>CAVZIC010000001.1:0-39717 GCA_963775195.1 uncultured Chloroflexia bacterium
GGGAACAGCCTACCGAGAAAGCGCGTGATGTGACCGCGTTGGAAACGAATCCACAGGAGGTGAGCTGGATGGACCCTGTGCGATGGAAGGTCAGGTGGAGATGCTGGTGGGTGCAGGCAAGCTGCCCAGGTGGGTAGTCGAACCGTAAGGCAAAGCGTGACTGCTGACGCTAGCTCAAGGAGACCATCGTGAAACGTTCGATCTGGCCGGGTGTCGGTCGGATAGTGCTGGTCCTCATAACGTGGGTGCTTGGTGGCTGTGCGGCGGTACCGACAAGCGAAGTGCCGGCGGCGACGGGTCTATCGCCTACCCTCGCACCGACGGCCGTGCCCCTACCTACGATGACTCCGGCCCCCGAACTCACCGCGGCTCTGCCCGTCGATCCGGCCACCTTGATCAGGTGGACCTACGCCACCAAGGGCGCCGTCTGGGGAGCGCCCACCGTCGCCGGCGGCGTTGTCTATGTGGGCAGCGACGATGGCTGCCTCTACGCCGTGGACGATGCCTCGGGCACGCTGATCTGGGCCTTCGCCACACAGGGCATCATCCGTTCCCAGCCGGCGAGCGCCCAAGGCCGCATCTTCATATCCAGCGATGACGGCTACGTCTACGCGATCGATTCCGAGCGCGGCACGTTGGTCTGGCGGACCGACATCGGCAACGTACTGGCGCGCGACCTGCGCGAGCAGCTCGGGGGATCAGACCCCAGCGACTATGATTACCGGCAGTCCTCTCCTGTGGTAGCGGAAGACAAGGTCTTTGTCGGCAGCTTTGACGGCAGGATCTACGCTCTGGCCCTCGACGCGGGCGAGGTGCTATGGACCTACCAGACCCAGGACAAGGTGCGCGCCACATCGGCGGTGGTCGACGGCACAGTCTACGTCGGCAGCTGGGACCGCTCGACCTATGCCCTGGACGCCGCGACAGGTGACCTACGCTGGAAGACTAACCTCGACGGTCAGATCCAGTCGACGGCGCTCCTGGCGGGCGATTTGCTCTTCACGGCAAGCCGCAGGGCCGCTGTCTTCGCACTCGATCGAGGGACCGGTGAGAAGGTGTGGGACTTTGGCTATGGGCTCAACCTGTGGGTGGAATCTTCCGCGGTCCTGGCCGCCGACACCATCTACATCGGCAGCTCAGGAAGCAAGATGATCTATGGATTCGGCACAGAGAAGGGGTCCCTGCAACTGATGTACGCCACCGGTATGTTCTGCTGGGCAACACCGGTTGTAGCCGGCGAGACCCTGCTAATCGGCTGTACACACACTGAGGGCAACCCACAGGGGCTCTTCGCCTATGCGATTGGGCCAAAGCCGGATAACCCTAACCTGATGACCTTGACAGAGCAATGGCACCTGCCGATGACGGAAACGCTGGAGGCAGAGGGCACCTGGTATGGGGCTGCCTCCGGTCCGGTGCTGTCCCAGGGCGTGCTCTACTTCGGCGGGCTGGATGGCGTCCTCTACGCGCTCAGCGAATAAGACGGTGTGACGCCGTGTTCTGATGGAGGATCTACACTTTGGGGAGGAAGGACCTAGAAGAAACGGACGCCCACCTAACCCGGCTTTTCTCACTGGGACAGAATCGGGAGTCTTCTGAGGGATCTGGACTACAATGAACTCCACAATCCACTATTGGAGGAAGGCCCATGACCCTTTCGCAGATGGACAAGACAATCCTGAGAGAACTGGGGCGGCAGATCGCCGAGATTGCGGCCCTCCCGGTTCAGCAAGAGACGATCAACCTCTGGAAGGCACTCAACGGCCTGAAGCCCGTCCGGCCGATGGTTCTCATCGACCAGGTTTGCTGGCACGAGATGGACGTCGATGGCGAGCTGGCCCTACGCACTGAGGATCCATTCTGCCGCGCCATCGAGACCCAACTGCGCAGAACCCTCTACGCTTGGCGTCACATGCGCGTCGACATGGTGGTCGACCCGTGGATCGACATCCCCATGAGGATCGACGGCGCACATCTCGGCATCCAGCCAATCGAGGACCGATCAGTGCTCGATCCCGCTAACGACGTCGTCGGGCACTATTACATCGATCAACTCAAGACCGAGGAAGACCTGGAGAAAATCCGCATGCCCGAGGTCTCACTCGACGAGGAGGCCACGGCTCTAGCAGAGGCTCAGGCCCACGAGATCTTCGACGGGATCCTTGATGTGCGGATGCAGGGCATTGAGCCGGGTTTCGCCGTCTGGGATCGTATCGTGGAGTGGCACGGCGTCGAGGCGTCGCTCATCGACCTGATCGATCGCCCGGACTTCATCCACAGGATGATGGGGCGCATCACCGATGCCTACCTAGCGATGCTCGACCAGCTCGAGGACCAGGGCCTCCTACACCAACCGCAATCGCTGATCCACTGCACCGGCGCCTACACCGACGAGCTCCCTGCGCCCGGCTTCGATCCCGCGCGCCCGCGGGCAAAGGACCTCTGGACGATGGGAATGGCCCAGATCTTCGTCTCGGTCTCCCCCGCGATGCACCAGGAGTTCGATCTCGACTACGCGGTGAAGTGGTACGAGCGCTTCGGCCTCGGCTACTACGGCTGTTGCGAGCCCCTCGACACCAAGATCGACATCGTTCGCAAGATCCCCAACCTGCGCAAGATCTCGATGAGCCCCTGGGTGAAGGTCGAGCGCGGGGCTGAGCGTATTGGCGGCGACTTCGTGTTCTCTCGGAAGCCGTCCCCCGCGCTGCTCGCTACAGACACCTTCAACGCCGACGCGGTCCGGGCGGATCTGGAGGCGACGCGCGAAGCCTGCGCCCGGTACGGCGCGCCGCTGGAGTTCATCCTCAAGGACATCAGCACGGTCCGCTATGATCCACGGCGTCTTTGGGAGTGGGCCGACATCGCGATGCAGGTTGTGCGGGCCTGATCCGCTCCGCCGGGGCGGACCTACACGCCCCGGTCCCACTCCATCGTCGGATAGCTGCGCCGGAAGCCCAAGGCTTCGAGGATGGGGGCACCATCGCTGTCGAGGATCGGGTCGCCGTTCCACGTGGCGACGATGATGCGGCGCTCAAAGCCTGACAGGTGATCGAGGAGCGCACCGATCGCGCGCTGCACTAGCCCATCGTCCGCACCGTCAGTTGTGGTCAAGTCGGAGCCCATGCTGCTCGCCACGAGCAGCGGCAGTCCCCGGTGCAACACCAGCCACGTCGAAGGAAGCCGCGAGAACGCGATAGGCTCGCCCGACGCGCTGACCGGCCCATCCTCCCGCGTGGGGCCGTATAAATTGGCCGGATCACACGCGCTCATCACGACGACCGCGGCGTCCGCCGGGTCGTCTCGCAGGGCGCGCAGCCGCTCCACCACGTCGGGCAGCGCGAACTGCGGGCCGGGCAGCCCCTGAACGAAATAGCCGCGCCGCAGCTCACCCCGCAGCTCCATCCGCTGCAGGTGACTGTAGATCAGGGGCCAATCCCACGCGCCGGCCTCATCTGCCAGGCTCTCGCGTGTGACCACGCCATAGCGGGTCAAAAGCTGCCGTGCCTGCCGTGCCGCACGTTCGGTCTCCGGCACCGGCTTGCCAAGGATGCCGAAGCGGTGCACCGACGTCCAGCGCCCCACCCACCTGGGTCCCGCGGGGGTAGTGACGTGCGTATAGTTCGGGCGCTGACGTTCCAGGCGTTCACGCACGCGCCGCTTGGCCGAGCGGTAGCGCGCTGTCTCCGACAGACGCGTGATGTGCCGATCCGGGAGTCCCAGGTCGGCTCGACGCTCTGCCAGATCCTCCTCCAGCGAGCTGTACGGCCCCCGCGCTCGGCCGCTTGCTCCGACTTCCGAGTGACCGGACGCGACTGGGGCCGCTGTCTCGACGATGGTGCGCATCGCCTCCAGGCTGTCGTTGGTCACCAACCCCGCCATCACCAACTCGACCAGCGCTCCCTCAACCGCAGTCGTGTCAAACTCTAGCGCAGCGACGAGGTCGTTGAAAAAGACGGCACCTTCCGACTTGAGGAAAGCATAGACCGCCTGTGCTGTCTCACCGAGGTCACCAAGATCCTGCGGAGGCGGCTCGAGGTAGATATGGCCTTCACCGCGGAAGAGGAACTGTACGCGGCTTCGCCGTGGATCGACGCCGCCCGACCCGATCCAGGCGACCTCCCCGCTCTGGCAAAGGCTGTCGAGCTCTGAAGGTTCGTAGGCACGCAGCCGCAGTGGAAGGACATCGCGCTCCCAGACGCGGCCCACGACCGGGGCGGCACGCAACTGCTGCAACACCGTCACCAGGGCGCCGTCGCCGGAAAGCCTCTCGCGGGGGTGGAGGTGCTGCCAGCGCGCCAGAAAGTCCGCGTAGGTCGTGAACGGCACCGGCTGTACCTCCGCGCGCAAGATGCCCATCGTACGGCGGTGAATCTGCTCCAGGGCTCGCCGGTCGACAAACTCCGCCACGGCGCCGTCGGTGGCGGAAGAGGACGGACGAGGCGTGAAACGCCCGTGGACGAGCTCGCGCGCCTCGATAAGCCGCTCCAACTCCGCCTGTAGCCAATCCTCAGGGAAGCCATAGCGCGCCAGAATGGTCTCCTGAGTCACGGGTCCGGCCTGGCCGAGGTACCGCTCCAGGATCTTGCGCCGTGCTACCCCTATCTCCTCTTTCCCCCGTGGAGAGAAGGCGGCGGGGGTGGAGGCTGGCGCCAGGTCGAACGCCGCCACGTAGTCCGAAACGTACTCCGCGGGAACCCATCGGTGGTCGCTGCCGCGACGCGTGGGGATGTCCAGTCCGACGAGACGCCCCTCCCCTGTGAGGCGGGCGATCCAACTCGATGGATCCACAGGCGCTCGCTGTGCGATCTCGCTCGATGACAGATCCCCCAGTTGCAGAAGCAGCACAGCCAACTCCTCAGACGTGCGAGCCCATGCCGTGGGAGCCGTGTGTTGCAGGCGGTCCTGGACCGCCTCGATGGCCTCGGGCCGCAGCAGTTCATCGAGCGCAACGTCCTTGAGCAGATCTTGCAGCAGATCGCGATTCACCGCCAAAGTCTGGAGCTGTCGCTCGGCCCGCGGCGTATCCTGCTCATACATGCGGGTGCTTACAAAGTCCCAGAGCAGGCTCTGAGCGACCGGGGAGGGTGTCAACGATTCGACGGCCACGATCTCCATGGCCCCCTGCTGAATAGCACCCAGGACCTCCTCAAGGTGGGGCAGATCCAGCACATCCTCCAGACAATCACGATAGGTCTCAGCCACAATCGGGAAATCCTCAAAGTGGCGGACCACTTGCAGGAGATCCTTGGCCCTCAGCCGCTGTAGCCAGAAAGGCGTACGTTTACCTGGTCCTGAGCCCGGCAGCAACAAGGCACGCGCCGCATTCTGGCGGAAATGCGCCCCGAAGACGGCCGAGTCGGGCAACTCGTGCAAGATGCGTTCACGCGCTTCGGTCGGCCCCATATCGGTGACGACGTCAAGAGGGAACTCGGCCTCCGAATCCAGGAGGCGCAGCAAGATGCCGTCGTCGTTGGTCTCGACCTCAATCTCGACGCCCGTGCGCTCGCGGAACGCACCCGCCAGCGCCAGGCCCCACGGGCCGTTGACGCGTCCTCCGAAAGGCGAGTGGACCACGAGCCGCGGGTCGCCCAGAGGATCGACGAAGACCTCAACCAGAACGGCGCGATCGGAGGAGATGATGCCGGCGTGAGCCAGCTGTCCGGCGAGGTAGGTGACCGTATGCCACGCCGACCGCGCATCCAGTGCATAACACGCCTGGAGCCACGCTAGAAGATCCTGCACCTCCGGAGCATCACGCAGATCGTCAAGCTCGCGGAGATCAGCCACGCCAAGCTGGCGTCCGACCTCCTCGATGCGTTCGGCGACGAGACGCCGGAATGCGCCCACCCTGACGCCCAGCTCATAGGGCCGCCAAGGAAAGTCGCCCCGCCAAAAAGGCATGCGCGGCGTGGCGCCCGGCGCGGGTGACACTAGGATCCGATCGTCGGTCATATCGATCACGCGCCAGACCTGGGAGCCTAACATCATCGTATCGCCGATGCGCGTTTCGAAGATGAACTCCTCGTCCAGCTCCCCCAGCTTGGTCTTGCCGTCACCAAGGTAGGCCCCGAACGCGCCCGAATCCGGGATCGTGCCCCCGTTGGTCAGCGCCATCATCCGCGATCCTGGAAGGGCAGCCAGCTTGTTGTTCACACGGTCCCAGCTCAGCCGGGCCCGCAGCTCGCGATAGGATTGGCTGGGATATCGCCCGGCCAGCATCTCCAGTGTGGCCTCGAATGCACGCCAGGTCAGGTCATTGTAGGGGTAGGCACAGCGAACTAGGTCAAACAGTACCTCGACGTCCTGCGTCTCCACCGAGACCAGCGCCACGATCTGCTGCGCCAACACGTCGAGCGGATGGCGGGGCGTATATGTCGACTCAACCTCGCCCCGCAGCATCCCGCCTGCAATGGCAGCAGCCTCCACCACATCCTCGCGGTGAGTAGGAAAGATGCGGCCTTTGCTGGTCTGCCCGACAAGATGCCCTGAGCGCCCCACACGCTGCAGGCCCTGGGATACTGATTTGGGGGACTGCAGTTGCACAATCAACTCGACGGAACCGATATCGATGCCCAGTTCGAGGGACGATGTGCCGACCAGGACGGGCAATTCACCCGCCTTGAGCTGACGCTCCATCTCCAGGCGAGCTTCCTTCGCGACGCTGCCGTGGTGAACGCGGACGGGCACTCCCTGTCCCGAGGCCCCAGCAAAGCCCTTCCCGGTCGCCATCAGTCCAATGCCCTTGACGACGCCGTCCTCGATCAGACCCGTTGCCCTGCCCGCAGCCTCCGCAGCCATCTGTTCGTTGAGTCGGTCGGCGGTCTGCTCGGCCAGCCGGCGGTTGTTGGTAAAAACGAGAGTTGTCTTGTGTTCACGAATCAGGTCCAGGACCCGCGGGATGATCGAAGGCCAGATGGAGCCCCCGGGCAAATTACGGAAGTCATCGACAGGCGTGACAACCTGAAGATCGAGAGGCTTCTTGTAACCGGCGTCGACGATCGTGACCGGCCGGGGAACTAGGTCGCGACTCTCGCCTCTGTCCTCCCACTGGCTTCCGCCCAGGAAATGGGCCACCTCCTCCAGCGGTCGGATCGTCGCCGACAGGCCCAGACGCTGGACGTTCTGCTCGGCCAGCGCCTGCAGCCGCTCAAGACTCAGGGCCAGGTGAACGCCGCGTTTGTTACCTGCCAAGGTATGGATCTCATCCACGATCGCCGTGCGGACGGAGCGGAACATCCCGCGGGCCTTGGGGCTTGTGAGCAGTAGATACAGGGACTCCGGGGTCGTGATAAGGATATCCGGGGGCTGCTTGAGCATTGCGCGCCGCTCGCGCTGAGGCGTATCTCCCGAGCGCACAGCCACACGGATCGGCGGCAGATCCAGCCCCATGTCCTTGGCCTTGTGGCGGATACCGGCCAACGGCCGCCTTAGGTTGCGGTGGATGTCATTGTTGAGGGCCTTCAGGGGCGAGATGTAGAGCAACCTTACGCCCGCCTCGTTCCCGGCTGACGCCTTGTCCTGTCCTTCGGGCTGAGACGACAACTCACGAAACAACTGATCGATCCCCCACAGGAACGCAGCCAGCGTCTTGCCCGAGCCGGTAGGTGCAAGGATCAGAGTATGCTCACCACGCTGAATTGCAGGCCAGCCCTGCGCCTGCGGCGGCGTGGGTGCACCAAAGGTCTCCCGGAACCAGGCCGCTACCGGGGCGAGAAACACGGAAAGGTCGTATTCGGGCGCGTCCGAATCTGTAGACAAAGATAACCGCTCCCTCTGCTGTGACTACATGCTCCAAGTATACTACGCAACGTCTCGAACACCGACGTTTCTCCGGAGTGACGACCTCCAGCGCTGAGTTGCAGAGGGGTAAGCCAAGGGGGCACAACCGAACTGCTCCCGCCAAGGGTTGCACTTAGGCGGATTTGTTGTAGGCTATAGCGTAGTGCCACGCGCCGGATCCTGTGCGATGCGTGGCACTACCGGCGAATAGCTACAGGGTGGGCCCGCCCTGGATATTCGTGTCGAGCACGAGGTATCGATACCATTCTGGAAGGGGATATACGCTATGACATTGTCCTTTATGCAAGACCCGCAGTACTTCCTGACGTCAGAGTCCGTGACGGAGGGACACCCCGACAAGATGTGCGACCAGATCTCCGATGCGGTGCTGGACGCAATACTTGCGGAGGATCCGGATGCTCGCGTGGCGTGCGACTGTGTGGCGACGACCGGTCTGTTGCTTGTGACCGGCGAGATCACGACCTCAGCCTATGTCGAGATCGCCGACATTGCCCGAAAGACGATTACCGACATCGGCTACGACCGGGCCAAGTATGGTTTTGACGGCGAGACCTGCGGTGTGATCGTCTCTATCAAGGAGCAGAGCGCAGATATCGCATTGGGCGTCGACGAGGCTCTGGAGCACAAGCAGGGCCAGATGAGCGAAGACGAACTTATCGAGACCATCGGTGCCGGCGACCAAGGGATGATGATGGGATTCGCCTGTACAGAGACACCGGAGTATATGCCGCTCTCGATCTCATTGGCACACAAGTTGGTACGGCGCCTGGCCGAGGTCCGGAAGAACGGGACGCTACCCTACTTGCGCCCTGACGGCAAGAGCCAGGTGACCGTCGAGTACGCCTACGGCAAGGTGAAGCGCATCGCCACGGTTGTCATCGCCAGCCAGCATCACCCGGATGTGCCCCACGACCAGATCGAAGCTGACATTATCGAGCACGTGGTTCGGCCCGTCATTCCGGAGAAATACCTGGATGCGGACACGAATTTCCTGATCAATGCTACGGGCCGCTTCGTTACCGGTGGCCCGGCGGGGGACGCAGGCCTGACCGGCCGCAAGATCATCGTCGACACCTACGGTGGCGTAGCACGCCACGGTGGGGGCTGCTTCTCCGGCAAGGATCCCACGAAGGTCGACCGCTCCGCAACCTATATGACCCGCTACATTGCCAAGAATCTCGTCGCGGCCGGCGTTGCCGAGCGCGTAGAAGTCCAGGTGAGTTACGCAATCGGCGTGGCCCACCCGACCAGCGTAGCCGTGGAGACTTTCGGGACGGGCGTGATCCCCGATGAGAAGATCGTTGAGCTCGTCAAGGAAAACTTCGACATGCGTCCGGGTGCCATCATCCGTGACCTTGACCTCCGCCGCCCCATCTTCAAGCAGACAGCCGCCTATGGCCATTTCGGGCGGGATGACCTGGATCTGCCCTGGGAGCGCCTCGATAAAGTCGAGACACTTAGGGCACAAGCAGGGCTCGCCTAAGCCCATCTGTCACCAGAAGCCATTCGGGAGCTCCCTCCTCGATTTGAGGAGGGGGCTCTTCTTGTCACGAGAAGTATGAAGTACAGAGGGTTGCTCTCCCTGCTGCCCATTCCTGACCTCTTACTCCTTACTTCCTACTCCCATCTTCTTGAGTCCACGCCGTCCGATGCTAATATAGCCTTACTATGCCCGTGCCGATCCTGCCGACCAAGCTGTACATACCGCCTCAGCGGTCCGACCTGGTGCCGCGCCCGCGCCTCCTTGACCGACTGGATGAGGGATTGCAGCAAGGCCGCCGACTCTCGCTCATCTCGGCTCCTGCAGGGTTCGGCAAGACCACGTTGGCTACCACGTGGCTTTACAGTACGAATCGCCCCATCGCCTCACGTGCCGCGGCGTGGGTGACCCTTGACGAGGGCGACAACGATCCGGCACGGCTGATCGCTCACGTGATCGCCGCACTCCAGCAAGTCGATGGCACAATAGGGCGGGCGTCGCCGGGACTGGGTCTGCTCGGGACGCTGCAGGGGCCTCCTCTGGAAGCACTGATAGCCGGGCTGATCCGCGACCTCGTCAGCGCCGACACGGCCTCTGTGCTGGTACTGGATGACTACCACCTGATCCAGACGCCTGAGATTCACCGTGCAGTCGATTTCCTGGTGGATCACCAGCCACCGACGATGCACCTGGTCGTGACGAGCCGTGATGAGCCGCCCCTCACTCTTCCCCGTCTGCGGGTGCGAGGCCAGGTCACCGAGATCACGGCGCAGGATCTGCGTTTCACGAAGGAGGAGGTCACGCAATTCCTGCGGCGGACGCAGACCCTGTCTCTGTCCGACGACGCGATCGAGGCGCTCACCGCCCGCACCGAAGGGTGGATCGCGGGGCTCAGACTTCTGACACTGACGATGCAGGATGATCAGGATACCCTGCGGCACGGCGACGCCGGGATATCGCCTCCCAAGGGAAGGGCGATTCCGGCGTTTGAAGAGCCTTCTGGAGGCAGTCGCTACGTCGCCGAGTACCTGGTTGCGGAAGTGTTGGCCCGACAGCCGGAGGCTGTTCAGGCGTTCCTCAAAGCCACATCGGCCCTAGACCATCTGACCGCATCACTCTGTAACGCTGTGACCGGTCGGACCGACAGTGATGAGCTTCTCAAAACGCTGGACGAGGCAAACCTCTTCATCATCGCGCTGGACGACCGGAAACAATGGTTTCGCTATCACCGTATGTTTGGCGAAGTCCTCCACGGCATGTTGAGCACGCAGGAGGATATCGACCTTCACCAGCGGGCTATGCGCTGGTATGAGGACGAGGGTATGCCGGATCGCGCCGTGCCCCACGCCCTCGCCGCGGCGGCTCGGACCGGCATGACGGCGGATGCCGAACGCCTCATCCTATCGACAGCCGAAGAAATGACAACCCGCGGCGAAGTGCTCACGGTACGGCGTTGGTTGGATGCGCTGCCCGACACGCGCGTACGTGCCAACGGTGAGCTCTGTATCTACAGAGGCTGGATACTGGCAATGACCGGGGATCTACCCGAGGCCGGCGACTACGCCCAGGCGGCTGAGGAGTTCTTTCTGGCGTCCGGCGCCGGAACCCCCCATGCTTCTCCCCACCTGCGCCACAGCTTGGGTAAGCTGCGCGCGCTGAGAAGCTTCATCGTTCTATTCAATGACCAGGCCTATGATCGGGCGACCCATTATGCTGAGGACGCTCTCGACCTGCTGCCCCAGGGCGCTACACAATGGGTGGTGCTGGCCCTCTGGGCCAAGGCCGAGGCACTGGAACGACTGAACCGCGCAGCAGAGGCGATTGAGACGCTGAGGGAGGCCCAGCGGGTCAGCAGGACGATGCACGAGGGGCTCTTGGGCATCATAGCGGAGGGCGGCCTTGTGAAGCTGCTCAACGATCGTGGTCGACGCCTGGAAGCTGTAGCGATGTGCGTAGATGCGCTACGCCACTATGCCGATGCTGGGGGAGCTCCGCTGCCCCTCGCCGGGTTCATCTACAGCCAGTTGGGCGTCCTCAGCTACGAGGCTAATGAGTTGGTGGATGCACGTGCCCACCACGGAGAGGCATTGGCACTGGGGGAGCGTCTCGGGCTGGAATACGAGATGATCTATGCGCGGGCCCTTGCTGCTCCAACGTGGTATGCGCTTGGCGAGACCGACCGCGCCCTGGCCGCACTCAGGGACGGCTACCGGCACGCCAGTGAGAAGGGCTATGCGGATGCGGACTGGTTCCTCGCCTGGGAAGCCAATATCCATCTCTGGCAAGGCGATTTTGTTTTCGCTCGAAGCTGGGCCGCCCGAGTTCACCTGTCGCCGCAGGACAGCCCCCGTCTCTTGCGCATCGAACAACACGTCACCTATGGTCGTGTCCTGATCTCGCAGCGACGGCTTGCCGATGCGCGCCATTGGCTCACCCGCCTCGCAGACTTCACGCGCGAACACGATCTCGTAAGGTGGCAGATTTCGGCCTGGCTGCTCCAGGCAATCGTAGCCGATCGCCTGGGAGACCGCCGGTCCGCGCTGGATCTCATCGGGGGCGCGATCCAACTGGCAGGTCCGCAAGCCTACGTACGCGCCTTTCTCCAAGAAGGACCACGGGTGCTGTCGCTTCTTCCTGAGCTTCGGACGATAGACCCTGGATTCGTGGATAGGATCCTCCACGATGCCGCATCCGTAATCAAGCAGCAGGACGATCCATTAACCGTTGCCTCGCTGCGCCTCACCGACCCGCTTACCGACAGAGAGCTGGAAGTTCTGCACCTGATTGCCGCCGGCTACTCAAACCGAGACATTGCGGAGCACCTTGTCATCGCCGTCGGCACGGTCAAGCGCCATATCAACAATGTCTACAGCAAGCTACAGGTCGGCCGCAGGACCGAGGCAGTCGCAAGAGCGCGAGAAATGGGCCTTGTGTAAGGAGTTGGACGTGGCACCTTTGAGCCGTACAGAAACAACCACGCTTCGGTCGAGTGATCGCCTGGCGCGGGTGGCATCCACCCTCTGCATCACGTCGGCCGCCCTCACGGGATGGCTGTACGTCAAGCCGAAGACACGGGGACTCACAACCTACCTGATCGGCTACGGCCTGAAAATCGTGGCGGGCGCACTCTCGCCGATCCTATCCATAGCAGGCTTTGCCGGGGCGATACTGGCGCGGCGCACACGGCGCCCATTTGCTGCCTTTCTCGGTGCGGTCGGCTCTTTCCTGGGCGCGCGGTTCATCCAGCGTGTGGTCACGCCGGTCGACGACTTCGAGCGTGCCTTCGGCCCTCAGCGCCTCCCTCCGCTCGCTCTTCCCCCAGTGGCGGGAGAAGAAGACTGCCCTCCCCTCCGCGCAGAATCCTCCCAGCGATACTCCCTCCCCATCGAAGGCCGCGTCCCGGGCGAAGTCGAGGGAAAGGCCGGAGGAAGGGAGCGCCTTACCAGACGCTGGCATTGGGGCCAGGTCACGATGGCTGCCTCCCCCCGAATGATCAGGAATCTGGCCTTCGCGACTATACCGGGGACCGACCGGGAGCTTCTGTGTGACCTATGGCAGCCTGGGCACGACGTGGTGCGGTCCGGAGTTGGCGTGATCTACCTTCACGGTGGCTCCTGGCAGGCTTTTGATAAGGATGTCGCGACACGCCCCTTCTTCCGCCACCTGACCGCACAGGGCCACGTCGTGATGGATGTCGCCTATCGGCTGGCCCGTGAGACGGATATGCAGGGGATGCTCGGCGACGCTAAACGCGCCATCGCGTGGCTCAAGACCAAGGGCATGGCCTTCGACGTGGACCCCGCGAAGATCGTGATCGCAGGAGGATCGGCAGGAGGACACCTGGCCCTTCTGGCCGCCTACACACCCAACAACCCCGCCTTCGAGCCGGAGGATACCCAAGCGACGGACACCTCTGTTCGCGGCGTCGTAGCTTACTACCCGGTCGCCGATCTCCGTACGTTAAGCCTGCTTTGGTCCGAACAGTCGATGCACCCACTGGCAACCGCCATCGGGCGTATGCTCGGCTACTTCCCTCCCGAAGGCTACTTGCCCTGGTCGAAGCTAGGTCCGCGGCTTTTTGGCGGGCCGTTGGCCGACATTGGAGACGCCCTGCTCGCCTACTCACCGTTGGCCCACGTCGGGCCACACTGCCCTCCCACCCTGCTTATACAGGGCCTTCACGACCACATCGTCCCCGTTCAGGACGTGATCTGCTTGCACAGAGCGCTGGCCGAAGCCGGATGTCAGGCAGCCATCGTCGAGCTACCTATGGTCGAACATGCCTTCGATATGGTTGCGCTGCAGATCTCGCCTCCGGCGCAATCGGCGCTCTATGACGTGGATCGGTTCCTGGCGCTGATGGTGTGAGACGCTGGGGAACGTATAATGGGGCAACAAGCGAGTGTGACTACTCCTAGCGAGTAGCGTCTTCGCGAGAGGAGGCAACTGAATGGCATTAACGGAAACCCCGCTGCGGGTCGCCATCGTCGGCACGGCACGGCGCTCCAGCTATATGTACGGTCCGATTCTCAAGGCCCTGCCCCGCGACGTCGAGCTGGTCTCAGTCTGGGGACGCAGCGAGACCCCGGCACAACGCCTGGGCGACGAGTTGGGCGTACCTTGGTTCACCGACCTCGATCAGCTGATCGAGGAGACGGAACCCGAAATCGGTATTGTCTCTGTGGCGTATAACGCCAACGGCATCGTCGGACAGATGGCGGTCGATCGAGGGCTGCACGTGCTCCTGGAGACTCCCATCGCCCACGACCTGGCGGAGGCGGATGGCATCATCCGGGTCGCCGAGGAAAAGGGGCTCAAGGTGGAGGTGTCAGAGCAATTCCACCGACGCCCGCCGGAGCAACTCAAGCTCAAACTGATCGAACTGGGCTTCTTCGGGAAGGTCTACGTCTCCTTCAACGACTACGCGGGCCACGGCTATCACGGCGTCAGCGTGATGCGCAGCTACCTCGGGTTTGATGCCAGACCGGTACGTGTAACCGGCTCGGTGCATAGCTACGACCTCCTTCCACACTGGTCGATGAACGCGAACGCCTCTGGCCCACGCCGCGAAACCCAGGAGCACGGCATCATCGAGTTTGCTGGCGGCCAACTCGGCGTTTTCCATTGGACCGATGTCGGCTACGATTCGGCCCTGCGTTGGTGGCGCAGCAGCCGCTTCATGGCAGAGAAGGGGATGGGCGTCACCGTCGGCACCGGTCTCGACGTGGAGGAACGGCTCTCGCTGCTGGCACCGGGCGGTGAGGCCCCGCGCTTTATCACCGTGGAGCGCCGCTGGGAGCGGTGTGACGGCGGTGCGCTCGTCGCGATGGTCGCCCACACGGGCGACCCGGCGCAGCCCATCGTAACGTGGGAGAATCCCTTCCGTCCGGAGATCCGAGGACACGGCCCCCAATGGCACGATGACGAAATCGGCGTCGCCGGATGCCTGATGAGCCTCGTCAATGCGATCCGCGACGATACAGAGCCCACCTACGGCCCCTACCAAGCGAGACTCGATCAGGAATTGGTCTTGGCGATCCGACGATCGGCGGAGTCAGGTGGGCAGCCGGTAGAGTTGACAAGCAACGGATGACCCTTCACTGACATCCCGTCAGGTATGCACCATCGCCGGCGCTCTGACCCGCTGGCCTTGAGTTACCCATCACGTCATCTATAATCACCGGCGACACTATCAAGGAGGGCCTTTTCTATGGAGTATCGGAAGCTAGGACGAAGCAACCTGGAGGTAAGTACGCTCTGCATGGGCTGCTGGGCCATCGCCGGCGATCGAGTCTGGGGCGCTCAGGACAAGCAGACGGCGATCGCGGCTCTGCATACCGCAGTCGATGTCGGCGTCAACT
Source organism: uncultured Chloroflexia bacterium (assembly GCA_963775195.1). Taxonomy (GTDB): domain Bacteria; phylum Chloroflexota; class Anaerolineae; order B4-G1; family SLSP01; genus PWVB01. The sequence goes on from CAVZIC010000001.1 coordinate 15,142, forward strand.
TCTTTGACAGCGCAGAAGCGTATGGTGCAGGCCGGTCGGAGGAACTACTGGGCGAAGCGTTCAAGGGGATGCGCGACGACGTCATTATCGCGACCAAGGCGTCCCAGGATCACGCGCGTCCCGCCGATCTGCGGCAGGCGTGCGAGGACAGTTTGCGGCGGCTACAGACGGATTATATCGACCTCTACTATCTCCACTGGCCTAACTGGGACGTACCCTTTGAGGAGACCCTGGGCGAGATGGCCCGCCTGAAGGAAGAGGGAAAGGTACGCTTCGCGGGCTGCTCCAATTTCGGGAGACGGGATCTCGAGGCAATCCTCAAGATCCAGCATATCGAGGTCAACCAGTTGGCCTACAATCTCTTGTTCCGATCGATCGAGCTTGAGATCGTGCCGACCTGTCTGGCGCACGACGTCAGCGTAGCACCCTATAGCCCCCTGCTGCACGGCATCCTCACCGGTAAGTTCGCCACGGTGGATGACATTCCTGACGAACGGGCGCGTACACGCCACTTCTCGTCTGAGCGCCGGCCAATGACCCGGCACGGCGGTCCCGGCGCGGAGGACTTGACGGCGACGGCACTCAACCGAATCCGCGAGATCTGCAATAGTGCCGACCTGCCCATGACCAACGTGGCTCTGGCTTGGCTGCTGGCGCAGCCTGCGGTGACCACAGTCGTCGCAGGCGCCCGCAGCCCTGAACAGATCACGTCGAACGTGAAGGCGGTCGAGCTCAGACTCTCCAATGACATCGTCCGCGCCCTAACCGAGGCCACCGACCCCTTGAAGGCCGCGTTCGGAACCAATGCCGATATGTGGGAGAACGAGCAGAACATACGAATCCGCTAGCAACACAGAGGTGAGGCAAGCCGGCGCACCATGACCCTTCACGCGCGTCGGCTTGCTGCCCCAGACAGGAGAGATCCCCCATATGACGCAGAAGAGCTTGGCGCAGCCGCAGACGATGCGGGCCCTCGGCCTATTCGGTCTCCACGACCTGCGGCTGATCGATTTGGACTACCCGGGTAGTCCGGGGCCCGGAGAGGTATTGTTGAAGGTGGCAACCGTCGGTATCTGCGGTTCGGACCATCATTACTATAACGAAGGTGCGATCGGAGATGCCATCGTCGACCAGGGCATGGTGATGGGCCACGAATTCGCTGCATGGATCGCCGAAACGGGCGACGGCGTGCAGGAGTTGGCGGTCGGCCAACTCGTAGCCGTCGATCCCGCCATTCCGTGCGGCGTCTGTGAGTCCTGCCTGCACGGACATCCCAACCTCTGCCCCAACGTCCTCTTCTGCGGGTCGCCCAACCACGTTGGGGCGATGGCAGACTACATCCGCATGCCGGCGGAGAACTGCTTCCCCCTGCCCGAAGGGATGACACCGGCCGAGGGCGCCATGCTTGAGCCGCTGGGCGTTGCCATCCATGCGGTGGACCTCGGTCACCTGAAGGTAGGCGATACTGTCGCCATCCTTGGTGCCGGGCCTATCGGCCTGCTGACGGCGGCTGTGGCCCGCGCAGCAGGTGCGGGCATGATCTATATGACCGAACCCGTTGCGTCACGTCGTGCCTTTGCGCAGAGCTATACCGCCGACCTCAGCCTCGATCCGTCGGCGGAGGACATCGTTAAAGCTATTCTGGAGGGCACTGGAGGACGGGGCGTCGATGTCGCCTTCGAAGCAGCCGGCGCCACCGAAACGCCCGATCAAGCCGCGCGGGTGACACGCCCCGGCGGAAAGGTGGTGCTGGTGGGCATCCCGGACGACGACACCACGACGATGACAGCGTCGGTCATCCGTCGCAAGGGCTTGACGATCAAGGTTGTGCGCCGAATGAAACACACCTATCCGCGCGCCATTGGACTCGTGCACTCGGGTATCGTCGACGTCGCCCGGATCGCGACCCACGTCTTTCCCGCAGAACAGGCAAAGAATGCCTTCCAGTTGGTCGATAGCTACGGAGATGGCGTATTGCGCGCGCTGATTGTGATGGGCGAGGAAACGGAATAGAGAGGAGAGAGAGATGGCAAAGCTACGCTTAGGCGTGATGGCACCACTGGAAGTGGGACCGGAAGCGACCGTCAGGGAGGTCCGGGATTTCGGACTGCCCACGTGTCAGGTGAGCTGCTGGCAGCCGGATCTGCTGACCATCGAGATGGCCGACCGACTGGCGGTTGCGTCGCGTGACGACGGAGTAGAGGTTACCACGATCTGGGTCGGGATGGCAGGCCCTCACGTGTGGGACTTCGTCCAGGGGCCGCTTCTCATCGGGCTCGTGCCCCTCAAGACCCAGCAGGAGCGGATTGCTACGCTCAAGCGAGGGGCGGACTTCGCCGTCCGCGCCGGCGTGCCAAGCATCACCACCCATGCAGGTTTCATCCCCGAGAATCTGACCAACCCACTCTATCCCAAACTGCTCGATGCGCTTCGGGAAGTCGTCGAGTATTGCGGTGAGCGTGGCATCGACTTCTGGATGGAGACAGGGCAAGAGACACCCGTGGTCATGCTGCGCGTGTTCGAGGACCTGGGATACGACGACATGGGTACGAATCTCGATCCCGCCAACCTGCTGATGTACGGAAAGGCGAACGCCCTGGACGCACTGGATATCCTCGGGGCATACGTCCGCGGTGTCCATGCCAAGGATGGCGAGTACCCCACCGGAGGCCGAGAGCTCGGCGTCGAGAAGCCCCTTGGTGAGGGACGGGTGAACTTCCCCGCATTTGTCGGCAAGCTGAAGGAACTGGAATACACCGGCGCACTGACAATCGAGCGGGAGATCACCGGGCCGCAGCAGATCAAAGACATTCGCCAGGCGATTCAATACCTCTCGGATCTGGTCTAGCGAGACGACAATGATCCTGGACAAGTTTTCACTCGCAGGCCAGGTCGGGATTGTGACGGGCGGGGGACAAGGTCTCGGCAGGACCTTCTGTCACGCCTTCGCCGAGGCGGGAGCCGACATCGTTGTCGCTGAGATTAACGGCGAGACCGGACCCAGCGTAGCCGACGAGATCGCGACTAAGGGGCAGCGGTCGCTCTTCGTCCAAACCGACGTGAGCGATCAGGCCAGCGTCAACCAGATGGTAGAGCGGACGTTGGCCACCTTCAGCAGGATCGACTTCCTGATGAACAACGCCGGCATTGTCCAGCACTTGGAAGCCGAGGATGTAGAAGCCGAAGATTGGCGCAGGGTTCTGGACGTGAATCTGACGGGTGTGTTCTTCTGCTGTCAGGCTGTAGGGCGGCGCATGATCGAGCAACGACGGGGCAGCATCATCAACATCGCCTCAATGTCAGGGCTTATCGTCAATTTCCCGCAGTGCCAGGCGTCGTACAATGCCTCTAAGGCAGCAGTTATCCACTTGACCAAGTCGCTGGCATCCGAGTGGGCGCCCCACAACCTCCGCGTCAATGCCATCGCGCCGGGCTATATGAACACCGCGATGGCACGTCCGTTCTTCGACGACCCTGCGTACGGAGGCGTGTGGATCAACGCAATCCCGATGAAGCGCCCCGGGGAACCCGAGGAGCTAGGTCCCGTGGCAGTCTTTCTGGCCTCGGAGGCATCCAGCTACATGACGGGCACGACCGTCGTCGTGGATGGCGGATACACGATCTGGTAAACAGAGAGGACCCCTAGAAGCGTTGTGAATGTTCTGCAAAACGTTCGCTGGTGGATCGTCGGCCGGTTTGCCCCCTTCTTTCGAGGTCCCGATCCCCAGCACGTACGGCAGAGGAACATCTGGCACCTCTACCAGGACCTGGTGTGGCTAGGTCTTGCCTCAGCGGCGAGCACCTACACCAGCGTATTCGCTATCCGTCTCGGGGCGTCAACGCAGCTTATTGGGCTGAGCGCGTCTATTCCCGCCCTGCTGGTCGTGCTGCTCCGGATCCCGGCAGCCCAGATGATCGAGCGCGCGCCGAACCGGCAATCGCTGATCGTCACGGGGTTACTGGCGGGCCGCTTTGTTTACTTGCTCATCTTCCTGCTCCCGTGGCTTGCGCACCTGCCTCTTCTGCGACGGATCCCCGCGGCGCCGCTATTGGTGTGGTTGGTGATCTTGATGGGCATCCCGGGCGTGCTCTCTGCTGCCGGCTGGGACACCTTCTTCGCCAACGTCGTACCGGATCAGCAACGGGCCCGGGTCGTCAGCACGCGCAATGCCCTGTCCAGCCTGATTACACTGTCGATTGTGCCGCTTATGGGCATCTTCCTCGACTGGGCCGCTTTCCCGTTCAGCTATCAGATGATCTTCCTGGTGGCGTTCATCGGCGCGATGGTCAGCACCTGGCACGTCAACCACATCAGGCCCACCCAGACGTCGGGTCCGTTGGACAGAAAGCGGACCTTCAAGCTCCGCGAAGTGCCCGCCATCGTCAGAGGATCGCGCGAATTCGCCCTGATCCTGCTTGGCACCTTCGTCTACCAATGGGCGATCTCCATCGCCTCGCCGCTCTTCAACATCTACTTCATCGACGATCTCGGCGCATCGGACAGCTGGATCGGCTGGCGCGCAACGCTGGCCAGTATGGCCTCGATCGTGGCTTACCGCTTCTGGCCCAAGCGAATCGAGAGCCAAGGGGAGTCGAAAATCATCGGTTTCGCCACACCGATGATGGCACTCTTTCCCCTCCTCACGGGGCTCACTCGCTCGCTCACTGCGAATCTGCTGATCGTGTTGATTCCCCAGCTCTTCGGTGCCGGCGTGATGCTGGCGCGGTACAACATACTGCTAAGGGTCTCTCCGGCTGAACGCCGGCCCACCTACATCGCGGTCTATGCGATTCTGGTCAATATCGCGGCCTTCTTGGCTCCCCTCGTGGGCGTGGGGCTGGCAAACTGGATTGGTATCCCAGCCGTTTTCTTTGTGTCGGCAGCTCTGCGGTTGGCCGCCGGCCTGATCTACGGTCGATTGCCGGAGCTATCGCCGGTCGGCAAGGAGGTTGCCGTGGGCGGCGAATCTTCCCCATAGATCCAGGCTGTAGTGGTTGTCTCAGAGCGTGCTCCTGATATACTTCATACAAAGCTGGCGTTTCGACCATCCATTCCATTCCCGCACAGAATTGTGCTACAGGTAAACTGATTATGCTGAAACTTGTCTACAGAGTCATCGGCGTCATCCAATTCGCCATTGAGCGGCTGGTTCATAACCCGGGGTTAACCTTCCTGGCTCTTCTTGGCGTTATCCTTGCAGTGGGGCTGGTCAGCAACGCTGCATTCTTTGCTCAAGCTGTGGACCAGGTGATCCTCAACCAAGAGCTCGGGGCGTTCAGTAAGATGACGGGGCGCCCTCCCTTCTCCACCAGCGTCTATACGTTCCCCTCCGCGGATTCGCCCATTTCTGTCTCCCTGGGCGAAGAGCTGGCGAAAAACGTCGCCGGCACGGTCTCGTCCGAGGTGGGGTTGCCTATTGACAGCGTCAACATGGAGATTCACAGCGGGAACATGATGGTAAGTCCCGTTGCGGGAAACACCCAATATGGCCAGAACGATTCGCTGGGATCTGTGGACATGGTCTATATACAGGCCGTGTCCCCGGAAATGGCAATTCTGGCGGGCGCTCCCCTCGATCCGGACGGCGTCTCGGGAGACGTCGTCGATACGTGGATGCACACCCGACTGGCAGAGAAGATGGGGATCAACGTCGGAGATGAGCTGAACATCGCCGCCAACACCGACTCCCCGACCACGACGGTGCGGATCGTTGGCATCTGGCAAGCAGCGGACCCGAACTCTGATTTCTGGTTTGAGAATCCGGATGCGACGCTGCAGAACGCATTGCTGGTTCGGCGAACGGACTACGTCGACCGCATTCAGCCTATGGTTCCATCGCAGAGCTGGTACGTCGCCTGGCACATCATCCTTAACGGCGACAAAGTCTATCCGGAACTGGCGCAAGACTACCTACAGGGCTTCAACCGCGCACAGATCATCATTGACAAGTACCTGCCGAAAGCCAAAATCAACACACCACCACTGGATCCTCTGAAGTCCTTCGTATCGCGGGGCGATACGCTCACGGTCATCTTGTTGAGCTTCAATCTGCCCGCCTTTGGTTTCCTGCTCTATTTCTTGGTCCTTTCCTCGGCAATTATCGCTCAATGGCAGCAGCGCGAGACGGCGATGTTGGTCGGGCGGGGCATGCGCCCCTCCAGTATCTTGACCCTTACAATGTTCGAGGAGATCATACTCTTTGTCCTGGGATATCCCGTGGGGATTGGGCTGGGAATGATCCTGGCCAGGGTCATGGGCGATACGTCGAGCTTCCTGTCCTTTACATCTCGCCCGCCCCTGCCGGTCGCCCTCCGGGGCCTGAACGTCCCTGTCACACTTATCGCCCTTCTGGTCGCTTTCGCTGCCCGCATGATCCCGGCGGCCCGCGCGACCCGGATGAGTGCTGTAGAGGTCGATAGAAGTCGGTCGAGGCCTTCGAAGGGACCTTTCTGGTACCGGGCATATCTGGATTTCCTGCTCTTGGCGCCAACCTACTACCTCTACCGCCAGGTTTCGCTCAAGGGCTCTCTGTCGGCGTTGGTGCAAACGTCGCCGGCGGATCTCTATCAGGATCCATTGCTGATTCTGGTCCCCGCGCTCTTTATCCTTACGGCATCGCTGATGACCCTGCGGCTCTTTCCGTTCATCATGCGAGCACTGGATTTCGTCGCCAATCTTGTCCCCTGGGCCACACCACACCTGGCACTGCGCCAATTGGGGCGCCGCAGCCATACTTATATCAATCCGCTCTTGCTGGTCATTGTGTCGCTGGCGCTGGGCGTCTACACACTATCAATGGCGGCCAGCCTCGACCAATGGTTGATCGATCGGATATACTACCAGGTGGGAACAGATCTCACATTCGTCCCGTACCCACAAGCCCAGGGTGATTCGACACAGGGCGTCACAGTCGTCACAGGAGAGTGGATCCCGCTGCCGGGAAACTTCGAACAGCTCGACGGGGTCAAGGCAGCAACGCCCGTCGGGGACTACCCCATGAGCGTGAACCTTATGAACAGCGGCAACGTCCATGGACGGTATATGGCAATTGACCGGCTGAGCTTCCCAAACGTTGCCTGGTTCCGGAAGGACTTCTCGAAGGACTCGCTCGGGGGGTTGATGAACCTCCTGGCGTCATCGCCGAATGCAGTGCTTCTCTCCCAGGATCTTTTTGACAAGAACGATCTATTCATCGGGGATCAGGTCAATATCAGCATCGGCGTCAACTACGAGTTTCACATTAGTGATAGCTTTACGGTAGTCGGGACTTTCGACTACTTCCCAACCGTCTATGAGGACCAGGAGGTATCGGTCATCGGCAATCTGGACTACCTGGACTTCTACGTCGGCATCCCTGTGCCGCACGGCGAGTGGCTCAGCGTGAACAAGGGCGTGAACCCCGAGGATGTTCTGGCACAGATCCCAACGACCCTGCGGATAAATGCCGGCAAACCCGAGGATGCCGTCAACTTGATCCGGACCGAGCAGGGGAAGTTCGAACGGGTAGGCGTATTCGGCACCCTGTCGGTTGGCTTCCTTGCCGCTGTGGTGATGGCGGCTATGGGCTTGCTGATCTACACCTACGCCTCCCTCCGGGAGCGGCTCGAGCGCTTCACGATCCTGCGGGCAGTAGGTATGCTGCGGAGTCAGATCACGGCTCAAGTCGTTATGGAATACACCTTCCTCACGGCCTACGGATCGATCACCGGGGCCCTGATCGGTTCTGTTGCCTCGACCCTCTTCGTCCCGCTCTTCCGGATCACCGGTGAGCAAGGGGTACCCCTGCCACCGCTGATTCCGATCATCGCGGTCGATCAGGTGCGCTGGCTCATCGTGATCTTCGTAGGGACGATCATCGCACTTGAGGTGTTCGTGATCACCAGGGCGCTATCGAGGCGGGCATTCAGCCTCCTCAAGGGCGTCTTCGGCTAGAGAACGGCTGAGGCCATCCGAGAGCCGGGGAGAAGAGCACTGCTCGCTGTGCACCACCCTCTCTCGAGGAATGCGCCGAGCGACGTTGATGCAGCGAATCGCATTGACGCCGCTCGGCTTTTTCTATCTCAGCGCTTCAGGAGCGACGGCGATCGGCATGTCATCGCATCCGGCAAGTTCGTGTGTTTTGTGAAGGCGCGAGAAGTGGCTATCATCAGGCATGCTCCGAAGTATGCAAAGAGAGGACCATGGAAAGACGGTTGAGAATCGCGATGATCGCTTCCGAGTGCGTCCCTTTCGCCAAGACAGGCGGCCTCGCGGACGTACTGGGTGCTCTGCCCAGAGCGCTGAAGGCACTGGGGCACGACGTCCTGGTCGTGATGCCCAAGTATGGATCCATCGATCCGGTCAAGTACGGACTCCGCCCCTTCTTCAGACAGATGTGCGTCTGGATGGGAAACACTGAGGAGTGGTGCGCCGTCCAGGTCGCACACACTGAGGACGCTGGCACGGGCGGAACCGTCCCTGTGTACTTCATCGAGTCGGACAAGTACTTCGATCGTGACGGGATGTATCACGATGCCGAGCTCCATGACTACGGCGATAACGCGCGCCGCTTCGCCTTTTTGACACGCGCCGCCCTGCAGTTGTGCCGCGATATGGGATTTGATGCAGACATCATCCACGCCCACGATTGGCAGACTGCGTTGGCGCCTGCGTATCTCAAAGTCTGGCATTGGAATGATGCGATGCTGGGTGACGCGGCAAGCGTGCTGACGATTCACAACATCGGATATCAGGGGATCTATCCGGCCACAGACTACGACTACGTCGGGCTCCAGTGGGGTAACTTCACTGCCGACAAGCTTGAGGATCATGGCTGCATGAACTACCTCAAGGGTGGAATAGCCTATGCCGACCTCGTCACTACCGTAAGCCCTACCTATGCCGATGAAACCCGCACACCTGAGTATGCACACGGTATGGCGCCCTATCTCAACAATCGTGGCGACGATTATGTGGGCATCCTTAACGGCGTCGACTATAGCCGATGGAACCCCGAGACGGACCCCCTGATCCCCGCGCCCTTCTCACGACGGGATATGCACGGCAAGAGCATCTGCAAAGAGGCGCTGCAGAAGCGGTTCGCACTTGAGGTCGACCCCAGCCTGCCCGTCATTGGCGTCGTGAGCCGCTTTGCGGAACAGAAAGGGCTCGATATCCTGGCGCAATGCATCGAGGAGATCGTGACGGATATGCGGGTGCAGTTCGTCATCCTCGGCTCCGGCGACAAGGAGCTGGAGGCGTTCTACGGTGGGCTGCCGACGCGTTATCCCGGACGGATTGCTGGGCATGTCGGCTACGACGAAATGCTTGCGCACTGGATAGAGGCCGGTGCAGACTTCTTCATCATGCCTTCCCGCTACGAGCCCTGCGGCCTCAACCAGATCTATTCTCTCAGGTATGGGACCCTGCCGATCGTGCGGAACACGGGTGGGCTTGCCGACACCGTCGAGCAATACGACGAGCGGGTCGGCACTGGCACCGGGTTCAAGTTCCAGCGCCTCGCTGCCGACGCTGTTTACTACGTCGTCGGTTGGGCCGTGAGCACCTGGTACGATCGCAAGCACCATATCGGCAAAATGCGGCGAAAAGGGATGGCCCAGGATTTCTCGTGGGAAGAGAGCGCCATAGCCTACTTGCGAGCGTATGAGAAAGCCATCGAGAACAAGAGGAGACTTACCCAGACAGGAGGTTGACCAATGAGACTCGGGGCACCCGTCTTCGTGAAACAATTGACGCCGGAAAGCTGGATTGCTGCGCTGAAAGAGGCCGGATATCGAGCGGCGTACTGCCCGATTGGCGCTGACGCCGACGACACGACCATCGAAGCCTATGTCAAGGCTGCCGCTGACGCCGATATCGTCATCGCTGAGGTAGGGGCGTGGAGCAATCCGATGAGCTCCGAAGCCGTTGAGCGGAGAGCCGCTCTCGAAACGTGCCAGATCCAACTTGCACTGGCCGATGCGGTCGGCGCGCGCTGCTGTGTCAACATCTCGGGGTCGCGGGGCCAACCGTGGGACGGGCCCCATCCCGCGAACCTTACGGGTGAGACCTTCGATGCGGTTGTGGAGACTGTGCGGACTATCATCGACGCCGTCAAGCCAAAGCGGACGTTCTACGCCCTGGAGCCTATGCCATGGATGTATCCGGACACGGCTGATAGTTACCTGGCGCTGCTCAAGGCAGTCGATCGCGATCGTTTTGGCGTCCACATCGACATGGTCAACGTCGTCAACAGCCCGCAGCACTACTTCGGCACCGGAGACTTGATACGAGAGTGGCTCACCAAGTTAGGACCCCATATCCGGAGTTGCCACGCCAAGGATACGCTGCTCTCGACCAAGCTGACCACGCATCTGGACGAGGTCCGACCCGGATTGGGCAATCTCGACTATCGCACGCTGCTGCGAGAGCTGGACAAGTTGGACCCCGATACTCCACTCATGATCGAACACCTCCAGGCCGAAGAGGACTACCGGCTCTCCGCCGAGTACATACGTGACATAGCTAACGAGATCGACGTGAAGCTGGGCTAGCCGCAAAGGAGGCTGACGATGCAATACGGCGTATGTGCTGATCCGGATTCCTCATCCATCCTTGCCGATGCCGGATACGATTTCATCGAGCTCAACGTTCAGAATCACCTCAAGCCATTGGCGCCCGAGCCGGTTTTTGCCGCCGAGCTCGCCCGCATCAAGGGCGCAGCACTCCCCGCGCTCGCCGCAAACAGCTTCGTGCCCGGCTCACTGAAGATCACAGGCCCGGCAGTAGACCGAAGCGCGCTGGAAGGCTATGCCGGAACGGCATTTGCGCGTGCGGAAGCTGCAGGCGTAAGAACCATCGTCTTCGGATCGGGGGGTGCGCGGCAGATCCCGGACGGATTCGACCGGGAGCAGGCCTGGAGCCAACTCGTATGGTTCGGCAAGATGATCGGCCCCCCGGCACAGGCACACGGGGTGACGGTGGTCGTGGAGCCACTGAATACGACCAGGGGCGAGTGCAACGTGCTGACGTCCGTTGGGGAGAGTGCACAGTACGTGCGAGACGTAGATCATCCTAACGTGCGTCTCCTGGCAGATGCCTACCACTGGGGCCTTGATGGCGATAGCTTCGACGCGCTCGTCGCGAACGCGCAATTGCTGCGCCACATTCACGTCGCCACGGTGACCTCACGCGTCCCCCCGGGTTTCGAGGCCTGCGACTTCTCCAGCTTCTTCCACGCGCTGGCGCTCGGCGGCTACGACGGGACGATCTCAATAGAAGCACGCTGGGAGGATCTGCCGGCGCAGGCTTCTGCGGCGTATCGGACACTCAGGGAGCTGGTGATAGCGTAGAAGGAGGTATCCATGACCACGACCTCCATTCGCGTGTGGGAGAAGGTCGAGATCGTCCTTACGGCCCACGAGGTCTATGAGAACCCGTATACGGATGTCACCGTATGGGTAGATCTGGAGGGCCCGGACTTCAAGAAGCGCGTCTACGGTTTCTGGGATGGCGGCAACATCTTCCGGGTTCGGATCGCAGCAACTGCACCGGGCGACTGGGTATGGCGCAGTGGCGCCAATCACGCTGATGCAGGCCTGTGTGGCGAGCGCGGGCATCTGGAAGCCGCGTCGTGGACGGAGCCCGAACTTGTCGAGAATCCGAATCGGCGCGGTTTCCTGCGCCCCACCCCCAATGGTCACGCGCTGACCTATGCTGACGGCACGCCCTGTTTTCTTATCGGCGACACCTGGTGGGCGACACCGACCTATCGCCATCGGTGGACCGACGAACCTGAGGGCAAGCCCGTCGGGCCGGGGATGGGATTCAAGGATATGGTCCGCTACCGCAAGGCCCAGGGATACAACCTGATCGCGATGATCGCCGCGCTGCCTGCATGGGCCAACGACGGCAGGCCCGCCCGGATCTGGTACGATGAGGCCGCAGGGATCGGCATTCGAGATGCCTGGCAGCAAGCGGGCACGTCATCCGCAAAGGATATGCATAACGAAGGAGGGCGCTCCTTCGAGTTCCCCGGCAGGGTCCCCGGCTACGAGGACGTTGTCCCGGACTTCGACCGCATCAATCCCGCGTATTTCCAGGCCATGGACCGAAAGATCGACTATCTCAACACCGAGGGATTCATTCCCTTCATCGAGGTCACGCGGCGAGATGTGACGACGGCCTGGCGGGCCTTCTATGACTGGCCTGAGTCGTATGCCCGCTATGTGCAGTACGTCTTCAGCCGCTACCAGGCCCATGCCTGCATCCTGAGCCCCATCCATTTCGACTGGGTAGGGATGTCGGTCCCCTCACGCGACTACAACGAACCGGTCCGCAGCGCCTTTGAACGATTCGGCCCGCCTCCCTTCGGCACGCTCTGCTCGGCCAACTGCAGCGGATCAACCCTGATCAACTTCGACCAGGCGTCGTGGCTCACGCTCCACCAGATCGGCAACTGGCGGGACCACGATAGTCACTGGCTGCTCACGGAGATCTACCACGAGGCCAACCCACCCCGCCCTGCGCTCAACGGTGAGCCCTACTATGCCGGATGGCCCGACTACCGGGGATGGCCTGCCTATGAGGGATGGTCAGCCGGGGAGTTCACAGGGGGCACCGAGGCCGACGATGCGGCCTGCCGGTCGGGCATGTACGGCAGTTTCCTCTCTGGCGGATTGGCGGGTCACATCTACGGTGCACAGGGCATCTGGGGTGCCGACATCGAACCCGAAGTGGTCAGCAACACAATCTGGGAGGCGCTCCAATGGCGCTCCGGCGACCAAACGCGGCATCTGCGGACCTTTGCACTGTCAGAGGGCGCCCGATACCAACACCTGGTGCCCAATGGCGACCTCGTGACGCCGAACAAGACCGCGGAGACCAAGGGAAATGAAGGCTGGGCCTATGCAGCCCGAACGCCGGAGAAGGATCTCTTTCTACTGTACTTCGAGCGGGGATACGCGGCCCACGCTGTTGAGGCGCCCATCGTCCGCGGCGCGCTCCCAGCCGAAAACTACGACGCGCTTTGGTTCGACCCGCGGGACGGCATCTGGCGAGAAGCCGGCACGCTTACCTCGGATGCCTGGTGCCAGATCGCTTTGCCACCTCTTCCTTCCGATCAGGACTGGGGTCTGAAACTGATGGTGCACCAGACGTGCGAGTCGGAGTTATCGTAAACGACAGAACCGCCATTCCCTAACCTACGAAGGAGCCACCCATGACAACCGGGATCCCCGAGAGTGTAGGATTCTCATCCGAACGGCTGAAGCGCATCGACGCGCTGACGAAACAGTACGTAGATGAGGGCAAGCTCGCCGGCATCGTGACAACCGTCGGGCGCCGCGGCAGGATCGCTCACAACGCGGCCTGCGGTATGATGGACATCGAGAGGCAGAAGCCGATGTCGCTTGACGCGATCTTCCGCATCGCGTCCATGACCAAGCCGGTGACGAGCGTTGCCGCTATGCTGCTCTACGAAGAAGGCCGCTTCGATCTCCACACGCCCATCTACGAGTTCATCCCCGCGTTCAAGGATGTGAAGGTCCTCCGGGGCACGACACCCGACGGGCTCGACCTGGTCGACACAGCTCACCCCATTACGATTCAGCACCTGATGACCCACACGGCAGGCCTGAGCTATGGATGGGACCAGAACGACCCCGTGGACCAATGCTATGTGGCATCGCGAAGCAAGCTGGTCGAGCAGACCCCGAACCCCACCCTCGAGGATATCGTTGGTTTTCTCGCAGCCCAGCCGTTGGCTTTTGAGCCGGGCACGAGTTGGCGCTACAGCCTCGGCATCGACGTATTGGGCCGAGTCGTTGAGATAGTGTCAGGCAAGCCGCTCGACCGGTTCTTCGCAGAGCGCATCTTTGAGCCGCTAAGGATGGTCGATAGCGGCTTCTATGCTCCAGAAGATAAGCTGCCGCGTTTGGCAGTTCTCTACGGGCACGCGTCCGATAGGCTGACGCCGATGGGGGCGCCGGCTGGGCTACGCGGCTCGGAGAAGCCAAGTTGGTTCTCAGGCGGCGGGGGGCTTGTCTCCACTGCCTCGGACTATGCACGCTTCGCGTCAATGCTGTGCAACGGCGGCAGACTCGACGGCGTGCAGTTGCTGAGTCCCACTACGGTGGCGCTCTACAGAATCAACCACGCATCCCACGAAGCGCTGCGAACCTACCATAGTCTCTCGGACCACAACGCCGGCTATGGGTTCGGCCTGGGCGTCCAGGTGTTGACGGACGTGGCGGCCTCGGGCAAGGCCGGGTCAGTGGGAGAGTTTGGCTGGAGTGGAGCATTCAGCACCTACTTCTGGATCGATCCGGTAGAGGCACTTTACGGAGTTCTGATGACCCAGTACACACCCAACAGCATCTATCCGATCTGGGGGCAATTCAAGCAGCTCACATATCAGGCGATCGTCGACTGAGGGCGGATGGGCAACTTCATCCTCGCGCACGATCTGGGCACCACAGGCAACAAGGCCACACTCTACGACGCCGATGGCGTCCTCATCGGGAGCGCATTCCACGCCTATGCGACGCGCTATCCCGCGACCGGATGGGCCGAGCAGGATCCGGAGGACTGGTGGACTGCTGTCTGCGATTCGACGCGGCAGCTTCTCGCCGGCACGGGTGTGCCCGGCAGCGACATCGCGTGTGTCACGTTCAGCGGTCAGATGATGGGGTGTGTCCCGCTGGATCGCGAGGCGCGCCCCCTCCGCTCGGCCATCATCTGGGCCGATCAGCGTGCCGTGGCCCAAGCGCTCTGGGTTGGTGAGCACGTTCCTTTCGAAGAGATCTACCGGATCACGGGGCACCGGCTGAGCTCATCGTATTCGCTGGCCAAGATCCTGTGGTTGCGGGATCACCAGCCCGAGGTCTACCGCCGCGCCTACATGTTCACCCATGCTAAAGATGCTATGGTCGCCCGCCTGACGGGAGCTTTCGTCACCGATCCTTCCGACGCTTCCGGGATGAACCTTTACGACCTTACGACAGGGGCCTGGTCGCCCCGGATTCTCGAGGCCGCTGGGCTTGATCCCGCACGGTTGCCTGACATCCGGCCCTCCAGCAGCATCGTCGGCCATGTCCTGAAGGGAATTTCCGATGGGGCGGGCGTGCCCGCGGGCACCCCGGTCGCCATCGGCGGGGGTGATGGCGCTTGCGCCGCCGCAGGGGCCGGCGTGGTCGCTGAGGGGTCGGCCTACAACTACATTGGCTCGTCCTCCTGGATCGCGCTGGCGACTAAGGCGCCGATCCTCGATCCCGACTACAAGACCTTCACCTTCGCACACCTCGTGCCCGGGATGTTCATGCCCGACGGCACGATGCAGGCGGCCGGCGCATCGTACCAGTGGATGCGCGACCAGCTTTGTCCCGGCGAGATCGACAGTGCGACGGTGTTGCAGACCAGTCCCTACGAGCTGATGAACGCCCAGGCCGCGCAATCGCCGCCGGGCGCGAATGGGCTGCTCTTCCTACCCTACCTGATGGGAGAACGCAGCCCCCACTGGAATCCCAATGCGCGGGGCGCCTTTGTCGGGCTGACGATCCGCCACACACGGTCAGACATGATCCGTGCCGTCCTGGAAGGGGTAGCGATGAACCTGCGCCTGATCCTGGAGGCCTTCCAGGCGCAGGGCGCCGAGGTCGAGGCGATGCGTCTCATCGGCGGTGGAGCTCGCGGGCGAATATGGAATCAGATCATGGCTGACACCTACGGAATCCCGGTGCAGCGCCTGGCGATTCTGGAGGAGGCGACCTCAATGGGTGCAGCCCTGGCGGGCGGCATCGCGGTGGGGCTTTATCCGGGGTTCTCCATGGCCACCGAGATGAACCCCGTGGCGGAGGCGATCGACCCGGACCCCACCCACCAGGCCACCTATGCCGAGCTGACCGAGATTTTCAAAGAGACCTATCGGGCGCTCACCCCTGTATATGAGCGGATGGCAGGGGTATAAGCACGAAGCGCCACGACAGATCCCTGAGTAAGTCGTAGAGACGTCCCGGTGGGGCGTCTCCGGACGTGGCATCACCGCCGATCTGAAGGCGTGCACGACAAAGCGCGCACTGCCGCTCAACGATATCCGGACGCCAGAAGACGGGGCGCCTCGGACGGCGGGCCACCGGCCCGTCCCTACGACGAAGCGGTAAGCAGTGCCTGATGCTGGCGCACGTCTCTAGCGTCGGCCGACCACCTACTCCGCCTTCAGGGCATCCGTCACGAATGCCGCCAGATCCGCCTTCAGCTTGGCCAATGATGGCCCGTGCAGGTACATCATGTGACCGGCCCCGTAGTACCCCATCGAGACGTGATCCTGCAGCGTCGGATCCAATTCAAGGTGGTTGAAGGTGTACTGCGTGGCAAAGTAGGGCGTCGCAAGATCGAAATAGCCGTTGGCAACAAAGACCCTGAGATAGGGATTGTAAGTCAGCGCCTGCCGGAGATTCTCTGCCACGTTGACATACTGGTTCTGGTACTTGCTGTAATCCCAGGGCTGGACCTTGCCCGTAAGAATCTCATACGACTGGTCGCTCTTGAAATCCAGCACAGAACGGACGTAGTGATTGAGGGCAGCGGTATAGGCGCCTTGGACCGTGGCATAGCTCGGGTCGTACTCGTGCCGCTCCCCGGCGGCATCCCGGTCGATGCCCGTGATCCGCGAATCGTACCGGCCGATGGTCCGGCGCTGGTCGCGCAACAGCTCTTTGACGAAGCGATGAATATTGACCCGCATGTTGGTCTGCTCGACGTAGACCTCGGTGAGCCCGGTGTAACGCGCGAGGGTTGACACGACCTCGGCGCGTTCTTCATCCGGCAGATCTGCCCCTTTCATCAGGGCGATGTTATAGGTGCCACGCGCGAACTCCTCGACTTGGGCCAGGAACGCTTCCAGGCTGAGTGACTGAAGATCCTCGGGCAGCTTATGATGGTACCACGCTGTCGCCGCGTACGTGGGGAGGAAGAGAATATAGGGCAGATCGTTGCCCAGCACAAAGCGCGCGCTCTGGAAGTTGAGGATGGCGGAGACCAACATGATCCCGTTGACGTAGATTCCCAGATCCTCGTGGAGATACGATGAAAGCCCAGCGGCCCGCGTTGTGCCGTAGCTCTCCCCGATCAGGAACTTCGGCGATGCCCACCGCTGGGATCGTGCAGTGAACAGACGGATGAACTCCCCCACGGATTGGATATCCTGCTCGACACCGTGGAACTGCTTGGCCTCCTCGCCGGGCGCCGGGCGGCTATAGCCGGTACTAACCGGGTCGATAAAGACCAGGTCTGTCAGGTCGAGCAACGAGTACTCGTTGTTGACCAACTTGAAGGGCGGCGGAAGTGGGTTCCCATCCTCATCCATCGCGACACGTCGCGGACCGAGTACACCAAGGTGGAGCCATACGGAGGAGGAGCCGGGCCCACCGTTGAATGAGAAGGTGATAGGCCGCCGGCTCACGTCCTCCACGTCATTCTTGGTATAGGCGACGTAGAAGATAGAGGCCTTCGGATTGCCCTCGTCGTCTTTCAGGATCAGGGTCCCGGCCTTCGCCGTGTACGCGATCTCCTGCCCATCGATCGTCACGGCATGTTGTGTCTCCGAGGTCCTTTCCTCGACCTCCGGTTTCTTCGTCTCGTTATCGTGCTTTCCTTCTCCCGCATGCTCGTTCGTGTTGCCGGCCTTCGTCATCAGAGCCTCCTGATCGAGTCCTTCGTGTGAATTCTGTTAGTGCCGCCAGTATAGGCCGCGTAGAGGTCCAGTCAATAAGGCTGCCCTCGCTCAGCCGGGTGCATCCCTTCGTTCGTGTTGTGGCCCGCCTGATTAGGCCTACCATGCGCCTATGGGAGCACTCCATGTTTGCCGGGTGCGCCAACCGAAAGGCAGGTGTGCAAGATGGCACAGGGTTCAAGGCCTGATTCCATAGATGAGTACATATCGGGATTCCCCCCGGAGACTCAGAAGGTGCTCCAGGAATTGCGGGAATTGATCAAGGCGATAGCACCGGACGCGACAGAGAGAATCAGCTACGGGATGCCCGCATTTGACCTGAACGGTAGACGTCTGGTGTACTTCGCAGCGTGGAAGAATCACATCGGGTTCTATCCGGCCGCGGGCGACGTTGTAGAGGCATTTGAGGAAGAGCTCGAACCGTACAAGCGTGGGAAAGGCTCGGTGCAGTTTCCGCTCGATCGGCCACTGCCCACCGACCTGATCCGGCGCATCGTCGAATTCAGAGCTGATCAGAGCGCCAAGAAGACCTCGACATAGGGAGGCTGAAGATGGAGGATAATAGCATCATCATCATCGGCGCCGGGTTTGCGGGGCTTGCGGCCGGGATCTACGCCCAGATGAACGGTTATCAGACGCGGATCTTCGAGATGCACAGTATGCCCGGCGGGCTGTGTACGGCGTGGAAGCGCAAGGGCTACACCGTCGACGGCTGCATCCACTGGCTGGTGGGCTCCTCGCCGCAGAGCGCAATGTATCACTACTGGGAAGAGGTGGGCATCGCACGGGGGCGCGAGTTTGTCAACCTGGATGAGTACGCCCGCTATGAGGGCGCGGACGGACGCACGCTCATCTTCTACAGCGACGTGGATAGGTTGGAGGAGCACCTGTTGGCATTCTCGCCGCAGGATGCCGAGCCCATCGGTGAGTTCATCCAAGGGATTCGCATGTGCCTGAACTTCGACCAGCCCTCCGAATTTGACCCGTTTTCGAAACGCGTCGTGAAGACGCTCAAGCTCGGGTTGACGATGGCGACGAAGGGGCGACAGTTCCAGAAGTGGATGGGCATCACCGCCGCCGACTTCGTTACGCGTTTCAAGGATCCATTGCTCCGTAGCGCCCTGCGCGACGCGTGGTTGCCCGACTTCTCGATGTTCTTCTTGCTCTTTACCTTCGCATACCTGCACGCCAAGAATGCAGGCTACCCGATCGGCGGGTCCCTACCGATGTCTCAGGCTCTAGCGCAACGGTATCTTAACCTGGGCGGCGCCATCCACTACAAAAATGCCGTTGAGAAGATCCTGGTAGAAGAAGACCAGGCTGTCGGCGTTCGATTGGCAGATGGGAGCGAGCATCGGGCCGGGCGTGTGGTCTCCGCCGCAGACGGCCACACGACGCTCTTCAAGATGTTGGACAACGAGTACGGGGACGAGACGACGCGCGATCCCTATGAAAAATGGCCCACCTTCCCGTCGCTGCTCTTCGTGGGGTTGGGCGTGGACCGCTCCTTCGCCGACGAGCCAAAGACGGTCTCGGGCATCAGCTTCGCCCTGCGCGAACCGGTCGAGATCGCGGACGCGGTGCGCGACCGGCTGGACGTCCACATCTTCAACCAGGACCCCACCCTTGCGCCACCGGGAAAGACCAGCCTGACCGTGATGATGAACAGCAACTACGACTACTGGAAGTCGCTGGCCCAAGACCGCGCCGCCTACGATGCGAAAAAGGACGAGGCGGCGCATACCATCGTGACGTTGCTCGACCAGCGCTTCCCGGGCATCTCCGAGCAAGTGGAGATGGTCGACGTCGCGACGCCGCTGACCTTCGAGCGTTACACGGGCAACTGGAGAGGCAGCTTCGAGGGGTGGCTCATCACACCGCAGAACGCCTCCACCGTGATGAAGCCTATGCGCCAGACCGTGCCCGGTCTGGCAGCGTTCTATATGTGCGGGCAGTGGGTCGAGCCGGGTGGCGGCCTCCCGACCGGCGTGATGTCGGGCCGCAGGCTGGTGCAGGCGTTGTGCAAGGAGGACAGGAAGACCTTCGAGACGACGCTCGCGTAGGAGAGCGTCTCAATGCAAACCAACTGACGAATCACGCAGAAGGAGACGCACGATGACGGACAGCCCCCCTGACCCCGCGTTCATCGAGCACCTGCACGAGGAGAAGCTCCGCACTCAGGCGGACCGCACCAGGTACGTGGCCCAGAAGCTCGCCTTCGTCACGGGCTTGATGGGCCTGGGCTCGCTCGGGATCGGTGGTGAGCCCATGAACCTCGACTTCGGGAATCTGCTTCTCCTGGCTCCCTGGGTCGCCACCGCCTTCGACCTCTACGTCCTGGGCGAGGACTACAGCGTGAAACGCATCGGTGCCTTCCTGCAGGCCTACGGCCACAGTGACATAGAGCACGTCTGGGAGGCTTGGGTCACCGAACACCGTGACCACTTCGCACCGCTGGCTATGCCGCTCCTGACCACCATCGTCCTTGTGGGCGCTGCCGTCATCGTCTCGGCTATGAGCCGCACAGGCGCGGACACCGTCGTGGCCATTGGCAGCGCGGGGTTCTGGATATGGTTCGGTGTAACACTTGTACCTTCCTGGTTCCTCTACTTCTTCTATCGACACCTGAAACGCACTATTGCTGGGTCTCTCCCTTCCTCGGCAAATAGCGATCTCCGGTTTGAGCGGCTGACGAGCGGCGTACACAATGCGGATCGCGTGTTGGATGGGATCACCTACCGGATAACCTCACAGCTCTTTGCCGAGGCACAGGCCGAACTCAGCTTGGGGCAGGCGATCAGAGACTCGAGCCGGGAGTACGGACGCGGCGAATTCCTGCTTAACGTCGATCGCGGCGGAGCGCCGATCGTCACCCATCGGGATATCCTGGATGACTTCCGGCGGACCCTTGCCGCACAGCCGGAGTTCGCCCAATGGTTCGAGGAAGCCGTCCTGCCGGATGGTCGCCCTACGTTGCTCATTGCCCGCTGGCTCTGTCACGCGGCTGGGTTCCGACACAGGTCAGTAGAGCTGTTCCTCGACCATCCGGTTTTGCCCGATCACACGCTGCTGCAGATCCGCGGCTTCGATAAGGCCGAAGCGCCCGGCCTGCTTGACCTCCCGGCAGCGGGACACGTATCGGGCACGGACGATGTGGAGCTCACGCTTGAACGCGAGCTACGCGAGGAGCTGGGACTGCAGATTGAGCGCGTCGACAGCTTGCAGAAACTGGGCGAGTACAGTTACGCGGACGCTCACAATGCCGAGTACCGGACCGTGTATCGAGGACAACTGAGGCGCGAGGATCTGCTCCGCTTGTCAGGCGATGACGAGGAGGTAGCGGCCATCGTCACCATATCCGTGGAGATGGTGAAAGAGACGCTTGCCACGCAGCCGGACCGATTCGCGTCAGGCCTCCGCGACTCTTTCGGACTGTACTGGCGAGATCAGTGATTCCGAGGGGTACCTGATCGGCGAGTTCGACGGCCTCCCCCTCCGCTACACCTCGCTCGATGTCCCGATTGGCCACGCCCTCCAGGTGCAGAACCGGGGTACGGTGCAGGGATTTGCACTGTTCCCGTACCAGTTCCTCCTGGGCGATCCACGAATCGCGCTCCAGGCCTCGCCGCCCTACCGCCAGGTGTCGGACCAACTGGAGGGCAACGTGCGCGTCCTGACCTTCCAGGATGTGCCGGCGGGCGTCATTCCCCTGCGCATCGCCGGCGGCGCGGCCTATCACTTCGTCCGGGTGCCGGGCGTCACGGCGGCTGCCGACGGGGACCCGTTCTATAACAGCAAGCTGCAGATGGTCAATATTCGAGACGAGAAATACGTCCTGCTGGACCAGCCCGGCGGCGACCTGACGATACAGCTACGCGTTCGGCCGCCCTGGACCTGGTTTCCGGCCGACATCCTGCTCGACTCGCTGGACCACACCTTCGTCTTTCTCCAGCAGACGGGCGGGGACGTTCTCATAAGCGTCCTGGCCTTCCTCCTTCTCCTATGGACCGGATGGCAGGCGCTGAACCGGCAACTCGATGGGCAGACGCTCCGCATTGCCCTGGTGATCGGGGCGGGTGCGGCGACCGTACAGGCAGGCTACGCACTGCTTCGGCTGAACCGGGTCACGATCACGTCCAAGGCCGTCGTCTTCAGTCCGCTTAGCGTCGTCGCGACATTCGTGACGAGCGCGTGCGGGGCCGTGATCTATCTGCGTGCGCACAGGCGGCGCGGAAAGGGCGTGGCGCTGCTGATCCTAACTTTCGCCAGTTGGGCACCGTTGGACTTCACGCTGCTCGGCGTCGCCGCATATAACACCTTCGCCTTCGCGCCGAGGTACGGGACGGGGCTCTATAACGTGAGGCTCGGCCTGCTGCCGGCGCCCTCGCTTCTCGTGACACTCACGCTGTTCGCCGTGGTGCTGCAAGCATTGCGCTCTGAACTCCCGTAAAGCTAGACAGCTCGTTTCTGGCGGTGACCGGCGGCCCTTGGGAGTTCCATATCCCGAAAGCGACGTCTCCGTCGTCTGCCACCCGAACTTGGATGTGTGCGGCGGCATCACGGGATCCTACGACCACGTGGAATCCTCTTTCGGCGATGCCCCGATTTGACACTCCAGCGAGGTCGAATACCATAGCGAGAGGCCGACCGCCTCCATCGTGTCGTAACGCAGCCAACCCGAAAGGTAGTGACAGCGAGCCGATGTCAGCCGTAATCATCGCCATCGGTGGCTTCGCAGGTACGGGCAAGACGACGATCTCCAAGCGCCTTGTGGTGCAGGATGGATAGATCAAAGGAGGAACGATGCAAGGAGCAGTCCTCTTGATAGTTGACGCGGCGGTCAACCTCGCCTTGGGTTTGGCGCTCCTCTTGTACCCACGAAGTCTTGCGCAGTGGCTCGGTGTCCCAATCGCGAGTACTGCCTTCTACCCCAGCATTCTGGGCGGAGTACTGATCGGCATCAGCCTGGCACTCTTTCTGGAACGCTACCGGCACCTCGTGGGCCTAGCCGGCCTCGGCACCGGCGGCGCCCTTGTGATCAACCTTTGTGGTGCAGGTACCCTGGTCGCGTGGCTGCTCTGCGGCCATCTGCACCTCTCAATCCGCGGCTACCTGGTGCTGTGGGCGCTAGCTGCCCTCGTGCTTGGCATCGGTGCCCTGGAGTTGCTCGGCGAAATCCGGCGCGACCGGCGGCCCATATCCGGCCTGCGTGGCTAGGTCGTGCCATGCGTGCCTATCCGGTGCCGTTGGCAAAGCCAGGAGTCTCGCGGTGGCAGCTGCGCTGGGCAATAGGAGTGAGATGATGGACGTACAAGCGAAGCGCGTCTACGAACCGGCAGATCCCGATGACGGGTTTCGCGTCCTCGTCGATCGGGTGTGGCCGCGTGGCCTCAAGAAAGAGCAGGTCCAGGCTGACCTGTGGTTGAAGGAAGTAGCCCCGAGCACGGCGCTTCGGAAATGGTTCGGTCACGACCCCGACAAGTGGGAAGCGTTCCAGCAGCGCTACTTCACCGAACTCGACGAACGCCAAGAAGCCGTGGCAACACTCGTGGAGAGGGCGTCGCAGGGGCGGCTGACGCTGCTGTTTTCAGCGCGGGACATCGAGCACAATCAAGCAGTAGCGCTGAAGCGCTACTTGCTGAAGCGGGCAGGATGAAAGACCGGAAACGCAACTTCTCGGAACGCCTCAAGCTCACTCGGCGACCAGCGCTGGTCTATTCCCTGGTAGCCCTCGTTGTCCTGGTGCTCGTGTTGTGGCGGGCTGATCGCCTGATGGCGACTCGCTTTGGCGCACTCGAGCAGTACCGGCAGATGCTGTGGCTCTATCGCATCCTGGGATCGATTATCGTGGCTGGCGTGCCGGTAGTCGCCTACTTGCTCGTCCTGCGCCGGGGCGAACTGATGGCGATGGTCGACGTCCGGACCGCCGAATTGCGCGCTGCCAACCGGCAGCTGGAGCGACAGATCGTAGAACGGCGTCAAGCCGAAACAGCATTGAGGGAGTCACAAGAGAAGCTGCGGGCGATCTTCGATCATGCCTTCGACGGCATAAGCATCTACGAAGAGATTCCCTCAGGCCGCGTTCATCGCCTCATCGACTGTAATGAGCGTTACGCCGCAATGGCCGGGCGCACCCGCGAGGAACTCCTGGCGATCTCGGAGACTGGCTCTCTGCAGAGGAAGATCGGGCCGGTGCGAAGTCGGGAGGAGAACCTGGACATCCGCCGCAACAAGCGGCCCTATCGTGGCACGTTCTCCTGGATCCGGCCGGACGGGGAGGAGAACGTGATCGAGTATTCGGCGACGCCTATCGAGATGGAGGACCGGCCCTTCACCGTGGGAATCGATCGAGACGTCACCGAACGTATCAAGACCGAGCAAGCGCTGGAGGCAATGTCCCGTGAATGGCAGAGCACCTTCGATGCAGTGACCGATGGCCTCTGTCTGCTGGACGCGGAGCAGCGGATCGTCCGCCACAACCATGCCATGGACGCGTTGTTCCCGGCGTACAGGGGAAGACTGATAGGAATGCACTGTTGGGAGCTACTACACAATTCGGATCACTCTATCACAGCCTGCCCTTTTGAGCGTATGAAGGACTCTTTGAAGCGGGAGACCATGGAGCTCCCGTATGAGGACCGCGTCCTGGAGATATCCGTCGACCCGATCCGAGACAGCACCGGGCTTCTCACCGGTGCGGTTCACTTGATTCGTGATATCACCCAGCGCAAGCAGACGGAGGAGCTGCTTCAGAACTACACGGAACAACTTGAGCACATCGTGGAGGCCCGTACGCGCGAGCTTCGCGATGCCCAGGATCGGCTCATTCGTCAGGAACGGCTCGCCGTCCTGGGTGAGTTGGCGGGCA
>CAVZIC010000002.1:0-1138395 GCA_963775195.1 uncultured Chloroflexia bacterium
TCCCGCAGATGGTGAAGCAGTATCGCGCGCAGCGGGTGCTCATCGCCATCCCCACCGCCACCGGAGACGAGATGCGCCATATCGTCGACGTCTGCCAACAGGCCAAGGTCGAGGCGCAGACGCTGCCGGGGGTCTTCGAGCTGATCTCGGGCCGCGTGGAGGTGCAGCGCTTCCGCCCCGTCCAGGTCGAGGATCTGCTGGCCCGCGACCCCGTGCGCACCGACACCACCGGCATTAACCTGATGCTCACCGGCAAAACGGTGCTGGTCACCGGCGCCGGCGGCTCGATCGGCTCCGAGCTCTGCCGCCAGATCGCGGTTTCCGGCCCGGCGCACCTGGTTCTCGTGGGCCACGGCGAGACCTCGATCTACCACATCCACCGCGAGCTGCAGCACAGCCTTCCCCACGCTCGACCTGGTGCCGACGATCGCCGACACCCGCGATACCGCGCGCATCGACGCGCTCTTCGCCCGCCACCGGCCCGACGTCGTGGTCCACGCCGCAGCGCACAAGCACGTGCCGCTGATGGAGTGGAACCCGGAGGAGGCGGTCACGAATAACGTGGGGGGGACGAGGAATGTCGTTCGAACGTGTGAACGTTGGAACGTTGGAACGTTTGTCATGATTTCGACCGACAAAGCGGTGAACCCCACGTCGACCATGGGCGCGACCAAGCGGATCGCGGAGCTGATCGTGCAGGAAGCAGCCAGGCGGACGCGCGACCGCGCCGGGCGGCACGAGCGTTCGTCGCCGTGCGCTTCGGCAACGTGCTGGGCAGCCGGGGGAGCGTGGTGCCGCTCTTCCAGAGCCAGATCGAGGCCGGGGGCCCGGTGACGGTCACCCACCCCGAGATGACGCGCTACTTCATGACCATCCCCGAGGCGGTGCAGTTGGTGCTGCAGGCCGCGGCCATCGGGCGCGGCGGCGAGGTCTTCGTGCTCGACATGGGCGAGCCGGTGAGGATCATGGACCTGGCACGCGACATGATCCGGCTGGCGGGGCTCACCGAGGGCGAGGACGTCAGGATCGAGATCACGGGGCTGCGCCCCGGCGAGAAGCTCTACGAGGAGCTTTACCTGGATGAGGAGCACCACAGCCGCACGGTGCACGAGAAGATCTTCGCCTCGCTCAACGGCCACGTGCCCGAAAACATCGAGGCGGAAGGCCTCGATGCCGCGGTCGACCGCCTGCTCGACGCCGCCCGCGCGCACGACACCGCGGCGCTCTACGACTGCATCCGCGCGCTCGTCCCCGAGTGCGCGGACACGCTAGGGGTGTGTGCGAGGAACGGCGAAAGGGAGAAGGGATAAGGCAAAGGGCGAATGACGGTGTTCGGCCCTTCTGTCCTTCGGAGCTTGCGGAGTACCTCGATGGATCTTCAGAAGCGGCGCTCACATTGGCATTCTGCAACTCCCGGCTATAATGAACGGGTCGTATGGCACAGAATTCGCAACATTTGATCGTGAGTCGAGCGCGATCCGGCTAACTGTAAGTGACTCGATGATTTGTCCGATCAATCGTCAGTCGTCACCCCTCACGTATCACCTTGCTCCGCACGTCGTTTGCAGGGCAGTATTTTGACGGTACTCAAAGGACGTACACCCCATGGAACTTCGCCAATACGTGATGATCGTCTGGAAGCGTTGGTGGCTCGTCGTGCTCACGACGGTGCTGGCGGCGGATCGCCGCCGCCGTGGTGAGCTTCACGACGACGCCGACGTACCGCGCGACGGTGCGGCTGGAGGTGGACCGAGGCAGCGACCCGGCCCAGGAGCCCTTCACCGCGGCGCGCAGCAACGAGGCCGCTGCCGGCACCTACGTCGTGCAGGTCGAGTCCCCCACCGTGATGGAAGCGGTCGTCGCCCGGCTGCAGCTCAATGTGGACGCCACGGAGGTGCAAAGACTACGTGTCGGCAAGCCAGGTCGCGGGGACGAGCATGATCGACATCAGCGCCGAGCACACGAATCCGGCGCTGGCCAAGGCGCTGGCCGAGACGACGGCCCAGGTCTTCATCGAGCAGAAGGAGGCGCAGCAGCAGGCGCGCTACGCGGCCTCGCTCACCGACCTCGAGACGCAGGTCGACGCGCTGGAGGCGGAGATCATGCAGACGCGCGGGCAGATCGCGACGCTGGGCGACGAGGCGGACCTCGGCCCCACCGGTAAGGTGGAGCTGGCGCACCTGCAGACACAGCTCTCCAACGACCAGACGCGGCTCAGCGTGATGCTGCAGTCGACCGAGCAGTTCCGGCTGGCGATGGCGCGCTACGGCGACTACATCTCGGTCTTCAGCCCGGCCGAGCTGCCCACGGACCCGGTCTCGCCGCAGCCGCTGCGCAACATCGCGCTCGCGGTCGTGGTCGGCGGCATGATCGGCGTGGGCACCGCTTTCCTGCTCGATTATCTCGACGATACGGTGCACACGCCCGAGGACGCGCGCGAGGCGCTCGGCGTCAACGTCTTGGGGTCGGTGCCTGACGTGGGGGAGGACGAGGCCATCGGGTGGCTGGCGCAGGCGCAGCCGCTCTCCCCCGCCGCGGAGGCGTTCCGTAACCTGCGCACCAGCCTGCAGTACCTCAGCCTCGACGCGCCGATCACCACGCTGGCGGTCACCAGCACCCAGCCCGACGAGGGCAAGAGCTTTCATCATCAGCAACCTGGCGACGACCTTCGCGCTGGCGGGCAACAAGGTGCTGCTGATGGAGTGCGACCTGCGGCGCGCCTCCCTCCATCGCCTCTTCGACGTGGACGCGCGGTCCGGGGGTGGCGGAGACGCTCAAGGCGCTCAGCGAGACCCAGGTCGGGGCGACCGACGCGGAGATCGATGCGGCGATGGGGCACATGCAAGCCACGGAGGTCGAGGGGCTCTACCTGCTGACCGGCGGGGCGCACGTCGGCACGCCGGCCGAGCTGCTCAATTCGCAGACCTTCCAGCGGCTGCTCTCGATCCTGGCGACGCAGTTCGACCTGATCGTGCTCGACGCGCCGCCGGTGCTGGCGGTGGCCGACGCCGCGATCCTGGCCACCCAGGTCGACGCGATGGTGATGGTGGCGGTCTCGGGGGAGACCCGGCTGCCGTCGGCGGCGCGGGCCATCGAGCGGATCCGCAGCGTCGGCGGCAACCTGCTCGGGCTGGTGATCAACCGGCTCACGGCGCGCAGCGGCGGGTACTACTACACCTACTATCAATACGACCATCGCTATACGTACGGCGGCGAGGATCGCCACAATGGCAACGGCCGGGCGCCCCAGCCCGCGAAGGCCGATGCTGCCACAGGAGTTCACCATGCGCAAGTTGTTCGTCCCGTTCCGGCGGTCATGCACCCGCCCCGACATCCGTCCCACCATCCTCCTGACAGCGGTCCTGACCGCCCTTCTCCTGCTCCTGGCGGGATGCGGCAGCGGCAGGGAGAACGTGCCCACCTTCGTGCCGCCTACGGCAAGTACGACGTCGGGCGCCGCGAGCTTTATCTCGCGCCCCACCTACGTCGTCACCCGTGACACGCTCACCGAGCAAATCGTCGCACGCGGCGACCTGGTGGCGGCGCAGCAGGAGACGCTGCTCTTCCCCATGGGCGGGGTCGTAAAAGAGGTCTACGTCGAGCCCGGCGACGAGGTGACGGAGGGCACGGTGTTGGCCGAGCTCAACGCGCTGAGCGTCGAGGAGACCCTGCTCTCGCGGACTTCGAGCCTGGCCATCGCCAAACTGGAGCTCGCGCGCGTGGAGGCGCGTGTGCCGAACACGGCGACGCTCGTGCTGACCTCGACGCTGGGCATCGACCTGGCCGAGGCGCGGGAGCGGGTGAACGTGGCGGAGGCGCTCCAGGCCAACGCGCAGGCACAGTACGACGCCGCGGTATTGAAGGCGCCCTTCGACGGCACGGTGATAAGCTTCAACAAGCAACAGGGCGGCTCGGTGGGCGCCTATGAGGCGGTGGGCCTTCTCGCCAACCTTGGCGAGGTCGAGGTCCAGGCGATGCTGCCCGACACGTCGCGTGCCCGGGTGAGCGCGGGGATGGCCGCCGAGGTCACCTTCGATGGCTACGCCGGCACCACGTTCGGCGGCGTCGTGACCGCGCTGGCCGATGACGCGGTCGCGTCGCAGGGCGCGCTGGTATTCCCGATGACCATCGCGCTCGACCCCGGGCAGACGCCCCCCCCCGCCGTGCAGATCGGGGCCGACGTCACGATCGTCGGCGAGGTCCACGCGGACGTGCCGTGGGTGCCCGCCAATGCGTTGGTGATGGTGGGGGATCAGGCCTACGTCGACGTGCTGCGCGACAACCGTATTGAGCGCGTCCCCGTGACGCTGGGGATCACCGACGGCCAACGGGTCGAGGTGGCGACGGGCCTGCAGGCAGGCGACACGATCGTGTTTCCGTAACAACGCGTTTGAACGGCCTGCCCTGAGCGCGGCTCAGGGTTGGCACGTTCGAACGGCCGGTTTCCCCATCTTCTCCGTGCTCTCCACCGTCACGTTGACCGCGGTGGAGAGCACGCTATACTGGGCGCCTACAGACCTTGTGAGGCGAGGCGGGCGAAGCTGAAACACTCCGGTTCGGCGCCCTCACAAGGTGATAGGCACCGAACTCTCATCACAACAACAAGGTTGGGGTAATCCATGGAACTGCGTCAGTACGCTATGATCCTCTTGAAACGATGGTGGCTGATCCTGCTCGCCACGGTCGTCGCAGGCGGGGCGGCGGCCGCGTACAGTCTCACGGCGACGCCGGTTTATCGCTCGACGGTCACGCTGGAGGTGCGCCAGGAGGGCAATCCGGCCCAGCAGGCCTACATCGACGCCAACAACCAACGGGCGCTGGCCCAGGCCTACGCGCTGCAGGTGAGCGCGCCCGCGGTGGCCGAAGAGGTGGCCACGCGGCTGCAAGTGCCCACGGAGGTCGTACGCGGCGCCGTCTCGGGCAGCCAGGTGGCCGACTCGGGCATGGTCCAGATCAGCGCCCGAAACACCGATCCGGCGTTGGCGCAGGCGCTCGCCGCCACGACCGCCGAGGTCTTTATGGCGCAGGCGACGACCCAGCAGCAGACGCGTTACCAGGCGTCGGTCGACGAGCTGGACGTCCAGATCGCCCAACTGGAGGACGAGCTTTCGACCGCGCGCAGCACCGTGGCAAGCTACGGCGACCCCGAGGGGCTCACGTCCACCGCGCGGGCCGAGCTGGCGCGGCTGAATACGCAGATCTCCAACGACCAGACGCGCCTGACCGTGCTCCTGCAGAGCACCGAGTCGTTCCGGCTGGCGATGGCGAGGTATGGCGACCAGATCACGATCTTCAGCCCGGCGCAACTGCCCAGGGCGCCGGTGTCGCCGCGGCCGCTGCGCAATACGGCGCTGGCGGTCGTAGTCGGTGGGATGGTCGGCGTGGGGGTGGCCTTCTTGCTGGACTACCTCGACGATACGGTCCACACGCCGGAGGAGGCCCGCGAGGCGCTGGGCGTCAATGTGCTGGGCGCGATTCCCGACATCGCGGGCGAGAACGCCGTCGGTTGGCTGGCCGAGGCGATGCCGCTCTCCCCGACGGCGGAGGCGTTCCGCGACCTCAGAACGAGCCTGCAGTACGCCAGCCTCGACACGCCGCTGCGCACCCTGTTGATCACGAGCACCGACCCCGGCGAGGGCAAGACCTTCGTCTCGTCCAACATCGCCACGGCGATAGCGCTCGGCGGGAAGCGCGTCCTGCTGTTGGAGGCCGACCTGCGGCGCCCGCGGCTCCATAGGCTGTGGGAGGAGGAGCGGAGCCCGGGCCTCACCGAGGCCTTGAGGACATTCAGCGAAACAAGGGCCGCAGACCCTGACGCGGCGTGCGATCTGCACGCCTGCATCCGCTCCACACGGATTCCGGGGCTGTCATTGCTGCCGGCAGGCATGGAGGTCTCGACGCCCTCCGAGCTGCTGAACTCGCGGACTTTCCAGCTCATCCTCGATGACTTCAAGAACGCCTTCGATGTAATGATCATCGACACGCCGCCGGTCCTGGCCGTCACCGACGCGGCGATATTGACCAGCTACGTGGATGGCGTGATGATCGTCGTAGCCTCGGGCTCAACACGGCTGCCCACGGCGGCGAGAACGATCGACAGGATCCAGGGCGTGGGAGGCAACCTCCTGGGCGTGGTGGTGAACCGGCTGACTGCACAGAGGGGTGGCTACGGTTATTACTACTACCACTATGCTCACAGCTACGCCTATGGTAACGAGAACGAGGGCAGCGGCGGGTTCGGCCGACGCGTGATGCGGCAGCTTCGTGCCCTGTTCCGTCCGGCGACGCCAAAGGTCGAGCGCACAGGCGCACCGGAGACCTCTGAAGTTACCCCGTCGCCCGTCGTGAAGGAGCCCGCGCGGAGAACCCACGTGGTGACCGAGGGTACGCTAACCGAGGAGATCAGTGTCCGAGGAGAGCTCGTGGCGGCCCAGCGGGCCTTGCTGACCTTCGGCGCAGGCGGCATCCTGAAATCGATTCACGTCGCGCCCGGCCAACACGTCGAGGCAGGCGACCTCGTGGCGGAGCTGTACGCGCCCGAGTTGGAGACGGAGATGCTCCGGCGGAAGGCCGAAGTGAGAATTGCGACGCTCGAACTGGCCAAGGCCGAAGAAGCATCATCGCCGGGAGCGATCGAGTTAGCCATTGCCCAGGAGCGGCTGCGGCTGGCAGAGGACCTTCTCGCTAACGTCGAGGCTCGGGCACGATCCACGACGCTGAACGCCCCATTTGCCGGGACGGTGGTCGAGTTGGGCAAGCAGCCGGGCGACCGCGTGGAGCCGTACGAGGCTATCGGCGTTATCGCGGACCTCGACGAGCTCCGCGTGCGAGCTGCGCTGCCTGCGGAAGCGCAGGGCCACATCAACGTTGGCGATGCGGCGCAGCATCCAGGTCAATGGCACTGTCGAAACCCCGCTCAATGGCGAGGTGAGTCTCGCTGAACGAGGGGCTGCCGCGACCGGAACTCATAGTGGCGGTATCTGCCGGTGCGGCAATACCGGCACCGACTCACGGAGCCATCCCCGTTACCCTCACCTTTTCCGGTGAGGTTCGCGACAGCGTTCCGTGGACGCCCTCGACCGCGCTGATCAGACGGAACGGTCAATCTTATCTTGACGTCAAGAACGACGGCAAGGTCAATCGCATCGAAGTCAAGCCCGGGATCACGGATGGCCAAAGGACGGAGATCGTGAGCGGCGTCCGGGCCGGGGACACGATTGTCTTCCCGTGAAAGAAGCCCTCGCGAGGGTTTCTGGCCCGAGCAGATCGGGCTGAAACCCCAAAGGTCTCGACGTGGGTCCCGTTCGCCCTGGCCGCGCTGCTGACGCTCGCGCTCGGCGCCAACCGGCTCGGCGCGGCGTGGTGGAACAACCTCGGGGCGCGCCGGCTCAACGAAGCGCAGATAGCGCCGGACTTGACGGAGGCCCGGCGGCGCACGGCGGCCACCGAGGCCGGGCAGGCACTGGCACAGTCGCTGCGCCTCGACCCCGGCTACGGCAAGGCCTACGCCAACCTGGGGAACGTCTACACCTTCTTTGACGATCCACAGGCTGCGGCGCAGGCGCTGCAGGCGGCTGCGCGCTCCACGCCCGACGATTGGCGCGCCCAGTTCTTCCTGGGCCAGGCGCTGGCCACGCTGGGCGAAGAGACTGAGGCCCGCGCCGCGTGGCACCGGTCAGCCGGCGTGTCGGCCTACTTCGTGAAGCAGGCCGACGACCTGCGAGCACCGGATCCGGAGGGGTCGCAGCTAAGCGCCGAGCGCGCCGTAGCCGCCGATCCCGCCTCGCCCGGCGGCTACCTGGCGTTGGGCAAGACGCTCAGCGCGCAGAAAGCCTACACCGACGCCCTCGAGATCTACCAAACCGCGGTAGCGCAGGTGACGGACACGTCCGACCCGGGCCTGGCCGCGTGCTACTACGAGATGGGCACGCTGCTCCACCGCCAATTCGGCGAGGCCGCGGAAGCCACGTCGGCGCTGGTACGGGCCGCCGCGCTGCAGCCAAAGGACGAGGCGACCCTGTTAGAGCTGGCCACCATCTCCCAGGAGCGCGGCGCGTGCTACGAGGCCGAGACGTGGCTGGCGCCGCTGCTCGAGACGCCGTCGTCGCCCGCCAAGGGCGCGCAAGCAAGCGCGCTCGTCGGGCGCTGCTTCCTGGCCCAGGAGCGCCCCGAGACCGCCGTCCCCTACTTCGAGCGGGCCGTCCGCGACGACGCCACCTCGGTGAGCACCTGGCTCTTGCTGGGGCAAGCGAACCGGGCGGCGGGTCACGTCGACGCAGCCATCGACGCCTACGAGCAGGTGCTGGTCCTCAAGCCGGATAACGCCACCGCCCAGAAGGCACTCGACGAGTTGCAGGGGATAGCCCGTGAACCGCAGGTTCGGTGCATCCGATTCACCGGTTCCGGCAGCGATCTCGGAACGATTGAAACCGATACTACAGAACCCGCCGTTGGAGCCAATGGCCGTTCGTAGTAACCGATTCATCGGTTCCGGCTCCGCTCGCTCAACCAGACGAAGGTCCGCAGTGACATCCGCTGCAACCGCGCGCCGGCTCAAACTCGTCGCCGTCGTCCAATTCGTGGGCGTCGCGCTCTGCATTCCCGCGCTGATCCTGCCGGACTTCCTCCCCTCCTGGTCGATCACCGCCTCGTTGATCGGGCTCGCCGTCGTGCCGGCCTTCGGCCTCATCGTCGCGCGGCGTCCGTTCGCGCGCACGCCGGTGGACCTGCCCCTCGGCCTACTGCTCATCGCCACGGGCGCTAACCTCCTGGCCACGGCGGATCGTGCGATCACGCTGCCGCACGTCCTCAAGACATTGGCCGGGATTGCGCTCTTCTACGCCATCGTGGGGCTGTTGCAGGAGACCGGCTGGACCCGGCTGGCGGGGTGGGCTGTGTGCTTGCTGGGGCTTGCACTGGTCCCGCTGGTGCTCTTTGGCGTGCAGTGGAGCGGCATGAAGTTCTCGTGGCTGCCGTGGGTGCCGGGCGACGTCGTGCCGCGGCTCTACCACCCCTTCTGGAAGCCCGAGGACTACGTGGGCTTCAATCCCAACATGGCAGGCGGGGCGCTGGCGATGGTGCTGCCCGTGCCGCTGGCTTACGCCCTCCTCGGGCGAGGCAAAGGCTCGGTGTGGAGCCTTGGGCTGCGATTGCTCGCCGGCCTCGTCACCGCGTTGATGGGCCTGACGCTGCTCCTGACCCAGTCACGCGGCGCCATCCTCGCCGTCCTCGTCGCCATCGCCGTGATGCTGGCGGCCCGCGATTGGCGCTGGTTCGTCATCGCGGGCGTGCTGCTGATAGCCGGCGCCGCGATCTTCCAGGCGGCAGGCTTTGAGGCCTCTCCGGCGTGGGACCTGACGTCGGATGCGGACAGCGCGATCAACAGCGCCGCGGGGAGGGTCGAGCTCTGGTCGCGTGCCTGGGCGATGGCACAGGACTTCCCCTTCACCGGCATTGGGATGGGGATGACCAATGAGATTGCGCCGCTGCGGTACCCCACCTTCAGGATTCCGGTCACCACCTCGACCGATCACGCCCACAGCCTGTTCTTCGCGACCGCCGCCGAGATGGGCTTCCCGGGCCTCATCGGTCTGCTGGCCTTCCTCGTTGGGCTCCTGCCGTTCGCCTGGCGATCGTGCCGCCGCCTGATCCACGAACACCGTGGGGTCACGGCGCTCCCGCTCGCGCTGGGCACACTCGGTTCCGCCGTCGCCTACTGCGTGCACGGGCTCACCGATGACGTGACCTTCTACGCCAAAGCCCACATCATCGCCTGGGGTCTGTTCGGTGTGGCGGTGGGCGTAGGCGTGCTGGCGGGGAGAAGGGAGAGGTGAACAGGGATTCGCAAGCGGGCCCTCCTGCCGTCGCACATCCCTGGAACCGGTCGCAGTGGGCGGTCGTAGTCGTCGTACTGCTCACCTTCGCACTGGTCGTGCCCGGCCTGGGCCACAAAAGCCTCTGGATCGATGAGGCGGACAGCGTCTATTTTGCGCAGCACACCTGGTCCGGCCTGCTCTGGGGGCTCTGCGACCCCCACCCGCCCGGCTACTACGCGCTGCTCAAGGGCTTCATCACGCTCGGGGGAAATAGCGAGTTCGTGGTTCGGCTCCCCTCTGCCCTGGCGGCTACGTTGGCCGTTGCCGCGCTGGCGCGGCTCGTGCGTGAGCTCACCCACGGAACCGGTGAGCCGGCTACTGCGACCCCACATCGCCGGGGCGCGTGGGGTCGCGGGTCGGCGACTGCGGACCTGTGGCTCCCCGCGGCGCTGCTGGCCACGGCACCCCTGCACGTCTGGTATGCGCAGGAGGCGCGGATGTATGCGCTGGTGGCCCTGCTGGGGCTGGGGGCCGCGATCCTCGCCGTGCGATTGGCCCGCCGGTGGCGTTGGGGTGATGCCCTCGGCTACACGGCCGTGGCAGCCCTGGCGCTGCTCACGGATCAGTCTGCGCTTCCCATCCTGCTGGGCATAAATGCCCTATGGATCCTCTACACCATAAGTAATGGCTCGGGATTCCTGCGGGCTTCGAAGACAATTCAACCGAACCGCCTGATCCCAGAGAATCGCACGAGCGCCTTGGCGCTCTGGCTACTGCTCCAGGGCGCCGCGGGCGCCGCCTTCTGGCTTTGGTCGCGCCGCGCCGACACCTTCGCACAGGTCAGCGCGGGCACCCTCTACCCCCTCACCATGGCGCGATTGTCGCTGGAGCAGGTGCTCGCGGCGGCCCGCGACCATCTGCCGCTGGTCATTGCAGCCCTTGGCATCGCAGCTCTCGTGCTGGTGGCTGCCATCATCGTCGCGCTGCGGCAGATGCGGCACGCAGGCCCGGGCGCACTGCCGGGCAGGAATCCGTCACTGGTACGTCACGGCATCGTCGTCTGGGGCATCCTGATCCTCTTCACCCTGGGCACGGCAGCCTCCGTTGTGCCCAGACTCTACACAGTGAAGCGGCTCGCAGTGGGATTGTTGCCCTACGGGCTGCTGGGTGCGGCGTGGGCAATAGGGCGTCTACGCCGCAAGCGCCTGGTGTGGGGACTCGCCCTCGGCCTGTCGCTCGGGGCAAGCCTCTTCAACGCGTGGGGGGTGCCGAAGACGCCGTGGCGCGAGGTCGTGGCGGCGATCGACGCGCGCCTCCGGCCCGGTGACGTCGTGTGGGTCGACGGCCTGGCAATGCCGGTCTTCGACTACTACCATCATAGCGCCGGCACCCTCCACCCCTGGCAGGTCGGCGACCTGGACGCCATCGGCACCTCGCTGCCGGGCGCGGGCCGCCTGTGGCTGATCGCCGAGGCGAACCGCTATCGCGACCTCTTCGACTTCTACCCCGCGCTCAGCGATGAAGCGCCGGCCTGGTCGGGCACCTGGCCCGGCATTGAGGTCAAGGCCTACGACGCTGCGCGGATGCCCGAAGGCGCGCTGGCCCCACAATCGGCCGTCCCCGAGTGGGCGCTCAACTGGCCCTCCCCTCTCGACGAAGCCTGCCGCGCACCCCTGGGAAATTAGCCGCTTGCGCCGTACGCTACCCCCGCTATACTCCCCTTGATTCCAGAGGTGAGCTTGGCGGCAAGAAAGCGTCGTATGCAAACAGATCCCGATACAGCACCATCTGCCCCTGCACCGGATGACTATCTGGCGCTCTGGTGGCATGGCGAGGTGCGGCTGCCCGAGGAGGTGCTCATTGCCTGGGCGCGTAGCCAGCGCCTGCTGCCGCTGCTGGGGTGGCGCGCCCAACAGGAAGGATGGGAGCTGCCGCAGTCCCTCACCGAGGCCATCCGGCGCACGCGGATGACCGTCGCCATCGGCCAGGTGCTGGCCGACCGCCAGCTCAAGGCCCTGGGCGAGATCGCGCAGGAGCTCGATATCCCCATCGTGCTCGTCAAGGGCGCGGCAGCCGCCGAAGCCTACCCCGAGCCGTGGATGCGCCCCTACGGCGACATCGACCTGCTGATCGCCGCGGTCGACGGTGGTCGCCTGTTGGACGCGCTCAAGCGCCGGGGCTATACCTATGCCGAATCGGCCGAAGGCCACCGCGCCTGGCATTTCATGCCTCTCGTCTCGCAGGACCCGGGGGTCAGGCTCGAAATCCATACGGCTATGGCTCGCGAACGAGGCCGCGAGCTGTTCACGGTCGACCAGTGGCGCGACGATCTCAAACCGAGCCGGACCTACGCAGGGCTGCTCTGCCCGGGCCCCGTCGATCACGTCCTCTACCTGATCCATCACGCCCTGATCCATCATGCGCTGATGATGGGCATGCAGCCCTTTGTCGATGTAGGCCTCTGGACGCAATCCTGGGCCTCGGGCGATTGGGATGCGCTCCAAAGCGCGACTGCCTATGCGGAGATGGACAACGCCGTGGGTTTGGCGCTGGCCCTGACCGGGTGGCTGTGGGACCGCCCACAGCCGGGAGGCGATCGGTTCCCCCAACCGCCGGAGTCGCTGCTCAGCCGGGCCAAGGCGACCGCAGCAGGTACTGCAAGCGCGGGGCACCTCCCCCACGTGTGGCGGGATATGCCAAGCTCGGAGCAGGGCGGCATCTTCAGCTACATCAGGACGATCCTGCTGGGCGACCCGGCGCAACTTCGGGAATTGTCGTTCAAAGAACGGCTCAGATACCATATCCAGCGCCCAGGACAGCTCTTCCACAACCACGGCACCTCGCTTTGGCAACTGGCAAAAGGGGACCCTGCATCGAGGGCCGCTTGGCGAGCCCAGCGCGACCTGCAGACGTGGCTGCGAGGGAAGAACAACGTTTGAACGTTTGCACGTTCAAACTGCTTGCCCTGAGCGCAGCGCAGGGTTCAAACGCTTAGGAGGCACCCAATGCGTATTCTGGTCACTGGCGGCGCAGGCTTTATCGGATCGCACGTCGTCGATGCCTACGTGGCGGCGGGCCACCACGTGGCCATCGTCGATAACCTCGTCAGCGGTCGCCGCGAGAACCTCAATCCAAACGCCACCTTCTATGAGGTCGACATCCGCGATGCGGAAGTCCTGGCCGAGGTCTTCGAGGCCGAGCAACCCGACATCGTCAACCACCACGCGGCGCAGATCGACGTCGGCCGATCCGTGGCCGATCCGATCTACGATGCCGACGTCAACATCCTGGGAACGCTCAATCTGCTGGAGTGTGCCCGCGACCAACAGGGACGCACCGGCAAGCAGGTCCACGTCATCAGCATCTCCAGCGCCGCAGTCTACGGCACGCCCGACTATCTCCCGGTCGACGAGGCCCACCCCACCCGGCCGCTCAGCCCCTACGGCGCGAGCAAGGCCGCCGCCGAGATCTATCTCAACGTCTATCGCGAGACGCACGGGCTCAAGACCACCATCCTGCGCTATGCCAACGTCTATGGCCCGCGCCAGGATCCCCACGGGGAGGCCGGGGTCGTCTCCATCTTCGTGGGGAAGATGCTCGAAGGCGCGGTGCCCGTGATCAACGGAAGCGGCGAGCAGACGCGCGACTTCGTCTACGTGGGCGACTGCGCCCGGGCGAACGTCCTGGCTGCCGAGACGGCGAGACGCGGGTCCCGGACCCTACAACATCGGCACCGGGGAGGAGACCACAATCAATCAGCTTGCCGCGCTGATTCAGGAAGTGTCGGGCTACGCCGGTGAAATCCGCCACGGCCCCGAGCGGCTGGGCGACATCCTCCGCAACGTCTCGGACAGCTCCCGTGCCCGCGAGGCCCTGGGTTGGGCGCCCACGGTTGGCCTCCGCGAGGGTCTCGCGCGGACGGTCGCCTATTTCCGGGATCAGGGATAGCGAAATAGTACCAAAGTACCCCGAAATGGTCTCGGGTAGCGCTTGCGCATTGCGAACAGATCATGCTATAATGGTTAAAATCGCCCAGGGAGGGGACGACCATTGCCGAATCTCACTGACACCTATCAACAAGACCCATCGATTGTCTCCCGTGAAATCGCCGGCGAGGTGATTCTCGTCCCCATCCGCAACAACGTGGGCGACCTCGAGAGCATCTACACCCTCAACGAAACCGCGGCCCGCATCTGGGCGTTGCTTGACGGCGAGCATACGCTTGCGTCCGTCCGTGATGCTATCGTTGCCGAGTTCGAGGTCGAGGCGGACGAGGCGGAGGCGGATCTGCTGGAGTTGGTTGAGCGGCTAGAGGATGTTGAGGCCATCCGGCCTCGTCCGTTGATATGACGAGAATGGCCCGGTTGGGGAGTAGGCGCGATAACGCGGGTCTTGAGTACTGTCCTATAGGGCAGGCACCCTGATACTGTTTGGAGCGATATGGACTGCGATGGCGGGACCGAACTAGCGTACAGTGAGTTCAGCAAGCGTCTTCGCGAGAGGGTCGCGGGGAAGCGCATTCCCTTGTCGGGATCACTGGAGTTGACGTTCCGTTGCAACCTGCGATGCGTGCACTGCTATCTGGACGGGCAACACACTCCCTCACCCGACCAGCATGAACTTACCACATCTGAGATCACCGACATCATCGACCAGATTGTGGCCGAGGGGTGTCTGTGGTTACTCCTGACCGGCGGTGAGCCACTGGTTCGCTCAGACTGGAAGGAAATCTATCTCTACGCCAAGCGCAAGGGCCTGATCATCACGCTGTTCACCAACGGCACATTGTTGACACCAGAAGACGCGGATTTCCTCGCTGAGTGGCGGCCGTTCGTGGTGGAGATCTCGCTCTACGGCGCGACGCAGGAGACGTACGAGAAGCATCACAGGCGTGCCAGGGTCATACGAGAAATGCCTGCGGGGTATCCAGTTGCTGGTCGATCGCGGCGTGCCACTGAAGCTCAAGACCCCCTTGTTGTCGCTAAACAAACACGAGTTAGCGGATATGCAGGAGCTTGCACAAAAGTGGAAGACAGAGTTTCGGTTCGATCCGTTGCTCAGGGCTGGTCACGATGGATCACGCAAGCCCTTGGCATACCGAGTACCTGCAGACGAGGTGGCATCGATAGAAAGCAATGACGCGACCAAATCCGATGCCTGGACGAAGCGATTTGCCAGGCTGTATGGCTCGATCCCCCCTAATGGAAGTCTATACCTGTGTACTGCGGGCATCGATAGCTTCCACATTCAATGCATATGGGAAGCTGAATATCTGCATAGCATCGAAACGACCCGGATACAGTGTCCGACAAGGCTCTTTTCGCGAGGGATGGAGAGAGGCAGTCCTTAGGGAGCGAGCAGTGAGATGCAACGATTCCCATAAGTGCAGGAACTGCGAGCTTCGACAATTGTGCCAGCAGTGTCCTGCGATAGCGGAACTAGAGTGTGGCGACCCCGAACAACGGGTCGTCTATGTCTGTGACCTAGCCCACTTCCGCGCTGGATCCTTCCTACCAATATATCAAGAGGCCGAGGTGGGCTAGACGGTACTGTAGCTGAATGGTTTATTCACTGAATGGGTTAGAGGAGGATGAAATGGCAAATCTGTCAGACGAACTCAGCAACGGGCGGCGACCATACACCAAGCCAAGTGTGACTGAGGTAGCGCTCGTAATCAGAGATACACTCTTGAATGTTAGTGGTACAACACCTGGTTGTTCTACCCAAGTGGGAATTGACGATCCGCTTGACGGTATAGGCGGTCTGTAGTTCCAACCAACAGAGTCATGCCGATGCTGCACGATGGGTGATCATGTAACAGTTGGCATTGCTGACGTTTCCATTGGCTTGACCGCAGAAGCAGAGACAGGTGGATTTCTGATCCATAGGCGTTTTCGGCCCTTTGTCGTAGAACGCTGTGAGGATGTATCTGTGGGCGTGCACTACAAGCGATGGGATTCTCTCGAATTGGGAGAGAAAGTCTTCGAGACTGACCAGGAGTGGCGAGTTTACAGTAAACGAGACAAAGTGGCATTTCAGGTCGATGCCTGTCTGACAACACCTGATATGGTGGGGGTCTTTAGCCTTGACTTCACAAAGGGTGATGTGTACTTTCCATCGGGCGGGCTGAGAGGTAACCTTCTGCCATTTCCTCTGGGTTGGCCAATGGGACGACTATTAATGGTCAGCGTCCTAGGTCAAGGACATGGTGCCATTCTCCACGCATCGGGTGTCAGGATGGGCGATCATGGTTTCTTGTTTGCGGGTACCGATGGTATAGGCAAAACGACAATTGCCAAGTTGTGGGCCCACTATGCTGGCGCCACGATCATTGGAGACGACCATATCGCGGTTCGCAAGCGCCGGGACCAAATCTGGATGTATAGGTCATGGCAAGCGAGCGATTTCGTGGTTGACGCCTTACCAATCACGCGGATTTTCGTGTTGAGACAGGGACAACGTAACTGTGCGCGTCAGTTGTCGCCTGTTGATGCTGCCGCCCAGCTTCTCAAGCGCTCATTTCCGCCATTCTGGATGCCGGAGGGTATGCAGTACACGATAGATATGCTTGGCGGTTTGTGTACCACGATACCTGTCTATGAACTGACCTTCGTTCCCGACCGGGGTATTGTTGACTTTGTGCAATGCATGAGCAATTCATAGGGCTCACCGAACTACAAGGGCTGGCAGACAGCGTCCTCAGTCACGGCAATGAGTTCCGGCTTAAGGTTCACGGTCACAGTATGTCCCCATTCATCAAGAATGGGGACATTGTGAAAGTAGAGCCAGTGATGGACACACCGACATCGGTCAAGCTAGGCGATGTTGTATTTTGTCGACTCAGCCAGGGGCGCCTGCTTGTGCATCGCGTCATTCGTATTGATGTTCTTGACGGTGAGACGCAGTTCACACTTCAGGGAGATGCCGTCGGTCGCCCCGATGGCATCCTACCCTCCGATCAGATCCTGGGTAAAGTAGTCACTGTAGAACGGGGAGCAAGTTCATTCGCGACATCGACAGCACGGACACGAATCATTGGCTTACTGTGGGCAAGAACCGCCCCATGGAGTCAGCGGGCACATCGGCTGATGAAACGTATCGCTCGAAAAATGGGGGGAGTACGGCTACCTTGTAGCGATATCTCGCAACCCGGATGGCGGGCGTACGATCATTCTCACGAAGATATTGAGCGCATAGTAGGATATGGTGAATATGAACAGGCACGCTCTAGTAGCCAGTGTGGTGCTGGCCGGTATAGCTATTAGTCTCTTTCTTGGCGTAGGCAATGGTGCAACCAGCACTGTAAAAGCTGCTGAACCCTATTTCAATCGCTCCGTTCAAACCCCTGCTGATTCAGCCGGTTCGATAGAATCGTTGACAACACAACCGGCAGAGATATTCCCCGTCGAACGGGCCGCTGCAAATTCGGGCGTCCAGACTATCCTCAGCGATGATAAGCACCTCATCATTGAAATAGACACTGGCGATTATGAGTTTGTAAATGCTACATCGACCGAGGGACTGTGTCAACGCCTGATCTCGCCGGGCTATGAAACCATAGGACAACCAGGATGGCCCGCGCTCCCTGCGCTCAGCACTATGATCGGGATACCCGTGAACTCTCAACCGAACGTACACATCCTCAGTTCCGAGACCATCGAGATAGATGGCGCGTTGATCTCTGCCCCGAACCAACGCCAGCTGCTGACGATTCCCCCCTCAATCACCCCTTTGAAGCAGTCAACTGGGTAATCGAGACATGATCCAACAGCCTACACCATCGAGACTCCTCTACCTTCAACGCCAGTCACACTTTCACCCGGGGGCCTTATCCGCGACCAATACGTATCCCAGTTGGAGATTCAAC
The DNA here is from genome assembly GCA_963775195.1 of uncultured Chloroflexia bacterium. Lineage (GTDB taxonomy): Bacteria > Chloroflexota > Anaerolineae > B4-G1 > SLSP01 > PWVB01. Next base: position 17,683 of record CAVZIC010000002.1, read on the forward strand.
CATTTCTGTACGTTCCTGCATCTGGTAAGCTCAGTCTGTTCACCCAACTGACCGTCGAGATCGAATTCCCGGAAGTGGCGGTCGAGGGCGCGATGACTGAAAACTCGACGCCCTCCCCTGCTGGGAATCCTTACGAGTTGTTCTTTCAGTCCAGCTTGGCCAACTACGACGTAGCACGCAAATGGCGTACGGAACCCCTTCAAGTCCCAGGGCTGAACGAAGCGATGAGCATTACGCCAAGTTCTTGGCCCTTACAGGGCACCGCGTACCGAATCGAGACCAAGGGAAGTGGCATCTACGCTGTGAGCTTCGAGGAGTTGCAGGCCGCTGATCCAGCCGTGGATATCGGGGCGGTTGACCCTCACCACTTCCATCTGTACAACCAAGGTCAGGCAGTCGCAATTGAAGTCGACGATAGGGGAGATGCAAGCTTCGATCCCGGCGATACGCTCTACTTCTATGCTGAGTCAATCAAGACAAAGTACACCGACACGAATGCCTATTGGCTATCGTGGGATAACACTAATGGGCTTCGATGGTCAACAGTCAATGGGACCCCAATCGGGGCCGGAACCGTCTTGACGCAGTTCATAACGACGCAGAACATCGAGCAGGACCTCCTCTACGTCACAGATCGTTGGAGTTCCGATGGTGATCATTGGTTCTGGGATCACCTTAGGGTAGCCAATTCGCAAATCACAGGAACCTATTCTTTCGACGTAAAGGCTGGCCTCTATCCCGCACACTTTGACCCTATCGGGGTGGCTTTCGGGCTATGCTGCCTACCCAAACCACTCAGCGGAAGTGCGACTCAATGGACACAGCGTCTACAGCGGAACGTGGCCATCCGGGACTGAACGGGTTTTCACTGTGACCTTTCCGAGCGCGTACCTTGCAGCCGGTGCTAACACCCTTGCTGTAGCCGTCGGCAGAAACAGTACTAACACCACGGATGACGTGTACGTCAATCGATTCGAGCTTACCTATGGTCGGACATACACAGCAAGTAGCGACCTCCTTCGCTTTGACGGTGACGAGGCGGGTTCGTGGCAGTTTTACCTGACCGGCTTCACTACCGACACAGTCAAGATCCTCGATGTCACCGACCCGACGTACCCGGTGAGCATCCTCGGAGCTCAAGTTCAGCACATCGGTCCAACATATAACTTCGCCGTCGAACAAGTTATTACAGGAGAACACCACTACGTTGCATTGACTCCATACCAGATCAAATCGCCCAATTCAGTAGTGCGCGATGCCACATCGAATCTCCACGATTCGAACCAACAGGCTGACTACATCGTCATCACACCTCAGGAATTCTATACTTCAGCTCAGACACTGGCGAACTACCGCGCGACTCACGGGCTCAATACAAAGGTCGTGGATGTCCAAGACGTATATGACGAATTCGCCTATGGCATCACTGATGCAGAGGCTATTCGGACGTTCCTGCAGTTCGCATATCTGAATTGGACACGACCGGCTCCTTCCTACGTCGTGCTACTGGGTGACGGCAATTTCGATCAGGGAACTCGGGTGGGGAGACCAGCCCAGTTACATTCCACCCTATCTGGCGGATGTAGATCCTTGGATAAGACAGACTGCCGCCGACAACCGATACGTCTGCATAAATGGCAATGACAACTTGCCGGATATGTTCATAGGGCGGTTGCCTGCTAACTCGACGAATGATGCGCAGGTGCTGGTCGAGAGGCTCATCAGCTACGAACAACAACCTTCGCCTGATCAGGCCTGGCGCGAACGGCTGCTCTTCGTGGCCGATAACGCAGACACAGCCGGAGATTTCGCGGCTCTGTCTGACGTTGTCGCAGATGGCTATGTCTTTCCTCCGTACCACGCGGAGAAGATATACGATGGCAAGGGGATCACGGTTACCCACACTACGACGGAATCCGCGCAAGCGGCAGTACTGGCATGAATGAACCAGGGTCAGCTTCTCGTGAACTACGTAGGGCACGCTGGCGCCAGCTCTGGGCAAGCGAGGGACTACTTACAATCTCTTCCGCAACCAACAGCTTGTCCAACTTGGACAAGCTCCCGATGTTGGTGCCTATGGCATGCCTGGAAGGTTATTTCATATGGCCGAATCCGCCGGGCTTGAATTACGCGGCTTTGGGGGAGACGATGGTCAGACTCACTAATGGCGGCGCTATCGCCAGTTGGTCCGCCACCGGCGAGGGTCTCGCCAGCGGGCACGACTACCTCGATCGTGGGCTCTTCGAGGCCCTCTTCCAGAAGGACATCATCGAACTCGGCCCCGCGACGACGTACGCCAAGCTCTCTGGCCGCCAACACCCTCTACTACCGCGACCTGCTCGACACCTATACGCTCTTCGGCGATCCGGCGACGCGGCTCAACGTCCTGCCCGTCGACGTGCAGATCGAGAAACAGACCCTAGGCGGGCAGACGGGGTTCACGTCTGGCCACCCCATCACCTACACGCTGACTTACGCCAACGCCGGCCCGGCCACCGCGCATCACGTGACGATCACCGATACGCTGCCCACGGCCCTCAATGCAGTCTCCTGGACCTCCAGCGGAAGCGTGATCACGGCGAGGGTCGGCAGCACGTACGCCTGGGACGTCGAGGATCTGCCGGCGGGCACGGGCGGCGTAATCACGGTCACAGGGACCATCAGCGAGGTCTACCAAGGGTACGTTACCCAACACGGCTGAGATCGCGACGACGTCCAGGGAGACAGATACCACCAACAACACGAGCCAGTTTGCCGTGCAGGTGGCGGGAATCACGACGGACGTCAAAGTCACGGATCTGACGATTGAGGGGAGCTCCTCTTCTTCCTGGCTGCGGCCAGGCGACACGGTGACTTACACGCTTGACGTTCGAGAATACAGGGCCCGACATCGCCCGCGACGTCGTCTTGACCGACATTCTCCCCACGCGTCTGACTCAGGCGACCTTCTTTGCCTCGGGTGTCAATGTAACCCAGCAAGCTGGCACGCGCTTCGTCTGGGACATCACGGACATGGCCCCGGCGCCACGGGACAGATCGTCATCACGGGTATCCTCGATCGCGCCCTGCATCCTGAGGCGATCACCAATACGGCCACGATCTCGACGTCGTCGGTCGACGAGTATGAACCCAACAACACGGCGAGCGTGACGGTGATGATAAGCCCCTACCAGATCTACCTGCCCGTCGCGCTGAGGAACGTCGCAGGCAGAGTAGGACACGATCTCGGGCACCTCCTGTCCCATCCATAACCATGCAAAAACGCCCCGGCCTTCTGCCGGGGCGTTTTTGGTCACTGGGGGCGGAGGATTTGAACCCCCACATACGGATTCAGAGTCCGCTGTCCTACCGTTAGACGAGCCCCCAATATCGCAACGAGGCGTAGTATACCATGCTCCATAGAATCCGCAAGACGCGCATCGCCGGAGCAGCCGTATGCCTCATAAGCAAGGAGTCCAAGGGCACATACGTACCCTCGGGCTCCGGTTTCACCCCAACGACGCCCTACGCCGCCTCGGCTTCCTCCGTCATCGTCTCGACGGCGGTCTCCGCCTCCTCGGCCTTCTCCTTGCCCATCGACTCAATCTGCGACTGCAGCTCCTGGGCCCGACTCTGGATCTCCTTCGTGGCTTCCTCGAGCTTCCCACGCGCGTCAGTCAGAAGCGCCTCCGCCTTCTCTCGCGCTTCCTCCGCAGTCTTCGACGCCTGCTCGCTAAGCTCGATCGACTTCTGACGAATCTGGTCGCGCGTCTCCTCGCCGGACTGCGGCGCGAACAGCAGACCTACGGCCGCACCCATCAGCGCGCCGAAGAAGAACCCAACGACAAACGTGCCGAACTCACTTTCCTGATTGGACATTTCGGTTACCTCCACTTGTTTCGGTTTTTGTAGGTGTCACGGAACGAGGCCGCATGGCCTTCGCCACGCCCATTGTGTTACTCACGACCTTCTGAACGGCCGAGGTAAAGCCGGCAAACTTGATGATGGGCGTGACGAGGTTGTGGCTGACAAACTCAGTCGTCCCCCTCACGGTCGAGGCCGTGTCGTTCACAGAATGCAACAGCGGCTGGATCTCATCGCGCAGGACCTGGATCAATACCTGGATCTGGAAGAGCAACAGGATCATCGCCAGACCGATCAAGAACGTCTCCACGGCAACAAAGACGATGGCGATATCGCGCACGACCTGTGTAGCAGTCGGGAACTTGGCCATCAGGACGATGGCCGCGACCAGGATGACCAGGAAACCAACCGCGCCCCCGATGATGAACATCTGGGTGCGCTTGGCGGCCCGCTCTTCCGCGGTCAAGGGACCCGAGGTCTTGGGGGATTCGGCCTGAACTGGACCCCCGCCAGGGGTGGCCGAACCAGCCGATGTTGTGTCAGACTCCATGGTTACCTCCTCGCATGACGTGACATGCGTATTGTACCACGCAGTCAGGGCCGATACAAGAGAAATGTGATGATAAAAGAGACCCTATTTGTCAAAAGGTTGTGATCGATGGTCCGAGAACACCATCCACATCCATCTCCCGCCAATAACCGCCCGGGGCATCGTCATTGGCCCACTCCAGACCCGGTAACAGGACCGTGATCTCGTCGCCCGCCTCGTCCAGACGGAACCAGATAGCGCCGTTCGTACATCACGTAAGAGCTCAGCGAGGGATCGTCGGCAAAGAAGACGCCCACATTGAGCAGCTCAGCATCGGAGAGTGCCCCGATGTCTGCGATCTGCGCCTTGGCGGTGCCTTCGAAGGTCACCCCCTCCGGCGTGATCTGCCACTGCACGCGGTAAACCTGCCCTCGGACCGATGAATCGTCGAGCAGCAACGTCTCGCCGGCGCCGTTGTTCCAGACGTAGGCGTACACGTAGGGGCTGTCGGTCGGGTTTGTGATCTGCAACGCCGGGGCAAAGGATGTCCCCCGGTGAAATGCGTAGGCATCGAGAAGATCGTCATACGCCCCCGTGTTGAGCCGCCATACCTCACGCCAGCGGGCAAGATCCCAGAACTCCCCTCGGATAACAAAGGAGAGCTTGTCGTAGTAGGCCGACAGGTTGGGATCGGCGATACGGTTCTCCCCCGTCTCCAGCGTGAGCAAGTACCCCTCGGGCGGGCGCCGCCCAAAGTGACCGATCTGCCAGTTCGGGTCGGTCACCGGCAGCCTCGCCAGGAGCGGATCACCGAGCGCCAGGAGATCCACGACGTGGACTGCCGGCCCGGCATTGAAGCCATAGAACCCTACGGAGCCCCTGACCACGACGGCAGACCCGGCCTCACGCGCCTCACGCCCCTCCTCGGCCCAATCGTGATCGGGCAGCGCGAACGTGACGCCGGAACGCCTCGAGCAGCCCCGTGTTATGGTAATAGTTGGCCCGCTCGTCGGTGATGCTGCGCCCGCGCACCCACACATCCGGATCGGCGTCGGCGCTCTTGGCGCCGGTCGCGCGCAGCGGGGTATACGGCGAACTCAATCCGATGACCACCAAGCACAAAGCAAGTCCCGCCTGCGCCAAGACCTTTGGGGTTTCCTGCTCGAGTAGGTGTCTACCAGACGGGAAAACCCCAAAGGTCCTCGACGGTACCCACTGCGTCATCGCCACGATCACGACAGCCTGCAACAGCGGGGCAGCGAGAAAGCGCCCGCTCATGAAGTCCCCACCCACGCGGACGACGTACAGGACGTAGAGCAGCACCCCTCCCACCAGCGGCAGCTTGCGCCGGTCCCCTGCAGCAATCGGCAACACAATCGCGAGGCCGATGACAACCAGCGTGATGGGATCCACCTTGAGGGAGTTCAGGAGGTAGATCAGCCCCTCGTGGTAGATCGCCGCGGGTCGTATCAGCCCGGCATTGAGCTTCGCCATCGCCGTGTTCGGCACCGGCGAGCCGTAGTAGAGGAGTGCAAACAGCTCCCAGGCGACAAGCGGCAGAAAGCCCAGGACGCCCATCGCCAAGGCCTTGCGGCCCCGCACCTCGAGGAAGGCGAAGCCGAGCGCAGGCAGCATCAGCAGGCCGATGTCCAGCCGGTTCAACATCCCCAGGGCTGTCAGCAGCGACAGCCAAAAGAAGCGCCGCACAGTAGGGGGACGCTTGAGATAAACCAGCAGGAATCCGGCCAGGATCACGTACGTGAGGGGGTTCTCCAGCCCCGACGTGGCGTAGTCGATGAAAGCCTTGGAGAGTGAGAGGATCCCCACCGCCAGCATCGCCATCCCGGATGTCCGTGCGCCGCGCGCCGCGATCAGCGCCACCGCCAGGAACGAAAGCGCGATCGACACGCCCAAACTGGTGAAGTAGATCTCGCCGGTCAGCGCGTAGAAGCCGGAGAGCAGCAGCATCCACAGCGGATGCGTGTAGACCTGCACGCGCTCGTCGACGTTCCACGTCAGACCGTACCCGTGGATGAAATTGTCGACCGTTCTGAAGGTGATATAGGCGTCATCGGACAGCCAGGCGTTCAGAACCACCAGCGTCAGAAAGCCCGCCAGCAGTAGGCCGATGACGACTGTCGCAGAAGGTCGATCTCTCCGCGTCAAGGGAGACGCTCCACGAACTCAGGTCCGGCATCCGTCCAGCGATAGAGGTACAGCGGCGCTCCGCGCCAGTATCCTTGATCGTCCCACGCAATCGTGCCAAGCCGGCCCGACCTGTGGGTGTCCGGCAGCGCTTCGACCAATGCAGCGCGATCGGGTGTTCGCCCTCCGTCAAGCGCTACAGCTATGGCGTCGGCGATCGCGTAGACCGCCTCATAGGTGGGCAGGGCGTAGGGTCCCGGAGGTGAGACGTAGGGCCCCATCCCCAGATAAGCGTCAATCCATGGGCCGGTGCCATCGAGGTCCTGTGGGAAGGGATAGGGCGTGACGAACCGGGCGCCGACGGCATCCGCCCCTGCTACCAACCCGAAGCTCGATGAGGCCAGACCGATCTCACCCATGACGCGCCCCGACCACGACTGCCGGCGCCAGGCCGTCGTCCCCTCGCCGCTCTCGACCGGGGGCAGCGTAGCGTACACAATCGCCTGGCCATCGCTCGGCACATCGGGCGTAGATCGCGGAATGCCGCGGGTCACCAGAGCGTCGGCGACGGGACCATCCCCCCACACAACGCTCGATTGAATCGCCTGACCGTCCGCAGCCTGGATCATCGAGGCCGCCATGGACTCCGGGGACGCGTTGAGGACCCACGTCGATGCGGAGGAGTACCCCCAGCCTCCGATCTCGAGGTGCGCCAGCGGGTTGTGCGCATAGATCGGGGCAGCAGCCGCGCTCGTCTCGGGCAGATAATGGCCGATGGCTGCGACGACGGCGGGATCGGTCACCAAATCACCCGCAGTCCGGATGGCGAGAGAACGATCGCCCCTGTCGTCATAGGCGGCCAACTCGAGGCGCCAGCCGTCAATGCCGCCTGCTTCGTTGATCTCGCGAACGGCCAGTCGCGCCGCGTAGATGGCATCATATCCGATCGCGCGATATTGCCCCTCGAAGGGTGCGACGAGGCCGATCTTGAGGATGCCGGGGATGCTTCGACTGCCACACCCCAGAAGCATCACTGTGATCAGGCACACCAACGCGCAGCGCGTAACGTGTTGCCGGAAGCGCGGAGCCCTCCGAGGCGATTTCCTCGTGCCGGAGCTATGGTGCAAGAGTGCCGAGGGAACCAACAACAGCCGGGGCCTACCGCCCCAGAAACGTCAACGCCTGACGGATCTTCTCGTCCAGGGAGAGGCCCTCGTCGCGGGGAAGTTGCTGGAGGGCGCGCTGCGCCTCGACGATACTAAAGCCAAGCGCCGTGAGGGCTGCGATGATATCCGCATCGTCTTCGGTCACCTGGATCTCCCCACCGGTGGTGCGCCTGACCTTGTCCTTGAGATGCAGAACGATCGCCTCACCGGTCTTCTTTCCAATGCCCGGCGCACGCGCCAGCACCTCAGGCTGCCCGTTGAGGATAGCACGGCGAAGTGTATCCGGCGACAGCGTGCCCATCAGGCTCAACGCTGCCTTCGGCCCAACGCCGTTGACGCCGAGCAGCATCTCGAATAACTGCTTCTCATCGAGCTCAGCAAAGCCGTACAACGTCAGTTCGGTCTCCCGGACCTGCAAGTAGGTATATAGCTGGATGTGGTCCCCCACGCGCAAGGCGAGATCCACCGGCACGTAGACGGCGAACCCCACCCCGCCGACGTCGAGGACGATGAGACCTGCCTCGACACGGGCCACCTTACCGACTAACTGAGCAATCATCCCCCACCGGGCCCCTCTATAGATTGTCCAATTTCGCGCGATGCAGACAGCAGATCGCCACCGCGGCGGCGTCAGCAGCATCGTCGGGCCGCGGCAGCTCCGAAAGGCCCAACAGCATGCGCACCATTTCCTGAACCTGGCGCTTCCCCGCGTTCCCGTAGCCTGTCACCGCCTGCTTAACCTGCATCGGCGTGTATTCGGCAATCGGGAGCTCCGCATCTGCTAGCGCCAGCAGGGTCACCCCCCGGGCGTGGCCGACTGACATGGCAGTGCGAGCGTTACGACTGAAGAAGAGCTCCTCCACTGCAGACGCGTCGGGCCGGGTGGCGCCGACAATCTCGATAAGTTGACGATAGATCTGCTGGAGACGCTCGGGCAGAGGCGTCTTCGCCGGCGTGGTAATCACACCGATCGCCAGCAACTGAAGACGCCCTGCCTCTTCCTCTACAACGGCATAACCCGTGGTCGCGGTTCCGGGGTCAATCCCCAAAACGCGCATCTAGTCTCCGGCGACGGCTGCGTACGCGGAGACGGCCTCATCCGTCATCTCAAGATTGGTGAAGACCCGGCTCACGTCGTCGAGATCCTCGATCTCGTCGATCAGCCTCAACATCCTCACCGTATCCGACTGGCTCAGGGTGATCTCGTTCTGTGGCACCATCACCAGCTCGGCCTCTTCCACCGGGATATCCATTTCCTTGAGCTGCTCGCTCACGGTATGCAGATCCGTCGGTTCGGTGTAGACCTCGTGGCTATCCTCTTCCGAGCCCTGTACGACGTCGGTAGCACCTGCTTCGACCGCCGCCATGAACAGCTCCTCGAAATCCACACTGTTCGGCACGGTGATCGCCCCCTTGCGGTCAAACTGCCATGCAACGGCGCCGGGGTTCGCCATAGAACCACCCGCACGACTCAACGTGTGACGGAGCGCGGCAACTGAGCGATTACGGTTGTCGGTGACAACGTCGATCAACATCGCCACGCCGTTCGGGCCATAGCCCTCATAGACGACCTGTACAATCTCCTCGGCGTCCTTATCATCACCGGTCCCGCGCTTGATCGCCCGGTCGATGTTATCCTTGGGCATCCCCAACGCGCGCGCATTGTCGAGCACCATGCGCAGACGGACATTGCTTTCGGGATCGCCACCACCACCCTCGCGGACCGCGATGACGATCTCACGCGCGGCCTTGGTGAACACCGCCCCACGCTTTGAGTCGTTTGCTTCCTTCTTACGCCGAATCGTTGACCAATGGCTATGACCAGACATAGAACCTCCTTACCCATACCCTCAATGATAGTGTCAATCTGCTAACCTTTTTAGAAAGCCAACCGGGCGACGTCTCTTGCTCACTCGCCCGGTTGTTCGGAACCCAATACGGTCCCGATGAAATCCTGTCGTCCACGCACAAAGGCGCCGCCGTCCATGGGACGCTTACCGGCCATTTGCAGCCAGACGAGAGCCAGATGCCCTTCCCCGGTAGCGACAACCGGCAACCCCTCCCATAGCGAGACAGTTCCCGGCGCATCTCTCTCCGTCGCTGATCGGAGCACATCGTCGGGTTCGACGATTCGGGATTTTAGGACCTTGAGCCTGACGCCCTCCCAGTATGTGTAAGCCCCGGGGTCCGGGGAGAAAGCTCGGATTTGATTGTGCCCTTCCTCAGCGGATGCGGTCCAGTCGATGAGCGCCTGCGACTTGCGGAAAGGTCGCGTCATCGTCACGCCCTCTTCGGGCTGCGGCTGCGGCTCGAGTTGGCCTGAGAGGTAAGCCGGCAACACGCCCATCAGAAGATCCGCACCAAGCCGAGCGAGACGGCTCTCCAGTTCGCCAGCGGTTTCGTTAGGATCAATAGGGGTCTCGCGGGCCGCAAGCATGGGCCCCGTATCGATCCCCTCATCCAGCTTGATGATCGTCACCCCCGTCACTTCATCACCGGCGAGCAAAGCCCCCTGAATCGGCGCAGCCCCTCGCCATCTGGGCAAGAGTGAGGCATGAACGTTGAGGACGCCAAACCGCGGCGCATCCAGAACTGCCTTGGGCAGAATCTGACCATAGGCAGCCACGACCGCCACGTCCGGCGCCCAGGCACGGAAATGCTCCACCGCCTCCGCGTTGCGCATCCGAGCCGGCTGGAAAACAGAAATCCCCTCGCCAAGCGCAAACTCCTTCACCGGTGACATCATCACACGCCGGCCCCGGCCCGCAGGCCGGTCCGGCTGAGTGACAACGCCTACGACGGTATATCGCTCGGCGAGCTGTTCCAGCGTGGGAAGCGCGAATTCGGGCGTCCCCATAAAGATGACACGGGTCTCCACACTCACAATTTTAACACAAGGCAACCCAGGATCAAGCGGTTTCCGGCTATCTCGGCGCTACCGGCGTGACCCCCTTCTTTAGGATCACATTGCCATACTTGGCCGTCTCACCCGTCATAACGACCGCGAAAGCACCCTTCGCCCGCTCGTAGAAGGCGAAACGTTCGATTCGCTCGATCGCAGGTGTCTCCGGCCATGTCCGGTCGATCGCCTCGCGATAGCTCGCCTCCACCGACGGATCCAGCCTGTCGCCCGGCACGGGCGCCATCATCATCACCGGACTGTCGACGTAGGCGTCAAGTGCGAGGAGCGGGAGGATCGCATCGAGCAGATCAGCAACACGCAGACCATCGGCTCGCACCACGTGAGGATTGACGCTCTCCCCCGGGAAGTGAGCGTCAGCCAGGACAATCTCATCACCATGCCCCATACGGTAGAGCACAGAGAGCAACTCAGGACTCAAAAGCGGTGAAATACCAATCAGCATAGTGGCCTCCTTCAGGCTCCAACTTCGATGCTAAGAACACTGTGGATTTCCAGAGAGGGCAGCTCGACGGACAGTATCCCATCCTCCCAGGCTGTGACGATGTCACAGCGAGGCACGACGGCTACAGATAGAGGGGGTGCTGCCACCCTGACCTTGATCGTCAAGGGACCAACAGGCGGAATAGCATCCAGAATCGTATAGGTCGACGCTACCTGCATCCCAGCCGTATTCACCAGATGAACCAAGAGCCGACCGGCCTTCCTGCGCACGGCGACGTCGACGCATGGTGGCCCGCACAGCTCGACCAGGGGACCGGGGAAGAGGATCTGCATCACCCCTTTCAAGAAGTCGCGCACCTGGGGTGTATGATACCTCAAGTGGACACTTCCCAACGGCCCGTAGATTGCGCCAACCTTTCCCCTGCCCAGCCTGGCTATCGTTGCGGCAGGTTCCGCAGCTTCTCGCGTGTCAAACGTCGGATAGCGCCGGCCGACCACCTCGGCGCCATCAACCTCAATCGGCTGCCAGAGACCCTCACACATACCCATCAGTGACCCGGCCAACAGATAGTCGTGGCACGTGACCGGGTCGCCCAAAAGCGTAACCCCGGCCTCTTCTGCGAAGAGCTGGGCCGTCTCCGCGCCAATGATCAGCAAGCTTCCGCCCTGTTGCACATAGTCGGTCAAGGCCGTCCGAAACTCAGGGGCAAGCACGCGCACTTCAGGGAGAACAACCACCGGATAATCGCCAAGGCGGTCCCCGATCTGATGCTCTGCCAGGACGTCCACAGAATAGCCGGCCTCCAGCAACGCATGCAGTGTCCCCTCCACCGCGTCGTGCTCGCCTTCATAGGCGCGGAGCACACCGTTTGTCTTGTCGTAGAAGTCAGTTGCGGAGAGAAGCAAGCCAACCTGCGGCACGCTCTCGGTCTTGTGTGAGACCTCCTGGCGCTCTCGACAGAAATCAGAGACCTCACCCATGACTTCCACAAGCAGCGGATCGACCCAGCCTGCACGCGTAGGGGTGTAGTAGATCTGGAATCCCCCACCCTGGGCAAGAACCACGGAGGCCTCCTGCTCCAACTGGATCGCAGGTTTGTGCGTCCGGTGCTGTCTCGAACCGTCGCCCCACCACGAGAACCCCCAGGCCATCAAATCCCAAGGCATGCCCGTATGCGCGATGTAGCGCGCCTCAAAACGCGCTGTGTTGACTGAATCCTGGGGGCTGTAGTCGCCCGAGATGAAATCGAGCGGGGCTCGAACCGGACGAGGTGCGAATCCCGTGTACATCCAATTGCTCGTGATCTCCAGACCGGGTCTGAACGCGTGAAGCTCGTCCAGGTAATGTGTGAGGTACCGCTCAAACTGCTGCCGGTGAAACTCCAGCCACTCGTGCCAGTGAGGGTCCTTGGCCGAAAGGGGTGCGACGTCGTATCCTGTGGCTTGCGTCCAGGCTTCAAGGGCCTTCGAGCTGTAGTCGATCACCGTGCCCCAACACTCACCATCGACCCATGCGCCATCCAGGTCGTACTTCGCAAAGACCTCCTTGAGCTGCGGGATCATCAGGCGGTCCACGTAGGGTCCGAAGGTGCTGGTCGCACCGTTGGGGGCAGGCTCACCCTCAGCGGTACGGGCCGCCCACTCGGGATGCACGGCCACGGCTTTCTGGTCGATGACACCCGAGTAATGAATGAAAAGACCCACGCCGTGACGCTTGGTGATGGTGCGCCAGATCGCCAGCGCATCCTTTGTGATGCCGGGAGACGCCCACCCGACCTCCGTTGGATAACTGGTATACCCGGGATGACCTTTGCAGTCCTGCTGGACATAGTCAGGCTTGACGCGTGCTAGCAGGTGTTCGATCATCTCCTCTGTCACGTCGGCGCCCAACTCCGTGTCGCGCTCGTTGGCGTGGAGATCAAAGTGAATGCCGAAGAAAGCGTTCCTTCGAGAAACCATCTTTCCTCCTGTGGGGGCATAAGGCCAAGCAAGTCCAGTATAGGATGGTTGGGCGAATCCAACAACCACGGGGGAATTGCCCTATGGAAGAGTGCTATAATAGGCCGAACCTGTCGACGACAAGAGTGTAGCCTCTCCATCACGTGCCGAAGCGAGACCCGGCAGGCATCGAGGCTGGTTGAGGAGTCACTGTGACCTATAGTATCAGGCGCTTTCTGCGCATCACCTACATGGCCTTCTTCAAGGCCGGGAACACAACGGCAAGGATAACCCCAAAGCGCATCTTCGTGCTTCTGCTTGTCTACACTGTCTACCTCGTGGTCGAAAGCATCACGTGGTTCGGCTTCCTGCTCGACGAGATCTTCTTTGCGGGCTACCGTCAGCAAGAAGTCAAGCAGCCCGTCTTCATCGTTGGCAATCCCCGCAGTGGTACGACCTTTCTTCACCGCCTGCTGGCAAGGGACAAGGCCAACTTCCAGAGCATCCATCTCTGGGAAATCCTTTTCGCTCCTTCCGTGACCCAACGCAAAGTAGCTTGGGCCGTCGGGGCCGTGGATCGTCTGCTGGGAGGGCTCCTGCACCGGCTCGTGATGTGGTTCGATCATCACTTCGTCCGGGCTTCCAATGCCATGCACAAAATGAGCTTGGTCGTCCCCGAAGAGGACGAGTACTTTCTGATCCATCAAGGTGCGACCATCATTGCTGGGCTCTTCTTTGGGTTCCCCAAGGCGGCCCTTCCCTTCGTCTATTTCGACACTCGCCTCTCACGATGGGAGAAGGGCAAAGTGATGCGCTTCTACAGGCACTGCCTCCAGCGGCACATCTATGCTCACAGAGACCATCGGCATATCGTGTCGAAGAACCCGTTCTTCACCCCCAAAGTCGATTCGCTCTACCGGTTCTTCCCCGACGCAAAGATCATCTACCTTGCGCGGAATCCGCTCAGCGTTGTGCCGTCGTATGCCAGTCTATCAGCTTATTGGTGGCAGTTTCTGGGGGAGCCGGAGAAGCGCTATCCCCACCCCGACTTCATCCTTGAATCCACACAGCATTGGTATCGCTATCCCGTCGAGCGTCTTGATCGCGCACCGGAGGAGAGCCGCATCTTCGTGAATTTCCACGAGCTCGTGGCTGACCCCAAACGCGTCGTAACCGAGATCTACGATCGCTTCGGCCTGGAGATCAGTCCCGAGTTCGCCCAAATCCTCGTGGAGGAGACGGAGAAGTCCTGCGAACACCAAAGCGACCATCACTACTCACTCGAGGGCGTTGGGTTCACGCGAGAGCAGATTCTGTCTACCTACCAGGACGTATTCGAACGATGGGGATTCGACCGCGAAGCATCTTAGCCCCACTGTTCCGGCGACAACAGGGAACCTTATAGCGGCGGCGGGCGTCCAGATAGTACAGACCCGATAGTGCTGGGAGGTACTATGAGAAAACTCGCGTTGTGCCCGACCCTCGTGCTGCTCCTGGTCGCTATGCTGACCGCCTGTGGGCGCGTCCCGCCGGTCTCGCAGACCCCAACCGTGACACCGGTCACGATAACGCCGACGCCACGGGTGACGAGCACGCCGCTGCCGCCGCCCCCTGCCCTCCCGTTCACCCCGATGCCGCCGGACCTGCTCTCACCCATCGTGGTACAGCACAGCCCGGGTCGGGGCCAAACGCTCACGCCGGACGGCGCCGTCGAGCTGGTATTCGACAAGCCCATGGACCAACAGGCGGTCGCCAAGGCGCTACGGGTCGAGCGCGCCGGCGCCGCGGAGCCCATCGCCGGAACGCTCTCGTGGACTGACAACCGCACGGCACACTTCCAGCCCTCCGCTGCGCTGCCACGCGACACTTCCTTTGACGTCATCCTCACTCAGGATGCAGCAGCTCAGACAGGAGAGCCCTTAGGAGCGCCCTTCACTTTCCGCTTCGCCACGGCGGGGTACCTGGAGGTGGCCCAGGTGATCCCGGCGCCGGATACTATCGACGTGGAGACGGACGCCGCGATCACGGTTATCTTCAACCGGCCCGTCGTACCGTTGACGACCATCGCCGAGATGGACAACCTCCCTCACCCGCTCTCCTTTGAGCCCGCCATCGCGGGCTCCGGTGAGTGGGTCAACACGTCGATCTACGTCTTCACGCCCGACGAGCCCCTTGCCGGCGGGCTCACCTATTGGGCCACCGTCTCAGCCGAGCTCGAGGACATCGCGGGTGCCACACTGTCGGAGGCGTATAGTTGGCGATTCAGCACGCTCCCACCCGCCGTCACGCAAGTCACCCCCGGCGAGGACAGCACGCTCGTCGACATCAACACCCCCATCAGGGTGCAGTTCAACCAGCCCATCGACCTCACATCCGCCAGTGAGGCCTTCCGCCTGAGCAGCGGCGGCCTCCTCGGAGGCACAGTCCGGGGCACATACGGTGTCGAGGGCAGTACGCTGATCTTCACGCCGGCGCAGTCGCTCGCGTTCAACACCCGGTACACCGCCAATCTCGATGCGGGCATCACGTCATCTGCGGGTGGCGAGGGCATGGCGCAGCCCTTTGCGTGGCGCTTTACGACGGTCCCTCTGCCAAACATCGTCGAGACCTATCCCGCCGACGGTGATAGAAACGCCTCACCGCAGACGGAGTTCCGGATTGTGTTCAACACGCCCATCGACCCCGCGACGGTGATGCCCAACCTGGCGATGACGCCGCCGCTGTCGCCCACCCTCGTCTATACCTACTATGCCGAGTACAACAACACCTTCGTGCTCTACTTCGGGGCAGAGGCGTCGAGTGAGTACGTCGTGACCATTGATGATGGCATTGCGGATCCCTACGGCAACACGATCGCACGAGGTCGCACCGTGAGGTTTCGGACAGGGCCGCTGCCGCCAAGCTACCAACTCCGGACACCCGATTTCGTCAGCACGTACGATGCGGCCCTCCCGGCACGCCTTGCGCTCACGTACATCAATCTCAATCGTGTAGACCTGAAGCTCTACCGGCTCCCCCTGAACACGATCACCGATCACCTATGGGAGTGGCGGTATCAGGACAAGGCACCCGGCCAAGACGCCCTCATTCGTGAATGGGAGGAGCGCCTCGAGGCACCTCTGAACAAACAGCAAACCACTGCGATCGACCTTCCGGAGACGCCGGGCGGCACGCTGGCGCCGGGCGTCTACCTGCTCGATGTCGACGCCCCCGACCTCGGTCCCGACGAGTACTTGCGCCACCAACGCCACATCATAGTGGTCTCGGATCTCAATCTCACGCTCAAGACAGGTGCCGAGGATGCTCTGATTTGGGTTACGGACCTGGCTACAGGAGCACCCGTGCCGAATCTCGCCCTCACCATCGTGGAAAGTGACGGCGACTTCCGGGGGACCGCGGTGACGGATGCCGACGGCATCGCCGCCCTGGATCTTCCCCGTGACCACTATACCATCCTGGCCTATAGCGAGGCTCCCTTCGGTGCCGTCTCTGCCGATTGGGGCCGCGGCATCGGTCCCTGGGACTTCGGGGTGAATGAGGGAGTGGCGGGCCAGCGCCAGCGGACCTACATCTACACCGATCGCCCGATCTACCGTCCGGGGCAGACGGTGGCCTTCAAGGGTGTGCTGCGTGCGGAAGAGGATGCGATCTACAGACTGCCCGGCGTGACCCAGGTCATGGTGACGATCAGGGATGTCACGGGCGAGGAACTCTTCAACAAGCCGCTGGCGGTCAGCGACCTGGGCACCTTTGAAGGCACCTTGGCCCTTTCCGATGGCGCAGCCCTGGGTGACTACGCTATCAGTACCGCCTTCGGCGACGACTATAGCCAGGCCACCTTCACCGTTGCCGAATATCGCGCACCTGAATTCCAGATCGCCGTGAGCTCCGATCAGGACGAGATGCAGAGAGGCGACGATCTCAACGCCGAGATAGCCCTCAGTTACTTCTTCGGCGGCCCACTGAAAGACACGCCGGTCGCCTGGCATGTCCTCGCCGAGGGATACACATTCGAGCCCCCCTGGGGCGGGCGCTACACCTTCAGCGATATCGAGGATCCATATACTTGCTTCGATTGCTGGTGGCAGATGCCCGGCAATCCGGAGACGTTGCTGAGTGGCCAGGGCACGACGGGCCCGGACGGCATCTTGAGGGTCCCCATCGATGGCAGCGAACTGGCAGAGGCACTTGGCCGTGGACCTCAGCGGATCACCATCGAGGCGACCGCGACCGGACCCGACAACCAGGAGATCGCAGGGCGCACCTCAACGATTGTCCACCCCGGCCCGTTCTATATCGGCCTCCAGGCGCGTTCGTACGTTGGCGAAGCCGGTAAGGAAAGCAACATTGACCTCGTCGTCGTCGACTGGCAGGGCGAGCGCCGGGCTGCCACGCCGGTTCACGTTACCTTCTACCGGCGGGAATGGATCAACACGTTTGTGGAGAACAATGCCGGCGGTGGATCGTGGCAGTGGGAGACCAAGGAGACACAGGTCAGCGAGACCACGGTCACCACCGACCAGCTTGGCGAGGCCGTCGCCACGTTTGTCCCTGCCGAGGGTGGCTCGTATCACGTCATCGCCGAGCCCGCCAACGCGACCTCCTCCACACAGGCCATCCGATCCTCTATGTTCATCTGGGTATCCGGATCGAATTACGTCTCGTGGCGCCGCGAGAATAACGACCGGATCACGCTCGTCAGCGACAAGACAACCTACCAGGTGGGGGATACGGCGGAGATCCTGATTCCCTCGCCCTTTGAGTCCCCGACGATGGCCCTGGTGACCGTCGAGCGCGAAGGTGTCCGCCGTCACGAGGTCATCCGCCTGGACACCAACAGCGCGATCTACAGGCTGCCTATTGTCGAAGGAGACATCCCCAATATCTACGTCTCCGTGGTGTTGATCCAACCGCGCGGTGACGACGTTGCGGCCCTCAAGATGGGACTGCTTCCCCTGGCAGTCGATCTCGCCCCTAAAACCTTGGACCTCTCAATCCAGGCAGATCGTAGTCAAAGTGAACCCGGTGAGACCATCAACTACACCCTTACGGCGCTCACACCCGCCGGGCAGCCGGTTGCCGGCGCGGAGTTGTCGCTCGATCTCGTCGACAAGGCTGTGCTGAGTCTCAGACCGCGTGTAGACGACATTCTGAGCCGCCTCTATGCGGCCCGAATGCTCCAGGTATCTACAGCCGGCGGTCTGACGGTCTCGGAGAATCGCTATCTGAAGGAGCTTTCCGACGAACTCAACCTTTCGGAAAACCTTCTGGCACAGTACGGCCTGGGTAGCGGTGGCTCCGCAATGGATGGGGCACTGGTGCCAATGGAGGCTCCGGCACCCATGGCAACGACCGCTGCGTCCGAGGCCACGGGAGATAGGCGATCCGCTGCATCCGCTCCCGAAGGTGTCGAGGTACGCGAGGAGTTTGCGGACACCGCATTCTGGAGCCCGCACGTGACGACTGACTCGGAAGGGAAGGCCTCGGTGACGGTGACGCTCCCCGACAACCTGACGACGTGGGTCGCCCGGGTAGTCGGTCTCACGGCTGAGACCGTCGTCGGCGAGAGTACGGTAGAGGTTGTGGCAACCAAGCCATTGCTGATCCGCCCCGTCGCACCGCGATTCTTCGTGGTCGACGACCGGGCTCAGCTTGCGGCAAACGTCTCAAACAACACCGACGCGGCCCTGAGTGTAGACGTGGGCCTTAGCGCCGGCGGGCTGCAGATTGCAGCGGACACGCCGGCCCACCAGACAGTTTCAGTCCCGGCATACGCTGAGGTCAAGGTCACGTGGTGGGTCACCGTCGAGGATGTAACCGAGGCGGACCTCATCTTCAGCGCGATCTCCGGCACGTATACAGATGCCAGCAGGCCCCGCTTGACCACAGGTCCGGATGGCACCCTTCTGGTGCTCCGCTATACCTCCCCGGACACCGTGGGAACCGCCGGGCAGCTCATCGACGGGGGCTCGCGAACCGAGGCCATTGCACTCCCGCCCGCTTTCGATGACCGCCGCGGGCAGCTTACGGTAGAGCTCGATCCCAGCCTCGCCGCTGGAATGCAGGCGGGACTGGACTACCTGGAGCACTACGAGTATGAATGCACCGAACAGACGGTCAGCCGTTTCCTGCCCAATGTCTTGACCTACAGGGCGCTGACGTCGCTGGGTATTGACAATGCGGACCTGGAAGCGCGCCTGCCGGGCTTGATCGAAGAGGGATTGGGTAAGCTCTATCTCCAGCAGAACCCCGACGGCGGGTGGGGGTGGTGGTACGACGCCCAAATCCACAGAGCAACCCCTACTTGAGCGCCTACGTGGTCTTCGCGCTCCTCCAGGCGCGCCAGACGGGGATTCGCGGTGGACACGTCGACCCTCAATCAGGGGCTGGCCTACCTGAAATCCCAGATCGAGCCCGTGGACGGGCTGTTGACCTATCGCGAGGCGAACCGGCAGGCGTGGCTGCTGTACGTTCTAGCCGAGGGCCAGGCCGTGAATCGAGGCGACATCGACGACCTCTATGCCCAGCGCGACAAGCTCAGCAGCTACGCCCGCGCGTACCTGGCGCAGGCGATCTGGCTGCTCTCGCCCAGCGACAACCGTCTCAACACGCTGCTCTCGGACCTCAACAACGCCGCCATCCTGAGCGCCACCGGTGCCCACTGGGAGGAGTCCCGTCCCGACTGGTGGGCCATGAACACCGACACCCGCTCCACGGCGATCGTGCTGGATACGCTGACGAAGCTCGATCCCGGCAACGAGCTGATCCCCAACGTCATCCGCTGGTTGATGGTGGCCCGCGAGGCCGGCATCTGGGAGACCACGCAGGAGACAGCCTGGGCCCTGATCTCGCTCACCGACTGGATGGTCGAGACCGGGGAACTCAACGCAGCCTATGACTTCGCCTTCTACCTCAACGACGTTGAGCAGGCCGGCGGCGCCGCAACAGCCGATACCGTAGGCGAGAGCGTCACGACCTCTATTCCCATCTCGGCGCTCGCGGCAGGGACCAATGCGCTCACCATCGCGCGGACGGAAGGAGCGGGCCGCCTCTACTACTCGGCGCATCTCCAGGTCTACCTACCCGTCGAGGATATCGCGGCAGAGGATCGCGGCTTCGTCGTCTATCGGCGCTACACCATGGCTGACTGCGAGGCAGAGGACCGCCGAGAGTGCCCCGAGGTGCGCGAGGCGAAGCTGGGCGACGTGATCCGCGTGGACCTCACGCTGATCGCCCCTCACGACCGTTACTACGTGGTGGTCGAGGATCCCCTCCCTGCCGGAGCCGAGGCGGTCGATACCGGCCTGGCCACGACGAGCCTGTTGGCGATGACGCCCCAACTCCAGCGCGACAGCTCGCGCTTCTGGTGGTGGTGGCATTGGTACAGCCGGAGCGAACTCCGCGACGAGAAAGTCGTCCTCTTTGCAGACGTTCTGCCTGCCGGCACCTACGAGTACAGCTACACGTTCCGCACGACGCTGCCGGGTGACTATCACGTCATCCCCACAACGGCCACCGAGTTCTACTTTCCCGAAGTCTTCGGACGGAGCGAAGGCAGGCTCCTGACCATCGGCGAGTAGCTCCTTCACTTGCTAAGAGCGCCCCCTGGCCATATGCATCTTGCCGATGCATATGGCCAGGGGGCGCTCTGTTCTCAAGATCCCGTCCGCAGGATATCTTGTCTGTACTGCCAACAACTACAAAAACTGGCCGTTTTCGAGATCCTGAATATACTATAGAGATGACGTAATGTCACACTGCCTGCAACGCCAACTCGCGTGCCTAGCCAATCAAGGAGACGAGAATGACCGCAATCAAGGACATGGTGGAATTCATCGCCAAAGGCCTGGCAGACAACCCCGATGCTGTGCGCGTTTCCGAGTCCGTTGGAGACAGCGTCATCATGGTCGAAATGAGCGTCGCCGCGGAGGACATGGGCCGGCTCATCGGGCGCAAGGGCCGGACCATCAACGCCATCCGCGCGCTCGCTCGGATCCTCGGCGCCAAGATGGAGAAGAAAGTCAACGTCGAGATTAGTTGAGAGTATCCTGCAGTCTATAGGGCGACGCGTGGCTGGTACTCGCCCCAGACTCCGCGCAGAACGCCACAGATCTCACCAAGCGTGCATCCGGATTCTACGGCCTCACCAAAGAGTGCCATCATCGGCGTTCCTGGTTTGCGCGCGGCTTCTTCGATCCTGCTGAGGAAGGCCGAAACGCGCGAGTTATCCCGCCCGGACCGCAGTTCGGCCAGTCGCCGCCGCTGATCGACCTCGACGGCCTGATCGACCTTGAGGCGGTCGATCTCCGGTTCTTCGCCTACGTCCTGGAATTCGTTAACCCCCACGATCGTCTGATCGCCCTGCTCGATAGCCAGTTGCGCCCGATAGGCAGCCTCCGCGATCTCAGCCTGCATATAGCCCTGCTCAACGGCAACTGGGGCCCCGCCCAACTCGTCGATCGTCTCGATATAGCTGAGGGCGCGACGCTCAATCTCATTGGTCAGCCCCTCGATATGGTAGGATCCTGCCAGGGGATCAACGGCATCGGCAACGCCCGATTCGTACGCGATGATCTGCTGCGTGCGCAGCGCGACCCGCACGCTCTCCTCGGTGGGCAGCCAGAGCGCCTCGTCCATCGAGTTGGTATGTAGCGACTGCGTCCCCCCTAACACGGCAGCAAGTGCCTGCAGGGTCACCCGAATGACGTTGTTCATAGGCTGCTGTGCGGTAAGCGTGGAACCGGCGGTCTGCGTGTGGAAGCGCAAGAGCCACGACCGGGCGTCTGTCGCGCCAAAGCGCTCGCGCATAATCCGAGCCCACATGCGCCGGGCCGCGCGGAATTTGGCGACCTCCTCCAGAAAGTTGCTGTGGGCGCTAAAGAAAAAGGACAGCCGCGGCGCAAAGTCGTCCACATCCAGTCCCGCATCCACCGCAGCCTTAACGTAGGCGATGCCGTTGGCCAGCGTGAAGGCAATCTCCTGGACAGCGGTACTGCCCGCCTCACGGATGTGGTAGCCACTAATACTGATCGGGTTCCACGCCGGCACCTGATCCGCACCGTAGCGAAACGTATCTGTGATGAGACGCATAGAGGGTCGAGGCGGGAAAATATAGGTGCCTCGCGCCACGTACTCCTTGAGGATATCGTTCTGGATGGTACCGCGAAGGCGCTCGGGTTCCACACCCTGGGACCGGGCCACTGCGATGTACATAGCCCAGAGGACGGCAGCAGGCGCATTGATCGTCATCGAGGTGCTCACCTTGCCGAGTGGGATCTCGTCGAAGAGCCGGCGCATATCATCCAGACAACTGATGGAGACGCCTACTCGCCCGACCTCGCCGACGCACAACTCGTCATCGGCGTCGTATCCCAGTTGCGTCGGCAGATCGAAGGCCACAGAGAGGCCCGTCTGTCCCTGGTCCAGAAGATACCGGTAGCGCCGGTTAGACTCCTCCGCAGAGGCATAGCCTGCATACTGGCGCATCGTCCAGAAGCGCCCCCGATACATCGTCGGCTGCACGCCCCGGGTGAAAGGGTACTCCCCCGGAAAACCCAGATCGACGAGGTAGTCCAGGTCAACATCGGCAGGCGTCTCAACCACTGGCACCGGAATGCCGGAGGGCGTCTCGAAGTGCGAGCGTCGCTCGGGAAAGCGGCTCAGCGCTCTCTCATAGGCAGTCTGACGCCAAATCGCCTGCTGGCGCCGAATCTCCTCGTACTCTGAGTCGTTCATCGCTACCCTCCGCGGTTTGACTAGGCAAGCTTCTCAAGTTCGTCGAGTCTCTCGGCCACGAGGTCGAAGCCACTCTGCCAGAACTGCGCGGACGCCATGTCGAAGCCGGCCTCGCGGATGATCCGGTCAGGGCTTGCCGATCCGCCATAGGAGAGAATGCGAAGATAGTGAGGCTCGAACGCCTTGCCCAATTCCTTGTATTTGCGATAGAGCGCCAACACGAGGAGATTGCCGAACGCATAGGCGTAGCAGTAGAACGGGGTGTGGTAGATGTGGGGTATTGCCGTCCACTCCAGGGAAAAGTCCTCGCTGAGGAACATTGAGTCCCCCAATTGCTCGCGGAGGTTCTCCAGATAGGCGGCTTTGAGGTCATCCGCTGTGGCGTTCGAAAGCACCAGACGATGGGCCGTCTTCTCGAATATGACGAAATACCCTTGACGCATGACCGTCGCATAGACATCGTCGAGGAATGTCCCCAGCAACGTCGTTCGCACGGCAGGGTCTGTCTCCTCAGCAAGGAGCCTGTCCGTCAGCAGCATCTCGCCAAAGACGGAAGCGGTCTCGGCCATCGGCAGTGCTGAGTGAAAGGTCAGGACCGAATGATCGGCGGCCATCATCGCGTGAACAGCATGGCCGAGCTCGTGGGCCAACGTCGAGACATCGCGCGCCTTGCCTGTGTAGCTGGACAAAACCCACGGCGTCAGGTTCGGCAGGACGCCATAGCAGTAAGCCCCGTCCATCTTGCGAGGGCGCACCTCGGCGTCAAGATGCCGCTCCTCGATCACGCGCATAGCGTGATCGGCCAACGTTGGCGAGAAGGCCCGATAGCTCTCATCCACCAGCCGCACAGCCTCATCGAATGAGTAAGTCTTCTCCGATTCGGAGAGCGGTGCATAGAGGTCGTAACGACGCAGCCGATCGACACCCAGCATCCGGGCCTTGAGGGCAAAGAAGCGCTGGAAAATCGGGGCATTCTTCCGGATTACACTAAGCAGGGTATCGACGACGGCATCCGGTATGTCATTGGAGAGGTTCCGAACGCTGATAGGACTGTCATATCCACGGACCTGCACCTGTTCCTGGGTCCAGTCCCGCACGCGAGCCGCATAGACCTCCGCGAGGACCCCCGTCTCTTGACTGTAGACCCGGTAGAGCTCCCTGTAGGCTGCCTCTCGCAGGGCGGGCGACGGGTCCGAGACATAGGACATCAACTGGCCCCGCGTCATTGCCCTGTCCTCGCCATCCAAAACCAGATGGAACTCCAAGCCCGTCGTGATCATGTCGTAGACGGTCAGCAAGCTATCGATCCCGTTGACATCCTTGATGTTGATAATCCGCTCCTCGGCCTCGCTCAACGTATACGGCTTGAGCAACCGCAACGTGTGAAGGAAATAGACAGCGTCGCCCGCGACTGCCATCAGACGCTGGGCGGGGCCCTCCTCCAGTTGTCGCCACCAGAGGGTGAAGAAAAGCGTGCGATTCTCAATATCGGCCACGAGTTGAGCCGCGCGGGCTCGGAACGACAGCCTCTCCTGTCCTGCCGTATCCTCCGAGAACCACAGGTAGCTATAGGCAGCCAACTTCGAGGCATCGGCGTACAGCTCCTCATACCGCATCAGAAGATTGTGAAACGTCCCCGCTGTCATATCAGACGACAGCTCATCCCGGCAAGCCTCAAATGCCCTCAGACGGTCATCGACCTCGCCAACTGCGGATTCCAGCTCCTGCGAACCGGGCTCCGGAAGCAGATCCGAGAGCGTCCATCTTTGTGGTTGGAATGCCATACACTAACCTCCATCCGTATTACTCGTGTGAGCGACCACGCTGCCGCGATCTCCACAAGGTCGCTCCCCACGTCAACAAAATCACGAGCCCAATGAAGACAGCCGTCAGCACAAGATCGCGGGGCCAAAGGCGCCGCGCGTACGAAGAGTGGTCACCCAGCCATTTGGTCAACCAAAGAGTGCCTTGATACAGCACGGCGCTGCCGATGACAGCCTTTGGGGAGAATCGCGCGTCGGAAACCAGGTATATGCCGGCTACCGCCAGGAAGATGAGGCCCCATACGATGTAGACCACGCTCAACACTATAAGCAGGCCCGTGACCGAGCCCAGAACCGGAGATACAGAGAACCCCAGCACGCCACGCACGATATTGGCACCGCCAATACCCACATATAGAATCAACAGAATCCACTGCGCTAACACAGGAACATTCTACCGCAGGACCACCGGAGTGCGAGACCCCCCACGATTCCGACCTTTCGAAACCCGCAAGGGCAAGGCTGACAGAGGCCTCAGTGAGGTTTTCGGGCAGAGAAGAACAGATATGCGCCTTGTTCGGGAAGCGGCTCCTCATAGAAGCGGCGCAGCACCACCTCGGTCAGCCACAGATTCCACCGGAAGGGCGCCAGAAGCCAGCGCCCCGTCAGTTTCTTCGCCACAACGCACGGCAACCCCAGAGGATGTCCCCATTCCAGGGCCGCCAACGCATCACGTGAGAAGTAAGGCCACCACCGTTCCACAACGAGGCCAACCTCCGTGAGCTTCTCAGTCCACGCCTCCGGGGTCAGATAGTAGCGATGTCGCGAGACGCGATCGAAAGCCTTCCGGTAGGCTTCCGCAAGGGGCGCTAAGTGTAGCGCATCGAAGAACCGGGCAACAGAGAGGAATTGGCGGAAGTTGGGCCCGGGCACACAGAAGTGGAACCGACCATCGGGAGCTAGTACGCGCGCCACTTCGTGGAGGACGGGATCTACATCCGGGATGTGCTCCAACACCGAGTTGCTTACGATCGTGCGATACGCGCCATCGGCGAAAGGCATCGCCGCACCATCTGCGTAGGTGAGCCAACGGTGTCCTCTGCGATCGCGTGCCTCACGCAACGGCGGCCACCAGGGATCGAGCCCCACATCGAGTGGAAAAGGAAAGGTCACCTGCGCGAAATGTCCATCGCCACACCCAAGATCCAAGGCCGGAGCAGTGATAGGCAGAGCCTCGTAAAAGTCAGCCTCGACGGCACGGAGCAACGCACGGAAAGCCGGCAGCTCCTGCAATTGTCGACGGAACCTCTCAGGGTGCTTCCGAACGACGGGTGGTGATGGGATCATGGGGTCTGTCATAGCCGGTCTCACAGAATGTTAGGGTCGGTAGCCATAGGCTGGGCAGAGATCTGACACCTCATATACAGGGTTGGAGTACCCGAAGCTATTGAGGAAGTCCAAGGCGAGCTGAGCCTGATCGGTGTCCATGGCGTACGCGCACGCCGCTGTGACATCCCCATCCCGTTGATAGGATCTCCAAAAGCGTTGTGCCAGTTCGATCACAGGGTAACCGGGATCTTCGGGTGTGAGCATGGGGTCCAGACTGTCGTAGGCGGCTTGGGCTTCCGCAGACTGCCCTTGAATGGCCGCCAGGATCACCTGCCGCCACCGTCCCAGTACCCCGAACCACTGCCGCTCCTCACCGGCATCGTAGAACGCTCCCCACGGCTCCAGCGTGTCATCCACAACCACTCGTTCATAGTCCGTCGCTGCCGATGCGTAGTCGCTTGCGGACATGGCGCGATCGCCGTCCAGAAACGCGTGATACCGGTAGGTCGGCGAGCCAAGAACCTCGCCCGTCACAGTAATCACCTGCCCGGTCCAGGCCAACGTCGTCGTGATCGGGCGCTGAGGACCGGCCCCGACGGATCCGACCCCTGCACTTACGACGGTCAATCCCGCCGGGGCTACACTATAGACAGGATAAGGGAACTGGAAGTCATCTCCCATCTGATTCACGAAATCATTGCCCTGCCAGGACCAGACGTTCGGCGTATGCCAGCACGTGTGGGCACCACAACTGTATTCCGAGAAGACCAGATCGGCGACGCCATCTTGCGTCAAATCCTGAACTGCAATCAGCTCCAGGCTATAGCCCTCCAACGGGGTGTAGCGGTAGAGCACCTTCACATCCCCGGCCTGGCATGCGAAAACGACCAGGTGCGCCTCGGGGAATAGCTGGTCAGATTGTGGATCAATCAACGCAAAGACGGTCTCCTTATTCCCATCCCCGGTGAGGTCTCCCCTGAGCATCATCTCGAAGTCCATCAGCGGAACGAGCCCGGGATCGCCCCCCTGCGTAAGGTAGATCTGGAGATCCTCGATGAAGTGTTCCAGGCCGGAGGGATCATCCACAAGCTGCGCTGGTGGAGATACAACGCGCGACACGGGACATCCACTTGCCACAGGAGAGGCAGGAGGTGTCTGAGTGGCCTTCGTCGTGACGGGCACCAGCGTTGCCGCTGGCGCCGCTGTATGCAGGGGCGTTGCACTTGGCATGGAGATCGTTGGGGGAGCCTCCGCGAAGAAAGAGCAGCCCAGCGATAGACCAAGGAGAACGACCAATCCTGCCCAAAGCAGCGAACCTGGGTTGCGCGCAGTATCCAAGGAAACCTCCACCTGGGCCATCACAGGGACAAAGTATAGCCGCGCCCTATGGAACCGCAACTCCATGCACCGCGCACCCGAATTGCACCTCTACGAAACATGCCTATAATAGAGTCAGAAGATCACATCCAGGAGAATCGCAAGTATGGAAAGCCTGCCTCCAGTGTCTAGCACTGACCCTGATCCCATGGGTACGCTCCTTGAGGAGTACATGGATACCCGACGGTGGCACCGCGGCGAAATCGTCGACGGCGTCATCGCTTCAGTCAACCCGAGGTCTATTCTGATCGACATCGGCGGAAAGTCCGATGCTGTTGTCCATCCCCGCGAAGTCGAGCGAATGACCGACGAGGATCTGCAGTCGCTCAAACCAGGGCAGGATGTCAGTGTCTATGTGATTGAGAATGACAGCGATGGCACCATGCTCGTGTCACTGGCCCGTGCCGCTCAACAGAGCGACTGGGAGCAGGCACAAGAGCTGTTGGATAATAACGAGACGATTGATCTCACCGTTGTTGACACGAACAAGGGTGGGGTTATCGTGCGTCTGGGAGAGCTACGGGGGTTTGTGCCAGGCTCCCAGCTGATGCCCAACTGGCGTCGATATCAGGACACAGCCAACCCCGAACGTCGGTGGCGGGCCCTGATGGGGAAGGCCTTGAAGCTCAGTGTCATCGAGGTCACGGCAGAACGTAACCGGCTGATCTTCTCGGAGCGCGGCGCATATCATCGTCGTGCGACCAAACGCAAGCTCCTCGAAAGTCTCGAGGTGGGTTCGGTGGAGAAGGGCGTAGTAAGCAACATCGTGCCCTTCGGTGCCTTTGTCAACGTGAATGGTGTCGACGGGCTTCTCCACGTCTCCGAGCTATCGTGGAGGCGCGTGAATGATCCCCAGGAGGTGATACAGGCCGGTCAGACGATCGACGTGTTCATTCTGGACATCAACCTGGACAAGGAGAGGCTGGGGCTGAGCCTGAAACGGCTAACCCCCGATCCATGGACAGAGGTCGACAAAGTGTGTCGTGTCGGGCAAGTTGTCGATGTCTCGGTTGTGAATCTCACCTCTTTCGGAGCTTTTGCCGCCCTGATCGACATGCCCGAACTGGAGGGGCTGATCCATATATCGGAACTCAGCGACGACCCCATCGGGCATCCGGAAGAGGTCATCGCTGTCGGGGATCAACGCAAGGTGAAGGTCATTTCAGTCAAACCCGATCAACGGCGCATAGCTTTCAGCTTGAAGGGTACTGATGGATCGGAGCCTGCCGAGGGCTGAGAGGGCTGAGGCAGTGCCCGGCTGACATGAGTGTCGCATCCCGCCCTGTGACCCCGGCAGCAGTTGGACAGTCTGGAGATATCTCGGCCCCGGTTCATCACCGGGGCCTTGTTATTTTGTACAGGAGGACACAATGGCTGAGATCCGACCGCCCGCGGTCGCGGGCATGTTCTATCCCGGGCAGCCTGAAGATCTACGCGACGAGATCGAGGCATACCTCCGGCAGGCCACCACGCCGCAGCTTTCGAAGATCCGCGCCGTGATCGTTCCGCACGCCGGCTACATGTACTCCGGTCCGGTCGCCGCCTATGCCTACCGGCTGCTCTCCGAACAGTCGACCAAACCCCACCGCGTCTTCATTCTGGGTCCTTCTCACCGCACCTGGTTTCCAGGCGTCGCCGTTTCCGACGTCGATGGGTTCCGCACGCCCTTGGGCGTCCAGCCTGTGGACCGGGCGTACGTCACGGAGATCTCGGAGAGATGGCGCATCTTCAATGCCACCAACACGCCCCACGAACCCGAGCATTGTCTTGAGGTGCAGGTTCCCTTTCTCCAGGTGGTCCTCCCGGATGTCCCAATGGTCCCCATGCTGTTCGGTGAGGTCGATCCCATTGAGGTGGGCAACGCGCTTCGCGAGATCCTCAGACCGGATGATCTGGTCATCGTCAGCTCCGATTTGAGCCATTACCATGCCAACAAGGCGGCGCACGAGATTGACGCCCGCTTTCTCGACGCGATCCTCAAGGGCGACAAGAGAGGCGTCGCCAGCAGCGAGGCGTGTGGGCAAGCCCCAGCGTTGGCACTGATGACGGTTGCAGAGGATCGTGGCTGGCAGTCTCATCTGTTGGACTATCGCACATCGGGGGATGTCACGGGTGAACAGAGACAGGTCGTGGGCTACGCCGCCGTGGCCTATGTGGAAGGAGATCAAGCATGACACAGACTTATCTTTCCGAGGATGAAGGGCGATACCTGTTGCGTCTGGCCCGCCATACGATCGAGCAAGCGCTCGACGTGTCCACGGAGCCGCTGGAGCCCCTACCATCGGAGCTTATGGAGCAGTTCGGCGCGGCTTTCGTGACACTGAACAAGCGCGGCGGGGAGCTCTGCGGCTGCATCGGCTCACTCGTCGCGTGTCGCACGCTCATCCAGGACGTTTGTGCCAACGCCTATGCCGCCGCCTTCGAGGACCCGCGCTTCCCCCCCCTCACCAAAGAGGATCTTCCGGAAATCGTCGTCGAGGTCTCCGTCCTCACGCATCCTCAGCCCCTCCAGTATACCGATCCAAGCGATCTCGTTGCGAAGTTGCGTCCCGACGTCGATGGTGTCGTCATCGAGCGGGGTTGGCATAGAGCTACGTTCTTGCCCCAGGTATGGGACCAACTACCGTTGCCGGAAGAGTTCCTGGGCCATCTGTGCTACAAGGCAGGGCTGCCCGCTAATGCATGGCGGCAGGGGGATCTCGAAGTCTCAACCTACCAAGTTCAGGAGTTCGTGGAGTCACACTGAATCCGCAGGCTCTGCTGCAACCTCCCTGCAGAATCTGCGTACTACTGGATAGAATCACTCGTGCTTTGGCCGATAGGCCCTCGCAGTCGGACAACACACCAGTAATCAGGGAGGAAAGATGAACGAAGAGAACGAAGTGACAATGGAAGCACCAGAGGCGCCTAAGGCGCCTTCGACCCCGTCGAGCGCACCCAATGTGGCTCCGGCGCCCGCTGCACCACAGCCGCTATCACCAAGCGACGAGCGCACTTGGGCGATGCTGGCCCACCTGAGCGTGCTCCTAAACCTCATCACGGGCTTCCTGGGAATAGCTGCCGCGCTGGTGATCTACCTGGTCTACAAGGACCGGTCGCGATACGTCGCCTACCAGTCTATGCAGGCCTTCCTCTTTCAACTTATCTTCTGGGCCGGAGGTGGGTTGCTGATCGGGATTATGTGGGCCGTTGTTGGAGCGCTGAGCGCAGTGCTCGTCGGGCTTCTGCTGATCCCGTTTGCCGTCCTGCTCACACTGGTCTTCCTGTTGATGCCGCTCCTGGCGCTCGTATACGGTGTCGTTGGGGGCGTGCAGTGCTCCAATGGTGATGACTTCCGCTATTGGCTGGTCGGTGACTGGGCACTGCATCTGGTGTAGTCGCCCTCGTGATCGCAATCGACGGAGTGCGACACGATCCCACACAATCTGACCCGCTCGGCTCATTGGCCGAGCGGGTACCTTTGATAGGAACTACAATGGATGTAGGTACAGAGGAACCACGCGCCGCCATCGAACTGATGGGGATCCCCATTCACGATGTCACCATGGAGGAGACGGTGCAGTGGGTTGGGCGCTGGATCGCCCAGGGCGGGGTACACCAGATTGCCACGGTCAACCCCGAGTTCCTGGTCAAAGCCAGGGACGACCCCGCGTTTTCCTCGGTCCTGCTTCGTGCCTCGCTGTGCATTCCGGACGGATTTGGCGTCGTATGGGCCGCCAGGCTCAGGGGGCGGCGGCTACGCGAGAGGGTAGCCGGCTCCGATCTCGTGCCACGCCTGGCCCAAGAGGCCGCCGCTCAGGGCTGGCGCGTCTTCTTCCTGGGCGCGGCCCCAGGTGTCGCCGACCGGGCGGCCGCCATCTTGTCTGAGCGCAATCCCCACCTCCAAGTTGCCGGATGCTATCCGGGTTCACCTGCCAGAGAAGAGGAACAAGCCATTGTGGACCGGATCCGAACCTCCGGCGCCGATCTTTTGCTCGTCGCGTATGGAGCACCCAACCAGGATCTCTGGCTTGGGCGGAACTTGCGGCACACCGGTACTCCGGTGGGCATCGGCATCGGTGGCTCCCTCGACTTCGTCGCCGGATACTCGCGACGAGCCCCTCGGTGGATCCAGCGTAGTGGGCTCGAATGGCTACACAGGCTAGTCCGGGAACCGCGACGCTGGCGGCGCCAGCTGGCCCTCCCGAAGTTCGCTGCTCTGATCCTCCTGGGACGGGACAAGCCGAGGAATCTAGAATAGAGCATGAAGCATAAGAGAATCGAAGAAACAGCTCCTATCTCCGCAGCTGCCTATGAGGGTAAACCCATGTGACCTGTGGTTCCCTCCGGGCCACTATCGTCTATTCTCCGATTCTCCGATTCCCTCCCCCGTGGTAAGATACGTGACCAAATAGAAGCGACTGTGTATAAGGAGTCACAAATGCAGACGTCCCCGAATGCTGCCGAGGTGCTGGTCGCCGCCGCCAATCCCCTGATTGAATTGGCGCTGGAAGAAGACATCGGTCCCGGCGACGCTACCAGCCTGTCGACGCTCAAGCCCGATACGATTCTCGAAGGGCGCATCGTCGCCAAGGCCCCTGGCGTGATCGCTGGCCTCGCGGTGGTAGAGTCGGTATTTTGCCACGTCGATCCGTCTGTCAGCTTCACAGCCCACGTGCGGGATGGGCAGGCCGTCGTTGCCGGCGAACTGATCGCCGTTGCCACCGGACCTGGCCAGAGCCTCCTGGCTGCAGAACGGACGGCCCTCAACTTCCTTCAGAGGATGTCGGGCATTGCCACGCAGACGCGCAAGATGGTGGGCGCGGTCGGCACCAGCAACGCCACCGTACTCGATACCCGTAAAACCTTGCCCGGCTACAGGATCCTGGACAAATATGCAGTCAGGATGGGGGGCGGGACCAATCACCGGATGTCGCTGTACGACATGCTTCTGATCAAGGACAATCACATCGATGCATCGGGAGGCATCACCGCGGCAATCCTGCGGGCACGCGAGCGCTATCCCGACCTACCCGTCGAGGTTGAGGTTCGCGACCTTACGGAGCTGCAGGAAGCACTCGCGGCCGATCCGCTTCTGGACCGAATCCTGCTCGACAATATGACGCTGTCGGAGATGCGCGAGGCCGTGCAGATCACAGGGGGCCGGGTGCCCCTGGAGGCTTCGGGCAACGTCACCCTGGAACTCATCTCAGAGATCGCAGCGACCGGCGTCGATTTCATCTCGGTTGGAAGTCTGACCCACTCGGTGACAGCACTGGACATTAGCATGAAAATCGGGCCATCGGCGGTCCCCGATGACGATGACCTGGTAGCAAAGATCAAGGAAATCAAGCGAGACTTCGGGGATCGGCTCGTGATTCTGGGTCACCACTACCAACGAGACGAAATCATCGACCTCGCGGATTACCGCGGCGACTCGCTACAGCTCTCCCGCGAGGCAGCCCAGACCGATGCGGAAGTGATCGTCTTCTGTGGGGTGCATTTCATGGCCGAGACCGCGGCGATCCTCGCCAAGCCGGGCCAACGCGTTCTGATCCCCGATGTCACCGCCGGCTGTTATCTCGCCGACACCGCCACGCCCGGAGGTGTGGAAGCTGCCTGGCAAGCACTGGGGGAAGCATTGGGTGATGTTGAGAAGGAAGTGACGCCCATCACCTATGTCAACTCGTCGGCGACCCTCAAAGCCTTCTGCGGCGAGCACGGCGGTGCGGTCTGCACCTCGGGTAACGCCGAACGGGTCATGCGTTGGGCTTTGGAACAACGCCCACGCGTCTTCTTCTTCCCCGACCAACACCTCGGCCGCAACACGGCACACCAATTGGGCATACCGGCAGCGGAGATGCTCCTCTGGACTCCACGAACCCCACCTGCTCCGGAGGCCATCCGGGCCGGAAAGGTGATCCTCTGGCCCGGCGCCTGTAACGTCCACCAGCGATTCCGCCCCGAACATATTCGTGCCGTCCGCGAGCGTTACCCGGGCATCCGGGTCGTCGCCCACCCCGAGTGCCGGGCTGAAGTCGTTGCGCTGGCTGACGAGAGTGGGTCAACGGCTCGCATCATCCGTCTGATCGAAGCGGCAGCGCCGGGCACCCGATGGGCCGTGGCCACCGAAAGTCGCTTGGTCTATCGCCTACAAGCGGAACATCCCGACCAACTCATTATCCCACTCGCAGACGTTCCACCGTTCTGCAGGACGATGAGCCAGATTACGTTGAGCAATCTCAGTGAGACCCTGGAGGCCTTGAGCCGGGGGGAGATGCTCAACGAGGTGACGGTCGACGACGAGACAGCGCACTGGGCCCGGACGGCCCTGGAAAGGATGCTCTCCCTGTAGCGTGGCTCCAGGGACCCTGCTATGCCTATCGAAACTGACGTTCTCATCATTGGTTGTGGTATCGCGGGCGCAACGGCGGCCCTCCGGTTGGCGCAGGATACACAGCGCCAGGTGATTCTGATCACGCGCACATATGATGCGGAAGAATCAAACACCCGTTATGCTCAAGGCGGCATTGTGGCGAGGGGCCACGAGGATTCCCCGGACCTCCTGACTGAGGACATCCTCCGCGCAGGAGCCGGCCTCAGTTTGCCCAGTGCCGCCCACCTTATCGCCGAACAGGGGCCTGAACTGGTCCAGCGCCTGCTCGTTGAGGAGCTTGGCGTCCCATTCAGCACCGAAGAAGGAGGCGGTCTTGCGTACACCCGCGAGGGCGGCCATTCACTCTCTCGCATCCTCCACGTCGGCGATTCGACCGGCCACGCCATCGAGAAGGCGCTGATCGAGCGACTGCAGACTCTGCCCAACGTGGACCTCCGGGCCGGGCTGACCGCGGTTGACCTGATTACGTCTTCGCACCACAGCAAGGATCCTCTCGATGTCTACGCGCCGATCACGTGCCACGGGGCATACGTTCTTGATCGAGCGGCGAACAAAGTGGACCGCATTCTGGCGAAGGCCACAGTCCTGGCGACCGGTGGCGTGGGGCGCATCTATCGACATACCAGCAACCCACCTAGCGCTCGCGGCGACGGTCTGGCCATGGCCTATCGTGCCGGGGCCCGCGTCATCAACGCAGAGTACATACAATTCCACCCCACGACGCTGGCGGTCCCGGGAGCAGACAACTTCCTCATCTCCGAGGCCGTGCGCGGTGAGGGGGCCAGGCTCTATACGCCGGATGGCCGTCACTTTATGGACGACGTGGCGCCTGACTGGGGCGACCTGGCGCCGCGCGACGTGGTGGCCAGGGCGATTCACCATGAAATGCTCGAACACGGATATCCCTACGTGCTGCTCAACCTTGCCGAGGCCATGGACAAGGAGCGGATCGCCGAGCGTTTCCCCACTATCTATGAGACCTGCAAGCAGGCGGGCATCGATATGACGGAGGATCCGATCCCCGTTGTCCCCGCCGCACACTACTTCTGCGGTGGTGTGCACGTCGATTTCCAGGGACGCAGTTCACTCAAGGGACTCTACGCCATCGGTGAGGTGAGTTGTACAGGTGTCCACGGGGCCAACCGCCTTGCGAGCACCTCGCTCCTGGAGGGGTTGGTTTGGGGCTATCGCGCAGGCAGCGACATCGCAGACAGGGACGACTTGAGGGTGATCAACGAGACGTCCATCCCGCCCTGGCGCGACGTGAGCGAGGGGGCGGGTGCCGACCCCGTGCTGGCCTACCGTGACTCACGGACGATCCAGAACATCATGTGGCTCTACGTCGGACTTGCCCGCAACACACACCGGCTCGCACGCGCCCTCAAGGATCTGAACCATCTGTGGGAGGTCATCGACGACTTCTACCGGTCCACCCGGCTCAACGACCAACTCATCGGGCTGCGAAACATGGCACAGGCCGCGTGGATCGTGACGTTGGCCGCATGGCACAACCGGCAGTCACTGGGCGCCCACTACCGGGAGGATGCCGAGACATCGCATTTTGTCAGTCGTCACGACGTCGACGGTCCCTTCCCCAGCACCGGCCCCGAGATCTGACACCTGCTGTCGTAGTGACGTGGCGGCGCCACGTCCTCGGAGGCAGTAGGCGCCTCGCCCAGGGCCAGACACGGCGAAGTTTATGACCCGCAGGGTCGCCTCTACCGGATATGGGGTGTCACGTACAGATGGTGCAAGGCCAGGTAGCGGGCAATGGGTGGGGTCAAGAGGCGCCGGTAGGCCAGCGCCCAAGGGGAGACCCCGTCGGATAGCAGATTCCTGATGTCGGTGGCAGAGATGTCGGGAGTACTTACCTCGTCGAGCAGAAGGATCTGCGCGTCCGTCCGTTCCATCGACGCGACGAAGCGAGCGTTACGCACATAGCCGGGCCGTGGACAGATCGCGAGCGACGCCAACCGCAGGATCACGTCGGGCCGGTACCAGCGACCGAATTGTGGATCGGGCCCTGAGACCAACTCGCTGCTGACAAGAAAGATCAGACCCGTGCGCGGTGCAGACCGAAGCTTGAGCAATGCCAGTGTCTCTGCCGTGTAATTCGGCCCAGATCGTCCGTGCGCCAACTCGGCCTCGACGGCGCTGGCATGCACGTGTTCCTGCCCAAGGCCCAGGGCGCTCGCGACCTCTGCCGCTGCCAGGGCACACATCGCCAGACGATGAGGGTAGGTGTCGGGAATCCGCACCTTTGCGGCGCCTACCGGATTGCGGCGGTAGACCGGCACCAGCAGCACCTGGGCGATCCGAAAACCTCGGTCGATCAACCGGCGGGTCGACTGCGTCACGGTTTCCACGTGGCCGGCGTGCACCGGATCGGCGGAAAGCCCGAATATCAGTGTGTGTTCCACCACGGCTATACTGAGGCGGTGTGAATGCCGAGTGGCGCCGCACGTCGCTCCGGCTCTGGGCTATGCGACACCGGAGCGCTCCAGCTCACTGCGCACAAGTTGAGCCATCGTCCGCGCCCGTGCAGGTGCATCGCCAATGTGCTCACGTACGTCGAAGAGCTCCACCACCCTATCCTTCGGGAAGTAGCGCAGCACACGGGGGTCCTGGCTCAGCATATCCGGCAGAGGATTGCTTCGCTCATTCCCCGTCTGAATGGTCTCCCAGGCCGCCATCGAATGCCGCCGAATGATCTCATGCATCTCCTGACGGTCGGCACCCGCGTTCACCAGTGCCATCAACACCCGCTCCGTTGCAGCAAAGTCGCCATACAGCACCAGGTTTCGTGCAATCGCGCTGTCGTAGATCCTCAGATCGTCCAGGATCGTCTGAGCCGTGCCTAGAAGCTCATCGGTAGCCAGGAACGCGGAAGGAAGCACCTCCCTCCGATTGCCCGAGTCATCAAGCGTGCGCTCCAACAGGCAATGTGCGGCGTTGTCCCAGGCAATGCGGGGAAGAGCAGCGACGAAACGGGCCAGTGAATCAATGTTCTCAGAGCGCACGGGGTTGCGTTTGAACGGCATCGCAGACGACCCCACCTGTCGCTCGCCAAACGGCTCGCTCCACTCACCGAACGAAGGCGACTGTAGCAGCCGCAGGTCGAAGGCGAACTTGTAGAGGGAGCCTGCCAGACCCGCCAAGGCGTTGAGGACCAGCCAGTCCTGCTTGCGCGGATAGACCTGGGTGGCGACGGGGAACGCAGTCAGGTCCAGTGCCTCCATCACCTGGGCCTCCATAGCCTCCGCCGAGACGCCGGTACCGTCCAACAACGCCGCGTAGGATGCCGACGTCCCCACGGCTCCCTTGATCCCCTTGCCGCGCAGGTTGCGGCGCACTCGGAGCAGCTCGTCGAAATCCATCAGCAGATCCTGGGCATACTGCGCCAGTCGGTACCCCACGGTGGTCGGTTCGGCGGGCTGGATATGAGTGAAAGCCATGCACACCTGGTCCGATCGCGCATCGACCAGTTCGGCCAGTGTCACCAGGAGCCGGCCCAGCGCTGAAACGACGAGATCTAGCGACTCACGGATCCGGAGCACTTCCATATTGTCCGAGATATCCATACTGGTAGCACCAAGATGGATGATCCCGCCGCCAAGCTGGCATTGCTCGGCGAAGGTCCTCACCTCCGCCATCAGATCGTGGTGGATTTGCTCCTCGATCTCCGCCGCACGCGCGATGTCAATATCTTCCTGGTGAGCGCGTAGATCCGCCAGCTGCTCAGCGGTCACCAGCCCGGCCCGATGCTGCGCTGCTGCCAGGCCCACCCAGATCCGCCGGAACAAGCGCCGCTTATGCACTTCCGACCAGATCGTGTGCATCGCCTCACCGCCATATCGCCATGTGAAGGGCGACAAGTAGGTATCGTACGAGAACGTGAGTTGGGGCATACTGAACTCCTTGCCTGCCTACATCACGATAATTTGATCCCGCTCGGGGCCCACCGAGATGAACCGCACAGGCACGCCTGCAAGCTCGCCGATCCGGTTGACATAGGCCTGCGCCTGTTCGGGGAAGATCCGCCCAGGTGCGCGCCTTGGTCGTGTCAGCGAGCCAGCCGGGCCACGCCTCATAGATCGGTTCGACCTGCTCCTGAATCGCAGTATCCGGTACATAGTCCAGCACCTGTTCTCCCAGGCGATATCCGACGCAGAGCTGCAGTGTCTCAAAGTGATCCAGGATATCCAGCTTTGTCACCGCAATGCCGGTGAACCCGTTCAGCCAACTCGCATAGCCAATCGCCACCCCATCAAACCAACCGCACCGGCGGGGCCTGCCCGTCGTCGCGCCGAATTCCTCGCCCACCTTCCGCAGCTTCTCACCGGTCTGGTCGGTCAGCTCGGTCGGGAAGGGCCCTCCACCAACCGAGGTGGAGTAGGCCTTGACGATGCCAAGCACGTCGTCGATAGCCCGCGGCGGGATCCCAGCCCCCACACATCCGCCTCCGGCAGTCGGTGAAGATGAGGTCGTGTACGGATAGATCCCCCAGTCGAGGTCCCGCATCACGCCCAACTGACCCTCAAGAACCACCCGCTTGCCCGACCTCACGGCGTCTCGGACCAGAGGCAGCCCATCCACAATGCGATGGCCCTGCTCCTGCAGCCACTCCGCGCAGACGGCCATTAATCCATCGACCGTCACCTCAGGTATGCCGAAATAGCTGAGCTCACGGTTCTTGGGAGGCACCAGCATTTCCAGGCGGGTACGCAGGCGATCGGGATCGAGGATATCACCCACACGTATGCCCTGTCGAGAGGCCTTATCCGCATAGGCAGGCCCGATCCCGCGCTTCGTCGTCCCGACTTCCCATCCTTCCTTGCGAGCAGCCTCCTCCGCACCGTCCAATTGACGGTGGAAGGGCAGGATCACGTGTGCGCGGCGATCGATAAGCAGATTACGAACGTCGACGCCGGCCTCGGTCAGGAGTGTCAGCTCATCGGAGAGCGTGTCGAAGTTCACCACCGTCCCGGTCCCGATCAAGCATTGTGTGGATGGATTGAAGATGCCGGAGGGCACCAGGTGCAGTGCGAACTTGCCGTAGTCGTTCAGGACGGTGTGGCCTGCGTTATCGCCGCCCTGGAATCGGACAACCAAGTCGGCCCGCTGACCGAGGTAGTCGACGATACGCCCTTTGCCCTCATCACCCCACTGCGCTCCCACCACTGCCGTGACTGGCATATGAAACCTCCCGTCTCCGATAGAATCGACACGGCCGGACCCGTGACGCGATCCGGCCATGGTCGTCGTTGCTCTTTGAGGTTGACGCAGGTCACCGGTACCGGTGAAGCCCTGCCTACATCCCCATTATAACCCGATTGTGCTTCAGGCTAAACTCGGGCGCGTCGCACATTGTGTCAATCGAAGTGGACCTTCCCGAAAAGTAATTCGCGCCCAATGCAAACGTCCCCGCTCGTTGACCCGCGCCAACCGGACGCTAGAATAGGGTTACTGCGACTCGAGCTATGTCGACCGCTCAGACCCATTCCGCCCCCATACGAGGAGAGACACATGATGCGTCGCGCCGATGTGTATACCTACCTGATGTTGGGCGCGCTCTTGGTGGCAAGCGCGGCCTGTGTGCCCTCACTGACTCCCGAGACTGTGGCTACGGCAACCCCGGAGCCCAGCGTCGTCAAGATTGAGCCGCCTATCACGTCGCGGCCGGCGTCATCGCCCACCCTGGCTCCCCCAACACCGACGGAGACGATTCCTCCAACGGTGCCGCTGCCCACCGGCACGCCCGTGCCTGCGTCACCGGCAGGGCTTCCAGCCGAAACGCCTCAGCCCGACCCATCGCCGACGGCGGACGTCTCGCCCTCCTCTACAGCTGCGCTCGAGCCACCCGATGAGTTCTCCCTCCGCGACGGGAGGCTGGAGGTCTCCGAGACCAGCATCACGATTCAAACCTATGGATACGAGACGGCATTCCAGCCGACCGCGCTCGACGACCCCATCTATCCCTATCCCAGGGTGGACCCCGACAGCGTGACGCCGCCCGAGCCGCGGATCTACAAAGCGATCATACTCGAGAATGACTACGTCTCTTTGACTGTACTGCCCGAGCTGGGCGGGCGGATCTACCGCTGGATAGACAAATCGACGGGGTGCCACCTGCTATACGAGAACCCGGTGGTGAAGCCCACACAGTGGGGCTACCGTGGGTGGTGGCTCGGGGCAGGCGGTATCGAATGGGCCTTTCCGGTAGAGGAGCACGGGCTGAATGAGTGGCGGCCCTGGTCCTACACAATCGGCCGCCTTGACAACGACATCTCGATCACCGTCTCGGATATCGAGGATCGCACCGGGATGTCCGTCGGTGCCACGATTGCCCTCGACGCAGACCACAGCTACGTCACCATCACCCCGTGGGTCAAGAACGTGACCAAGACAGAGCAGAGCTACCAATACTGGCTCAATGCGATGTTGGCGCTGGGCGACAACCACATCTCAGCCGGCACACGCATTGTCTTGCCTGCGGACCAGGTCGTTGTCCACTCCACGGGAGATGAGTCTTTGCCGGCTGCGTACCAGACAATGAGTTGGCCGATCTACAAGGGTCGCGATCTGAGCAACTTGGGCACGTGGGATAATTACCTTGGGTTCTTTGTCCCGCAGGTATCGGCGGGCTTTGTGGGCATCTACGACGAGGAAGCCGACCAGGGCATCGTGCGCAGCTTCACACCAGGATCACCTGCAGGCACCAAGGTCTTCGGCCCGGGGACGCTCCCCTCCTGGCTCTGGACGGACGATGATAGTACTTACGTGGAGCTATGGAGTGGGATCACGAGCACCTTCGCGGACACCACAACCCTCCAACCGGGCGCGTCGGTGGCGTGGACTGAGCGATGGTATCCGATTCACGGGATCGGCACCCTACGAATGGCCAACCCGTCAGCGGCCCTCAACCTCACGAACACCGACGGCACGGTGACCGTCGGGGCAAACGTCACCGGTGCAACAACAGGTACGTTGAATCTCTACATTGAAGGACAGGTGGTAAAGGCATGGGATGTAGCGTTGCTGCCGGCCGAAACGTTCAAGGACTCCCTCTCCCACCCAACCGCAGGCACGCTTGGGCTCGCCCTACGCACAACCGGGGGTGAGACGATAGTGCAGGTAGGGTCCGTGCCCTAACCCCTCAGACCTTGCCGAGAAACCGCCGCAGCCATGAGATATGCTGTTTGTCCGGCTCAGGGCAGGCGGTACTGTTGTCGGGTTCCTGGCCCAGGGGATGGCAGTCCGCCAGGGCCCGGCGTGCTGCAATCGCGACGTGGCGGACCTCGTCGTCCTGTAGCTTGGTCAGCGCTCGGCGCACCTCGACGGTGCTCCCGTCAAGAGAGCTCAGGGCGTGCGCCAACGCAGCCCGCAGATAGGCATTGGTGTCGTTCACAAAGGGCAACAGTTTTTCGACCATCCGTGGGTCCCCCATAAGGCCCAATGCCTCCACGGCGGCAGGACGTACCAGGGGACTCTCATCATTATGTGCCATCTCGAGCAGCCGCGACGAGGCCCCACGGTCCTTCAAGACGCCGAGGGTGACTGCAGCGGTCCGGCGCAGCCTGGGGTCAGGCTCATCCAGGAATGGACGTATGTCGGGTATCGCTTTCCGATACTCCAGCTGACCGAGGCTCTTCAACGCAGCGAGCTGAAGGGTCTTGCTCTTGTCGTCGTGAAGCGCCTCCAGCAGGGCGGGGGCAGCTTGAGGATCCCCGATCCGACCGAGCGCCTTGGCCGTTAGGGAGCGCACGCCGACGTAGCCCCGCATCACCTCGATCAAGACGGGCACGGCTTCACTGGACTTGAGTTCGCCTAGCGCGCTGACGAGGGTCTTCACGACGGGCAGATCGCGCTGATTCGGGTTGAGCAGATAGGATTCAAGGATCGCCACCATACCAGAGACCGTGTCCGTCGCCTCCAGACGTCGAAGCGCGATAATCGCAGTACGGCGGATGCGAGGATCAGGTGTCTCCAGGAACGGCGCCAGCATAGAGCCCAGATCGGGAAGCCCAAGCTTGCCGACTGCGTTGATGGCAGCCCGCCGAACGTAGAAGTTGGGATCCTCCAACGTCCGTAGGAGCGCCCCCTGTGCCTCTTTGGCCTGCATCTGGCCTAGACCGATCGCGGCCGCCCGGCGGACAAAAGAGCAGGGGTCACGCAGTGCATCCATCAGGGGGAAGATGGCCCTGGCGTCCCCGATCCGGCCCAGAGCCTCCGCGCAGGCACTCCGAACGTAGGTATTGACGTCCTCTTGAAGATGCTCCACGAGCTCAGGCACGGTCTCCTGGGCGCCAAGCTTGCCCAGATCTTCAACTGCCTGGGACCGCAGCCTTGGATTTGGGCTTTCGAGGTTCTCGACGCAACGTTCGACAGCACCGCTTCTGTCAGAAGTGTTGGTAAGGCTCACGTTGTCCACCCTTTTGCTTTTGTAATGGCCCGTCTCTCGGTCGGGCTAACTAAGTATATCACAAGGATTAAGAAAAACAACGACTAGAAAAATGGGCCTTGACAACGATTGGAGAGATCACTATAATGAAAGATAGAACTTATGTTCTATATTGTTGAGGGGAACCTATGGCTCAGAAGAAGCTTAGACCATATCTGGAATATCAAGCCGACCGCGTCGAAGCGGTCCTCGCCGCCCACCGCGCTCCCGGGCGCGTCACCGGCGGGACCGTCGGCCCCCGCCTCAT
This sequence comes from uncultured Chloroflexia bacterium, assembly GCA_963775195.1. Classification (GTDB taxonomy): domain Bacteria; phylum Chloroflexota; class Anaerolineae; order B4-G1; family SLSP01; genus PWVB01. Next base: position 59,956 of record CAVZIC010000002.1, read on the forward strand.
CCGCTTCTTCCTCAACCCCGACCCCGCCACCCGCTTCGCCGCCATCAAGCGCCTCGCCGACGACCTCGCCCTCGCCATGCGCGTCTCCACCCTCAACGTCGACCGCGACGAACACGGCGTCGTCCTCTCCTTCGCCAATCCCGATCCCAAGCCCGTCGAGCTGCTCGCGCTCCTCGACGATGTCCTTCCCATCCCCCCGGCCACCGCCGTCCTCGGCCTCACCGACGCCGGCCTCCCCCTCCTCGCCCGTCTCTCTGCCCCCGACGTCGCCCACGTCCTCGTCGCCGGCACCACCGGCTCCGGCAAGTCCGTGCTCCTGCGCACTATGGCCACCTCCCTCTGTCTCACCAACGCCCCCACCGCCTTGCGCCTGCTGTGCATCGATCCCAAGGGCCGCACCTTCCGCTCGCTCGCTCCTGCGCCCCATCTCGCCCGCCCCATCATCTCCGATCCCCTTGAGGCCGGCGAGGCCCTTCGCTCGCTCCTGCGTACCATGCAGGTCCGCGACCGCCGCGGCGAGCTCCCCGGTGAGGCGACCCCGCGCATCGTGGTCTGCATCGACGAGCTTGCCGATCTGATCATGGCCGGCGGCGATCCGGTCGTCGAGACCCTCACCCGCCTCGCCCAGCGCGGGCGCGAGGCCGGCATCCATCTGGTTGCCGCCACCCAGCATCCCGCCGCCGCGATTCTCGGCAGTCTCATGCGCGCCAACTTCCCCCTGCGCCTCATCGGGCGGGTCGCCTCCGCCCAGGATGCCTTGGTCGCTTCCGGGCGTGGCGGCACCGAGGCGCATCTGCTCCACGGGCGCGGCGACTTCCTCGCCGTCTCCGGCGGCGATCTGCCGATTCGTTTCCAGGTGGCCAATCTGCGCGAGCGCGATGTCCGCGCGCAAGTGGCGCAGGTGGGCATGCAGGACGGCGTGTTAGCCTTGCCTCTCAGGAGTACCTGAGAGTGGGCAAGTCTCGAAAGGACCCACCGATGCGACACAGATACGTTGAGGATGAACCAGCGGCGTACGAGCCGCGCACGCCGCTGCGCGCCCGGCTGGCGCGCTTTTTCGGGCTGATGGGGGCGCTTTTCGCCATCACGATGGCCGTGATCGTCACCCAGAAACTGAGTCACGACTCGCTGGCGCTCTTGATCGGGCTCACTTGCGGCGTGCTGGCGATGCTGCCCACGCTGGCTCTGGGGGTCTTCATCTGGCGCCGCGAGGATGCCCGCCGTGAGCAGCGCCAGCAAGCCCAGCAGCAGCCCGCCTATCCGGCCACTCCGCCGGTCATCGTGATCTCCCCTCAGGCTCTCCCCGGATACGGGCCGCAGCAACCTGCTTTCGGGCAGCCCCAATCCGAGGGATGGTCGTGGGCCGGTGCCGAGAGTCAGCGCACTTTCACGATCGTTGGAGGTGAGGAATGACACTGGCATCGGGAACTCTCGGCAAGAGGGAGCCGATCAGCCTGACGGAACGAGGGAACAGCTACTTCCCCAAGCGCTTCGTATGGCGTGGACGACGTTATGACGTCTATACCGTCGAGCGGGCCTGGACGAAGATGCATCGCAAAGGCGTGCAGCACTTCTTCCGGGTGCACTGCAAGGAGGGGACCTTTGACCTCGTCGAGGACACGGGCCGCAAGACCTGGTACTTGGCGGCGCAGGTATCCTAGAGTCGCGTCAACTGTGCGATGAGCAGATCGAGCCCGGTCTCGACGGGGATCTCGCCGCGTTTGATCGAGAGATCGGTTTCCATCAAGATCCGGTAAGCATCTCGCAACTGGTCCAGCGAGAAGCGATCCGCCTGAGCATGGATCTTCCGCACCACATAAGGGTGGAGCTTCAGTCGAGACACAATCTGCTGCTGCGGCTGGTGCCGATCGATCATCCAACGGACCTGAATCAGCAGCCGAAACTGTCGCACGATCATCCCGAAGATGCCCAGCGGGTGCTCACCCACATCCAGCAGCCGGTGGAGATCCGTTGCCGCACGCCGTGGATCGCGCTGGCCGAGTGCATCCACCATCTGGAAAATCACGTCCGCCGACTGCACGTAGGGCACCATGATCTGCACGTCCTCTACCGTGATCTCACTACGCTCACCGACATAGAGCAGCAGCTTCTGGATCTCCTGATCGAGCAACTGCAGATTCGCACCGATATTCTGGGCCAATATGGCCGCTGCGCGTGGCTCAATCTTGCCGCCGTGCTGCGCCGTACGGTCCCGAATCCACTGGGGTAACTCCCGTACGTCCGGCAGCGCAAAGTGTTGGACTTTGACCTCGATATCGTCATCCAGAGAGAACACCGGATGCCGCTTAGGTAGGGTTTTCCCCTCATCAAAGATCAAGATGGTCGTCGGAGGAACAGCGCCAAGGATGGCCACAATCTCGCGGGCGGCGTCGCCGCGCGACGAGGACAACGTATCCCGAGCGATCACGATCCTGACTTCGCCCAAGAAGGGCATCACACTACAGGCCCGTCGTAGGTCGCCCGGCCCTACTGAGCCCTCCAAGGTCTCCGTGTTCATATCACGGAGGTCCGTCGGAAGGCCCGATTGCGCTATGATGGCCTCGAGTGCCTCGCGGCGCTGCAGCCCGTTCTCGCCGTGGAGTACGAATAGCATAACTCGACCGGTTGAGGCAGGGGCCTAGGCCTCGCTCGTACGCACCTGTCTTGTCTGAACCCGAACGCGGTGCATCCCTCCCTGGTAATCGGTAAAGAAGGACGAGATCTCGGTGTCATCCAGGTTCGCGTCGGTCGTTACCGTCGCCTGAACCCACCGAGCTATGGGCTTGGCCACCGTCAACGCGACCGCGTTGAGAAGGACCGCCTGCGGCAAGCGTTCAGCGAATCTCATGAAACGACGCCTACCTGCCCGAAGCGTACCCAATCCGAGTATCGTTGCCAGTGTCGTGAGCGCTGCCGTCACGACGAGGTTAGTACCACAGTTCTCGTGAATCGCCAACTCGGACTCCCCTGCCTTCAGCTCACGCAGTGCCTCCCGCGTAGCCGGAATGACCTCCTCGGCCGTCAGCGAGGAATACAGCGTGAAGCCCATCGGTCCGGAGAACCCAAAGATCTGGGACTTCGGATAACGTTGGCTCAACAGGTTTATCGTCGCGTGCTCCAGCGCATGGTTGCGCTGAATCCGACGGAACAATCCCATGACCGGTGACAGGCGCATTGCGCCGTCGACGCCTCCGGCTTCCTGATCGGTTACCTCTTGTGTAGACATCTGTGCAGATATCATTTACTTCGCCTCTCCACTGTCCTGACTGATACTGGTGACAGGATATGCGATCACCACCAAGCGGTTAGCCAGACTACCATACGGATGACAGGTGACGAAAGTCACTCGCTCATCAGGTGTTGGCTGTATATAGCGCGCGTTAGCCTCCCGCACGGCAAGAGGTTGCCCGGCTTCACGTAAAATGTACTTCTCGGCAACCCGATAGAGGTACGTCACGCCATTGTCCCCTGTCAGATAGACCTCGGCGCCGATCTCCACCTTGTAGAGGTCGCGAAACACTTCGCCCCTCGACGTGTTGTGTCCGTTGAGGACCGTATTGCCGGGCACGCCCAGTGGGACGGATGTGTTGTGCCAGCCGGCGGCACGCCAGTCGGGCACATCCCACATCGGCTCCTCCTGCCCGGCCACCTTCTCCATAGACCAACCGATGGGGACTACGGGCGCTTCCAGGCTGATCGATGGAATAGAAACGGTGATGGGGGCTGTCCCTAGCCAGACCGCCGTCGGTGTTGGTGTGGGGGAAAATGTGGGCGTAACCGTTGGCGTCAGAGGGACTGCCGTCTGTGCAATGGTCTCCGGTGTGACCGAGGCCACCGTAGTCGGCGTGGCCTGCACCGTCGGCGTTAGCACAGGGGTAACCACGGCCTCGAAGAGCGGAGCCGTCGCGATACGGCTGGTATAGCGTAGGGTGTCGACGTAAGTCGTGAATCTGGGCGCAATCAACACCCCGCCCGCCAAGATCAGCGTTCCACCTCCCACCAGCAGGAGGTTTGCGAACTTTCTTGTCGTTACTCTCATGTCCGGATCCAGCACGACGAAAATCTCGTCCGCCTAGGTCTCAGGGGCCTCCTGATAGACCTCCGGCTTCAGAACACCAATGTAAGGTACATTCCGGTATTCCTCAGCATAGTCCAATCCATATCCCATGACAAACTCGTTAGGCACCTCGAAGCCCACGAAGTCCACCGGGACTTCGATCTCACGGCGGCTGGGCTTGTTGAGCAGGGTCGCTACCCGCAGGCTGGCCGGGTTACGGGACGCAAAGTTGCGCAGGATGTAGTCCAGGGTATGCCCGGTATCGACGATATCCTCGACGATGATGACGTGACGCCCCTCAATGCTGGAGGCCAGATCCAGGAGAATGCGCACCACACCACTGCTCGTCGTGCCCTGCCCATAACTCGAGATCTCCATGAAATCGACCTCGTGTCGGAACCTCAACTGACGCGTCAGATCTGCCAGGAACATGAAGGCACCCTTGAGAATACAGACGAGGATTGGCGGTTCAGCGTCGCTGTACAGGGCGTTCATCTCACCGGCGACGGCAGCAACACGAGTCCGGATCTGCTCTTCGGAGACCAGCACACGTTCGACGTCATCAAGCATGGACATTGCCCCACCTCATTTCTGATACACACGTGGCTTGAGAGCCCCGATGTAGGGCAGTGTGCGGAATCGGTCGGCGAAATCCAGGCCATACCCAACGACCCACACGTCGGGTATGGAGAATCCGAGGTAGTGAAGCGGCACGTCGACCTCGTGGCGATCGGGCTTGGTCAACAGCGCTGCCGTACGAAGCGATGCGGGTTGTCTCGCCTCAAAGAGGCGGTACAGATAGCGCAACGTGTACCCTGTGTCCAGGATGTCCTCTACAATGAGGATGTGGCGTCCGGCGACGTCGGCGCGGGTATCCATGATCAACCGAACGGCGCCGCTACTCTCCGCCTTGTCGGCGTAGCTGGAGAGCGCGATGAAATCAACGCGATGGGGCACAGTCAGCCGACGCGCCAAGTCCGCGAGGAAAATAAAGGACCCCTTGAGAACCCCTACCAATAGGAAATCCTCATTGCGGATCCCCTTGTAGTCCGCACTGATGTGATCGGCCATCTCCTGAACGCGATTCTGGATGGTCGCTTCATCCAACAGGACGTAGTCAACAGAATCAGGAATCGGCACGCTCATTGCAGCTCCCATAGCTGGTAGTTCGTCGAGGCACTTCATGGTGTGCGCGGCAGCGCGCCTCGTACACCTCACTCGCGCCCACGAGGACGATAGGATCTTCGTAACACGCAGGCTGACCCTCAATCAAGCGCTGCGTCCGGCTCGCTGGATGCCCGCAGACAACGCAGATGGCCTGGAGTTTGTCCACTCTCTCGGCAATGGCCAGCAATTGAGGGATCGGACCGAAAGGGACACCACGAAAGTCCATATCCAGCCCCGCACAGATCACGCGTCTTCCATCTTCAGCGAGCTCGTTACATAGCGCGACGATCTCGGGCTCGAAAAACTGGACTTCGTCGATCGCGATGACGTCCGCATGCTCGTCGAGCTTCTGGCGGATCTCATCACACCCGTCCACAGGGATCGCATCGGCGTGAAGTCCATTGTGAGATGCGATAGCCTTGTGGAAATACCGGGTATCAACCGCTGGTTTGAAGACTTGAACCTGCTGGCGTGCGATTTCGGCCCGGCGCAGGCGACGAATCAACTCCTCGGTCTTGCCGCTGAACATACTGCCGCAAATAACCTCAATCCACCCCGAATTTGCGTCTGTCAGCATGTCATGCTCCCGGAGCGTAGAATGAAACAAGGCAGGGGAATGTCCCCTGCCTCGCTTTTCGGTTTCTACGCGGCTTCCGCCGCTTCCGCTTCTTCTGTTGCCTCGGCTTCGTTGGCCGCTTCGGCTCCTGAGGATGTCTCAGTAGCGCCGGATTCAGGCTGATCACCGGGCAGAACATAACCGCGTGAACGAAGTCCTCGCTTCGTGTCAGCCAGGGCCTTGAGTCCTACGCCCTTGATCTCGGTCAGGCCTTCGTCACCCTTCTCCGCAAGGATATCCAGGATGTCACCAACCTTCTCAATCCCGGCTTCCGTTAGGAGGTTCTCAAGGCGTGTGCCCAACCCCAGTGATTCAAGGGACAGCTCAGGTGAGGTTCTCGACGCCCTGCGGCGCTCCTCATCCTGAATCGCCTCCTCACGAGCGCGCAGGCGCCGCATGAAGCGATCTACCTGACCCTCAGTGTCGACGATACGCTGCTCACCGGTGAAGTAAGGGTGACATGCCGAACAAACATCTGTACGAATCTCTGGGACGGTCGCGCCGACAGTCCACGTGTTGCCGCAGGCACAGATAACCTGCGCCTCAGGATACCACTTCGGATGCAGGTCGGGCTTCATGCTGCCACCGCCAATTCCGCAATCACATTAACACGCTTACGCCCATGAACAACGTCATACTTGACGATGCCGTCGACGAGCGAGTAGAGGGTAAAGTCCTTGCCCAATCCCACATTCGTGCCCGCCTTAAGATGTTCGCCAACCTGGCGTACCAGGATATTCCCGGCACGAACGCGTTCGCCGCCATACTTCTTGACACCACGCCGCTTGGCGTTGCTGTCGCGGCCGTTAGTACCTGTTGCCTTCTTGCGTGCCATCGCTATGCTCCTTTTACAATCTCGTCAATACGCAAGCGCATGTAGGTTTGGCGATGGCCCATGCGACGTCGATAGCGCTCTTTTGGCTTGTACTTGAAGATGCGAATCTTCGGGCCCCGGAATTCCTCCAGGACGGTCACGCGGACCGATGCTCCCTCTACGGTAGGATGTCCCACCGCAACATCCCCCTCGTCAGCCACCAGATAGACCTCGCCCAGCTCGACCTGCGCGCCAACCTCGAAAGGGAGACGTTCTACGACAAGTTCGTCCCCAACGGATGCTTTATACTGATGTGCCCCGGTCTTGATAACTGCGTACACGTCTTTCCTCCCTAATACACAATAGGAGCCGAGCCCTCGCAGGGTCGGCTGCTCAGTGATTATATCCGGGGCCAACGATTTGTCAACCGGACCTTCTCGTCAGGTGAAGTACGCCGCCCCACATCCACGAGGACACGGTCGATCTGAGATTTGATGCCGTCCCAGTGCGTCCCTTTCCAATAGATTCTACCACATTCGGAGCAGCGGTGAAACTCGCGCTGGGTCCTGGCCACATAGGGCGGCACTTCCGCCGCGGCGGCCTCCCACGACAGTCGCTCCAGGGTCCCGTTACATTCCATACACCGGGCGCTACCCTCGTCTGGCGGCGTGCCTACGGCGGTCAGGACCTGAGCGAGCTGTTCCGGCAGTGACTGAGACGCGATCAGGAGAGACTGGACCCCCCTTCGACGTGCCAATTCCCTGTCTCGCGTTAGGAGGATTCGTTCCTCGGCCCTCGCATTCTGAGCGATCATTGCATCGTCGCCCTGGAGATAGCGCGTGTCGAATCCCAAGATACGCAGCCATCGAGCGAGACTGCCCAGCATTGCGTCCGCCACGAAACGTGGAGCTTCGAATTCGGTCATCACTTCCTCTCCAGGCCAAGTCTAGCATGTAAAGCTCAAGAGACGAGCGTGCAAGGTTGGCGCTCGAAAATCGTTTGCTTTTCCCCTATTTCGCGGTAGAAATCATAGGATCCCCCTTGCGATAGAATATCTGTTCTGGTATCATGGATTCAAGAGAGTAAGTCAATGCCGAAACAGGATACCCGTTGGGTCTGCCAGCAATGTAACTGGAGCTTTGTCCGTCATATGGGCAAATGCCCCAATTGCGGCGCGTGGGACAGCCTGGTCGAGACCGTGATCGAGCCCGAGCCGGGCACGACGAGTGCGGTCGCCCCTACCTATGGAGTGCAAAGTCCCCAACCCCTCAGCCAGGTGGATATCGGATCGGTACCACGGATCCCGGTTCCGTTGGGCGAATTCTCGCGGGTTCTGGGTGGCGGCCTGGTGCCGGGGTCCATTGTCTTGATTGGAGGAGAACCCGGCATCGGTAAGTCGACCTTACTACTCCAGGTTGCCGCGAGTCTGGGAGACGCCCGGCTACCCGTGCTCTACGTCTCCGGCGAGGAATCCCCCCAGCAGATACGGATGCGCGCCGACCGGCTTGGCATCGAAGGCGACCCGCTGCATCTGCTCTCCGAGACGGAGGTCGGCGCCATCCTGACCCACGCTGACGCAATGCACCCCAATATCCGGGCGCTCGTGATCGACTCCATCCAAACCATGCACACGGAAGATCTCACCTCCGCTTCAGGCAACGTCAGCCAGGTGCGCGAATCTGCCAGTCGGTTCCAGCGCTGGGCAAAGTTACGTGGCATCCCGGTCTTCCTCGTGGGCCACGTGACAAAGCAGGGATCCATCGCGGGCCCCAAGGTCCTGGAACACATCGTCGACACTGTGCTCTACCTCGAGGGCGATCCATTCCATGCGTACCGGCTGCTGCGCAGCGTGAAGAACCGCTTCGGCGCAACTTCAGAGGTGGGCGTCTTTGAGATGCAAGCGCGTGGTATGATCGAGGTCGAGAATCCATCGGAGGCCTTCCTTGCCGAAAGGATGGTCAACGTGCCCGGTTCGGCCGTGGCCATCACCATCGAGGGCACGCGCCCCCTGCTGGTGGAGGTTCAGGCGCTTGCCAGCCCCACCTCGTTCGGGAATCCAAGGCGTACTGCCAACGGCCTGGACTTCAACCGCCTCCTGCTGACCATCGCGGTGCTGACCCGTCGCGTTGGCCTGAACCTTGGCGAGCAGGATATCTTTGCGAACGTCGTGGGGGGGCTGCAAGTTGAGGAGCCGGCGGTGGATCTCGCCGTAGTTCTGGCCCTTACCTCCAGTCTGAGGGATCAGCCGATGCCCGCGGATCTGGCCCTGGTCGGAGAGGTAGGGCTTTCCGGCGAGGTCCGTTCCGTCGGCCAGCTCGAACCACGGCTTAGCGAGGCAGCGCGGCTGGGATTCAGCAAAGCGATCATTCCCAGGAGGCTTGGCCGCACCGAGATCATCCTGCCAAGAGGTCTTGAGGCGATCCAGGTACGTTCGGTCCGGGAAGCCATCGAGGCCGCCCTGCCAAGCGCCGGCAGACAGCCGGGCCGCCGTAGCGAAGCGAGGAAGGAATGACGCGGCGCCGCTCTTCGCCGTCACAGTCCGGCAAGCGCACATCCAGCCGGACTCCCACCCGCCGGAAATCTTCTCCCGGGCCGACCCTGTGGCAGCGTCTCAGCAAGGACCAGAAGCTGGATATCCTGGGTTGGGGACTCGTCGTGCTTTCGGCGCTGACGATCCTGAGCATGGTGTCGGCCCAACAGGGTGTGCTGACGCAGTGGTGGATCACGCTGCTGAAGCGCATCTTCGGATGGGGGCGTTTTGCGGTTCCGGTCTTCCTCGGTGCCCTCGGGCTCTGGCTGGTCCTGCGCCATTTTGGGGATCGCATCCCCACCCCACACCCGGGGCAAGTCCTCGGGGTTGCCCTGGGCTTCTTCGTCCTCTTGGCGACACTGCACTTCGCCGTCAGCCTCGTCTGGCCCGAGGTCGACATACTGAGCCTCGGGCGCGCGGGCGTTGGCGGAGGTCTACTGGGCGCCGTTCTTTTGGGCGCCGGCATCAAGTGGCTTGGGCCGGCCGGGCTGGTCTTCGCACTCTTGATAGGCTGGATTGCCGTCCTCGCCCTCACGGCTGCCGTTTCTCCCGCCGAAGCGGTGCGCACGATTGCCGAGTGGCGCTCCAGGCGCGAGGTGGAACGATCGGGCGCCACAAGAGGCACAGGCCGCCAGGACATTTCCGAGAAGCTGATTCCCACGGAACTCCTAGAATCGGAGGATGGCGACTTCGCAGACATTGGCCCGGTGATCATCGGCGGGGCCGGCCGACCCACGCCGTCGCCCTCCGGCGGCGGGAGGGGAGAGGAGGCAGCAGCGCGCATCCCGCCTACTATCAACGTTGCATCCCGTCCCGGTAACGGCAATGGAGAACCACGTCCGAATGGTGAGATCAACATGGCCCCCCTCGCAGTAGGGACCCAAACCTGGCGACTGCCCGTGATGTCTGACGTCCTGATAGAGGGCAGCGAACAGTCGTACAGCGAGGATCTGATCCGCAAGCAGGTCCACATTATCGAGGACACACTGGCGAGTCTGGGTGCGCCTGTCCGGGTCAGCGAGATCAACCAAGGACCCGTGGTCACCCAGTTCGGGGCGGAGCCCCTCTTCATTCCCGGTCGTGGTGGCAAGAGTACCAAGGTCAAGGTCAGCAAGATCGTGAACCTGGCCGATGACCTGGCTCTGGCGCTATCGGCCAGAAGCATCCGTATCGAGGCGCCGATCCCGGGCAAGGGGCTGGTCGGCATTGAGGTCCCTAATGAAGAGGCTGCGGTCGTCTCGCTCCGCGACGTTATGGATTCGGACAGTTTTGCCGGCCTGAAGGGGCATCTGCGCCTCGGACTGGGTCAGGATGTTTCGGGACAGGCGGTGGCTGCCGACCTGCGGGCAATGCCGCACTTGCTTATCGCTGGAGCAACCGGCGCCGGGAAATCCGTCTGCGTGAATGCCATCATCACGGCCCTGCTACTGCAGAACTCGCCCGACACGCTGCGCCTCATTCTCGTCGACCCGAAAAGGGTGGAGCTGACACAATACAACGGCATTCCGCATCTTCTTGCGCCGGTAATCGCAGACGTGGATCGCGTGGTCCCGACCTTACGCTGGGTTATGAAGGAGATGGACAGTCGTTACCGGCGTTTCGCGAGTGAGGGCGCGCGCAACATCGACGACTATAACCGCCGGGTCAGGAAGAGCGGGACGCAACTCGTTATCCCGTACATTGCCGTCCTCATCGACGAGCTCGCCGATTTGATGATGCAGGCACCCGACGAGGCGGAACGCGTCATCTGCCGTCTGGCCCAAATGGCGCGGGCGACGGGCATCCACCTCATCATCGCAACCCAACGGCCGAGCGTTGACGTCGTCACAGGCTTGATCAAGGCCAACTTCCCCGCACGCATCGCGTTTGCCGTCGCCTCGTCTGTCGACTCCCGCGTCATCCTGGATGTGCCCGGCGCCGAGCGGCTGCTGGGACGCGGCGATATGTTATTCGTCCCTCCTGACGTCAGCGCACCGCTGAGACTTCAGGGCGCATTCGTCTCCGACCAGGAGATCGAGACATTGATCAAATTCTGGCGTACTGCCGTCGAGCCCGACGGAGTCTCAGTGGCCTCAGCGCAGGAGCGTGAGGTCGACGCGGCGGGCCTTCAAGAGATTGCCGCCACCCAGCCGCAGCTCTTTCCGACGTTCGAGGAGCCGACGTCGTCGCAGTTTGAGTTCGACGATGAACTGGTGCCCGCTTGTGTGGAGGTCTTCCTCGCCGAGAATCGGGCTTCGACGTCCCTCTTGCAGCGCCGGCTGCGCATCGGCTATACGCGTGCAGCAAGGCTAATGGAGCTGCTGGAGGATCTGGGCATCGTGGCCGAGGAGATGAAAGGGCAGTCTCGAAAGGTCAATCGCGTTGTCGCGGAGGAGCTATTGCGCTCGATTAACACCAGCGAGACATCCCCCTCCGGGGGTCCGCCGTTCTGAAACCGCTATCTGAAGGATTGACGATGTCTTCCGAGCATATCCCGCCCGCCCCTCCTTCCCCGCCCGAAGGAGCGCCCCCCTCGAAGAAGGACCGCGAAAGGGGTCCGCGCTTCTGGCAGACGGTAGGTGTGGTAGTGGGCGCCGACCTTGTGATCACCCTCCTCTACACGCTGATTAGCTCCGGCTTCTCGGACAGAGTCTGGTCCGATGCGCTCTGTGTCTCCGCCATCATTCTGGGCGTGGCGAGTGTGCTCCCCTTCCTGTTGGATGCCGGACGCGGCGTCACGATGATCGGGAAGATGAGGGGGAGTGATGAACAACGCCGCACCGCGTGGGAAGAAGAGCGCCGCAGGCGTGAGAAGGGCATGACGATCACCTTTGCCCTATTCTTGGCCGCTCTACTCATCGGGCTGGCCAGCATTGCAGCCGGTCTCTCCTAGATCATCGATGTCTGTCGCCCCGATTCCTCTTCAGACCATCAAGGGTTGGTTCTTCGACCTCGACGGAACGCTGATGGATACCGATGACCAGGCCGTGGACAGCCTGGCAGGCAAGCTTCGCCTGATTGGCGATCAGCGTGCGCGAAAGCTCGCACGCCGCCTGGTCATGATGGGTGAAACGCCGATGAACCGCATGCTAACAATGGCCGATGTTGTCGGGCTCGATGGCCAGGTCTTCGCGCTGCGGAGGCGCCTCAGCATGCAGGTGCGACCCACTTTCCGAATCGTCGCAGGGGTAAGACCCCTGCTTGAGCAGTTGGCAAGGCAAGGACACCTCGCCGTCGTCTCAACACGACTACGGCAGGACGCGGACCTCTTCCTTCAGCAGCACCGACTCGAGTCGATCTTTCCCCTGCGTGTGACCCAGGAAACGACACCCCGGCTCAAGCCGCATCCGCAGCCCGTGGCCTACGCGGTCCACCACTTCGGGCTGGAGCCGTCGGACTGCGTCATGGTGGGAGATACCCCCGTGGACATGCTCGCCGCCCGCCGTGCGGGTGTGTGGGCGATCGGCGTTCTGTGTGGATTTGGGGACGAGGCCGAGCTCCGGCGTGCCGGTGCCCATCTCGTCCTCCCCTCTACGGCAGATCTCCTACCCCTGATCGCTCCCAGCGGCGCGAACCCACAATCGTAAAGAGGGGCCTCTCAGGATTGTAGAGACGAGCGCCGCCCTGTCCAGAGAGTGACGCTCAGGGTATAAATACAGCGTCGGCGGGCATTCCCGGCTTCAGGAGTCCTTGTGGATTGGGCAGCTCGATCTCGACAGCATAGAAGGTGTTCAGCCGTTCTTCAGCCGTCGCGACGTTGCGCGGCGTGAACTCCGGCTCTGCACCGATCTTGACAACCTGTCCCTCGAAGGTCTGCCCTGGCCCACCGTCTGAGGCGCGCCCGCCGTCTGAGGCGCGCAGTGCATCCACCGTCGTCTCCAAAGTTTGCCCCAGCCTCACGCGCCCAACTTGGTTCTCAGGTACGTAGACCTCAAGCGTCAGGGCGTGGAGATCGGCCAGCGTGAGGAGCGTCGCTGCCGGAGCAGCCAACTCGCCTGCCTCCACCACCTGCGCCATAACCACCCCATCGATGGGGCTCACTAAGGCACAGCGATCGATCTTGAGGTGCAACAGCTCCACCTGGGCCTCCGCCTGAAGCACTTTGGCCTCGGCAACGGCCACCTCCTCGACGGTTGGCCCGGCCAGCACGTCCGTCAACTGCGCGCGGGCAACTTCGACCGCAGCATTAGCCGCCTCGTACTGCCCCTGAGCTGCATCGGCTTGCGCGATGTAACCCAAGGGCTCACTGTGAATCCACCACAACTGATCCAGAAGCGCTTGTGCCGTTCCCTGATCAGCCGCTGCGGCAGCCAGGGCGTGCTCGGCGGCAGCGACCTGGTAGTCCGCCGCCTTTCGTTCCGTCGTGCCCTCAGACTTGATGTCTCTCGTCATCTGGATCTGAGCTAGTTGAGCTTCAGCTAACTCGATCCCCTGCGCTGCAAGCGCAACCTGAGAACGAGCATCGACGATTCGTGCCTCCAGATCCTGGGGATTATCGACCAGATCCAGGGCATTTTGCCAGGCGGTCCATAGACCATCACGCTTTGCCTCAGCGGCCGCCACCTCTGCACGCGCAGCCGCCATCTCTTCAGCCCTTGGCCCTGCGCGCAGTACATCGAGATCGCTACGTGCGACGCCGACGGCAGCCTCGGCCTGCAGCAGCTGCAGATCCCACGGCGTCGTATCCAGGACTACCAGGGTCTCGCCGGACTGAACCGTCTCACCCTCCCGGACATTGACGCTCGTGACACGGCCACCGAGTTCACTGGCCAGCCGGATCTCGGTAGCTCGAATGGTTCCCGAAGCCGTCAACCGCGCGCCCGTTGCCGGCGCCGTGGGCGCCGTCCCAGGCGCGTACGCCGTCCGAGGCGCGTACGCCGGCGTAGAGACGGGGCGAGGCCCCGTCTGTGGGGTGCCCACACAACCGGCAATCAACATCAACAGGGCCAACATCACACCGATCGTTGACACCAGCTTGGGTCCCGTCAGCCTCCGTACCCGCATTCCCCCACTCATTGCTGGGCGTCCCCTGCGATGAAACGCACGTCGGCGGGCATCCCCGGCTTCAAAAGGCCCTCTTGGTTATCCAGATGCAGATCGACCGCGAATACCAGATTCTCACGCTCTTCAACCGTCGCAACATTCCGCGGCGTGAACTCGGCTTGGTCCGAGATGTACTTCACGTGACCGGTGAAAGTTCGGCTAGGAACACCGTCTACAGTTACCTCGACAAGCTGGCCCAACTGGATCTCGCCTACGCGCGTCTCCGGGATGTAAACCGTCAGCGTCATATCCGTCAGGTCGGCAATGGACACCAATGGTGCACCCTGCGCGGCAATCTCGCCTCGATGGGCCAGAATCTCGACGACACTCCCTGAGATCGGGGCCGTAAGTGACAGCATGTCCCGCTCTTGCTGTAACGCCTGAAGGCTGGCGTATGCCTGGTCCACCCGTGCTTTGACCGCCGCAATCTCCTCCTCTCTCATGCCCGCGCGCAGTCCATCGACCTGGGTTTGAGCGAGCACTACCTGCGCTGCCAACTGCGCCTGCGCTGACAGCGCCGCATCCAGCTGGGCCTGAGTGGCCTGGGGGTTGGCCCTTTGGATATAGAGCTGGTTGAGTTTGGCCTCCAACCCATCCACTTGCGCCGCAGCGGCGTTCACCCCGACCCACGCCTGCCACCACAGATTTGGCAACGATTGCGCTTCGAGAGGAAACACAATGTTTTTGTATACGTACAGCTCGTAATTCCCCCGATCGAGATGAAGCTCATAGTCATTGTAGGTAAACGTGCGGTCCACCACCCCTGGCAACACGTCTCCCCAATCAGCCGGCAGCTGATCGACCAGCTCGCCGGGCAGGGCGTCGGTGATGAGATCCTGCACCGTGCCGTTGGCCACCTCGAACTTGTGCCGCCCTCCGCCATCGAAGCGGATATACGCCTCATCGAAGGCAGCTTTGGCCACCTCCACTGCATCTTTTTGAGCCCCGGCTTCCGCGGCACGCTCCCGGGCAGCCGCCAGTTGGCTACGAGTCACCGCAATCTGCAGATCAACATCCTGGGGTGACGCAAGCAACGCCTGCGTATCGCTCACGGCCCGCTGCGCTGCTACTTGCGCCACCTCGACCTGGGCTAATTGGGCCTCGGCCACCGCTATCTGCCCCGGCCTTGCGCCGGCTCGGGCCTGTGCAAGCCCAGCCTCGGCAACAGTGATTCCCGCTTCGGCGACCGCGATCTGCGCATCGCGCATCGCCGTATCGAGCTGCACGACGAGTTGGCCATAGGCCACGGTGCTTCCCTGTTGCACCGCCACGTCAGCCACCAGCCCGCCGAACTCGCTGGCCACCGAAACCTGCCTGGCCTGCATCACGCCCGATGCCGTGAGCGGCGTCAGATCCTGCGAGACTCCCAGGTCACGCCGGAGTAAATTCCCGAGCAGCGGTAGATTGCTCCCCGACGTCCCTGGTATGATGCCGCTCAAATAAACTCCAACCGCCACCGCGGCTAATCCAGCCACGGCGACCAGCAATCGAACGCCATTTGAGGCCCGACCTCTCGTCTTCATCTTGCTCTCTCACTCACTCGCTGATTCTCGCTTCACAGCCGAGATGAAAACATCCTCAAGCGTTGGAGCAATCCAGGCAATACCATTGACCGTGACGCCACCTGCTGACAACAGTGCCGCTAACTCGGACTCCAGGGCCTCCGCTGTTGTAGAGACGGGGCGGTGCCCCGTCTGCGCTCCTTCCGCCATTGTAGAGGCGGGGCGGCGCCCCGCCTCCGGTGCCACACCAGGGACGACGACGTGGATTTGCGCTCCATACAGCGCAACCTCCTCGAGCGGGATCTGTCCCCCTGCCTGGGCAGCCGTCAGGATCCGCATCGCTCCATCAGCATCATCGGTGTCGATCTCGAGGACCCGGCCACGCATGCGGGTTGCCTTCAGCGCATCCGGTGTGTCGAGTGCAATCAACCTCCCCCGGCTCAGAAAACCAACTCGCTGACACAGCTCCGCCTCGTCCATATAGTGCGTCGTGACCAGCACCGTCACACCATCCTTGGCCATACCATAGATTAGATCCCAGAACTCCCGGCGGCTGATCGGATCGACACCCGCGGTAGGCTCGTCGAGAAAGACGACCTCCGGCTCGTGCACGATCGCGCACCCAAGCGCCAGCCGTTGCTTCCATCCTCCCGAGAGGGTTGCCGTCAGGGAGTTCGCACGTCCCTCGAGCCCGGCCATCTCCAGGATCTGGGCCTCGCGTCGACGCAGGACTGTCCCCGAAAGCCCGTACGCTTGACCGTAGAAGCGGATATTCTCCCTGGCAGTCAGGTCCTTATACAGGGTGAAAAGCTGGGACATGTAGCCCACGTGAGCCTGCATCGCCTTTGCCTGCTTGGAGGGATCGTACCCTAAGACGCGCATTTCGCCGGAGGTCGGTCGCATGAGCCCAAGGAGCATTCGAATGGTAGTCGTCTTTCCCGCGCCATTGGGGCCGAGCCACCCATAGACCTCACCGCGGTTGACGTGAAAGCTCACATCCTCGACCGCGATGAAATCGCCAAAGGTCTTGGTGAGCTTGCGGACGATGATCGGGTACTCTACATCCGCATGGTCACGCGGCTCCATCGTGTTCCCCGCCATCGCCTTCGCCTTCGCGTGCCCTGATCAGCGAAATGAACGCCTCCTCCATGCGCGGCGCAATCTCCCGCATCCCCTGGTAAGAGATGCCCTCGGCTGCCAGCGCCGACTCGATCTCGGGGCGACGCTGTGTCGGGTCGTCCACGAAGACGTGAAGCATCACGCCATACGTCTGCACCTCTTTCACACCCGCCAGCCCACCGACCAGGCGCTTGGCAGGCACAAATGGCGAGGGCACAAACTCCAACAGACGTCCGGGCACCATCGCCTTGATCACGTCTGGCGAGTCATGAGCAATCAGCCTTCCCCGGTACATCAGACCGACCCAGTTGCACCGCTCGGCCTCATCCATGTATGGCGTGCAGACAAAGATCGTGACCCCTCTCTCTGCACGCAGAGTTCCCAGGAGGTTCCAGAACTCACGGCGACTTACAGGGTCAACCCCCAGTGTCGGTTCGTCCAGCATCACGACTTGTGGCTCGTGGATGAGGCTGCAAGCCAGCGCCAGCTTCTTCTTCATCCCACCCGAAAGCTGCTTCGCGGGTCGCTCCGTGAAATCAGAAAGACCTGCGAACGCCAGAAGCTCGGGGACACGCTGTCGCTGAGCCTCGCGGCTTACACCCTGGATGTTCGCGAAGAAACGCATGTTCTCCATCACCGTCAGATCGCCGGGCAGCGCAAACTGCTGGGCGATGTAGCCCACGCGTTCGCGGATCGCGTAGATGTCACGCATCGAATCAAACCCCAGGATCTCGCTCTCACCCGAGGTCCTGGAGAGCAGCCCCAGGATGACCCGGACCGTCGTGGTCTTTCCGGCGCCATCGGGGCCGATCAGCCCATATGTTTCACCGCGCCGAACCTGCAGCGTGACACCGTCAATCGCCAGAACCGGGCCCTGCCGCGTTCGGTATCGCTTCGTCAGATCACGCGTTCGGATGGTTATTGTCCGGTCCACGAGCCCAGACACTCCTTACCTTGGATACCCGAAACCGGAGAAAGCACTTGACCGCTGGGATATTCACACGTTCACACGTCTTAACGTTCAGACGCCGGATAGTGTGTGTAATTACGCAGGTCGACCACACGCCCTGCGTGCGCCCACGGAACGTCAAATTCATGTGGCAGTTCCGACGGCAACACCCCCTGATCATAACACGTCTCCAGGGCTTGCTGGAGTCCTTCCACCCAAATCAGGACATCGTCCGGTCTGGTGCGCGCGTCTTCGCCCAGTCTGCTGGGCGCGTCTTCGCCCCGTGCTTCATGGTTCACCAGGTAATCGGGGAACTCCCCGATCGATGTGACCGACTCCTGTGCTCCATTGACGACCAGAGTATGCGACATCGCCGCGCGAATCCCGCATGCCAGCGGCACGCCGCCGCGATCCTGTGGATTGCCACGCGCCGCATCAATGGCGTCCCAGAGTTTCCGATCCTCGTCGGCGAAGGGATCTCCATAGTCCTTGACGCGCCCGTCCGTGAAGTGCGCGAGAACAGGGTTACCGTATGCGGCATAGTCCACCACGGCATCCTCGAACTCGTAGCTCAGCACGGGACCGATGTTCTCGTGTACCGGATGAGATGTATAGAAGAGAATCTCTACGCCTTCCTCGGTATGACACCGCAACGCGGCCGTATCGTAGTTCTCGATCTCGTTAGCGCGATAGAGCTCGGCCTGCACGTCAAGCGGGAGAGCACTGCTCTCGCGTGTCGCTCCCAACACGTAGAAGCAGTTGTGGAGGTAGTGGGCTGTTGCATTGTTGACCGGGCTGTCCAGGATCCAACTCCCGTCAGGCGCTCGTAACCTGGCGGCCCAGTTGTTGCGACGGTAGTAGGAGAGGGGTCGAGGCCAGAGCACCTTGGTCCGTAGACGCAGCGGCTTACCCAGCACCCCGGCCATGATATCGGCCTTCAGTGCCTGCATAGTGCGCGAGAAGGACCACTGGTAGCCGATCCCGACGAATCCCTCCGAAGTATCCTCAGCCTGTGCCATACCAAGGGCATCCTGGATCGTCGCGGTCACGGGCTTTTCACACAGGACGTTCGACCCGTGCGCCAAAGCCGTCTCCGTGAAGGGGCGGTGGAGATGGATGGGTGCCGCGATGACCACTAACTCGGCCGAGGATTCGGCGTAGAAGTGATCCAGATCAGCATAGATCGGAATCTGACGCTCCTGGAATGCGTCCAGGAAGCGACACCCGCGCGGATCCGGATCGATCCCGGCGACGAACCGGAATCCCTCACGGTCGGAGAAAAGGCGCGCGAGATAGGTGTTCCCGTAGCCGCCTAAAGCCACCATCGCGACAGTCACGTCTCTCATACATCCTCCGCTAAGGGAACTCGGGGCGTAAGCCCACCCAGCCCGGTAGTCAACGCAACACCCACTGCTGGACCTGTGCCGGTACGAATCCGACACTGACCGCAGTGCGGATCATAGCCACATTGTCGGATGCCGTATGACACGTTGCCACTCGTCCGGACGCCAGGATGTGGGACGTAACAAACGCAACTACCCGTTTCCCGTAGCCCTGCCGGCGGAAACCCTCCAGCGTCCTGACTGCCGCCGTCTCCCAGGCTTCATCCGAATACCGCCACTCCGCTGCGATCGCAACCACCTGCCCACCGGCGGCAAAGCCACAGTACCGATAGCCGTCCTGATGGGCATCCTCCCAGATTCGCCTGGATAATGGAGCTTCAGGCGGCCAGAGAGCCTCAGCAAGGTGATAGTCAGCGTCCCGGTCGAGCCACCGAACTCCTGAGAACTCAACGTTCCTGTAGCTCTCCGGTGTACAGACCAGGCTAACGAAAGTGGGTGTGGGCATCGAAGGGACAGCTCATCCGTGGGCCAGGATCATATCGATCCGCAAGATGGCCTCGTGGGTCGCACGCCCCGAATGGTAACACGCCTTCCATGGGTTGCCGATTGCCGCAACCAGCGGGTCACCGGTCTCGCTCAGCAACGTCATCCATTCACCCAGTCTGTGGTTGATCATATGCTCCCATACGAACGACCAGACAAGGTGAAACGCCTCGAAGTACTTCGCCTCGCCCGTGATTTCATAGGCGTCAAGGTAGCCCACGAGCGCCTCTGCGTTCTGCCAGAACTCCTTGTCGCGCACCAGAGCAGGCCCCGCGTGCGGTCCGTCGCGGTAGACGCCCCCATGCTCGCGGTCGAGGCCATAGGCTAGCGAGTGATCCGCCAAATGGCGAACGACGCCTTCATAGGCGTCCCGTGGCTTGCCCAGCACCTCGCCGGCTCGAACCAGGAGCCACGCCAACTCTACGTTGTGCCCGTAGGAGGTTGTATCGGTCGGTGCTTCGACCGACTCGCCCTCACGGTCGGCGTTCCACGTCCGCCGGATCGCGATTGCCGGGATGGGGCGGAAGCTCAGATCGTACTGGTTGCCGCCGCAGCCGTTCTCCATATCGACCATGTGCGTGAGGATCACGTCGATGACTTCCTGGAGCCGACGGCGGTGGACCTCTTTGCCGGATGCTTGCGCCAGGACTGTGAAGCATTCCAGCAGGTGCATGTGAATATCCAGCGACTTTCGATCCCCCGCGCAGAAGCCCCCGGGTGAGAGCTGCCAATCGGGCTCCAGGTTCTCGTAATAGCCGCCGCGAGCGGCGTCGACACAGTATCGCTGCAGCAAGTCGAACGTGCGCTCCGCATAGTCGAGCCCACGCTCGTCGCCCGTGGCAAGATAATACGTGGCGAGAGCGTAGATGGCGAAACTCTGACCATAGACCAGCTTGCCATTGTCGATCATCGTGCCGTCGCGCGCCACTTTCCACGCCCAGCCGCCGTGATCCACATCCCAGAAATGATCGATGAAGAAGTCAACGCCCTGGCGTGCATAGGGGACATAACGATCGTCGTCGGGATCGATCATATGGAAGGTGGAGAATCCCCAGATCAGGCGGGTCTGCGTGACGATATGCTTATCGGACGCCGTCTGAGGCGCGGTATCATCCTCCAGGAGTTCGCCGTTGGCATCGAAACAGGTCAGATAGCCGCCGTAATCCTGATCGACGCCGCGCAGTGTCCAGAAGGGCATGATCCCCTGGGTCAGGTGCTCCTGTAGCTGTGCACGCGCCGTACGCAGTCGCTCCTCAATCAGTGTGTCCACGCTTGCCCCCGATCCTATGGAAAGAAGTTCGGTAGATTCGCTCGATGTGCCGCCAGCAGGTCCTCCATCATCGACGTTGCCACGTCGCGGTCCGTGATCGCGCCATCCAGAAGCAGCGCCTCCACGAAGAGCCTCCGGTCTCCCGTCAGCGCTGCCTCGACCGTGAGACGCGTTGATGCCAGCCTTCGCGAGATAACGCCTGCCAGCTCATCGGAGAAATCCGGTGTCTGGATCGGCAAGAGGCCAACCGCGGTCGCAACAGCGGGAATCTCCAGGATGGCATCGTCGGGCAGGCTGGGCACAGTCCCCTGGTTGGGCAAGTTGGCCGCGAAAACCTCACGGGTATCGTAGCGAATCGCACGAATGATGTTCAACAACTGCTCGTGCTCGCCCACCGCGTGCGTGAAGATCCACGCATCCAGCGGCTCCTCCCCCAATGCCTGGGCTCGCATCCGGGCGTAGTCTCGATCTCCCGCGGCAATCGTGTTCTCGAATGAGTAGGCATCAACCCCTAGCGTCTTGCCATAGTAGCGTCCACCGGGGAATCGCTCGGGAAAGAACTCCGTGACGTGCCGATCGTTCGCGGATGGATAGGCACCGTAGGCCTCGAACAGCGACCAGGAGAACGGATTGTCGATGCCGAAGGTGGAGGGCACCTGGTCCGGTCCCCTCCCCCCGGTGGGGAGAGGGCTAGGGTGAGGGGCACTCCCACGCAGTCGTTCACGAGCCACAGGCCACATATCGCGCCCGCGCCACCGAAGGTCGTGGATGAAGGTCAGGTGGTTCAGGCCCGCAAAGCGCACCGTCCAGTCCGCTGGGCGCACCGCCTCCTCCGGTGGTGCACCCACAAACTGCGCCAGCTGCCGGCTGACATCGAAAGTGCCATGACACAGCCCAATCACGGGCACGCCCGTGGCCTTGCGCACCGCCCAGCAGTTAGCCGTCATCGGGTTGCTGTAGTTGAAAAACCAAGCACGGGGACACTGTTCGGCCACGTCGCGGGCGATCCCGACCAGCGCCGGAATCATCCGCATAGCACGCGAGATACCGCCCGGCATCACGGTGTCGCCTACCGGCTGGTAGATCCCGTAGGTCCGCGGGATGAAGACATCCGCTTCCCAGGCACGCCGCCCGCCGACGCCGATCGTCGAAACAACGATGTCCGCACCGGGCAGTAGATCGCGGCGATCTTCGGAGGCTTGGACGTCGATATCGGCGCCCGTCGCCTCCACCATGCGCCGGCTCAGCCCCTCCGCCGTCTCCAGCGCCTCAGGATCGATATCGACAAGGCCCAGCACCCACGGCCCCAGTGCCGGTGACTGGATCAAGTCCGCCACGAGCCCTTTGGTGAAGACCGCGCTCCCTGCACCGATCAGCACGATTTTCGTGGCACGTTGACGTTCCGTCATTTTACCTCGACGCAACCGGCCTCGACCATCACCTTGCGCAACGCGGTGACGGCAATCTGCATCCCGTCGGCGCCGCTGAATCCGGTGCTGTGACCGGCAATCTTCAGGTGGGGCTCCAGTGAAAGGATCCCCTGATATCCGCTCGCCTTCAGGTGAGTCAGCAGAAGCGAAAGCTGACCATCCCCCTCACCCGCAGGGACAACGTGCCCATCACTCAACACCGCATCCTTGATGTGAACGTAGCCGATGGCATCGCCGAGCATCGGCCATCCGCGCTCGACGACCTCGGCCTCTCCGACCTGGATGAAGTTGGCCGAATCCCAGAGGAAGCGCAGATTCGGACTATCGACCGCCTTCACGACCGTCTCGCAACGCGCAAGCGTATCGGTGACAATCCCCTTCTCGTTCTCCAGCAGCAGGACGAAGCCCGCTTCCTCGGCCATCCCCGCGAGCTTGCTCAAACGCTCGGTGGAGAGCGCGACGTACTGGTCATACGCGGCGTTAGTGCTTGTATCAGGAGGGTAGAAAGAGAAGAGCCGCACGTTACGGCATCCGACAACCTCGCCGACCTTGAAGATCCTGCGCAGGTTCTCCATCTCAACCTCGATCGGCTCCATAATGGGTGACTTACCGATCGGGCTTCCTAGGCAGGCGACGCCAATGCCGTGGGCCGCGCATACCTTCACTACTTGATCTAGGTCCCCGTCGTCCATATGGAGCACGTTCTTACCCCACGCGCCGCGTAGGTCGAGGCGCC
The DNA here is from genome assembly GCA_963775195.1 of uncultured Chloroflexia bacterium. GTDB lineage: Bacteria > Chloroflexota > Anaerolineae > B4-G1 > SLSP01 > PWVB01. The sequence continues at coordinate 83,054 of CAVZIC010000002.1, forward strand.
CCACCTCAAGCTCCTCCAACGTTGTAAGCTGTTCGTCCAGATCCGGCGCAATCTCATCACCAAAGGCGCTGATTCGAAATATCGCAGACGTCATCTCTTTTCCCTCCTGATGGTTAGTCGTGTCCGTCCGTTAGCACGTTGACACGTTGTATAGTTCGAACCTGACAACGTTCAGACACTCTTCTCCGCTCCATACTCTGTCTTGACACCCTTCGTCGGCAGACCTGTATCGTAGTCCCGCACATCCGGCGCATAGCCATCAGCAGGCCGCGGGCGGAACTCCCCCCGCCACTGCAGTCTCCGGCTTGCACGCCAGGGGCGCCGTTCCCAGACCGGCCCTCGGAAGGGATCGCGCTTCTCGTACATCCACGAGAGCAGTCGATCGTGCAGGTCGTCGCGTACGCCGATCAGTTCAGGGTCATCGATCCGGTTGGTCACCTCGCCCGGATCGTCGGCAAGATCGTAGAGCTCATCGGTGTAGAGCAAGTTGATGACCAGCTTATAGTTCCCCTGCACCCAGGCACGCACGGGCTGGAACCCGCCCCAGGAGTCGTGCTCGATCTCATAGCGCTGGAACTCCACGGCGACGCCTCGATCCGGATCCTCTGTGCCCGAAAGCTGGGGCACCAGGCTCTCCCCTTCCAGAATGGGTGGCGCGTCAAGCCCGGCCATTTCTAGCATCGTAGGCAGCAAGTCGATGTGGCTGACAAGCGTCGCAACGCTACGGAGCGCCCTTCCTCTCCTACCGCCGGCTTCTCCTGAGAGAAGTCGGGCGAAGGGCTGGGCAACACGAGCACTCGCGCCGGTCGCGGGCAGCTCGATGATGAGCGGGACGTGGGCAATCTCCTCATACATCACAGGACCTTTCCCCGTGAGCTGGTGAGCGCCCAGCATGTCACCGTGGTCCGACGTGAAGATCACGATGGTGTTGGCGGGTGCGAGCCGGTGTGTAGCATCGATGACGCGCCCAATCTCGGCATCGACAAAGCTGTTGCACCCGAAATACATAGGGTCGCGAATCGTGCCACGACGGATACGCGACCCTATCGCGGCGGACGCGGCCCATTCGCGCTGATGTGCCGGCTTGTCTTCGAGCGTATCGAAGGCCCCCGGGCCGAGAGGATAGTCATAGTCCAGGAACCACTCGACGTATTCGGGCGGACACGTGTAGGGGTGGTGTGGCTCGTCATACGAGATGACCAAAAGGAAAGGTTCACCGTCTTGTCGCTGAAGGAAGTCGACTGCACGGTCGCCGATGCGGTGTGCCCAGGTAAACCCCGGTTGGATGTTGTGCTCACGCAGGTCCGCCGGCGAGTTCAGCCCCCGCCTCCACAGCGTGATCTCATCCTGCGTCAGCTCGTCCAGGTAGTTCTTGCCATCAAACCAGTAGCCGGAATCCCACCCATCAGGACAGATCCCCGTGCCGAAGTAATCGTGCCCATCGAGGTGCCACTTGCCGATATAGGCAGTTCGGTACCCGCCATCGCTGAACCGCCGTCCCATCGTGATGACGTTGGTGCCCAGGGGGAGGTTATTCGTCCATGCCCCTGCCGTGTGCGGGTAGATGCCCGTGAAGAGTCCGGCACGCGCCGGCGTACACAAGGGGCATGTGGTGTAGGCGCGCTCGAACTTGATCCCGGTCTCGGCAAGCCGGTCGATGTTAGGGGTCTGAAGGTCGGGATGACCATACGCCCCGATCACGTTGGTGGCCTGGGTATCCGTCATGATCAAGACGAAGTTTGGCCGCGGCTCGACTATACCATTCGCCATCGGACCTCCTTCAGTCCCCCGCGGTCAAGGATACTTCCTGTGCAGTTCTCGCAAATCGATGCGGCCCTCAAGGTCCTCGACGATGCTTACGTTGGCCTCCAGGATCTCGACGTCGCGCATGCCGACCAGTGCAACGTCCACCATCGGGTTCGAGAGCACGAACTGCAGCAGCGCAGGCGTGTAATCGAAGGTGTTGTCCGGATTGGCCCACTGAATCCATCGCTGGAGCAGGCCCGATGTCACCGTCCGCATGGTGACGATACCCATCTGCTGAGCCTCAGCCTCGAACATACTGCCGAACGGGCGCGTCCACTCCGCCGGATGCTGGTAGAGCAGATTATAGCAGAGCTGCATCACGTCGAAGCGCCCCGACTCGATGAAGCGATAGACCGCCGGGTTGTTATCCTCTGTGGTGAAGCCCAGGAAGCGGATCAAGCCCTCGTCTCTCAGCGCCTCCATCTGCGACACCATTCCACCCGGCGCCAGAAGAGCATCTGCTTGCTCCTTGCTATAGCTGGACCCGTGGATCTGCAGCAGATCGAGGCGATCACGCTGTAGCCGTTCGAGACTTCCCTCGACGCTGGCCCGGACATCGATGTCGGTGGGCACGATCTTCGTGGCCACAAAGATGCTGTCGCCCAGCCCGGCCAACGCCTCGCCGTAGATCGCCTCGCTCGCGCCCTGGCCATAGGCCGGCGCCGTGTCGAAATAGGTCACGCCCAGCTCGACGGCACGCTGGAGCGCCTGTATCACCGCGGCGCGCTGTTCGCGGTCTTCCGGCGTGTAATCCGCAAGATAGTTCGCAAGCCCCGCAGGCGCACCACCAAATCCCAACCGGCTGACGGTGGCCCCGGTCTTGCCCAACTTCGTGGTTTCCATAGATATCCTCTCCGTATCAATCGCCCAGTCTGCTGGGCGCATCGCCCAGTCTGCTGGACCCATGGTCTTGCCTCAGCTCGAAGACCAACACATCGTAGTCTACGACTCTCGGCACAGTAACCCTCCAGGCCCCATCGACCTGCGCAAGGGGGAGCGTGGCGCCGTCGGAGAGCAGGAACGCCTTCTCAACACTCCACCCGGCCTCAGCCCGAAGCTCGACGATGACGTCGTGCAACGGAACGAGCTCACGAAAGAAACGCTCCCCACCTGTCAGGTTGACCAGATGCACCATGCGCCGCGCAGAAGCCTGGGTGCGCAGCGAGACCTGCAGCGTCGGCGGGGCCGTCACGCGTACCGGCAGCACGTCGTCCGCCGCCCACCGCACGGCGTTGGCAATCAGTCGCTGCAGATCCGGATAGGGCACCGTCCATGCCAGCGAACCCAGGGCGCCGGAGAAGTATACCGAGCGCCCGCCGGTCTCAGACTCCTTGATCATCGCCAACGGATCGCCGCCCGCTATCTCCGTTTCAGACGTCGACGGCGTGGGGTAGGAAAAACCCTCCGGGAAAACGATGAACGGCGTCGACAGCGTCAAGGGCACGGTTGTGCCGGGCATCGGCGCGGCGACGCAGTAGTCTCCCCCCATCGGCAGCACCGACGTTCCCTCCAGGCCATCGACGAGGGGATGCTGTTGGACGATATCCATGTAGACCTGCTTGTAGCCCTGATCGGCACTCGTCATCGACGATCGGCTAACACCACTGTAACGTACCCCGAGCAGGTTTGATAGAAGGTAATCGTCGCGCCGAAGGCCTTCAGCGTCGTAGAGCGACGTCTCAAACGTCGTGACGATGCTCCCGCCGCGCCGAACATAGGCGCGGATCGCCTCAGCTTCTTCTTCGGTCATACAGGCGAGGTTCGGCAGCACCAGCACCGCATAACGGTCCAGCAACTCACCCGCGGCCTCCGTTGTAGAGACGGGGCGGTGTCTCCTCGTCAGCGTGCGTGCCGTTGTAGAGACGGGGCGGCGCCCCGTCTGAGGTGTGAGGAGCCGCGTCGAGATGATATCGAAGGGAATGTGCGCCGCGTGCAACGCCTGCTCGACGCCCCGTATCTCCCTCACATACCGCTTCTCGGGCTCACCTCTACCGTAGAAGAAAAGCGTGTCGAAGGAGTAGACGATGGCGACGTTGGCCCCCGAAGCATCCCCTTCGTAGTAGTCGCGGTGCGACGCCAGGAAGCCGTAGAGATCGCGAATGACGTCGAACCCGCGGGGATCCTCGTGGACGGCCGGAGGGCCGCCCGACAGGTTCACCATCGGATCGGCACCGTTGGCCGCAATCTGAGCCAGATAGACTTTCTGCTCCGCAGGCGCCATCGCGCTCCGGCGCCAAGGCCACGCGAGGAAGTAGGAAGCCACCACCCAAATCGGCGTGTCGGAGACCGAGGTCATGAATCGCGCGCTCTCGGCTGGCCAGCCCAGATACTGCCACGTAGCCGTCCCGATCGGCGCTTCGTCGATTCCGATCGACGCCTCGTCGATTCTGATCAACGCTTCGTCATAGCGCGCTCGGGTCTGGACTTCCACCTGCACGGCGTCCGCGACCGCGGCTTGGCTCTCGACATCGATCGACGAACCCACCGTCCAGTCAGGATCGCCAAAACAGACGCTATTGCCCATAAAGGGCATGTCGGGATCTATGGCGTGGACGACCTCGCCAAGCTGATCGACCCGTTGGCGGGCATGGTCGATCCGCCAGGTAGTATACGTCCGCCATAGTGGATCCGACCAATCCGACTTCGCTGGAAGCTCACGCCCGGTTTCCTCATAGAAACTCCGGCGGCAATTTGGACAGTAACAGATGGAGCGAGAGAATCCGAAGCTCCCGCCGCCGAACTTCACACAATCGAGCGGATACCGCCCCAAGATCTCCGCTACGATCTCGCGCACGTACGCCGTCTGAGGCGCGTAATCGGTCTGATAGCCGCCCATGGGGCACGCCGCGTACAGGCCGGGCACGCGCTCCACGGGACGTCCGGCTGCATCCTGGGCACACCAGTCCGGATGATCCCGCGCGGCCTGCTCCGGCACCTGGCCAAGGTCGATCATGCCCAGGGCTTTGATATCGGCGGCGTGGGCTGCCTCAACGATCTCACCGGCCAGGTCTCGCCCGCCGAGATAGGGACTCTCCCGCTGGTACGCAAGTTGGGTCGGGTAAGTCGTGACGTACCCGCCCACGAAGAAACTGAAGAACGTCGCGTGCATCGAGGCCAGGTCATCGATGAAGCGCTGTACGTCGAAATCGCGGCAATCCACGTCACGGATCGTGACGTGGAATCCCCGATTCCGACGCTTAAGCCAGGCATTACGATCGCTGCCGGTCATTCTAGCCTTTGGTGAGTCGCCATGTGGGCTGTGCAGCGCGCTAGCCGATCCGCTTGGCCAACCGCGCCGGCACGTCGCCGGGCGACAAGGGACGAAGCCGGAGCGCATAGCGATAGCCGCTCGCCGTGAGTTGGTATTGCGGCAACACACCCGGTCCGCAACTCGCGCTGCCCAACCCCGATTGAGCAAAGTCGAGATTCAGCGTGATCTCAGGACGGCGCTTGAGCTCATAGGTGTGATCCGCACCTGCCAGGTCGGCCGCGGTAAAATGGTGCGCACTCACTTCCAGGAGTGGCATTCCAACGGCGAGGATGCCGCGCCCTTCCCCATCGGTCAAGGCCGCCCAGCGGACGTCCGTCTTGTTACCATACTCCTGAGGCTTGATATACCGGACGTACTCGGCATCCACCGTGCTGTGATAGACGTCGACCGCCGCGCCTTCCTTGCGGTCGACGTAACTCTCCTGTGGCCCGCGTCCGTACCATGAGAAGGCCTCATCGGTCTCGGGTAGGGTCAGCTTGACGCCAACTCGAGCCAATGGTGGCACGTCCTCGCCCACATCCACACGATGCTCAAGGATCACGTCCCCACTGGCGTAAATCGTGTACAGCCACCGGCTCGTGATCCCCGGCACATTTGTCGCCATCTCCACCGTGACCCGGGCCATACTTGGCGAGGGTCTATCGACCATCATCATCTGCACAGACTCGGTCAGATTGTCGAGACCGGCATCGTGCCACAGTCCCGCCATCTGCTTGGCATCGTTGTCAGTCGGAGCGCGCCACAGATGAGTAGCAGGGCCTTCGAGAAGGACCGAACGAGATGCCCCTCCTACCCCATCGAGCTTCTCCCAGGCCACCACACGTCCCAAGGCCCGATCGAAGGTCACCGCGAAGTCCGCTCCCCGAACCTCGATCCGGGTCTCGGTCTCTTCCACTCGGAGCATCCCCTTCACCTGGGCCTGCTCCGCCGGAGGAGAGTCTACCGGCAGCAGGAACTGCGCCCAGGCGACCTCGTGCCCCTGCGGCACGAGAGCTGCGGACGCCGTCTCAGGCGCGGACGCCGTCTCAGGCGCGGACGCTGCCAGTGCGAACCGCAACGTCAACCACGTCTCCGTCGCCGACATCGGCTCAGGCAATCCGTAGGGGACGGTGACAACCTCGCTTTGCCCTGCCGGGGTCGACAGTCGAGGGAGCGTTCCCTGCTGGAGCACCACCCCGTCGCGGATGACTGCCCACGATACCAACAGCCCACCCAGATCGCTGAAGCCATAGCGATTCACCACGCGAACCGTACCGGCCTCCAAGTCCACGGGCTCCACCCGCACCGGCTCCGAGACCTTCTTGACCTCCCACAGTGAGGGGTGAGCCGCAGACGACGTCTGCGGCTCAGACGCCGACTGGAAGACACGGTCCGGCCAGATCAGGCCGTTGATGCAGAAGTTGCCATCGTTGGGCTTGTCGCCATAGTCGCCGCCATAGGCAAACCACGTGGTACCATCTTCCTCAGTTCGCATAAGGCCTTGGTCCACCCAGTCCCACACAAATCCGCCGATCGCCTTCGGATAAGTATCGATGACCTCCCAGTACTCCTTGAGGGCGCCCGGGCTGTTGCCCATCGCGTGGGCGTACTCGCACATGATAATCGGTCGCATGTCCGTCCTGTCGGCGGCATGCTCCGCCAAACTGGCGACTGTAGGGTACATCAGAGAGACCACATCGACCGCCGGCTCGTCATAGGCCGGATGGTAATGCACGAAACGCGTGGTGTCGTGTGCGTGAATCCAATCCGCGCAAACTGAGAAATTCGGGCCATATCCCGCCTCGTTGCCGAGTGACCAGCCGATCACACAGGCGTGGTTCTTGTCACGCGCCACCATCCGCGTCACACGCTCTATAAAGGCGGGGAGCCAGGCAGGATCCTTAGCAGGCCGGTCCCATACGCCGTGTGACTCGATGTTCGCCTCGTCGAGCACGTAGAGACCGTATTCGTCGCAGAGATCGTACCAGCGGGGATCATCAGGATAGTGGCAGGTCCGCACAGCATTGATGTTGAAGCGCTTCATCAACTGGATGTCGGCCATCATAGACACGACGGAGAGCGTGTGTCCCGTCTCGGGGTCGTGTTCATGGCGATTCACACCCTTGATCAGCACCGACACGCCATTCACGAGAAGCCGCCCATCCTTAAGCTCGACCGATCGGAACCCAACCCGCGTCCGTTCAACCTGAACCACCTGGCCGTCCGGGTCGCGGAGCGTGACCAGCAGCGTGTAGAGCACCGGGTGTTCGGCCGACCACTTGGCCGGGTTCGCCACCATCGCGTGCATCGAAACGGAGCCAGGATCGCGAACCGGGCCGCTCATTGTCACGACCTCAACGCCATTCGGATCGAGCAACGTGGCCTCAACACGGAAACCTTGCGAAAGCTCCAGCCCGAGCGCCGCTCGGGCGCCCCCGCACGGTCATCGGGGGCAAATCCCTGCACCTCCACATCTACCTCGAGGACGGCATCCTGATAGGCCGCGTCGAGGCGCGTCCGCACCGTGTAGTCCCACAGGTGGACCGTTGGCACCGACCACAGCACGACGCCCCGATAGATCCCGCTCAGTCGCCAGAAGTCCTGATCTTCGAGGTAAGCCCCATCGGTCCAGCGGTAGACCTCGACTGCCATCAGGTTTGGTCCCGATTGCAGGTAGGGTGTGAGGTCGAACTCGGCAGGCAGCCGGCTTCCCTGGCTGTAGCCCACCTCCTGTCCGTTGACCCAGAGGTGAAACGCCGAATCGACGCCCTCAAACCTCACAAAAACCCGACGATCTCCCCAACCGTCCGGAACCTCAAACGTCGTCCGGTAGCAGCCCGTCGGGTTGTCATCGTGCGGCACGTCGAGCGGCAGGCTCAGCGCCTCTGCCGGCAGTCCACGCTCCGAGATCTTCTCCGATCGCGTCATGTGCTGCATCGCTTCGTCATAGCGTGGATCGATCGGGAATGGGTACCGGACATTCGTGTAGATCGGCTTTCCGTACCCCTGCACTTGCCAGTTACCGGGCACATCGACCTTGTCCCACTTGGCAGCATCAAATTCCGGCGCCCAGAATCCCTCCGGGACCGACGCCGGGTTGGGATACCACTCGAACGCCCACCGCCCGTTGAGCGCCTGAACATACGCAATCTCTTCACGCCCGTCCCGGGCCTGCGCCTCGTTGGGATACGGTGTCAACCGCACGTGCCGTGGCTCTCGGTTCCGGGCGACGACAGCGGGATTGTCCCAGTCAAATCGATCAGCAAGCGTCATCTTTGCCTCCGCGTAACCTCACGTACCGATGTGACGGGTGACGAGTGATCGGAGACGTCACCCGTCACATCGTCACTCGTCCTCTTTCTCAGAAATTCTCGAGCAGCTCCAACATCACACCCAGCACCGGCTCGCTATCGACGTAAGTGTACATGCCGCCCGTATAGTGCCCCTGCTGGATCACCGGAATATCGTAATCGGCAAGGAAGTTGGTCACGTTGTCGGTGCCCTTGACCTGAAAGGCGATATGGTGAACGCACTGCCCTCTCTCATCCAGGATCTCCTGCCACACGCTTCCTTCGCCGATCGGCTCAATCAACTCCAAATCGACCTGGCCAAGCTTGAAAAAGGCCAGCTTGGCCTGCGCATTTGTCGGCTTACCCCGGTAGGTAGCGTCAGCATCGGGCCCGCCGGCGACGCTTACGCTGGGCTTGGGGAGACCGAAGATCTTGCTGTAGGTCTCGATGGCCCTATCGATATCCCTCACCACCAACCCAATCTGTGTGACTACGTGGGTGCCCATGCCTTTTTCAGCCATCTCAGTCTCTCCTTTTCGTGTTCTGTTACTCGGTGATGATTCTGAGGGGATACATTCCTTCATTGCGCCAGACGTCGAGAATCAGCTCATATCGATCGAGCTGCATCCCCGTATATACGCAGTTACTCGTCGAGAAGACGTAACGCCCTCCTGGCATCCCGTGCTGCAGCGCGTAGCGCGCGGACGCCACAACCTCCGCGTCGGTGCCCGTGTCCATCAGGCCGCAGTTCACGTTGCCGATAAGGCAGATCTCATCCCCACAGATCCGCTTCACCTCCGCAATGTCGACCCCGCCCTGGGGATCCAGGGAGTGCAGCGCATGAGGATTGGCCTGGATCAACTGGTCCAAGATCGGCATAATATTGCCATCTGTGTGCTTGATGGCGTAGAAACCGAGATCGCGGTAACCCTCGATCACCTGGGCCAGGTAGGGGGTAACGAACTCGCTGAAACGCGATGGGCTGAGAAAGGGGCCGGTGTTAAAGCAGTAGTCAGAGCACAGCGCGAAACCGTCGAGTCCTTGCACGCCCGGCGGGCAGTGACTTACCAAACGCTCTGCCCTGGCCAACGCGCGATCGACGCTTGTCTGGGCCTCACGCTTGAGCCCCGCCGGATCGTCGACCAGACGGTACGAGAACTCGGCCATCTGATCGCCGCCGGGGATACTGAACGTCGCATCGCCATGCATCATCAGGAAGTAGCGGTCTCCGCTCTTCTCTCGGACCAGGTCGATCAACCGCAGAGTCTCCTGCTCGTCGCCTGGATTGGGATGGAGGAAGATCGCATTGTGCTCGTACCGTTCGGCAGTGGCAATATAGAGATCCGCCATATCCTCCCGGTGAAGACGACGCTCCCCCTCGCTCATCTGAACCCACTGATGATAACTGCGATGGCTAGGATGAACTTTGCCAAACGCCTCCATCGTCAGAAAGAAGACCAACTCGAAGTGGGGCACGCGTCCGATATAGGGACGCCCCTCCAGGGCATCGATGAACTGCTCACGCGGCGTATTCGTCCCGCCGGCAATTGGCGGATTCGCTGGTTTGTCCATCTACGCCAGGATATCCTCGATCGCGGCCAGTTCCTCGCCACTCAGATCGAGGTTGGCGACCACGCCGGCGCAGTCCTCGATCTGGCTCACGCGGCTGGCACCGATCAGAACAGACGTCACCACAGAGTGGCGCAGTACCCATGCAAGAGCCAACTGAGCTATCGTCTGTCCCCGTGCCTCGGCGATGGCTTTGAGCTTGCGCACCTTGGCCAGTTTCTCGTCGGTGATCTGCGCGGGGCGGAGGAATCCGTGCGGGTTCGCAGCCCGTGAATCCTCGGGGATATCCCCGCCAAGGTACTTGCTCGTCAACAACCCCTGCGCCAACGGCGAGAAGCAAATCGCGCCCATACCTGTGTCCTCAAGTGCCTCCAACAGGCCATCCTCGATCCAGCGGTTGAACATGCTGTAGGAGGGTTGGTGAATAAGGCATGGCGTACCGAGATCCTTGAGAATCTGAGCGGCACGCCGCGTCTGATCCGGATTGTAGTTCGAGATGCCCGCGTAGAGCGCCCGCCCACTCCGCACGGCGTAGTCCAGCGCTCCCATCGTCTCCTCAAGCGGCGTCTCCGGATCAGGGCGATGGCTGTAGAAAATGTCGACGTAGTCCATGCCTAATCGTTTCAGACTCTGGTCAAGACTGGCGATCAGGTACTTCCGTGACCCCCACTCGCCATAGGGGCCGGGCCACATCCCGTAGCCGGCCTTTGTCGAGATGATGAGCTCGTCCCTGTACGGCGCCAGGTCCTGGGCCATGACCCTCCCCAGCGTCTCCTCGGCAGAACCAGGAGGCGGGCCGTAGTTGTTGCCCAAGTCGAAGTGGGTGATACCGAGATCGAACGCACGCCGCAACATGGCGCGCGCATTCTCATAGCTATCGAACCCACCGAAATTGTGCCATAGCCCCAGCGAGACCGCCGGAAGCTTCAATCCGCTGCGTCCGCAGCGGTTGTACTGCATCTTCTCGTAACGATTCCCGTCAGCAGCGAACACCGTATCAACCCTCCATATCTGACAAATCTCTCACACGTTCACACGTTTCAACGTGAAAACGTGCTAACGCTGCCTCCACCTCCGGCACGCGCAGGCCGGTCATCGCCTGCAGTCGCTCGTAGACGTGCGAGAGCGCCGGCAGGTGATGGCGCATCATCTCCTCGGCACCGGTACGCATACCGAGTGCCTGGGCCCCAGCCGACAGCGAGATGGTCACACTCGCTAATCGCTTGGCACACGCAATAACCTCGAATGGCTCGATGTTGCGGACCGGTTGGCCACTCATAGCCTCGTAGGTCTGCAGTATCCGCTCCCTGACCGCATCTCCCTCCTGCGACCCAACCAGAGTCATCGTCCACGCCAGATCAAAGCGGGGATCCGAGATCTCGAACTGCGTCCAGTCGATCACAACCCCCGAGCCATCCGCCCGGACCAGGATATTCTCGGGATGATAGTCCCAGTGAATCGGCGCGGGGCGCTCACACGCCATTCCGTCGAGCCGGGTCAGCAGCCAATCAAGGATAGGCAGATATCCCGGTTGGCCAAATCGCTCAATGTAGGCTCGCAGGAGGCCCAAGTAATGCTCCGCGAAGACGTAAGGATTGTCGGCGTACGGCTCCTGGAGGTCGTCAGTCAAAGCTCGCCAGTCAAGCGCATGGAGTTCTACGAAGAGTCGGCAGAAGAGCTCAAACCTCGACCGCTGTTGGTCCTCCGGGCCGCTGAAGGTCTCACGCCACATTCCGTGGCCATTGATGCGCTCCATAAGGATAAAAGGCTTCCCCAATGGGGCGGCATCCTGCTCCAGCCACAGGACGGCGGGCACGGCGTAACCCACATTGTGCAGACGTCGCACCGCATCGAACTCACGTGCGGCCTTGGTGTCGGCGCCCTGACCTGGATAGATGCGCAGGACCAAAGGCTCTCGGTCACCCTCCCGGACGAGGTCGAATGCATAGACGTCGCTCTCCCATCCGGCGCTAATCTCGTGGAAATCGACCACCTGCGCATCACGGTAACTCGGCACGACGCCGGTCACGTAGGCCGCCAACTTCTCGCTCAAGCGCTCGTAAGCCACCCCCGCATCACTGATGCACTCACCCATTCACTCTCTCCACGCTTGTCCGGCGCTTGCCGCCACTACCGGAGCCGATGTATGTCTCCAGGAAATCTACGATCGCCGGGTAAGCCACCAGCTTGTTCTTGAGCTTGGCCACCCCATGCCCCTCGTCATCGAAGACCAGGAAGGCCACCGGAACACCGCGTGCCTCCAGGGCTGCGACGAGCTGCTCGGCCTCACTCAGAGGGACCCGAGGATCGTTGCGCCCGTGGATCACCATCAAGGGCGCGCGTACCTTCTCGATGTGGTTGATCGGCGCGATGCGCTCCAGGAAGGCCCGGTCCCGCGCCAGGCTCCCGTACTCGGCCTCCCTGTGCGCCCGGCGATAGTCACTGGTGTTCTCCAGGAAGGTTGCCAGATTGCTGATCCCGACGATGTCTACCGCGGCAGCCCACAGGTCGGGGTAGGTCGTCACGGCTGAAAGCACCATAAAACCACCGTAGCTCCCGCCATACACTGCAATGCGATCCGCATCGATCTCGGGCCGCGACTGCAGCCAGTACACGGCGTGGGCCAGATCCGCCACCGAGTCCATGCGCTTCTCAACATCGTCCAGGTGACTGTACAGCTTACCGTAACCCGTCGATCCTCGGACGTTAGGTACCAGGACTGCATAGCCGTGATCCAGCAGGTACTGGACGAGGAAATTGAACCCCGGTCGGGACTGCCCCTCCGGCCCTCCATGGACAATCACGACGACGGGTAGCGGGGTATCCGCCGCCTGCGGCCTGGTATACCACGCTGGAATCTGTCGTACCTCGCCGTCCTCGCCGGCATCGAATGTCGGGTAGCGGACCAACTCAGGGCCGAGAAACGCCGACACCGGTAGGCCTCCGTGAGACGACCGCGTCAACGGACGCACTTCGTCCACCACAAGGTCCCAAAGATAGAGATCCGCCGTGCGCGTCGCCCCGGAGAACGAGAATGCCAGGGCGTTGCCGTCGGGCGAAAAAGCCAGGGCATCCCCAACGACGACACCCATCGCACCCGGGCCCAACGGGCACTCTCGTATCTCCCCACTTTCGGTGTCCATCAGCACGACCCGATCCGCACCATCCACGTTCACCGTATAGGCAAGCTTCGTCCCGTCTTTCGTGATCGCCAGGGAACCGCAATCCCAGTCAGGGGCAGCGATGCGCTCAAGCTTTCCAGACCATCGGCTGTCTCCCGCCGCAACACGGCCGTCTGCGACCGCGGCTCGGCTGTACTCAGCCGCGGCTCGGCTGTACTCAGCCGCAAGATCCAGCCGCGCCACGTACAGGAAATCGGCGTCCAGATCCGTGATCAGATAGAGCGCGCCTCCATCGGACGCAGCCGCCGTCCGAGGCGCGGTCGCCGTCCGAGGCGCAACCGCCGTCTGAGGCGCAACCGCCGTCTGAGGCGCAACCGCCGTCTGAGGCGCATAGCACGGATCGGCAAAGCGCACAGGCGCGTCAGTGCCTAGCAGCGTCAGCGCCTCACCTGTCTCCAGATCGATCTCCAATAGTGTGTGATCGAAGGAACTCGCTGTCCGTACCGCGATCACGTGCCGTCCATCCGGCGCGAAGACCAGATGACTGAGATACCCGCGCGTGTCGTTCTGCCAGACACACACGGCCCGGGTCTCGGGCCCGCTCACGTCCTGGACGTAGAGGTCGAAAACACCCGGATCACGGCGGTTGGCCGCAAAACTGATCCGGGTGCCGTCGCCGGACCAACTGCCGAAGAGATGCATCGCGTCCTCAAACCCTTCGGTCAGACATCGGACCGATCCCCGATCTACATCCAGCAGATAGAGCTGGTGCTGCTCGCTGCCTCCCACATCGCTCACGTAGAGCAGACGGGCGTCACCGGGTGCCGGGGAGTAGGCCGCTTCGGTGACACGATCCGCCGCGAAGGAAAGTTGGTCGGGCCACGGGACCCCGGCAGCGTCGTCGGCAGCGACCTGCCATACTTGTGGCACGCCGGTGATATCGGTGAGAAAAGCCACTTGCTTGCCGTTCGCTCGCCAGGTGGCCCCATACGCCTGGCGAATATTCAGATAACGTTCAATCGACCAAGACATACTTGCCCTCCGCGAAACAGGCCGTACAGCCCTAACCGAGCTGCTGCCAATCCTCGGAACCTGCAAACCGGTCAAACCGCCGGTGAAGCTCGTCTACCGTTTCGGCGGGGATCGGCAGCCGCGATTCCACCCACTCGATATTCGTCCGCATATGGTCGGCACTGCGCGTCCCCACAATGCACGTGTCGACAGCCTCTTCAGCAAACGCAAAGCCCAGTGCCAGCAGAACCCGTTCCTCCGGCGCCCCGGGCAGCGGACCGGAGGCCCTCATCTTCTGCGCCCGTGCATAGTAGGCTGCGGCATAGCTGCTGGGTGCCGTCGAAGCGCCCCAGGCACCGTTAGCAATCGGCCGCTTCGCGATAATCCCCATGCCCTGATCCTTGGCAGGGCCGAAAAGATAGAGACGAGCGTTCTGATCCACGAGGTTATAGCTCGTCTGGAGCGTGTCGAAGAGACCACTCTGCACGGCCCACAGCGCGGCCTCGTTGTCACCGCTATAACCGATATAGCGCGTCTTGCCTGCCTGCTGCGCTTGCTGCAGCGCCTCGATCACCTCGCCCCGCTCCAGCGTCGCGACGCCACAACTGTGAAGTTGGAGCAGGTCCAGATGGTCGGTGCGCATACGAACCAGACTCCGGTCAATGCTGTCGAGAATCGTTTCAGCCGTCCAATCCTCGCCCCGATACCCACCTGCACTGTGTCCTGCCTTGGTGGCAAGCACGTACTCGTCCCGCCGGTGCGCAATCGTCCGGCCAATCAGCTCTTCGCTGTTGCTATAGCACGCCGAGGTATCGAGGAACGTGACGCCATGGTCAAGCGCCAGGTTCAGGACCTCCTCGGCTCGTCGGGCTTCCGCCAGATCCAACCCACCGATCTCCGCGAGCCCCACGCCCAAGCGTGAGACCAGCAATCCCGTCTTGCCAAGTACACGTGTTTGCATGGTGGTGCAGTCTCCTTATCGGTAGCGGAGAAGCCATAAGCCAATAGCGATCAGCAGTCAGTCAACAGACAGGAGTACGGACTAAGCTCTTACTCCCTACTCCCTACTCCTTGCTGATCGCTGATCGCTCTACTACGCCCCCGTGACCTCTCCCAGTAGCCCAAAAAACCCTCGCTTGCGCTCCGAGCTGATGCCCCAGTTCACGGGCACACTCTGGTAGCCTTCGTTGTATCCCTCGCCGGCCATCCGATAGTCGAAGTAGCCCCAGCCCGCATACCGGTCGAGCGCCGCGAGCATATTGTTATCGTCCGCATCAAAGTCGAAGTGATCGTCCTCGTTGAACAGAATGGGCTGTCCGCGATAGCCGGCTACCTGACGGGTCACGTCTACCATCTCACGGATGCGGTTAGGATCGGACACGCCGTTGCCATGCAGCAGCAGAAAGTCAGAGGCCTCGACCAGGTTAGTAGGTGGGATCACGTTGCCACACAGGCTCGTGCTCACCAGCAACCGGCCCGACGACCTCGCCTGGACCAGGTGGATCAGCTCGTGGCAACGGTCCGCCTTAAGGATAGGGTGATCGTACTGCCGGTTGTCCACCTCGTTGCCCACCTCAACCAAGACGTTGCGATAGCCTTTGTCCAGCAGCCAATCCGTCGCACTCTCCGTGGCCCGGACGACGCTTTGCTCGCTTTCAAGTCGCTGATCTTGACCGAAGTAGAAATACCCGACAATCGGGGCCATGCCCAGCCGGTCGGCCTCATCGAGGATGCGTACTAGCCGATCCATATAGGCCCCACGCAGCTCGCCCGTTGACGTGAAGGCCGAGTTATGCCACGGCTGGTGCCGGCTGTATCCCTGTGGGCTGCCGCCCTGCAGGTTGATCGTAAAGCTCAAGAGGCCCGCCGCGCGCCACGCCGGCATCGCGGCGACGAACTCGTCGGTGTTTCGGTCCGCGTCCCAGGGCCCGTCCGCGTAGTCCCACAGGCTCCGCGTCTCAGGGTTGAGATCGTCAAAGATGCCCTGCACCATCCGCGAGTTGAGGAGCAGTCCTTCAATCTTCCTGCCCCGGTACCAGCGCCCGGCATATGTGGGCGCCCCATCGATCAGGAATGCGTTGCCGTCAACGGCGACCGTCGTCCTTCGCTCCAGCAAGTTAATCTCCTCAGGAATCCAAAGAACGTTGACACGTTAGCACGCGTCAACAGCTTGCCCTACCGCAGTTCGGTAGGACTTGCCCTACCGCAGTTCCGTAGGGCTTACCCTGAGTACGTCTCAGGGTTCAGAAATGCCAACGTGTCAACAGCCTGCCCTGAGCGCAGCGTAGGGTGTCAACGCTGACGGTACGCTTGCGGAACGTAGGCGGCTAGCTGCTGTGCGGAAAAGATCGGATCGAGCCGCGCGAAACGCTGCCGTCCGTCCACCAACGGGATCGAAGGCCAGCCATCACCGATCAAGGGCCGCGCATAGCGAACGAAGTCGTCGGTGACATCCGTGCGCGATGCCGCGATCCACTCGCCGGGGAAAGTGCGCTCCGAATTCGCGACAAGCTCCAGCCCCACCCTGTCGTATCGAACGCTGTAGATCTCGCCCGGCTCGCGCAAGATCGTAGACATATACCCCGACCCGTCCTCGACGGCGATCTGCACGGCCTTCCAGCCGACGCGATACGCCTCCTCCAGGTCGACCGTGGAAGCATAGATGATGTTGTGGCGCTGATCCGTGCCGGGCACGTTACCTCGTGCCGACCCGCGAGCCATCAACCCGGCCTCGTTGAGGTAGTTGACCACAATCTGCTCGACCGTCATCTCGCTGGACGAGAACATCGTGTGGCCAAACGAGTCCTTGCGCTCGCCGATATCACCGACGTCGAATCCCTCACTAACGACCACCACAGCGCGACCACGCGCTTTCAGCAGATCGTTGACGGCGTCCGTCAGCGCCGGCAGGTCGAGGTTGGACTCCCGCAAGAAAATCAGCAGTGGCATCTCTCTGTGGAGATCGGCGAGCCGGGCAGCCGCTGGGATGAAGCCGATCTTGCGCCCCATCGCCTGGATCACCAACACTGGATCCGAGGGTGACGATCCCGCGTTCTCCTGATCGGCGTTCTGTATGTTCAGCGCCCAATACCGTGCCACGCTCCCATAACCCGGAGTATGATCGATGATCTGGAAAGCGCCGCCGTCTGAGGCGCGCTGTCCCCCGACATCGTTGTCGATGGTCTTGGGGACACCTATGGCCACGAGATCCAGCCCGCGCGCCTCCGCCAACTGAGCGACCTTGTGCGCAGTGTCCATCGAGTCATTGCCGCCGTTGTAGAAGAAGTAACCGATGTCATGGGCTCTGAACACCTCGATGATGCGCTCGAAGTCTTCCGTCTGATTCGCCTTCAGCTTGTAGCGACACGTCCCGATAGCACCGGCGGCCGGCGTCGTGTTGAGTAGGGAGATTTCCTCTTCTCGTTGGGCAGAGAGATCGAGCAGGTCCTCTGTCAGAACGCCCTCGACGCCATGGAACCCCGCATAGACTGTGCCGAACGTGTCGGGATGAGCCTTACAGGCCTCCAACATGCCACGCAGTGACGCGTTGATTACCGGCGTCGGCCCACCGGACTGGGCGACGATAACATTCCTGGGTCTCGGCATGGGTTGCTCCTTTAGCTTCAGGTGGTTGGGTCGTCTGCTGGTCGGAGTGAACTGGACCACCCAACCACCCCCTATGCAGATGGCCTGGGGACTTGCTAGGCCTCCCCCGGCGGGACGTCCATATCCTCCCACACCGTATGGAATGTGCCGTCCATATCCACCCGCCGGTAGGTATGCGCGCCGAAGTAGTCCCGCTGGGCCTGGGTAAGATTCGCGGGCAGACGTGCACTGCGATAGGCATCATAGTAGGCCAGGGCCGAGGAGAGTGCCGGGACAGGGATTCCGTTAGCGATGGCGTAGGCCAGGACCTTGCGCAGGGCGTCCTGACGCGTAACGACCGCCTGCCCCAACGCCTCGTCCATCAGTAAGTTGTCGAGGTCCGGATTAGCGGCAAAAGCGGCTCGAATGTCCTCCAGGAGGGCCGCCCGGATGATGCACCCGCCCCGCCAGATTTTGGCAATGTCGCCGAAGTTGAGCTCGTAGTCATACTCGGCACTTGCCGTTCGGAGCAGCGTGAAGCCCTGGGCGTAAGAACAGATCTTGGCGACGTAGAGCGCATCCTCCAACAGAGCGATGAAGTCCTTCGCGTCCCCTTCAAATGTCGGCGTAGGCCCTGAGAGGGCCTTCGACGCCGTGACACGCTCGTCCTTGTACGCGGAGATAATGCGGGCCTCCACCGCAGCGTTGATCGTGGGCGTCGGCGCACCAACATCCAGCGCATCCTGCGACGCCCACTTCCCGGTACCCTTCTGCTGCGCCTCGTCCAGGATCACGTTGACGAGGGGTTTGCCCGTCTCATCATCGGTCTTGGCGAAAATGGCCGCGGTGATCTCGATCAGATACGACGCCAGCTCACCCTCGTTCCAGTCGACGAAAACCCGATGAAGCTTCTTTGCCTTCAAACCGAGCCCGCGATGCAGGATATCGTAGGCCTCACCGATCAGCTGCATGTCGCCGTACTCGATCCCATTGTGAACCATCTTGACGTAATGGCCTGCCCCGCGGGGACCGATATAGGTGACGCACGGCTCACCGTCAACCTTGGCGGCGATAGCCTCCAGCACTGGGCGCATCCTCTCCCACGCCTCGCGCTGCCCACCGGGCATAATCGACGGGCCCCATAGCGCGCCATACTCTCCACCGCTCACGCCGGTGCCGATATAGCGGATCCCCATCTCCTCCAGTTGCTTGGTGCGCCGCTCGGTGTCGGTGAAGTGGGAGTTCCCGCCATCGACGAGCAGGTCATCTGGATCAAGAAGCCCCTTGATGTCGCCGATGACCGCGTCGACGGGCTTGCCGGCGGGCACCATCATCATAATGCGTCGTGGCTTCTCCAAGAGGTTCACAAAGGTCGCCAGATCGTTCGCCCCGAACAGGTTGCGGTGCGTCCCATCGCCCTTCTCCACGTGGCCCTCGAAGGCCGAGACCTTCTCCGCGTCCAGGTCATAGCCCGCGACACGGAATCCGTTGCGCTCCATATTGAGCGCCAACATCTGCCCCATCACGCCAAGCCCGATGAGACCAATGTCCGCCGTCTGAGGCGCGTCCGCCGTCTGAGGCGCGTCCGCCGTCCCAGGTGCATCCGCCTTATTCATGGTACCCTCCTTCACGTACGAAACTGACTTCAGTTGAACGATGCTGCCATATCGATTCCGCCACGACGCCGTCTGAGGCGCGTCTGCCGGACGCGTCGTCTGACACTTCTTTCGCAAATGTGGAGCCTGCGATCAGCCCCTTTAGCTCGGCCTCGTATGCAGCGCTGTCCAGCGGCAGATCGATGGGCCGCCCCTGCAGCGACGAATAGAGCATCGTGTTCGCCAACTCCACCGAGTGAATGCCCTCCTCCGCGGGCGCGATCAGCGGCTTACCATAGAGGATGGCATCCGCGAAGTTCTCCAGAATCGCGGCGTGCTGACCGCCGTGTCCGTTATAGGGGATATCAATGTCCCACACCGGTGGACGGGCGAACGACGCCTTCGAGGTCCTGAGAAACTCGGTCGCAAGTACCTCATTGCGCGTATACGCGATTCGGTCTCCTTCCATCACCAGCTTCCCCTGATCTCCGGCAATCTCCAGCCGGTTGGTCCCAGGAGCCTCGCCGGTCGAGGTCACGAAGAGGCCGGTGCATCCATCCGGATAGACCATGTAGGCCGTGACCTCGTCCTCGACCTCGATGGTGTGACGCTTGCCGATATCGCAGAATCCCCGGATCTGCAACGGCATGCCCACGATCCATTGGAGCAGATCGAGATTGTGAGGGCACTGGTTCAGCAGCACACCGCCACCCTCGCCGGCCCACGTGGCCCGCCAGCCGCCGGAATCGTAGTAAGCCTGCGTGCGAAACCAGTTGGTGATGATCCAGTTGACACGGACCAGCTTGCCCAACTCGCCCGACTTCACGAGATGGCGGATCTTCTGATAGGCGGGGTCTGTCCGCTGATTGAACATCGCAGAGAAGACCAGATCTTTGTCGGTGTGTGCCGCGATGAGGCGCTCACAGTCGGCCTTGTGGACCGAGATCGGCTTCTCCACGATGACGTGGTAGCCGGCTTTGAGCGCGGCGATCCCGATCGTAGTGTGGAAATAGTGGGGCGTCGCAACAATGACCGCGTCACAGACCCTATCAGCGAGAAGCTTGTCGGAATCGAAGTACGCCCTCACATCCCGTCCGGCTGCGGACGCCCGTCCGGCGGCCGCCTTGGCTTTCTCCGGCACGATGTCGCACACCGCGGTCAGCTCGACCTTCGGCTCCTTCTCTATGTTGCCCAGATGCAGCGACCCGATGTTCCCAAGACCGATGACCGCAATCCGAACCTTGTCCACGTAGATCCTCCTATGTCATTCATCGCCCTTTAGCCTATACAGCAACTCCCCTGCCCTCGGGATGAACAGGATCCCCTCATCTTCTCGGTCGCGCCATGCATCAAAATCCACCTCGGCGGGATCCAGATACCCCAAGCCCACCTGTTCGCAGCGTTCCCTGGAAATCCCCGTCGCCAATGTGACGTTGACACGTGGGCGCTCGACGCCGGTGTCGGGGTCGTACTCTCCCCCACCGCGGAGATGCGTCGAGTGTGCCAACACGCCCCAGGGCTCGTCCTTGAAGCGATCCCATTGTTTGACGAAGTAGTCGCGGACGTGGTAGCCAACCCGACCCAAAACCTCGCCGTGGGTGTAGGAGATCTCGTCAATGTGCGGCGCGTAGATGATCACCTCGCCGCCGTCGGCGATGACGGGCTCGACCTTGTACATTCCCTTCGCCGCCGTCCAGATGTCGTCATAGAGCTCGGGCATCACGGAGAGCACCTTCTGGAACGGGCGATCGACGTACCGGATGTGCAGCTTCGATGACAAGGAGACGGCGTCCAGCCACGCCTCCTTATAGTCCCCGAAGTAGAGCCCGGCCATGCCTTGGTGGGTCACCACCATATTGCAGAAGAGCTTGGGCGTACCGACGAAGGCGACCGCCCGGTCGATCACGTTGCGCACGGGCGTATCCCGATGGCCAATGACGCGCATGCTGGTGATGAGCGCGCCCAGCCAATGGGTGAAGTTGATCACCTCCGGCCCCGACACCCCGGGGAAGAAATACTTGGTCCCCCCGGAGAACCCCACCACCTCGTGGGGAAAGACCGGGCCGCACACGATGACCTGATCGGTCTCCAGCACCCGGTTGTTCACGGTGACCGGCACGTCCATCGACAGCATCCCGTTGGTGATTTCCTCAATCTCCGCACGTGGGATCACGCCGGCGATGGTGAAGGTCGCCGGATCATCCCATTGGTGATTGTAGATGCCAACGGCTTTGTAGGTTGTCATGCGTTCTTCGGCCGTGATACCCACCAGCCGATTGAGCGCATCCTCGCTCATGAGGGGATGAGTCCCCAACGCCACGAGGAAATCGAGCTTTGCGGCGCGCCCTCGTAGCAATTCGGTGAACAGGCGGAACATCAGTGGAATGGGCGCCGTCCGCGTGCTATCGGGGATGATCACCACCACCCGCTCTCCGTCGATCCGGGCTTGCCCCAGCCCCTTGAACAGGATCTTCCGCACTTCGTCTTCGCTCAGATAGCGATCTGTGTATCCCTCACCGATATTCATGGTTATCCTCACTTATCGATCAACAACGTGACGGGTGACGATCCGGCGTCTGCGCTAGAACCCTCACTTCCTCACGTGCATCTCCCCGTACACCACCCACTTATACGTCGTCAGTTCCTTCAGACCCATCGGGCCCCGCGCGTGGAGTTTCTGGGTGCTGACCGCGACCTCGGCGCCAAGCCCGAACTCACCGCCGTCATTGAAGCGCGTGCTGGCATTGACGAAGACGGCCGCAGAATCGATCTCGTTCACGAAGCGCGTCACGTGGCGCCAGTCATTGGAGAGGATGCCGTCGGAGTGGAAGGTGCTGTGATCCTGGATATGTGCGATGGCTTCATCGAGATCGTCCACCACTTTCACGCCAAGGACGAGCGACAGCCACTCCTGGTCAAAATCCTCCGGGCCTGCCTCCCGCACGACGGTGTCGTTGTTACCGGACAGGATATGCCACGCCTCCCCTGCTGCCCTTAGCTCCACGCCATCCGTCCCAATCGTGCGGCGACCCTGGGCAGAAACGAGGCAGCAATGTCCTTGTGAACCAACAGTGTATCCAGCGCGTTGCAGACGCTGGGTCGCTGCACCTTGGCATTCTGGATGACATTCAGCGCCCCTTCCAAATCCGCGGAAGGCTCAACATAGAGGTGGCAAATCCCGAGGCCCCCGGTGATCACCGGAATGGTGCTCTGCTCGCGACAGAGCCGGTGAAGGCCGGCTCCACCGCGGGGAATGATCATGTCGACGTAGGCATCCAGCTTCAGCAGCGCTGTGACCAGTGTTCGGTCCGGGTTCGAAATATACTGAACCGCATCGGAAGGGACGGACGCCTTGGCCAGCCCATCCTGGATGACCTTGGCCAGGGAGAGATTGGAGCGCAGCGTCTCGCTGCCCCCTCTCAGGATGACGGCATTGCCGGTCTTCAGCGAGAGGGCCGCGATATCCGACCGTTACGTTGGGGCGAGCCTCATAGATGACACCCAGGACGCCAATCGGCGTGCGGCGCTGCTGGATCTGGAGCCCGTTGGGCAGCACGCGTCCCTCGATGACCTCACCTACGGGGTCGGGCAGCGAAACCACGTCCCGCGTCCCTGCCGCCAGCTTCTCCACACGTGCGTTGGTCAGCAACAGGCGGTCGAGGAGCGCATCACTGAGTCCCTTGGCGCGGGCAGCCTCAACGTCAAGTGCGTTCTGGGCCAATACGATCTCGGATTGCGCCTCGATCTCGTCGGCAATCATTATGAGCGCCGCGTTCTTCTCGTCCGTGGTCAGCGTCGCCAGGTGCCGGGCTGCCTTCCTGGCCCGCTGCCCCATATCGTCCAGATCCACCTTCGTCTCCGTCGACATTCTTTGGTTCACTACTACTCCTCCGTCGCGAGACCTCTGACGTTTTCCTGTCAAGAGGCCGTCTTGCCGAGCAGAAAACCTCAAAGGTCTCTCCACAGTCCAGCCTAGAGCAAGATCAGATCGTTGCGGTGTATAGCCACCGCAGCATACGTATACCCAAGCACATCAGATATCTTATCCGAATGAAAGCCCTTGATGCGATCGAGATCATCGCTCGGATAACGAGCAACCCCGCGGGCTATCTCACGGCCTATGCCGGTAGGGACCGGCCGCACGCCAGGCTGATGGCGCTCGCCAGGCTGATGGCGCTCGCCAGGCTGATGGCGCTCCGTCCGCCGCTGTCCCGCCTGCAGTATACCACCACCGGAAGTCCCTGCGTGATCCTCACCGGCTTGCTCAAACACCGACACGGTATCCCCTCGATCGAAGGTCCCTTCCACCGCCACGATACCTGCCGGTAGCAGGCTGCGGCCCTCGTGAAGCAGGGCTTGGGCCGCCCCATAATCGACGACGATGTGCCCCGTGTTCACGGCTCCTGCCAGGATCCAGCGCTTCCGGTTCTCAGGCGGCGTGTCAAGCGCCACGAACCGCGTGCCCAACGCCTCCCCTGCGGCGATACGCGAAAGGACGTTGGGTTCGCCACCATCAGCGATCACCACCTCGGTGCCGGCGCGTCGGGCCACGGTCGCAGCCTCAAGCTTTGTGACCATCCCCCCTACGCCCAATCCCGTCCGGCTTTCACCGGCGAGCGCGCGCAGGCTCCCATCGATGACGCGAACCTCGCTGATGAGCTCAGCATCAGGGTCTCGCCGCGGATCGGCGGTGAACAACCCCTGCTGGTCCGTCAGAAGGATCAGCAAGTCTGCATCGGCCAGCACCGCAACGAGCGCGGAGAGGTTATCGTTGTCGCCGATCTTGATCTCCTCGGTCGCGACGGCATCGTTCTCGTTGATGATGGGAATGATCTTGTGCTCGATGAGCGTCTGCAGGGCATCCTGTGCATTGAGAAAGCGCCCGCGGCTGGCTACGTCGCCCTGCGTCAGCAGAAGTTGTCCGACGTTAAGACCGTAAATCTCGAAGAAGCGTTCCCACATCAGCATCAGCCGGCTCTGTCCCACCGCAGCCAACATCTGCTTTGTGGCCACCGACGCCATTTCGCCCGCGGTCCCAGGCGCCGTCGTCCCCACTACATATCCCAACCGCTCGCGGCCTGCGGCAATCGCCCCCGAGCTGCACACCACCACCTCGTGCCCGGCCTGCTGCAGACTCGCACACTGCCGGGCCAGATCCACCATCCGCGGTGGGCTAAGCCGATGTGTGCCATCGGTCAGCACGCTCGTGCCCACCTTGACGACGATACGTTTGAACTCAAGCTTCACTTCGTGATCGCTCCCTATCCGACCTTATTGCCTTTTCTCTGATCCCCACTCCCCCGCCGTTATCGCTTCCACGGCGGGGTCTCGGGCAACTTCGCCTCGAACTCCGCGATCAACTGCGCCTCATACGCCCCGGCATATTCCTCGGCCAGGAACTTGTGGACGGCTTCTTTGTGAAAGCGCTGCCAGGAAGCCTCTTCGTCACCCGGGTTCACAGGATAGAACAGGGCGTTGTTCGCCTTCGCGGCATTCATATCACCCGGCGCGTCGCCGACCATCAGCACGTGTGTCGGATCGTACTTGCCCTTTGCCGCCAGCTCGAGATGGAGCTGCTTCTTGCCCATCTCCTGCCCTGCAATGACCTCCACGTACTGCGCGATGTCGTGCTCCAGCCACTCCCGCCGCAGCGCCTCGACCGGTGTCGCGGAGACCACGATCATATCTGCCTGACCAGAGAGCAGCTCCAGGCTCTCGCGGACGTAGGGGAACGGCGGCACGCCGTGGACCATGTCGGCAATCGCAGCGTTCACCGCGCAGGTCCATCCCCACGCTCTGTCCAACTCGGGATCGGGGTACCTGCCCATATAACCCGCCAGACCGTCGTTACTCTTGGGCCACGCGTCATCAGCGATAAAAGCACGGATTCGCTCCGCCCTTGGCGGCTCAACGTGGCGCGCCTGGACCTCAGGGCGTTCGCGCAGCAGGTCGAAGACCATCACCAGCGCGGGCCACCGGTTGATGCCACGCCACTTGGAATAAAGATTGACGAACTCCGATGCCTCGCGCGCATACTTGGAGACAGCCTGAAGATCCCAGTGCTTGATGATGTTGGGTGTGAAGCACTCCTTATGCTTGATCTCCATCGTATCAAAGGCGCAGCCGTCGGAATCGATCCCAACAAAGAAAGCCTGGCTTGGCTGCATCTCCGCCAGCGGTCGAGCAGGCTCAGGATAGGTCACCATAAGTTAGTCTCCTTGAGAATAACGCTTCTACACGCCACTAAACGCGCTAAAGCCACCATCGACGGGGACGACAATGCCGGTCACAAAGCTTGCGCCATCGGAGAGCAGCCACAGCGTGGTGCTGATCAGGTCCTCGGGATCACCAAAGCGTCCCATTGGCGTATGGCCGATGATGGTTTGCCCCCGCGAGGTCAAGCCGCCCGTCGCCTCATCCGTCAAGAGAAAGCGATTCTGCTCCGTCAAGAAGAATCCGGGCGCCAGAGCATTCACGCGTATACCCGGAGCATACTCCTGATTCATATGCACCGCAAGCCACTGGGTGAAGTTACTCACCGCGGCTTTCGCCGCAGAATAGGCGGGTATCCGCGTCAGGGGCTGGAATGCGTTCATCGAGGAGATGTTCAGGATGACGCCCACCTCTTGGGCTGCCATCAGCTTGCCGAAGACCTGGCACGGCAGCAGCGTTCCGATAAAGTTCAGGTTGAAGACCCATGTCACGGCATCGGCGGGCAAGTCAAAGAAAGTGAGATCCGGCGTCGTGGTGGCCTCTCTCTTGTTGCCGCCGGCGCCATTGATCAAGATATCCACCCGACCAAACGCCTCGATGACCGCATCGGCCGCGGTTTGGACGCTGGTCTTGTCCAGGACATCGCACGTCACCGCCATGGCCTCGCCGCCCGCCTCACGGACATCGAAAGCAACGCGCTCGGCAGCCGCGGCTGCGATGTCCAACACCGCCACCTTCGCCCCCATCCGCCCCAACGCCCGGCTCATCGTCCCGGCCAACACCCCGCCACCGCCCGTCAGGACGGCGACTCTGCCCTCAAGACCAAATAACTGAGTCAAATATGCCTGATCCATATCGCCTCCTCGTTTGGTGACGGGTGGCGATTGATTCGAGTCGGACCAATCGTCACTCGTCACTGGTTACTTCGTCACATCTGCGAACGGTTCCAGATGCCGGATGAAGTGCGCCTCCAGCGCCGCGTAGTGCGCCTCCTCATGTGCGTCCAGAGCCGCCTTGATCCGGTCGCCATAGGCCTCGAGCGCCGAGCCAAAGGTGACGTGAAGCACCTCCCGACCGTCGAAGGTATCCAGGACACCGGAGAGGCGCTCATCCTCGAGCGTATCCGGTGCCGGGACCTTCGCCACGTCCCCCGATACATGATAGGTCGCGCGGTCCTCGGCGTAGTGTGCGATGGCCAGCGTCAGGATCTCACGGAAGAGGGCCGGGTCGACGTCGGCGATGGCCCGCAGCGCCTCGAGATAACTCGTGCCGGCAGTCTTGAGGTGGGCGACCCCACAGGTGTGCTTCGCCATCAGGGGGTAGATGCTGAACTTATCAGATCCCGAATGGATGCTGAGCTTGTAAGGCCCCAGTGCCCTTGCGATGGCTGCATGTCTGGCGAACTCCACATCAAAGACGTTCAGATCGCCAATGTAGTCCACACCCTTCTCGAAGCGACCCACATAGCGCGGCGCCAGGCTCACCCACTCCACACCCAGGCGCGAGAGCTCGCTGACAATGAAGATGTGCTCCAGCGCCGACGTCGGCGTCGCCGTCTCATCTACCGAGACCTCGAGCTCAAACGGATGCCCTCCTTCGGCTTCCACCAGGTGCCGGTACATCCTTGAGGTGTGCGCCAAGGCGGCACCGTACTTGCAGGCCGCGCGCAGGAGGGAGACCTCATCAAAGGTTCCCATCCCCGCAACGCACTCGGCGGCCCCCCTCCGGGTACCAGAGTCAATGTAGCGGGCGCGCATCGCATCCGGGTAATCGTGCAGCCGGGCCCAGGGAAGTACCTCGAATTTGGCGTGTAGCGTTGCAAGGGAATCCGTATGGGCATCGTTGTCGACGTGATCACCGGGGTCGATCGTGAAAAACGTATACCCTGCCGCCACACAGAGGTCGATGTCGTCGGTTGTCTTCAAATGGTCGGCATCGGCGCCCCAGGGCGCCCGCCACCCCTCCTCGAGAACCCCCCACATCGCATCGTCCATGACCTGCTGTGGTGTCCGCAGCGTGCGCGCGTTCTCGCGCATCGACTGTTGGGCAAGGATGGGTGCCACACCCCCGACCGCACGCAGCGCCCGGATGTGGCCGGGCGTGGCCAGGCCCAGACGGTCGCCACATCCCCCCGACGTCTGCAAGCCCAGGAGGGAAGGACGCAGCCAGGGCAGGCGCTCGCGGAGCAGGTCCGCATTTTCAGGCGAACGTGCGCAGACCAGCACCTTTCCTCGCTCGGTCCCCTGGAACCCCGCGGTATCACCCGCCACACAGAGCACCTTCTCTCCGTTGGCGTCCCGGGCGAGGAAATACGTCGTCCCACGTTGCTCCACTACCGATCTCGGATAGATCGTCTCAAACCCGGCCGACTCCTGAAGTTGTTCGACCATAGTATGACTCCTTTCCAAACTGGCGTCTACACGTTTGAACGTTCAAACGCCGCCAAACCCGTAGGCCTTTTTCGCCAACCCGTACGCGAGCGCGTAGATCATCTCGACCCCATCCTGTATATCGATCAGCCCACGGACTATGAGGCCCGCCACCCAGTTGGCCGAAGCGCGGCGCCACACGTCGTGCCGGGCTGGGATCGAGGGGAACGCACGCGTGTCATCGTTGAAGCCGGCGGTGTTGTAGATACCGGCGGTCTCCATGATCCGATCGAAGTAGCGCCGCATCCCATTCACACTGTCGTGGAACCACCATGGCGGGCCAATCTTGACCGTCGGGTAATGCCCCGCCAACGGCGCCAACTCGCGGGCATACGTATCCTCGTCCAGGTTGAAGAGAATCAACGTCAGTCGGGAATCGTTGCCGTACTTGGTGAGCAATGGATAGAGGTTACGCGTGAACTCCGAAGCGATCGGGATGTCGGCACCCTTGTCGGCGCCAAACGCCTCGAAAATCCCGGCATTGTGGTTCCGGTATGAGCCGGCGTGCACCTGCATCACCAGACCATCCTCGATGCTCATCCTGGCCATCTCCATCAGCATATGGCCGGTGAAGACC
This sequence comes from uncultured Chloroflexia bacterium, assembly GCA_963775195.1. Lineage (GTDB taxonomy): Bacteria > Chloroflexota > Anaerolineae > B4-G1 > SLSP01 > PWVB01. The sequence continues at coordinate 111,501 of CAVZIC010000002.1, forward strand.
CGTGCGTCCTCCGCAGTGGCCTCGCCCTTGAACGCGCGGGCAAAGATCGCCTCGGCATCTGCCGGGGGTAGCTCCCCGGTGTAAGCCGTCAACACCGCGTGGTCCGTGGCATGCGCCCCCATCTCCTTGAAGAAGGCCCTGCGTTCCTCCAGCGCCCGCACCAACAGACGGTAACTGTTGATCTCGTAGCCAACGGAGTCGGACAACGCCTGAAGCTGCTCTCGCCAGCCGGGCGTGCCCAGGTTGACCACGGCATCAGGCCGGAATGTGGGCACCACCCGTCCCGTCCAACCGGAGTCCTTGATCGCCTGATGGTACACCAGCGTATCGCTGGCGGCATCCGTCGTGCAGAGCACCTCGATGTTGAAGGCCTCGAAGAGCCGCCGGGGTCTGAACTCAGGCAGTGCCAGCTTGTCCGCGACGTGATCGTAGATCCTCTGGGCGGATTCGCCCCGCAGCTTCTCATCGACGCCAAAGACCTCAATGAGTTCCTGCTGAAGCCACGCGCCACTTGGCGTGCCCCGGAAAAGGTAGAAGTTGTCCGCAAAGGTCTGCCAGATCCGTCGTGCGCGGTCCTCACTCAGTCCCGCCGAATCGCTTGCCCAACCGCGGCACGCCCTGGTCGTCGAGCGAGATGCCTTGCGAGTAGAGCATGCGGAAAACGTAGTGGTCCGGGACGATAAACATCTCCGCCGGAGACCCAAACGTTGCATCCGGATCGGCAAAAAGCCGAGGATTCACATGCCCGTGCGGGCACATTAGGGGCAGATCTGCCACTCGCTCGTACAACCCGTGGGCGATGTGTCGTTGCGTCGGGTCGGGGTCAAAATACCGGTTGGGATCCAGCGTCCATGCTTCTGCCATACGCACCTCCTCTTCTGGTTTCATTCTAACCTTCGCAAGCTTGTCCCGGCGTGTCGTAGGCCAGGGGTCCAGAAACTTTGCGAAGGTTGGCATTCATCAACCCCACGAGTTGGAAATCAGTCACGGCGCGCTCGCCCGCACCACCAACGTCGGCTCCAACACGACCTCCCGGACGGACGTCGGCTCTCCCCGAATCTGGTTCAACAACGCCTCGACGGCCTTGACCCCCAGCTCGTGACGAGGAATACGGCACGTCGTCAACGGCGGCGTAACGAGGGCCGCCAACGGAATGTCGTCAAAACCCACCACGGCCACGTCATCGGGCACCCGCTTGTTCATCTCGCGGCATGCACCCAGCGCTCCCACGGCTACCAGATCGTTGTAGCAGATCAGGGCGGTCAGTTCTGGGTGCCGAGCAAGAAGCCGCAAAGCCGCCGCGTGGCCGCCCTCGGCCACCGGCGCTCCCCGCTCGATCCAGTCTGCATCTCGTGGCAATCCCGCCTCCGTGAAGACGGCTGCGTAGCCTGCGAGCCGCCGCTGACCACTGTGTGATCCCTGTGGTCCGGAGAGAAAGCCTATGGCACGGTGTCCGCGGTCGAGCAGGTGCAACGTCGACAGTCGGCCGCCCATCACGTCGTCGACCAACACGGCTGCAGCACCGTGATCGGTCTCTTCAACGCTCCGGTTGACTAACGCAACGGCAGGATGGGATTCCATCACCATCTGCAGATCGTCACGATCTAGACGCGAACTGCACAGCACGATCCCGTCGACGCGCTTCTCCTCCAGCGATCCCAGGACGTCCAACTCCCGCTGCGGATCCTCGTCGGTGTTGCAGAGGAAAACGTTGTAGCCCTCGGCGTAGGCGACCTGTTCCACGCCGCGCGCCACCTCGGCAAAGAAAGGATTGGCGACGTCGGGCACCACCAGGCCCAGGGTCCCGGTGCGGCGGGTCGCGAGGCTGCGCGCGATGCTGCTGGGGCGATAACCGAGCCGATCGATGACGTCGAGGACACGCTGTCGCGTAGCGGCACTGACCTCACCCTTCTCGTTGATGACGCGCGACACTGTCATCAGCGAGACACCGACCTCTCGGGCGACGTCCGCCATCGTCACACGGCCGATGGGCTTGACAAGCTCAGACACAGGCAACGACCTCCTCACAGAGGGTTCCCGGATGAGACGCAACAAGGTCGCCGTCTCACTGTTAGCGCTAACATGATATTAGCCCAGGTGTGTCTGGGTGTCAAGCCATAGGCAACCCGGAAAAGTCATCGGATAACCGGTGCATCACAAACATCAACGCCCCGGTCTGGAAAGGATCTCCAGATCGGGGCGCTGCCACCAATACGATTCACGGTGCGTCACTCCGGGCCCAAGGTCTTGCCTGCTGCAGCCGCTGCCTCCCGGGACGCCCTTACGAGCTATTCACGCACCCTCACAGTTACCGCAGTCGACCGGTATGCCGAGAGGACGGACCTTCAGGCCGGTGGTAGCGGCGGCTGTAAGAGGATTGCCGGCCTCCGCCGTTGGTTGTAGATCTATCAATGGAGTCATCCGCATCTGCCGGTGGAGCCGGCAGGTGCGGGTCAACTACGTCCGTACTCGTGCGCAGCTTCCAGGAATGCCGCGACGTTCTCCCATGGAATATCCGGCTCGCCGAGGTCATAGGCCGGAGAGAGGACCAGTCCCGCGCGCCCCAACGTGTCGACCCGCAGCTTCACTTCGCTCCGGATGGCATCGGGGCTCCCATAGCTGAACGTCCGTTGGTTACCTACTGTGCCCCAGAACGCCAGCCTCGGGCCATACCGATCGCGGATCTTCTCTGCATCCATGTGATCCGCTTGCAGGGGGTTAATGCCGTTCACGCCGATATCCATCAGGTCGGGGATGATCGGGGCATAGGCGCCGTCGCTATGAAAGATGACGCGCAGATCCGGCTTGATCGCCCGAGCCCCCTCGATGATCCCCGCCATCCGCGCTTTGAAGAAGCGCCGCCACGTCTCAGGGCCAATCATCATCGTCACCGGCGCCCCAACATCATCATCGAGCGAGAGAAGGTCGACCCCGGCGCGGGCGAGGGTCTCCGCATTGCGACACGCGAAGTCGGCCAGCCGGTCCAGAAGAAAGTCGGCCCAATCGGCCCGCTCCACGAGGTCCAGCAGAAAGTTCTCCAGACCTCTCAGACGCCAGGCAGCCTCGAACAACTCACCGCCGAGATGCGGCAGATTCCCGCCCGCGGCAAGTCCCCGGTCGTGCAACATCCTTACCTGGTCACGTAGCCCGTCGACGTGATAGGGTGCGCTGACGTCTGGAAAAGGAAAGGCCTGTAGATCGGCCAAGGACTGCGCCTCGGCGAGCGGATTACGAGCGACTGGCGTCTCCGGTCGATACGACCAATGTGCGTACGTGGCCATCTGCTCGAAGGTGCCCAGACGCGTGTCATAGGGAAAAGGGCGTGCCGTCGCGCGAAACGCCTCTTCCTCGGGCGAAGGTGGGAAGTGTACAAATTGCACATCGATCAGCGCCTCCCAATCGTATCCCGGAGGCGCGAACCCGTCGAGGTTGACGTGAAAGAAGTTGAGCGCGCAAGGCACCCGATCAGGCGTCCCACCGTCCAGCGCCGTCAAAACGCGTTCTCGACCATCCATATCCGCAGCCTCCCTTGCAACGACAAACGGGAAACCGGAAACCGATCTGCAGGCTATTGGCGCACTGCCCGCTCGCGATTGTACAGGACCAGCAACAACACCATGACCACGCCCTGCACGATGTTGCGTATGGGCTGTGATAGTGCCAGCACCGTCAGTCCATTGCTCAATACGATCATGAGGAGCGCACCGGCCATGCTGCCGGCGAAACTACCGATACCGCCGGTAAACGCCGTGCCGCCCACGATCACCGCCACCAGCGAGCTGAAGGCATAGTCGTCGAATATCTGGCAGCGTGCCGTGCCCATGTAGGCGGCGCCCAGCATGCCCGTAAAGGCAGAGAGCATAGCCGAGAACACGTACATGAGGATGCGAATCTTGTTGATCTTCACACCCGTCAGCTGCGCAGCCGTCGGATTGTTGCCCATGATGAAAAGTTGCTTGCCAAATCGCGAGCGGTTGAGCAAGAAGAAGATCAAAGGTACCAGCACCAGTGCATAGAGTGTGAGTGAGGGGATAAAACCCCAGATCTTGTTGATGACCGAGCTGACGAAATTCGGTGCGGCGTAGCCGCTTGGGGTGCCCTGCGTGAACACGTATTGCATCCGGGTGACCACATTGCTGATGGCCATTGTCACAATCATAGGGGGAAGATCGATCTTGACGGAGCAAAAGCCGTTGAGTAGGCCAATGATCGCACCCATCCCCATAGCCAGTCCGAACACAAGCAGGAACTTGCCGTTCTGCCCGTTCATGACGTAGGTGGTCAGTATCGCAGCCGAGGACATGACGGCACCTACTGTGAAATCAAGTCCTCCGCCTATCAGCACCATCGTCTGACCTGCCGAAGCAAAACTCAACAACAAGGTCAGAAGCAGGATGGAGCCAAAGGCACTCATGTTGAATGACTTGGGATTGATGGCGACGGTAATGGCGAAAAGGAGTACAGAGATGATCACCGCCATGCGGGCGGGACTGCTCTTTACAAAGACCCGCGCCCTTTGGCTCGTCGTCATTCTTCCGGCTAGTTTAGCCTGCACCGCGCTCACCTCCCTCTAGCTGCTTCACAAAGCCCTGCCCGAGGGTGTCGCGCTGCCCATCTGCGGTTCCGCACTGCGCTGGTCCCCCTTGAACTGTCTCACAAACCCCTGCTTGAGAGCTTCGCGTTGTTCCTTCGCGGTCACGATCGTCATGAGCAACCCCAGGAATATGATGATATCGGACACGAGATTCTGCCAGTACGAGGTCACGGTAAAGCCTGGGATAAGCTTGAAAAGCAGGTTGAAGAAATAGTAGACTGAGCTCTGGATCATCACGAGAAAGCCCGCGCCGAAGAACGCACAAGCCATAGAGCCCCAACCACCAAAGCCCAGACCGCCGATGATACAAGCGGACAACGTGCGAAGGCCATAGGCCTCTGCCTGCAGCGGGTTGCCTGAGGCGGTCATGAGCGTCAGGGACACTCCGGCCAAACCCGTGATAACCCCCTTGATCATGAACGCTTTGAACTGCACCCATACCGGGCTGATCCCCGCGGCAAAGGCGTTGCGCGGGTTACCACCTACGGCATAGATATTGCGGCCGAATTTGGTGCGCATGAGATAGGCCCAGATCAAGAAGACGAGGATCAGGAATAGCACCGAAAAGGGGATGACCCCGCCGATGAGTGAATCGTAGGTCTTGTAGAACACCTCTGGCACTTTGCCCTGAGGTTTGTCCATCACCAGGACGTTGACCCCGCGCACGATGTAGATGAGCGAGAAGCTCGCCAGCATCGCAGGGAGACGCACAACCGATACCAATGCCCAACACACCGCGGACACGATGAGAGATGCCAGGATGCCCATCAAGAAGCCCACAATGAGCGAGACACCCCACTCTTGAAATACCATGATGGATACCACGTTGACCAGTGCTAACTGTATGCCGATAGAGATATCAAGCGTGCCGGCGATCAACAGCGGGCTCATCGCCATAGTCGCCAAGAGCAGCGGCATGTTCTTTGAGAACAACGTGTTGAGGTTCCTGGTGCTGAAGAACTGCCCCGGCCCCTGCACTGCGATGTTGAGCACCAGTACAAAGACAAACAGGGTGAAGCCAACAAATGCTGGGGTACGTCGAAAACGTGCAAACGCCCGTTTGATGTCGGCCATGCTCACGCAGCCTCCTTTGCCGCCTCGGTTTGTTCGCGCGTCAGGCCCATCATGGCCGCAACCAACCGTTCCGGCGTCTTGGAGGCGCCGGAAAGCAGACCGCTCACGCGGCCCTCGTAGAACAGATACACGCGATCCGCTATCTCAAGCAGTTCATCATTCTCGCTGGATGAGAGGATGACCGTCATCCCTTCGTCCGCACACTGCCTCAATATCCTGTGTATCTCGCGACGAGAGTGGATATCCACGCCCTTGGTAGGGTCGTCGAGAAGCAGCAGCGTAGGGTTCATCGCGATCCACCGGGCAACGACCAGCTTTTGCTGGTTGCCGCCTGAGAGCGAGCTGGCCGGATGTTTGATCGAGCCAACCATAATGTCATACTTATCCACGGCAGCTTGCGCGAAGTCCTGAACGACTTTGGAGGACAGATACTTGAACAGCGCTCCCTTTGCTGCACGGCCCGCGAAGATATTCTCGCCCACAGAGCGGTCGGGGAACATCGCTTCGCGATTTCGTTCGCCCGATATGAAGCCAATGCCGTCATAGACGGCGTCCGCGGGGGAGTGAAAGTGGACCTCTCTTCCCCTGTATACGATGGTGCCACCGTCGGGATGCATCACGCCCAGGAGGGCGCGGATGAATTCCGGCTGCCCCTGCCCTTCTAGGCCACCGATTCCTACGATCTCACCCTTGTAGGCCTTGAGGGAAACATCGCGGACCTTGGGATAGAGTGCTATGTGCTCCACGTCCAGAACCAGGTCGCCGCCCTCGTGATCGAGCGACTCCGTCTCGCAGCCAATCTCCGCATCGGGTCTCTGGCCGGTCATGTAGAACACAATCTCGTCAAGCGTCGCCTCGTCGGTGTTGACGTGCGCCACCGTTTCGCCGCTCCGCATGATGGTAGCCGTATCGCAGATCTCGAAAATCTCGTTCATACGATGGGTCACGTAGATAATCGCCGTCCCTTGAGCTTTGACCTCGCGCAACACGCCAAAAAGCAACTGGACCTCATCGCGATGCAGGGCGGCGGTTACCTCATCAAGCAACAGAAGGCGCGGCTTAAGGTAGACGGCCTTCGCCACCTCCACCATACTCTGTAGCGACGGCATCAGCGTCTGCACGTAAGCATAGGGGTCGCAGTCAATGTGGAAGCGATCGAGAAGTGTGAGCACATCGCCAAGCGACTTCTTCCGATCGACCATGCCTAGCTTGCCCTCGGGCTCATTGCCAAGCAGGATGTTATCCAGCACGGTCATGGTGGGGATCAGGCTCAGATCCTGAAAGGCTGTGGCGACCCCAAGACGACGGGAGTCCTCACCCGAATGGATGGTCACCGGTTCCCCGTCAAACAGTATCTCCCCGCTGTTTGGCTTCACCGTCCCGGCAAGGATCTTCACCATCGTGGACTTGCCGGATCCGTTGGAGCCCAGGAGCGCTCGAATCTCCCCGGGCTCTACCTGCAGCGAGGCACCCTTGCAGGCTACGACGGAGTCGTACCTCTTGTCAATTCCACGCATTTCAAACACGACTTGCCACCTCTGATCGATGATGACGGTACCCAGGGATGTATGCCGAGACTACCCGGCTTTGTACCATCAACTCCATAGGACAGCACTTGCGTCTGGCTTGGTCGGCGGAGATACACCGCCGACCAAGCCAACTCCAGTTGCTACGATCCGACGCAAAGTCCCTACGTCTACTGGAAGTACTCGGCAGCCACTTCGTCCATAGTGAGCCAGTAGGAGATCACATCGCCAGGGGCCATAGACTCGGCCATCGAGCGATACTCTTCCTGGTTGTCGTAGGTGTACCACACCTTGGAGGGTAGGTAGATGCTGTTGTATTGAGGATTGGAGTAGACGCCGTCCTTGAGCTGCTTACCCGTCAACATATTCAGCCCAAAGTTCAGAGCTGAGCCGCCCACGCCGGGAGGGTTCGAGACGACGATGTAGGGCAGAACTTCGCTGTCGGCGTTGATCTTGAGCATGCGCTGCATATACTCGCCGCTGTCGGCAAAGCCCAGGAACTTGGGCAGCGTGGCGCCTGCGGCATCATAAGCGGCGAGGATATTTTCAGCGCCCTGGGAGACCAAGATGCCGTCGAACTCCAGGCCCGAGTTGAGGATCTCGGTCATGATCTGCTGACCCTTCACCGAGTTCCAGTCGTGGTTATAGGTGCCCACGACCACCAGACCCTGCTCCTCGATGCCCTTCTCAAAACCGGCCTGACGGTCGGTATTGGCGGCGTTTCCGTCAAGAGCGGCGATCATCACGACCTTCGCACCCGGTCCAAGCACCTCACCGGCATAGGTGGCGGTCTTGTAGCCGAGATAGTATTGGTCGGTCGCAACGTTGAGGATCTTGTCTGAGTAGTACTCGCAGTCGACGTTGATATAGATGATCCCAGCAGCAAGAGCCTTGTCGATGATCGGGTCGAGGCCCGTGGGGGCTACCGGGTTGACCAGGATGATATCGTAGCCCTCGTTGATGCTGTTCTCAAGCTGCTGCGACTCCGTGGCGGGGTCCCAGTTTGAGACGAAAGACGCATACGACACGTTAAGGCCATGATCCATGGCCGCTGCAGCAGCATCCTGGATGTCCTGCTCATAGCGGACGCGATAGGCATTGCCTTCGATCACGGCGTTATGGGAAGCCAGCTTGACATCCGTAACGCTGGCTTCGGATCCCCCGGCGGGAAGTTGCGTGGGGGCAGGAGCGCCGCCAGGGGACGCACAACCGACAACCGAGACGATCACCATGCACACAACCAGCAGAGCGAACAGGGACTTCATTGCAGTTCCTCCTTGAGAGCCTCGATTAACAATTGACGGCAGGCCGGACACATACTTCATACTTGCTCCTTCTGTGGGTCGAGATGTGGCAAGACACTTGGCTTGGGTGGCAGCGCTTGCCCGGAAACAACACCACCGCGCGCTAGGCGCTCTCAATCAGACCGTGCAGATACCTCTGCGCCAATCCGATTTGCTTATCAATATACTCATAGCCCAGGACTTTCCCATCTCGGAAGGGCATGTGGCAGAACTCATAGTTGATATAGCCCTCATAGCCGATCTTCTTGAGCTCACGGATGAAAGCGGGATAGTTCGTAAGTACCGGCTGGATGTTCGGATCGAAGGAAACCATGGTGATGGAACCATCTGGATTCTCCACGAACTCGGCGTTAGCGTGCGAGATCATCTGCAGGTCGCCTACATCGCGCACCGCCTGTTTCACGTATGCGTCGTCTTGTACCACAGCATTCCAACCAAAGCAAGGAACGTCAAGGCTGCACTTGAAATAAGGGGAATCCACCCACTTCACGAAATCCAGCATATCGTGATACGTCTGGATGATGGGGTGATGATTCTGCAGCGCCAACACGACGCCGGCCTCCTCCGCCCACTTGGCGCACTCCTTAAAGCAGGCTATGGCCCGCTGCCGAATCTCGTAATCCGTGGAGTCGTAGTAGGTGTGGTACTTGGCGGTCACCTCATAGGTCGCGATACCATTCCTGAACGTGACGCCCCGCCAGGCCACAAACAGACGCAACACCGGCGCTCCCAGATCCTTGGCAACACGGATTTGTTCCTTCACCATCAGCAACTCGTTCTCGATATGCTCGGGAACCGGAGAGGTGAAGTTGTTGTTTGCAGCTACACCGCAGATCTCCAGGCCCTGTGCCTCAGCATACGCCTTGATTTGCCGGCAGCGCTCGGTAGTGAGATCCAGCGGGGAACCATGAGGACGCTTGAGATCGATCTCTACACCCTCATAGCCGTACTTCTTCGCGGTGTCGATAAACTCCTCGACGGTCAGGGCAGGCTTGTCGTTGTACCAAGTGCCGGAACAAGAGATCGAATACAGACCGACTTTCATCTCGTAGTACCTCCTCATCGGCGGTGGATATGGCTGTTACTTTGCTTAGATCCTAAGCGCCGACAGTCTTGACGTTCGCTCAAATTGGAATATGCCGGGATGTGCTTTGTCGTTGGTACCCTAACTGAGGATCTGTGTTTGTCACTTTGCGTGCGCCGGTCTCTCTGCGGCGGGGCTCACCTGAACCCATCGTGATCCACGCCGACCTCGATGTGCCGGCCTAGACACCTCCTTCGATGCGAGCTAACCTATCTATAGCCTGATCATCTCTGAGCATTGGACGGATCTTGCCTGGAAGAAAAACCGGAGGTACTGTGTAGTGTACAGCTATTGTAATATCATCCGGCTGCCGGCGCTAGTGTGAAATCAATCGACGCCTACCAGTCGCTCTCGATAGGATCATCCGTCCACAAGATGCCCAGGGCCTCCTGTACACGGGTGAGATACGCCTCCCGCATCGCCACCTCTGTCACACCGTTAACCTGTACATAGAGCCGCCTGGCATCACCTGGATACAGCTTCATCACGTCCGGTTGCTTCTGCCCATCCAGGTAGTGATACGTAAGCTCTAGCAGCGGTGCTCCCTGAACCGCGACATCCTCAAGCAGCGTTCCGTCGTGGGCTGCGCTGATGAGCAGGCCATATAAGGTACGGAACCGCTCGATGTCCAATTCCTTCCCGTTACAGGTAACCCGTTTCTCCGCACTGGTCTGGCCGGCAATCACGAAATCGTAGTCCTTGCCGCCGGTGGTCAGCTCAATCTCGCTCACGTCGATCAATAGAGGCGAGAGGAACCATCGCACGGGCAGCTTGCTGTATTCGATATGCAGGAAGGCAATCTCCTGTATAGCATAGATCACGCCATTGTCATTGCACGTCAGATAGGTTGCATCGTCCTTCTGCAGCACTGCCAGCGAGTAATGCTCCACCGGCGCATCAGCACCGTTCTTCAGATCGAATTCCACACGCATGGTGGGTTGGCCAAACCCAAAAGCCATGATCTCCTCCTGCGTGAGGCCATAGCCCACGATGTCATAAGCGGATATCCCGAGAAGCGAGCCCAACATCTCGACGCCATAGGTCTGATCCAACTCGTACACGCCTTTGCCACGCACGATGTGTGTAGGCGCACCGAAGGAGATCGCCGCCCGAGCTACTTCCGGGTCGCCTGCCGCCACGGCTTCCAGCGTGATAGGCTCGGCAAGCGTCCCCCCGATAAAGGTCACATTCAGGAGCGCTGAGAGCGGCGAGGACATCGCCAGCTTCGGCGTGACCAGATCCTCAACGTACGCTTTCTTGGGAAGCAGGAAGTCGGCGGAGCGCTTCGATTCCATCAGATATACCGCTGGGTCGCCTTCCACGCTGAAGTACGTATTCCCCGACACCGGCTCCACATCGCCTATGAGCAGTGTCAACGCGCTGCCCCCCGAATACCCAATCTCAACTCGTGCGTCTGGATCGCTCAGACCATAGAGAGCCAAATCATCGGGCGCAGAGGTCACGATACGCATCGCATCGATCCTGGCGCAGTTGGTCAGGAGGTCAATGAAGTCCTCCGTATCCACCAACTCAGCGGGGATATCGTCCACCAGATAGCCTTCGCCGGTGAAAGAGATATCGATCGTATCGTGCTCGTTACTGATGAGGACGTGAACCACATCTGTGGGCTCCACCGCCTTGAAGGACACGCCGCTACCCGCCGTCGCCTTGGGGTTGAGCAGCAACACCACCGACGCTACAGCCAGCAACCCCACCACGACTGCCGCGATAATCAACAGCCGGACCTCACGGGTCATGTCACTGGTACCTTCTGACAAACCAGATCACGACGCCTGCGGCCAGGATTGCCAGCGGCAGGACACCCGCCAACAAGATACCCAGGGTGCTACTCTGCGCCGTCGTGATGGAAAGCGTGTTGCCTGCCAGAGACTTGGGCTGAATGTTCACCACATCCGTGCGCTCGCAGAGAGTGTTGAGCAGATTGAGCAGGTACTGGCTATTCGACAGCGAGGTGTTCTGGATCGAGAAGGCATCGAGCATAGCGGTGGACGCCGACACTACCAGATTGGACCGGAATTGGGTCACGCCGGTCGTCCCGTAGATGCGCTTGCTGGCCAGCACTAGTGCGGGCATAGGTCCCCATCGCTCCGCTTGGTCCACTGTAAAACTGTCGACGGCTTCCGGAGGTCGGACGCCGCTCGTCTCCCCAAACTGGAGCAGAATCTCGTTATAGTTACTATCTCGAGTCTCAAAGAGCAGGTCCAAGGGCCGCGACAGAGGCATCAGCACAGGAGTGGAGGAGTCGATCAGCATGTCGCGATAGGTCTCATCCACATACTCCGCCACCGGATAGTAGGGCTGGTACTGATAGGTACGCGTAGCAGTGGTCTCGAATACCGCGCCGTCGCCAACAACAATACCCCATTCCTTGAGGAATGCCGCCAGGTTAGGCAGTGAGTCCTGGGTCACATCGGCCGTGTAGAACAGCGTCTTACCATAGACACCATCATTGTAGAGAAACGAGTCCAGCTTCTTGAGCGCGTCTTCGGAAAGATCAATCCGTGGGCCGAATAGTAGTGCCAGGTCATAGGAATCGTCCAGCGCATCCGTGGTGAGATTGACCGTGGAGAGCTCGTAATTGTTCCCGACGAGTAGGTCGGTAAAGGCGGGCATGTCGATCATGCCGTTGCCCGTGAGTACGGCCACGCGCACCGGATCGCCGCTGACCACGTACAGGATGGCCGAGGTCAGTGCCTCCTCCGCCCGAGAGGACTGTATGGTCATATTCCCACTCTCGGCATAGGTGTAGTTGAACAAGTCCGAGAGTTGCAGCTGCTTAATGCGGTCATCGCAGGTCACCAGCACATCCCCCTGCGATAGGCTCAGATCCGGATACCTTCTGGCGAAGGTGGGATCGGATACGTAGTCGACATAGGTCAGGGTTACCCGGGGCGAGAGCGCGGGATACTGGTCGATGATGCGCTGCGCCTGGACCAGGTAGGGAGAGCCGCCGAAAGCATCCTCTGTGGCCAACACGTAGATGGCCACATCGCTGTCAAGCCCCTGCAACAGCGCCTTGGTATCTTCGCCTACCTCATAGGCGGCATTGGCCGTGAGGTCGATCGCCAGAGCATAGCGTTGGCCCAACTGCAGGGCCACAAAGTTGGTCAGGAACACGCCCACGACCAAGAGACCGAGGAGCACCACGAACAATAGCCGACGCTGACGTGCTTGTAGGTGGCCCTGGTTCTCAGCCTGGCTCGTCTCGTTCCGAGCTTGCATCCTTCTCATACGCATCACCTCAGCGCCAGCTCTCTTTGTCGAGCAAAGCCACCGTCAAGAACACGAACAAGGCGCTGATGCTAAGGAAAAAGACGACGTTTGGCAGGTCTACGATGCCCATCGTAAATGAGGTATATCGATCGTTGAAGGAGAGATTGCGGAAGAGGGCCTGCAAGAAGCTGCTGTTGACCACCAGTGCCAGCGCGTCCACCAGCATCAGGAACAAGCTCACGACAAAGCCCGATACCGCCGCAATGACCTGGCTCTCGGTCAGCGCTGAGAGGAACATGCAGATCGCGATCAGCGTGACCCCCAGAAGCAACAACCCGATGAAGTTGCCCAGAATGACCGGCCAATCCGGCGCAGCGAAAAAGGACATCGCAACGGCCTCAATCATCGTCGCTGAGATCGCGACCAGAAACACCAATGCTGCCGCGCCGTACTTACCGAGCACAATGCCCATACGCGAGATCGGAGCCGTGAGCAGTAGTTGGTCGGTCTTCGAACGTTTATCCTCACTCATCAGGCGCATCGTCAGCACGGGCACCAGGAACAGCACGACAGGGAATAGCAGCTCAAAGAGCCTGCTCATGTTCGTAGTGTTCCCGTAGAGGTTATAGGTAAAGAAGTAGTAGCCCGAGAAGAAGAACATGGCAGACACGAAAACGTATCCCAGGGGCGACTGGAAATACGCCCTGACTTCACGCTTGAGTACGGCTAACATCGCCCTCGTCCTTCTTGTGGGTCTGTTCTTCTATCAGGTGGAGGAAGACGGTCTCCAGGGATGTCTCATTGCCGGAAGTGCTCAGCAGGGGCAGATCCGCCTTCGCCAGCGCCCGAAATACATCCGCCCGGATATCCTGCTGTTGGGTGCCCTCAATGAGATATTCGTACGCGTCAGGTTCCTTCTGCGCCAGCACCCGGACCTCTTTGAGTCCGGGAACCTGGGTGAGGGCAGAATGCACCTGCTCCGGCTCTCCTTGGATGCGGGCCATCACCCGGTGGGCAGCCGGTACGCTCCTGCTCAGATTCTCCTGCGTGTCGTCCGCCAGCAGACGGCCATCATAGAGAACAATGACCCGTGTACAGATTGCCTGAATCTCGGAAAGGACGTGAGAGGAGATGATGACCGTGCTGGTCTTGCCGACTTCCTGAATTAGCGAACGGATCTCGATGATCTGGGACGGGTCGAGTCCCCCGGTCGGTTCATCCAGGATCAGCACCTTGGGGTCGCCAACCAGAGCTTGCGCAAACCCAAGGCGTTGCCTGTATCCCTTGGAGAGGTTTCGGATCATTCGGCCGGTCATGTGAGCGATGCCCACCCTCTCACAGATGCTCGCCACGTGGTCCTTTCGCCCCACTCTCACGCGCTTGAGATCGCAGACGAAATCCAGGTATTCGCGCACACGCATATCGGTGTAGAAGGCCAACTGCTCGGGCAGATAGCCAATCGCTCGCTTTGCCTCAATCGGCTCCCGCGAGACATCGTGACCGTCGATGGTTACCAGACCGCTGGTTGCGCCGATGTAGCCGGTCAGGATATTCATAACAGTGGTCTTGCCGGCGCCATTCAGGCCCAAGAGCCCCATCACCTCACCGCGCTGGACATCAAAGCTCACATTGTCCAGCGCCAGCTTGTCACCGTACCATTTGGTCAAACCCTGAACATGGATCAAGCAGGTCTTCCTTCCTCGTGACGAGTGACGCGCCAATCATCAATCGTCACCTGTGAGCCTAACGACACGCTGTTCCTCCATAGAGCGGTCAGCGGTGAACCCGATCAAGTGCCCCGCCACGGAATCGGTCAGGGTGGTGGTGGAGATCGATGGGGCCTCTCCACGCATAACTCGCACGAAATCCCTGACCAACCGGAAGTCGCCGCCACCGTGATTGATGGCCGCCGCAGATCTATCATCGTCGTTCGGAACCCCGACACTTTCCTCTGAGTATTCGTGACCGGGGCGTGGATCTATGTAGCGGACGGCGAACCGATCATCCTCAAAGACACCTTCGATCTCGCCCTTGGTCCCGATAATATGGATGACGCGCGAAGGTTTGGCGGTTCCGCCGACCATATTGTGCATTGCCGTGGAACCGTCTTCGAAGTCGATGAGCACGGTCTGGTGGTCCACTACGTCCATGTCCGCACTTCCAGACACAACGGCCATACGGACTGTCGCCCTTTAGCTGGGCGATCTTCTCCTCCAACGTGGGCTCGCGCGAGCCGTCGACGTTCCCCCACACGTAGACATTGTGGTGATCCTCGTGGTCGATATAATGCTCGCGCGCCGAGTAAATACAGTCGCGCTCGATCTCGCAGTCGACCAAGCATCGGGTGCCAGCACCCCGGGGCGCCCTCTCCGGCCGGAACTGGAAGTTGCTGCCAAAGCTGGCCACCGATTGCGGTCGGATGCCACTTTTCATCCACGCGATCAGATCGAGATCGTGACTGCACTTGGCCATCAGCATCGACGCGTAGCCATGTTGTTTCCGCGCCCATTTTCCACGCACGTACGATACCGCCATATGGCGATACGAGACGTGCTCGGCGGTGTGCATGCTGAGGATGTCACCGACCTCGCCGGCAAGTACGCGCTCACGAATGGCCATATAGAAAGAGGAATACCGCAGGACGTGGCAGATTATCACACGTCGGCCAAGGGCCTGCGCGGTTCTCACCAACTCGAACATCTCAGACTCCGAAACCGCGAATGGCTTCTCGAGGAGTAAATCATACCCGGCATGGAGCAAGGGGATCGACGTTGGGACGTGCTGATGATCCATCGTGCCGTTAATGGCGACATCGGCGAACTTGGGTTGGCTCGCAGCCTGCTCGGCCGTCTCAAAACAATGTTCCGGGGCCAGCCCGTAAAGGTCTCTCACATACTCACGCCGACGTGTGTCGGGTTCAGCGACCCCTACGATCTCAAGCTCTTCCGGATGGTGCAGGGCATACGAAGCGTAGATCAACGCCCGTTGCCCTGCACCCACCACCAGTGCCCTAATTGGCAAGTGCATGAGCTAGTCTAGCCAACCCTATAGGTTCAACAACAGATGGGCTGCAATGATTCAGAACCACAAAACAGACGCCGTGTGCGAAAAGCCTAGAGACCGAACAGACGGGCAATGTTGCCACCCATCACCTGCTCGGCTTCCTCGGCAGTCGCTTCGTATTTTAGGAGAGCATCGTACATAGCCCTGACAACGTGCGGCCTGCGGAAGGGGCCATCCGACCCGAAGCAGACGCGGTCAGCGCCAAGCACCTCGATCGCATACATGACAGCCTTTGCATCGGTTGCGCTGCCAATTAGGACCATATTGGGACAGACTTGTGCCACCTCTACGACCGCACGGTTCATATCCCAATCGGTCATACCCATGTGGACCATAAGGATCGGCATCTCGGGGTACATCTTGGCAACCTTCTCAGCACGCAGAGGATGCGTGCGCTCGTACGCATCCGGTCCGACATGAAACGCCAGCATCTTCCCGGTCTTGGCAATCTCCTCGATCACAGGCAGCGCCAGATCCTGATCGTCGATCGTATAGTTGTTCTGTGCCCCGTTGAGCTTAACACCGTAGAACCCATACTCCTCGGTGCAGACTCGGACCATCTTCTTCGCGTGCGCGACACTGATGGTGGGATCCGCCCACCCAAATCCCAGGATCCTGTCCGGATAGCGCTGCGTAGCATCATAGACGTAGCGGCAATGCCCTTCGATACCCTCTCCCTCATAGTCAGGCCTGAGCCAGGTCAGGGTCTTGTCGACCCCCGCCCGCTCCATGCGCTTGAGATGCTCCTCCAAGGCGAAGTCTCCGCCGGTCGGGGCGATATGGGTATCGGCGTCAATGATCAGCATAGGTAGCGCCTCCATTCATCTTCATACGAGTCTTTTCATCAAGGGTTGGGCATGCCCTCGACGAAGAATTATAAGCCATTTCAGGCCTTAGCGAACCACGAACTACAGCCCAAGTCGTGACCGCTTCACGCGTATCTTGTCTGCCTTCGCCTCGGGGCCCCGCAAGCCCGGTGTGTGTACAACGAAATGAAAGTAATCCGGCGAAGCAGCCAGAAACGTGTGGGCCTCACCGGGCTCAATGACGACCACGTCGTTCTGGTCGAGACGGACCGTCTGATCCTCGATTCGCATCTCGACCGCACCGCGAGCGACCAGATAGATCTCGGTTATCCGTTCGTGATAGTGCGGCTCGTCCACGCCCTCGGTCGCGAAACCCACGGAAATCTCAAGACTCGCGTTCCAGGGACCGACACACCACCCTTTGGGCACGTCACCTGCAGCTCTCTCAATGTACATGGGCCTCCCATCCATCGAGTTGCCTAGTGGACCTACTGCAAGGATACGTGGACCTCAACCTCCTTGACATGCCCGGCGGGTACCGGCACTACCGTCCCTACGGCGGGCGATCCATCCACAACGAGCGCGACCTCGTTGCCCGGCCCCTCCCGCACGACCGTGATGTGGTACGTCACCCCGCGAAAGATCCGTGTGGCCGTGAAGCCGGGCCATTCAGACGGTATCACCGGGGCCACCTGCAACCCCTCGTAGGTCGGCCGGATGCCGAGAATCCACTGGGTAATCGCGACGTAGTTCCACGCGGCGGTGCCCGTCAACCACGAGTTCTTCGCCTCGCCGAACTTGGGTGTATCCCGCCCGGCGATCGTCTGGGCATAGACGTAGGGTTCACAGCGATGCAGTTCACTGATGCCCTCACGCGCCGATGGGCTGATGCGCCGGTAGTAGTCGAACGCCTGATCCCCTCGTCCCACTATCGTCTCGGCGATCATGATCCAGGGGTTGGTGTGACAGAAGACGCTCGCATTCTCCTTGAAACCGGGCGGGTACGAGCTGATCTCGCCCAGCCGAACCTGGTAGCGCGAATACGCCGGCTGCTGCAGCAGGATGCCGTGCTCCGTGGCGAGTCGCTCCTTGACCGAGTCAAGGCAGGTCAGCGCCCGTCCATCCGAGAGCCCCATTCCGGCGAGGATGCAAATGCCTTGGGGTTCAATGAAGATCTGGCCTTCGTCGCACATCTCCGACCCGACCGGCTCGCCGAACGCGTCGTAGGCTCTGCGGAACCAAGCGCCGTCCCATCCATGCTCCCAGACCGTCGCCTCCATCGCAGCAGCTGCAGCGCGATAGCCCACCGCTTCATCCGCCAACCCGCAGGCATCCGCGATCTCCGCCAGTTCCTGAGCCGCCATGCTGAACAACCCACCGATAAGGATGGATTCCGCCACGGTGCCGTCCTTCTTCAACGGCGCGACCTGGAAGGACTCACCGGGCTCGTCGGAAAAGACGTTGAGGTTCAGACAATCATTCCAGTCGGCACGCCCGATCAGCGGCAGACCGTGCGGACCCAGGTTATTGAGCGTGAAACGGTAGCTGCGCTGGAGGTGTTCGTAGAGCGGCTGCTCGGTCCCCGGCTGACTGTCATAGGTCACGAGTTCATCAAGGATCGCCCAATCCCCGGTCTCCTTGATGTATGCCGCTACGCCGAGGATCAACCACGCCGGATCGTCGTTAAAACCACCCCCTACGGCGTCATTGCCCCGCTTGGTCAGGGGCTGGTATTGGTGATAGGCACCCCCATCCGCAAGTTGAGTCGCCGCCAGCTCCAGGATTCTCTCGCGGGCTCGCTCCGGCACCTGATGCACGAAGCCCAGTAGATCCTGGTTGGAGTCCCGGAAGCCCAAGCCACGGCCGATCCCCGACTCGAAGAAGGAGGCCGAACGCGACATATTGAACGTGACCATGCATTGATAGGCATTCCAGGTGTTCACCATGCGATTGGTGTCATCGTCCGGCGTCTGCACCTGATACACCCCCAGAATGCCGTCCCAGTAACGCCACAACTCGGCAAAAGCAGCGTCCACGACAGCGACATCGAGATACCGCTCGATTATCGGCTTGACGGTCGCCTTGTTGACGCGTTGTGAGTCCGGCGGATCGAACTTCGCGTCCCTGGGATTTTCGTGATAGCCGAGAATGAAGATGATCTGTCGTGACGCGCCGGGTGCCAGCGCGACCTTTACGTGGTGAGACCCGATGGGTGCCCAGCCCAGTGCCTCGGAATCCGCCGATATGCCTTGCTCGACGACGGCGGGGGATTCCCATCCTCGATAGGCACCAAGGAAATCCTCGCGTTGCGTATCGTAACCCGCTAGCGGCTCGGAGCACGCAAAGTAGGCGAAGTGATCGCGACGCTCCCGATACTCGGTCTTGTGGTAGATCACCTCGTCCTCGATCTCCACCTGCCCGATGTTGAAATTGCGCTGGAAGTTGGTCGCGTCGTCCGAGGCATCCCATAGACAGAACTCGACCGCCGAGAAGACGGAGAGATCGACCTGCTCATCGCGATGGTTGGTCAGTGTGACCTGCCAGATCTCCAGGTTCTCATCCAGCGGCACGAAATAGCGCGTCTCAGCGGCAACGCCCTCCCTTGAGGACGAGATCACGGTATAGCCCATACCGTGACGACACGTATACGAATCCAGTTCGGAACGGGTGGGCATCCACGAAGGTGACCAGAAATCGCCGGTCGCATTGTCACGGACGTAGATATAGCGCCCACCATAGTCGAAGGGAACGTTGTTGTAACGGTAGCGCGTCAAACGCCGGAGGCGAGCATCACGGTAGAACGAGTAGCCACCCGCGGTGTTGGAGATTAGCCCGAAGTAAGCTTGAGAGCCCAGATAGTTGATCCACGGCAACGGAGTATCAGGGCGTGTGATGACATATTCACGGTTGTCGTCGTCGAAGTACCCGAAACGCATGGCGCCTCCTTTGTGCAGGTCTTGCTTCGTAGGCCCCCTTGGGATGCCCCCATCTTACCACGATCCGGCAAGCAGCCCAAGTTCGATCACGCGTCGTTCTGCCATCGCGCGATCGGCTGAGAAACCGATCAAGTGCCCGGTAACCGAGTCGTCCAAGCTCGTCGTGGATATCGAGGGCGCCTCTCCACGAACGACACGTACGAAGTCGTCAACGAGCCGTAGATCCCCTCCCCCATGGCCCCCAGATTGGCCATCCCTATCACCGCCCGCCGAGAGATCCACGATTTCTTCCGCATACTCATGTCCGGGTCGCGGATCGATACTCCTTACGGCAAAGCGATCCTCCTCAAAGACCCCCTCGATCTCGCCCGTGGTACCCACTAGGTGAATCGAGCGCTGGGGCTTGCTGGCACCCCCGATCATATTGTGTGTCGCCGTCGACCCATCGGCAAGTTCGATGAGAACTGACTGGTGGTCGACCACGTCCATCGGACACTTCCATACACAGCGACCATAGGGGTTGTCGCCCTTCAACGAAGCCTCCTTGTCCTCCAGCGTCGGTGCCTCCATATGCTCGAGGCCCTCCCAGACGTAGAAATCCCAACGATCCGGATGATCCAGGTAATGCTTGCGGGCAGAGTACAAGCACTCTGCCTCGATGCGGCAATCCGTCAGACAACGTGTACCCGCACCTTCGGGAGCCTTCTCCGGGGTAAACTGGAAGTTGCTGCCAAAACTGGCGACCGTCTTGGGGGCGATTCCGCTCTTCATCCATGCAATCAGGTCGAGGTCATGACAGCACTTGGCCATCAACATCGACGCATACCCATGTACTTTGCGCGCCCATTTGCCTCGGATAAAGCCAACGGCCATATGGTGATAGGAAACGTGCTCGACCGTTTGCACACTCAGGATATCGCCGATAGCACCACTAAGGACGTGCTGGCGGACGGCCGCGTAGAAGGGGGCAAAGCGCAGCACGTGGCAGATCATCACGCGGCGGTGGCAGTCACGTGCAGTTCTCACCAGGTCCCACATCTCTTCTTCAGAGGTGGCAAAAGGCTTCTCGAGGAGCAAGTCATATCCGGCCCGGAGAAGTGGAAGTGAGGTGGGCACGTGTTGGTGATCCATCGTGCCGTTGATGACGACGTCGGCGAACTTCGGCTGCTCGGCAACTTCATCTGCCGACGCATAGCAACGCTCGGGGGACAGTCCGTAGAGGTGCGCTATTTCGTCTCGCCTGCGACCGACAGGGTCGGCAACCGCGACGATTTTGAGTTCCTCCGGATGATGCTGGGCGTACGAGGCATAGACCTTGGCTCGGTGTCCAGCCCCAACCACAATGGCCTTGAGTGGCGTAGTCATATGCGGATCGACCTCCTTCGTGTGTCGCGCATTCCATTTGCTGGAGCCGCCTGCTGGATCGCGTCCATACCAGTGCATTTCGTGCGCGGGTTGTTTGCACTATAGCACAGAACGGACTAGAATGGACATGATCGAACATCAGCCTGTATGTGCCGTGCACTCATACATCCGTAGCGCACTGCGGCGGCCACACATTCACTGCGGGGAGTAGACCACTATGTTACCCGAAGAACGGCGTCACAACATCCTCCGGATGCTCCGCAACAACTCACGGGGGAGCGAGTCCGTTGCCGAGATCGCCGATGCCTTTGGCGTCTCGAGGATGACAGTCCGGCGCGATCTCAATTGGCTGCAGTCCAGAGCCCTGGTCAGGCGGGTGCACGGCGGCGCTATGGTCAGCCCGCTGCTCGACGACGAGAAACCCTTCAACGAGCGCAGTGTGGAGCTCACGCGCGAGAAACAGGAGATCGGGAAGGCCGCCGCTCGCCTCGTTCGGCAAGGCGAGAGGATCATTCTGGATGCAGGTACCACCACCCGTGAAGTGGCACGCAACTTCGCCGAGATCCATGACCTGACGGTCATCACCAATGCCTTGCCTATTGTCCAGGATCTGGCGCGCTTCCCGCGTATCACGACGATCATCCTGGGTGGATTGCTCAAACACAAGGAGCTCTGTGCTGTTGGACCGATGGTTACCCGCGAGCTGGCGCGGCTTTCTGTCGACAAGGTCTTTCTGAGCACTGCAGGGTTCGACATCGAGAGAGGACTCACCGATCCCGATCTCCACGAGGCCGAGGTCAAAGAGGCGATGATCCACGCCGCTGGCCAGGTCATCCTCGTTGCGGACAGCAGCAAATGGCACCAGGTCTCCCTGGCCCGGATTGCCGACCTCGACGCGATCGACATTTTGGTTTCCGACGACAACTTGAGCAGAGATGCGATTGTCGCCCTTGAGGCCGAAGGTGTCCGCGTCGTGACCCTACAGCGGCTCGCTCACCAACTCCAGGACTGAGATCATCAACAGGAGATACCCCTATGCCAGAAGATAAGTCACTAAAGATCGGCATCGTCGGCGCGGTCGGACGCGGCGCAAGTTTCCGTGCACCCTTCGACGCACACCCCGCCACCCGGATTCACGCCGTCTGCGATGTCCGCGAGGACGCACTCCCCGAGACAGCCCGCACACTCGGCGCGACCGAAATGTACACCGACTATGAGGAAATGCTCGACAAGTCCGGGGTCGACGCGGTCGTGATCGGCACGCCGATGCAGTTTCACGCACCCCAGGCGATAATGGCGCTGGAGCGCGACGTCCACGTGCTTTGCGAAGTGACGGCGGGCGTGTCGATCGACGAATGCCGTGCCCTCGTCGACGCGGCTAATCACTCCAATGCGGTCTACATGATGGCCGAGAACTACACCTACATCAAGTCCAACGTCCTGGTCAAGGCTTTGGTGCGTCAGGGACTCTTTGGCAACGTCTACTACGCGGAAGGCGAATACCTACACGAACTCAAGGAACTCAACGAGATCACCAAGTGGCGGC
Source organism: uncultured Chloroflexia bacterium (assembly GCA_963775195.1). Taxonomy (GTDB): domain Bacteria; phylum Chloroflexota; class Anaerolineae; order B4-G1; family SLSP01; genus PWVB01. Next base: position 134,033 of record CAVZIC010000002.1, read on the forward strand.
GTCACTGGCAGACCGGCATCGACGGCGTCACCTACCCTACCCACAGCTTGGGGCCGATCCTGCAGTGGATGGATGACCGCGTGGAGCGCGTGGCCTGCGAGGGTAGCGGGCACCACTATCGCGACCCGCGCGGCGACCTCTACGAAAACCAGGATAGTGTAGTGATGCTGGCCAAGACCGCGAAGGGCGGACTGATCAAGATCCGCGTCGATATGCTTTCCAACCGCCCCCACGCGATGACCAACTACGCGCTCCAGGGCACCACAGGCTGCTATGAATCGGCCCGAAGCCGGCTGGAACCCAACAAGATCTGGCTGGACGAACTATGTCCCGACTCGAACACCTGGATCGACCTCAATGATCTGGAGGATGCCTATCTGCCCGAGATGTGGCGCGACCCGCCTGAGGCTGCGCTCAAGGCCGGACACGGCGGAGGCGACTACTTCGAGGTGCTCGACTTCGTCAACAGCATCGTCGACGGCACCCCCTGTCCCGTCGGGATCCACGAGGCGATGGACATGACCCTGCCGGGGCTGATGAGCCAGGCGTCCATCCGGCAGGGCGGCGCGTGGCTCGACGTGCCCGACTCGCGGACGTGGTGAGCGGAGGCGATGACATGCTCTTCGACGTAACCCCCGTCGATCGGGAGATCTACGAAAAGAGACTGGCCGGCTTCCTGCCTGCGCGCATCATCGACACCCACACCCACGTGTGGCTCAAGTCATTCATCCCCGTGAAGCGGACGCCCGGAACGGCGCGGACAGTCTCGTGGCCCAACCGCGTGGCAGAGGACAACGCGATCGAAGATCTGATGGAGACCTACCGCCTGATGTTCCCGGACAAACAGGTCACGCCGGTCATCTTTGGCTCACCCACGCACGGCGTGAACCTCGCCGAGACCAACGCCTACGCCGGCAACTGCGCACAACGACACGCGCTGCCGGCGCTCTTGGTCAGCACTCCGGCATGGACTGCGGCGCAACTGGAGGAGCGGGTAGCCGACGGTGGTTTCCGAGGCCTTAAGCCCTATCTGAGCTTCGCGCCGGAGGGTATCTCCGGGGCCGATATCACCATCTTCGACTTCCTTCCCCGCGACCATCTGGAAGTAGCTAACGGCCACGGGTGGGTCGTGATGCTGCATATCCCACGCCCGGCTCGTCTGCGCGATCCCGTCAATCTGGCCGCGCTGATGGCAATCGAGCGCGACTACCCCGACGTCCGGCTGATCGTCGCCCACATCGGCCGCGCCTACTGCCGAGAGGACGTTGGGGACGCCTTTGACGTGCTGGCAGCATCGTCGCGCATGTGCTTCGACTTCAGCGCAAACACCAACGCCTGGGCGATGACCCGCCTGATCGCGACCGTTGGCCCGCGGCGGGTGCTCTTTGGGAGCGACCTGCCCATCCTGCGAATGCGGATGCGCCGCATCTGCGAGCAAGGCACGTACGTCAACCTCGTGCCACCCGGCCTCTACGGCGACGTAAGCGGCGATCGCCATATGCGAGAGGTGGCGTCGGCTGAGGGTGAGCAGCTAACGTTCTTCCTCTACGAGGAACTCCTGGCCTTCCGGGAAGCGGCGGAGGCTACAGGGCTGGCCGCCTCCGACCTGGAGGACGTATTCTACAACAACGCCGCACGGCTGTTCGACCTGGAGAGGAGAGGATGATGGAGAACCCAAAGCCCCAATTGCAGATGCTCTGGCCTGAAACGCTGCTGGACGCACCGCCCGAGCCCCGCCTGCAGTCCGGCTACGCGCTGCGCATCTACGACCCGACCCGGGACCTTGAGGACTACCTGTCGCTGGTCCACGAGGCGGGCTTCACCGACTTCGACAGCCAGCGAGTGGACGGATGTCTGAACCGCGTGCTGCCCGACGGCTTTTTCCTGGCGATTCACCGACCCACGAACGAGGTCGTGGCGACAGCGATGGCCACTCACAACCCCACACCCCTCCACCCCTATGGGGGCGAGTTGGGATGGGTTGCAGGCCGTCCCGCCCACGCCGGCAATGGGCTCGGGATGGCCGTCTGTGCCGCCGTCGTCAAGCGTTTCCTGTCGGCCGGTTACCGGCGCATCTACCTCCTCACCGACGACTTCCGGCTGCCCGCATTGAAGGTATATCTCAAGCTGGGATTTGTGCCGTACCTCTTCGAGGAGACAATGGCGGCTCGCTGGCACGCGATATGCGACCAGTTAGCCTGGCCCTTCACACCGGACGCCTGGCCGTATGTGGCGGTCGCACAGGCAGGCGAATAGACCAGACAATGCCATACGACAGACAGCTTCTCCTTGGACTGGACGTGGGAACGACAGCCACCAAGGCCGTGCTTTTCGATCTGTGGGGCAATGCGGTTGCTGCATCGACCGAGGCCTATGGTCTCATAACGCCGCGCGAGGGCTGGGTCGAGCAGGACCCTGAGGCACTGTGGGGGGCCGTCGTCGTCACCGTGCGAAATGTGGTCGCACAGATGGCCCCGGCCGATCGCGTCGTGGCGCTGTCGCTAGCTTCTCAGGGCGGCACGACCATTCCGGTCGACGGCAAGGGCCGGCCTACCCATCGCGCGATCAGTTGGATGGACGCGCGCGGCACGCAGGAGGCCGAATACGTCGGGAGCCACCTCGGTGCGGAGACCATCCGCACGACGACCGGATGGCCATTGGGCCCCACCCTGCCCCTGCAGCACATTGCCTGGCTTCGAGCTCACGACCCGAAAGTCTTTCAGCGAACAGATCGGTTCCTCTTCGTCAACGATTTCATCATTCAGCGATTGACCGGTGAACGCGTGATGAACCCCTCCGACGCGACGATGACCCAGCTCTGCGCCATCGCCGACGCCTCGTGGGATAGCCGTCTGCTGGACGCCGTGGGCATTGGGCGCGACCAGCTTTCCCCCATCCGGTCCTCGGGTGAGCCGGTGGGCCATCTCCTTCCGGATGCCAGCCGTGAACTCGGCTTACCGGCGGACGTCCTTGTCGCCAACGGCGCGCACGACCAGTACTGCGCCGCCGTGGGCACCGGAGTGACGCGACCCGGCAAGGTGCTGCTGTCGTGCGGCACAGCCTGGGTGCTATTGGCAGTGCCGGAGAACCTCCAACGCGGCCTCGAAAGCGGCCTGGCCATGAGTTGCCACGCTGTGCCCGACCGATGGGGCGGAATTCGATCCCTCGGCGCAATCGGTGCCTCGCTGGAGTGGTTGGTGGCGCAGATCTGGCGTCGTGGCGAGGATGTCGGCCGCGACGGTCTCTACGCCTCGCTCAATGCGCGGGCCGCGGCGGTGCCCCCTGGCGCACAGGGACTGTTCTTCCTCCCGCTAGCGGGAGGCCACGTGGGCACCCACTCCGGCGGGGGGGGCTTCGTGCACCTGACGCTCTCCCACACCCGCGATGAGATGGCGCGCGCCGTGATGGAAGGGACCGCATTCGAGCTCCGCTGGGCTATCGACGAGATCCGCGGGGCTGGCGTCGCCATTGATGGCCTCACGATGGTCGCAGGCGCGGCAGAAAGCCCCATCTGGCCGCAAATCGTCGCGGACGTCACCACGCTGCCCGTCGTCCTGCCCGCCGAACGCCAGGCCGCCGCCCGCGGCGCCGCGATCCTCGCCGGCGTCGGGGCAGGCATCTTCGCCGATGCCGAGGCCGGATTCGCAACGTTTCGAGGTGACGAGTCGAAGTTGGTACCGGAGCGGGAAGCCGTCAGACACTATGATGAGCAGTTCGAGCGCTACCGGCGGGTTTACGAAGCCGTGTTGATGGAAAGTCACAAAGTCATCTGAACCACGGATTGTGTCACTCAGGCGCGGCAGCGTCCTGCACGCAACCCTTTACCTTCCGGGTTGCCCACGCCGTCTGAGGCGTGCAACCCGGAAAGTGGCAGCGCTCCGCCGGTGATATCGTCCGTGAAATCCGTGTCATCTGTTGAATCCGTGATTCAGACAGCAAAGGAAGGAGACGTCACCTATGCAAAAAGCGAACGTAGGCCTTCTCGGCCTGATGCTCAAACTCTATGATCTCCAGCCGGGGCTGAAGCCCCGAATGGCCGAGTTCGGACACGAACTGGCAGCATCCCTCTCCTCCTTCGCGGAGGTCGACTTCCCGGGCGTGTGCAACACACGCGAGCAGGTGGACAGTGCTGTGGCGTCCTTCGAAGCCGACGGCAAGGATCTCATTGTAGTGGTGCTGCTCACTTATGCGCCCAGCCACATCGCACTGCCCGCACTGTTACGCACCCGCCTGCCCGTCGTGATCTACAACACCCAGCAACTGCCCGGCATCACCGCCGAGACGACCAGCGAGGAGACGCTCGAAAACCACGGGATGCACGGTGTGCAGGACCTGTGCAATGTCCTGCTCCGCGCTGGGAAGGACGCCCACCTCGTGACGGGGCATTACCAGGATGCGCGCGCCGTGACGGAGATGGAGGGTTGGTGCCGGGCGGCGTGCGGTGTGCGCTTCGCCCGCCGGATGCGAATCGGGCTGGTTGGCTACCCTATGGAAGGGATGGGAGACTTTGGCATCGACCAGACGGCGTTCCTATCCCAGATAGGCGCCGAGGTGCAGCACTTGGCAATGCAGGAGATTGCCGGTCGGGCGAAGGCCGCGCCGGCAGCCGAGATCGAGGCACAGATGGCGGAGGACCGTACACGCTTCCGGATCGACGCCGACATCACTGAGGCGGAGCACGAGGCCAGCTCCCGTGTAGAGTGGGCGTTCCGCAGATCGTTGCAGGATGGCGGCCTGCACGGCTTCGCCGCCCATTTTGTGGCGGTTGGTGAGGAGGGCTGGCTGGACACTCTGCCGTTCCTGGCGGCCTCAAAGCTGCTGGGTGAGGGCTATGGGTTCGGCGGCGAGGGTGACGTCACCAGCGCTGCCGCCGTCGCCTTGATGGCGAACCTTGCTGGAGCAGCCAACTTCACCGAGATGTTCACGATGGATCCCGCCCACGACGCCGTCTTGATGATGCACATGGGCGAGGGCAATTGGACAATGGCGCGCAAGGACGAACCCATCCATATGCTCCGGAGCACCCTCGGTCTGGTCGACCTGAAGGTGCCCCCCTTGCTCCTGGCCTTCAGCCTCGAACCCGGCGATGTGACGCTGCTCAGCCTCACCACCGTTGCCGACGGCAAGCTCCGCTTCGTCATCGCCGAAGGCGAGGTGATGGACTTCCCCTATCTCGCCGACCTACGCCGGCCCCACTACAAGTTCCGTCCGTCCAGCCCGGACGGCCTACCAGGCTTTCTCACGCGGTTCAGCCTGGCCGGTGGCTCGCACCACCAGGCCCTAGCCTATGGGCATTGGGGCGACACGCTGACCAAGGTCGGGGCCCTGTTGGGCGTCGACGTCGTGCGTGTCTAGGGCAGAGGAGAAGCGATGAGCGACCGCACAACGATGCAAAGCCCGCGGCTGTCGCTGCGGGATCTGGTCGGCGATGCCTATACCGATGCCGTCTGCCGGGCGCGGGCCTTCGTGACCGGCGCGAACTACAACGATGTCGCCGCCATCGCGGCAGCGCCCGTCGACTTCGCGCCGATATCGTACCAGGCACGCCTCGACGAACTCGTCGACGTCATCGGCGAGAGGGTCTGCGACGGCCTCCCCTACTCCGCGCGCGGTGCGGGGACGGACGCCTTCGCCGCGGCGACCAAGACCGCGATGGCGCCCCTGACAGGCTACGGCTTTATCCGCGTCGGCGAGGATGGCCGGGCCTACTTGGCCTCCAAGAGTGAGCACTACCACGCCTCGTTGGGGCACAGCTTCCCCGGCTATCGGTTGCTGGACCACGCAACGCGCCTCGGCATCCCCAACGCGACACACAACAACACCCGCGGGCACATCACGCGGCTCTTGGAGGAGCAACTGGTCCGCGTGGCCAATGGCATCGCGCCCGATGATCGAGGGGGGCTCGACCGGGTGCTGACCACGTCGCAGCCCCACGTCCTGAACCGCGTCATCAACCTGGAGACCGGCAGCCTCGCCGTCGAGGCCGCCCTGAAGATGATGCTGGCCCGCTTCTACCGGCTCGAAGAGACCTTCGACGCGCCCCCTTACGAGGGACGCACGCCCGTCTTTCTCGTGATGGGCGATCTGGCGGGCGGTGCCAAGGCTAACTACCACGGCACCACCGTCCTAACCCAGGTGCTCCGCGACATGTGGCCCCAGTTCGGTGAGGGCCTGGCGCAGGACGCGCGCTTTCTCGTCAAGCCGGTCCGCATCAACGACGCGGACCACTTCAAGCGGACCGTGGCGACCTACGACCGCGGCAAGACCAAGGTCGCAGGCTTCTTCCACGAGATCATTCTGATGAACTACGGCGGCATCCTGCTGGACCGCAACTACCTCCGGCAAGCCTACCACCTCTGCCACGACCGCGATATCCCCATCATTGTGGATGAGATCCAGTCGTGCATCTGGTCTCCTGAGCTCTTCATGTTCCGCGAATACGGCCTTCAGCCGGACTTCGTCTCGGTCGGCAAGGGCTTTCCCGGCGGGCAGTACCCCGCCTCCAAGATCCTGGCCTCCGCCGCGATGGACAACCTCAACCAGTTCGGCGCGCTGGTGACCAACGGCCAGGAGGAGCTGGCATCCCTTGCCTACCTGGTGACCATCGCCTTCGCCGAGGCCAACCGCGACTACATCCGTGATCTAGGCGAGTTCTATCAAACAGAACTAAAGTCGCTCGCACGCAGATACCCTTCGATCATCGACCGGATCGAGGGCAGACGGCACCTATCGTCCATCTTCTTCTTCTCCGTGGAAACGACGGTCGCCTTTACCAGGTACCTTACGGCTGCCGGCATCGATATCAGCGCACACACCTACAAAGCGGAGTGCCCGCCTGCGGCGCTCACCAAGATCCCGCTGATCTCCACCCACAAGATGGTCAAGTTTCTCGTGAGGAAAATGGATGAAGCGCTATCACGCTTGAACGGAAAAACGTTCTAACGTTCCAACGTGTCAACGTGCTAACGCTCTTTCGAAAGGAGACCTATGACAAAGCGAATCCTCAACTTCGGCATCATCGGGTGTGGAATGATGGGGCGGGAGTTTGCCAGCGCTACGGCGCGGTGGATCCATCTCAGGAATATGGAGGTAGAACCCCGGATTGTGGGCGTTTGTTCGCGCACCGAGGCGTCGATGGTATGGTTCCAACAGAACGTCCCGACCGTCAGGATGGCGACGACCGACTACCGCGAATTGCTGGACGATCCTGGCATCGACGCGATCTACTGCGCCGTGCCCCACGACCTCCACGAGCAATTCTACGTAGACACAATCCGGGCCGGGAAGCACCTTCTCGGCGAGAAACCCTTCGGCATCGACCTGGCGGCCAACGAGGCTATCCTCGCCGCCATCCGGGACCACCCCGACGTCTTCGTGCGCTGCTCGTCGCAGTTCCCCTTCTTCCCCGGTGCCTACCGCATCGGGGAGTGGGTGCGGGAGGGGCGGTTCGGGCGAATCATCGAGGTCGAGGCCGGGCTCTGGCACTCCAGCGACCTCAACCCGCAGAAGCCCATCAACTGGAAGCGCCGCATCGCGACCAACGGCGAGTACGGCTGCATGGGCGATCTCGGCCTCCACGTGGTCCACATGCCCCTGCGCTTTGGCTGGCGGCCTAAGAACGTCCGCGCGCTGCTTTCCAAGATCGTGAACGAGCGTCCCGACGCGGAGGGGCAGATGGTCCCCTGCGAGACGTGGGACAACGCTATCCTGGCGTGTGAAGTGGAGGCGCCGGGCCAGTCCTTCCCGATGGTCGTCTCCACCAAGCGCATCGCGCCGGGCCACGGCAACACCTGGTTCTTGCGCGTGATGGGCACCGACTTCTCGGCTTCCTACTCCACACAGAACCCCAAGCAGATCGCCTATCTACCCTACGCGCCCGGCGACGACCAGGCGTGGCGCATCCTCGATCTGCCGCACAAGCCCGCGTACGAGACGATCACCGGGTCGATCTTCGAGTTCGGCTCCTCCGACGCCCTTCTGCAGATGTGGGCTGCCTTCTGCGACGAGCTTGTGAATGGTCCGCAGATGCATCAGCCTTTCGGATGCGCGACGCCCGAGGAGGCACACGACAGCCACCGCCTCTTCACCGCCGCGTTGGCCTCCCAGCGCACGGGGCAGACGGTGGCCCTCGCCGCAATCTAGGGATTGCGGCTGGTGTCAGGGCACGATTCTGAGGCAAACCGAGATCCGGCATTCAGACTGCGTGGTCAGCCGTCGGCAGCACTCCCATAGATGCTTCGCAATCCCTTGCTGATGGTGCCTGCCAGCACTGAGATGTGCGTCTCATCCTCGAAGACGTGGGTCGCGAGACTCAGACCCGGGTAAGCGCGTCCCTCAAGCGCCTCTGCGAGATCCAACACGTCCTTTACAGTCGTCGATCCCTCTAGTGTGCCAACGGCCATGTAGACCCTAGCGGCCAGATCTGTGTGCTCGGATGCGTACTTCTCCTCGAATCGAAGGATAACGCGGCCATCCCACCAGATCGATGGACTGGCGATGATGTACCGGTCGAAGGTGTCGGGCAAGGTCAGCATCGTGTAAAGGCCGAACAGCCCGCCATACGAATGCCCCAGGAACGCGGAGTCCTGAGGGATAGTGCGATAGTCGGTGTGGATGACAGGCACAAGTTCCTCGCGTATGAACCTCAGGAAATTGCCTGCCCGGCCGGAGCTTGGAAAGGAAAGCTCTCCAGGGATCCCCAAGCCCCCGCTAGAGTAAGTAGGGGTGAAATCGCCTGTCCTGCGGTTCATAATCTCATCCCGGCTATCCGTAGGATAACCAATCCCGACGATCAATAGATCGGGCAGTTCGCCCGCATCGGCCAGCCCGCGCGCGATCTCCGTCACCATCCCGAAACTGGCATTTGCATCCCCTGCGAAGAGCACAGGATAAGCAGTGCTGGAATCGCCATAGCCGCGGGGAAGGGCGACGTAGATCCTGTAGCTTCTGCCGACAATAGCGGAAGCCAGGTCGAAAACCTCTGTGTTAGCAAGAGTGACAGGACCCTTACCCAGGGACACCGGGGGCATCGGTAGCTCGGTCGGCGCGGCTTCCGCCAATGTAGGTGGAAGCGCAGTGGACGTGGACGCTGGCGTCGGTGCCCCTACCTGCTCGCCCCCGGTCTTCGTCAGGCAGGCCGACGGCAGCAGGGACAACAGCGCGCCGCCCGACAATTTCAGAAACCTACGCCGTGACATCCCTCTAGCGTTCCGCATCGTCCACTCCATGCCCACCCGACAAGACACCTCCACAGATAGAGCGATGCCCAATCTATGGGTCCGGCCACGTCTCCAAGGCTAGCTATGAGCCGATCCCCTGCTCTCTCGGCCCGGGGCTGCTACTAGACCCCCTTCAGCGTCGCCTGCGCCAGGATCTTCTCGGCGACCTCCATCGTCTTGACCGCGTCACCGAAATGCGAGCCGGGCTGCTTCCCTGCCTTTAGACAGTCGATGAACTCGCGGTTCTTGGCCTGGAACCCACCGTACATAAAGAACTCATCGCCCCCGGCGACCTCGCGGGTATCATACTCAATGCCCTCCGTGTCGCCATCGGCGTAGAGCCAGCCTTTGCCCTCGTGTTCGGCCTCGGCGCAGATGCCGGGGGCGTGCATCTCGACATCGAAGATCCGCCGCCCGCTGGTCCAACTGTTGACCATCAGCCCCGTCGCGCCGTTGTCGAACTCCAGCATCGCCGAGAAGAAGTTGATGTCGGGCACCAGCACGCGCTTGGTGATGCTGTGGACGCCGACCACCTCCCCGCCGCACATCCAGCGCAGCGTATCGATCGCGTGGACACCGTCGTCCATCATGTGGTCGCGCGCTTCCAGGTAGGGATCGATCGCGTTCTTGTAGAAGCGACAGACCGCGTGGACGATCGGGCCGCGTTCGAGACATGCCTCGCGCAGCTTGACCACCATCGGGCACGACCGCCGCTGGAAGCTGACCTGGGTGATGCAGCCATGCTCCTCCGCCAGGTGGGCGAGCGACCGGGCCTGGTGGATCGAGAGCCCCATCGGCTTCTCGATGTAGAGGTTCAGCCCCTGCCGCAGGCACCACGTCCAGATGTCGTAGAAGATGTGCGGCTGCCCGATGGCGTAGACGGCGTCGGGCGCGATCTCCTCGACCATCTGCGTATAGTCGATGTACCGCTTCTCGACCCCGTAGCGATCTGCCGTCGTATGGAGCCGCTCGGTGTCGATGTCACAGATCGCGGCGATCTCCACGTCGTCGAACGAAGCCAGCGAGGGATAGTGCACCCGGTTTGACATCACCCCCGCGCCGATCATGGCAACTCGGACTCTATCTGCCATTTTTCGTATCCCCCTATCCCTTATCCCCTGCCCCTCACGCAAACAACCCACGGGCGTACGCAATATCCGCCGCGATCAACCGATCCACCGCTTCCTCGTCGGTGTACTCCGCCGTCAGGCACACCACGCCCTCGTAGTCTCTCGCCCGCAGCGCCGCCGCCACCCGTGGCCACGAGGCGCGCCCGTGACGCCCCGCCGTCCAGTAGACCTGCCACTCGGCGACCTCAGCTTCCGGCCCGTTCGTGCGCTGCCAGAAGGCGTTCTTGAGGTTGACCATGCAAAGATGCGACCACGCCGCATCCAGCGCCAGCTCGGGCTCGCTGCCGTTGAGCGCTTCGTGCGCGGCATCCCACACAATGCCGATGTGGCGCACGTCGTACGGCTCCACCAGCCGCCGTAGCCCCACGGCGTTGGTCACGAAGCGCCCGAAGTGGTTCTGAACGCCGACCTGCACCCCGTACCGGTCGAGCAGCGGCACAAGCGCGTCGAACTCGCGCCGGTACCGCGCCTCGGCGTCCAGGTAAGTCTCGCCGGACGCCACCGGCGCCATGATGCGGATCGTTGGCACGCCCGCCTCCGCGCACGCCGCGATCGTCGCCTCGTCGGTCGGCCCGGCGACGCTCAGGATCTTGACGCCATACTCGCCCAGCAATCGGGCCGCCTGGGGCAGCTCGGCGACATCCTCCGGCTCGACCTGATATCCGGGCCGCACCGGAAGCTCGATCCCGTCAAATCCCATGCCGCTGACGAACTCAGCCAGCCGCAGCAGCGACATCGTCTTCCACGGTTTCGTGAACACCGAAAACTTGATCTTGTCCATTGGGTAACCTCCCTTACCTCAATAACCACGGATCACACCGCTCGGTAGCGGCGTGATCCGTGGTTCCATTCTTTCAGAGCCATGATCTGCAGGCGCTTCCACGAAACGGCGAGCTGTGGGGTCTTCCCCTCGAAGAATCGCGTCATATCATCCGCGACGGCCTCGACCAGCCGCAGGCGGGATTCGGTCGTGTGCCCCGAGACGTGCGGTGTCAGGAAGACGTTATCCATGTCACGCAGGGGATCGTCCGCCGGGAGCGGCTCCTTGTCGTAGACGTCCAACACCGCCCGGAAGCGGCCCGTGGCCAGCGCCGCCTTCATCGCCGCCTGGTCCACGACCCATGCCCTCGCAGTATTGATAAAGAGCGCGTCGTCCGCCATCGCCGCAAAGTGCTGCGCCCCGATCATCTCCTTCGTCTCCGGCGTGATTGGCGCGTGGACCGAGACGATGTCCCCGGTGGCGAAGAGATCCACAAGCGAGACCTTGCGGACGCCCAGTGCCGCAGCCTCCTCGTCGTCTAGATACGGATCGTAGACCATCACGTCGCAGTGAAACGGCCTGAGGAACTCCACCATCCGCCGCCCGATCAGGCCGAGCGAGACGATGCCCACCTTCTTGTAATAGAGCTCGTGGGCGAAGCCCTGGAAGCCGTGCGGCCAGGCACGGTCCTGCTTCATCTCCGCATTGTAGTGATAGAGATCGCGCTGCATGCTCAGCATCGCCCAAAGCGTGTACTCGGCAACGGGATCCGCGATCACACAGGAAGCGCTCAGGACGATGATGCCACGATCGTAGCCTTCCTCCGGCATCAGATGCTTGACGCTTCCGGCGGCGTGCCCCACGATCTTCAGGCGGTCGGCTACCTCCAGCAACTCCGGCGTGAAACTCGGCGACCCCCACGACGTGACCACCGCGTCCGCGCCCGGCAGCAGCGCGGAGAGCTCGGCAGGTGTGTAGTCGCGGTCCATCTCGTTCCAGACGACCTCGCCCAGCTCGCTCAACGTGGCCCGCGCGCGATCGGAGAGGATGTCTTGGCTGAGGCCCGTCGAGGGTAGGTACAGGATTCTGCGATTTGGCATGGATGCACTCCTTACTCTATCGATACCTGTAAATGAGGCGAGGATAGCGCATCACAAAACACGTCTCGCCCCAGCACGTCTGCGACGAGTATACGCGCCATTCCTCGCCTAGCAACGAAAGGACAGCGCGTCTGTCGTCAATCAGTGTCGGGGAAAGCACGATGAAGCCGCTCGGCGATATCGTCGAGCTCGGCGCGGGACGCTATGCCGTGCCAGTCTGCTTGGATATGGAAGCCATCGCCTTGGTAACGAGGGATCACGTGGATATGAACGTGGTCGACCTCCTGACCGGCGGCCCGGCCGTCGGCCACGAACAAGTTGATGCCCTCACTTCGTACGTCAGACGCCCGGATGGCCGCCGCGGTCCGTTGAGCGATCGTGAAAAGATGGCGGCCCGTCTCCTCGTCGAGGTCGGCAAGCCGCCGGGTGTGGGATCTCGGGATGATCAAGGCGTGGCCCTGGGTGACAGGGTTGATATCCATAAAGCCGACGACTAAGCTGTCCTCATAGAACACGCTAGCCTGTCCCCGGCCGGCCGCGATCTCACAGAAGACGCATATCTCAGCCACGTTTCCCCCTCATAGCGCCTGAAAGTAGCGAACAATGGGTAGAGCGGTGAAGCCAGACTTCTTGTAGCAGCGACGAGCGGGCGCGTGCGAAGGGTCACCACCGGTCTCAACGATGGCCACAATCATCCCGGCCTCGCGCATGCGCTCGAGGGCGGAGCGATTTAGAGCCGTCCCGATGCCGCGGTTCTGGTAGTCAGGATGGACCGCCAGGAACCAGATCTCGCCTTGCTTCTTCTCGAGGTCGAGTTTGTAAGCAACGAAGCCCGCGAGTGCGGCACGGTCCGCAGAGGTCTCCGGAACCTCAGCGACCCAAACCCCGGTGGCGTCGCTCTTGTCGCGGCAGAGGTCCTCGATGGCTTTGAGTTGCGTGCCTTGCGGGTCCTCGTCGAGGCGGCGCCAGATCTCGGTGCCCAGAACCCGCTCCAACGACCAGAAGACTGGAAGCCATGCCTGCCGCGCGACCTCCAGCACGGCGTCGATGTCGTCCTCAACAAGCGCTCGGATGGGCAATGTCATCGTCTCCTCCTTCAGGCGTAGGGCTGACTCCACAACAACCATACGCGCATTGCCGGGCGTCGCCAGTGCGCGATCGAGACGGGGACGATGGTGTCCGAGGGGAGAACTGATCCAGCGGTGACGCTCAGTCCTTACGTTCGGCGATGTGGCGATCGAGAAGCCCGACGAGCTCGTCACGCGTGTAGTTGTGCTGCGGGTTGTCGTTCTCGTCGAGCAGCTTCTCGATCAGGGCGTCGATGACGCGGTCGCCCTCCCATCGAGTCCCGACGAGGTAGCGCAGCTTGGGCTCGTCGGCAAAGAGGGCGTCTACGACGGCGTCGACCACGATCTCGGGTGGGGAGGGCTTGCGATGGGTCTCCGACTCGGGGCCGTCGGAGGGCGAAGGGGGCGTTTGGAGGTTGGCTAGGGCCTGCCGGGCTTCCTCCACGAAGGGTGGCGTCGCGCGGCGGAAGTGGGACAAGGTAGAGAACATCGAATTGCGCCCCACGTCGGTAATGATGCCGCCGGGCTGGACCACACTGACCCGGACGCCGTAGGGCGCCAACTCCGCATCGAGTGTCTCGGTGTAGGCCTCAAGGGCGAACTTGGTCATCGTGTAGGGGCCATAGTATTTCTTGGTGATCATTCCGCCCTGGGAGCCGATGTTGACGACACGACCTTGGGCTCTCAGGAGCATGTCGAGAAAGGCGTTGGTCACCCGGTGAACGCCAAAGACGTTGACGTCGAAAAGGTCGTGCAGCTCCTCGTCGGTCCAGGTGCTGAAGAGTCCCAAAGGGCCGATCCCGGCGTTGTTGACCAACCCATAGAGCCCCCCGCCGCGGGCCAGGACGAGCTCCCGAGCCTCGCTGACTTGGTCCACGTTCCGAACGTCCAGGGGGACGGGCACGACGTTCTCAAGCTCCACAAGGGCGGCCAGATCACGCTCCTTGCGCGCCGTCGCATAGGTGGTGTGGCCCCGTTCTGCCAGGTGTCGGACCAGGGCGTTGCCGATGCCGGAGCTGGCACCGGTGACGAGGATCGGTTGGTCGGCGGCTCGTTCGCTCACTGTGGGTCCTCCTTGGTAGGTGAGCCAAGTATAGGATGGAGGAATGGCAATAACAAACCGCCCCTCGGGGCTATCTCAGATGATGCGATGTCAGTGGGTGTCGACGTTCCACTCCTGCAGCGTGCCTGACGGTAGACCGGAAAGCCTGATCTGGCCCGAGGTCGTCCAATCGGCCGTGACGAATGCAGCACCCTCCAGCTCAAATAGCACCGTAGAAACCGCATCGGCTCGGTCGACACGTATCAGGGCGACCTTCCCGGGCTCAAAGGGCTGCATGGCCTGCAGATAGACCACGGCGCTATCATCGGATGACCAGAGGATCCGGCAGACCTCGGCCTGCGGAAAATGGAGCGGTGTGCGTCGTACGTCTTCCCCGTTTGTGTCCTGGAGGATGAGATCACCATCCTGCCAGCGCGCAATCCACCCATCGTCCGCGCGTGCCCAGATCCTGGCAAGGCGCTCGGTCGTGGCGTCCCCGGCATGGAGAACCCACAGGGGACGATCCCAGCAGGCGCTTCCGCCATCCGGCACCCCCTCACGGGCGTCGGTGTAGTAGAAACTGCGGCTGTCCGGCGACCAGAAGAGGCCGCCCAAGCCAAAGGCGCCCAAGGCGTCCTCGCACACCAGCATCTGGGTTTGGATGACGACTTCGGTGTCCTGTTCTATATCGACTAACTTGAGCTGCTCTGCCCGCTGTGCACTGCTTTCGAGGGTCTCCACACAGGGATAGCTGACCACGTCGACGCGCCACCGGTCATCCGGCGAACGCTCTGACTGGATGGCCTTAGGCTCCTCGGCGGCCACGATGGTCGCGAGGGCGGGAGGTGTAGCAGTCGGCGCTGGCGTAGCCGTTGCCGACTGTGTGGGAACAGGAGGGGTAATCGTAGGCGATGCTGTCCTCATGGGTTTAGGAGGGCGCGTGGCGGGTGTCAACGTTGGCCCACCGGAAGAGGGGAGTGTGGCTGTCGGTGATGCGCCTTGTGCGGCGGCTCCGCCGCACGAGGTTAGGATCAGGAGCAAGAGAACGAGACTGGGACCAAAGAGATATGCGAGGTTCCGACGCCGACGGTTCATCTTCAATCCCCCAAGGTAGATCTGCGACCCTGTACATGCTGCGCAATGCCCCGGTCAGCTCAGCTGTCCAAACATAGAGCATGACGAAACACTGTAACGACTTCTGTCCCTGTGGTCAGTCGTCGAAGCCCCCGACCATAGGCCAAGCGGGCGTATCCGGCACGGCGACGCTTGAGCCGGGCGCACAGCACAGGATCCCCTCCGCCGTCATCGGGGCGCGCAGGGCTCCTGGTCGCCCGTAGTATAGGTGGTCGCGCAGCGTGTCGTCCAGCTTCCGCATGGCGGCATAAGCCGGCGGCCGCCGCGTCGCCCTTGCCGTCGCCGTAGCCCGAGAGGAAGGCCGCGGCCAGGTCGCCGAGCAGGTCCCCTTCATAGTCCGAGACCAATGCCTGCATGTCCGGACTGAGCCTGCGTCCCGCGATCGAGATAGGCCAGGGTCTGGGCTCGACGGAAGCGCACCCAGCCCACCCAGTCCGGCGCCTTGTCCGTGGGGGTCCACGACTCCGCCGCTGCCAAGTGCCAGCGCTTCGTCGAACCAGCTCAGTGCCGCCTCATACTGACCCTGGCGAAAGGCGGTTTCGCCCTCGTTGGTGATCCACCGCAATTGGTCCTCCGTCGTGATCTCGAAGTCGTCGCCCCACACGCTGCGGGTCCGATCGACACTCTGCTCGCTTAAGGCGAACGTCCCCGCGCCATCGTCCCAACGCCAGACTTGTCGACCCACCGGGTGGTCAAGCATTTTGTGATCGAAGCCGAGGCCGTAGAGGTGAGGGTAGGTCAGGAGAAACTGCTGCCTCCCCGGCGCGCCGGGGTCCGTCTGCAACTGCCACGTTGAGCGCCCGGCCCAGTTGATCAGCGTCGCGTGCAACACGATGGTTGGGCCGGTATTGTCCGCCCACTGAAAAGCGTAGACCAACTCGCTCCAGCCGCTGCCGCCCTGGACGGTATAGGTGACGACGGTCTCGGGCGATCCGTCTCCGGTCAGGTCCGGCGTCAGGACGCCGCTGTCCATCGTCAGCGCCGTGTCGCCAAAGGCGGCTGGAGCGGGCAGCGGATGACACACGTGGTGTTCCCCTTCTCGTGCCACACATCCAATCACGGCGAGCCCGAGGAATTGCGGCTCGATCAGGACATCCCGGCGCCCGTCGCCATTGAGATCGACGGTATCGACGGTGAGCTGGGTGGAATCGAGCTTTGGCAGCGACCTGAGCGCGGCGGAGAGGCTCGCCGCGCTATCTCCCTCTTGATTGAGCCAGTCTTCGCACTCGCGGGCCAGGGTCTGGACGACCTCCTCGGCACCCTGCGGAGGCTCGTAGGCCGCCAGCACGAGGCGCGAGGCCGTGAACGTGGTCTGCGGGTCGGTGGCTACGGCTTCCGGGGAGGGAATGCCGATGGGTGTCGTGGTCCCCTTCACAGCCTGGGTTACCAACGTGTCGTGCTGCGCAGCCGGCGTCGCTTCGGGTTCCGGCGTAGACGGAGCTTGAGGCTCGAATGCCCTATGACAGGCGAACAGGGACAGGCATCCCAGGAGTAACGCCAGAATCCGCCCGTAGCGTTTCCTATCTTGACCAGCATCCGGGCCGTCCACACGTCTCTCGCCATCAAAAATCATCGGCTCTCCTCTTGCTCTAGGGTCGATAACTCGGCCCTCGGCTGACCTGCGTGGGTGTGCTCAAGACTCTCTCCTCAAGCTATCTATCTCCTGTGACTTTGACGAGGCGAACCATGTTCCGGCGAGGTGCTCTTGGATCAAGGGTAATGCCATAGGTGAATTGGGTCCCCGACATCGGCGTCTCGCCCACCCAATCCCCCACAGGCTGCTGGATCCGCTCGCCATCCAGCTCCAACCCATAGGCTGCGTATCGGTACACGCCGTGAGGCACCGCTTTACACGAGGTCGTCGCTTCGGGCGCCACGTCGCCGAACTCGGCACGATCTTCGGGAAAGATCACCACCAGACCCTGTATCGCCAGGGAACCGGCATTTCTGATGCGCAAACACGGCTGCTCGGCGTTCGATTTTGGAGCACAGTCCATCGCCACCATGCTGAAGAGGAACACTGCGACGAGGGCAAATTGTCGGACTTGAACGATGTGTGAAGTCATTGATTGGGCCCCCTACTGCATCAAGACCACGACGTCCTCGGGGCCGTAGGTGTGGCGGGCGACGAAGGCGATCCACCAGCCTCGTCGGGAGGCCAGGCCCGGCGCCAGGACGACGAGGCGCAGCGACGCGTCCTTTGGCACGGTCGAAGCGACGCCCACGTCGCGAAGCTGCTCACGCGAGACTTCCTGCCGGAGGAGGTCGGTCGGGACGGCCTCGACCGTCTCCAGACGCCGGTCGCTCATCGGCCAGTAGACCCAGAGACGCTCGCGTGAACCACAGGTTTCCTTCCCGTAGAGCGCGTCCTGCTCGCTCCATCCCAGGAGCGTGTACTCACACCGGCGCACCTCGGCCCCGGATTGTACGGCCTTCACAGCGCCACCGAAGAGACCGGGCCGGGTGGGGATGCGGACCGCCACCTGACCGGGGGCGACGGTCACCGCCGGTTCGTACCAATAGGCCGCGGGAAGCGCCACCACGGCCAGCACGCACAGCCACAGCGCGATCCGACCCACGCCGGCCGGCCGCACCAGGATCAGGGCGGCGATGGCGAGGCAGAGGCCGATCGCGGACAGCGCCAGGTAGAGTGGCAGGCTGGTGAAGAGCAGGTCGAGAGGGTAGAGACCGACGTAGATGGCGGTCAGGGAGCACTGTAAAGCTCGCCAGAGCCAAGGTCTGAGGGGCAGCATCTCCAGCGTCCGCCATACCAAAGCGAGGGGGATCTTGACGTAGAAACTGCCGAAGACGACGCCGACGAAGATCAATGCCGCGGGTACAAGCCAGCCAAGTTGCCTGCGGGACTGCGTCTCATCCGTCATTGCCTTACTCCTTATCTCTTCGTCATTCAGCGTTGACCGGGCGACGATCGTACTGGATGTAGGTGATGGCGACGAGGGCCAGTGCGGCCGTGACTTGAATAGCACCGCTGAGCACCTTCGTCTGAAAGACCTCAAAACTCCTGGTCATCAAACGGATCCGGCGGTAGCCGCAGAGACGTGGGCGGCAGGCTCAACAAGAGCGCCTCGTCGGCAATGCTATAGATTGTGCCTTTCCCCACGTCCACGGCCCAGACCGGAGCATACGCGCTCCAGTCTCCTGCCGCGATGAGATAGCGACCGTCCGGCGTCCAGACCAAGTACCGGACCGACGTAGGCAACTCGGCCACGATCTCGGCCGGTGTCGAGGCGTCCGCGGGCTGCTGCCAGAGCGTCATCCATTCCTGGCCGGCCTCGCTCCATACGAACCGGCTGCCATCCGGCGAGCGCACCGGCGGCATGGTCCCTGTGCCCGCGGAGAGTGCGTGCCAGTGCCAGGTGAGCGCCAGGTCCTCGGGCAAGTCGGGCAAGGGCATCCATTGGGGTTCACCCCCGTCCACAGGTAGAAGCACGCCGGCTGCATCCGGGGTCGCCACGTCGCCGAAGAAGCCCACCGCTCTCCGTCCGGCGACCACGCCAAGTCGAACGCCGTGCTCTCCCCGGCCTTGACCGGAACCGTGCCGAGCGATCGGATTGCCCCACCGATTGGGCCGGAGAGCAGGACCTTCAGCGCAGGGCCGGCCGTTCCGACGTCGGGCGACTTCACGAGCAGGGCGGTCTGGTTGGCGACCGGCGACCACGCCAGGGCCAAGATGGTCTCGCCCTCGCGTCCCATCACGGCGCCGCGAAGCGCGACGTATTCCGGTCCGTCGTCGGGTGAGACGCCGTGGACGTCGAAGATGAAGTGATCGCTTTCCCAGGCGCAGACAAAGCGATCGCCGGTCGGGGCCCAGGCGGTGTTTAGGTCCCGATCGTCGATCTTGCGGGCCAGCGCCTCCTGAGGCGAGACCAACCAGGTGCCCAGTCCGTCAGGTTGAGGGAGCAGCCAGTAGGCGCCGTCGGGCGAGCGCCGGGGCGGCGTCCACAAGGGGCGTGCCATGCCGGGGCGAAATACTCCCGCATCCGTCAGCGGAGTTGGGTCCCCCGTAGGCAGATGGTACAGCACCAGGCGTCCCTCGCCGTCGGCCAGCAGGAGATCCATAGCGGGGAAGTCGGCCGGGAGTGCGGTCTCCGCTTGAAAGGCGACGTCCTGAGTGGGAGGCGTAGCGACGCCGGCCAACGGCGTAGCGGCGGCCGCGGGTGACGGCGTCGCCGCCGGCTCGGTAGGTGCCGGCGGCGGCGTGGCGGTGGGCAAGGGTTCGGCGGTCGATGTCGCGACCGCCGTTGCAGTGGGCGTCTGGCACGCCATCAGGAGGACGGATAGGCAGATCGTCAGGGTCAGCAGTACGGTCAAGCGTCGTCTGTAGCAGCGCATGATCCTCTCTTCTCTTCAGGCAAGAAGCGGGCATTTCCCCAGGACGCTTGGCATCGCGAGGCTCGCCAGTTCCATCGTATCACGTAGATGGAGGCTCCGTGTATGCCGCGGGTTATATAAGGGAGCGGCCGATCCAGTCGAAAACAGGGCCTTGCCGAAAGCCTGCCCTCTTTGCAAGCCGCTGCATCGCGACGCTGCCATCTCGTGCACCGGCCTCGGTCCATAGCATAAACGACCTTGCCCCGTAGCGCCGTGCTTCACCCATCGCCGCCGTCAGCAGTGCCAAACCCAGCCCCTTTCTGCGATGCGACGCTACGACTTCAACGTATTCGACGTCTGCGAGACCGGCGGCAGCGAAGGTCTTCACGTCAGGTGGTGGGCACCATACGTCAACGTGGCCCCTCACCTCCGAACCGGCGACGACCTGCACCGACAACTCCTTCCGGGCCTCATCAAACGCCGTCCTGAGTCTGACGCCGTCCGGCAGCTTCATCATCTCAGGCAGATCCGTCACGTAGTACGATTGCCAGCGTGTTCGGACCTTGAACCCATTCTCGATGAGCGCTTCGAGGACGTGTGGCCAACATTCGGGAGTGCCCATCCATCCCACGCCAAACGGATTGCGTGTGTCCGCGATGGTTTCGTACCCCCGGAATCGCACTTCCTCAATAATATGACGAACAAAGGCGGAGAGGAGTTCCCTGTCTCGCAGGCCGGCAATCCAGCAGAGGCCGGCCTGTTTCTCGTCAGGAGGGAGAAGAAGCTGTGCGGCGGCGACGACCTCGCCGTCACAGATCCCAACGAAGCACGGGTGTCCGAAGCCTTCACGGCCCACGAGGTCCGGATAGTGCAGCCTCGTGAACCAGAGCGGATCGTCGATCGCGGCTGCGATCTCGCTCCCGGATAGCTGCACCGGGGGAATGTCCCGCAGATGGCGCTGGAGAAGACGGACCACAGCAGCGCGGTGCTCCCCTCGCATGAGCTCGACGGCGACCCTGCAGGCAGAGCTTATCCGATCATCCGCCATCGTGAACCTTTCGCCTATCAGGTGTCAGGAAGGAGAGACTGAAGGCCGCGCCAAGGGAGACGATCGTCCCCCAGATCCCCCACAGCCATTGCCGCGGGTAGGCAAGCGATAGCCAGAGAAAGCCCACAGCGCTGATGAGGAGAGCGATCCGATAGATCCAGGAAAACTTATGCCGGCGAAGGGACGCGAATCCAAGCCATAGCGCTGTCAGCAGCGCGCCAAAATCAAGGATCAAGAGCAAGCGTACCTGCGTCCAGCCAGCCGGTGCGGCGAAGGCGTCGATGAGGATTACCCAACCGGGCGACGCCGTGCCGGCATCGCTGAACTGATACCAGGGCAGGAGGAGAGAAAGTACGATGAGGATGCTAACGAACAAGCCGGGCAACATACGGTAGCGCATCATATCACCCCCCCTTATTGAAGTCGAGACAACCAAGTGGGCAACTCGCCACGAGATTCGTGAGATGATCGCGACGGGAATCCTGAAGGACGACTTCTCACTATGTCTACTCCTGCGGCACCCGCCACGTCGCCCGCCAAGGGCCACGGAGCTTGTAGCTCACCGACTCGATGCGCACGGTCACCACGCCCGTCGGGACTTCATCGAACAGAAGGGCGGTGTACGACTCCTGGGTACCCTCCAAATAGTGGTAGGTTTCGCCTGCCGCAAAGGTGCCGGGCACACAGGCATCGTGAATGCCGCTCATCTGAGCCAAACCGTTCTCCAAGTCGCCCACACGCATCTGACTGTCGTAGTAGATGAGCAAAGCTGCCGGATAGCGCGCCAACATAAAGTACTTCCCTTTGTCGGCCCGATCTGCGAGCAACAGCGTGGCCCTATGTAGGTCGTAGTCGAATCCAGCAATGCTGAAGGCCACGTCAATCGGGAACGTCTGCTCGTGGACGGGTGCATCGCCGAGATCCACTGTGAACGTGATGGGCAGCGGCGCGCTATTGGTCACCACGCTGATCGAGCTCACCGTCAAGGTCAGGACCTCGGCTTCGGACGAGACGCCCCAGAATGAGTAGGTTCTAGACGGCGTACCTTCGTCGCCCTGTGGATCCCGAGGACGTGTGAAGTTCTCGGCCAAGGGAAGGTAGGAGGGTTGCGAGAAGTGGTTGTCCTGGTCAAACAGATAGTCGGGCCAGCCTGGGTTGAGGATCCACGGCGAGTCGTTCTCCCACGTCATCTCCAGCGACACGGTGTGTTCACCGTACGCAACCTGGGAGACGGAGAGTGCAATGTCGTGTACAGGATCACTAATCACGTCAGGCTGCTGCGAGAGCGGAAAACGATCCACGACGCTCTCGGCATCAGCCGGGATCACCTCAAAGGGGATCTCGATTGGGCGAGGCCCCAGGTCGAAGGTGCTTGTCTCCTCGTCTGCAACGATGGTCAGCCGGAGGTGACGGATGGAGTAGGGCAGCGGCGGGAAGACAGCCAGCCCGGCAATGCCGTGCCGGGTGGCATAGTATGGCAAGTACCGTGTAGGCGTCAAGACCAATCCGCTGCTCAAGTGAAGTTGAACACTGAGACTTCGGATGTCGTCAAGGCGGACGACACCATCTTTGTTACCCTCGATACCGGGCAGGCCCGAGATCTCGAAGACGACCCGCGTGTCAGTGCCGACGATCGCCTGTGTGACCTCAGCCTCCAGTCCGTCAACGGAGACCACCGCCGGCGCCGCCAGCACACGCACGCCCTCCAGATCGGCAAAGCCGAAGCCCGGGATGAACCCTAACCACGTTTGGAAGGCCGCCCACACCTCGTGAGGACCTAGGGCAGCGATGGGCGCCGCCAATACCAACAGCACAGCCACCACCGCGACCGCCCACCGCGGCCAGATCCCACCCCGCTTGACCGGCATGACGCCCGAGGTCGTCGCCTTGGATGCCGATGCGACCTGCGACACAAGCCGCCGCTGCAGCGCCTGTGTGAACGCCGGATCCGGCGCGAGCGCACCGTAGACGGTGCGCAGCCCTTGATCCACCTGCTGCATCGATCTACGCCCTTGCTTACCCATCCTGCCTCCCCCATGCGGTTCGCAATGCTTTCAGCGTCCGGCGCACGGCCATCTTGACCGCCGCCGTGGACTTTCCCACCACCTCGCCGATCTCGCGGTACGTGAGGTCGGCGGCGTAACGCAGGCTCAGCAGCTCCTGCCGCTCAACGTCTAGCCCAGCCACCAGACCGGCGAGCTTGCGCAGCGATTCGTCGTGGATGACCTTGCCTAGTGGGCCACCCGCCGTGGCGCCATCCCGCAGCTCATCCAAGGGGAAGGAGGTGTGAGTGAGGTCGCATGCCCGGCTGCGGAAGTGGTCGGCCACCCGCCTGTGTGCGATGGTGAAGATCCAGGCGCGGAAGGTGCCGCGGTGGCTGTAGTGCGACAGCCCCTTCCACACGTCGCAGAAGGTCTGGGCGGTCAGGTCCTCCGCGTCGGCACGATTCCCGGTGCGGCTGTAGCAATAGCGGTAGACGGCGTCGACGTATCGCTGGTATAGCGCCGCGAAGGCATCGGGGTCGCCCCACGCTTGCGCGATCAGGTCGGCCTCGTCGTCTTCGGACACAGCGTGTGTCAAGGGGTACAAGGTCTGCTCACGCATATAGCCTCCGGGTGGCTTACCCTATCGTACATAAGGTATATCGTGTGCGGGACGCAGAAGGTAACAGGGCTCGGTGATCCGGGGGGTATATCGTTGGTCATGTTTCCGGATCGCACTCTATGTTAGTGATTCTGTCGCGCATTGTCAAAAAGTGTGTGCGCGCATTCTGCGACCACTCTTGTTCGGCGCGCCGAATGATAAGACGACACAGCTACTTCCGTGCGCCGGGCTGAGGTGTGTCTGTGACAATCCAACCGTGACTTACTGAGAAGCCGCCCTGACAGAGATGCTGCTATCAATATAATGATGGCATCTGAAAGAGAGCTGGTCTGCTGGGCTGCCCTCTCAGCGAGAAGGTACGTCACACGCAAGGAGAAGCGATATGCCTGTTCCTAACGCCATCCACATCACCCTGTTGGTCGACACACCCCTGGGCCCTGGGGCACGGCACGGCCTCGGCAAGGTCGCCCGCGCTCTGCAGAAGCGGGGCGTCTACTTTTCCGAAGTCGCAAATCTCTCCGGGGCCGACGGCGACGCGCTGCTGGTCCTCGGGTTACCGAATTCCCCTGCGGCGAGGGCCCTGGCAGCAGCGGCAGATATCTCCCTCACCGAGACGCCTGAATCGATCCTGATCCACGAGACCGCCTACCGCGGCACACCCACCTGGCTCATCGGGGGCGGGGACGACCGGGGGTTGATGTACGCCCTGCTCGACGTGGCCGACCGCATCGGCTGGGCACCCGATCCACACCACCCGCTGAGCGAGCTTCGCGAGACGCAGGAGTCGCCCGAGGTCAGGGTCCGCTCGCTCTCGATCTACACGATGCACAAGCGCGATTTCGAGCAGCGCCTCTTCAACGAGGCCTACTGGGCGCGCTACCTGGACATGCTGGCCCAGAACCGGTTCAACACCTTCGCCCTGCTCTTTGCCTACGAGAGCGCCGGTTATATGGCCCCGCCCTACCCCTATTTCTTCGACGTGCCGGACTTCCCGGGCGTGAAAGTCTCGGACTACACGCCTGAGATGCAGACGCGCAGCCTCGACGCCCTCAATCGACTCGTCGCGATGGCCCACGATCGGGGGCTGGATTTCACCCTCGGCATCTGGGACCACATCTACCGGGGTGGCGTGCAGACCGGCGGCGTGCGCGATGGAGACGACACGCTCCGCTGGCGGGTCACGGGACTGACCCAGGAGAACCTGATGGACTACTCGGTCGCGGCGCTGGCCGAGTTGCTCCGGCGCGTGCCCAACCTCGACGCCCTCCAGTTCAGGATGCACAACGAATCCGGCCTGATCCCCTCGGAGATGGACGCCTTCTGGGCCCGCATCTACGACGTCATCGTGGCCCACGCCCCCGACCTGCGGTTCGACGCCAGGGTCAAGGAGTTCCCCGACCACCTGATCGATCTGGCGCTGGAGAAGGGCGTCAAGATCCGCCTCTGCACCAAGTATTGGATGGAGCAGATGGGGTTGCCCTTCCACCCCACCCACGTCCACCCGCAGAACCAGCACGATCGCCGCCACGGCTATGCCGACCTGCTGCGCTATCCCAAGCGCTACCCGATGCTCTGGCGGCTCTGGAACGGCGGCACCAACCGCGTCACGCTCTGGGGCGATCCCGATTACGTCCGGCGCTTCGTCGAGAGCGCGCATCTCTACGACGGCGACGGCTTCGACGTCAACGAGCCGTTGGCAACGAAAATGGCCGCGCACGACCACGACGCCGAGCCGTTCGACCTGCTCAATCCCAACTACCGTTCCTACGACTGGGAGTTCGAGCGCTACTGGCACTTCTTCCAGCTCTTCGGCAGGCTGGGATACAACACCGAGACCCCGGCCGAGGTCTGGATGCGCGAGTTCGAATGCCGCTTCGGCCCCGGAAGTGCGCCCCACGTCGCGCGGGGACTGCACCTGGCCGGCCGTGTGCTGCCGCGGGTCGTCGCCTATACCTACCCCTACCACCTCTTCCCAACAACGCGGGGCTGGGTCGAGAAGGAGCGGATGGACGACCTGCCGGCCTACGCCGCAGCGCTCCCCAGCGATACCGAGCAGTTCCTGAGCATCGCGGAGGAGGCCCGGAATCAGATCGAGGGCAAGCACTCGGCAAAGATCCGGCCCCAAGCGTCCGGCCGGTGGTTTGCCGGGATCTCCGAGGCGATCTTGGACGAGGTCGCACAGGCGGATGCGGCGATTGGCTCCTACCGCGGCCCCGAGTTCCTCGCGACGATGGCCGACCTGAAGATCCTGGCCTACCTGGCGGCCTACCACGCGAGCCGGGTGCTTGCGGGCGTCCAATGGGCGCTCTTCGACCAGTCGCAGGACCTCAACGCGCTCGACGCTGCCATCGACCACGAGCGAAAGGCCGTCGCCGCGTGGGAGAAGCTCGTCGAGGCGGCGGGCGATGTCTACGCCGATGATCTCAAGATGGGGCTGCCGGAGGCAGGGCTCTCCGGCCACTGGCGCGACGAGTTGGCTGCCCTGCGGCAGGGGCTCGTGGAGCTGGAAGCGACGCGCGAGGCCTTCCGCCCGCCTGCGATGGACGGCGCTCCGTGGATCGCCCACGTGCCGGTACGGAAGGCCGCGCCGGGCCACGAGGTCGTCCTGCGCGCGACCGTCGGTGGTCTCGATAGGGCCCCCGCAGCCCGCGTCTGCTTCAGCTCGGACAAGCGGCCGGAGACGTGCATACCAATGCAGCCCATCGGTCCCTGGCGTGTCGAGGCCGTCATCCCGGCCAGGGCCGTCGCCCCCGGTCTGAACTACGTTCTGGAGGCCACGCCCTCCAAGGGTCCGGCTGAGAGAGCAGAGCAAATCGACAGCCCGTCCGCGACGATAAAACGGATCGCCGTAATCGTCAGCGATGACGCGGACCCGCCCGAGATCCGCCACACGCCCGTCACCACGGCACCGTCGGGACAGCCGCTCACGATCTCGGCCACGGTTCGGCGATCCCTCGGCGGTCGCGTGGGTGCGCCTCCGCTATCGCAACGTGACGCAGTACGAGGACTACAAGACGCTGGAAATGGCGCCGGCGGGCAAACCCGATACCTACGCCGCCGCCGTGCCGGGCGAGGCGGTCGGGCCCCGCTACGACTTCATGTACTTCATCGAGGCGATGGACGCTGCCGGCAACGGTGTCGATCTATCCCGGATCTGGAGACCGAGACGCCGTACATCGTGGTGCGGCTGGAGAGGTAGATAACCAAGGCCTCGAGCGCGGACCTCTCAACTCGATCGACGCGAATGGTGTCATTCTGTTGTTGAATACTCAGCGAAAGGATAAGGCCATGACCCTGCTAACCAATCACCTAGGCTTCACCTCCAGCGCCGCCAAGGCCTGCCTCCTGGGCGGACCGCTGGAGACGGAGTTCGTCGTCCGCGACACGGCAAGCGGCGAGATCGTCGTCCGCGGCGACCTCACCCGCGTGCCGAGCGACTTCGGCGTCTACACCGTGGGCCGCTTCGACGCACTGACCACGCCCGGCACCTACGTCGTCGAGGCGGCGCGGGAACGCTCGCATCCTTTCCGCATCGCGCCCGACGTCTACGACGCCACGCTCCGTCAGATCGTCGGCTACTTCACACTCCAGCGCTGCGGTGACACCGACCGCGGCTGGAACGGCCCCTGTCACCTCGACGATGGCGTGCGCGGTGACACGCTGGCTCCACCAGGACGTCACGGGCGGCTGGCACGACGCCTGCGATCTGCGCAAGTGGGTCGAGGCGATACTTTTCGGGATGCTGGGGCTGGGACAACTGGCGCTGGTCAAAGGCGCGGACGCGGAACTAGTCGACGAGCTTCGCTGGGGCAACAGCTACTTCCTGAAAATGCAGGAGCCCGCGGGCTATATCATGAACTACGTCGGCGGCGACTACTTCGTCCACGCCGACAACAACCGCTGGACCGACAACGTGATCGGCAGGCGCGACGACCGCAACGGTGCGGTCCGACGACCGCAACGGTCATTCTGATGACCGCAACGGTCATTCTGATGACCGCGTCATCGACGTCCGCCCGTGCAACACGCAAGCGCAGTGGCGCTTCGTGATGGCCGAGGCGACGATGGCCGGGCTCACGCGTGACGCGGACCCCGAATACGCTCAGACCTGCGAGGCGGCAGCCCGGCGCTGCCTGGCCTGGTTGACGGCGCCCGCCAGGCCGCTGGCGCAAGATCGCACGCATACTGCCGGCCAGTTGGGGGAGGCGATCGGGGCGCTGCTGGCACTGCACGCGCTCGACGGCGAAGCGGCGCTGCTCGACCAGGCCGTGGTCTATGCCGGACAATTGCTCGCGCTGCAGGTCACCCGACCCGTGGACAGCCGCTCGCCCGTGTGGGGCTTCTTCTGGGAGCGCCGCGACCCCGGCCAGGCGCCGATGTCGCTGGAGCCGTTCAAGGCCAGCTTCCAGGGGTGTTGGCCGCTGCTGGGCCTGACGCTGCTACTGGAGAAGGCCCCCGATCACCCGCAGGCCGGCGCCTGGCGCGCAGCGGTGGCGAGCTTCTGTGGTGACTATCTTGCGCCGCTCGCAGCGCGCAACGCCTTCGGGATGGTGCCCTTCGGCCTCTACCGGCGTCGGGTGGGTGGCGACCGGCAGCTAGGGAAGTTCTGGTACCGCTATTTCATGGAGGCCAACCCCGATTGGTACGTGGGGATCAACGCCAACCTCGCCTCGACC
This sequence comes from uncultured Chloroflexia bacterium, assembly GCA_963775195.1. Taxonomy (GTDB): domain Bacteria; phylum Chloroflexota; class Anaerolineae; order B4-G1; family SLSP01; genus PWVB01. Next base: position 162,144 of record CAVZIC010000002.1, read on the forward strand.
GGCGTGGGCCTCGCCAAGGCGGCACGGCTGCTTGGCAAGCCCGAATGGGCGGCGCTGGCCCAGCGCCAACTCGACTGGATCCTGGGCGTCAATCCCTTCGATGCCAGCACCGTGATGGGCGCGGGCTACAACAACCCACAGCACATGTTCGGCGGTGAGTTCTACCCGCCCACGCCCTTCCTGCCCGGCGCCGTGATGAACGGCATCAGCGGCAACGAGGACGACGAGCCCCAGCTCAGGCCCGGACAGTGGCAGGAAACCGAATACTGGACGCCCGATGGTGGCGTTCACGATGTGGCTGATGGCGGAGTTGGGCAAGACATAGAGAGGAAAGGGATAAGGGACAAGGGATAAGGGCAACAAGGAAGGCTTCTGAACAACGCCCTATCCCTTGTTCCCTTACCCCTTATTGTCCTATCCCCCCCTCCGGCGGCCTCACTCCGTTGCCAGGATGATGTCACTGCACGGCTCGCCACAGCGTGAGACGACGTCAAAGATGTCGTCAATGGCAGGCTCAACGGTGGTGACCTTCGAGCCATCGTCCAGGTATAGGGTCACCGTGAGCGCGTGCGTCTGGAAGATCTGCGTCGCTCGTCCATCGAGCACTAGTGCGACGGCGGCATCCCACGTCACTACGTCGCTGCCGGGTGTAACAGGTCGATCGCTCTCGAAACGCACCACGCTCCCATCGGCGTCTGTACGGACGACGTACTGCGCTCCGTTCGCCACCATCACGACTCGATAGCCCGGCGTGATAACGGCTGAGCATGTCTCGGCCGGGCCTCCGAGCCCGAGGCAGGAGTCCGTCCACTCCTGGTTCGACACCTCGACGCGCTGGATATCGGACAGGGCCACGCCCGTCCGCTGCGCGAGTGCATCACGGGCTGCATCATACGTGCGATCCTCGCCGCGGACGGGACTCACGACCTCTGGGGTCGGTGAAGTGGGAACTGTGCCATGGATGGCTGCAGTGTAGACCTCCGCGGCAAAGGCCTGGATTGCCTGACGCTGAGCTTCCGATGCCTGTCCTGTCCCTTGCCCCACGAAGGTGACCTTGATCGTCATCGCGTCGGCTACTGCCGGATCCGTCTGTGTCACCTCGAACGACTGCAACTGGCCGATCCATTCATCGAGTTGCGACTGTTCTTCAGCCGTCAAGGCGCTCATGACAGCCTGCTCCTTGCACGTCTCCGCGGTGTAGTTGCCATCGACATCCACCGTGAGGTCGTCGCAGAATCCCGCGATGCCGCCCTCCCGGTGCCAGACGAGAGCCGGCAACAGCCCGGTGTCGATGTAATAGGGCGTGGGCGTGGGCGTAGCCACCGGGGCAGCCGCGCAGCTCGTGAGAACGAGCAGGATGCCTAGACTCAAGCCCAGAATGAACCTACTGGGCAGTTTGTACTGGGGTCTCATAGATCTCGTTTCCTTTCGTCTCTCAATGCGTAGCATCGACACAGGCTCGATGCTCGTACACTATACAGACGCACAGGAACCACTCTTGGTTCCGCGGTAGCGCATAGGCTGATGGTATAATCTCAACAGGATCCTCAAGAGGGAGACAGAGCATGAACCATCGCGAACGCTTCATCGCTGTTATGGAGTACCGGCCCGTGGACCGCGTCCCGAACTGGGAGCTCGGCGTCTGGGGCCAGACGCAGGATCGCTGGGAGGCCGAGGGGCTCGATCCCACGTCGCTGCACTGGGCCTGGTTCCCGGGTGAGGCGTCGCTGGGAATGGATCCCAAGGAGTTCATCTATTTCTGCGGCGATCCGCTGCCCCGCTACGAGGTCGAGGTCTTCGAGGAGGATGAGCGGATCATCGTCTTCCGCGATGAGAAAGGCATGGTCCGCAAAGGGTTGAAGGAGGGCAGCGCCCACGGCACCCGCGCCTCGATGGACACCTTTATCGGCTTCCCGGTCCACGACATGTCGGACTGGCTGGAGGTCAAGCGACGCTTCGATCCCACCAGCCCCCAGCGGCTCGAACCCTACTGGGACGTCTTCCGCGTCGAGGGATGGCGCAACCGCACGCACCCGCTCGTCTTCGGCCCCAATTGCACGACCCTGGGCTTCTACTGGTGGGCACGCGAGCTGATGGGCACCGAGGGCGTCTCTTACGGGTGGTACGATCAGCCGGCGCTGATGCACGATATTATGGAGCACCACGCCGACTTCCTGATCGAGGGCGCCCGTCCCGTACTCGAAAAGACAACCGTCGAGTACGTCTGCCTCAACGAGGACATGGCGATGAAGAACGGCCCGCTGCTGAGCCCGAAGACGTACAAGACTTCATCTTCCCGCGGATGCGGCGCGTCGTCGACTTCTTCAAGTCCCACGGCGTCCGCTACATCGCTGTCGACACCGACGGCAACCCCGAGGCCCTGATCCCGCTGCTGATGGACGCCGGCGTCGACATCGTCTGGCCGCTGGAGCGGGCGGCGAACCAGGACCCGGTGCGGCTGCGCGCCAAGTTCGGCAAATCGCTCCGGCTCTGGGGTGGCGTCGACAAGCGTGCACTGGCGCAGGGCCCCGAGGCGATCGACGCGCACCTACAAGCCCCTCGCCCCCCTGATCGAGGAGGGCGGCTACATCCCTATCGTCGACCACACCGTCCCGCCCGACGTGAGTTGGGCCAACTTCCAGTACTACATGCAACAGAAGGCCAAGCTCCTGCGCGGAGACCTGTAAGAACAACCGTATCCCACAGAATCCACAGGATTCTGTGCCGGCGACGCGGCATCTCTGTATCCCTGGATCCTGTCCGGGTTCCGCCCCGGGCGGCCTCGCCTCTCGTCCCTGGCGGTTGTGCCCTGTCCCGCTCATCGGTATAATGGCGGCGAATCTGAGCGCGCATTGCGTGCAGAGGGAATCTGGGACCAGAAAGAAACCGTGGACCCTCACCGATCCTACCATCGCATCGGCATGATCGCCCGCTGGCGGCCCGTCCATCTGGGACAGGTGCCCGTGCTCCGTGGGCTCTGCGACCATGCTGACCACGCCCTGATCGGTATCGGCAGCGCCAATCGCTACAACGCCCGCAACCCCTTCACGGTCGAGGAGACCGCCGATATGATCCGCCTGGTGCTCGACGGTCGCGAGAACTACACCCTCGTCTCCGTGGATGACCTGGACGACGGCCCCCGGTGGCGCGCGATGGTCGCCGGGATCTTCGGCCCGCTGGACGCCTTCGTCACCGCCAACCCGTACGTGGCAAGCCTGTTGAGTGACGATTACGCGATCCTCCGCCCGGTCGCGCTCGTGGCGATCGAGGATCGCGTCCGTATCGACGGCACAATGGTGCGGCGCGCGATGGCCCACGGCGACGCCTGGGCCGACCTGGTTCCGGACGATGTCGCAACCTATATTCGAGATCACCGGCTCGACGAGCGCTTCCGCCGCGAGTTCGGGCTGGAGACCCTGGCGATGGAGACGGTACTGGATGTTGGAGGATAGGTGTTGGATGTTGGGTGTCAGAAGCCAGATACCGGAAGCCTGAAGCCGGAAAAGACGCCGAAGCCGGTCTCCGATCTGGTATCCGGCATCTGGTATCTGGTATCCGGCATCCGGCATCTGGCATCTGGCATCTGGCTTCGGGCTTCCGGTATCCAACATCCACCATCCACCATCCAATATCCATTCTTTCGCTTCAAGGAGGCCTTATGTATTCGTGGGATGAGGACACCAGCAGTTGGTATGGCGACGCGAAGTACAAGTACAGCGCGACCGGCTCAGAGCGCCGCGCAGCGGCTGCGACAAGGGCGGCAGCAGCCGGGCCTCGAACCTATGCCGGGGAACGGCACCCCAATGAGAAGGTGATCGATCCACACAAACAGATCTCGACGAGCTCACCCAACCCACTGATTATCGCCGTCGACGTGACCGGCTCAATGGCGAATTGGCCGGCTGAGATCTTCGACCGTCTGCCGCTGCTCTTCAATACCCTCGTCCAGTATCGCCCGGACCTGGAGATCTGCTTCGCTGCCATCGGCGATGCGGCGGTCGATCAGTGGCCGCTCCAGGTCACAACCTTCGCCGGCGGCTACGATCTGGAGCAGCTCTTGGGCTCCCTTTACGGCGAGGGCGGCGGAGGCGACGGACCCGAGAGCTACGGGCTCTTCGCGCATTGGGTCAACACGCATGTCGACGTGCCCCAAACCTCCGAGCCCCCCTTCCTGATCCTCTTCGGCGATGCGCCGATGCATCCCAAGATTCCCCGTGAGCAGATCACCCACTACCTGGGCGACAACATGAGCCGGGACGTTGACGCGTTCGCGGCATGGCAGACGCTAAGCAAGCAATGGAACATGTGGTTCCTGCGCCGTCCCACGGGCAAGCCGGGTGACCACGTCGACAAGCAGTGGGCGGAGGCCATCCCCGAGCAGAAGATCTTCCACATCCAGGACGAGCAACGCGCCGTCGACTATGCGATGGGGCTCATCGCCCGCTCGTGGGGTCACTTCGGGGACTTCCAGGAGAACATGCGCGCCCGCCAGAGTGAGGACAAGGTCGCCGAGATCAGCGGCGTGATCGAGCTCAAGTGTCCCCGCTGTGGCGCGCCCATCCCCGTCGACGCGCACGGGTTGTTCAAGTGCACCTATTGCGACGCGACGCTCAAGCTATAACAGTTTCCGCCATCGTCACCGCCCCGCCCTACGCCCCCTTCCTGGAGGAGGTGGCGCGGCATCCGATCGTCTCGGGGCTGCGGCTCAATACCGTGATGCCGCTGCGTGAGGGGCCGGAGGAGGCGCTGGCGCGGCTGAGCGCCCTCGGGCTGCCGTTGTGGGTCGACCTCAAAGGCCGGCAATTGCGCGTGGTCGGCGCCGCGATCCCACCCTACTCCGAGGTGCGCCTGAGCCACCGTATCAGCGTGCGAACGCCGGTGGACGCCTTCTTCTCCGACGGCACCGAGTGCGTGCGCGTCGCCGCCGTCGACGGCGACCGCCTGATCCTGGAGGATGGCCCCCGGCGCCTGGTCGGGCCGGGGAATCCGTGAACATCGTGCACCCGTCGCTGAAGATCGAGGGCACGCTGACCGAGACGGACCGCGCGTACCTTGACGCGATGCGGTCGCTCGGGCTAACGCGCGTGATGCTCTCCTACGTCGAGAGCCCCGCCGATGCGGACGAGGTGCGCGACCTGCTCCCGGATGCGGAGGTGATGCTGAAGATTGAGTCGGAGAAGGGACTGGCCTACGCGCGCGACCACAGAGCTACGCAGGGCCGGCTGATGGCAGCGCGCGGCGACCTCTACGTCGAGGTGTTGCGCCCCCACCGGATCGTCGGCGCACTGCGCGATATCGTCGCCGCCGACCCCGACGCCGTGGTCGCCAGCCGCATCTTCGACTCGCTGGCACGCCATCCGGTGCCCGAGAGCGCGGACATCGGCGATGTGGCCTTTCTGCTCAGCCTTGGCTACCGCACCTTCATGCTTGGCGACCACGTCTGCTTTCAGCGCGACGCTGTGCTGGAAGCGCTCAACCTGCTGGAAGCCGTCGCAGGCCAGTTCCCGCAGGCCGTCGCACGATGAAGATCGCCCTCGCCCAGATCAACACCACCGTCGGCGACCTCGTGGGCAACGTAGAGCGATGCCTCGACGCCATTCACGAGGCCGAACGTCAGGGCGCCGATCTCGTCGTGCTGCCGGAGATGGCAATTCCCGGTTACCCGCCGCGCGACATCCTGCTCGACGCCAGCTTCGTCGACGCCGTCGGCGAAGCCACGCAGGATCTCGCCCGACGAGCTGCCGCGGGGCCTCCGGCCCTGGTCGGCACCGTCGTGCCGAGTGGCACGACGACAGTCAAGCATCCCGGCCTCCACAACGCCGCCGTGCTCCTCCAGGACGGCGAGGCCACGGTGGCTGCCGCTAAGCGCCTGCTCCCGGTCTACGACGTCTTTCTCGAACCGCGCTGGTTTGTGCCCGGCCCGGCGTCGGCGCCGGTGACGATCGCGGGGCAGCGCGTCGGCGTCCTGATCTGCGAGGATATGTGGGACGAAAGCTACTCGATTCACCCGCCCGCCGACCTGCTGGCGGCGGGTGCGGAAGTGCTTGTGGTCCTCGCCGCCGTGCCCTACCGGCAAGGGGATCGCGGACGAACGCCTCATCCACGCCCGGCGCCCCGGCTGCCCGCTGGTGCACGTCAACCTCTGCGGCGCGACCGACGAGCTGATCTTCGACGGGCGCAGCTTTGCCGTCGACGCCCGAGGGGAGACCCTGGCCCAACTGCCCGGCTTTGAGGAAGCGATCCAGGTCGTCGATCTCGAGGCCGCCGCGCCTCTCTCGCCGGAGGCGGTTGACCTGCAGAAAGAACGCTTTCAAGCGCTGACCCTGGGCATCCGCGACTTTGCGCACAAGAACGGCATCGCGCGCGCCTTCCTGGGGCTCTCGGGCGGCGTCGACTCCTCCCTGGTCGCCATCCTTGCGGCGGAGGCGCTGGGCTCCGCCAACGTCACCGCGGTCGCGATCCCCTCGCGCTACTCCGACCCACGGTCCACCGAATGTGCGGAGGCGTTGGCCAAAGCCCTGGGCATCGGCTTCGAGGTCGTGCCGCTGGAGCCACTCCACAGCGCTGCCGAAGCCGCCCTTGGCCCCTGGCTGGAGGGCACCGCCGCCGAGAACGTCCAGGCCCGGCTGCGGATGCTGATCTTGATGGCCCTCGTCAACCATCACAGCGGGATGCTGCTCAACACCAGCAACAAGACCGAGCTGGCGCTGGGCTACGGCACCCTCTATGGCGACCTGGCGGGCACGCTCTCGCCCATCGGCGACCTCACCAAGCCGCAGGTCTACGACCTCGCACACTGGATCCAGGCGACGCGCGGTGTCTTCCCCGACTTCGTGCTGACCGCCCGCCTTCGGCCGAGCTCAAGCCGGATCAGGTCGATCCCTTCGACTACCCCACCGTCGCGCCCGCGCTGGAGCGCCTGGTGCGCGCCAACCGCAGCAACGCTGCCCTCCGCCGCTCCGAGCACAAACGCTGGCACCACGGGATCATCCTCAAGGTCAGCGAGAAAGCCTTCGGCACCGGCCGCCTCATCCCGGTCACCCGGCGGTGAGTTGAAGCGTGCTATACTACCGCCCGAGGTGACCCGTGAGGATACTGGCGCTCAACAGCAGCTACAGAAGAAACGGCAACACCGCCCACATCGTGGGGATGATGGGCGACCATCTGAAGGTCCTCGCGGCACAGAACGGCGAGCCCCTGGAGTTCGAGACGCTCAACCTGGGGCATGCGGACCTGCAGCTTTGCCGCGGATGCCGGACCTGCTTCGACCGCGGGGAGGACAATTGCCCTCTGAAAGACGACCTGCTGATGATCAAGGCCAAGATGGATGCCGCCGACGCCATCATCCTCGCCGGCCCCGTCTACGTCAACGACATCAACGGCATCGCCAAGAACTGGATGGATCGCCTGGCCTTCGTCTGTCACCGCCCCGCCTTTGCCGGGAAGTGCGCCTATCTGGTCGCCACCGTCGGCGACAGCCCGACAAACCACGCCCTGCGCACGATGGAGGTCGGGCTGCGCACCTGGGGTTTCCACATCGTAGGGAAGGCCGGATACAAGATGGGGGCTCTCATGTCCGAGGATGACGCCGGGCGCCGCTATGGAGAGCGGACCGCCAAGGCGGCTGGGGTTCTGTTCCGGGCCGTCGCACAGCGGCGCGCCGAACGGCCCTCGTTCCTGTCCCTGATGACCTTCAAGATCCAACAGATCGCCTGGCGGCGGGTCGCTGACCCAACGTCACTGGACTACCGCTATTGGCACGAGCAAGGCTGGCTCGATGCCCGCCGCGAGTTCTATATCCCCCATCAGGCGAACCGCGCGAAGGTGGCGTTGGCGCGGCTCGCCGGCTCTGTGCTCGCCAGGTTTGTGACGTAACCGACTCCCGCTCCGAGAATCGCGTGCTGGCTCTTGATTACTCGCCTTTTTTGCTGTATAATAGAACAAAAGATCTATTATACGTTAGGGGACTTCACTATATGATCGGCACCAATCACCCGACCGACAAGCAGCACCCAGGAACGACCAGGGTGACCCATGCCGACTCTCGCAGTCTTCCCTTCTCCCTTCTCACCCCCGTTTTGCGAAACGAACCCATTTTCGGCGACCGCCAACCAATGCCGGACGCATCACCGGCAAGGAGGCCGTCGCCCACCGGCCTGTTTTGCGAAACGAACCCATTTTCGCGGCCGCCAACCAATACTGGACGCATCCCCGGCAAGAACGCCGCCGCCCACCGGCCCGCTTTGCGAAACGAACCCATTTTGGCGGCCGTAGCCTCGCGCCGGGAGATCGGGATGGCAGCTCGCCCTGTCGTGAAATGTGCCCCACCGCTCCGCCAGAGACGCGGGGACCCCGGTGTCTGCTATAATGGAATGAAAGACTGAGAGATTGGCAAGGGAGTTTCGGGTGACGGCAGAAAACGATCGACTGGCTGAGCGCCGGATGCAATCCGCACGGATAGTTGCACAGGTGCGCGCAATCCTGCCCGAAGCCTTGGGGGCACACCCCGTGGCGGCCGCCTACGTCTACGGTTCTGTCGCGCGCGGCACCCCCCTTCCGACAAGCGATATCGACATCGCCCTGATCACCCAACCACTGACCCTATCGCCGTATGAGCGACTGACGCTGGAGCTCGATATCCAGGCGGACATTGAGGATGCGGCCCGTGAAGACACAGGGGTCGCTCCGGCAGATGTGGAATTCGCCCGCGCAGAGACGGTCGAGCGGACACCCCTTCCCTCGATCGATGTCCGGATCATCAACGAGGCGCCACTTCTGGTGCGGGGGCACATCCTCCAGGAGGGCGTATTGGTCTACGAAGGCGACCACCAAGCGCGGGTGAACTTCGAGGTCGCCACCCGTGGACCGCTACTTCGACTATGCCCCCATCGCCAAGCGGCTTCAGCACGCCCTGCTGGATCACGTCCGTCGGGAGGGAATATTAGATGGTTGACCCCGCGATCGTGTCCTCACGCATCAGCCAGCTTCACCGCATGGTCCATCTCTACTGGGAAGTCGACGGTGCGATGGTCTACCGGATCCTGCAGGAGAACCTGGTAGACTTCGATACCTACGTCGGCTACGTCCTGGATTACACAGAGGGAGCAACGAGCGAGTCCGCAGCCGGGCTGACCGCTGATCGCTGACGACTCTCCCCTACTTCCCCATCGCCCGCAGCGCCTTCAGACTTCGCGCGGAGACGTCAAAGCCGAAACCGTCCTCGTGGCCCTCCTCGACGACGTACCAGACCGGGTCGTGGAGCGTCTCGATGACCTCCCAAATCGTGTCCCAATCGGCCTTGCCCTCGCCGATGACCGTGCCCGGCCCACCGCCATAGTCCTTCAGGTGGATCGACCGCGCACGACCGGGGAACTTCCGCAGCATCGCGATGGGATCGCCGCCACCCACGGCGCAGTTGCCGATGTCCATCTGCATCACGACGTCGTCGACCGTGTGGCTGAAGAGGATCTCCCAGGCGGTCTCGTCGCCATGGTAGACAAAGTCGAAGGGATGCGCGTGATAGCCGGTCCACATCCCCAAGGGCTTGAGCGTCTCCGCCGCGCGGTTGAGGATATCGGCAAGCTCCAGCGTCGTGTCGAGGGTGCTCATCCGCTGCTTGTCCGCTGCGACGATCACGAAATTGTTGCCCAGGATCTGGTTCAGCTCGATGGTGCGCTTCAGGTTGTCGCCCAGCAGCGCGCCGGTCGCCAGGTGCATGCCGCAGCAGACCAGCCCGGCGTCGTCGAACATAGCGCGCATCTCCGCGGGCTCGTGCCCCATCCACGCGAGTTCGTCTCCGGGATAGCCCCACGGCTCGGCCCCCTCGTACCCGATCTCTGCCACCGAGGTCAGCGCGGCTGCGAGATCCTTCTGCACCTCGCTGCGCACCGAGTAGAGCTGCAGCCCAATCGGCACCTTCTTCGCGTCCTCTGTCATCGGCTATGCCCTCCTGACGTGATCTGGTCATCTACTACCAAGGTTATCTACTCACCCGACCGGAAGTCCTTGACGGGCTCGGAACTCAGCGTGAACTCCGAGAAGGTCGCGCGACATCCGCCCACGAAAGGCGCCTGGGCGTGGATGCCGACCTTCACCGTCTTAGGCAGCGCCATCCCAAAGGTCCGCACGAATCGCCACGTCTGCCCGTCCAGGCTGTAGTGCATCCCGAAGACGTCACCCTTCCGCGTGATGCGCAGGTAACACTCAGGCGTCGACAGCAATTCGTTGTTCGCGTCGTCCGACCAGGTGTTGGTCACGACGGAGACCGCGGAGACGTCGCCGATCGGGCTTCGCTCCAGACAGAGCTTGGCCCACTGCGTCGCGCCGGCGCGCACCGTGAGCGCCGCGGCATCACCAAAACCGACGAGGTGCGCGCTAGTCTGTGTCACTGCGGTGAAGTCGCCGGTCACCTCGACATAGAGCAGACAGGCATTGTCGTTGGGTGTGCCCTGGTAGGGACGGAAGAAGTCCGTCTTCGCCTCGGGCACGATTAACAGGCCGTCGTCGTCGAAGTGCCACTCCGTCGGTTCTCGCAGCCATGCCAGGCCGTTTGCCAGTTGATGGCCCTTGCATCCCTCGAATAGATCCACCATATTACCTCCCTGACGCAATCTCAGCCCCGAGTGTACACCACGAAGGTGAATCTGTCAGCAACTGGACGCGGTTGCGAAACCGAGTAGGCTGAGGGGCACACAAACACCGGTACTTCGACTTAATCGGAGGTGAAAAGACGATGGTATCCTTCATCAGAGTCGGTATGGTCGGCCTGGACACGTCTCACTGCCCCACCTTCACTCGTCTCCTGAACGACGAGAACGACGTCTACCACGTTCCGGGTGCCAAGGTAGTGGGTGCCTTTCCCGGTGGATCGACCGCGTTCTCTCTCAGCTACAGCCGCGTGGAGGGCTTCACAGAGCAACTCCGGGAGGGGTTCGGCGTCACGATGTACGATAGCATCCACGCCTTGGCGCAGGATGTCGATGCCATCCTGCTGGAGAGCTCAGATGGACGACAACACCTGGAGCAGTTCGCCCAGGCGGCCGTGGGGAAACCCATCTTCCTCGACAAACCGCTGGCGACCACCACCGACGACGCCCGCAAGATCATCGAGCTCGCCAATGAGACGAGCACTCCCGTTATGTCGGCTTCGTCACTCCGATATGCAGCGGGCATCGCCGAGCTAACGACGGGAGTGGATCACGTCCTATCGTGTGAGGCCTTTGGGCCGGCCCCCCTCCTCGACGACTTTCCCGGCCTCTTCTGGTATGGTGTCCACAGCGCCGAGGTATTGGTCTCCAAAATGGGGCCCGGGTGCCGGAAAGTCCGCTGCATCGAGCATCCTGACACCGACCTGGTCGTCGGCGAGTGGGGTGACGGACGCATCGGCATCCTGCGCGGCACCCGGCAAGGTACATACGCCTTCGGTTGCATCGTGCACACCGAGGACGCGACCCGTTGTGGCCTCGCGCAGAGCACCCCGCCCTACTATGCCGCGATGTTACAGGAAGTGGTCGCCTTCCTGCGAACCGGCAGCTCGCCCATCGATATCCGGGAGACCTGGGATATCATCGCCCTTCTGGAGGCCGCCGAGAAGAGCCGGGCCCGGAACGGCGAGGCGGTCGAGCTCGTGGTACTCTAACCTGGGTCGGGTTGGGACGAGGCCCATCAGGGCCTGAAAGTCTGTACCCGTCGGCTGCTGAAAGACCCGAAGTCCGAACGCCGGTGCCGCGGCGACGAGGTGCTCGAAGATCTCCGCCTGGATGGCTTCGTAAGTCTCCCACCCCGTTGCCTTGGTAAAAGCGTAGACCTCCAGAGGCAACCCCGTAGGACTGGGGTCGAGTTGTCGCACCAAGAGCGTCATGTTCGCGCCCCCATGGTGTAGGTCCTCACGACTCTCCAGATAGGCGGCCATATAGGCACGGAAGACGCCAACGTTGGTCAGCTCGTGCTCCGCACAGACGTCACGGGTGCAGGCCTCGTCCTTTCCATCGCCCGGCGTCCAGCCGGCAAGCCGCCGCGACATGTAGTCCTGGATCAGGCCGATCCTGCTGAACCGCTCCACCATCGCACTGTCGCAAAACGCCACGGTGTTGAGGTCAACGTAAAGCGCACGCTTGATCCGCCGACCGCCACTTTCCGTCATTCCACGCCAGTTGCGATAGGGCGTGTCCAGAAGCTTGTAGGTCGGCACGACGGTGATGGTATTGTCCCAGTTGCGCACCTTCACCGTGTGCAAGGCCACGTTATCTACGACGCCGTCGGCCTCGTAGGCCGGCATCTCGATCCAGTCCCCCTCGCGCACGAGGTCATTGGATTGGATCTGCAGACTGGCGACGAAGGAGAGAAGGGTGTCATGGAAAACCAGGATCAGAATCGCCGTGATCGCACCAAGACCACTCAACAAGACCACCGGCGATCTGCCCGTGATCTGCGAGGCAGTCAGAATCACGCCGATGACGATTGTGAGCAGCTTGCCAAGATCGAGGTAGCTTTGGATCGACACCCCGTGGTAGGCGGCACTGTCCTCGTAGATAACGTTGACGGCGGAGAATAGGCCGATGAAGGTGATCACGACGAGCCACAGAATGCCGATCAGCATCAAAGCCTGCAGCGTCGCCGTCCACGCCGGAACCCACGTCGCAAGATAGTAAGTCAGCAGCAGCGGCGCAAGCCACGCAAACCGGTAGGGGCGCATATACTTGACGAGAATGTCGTCGACCTTGGTCTTGGACCGGTCCGCCAGATAGACCAGACCTCGCGCGATGAAGTTGCGCGCGACCAACAGGGCCACAGCGTTGAGCACCAATGCGGTAGCAAGCATCACCCATGGCGCCACGTTAGGGTTGGACTCAAGCCAACTCCGGATGCTGTCGATGGTCATAAACCCTCCTCAGTATTGGCAGCTGGACAAGCAGTATCTTGTCGGCCCTACATGGCTAAGGCTCAGCCTGCAGGCCTTTGACGTACAAATCAAAGAAGTCGACGGATCGCTGGGCCGCGACGCCGAAGTTGTTCGAGATGTTGTGGTTGTCTCCAGGATACGTGAAAAGCTCCGAAACCTGCCCGGCCTCCTGAAGCGAGGTATTCAGGATCTTCGAGAACTCCAGTGGGACCGACTCGTCCGCCGTGCCGTGGTGAATCTGCACCGGGCCCGAGATCTGATCAAGATAGGAGAAGGGATCGATCGCCTCCCAAAAGGCGCGGTTCGCGTCGACCTGGTCGAGGCGGTAGAGCTCGTCGTTCAGATCCACGGCCGTGGCATCCGGATTGGGCGTTGGCGTGGGCCGGTCTGCCCACCGGTCCGCCCAGAGTTGTACGATCATCGGATAGGGCGCCGTCACACCTGCCCAGATCACGCCGGCCTTGATCGTGTCGGTCACGACCATCGCACGCAGGGTGATCGAGCCGCCCATAGAGTGGCCCCACATCCCCACGCGATTGGGATCGGCCTCGGGCAGGGCCATCACCGACGCCATCCCGTTGAGCACGTCGACCGTATAAGCCGGAGAGAAATAGGAATTGGTGGGCTCCCCTTCCGAAAAGCCGTGCCCGCGATAGTCAGACTTGAACACGATGTAACCGTTGCGCGAGAAGGCGTCGGTGTAAGCGATGTAGCGCTCCGTCGTGCGGTAGATCGACGGAGTGATGTGGCCGTGGTTGAAAATGATCACCGGCCAGCCCGTATCGGGCGGCTTGCCCTGCGGCACTGTCAGCAGCGCGTAGATCTTGAGCCCTTCCGACAAATAGGAGACGATGTAGCGATCGTAGTTCACACCAGGCGCCAAGGTCTCCTCGAATAAGATATCACTGCCGGGATAGGACTGCTGGCGCATCACCTCGACCATCAACGGATGCGTTGGCGTGGGTGTCGGGGTTGGCGTCGCTGTATTCGTGGGCGTCGGCGTGAGCGTCGCGGTAGGCGTCGCGGTCGGGCTGGGTGTCGGAGAGGAAGTTGAGGTAGGCGCTGGCGATGGGGTCACAGTGTCCGTCGCATCGGCGACAGACGGCCCGGTTGGAGTCGCAGACTGACCCGGCACTGTGCAGCCGAGCACTAACACAGCCAGGACCAAAGCGGGCAAAAGTGCGCGACCGCGCCGTCGGATATGCGCGTACAGAGACGATCTCGACTCCCTGGACATAGGATCTCCTTGGAAACAGCCCGGACTCGCCGGCCAGATTTTGTTATTTCAATCTATAATATCCTAATAACGCCGGTTGCGCAATAGGCTTATACTCTATCCTCAGGTCCCTGACGAGTGCCGAGAAGGTGTACTAATGTCTATGTCCAGAAGACCATGGTCCGGTCGCGCATCCTGAGCACTGTTGCGGGGGTGATCGTGGGCGCCCTTATATGGTTCGGGCTCGCCGGTCGCCTCACGTGGTGGCAAGGTTGGGCGTTTCCGTTGATTTTCATCGCCTACTCGGGTGTTCTAGCGTGGCGCCTGTCAAAGCTGGACCCCAATCTGGCGCAGGAGCGGGCGCGACCAGCCGATGCCGCCGAGGGGTGGGATCGGGTCCTGATGCGCGTCTACACCGGTGTGGTGGCTGCTATGTTGCTCGTAGCTGCGCTGGATGGCGGGAGATTCGCCTGGTCAACGGTTCCCCTCGGCATCCAGGGGCTTGGCTGGATCCTTGTGATGCTTACCGGCGCGATCGTCTGGCACGTGATGATGATCAACGCCTATCTCTCGAGCTGGGCGCGCCTGCAGCAAGACCGCGGACAGATCGTCATCCAGGACGGGCTGTACCGGCACGTCAGGCACCCGATGTACCTTGGGATCATTGTAGGATATATCGGCGTCCCGCTGGTGTTGGGGTCGTGGTGGGCCATGGTCCCGAGCGCCGTGATCGTCGGGATGTTCGTCTATCGCACGTATCGCGAGGACAAGATGCTCATCGAGGGCCTGCAAGGATACGCCGAGTATACAGAGAAGGTGCGATATCGACTGTTGCCCGGTATATGGTAGATGCCGACAAGTACGAAGGCTCCAGCGGCAGATTTCGCCATTCATCGTTGAGGAGGCTATCTGGATGCCAAGTGAATGGACCCTTGATATCGAGGATATGTCGTGGGTGGAGAACACCGCCGCGGAGGTCGACTTCGTTCTCGAAGCGCTCGAGCTGCGCGGCGGGGAGCGCGTCCTCGACCTCGCCTGCGGCTTCGGGCGGCACTCGCTCGAACTGGCACGGCGCGGCTACCTCGTCGTCGGAGCGGACTTCACCGAGGCTTATGTGATGCACGCCCGGTCAATCGCGCGAGACGAGCATCTCGATAACGCCGAATTCCTCCTCGCCGACGTCCGCGACGTGTCGTTCCACGAGGAGTTCGACGCGGTCCTCAACATGGCCGACGGCGCCATAGGCTACTTCGCCACCGACGAAGAGAATCTTCGGCTCTTTGACGTCATTGGGGCCGCGTTGAAACCGGGTGGGAGGCACGTGATGGGTATCTGCAGCGCAGCCCACGCCGCCAGCCATTTCCCCAAGCGCCACTGGGAGGCCGGAAGCCGGTCCCTCTCCCTGGCCGACTTCCGCTGGAACGCCGCCACCTCGCGCATGCTCTATCGAGGGCAAGTCCTGAAGTACGGCGAACGGCTGGCACCCGTAAGCGACGCGTTTCCGGATGGGGACAACGGCACCCGGTTGTACACGCTGGAGGAACTGGAGAAGATCCTGTCACAGCGGGGGATGCGGATCACGGCAGTGTACGGTGACTACGACACCACCGTCCCGGCCTCTGCAGAACACTTGATGCAGGTCGTCTGTTCACGAAAGGAATGGCGATGAAATTCACAGGCATTTGTCTCACCACGGAGAACGTCCTCGCGCTGACCGACTTCTATACGATGGTGCTCGGCGTGGAGGCCGAGGGCGATGAGACGCATATGGAGCTGAGCACCCAGGGCACCGGTATGGCGCTCTTCACGGTCGAGGGGATGGAGCGTATGGCCCCAGGCTCGATGCAGGGCACCGGCAGTGGCAGGGTCACCCTCGCCTTTGAGGTCTCGGACGTCGACGCCGAGTACGAACGACTCAAGCGACTGGATGTCGAGTTCGTCATGTTGCCGACAACCCATCCCTGGGGAGCCAGATCTCTCTGGTTCCGAGATCCCGATGGCAATATCGTCGATTTCTATGCCACCCTTGGGTGAGTCTGGTTTATGTCAGGGGGAACCATGAGAATCTACTTGGTGCAACACGCGGAAGCGAAGTTAGAGGAACAGGACCCGGATCGATCGTTGACAGACCTGGGCCGCCAACACGCGGCGTCGGTGGCGGCTGTGGCTGCAGCCCTAGACGTGAGAGTCGCGCAGATTCGCCACAGTGGGAAGGCCCGCACCAGACAGACAGCAGAGATCATTGGCAAGGTCGTTGCCCCACAAGAGGGCGTGGTTGCCGCCTCCGGCCTGGCGCCACTGGACAGCGTAGTCCCCATAGCAGAGGAGCTGGAGAGGGCTTCGCAGCCGGTCATGTTGGTCGGTCATCTACCCTTCATGGGGCGGCTTGCCGGTTACCTGTTGACCGGCGACGCAGATCAGGACGTCATAGACTTCACCAACGCAGGCATCGTGTGCCTGGAGAGGGTAGGTCAGCGCTGGCAGACAGTCTGGATCATTACGCCCGAGATCGCCGAGGCCAAACGCTAGGACCGATCAGAGACGGTACAAGAATTGGGCTTGGCTCTCACCTTGAAAGGATAGGCATACTATGACCAACACAACGAAACTCTGGCATCACGAGAAGACAACCGCGCCGGGAAAGGCGACAGTCACCGTCGATGCAACCACGCGCGCAGCTCACCAAGTCAACCCGCGACTCTTCGGAAAGTTCTGCGAACATCTGGGCGCCAACATCTACCACGGCATGGAGGCTCAGATTCTCTTCAATCCCACCTTCGGCAAATGGCGCTTCAGCGCGGGCGATAACCATGTGGACGGTGGCGTGCGCGAGGAGACGGAGCGCGAGCGTGTTTCGCAGCGCATCACGATGTACGCGGAGCGCCTTGGCTGGCCCGATGCTCAACGCGTCATTGACGCCTATTTCGCCGGTGGCGCCTACGGCTGGTTTCCGGCCGGCGACGGCGAGAGCATCGCGGACGACGTACGCCTCAGCCCTGACGTCGGCCCACACGGCAGCCGGGCGCAGCGCGTCGAGATCCTTAGAACGCCGGGGGGTGCCGCGCGCGGCATCGGCGGGTGGACCTACGTGCCTTTGCACCGTACGCGCACCTATCACTTCCGCATCGTGGCGCGCGCGATCGAGCCGTGCACGCTCGATCTGAGCTTGGCACCTGCGGAGACCGGCAGTCCGGCGACGCAGACCCAGGTCAGCCTGACGACGGCTTGGCAGACGCTCACCGGCACGCTCGTCGTGCCCGCAGAGGCCCCTGCCGACGCGCTTTACCAGGCATCGCTCACCTCGCACCTCCCAGCTCACGTCGTGATCGACCGCGTGTTGCTCTACCCCGATGACGCGGTGGACAATGCGGACCCCGATGTCATCCGGCTACTGCGGGAGGCCCACCTCCCCTTGCTCCGCTGGCCGGGCGGCAACTTCGTCTCTGGGTATCACTGGCGCGATGGCGTCGGTCCCATCGACGCGCGTCCGACGCTGCCCAACCCGGCGTGGGATGGGCTGGAGTTCAACCTCTTCGGCACCGATGAATTCGTCGCGTTCTGTCGAGCCGTGGGATGCGAGCCCATGATTTGCGCGAACGCCGGCAACGGCACAGCGCAAGAGGCCGCTGCCTGGGTCGAATACTGCAATGGCGCTGTCGACACGCCAATGGGGCGTCTCCGGGCCGAGAATGGCCACCCGGACCCCTACGATATCCGCCTCTGGGAGATCGGAAACGAGATCTACGGGCACTGGCAAGTCGGTTGGACCACGTCCGGCGGCAACGTCGATCGGTACCTAAGGTTCCGAGCGGCAATCCTTGCGGTCGATCCGACCGTCCACGTTCTCGGGTGTGGCTATGGGAACGAACCTGACTCCGAGTGGGACCACCAACTGATCGACGAGGCTGCAGAGACGCTTCAGACGATCACCGACCACATCCTTACCGGGGGCAGCGTGAACTCCGAGACCGACCCGGTTGAGCTGTACCAGGCGTTTATGGGATATCCCTCCGTCTTGGAACAACGTTACCGCGACCTCGAAGCACGCATGCGCCAAGCAGGCATTCCACAGCCCCACCTCGCGATCACGGAACTGCAACTCTTCGCCCACTTCCAGGGGGAGACCACGCCCGAGGGCAAGCTCACCCCCGCAATGATGCCCAGGCCCGACACCGTCGCCGAAGCGCTCTCGTTGACCGAAATCGTGAACACCTGCATCCGGCTGGGCGATTTCGTCGAGCTGATCACGCACTCGGCGACCGTCAACCACGGCGGCGGACTGCGAAAGCAGCGCGAGCGCGTCTACGCCACCCCCGTCCACTACGCCCACGCGCTGGGCCACGCCCTTGCTGGAGCCACGCCCGTTGCCGTGCGCGTAGCTTCTGAGACCTTCTCCACCGAACACGCCTTCGTCCACATCCCACCGATGAGCGAGGTGCCGGTCGTCGACGCGATGGCCGTGGTCTCGAAGGCCGGACACCTGATCCTGACCCTCGTCCATCGCGGCGGCGACTGCGGTCCCCTCGATCTTTCGATCGACCTGGAGGGCTTCCGTGCGCAAGGGCAGGCCGAGGTGATCACGCTTGCCGGCGAGACCTGGTACGACAAGAACACGCTGGAGACCCCTGAGAGAGTCGTCCCGCGCCACTCGAAGGTCAGTTTGACGGGCGAGAGTGCGCTGCTCATCATCCTCTCGCCTTACTCAGTCACCCAGATCACGCTCAAGGAGGCGAAGTGAGCCCGTCTTCACCATCGACCGTGCGTCTGGGGCTTCAGACCATCACCTGGGGAGACAGTCAGTTCGAGCATTTCCCCCACATCTTTGGCGTCGCCGAGCGCGGCGGCTACGGCGGCGTGGAGATCGGCTATCGCCGCATCCAGTCGACGCCGCCAGATGTCCTCCAGCGCCTGCTGGATGCGCAGGGCCTCAGCTTCGTGGCCACCCACGCCGGGGGCAACCTCGAGGACCTCGCGCAGGCCGGGGAGGAGCGTCGTCTCATCGACGATCTCCTGGCCTACGTGAACGCTATGGGATCCGACCTACTGATGTTCTCCGGCTTGCGCTACGAGAACGACACCCAGATCGCGGCGGACATCGCGCAACTGAACCGCATGGCCGAGCTCTGCGCACGCCAGGGGGTTCACCTGCTCTACCACAACCACAACTGGGAGTTCGCCGGCGGCGGGAAGACCATGCGGGCGATCCTGGACCAGGCTGACGAGGTGGTCGGCTTCTGCCCCGACATCGGGTGGCTCTACAAGGCGCAGGTAGAGATCGTACCATTCCTCGAATCTATCCGACCTCGCATCGGGGCGATCCACTTCAAGGACTTCGCCTCGCTTGGCCCCGGTGTGGATACCGTCGTCCTTGGCAAGGGCGTGGTTCCGCTCGAACAGGTGGCCGCGTGGATCAACCAGGCGGCCTTCGCCGACGTCTGGGTTATCGCAGAACAGGACAACGCGGTAGGCGGCGTGGACGAGGACGTGCTGGGCAACGGCGCATTCCTCCAAAAGGTCTTCGCCGGTCACGTCGTGGAAGGCATTCGATGACGCTCGGCATCGCCGTGATCGGCTGCGGCATGATGGGAGGGCTCCACGGGCGGACCTGGGCCGCAAGGGACGACGCCCGCGTGGTGGCCGTTGCCGACCCGATCGACGAGCGTGCCCACGCGCTTGCCGAGGCCACGGGCGCAATCGTGGCAAACTCTAATGCCGGCGCCATCGATCGCGACGAGGTCGATGCGGTCAGCATCTGCACGCCGGTCTGTTTCCACTCCGAGATCGCGTGCCTCGCCGCCGAGCTCGGCAAACACGTGCTGACGGAGAAGCCAATGGCCCTGACGCTGCCCCAGGCAGACGCCATGATCGCCGCCGCGCACGACAACGGCGTGCTCCTCGGCGTGTCGCTCCAGTATCGTGCGATTCCCAAGTACCGGCGCTACCACGATCTGATCCTGGAGGGCGCGTTCGGCGGCCCGGTCTTCGCCCGGTTCGAGGACGTCCGTGAGGTGCGGCCGAAGCTGGCCATGCATCTCCGCTCAATGAACGGCGGCCCCGTGATCGACATGGCAGGACACTACTTCGACCTGATGCGCTTCTGCACCGGAGACGAACCCGCGTCGGTCTTCGCCCGCGGTCACGTCTTTGGCGAAGGGAAGGCCCGCCTGGCAGGCATCGACGACTTGGCCATCGACGCCGCAGAGATCACCGTGACAATGAGGAAAGGCCACGTGCTCTCGGTCTTCGTCAACTGGGGTATGCCCGAGGAGTTCCCCAACCTCGGACGTGAGCAGCTTGTCGGCCCCAAGTTGGCCGTCTGGCCCGAAGAGGACGAGGTCATCGCCCAGTACCGCGACCGCCAGGTGCGATATCGTCTTCCCCCGCACCTCTTCGGCCCCGCCGCCCGGATCGACGATCTGGCGCGGGCCATCAAGGGCGAGAAATCGCTGGAGGTCACCGGCGAGGAAGGGCGCATCGCGCTGCAGGTGAGCCTAGCCGCGCTGGCGTCGATCGAGACCGGCGACGTCGTCGCGCTCTAGCCAGAGATGGAACAGCTGACCGAAGATCAAAGGCTGGCGAGAGAAGCTCGGACCATGACGGCGATGATCCGGATCGCCTGCCATGCCCATCATGGAACATCCGGGGAACGGCTCTGTCCCGAATGCAGCGAGCTGCTTGCCTACGCACACCTGCGACTCAGCAAGTGCCCATTCCGGGGATCGAAACCGACCTGCGCCAAGTGCACCATCCACTGCTACATACCCACTCGGCGCGAGCAGGTTAGGGAGGTCATGCGATACGCGGGGCCGCGGATGCTGCTGCATCATCCACTTCTTGCCCTGATGCACCTTGCGGACGGTCTCAGGCGACCCGCCCGAAGGAGATCTGAATGACGCTGACGATCGTTGCTATGAGATCGAACCATCTGGAGGATGCCGCAGTGCTGGCGTCCGCCCGATATGGGGCGCTCTCTGCACAGGTCCCGATCCTTCCGGCCCGCTACGGGGAGCGCGATACGCTGCTGCCGATGCTGCAGAACGTTCTGGACGCTGGCCCGGCGGTGGTGGCCCTCGACGGCCCTCGTCTCGTCGGCTTCATGACGGGCTTTCCCATCCCGTCATTCCGGGAACACCCTGCCGTCATCAGCCCGGAATGGGGCAACGGCGCCAAACCGGACAGCAGCGCGCGGATCTACGAGGCGATGTACAGTCGCCTTTCAGCGAAATGGGTGGCCGACGGGCGTACCGTGCACCTCGTCGTGGCACTGGCGCACGACCGTGACGCGATTGACGAACTGCACTGGATGGGCTTTGGGCGGATCGTCGGGGACGCCGTCCGGGATCTGAAGCCGGTGCCCTTGGTCAGCCGGGCCCCAGAGATCCGGCGCGCTGGACCCGGCGACCTGGAGAGCGTTATGCGCCTGGAGCGTGCGCTGACCGATCACCTTGCCGCGCCGCCGGTCTTCAGAATGGGGTTTGCGCCGTGGACGCAGGAAGAAGCCCTGGCGTGTCTGGGAGATCTCAGCAACGCGATCTTTCTGGCGACCCGTGAGGGCGACGTCATCGCCTACCTGCTCATCGGCCCCGCCTCCGACGATGCCGCCACGATCATCTACGACGAGGGAACAGCCAGCATTACGGGCGCGTTCACCGAGCCATCAGCGCGCGGTGCAGGCGTTGCGACGGCCCTGCTGAACCGCGGGCTGGCGTGGGCGCAGGAACAGGGCTATGTGCGCTGTGCTGTGGACTTCGAGACGATGAATCCCGAGGCGCGGGGGTTCTGGCTGCGACACTTCTCGCTGGTCAGCCTCGGGCTCGAACGCCACATCGACGCGCGTGCCGTGCAGAGCCTACAGGCCTCCTAGCGGAGAGCCCACTTGAACGCCGGGGATCTTGCGCCCCAGACGGCGATCGCGTTCTCCGGCAACGCCGAGCCTGCGGCCGCGCAATCGGTGCCGGGGATCCTTCCGCGCCGTCTGCGGTGCGGGGTCCCCGGCACCTGAAACAGAACCCTCACGGTCGCGGTGAACTTGTATTCAAGTGCCGGGGACTGCGGAAAGTCCCCGGCACTGACTTGACGATCGATGCTCCGGGCGTTTCCTGCTAGAAAACGCTCAGGCGGTGGCCGTTGGTGAGGTGGTGCGCATCGTTCCAGCGCACCACGACCGGCCCCAGCGACCGCCACTCGATCTCGGCAATGGCGGTGTTGTCAACCTCAAACTGCCAGTAGGACGCCAGTGGATGCCCTAACAGCAGGCACAGGACCACACGGATCGTGCCGCCGTGGGAGACCCACGCGACCGTGCCGTCCGCGTACGCATCCAGGATCTCGTCGAGCAGATCCTGTACACGCGCGGCCATCGTCCCCAGGCTCTCGCCGTCCGGCGGCGCGCGGTTGACCCGGTCATGGTTCCACCACACCAGCTTTTCGTGATCTTGCTCGTCGATCTGGTGGTAGGTCAGCCCCTGCCACGCCCCAAAGTTAAGCTCACGCAGCCGAGTCTCCGCCCTGACGTCCACCCCTTGGCGCTGCGCGATGGCCTCGGCGGTCTCCAGAGCGCGTGCCAGATCGCTGGTGTAGAGCGCCGAAATCGGGCGACTGCTCAGCCGCTCGGCCACGCGGATCGCCTGCCGTTGCCCTGCGGCGTTGAGCGGAATGTCCAGTTGACCCTGGTACCGCCCGGAGGCGTTCCAATCGGTCTCCCCGTGGCGGATCAGGAGCAATCGCAGCATCTTGTCGGGATCCGAAGGTCGTTCAGGCCGACAGCAAGCCGAGATCGGCGTCGAAGCGATAGGCCGCGCCGGCGGCTGCGTCCAACTCGACGACCTTCGCTCCCACCTGCACCCTACAATGCCCGTCGCGATCGGCCACGATGGTGGCACCGTGGAACGCGCCATCCTTCCACGTCACGCAGACCTCGAAGCCTCCACGCGCCCGCAATCCGTTGACCGCGCCATCGGGCCAGGCCGACGGCAGCGCGGGGAGCAAATGCAGGATGCGGGTGCCGTCGCTGGAGGTGCGGTGGCTCTGCAGCAGCATCTCGGCAATGCCCGCGGTCGCCCCGAAGTTGCCGTCAATCTGGAACGGCGGGTGCGCGTCGAAAAGGTTGGGATACGTTCCGCCCCGGAGGTAGTTCGTCTGGCTGCCGCTCACAAACTGCAGCATGTTGCGCAGCATCCTGTAGGCATGATCGCCATCGCGGAAACGCGCCCACATGTTGATCTTCCATCCCATCGACCACCCCGTGCCGCCATCACCCCGCAGCTCGATCGAGCGCTGCGCCGCACGCACCAGCTCCGGCGTGGCCTCGGGCGTCAGTTGGTGCCCGGGATGGACGCCAAAGAGGTGCGACATATGCCGGTGATGATCCTCGGGGTCGTCCCAGTCGCGGGACCACTCCTGGAGCTGCCCGTGCCGGCCGACCTGATAGGGCAACAGCCGCGCCCGCGCAACCTCCAGTTCCTCGCGAAAATCCTCATCTATGGAGAGCACTTGCGTGGCCTCGATGCAATGGGTGAAGAGATCCCACAGGATCGCCAGGTCCATCGTCGAGGCGACGCTCACCGCCAACTGCTCGCCGGTTGGCAAACGATACTTGTTCTCGGGTGAGGTCGCCGGCGCCGTCACAAGATGACCCCTGCCATCCTCAACGAGCCAGTCCAGACAGAAACGCGCAGCGCCCTGCATTAGCGGGATATGCCTCGTCCCGAAGGTACGCCTCGTCGCCGGTGAAGAGGTAATGCTCCCAGAGGTGCTGGCTCAGCCATCCTCCGCCCATCGCCCACATCGCCCAGACGGGATCGCCTGCGCCGTAGGCGCCCACAGGCGCTGATTGGCGCCAGAGATCGCTGTTGTGGTGCGCGACCCAGCCCTGGCACCCGTAGTTGACCTGCGCCGTCACCGCGCCGTTGACCGCGAGTTCGCCAATCATCCGGAGCAAAGGCTCGTGGCACTCGCTCAAGTTGCAGACCTCGGCGGGCCAGTAGTTCATCTCCGCGTTGATGTTGAGCGTGTAGTTGCTGTTCCACGGTGGCTTCACCATGTCGTTCCAGATGCCCTGGAGGTTCGCGGGCTGCGTGCCGGGACGCGAGCTCGATATGAGCAGATAGCGGCCGTACTGGAAAAAGAGCGCGGCCAATTGCGGATCGCGCCCGTCGGCGAAGTGCGCCAACCGGTGATCGGTCGGCGCCCCGGCGGCGTCCGTCACCCCCACATCGAGCGTCATGCGGTTGAAGAGCGCCTGGTAATCCGCTATATGTGCCCGAAGCAGAGCGTCATATCCCTTCCCGATTGCCGCCGCGACCTCGGCGACCGTGATCGCTGTCGGATCCCTACCTTCCAAGCCCGGCGAACGCTGAAAGCCGTTGAAGCTGGTCGCCGCGCTGAGCAGCAGGAGCGCTTCATCCGCACCCTCGACCACGAGCGCGCTATCGCGTCCCGAGACAGACCCGCCCCGGACAACAATGTGGAGACGGGCCTCGAAGCTCATCCCCTCGCCCTCGGGTGGATCGTAACGAAGAGGATCCCGGCCCTCGTGTCCTGCCGGATCCACGTGCTTGGGCGCTTTGCCCTTGAGCACCAGTGTGACGTCGCCCTCCAGGATGGTTGTCGAGCGCAAGGGGCTCGACAGTCTGGCCGTAAACGCCAATGCGCCGGGCCGGTCGCAGGCCAGCCGCATCACCAGAACTCGATCCGGATAGCTGCAGAAGGCCTCTCGCTCGAAGTTCACGTCGCCCGCACGGTATCGCACCGACGCGATGGCGCGTTCGAGATCGAGTTCGCGCTCATACTCACGGACTTCTCCCTGTGGGCCAAAGTCGACGATGAGGTCCCCCAGCGTCAGGTAGGGCTGGGTGAAGGGCCCCTGCATCTCTTTGCAGAGCTCGTTGGCACGCGGGAAGTCGTCGGTGAAGAGTGCCCCCCGTACCCTCAGCAGCGCGGCCCTGGACTTGGGGTTGTTCCAATCGCGTGGCGCCCCCGCCCACAACGTATCCTCGTTGAGCTGCAGATGCTCCTGTTCCACCCCACCGAAAACCATCCCGCCAAGCCGCCCATTCCCCAGCGGCAACGCCTCAACCCACTGCTCGGCCGGCTGCTCATACCACAGTCGCCACAAGTTGGACACGGTGACCCTCCTCAGCCTAACGGCTGCGTACAGTGATGCCCATCGCTTGGGCGGCCTCGGCCAGCCCAGCCATCTTCTCCTTGGTCGGCGGCGTCAGGTCACGCGCCTCGTAAGTCAGGCCCAAGCTGTTGTACTTGTCCCCGGCCATACGATGGAAGGGGAGGAGCTCCAGAGAGATAGGCTCGGGTGCGCCGCCGGCGCCGGCGGCGCCACGTAGATCCTGCATCTCGCGAACGAACGCCGCGATGGCAGCGATGTCCTCCGGCGTGTCGTTGACCGTGGGCACCACGGGGGTACGGAAGATGATGGGTTTGCCGGTCTCCACAAGCCGCCGCGCGTTGGCCAACAGCAGCCGATTGGATGCCCCCACGGCCCGCTTATGTTTGTCTGGGTCCATCAGCTTGAGATCCATCATCAACAGATCCGTCACCGGCATCAGGTCGGACAGTCTCTCCCATGGGACGTTCGCCGCAGTTTCAATAGCCGTCCGCACCCCTTCGTCACGACAGCGAGACAGGATCTCGTAGGAAAACTCAGGCTGGTAGGCGGGCTCTCCTCCCGAGAGTGTGACGCCCCCATCCGAGTTCTCGTAGAAGGGGCGGTCCTGGAGCACCTCGTTCACGACCGCATCCGCCGTCATCTCGCGTCCGCTCAACTCGCGGGCACCGGCATAGCAGACCTCAACACAGGCGCCGCAGGCGATGCAAAGCTCCCGGTGGAAGGCGAACTCTCCCTCCTCACTCATCGTCTGCGCGCCCTCAGGACAGGCCTTGACGCATTCGCCGCAGCCGATACACCTATCCTCGTGAAGCTGCAGCTCCAGCGTAGGCTGAATGCTCTCGGGGTTGTGACACCAAAAGCAGCGTAGTGTACAGCCCTTCAGGAACACCGTCGTCCGAATCCCCGGCCCGTCATGGACCGAGAACCTTTGAATGTTACAGACCAAACCGCTCGTCATACCAGCCAGTCCACCCCACTCTCTCAGCTATAGGCCGTCCGGTACGTCTCCAACGCGTCGAAGATCGCCGCGATGTTCTCGAGCGGCACGTCCTCACCAATCTCTGCCTTGAGCCACAAGCCGCCCTCCGGAGCGCCCAGCACCTCGACCGCTTCCCGCACGTGATCGTCGATCTGCTTGGGCGTAGCGAAGGGGAAGAGTTGGCGGTCAAGATCAAGGTCCACACAGACCTTGCCTTTGCACGTCCGCGCCAGGGCATCGAGGCCGTTCGCCCCTACCTGGGGGTTGACCACGTTGACGCCGCAGTCCACCAGGTCAGGGATGATCTCGATGATATGGCCGTCGGTGTGCATATAGACGTAGTACCCGGCGTCCCTGAACGGCCGGTAGATGGCCTCATAGCAGGGCTTGAGATACTTCCGCCACTTCTTGGGGCTGATGGGTAGGCTCTGCTGCATCCCCAGATCGTCGCCAAAGGTAACAATGGTGCCCGTCTCGCCGCGCGTTGTCAACGACTGGAGCAACAGCTTGGCCTGACGTAGGTTGTAGGAAAGCACCTTGTCAATCAGCATCTGCAACTCGGGCGGTTCCTGCGCGAAGTCGATCATCAGTTCCTCAAACCCTCGCAGGTCCTGCAGCCGCAGATACATGAAGCCGTGGGGGAAGCCGGCGTCCTTCTTGGGCACTTCCAGTTTGCGGACGTCCTCGCGGGTCGGCACGGGGTGTCCCGTGACAATGGCTTCCATGCCGGTCTTCAGATTGCTCCACACACAGCCCCAGACATCGATATGCTCGCCCTGGATGTAGGTCTCTGTGTAGATGGCGTCGTAGTCGCGATCTCCTTGCTGTCCACCAAAAAGAACAGGATGCTGCGCGACCAGATCGTCCAGCGCCTCGCGATATTTCATCCACGCCGCGGGCAAAATGCCAACCGAGACGGGGATCATCTCGGGGGTATCGAAGTTGAGGGATTTGATGCGGTCATCGGCCGTCGTCACAACCTAACTCTCCTTGAGAATGTCGTCACTCGTGATTGTTGGGCACCAGAAACGCTCAATATACCCGATAACAAGCGCTGTGCCTTGATGGTGGCTCACATAGGGCGAACGTGCCGGATTGTACATCGTGTCGGTGAGATCCCGGACCAGGGCCACGGGAACGCCCCAGCGCACCATCTGCTTGATGGCGAACGATCGGTTGAGCACGCACATGTTGGTATGCACGCCCATGATCAGGAGCCGACGAATGCCCCACATTTGCAGCAGATTATAAACCTCGTGGCCATCGTCGGTGAGGGCATCACGTCCGGATCGATCTCGACGGCCGCATGCTGACGCGTCCACACGCGGCGCGCGGTCTCCTCACCCGTGTCCGAGCCCTCATCCGAATCGTCGATCGGCAGAGGAGGCACCACGCGGTCGACCGGATCGGGCGGTTCCACTGCCGGGGCGCTCTGTGCTCGCCTGCGAGCCGGCGTGCCGGTATAGAAATCCAAGGTGTCCGAGGGGGCATGAATGATGTGAACCCCCTTTGCGCGCGCCGCGTTGAGGACATCGTTCATGCGCGGCGCCATCGCATTCACACGTTCGGTGGCGCCCCGACTCCAGTGGGCATCCCACATGTCGCAGATGATGATCGCCACTTGTGAGGCCGGCACCCCCTGTTGGGTCATTCGCTCCTGCCAAACGGCGTGACCGCCCTCGTCCTCCCCCAGCACGAAATCACGCAATTTCAACGTCAGATCCGATACAACCGTTTGATTTTCCATAGTGAGTTTCTATTCTAGTGCGTCTCAAACACCGGTCAATCACCTTGAAGAACGGCCCCCACCCGCTAGAATGCATCTGAGTGATTGGCGGCGGTTGTTCAAGCGAAAGGAGATCAAGAATGAGCATAAAGAAGCAGTTTCTCAAGAGCAGATCCGACTGTAAAGTCACGTTCCGAGTACCTCGTGAGCAGGTGGAAGGTGCAGAGTCCGTCCAACTGGTCGGGGATTTCAACGACTGGGATGCCACAGCCACGCCGATGGACCGCCTTAAGAGCGGGGAATTCACAGCCACGCTCTATTTGGACCTCGGGAAGGAAGTGGAGTTCCGCTATCTGGTCGATGGAACAACCTGGCTCAACGATGACATGGCGGATAGACAGGCACCAACGCCCTACCCGAATGTGACAAACTCTGTGATCGACACCCACCCGAGCTGAGACCTCACCCGTGAAGGATCTCCGGCCCAAGAGCGTTGCCCGACGTGGCCCGAGATCCTTCACCGTACAAGCCCCCAGACATCACGGCATGGACGCACCTCTCCGCACCGCGACGTTGAATTGACAGCCAATTAGGTCAAGGTAAACTTACGCGCAGAGGTGCACGGATGGCTGGCGAATCAGCGGAGAAGTCAACCCCCTATCTCGAGGACCCTACGGGACGCGAGCATCTGCTCAACGGTGATAGCATTACCATCGGACGCGCCGTCACCAACGACATCGTCATCACCAGCAAGCGGGTCTCCCGCGAGCACGCGCGCATCCGGCGGGATGCGTGGCGTCGGATCCTCGAGGACCTGGGAAGCACCAACGGCACGTTTCTCAACACGGAGCGCGTGGTAAACAAGCGTGAGCTACGTGATCGAGACCGCATCAAGATTGGTGACGTCATCTTCACCTACCACGACCCTGACATCACCTATCGCGACACGGCCTTCCCCGAATTGGAAATTGACCTGACCGCAGGGCTGGTCCGCGTGAACCGAGAGGTCATTGAGTTGTCGCCAAAGGAGTTCACGCTCATCGCCTACCTCTATGAGCGAGGCAATGAGGTCTGCTCGAAAGACGATATCGCGCGCGCCGTGTGGCCGGAGTACCAGAGCGACGTATACGATTATCAGATCGAGAACCTTGTTCGTCGTCTCCGCGCCAAGGTCGAGGTGGATCCAGGCGATCCCCAACTCTTGCTCACCGTCCGCGGGCTGGGGTACAAGTTGGTAGCACACTATGGTTAGGGCCTCGTTTGAAGGACGAACGCTCGGCAAATACCGCGTCTTGGAACCACTAGGACACGGCGGAATGGCCTGGGTCTACCGGGCCTATCATCCCCAACTTGACCGCTACGTCGCCATAAAGCTCTTGCGGTCCGACCTGGTGGACGACGTAGAATTCCTCGCCCGGTTTCAACGGGAGGCCCGCGCCGTCGCCAACCTGCGCCACCCCCATATCATCCAGGTGTTCGACTTCGATGTTGAGGACGGCGCCTACTACATGGTGATGGAATACCTCGAGGGTGACACGCTGAAGGCAAGACTCAGTGACTACCGCACGCGCGGGGAGCAGATGCCGTTTGGCGAGATCGTGCGCATTATGCTGGACGTGCTTGATGGCTTGGCATACGCACACGCCGAGGGCATGGTCCATCGCGACATCAAGCCCTCGAATATCCTATTGACCAAGCGAGGCCAGGCTGTTCTCGGTGACTTCGGTATCGCTCTGATGGTGGGTGGCACGAAGTACACCGCGACAGGAGCGTTGATGGGAACGCCCGAGTATATGTCACCGGAACAGGGGTTGCACGGACACAGCGACACGCGCAGCGATATCTACTCGATGGGGGTGATTCTCTTTGAGATGCTCACCCAGCGTGTCCCCTTCGAGGCAGAGACCCCTTTGGCAATCCTTATGAAACACATCAACGATCCCCTTTTGCCGCCACGCGAGATCAACCCGGAGATCCCGATATCCCTCGAACGCATCGTCCTCAAGGCCATGGCGAAGGCACCAGAGGATCGCTACCCGGATGCCCGGTCGATGGCCGCAGCACTCGAACATTCTGTGGACGAAGCAGCGATCGGCCTCCCCGAGCGCATCTCACTCCCTCTCTCCTTCCGGACCGCCGAGGCCCCGCTGGAATCAGTAGTGGTCGTCTCACACGCCGCCGAACGCGATCGAGTTGATAGCGAAGTCGCAGAGGCCGAAACGAATATCACACTCCAGAGAGCGCCCGCTATTTCGCTCCAGGGGGACATTGGGGATCGTCACACCCAAGAGGCGGAGGCCCCTCGGACGGGGGAGGCGACTCAGGTCGGCGCGTAGTCACCTTACCAGGGGCATTTTCATGGCTATCGGCATCGTGTCCCTAGGCAACATGTTCGGCATCACGGTCTCCTCGCTCTTGCGCAACTGGGTCATCTTCCAGAAGGGCTGGCCGATGGAGCTCCTCCTCGTGGGAGGCGCGCTCTTCCTGCTCATGGCGGTCAGCCAATCGATCTGGCTCTCCATACCTGCGGCTGTGGTGGTAGCCAACGGTTTCCTCTTCACCTATACGACGTTCTCAGGCAACTGGCATCATTGGGCCTTCCTGTGGATTGTCGAAGTCTGGATCGTCGCAGCAACCGTCATCACGTCCTCGCTGCTCGCGCAGCAGCCCCCCAATGCCCGCAGAATCAGCCGCGTGATCGGATGGGCCACTGGCGCAGCAACTCTGATCGCCTCGGTGGCGGTGCAGGGCGCCGCCCTTGCGATGGATTTCCTGACCCGTCTTGCCGGCTGGTTGCACTGACACCCACTCAGCGGTGGACTGCCACAACCGGGAAGGCAGCCGAGACCATGTGCGCCACTGAGCGCCCCAAGAATGACTTCGTCACTGATTGTCGGTTGATAGCAGCAGAATAGGCGTCTCCAGACTGGCTGTGTATGCTGATTCTTGACAGCACACCGTACTTTGGAGGCATCATGAACAAGAGACTTACGATCAGTGTTGGTTTGGGTCTGATCTTCTTCGGCACTATGGCGCTTGCCTCGGGACTGTTGGGCGTTCTCTTCGATTTCAGGATCTGGCACCTTTGGCCCATCATCGTGATCCTGGCGGGACTTGGGATCGTACTGCCCGCAACGCTGGGAAAACAGGGCACGAAACTGGGGTGGCTCTACATCCTGGGACTGCCGACACTTACAACAGGCGCGATCCTGCTTGTCGCCAGTGTATTAAGGTGGTGGCGCATTTGGGCAACGCTGTGGCCCTTGGTGGTGATCGGCACTGCGCTGGGATTCCTCTTGGCGGCCCTCAGGGCGCGCTCACGGGGGCTCTTCGTCCCCGCGCTCCTTATCGGAGCTAACGGGCTTTGCCTGCAGTTCTGTGCCGTCACAGGCTGGTGGCGCGCATGGGCGGTCCTCTGGGCGGTGGAGCCCATCGCCATCGGTATCGCGATTCTGATCCTGAATAGCCGGAGGCACTCCCGGCGATGGCAGACCGTTGGCCTCATTTCCTGCGCAATCGGCGCCCTGGGCTTCCTTGAGGCATCATCGGCGGTAGCGCTGGCATCGATAGCTCCCTTGTGGTTGCTGTGGCGCTGGCTGACACCGATCACCCTCATCCTGATCGGGGCGGGGCTACTGCTTTGGCAGATGCCGCGCCGGATAGCGACCTCAGAGTTATGATCGTCACAGACCATGCAGCCAGTGGAAGCAGATAGGCGCAGATCGGGTCGACGACGTAACTTAACCTCGGCAAAAGTGTTACAATATCTGTATAGGACATTGAGCTCCGGCAAACGTGGAGCTCTGCGACGCGGTTACACACTCACATTCGCCACAGCCAAGGCGTCTGGCACGAGTGCCAGGCGATGGGAGTGGAGGCACTCATCATGTTATGGCAAGCAGTATATTGGTTATCGAGGCCGCTGATCGGCCTATACGGGCGGATGCTCAAACTGGAAGTTGAACGTCACGAGCAGTTACCCAAAGGGGCGAAGATCATCGCCTCAAATCATCCCAGCACATCGGATCCTTTCCTGGTGGCCCTGGTCACGCGGGAGCCGGCACGGATGCTCATAATCGACCATGCCTTCGGTGTTCCCCTCTTCGGCGCCTATCTGCGCGCGTCCGGCCACATCCCTGTCGTAGCGCATGATGGTCGTCCTGCCTTTGAGGCTGCCGAAAGGCACCTCCAAAATGGGGGGACCTTGATCATATTTCCAGAGGGCCAACTCAGCCCCCGGGAGGGCGGGTTTCAAGAGCCACACACAGGCCTCGCCCGCCTGGCATTGATAACCGGCGTCCCGGTGATTCCTATGGGTATCAGCCTCTCGCCACGAGGGTTGTGGCATGTCGAAAGTGACATGGGAGAGAAGTGGGTCGCCAGTCGCTACGCACTTCGGGGACCGTACGGTGTCACCGTGGGGCACCCTATTCACCTTACAGGGGACGTTGAGGATCGCGCGTACGTTCGTATGGCATCGAGGCGCGTGATGCATAGCATTGCGGACTTGGCCGAAGAAAGCCGGGAGCGTCTTCAGGCGCCCTTCCTCTGGCCCTCAATCCTGGAGCCGCTGGTCCCGGGGTAGAGCCGTAGTCGGTGCCCTACCTTCGCCGCCGCGCGAGCTCCGCCCGCACGTCGGCGAGGGTCAGGTCACGAGATGCAAGCAGGACAAGTAAATGGTAAACCAGATCGGCGGACTCCTCTACCAGCCGCTGGCCGCTCTGTCCCTTGCCCGCGAGCACCACTTCCATGGCCTCTTCCCCAACCTTCTTCAGGATCTCGTCTCCGCCCGCCAATAGCTTCGCCGTATAGGAATCCGGCGAAGGATTGGCCTTGCGGTCCTGGATGACGGCGAAGAGTTCATCCAGAACGTCATCCGTCACCATCGGCGTCTCGTCCGTCGACCACAGGCGGCGATAGAAGCAGCTTTGCTCGCCGGTATGGCACGCCGGGCCCGCCGGATCGACCTTGAGCAGGAGCACGTCCGCGTCGCAGTCCACCCATACCTCGCGGACACGCTGGACGTTGCCTGATGTAGCGCCTTTGTGCCACAGCTCCTGGCGACTCCGGCTCCAGAAGTGGGCTTCCCCCGTCTCCTGTGTCAGCCGCAGAGCTTCTTCGTTCATCCATGCCACCATCAGGATCTGTCCGTTCTCAGCGTCCTGCAACACTGCGGGAATCAGTCCCCGGGAATCATACTTCAAAGCAACATCGCTTCTCATCTTCGCCACCTCTTCCGGGCCCTATTGACGAACGACTACACCGTGTGTAGCCAAGTAGGTCTTCACCTCGCGAATGCTTAGCACGCGATCGTGAAACAGCGAGGCGGCCAGAGCCGCGTCGGCCTTCCCGGCAGTCAGCACCTCGGCGAAGTGGCCCATCGTGCCCGCCCCGCCGCTGGCGATCACCGGCACCGGGACCGCTTCCGCAACCGCGCGGGTCAGCTCGATATCATAGCCTGCCAACGTGCCGTCGCTGTCCATGCTTGTGAGCAAGATCTCACCGGCACCCAGGCTCACACCCTCGGCGCACCATTCGACGGCATCTAGGCCCGTCGCAATCCGCCCGCCGCTTATGTAAACCTCCCATCGCGGCGGATTCATCGAAACACGCTTGGCATCGACGGCGAGCACAATACACTGGCTGCCAAATCGCTCGGCCCCTGTGGTGAGGATCTCCGGCGTACGCACGGCGGCAGAGTTGATACTGACCTTGTCGGCCCCAGCCAACAGCAGATTGCGGACATCCTCGATCTTCCGCACGCCTCCGCCCACGGTGAAGGGCATAAAGACCTCCACGGCAACCTGACGGACGACGTCAATCATCGTCTGGCGCCCCTCGTGGGTTGCCGAGATGTCCAGGAAGACCAACTCGTCGGCGCCCTGCTCGTCGTAGATGCGTGCCTGTTCCACCGGATCTCCCGCGTCCCTCAGGTTGACAAAGTTCACGCCCTTGACGACACGGCCCTCTTTAACATCGAGACAGGGGATGATGCGCTTGGCCAACATAGCAACCTCCTTAGGTAGATGCGTCGCCGCCGGCTGCGGCGACACCGCCGGCTGCGGCGACAGCGTCCGCAAGTCGAATCTGGTCTTCGTAAAGCGCCCGTCCGATGATCACACCTGACAGCCCGGCAACCTTGACACGCCTGACGTCCTCAAGGGTACGGACACCCCCGGACGCGATCACGCTCAGCCCGGTCTCGCGCGCCAGGTCCAGGGTCGCGTCGACGTTGACGCCGCTTCCCATCCCGTCCCTGGAAATATCCGTGAAGACCAGCCAACGCCCCCCCAAATCGGCCCAGCGTTTGGCCAGATCCAGCGCCCGGAGCGATGCCGCCTCCAGCCATCCCCGGATCTGAGCGACACCGTCACGGGCATCGATCCCGACGGCGACGTACTCCGGCCCATAGCGGGCAAGCGCCGCACTAACAAATGCAGGATCTTCAACGAAGGCTGTGCCAACCACGACACGGGAGACACCCAGATCGAGCGCTCTCGACAAGGTGGCCATATCCCGCATCCCTCCGCCGAACTGGACCGGTAACGAAGTCTCCAGAATATGGGCGAGTGCCTTCTGATTCTCATGGCCCGACTCGCCGAAGGCACCGTCGAGGTTCACGACGTGAAGCCAATGCGCGCCGGCCTCCTTCCACTGCCGTGCCACGCACAGCGGATCGTCGCTATAGGCTGTCTCTCGGTCGGGATCGCCCTGCGCCAAGCGCACGACGCGTCCCTGCCGGAGGTCGATGGCCGGATAGATCTCGAAGTCGGTCATGCTGATGCCTCGCCAGGTTGACGCACGAAGTTCCGCAGGATGTGAAGCCCGACGTGCTGGCTCTTTTCGGGATGAAACTGAACCCCTAGAAGCCGGCCGTGCCCAACAACCGAGGCGAAAGGGCCGCCATAGTCGGTCACGGCCAATGTGTCGGCGTCGGTGGCCTGGCAGTAGTAGCCGTGGTTGAAGTAAGTCCAGGCGCCTGCCGGCAGATCTGCAAACAGTTCGCTATCTCCCACCGGCTCGACCTGATTCCATCCGGTGTGTGGCACCTTTAGCGCATCATCGATCTCGAATGGCACCACACGCCCGGAAAGCAGTCCCAGGCCCTCGTGTCCACCAAGCTCCTCACCATATTCAAACAGCACCTGCATCCCCACGCAGATGCCGAGAAAGGGCGTCCCGGCGTCCACCACCCGGCGGATAGCCCCGATCAGGTTCAGCCGGGCCAGGCTCTCCATGCAGTCCGCAAAGGCCCCTACCCCCGGCATCACGACTTTCTCAGCCTCGAGAACAGCCGCCGGTTCCTGCGTCAGGATGACGTCACCACCCACCGCCATAAGGGCTTTGTGGACCGAGCGGACGTTGCCCGCCCCGTAGTCGATCAGTGCGATCATCAGAGTACTCCCTTGGTGGACGGCACGACATTCCCTCGCCGCGGGTCAAGCTGCGTTGCAACGTCGAGCGATCTTCCCAATGCTTTGAAGAGCGCCTCGGCCTTGTGGTGATCGTCACGCCCGTAGAGCACACGAGCGTGTACATTGGCACGAGCCGTGACGGCAAAGGATTCGAAGAAATGCTCCCAGAGCGTGACCGGTACACCGCCGGCGTCCTGCCCCGTCCACGGCACGTCCACGACGGCATAGGGACGACCGGAAAGATCGACAGCTACGAACCCCAGCGTCTCATCCATCGGCACATAGGCAGATCCCATCCTCACGATCCCTTTCCGCGCTCCCAGTGCCTGGTCGAAGGCAGTCCCCAACACCAAAGCGACGTCCTCGACCGTGTGATGTCGGGTCGACCTCGAGGTCGCCGTCCGCATGGACGCTCAGGTCAAAGAGGCCGTGAACGGCAACGTGCCGGAGCATGTGATCCAGGAAGCCTATACCCGTCGAGAGCTCGCAGTCGCCGCTGCCATCCAGGTTCAATGTGATTTCAACCCTGGTCTCACGCGTGTCGCGCCTCACCTCAGCAGTTCGCATCTCTCTCCTTATTCCAGTGCCTGGGACTCCGGATGATCCCTGGCACCTATGGCTCTTCGGACGACTCTCCACACTTCTATACCAACCGCTCAAGTGCAGCGATGACCGCGTCGGTCTGCTCGGGCTTGCCAACCGTGAACCGCACGTGATCGGCTAGCCGCGGCGTACGATAGTAGCGGATCAAGATACCCTCGCGCTCCAGCGCCAGTTTGAGACCCTCAGCCTCGCGGCCCAACACCTGGCAGAGAATAAAGTTCGACGCCGAGGGATAGGGCCGCAAATACGGAATCGAGGCCAGTAACTCGCCAAAGCGCCCACGCTCCTGAACGATCCGGTCGACCTTGTCGGTGAGCCAGGGCAAATCCTGGAGCGCCGCAACCGCTGCCGCCGAGGCAGCCACGGAAACGTTGTACGGCTGCTTGATCTTCCACAGGTGCGGCATCAGCGCAGCAGGAAATGCCCCGTAGCCCACACGCAGCCCCGCAAGCCCCGCAAGTTTGCTGAAGGTTCGCAGGACGATCAGGTTATCGCGCTCCATCACCCAGCCGATTCGGCTTTTCGCCATGCCGGCGAACTCGACGTACGCCTCGTCGAGGACGACGACCACGGGAAGCGCTAGCAGCCGAGCCAACGTCGCATCCGACAGCCAACTACCATCGGGATTGTTGGGCGACGTGACGAAAAGCAGCTTGGGATGATGCTCACCCACTGCCGCCTCAACCGCCTCTACGTCGACTGCAAAATCGTCCCGCCTCGGCACCGAGACCACACCCGCGCCATTGATTGCGGCGTCAAAGGGATACATACCAAACGTTGGCGGGCAGTTGAGGATGGTGTCTCCGCGCTGGAGGAAGAGGCGCATGATCAAATCCAGAAGCTCGTCCGCCCCGGCCCCGGCGAGCAGGATCTCCGCGGGCAGCCCGGTGAACTCGGCAAGGGCGACGCGCAGGGCGCGGCTCTCCGGATCGGGGTAGATATGCACGTCCGTCACATCGGCAAGCGCCGCGCGTACGCGCGGCGAGGGACCGTAGGGGTTTTCATTGGCATCGAGTTTGATGATCTCGTCGGGAGCGCGCCCCAGTCGCGCAGCCAGCACGTCAAAAGGAAAGATGGGCGTATACGGCTCCATCGTCGCAATGTCGGCTCTGATGAGGTCGGTCACGTTCGTTGGCATATTCCTCTCCGGATGGTTACCCCACGAGCCGGTAACGGATAACGATTGATCGGAGGCATCCGTGTAATTCGTGGTTCAGACATTCTCCTCCCCCCGATACCGGGCCGCAGCCGCGTGAGCGGTGAGCGACTCCGCCGAAGCCAGGCGATCGGCGTCCGGCGCCAGCGCGCGCGCCGTCGCCGCATCCAGGCCGATCAAGTTCACCACCTTGAC
The DNA here is from genome assembly GCA_963775195.1 of uncultured Chloroflexia bacterium. GTDB lineage: Bacteria > Chloroflexota > Anaerolineae > B4-G1 > SLSP01 > PWVB01. The sequence goes on from CAVZIC010000002.1 coordinate 199,460, forward strand.
GAAATCGAGTACATTGACCGGACCCTTGAAACGTGCGGTCCCCCCGGTGGGCATGATATGACTGGGGCCGGCAACGTAGTCACCCAGCACCTCGAACGAGTGCTCACCCAGGAAAATACCCCCGGCATTGCGTATCTTGCCGGCCCACACGCCCGGCTCCGCCACCGAGAGGCACAGGTGCTCGGGCGCGAACGCGTCTGCAAGCCGCACCGCCGTCGCCAAGTCCGGCGTGACGACGATGCCGCCCTGCCCGGCCAAGGATGTGGCGACGATTTCAGCACGGCTCAACGCCTCGATCTGGTGCGCCACCTCGGTCTGAACGGCTTCAGCCAGTTCCCGCGAGGGCGTGAGCAGGATCGCGGTCGCCAGGACGTCGTGCTCAGCCTGTGCCAGGAGGTCTGCCGCGACCCAGGCGGGATTTGCAGTGTCATCAGCCACGACGACCGTCTCAGTAGGCCCATAGAGCCCATCCAGTCCGACGATTCCGTAGACCTGGCGCTTGGCGACGGTCGTGAAGAGCCCGCCGGCCCCCACGACCTTGTCCACGCGGGGCACACTGTCGGTGCCGAAAGCGAGGGCAGCAACCGCGAGCGCCCCCCCCAACGCGAAAAGGCGGTCGACACCGGCGACGTAGGCCGCAGCGAGGACCAATGGTGACGGCGCGCCGGTCTCTCTCGCAGCCGGCGTGCAAACGACGACCTCGTCCACCCCCGCGACACGCGCCGGGAGTGCCCCCATCAAGAGCGACGAAGGCAGGGGCGCCGTGCCACCGGGCACATAGAGTCCCACGCGTTGGAGCGGCACCAGGCGCTGCCCCAGCATCCCTCCCATCTCATCGGTGGTCCAGTTCGGTATCGGCTGTCGGCTGTGGAAGTCCCGAATCCGGTCAGCGGACAGATTCAGCGAATCCTTCAGCCCCGGTGTAAGCGATGCATAGGCAGCTTCCCAGTCCGACGCCGGTATCTCCAGTGACTCGACGGAGACGCCGTCGATGCGCCGGGTCCACTCACGCAGAGCCGCATCGCCGCGCACACGGACGTCGGCAAGAAGCCGAGCAACAGCAACCTCCGGTGTCAGCCTCTCTCCAAAGACCCGCTCAATGCTGGCGAGCACGACCTCGGGGACGTCCTCCAGCGTCAACATCGTCCGACGCGTCAGAATGCGCGATCCCTGTGCCGGATCATCGTAGATCCTGATCATCCCGACACCTCCTTCACAGCCTGCATCAAAGCCAGATAGCGCTCCGGCTCTTCCTCGAAGATATACGTCACCGGCGTCACGACGACCCCACTGCCCCCGATCGACCGCAACTCGGCAATAACCTCAATCAACGCGTCACGGCGGACCACAATCTGCACATCGTACCAATTGGGGTTACCGTCGGCAACCATCACAGGAGAGACCGTCGGCCCCTGGAGACCACTCAGCATCGGCTGCTGGGCCATCCGATCCGCGATGGCCCGCGGCGACTCCCCACGGATATTCGCCACCAGCATATAGTGATCCATGGCCCTCAGATGTGCTTCGGTGAACTCAAGAAGGGTACGGGCAATGCTCAACACCTCGGGGCGAGCGCGCAGGGCAGCGCGGTTGGCAATCAGGGCTGCCTGTGAGTGCAGGATCACGCCATCTTCGAGCGGCTTGAGCCGGTTGTCCCGAAGGGTCTGCCCGGAAGCAACAAGGTCGACGATACAATCCGCGTGGCCAAGCGCAGGCGCGACTTCGAGCGTTCCCTCGGCGTAGACCAATTCAAAGGGGCCAAGCCCGTGCTCGATGAGGAACGCTGAGGTCAGATTCGTGAACTTGGTCGCCACACGCAAAGGGCGGTCCCACGACCGGGCCATGGCGGTCAGGTCCGCCAGCGTACGAACGTCGGTCCATGCCTCAGGAACTGCTACTGCAAGCCGGCAAGCGCCGAATCCCAGGGCCTCGTGAAGGACCAAGATCTCGTCTTCATCTCCGCCGTACTCCTGCGTGACGTCAAGCCCTGTCACACCAAAATCCACACTGCCATCGCGCACGCTGACCACCGTGTCCGTCGGCCGCTGGAAGATCACGGTCAGGCCCGGGAGCGCGGGAATCGAGGCCTCATACTGTCGCGGATTGGGCTGGTGGATCTTGAGGCCACACGCAGCCAGGAACTCCGTCGTATCTTCAGCCAGGCGCCCCTTGCTGGGCAGCGACAGCCGGATCTCGCTTCGTTCGGTCATGGCTCCTCCTAAATGAAAACCCCCCGGTCCAATCCGGGGGGTTTGTTGTTCTGGTTGATCTGCTCAGCCCTGGCGAGGTCTCGCTACGTAAGCGAAGCCACACCTCCCGAATCGGGTGGTGTCCCTTTCGCATGATGGTGCAAGCGGCGAACCTTTCCTGGCGCGTTCATAGTGAAAAGAGTACCATAGTTCGTCTGCGTGTCAAGGCATCAGCAACCTTGCGAAGGTTCAGAGAACGGTACCTACGGCACCATCAGAACCTTCTTGACCCCCTCCAGTCCCTGCTCGATCATCTCCACACCCCGCGCGAAGTGTTCGAGCGGCAGATGGTGCGAGACGAGCTCCTTCACCCGGACTTTCCCAGAGGCCAGCAACTCCACCGCCTGGTAGGAGTTACGCAGCGACGTGTAGGAGGAGCGAATCGTCAGGCCTTTCTCAAAGATGGCGAACGCATCGAGGCTCAGCGCACCATCTCGTGGCGGGACGCCGAAGAGCAGCACCGTCCCGCCTTTGCGCGCCGCGGCAACCGCCTGAGCCATCACCGGAAGCGCACCCGTCGCATCGATGACGACGTCATAGCCATCTCGATCCAGGTCGCTCATATCCTGCGTCCATGCCCGAGCGCCGAGCGCCTTGGCCAATTCTCCACGCGCGGATTGGCGCTCCAACACCGTGATATCCGTGGCCCCGCGAAGCCGGGCTACCTGCAGAAGCAATAGGCCAATCGGGCCTGCACCAAGCAGCGCAATCCGATCGGCCATACGGATGTCGGCCCTCTCGATACCGTGCACGACACAGGAAAGGGGTTCCATAAACGCGGCCTCATCATAGGGAAGCGCCCCGATGTCAAAGACGACCTTCTCGGGGGCGACTACGTACTGGGCCATCCCACCGGCGCGTGTCACGCCTACAGCCTGCCAATTCAGGCAGAAGTTCTGCCGGTTGTTTAGACAGTTGACACAGTTGTCGCATGCGATGTTCGGCTCGACGGCGACACGGTCACCGGCCCGGAACCGGCGCACGTGCTTTCCAACCTCCACCACCTCGCCCGCGAACTCGTGGCCGGGGACGACAGGATAGCCTCCGAGATACTCTCCCCTGAAGATGTGAACATCGGTGCCGCAGATGCCACAGGCTGCCACCTTGACCAGTACTTCATCCGGCCCCGGCGTGGGCATCGGGACGTCGACAACGCTCATTTCGTTAGGTTGATGAATTGTTAAAGCTCTCATACCACCTCGGTAATAGATAGACGATGATTGATCAATGAAAAGCGGCCTACATCACCAGCCGCTCGTACAGCAGCTCCGGGCTTAGATTCGGGCAGACCGTGTCCCGGCACGTGAGGGTCTGGGTCGCTGCAGCCATACCGAGTCGAACGGCCTCTTCAGGAGAGACCCCCTCGAGCAATCCATAGGCAACGGCTGCCGTCAGCGCATCCCCTGCGCCCGTAGGGTCGACAACATCCACCGCGAAAGCCGGAATGCGCCCGCTCTCTTCAGACGTCGCGTAGTACAACCCCTCGGAGCCAAGGGTGATGACGGCGAGCCGAACACCGGCCTGAACGAGCGCCCGAGCCGCACCGCTAATCGCCTCCTCATCGTCAAGCGAGGTGCCCAACAGGGCCTCCGCCTCGTCGCAATCGGGCGTGACCGCCATGAGTGCCGAAAGATGTGGCGATAGCCGGTGGGCCAGCAGCGCAGCGGTAGGGTCCGCACAGACCGGCACATCGTACTGCACAGCCAGACGGAACAGCGTCTTCAGTGTGTGCGGCGAGAGATTCGCATCGACGCAGACCAGATCGGCCTCGCGGACCACACGCCGGAGCCGATTCAGATAGCCTGGCGTGATCTCGTGGACGATCGCCATGTCGTCAAAGGCGACCTGCAGATGCTTCTGCGGGTCATAGAGTGCGACGTAGGAAGCAGTAGGGTGTTCTGTCGACACAATAGCGTCATCCGTGTTGATGCCGAGGTCGTGAAGCTGATGTAGCAGCGCGTGGCCCCACCAGTCGTCGCCCACCGCCGTGATCAGGTGCACATCGGCTCCCAGACGCGCGAGGTTCTCGGCCATGTTGCGCGCTACCCCACCCCACCCCCAGCGAATCTCAGCCGGATTGGATTGTGCCGGTTGTACAGTGGCTGTCCGGGCACGCACCTTCAGATCCAGGCCGGCAGCGCCGAGGACCAGCACACGATGTTCGCTACTACTCATAGCCCATCTTCCTCTCTCAACAGGATGCGAGGTATCCCGATCAGGCCCTGACCCGAGGACCACTGAGCACCTGACGCATCCTGAGAATAGGACCGGAACTCCACCCGTCCGTCACTTCGGCGCACAAACGGCCTGTCTGCGGTCAACACGAGCTCATCCGCAGCGGAGCTGGAGCCGGTCACCTCGACGATCAGGAGATCTCCCGTCCTCCCCTGACTCCACAATGTCCCAGCCTCCGGAATACGGATAGCAACATAGGGCCCTAGGGGACGCAGATAGGGAAAGGGTATCTCTCCCAGTTGCAGTGCTACGATTGTCGGGGGGAGATACCGGGCAAGGATCTCACCAGGCACTCCGACCCATGTCGTCTTGATCGCAACCGCATCGGTTCGGATCGGGACGTGGCTGACAAACTCATAGACCGGGAGGACTGCCACAACCTCGCCGGGCGCCAATGATTCCTGCACCTCAAGCAATTTGGCCATCCAGCGTGCCGCATTGCGACAATCTGAGACACGTCCCGGATTCTCCTCGCGCCCCCAATGACGTTGACTCTCATCCAAGACGTACTGGGCATACGTGAAAGTCTCCACGACACGCTCAGTCGCCTTGAGGGAAAAATGTATCAACCCTTCCTGATAGACGGCAATCGCCTCGTTGTAGCGAGCCACAGGAGCCACCTGTAGCTCCAGCCAACGAAGCGCGTTACGAATACAGTCCAGACTTTCCTCCCACCTCATCAGGCATCGAAGCGCCTCGGCCTCATACAGCAGAGCGAGCGCCTGTCCATAGCGATCGAACTTGCGCTTCGCCAAGGTGAAAGCTTGTTCGGCCTGGACCAACGTGACATCATAGGCCCCGCCGTCCAGGTAAACAAGCAATTGGCGAAAGCGGTCCCCGAGAGGCAACGGGACGGTCTGCAGATCCAGCAGGTGAGGCAGAGCCAAATCCTTCGGCAACGAGATCCAGCGCATAGGGCGTGACCTAGTTGCCGGTCTGCTCGGGGCTACCCGGCAATTGCTCCTCGTGTGCCCGCGCCTGCACCATATCTTCCTGCTGGACGGCGTTGACCGCTCGAATCAAGTTCTCAGCCTCCTCGTAGAGCTGTTGCTGGGCCTTTGGGCTGCGGTCACCCATAGAGTGAAGCACCTCCATAAAGCTGGCGATAATCAACTGCGGGGGCACGTACAATCCCTCACTACGGAGAGACTGCACTTCCTCCAGCACGCGGTTGACGAATGTGACCTGGGCCTCGAAGCGCGCTGCCTCTGCGAGCTGCTCGTGCGTCGTCTCGGCTTCCATAGCATATCGGTCAATCCCTTTTTGCAGTTTCGCCTGCCAGAACTCCAGCCATTGTCGTGAAATCGCATCTTCGGCGGGTCGAACGGTACCGAGCTCCACACGTTCGACGATCACGCCTCGTTCTTTGCCCTTGGACAACACTTCTGACTCGATCTGATCCTCGAGGTCGGACACAAGCTTCGGGATCGCTGCGGCCCGTGGCGGCCCCTCATCACCTTCCAGCCAATACTGGGGGTTAAGCAACTCATCAAGCCGGTGCTGTTCCAGAATATCACGAACGGTAGCCTCCAGTACGTCATTCGCCATGCCGGAGACCCAATCTATGACTCGGTTGCGGCCCTCGGGCTTGCGCACGTACGTCGATGTCGTCACCTGGAAGACTGCCTCCGCCGAGTATCCAAAAAGGCGATCGCGAGCCACCCCGACTGCTGGAGACAAAGTACCATCCTCCGCGAGCGGCGATTCGGCGTAGCCCGGCGGCGCAATACGGCACACAAGCGTGGCCTGGCACAGAGCGGGGATTCCGTCTCGCGTCACAAACTCAACCGTCAGCGTGCGCCGCTGCGGTCGCAGGTCCACCACGTCCCAAACCCGCTCGAACGGCTCCAGATCGTGCAGCCCCGGACCGAGGATACGTCGAAGTGTGCCCAACCGGCTGGTCACGACCACATTGTTGAGATCCACATTCAGCTTCGCCGGTCCGCCAATCTTGTAGACAATAGGTGGCCCATCGAGATCCGTCTGACCGGCCCGCACGCGAAGGACCGGTGCCCCAACCGACAGACCTGCCCCAAAGATCAAATGTGCGACCAGACCTGCGGCTTCCTCGGCACTCACGTCGTGCAGATCCTGGACGTATTGGCGGAGGACTCGCACCATCTGCCACGCTGATATCGCCAAAGCGACGCCGAATCCGACGACCAAGATCAGGAAGTTCGCCTCATCCGATGCCTGGATGGTGTAGCCGGCCTCACTCCAGAGCACGATGGGCAAGGAGGCTGCAAATGCAAGGAAAAGCGCACCGACGACCAGCGGCACGAGCAGCTTCGACAGGCTCAACTCTCCTCCTCGAGATCGGATGGGCCACCGATCTGCTCGTAGAGATGCCGAAGCGTGGGCAAAGCCGACTCCGGCAACAGGCGTTGCACCTCGGGCGCACCTGCAATCCGGATCAAGCTGCTAAGCATATAGTAGGCCACCAGATCACGCTGCGTGGTGTCGCCCGTAGCGTGAATCCGCCGGCTGGCCTCTTCGACCATCTCAACCAAGAGTTTCTCGCGGGCCTCCTGTCTGATCCTTTCGAGAGCGGAAAACCGCTTCCGTTCGACAGCAGCGTGCCAGTCCATGACCTTGATAATGAAGCGGGATTTCCACGCCTCAACGTTCTGCTCGATCACGCCTCGATTCAGAGGCTCGATCGAGCCCCCAATGTTGCCGTCGAAGACGTCGAATCCCCGAGATGCCAGGTTCTGCCGAACTGATCTCCAGACGAGTTTTCCAATCGTGGCCCGCGTTAATGCATCGCCTAGCTCCCGGGCCGGCGGAAGCACCAGCGCAGCCTCGAGACGACGGTGCGCCTTGAGCAGCTCGCCCTGACCATCGACATTCGTTTCACCAGATGCATCGCCCGATGGCACCCCCCCCGCGATGCCATCGTAGAGCTGCTCCAAGCTGTAAAACGAAATCGCCTGCTCAAGCTTGTGCGACGCAACCTTCGTCGGCAGATCCTCCCACGGCTGCGGTACATTTGCGTCCAGTGGGCTGCGCCCGGTGGGATCGACTTCCTCGGCAAACAGTATCTGCAGGACGTCCCGTTGATTTCGGTAGGGCCAGGGTTCGTTCAACCGGATCTGCCGGTGCCCGCGACTGACCCTGAAGTAGACAGAAAACGGAACGCGAACTTCTATACCATCCCGCGTTATTGCGTCGACGGACGTAGTTCGGACTTGGTTTCGCAGATCTACGACACGATAGGGCGACTCCCCTGGCCCAGTCAGTGCCGCGCCCGGCCCTACAACACGCCCGATCTGGGACCCGGATTTCAGGATCACGACGTTCTCGGGCTCCGTGATCAGCAAACCGGATCCCGTTCCGGCCCATGGATTTCCTTCAATCCTCGTGTGGACCAGGCCCTCCTCCACGACCCATGTAGGCTTCGGCACCGCCGTGAAGAAACCCAGCACCATGGCAAGTGCCTCACGGGATCGGCCCTCCGTACCCGGAGCCAGGGGCACAACCATGGGCGCCCACGTCGACAATAGCCAGATTGAGAACAGCGGTGGCATTACCAGAGAAACCGAGCAGAGGCCGAGTCTCGCGTACGAGAGACCTGGTGTCAGCAGAGCGTAGGCGAGGACGCCCAACGCTGTAACAAGCACAAATGCCAGCCCCAGCACCGGGACTATCTTGTGACGCCAGAGGAACAGCGCATAGCAGCTCAGAGGGAGGACGAAGCTCAGGAGACCGATATGCACCGGAGGAAGCTCCAAGATGCCCAGCCAAAGAAGACCCGGGATGACCCAGAGCGTTGGCCCCCAGATCCAGACAAGCGCGTTTCCCGCCGGGCCGCCAAACGATGGCGCGGACCTTGAGGTAGGAAGATGCTGTCGCAGATACCGGTTCAAGAGAGCGGTGCCCCCAACATACACCACCAGCAATCCTACCCGCACGGCGACCATGGCTCTTCTCCTCTGTCCGGCAGACCCGCATCGGCGACCTGGGTAATGCGTGGCGACCACTTTAGCACACATTAGACAAAAGAGGAAGAATGCAAGCATAGGCCGAGTTAGATCTGCACAATCCTTGCCAACACCCTGAAAGAGGGTAGAATCCCCGACTGATCTTCAGCTTATTCTCAGCTTCATCACTTAGCCACCCAATAGACTTTGGCACGCAAGACCTATGAAATATCATGATGCTTTGCGCTATCTATACGGACTGGTCGACTACGAAAAGCGTAGAATCGAGCGGTATACACCACGCGAGTTCAAGCTCGAACGCGTCGTGCACCTGCTGGAGCTACTCGGGAACCCACATCAAAGCTATCCGACGCTGCATATCGCCGGCACCAAGGGCAAGGGGTCGGTCTCATCCATGTTGGCGAGCGTCGCCAGGGCCGGCGGACTTCGCACAGGGCTCTACACGTCGCCGCACCTCCACACCTACCGGGAACGGATGCAGATCAACGGGGAGCCGATCTCCCGCGGCGCGATGGCCAGTCTCGTCGAGGAGATTATGCCCGTCGTTGAGCAGGTCCCGGACGTGACGACCTTTGAGGTGACAACGGCGGTTGCTTTTCTCTATTTCGAGCGCGAACACGTCGACTTGGGCGTCATGGAGGTAGGACTCGGTGGGCGGCTCGACGCGACCAATGTCATCACACCTGAGATCAGTGTCATCACTTCGCTCAGCCTTGATCATACGTATTTGCTCGGCAATACCTTGGGGGAGATCGCCTACGAGAAGGCCGGCATCATCAAGCCGGGCATCCCTGTGGTAACAGCACCGCAGAAACCGGAGGCCCTCGAGGTCCTACAGCGGATTGCTGCCGAGCGGCGCGCTCCACTTACTACCGTGGGCAAGGACTGGACGTGGTCCCCGGTGAGCCGCTCGTGGCAGGGCCAGTCATTGCAGATCCAGCATCCGGCAGGTGAATCCCCCTTTGAGGGAACCTATGACGTCGCGTTGCTTGGCGACTTCCAACAGGAGAACGCGGCAGTAGCCATTGCCGCAACGGCGACGCTCCATGAGCAAGGGCAAACGTGGGCCAACCCCGACACGCTGCACGCCGGCCTTCGAACCGTGCAATGGCCGGGGCGCATGGAGGTCCTGAACCGTGAGCCCCTCATTGTCGTTGATTCCGCCCACAATCCGTATTCCGCGGAGACGCTGGTCGCCTCCCTCAAGAGCTGGTTCCCCGACACGGCCTGGGTACTGATTTTCGGGGCATCCAGTGATAAGAACATCAAGCAAATGCTGAATGCACTGCTGCCGATCAGCAAGCACGTCGTCGTCACGCGTTCCTACCATCCGCGTGCCGCCACGCCCTATGATCTCGCGGATCTGTGTGCTGATCTCGGCCACGGTGCCGAGATCGCGATCAACCCAAAGCGGGCACTCGAACAAGCTTCCCGTAGGCTTGAGCCCGGCTATGGCATCATTGCTACCGGCTCGATTTTCCTGGTCGCCGACGTGCGCGAGGCGTGGGCACATAACGCGGAGTTGGACCTTCCTATGGGCGATTGGGTCGATGAGCCGTGGGAGCGGGAACCATGATGGATTGGGACAAGCTCCCGCTGTCCCCGGAGGATTTCTTCGGCGACGCCTTCGATGCAAGCCCGACTGATGATGGCCCTTTCCAGGCCATCGTCCTTCCGTTGCGGGATCTTGTGGTCTATCCCCAGATGGTCACGCCACTCTACGTAGGGCGCGAGCGAGCGCTCCAGGCAATGGCTACCGCGGCTGAGGAAGATTGGCCGGTCGTCGTCATCACGCAGCGAGATGACGGTCAAGAGGACTACCCTGATGCGGAAGATCTCTATAGCGTAGGCACAGAGGTCGTGATCGCGCGCTCGATTCGACTGCCGGACGGCAGTACGAGCGCGATTGCGCAAGGAGTAGGTAGGGTGAGGGTTCTGGACGTCATCCAGGAACGGCCTTACATGGTAGCCACCTTCGAGACGTTGCCTGAACCGGCCGAGGACTCGGCGCTGACAGAGGCACTCACGCGGGCCATCCTGGCGATGTTCGAAAAGGTGGTCGAGCTCAATCAGGCGCTGCCCGAGGAAGCCTATGTCTATGCAATGAACATCAACGCCCCAGGACAGCTAGCCGACGTCATCGCACAGATCATCAACCTTCCGACCGACGCCAGACAGGCGCTCCTGGAAACGCTCAACGTCACAGAGCGGCTGCAGAAGATCAGCACTCATCTCGCCCAGGAGCTTGACGTGCTGGAGCTCGAAAACCATATCCACACGACGGTCCAGGAGGAAGTCGACAAGAGCCAGCGGGAGTATTTCCTGCGCGAACAGATGCGCGCAATCCAACAGGAGCTAGGCGAAGTCGATGTGTTTTCCCGGGATCTCGTGGTGGTTCGCGAGCAATTGGCCAAAGCATCACTGCCGGACCACGTACGGGAGCGGGCAGAAGAAGAGCTGAGACGTCTCTCAATGATGCCGAGTATGGCCCCCGAAGTTGGCATCATCCGGACGTACCTGGATTGGTTGCTGGCTCTCCCGTGGCACACGGAGACCAATGACAATCTCGACATCTCCCACGCCGAACGGGTGCTAGAGTCGCAGCATTACGGCTTACCCAAGGCCAAGCAGCGCATCCTGGAGTACATCGCGGTGCGAAAAATGGCGCCCGTGAACGAGCAGAGCACAATTCTCTGCTTTGTCGGGCCGCCCGGTACTGGCAAGACATCCCTCGGTCGGTCAATCGCCGAAGCGTTGGGTCGCGAGTTCGTGCGGGTTTCACTCGGCGGCGTCCGAGACGAGGCCGAGATCCGTGGGCACCGCCGAACCTACATTGGGGCGCTCCCCGGGCGCATCCTGCAGACGATGCGACGTGCAGCGACGGTCAACCCTGTTTTCATGCTCGATGAGGTGGACAAAATCGGGTACGATTTCAGGGGCGACCCTTCCTCCGCTCTGCTGGAGGTCCTGGATCCGGAGCAAAACTACGCGTTCTCCGACCATTACCTGGAGATACCCTACGACCTGTCCAGGGTTCTCTTCGTGGCAACGGCCAACGTCCTCGATACCATTCCGCCCGCACTCGAAGATCGGATGGAGGTCATTGAGTTTCCCGGCTATACGGAACTCGAGAAAATCGAGATCGCCAAGCGTTTCCTGATACCCCGGCAAATCGAGAAAAACGGCCTGACGGACATGCCACCGCAGTTTCCAGGGACCACGCTGCACGCGCTGATTCGCCAGTACACGTATGAAGCCGGTGTAAGAAATCTGGAGCGCGAAATCGGAAGCATCTGCCGCAAAGCCACACGCAGACTTGCCGAGGGCAAGCAACCTATCCACACCATCACGCTCAAGTCGGTTGAACGGTATCTTGGCCCGCCGCGGTTCCAGGAGGAATCGCTTGAGCCGGAGAACGCCGTTGGTGTGGCGATGGGACTGGCCTGGACGGCCAACGGGGGCGATTTGCTGCCGGTTGAGGTGGCTCTCGTCCCGGGCAAGGGCGGCCTGACTTTGACCGGACAGTTGGGCGGTGTGATGCAGGAGTCCGCGCAGGCAGCGCTTACCTACTTGCGCTCTCGGGCTGAGGTGTGGAGCATCTCGACAGAGTCCTTCGACAAGACGGATACGCACATCCACTTTCCCGAGGGCGGCATCCCCAAGGACGGCCCTTCGGGCGGCATCACGATCGCGACCGCCCTCATCTCTGCCTTCACCGGGCACCCGGTGCGCAGGAACGTGGCGATGACCGGAGAGATCACATTGCGCGGTCGCGTCCTGGCGGTTGGCGGCCTTAAGGAAAAGCTCCTCGCGGCCCACCGCGCCGGCGTGGTGAAAGTACTGTTGCCGGCTCGGAACCAAAAGGACCTCCAGGAGATTCCGAAGGAGATCCGCAGGCAACTCGAGTTGGTTTTCGTCGAAACGATGGATGAGGTCCTCAAGGAGTCTCTTGTGGCGCCACCGGCGGACACCGTTACCCCTTAAGGCTCTCTTTCTACGAACAATCGGGGTGCACCAAGAGGTGCGCCCCGATTGCTTTACCGTCTGTATTGCCTGTCAGTAGGCCGGCTTCAAAACGCCGTAGTCTCCGTCCTCTCGCCGATAGACGAGGCTCAGGCGCCCATCTGCCGCATCCACGAAGAGGAAGAAATGGTGTCCCAGCAGCTCCATTTGCTCGATTGCTTCCTCCGGCAGGATAGAACTCACTTCGAACTCCTTGACCCGCACGATGCTGGGAGCTTCCTCTTCGGCCAGTTCGGTCTCGATCTCCGACGCGATCGTTGGCGCATCTGGCGCCTGGCCGCGGCGCATAGTGCGCTGACGTCCCTTGTAGCGCTCCACCCGCCGGGACATCTTATCCATCACCGAATCAACCGCGGCGAAAACGTCGCCACCGCGTTCCTCGGCCCGCAGAATGGCCTTGGGGACGTAGATGGTGATCTGAGCTACCATGCGACGAGCGTTGTCTCTTGCGTTACTCTCGGAGAGATCAACTCGGATACTGTCAAGGTTCGGCAGGTACCGCTGAAGCTTTGAGACCTTGGCTTCCACATAATCGCGAAGCCGGTCGGTCAACTCCAGGTTACGAGTATAAATCTGCAGCATTTCCATAATGTGAATCCTCCTTGTCGCTAAGATTGGTGTCAGACGGCGTGCGACAGGGTAAATGCGTTCACCGTCCTGGCACCTTGGGCGAGCAACGCCACAGCACAAGCATCCAAAGTGGCCCCCGTCGTGGCCACATCATCGATCAACGTCACGCACATTCCGGAAAGATCCCGACTTTCTGAACACAGGAAGGCGTCTTTCACATTTATCCAGCGCTCGTGAGGCCGCAATCGGGCCTGCGACTTGGTCGATCGAACTCTAAAAAGCAAGAACTCGTCCAATGGCAAAGCAATGCGTGAAGCCAACTCTCGTGCTAATAACGTGGACTGATTATATCCACGTTTTGCCTCCCGATCAACATGCAATGGCACAGGCACCAAGAGGTCACCCGTAAAGTGGACTTGACGCCAGGCGTCAGCCATACGCTGCCCCAGGGGTTGGGCGATGTCCCGACCGCCTCTGTACTTTAGTGCATAGATGGCATCCCGGATCTGATCCTGGAATACGTATACCGAGTGGATGTGGGCGACGTGGAGAGGAGCAGCACGACATCGCATACAGAGGCCATGGCCATCCCAGGCATTGGCGCACCGAGGACAGACGGCCCGGGTGGCGAAGACGAGCTGCTCTGCGCAGGACTCACAAAGCCAAGTCTCGACCCTGCCGCACACGACACAGCGTGGGGGCAGAACGAGATCCAGAAGGTATGGGGCGAGACGTCTGATGAAACGGGTACCGTGGCTCACACGTCCCACATCAGCCAACGTCCTACTAGAAAGTGCCGAAGACCCCGGAGTCGCGAATCTGAATCAGGGCCGGCCCAAGCAATACAATTAGGATGGTGGGGAAGATGAAGAAGACCAGGGGAATCATCATCTTCACCGGCGCCTGCCGGGCCTTCTCCTCAGCCCGCTGGCGGCGTTTGAGCCGCATCGTATCAGATTGGATGCGCATGACTCTGGCCATGCCGACACCCAACTGATCTGCCTGGATAATCGCGGCGGTAAAACTGGTCACATCTGGAACGTCCATGCCGTTAGCCATATTACGCAGCGCCTCGCGGCGCAACTTCCCCAACTGCATCTCCTGGACGGTACGTGAGAACGCGCGACTCAGCTCATTATCCCACTTCTCAGCCACCTTCTGCATGGCGGCATCGAATCCCAGCCCCGCCTCTACACAGATCGTCAACAGGTCGAGCGCGTCTGGCATCGCTTTGGTGATTTCGTCCTGACGTTTCTTGATCTTCGATCCCAGCCAGGTGCCCGGAAGCAGATAGCCCAGCCCGAACGCGACGACGATGATGAGCAGCCTCTGGCCAAAGGGAACGGTTGACGCAAAGACCACCAGAAGCGACGACACCCCAAGGACCAGCGCGCCACCAACCCTATAGGCCAGAAACTGCGCCGGCCTGATCTTGTGAGCGATTCCGGCAAGTGCCAATTTGTGTCGGATTGTTTCGAGTGTGTTCTGAGGCGTGAATCGCTGAACGAGCTGGCCAAGTGCTGCAACCATTGGAGCGAGGACCCGCTGGCTGAAAGGCCGGGAGAGCTCAATCTCCTCAAGCGTGACGGACTGCCCCATCGCCGAAAGCTCGTTGAGGCGCTCTTCGATTGTCTGGGATGAGCCACGTCCGCGTACCACGGCGAACGTGAGGAGCCCAGCTACAAGTACGAGTGCCCCAATAATGAATACCGGTGGCATTATCCCTCCTCAGACCTCGATACTCACGATCTTGTTGATCGCGACGTACCCGATGACAATCAGCACCAAGGAGATCCCCAGCATCAACCAGCCACATGGGTCTGTGAACAGCGGGTTCATAAATCCCGGATTGATGAGGTAGATCACCAGACCCAGGACGAAGGGAAGAGCCGTGATGAGGTAACCGGTATAGCGACCTTGCGAGGTCAGCGTCCTGATCTCCCCCTTGATCCTGACCCGCTCCCGGATCGTGAAACTGATGGCATCCAACACCTCCGCGAGGTTGCCGCCGACCTCGCGCTGAACGCTCATCGCGGTGATAATGAGGTCCATGTCTGCACTAGGCATACGCCTCAGGAGGTTCGCCATCGCGGTGTCAAACGAGACGCCAAGCTGGAGTTCCAGTACGACCCGACCGAATTCCTCGGAGATCGGCACCGGCATCTCATTCCCGATTACCTCAAGCGCCTGGGCCGTACTGTAGCCGGCGCGGAGCGAGTTGACAATGAGGTTGAGGGCATCACTCAGTTGGCCGTTGAACTCGTTCAGACGCCGGCTCTTACGAATGCCCAGGTAAATCCTGGGAGCGAAGAACCCCATGATCACGCCGACCGGTATCAGCACCGTCCGGTGGACCACATAGGCGAGCAGACCCAGCAAGAGGGCCAGCAGCAGGGAGAGCACCAGGAACTCACCCACGTTCCATTTGAGGTTAGCCTGCGCCAACTGCGTTGCGAGGTTCTGTGCAAAACTCCTACCCTCAATGGCACGGTTCACGGCCGAGCTGACAAAACCTTCGCGAGGAGCCCCTAGCTTCTCCTCAGCCTCGGCCTGGCGTTGGGAACGTCGGCCCAGGCGCTCCTCAACGAGAGCTTCACCGGCAGGTTTCGCAGCAAGTCCAACCGCCAAGAGGACAACAGCGAATACAAGAACTGCACCGATCATGACTATGGGGCTCATGCCAAACTGACCTCCCTCACTCTGGATATCCTCCAGCTATGAGAACAGCCACGCCGTATCCGGGTCAGAACCGCATTCGCTGGCCAACACCGAAGATCGAGGGAGGAAGATGAATGCCGGCTTGCTCAATGCGGTCCATGAACTTCGGGCGAATGCCAGTGGGACGGAGCTTACCGATGACGCGACCGTTCTCGTAACCGCTTTGCTCGAACTTGAAGACTTCAGCGGTCGTGATAACATCGCCCTCCATTCCCTGAACCTCAGTGATGGAGACCACGCGGCGCGTTCCATCGCGCAGGCGCTCCAACTGCACGATGATGTCAATGGCTGCCGCAACTTGCTCCCGGATAGCACGGTGGGGCAGCTCCATTCCTGCCATCAGAACAAGCGTTTCTAGTCGGGAGAGTGCGTCGCGTGTATTGTTAGCGTGAATCGTCGTCATACTGCCTTCGTGGCCGGTATTCATTGCCTGCAGCATATCCAGTGCCTCACCGCCGCGACACTCGCCGACGATAATGCGATCGGGCCGCATTCTCAGGCAGTTGATCACGAGGTCGCGGATCGAGATTTCCCCTCTCCCCTCAACATTGGGTGGCCGAGACTCCAACGTGACCACATGTTCCTGACGAAGCTGAAGTTCCGCCGCGTTCTCTATCGTGATAATCCGGTCTTCCGAAGGAACGAAGGCGGACAGCACATTCAGGAACGTCGTCTTGCCGGTACCCGTGCCACCGGAGACGATGATATTGACGGCAGCCACAACAGAGGCCCGCAGGAACTCGATGGATTCCTCAGTCACCGTACCAAACCGTATCAGATCCTCTACGGTGAGGGGTCTCCTGGAGAATTTCCGGATCGTCAGGATGGGGCCTTGCAGAGAGATTGGGGGAATAACGGCATTGACTCGTGAGCCATCTTTGAGACGCGCGTCAACCGTAGGGCTGCTCTCGTCGATGCGGCGTCCGAGCGGGGCTACGATGCGCTCTATGATGCGCATCAGATGCTCATTAGATTCAAACGCGACGTTCACACGTTCGATCTTGCCGTTTCGCTCGATAAAGATCTTCTTGGCACCATTGACCATGATCTCGGTGATGGACTCATCCGCCAGAAGCGGCTCCAAGGGACCCAGGCCCAAGATCTCTGCGACGATGACCTCGAACAGCGTATCCCGCTCGCGCCGCCCCAGGATGATGCTCTCTTCCTGGAGAATCTCATCGTACATATTCTTGATGGTCTGTCGGACCTCATCGGTACGCGACACATCCATCGCCGGATCCAACTCAGCAATCAGCCGGTTCTGGACCCGATTCTTGAGATCCATATAGGCATCACGGGCCTGCGGCACTGGCCGCCGCTGAACACCTCGGTCCGCAGATCTTGGGGGCCGCGATTGTGCCGAGGCATCCTCATTCCGATCCGATACATCTGACGGCCTCTTCTCAATCCTGCGCAAGAGAGACATAACTCACCTCAAGAACCATCGCACGATACACACGGCTTACAGTAAACGGCCCAATCCGGCGTGCCGTTGGGGCTCGGGATCGAGCTGCTCTTCCTCCACGGCGGCATGAACCTGCTCGTGGACCTTTCCGGCCAGTGCTATAACGCCCTGCCCCAGGAGACTCCGGCTGCCCTTCGTCATCACGGGTTCTCCCAAATTGGCGGCCCGTAGCGCGGTGCGCTCGTCCATAGGGATGTGAGCCAGGGCTGGCATCATTGCCCGCTCGATAGCCTCAGGCTGGATTCCCATCCGCTTGTTATCCACACCGTTGATGACCAATCCAACCCTGGTGAAGTCGTAGTTCAACTTACGGAGCAGGTCCGTGAACAACCTCGCGCCCCGAATCTCCGGGATCACCGGACGTGTCACAATCAGAAGCAGATCGCTCATATCCATCGCGGCCAAGAGCACATCGTCGACTTGGTGAGCGGTATCGACGATGATGTAATCAAACAGAGGCCGCGCGAAGCTCAGGATGGCTCGGAAACGTGTGTTGGCCCCACTCTCCTCCGTCCCCCCTTCGCGGAATATCTCGGCCTCTTCGGGCGTCAACGGAGCCGTCAGGACCTTGACACCCGAGTCGTGTGTCACCACGATTGAGTTCATCAGATCGGGATCCAGATCCGATGCATGGGGTGCAAGATCCGCCAGCGTCCGTGCGGGTTGGAGTTTCATAAAGACGGAGATGTCGCCGAATTGCAGATTCCCGTCCATGAGACATATCTTGGATTCGGGACCTAGCTTGTTCTGCAAAGCGATGGCCAGGTTCACTGCCAGGGTCGTGCAACCCGTCCCTCCCTTAGGGCTATAGAGCGTGACGATCTTGGCCTCTAGCGAGCTAGCCAGCTGTCCAGGCGTGCGCCCGCCTGCACCGGACGGAAGCGGGCCGAGCGGCCCAGTGCCCATCTTCTGCTTCAGCTTGAAGGCTCGATGGATGGCATCCA
This sequence comes from uncultured Chloroflexia bacterium, assembly GCA_963775195.1. Lineage (GTDB taxonomy): Bacteria > Chloroflexota > Anaerolineae > B4-G1 > SLSP01 > PWVB01. Next base: position 217,605 of record CAVZIC010000002.1, read on the forward strand.
TCAGTTCGTCAGCCCCAGGGGGTTTCGTGAGGTAGTCTCGGGCGCCGGCCATCATTGCGCGCCTGAGGTAGTCGGTTTCGCCCTGGACAGAGAGCATAATCACCTGCACCGTGGGAATAACCTCAATCACCTTGGCCGTCGCAGCGATGCCGTCTATCCCCGGCAGGTTGATGTCCATCAGTATCACATCGGGGAAGGCCTGGCTGACGATCTCGACCGCTTCCTCCCCGGTCGATGCCAGAGCCACGACTTCGACATCAGGATCGAACGAGAGCAGTTTACGTAACTGCTCTCGCGTCTCCGCAATATCGTCGACAATCATTACCCTGATGCGGTCCGCCATATCCTAACCCTTCCTATTGCTCTGGTGGTATCGCCGTCGGTTCCGGCAACACCTCCAGCGGGGCATGGAGAGACACCGGCCCCACAGGATCAACCGGCATCGCATCCGGCAACTGGTACCTATCGAGTATATACCTAAACCAGATTGGCTGCGTCTGAATTACCGTGCCTGTCACACCGGCTGGTCTGAGCGCCAGATCCAAGTCAGCACCCATCTCATAGAGGTACTTGAGTACGAGGGCATCCTCTCGCGTCACCAGCAAGGTGATCAACTCGACATCACGTGTCTCCGGCTGGGTCGGCACAGGAGTAGGTGCGGCTTCCGGACCACCCAGGCCTGCGGTCGCAGGCTGCGCCACCGCGGTAGGCGCCGCTTCCTCCTCCCATATCCCGATGTGCCAAACCTCGGCATCCTGAACCGTCATCTGGACGAGTAATGCCGGGTCCGCCGCCGGTTGGCCTTCAGATGGATAGATGGCCGCCCACTTGCCGTTCGGGAGCAACTCGAAATCCCCGAAGGGACTCGTCTGCGCGACATCTTGCTCACCGCCGCTCTGGAGATAGGTGAACTGCCTCACGCCCGTATCAACAAAATCCGTATAGACGGGGGCAATCTTCAACGCCGCGAGGACATCCACCCGATCGCCAGGAGCCAACGCCCAGCCCACCGCACCTTGAGTATCAACAGGAATCGCATATGCGACCCGGTCCTCTGGTTCAAATAGAGCCGCCGCAGATCCCGACACGGAAAGCATCCCTCCTGGCCCGGCTACCATATCGGGCAAGACAGGCATGCCACGTGGGATCTCCAATCGTGCGAACTTGCCATCGACTTCGTCCAGCGAGGTGTAATACTCAACAGGCAGATTGTCGACAGGCCACGCCTGAAGCGCGATCGCATTATCTTCCACGCTGATCTGCATACCTCGCGGTATACTCTGGATTGCGACCACGATGTCTACCGTCTCAACGGGAACGGACACAGGGGTCTCCTCTGCGGCCTGCTCGGGCGCGCCCGGCGAGCGTTGCAGGAACAGATATACGGCCCCGGCAATTACGGCCAAGACGATCAAAACCAGTGCGAAGATAACCAACCCTCTGTTCCCACGCATCAGGACCTCCTTTGGGCGACGGCTTCACCTAATCATGGACCAAGTTATCAGTTTACGCAAACTGAGGCCAAACGCTACAAGAGCAGTACGTTTAATTATAACCTATTTTTAACAAGTGTGATAGGGGGATCATCACACAATATTAGCCTATCGACTCACGAATCATTGTATCACAGCCGGAATGGCAGCACAACCATCGGAAGTGACGGATACGTGTCATAATAGCTACGATCGACCACCGAGCGCAGGCTTGACGCTCCAGGTTGCTGAAGCTATAATCCCAGCCGACATCCAGCACTATGGGGGGCGATCCGGGATGGGGCTCGCCCGAGAGGGACAACGACGGGATGAAAAGCATCTTCGAGAGCCTCAAAAAAACACGCAACACAGTCTTCGGCCAGATCGTCAACCTGCTGGGAGCAGGGGAAATCACCGAGGAAACGTGGGAAGACATCGAGGCGCTTCTGATTCAGGGTGACGTTGGCGTTGAGACGACGCTCACTCTCGTCGAGCGCTTGCGCCGGCGAGTGGAAGAGACCGGTATCTACCGGACCCAAGGACTCCAGCTCGTATTGCGTGAAGAGATGATTGCGTTATTGCCCAAAGCAGAGCCTCTCAACCTGAAGTGGCCGCTAGCTGTGGTCCTCGTTGTCGGTGTCAACGGGTCGGGAAAGACCACCTCCATCGGCAAACTTGCGGCGCAGTTCAAGGCACAGGGCAAGAAGGTCGTGCTGGCCGCGGCTGATACGTTTCGCGCTGCGGCGATGGACCAGTTGAGGATCTGGGGCGAGCGCGTCGGCGTACCGGTCGTCGCAGGACCCGAGGGAGGAGACCCAGGCGCCGTGGTCTTTGATGCCATGAAATACGCGCAGGCCCACAACGCCACTATGCTGATAGTGGATACGGCGGGCCGACTGCACACTCAACACAACCTTATGTCAGAGCTTGAGAAGATACAGCGGGTCATCTCACGGCGGATTGCCTGGGCCCCCCATGAGACCTTCTTGGTCTTGGACGCGAGCACAGGTCAGAATGGTATGATTCAGGCCCAGCAATTTCTCGAGGCCGTGAAGGTCACAGGCATCGTCCTGGCCAAGCTGGATGGGAGCTCAAGAGGTGGGATGGTGCTCTCCATAGGCCATCAACTTAACCTGCCGGTCCGTTTTGTGGGGACCGGCGAACAACTGGAAGATCTCGCACCTTTCGACCCGCAGGCATTTGCCGACGGGCTGCTGGGTGCCCAATAGTTACATCAACCGCACCAAGAAACGGAGCGACACAAATGAGTGACTTATCCAATCGACTCGAAAATCTGGCTTCCCGTTTGGAAGCCATATGGGGGCGTCTTTGACTTACCTGCACGCATTCAGGAGCTCACTGCACTAGAACAGCAGGCCGGTGACCCCGGGCTCTGGGATAACCCCGACAATGCCCGTCAACTACTCCAAAGGCTCTCGTCGCTCCAGGAGGAAATCGGATACTGGACGAAGCTACGACAGGAAGTCAGTGACGTTGGCGAACTTGAGTCCATGGGGGACGAGGAGTTGGCCGACGACCTCGAACAAGATGCGACGCGCCTTGAGGCTGAGGTCGACCAGGCTGAGTTCCGGCTGATGCTCTCGGGAGCGCACGATCGCGGCAACGCAATCCTGGCGATTCACGCGGGCGCTGGAGGCACGGACTCACAGGACTGGGCCAGCATGCTGTTGAGGATGTTCCTGCGTTGGGCAGAGCGGCGAAAGTACAAGACCGAGATCCTGGACTCGATGGAAGGTGAAGGGGCAGGCATCAAGAGTGTGACGGTTGGAATCACCGGGCAATATGCCTACGGCTATCTCAGATCGGAGCGTGGCGTTCACCGACTCGTAAGGCTTTCGCCATTTGACGCCGCACATCGCAGGCACACGTCGTTCGCGCTGGTTGAGGTTTGGCCCGACATAGAGGAAGAGAATGAGATTGAGATCGACCCAACAGATCTCCAGATCGACACGTTCCGCGCTTCATCGGCGGGCGGACAGCATATGCAGAAGAACGAGACCGCGGTCCGAATCACCCACATCCCCTCCGGACTTGTGGTCTCATGTCAGAATGAACGATCTCAGACTCAGAACCGCGAAACAGCACTGCGCATATTGAAGGCGCGCTTGATCCAAATCCAGGAGGAAGAACGTCGGAAGCAGATCGACAATCTGAAAGGTGAGCACGTCGATGCCGGGTGGGGCAACCAGATCCGATCCTACGTTCTGCATCCTTATCAGATGGTCAAGGACCATCGTACGGACTATGAGACCGGCAATGTCCAGGCAGTCCTGGACGGGGAGCTGGACGCCTTTATGGAAGCATATCTGCGTCATGCAGTCGGCGAGAGTTGACCGCTCACTCGTATCTTGTTTTTGGCCATGCGCGTGTCTACACCGGCGTGAATCACCGGCCGCTGATGAAACGTGACGTGGTGACAAACATTCATCACAGGGGAGGTAGCAATGGCTGGGAAGCAGAAGAAACCGACCGCAGACTCAGGCAGAAGCAAATCATCTGGTGTGTCGCATCCAACGTCTCCTCAATCTAGCCGCGTTATCTCGTCTCGCATATCCTCCACATCCTCCAACGCGAAACCGGGAATGGCTGCCTATAAGGCTCCCCAAGTCCCGACCTCGTCATCTATGAGCCAAACCGACGAAATGACTGCACGTCTGGCTTCCGTCCGCAGCGACTACGAGCGAGTGGCCGGAGCAGTCGCACTGGCCTCGCTGGTTGATGCGTTGGAGAATGTGACCAGTAACATCGACAACGTGAGTCGTGGCCTCGCTGACGTCCGGGCACGTGGATATCGCTTTGGCCGCGATTGGGAAACCCAGCTAGAAACGCTTCGCATCCGGTGGCCTCAGCAACGCATAGAGACCACACGACTCCTCGAAGGGCAACGTCGGGTACTGAACAGCGCAGCCCGCGATATCGAAACGTTGTTGCAGCGTGCCGGCCGGGATGGCAATCTGATTGGCACCGCCCAGAGTCGTGTTACGGACCTGCAATTCAACATCAGCGGCGCCGAGCGGCAGATCAGCAGCACCTTCGACGGAATCCAGGAGCAAGTCTCAACTCTTCAACAGGAGGTCGATAGAGCCGGGCTCCTGCTCAATGCTCTCGACAGCGCATGCTTCGATCTGCTTCCCGATGAACATGGGGTGGCTGTATGCGAAGCTGCCTGGACCAGCGACCAACAGCAACCGGAAGGTATGCTGTTCCTCACGGACTCCCGCCTGATCTTCGAGCAACGCCAGGAAGTGGCCAAGAAGAAGGTCCTCTTCATCACGACCGAGAAAGAGCTCATTCAGGAGAAGCTCTGGGAAGCGCCGATTGGTGCCGTTGACGACTTGGAGGCCGAGGACAAGAAATCGTTCCTGCGCCGGCAGGAGTTGCTCACACTGCGGTTCAGCGAGCGTACCCGGGAGTTACCCGGTGATATTACGCTCCAGCTTAAGGGTGCCGACAACGAGACGTGGCGCAGTCTGATACGCAGCGCGAAGAGCGGCCAGATTGACGGAGAGCGCTTCGGAGCGCCGGCTCCCGAGGAGAAACTCGCTGCCGCGGTCGAGCAAGAGGCGACCGAACCGGAGAAGGAACTTCCGACGGTTTGTCCGAATTGTGCAGCTCCCCTGCCTGCCATCTTCAAGGGCATGAAGCAAGTGACCTGCGACTACTGCGGCACGACGACGAATATATAGGTAGGCCCACTGAACCCGGGCACGGTAGGGTCTCCGGAAAATCACGCTACATGATGGATCTCTTGCGCGAAGTCAGCGCCTATATCGAACGCCACCAGCTTATCGAGCCGGCATCGCGCATCGTGGTAGGTGTCTCTGGTGGTCCCGATTCGGTCACACTGCTGCACCTGCTGAGTCGTCTGGCAGAATCCTGGAATCTACATCTGCACGTGGCCCATCTCAACCACGGCATTCGCGGCGAAGCGGCGGATGAGGACATGCGCTTCGTCGCGCAGTTGGCCGAATCGTTCGGTCTCCCATGCACAACCGAACAGGTCGACGTGCCCAATCTGGCTGATCAGGAGGGTGCGGCGCTGGAGGAGACCGCTCGCAGGGCGAGGTACGCATTTCTGGCTCGCGTCGCACAAGACGGCCGGGGCTCACACAATTGCTGTAGGGCATAATGCCGATGACCAGGCCGAAACGGTGCTGATGCACTTGTTGCGCGGCGCCGGGCTTGCGGGGCTTCGCGGGATGCTGCCGGCCACGCGGATGCGCGACTATCGCATGGTCTCCCTCGACGACAAGCCCCCAGTCGACCTAGTGCTGATCCGGCCGCTCCTCAACACACCACGTGCCGATATCGAGGCCTATTGCAGAAAAGAGAACCTGCAGACTCGATTCGACCGCTCCAACCTAGACACGACCTATTTCCGCAACCGACTGAGACACGAGGTGTTGCCGGATCTGGCGAAGATCAACCCAAGAATCTCCGAACGGCTGCGCAACCTGGCCGAGGTCGTACGCTCCGACTATCGACTGCTCCAGGAATTTGTCAGCGTCGCGCATGACACGCTTTTGGTCGTCGCCTATCCCGATGCGCTCGTCTTTGATCTCACGCGGTGGCGTGAACAGCCTCTCGCGATTCAGCGCGCTCTAGTTCGGAGATCGGCCTACAGGCTCCGCCACACCTTGCGGGATGTGGATTTCGAGCACGTCGAGCAGGCCGTGGATGTGGCCCAACGTGGTATGACCGGTGCGCTGGCTGTTCTGCCGCACAATCTGGAGCTGACCGTAGGCTATACCACGCTCACGATTTCCGAGACAGGCGCCCTGCACTTGCCGTCGGAGCGCCCGTGGCTTCGACCCGGTGACAGGATACCGATCACCGTACCCGGAATCACGCCCCTGCCCGAAGGCTGGACGCTTCAGGCCGAGGAGATGCCGACGTGGGACATTAGGGCAGTTACCGAAAACCCCAACCCGCTTGCCGCATGGATAGACGCGAGATCTCTGGAGCACATGACCGTATTACGCACGCGGAAAGAGGGTGATCGCTTTGTTCCCCAGGGCATGCAAGGATCCGAGGTTCGCCTGAGCGATTTCCTGATCAACACGAAGTTGCCGCGGCCATGGAGAGATCGTCTGCCACTGCTGGTCTCACGAGGTCGCATACTGTGGGTGGCCGGTCTGCGGCTGAGCGAAAACGTACTCGTGCGACCCGAAACGAAGCGCGTGGTTCGCTTGCGCTTCTATGGCTCTTGATCGGCTCGCACGACAGGAGACCCCTACTCAGGATTGAGATGACAAAACACTTGGTCTTGGTCGCAGGCAACATCGGCGCCGGAAAGACCTCCTTGGCCGAGCGTCTGGGGGAACGGCTGGGATGGCACGTTGCCTATGAGTCTGTGGACGACAATCCCTATCTCAGTGACTTCTACGCAGATATGCAGGCATGGAGTTTTCACCTGCAGGTCTTTTTCCTTGGGCACCGGGCAAGGCAACAGGAGGCACTTGCCGCCTTGGATACATCAGCCATTATCGATCGAAGTATCTATGAGGATGCTCACATCTTTGCACGAGCGCTTCATGAGTTAGGCGATATGGCGGACAGGGACTACCAAGCGTATGGAGCGCTGTACTCGCTGGTTATCGCCAAGCTCCCACGTCCCGATCTTCTGATCTACATCGAGGCCAGCACTCCTACCCTGCGTTCACATATTGCCAAGCGCGGCCGTGATATGGAGTCGGGGATCACCGACAGCTACCTCGACTTGCTGGGACGTTTCTACGATGAGTGGATTCACACCTTCGATCATTGTCCGGTGCTGACCGTACCTGGCAACGACCTCGACTTCGTCCGCTATCCGGACCATCTGGAGATCATTGCTGAACGTGTTGTGGATAAGTTGGCAGGCAAGGAAATCGTCCGATTTTCAACCCCGGTAGGGCTAGATGGCAGTTGAACCTGGCGAACCACTAAGCGAGCGAGAGCTGGAGATCACGGAACTTGTCTCCGAAGGGTTGACAAACCGGGAGATCGCCGAGCGCCTCTACCTCAGCCATAATACTGTTAAGGTGCATCTCCGCAATGTCTTTACGAAGACAGGTGTTGCCTCGCGGACGGAACTCTCCATGCTCGCCGTTCAAGAAGGCTGGATCACGATCCCGGGGCTCAGCGAGGAACCCGGTGACACATCCGACAGCGCCGAGGCGGACGCATCCGCCATACCGGAACGTGAGGTGCTGCCGATGTGGCCCTGGCAACGGTGGTCAGCGCTCGCGGTTGGCATCTGCCTGGCCCTCATTGTGCTTCTGCTGCCGCAACGGGGTTCGGCACCGGCATCGGCGAGCGGCCCGGGTGACGTGTTTGGGTCGGGGGGGGCGTCCGTAGGCGTAGCCGCCCCGGCATCGGAGAACGGCTGGGAGGAGTTAGCGCCGTTGCCTGTTCGTCGCGCAGGTATGGCGACGGTGGCCCTCGAAGGCCGGATCTTCGCCATCGGCGGCATGACCGATGGGGGAGCTAGCAATCGTGTCGATATCTACGACGTTGAGTCGGACCAGTGGCGGGGGGGCCGACCTCGCCCGGCCGAACTGGCAAACATCGATGCCGTAGCCTTGAAAGAGGGGATTCTCGTGCCCGGCGGCTGTGAGGATGATGCACAGTGGACCCCTAGCGCTGTCGTGCACCTCTATGACCCCAACGGTGATACCTGGTCACAGGTGACGTCACTCCCCACACCGTTGTGCGCCTACGCGCTTACGGTCTACAGGGACCAGGCCTATCTCTTCGGCGGGTGGGATGGTGATGCGTACCGGGCGATAACATTAGCTTACGACCCGGGCGAGAACGCGTGGCGCGACCTCGCTCCACCCGCGCAAGCGCGCGGATTTGGCGCGGCGGCGGCGCTGGAGGATCGCATCCTCTACGTAGGGGGCTACTCCGATGACCAGGAGTGGGCCACCTGCGAGATGTACTTCCCGGATACCAACACATGGGAGAGTTGCCAACCTATGCTTCAGCCCCGGGGGGGGCTAAGCCTCACCGCCATCGGAGGTCGTGTCTACGCCATTGGCGGAGGATGGCGCACGCCGCTAGGGTTCAACGAGCGCTACACGCCATCGACGGGTGAGTGGAGTGTCGTGGAGACCCCGATCGTGGGCGAGTGGCGGAACCTGGGCGCGGTTGCTTCGGACACCTCAATCTACGCCATTGGCGGGTGGAGCGATGCCGGGTTCCTCAATGGCACCTACACTCTGGCGATCATGCCGTGGCGCGTCTTTATCCCGGGCACGTTCCGAACGCCATAGAATAAAGCCCTGTGCCTTTGCCCCGGCTACCGGACTAGGTAAGCTGCAGGCCAGGATCGATATCGAGGTCCCAGCCCCCACGATCGCCGGCCCGGAAGCGATAGAATCCCGCAGCCGCAATCATCGCCGCATTATCCGTGCAGAGTATCCGCCGCAATGTGTAGACGGGCACCGGAACCTCAGCTCGCGCCGCGGCTTGCAGCGCGCCGTTCGCGGAAACGCCTCCGGACAGCAAGACGGCGTTGACGCTGAACTCCTTGGCTGCTCGAGCCGCCTTCTCCACAAGCACATCGACTACCGATTGTTGGAAAGCCGCGGCCATATTGGCGTAGACGGTGTGCGGCACAGGCCCCGTGTATTTCTGGAGGATCCTCAGCACAGCGGTCTTTAGACCACTGAAGCTAAAATCGTAAGTCCCCGGCAGCCATGCCCTGGGCAGGTCGAAAGCGCCCGCATCCCCCTTTTTTGCAGCCTGCTCGATCGCAGGACCACCAGGGTACCCGAGCTTCAGCATACGAGCGACTTTGTCAAAAGCCTCACCGGCTGCGTCATCCAAGGTTCCACCAAGCCGTTCATACCGACCGTGATCGTGTGCCAGGACAAGCTCTGTGTGGCCACCGGACACGATCAGCACAACGAGCGGGAATCTCAGCTTCCCATCGGCGCTTCCTTCTGCACCCGTATGAAGCCAGTGCGCATAGAGATGTCCCTCCAAATGGTTGACAGGCACGAGCGGCAACCCTTTTGCCAGCGCAGCCCCTTTGGCGAAGTTCAGACCGACGAGCAGCGATCCCGGCAATCCCGGACCGTACGTTACAGCAATCGCGTCAAGGTCGTCCCAACCGACATGCGCAGCAGAGAGAGATTCATCCACAACGGGCACAATCGATTCAACGTGCATGCGGGATGCCAACTCAGGGAAGACACCGCCATATTGGGCGTGCAGCTCGGCTTGCGATGCAACCACGTTGGAGAGAATCGTGCTACCACCCTCGACTACGGCCGCCGCCGTCTCGTCACACGACGTCTCGATCCCCAGAATCCGTATTGCCATTCAGCCTTCCTTCCCCCAGCGCGTCCCATCCATCGGCACTACCAAATCATAAGGCATACTGGTTAGGTTTTGAACCTCGCCGTCGTCCGCGATCCAAAGCACATCCTCGAGGCGGCACCCCATGCCCCTCTCGGGATAGTACAGGCCCGGCTCGAAAGCGAAGAGGTACCCGGGAGCCAGTTGCGTCGTATTGTTGGGATCGTCACGGAACCATGGGGCCTCGTGGACATCCAAACCCACACCGTGACCGAGCGTGTGTACGTACCCGTGCTGGACGGCGGGATCGTCCGCAAGCGTGGGGTGACCCCTCCCGCTGAAAAAGGCACACGTCAACTGCTGGTAGTGCCGGGTCTCCTCACCCACGTGAATCTGGGCCATGATCGTCTTCAGGCAATCCAGGACGTCCTGATGGAGTTGCGCTGTGGGTTCGGGCGCATAGCCCAGACAGAATGTGCGAGTCAGATCGTAGAAATAGCCGCCACCCACCTCGCGAGGGAAGATATCAAACACAATCGGCTCCCCAAGACGCATTGCGGCATCCAGAGTACCCCGGCTGTGCGGGATACCGGCATCGGCCCCTGTCGAGAAGATAAAGCCTTCGGGGTCCTCCAATCCTTCTGCAGCAATGAGGCTCTTAATGTGGTTGTGGACGTCCCCGACCTTCAGCACGCGTCCCGTGGCTGTGTGCAGAATCTCATCGACTTCTACCTTGTGGGACTGCAGAAACGCCACTGTCTGCCAAACCACGTTGGAGGTCCGGCGGCCGACATCCCGAATGCGAGCGACCTCCTCGGCATCTTTGGTCATTCTAGCCCGCCTGATGACGTCCTCCTGAACCTCGCCGACAATCTCCACATCCGGGGCAGCGGCATTGAGTGCCGAGAGAAAGACGTAGGCATATCCCTGATCTAGGTAGCCGTAGCACCCGACCCTTCCGGAGACTCCCAGATCCTCGAAAACGCGCCGGTAGTAGGCTACAGACGCAGCCAACTCATCCCCTTGGTATTCCTTCAGGAGGTCACCGTAGCCGTAACGGGTCGTGAGCACGACCGGATACCCAGCGGTGGCTGCAGTGGCACGATCCATCGGCCCCACGATGAGCGTTGGCACCTCGCCCCGCTTCTTGATGAAAACGGCCTGTGTCAGGTGTGCGCCGTTGAGGAGATAGATCAGGGGAGGGTTGCCGAGGACCTTACCCCGAACCAAAATCGCATCTAGGTCGCGGTCAGCCATCAATTGGTCGAGATCACTCTTCATTAAGCGCACCTTTCAAGTAGCCGACGCCACTCTGCCATCCAAACTCACCGTCATTGTGCCATAAGCAACCAAAAACGCAACGGTCGTCGACAGGGCTTCTTGGATCGTGTGCCTACGATATCCGAGGCTGCAATCTGTTCCCACACTGAAACGCGCCCGGCAGACCGACATTGCGGATCGGCCCAGATCCAGGTATACTGCATAGTATTGGGAGATATGATGCAAAAACCATTGGTAGCTATTGTCGGACGCCCAAACGTGGGCAAGTCAACCCTGTTCAACCGCATGGTAGGCGAACGCCGGGCGGTTGTGAGTGAGATCCCAGGGACAACGCGGGATCGCATCATCGCGGAAGCAGAATGGAGCCGGCCATGATTTCCTGGTGGTCGACACGGGGGGAATTGAGATTCGTCCAGCCAGTGTGGAATCAGGGGCACGTCCACTGGAAACGACACCCCTGTTGGAGGACTCAGAGGACTTCATCCCCTTGATTCGAGCACAAGCCGAACTGGCCATCGACGAAGCAGACCTGATCCTCTTCCTCACCGATGCAGCATCGGGCCTTACGTCAGCAGATCGCGAGGTTGCCGATCTGCTGCGTAGATCCGAAAAGACCGTGCTGTTGATTGCCAACAAGGCGGAGAGCACAGTCCGTGAACAGAACGCGGCTGAGTTTTATGAATTGGGCATGGGTGAGGTCTACACAATATCGGCGATTCACGGCAGCGGCATCGGCGATCTCCTCGATCTCATTGTGGATGCCCTGCCGTGGAACGAGGAACCCGAACCGAAGGAAGATGACGATGCAGTGCGCATCGCCATCATCGGGCGACCCAACGTCGGCAAATCCTCGCTCCTGAACCGGCTGCTCGGCCAAGAGCGGGCGATTGTAAGTCCGGTTGCGGGGACCACCCGCGACGCCGTGGACACAGCGATGGAATGGGACGGACAACGCTTCATTCTGGTCGACACCGCAGGCATTCGCCGCCGGGGGAAGATCGACAATGGCGTGGAAAAGTGGAGTGTACTGCGTACGGCCAGGGCACTTCAGCGAACCGATCTGGCACTTCTGTTGATTGACGCCACAGAGGGAATCACCGCACAGGATACGCATATCGCCGGTATGACGGTGGACGAAGGCGTGAGCACCGTGGTACTGGTCAACAAGTGGGACGCTGTGGACCCGGAGCTGCGCCAACTTCGGCAGGATATTGATGATCACATTCGAGAGGAACTGAAGTTCCTTAGTTATATTCCCTTGCTCTTCATTTCTGCACTGACAGGGGCGGGCGTAAAAGACGTGCTTCCTACAGCCCAACAGGTGGTGGAGGCGAGGTACCAGCAACTCCCTACGGGGCTGCTCAACGACACCGTGCAACAGGCAGTCCTGGAGCACTCTCCCCCCAGCAAGGCAGGGCGGCGCCTGCGCATCTTCTTCGTCAATCAGGTCGACGTCGCGCCGCCCCACTTTGACTTCATCGTCAACGATCCGAAACTGGTGCACTTCTCCTACCAGCGCTACCTTGAGAACCGCATCCGCGAGGTCTATCCATTCCCCGGAACGCCGATCCTGATGACGTTCAAGGGCCGTCAATCAGACGAAGACACCGAGTAGCCACAAACCATGTCTCCTGTCGGTTCAGAACTCAGGATCGAGATAAGCAAGGTCGGCAACAAGTACACCGCCGTTACGACACAAGGTGACGGACAGGTTATTCTGAGGAATGAGTTTCAGCACGACTCGTCGGGCCCGCGTCACCTCCAGCCGACGTGGCTTGTGAGCGACGGCAATATCGCAGTGTCGGATCCACACCAGGCAAGTCGCGATGTTCGCGGCAAGCCGAATTCCACGCACGCCGCAACGGACGGTCGACGTTTGTACCGGTATCTGTTCGGGAAGGGCAAGGAGCTTCGCGAGTTCCTGGTAGAGCATCACGCCCAGGGTCCCGTCTACCTCACCCTTGCCATCGACCACGAAGCCGGTTCTCTGTGGCGCCTCCCTTGGGAGTATCTTTTCGACGGCAAGGAATATCTGTGTCTCAGCGGCAATATGCGCATCAGCCGTCGTGCCTCGGGCACCCGCTCGCTGACACTTCAGCCATCGGCCCCGCCCCTTCAGGTGCTCGCCGTTATCGCGAACCCCGAAGATCAGGCGTCGTTTGACGTGGCCGCTGAGTCGACCATCCTCCAGGAGTCGCTTGACGACCTCATCGGCCAGGGGAAGCTCGATCTGGAGATATTAGCCGAACCCACAAGCTCCGCGCTGCTCGAAGCGATACGGGGGAGACCCTATCAGGTCATCCATTTCATTGGCCACGGAGTCTATCACCTCGCCCAGCACGAGGGTTTCCTATGCCTTGAGGATGAGATCGGCAAGACGGAGCTCGTCAGCGGTGCACAACTGCCGCGCTTCCTGGAAGCCAGTCTCTACGCATGGTCGCCACGGCTGTGCCTCCTCTCCACGTGTCGGAACGCACAGGTGGGCGTGTTTGATGCCTTTGCCAGCGTCGCCGGTGGGCTTCTCCAGCACGATATCCCTGGCGTACTGACCGTTCCCGCGGGGATGGAAGCATCCGCGGCGTTGGCATTCTTCAAGACCCTCTACGAGGCCCTCACCAAAGGGGGCAAACTCGTGGACAGTTTGCACGAGGCCCGCATCGCCCTGCGGGAACTGGATGAGAAGTACACCCTCGATCAACAGCGGTTCAACTGGGGCCTGCCTGCACTCTATCAACGGGCGCCGGACCTGCAGTTGATCGATCCGGAGATTCCGGGTGAGGGCGCAGAAGGTACGGATACGTCAAGGATCGTCGACAGCGCTGCCCAGGTGATGCTGAAGCCTGTCATCGGCCGCAGGCAGGAACTCCAGGCCGTGCGCAAGGCGTTGAAAGCTGGTGCCACGGTTTTCGATATTCGGGGCAGTGAGGGTATTGGGAAGCGCGATCTGATGCTGCACCTCCTACCGCGACTGAGGGCAAAGCCCAGTGAGTCGCTCGTCGTCCACTGCCGCGAGGCCATCGAACCTCTCTCCGTGCTGCAAGATATCGCTGACTTCTGGCGATGTGCTGCCGGCGATTCCGAGGACGAAGCAGCGACGATGCTTCTGGACCCACGTCTCGATCCTTGGGAGCGTGCGCAGGCAGCCCAGAAACTCAAAGCGAAGAAACGATTCATCTATCTATTCGATGAGATCGATGCCTGGTTTGACGACCAATCAGAGACGCAGGGCTCGATCCAGGATACCACTCTAAGGGAGATCCTTCTAGGCCTGTTGAGCGTGCCGGGCAGATCCACCTTCTTCTTCACGGGAGCGCGGCAGTGGCAGGATCTCGCCAGGCTCAATACCGAGAACCGGCGCGAGATCCATCTTCCACTCCTTACGCTCCAACCATCGATTCGCCTGATGCACCAATGGCCCGAGCTCCGCCAGATCCCGCTCCGCGATAAGGAGGCCATTCACTGGCAACTGGGCGGCCATCCCAAGGCACAGCAATTCCTGGCAGGGCTTCTGTACCTCGGAGGGGATCTGGAAGCGCTTCTCACGTCGCCCCCTGTCAGCGAGCGGTCGACAGAGGCGTGGATGACTTACCTGATCCAGGAGATCTTGGGGCATCTCGATCCTGGAGAGCACGACGTCCTCAGGGTTCTGGCACTCCTTAAGCGACCGTTTTCGGCCGCCACGATTTCCGACCTCACGCCGGTGGCAGCCCAGCACACAGGGACTCTCGTAGAGAAGTGGCGACGCCTCGGGATCATCGAGGAGACCAAACCCGACCCCGCGGTTGCGGAGCGGTTCGTCATGCAGCCCACGGCTCAACGCCTGATCAAAGGCCGAATGACACCCGATGAGGCCCGGACGCTTCATCATCAGGCGGCTGCCTACTACGGGGCCCCCCTCATCGATGCGGCTCGTCGCCAGGTGTTGGCGCGCAACATCACGGCCTGGTCCCAGGAAAGGATCGAGTGGCTTGCGCGTGACGAAAATGGCATCTTGGGTGTCTGGTTGCGCCAGCCGGACGAGGCCACTCACCCTCCCCGAATTGTGGAGCGCGCCATCGCCTGGGAGTATCACCTTATTGCGGCCGGCGATCTGGAGGCTGCGGCCCACATCGCACATACTTTGGCACCGGAGCTCAACCGCAGGGGGCAACGGGACTTGGCACGACGCCTGCTCGAGCGCGCCGCCAGCAGCACCTGGGATTACGGATTTGCAGCGACCGTTGCCGACCATGTCGAAGAGCCGACGTCTGATCGTCTCCGCCATGCACTTCGGGTCTACCTGGAAGTCTACGAGTCAATCGACCCTGAGGAAGGCGGTGCGCAGCGTGCCCACGTGCTCATGCGTGCCGGCAGCGTATACCAACGCCTGGGGAACCGCGACGCCGCTATCCAGAGCTTCAAATCAGCCCTTGGGGTAATGCGAACAGAGCAAGACGAAGAGGGCGAAGCCGAGTGCCTCTATAGGCTGGCGACGACCTACCGAGAAATGGCTGATCCCAGACAAGCCCTCGTCTACAGCCAGGCTGCCATTGAACACTACGAGGCCCTGACCTATCCCTATGGCCTGGCTGCCGTGAAGCGCGAGCAAGGGCATATCCTCAAGGAACTAGGGCAATTCGAGTATGCCCTTGGGCGCTTTGCAGCAAGCCTGCAACTATGCCGGGAGCTAGATGATCGGCAGTGCATCGCTGAGAATCTAACCGAGATCGGCCTCCTCTTCGAGAGGTTGGGACAGACAGATATGGCAATCCAGGTGATCCAGGAAGCTCTTGACCACTACGAGTATCTGAAAAGTCCTGAACACGGTCAGGTCCTCTCACTGCTCGAGCAACTCTATGTCAGACGGCAGCGTCTCACCGAGGCTGTGACCAAGTTCACTACAGCCAAGCGGAGCCCCTCTCCCTAGGCTTCCCCGGACAGGAAAGCTGTCAGCAGAGGGCCCTTACGGCCTCACCGCAAAGGTGCCTACACGCGCTCGATCATCCGGAATCCGCGTTCCCCTCTCGTAAAGCGGCACCCGAACACCGCTACCGGCATCATAGAGCCCCACGTAGAGATCGTAGGTCCCGGCAGGCGTAGCACCGCCAAGCTCAAAGCTGTGCGCGTCGACGATGATCTCGCCCGCGACCCATGTCATCGTCGGCGCCATTCCCCCATCTGGCCAGGCATCCGATTGACCCCAGACTTGCCCATCAGAACTAACGGCGTGAACAAAAACGGTGTAGTCCGCCGTGGCCTCACCCAACACGCGCCAATACAGCGTGACCGTCAGAGCCGCACCGGGCCGCACGTCATTGGCCGAGATATCGGCGCCGATAAGCTGCGCCAGATCATCCACGGTCACCGTGGACGCCCACTCTGGCATCCTTGGCAATTCAAAGCTATGCAAGCGCTGCTCAATGCTGACATCGCCCAGGGAGAGACGGGATAGTGCTCCATCGTCGACAGGCCAAACATAGGCTGCGCAGGACGCGGCGGGCAGCGACGGCGAAACACGAGGCGCGAACCGCACGACGTACCGATACCCCACGGGCCATGTCGCCGGATCATCCGTGGGCCACGAGAGAATGCCCCCATCTCCGCGCCGACCCGCGCAGACAAGTTCCCAGTTAAGTGCCGCGGGTACTGCACCATCTTGGCGTTCCAGGCCCAGCGCAAAGTCTATCGTCCGGCCCGCCTGGAGTTGCTCTGCGGGCGGCTCATAGGCGATCACACGCAGACCCGGCCAAGTCACGCCGCTCGGCGCGGTCAGGTCGAGCCCCGGCGCGGGATAGGGTGCCGGCAGCACCTTGACCTCGCCGAGTGCCAACTCCGTCCCCCCGAAGGCGCCATTCGATCGAGTATATCCCAACCACCCATCGGCACCGGCTAGACCCAACACTAACCGGTAGGTACCCGGCGGTAAGGAAAGCGGGATCGACGCATAGGACTCAGCATCGGTGATTTCCTCGACGGGCCATGCCTGCGCGGGCCAGTCCCAGTCGTTCAGCGCTCGCCGCCCACCCTCGGTCCAGATGATATCATCCTGGCCCGTCTCGTCGCGAAGGGCCAGGTAGGCAGTGAGTTCGCCTAACCGGGTCTGTGGTTCCCAGCGCAAGCGTACGACCAAGGGGTCTGGTGCCTGGACCTGATCGGGCCAAGCAGCGGAGATCAGGTCCACGGCTCCGGCGAAGCGCCCGATATAGGGCAACGCCGGCGGCATGGGCGAAGTCTTGGTACACATCTCACTCTGGAAGCCGAGCATCGAAACTTCGGGCTCGCATACGAGCGATCCGTCCGCCAATGCTGCAGCCAACACAGCTTGGATCTGTGCCTCGGTCAGCGGATAGCACTGCGGCGCATGAAGCCACACAAAGGCGTCGCCGGTCTCGATACGCCCCTCAAGCCACGCCTGAAGATGGGTGGTGTCCGTAACCGGTGGAGCCGCGTCTGACGGGAGGCCCGGAAGAGGGCCAGGGGCAATAATGGGCAACCGTGGTATTGGAGCCGACGAGCGCATATAGACCTCAGCCTGCCACCGTCCCGCGGCCCATATGTCATCCAGAAGCTCATAGCCTTCTGGCGCATACGGAGCGATCAGCAGATCCGTACACCCGACCCGTTCGTCGGCCCACGGCCAGGTCTTGCCCGCGAAGATCGCTGCTGTCCCGGGTACGTTCTCTGTCATCAACGTCAACGAAGGCACCTCAGGCGAGGGCAGAAGATCGTTGAGCTTGTGGGCGGCCAGTCCCGACGCTTCGCCCCATCCCAAGGGAACGACATACTGAGCCACACTGGGCCCTCCGAAGAGGGGATCGGCGTACTGCAATGGCACTACGGCAACCCATGCCCACGGCAACAGGAGGAGTGCCAGCAGGCCCATGCGCCACTTCCGCTGGACGCGACGCCAGCTAAGCGCTGCGACGATCGTCAGCAGAGGGACGACGGTGAGCACATACCGGTCGAACTTCTTGCCGGCGAACGTGAGGGCACCGAAGTAGCTGATCGTCGGGAGCAGCCCTACCCACGCCACCGTGGCCGACCTCGAGTCCCTCATGTGGACTAAGAAAGCCCGCCCAGCCCCGAGTCCGCGCCCGACGGAAACTGCCAAAGCGGCCAACCCCAGTAACACCGGGGGCGTCAAACGAAAGAGCAGAACCACAGGGTAGAACCAGGGCCCCGGATTGGTATCCGCCTGACCGGCGAAAAACACCGGTCGGAGCCCGATCCCCTCGTGATAGGTTACGGCAGCGACGAGCGATCGAACCGCCGATGGAGCGTCGATCCATGCCGGCGGATATAGAACCATCAGAAAGACAAGAGTCATGGCCGTGAGCAGCACTACGCGCACGACTCGCTGCCACCAGGGCCCAGTCCATAGTACCAGGACGGCGACGGCCAGGCCGGGGGCAGCCAGCAAGCCTAGCATCTTCGTCAGCCCCGCCAGCGCCAGGAAGAGTGCCGCACCGGTTAGCGAGAAAAGCTGGTAGGGAAAGCCGCGGAGCTTAGACTTCAAATGGAGCCCGGGTGGGATCACCAACAATACCGCCAACAGGACGAAGATCGCCTGAAGCGCGTCTGTGTGCAGCAAGCCGGCATACCCTGAGAAAAACGGGTCAAGCGCCAGGAACAGCGCGAGCAACCGGGCCGTCTTCTCTCCCAGCCTTCTCCGCCCGATCGCGTAGGCGAGGGCCAATCCGACGGAGGTAGCGATGGCGACGGAGATACGCCCTGCGGGAAGGAAATAGACCAGATGCCGAAAAGCAGCGCTGTTCTCCGGGGCGAGGTCGGCGATGTGGAATATCCAATCCAGATGCACCGCAGCCTTTGCCGGAAAGGCGAGCTCTGTCAACCAGGCCCCAAAGGCACCCAGGGCCATCGTCGTTATGCCCGGATGTCCGGTCTGGGGTATCGCGGTCAGATCGCCCGCCCTAAGCGCTTCCAGCAGCCGCAGGCTGCGCAAGACCCATATCGGCTCGTCGGGCGTGACATAGAGGCCCAGCGGCATCAGACGTACGAAAAGCGCCACGACGAATATCGCGGCGCTCAACCGGCGGGGCCAGATCGATGAGCGGTTCCTGGTCAGGCGCCCCACTCTACTCCTCGCGTCTGATCGCGTAGATCGGCTTGTTCTGCACCTCGAAATACGTCCGGGCCTGGACTTCACCCAAGAGCCCCATGACCAGGAACTGAACACCGAGAATCATCAGCAGGATCGCAAGTGACAGCAGCGGTCGATTCCCGATATCCACGCCTGTGGCCAACTTGAGGACCGCGAGATAGAAGCCAAGCAAGAAACCGACACCGCCACTGATCAAACCGGCCAGGCCAAAGAGCTGCATCGGCCGCGCCATGTAGCTCAGCAGAAAGGAAACAGTCAAGAGATCCAATACCACGCGCACCGTCTTAGTGAGGTTGTATTTCGACCTACCGTAGGTCCGTGGGCGATCATTCACAGCCACTTCGGCGATCCGAACCCCCAAACCCGAGGCCAGGGCCGGTATGAAGCGATGCAGCTCGCCGTAAAGGTTCACATTCTTGGCCACGTCACGATGGTAGATCTTGAGCGAACAGCCGTAGTCGTGAAGTGCAATCCCCGTAGATCTGCCGATGATGCGATTCGCCAACATCGAGGGCAACCTTCGTGATAGGAGTGGCTCCTTGCGCTCTTGGCGCCAGCCGCTGACGATATCGTAGTCGCCCTTCTCCATCACCTCAAGCATCGGGCCGATATCCGCGGGGTCGTTCTGACCGTCAGCATCCATCGTGATGATGTAGAGACCACGGGCGAGGTCGAAGCCAGCGGCGAAGGCCGCCGTTTGGCCAAAGTTCCGCCGAAAGCGGATGATCCGGAGATGCGGCTCCTGCGCTTTCAGCTCCCGCAGAATCGCTGCGCTATCATCGTTGCTCCCATCATCGACGGCGACAATTTCATAGGTCCGTCCGATGGATTGCAGAGCAGCGGACAGTTCAGGAATGAAGAGCTGCAGATTCCCAGCCTCGTTGTAGATGGGGAGAACGATAGATATATCCAGTTCGGGATCTCCGATGTGCTTCTCTGTCATTCAACCTACTTTCTGATCGAAAATCAGCGCCAACCCACGTGTTCTACCACGAAGGGAGCAGCAAGCAACCACGATGCTTGACAGTCGTCCCAACGACGCTATAATGCCTGGGCATAAGGGAATGATAGAGTGTCGGCTGATTCTCCACGAGCAATGACTCAGCCTGGTATTATGAGGAGGATGGACTATGGCAAAGAAGGGCGCGCGTATTCTGGTCAAGATGAAGAGCACTGAGAGCGGGCATATGTACTATACGCAGAAGAATCGCCGCAATGATACCCAGCGGCTGGAACTGCGCAAGTACGATCCGGTGGTCCGCAGGCACGTTATCTACCGCGAGACGAAGTAGTCTCCCGCTACGCCATCTGACCTAGGGCAAGTCAGACCCGTCGCCACGGTGCTCTTATCGAGCACCGTGGCTTTTTGTATGTGCGGGATATCCATTTTGGGATATAATAACTTACTATATATAGCTTATCGCCGCACCGGGCGGCAAGCTGATCTATCAAGACATCAGCATAATGAGGCAGTGCCAATAATGACAGATACGAACGCAACATCCAAAGGGCGAAAGCAGCTGGACATGCCTGTGCAAGGCATGACATGTGCATCGTGTGTCAACCACGTACAGAAAGCCCTGAGTCGGGTAGAGGGTGTCGACCAGGTCAACGTGAACCTGGCAACCGAAAAGGCTTCCTTGTGGTTCGATCCAAAAGTCACCACCGGCGAGCTTGTCAAGGCGGTGCGCGACACCGGCTACGACGTGGCTACAGATTCAATGGATCTGGCCATCGGTGGTATGACGTGTGCATCGTGCGTAGCCCACGTCCAGAAGGCTCTCAGTAAGATCCCGGGCGTGGTCGACGCCAACGTCAACCTCGCCACGGAGCGGGCGTTCGTGACGTTCGTCCCCGGGGCGGTGGGCCTCGCGGACTTCACAACCGCGGTAACCGATGCCGGTTACGAAGTCATCGCCCGTGTAGATGAAACAGCATCGCAGGGCGAGGCCGCTCGTGACATTGACGACGAGGCCGAACAGCGTATGGCTGAAGCACGCCGGCGAATGTGGACCGCCTGGGCGTTCACGGTGGTAGTTATGGTCTGGATGCTGCCGGAGATGCTGTTCGGCATTGCCTGGCCAAATGGCATCGTCTTCAATCTCGGCATGATCGTGCTGGCGCTGCCGGTGCTCTTCTGGGTGGGACGCAAGACCTACAGCAGCGGCATCCGCGCCGCTCTGCACGGATATGCCAACATGGATACGCTGATCGCGCTGGGCACAGGTGCATCGCTACTCACCGGTCCGGCCTCTTTCTTTGCGCCCGTAGCCAACTATGCAGGGGTCTCCGCTATGATTATGGCCTTCCATCTGACGGGGCGGTACATTGAGGAGACTGCCAAGGGGCGAGCCTCCCAGGCAATCCGGAAACTCCTGGAACTGGGAGCCAAGACGGCACACCTGGAGCGAGACGGGCTGGAGATCGAGGTACCGATCGGGCAAGTGCAAGTCGGTGATCTGATGATCGTGCGTCCTGGAGAGAAGATACCGACTGACGGGGTAGTAGTCAGCGGCGAGAGCGCTGTCGACGAATCGATGGCGACGGGTGAATCCATGCCCGTGACGAAACGAGAGGGCGATGAGGTCATTGGGGCTACCGTTAACCAAGAAGGGCTCCTGAAGATCAACGCGGCACGGATCGGCAAGGACACTTTTTTGGCCCAGGTCATCAAACTTGTGGAACGCGCCCAGGGCACAAAGGTGCCAATCCAAGCGTTTGCCGACAGGGTCACGGCCGTCTTCGTGCCGATCATCATCGCGATTGCGGTGCTGACCTTCGTCTCACATCTGATCTTCCCTGAGGCGACGCGATCGCTGACCGCTCTCGGGGCCTTCCTGCCCTGGGTGAATCCAAATCTGTCCACGCTAACCCTGGCGATTGTGGCGATGGTCTCCGTCTTCGTCATTGCCTGTCCGTGCGCCCTTGGGTTAGCAACCCCTACGGCACTGATGGTCGGGAGCGGCAAAGGCGCCGAACACGGTATTCTCATTCGCAGCGGGGAAGCCATTCAGACGCTTAAGGACGTCAAGATCGTGATCTTCGACAAGACGGGCACGATCACAAAGGGAAAGCCCGACGTCACGGACATCATAACACTTCTCCACTCCGACAAGAACGAGCAGAGGGTAGAGGCCGAGACGCAGTTGCTTGCCTGGGCAGCGAGCGTGGAAAGAGGATCGGAGCACCCTCTGGGCAGGGCCATCGTAGGGCGCGCCCAAGCAGACGGCCTGACGCTGGCCGAACCTACCGCGTTTCGTGCCATTCGTGGCAAGGGCGTAATCGCAAACATCGACGGTCACGAAATCCAGGTGGGCTCGCGCAGAATGATGGAGGAAGCCGGAATGCCCATCACGGCGCTCGCGACGATCGTCGCCGATCTCGAGGGAAACGGCAAGACCGTCATGCTCGTCGCCGTTGATGGGGAACTCAAAGGCCTCCTCGGCGTCGCCGACACGCTCAAGGAGGACTCGGCGGATGCAATCAAGGAGCTCCATCAACTGGGGATTCAGACTGCCATGATCACGGGCGATAACATCCGTACTGCCGAGGCCATTGCGCGGCGTGTCATGATCGACCACGTCGTGGCCGAAGTGTTACCCGACGGCAAGGTCGACGAGGTTCGACGCCTCCAGGATCGGTACGGTATGGTGGCCTTCGTCGGTGACGGCATCAATGACGCACCGGCCCTGACGCAAGCGGATGTCGGCATTGCCATAGGCACGGGAACAGACATCGCCATCGAAGCCAGCGACGTAACCCTGGTTCGAGGCGCGTTGACCGGTGTCGTGGAGGCGGTCAACCTCAGTCGGGCTACCTTCAGGAAGATACGGCAGAATCTCTTCTGGGCTTTCTTCTACAACGTGATCATGGTCCCACTGGCCCTGATGGGGTGGATGCATCCGCTGCTGGCCGAAGCGGCGATGGCCACCAGTTCCATCACCGTCGTCACCAATGCGAACCTGCTGAAGAGGATCAATATCCGTCCGGGCTACGCAGTTCGGGAAGCCAATATCCAGTAGAAGCAAACGTCGGCTTTGCTTTCTGAGGATTCAACGCTAGACTAACCTAAACGTCTACGGATGGAAGCATACGGGGCGCACAATGTGCGCCCCGTATGCTTCCATCACCCTAATCGACGAGGTCATTCATGAAGCAACTCTTCCGGCGGCTCAATGTTGACACCACTATATGGACACAATACCTGACCTTTCTGGCCGTCTCGGGGTTCATGCAGCAGTTCGGCCAGGGTCTGCTGAACGGCGTCCGGACCAACTTTTTTATCGATACCCTGGGGCTGAGCGGAAACCAGGTGCTGCGGCTAGAGGGCATCCGTGAGATCCCCGGACTGGCGCTCATC
This sequence comes from uncultured Chloroflexia bacterium, assembly GCA_963775195.1. Classification (GTDB taxonomy): domain Bacteria; phylum Chloroflexota; class Anaerolineae; order B4-G1; family SLSP01; genus PWVB01. Next base: position 241,126 of record CAVZIC010000002.1, read on the forward strand.
TTCATCGCAGCGCTGACTATGCGCCTCCCCTTATCATACCGGACAGTCGCCGCGATCGTCATCACGGGCATAGGGTATGGTCTGTATGCGTTCGTGCATTCGTACACGTCGCTGCTCGTGGTCGCCGTCGGCGCGAGCCTGGGTATGCATATGTGGATGCCTCTCAATAGCTCGCTGGCCCTATCACTGAGCCCCAAGGGCCGTGCCGGAAGTGTGATGGGGGTTCTTTACAGCGTCGGCTCACTCGCCACAATCGTAGGGATGGGTGCGCTGGCGCTCATGTCACGGGTCGCCGCAGAGATCCCCTTGACGACGTACTACCTCATTGGGGGAGGTCTCATCGTCATTGCCGGCCTGCTTGTCTTTCGTATCCCGCCTTCCGTCGGCACGACCGACGAGGCCCCCCGCGCATGCTCATCAAGGGGCGTTACTGGCTCTACTACGTCCTCACGTTCTTCCAGGGCTCACGCAAACAGGTGCTCAACACCTTTGGTATGCTCGTCCTGGTGGACACCTACAAACTGCAGGTCTGGCAGGTCAGCATCATTCTCGTGGCTAGCAGCGTGATCAATCTCGTGGGAGCCCCCTACCTGGGACGCCTGATCGACCGGTTCGGTGAGCGGAGGATGCTTGCGACGAGCTATACTCTCTTGACGCTGGGATGCGTGGGGTTCGCTACCATCGGCAGCGTTCCAATCCTCATCCCGCTGCTCCTATCGATCAAGCTTCTCGTGACGATGGAGATCGCGCTCAATACCTACGTCTACCGCTCCACACCTGCGGAAGAGCTGACTCCAACGCTCAGCGCGGGCATCAGCATCAACCATGTAACCTCGGTGGCCATGCCGCTGATCGCGGGTGCTGTGCTGCCCTTCGTCGGCTACGAGGGCGTCTTCTGGGGCACGGCGGTCCTCATCCTCCTATCCATCCCATTCGCTCTCGCCATCAAGGCCGCCCCGGCGGCGGCGGTCCAGGTGCCGGCGGTGACGGCCCCACGCCCGGCGGCGGGAGTCTAGCCTTTACGGAGGCTCCCGATGAGAGAGCACAATGATTAACGCAAACTACGTTGTGGGCACCCACGACATCGCCCTCGTCGTCCTGGACACACTCCGGTACGATGTTGCTAGGGATACCCTAAGAGCGGGCCGAACGCCCAATCTGGCCGCTATTCTTCCTGACAGCCAGTGGGAGATGCGCCATACACCGGGGAATTTCACCTACGCCGCGCACCACGCATTCTTCGGCGGCTTCCTACCCACACCGTCCACGCCCGGGCAGCACCCACGCCTCTTTGCCGCGCGCTTTCCGGGGAGCGGCACGACCACGGAGGTCACCTACGCTTTTGATGCGCCGGATATCGTCACCGGCCTGGCAAACGTAGGCTACCACACCCTATGTATCGGGGGCGTCGACTTCTTCAACAAACTGAGCCCGCTGGGCAGCGTCCTGCCCGGCCTCTTCGCTGAGAGTCACTGGGATCCCGAACTCGGCGTGAGCGGCCGCCGCTCCACGGAACATCAGGTTCGTCTGGCAGCCCGGCGGTTGGAGGAGATTCCACGTACCCGGCGGGTCTTCTTATTTCTGAACGTTTCGGCGATTCACCCGCCGAACTACTTCTTCCTGCCGGGGGCCAAGGAAGACAGTCTGGAGACGCAGGGCGCCGCGCTCGCCTACGTCGACCGTCATCTACCTACGCTCTTTGCCGCACTGCGTCGCCGCGGCCCAACGCTCCTGATCATCTGCTCCGATCACGGCACCGCCTATGGAGAGGACGGGTACTGGGGACACCGTCTCAGCCATCCGGTCGTCTGGACAGTACCGTATGCCGAGCTCATCCTACCCGGCGCCATTTCGCCGCGGTAGGAAATCAGGCAAGGTCGGGAACGGAAAGTCGTTGCAGCCGCTCCATCGACTCTTGGATCCGCTCGGTCGGAGCCGTGACCGAGATGCGGATGTAGTCCGTCCCTGACGGACCGAAGAAGGAGCCCGGCGCCACCGCTACCCCGGCCTGTTCGAGCCACCGGCGGGCCAAGATCTCCGAGCTTTCCCCCTTCGGCACTGCCGCCCACAGATAGAGCGCAGCCCGCGGCAGCGGCGCATCGAGCCCGACCGCAGCCAAGCCCTCCGCCAGGATGCTAAGCCGACCGCGATAGACGGCGTTGCGTTCTGCAATCCAGGCAGACCCCGTTACCAGCGCCCGCACGGCGGCTTCCTGCAAAGGATGGAACATACCCGAGTCCACGTTGGATTTGACCTGGGCCAAAGCCGCGAGCACGTCAGCGTTACCGACGGCCATGCCCATGCGCCATCCGGCCATATTGTAGGTCTTCGAGAGAGAGTTGAACTCCACTGCGACATCCTTCGCTCCCTCGACCTGGAGGACGCTAGGTGCCTCGTAGCCATCGTAGGTCACGTCGCAGTATGGGGCATCAAAGCAGAGGAGGATATCATGGGCGCGGGCGAAGGCCACGGCTTCCTCCAGGAACGCGAGGTCGGCCACGGCTCCAGTGGGGTTGTTGGGATAATTGAGCCAGATCATCCTGGCCCGCGAAACAACCTCCGGCGGAATTCCGTCAAGATCGGGGAGGAAGTTGTTTGAGGCAATTAGCGGAAAGTTCGCGACTTCGGCGCCTGCCAGCATCGCACCCATCGTGTACGGCGCGTAGCCAGGGTCCGGTACGAGCACGACGTCGCCCGGATCCAGATAGGCCATAGCGAGGTTGACAATGCCCTCCTTGGATCCCATGAGCGGGATCGACCTCGGTGCTGGGATCCAGATCTACGCCGAATCGGCGCGCATAGTAATCCACGAGCGCACGCCGCAGGGATGGCAGCCCACGATAGCCGGCATAGCCGTGATGGCTGGCCTCGCGTGCCGAAGCGCACAGCGCCTCAATAACCTCCGCAGGGGGGGCAAGATCCGGATTGCCGACATCCAGTCGAATCACGTCCACACCTCGCTGCTGGACGCGACTGATCTCGGCTGCCCAGGTGGCAAAGGGATACGGGGGGAGTGTGGCCAACCGCTCAGCTATTCTCATGATAACTATCCATCCTTTTGGTTGCGATCCTGCAGAACACCCAGGAGTGCCTGCAGACCGAGTTCATAACTACGCCAGCCGAAGCCGCTGATCTGGCCAACGCAGACGGGGGCAATCAGCGAGGTATGCCGAAAAGCCTCCCGCGCGTGGACGTTGGAGAGATGAACTTCAACGGCGGGAAGCGCTATGCCGGCAATCGCGTCCCGCAGCGCTACGCTCGTATGCGTGTAAGCCCCCGGATTGATCAGCACACCGTCCGCCCAGTCCATCGCAGCGTGAAGCGCATCGATCAGCGCGCCCTCACCGTTGGCCTGCAGGATTCGCAAATCGGCGCCAATCCGCTCAGCCACTTGCCTCAGGCGGGCGTCGATCTCAGCAAGCGTGACACTGCCATAAGTGTCGGGCTCGCGACGCCCCAGTAAGTTGAGATTCGGACCATGCAGCACAAGGATCTTGAAGGTAGTCATCGGTCGGTTTCCCTTTCATCTATGCTACGCCAGGGTGGTCCATGAAAGCAGTCCGATGGACCGCGGTCCAGAGATGAGCTCGGTCAGCCTCAATCCCCAGCTCGGGCGCCCAACTCGACCAGCACCGAACGCACCAGATCCTGAGGCACATCGCGCACGATCTCTACCCTGCCAATCTCATAGGGCAATATCCAGCGTATTCCGGCTCCCTGGCGCTTCTTGTCGTGCCGCATCGCCGCCCATATCTCGTCCACGGGCCAGGGCGGGCACGTGATGGGCAGCCCCGCGGACTGCAACGTCGCCGCGATTCCGGCAGACAGGTGCGGCACGGCACGCCCCAGCGATTCGGAAATCCGAGCCGCTGCCACCATGCCGATCGAGACCGCCTCTCCGTGACGCATTCCATAGTGGCTGAGCTGCTCGAGCGCGTGGCCCGCCGTATGGCCCAGGTTGAGGACGGCACGGCGACCACGCTCGAAGGGATCCTCCTGGACGATATCGATCTTGACCTGGATCGAACGGGCCAACATTCCGGGCGTGATTCGCACGGCATCCTGCTGCCGCACCGCCGCCGCCAACTCTTCATAGAGCAAGGCATCACCGATGACCCCGTGCTTGATGACCTCTGCCATCCCGGAGCGAAGCTCCACCTCGGGCAGCGTCTCAAGAACCTCCACGTCGACGAAGACGACCTCCGGCTGCTTAAAGGCACCGACCAGGTTCTTGCCCTGGGGCAGGTCTACGCCGGTCTTGGCCCCGACGCTGGCATCGGTCATGGCTGAACAGCGACGTGGGCACCTGAACAAAAGGCACGCCGCGCATAAACGTGGCAGCAGCAAACCCCGCCATGTCACCTGTCACGCCACCGCCCAGGGCGAGGATCGTGCCACTCCGGTCGAGATCGCCTTCGAGCAACTGATCATAGAGTCCGCGCACCGTCTCAGGCGTCTTATAGTCCTCTCCATCGGGCAGGGCACAAATAAAGGATGAGAATCCGGCAGCGCCTAAGGCATCGCTGACCGGTCCTGCGTAGAGCGGCGCCACCACGTCATTCGACACGATCGCGACGCGCGTCCCGGTCGAGATGCCCGCAGCCCGTATGACGCCTCCAAGATAGCCGAGCGTATCGCGGCCGATGTGGATGTCATACGCTCCATCCGGATGGGAAACACTGAGCGTGCGAACGAGAGCCAGGTTAGCCACAGCCTCGGCGACTTCGGAGAGCGATCGCCCCTTCGTATCAACCTGCCACGGAATCGACGCGTAAGATTCCGAGCGAGCAGACAACAGGCGCTCGGCATCGTCACGTCGCTCGGGACCGGAGAGAAGCGGACGATCTTCGGCCTCGCCGACCCTACGCAGGATTTCGTCGACGTCCGCCCGCAGGCAGACGATCGTGGAAGAGCGCGCCCACGCCGCACGGTTCACAGGGCTAACGAGCGCCCCCCCGCCGGTAGCCACGACCAGCCCACTGCGCGCGCCCAACTCCCGGCAGAGCGCAGACTCCAATCTCCCGGAAAGCAGGCTCGCCGTCCTCCTCGAAGATGCGTGAGATTGGCTTGCCCGATCGCACCTCGATCTCGGTGTCCATGTCGATGAAGGGCCGATCCAGCCTCCGTGCCACCTCACGTCCGACCGCGGTTTTCCCCGTCCCCATAAAGCCGGTCAGCACCAGGTTATCCATCAGCCATCCCCAATCCCGCCTCCGGGGGAAAAGCACATGCGACCACGCTCGCCACGTCGCGAAGCCAGGCAGCCCTCTGCTCCGGCGTGCTGGTCACGATGACGCAGTACATCCGGCGATCGAACGCCCGCACTCCGCAGAGATCCAAAATACAACGACGCCAAAGCCCCTCGAGGGGATCGCCAAAGGCCTCGCGCTCGCGCGGCTCCGGCGTATTCGAGGTATTGAAGACCAAAGCCGCCTTTGCCCGCAGGAGGCCCACCGGCACCCCATCGCCTGTGTCCCCTTCCAGGAACTCATAGGCGATCCCTGGACGGATCACGCGATCGATCCATCCCTTTAGAATCGCGGGCGGCTGTCCCCACCAATTGGGGTGGACGACGACAAATCCATCCGCTTCCGCCACCTCGCGACAATGCCGTTCGATCACAGGATCGAGCACCGCAGCCTTCGGGATCTCCTCATACGGCAGGATCGGATCGAAACCCTCGGCATAAAGATCGTGGTAGGCTACGGCGTGCCCGTTCTGCTCAAGCGTCGCCGCGGCCGTCTCCGCGATGGCATGGTTGAAGCTCCCGGGTCTGGGATGTCCGAGAATGAGGGATATCTGCAACGGCTGTCTCCTGTCCGGTCAAAACAACGCGAACGCCCGCGGATCGACGGCACCTGCCTGGTGCACGAGCACTGCGTTCATCACCTCGATGGCCATACGTGACTCCAACGTAATCCCCGCGCGCACACCCACGCAGGGATCGTGGCGGCCCTTCTTAAGCCGGAACTCGATCTCCTCCAGGTCCTTACGTACGGAGAGTTGAGGTTTCTGGATGGATGATGTAGGTTTGAAGGTCACGCGACACACGAGGGGCATGCCGGTGGTGATCCCACCCAAGAGCCCGCCGTGATGGTTCGATTGAAATCCAGCGGCCCTGATGGCATCGTTGTTCTCACTACCGCGCCGGTTCGCTACCGTAAACCCGGCCCCTACCTCGCACGCCTCCGCTGCGTTGAGCCCACCGAGGGCCCCCATCAGCCGCAGCTTGAGGCTCTGGTAGAGCGGCGCCCCGGCCAACGGCGGCACGTTGACGGCCACGACCTCCACCACGGACCCGATCGAATCACCTTCGGCGCGAACCTGCTCGATCAGATCGCCGGCTTGCTGGGCAAATGCAGGATCGAGGCTCGGGATGGCAGCCTCAGTCAAGATGCGTTCGAGCTCGTGGAGCCGGGAGCCGGGTACCGGCGTCCTCTGCGTATGGTCAAGGACCAACCTTTCGACCTCCTCAGCGAGGGTGCGGGAGGACTTGAGAGAACCGACCTGGAGCACCGAGGAGAGAAAGACTGTTTGGAAGTGTGTTTCCAGAAAAATCCGCGCCACGGCGCCGCCAATAACGTCCGAGATCGTCGCACGGTAACTCGCCCGGCCTCCACCACGGGGATCCGCGGTTCCGCGCGACTGGTAATGCTTGAGGAGATCGGCGTGGCCCGGCCTGACCTCACCCGCCGAGCCGGTAAACTGTGCGTAGTCAACCGAGCGCTTCGAGGAGGAGAGCACCACAGCAGCGATCGGCTCGCCTGTTGTGGTGCCCTCCTCATATGTGCATGCTCCCGCAACTTCAGCCGGTGCGATCAGCTCTGCTTCCCCCTCTGGTGGGAGGCCGGGAAAGTAGGGCTCTGAGACAAGCCCGGGTCCGGCTAACAAGCGCTCCAGGTCGTCATCGTACAGCCCGGAGAGCAGCAAGACCTGGTCCGCCTCGCTCCTGGAGGTGCCGTAACGGCTACCCCCCGGCCGTCGCCGGTCCAAATAGCGCTGGATCTCATGACGCGAAAGACGGAGTCCTGCCGGGCAGCCAAAGACGATCGTCGTATAAGCAGGCCCGTGCGACTCACCCGCGCCCGCCACGCCAAAGATCGGCCCTCCGAGGATTTCCATAATCTATGCCACAAGACGAACGAGATGGTACTGCTTTTTTCCCCGCCGCAGGACGACATACCGCCCCTCAAAGGCATCGGAAACCGTCAGGCTTCGATCGCTATCAGAGACCTGTACGTTGTTGACGTAGACCCCGCCATTGCTGAGGAGCCGCCGCGCCTCTCCCTTCGAGCGGGTGAGGCCAAGCTCATCAAAGAGATCGACGACAGGAAGGCCGGCGCCCTCAAGGCGAGATGTCGCGAGGTCGCTGGATGGCACGTCGGCAAAGATATCGGAGATGTCCTGTGCGTCGAGCCCCGTTATCTCCCCGCCGAAAAGCACTTGTGAAGCCTGTTCGGCCTTCGCCAGCGCCGTCTCGTCATGGGTGAGGCGCGTCATCTCCTGCGCGAGCGTGCGCTGTGCCTCTCGCCTTTCCGGATGCTCAGCCAGCTTGCTCTCGAGTTCAGCAATCTCCCCTTGATTCAGCCACGTGAAGTATTTCAGGTAGGCGATCACGTCGTCATCGCCCTGGTTGAGCCAGAACTGGTAGTAGCGGTAGGGTGAGGTCTTATCGGCATCCAGCCAGATAGTGCCGCGCTCCGTCTTTCCGAGTTTGTTGCCGTCGGCACCGGTCACCAATGGGTAGACGAGGCCATAGGCCCGTGTCCCTCGCGTCCGGCGAATCAACTCAACCCCCGCTGTGATATTGCCCCACTGGTCACTCCCGCCGGCCTGTAGCGTGCAGCCGTGACGATCGTAGAGTTGCTGGAAATCGTACGCTTGCAGGAGCATGTAGCTGAACTCCGTGTAGGAAATGCCCTCCTCGCGCTGCAGCCGCGTCCTGACCGAGTCCTTGGAGGTCATGTAGTTGACGGTGAAGTGCTTGCCCACATCGCGCAGGAACGCCATCATCGAGATCTCAAGGAGCCAGTCGGCATTGTTGACGATCTTCGCCGCGTTGCCCTTGACCTCGAAGTCCAGGAAGCGCGCCAACTGCCCTTTGACAGCCTCTACATTGGCCTGGACCTCAGCAGCCGTCATCAGCTGACGCTCGTTGGTCTTTCCGCTGGGATCACCGATCATGCCGGTGCCTCCACCGGCCACCGCAATCGGCGTGTGCCCGAATCGCTGCAGCCGGGCCAGTCCCATCAGGGCCAATAAGTTGCCGACCTGCAAGCTGTCGGACGTCGGATCGAAGCCAATATAGACGGTGACCTTCTCTGACGCCAGAACATCAGCCAATCCCTCGGTGAAATCGTAGACCAACCCACGCCACTTGAACTCGTCAAACACACCGTGCGTCAGCATTTTCTCACCCGCCATAGGTCCTCCCTCGCTCTTATCTACCATGGTCATCCATCCGTTTCGCGTCTCCGAGCCAACACTTGCATACAGATGTCACGCATCTCCCGCGTCGTTTGCTCCACAAACACCGCTCCCTCCGGCCCTCTCCCGGCGGGGGCTGGAGAAGCCTCTTCCAGCCACAAGGCCAGCGCCAGGGCACCTTGCCGTGCGAGCATCCCCAGTCCGTCGATCCCTTTCGCGCCGCTGTGTCGCGCGTGGCGCAGGAGGCGGGTCTCCAGCGGATTATAGACGAGATCGTAGACCGTCAAATGCTTGGGCAGAGGGACTTGGTCCGGCCATATGCTCTCCTCCAAATGGGGCCACATCCCCACCGTCGTCGCATTCACAAGCAGGTCAGCCTTTCGCGCCTCAGATGCCAAGACACCCGGATCTAGCACACAGGCTTCGAGATGCCTGATTCCGATGCCTGCACCGTGCAGATCTGCCACCAACTGCTCTGCACGGGTCAACGTCCGGTTGAGAATTCTGACCTCGGTCATGCCCGCCGTCAACAACGCGTAGACGACCGCCCGTGCAGCCCCCCCCGCGCCGACCACCAGAGCTCTTCCTCCGGCAGCGGGATCGTAGCCGCCTGCCCTCAGCGACCCGATGAAACCGGGCACGTCAGTGTTGTAGCCGTGCAGCATCGCCTTCCCGTCGCCCTGCCGCTTGACCACGATGGTATTGACGGCGCCGAGGGCCGCCGCCTCAGGCGAGACCTGGTCCATCAGCTCCATTACGGCCTGCTTGTGCGGCACGGTCACGTTGATGCCTCGAAATCCAAGCGCCCGTATGCCGCGCACCGCGTCTCGAACCATCGCGGGGGGAACGGGCAACGGCACGTAGCGCCAATTCAGATCGAGGTGACGAAGGGCCGCATTGTGCATCGCCGGTGATAGACTATGAGCCACAGGCCAGCCGATGACACCGACGAGTTGCGTCGCGGCGTCAATCCGGCTGTCGACCAAGACAGCCTCCCGCTCCCTCTCTCCCGTCAGGTCAGGTAACAGGGAGCACCCGCCTGCAGGCGCGGGATGAAGGCCGCTCTCCTTACTCACCACGGTGCATCTCCGCTCCCAACATCGCCATTGTCTCCGTGAAGCCAGGGAACGAGTCCGGAATACAGTCGGCCCCCGTAACCTTCGTCTGCCCCCGTGCAATCAACCCCGCGACAACTAAGGCCATCCCCAATCGATGGTCGCCTTGGCTGTCCACTTCGGCCCCCTGCAGTTGCGTCGGACCCTCCACGACAAAGCCGTCGGGCCGAGGTTCGATCTCAGCCCCGAGCTTGCGGAGTTCCGTCACCACAGAGGCGATCCGATCGGTCTCCTTCACCCGCAACTCCGCCGCGTCGCGGACCACCGTCGTGCCCTCTGCTTGGGTGGCCAGGACGGCGAGGATCGGGAACTCATCGATCATCCGCACCACGGTATCTCCGCTCACCTCCGTGGCCATGAGGCCGGAAGCCCGTGTCGTCAAGTCTGCCACGGGTTCCCCTCCCTGTTCGCGCCGATTGTGTAAACTCACGTCGGCCTCCATTGAAAGCAGGACCTCCAGCAGACCGATGCGAGTCTGATTGACCCCGACCCCCAGAAGAGTCACTTCGGCGCCAGGGATACACAGCGCGGCAGCCAGCAGGAATGCCGCAGACGAGAAATCACCCGGCACTACCCAGGTCAATGCCTGCAGGTGATCGATAGCCCCAGAGTCAAGCCGGGCCGTGACGGCATCGTACGCCACTGCGGCGTCCCATCCTGCCCGATCCTTCCACTGTAGGGAAGGGAGCTTTCGCACGATCTGCGCCTCCAACATCCGTTCGGTGTGATCTCTTGCTGGGCCCGGAAGCCGCACGCTGACCGGCCCATCAGCATAGAGGCCGGCAAGCAAAATCGAGCTCTTGACCTGAGCGCTGGCAACCGGAAGGATATGATCAGAGCCCTCTAGACGGCCATGCCCCCGGATCATCAGCGGAGCGTGACCATCAGTATCTGCAATGTCGGCGCCCATCCGTCTCAAAGGCTCGGTAATGCGCCGCATTGGCCGGCGCAACAACTGAGATTCCCCCGTCAATTCGGAGTCGAAGGACTGGCCTGCCAAAATGCCTGCCAGCAGGCGCATTGTCGTCCCTGAGCGCCGGCAGTTGAGCGGTAGATCGGGTGGAGCCAGGCCATGGAGCCCGCGGCCCTCGATCTGCAGCCTGGGGCTGCGTCCAGATGCCGCCGGCGCGTCGACCTCAGACCGATCCACCCGAACGCCCAAATGCTGAATGCAGTCCACTGTCGCCATGCAGTCCCCGGAGGGCAGGAATCCCTCCACGACACTTATCCCATCGGCCAGCGCGGAAAGCATCAGCGCACGATGGGAGATCGACTTGTCGCCCGGCACCGTGACGACCCCCCGCAACGCGACCGGTCCTCTCTCGCCGAATCCTCGAACCATCAGCCACGTCATGGGTACATCTCCTTACGCGTGTCCTGGATGTAGGACAGTGTCTCACGCAGCGCGCCCTCATCTCCATCCTCGACCAACTGGATAAGACGTCCCAACTCCGCCGCACAGTGTCGCGCAGCCTTCACCACCTCGTCGCGGTTTGTAACAAGGATGTCGACCATCATCGTGACGTCGCTGCCCGCAACCCGCGACGTGTCGCGGTAACCCCCGGCGACGATCTGCCAGGCCAGGGGATCCGTCGACGTCGTGGCGTCTGCCGTACTCACAAGCGCACAGGCCAGGAGGTAGGGCAGGTGACTCAAAGTACCGACGAGATAGTCCTGACGCTCGCCCTCGATGACCAGGGGTGTCGCACCTGCGCTGCGCACCAGCTCTTCCCCCAGACTCAACGCCGCCTTCGAGGTCCGCGGAAGCGGAGATAGGATGAACGTGCGGCTCCGAAAGAGCGTCGGATCCGCAGCACCGATGCCCGACGTCTCTTTGCCGCACATTGGGTGCCCCCCCAACGGCTGCACGTGCTCGGGTAGAGACGCCATCGCCTTGAGGACCTTCGCCTTGGTGCTGCCCAGATCCAGAAGTAGCGAGCCTTCTCTCAGCCACGGGCCTATCTCGCCCAGCAGCCGGATTATCGTGCGAACCGGCGTCGCCAGAATCACGATGTCCGCTTCCGCGACCCCTTCCTTCAAGTCCAACACGCCTCGGTCGACAAAGCCTCGGTGCAAGGCGGCCACCAAGGTCTCCGGGCTGCTATCTACGCCGACAACTTGCGCACAATGACCGTGCAAGCGCGGCCGCCAGAGAGCCGCCCATCAACCCCAGGCCTACGACCGTGACCACAGACTGCGAAAACGGTTTCATCTCCAACGACGCCATATCTTTCGCCGCCCTATATCGTACGCCCGACAGCCGCGGCAATCGGACCGAGAGATTCCATAAGCTCCGCGAAACGCTCCAGCTTGAGCGACTGTCCGCCATCGGAAAGTGCCTCCTCCGGACGCGGGTGGACCTCGACGATCAGGCCGTCCGCGCCTGCCGCGATAGCCGCCCGCGCGACCGGAGTTACCAACTCCCAATGCCCGGTCCCATGGCTTGGATCGACCAGCACGGGAAGATGGCTGAGCTGTTTGAGCAGAGGTATCGCGCTGATATCCAGCGTATTACGTGTGTAGGGCTCAAAGGTCCGGATGCCTCGCTCGCAGAGTATCACGCGATTGTTGCCGTGCGACAGGATGTACTCCGCAGACATCAACAACTCCTCGATCGTTGACATCATGCCCCGCTTCAGAAGCACGGGGCGTTGGGATTCGCCGACAGCGTGCAGCAGCGCATAGTTCTGCATGCTCCGCGCGCCAATCTGCAGGATATCTGCGTAGGTTGTGACCAGCGGAACCTGCTCGGGCGCCATCACCTCTGTCACCACCGGAAGGCCGGTGGCCCTTCTCGCCTCGGCGAGCAATTTCAGTCCCTTTTCACCCAGGCCCTGGAAACTATAAGGAGACGTGCGAGGCTTAAACGCCCCCCCACGCAGCGCGTGTGCACCGGCAGCCTTCACCGCGTGTGCGGTCTCCATGAGCTGGTCGGCACTCTCGACAGCACAGGGACCGGCCATCACGATCACTTGTGCTCCACCGATTGAGACGCCGTTGATCGGGAAAACGGAGTTCTGCGGATGAAACTCACGACTGGCCAACTTGAAAGGCCGTAGTACCGGAACGGTACGCTCTACACCTGACATACGCTCGATCTGCTCGTGATCGATCGGACGCCCATTGCCGATTACACCGATAATCGTGCGCTCCTCGCCTTCGGAGAGATGGACCTGGCATCCCATCTGCTCCACGCGAGCCGACACGTTGGCGATCTGCGCCGCCGTTGCCCCGTGCTTCATGATGATAATCATCTCCCATCCTCCACATTAGCCTCTGTACCAGTACTGTCCCATCGCCAAGTTTCATCGACCATCGGCGTCGTCGCCGCCGGATAAGAGCCCAGCATCTTGACGAACGACGCATGCCGCAACAGTCCCATCAACGCCGCCTCAGCCGCCAGATCCTGACAATGCCCCTCGAAGTCCAGATAGAAAGTGTAACGCCAGGGCTGGTTCAAGCGCGGGCGCGACTCAATCTTGGTCAGGTTGATACCCCGCGTGGCGAATTCGCCCATGCACTTGTACAGTGCCCCGGGGCTATGCCGCGTGGAGAAGACGACCGACGTCTTCGTGCGCTGGGCCCGGGGCGGATCATCCACTCCCATCACGAAGAAGCGTGTGTAGTTGAAGTGAAAGTCCTCGATGCCCGGATCCAGAATCTCTAGTCCATACATCTCGGCCGCCAGCCCACTGGCGATCACGGCCACGTCCGGCTCGGGATTCTCGGCGAGGTCCCGTGCACTGCCGGCAGTGTCGAACGCCGGCTCCGCCTTCAGCTCATAACGAGATAAGTACCGCTGGCACTGCGCCAGCGCTTGAGGATGGGACCGGACTCGTCGGATTGCCGCGCGCTGGGTTCCAGGCTGTGCCATCAGCATGTGGCGAACGCGCAGGATGACCTCTGCGTTGATCCGCAAATCCCGCTCCAGAAGCAGTTCGTAAGCACCGGCCACCGAACCGGCGACCGCGTTCTCCACCGCCAGCATAGCATAGTCCGCGCGGCCGGCCTCGACTTCCGGGAACATATCGTCCAGTCCTCGGCAAGGCAATGTCTCAACATCTGAGCCGAAGTATTGGCGGATGGCCTCCTCCGAATAGGCGCCTGCCACCCCCTGAAAAGCAACGCGTGTCATACTCTCCCCCTCGTCAGGTCTGGTCTTAGCTGCACTGCATCTCGCAAATCGACATGGTTGATCTCTGCCGGTGTGCGATCCGTGTTCCAATGGACCAGCACCCGGACACAGCGTGGAAGGCTGCCCTCGACCCACATCTCCTGCATACAGAGAAGGGGTGTTTGCGTCCATCCCATCTCGCGGGCGACCACCGCGGGATAGACCGCATCGAGATCGGATGTCGCCGTAAAGATCACGCTGGCGACATCATCTGCTTCCACCCTGTTCTCATCTACGACGGCCATCAACAGCGTGCGCGTGGCCTGGATAATAGCGTCCACTGTGTTTTCCGGCACAGTGATTGCGCCCCGTATGCCGCGACATCGAACCATAACAACGCCCCCTTCCAGGTACAAAAAAGACGTGGAGCCGGCCGGCTCCACGTCTTGGGTTGCTTTGGGGATTCTACAGACCTACATCGCCCTCCCGGCAACGCAAAGTGGCCGACCCTTGGTGGGGCGGCTAAAAAAGAAGGTATACATGTAGGTTTTTACAGATTCTCGACTGTGTTCGGTCATATGATACTCAGGCTCAAGTGATAGTTAGAACAATACTAATCGCTTCGCAGGACTTGTCAAGTACTAATCACGTCCGGCGACGACATCACCCGCTGACGCGCTGCAGGGCCTCCAACGCGGACGTCAACGCATCGCCCATGGTACGCAGCATCGTTTCCCGCGTCTTGAGCGCTTGGCTGACCATCGACTGGTGAATATCCCATACTATGCGGTCGACCTGATCATTGCTATCAACGGGCAGACAGACCGTCGTGTCGCAGTCGAAGTCCACACGCGTGTATGCCCGCAACCGCAGCTTGTCAGCGAGCCCGGGATCCAGAAGGTTGAGTCCACCATCTGCTAGCATCTTGATCTGCGCACTGGGCGTGGTGAAGGTCCGGACCTCCAACGTGCTGATGTCGCTCACGAATGTCTCTGCCTTCGATGCCAGATCTTTGGTGAACTTCTCAATTGCCTTTCTCAGATCGCTCTCAGCCATTCCTATCCTCCTATGGATCCTTCGAGACTACGTACGCGCCCTAGCCGGTCAGTACACCATCCGGCAAGTGCTCAAACTCGGCCAGCACGTCACGGACATACTTGTACACCGCAGGAATCAAGAGTATCTGCCCTCCCGGCACCGATGCCTTGAGCGCCAGGTCTAGCGCCCCGGTAGTCACAACCGAGATCAGTCGTAGCAACGCTCGCCGAGACGCCAAGGCCAACTTCACGTCATCCAGATGGAGCGCCATATCGAGCGACGTCAGCCCAACCAACCAAGCCGTCTCATAGTCGCCGGTCCAATCGACGGTGGTGACCGCAATCAGCTTCTCATCGATCCGCGTCTCGATGCGCGCCCAATGCTGCACAAGCTGGCGGAGCTGCGCGAGCAGCACGCTCGTCGCTTCGATCTGCCCCACCCGCGCAGGAAGCCAACCGTAGGTCGTGACCTGCTGAGCCTCTCCTGAGAAAGCTGTCACGGGCCCGGTCAGCGCGGCGACCTCTGCGAGCAGCTCACTATCGTGCCGTAGGACGGCCTCGCCATAGGAGGTCACCGGGCTCAACGCACCCAAATGCTGAGCCAAGCGGTCAAGCTCCTCCAGCCGACGATCGACCGTGGCCAACTGACCGCGCACCACCCGCAGGGCCTCTCTTGAGGCTACCGAATGACTCACTCGCCAGACGATACCATCGACAGGAGTGTCGGCCACATAGGCTGCCGCCCCCTCAGGCGCATCTGCCGTCCGAGGCGCATTCGCCGTCTGAGGCGCAGACGCCTTCCGCGGCGCCAAGTCCCACACGCCCAGCGGATCCTGGCCGTCAGGCAACGTGAAGCCGGACCAGTTGTACGTCGATCCACTCATACTGAACCGATCTTCAGACTATCCAGCAGACGTGTCGCGAGTTCCGCCATCGTAGCCAGGAACTTGGACCGGCTGTCCTGGGCCTCCTCGACCATCGACTTGTGAATCTCCCACAGGGCAATATCGACGTCACGGTCACTCTTCTCGGGCACGTAGACCTCAAGATCGCCGTCAAAGGCCACCCGGGTGAGCGCGCGGAGCGTGGCGGGGTAATCCTCATGCGTCTCCAGGGCTGCAGCTACCCGTGCGATATCGTCGGTCGAGTAGGTCTTTACATCCAGCGTCACGATATCCTCGGCTGCATGACCCAATGATGTCGCCAACTGGTCAGTAAAAGCACGCAATGACTCCCTCAGCCTCTCAAACTGATCCGCTAACCCAAATGCCACAGCGACCTCGGCATCGGTCATAGCCGTGATCCCCGGAGCAGTAGAGATCGGCTCCCGCGGCTTGGGCTTGAGTTCAGCCTCGGCCCACGGCCGGGCAGCTTGGTCCACAGGTGCCGTCACGACAGGAACCCGGCCCTGCTCGCTAACGAATGTCTCCACCGTCTCGGAAACGTAGACTTTAGCCTCCGATGGTGTAGCCGCGGGAATCGGGGGCGGCACGGCATAAGCCACGTCTTGAGCCACCGGCTCCGGCACTACGAGAGATGGACCGCCCTGGAACTCCTCCGTCGTGGTGGCTGTCTCTTCCTCCTCGGGAGACACCGGCGGCTCCCGGCTCACTTGCTCCTCCGTTCCCTCCGCTTCCGAGTCCACCGGTTGCTCGACCTCACCGGGCGCCTCCGGTGCCTCGGGTTCAGGCACCGTGATCGTACCGATGTCGGGGCCCTCTTCAGACGGCGGTTCGGGTCGCGCAAAGGGAATTCGTGCTGCCGGATCTCCGATGACCACGTAACTTCGGGCATCGTTGTTGGCCGTCCAACGATTGGCAAGCTCATAGTCATCCATATAGCCGGGGTCCCACTTGAGTTCCTCGAGATCAGCGCTGAGATCGGAGCTCAACTCAGCATAGCGCATATCGAAACTGGCGTCGGTTGCGAGTCCGACCGGCTCGCCGTTCATCAGCATACGCATCGCGGTGACAAACGATTGATTCGTCATTCGGCCGGTTGGGGAGATGAAAGAGTAACCCCACGCCCGCTCCACGTGCCCAAGCACGGCCAAAGCGCCCTGCTTCAGCATCTGCTGCGGCAGCGCAGCTGTGAACCCTCGCGGGGCGATCTTCTCCCGTACCTTGAAGGCCTGTGCTGCAAATTGATCCAGCTGCGGCGTGCCTGCGCCGTAGCAGGCGAAGAAGAACGCCATCATGCCCAGCAGGTCAGCGCCTTCGACGATATCCTCGCCCGCGAAGTAGAAGTCCCGCAAGACATCTCGACCGACGCCGGGCCAATCCTGGCACAGTAGAGCACCCTGTTGCCGCAGTTGTGCCGGATGACCGGCGGGAAACTCGATCCCGTGGCTGGCACTGAAGAGCAGCGCCGGCGTCTGCGCGGGATCTCCACCGAGCAGCTGTGTGAGCTGGTCGTGTGTTGCCCGGCCTTCACCCAGATAAGGCGGCAGAATATCCCAATCGTCTGCCAATGGGAGCTCAAAGTCCGGAGCCGCTAGTGTGAGATTCTCGTACAGGGGCTGGACCAGATACTGTGAACTGAGTTTTGTCGCCTTGTCCCCCGGATTCTCCGGGGCAAAGAAAGCAGCGCGCCTTGCGAGGGCGACCCTCCCCGTCTCACAGGCAACGATGTTCTGTGCATACCGGGCATACGCCTCGATATCGGTCCCGAAATCCAGGCGCCCGACCCCGCGCATCACATCGATCTGGTACTGAAAACCGTAGGGTATCTCCTCCGGCGTGCCAATCAGCAGCACGTAGAAGGGCATCTCCTGGGGATCGACCAGTCCAGGCCCAACACCGAGACGTTCAAAGGCCTGGTCTTTGCGCTCGCCGGCTCGGTACGCATCTCCCCCCTCATAGATACGAAATAGATCCCCCGCCTGTTCGCGGCGCAGCTCCAGCAGCGGCTGAAGTGCATCCTTGATCTCCTCCCTCACCCGGGGGTGCATATCGGCAGGGAACATCACGGCCCATCCCACATCCTCCACGCGCGATGGATCACCGGCCCCAGGTTTGACAGGATAGGGTGTGCGTGTTGCCGCCTTGAATCGCAACTCCTCCAGGCGGACGGCATCGTGAGATTCCTGGAGTGCGGACTGGATATCTGTGACCCTGGTCAGGCGGTCCTCAAGATCGGTGACTCCTGCAAGCAATCGCTGTCGATCGACGAACTCGCGGTAGTCCTGTGGAATAGGGCTTCCCCGGATGAGTCGCACCAACTGCTGCGGGGAAAGTGGTGGCTGTCCATAGTTGCCGGTGACAGCATTGATCCCGTTGAAGACCAGGCGAGAGGGCTCGTCATCCTCTTCAGGAAGCGCTCTCAACTTATCGGCCATGTTCAGTCTCCTTTCGCCCCGAGCGAACCATCGGGTTAAGCCCGTTCCGTCGTGCTACCAGGGCGAACCGCAGAAACGCCACGAAGACGTACCGCCGGGTCGCCTACGACAATGTAGCCTCGGGCGTCGTTGTTCGCCGTCCACAGCTCAGCAAGCCTATACACATCCTCCACCGACGGGGGATCCCCAATCTGATCGTAGAGATTAGTCAGCTCGGTGGCTATCGCAGCGTAGCGCATATTCATAAAGTCCAGAGCGGACCCAACCGGGTAACCGGCGAGCAGGCGATCGATCACACTCGCAAAGACCTCGACGTGCTCACGCTTCCGGCCCTCCATCCCCTCAGGTCGGCGAGTGACATCGGCGAGGAAGGACAGGCCCCAGGCACGCTCCACGTGACCGATCACAGCCAATGCCCCGCGGTCTTTGAGCGCCAATATCGCCTTCGGAAGTGCGGCAACGAATGGGCTTTCGGCAATCGACGCCGCTCGCTCCTTGAACTCAGCTCGATGGTAGGCGTCGGTCTGCGGGGTACCTGCGCCAAAGCACGCAAAGAAGAAGAGAATCATCCCCTTGAGGTTGACGGCTTCGGTGACGTCCGAAGCCGAAAGGTAGGCCTCCGGCGGGACATAGCCCTTACGGCCATTCCAGTTCTGGCAGAGCAGCGACCCTTGCAGGTTTCGCTGCCGCGGATCATCCGGCGCAAACTCCAGCCCGTGCGTCGCCGTGAAAAGCAGGGCCGGCGGTGGAGTCAACTGGAGAATCTTCAGGAGGTTTGCCTTCGTCGCCTTGGCCGGGGCAATGCGTAGGATTTGCCACGGGGACCCCACTGCCTTTGCCCTGAAGTGCTGGGCAAGCGGCGCAATCAGATGGTCAGACGTCAACGCTGTAGCTTCGTCTCCGGGGTGATCTGTACCAAAGAAGACAACCTGGGAATTGGGTACCGGTGCCGCCGCCGATTCCTCCTCGACAGACACAACGTTCAGCGCATAGTTCCGGTAAGCCGGCAGATCATCCCCAAAATCCAGGCGGCCTACGGCGTACTGAACGTCCAATTGATACTGGAAGCTAAACGGGATCTCGCTGGGATCGCCCACCAGCAAGAGATAGTAGGGGACGCTCGTGGCGCGTGGGTCTGCCGGGTTTGCCGCATCAGCGTTACGAGGTGGACGCCTCAGAAACATACTGGCAGTATCACCGGAACGGTAGCCGTGCCGTCCGGCATAGACACGGTAGAGGCTGCCGGCCTGGCGTTGACGTAAGGCCAGGAGTGGAGCCAGGGCTTTCTGTATGATCTGACAGTGATCCTCTGGCATCGAGGCAGAGAAGACGATGCCCCAGCCGGTCTGCCCGATCTGCATAGGATCGACCCAGGGGACCGTGCCTAACTGCCCGGTGACACTGCGCCTCAACTCATCCAGCCAAGCGCGCATCGCATCCAGAAAATCGGACTGACGTAGAGGCTGCCTGGCACGTCGAAGCGCCATCAGCACCCCGCGGAGCTCCGCGACGATCTCGTGCCACGAGTCGAATGCATCTGCCCTCGACAGTGCCGCTAGCCGCTCGCGCGGTTCAGACGATGAGGGTCGCCCCTCGCTTCGCAGGCCACCCAGCGTTCCGAGTACATAGACTAACATCCGGAGTGGCCCGGCAATCGCATCGGTGCCCGGCAGAGCTTTGAGAGACTCAACCGGTAGCTCGTCCAAGGCCCAACAGAACTGCTCGATCCACGGCGAACGCAGGACGCTCTGGCCATCCAGGGGGCCTGTCTCACCCTCACTCAGGTAAGCCTTTCGGACCGCAGCCAATGCCTGATCAAATCGTGATTCGAGCGTGCTCCGGAGCGTCGCAGGGTTACCATTCTCCTGGTCAAGCAACCATTGCGCGAGCAGGGCCCCCTGTCCCCCATTGAGCAGCCTGACGACGCGGACGAGGGTTTCCACCGGCTCCTGCTTTAGCTTGCTCGCCAGCACAGCGACATCCCCGGCAAGAGGCTTTGATTGCCCTCCCAAGAGAATCGACAGAAGACGGTGGGCGCTTTCCGCGTACCAGACATCACGTGGGCGAAGCTGCCCGCCCAGTAACTTGAGAACATCGCGCGCGAGGAACTCGACAATTGAGAGGATTTTGCGCTCGCTGGTCGCCCGAAGCATCAGTTCCCGCTGCAATTCGCGAAGCTGCCGGGCGGTCGCATAGCGATCGTTCAGGACGTGGTCGGCGAGCATCTCGGCCGTCATAGGCTGGAGCCCATACGCACCCGTCACGCCATTGACGCCGTTGAAGTAGAGTTTCTCGGTCACGACCCTCTCTTGTCACTGATGGTTATGCCGGGCCCGATCTACGCCATCGATCGACGCGTCCCTACGGCTCTCCATAAGCATATGCAAGACGCGGGACCGTGCGGCCAGAAGCAACACGAAACTATGTTGACGCCGCCGAAATCGTTAGCAGTATAGCACACCAATCATATCAACGCAACGGACCGTGCGAGAAGGTATCGTAACAGTCTGGGGGCAACAATTACAAACCTGACGAATCTTGTCTTATCATCCCAGTTATGTTATAATGCGTTCAGAACCAGTATATGGGATACTGAAAAGTGGGGCGAGCCCCACTTTTCTTCGTAGAGAGCATTTGGGGGAAATGGGGAGGCAGATTCTTAATGAAGAGCGAGTTCGCCCTAGCCTTTAACCAGATCTGTGCTGAATACAGCTTGCCAAGAGAGGTTGTGCTGGACGCAGTCCGCGCCGCCTTGGCGACGGCGTTCCGGCGTGACTGGAAGGTTCCGGCCACGCAGAACGTGTCTGCAGAGATCAACCTGGAGACGGGGTTAGCGCGCATCTACATAGAGCGAACGGCGGTTGAGGAAGTAGAGGATCCGGACACTGAGATCTCTCTCATAGAAGCTCGCCGCAAGAAGGCTAATGTGCAGTTGGGCGATATCGTGTTGGTTGACGTCACGCCCCACGACTTCGGCCGTATTGCCGCGCAGACCGCAAAGCAGGTCATTACGCAGCGTCTGCGTGAAGCGGAGCGTGAAAGCCAATTCAATCGATTCAGCCGGCAGGAAAACGAGATCATCATCGGCACCGTCCAGTCGGTCAACCCCCATGGTGTCACTTTGCATCTGGAGCGGACGGAAGAAGCTCACATGCCGAGGCGCGAGCAGATCCCGGGAGAACGCTACGTTCTGCACCAGAAGATCCGCGTCTACGTCCTCGAGGTTCGTCGGACCTCCCGGGGTCCGGAGATAATCGTCAGCCGCAGCCATCCGCTGATGCTGCGTAGGCTGCTGGAACTCGAGGTGCCTGAGATCCGCAACGGGCAGGTGGAGATCAATGCAGTCGCCCGGGAGGCCGGCACGCGGGCAAAGGTTGCGGTTTCGGCTCGACAGGCAGGTATCGACCCGGTCGGTTCCTGTGTAGGGATGAGGGGGATCCGCATCCAGACGATATCCCGCGAGTTGCACGGGGAACGCGTCGACGTCGTCGAGTGGAGTGAGGATCCCGAGCATTTCATCACCAATGCATTGAGCGTTCCCGCCATCGTCTGCGTCACGCTGGATGAGAACAACCCCGGGGGCCGGACGGCTTCCGTCGTCGTGATGGATGACCAGCTTTCGCTAGCCATTGGGCGTTCAGGGCAGAACGCGCGACTCGCCGCCAAGCTCACGAGTTGGCGGATAGATATCCAAGGCGGTACGGAAGCAGCCATTTGGGCACTGGAACAGGTGAACCATACACCCGAGCTGTTGGATGCGCTAAAGGGTACTGCGACCTTGATCCCGCGTCTCGCTACGATCATGCGGACGCACGAAGAGGATCAATACCCTTATACCGACGAGGAACGGCACATCATCGGGTCCGTCGTCAAGGCAGTGCGGCAGGCTATCATTGCCCGGCGAGAGGCCGAACGGCCCGGATCAGTCCAGGCGCGGGCGCGGCAACATGCTCAACGCAGGGCCGACGCGGAACGCGTCAAGGCCAAAGAAGAAGCCTATGCCCGAGTCCCGAGAGGTGCCTACAAGGTACCCCTGAGCGATCTCGAGTTGTCCAAGAAAGTCTATACGCACCTCATCACCAATGGCCTCAACAATGTAGGCGAGGTCATGGAGAGAATGGCCGTCGGCGACGAGGCCCTGCTGATGCTCAACGGCGTTGGCGTCAAGGCGCTGCGGGAAATAAAGCAGGCCGTTGATGAGAGTGGCCTTGGCCTGCTGGATCAGGGAGAACCCGAGGGTGACGGAGCGGCAGTAGCCGAGGTTGTGCTTGCCGGAGCATCTGAGGACGAGGACTTCCCGGACGAGGGCTTCGGGGACGAAGTTGCGACAGATGAGAATCTCGCCCAGGGTGGCGCGGGGCCGGAAGCTTTATCCGAGGGAGCCGAGACCGCAGAACTTGAGGTAGAAACTGAAGCAGAGGTTGAGGAAGCTGTCGGTCCGGCAGATGAGACCGTAAGTGCTGAATCCGAGCAAGAAACGTCGGAGGAGGAGGCTGCACCAACCGCCGCAGTGGCTCCTGAGCTTGCTGAGATCGCTGGGAACCTTGCGGAGGTCCTCTTTGAGGAGCCTGAGGATGAGGATCTTGAGGAGAACAGCCCATCCGGTTCGAAACGGAAGGGCCGAAAACGCCGTCGCACCGTGGTGTATGATGACGCTACTGGCGAGACATTCGTCATGCGGAAGCATCGCAGTCGCACCACTGACTCGTGGGACGAATACAGCGAAGATTACTAGCAACGATTGAATGCTTGATGATGACCCTTATGGTGAGTCCTGTCGCGAGACCTGGAGCTTTGCCAGGACACGAATTGTCATGCTGAGACGACTGCGACTACGATAGAATAGTTTCTCGTAGGATCTCTCAGTCTTAGGTGATGGGACGCCGAAGGGTTTCTGGCGTCCCATTTTTCGTGTCATCTGTCGATCCGCTACCGTAACCATCAGTCGACACGAACATGCGTAGATGAAATGAGTGGCAGTTATGACGGCGAAACAAAAGGCAAAACCGAGACAGAAGCACACCCCACAACGTACCTGCGTGGCCTGTCAGGAGACTAAGCCAAAGCGGGATCTGGTTCGGGTCGTGCTGCTGGCCGAAGGCGGCATCGTTGTGGATGAGACAGGGAAACGTAACGGGCGAGGTGCATACCTATGTAAGCAGCGCGTCTGCTGGGACCAAGCAATCAAGAGAGGCAGTCTGAATCGGGCTTTACACGTCGACCTTCAGCCCGACGAGATTGCGGCGCTAGAGGCCTATGCCGCGTCCCTCTCAGAGCCGGCAGAGGACGGCCAAGCGCTTAGATGATTCCGGTCCCCGTTAGGAAGAACAAAGGAGAAATGTGTATGGCAGAGAGAGAGATTACAGTTCCAGAAGTTATCACCGTGCGCGATCTTGCAGATCTGATGGAAGAAACACCCATCAAGATCATCAAGTCGCTGATGGGCAATGGCGTTCTCGCCAGCATCAACCAGCAGGTCGATTTTGACACAGCCGCCATCATCGCCGCCGAGTTCGGCTATGAGGCCAAACAGCCCTACGCGGATATGGAAGAGGAAACGGAATCGGAGTTGTCCGCATGGCAGATTCTGCTTGCGAACGAAGCCCCGGAGGATCTAAAAGGGCGTCCGCCGGTCGTTACAGTCCTCGGGCACGTCGATCATGGAAAAACCTCGCTCTTGGATGCGATCCGCCATACAGACGTCGTCAGTGGCGAGAGCGGGGGCATTACTCAACATATCGGTGCCTATCAGGTCAAACACAACGGGCGCCGCATCACCTTCCTAGACACGCCGGGGCACGAGGCCTTCACGGCAATGCGGGCGCGCGGGGCGAATACCACAGATGTCGCCGTGCTGGTCGTGGCTGCAGATGATGGCGTCAAGCCCCAGACTATTGAGGCCGTTAACCATGCACGGGCGGCTCACGTCCCCATCATTGTCGCCCTGAACAAGATGGACAAGTCGAACGCGCGGCCCGAGCTGGTTAAGCAGGAGCTATCGGACCTGGGCCTAACGGCTGATGAATGGGGCGGCACGACGATGGTCATCCCAGTCTCCGCGAAGATGAAAACCGGCATCGAGGATCTGCTCGAAGCGATCCTCCTTGTGACGGACGAGATGAACGTCCAGGCCAATCCGGCGCGCCCAGCCGTAGGGACGGTGCTCGAGGGGAGACTCGATAAGCGCCGTGGGCCATTGGCAACGGTGCTGATTCAGAACGGAACGTTGAACACAGGAGATGTCGTCGTCGTCGGAAGAACGTGGGGGAAGATTCGCGCACTCGAGGACGAGAACATCGTCCGCCACAAGACCGCCCCGCCGGCAACGCCCACCGTAATCATCGGCCTGCACGACGTACCCGAGGCGGGAGACTTCCTGGAAGTCGTCAAGGACGAACGCACCGCGCGTGCAATTGCGGACAAGCGCGAGCAAGCTGCCAAGCTGCGGGAGCTCTCGCGTCCGACACGCCCGCTCTCACTGGATGACTTCTCATCGGCCATTCGCGAGGGACAGGTTCAGGAACTCAACGTAGTCCTCAAGACGGACGTCCAGGGGTCCATTGAGCCTATCGTCACCAGCATCGAACGCCTGAGTACGGGCGACGTCAAGGTAAATGTGATTCATGCCGCTGCCGGCAACATATCGGAATCGGATATGAACCTGGCGCTGGCGTCGGACGCGATTGTCCTTGGCTTCCGCGTCGCTGCGGACAGCGCGGCCCGCCGTATGGCAGACAGCGAGGGTATGGAGATCCAGACCTACGAGATCATCTATCGCCTCGTCGAGGATGTGGAGAAGGCGCTCAAGGGTATGCTGGAGCCTACCTATGCCCAGGTGTTGGTTGGCGAGGCTGAAGTTCGCCAGATCTTCGAAGTTTCAAGCCTCGGCAAGATCGCCGGATGCTATGTAACCCGCGGCTTGGCTCGCCGAAATGCCAAGGTTCGTGTCGTGCGTAACGACGAGGTCATTCACGACGGCGCGGTGGACTCCCTCAAGCGCTTCACTGAGGATGTCCGCGAGGTCAGACAGAACTTCGAGTGTGGCGTCAAAGTCGAGGGATTCAACGATCTCCAGGTCGGTGACCGGCTGCAGTTCTACGTGATGCGCCGCGTGGAGCAAGAATAGCCGGACCTAGCGCCGGTCAGGATGTTACACGATGTGATCAATCCAGGATTGGACGAGACCGGGCTTGGGGAGTCCGGTCTCGTCTGTCGATTCCTGGGGGAGGAAGACATGGGTAAGAAATACGAGCGCCGCGTGAACCAACTGATCCAACGGAAGGTCACGATGTTGCTTCTGGAGCAGAGCAATGACCCAAGGTTGTCGGAAGTCACTATTACAGACGTCAGTGTGAACGGGGACACGACCCGTGCCGAGGTCTATTTCAGCATTATTGGGAATGCAGATGAGATCGCAGAAGCTCAACAGGCGCTGAATGGGGCGGCGGGGTGGCTCCGAAATCAGATGGCCCCGACCCTGAGGCTTCGCAATCTTCCGAAACTTGAGTTTGTCTACGACCCATCGCTGGCCCACGGTGCACGTATCGAGGAACTCCTGCATCAGCTACACGAGGAAGACAAGATCCATGACACAGACGACGACACCGTCGGAGATCCTGAGACAGACCGCGTCGCGGCTGAGGGAGAGTGAGCGCCCCCTTCTGATCGCCCATCCGAATCCGGATGGAGATACCATCGGGTCAACCTTGGCGCTGAGGTTGGCCCTTCTGCAACTGGGCAAACAGCCCATCGTTGCGTGCGTGCATCCCCTGCCGCCCAATCTGGCCTACCTGCCCGGCGCCGAAGTGTTCGTCAGGGAGGCTCCCCAGGTAACCACTATCGATCTGGTCGTAGCTGTCGACATGAGCGACTTGAAGCGTACCGGAGGTATCTATCGCGAGGATTGGAAAGGCCAGATTCCTCTCCTTGTCATCGACCACCACCTGACAAACGAGGCGTTTGGGGACGTGAACCTGGTCGACCCACACGCCGCAGCGACGGCCCTATTGGTGATAGACGTCCTGGAAGCGCTTGGCGTCTCACCGGTGGGTGACATTGCCACTTGTCTATTGGTGGGGCTCTTGACCGACACTCGTGGCCTCCGCACGGGAACGACCACGCCCGCAGTCCTCAGGACTGTCAGCTGGCTCATTGAAGCCGGCGGTGATTACCATGGTGTGATGCAGAGGACGCTCGACGCCGTCCCTTACCTTCAGATGCGCAGTTGGGGCATCGCCCTCGACCGGCTCAAACTGGAAGGCACCCTCGCCTGGACGACGTTTCCGATTTCGAAAAAGGAAACCTTGGGGATCAGCGACCACGACGATCTTGATCTCGGCAACCTGCTGAGCCGAGTTGCTGAAGCGAAGATTGTCGCTGCCTTCGTCGAGATGCGCGACGGCACGGTGAAGGTGAGCATGCGCGCAAGACCAGGCTATGACGTGTCCCAGGTCGCCTATGCCCTCGGCGGTGGGGGACACCGTCAGGCCGCCGGCTGCACTATCGAGGGTCCCCTGGATGGAGCCGAGAACCGGGTGCTGACCATGCTCAGGGAGACATTGGATCGACCTAATGAACGGTGTGTTGATTGTAGATAAACCGGTGGGCGTGACGTCGCACGACGTGGTAGACCAGGTGCGGCGGCTTGCCGGCATGCGCCGGGTCGGGCATGCCGGCACGCTCGACCCGATGGCAACTGGCGTATTGGTGCTGCTCCTGGGACCGGCGACACGCCTATCCCGTTTCGCAACGGCTCACACCAAACGGTATCTTGGCGTGGTCCGACTGGGTGAAACAACCACCACCTATGATGCAGAAGGTGAGACGGTTGACCGGCTTCCCGTCAAAGTTGACCAGCCGGAGATCGAGGTAGCCCTCTCTCATTTTCGGGGCTCGATCGAGCAGGTTCCCCCGATGTATTCCGCCATCAGGATCCGGGGGCGGAGGCTCTATGATCTGGCACGAGAGGGCGGAGAAATCGAACGTGAAGCACGTCCCGTCGACATCTATGCCCTGGAGATCGTCGCCTGGCAACCACCTGAACTCACCCTCGACATTTGCTGCTCGTCGGGCACCTACGTCCGCAGTCTGGCCCACGATCTGGGGCAATCCCTGGGCTGCGGAGCCCATCTCCGGGCCCTGCGTCGTATGGAAAGCGGCCCCTTTGCCCTGGCCCACAGCCATACGCTGGATGAGCTACAGAACCTAAAGGATGACGGAGACTTCGAGTCTGCCCTGCTCCCACCCCAGGCAGCGCTGGGGTCGATGCCGGCTGCCAACCTGACCCCCGCACAGGTGCAGGCGGTCCGCTATGGGCAGCCCATCTGTCTCACGCTTGCCGGTGAGGCCGAACTGGTGCAGGCTCACGACCAGAATGGCCGCCTGGTCTGTGTGTTGTGCAGACTGCCCGATTCTCAGTACCGGCCAACGATTGTCTTTCCTGCCGAAACGCACGGGGGTTGATACATGGATCAGCATACGACCGGGAATCTGGACGTCTACGTGAAGAAGACCGTAAGCGTGTCAGTGGCGAGGGAGAAGCTAGACTTCGCGGTCTCGCAAAGTCTTTTCAGCAGTCACCAGATCGATCTCGGAACGTTACATTTGCTCAGAACGCTTCAAGACCATAGACTAAAGGATGGCGCGAAGATCCTGGACATCGGCTGCGGATATGGTCCACTCGGCCTTACCCTGAGACACCTCAATCCGGGGATCCAGGTCCACCTGGTGGACAGAGATGCGCTTGCCGTCGCGTTCACCAAGCGCAACGCTCGTACCCTTCTCCCAGCCGCTCCTCCCACCTCAGACGAGGAGTCTGAGATGGGTAATACGTTCGTGTATGGCAGCCTCGGCTACGATGACGTTCGAACGCGCGACTTCGACCTGATCGTCTCCAACATCCCCGGAAAAGCAGGCACCTCTGTCATCCGGGCCTTGCTGCTCGACGCCAAAGCCTTCCTGGCTCCCGGAGGAATAGCAGCGGTGGTGGTCGTCTCACCCCTTGAGGCCCTGGTCAGCGAGGTCCTTGCGGATCCCGGCATCGAGCTGCTGCTCCATCAGACGACCAGCGCCTACACCATCTTTCACTACCGGTTCATCTCGTCAGACGTTGAGAGGACCTGGACGAGCGGTTTTCAGCGCGGCATCTACGATCGGGAGGAGCTCACCTTCCTGCTCGATGACCTGACGTTTCCGATGCAGACCGCGTTTGGCCTGCCAGAGTTCGACACACTCAGCTTCGAATCGCGGTTGCTGATCAAAGCACTCGGGGATCTTGACAAGGAGCACCCACGCAGGGTGGCAGTCTTCAACCCTAGTCAGGGCCACGTACCGGTCATCCTGTGGCGCCTTCTATCGCCGCAGGTAATCGACCTCGTCGATCGAGACCTCCTGAGTCTGCGCTATGCCGGAATGAACTTGAGCCACAATGGATGCGAAGCAGACGCGATCCATACCCACCATCAAGTTGGCCTTCTGCCCACAGGTGAGGCGCCCGACCTGATGGTCGGACTGCTACGGGAGGAAGAAGGCCCCGACATCATCGAGCAGTTAGTGGCGCAGGCAGGCAACGCACTGCGTCCGGGCGCGCATCTCCTCCTCGGTGGGGGATCGACACCCATCACGCGGGCCCTCAACTCGCAAGAGATCAGCCGGTACCTTCGGCCTGTCAAGCGCAAGCGCAGCAAGGGGAACAGTACGGCGCTCCTTCTACGGCGGTAAAGAGCCGCGAACGGAAAGCCCTATCGGATATTGGGCCGCGGGTGCCTGGCCCACGCCCACTATTCCCCGACCCGAACGCTGCGCCCCTGCCCCTCCACCAACCAGCGATAGGTCTTTTCAATGCGGTCCCAGTTCCCCTCCCGGTCGAGGCTCCAAAACCTTCCAATCACCGACACCTCTGTGCCAACGCCCAGGCGCTCCATCTCTCGCTCGACCGCCTCAACATAATGTGCGCCGCTGCCCACGCGCTCGCCCCGGCGCCCGAGCATCGCGTGATGGTAGACTTCCGGGATACCTTCCCGTCGCGCCATCTCCAGCAGAGCATTCAGATGCTCGACGGCACCGTGCGAACTGTAGAAGGAGACAATGCCGAGCAGGTGCAGGCGCGTGCCGTCGCGCTTCGCGCCGCGCATCGCCCACAGAAACGCCTCATTCTCGAAGAAAGAGCCATCCTCTATCGCCTCATTGATGCGCACGCGGTCCGCAAGGAGCCGGCGCCCCGCTCCAATGTGCGAGTGACCGGATTCTGAATTGCCAACGGTGCCGGAGGGCATCCCGACAGCCTTTCCCGCCGCCTCCAATCGAGTAGCCGGCCAGTTGCCCTGCAGATCGTCCATCACAGGCGTATGAGCCGCCAC
Organism: uncultured Chloroflexia bacterium; assembly: GCA_963775195.1. GTDB lineage: Bacteria > Chloroflexota > Anaerolineae > B4-G1 > SLSP01 > PWVB01. Next base: position 270,513 of record CAVZIC010000002.1, read on the forward strand.
AACCATATTGCCCCAGACGTCGTCTCGCACGCCCCAACCGTCTGCAATGACCAGGAGCACGCGACGGCGCCTCAAGGGCTCCGTGGGCGACAGCAGGCTGTGCCCGGTCATCTCCGATGGCTTGGGGAGGTCCAGCAACTGCAGCACCGTCGGCGCGACGTCGGTCAACGCGCCGCCTTGGCGAAGCGCAACTTCCCTCAGGCCCGGGTCGGCGACAACAAAGGGCACCAGACTATTCGTGTGTCCGGTATCTATCGTGCCATCTGGGTACAGCCATTTCTCCACAGTCCCATGATCGGCTGTCACGATCGGCGTCACGCCACGTGCCTGCGCTGCTGCTACCACCTCACCAATGCGGCGGTCGACCTCCTCGACAGCGCGCAACACAGCCGACCGGTTCTCGATGTGGCCCACGACATCGACGTTGACGAAGTTGACGACGATAAGGTCTAGCCCCGGATCGTCCAGCGCGCCGACGACGGACGCAGCCACCTGCGCAGCGCTCATCTCCGGCACCTCCGCGTAGTCCTCGACTTCTGGCGATGGCACGGCGATCAGATGCTCGCCGGGGAATAGCGATTCCCGCTTCCCGTTCAGGAAATAGCTTACGTGAATCGACTTCTCCGATTCCGAGATCTTGACCTGCTTGAGGCCATGGCGACTCACAACCTCGCTCAGCGTATTACGTACCTGTCCCTCGGGTGGGAAAGCAACCTTCACAGACAGATCCTCAGCATATTCGATCATGGTCACAAAGTGTACGACCATATCCTTCCGCTCAAAGTACGGGAACTCGTCAGACACGAAGGCACTCGTCAGTTCGACCTCGCGCTCGCCACGAAGGTCGTAGAAGATCACATAGTCACCCGCGCCGATACGCCCCACCGGCTCGCCGGACGCATCCACACGAACGATGGGTTCCAGAGCCTCGTCCTCTTCTCCTCGATCGTAGGCTGCGCGTATAGCAGCCGCCATAGGATAGTCTGCAACTGACGTCATCGTAGCTCCTCGTCTTCGATAGCTTTCCCCAGCCGGAGGCATTATAGACAAAGGCCACATCGCGTCAACGTGACGCCTGGTCTCTTGCGGTATAATAGGCGCCTGGAACTATGTGGATCGAACGCGGCATCACGCATCTCAGTCTCGAACAGCGAAGCGCCATCACGATCGGCGCCTTCGACGGTGTTCATCTGGGACACAAGGCGCTGATCCAGCAGATGGTGGACGGCGCTCAACACCGCGGATGGCGGTCGATCGTGGTCACCTTCGATCCTCTGCCGGGTGAGGTCCTGGACCCGGAAGGGTACCGGTTGCTCTCCACGCTACCCGAGCGCATCGGTCGTTTCGAGGCGCTGGGCGTCGAGGGTCTCGTCGTCTTACCGTTTGACAGCACGCTGATGCAAACTCCCGCGGAGATATTCGTCGCGCTGCTTATTCGCCATCTAGCACTCGGAGGACTTTGGATTGGGCCAGACTTCACGTTGGGCAAGGACCGCCAAGGCGACCTTACCTACCTGAGACAAGCTGGTGCGCGTGAGGGGTTTGTCGTCGAGGTCCTCCACGATACCGTCGAATGGCAAGGCGAGCCCGTTCGTAGCAGCCGCATCCGGGAGGCCCTGACTATGGGGGATCTGGAGCAGGCCAATGGGTGCCTCGGCTATCCCTATACGCTGTCAGGGAGGATCGTGCATGGAGACGAAAGAGGCCGTGATCTAGGCTTCCCAACCGCCAACCTCCAGGTGCCACGAGAGCGTCTGCTCCCAGCTACCGGCGTCTACGTCTGCAGGGCGCACCTGGACGCGGGAACCTTCGGTGCAGTGACCAATATCGGTACGCGTCCCACCTTTGACCACCACCTCCCGACGGTCGAGGCCTTCTTGTTGGACTTTTCCGGCGATATCTACGGGCGCACGATGAGTCTGGAACTCCTGAAGCGCTTGCGGCCCGAGCTGAAGTTTCCCTCCGCCGCAGCATTGATCGAGCAGATGCGGCGTGATGAAGTTGCGGCTAGGAGCTGGCTGGGGAGCGACTGAGGCCGCTACCCACAACTTGAGGCCAAACCTACGGTAAATCGTAGATGGAGCGGCGAGACCAGCCCGAGAGGGTAGCGATCTCCCGGGCCGCCTGTGAGCGGGACAGGCCCAGCGCCATCTGCTCAAGCAGCGCAGTGCGCACACTCTCCTCATCCCAAACTTCCTGGAGATCTGCTGCGCCCGCAACAACCAACGTGTATTCGCCCCTGGGCGTCACGTCGGCAAGCCGCGCCAATGCACCGTCGAGATCGCCGCGCCAGACCTCTTCGTATAGCTTCGTCAGCTCGCGGCATAGCGCGATCCGGCGGTTTCCCAACACGCTCCGCATCGCCTGAAGTGTCTGCTCCAGGCGGTGCGGGGCTTCATAGAACACCAAGGTCGCCTTGACGGACGCCAACTGCGACAGAGCCGGCTCCGGCCGTCTGCGCGGGAGGAAGCCGGCAAACAGGAACTGGTCCATGGGCAACCCTGAGACCACAAGCGCTGCGGTATGTGCTGACGGACCGGGAATCGCGACAATCTCGGCACCACGCTCTATCGCGGCCTGGATAAGTGGATACCCCGGGTCCGATATTCCCGGCATTCCCGCCTCGGAGATCACGGCAACGTCACCCTGCTCCAACGCATCCAGGATACGGTTCAGCTTCCCTCGCTCGTTAGCTTCAAAATACGAGGTCACCGGCGTAGTGATTTCATAGTGACGTAGCAGGACCCCTGCTCTGCGGGTATCCTCGGCGGCGATGAGGCTCACCTCCTTGAGGACACGCAGGGCACGCAGTGTGATGTCCTCGAGGTTGCCGATCGGCGTCCCGACAATGTAGAGTGTCATTCGCCTCAGTGATTCTTGATGAAGACGATTCGCGCCAGAGCTTGCGAGCAGTAACCCGGGAAGTCCAGGACGATCTCCGGCGAAATGGGCGGGTGGTTGGGATCGTCCCTGGAGTGAATCTGGACGCGGAACACCCCACGTGCCTCCTGGGGTGAGTTGTTAAAGAACTGCTCCCAGCCGGAGTCACCGTAAAGCTGCTTGTCGCCTGAGGTAACGACGGTATCGATTCCCCCACCCCAGACGTGGATCGGATACCCCAACAGCGGATTCCCATCGAGATCCTCGACCGTACCGGCCACGCCCGTCCATGCACAACCGTAATAGGGAGTCTCGTAGGTGATCTCGGATGTGAACGGATAGGGCGACCGGGTAACCCGAGGCGTCGGGGTCACCGTCGGCACCGGCGTCGCCGTCGGTGCCGGGGTACCTGTAGGCCCGGGCGTGGGCGTGAGTGTCGGCGTGAAGCTGGGAGGCGGTGTGGGAGTGATCGTCGGCGTCGTGGTGGGGGTCCATGTAGCGGCAGGCACATGAGTCGGCGTGGCCGTCGGCGTATTGGTGGCTACAATAAACGCATTTTCAGGCGGTGGAAATGGGTTGAAAGGCAGATACGGGTTGATAGCAATGGACGCATAGCATAGGAGAGTAACGACCGTTAGCCCCAATATCACCAAGGTCAAGATGTTGAACAGCCGAGCCCGTTGCCCCATAGTGTTTCCTCCCGGGATTCAGGGTGTCACAAAGACCTGAATATCTGCAGACGCTTTGAGTTGGTCCAACCACTGCCGTACTGCCTGATCGCGCAGCAAACGGAGGTTTTCCGGGCTGATCTCCTGATCGGGGACTCGCTCAACGACCTGGACGATATGGTAACCGAGATCGCTCTGAATGACGTCGCTGAGTTGTCCCGGTTGGAGGGCAAACGCCGTCGCCTCGACCTCCTTGGAGGTCAATACACCCTGCGGGAAGAAACCCAGATCGCCACCCAAGTCGCGGGTGCTGACATCCTGAGAATACGTTCGAGCAAGCGTCGCGAAGTCCGCCCCGGCCTGCAGTTGTCCGAGGATCTGACGGGCTTCTTCTTCGGTTGCGACCACGATGTGTCGTGCGTGCACATGCTCAGCCTGAGTCGGGATTGCCTCCGCAATGCGGTTGGCCATCTGCGTTGCGATCATGTCACCCTGCAGCCGAAGTCGCATTTCGTCAAACGTCATATCTTCCTGGGCGAGCCACGCATTGAAGGACTCTTCGCCGATATCGGCCCGCAGCCCCTCAATGTTGGCATCTACTTCGCTAGCCGTCACCGCCATACCTTCGACCGCGGCCTGTTGCTCGATCACCGCCTGCTCAATCATCATTTCGAGCACCCACTGACGTCCCTGTGCCATGGCCTCTTTGCCCTCTGGCGTGTTGGGATCCTGACCTGCAGCCACCATGGAGGCCTCGTATCGAGACACTTGGCGTTGATAGGCTTCGAGCGCGATAGCCTGGCCATTGACCATCGCAGCGAGTGGCTCTGTCGTCGCCGTAGCAGGGGGTAGAGATGTCGCCGCCGGTTCGGTAGCAGGCGCACCAGGCACCGGCGGCGCCGTCGTAAGCACTGTGCCCACATCGCCTGCCGGGGCAGTGCAAGCCGTTAGAAGCAGAAGTGAAAAAAGGATGAGCTTGATGTATCTCATACAAATCCTCCCAAGTAGGATGCGGTATCAATTGCCATTATAGTCTGAGGAACACTTTAACGCAATTCTACCCTAGGCGACAGAAAGCGAACTCTTGACCCCGCCTTGTTTGTGATTACAATCGCACGGAGTTGCGCCACTGTCAGACGGTGCATGTGCGTGCGGCGGGCGATAGTGGTATTCGTGGTAGATCGATTGTAGCTGGAGGCACTGACATAGAGCTCAACACAACATCGCATCTCAGGCGCCTGAATTCCCCCCGCGATATGCCTCAGGTCCTGGACCTCATTGAGATCGGGTTCAGAGATGAGTTGGATCCCCAGGGTTGGAAAATGCTACGACAGATGCGACAGCTTTACCAGCCGAGTGGCCTCGCTCGCATCATCTATAACACCGCCCTTGAGACCACTGGATTTGTGTGGGAGGAGGACGACCGCATTGTCGGCAATCTCTCGCTGCGCCATGCCCAGCCTCGCAGCAGCCGCGGACGTCTGATCGGGAATGTGGTCGTCCATCCGGATTACCGCCACCGCGGAATCGGTCGAGCTCTTATGGAGAGCGCGATTGCCGCAGCAGGCAATGACTACGCAACGTGGGTCGGTCTGGAGGTCCGGGCAGACAACGAGATCGCTTGCCGGCTCTATCAGCACTTAGGTTTCCACGCGGTCGGAACGACCGAGCATATGCTGCGACCCAAGGGTATCCCCTGGCCGGCTCATCCGAGTCCGGACGACAGATGGCGTCGATCCAAGTCACAGGACGCGCTGAGTTGGCAACACCTGGCTACGCTGGTCCACGGTCACGATCAGCGACTTGTTCTGGAGATACGCCCAGATCTGTACCGGTATGGCGGACTCGATAGCTGGATCAACCGGTGGATCGGTCGCCAGGGCGAGGGGGCTTGGGTACATAGCGACAACGAGGGCCACATTGACCTCGCCGCCCACGTCCAGAGCGATCGGAAATACCGGTTCCACGTCTGGGACGTGTTGATGCATCCCGCGCTGGGTGAACAAGGCACACATGAACTCCTTGCCCAGACGCTGTCTGCTACCCGGCAGACAGGACATTGGCCTATCGTTACAATCGTCGCCGACCAGCTGGACCTCGTCCGGTCACTGGGGGAGATTGGCTTCGAGAAACACCGGACGCTCCAGCAAATGATCCTGGCGTTCTAGCCCCTCCCATCACCGCCGCGCAGGCGCACTATCCGTCTGCGAAAAGCCAAAGAACACATCTGCCCAGGCGAAAGCCATCCCTGCGCGATCCGCCGCCTCTGCGTCGCTACTTGCGTCTCCCACATAGATCGCCTGTGCGGAGGGGACGTCATAGATCCGGCACGCTGCCAACAGCATACCTGGCTCAGGTTTCCGCCAATCGAACGTCGCTGAGACGTGCAGGTCCAACCCTCCCACGTCGAGCAGAATGCGATGGACCAATCCATCGTAGTCCCACATTGTCAACGATAGTCGCGGGTCTCCGACGGCCACAAACCAGGGGACTCCAGTGATCTCTGGGATAAGTGCCGCGATTCTATGGAATCGCTCGGGAAGGGACTCAGGCGAGGGGAATTTCGGATCCCCCGTTGCCATCCCCCAAGCAGGACCGGCCTGGTTCGTCGCGACTGCTATTCGATGCCTATCAGCGGCAAGGGCGGCGAGCCGATCCGAGACGCCAGGAAGGGGGTCGGTGGCATACATCTCAACTAGCGTGCGGTCCAGGTCGAAGATATAGAGCATCACAGATCCGTCTGCGCTATGGTGAGGGGAACGGTGGTGAGGTCATCTCTTGGGCTCTGATGATGAGACCCTAGACAGACTGACCACGCTGCCTCAGCACCTCATAGAGTGCAATCGAGCCCGCGATCGAGGCATTGAGTGAGTTGATATGGCCCCGCATCGGCATGCGGATCAGCCAATCGCAGCGATCCCGCACCAGACGGCGGAGCCCCTCACCCTCACTACCGACGACAAGACCCAAGGGCAGCGTCAGATCCAGTGCTGTATAGAGCTGGGCGCCAGGGACGTCCTCCAGGCCAACCAGCCATACCTCGGCATCCTTGAGACGTTCCATTTCCTGTGCCAGATTTGTAACCTGCGCGATCAGCAGATGCTCCGTGGCGCCCGATGAGCGTGTTGACGGCTGCGGGCGTGATGCCGGCGGCACGGCGATTCTGAATGATGAGCCCGTGGGCCCCGGCGGCTTCGGCCGTGCGGATAAGGCTTCCCAGGTTGTGAACGTCCTGGATCAGGTCTAGCAACAATAGGAGAGGCGCCTCTCCACGATCGCGGGCAAGCTCAAGCATGCCGTGGGTTTCGACGTAGGGATACTCCGATGTCTCGAGGGCGAAACCCTGGTGCTGATCGTGGCCCACAAGCAATGCCATCTCATTACGGGAGGCACTGGAGAGCCGAACGCCACGATCTCTGGCGAGCGTCTGAATCTCATCGGTCAGCGGAGTACGTATCGTGCCTTCGAGCATCACGAGGCGGTAGGGGATGCGGCGCCCAGCTCGCAGCGACTCGAGCACGGCATGGCGCCCGAACAGGGTCTCACGCATGAGGGAGATTACCTCTTCAATCGCCAGCTGGTATCGAGGGGACCATCCTCAATGGCGACGCCGAGGTCTTCCAGACGGTCGCGAATGGCATCGGCCTCCGCCCATGCCTTGGCCTCCCTGAATTGGTCCCGCAACCCAAGCAGTGTCTCCACCAGGCCTTCGACGAGGTCTCCTCCGGAGCGAACGTCCAGATCAGAAGGCACCAAGCCCAGCACTTCGCCGGCCAGATCCCGGAAGAGCTTGTCCATCGCCGACAAAGTCCCCAGACTTACTGCATCCGAAGCGTCAAGCGTACGATTGACCTCTTTGACCAGATCGAAGATGACGGCGAGCGCCTGTGGTGTGTTGAAGTCGTCATCCATAGCAGCCATGAAGCCTTCGCGGTAACCCTCAAGGGAGGCGACGTCCGACAGCGCCGCAGTGCCGGCACCATCCAAGGGCAACGCAGCCTGCATCCGGCGGTGCAGGTGGAGAATGGTCTGATGGAGGCGGTTCACACCTCGCTGAGCTGCCAGAAGCGCGTCACGGCTGAAGTCCTGAGGGCCTCGATAGTGACTACTCAACACGAAGTAGCGGATGGACTCCGACGAATAGAGCTTGAGTGCGTCCTTGATCGTGAGGAAGTTGCCCAAACTCTTGCTCATCTTCGTGCCGTTCACACGAAGCGAACCAACGAGAAGCCAGTAGTTCGCATACGATGCACCATTGTGTGCTTCCGACTGGGCAATCTCGCAGTCATTGTGGGGGAAGATGTTCTCCACACCACCGCCGTGGATATCGAAGGTGTTCCCAAGGTACTTATTCGACATTACAGAGCACTCGATGTGCCAGCCGGGATAACCTTCACCCCAGGGGCTGGACCAGCGCATTATGTGTTCGGGGTCCGCAGCCTTCCACAAAGAGAAGTCCGCGGGATTGCGCTTCTCGTCGCGCACCTCAACTCGATGGCCGGCATCGAGTTCCGCCACCACTCGATGGCCCAGTCGGCCATAGTCGGGGAAACTGTCGACCGAGAAGTAAACGTTCCCGTCGACTTCGTAGGCATAGCCAAGATCGATGAGATCCTTGACCCAGGCAATGATATCGGGAACGTGACACGTCGCACGAGGGGCGATATTCGGCCGTAGCACGCCGAGAGCATCCATGTCGTCCTGGAAGCTCCGGATGTAGGTCTCGACCACTTCCATAGGGCTCAGCCCCTCACGCCGAGCGCCCCGGGCAATACGATCCTCGCCCGTCTCCAGGATGTGTCCCACATCGGTAAAGTTGCGGATGTGCCGGACTTGGTAGCCGCGGAATCGCAGGTAGCGGATGATCATGTCCATAGCGATATAGGTCTTTGCGTGTCCCAGATGAGCGTGGTCATAGACTGTGGGACCGCAAACGTACATCCGAACGTACTCGCGATCGGCAGGCCGGAAACGTTCAACATCCCGCGTTAGGTAGTTGTAGACTCTCAGGGTCATACGAAAGGCCCAACCTTGCTGGCGTCAGCGACGTGCTGCATAGGCACGTGTAACCGCAGTGCAAGGACACTCACACGGGGAAAAGTCACCGGGTCGCCGCAACATTGGTCGCCCTGTGCCTAGTTTTCGTCGCCCATTGGACGAGCGAAGATCATGCGACCGGCGGCGGTCTGGAGCACTTTGTTGACCATTACGTCTATCGTGGATCCGATGAATGAGATACCTTCCTCTACAACGACCATTGTCCCATCATCGAGATAGCCCACGCCCTGGTTGTACTCCTTACCCTCCTGGAGCACGTGGATCGTGAAATTCTCCCCCGGGAGCAGCACTGTCTTGACCGCATTGGCCAATTCATTCACATTGAGGACCTGAACAGACTGCAGCTCCGCCACGCGATTGAGGTTGTAGTCGTTGGTCAGAATGGCGGCCTCCCTCACCTTGGCCAGGGCGATCAGCTTATCGTCAACTTCACGCACACCTGGGACATCCTCGTCCACCAGGTGAACCGGCACAGGCGAGTCTTCTTGAAGCTGGCGAAGGATTTCGAGCCCGCGGCGTCCCCGATTGCGGCGTAGCGTATCCGCCGAATCCGCAACGTGTTGAAGTTCGTTCAAGACGAAAAGGGGCACAATGAGCTTCCCCTGGATGAAACCGGTACGACAGACATCCGCAATGCGGCCATCGATGATCACACTTGTGTCAAGCAGGATGGCCATTGAGGTCTCGGGATCCGCTATGACAGGAGGATCGACGACCTCCTTGGGAGAGAAACGGTCGCGAAAGCCTTGCAGGAGATCAGGCCGGGCAATCGCGATCGCGAGCCCAGCATACCCGAAAGCGGCGGCGATTATAAAAGGCAAGAACTGTCCCAGGGGTTCCGGCAACAAGGACACCGGATACGCCGCAATGGCACCCAAGGCCAGCCCGATGAAAAGTCCGATGGTTGCTGTCAGGATGACAGAGGCAGGCACCAGCTGTACTGCTTTTCTCAGGCGATTGAAAGGGCCGATCACCAAGTGTGGCGTCAAGAACCAGCCAAGTCCCGCGCTTATCACACCCGCAAAGATCATCGCATAAAGGTGAATTGATTCAGGGACAGATGGGAACTGGCCTAATAAGGACCCCAGCGCAATACCGGCTGATGCGAAAACCAGAAGTCCAACGATGCTGAAAATAAGCCTGATCTGCTTCAACGGCATGATAATAGCTCCATAGGTATATGTATGGGGGCGGCCTTTTGAGACCGTCCTCGTATAAAGGTGCATGTTCCCGATAGAGCCCAACTGCAGAGGATAGAACCGGCTTACCGCCGGAGCACATCCATAATAGCCTGCAACAGTTGACCCTACCGGAAATAACGAAACGAATAAGTGCACAACCTGATTTGTCGAGATCTTATCACGGTCAGCGTAAATGTCAAAGGATTGACATTCCAGGCCTTTTTCGATATAGTAGGCGGAACTACTCCCTCTTCCAAGGAGAAGAACTATGGCCCGTTGTCCAGAGTGCGGTGAGAAATTGACCCTTCCTGACGGTCTCGCTCGCTGGGATCGCATCTATTGTGAGTCCTGCCACGCAGAACTGGAAGTCTTGACGCTCAAGCCCTTGGAGCTCGAGGCTGTCTACGATTCCGAGGAGAATGGCCTTCTGGATGATCTGGAGGAGAGCGACGATTCCGACGATCTGGAAGACCTGGACGACCTCGAATGGGACGAAGATGATGCAGAAGAAGAGGATGAAGAGGACGAAGAAGAAGAGGATTGGTAGGTCACAAACGCAAAGATAGCAACAGGCCATCGAGAGATACCGATGGCCTGTTTGTTTCTTCTCTACTGACGTCGCAGCGACGCTGGCTGTAACTGCTAAGCGGAGCGTCGCGATAGGACAAACAGAACCAAGACCGCGATAGCAAGTGCCAGGACGATGAAGCCACTCACCCGCAACACCACGTTCAGGATATTGGTCACCGGTGTTCCGCTGTCACTCGCGGCTGGATCATTCGTCACGCTATCCTCGCTCGTGCTCGGGCCGGGGAGGGCCGTGCCTCCCGAAGCCGTCGCAGAGGGATCCCGGGTATACGCCAGCTCCACACTTTCGACCTCACCCGGGTCGAGTGTGAAGTTCGTCTGACCGCCATCGGACAACACGTAGCCGGGAGGCGCCGTATGCCGAAGGATGTAGTTACCGGGCTCCAAATCATTGAAACACCATGGCTCGCTGATACCGTCCGTGGTCCGGCTGTCGACCGGCCCACTGCGGGCCAGTAGGCTAATCTGCGCATTGGGCAACAGCATCTCGCCCCCATCGGCCTCACGGAACATATCCCCATTGGCATCATCAAAGGCCAATACACAGACGGCAGCTTTGTCCGCGGCGGGTGCTGCGGGAAGGTTGCCTGTCGCCGATTGGCCACCGATGACAACCTGGGCCGTTGCCGTGGGCAGCACTTCCGGCGTCGTCTCAGGGGCCTCAGGCGTGGCGGTCGCTGCCGGCAAGGCGTCACCAGTTGTCGCGATCACGATTTCCTGCCCAATGCTCAGGAGGCTCTGCGAGTCCAGGCCGTTCAGGTCATAAATGTCCTGGACATCCACGTTGTACTCCAGGGAAATGCCGAAGAGCGTATCACCTGCGACAACGGTGTGAACAATGGCACCATCGGGACGCGGGGTAGGCGTGTATTGGGCGGTGGGAGGAATCTCGGGCGCTTCCTCTGTCGGCGGCGGCGGTTCCAACGTGGGGGTCGGGGTCTCCGCAACGCTCACGACTGTGAGCGCAGCATCGTCGAAGTAGGCGTCATTGTGTTTGTTGGGCCACTTGCCGTATGCCTTGATGAAGAGCGTGGCAGCGCCACCTTCGCCCACGGTGGCCTGCGTAGGTCCGACGTACCCGTAAGTGTCGTAGTTATAAGCCGGGGAGCTCCACACAACGCTCTGAGCGTACGGATCCGTACCCCCGTTGGGGTCGATACCAACTTGAAAATAGAAGGCATAGGGATCGCCACAGGACGTTGGCGGGCTATCCTCGCTACAGGACCAAGCGTGAGCGAAGAACGAACCCTCAACGATCGAACCGGCAGGAATGTTGCGAACAACCTGATAGTAGCCCGCATTCTGCTTTCCGAAGAAGGTAAAGCACATCCCGCTGTAATACCCATCGTAGATGCGGCTGGGTGTGCTGTTGAAGGGCGCTTCATTGGGAATGACTTTGCACTCCGGGCGCTTGAAATCCCCTTCCTGCCACCAGGTCACCCACCCCTGCGGCGTGAAGATCTCCCCGTAGACGGCCCCAGTAAACGTATCGCGAGTCCAGTTATCAGGGTTGGGGAGAGGATTGCCCACGGGTTTTCCGATACCCTCGAAGCCCGGGTTCACGAGGAGGTTGGTGCCGGCCGCTTGACGCTGCGGGGCCTGCATCTCGTTAGCTTCCACGACTGAGGTTGGGAATAACGTGAATAGGGTGACTGCTATAACCATCAGGGTGGTCACCACCCTTAGCTTCTTAGCAAACATGAGCTAGTGCCTCCTTGGTCTGTTTGTGCGCAGCACAAGGCCCGGATTCCTGAGCCGCTTCGATGCATAGGAAGATCAATCGCCATCGTGATAGGGATGGATTACGCCAGCGGCGACTGATGGACGAGGAATCGTGAGCCAAACACGCCGCGATTATAGCATACGCAAATACGTTGTCAACGGATGCGACAAGAGTATACTCCGAGCCGATGACGAAACCCCGGAAACGTTCCCCGGCTAGCACCTATTTGGTGCAATGGATGGTGCCGGTCTTCCTGGTCGCGGCCACGCTTCTGCTCTATCTGGCATTCAGGAGCATCTCCCTGGATGACTTCGATAGCTACAGCTTCGCACTGGCGCTTAGCAACTTCGACATTCTCCTCCAACAGCCGCAGCCGCCCGGGTTTCCTGTCTACGTGGCTATGGGACGCTTGTTCCTGGCATTGCTCCACGACCCCATTCGGGCGTTGACAACACTCAGCGCGCTCAGCGGAGTAGTCTCAATCCTTCTGATCTATGGGATCGGGCGTGAGGCCATCCCGCGGCGACCCGCGGCTGCGATCCTGGGGGCGGGACTCTTTGCTTTACTTCCCCTCACCTGGCTGACCGCCGAGAAGGCACTCAGTGACATGCCGGGGCTGATGTGGGCGCTCCTGGCGATCTGGCTTTGGATGCGTTGGCGCAGGTACCAGGACCGTGGCCGTGCGACGACCGGCATGGCATCGATCGCCGGCTTCGCCACGGGCCTGGCTCTTGGGGTGCGACCTCAGAACGCACTCCCCATCCTGCTAATGATGGGTGAGTTCTTCATTACGGACTTGGTCCGTAGGGGGAGAAGAGGTCTGGGCATAAGCCCGAAGAGCCCAAAGCTCTCGCTGACTCCGTGGCTAGTTGCCGGCGTCGCAGGTTTCGTGGCCGTGCTCCTGTGGCTCGTGCCCGTCGCCTCCGCCAGTGGAGGGCTGGGTACTTATCTCGGCGCCGTGCAAGCCCACAGTGCCCACGTCGGTCGCGCAGACTCTCTGTTCGCCGTCGACCTGCCCCCCCTCCCGGCACTTCGGGCTCGGGCGACGGCCCTTCTCGACACCTTGCTGACCGGCCTCGTGGGAACGGGCCTCTACCTTTCGCCGAAGGTCACGACGTGGTCGATCCTGGCCCTCTCGCTGGCCACACTGCCAGGCTTCGCGAGTGCCGACTGGCGGCAACCCGCCACACGCCGTATGAGCATTTGGGCCGCTATGATCTTCGGGCAGATCGTACTCTTCGAGGATCTGCAGCGTCCGCGCTTGTTGTTGCCGTTGATGCCCTGGGTAGTCCTGCTGGTCGCGTCAGGAGTAACCCGTTGGTCTCGCCCGCGCTACATCCAGACGACTTACTCTGCTGCCGCCGCCCTAGGGCTGCTCGTGGTAGCAACACCCCTGGCAACGACGCTGTCCCAGGTCCCGTCACCGCCGGCACAGGCGGCAGCTTACATCTCCCAACACTATTCGCCGGCGGAGACCCTCATTGCAGCCGCCGGGTCATTCCGGGCGGCCCAGGTAGCGCTGCCCCAATACCCGCTCGTCTATCTTTACGAGTTCGACGCGGAGGCCGTGGCACATGCGCGAGAGGCGGGAGAACACTACACGGTCATCCTGGACCGCGACCAGTTCCCCCCGGACGTGGTCCAGACGTTGAGCTATCAGGGCACCTGGATCACACTTGAGGATCGAACCTTCACCCGCGATCGCCGGGTGCATACCCAGCACGACCAGGTGCGCATGCAGGTTCTGGCGCCTCCGGAGCTCATCCCAGCAAACGCGCTCTACTTGCCGCCGGACGGCTGCATCGACATAGGAACTGAAAGCGACGGCCGCTATCTGGGGCAAGGATGGTTTCGCCCCGAGGCGATCTCGGGAGCGCAGGCCCGATGGGCCGGTCCGACGTTGACGACGACCTTACGGCTTCGTCTGCCAGCGTCGAGCGATTATGTGCTGCATCTGCAGGCGCTCGCGTTCCCACCCTCACAATCGGTGTCGCTCGCGGTCAACGGCGCAACCATGGGCACCACCCCGCTCCCACAGGCCTGGACCGAGGTCACCCTGGTCATACCGCGGGCGGCCCTTGCGGTCGGCGAGGTCAACACGCTGTCCCTCACCCATTCGATCTCGTCATCCCCTTTCCGGGTCACGAATGGCGGCAGTTCGGACACGCGCGACCTTACCGCAGCCTATGATTGGGTATGCGTGGTGCCGGCCGACGGGTTGTCCGGGGACGACTGAAACCAGCGTAGCGATTCAGGCCTGATCCATCCTCGAACGACGTCACCTTCGCGAAGGCTCACTTCGCCCATCTCAAGGACTAGGCCGAGCGTCGCCTCACCGATCTGAAGCTGTAGCCTTGTCGTGGACCCTTGAAACACACGCTGCTTGACTGTGGCGGTGAAGACGTTGGGATGCTGCTCACCATCCGGGAGGACCGGCACGTCTGAGAGGCGTACCTCGTCCGAGAGGCGTACCTCATCCGAGAGGCGTATACCCCAGGGCAGGATCAGGAGTGTGCCTTCGGTACCGGCCTCAGGCAGGTCGCGACCGGGCTCTGCGACAAGTATGCCCAACGAGGTGTCGACCCGACCGGGCCCAACCATACGTGCCGGGAACAGGTTGTCGAAGCCAAGGAAGCGTGCGACCCAGGGCGTGGCGGGATGCCCGTAGATTGTCTCAGGCGCGCCCACTTGCACGATCCCGGCGTCGTGTAGCAGTGCCACCCGGTCGGCAACGGCGAACGCCTCCGCCTGGTCGTGTGTGACCGATATCGTGGTGACTCTCACGCGCAGCAGGATAGCTGCCAACTGCTCGAGAAGTCGCTCGCGCAGGTTGCGGTCCAGGGAACCGAGAGGTTCGTCCAGCAGTAGAAGACGCGGTTCAGGCGCAAGGCTGCGAGCCAGGGCGACCCGTTGGCGCTCTCCCCCAGACAGCGCCACAACGTTGCGTGGGCCGAACTCCTCCAGGCCGACCAACGTCAGCATCTCTTTGACGCGGTGCTGGATGGCCGAAGCCGGCAACCCCTTCATTCGAAGCCCAAAGGCTACGTTTTCCGCCACCGTACGATGAGGAAAGAGCGCGTATTCCTGAAACATAAGGACCACGCCACGACGGTGGACCGGCATCCGGGTCACATCGCGCCCGTCCAGAAATACGCGCCCTGACTCACAGGACTCCAGACCGGCGATAATCCGCAACAGTGTGGTCTTTCCACTCCCGGACGGCCCAAGCAGGCTAACGATCTCCCCACGATCCAACGCCAGGGAGACGCCATCCAGCAGCGGAATTCCCTCATATGTCTTGTGGATGCCATCGACGGTCAAGAACGCCATACGGTACAGTTCCTCTCTGCTGCTAGAATGCCTGCGCTCCACCCGGGCGCAGCTGCTCTATCGCCAGAAATCCGGTAACACAGACGGCCATCAAAATCGTGGACATCGCCAGGGCTTGGCCGTAGTTGACCGCCCCCGGCCGGGAGAGAAAGCGATAGACCGCAATAGGAATGGTCGGTGTTTCTGGCCTTGCGATCATCGAGGTTGCCCCGAACTCACCCATCGAGATCGTAAACGCAAAGATCGCGCCGACGGCAAGCGCTCGCCAGACGATGGGCAGATCCACCTCTCTGAAGACCATGAGTGGGGAGGCACCCAGCGTCGATGCGGCCTCCCGCAGACTTGGGCGGATCGATTGCAACGCGGGAAGCAAGCTTCTGACCACAAAAGGCAATGCGACCAAGGTATGGGCGAAGACGATCAGCGCCAGGGTCCCACGCAGTGCCAGCGGAGGACGGCCCATTGAGATCAGGTAGCCCAGCCCCAGGGTGACAGCCGACGTCCCCAGAGGGAGCATAAAGAGGGCATCGATCAGCCAGCCACGGCGATGACGATCGAGTGCTGCTGCGACGAGCAGTCCCAAAGTCAGCGCCAAGAGCGTAACCGCGAACGCGATCTTCAATGAGTTGCCCACTGCCGCCAGAGGTGGCACGTAGAAGACGGACTGCCGGGGATTCTCGAAGAGCATCGTATAGTAGCGCAACCCTGCACTGAAGGAGCGCACGACCAAGGTGAGCAAGGGATAGGCCATCAGCGCGGTCATCAGGAGAAGGTTAAGGGCCACGAACACACGTTCCGACAGCTTTTGTGGCCGCCGCTGCGTGGCCCAGCGAGGCTTCAGGTCCAGAGGACGGGAGATCTGCCCCTGACGCCGGGCATAGATCACCGTGAATCCCAACGTGAAGAGGATCTGCACCAGTGAAAGGGCAGCGGCTAGGGGCAGATTCGCGAACTGGATCGTCTGACGATAGATCTCGACCTCCAGCGTCGCGAACCTCGGTCCGCCGAGGATGAGCACGACGCCGAAGCTTGTAAAGCAGAAGATAAAGACAAGCATCCCGGCTGTCATGACGACGGGCAGCAAGAGTGGCAGCGTCACCTCCCAGAAGACACGCAAGGGCGAAGCCCCGAGCGTGCGCGCGGCCTCCTCAAGCTGTGGATCCAGAGTTTCCCAGAACCCACGCACCATCCTCAGGACGATCGTGTAGTTGTAGAAGACATGGGCAAGAAGGATAGCGCCCAACGTGTAGCGCAGGTCGAGCGCCACGCCCAGCCACCGGTCGAGCGGCGAATTCGGACCCAGGGCGGCGGCAAAGGCAGCAGCGACCACAACGGTGGGCAGCACGAAGGGCACGGTGGTAAGCGCCTGGATCACGCGCTTGCCAGGAAACTCGAAACGCGCGAAGACATAGGCTCCCGGCAGCCCGATTGCCAGCGTCAACAGTGTCGAGAGAAGCGCCTGCCCAAAGGTGAAGCCGATCACCCGCAGATTCGCCGCAGACAGCAGTTTCTGCACCAATGTCGCCGGCTGAAACTGCCCCTGCCACGTCAAGCTGACTCTGACGATCTCGCCTAACGGGTAGAAATAGAAGATGATCAGGAATACCAGGGGCGCAGCAAGAAGGGTCAGGAACACCCAGCTCCCTGACCCTTCTCGTCTTCTGCCAACCGGTCTTTTCAAAGCTAGCCGCCCCCTGACGCTGTCTCACAGAAGATCATAAGTGGGATCACTGCAAGACGACGTTGGTCCACGCATCGATCCACGCCTGCCGATTCTGCTCTATGGCGTCGACCGACATCGTCGCCGGGTCTTCAGCCGCCGCAGCGTACGTGACGAAGACGTCGGGGAGTGTGGCCGTGTCGCTCACAGGGTAAACAAACATATGAAGGGGTATATCATTCTGAAATGCATCGCTCAGCACGTAATCGACAAAGGCCTGGGCAAGGTCGTCGTTCTCGCCATTTCTAAGGACACCCGCAAACTCAATCTGCCGGAAGCACGTTCCGGGCGCGGTGACCGCGCCGGTGGGCGACTCGCTGACAGGCACCTCACTGAAATAGACCTCGGCAGCAGGGCTCGTCGCATAACTTACGACGATTGGCCGCGTCCCATTACTGCCACTCCCCCCGCTGAATTCGCTGTAGTACGCCGTGTCCCAGCTATCCACGACCAGTACATCGTTCTGACGAAGCTGGCGCCAGTAATCCAGATACCCATCCTTGCCGATCGTGGCGACGGTCGTCAGCAAGAACGCAAGGCCCGGCGAGGAGGTGGCAGGATTCTCCACAACCAATAGACCGTCGTAATCCGGCTGTGTGAGGTCTGCGAGGGACGTCGGCACCACCACGTTATGCTCGCTGAAGTAAGCTCGGTCATAGTTGAGACATACGTCGCCGTAGTCCACCGGCGTCACACGATGCTGCGCATCGAGTTGGTATTGGTCCGGGACGCGGTCCAAACCCTCCGCGCTATACGGCACAAAGATGTCAGCCGCCAATGCACGACTGAGAAATGTGTTGTCGATACCGTACATAACGTCCGCCTGTGGGTTGTCCTTGCTCAAGATGGCCTGACTGACCATCTGGCCGGTGTCCCCGGCATCGAGGAACTGCAGGTGCGCGTTGTGAGCTTCCTCGAATGCTTTGACGACATCCTCACTGATATCGAAGCTGCTATACGTCATGACCCGGAGTGGTCGCGGCGCTGAAGACGTCGCAGGCGGCGTGGCCGTCGGGGCCTTCACCGCACAACCGACCAACAGCAATACTGACAATGATGTCAAGGCCAATCCGGCTTTCATCCCTTTTCTCCTCTTCACCTGCGCCGTCTACCTAAGGTCGGGTTGACGCTCGTGAAAACACCACAACAATCCACAACGCACGCTCACCGTCGCCACAGCACCTGCCAGTCGGTTGCTCACGCCGCGGGCTGGACCAAAGGAGAGCGTTTCGTCACGCAGCGGAAAGACGAGGCCATGCGTCGTCACACCCTCTGCCTGCCCTCCAAGTGGAATGAGCGAGACACGATCCCCGGCACACCCGCGCACCTCCAGCGCCCCCTCCCCGCGAACGAGGATTACAGTCCAAGCGCCGTCGACCATCCACACTCGGCACTTGTCCCCGCACTCCTGTCGTCCCTCAACGGACGCGGGCTCGCGGGACGACAGTGCGGGATGAGCCAGCAGTAACAGGTTGGCCAAAGCCTGATCCGGACGCCCACCAAACGCGCCGAGGACGACGACCTCTTCCACGCCCGGCTGTGCTATGGCCCACATCAGCGCAAGCTCCAGGTCGGTCTCATCCTTGTCGACCGGCGCGCTATAGAAGGTCACACGCTCGGACTCCAGACGCCGCAGGAGAGTAGGCGATAGAGAGTCGAGGTCACCGATCACGACCGAAGGGACAATGCCTACAGCCAGCGCGTGGAGCGACCCGCCATCGGCAGCAACGATGATGTCTCGCGGTCGCGCCCATGCGGCGGCCTCACTGACAGCGTCAGACATCACGCCGTTGGCAAAGATGACGATGCGCATAACCTCTGTCCTCAGAAATACCCGTAGCTAACGAAAAATCCCCGCCGGCCCAGGAGAGGGCTTTGCGGGGATTTGTTTCATCGCTCGCACTCCCTACGCTGGCATGATCCAGATCAGGTTCTAGGGTCGGTGTGATCAACACCCTCTCAGCCCATTCCTGGGCTCCCCTGGCTTTAGTCACAGTAACTGACTGTGTAAACGTACTCAAGAGATTATACCATCCGTCTCGCACCTGTAAAGGTGACGGGCACGTTCTTCATAATTGACGTGATACAGGTATAATAGCCGATCAAGTCGGCCAAGGGGGAGTTTTCTATGAGGACCATCGTCATGAAATTCGGGGGTACCTCCGTGGGCAGCGCACAAGCCATCGCCCAGGCGGCACTACTCGTGAAGCAGGAAGCGCCGAAATGGGATCATACCGTCGTCGTTGTCTCGGCCATGCGGGGGGTCACGGACGCCTTGATCGAGGGGGCCCGGACCGCGGCGCAAGGAGACGACCAGCTGTACCGCGGCTTGGTCTCCGACCTTCGCGTAAAGCACACCCTGGCCGTCGCAGAGTTACTGACCGACACTGAAGCCAGAACTGCCTTGCTCAAAGCTGTCGAGACTTATCTGGACGAATTCTCGGCCTTCTGCCACAGTGTGCACGTTCTGGGTGAAGTCACCCCAAGAGCCATGGATGCCATCAGTTCCCTCGGCGAGCGGATGAATGCCCGTGTAGTAGCCGCGCGGCTGGAGGCTGAGGGGATCCCCGCCAGACCGGTCGACGCAACCGATCTCATTGTGACCGATCGTCGTTTCCAGCAGGCGGCTCCGTTGATGGAGATCACCCGCGATCGCGTGACCCGCAATCTGCTGCCCCTCCTGGAAGAGGGCATCGTGCCCGTCGTCACAGGGTTCATGGGTGCGACAGAGGACGGCGTGATCACCACCCTTGGCCGTGGCGGCAGCGACTACAGCGCATCGATTCTCGGTGCCGCTTTGGGAGCTGACGAGGTCTGGACCTGGACCGACGTCGACGGCGTCCTGACGGCCGACCCACGTATCGTCCCTGAAGCGCGGATTATCCCGGAACTCTCCTACACAGAGGTCGCTGAACTGGCATATTTCGGCGCCAAGGTACTCCATCCCAAGACGATCCGACCGGTGGTGGAGCAGGGAATTCCATTGTGGGTCAAGAATACATTCAACCCCACGTGTCCCGGGACGCGGATTGTCTCGGCACCTACCAGTACGCCCGGCACCGTCAAGGCGGTCACGGCCATCCATGGCTTGAGCATGGTGACGGTCGAGGGGCGCGGCATGATGGGGGTCCCGGGCATTGCCGCGCGCACCTTCGCCGCGGTCGCCAGTCGGGGCGCAAACGTCCTTATGATCTCCCAGGCGTCTTCGGAGCAGTCTATCTGCTTCGTCATCCCGACTACCGACGTCGCTCCGGTGATCGCTGCGCTGGAGGCGGAGTTGGCTCTGGAACTGTCGCGGCGCGACATCGACCACGTGTGGTCGATGGATAACGTCGTCATTGTCTCCGCCGTGGGATCCGGCATGCGCGGCACCCCCGGTGTGGCAGCCGGCCTTTTCAATGCCTTGGCCGCGCAGCAAATCAACGTCATCGCAATTGCGCAAGGATCGTCGGAGTGCAGCATCTCACTGGTTGTGGATGCCGGGCAGGCGACTCGGGCGGTTCGACAGATTCATCAAGAGGTGATCAACCATGGGTGAGAAGAAGAGAATAGCCGTTGGTGTCCTGGGAGCGACCGGTGCCGTAGGGCAACGCTTCGTCCAGCTCCTGGCAGCTCATCCCTGGTTTGAGATTACGGCGCTGGCTGCATCCGACCGCAGTGCAGGCCGGCGATACGCCGATGCGTGCCAATGGGTCATACCGGGCGATCCTCCGGCAACGATTGGCGACCGGGAGGTGCTGCCACTGCGGCCTGACCTCCCGGCTGAGATCGTCTTCTCGGCGCTACCTTCGGGCGTGGCCCGCGAGATCGAGCCCGAGTTTGCTCGCCAGGGCTACCTCGTCTGCTCCAATGCATCGGCATATCGCAATGTGGACGATGTGCCACTCCTCATTCCGGAGCTGAACGCCGGACACCTGGCTTTGATAGACCACCAGCGTGCCCAACGTGGATGGCCAGGACTGATCGTCACGAGCCCCAACTGCACGATCACGGGTGTCGCCGTGGCACTCAAACCCCTGGATGATGCTTTTGGCGTTCGCAAGGTCTTTATGGTCTCGATGCAGGCTGTTTCCGGGGCGGGTTATCCCGGCGTTTCGGCTCTCGATATCATGGGCAACGTCGTGCCCTACATTCCCGGTGAGGAGGAGAAGTTCCAGCAAGAGCTCCAGAAGCTGCTGGGCAGCGTCGAACACGGGGCGCTCATTCCGGCCGACCTCGTGGTTAGTGCTCACGCTAACCGGGTACCGGTGATTGATGGGCACACCGTGAGCATTTCGGTGGGGTTCGAGCGACGCCCCACGCCCGCCGAGGCGTTGGATGTGTTGAGTAACTATAGGCCCCCTGAGGCGTGTGCGGGGCTGTACAGTTCACCGGACCGCATCATCTACGTCAGGACCGAGCCGGATCGTCCCCAACCGCGACGTGACCGCGACGCGGCGGGCGGCATGGCGGTAAGTGTCGGGAGGGTCCGCCCTTGCCCCATCCTGGACCTGCGACTCACGACGGTCACCCACAATACCCTGCGCGGGGCAGCAAGCGGCGCCGTGCTCAATGCAGAGCTCCTGGTCACTCAGGGCTACACAAAGCGATAGGGAAAAGGAGCAAGAGCCCAGATGCAAAGCTACGGACAGACCTCGGTATCTAGCTTCCTGGACGACAGCATCGTCTACCGGAATCTGAACTCTATGGATGATCGCCTGCCCGGGCTTCAGGAGATCGCGATTCGTCTGGGCATCGATGCCCGGCAGGTGCCGCGCAAGAGCGAGCCGGACTATGCGCGTGTGATGGCCGAGCTGCTCATAGCTGCCAGGTCTCTTGATACAGGCAAGGCTGTGGTGCAGCGTCTGGTCTACGTGGGTGACACACGCTTGAATGATGGTACGGCTTTCGCTAATCTGTGTGGCGCGGGCAGATGGCCGGGCATCGCCTTCATTGGGTCTGAAAATCAGGAGCCGGCACAAAGGCAGATCATCGACCAGGGCGAGACAACGACGTATCTCGCCAATCGCTGGGCCCTGCTCAACGATTTCGATGACTACGCAGTCCACCACGGCTTTCCTTTCGACGCCGCCACCGCCGTCGTCCTGGATCTTGACAAGACCACCCTCGGGGCTCGCGGTCGCAACGACCGTGTCATCAACCAGGCACGCCTGTCCGCGGTCAGAGAGACGGTCGAGTCACTATTAGGCCCGGATTTCAACCCCAGACAGTTCGAGGCCAACTACGACTTGTTCAACCAAACAGAGTTTCACCCGTTTACGACGGACAATCAGGACTATCTGGCCTATCTCTGCCTGATCCTGGGGAGTGATCTCTTCTCTGTGCCTGCGCTGGCGGATGCTATCAGGAATGGGCAACTGGCACAGTTCACGGACTTCCTGGACCAAGTCGAGGCAAGGTCGGGGGCGCTGCCGGAGCGACTGTGCGACCTTCACGATGACATCTACAGCCGGGTGAGAGCGGGCGACCCAACGCCTTTCAAGGCCTTCCGTTACAACGAATATCTGGCTACAATCGGACGTATGGGAAGTCTGCCTGACGATGTCTCCGTAGACCGGATGCTTGCCGAGGAGATCGTGATCACGCAGGAAGTCCGAGATCTGGCGTCCGAGTGGCGAGACCGGGGCGCCCTGTTGTTTGCATTGTCGGATAAGCCCGATGAAGCGTCGGTACCCACCGGCGAATTGGCGCAGATGGGCTTCAAGCCCATCCACAGGATGCGGACACACGCCGTCGGGGCCGACGCAGGTGTTAGCCCCAGCCAGGGATAGCAGATGCTCATCGGCCATATCGCTATCTCGCTTCTCGAAAGCCATTACCTGGATCTGGAACTCAAGCCCACGATGCTCGGGGGGCTCTTTCCGGATCTGCTTGACAAGAGCCTGTGCCAAGTGCTTCACATCACCCCGAGCGGACGCATGTGGGGGCACACGCTGCTCAGTTTTGCCCTGTCAACAGCCATCGTCAGAATCGCCACCGGGAAGAGAGCCGCATGCAGTTGGGCTCTGGGCTATGCGGGGCACCTCGTGGGGGATGTCAGGGGACAAGTACCCCTCCTCTATCCTTTTGCACGTTACGATTTCGGGCCGTCGCCGGACCTTCCCACAATTCTCGAACGGTTCTTTGAGGACCGGAAGGAAGTTACGCTGGAACTCGGGCTCCTGGCATGGGCATTGCTCACGACTTAGCCTGGTGACGATTCCCTGGTAGACTACGACCCATGTTATTCGGACATCTGGCGGTCTCCGCGCTCGAACACCGGTATGCGAAGGCCGCGTTAGTGCCGGTGGTTGCCGCCGCGATGCTGCCAGATGCCGTGGACAAGGTGTCGCACTATGTGCTCGGGCAGAATGCCACAGGACGAATGTGGGGACACACGCTTATCGCGGCGTTTCTGTCGTCACTGGTTGTGCTGGCTCTTTTCGGCAAGCACAATGCATCCAGCTGGATACTCGGGTATCTCTCTCACCTAATCTGCGACATGGGGGGCGTCGTGCCTTTGCTTGCCCCCTTCGTCACGTATCAGTTCCCACCGGCAGAGGATTTCCTGACCACGCTGTGGGCCGCACTCAGTCGCCCCCTGATCATCGCCGAGATACTCCTATCCTTCTGGGCCGTGTGGTCAATGCGGCAGGAAATCAACGCAGTATACTCACGTGTGCGGCGCAGGTATGGAGTAACCCATTCATCGGTTTCGGAATCTGACTCATAGATCGGGCAAAGAATCACAGGGGCAACCCAGGGGGGAAGGGCATGCACTACAACAGTTGGCTGGAATGCACCCGTGGATGTGGGCAGCGGTACTCCATTTTTGACGTGATCTATCGTTGCGAGGCGTGCGGCGGTCTGCTGGACGTCGAGCACGATATGGAGGCGTTAAGGGATCGCAGTTCGGCGGCGTGGGTGCAGCTCTTCGAACGACGCACGCGCACGACAGAGTGGCCCTACGGCAGCGGCGTATGGGGGAAGAAAGAGTGGGTCTGTCCCGAACTAGCCAACGAAAACGTCGTCTCGATGTACGAGGGTCATACCAACTGTTTCTGGGCAGAACGACTCGGTCAGGAGGTGGGAGTCGACGATCTCTGGGTCAAGCTCTGCGGCAACAGCCACACGGGGTCATTTAAGGATCTCGGGATGACCGTTCTCGTCTCGGTAGTCCGCCAAATGATTGCCGATGGCAAGCCGATCCGGGCCGTGGCCTGTGCATCTACGGGCGACACATCGGCAGCATTGGCTGCCTACGCCGCAGCCGCCGGCATCCCAGCAGTCGTCCTACTCCCAAAAGGCAAAGTCTCGACGGCCCAACTTATCCAGCCGATCGCCAATGGCGCACTCGTGCTCGCCCTCGACACGGATTTCGATGGCTGCATGCGCATCGTCAAACAGATCACTGAGGACCAGACGATTTACTTGGCCAACTCAATGAACGCGCTGCGAATGGAGGGGCAAAAGACCGTTGCCTTCGAGATCGTCCAGCAGTTCGATTGGCAGGTACCCGATTGGATCGTGATCCCGGTGGGGAATCTGGGCAACGTCAGCGCCCTCGGAAAAGGATTCCTGATGATGAAAGAGCTCGGGCTGATCGACAAGCTGCCGCGGATTGCGTGCGCACAGGCTGCGCGCGCCAATCCCTTCTATCTGAGCTACCGGACAGGCTTCCAGGAGTTTGTGCCCGTTGAGGCGCAGAAGACACTAGCCAGCGCGATTCAGATTGGGAACCCAGTAAGCTACGAGCGCGCAGTCAAGGCGCTCTCGACCTTCGACGGCGTGGTAGAACAGGCAACCGAGGACGAGTTGGCCAATGCCGCAGCCCGCGCTGATAGGACGGGGATGTACGCATGTCCACACACAGGCGTCGCGCTGGCCGTCCTGGAAAAGCTTGTACGACGGGGCGAGATCCGATCGGACGACCGCGTCGTCGTGATCTCTACCGCCCACGGGCTGAAGTTCACCGGGTTCAAGGTCGGCTATCACGATGGTACCCTCGATGACGTAGTGTCGAGGTATAGAAATCCGCCGGTGGAACTACCGGCGGATTACGACGCGGTTCAGCGGGCGATCGATCAGGCCATCACGTAGCGAGCTGCCGCTTACGAGATGACGCCCAGGGTCCGACCGATCGTCTCGAAGGCCTCAAGCCCGAAGTCCAGGTCCGACTTCGAAAGCGCTGCAGAGACCATCACGCGGATGCGTGCCATCCCAACCGGGACGGTTGGGAATCCCAGTGCCATCGCAAAGACACCTGCGTCAAAGAGCCGGCTGCTGAACTCCTTGGCGAGCTTGACGTCACCCAGCATCACAGGTGTGATAGGCGTCACGCTGCTGCCGATGTCGAACCCCAACGACTCCATGGCCGACTTGAAATAGTCGGTGTTCTCCCATAGCCGGTCCACGAGATCCGTGGATGAAGCCAACACGTTCACCGCAGCGAGACACGCGGCGCTATCGGCTGCTGTCACCGCATTGGAGAACAGGAACGGGCGGGCTTTCTGACGTAGGTAGTCAATGATGACCCGCTTCCCGGCCACCACACCACCGACAACACCAAAGGCCTTGGAGAACGTCCCGATCTCAATATCGAACTTACCGTGAAGCCCGAAGTGGTCGACGATGCCACGCCCGCCGGTCCCGAGCACACCTTCCCCATGCGCATCATCGACCATCGTCATCAACCCGTAGGTCTCGGCGACGTCGTAGATCTCGTCAAGCGGCGCTATGTCGCCGTCCATCGAGAAGACACCGTCGGTGACCACAAGCCCCCGGCGATAGGCGGGGAGATTTTCCTTGACCTTCTCTGCCAGATCGGTGCTGTCCGCGTGCTCATAGACGACAATCTTGGCCCGGCTCAACCGCGCGCCGTCGATGATACTTGCGTGGTTCAGACGATCGGAGAAGATCACGTCCTCACGTCCCACCAGAGGCGGAATCGCTGCCTGATTGGCGACAAACCCCGCCTGTACGTAGAGGGCATCCTCCACACCCTTGAAGGCGGCAACGGCTTTCTCGAGCTCAATGTGGACTGCAAGCGTGCCAGCAATCGACCGGACAGCCGTGGGACCCACACCATAGGCGTCTATTGCCTGCTGTGCGGCCGCTTTCAGCCGGGGATCGCCGGCCAGACCAAGGTAGTTGTTGGTGCACAGATTGAGGACCCTCTTGCCGTCCACGTGCATCCAGGCACCGGGCGGCGAGTCAATCACACGCAGGGTGATGAACAGACCACTGTCTTTCAGCGAAGCCAGTTCTTCCTCAATCCAGGCGAGTTTTTGCTCAGTCATAGGCCCTCCTCTGATGGATACGCCTTCCAGTATAGCACGATTGCGCAAGTCTCGCTTTTCCCTGGATCATCCCTTCATGGTATACTACCCCAGGATTCAATCTATGCGGGCAACCAGCCATACAGACCGCCCGCAGCCGGAGGCAAGACAGATGAAACACTTCCTCACCCTGGCAGATCTCAGCCCGGAGACCATGCGTGAAATCTTGGACCTGGCGGTGGAGATCAAAGCAGATTGGCAAACTGGCGATCCACGACCTTACCTCAAGCACAAGGTACTGGGCATGATTTTCCAGAAACCCAGCCTGCGTACACGAGTCTCGTTTGATGTAGCGATGCTCCAATTGGGAGGCAATGGCCTCTATCTGTCACCTAACGAGATCCAGTTAGGCCAGCGCGAGAGCACCGCTGATGTGGCCCGCGTGATCTCCAGATACGTCGACGTCGTGATGGCAAGGGTCTTTGGCCACCAAGACGTCGTCGAGCTCGCCGAGTACGCCACAGTGCCGGTGATCAACGGTCTCTCCGATTACGCGCATCCCTGTCAGGGTATGGCGGACTTCCTCACGATCCTGGAGTACAAGGGAACCTTCGGAGGACGGAAACTGGCCTATCTGGGCGACGGAAACAACGTCGCCACATCGTTACTCTTTGGTGCGGCGCTACTGGGTATGGACTTCACGATTGCCACCCCTAGAGGATACGAATTACACCCGGCGACCTGGGGAATCGGGCAACGCCTCGCCGCGCAGAGCGGTGCAACTATCGTAGCTACTCACGATCCTGTCGAAGCGGCATCCGGCGCCGATGTCATTTACACTGACACTTGGGCCTCGATGGGACAGGAGCAAGAAGCACAACAGCGGCGGCAGATCTTCCCCCCGTACCGCGTCGACGAAGCATGCCTGCAGTATGCCCAGAAGGACGTGATGGTGATGCACTGTCTGCCTGCGCATCGGGGTGAAGAGATCACGGATGCAGTCGCGGATGGGCCGCATTCGGCGTTGTTCGACCAGGCTGAGAACCGCTTGCACGCACAAAAGGCCATTTTGGTGTGGGTGCTTGACGCGATGTAGATGAAGAGGTAATCCGATGGCAGGGAACCGCTTGCGTTTTGAGGAAGCAATTCAGAAAGCCAATGACTTCGTCTGGGCCGAAGAGTGGAACGCTGCCGTGGCGTCATACCGTCAGGCACTCGCTGAATACCCGGATGACGACTCTGCATTGATGGGTTATGCCTGGGCGCTGTTGAATGCCGATGATCACGATGCAGCGCTGCTCATATATGAGCGACTGACCCAACTCGTACCCGAGGATCCCGGTCCTTATGAACGGATGGCCGAAATCCTGGAGCGCAAACACGACGAGCGCCGCGCAGCCGAAACCTTCCTCGAAGCAGCCAAGCGCTATGACCGGCAAGGGCTGGTTGCCAAACAAACCTCCGCGATTGAGTCCGCAATGCTCCTTCGCCCCCACAATGAAGATGCCTGGGCGAAGCTTCTGGAGCTCTATCAGACCCAAAACCAGATGCACCGTGCGGTGCTAGCCGCTCTCTGGCTGTCCTTTCTCTATCAGGACAAAAGACGCGACCAGGCAATGAAGCTTTGTCGTGAGCTGCAGTTGTCCGTGCCGGACGACTCCCGCCTCGGGCAGATGCTGATCTTGCTCCGGAGCAATCGTCCTATTCCCCAACCACCGGCTGTCGATTCCGAAGAAGATGTCGCTCTGGAGGGAGAGTTCGACGTCGAAGACACGGATGTCGACCGCCAGATGGGAACCCCGGTGGAGATCGCGCGACAACGAGCACTCACAAAGTTGGCGGAATCGATCTTTGCAGAAGATCGAGCCCAGGCTAAGGGTGCTGCGGAAGGCGAGGTCGACATCCTGGTTGGCAGGGCTATCGACGCGCAGACACGTGGCGACATCGACACAGCCATCCAACTTTATCGGCGGTTGCTCGACGCCGATGTCTCGATGCCTTCGGTTCACTTCAACCTCGGCCTCCTTTACAAGGAACAAATGCGTTTCGACGATGCCATCTCCGAGTTTGGGGCGTCGCTCGGCGATCCCGAGTACGTCCTTGGCAGCCACTTCTCCCTCGGCGAATGCTACCAGGCCAAGGGCGAATTCCGGGACGCGCTCAACCACTTCGTGGAGGCCGTCAAGATTGTAGACACCGCTACCATCGAGCGCGAGCATATGGATGACCTTATCCGCGTCTACGAAGGCCTAACGCAGAGCCTCGTCAATACCGGGGAGCCTCGTCGGGCGCAACGAGTCAGCCAGATGCTGGTCGACTTCCTCGGACAGCGCGGCTGGGAAGATGGGGCAGTCCGGGCCCGCAAGCGGCTCGATGATCTCGCACACTCCGGAGCAGTGCTGAGCCTCGTGGAACTCATCAGCTTGCCGGGGTCAGAGGAAATCCTGAGGTCGATTGCCCTCGCTCAGGAATACCAGCGTCGCAACAAGACGTATTCCGCCCTTGAGGAGCTCTTCCACGCGTTGGCAACATCGCCTGACTATCTTCCACTTCACCATCTTCTGGGTGTGATGATGCGGGAGGGCGGTCACCTGGAGGAAGCGATTGACAAGTTTCGCGTCGTAGCGCGCACGTACGAGATCCGTGGGCAGATACCCCAGGCACTGACGACCTACAAACTGATTCTGGAGATCTCGCCCCTGGATATCCAGGTCCATCGCCGGGTTGTCGACCTGTTGGTGCAGCATGGACGGATCGATGATGCGCTCGCGCAGTATCTGCAGACCGCGGACGCGTACTATCAGTTGGCGCAGCCGGAACGCGCTCGCGAGATCTACGGTGAGGCGCTGCGCCTGGCCCCCAGGGGATCGCAAGAGAAAGCTTGGGAGGTCCGGATCCTTCACAAGATGGCAGACCTCGATGTCCAGCGTCTGGACTGGGCCGCCGCCATTAAGGACAACGAGGAGATTCTTCGCATCGCACCCGATGACGAACGCGCCCACCTGGCATTGTTCCGCCTTTATCCACGCACGGGCCGTGCCCATCTAGGCATCAACGCACTGGACAGGCTCATTAGACACTACCTTGCCACCCGGAAGGTCGCAAAAGCAGTCACGATCTTGGAGGACCTTGTGGG
This sequence comes from uncultured Chloroflexia bacterium, assembly GCA_963775195.1. Taxonomy (GTDB): domain Bacteria; phylum Chloroflexota; class Anaerolineae; order B4-G1; family SLSP01; genus PWVB01. Next base: position 300,054 of record CAVZIC010000002.1, read on the forward strand.
TAGCCAGCCCGACAGCATCCCCCTGCGCGCACGCATCGCGCAGCTGCAACTCAACCTTGGTAATCGGGAAAAAGCGCTTGAGCATCTGGATATTCTCGGAGACCTCCAGCTGGAGGGAGGCCATAAGGAGGCCGCCACCAAGACGATTGAAGCTATCTTGGCCCTGAACCCGCCCAACCGGGAGGCCTACGCCGACCTGTACCGAGAGATGACACAGCGCGAGCCACCAACGGGCGCTGCCTGAAGTAGCGAAGGGAATAGACAAGTCACCGACTACGTCGAGAGGGAACCAAGGCGATGCGCCTCGGACGGCGATGCGCCTCAGAAAGTCTACACCTGAGATGGCGTGCGCCTCACAAGACTGGGCCCTTAGGTAATCGATGACAGCGAGCAAGTTTGGCTTGCCAGTATAGCAATTATGTGGAACCTGGAATGGTTGGTAGAGCGGATATCGTGGACCGATATCGTTGACATCCTGTTAGTTGCCTTTCTCTTCTTCTGGATCTTCTATGCTATCAGGGGAACCCGCGCCGTTCCCCTAGTTCGTGGCATCACCGCGTTGCTCATCTCCTTGACTATTCTGACCCGCGTCGTCGAGTTGAGGGCTTTTGCGTGGCTTACAGCGCAATTGCTACCGGCCCTACTCGTCGGCATTCCGGTACTGTTCCAACCCGAACTCCGTCGCGCTCTCGAACAACTCGGGCGTGGACGGGTGCTCATCCTTTCGCAGAAGGACCAGGAGCGCGTTATCCAGACGATCGAGAGTGTCGTCGAAGCCACCGCCTATATGGCCGAACGGAGCGTCGGTGCCCTTATTGTCTTTGAGCGGCAGACGGGCCTGCAGGAATACGTCGAGACCGGCGTGATCGTGGATTCAGAGGTCACACCAGAGTTGGTAACGACGATCTTTGACCACCACACGATTCTCCACGATGGTGCCGTCATCATCCGCGAGGGCCGGCTGATTGCCGCCGCCTGTGTCATGCCTCTGACTGCGGCCTTTCTTGCTGACCGTGAGTTGGGGCTGCGGCACCGAGCTGCCATCGGCATCACCGAGGACGCGGATGCCGTCGCGGTCGTTGTCTCCGAGGAGCGGGGCGCCATCTCGCTCACGCACAGTGGACGCATCATCCGAGACATCGACACAAAACGTCTGGAGTCGATCTTGCGCGCCTTCCTGATTCCGCGGCAGCGACGTGGCAAGGGATGGTTCGGTTGGCTACGGAGGGTCGCGTGAGCAGGTATTGTCCGGCCGAAATGGAGATCAGCCTGTGAGTAGCTGGCTTGTGAAGAACCTGAGCCTTATTTTCGTGTCTCTGGTATTGGCTTTCTTCTTCTGGGCCGTCGCCACCGAGGCAGAGGATCCAACCAAGACCCAGACTTTCCCCACCCCCATACCGGTGGAGATTCGTGGACTGCCGGATGGGATGACGACGTATGGTGCAGAATCAGCTCGCGTCCGCGTTGAGATCACCGCGCCCCAGTCAGTATGGGACAGGCTGCAAGTTGAGGACTTCCAGGCGTACATTGACCTATCCAGCGTAGAGACCGGTACCGTTCAAGCCCCTGTACAGGTGGTCATCGACGTACAACCAGCCAAGATCGCCAGCATCACACCTAAGGACATACAGCTCACCGTCGAGAATGTCGCGGAGAAAGACGTACCGGTTGTCGTCAGAGTCCAGGGCAGCCCGGCTTTGGGCTTCACGGCCGGTCAGCGCCAGGTGGCGCCGGAATCCGTCCGCGTCAGAGGGCCTCAATCCAAGGTCGATCAGGTGACGGAAGCCCTGGTCATCGTCTCGGTCGCGGACCTGCAAAACGATCTGCGCGCCGACTATAAACCGGTTCCGGTGGATCGAAATGAGAGCGAAGTATTGCTCGTGGAGGTAGTGCCGAACTCGGTCACCGTGTACGTGCCGGTGACCCAATGGCTCGACACCCGCGACGTACCTGTGGATCCGACTATCGTGGGACAGCCGGCCCCTGGCTACCGGGTTGCGGACATCGAGTACTCTCCGCAGGTCCTCACCGTGTACGGTCGCGCAGATGTCCTGGACACTACGACGGCCATTCAGACGGACCCGGTCAATATGGAAGGGATCACACAGACGCTCGAGACAACGGTTGCCCTGCGGCTTCCCACGGGTCTCTTTGTCTTCTCGTCTGAGTCCAGCGCGTCAATTACGCTCACCATTGAGGCTGTCCGGAGCGGGCTCAACCTGGAGATCACGCCCACCGTCCGCGGCCTCGGCCCAAACCTGACCGTTACCGTGGGCCTGGATACGGTCATCGTCATCCTGAGCGGGCCGCTGTCGGAAATGGAAGCGCTCGACCCATCAACCGTCCAGGCCGTCCTGGATCTGACCGGCTACGCTCCTGGAGAGTATAGCATTACGCCCACAATCGTGGTCCCGAACGCGATCGATGTTGAAAACATCACGCCACAGGCTGTGCCCGTGCGAATCGAGGCCGTAGTACCTCCGACAGGAACGACCGGCGGCTTGAGGTAGAAAGGAAGCTGATGCCCGGCGCTTTTCGGTGTGCCGGGCACCTGGGACGGCGCCAACTCGGGGGCGACATCGCGCCCGAGTTGGCATCTACCCTAACTCTCGTGCTCCTCCAAGTCGTGTAACCCCTGCTTCATCGCATTGAGCGACAGCAGGGCGCACTTCACACGCCCCATGCTCAGCTTGATCCCGCCCATCATCTCCTGGACGTCATCGAGACCCATGGCTCCGATCTCGTCAAGTGTCTTGCCCACGAGCTCCTCGGTCATCATAGAAGACGCAGCCATACTGACCACACAGCCTTGACCTTCAAACATCACCTGGGCGATACGTCCTTCAGGATCCAATCGGGCCGTCAGATGAATCATATCCCCACACGTGGGGTTATCCATCTCCACGTCGATATCGGCGTCTTCCAGGACGCCGAAGTTCAACGGATTGTGATAGTGATCCAACAACTGCTCACGGTATAAATCATGACTCATAGATGCCTCCTTGATCAGCGTCGCCCTAGTAGCCGCACGACTCTGTGCAACGACGTTACCAGGGCATCGACGTCGTTCTCATCGTTGTAGATATAAAAGCTCGCCCGGGCGCTTGCGGGAATGCAGAACCTGTCGTGCAGCGGCTGAGCACAGTGATGCCCGGCACGCACGCAGATGCCATCCTCATCCAGCAAAGCCGCGATGTCGTGGGGATGCGCAGCCTCCATGGAAAAGGCCACTACAGCGCCACGCTGCGTGGGACCCGGACCAATAATCCTGAGCCCCGGCACCTCCTGTAGTCGGTCCATCGCGTAGGTAATTACCCTCTGCCCGTGCTCGTGAATCGCCTCCATCCCTATCTCGGAGAGAAAATCGACGGCTGCGCCCAATCCAACGACCTCCGCGATGGCAGGGGTCCCGGCCTCGAATTTGTAGGGCAGCTCATTCCACCGTGAATCCTCGCGCTTCACGCTCAGGATCATATCTCCACCGTAGAGAAAGGGGGGCATCTCCTCCAGGAGCTCGCGGCGTCCCCAGAGAATACCCACACCGGGACCACACATTTTGTGCCCGGAGAACGCCAGGAAGTCGGCGCCGAGTTTCTGGACGTCGACGGGACCGTGTGGGACCGCCTGTGCACCGTCCATTACCACCAGGGCACCTGCCGCGTGCGCCATCTCGGCAATCTGCGTGACGGGCGGGAGCGTCCCCAGCACGTTTGACATGACCGAACAAGCAACGACTTTCGTGCGGCCATCCGCCAGAAGCGGCGGCAGGGCTTCCAGATCCAGGAGCCCCTCTTCGGTAACCGGAATATAGGCCAAGTCTGCGCCCTTGCGCTTGGCCAGTTGCTGCCAGGGCACAAGGTTCGCGTGATGTTCCAGCTCCGTGATCACAATCCGATCCCCGGCGTGGACATTCGTTTCACCCCAACTATAGGCCAGCAGATTGATCCCCTCCGTCGCGTTACGCACGTTGATAATCTCGGCCGGGTCGGCAGCATTGATAAAGCGCGCGACCTTCCCCCTGGACGCTTCGTACGCCTCGGTGGCCTCCTCGGCCAGCGTGTACAGGCCGCGGTGTACATTCGCGTAGGTGTCGGTCCACATATGGACCACCGCATCGATTACCGACTGCGGCTTCTGAGCGCTAGCGGCGCTATCGAGAAAGACCAGGCGCTTGCCGTTGACCTTCCTTCGAAAGATTGGGAACTCAGCTCGGATCGCTGGTACGTCCAATGGCATCACTTTCCTCCTACGCCAGATATCGACTTCAGAGCCCAATTATAGCACAAATAAAGTAGAGATTCGTCAGCAATACTGAGCTCGCCTACTTGATTCTGTTGTAGGCCGGTTATAATGAGGTGCGACAGTTGGGTGTATGAACGGCATGGTCGCGACAGAAGGTCAATCGTATGTCAGAGAATCAGGACTCGCAAGCGCTGCAGCTACCGCTCTTCCCGGTCGATACTACCGATCAGGGACGCTCAAATCCATCTTCCAGGGTGCAGCTTGCGCCGGACGCCTCTCTCGACCAGGCGATGGGGGCATTTGAGAGGTATATGACTGAACGCGGGTTCACCGAAAACACCCAACAGGCATTCCGTCTGGATATGCAGTTGCTCAATGATTACCTCGGTCCGGGTACCGCTATTGGCGACATCGGCACGGCTACCTTGAATGCTTTCCTTCGATGGATGGACACCGGCCGCGGCGTTCCGTGCAGCCCCAAGACGATGGAGCGCAGGATCACTACGCTTAAGGTCTTCTTTGGCTGGCTGGCCGAAGAGGGCTTTCTGTCACGTGATCTAGCAGCGCCGCTCATCCATCGTGCAGTTTCAGCCCCACTTCCCGAGACGTTGGCCGACGAGGAGATCGCAGCTCTGCTCCAAGTGACCCAGGGTCTGCGGCAGGGAGACGAGCACCGCCAACCCGATGCGCGCCCCCACGCAGTCCTGACCTTGGTCCTCAACACCGGCATCAAGAAAAGTGAGTGCGTCAACATCCATCTCAACCATCTGGACCTCGTGGATGCCGAGCACCCGGCGCTATGGATTCGCTACAGGAATGCGAGCCGCCGCCACAAGGAGCGTCGAATCCCGTTGCCGGCCTCTTGGCCCACGGTGCTGGATGAGTACCTAGTCCAGTATCCGACGAGCCAACTGCTTTTCCCCTGGACCGGACGCAATCTGGAATACGTCCTCACCGGCGTCGCGGACGGCGCGGGAGTCTCACACGTCACCTTTGAGATGCTGCGGTGGACCTGCGCACTGCACGACTACATCGAGGGCATGGACGCCAATGCTCTCCGACGGAAACTCGGCCTCTCCGAGATCAGTTGGTATGAGGTCGAGAGTCGTCTCGATCTTCTGGCGCGACAGCGCGGCGTCACGCGCTCGTAGACACCCCAAGGTCATTCTCGCAGGTCACAAGGACTGGTGCCATGGACTCTGAATTGCGCGACAAGATCACCAATCGCACGGCGCAGGTCGCCATCATCGGCTTGGGCTACGTGGGGCTCCCGCTGGCCCTCGCATTTGCCAAAGCAGGCTTCAAGACGGTGGGCCTTGAGATCAGCCAGGAAAGGGCCGACGCTCTCAATGTGGGGCGAAGCTACATCGAGGATGTGACATCTGAGGAACTGGCCCCCTACGTGCGGTCTGGCCGACTTCATGCCACGACCGACTATGCGGCTTTCAATAGTTGTGACGCTGTCTTCATCTGCGTACCGACCCCCTACACCGTACAGCGAGCACCGGATCTCAGCTACATCATCTCGGCGACAGAAAGCATCGCACCGCGTCTCCATGCGGACCAGTTGGTCGTATTGCAGTCCACGACGTACCCAGGTACCACTACGGAGATCGTGCAGCCTATTCTGGAGTCTAGGAGCGGTCTGAGCGCTGCGTCAGACTTCTATCTGGCGTTCTCGCCCGAGCGAATTGATCCCGGCAATCCCAAATGGAGCGCGTACAACACGCCCAAGGTTGTCGGCGGGCTGACGCCCGAGGCGACCGAGCTGGCCGCAGCCCTTCTTCGACAAATGGGGGCACCTGTACACGAGGTTTCGTCACCCGCTGCAGCCGAGCTGACAAAACTGCTCGAAAACACCTTCCGAGCCGTCAATATCGCCCTGGTGAATGAGATCGCGCTGCTGGCAGAGAGAATGGGTATAAATTTCTGGGAGGTCATAGACGCTGCCAAGACCAAGCCCTTCGGCTTCATGCCCTTCCGGCCGGGTCCTGGCGTCGGCGGGCACTGCATTCCCATCGATCCTTACTATCTGCTGTGGAAAGCCCGCGAGTACGACTTCTACACCCGCTTCATCGAGCTGGCCGCGGAGACCAACGAAGCGATGCCTTACCACGTTGTGGAACTCGTCGTCCAAGCCCTGAGCACTGCAGGCAAGTCCCTTCAGGGTGCCCGCGTCCTTGTCTTCGGGGTAGCCTTCAAACCCGATATCAGCGACGCGCGCAATAGCCCCGCCGAGCGTGTGATCGAACTTCTCTTTGGTCGGGGGGCCATCGTTGCATACCACGATCCCCTCGTGCCCAGCTTCAAGGTCGGAGGTAACGTCTTCTACAAGCCGCCTACTGAGCTTCAATCGCAACTCCTGACAGAAGAGGCGCTGGACACGTGTGACGTGGCCGTGATCGTGACCGGGCATCACAGCGTCGATTACACACAGCTTCTCAATGAAGCAGCGCTCGTGGTTGACGCCTGCAACGCGACGGACGGTCTCATCGGGAAGGCCACCGTCGTTAAGCTGGGCGTGCCGACACCTCACGATTTGGTGGTCCCCGACAGATGAACGTACACGTCCTGCACAACGCTCGCATCTACACCGGCGTGACAGGGCATCCCTGGGCGCACGAACTCGCCATCGTTGACGGCATCGTCTTCGCACTGGACCAAGCGGCCCAGGGATGGAGGGAAGCACCCGGGGCGACAACGGAGGATATGGGAGGTGCCTTGATCATCCCGGGCATCACCGATGCACATGTCCATTTCACGTGGTACGCGCGAGGTCGGCGCGAGCTCGATCTGCGTGACTACGGTCGGGTTGAAACGATGGACAAACTGGCAGAAAGGGCCCACGACCTTCCGCCTGGTTCCTGGGTTACCGGCCGTGGCTGGGACCAGAACATCTGGCGTGATACGAGCTTTCCTACAGCCGCAGAACTGGATCGGGCGGCTCCGGATCACCCGGTAGCGCTCAACGCCAAGAACGGCCACGCCTTAATCGCAAACAGCGCGGCGATGGCCGCGGCCGGAATCACCGCAACCACGCCGGACCCGACCCACGGCAGGATCGGGCGCGATGAACGAGGCCGACCAACGGGTGTCTTCTTCGAGAAAGCCATCGACCTTGTCAGCCGTGCAAAACCAGAACTCGATTTCGACACGCTCGTTGATCTGCTCGCCGAGGCGCAGCGCGATCTCCTCGCAGTGGGGATCACGGGCGTCCACGACGTCGACGGCAATCCGGCCTTTGCCGCCGAGCAGGAACTCAGACGGCAGGGCCGACAGCACATCCGCATCGTCAAGTACGTTCGTATTGAGGTCCTCGACGCGATCATCGACGCCGGGCTTCGCAGCGGTTTCGGCGATGATATGCTGCGATTTGGTGGCCTCAAGCTGTTTGCCGATGGGGCGCTGGGCTCTCGCACTGCCGCCATGTTTGCGCCTTACGAGGAAGAGCCGGACAACGTCGGATTGCTCACCCTGGAGCCGGAGTATCTGAGAGAGGTCGCACGGCGCGCGGCGGCGAACGGGATAGCCCTGGCCATTCACGCCATCGGGGACCGTACCAACCACCTCGTCGTCGATGTACTAGAAGCGGTCCGGGATATCGATCCGACGCTGCGACACCGGGTCGAACACGTGCAGTTGATCACTCAGGACGATCAGAGACGTCTCGCCCACAACGGCTTCGTCGCCTCCATGCAGCCCACCCACGCGATCCACGACATGAGAATGGCGGACCGCTACTGGGGAGCGCGCAGCGGCGATGCCTACGCGTGGCGATCCATTCAGGCAGCGGGCGCACGATTGGCTTTTGGGTCCGACGCTCCCATCGAGGTCTTCGATCCGTTCCTGGGCCTCTATGCGTCGGTCACCCGTCGCTCAGAGGTGGATGGAGAGCCCGGCCCCAACGGCTGGCACCCTGAGCAGCGGTTGACGCTGGCTGAAGCGCTGCACGCCTTTACGGTCGGGGCTGCCTATGCAGCCGGCCTCGAGCAACGACTGGGTCTGCTGACTCCGGGCTATCACGCGGACCTCGCGGTATTGGACCGCGACATCTTCAGGCTGCCGCCCGAGGCGCTGCTGGAGACGTGCGTCGAACGCGTGATGGTGGGAGGTGTCTGGCAGGAGTTGTCTTGATGGCATGAAACAGCCCCGACCGCCCTGATATCAGGGCGGTCGGGGCTGTTTGGCATCATCCCTGCAGCCTTGGATCGCTATAGCAACTGCTTATGCTTCTCCTCAGCGTAGCGTCGTAGGTCCTTCAGATGATCGGCGGGCATGACTTGGTTGGGCTTGACAGCGTCCTGTAACGTGCGATTCCATCGATCTACGTTGGCCAATAGCTCCTCCCACAAAGCCACAAGCTCCTGGTAATGAACCACCAGCTGCTCTTCTAGCTCAACCAATTGCTCCTGAGCCCTCTGGTTGGCCAGATCCTGGCGACGCCAACGGTCCTCCTCGGTAACCATACGCTTTTGCCAGTCGCGGGCGAAGCTTGTCTGCCATTCCTCCCACTGACGCAGCAGACGTTCTTCGGTCAGTCGCTGCATCTCCGACATCTCGTTCTGACGTTTTTCGAGCCGTTCTTCGAACGCACCTAGCCCGTCCAATGCTTGCTTGTTCTGATTGTAGAGGAGGGCGTACTTCTGGGTCTGTTCGACGAGGCGCTGGACCTCGCCCTCTACCTGCTCAGCCTGTTCCAGATACTTCTTGACCCGTTGTTCCCGCTGGAAGTCGGCCACGCGGAGCGCCTCGATCCGGGGATCGTAGGACTTGGCGATCTCAATTGCCTCGTCGACGCGTGCAGGCAGCTTCCGGATGTTATCCTCAAGCCGCACGAATCTGGCGGCCGATTCGTCGATTCGCTTCCGCAGTCCCGGCAATTCACCTTCCACCTCAGAGATGCGTCGGGTATCGGCGCGGCGCTGCTCTTCAAGGTAGACGATGGACTGCAGACGGTCCTCCGTGCGCTTGCCAAGATCCGCAAGCGTATTCGCAGTCGTCTGGATCTGCCCTTGCAGGCGCTGCTCACCCGCGGCTCTGGCCTCCAGTTGTTCCTCGTAGCGGGCCATTGGGCGAAGGCGCTTGTCGAGATCAGCGATCATGTCATTGACCATCTCGATCTCTCCCCTGCGCGTCTGATCCGCCTCCAGCCGCTCACGCCGCACCTGAACCTTTATCGCCTCGATATTGGCGCTCAGATCTCGCTGCGTTGTCTCGATCATGCTGGGATAATCATCAGTGCGACGGATGTCCGTCTGAACAGTCACCAGATCCTGGCGGAGTTGGTCGATTTCCTTTGCCTGCGTCTGCAATGTCTGGATCTGCTGTTCAATGCGTTCTTGCAGAACCGCGATTTGCGCCTTGTCGCGCTTCCGCTCCTCATCCAACCAGCGGATCATCTGTTCCAATTGTGTGATTTCCATCTGTAGCCTTACCTCCGTGTGCCGTCGACGTCACTGCAAACTGCTGGCCAAACTACGAACTGCGCAGACCGAAGGACCTCGGTGGACGCCGGACCATCACGTTGTCAATCTGCATTATACCTTAGGCTCCTGCCGGACAAGCCCCCGGCAGCTGTAGTTCGCACCTGGCAAAGGCTTCTACACCTCCATCAGGCTCGGGGACGCGGCCCCACGACGACGGACAAGAGGCGCCAGGAGAGCACGCTCTTCCGGCGTGAACGCCTGGAGCCCCAGGATGAGCAGAGGATAGATGACCACAATGGCGGCAAGTCCCGCCGCTGACCCAACCCTCGTCGCCAAGACTATCCCAAAGCCACCTGCAACCCCAGCCGCGAGCACAGGCTTGAGCAGTATTTGGCGCCAGCCAACATCACCAAGGTAACGCCGCACCCCAATGTAGAATGGGACGAACAGGACAACCTCAGAGAGAACATGAAGCGCGGCAGAACTCTGATAGCCCAGCCGAGGCATAATGAGTAGGTTGGCAACCAGGGCGAAGCCAAAGCCCAGGGCATAGGCGCGTGTCAGATACCGCTGCCTATCCAGTGCGATCAACACATACTGGGTGATCCCATTGATCCAACTGATAGGCATCAACCACGCCATAATCTGTAGCGACCTCACGGCACCGGGCAGATATTGGGCACCGCCAAGCAGCAGCACCATCTCCTTGGCGGCCACCGTCGAAATAAGAGCCGCCGGCAACGCCAAGAGGACCAAGATCTTGGTACCCAGCCGGTAGAAGCGGGTCATCGCTTCCCGGTCGCCATGTGCCTGTCGCGAGATCACAGGAAAGAGCGCCATCGTGAACATGGATGGAATCACCATCAACGCGTCCACCAGCTTGCCCCCAATGCTGTAGAACCCCACGGCCTCGGGCCCGAGAATGGGCTCCATCAGGAAGATGTCAACGGTGAAGAAGAGAGTAGCCAGTAGGTGGTTTAGCATCAGAGGCCACGATGCCCGGATCATCTCACGCCGGGCGTGCCGGGCCTCCGTAGATCGAAGGGGAACCGTATCCGCCGGAGGCCGGCGCAATGCCGGGAACAGACGCCAGGCTAAGATACCCAGAATCGTAAGCGTGATTACATTCACGAAGATGGAGGCCCCGGCCAGTCCAACGATGCCCCACCCCAACACGAGAGCCAATGTCTGCACGGTCACCTTGACCATCGTCGTCACGCTGGTGATCGCCGCGGGATGCTCGGCCTTCTCAAAGGCATAGAACAGCGCCGTCAGACCCGTCGAAATCGAGCTCGGTACCAGACCGACGTAAAGTAGGACGATGGCCAGCACTACTTGGGAGGATGCCGGCGACGTAACACTGGCAATGATGGTCTGCCGTCCGACAAGGAATCCCGCCAGGACCGGGACCGCAGCGAGGCTGAGACCCAAGCGGATCAACGTTGTGTTAAGGAGATAGCGCCGGGCATGCTCCCGGTCCCGTGAGACCTCGCGCGTAAGAAAGGTATTGAGGCCGAAGTTTGTGAGAATATCAAACCAGATGAAGATCTTGGTGGCGTAGTAGTAATCCCCGGCGTTGGTAGGTCCAAGTATCCGCAGCATCAGGGCGGCAAATGCGAAGTCGACCGCACGATTGAACAATGTCAGCGAGATCGGGACGATGCTGTTCTTGGCCAGACGCTGGATCGTGCTCCGGTCGTCGCGCTCCCGGTAGATGAGACGCCACACCCAGACGACCGCTAGGAAGAGCAGGACCATTCCCCCGAGGAAGGAGGCAAAGGCGCCGAACTTGACACTGTTGGGCGTGTACTTGAAACGCACGGTCATAGCACGGTCCAGACGCACCCCACGGAAATTGCCGGCGATGCGAGCAATGGGAACTTCCGTCTCCTGATCCTGCCCCGCTCCAATCGGCCGCACAAAGGCTTTCCAACCTGGTGCGAAGCTGTCGGTCAGAATCAGCCATGCAGGTGCGTCGACGGTCGCGTCAACTTCGACTTCGTTGGCACCGTAGGAAGTGATGGGCTGCGCGACCGGCGTGCCGGGTTGGGCCACGGCATCAAGGGATAAGGACACAGCATCCGACGGCCCGATCCACCCGTCACCGGCGGCCTCGACGATGGCGTAGTAACGTGGGTCATAGGTCAACACCGCAGTACCGACCGCCGCCGCGTCAGGGACCGCGACAGTTGCTGTGAGAGGGAGCGAGAACGCCCGTGGGACCACACCCAGATTTTCATAAACGCGCACCGCGCCATCCTGATATACCTGGCGATACTTGGGTAGCGGGATTTCTTCCTCGGTGATAACGTACTTCACGTTCAGCATATCCGTGAGCGGACTATCCAGACTTGAAAACGCTCGGAAAGGCGCGATGCGATTGTACGGAAGCTGGTCCTGAGGTTCGATCCATCCCATATAACGGGCGTATTGCGCGGAGAAGAGGCTGTCGTAGCCACGAACGTCCTGCAGCCCGTAGAGCATCCCGAGATTCGCGCCAAACGTATTCCGCCCGTGCGGGTCAAACGTGGAGAAGCGCCAAAGGCCGGTGTCCTGTTTCAGGAAGTCGACTACGGGTGGCCGGTAATCCAACAGCACGGGATCGACCGCAGGGTTGAAACCTGCACCGAAGACCACTAAGTCGACCAAAGTGACGACGAGCGCAAGGATCTTCCATATAGGGGCCTGCCCCAGCACCTTGGGCAGCCGGATCGGGCGCCGCGAGACCCGCAGGACGATACCACCGGCCAGCAAGAACGCTGCGAAGCTTAGTACCTGGGGCACAAGATAGCTGTAGAACGTCCGCGTATCCGGAAAGGAATTGGCGGCATTGGCCAACGACCAGAAAGCTCGCGTCACCCATGGCTCTATCCGATCGAATGCCAGCCAACTCACCAGGACACCCGCTCCCACAGCCAGCCCGCCCCAGATGGCAACCGCGCCAAGAACAGTCACCACGTCGGGTGCCTGAATCACGGATCCTGCCACTCGGACGCGATCGGCTTGGGCGGTTGCTTCGTCATTCGACGACCTGCTCTCTTGCCGGCTCACCGACCGTACGCCGAGGCCCGCAAGAGCGGAAACCGCCAAGGTGAGCGGGAAGACCCAGCGGAAGGGGGAGTGCGATTGGTTCAGAAAGGGCAGCGCATAGACGAGAGCATAGACCGGCGTGCCGAAGATGCAGGCCAGGGAAAAAAGTGAGAGCGCTGTAAAGAACGGGACGTAGGGTTCGCGAATCCAGGTCGCCAACGCCGCCCGCACACGCCGGAAGAGCGAGAGGGACGATCGCGCCCGCATCTTCCCCGCCAATCCAGGCGGACGCAGAACGGCGACTGCGGCAAGCAGGAGAGGCAGGATCCCCAGATAAGCCCCCCCTTCCACGTAGTTCTTGAGCCCCCAATCGAAGGAAGAGACAGCCATACCGTAGGCGTTCTGCGCAGCACGAATCGTCTCGCCGCTGAAAACGTCCACGGCCGTCTGATGGGTCGGGTTTCCGAAGAAATTCGGTATGAGGAACGTGATCAGCCTGCGTGTAGGGTAAGCCCACCCCAACACGTCACGCAACGTGACGGCATCCTGCCGGAAGCTAGCGCGCGCGACCTCGTAGAGGGGGATGAGCTGGACCGCGCCCAAGACCAGGCCCAGTCCCATGATCAGCAAGACCCCAAAGGCCGGACTCAACACCTCCGCGCGCCACACCGTTCGGGGCGTGGTCAACAGCCGATGCAACAGGCGCCACCCCGCGAAGGCCGCCGACACCAAGAGAACAAAGTACGTGATCTCCGCATGGCCTGCCAGCGTCTGCAACCCCAGTGCCACGGCCCCGAGCAGCGCCCATGGCAACATCGCGCGCGTCTGCATCCAGAAGCGCCGCCGGGTAATGGTAAGCTCAATCAGCGCCAGCAACAGCGGCAGCCAGGACGCGCCGGCGATGATCATAGGGTGGACCACCGAAACGGCCATGAACCCGCTGAGCTCAAACACCGTACCTGCGACCAGGGCGCCGAACCTCCCGGCGCCGATAACGCGCCCGAGGATATACATCCACACGCCGGCGAGTCCGAGTTGCAGGACGACGAAGATACCGAAGGCCCGGGGGGCCGGGATCACGAAGAAGAGCCAGGTGAGGGGATAGAGCGCTGAATGCTGACCATTGGCCAGGAAGGGATGGCCGGCAAAGAGATTCGGATCCCAAAGTGGCAGCGTGCGAGACTTCACCGCCTCAACCAGGAATTGCTTCCAGGGGTAGTTCTCCAGGACCAGATCGGAAAGCAGGGGGTTCTGGGCGCCATTCACACCCATCTCACCTGCAGCGGCCCGGAACGGTTCGGCAAGATAGAGCGCATCGACAGGTAGCAGCGTCTTATTGCCCACGGAGACAGGTGCAAAGAGCAGCAGCGGGAAGAGAAGCAAGAGCCCTATGCGGATCCAGTCAGGCCAAGCCCGTCGCATTGTTGTCTCCGTTAGTGCCGCGCTCGCCGTCATTGGCTATGCTGTCATAGGGCTCGCAATTGACGTCCCGACAGCCGTGGCCTTGGCAGCCGTAGCTGCCGCTGTGATGAGGGTTCCAGGGGTACACGACGCCATCCTATCATGCAATGGGCATTCGGCAACAGGAGTGGCAAAAGAAACAGGGCCGTGTCATCAAGACACGGCCCTGGCATGCTGCTGGCTGAAGCCCCTGATATAACTCAGGCTTTGGGCGAATCGAGAACTCGCCTCAATTCGGTGAGGCCGCCGGGCTGGGCGAAAGCTGACGCATCCACCAACCGGATATCAAAATCCAACCGGGGAATCTCAGAACCATCGCCGCGCGTCCCGCGTTCCCAATCGCGATGAGGGTAGAAGAAGGAAACCGCCTCCTTCAACCGCTGGTCCAGGCGGCCGATCGTGACATAAGCATCCTGCCCTGCCGGGGCTACGATCAAGTATTGGTAGATGTCGAGCTGGCCGACAAAGAGCTCCGCACCCATAGACTCAGTCGCCGTATTGCGCAGGATCAGTGCCACCGCCCTCAGGACATCGTCGTGGGTAAGAAACCCATAGGCATCACTGAACTCGGGCATTCCGTTGATGACAACCCCGATCATGGCGAGCCGGGGCTCTTTGGCGACACGCCCAACCTCCTCTTCGATCAGGAGCGTCGTCGGAAGTCCAGTGATCGGGTGCAGCAACGTCTCTCGATTGCTACGGCGCAGCGCATTCCGGACGCGAAAGCGCAGTTCCTGCACATCAAAGGGCTTGGTAATGTAATCGACAGCACCCAGTTCCAGACCCGTCAATCGATCGATCCGTTCCCGGCGCTCGGTTAGAAAAATGACGGGGGTATGTTCAGTTCGGGGCTGGCTGCGAAGTCGTGCGCACACTTCATAGCCATCAATATCCGGTAGATGGATGTCCAGAACCACGAGGTCCGGCTGAATCCTCGTCGCCATCTTGACCGCATCGTTTCCCCACCCCGCGTGGGAGACTTGGTATCCCAGCGAGGAGAAGTAAGCTGTCAACATCTCCGCCGTACTGACCTCGTCCTCGACGATGAGAATGTGGCACACATCTTCGTGGTCATCCTCGACCACGGCGCCTTGCGGCGAAACGTCGGATATTCCCATACTCACCTTTTCGCTCACTCCCTGATGTGCCGACGGCGAAGCTCTACCCGATGGGCTCTTTGTAGACCTGGAAGGTGCAATTGTCGTGCCCCATCCCTATGCAGGAAACCTGATCGACGCGGAATGTGCGGCCGCCGCTAATCCAACGGAGGGCCTCTTCGATGATACCCGCCGCAATGAAACCGCCCGGACGCTCAACCTGCCGCCCCCAACACATTGAGCATCGTTCGATCACGTAATGATACTGCTCACCGCCGGGGTTGCGAACGTAGGAGGTCTGGTCGCTGAGCGAATCGAAAACCTTCGCGACAGCCGGAAGCCCCGCCTTCACCTTGGCCTGGAGCGGCAATATCTTGAAGGCCAGATCGCTAGCTCCTACCAAGGCACCGAAGTTAGCGAGGCCCTGGGCGAAGAGTACCCGGCCAAGCCGCAACTGCAACCCCCGACCGCCTCGTGGCCCGTACATCTCCTCTAGCGCACGATTGAGAGCGGATATGTAAGCAAAATCGAAGCCCTTCTCCATAATGTCTGGAGGCGGATTGCCAATGAAACGCGATAGCCCGGCCATATTGAGGATGGCGTTGAGACCATTGCGTCCCATGATCTCCTCCAGGGCATCGAAGAGGATCAGTCCGAAGCGATTGGGGTAGTAAAGCCCGCTGGGTTCTGGAGATTCAGCCAAGATTGACCTCCGTCAGGCAATGCCTCTCAAACGAGGCCTACAGGATCGTCGCAAACTCATCGGCAGCACGCCGCATGTCCAAGAAGAGAAGGCCCAACTTGGCTTGGTGCCGTGCTAGTACCGTAAGCACGGCCTCTTCCCCCACGGCACGGAGTATGACATAGCCTCTCTCGCCTCGAACGTAGACCTCATCCAGCAGCCCACGGCCAAGCTCACTGGCGATTCGTTCCCCGAGCGAGAGCATCGCGGCGGACATAGCGGAGACCCGATCCTCCTCCACCCCCTGCGGCAGCGAGGTAGCTATAGGGAGTCCGTCAACGCTGATTATCGCAGCGGCCTCCACATCAGGACTGCTCACCTGGAGTTCGCGCAGTCGCTCGGTCATACGTTCGTTTCGAGACCTGCTTGCCATTGCTTCAGCCCTCCGCTAGTGGATCTGATCCTGGATGTCTGGAGAACCTTCAGTTGCAGAATACGCAAACCCTGTTGTGGTAAGAGCCTGCGCCGACAGATTGTGACTTCATTGAAAGAGTACCATAGGTATTAGCTACTGTCAAGATATGGTTAAAATCCGCTCCGGTTGGGTGAACATAGTCCGGTGCAGATGATGGCCAATGCAGCCCGCATCTGGTCCTCCCAAGAGGACTCGGAGCATCGTTCGCTGGCACTTTCGATAACGGAGATCCGCAGGAAATATGTGGCAATCAGCGTGCCGGCGATTTCGGCGTCAAAGTCAGGCCGGAATTGGCCTTCCCCCTGCCCCGTGCGTACCAAATGGGCCACCGCTTGGGCCAGTGTGAGTTGGTTTCCGAAAGGCGATACCAGGTCAGGGTGGGCCATCGCATACGCGAACATGCGCTGGTAGAGATGCACATAGGGGGACAGCTCCTGCCGGATGCCCGCCAGCAGCATCCAGATCCGATCACCCGCTGTTGCATCACCCGTAGGCAACGCCGACAAGAGAGGCTCGATGCGGCGATAGAGCAGTTCCCCGAGAAGCGCCTCCTTGCTGCCGAAGTAGTTGAAAAAGGTGCCCTTTGCGACATCCGCCGCGTCCGCGATCTCCTCAACAGTCGTCGTGTCGAATCCCTGTATTCCGAAGAGTCGTTCCGCGGCTACCAGCAGGCGTCGATGCGTCTGTTCCCTTCGGCGATCCCAACGCGACTGAGCTTCGGTTGTATCTGTCTCGGTCAAGGCAATGTCCTTATACGGCGCCTCTGGCGTTCATTGACCCCGGTCAATATTGACCGGGGTCAGTATATATAGGATCGCTCGAGGGACAACCCTCCGTCGGGGCAGCGGGCGTCAGCCCTTCAGAGCTGCACGTGCGCGCGCCGTTCGACCAACACCTGCCGGATCTCAGCATAGCGTGCCCGTGTGATTGGATGCGAGCGTGCGACAAGAACGGAGAAGACCAGTAGGATTGCGGGAACGACAGAGACACAGAGGCGCAGGGCCATCAACGCCGAAGCCGGCTGGGCGGGGATTGGGGTTGCCGCGGTCGGCTGAACGTAGTGAGCCCACCGCAAGGCCATCGGCAGGAGTCCCAATGCGACCATCCGTGCCAGTTTGTCGATAAAGACCATGATGCCGGCATAGGCGCCTTCCTGGCGGTGGCCACTCATCAGTTCGTCAACTTCCATCACATCGGGCACCATGGCCGACGGGATCACGTGCGCGGCGGACACCCCAAACCCGGCCAAGGCGCCGAGAATGTAGACCGGCGCCTTGGCCCCCTGTGGCACGAAGAAGATGGCCAACATCACTACGATCCACGTCATCGCACTGATGACATAGGCCTGGCGCTTCTCAAATCGCCGCGAGAGATAGACGATGA
This sequence comes from uncultured Chloroflexia bacterium, assembly GCA_963775195.1. Classification (GTDB taxonomy): domain Bacteria; phylum Chloroflexota; class Anaerolineae; order B4-G1; family SLSP01; genus PWVB01. The sequence continues at coordinate 317,850 of CAVZIC010000002.1, forward strand.
CCGGGAGCAGAACGAAAGCCGCCGCAAGAATGGTGCCCTGGACGATGGATGCCTCATCTTCAGTCATGCCGGTCCAGTAGGTCAAGTAGTAGGCAAAAACTGCCTGCACGATCACGACCGGGATCCAGCTAAGCAACTTTAGCGCGACTGTGAAGCGAAAGGCACGGTTGCGGCGGACGTAGCTGATCGATTCACGGAGCGGCAAAGGATCGGCGGCCTGGAAATCGCTTCGTTCCCGGGTCGTGAAGAATGTGATCAGCAGCGGCAGGATGAACGCCACCCCACTGGCGTAGCCAATGGTCTGGTAGGCCCCGGGATCCCGCGCCGGGAACATCGGAAAGATGACCAGACCGAGCAGAAGCGGTGCTGCCAACCCTCCCCCAATAGAGACAGCCATCCGGTAGGTGATGAGTGACGTGCGCTCATCGTGATCGTCGGTCAGCTCAGGCGCCAAGGCCACGTACGGACAACTGACCGCGGTGAATGCGCCCTCATAGAGGATGTAGATGCCTGTATAGTAAAGGAAAAGCAGCGTCTGGTTCTGAGTCGCCGGTATTACCCACAGCAATGCGAAAAATAGTCCGAAAGGGACAGCACCAAAGAGCAAGTAGGGTCGCCGTCGTCCCCAGCGTGTCCGCGTTCGATCCGAAAGGAAACCGAAGAGTGGATCGTTCAGGGCATCCCAGAACGTCACGATGACCCAAAAGAGGCTTACCAACCGCAGGTCCAGACGGACGATGTCGGTTAGGAAGAAGCTGTACCAGAACGGGATGATCGTTCCGGGCCCGACGGAGTTGCCGAAGTCACCGATGCCATAGGCCAGCTTCTGCCAGACAGCGAGCTTGGGGGCATGAGTCTGGGGAGCACGATCCTGATCTGCCATGAATCCACCTCGACGATGTCAGCGATAGGTAAAGAGGAATCACCGGGTGAGTTGCGGCTGCTATGGCTCAGCCAATCCCGGCACCAGTCAGCCGCCTACTATTGATACACGGAGGACCGGCTTTCGATACGCACGTCTGGATAGATCAAGCCAACATATGGAGCGCCCCAGAGGCCAGGTGGATGGCACTGGGGCGCTCTCTCGTCTATCAGAAGACAGCTACCTCCGACTCTACCATCTGCAGGTTCTCAAACTGGCTGTTATATAGCTCAGCATAGAAGCCGCCTTGGTCCAGAAGGTCCACGTGCTTACCTTGTTCGACAATGTCGCCGTGGTTAATGACCAGGATCCAGTCGGCATCACGAATGGTGGACAGGCGATGGGCAATGATGAAACTGGTTCGGCCCTCCAAGAGGGTGTCCATCGCCTTCTGGATCAGCACCTCGGTCCGGGTATCTACCGAGCTGGTGGCCTCGTCGAGGATCAGGATCTTGGGATCGGCCAACACGGCCCGAGCAATCGTCAAGAGCTGCTTTTGGCCTTGGGAGATGTTGCTGGCCTCTTCGTTGAGAACGGTGTCGTAACCTTCCGGCAGGGTGCGCACAAAGTGGTCCACCTGGGCAGCCCGAGCGGCCCGGAAGACTTCGTCGTCGCTGGCGCCGGACCGTCCGTAGCGGATGTTCTCCAGGATCGTATCGTTGTAGAGCCACGTGTCCTGCAGGACCATAGCAAAGATCTCACGCAGGTCGTGCCGCGCAAAGTCGCGGATGTCGTGACCGTCTACCAGGATGGCGCCACTGGTCACATCGTAGAAACGCATCAGTAGCTTGACCATCGTGGTCTTTCCGGCTCCGGTCGGACCGACGATGGCGATGCGCTGTCCCGGCGTGATGATGGCATCGAAATCGTTGATGACGATCTTGTCGGGCGTGTAGCCGAAGCGAACGTCACTGAATTCCACGCGACCCGAGACATCCTGTACCGCGAGGGGTATCTCCACATCCGGCGTTTCTTCCTTCTCATCCAGGAACTCGAATACGCGCTCGGCGGAGGCCGCGGTCTGCTGCAGAATGTTGGAGATGTTCGCGATTTGCGTGATGGGCTGCGTAAACGAACGCACGTACTGGATAAACGCCTGGATATCACCGATCGTGACGGCTTGCTTGATAGCCAGGTAACCACCCAGAATGGAGATGCCGACATAGCCCAAGTTCCCAATGAAGGTCATGATCGGCATCATCATGCCGGACAGGAACTGGGATTTCCAGGCAGAGCTATAGAGTGTGGTGTTCAATCCATCGAACTGCTCCACGCTCTTGGCTTCGCCGTTGAAGGCCTTCATCACGATGTGTCCGCCGTACATCTCTTCGACGTGTCCATTCACATGGCCGAGGAAATCTTGTTGTTGCTTGAAGTACCTCTGCGACTGACGGATCACCAGCGTGACGACTGCCATCGACAATGGCACGATCAGCAAGGCAACGAGCGTCATCTGCCAACTGATAGTCAACATCATAATCAGCACACCAACCACGGTTGTCACAGACGTAATGATCTGTGATAGACTCTGGTTGAGGGTCTGGCTGACCGTATCCACATCATTGGTGATACGGGAGAGGACCTCGCCGTAACTGATATTGTCGAAGTAGCCCAGCGGCATACGGTTTATCTTGGAGGCGATATCTTTGCGGAAGCGGTAGGTGATATCGACCGATACGCCGGACATTACCCAGCCCTGGATGAAGCTTAGCAGGGACGATGCCAGGTATAGGGCAAGCGTAATGCCCAGGATGTTGCCGATGTAACCAAAGTCGACTCCGGTCCCCGTGCCCGCGATCTGCCCCAGCACGCCCTCAAAGAGCTTGGTCGTCGCCTTGCCCAGAATCTTGGGGCCGGCAATGGAGAAAATCGTGGAGGCAGCCGCAAGAACCATTACGATCGCGATGGCGACCCTGTAAGAGCCGAGGTACTGAATCAACTTGATCATCGTACCTTTGAAATCGCGCGGCTTCTCGCCTTTCATCATCGCCATGGGGCCGCCACGACCCATAGGACCTCGGCCCCTTGGGCCGGAGGTCGTACGGGCGGTCGACGAAGTGTTGGTGCCATGCATCGTCATGCCAATTCCTCCTCGCTGAGCTGTGAGAAGGCAATCTCGCGATATGTCTCGCAGTCGTCCATTAACTCGTGATGGGTGCCCTTCCCAACGATCCGACCTTCATCGAGGACGATGATCTGATCGGCATTCTTGACCGTGGCCACGCGCTGAGTGACGATGAGCACCGTACTGTCCCCGGTCTTCTCTTTGAGTGCTGAACGAAGCGCTGCATCGGTCTTGAAGTCCAGGGCCGAAAAGCTGTCATCAAAGATGTAGATCGGCGGTCGCTTTACCAAAGCACGCGCAATCGCCAACCGTTGCCTCTGCCCACCCGACACGTTCCCGCCGCCCTGGGCGATCGGCGCATCCAGACCCTCAGGATTGCTGAAGATGAACTCGCTGGCCTGGGCGATTCCGGCGGCCTCTCGAAGCGTATCGTCGCTGGCGTCTTCGTCCGCATATCGCAGATTGCTCTCGATTGTCCCCGAGAACAACATACCTTTCTGCGGGATGTACCCGATCTTGTCACGCAGCTCGTTCTGGCGAACTTCGCGGATATCCACGCCGTCCACTTTGACCGCACCTTCCGTGACGTCGTAGAAACGTGGGATCAGGTTGATGACCGTCGACTTTCCGCAACCCGTAGAACCTATCAATGCCGTCGTCTGCCCCGGCTCGGCGACGAAATCGATGTCGTGCAGCACGTCTTCCTCAGCACCGGGATAGCGGAACGAGACATCTTGGAACTCTACGCGTCCGGCAAATCGATCTCCAAATCGCTTGGGCTCTCGGGGGTCGTTGATAGCAGTCTCCGTTTCCAGGACGTCGGCAATCCGCCCGCCCGAGACCGCGGCCCTTGGCAGGAAGATGAACATCATAGAGAGCATCAAGAAGGCGAAAACGATCTGCATCGCATACTGCAAGAAAGCCATCATATCACCCACTTGCATCGTCGACTGGGCGACCTGATGTGCACCGACCCAGATGATCAGCAGCGAAAGGCCGTTCATCACCAACATCATCACCGGCATCATCGTCGCCATCACACGTGTGACGAACAAGCTGGTGTTCGTCAAGTCCCGGTTGGCATTGTCAAAGCGATTGGACTCGAAATCCTGCTTGTTGAATGCACGGATAACCATCATACCGGATAGGTTCTCACGCGCGACCAGGTTGAGCCGGTCAACCAACGTCTGCATGATCTTGAATTTCGGCAGCGAGATCGAGAAAGCAATGAGGATCAGGCCGAGCAGTGTCACTACGGCTGCAGCTATGATCCACCACATCGACGCACCCTTGTTGAGCGCCCGAATGATGCCCCCTACCCCGATGATGGGCGCATAGAGGACCATACGCATGATCATGAAGATCACCGTCTGCACCTGGGTGACGTCGTTGGTCGAACGCGTGATCAACGAGGCGGTTGAGAACCGATCGAACTCGGTGCTGGAGAAGCTCTCAACTTTTTTGAATACGTCCCGGCGTATATCGCGTGCCGCGCCCGCAGACGTACGTGCCGCCAGGAGCCCTGCTGCAATCGTAGCCACGCCACCGGCGAGGGACACCACCAACATCAGCATGCCGATGTGCAAGATATAGTTCGTCTGGAGCTTGCTGGGATTCACGCCCAACGCCTCATACTCCGTCTTGACGGCGCCAGCCGCCAGCTCGCTGACCATACTGTCGCCTAGAGCGGCGAACTGCTGGTCGATGGACGTCTTCATCTGCGCAAGCTGCGCAGGAGGGAGTTGGGAGAGCATAGCGAAGATATCGGTCCCGGGTGGGAGCTTGGACAAATCGAATGGCATCCCCTGAGCCAGCGCCGCCGCCTTAGCCGGATCGGCCATCGCCTGCTGTATCGTGGAGACCACCAGCCACGATTTCGCCATAATCGGATTCAGTGTGTCTATCTGAGCCTGATCCATCTTCCCACGGACGTAGATCGGTTCATTAGCCAACTGCGGATATTGTGTCACATACGTCTGGTAATCCGAGGAGTTCTTATCCACCAGGGTGTAGTGGCTGGTGACCAGCGCTTTCTCGCTGTCGCTCATAAAGAGGAGCAGTCTATCCATCTCGGTCTGACGAACGGCAGACGGCACGGCATTAGCCACACCACCCTGCTGGATGCCGTTATTCACAATCTGCGAAAGATAATCAGGCAAGGCCAAGTTCGCATCCGCTTGCACGAAAAGCAGAGCGATCGTGAGCAGGATCGAGATGATATAGGGTTTCAGGTATCCTACTAATCTAATCATACTGCGCAGACTCCTCGAGACTCCACAACTTAGCTACACGAAAATTGCTACCCACTCCTGCCGGGTAGCAATCAGTGAACAGACCTGGACGCTGTCCCTGTGACCTCATCACAATGGCCCAGTGGAATATATAATACGATTTCCTCTGCAATTGTCAAGCAGCAGGCAGCAGATCGCAGCCCATCGCAGCCTACCGCATCGTGCGCCTGCTCCCTACGACCTACAGATCCAGAACCCGCGTGCGGTACTGCAGCGCCTCCGCCAGGTGGTGCGTCCGGATCACGTCGACATCCTCGAGATCGGCTATCGTCCGGCTCACCTTGAGCACACGATGGTAAGCACGCGCGCTCAGCTGCATTTGACGCATCGCCGAGCGGATCAGCGCCTGGCCCTCGGGCGGCAGGATGCAATACTCACGGATCTCTGCCGGACCCATATCCGCGTTGCAGGTCAGTGGGGTGCCCGCGAAGCGGGCATGCTGCCGCGCGCGGGCGGACTCGACCCGCGCCCGAATCACAGCAGAGGACTCCCCCGATGTCGTTTGGGTCAGCTTGTCGTAGTCGACCCGCGGCACCTCGATGTTGATATCGATCCGGTCCAGCAGAGGCCCCGAGATGCGCTTGCGATAGTTCTGGATCATCCCCAAGGAGCAGGTACAGGCTCGCTCGGGGTCGCCATAGTACCCGCACGGACAGGGATTGAGCGCCGCAAGAAGCATGAAACTGGCCGGAAACGTCAGCGCCCCTTGCGCACGACTGATCGTGACGGACTTGTCCTCCAGCGGCTGGCGCATGACCTCCAGCACGCGCCGGTTGAACTCCGGCATCTCGTCCAGGAAGAGAACGCCACGATGCGCGAGACTGATCTCGCCGGGACGGGGCCACTGCCCACCCCCAACCAAGCCGGCGTTGCTGATCGTGTGATGTGGGGCGCGGAAGGGACGTATCTGGACCAGGGGCGTGTCCGGCGGAAGGATATCGGCGACGCTGTAGATCCGCGTGACCTCCAGCGCCTCCTCCAGCGTGAGCGAAGGCAGGATCCCCGGCATCGCCCGCGCCATCAGCGTCTTGCCTGCCCCGGGCGGTCCCACAAGGAGCAGATTATGTGCTCCACCAGCCGCTACCTCAAACGCGCGCTTTGCATGCTCCTGCCCGCGAATCTCAGCGAAGTCGGTCGCCGGCGGGGGCACTTGGGCGGTCATTGCCGCACCGGGGTCCAAGGGCTCGATCTGTGTGTCACCCTGCAGGTGGGCCACCAATTCGGCAAGCGATGCGACCGGATAGACCTTCACGTCGGGGATGAGCGCCGCCTCCGGGGCATCCATCGCGGGCACAAAGAGGGACGTGATGCCGTTGTGGCGCGCCATGTCGGCCACGGACAACACTCCCCGCACGTGGCGGAGCGAACCGTCCAGCGAGAGTTCGCCCATCACAAGTGCGCCATCCAGGCCGCCCGGCGGCAGTTGTCCCCAAGCGGTCAGGACCCCGATAGCGATAGGCAGATCGTAGGCCGGGCCTTCCTTGCGGAGATCCGCCGGTGCCAGGTTGATCGTGATGCGCTGGTCGTACGGGAACTTACACCCGCTGTTGCGAATCGCCGCGCGCATCCGTTCGCCACTCTCGCGCACCGCGGCGTCGGGCAAGCCGACCAGACGTGAGCGAGACCATCCCGCGGCCCACGTCCACTTCGACATCCACTGACTCGGCTTCCAGGCCGATCACGGCTGCGCTGTGGATCTTCGCTAGCATCGGGCATCACCAAAGATCGGTCGGAGGCTGACCGAGAGGACCATCGTCATCGCGTCGCGGAAGAGGATCATGGATTTCCCTCCATACCGGTTGATGCGCTTGGGAAAGGACGACATCAGTGTACACTGCCCTTGAGACAACGTCAAAGACAGCCATCTTACAACCAAAGGTGTGTGCACGTGGACAACCCGGCACTGGCAGGACCTATGCGAGCCTATTTCGCCATCAAGTACCACGAGGACCAGACCAACCGCTCGAAGATCGAGGGGATCACCGAAGTCCTGACGTGCGCCGGGTACGACACGATCTGTGTCGCTCGCGATATCGAAGGGTGGGGCGAGGCCAGCTATGAGCCGCAGGCTCTGATGGCACGCAGCTTCCAGGAAATCGACAGGTGCGACCTGGTGGTTGTGGAGTTGACCGAAAAGGGCGTGGGAATCGGCATCGAGGCCGGCTATGCCTACGCCCAGGGCAAGCCCATTGTGACAATCGCGGAGCGCGGTGCAGATATCTCGACGACGCTTGCGGGGATCTCATCCCGCGTCATCCTGTATGACAGATGGGAGGATCTGGTCGCGCCGTTGCTGGATCTGGAGCGGTCTGTAGGGGGTACGCGCTAGTTACGACATGCCGGCAAACGCCTGGCTCCGCAACTGCCGGAACTCGTGCTCCAGTTTGGCAAGCCGGGGCTGGGCCTTGGGGTCACCATGGGTCATCCGGTGCCATGCAAAAGCAGCCTCGGTCACTTTCTGGTAGTAGCGCTGAACCGCCCACCAGCGCCGCAGGTCACCGCTTAGCAAAATGCCGAGGCGCGCCTTCCGGCGCTGAAAGGTCGACTTCAGAACGTTGACCTCATCCGCCGTAATGATGCTGCCCCGAACCAGGGCCTCGGCATAGGCGACGATTCGGCGTCGCTCAAGGAAGAAGGTACCCAACGCCACCACCAACAACACCAGAACCCCGATCCAATCGACAATGACCGCCGCCAACAGCGTCCCCGCCCCTTGGTAGCCGGCCAAGGTCGCGAGCGCATTGTGGAGGGCGTGAGATCCGACGGCCAGCCCAAAGCCACCGGCAATCGAGAGCAACTTCAGGCCCTTGGGCTTCAGCTCAAGCGAGAGCGCCACGCCCACGCCTGTGAACCCGGTATACATCGCGTGATTCAGCCCAAAGACACCCGCACGCACGAAGGCCAGGCTCAAGACACCCCCCACACCGCCCTCGGTATAGGCACCCATAAGATAGAAGACATTTTCAACCGCGGCAAACCCGAAGCCCACAATCCCACCGTAGATCAGGCCGTCGAGAGGGCTGTCGATCTCACGTGCGAAGACCAGCAACAGCAGGATCAATGCGAAGGCCTTGACCCCCTCCTCTGTAAGCGGCGCCACGACCGAAGCACCGAGGAGATCGTAGGTCAGTTGGCTTGAGGACTGAATCGCCATCAGCGGAGCATCCAGCACGATCTCCATGATCAACGCCAGGATGACCGAGGGTACGGCGCCCCAGAGAAACGCCACCGTGAGCAGGGCCAGCGGTTCCTTCTCGTATCGATCCAACCACCACAGCACCGTCGCGTAGAGCAGCGCCGGCACAAAGCTCAACACAACGATCAAGAGGAAGCCCAAGACCATGAGGTCACCTCAGTCGTAGTCACATTGCCGTCTGGATTACGGATCAAATGGATTACTCGGAATTCACGGATGCTCGCGCTGGGCGTAAGCCAGTCTAGGTGGAGAGCTTTCTGCCGTGAGATCCGTGCAATCCCGCGAATCGGTGATTCAGACGCCTATCGTCGCGGCGACAAGGCCCGCAGAAGCGCCAGCCCGCCGCCGGCGGCTGCGGCTAATCCGGCGGCAGCCCCCACGCCCTGCAGCAGCGTCTTGGTCTCCACGGTTGGCAGCACGGCACCCTCCAGCCCGGCGTCCGCACCGTATTGCGAGAAGAGCTGTCCCCACGGCGTCTTCAGGGCGGCTTCGACCCGTCTACGTCCCACCACCGGGTACCAGTAGACGTTGTGATAGAAGTTGCTGGCGAAATAGGACCACGGCACAATCGGGCTCCGCAGCAACGCGGCCTCGAAGGGCTTGAGCGCGCCGTGGTAAATGGCCTTCTGCCCTCGGCTGGCGAAGGTATCTTCCTGGATGAAGTCCCAGCGTTCTGCCGTCGCCGCTACATCCCCAACAAACTCGATATCCTTCGGGTCGCCGACGCCCAGCCCCAACTCGTGCGCAATGCGCAGGAAGGGAATCGAGCGCGGGTCGAAGCCCTGCAGCATTGCCGACGCTGCATCGATCGCCACCTGATCGGCCGAAGCCATCAGCACGTTCTTCTCGTGCCAATGCATGGCCCGCGGCCCAGGACCGTCGCCCGCAAAGCTCCCGTCCATTACGGCGAAGAGCCCCGGATGGATGTCTTGCTGGATCATCAGCAGGTCCACCAACGTCTCGTGGATCACGCTGTGAGTCCAGTGACGTTTGCGGCCCAACAGCCCGCCGAACGCGTTCTTCATCGCCCCCGTGATCGTGGTAAATACGTGCGTCTTCACCGTGGGGAGCTGGATGATGTTGCTACCGATCAGCATCTCGGGAATGACTACGCCCTCGGGATAGACCTCGTCGAGGACCAGGAAAGGTCGTTTGGGCTCGTAACGCACCCAACGCTCCTCGGGCCTATAGATGTATCTGCAGGGAACACCGTAGGTATCGGTGACATACCGCTGCTTGTTGTTGACCTCGCCATCGCTGGTGTCGACCACCACCGTGTCATTGTGGACACCGACGAGGTCATAGCCATCGCCCTGCAGCACGCGGATCACGCCCTCGAGCTGCCACGGAGTCGTGGAGCAGGCAGGATACCACGTCTGCCAGGAGATGTTGATCTTGAGAAGCGTGGTCTTGTCCTTGGGCAGGATCTCGCGATACCTCGCAAGTTCCAGCAGCCGCGCATAGTCGTCCAGCACCGTCTCAGGGCTCGTCCGGACGATGGCAACCTTGCCCCGTCCGGGGTAATCAACTGACTTCATAGGTAATCTCTCCATTATGACCGTGCCAGGAGTATATGGCGAACGGTCCCTTTGTCCAGAGAAGCGATAGCCAAATCGCCGACCTATGGTAGAGTGCACTCCGCATCGACCTCACCGAAGGAGCTGGACGCAATGCGCATCATGATCGCGGGTCACCGAGGCCAATTGGGCCGTACCTTGACACCCCTACTGGAGGATGCCCACCTCGTGTTGGGTATCGACTTGCCGGAGCACGACATCACCGATCGCAGGGCGATGCTGGACCTGGCGGCGTCGTTCAGACCGGACCTCGTCCTCAACTCCGCAGCGATGACCAATGTCGATGACTGCGCACGCGATCCCGCGCTCGCCTATCGAGTGAACGGGATGGGATCCCAGAATCTGGCGCTTGGTGCAGCGCACGTCGGCGCCGAATTTATGCAGATCAGCACGAACGAGGTCTTCGATGGCACGGCTACGATGCCCTACCACGAGTGGGCGCAACGGCACCCCATCAACGCCTATGGGCGATCGAAGCTCGCCGGCGAGTGGTATGCCGAACACCTGTCGACCCGTTTCTACATCGTGCGCACGGCCTGGCTCTACGCGGTCGAAGGCCGCAACTTCCCCCACCGCATCATAGAGCTGGCTGACGAGCGTGGCACCTTGAAGGTCGTCACCGACGAAGTCGGCAGCCCAACCTACGTGGTCGACCTCGCCGAGGCCCTGGTCAAGCTCATCGCCACCCATGCCTATGGCATCTACCACTTAGTGAACGACGGGGGCGTGTCGCGGTACGAGTTCGCCAGGGCACTCCTGGAGGCAAGTGGGCGCGAGGACATCCCCGTCGAGCCAATCACTTCGGACGCGTTCGAGCGGGCCAGCACCCCACCTGCCTATGCCCCTCTGGCCAATACTGCTGCAGCCGCCCTCGGCGTCCGCCTCCGCCCGTGGCAAGATGCCGTCGCGGCCTTCATCGAGGCCGCCGGGTATTAGCGTTGGATCCTCGCGTTTCGGTCATCATCCCTAACTGGAACGGCGCCCACCACCTGCCGGTCTGCCTTGACAGCCTGCGACGCCAGACCTACGCCGATATCGAGGTGATCGTCGTCGACAATGCCTCTGAGGATGCATCGCTGCGCCTGCTCAAGGCCTACCCCGAGGTTCGCGTGCTGGCCCAGCCGACCAACCTGGGCTTCACAGGTGCCTGTAACGCCGGCCTGCGCGTGGCCGATGGCGAGATTCGCATTCTCCTCAACAACGACACCGAGACCCATCCGGGCTGGATCGAGACCATCGTCCGGGCCTTCGCGGACCACCCCGAGGCCGGAATCGTAGCCTCCAAGATGCTTCTCTTCGACCGGCGTGATACCCTTCACACCGCCGGCGACTACGTGACGCCCGACGGCTTGGCGCACAACCGCGGCGTGTGGCATACCGATGCAGGACAGTTCAACCGTGCGGCCTACGTTTTTAGCGCCTGCGGTGGCAGTGCTGCTTACCGTGCCACCATGCTGGACCAGATTGGGCTGCTGGATGAGGACTTCTTCTTCTCCTTCGAGGACATCGATTTGGCATGGCGCGCACAACTTGCCGGATGGCGCTGTCTCTTCGAGCCGCGCGCCATCGTCTACCACAAACTCAAGGCATCGGGCGGGGGAACGACAGCCTCCTTCTATGACGGCAGAAACCGCATCTTCACCGTCGTCAAGAACTATCCTGCCGACATGTGGCACGACCACTGGCGAGATGTGACGTCAGCGCAGTGGGACCTCATTCGAGCCGCAGTGAAGGCTTGGCGCGGCGAGGCCGCAAGAGCCACATTGCGGGGCATCGCGGCGGGGCTCCTGGGCGTTCCACGGATGCTGCGCAAGCGCCGTGCCATCCAGGCTACACGGAAAGTGGATCGCCTCTACCTGGAGCGGCTGATGCAGCCTCCGTACGAAATCAGGATCGGTGGGGCGGAGATGCCGTCCCCCTCGTGATGGGTTCCTTTGACGGTCGACTCGGATCCCTCGGATCACCGGCCCAGCATCGCGTGCATTTCGTGACAGCGGCCCAGCCATAAGACCTCGTAGTCTTCCGGCGTCAGAAGGCGCCGCCCCAGATCCATCACCGTGCGGATACCCTCTTCAAGGCACCAATCCACGCATATCCGGTACGCCTCCCAATCGAGGTCATCCTCATCCCAAACCACAGGTACCTCGGTGAAGCCACGTTGGTAAGCGGCGAATGCCCGCGTGTGGCCATCGGTGGCGATGATGCGACCGTCGAGGCGTCTGACGGGAATAGGGTGTAGGTTCTCGATGCGCGGAGGATCCCATTGTTCGAATACGCTGGCAAGTTTGGCGGTACAGATGTAGAGCTGACTCGGCTGGACCTCCGCCAGCGACAGAAGAAAGGAATCAGCCATCCGCCTCAGCCGCACCATACTGGGCAAGCTCCGCTTGAGCGGCGGGCTCTGCCGCCGGCATAGCCCGCAGGGTAAGCTCCACTTGGCCGGCCCGCCTCGATAGTGCCAACCCTACTGCCAGAATCTGGACCCCTTGCTGGATGACGAGCACAGGCAGCCACCACGAAAACGACAGGGCGGACAGTAGAGCATTCGACCCCACAGCCAGAGCCACCCGCACCACAAGCACGCCGAGGACCAGTACCACCAACGGTGCAGCCTGCCGTCTGGCGACCTTCGTGGCACGACCGAGCGCCCTGAGGACGTGACGGTCACCGTGGACCACGGCGTTTACCCTGGCAAGTTCGAACCAGACCCAGCACCCAACGACAAACACTGCGCCTACGACTAGGACCGGCACCGTGAGAAGTCGCCACAGAGCAGTGGCCAGCACCGCGACGACCGTCGTCATCCCGACCAGTAGTCCGATGGCTAGCCCGCTGAGCAGACCAAGCAAGACAAAGGGGCCAAACCAGGACGTGCACGCCTGCACGAAGCGTCGGACCGTTATGCGCTCATCCCGGGCATACGTGACCAGGACTCCACCCTCCGTCCACAGCCAGACAACCCGGACTACCAGCCAGGCAAGGGGGATCAAAAGCAGCACCCACACCAACGTCGGTGGTATCAGGCTCTTCGACGGAGGATGGTTGAGCAGTTCCAGCACCAAGTCCAGGGACCCGGTCTTCAGCGCCTCGGTCAAAATCGGATATCGGAAGAGGGATCTCAAGGGCAGCATAACGAGCGGCGCCAGCAGAAGCGCGGGCAGCGTGCTGATGAGATAGCGTAGCAGCCAGGGGAACGGCCGCGTCACAACCCGCCGCAGCCTGCCTTGCCGCTCAGCAGCGCCGTCTACCATGTTCCTATCCCGCGGAATAGGCCCTGCAGGAGTTGCATCGTCCGGACTACCGTCCCCAGCCACACGGCCCTATCGGGCCGGCGTTCCAACCCGTTGTTGACCAGGTCGAGGTCCAGCACGGCGACCAAGTCGGGGTCGATTACCACAGATGTAGCGGCATCCAGCGCCTCGGGAAAGGCCTCACCGCATGGCCAGACGGGTTCAAGGACCTGTTGCCCCTCCACAACTCGCACCCGCTCCGGGAGACACAGCTGGCCTTCCCGGACAGGATCGAATGCGCCGGTTCCCGGATCTGCGGCCCGTGCATCGAGCGTCGCCCGGCTATTGACAAGCTCGTCGAAGAACCAGGTCGCTGTTTCCTCGCCCAGCGTCTCGGCCATCACCCCGTGCAGGTCGTCCGCAGAAGGGTGTGTGAAAGCAAACCTGCGGGCGTAGGCGCCCAGAAAGTCGACCATCGCGGCGTCGCCCACACGACGCTGGAGCATCGTCAATGAAAGCGCCGGCTTGGCATAGGCTGCGATGCCGTAGGCGTTCCCAAAGCTCCAGGCCGTGCCGGCGATCGTGGTGTCTGGTGCTGAGACGTACTCGGATCTGTCGATTGACAGATAAGAGAGCGTCCAGCGCCCCCAATTCGAGAGGGCTCCTCCATAGAGGGCATCCATAGCGCGGAGCGAGCTGTACTCCGCAAACCCTTCGTCCAGCCACGGCTCTTCCGCTTCGTTGGTGGCGACGAGCGACTGGAACCATTGATGCGCCAGTTCGTGGACCGTCTCGACCTCCAGCAAGCGCAAATAGACCGGATCGGAGTGAGTGACGGTCGCCCCAACGGTGAAGAGCGATGGATACTCCATGCCCCCAGCGCCTCCTGCACCGCTCGGCACCAGGATGACCGTCAGCTCAGGATAGAGGCCACCACCATATGTCCCGTACCAGTCGCCATACAACGGGAGTGTGTCGACCGTGGCCCGCATCACCCTGCGGGAAGCCACCCGCGCGTCGGCATAGTGCAAGACCTCCACCCGGACCCCGTCGACGGTTTCCGAGCGGATACGAAAGTGGGGGGAGGCCCCCCAGGCAAAGTCAATGACGTGCTCGGCCCGGAAGCGCCGTGTCGCGGTGCCATCTACGTTCGCGACCGTTTCATTGACCGCGGTCCCCGTGGTCCCAACTACCCAGCCCTCGGGCAAGGTCAAACCGACGTCGTACGAGCCGAAGTCCGCGTAGAACTCGCTGTTCGCGTGAAAGGGGTAGGCATTCCACGCCCCATCTTGCCAGACGCCGAATTTGGGGAACCATTGTCCCGCCATCACGAAGTCTCCACCATCCGCCCACCCCGTGCGGGCGAATACCTTGGGCAGTTGCGCGATGAAGCTCATCTCAACGATGACCGCCCCGCCTGGAGCCACCGGCTCCGGCAGTATGGCGCGGGCAAGCGTCTCGTCAGCGTCGACGCCCTCAAGCGTGAGAGCAGTGCCATCCGCGAGTTGGATAGCATCCACTGTGATTGAGCCGGGATAGCTGGGGTCGAACTGGAACCCACGGGCTGAGGAACCGGACTCCTGCATCCACAGCGTGTTCTCGCTGCGAAATGCGTTCAGGTAGAGGTGAAAGACCAGATCAGGGATAGCGTCCTGGGTAAGGTTGACGTAGGTGGCCGTCTGTGTGCCGGTAATGACGTGCGCGACGGGGTCGTAACGGGCGTCGATGACGTAGGAGGCCACGTCGGGCGGGGGCTGGGCGTCCGCAAGCCCTTCAACATAGGGACCCATTGCCTCAGCAGACGAGAATAGGGCCAAGACACTCGCGCCGGCTACCAGCAGCGCAAGAAAAACCTTCGCAAGGTCCAGAAACCTTGCGAAGGTTGACCGGTTCCCTTCAGTCCGCACCATATCCCCTGGGATGCGTCTGATGCCACATCCACGCACTGGAGATGATGTCGTGAAGATCGGGCATCTGCGGCGCCCATCCAAGAACTTGGCACGCGAACGTCGCATCTGCCACCAGGATGGGACCGTCGCCGGGCCGGCGCGCGACTACTTGTTCGGGGATCGCATGGCCTGTCACTTCGCGTGCGGTCTCAATCACCTGTCTCACGGAATAGCCCTCCCCATTCCCGAGGTTACATATAAGGGAAGGGTGATCGTCCAATGCTCCCAGGGCGAGAATATGCGCCTGGGACAGATCGAGAATATGTACGTAGTCGCGGATACACGTGCCGTCCGGGGTCGGATAGTCGGCTCCATAGACGTAGACGTGGTCTCGCTGGCCAAGAGGCACCTGCAACACCAGAGGGATAAGATGGGTCTCGGGTTTGTGGGCCTCTCCCCGACCCGGAGGTGTAGCCCCCGCCGCATTGAAGTAACGTAAGGCCGCGAATCGCAGCCCGTGGATCTTGTTGTACCAGATCAGCGTCTCCTCGATCATTCGCTTGGTATGCCCATAGACGTTCACCGGACAGATCGGGTCGTCCTCAGTCAGTGGGGTGTCCTTGCTGGCATAGACGCCGGCGCTGGAGGAGAAGACGAACTTGGTGACATCGTGGGCCACCGCAGCTTCGATAAGGGTCATGCTGCCCATGACGTTGTTCCGAAAGAAACTGCCGGGGTTGCGCATCGACACCCCCGCCTCAATGAAGGCGGCGAAGTGGAGAATCGCGTCATATCGATCGGCCCCTAATACCGCATCCAGCATCTGCCGATCGAGAACATCCCCCTGGACAAACCGAGCCTGAGTCGGGATCGCCTTCCGATATCCTTTGACCAAGCTATCGTAAACAGTGACCTCGTGGCCTGCTTTGAGAAGTTGCTCCGTAACGATGCTACCGATGTACCCGGCTCCACCTGCAACAAAGACCCTCATGATTCCCCCTGGAGATGCGCCCCGATGGATTCCCCGCAGTCTATTCCAATGTACCCGTAGCGCAAAAACAACGATCCATCGTCCGGAAAGCCCACCTCACCCTTCCGGGAAGCTGCGCCTGGCGTTGAGCTTCCCGGAAGGTTCTGCTGCGGCTAGCTCGGGAAGCGGCTGAGCACCTCGATCCTCACCGGCAGCGCGACACGATCGCCGATCTTGAGCGCCTGCTGGGGTTTCGGCTCGCGGTGGGGTGTCACCAGCACACCCAGGAGTGTGCCGGAGCGCTTGTAGTCATCACGCACGTAGGCTTGGCCCAGCAGGTATCCCTTAGTGTCAATACTACAGCTTGTGACCTTGCCCACAACGCGCCCCCGGTCATCCACCACCGGGTCCAGTTGTTGGGGCATCGGCTGTCCCTTCTCCGATACACGGAACCTCACGATACCTGAGTTACGCTTGGCATCCAACGCGATGTAGGCCTCACGCCCCACGAAAAAGGGCTTGTAGATCTTCGGATAGGTGCCGAAGCCGGCCTCCGCCATCGTCAGACCGAGCGGCCCGGCCATTTCGTGGCCGTAGAGTGGCAACCCCGCCTCCATCCGTAGACTGTCCCGCGCCGCCAACCCACATGGCTTCAGCCCGAAACCCTCCCCCACCTCCAGCAGCCGCTCCCAGAACGCTACAAGCCGATCCGGGTGGACAAAGAGCTCGTAAGCCACGCGTTCGCCCGTATAGCCGGTGCGGCTAACGATAAGGTCAAACCCACCGAGGACCACCCGGGTCACACCCGCCCAGGGCAGCTTCTTGATCTTTGCCAGGTCCGCGTCGGTGCCACCGAGCGCCAACAGGATGTCCCTGGCCTTTGGCCCCTGAAGCGCAAGCTCGTGGCGGCGATCATCGCCAGCCTCCGGCACGCGCAAATCCCGCAGGACAGCAGCCCCTGATGGTGCTTCCCATCGCACCCACGGGCGGCTCGGATCGATCATCACTTCGCCCCGGTGCACCGCGCTGACCCACGCCCAATCTTTGTCATTGTTCGCCGCATTCACCACCACAAGGTAGTGGTCTTCCCCGATGCGGTAAACGAGCAGGTCATCCATCGGAAGGCCGTCCACGTCGAACAGGGCCGTGTACTGCGATTCCCCGATCTCCATCAGATAGATGTCATTGACCATGACCATATTGAGGAATGCAGCGGCCTCAGGGCCACGAACGTCCCAACAGCCCATATGGCTAACGTCGAATAGCCCGGCTGCCTCGCGGACGGCCCGATGCTCGTCCAGGTTGGCAGTGTACCACACCGGCATGTCCCACCCCCCAAACGGCACCATCCGCGCTCCCATCTCGCGATGCGTCGCGTTGAGGAGTGTCCTGCGGAGTGGGGCATCCTCCGGCTCCTGCCACTCGAACCCCGGCAGCACAGGCCCCATCGGCTCCTTATGGGACCAAGCGCCGATGAAGTAGGGCTTTGTGTAGGGGCCATCTTCGACGACGATTGGCTCGGTCGGCGCGGGGGCCTCCCCCAGGTCGCGAACCGCATCCAGGAAGGTCAGCCGCCCATAGGCATCATCGGTGGCGACATAGCCGTCCACGAGCGCGCGCAGCCACGTCATCACCCGCGATGCTCGCTCGGTCGGAATGTCCAGATACATCGTCAACTCGTCGACCCGCGTCAGCAGCCCGGCAGCCATCACCTTGCCATCAGCCTCCAGAAGCGTCACCGGGCGCGACGTGCCGTCCGGCATGGCCGCTGTATTCGAAGGGGTCAACCAGTCGACGAAGGGCTTCACCAGCCGCCCTTCCAGGGCCAGCCGCTCGTATGCAGCGCTGCCTTTCGGGACATCGTTGACAAAGTAGAAATGAGGATACCCGGTCGAGAGCGGCACGTCATAGGGATCGCTGGCCTTTGCTGCCAGCGCCGCGACCCTAAGCTTGGCCCGCTCCAAGACATCGAAATCAACTCGAGCTCGATAGTCATACTTGGGGCGGCGCTTTTCCAGGACATACGGCGTCATAGCGTTGAGCAAGGAGGAGATAATGCCGGCGATCTCACCCATATCCTCAGTATCCAGCCCACGCTGGGTCACCCATGGCGTGCCCAGGCGAATGCCCGAAGGATAGAGGGCCGTCGAGTCCCCGGGAATTGTGTTGCGGTTGGCGACGATGCCCGCGATGTCCAGAACACGGACGGCCGGGTCACCCATCAATGGCGTAGCGTAAGGGCCCTGCACCGTCTTACAGTCGATCAACACCATATGCGTGTCGGTGCCACCGTAGGCGACACGGACACCCTCAGCGGCCAACGCCTCCGCCAGCCCCACCGCGTTCCGCACCGTCTGACGTTGAACCTCACGAAACCGCTCCGTCGTGGCCAGCTTTGCCGCGGCGGCGATCCCGGCGATGGCCTCCATGTGCGGGCCACCCTGGAAGCCGGGGAACACGGCACGGTCGATCTTGTCCGCCAGGAGCGTCTTGTGTGTTAGAATGACGGCGCCACGCGGGCCGTTGAAGGTCTTGTGAGTGGTGAAGGTGACAACGTCGGCGATGCCGACCGGGTTCGGATAGACGCCTGCCACGGTCAGCCCGGCCACGTGGGCGATATCGGCCAACAGGTAGGCGCCCACCTCATCGGCAATCGCACGGAACTTGGCCCAATCAGGGGCCCATGGGTAGGACGTGTACCCGGCAATGATCATCTTTGGCCGTGCCTGTCGCGCAAGTTCGCGAATGGCGTCGTAGTCGAGAAGTTCCGTCTGATCATCGACACTGTAATGCACGACGTTGAACGTCTTCCCGGAATATGCCACCTTACTCCCGTGACTGAGGTGCCCGCCCACGTGAAGCGCCATTGACATAAGGGTGTCGCCGGGCGACATCAGGGCATATTCTGCCGCGGTATTTGCCGGCGCGCCCGAGAGCGGCTGGACATTGACATACAGCTTATTCGCCGGCGTGATCTTGGTAGCAAAAAGCTCTGCTATCCTGCGACGCGCCAGGGATTCCAGGACGTCCGCATATTCGACGCCTTTGTAATAGCGGGGATCCGCATAGCGCCGGTAGTGCCCCAGTTCCGACGTGTAGTCCAGGATCTGCGCCTCCGTCATCGTGCGGGTCCGATCGTCGGGGTATCCCTCGGCGTAGAGGTGCGAATAGGACGACGCGAGGGCCTCGTGAACCGCAACCGGGGCGATGGACTCCGAAGGGATCATAATCAGCTTGCGAGCCTGTCGCTCGGTCTCATAGCCGATTAGATCTGATAGCTCGGGGTCCACAGCCGAAAGTGAATCAGGGAAAAGGTAGTCACCCATGCGTGCCTCCTGACTGTATGGCCCGGATAGTGGATCTCAGCGACCACATCCGGGGCCGAATGTTTAGTAGACCATCTACAAGTAAATTGTACCGCCGCAGGTTGGATCTAGCAAGCGATGGCTTACAGCTTCTTCCGTCCATCAATGGCGCTATACTATACTGTAGAATGGTAGGAACCACATCACATATACGATGGCCGGATACAGATCAGCATCTCGATCGCCCGGCTGATCTTGCCTTGGCTCGGAAACGAGCAAGGAGGACGTGAGATGAGACATGGTCGTCGAGTACGAATTGCCTATTCGGCCCTCCTGTGCCTGATCAGCCTTTCGCTGCTGGCGGGCCAACCGATACCCGCGAGAGCGAACGTGCCGGTGGCTGCCGAACCCGCATCCACCTTTGTAGCCGGCGAGGTACTGGTAGCCTTCAGACCGGGATCAGGAGGAGCTCCCCTGAGTGACGTTGCCAAGGATGGCGTGCTTAGGGCCCTAGGCGGGATACGGGCCGGGACCGTCTACGGCGACATCGCCGGTCGTATCTCCGGTGACACCACGGTTGCCAGACA
Organism: uncultured Chloroflexia bacterium; assembly: GCA_963775195.1. Taxonomy (GTDB): domain Bacteria; phylum Chloroflexota; class Anaerolineae; order B4-G1; family SLSP01; genus PWVB01. Next base: position 337,882 of record CAVZIC010000002.1, read on the forward strand.
CTCCCACCTTACCCGGCGACGTCGACATCGTGACGGTGCCCAAAGGCCGTGAGTTAGCGGTGATCCGCGCCTTGAGTGAGGATCCCAGAGTTCTGTATGCCGAGCCCAACTACATCATCCATGCCTCCGGCATCCCCGACGACCCCAGTTATACATCACAGTGGGCCTATACGAAGATACAAGCGCCGGCAGCTTGGGATATTGTCACCGGTGCGACGAGCGTTACAATCGCCATTATCGACACCGGCATCGATGAGGGTCATCCCGACCTGGCCTCGAAAATCGTGCCCGGCTACGACTTTATCGACAACGACAGCAATCCCCACGACCTGAACGGCCACGGAACTCACGTCGCCGGCATAGCAGCGGCAGTGACCAACAACAACGTCGGCGTAGCAGGCATGTCATGGGGAGCAAAGATCATGCCGCTCCGCGTACTGGACGCAGCCGGCAACGGTGATACAGCCGGCGTGGCCGCGGGGATCGGCTGGGCAGAGATTATGGGTGCCCAGATCATCAATCTCAGCCTTGGCGGCACAAGTGGCTCGCAGACGCTACTGAACGCTGTCACCAGCGCGCACGACGCAGGTCTCCTCGTCATCGCCGCAATGGGCAACCTGAACAGCGCAGCCCCTGAATACCCTGCGGCATACGCCAATGTAATGGCTGTCTCGGCCACGGACCAGGCAGATAATCGCGCACCTTACTCCAATTACGGCGCCCACAATGACATCGCTGCCCCGGGCGGCGCTATGTATATGTGCCATTCGTCATCGGGCATCTACAGCACCCTGCCCACCTATGCGGTCTACCTCAATACAACACCCACCTGCAACTACTACCAGGGCTACGACTTTCTGCAAGGCACCTCACAGGCTACGCCCTTTGTTTCAGGTCTGGCAGCCTTACTCTGGTCGATGGACCCCACCCTTACCCCGGATCAGGTGGAGCAGATCATCGAGAACACAGCCGTCGATCTCGGAACCCCGGGATGGGACCAAACGTTCGGTTGGGGGCGTATCAACGCCCTGGCTGCCGTGGAAAGCCTCCTCGTCCTCTCACCCCCGACGCTCCTGCCGATCAGCGACCCGGAGCACGATGGCATCTACTGGGTAGACTGGTCCGACGTGCCCAATGCTACGAACTATACCCTTGAGGAGGACGATAATCCGTCCTTCAGTTCGCCGGTCACCCGCTACAGCGGGGCGACAAGCACGGTACAGCTCGCCAGCCCCCTCGGCACATGGTACTATCGCGTGCGGGCTGAACGATCCAGCTCGGGAGACGTCAGCACCTGGAGCAACACCGAGTCCCTACAGGTCACGCTGGGTACGCCGATCCTCCAGCCGATCAACAATGGGGGTGCGGCTACCTATCAGGTCGCCTGGCAAGCCGTGGTCGGCGCAACCGGCTACCGCCTACAGGAATCGGGGGCTGCGGACTTCTCCATCCCATCGACGTACGACCTCGGGGATGTCCTCAGCTACGATGTCACCGGTCAGCCAGGAGGAACATGGTACTATCGTGTCCAGGCCTACGCCACGTCGGCATCGGGTGGCTGGAGTACGCCACAGTCTGTTGTGGTCAAGCCGGCGGCACCGACGCTCGCCGCAGTCGTGCCCGGCACGGACGCCGATGCCTATACGCTCAGTTGGTCCAGCGCCACCGGCGCAACCGGATACCGGCTTGAGGAATCATCCAGCGCGACATTTGCCAGCACCACCGACCGCTACCTCGGGATCGGCACAACCTATGCAGTCACCGGACAGCCCAGCGGGCGGTGGTACTATCGTGTAGAGGCCTACAATCAGGCCGGTTTCAGCCCGCCGAGCAACACTCGGGACATCACAGTAACCGTACCCCTCGTGCCCGCGCCACAGCTTCTCCCCATTGCCAATACCGATGCCGATGGGGCCTACGACATTCAGTGGACCGGCGTGGCCACTGCCACCGGCTACCTGCTGGAGCAGAGCACATCGGCCTACTTCGTGGCGCCTACACTTGCCTATACGGGCCCCTTGACCCAGCACGCCATCGTGAATCAGTCGGGGGGCACGTGGTACTACCGTGTACGCGCCGTGACCCCCAGTGGTGACAGTCCCTGGAGCGCCGGACAGTCAGTCTTCGTGCGCTATTCCGTCTATCTGCCATCGGTCGTCCACAACTGACAGGAAGGCACCTTCCGGGAAGGTAGAAGAGTTGCCGCACGTGGAGATTCCTGCGACGACGAGGCACGCTGAGTCTACACGGCTCCCCCCATCTTGCCGGAAGGTGACGATCCGCGTATTCGACAAGCGGGTACCGCCAGGTATAATCCGGGTGCGCCTACAGTCCACCCATCACACGACTCGGAGGTCCCGATGGCAGAGGCCGAGTACATCGCAGCCCTCGATCAAGGCACTACCGGCACACGCTGTATCCTGTTTGACCACGGAGGGCGGCCTGTCATCTGGTCTTACGAGGAGCACCGGCAGATCACACCCCGGCCGGGCTGGGTAGAGCACGACCCGATGGAGATCTGGGAGACGTCCCAGAAGGTCATTCGCCAGACCCTCACCCAGGGCAACATCTCAAGCGGCAGAATTACAGCCATAGGCATCACAAATCAGCGCGAGACGACGGTCGTATGGGATCGTCGCACGGGCCGCCCGCTCTACAACGCGATTGTCTGGCAGGATACACGCACGAAGGGTATCTGCGACGCGCTGGCAGCCGAGGGGGGCCAGGATCGTTTCCGCCCCAAGGTGGGCCTCCCGCTGGCTACCTACTTCGCCGGGCCGAAACTCGCATGGCTGCTTCAGAACGTCCCGGCGGTACGCGAGGCAGCGGACCACGGGGACGCGCTCTTCGGGACGATTGATAGCTGGATCATCTGGTGGCTGACGGGTGGACCTCAAGGTGGGACTCACGTTACCGACGTGACCAACGCCAGCCGCACAATGCTGATGGATCTGCACACCCTCGACTGGGATGACGAGATCCGCCAGATGCTCAACATTCCGGCGCTGATGCTGCCCGTGATACGGCCCTCAAGCGCGCCACATCCTTACGGCTTCACGCGGAGTGACGGACCCTTTGGGGAGAGCATCCCGGTCACCGGCAGCCTCGGCGATCAGCAGGCTGCGCTCGTCGGCCAGACGTGCTTCGCACCCGGCGAGGCAAAGAACACCTATGGTACAGGCTGCTTCATGCTCCTGAACACGGGCAAGGAGATCGTCCCGTCTGAGCACGGGCTATTGACAACCGTTGGATACCAATTCGGCGATGACTCGGCGGTCTACGCCCTGGAGGGTTCGATCGCGGTCACCGGCGCGCTCGTGCAGTGGCTGCGCGACAATCTGGGATTCTTTACCAGAGCACCGCAGATCGAGGAGATCGCCCGCCATGTGGACGATGCGGGCGGGATGTACGTTGTGCCCGCCTTTTCGGGCCTCTTCGCTCCCTACTGGCGCAGCGATGCCCGCGGCGTCATGGTCGGCCTGACGCGCTACATCACCAAGGAGCACATCTGTCGGGCAGCGCTGGAGGCTACCGCGTACCAGACCAGAGATGTGATCGAGGCAATGGCCGGAGATGCAGGCGTGCCAGTTGAGACACTCAAGGTTGACGGGGGCATGGTGGCGAACGAACTCCTGATGCAGTTTCAGGCCGATATCCTGGGTGTGCCCGTCATCCGGCCCACCGTCACCGAGACGACGGCCCTCGGCGCTGCCTACGCAGCGGGCCTCGCCGTGGGGTTCTGGTCCGATACCGCGGCTCTACGTGAGAATTGGGGCGTCGACCGCACATTTCAGCCGGCGATGGATGCTGCAACGCGCGACCGGTTGTACGACGGCTGGAAGAGAGCAGTGACCCGCACGCTGGACTGGGTCGAGAGTTGATGCTTGGGATAATGAGATTTCAGGGTTTGTCGAAGATTGGGAGCCAAGGTTGAAGACGATACAACCCACAGACAGTCCGCACAATCACACCCGGCGAGCCGACTTCGACATCATCATCGTAGGTGCCGGCGTGGTCGGGGCGATGATCGCAAGGACCCTGTCGCGCTATGACCTGGACATCCTCTGGATAGAAAAAGAGGACGACATCTGCACCGGGGCCACGTCGGCCAATTCCGCTATCATCCACGGCGGCTACGCGGCAGAGCCGGGCACACTCAAGGCCGAACTAAACGTTCAAGGGAACCGGCTGTGGGACCAATTGGCGGAGGAACTGGGCTTCAGCTTCGATCGCAGTGGGACCTACGTCGTGGCGATTGGCCCGGAGGAACGGGCGGAGCTGGAAGCTCAGGCTGCTCACGGCGTCGCCAACGGGGTTCCCGTCGAGATCATCTCCGGCGAGGAGATGCGCCGGCGCGAACCCAAGATCAACCCCGAGGTCAGCGGGGCCCTCTATTGTCCCATTGGCGGCGTCTGTGATCCCTGGGGCGCCACGCTGGCGGCTGCGGAGAACGCTGTTACGAACGGCGTGGTGCTGAAGCGCCGGACCAGCTTCGAGGATTTCCTGTGGGCATCGCCAGGCTACCGATGCGCGGAAGAGGGATCGCGGCGCATCGTCGGCGTCAAGACCGATCGGGGCGACTTCACTTCGCGATGGGTCATCAACGCCGCAGGCCTCTACGCCGATGCCGTGATGCACAAGGCCGGAGTTCGACCCAAATTCCACATCACGCCGCGCCGCGGCGAGTACTACGTTCTCGACCGCAATCTCTTCGCCCTGGACACGGTGCTTTTCCCGGTTCCTACCAAGGTCAGCAAGGGGATCCTGGTGACGACGACCGTTCACGGAAACACCATCGTGGGCCCCAACGCGGAGGAGATCGACGATAAGGAGGACACGGCGGTCACCGCTTCAGGACTGCACGAGGTCTGGGAGGGCGCGCGCAAACTGGTGCCTTCGCTCAACCAGCGCCACATCATTGCGCTCTTTGCAGGGTTGCGTCCTGGCGGCAACGCTCCCTCGCCCAACCCGAACGTCGCCTATCGCAAGGACTTCATCATCGAGATCCCGACAGAGGTCGACGGACTGCTCAACCTAGGCGGCATCGAATCCCCGGGACTCACCGCGGCACCGGCAATCGCTGAGCGTGTCGTCGCCCTGCTCGCGCAGGCCGGTGAGCCATTGCGGGCGAAGCCTAACTGGAATCCCTATCGCGCGGCACGGCCCGTGTTCCGGCACCTGACTCACGCCGAGCAGGCCGAGCTCGTGAGGCAGGATCCCCGGTATGGCCGGATCATCTGCCGCTGCGAGACGGTGATGGAGGGCGAGATCATCGCCGAGATTCACGCGCCAATTCCCGCGGACACGTATGATGCCGTCAAGCGGCGGACTTGGCTGGGCACAGGTCGCTGCCAGGGCGCCTTTGACATGCCGCGCGTGGTGGAGATCATCGCGCGCGAGCTGGGCATCGACCCTCTGGAGGTGAGTAAGAAGGGCCCAACCTCCGAACTGCTGGTGCGGACGACAAAGAACGTGGGGGCGGCGTGATATGTCTGGGTTAACGGTTGTGAAACAGACCCAAGGGCTACGGCCTCGCTATGACGTCGTCGTGATCGGCAGTGGTCCGGGGGGTCTCGCCGCCGCCATCTCCGCAAAGGAAGCGGGTGCCGACCACGTGCTGATCGTCGAACGCGATCTGGAGTTGGGCGGGATTCTGCTGCAGTGCATTCACAATGGTTTTGGCCTGGAGGTGTTTGGGGAGGATCTGCCCGGCCCAGGCTACGCGCAACGGTTCATCGACCAGGTGCGTGGCGTCGGCATCGACACGCTCCTCGATACGATGGTGCTGGATATCCAGGCGACCGCGGCAGGAGCAGGCGTCCATTCGCATAGGCTGTATGCCGCGGGCAGCCATAGTGGGTTCACTGAGATCGAGGCAACGGCTATCGTGTTGGCGATGGGATGCCGGGAGCGCACGCGAGCACAGATCCGCATCCCCGGCATGCGACCGGCGGGCGTCTACAGTGCCGGGACGGCCCAACGATGGGTGAATGTAGAGGGCTACATGCCCGGCGAGCGCATCGTGATCCTGGGATCGGGCGATATCGGGATGATCATGGCCCGCCGGCTCACTTTCGAGGGTGCAAAGGTCGAGCGCGTGCTGGAGGTGATGCCCTACCTAACCGGCCTGAGCCGAAACTACGTCCAATGTCTGCTGGATTTCGATATTCCCCTGCAACTCAGACACACGGTCAAGCGCATCATTGGGAGCAGTCGCGTGGAGGCCGTGGAGGCGGTCGCCGTGGACGAGCGCTGGCAGCCTATACCGGGCACCGAGGAGACCATTCCCTGTGATACGCTGCTGCTCTCCGTCGGTCTGATCCCGGAAAACGAGCTCTCGCAGAAGATCGGCGTCCTGCTGGATCCGGTCACCGGCGGGCCATACGTCGACGAGGGCTATCAGACCAACGTGCCGGGGGTCTTCGCCGCCGGCAACGTGGTCCACGTCTACGACCTGGTGGACTGGGTCACCGAGGCCGGGAAAGTCGCAGGCGAGCGAGCAGCGTGCTATGCGATGGGCACAATCTGCCTTCCCGAGCAACCGGCGGTCTCCACCGTCGCGGGCACGCACGTGCGCTACGTCGTGCCGCATCAGGTCAATCCCGAGCGCCTCACAGAAGCGGATGTGCGTCTGCAGATGCGCGTCACGGAACCCATCGAGCAACCGGTGCGCATTGAAGTCCGCGACGGCGAGACGTTGATCGCTCAACGCGGGGCGCGCTACGCGCGCCCCGGCGAGATGGTCAACATCAGTTTGCGTCAGAGAGACTATGACAAGGTCCGGACCGCCAACGAACTACGGGTCAGCGTGACCCCGCGATAGCGTGAGAGGGAGAGAGAAAGGACAACTGCAGAGCATGACCGAGATCACCGAGAACCTGATCTGTATCACGTGCCCGATGGGATGTACCCTAGAGGTCACTCACGACGGCGACACCGTTCTCCAAGTCGAGGGCAACACCTGCAACCGAGGGCTGGCCTATGTGCAGCGCGAACTGACCGACCCGCGCCGTATGGTCGCCACCACCGTACGCGTCAAGAGCGGACTTCATCCGTTAGTTCCTGTCTATACCAGGGCGCCCTTCCCCAAACCTATGATCTTCGATCTGCTGGCGAGGATCCGTCAGATCGAGGTCGAGGCACCCGTCGTTGGAGGCCAGGTCATCCTGGAGAACGCCCTCAACACGGGCATAGACGTCGTTGCCAGCCGCGATATGCCCAGAGAGTGATGTGGCTCTTGCCACAAACCATACCACATACAGGAGGCAGCCTTATGTCCACCCCACGACCCAAGAAACTGACCGGTCCGGAATACCAGGATGCCCGGACCAAGGAGATTCAGCCGTCCCAGACGCCCGATCAGCCCTACAATATCATCATCATCAACTCCGATACCTATCGCTACGACAACCTTTTTGACCGTGCGGCAATGCCTGTCGCAACCCCCAACCTCGATGCCTTCTCCGAGCGCGCAGTCAGCATGTCCAACTTCTACACCGGCAGCTTCCCCACGATACCCGAGCGGACGGACCTGATCTCAGGGCGCTTCGGCTGGCCCTGGATCCCCTGGCAGCAGTTGGCCGAGGCGAACGTCATGCCCCAACTGCTCAACAAAGAGGGCTACGTTACCCAACTCATCTGTGACTGCCCTCATCTTTTCAACTTCGGCTTCAACCGCGCCTTCAACGGTGCCTACCAGGTCCGCGGGCAGGAAGGCGATATGCCGTTCCTGCATATGAACGACCCCATCCAGCCCATCATGGCACGGGAAAAGACACGCGCGGGCCATCACTTCCAGGATCACGTCCTGGTCGACCTTCATCGCTGGACAAACCGCTACTACCGCTGTGAGGAGGACTCGTTCCCCTACCGCACCTCGGCCCATGTGGCACGCTGGTTGGAGGAAAACGACGATTTTCGTCCTTTCCTCCTCTGGGTAGATTTCTTCGATCCCCACGAGCCCTGGGACCCGCCGGAGTATATGGTGAGGAAGTACAACCCGGGCTACACCGGCGCACCGATGCTGCACCCGAACTATGGTCACGCGAGTGATTACACGCCCGACGAGCTGCGCAATCTGCGCGCGCACTACTGTGCGGAGGCCGAACTGATCGACCGCTGGGTCGGCCGTATTCTCCAGAAAGTGGATGACTTGGCACTCTGGGACTCCACCATCGTCATCTTCACCACCGACCACGGTATGAGCCTGGGAGAGCACGACCGCACCGGCAAGAGCAACATCAACGACCGGGATGAGCGGCGCTGGCCTCTCTACCCCGAGCTCGCCCATATTCCCTTCCTGATTGCAGCACCGGGGCTACAGGGGGGGACGACCGTCGATCTGTTGGCCCAGCCTGCCGATATCCTACCCACGCTGCTGGAGCTCAACGGCCTGCAGGTGACGCCGCCGGCGCCTTTCCATGGTCGCTCCTTCGCGTCCGGCCTGAGAGGCGAGGCGCAGCCTGCTATCCGCGACTGGGCGATCTGCGGATCCTTCCTTCGCAACCAAGACGGGGAAGTACCGTCGACCGCGAACACCCCCGTTGTCTACACACAGAAATGGGCCTACGCCCCAATCGGGCCGGAGGGCACTGCGGAGCTATTTGATCTCGAAACCGATCCCTATGCCGAGACGAACATCATCGCCGATCAGGCGGAGGTGGGTGCCGACATGCACGCGAAACTCATCGCGTGGCTGAACGAGATCGGCGCGCCCGACGCCGCGTTGGACGTCTTCAGCTGATCCACCGTAGGCGAATGGCGAATCCGAGCAACGGATCGCCATTTGCTCTATCGCATCACAAAGGAGTCACCATGCTGCCTCTATCGTTCACGACGCTTGGCTGTCCGGAATGGACGCTCCGCGAAATCGTCGAGAGGGCCGCCAAGATGGGGTACGACGGCGTCGACTTCCGCGGACTACTCGATGCGCTGGACATCACGAGGTGCCCGGAGTTCACCTCGGACCTTGCTGCGACGAAGCGACTGCTTGCCGACCACGGTATTGCCGTTTCGGGGATTGCCACCTCAGCACGCTTCGCCGTCGTTGATGCCGATGAGCTGGAGGGGAACTTCGAGGAGGCACGGCGCAATATGGCGCTGGCTGCCGAGCTGGGCGCGCCGGTCCTGAGGGTCTACGGCGGAAAGGTGCCGGAGGGTCACACAGTGGAGACCATCCTCCCCACCCTCGTCGAGAATCTTCGGGCTATCGGAAACGAGGCCGAGGGGTTCGGCATCACCCTGGCGCTCGAGACGCACGACGACTGGACGGACTCCGCCGTCTTCGCGCGGTTGATGCGCGAAGTAGATCATCCAAGGGTCCGGGTCCTTTGGGACCTGCACCACCCCTATCGTACCAACGGGGAGCCGGCCGAGTTCACCTATGAGAACCTCGCGCCCTACACCGTCAGCACGCACGTCAAAGACTCGAAACCGACGGCGGATGGCGGGCACCAGTACGTCCTTCTCGGCGAGGGAGATGTGCCGCTGAAGACCATGCTCGATCTGCTTGTGGCGGGAGGCTACGACGGCTATGCCATCCTCGAGTGGGAGAAGCGCTGGATCCCGAATCTGGCCGAACCCGAGATCGCTTTTCCCCAATACATTGAGAAGATGCGGGAGTGGCTGAGGTAAACCGGATGAATATTATCCTGAACAGTGCCACCGTACGGACGCGGTTCAGATCACAATGACCCGCTGCACTGTCATGCCGGAGGAAGTGAAGCATCCCAGTTGGGCAGAGGATCTTGCGTAAGCGCAGTTCCTACCCCTCGACCCGACGACAAGGAGAGACGATATGCCAAGCAAATTAGGAATCCACGGGATCATGCCCGGCGAAACCCCCGCCGTGATCCAGCAGCTACTTCAGGGAGGCACCCATATGACTACGGTCAAGGCCGTGATCTCTGTGGGGTGGCTCAAGGATGTCAAGGCGCTGGATAGCGACGTGATCACCGTGGGACGCTTCATGCGTGGCACCGATCCGCGCGTCAATGTCGAAGGGCCGGATCTGAACGGGGATCTTAAGGAAAGCGCCCAGAACGTAATGGATAGCCTCCTGCCTCGCTGGGAACCGCACCGGAGCTACGTCGATTACTGGGAGATCATCAACGAACAGGATCCGGTGGGAACCGAAGGCCACCGGCGCCTTGGCGAGTTCATGATGCACTGCATGGACATCGCCGACGAAGAAGGCTACCATCTGGCCCTCTTCTCCTACAGCATGGGCGTGCCCGAATGGGACGAAATGAAGGCCGTGGCCGAGATGGGCGTCTTCGGCCAGGCGAAGGCCGGCGGACATGCACTGTCGCTCCACGAGTATGCTAACCCGATGAACCGATGGTACGGCGAGCCGCTGCCCGGACGTCCCACCTACCCCAACCGTGGCCCGCTGGCGTGCCGCTATCGCTGGTGGTACGAGGACTTCCTTATTCCGCGCAACGAGGTCGTGCCCCTCTTTCTCACCGAGGTGAACGTCGCCAAGGATCTCCCGTTGCTTACTGAGAAGGAGTGGCTCGACCAGATGAAGTGGTACGACGCCAGGCTCCGCGAAGACTATTACGTCGTCGGGGCACACCTCTTCACGCTGGGTAGTGCGGGATCCTGGGACAACTACGACTTCGGCAGGTTTCTTCCGGGACTGGTCAGCCACGCAATCTCGGTGAAGAACACCTCAGATCCCAAGTGGCCCGAGGAGAAGCCCGCCGCCCCCACTGAGACCCCGACGCCCACGCCGCCTCCCATCCCAACGCCGCCCGAGGCGCCGTCACCCTCCGGCCCGCGTGTCGTGTACAGCCGGCATTACATGCTCTTCCCTCAGGGCACGACGTGGAGCTGGATTGAGGCTTGTCGCCACTACTGGGAGACGTTCAAGGTGACCATCGGCTTCAGCGCCGACGACGCTGCCTACGGTCCAGGGCTGGAGGAGCGGGCCGTCACGGTCGTCAACCCGCATCTGTGGCAGGACGATCTGAAGACCTTCTTCAATGAGCATTATCCGGGGATCAAATACGATCCGATCGAGGTCAAGACGACCCAGGAGCTCGCGACGGTGCTAGACCGTCGCGTGAACCTGGGGCTCCGCTACGGATAGCCCACCGTGAAGCGCGCTTTTGGTTGACAACGACATCGTATCGTGTATACTATCGCCTGCAACGGTTTGGGAATCCTTGACCCGAAGATCGGCCGTGTTATAATCGCAATGCGCCGACGTAGCTCAAACGGCGGAGCATCCGCCTTGTAAGCGGAGGGTTGTGGGTTCGATTCCCACCGTCGGCTTGTCCGGGCAGTTGATCCGAGCGGCAAAGGAGGCGGACTGTAAATCCGCTGGCGTAACGCCTTCGGGGGTTCGAGTCCCTCACTGCCCACCATTATTTGCCCATGTAGCTCAGTCGGTAGAGCACTTTCTTGGTAAGAAAGGGGTCATCAGTTCAAATCTGATCATGGGCTCAAGGCGGAAAGTGGAACGCCTTTAGAGAGCAGATTTGCGTAGGCGAGTAGCTCAATTGGCAGAGCAACGGTCTCCAAAACCGTAGGTTGCGGGTTCAATTCCTGCCTCGCCTGCCTTGAAGACAAGACACCGCCTGACTAGGCGGTGTCTTAAAATGTAAGCGCAATAGGCGCATCATAGGTTGATCGTGCGGAGGCGTCCGTGGCTAATGCGAAGGAGAAGAAAGACAACGCGATCGTAGCGTATTTCCGCTCTACCCGAGTGGAGCTGCGCAAGGTTCGCTGGCCAACCCTGGAGCAGGGATGGTCGATGACCCAGATCGTCCTTGCCGTAACGTTTGGCATGGCAGTCTTTCTGGGCGCACTGGACTTTTTCTTCGGATGGCTGCTGGGTAAGGTCATCGGTGGTAACGTGATCTATATGGTAGTAGGAGTGGCGGTCGGCATCGCGTTGGTCGCTGCGGTCTATCTGGTTGGTCAGAACGACGAGGTTTGAAGCACTTGGTATCAGAAGAGCATACCGTAGAAGAAGAGGACGAGGAGCAAATCCTCGACGAGACTGACGACGGACTGGGTCCGCTGCCAGATCTCGGGTTGTCCCCCGAGGCCATCTTTGAGCGTCTGGGGGCTGAGGTCCTTTCCGAAGCCGAAGAAGAGGGAGAGGAGGAGTCGCAAGAGGCCCTCCCGCCGCTTCTGTTTGAGGAAGAGACCGAGGAAGTAGGTGTCCTCCCCGATCCTTTCGCCGATGAAGAGGTGAAAGAGTCGGTGGATGAGCGCGCGTGGTTCATCATCCACTGTTACTCGGGTTACGAGCACAAGGTACGCCATAACCTGGAACAGCGGATTGAGTCGATGGGCATGCAAGACTTTATCTTCCAAGTCGTCGTTCCCACGGTCGAGGAGATCGAGCTTAAGGACGGCAAACGCCGAACCGTCGAGCGCTGCCTTTACCCAGGGTACTTGATGGTTCAGATGCAGCTTTCCGACGACTCCTGGTACGTCGTGCGCAATACCCCCGGTGTCACGGGGTTTGTTGGCATGGGCAATCACCCCACCCCGTTGCGGTCTGAGGCTGTGCAGCGCATTCTGCGCCGCATGGAATCTACAGCTCCGGAGGTGCGGGCCACCTTCAAACGAGGGCAGAAAGTGCGCATCGTCGAAGGGCCGTTCGCGGACTTCATCGGCGTCGTGGATGACATCGACGAGGAGCGGACGAAGGTCCGCGTGCTGGTTTCGTTCTTTGGCCGCGAGACACCGGTAGAGCTGGATTTCCTGCAGGTGGAACGGGCCTAGTCAAACAGCAAGCAAATCACACACCTGGGTAGGTCGGGAAGCGCAGAACGATCTTCCCCCAAGGCGCAGATCGAGGGAGTATTGAGAGAATGGCAAAGAAAAAGATAAAAGCAGTCGTGAAGCTGCAGATCCAGGCAGGAAGGGCTAATCCGGCACCGCCTATTGGGCCGGCCTTGGCTCAGCACGGGATCAACCTGATGGGGTTCTGCAAAGAGTACAATGCCAAGACGGCTCACCTGACCGGCAGTATTATCCCGGCCGAGATCACAATCTATCAGGATTCGTCATTCACGTTTGAGCTCAAGACCCCACCCACGGCGGATCTGCTGCGCAAAGCGGCAGGGGTTGCCAAGGGTTCGGCAGAGCCCAATCGTGACAAGGTCGGCGCCATCACCAAACGGCAGCTCAGGGAGATCGCCGAGACGAAGATGCGGGATCTGAATGCCATCGATGTCGAGGGCGCAGAGCTTCAGATTGCGGGCACCGCGCGCAGTATGGGGATCCGCATCCGAGACTGATTGGAACAACCGTCCCGTGGGATGGTTCACTCACACAGTGGAAGGGGAAACCCGCTAGGACCACGAGGAGCAAGATATGGGAAAGACAGGCAAGAAGTATCTGGAGGCTGCTGCGAAGGTCGACCGGGATCGCATCTACGACATCGACGAGGCGATCAAGTTGGTCAAGGACGTGAGCTACACGGCCTTTGACGGCACCGTTGAGCTACACCTGAAGACGACACTTGACCCGCGTCGTGCGGATCAGACGATTCGTGGTGTGGTCCGTTTGCCGAACGGGCTGGGCAAGTCAGTGCGCGTCCTGGTCTTTGCAGCCGGAGAGGCGGCGCGTGTGGCCTCGGATGCCGGCGCCGATTACGTCATCGGCGACGATGAAGGCGTTCAGCGGATCTTGAATGGTTGGACGGACTTCGATGTCGCCATCGCCGTGCCCGACATGATGCGCCACGTTGGCCGGTTGGGCCGTGTCCTGGGTCCGCGCGGCTTGATGCCTACGCCGAAGACCGGCACCGTCGTACCGGAGGATGACTTGGCGCGTGTGGTTGACGAAGCCAAGGCTGGCCGGGTGGAGTACCGTCTGGACCGCTCAGGCAACATCCACTGCGCCATCGGGAAAGTAAGCTTCTCCGAGGAGCAGTTGCTCGGGAATATGGCTGCGGTTATGAGCACATTGCGTCGTGCTCGTCCACCCGCGGCGAAGGGTCTCTTCGTCCGCCGCGTTACCTTGGCACCCACTATGGGGCCCGGCGTCAAGGTCGATCCCACAGCCGCACTCGCTTTGGAGACAGCCTAAACGGAGTAGCTTAGATTTCAGTAGGTCTGAACCTGTCCGCCTAAGACAGCAGGTGCACTCGCGAACTTGGTTCGCGCGCGAACTGGAGTTCGCGAGGGGCTTAATCATACCCGCCGAGGCAGGATCTGGGGAAACTGACAAGCGCACCCGGCGCATCGCGTCGGAGCTTGCTCTCCTGAGTCCTTGCGTCGGTAGGCGCAAGGACTTTTTTTGTGCTGTCTGCTAGCGAAGGCTGTAGTTAGTATCCTAGAAGGAGGTGAGAAAGGTTGGCTATTTCACGCGCCCGTAAAGAGGAATTGCTGGATCAGTATCGCCAGCAAATCGCCGAGAGCAGCGGATTCGTCATGGCGGAATATACAGCACTGAGCGTGGCTCAGATGCAGGACCTCCGCCACAGGACCCGTCAACAGGAGGGCGAAGTATTCGTCATCAAGAATACCTTGTTCGAGCTGGTGCTGGATGAAGTCAAGATCAAGGTGCCTGAGGGACTCCTCGCGGGGCCCACGTTGGTGGCATTCGCGCACAAAGACGTACCTTCCCTGGCGAAGCTGTTCCGTGAGATCGCTCAGGGCTACGACGAAGGCCGCTTCGTCGTCAAGGGCGGTTTGATCGAAGGACATGCCTTTGGTGCGAGAGAAGTGGCGACGGTCGCCAGTCTGCCGACTCGGGAAGAGCTTCTGTCCCAAGTCCTGCGGACCATCAATGCACCGGCGACACAGCTTGCCGGCGTGGTTGCCGGTGGCATCCGCCAGGTACTCAATGTGGTCAAGGCTTACGCTGACAAGCTGGAAGAGGCCGGTGGTGGTGCAGCAGTCGAAGTCGCAGAATCAGTGGTTGAGGCTGCAGAGGCGTCCGCCTGACGCTCACCAGCATTCAGTACAGCATCCGAGAACTAAGTAGGTATTCATCGTGAAGCGAACGCTTGAGAAAAGCGGCGTGGTCACGAAACATAACTGGAGGTTTCATAACAATGGCAGATCTGGATAAACTCGTAGAAGAAATCAGCGCCCTTACGCTGATCGAGGCTTCTGAACTGGTCAAGATGCTCGAGGACAAGCTCGGTGTGAGCGCTGCAGCCCCCGTCGCCATGATGGGCGCGATGCCCACCGCTGCTGCCGAGGCTGAGGAAGAGGAAGAGCAGACCGAGTTCAACGTTGTCCTCGCGGACTTTGGACCGAAGAAGATCAACGTCATTAAGGTCGTCCGTCAGCTTACCAACCTGGGCCTGAAAGAGGCCAAGGATCTGGTCGAGAGCGCGCCCGCCAACATTCTCGAGGCTGTGGGCAAGGAAGTCGCCGCGGACGCCAAGGCCAAGTTGGAAGAGGCTGGGGCGAAGGTCGACGTCAAGTAGCTCGTCACCTATCGCTAACCTTGCGAAGGTTACGTGGCGCCTACACGAGCAGTCGGCTGCTGTTATGCAGTCAGCCGCGATACGTGGCGCGCCGCTGACCTTCGCAAGGTTCCGCATCCTTAAGCCCTCTCGGAAACCAGAGGGCTTTGTGCTATACTGGCGCTATGGAAAATACTGATCGCGAGTCCACTCAAGAACAGCTCGTCGTTCACCAACTGCGGCAGGCCCTCGACGGTCTGGTGATCGTCGACGACATCACCGTCCTGGACAATAAGGTCCGTCCCGTGGTGCGCTTCGGCGGTCACTTTGCCGGCGGGGACGAGGAGCACGCTTTCGACACCATCATCAACCGGTTTGAGCGCCTTGGCTACACGCCGCTGCTCACCCAGGAGAATGGCGTGCAGGTGATTCAGGCACTGCCCGCGGTTGCTGACCACAAGACCGGAAAAGCTTGGCTCAATGTGGTCCTCTTTGTGCTGACGATCCTGTCCGTCTTGTTGCTTGGTGCGCTTCGCGAGAACGTCGATGTGTTCGCCAATCCGCTCGAGATCTGGCGCGGCTGGCCCTTCGCCGCTACGATTATGGGCATCCTGACGGCCCACGAATTGAGCCACTATTTCGTAGGACGATCCTACGGCTCTCCCACCAGCCTGCCTTACTTTGTACCGCTTCCGTTGAGCATTCTCGGAACGATGGGGGCCGTGATCGTGCAGCGTGGTCCGATGCGCAGCCGGAAGGCCCTATTTGATATTGGTGTTGCCGGACCGCTGGGTGGATTGATCCTCGCCGTTCCGCTGCTCTTCATCGGCCTTGCCTTCTCTTACGCCGGAACGCCTCGCGAGTTCGCTAATCTCCCCGTGGGACAGCCAGTACCTGTTATGCAGGAGGGCAACTCGATCCTCTACATCGCGGCGAAGTATGCCATCTTCGGGCGACTGCTTCCGAATCCGCAGACCGGCGAGGATGTATGGCTCTCGCCCCCCAGCCCCGGTGGTTCCATCGCGTTTGCCGCCTGGGCGGGACTCCTGGTCACGGCGCTCAACCTCTTTCCCATCGGCCAGTTCGACGGCGGACACGTTGCCTATGCAATGTGGGGCAAGAAAGCATGGATGTTGGCGCGCGCATTTGTCGGTCTGGCCTTCGCCTGGGGCCTGCTACTCCTATTCATCGGGAACCAGGCCGGCATCACCTGGCTTGTCTGGGGAGGGCTCGGTCTCTTGGTTGGGCCACGTCACCCGGCGCCCCTCAATGACGTGACGCCGTTGGATCGGAAGCGTAAGATCCTGGGCTGGGCAGTGGTCGCCATCTTCATTCTGATCTTGGTTCCCATTCCCTTGATCCAGACCGTCGTCCCTTAGCCTTCACGCGGCGCGTACCCCGTGAGCGTGATCGGGATTGACGCAAGTCGCGCTATCAGCACGGCGCCGACGGGTACCGAGGCCTACTCATATCACCTCATTCGGGCATTGGTACCACTGCTGACTGAGCGGCACCTGGTTCGACTCTACCTTCGCGAACCTCCCGCACGCGGAACCGACAGCTTCGAACGATGGGGGAACGGCGCCGAAGTGTGCACGATCCCCTTTCCTCGCCTGTGGACGCACGCGCGGCTCTCCTGGGAAATGATGCGCCATTCACCTGACTTGCTCTTCGTGCCGGCCCACGTGCTGCCGCTTGCGCGTCCCCGGCGTACGCTCGTTACCGTCCACGATCTCGGCTACCGGTTCTTTCCAGAGGCCCATCCTCCGGCGCAGCGGCGCTATCTGGAGATGAGCACCCGCTGGAACGCCAGCCGGGCGACGCACATCCTGGCGGATTCCTGTGCAACGCGTGAGGCTATCGTTGAAGCATACGGAACGCTGCCCGCAAGGATCACGGTCCTCTACCCCGGCTACGAGTCCGACCTGCATCGCGTGCTGGACCCATCCGTTCTCGATCGCGTCAAAGAACGCTATGGTATCTCAGGCAGATATGTCCTCTTCCTCGGTCGCATCCAACCGCGCAAGAATCTCACCCGCCTGATCGAGGCATTCGCCTCGCTCACGCCTGCCTATGCGGATCTGACCCTGGTCCTGGCGGGTCCGAGTGGCTGGCTCTCAGAGCCGATCATCGCGCGAGCAGAAGCGCTGGGATTGCGCGACAGGGTGCGCTTTCCCGGTTTCGTCGCCATCGAGGACAAGGCGGCACTCATCTCAGGCGCACAGCTTTTCGCGTATCCCTCGCTCTATGAGGGGTTCGGTTTCCCTGTTCTGGAGGCCCAAGCCTGTGGCACGCCCTTGTTAGGGAGCACTACGTCCAGCCTGCCGGAGGTCGCGGGCGAAGGAGGACTGCTGGTCGATCCGGAAGATGTCGAGGCGATAGCGGATGGACTTCGTCGCCTGCTCGAGGACACCGAGCTGCGAGCGCAGATGGTGAAGCACGGCTACACCAACCTATCGCGCTTCTCGTGGGCGAAGGCAGCGCAGCAGGCAAGCGCGGTTATAGAGATGCTGCTGGCGAGCCAGTAGGAAGCCCACTGAGCCGGAAGATCACCTATCGCCGGCTGAGCTCCTCGTAGACCTCATTGTAATAGAGCACGCTCTCCACGGGCGTGTTGGGCGGGATGTGGTTGCCGACCGCGAGAAAGAAGCCGGGGTGTGGCTTTCCGATGGCCATACACCGTTCCACCTCGGCCCGGATCTCCTCCCGCTTGCCGCGGAGCAGGATGCGCGTGTCCGCATTCCCGATAAATACGTGGGTGTCTCCATAGACATCGGCGATTTGCTGCATATCGGTCCAGGGCTCCAGCACGAAACCGTGGACGCCACAGCCTGCGATGTCGTCGATGAAGCGAGTGTAGTTGCCGTCTGATGTATACATAATCTTCTTGCCCGAGTCGTGCAATGGGGCGAAGAGCCTTCTGTAGTTGGGGAAGACATACTCACGATACCAGCTGGGCGAGATGAATGGGCCGGCGCTCCAGACAATGTCATCGTGGACCATCACGACCGGCACATCGGCTTTTCCGAGGGCATCGTAATACTGCTGAATCCACGAGGCATAGCGGGTTGTCACCTCGCCGAACCCTCTGGGATCAACGCCGGCCGCCAACAATAGCATCTCCCATCCGAACATAGCGATAAGACCAGAGATGACGGTAATATAGATGCCCGTCATCGTCACCTGCTCCGGCGTCTCTGCCCGTTGTTGTTGGTAACTCTCCTCAAACCGGCGGACCAAGTCAGTCTCATCCTGGGGACCATAGGCCTCCCACGGGTCGAAATCGAGCACTTCCTCCGGGGTTTCGAAGGGGCAATGGATTGTGTCTCGCCAATCCACGCCGCCGGCCGAGTATTCCGCATGGCCCATATCTGTAGAGCACGCCGCAAGCTCTGCGTCGCTGATCAGCGTCGACCATCGAAAGTCAAAGTTCCATGCCCGCATCAGCGCTAACGCCCCACGTGCCTTGAGCTCGGCAGGGCTATCCGGCCGTATTTCCAGCCCGGTCACGGCCCGGATCACACCCCAGTGCTCAGTGACCGAATACTCCGTATGCGGCACGCGGGCAGGCATCTCAAGGTTGATCGCTGCCCATCCATCCTCGAAAGACATACCGTCGCCTCCTGCCTACCTGCCCAGATGCCGATAATGAGAGAGTTCCACATCGTCCACGCCGCACTCGATGACGGGATCTACCAGGGCCAGGCAGGCGGCATCCGCGACCACCTTCGGAAAGCTTGCGGCGATTTGGTTATCCGCCAGCCATATGTCCGTCGCCGTGGGCGAGATCCAAATACCGGCACGGTCGCCTCCCTCCCCCCCAACGATAGTGTTTTGCTCGAAGGCCAGGTCGCGAGCATCGCCCAGGATGACAACCTGTCCTAACCCGCCGGCGCGGACATTGTCCTCGATATCGCAGTACCTGACACGACAGGCGTGCATCTCTACCGGACGGCGCGTCTCGCGAAAGAGAATACCCGGCCCCGCGTTGTACCGTATCGTGCAGGCGTCGATCAGGTTATGGCTGTCACGTATGCCGACGGAGACACCGGGCCCCACGTTGTTGTCAAACCGACAGTTTCGCACCGAGATGTGATTGGCCCGCACACAGAAGAAGAATCCGGCCGCCCCATTGCCCTCGGCGACACAATGCTCATAGCTCGACCCGGTACTGCCGGCACCGGGATGGAACCCATTCCCTGTGTTGCCGCTGACGTGGCAATGGCGCAGGTGTACCTGACTGCACATCTGGTAGCCTATGCCCTCGCCCGCAAAGTCGGCCTCAACCACGTCCACGATCCTCACGCTGTGACTCTGGAGGAAGTAGATCGCCGCACCCCGACACGCACCGATCCCGGCAGCCTGTGCCCCACGGTTGCCGTCGAGCGTCAGCCCGCGTATCGCCACATTCTCCACACCCAGGCCGAAGATCATAGGAAAGGCAGACACCAACAAGGGATTGAGCGCTGCGTCGTAGTCCGAGTGCAGCCCTCGATCGATGCCGACCCACGTCCCGTCGATCCACGTGATCCGGGCGAAGGTCTCAAAGAACCCACCGTGGCGATCGTCCCGAATGGAAACGGTCATCCCCGGCGCAAGGCCATCGGTGAACGTGAGAGGCACGTCGAGCATGCCATAGTTGTGATACCCGGAAAGTGGGTAGACCCGTCCGGGTGCCTTTCGGAGCATGGTGTCGCGCCCCTGCCCCACCAACTCAACGTTGGATCGCAGTTCGATGCCACGATCGATCTCCAGGTCCATCGAGGGTAGGACTAGACGCCCACCTTCCTCACCCAATCCATCAATAGCGCGCTGAATGGCTGCTGCCGACGTGACGTCAGAAGCGCCGAGTCTGATCTCCTTCACCTATTCCGCCCTCCGTATCCGTTCTTGGCCATCTCGAGGTGAGCCATCTTGGCAGTCACCCCCTCTGAGGGGAGCAGCCATACCATGCGTTGCCCGGCCTCAGTTCCTGGAAGCGTCAGTGGATGGCTCCACCTCTGAGGAGAAATCGACTAGACCGGACCACACCGCATCGTCCTGCCAACGGTTCTCCTGATTGCGCAGTTCCTGCAACATCAAGCGCCTGGTTTCCTCATTGTCGGTGAACTTGACGTCCCCAACATACCGGATCAGTTCGCGGATATTGGCGAGACACTGCTTGCGCGCGAGGCGTGACAACCTGGCTAGCTGCTGCTCCGTTGCCCCTGCGGCCCTCAACCTGCGCGCGCGCCTGCGGTGAGAATGCAGCCACGCTTCGGGTACCCGCTCCTCATTGACGATCTGGTCTATGGCATCGAGTCGCCCTGCGATATGGTGCTGGACGTATGAGGAGAGCCAGCGGTTGACAAAGAACACGAACAACGTGAAGATAGCGACAAACACCATGAAAGCCACAAGCACTAACCACATCATCGATCTCCTCTAGCCTGACTTCGACATCGAGGCACACATGGGATGGGGGTCAGGCGTCCTGCCACTCCGCCATCAACGCCTGAGCGCCCCGAACAAGAAGCAGTGTATCCAGCCCTACCGAGATGAAGCGGAATCCCTCGGCGATCCGCTGCGCCAGTTCCCCGGGCTGTGGCTCTGCGATGAGTAATCCTACTGTGACGTCAGCAGCACACGCCGCATCGAAGACACGTTTCACCGCATCCTCGACCTCCGGGTGATGAACCTGCCCCATCAGCCCCATCGTACCTGAGAGATCGTAAGGGCCGATGAAGACCGCGTCTATCCCCGGTACCGCACAGATTTCGTCGATGTTGTCAACGGCATCGATGTGCTCGATCTGCAGGATCACCAGCGTCTCGTCGTTCGCATGCTCGACGTAAGACTGGAACATCGCGCCGTACCCGTGCGCACGACACACCCCGACACCGCGGATCCCGTCCGGAGGATACTTCGCGAACGTGACAGCCTGACGCGCGTCCTCAGCCGTGCGCACCATCGGCACCATCACGCCCTCAGCTCCGGAGTCGAGCGCCCATTTGAAATGCTCCGGTGCGTTCACAGGAATCCGGCAGATCGCAGCACAACCCTGCCCCTGGACCGCCTGCACCTGGCCCAAGACACGCGGCCAATCCATTACACCGTGCTCCACATCGAGAACCACCCAATCAAACCCGGCTTGCGCCAGGATCTCCGCGACCACGGGATGGCCGATCATCGTCCACGTCCCCACCGATGGTTCACCCCGTGACAACTTAGCCTTTACGTCGTTTTTCATAAATCTCCTATCTTCTCAGCACGAATCATACACCGGATATAAGCCATTGCCACGTTGGCGAGCCTGGGCCATAGCAGTACAATAACGGTAACAAGTAATTGAAGTCAACGGGCGAGGCAAAGGACAAACAGTAATGACAACCCAACAGGCTGCAGTGTTTCCGCGAGGCATCATCCCGGCCATGGTAACACCCTTCCACGATGACGAGAGCCTGAACGTGGACGCGCTGCGCCAATTGGTCCGCTTCCTCATCAACGGCGGCGTACATGGCCTCTTTCCGACGGGGAGTCAGGGGGAGTTCTACGCGCTCACACCAGGTGAGCGCCAGCGTATCTGGGACGTGGTTGTCGAGGAGACCGCCGGGCAGATCCCCGTCTATGCCGGCACGGGCGGCGTCACGACACGCGAGGTGATCGCGCTCAACCACCTGGCCGAGCGCGTAGGCGTCGACGCCGTGTCCGTTATCACGCCCTACTTCATCAACCCGACGCAGGGCGAGCTCTACGACCACTACACGAGAATCGCAGACGCCACCACGGTGCCCGTGATCCTCTACAGCAACCCGGGACGCACAGGCGGGCTCAGCCTGTCGGTCGACCTCGTCGCGCGACTCGCTGAACACCCGAACATCATCGGCATCAAGGACTCCAGCGGCGACCTGAGCCTGACGATGGCCTACATCGAGGCCACGCGGCGATGATTTCGCCATTCTCCTCGGACGCGATACCTTCATCTATGCCGGGCTGATGCATGGCGCGAAAGGATCCATCACCGCCACGGCAAATGCCGCGCCGGAGCTCGTCGTGGCAATCTACCGTGCCTTTCAGGAAGGGAAGTTAGATGATGCACTCGCGGCGCAACAGAAGCTCGCACCGCTGCGGCAAGCCTTCACCCTCGGCACTTTTCCGGTCGTGGTCAAGGAAGCGCTGACAATCCTCGGCATACCCGCGGGGCCTGCACGCTCACCGGTAGGGCCGATGGCCCCGGAACAACGGGAAAAGCTCCGGGAAGTGTTGGCCGCCCTGCGGTCGTAAGACCGCAAGGGACGAGCGGGTCGTTCGGCTTCGTGCGTGACGCCGCAGACGCGGCAGTGTACGAGGCTCAGCCCTTCTCAATCGGCCACCGGCTCGACCACCCATCCCAGTCCCAACTCATGGAGCTTGCCCGGCGTGGGCTTCCCGTTTGCATCCCACCCCACCATCTGGTAGTACAGCGCCTTCGCGGCCTCGAATTGCTCCTCGGGAACGGTCACGCCGTCAGAAGGCCCACCCCTCAGCGGCACCGTCAACTTATGCGGCAGCGTGTCGGCCTCTGCCCCCACACCCTCACGGGCGTTGAATGCCCGCAACAGAGCGAGGCGACGCTCGCCGACCTTCATCATCTCCCACAGGCTGACGTTCCATCCCGTGATCGCACGCAGGGCCGCGACCCATTGGTCCAGGCTATAGAGCTGCCAGGCAGGTCCGTACACAAACTTGCAGACGCAGATGGCGTCCAGACAACTGATGATATTCTGCGAGTAGACGGCATAGCGCACCATCTCCGGGTTCAACTCCGTTGAAGGCTGTGGGTCCATCAGGCCCAATTCTGCCATCCGCTCCGGGAAGCGCATATAGGAAGTGTCGTGTTCGCAGACGGTGTGATCGGCGCCGCCGGGATTCACAGCATACAGAAGCGCCATCGTGCGCTTGACCTGGGGCATATGGGCCGGCAGCTCACGTCCCTTCACCGCCACAACCAGCTCCTGACCCACCCCTAGACGCTCAGCAGCCGCCGCTGAGCCCTCGCCGAGGATCTCACCGAATCCTTGCCGTTGGCCGATCATCTCCACCATCCTCACCATGACTTCCGCGTCACCAAAGTGGAGCGGGATGCCCCCGGTGTCTTCCTCGGTCAGTAACCCATGCTCGAAGCAATCCATCGCCCACGCGATGGTCCCGCCACAGGAGATTGTATCCATCCCATACATATTGCAGAGCTGATTCGCCCGCGCCACCGCCGCGAGATCCGAGACGCCACAGTAGGAGCCCAGCGCCGCAATCGACTCATACTCCGGGCCGCCATATCGGGGATCTACCTGGAATGGCCCCTCGTCGATCTCTACGACGCGCTTGCAGCGTACCGCGCACCCGTAACATGTGTCACTGTCCTTGAGGATCGTCTCCCTCATCCGCTCGCCTCCCAGGGCCTCAGCGCCCTCGAAGACGCCGCTGTCCCAGTTGTGGGTGGGCAACCCTCCTGCCAGGGATTGCGACAGTACCAGGGCTGCGGTACCGAGGCGTTTGAACCCTGCCACCCCGGAATCGTCCACGTGCTGTGCGCCCCATTTCGCCAGTGCTCGCAGCTCATCGGCATCCGCCAACTCGGGGTGACGATGGCCGCGGACGGCGACAGCCTTCAGGTTCTTGGCGGCCATCACCGTGCCCATACCGCCGCGCCCGTTCACGCGATTTGCATTGTTCACCAGGGCGCCGTACCGCACGCCCTTCTCCGCAGCCGGGCCGCACTGAAGCACCTGAATCCGAGCGTCACCCAACTCTTCGCGCAGGTTATCCTCGACATCGGCTGTGAATCTGCCCATGAGGTGAGAAGCATCGCGGAGTTCGGCATGGCCCTCATGGATCCATAGATACACGGGGGCAGGCGAAACACCCCGGATGACGATGCCATCAAAGCCGGTGAACTTGAACTCTGCCGGCCAGAAACCGCCGGCAGCGGATTCGTCCGCAAGTCCACTGACCGGCGACTTTGCGACAGCAGCCACCCGCGACTGCCCCGATATCGGAGCACCGGTCATCACGCCCACCATCAGGCTGAGGGTGTTGTCAGGTCCAAGCGGATCGGCGCCACTCGGCGTGTGGTGTAGAAGATAGTAAGCACCCATCGCGCTCCCGCCCATATAGGTGCGGTAGAAAGCTTCCGACGGCTGCTCCGTCGTCATCTCTCCTGTCGACAGGTCCACGTGCAGAATTCGCCCCTGATATCCAAGTGGCATTATTGACCTCCTAGCGAATCGGATAAACCACATATTCCAGCAATTGCACTATACTATAGTTAGTTTCGATGCTCAGGACAGTCGACATCGAACCATGCGTTTCTCGCTTTTGCGCCGAGCTTTGATTCGGTTTATACTTAGGCAAGGGGATGCAAAGGGAGATCCAGATGGTGGAACAAGTAAATGCATTGGTTGTGGATGACGAAGCTGGCATACGGTTCTTCATCAAAGAAACTCTCCAGCGAGCCGGCCATACGGTGAGCACCGCCAGCGATGGCGAGGAAGCGCTGGCAGTGCTGCGAGACCAGCACTTTGATCTCGTGATGCTTGATCTGAAACTTGGCGGACGTATCGATGGGCTCAAGGTGCTGGAGGCCGTGCGATGGCGTTGGCCCGATGCTATTGTAATCATTCTGACCGCGCACGGTTCGCTCGAATCGGCGATGTCGGCCATCAGAGAAGGCGTCGACAGGTATCTGCTCAAGCCGCTCACGCCGGGCGAACTCCGGGATGCGGTGAACGAAGCCCTCGAAGAACAGCAAGAACGGCTGTTGCGCGTGCGTGAACAGGCGGATGAGCAGACAACCCTCCAGCGCGGCCCCTTCCAGGTCGAGCTTCAGAAACACCAGGTTATGCTCGGCGAGACCCCACTCGAACTCACACCAAGCGAGTTCGATCTATTGGTGCATCTCATGCAGAATGCCCATCGGGTCGTCCCGCCCCCGGAGCTCGTGGAGGTAGTCCGCGACTATCGACCGGAGGACCTCTACGAGGCACGGAACATTATCAAATGGTACGTGCACCGGCTCAGACAGAGTATCGAGGTCGATCCGTCACATCCCAGGTACATTATCAATGTTCGAGGTGTGGGCTATCGATTTGGGGAGTAGTCAGAGAAGATGCAGCGCGCCTCTGGCCAGCAGCCCCGATCGTGTGCCGATCGGGGCTGCTGCTCTTTCTGGGCACAGGCCAGGAACCTTTCCCGCTACCAACGGAAACCCAACTGACCTAACGTCGCCCGGACGGTCCACCAACGAAGATCGCCCCTTCCCCCAAACCTGGTATGGTAGCATGTAGTTGGGATTCCATGAATTCCCTGGGATCCGATTGGGTCCCTAAAATCACAACTAGGAGGCAAACGCAGTAAATGTCGGTTGATCAGAAAGTAGTGGAGCAAGTTGTCGAGGAACAGACAGAGCAGGAGACCCCGCGGTGGTGGAGGCTTCTTGTTGAGGGCGAGTACGCGGCCAAGCGCCCTCATAGGGGTGACGTCTACGAAGCCACGATTCTCTCTATGGGAGAGCACGACATCTTGGTAACCGCGGACGGCAAACAAGATGGTCTCATTCAGGAACAGGATCTCGAGGGCGTCGATGAGAGCTATCTGCGACATCTGCAAGTAGGTGAGAAGATCCCGGTCCGGGTGGTCAGAATTCCACTCAACCGCAGTGGCGTTCTGGTCTCGCTCAAACAAGGTCTGGAGCATCAGGACTGGATCGTAGCTGAGGAACTGATGGGAAGCCAGGAGACCCTCAGTGTTGATGTTATCGACACCAATCGTGGTGGCGTCCTGGTGTCTTTTGGTCGATTGCAGGGCTTCATACCAAATTCCCACTTGACCTCGATTCCGCGCGGCGTGCAGCACGATCAACATGCGGACCTCAAGAAGAGGCTTGTTGGGAGATCCGTCGCCGTCGCAGTCATTGAGGTCAACCCGCGACGTCGGCGCCTCATCCTGTCCGAGAGAGCGGCAGCCCGACAACGGCGCCAGGAACTACTCCAGGAGCTCCATGAGGGAGCCATCCGTATGGGCATCGTCAGCAATCTTGTCGATTTTGGCGCCTTCATTGACCTGGGAGGCATCGACGGATTACTTCATGTCTCCGAGATTTCCTGGGACCACGTGGATCATCCACGGGACGTCCTAGACGTCGGCGATACTATAGAGGTCTATGTCCTGAGCGTGGATCGTGAAAGGGAACGGATCTCGCTCAGTCGGAAGCGTCTACTGCCCGATCCCTGGGCACAGGTCACCGACGGGCTGCATCGAGGTGATGTCATCGACGGCACCGTCACCCACGTGACCGACTTCGGTGCATTCGTGAGTGTCGGGCGGGGAGTGGAGGGACTTGTCCACGTCTCGGAAATGCCGATGGGCGGACAGACGTTGACGGGCCTAGCCCCGAGTACCGATGTCAAGGTGCAGGTGCTGTATGTAGATCCGCTGCAGCAACGGATATCTCTGAAGCTTGAGGAAAGCAGCGCCGAGAACGTTCAGAACTAGCGCTGGCAGACGGTGTAAAGGAGGCGTGGGCAATGCGAAGTGGACTTAGGATCGGGAAGGTATTTGGCATTGAGATCGAGATCGATTGGAGTTGGTTCTTCATATTTCTTCTGATCAGCTGGAACTGGGCGACGGCATTGGGGAGCCTACACAATCAGTGGAGTATTCTGTTGCGCTGGACCGTCGCGATAGTAGCATCGTTACTCTTCTTTCTCGCGGTACTTGCCCACGAGATGGCCCACTCATTGGTAGCGACATCCCGAGGGCTTCCCGTTACCAGCATTCGCCTCCTCCTGTTTGGTGGAGTCTCCAACATTCAGGAGGAACCGAAGTCAGCAGGCACTGAGTTTGTGATGGCGATTGTAGGGCCCCTGACCAGCCTTGTCATCGGGGTAGTCTTGCTGTTGGTGACAGGTCTAGCGACCGGCACGATGGGACTCGCATCGATCTCGATCCAGCAAACCCTGTCGAATATGAGCCCGACCCTGACGGTGATAGCGTGGTTGGGGTCAGTCAACATCATCCTCGGTATCTTCAACCTCATCCCGGGCTTTCCCCTTGACGGCGGCCGCGTGCTGCGGTCCATCCTGTGGGCCATCACGAACAACCTCAAGTTGGCCACACAGTGGGCATCTGCCGTCGGGCAAGGCATCTCCTGGTTGATGATCATTGGGGGAATTGCAGCGGCTTTCGGAGTGCCCGTGCCGTTCATCGGTGCAGGTTTGATCAACGGTCTCTGGCTCGCCTTTATCGGATGGTTCTTGCACTCTTCAGCGGTACAGAGTTACCAGCAAATGGTGGTTCATCAGGCCCTGGACGATGTGCCCGTCTCCTCCGTGATGCGGCGCGATCCTCCGACCGTCTCATCTGACAGAACCGTGGCGGAGTTCGTCCACGATTTCATCATGCAGTCAGATGACCATGGCTTCCCGGTTATGGATCATGGGGAGCTTATCGGTATCGCGACCCTGGAGGACGTGCGCAAGGTTCCCCGAGACGAGTGGGGAAACACATATGTGCGCGAGATTATGACGCCGGCGACTCAACTGGTCACACTTGCTCCCGAGGATAAGACCGGCAAAGCTCTCGATATCCTGGCAAGTCGGGATATTCGTCAGATACCGGTCGTCAAAGATGGGCGCCTTGAGGGTCTGCTGCGAAGAACCGATATCGTGAAATGGATGCAGCTTCAGACAAACAGGCGTGATGCCCGCGGCGAGACGCCCGCTTAGTCACAGATTGGACCTGCACAAGAGCGTCTTGGTTCCCTATGTCCCAGCGTAGGAGAGAACGGCGTATGAAAGAGGCGATGTTCTACGAATCGACGTCCGAAGAGCGTGTGCGCTGTCATCTGTGCGCTCACCATTGCATCATTGCACCCGACGGACGGGGGATCTGCCAAGTTCGCGAGAATCGCGAGGGTAAGCTCTATTCATTGGTCTATGGCGAGCTCATCGCTCGGCACGTGGATCCCGTGGAGAAGAAGCCTCTCTTTCATTACTACCCGGGATCCAGTACCTACTCTATCGCCACCGCAGGGTGTAACTTCCGCTGTGATTGGTGCCAGAACTTCGATATCTCACAGATGCCCCGGGATCAGCGAATGATCCTCGGCGACGAGGTCACGCCGGAGCGCGTCGTTGAGTTGGCGCAGGCCAATCACTGCCACAGCATCGCCTATACGTACACCGAGCCCACAATCTTCTTCGAATACACCTACGATATCGCGCGGCTTGCACAGAGCGCTGGAATCGGCAACGTCTACGTGACCAATGGTTATATGAGCGACGCGGCGGCGGAGACCATCCACGAGCTCTTGGACGCCGCCAATGTGGACCTGAAGGCATTTCGCGACGAGACTTACCGGCGGCACATTGGCGCGAGACTCCAGCCCGTCCTGGATAGTCTTCGCCTGATGAAGCAGTTGGGGATCTGGGTGGAGGTGACGACACTCCTCATTCCCGGCTTGAATGATGATCCTACGGAGCTCAAGGAGGCCGCCCAGTTCATCGTCGAAGAGCTCGGGCCGGAGACCCCGTGGCACCTAAGCCGGTTCTTCCCTACCTACAAGATGCAGGACGTCCCACCTACACCGGAGGCCACGGTGACACGTGCCAGCGAGATCGCCAAAGCCGCAGGCGTTCGATACGTCTACGCGGGGAACTCGCGGCAGTCTGCCGATACAAGCTGTCATGCCTGTGGCAAGACCCTGATCCATCGCTCAGGGTATTCCATCATAGAGAACAAGGTTACCGCAGAGGGCAAGTGCCCAACGTGCCAAACACCGGTTGCAGGAGTCGGCATGCAAGGGCTGTAGATCGCAGTGATGAGCGCCACCGATTCGGTGGCCCACCCGGCTTGCGCTTAGAGTATGAGTCGATTGAGAGATCACAGATGATCACAATGAGTCTTCACGTGGGAGCAAAGGTATACTGTCAGGACGAATACTGCGGGGATCTATACACGGTAGTGATGAACGACGCAAAGGGGCGCATCACGGACCTGATAATCGAACCGGCGTCGTCCCCTTCCCCTCCGGGGGAAGGACGGAGAAGGGGGGCACGCACGCCGTCTGAGGCGCGCACGCCGTCCGAGGCACGCACGCCGTCTGAGGCGCACACGCCGTCCCAGGCGCGACCACCGCGAAAGACAAGCCGAACTGTGCCTGTCGCCTTAACGGACTATGTGGACGACCGCGGTGTTCATTTGCGCATCGACAGGAGCGAGCTGGAGACATATCCGGAAGGTGCACCAGAAGTGGCCCAGCTGGAAACGATCACAGGCTGACCGGACGCAACCACGACAGACAGTCCAAAGGCCTGCCCGGCCGTATAGCCTTGCCGGAAATGCTGAGATAAGTGAGGACCACGATGACAGTCGATAGTATTGATGCCGACGGATTCGAATCCGATCATCTGGCACTCTACCTCCAAAGCATCGGAGAAGTGACGTTACTGACTGCGGAAGAGGAGCAACAGCTGGCCAGTCGCATTGAGATCGGAAGGGCAGCCAAACGCAGCCTCGCGCACGTCTCCGCAGGTGTAGATGCGGTAGTAGAGACGCAGCAAGGCGCCATCTCTACCCCAGAAGTCGAAGAGCCAACGCCGGATGAAGCCCGGCAACTGGAACAACTCGTGCTCGACGGGGAGTTGGCCCGCGCGCACTTCATCGAGGCTAACACACGACTCGTGGTCAGCATCGCCAAACACTACCGCAACTATGGCCTTCCGTTCCAGGATCTGATCCAGGCAGGCAATATCGGCCTGATCCACGCTGTCGACAAGTTCGACGGTTCGAAGGGCAATCGATTCAGCACCTATGCGACTTGGTGGATTCGACAGTCGATCATGCGATCGCTGACACAGCAAGGCCACACCATCCGTCTACCTGCCTACCTTCGCAAACGCCTCCGGGAGATTCGCGAGGCGTCTGACCGGCTTGAGAGTGACACAGCCCGCACGCCAACCACCGAGGAGCTCGCCCGAGCCCTAGGCACAGACGATATCGACCGACTCAATTGGCTGATGGAAATCTCAAGGAGCACGACATCGCTCAACGTCGAGGTCGGTGACGATGGCGACAACGAACTGCTGAATCTCATCGCCGATGACGATGCACCCACGCCGGCAGAGTCCGCCCAGTCTCACCTGATGCATGAAGATCTGCAGGCAGTGATGCACGATGTCCTGACACCACGTGAGCTCGAAGTCCTTCGTCAACGGTTTGGGTTGGAAGGCCATCGCAGCCACACACTCCGCGAAGTAGCAGAGGAGCTTCACGTCAGCCGGGAGCGCGCGCGGCAGGTCGAGCGCACAGCGCTGCGTAAGCTGCGTCATCCTTACAACGGCAGAAAGCTGCGCGGCTATTTGGGATAAGTTTCGGGGCCAATAGCACCTCGAAAAGGAGAATGGCTGGTGAACGATAGGAATTGGACGGCGCGAAAGGTATCGATTGTAGGCGCAGGCCACGTCGGCGCGACCTTCGCTTATGCGCTTGCACAGAGCGGCGTCGCGGACGATATCGCCTTGGTCGATCTCAACGAGGAGTTGGCGTCCGGTCAGGTCCTCGACCTGAGCCACGGCCGATTCTTCTTCCCCTCGGTCTCCATACATGTCGGGCGGACGGAAGACTACTCCGACTCCCACGTGATTGTCGTCACGGCCGGCACCGGACAGAAACCGGGGGAATCGCGGCTCGATCTCCTGCAACGCAATGCAAGAATCATCGAGAGGGTCACGGATGACATCGTTGCCCAGCAATCGAAGGCCGTCATCGTCATCGTCACCAATCCGGTGGACATTTTGACCCACGTGGCCTACCGGCGTTCAGGCTGGCCTCGGGGTCGCGTCATCGGGTCAGGCACCGTTCTCGACAGCGCCAGATTTCGTTACCTCCTCAGCCAGCACTGCGACGTCGATATCCACAACGTTCACGCCTATATATTGGGCGAGCACGGGGATAGCGAGTTCGCAGCTTGGTCGATGACACACCTGGCCGGCCTGAGCATCGATGGGTTCTGCACAATCTGCAATCGATGCTCGGATTGGCAGGCGGAGCGTGAGAACATCGAGAAAGCCGTGCGCGACTCGGCCTATCATATCATCGACTACAAGGGATCGACCTACTATGCTGTGGGGTTGGCCCTCACACGCATCGTAGGCGCCATCCTCCGAAACGAGCACAGCGTGCTAACGGTCTCGACGCCTCTGGAAGGAGAGTACGGTCTCACCGACGTGAGCCTAAGTGTACCGTGCATCGTCTCTCAGAACGGCATCGACCGCATTATGCAGAGTGCGCTGGAGCCGGACGAACAACAAGCGCTCGAGCGATCTGCCGGTATTCTCAAGGAGGCACTATCGGAACTCAGGGTAGTCATACGATGAGGATCCGACATCGCAAGGCCCGTGCCATGGTCGCCGGCTTTGCGATCCTGATCCTCGGCATCGCGGGCCTGTTCCTGATACCGTTGGGGCCCGGCTATCCCGGTGGTATGCCGGGCAGCGGGGCGAGCATGAGTGTGTTCCGGATGGCGTGGATTGCCGTCGGCCTGATTGGGGCAGGGTTGGCCTTCTACAACGCCTTCAGGCATAGGAACGCGATGCCGCGTGCGGTTGACAACGACACTTACAGCATCGGCAGCCAGACCGGGCATGTCTGCCCGAACTGTGGAAAGGCCATAGGCGAGCACGATCGCTTCTGTCGCAGTTGTGGCACATACCTCCACGTCTAGCGCACTAACAGGACGGGGATATCGACTTCCTCGATCAGATCCAGCAGAGCATCGTCTTCAAAGAGCGACGAAGTTGCAGGCAGGACCAACGTGCCACGTTCCACCGGCCGATGTTGGATTCCGCGCTCAGAGAATGCACGTCCGTCGTTCAGGCTCTCACGAATGGCCGCGGCCAGCCGGCCGACCGACGACGCCACCAACCCCTGATACTGACGCATAACGTTGTAAGACCGCAGGCGCTCGTTGGCCTGATCCCTCAGCGCGGCGAGCTTGTCGACACCGGCAGCCAGCAACAGCACACGGAGCGGCCCTGCGAGCCGCTCGACAAGATCGGCTCCCAGCATCAGAGCGTGTTCTCCTATCACGGAGCCGTCAAAGACAACCAGGATGGGTGGCACGATCGGCTTGCCCTCGTGCAGCACCGCGGTGACGCCCGGTATCTCGTCACAACAGGCCGCACGTGCAGTAGATCCGAGGCGCAGCTGACGGATCTCGGACCACCCGGCCCGACCGACGATAAGTATATCCGCTTCCTGGGCCGCCATCTGGATCTCCTGCCTGATCACGCCGCGAGCTACGCGGAACGTGCCTTGCACAGACTCCCGCAGAATCAGCGCCTGGAACTGCTCTCTGATCGCCCTGGAGCGCGAGCGGAGTCGCCGCTCGATGCGCTCGATCTCCAGACCCCGTCGGCGGGCGGAGTATTGCCCGACCTCGCGAGCGAAGGGCAATTCCGCTGCTCGGAAGACATTGATATCCTCCACGAAGAGCACGATCAACTCGGCATGGAACCGGGATGCCATATCGACGGCCGCTTCCAGAGCGGCCTGGCTATGTGGCGATGCGTCTACGGCGACAAGGATTCGACTGAAGGATACCGGTGGATGATTGGATTCATTCACGTGACCCCTCCAGAGCGTCCCCATTTTGTGAGGCGCTGCGGCCTCCTGCCGAGGCGCTGCCGCCGTCCGAGGTACCTAGCCCTTCGGGGCTCAAAGCTCTCATAGCCTGCTGACTCAACGCCTGTGATCTCTCCACCATCGCCTCGAACCGCGCATCAACGAGGTAGTTGATGGTACCCTCGGGATAGTGGCCCTCTTCATCGAGCTCGCCTGCCGGTACGCCGGTCAGCAGCTCGATTCCCTGGTCGACGGTCTCAACCGCATAGACATGGAAATCACCCGCGGCGACAGCGTCGACGACATCCTGCCGCAGCATCAAGTGCTTGACATTCGACGCAGGAATGAGAACGCCCTGGTCGCCAGTCAAGCCCCGAACCTTGCAGATATCGAAGAAGCCCTCGATCTTCTCGTTGACCCCACCAATAGCCTGGATCTCCCCTCGCTGGTTGACCGAGCCGGTCACGGCGAGCGACTGCTTGATGGGCACCTCGGCGATAGCCGAGAGGAGTGTGTAAAGCTCAGCAGAAGATGCACTGTCCCCCTCCACGCCGCCGTAGGATTGCTCGAAGACGAGACTCGCCGATAGGGACAGCGGCCGTTCTTGTGCGTAACGGCCACGGAGGAATCCGGTCAAGATCATGACGCCTTTGGAGTGGATAGGACCACCCAGTTCAGCCTCTCGCTCGATATCCATGACCTGTCCCCTACCCAGCGTGACACGCGCCGTGATGCGGGAGGGCTGGCCGAAGGCGAAATTCCCCATCATCAGCACTGAAAGCCCGTTCGTCTGTCCGATGACCCCCCCCTCGGTATCGATCAAGACGATATTCCGCAAGATGGCTTCGTGTACACGTTGACGAATCCGATCCGCCCTGTAAATCTGAGCGTCAATCGCGTGCTGCACATCCGCGGCAGTGACGACGTTTCCATCGTGTTCTCCCGCCCAGTAACTGGCCTCTCGCATCAGATCCCCAATTTCCCGCATCCGGGCGGAGAGCCGCTCGGAATCCCCTACGATGCGCGCGCTGCGTTCTATGATCCGTTCCACGGCGCTCCGGTCGAAAGGCCGCAGGTTCCCACGTCGAGCAAGCGTCGCAATCAGGCGTGCATAGAGCGGTTGATTCCCTTCGTCTCGCGACATTTGCTCGTCAAAGTCGGCTGCAACCTTGAAGAGCTCAGCAAACTCCGGGTCCAGCTGGTACAGCAAATAGTAGAGCCTTGCGTCGCCGGTCAGAGCGATTCTCACGTGCAGAGGTATCGGCTCGGGGTCCAGCGACACGGTGCTGATCAGACCGTACTGCTGGCCAAGTGGCTCGATTGTCAGATCCTCGCTCATCAGGGCACGCTTGAGGCCTTCCCATGCCATCGGCTGTTGGAGTAACTTGTTGGCGTCCAGGATCAGGTACCCGCCGTTCGCCCTGTGGAGCGCTCCGGCCTTGATGAGCGTGAAATCCGTGAGCAGGGCACCCAACTGAGCTTGATGCTCGATGCGACCGATGAGATTCTGGTAAGTCGGATTATCCTCATAGATGACAGGCGCGCCTTTACTATCTGTATGATCGACCAACACATTTACACTGTAGCGCCGTAGCGACTGCTCCTCGGTTTGGCGCCGCATCGCCTGCATAAACTCCGGACCGCCGTCTTCTGATTGGGGCAGGAACTGTTCCGCATTCTCGACGACGTCTTCTTGGACGGAATTCAGGTGAGCAACGACCTTGGGGTAATCGACGTAATTCTCGCGCAACTCATCAATCCGTGCCCCTACGGCGAGACTCGCCATCTCCCGATTGAGGTCATTGAGCTCCTCCCGCATCGACCGCTGCCAGGTTGGCACCTGACGCAGGATACGCTGAAGCTCCTCCTGCAACTCCTCCACCTTTTTCTGCAGCGCCACCTGACCTTCTTCAGAGAGCTTCAGAATCTCCTCCTGAGACAGCACCTCCCCGTCGCGAACCGGGGCCACGGCAATCCCACCCGGCGTACGGATCAGGGCCATATCCTCTTCTCGAGCCCGGCGTTGCAGTTCATCAAACGCCTCGGATTGCTGCTCCCTAAAGCGATCCACAATTGTCTGACGTCGCGACTGGTATTCCTCACTCTCAAAGGCGGCAGACAGCGCAGTGCGAAGCTCTTGGACCAGGCCGTCCATAGCCTTACGGAACAGCACCCCCTTCCCAGCAGGCAACTCGATCGCGAGCGGTCGATGCTCATCCGCCATATTATGCACGTAGCACCAATCGGACGGCGTCGGCGCCTCCCTCGCGCGTGACTCGAAGAACCTCTGCACGAGGCCGCGTTTGTCTAGGCCGGTAGGCCCCAAGGCATAGATGTTGAAGCCCCCGTCCTGCATGTCTGCCCCCAGCCTGATCGCGTCCACTGCGCGCGGTTGACCGATAACATCCTTCAGATCCTCCAGGTCATCCGTCGTCGCGAAGTTCATGTCGGCCAGGTTCGTCTTTCGATACAACTGAGCGGGCTTAAGGTGGAGATTGTGATCTTCCATCAGAAATTCCCTCCTGTTTTTGGTCTGCTAGATTCTTATGGTTGTTTGCACTGCGTAGTATGGACCTATATCATCGTCGTCACAGCATTCACGCCTTGAACGGACGGAAGTACCACGTGCCATTCCATTTCCGGTACCACGCTACCCGATCCCAAAGCGGTCGCAATTAGCTCTCCGTTCGACAAAACAGCCATCAGAGCATCGTCGACCTGGAGAAAGCGCTCGACCATGTGCTCCGCCCACACGTCCGGTAGTCCCGTCATGACCTTCTGCCAGGTCTGCCCACCGTTGATGGATCGCTCGATCCGCCCCCTTACGGAAACCGAATCCGCCGGTCCGAAAATGATGTGGTCGGCCCGTTCCGGATCCACCCACACTGCTCGGCAATAGCATTTATAGAGGCGGCGCCAAGTCGCGCCACCATCATTGCTTGTATAGAGACCCCCTCCCGTCGGGGCCATCAGCACCTCAGGGGACGACGGATGAACTGCGATAGAGTGCACGTCCGGATGAATCATCGTCTCGTCTCTGGGCACACGCGGCACCCCATCACTGCCGCTAACCAGTCGCCAGCTTTCGCCTCCATCCTCAGTGCGCAGCAGCCCGCCCTGTTCAACAGCTGCATAGCCCCGGGCACCGTGGAATGCGAAGCCGCGAACGCATCCGGCTGCCGGCGAATAGGGCAAGTACCATCCCAGTCGATCTCTTAGTTCCGTCACCTCGTGGCACAGGCGCCACCCCGTCTCGTCTCCCTCCGAGACATAGATGGCAGCAGGTTCCGTGCCTACCACCGCGCCGCCCGAGCCATCCCGGCGATGGGCAACCCAGCGAACGTGGCGATCGACGAGCCCTTCATTGTAGGGCCACCAACTTGCACCGAGATCCACCGAACGGTAGACACCGTCAAGGGTCCCTGCCAATATGACGCCCCCTTGGGCGGCAACACTGGTGACGTGCAATTCATCCAGCCCGCCGCGCGTCTGTATCCACCGCTCGCGGCGGTGCTCAAACACCCCAATACCGTAAGCTGACGCGACGAATAGGACTGAGCCCTGCGGTCGGTTCTGCAAAGTTCACCTCTCTGTCCTTCAATTCGAGTCTAGCACCGGCACCGGCAATGTCGGTGCCGGAATATGTTGGATTTTCAGGTGATGTTGGTTGCTTGGGTTTGGGACGTGGTTGGGGTGAAGAGCTCCCAGGCAAATCGAGGTAGAATGGAGAAGGTTCAGGCCACCTTGGCGCGGTTTAGTTTTCATACTATGATCAGTCTGTTCGGACAGGCCCTGGAGATGGCGTACCTACGGAGATTGCCGTGACAAGCAGAGAGAAAGCCCCTGACCAAGCATTGCCAGCACAGATCAGTACCGAGCAGTGGTCAGGCGCGGGGCTAACGACGCAGTTTAAGGACGAGCGTGATATGCTCGCAGCCATCATAGAGAACACGGATACTCAGCTTGCCTATCTGGACACCGAGTTCAACTTTGTCTGGGTGAACTCAGCCTACGCGCAAGGAACCGGCAAGAAAAGGGAAGAGCTGATCGGCAAGAACCACTTTGCCCTCTTCCCGAACGCGGAGAACCAGTCGATTTTCGAAGGCGTGCGGAATACCGGAGCGACCGCATCCTTCAGCGCAAAGCCCTTTGTGTATGCCGACCGTCCCGAGTTGGGTACCACCTATTGGGACTGGACTCTGGTCCCGACCAAGGATGACGCCGGCAGGGTCGAGGGGCTGGTGCTCTCACTGCACGATGTGACCGAGCGCCAAAGGGCGGAGGCCGAGATCGTGAGCATGACGCGCTTCCCAAGTGAGAACCCCCATCCGGTTATGCGGATTGCGGCGGACGGCGTCCTGGTCTATGCAAATCCCGGCAGCAAGCCCGTGTTGGAAACATGGAATACGCGGATCGGTCAGAAAGTCCCTCCTCGCTGGCAGGACCACGTCCGTGAAGCCAATCGGACCCACAGCGTCGGAAGTGCGGAGATGGTCTGTGACCGCCGTGTATACTCATTGACCATCGCCCCTTCATCCGACGGCTATGCCAACCTCTACGGGATGGAGGTGACCGACCTCCGTCGCGTGCAGAGCTCGCTCCGACAGTATGCAAGCCGGCTGCGTACCCTTCACCAGATTGACCAGAGGATTTTGGCAGCCCAGTCGGTGGAGGAAATCGCTAGAGCTGCACTGGCGCGTGTTCCACAGATGATTGATTGCCTACGCGCCAGTGTGATGCTCTTTGATTTCGAGACACACGAGGTCTCACTGCTTGCCGCGTACACTGCGGGAAGTCAGTCTCATACGGA
Source organism: uncultured Chloroflexia bacterium (assembly GCA_963775195.1). GTDB lineage: Bacteria > Chloroflexota > Anaerolineae > B4-G1 > SLSP01 > PWVB01. The sequence continues at coordinate 375,711 of CAVZIC010000002.1, forward strand.
TGAGGGGTGGCGGGCGACGCTGACTCGTGAGTGGGCTGTGTTGGTGCAGAACCTGCAGCGGGGAGAGCACGTCGTCGTGGAGGATATAGAAGGACTCCCCCCAGATTCGCCGTTGATGGCCACAGAACGGGCCACCGGCATCCGCACACTCCTCCTCCAGCCTCTCCTCGTCAAGGACACACTGCTCGGCGCGCTGACACTCGGACTGGCCGGCCCGGGTCGGGTGGCAACGCAGTCTATCGGACTGGCAAACGAGCTGGCGGTTCAGCTGGCCATCGCGATTCAACAAGCAAGACTGCACCAGCAGGTACAGGACCGAGCAGAAGATCTGGAACGGCGGGTCGCATGGCGCACTGCAGCATTGCGAATAAGTGAAGCCCGATTCCGAGCCATTTTCGAGGACGCCCCTGTAGGCATTGCGCTGCTCGACGATAGGGGCAGGATCATCCAAAACAACACAGCCATGGCAACCATCCTGCATAGGGACGACGCTGAACTGCGTGAGACGTCCCTCTTCAGCTACATGAACCAGGCAGATGTCGGGACGGGATCAACGATGTTCGAGGACCTGATGAGCGGTACCTCGGAGGAATATCACACTGACATCCGTTTCAACCGCTCGGATGGTCAGATTCTATGGTGTAACGTCACTATCTCCCTCGTTCGAGACGTAGCGCAACGTCCAAGGCTGGCAGTTGGAATGGTAGAGGATATCACCGACCGGCGGGAAGCCCAAGCCGCCATGGTCCAGAACGAGAAACTTGCATTGACCGGGCAGTTAGCTGCATCCTTCGCCCATGAGATCAATAACCCGCTCCAGACAGTCATCGGCTGCCTTGGCCTGGCTGACGAGAGTCTACGAGAACAGGACATACTGGCCAACCCCAATGGTGACTCCATCAGTCTATATATGCAGATGGCTTCCGAGGAGCTCAAGCGGGCTGCCGGTATCGTCGGACGCCTGCGAGACCTCAATCGCCAATCAACGCCGGATGAGCGAGAGTATCAATCCATCCGTGCCCTCATCGACGAGGCATTGAGCATCGCCCACAAACAAGCTCGGGATCGCGGCATTCTCGTCGAGATATCAGAAGAACCGAATCTGCCTAAGCTTCTGGTCGTGCCCGATCGGCTCCAGCAGGTGTTTCTCAACCTCATGCTCAACGCGATTGATGCGATGCCTGACGGTGGCACGCTGACGGTACTGATCACAAAGACCAATGACCCCGCGGGTGTCCGGACCATCCTTCGCGATACCGGAAGTGGAATCCCTCCTGAGGTTCAAGCCAGCCTCTTCGATCCATTTCAGACGACGAAGCCCGAGGGCCTAGGGCTGGGACTCTTCATCAGCCAGGCTATCGTGAAAGATCTCGGTGGCGACATCAGAGTCGAAAGCGGCCCAAGAGAAGGGACCTCCTTCACCGTCTGGCTGCCCGCGTAACTGCTCCCCAACTATTCCAACTGACCCCATAGCTGATCCAACGGACTCCGTCGTCGGTCATCAGCCTCCTGCGCTAAGATAAATATGGCGTGGGCATGTAGGAGTGCCTCGCTCGATTCTTAGTCACAAAAAGGGGGAGTTTGAACATCGTGAAACTAAAGACACACAAATCTACGTCAAAACGCTTCCGCCGCACCAAAGGCGGCAAGGGGAAGCTGGTCAGAACACGAGCCGGTCAAGGACACTTTCGTCGCAAGCGACGCAACAGCACGAAACGCCTTTACTACCAGATGACGGTGGTGGCAAACAAAGGATTGCGTGACCGCGTGCGCCGTCTGTTGCCCAACAACAGCAAATTGAGAGATGACACGGCATCTGTAGAAGACTAGACTCGGATGTCATGACGCGCGATTCATCGGGTGCTGAGGATGAGGTGAAGCGAGGGGATGAATAACAACAGGAACGTCTGGCTGATTGCGGGTCTCGGCTGCGGTGCACTCGTGCTCCTCGTGATATTGGCCGGAGGCGCACTTCTTCTCATTCTGCCGGGCTCTCGTGGCAGTGGCGCGCCGACCGTCCCAGGCCCACAGCCCACGATAGCCCTGCCCCCGGCTCTGGGGGCCACCCAGGTGCCGGGTCTGCCTGCGACCCAGGCTGCGTTACCTACACTGACGCCGCTCCCGTCGTCGGGCCAGGGTCCCGCATCCGCTGCGGAGGAGCGCTTCACTCCTCTCTATCAACAAGCGGAACCCGGCGTCGTCAACATCCAGGTCTACATACAACAACAGGGCGTACAGGGACAGGGGGCAGGCTCCGGTTTCATCCTGGACACACAGGGACACATTGTCACGAATAACCACGTTGTCGCCGACGCGAACCTGATCACGGTGGTCTTCTTTGATGGCTTCGAGGCCCAGGCCCAGGTTGTTGGGCTCGATCCTGACAGCGATCTGGCCATCATCAAAGTGGACCAATTGCCCGATAACGTCCACCCACTGGCGTTGGGTGATTCGGACGCGGTCCAGGTGGGTGAGTGGGTAGCCGCTATCGGAAATCCCTTTGCCCTGGGAAGTAGCCTTACCATAGGCGTCGTCAGCGCCGTTGGCCGCACCATCGCATCTGGTGCAACGCCCTTCGCAATTCCCCAGGCTATTCAGACCGACGCCGCGATCAATCCCGGAAACTCGGGCGGCCCCTTACTGGACCTCAACGGAGAGGTGATCGGGGTTAACGCGCAGATCGCTACGGGCGGCACGAGTAACACCAACTCGGGTGTGGGCTTTGCGATTCCCGTCAACATCGTGCGAAGAATCGCCCCGGCCCTGATCGATACGGGGACCTATGCCTGGCCGTGGTTGGGTATCACAGGGGGACCTGTCGGTCTCTTTATCCAGGAGGCCAACAATCTTCCCAACCAAAACGGCGCCTACGTTGACAGTGTGGTAGGAGGGCCGGCGCAGCAGGCAGGTCTCCGGGGATCAACCGGCACCACGAGTGTCCTCGGTCTCAGTGGCGTGCCCACGGGTGGTGACGTCATCATAGCCATTGATGGCACCCAGATTGTGGACTATAGCCAGCTGCAACTCATCATCTCACAACACCAACCGGGGGACGCCATCACACTCACCATTCTTCGCAACGGCCAGGAGCAGCAGATCGACTTGACGTTACAGGCGCGGCCCGCGCAATAGGACGGTGGCGCAGGTCACGCATAGATAGAACCGAGGGCTGCCATGCCCATCTTGAACTCCGAAATCGCCGATGCATTCCGGGAGATGGCCGATCTCCTGGAGATCGAGGGGGCGAACCAGTTCCGCGTCCGCGCCTATCGTAATGCCGCCCGCACCATCGAGGAGCTTCCCACGAATGTGCGGGATATGGTCGAGGACGGCAAAGACCTGACCGACCTCTCGGGCATCGGAAAGGAGCTGGCCGAGAAGATCAAGACGATGGTCGAGACGGGCGAGCTGCCCCAGTTGAAGAAGCTGGAGGATCGCACGCCTGCCGAGTTGGCGAAGATGCTCACGATCGAAGGTCTGGGACCCAAAAGGGTGCAGGCAATCCACGATCACCTCGGGATCGAGACGCTTACCGACCTCAAAGCAGCCGCAGAGCGCGGAGAGATAGCAGACGTGCCGGGCCTAGGTAAAAAGACCCAGGACGTCATCCTCAAGGCCCTGGAGAACGTCGAAAGGGGGGACGCTCGAACTCGCATCGACCTGGCGGAACAGGTCGTGGCCCCTCTTGTTAAGTACTTGGCGGACGGCGAACATGTAGAGCGTGTCGAGGTGGCGGGCAGCTATCGGAGGCGGCGGGCCACAGTCGGGGATCTGGACATTCTGGCGATCAGCGATTCCGGAGAAGCTACCATTGATCGCTTCGTTGAGTATGAGGACGTCAGAGATGTCGTGTCGAAGGGCCCCACGCGATCCACGGTAATCCTCCGCTCGGGATTGCAGGTCGACGTTCGGGTCGTCCCACAGGAGAGTTATGGCGCGGCCCTCCTCTACTTCACAGGGTCAAAGGCCCACAACATCAGGCTGCGCAATATGGCCGTCGACCGCGACCTCAAGATCAACGAGTACGGGGCCTTCGAGGTCAAAGATGGGGAGGAGGAGAAACGTATCGCCGGAGAGACGGAAGCCGGCATCTACGAGTTACTGGGTCTATCGTACATCGAACCCGAGCTCCGGGAGGACCATGGCGAGATCGCGGCAGCGCAGAAGGACGAGCTTCCGGATCTGATCGCGCTCGACGACATCCGCGGCGACCTCCAGATGCATACGACGGCCAGCGACGGCAATGCATCCCTCGAAGAAATGGTACAGGCCGCACGCGAGCGCGGCTATGATTACGTCGCGGTAACCGACCACTCGACCCTGGTCAGCGTCACCCAAGGGCTGGACGCAGATGCTCTTGCAGCGCGGATTGACGAGATCGACGAGCTTAACGAGGGGCTGGACGGCTTCCATGTTCTCAAGGGAATCGAGGTAGACATCCGCGAGGATGGATCGCTTGATCTGCCCGACGACGTATTGCGCAGGCTCGACGTCTGCTTGATCTCGGTACATACGCACTTCAACCTTACACGCGATAGGCAGACCGAGCGCATCATACGTGCGATGGATAACCCCAATGTGCACATTTTGGCCCACCCCACGGGCCGCCTTATCCAAAGACGCGGGAGCCGGCTGAAGCGCGAGCCTTACGACGTCGACCTGGAGCGGCTTATGGAAGCCGCTCTCGACCGGGGCTGCTACATGGAGCTCAATGCACATCCTGAGCGCCTCGATCTCGACGATATCCACGCGAAGATGGCCAAGGAGATGGGGCTTAAGCTGGCGATCTCCACTGATGCCCACAGTGTCTCGGCACTGGCCTACATGCGCTACGGGATCGACCAGGCCCGCCGGGGTTGGCTGACACCCTCTGACGTGCTGAACACGCGGAGCTGGAGCGACCTCACGACGCTACTCAAGCGCTCGTAGGAGTGATATGAGCCCTGATGGCGTCATCCCTGCCGGCGACGTCGACACACGATTCGGCAAGTTCTATGCCGTCCGAACTAAGCACCTTCCAGCTACGCCAGGGGCTGACCTATGATCGAGGTCACCGAACGCGTCTCAATCGATGAGTCAGAGCTGGAGTTCAGCTTTATCAGAGCCTCTGGGCCTGGCGGACAGCACGTCAACAAGTCGGCCACGGCCGTACAGCTGCGCTTCGATGTAGCCGGTAGCCCATCCCTACCCGCAGGCGTGCGCCAGCGCCTGACTGAGTTGGCCGGGAATCGGATGACGCAGGCCGGCGTCTTGGTGATCGACGCCAGCGAGCATCGCTCGCAAAGCCGCAACCGAGCAGAGGCAGTCCGGCGTCTGAAAGCGCTGATCCGCCAGGCTGCACATGAGCCCAAGTTCCGCCGTGAGACCCATACGCCCAAGAGGGCGCAAGAACGCCGGCTCGCAGCCAAAAAACACCGCAGCGAAAAAAAGCGGTACCGGCAACTACCTCCCGAGTATTAGCCCCCCAAACGCAGGTCCAACACAGCAAACGTAAGTCAGCAGTAGCACCAACCATCTCCGCCACCCGGCACCCCGCTTTGATGCTAGCATCCATATGAGAGCATGCTCACGAATCTGTTTCACTTGGTCAATATGGAGGTTCCGATGGCAAAGCAATATCCTTTCGGAAAGGGCATCGTCAAGTGGGTCTCTGCGGACTGGCTGGGCAACCACATGAATGACGATAACCTGATGATTCTCGACACGCAGCCTAACATTCACGACTACATCCAGCAGCACATTCCCCATGCCGTCTACATGAATGAGTCGCTGCTCCGGGTGCCCCTGGGGGGCATGCCCGGGAACTACATCCCAGAAGAGGCCGCGGAGCACATCTTCCGCCGCGTGGGCCTCAAGAGCGACGTCCCGGTCGTGGTCTACACCGGCAAGGGGGCGTTCAAGGGGTGGGGTGATGGTCTAGAGCAGACGATGGTCGCCTATAGCCTGGCGCGCTTCGGCCACAACAACGTTTACGTCCTTGATGGAGGGCTGGAGGCGTGGCTTGAGGATGAAGGCCCGGTATCCCAGATCTACCCAGAGGTCGAGGCGTCGCACTTTGCAGTCGACGTGCACGAAGAGTACTTCCTGGCCTACGACACTTTCACGATGTTGAAAGATGAGGACGGCGTCGCGCTGCTGGACGCTCGACCCGCGAGCATCTACCAGGGACAGGGTCCCTGGCCGAAGCCCGGACATATCCCGGGGGCAGTCAATGTGCCGTGGGCGAGCCTGATGGATCCGAAGAACCCTCGGCTGCTCAAGCCCGATAGTGAGATCCAGGCAATCCTGGACCAGAACGACCTCACACCCGACAAGACGATCATCTGCTCCTGCGGGACCGGCAGGGAGGCGACCAACGAATTCCTGCTCTTCAAGTGGTATCTTGGCTTCCCCAAGGTGAAGATCTACGAAGGATCGTTCACCGAGTGGAGCTCGTATCCCGACAATCCGGTCGTGACAGGGCCGGCGCCCTGGTAACTGCTAGACGAGGGGGACGATATGCTCTTCGAGCGCATCGAGTCACAGGGCCTGGCGCACTATTCCTACCTGATTGGGGATAAACACGAGGCAGTGGTCATCGATCCGCGCCGGGATTGCGAGGTCTACCTGGACCTCGCAACCGGCGCGGGGTATCGGATCAAGATGATCCTGGAGACACACCGCAATGAGGATTACGCGGTTGGGTCACAGGAACTACTTGCGCGCATCGCTAAGACAACGGGGGCAAGCGCTGAGGTGTGGCACGCCGATGGCGAGCTGGAGTATGAGTATGGCTCGCCCGTGATGGACGGCCAGACGTGGAAAGTGGGCCGTCTCGAAGTTCGGGCACTGCATACGCCCGGACACACGCCGGGGCATATGAGTTATCTGCTACGTGATCCGGACGGCAGCCCGTGGGTCGTCTTCACAGGCGATGCGCTGTTCGCCGGCGATGTGGGACGCGTGGATCTGCTGGGTAAGGAGAGAATGCCCGCATTAGCGGCGTCGCTTCATAAGTCGCTATTTGACATCCTGCTCCCATTGGGTGACGAGGTCATCGTGTGCCCGGCCCACGGGGCCGGCTCTGTGTGTGGGACCTCTATCGCAGAACGCGTATGGACGACCATCGGGTTGGAGCGCAAGCATAACCCCAAACTGCGCGACCATCAGAAAGACGCTTTTGTCGCCGGCGTAGCCCACATGTTGGAGCGTCCCCCCTACTTCAGACAAGTCGAACAGCTCAATCTCACCGGGGCACCCGCGCTCGGGGCCTTGCCTGTCATACCGCAACTGAAGGCCGACGCCTTTGCGGAGGCGGCCCGGGACGCGATCGTAGTGGACACACGGATGGAGTTGGGGTTCAGCGCGGGCCACGTGCCCGACGCACTCTCGATCTGGCAGGGCGGGTTGGCGAGTTTCGCAGGGTGGTTCCTGCCTTATGACAAACCCCTCCTGCTCGTAACGGCTGACGATGATCCCAGCCTAGCGGAGCGTACGCTAATCCGCCTGGGATATGACAACGTTGTGGGCACGCTCACCGGCGGGATGCTGACGTGGCACATGGCAGGACGCGAGAGCGCGCAGACCGGCATAACCACGACGCACAAGTTGTGCCGTGAGCTGGACAGCGGCAAGCCGGCCTGGATCCTCGACGTCCGCAGCGATGAAGAGCTCGAACGCGAGGGAGAGATCACCGACGCGCATCACATCCACATCACCCAGATCCCGGAACACATGGACGAGGTGCCAAGAGACAAACCGATCCACATCTTCTGCGGCAGCGGCCTGCGATCGATGGTGGTCGCCAGCTTCCTGCAGCGCGAGGGCTGGTCCGACCTCACGGTTGTCTTGGGCGGCATCTCAGGATGGGACTCGACCGTATGTCCTCTGGAGTTGTGACTAGAGAGTAACCGACACTATGCGGCGACAAAGACAGGATAAGGAGTCCTCGATGGCAAGTTATAAATACGTTATCGTTGGAGGGGGTCTGGCCGGTGGGAAAGCCGTTGAGGGTATTCGGGAGCAGGATACTGAGGGAAGCATTGCCCTGGTCACCCAGGAGCCACATCGCCCTTACGAACGTCCGCCACTCTCGAAAGGATATCTGATGGGCAAGCGCCCGGTGGATACCGTCTACGTCGACTCGGAAGCCTACTATCCGGAACACAACGTCGACCTGCTGATAGGTGCCCGGGCGGTCTCCGTAGACCGTGATGATCGAACTATCACACTGGCGGATGGGCGGGTGCTGACATACGAGACCTTGTTGTTGGCGACCGGCGGGCGGGCACGACGCCTGCCGCTGCCAGGCAGCGATCTTGAGGGCGTACGCACGCTCCGAACGATTGAAGACTCAACACGTCTCCGGGAGATGGCTGGTCCGGGCAAGCAGGCGCTTGTCCTGGGCGGCAGCTTCATCGGCTCGGAGGTGGCCGCGGGGCTGGCCACGCTGGGCGCCGACGTCATGATGGCCTTTCCGGAGGAACGCTTGCTCCAACGCGTCGTGACGCGGGAGATGAGTGCGTGGCTGCAGCAGATCTACGCAGACCACAACGTGCGAATCCTAGCGGGAATCACGCCGCGGCGCTTTATCGGCGAGCACCACGTCACGCAGGTGGAGTTGAGCAACGGCGCATTGCCACCCGTCGACATGGTTGTGATGGGCGTCGGCATCTCCCTCAACATTGAACTGGCACAGAACGCGCGCCTCGACATCCGCGACGGGGACCATGCCATCATCGTGAATAAGTACTTACAGACCAGCGATCCCCGGATCTACGCCGCCGGCGACATTGCGGCCTGGCCGGATCCCACCTACAAGAAGCGACTGCGCGTGGAGCACTGGGACGTCGCACGTGCTCAGGGGCTGCAGGCAGGCCGCAACATGGCTGGAGCGGGTGAAGCCTATGACATCATCCCCTACTTCTTCTCCGATCTCTTTGACCTTAGCTTCGACGTATGGGGCGACCTGACCGCATGGGATCAAACGGTGCAACGAGGACAATTGGAGACGCGCCACGTCGCCTTCTATTACTTCAATGAGGGGCGCTTGACAGGCGTGCTGGCAATGGGCCGCCCCAAAGAGGAGCAAGATCCTATGCTGAAGCTCGTCAGGGCGTGCCCAGCATATCGGGATGTGGCTGAAAAGCTCGCGGATGAAGCCACGGAGTTGCAGGACCTGGTGTAGGCAGGAATGCACCGCCAGGTGGGGCACCTGACCCGGCGGTCGACCTCGCCCTGCTACCCCTCAATCAGACGAGGGACCGGGTATCGATATGGCAACACCTGTAACCAACGAACAGATCGCCAAGCAGTTCGAGCAGATTGCGCATCTGTTGGAGCTCCAGGGCGCGAACCAATTCCGTGTGCGTTCGTACAGGGACGCCGCCAGACAGGTCCGCTCCCAGGGGGAAGCGGTCGCCGATACGCTGACATCGCGGGGCAAGGAAGCCCTGGAGGAGATCCCGGGGATCGGGTCGGGCCTCGCTTCTATGATCGTAGAGATCGTCCAGCAGGGGCACGCCAGCCTGCTCGACCGCCTACAGAGCGAATCCGATCCGGCGAAGCTCTTCACAGAAGTGCCGGGCATCGGCCAGGAATTGGCGCGGCGGATCGTCGACCACCTCGACATCAAATCGCTGGAGGAACTGGAACAGGCTGCCCACGATGGGCGCCTGGCCCAGGTGCCAGGATTCGGCGAGGAGCGCGTCGAGAACGTCAGGCTCAGCCTCGCCGGTAGACTCAGCGGAGCCGCACAGCGCCACGCGCGTGACCTGGGAAGGGATAGTCGACAAGAAAGCCCGGACGTGCCGCCGGTCGGCCTGCTCCTAGAGATCGACCGCGAATACCGGGAACGCGCTGAGGCTGGGGATCTGCGTACCATCGCCCCCAAGCGCTTCAACCCCGAGGGAAAGGCCTGGCTGCCCGTGATGGATGCCGACAGGGAGGGGTGGCACTTCACGGCCCTCTTCTCCAACACAGCACGGGCCCACGATCTCGACAAGACGCACGATTGGGTGGTCGTCTACTTCAAGCGCAACGACAACGAACACCAGGTCACGGTTGTCACCGAGACCCACGGCTCGCTCGAAGGCAAGCGCGTCGTTCGCGGCAGAGAGGCCGAAAGCCGCAGATACTACGAGGAGAGAACGGGTCATGGCAATTGAGTGGGTGCCCACGGGGAAGGTGGAAGTTCCCGAAATACCGGTGCAGTCCACGGTCGAACTCCCTGAAGGTGCGAGCGCCGTAATTGTCGTGGATATGCAGAACGACTTTGTCAAGCCAGGGGGAAGTCTCGTCGTGCCGGCGGCTCAGGAGACCGTCGGCCACATCCAGGCGTTGATCGCATCTGCGCACGAGCACGCGGTAAGGGTCGCCTACACGCAGGACACGACGATCGAGGGCGATCCGGAGTTCGACATCTGGCCGGAGCATTGTCGCCCCGGCACCTGGGGCTGGGAGATCATCGACGAGCTCGCGCCTCAGCCGGAGGACACGGTCTTTCGCAAGAATCGCTATGATGGCTTCTACGGGACAGGGCTCGATCACTATCTGACGCGACTCTGGAAGGTCGAGCACCTTGTGATCGTCGGAACGGTCTCAAACATCTGTGTCCTGCACACGGCTGCGTCGGCAGGGCTCCGCTGGTTCCACGTCGTGATGCCAGCGAACGGCATCTCATCGCTGACAACTTTCGACCAGGCGCTCACCCTACGGCAGGTCTCCAGCCTCTACAACGGCGCCGTTCTACGGTCCACGAAGGATATTCACTTCAGATCAGAAGAATCAGAGACAAGGGATTAGTATATGAGAGCGATGGTCATTCGGGAGTTTGGCGGTCCTGAGGTTTTCGAACCGGCGACCGTTGCTGAACCGGAGGTTGGGCCCAACGATCTGCTGGTCGAAGTGTATGCGACCTCGATCAATCCGGTGGATCTTGGGGCTCGGCGTAACGGTCGCTGGGCCGGTGTGAAGCCGCCCGCCGTGATCGGCTATGATGCGTCCGGCATAGTCAGGGCCGTTGGCAGTGGTGTCACCCGGTTCACCATTGGTGACGAAGTCTACTACACCCCCGCAATTGTGGGGCAGACATCGGGCACCGATGCCGAGTTCCATAGCGTGCCCGAGTCGATCGTCGCCCACAGACCAGCGAACCTCTCATACGCCGAATCAGCGAGCATACCGCTGGTGGGCTCCACAGCCTGGGATGGGCTCGTCGAAAAGGCAAGATTGCGCGTGGGGGAGAGCATTCTCATCCACGGCGCCGGAGGCGTCGGGTCCCTGGCGATTCAACTGGCAAAGGCGATGGGTGCGTACGTGATCGTCGTGTGCAGTGACTATATGGTAGATTTGGTAAAGCAGTTGGGAGCCGATTGGGCCATCAACTACAAAACCGAGGATTTCGTGCCTGCCGTCCAGGAAGCCACTGATGGCTACGGTGTGGACGTCGTATTCGACACTGTGGGCGGCGACACGATGACCCGCAGCGTCGACGTGACCAAGCCACTGGGTCGCATTGCCGGTATCGTAGGCACCAGTGTCGACACACACAGGGCGCAGCGCAAAAACATCAGCCTCTTCCCCACCTTCATCCAGCCCGCGGCCTACAAACTGGACGGGCTGCGGGTGCTGATTGAGCGCGGCGAACTCAAGCCCGTGATCGACTCGGTGCTGCCTCTCGATCAAGTAGCAGAGGCCCACAGGCGTCTCGAGAACGGAGGGGTCAGAGGCAAGATCGTGCTGAGCATCAAGAACCCGTAGGGGGTTTGCTCAGAGCACAAGGTTCTGAGTGTGTAGACCAGCGAAAGGACAGTAACGATGCAGAACACCTATACCTATACGGCGCGCAACGCGGATCACCCTGAGAAGGTGGTGACGTTCACGCTACACGACCACCAGATGTCCGTCGGCGTAGGCGCACCCCTGGAGCAGATCGAGGCTGCCGTCGCCAGGATGACCGGCGGCGAAGAAGAGGAGCCGTCGGAGGAAGCACAGCTCTGGCTCAAACCGCTCGCCATCGCTCTTGTCGAGCGCGGAACGGGCCCTTTCGACATCGCCGACATCGATGCGGAGGTGGAGGACGACGTCTTCACAATTCGCGGTTGGGTTCGCGTCGCCGGCCTACGTGGGGGTGCCATCACCTTGATGGCGGGACGCGTGGACAATCCAATCGCTGCTCGTGCCTTTGTCGATGAGCTTCACGTACGGAAGGATGAGCTTGCCGGTCCGGTGCTTCCGTTCGACTACTGGCTCACATGGTTTGGGATGTTCACCTCTCTAGTGCTGTTCTTCGTCTTCTGGCGCCGCCGCGCCGCGAGAGCCCGGCAGGGGCCGGTCGGGCAGAACGAATAGGCAGACAGATCTTGATATGAAGTTTCCGGAGAGATTGCGTGCGCGCGCTCGGCGCATCTACCTGGAGGTCAACCGGCGCACCGGTGGGGCGCCAAAGATCCTGCAGCGCACTCTTGCCCGTTACGGCGAGACCCAGGCATCGGAGGCGGCAGCCGGGTTAGCCTACTACCTCTTCTTCTCGCTCTTCCCTCTTCTCTTGGTCCTTGTGACGACTGCAACCTATGTCTGGAAGCTGGACAGCGGTCAAGCTTTCCAGCAGGCTGTGAACTTCATCTCGCAGGCCGTCCCGATTTCCCGCAGTGTGATCAGCGATAACCTCCAAGCGGTTCTGCAGCAACGAGGCACCATCGGTATCGTCAGCCTCATCGGTACAATCTGGAGCGCATCGAGTGCTTTTGCCGTGCTCACGCGGAACGTGAACCAGGCCTGGTCACAGACAAAAGAGCGAGGGTTCCTCAAGCAGCGGCTGACCGCGTTAGCTATGGTAGGAGTGCTCGTGCTGCTGCTATTTCTGTCGCTAGCAGCGAGCGCGGTGGGGCGCCTCGTCCCCCGACTCAATCTGGCGAACCCACAGCTGGATTTCTTCAAGACAGTACTTTGGTCGCTCGTCTTGTCACAAGTCCTGCCTTTCTTGTTGAGCATGCTGCTCTTCGTAGCCCTATACCGCTGGGTCCCCGCGGCCAAGCCAAGTTGGCGTGCGGTACTGTGGGGCGCCGGTGTCACAACAGTCGCTTGGGAGCTCGCAAAGGCGGGATTCAGCTGGTTTGTGAGCAGTGGGTTAAGCAGCTACAACCTGGTGTATGGGTCGCTGGGCAGCGTGGTGGCCCTCATCTTCTGGGTCTACCTCAGCGCCTCCGTCGCACTCTTTGGCGCTCACCTTACTGCAGCCATCGATTGGAAGGAAACAATATGAACCAACGCGCGTTCGTCGTGATGAATCCTGCCGCGGGCAAAGGGGACGGCGTCTCTGTCCGAGAGCAGATCGAGGACGCTCTCGACAAGGCGCAGTGGGCCTACGACGTGCACGAGACGTCGGAGAATGAGGATCTTGCGTCGCTGGTCAAGCAGAAGGTGCCCGAAGGTCCTGACGTCGTCATCGCGTCCGGCGGTGACGGCACGGTGTGCTGGGCTGCCGGCGGCTTGATCGACAGCGACATTCCGTTGGGCTTGGTTCCTTCCGGCACCGCCAACGGTCTGGCGCGCGAACTAGGTATCCCGATCAACACGCGGAAAGCAATGGCGGTAATCACGGGCCCTCATGTGCTCCGAGTTGTCGACGCACTCTATGCCCGGGATCGGTATTTCCTCCTGAACCTCAGCGTTGGGCTTGCTGCAAAGGTGATGCAGGATTCGAGCCGCGAGGACAAGAATCGGTTCGGATTCCTAGCCTACATCGTCACCTTCGTGAGGACGATAATCGGACTACAGCCCGTGAGGTTCAAAGTTAGGATAGATGGCGGCGCCACCCATCGGGTCCGCGCATCAGACGTGATCATCGCCAACAGCGGCGCCGTCGGTCTGTCCTCGCTTCAACTCGCTCCTGACATCAGCCTGGATGACGGTGAGATCGCTGTCTGCTTCATCCGTGCTCGGTCAGCCATTGACTACCTGATCGCCGCCCTCAACATTGTCTTCGACGTCCCGGAACGCTCGCAGCGCATTCGATGTATGACGGCGAAGAAGAGTGTCAGCGTTGAGCCCAGTCGGACTGTCCCTGTACAAGGCGATGGCGAGCTTCTCGGCCGCGGCGCCCTGACCGTCGACATTGTCCACCGGGCAGTCTCCATCATCACACCGGAAAACGACAACGAGGCAGAATGAACAGGTCGGAACAGTCGACAGCCTACGGCATCCTCTACACGGACCAGTATCAACTGACGATGGCACAGCTCTATTACCGGATGGGGTTGCACGACCGCCCGGCGCAGTTCGACCATTTCTTCCGCAGCTACCCCGACTACGGATCCCATCAAGCGGGTTACTGCATCAACGCGGGGCTTGAATGGCTACTTGACTGGATGGCGGACGCCCACTTCCAGGAGCAGGACTTGGACTACCTGCGCGGGCAGAGGAGCAGCGACGACTCGCCGCTCTTCGCGGAGGACTTCCTCCAGTGGCTCAAGGCAAATGGGACGATGGACGCGATTACGCTGCAGGCTATCCCCGAGGGCCGAGTCGTCCACCCCAACGTTCCTTTGACCGTCGTCCAGGGGCCACTGGCGATGGCCCAGATCCTGGAGACGGCCCTGTTGAACCATCTCAACTATCAGACCTTGATCGCCACCAAGGCCGCTCGCATCCGCCAGAGCGGCAGGGGGCAGCTTGTGCTGGAGTTCGGGCTGAGGAGGGCACAGGAACGGGGAGCAAACGCGGGCGCCCGCGCTGCGATGATCGGCGGCGCGGACTTCTCGTCCAACGTCGGCATCTCCCACGTCCTTGGCCTGCCGCCGAAGGGGACCCACGCCCATAGCATGGTGCAGGTCTTCATGGCCCTCGGTGGCTCCGAGTTGGACGCCTTCCGTGCCTATGCCGACGTCTATCCCGACGACTGTCTGCTACTCGTAGACACGATCGACACACTGGGTAGCGGTGTTCCCAACGCGATCAAAGTCTTCGAAGAGCTTCGACGCAAAGGGCACCGGCCCATCGGCATCCGGCTGGATTCCGGGGACCTGGCTTTTCTCGCGATCCGAGCAGCCAAGCAGCTCAACGAGGCCGGCTTCCCCGATGTCTCCATCGTTTTGTCGAATCAGCTTGACGAGTTGGTGATCCTGCAGATCATTACGCAGATCCAGGAGGAGGCGCCGCGAAACGGTCTTGACGCCGAGGCTGTGATTGGACGCCTGGTTTACGGGGTCGGCACGCGCCTTATCACTTCAGGTGGTGACGCCGCGCTGGATGGAGTCTACAAGTTGGTCGCGATACAGGACGCAAGATCGAGCGCTGCGGGAGGTCGATGGCTACCCGCCATCAAGATATCGGAGACCCCGACCAAGATCCCCAATCCCGGCAATAAGCACGTCTGGCGCATCTATGACCCGTACGGGAAGGCGGTGGCAGATCTCCTGGGCTTGGCGGGGGAACTTCCTCTCGAACAGGACCCGCTGATCCTCCGCCATCCTACAGATCACACCGCGCACCGAGGTCTTCGTCAGGAGAACATCTCGGAGATCGAACCGCTGCTGGTTGAGATCCTCAGCGAGGGCAAACTCGTCTATGAGCTCCCCACGCTCGAGGAGATCCGGGCTCAACGCGAAGCCGATATCGGACGGCTCTACCCGGGCGTCCGCCGGATCATGAATCCCCACCTCTACCACGTCTCTCTCACGTCGAAGCTGTGGGAACTCAAACAGGAACTGATCGAATCGGCCCATTAGGCCAGCCATCGCTGCCGATCGTCAGAACCGGGGCATTCCTACAACTTGAAGATCTGGTGGCGTGTCGTCCACAGGTAACGGTCAGCCAGGAATGCCAGGGGCTTCTCCGCCAGGATGAAGTCGTCGGACAGCTTGGACAGTACAGCATCCAACCCGCCGACCTCCGCCCGCCGGTGTTCTGCCGCCATCTGATAGAACGCGCGCCCATACCGCTCATAGTCCTCGCGGCTCTGAAGCAGATGGCCTCTTGCCCCGGGACGGATCTGCCGGCTGGCAGCATAGCGATACTTGGTCTCGATCGCCTCGGAGAACATGCCCACCATGAACAGACATACATCGCCGATGCGCTTATAGGGCTCAAAGCGAAGGGGCTCATCCACAGCCTCCGCGTACCGCATCAACCCCTCAACGTCCAGGTCGTTCGTCCTATATCGGCGCCAGACGCCCCGGCCCACGTTCACGCGCACCGTCATGCTTGCGATCCGCGTGAAAGAGGCAAGTAAGGTGGCGAGGTAGTCGCGAATGACCTCCTGATCCAGCAACTCGACCACCTGATCGGTGTCAAAGATGATGACCTTCTGGTTGGCACGCCGTTCCATCGTGAAGGCTTCACTGACCAGATCGCGCTTTGCGCGCCTCAGGAGGATGCTGAAGAATAGCCACGGCGAGACGCCAAGCAAATGCAAGTCGTCCCCGATAAGGCGATCGAAAAGAGCGTCGTCCTCGAGGATGTTATCCAGCCACGCCTCATCCACCATTGCGATCCTATCAGGATCTCCTGCCGCTTGGTCCCCGAGCAGAAACCTGAGATCGCCTTCGTGCAATTGCCACGTCATTTGTCATCTACCTCCTCGACTCTCCAACCCGCCCCCCTGCAGGCAGGAGACCTGACATCGGAAGCCGGGCTCCTTTACAGGAGCCCGGCTCCGGGTGAAGGATGTCCTGGCGTCGAAAGGCGGGTTCCGACCCCCGGACGAGGGATTTTGCCTTCATCGTACTATATTGACACGGCAACGAACTGAGATCTTACCAGGTGACCACGGACCACGGAGGCCTCATACACGCGCATCGGCGGACACCCAAGTTGAGTGTCCGCCGATGGGACCTCGAGCGCCGGCAAGAGGTGCCGTCACGCGAGGTGTCGTGTTTGGCCCACTGATATTGATGCGAATGTAGAGCCGGATCTTACCTCGCAATACCCAACCGAACCAGGGCATCGACGACTCGTGGGTCTGACCGTGGATCGCTGCCGCTGAAGAAGCTGCTGCCGGGATAGCCAAGCTCCAACCGGAACGTCCCACTCTCCGGGGCGAACCCGGGCCCGTCCGTATAGCCGGGAAGGATCATGATGACGACCCCGTCGTACGAGAGCGAGGAATAGGGCGCCCAGAAAGCCCCGGCGTAGATCGGCGTCCCCCCCACCGCCAGGATGAAGCTTCGGCCATTGGTTGGCACATCCAGCGCGGCGACGCGCTCCGCCGCCTCGACGGTAAGTGTGAAGACGTGCGAGGCAACATCATAGGCCAGGAAATCATCCGCCGTCAGGAGCGGCGCGACGGCGATCTCGTCGTCTCCAAGGCTATCGGCAGCAAGCATATCGGCTGACGCCACGCGCTCCCCGGTCAACGTGATCGTGAGTGCCTCCGCCCGCTGCGCAGACGTCTCCGGTGCGGAGCCAGGACGCGGGCCGGCAGGCGTGTGCGCCGCGTCCTCTACGGCAGCCGCCGGTGGCGTAGAAGTTGGTACAGCAGGGCGCCCATCGCCTGTGACCATCGGCGCCGTGGCCGCCTCACGTCCCGGCGCACCGCCCAGCCCTCCGGCAACGACCAGCGCGACGAGCGCCCACGCGAAGATCCCTCTCGGCTTCATTCCCACCCCCCCATATCGAGATATGCCCCAGAGTATCCGCGTATGATGACACCCCTGTGACAGGGGAATGGCAATCGTCGGATAAGTTCTGCTTCGATGACCGCCAGTTTCCCACATCGGCCCGCCGTCATTCCATCCCACGCACTTCCATTGTACAATAGAGGTAAGCCCGATTCACCGAAAGGAGCTAACATGAGCGAGGAAGAAGTACGCACCGAGGAGTTCCGTGTGAGTGGCGAGAAGATGCTTGCCAAGGTCAAAGAGCTCGTCCAGAAGGGCAACGTCCGCCGCGTTGTCATCAAGAATGAGGACGGGCGTCCCCTCATCGACATCCCTCTCACTTGGGGCGTCGTAGGCACCGTCATCGCACCTCAGCTAGCCGCATTGGGTGCTATCGCGGCCCTGATCGGCCACGGTTCGATCGTTGTCGAGAAGGTAGCCAGCGCAGAGCCCGAGGAGGCCCAAGCGGAAGGGGAAGGCGAGGCCTAGGGGCAGTTCTCCCTGTGGCCCGGACGCCAACCTCCCGGCGCAGGTGCTGCCTCACGTCTCTCGGCGCAGGTCTAGGCGCAGGCTCACGACGCGGATTACGGCTGCACAGGCAACGATAGCCATCCCTGCAGCCAGTACGGCTATTGCGACGCCGCCGCTCCTCGGGAGCAACGGTGGGGGTGACTCCTGCATCTCGACCGTCACGGTAGTGCCCACCATCGTGGGGAGGGCAAAGGGGGCACTGCTCGACAGCAGCGCGCCGCCTCGTCCATCGTATAGGACCCAGCGAAACGGACCGGTCCCCAATGCCTGGGGGCCGAGGTACCATGTGGCGCTTCCCGTGTTACCGGAGATGCCGTCCAGCGGTCCCTGCCAGCCCTCCACGGTATGCCAAACACCGGTACTATCCAGCCACTCCACCTCTGCCCACAGGTCTGCGACGCTCAGGGTCGGGCTGCTAACCTGCACGATGAGGTGGATCGCCGCTGCTAAGGACGCGGACGACTGCGTGACGGGCTGGGGTACCGCGGTTACCCTCGGTGGGAGTGTTGCGATCGGGGCCACACCAGGGCCAGCTTCCGACCCACCAACCCAGGCCCGCGCTGATGAGGGGTGTGTCGGCCATAGCAGGCCGATGAAGGCAGAGGCAAGCACGAGGATCACCTCAGCACGACGACGCTTCCAAACCGGGCTCGCAAGACCGCAGGTCATGTCCATGAGGCAACGTCCTCCTTGACCACGAGGGTGCAGATAGCAACAGGCCCCAGCATACCATGCCGCAGCTAACAGCGCCAGCAGTCCTATCTACGGGCATGCCCTATCACCTGGGGAGCCGTCTGTCATCCTGAACGCGGTGAACGATTGCTGTCACGGCGCGCGCTGCCCTCAGACCGGTACGCGCTCTGCTGCTGCGCGCCCCTCAGGGAGGGGTAGGCAGCGTAAACCAGAACGTGCAGCCTCGATCACCCTCACTCTCGACGCCGACGCTGCCGCCCAGTTTCCTCACGATCTGCTGGACAATGGAGAGACCCAACCCGTGACCATCTGCCTCCGTGGGCCGTAGTCGAGTATAGCGCGCGAAGAGGTGTGCCTGTTCCTCCGGCGTGAGCCCACTACCGTTGTCCCGCACCCAGAAGCGCAGGCGCGCTTGACTTGACGGGAACTCATCCCATCCGAGGGACACTACGGGCGGCCGACCGCCGTACTTGAGCGCATTGCTGAGATAGTTGACCCACACCTCCGTCACCCAGGATGTCAGGCCGAGGGCCGTTGGCCACCTCGATGGCACATCGACGTGGGCACCCAATCGGTCGGCGACGGATGCCAATCGACTCTGTGCCTCCTCGACAATGGTTGCCATATCGAGAGGGCACGGTGTCACATCCCGATAGCGTATTTCGGCCAGCATCAGCAGATCGTCGACCATGCGCCCCAACTTGTAGCCGGTCTCAGCAATCATATCCAACTGCAGCCGGGCGTTTTCCACCGAGGTCACCTCAAGGTCCTCGCTGAGGAGCTCGGCGACACATAGAATCGGCGTCATGGCGCTCTTCAGATCGTGGGCCACCGTATGGGCAAAGGCATCCAGGCTTTGCGCTTCCTCAAAACGTGCCCGCGCCACGGTGATGGCGCGGGCCAGGTCTCGCCCGTTGGGTGGTTTGACCAAGTAGGCCCCAACACCGGCGGCGGCGGCTTCGGACGTCAGCTGCATGCTGTCGTAGGCCGTCAACATAACCACGGGAGTCGGGCAGACTTGCTGGATCCGGCGCGTTGTCTCGATTCCATCCATCTGCGGCATCCGGAGGTCCATCACGACGACGTCGGGCTGCAGACGCGGCACCGCCTCCAATACTGCGCGCCCATCGCCCACGATGCCTTCGACCTCGTAATCCTCTTCTGCCAATATCCCCCGGATCATCTCGGCGACCAGACCATCATCCTCGGCAATCAACACACGGCCCTTATGTTGGCTACTCATCTGTCATGCCCCCGTTTCCTCGAGGCTTGCGGGGAAGCATAGATCGGTTACCGCTCCACCGTCGTTATGAATGGCCCACGTACCGCGCAGGCTCAGGGTTACAATGGTGTTCAGCAGCTCCAAACCCACCGAGTAAGTGCCGGCCAGGACCTGAGGCGGATAACCGGGACCGGCATCGGTATAGACGAGATGCACTTGCCCGTCCTCAAGGAACGTGTCGACCTTGACTCTTAGCGCCTCCTCATGACACCCATGCTTTACCGTGTTCGTCGCCAACTCACCGAGTACCAGCGCCAGATGATGGGCCTGTTCGGGCAGTATGTGCACCTGCGAGGGGCTCACTTCTACGACGACCTCCTTCAAGCCTGGCGCCGTCGATACCGCCGCGTCGATCACCTCTTCAGCCAGCCCGCTGAGCGCCAGCGGCTGCCACCGGCTCGCCGACAGCATTGTATACGCCGCAGCCATACTGCGAACCCGGCACGAGAGGTCGTCGAGGATGGCCTCGCTGCGCGGGGAATCTTCCTGACTTATGTGCCGCTTCTCCGCATAGATCAGGCCGAGGATCACGGATAGATTGTTCTTGACCCGGTGGTTCATCTCGTGGAGAAGGGTAAGGTGCGTCTTATCATACGCCTCTAACGCCTCCTCAGCTTTCCTTCGCTCGGTGAGATCCTCACCCTCGACGAGACATCCCACGACGTTACCCTGGGCATCGCACACGGGACTGTAGGAGGCACGGTAAATCCGCTCGCCCAGCTCGGTGGCCACAAAACGGATCACCTGCTTGGGGGGTTCGCCACCTGCCAGCACATCCTCTATGGCTTGTAGGACCGTCGGATTGTGCGGCCCGACCTCCCGGAGGGAGTGACCCACAACCTGAGACACCGACTTACCCAGCAGACGAGCCGCTTCGGCGCTGCAGTAGCGATAAGTTAGGTCGCCGGTGACGTATGAGATGGGGATAGAAATGTGGTCAAAAAGAGCATCCAAAAGTAGGTGTGCAGCAGCCATATCACGCTCTCAGACGTTACGGTCAGCTAATCACAACCGGTATAGATTCACCTGCGAGTAGTCTAGCAAGAACGGCCCTCGGGTCAAGGGCTCCGACGTGAGCTTGACAGACGTCGTCCGAACCGCATCATGAGCATCATCAAGGCACATGCGGATGTGTTCCGCGATCCGGTGGGATCACAGAGAGGAGGCCTAAGCGATGACATCGCATGGCGAGCGAGCTCACGGCGTGACACCGGGGCTGAGTCGGGACTATGCGGAGAGGACAGCGGACCGGCAGGCCGCGTTCGCGCTGCCCTATCTGGATCGAGGCATGGACCTGCTGGATGTCGGCTGCGGACCCGGCACCATCACGCTGGGGCTCGCCCAGGCGGTGGCTCCCGGCCACGTGACCGGGATTGACCACGACGCACCGCACGTCGAAGCGGCGCGGACGCGGGCTGCAGCACTGGGGATCGCCAACGTGACCTTCGAGGTCGGCGACGCGCTGCGGCTGCCCTTCGAAGATGGCACCTTCGACGTCGTCTTCGAGAACGACGTCTTCACACACCTCTCCCAGCGGGCAGAGCCGGCAGCCGCGGAGGTCTACCGCGTGCTCAAACCGGGCGGCATCTTCGCCGCGCGCGACGTCGACGTGGCGGCGGTGGTGTGGGGTCACGCGACCTACGCGATCGAGCAGCTGGACCGGCTGATGATTTCGTGGCAGCAGAGCCGGGGAAGCAACGTCACCCTCGGCAGGCGGCTTCCCGCCATCTTGCGTGAGGCGGGCTTCGTCGACACCCACAAGAGCGTCTCCGCCGACACTAAAGGCGATCCCGAAAGTGTACGCTCCCACGCGGAGATCACGGTCGCGCTGCTCGACGGACCCTTTGGCAGGGCCATCATCGACAACGGATGGGGCGATGCCGCGACCGTCGGGAGCCTGAAGATGAGCATTCGTGCGTGGGGCGAGCACCCGGACGCCTTCTTCGCCAACGTGCACGTCGAAGTGGTGGGGTGGAAACCGGTATGAGGGTCGCGGTCGGCCACCCCGGCCGGCCCGAAAATGGGTTCGTTTCGCAAAATAGGGGTATAGGTGAGAAGGGACAGGGGAAAGCAGGCCATGTCTGTCGGGCACTGAAGTGTGGCCCCAGAGGTGATCTGCCGTAAAGGTGCGTGTGTCCATTGGCTCATCCTGATGCCCCGGTCCCAAGATAGATCTTTTGTTCTATTGTACACCGGTTTGTGGGGCCAATCAAGGCTACAGGATGGAAGTCGCACCGGTAAGATGGATGTACGTTCTAGCCAGAGAAAGGCGCGGCCGCACATGACAACCAACCTGGAACTCACCCGTTCGCAGATTGTGGCGTTCCGGCGCCGTGTCGCGGCACTCGACGAGCGATTGCCACACGGCCGGTGCGCGCTGCGACGCGCGGCATGGGCCGGTTTACAGGACAGTATGCCGCGGGCCGCTCTGCTCTCGGTCCACGCGCGTGTTGCGGGAACCGAGCCGGCGAGTTGGGAGGATCCCTCGCTTGTCCAGATCTGGGGGCCTCGGTTCAGCGCCTACGTCGTAGCAAAACGCGATCTGGGGGTGTTTACCGTCGGCAGGCTGCCGGATGAGGATAGGCAGTTGAAGCGTGCGCAGGATATCGCCGCTCGGTTGAGCTCAGCGCTGGCCGGCACCCGGATGACTTACAGTGCGGCAGCGCGTGCAATGGGAGAGAAAGACGCTAACCGACTGCGGTATGCGGCGCCGACGGGGACCGTCGTGATGCGCTGGGACGGTTCGCGCCAACCCGAGATCTGGACTGTGCCGGCGCCTGAAATGGACCCGCACGAGGCGCGCATCGAGCTTGCCCGGCGGTATCTGCAGGTGTTCGGTCCGGCCACGCCTGAAGCCTTCGCGAAGTGGGCCGGCATACGTCCTACCCGCGGTATCGCTGCCTTCGAAACGCTCGGCACCTCGTTGATGCCGGTGCGTACACCCATCGGGGAAGCGTGGATCCTGAGCGACGACGAGGCCCTGTTCCGCGCGGCGCCCGGCCCAGCGGCACCGGCCCGGCTCTTGCCAAGCGGGGATACCTGGTTCTTGCTGCAAGGCGCCGACCGCGAACTCCTGGTGCCCGACGAGCGTCAACGCCGCGCGCTGTGGACGTCCCGTGTCTGGCCCGGCGCCCTCCTCGTCGAGGGTGAGACTGCCGGTACCTGGCGGCGCGTGGGGCACGTGCTCACGATCCAGCCGTGGCGCCGGCTTTCCAACGTGCAGCGCGATGCGGTCGAGGCGGAAGCGGGCGCTCTACCCTTACCGGGGATTGACCGGCCGATGGACGTCCGCTGGGATCACGACTGAGATAGCGCTCGCGGCCTGCTATTGGAGCGGGGCAGATCCGGTCTCGTGGCTATAGCAACGCACTCTTTGCGTCCGGCGCCGGGTGCGGATCTGCCGCCAGTGCGCCTTGGCCGCGCCCGACTAGGGGCCCGGAGCACGCTCTTCTCCCGCCCCCTAACTCCCTTATCCTAATGCCGAGCATTTACCCTGCTCCAACTGGTCCCAAGGACCGATCTCTCAAGTATAATGGGTGTGAAAGGGGTGAGCAATGGCCGTGACCTATGATGAATTGCTCAAGCAGGTCGACGCTCTCGGACTTGAAGAACAACTGCGGCTGGCAACCTATCTGTTGGAACGCGCTCGGCAAGAGGTGGCGCAGCAGAAGACACCCTATAGGTGGAGCGACCTTTCGGGCCGCTATCCTTATCCGATGCTAGGCGAAGACGCACCCGCGTTACTTCGGTATCGTCAGCCCGATATTTGAGCGCGTCGATGACGACCAACTTGCTCCGGTCGTCTCGCCCATCACGCTAGCCGAATGCCTGGTCTATCCCTACCGGATGGGGCACACAGAAGCCGTACAGATGTTCAGAGAGCTCCTGACGCATCGAATGCGCTTTGTCTCCATTGAGGAAACCGTTGCTTCCCAGGCCGCCGAGCTGCGTGCCCGCTACAACCTCAGCCTGCCGGATGCGCGGCAGTGTGCCGTCGCCCTCAACACCGGGTGCGACACCTTTCTCACCAATGACGTCAACCTGCAGCGTGTGACCGAACTGAACGTAGTGGTGCTGGATCACCTACACTGAGCACGTGAGGTTGAGCCCGGTCACTGCTTTTGCGGCTGAGCCTCGCTGGAGATCGCCTCGTCTAGCTAGCTGCGGCTGCGCCAGTATTCCACTGTAATCGCGAAGATTGCGAGCGCCAGTTTGTCTCCCTGCTGGCCTTCGGTTGTACTTCTGCAGATGCGGAAGCCCGCCAAGGTCTTTCTGCGATGTTGCGTCTCGCTTGGAATCTCCAGTCGGTCAATAAGCGCATGCGTTCCACACGAATGTCTTGAGTCGTCTCAAAATACTCTTGCCTGAGTACGAACGGAACGCCAGCAAGGGTGAGTAGCAGCGCTGATCCAGCAGCTACTACGAGCCCATTTCGCCTCATGGAGTTCCATCGTATAGCGAGGCTTCGCCACAGTCCATCACTCAACCTAGCAGTGAACCGGCGAAAGGGCGGCGACGCCCAGCTAGCCAACCGATGATGGCAGCGACTATCAAGCCACCTATTACTTCAGCACGAACTGCTGGCCAGTCTATCACCTCCCGGCCTCCAGAACTCCAAGACTATAGGTGGGCAGCTATACCGCATCGTCTCTACCCCTTCTCTTCCTCTGTCACCCGTGCGCCGATTTGGCGGACGGTCTCCTTGATGGTCTGCTCAAGGGTGCGGGCTGGAATGCCATCAGCGCTGGTGACGTCGATCTCCATCGTGAAGGTGAGGCCGCCGTCGGCGAGGTTGCTCAGCGGCAGGAAGATGCCGCGGTTGACGTCGGCGATTTTGCCGGCGGCGACGTCGGCAATGACGAGCCGCACGTGGTGATAGGTGGCCTGAGTGGGCGGCTCGGGCTCGCCGTCGGGAGTGACGACGCTGACGCCAGGCCCGCCGATGCCACCCACAGGAGCAACACCGATTGTAGGGCCGCCGCCATCGGTCGCGACGGTGACGTCGCCGAGTCCTGGCACCGTCGCGGTTTGTGCGGCCTCGGCTGCACGCCGGGCCGCCAGCGCGACCTGGAGCTCCTCGGCCCGCTCGCGCGTCAGCACCGCCTGGGCGGGCGAAAAGTCGATCGCAGCCAGCGGCAGTGGTACGCCGAAGCGCAGGCTCTGCGGATCGAGGCTGCCATCCTGCAACTCTGCCAATCCCAGCTCACCGTCCTGCACGCCGAGCTGGATGGCCCGGGCCAGCACGCCTTCAGACGCCGGAAGCGGAAGCTGCGGGTTCTTGTAGAACTGGTCCAACACCACCGCCGTCGCCACATGACCGGTACCCACCAGCAGGCGGTTCACCAACACACGGTAGTGGAGCTGCTCCACAATCAGGCCGTAGTCTAGCGAGGTCAGCTCACGCCAATACCAGCCGGTCAGCGTCTCCCTGCCCGCTACCGGCGTGCCGAGGTCGATCTCGCGGTGCCCCTCAGGGCTGGCTACGCGCAGATGATGGTACATCCGCCGGACGTTGTAGGAGAAGTCGCGCGTCACCGCCTGCTTGCGCCGCTGTACCTCGCTCCGGCGCTCCTCCGGCAACGGGCTGGTACCGGCCTTGATCTCGTCGTCGATCTCTTCCAACGCCAGCACCGTCTTGATGTCCTCCTTGAGCCTTGCGAAGGCACCGGTATCAGCCAGGGCGAAGATCAACGTGTTCTTGTACTCGCGGAAGGTGGTCCCCTTTCGTGCCAGCCAGGCCTCGATGATGCTTTCGGGCTGCTCCGGATGCATCACCACCAGCTTGAGCGCACGGTTGTCGGGGATGCCATCGCCCGAGGCGGGCCAAAGGTAGGTGTTGAGCTTATTTCCCAGCTCCTGCTCGACGATGGCGCGCATCCGGTCCTCGTAGCGCTGGTTGTAGAGTTCCCGCTTGTCAAGGATCATGCGGTTGAGGTTGGGGATGCGCGAGAAGTAATAGCGCTCGCCCTCAGCATTCAGGTACCAGAGCGTGTTGGCCAGGCGATGCAGCACCTCGGTGACCAGCGCCGGGATCGTGTCACTGCGCAACACGGCAAGCTTGACGTAGGGCAACGTGGCGCCGCGCGCGGTCTCGTCGGCGCTGAAGGAGTGGAAGAAGACCGCGGTGGCGATGTGCTGCGCCAGATGCGACCAGTTGCGGTTTTCGGCGTCCAGCGCCGGCGCCTTCGCCTCGTGACCGGCAACATCCGAGCCGATCACGCCCTCGTACTCGCTGCCGGCGTGGCGCAGGAACTCCTGACGCACCTGCGGATAGTCCAGGTTCAGGTCGGCGGGCAGGATCATGTCGAGGTTGACCTCGCGGCGGTAGAGATCCTCGACGACGCTGGCCAGCATCCGCAGCACGCCGCGGGTGCGCTGGAAGGAGGGGAAGGTCGACCACTTCTCGTAGAGCGTGTCGATAACATCAGGGTGAAAGGGGTAAGCCAGCTCCATCTTGTCGCGCCAAGCCACGTCGCGGGCCTTAGCGGGCAGGTCGTCCCGATACTGCTGGTAGGTTTGGAAGTAGGCGTGGATCACCTGGCGCATCTCGGCGGCCTTGAGGTGCTCCACCTCGAAGAGCCGGCGGCGGATGACTGCGTAGACCTCCTCGCCCTGCACCGGCGTCTCGATCGACTCGACGCGCCCGAAGATCTTGTTCAGCCGCGCCAGCGATGCCTCCTGCTGCTCGCCGAAGTCTTCCAGGTAACTGGAGGGCAGCGTGACGACCATCATGCCGTAGGGTAGCGTGGCGACCGCCTCGGTCAGCTCCTGGAAGAAGGAGAAGGTCTGGGTGCTCAGCGCCACGTCGCTCTGATCGCGCACGTCCTGCGCGCGGTTGATGTATTCCAGGATCTCGTCGAAGAGCAAGATGCAGGGCTGATGCGCCTCCAGGAAAGCACGGAGCGCGGCCTTGCCCGGCGAGACGCGGGCCTCGTCGTTCCGGCGGAAGGCCTCGTAGCCCTCGCGCCCGCCGATCTGGTAGGCGAGCTCGCCCCAGAAGGTGCGGCGGGCGAGCCCATCGCTCGTGACCCCCTCCAGGGGGTTCCAGTGGTTGCCGGCGATCACGCTCATCCGTGGCTGGATCAAGTCCATGCCCGGGGGGAGCAGCTCGCGGACCTCGGCGCCGTGCTTGAGATAGTGGTAGATCGCGACGAGGCTGTGGGTCTTACCGCCGCCGAACGGCGTCTGGATCTCGATGACGGAACCGCCCTGGCCCTGGACCAGCTTCCGGTTGACGTGCGCCAGCAGGTGGCGCAGCCCCTCGGTCAGGTAGGTCTTCTTGAAGAAGAGGTAGGGATCGTTGTAGTCCGCCGGGGCCACGCCCGCGGCGACGTCGCCGAGGTCGGCGGCAAAGACCGCCTCGTCGAACTGCCCCTTACGGATGTCCTCGTGGGGTGGGATGATGTCGAACCAGTTCTTCATGTGACCTCCGATTCTCGAACGCCTGCGTTTCCGCCTCGTAATGCTAATGAATGCTCCAAAACGTCGTAAATGAACGCGGAATTCCGCGTTTTTCCGTGTTTTTCAGCGTTTTTTCCATGTTCTCATGATCCAGGAGTCCTGGAGATCTCCCGCAACCACGTAGTGCGCGCCTCGTCCCCTTCCGACCAGTCGGAGACGACCGTCTTCGACGAGCCGGCCTAGAAGGTAGCGAAGCCTGATCCTCCTCCACCCGCATAGATCCATCACGTTCCGGCGAGCGTATCTGACCATGCGCCTGGACGAATTGAAGGATCATCTGCTCCATCTGCGGACGCTCGAAGCCGTCGGGTTCTCACGTAAGCAGCGGGCTCGCCCATCTCTCGATAGACTCCGGCGCTCAGATGGTACGTACGGCTTCTGCGTTGCCGCGTTTTTCCAGGAGACCATCCTCAACCAAGCTCTCCAGCAATGCGCGGGCGTCCGACTGCGAAAGCTGTGCCACATGAGCGGCCGTCGCCGTCTCGATCTCTCGCTCTCGATGGACGTGATCCAGGATCAGCAACTCGCCAACAGTCAGTATTCGCTCCCTGTCGCTTTCGTTTGTCAGGACAAGCTGGACAAAGTCCAGGTCTGCAGGTCCCCCATAGAGGGTAACGGACACGCTCACCTCGGTACTGTGTTCGTAGCTGGGCGGGCGGCGCCCATTGCGCAACTGGCCTTCATAGATGATGTTGACGCCTCTGCCCGTTCGTTCTACCAGGCCGATACGTTTGAAGCAATCGGCCAGGCGACGGGTTGCGCGGATGAGGACCCTACACGCAGGAGGTTGTCAGGACGTACCCCTTCCACAAACCCACCAGGATTCTGATGGCAATTCGGTCCTCATAGAGCTGAACATGGGTGGCGCCCAAGCGGTAATAGTCACGATGGACCAGTGCGTTGTTGAGCGCTTCGCGAAAGGCACGCCGATCATAGGCTGGGATAGCCTACTCGAAAGAGCCCCACGTTCAACTCTCGCTCTTCATTGCGCACCTCAAACCCTTCAAGGACACGCTCCACAACGCGCAGGAGAGGCTGTTTATAGAAATCGTTAACGATAACATCGGTGCCACGCAATACTTGAAATGCCACTTCATGGGCCGGGACGTGCTGTTGAAGCGATGATTCGCGGCCGACCAGCAACAGCCCGGCCATAGTCGGTACACGTTGCCTTCGACCATAGTGACCAGGCCCAGCGCCTGAGCCAACTCCTGATCACTCAGTCCCAGCAGCGCGGCGTCACCATGGTACGCCTCAACCATGCGTCGCAGCCGCACGAATTCCAGTGGGTCCAGGTCTGCCTCTGATGTACCTACGACAGGGTGCGCCGACACGTCTTCACTTCCGCGGTCCGCGCGCCAGCCTGCCAACTCATAGGGGTAGAGTGGGCGGCAGCCGGGTTTGCCCTGGGTGTCCGTGTAGCGGACCACCACGCGCCCGTCGCTGGTCGCCACAGGCTGCCGGCTCGCGGGAACCTGCAAAACGGCGACCGGCTGTTCTCCCTCGGCGTCCTCGAGCGAGACCACGCTGACCTCGACATCAACCGATGGCACGGTACGGCTGGTGATGAACGCCCGAGAAGATCGGGCTGCTTGCGATGGTCCGCGTGGAGCCCCGTGACCGTACCGTCATCCTCCACGCCGATGAAGAGCAAGCCCCCGCTGCCATTGGCGAGGCAGACGACGGCCTCGAGCAGATCCCCGTTGCTCAGGCAAGCTCGATCGCTCTTGAACTCGACAGTGCGGCTCTCACCCGCCGCGATGATGGCGCCCCAATCCTCCGCCGGCACCCTATTCCTCCAGGTCCATGCTCAACTGCTCCGGCCCCTCATCCTTCTTCCCCTTCGGCACGATCTCCGCACTCTCGCGGATATACCCTTCCTTCCCCATCAGCAGCCCCTCCAGGAGCTGCTTCTCCTTGCTCCCGTTGATCAGGCTCTCCGCCACGGCCTGGCAGAACTGCCAGAAGGCACCGCTCTGCCCATAGCCCGTCTCGCCTAGCAGCTCGTGATCTCCGCGCTTTTGCCCTGCGACCAGAGCTGGCACGCGCGGTGCATCGCGTCGACCATGGTCTCGACCTCCGTCACCGCCCCGCGCCGCTGCGGCCCCAGCACCCGGATGTAGCCCCGCTCTTGCTCACGAAGCCGCCCTTGCCCCAGAGCTGCTCCAGGTCCACGCCCTCGGCGCTGGCGATCTTGCGCGCGTCGTCGTAGGGCACCGCGTTGTCGAGGTAGGTCCAGCGGTAGACCAGGTAGAACTGCGCCTCCTTGTCGATCGTGCCGCCTGATGCGTCCTGCAGCAGCCGGTGGACCAACCAGTCGGTGGCGACCGAGCGGATGAAGGTGAGGAGGGTATCGACGCCGACCGGCTCGCCGGCGTAGGTCTCGACGCGCTCGTAGCGGGAGTAGGCCTCCATCCCGGGGCCGATAGCAGAGATGAAGAAGTCGCCGCCCGCGATGCCCTCGGCCCAGAACTGGGCCATCTTCTGCTCGATGCGGGCATGGATCTGCGGTTGCAGCTCGTTCCAGAAGCCCAGCGGCTCACGTTCGCTCTTGCGGCAGACCATGTAGATCGAGGAGGCGAGGGCAGCGGAGGCAGCAGCTCGCAGGCGAGACCCCATCTCTGTATGCATGGGCCACGAACCCGTAACAACGAGGCCCGCTTGCACTAGAGCGTTGAGCATTGTCTCCCAGCCTTCGGTGGTCTTATGGGCATAGACGACGACAGCTATGCCATCTGGTCGCAGTACTCGGTGCATCTCGCAGAAGGCCTTGCCCGACATGCGCTCAAAGAACGCTTTGGCTTTCGCGCTGCTGGCGTGTCGCGTTAGCTCCATGATGGCTTCATCGGTCTTTGCGACGACGGGCGTCGCAAACAGCTCCGGAAAGACCTCGCCTACGCTACACTTGAGCCAGACGTAGAAGAAGTCGGAGAGCGCAGCGTAGGGGACGTTGTCGTAGTAGGGCGGATCGGTCAGTATGGCATCCAGGTAGTCGCTGGCAAGTGGCAGAGCCGTGGCCGATGCCCTATGTGCGGAGCTGTTCCCTTCGGGGATCACAGGGTTTCCCTCAATGTAGCGCAATACCCAAGCAAGATGAGAGAGCCAGTCACCCCCGGAACCGCTCGTAGGGTTTAGTTCGACATAGTCCCAGCTCATAGGTATCGCTTGACGTCCAAAGAGGTGATTCAGCTTCTCACCAGTGTTGTGCCAACTCGTTAAGCTATTGCAGTAGTCAGCCTGCCTATCGAGGACAATCGCGATGTATCCGGTCACAGCCGCAGCAAGCGTATCAGCATTCCAGCTGGCATCTATAGCTACGCGAGAACGAAGCTTGGCACAATCGGCGTGGATTCCCGCGCGCGTTGTCTTTATCTTCTCAAGCAATGTCACCAACGCCAACTGCTGTCGGGCGTTGAACATATCCTTCCAGGTAGGCATTCCATACATCGGCAAGCGATTCACAGCGTGGTCCCGTTCGTCCACCGACTCTCCCGGCAGCGGATCATCCAGGAACGGCCAGTTGGCCAGCTTCGTCCCCAGGTACGTTGCTGCTTCGGCATAGGTTTCCTCGTCCTCTGGCTCTGCTAGTCGGTACTTCTTGCCCACCTCGTTGGGATGATGTAGTACGACGGCGACCATCCGTTGGTCCATCCTGCCCTTGCGAGCCAGACTACGTATGGCGTTGACCGGTGTCACTTGCCCACAGACGGGGCACCGCGCGTTTCCCCGGCTTACGGTTCCCGCGCTAGGGTCAAAGCCAGCCGCCTTGATGGCTTCGGCATCTTGCAGCAGCTCGAACTCGACTTGTCCATCGTGCACTATCGGCCGATAGGCGATCTGCTTGTTGCTCTTCTTTGCTAACCAGAACTGGGCCACCAATGGTATCTCTGCGCCGCACACCGG
This sequence comes from uncultured Chloroflexia bacterium, assembly GCA_963775195.1. GTDB lineage: Bacteria > Chloroflexota > Anaerolineae > B4-G1 > SLSP01 > PWVB01. Next base: position 407,157 of record CAVZIC010000002.1, read on the forward strand.
GTTCTGGCACGGAATGGTCCTGGCCCACAAATACCCGACGGGAATCCACCCGTCTTTCTCGGTGATCTCGCGCCTGCCCACCAGCCCCTCGGCACTCTCGGTAGGGTAGAACCCCCCGATCTCCGCTCGGGCCTCCTCCAGGATGACGGTCGCCCACTTCTCGACGAGGTAGGCGAGGAGGTTGACCTTGACGGTGTCGCTGGTTGTCCAGAGGCTGGTCTGGGTGTCAGGCGAAGGGATTGAGGATTGGGGATTGGGGATTGGGTGGCCTGTCTTGGCGGACTCGACCCAGGCCTTCGGCAGCTCGACTTCGATGCCAAACTTCTGGGGCCATTCCAGCGTGGCTTTCTCGATGAAGACGGCGACGGGGTTGTAATCGGTGGCGTAGGTCTCGCAGCCCAGGCGAAGGGCCTCTAGCGGAATCGAGCCGCCGCCGGCGAAGGGGTCGAGCACACGGGGTGGACGCCCGTACTGTGCCTGGATCAGGCGGCGGGCTTCCTCAATCGCTGCGTTGTTGCCGTCCTTGACGGCCTCCCACGGCGCCATCTGCTTGATGAGCTCTTGGAGATGGGCACGCTCCTCGGGATGGTCCTCACCGGGGTCGTCGATCAGAGCGGCGAAGGCGGTGGCGCGGGATGCCGCCAGTGGGCGCCGCGCCCACCAGATATGGAGGGTGGACGGATGGCCGTGACGGATGGACTTCTCGCGCGCTGAGGCCTCGGAGATCTCGGCGAGAGGGATGTCGTGTTCGATGAGTTTATGGGTCATAGGTCTGAGGTGGCCTCCACACTACAGGTCTAGTACAGCTTCCGCGCCTACCGCGTCGATAAGCTCGAGGACAAGATACTTCGGTACTATGACAATCATCCAACTTGCATCCCGCCTCATTTCCATCATGCTTGTCCAAGCAGTCGAGGCAACCCTATCACTGGCCATTAGAATGACCGCAGTATCTGCTCCAGCAGAGCTGCGAACAAGGTGATGGATCGTTTTCGCCATATCGTTGTCAGACAGCGTGGAACGCAGCTTACACTTGGCTTCCCCCTCAATGTTGCCGCGCGCAATGGCCAGCACCAAATCATACTTGTCAATCGCGATGAAATCTGGCTTACCCGCCCCCCCCACGGGCACATAGTACTCTCCATATACCGTTGCCGAAAGCCGCGCTAGGGTCTCAAGGTAAGCCTCGAAGGACTGTGGGTGATCAGAAAGGTAGTTCATCAGGCTGGTCGAGAACTCCTGCTCAAAGAAACTCCATTCATCGCCTGCGTGGCGGGCAATCATCGCATCGAAGGCACCCTCCACATCGCCGAGCTCGCGGCGTCCTTCTATAGGCACAGAAGCGACAGCGAGCTTCTGTTCAACTACTGGCTTCGGCAGAGACAGCAAATCGGCAAGCCCAATATACTGCGCTTCACTCAATGGCGTTCCAATTGGTTTGTGCACAGAGGAGGAATACACATATAGGGTCGGCTCAGCGAAAAACAGTCCGGCAGACTGTATGCGCGTTCGGGCGAGCAGATCTGCCTGTGTCCTATACTCGGGAGACAGGTCAGGCAATATGACGCGAAGCTGTCTACCTGCCTTGCTTTCACATGAGAAGACCCCTGGACCAATTGATTCAACCGCCGCTATGGGTGCGCAGACCTGCAGTGCTTGACTTAGATAGTTCTCGATCCCTTTGCTGTCCAGGGTGACCTCAGTTTCGATAAGGCGCGTTTTCCGTTGAACCTCCAGAATTGGCTGACCACACACAGGACAATACGGCGAGTCCATCTCTGGAAGCACTTCCACGCGACCGGGGCAGTCCAGGTTTTCACGTCGCCCGAAGTCATAGTCTGCACGCCAAACGCACTTGACATACATTCGCTGATTGAGTCCCACAATGCCGAGCTCGCGTAGTTTCGCAAGAATCTCAAGAGGCTCAACTTCGCCCTGAGACACGCAGATGCCATCCCGAAGTGTGTGATCTAGGATATCTCTAGTTAGTTCCGGGAACCACACTGACATGATATTGCTCCAATAGGTAGCCTTCGAAGTCTGAGCGGACGATGGTGGGAATCTGTGACGCAGTGTAAGACAGGAAGTACGACCCGCCTGTTAGCCGATGAAAGTAGACCGTGAAGCTCCTGCTATGTTCCTTCTCGTCTTCCATCGTGACATAGCCGATCTTGACATTACGTATGCTCTGCAGATTCGCCAGGAGATCAAGCCCCCGCTGCTGGAGGTCAGCCAAAGGAACCGATATTCCGCGAGCGTCATCGGACCTAATGATGAGGATTGGGGAGTTTTCCAAGGGTGCCGACTTCAGGTAGACCTCGCGAAGCCGCAGCATTGCATCACCGCCCTCGACAAGCATATCCAGGAACTCCCGTAGGTGCTGTTGCGCGGTCGTTGATGAAGATTCGCGATAGCAAACATTCGGATCTCCATAGATCTCCGCAGCCATTTCATCAGCGATGGTAACGCCAATCCCGCTCGTGGAGTGCTCCTCGATAGCGCGCATCTGGTTACTGATGCGTTGCACAATGAGCTCGGCTTCGTTGCCAAAGATCACATCCTCTGTCTCGCGAATGAGGACTCGCGCAGAGCGCGGAGTATGAAGATCAGCATCTCGCCGGTGTTACCGTTCCTGAAGACTTCGTAGCATAGACTCTCGCGTTGACCATGTCGAGGCTCGAATCCCAGCAGGAAGTCGTTCATCCACCCCACGTCCAAGTCGTCAATCACGGCCCCCGCCTCGACGTGCGCAGCAGCAATCGCTACTGACTCCTCATCGAGTGGTTCTCCGGCGGAGTTCTCTGTGCGGGGAGCCAAGACGTATCGAGTGTAGCCAGCTCGTTCTGCTGACTCAAACAGCATAAGGACTTGAAGATTGTGCGGGTTCGCGCTGAAAGCCGCAAGCGCGTAACAGAACCTCTTCGATGGCTGATCGATCTGGCTATCTTGAACTAGCTCGAAGATCTCCTCGGGAAGCACGACCTCGGAGAACTCCTCTACTGCGTGGTCGCGCTTGTACTTAAGGAAATCAAGTATCCGAAACAAAGTCTGGTGATGATCCGACGCCGAGTTCCTCACCGCGTAATCACCAAGACTAGACGCCATCTGGTCAGTATTCTGGGATATATCTAGTCCGCACCATTGGCACAGGAATCGGAGTCCACCTGCTCCCAACCAAGAGAAATACTGCCCAGCTTGGTCTCGGTCAGCCGTTTCATTGGTTACACGCTCAATGTTTGTGCCAAGAACATTCCAGTAACTGTCTTTTCGTGTCTCCAGCTGTCCCAATTCTGGCAAATGCGAGATGAATTCCTCAACGAAGACAGCGTATCTTGGCATCGGTACCCTCCTAACTAACAAGGCAGATGAGACCCAATTCCCTAAGGGTATGGTTCATCAGACGCTCAGTTGATGCATACCCAGATCGATCAGGAATCCATCGATTAGCATATGCCATTTAGGAACATAAAGGGACTCAGCATATCGCACCGCAGCTTTCGGTTGCATCGGGAAATGAGGCCAGCCTTCGATCACGCCAGACGGCTTCCTGCACAATGTACCCCGTCGCCTGGATATCCTCCTCCATCCGGAACAGCGCGGCAGGGTTCTGGATGCGGTGCAACTCCGGCTCCCCCATCTTCGCGCCGGTCACGATGTAAAGCCAGAAGTCGTCGCCGAAGTGGCGCGCTTTCTTCCACTCGTTCGCCGTAATGCGCAGGCGCCGGTCTGCGCCCGCGCTTTCACCTCGATGTAGCGCGCACCCGCCAGCGTGCCGTCAGCGTGGTAGCCGATGGAGCGGATGTCAAAGCCCAGGTTCTCCTGCGAGACATCCTCGGGGTGCCGGCCCGCCTCGCGCTCGTAAGCCATCGCCACCGCCATGCCCACGGCTTCGGCCTCGTCATCGCGCTGCATGACGGCCCCAGCAGACTGGGGCTTAGCAGACTGTGGCTTGGCGTCGTAGCCCTCGCGCGGCTCCTGCCCGGGATGGAGCACGACGTCGGACTCGGGGTAGGCAGTCTCTTCGGGTGCCAGCGGCACCACGACGGCGGCGCCCAGGATGCACGGGGCGTCGAGCGTCAGGTTGCGCTCCAGGCGGATCTCGCGCTCCAGCGCAGCGCGGCGCTCGCCCAATTGCTCCAGGTTACGCTGCTCCTGCAGCAGCGCCAGGTCCATCTCCTCGCCGAGCTGCTGGCGGAGTTGGTAGTCGAGGATCTTCTGGTTGGACTCCTGCATGAGGTAGTCGAGGGAACGGAGGCCGTATTTCTCCTTGACGGTGGCCTCGTGCTCGCGGCGCGCGGCGATCTCCTGGCGGTAGGGGAGGAGGATCTGTGTGATGACGAAGTCTTCAACGGCCTCCCCCTTCCCAGCGCCAGCAGCCTGGCGGTGCCCTTCCCCCACGGGGAGAAGGGCGTTTGTATCGAGGGGTTGGAGGTCCCAGAGGGCGGCGGGGTTGAGGGAGCGGAGGGTGCCGTCGGGGGCCTGGTGGATGCAGAAGACGCGCCGGCCCGCGGGGTCGCCGGTGCCGTCGGCGACCGTGCCCTCGACAAACCAGAGGACGCCCTCACGGCGGCCCTCGGGGTCTCCGAAGAGGGCATACGAGCCCATACCGTTGGCCATATCGCGCAACACGGTGGCGTTCACGGCCTCAAGCAGCGGGTGGCCCGGCGCCACAAAGGTGGCCTCGGGATGCGTGCGGGCGTAGGCCTTGTCGAAGGTGATGCGGCGGTAGTCGCGCTGGAGGGCGCCGTAGGCGCTCTTGAAGTCCAGGTCCTGCGACCAACGGCGCAGCTCATAGGGGACGTCGGGGACACTGAAGAGCTCGTCGCGATGCTCCACCCTTCCGCCCAGGCGGCGGAAGGCGCGCACGAAGTAGTCGGCCACGTACTCGGGCACCAGCCGGTTCTCCTCGGCCTCCAACGTCTCGCGCTGGAGGCCGGTGTAGTCGATGTGGCGCGTTGCCAGCCCGGTAAGGAAGGCTTCGTCCATGGTATGCTGCATCGACTCCACGCTCACGGCGTCGATGTGCTGCTCGATCTCCTCCATCCGCCGCTGGCTGAAGATCGCCTCGCGGATCAGGATCGTCCAGCCGGGTGCCGGGGAGCACCTGGTCGATGATGTCGAAGACGCGGTCGGAGCCCAGCGCCTCGCGCATCCGGTCGAGCTTCTCGAAGAGTCGCTCCAGGATCTGGCCCTCGCGCGTGTCGCGCGCAATCATGTTCCAGATGAAGACCTCGTACTGCTGCCCGTAGCGGTGGATGCGGCCCATGCGCTGCTCAAGCCGGTTGGGGTTCCAGGGGATGTCGTAGTTGACCATCAGCGAGCAGAACTGCAGGTTGATGCCCTCGCCCGCCGCCTCGGTGGCGACCATGATCTGGGCTATATCGCGGAAGGTGTGCTCGGCCTCGATGCGGGCGTCCATCACCATCGAGCCGTCAATGGTCACGACCTGGTAGCCCCACTCGATCAGCTTGCCCAGGGGTCTTCCTTGCCGTCCGTCTCCCGCCAGGTAGTCGAGCGTGTCCTTGAACTCGGTGAAGATCAGGAGCTTGCGGTCGCCCAGGTTGGCCAGGATGTCGTCGCGCAGCGCCGGTGAGCTTGCTCTCCTCGGCCTGGGCGCGCACGGCCTGTGCCTGTGCAACAAGGTCGGTCAGCTCGTCGATCTCGGCCTGAACGTCGGCGATGTTCCGCGCGATGGTCAGGTGCTCTACCCGCGCCTCGATGTCCATCCGCTCGTCCTCGGGCAGGTCCTCAATCTCCTCGTCGGTGAGATTGGCCGCCGCCAGATAGTCCTCGGGCGCCTCGCGGATACGGTCGGGCAGTGTCAACAGCTCCTCCAGCCGCGGCCTTGCGCCGCTCCAGCGAGCGGCAGACGGCGTGGGTCGACGAGGTGAGACGCCGTTGGAGGATCATCAGGGCGAAGGCGATGCTGCGGTTCTCCTTGGCGCGGTCGAAGTACTCCTGGACGTAGCGCGTCACGCCGTTGTAGAGCGCGCGCTCCCCCTCGGTCAGGCGGAAGGCGACGGTCTGCACGTGGCGCGGCGGGAAGATGGGCGAGCCGTCGAAGCGCTTCATGTCCTCCTTGAGCCGCCGAACAAAGATGGGGTTGTCGCCATCGCGGACGGACTCCTCCAGGAGGTCCGTGCGCCCGAAGAAGCCGGGGCGCAACAGGTCGAGGAAGAGGCGGAAGCTCTCCTCGTCGCCCTTGTGGGGCGTGGCGGTCAGGAAGAGGAGGTGCTCGGCCTGCTCGGAGAGGATCTCGCCCGCGCGGTAGCGCTGGGTCTTGTCGATCTTGCGCTCGCGTTTGGTTTCGTAGAGGTAGGCCGCCAGCTTGTGCGCCTCGTCGACGATCACCAGGTCCCAGCGCGCGCTGCGTAGCGTCTCGCGCACGGCAGGCTGCTTGATGAAGTCGACCGAGACAATGGCGTCGTCGTACTCGTCCCAGACGTTGCCGGCCCAGCTCGCGTTCATCAGCGCGCGGTCGACGATGACGAAGGACTCGCCGAAGCGCTCCTTCATCTCGCGCTGCCACTGGGCCTTGAGGTGACCCGGCGCCACGATGAGCACGCGGCGGACGCGCTGGCGGAACTGCAGCTCTTTGAGCACCAGCCCCGCCATGATGGTCTTGCCCGCGCCGGGGTCGTCGGCGATGAGGAAGCGCACCCGTGGCGAGCGGAGCACGTAGTGGTAGACGGCCTCGATCTGGTGGGGCAGCGGATCGACCTGCGAGACGCTCACCGCGAGCTGTGGGTCGAACTGGTAGGCCAGCCGCAGGCGGTGGGCCTCGATGAAGAGGAAGAAGTCCTCGGCGTTCACGGGCTGCGCCGTGGACGCGGCATCGAGCACCTCGATCGTGGCGAGCTGGTCGGGGAAGACGCGCTTCGACTGGAAGGTGTGGTGCCCGTCCTCGAGGACGACCTCCAGGTGGACGTAGCCGTCGCGTGGGGCGAAGGTCTTGACCTCCGCGGGGGTCGCGAGGAAGGGTGCGGTGATGCGCTGGCCGGGATGAAGGACCATGCTGCTCCTGGACTTGCGTGAGTGACGCTCGTGGTCGGGAAGCAGTTCCAGTGTACTGCACTTTGCGCGCAAGCGCAAGGGAGATTACAGCACTTATATTTGATAGGGTTTTGATAGGGCGAGAGGCGAGGTATGCAGTAGCGCGCAGGTGCTTGCTAGTGAAGACTGAGATCTTTCACGCGCCCACGGCGTGGGCGCCCGTTCAGGATGACAGACTGGGCGGGGTCCGGACAGTGATGTAACGCCGAGCGGGTAGAGTCATCGAGACAGATGACGCCATGAGCACGGATGAGCTATCAGAAAGTGCCGGGGACTTCGGAAAGCTCCCCGGCACTGCAGAATCACACGTCGAGGTTCTGTACCTCTTGCGCGTGGGATTGGATGAACTTGCGGCGCGGGGGGACGGAGCTTCCCATGAGCATGTCGAACACCCGGTCGGCTTCGACCGCGTCCTCGATCCGCACGCGGACCAGTGTCCGCTGCCCGGGATCCATGGTGGTGTCCCAAAGCTGATCGGGATTCATCTCGCCCAGCCCCTTATAGCGCTGAAGCGAGTACTTCCGACCCGATAGCTCGCGGATCGTCCGGGCGAGATCGGTCTCGGTGTAAACGTATTGCTCCTCCCGCCCCGCCTTGACCAGGTAGAGCGGCGGCTGGGCAATGTAGAGGTGCCCCGTCTCGATCAACGGCGTCATGTACCGGAAGAAGAAAGTCAGCAGCAGCGTGGTGATGTGCGCCCCATCCACGTCAGCATCCGTCATGATGATCACGCGGTCGTAGCGCAGATTCTCAACGCCGAACTGATCTCCGATCCCACATCCCAGGGCGGAGATGATCGCCTGGATCTCACGGTTGCCGAGGATCTTGTTAAGCCCCGCGCGCTCGGTGTTGAGGATCTTGCCCCTGAGCGGGAGTATCGCCTGGAACTGGCGATCGCGCCCCTGTTTGGCCGACCCACCTGCCGAGTCACCCTCGACGATGAAGATCTCACTGATGCTGGAATCACGGCTGGAGCAGTCCGCCAGCTTCCCCGGAAGCGTCATGCTCTCCAACGCACTCTTGCGGATCACAAGATCGCGAGCTTTGCGGGCAGCGGCGCGCGCCTTGAGCGCCGTGAGGCCCTTTTCCACGATGCGGCGCGCCGCCTTGGGGTCGGTCTCGAAAAACTCCGAGATCGCGTCGCTTGTCACCGTTTCGACAGCAAAGCGGACCTCGGGGTTCATCAACTTCACCTTGGTCTGGCTCTCGAACTGAGGCTCTGCCACCTTGACGCTGATCACGGCGGTCAGTCCCTCGCGCACGTCGTCGCCACTCAGGTTGGGATCGCTCTCCCGCAGCACCGAGAGCTTGCGGCCTGCGTCGTTGATCGCTCGCGTGATCGCAGAGCGGAACCCGGTCATGTGCGAGCCGCCATCAATCGTGTTGATCGTGTTGGCGAAACAGAGCACCGTCTCGGTGAAACTGTCGCTGTATTGGAAAGCGACCTCCACGACCACCCCGTCAACTTCCTTTTCGATATAGAGCGGCTCGTGTAATGCCTGACGGTTACGGTCGAGGTATTTGACGAACGAGCGAATGCCGCCCTCAAAGTAGAAGGACATCCGCCGCCATGGGCTCTCCCGGCGATCTATCAGATCGAGGGTCACGCCGCGGGTGACAAATGCCATCTCCCGGAAGCGCTGTGCTAACGTCTCAAAGCTGTAGGTCACCGACGCATCGGTGAAAATGCGAGGGTCGAAGCGAAAGGTGACAGTGGTGCCGGTATCCTCAGGGTCGCAGATCCCAATCTCCTCAACGCCGGACACGGGTACGCCGCGTTCGAAGCGCTGGCGGTAGACCCTGCCGTCATCCGCCCGCACAGTCACTTCCATCCATTCGGAGAGCGCGTTGACCGCGGAAACGCCGACGCCGTGCAAGCCGCCGGAGACCTTGTAACCGCCGCCATCGAACTTCCCGCCGGCGTGAAGCGTTGTCAATACCAGGGTCAGGGCCGAAATCCCCTTTTCAGGATGGATTCCGACGGGGATACCACGCCCGTTATCGATGACGGTGACGGTGAGGTTCGGCTCGATGATGATGCGGATGTGATCGCAGGCCTCCGCCAATGCCTCGTCGATCGAGTTATCCACGACCTCATAGACGAGGTGATGGAGCGCCCGAATGTCCGTACCCCCAACATACATGCCGGGGCGACGACGTACCGCCTCAAGCCCCTCCAATACCTGGATGGTTGATGCGTCGTATTTTACTGCGTTGTTAGTTTTTCCAGCCATATTCTCTTATGCTCACCCCAGAGGGGCCCCATCACTCCCCAGCTACCGGATGTGCCTTTGCTTCGCGAGCCTGCGCAGCGGAGAGCTGCTGCAGACCTCCAAGATACCTCAGGCGCTCCTGGTAGAAGACCAAGAGCGCAGCCGTCAGCGCGGTGCCGACAAAAGCATGTCCTGCCAATCCAACGATCGTCGCCCAGGATGCGGACTCCGGCAGCGTCCAGACCACGCCCAACCCCCGGGAGATCACGACGATCAACCCAAGGAGAAAGACAACGTTGATGAAATCGCCCCTGGTGAGCAACAAGCTCTCTTTCATCGCCCGAAGGAGTCCCCGCCGCAGGAGCACGATTCCGGGCACGGTAAAGAGCAGATGTACGCCGATAAACAGTACCACCGATGAGGCCAGCGTCATCACCAGACCCGCCAGCGTAAGGCTCAGGAAACCGATCAGGCCGGCGAAGAACGAGAGCACCACCGAGAATGAGAACAAGATCACAAATAGCAGCAGAGCGAGCATAACCAACTGTCGCCAGATCACCCAGATAGGCATGGGGCCCGGCAGAGGGGAATCCGTCTCCGCGATCACACGACGCCCAACAGTCCCCAGATACAGCGAACTAAGCCCCAATCCTAGCAGCGTCAATACCACCGCACATGCCAGCATCAGGAGCGTGGATGCAACCTCCATAGCCGGCTGAGCGCCCAAGGGGCTCACCGCCGATAGCTGTCCGGGCATCATCACCGGCACCCCCAACAGTGGGGCCGGATGCAGCAGCGAGAAGAGGTTGAAGCTCTTGCTCAACTCCTCCAGTATTTGACTCATCAACGCGGCAGCATCGGTGGCCTGCACTGCGGATGAATCGACCTGCAGCCATTGGTTGATGAACACCTTGAGACCCTGCAGAATCGGAGCAATCGATAGCCGCGGACCCAGCCAGAGGAACACATCCAACATCAAGGGTAGGACAATGAGTAAAGGATTCCGTGCAGCGACCTCAAACCCCGTGGTAACGCAGGCCAGGGTGCCCATCGGGCGACGCGATTCTTCCTGAGATGCACTTGCCTGATTCACTGCGTCATTTTACCACAAGCGGATGAAAAGACGAGGTGTTTTCAATACAGGCGTACAAGTGAGCGCGAAAAGAGCAAGCGAGATGGTTGTAGATCCGATTCCTTGTGTGCTATAATATATATATTGAAGACGTATATAGTCTAAATTGCCCGTCCAACTCTGTGCTGAAAGCACGATGAGGAGGTCGTCCGATGAACACAGCGACTAACGGCAGGGGCTCGAAGGGGCGGCGCCTTCGGCCATGGGTACGCTTGGGCGTACTCTTGGTAATGGTGATCGGAAGTTGCTCGGCCTTTCAGCCGGGTGGCGTAGCAGCTCAGTTGCCCGATGACGGTCCGGCACCTACCGTCTCGCGGACAGCGGCCTTGAGCTTCGTAGAGAAAACCTTGACCGCGGGCGAGAGCGTGGCGGAGAACAAGTCGTTTACCCTGACAGTGTCGGATGCCGAGCTCACCTCGTTTCTCAACATCCGCACCGAGCTGACGCAGGAGCTCCAGAATGCCGGAATCGACCAACTCGGGCAGATCGATGGCCTGCAAGGACTGGCTCCCGGTAACATCAATGTCGACGCTTGGCGCTCTCTATTGGGAGCGGGGCCAAACAATGGGAACGGCGGCCTGGCTTTGCCGAGGTTAAGCCTCGGGCTGCGCGATCCACAGGTCTATTTCAAGGCGAATGGAGATGTGATCGCCCGGGGGGATCTGACGCTGCTCAGGTGGAAGCTGCCGATTCGCGTCGTCGTGGCACCCTACGCCAGCGACGGCGAGATGTCGCTCGATTTCGTCGAGGGACAGATAGGTTCGATCCAGCTCCCCGCTTTCCTCTTCGATCTGCTTGGGAAAGGATTGGTAAAGGCACTGACGATAGGCCAGGAGTACGCCCAGATCACGCAGATACAGGTGTCTGCCGGGACCCTGACACTGAGCGGGCGCTACAACCGGTAACGGCTACGCCGGACCGGGATTACGGCCCGACCGAGAGCGAGATTGCGGCCTGACCGGGCCACACAACAAGCGCAGGCACAGGGTCGTCAAACCAGAGGCTGTAGAGTTCCTGGTAGGCACCTTGCGTCTCAAGGGCCATCAGCGTCAGGTTGACGAGGTCACGGAAGTCGGAGTCTCCCTGCGGAAGTACGTATGTGATCGGGCGGAACGTGTACCGGCGGTCAGACACGACATACCCAGTCTCACGGAAGGCAACGTTCAGTGCAGGGCAGCGTTCCGTGAGCAGGGCAGCGACCTCACCTGACTGAAGTCCTGCCAGCGCGGCCTCGAAGGTCGGGTAGCCCTGCGCGGAGAGCCCTATCCCTTGAGACAGGGCGGGTACCGCAGCTTCGGCGCTCCCCCCGGCAACGACCCCAACGGCCTGACCACTGAGCTGCGTCAGGTCGTCGATGGGGCTCGACGCCAGCGACATGATGCTCACGCCATCGTCGAGAATGGGGATGGAGAAATCGTAGTGCAGCTCAGCGTCGCGAGTGTGCAGCCAATCGCCGGCAAGCAGATCAATCTCGCCTCGGTCGAGGCGCTGGAAAGCGTCGGCCTCACTGACGACGGGCACAAATGTCACAGCTGAGGCACTGCCCAACCACAACTCAGCCATTCGCTCCACCAGTCTGAGCTCAAACCCGGTAGGGACACCATCGGCCCGGTCCGCACTGTAAGGCCACCGATCCTGGAAGTACCCAACGACGAGAGACCCGCGAGCCCGGATGCGTCCCACAACATCAAGCGTACTGAGCTCCTGCGGTGATTCCGAAAGCGCAGGCGCCGGTGCGCTCCCCGGGAGGCGAATCAACGAGGGGGGCGATGTACCTGGGAGCCAACGGTCGTAGAGGGCATCCCGAGTGCCATCAGCTGCCATATCGAGGAACGTCAACTCCACAAGATTGTAGAAGAACGGATCATCCTGCCGGTATATCATCGCCACCGGCTCCTGCGTCCATTGTCCAACAAGTACAGATCCGGTGACAGAGCGCCGTGCACGCTCCAGGCGATGATGTTCGTCGACGTAGGCGTCGATCTGGCGCGTTCGAAGAGCCTCCACAGCGTCGAAGTAATTCCCAAAGGAGAGGTAGGTGGGCGTGACCGGAGCCGAGGCTGCAAGCGCGTCGGCGCTCCCCGTCCACGTCACAGTCCCAATGCGCTTTCCATCCAGGTCGGCAAGGCCGGTGATGCCGCTATCGGGGAACGTCAGAAACGCCAAGCCATCGGCGAAATAGGGCGGGCTGAAATCCGCACGGACTTCGGCGTCCTGCGTGTGCACCAATCCTCCCAGCACAATATCGACGGTCCCGTCCGCCAGATACTGATAGGCCGAGTCCGAGCGCACCTGGCGGAAGCGGACGGCGTCCGGGGATCCAAGCCAGCGCCTTGCCAGTTCCCGGACCAAGTCAATATCGAGACCGGCCAACTCGCTGTCCGCAGAGATGTAGGAGAACGGCTCCAGGTCGTAGCGCACACCGACCACAATAGCCCCGCGGGCCTGAATGCGCGCAGCGGTTGACATGGTAGGAGCGTACGCGGTCTCAGCAGTAGGCGCGACAAATGCCGGCACCGGAGTCTCGCCTCCGCCCGTGGGCAGCAACTGGGCGAGATCGGCGCAGCCCGCCATGAGCGTCACCAGGGCCAGCATACTGAGCGCACGTAGAGGCAAGGAGTGGGAGTGAAAAAGGAATAAGGCTCTACGCATCTTCAATTCACCATCCGGCTTCGGAAGTCCGGTATTGAACTATCACCATCCAGCATTGCTTCCCCCTACTCAGGAGCGAGACCCACCGAGCCCCCGCAGAATTCGTTCGGAGTTGAACGGGAAGGCATTATACCAGACACCGGTGGCTTGCCGCAGTGCGTGATGGAGTGCCGAGGCCACGGCGATAAAGGGCATCTCTCCCATACCGCGAGCTCCCCACGGCCCGTGCACCTCCGGGTTCTGGATGAGAATGGTCCTGACCTGCCCCGGGATATCCTCAATTGTAGGCATGAGGTAAGTGCTGAACGATCGCGAGAGCGGTATTCCGTCGCGCTCCACGAAATGCTCCGTCGTGGCCCACCCGAGCGCCTGCACAACGCCACCTTCGACCTGTCCCTCCACGAGTCTGGGATTGATCGCCCGCCCCACATCGTTCGCGCACACGATCAGCGGATAGACGCAGGCGCCTGTCTGGAGATCGACCGCGACCTCGGCAGCGATAGCAGCATAGCCATAGGAGAAGTTCGGATGTCCGTAGCCCGTCTCCGCATCGATCTGCGTCGTCTTGGGCGAGAGGTAGGTGTATTCTGCCTTCGCGGGGCGCTCCTCGTCGCGCCATTTGTTGAGCGCTCCCTCAGCCGCGCCGCGGATCGCATTGCCGATCATAAAGGTCATGCGCGAGGCCGAGGAGGAGCCCGAGCTGCCGGTTAAGGTCGTATCCACCGGGCGAAGCTCGACCAAGTCGATATCGACGTCGAGGGCCTCAGCGAACATCTGCCGGACAACTGTCCTGGCCCCCTGCCCCACATCGGCACTCGCAGCATAGGCAATCACCTGCTCGATCTCGGTCGCGCCATGGAGTTCGACGCCCGCCCATGCATTGTCCTGATAGCCAAATGAAAACCCGACGTTCTTGAAGGCCAGGGCGACCCCTACTCCACGCCGAAGATAGGGAGGGTCCCCGTGCTGTACCGCAATCTGCGGCGCGGTCCAGACCATACTCTCCTCTTCCGGGATCGGGCTATCCGCACCGGCAGCGCTATCGCCACCCCCAACCCGATGCCACCCAACAGCTTCCGCAGCAGCAATCAAGCTCTGGCGAAGTCCGCGAGCATCGTCGGTCAGGGGCTTGCCCCACGGCATTGGTTCACCGTCGGCGACGAGATTCTGCAGGCGCAGCGCCACCGGGTCCATGTCCAGGGCCTCGGCCAGCTTGTTCATCTGCGACTCCGCAACGAAATTGCCCTGTGGCGCCCCAAAGCCACGGAATGCACCGCCCGGTACATTGTTAGTGTAGGCGGCCAGCACGCTCGTGCGAACGTTGGGGATACGGTAAGGGCCGTTAATCGACAGCAAGACGTTACCCATCACCTTGTTGGTGGTATAAACGTAGGCCCCTGCATCCGCCACCACCTGGCAGTCGGCCGCCAGAAGTCTGCCATCCCGCGTCGCAGCCCAACGCGCGCGGGCAAAGAGCCTGTGTCGTTTATGATGGCCGACAATCGATTCCTCGCGGCTCCACGTGATTGTGATGGGTCGCCTCAGGCGCTGGACTGCCAGTGCCAGCACAATCTGCACCGACATGTCCTCACGGCCACCAAAGGCCCCGCCAATCGCGGGGTAGACGACACGGATTTTGTCCTCGGGCAGGTCCAGCGCGTGCGCGATCTGGGCACGGTCTTCGTGAGCCCACTGGCCCGCAACCACCACCGTGATCCGGTCTTCATCATCGATGTACGCCAGACCCGACTCGGGCTGCAGATAAGCGTGCTCCTGCCCCGGCACCTCGTATGCAGATTCCACGACCACGTCGGCCTCCAATAGGGCCGACTCGACATCCCCACGCAGGATCGTATGACGTGAGACGAGATTACCCTCAAAGACCAACTCAGGATGGATGGAGAGGCCGGGATAGGCTGGATGCAGCACCGGCGCACCGGGTTTGAGCGCCTCGCGGGGATCGGTGACCAGCGGGAGATCCTCATAGGTCACATGAATCAGGTTCACCGCCTGCTCAGCCACATCCTCATCCTCCGCAACGACGGCGGCAACCTGGTCCCCAACAAAGCGCACGACGTCGGCCCCGGCCTTCTCGAGTTTCGTCCACTTTCCCGGCGGACCACACAGGACCGGTTGGTCGGGGTATTGCAGCCCATATTCATTGACCGGCACGTCAGCAGAGGTGAAGATGGCGACCACACCGGGAAGAGCCTCAGCCTCTGACGCATCGACGCTCACGACGCGGGCGTGGGGGCGTCCGGCGAAGAGCAGCTTCATCGTCAGCGCGTCATCCGCATGGATGTCTCCGGGGTAGAGGGCCTCGCCCGTCACCTTGTCGGGCGCCTCGAACCGCGGCAGCGCCCTGCCGACGTACCTTCCTCTTGTAAGCTTGCTTTCGCTCATAGCCATCGATCCTTTGTGCGTGATGCGCGTCGGCACGTTTTCACGTTCAAACGCTCCAACGTGTCAACGTTCCAACGTTCTTGTTTCCAGCGATAGGATTCGCCGCAACACAGCCACCGTCGTCGCGTAGGTCGGATCCATGCCGTAATACGACAGATTGTGTGTCCCAAGGTTGCGCCCTTTGCTCATCGGCGTATCGGACGCGTAATGCAGTATGCCGATCTCGAAAGGGACGGGGTAGAGGTTGACCAATTCGTCCTCGGGATAACGCCTGGGCCGGATGAACTCGTAGAGGGCCGACAGATAGGGACCCGACTCCATCTCGACATCCGTATAACCGAGCCGCAAAAACGATTCCATGTAGGATCGGTTCTGGAGAAACGTGCCGTGTACGGCGATGGCACGCTGATTGTCGAGGACATCACCGTAGACCAGGAACGGGGCAACATGCTGCGCTGTGAAGACATTGTTGAAAAGATAAGTATTGAGGGAATGCTCGTCGTAGACGACGTTGGGGATCAGCACATCGCCGATACGTCCGTTCAGCGTCGCCGCCTTACCGATGACATAGGCCCCCCGAAGCTCTCCCACGTTAACCGCGATACGGGACAGGAGATGATAGGCAGCGAATCCCAGCGGATAGTCGATATTCAAAATGAGTGCATTGGTGGCTTTGAGCCGTGAAAGTGCAAGACTATCGACGAGCCGAGTGTCCAAGTGAGCTCGATCCAACTTCGAAAGATCGATAAGCTGTACCTCAAGATCGAAGGTATGCTGGCTCGGGATGCGCGTCACGCCTCGCTCGGCCTCGATAGCATCGCGCATCTGCAGCAAATCCTGCCCTTCCTCCGTCTGAAGGTACTTCTTGAGAACGTAGTAGAGGAAGTTCGACCAATTGCTCGGCACCTTGTGTTGCTGAATCCTCTCGGCCTCCTCGGCGAGCTCGGGATCCACCTTGGATGCTACGTAATCCATGAGGCGCGCCTCGTGGCGCTGCGCAAAGCACGTCACCATATTGACGAGACTGTGCGTGTTGCTGGAGACAAAGTAGATGGGGCGCTCAGAGAGATCGAGAGGCATGGGAATACCCGAATCTCGCGAAGTCCGCCCAGAAGGACCATGGGCCAAGGGTTCAGAACCCTTCGCAAAATCGGCACCCTGGGCAAGATCCCGCACCCGATCCCACCACTTCTGCGTGGCGCGATGGTACTCGACGTAGGACCCTGCGAGTAGCGTGACGGACATCCGCTTACGCTCCGCCGCGATATGGGCCAGTAGCTCGGGCAGATCATCGCCCCAGACGGTTTCCAGCCGTTCCCAATCATCTTCGGACAGGCGGAGCACACTGCGGATCTCCTGGCAGATCCGGCTCCCCCACGAACGGGTGACAGCACAGGCCTCCAGCTGTTCCGTCATACCCGCCTGCATGCCGATGAGCGTGTGCATCTTGTTCCACTCGATCTGGAACGCCGTCAGCATCGGCACAATGTCGTCGATGTCGGAAATGCTGGCAATATAGACGGCCAAGGTCTCGTCGCCATCGTAGAACATGCGGCGCCGACGTGCAGGTGCAACTGCGACTTTCCAAGACTCTACATCGGGATATCCACGGCGACGGAAGACCTCCTCGCTCTGCCCAAGCACCACCTGGCGCACGTCAAAGATGAACCGGGAGAGACGCAGACTCGTGTAAATGAGCGCCGACATGTCGGGTTCCATCGAGCCGGCGTGGGGATGGAGCGACGGCGACATCGCCGTGTGAGTCTCCTCCAGGGTGCGAATCTGGACGGCGTCCGTCGTGCGCAGCAGCGAGTAGTAAGTCCGCATATAGAGGGTGACCTCGGCGGCCTCCCTCTCCGGAACGGTACGCTTCATGGCCTACGCGCCGAGTCCGCTCGATCCGAGGCTGCTCGCAACGAGTCCGCCGGCGCGTTGGCGGCTCTTTCCACGGCGGAGATGATCTTGTAATATCCCGTGCAGCGGCACAGATTCCCACTGAGGGCGGTCCTGATCTGGTCACGCGTTGGATGCGGGACTTCCTCCAGGAGTTTGGCCGCACTCATGACAAAGCCCGGCGTGCAGTACCCACACTGGACGGCATCTTCGTCCACGAACGCCTGCTGCACCGGATGCATGACTCCTGCGTCGGACAGTCCCTCGATGGTTCGAATGCGCGCACCGTGGGCACGGGGCGCAGGGGTCATACAGGCCAGCGTTGCGATCCCATCCAGCCAGACGGTGCAAGCGCCGCACTCGCCCTCCTCACATCCGGCCTTGGACCCGGTCAGTCCGAGGTCTTCCCTGAGCATACGGAGCAAGGTCTTGCCGTTGGCTCCCTCCACGGTCACATTCTCCCCGTTGACGACAGCCTGGATGGGCTCATTGCCGCCGGTATGATGTGCAATCGTCGGACCGCTAAGGCGCGGCCAGCGGCGAGTCTTTCCCCACAGCTTGATCATCTCGTCAGGGCGTGGCAACCCGAGTCGCAGCTCCCCGCTGCGCAGCGTCTCCAAGGCACGGCGCACCAGGGCCTGTACTTCCTCACTCCGGTACCAGGCAGATCCCCGCACATCGTCGATGGGCCGAGCGGCTTCGACTGCCAGCCCCGCGGACTCGGCGATTCGCATATCCGTCAGTGCTCCGCCTACGAGAGAAGCTTCAGCAGCCGGCGCTCGTACAATGGTAGGCGCGACGCTGCCCAAGGCGATTCGCGCGTCGGAGACGATATCGTTTGCGCCCCACCCCACCACAACGGCGACGTTGGCAACGGCAATAGCCAGGACGCGGCGCAGACCGATCTTCAGATAGACCCCTTGCTGCTGCTCACGAAGGGGCTGGAACGTGACGTCGACGACCATCTCATCGGGTTCCATCACAGTCCTTCGCACACCCTGGTAAAACTCTGCCAGCTTGACAGCCCGTTCACCACGAGCACTGCGCAGGGCGACACTCGCGTCCAGCGCACGCAGCGCTGTGATGGTGTCATTGGCAGGGGAGGCTGTGACGATATTGCCCACCACCGTGCCGCGATTCCGAAGTGCCGGTGCCCCGATCCACCAGCACGCCTGCGCCAGCGGGAGAGCGTTCTCCTGGATGAGCGGCGAGGCCGCCACTTGCGCGTGGGTTACTGTGGGGCCAAGATGGACCATGCCATCGTCCTCAAGGCGGATGGCATCCAATCCCCCGACCCGTGTGATGTCGATCATGGCCTCGGGGGCGCGGGCGCCATTCTGGATTTCGACGATCAGGTCGGTACCCCCGGCCATGATCCGCGCCCGGGTCCGATACTCATCCAGCAGACTTACAGCGTCGTCAAGAGAAGTCGCCGTATAGTAGACGTCCCACAGCTTCATCGCTCAATCCTTCCGCTTGACTTCACGGACCGTGTAAAGGGGGCGCTGCCGCACTTCGTTGTAGATCCGCCCGACGTACTCCCCAAGAATGCCAATCGTCAGCAGTTGAACACCTCCGACGAAGAGGACCAAACTGGCCGTCAACCCCTGGCCGGCAAGCGGAGCCTCACCACCTAACCGGATGATCGTTAGCACGAGCGCCAACACCAGGCCACCGAGTACAGCCGTGGCACCGGACCAAAGGGCGACCTTCAGGGGCACAAAGGAAAAACCGGTGACCGCATCCACCGCCAGACGAACCATCTTCCGCAGCGTGTACTTGGTCGCACCGGCCTTCCGCGCCTGCCGGCGATAGGGCACGCCGACCTGGCGGAATCCGACCCACGACGTCATGGCGCGCACGAAGCGATCGTGTTCCCGCATCGATCTGAGATAAGCCAACGCCTTGCGGTCCAGGAGACGAAAATCACCGGCCTCCATGGGTATTTTCACACTGGTGAGGCGTTGGATCAGACGGTAGAAGAGATCAGCTGTGAATAGCTTGAACCACGTCTCACCCTCACGCTCCGCCCGGACGGCATAGACGACCTCGTAGCCCTCCTGCCAGCGTTTGACCAGGTCCGGGATCACCTCGGGCGGATCCTGGAGGTCGGAGTCGATGGTGATGACAGCCGCGCCGCGTGCATAGTCCATACCGGCTGTGATCGCCAGTTGATGGCCGAAATTGCGAGCGAAGTGCACGATCACCACGTGTTCCGGGTCATCGGCGTAGATAGCGTCGAGCAGTTCCGGCGTCTGGTCGCGGCTACCATCGTCGACCAGAATCAATTCCCAGGGCTCGCCCAATCGCTCCATGACGATAGCCATCCGCTGGTGGAACTCGCGAATTAGCGCCTCTTCATTGTACACGGGCGCGACGACGGATATACGTGGCTCCATACCCTCACCTTGGCGAAAGAAACGTTTGAACGTTCGAACGAGGAAACGTTGGAACGTTACCGGCTAGTATACCGCGTTCGAAGGCTGCGCAAATCAGCGACAGGGCTTCGCCCTTGGACGCGAGACCTACCGGGAAGGCCGGAACCTTCCCGGTAGGTAAGGAGAGTCCACCTACTTCACCAGCCCCGTACGCCCATTGAACTCGACAATCAGCTCGTCGATGGCTCCCACCTGATTCTGGAACCCCTCCCAATAGGCCGCATCGTACCACTGTGACTGTATCTCATCGTAGGTCTTGCCCTGCTGCTCGACCCACGTGTAGTACTTGAGATTGTGAACGCGCTTTCGATCGGGATAGCTGAATTCCATCATATCGCCCGTATCCGCGCCGAGCAGGTAACGTTCGTAGTCAGCAGCGGCATCCAGTTCGGTATACTCGCCGTGAGCTTCCCGCAGCTCCCGAAGGCGGCTCTCGTAGAGCTCCATCGAGTCGGTCCACACCGTGAGTACGACGTCGTTAGCCGTCAACTCGAACCACTTGGCGAACTTGATCGCGCTGAGGACGTTAGCTACGCTCGAGATCCCCATCAAGCTCAGGTTGGCGATGAAGTCCGCGGGCACACCACGGCTGCGGAGATACTCGTGGCCCTGCGGCTCGTTGAATAGCCTGATGAGATCGATCGTCGCCTGATCGTCGATCGCCGTCACCATATCGGTGTTGCGTACATTATGGATCCACGGCACGTGCTTGTCACCGATCCCCTCGATGCGGTGGGAACCAAAGCCGTTGCGCAGGAGCGTCGGACACTGAAGGGCCTCGCTGGCTACGACCCTGGACGCAGGGAAGCGCTGCTTCAGGTAATCGCCGCATGCGATGGTGCCACCGGAACCGGTGTTGGAGACGATGCCGGCGAAGCGGTCACCAGCGGCTAACTCGCGCGCCAACACCTCCTCCATGGCGTGCCCGGTCACCTCGTAGTGCCAGAGGTAATTGCCGAACTCCTCGAACTGGTTGAAGATGAAGACCTCATCGCCGCGCTCACGCTTGAGCTCGTGGCACTTGTCGAAAATCTCCTTGACGTTTGACTCGCTGCCCGGCGTGGCAATGACCTCACCGGAAACCTTTGCCAGCCATTCGAAACGCTCCCGACTCATACCCTCCGGTAGAATCGCGACGGAGTCGCAAGCCAGCAGCGCCGCATCATAGGCACCGCCCCGACAATAGTTCCCGGTTGAAGGCCAGACTGACTTCTGCCACGTCGGGTCGAACTGCCCCGTAACCAGCCGCGGCACCAGGCAGCCAAAGGCTGCCCCAACCTTGTGTGCACCGGTAGGGAACCATTTGCCGACAAGGGCGATGATCCGCGCGTCGACGCCGGTCAGCGCCCGTGGCAACTCCACGTAATTCACACCGCCGAACCCGCCCCCCGCGGGAACCGGCTCATTCTTCCAGGTGATACGAAAGAGATTCCGTGGGGTTATGTCCCATAGCCCAATCTCGCGAAGCTCACGCTTAATGGACGACGGAATCAGCGAGGGGTCCTTCTGCTGAGCGAAGGTCGGAATCACGATATTGCGCTCACGAGCGCGGACGACGGCATGCTCCAATCCTTTTGGATCTACACTAAGATCAATCATTCGACTGCCTTTCAGGTCAGGGGTTACGCCGGCTGGGCGGTGGTGAGCTGGTGTTCAGCGGTTGCTCGGGTCCTTCCAGGACACCGGCCTCAATGAACGCGATCAGACCCAGGAGGCCGCCCCAGTGGTAGAAACGGTCGCTGTTGGGCTTGTCGCAGCCTTCACCCGTGTCGGCGTTGTAGTTCTCGTGAACGTGGCCGTTCTCCAGCCACTCTTTCAGCAAGAGCTCTCTTGATTTGTTTGCCAGATCAGTTTGTGCTTGTGGCAGATCGTAACGCCGCAGGCCCAGGTAGACGAGCAAATTCATTGGGGCCCAGATACGGCCACGCCAATAGGTCTGCTCGGGGTACGCGGGGTCGTTGCGCGCGATCGAGGGTAGGATCCACTGTCCCCAGAACTCCTCAGGGTCGTAGAAGTGCTCTGCGACCATGCGTTCGGCCTGAGCCTGGGTTGCGGCTCGCCCGAGAAGCGCGTAGAAGTTCGTCGGAGACAGATGGCGGCTGAACCTCCCCGTGTCCATATGGCGATTATGGAAGAGCCCGGTATCCTCATCCCACAGGGCCACAAGGGCCTGACGGAACCGATCGGCGCGTGCCCGTAGCTCGCGCTCGGCCTCAGCCCTCCCCAGCACCCCGGCGATCTCGGCCAGGGCATCGCAGTCCATCACGTACATCCCGTTCAGGCCAACGTCTGCCAGTGCCATCAAGTGCGTGCGCCCGTCGAAGGGCACGTCGTCGTACATCGGGGAGTTGTCCAGCCCAGATTCCAGAGCAGCTCCCAAGCGGCTGCCGACGCCGGTCACCTCCCAGTGAGCATCGGCAAGCGGGGCGTAGGGGTCAGAACCCCAGCAGAGAAGCTCGCCCCATCTGCGGTGGGCATCCCACCAGCGGTTCCACTCGAGCAAGTCGTCGAAGACCTCTTCCAACAACCACCGATCCCCGAAGCGGCGGTAGAGCTCGCGGATCACGAGCGAGCCGACCGGCGGCTGAGAGCGATCCCGGCTCTTGAGATCGATGACGGTGCCGAAATTGGGGATGAACCCACGCTCCGTCTTCTCGCGCGTGATCTCGATGGCATTGGCATAGGCGAGATCCCGGTTGTCCAGAGACGCGAGATAGGCCGCGAAGTAGGTATCCCAGTCAAAGAGGACGTAGCCGCCCCAGTCGACGTTCCAGATGCGACTGACGGGGGAGACGACCCGGTCATGTTCCGGCTCGTAGATCGTGTCCCAGGCCAGGCACGTCTGGATAGCCGTGTAGACCTCCGCAAGCTCCCCGAAAGTGGCGAGGGCTGCCGTCCGCTCTGCCCGGCGCTCCGCCACCACAGTCTGGATCTCGGCAACCGACCGGGGCTTCCCCGTGGACACCCCAACGGCGCCATTCAGTGGCAGGGCGAGATACGGAGTCTGAACAGGAACATAGGGATCCACCACAGAAGCACAGGTCCCGTAGGCGACCACGGAAGCCGAGTCTCCCGGTCCACCGACCCACACCAGCGTTTCGCCCTGGCGCAATACGTGACCGGGACGATTCCACAGGATTCCGGGCTCGACGACTAACAGAGGCGCCTTTCGATGGCTCGTGTGCGGCGTGACCAGGAGGACCAGGTCGTCCTGCCCTGTGCCCTCGGGCGATGGGATAACCGCGCTCTGGACGAGCACCTCAACACCCTGCCAGGTCAGCGAGAGCTCGGTAAACGCGCCATCGTAAGAGCGGGGACCCGGGTGGATTCGTTCGTCTCCATCCCCTCGTCGCCCGATGAGCGCTTCTCCCAGGTACCTCCGAGTTGCATATTCCTTCAGCCCTAGGTTCAGAGCAAACGCCTCGGGCAAGAGCACGTGGGATAACACGCTGCGCGTATTCCACGTGTTCCATCCCCTGGCTAACCGACGCTTGAGATCCTGATAGTCCGTCATCATTGTCTCCGGCGCAAACATCTAGACGCCAAGCTTCGCCAGGGCCTCTCTCGCCGCATTCAGTTGTGCAGGGATGACAGGAGGGGCGGACACCGTCTTCATGGCACTGGCGATATCCTTGAGACCCGATCCGGTCAGTAGAAGCACAATCCGCTCCTGCGGATCGACGAGCCCCTCGCGGACAGCCCGGGCAAGTCCGGCGTACGAAGCCGCCGCTGCAGGTTCGCAGAAAACCCCCGTCTTCCGGGCCACGGTGGGGATAGCTGAAAGGATTTCCTCATCGGTAACCGACAGGAAGCGCCCACCGGTGTCGCGCACGGCCTTCAGGGCCTTGGCCCGGTCTCGCGGTAGCGCCGCACTGATACTATCGGCAATCGTCGAGGCGGGCATCGGCCGCATCTCAGTGGGCGCAAGCCCGCGTTCGAAAGCATCCACCAACGCGGATGAGCCTTCCGCCTGGATGCCCATCAGCCGCGGCATGTGATCGGTCCAGCCCAGCGCCAGGAGATCCTTGAAGCCCTTGTGGATTCCCCCTATGATGCATCCATCGCCCACGGGGACGAAGATCCGGTCCGGCACCTGCCCTCCCGCCTGCTCCCAGATCTCGTAGGCGGCGGTCTTCTTCCCCTCGGTCATAAAGGGGTTGTAGGCGGTGTTGCGGTTGTACCAGCCAAACTCTCGCGCGACCTGAAGGGTCAGATCGAACGCGTCATCATAGCTCCCATCGACCAGCAGCACGCGCGCACCGTAGATGAGGTGCTGCGCGATTTTGGCAGGAGGTGCGGAGCGCGGCACGAAGATGACAGCCTGCAGACCGACGCTAGCGGAGAGCCCCGCGAGCGCTGCGGCCGCATTGCCGGTGCTGGCGGTCGTAATCACCTCGGCCCCGGCCTCCCGAGCCTTCACGACGGCCAGTGCCGAAGCCCGATCCTTGAAGGAGGCCGTGGGGTTCACGCCATCATCCTTGACCCATAGGTGCGCCAGGCCAAGGCCCTCAGCCAGGCGCGGCGCCTCATAGAGGGGAGTCCATCCCACACGCAGCGGCGGCACCACGGCATCCGCAGCCACCGGCAATAGGGCCTTGTAGCGCCAGATGCTCATGTCCCGACTCGAGGACAACGTCTCCGGGCTGATCGTCGCCCGGATCAGATCGTAGTCGTAGAGCACGTCCACGATACCGTCATCGCCATGGAGCGGGCAGACGTAGTCGATCTCCCCGACCGCGTACTCCGCACCGCAGAGCATGCATCGAAAGCCACGGATATGGTCCATCGAACGCTCCTCTTGCCCGGGCACTAGTCTGGCACCACCCACGTACCGGTTTTGCCCTGCAGTGCCGCCGTGATGTGAGGCGGATCGGTAATGATGGCCTGCTTCCCGCCCGCCTCCAGATAACCGATGATCGCGCGGATCTTGGGCTCCATACTGCCCTTGGCAAAGTGCCCCTCCGCCAGATATCGCTTCGCCTCAGCGACGGTCATGCGATCGATCGCCCGCTGATCAGGCTTGCGGTAGTTGACATAGACCTGTTCCACGGCGGTGGAGATCAGGAACAGGTCAGCATGGATGCGTTGCGCCAACAGCGATGACGCGAAGTCCTTGTCGATGACGGCAGGGACCCCGACAAGGTCGCCGTCGGCATTTGGCGCGACCGGAATGCCCCCACCCCCCACCGTGATGGTGATGACCCCGGCGTGGAGTAACGACTCGACAACCTTCAGCTCCACGATCTCCTGAGGCAAAGGCGACGCTACGACGCGTCGCCACCCTCGCCCAGCGTCCTCCACGATAGACCAGCCATCGCGTGCCGCACGATCACGTGCCACTTCCTCTTCCATGAAGCCGCCGATGGGCTTGGAGGGGTTACTGAACGCCGGATCGTCGAGATCGACGCGCACCTGTGTGACCACGGTGGCCACGCTCTTGTCGATACCCCGACGCCGGAATTCGTTGCAGAGATTCTGCTGGAGAGCGTAGCCTAGAGCACCCTGCGTGTCCGCCCCACACGCATCCAGAGGCACTTCGTGCATCCCGGCCACCTTCGCAGCGATCTCCGAACGTCGCAGGATGAAACCTACCTGTGGGCCATTACCATGGCCGATGGCAACGTCCCACCCCTCCTCAATCATATCTGCGATGTGGTGGCAGGTCTCCCTAGCCGCCCGGTATTGGTCCTGTACAGTCTGGTGCCGCGGGTCCAAGATCAGCGAGTTGCCGCCGATGGCGACTACGCCTGTGCGCCTCACAGGTCCCCCCTCACGGCGGGCCTCGGTGTGCGCGAGCTCTTGCGTCTGCGCGGATTTCATTCCGGATCTCCTTTCGGACTACCACATAGTGAGGGCCATCGCTGCTTTCTGGGCGTGCAGCCGGTTCTCGGCCTGGTCGAAGACCACGGACTGCGGTCCGTCCATCACCTCGCTGGTGACCTCGATGTCTCTATCGGCGGGTAGGGGATGCATGTAGATCGCATCGGGAGCAGCGCGCCGCATCTTCGCGGCGTCCGTGATCCAGTCCTGGTACTTATCCTGCAACTTCTTCCCCTCGGCCGGATCGTCGGTCGTCAGCAGGGGCCCCCAGGACTTGGCATAGACGACGTCAGCATCCTCGAAGCCTTCCCCCATGTCGTGGACGATCTCGAAGCTCGTCCCATGCTTGCGAGCCTGGCTCTTGGCCTCATCGACGATATCCGGCATCAGCATGAACTCCTCCGGATAGGCCAGGGTCACGTCCATACCAAAACGCGGCATCTGGAGGATGAGCGACTGTGGCACAGAGATCGGCTTGAGGTATGAGGAGGCATACGCCCAGGAGACGACGATCTTCTTCTTGCGGAGATCGCGGCCCTTCTTCTCCATCATCGTCATCAGGTCGGCCAGGCACTGGAAGGGGTGGTAGATATCGCACTGCATATTCAGCACCGGCGCGCGTGAGGCCTTGGCGACGCCGTTGAGGTACGCGTTGCCCACGCCCCAATCGCAGTGGCGGATGGCGATGCCGTCGAAGTAGCGCCCCAAGATCTCACCAATCTCGGTGGGCGTGTCACCATGCGCGATCTGGGTGGTCTTGCTCTCGATGAAAGCCGCGTGCCCGCCGAGCTGCGCCATCCCCGCCTCAAAAGAGCAGCGCGTGCGCGTGCTGCTGAAGAAGAACAACATGCCCAAAGTCCTGTCGCGCAGCAGTGGATGTGGCTCGCCCAACGCCCGCTTGCGTTTCAGATCCCAGGCCACGTCCAACACTGTTTCGACTTCCTCTTTGGAGAAGTCAAGGTCGCCAATCAAATCTCGGCCGCGCAAACTGGTTATCATAGTGAATGTCTCCTCTAGCAAATTCACGATGGGGACTGTATGCGAGTGGCAAAGCCACTCGCATACAGTCCTGTAGTTCCTACAGGCCAGGTTTACTCCATAGCACCGAGGACGAGCGCCAGCAGCGCCATCCGCATGACGACGCCGTTGAAGGCTTCCTGCCAGTAGCGCGACCAGCGGGTGATGTCCACGTCGGTCGGGACTTCGTCCATACGCGGCAGCGAGTGCAGCAGGATCGCGTCGGACTTGGCCTTCTCCGTCAGTAACTCTCGCGTGATCTTGTAGTTGTCGGGGGTGAAACCGGCATCACCTTTGCGCTCGTCGCGGGCCTTGGTGTAGTCCGGCTGCATCACCGGCTCGACCAGGATCACATCCGCGTCGGCGATAGCTTGCTCGACGTGCTCGGCTTCCGTGAAGTCGAGCGAGTACCGCCGGAAATCGGCCTTGTAGCTTTCCGGCATCTGCATGTCGGGCGAGTTGTCGAAGAGTGCGTCCGCAGGCGGGGCCACAAACGTGATCGGGCAATCGAACTGCGTCAGCGCGTAGCCGAGCGAGTGCATGGTGCGCATCCGCATGTCACCGACGGCCAGCCAACGCAGGCCATCGATGCGGCCTTTCTCGCGCAGTACTGTGTAAAGGTCGGTGAGGATCTGCGTGGGATGCTCGCCCCACCCGTCGCCGCCGTTGATGATCGGCACGCTGGCCCACTTTGCAGCCTCGTGCGGCGCGCCCTGCTGGAAATGGCGCATCACGATCACGTCGCCGTAGAACTCCAACATCTTCACCGTGTCCTTGAGGGACTCCTGATACCAGTCACCCGCGCGCGTCATCTTGGCGTCGGAGAAGCCGGTAACATGCCCACCCAGGCGGTGCATCGCGGCCTCGTGTGCCAAGCGCGTGCGCGTCGATGGCTGGTAGAATGCCGTCACCAGCGTTTTCTCGGCGAGCATATCTACGTTGCGGCGCTTACGTGCAATCGGCTCCAGCTCGGTGGCAACGTCGAAGACGTGGGAGAACTCGTTCCGTTCAAAGTCCTTCAAAGACAGAATGTCACGACCTGTGAAACTACGCATTGTTCAAAGCCTCCTAGTTGTAAAGCTGTTTGGTCTAGTAGTTTGGGAGTCCGGTAGTCTGGTATTGATCGTCAAGTAGGTCACTCAATTAGCTTCACTATATGACTATCCGGCTACCTGACTATCCTCCGCATCACGTGGAACCTGAAGTATCCCGGCACAAACCTGCTCACCGAGTAGTCGACCACATGGTCGTCGTAACTGAAGAGTTGAGCGATCAGCACCAACAACGGTGCGCCCTGCTCAACCTGTAAACGCAGCACATCGTCCTGCCCGGCTAGCTCCGCCAGGATCTCTGTCCGCGAGGTGCTCAACACCGGAGAGCCACGGGTCAGCAGCACGTCGAGTACCGAACCCCGGAAGTCGCTGCCCAGGTCCGATCTTCGGAGGACCTCAAGGGGCACGATGTCGGTGAGATCCGCCACGGGCACATCCTCTATGGAGATGACGCGCTGTACGGCGAGCACTTGTGTCGGCGCGGCACACCCGAGCCTGTCGAGTTCCCGGTCGGTCGCCGAACGTTCCACAACGGAGAGGTACGCCATCTCGGTAGCCAATCCGAGCCGGTCCGCCATGCACTCCAGGCTCTCCAGAACCTCGAGGCCGGCCTCCAGAACGGGCAGGCGCGATGCGATGAACGTGCCTACCCCCTGCCGTCGCACCAGAAGCCCTCGCTCGGCAAAGGTACGCAGGACCTCGCGGAGCGTTGGACGAGATACACCCAGTTGTCTGGCCAGCTCGGGCTCGGGGGGCAACTGATCGCCAGGCTGCTGCTGCAGGATGAGCTGAGAGAGCGTGCTCTCCACCTGGTCACGGGTTGAACGAACCTTGGGAAGATCATCGAGATCCATACCAACCTCCATTTCCATTATATGTCAGACAACTGACATGTCAAAGGTCACCTGAGTTCGAGACCTTCGCAAGGCTGGTGGCCCCACTTATCCACAGGCGGAGGGTCGTCGCGGGGCGCGCAGAGCGGGCGTGTCCTATAGCCCCACTGCGAGGCGACCCCTGCGCATTTTCCCCACACAACCCGGCAGCTCAACCGTTTTTCAACCTTCTCCTCCCACTTCGGAACGCGAGTCGGGACTCGCTGTCTATGGCCTGTGGATAAGCAGTGCCAATCTGTGGAAAAGTCTGACGGAACTTCCGCAGCCCGGATCCCGTCTATAGTGACAGAAGCGCTCTATGGGGACAGCAAACCGACTATAATAGAGATAGCACGGAACTTCAGGAGGATCTATGCATAGACACCCACGGTCAAACCTGGCTATTGTGATGCTGGTCACGTTGCTTGGCAGCATCGTCGGCATGCCACGGCCTGCGGCCGCAGCAGCACAGTGGTATGCCGAATACTTCACGAATATGAATCTCAGCGGGGGGCCGGCCCTGACTCGCTACGAGACGGACGTCAACCATGAGTGGGGCACGGGCAGCCCGGGCGACGGCATCCCGGCGGATGGTTTCTCGGCGCGCTTCACGCAGGATATCTGGTTTGAAGGAGGCACCTACCGCTTCGATTACCGCTCGGACGACGGCCTGAGGATCTTCATCAATAACGCACTCGTCGTCGACTACTGGGGAGACCACGCGGCCTCATGGAGCACCAACGACGCCTACGTCCCGCCCGGTGTGAACCAGGTGCGCATCGAGTATTACGAGCACTGGGGCGAGGCTGCGCTCCAGCTCGGTTGGGAGAAACTCCAGAGCAGCGAAGTCTGGGATGCCCTTTTCTGGAACAACATGACGCTCTCAGGTGATGCTGTGTTGGGGAGGAAAGATGCGGCCATCGACTTCGACTGGGGCACCGGTAGCCCGGACCCGAAGGTGCCGGCGGATAACTTCTCGGCTCGTTGGGGACGCACACTGGGGTTCGAGGCGGGGACCTATCGCTTCTATGCCAGCAGCGACGATGGCGTTCGCATCTATGTGGACGGCAACCGGATTGTTGATTCGTGGATGAAGCAGAAACTGCCCAATACCCACTACGCGGACATCACCTTGAGCGCGGGCAATCACAACATCGCGGTAGATTACTTCGAAGACGGTGGCAATGCGAGTATTCACGTATGGTGGAATCGCGTCGACGCCGTCCAGGGTTGGGAGGGCAAGTACTACGACAATCGCGAGCTGCGTGGCGGGCCCGCGATGATTCGCGGCGACGCGGAGATCAACTTTGACTGGGGCGAGGGCGCACCCGCGACCTGGATCCCTAGCGACAACTTCTCGGTCCAGTGGGTCCGCACCATCAACTTCCAGCCGGGGCTGTATCGCTTCAACACTCGCTCCGATGACGGTATGCGGCTCTGGATCGATGACGTCAATCTATGGATGAACTACTGGGATCCTCAGGAGCTCACCTGGCGATACCAGGGCTGGACGTGGCTCGAAGGGACCCACACGCTACGTGTGGAGTACTTCGAGGCCACAGGCTCTGCCAGTATGCAGTTCTGGTGGGACTACGCACCGACGGAGGCAGCTGCAGGGGTGATGTCTCCGTCACCGACCTATGGCTTCCCCGTGACGGCTGCTCCCGTACCGCCCGCCACGCCCACGACCGGAACTTCCGCCGGGGCGCAGGCTGTGCAACTCCCGGGGCCGTGGACAGGTGAGTACTTCGCAACCCGAGATCTGAGCGGGACGCCGACTGTCGTCCGAACTGACACGGCGATCAACTTCGACTGGGGCTGGGACGCGCCGGCAACGGGACTCCCGGTGAATAACTTCGCCGTGCGGTGGACGGGAACGTTCGCGTTCGACGAAGGGCGTTACCGCATCACAACGACCACCGATGACGGCGTGCGCGTCTACGTGGATGATCGCCTTGTGATCAACAGTTGGTGGCCGATGCGAGGCAGCCGGTACGCCACCGTCGACCTGACCCAGGGCCAGCACACAGTCCGGATGGAGTATTTCGAAGCAACCCAAGCGGCCAAAGCCAAGTTGACTTGGCAGCGGCTAAGCCCATAGATCCGCGCTTGCGCCGGTAACGCCGGCAGGAGTCTGAATCGCGGACGCGGCAGCATTCACGGCAGGTTGGATCGCGGGCGTCTCGCCCGCTCTGGGTGCACGGACACAGTCACAACGTGGCAGTGACCTTCTGCGCACGGTTCTCCGTCGCCAGAGCGGGCGAGGACGCCCACGGTCCGGCATCCTCGGCCTTCTCGTCCTTGGTATTTGCCTCCTGTTGAATGACCAACGTGCGGACGTCGCAAGATTGCCTATAATGGCGGTACGACATCTGACACGAAAGGAACCCTGTGAACCCGAACCCCCTACTCTCAGCCCTCGGTATGTCGACAGAGGATCGTGCCGTGCTCATCCACACCGACGATATCGGTATGTGTCAAGCATCCTTGACGGCCTATATGGATCTATCCGGCGGCGGCGTTATCTCTGCCGGCTCCGTCATGGTGCCGTGTCCGTGGTTTCCGGCGACGGCCCAGTTCTGCGCGGAGCACGTTGGGCACGTGGATATGGGCGTACACATCACACTCAACAGCGAGTGGCACTCGGGCTATCGCTGGGGTCCTGTCTCCACTCGAGACCCTGACACGGGCTTGATGGACGCATCCGGCTATATGCACGCTACCACAAAGGATACACAGAAGAACGCCACCCCCCAGGCTGTGCACGCGGAGATCGCCGCGCAGGTACAGCGTGCCTTCGACGCCGGGATCGACGTGACCCACATCGACGCGCATATGGGCACTCCCTTCTATCCGGGATTCATCGAGAGTTATGTTGAAGTCGCGCTGGAGCACCGGGTTCCTCCATTCCTGGTTCGGGCGACCCCGGAGATCCTTCAGGCCAGGGGCTATGATGCAAACCTTGCCGGGCAGCTTATGATCCAGATCGGGACATTGGAGGCGCAGGGATTGCCGATGTTCGACGATATCCGCTCCGCGAAGTTCGACACGTCGAGCACCCACCTCGATCAGATGAAGCATGCGTTGGGCACGCTGCGTCCGGGTCTGACCTACTTCATCACGCATCCCGCGAAGGACACGCCGGAGCTCCGCGCCATCATTCCTGACCGCTGGCAGGAGCGCGAGGCCGATTACGAGGCCCTTATGCAAGATGAGCTCCGTGTCTATCTTGAGACCCAGGGCATCCGGGTCATTGGGTGGCGCGAATTGCGCGACCTCATGCGTTCTTCAATCTAGCTCACCCTTGGAGGCGGAAAATGGGAGCCACGCTTGCGCAGAAGGTGCCCGCAGAGGGAGCGGTCAAACTGAAACTCGGCTACAAGGTGCAATGGGGCGTTGCGGCGCTCGGCACCTCATTCGTCTCGGGCACGTATGGCGCCCTTCTGCCCATCTTCTACCAGGACTATCTGGGCCTTACGGCCCGCTGGATCGCCATCGCATCCACAGTCTATGCCATCTGGAATGCGATCAACGACCCCCTGTTCGGTTATATCACCGACAGCACCAAGTCACGCATGGGGCGACGCATTCCCTACATGCGCTACACGGCGCCGTTCCTCGCGCTCACCTTTATCCTGGTGTGGTTTGCACCTCAACGAGCAGGACAGGGCGCGATTTTCGCCTGGATGCTCGCGGCAATGCTCCTCTATGACACTGCGTACACGATCGTGGGCCTTGCCTATTCCGCGCTGCTGCCCGAGGTGACTGAGTCGGACGCCGAGCGCAATGGGCTCCAGATCTCGTCCTCGCTCTTCGGCCTGCTGGGGATGATCCTGGGGTTCGTCGTCCCCGATTTCTTCCGCCCCAAGGCAGGCACTTCATTGTCGTTTGCGCCGCTTCAGATTTCGATGATCGTCGTTGGCGTCTTCAGCGCCACGATGATCATCCTGACCACGCTCCGGGTGCGAGAGCGCCCGGAGTTTCACGAATTGGATAAGCCCCTCAAACTGGGTCCGGCCCTGAAGTACACCCTCACCAGCCGGTCATTCTTGATCCTCGTCGCCCAGAACTTCATGTCGATCCTGATGCAGTCGCTGCTTTTGGGGGCGCTCTTCTACGCTGCCGACTACGTGCTGCAGATGAACGCCATGATTCTCGTGGGCTGCCTCTTTGTACCCCTGATCATCGGCGTCCCGATTACGACGCTCATCCGCCGGCAGTTAGGCGTGGTTGGCGCCCAGAGGTTACTATTATTCATCGCCGGGGTGGCCCTGCTCCTCATCATGGTGGTGCCCACATCACTGATTCCGCTCTGCTTGATCGTGGCAGGATTCGGCCTCTCGGGGCCGCAGACGCTTACCAACGTGCTTTTCGCCCAGGTGACCGACGAGGATGAACTGCGGTCAGGAGTGCGCCGTGAGGGTGCCTTCTTCGGCGTCAACGCCCTACTGACCAAGCCGGCGCAGTCCGTGGCGCTGGCCCTCCTCCCGTTTGTCCTGCAGGCAACCAACTTCGTGACGCGCGAGGCAAACCAGGGGCAGATCACGCTGAACCAACCGTCCAACGCCCTGTGGGGCATCAAGGCCCTTATCGGCCTGATCCCCGGCATTGCCATGATCCTGGGGGCCGTTATTCTGCAATGGTACCCACTCCGCGGCGACTATCTGGCCAAGGTGCAGCGCGAGGTGCTCTCGCTCCACGCAAAGAAACGCGCGGCCCAGGAAGC
Source organism: uncultured Chloroflexia bacterium (assembly GCA_963775195.1). Lineage (GTDB taxonomy): Bacteria > Chloroflexota > Anaerolineae > B4-G1 > SLSP01 > PWVB01. The sequence goes on from CAVZIC010000002.1 coordinate 440,428, forward strand.
CCTCGCAGATGCGCCTTGAGGTAGATGGAACCTTGCTCGGCGCTGAGACGTTGGTAAATTAGAAGACAATGGTGTGCTATACTTAAGGTAGTGTAGGTAGTGAGGGAGACGGATGGTCGCAAGTACATCGCGCCAAGCATCAAGCAGGACTGTCACATCAGCCAAGCCGGAGAGCGCCGTCGGGGCTGCCGGGCTGGCTTTCGCCCTGCTCGCCGTGCTCATCGGCCTCAGCGTCTTCTGTGGCTGGGTCTTCGTGCAACGGATGGACCGCATCTACAGAGACCACGTCTATCCCAACGTCTATGCGCTCGGTATCGATCTCGGGGGTATGTCGGTCGACGAGGCAACGGCAGCGCTGGAAGGTGTCGCCGACCAGGTAGACACGGGCTTGTTGGTGCTCACCGATGGCGAGCAGCGTTGGTCCTATCCCTGGTCGATGGGTGGCCTGCGAGTTGACGTTCAGGGAACAGCCCAGGCCGCCTATGGCGTGGGGCGTGGCGGGAGCTGGCAGGAGCAAGCTGAGGTCTGGCTTTACTATCGTGACGTCGCTCCGCGCTTCCTCTTCGACACGACCGCTGCCCGGACGCTGCTGGCGGAGGTCGACCAGGAGATCTCGCAGCCGACGGTCGATCCCTCCCTAAAGCTGGAGGACGGGGAGATCGTGATCGTTCCCGGCCAAACCGGCCGGGTGCTGGACATTCCGACGACACTTGCCAGGCTTCGCGAGGTCAGTGGCACGCCCTATCGGGTGGAGGTCCCACTGGCCTTCCAGACCACGCCTCCCGCGGAACTGGATGCTGGCGATATCAAAGCTGAGGCCGAAGCCCTGGTTTCACGCCAGATCACGGTGATGACGTATGACGTCCTCACGGATGAAACGTTGAGTTGGACCCTGGGCCGCAATGACATCGGAACGTGGCTCTATTTGGTGCCGGGGGAGGGAGGAAAGCCATCCGTCGACGTCAATCAGTACGCGATCCGGGATACGCTTGTCGGCCTCGCATCGAGCCTGGGCGACGGGAGAGGCTTTCGCTATGATGAGGCTGCCGCCAAGGTGTTCGATGCCTTCGATGCCGGCGAGACCACTCTCTGGCTCTATCTGACTCATCCGGAGCGAACCTATGCAGTGGAGGCGGGGGATACGCTTACGAGCCTCTCGAGGAAGTTTGGTATGCCCCCGGGACTGGTTGCCGAGGCCAATACCGACATCGATATCGACAAACTCTTTGTCGGGCAGGAGATCCACATCCCCTCCCAGGACATACTGACGCCAAATATGCCGGTGCTCGGCAAGAAAGTCGTCGTTAGCCTTGCCGACCAACATACCTGGGTGTACGAGAATGGGGCCTTGCTTTGGGACTGGACGGTCTCGACCGGGATGAAAGACTCGCCCACCGACGCAGGAACTTTCCAGATACTCGGCAAGTACGAGAATGCCTACGCCTCGCAATGGGATCTGTGGATGCCGTACTTCCTCTCCGTCTACTCAGCGGGTGGCGGTGTGGAGAACGGATTTCACGAGCTTCCGATCCTTGCGAACGGCAACCGGCTCTGGGAAGGGTCGCTCGGGCACCCTGCGTCCTTCGGCTGCATCATCCTGGGCATCCCTGCGGCGGAGACGCTCTATAATTGGGCGGAGGTGGGCGTCACGGTGGTGATCCAGCCGTAAAGAGGTGGCTGCTAGAGACCTTTGGGGTTTCCTTGTCTTGAGATCATCTGCTCGACAAGGAAACCCCAAAGGTCCTATGGATTGTGGGAATCAGACGCCGGCGGTTTTGAAAGCTGCGGCTACGATGGCTTGGGCTTCTTCCTGGACCTTCTTGAGGTGCTCGGAGCCCTTAAAGCTCTCCGCGTAGATCTTGTAGATATCCTCGGTACCCGAGGGACGGGCAGCGAACCACCCGTTCTCGGCCACAACCTTGAGTCCGCCGATGGGTGCGTCGTTGCATGGCGCACGGGTGAGCTTCACGATGATCTTCTCACCCGCCAAGTCCTGCTCCGCGACGCTTTCCGGGGAGAGATCAGCCAGCACTGCCTTCTGCGCTACGGTAGCGGGTGCATCGACGCGCTCGTAGACCGCGTGACCGAAGCGAGCCTCCAACGCCTGGTAGTGCTCGCCCGGGTCGCGACCGGTCTTGGCCATGATCTCAGCTGCCAGCAAATCGAGGATAATGCCGTCCTTGTCCGTGGTCCAGACGGTGCCGTCCTTCCGCAGGAAAGAGCCACCAGCACTCTCCTCACCGCCGAAGCCCAGGGCTCCGGCGTAGAGTCCATCGGAGAAGTACTTGAACCCCACGGGGACTTCACACAGTCGACGACCGAGATCCGAGACGACGCGATCGATGACCGAACTGGAGACGAGCGTCTTTCCTACCGCGACATCATCGCCCCACGCCGGGCGGTTTTGGAAGAGATACCAGACTGCGACCGAGAGGTAGTGGTTTGGGTTCATCAGCCCAACGCTGCGCGTGACAATCCCGTGCCGGTCCGCATCCGGGTCGGCACCAAACGCGATATCGAACTGGTCCCTCAAGTCGATGAGACTTGCCATCGCATAGGGTGAGGAGCAGTCCATCCGGATCTGGCCGTCATGGTCGACCGTCATAAACGAGAAGGTGGGATCCACAACGCGGTTTACAACCTCCAAGTCAAGACCGTAGGTCTCGGCAATCGGATCCCAGAACCCCACAGACGCGCCGCCAAGGGGATCGACGCCGATCTTTAGGCCCGCCGCGGCGATGGCCTCCATATCCAGCACGTTCTTCAGATCGGTCACGTAGGGCATGACGTAGTCGTGCTGATGGGTCGTCTCGGCGCTAAGCGCCCTGACCAGGGGAACTCGCCTGACACCCTCCATGCCCTTCTCCAGGATCGCATTGGCCCGCTCCTGGATGCGGCGGGTGGTCTCCGTATCGGCGGGACCGCCCTCCGGGGGATTGTACTTGAAGCCACCATCCGCCGGCGGATTGTGCGAGGGTGTGATTACCACACCGTCGGCCAGTCCGGCGTCACGCCCCCGGTTGAAGGTCAGGATCGCGTGGGAGATGACAGGTGTCGGCGTGTACCCCCGGCCCTCCTGCACCATCACGTCCACACCGTTGGCCGCAAAGACCTCGAGGGCCGTGTCGAGCGCCGGTTCAGAGAGCGCATGGGTGTCCCGTCCTACAAACAAGGGGCCGGTGACACCGTTAGCCTTCCGGATCTCACAGACTGCCTGTGCCGTCGCCAGGATATGATCCTCGTTGAAACCGGTCTCCAGCGACGAACCCCGATGCCCGGACGTGCCAAACGCCACACGCTGGGCGCGTACGGTCGGGTCAGGGTGCAGCGTGTAGTACATCGCCACCAGCCGGGGCACATCGACCAACAGCTCTCGTGGAGCCTTCTTTCCCGCCAGCTCACTTACGCTCATTCCGACCCCTCCCTGCCATCTGAAAACTCTGACAACTCCGCCCGCTGTATCACGCCCTGGGCAACGTAAAGTAAAAGGCGCTCCCCTTCCCCGGCATGCTTTCGACTCCGGCGTGGCCACCCAGTTTTTCGAGAATTCTGCGCACGATGGAGAGCCCAAGTCCGTGGCCCTCGGCCCGCACGTTGTGCAGCCGCTCAAAAGGCGTAAAGAGCTGCTGCTGTTGCTGCGGGCTTAACCCCTGCCCGTTATCACGCACCCAGAAGCGAACCTGGCCATTCCCGCTTTGCTCATCCACGCCGAGACGAATCCGGGGGGGAATGCCGGCTTCGGGATCCCCGCCATACTTGACGGCATTGCTCAGGTAATTCACCCACACTTCCTCTATCCACGGGCCGTAACCCATAGCCGATGGCCATACATCATCCACCGAGACTTCCGCCCTGTACTCCTCGATCAGATAGTCCAGCCGGCTACTCGCTTCACGGACAATGCGTCCCATATTCAGAGCACAGATCTCAACTTCGTCGACTGCACGGACAGTGGCAAGCAACAACAGCTCGTCGATGATGTTATTCATCTTGGCACTGTTGCGATGCAGATACTGGACGTATTCCAACATTTCCGCATCCTGATACTTGGTTACAGCAGCATCCAGGAGATCCACGAACCCGAAGATGCCGGTGAGAGGGCTTCGCAGATCGTGGGCCACAGTATGGGCGAAGGCGTCCAGCTCGGCATTCTGCGCCTCCAGATCGGAAGCGTATTGCCGAAGCTGTCTTTCTGCTTGTTTGATCTCCGTGATATCCGTCAGGGCCACGAGGCTGCCGGTCACGATATCGTCCTGATAGAGTGGGCGCATGCTCGCCAGAACGGGCAATGCCTGCCCCTCTTGGGTCTGCAAGATCGTCTCGAAGCGAGCCGCGACGCCGTCCTTACAAGCTGTCACACCACCGGCAACCGCATCGCCCTCATCCGATAGAAATAGCGCTGCACATGGCTGCCCAACGAGACGATTTGGGGGGTATCCCAACATCGCCACGGCAGCCGGATTGGCAAAGGTGATCTCTTGATTTGAATCCGTCAGAAGGATCGCCTCGGCGACGCCCTGGACGATCCCCTCGTTGAACTCCTTGAGATAGGCGGTCTCGTCCGAAAGCTTGGCATTGGCCAGGGCCACGGCCGCCTGTCCCGCAATCGCATTGAGTTGAGCCAGGTCTTGTTCGTCGAAATCGGGTTGGTCCGGACGATTGATGGCCGTCATCGTGCCCATCATCCTGCCCTGGAAGCACAGTGGGGCCACCAGAATCCCGCCACAATCCATCGCCTGGCGGCGCAGCCTGGCCGCCGGGCTCTCTCTCGGATCCTGCTGCCCCTTAAGCGAGATCACCGGCTGCACCCGTTCTACGGACCAGCCCGTCAGACCCTGCATAAGTTCCGAATATGACGGTTCCCGCACCGCACCGGCACCGGGACCGCCCTTGGCGAAGGTGGTCACCACCTCGGCATCCAGATCCAGAGTGACCGCGATCACACGATCTGCCGGAAGGGCTTGCGCGGCACTATCAGCCACGGTCTGCAGCATTTCCGGAATATCCTCACTGGTGATGAGCGAGCGGGTGATACGATACAGGGCCTCTGACTTCGCCAGGGCCCGACGCAACAGCTCAAGCGACACCTCGCGCGCTTTCTGGGCACCCTCGCGCTCGACGATCTCCTGTTTGAGTTGTTCATTAACTGCATCGAGCTCGGCGATCAAATTCTCGCGCTCCATAAGCTCGTGTTGCAGTCGCTGAGTTGCCTCGCGCAGTCTGAGATGGGTTCCGACTCGCGCGATGACCTCGTTCACATGGAGGGGTTTCGAAACGTAATCAACCCCTCCGGCCGTAAAAGCCTTGACCTTGCTCTGCTCATCACTGAGAGCGCTGATGAAGATGATGGGGATGTCACGGGTTCTATCGTCGGCCTTCAACCGTTCCGCAACCTCGAACCCATCCATCTCGGGCATCATAATGTCAAGCAACACCAGATCGGGTGGCGAGGAAAACGCAAAGTCGAGTGCCTCCCGTCCGCTACCCATCGACTCTGCGCGAAACCCGTGCATCGTGACCATGTGCGTCAGGAGACGCAGACTCATAGGCGAGTCGTCCACGATCAGAATACAGCGCTTGGCGCCGTCCGTTACTGTGTCTGCCATCTCGATACGTTCTTCCCTGATTCATCCACCCGTGTTTGGAGTGTCAGGCCAACCTTATCTCGGCCCACACCTCACACACTTATTATAGGCGATAGTTGCGGCGGACGCAATTATCGGTAGCGTTACGATTCGGTAACAGCATACGGTCTCAATCTTCGATGCGCCGCGCGACGCGTTGTTGAGCCATGAGCGCGGCCTCGGTGATGGCAGCCAGCATGCTGGCTTCGGACGCTATTCCTTGACCTGCGATATCGAAGGCTGTCCCGTGATCCGCCGACGTGCGAATGATGGGTAGACCCAACGTAATCGTAATGGATTGATCGAATCCATGGGTCTTGACTGCCACGTGGCCCTGATCATGATACATCGTGACGACGACGTCGTAGTCCCCGCGAATCGCCCGGAAGAAGACAGAATCGGCAGGAATTGGGCCTTGCACGTCGATCCCTATCTCTTGAGCCATACGCACGGCCGGCACGATCTCATCAATCTCCTCGCGGCCGATCAGACCACCTTCACCATTGTGAGGGTTCAGGCCCGCGACCGCCAACCTGGGATGCCCGTAGCCAAGCATGAGCATACCTTCATAAGTCAGAGTGACGGTATCGAGGACGTTATCTTTCGTGATCTGAGCCGCAATATCACGAAAAGGGATATGCCGTGTGACGTGAGTGACACGCAGGCCCGGCGTTGCCAGCATCGTCGTACACCGCGGGGTTCCTGTGACCTCAGCGAGGATCTCGGTATGTCCAATGTAGTGATACCCGGCGAGCCGCATTGCTTCCTTGTTCAGCGGTGCTGTGGCCACGGCATCGATAGCACCGGTCCGGGCCAACTCCGTGGCCTGCAGTACGTACTCTACGGCAGCTCGCCCCGCGGCGGGACAGAGCTGCCCGACCGTGATCTCGTCAGGCACCAGGTTGTGAAGGTCGAGCAATACTATGCTATCCGGAGACCATCTCACGCGCTCCAGCGTCTGAACGTCAGCACGTTCCAACAGCTTGCCCTGCGCGCAGCTTAGGGGTTTGACGTTCCAACGTTCCAGCCCCTCGACACGTGCATCCCCAATGACCAACGGGCGACAGACGTCATAGACATCGGCGTGTCGCAGAGCCTTGAGGACGACCTCGGGGCCAATGCCGGCGACATCTCCCAAGGTGATGCCCACAATGGGGAGCTTAGCCATACTCACCTCCCAGGTCCATCACGTCTGAAGGGATCCGGAGGGATCCTGATCAGAGCACCATAGCCGACATATAGATGTCGGTGAAGCTTGGGTGCGCCGTTAGCTCAATGTAATGAACCCTGCCCACGATTGCCTCCGCCAGACGTCGCCGGGTCCCGGAGATAAGCATCTGCCTGGCGCCGGTGCCTGCAGCATTGCCCACTTGCTTGAAACGGTTGAGCGGGAGCGGAGGGAACATGCCGATCTGGGTCGCGCTCTTCAGGTCCAGATAAGTTCCAAAGGCCCCGGCGACGATGAAAAGTCCGAGGTCCTCATAGTCCAGTCCTGCTTCATCGAGAAGGACATCGACCCCGGCACGGATCGCCCCCTTGGCGAGCTGGATCTCATTGACGTCGCGGCGGGTGACGAGCAAATCGTGTCCATTGCCCGTCCCAGCTTGAGAAACCAATCGGAATGCGCCACCGCCATCCCAGGGCACAACCCAGGGATGGCTCTGATTCATACGCCCTGTCGACCCGACGATGTTCGTGGCACGCAGCCCGGCCACGACATCGAGAATGCCGGACCCACAGATCCCTACCGCAGGGCGATTCCCAATGGTCTGCACACGGATGTTGTCCTGCGTAATCTGCACGTACTCCACAGCGCCCGGCGCCGCTCGCATCCCTGCGTGGATGTGCGCGCCCTCGAAGGCCGGGCCGGATGCACACGAGCAACTGAGCAGCTCACCGTTCATCGCGAGGCTGATCTCCGTGTTCGTACCGATATCGAGGGCAATCGTGGGCACCTTGGCCTGCCAAGCCTCGGTTGCCAACAACATCGACACGTGATCGGCGCCCACGTAACCTGCGATATTCGGGGGCAGGTAGACCTGCGCCCCCGGCGTGAGCTCAAGCCCCAGATGCGCCGCCTCGATATCCAGTGGCTCACTGACCGCCGCGATGTAAGGAGAGGCGCCCAACTGCTCCACCGGCAGCCCGCAGAAGAGATGATGGATGGCCGTGTTTCCCACGACCACCGCATCGACGACCTGGTCTCGACGGACACCCGCAGTTTTGCAGAGACTGGCTGTCAGATCATTCAAGCCAGAGACAAGCCGTTCCTGCAGGATCCGGCGACCGTCGGGGTGCTCATTTGCATAGGCGATACGGCTGACGACGTCCTCGCCATAGGCTATCTGCGGGTTCATCAGCCCGTCCATTGCCAGCGTCCGCCCGGTGAATAGATCGACGAGGTAGGCAGCGATCTTCGTGGTGCCGATGTCCACGGCAAGCCCAATCACGGCTTGTCCGCGCGGGAGCAGGCCAACCGCCTCCCGCCTCGGCCCGCCCCCCGGATGCCCGACCGCCGGCCCATGCTGACGTAACACGAGGCGCCCGGACCAGGCTTGTGCCCGTAGTTGGGTGGAGAGTGAACGCAGCACCGGTTGGCCAAAGAAGGGACGGGATATGCCTCCCTCTGCCAGGGCATCGGTCAAACGCACCGTATCGGCCCGGAGATCTTGCAGCGTGGGCGGCACCAACTCAACATCCACCACCTCAATCACCGGTTCAGGCGTGATCTCCGTCTCCTGACCCTCCACTTGAAGGCGCTGCGGCGTGCTGAGCGACTCCGGGGGAATATTGATCTTCACGTCACTCAAAGGAAGCGCCTGGCACGCCAACCTGTATCCGGCGGCAAGCTCATCCTCTCTGAAGAAGCGTCGCTCATCGGCCGTCGGCGACGACAGAACGCCCTCGATACGCTGGATGCGACATTTCCCACACGACCCGGCCCCACCGCAAACCGCGGCGATCTCGACACCGGCATGCTGCGCCGCGTCTAGAAGCGTCTTGCCCGAAGGCACGGATGCCCGCCTCCCTGTGGGCTGAAGGTCCACAGAAAACTCGACGGGACGCCCGACTGAATGCTGATTGTTCACTCGTTTCTCCACACTATTGCCTCGATATGAGTTCGGCTCCTGAGCACGAGCTACGATTGTAGCACGGAGAGCTAAGCACTCAAGAACAAAGTATAGGGAGCACACATTGTGGGTTTCGGTTTGTTTCCTCCATAGTCCTAGCTCTGATTCTCTGATTGCCACACCGCGAGATCGTATTTATACTCAGATAGGGACACAGAGGAGGGCAATATGATCAAGCGACTTGCGACCATTGTCGGATGTCTGGTGTGGATTATCCTCGTGATAAGCGCGTGCGGAGCCAAGGAGACGCCTCCTCCCCCGCTTCCACCCGAGGTCGGCCCCGCAGAAGACTTGTGCGTCGACGATCAGACCGGTGCGGAGCTCGAGTACGAGGATGCCGTCGTTATTGCGAGCGAGAGCCCCTGCGTCGACGAAGGCAGTCTCACCGACACGGCCCAATGCAACACAGGCACCGGCACATGGTGGATCGATCTGGATATCGAGCGACCCGGATGCGCTCCGGCTTGCGTGGTCGACGTCAACACCAGACAGGCGGAGGTCAACTGGCGCTGCACGGGCGCGCTTCCGCCTGAGGATACGGTCGAGCTTCCGCCCCAGGAGACGGTCACTCCACCGACTGAGACACCGGTTCCCATACCCACACTCGAAGCTCAGGCCGATTGGGCTCGCTATGTCAACTCGGACTACGGCTTTAGCTTCAGCTACCCGCCGACGTGGTCGCTTGAGCTGCTCACGAACCGCTCCCCCAATGCCGCCGGCGAGCCGGTTGCGGATGCCGTCAGGCTCGTACAAGGCTCAGTGGAGATCCGGGTGGAGTTCAAGAAACCCGAGCAGGAAGCCACTTTGGGGCCGGGAAGCCTGTCCGACGGACAGGTCGAAGACCGTGGCACGGTCACCCTTCTCGACCGAGTGCTGCCGAAGCACGTCCTGGTGTATGAGGGGAAGGACAAGGCGATCTTCGTAGGGGAGAGATTTGGCGATCTGGAGTTCTACATCCAGATGGACGACATTCGAGCGCGCGAGGCGTATGATGAGGTGGAGATACCGACTTCCGCACAGGAGGACTTCGACTCGATCCTCACGACGTTCAGCCGCATTGGGGAGGTAGCTTCGGCAGATCCCTATCCGGGCTGGCACACCTATACTAGTGCGGATATCGTGCCGGGCTTCAGCTTCCGCTACCCACCTACCTGGACATTGCGGCAGTTATCCGAACCACCCAATGCCCCGACCCTGACACTCCGCAAGGACATCTACATCCTGACCATCCAGTACAAAGCGACTGACAGCACCGATGTCATCGGACCAAACTCAACACCGGAGGGCCTGGTCATGGAAGCCGGCACCGCGACATTCCTGCACGAGGCCGTGCCGCGTAACGTGCTGGTTAGCGAAGACAAGGTGAAGATGGTCTTCCTCACCTACCGGGACGACGCACTCGAGTTCTATATCGCGCTAACGGAGGATCCGGAACAGGTAGCCTATGCCGACATCGATCTGCCCGAGGCAGCGCGGAATGAGATGGATCAGATCCTGGCCTCATTTCAAACGCTCCAGCCCGGCAACGAATGAACGAGCTGGTCGTGGCAGAGGCTGCAAGGCTCTATGGAACGACACTCGACCGGCTTAGGCCGCTCGCGGGCGGCCACTTCAGTGCGGTCTATGAGGTCGTTCTCAAGGGCATACCGTGCGTCCTGCGCATCGTCCCGCCAGGCGACGGCACAGACAGCGATAGTTTTCGCGCAATCCACGCGTGGACAGCGTTCCTCGCCGAGCACGGAGCGCCCGTGCCGATGCCCGTCCCTACCCCTGCGGGCGACCTCATCTCAGTGGTCTCAGATGGGGACCAATCCTACACAATTGTCGCAACCACCAAGGCCCGCGGAGTTCTCGCAGAGACCCTTCGCCAGGATCAATGGACGGATGCATACTTTCACAACATCGGCGCCGTTGCCGGAAAGATCCACGCTTTAGCCCGAAGCTATGCGCCGGACGTGGCCCTTCAACGCCCGGCGTGGGATGAGCTCGGCGATCTCTTCTCCGAGAATCAGTCCGCGGACCCCATAGTGAACGTCAGGAAACACGAGATACTCGAGCAAATCCGGGCACTTCCCAAAGACCCGAGTACGTTTGGCATGATCCACGGTGACTTCCACTTTGGCAACTTCTTCGTCGATCCTGACGACGGATACTCGATCACCCTCTTTGATTTTGATGATTGCGCCTATGGCTGGTACATCTTCGATACCGCTATCTTGCTTTTCGATATCCTCGTCCTCTACGAAGGTACCGGGACAGCGCAGTTTGCGGCGCGGTTCATGCGAGCCTACCTGAAGGGTTACCGTACTCAGAAACGACTGGACGCCGTCTGGTTGGGAAAGCTCCCCCTCTTCCTCAAGCTTCTCGAGATCAGCTATTACGCGCTTCTAGAGCCGACCTATCGGCCCGGTGGAAATTCCGGCGATTTCTGGGTTGACAGGTTTATGCCCGGTCGCCGAGAGCGTGTGGCGGAAGGCAGCCCGTATGTCGACCTCGATTTCAATAGTCTGATGTGACCGCAAGGGAGACGGTTCTGGCCTGTCCGGTTCGGTACACCGCGGGAAATGGCTTGACAGGGCACTATGGAGGCCTCATAATAAACAACAAATGAGTGAACATAATCATAGCAATTCCATGCGCTGGGTGGCGCCCAAGTTCCCGACCAACGCTATCTATCGCCACGATCCGGAAATCGCGTGGATAGATGGAATGGAGGCCAGGCTACCAAGATCCATCCCGGTCCTGGAAACGCCGGAGGCGTTCAGCGCCTGTAGCGATGACCTGGCCCGCCTACGCGTTGAGATCCAAGTTGCGACGCAGCACTGCAACGTGGCCTATTTCGCAAATCTTGAGACCCTGCTCCGCGGGATCGGACACCTTCGGCGAAGCCGCGCGGTGACGTGGTGCAGCTTCGGGACTCTAGCGGACACCATGAATTGGCGTGCACGGCAAGATTCTCTCTATCCGATCGTACTCCTGGACCGCCGCCTGGATACACTGGCTGTCCTCTATACCTGGTTGTGCGGCCTGACCGCAGGTCATCCCCTCGCCACATCGCATCCGAAGTGTACGTATGGGGAGAGAGAGGAGTGGATCCGGACAACGTTGGGGGAGTCAACACCGATCAAGAGATGGCTCGTAGGGCACCTCTGCCGGGTCATCAAGCAAGGGTTGCGCCGTCCATGGCTCAACGAAGAGCAAAGCGGGGCTCTCCGTTATCCCCTCTACGTGCCATTCCAGATGGACGCTGCGACCGCACCAGATGACAACGCGGTTCTCGAAATGGTCGCAGAGCGACTTCATCCTGATGAATCGGTAGACAGTCTCCGGCGAATGATGGCCCGCCCGGAGGACCAGCCGTGTCACTTTCGATTCGACCGGTGGATCGACAACCTCATCGCTGCGGTTGGACGTTTGGATGCAGAGGCGCCACACGCGCCTCCGGAGGATGCGTTGAGCGTGCAGACGTGGGTGAGCCAGCTGCGCGCTTGGGTAAGGGCAATCGATGCCTGGATCGATGATGTGCCGCTGCCGGCTGCCGCTGCCCGGTCCGGCGCAACTGCATCGATCGTTCGCCGGGTGTACGCTATGCTAGGCACGCCCTCGCCGCTCAAGCTCTGGTTCGCCGCCTCACTCAGCAAAACCATGCGCAGTCTAGGCGATCCGCCGCTACGCCCGCAGGATGAAGCACCACCGCAGCGCTTCCTAGATTACTTCGCAATGGGAGCAGATAGCAGTTAGGGGGAACGAGTGAAGAGGATCGTGATGGGGACATTGTTCGGTCTGACTTTGGCCTGCAGCACCGTGTTGAGAACGCCCCCCTCCGCATCGCACTGGCAGGCAACTGTCGACAGTATGGCAAGCCTCACAGAAAGCGTTGGAACACCGGTGCACTTGCAGCGCGAGAATGCAGCCAAGACGGCGGAGGATTTCGATGTCACGATCTACTTCTCCGTCCTGAAACACCTCTCACTCGAGCCGGGCTTCGTCCTCGACTACGTGTACTATTTCGATGGAATGGGCGGCTATCCAGTCCTATACGTCAGGCCGAACGATCAACCCGCTTTTGACACCTACACGGCGTACATGCAGGCTGCGGGGGAGGATACAGCAACGCATGCCTATCTGGAGAGCGTCCACGTCGACGGCACTCCCGAAGGGTTCTTTGAGTTGGTGACACTCGATGTCATGGGCAGCCAATTCTACCTGTTCTGGCACGCAGGTTACAACGATCGCCGGATTCTGTGCACTCCTGATGCAGCAGGTCAGGCGATCAAGGCCAGTGAGGGATTCGGCGCGCCCATGGACAACAGAACCCAGACAAAGGCCCTCCAGCTTGACTTCGAGCCCCAGGTGACGATGGGCAATGAGACTGTGAAAGTGCGGCTCGTAACCTTCTCGGAGTGGGGTGGCTTCTCGCAGGAAACCTACACTATCCGCCGGAGTTTTCCCCACGCCATCCTCGATGTCGACCGCAAAGACCTGGTACCTTTCGACTGTGGCGTGAGGTTTTGACCGCGGTTGACGGTAGCTCCTCCCGACGCGCGTGCCCTCGAACTTCGACAACTACGGCACAGGCTGGAGGGCCAACTCATAGCGCTGCTCCGTGACCACGTCTCCCCATAGGGGATGAACGGCCTCCTCCGTAAGGTGGAATCCCAGGGACCTGTAAAGCCCAATCGCCACCGCCACGTTGGTAACCGTCCACAGAAAGAGAGTGTGATAGTCGTGGGCCCGAGAGAAGCCAATCGCCTCCTCAACCAGCCGGCGTCCCAGACCATAACCTCGGAGGTCCGGATGAAGCAGTAGCCAGCGGAGTTGGGCTCTGCCCTCCCCGGCATCTACAATCGCGACAGAGCCCGCCAGCCGTCCATCGTGTTCGACGAGCCAGATTCGCTCGCGGCTACTGTGCGACTTCACGAACTCCGCTAAGGGGCCCGCGACATAAGCCTCAAACGTGGGATCCCATCCATAGGCCTCGGCATACAAGGTTCCGTGCAGGTACGTCACCATACCAATATCGCCCGGCCTTATGTCATTGCGGATCTTAATGTGTGGCGGCAGGGGCGACGCATTACGATCGGCCATTCCGATGCTCCTTTCCTCAAGACTTGCCCAAGTATAAGTCAGCCAATCACGAAGACGAATGCTTTCGCCAAGCCAAGAATGGTCACGCGATACATAAGCGTTATCCGATCGTAACGCACAGGCAACCGTTTCTTTGAGATCATGGGGTTATCACGTGGAACAATTGCGGTCACTGCGTCGTCCTGGATTCAGCAGCAATTGGCTCCGTTTTGTGCTGAAATGAGAAGGGATGGATTAGAAGGTATGAAGGAGGTCAGAACGATGCTGAAACGAGTGGCGATTCTTGGTCTTCTGACGGGGATGCTGCTGGCGCTGGCTACACCGGCCTCGGCCCAGGGGCCGGTCACACCCCAGCACTCAGACCCCACGTGGCAGGCCAGTTACTGGAACAACACGAGTCTCTCCGGTACGCCTGCCTTGACGCAAGCTGAGGCAAACATCGACCACGACTGGGGATTCGGTTCACCCGCCCCGGGTGTGATCAACACGGACTATTTCTCCGCACGCTGGACACGTTACATCGACGTGACACCGGGGACGTACGAGTTCACGGTCACGAGCGACGACGGCATCCGCGTGTGGGAGGACAGCAACCTGATCCTGGATAAATGGTACGTGCATCCCGCGGAGGCATACACCGCAGAGGCTTATCTGGCTGCCGGACACCACCTGATCACGGTGGAATATTTCGAGCAGACCGAGGGAGCCATTGCCAAGGTACAGTGGCATCTTGCGACCACGCCGATCCCGGCGACCGGGAACTGGCATGCAGAATACTATAACAACACGACCCTGAGCGGAACGCCGGCTTTGGTCCGGGACGAAGCCAGCGTCAATTACGACTGGGGCACCGGGTCTCCTCTGGCCGGAACCATCAACAGCGATCACTTCTCAGCGCGTTGGACCCAGAGCATCAACCTGCCGGCGGGGAACTACACTTTCCAGCTGACTGTCGACGATGGCGCACGGCTATGGGTCAACGGACATCTCTTGGTGGATGCCTGGTACGAACAAGCGGCGACCACGTATAGTGGTCTTCTCTATCTGCCCGGCGGGCCTATTACCATCGAATTGCAGTATTTCGAACAGACCGGCCTGGCCTTGGCGAAGCTGGCCTGGACCTCGGGTACGGTTGTGCCGCCGACCCCTGTGCCGACCGGTGGAACCGTCGTGGTAGATGACACAGATCCTGGCTTCGTCAAGGGCGGCGCGACCGGTGGCTGGCGCACGGTTGCGGAAGGATACAACGGCAGGTTGACGTGGACGTATAACAATTACTCAGCACAATACAATTACAACTGGGCTCGTTGGTACCCTGGCCTCCAGGCACGCTGGTATGAGGTCTTCGTTTACATTCCGGATCAATACACCACGACGGGGCAAGCCCGCTACTGGGTACGTCACGCGAATGGCTACACGTTACGGATTGTCAACCAATCTGCCAACGGGGGGCAGTGGATCTCACTCGGCACCTATAGATTCACAGGTACCCGTAACGACTATGTCTCGCTTGCCGATGTGACCTATGAGCCCTACCGTACGCGCCTGATCGGATTTGACGCCGTGAAGTGGGAGCCCCGCTAGAGGGCATCTGCAAACCCTACGCACCCAATATGTGACGGCCCGAGCACCAAAGTCCGGTGCTCGGGCCGTCGTCGTGTGGTGTGGGCCTGTGACCTGAGATCTACGGATCCGGATCGCTGGGCGCGGTAGCAGTCGGAAGAGGTGTGTCTGCGGGAACCGGTGCCAGCACAGGCGCAGGTGTGTCCGTCGGCGCCGACGTGCTCGTCGGTGCCGGCATCTGCGTAGGGGCAAGCTCGGGAGTACCCGTCGGGGTCAACGTCGGCAACGGCCCTGTGGGCGGCGGTGTCCACGTCGGGACCAGGACGGGAGTCTCTGTGGGTGTGAGCGTCGGCGAAGGCTCGGGTGTTGCCGTTGGCGTGTCCGAAGGCGTCGGCGTCGACGTCGGCTGAGATGTGATGGTTGGCGGCGGTGTAACGGTGGGGAAAGGTGTCGGCGTCCACCATACGACGGTGGGACGCGGCGTGGGATACACCACAACAGGGCCCGGCACGCGGAGGCGCTCAGAGACTTTTACCAGGTCGCTGGTGCGGCAATTTGCTCTCATCAGCTCCGCGACGGTGGTGCCGTAGCGAATAGACAACGCGTAGAGTGTATCACCCGGCCGGACGGTGATGGTCGGCCACCCCAATTCAGGCCGGCATGCCACGACTACGGGCGCAGGCGTAGCCTGAGCCAGTGCTACTGCGGGCAGATAGAAGATGGACCCCGCCTGTAACTCCCCTGTCTCTTCGAGGCAATTGCCCGCCAGCAGTCCCTGGATATTGGTCTGGCCTCGGCGGGCCAATTCGTAATACGTATCCCCGGCCTGCACAGTATAAGCCACCCAACCCGCCGGCGGTACACAAGGCGTGGGCGTAACCGTGGGCACTCGAACGGTCGTCGCCGATGGTACGGGTGTCTCCGCCGGCGAGGTCGAGGCGACCTGCGTGGGCTCGTTGGGAGTCACCGTGGTGGCGACCGCCGGAGCGGAGGTGGGGAACAAAGTCGGTGTCGGTAGCGCGTAGGTCTCGCGAGGCGAACGGGACGTCATGAGTACGTCGGCCTGAGCCAGCCAGATGCTCGCGACAACGACCAGCAGAACGAGAACGCCGGTGCCCAGCACTCTCGCGATGCGCCAGAACGAACTAGCCATGCAGCCGGCCTCCTGGATGCCGCACTCTATGGTTCCACCGGCAATAGGAAACTGAAGGTGCTTCCCACACCTGCTTCGCTCTCGACCCAGATCCGCCCACCATTTGCCTCAACCAGCGCCTTTGCGACGGCCATACCAACGCCGGTCTCGCCCATCCCTTCCACCAGCGGCTGGTTAGCCCGGTAGAAGCGCCTGAATACACGGGAATAGTCCTCGGGGGCGATACCGCCGCCGGTGTCGATGACAGAAATCCGCAGGTGACATACGTCGTCCTCGAAGCTCTCTTCGCGAGCTCCGACGATGACCTGGGCTCCTTCCGTCGAGCACAGCGCGGCATTGGAGAGCAGCCGCAGCATGATCTGATACAAGCTATCGCGATCCGCCCGTACAGCCGATAGCTCCGCAGGAAGGTCAAGCTGTACCGTCAGCCTGCGTTCACGGAATCGCGCGGCCAGTCCCATCACAGCCTCCTCGATGATCTCTATGAGGTTTACCGGTTGGGGTGACAACTCTCCGGAGCGAGTGTCTGGGGACGCGATCTGGTTGAGATCGTTGAGCAAGTGGTTGAGTTGCTCGACGTTGGCCTTTACGCGCTCAAGGAATTGCTGTTGCATCGCGGTGAGGATGCCGGCTTGCTCGCCGAGAAGTAGCTCGGTGTATCCGGTGATGGCCGTCATCGGTGTACGGAAGTCGCTCGCCAGGCTGATCATCGCCTCATGGCGCTCGGCGTCGTTCTCGGGAGAGCGCAGCGTGATGACGAGACCATCTACCTGACCATCTCGCCCGTGCAACGCTGCCAGCTCGGCCTCAACCGTATCACCATCTACAGCCAGGCTGAGATGAGCACGGTAAGGGCCGCCGTTCTTCGAGTGGGACAGGAGACTGTCAACCGTCTGCGCCCAGGTGGCATCCGGGTAAGCACCGTTGAGAGGCATCCCGATGACTTCCCCGACGGGCAGGCGCAGCATATGACGGGCAGATGCGTCCGCCATAGTAATCTGACCATCTTCGTCAGCAACCACCAGACCAACGGACTCGTAGTCCGCCGACAGATCGGCAGACAGCGCCGTTGCCTCCCGGGCACCGTCCTCGATATCGGGCTGCCGGATATATGGGCTACCGCTCTCGTCCAGGCGTGCCTGGAGATTGGCGACCTCTTCCTCCAAAAGCTCACGATGTCCGGCGACTTGCTCAAGCTGATCCTTGGCCGCCATGAGATCCTGATTCAGGCGCGCACGCTCGGCCTCGAACAGGTCACGATCCTCCGTCAACTCCTCGATCTTGCGATGAAGGGTTTCACGCTCTTCAATGAGCTGCCGGACCTCGTTCTGCCAGACGACCAAGTCCGTCTCAGGCGCGGCCGGAGCATGCGAGTCCAGCTCGGTGTTCAGCGAGAGAATCTCCTCATCTCGCACTTTGATCTCCTGAACCAGCGTGCGAATTCGACCATTCAGGGTGCGAATCTGCTGTTTAGCCTGTGCCACGACCTCCATCAGCTTCTGTTGATCCTGCGGGGCCGCCATCTTTTCTGTGGCGGTAAGTTGTGTACCGCTACTCTCGCGAGCCCACCCGCCATTCCCGCGCACAGATGCGATGGCCTCCGCTATGATTCCGGCAACCAAGGTGGCATCTTCAAGATCCTGCTCGTGCCAAGACCGGGCATCCTGGGGCCCTCCAAGCAGCATCAGACCGAGCGAGCGGCCCTGATGCCGAAGTGGAATCACCGCGAGAGGCAAGAACTCAGCCAAGCCCAGCGCTGCGTAGAACCCTGTAAGCCAGGGGGTGGCGTCGGACGAAGACGACGTTACCACCCGTCGCTCCACATAGGCCACGCGCAGGCCCTCATAGTTGGCCAGATCGAGGCGCGGTGGATCCATCTGAACCGCGGTCGGCGGATGTATCGCCACCACCTGTAGAGAGTTGGCCGCCTCCGCGCCGTCAGATAAGTCGGCCTCGGCAAGCGCTAGCGTACACATTTCGGCACGCAGTAGACCGGCCAACTTCGAGGAAGCGACGATCAGCGCTGACTCCAGATCGTTCGCCCTGCCGATGCTCTGAACTACCTCGACTAGCGGTAGGGCATCCGACGGACGAGCACGTCTTGAACCCTGAGCACCCGTGTCATGCACCTGGCGGTAGACCAGAATCGACAACATCGGGAGGGCTACCAGCGAAGCGAGACGCTGCCACCCATCGATGGGGCTCACGGGATTCACCAGGACAAGTTGCGCTACCGTTCCTACGGCCCAAAAAAACAACACACCCAGCCCCCACTCCCATTCCGGGGGACGCAGCAAAGCCAGCATCGTGATTGCGATGCCAAGCGCAAGCAGGACGCCTGCTTGCTCCCAAAGCGCGCTATTGCCGGGGAGTAGGATCAGAGTGGCAGGAGCCGACTGAGCGATTGCATCGTAACCGTAGATCACGAGGCTGAGTGCGAGGAGCCCGACCACAACCGGTGTATGCCATCGCTGCGAGAAGGCACCGGCAAGTGAGGCCCACGTCATTGCCAGTGCGCTGCCAATAATAAGCCAACGTTCGAATGGGGGGAGCACACCTGAAGGGGTGAGCAGGCCTGTCACGCCCAGCAGACCCAACACGGTGAGCGCGATGCGCCCGATCAGCATACCGCCGACTGCCCAAAGCCACCGGCGGGCAAGCGGTTGCCCGGGGTTTGCTCGATCTGCTGACAGAGCCGAGACAAGGGCTTGCTGGAGGGCAAAGAGCATCACCAGGAAATAGACGAGATCTCCTGGCGGCTCGGCGATGACCTGAATGGCTTGTCCCAGAATGTCCATAGCGCCCACCTCTAGACTCAAGCAAAAGTATAGAATACAAGGAAGTTGGCGGCAAGAAAAGCCGGCCCCGTCAGAATCCGTGGTATAATCGATATTCGTCTCACGGCCAAGACTACGTACCCACGTCAGAGAATCTTCGCAAGCGAGGAATACAGTCGATAACCGCTATGTCTACCGGAAGATATGTTGGAGTACAAGGCTCGACCCGTCTGCCTCATGGCATTCTTGGATTGTTGGTATTCGCTACCTTGTTAAGTATAACGGCCTTGGCAAGAATAGTCACGCCGGCAGACGCCGCACCGGGTGGCACTATTCCTGATGTAGCCAACGCCCGGCTCTTCTCAAGTGACGACTCGGGGGACTATGTCTGCTCGGCTCGACTGATGGCGCGAGATCCGTCCCGCTGCCCGCCCTTCGGCCCGGGCGCCCGCGCGATCCGGTTGGACTACCTGCGGTCGCAGTTGCCCAATCCCCTTCCTGAACTCGCGATCAAGGAACTGGAAGTTCCTGAGGATGCCATCACACCCTATTCCTTTGCCTATGTGCGCCCCTTGCCGGCAGCCACCTACCACCATCCAGAGGAAGCCGCGGCAGGACTGCCACCCGTCCGCGAGTTTCTCGCCGGGGACAACTGGGTTAGCGCGATGGCCTCGGTCGACTACAACGGCGAGACGTGGTACGAGATCAACGAAAATGAGTTTATCCAAGCAGATCATTTGGCCTTCACCCAACCCTCGCACTTCGCAGGTGTGATTCTCAGCGAACAACCCACCTACGCCTTTGGATGGATCATCCAGGATGTCTATCCGTCCTCCACACCCGGTGGCGTGCAAGTCGATGACATCGTACTGCATCGTTACGACCTCGTCACGATGTACGCCCAGGAACCGATCGGCGATCAACTGTGGTATATGGTGGGTCGCAGACCAGTGGGTCGAGCAGTCATACACCGCACGCGTTGATGTTGATCCGGTGCCCGATGGTGTTGGTCCCGGCGAGAAATGGATAGAGATCAACACGTTCGAGCAGACGTTGGCGGCATATGAGGGCAGCCGTATGGTCTTTGCCACATTAGTCTCCTCGGGGCGCAGCAGCACCTGGACACCCGATGGGCTCACGAGGATATGGAGCAAGATGCCCACGACGCCGATGCGGAACCAGGACGTCACGCCGGATAGTCCGGCATGGTACTATCTTGAGGATGTCCAGTGGACCCAGTATTTCAACGGCGCCTATGCACTTCACGCAGCATACTGGCACAACAGCTTCGGCTTCACCCGCAGCCACGGATGCGTTAACCTATCCATCCTGGATGCGAAGTGGCTCTTCGATTGGACCACACCTTACACGCCCACGCGATGCCAAGGTTGTCTACAGCAGCGATGGAGACGCCGGTACGTGGGTTTGGGTTCATATGACGTCGCCCTCGCCCAATATCGTGGTCACGCATTAAGCGAAACGCCCACGGACATCGTATGGGCTTGAGTAACGACCGACAGGCATATCTGGTCGAGCATCGTGAGGAGGCGCAGGAGCGCCTCCTCACGTGGTTTGATCGACAGGCGCGCGACCTTCCGTGGCGCCACGACCGCACCCCCTATCGCGTTTGGGTCGCCGAGGTGATGCTCCAGCAGACGCAGGTCGAAACCGTCCGGGGTTACTATGAGCGATTCCTTCGCCGCTTTCCGACCGTCACGGCGCTGGCTGCCGGCCCGCTGGAAGACGTGCTGAAAGTGTGGGAAGGATTGGGCTATTACAGTCGCGCACGATCGCTGTATCGCGCCGCCCGGCAGATCGTTGAGACCCACGGAGGTGAACTTCCCCGCGACGTCCGGGCCCTCCAAGCGCTTCCCGGCATCGGCCCCTACACGGCGGGCGCCATCGCCAGCATCGCCTTCGGCATTCCCGCTCCGGCTGTGGATGGCAACGTACGGCGCGTCATGTGTCGCGTGCTGACACTCGCCGATCCCACCCCGGCAGAGCTTGGGGAGGGCGTCCGGGCATGGATGCCGGAGGCACAGCCAGGCGCCTTCACCGAGGGCTTGATGGAGTTAGGCGCAACGCTATGCCTGCCCCGATCTCCTCGCTGCCTCCTCTGCCCGTGGCGAGACCTGTGTCTGGCCCGAGCCCAAGGCGAACAGGAGACATTTCCTGCGGCCAAACCACGCAAGGTGATTCCTCATTACGACGTCACTGCAGCCGTGACCCTCCGGAATCTTGAGCGGGACGGTGCTCCTGAAGTGCTCGTAGCCCAACGTCCCCTGGACGC
The DNA here is from genome assembly GCA_963775195.1 of uncultured Chloroflexia bacterium. Classification (GTDB taxonomy): domain Bacteria; phylum Chloroflexota; class Anaerolineae; order B4-G1; family SLSP01; genus PWVB01. The sequence continues at coordinate 462,054 of CAVZIC010000002.1, forward strand.
GATGCTGGGAGGCCTATGGGAATTCCCTGGCGGCAAGCGAGAGGGCGGCGAGACATTACCTGAAGCCCTGAAGCGGGAACTTATGGAGGAGATGGATGTGGAGATCGAGGTGGGCCGGCAGTTGACCGTGGTCGACCACGCCTATACGCACTTCCGCATCACACTTTTCGCCTTCGTGTGCAGCCTGAGAGCCGGGGAACCCAAGTGCCTGGCTTGCAGGGACTTCCGCTGGGTGAAAACCGAAGAGTTGGCTGACCTGCCAATGGCCGTGACGGATCGCAAGATCGCCAGGGCTTTGGGGGCTTGGCTGTCCGGCGAGCCCTAGTCGACCAGGCCCGGGAAGTCGGGATGGGGCGCAGCAGCGCCTTCGTGGAGTACAGCAAGCATCTCGTCGTGGATGAGGCCGTTACTGACGAGCACCTCATCGCCCGAGAAGAGACGGGCGCGTCCCCCGCCGAAGTCAGAAGTCCTTCCCCCGGCCTCCTCAACGAGGAGTAGGCCGGCCGTGATGTCCCATGGGCTCAACTGCGGTTCCCAGTAGCCATCGAACCTGCCACAAGCCACGTAGGCCATATCCAACGCTGCGGATCCCGCACGTCGGACGCCCTGGGAACGGCGCAGGAAGTAGTCCAGCATGCGGGTGTTATTGTCCGCGGCAGTGCGGCGGGTATAGGGGAACCCGGTCGCCAGAAAGGCTCCCGACAGGGTCTCCACGTGCGACACTTGTACCGCGACCCCGTCAAGCGTTGTGCCACCGCCCCGGTAGGCCGCGAACGTGTTGTCGCGCATTGGATCGTAGACAACACCCACCTGCGTGACACCACCAGACCGCAGACCTATCGACACACTGAAGTGGGGAAAATCGTGAGCGAAGTTGTTCGTCCCATCCAGAGGGTCGACAAACCACTTTGGGACCGACCCATCACTGACCTCGGTGCTCTGGCCTTCCTCACCTGACTCCTCACCTAGAATACGGTGGTCGGGGAAGGCAGTCCGCAGCCGGGAGCGGATGATCTCCTCCGCCGCGGTATCCGTTGCAGTGACCGGGTTGACGGCGCCCTTAAAGGTGACCCGGTTCGTCGAGCCAAAGTTGGAACGGATCAGCGCCCCGGCCTCGTGGGCGATGCCAATGACAATGGCCAAGACGTCCGGCAGGACAAGGTCGGGACGGTCCACGGTGGCTAGTTCCCCACCAGTAAGTGCCAGAGGCTGGGGAGCAAGGGCACCGCCGTCGGCTCAGGAGCCGGGAGGATCGGCAGTTGGGGCATCGGCTCCGGCGTAGGCGTCTGCTCGATCGGGATCACCAGTACCTCACCGGGCCGCGACATACGGGCGTGAACCTGAGACCACGCCTCGACATATTCATCGCTTTTCACGTAGGCCAGCTCTTGCTCGAGCACGTGCTGCTGGTCCATCGCAGCCGTCGCCATAGGCTCGAGCGCCGCCATCTCCGCACGCAGCGCCTGGTTCGTCTGCCACGCTCTTGAGAAGGCAGAGGCTAACAACACTGCCAAGGCGGCCAGGACTCCCCAGACTATCCACGTAAAGCGCTTTGATGCGACTTGCGTTTCCTTCTGCTTTGCCATCGTAGTCGTCTCCCATACTCAAACGCGCGCCATCATTCAACGCAGACTATTCCACGAACTCGGAGGCCAAAGGTCCGACCAAGAGGCGTAACGCCAGTATATCATCCTCCACCCAATTCACAATCGCAGGCCCGCCAAAGTGGTAGGGTTTTGGTAGGTTCCTCCTATCCCTATAAAGGGATTTGGAAGGTGGTTGAGGTTTAATAGTGAGTGCAGCCGACAACGAACCAGGAGGAAAGTCCATGTCCATGCTCCGTGCAAACAGTCCCATTCCCCTATATCTTCAGCTCTACGACCAGTTGCGTACCTCGATCGAGAGGGGCGAACTGATAGTCGGAAGACAGATCCTCTCCGAGCGCCAGCTTGCGGCAAACTACGGGATCAGCCGGCTCACAGCCCGCAGAGCGCTGACCAGGCTGAGAGAGGAAGGATTCATCTGTGCCTATCAGGGCAAGGGATCGTTTGTCGCGACCGGCACGGGCCGTACCTTTGAGGATATCGCGCTCCAGGGCTTCACCGAGATGATGGTCAGGCACGGCTTCGTTCCCAGCAGCAGGACCATCAGCCGCGGGATCGTGCCCGTCACCGGGCAAACAGCACACTACATGCAACTTCGAGAGCACGAGACCGTTGTCAGGATTCGCCGATTACGTTTGGCAAACAATACCCCGATTGCCATCCATACATCGTACCTCCCTTACCCGCTCTGCCGGCCCCTTCTGGAGATCGATCTGGAAAAACACTCTCTCTATCGCGTGCTTCAGGAGCGGCTGAACATCCGACTGGCCCATGCCGACCAGACGGCTCGCCCTGTCCTGGGTAGCGATCTCGACCTCGCCCTGCTGGACTTGGAGCCGCCAGCTGCGGTCACGCAGATCGACCGGCAGACCTATGACAGTCAAGGCCACGTCGTCGAGTACCTCAAGGCCATTTGTAGAGAGGATCAGGCTGACGTCCAGTGCCTGCTCCAAAATAACACCATCTAGTTACCGATTCTCTCCTCCCCCTCCACTGCCTCGCGGCGCATTGCCTGCGGGGCAGTGGCATTCTCTGGGACCCCTACCACCCTTGTCCGTCGCAAGTTCCCCAGTACAATGGACCAAGTCTGACTTTGTAAACCTACACCTAGAGGACCCTATACCACAATGGCTGAACCCAACGTCGCTGCCGTCGTCCTTGCCGCGGGAGGATCTACCCGTTTCGGGCAACCGAAGCAGCTACTCCCCTGGGATGGGCGTCCCCTCGTCACCCTCATTGCCGACATGGCCTGGACCGCGGGATTCGAACCGGTGCTCGTCGTTGTGGGGGCTGCCGCAGATGAGGTGATCCCACTCTTCGCCTCGCGCCCCGTACACGTCATCCACAACTACCGGTGGGAAGAGGGACTGAGCACCAGCCTCAATGCCGCCGTTTCGGCTTTGCCGCCTGAGGTGGATGCGGCCCTCTTCGTGCCTATCGACCAGCCTCTGATTACACCACGTCTCCTCCAGAGATTCATCGATACCTGGCGTTCGACCGATGCGGGCATTGTGATCCCACGGTCTCCCGAGGGACAGCGCGGCACGCCCGTGCTCTTCGCCAAGGAGTTCTTCGCCGAGCTGGCGACGCTGTCCGGTGACGTTGGCGGCAGAAGCCTCTTCGAGCGCCACCCCGATCGCATCTCCTATCTGGCCGTCCCCGATGCCAAGGTGCTGGCAGATGCTGACACACCGGAAGCGTACAAGCGTCTCGTGACAGATGCTGCACGTATAGGGCCTGCCCTGGCGTGGCGTGAGATACGTGGCCTGATTTGCGACATGGACGGCGTGCTCTGGCGAGGGAAAAGCGGTCTGCCGGGCGTTGAAGACTTCTTCGCCTTGATCGAAGCGCTGCATCTGGAGCACGTGTTGGTGACCAACAACTCCAGCCGCACGCCTGCGCAGTACGTCCAGAAGCTCGCCGATCTCGGCGTGGTGACCCACAAGAAGCATGTCTTGAATTCTGCTACGGCCACCGCCCATTACATCGCGGGACTGCAGCCCGGGGCTACAGTCTATGCCATGGGAGGTCCTGGGGTCAGGGAGGCGATCGAGGCCTACGGTCTCGTGTTCTGCGAAGATGACGACGTCGCGGCAGTCGACTTTGTGGTCATCGGATGGGACCAGCAGCTGACGTGGAAGAAGCTGGCCGCAGCGACCCGTCTCATTTTGGACGGTGCAGGCTTCGTGGGGACGAACCCGGACCTCACCTTCCCACTAGAGACGGCATTGGCGCCGGGCAACGGCGCCCAGATTGCGGCACTTGAGGCCGCCACCGGCATGGTGGCTACCGTCATCGGCAAGCCCTGGCCGCTGCTCTATCAACAGGCGATGGCGCAGATGGGAACGACACCCGATACCACATTGGTTATCGGCGATCGTCTGGATACCGACATCCTGGGAGGCATTCGCCTTGGGCTGCCCACCGCGCTGGTGCTGACCGGGATCTCCCAAGAGGAGGAGTTGGCTCACTCCCCCATTCGTCCCACCGTCGTCCTGCAGGGTCTGCCCGACCTTGTCAGGGTCTGGCAGGAGGCAGTCCATGGCTGAACAGAAGCTGAATCTCTACGACCTGGATCTTGAGGCCCTCGAAGCCTTACTCGCCGATTGGGGAGAGCCGCGCTATCGTGCCAAGCAGATCTGGATATGGCTCTACAAACACCTGGCCACCGGAATCGACCAGATGAGTTCGCTCCCCAAGACTCTGCGCGCCCGACTGGACGCGGAAACGACATTGGCAGTGCCGTCTGCTGTTGCGGTCCAGGAGTCCATGGATGGCGAGACGCGCAAGGATTTGCTCGAAATGAGCGACGGCGAGCAGGTCGAGGTCGTGCTCATGCGCTACATCGAGCGCCGTACCGCCTGTATCTCCACCCAGGTTGGGTGCGCCGTGGGGTGCCAGTTCTGTGCCACGGGCCAGATGGGCATCCGCCGCAACCTCTCCAGCGGCGAGATCGTGGCACAGGTCCTGCACTTCGAGCGCGAACTCAGGGCCCAAGGGCAGCATCTGACCAACGTCGTCTTTATGGGGATGGGAGAACCATTCCTCAACTACGACCACACCCTGGCTGCCATCTATCGCTTGATGCACCCCGATGGACTGCAGATGGGGCAACGGCGAATGACGGTCAGCACGGCAGGCATCGTGCCGGGGATTCGCAGATTCACGGCGGAGGACATCCAGGTGAACCTGGCCGTCTCGCTGCACGCAGCGACCGACGAAGTACGCAACGCGCTCATGCCGATCAACCGGCGCTATGATCTCAACACCCTCTTCGCGGCGGTCCAGGCGTATATTGAGAAGACCAACCGCCAGGTCACCTTCGAATGGGTGCTGATCGATGGCGTAAACGATACGCCGGAGCAAGCGTTGGCCTTAGCAGCCCGCATCTCAGGGATGTTGGCTAACGTCAACCTCATAGCATTGAACCCGACCGAGGGGTATCCGGGCGACCCGTCACCGCCCGAGCGCATCGAAGCTTTCACCCAGATCCTCGATAGCAGACACGTGCCTTATACCCTGCGCCTGAGAAGAGGCGGCGACATCCGCGCGGGTTGCGGACAACTGCGAGCCCGGGAGAGCAATCGCACGTAGATTGCCGGGGAAGATGACGCCGACCCTTGCGAAGGTCAGCAACTTACCACGAACGGCGGGCGCTCACAGAGACGTAGAGACTCGCTTGTGCAGGCATCGCGTAACCTTCGCAGGGATTTGCGCCTGGTGCGAAAGCTTGCCTCGCACGCCATCCATGATAGACTGAACTTCATCTCACGGGAGGTTCGATGGGGCAAGCGCTATACCGCAAGTGGCGTCCGCAGACATTCGACGACGTCGTGGGGCAGGAGCACATTGTCCAAACCCTGCGCTATGCCCTACAGACCGGCCACATCCATCACGCCTATCTTCTCGCCGGGCCACGTGGCACGGGGAAGACCACAACCGCGCGCCTCATCGCCAAAGCGGTGAACTGCCTCTCCCCAGCGGAAGAGCGCCCCTGTAACCACTGTGAGATCTGCAACGCCGTCAACGCCGGCCGGCTGATGGACTTGATCGAGATCGACGCCGCATCCAATACAGGCGTCGACAACATCCGCGATCTGCTCGAGAAGGTGGGCTATCGGCCCACTCAGGCAGCCTACAAAGTCTACGTCGTGGATGAGGTTCACATGCTCTCGACGCAGGCCTTCAACGCCCTGTTGAAAACGCTTGAGGAGCCGCCGGAGCACGTGATTTTCGTCCTAGCCACGACCGAAGTTCACAAAATCCCGGAGACGATTCTGTCCAGGTGTCAACGGTTTGAGTTTCGACGTATTCCTCTGGATGCCCTCGTCCAGCAACTCGAGAAGATCGCGGTCGCCGAGGGCGTGACGGTAGAGCCCGAAGCCTTTGAGCTTATCGCGCGAACGGCAACAGGAAGTATGCGCGACGCGATCAGCCTCTTCGACCAAATGGCGGCAGGAGAATCGATCACAGCCGACTACGTGCGCCTGATGTTGGGGGCTGAGCGACGCGAGGTCGTGCAGTCGCTCTTGGCGGCGTGGGTGGATGGGGATCTGACGACGGGGCTCAACGTCATCAACCAGGCCGTAGATGGAGGTGCGGACCCCCGCCAACTCGCCCGGCAAATCGCGGATTTTCTGCGTGGCCTCCTGCTGATCCGGCTTGGCGCGGGCCAGACCTGGACCGACCCGACAGCAGAGGAACGCGCCGCATTCACCGACATGGCGCGCAAGGCCGATCCCGACCACCTGGTCGACGCCGTGCGGCTCTTTGGCGACGTCGCAGCCAAGCAGCGCACCGGATGGCAGCCGCAACTTCCCCTGGAACTGGCGTTTGTGGAGGCTGTATTGAGGGCAACGTCCGGGACGGCATCCGTGCCGCGGACGGCATCCGCGCCGCAGACGGCATCCGGCCGCAGACGGCATCCGCGCCGCAGACGAGTGCGCCACGGACGGCGACGCTACCTGGGGCGACAGCCTCGACAAAGCCGGTGGTCGAGACGGCGGACGCCACGCCGGCGCATAGCCGTGTGCGCGAGGTCCCTGTGGGCATAAGCGCCGCCGGGCCACGCTCCAAGCCGGAATCGGCATCGCGTCCGGCGGTTGATATCTCTCCATCCAGCTCAACAGCGAAGACGACCGAATCCGGTAGCGCCATCTCGCAAGCTCCAGACCTGACCCTATCGGCGCCGGTGGTCGCAGGTGCCGTAGTCGCCCTCGATGAAGCCGCACTAAATGCGGTCCAGGCCAATTGGTCTGACGTCATCAAGCAGGTGGAGCCCGTGATGCTGGGAGCGCTCCTGCGAGATGCTTCGATTGGTGGTATCGATCAGAACGGGAGGGTGGTGTTGGCTTTCCAACACAGTTTCCACTGCGACAAAGTCGCGCAGGAACCCAACCTGCGCAAGGTGGAGGAGATCCTGAGCCGCAACGTCGGCCAAGCCATTACGCTTCGCTGTCTGTTGGCAGAGGATTGGAGTCCATCCGGGATACCCGCCAAGCCAGCCGCCGGGACAGGCACAAGGCGAGGACCCAACGCAGTTCCGGTGGAGGAAGATGAGCTTATTCGCCGCGCCCAGGAAGAACTGGGAGCGGTCGCCCGGGTCAACAAATGAGAGTGCCCGCTCAGGGCATCTGATATCTACAAGGAGACGCGATGTCACGTCGAGGAACCAGTTACGGCAGAGGTGGCGGCGGCGGTGGGATGAACCCCAAGGACCTTATGCGCCAGGTCCAGCAAATGCAGTCTCAAATGGAGAACATCCAGGAAGAGGCGAACAAGGAAGTTATTGAAGTGACTGCCGGTGGCGGTATGATCGGCTTGGCCATCAACGGCGCCCTGGAGGTCCAGAGCATCACGATTGACCCGGAGGTCGTTGATCCTGAGGATGTCGAGATGCTTCAAGACCTTGTCCTGGCAGCCGTAAACGAGGGCATTCAGAAGGCCCAGGCTATGGTGGCAGATCGCTTGTCGGCCCTGACCGGCGGGCTGGGCATTCCGGGGCTGTAGGATGCCCGGCTCCAACGCAGGCTGAGCCAATTCGACTATGCCAAACGCTGCAATTCCACCATCGGTCACCCAACTGATCGAGACGTTTGCCGAGCTCCCCGGCATCGGACCCAAGACGGCCTCGCGCCTGGCATTCTACCTGCTGCGCGGCAAATCCGAACTGGCACTAAGTCTGGCCGAAAGTCTCCAGGGGCTGGTCAACCATACGCGCTTCTGCTCGATTTGCTATAACGTCACGGAGGCCGACCCATGTCCCATCTGCGCCGATCCCGCCCGTGATCAGCGGGTCATCTGCGTCATCGAGGAACCCATGGACGTGCTCTCGCTCGAACGCACTGAGAGCTATCACGGTGTCTATCACGTGCTCCACGGTGCTCTCTCGCCCCTCGAGGGCATCTTTGCCGAAGACCTACGCATCACCGAGTTGGAGAAACGCGTGCGCGAAGGCGACATTGCCGAGGTCATCCTCGCCACCAACCCGACGAGCGAGGGCGACTACACGGCAGCCTACTTGGTGCAACGCCTCAAGCCCCTGAGTGTCCGTGTGACCCGCCTGGGTCGCGGGCTCCCTGTGGGGGGCGATCTCGAGTATGCTGACGCTGTCACCCTCTCCAGGGCTCTAGAATCCCGCCAGGAGCTCTAGGCGGGGTGGACAACACCTGGCGCCTCGAGGTCCGCAAGGGCTGGATCTTTGGCCTTGCCTTAGCCGTCATCGCCATCGCAGCGACCGTGGGACTCATCGTCACCGCCGTGATCACCCCGCTTTCCATCTGGGTATTTCTGATGGCTATCGGAGCGTGCATAACCTTGGGTCTCGCCGTCCGCATCGTTTACCAGCTCTGGGGGCTCATCAACGCAAGCTATGAGCTGAATCGCAACGCATTGACCCTCCACTGGGGCCCTGTGGAGCATCAGGTCCCGATGGGGTCGGTCCGCGAGGTGATATCGGGCGAGAAACTGGCCGGCCTGAGTGTGCGGCCGAGCCTGCGATGGCCCGGCTATTACGTCGCACTGGGCAACATCGCGCTCGGCGCTGACAGCGAGGACACCCAAGCGGAGGGTTCACCACCACTCGGAGTCTCCACAGCGGGCGAGAGGGAGATCCCGGACAACCGGCGCCCGATCCTCTTCTACGCCACGGCTCGGCCCAAGAATCAGGTCGTCGTGCGCACCGAAGGCGTGGCCTATGGCATCTCGCCCGCAGACAAGGCAGAGTTTCTCGTCGCGCTTCGCGAGCGACTGGAGATGGGTCCCACCCAGGAGATTGAGGAGCGATCGAGCCATCCCAAGTTTCTGGATTGGCCGATCTGGCGTGATCGGTGGGCGCTGATCATGCTCGTCGCCAGCTTCGCTCTGCTTATCGTGCTCGTCGGCGTGCTCTGCTGGCGCTATCCCTATCTGCCCGGCCAGATCGCCTTGCGATTCACCCCATCAGGCACGCCTCTGCTCGTTGCCAATCCGGGGCGTATTTTCTATATCGCACTGGTGGGGGCAATCTTTGCCGTTGTCGACAGCGCACTTGGCCTATTCCTCTACCAGCGCGAACGCGCTCTGTCCTACTTTCTCTGGAGCGGCCTCCTGGCAGCCATGGCCAGCCTCTGGGCAGCCGTGATTTCGATTCTGCTGATGCAGTAGTACATGATCCGCCTTATCGCCTTTGACCTTGACGGGACCTTGATGGACAGTCATCAGGTGATCCGGCCGGAGGTGAGGCTTGCTATTGCTGCCACCCTCGAGCGCGGTGTGATCATCACGCTGGCCACCGGGCGAATGTTCTCAGCTACAGCGCCTTTTGCTCGCAGTCTCGGCCTCACCGCCCCCCTGATCTGCTATCAGGGGGGGTGGATCCAGGCGCCGGATGGCCCGGTCCTTTACCGCGCAGCACTCCCTGACACGGAGGCGCGGCGGGCCATCGAGCTTGGAGCAGCGCTGGGGTGGCACACGGCGCTCTTCGTTGAGGGCCAATTGTACATCGATGCCGAAAGGTACCCCCGACGCTACTATGAGCAGATGCTGGGTCCCGACCCTATCGTCGAATCGGATCTAGCCTCGCTTCTGCCCGGCCATACAGCTGACAAGGTTCTCTACATCGCCGATCCTGAAGCCATTCCGGCCATCACAGCGCGGCTGACATCCGAATTCGGCACGGCAGCCGACGTGATCCAGTCTCACGCCAACTTCATCGAGGTCGTGCCCAAAGGCGTTAGCAAGGGCAACGCTCTCGCCTGGCTCGCCAAGCGGATCGACATCCCTCGTGAAGCCGTGCTGGCTGCCGGTGACCAGCACAACGATCTATCTATGATATCGTGGGCCGGCACCGGTGTCGCAATAGGTAATGCTGTCGACGAGGTCATCGCCGCCGCGACCTGGGTAGCGCCCCCGCTTGAAGCCGGCGGGGCAGCGGCGATTCTGGAGCGGTATGTGCTTGCGGAGGGGACGTGCCTGTGACAGCGCCTATCATCTCCATTCGCAGCTCCGAGGCTGTAGCCCGTGCCGTCGCCCTGATGCTTGCGGGCGACCTCGTCATCCTGCCCACCGACACCATCTATGGTATTGGCACGACGATGGTGGACGCTTCTACGATCCATCGCCTGAGTAAGGTCCGGGGCCGTGAACCTGAGCCCGCACTCCCCTTCCTCATCAGCAGCGTGGCCGAGATGCTCCGCATCGCGCAGCCCGGCGTTGCTGCGCTCAGGCTGGCGCGACGGTTCTGGCCAGGATCTCTCACCCTGATCCTCCCACCAGGCGCAGACATGCCCGCATACGCCAAAGCGACGCCCATCGCCGTGCGCATACCGGCATATGCGGCGCTGGCGCCTATCCTGGTAGCGGTTGGGGGGCATCTGCTCATGACGGGCGCCATCCGCAGTGGCTATCCGCCCGCCATCACCGCCCAAGAGGCTGCCGCACTCTTCCCCGACGACGTCGCGCTCATCCTCGACGGTGGGCGAGCACCTTACGGCATCCCTTCCACCATTGTCGACTGCATCCCCGACCCACCGATTATCGTGCGCCGAGGGGCGATCCCCGAACGCAAGATCTGGCGAGTTCTCGACCTCGACGAGTCGAGTGCCGCGGACCCACCCGACGACGAAGCCGAGGCCTCCATGGCGCCGGAGCCCCACGCTCGTCCGGGTGAGGGGGACATCCGAGAGCCCCACACGCACATCGAGTGCCCATGACCCCCGCTCCGACACCGAGTGCCCAACGACACGTTTCACCTATCAGGCGCCTGGCGCCGGCTGCCGCCATCTTGCTGTTGGCCACCGCCCTGCGCTTCCACAATCTAGGGCTGCAATCGTTCTGGAACGACGAGGGCAACACCGCGCGGCTCGTCGAGCGCCCCATCCGCCTCATCATCGAAGGCGCTGCCGGTGACATCCATCCGCCCGGCTACTACCTGTTGCTGCACCTTTGGCGGGCGGCAGCGGGCGAGACTGAGTTCGCGCTCCGCGCTTATTCGGCATTCTGCGGCGTGCTGACGGTGGCGGTTGTCGGAGCGATCGGACGACTGATAGGGAAGCGGTCAGCGATCCATTCCGTCCGTTCGCCTGTCGGCAGCGCGACGACATATGGTGCGATGGGTGCGATGGCGCTTGCGGCCATCCATCCCCTGGCGATTGACTACAGCCAGGAGGCGCGTATGTACGCCCAGCTTGGCCTTGCGGCGGCACTTACATTGTGGGCAGCGGTGGGGCTCGTGGGCCAGGTCCGACGCTTCAGAGGCGCAGGACTGATCGGCCCATCCATCCGGGCCGCCCTCGCGCTCGCCGCCGCTATCGCCCTGGGTCTCTACACCCAGTATGCCTACATGCTCGCCCTTGTGGCGCTCAATGCCGCCCTTGGCCTCTATTGGCTCTTGGGAACCGCTCCTCCGCGAGGCAAGCTTTCCGGGGAGCGCGACGTACCCATGACCATCATGCCGTCCGCCCACGCCTCCGGTCGTCTATTGGGCCCGTGGATTCTCGCCCACATCCTCGGCGCGCTCGTCTTTCTCCCCTGGGCGCCCGTTGCATTGGGGGCAAGCGACTGGCGTCCTCCCGACCTCGCCCCAGGTGAGGCGATCGGGTCACTGACCCAGACCTTGCTGGCCGGCGTCACGCTGCCGGACCCTATCGGTTGGGCGGCGATGGCCGTCACCGCCTCGCTGGCGCTAATGACACTCCGGATCTCGCTCCGTGCGCCAAGACGGTCGATCACCCGTTTTGGGCTGTGGGCCGCGCTGAGCATGGCCATTCTGCCTGGAGCAGTCATCGTCGCAGCGGGCATCTACCGTCCGGCCTATCTCAAGTTCCTCATGGTGAGCGTGGCACCCCTCGCCGTCGCACTGGCCGCCCCACTCCAGGGGTGGCTCGGTAAGATGGGCCGCGCGGGTCGCCCGGTACGCCTACTGAGCCAGGCCGCGGCACTGGCTCTGCTCGTCGTGTTGATACCGCCGCAGATCGAGTCCCTGCAACACCTCTACACCGATCCGGCCTATCAGCGCGACGACTACCGGGGCATCGCGACACTTATCCGGCAGGAGGGCCGACCCGGTGATGCCGTGCTACTGGATGCACCTAACCAGTGGGAGGTCTTCACTTACTACTACCGAGAGGCGCGCGGGGACGACCTGCCGGTCTACCCGGCGCCGTACCAGCCGACGGCGACCGAAGCAGAGCGGTGGGTTGGCGATATCGTCGCTGCGCATCAAGGGGGGCGGCTGTTTGTCCTCTACTGGGGTGACACCGAGTCCGACGCCGAGCGGACGATCGAGCGTGCCCTGGCCCAATCAGCTTTCAAGGCCGGCGAAGTATGGATCACGTCCGTGCGGCTCGCTCGCTATGGCGATGCCCGGGCAGCAGAGACGCCAAGCACCGCGACCGACATCACCCTTGGAGAGATCATCCGGCTGACCGGATACGATGTCCCTGGGCGCAGTTGGGGGCCGGGGGACATTGTTCCGCTCACCCTCTTCTGGCGTGCAGAGCAAGCTCCCGCCGAGCCGCTCAAGGTGTTCATCCACCTGGTGGACACGCAGGGGACGCTGGTCGCGCAGACGGATATGGAGCCACAAGCGGGCTTCCTGCCAGCCACGGTCTGGCAGCCAGGGCAGGCCGTGGTCGATCGCTACGGCGTGCTCTTGCCCGCGACCTTGCCGCCGGGAACCTACACGCTCCGCGTCGGCATGTACCGCGTCTCAGGCGAACGGCTGCCGGTCAGCGTAGGCAGCATGCCCGCGGGTGACTTCATCGACCTGGCCCAGGTGGAAGTCGCGCCATAGCCGCGCGCCGGTGTTGTAGCTTTCCTTCTCCCTCGACCAACAGGAGGTAAGTCAAATGGCTTCGTGGGCATTGTACGACCAGGTGGCACAGACAATTCCGTTCAGCTTGAACGGACGCGACGGCAAGGTCGCCGTCTACTACGGAGTGAACGACGACTCGGTCAGAGCTGGGTTCGATGCAATACCCGGGGTGAGCTTTCCCATCGAGCTCTGTTTGGATTATCCAGTCATCCATGCGGAAATCGACAGCTACGCAGGCTCGGGATACAGGACGTTCTGCGGCTGGATCCAGATTGTGACGCGCGACTGTCGCAGGACCGCGGAGGACGGCGATAGTCGGTACGCGGAGGCCTCGATCGATCTGGCGCCGTCGATAGAACCTCTCGGCATGCCGTTCGCCAGCTACGGTCCCGCGCCTCAGTTGTTCGACGCGCCTTGCCTCAACCTAGGCGACAACTATGAGCTGAAGTGGATTGCGGATTCCTTTCTGACCACCGTGCCTGCCAGATCGCGCGATCTGGGAATCGAACGGTTGCTGAGCTTCCGGTGGGGATACGTGGAGTATGATGAGCGGGCGCAGAAGCCGGTAACCCTTCTACCGCTGGAAGTCACAGGGCCGGAGGCGTGGAACGCCCACCTCCCGCTGCTGGAGAGGGAATTCCCCAAGTGGCGATTCAGCAGGGCGTAGCACCAAGCTTGGTCCGCGGAATGTGTCATCCCGGTTGCCTATCTAGGAGGGAAGCATGAAAGCATCAGCACAAGCTCGTTCAGATCGCAGGGTCCAACCCAGGCTTTACAATGAAGCCGTCGTCTATCTGACCGCCCAAACCCCGTACCGCCTGTTGTCTGAAGAAGCCCGCGCCTTTGAGCCACTCGAACAGCCTGACGAGAACTACCCGACCATTATGGTCGACGTGGACAAGACCTTTCAGACGATCGAAGGGTTTGGTGGGGCGTTCACCGATGCAACCGCGGACAACTTCGCGAAACTATCACCGGAGGAACAGGAAAGGTTCCTGAAGGCGTGTTTCAACCCACGCGAGGGAAGCGGTTACACCTTGTGTAGGACCACGATCCATAGCTGCGACTACTCCGCAGAGATGTACACCTATGATGATGTAGAAGGCGACAAGGAGTTGGAGCATTTCTCGGTCGAACCCGATCGGAAATTCCGTATTCCGTTCATCAAGAGGGCACTTGAAATGGCCGAGGGGAAACTCAAGATCTACGCTTCGCCGTGGAGCCCGCCCGCATGGATGAAGACCAACGACACGATGCTGTATGGCGGCAAGCTCAGGCCTGAGTACGCACAGACCTGGGCCGACTATTTCGCCAAATACGTCAAGGCTTACGGACAAGAGGGAATCCCAATCTGGGGCTTGACGGTTCAGAACGAGGCGATGGCCACGCAGGTCTGGGAGTCATGCGTGTTCACGGCAGAAGAAGAGCGGGACTTCGTGCGCGATTACCTTGGCCCTACGCTGGAAAAGCACGGGCTATCAGACTTGAAGCTTATGTTCTGGGACCACAACCGGGGCATTATGTATCAGCGCGCTGAAGTGATGTACGATGATCCCAAAGCAGCCCAGTATGTCTATGGCATCGCTTTTCACTACTACATAGGACACCATTTCGACAATGTGCGGATGGTTCACGATGCGTTCCCGGACAAGAAGATGATCTATACCGAGGCCGGCATGGATGGGAGTTGGGAAACGGCCGTCCGCGTTGCCCAAAACATAATCATCGACCTGAATAACTGGACCAATGGTTGGACATACTGGAACATGCTCCTGGACGAAACGCGTGGGCCACGTCATGCGGGCGGTCTCGGCGGCACGAGTATCGTCGTGGTGGACACGCGAACGGGAGAAGTCACTTACAATCCTCCTTTCCACTACTTCAGGCACTTTTCTCGGTTCATCAAGCCGGGCGCCAAGCGGATCGCTTGTACGTCGAACAGCGATGATTTCATCGCCACGGCTTTCGTCAACGAGGATGGTGGGGTCGCCGCCGTGATCCTTAACCTCAGCCAAGCCGACCGTATGTTCCAGCTTTGGGTAAGTGGTAGAGTGATAAGAAGCGTTGCCCCGCCGCAGGCCATCACGACGATGGTGTTCTAATCGGCGAACCTTTGGGGTTTTCTCGTTGGGCAGGCAATTGCTCAACGGGAAAACCCCAAAGGCCTTCCGCTGCGGCGATCACCGCGCAAAGACGCCGATCACCGCAGGCACGGAAATGAGTGACTCGACCTGCGGGCCGCCCGCCATCCAAAACCCCGACGAGGTACCGCCGTCGAGATTGAGCGCGACATCCACGTCAAGATCGCTCTCGGTAAGCCAGACAGCGAGCGCGTGCAGACTCAAGTAGCCCCGCGGCGCGATCAGGAATAACAGCCGCCCCTGCCGATCCTGGGCCACCACCGTGCGGCGTGACGTTCGCCCATCGTCGGCATCAGCCGGAAAGCCCATCTCGCCACCCGGCTTCACCAGCACCGGGAAGCTCTGTACAGCGCTGAGAAGCCCTTCCCCAGGATCGTAGGGCCAGGTCCGCAGCCAGCGCACGGACACCCCTCCATCAGCGCCTACAGCAAACATCCCGGCATAGTCTTCATAGGGTGTGCCATAGGCCAGGCCATCTACAATTGTCAGGCCCGTCACGACGGCCTCATCGGCGAAGTATCCCCCGTTAATCACAAGCAGCGCCCCGGTCCGGCGGGCCCATACGCTCGCCGGATACGCTATGCCGGGTGTGTAGAATACCCGGAGCGTCACCGACATCGGATCCATCCGCGCCACCGTCACCCGCTCCGTCCCTTGGTCCGCGGGGACGTTGACGCCGCGCACCTCGACCCCTGAATACAGCGTCTGCCACCCCGTATCAGGCGGCAATGGGGTAATGGTAGGCTGAGGGATCGACGTCGGCACGAGCGTCGGCAAGACAGGCTCAAGCGGGGTTTGGGTCGAGATAGGGATGGGCGACAGTGCGCCGCAGCCGGTTGCCAGCACAAACAGGAGCCCCGAAAAAAGGAGAACGCGCGTGATCTTTGCCATTCCCGGGGAGTATAGCCGACGCGTTCCGACGGTCAACGCGACGGCACTGCGCCGAAGCGGGTGGTCATTGTGTTTCGCATGCTCCCCTTCCAACCCAAAAAGCGGGGCGCGGCCCCACCTCTGCCACCATTCGTGGCGAGCGCCCAAGGCCTTTCGGAAAGGCTCTGGACGCTTCCGGCGATTCGTCACCCGCCTGCGGCGGTACGCGGCTCTGCCATCGCACGGGTGAGCACCAGAGCAGCGCAGTAGAAGACGACACCAATCACCAGCAGCACCTCGTACCCCGCCCAATCGACGATCAAGCCGCTGGCCATAGCGAGGAATCGTGCAAGTCCGAAGAGTGTGTTGTTGAATGCCAGGTAGAGCGGGCGCTTCTCGGCGGGCGCGATATCCAGCAGGTAGTTGATGAGCCCAATGCCCGAACCTGAGCTGTAGGTCCCCGCCGTCAAGAAAACGAGCGCGAAAGCGTAACTGAGCCAGGGGCCCGATCCGGGAGCCGTGCGGTGGATCCAGCCGAGCCCCAGCACCAACAGGGGCGTGATCACGCCGACCGCCGTGGTCATGATGATAAGCCTGCGGTTGCCCCTCTCGTCGCTGACGCGGCCCCATGCCAGGTTGGAGAGGATCATTGCGATGGTTCGCACGGCGAGGTAGAGCCCCACCATCGTCGCGGGAACGCCCAGCACATTCCGTGCATAGACGATGTAAAAGGGCGTACCCCAGTCGGCGATCAGCAGCGCGAATCGCACCATGGCATAGTGCCGGTAGAGCGGGTCTTCTTTCAGGAGCGACAGTCCCCGTCGCAACTGCCCCCACCCATCCCCAGCCGAAAGGGACTCCGCGTCCTCAATCGGGCTCGGCGGCTCCTTCACCAGAATCCACGACCATGCGGTCAGACCCAGCAGGACCGCCGCCAAGACGAACATCGCCGAGACGTTCAGCGGGAAGTGCAGACCATTAGGTTCCGCCAGCAGCAAGGCCACCAGCGAGCTCCCGGCAAGTGCCAGAATCCCACCCCAGAACATTCGCTGCCCGAAGAAGGCGCCTCGTCGCCGTGGCGGCACCACCTTCCCAACCACGTCCATGAACGGGATGTTGACCAGGCCCGCGCCCAAGCTGAAGAGTGTTAGCACGAGGAAGAAGGCAAGCGTCAGCCAGGGGCTGGTGACCGGAACCACAGCCACGAGCAGTGCGAAGATCAAGAGGGCACCGCTGCGAAAGACCGAGATCGTACGATAGAAGGGGAGCTTATAGGGCTGTCGCTGCATGTAGCCGGAGGCCAGCATCTGCAGCAGGAACGACCCTCCGAACCGAATTGGAGAGACCAGACCGATCAGTAGATTCGACGTCCCAAGTTGCGCAAGAAACCAGGTCAGCACCATGTCGGTGTCGACGAAGACGTCGCCGAATCGGAAGAGCGCCCCATTGATGACGCCCAATCGGAAGTTGCGTCGCTGATAGAGAGCGCCCTCACCCCCGGCCCCTCTCCCATCGGAATGGGCGAGGGACGTAAAGCTATCAGCAAAGTCGGCGGGACCCGGGGTCCGGGCCTCGCCGACCTGTTGTCTAGGTGATACCGGGGACGACACCGAGAGAGGGACTACCTCAGGCATCCGCCAATTCTGATTGGCGCGCCGTCTGAGGCTCCGCCGTCCGAGGCGCTGCTGCCCAATCGATTTCCAGTTCTTCCAACCTGGTCATCGTGGGCACACCCGTCTCCTCGTCCCACCCCATCATCCCGTAGAACCGGGTGACGGCCTCGGCAAGTTCCTCGGGGGACACCGGCTCTTCGGTGACGGAACTACTGCGGTGATGCTCGGCCATCCGGCTCGGCAGCACGTCATCTGCACGCGTCCAACCACAGCGCAGATTGAAGAGGCGCATCATGGTCACGCTGCGCTCGCCTGCGGTCAGCAACTCCCACTGATTCGTCTCCCATCCCGTGATGGCACGCACGATCTCGACCTTCTGATCGTTGGTCCACGGGATGAAAGCACAGAGGCCCAGCGAGTTCTCCATCCACTTCTGGTTAGCCGTGACGGTATAAGCGTGCACCTTGGACGGGGCGAGTTCAGTCGCGGGAACGGACGTGTAGACGCCCATCGACTTCCATCCCTCGCCGAGCTTCTCGTTCGCCAGACCCTCATCCCAGATGTTGTGCATGTGGTCGGCACCCGTTGGCGAGACCGCGTAGCCCAACGCCTGGCCGTGGCGCGACCGGCACTCGTGCATCGGGAAGGGCTGGTCGTGTGTGCTGATAACGAACGCCTCCGCCTCGCCGCCGATCTTCGCAGCCGCGATTGAGGGACCCTCGGCCAAGAGGTCGCCCAGCCCCTGGCGGTCGGCAATCTGCTGGACTGCCGCTACCATCGCCTTGGCATTACCGAACCTCAGCTCCATACCACCGGTGTCCTCGATACTGAGCAGCTCATTCTCGTAACACTCCATCGCGAAGGCCACCGTCATGCCCGTCGAGATCGTGTCCATCCCATAGGCATTGCAGATCTCATTGGCCTTCGAGATCGCCCGCAGGTCGTCCACACCGCAGACGGAGCCAAACGATCCCAACGTCTCATACTCAGGGCCACCATAGCGCGGATCCACGTGGTAGTCCTCATCGTTGACCTCGACGACGCGCTTGCAGCGGATCGGGCAGGCGAAGCACCCCCCACGGTCGATCAGCAGCGTATCTCGCAGCGCCTCGCCGCCAATTAGCTCGTTACCCTCGAATTGCCCATCCTGGAAGTTTCGTGTCGGCAGCTTGCCCTGCTTATGCAGACCGGTCAGGCCGCCCGGCGTCCCCAACTCGTGCATACTCAGGGCATCCTTTTTCCAGTTCGCGGTCATGTAGCGGGCTAACGTCTGGACGCCTTCGGGGTCAGCCAGCGGCACCGCGGTCTTGCCCCGCGCCACGACGCACTTGAGCTTCTTCGATCCCATGACGGCACCGAGTCCGGTGCGACCGGCTGCGTGCTTCAGATCGTTGATGACACAGGCATAGCGGACCATCTTCTCTCCGGCCGGACCGATGAGCGCACAGCGAGCGTTCTTCTCGCCCAGCTCCTCCCTGACCGTGGTCTGGCAATCACCCGTGGTCATGCCCCATAGGTGGTCTGCCGACCGGATCTCCGCCTCACCGTCGTGCAACCATAGATAGACGGGACTATCGGCGATGCCCTTGACCACCACGGCGTCATAGCCCGCTCGGCGCATCTCCGCTCCGAAATAGCCGCCTACGTCCGCCTCGCCGTACCCACCGTTCAAAGGGGATCTACCACCCACAGCACTACGCCCCGATCCGGCGATGGGGACGCCGGTGATCGGCCCGCCCGCGAAAATGAGCAGATTATCGGGCCCGAGGGGGTCAACGTCGGCGGGCACCTCCTTGAGCAGGTAGTAAGCAATCAGACCCGCGCCGCCCAGGTAGCGGCGGTAGAACATCTCATCCGGCGCTTCCACCTCAATCGTCCGATTCGTCAAATCAACTCTGAGGATCTTGCCAGTATATCCGTTCATGCTTTCCTCCATAGACATGGTGCTAAGAGCAATAAGACACCGGGATCACGTTATCCCGATCGGGGTCCGTCGCCAGTGTGTACCCACATCGTCTGCGTACGGTCGCCCAAGACAGGTGCCTCCCAGCCCGACGCCCGTAGTCATCCAACATCGTCCAATTCTACACAGTTGGCGCACGTGTCAACTGGGCCATCATCTAGGGGATGCTCGGCGAGCGCATGTGACCGGTCGCTCCCCAGCACTGCGGAAGTGACGCTTTTTATGCACAACGAGGCTCAATGACATTGACAAATCTCAGCCGCGGCACTATCATGAATATGAAGAGTGCTTGCGCACACGAGTGCGCCGTGCATAGAACCGTGTCAATATCCTCCGACCCGCATGAGCCCTCCGGGTTCACCGGGCGATAGGGTGTAGGGAGCAATCCTTACGCCTGCCGTGTTTGCAAAGGAGGCAATCTTCCTGGGTGATGCCGGGACGATTGCCTCCTTCTGTATTCTGGTCAGGCCCGCCAGCACGGGGCATCCATCCAGGCCAGAGCATCCGCTGGCGTACTCTGAGCTAGCTACCCTAAGGAGGTTGTTCGATGTGGATGATTCGCCTTGATATGACCGACCGCACTGCCAAACTGGAAGAAGTCCCCGAGCGCTACAAGAACCTTGGGGGTCGAGGTCTCACCTCAACGCTCATCTACGACGAGGTTGATCCCCAGTGTCACCCAACAGGACCCAACAATAAGCTCGTCTTTGCACCCGGCATAGTCACCGGTACTGCAGCACCGACTTCGGCTCGGGTGTCTGTGGGCGGCAAATCACCCCTGACCGGCGGCATCAAGGAGGCAAATGCCGGCAGCGGATGGGCCCCGGCTATCGCCAAGATGGGCATCAAGGCGCTCGTTGTGGAGGGACAGCCCAAAGAGGATGATGCCTACTGGCTGGTACATATCTTCCTGGTCGACGGGAAGCCGGAGGTCGCCTTCATGCCCGCCGACGAGTACACCGGCAGGGATCTCTACGAGGTCTATCCTGAGCTTTTTGCCCGCTTCGGCGGCAAGGCCCACGTTGCCGCGATCGGCACGTCCGGGGAGTTCCGCTATCCTGACTCCGGCATCGCTTTCAACGACATGAAACAGAACCCCACCCGCTACGCTGGGCGCGGCGGCCTGGGAGCCGTGATGGGGAGCAAAGGCCTCAAGGCCATCGTCATCGATCCCACCGGCGGGCCCGGCGTCACGTTAGCGGACGAAGCCCTCTTCAAGCAAGGCCAGAAGAAGATGCGCGAGGCCCTGATGGAGCATGCCATCACCAAGCCTAAGGGTGGGCTCAACACCTATGGCACCGCCATCCTCGTGAACATCCTCAACGAGGCGGGTGGCCTGCCGACCCGCAACTTCAGAAGCGGGCGATTCGAGGGCGCTGCCGAGATTGCCGGCGAGGCCATCTTCGAAACCAACAAGGAGCGCACCGGCAAAGAGGTCTACAACCATGCCTGCAGCCCTGGCTGCATCATCCAGTGCTCCAACACCCTCTACGACAAAGTCGGTCAGGAGATTGCCTCCTGCCTCGAATACGAGTCAAACTGGGCTTTGGGAGCCGACTGCGAGATCGATGACCTTGATGCAGTCGGCAAGATGGTCGCGCTCTGCAATGGCTACGGCCTGGATACCATCGAGGCCGGGGTCACCATCGGCGTGGCCATGGACTCGGGCCTGATCCCGTTTGGCGATGTGGAGGGGGCCATCAACCTGCTACATGAGATGGGAAAGGGCACTCCGCTAGGTCGACTCCTGGGTATGGGAGCTGCCGAGGTCGCCAAAGCCTACGGTAACCCACGCAGCCCCACCGTTAAGGGCCAGGCCATGCCGGCGTACGAGCCGCGCGCCGTGAAAGGCATCGGCGTTACCTACGCGACCACGACGATGGGGGCCGACCACACGGCAGGCTACACCATCGCTACAGAGATCCTGAGCGTAGGTGGGACATCGGACCCCCTCAAGGCCGAAACCGCCAAAGCAGATCTGAGCCGCGCCTTCCAGAAGAGCACGGCTCTGATCGACTCGAGCGGACATTGCCTCTTCATCGCCTTCGCCATCCTCGATATCGCCAGTGGCTTTGAAGGCATGGTAGACGAAATCAACGGCGTGCTCGGCACGAGCATGACCGGCGACGACCTGGTCGAGATGGGCGCCGAGATCCTCAGGCGCGAGCGGGCCTTCAACGAGAAGGCCGGCCTGACAAAGGCCGACGATCGCCTGCCGGAGTTCATGCACCACGAGCCACTCCCGCCCCACAACGTCGTCGTGGAGATGTCCGACGACGTCTACGACAGCGTTTACGGCGAACTGTAGGCGTGAGGGCCGGCACGCCGGGAGGGTGAGGCCCCGGCGTGCCGGTTTATGTACCGGGCGTGGTAAGATAGGGGCGTAATCCGAGTGTTTGGGAGAGCCTGATGAATGTAAGTGTGAAGCTGTTCGCGCTGCTGAGCCGGTATGCGCCGGATCAACAGAAAGCAGGCCAGGCCTTTGAGGTGACGCTGCCTGAGGGCAGCACCATCGCCGACCTGGTGACCCTCCTGGGGATCCCGGAACAGGAAGTCAAAGTCGCCTTTGTGGATGGACGCGCCCGCGCCGGAATCTTCCGCCTCGATCCTGGTGCTGAGGTCGGTATTTTCCCCCCTGTTGGAGGCGGATGATGACGCCACCTACCAGATGTCTCATTGACGTCCATCTCTACGGGCCCCTAGCCCGTTACGGTGGGAGCGAGAGAAACATCGTTGCCCAGGTGGAGATCGACCTTCCCGAAAACAGCACCGTGCGCGACCTGCTCGCTGCCCTGGAGATGCCCACGGAAGCTCGGGGCATCACGTTTATCAACGGCAATCTGAGTGCTATGCCTGGCCTGCAGCCGGACCTCGATCACGAGCTCGAGAACAACGATCGCGTGGCGTTTTTCCACCCAAAGAGCATGTGGCCATTCCAATACCGCCACGATGTCGCGTCGATCAGCGAGTTCAAGCAGGCGCTGGTCGCGCGCGAGGATGGCGGGCTGCAGTCGCGGTACGATTCCAAAGACTGATCGGTTAGTAGGTAGGGCTTCAGGTAAGGCAGGCGGCCGGCATTCCCGGCGACCAAGACCACTCCCAGCAAGGACACAGGGGCATCGCCGTCAGGGTCCGATATGGAAAACGAGGCGCAGGGGAATCGCGTACTCAGAGCGTACAAGACGGGGTCGCTACATCGATCTCGCGAACGCCTACCTCCCCGGCGGGGAGGCCCTGCCCGGAGGTCAGATCCTACCGATGGTGTTGCTGGCGGCCGCATATTACCTCATCGGCTTTCTGAGCGACCTGATCAACCGGTACACGCAGGCCTGGGAGGATATCGAGCGGCTGGACAAGGTCCAAATGAACCGTCTGCAGGAGCGTCTCAACACGAGGATCTATACCAAGATCGCGCGACTCTCCCCCGAAGCCATGGAAGTGCCCAAGATCAACGACACCATCAAGCAGGTCTTCGATTACACGCAGAACGGCTGGGACGGTATGAATCGCGAGATCATGGTCAACGGCTACATGATCATCGCCAAGACCGTCAGCGTCGTGAGCATCGCGCTGTCCCTATGGCTCTTCCATCCTCTGCTGACGCTCATCGTGTTCATCGTGCCGATCCCTACCCTGTACACGACATACATCGGCAACAAGCTCAGATTCAGGCTGATCAAGGCGAACTCGAAGTTGGTGCGAGAGTTCACCTACTACCAGGATCTGATGCTCGGTTCCACGGCAAAGGAGATCAAGGCCCTCGGGCTGCACGGCTTCTTCTATGAAAAGTGGCGACGCCTCTGCGACCAGTACACTGTCGAGGAAAAACGGACACAAGTTCGCAGCGCCGTGCTCAGCACGGTATCCACCACCATATCGACCCTGGCCTCGGTCGGCGCCAACGTTTTCGCCATCCTGTTGATGACCGCCGGACGCATCTCGCTCGGCGCGCTGGGTGCCGTCATCAGCCTTGTCGGCACACTGATCGCGGATACGTCGGAACTCTTCACTGCGGTCGCTACCTTTGTCGCCAAGAAGAACGAAGCCACCGCTTTCTTTAGCCTGATGGACCTTCAGGAACAGGCAACCGCAGGCGCAACAGTGCCGTCGATCGACGAAGTCGCAGTCCGGGATCTCCGGTACCGCTACCCGCTCACCGAGCGGTATGTGCTGGACGGTGT
Organism: uncultured Chloroflexia bacterium; assembly: GCA_963775195.1. GTDB lineage: Bacteria > Chloroflexota > Anaerolineae > B4-G1 > SLSP01 > PWVB01. The sequence continues at coordinate 485,719 of CAVZIC010000002.1, forward strand.
CAACCTGTCCATCGGCAAAGGCGAGAAGATCGCCCTTGTCGGCGAGAACGGTGCAGGTAAGACGACCTTCGTCAAGCTTATCAGCGGCATGCTCAATCCGTCAAACGGCAATCTCCGGGTCAACGGTCTCCCCGTCGAGGAAATAGATCCCGCCTCGCACTATGATGCGATGTCGGCGGTCTTTCAGAATCCCGCGCAATACAATACTTTTACCATCGCCGACAACGTGTGGCTGGGAGAGACAAGGCGCCAGCGCACGGAAGCGGATATCGCCGCAGCTCTAGCTGCGGCAGGCTTCGGGGATGGGACTGGGGATTCGCTTCTCGGCAAAGACATCGGCGGTACAGACTTGTCAGGGGGGCAGTGGCAGAAGCTCGCCATCGCCAGGGCCTACTATCGCGACCGCGACTTCATCATTCTCGACGAACCGACCTCGAACCTGGACCCCCTCGCAGAGGCAGACATCTTCAGGCGGTATATCGAGATGGCGCGGGAGCGCACGGTCATCATGGTGACCCACCGCATCAGCATCGCCGCCCTGTGCGACCGGATCGTGGTCTTCGCCGGAGGACACATCGTCGAGGACGGGAGCCACGAAGCGCTGATGGCTGCCGGGGGCGAGTATGCGCGACTTCACAATGAGCAGTCGCAATGGTACAATCGGTGACCGATGGACAAAGTTGTCGTAAGGGAGGACAGAATATGATTGACCAGATCAAAGCGCAGCTCGACCGGATAAAACGAGCAGGCGCTATGTATGTAGATTGCCGGTGGTACCCATTCGAGGAATCCAACGCGCTGACGATGTGGAACGGTAATCTCAAGCAGGCGGCGGCCTCACGCGAAAGCGGCGTGGGCATCCGCGTCTTGTACAAGGGGGCCTGGGGCTTTTCTGCCTCTTCAGATGTCAGCGATCTGGACGCCGTATTCGACAAAGCGCTCGACAACGCTCGTGCCGCCGCCGAAAGGGTGACCTTCCCGGTGCGTTTGGCAGAGAAGGATGCCATCGAGGCGTCGTTCGCCAGCCCCTGCGAGATCGATCCCTTCGATGTTCCCCTCTCGGACAAGATCGCCTTCCTCAAGGCGATGGATACAGCACTGGACCAACCGGGCGTATACCAGCGTATCGGCCGGCTCGACTTCACGCGCAAGCAGATCACCTTCGTCGATTCCGAAGGCAGTGAGATCGAGAAACACATCACCGAGGTCTTCGGCAGTCTCGGCATCCTCGGCGTCGACGTACAGGGTGCCACCCAGGAGCGCTCCTTCCGCCTGGGCGGACGGGGCAGCACCCGCGGTTGGGAGTCCTTCGACGCCGCCTACTTCGCCGAGAACGCCGAGCGCATCGTCCGTGAACTCAACCAGGTGTTGCAGGCTCGACCGTGTCCAGTAGATACTCGGTCGGTGATCCTGCTGCCTGGGATTATGTATCTGCAGACGCACGAGACGATCGGCCACGCGCTGGAACTCGACCGCATTTTGGGCTACGAGTTGGCATTCGCCGGAGGTTCCTTTGTCACCCTGAAGGACTTCGGCTCGCTGCGCTATGGTTCCGAAAAGCTGACCGCGCGGGCGGATGCCACACTTCCCAACAGTCCCGGCAGCTTCGGCTACGACGACGACGGTGTCCCTGCCAAAGACACGGTACTGATCGATCGAGGCATTCTGGTAGGCGCCATTACGGGCCGCCAGATGGTCGAGGAGGCCAACGCGAAGGCCCGGCGCGTGATTTTCGAGGAGAGCGGCGGCGCCAACCGCGCCACGTCCTTCTACCGCGTGCCTATTGAGCGCATGACCAACATCAATATTGACGCCGGCACAGACGGCACGCTTGATGACATCGTCGCCAACACGGAGCGGGGCATCATCCTCGACGGCGATCGGAGTTGGTCGATCGGCTCCAATCGCGAGCAGTTCCACTTCGGCACAGAGATCGGTTGGCTGGTAGAGGACGGACAGGTGACCGAGGTCGTCAAGAACTCCACCTACAAGGACGATACGCTGAGGTTCTGGAACGCCCTCTCAGCCGTAGGCGATGCCTCGACGTGGCAGGTGGTGTATGTCGATAACTGCGGGAAAGGACAGCCCAATCAGGTCATGCAACTCGGACACGGCGTGCCCGTCTGTCGGTTCGATGACGTGAAGATCGGAGAATAAGCATGAAAGCTCGCATCCTACAGACCCTGAGTGACCTGCGTGCCTACGCATTGAAGAAGCCCTGCGAGACTGCGCTCTTCTATCACGAGGAAGACAGCGCGCTGATGCGCTTCGCGAATTCGGCCGTCTCGCTGAACACCAGCGAACACCTGATCCGCCTGGAGATCACGGCTTATGCCGGTCGGAAGCGCGCCAGCTACGAGATGATCACCGACCTTGACCACGTCGACGAGATGCAGCAGGGCATCGACATCGCGGCCGAGATGGTCGAGCACGTCCAGCCACTGGCCTACGATCTCACGATTCCCGTGTTCGCTGAGTCATATGTCGATGAGAGCGCCTATGATGCCGGGCTCGCTGAGATCGACAGCGCGGAGAAATTGGCCACGTTCAACACGGCAGTGGCGGGCCTCGAGAGCACACAACTCCAGCTTTCCGGCATCTTCTCCAGCGGCGTCAACACCGTGGCCCAGATCAACACCCGCTCGGAGCATACCCAGTTCTTCCGCACCACAGATGCTCAGGTCACCGTCGTTCTGGCGCACAACGAGCAAAAGTGGGAAGTGCAGGCCGAGCAGTCCGCGCAGCAGAATTCTGACATCGATCCGCAGGCCCTCCGGGAGGATCTGGCTTTCCTGATCGAACAATATACGCGTAACCCGGCCGGACAGCTTCCCCTGGGCAAATACGACATCGTCTTTGGATCAGCAGCCACGGCGGACCTGCTATCGTTTATGAACTACGTTGGCTTCAACGGCGGAATGATGAAGCGGGGCTATTCGTTCCTCAACCAGGATCAGATTGGCCAGAAGGTCCTCTCGGACAAGGTCACGCTTGTGGACGATCCCAGCCGCCGCGAGACCTTCCCCTACCGACGTGACTTCGCCGGCATCCCGCGCAACCTCTTCCCCCTTTTCCGAGATGGCGTCTTTCAGGGCTTTATTTGGACACAGGACGACGCCGACGAATTCGGGGAGCAGCCAACAGGTCACACCGTGGGACACAAGAGTTTGGTGCTAGGAGGCGGCGCAGAAGACGCCGGCTCGCTCGCAGCGCTGGTCGCCGCGCCACGGGACAACGATCTACTTTACCTTCCCTTTCTACACTACACGAACATCGTCAACCCCACTCAGGGCATTGTCACCGGCAGCTCCCGCTTCGGCGCGCTGCTGCTGAAGCGGGACGGATCGGTCACAATTCCCTACAATGTGCGCTTGACGCAGAGCCTACTGGACGTCTTCGGCGACAAAGTCGCCTGGCTTTCGCAGCAGACGCTGCCCTACAACACCTCTCACAGCTACGGAGCGCGCAATCCGGCTGCGATTATCGTGCCGCGGTTCATGCGCGTCAACGACCTGGAGATCTCGCACGCCAACGCCTCGTTCTAGTCTGCTTGACAGGGCATTCACCCGTGGCATAATGGACGCGTAGGTTGAACAAAAGGCGTTGATGGAGACGAGTAAGCGCAGGCATACGCCGAAGCGAGTCCGGGAGGGTGCGAGCCGGACGGCGGGGGGTGCGCCGAAAATCCCTCTGGAGCTGCCAGCCGAACGCGAGGTCCCACTCGGGAAACATCGCCAGTAAGTGTGGCCGGGGTTGCCGCCCGTTATCGAAGGCACGGTGGTGTCGGCCATCGACCGAGCGGTCCCGCGCAGGCGGGACAAGCAGGGTGGTACCGCGAGAGCGTACGCTCCCGTCCCTGAATGGGCGGGAGCGTTTTTCATGTCCGGCACGGGCCGAGGCACCGGCTTCGATCCGCGTGGGGGAGGCAAGGGTATGGCATTCAAACCGGTGGGCACGCAGGTCGACTTTGTCGCGCTGGAGCACGACATTCTGGACACGTGGACGCGTACCGAGGCGTTCCGCAAGCTCAACGAGCTGCGGGCCGGGGCGCCGCGGTGGTCGTTTATCGATGGCCCGATTACGGCGAACAATCCGATGGGCGTCCACCACGGCTGGGGCCGCAGCTATAAGGATCTTTGGCAACGCTACTGGGCGATGCAGGGCTACCAGGAGCGCTACCAAAACGGCTTCGACTGCCAGGGGCTCTGGGTCGAGGTCGAGGTCGAGAAGGAAAAGGGATTCGAGGACAAGCACGATATTGAGGCGTACGGCCTCGCGCCTTTCGTCCTGGAGTGCAAAGCCCGCGTCCTCCGCCAGGCAGCGCGGCAGACCGAGCAGTCGATCCGCCTGGGCTACTGGATGGACTGGAACGACCCAGACACCCTCCGCGACCTGGCCGATAAGTTGCTGGAAGATGCCCAGCAGGAGGTCACGGTCGAGGGCCCGCATGGCCCCGTGACCGGCACGGTCGAGCAGGTCGTGGGATTGCTGGGCATGCCCGAGCTCGGCGGCTCCTACTTCACCTTTGCCACCGAGAACAACTACACGATCTGGACCTTCTTGAAGCGCGTCTGGGAGAAGGGCTGGCTCTACAAGGGTCACGACGTGATGCCGTGGTGTCCGCGCTGCGAGACCGGCCTGAGCCAGCACGAGATCGTCACCGATGGGTACCGGGAGCTGACCCACGACGCGCCGGTGATTCGATTCCCGCTGCGGGGAAGGGAGAAAGAAGCGCTGCTGGTGTGGACCACCACCCCCTGGACGCTCTCCAGCAACGTTGCAGCGGCGGTAGGGCCCGAACTGACCTACGTCAAGGTCAGGGCTGCCGACGGATGGATCTACTACCTTGCCGAGGGCGTTCTGCCCCAGGTGATCAAGGGGCCGTACGAGGTGCTCGGACGGCTCAAGGGCGAGGAGATGATCGGATGGACCTACGATGGCCCCTTCGACGACCTGCCCATCATCCAGGAGCGCAACGTGCCCAGCTACCACCGCATCATCCCGTGGGACGCGGTCGGCGAGGAGGAAGGCACCGGCATCGTGCACATCGCGCCGGGCTGTGGTGCCGAGGACTTTGAGTTGGGTCAGATCCACGACCTGCCGGCCATCGCGCCGCTGCTGGAGAATGGCATCTTCCGCGAGGGATTTGGGTGGCTCACGGGGCGCGACGTCGCCGATGTCGCCCACGATATCTTCCACGCTCTGGAGGACAAGGGTCGTCTCTACCGGGTCGATGCCTATACCCACCGCTACCCTGTCTGCTGGCGATGCGATACGCCCCTCGTCTTCCGCCTGGTGGATGAGTGGTTCATCAACATGGGAAAGCTTTACGACAAGCCGCGTGAGGAGGTCACCGAGGAGGAAAAGGCCGCCAGCCTGCGCTATCAGATCATGGACGTGGTGGATGAGATCAAGTGGATCCCGGAATTCGGCTACGCCCGTGAGATGGACTGGCTGCGCAATATGCAGGACTGGATGATCTCCAAGAAACGCTACTGGGGCCTGGCGCTCCCCATCTGGGTGTGCGATAGCGCGGACTGCGGCCACTTCGAGGTCATCGGGGGTGAGGACGAACTTCGCGAGCGCGCGACCGAGGGCTGGGAGGTCCTTGAAGGCCACACCCCACACAGGCCATACGTGGACGCCGTGAAGATCGCGTGCCCGACGTGCGGTGGAACGATGACGCGCATCCAGGACGTCGGTAATCCCTGGCTCGACGCCGGCAGCGTGGCTTACTCGACCATCCAGTATCGCACAAACCGTGAGTACTGGAGCCAGTGGGTTCCGGCCGACTGGATCAGCGAGTCCTTCCCCGGCCAGTTCCGGAACTGGTTCTACAGCCTGATCACGATGAGCACCGTCTTCGAGAGTATCCCACCGACCAAGATCGTCCACGGCTATGCCACGCTCTACGCCGAGGATGGCCGCCCCATGCACAAGTCGTGGGGCAACGCCATCTGGTTCGACGATGCAGCGGAGACGATGGGCGTCGACACGATGCGCTGGTTGTTCGTCAATCAAAAGCTCGACCAGAACCTGCTCTTCGGCTATGGTCGGGCCGACGAGATCCGGCGCCGCTTCATCATCCCGCTGTGGAACGTCTACGCTTTCTTCGTGACTTACGCGAGCATCGACGATTGGACCCCGCCGCAGGACCTGCTCGACAACCCTGCGCGGCTTGACGAGGGGCACCCACATCTTCATGATCCCTGGACGGGCGACGTGGAGCCCACGGTCCTGGATCGCTGGATCATCGCGCGTCTGCGGGAGACGGTCATGGAGATGACCGACGGATATGAGGCCTACGTGCCGTTCCAGATCGCCCAGCCGGCGGAGGCCTTCTTGGACGATCTGAGCAACTGGTACATTCGTCGCAGTCGCCGGCGCTTCTGGGCCGCCCGCGGAGAGAGCCCGACCTCCGATGCCGACAAAGCCGCGGCCTACCAGACGCTGTACACTGTCTTGGTCACGTTGGCCAAAGTTCTTGCCCCTGTCATGCCCTTCATACCCGAGGCGATCTACACGAATCTGGTCCGCAGTGTGGACGAATCAGCGCCCGAGAGCGTCCACCACTGTATCTGGCCCACCGCAGAGCCGTTGGCCGAGCCCGAGCAGGAACTCGTTACCGCGATGGGTGCTGTCCGGCAAGCTGCGACGCTGGGACATTCGGTCCGATCGTCGAACAACCTGAAGGTCCGCCAGCCGCTCTCACAGGCTTTGATCGCCACGGATCCACGCCATCGCGAGGAACTGATGCAGTTGCTGGACCTGCTCGCCGACGAGCTCAACGTGAAGACGGTGACCTTTGTTGCGCAAGAGGGCGAACTGGTCACCTATCGCCTCCTTCCCGTGAACCGTGTGCTGGGCCCAAAGTACGGCCAGCAATTCCCTATGATCCGCAAGGCGCTGGCCGAGATCGAGGCCGGCAAAGCCGTGGCCACCCTCCACGCAGGGAATCCCCTCGACCTGACCCTGGCCGATGGCAGCGAGATCTCACTGGCGCCGGACGAGGTGCTGGTCCAGACGCAGGCTCGCGAGGGCTTTGGCGTGGCGGGCGAGGGTGGACTGGTCGTCGCCCTGGATACCCAGATCACGCCCGAGTTGGAGCTCGAAGGGCTGGCACGCGAGGTCGTGCGCCGCGTCCAGGAGTTGCGAAAACAGGCAGACTATGACTTGACCGATCGCGTCAGGGTCGAGTTCAAAGCCGAGGGCAAACTAGCCGAGGCCATCGACGTCTACAGGAGCGGGATCGCGGACGAAGTGCTGGCCGACGAGCTGGTTGCCGTCGCAGCCCCTGGGGGCGACGCCACGCTGGAAGATGAGGTCGATGGCTACGCTATAACCCTGGCCGTGCAGCGCGCATCCTGACACACCCACTGCGAAAGGAATCCAAATGGTAGAACAAGTTGAAACGCTCAAGGAGCACCTGGCCAGAATCGTGGATCTCAATCACGCGGCCGGCGTGCTTGGTTGGGACCAAGAGGTCAATATGCCCGAGGAAGGCGTCGGCCCTCGCTCGAACCAACTGGCCACGCTGAGCTCTATGGCCCACGAGCTTCTCACGTCGGATGAGACCGCAGAGTTACTGCAGGCAGCCGAAGGCGCCGTGGCAGGAATGGAATACGACGGCGATGAAGTCAGCCTGGTGCGTGTCAGTCGCCGGCTCTTCGACGAGCAGACGAAGATCCCCACATCGCTGGTGGTACGGGAGAGCAAAGCCATATCGCAAGGATTTGTGGCGTGGCGCAAGGCACGGGAGGCGGATGATTACCCGATATTTGAGCCGCACCTCCAGGAACTTGTCGACATCCAGATCGAAAAAGCCGGCTATTTGGGCTATGAGGATCACCCTTACGATGCACTGTTGGACCAATATGAGACAGGGATGACGACCGCGCAGGTCGAGTCGCTCTTCAGCGACCTCAAAGCCGGCCTGGTGCCCCTTGTGCGCGAGATTGCCGCGAGGCCCGAAGTTGACGACAGCTTCCTGAGCCATCAGCGATTCGATCGCCAGCGACAGTGGGACTTCACCGTGTTGCTGCTACGCGGTATCGGCTACGACTTCAAGCGTGGTCGCCAGGACAAGGCGCCACATCCCTTCACCACCGAGTTCGGCAACACCGACGTCCGGGTAACCACACGCCTCCACGACAATAACCCCCAGTCGGCCATCTTCAGCAGCGTCCACGAGGGCGGTCACGCGCTCTACGAACTCGGCAGTCCCGACCGGTTCGAGCGCAGCCCGCTTGCCGGGGGAGCCACTCTGGGTCTTCACGAATCGCAGTCCCGCCTATGGGAGAACCAAGTTGCGCGGAGCGTGCCCTTCTGGCGCCACTACTATCCGATCTTGCAGGCCTTCTTCCCCGACCAACTCGGCGATGTCTCGATGGCAAAGTTCCACCGTGCGATCAACAAGGTCAAACCCAGCCTGATCCGCGTCGAGGCCGATGAAGTCACCTACAATCTGCACATCTTCGTCCGCTTCGAGCTCGAGAAAGCGCTGATCACAGGTGACCTCAAGATCTCCAACGTGCCTGACGCCTGGAATGCCAGATACGAGGAATACCTGGGTATTGCGCCGCCAAACAACGCCGATGGTTGTCTGCAAGACATCCATTGGTCCCACGGCACCATCGGCTACTTCCCCACCTACACGTTGGGCAACCTGATGTCGGCCCAGATCTACGATCAGGCCAAGAAGGATCTGCCCAATCTCGAGGAGAGCTTTGCTCAGGCTGAGTTCGCTCCCCTCCTGGCGTGGCTCCGCGAGCGCGTCCACAAGCATGGGAGAAAGTTCACGGCACCGGAGCTGATGGATCGTGAGTTCGGTACCCGGATCAGCGCGCAGCCGCTGCTGAACTACCTCAGGGAGAAGTACACGACCCTCTACGAGCTGTAGGCGACGAGACCTTTGGGGTTTCCGGCCCGAGCAGACTCGGGCTCGACCCCAAAGGTCTTCCCCAATACCCATTATCCTCCCAGGACTTCGAGGGCTTGGGAGGATTTTCTTATCTCTGAGGTACAATCCGTACTTGCTGGAGTTATCCAGCGTGGTTACACTGAAGATAGTGTCAGTCCTAAGGAGAAACGATGAACGCGCTCGACCAAGCCGAAAGCATCTTCGATCAACTCGTCGCGTGGCGGCGCGACTTCCACAAGCACCCCGAACTGGGACTCGAGACGTATCGCACCGCCGGGATCGTCGCCAAGACTCTACGCAATTTCGGCTACACCGTGCAGGAAGGCATCGCCAAGGCCGGTGTCGTCGCCGTTATGGAGAACGGTGAAGGCCCGATCGTGATGAATCGCGTCGATATGGATGCGCTGCCGATCCAGGAGGAGAATGCCGTTCCGTACATCTCCGAAAACCCCGGACGGATGCACGCGTGTGGCCACGATGCCCACGTCGCGATGGGGCTGGGTATTGCCAGCCTGATGGCCGAACATCGTGACGCGTGGCGTGGCACCCTCAAGCTCATTTTCCAGCCGGGCGAGGAAGGTCAGAACGGCGCAGACGTTATGATCCACGAAGGTGCACTTGACGACCCGCGGCCCGAGGTAGCGCTGGCGCTTCACGTCTGGAATCATATGCCCTTCGGCAAGATTGCTGCTGTGCCAGGACCCATTATGGCAGCGGCAGAGGCCTTTGAAGTCGTCATCACCGGCAGAGGAGGCCACGGCGCACGTCCCGAGGACACCGTGGACCCGGTGATGACTGCAGCCCTGATGACCACCAACCTGCAGACCATCATTAGCCGCAACGTCGCAGCGCTGGAGACTGCCGTCGTCAGTGTCTGCTCAATACGGGCAGGCGAAGCCTTCAACGTCATCCCGGACAGCGCCAGACTGGGCGGCACCGTGCGCACCTACGACCCGAAGGTCCGCGAGCACGTCCTGCAACGTCTCGAGACCATCGTCCAGGGGACGGCGAAGCTCATGGGTGCGCAGGCCCGGCTTGATCTCAAGCCCCTGACGCCGGCCCTGGTCAACGATCCAAAGATCACGGCCCTCGTCCAGGATGTCGTGGTCGACCTCTTCGGGAAGGAGACCCTCGACGTCAACGAGCGCACGATGGGCAGCGAGGACGCCTCCTTCTTCCTCCAGGAAATGCCCGGCTGCTACGTTTTCGTCGGATCGGGTCCTGAGGACTACCGGGACCGACCTCACCACAGCCCGCGCTTCGCCATCGACGAGCGTGCGATGATCAACGGTGTCAGCGTCATTGTCGAGTCGCTCCGCCGCCTGATGCCCTTGGGGGAGGTCTGATCCTACGATGCCGCAACAGGGTCCGCTGCTCTGGCTCGACGGCGAAGGTTGGCTCGTGCTCCTCGGGGGCGGAGACTGGCGCCGCGGGGAAACCGAACACGTAGATGCCCAACTGCTCAGCCTGGCGAACCTCGACCGCCCGATGGTCGCCCTGTTGGCCGACGGCAGTACCGCCGATGCAGATGATCTCCTGGATCATTACACCAGCCTGGGAGGACCCGGGGGCGTGGCGCTCTCCCTGCCAATGGTGACCCGCGACCAACTCCAGGCAGCCAGCTTCCTTTCGCTGCTGGAAGAGGCGGGCATCCTCTATCTCGGAGGCGAGAATCCCCTTCCGCTCGTCAATAATCTCCACAGTACTGCTGCGCTGGCCACGATCATTGAGGGGTTCAGTACTCTCCAGGGCCTCACGCTCATCGGGTCCGGCGCGGGCGCTGCCGCGCTGGGTCGCTGGGTCTTTTCCCCCCAGCCACCCTACCAACAGGCCATGGGCCTGGGCTTCGTGATGAACGCCGTCATCGCACCTCACTTCAAAGGTACCGAGCAATCACCGATCCTTCGAGCCCTTCCGCACATCGACACCGGGCCGCGCGTCGATGCCCAGACAGGCGAAAGCGTGCCCGCCTTGCTGCGTACGCTCCTGGGTCTGGGAATCCCCGACGCCACCGCGCTGGCACTCGGGCCCCAGGGACAGATCGAAATGTGGGGCGATGGCCAGGTGACCGCTGTCGTGAGCGCCAACGATGGGGAGTAGCCGAGACGCGACGCATATCATCGAGACGGGGCGGTGCCCTGTCCTCCGGCGGTGCCGGCCCTGGGGGCATGCAGAAGACACCCCGGTGGGGCGTCTCTACAGCGGAGAGGGTAGCGTGTAGAGACGGGGCGGTGCCCCGTCTTCCGGCGGACCCGTTTTCAGAAGGAGCTTACGTATGCAAGCAGTTGATCCGACGGTCGTCGTCCGCGTAGGAGGCGAGGGAGGCGAAGGCACGATCACCTTGGGCGACCTATTCACGGACATCGCCGCCACCTCAGGCCTGGAGATCTACAGCTTTCGCACCTACCCCGCCGAAATCCGCGGAGGACAGGTGATGTACCAGACGCGCCTCGGGCGTCAACGCGTGATGACCGAGGGTGACGAGGCCAACGTCCTCGTTGCGATGAATGAGCAGGCATGGATCGATGAACACGAGGACCTCTGTGCACACGCCGCCGTGATCTATGGAGCCGGCATCAGGATTCCAACCGATCAGCATCCCCACTACCCCATCGCCATCGACACTATCACTCAGGAGCTGGACTGGCCACTGGGCAAGAACTTCGTTTTTCTCGGCGCGCTCATTTGGTTCTTCCGACTTGACTTCGACCTCGCCGCGCGCACCATCCGCAGTCGCATGCAGCGTCACGTGGAATCCCTGGAAAAGAACCTTGAAGCTGTCCGGCGCGGCTACGTCTTTGCCCGTGAGACCTACCCCGAGCCCTTTCCGTTCACGTTGCCGGTCCCTGACGGCGCCGAGGAACGTGTCTTGCTCACCGGAGCCGATGCGATGGCCCTGGGTTCGCTGGCCGGTGGCTGCACCTTCTACGCAGGCTATCCCATTACGCCGGCTACCCCGGTCATGGAATCTATGGCCCGCTATCTGCCTCCCTTCGGCGGCACCCTCGTGCAGGTGGAGGATGAAATCGCCGCCATCAACATGGCCATCGGTGCATCCTTCGCCGGGAAGCTCGCGATGACCGCCACCTCAGGGCCGGGCCTCTCGCTCATGGTCGAGGGCCTGGGTCTGGCAAGTATGGCCGAGATTCCTCTCGTGGTCATCAACGTCCAGCGGGCGGGGCCTTCGACCGGTTTGCCAACCAAGACATCGCAGGGTGATCTGTTCCTCGCCCTCTATGGCGGGCACGGTGATGCGCCGCGCTTCGTCCTGGCCCCCGACTCGGTCAAGGACACCTACTTCCAGATGATCTATGCGTTCAGCCTCGCCGAGCGCTACCAAATGCCCGTCATTGTGCTTGCGGACCAATCTATGGCCTCACGCCAGGAGACCGCGCCGGTTCCCGGCCTTCCCTGGAACGGTCCACTCGAACGCCTGGTCCCCACGCCCGACGAGCTCGCAGGCGACTACCGGCGCTACGCCTACACCGATAGCGGGATCTCGCCGATGACCCATCCGGGGATATCGAGGGGCATGTACCTGGCCGAGAGCCTCGAGCACAACGCGTACGGCCATCCAGACCAGACCCCGGCGAACCACCAGCACATGATGCACAAGCGTGCTAACAAGGTCGAGACAGCCCGCCGCATGCTGGCCGATTGGCGCATGGCCTCACGGCGCTGGGGAGATCGCGGTGCTCCGTTCGGGATCATGGGCTGGGGAAGCACGCGCGGCGCCGTTCGTGAAGCCATGTACCAACTCCAAGCCCAGGGCATTCCGATCGAGGCGATTTATCCCCATACACTCCTGCCAATGCCCGATCAGGCCATCAAGGACTTCATTGCTACCAAACGCGCGATCCTCGTGCCCGAGCTCAACTATTCCGGCCAATTCGGACGCATGGTTGAACACCGCTACTACAAAGACCTCGACGAGCTCAATGTCCACATTTACCAAAGCACGAAAGAACAGGGGGTGCCCTTCAAGATCCGCGAGATCTACAACTCGGCGATGTACATGATCGACCAGGAGCGCCGCCTATGGGACAAGGCCCACGGCGACCTGGGCGCCATCTTCGACACGGTCCGCAGACTCAGCGAGGCCAATCCCGGCGGATGGGATGAGGGAAGTTGCCATGACTAACCCCAATGTGTCGGGCTATCGCAGCGACGTCAAGCCCATCTGGTGTCCCGGCTGTGGGGACTATGCAGTCCTGAGCGCCCTCACCCGGGCTTTCGCACAGCTCGACCTGGTCACAGAGGACATCGCTATCGCCTCCGGCATCGGCTGCTCCAGCCGTTTCCCGGCTTTCCTCAAGACCTATGGCATCCATGGGGTGCACGGACGCGTGCTTCCCCTGGCGACCGGCATCAAGCTCGGCCGCCCAGAGACGACCGTGATTGCCGTGGGAGGGGACGGTGACGGCTTTAGCATCGGCGGAGGCCACATTCCCCACGCCGCCCGGCGCAACGTCGACATCACCTATATCGTGATGGATAACAGCATCTATGGCATGACAAAGGGCCAGCCATCGCCCACCAGCCCTCAAGGTATGGTCAGCAAAGCTACGCCTTACGGTGCTCAGGAACAGCCACTCAACCCCCTGCTGATGTCGCTTAGTTATGACATCTCCTTTGTGGCGCGATGTTTCTCGGGCAAGGTCAAGGAGATGACCGAGGTCCTGGTGCAAGCCTTGCAGCACCCCGGCTTTTCCCTCATCCAGGTGCTGAGCCCGTGCGTCACCTTCTACGATACCTACGCTCACTATCGCGAGGTCACGGCGCCACTCCCGGCGGGCCACGACCCGACCGATCGTCTGGCAGCGATGGCCCTGGCGCTCGACACCAGCACGCAGTACCTGGGCATCTTCTACCGTGATTCCGATCGCCCTGCCTACAACGAACGCGTCGCCGCGGTACAGACCACCGCTCCGAAGCTTACCCTCGATACGCTTTTCGATCGCCTCAAGCGATAGATTCGATGGACAGCAAGCCTACCATTCGACTGGTCGCCAGCGACATCGACGGCACGCTGCTCATGCCCGGGAGCGCGCTCACGGCTGGAACGGTGCATGCACTGGGGCGCCTGCGGTCGCGCGACGTCGTGTTCGCCTTTGTCACAGGGCTGAACCCGTGGGTGACCCAACGCCTCGTCGACGCGGTTGGGCCTTGGGCGCGCGCGGTCTGTCTCAACGGCATCTTCACCCTGGAGGAAGGGAAACCGGTACCCGGGTGCTTCGTCGATCCCCAGGTGGCCCGAGAGGCTGTGGCGCTGATTCTCGATCGTGGCTACGTACCTCTCGTCTACGGTGAGGATCAGATTACACGCTATCTGCCCGGGCGCGAGGAAAGCATGGCGGAAGTGAGGGTCCTCATTGCCGAACGTCCCTACCAGCCCTACATAAGTGTAGAGACGGTCACAGAGCTCTTCGCCGTCCGACCGGCACAGATCTCGGTCTGCGAGAAACGCGAGCGAGGGGCAGCGCTTTACCCGCCGCTCCAAGACGCGGTGGGGGATCGGGCCTACGTCGTCTACCAGCCTGGCCATCACACCTGGGTGGAGGTCAACCACCCTGAAGCGCGCAAGGATCTGAGCCTGGTGGCCCTGGCGCGGAGCCTCGGCATTGAGATTGGCGAGGTGCTCTACTTCGGCGACAGCCTCAACGACATCCCGGTCTTCGAGACGTTCCCCTACACGGTAGCAGTAGACGACGCACGGCCCGAGGTGAAAGCGTTGGCGTGGCAGACGGCGGGCGCTTGTGCGGATGACGGCGTGGCCCACTTCCTCGCCGATTGGTTCGGATTCTCGCTTGACTGACCGCATCGTTGACCTGACCGATGGCATCGCCATGGTCGTCACCGACCTCCATGGCGATTGGCCTCTCTACGAGCGCTATCGCGACGTCTTCCTTGAACTACAGGCCCGTGACCTTGCCCACTTCCTGATCTTCACAGGCGACCTGATCCACAGTGAGGGACCTCCCGCAGAGGATCGCTCGCTGGACATCGTCCTTGATCTGATAGCACTCAAGGCCAGGCTGGGTCCAACCCTGATCGTCCTGCTGGGCAACCACGAGATGCCCCACATCTATCACGTGACACTGTCCAAGGGAGACTGGGTCTACACCCCGCGCTTTGAGCGCGCCATGGGGCCTGATAGAGAGCGTGTGCTCACCTTCTTCCGACAACGACCCTTTGTCGTCCGCACCGCCGCCGGCGTCACCATCTGTCACGCCGGGGCATTTCCGCAGGCGGCGGCCCCTCTCGCGGTCGCCCACCTGGAGCGATTCTGCCACGAGCGGCTGCTGAACCGGGTCGAGGGTCAGATACCACCGGGGCAGCGACCGGCATTGCGCAGAGCCGTGGGCGAGATGACCGGCGTCGCATATGCAGACCTCGCGCACACTTATATGGGCGTCGACAGCCCCGCGGACCCGCGCTACGACGACTACCTGCTGGGGATCTTCGCAGGCTATCAGGACGAGTTCAAGCTGCTCTGGTCGGCTCTCTTCAGTCGAAACGAGTACGATGGTGGCATGAAGGCCTACACGGAACAGGTTGACGCCATGCTGGCCCGCCTATCTCAAGCCGGTGCGGTGCAGCGCGTGCTGGTCACGGGCCATATCGGCGCCCGGAACGGCTACCGAATCCTGGCCAAGGGCCAGCAGTTGCGCGTGGCGAGCGGCAGCCACGCACACCCCTACCGCACCGCGCGATATCTGCTCTTCGACACCGGAAGCCCAGCCCCGGCAGCGGAGGCCCTGCTGCCGGGGCTGGGCAGCGTCTTCGGCACGGAAAAGACGTTCCCACGTTAGCACGTTTGAACGTTCTACCCGCCTCGCAGCTTCGCGCCCAGTTCTTTCTCCACCGCCCGAATAATGCGCGTGCGGAGCTTCGTGACGTCACGCTCCGACAGCGATCGGTCGGGCGCCTGATAGCTCAACGCGAAAGCGAGGCTCTTCTTGCCGGCGCCCACCTGTTCCCCGCGGTAGACGTCGAACAACGTCACCTCCGTCACCAGAGGTCTACCGGCATCCTCAAGCGTGCGCTGGACATCCACAGCAGGGGTCGCCTCGTCGACAACCAGGGCCAAGTCCTCGTGGACCGGGGCAAAAGGTGAGAGCATCCCGATCTTCTTCTCCGCCTCTGCCTCCGCCGCCGCACCGAGCAGCACCTCCAGATCCCATTCCAGGAGCACCACCGGCTGATCCGGCAGGTTGAAGGCCTCCCGAACGAAGGGATGGACCTCACCCAGCACGCCGAGTTCACGCTCGCCCACCGTCACGGCCGCGCACCGGCCGGGATGAAACGATGGGTGGTTACCGCGGCTCCAGCTCACCTTCAGACCCAGGTCTAGACGCCTCAGAAGCGCGTCGACGATACCTTTGAGGTCGAAGTAATCCAGCAACGCCCCACTCTGCCCAACCGTCCCCTCGGGCGCAGCACCGGAGGGGGCAGAACCCGCCTCCTGCCACCACGCCGGGTCGCGAGGGCCTGTCAGCAGGATACTTAGGTGGCGCGGCTCGGCCACACCGGTCTCCCCGATGGCAGCATCCGGCTCACCGGCCATATAGTGGATACGACCGATCTCGAAGATGGCGATACGTGCCAAATAGCGCAAGTTTGACCAGGCCGTCCGCAGGGCACCAGGCAGCAACGTGCGCCGCATCTGGGACCGCTCCGGTGCAAGGTAGTTCTGCAGCAGCACAAGCTCTCCCGGCAGCGTCAGAAGCTTGTCCGGCTCAGGATGCAGCCGCGCCTCATCCTCCGGGTCGATTAGCGAATAGGTGATCACCTCATCGAGACCGAGCCCAACGAGGATGTCGCGCAGATGCTCCTCAGCCTCCAATGCTGTATTACGTCGCAGAGGCGGCAGCGCTTCGTCGATGAGCGTGCTGGGGAACTTGTCGTATCCCCACAGTCGCGCGACCTCCTCGACAAGGTCCACAGGTAGCCCCACGTCCAGCCGATAGGAGGGCACTTTGACCTGCCAGGTCGTCGGCTCTGAATCTTGCGAAGGTTCAGGCCCGACCGAAGCTCGCGAAACCTTTTCGAGGTTAGCGGGTTCATCCACCTCGAACTCCAACGCCCTCAGGATCCGAGCCTGCTCCGCAGGAGCAATCTCGATCCCGAGAAGACGGTCCGACAGGCCCGGATCGTAGCCGATGGTCCGCTGTTCCGGCTTACCCGGATAGAGATCGCCGACGACGGGGTCGATCGTGGCCCCGGCCAGCTCTTTCATCAACTCCGCGGCCCGAGCTGCCGCCGGGAGCGCCAGCTCGGGGTCCACCCGCTTGCCAAAGCGCGACGACGCCTCGGTATTTAGCCTGAGCCGCTGACTCGTGCGGCGGATATTCAGGAAGTTGAAGTTGGCCGCCTCAAGCAGGACGTCCTTCGTCTCCTCGCCCACCTCGCTATCCAGACCGCCCATGACGCCGGCGATGCCCACGGGGCCCTGACCATCCGTGATCAACAGCATCTGATCATCGAACACGCGCGGCTCCCCATCCAGCGTGGTCATCCGCTCGCCCTCTGTCGCACGGCGCACGACGATGGTAGGCCGATCCCCATCCCTCCCCTGGTGGAGGATCGCGCGGACTTGGGCGTAGTTGAACGCATGAAGAGGCTGCCCCAGCTCCCACATCACGTAGTTGGTGATGTCAACGACGTTGCTGATCGGCCGCATGCCTGCCCGCTGGAGCCGGAGCTGCATCCATAAAGGAGACGGCTTGATCTCGACGTTGCGGATCATCGTCGCCGTGTACCGTGGACACAGGTCCGGATCCGCGATCTCCAGATCCACGAAGTCGACGTTTTCAGACGTCGTCAAACCCAAGGCCTGGATAGCACTGGACGCATCGCGTTTGAGGGGCCGTCCGTAAAGCGCGGACACCTCGCGGGCGATGCCGTAGATCGACTGCAGATGGCCGAAGGGTCCCTTGATATCGAAGTCGAGGACGTAATCCCCCAACACGTCCACCAGCGGCACACCCACAGGTGTGTCATCTTCCAGATAGATGATATCAGCCGCCGCCTCGGTTAGTCCCAGTTCCTTCTCCGAGCAGACCATCGCGCGAGATGGCTCGCCTCGAATCTTGGTCTTCTTGAGCCGGCTCTTAGCCCACCCTTCGGCGTGCCCATCATACAGCTCCGCACCCTCCCAGGCGAAGGCAACCTTGAGATGCAGGCCCTCCTCGCCCATTCGCGCGTACAAGCTGGGCGCACCGGTGACGACAATCTCATGCTCGTCCCCGCCATAGTTGACCTCGGCTAGCACCAGTCGATCGGCGTTCGGGTGCGGCCTGACCGCCAGTACCTCCGCCGTCATGACCTTCTCGGGATCCCACGGCAGTTCTGCACTGGGATGCCCGATGACGTCAATGGTCTTCACCTCGAGTCCGGAAAGGTCCAGCCGCTGCCGCAGCGACCCGATCTCCAGATCCTCCACCTCAACGTAGTCGTTTAGCCACGATAGGGGTATACGCATGGTTGGCCTCCCTAGAATTGCCGCAGGAACCGCAAATCGTTCCCATAGAATAGACGGATATCCTCAACGCTGTATCTCAGCATTGCAGGTCGCTCGACGCCAAACCCAAAGGCGAAGCCGCTCCAGTTTTCAGGGTCATAGCCACCGTTCTCGAGCACGACAGGATGTACCATCCCGGCACCGGCAAGTTCCAACCAGCCCGTGTATTTGCAGACCGCGCAACCGGCGCCATGACAGAGGACACAGGCCGCATCCAGCTCAACACTCGGCTCGGTGAAAGGGAAATACGAACTGCGCACGCGTACCTCCTCGTCCGGCCCATAGTAGAGCCGCGCGAATTGGGTCATCGTGCCGATGAGGTCCGTCATCGTGATCCCTCGACCTACGGCGAGTCCCTCGAGCTGGTAGAACTGGTGCTCGGACCTGACCGTGATCTGCTCGTAGCGGTAGCACTTCCCCGGCAGAATCACGCGGATCGGATCGGGATAGCGTTCGCGCATGGCTCTGATCTGACCGGGTGACGTGTGGGTGCGGAGCAGGCGCCGGTTGCTCAGCTTGGCCTCACTCGCAGCGCCACCGGTCGAAGGGCTCTTAGGGCCGAGTAGCGAATCCTTGACCCAGAAGGTGTCCCACATATCGCGCGCCGGATGGTACTCAGGGATGTTGAGCAGATCGAAGTTATACGCCTCCAGCTCGACATCCGGGGCCTCATAGACCTCGAAGCCCATCTTGGCAAAGATATCGTAGAGCTGCCGCAGCGCCTGGGTCGTGAGGTGCAGGTGTCCGGGCACCACCGGGCGCCCCGGCAGCGTCACGTCGATCGTCTCAGAGGCAAGCTGCTGAGCGACCTCCGCCTGGCGGATCTCCTCCAGCCGCGTCTCATAAGCCCGGAGCAGGAGTTGCTTGATCTCGTTGACCCGCTGCCCATAGGCCGGACGATCTTCCTTGGACATCTGGCCCACCTGACGCGCCCGCTGCGTGATCTCGCCCTTGCGGCCGAGGAATCGCGCCTCCCACTCCTCAAGCGCGCGTGTCGTCGAGGCGGCGGCCAGGTCAGCCAGTGCCTGCTCACGAATCTGCTCCAGTTCCTCAAACGAACTCATTGTCCACCCCCTTCAACTAGACCGTTGAAACGTGTAAACGTTCGTACGTTTGCACGTGAAAACGCAACAAAAACGCTCTCGTCCCTTGCCGGGACGAGAGCGTAGCTCCCGCGGTACCACCCTGCTTGTTCTGCGG
Organism: uncultured Chloroflexia bacterium; assembly: GCA_963775195.1. Taxonomy (GTDB): domain Bacteria; phylum Chloroflexota; class Anaerolineae; order B4-G1; family SLSP01; genus PWVB01. The sequence continues at coordinate 505,362 of CAVZIC010000002.1, forward strand.
CGCTCGAAACAGTCAGAGAACGCTTACAGAACCCCTCCCCCACAATCATCCGGACATCTCCGGCCCTGACGATGGGTTGCCCAAATAACGCCGGGCTCGCGGAGCCATCTACTTGAATCCCCAGACGGGAATCGTTGAATGGTCAGCTCAGAGGCGAACTTCATCGAGCTTTCGCTGGGTGTGGCTCTCAGTCTCCGACCACACTTCCCTGTCAGGTGCCGCCCGATTACTTCTCCTCGTCCATGCCTTTGAAAAGATTCGACTAACCTTTATTATCACCAGCTAGACGAAAATGTCAAGCGCAGGACGCGCGATCATCAAATGCCTAAGGCTTCGCGCGCCTCCTCTTCCATCATGTCGGGCTTCCACATCTCCTTGCCCATGACGACCTCCACGGGCTTGTCGGATAGCTCGGCGACCCGATCCCTGACCTGGTTCATCATAAACGAGGCCATTGGGCACATGGGCGAGGTGAGGATCATGGTGATGGTGACCTTATCACCCTCCGTGCTGATATCGCGGATCATACCGAGCGATACCACGTCCAACCCGATCTCGAAGTCGATCACGTCCCGTAGTCCTTTGCGAATCTCGTTTGAGTCCCCCTGCATCACACGTCTCCTTCCCAAGCGGTTTGTTGATTAGTATCCGACGACGCCGTCAGGATCTCGACGCCATCCTCGGTGACCAGGACGGTGTGTTCCCACTGTGCTGACAGCGAACCGTCCGACGTCACCGCCGTCCAGCCATCCTCCAACACCGTGGCCCTGTAGCCCCCAATGTTGATCATGGGCTCGATGGTGAAGACCATGTTGGGAACCAGGGTCAACCCGGTCCCGGGCTCGCCATAGTGAGGCACATCGGGGGCCTCGTGGAAATCCACGCCCGTGCCGTGACCCACAAAAGCGCGCACCACCGAATACCCGTAGGATTCGGCATACACCTGAATGGCGTGCCCGATGTCGCCAATCGTGTTGCCCGGTTTTACCTGTTCGATGCCCAGGTACATCGAGCGGCGCGTCACCTCTACCAATTGCCGGGCGGCATCGGAGACCTCGCCGATCAGGAACATCCGGCTGGAGTCTCCGTAATAGCCCTCCAGAATCGAGGTCACGTCAACGTTGAGAATGTCCCCCTCCTGGAGAACACGCTCAGGTGAGGGGATGCCGTGACAGATCACCTCGTTAATCGACGTACAGACGCTCTTCGGATAGCCACGATAGTTGAGGGGCGCCGGGATGGCACCCGCGGCAACGGTCATATTGTGAACCCACGTGTTGATCTGCTCCGTCGTGATACCCGCCACTATGCGGCCCTGCAGACTATCCAGGATATCACGGGTCAGATAGCAGGATTTACGGATACCCTCAATTTGCTCCTCGGTCTTGATGATGACCTCACGAGTTCTGCGGGCAGCCACCTGACGGCGCGCATGGTTCCGCGCGAGGTCCTGTTTCAGATGGCAGAGCTTGTACTTCTTGCCGCTCCCGCACCAGCATGGGTCATTGCGTGACAATCTCTCCACTTAGTACCTACCTTTCGCAACCTACGGGGAGCCTGTGAGCGCCGGCACGTTCGAACGTTGTCGCATCTCCCAGAAGGCGGCCCTGAAATCCTCGAATCGCCCGGCGATAATCGCGTCACGGATATCCGTAATGAGCGACAGCATCATGTGCAGGTTATGGATCGTCAAGAGCGTGGCACCCAGCATCTCTTTGGCGATAAGGAGATGACGGACATAGGCTCGGCTGAAGTGCCGACAGGTGTAGCATTCGCAAGAGGGGTCGAGAGGAGCCGGGTCCTCTATGAAGCGAGCGTTCCGCATGTTGTGCTTGCCGTCGCGCAAGAGGGCCTGCCCGTTGCGGGCGACCCGAGTGGGCAGCACACAGTCGAAGATGTCGATGCCCCGCGCCACACCCTCCACCAAGTCCTCCGGCGTGCCGACCCCCATGAGATAGCGAGGCTTGTTCCCCGGCAATGTCGGCGTCGTGACGTCCAGCGTCGCGTACATCTCCGCCTTGCTCTCGCCTACCGAGAGCCCGCCGATCGCGTAGCCATCGAAATCCAGCGAGACCAGGCGGCCCGCGCTCTCCTCGCGGAGATCTGCGAAAATGCCGCCCTGCACGATGCCGAAGAGCGCCTGATCTGCACGTGTATGAGCGACTTTGCAGCGCTCGGCCCAGGCGTGGGTTCGAGGGAGAGCGTAATCCCTGAGATAGTCATAGTCATCCGGTACCGCGCATTCATCCAGCACCATCGCGATATCGGCACCTAGATTCTGCTCGATCTCCATCACCTTCTCAGGTGTGAACCGATGACGCCCTCCGTCGATATGGGAACGGAAGGTCACACCGTCGTTATCAATCTGCCTCAGCGAGTCCTTGCCGTTGCCTCCGGCCAGGCTAAAGACCTGGAAGCCACCGGAGTCCGTCAACATCGGACCTTCCCATCCCATGAACGTGTGGACCCCACCGAGAGATCCAATCAGTTCATCGCCAGGCCTGAGGTAGAGATGATAGGTGTTCGCCAGCACCAGCGATGCGCCGGCGTCCTGGAGCTGCTGCGGTGTCATCGCCTTGACGGTAGCCTGCGTGCCCACCGGAGCGTAGACCGGCGTCTGTAACGGCCCATGCGCCGTATGAAAGATACCTGCTCGCGCTCGCCCCTCTGTCGCCAGCAGATCCCACGTAAGAAGATCCCCCACGCAACACTTTCCCTTCTGTCTAGCCGTACCCATTCACGCTATGATACCACAAAGGAGCCTCGAATGGCCGTCGACACACCTTGACTTTGGCGCTCGAACTGCATATAATCTGGATAAGGTAGCGTGCCGGAGGGCGCGCGACAAAGCGTTGAGCGGGACGAGTACCCGGCAAAGCGTAACAGAAAACGGAGGCCACCGGCTGAGAGCCTCCTTTACGCAATCCCGGCGAAGACCACCCGCGAGCGGATGCTGGAACGGGCAAGCGGCCCTGACGCCTGACCCAACTATAGCATCCCGGGTTCGCCCGTTATCGCGTCTATAGAGTGCTCGAGTGCGCGCAATGGCGTCTCGGGAACTTGGGTGGAACCACGTGGCGCCCCACGTCCCAAGAGGATGTGGGGCGCTTTTGCATGTGCAAGAGTGAAAGGAGAAGGGCAATGGCAGAGGAGCATTCCGAACCGTATCAGGAGAGTAAACTGTACCGGATCCGGCACTCGGCCGCGCACTTGATGGCGGCCGCGGTGTTGGAGAAATTCCCGGAGGCCAAGATCGCAATTGGCCCGCCGATCGAGAACGGGTTCTACTACGACTTCGACCTGCCGCGCGCCCTCACCGATGAGGACCTGGAGGAAATCGAGGCGCGGATGAAGGAGATCATCGCGGAGCATCGCGACTTCGTGTACGAGGAGATCTCGCCTGAGGAGGCCCGTAAGCTCTTCGCCGACCAACCCTACAAGCTGGAGCTGATTCGAGATATCCTCCAGGGAGGGACTGACGAGTACGGTGAGAAGACAAAGGAGACGCCGAAGCTCTCCATCTACAGGAGCGGGGACTTCGTGGATCTCTGCCGTGGGCCGCACGTCGACAGCTCAAAGGATATCAACCCCAAGGCGGTGAAACTACTCAACGTAGCAGGCGCCTACTGGCGGGGTGACGCCGATCGGCCGATGCTCCAGCGTATCTACGGCACGGCGTGGCAGAAGCCCGCTGAGCTGCGCGAGTATCTGGCGTGGCTGGAGGAGGTGAAGAAGCGCGATCACCGGCGGCTGATTCGCGAGTTGGATCTGGTCTCGTTTCACGAGGAGGCCGGTCCCGGCCTGGCCTACTGGCATCCTCGCGGCGCCCTGGTGCGCTTGACGATCGAGAACTTCTGGCGGGACCGCCACCTCAAGGGCGGCTACGAGCTGGTCTACACGCCGCACATCGGGAAGTCATGGCTATGGGAGACGTCCGGACACCTGGGTTTCTACAAAGAGGGCATGTACGCGCCGATGGACGTGGATGGGCAGGATTACTACCTCAAGCCGATGAACTGCCCCTTCCACATCATGATCTACAAGACGCGGCTGCGCTCCTATCGCGAGCTCCCGCTGCGCTGGGCCGAGCTGGGCACGGTCTATCGCTACGAGAAGAGCGGCGTACTCCACGGCTTGATGCGGGTCCGCGGCTTTACCCAGGATGACGCACACATCATCTGCACGCCCGATCAAATCGAGGGCGAGGTCCTGCGCGTACTGCGCTTCTCACTGTCAATGCTGCACGCCTTTGGGTTCGAGGACATCCAAGCCTATCTCGCCACCAGGCCGGACGACGCCGTGGGCGAGCCCGAGCAATGGGAGCAAGCACAGAAATCGCTGCAGCGCGCGATCGATGAGGAGGGTCTGGACTACAAGATCGACGAAGGCGGCGGCGCTTTCTACGGCCCCAAGATCGACCTGCACGTCAAGGATGCGCTGGGACGTTCCTGGCAGCTTACGACCATCCAGTTCGACTTCAATGAACCCAATCTCTTCGGCATGACGTACGTCGGCGAAGACGGCCTCGAACACCGGCCCTATATGGTCCACCGCGCGCTGCTGGGCTCAATCGAGCGCTTCTTCGGAATCCTGGTCGAGCACTACGCGGGAGCATTCCCGGTGTGGCTCTGCCCCGAACAAGCACGCCTCATCCCCATCGCCGACCGGCACATCGAGTACGCCAAGGAGGTCGAGGACCAACTGCGGGAAGCCGGGATCCGGGTCAGCACCGACACGTCGTCGTCGCGCATGAACGCCAAGATCCGTGACGCGCAGTTGATGAAGGTCCCGTATATGCTCGTCGTGGGCGACCGCGAGGCCGAGGACGGCGCTGTGGCGGTGAGGCTGCGCAGCGAGGAGAATCTCGGTGCGATGCCCGTCGCGGACTTTATCGCGCGGGCGAAGGAAGCGATCGCGACGCGCGCGCTGGAGTAGGAGGATAGCTGAATCACGGATTATGAGGATTGCACGGATTTCACGGATGGGGGGCCACGACCATACCGGGCAGCGCTACCATCCGTGAAATCCGGTAATCCGTCCGCTTCTGAGCGACATCATCGGTGATTCAGACACCGTCGGCTTCCTGCTCCTTCTCCTGCCGCAGGCGCTCGAAGTGAGCGACGATGTTAGTAGCGAGCACCTCGGAGATGCCGGGGACCTCCTGCAAAGCCTTGACGTCGGCCTTCTGGATCGCGTCCAGGCTCCCAAAGTGCTTGAGCAAGGCTTTGCGCTTCATCGGGCCAATCCCCGGGATTTCGTCGATCTGCGATGCCAGCCCGGTCTTGTTCCGCCGCTGCCGGTGGTAGGTGATGGCAAAGCGATGCGCTTCATCGCGGATGCGGCGCAGTAGTAGGATGGCGGGGGCGGAGGGATCGAAGCGAATGGGGACACGCTTTCCCGGCTGGAAGACCTCTTCGTACCGTTTGGCGAGCCCGATGGCGGGCACCTGGTCCGTGAGGTCGAAGGCCTCCAGCACCTCCATCGCCATGGAGAGCTGTCCTTTACCCCCATCGACGATGAGCAGGTCCGGCAATTTGACCCAGGCCTGGCTGCCGCGTGAGCCTTTCAACTCGCCACCACTGATGCGACGCCAGCGATCGAAGCGCCGCGTCAGGACCTCGCGCATGCTGGCGAAGTCATCCTGACCCACGACGGTGCGAATCTTGAAGCGACGGTAGTGGCTCTTCTTTGGCACGCCGTGCTCGAAGACGACCATGCTGCCCACGACTTCGACGCCCTGGGTGGTCGAGATATCGTAGCACTCCATCCGAACCGGCGGGTGATCGAGGGCGAGCGCCTCCTGCAACTCGTTCAGGGCGGACTCGCTGCGATGCTGATCCATCTCCCACTGCGCCTTCAACATGCGCAGCGTCTCGGTCGCGTTGGTCGATGCAAGGTCGAGCAGCTCGCGGCCCGGTCCGTCCTGGGGGACCTCAATATAGACCACGTCCCCGCGCTTGGTGCGGAGCCACTGCTCCAGGACGGCGGCTTCGGCGATCCGGGCGGGCAAGAGGATCTCGGGCGGCACGGATGCCGCGTCTGAGTAGAACTGCTCCAGGAAGGCCGTCACGATCTCCTCGTCGTTATCACCGCTGCTGCCCTCCATCACGAAATACTCCCGTCCCAGCAGCTTCCCGTTGCGCACGAAGAAGATCTCCACACACGCGTTTCCGTCATCCCGTGCCATCGCGACGACGTCCTGGTTGGTGGCTGCCGTAGTGATGATGCGTTGGTGTTCCATCACGCGCTGGAGCGCCTGATAGCGATCGCGCAACTGCGCCGCGCGCTCGAACTGCAGCCCCGTCGCTGCGGCATCGATCTGCTGCCGCATCTCCTCCGTAACTTCCTCGGTCTGTCCCCCCATAAACTGGATCAACTGATCGATCACGCTGTTGTACTGAGCTTTATCGACCGCCCCAATGCACGGCGCCGTACACAGCTTCAGGTCATAGTAGAGACATGCGCGGCGATCTTGGCCCGTGATAATACGATCACAGGTCCTGTAAGGGAAAAGGCGGCGAATCAGATCCAGGGTCTCGTGCAACGCGCTCGTCGAGGTGTAAGGGCCGAAATACCGCCCCCCATCCCGCTGCATCTGGCGCGTGATCAGGACCTTTGGGAAATCCTCATGGGTCACCTTGAGATAGGGATACCGCTTGTCATCTTTCAGGCGCACATTGTAACGGGGGCGGTGCTTCTTGATGAGGTTGGCCTCGAGAATCAGTGCCTCGACCTCGGAATCTGTGAGGATCCAGTCGATGTCGGCGATCTCTGCCACCAGTCGCCGTGTCTTCGGATGCTCCTGGGACGAAGCGTGGAAGTAGGAGCGGACCCGGCTCGCCAGGTCTATCGCTTTCCCGACGTAGATCACCCGACCCTTCGCATTATGCATCAGATAGCAGCCGGGTTTTCGCGGAAGGGTGTCGAGCTTTTGTTGTACTTTCTCGCTGGGTGTCACCACGCCCGTATTATACAGCAAACGCCCCGAGGAGGAGTCTCCCAGGGGCGTCACCGTGCAGGGCAACTACCCTTGCGAAGGTTACGCGGTGCCACCTCGTGCAAACAACTGTGCAAGCGACGTCACCATGTGCACACGGCACCTCGCCAACCTTCGCAAGGGAGAAATGCGCTAGAGCAAGCCAAGAACGCCCTGTATCAGCGACATCGAGCTCTGCTGCTGCGAATAGATGATGCCGGCGATGACGACGCAGCAGCAGCACAGCAGCAGCAACACGACCAGCACAATGATCACGATGAGCAGCGTGTTGTTCTTCTTTGGTGGCTGTGCTGGCGGCGTGGAGAGGACAGAGGGGGCCACAACCGGCTGATCTCCGCCACCATAGGAAGACATGACCACATCCGGCGTGCTCGGTGACGATACCTCGGGCTCCTCAAAGGGGCTGGGAATCACGGGCTCGGACGCTGCCGCAGAGGACGCCGGCGCCTCAAGTTGAGGCTGGCTCGAAGGGGTGATCACCAGGTTCTCCGGTGTCTCCTCGTGCAGCGGCGGGGGTGTGACCATGGCCATCCCAGCCTCCGGCAGGGGAGGGGGTCCCTGTGACTCCTCCGGCAAGGGAGGCGGCCCTTCCGATTCCTCCGGCAGGGAGGGTGGCGTAGCAGCTTCCGACTCAGGAAGTGGCGGAGGTGTGACCAGTGTTTCTCCGCCTGCTTCAGTCTCTTCTGCCGAATCCGGTTCCTCAGACCCCGAATCCAGCCGTCGCGTTGCATAGTTCGAATTCTCGTTCATTGTGCCCTTCCTTCCTGTAACTCAATAAGCTTGCCGCAGCGCGAACAGCCATCCACACCGGATACCTCGTAGACGACCGGAGCACGCTCAGGTCCGCCCTGCGAAACCCTACTCTCGCGATGCGTCAGCTGCTTGCGTTTCGTCTCGCCTGCGCTTACATCACAACAGGCAGGCAGAGGGTGATGCTGTACCCCATATCCCTGAGCAACTGCACGATCCGATCGCCCTCGAACCATCCAATCACGAGGACGACACAGCAGCACAACAACAACACAGCAAGGATGATCAAAATGATAACCCAGGGACTCCTCTTCTTGGCGGGCGGTTCTGGCTGATAAGCAGCGGGCTGTGGAGTGTAGAACGGATCTTGAGTCATGGTTCCCCCTTTTGGTGAACTATAGGATGAAGGTGATAGCGGCTCACACCGGATCAGACCGACCTCATACTGCGTGTCTCTCGACGTCGGCGACGCTCCCGCACGACCAGGAAGATTGCCAGCCCCAGTAGCAGCAGCCAGACGACAACAAGATAGGGAAAAATGACCGACACGAACGACGTTACAGCAGAGACAATGTCCTCGATCGTGCTGACCACGGGGTTGGCTATGCCCCCCGACAGAACCGTGACAGCAGGACGGGACCCGGCCTTGACCACGTGTACGGTACCGGCGAGGATTACACCACAGCCAAAAGCGAGCACCGGATGCATATGGATTGAGGACTGCGTAGTCGCAGCGAAGAGAATCGCACCCGCGGTCGGACGAACCAGGGTTTGAATCACGTCATTGACCGTATCCACTGCAGGGATCTTGTCGGCCACTTCCTCGATGGCAAGCAGCACGGCCAGAAGGGCAATGATCCACCAGCTGGTGAGTGCGGACCAAGGCTCCCCGAGCTGAATGAGTCCGGTGAACTTGGCAAGTAGTGCCACGGTCAACATCGGAATGTAGGCATTCAACCCGGCAGAGGTCGATAACCCAAAGGCCGACGCGAGACTCAGGAGGCCCTCAACCATCCTCGCTCCTTTCTGCATCCCATTATACGAAATCCAACCTTATTGTGCAACAGATGCGCGATCGACGCCACCGGAACCGGTACCTCGCATCCCGCCATCCTGTATTCTATACGCACCGAGGTCCGGGAAGTTGCGGGAAGAGCGTCGAGCTCACCACTCGATTTCGTCCCTGCCGTACCTGGCAAGATAAGCATTCGCTTTGGAGAAATGGCGGCACCCGAAGAACCCGCGATAGGCCGAGAGCGGTGAGGGATGGGGAGCCGCCAGAATGAGGTGATGGTGCGCATCGATGAGGGACCGCTTCGATCGGGCAAAGCGGCCCCAGAGCATAAAGACCAGGTGATCCCTATCTGTGCTCAGTTGTGCAATGATGGCATCCGTTAGTGCGGACCACCCCAACTCACTGTGGGAACCGGCGCTCCCCGCCTCCACCGTGAGACTCGCGTTGAGCAGTAGTACGCCCTGTTGGGCCCAACGGGTCAGGTCGGTAGAGAAGGCCGGTGGGGCGCCGGCATAGACGTCATCGGCGATCTCTTTGAAGATGTTGCGCAGCGAGGGAGGTGCGGGTACCTCCTCCGGGACGGAGAATGCAAGACCGTCGGCCTGCCCTTCGCCATGATAGGGGTCCTGACCTACAATGACCACTTTCACCGCATCAACCGGCGTCGCCTCAAGCGCGTAGAGAACCCGCCCCCGCGGAGGATAGATCACATGGTTCTCACGGAGGGCGTTGACACATCGGAGCAACTCGCAGTGGTATCCCCGTTGCATAAGGGGCACCGATGATGACCACGTCGTGAGATCGGCGGAACTCATGAAAACACTCCCTTGTGCGGCTGACTCTTGGCCCCATCATAGCATGCCGCGACACAGACAAAAGCCTCCGCGCAACGCGCGCATCAATTGACCCACTTCCCGCGTGCTGTACAATCTACGACAGGCTGCACTACAGAGCGGTGTCCGGGAGTTCGAAAGAGCATACCCGAAGACGAATCCGTGTCCGCCCTCGCGTTCTCATAGTGAGGCCCGCATGCTATACCCTACACAAGGAGAAACGTGTGATCAAGCTTGCCGACAGAGTCAGCCGCATCTCGCCTTCGATGACCTTCGCCATCTCCAGCAAGGCCAAAGCGCTGGAAGCGCAGGGGATCGACGTATGCGACTTCAGCGTTGGGGAACCGGACTTCATCACTCCGGCGTACATGCGACAGGCAGCAAAGGATGCCCTGGATGCGGGAAAGACGAAGTATACGCCGACTGCGGGTCTTCCTGAGTTGCGAGCCGGCATTGCCGAAAAACTGCAGAGGGAGAACGCCTTGCCTTACACGGCCGATCAGATATTGGTGACAGCCGGTGGGAAACAAGCGCTCTACAACACGCTTTCCGTCGTGCTCAATCCCGGCGATGAAGCGCTAATCCCGATCCCCTGTTGGGTCAGTTACCCGGAGGCCGTGAAACTCACCGGCGCCAACCCGGTCTTCATCAAGACAGATCAAGCGCAGGGATTCAAGATCACGCCCGCGCAATTGGACGATGCTATCACGGCCAAGACACGGTTGCTGATTCTGAACTCGCCATCGAATCCCACGGGCGCGGTCTATACCCATGGAGAGATCGAGGCACTGGCCGAGGTCATCGTCGCACGCCAGATCGTCGTCGTGGCCGATGAGATCTACGAGAAGCTCATCTATAACGGTGTCAAACACCTCAGTATCGGCAGTCTTGGGGAGGAGATCTACAATCTCACGGTCACGTGCAACGGCTTCAGCAAGGCCTTCGCCGCCACCGGGTGGCGCTTGGGTTATGCTGCCGGTCCCCTACCCGTTATCAAGGCAGCGACGGCTATGCAATCCCACACCACTTCAGGTGCCAACACCTTTGCACAGTACGGCGCCATCGCGGCCCTCAAAGGACCGCAAGATTCTATCGAGACGATGCGGCAAATCTTCCAGAAGCGGCGAGACTTGATCGTCGAGGGCCTAAGGGCGATCCCGGGCGTCGCATGCGAGATGCCCCAGGGGGCGTTCTATGCCTTCCCCAACATCGCGAGCACGGGGCTGGATTCTATGTCCTTCTGTCACCATCTGTTGGAGCAGGAGAGTGTCGCCGCCGTGCCGGGCATTGCTTTTGGAGCCGACGCACACATCAGGGTATCCTATGCCACCGACACGGAGACGATACGCGAGGGGCTGAAACGACTCAGCCGGTTCGTAGCTTCACTTTCAGAAGACCCACGAGAGCAGCGAGAACACGACCTGCTGCAACAGGCGCAGCAATAGATAGGCGATGATAGGAGACAAATCCAGCCCGCAGAACACAGGCAGTGCGCGGCGGATCGGGACCAGCACCGGCTCGGTGATCGTCCACAGGAAACGCGTGACCTTGCCGGAATAGGGCACCTGGATCCAGGAAAAGAGGACACGCACGAACAACGCCAGGCCATAGAGGTCAAAGAGCAGCCCCAGGACAAAACGCAACATCGCTCCGATGCTACCCAATGGCTGCACCACCCAGACCGGGATCAGCACAACCAGCTGGAGTGCCCAAGTGAGCAGGGTACGAGCTGCCCATAGCACGACCAGGGCGGCTACCGCATTGAGGATGTCCGAGCGGAGCGTACTGTAAGCACGGTAAGTCGATCGATACGTGGGGATGCCCAGCAGTCGATTTGTAAGGTTGATAATGGGATCGGTGACTTTGATGACGATCTGGAGCAGAGGATGACTCCAGCGCATCCCGAAAACCTGAAGCAGGGCACGCACGATGAGCAACAGCCCCAGGATACCGAATACGATATCCAGCACCCTCATGACCAACCCGATTGTCATCGTCATCTCGCCACCAACTCCTAAGCTTGATTGCGTGTGCCGAAAATGGCGCGCCCGATCCTGACTATCGTCGCGCCCTCCGAGATAGCTACCTCGAAGTCGTCCGTCATCCCCATTGAGAGCTGACCCCAGTCGGCCTGAGGCACCTGCTCACGTAAATAGTCGCGCAAGCCACGCAAGGACGCGAAGACTTTGTGCATCACCTGGGGATCGCCGGTGACAGGAGCCACCGTCATCAGCCCCTCGATTCGCAGTCCCGAAAGGGCCGCCACTGCCGTGGCCTCCGAGCGTAGGGCAGCCCGGCAGTCGGCATCATGCTCCCACCCAGCGGCCGGATAGCCATACTTGCCGGCCTCCCCGGTCACATTGCATTCGAGCAGAACCGGCATCTCGCGGCCTGCATCCACCGCAAGCCGGCTTAGCTTCTGCGCGAGCTTCAGCCGGTCGACGGAATGCACGACATCGAAGTGGGCCACCACGAGGTCGGCTTTTCGACTCTGCACATGGCCGATCATATGCCAGACAAGGGAGACGTCCGCCGACGCAGACATCGACGCTTCCCGGCCGGACCTGGCCGGGTCTGACGCTAGAGCGCGCAACACCTCGGGAATCTTGCGGGCGCCTTCCTCGGGACGATTCTCGCCAAAGACGCGCTGACCCGCGTGGATCGCCTCCACCACTGCCGTGACCGGAAAGGTCTTGCTCACCGCGACCAATGACACCTCGTCGGGGTCACGGCCGGACCGCAAGGCAGCCTCGGCAATACGCTCCCGGACTACCCTCAGGTTCCTGACGACATCCTGCGAGGCCATACGAAATCGAACCTCGCTCAACCGCCGGCCCAGGCCAGGGCCCACTGGGGGACCCAGAAGCGCCCGATTCCCAGGCCGAAATGAACCACCAGGGAGGCTACGAAGAGCAGAATACTGGCGCCGATCAGCACGTAATCCCGCCGTCTGTATGTCAGTTTGTGGACCCAGGTCCGCTTGCCGGTCCCAAAACACCGCAGATCCATAGCGTTTGTGATGTCCTCACCACTGAGTATCGCGTTCATCGTCACCGGCACCACCAGCGGCGCCATCTTGCGGATCTGGGCAACGACCCCACCCGCCAGCTTCTCCACCTCGTAGCCACGGGCCTTCTGGGCATCCAGTGTCGTGCTGAAATCCCGCGCCAGCGTCGGCACGAATCGGAAAGCCAGATCCATCGAGAAAGCAAATCGATCGGGGAGTCCTGCAGACTGGAACGTCGCCCCGTAGTAACGAGGGTTCATCGTGTACGGAACGATCAGAAAGAGGCCCGAGATAGACAACATGCGCACGATTTGGGATGCCGCAAACCAGACGCGTTCCACGGTGATCGTGGGGTGAATATTGAGGCCCACGACTCGCCACTCCGCCCGCCACAGCACGTGCCCGGCCTGGAGGACCTCCGACGTGCCTCCACGTCCCGTGAAGAGTGTGTTCAGCGCCACGATGCCGACCACGAAAATCAGGATGAAAATCCATGCGCGCCTGGTCTCCGCCCACGTCACACGGGCCAGCGCATACTGCAATGCGACGATGAAAAGGAAAAAGAGCAGGAAGCGTAGATCCCAGAACTGGGTGAGAGCAAAGAGCAACAGAAAGGAGAAAATCCATCGCGCACGCGGATCGAACTCCTCCACGACACTGCCCCGGGGATGATACTTCCAGGTGACAAGCATATTTCGTCTCCAAGCCGGCCGGCCCCATCAAAGCCGCTGCGGGGCCGGCCGATCGGTCTCACTATCGTCCAGATCTTGCGACGACCGCATCATACGCGACCATCAATATCGGCACCAGAATCAGACCATTGATGGTATTACTAAGCGCGGAGGGGAACCAATAGCCCACAATCGCCGTGTTGATGTCGATCCCACCCAACGGGACCTCCAACAAAGAAGGCACGATCATGCCCACAGCGGCTGCAATGACGACCAGGATCTCGGCCTTGACGATCGTGCCGGTCGCCTTGTAGGAGGCGATTCCAACGGCGATCAGACCGGGAAGAAAGCCCATCAGGCCGTTGCCCAGGTCCCAGTACCACCAGAAACCATAGCCCGACAGGAGATCACCGAGCACGTTGCCCAAGAATCCACTGATGAAGCCGACGATGGGACCGAATGCTACACCGAAGAACATCGGGATCGCTACGGCCGGGCGCAACGAAATGTTGCCCGCCGCAGGCAAACCGATGAAGTTCGTTGCGAAGGAGAATACACCATAGAGCGCCGCACCGATAGCGGCATAGACGACCTCACGCGTACCAAATGCCCAGAGCGACTTCTTCTCCACGACAACCTCCTCATTGATAGCATACCTAAATGAACGCACTTCCAAGAGAGCACCAGTGGAGCGAAATGGGTACTTTATCCCGGGCTACCTCCTTTCCTACCTTCTGCCCACGGGATCCTGTCCGTCAATCGCTAATGTGGGCGAGCATCTCAGCCCGCATAAAGGAACCGGTCTCAGGCAATAACTCTACGTTGAGTCTGAGCAGAGATGTCGGGACGATACGACAGCGCGTCAGCAGATCCTCGTCTGTCAGCACTTCATCCGGGGGACCATCTGCGGCGATTTGCCCATCGCTTACCAAGACGATTCGATTGGCGTAACTGATGGCCAGATCCAGGTCGTGGGTGATGAAGATCACGGCATCGAAGCCCGGCATCTGCAGAATCGCATCCATGAACGCCGTGTAGTTCCAGTAGTCCTGCCCTGCCGTGGGCTCATCCATCATAAGAATGCGAGAGCGCATCGCGAGCACCGCCGCGATGCTGATGCGTTTCTGCTGCCCGAAGGAGAGCGCAAGAGGCGGAGAATCGGCATAGTCGCGCATGTTCACGACGTCAAGCGCCCACTGGATGTCTTGCTGCATCCGGGCTTTGTCATATCCCAAATTGCGGGGGCCAAAGGCCAGTTCTTCGCGCACTGTCGGGGCGAAGAGCATCTGCGCGGGGCTCTGAAAAACGTAGCCTACCGTGCGTGCCGCCTGGGCTACAGATATTGTGTGGGTTTCCCGTCCCTCCAGCAAGACGCGCCCATCGGTGGGCTTGAGCAAGCCCAGCGCGTGTTTGACCAGCGTCGTCTTCCCTGCTCCATTGGCGCCAAGAATCGCCACAATGTCGCCCTTGCGGACAGTGAAGTTGACGTCGTGCAGTACCTCGGGGAGCGACGAGTCGTAACGAAAGCCCACGTGGTCAAAGACAATCAATGGTTGCCTTCCATCGGCCTTCACGCCAACCTCGAATTGCGGGGCCGGCAACGCCTTGGCCCGCTCGTAGACCACGCGGGCCGGCAGCTTCACCTCGTGATAGTCCATCGTTTCCATCATGCCACTGGGGTCACCAAAGTAGGCCTGCTCACCGTCCCGAAGGTACAACACCGTATCGGGTTTGATGCGCAGCACATCCTCGACGCGGTGTTCCACCAGAAGGATCGAGACCCCTTCATCGGCCAGACGACGGAATAGATCCAATGCCTCCTGGGCCGAGGCGCTGTCCAGGCTTGCCAGGGGTTCGTCAAGGAGCAGGATCTGCGGTTGCATCGCCAACACGCCCGCCAGCGCTACCTTTTGCTTCTCCCCCCCTGAAAGGCTGAAGGTCTCGCGGTCACGCAACTTGAGGATCCCAAGATAATCGAGCGTCTCGTCCACAAGCTGCAGGATCTGCTCACGGGCTATCCCGAGGTTCTCCGGACCGAATGCGACCTCATTGAGCACGTAGCTGCCCACGATCTGGCGTTCAGGATCCTGCAGCAGCGTCCCCACCTTCTGAGACAGCATCGCCATGCTCATCTTGTGGCTGTCCTGTCCCAGGATCTGGATGTCGCCGGTGATCTCGCCGCGGTAGCTCCGTGGAATCAGGCCGTTGATACACCGAAGCAGCGTCGTCTTGCCGCACCCGCTGGTACCCGCGACGAGCATTAGCTCTCCGGGATGGAGATCCAATGAGAGGTCTCGAATAGCCGCAGACTCTCGAATACGATATCTAAATGTCAGGTCACGGATGCGCAAGGGGATGGAATTATCGCGTGAGTCCACAGACACCTCCCTCGGCGGACTTTACGCTCCTAGTATAGCGATTAACATGGCCACCGCAAGCGAAAAATCCGCAGGAACGAAATGACCGCCCGCGAACAACACGCGGGCGGTCACAGATTCACAACGCAAAACCTAGGGTCGACCTACCCCTTTTTGTCCTTGAGGATGATGCGTGCATCCACAATGCGGACACCTTGACCCTCCTCGTAGACGATTACAGGGTTCGCATCGGTCTCCTGGATCTCATCAGCCAGATCACAGACCATCTGCGAATACCGACTCAAGACCTCGGCCAACGCACGGCGATCCCTTGGCGCCTCACCACGGGCTCCATCCAGGATCGGCGCACCGTTGATCTCAGAGAACATCGTGAAAGCCTGGTCTGTCGCCACCGGGGCCACACGGAAGGTCACGTCTTTCAAGATCTCCACGAAAATCCCACCCAAGCCGAACATCACGGTCGGTCCGAAGGTCGCGTCGTTGACAGAGCCCAGGATCACTTCGGTACCCCATGGAGCCATTTCCTGCACAACCACACCATGGATGTCGGCGCCCGCGTTATAGGCCTTAGCGTTCGCCATGATCGTGCGAAAGGCCTCCCGGACTTGCGCATCAGACTCGATGTTCACCTTAACACCGCCGGCATCTGATTTATGGAGGATATCAGGCGAGAGGATCTTCATCACAACGGGATAGCCGATCTCATTGGCAAGGCTAACGGCTTCATCCTCGCTTGCCGCCTGCTTCGATGTCGCGACGGGCAGGCCATAGGCGGTGAAGATCATCTTCGACTCCATCTCTGTGACGTTCCGATCGCCCTCAGCACGGACTTGCGCGATGATCGCCCGCGCCTTTGCCTCGTCCACACCGTCGAACCGCTCGAAGACCTCCGCCGCCAACTTCTGGCTCCGGGCATGCTCCCGCAGCGCTGCCAAGGCGTTGACTGCCGTGTCGGGCTCGTTGTAGGCGGGAATCCCGTTCTCCACGAGCCATCGCATAGCGGCCTCTGAACGTTCGCCACCCACAAAGGAAACCGTAACCGGCTTACCGGTGATGCCCGAGGTATCGATCGCGGATTTGATCCCCTCCGCAATGTCCTGTGGATCCGTCATGGCCGTCTCACAGTAGAGAACGACCAGGCCGTCGACCCACGCATGCGCGAAGGCGTATTGCGTCGATTTCTCATACCAACTGCGATCAGCCATACCCGTAAGATCCACCGGGTTCTTGGCCGAGCCGAATGACGGCATGTAGTTCTTGAGCTCGGTCTGCAGGTTCTCCGGCGCGAACTTCAGCGGCAGGCCATATCGGTCAGCCGAGTCCGTCGCCAATACGCCCACCCCGCCGCCGTTGGTGAGGATGAGCAGGTTATCACCCGGCATCGGGGGCTGTAGGGAGAGCGCCAGCGTACGATCGAAGAGGTTGTTCAGATCGGAGGCCATCACCACACCTGCCTGGCCGAAGGCAGCATCGTAGATCTTCTCGGAGCCCGCCAATGACCCTGTATGAGACGCAGCCGCAGCGGCCCCGTGAGCGGAGACGCCCGACTTCAATGCCACAATGGGCTTGCCGGCCTTGCGAGCGTTATCCATAAAGCGACGCCCATCCTTGAGTCCCTCGATATAGAGTGAAATGCACTCGGTCTCTGCATCCTGATCCAGCCACTCGACAAGGTCGGCGAAATTCACATCCGACATGTTGCCAATGGACACCAACTTATCGAACCCAACCCGGCGAATGTAAGTGGAGGCATCCATTGCGATCAGCAATGCACCACTCTGTGACACAAGCGCTGCGCTTCCGGCCAGAGGCAGGAACGGAGCGAAAGAAGCGTTACACTTATCGGAGTTCGAGAGAATCCCCACAATGTTCGGACCCAGCACGCGCATACCGTACCGGTGGGAAATCGCTACAACCTGTTCTTCCAGGTCATGGCGGCCCACCTCGCTGAACCCCGAGGCGATCACGATCAGGCCCTTAATGCCCTTCTTCCCGCACTCCTCCGTGACCTCAGGCACATACTTTGCCGGAATCACAACGGCAGCGGCATCGATGTCGCCCGGCACATCCAACACAGACGCGTAAGCTTTGAGCCCTTGGATATCCCCGCCCTTCGGGTTGATCGGGTAGATTGGGCCCTCGTACTTGCTCTCAATCAAACTACGAACCACAGTGTAGCCAATCTTGCCCGGGGTATCTGAGGCCCCGATGACAGCGATGGACTTCGGGCGTAAAAGGCCATTCAGCACTTCTAGATCCACGTTCGTAACCTCCTCACTCACAAAGATGGTTTATGATGATGAGTATCATCAGTTGGGTAAAGAACGAGTCCTTCATTGAGGATAACCCACCTCGATCATAGAGGCAGGTCTTCTACAGCATTCGGGGGGGGATATACTCCCCCCCCGAAGTGGATGCTATCGCTCCATTGGCTCAAGGATCTTATCTACAATGCCATATTCGATGGCTTGCTCCGCCGTCATATAGAAATCGCGGTCGGTCAGCGTGTCTATTTGCTCCTCGTCCATACCTGTGTGACGCCTGAGGATCTCGTTAAGCAAATCCCGCTTTCTAAGAATCTCTCTGGCCGCGATCTCGATGTCGGACGCCTGGCCCTGAATACCCCCACCCCAGGGTTGGTGCACGTGAATGGTAGCATGGGGAAGAGCATAACGCCGCCCTTTGGTCCCTGCTGTCAGAAGCACTGTGCCCATACTGGCCGTCATCCCGACCGCGATCGTCGAGACAGGAGCCTGGATCAGCTGCATCGTGTCGTAGACCGCCAAGCCGGCCGCGATTTCTCCACCCGGAGAGTTGATGTAGAGAGAGATGTCGCGTTCGGAGTCTTCACGGTCGAGGAAGAGCAACTGGGCCACGATCACATTTGCCACCTGACTGTTGATCGGGGTGCCCAAAAACACAATACGTTCCCTGAGCAACAGGGAGTAAATATCGTACATCCGATCCCCACGCCCTGTCGTTTCAATGACGTAAGGGATTGCCATAACTGCCTCCTCAATCTTTACAACTCAATCCCCGCCGATCGGCGGGGATCAGGACTCGATCATTCACACTTCTAACAAACAATCCCGGCTGCCCAAGACTCGGGATTCGATCATCGACTATCCGTACCTAACCTACCTGGGTCCCATCCACGGGCTCGGGATCGGCCTCTTCTGCCACTTCCTCGACAACAAGGTCGGGTTCTTGCGGCTCGCCACGTCCGATTTCGGCCAGACGATCTACGACCTTACGGCCAAGGACGGTCGAACGGAGATTGCGCCCCAGTTCGGAATCTATGTCGATCTGATGCTCGTGCAAGTGCTCCGATAAGTTCATGCGATGGATCAGGTCACTATACTCCCGAACTACGTCATCGTCAGTGACCTCGACCCCCTCGACCTCAGCAAACTTGCTCAGCACAAGAGATCGCTTGACGCGCTGCTCGGCCTGAGGATGCATCTGCTCTCGGAACTGCTCCATCGTCATGCCATCGAGGCGCAACGCATCCTCAAGGGGCATATCGCGCTGGCTCTTGACACGTTGCGCAGCCTCTTCCACGATGTCATCCAACGTATCCTCAACCAGCTTGGGAGGATAGGCGACCGTCGCCCGGTCGACGAGCTGCGTCACGAGATTTGACCGGTAGGCTGATACCGCCTGCTCTTGTTTGCTGGCTGCAAGCCGGTTCCGGATATCCTGCTCCAGATCCGCGATCGTCTCAAAGGAGCCTGCGGTACTCGCCAGCGCATCATCCAGGTCGGGCAGAGCGCGCCCAAAAACCTGAGTAACCTTGACGGTGAAATCGGCCTCGGCACCGCGCAGTGCATCTTCCTCAATCGTATCAGGCATGACGAGCTGGAACTCCCGCGTCTCGTCGGCCTTCATGCCTACCAGCGCATCAACAAACTCCGGAGAAAGAAAGGGGCGTTCTTCCAACAGTACGATCTCAATATCGTCCTCATCGACGATCACATCATCTCCGGCGACGGCTTTCACGTTGGCCATCACCTGATCGCCGAGCTCAGCGGCTCGATCCACGGGCTCTAGAACCGCATGCTCTTCGCGAAGCTGAGCGAGAACCTGTTGTACCTCAGCATCGGAGACCGTCGGATTTTCCCACGCCTCGCGAATGCTCTGATAGTCATCGAGGTCTACGTCGGGCTGCAAGGGCACCCTGATCTTGAGGGTCAAGGGAGAGGGCTGCATATCAACGAACTCGCCGGGGCCGTAGGCGTCGACCTCCGCCTCTTCGAGGATTTGTGGATATGTCTCATCTACCAGCATCTCAGCCGCTTCCTGCATGATGCTGGACTCGCCTACAAACTGCTGAACTTTGGAATAAGGCGCTCGCCCCTTGCGAAACCCGGGGATATTGATCTCGCGGGAGATCTTGCGAGCAGCGCGGTGCTTGGCTCCATCGACCGCCTCCTCGTCAAAGACCACGTCGAGGAGCGCCTCATGTGACTCGAGAAGTTCCTTTTTAACTTCAAACACTTACATACCTCCGATCGTAGATCACGCTGATTATAGCACACCCTTAATGAAACACCAGTGATTGCGCATCGCCCGACGTTTATGCTATCAAGCCATGAATGGCATACCCCGGGTAATCCGCGCGAATAAGCATATGAGCATTTGACAAAACGAATACGAAGTGTTAAAATGCAATTATTTCACGTAAACCTTCATTATTCGCACCGCCGAAGACTTACGAAGAAAATCACAGCGTGTGGAGATAGTGACTATGCAAGATACCAGGCAACAGATTCTAGAGATTATGAAGCGTCATGGCGAAGTGACTGTCCAGGAACTCAGCAATGAGTTGGGGCTCACCAGCGTCACAGTGCGCCACCACCTCGAAATCTTGCGATCGGAAGGCTACATCTCCGATCCCGAGGTTCGCCGTTCCAACCGTCCCGGAAGACCCCGGTATGTCTATCATCTCACCTCTACGGCTGCCGATCTGTTCCCAAACAACTACAGCGGTCTGGCATCGGCGCTGCTGGGCTCCATTGAGGAGTGCATGATACCCGAGGAGCGAGACGCACTCCTGGAGCGAGCGGCGCGGCGCATCGCCCAGCGAGCAGGGACGCTGCCCGAAGAGCCGCAAGCACGTGTCGAGAGCGTGGTAACTTTCCTCAACCAGCAGGGTTATACGTCGCGCTGGCAGAGGGAAGAGGACGATGTCTATATGATCTATGTCAGCAGTTGTCCCTACCTCCACGTCAGCGAGAATCACAGCGAGACCTGCCAGATCGACCGGCATATGGTGCAGCTACTTGCGGGACCCGATTCGGAAGTGACGAGGGTGGACAACACCGCGGGGAAAGGCGGACTCTGTGTCTATGCGCTTAGCTGGAAGACGGACAAGCAGACCGTCTGAACCTGCATAGGACACGCACCACTAGAGTTCCTGGCCTGTCAATCGTTCGTAAAGGGCCTGAAATTCCTCATCCGAGTAATAGTAGATGACCACACGGCCTTGCTTCTTGCCGTGTTTCACGCGAACACGAGTTCCCAGTGCTTCGCAGAAGCGCTCCTCGAGCGCCCGAATGTGCGGATCGTTGCCCTCTGCACGCGAGCGCAGCGTCTTCTTGGGTTCACGGAGCTGGCGCACTAACGCTTCCGTCTCTCTGACCGTCAGTTCTTCCTGAATCACCATGTGAAGCCCGGCATCCTGGGCATCATCCGTATCCAGACCGAGCAGCGCCCGCCCATGCCCCTCGGTGATCTCACCGTCGAGCAGGGCCTGACGTACAGCCTCCGACGCCGAGAGTAAGCGCATCAGGTTGTTGACGGCGGGACGGCTCTTGCCCACGCGCTGTGCCACCTCGCCTTGCGACAATCCGAACTCATCGACCAAGTGCTGGTAGGCTAAGGCCTCTTCGAGGGGATTCAGGTCCGCGCGCTGAATGTTCTCGACCAGCGCCAACTCCAGCATCTCGTGAGGGGCGGCCTCCTTGACAATCGCAGGGACCTGATCCAGACCCGCGAGCCGGGATGCACGCCAGCGGCGCTCGCCCGCAATGAGTTGGTATCCATTGTTGTCACTGCGTGTAACAACCAGTGGCTGTATGATGCCGTGCTCGCGGATCGAGGCGGCGAGTTCTTCCAGCGTGGATTCCGATAGCCTGGTCCGCGGTTGGTGCGGATTTGGCGAGATCCGGTCTACAGGAATCCACAGCAGCCCATCTGCCTCGGGCTCGCCAGCCGGTATCAGCACATCCAATCCACGTCCCAACCCACGTCTCGGCATACATACCCTTTCTCACAACCACGCCGCACGCTGCAAGTGCAGCTAACCGCCATCCGACCACAGCATTATATCAGAGATGCCAGTACTGTCCCAACGCGCGCACTTGGCTGGGCGGCAGTCCCGCGACACGCCGGAAGACACGCGAAAGCTGGAATTCGTCGGCAAAGCCGACCTGATCGGCGATCGCTCGCAGTGTCCATGAGGTGCTGAGCAGCAGTGACCTCGCCGCCTCCACTCGGAGTTGGCGCAAGAAGGCCATCGGCGTGACGCCGGTCGCCTTCCCGAACTCACGGCAGAAGTAATACTTGCTCAATCCTGCCTCTCGCGCCAGATCGTCCAAGCTGAGCGGCTCGGCCATGTGATTCTGGACGTAGGCCTTGACCTGCGCCACCATCTCTTCCTCTCGCGTTTGACCCAGGTGTTCAACCTCGAACAGCAGTGCATCCAGCAGGACATGCAGCATATGCTGCTCGCCAGGCCGTGTGGGCGGGAAGAGCTCATGCATCCAGTGAATGAGGCGTTGGACCCGTCCGTTGCGGTCAGTGGCGCGTAGCGGCCAATTGATCGTGGCATAGGGTTCCCGCCATTGCCACGCCAGGAAGAGCGTCTCCAACGGCTCATCGCCCACGGCCCTCTCCGCATGCCGCTCACCCAGGGGATAGGTCAGCACGTCGCCGCGCTGACCGTATAGGCGCTCGCCACGAATCCATACTTCCAGCGTGCCGCCGATCACGACGATCAACTCATTGAACTCATCGTGGACGTGCTGCGGCATGTGCCAGGCGACCTGGGACGCAACCCGACCGAAATGATTGAGCATGGCCCGGATCCGGGATTTCTCAGCCGTGAGATCAGTAGACAAACACACACCCCCCATCATATCGTGACGTAGACTAGAAACACGTTGAGTGCGCAATAATTGCCAAAGACGAGCAAGCTGCGTTATTCCCAGCCGCATGGTCCTCGACTATGATAGATTATAGTGAAGTTGACCAATCGTGGGTATTCAAGAAGATAGCGAGCCTGATGAACGACAGAGAGCGATATCTGGCCACAATCCTGGGTGATCCGGTTGACCGTGCGCCTTACTGGCTCTACTGGGGACCCTGGGATAGGGCCTGGAAGCGCTGGCGCGGGGAAGGCATGCCCGATGTTTACCGCAATTTCAGTGATGTCCAGGCCGCCCTAGGTGCCGACGCATTGCCCAGGAGCCTGCCCGTCAACACGGGCCCCTGTCCCGAGATCGCGCACCAGATCCTGGAAGAGGATGCGGATTACGTTACCTTCATCGACGGCTGGGGTATCAAGCGACGGGACTACAAACACGGGGAATCGATGTCGGAGTTCCTTGAGTTCCCGGTCAAGGACCGTAGCGACTGGACACGCTTCAAGGAGACGTACCTCGACCCGAACCACCCCGACCGCCTCGCCGGCAATTGGCGGGAGATAGGGCACGCGTGGATGGCCGAAGGCTACCCCATCCGCCTGGGGGCATATCCCAACGCAGGGGTCTTCGGCCCCTATCGCTGGCTATTGGGAGACGAGGAGGGCCTGATTGCGCTGATCACGATGCCCGACCTCGCCCTCGAGATCATGGACCACCTCACGTCACTCTACCTGACCGTGTTCGAACAGGTGGTCCGGGAGGTGCAGGTCGATGAGATCCACCTCTGGGAGGATATGTGCTATCGTGCCGGCCCGCTGATCTCGCCGCGGCACTGGAGAGCGTTCCTTGGACCCTGCTACCGCCGGATCAAGGCCTTTGCCGATGCGCATCACATCCCCATCATCTCCGTCGACACCGACGGCAATCCGGACCTCATCGCCCAACCTATGATCGAGGCCGGTGTGAACCTGCTCTTCCCGATGGAGGTCGCTGCCGGCTGCGACGTCGCGGTTTGGCGACAGAAGTACCCGACGTTGGGGATGATGGGCGGCATCGACAAACGCGCACTGGCGAAGGGACCGGGCGCGATCGACGCGGATCTCGCGCGGATCCGTCCGGCGGTCGAGGCGGGGCGTTACATCCCGGCGTTGGATCACCTCATCCCGGATGACGTATCCTGGGACAACTACGTTTATTACGCCCGGGCACTGAAGCGATTGGTAGGAAAGAGAGAGTCAGAGCACTGATAGATCGGTCACACCGAGCCTATTGTGTATCGTGTCAACAGAAAGAGGTGTCCATGGCAGAACGCAAGATACGGATCGGATTTGTAGGCGTTGGTAGCATGGGTCAGTGTGCCCACCTCAAGAACTATGTGACCGTGCCGGCCTGCGAGGTCGTCGCCCTGGCAGAACTGCGCGAGGATCTGGGGAAAGCTGTGGCCGCTCGCTACAGCATCCCCGCCGTCTACACCTCGTATGACGAGATGCTGGCAGCCGAGGAGCTCGACGGGATCGTCGCCTCGCAGCCCTTTGACCGTCACGGCATACTGGTACCCGAGCTCATCGCGGCGGGGATCCCGCTTTTCACGGAGAAGCCATTGGCAGCCTCGGTCGAGGTCGGCCAGGCGGTTGCCGACGTCGTCGCGGCGAGTGGTACGTGGCACATGGTGGGCTACCACAAGCGCAGCGACCCCGCCACGATGTGGGCGCGTGCCGAGATCCTACGTCTCAAGGAGACGGGGAAACTGGGCAAGATGACCTACGTGCGCATCTTGATGCCTGCCGGCGACTGGGTCGCGGGCGGCTTCAACGACCTGATACGGGTGCCCGGCGGCTATCCCGCCGTCGACCGCGACCCGCCCGCCTCGGACATGAACGCCGAAACCTACAAGCGCTACACGGCATTCGTCAACTACTACATCCACCAGGTCAATCTGATGCGCTACCTGCTCGGCGAGCCCTACCAAGTTACCTATGCGGAGCCCTCGGGCGTCCTCTTCGCCGGGCAAAGCGAAAGCGGCGTAGCTTGCACGATCGAGATGTCACCTTATCAGACATCGATCGATTGGCAGGAATCGGCCCTGGTCTGCTTCGAGCACGGCTACGTGAAGATCGACCTGCCCGCGCCTCTGGCGAGCAACCGTCCGGGGCGCGTGGAACTCTTCCGTGACCCGGGCAACGGCATCACACCGGAGACGGTCATCCCGCAGTTGCCCTGGATCCACGCGATGCGGCAGCAGGCGATGAACTTCGTCGCGGCCATCAAGGGCGAGGCCCAGCCCCCCTGCCAGGCTATGGAGGCACTGGAGGATCTCAAGATCGCGAGAGAGTACATCCGGCTGCAGCTGGGGATGTGAGGCAGAATGCCGGACGCCGAAGACTGAACCAGACGCTGGAAGCTAACTGCCGTGGTCCGTTCGTTTGTCACCGATCACTCATCAAGCTATATGTCACGGAGGTTCCTATGCCTATCAAGTGGAAGAAAACCCTCATTGCACTCGAGCGCTTTGAGTCGGCCGGTGCCTTTGACGTCACCGGTGACGGGAAGCCCAATATCGTCTCCGGCGCCTTCTGGTATGAGACATCGGACATCAAGACCCAGCATATCGTGGGTGAAGTGCAGGCCATCGGAGAGTACTACGACGACTTCTCGACGATCCCGATGGACATCAACGGCAATGGGCGGCTCGACTTCATCACCGGCGGCTGGTGGGGCGACACGATCCGCTGGCGGGAGAACCCAGGCGATCCGAGTAAGGAATGGCCCGAGCACGTCATCGCCCATACCGGCGCCGTGGAGACGACCCGCGCCTGGGACGTTGACGGCGACGGGCAGCAGGAGATCGTGCCCAACACCCCCGGCGCACCGCTGGTTGTCTACAAACTCGTGACCGACACTGCGGGCAAGGGTACGGGGGAGTTCAGAGCCTACACGATCCGCAGGGAGAAGCAGGGGCACGGGCTCGGCTTCGGCGACATCACCGGCAACGGACGCGGGGACTTCGTCTTGATTAACGGGTGGCTCGAGGCGCCGGAGGCCCCCTACACAGGCGAATGGATATTCCATCCCGACTTCGAGCTGGGCAGGAATTCCGGCGTACCGATCCTCGTCGTGGACGTCAACGGCAACGGGATCAACGACCTCATCGTGGGAAACGGCCACGGTTACGGCCTGGACTGGTGGGAGCAACAGGTGAGCGCTGATGGCACCCGCACATGGGTCAAGCACCCGATCGACCCCTTCAACGCCCAATACCACGACCTGCAGTGGGTCGATCTTGATGGCGATGGCGCCTGCGAATTGGTGACCGGCAAGCGCTATCGTGCGCACAACGGCCATGACCAGGGCTCCCCTGATGACGTCGGCATCTACTATTTCAAGTGGACCGGCGAAGGCTTCGCCAAGCAGATCATCGACTATGGCCCTCCCGGCAAAGGCAAGGGCTGCGGCATCTCCTTTGCCATCGCCGACTTCACGGGCAACGGCAAGCTCGACGTCGTAGCACCCGGGAAAGATGGGCTCTATCTGTACGAGAACCTCGGGGAATAAGAATGTAGAATCAAAGAATAGGGAGGAGCACGATGGCAAAAGTCGCGATTATCGGAGCCGGTAGCATCGTCTTCTGCAAGACGTTGATCCTGGACATCCTGGCGACGCCGGGTCTGGAAGACACCGAGTTCGCCTTGATGGCGCCCAGCATGCGACGCACGCCGCAAGTGGAGAGCTTTGTCAAAGAGGTCATCGCCGCCAATGGCCTCTCCGCGAAGGTATGGATTACCACCGACCGGCGCGACGCCGTCAGGGATGCCGACTACGTCATCGCCACCTTCCAAGTCGGTGGCATCGATGGTTTTGAAGCGGACTACAAGATCCCGCTGACCTATGGTGTCGACCAGTGCATCGGTGACACACTGGGTCCCGGCGGCATCTTCCGTGCGTTGCGAAGTATCCCTGTGATGCTCGATCTCGCACACGATATGGAGGAACTCTGCCCCAACGCCTATCTGTTGAACTACGTCAACCCAATGGCGATGGTCTCGTGGGCCATCGGCACGACCAAAGTACCCTTTGTCGGCCTCTGCCACGGCGTGCAGACGACGATGGACCTCATCTCCGGCTACGTCGGACTGCCGAAGGACAAGATTGACTTCCTCTGTGCCGGCATCAACCACATGGGGTGGTTTCTCAAGCTCGAGCACGAAGGCAAGGACCTTTACCCGATCCTGCGTGAGCGCTTCGAGCAGCCCGAATACTACGTCAATGAGAAGGTCCGTGGCGAGGTCTTCCGCCAGTTCGGCTACTTCATGACCGAGTCGACGGGCCACCTGGCCGAATACGTGCCGTGGTTCCGCAGCAGCCAGGAGGCGCTGGATCTCTACTGCGATGAGCCGGGCTTCGGGGGCGAGAGTGGCGCGTACTACGCCTTCAGCAAGTACGTTGCGGACAAGTACGCGGGAACGGAGCTACTGGCGGACGAACCCCGAGTCCTGCCGTCACGCTCGATCGAGTACGGTTCTTACGTCATCGAGGCGCTTGAGACCGGCCGAACCTTCAGGCTCAACGGCAACGTCATCAACGGCGGGATGATCACCAACCTGCCCGACGACTGCTGTGCGGAGGGGCCGATCTACGTCGACCGCTTAGGGTTGCATAAGACGGTGGTGGGCGACCTGCCGCCGCAGTGCGCGGCGCTCAACCTGACCAACATCAACGTCCAGCGGCTCACCGTCGAGGCCGCGCTTGCCGGCGATACCGAGCACATCGTCCACGCCTGCGCAATGGACCCGCTGACGAGCGCAGTGCTCACGCTCAAGGAGATCCGCGAGATGGCCGCCGAGATGCTGGAGGCTGAGAAGCAGTGGATGCCGCAGTTCGCGGGCAAGGCCATCCGCCCCACCCCGACGATCCACATCCCGGCGGACGTCGAGCGGGCCAAAGTGCCCGTCGACCCCGCGCTGGCGATCATGGCACGGTTCGGGGAGTTGGGGAAGTAGAACCCGACAGACGTCAGAGCGCCGGCTGGATCGATCCAGCCGACGCTCTGAGTTCAACCAAATACTTCGACAGTTGCCCCCTCTGGAGACTGCCCACCGAGCCCTAACTCACTCCCCGGCCAATCTCAGCACCCGTCGCTTCACAGCCCCTGACATCCACATTCCAGAAGCCTCAAGGCGTTCCACCAAAGGCTGAACGCTATCTGTAAGGCCCTTCGCTTTTGCCTCTAGCAGAACTCGCAACGTTCCCCACACCTCCAGGCCGGCCGCCTTCGCTATCTCCCGTGCCAGACTGTCGTCCAGCAGCACAACTTGGTCTGGATTCTCTAGCGCCAACGCCATCGTCTCTAACTCTCCCTTACCCAGATCGAGTACCAACCATTCCGAAGGCACGGCTTTAGGCTGGATCACTTTCAGCCAATCATATGTAGCCAGTTGCGGAACGTCGTAGCCTTTATCGTGCCCAACGCGCAATTCCATCAAGACAGCTTCCGGAGCCCAAACCTCCCCGAACAACTCCGCAAGCCAGCCAATGAGATCCGCGCGGTAAAGGTATAGCAGAGGTGAGGTGTTACTGATCGCGGACCGCATAAGTGGATTCCAGATCCTGTAATTCTACCTCTAGCGGAAACACTCGATACCGTTGTAGGTCTAGCAGAAACTCCACTCGCGACATATCCGCAAGTTCTGCGGCGCGTCCGGACGATAACCGACCAAGTTCATACAGCTTAACCGCCGCCAGCACTCGCATTTCCCGCGCAAAACTAGCAGCATCGCTCTTTTCCGCCAGTAATACCTTCTCGGGTATTTCCAGAGTTATCTGTCGGCTAGCCACAAAACCTCCACCCCCTACTTTCCGAGACCACCTTCATGTGACACGCTCATAACCGAACAGCCTACACGACAGCTCCATAATAGACTCTGTCGCCGTGTCCATTAAACAGGCTCTTTCACTCACTCCTGTTTGATTGTAGCACGCTTTCCGACACCAAGCTCAAGAGCATATCGAACGTAACGTATGTTGGCGAGACTGCCCCTCGTCAAATATCTAGGCGCCGGCTGGGCCAATCCAGCCGGCGCTCTATCCTCTATTCAAGCACCTCCAGGAGATACGCCGCCGCCCATTTGTTCTAAGGCAAGCAGATCCGCTCCCAGTCACCGTAGAACATGTAAAAGACGCCATCCTCTTTGATCACGGGGGGAGCCTGCAGTCCGCCCGGCGTCTCACCGAGATACGGGCGAGCCTCCATCACGATACCCATCGGCTGCCAGTCGGCACCCGTCAGGTTGGCACCCTCCCAGCGGTAGAAGAGCCGGGTCTGCCCGGCACAGGCCGTGCCCCGGATGCACGACCAAAGCAGCCAAGTGCCGTCGGTCGCCTGCCACACCGCAAAGTCAACGGGCTACTGCTCGGGCGTGGTATAAACGCCCAGGTCGGGATCGCCCGCCACCCGCCACCAGTCACCCACGGTCTGTGGTCGCATCAAGATCCTCCTCTACCGTCCGCGCTCACTGAGATAGAAGTGCCAGAGAATTCGCGCAGCCACGGCACGCCATGGCCGCCAGCTCTCGGCGATGTCATCAACCTCGGGATAACTTGGAAGAGAGGGCAGCTCGCGCAGATCCCGGATCGCTTGGGCCAACGCCAGGTCACCCGAAGGCCATGCGTCGGGCCTCCGCAGGGCAAACAACAGGTAGGTGTCGGCTGTCCAGGGTCCGATTCCCCTGATCGCGATCAACGCCTGTCGGGCCGCTTCATCGTTCATCCTCCCGATCTCGTCCAGATCGAGGGTACCACCGACTATGGCTTCGGCGAGGCCGCGGACGTAGCCTGCCTTCTGGCGGCTGAATCCGATCGCGCGCAATGTGCCGTCGTCCAGCGCCAGAAATCGCTCGGGTGTGACCTTCTCCAGTTGTCGCTGGAGCTTGGAAAACGCCGCTTCCGCCGACTCGAGTGAGACCTGCTGGGAGAGGATCGCGAGCACGAGGCCCCGGAATCCGGACTCGTGGGTCCAGAAGGGAGGAGCGCCCCACCTGCATATGACACGAGCCAGCCCAGGGTCAAGAGCTGAAAGATCCGAGATAGCCTGAGCGAACCTCGTCTCGGTGAGAGCGTCCACGCTAAGCGTCTAGCGCGTCGAGGCGGAAGCGGCCGGGTCACGAACGCGCATCGGTGTCGTGGCCCGCAGAAAGCCGATGAACATCAGGACCGCGCCCAAGAACTCGCTTACGTAAAGCGCGCCGGCGAACCCCACCCGGCTGAACGTTCCGCCAAACGCCGGGAGAATCGCGCCCACCGCGATGAAGATATTGCCAATCGTTCGATGCAGAAGCACACGTTTGCGCCAGAAGAGCCATATGGAATAGCCCGCGCCCCCCACCAGCGTGATCGTCCCGTAGATGTTGAAGAACGGCGTCAGCATCCGAACACCTGGGGTCACAATCGCGTGGCCGCTCATCTCGCTCCCCGTGTGGAGGCTCGTCGTCATCAGGCTCGGATCGAGCTCCGCACCGAAGACGCGAAACGCGCTGTAGAGAGAGCCCAAGGCCAACACGACCATCAGGGCGTGGGCCCACGACCGCTTCACCAGCAAGTAGACCGTGCCCTGTCCCAGCCAGGCGGCGACCAAGATCGCCCCGAAAAGGTACCATAGCCGGAAAACCAGGGGGCTCCACCCAAAGGCGCCATAGTATCCCTCGCAGAAGCCGCCGACGCCGTAGAAGATCATTCCAATGCCCCAAAGCAGGAGATGCAGCCCTCGACGCGCCAGGTAGCGTCTGAGCACAAAGAAAGCAAAGATGACGCTGACGAGGCTCGAAGTAAACGGGAGTATCGTGTTCATTGCGTTCATATATCACTCCTCAACCCCCGATGGTTTGCCAACAGCCGGCGTGCTCGCCTGTCATGCCGCCGCACCCGGAACCAGCCCCAGGACGATGACGATGGCAATGATCAGCAAGACCACGACGACAAAGGCAATCACACCCAACGCGATGGGAACGGCCCGTTCCCAGAAAGGCGGATAACGCCGCTCCGCCGACGGCGTATTCTCTTGTTTCGGCATAGTCACCCCCCTTCGTGCTCCGGTAATTCTGGGGAGAATCCGCTACTATGCAAGCCTCGGGTCTCCATATTCGTAATGCTGCACAACTTGTCAGGCAGGAGCGGGATCGGACGCGGACGACAAAGCGCCTACCGTGTGAACTCGGTAGGCGCTTTGTCGCAGAAGATCAAAGCAGAGAGTCGGCCTTTGCCGGCCTCAGCCGTAGACCGGTCCGAAGGCCTCGCACGCACGAAAATCGGCGCCAAAGGGATCCTGCGCACCGAAGGTCGTCCACGCACTCGGGCGGAAGACCTGCTCGTCCGGCACGTTGTGCATGTAGACCGGGATGCGCAGCATCGCTGCCAGAGCGATAAGATCGGCGCCGATGTGGCCGTAGCTGATCGCACCGTGGTTGGCACCCCAGTTGTTCATCACCGAGTAGACATCGCGGAAGGGGCCGACGCCCGTCGTCCGCGGGACGAACCAGGTTGTGGGCCAAGTCGGGTCCGTCCGGACGTCCAGTTTATCGTGGACCTCGTCCGGCAGTTCAACCACCACGCCCTCGGCAATCTGCAAAGCCGGCCCGAGTCCGGAGACCATGTTCAATCGCGACATCGTGACCGGCATACCGCCACGCGAGACGAAGTGACTGGACCACCCACCGCCGCGGAAGTAGCCGACGTTACCCGGATACCACGTCGTGGCATCGAGACATGCCTCGGCATCCTCCGCGGTGACATCCCACCACTGCTTCATCCCGGGGCCGGCTGCGATGGTCTGTTGCCCCGTTGCGTCCAGCGTCGTCGATCCCGAGTTGATGAGGTGCAAGAACCCACCCGCAGCATCACCGGTAACCTGATACCCCGTTACCCGTTTGACCGCTTCGGGGCTCCAATAGGTGCGCACGTCCGAGAAGATCTGTGCACGTCCTGTCAGGAGGTGGCCAAACAGCATCGAGATCCCGTTGAGCGCATCGTTCTCGGTGGCGACCACAAAGGGTTGGCGGATGCCGTTCCAGTCGAAGGAGGAGTTCAGAATCGCCTCCATGAAGTCACCGTTGGGGAAGTGATCCGTCCACTGTCGTTGCCCCTGGAACCCACTGGCAATCGCGTTGTGTCCCATGGCCTCCTCACCGAACCCGAGCTCGGCGAGGCGTGGATTGCCAATCATCAGATCGCGGGCGATCAATGCCATCTTGACCGACAGCTCCCAATCGTCGTTCTTCTGCTCACGCGTCCGCTGTACCTCGGGCGGATTGTGGTCCTCACCCTCCCGACACATCTCCTTGACCCAGGTCATGGCCTGCTTGAATTCGTCGGGGTCGTAGATCTCCTCCTCGAAGCGGCGAACAAACTCGGTCATGTCGATGGATTCGGCGCGCATTCCGAGGAACTGCTCGAGGAAGGTTGGCTGCACGATCGAGCCTGCGATGCCCATGGACACGCTGCCCATCGAGAGATACGACTTCCCGCGCATCCGGGCAACGGCTAGCCCTGCCCGCGCGAAGCGCAGAAGCTTTTCCTGCACATCCGCCGGGATCGACTCATCCCCGGCGTCCTGCACGTCGCGCCCGTAGATTGTAAAGGCGGGCAGGCCCTTCTGCGTGTGCGCCGCGCCAACGGCTGCCAAGTAAACCGCGCCGGGCCGCTCGGTCCCGTTGAAGCCCCAGATGGCTTTCGGGATCAGCGGGTCCATGTCCATCGTTTCGGAACCATAGCACCAGCACGGGGTTACTGTGAGCGAAAGGCCGACGTTCTCCTTGCGAAACTTTTCGGTGGCCATCGCTGCCTCGGCTGCGCCCCCGATGCAACGGTCGGCGATGACGCACTCCACCGGCAGACCGTTGGGGTGACGGAGGTTTGCGCTCAGGAACTGCGCGACGTTCTTCGCCATTCCCATCGTCTGATCCTCGAGGGATTCCCGCACACCGTTCCATCGACCGTCGATGGTTGGGCGAATGCCGATCTTGGGCATATCGCCGATGAGCCGATTGGTAGGTTGATTCTTCTGCATCGTCCTCACGTTGACCATAGGACCTCCCGATCAGTGATTAGGTGATACTTTCTTGGACCGTAATGCCAAAACGTCGGAACGCTCCAACGTCCTCCCCCGGTGCATGATAACGTTACCATACGCCGCACAACAAAACGCCGAGAACTCGGCGTACTGCATCACTCACACTCATTTAATCACCGCCAAGTGGAATGTCAATTCCAAGGTGGGGGCAAGGTCATCTCGCCCCCACCTAACGTCCCGTGCCGACGGCTCAGGCAGTGGGTATCTCCCACGCCATATCGCCCACGACCTCAAATGTGGCGAAGGTGCCGGCTGCATCCGTCGCCGGCTGGCCGCCACCCACGAAGACCTCGAAGACACCCGGCTCGATCGCGCGGCGTCCGTCGTCGAGGATCAGACTCATCTGCTTGGGCGATACCGTAAAGCTAACGCATTTCGTCTCACCGGGCGCCAGGTGAATGCGGCGGAACCCCGCAAGCTGCTGTGTGGGCACGGGCACTGATGCGGCCTGGTCCTTCACGTAGAGCTGCACGACCTCGTCGCCGGGTAAGTCACCCGTGTTCTCCACCATCACGGAAAGCGTCAAAGCGTCACCGGGTCTGAGCCCAAGCTTGCTGAGCTCGAGATCGCCATAGGCAAAGGTGGTGTAGCTCAACCCGTAGCCGAAGGGATACAACGGCTGACCGCGGAAATAGCGATAGGTGTGCCCCTCCATCGCATAGTCCCGGAAGGGCGGGAGGTCATCGACGGTCTTGTAGAACGTGACCGGAAGCCTCCCTCCAGGATTGTAATCCCCGAAGAGTACGTCCGCCAGGGCCGTGCCACCCTCTTCCCCGGGATACCAAAGCTCCACGACAGCCGCAGCATTGGCCTCCGCCCAATTGACCGCGACCGCACTGCCGTTGAGGAGCACCACGACCAGCGGCTTGCCGGTCGCGTGCAGCGCCTTGAGTAGGTCCTCCTGGAGACCCGGCAGGTCCAGGGCATCCCGGTCGCCGGTGCTGCGCTTGCCTGCCTCGACGCCTTCTTGCTGTCCCTCCTCGCCCTCGATGAGCTGCGAGAGGCCCATCACGGCGATGATCACGTCCGCATCCGCGGCAGCGGCAACGGCCTCGTCAAAGCCCGACGTATCCGTGCTGCGAACTGTCACAGCCCTTGGCGTAGACGACCTCGACCGCGTCCCCTACCTTGCGCTTGATGCCCTCAAACGGCGTGACAGACGCCGACGGGAAGCCGTTGTAGTTGCCCAAAAGCACGGTCGGGTCATCGGCGTTGGGACCGACGACGGCAATCTTCTTCAGATCTCGCGTCAGAGGCAAGAAGCCATTCACGTTCTTGAGCAGTACCACCGATTCCTGGGCCATCTTCAGAGCCAGCGCCCTGTGGTCGGCGGAGTCGTTCACGTCGATGGGAATCCGCGCATAGGGCACGCGCTCGGGAGGATCGAACATACCGAGGCGGAAGCGGGCCGTGAATAGCCGCGTCACGGCAATATCGATCGTCGCCTCGTCGATCAGACCCTTCTCGGCTGCCACAAGCAGCGCGCGGTAGACCTCGCCACAGTTGAGCTCGCAGCCATTCTTGACCGCCAGCGCTGCGGCAGCTTCGGGCGAATCCACGACCTGATGGTGGGCGTAAATGTCGCGAATGGCACCGCAGTCCGAGACGACGTAGCCCTCGAAACCCCACTCATCGCGCAGGATCCTCCCGAGCAGCACACTGTGCGCACAGCAAGGCTCGCCGTTGGTCCGGTTATACGCCCCCATCACAGAGAACGCGCCGGCCTCACGCACCGTCGCCTCGAAGGCCGGTAGATAGGTCTCGCGTAGATCCCGTTCGTCGACCAGGGCATTGAAATGATGCCGCTCCGCCTCCGGCCCGCTGTGGACAGCGTAGTGCTTGGGCGTCGCCACGGTCTTGAGGTAGGTCGGATCGTCGCCCTGCAGACCTGTCACAAAAGCGACGCCCATCCGTGCCGTCAGGTAAGGATCCTCGCCGTAAGTCTCCTGCCCACGGCCCCAGCGAGGGTCCCGGAAGATGTTGATGTTGGGGGTCCAGAAGGTCAGACCGTAGTACTGCTCGGTATCACCGTTGTCGCTCAGGGCGGCGTGATGCTTGGCGCGTGCCTCGTCCGAGATGGCGACTGCGGTGCGGTGCATCAACTCCGTGTCCCACGACGCGGCCATCCCGATGGCCTGCGGAAAGACGGTGGCGATGCCGGCACGGCCCACCCCGTGCAGACACTCATTCCACCAGTTGTACGCAGGAACGCCCAACCGCCGGATCGCCGGTGCGCCGTGCACCATCTGTGAGATCTTCTCCTCCAACGTCATCCGCGAGACCAGATCGGTGACCCGGACCTCCAACGGTTGATCGGGATCCAAATAGAGTAGGTTCTCTGTGGTGGACTCAGATGGCATCACAACCTCCTTATCTTTGCGGAAGGCGCCCCGGGCCGGGGCGCCGGATAGACAAAAAAGAGTTATGTAGGGCGATGTACGACTACCCTCATTCTAGCCCACAATCCCGTTTTCCGCTAAGCGCAGCAGCATAGCATGCGCGTGGTCTCTGAAGGGATCAATGTTAGACTGGGGACAGATTCCGGCATCTGCCGAGACCACAGCCTAAGGAAAACTCAGAAATCCATGACCGTACTCAGACGACTTTTCGCCTACCTATACCCGTACTGGAAAACCCTTATCGTGACGGCCGTGCTGCTGCTCATCAGGACCGGGCTGAACCTGACGCCACCGCTCATCGAGCGCGCGATCATCGACAACGTCATTCAGAATGGGAACTTGCAGCTCCTGGTCCGCCTGGTGTTGGTACTCATTGCCATCTACGCCGCTATGCATCTGACCGACTTCGGAGAGAACTTCATCCGGCACGCATTGGGCGAGCGCTTTATCCTCGACCTCCGTGTGCGCATCTACAACCACGTGCAGCGACTCTCGCTCGCGTTCTTCGAATCGACCTCCACCGGTGAGCTGATGTCCCGCGTGACCAACGATGTGAATGCAATGGAGCAATTCATCACCCACGGCGTCCCGCTAACGGTGGTCGATCTGATGCGCCTGGTCGGCGCGTCGATCGTCCTATTGACGCTCGACTGGCGCCTGGCCCTGGTTGTGCTGATTCCCTTGCCGCTGATGGCAGTGGGATTGCGCATGTTCAACGAGCGCGCCCGCCCCATTTACCGGCAGGTACGGGACCGGCTCGGCGACATCAACTCGCGGCTTCAGGACAACCTGGCCGGCATCCGTGTGATCCAGGCATTCGAGCAGGAGGAAGCCGAGCTCAGAGCTTTCCGAAACGTGAGTGAGGAGTATTACCGCCAGCAGATCAAGGCGATTCGGACGTGGTCGGTGTTCTTCCCCGCGCTCCAGTTTCTCACGGCTGTGGGCGGGGCTCTCGTCCTGGGCTTTGGCGCCCGCGCGGTCGTGGCGAACGGCATCACGCTCGGGACGTTGGTGGCCTTCCTTGCCTATATCGCCTCGTTCTACGAACCTCTGCGACGGCTGACCGAGGTGGACAACACCTTCCAGCAGGCAATCGCGGCCGGGGAGCGCATCTTCGAGATCCTCGATGTCGATTCCGAGGTCCAGGATGCGCCGGATGCGATGAGCCTCGCAGAGACCCGTGGCGAAGTGCGTTTTGAGGACGTTCACTTCCGCTACGGCGAGGGCGACGAGGTGCTGCACGACATCGACTTCCACATCGCGCCGGGCGAGGTAGTCGCGCTCGTCGGTCCCAGTGGGGCGGGCAAGACCAGCATCGCCAGCCTGCTCTGCCGCTTTTACGACCCCGGCCACGGTCGCATTTTGCTCGACGGTCACGATCTTCGCGACCTGGAGCTGCAGTCGCTGCGCCAGCACATCGCCGTCGTCCTGCAGGACACCTTTCTCTTCAACACGACGGTGCGTGAGAACATCTGCTACGGGAACCCTCAGGCGACCGACGAGGTGATGATTGCGGCAACCAAGGCGGCCCACGCTCACGAGTTCATCGCCGATCTACCTGCCGGCTACGATACCGAGATTGGCGAGCGAGGCGTGCGCTTGAGCGGAGGGCAGAAGCAGCGGCTGGCCCTGGCACGCGCGATCATCACCGACCCGCGGATCCTCATCCTGGATGAAGCCACGTCCTCGGTGGACGCGGAGGCCGAGTACCTTATCCAGCAGGCCCTGGAGGAGGTTATGAAGGGGCGTACCGCCTTGGTGATTGCGCACCGGCTGAGCACCATTCGCAGTGCCGACAAGATCATCGCACTCGAGAACGGGCACATCCGGGAGGTCGGCGACCACCACGAGCTCCTAGCCCGCGGCGGGCTCTACAGCCAGCTTTACCAGCGGCAGCTCGAACTGGCGGAGGTGGAGTAGCGCAAGGTCCAACCTTGCGAAGGTTAGCGACGGGCTACGTGCTGCAGGTGCCTGCATAAGCGCAGGCACCTGCTTGTGCAGGCATCGCGTAACCTTCGCGAGGTTTCCGGGCTACACGAACGTGAAGGCGTCGCCCACAGGCACGTGCGTGATCTTCACGTCAGGCACCAGCGAGCCCAGCCACGCCACGAGGTAGTTCATGCCCGGGCTCCTCACTGTTAGCGTGGCCCAGCACGATCAACGCCTTCTTCCGCCCCTCCGCGATGGCGTCCCTGACGTACTCGGACGTCTCCCACTCCCGCACCTCGCCGGTCAACAGCACATCGATGTCGTCGCGGATCAAAGTCTTCATCTGCCATTCACTGGGCGGGGCGCCTGCCATCAGGGCGACGTTCTCGCAGGGCATGTCCAGGTCGCCGACAACGCGCACCATGTCGATTCCCAGCGCCGCCTCCACTGTGCGGGCCAACTCACCCACGGTCGTGGCCGGCAGCTTAATCCTCGGCCTGTCATCGGCCACCACGTAGGGCCCCCAGCCGAGCGCCAGAATCACGCCCGTGTCGATGCCGTCGGGCTCGTGGCGGTGCCAGTGGTCGTGGAAGCGCCAGACCACGATGCCGTTGTCGTCGAGCAACCGGCGCTTGGCCTCGTAGACAGGGTCGCCCGCAAGCTGATCGACCATGTCCCGATGGTTGTAAAAGGTCGGCTCGTGGGTGATGATGAAGTTGGCGCCAAGGTCCACCGCCTTCCTGATCACCTCGTAGCTGGCCAAAAAGGTCGTGACGATGCCCTTGACGTCCTGCGTGGGGTCGCCACACTTGACCGTGTCCACGGTCTCCGTCAGCCGGCCGCTCTGAATCTGCCCCAAGATCGTATCGATCACCGCCTGAATGGTTGTGCCCATTGTGTTACCTCCCCTGTCGCGTACGTTTGCACATAGAATCAACGATCCATCAGGAACAGCACGGTGTGTTCCAGACGGGTTACATCCACTTTCAGGAATCCAAGCTGCAGGGCCCAGCCCCCGATTTGCTCCTCGGTGAGCCGGTGACGACGCGGCGGTCCGTACGAAGCATCCTCATAGGGCCACTCCAGCACGGCAATGCGCAGCCGCGCGACACGTGCAGCCTCCCCGAGGGCCTTCAGACGATCATCGGCCTCGTGCAGCACCACGCCCATGAAGACGAGGTCGAATGCACCATCCGGATAAGGGAGCACCTCGGCAGGGGCGAGCCGGAATTCGCCTTCGGGTACATTCTGCCGTGCCGCATCGACCATGTCCGGTCGCACGTCCACACCGGCGGCTGTCAGGCCCCGCCGGGCAAAGACCCCGGCAAAAAGACCGCTGCCCGTGCCGACATCGAGAACAGAAGCCGGTGCGATGCCTCCCAGACAGAGATCCACCACACGCTCCGGCTCCAACGCTGCCACTCGACGGGGATCACGCAGGAAGCCGGGACCACCTGGAAATCGACGATCGTGCATGCTTTGACTCCGTTCATATACCCTCTACCGTGATCCGATCGTGCGATGCTAGAGCCAAGAGCGCCTGTGCATCCACACGTACATGATCACCGGCACCAGAACTATGGCCAACAGCATCAGACCAAAGGCCACCCGACCCGTCCACGCAGCCAGGGGAAAGGTCACCTGGAAGAAGTTCATGCCGAAGAAGCCTGTCAGGAAGGTCAGCGGCATAAAGAGCGTCGTGATCACGGTCAGCGTCTTCATCACGTCGTTCATACGATTGTTCACCACGGAGAGATACATCTCCAACGTGCCGTTGACCACATCGCGCATCGTGTCGGTGATGTCGTAGAGCCGCACCATGTGGTCGTAGATATCGCGGAAGTAGACGCCATAGTCACGCTCGACGACAGAGAGGGTTCCCCGCGAAAGCTTGTTCATCACCTCACGCTGTGGCGCCAACGATCGCCGGAGCTGCAGCAGGACACGTCTGTAATTGAAGATCTCACCCAGTAGCTTCTCAGACGGCTGCAGAAAGATGGTGTCCTCCACGGTCTCGACCCGATCGTCCAGCTCCTCCAGGATGCCCATATAATCGACCACCAAGCCATCCAATAGCTGGTAAAGCAGATGCGGCGCGCCCTGGCTGAACGCGCGGGGGTCCGACTGAACCGTTTGCCACAGCCGGTCCATTGCGCTTGCGGCCCGGACCTCATAGGTGACCATGCAACTAGGGGTGAGAAAGCAGTCCAACTCCGGGAGATCGACGAGCTCCTCCTGCGTCATGTCGGCGTGGATGGCGTAGATCGTGAGGTAGAGATAGGTGCCCCAGTCATCGACCTTGGGGATGTGGGTTTCCTCAAGGGCATCGTCCACGGCGAGGGGGTGGAAGCCGAAGGTTTGCTCCAACAGGGGGCGCGCCTCCGCGACCGGTGTCTCCACAAGGTCGACCCACAGGATGCCCGTCGAATCCTTCAGGACATCCGTGAGGTCGTCCGACGTCAGGTCGGTGCGCACGCGCTCACCATCATAGTGGGCGATCCGGATCATCCAATCCCCTCGTCCTGAAACAGCCGGGGCGCGAACCGATGCAGACTTCTCCGCCACGTCTGCCATTCGTGAGCGGTGCCCGGCGATTCATAGTATTCATAGGCAACGCCCAGGGCATCGAGCATCGCACGGAATTGTTGCGCCCTCTCAAGAGCGAAAGGTTCGGCGGTGCCGGCACTCATCCACAGTAACCGCACCCTCCGGTTAAATGCGTCGGGATCGCTGAACGCGCCATTGTAGGCGGTCTGGGGATCGATTTGGAAGATCGGCATTCCGCTGAGCGCACCAATGGTGGCGAAGGTGCCCAGGTGACGCAGGCCAACGTTGAGCGCCTGCATGCCACCCATCGACAGGCCGGCGATCGCACGATACTCCCGATCGGCCATCGTTCGGTAGGTCGTGTCGATCATTGGGACGAGCTCGTTGATGACGAAGTCGTCGAACGCCTCGACAACTCGTTGGAGGCCCTGCCGGTCGGGGCGACCACCGGGCTGAGACGTCACAGGAACCGTATAGCCGCAATCCATGACAATGATCATCGATCGGGCCTCTCCGGCAGCGATCAGGTTGTCGAGGATGAAATTCGCCCGACCCTGACGGGTCCACCCCGTCTCATCCTCACCGGCGCCGTGCTGCAAATAGAGAACCGGATACCGCACAGCGATCCGCTCGTCGTAGTCAGGAGGCGTATAGACCATGGCCCGCCGCCACTTGCCCGAGATTCGGGAATAATACCAATGCGCGCGCACCTCACCGTGGGGCACATCGCGGGGTTCGTAGAAAGCCACACCCGGCTCCGGCACCTCAATACCGCTCGTGGGCTTGCCATACCCGAAGTAAGTCCGGCTGGATGGGTCGTTGACAGCCACGCCGTCGACCAGCAGCCAATAATAGTGAAATCCCGGCACAACGGGGGGCGTAGTCACGCTCCATACGCCCTCGTCGTCGCGCGCCATGTCAAAGGGGCCGGCGCCCAAGCCGTCGCCGCCCTGCACCTGCACCGACCGGACGGTTGGCGCCTCAAAACGGAAAGTCACCCGGAGATCCGAATGGATGCGCGGGAACGCGGCATCCCGGACATTGGATTCCGCAGGCGATGTTTCAGCAAGATCCAGGTCCATCACTTTCCTCCTGACGTGACGTGAGCGAAGTCAAACGGTCGAGATAGAGCTGGAGCGAAGGGAACAGATGCCGGTATACGTCTTCGTACAGCCGGGTGTAGACCGAGTGATGATCCGGATCGGGTGCTGTGACTTCGGCGGTGCGCTGTGTCATAGCCGTCACAGCCTGAGGTATATCCGGAAAGAGACCGATCCCCACCGCAGCCTGGATCCCGGCGCCAAGGGCAGCCGCCTCCGCTGTGTTCGCTCCCCGCACCGGCTTACCGGTGATGTCGGCGATGATCCGGCGCCAGCGCTCACTGCGTGCCCCACCTCCCATCACAGTATAGCTCAGTACCGGGCGATTGAGAGCCGCTTCGACGCCCTCGGTGTGGAGACGCACCTCAAAGGCGACGCCCTCCAGGATCGCCCGATAGAGGTGGTCGGGCGTGTGAACGCCGCGCCACCCAACCACGATACCGCTGGCATCTGCATCCCAGTAGGGGTTCATCGCGCTATTCCAATACGGAACCAAGACCAGCCCTTCTGCACCCGCCGGCGTGCTGTCAAGGGACCTATCATACCGGTCGAGCAGGACTGCGGCCTGGTCCTCGCGAGCGCCCATGAACGTCTCGATGAACCACGTGACCGAATAGGTGCCGCCCAACAGCACGGTCTCCAGGCTGTAGGACCCCGGCACGGCGCCGTACATCGTCCGGAAAGCGCGATCGGTCAGGTATCCGTCGGCGTAGGTGCCGGTGAGCACCGCCGTGCCGAGGTTGAGATAGGTCTGACCTGGCCGCACGATACCGGCCCCAAGCCCGCCCGCCTGCCCATCGCCGACCCCGGCAATGACCGCCACCGCGAGCGGCAGCCCGCACACCTCTGCCGCAGCCTCCGTCAGCCTCCCCATCACGGTCCCTGGCGGGTAGGCCTCCGGCATCCGTTCGACCGCGACGCCCAGGTAGTTAAGGAGCGGCACATTCCAGGCGTCGCGCTGCATATCGAAGAGCCCCATCGGGTCCACACAGCCCCGGCCCGTGCGATACTCTCCGGTCAACCTATGGGTAAGGAAAGCGCCAACGTCGAGGAACTTCGCCGTCCGGGCGAACGACCTCCGGCTCGTTCTCGCGCAGCCAGGCGACCTTTCCCAGGGTGAGGTTGCCCGAAAGCGGCTTGCCGGTCTCGCGGTGGATGCGGTCGGCGCCATACTCCTGCGCGATGCGCGGCAGCAGCGCGCCCGCCCGCTCGTCCATCCAGACGATGGCGTTACGCAGGGGCACGCCCTCGCGGTCCACCGGGACGAAGGTCTCGCGCTGCGGGGCAATACACAGCGCCACAACACGGTGGGCGATCTCATCGCGTCCGCTGACGGCCTGGCGGATCGCCGACACGAGCGCCGTCCACCATGCCTCGGCGGGCTGCTCGTGCCAGAGCGGTCGGGGTTTCAGGAGCGGAAGGGGAGCCCGGCCCTCGGCCACCGCCTCGCCGTGCAGATTCCAGACGATAGCTTTGCATCCCGTAGTACCGGCATCGATCCCGAGCACCAGCGGCGATGGATCGATCATCGGATTACGAGGCACCGGCCCGGGAGAACCAT
This sequence comes from uncultured Chloroflexia bacterium, assembly GCA_963775195.1. GTDB lineage: Bacteria > Chloroflexota > Anaerolineae > B4-G1 > SLSP01 > PWVB01. The sequence goes on from CAVZIC010000002.1 coordinate 547,811, forward strand.
CAAGCCAGGGGAATCACCGGAGCGCGATCGATAGATAGACCGCAAGCGAGGCACATGCCTGCCCATCAGGGGCCCACTCGAAGATCGACGGCATGAACTCATTGTTGTCATACTCTTGGAACATCGCGGCGCGTCCGGCGCATCCACCCAGGGAGACAGGAAGCCGTGCAGATGAACGCCATACCCAAGCTATGCCCTGCCCACGTTGGTCCAGTATAGAGTCGTCAGCCCGGCTGTCAAAGGCGTCTTCCACGGCAAGCATAGCCTGGATCGGGATGCCGCGGCCCTTGTGCTCGTCGGCAGAGGGGCTATAGTGCCCTCACAGCACGCCAGGGAGCGAGCACCTGGCAGAGGAGAGGGATAGATGGCCGGTTTTCTGGGTACGGCGGCGCCCCGATTGTCCGACTTGTCGTTGATCTTCGTCTTGACACTTGCCATAGTGGCCGGCTTCGGCGGCATACAAGCTCGCCGGCGGCGGTTCTCGACCCACTGCCCGGTGATGGCCACCGCGGCATTCCTCAACTGGATACCGTTGGTCCTGCTCATGATTCCGGAATGGCTTGCGATTGCGAGCGGTAAGATCGTGCTTGCCGCCGGGCCGTTCCAGAAGATACCCTTCCTCCACGGCATATTCGGGAGTGTGACCCAACTTCTGATGACCTACACGGTGACCCGCATGTATCTGATCAAGCGACTACCCCCAAGGAAGCCAATCTGGCTCATGCGAACGACGATCATCCTCTGGCTGCTCACGGTCATCGTCGGCGTAGCGGTCTATGTGGTCAGCTATGTTCGCTGAACGACGTCACTCGACGAAGAAGGAGATCTGTGAGACCGGCGGTCTCGTCGCGATGATCTGCCACAGGTCGTCGAAATGGCCCTGGACATAGGGATCGGGCCACCCACGAGGAGCCGAACGCATGCACCCTAACCGGCGAATCCTGTCGGAACCGGCACGGGATATCCCCGTACGCGACAAAGTGGACGTCATCATCGCCGGCGGCGGGCTCGGCGGGATCTCCGCCGCCATCGCCGCCGCGCGCGCCGGGGCGAAGACGCTGCTCATCGAGCGCAACGGCTTTCTCGGGGGCGTGGCGACCGCGGGCATGGTCTGCTCGATCTTCAACTGCTACTACACCGCCGACCACCGCTTGGGCATCACAGGCAACGCCGTCGAGATCGCCGATGCATTGGCCAGGCCGAGGGCTACGGCAAGAAGTGGCACGCCCACAAGGGGCACGTCATCTACGACGTCGAACAGGCCAAGCTGGTGTTCAGCACGCTGGTGCAGGAGGCCGGGGCGCAGATCCTGTACGACACCCTCGTCTCCGACGTCGTGATGGATGGCGACACCCTCCGCGGCGTGATCGTCGAGAGCAAGTCGGGGCGCGAGGCGCTCCTGGCCGACGTGGTCGTGGATGCGACGGGCGATGCCGACGTCGCAGCACGGGCCGGCGTGCCGATCCATACCCGTGCACCGGGGGCAGGTCACAGTTTCTGCTTCCGCCTGGGCAACGTCGACGTCGACCGCCTCGTCGACTATTTCGTCGACCATCCAGACCAGTACCCCGACTACATGGACGTCGATTGGACGTTCGAGGAGGCGCTGGCCCAATATCGCGACACCGGCACGTTCCTCTTCCCGCACGGCGGCGCGATGCAGATGGACATCTTCAAGGCGGCACGCGCGAAGGGGGAGTACCCGGAGGTGGTCGGCGTCCACGACACGCTGGATGCCTGCCAAATGCACGCGCTGCGGGACAAGGGCGTGGTCCACCTGATCACCGGGTTCGCCCACTTCGACGACCTGGATATCGAGACGATCACCCGGTCGATGGTCGATGGGCGGCGCATGGCCTACGTCGTCGCCGACTTCTTCCGCGGCCACGTGCCGGGGTTCGACCGCGCGTTTGTCGTCGGCACCGCCGATGACCTGGGCATCCGAGCCTCACGCTGGATCGACGGCGAGTTCACCTTCACCCGCGCGATGAGAGAGCAGCCCACGACGTTCGACGATGCCGTGGGACGGGGCGTGGTCGAGCGCGACGTGCGGAAACACCGGGGAGAGCGAGCCTGGGGCGTCCAGACCTTCACCGACGCCACCTTCGACATCCCCTACCGCTGTCTCCTGCCACGCCGGGTCGAGGGGCTTCTGATGGGCGCGGGGCGGAGTGTCAGCGCGGAGGATCCCTACCTTCTCCGCGTCATGGCGCTGACGATGGTGGTCGGTCAGGGCGCGGGCGCGGCGGCGGCGATCGCCGCCCGGCACGCACGTCACCCCGCGCGCGGTCGACGTCGCGGAGGTGCAGGCGGAGCACAGCGGCAGGGGAAGAGGGGAAGGGAAAAGAGAGAGAAGAGAGGAGGGGAGGGGGGGGAGGAGAGGGGAAGGAGAAGGGAGGGGAAGAGAGAGGGAGATGGGGGGGGGAGAGGGAGGAGAGAGGGGGAGGAGAGAAAAGGAAAAGAGGAAGAAGGGAAAAAGGTGAAAGAAATGAAGAAGGAGAGATGGTCTGCAAGAAAAGAGGGAGAAAGAAGGAGGGAGGGAAAAAGGATGAGAGGGGAAAAGTAAAAAGAAAAGAAGAATAAAAAAAGAAAAAAAAAAGGGGGAAAATAATGAGAGGGAAAAAAAGAAAGGAAGAATAAAAAAAAAAAAGATGGAAAGAGGAAAAGAAGATAAAGAAATGAGTAAGAAAAGGGAAAAGGGAAAGAAAGAAGAGAAGAAGTGGTCCTACACCACGAACGCTAACTACGCCTCAAAGCCATAATATCGCGCCAAAATACAACGGATAGGACAAATCCTATGCACGACATCTTTATCGTAGACGTAGTGCCGGGTGACGAGGCCGCCGCCGTCGCCCGCATTCGGGATCTCGTCGCCGAGACCGGCGCCCGCGACCTCGCCTTTATGGTCACGGCGGTGCCCAACGAGGAACCCTTGGCGGACCGCCTGTGCGACTGGGTACATCGCTTCCGGCTGCTCAAGACGGGCCTGGAGGGGACGCCCGCGCGGGCCGGGCTGCTCATCCAGGCGCTGATCGGTCACGGTGACCGCGGTCGTCTTGCCGGGGAGGTATCCTTCCAGCCCATCGTCGGTGCCGACGGCGTCGTGTCCCGCGAGAGCTTCTGCCCGCTCGACCCCGGTTTCCAATCCTACGCCAAGACGCTGATGACGACGCTAGCCCGCGAGGCGCCGGCGTTCTTTATGATCGACGACGACTTCCGCCTCGCCTCGCACGACCCAGCCCATCGAGGGTGTATGTGCCCGCTGCACGTGGTACGGTTTGCGGAGATGACGGGACTCGGCCTTTCGCGCGAGGCGCTGGTGGCCCGCTTTGCAGCCGGGGACACGGTGCTGCGCACCCAATGGGAGGAGCTGAAACGCCGGAGCCTCGTCGAACTCGCGGGCGTGATCCGCGCCGCGGTCGATGTCGTCGATCCCTCGATCCCCGGTTCGCTGGCGTGCGTCGCGGCAGAGGCGCACTTCGCCCAGGACATCGCCGAGACGCTCGCGGGCGATCACCCGCCGCTGGTGAGGGTCCACAACGCGGTCTACCTGGAGCACGGGCTCAAGGACTTCCCCGAACGTGTCACCCGCACGCAGCGCGAGATCGCATCCCTATCTCCCACCACCACCGTGCTCACCGAGGCCGACACGTGCCCCCACAACCGCCACAGTCTCTCGGTCCGCTCGCACCTGGCGCACCTCACGGCGACGACGCTGGTGGGATGCCGGGGCGGCAAGTATTGGTTTATCAAGACCGACGAGGACGGCTGGCGCGAGACAATGCCGTATGTGGACGCGCTCAAACGGGCACGGCCCTTCCTCGGCGAGGTCGGACGGATCAGGGATCACGTGACGTGGCTCGGACCACAGATGTTGGGGCGCATCGACGAGATCGTACGGAAGCCGTGGGATCAGCAGAGCTCGCTCGACTTCCCCACCGATGACTGGGGGTGGCGTGTCTTCGGCAGGCTGGGCATTCCCTTCACGGTCGAGACCGGCGCGGGCCTCGCGGACGCCGGTCCACCGGACGCGCCGCGCGCGCTCTGCAGCACCGCCGCCTACGCCTTCGACGATGACGAACTGCGCGCTCTGCTCGCCGGCCCTTTGCTGCTCGACGGGGAGGCGGCTTGGCTTCTGGGTCAACGCGGGTTCAGCGATCTTCTCGGCGTGACAGTCGACGATGCCTCCTTCGCCTGCACCGCCGAGGTGTTGCACGTGATCCCGGAGTCGACGCGCTCGCGGGAGCTGACGGTCGGCATGACCGGCTCCGGGCGCTATCGGCTGACGCCCACGTCGATCGACACCCGCGTCGTCTCCAGCTTTGTGACGGGGACCGTCGGGACGCTCGCTCCGGTCGCGCCCGGGCTAACCTGGTACGAGAACGCGCTCGGCGGGCACGTCGCGGTCTATGGGCTCTCGATGCAGGCCCCGCTGGAGTGGATCTTCTACAACGCCAAGCGCAAGACCCAGCTCATCGAGACGCTCACCTGGCTGGCAAGGGGTCGATCGCCCGTCTGGGTGGAGACGGACCTCGACGTCTTTGTCCTCCACGGGCGGGACACTGCCGACGCGGGGCAGGAGTACCTCTGCGTCTTCAACCTCAACCCCGATACGTTGGAGGGGCTCACAGTCCGACTGCCGGGAGCGCCCGTACGCGAGGTCGAACGCCTGCTGCCGGACGGCACCTGGGCGCCGGTTGGGTTCGTTTTTGAGGATGGGGGTCTGCACTGTGAGGTGAGCACCCCGACGCTGACGCCGCTCATCCTGAGACTTCGGACGGCCACAGACCAAGGAAATCTCCCGCGGCGCACGCCATGATCGCGTCTATGCCGGCATCCGAGGAGGTCTGAGAATGGAACATCCGGAACCAACACTGAGCGTCGAACGACTCCAGGATGCGTTAATCGCCTTCCTCGACGCCACCGTGCCCACCTGCGCGCACGTGGTCTACCGTGTGGTCGGCACCGGGGCGGCGCTGTTGCACGGCGTGCCGCTTCCCGCGGCTGACATCGACATCCTGGTAAAGGAGCGCGCCGATGTGGACGCACTCGATGCCACGCTCTCGGCGTATCCCTGCCTGGTGTCGCCCGTCTGGCTCCCCGATTCGCGCCAGTACTACGCCGGCTATGACGTGCACGGTGTAGAGGTAGAACTCAGCACGGTGGAGATCGACTCCGATGCGGACACGATTGAGACCTTCGGGCGTGGCCCTTGGGAGCACTACGTGCTGATCCCCTGTGGTCGCTACGCCGTCCCCACGGTGGCGCTCGAGCTTCGGCTCATCACCGAACTCTATCGAAATCGCCCCGATCGCATTCGCCCTCTCATCGAGTTCATGCGGACGCACGGTTGTGATCAGGGCTTCATCGGGCGCGGCATCGCGGCGGCGGGGCTGCCCAAGCGCTGCAGGATGACGTGCTCGCCCGGCTCGAGGCGGCCCCATTCCGGGCTGTGGCCGCTGATGGATTCGGGATACTCGATCGGGAATGGTACGGTCGTAGAGGGGTTCAAAGAGACTGCTCGCGAGCCGCAGATTCAGATAGTCCTCCCTCGTGCACACGATGACTGCGCTCTCGTCGATCTGCCGATAGTCGTTGATATTTCGGGTAATCAGATACCCGATCTACTGGCGGTCGACACCTCAGACTGACACAGAAGCTTGTCCCTGCGCAGAATCCGTGATATCATACTCTATGACTATATTCCATATTCAGTCACAGAGTATAAAGGGGTCGCCGTGCCAAAAGCGTTTACCGAGGACGAAAAAGAGCTGATTGCAGGGCGACTGGCGGAGCAGGGCTACCGGCTGTTTTCCACGTACGGATTCAAGAAGACGACGATCGAAGAGGTCGCAGAAGCAGCCCGGATTTCGAAAGGGACGTTCTACAATTTCTACGAGTCCAAAGAGGCACTGTTCATGGACGTCGTAGAACTGGCCGAGCAAGACTATCGCCGGGAAATCCTGACGGCGGTCGACCTGCCGGGGCCATCGCCGCGGGCGCGGTTGGTTGCCGTCCTGCAAAAGGCGTTCGAGCTTCTGAAGACGGCCCCGGTTCTGCAGTTCTTTACGAGCAGCGACTATGACCTGCTCTTTCGCAGGATTCCGGCCGAAAAACTCCAGCAGCACCTGGCCAGCGACCAGGTGTTCTTCCAGGAATTTGCCACTTGCTGCCTGAACGCCGGGATCCCTATCCGGGTCCAGCCAGAGGAGATCAGCGGACTCCTGTATCCTCTCGTCCTGGCCAGCATGCACGGGGACGATTTGGGTCAGAGTAACGTTCAGGGCAACCTTGACGTGCTTCTTGAGCTTGTGGCGGCCTTTGCGCTAGGCGAGGTTGAACTTCAACACCGGCCCCCCGCTCGCCTCGCGTCGGTTTCAGAAGATGGAGCTGGTAATGAACCTGGCAATTGAAACAGAGGATCTCGGCAGACACTACGGAGACGTACGCGCCGTCGAGCACCTGTCCCTAAGGGTCACCGAGGGAGAGATCTACGCGTTTCTCGGCCTGAACGGCGCGGGGAAAACGACGACCATCCGGATGCTGCTTGGCATGATCAAGCCCACGACCGGCTATGCCAAGGTGCTGCAGACCAGGGTGCGTTTGGGCAGTCGGGAACCATGGGAATCGGTGGGATACTTGGTCGAGATCCCGCACAGCTACCCAGAGCTAACCGTCTATGAGAACCTGGAAGTCGCCCGACGCCTACATCCCGGCACGCCACCCCAGGCCATCGATCGAGTCATCGAACGACTGGCATTGGCCCCGTATGCAGACCGGCGAACAGACACCCTTTCGCAGGGCAATGCACAGCGGCTGGGATTGGCCAAGGCCCTCTTGCATAGCCCCAAGCTGCTCTTCCTTGACGAGCCCGCCAACGGCCTGGATCCGGCCGGTATCGTCGAGATCCGCAATCTTCTGCTGGAACTGACCCGCGAGCAGGGCGTCACGGTCTTCATGTCGAGCCATATCCTGGCCGAGGTGTCGCGGCTTGCCCTGCGGATCGGCATCATTCACGAAGGGCACCTGCTCCAGGAATTGAGCGTCGACGAGCTGGAGCGCAATCGAAGGCGACAGCTCTTGCTGCGAACGCGGAACGTAGCAACGGCCAGGGAGGCCCTGCTGGCAGCCGGACACCCCGCCGAGATTCTCCGGGATGGCAGCCTGGAACTCGAGGATGCCTGGTCGATTGATCATCCTGACGCTATCAGCAGCCTGCTGGTCGAGGCCGGGAGCCCACCGACCCGATTGGTGGTCGAGGAAGAGGAACTGGAGCAGTACTTCTTGAGGTTGATTGGAATGAACGGGGGGTCGCACCATGAATGACCTTTCTGCCATGATCTGGATCGAGACGCGAAAAGCCATCCGGTCCAGGATGCCTCTATGGACGGCCCTCGGCGCTCTCTGTATGCCACTGGGGATCGCCTTCCTGATCTTCATCGCCAGGAATCCGGGAATCGCCAGACAGCTTGGCCTGATCAGCGCCAAAGCCAACCTCATAGCCTACGCTACGACAGATTGGCCTACCTACCTGGGACTGTTTGGCCAGCTCATGGCCGCTGCCGGCTTCCTGCTGTTCATCCTGATCATTAGCTGGGTGTTTGGCCGCGAGTTTGCCGATGGCACCTTGAAAGACTTGCTGGCCGTGCCGGTTCGGCGCTCCAGCATTCTCCTGGCCAAGTTCATCGTCGTGGCGATCTGGTCTGCGGCGCTGGCCATCCTGATCATCCTCACGGCCCTGGTGGCGGGCGCACTCATCCAACTGCCCGGAGGCTCGATCGGCGTGCTTCTCCGGGGCAGTGACCTCGTTTTCGTCACGGCCTGCCTGGCCATCGTGGTGGTCCTGCCGTTTGCGCTCTTTGCCAGCATGGGTCGGGGGTACCTGCTGCCCATCGCCCTGGCAATCCTGACATTGATCCTGACCAACCTGGTCGTGATCTTGGGTTGGGGCGCGTATTTCCCCTGGGCCATTCCTGGACTGTATGCACAGGCAGGAAACTCTCTGATACCGGCCAGTTATTGGATTCTGCTCTCGACCGGCCTGGCCGGTATCGTCGCAACCCACCTCTGGTGGAAATTCGCCGATCAGAGCCGATAGCCTTGCTACACGAGCACGAAGCGAACCGACACTACTGGGACGCCCTGTCTTCCCGCTGGCGCGAGCTACGGGATCGCGACGGGCTTTGGACGCGCTGCGCGACCGAACCTGACCTCGCCTTTGAGGGCGAGGCATTTACGATGATCCGTGCGTACGGCGGGGATCTGACGGGGAAGGCCGCCTGCGTGATCGGCACCGGCGACGCCTACGCGGCCTTTGCGTTGGCGGGACTCGGCGCCCGCGTCACCGCCACCGACATCTCGCAAGGGCAACTCGACGTAGCCCGCGATCGCGCCGAGCAGCTCGGCCTGGACCTCGATTTCGTCAGGGCCGATGCCGCCGACCTGGCGCCTCTGCCCGACGACACCTTCGACCTGGTCTGCTCGACCAACGGGTTCTTCGTCTGGATCGCCCGGCCGGACCGCGTCTTTGCGGCGGTGCAGCGCGTGCTCAAACCCGGGGGTGTCTACGTTTTCTACGATATCCATCCGTTCCAGCGTCCGTGGAAGGATCAACCGCAACCGCTGCAGATGGCAAAGCCCTACTGGGATACCGGGCCTTACACCGATGAGGATAGCGCCTTCGAGTTCAACTGGACACTCGCCGACCTGCTCAACCCGCTCGCCGGTGCCGGGTTGGTGCTCAGACAGATCGCCGAGTCCCCGGCCAAGGACCCCCGCTTCTGGGAGGGACACGCCTATGAGCCGGGCCTTGACTCAGGTCTGATGGACTGGCGCAGAAACCCCCGCGCCGGCCTGCCCGTCTGGCTCACCATCTGTGCACAAAAACCGGCGAACTGACCGACGTCGGGGAGGTCACGTGATCCAGCCTTCGCAAGGTTCCTGAGCCTTACGAAGGTCAAGGGCGGCGCCGCGAGCCCCCGGAGGCAGAACCGATGAATCGGTCACTACGAACCCAGACGCCTGCTTCGATGCCCCCAGGCACACCGACCAGGGACCTCGTTGCGTCCTCACGTTTCAAATCTTCACGCCCTGCGCTTCCCTATCACCTCATGCGTGACGTCGACCCAGCGGCGAATCCGATCCCGATCGCCCTGTACGGTCTCGACGTCCTTGAGCGTGATGTCGACGTGGCAATCGCCGCAGGCGGCGAGGTCGCGCGTGAGCATCTCGCGGACCTTGGCCGGGTCGAAGCCGTACCCGACCATGTCGGTCGGGCTCGGGCGGTAGCTGAGCACGTAATCCTGCCCGATCTGCGCCGCGCACTTTGCGACGTCCGCCATGGGCGAGACCGCGATGCGGCGGAGGTTGGGAATCTGCCTCAGGACGTCGATCTTACGGGTCAGGTCCTCGCAGCAGCCATAGGCCGCCAAGCCAAACGGCGCCATGATCGGGATCTGGTACTGCAACATAAACTCGTCGAACTGCTTCGGGCCTACTAGCCGTGGTCTCCTGCGAAGCGAGAAACACCCATAGGCGGTCGCGAGTTACCGGACCGCTGTTGGCAGCAGGATTGGGCAGCTCCTCGGCGTAGGGCATCGCCTGGTTCTGGTGCGAGCTCAGCGACCAGTCGCCCGCCCGCTCCGCCTCCTCGTGGGTGCGCAGGATCCCGTCGCGCATCCGGGCCAGGAGCCGGTGCAGCCATACGGGACGATCCATCATATCCCACATGATCTGTTCGAGCCCGCGCAGATAAGCGAGCTGGGTCGAGATGTCGCCGTCCCACATGACGTACGCGGGCTGCCGGTCGACGTCGATGGTGATGAGGTCGCCGATGGCGTCGTCGAGCTTCTCCACGCGGCGCGCCGTCTCGGCCTCATCGATGACGTGATGCGGCTCGATCAGCCGGTCGACGTCGGCTTCTGTCTTGATCGGCGGGTCCCAGACGAAGGAGCCCCGCGGCTCGGCACTGTGCGTGCGCGGCGAGGCCAGCCCCCAGACGCCCTCAGACGGCGTGACGGTGGTCGCGCGCACGGTCACCCACGGCTCGAAGATGAAGTCATCGTTGAAGGTGTAGCGGAAGAGACTCTGGCGAAAGAAATCCTCGTAGCCGCGATAGAAGGGATCATCGCAATGGAGCCGCGACTCAGGCATCTCCTGCCAGGCGAAGGCGCGCACGTAGATGAGCGGACGCGTCCGCTTGAGGCTGTTGTGACGCCGCCAGAGGTCTCGTCGCACATCCATCACGGGGTCAACAGCGATCTCGGTGTAACGCTCGGCCAAGTCACGCAGAATGGCGAAGTCTTTGACGGTCACGAGAGTTCTCCTCCTGCGATGATGCCAGGCAACTCGTCGAGCGTCTCGACGAAGTGCTCTACGTCGGAGTGATAGCGACGGACGAGCACTGCCGGGATGCCGGCAGCCGTAGCGCCGAGGATATCGGCGCCGTAACTGTCACCGATCATCCAGCGCGGGCCGGCGCCCGCGAAGGCCTCCAATACCTGCCGGAAGGCCTGCGGATGCGGCTTCTCATACCCCGTCTGGGCCGAGTTGAAGATCCGGGCGAAAAGGTGCGCCAGCCCCAACCGGGCGGCGATTTCGGGCAGCTCGGGGACGTGGTTTGTGAGCATGGCGTGGGTCCAACCGTCCTTGCGCAGCCTTGTAAGCGTGGGAACCGCATCGTCATAGAGCCGCCAGCGATCGGGTGCCAGGTAAGTGGCACGTACCTGCCGCGCCAGGTCGTGCGCCTGCACGGCGGAGAACCCGACTCCACGATAAGCGGCCTCGAAGTTTTCCTCCAAGGCCGCCCACCAGCCATCGGCCGAGGTCAACTGAGGATGGGATACCTCCGGCTCGAGCCACGGAAACCCCGACTGCGTATAGGGCCACAGATCGTCCGACGTGACGGGGCTGTTCGGCACTTCCCGTTGCACGACCTCCAGCAGCGATGCCGTCCAGGCGCCGCCGGCACGATAGCCCAACGTGCCGTCGAAGTCCCAGATGAGCAGCTTCATCAATCGGCGACCGGCCGGGGCTGCTCGCGCGGAGAGAGCCCGTCGGGATCGTTGACGACGGCGTGCTCCGGGGCCGGAACCCGACCCTTGAGCAGCGGGTCGTCGGTCGCCTCCATCCACCGGTCGAGCCGGGCGCGGAGGTCCGCCAATACGTCACTGACCCTGGAGTCGCCCACCAGATTGTACGCCTCGTTCGGGTCGAAGACGAGGTCGAAAAGCGACTCCCTGTCCGGCGCGAGCTCCGCCCACCCATTGTCGAGCCAGAGCGTCTTGCTGAGGCTGTCGTCGCAGTTGGGCAACACCGGCGCGTCGCGGTCGTCGTAGCGACGGATGTACTTCCAGCGCTTGGTGCGGATGGAGCGCATCGGCTCGTAGGCCGCATGGTAGTTGACTTCGGTGAAGATCTCGTCGCGCACGGACACCGCTTCCCCCCGGATCATCGGCATCAGCGAGACACCCTGCAGCCAGGGCGGTGGCTCGATGCCCAGCAGATCGCAGACGGTGGGGAAGATGTCGATGTGGCCGACCAGGCTGTCGATCACGCGCCCACCCTCGAAGCCGCCGGGCCCCCGCACGATTAGCATGACGCCGATCCCGCTATCGGTGAGCGTGCACTTCATCCGCGGAAAGGCCACGCCGTGGTCGGTCGTACAGATGACGAGCGTGTTCTCGGCCAATCCGGTTCCGTCAAGCGCGGCGAGGACCGCGCCCATCTTCGCATCGACCTCCCGCGCGCTGGTCATGAAGTGAGCCATATCCTCACGGGTCTCGGGGGTGTCGGGGATCGGCTCGGGCGGGCGGCAATAGCGCGGATCGCCCGCGTCGGTGAGCGGCCCGTACTCACGGTGTGTGTCGCTGAACCCAACGGAGAGGAAGAAGGGCTGGACCGGCGCCGACTCGAAATACTCGACCGCGCGCTCGTGAGGGTTCTCGCTCCCGAGCCACCTGTCATAGCCGATCGTCTGCCAGGGCTCACCCTCTTGATGCGAGGCCACGTGCTGCACCCCGGTCAGCACGGTCTCGTAGCCCGCATTACGAAGCGTGTGCACGATGTGCTGGCTATAGTCGTTCAGGGCCCATCCGCGGTGCGCCAGCCCGGTCATCCCGTTGTTGTGGGGATACATCCCGGTCAGCAACGTCGATCGGCTTGCCGAGCAGGTGGGGTTCGCGCAAAAGGCCTGACGGAAGAGCACACCCTCCTCGGCGAGCGCCTGGAGGTGCGGGGTCGGCACGGCATAGCCATAAGGCCGGATGTACCGGCCGATGTCGTGGGTGTGAAGATAAAGTATGTTCGGACGTTCAGAAGTGGCTTGCATCGATCCTCCCGTGGTTGAAGCTAGAGCTTATGACTAGACCACGACGACTTTCATCACCCTGGCGATATCGTAGCCGATCAAGACCTGGCGATACCCACTCAACTGCGCATCGAGCGCGGGGGCACCGGTATCCACCCTTAGAACGCCGACCTGGCGCGCCTTCTCCTCGGTCGCGATCACAATGATCCGATTGAGCCCGACGCGGCGGATCACCTCCGGTGTGAAGGGCTTGTTGCCCCGGCCGAAGATGAAACCGTTGCCTCCCAGCGGCGTCACCACGATCGCGCTTTGAGGATGGGTCTCCAGCAGCGCCAAGATTTGTCGTTCGTTGAGGTCTCGCCCGACCAGCTCGCCCCCGATGACGGCATCGATGCCCAGCAGCGTCTTCTCTACCCCAAGCTCCTCGGCGATGGCGCGCACCGTTGTGCCGGGGCCAAGAAGATAGAGCGTCGTCCCGTCCATCTGCTCGGCAAACGCGGCCGCCACCTCGCGCTTGTTCTCCAGTGTATCGGGGGTCCCACCCGAGCCCTCCTTGCCCGGCTGGATCTGCGACCGGACGTTGGGTGCGAGCAGAAAGCCGTAGTGCCGCGCCTCCAGCCGGTTATCGCGGAAGGCATCCTCGTCGATATCCAGCACCTCGACCTCGGTGACGTCGACCCCCTCGACTGAGGCGTCGACCATCATGGCAGCAGCGCCAGGACTCAGCGCAAAGGCACCACTGTAGACCTTGACCCCTGCAGGAACAGCGACTACGGGCACACGCGCGTCGACCGCGTCGCAGATATCGCGCGCAGTCCCGTCGCCCCCGACAAAGACCAGCAGCTCCACACCGGCGTCGACCATCGCCGCAGCGATGCGCCGGGTGTCCTCGGCCGTCGTCGGCCGATTGGGCTCAATTTCGCCCACGATCGTCGGATATGCATCGAGAGAAGCTAAGTAGTCGGCACCCATGCCACCAGGTGCTGCATACCAACGGATCTCACCGAGACGAGCGATATGACCGAGAAAGGCTCGCGTGCGGCCGGGCGTGATCGGCTCCGCTCCGAGCTCGCGTGCCCGGCGGGCCATCTCACCATCCGTGCCCTTGAGCCCAACACTGCCCCCCATACCGGCAATGGGGTTTACGATTAGGCCAATCCTTTTCATGACGTATGCGCCCCCAACGACGCGAACTGCCAGGATTGTACACCGATCCGGTGCATCCACATCCGATGGTGGTCGGCCGCACTACGAAGGGCTCATCGGGTGCCGCGAGCTCCCGCGACTTGACATATTAAGAAATATAAATATGATCTATATATACTTATAGAACGGAGCATGGAAAACACTCGACAAAAGATGGAACTTTCTGCGCCGTGTCCACGTCAGGATACCGACGTAAGAACGAGATAACCAGAAATAGAGAAAGCAATGAGTGAACACGACTCCGACCCTCAACCGAACGGCCTCGACCGCCTCAATGCGGTCCTGACCCTGATCCTGACCGCCGCCGTTATCCTCTTCGTCCTGGGGCTGGCGATCCGTATGGGCTATGGCCTCATCGCGGCCCTGGTACCCGAGCAGGCGGAAGCAGCCGCGGTCGAGACGGCAACGCCGTTGCCGCCGGTCACGACCCTGCCGGAAGCGACCCCGGTGACGCCCGTGCCGACATCCACGCCCCTGCCCACGCCCACACCGGAGCCAACGCCCTTACCGCCCACGCCCGTTCCGCCGGCGCCCCGGCTGGTCGCGGGTGATGGTGGCGTGAATGTGCGACGGGGCCCAAGCACCGACTACGATAAAGTGGGCTTCCTGGACCGCGGCACCGAGGCTCCGGTCACAGGACGATATGAGAACTGGTGGCGCGTCACATATGAGGGGGCGACGGCCTACGTCTCCGGCGACTACGCGACCGCCTTCGATGCCGAGGGTGTGCCCGACGTACCCGCAACCGACCTTCCCGGCCCCACGGTCACGGCGCCAATCTTCGAGCCCGCACCCACGGGGTCAATCACCGAGGATCGCTGGATCGACGTGGACCTTTCCGAGCAGCGGCTTACAGCGTATGAGGGGCAGACGCCCGTCCAGAGCTACCTGGTCTCAACCGGGCTCCCCGGCACGCCGACGCCGGTCGGACAGTTCAGGATCTACGTCAAGTATCGCTACGACGACATGGAAGGCCCGGGCTACTATCTCAAGGACGTTCCCTTTGTCATGTACTTCTATCAGGGGTACGGGCTTCACGGGGTCTGGTGGCACGCCAACTGGGGCCATCAGATGAGCCACGGCTGCATCAACCAGCCGAACGACATGGCTGAGTGGCTCTTCGGCTTCGCGGAAGTCGGCACGCTGGTCAACATCCACGAGTAGCTCTCGACAAAGTGCCGGGGACTGCGGAAAGTTCCCGGCACTTTGATCACGTCGCTACTCGCCGAGCGCGGCCTCCAGCCGCTCGATCAGCGCGATCCGGCGCGCGGTCAGATTACTGATCTCTCCAAGCAGCTTCGCATCCTTGGTAAACCGCGCCGTCTCACGGCCGATACCGCGCCCGGCTCCGGTCACGACAGCAACCGATCCGGTAAGCTCATCGCGTGTCAAGCCAATCGCGGACAGTAACTCCGCCAATCCGTCAGGCACGGCTACACTCCCGGCACGTCTGACAGGAAATGCCGGCGATCCTGGCGGCAGATGCGTCTAACCGCACTGCGCCCGGAAACTGCGGCGGTCGAGATACCGATCATCGCCTCGGCCCACTGTCCCGCCATATGGAAGTTCGCCAGTCCGGGCAGTGTGTGGGTGAAGCCCCGCAGCATATCGGTGATGCCCGCCCCGGGCACGCCCCACGCCTGCAATCCCCTGTAGTTGCCGGTGTAATGCTCAACCGTCACCGGGGTGGAGACGTCGACGACCTCCACCTGGGCCGCCAGGCCGGGGAAGCGCTTATCGAGTTGGCCAATCACGATCTCGGCAAGCCGCTGCTTCTCCTCGTCATAGCGCGCACGGTCCTCGCGCAGGTCGCGCCAGTAACTGTAGCTCGCCCTGAAGAGCAGCTTGACCGAGGTCTTCCCGCCCGGGGCCAGCGTTGGGTCGAAGTTAAAGATCTCGATGTCCAGGCGGTCGTGCGGACGTCCGAGGATATCGATCGGCGCTTCCAAGAAGAGCGTCAGCGCGTGAGGTTCTCCCGACATATCCCTCGCAACCCCGAGGGCGACACAGAGGTTCATCTCGTTACCATCCGATGCAGCGTCGTAGTAGGCCCGAATCCGCGAGTCGACGTAGGCGCCGCCCAGCATTTCGAAGATCGTGCTGTGGCCATCGGCCGCGGAGATAACGTGGTCGGCACGGCACTCCTCACCGTCGCGGGCCAGGCGAACGCCGACCGCCCTGTCGTCCTCGACAAGGATTTTCGACACGCGCGACCGGGTGTGCAGCGTCCCACCCAGGTCCTCGAATCGCTGCGCGAGACCGCGTGCAAAGGCCAGCGAGCCGCCCAACGGCCATCCCAACGTGTGGGTGTGACATCCCGCCAGGAAGTTGAGGTGGATCATCACCGGAACGTCCGGGAAGTCGTACTGCACCGTCGGGAACGCTTGGCGCAGCAAGGGGTTCTTGAAGCGCTCCGCAAACTGCGCCAGCGTCACCTGGCTCCACTTGCCCAACAGGGGCATCTTGGGCAGCATGCCGAGCAGGGACCACGGCATAGCATATGGCATCCCCAGCAGATCGACGGAGGTGAACCGTCGCGCCGCCTCGATATACTCGTCGATCACCGCGGCGTCCTCCGGCGCCAGCGCCTTCATCGCGGCCTCGAGCCGGTCGATGTCCGTGTAGACCGTGAACGCCTGGCCGTCAGGCAGCTCCACGCTCACCAGGTCGTCGTAGAAATACCGGACCTGTCTATCAAACACGCCAAGCTCGTCCCAGAGGCCAAACAGCTTCGACCTCGGGCCAAGCCCAGCCAGATGGTGGATGCAGCCGTCGAAGGTGTATCCCTGCCGCTGCCAGGCCGTACACAGCCCACCGGGTTTGGTGTGCGCCTCGAAGATCTCGGCCCGGTAGCCGTTCATCTGCGCGTAGCAGCCCGCACTCAGCCCTGCAATTCCCGCACCGATGATCGCAATCGACTTGTCGCTCATAGCTGTTTCCTCTCCCGCACAGCACTGCGGCATAGAACCGCCATTATCTCACAATCCCGATAGGACACGGGAGGCCACCATTCCCGCATCGTATCGTCGGCACTCAGCCAACAAACAGCCTGGCCACCCTTGCCGCGACCAACTGGCAGGGCAGGCAATAGTCGGCTTTCGGCTGCCCCGGCGGAAGCGTGACCTGCTCGTATGCCGTCAGATGCCCCTCCGCCTGATGGTAGGCAACGTGGCCATAGAGACTGAGAAGGAAGTCATCGCGCCGGCCCAGGGACCAGAGGCCATAGAGGTAGTCAGCCAGCGGCCAGTCGTCCAAGTGCTCCATGAACCGCGTCATCCCACAGAACTGCCCGCCCCCGGCCACGCGCGCCGCCACCAGGCGATGTGCCATCGCCGGTGGCAGGAGACCGCTGGATAGGAGTTCAGGCCAGTAACGATAGTTGGTATAGGACGCCTTCTCCGTGGCGGTAAGATGCGCGGGTCTTTCGGCCGGCTCCACCTGCGGCGAGAGCCACCAGTCCGATCGGTCGCGGGGCCACGTTTCACGAATCGCCTGCAGCGTGTCGCGGCTCAGCACGTCGGCGGTCTGGCGCATCACCGCCACGGGCGTCGACGGGAAGACACCCATCCTCTCGCACAGATCAGCCCATCGCAACAGCCCTCGCGCCACCCAGGCGTTGTTGTGGAAATACTCGGCGGTATCGTTCCGCGTGTCGGCCTCGGGCGATCCGGTGATTAACCGACCCTCCGCGGCAGCTTCCGATCTCAGCGCCAACAGATAGTCGGCGATACTTTCGAGGCAACCGTAGCCATCCGACCACCATCCATCGGCCCCGGCGCGCTCGAAGAGCAGCGCAGCCGTATGGAGCAGCTGCCCATATTCGCTGATTGCGGGCCCGTAGTAGTCAAACGTACCATCATCCCTCACAAAGGTGACGAGCCAATAGCGGAAGAGCTGCGCGGCGCGTTCACCAAGCCCCCAGGCCGAGAGCGCGTCGACGGACGCGATGATCGTCGGCGGAAAGCCGTCGTGCTCCGGTTGACCGTAGACGCCCACGCCATACTTCGGATGATCGCCCTCAAACGTCGCGTCGATCGAGGCGAGACCGACCCTTACCGATCGGTCCAGAAGCGGATGTCCTGTATCGACATCGGGCGTCGTCTTGAGCCGGTCGACCCGCCGGGAGATATCGTCGGGGTCCAGGGCAGGCTCTCCCGTCGGTCGGGGGTACAGGCAAAGTACCGTGTCAAGATCCGGTCGGCCCGTCATGAGGGCTAATGCGGGATCTGTGAATGTCTCCATATGCGCTCCTTGCAGTTGCTCGATCACGGGCCTGTCGCACCCAGCATACTCGCGCCTCCGTTGAGGTCAAAGGTTCGTGAGCATCTGGTCCACGTGATATAATGACGTGGAGGACCAACGCATCGCCTGAGCGCAGCCCACAGAGACGCGCCAAAGGAGGTACTATGCCCCACTTTACCCATAGCGGTCACCGGCTCTCCTACTGCGAGCGCGGCGCCGGGCCACTACTGCTAATCCTGCCGGGCAACACCGCCACGTCGGCGTGCCACGAAGGCGAACTGGCCCACTTTGGGTCGAGCTATCATACCGTCTCGATGGACTTCTGGGGCACCGGCCAATCGGACCGGCTGGTCTCCTGGCCGGACGACTGGTTCGAACAAGCGGCCCACGATGCCGCCGCGCTGGTGGCGCACCTTGGCGAAGAGGAGGCCATCGTGATGGGCACCAGCGGCGGGGCCGTGGTCGCCCTCTGGATGGCAGTGCTCCACCCGCACCGGGTGAAGGTCGTCGTCGCGGACAGCACGATCGCCACCTATCCACCCGAGGCGCTCCTGGCAGAGCTGGCGGATCGCGAACGGCGCACGCCGGATCAAATCGCGTTCTGGCAGGGTGCCCAGGGCGAGGACTGGGCACAGGTGGTCGATGCCGACAGCGATATGCTGCGACGCCTCGCGCGGCACGGCGGGCGAATGGTGCCCGAGGCCCTCGGGCTGATCGCGTGTCCCGTCCTGCTCACAGCGCTGTTGGACGACGAGCTCCTGCCCGACGTCGCAGGACAGTTACCGGAGATGGCGTGCCAGATCCCCGACACACGCCTCGTCCTGGCCAAGGGTGGCGGTCACCCCATGATGTGGAGCCACGCACGGCAGTTCCGCACCGTGTGCGACGCCTTCCTCGCGGGAAATCTCTAGGACGACGCATACGGACCGCGGGCGTCTCGCCCGCAAGCGCACGGGCGTAACACGACGTGGCGGCAATCGTCTGCGCATACTCCCTCGTCACCAGAGCGGGCGAGACGCCCGCGATCCATACCCTTGCCGACCAACCGGCGACCAAACATAACACCAAACCCCACCTGTGGGGCTTCGGATCGCGACCATCCTGCGGCTTGCCCCACGTCCTAGCTGGCCACCTGACCAGTCTCCGCCGACCTCCTCGTTAGCACGGAACTTCCTGTAGGGATACGTCGTCTTGATACCGAGGCCCACGAAATAACGGTGCCTCGACGACGAAAAGTACAAAGACAGGCATCCCTTCCTCCTATACGTGTGAAAGAGGTCAAAGATGAACGGTAAACTACGATGGGTCACGTCATTGCTGGCACTCTGTGCCCTGATCATCAGCGGCTGCACGGCCGTCGCAGCCCAATCGGCACCGGAGGTTGAGATCAACGCACTGAGCCAACAGCCGTGGAAGCGACCGGCGCGGGCATGGCAAATCCGGCTTCAGTCTTCTGCGGGGAGCAGGGCGGGACACTGGAGATCCGCACGGACGCCGATGGTGGCCAATACGGAGTCTGCGTCTTCGCCGACGGCAGCGCGTGTGACGAGTGGACTTTCTTCCGCGGCGAGTGTGAGGCGAACACGCCCGCGGCGGCTGTATCTGGGGCGGTAGTACCCGAAGTAGCCGTGCAGCCGGTCGACGGCTGGTACGGCTTCGTGATCACGCCGCCTGCGGGGCAGCCTTTTGAGTATTACCTCGTCCTGAGCCCTAAGGAGTCCGGGAATGCCGGCCTGATCCCGGCGAATGACGAGGTCGCAACCGCCCTGATGAGGCTGCGCGACAGCGGAAGGGCCGCCCACATCTGGGGCACTCTGAGTTGCAGCGTCGCCGAGGTCGACGGCTGCCAGGTCGAGGTGGCCCGTGTGCGGCCCGAGGGCCCGGGCGAGATCTTCGCCGCGGACCCCGTCGAGGCTTGGGACGGGACGATCGAGAGCCTGCCGGCAGGCGCGCAGTTCGATGACGTCTTCGTGCTGGACGATCCTCAGTTCCCGGTCCGCTACGGCATCGACGCGCCGGATGCGGAAGTTGCCCGGCAGATCGAGGCGCTCCGCGATACTGGGACCGTCGTCTCCATCTTCGGCGAGCTGACCTGTGGCGTTCCCGACGTCAACGGATGCCAGATCCGGGTCAGCTACGTCGAGGGCGGTGAGGACCTCCCAGCGGCAGACCTGCCCGAGGACGCCAACGTCACAGGCGTGAACGATTGGGTCGGGCTGATCAAGAGTATGCCCGGGGGCGCCCAGTTCGACGACACTTTCGAGCGCCTCAGCTTCGACGGGGGCACCTACGGCATCGACGCGCAAGACGAGGCGCTGCGGCAGCAGATCGTGGCCCTGCGCGACTCGGGCCGGCAGGTGCACGTGTGGGGCCGGCTGGTTAGCAACGTGCCCGATGCCGGCGGTCGCCAAATCGTCGTGACGCGGCTCGACGTCGACGAGCGGCCGGAGGCCCCCGAGATTGTCACGCAGCCGGTCGAGGACTGGGTTGGCGTCGTGGTGAGCACGCCGGAGATGGCGCAGGTCGACGACTATTTCCAGATGATGGATCAGAACGGCAGCCGCTTCGGCATCTGGGCCGAGGGCGCGCTGGGCGAGCAGCTCGCGGCGCTTCGCGACACCGGCACCGTGATCCACGTCTGGGGGCTCCTGCGCACGAACGTCCCCGACGCCTATAACGCGCAGATCACCGTCACGCGGATGGAGATCGGCGAGTAGTCGAATTACCTTCCGGGTTGCTGGCAAGGCTGTGCCTGCGCAGGCACCAGCCTGCAGCAACCCGGAAGGTAAAAACCCGGTCAGTCCTCCAACCCCAGATCGCGATGCAGGAAGCGCACCGTGTCTCCCACTTGATCCTCGGGGATACAGAAAGAAACGCTGTATTCGGTCGCCGCCTGGGCCACCGCAATGACCCGGGTGCCGTGCGCCCCCAGAGCAGCGAAAGCATGGGAAACGATCCCCGTCTCATTCCAGCCGGGCACCCCCACCACGGAGACGGTCGCGGCCTGCTCTTTGGTGCCAAGGACACAGGCGCCGCTCTCGAGATCCACCGAGAAGGTCGCGCGCAGTGTCCTGAGGCACCTCTCCTGGTCTTGGCGCCGGACAATAAGGTTAAGGCTGTGTTCGGAGAAGGACTGCGAGAACATCAGCACGTCGATCCCGCCCTCGCTCAGGCCCTGCAGAGCGCGAGCAACCATCGTGAGTGACCAGGAGTCATCCTGGCTGCCGATGGCAATCAGACTCAGCCCCGTGGTCGAGATGATCGCGGGCAGATGTACCCGTCCCGAATGAGGCGTCTCCACAATCAGGGTGCCGGGATCCGCCGGATCGAAGCTGTTCAGGATACGCAGTGGAATGCTGTGCTCGATAACGGGGCGGATCGTCTTGGGATGGAGTACGTCCGCGCCGTAATAGGCGAGGTCCGAGGCCTCGGCATACGACAGCTCGCGCAGCGTCCTGGCCTTTGGCACCAGATTGGGGTCGGCGGTGAGGATGCCGTTCACGTCGCTCCAAATCCACACTTCGTCAGCATCCAGCCCCGAGCCGACGATGGCGGCGGTGTAGTCGCTGCCGCCACGACCCAGCGTCGTGGTCACCCCGTCCTCGGTTGCCGCGATGAAGCCCGTGATCACGGGGATGACGTCCCGATCCACCAGGGGCTTGACCTTGGTCTGCAGCCTCGACCGCGTCAGCTCCATCAGGGGCACCGCAGCCTCAAAGTGATCGTCGGTCACGATCAACTCGGTAGCCAGCAATGCCCGTGAACGCAGCCCGTGAGCGCGGAGGGCTGCCGCGAGGATGTGGGCCGAGAGTTGCTCGCCGAACGCAGCGACGTGGTCCCGTCCCCGCGCCGTGAGCTCGCCGAGCACACCGATGCTGCTGTAGAGCCGCGCCAACTCACGCAGGCGGTCCTCGATCCAGGCGCCCAGTTCTATGCGCTCGTCGCCGTCCGCGAAAAGCGCCTCCACCGCCCGCGTATGGCGATCCAGAATCTCCGCCTCAGCCTCGCGGCAATCGTGCTCGCGCCCCTCGGCAGCCGCCCACGCGCCGGCGAGGAGCCGATTGGTCACGCCGCTCATCGCCGAGACCACGACCACCGAGCCGGCTTGAGTCGTGCGCAATGCAGCCCGATGGCGATCGGCCACGATATCGGCCACTGCGGCGAACCTCTCAGCACTGCCCACCGACGTGCCGCCAAACTTATGTACGATCATGATCGACTCCGAGTCAGGGATTCGAGAATCAGAGAAGCAAGAATGGAAGAATGCAGAATGAAGAATCGAAATGTCGGCATTCCGCCCGGCTTCTGGCTTCCGGTATCTGGTATCTCTGGTATCTGGTATCCGGTATCCACCATCCAATCTCACACCGCGCGCAGCGCCTGGTCCAGGTCGGCGATGAGATCGTCCGCATCCTCGATCCCCAGGGCGTAGCGCACCAAGCTGTCACTGACGCCCGAGGCCCGGCGCTCCTCCGGATCCAGCGACACGAAGAGCGCCTGTTGCTGGATAATGCTCTCCACGCCACCCAGGGTCGGCCCGATATAGGGAATCTGCAGGGCATCGACAAAGCGCGAGGTCTGCTCCTTATCACCGGCGACCTCGAAGCTGACGACGCCGCCATAGCCCGTCATCTGCCGTCGGGCGATTTCATAGTCGGGATGGCTGGGCAAGCCCGGATAGAAGACGCGAGCCACCTTCGGGTGACCCTCAAGGAATTGAGCCACGCGCATCCCATTCTCGTTCTGCCGGAGCACGCGCAATACCAACGTCTTCAACCCACGTGAAAGGAGATAGGCGTCCTGCGGCCCTCCTACGCAGCCCAGTAACCCGCGGGTGTATTCCACCGCGGTCACCCAGCGGTGGTCTCCGGCGACCACCCCCGCCAGCAGGTCGTTGTGACCACCCAGATACTTACTCGCGCTGTGGATAACGACGTCGATCCCCAGCGAGAGCGGGCGTAGGTTGATAGGAGTGGCAAAGGTGCTGTCAACCAGGGTGACGATCTCGCGGGGCTTGGCCAGCTCGACCATGCGGGCCAGGTCCATGATCCGGAGATAGGGATTCGTGGGCGTCTCTCCGAAGATCACGCGCGTGTTGGGGCGGATTGCCTCGGCCAACCCATCGACGTCACCCACCGGGATCAACGTCGTCTCGACGCCGAAACGAGGCAAGAACTCCGCGGCGAACTCCTTCGTCCTGCGGTAAGCATCGCGGACGACGATAGCGTGATCCCCGGCCTTGAGCAGCGTAAGCAGTGTCGTTGTGATCGCCGCCATACCGGAGCCAAAAAGCACGGCCCCCTCCGCGCCCTCCAACGCCGCAACCTTCCCCTCCACGACCTTCTGCGTAGGATTGCTGTAACGGCCGTACTCGTCGCGCAGATCAAGATCCCCTCCGGCCTCCCGGACCTCAGTCCGCTCGGTCTTGCGCGCCATATAGGCGAGAACTTCAGCGGTATCTGCAAAGGTGTAGGTCGACGTCTGGGCGATCGGCGTGGTCAGCGCGCCGTAAGGCTTGCGCTTCTGCTCCCCGGCGTGTACGGCCTGGGTTGCTTCGTGTTCTGTGGTCATAACAGACTCCTCTCCATTGGGTCCAGCGATTGCATCGAGCATTCCGCGACAGGTTCGGATCACGAGAGGAGATGGCAACAAAAAACCTCTTCAGCCCAGCCCCATTGTTGCGGGGCATCTGAAGAGGTGCTAAGCCAAAATAGCTTCGCTCTCATCTTCCAGAACCCGCTGCCGCAGGGTTTCTGTCGGAGTTGGCACCGTGGGCCGCAGCGCTTGACGCGTCTACGCCCGGGTTGCCGAGGTTTCACAGGGCCGGTCCCTCCACCTCTCTCGATAAGAACCAAGCGCAACTATACCATGCGAGGCGGGGGAGTCAAACGAGATGCGGCGAGTGGCCCTACTGTTCGACACATATCTCAATGTTGTCATCCCGCTGTCACACACCCTCTTTACCCACGCCAGCGTTCTTGCTACAATGAAGTTGCATCATGCCACCGAAAATCCTGATCGTAGACGACGAACAGCCCATCATTGATGTGCTAACCTATAACCTCAAGCGAGCCCACTATGAGGTGCTGGTCGCGTGGGACGGCGAGGGTGCGCTTACGCTGGCCCGCCGCGAATGCCCCGACCTGATCATCCTGGACCTGATGCTGCCAAAGATCGATGGGATCGAGGTCTGCCGCCAAATCCGGCACGAGCAGGATGTGCCGATCATCATGCTCACCGCCCGAGACGAGGAAATCGACCGTGTATTGGGGCTGGAGTTAGGCGCTGACGATTACGTCGTCAAGCCATTCAGCGTGCGCGAACTGTTAGCGAGG
This sequence comes from uncultured Chloroflexia bacterium, assembly GCA_963775195.1. Taxonomy (GTDB): domain Bacteria; phylum Chloroflexota; class Anaerolineae; order B4-G1; family SLSP01; genus PWVB01. Next base: position 571,901 of record CAVZIC010000002.1, read on the forward strand.
GTCAAGGCCGTGTTGCGCCGAACACAGCAGGGGTCGGACGGCGTGGAGACCGTGCTTCGCGCAGGCGATCTGTTCGTGGACAAGGGCCGCTATGAGGCGCGACTTGGAGGCCGCCCCCTGGATCTGACCACGCTCGAGTTCGAGATGCTCCATACGCTGACGGAGAATCGTGAGCACGTACTCACGCGGGAACAGCTCCTCCAACAGGTGTGGGGGTACGAGTACCTGGGCGACCACCGCGTCGTAGATGCCGTGATCAAGCGCCTGCGGGCAAAGCTGAGGGAAGCAAGCCCCGACCGCGACTTGATCGTCACCATACGAGGCGTGGGCTACAAGTTGGAACCCTGAGTATGCGCACCGATACAGTACGGGCCAGCCTGCGGCTGAAGCTGCTGTTGAGTCACCTCGGTCTCATCATCCTGGCGATGGGACTGGCCGGTCTTCTCTTGCTGACCTTTCTTCACCGCTATTTCCTCACGTCGACGGAGCAGAGCCTCGTAGCTCAAGCCCGTATCACGGCCCAAACCCTGATTCCGGGCGCGATTGCAGCCGGACCTTCGGCAGAGGTGCAGTCCCCGCTATCCAACGCCGTGCAACAGCGGCAGACCGGCAACCTGGCCCTGCAGGCCGAGAACCTCTCGCTGCCCTCCGGTGCCGTGACGCTGAGCGATCTCGACCTGAGCTACCTGGCGGATTCCTCGATCCAACTGGGCACCCAACTCGACACACGCATCCGGGTACTGGATACGGCGGGCACCGTGCTGGTCGATTCCGCCGGCGGACCCGCGGGAGCGATCTTGAGCGACGACACATTGGTCGTGCAGGCGCTGCAGGGCAACTACGGCAGTAGCACGCTGGAAGACGTGCAGCAGACGCTGATGGCCGTAGCCATGCCGGTGATGGTCGATGGCAACCTGGCGGGCGTGGTCTACCTGACCCAGCCGCTCCGTGACGTGGATGCGGTACTGGGCGATCTGCGCACACGCTTGATCTGGTCCACTGCCATCGCTCTCGCACTCTCCGGCCTGGTCGCGCTGCTGCTTTCACGAGCCATCACCCGACCGCTGCAGCGGCTGACAACGGCAGCCGCTGCCATTGCACAGGGCCAATTCGATCATCAGGTGCCCGTACGCTCGAACGACGAACTTGGCCGCCTCAGCCGCACCTTCAATGATATGACGGCCCGTCTGTTGTCCGCGCGGCAGACCCAGACTACGTTCGTGGCGAACGTCTCCCATGAGCTTCGCACGCCGCTGACCGCGATCAAGGGGACCGTGGAGACACTCCGCGATGGCGCAGTCGACGACGTCACCGTCCGAGATTGTTTCCTGGAGACGGTGGAGACCGAGACCGACCGCTTGATCCGCCTGGTCAACGATCTGCTGGTCCTCACCCGCACCGACGCGGAAGCATTGAACCTCCGTCGAGAGCCGCAGGACCTTGCCGAGTTGTCTCGAAGCACGATCGAGCGGATGAGGGCGCGCGCTGCAGCTCGCGACGTCAGGATAGATCTCAACGCCGAGCCGGATGCACCGCTTGCGTGGGCAGACGGTGACCGCATCGCTCAGGTCCTGCTCAATCTGCTGGACAACGCCATCAAGTACTCGCATCTTGGCGGCACCGTCACCGTGCACGTCGGGCGCGATGTCGATATGGTGCTGGTAGCGGTGCAAGACACCGGCATCGGCATTTCAGCGGACGACTTACCGCGGATCGGACAGCGGTTCTACCGTGCGGACAGAGCGCGAGCGCGGGCCAAAGGCTCGGACCAGGGCGGCAGCGGCCTCGGACTCGCCATCGGCGCCGCACTCGTCGAGGCCCACGGTGGCAGCCTCCGCATCGAGAGCGAAGAGGGTAAGGGCACGACGGTCCGGTTCACGCTGCCTGTGGCCTAGCCGGGAACCTTGCGAAGGTTAGTGCCGTGTCTTGTACCGCAGATGCCTGCGGAAACGCAGCGACCTGCAAATGAGGGCGCCACGTAACCTTCGCAAGGTTGGCGAGAGCGTCTATCCCCCATCCATCGGTCTCCTGTCATTCCCCTGTCACACTCATCCATTACAAAGAGAGTGGTGATTCCACACTCTGTGACAGAGAGGTGACTCAATGATGCGTACAAAACGCTTGATCCTGTGGTCGCTGGTGCTTCTGACCATTCTGTTGCCGCAGACCGTCCTGGCCGATGGCATGATCCTCCCATTGGAGGCCGACACCGGCTATCTCGTCGTCCCCTATCACCGCGTGACCGTCGATATCGACGAGGCCCACGCGACCACGCACGTCGAGCAGGCTTTCTACAACCCGCATGCTTTCGAGGTAACGGCATCTTACATCTTTCCGGTGCCCCCTGAGGCAATGGTCACCGTCTTCGAAGCCACGCTGGATGGGCGCCCTCAGACGGTCCGGAAGCAGGATGCAGCCGTGACCAACGCTGCCCTCTATCGGCTGGTCGCGGAACGCCACGATCCCTCATTGCTCCAGTATGCAGACTGGGAGACGCTGACCTTCGAGGTGAACGTACCGGCGAACGGGACGCGCACGATGTCGCTCCAGTACGAGGAGGTACTTGTCCCAACAGCCGGGATGCTGCACTATCATTACGTACTCAGCACCGAGCGATATACCTCCGACCTCCTGGAGGAAGCATCTATCACCGTCAACCTGACCTCGTCGAACGGGCTGGGCACGATCTATTCCTCATCCCATCCGATCACGACCGAGCGGCAGGAAGCCGGTCGAGCGCAGGTCACTTGGGAAGCCAAGTACGTTCAGCCCACAGAGGATTTCCATCTCTTCTTTGCCCCGGCTGAGGGGGGGTTTGGCAGTGGTTTGCTCACGGGCCAGCAGCCCAGGCCCGATGGCGACCCGGAGGGTCACTTCCTCTTCCTCTTTGCCCCCGAACGCGTACAGGAGACCGCTCCCGCCTTGCCCAAGGACATCGTCTTCGTTGTCGACCGGTCCGGAAGCATGGAAGGCGAGAAGATCGATCAGGCGCAGAATGCGATTCAGTTCATCCTCGGCCAGCTCAACGAGAACGATCGTTTCTCCATTGTAGGGTTCGACGACCGGATCGACGTCTTTGATGTAGACTTGCAGCCGGTGAGGCCCGATACGATTCGGGCTGCGCGCGACTTCGTTGACGCTCTCTACGCCCGCGAGAGCACCGATATCGACGCAGCCCTGGAGCGAGGTCTCGACATCCTGCGCGACAGTGAGGCCAGGTCCGGCGCGACACGGATGGTCGTCTTCCTCACAGATGGCCTGCCTACTGCCGGTCTGACCGACCCTGTGGATATCGCCAGACAGGCTGAACGAAACAACCGGCGCGTCGAGGCGCGCCTTCATGTCTTTGGCGTGGGTTACGACGTGAACACGCATCTGCTCGATCAATTGGCGGAACAGAACGGCGGTTCGGTCACTTACGTCCAGCCGGGCGAGAATCTGGAGCAGGTGCTTACGAGCTTCTACTCTCGTATCGCCAGCCCCGTGCTCACGAATCTCAAGGTGACCTTTGAGGGAATGACGGTTGAGGGCCTTGAACCCCAATCGCTGCCGGATATGTTCGACGGATCAAGCCTGCTGCTGACCGGACGTTTCCACGCTGCGGGTGAAAGTGCTACCATCCGCGTGAGCGGTCAAGCGGGCGCACAAGCTCGCACCTTCGAGTACGTCTTCGACCTCGAGGCCGCGGGCAACTACCCCTTTGTCCCAAGGCTCTGGGCCACGCGCGAGATCGGGCGGTTGCTTGACGAAGTACGTGTTGAGGGCGAGAGCCCTGCCCTCATCAGGAGAATACGCGATTTGGGCCTCACCTACGGTCTTGTCACACCCTACACAACCTTCGTCATCGCAGCGCAGGCAGGCGGGGCAGCATCGGCCGAGAATATGGCACTCTATGGCAATCAACAGGCACTCAACCAGGCCGCCGGGCAGATCACGGTCCAGGCTCGCGTGCAGAACCAGATCTACCAACAAGCTGCGCAGGCCAACCTCGCCGGAGGCGCCAACGTTACCCAGAGCGGATTCCGGAACCTCGCCCAGGTCAGCACTCAGCATATCGACCTGGCGCTGCTCCAGGGCAAGGTCGATCTCGACGCACCCATTTCCGACGCCTGGATCGCCGAAAACGTCAGCATCGATCGACAGATCGACTTCGGGTCCGCAGCGTACTTCGAACTGGCGAAGGATCCGGAAGCTCGGGGCTTCCTCCAGGCGGGTAATAACGTGCTCTTCTTATACAACGGCAAGGTCATACAAATAGTCGATCCGGATACGCCCGAGTCCGCCTTCGAACTGCAGATGCCGGGAGGAACGAGTCTGACGCAAAATACGACCCAGATGGACCCGGGGAGCGGAGGGCCTTCTCAGCATCCAGCCCCAGGGCTCGACCTCAATACCCCTGGCGATCCTCCGCTGGGTCGGCCGAGTGCTTGCGGACACAGTTGCCGGCGCTGTCCATCGGCTCGCAAGGTAGCACGATACACGTCGCATGATGTCGGGGACGCGCCTCGGACGGCGCGTCCCCGACATTCCGGATACCCGAATGCGCACCCTTCACCGGTGGCTTGTTGACAACACTTCCCGGCTCTATAATGAAGGTGTCAAGCCGCTTGGAGGTGAGTGATGAACAAGCCCCGAAATCTGAGATCCCTATGGATTGCCGTGTTGATGGCGCTGCTGGCTATGAACTGCAACTTTCTGGCCCCGACCGCGTCACCTACGAATGTCCCGCCGACAGCCGGGCCTGCCGCAACCGTTACGCCGGTTGCGGTATCGACCGAACAGGCGGCACCGACCGAAGGTGCGTCGCCCACCACAGCGCCGCTTGCCGTCGACCTGCCCGAGGCACACAAGGTGGTGTTTGCGGTCTTCCAGGAACAGAAGGTCACCACCATCCCCAGCCTCGACATGGAGAAGGTGTCATCCAGGTCTGAAGAACGTCTCGATCCCGTTTGCGCTCTCCCAGGACCAGATCGAGCGCCTGACCACCGATGGTTTTGTCGTGAGTCCGGGCGCGGAGAAGGAATTCTTCATGCTCTACGAGCAAGCTCGCTATCGCAACGTCCCCATCTTCGTGACGAGCGACTCGCTCCTACACACCTATCACCTCCTCTTTGACAAGGTTCTCCGTACGGCCGAAGTTACGTACTTCATCCCGCTGCTTCGAGATCTCAACCGGGGTTTGCTCGCACAGGCGGACGCGGACTACCAGGCCCTTCGCACCACCTCGTGGGAGGATGCCGCGCGGCGCACGGTCGCCTTTGTCGCCGTGGCGGGAAAGCTGCTCGATCCGACCCTCGTCGTCCCGCCGTACGCCCAGGATCTGGTCGACGCCGAGGTGGCGAATATCGAGGACGCCGCCGGCACCCTGCCGTCGCCCATCTTCCCCGGCCTTCCCTACGGCGAGGACTATACCCAGTACATTCCACGTGGTCATTACACGATCAGCGAGGACTTGACTGCCTACTTCAAGAGCATGATGTGGTACGGGCGGATGACGTTCCGCCTGAACCCACCGGACCCGGAGGTTGGCCGCGCGGAGTCTCGCAGTGCGCTCATCCTCGTCCACGCCCTGCGCGCGGCGACCGTCGGAGGGCGCCCGGCCCTGGACGTCTGGGACGAGCTCTACAGCCCCACCGTCTTCTTCGTCGGACGAAGCGACGATCTCACCGTCTACCAATACGCGGCAGTGATGGATGCCATCTACGGCGAGAGCGTCCCGGTGACGTCGCTGGTGGATGAGGGAAAGCTCGATGCGTTTATCGCGCTGGCGGACCAACTGCCGCCGCCCAAGATCCTGGGGATCGTGATCGCGGACACCGACGACGAGGCGGCGATGACGAAAGGGTTGCGATTCATGGGCCAGCGTTTCGTACCCGACGCCTATATCTTCCGCCAACTGATCTATCGCAACGTGGGAACGCGAGAGGACCGCCGTGGGCTGCCCATGGGGCTGGACGTCTTCGCCGCGATGGGATCTGACCGCGCCTACCAGCACCTCGATGAGATGGGAGAAACATCCTACGCCAACTATCCGTCGCAGATGGCAGAAGTTCAGACGTGGTTGAGCGGCCTCACCGTCGACGATTGGACCGAAACCCTATACAACACCTGGCTCTATACGTTTCATCCCCTCTTGGACGTCCCGGGAAGTGGCTACCCCACCTTCATGCAGTCACCGGCGTGGCTCGATAAGCAGCTAAACACGGCGCTGGGAAGTTGGGCCGAGCTCAAGCACGATACCATTCTCTACGCCAAGCAGGTGTACGCAGAGATGGGAGCCGGGCCACCGCCGCCGCCGCCCCTACCGCCCAGAGGCTACGTCGAGCCGGTGCCCACCTTCTACGCGCGCCTCGCCGCACTCACGGCGATGACCGTCGAGGGCCTGGAAAGCCGCGGGCTTCTCGACGACCAGGATGCGTCGAGCCTGCGGCAACTCGAGGACCTCGCCACCGTCTTCCAGACGATGGCGGAGAAGGAACTCCGGGGTGAGGCGCTGACCGAGGCCGAGTACACCCGGATTCGGTACTATGGTGGGGAACTGGAGAACCTGACGATGGCGTCGGCCGATACCGAGTCCGAGGGACCCGGCGGCGGCCCCATCATGGATGAGGAACCGCAGGCTGCCGTTATCGCGGACGTCGCGACCGATCCGGACCCGAGCAACGCAGACGGACCCGTCGCGCTGGAGGTCGCGGTCGGCCGCATCAACGAGCTGCACGCCATCGTGCCTGTGGTCGCCGACGACGGCAGCGTCAGCCTCCAGGTCGCCCTGGGCGGCACCTTCTCCTACTATGAGTTCCCGTGGCCCGCGAACGACCGCCTGACCGATGATGCATGGCGGCAGATGCTGGACGAAGGGACGGCACCCTCGACGCCGGATTGGACAGCGTCGTTCTTCACACAGTCCGGCGAGTACAGCGGGCTCCAGGAGGCCGTCCTTAACTTCGAGAAGTCCGTGACGTCGGCCTATTGGGAACAGCGAGAGGCCATCCGTGACGACGAGCCGGCGCTGATGCAGTTCGCACCCGAGATTCAGGCACTGCGTGACGCGAAGAGCTATATGGGCCACCAGTTGGTGAACACGCACTTTCGCTCCAACGATCTGCAATCACCGACCCTGGCTGTGGTCACGGTGCGTGAGACGTGGCAGGATGCCCTCTACACCTACACCGGCGACTATCCATATTACGACGAAACCCCCAGCGCGGAGCGCGGGCCCTACACGCTGGACGTGACCTACACGATCGAGCAAGAGACCTATACCTACGGCACCGTCTGGCAGGTGACGAGCGCGGTCTATGCGGATGCACCTCCGAGCTGGTAGCGCTCCCGGCCCGCAGTCGGCAGAGGATGTCCCCAGCATCGCGAGCAGGGCGATCGCGCCGGTTCCTCTGGCTTGGCGCGGTCGCCCTGGGCATCGTCGCGATCGCCCTCATCGTCGGGAGAGAGCTGGCCCTGTGTCCGCAGACTCGAGAACGCGACTGGCACCGGGATCTGCGGCGGATGCACGGGCCTCTCTGAGTCCGGCAGAGTTTCAGTGCAACACCGAAACCTGCTGGCAGATCGCGGGAGGGTCAGACGGAGCTGCCGGCCGTCTCGGTGCCGGCAGGTTCTCGACCGGCGAGATCGACCTGACCGGTGATGGGGTGCCGGAGATCGTCCGGCTCACGGATGACATCGTCACCATCATCCAGGGAGGAGAGGAGGCTTGGCGCAGCCCCTCCGATTGGACCGTGGTCGATGTGGCGCTCGGCGACCCCAACCAGGATGGGCGCTACGAGCTGTTGGTGGCGTTCTGGCGCGATGATGCCTCGGGGGTACCGCGAAGCCAGCCCTTTATCGTCGGCTACCGCCAGGGGCAATATCGCATCCTTTGGGGAGGCTCCCCGATCACCCAGCCGATCCTGGAGGTCGCGCTCGGTGACGTGGATGGCGATGGAGCAGCAAGACCTCGTGGTACTCGAAGCTCGGGCCGATGCCGGCGAGGATGTCGCCGAGGCGTCCACCTTGGCCGTCTGGCGCTGGCACGGCTGGGGGTTCAGCAACATGTGGCGCAGCCCGGCAGGCGCCTATCGCGACCTGGTCCTCGTGCCAGGAGTCGATGGCGCGCCGGACACCCTCCAGGTGATGGCATCGGAACCCTAGACTACGCGTGTTCCAGGCGGATCTGTGATCCGCCTGGCGTCAAGAGTCGGCGATCACAGATCCGCCTGAACGGGAACGGTCCGATCGATCGCCAGTCGTCACGCCCTCGGCAGCCGCAGCGTCACACGCGTCCCACGCCCCGCTGCGCCGTCGACCTCCAGCGTTCCCCCGATGACCGCCATCAGCGTACTATGCAGGGCCAGCCCCTGGCCGGTACCGGCCGTTTCGGCATCCGACAGGCAGATGCCCGCACCATTGTCCTGGATCTCCACAATCAGCCCCGTCTGCCAGGCCACGCGAACGTGCAATGCGAGCGGTGACGCTTCTTCCGACCCTCCTCGACCGTGACGTGCGGCGTTACGCATCGCCTCCCGAGCCGCATAGAAGACAACCTCGGTGGCAAGATCCGGGACCTCGGCGATCCTCAGCGTCACGTCGGGCTCGATCTCCCAGCTGACATCGTCGAAGCTATTCGGTAGCTCGACCGCCAACTCCTGCCGCAATGCGCCGACAAGGCCCAGACGCGCCACCTCAGGGGCAGAGCGCGTGGGCATCTCGTGCAGCAGGTCCGACACCTGACGATGTGTCTCGGCGAGGAGCGACATTACCTCTGAAGTAGGTTCACCTGCGCTCAAGCCAAGCATGGCCGCATGCAGGCGGGGCAACACATCGTCGTGCAAGACACGCCGTGGGCGCTGGTCGATGATCTGGCCTTCAGCCAACTTCTGACGCTGCAGGGCCATGAGCCGGCGGGCCATTTCGGCACCGACCTGGATATCGACCACCCGCTCTCCGCCGGCACGCGCGATCTCGATCTCCTCCTGCGTGTAGAGGCCCCCATCGCGCTTCTCACCCAACAGCAGCACTCCACTAAGCTCACCCTCCCGCGACAATGGCACGGCCCACGCCGCCCCGCCGTACCGGTCAGGATCGATTGCCAGGGGCATAGCCTCTGCTTCGCTCATACGCCGCACCAGGTCCTGCGACGATAGACCGGGTGGGGTGCTACCTCCGGGATACACAATGGGCGAACGCATAAGCGCTGTCGAAGAGCCTGCAGGAATCAAGTATGCGGCGCCTGCACCCAGGACGTTCTCGCATAGAGCAACGAAAAAGACGTCCGCATCGGCAAAGCTCGCGGCGCCCCCACCAAGTAGATGATCGTAGAGCCCCTGGCTGCTCACGAAGGGCCGGAGCTGCCGGATGGCCTGCTCTCGCTCATCGAAAGACCGCCAGACGAGCATAGCGAAGAACGTGGTCATAATAGCGGCAGTGAGGAGCACGATGTAGATAGGTCGCAGCCCCGCTGTAAGACTCCCGGCCACGACGACACTATAGCCTGCCGCCAGGATGATCATCCGCTGCCAGTGACGGAGAAAGCCCTGACGAGGCAAATTGTGCCCCGTGAAGATCTCATAGGCCACGATGGCTCGACCTAGTAGGACCACGGCGACACCGATGGTGGTGGCAATCGCCAGGTCGAACCACGCCACCACGAGGACGACCGTGGTATCGACGAATAGGGTGCGCGCCTGCCGTACATCCACGGCAATCCACGTCAGGATCGCCACCACCAGCAGGCTGGCTATAAGCAGGGCAATCGAGGCCCCGACGAGCCACGGATGCGCCCGCCGACGGGCCAGGGCCCCCATGCGTCTGCGCGAGGGCTCGGGATGCGCAAGACCGGCCAAGGCGAGGCTAACGTTGAGGATTGCATGAAGTGGAAAGGCAATCAGCATGATGGGAACCCCTGCCAGCTCGAGGGCACTTCCCAAGTTGAGCTCGACAGTCTGCGAGTAATCAGGCAGCGTTTCGGGGAAGACCACGAGAATGAGCAAGCCCAGTGTTATCGCGGCTGTCACCAGCAGCCAAACCTGGTGGCTCCGGCGCAAAGCTGACGATCGTGCCTCCCAGAAACCCGCATACCACAGCATCAGAATGTACCAGGCGTACGGCAGGACCACGAGGGCCGTCCATCCGACGCGCCACCAAAACTCCGTGCCCGGGCCAAGATAGGTCAGGTTGTGAATCAGAATCGTCGAGTGGCTGACGAAAAAAGCTGCTCCAGCCAGCAGGCCACCCCCGGCCAGCCAGATGCCCCAGGTGCGGCGCTCGGCAGTGAGCAGGACAACCAAGCCCAGCCAGAGCAACAGGATGGTATTGAAAAGGGAGACGGCAAGGAGAGCCCAGTCAAGGATGATGCTTCCACTCATCCGGCCCTCCACGGAACCCAATGGTCGTCTCGATCCAGCGCGTATGCCTGTCCTGTCTCGTCCCAGATCAGTAACTCGCGATTCTGATAGATGAGGGTGGCGCGGGTGCGCGCCACTTTCTCATCGGTAGTGGTCTCGTTGAGTCCCCAGGCCGTATAGATCTGGCCGTTGGTGCGGCTGACGGCTCGCTTGTCGCGAAAGCCCAACCGCGCTGCGATCTGCTCGTTGGTCAGCCCCATCGCCAGAAGCGCGACCACATCCTGTTCGTTAGGCTCCAGCAATACCAGGGGATCGTGGGCGTCCTTTTGTCGCACGGCCTGGACTCGGGCCTCGATCTCGGGGTCGATGAAGCTCCGACCTGCGGCAGCATCGCGGAGCAAAGGCACAATACTCTCCGGCAACAGGTAGTTGCTCTTGCGAACGTAGGCGTAGTGCGAGAGGATGCCTGATGCGAGAAAGTCGCGGTAGTAAGCATCGTCGTCCTGGATGGAGTAGAAGACCACGGGCAGCCGGGGAATCTCACGACGCAGCGCCACGGTTGTCTGGATACCGTTCAGCGTGCCGGCAAGTTGGACATCCATCAAGACGGCGTCCGGCGACGTCTCCAGGCACAGAGGCAGCGCGGCCTCGCCACTTGGTACGTCGCCGACCACGTGCACTTCGCCGGTGGCAGTCAATCCGATCCTTAGTGCGCGACGCAGCGCATCGTTATCTTCAACCAGTAAGACACTCAGCAGCGGCAGACTCGTCATAAACTGACTGTAGTGACGTCGCAGGGCCCTGTCAAGCACCTGAGTGCGCCAGTTCACTGCTGCGAGGTCTGGACTGAGATATCTCTATTCTGCTAACATGGGGCTGTGAAAGTCAAGATGATCCTACCCGCGTTGACCGAGGCCAAGAGCCCGTATTGGCGACCCATCAAGTACTCGCTCTTCCCTCCCCTGGGTTTGGCGACCCTGGCGGGCTACCTCAGCGACGACGACGAGGTGACGCTGGAGGACGAACACGTCCAGACGCTCGATCTGGAGGACTCGCCTGACCTTGTCGCGATCGAGGTTTACATCACTTCGGCACACCGCGCCTACGAGCTTGCGGACCACTATCGCCGCCGGGGTGCCCACGTCGCCCTCGGAGGCTTGCACGTCACGGCGCTGCCGCACGAGGCCGCCCAGCACGCTGACACGATCTTCCTCGGCCCCGGAGAGGACACGTGGCCTGCCTTTCTCGCGGATTTCCGCACCGGGACTCCTCGCTCCATCTATCGCTCCATCCGGCGCTGCCTGGCCGGCGCGCCCAGCCCACGCCGAGACCTGATTCGGCGCCGCCTCTACCTGGTGCCCAACAGCATCGTTGTCTCACGTGGCTGCCCTCACGCCTGCGATTTCTGCTACAAAGAGTCCTTCTTCGCGGGCGGGAAATCCTTCTACACCCAGCCCGTAGGCGAGGCACTCGCCGAGATCGACGGACTGCCCGGACGCCATCTCTTCTTCCTTGATGACAACATTTTCGGGAACCCCCGCTTTGCGGAGACTCTGTTCGAGGGTATGCGCGGAATGGGGCGTCTGTGGCAGGCAGCAGGCACGGTGCAGGCCGTTCTCACACCGGGCTTGGTCGAACAGGCCGTGGCGTGCGGTCTGCGGAGCCTCTTCATAGGCTTCGAGACGCTTGATCAAGCCAACCTGAAGGCGCAGCACAAGCTCCACAACCTTCAGCGCGACTACGATCTTGCGGTCCGCAAGCTCCACGATCTGGGCGTCATGATCAACGGCAGCTTCGTCTTCGGGATGGACGAAGATGACGACAGCGTCTTCGACCGTACGGTAAGTTGGGCCGTAGCCCAGGGGATCGAGACGGCGACCTTTCACATCCTCACGCCCTACCCCGGCACGGCGCTCCACAGAAGAATGGCGGCAGAGCAGCGCATTACGACGGAGGATTGGGACCTCTACGACACGCGTCACGCCGTTTTCCGCCCGGCGAGGATGACGGCGGAGGCACTGGAAGCAGGCTATTGGCAGGCGTATCGAGACTTTTACAGTTGGTCCAACATCCTGGAGGCTGCCGGAACCAAGGAGCATCCTCTTGCCCGGCTGCGCCACCTCGCCTACACGGGCGGGTGGAAGAAGTTCGAACCACTGTGGGATCTGATCATCCGTGCCAAGCGCGTCGCCGACTTCGTGCCGCTGCTCGAGCTGATCCTGGGAGGAAGCAGACGGCTTTCCTCTAGTACCGCCTCTCCCGTTTCGGATAGGTCTGAAAGGGTGTGCGGGGCTCAAGGCTGACCCACTCCCCCTTCTCATCCAGACGTGAGAGCGAGCGCAGCAGATCGAAGGTGACCCAGCGTGAGGCCTGAGGCGGCGTGATGTCCCACAGGCCGTAAGTGCCCTGCAGATCACGCACGAAGGCGACAATGCCGGCGACGCGCGGGTCGTCCTGCGTGGCACCGATGCACCGGCACAGGTGCAGGACCTGGGAAAGGTCGAAGCGCCCGTAGAAGGTAATGAAGCCGCGGGCCGGCTCGGCTCCGATCAGGCGTGCGACCTCGAAGCCGAGCGTGCCCGTTTCCCGCGTCTCGCGCCCCAGGAGCAAATCCAACGCGCGACGCGCTTCAGATCCCCTGCGCCGCTCGGGGTGGTGGGCCAGGGCTAACAGCGCCCCCGTAGTATTGGAGCGACAGCCCCATCGCGAGTGGGGCATCCGGCGGTAGCCCGCCACGTAGCCGCGCGTGCCGCCAGCGGCGATGCCCGTGGGCCACGCGCCATCCTCCAACCGTTGGTCGAGCAGCCAGGCATAGGCACGCTCCGCGCGAGGATCCGTAGCATAGCCGCACATCGCCAGCGCCCGCAAGGGCAGCGCCGTTTGCAGCGGCATCATCGAATAACCCTCGTTCTCCTCAGTCCTTTCATGGCTCCGGGGGAGATCCCAGGCACCATCCTCTCGTTGAAGCGAGAAGAGGTAGGCTGCACCGCGCTCCACGGCACATGTCTCGGGGCCAAATCCCAGGTAGCCGAGACGCATCAAGGCCAGCATCGTCATCCGCCGAGCGTCCCCCTGCCAGGCCAGGTCTCCACGACGCCAAGCACCGTCGGCCTCCTGCGCAGCCAACAGCGGCGCCACCAGCGGGTCACTCTCGCGCAGCGCCCCAAGCTCCTGGACCTCGGGATCGTCATCAGCCCTGCCCAAGAGCTCGGTCAACACCAGCCGGCGCAGGCAGGGCGAGCGATCTGCCAGGAGAAGCGGGAGCCAGGTCATGGGTTGAGCACCCGCCGCAGGTATCGCGCGGTGGGCGTGTCACCCGCCGCCACAGTTTCGGGGATGCCTTGGGCGATGACGCGACCGCCATCGGGACCACCGCCGGGCCCCAGCTCCACAAGCCAGTCACATACCGCCAGAAGGTGCGTGTGGTGCTCCACGACAAAAACGGAGTTGCCCTCAGCAACGAGCCGGTGCAGCACGCCGCCGAGGCGCGCGACATCCTCCAGATGCTGGCCTACGGTGGGCTCATCGAGGATGTAGAGCGTCTCAGAACGGCTCTGCCTGCAGAGCTCATCGGCGATTTTGAGTCGCTGTGCCTCACCCCCGGAGAGCGAGTAACCCGGCTGTCGGAGCACAAGATAGCCCAACCCTACATCACGAGCAGACGTGAGCTTTCGCATAAAGCTCGAGTCGACGTCGGTATCATCCCCGAGTAACTTGGCGACCTCATCGATCGTCCTGCCGAAGATCTCGGGCAACGCCAAGCCATGCAACCGGACGTCCCAGGCCTCGGGCCGATAGCCGGTCCCCCGGCAAGTCTCGCACGTCACGTGGACGTCGGGTAGGAATCCCATGTCGAGGGTCTCCGTGCCGTGCCCGCCGCAGGCGGAGCAGCGCTGGCCCAATGCCTTCGCATCGAGCCCCAATACGTGGGCGTCCTCACTTTCGGCGTAGATGGCGTGGATGGACTTTGTCAATCCCAGGAAGTCTGCCGGGCTTGTAACCCCAGCCTTGACCTGATCCACCAGAAGGACACGACGCGGAGCACCCTCAATTGCATCGTGCTCGCCGGGATCCACGGGCTCGTAGGCTACCGACGTCGTCTGTTTTTTGGGCGCCAGGGCCCGGCCAAGGGTGTCGATCAAGAGCGTGCTCTTGCCGGAGCCGGAGACCCCACAGATCCCCACAAGGACGCCCTTCGGCAGGCGCACGTCCTCACCCCTGAGATTGTGGGCCCTCGCCCCTCGAATCACCATCCAGCCCCTGGGTTCACGCCGCGGCTGCGTCAGGTCGAGCCTGCGCGTACCCCGAAGCCAACGGGCGGTAGAGGTGTCGGCCTGCACCACCTCATCGAACGTGCCCGCCGCCACTACCATACCTCCGGCCGCGCCTGCGCCTGGGCCCATATCCACAAGGTAATCGGCCGCGCGCATCACGTCCGGATCGTGTTCGACCACGACCACGGTATTACCCTCAGCCCGGAGCCCCACGAGTGCACCGGTCAGCGCCTCGACCTCGGATGGATGCATTCCTCGTGTCGGCTCGTCGACAAGGACCGTGAGAGAGGCAAGACCGCTGCCCAGCAATCCTGCCAGCTTGATGCGCTGTGCCTCACCGGCGGAGAGCGTCGCCGCGTCACGGTCCAGGTGAAGGTAGCCCAACCCGACCTGGCAGAGGAAGTGCAGCCGCTTCCGAACTGCGCCGAGACTGGCGGCGACGGTGGCCGCTACCTGGCCTCCCTCGCGTCCCGCGATGGGCGAGGCATCGACCTCATCCAGCACATCAGCCAACCTTGACAACGTCATCTCGCTCAACGCATAGAAGGTCTGGTTGGCGAGCGTGACGGATGCGTATTCGGCGCGTAGACGGGCCCCCCCGCACGCCGGGCATACCTTGGTATCGGTATAGGTGCCACCGACATCCCAATCCCGTATCCACCCGTAGAAACCGGGATGGTGCTGGCGACGCACGCTCGTGGTGCCGTTTCGGCTCTCGTGGATGACCTCCAGCGGCTCCGGATAGCCGAAAAGGAACGCATGCTGAGCCTCGGGCGTCATCTCATTCCATGGCGTGGTGGCAGGATCAAAGCCCAAGGCCTTGGCCAGGGCCTGAACGACCTCATATCCACCGTTCATCGGCTTGCAGAGATAACCCTTGGGAAAGAAACCGGGGGAGTACATCGCGCCATCGCACAGGGGCATCTCGGGATGCACGATCAGCTTGTCGGGGTTCGGCTCTCGCAACGTGCCCACGCCGTGACAGGTCGTACACGCTGCCGCATAGACCGACGAGGAGAAGTGGCGCGGGGATGCGACGGGGTAAGACGGTGCCGCACTGCGGACATCGCCAGGCACCACTCCGCCGCTGCCCTGCCATGTGGCGGCTGGGTGACGTCCGTTGAAGCGGCGTGCCGCAGTTCGGACAGTCACGTTCACCGAGCCACGAAAAGAGGATGGCCAGATGATGCGAGAGCTCCGTCGCCGCCCCCACCGTGTTGCGCCGCCCGAAGTGCCCCCGTCCTCCGCCACCGACTGTGACGGCAACGCCCAGGCCCGTGATCTCATCCACGTCGGCCTCGGGGCCCTCGTGCGTGCCCTGGCGCTCGTACATGGACAGGGTTTCAAGGAACCGACGCCGCGCCTCGGACTCGAGCACATCCCCGACCAAGCTCGACTTCCCCGAGCCGGAAACGCCGGTCACGACGGTGAGTCGCCCCTTGGGGAAGGCCACGCTCACATCCCTCAGGTTGTTGGCCTTCGCGCCGCGGATATGAATGGCCTCAGGCGCTGTTTCGGTGGACTGCCCCTCCGTATCTGCAACAGATGGGGCCGGAAGTCTGCGGGGACGGACCAGGGCTTCGTCACGCAATGCCTGGCCCGTGATCGAGCCTTCGGCCCGCAGCAGCCCATCGGGCGGACCTGCGTAGACCAGGTCACCACCCTGAGGTCCGGCACCCGGCCCGAGATCGGTGACCCAGTCGGCAGCACGGATAATGTCGGTGTTGTGCTCGACGACCACGACTGTGGCGCCGTCCCGCACGAGGCGATCCAGTACCTTGAGAAGGCCGGAGACGTCCTGGGGATGCAGGCCGGTCGAGGGCTCGTCCAGGATGAGCATCTGGCCCGCAAGCCCGCGCTGTCCCAGGAACTTTGCCAGCTTGACGCGCTGAGCTTCACCGCCGGAAAGCGTCGGTGACGGCTGTCCCAGTTCCAGGTAGCCAAGGCCGATGTCTAGGAGTGCCTGCAGGATGCGACCGGCGACCTGCTTTGCCTTCGCGGGCAGGTAGCGAGAGGCCCGCAGGAGCGGCGCGACCTCGGCTATGGTGAGCTGGTAGAAATCCGCGATGGACAGCTCGTCCTCCCCGAACGTAACCCCGGCAGAAAGGACCTCATCGCTGAATCGACGTCCATCACATTCCGCGCACGGGATCCACGTTGATGGGAGGTAGCGCATCGCAACCTCGACGGCCCCAATGCCCTTGCACGCCGGGCATGCCCCTTCCGGACGGTTGAACGAGAAATGAGATGCCGAGAGGTCGGTGGCAGCGGCAAAGGCATCACGCACGATGTCGGCGAGCTTGGTGTAAGTCGCCGGGTTGGAGCGAGGATTGCGCCCGATCGGGCCCTGATCCACGATCACTGCTTTCAGCGAAGGGCCATCAACAGCAGTACACCCAACCGGGAGGCCAGCGGAAAGAGAGGCTGCCAGGATATCCTCGACAAAGGTGCTTTTGCCCGAGCCGGAGACGCCCGTGATGACTGTCAGCCGGCCGAGGGGAATGGCGACATCGATGCCCCGCAAGTTGCGCAGATAAGCGCCCCGCAGAGTCAGGAATTGCTCCGGCTCCGGGCGAAGATCGGGGATCATCACCCGCTCCCGAAGGCTGAAATAGCAGCCGGAGGGCGTGTCCATCTCCCAGAGCCCGGCGGGCGTTCCGCTGAAGACGACGGCTCCCCCTGCCGCGCCCGCTCCGGGACCCAGATCGACCGCATGATCCGCAGCCGCAGCCGCAATGCGATCGTGCTCGACGTAGATCACGGGGCCACCCAGCTCGCGGAAAGCGGGCAGAAGCCGCGCGACATCGGCGGGGTGCTGCCCGATCGTCGGCTCATCGAGCACGTGGACGATATCCTCGAGGCGGCTGGTCAGGGCCACGGCCAGCCGCACGCGCTGGGACTCTCCGCGTGAGAGCGTGGGCGAAGGGCGGTCCAGTGCGATGTAGCCGAGCCCGACACGCTCCAGAGCACCAAGACGCCGAGCTATCTCGGCCTCAAGCCGTGCCGCCGTCGAGGGAAGCTTTGCCTCGGCGAAACGTCGCTGCACCTCGATGACCGGAAGAGCCAGCAGATCCGGTAGACGCAGGCCCTGCCACCGGACCGCGGCTGCCTCTGGGTGCATACCGGTGTGATCGCATTGGTCGCAGCCGTCGCCGTTACAATGAGGGCAGGATTGATGAAAGCGCACCGGGGACAGCTCGCCGAACCAGGTACCGCACTGTGTACAAACAGGCGCACGAGACAGGGTTGTCGTCCGGCCTCTTGAACGCACCGTTACGGCGCTGGCGCCGAGTGCCCAGACACGCTCCAGAGCATCGCGGATCTCACCTACTCCCGCCGCAGCCGGCAACTCGGCAACCCTAAGTGCGATGTCGTGGGCTTCCGCGGCATTAAGCGCCGCCCCTGGAGTGTCGGACGCCAGTGCACCATCGAGATAGACGGCGTCCCTGCCAAAGCTCTCGATCAGGAGCGACACAAGCGTCCGGTGGCTGCCGAATACCTGACGCACGATCGGCGCGACCACTGTGAGTGGTGCATCTTGAGCCAGCGAATCCAGCCGCTCGATGATCTCATCGTCCGCGTGAACAGAAATGGGCGCCCCGCACTGTGCACAGGCGCGCTCACCAAGGTGGGCGTAAAGCAGACGCAGAAACGGGTGAAGCCCGGACGCCGTCGCCAATGTCGAGCCAGGGTTACGATTTAGGAGGTTCTGGCCTACGGCAACCGCCGGGCCCAAGCCGGTAATCGTTCGCACATCGGCTGGAGAAAGGCGCTCGCCCAGCGAGAAGACCTCCAAGAAACGGCGGCGAGCCTCGTGGTAGAGTGTATCGAAGACAAGCGACGTCTTGCCGGAGCCGGAGACCCCGGTAACAACCGTCAGCCCATCGCCGATCTCGACATCGACGTCTTTCAGATTGTGCTCGTTGGCGCCTTGAATAGTGATACGCAAAGTGCAGCTCCAAGAGGCAACACAGAATCAACCATACAGAATGGAAGAAGGAGAGAATGACGACATTGTCTGCCACGAGTGACTTAACCAGCCGCGGCTGCTATCTGCTCCAGTCTGCGATTCCCTATTCCCTCATTCCGCATTCTTCCATCCTCTATTGTTCATTTTCCGGCACCAGATCGATCACCACCAGCTCCGGGCGGCAGAGAAACCGAATACGTGGCGCGAAGCCTCGCTCCATCCCGATGCCACGGGAGACGACGAGCGTCTTGTCCGGCGCGATAAGCGTGACGCCGGAGGCCCAGTTCCGAGGCACTGCCGAAAGCGTCAGCAGGGGCCCGATCAACGGGAGCTGCACCTGCCCGCCGTGCGTATGCCCCGCAATCAGCAGATCGGCATCAATGGCGCCGAGGCTATAGTTGGGGCTGTGACCCAAGACGACGTGAAAGGCATCCTCGGGCGGCACCTCTGTATCCCGGGCGAACGAGTCCTCAATGCCCAACCCCGTCAGCACCAATGGCCCAACATCATATCGCGTTGTCTCGTCGATCGTCACCACGGAGAGGCCGGCAAAGACCCTGGGCCACGTTGCGGGCCGGTCGACGTTTCCCGCGACCGCGTAGATGCCCAGCGGCGCAGCGAGACCTGCAGCACGGATCCCCTCGTTTAGCGCGTCGATCTCAGCCTCATAGCTGCGGCTGCGTCGCCCGAGCTGCACATAGTCCCCCGCAAAAAGGATCAGATCCGGCGATTGCGCCATCACCACCTCGAGGACGCGTGCTTCGTAAGGACCGGAACGATCCGTCTGTACGTCCGCCAGCACCACGATGCGGACCGGGCGCGCGATCTTCTCCGAGGCCAGGGTCAGCCTGCTCACTTCCAGCCAGCGGGGCTCGATGAGGAACGCGTCGACGGCTACCAATCCAAGGAGAAGAGCGACGATCCCGCATCCCAGAGCCACCTGCGGCAATCGTCGCACGTGCCCCGGCTCAGGCGACGGCATCCTCGAGCACTGAAAGCTGCTTGCCGAGAAGCTGGGCCAGGTAGGGCCGAACCTGCCAGAAATCCACCAGTGCCCGATACTCCGCGATCATCTGAGGGTCGCCGGGCACCGCCGTCTTGATACCACGAATCATCAGGTTCTTGGCGGTGTGCTCAGGAGAGATGAACTGCACGACATCCGTGGCGTAGCCAAAGATGCGCAGAATCTGCGCGCGGAAGCTGTCCGTCAGTACGTCGCCCACACGCTCCTTAAGGATGCCGTGCCGCAGTACCGGTTGGAAGACGGGCGGCATCTCCTGCTCCGCCATCTGTGCCTGCAGGTCGTGGTGACAACATGGCGCGCTGAAGATCATCCTGGCGCCCCATCTCACGGCCTGCGCCAGCGCCTCGTCGGTCGCCGTGTCGCACGCGTGGAGGGCCAGCACCATGTCGGGGTTCTCCGCCGGCTGGTAGTCGATGATGCGGCTGACCTCAAAGCGTAAGTCGTCCCAGCCCAACTCCGCCGCGATCGCATTCTGTTTGGCTACAAGATCGGCCTTGACATCGATTCCCACGGCCTTGGCGGGATACTTGTAGATGTGATTGAGATAATGATAGACAGCAAACGTCAGGTCCGCACTCCCGCAGCCGCAATCCACAATCCGGATGGGTTCTTGTTCGTCCAAGGGCCCAGGGCCCGGCAGGGCTCCGGCTTCCACGACAAGCCGCAGGAACTCGTTGATCTGCCGAAACTTGCGCTGCTTGCTGGCCCGAATCCGACCGTCAGGAGTCTGAATGCCTTTGGCCTGCAGAAACGGATCCGGCTCCGCGCCCGGGAGAAGGTAAGGCTTTTCACGATCGTGCGTCAATGGCGATGGCGGCTTCGCATCAACGTGTCGCAACACGCGGGCAACGCCCTTACGCGAGATCTCGACCTGGATCTCCCCTTCAGTGGTCATCATGTGAACCTGACTGAATGGGAGTGACAGTAGCTCCTCGACCTTGTCTTGCACTTCGTGACCCGCGTAGTTCTTGGTGATATCCTGCTTTTCGTCCAGGTAAGAGACCTGGAGATGACGTTCGCCCCGGATCAACACCGGGCGCACAATCACGCGCCGCCAGGCCAATTCGTACCCCCTGCGGCGCCCGCTGAACGTCGCCTTGACGAAGGTATCCTCGTCAAGAAGCGACGACTCAATCAGTTGCCTGGTATCCTCATCCAAAGTCATCTACCCCCTCGCGGTGCTGCGCCGTCACCCCGGACAACGCCGTCTCACTGCCGAAACGTCTAGAACAGCGTTCATTATACCGCCATCAACCGGTTAGAGAGGGCGCATGACTTCGCGAAGCTCGAGAGCCTTCTCAGAGTTAGGCAGCCCGTTGGCGCAATGGCCCCAGAAGTCTGGAAGAGAGAATCTGCCGGGGCAGTCCCCGATCATCTCAGTCGATGGAGAAAGCGGGCCATTCGCCCAGATCCCGGCATCGTAGGCGCCCATGCTGACAATCCGGCCCCAGGCGTGTTGGCGCATCAGCGGCAGGCAAGCGCGTGTACAGAGGAAGGCCCCAAACGCTTCAGCCTCCACGACCTCGCGGAAGGCCTCCGGATCGGCCTCGGTGATGTCGCCCGGCAGCCACGCGCCACCGGCGTTTAGGTGCCGTGATTGAGCACGATGTCCGCACCATGAGCGCCAGCGTGAGGGCGATGCTCCGCCCCATCCCCAAACCCGTTGACCCGGTAACCAGGGCCACCCGTCCCTCAAGGAACCGATCCACCGTTGGTATGTCTCCTCCTCTGTGGGCACCTATGCGGTCCAAGTCTACTGAAGATTGATGTCAGTTTGCGGCATATTCCGGTGACTCCAGGGCGAGGGTCAGGGGCCTTTTCATCCACTCCGGAGAAACATGCTCGACACTGAAGCTATCACAGCCGTTGAAGGCCCCGAAGTCCCGCAGCTTATCCGCAAGCAGAGGAAGGACGCGATCATCGAGGTTGGCCTCGGGCTCAAATATAAGCCGGCGCACGATCAATGTCCGGGTCGAGCGGTCTGCCTTCGAGTCCATTCGCCCAATGAAACGATCGCCGTACAAGATCGGCAGCACGAAGTAGCCATACTGCCGTTTGGCCTTGGGTACGTAGCATTCCAGCCGATAGTTGAAATCAAAGAGTCGTTCCATCCAACGGCGCCGGATGATCAGGTTGTCGAAGGGAGAGAGGATGTGGAGTGCCGTAGGGTCCGAACCATTGGTACTGACGGCCTCGATCGCGGCCGTCCAGGCATACCAGGGCTCATCCTCCTTCCCCTCCACGGTCACGGGCGTGATCAGCCCGGCATCCGTCGCCCGTCCGAGGGCACGCTTGGTGGGCCGCGTCGTGCGCCACCAGGCAATCTCCTTCTCCGGCAGCACGCCCAGGCTACCCACTGCGCGCCGGATGATGAACTCGTCGACCTCAGCCTTGGTCGGCTCCGGCTGATGCGCGTCCTCGGGCACGACGCGCTCACGCAGATCGTAGAGCCGCTGGAAGTTTCGCCGTTCGGACACGGCCACCACGCCACTGTTGAAGAGGATCTCCAGGGCCCGCTTCGCCGGCTTCCAGTTCCACCATGTACCGCCCTGAAAACCCTCCGGCGCCTCAAAATCCGCTGCACCCAGTGCTCCCTCCGCGCGGATGCGCGCGGTCACGTCGTCGACGACCTCGCGATTCTCCTCGCACCACCGCTTCTGGCCGGCGGTAAGCGCCCGTTCCCCCATTCGAGGAGCGTAGAAACGGAAGTCAGACAACGGGATGTAGGACGCAGCGTGGGTCCACCACTCGAAGACCCTGCGATCCTCGACCAGAAGCTCGTGAAGGATGTGCGGGCGGTAGGCCGGACAGCGACTCCAGAGGACGTGATGGTGCGCCCTCTCAATAACGTGGATCGTATCAATCTGTATGTAACCTAACTGCTCAATGACCTGGGCAATTCGCTCTTTGTCTGCCAAGTCCCCGGAAGCACCGTCGAGCCTCTGGCAGTACAGGGCCAACCGGCGGGCCGTCGCACTTGAGATATCCACCGACCACGCCTACCCTTCCAGGCGCCCAAAGCGCTTGAGTATCGTAAGCATCCGGACGGTGATTACGCCGGACCAATCCTGCTTGGCCTGCTCCCACGCCTCCGGATAGCTGTCCCCCCAGGACCAGGCGGGCTCCCAGATGCCAGTCCCGGCGTGCTGCGCGACCTCATAGTCGAGATTGGCCGACAGGGGTCCGGCCAGCAGCGCGGCAAAAGGTGAGTCGGGGCTGCCGACGACGTCGACCGGCTTGAGCCCATATCCGCCCCAGGCACTCGGATCTTTGACGACCGTCGCATCTACGGCGGGCACGAGCAAGCGCATCAGTTCCAGACGCGCAGCCTCGGGCAACCCCTCACTCTCGGCGAGGCGCACGTAGCAGAGGGCCTCGTGCATCTCAACGGCCTTCCCAAGGTCGCCGAGATGCGCGATGACGGCGCCGGTCAGGTGCTCGCGCATCTGCAGTGGCACCAACTCGGGATAGTCGTTGAGATAGCCCACGATCTCCGCGCGGGGATTGGCCAGAAACCGGCCCCGCTGGCTTGCCACGTCCTCGTCATAGTGCCACCACGGGGCGTGCGGCGCGTCGTCGACGTTGGGCGGCGTCATGGGCCAAACCTCGCGGTCGGCGTCGTAGGCGGTCAGCAAGTAGCGCATGGCCTCCTCGACCAGGGGATGATCCGCACCGGTGCCGACCTCACGGAGAATCTGCAACCCCACGGTCGTGGCCAGCACCGACGAGTCGGGCAGCCTCAGGTCCGACTCCAACCCGTGGCCGAACCCGCCATCGTCGTTCCGAAAGGACATCAGTTCGTCAAGAACGGACTCCGCCGTCTCCCCTTCAAAGGCGTAAAGATACCTGGCCCGCTCCAGTGGACGCCCATGCTCGAAGACAAAGGCACGTGCCCTTGTCTGTGCCGCCCGACTCAGTTTTTCCATCTCCTCATTCTCCTAATCGCTTATGACGCAGCACCTTGATCACACTTAGCACGAGGGTCTCGTCCACGATGATGGCCTCAATATCCGACGAGGATGGCGCATAATCGCAATGAGAGACGGTCGCCAATACGCCCCGAAGCCGTGCACCCTGCTCCAGATAACTACGGAAGAGCGGCGACTCGCCCGCCGTCGCGAGGTACCGTTGAAGCTGCCTCTCGTGATCAGCGCTCAGGCCGCCCCGCTTGAGTTCGACCAGGATGACGGTACTCCGTTCAGGGTCGAAGAACGCAAGATCCACGACGTTGCGCTCGCCTGTCGCCGTGGTGAAGAGGTGCTGGCGCGCCAGGAACTCGACCTCGCGGTCGAAAAGCAGGTCGGGTGCGGCCTCGATCGCATCCTCCAGGTTCTGCTCGGTATCCACCGCGTCGTAGTCCGCGTGCAGGACGCGCCAGACCTCAGCCGCGCGCGTCTTTCCGATGCCGCGGACACCCTGCAACTCCGCCTTCGTCGCCGAGACGATTCGCTCGACGCTACCAAAGGTCTGCAGCAGATCGCGCGCGGTCACCCGTCCGCAGCCCGGCAACATCTCGACCACGCGCCGCTGTAGATCGGGCAGGTTCACGGCCTTGCGCTTCGGCACCAGTGAAATCTCGGGGATGCCTACCTGAGCGTGGCGCGCCATCATAGCCAGGAGTTGGGCGGTCTCTCCCTCATCCGGAGTCGAAAGAACGGTCACGCCATATTCGAGCAGCATCGACGAGAGCGCACCCCGCACGGCCTGGGGATGAAACCCCGTAGTTCCGTAGCTGATGCTACCCTCAACGATCAGAACGGGAATCTCGAAGTGCTCACGAAGATAGATGGCGGAGGTGAAAAGCGTCTTGTCCTGGATGCCCAACAGGAAGGTGCGAGCTGTACGACGCTCGACCGCGACCTGCGGCCCGAGAATGTAGCGGTCGACGTCGCCCTCGTCGTCTTCGAGCGCAAGAACGATGAGCCCCATCGCCTGCAGCCGATGCACCAGCGAGCTATCGGGTTTGGTAGCCCAAATCGTCAACGCAGACGGATCATCCGACATCCAGCCTCCTCAATTGGCTAGGGCGGTCACTCGTCTCCCATGATAGCACATAGGTTCTATCTGCGCAAACCTCATGAAGGTCGGAGATATGCCATATGTCGCAGGCGCATACGTGAGCGAGGCTGAGGTGGTCCGTAGATGCGCTAGAGGTCCCGCCGACTGAAGCTCCAAACCGCCAGCGCGAGCGCGACGAAGGCGTAGGCCACCGCGTACCCCACCATCAGACCGCTGGGCACCGAACTCCCGGAGGTGAAAGGGGAGAATCCCATGACGTCCACGATTGGCGAGCGCATCTCGTAGGCCGCGCGCTTCCAGAGCGCCTCACTGGGCAGCAGCAGGCTGGAGACGATCCCGACGTTGACGGCGGTGGGACTTCCCAGGATTGATCCAATCTGCTCGATCCATCCCCCAACAAAGGCAACGCCATAGGCCGCAAAGGCGAGGACGCCGTTGGCCAGTGTGGAGAGCCGCGTGCCACCGAGGAAGCTGACGCTCAACAGCAGGCACCCATTGAGCCAGATCAACACCATCGCGCGGAGCACGTTGGGGGCCTGGTATCCCGTGATCGCCCGGTTGATCGCGATGACGCCACCTGCCATCAGGGCCAAATAGAGTGTCAGCATGATGATGAAGCCAAGCCATTTGCCCAACAGGATCTCCCACCGGCGCACCGGCTTGGCAACCAGCGACTGCGCCGTGCCGGAGGCGATCTCGCCGGCGATGGTGTCCACCGAGGTCAACACTGCCATGATAGCAAAGAGGAAATTCACGACGTAGAGCCCGCTGAGCAGCATGAGATTGAAGAGTTGGTTGCTGACGAGAGGATTCTGTATCTCGCCCGAGCGCATCAGGTCCTTGCGCATAAAGTATAGACCCGAGCTATAGACCGCCAGGAAGAGCAAGCCCAGTAGCAGGGCGGCGAGCACGATCTTGCGCCGCGAGGCCTCGCGGAACGTCAGCCGGGCGATTACCCACGTGGTCATCGTGTTCACACCTCGCTGTCGCCGCCGAGGATCTCGACGAAGAGGTCCTCAAGGGAGATTCTCTGGGGAGAGAGGGCATAGAGGTCGAAGCCCTCCTCCATCAGATACCGCGCGATGGCCGGGAGATCCGACTCCCGCTGCACGGTCATCGAGATGACGCCGCCGTTGGCGGGGACACCGCCGTTGGCGCGGATGTCGCCGTCGGCGCGGATGTTGTTACCCCAACGGGCCAGACCGGCGATCACGTCCGGGGAAGGAGGGGATCCCAGCGCGGCCTCCCGCGGATACGCCCGGATGGTCACTGTGAGCTCGCGGGCGAAGAGCCCCTCGCCCGCGGCGAGGGTGTTGAGCGCACTGGTGTAGACCACCTCGCCGTGGCGTATAAAGGCCACACGATCACACGTCACCTCCACCTCGCTGAGTAGATGGGAGTTGAGGAAAACGGCGGTGCCGCGCTTGCTCAGGTCGTGGATGATGTCCCGCACCAACCGCCGCCCCATCGGGTCGAGCCCCGAGGTCGGCTCGTCGAGGAAGACGAGATCGGGCTCGTTGAGGAGCGCCTGGGCCAGGCCGATGCGTTGCAGCATCCCCTTGGAGAAGGCGCGCAGCTTCTTCGCGGCGTGGGCCGACAGCCCAACCTGATCCAGCAGTTCCGGAATACGCTGCCGGCTCACGCTCGCAGGGATCTTGTAGAGATCCGCGTGGAGGCGGAGGAATTCCGTGGCGGTCAGCCAATCGTGAAAGCGGAAATGCTCTGGCAAGAAGCCCACCCTCGTCCGTCCCTGGGGATCGCCGAGCGGTAAACCCAGGATTTGTCCGCTGCCTGCCGTCGGCGCGACCAGGCCCAAGAACATCTTGACCGAGGTCGTCTTGCCCGCGCCGTTCGGCCCCAGGAAGCCGAAGACCTCGCCCCGCTCGACCTGCAGGGTCAGGTCCGCAACAGCAACCTGCTCACCAAATACCTTGTGCAGATGCTGAACGTCAATCGCGAAGTTTGAACGAGCCGACATGACCATATTGTCCATAATTGTATACGAGACTACCCCAGGGTCGACCCCTGGGGTAGTCTTACGTCTGGCATCAGAGCCACGTAGGGAGCTACTGGAGCGAATTGGCAACCTGGAGCGCCTCCGCCTGGCTCCCGGACCCCATCAGCGCGTAGACGACGTCTCCCTTGATCCACATCAGGAGATACTCCGACGTGGGAAGACGATTGTGAGTGGGGCGGATCAACGCGCCGGTGACGCCATCCACGCTCACGTCGGTGTAGGTCGCCTCGGACTGCGGGACCGGGACCACGAGCGTCGCCGTCCAATCGACGTGCTCGCTGAACCGCGCCGCCTCACTGGGACTCATGCCGAGGAGCTGCAAGTAGACCATTCCCAACTGCTGCAGGTCCAACCCATCCGGGGCGGAGATGTCGGGGCTGAGCATCTGCAGCAACACCGTGCAGCCGCTGCCCAGATCGACAAAGCCTCGCGCCGCAGCGTGCGCCTCCGCACTCTGCTCACAGGAGCCGTAGGACGCGACCGCCGACGGGAACAACTGCACGTTCACGTCAGCCCCGTCAAGAGCACTTGGAAGCTGGACGTCCTGATATCCCATCTCGGACAGCAGCGCCTTGATGCGCGGCAGATCCACCTTGACGTCGATGGTGGCGCCTGGGGTCAGCACATAGTTGGGTTCACCATCGACACCCTGCGGCAGACGCACCCGGAAGGCAGAGAGCGAACGCAGCGTCGCCTCGTCCACGGTCTGGGGTTCGCCATCGGTGTTGACGGTGACCTGCTCGTCCATCACCTTCCCCAACGACTGCATCGCCGTCTCCACACTCTGTCCGCCCAGCAGGGCCGACGGGTCAAATGCCACAAACTCTATCTTCTGCACGCGGAACAGCCCCAGGAAGCTGCTCGCCAGCGTGCGCACCGGATCCAGCACGAAGCTCAACGCCAGGATCATCACCAGGATCGCGGCAATCCACGCCGGGCTTATACGGTGCGACAATCCTCTCTTTAGCTTAGCCATAGGCTCTTCGGCCTCCTCTCTGCTCTCTTCGTATCGCTCAAGTCTCAGTCGGGCAGACTGCGTAGAGATGATGAGGTGGGTATCCCGAGATGAAGCCTTGGGCGCCACCATCCACGCGACGACCCGGTTACCTCTCTCAGCTACCCCGTCCGACAGGTGGGCACAGCGGGCACAGCCATCGAGGTGGGACCGGACGCGCGCTTGTGCCTGCGGCCCCAGCGCGCCATCGTGATAAGCGCGGAGTTGTCCTTCACTCAAGTGTCGCATCGTTGCCCTCCAGTGCCAGATAACCCGCTTCGAACGCTCGCTCCGCACGGGCGAGGAGCGTCCCGATCGACCCCGGCGCGATGCCCAGCGCCTCGGCCAGCTCGGCATAGGAGAAGCCGAGGTGCCGCAGGACCAGAAGCTGGGCGAAGCGAGGCCGCATCCCCGATAGCACCTCGCGAACCCGCTGCCGGGCTTCGTGACGCTCTACCTCTCGCTCGGGGTCCTGTGAGACGGTACGCTGGTGCTGCAACGCGCCGGCTGATTCCTCATACTGACGCCGCCGGCGGCGCGCGCGAATAGCATTGTAGCCAAGGTTCGTGGCGACGCGGTAGAGCCAGCTCGCCACTTTCTCAACGTCACGCGGAGGACGCCTGTGAAGTCGATAGAAGACCTCCAACGCCAGATCCTCGGCCTCATCCCAATCGCCGACCAACCGGTAGAGCACCGCACAGATCCGGTGCCAGTACTCCTCCAGGGCCTGTTCGAGCACCCCCTCGGCATCCCGGTTCGGTATCATCGTCTCTGCAGCGGTTCCGTCCCACGTTGTCGCCATCTTTTTGCGTCTGCCCTTCATAATATGGACACCGGGGAGCCGCCGGAATGTGACAGAGCTACACGAGATCGCGCTGTAGGACCGCGATCAATGCCTGCACCTCGTCGGGATGAGTCGAGGTCAAACGTTTTTTCTTGAGGTTTTGGGCGAGAACCCACCTGATGTCGCGGTCCGGCGATGGGGCCCATCGATACATCAAGCGAAAGCCGGCTTCCGGCGAGGCCGCTACCACGACACTTAGCGTGAAAGCGAGGCCTTGCCGCAGGACTCTAAACCCCTCGGTCTTTCGTGAAGCTGCGGGCCAGGCCGCAACCCACGTCAATATCTGTTCGTGCAGGGACAAGGCCCTTTCGGCCACGTCGTTCGACCGCAACAAGGGTGGGTCGGCAACCCCTGCAGCCACAGCCCGGAGTTCGAGCGGGTCGCCGCCGATCACCCAGTCATCAAGCGCATCGAGCGTCTTCGCGGGACGACTTGCCAATAGTCGGGAGAGGGCAAAGCTGATCCCCTCCCTGATACGCCAGCGCGAATCTCGTGCCAGCACGCGCAATCGCGCAAGCGCCGGCTCCACATACGTTTCTGAGATCGCCCCCACGGCGCCCAACGCGACCGTCCCGCAAAAGGAAAGAAACGATTCCGGATCGTTGCCCCCCGCTACCTCCACGGGGATCCGGGTCATCTCAAGGCAGAGGTCCCAGAGCCGCCCTGCATTTTCCTCCGTCAGGTCGCCCACGACGTCACCAAATGCCGACGCCAGTTCCAGGTTACCTCGAGGACCGGGAAGGTTGCTGTTGGACGCCAAATAGGCGTGTAGATCGACTGATTCGCCAGTCTCCAGAGCCAGGGCAAACAGCGGCATCAGCTCCTGCCTATAGCGCTCGATCTTGCCCATCTGTTTCGTGACCGTCGCCGATGTCGACGATGGCAAGAAGCTGCTCAAGCGTCGCGATCTCATAGCGGACATTGAGATCGGGATCACGGGGAAGGCCCACAGGGTTGTACCAACAGGCGTCGATGCCGTACCGGTTCGCGCCGCGGATGTCGGACGTCAAGCTATCGCCGATCATCAGGACCTCGTCCCGCGCGGGCATGCCCATACGGGCGAAGACAACGTCGAAGATTCCCGGATCCGGCTTGGCAACGCCTTCCTCCTCCGAGATCACCAAGGCCTCGAAATAGCGGCCAAGTCCGGAATTCGCCAACCGTGCATGCTGGACCTGCGAGAGCCCATTGGTGATCAAGGCCAGATGGATCTGCCCACTCAGTGCCCGCAGCACGCTCTCTGCGCCGGGCATCGTGGCCGTGCACATGCCGAGATTCGCAAGATAGATGCTACCGAATTCGGAGGGATCCGGCGAAGCCTGCGCCAGCACAAGCGCCTCGAAAAGCTGCGCAAACCGCTCCGTCTTGATCCGCTCCGATGTTGTGTTGCCCCGCTCGAAGTCGCGCCATAGCTGGCTGTTGACCCTGCGGTACGTCTCCAGGACGTCGGGGGTGAAGGAGAGTCCGTAGTTGGCCATCGTCGCCCCTAACGCCTGCCGCTCGGCAGCATCGTAGTCGAAAAGCGTGCCGTCCGCGTCAAGAAGCAGCCACAGATATCCCATAGAATATGCTACCTCCCCGTCAGAATGAAGGATCCGATTGCCAGCTTCTCAGCCGAACATCTCCATCGAAGGCCCGTGCCCTGACCAGCGCGCTGCCACCGTGGCCCAATCGTCCCAACAGCAGGCTGGAGGATGAAATCCTGGCATCGACCGGAAGCTCGCACTGTATGGCGCCGCCGGTAGTCCCCGCCTCAAGTTGCCCGCTGTACCCATCGGGTAGGCGCAGGTCCACACTGCCCTGGACGGACTCGGCATCGATCGACGCGCCGCCCTCGCGTACAGCGACGATCACATCGCCCGTCTTGCTGGTGAACATGCCGGGCCCCTCAAGCCGCTCCAACGTGGCCCGAATGTCTCCCCGCGTCGTCTCCAACGCCACCTCACCACGCCCTCCCCTGAGGTCGATGTCGCCGTCGTAGCTCCGCACCTCCACAACGCCGTCGCTTCTCAGGACGAGAATATCCCCGCGGGTCGTTCGCAGCTCCATGTGGCCCGTGACGTCCCGCGCTTCAATCGTGCCGCCACCACTCCTGGCGTCCACCGATCCATCGGAGCCCGATATCCGGATCGCGCCCTGGGAGGTGACGAGTTGCGCAGGGCCCAGGGAATCCGTGAGCCGGATATTGCCGTTCCAGGCCTCAGCCTCCACTGCACCTTCCGTAGCATTGACGTCAATGCCGCCACTCTGTGTGAAAAGGACGGCGTCGATCCCGCGGGGCACAGTGAGCTCATACCGTACGTAGACCGAGCAACCAAGTGGCGGGTGAGGATAAAGCGTGTAGAACGACACGTTGTCGCCCCTATGATCCATGTGCATCCTGACACGCGCGGCGAAATATCTGGCCATGTCCAACGTGGGGCCACGGACCGTCTTCCAGGCTGTCGCCGTGATCCCATCCTGATCCGCTCCACGGATCGCGATCGAACCATTTGCTGTGCGCACGGTCAACAGCCCAATCGGCCCCTCGACGGCCCACTCTTGCTCATCCACATGCTCGGACCAGGGGCCAAACAGCGTTATCAGGCCATGGGCAATATCGTCAAAGAGCGCGTCAAACGGTCGACTCATGTTGTCAATCCAACAGGACCTTACCCCATAACCTGGTAAAGCGTCACCCGAAGGCCGTCCGGATCCTCGATTCCGAAGGCGCGATGGCCCCAAGGTTTGTCCTCGATCTCCTCGACGATCCGCGCGCCCTGTCTTCGAAGTCGATCCTCCCAGGCGTCCACGTCCCTGACCTCCAGGCTCAAGTCTATATTCGCCGGCTTCCCTTTCTGAAGGGGCCGATCCTTGGAATCAAGGAGCTCGATCGTCGCATGTCCACCGGCCCTCCCCGGGGTGAGCACCGCGCCGGTGACGCCCGAGTTCTTCCAGTTCTGAATGCAGCGCATCTCCAATAGATCACGATAGAAGTGCAGCATCGCGTCAAACTGCCGCGTGTATCGCATGATCCTGAAATCCACTACCTCCATATCATTCCTCCTGCACTCGCCACACATCTGTAGTTGGCCCTACCTATGAATATACCGCCGACCGCCCTAGTATACAGGTATCCGGGCCGAAGGGGTATGGTTGGGGACACACAGCGGAGGCGCCGATTGCGGCGTTTGGCTGACACTTGTAGAGACGGGCCGGTGGCCCGTCTCTACAGTCCAGACAGAAAATCAATGAGCAGCGGATTCACCTGCTCGGGATGCTCCAGGTGCGGGACGTGGCCAGCGTCGTCAATTGGGTGAAAGTCCACGTTTGGCATCAACGACACCACGTCCGCACTCACGGCAAAAGGCACCGTGCTGTCCTCGCGTCCCCAGAGCAGGAGCACCCGGCGCTCCTGCTTGCCGACGCGGGCGTAGGCATCGGCCATCGTGCCCAACGGACCATAGCGAATCGTGGAAAGCAGCGCCCGGAGAAAACCCGGATAGGTCATCTGAGCCATATACTGGTCACGATAGCGGTCCATCAGTGCTGCCATCCGGCCAGGCTTGTAGAAGTCGCTCTGCAACCCCGACACCAGCATAGACTTGCCCACTGTCACCATCAAGAGCTCGCCCACCAGCGGGAGCTGCAAGATCCGGAAGCCCGAAGGCATCTGCGATGGCATGCCCGCGGGATCGATCAACACGAGCTTGCGCACGAGATCGGGGTGGCGATCGGCGGCACCCACTGCGATAGCGCCGCCCATAGAGAGCCCCAGGACGGCCACAGCGGGCCCAAGATGGAGCGCGGAGACCAGTTCTACTAACTGCCGGTCGAATCGTGCCAGGTCATAGCGACCACGAGGCCGGTCCGAGTACCCGCGACCAAAGAGATCGTAGCGCATGACGCGGAATCCGGCGTCCGCCAGGGCATCAAAGGTTGGATCCCAGATAAAAGCCGGAACCGAAAAGCCATGTACCAGGATGACGGGCAGACCATCGTCCGGCCCTTCGAGCTGATAGTGTGTCATGCCTTCGGAGAGCACGATGAAAGCACCACCCGCCAGCTTGCGGGCATTCTCATTCAGCATCGACATAACTTCCTCCCGTTTCGAGCCGCCGATCCATCCACGTCCGCACGCTGACGCCTTCCGCGTCGGCCCGTGCCAGCAGTTCCTTGTGGCGCCATCCCCACCTGTAGAGACTCGCCGGAGGCTCCAGCACGCACTTGTACCAGAGACACGCCGCAAGCCACCGCCGTACCGGCGCCGGCTCACCGAGATGCGCGTAGACCCGTAGGATCTCGTTTTTGGGGTCGAATCCAAGATCGACGTGGCCCAGATCCAGCAGCAGGAACTGCATCGGCACGTCCCGCAGCCAGCCGTCGAGGCCAAGCGCGTAACCGAAGAAGAGCTGCCCAAGGCGTTGGCTTTCCGCACCCTCGGCACGCGTCGGGATGTCCCACGTCAGCGTGCCGATGCCGTGGATCCAACGCTCGATGCGGCGAAACGTGCTGTGGTGGCAGTCGGAAAGCTCGGAGACGCAGTCGGCTATGTGGCAACCAACCATGTAGATCGCGCGCTTCTCCGGATCTTCGATCGTTTCCAGTCGCTCCCGGTACTCCTTCCGGTAATTCGGTACGATCTCAGGGAGCCCCGCTAAGGCCGAGATTTGCGCATCGAGGGTCTTGCCCGTCTTCCCATCGTCGAAGCAGGCGTGGAAGACCTCATTGCGGTCCGGATTGTGCTTGGCGAAGAACTCGAAAGGCAGGAGCATTCGTTCGAGCATGAGCCGCTGGACCTCGCTGAGGTCCGCGACGGGGCCCAGCCACGCATACGCCCGCTCGATGAACCCCCGGGCAAAGGGATAGTGCGCCAGGAACACCTCGCTAGCCTCACCAACCAGGTAACCGCGAAGCACCGCCTCGATCGCGCGCATGCTCTCGACTTGCCCCGGCTGGGTCGTACGTGCACCGCGGCTCATCCAGCATCCGGCGTGGAAGGCAGGCGAGGGAAGTTGCCCCGTGCCTATTGCCCTCATGATCTCGTCGATGGTCACGGGCACGCCGTTGTCGCAGCCGACCAGGCTCCCGATCTGCGCCCGGATCTCGCGCGCGGCGTCGTCGAGGGAGCCCAGTTCGGCCTGCATCGCGTTGATAGCGCGGATCTCATCGTCCCACTTGTCCTCATTGGTCGCCGCGAATCCCCAAAGAGAGTAGCGCATCGCGACGTTGCCGTCGTCATCGGTGAAATGGAGGAGATCCAGGTCCGATGTGCCAACTTCTACCAGATCGGTTTCACCCGCGTAGAACGCCTCAAACCCTTCCGAGACCAACCCATACGGCACAAAGCTGCCGGCCTCCGGTCGTTTTTGTGACATAGCGTGTGTCTCCTTTCTCGATGTAACGCGTCCAGGGCAACCAGGGGATCATGGTCATGGCGCCACGAGCCGCATTCGTGCCACGAGCACCGGGGGGATCTCGCTGAAGTTGCCACCCCAGGAGAGCCCGCCCTGTCCGGTCCGATGGTCGGGGGCGAACCCCGGTTCCTCCAGACCGTCCAGGACGAAGCCTGCGTCGAAACAGGCACCGAAGAGCACGTGAAGCGGCCGGTCGAAGTAGACCTGGGGCTGCGGCTGCCCGGCGATCGCCAGACCGTGCATTACCGTGGGAGTCAGATAGCCATAGACCTTGACGGCGTAACGGCGCACCATTTCACCTTCGCGATCCTCCAGCTCCCCGACGTGGACGGCGTTGGCGTTATTGAAACAGGGGTGCGTGACGGAGAAGAGGAAGGGTCCGCCGGGTTTGAGCAGCCGTGCCAATGCGCGCACTAAGGGCCGGAGCTCGGCGATGTCGAAGAGCGCCATTTGGCAGATCGCCGCATCAAACGTCCGCTCACCCAACGTCAACAACGCCGCCTCGTCGGTGGCGTCTCGCACCAGGTAATGGATGCGGTCCGCGTGCGCGACGGTCCGGGCCTCGGCCCGCTCGATCAGGGCCTCCGAAAAGTCAAAGGCGACGACCTCAGCACCCAGTTCAGCGATACGCCGCGCGTAGAGCCCGTTGCCACAAGCGGCATCCAGCACGCGCCCTCCGGGGCGCAGGTCCAGCAATCGCTGCGTCGCAGGCCAGATCAGGTGGTTGACGAAGTCGTTGCCCTCGCCGATGTGATCGTCCCAATACTCGGCGTTGCGCTCCCACGCCTGGTGTGTCTCAGCATGCGCTGCTGCCCTGTTGTCGTCCACAATTACCCTATCCCTTCGAACTCTCATCCAATAACGCGTCAATCTGCTGTCGGGTCCCCTCGAACTGCTTCTTGAACTCCGCTTCGAAGGTTACGCCGTTCAGGTCGGTATCGGGGCCGATGACGATGCCGGGCGTCCAGCCCTTGTGCGCGATCTGGAGACGGATCTGCTTGGTCTGGACGTACGGATTGATACACCGCACCCCGCGGTAGAGAATCTGGAAATCCTTGAAGTAGCGGGGCCGGTAGATGAACTCGCACTCGGGCGGCACCCGATCCTGGAGCCACTTGATCAACTCCTCGACCTTGGGCCGAATCGTCTCGTGCGCCTGCGAAATCACCCAGGCGGCATCGTAGACGACAGGGGCCTCCTCCTTGCCCACGCGCTCGTAGACGTCCAAGAGCTCCGCCTCCGCGGCTTCAACGTCCGCCGGATCGGGCCGGTCGTCGCCATTGTAGATGTAGCCGCGCCACCGGTTAGCGGTGGGCACAAAGCCTAACGTCGTCAGCAGGTGGCGCCCAGGGCTTGCGGCGATGGGATGGAAGTTCCACTGGCCCACCTGGATGTCGCGGCCCCCGTTTGCCGGGGCATGATCCACGAGGTCCATCAGCAGCCGCAGCGCAGCGGTGACAACCTCCCGGCTCACGTCTCCAAGGATCGTGATCCGGCCATCGTAGAGGACGAGAGGCTGTCCGTCACGCAGGATCAAGTACTTGGTGGGCGTGGCCATCAGCTTGATTTCGTTGCCCACCTCGTCGGCGATGGGGAAAAG
This sequence comes from uncultured Chloroflexia bacterium, assembly GCA_963775195.1. Lineage (GTDB taxonomy): Bacteria > Chloroflexota > Anaerolineae > B4-G1 > SLSP01 > PWVB01. The sequence goes on from CAVZIC010000002.1 coordinate 607,376, forward strand.
CGGACCGAAGGGATTGGCCGGGTCGTAGAGGTTGATCAGGACCAGGCCGTCACCGACGTTCCCGTGATCGTTCCCATTCCCGTTCCGCTCCATCTGCCTGAGCTTAGCATGCTGCAGCGCGGCGACGGCCTCGGGCAGCGCGTACTGCTCACCCGAGAGGCCCTCGACGAAATACCCTCGCCGCACCTCACCGAGCAGTTCCTTCTTGACCAAGGCACGGCGCAGATCCCGCCAGGAGAGATCGTCGCGCTCCAATTTGAGCTTCACCGTCTCCTTTGTGACAAAGCCATACCGTCTCAGGAGCAGATCAGCCAGGCGATCGGTCGCCTCCTCGGGATCGATGGCGTCGGGTGCGGGCGAACCCGCAGCGAAGCCTGCGGGCGGACTCGCAGGCTTCGCTGCGGGCGGGATTAGGCGCTCGGTCGGCGCCCACCGCCCCAACCTAGGTTCGAGTCGCTTATTCTCCAGCATGTGACGGACGATGAGATTGAGCGTCACACCCTTCTTGGTCGGGCGCGTCGCCAGGTCGTAGCACCCCGACAGGCCACTGGCTACGTCGGCGTAGCGGATGGACTCGTAGCTGTCGTTGGTCGCCTCGCCTGTCCAGACCAGGTGCCACGCAGCGCGCAGCACCAGGCGCCAATCCAGACCCGTACCGGTCACGATGTCGTCGAAGTAAGAGGCGCCGTGTGCGATAAGATAATCCCGGACCGCGTCACACTCGTCGGGAATATCGTCATCCCACTGCCGCAGATCCATCTCCACCCGGTTCGGGTCGGCGGTCACCCACGGCTGGTCGCGCCGAAAACAGAACCCGATCTGGCCCCGCTTGACGCTCCAAGGCGTGTATCCAAACCGTCGCCAGATCACCTCGCCGCTCTGACAGAGGCGATCGAGCATCGACGGATCATAGTCCCGCACCCGCCCGCTGAAGACGTCACGCTCATAGACGATCTGGTAGTTGTCCTGACCCTGGATCTGCGCGATCACCGTCCTCAGGCCCTCTATCCCCTCGAGCCGGGTCGTGGGATGCAGATGCTGCCAGCGCACGAGGAAGTCAGCGTAGGCCTCGGGCGAGGCGGGCTCCATCTCCTTGCGCAGTCGCTGAAGCGTCAGACGGTGGATCTCCTCCAGGTTGGGCCGGTAGCACCACTGAGGGAAGGATTTGGTACCGACGTACTCGCCCTGCACCAGGAACTCGGCCTCGTGCAGCGTCGCGAGCGCCGCCTCGACCCAGTCGCTTGCGAAGCCATAGCGCTCCATCACCTCGTACTTCGTGAACGGCCCGCGCCACTGGGCAAACTTGCGCACGAGTTCCAATCGCGCTTCCTCACGCGACATCGTTTGGTCGTAGATGTGGCGGGGAATCCAGCGATCGGCGGCAACGTAGGCGGGACGCCAGTCTCGAACGATGCGCAGGACCCGGTACGTGCGGACGAGACGTTCGAGCCGTGCCACGGCGTCACCATCCGGAGGCAGGTCAGAGAGGGTCAAAGGGCCGCGCTCGCGCAGGAACTGGATCAGTGCCGCGTCCTCGGGATCCGGCGGCGGGGTGAGGCCAAAAGCGGCCCGATAGAGAGGATAGGACTCGGTGGCGATCCAGCGGTCCCCGTGTGTCTCGGCGGTCGGTATGGGGACCAGCACAGCCCGATGGTCCGAAATGAGATCGTCGAGCAATCCCATCGGGTCTCCATCGACGCGGTCGGCGATCGACAGCTCCTGATCCTGGGCCAGCACCAGGTCACCAAGTTCTACGAACAACCGCGCCAGCTCGTTAGCGCTGCGGGCTTTGCGGGTATCTCGCCGCTGCAACCGCTCCTCGACTTCCACGACGACGTCCTCGTTGAGGAGATGGCGCAGCGTCTCCTCGTCGAGGATCTGCCGCAGCAGCTCGCGATGCAGATGCATCAGGCGACCGCGCCGCTCCTCGGTCGGGATAGAGCCAAGCTCGCCGTACTGTCCAAGGAGCAGAAGCGAGTGCGTGAAGGGCGAGGGAATCCGCGTTTTCAACACCTTGACCCCGATCCGCCCATCAGACAGAGCATCGAGGACCCGGCGCAAGTTGGGAACGTCCAACGCCTCGTGGGTGCACTCCCGCAACGTCTCGGTGATGAGGGGGAAGTCCTCCAGATCCTGACACGCCTCCAACAGCCCCGACGACCGCAGCCCCTGCAGCCAGACCGGCGTGCGCCGTCCCCTTGTACTCGCGGAGGATCATCAGCGACCGGACGGCATTGTGCCGGAAACGCGAGTTGAAGATGGGCGAATCGCGCAGGGCGCGCGTCAACAGCGCATCCACCGTCTCCGGCGTGACCAAGTTAGTCACATCCTCGATCGGCACGGTGCCGATGGTCTCCTCGGCCTCCTTGGAGAAGGTGAGCAGGATGCCGTCGTCGACGGTCGCGGTGACCGGTCGCGCGCCGTAGCGCTCCTCGAAGGCCTGGCCCAGGGCCATCGCCCAGGGATCGTGCACCCTGATCCCGAAGGGACTGTGGATGACTACCTGCAACTGCCCCAGCTCGTCTCGGAAGTGCTCGACGAGAAGCTGCCGGTCCGACGGGATCTCACCCGTCACGAAACACTGCTCGGTGAAGTACTCACAGATGGCGCGAGCGCCGTCCTCGTTGGTGTGATAGTCAGCCTGGAGATGTGCCACGATACTGTCGTCGGACGCCTCCGGCTCCGACATCATCGCCGCGATTTCACGCCGAAATGCACCCACCATCAGGCCCAGCTCGTAGGTGCGCGAGGGCCGGTCCCCGATACCAGAACGGGATCGTAGGCGCCAAGCCGTAGACGTCCTCGACGATGACACGGTTCCGGTGGGTACGCATCACGCGCCACGAGGCGTTACCCAAGATGAAAACGTCGCCGCTGTGGATCTCCTCGACGAATCCCTCACCCAGCCGGCCTACCACCGTCTTCCGCGCTTCGAAGTAGACGTCGTACTCCGCGATATCCGGGATCGTGCCCCCCGAACGGAACGCGATCATCCGCGCGCTGGGCTCCGGATAGAGCACGCCGTTTACCTTGTCCCACGTGATCTTGGGATAGGGCGCGTAGTCCATCTCCAGCCGGATGTCGCCCGAGAGCATCGCCAGCACCCGATCGTACTCGGCGCGCTCCAGGTCATGGAAAGGATAAGCGCGCCGGAACAGTCGAAATAGCGCGTCCGCGTCCCATGGATCTGCGGCGACGGCGCCCACTACCTGCTGGGCCAGCACGTCCAGGCAGTTTCGGGGCACGCGGGTCTCGTCCAGGTTGCCGTCAAGGATCGCGCGGACCAGCACGGTCGACTCCACCAAGTCGTCGCGATCGGTGACGAGCAGGCGGCCCTTGCTGGTCGCGTCGAGCAGGTGCCCCGAGCGCCCGATCCGCTGCATGCCGCTGGAGACCGACTTGGGCGACTGCACCTGACAGACGAGGTCGATGGTGCCCACGTCGATCCCTAACTCCAAGGACGACGTTGCCACCAGCGCGTCCAGGTCGCCTCGCTTGAGCCGGTTCTCCATGCTCAGCCGCACACGCTTGGCCATACTGCCGTGGTGCGAACCGACCCGCGACGCGCCCGTCTTCAGCGGCAAGCTCGCGAAGGCGCAGCGCCGTGCGCTCGGTCTTGTAGCGGCTGTTGGTGAAGATCAGAGTGGTTCGGTGCGCGCGGACCATCTGCAGCATCGCATCGTAGGCCGATCCCCAGATAGCGTCGAAGTGCGCTTCGAGTAGGTTGTCGACGGGGGCAACCACCCGCACGTCGAGGTCCTTACGCCCACCGACGTCGACAATCTCACACGGACGCTGCTGACCGTCTTCCCCCGCCCCGACGAGGAATCGCGCAATCTCGTCGAGCGGATTCTGCGTCGCCGACAGGCCAATGCGCACGAATCCGCCGGAGCCGGTCGGCGTGCGACCCTCGGGTTCCCCTTCGTTCGGCGTCGTTCGGACCAGGTGCTCGAGCCGCTCCAGGGAGAGGGCGAGGTGCACGCCGCGCTTGTTGTCCGACATCGCGTGAATCTCATCGACGATGACGTACCGGACGCTGCGCAGGGCCTCGCGGAACCGCTCGGTCGCCAGGATGATAAAGAGCGACTCGGGGGTGGTGATCAGGATGTGAGGGGGGCGACGGGCCATCTTCGAGCGTTGTCGCTGCGTCGTATCCCCTGTACGGACGGCGGATCGGACCTCGGGCACTTCGTAGCCCATCTCGGCGGCGGTGGCGGGAATGCCCGCCAGCGGTCGAAGCAGGTTCTTCTGGATATCGTTATTGAGCGCCTTGAGCGGGGAGACGTACAGGACGTAGACCGTGTCGTCCAGCCCCTGCGCCCGCCCCTCCCGATAGAGCTCGTTGAGGCACCAGAGAAAGGCGGAGAGCGTCTTGCCCGAACCCGTGGGGGAGAAGACGAGGGTGTTGTTGCCCTCGGCGATCCGGGGCCAGCTCTCGACCTGGGGTGGCGTTGGGTGTTCAAACGTGGATGAGAACCACCTCCAGACGTAGGGCTCGAAGAGCTCAGCCAGGTCGCGGTCTGTCACCCTCACACCTCCACAGTTGAGGACATGCCGCCCCCATCATAGCACATATGTTCCATCAGGCACCGCCGAGACTAAAGCCTTCGCTGTCGGACCTCAGCCGCCGTCAGGAAATCGTCATCACGGAACCCCATGCTGCGTGCCCAATCCAACGCCAGGTCCAGCCGCTCGAAGTCGTCGGGATGGTGCGCATCCGCCGTCAGGCTGAAGCGTGCGCCCATCTCGCGGGCCAGCTTGAAGAACCGATCGGTAGCCTCTCGATAGGCAGCATCCTGCCCGGCGCCCCCGTTGATCTCCACGGCGACACCCTGTGTATTCGCCAAAGCGATCAGCTCGGCCTGCGTCCGGACCTCGATCTCGGCCATGATCGGCGCCAGCGGCTGCATCGCGCCGCAATCGAAGGGGTGCGCCCAGACGGTGACGCCGGGCACCACCAGCATCTCCCGCACCATGCGCACCATCAGCTCGGCCTTGGCCTGCGGCGTATCCGCCGCCGGTCTGGGCGCCGCGGGGAGATGGAAGTGGCTGGCCGAGCAGATGACGTGATCGACCAAAGCCAGGATCTCTGCATTGACGCACTCGCCCCCTGCCAGCGTGTAATCAGCCTCCACCCCCACCAGGATCTCCAGATCAGAGGGGAGGACCATCGCTGCCAGTGCCGCCCGCTGCCGGCGCAGGACGTCGGGCTGCTGCCCGTCATAGAAACCACACCCCGGAATCGGCCTCGGGGTGACGTGATCGGCGAAACCAAGCGCTACCAGGCTCTTCTCGCGTGCTCGTTCGATCATCGCTGTCAGTGTCGCTTGCCTGTGGCCACATGGTGAGTAACGCGTATGGACATGGAAGTCCGCGTAAATCGGATTTAGCATAAGGCACTCAGCCTCCCATCGCTGGAAAGAGAAGATACAGGCTAGCCTCTCTTGCTTGCCTGCCAGATGGTCCAGTTACCATTGACCTCGAGGACCTGTCCCGACCCTGCGAAAACCAGAAGCTTCGTCGCGATCTTGTCTATGAAGAACCGGTCGTGGCTTACGACGATAACGGCGCCCGGAAAGTTCGCCAGGGCCCGCTCCATCACCTGGGTGCTCGTCATGTCGAGGTGGTTCGTCGGCTCGTCCAGGATCACCAGCGCTGCCCCGGAGAGCAAACACTTCGCCAGCGCAACGCGGGCGCGCTGCCCACCGGAAAGGGTGCCGATGCGCTGGGACAGATCCATCTCCGAGAACTGCATCAGTGAGAGAAATCGATTGACCTGCCGTCGAGGTGCGAGGTAGGCCAACCCCACGACGTTGACCGCGTGACTGACCGTGTCGTTGAGGTCGAGCTCGTCGAAGATCTGGTTGTAGTACGCGTAGCCCACGGCCTTGCCCCAGGTGACCCGCCCGGCATCCGGCGGCTCGGCCTCACTCAGGATCCTGAGCAGCGTGGTCTTCCCGCAACCGTTCGGGCCGAGAATCGCAACGCGGTCGCCACGATGCACGTCAAAGGAGAGGTTCTGGAAAAGCAGTTGCTCGCCATAGGTCTTGGACAAGCGCTCTGCGTGGAGAACATCGTTGGGCACGTAGAGTCGAGTGTAGATGGCGGTGATGATCTTGTCCACCGGGCGCGGCTCCGCCTGCTTTTTGATGTTGGCGAGCTTGCGCTGAAGCGCTCGACTCGGGTCGCGCCGTGCCGCCTCCCGGTCGACAATGGCTTCCCCCTCATAGAGCAGTAACTCAGCCTCGTGTTCGTACTGCCGCTCCAACGACTTGATGCGCATTGGCTTCTCGCGCACGTAGTCGCGGTAGTTCCCGGCGTACTCCTGAAAGTGATAGCCTTCAATTTCCACAATCCGATTGGCGACCCGATCCAGAAACTGCCGGTCATGGGATACGAAGATCAGGGCACCGGGGAAGTCATTGAACCAGGATTCCAGCCACGTCAGCCCCTCCACATCGAGGAAGTTGGTAGGTTCGTCCATCAGCAGGACGTCCGGCGCTTCCAGCAAGATCTTGGCCAGAGCAGCGCGGTTGCGCCACCCACCGGAGAGTTCGCCGATGGCACAGGTGCGGTGTACCTCGTTGAACCCCAGCCGGGTCAGGGCTGTATCGATCTTATATTCGTACGTCCAAGCGCCGCGACGCTCCATCGCTTCGAGGATTTCGGCTTGGCGCGCCACCAGCCGATCCAGTGCCGCCTCCCCCGGATTCTCCTCGAATGCGATCTCGACCGCCAACATCGCCTCCTCAAGCGCATGGATCTCAACGAAGACCTCGTCCAGCACTTCCACGATGCTCCGCGAGTCATCGAGCTGGGAGAACTGCGAGAAGTACCCAATCTTCACGCCATCGTCGACCTCGACGGTACCCTCCGTGGGCGGCTCAAGGCCGAGAATCAGCCTGAGCACCGTTGTCTTGCCGGCGCCATTCTTGCCGATCAAGCCCACACGGTCCCCCTCACTCAACCGGAAGTAGACCTCGCGCAGCACGGGCGTCTCGTCATAAGACTTGTGGACGTTATTCAGACGGATCGAGCTCATTGGGTGAGTGTCTCCTTGGGATGTGACGCTACCATCATAGCACATCCGCGGCTCCGGAGGAGATAGCAGAACCCAGAAGGTCTCGGTTAGGTACAGGCGAAAGCCTTGCGAAGATCACACGGTACCGTCTCGAACAAGTGCTCTTGCGCAACCGAAGACGCCCTGTTTGCGTGATACGAGACCAGCCTTCGCAGAGTTGTGTGCCCTGTCCGTCAGCGCCGCGTCCGCACTCTGATCGTGCCGCCGTCCGAAATGACCTCGACGGTGCCCTGTCGTGAGGTTTCGTAGAGCGGCGTGTCCATCAGCTTGGCCCTGACGACGTCGTCGAGACGATCGCCCTGCACGGTGGCGACCTCCGGGGCCACGGCCTGGAGCAGCGCGGCAGAGCAGCATGTCCTCACTCCCTGGCGTGGGAGCAGGAGCACCTGGCTCCGTAGATCGGCGCCATAGGCCTCGACGAGCACGCCCTCGACGACGGTCGTTGCATCGCCCATCAGGAGCATACGCACCTCGCCGTGGCTCACCCGAAGGACGAGAGGCCCCTCGCGGTCTGACGGAGGCCACAGGACCTCGAGACGGACATCATCTTCCAGATCCCAGACGTCGCCTTGCCGCAGCTCGCCGGACGTGCCCGCCAGGCGCCGGTCGATCAGGGACTGCCACTGCTCGAATGCTCCATCCTCACGCGCCTCGGGGCCATAGCCAACGTAGGCTACGTCGTAACGCTCCAGGGCCGGGATCAGGCCGCTGAGACGATCGTCGTCGGGCGAGGTCAGCACGGCCAGGTCCAGGCTGTGGTCCCAGAACGGCATTTGCCGGCCGACCTCGGCCAACGTCTGGCGCGAATCGGCGCCGCCGTCGATCAGGACTTGCCGTCCACCCGGTGTCCGGATGAAGACGGCGTCGCCCTCGCCGGTGTCAAAGAAGACAACGTGGAGCTTGTCATCGGGCCGCACGCCGAAGTAGAGCGCACCCAGCACGATCACGGCACCGGCTCCGGCCCGAACATAGGGATTCATATGCCCCAGGACATCGCCCACCCAGTCCCACACGGCCCGCAAGCGCTCGCCCAGCGGATAGCTGCCTCTCGTCACCAACCAGAGAGTGAACACGCCCAGGAGCAGATAATAGCCCCACACAAATGCCGGATCTATCTCCGGAACAGGGATGTTCGCCAGGGGCAGCGCCGCCGTCAGCCTCACGACTTCGATGGTGTACGTAAGGAACACCCAGGCGATCCACGCGAAGAACCGGCCCAATGGCCAGATGACAAATGCGGCGGCGAGCGCCAGCCCTCCGAAGACCATGATGAACGGCTGCGCGGGCAGGATGAGCAGATTCGTCAGCGGCGCCACCAGGGGTATGGATCGGAAGGACCAGATCGTGATACCCAACGTCGTCACCTGAACGGCGAGCGTGACGATGAGGATGTCGCTCAGCCCACTTACGACCCCCTTGGCGCGCTCTTGGTCCATCCAACGCGTCAGCAGGGCCGTCAGCCAGCCCGCCAGCGGGGGCACGTACAGCATCATGCCCAATGTAGCGGCGGCACTGAGCTGGAAACCGGAATCCCAAAGCACATACGGATTGATGGCGGAGAGGACGAGCACAGCGGCTGCCAACGACGTCGGGCCGTGAGTTCTACGCCCTTCCTGTTGTCCCAGGGCTAGCAGCGAGGACATCACGCCCGCTCGGGCCACCGACGCATTGGCGCCTACCAGCGCCACGTAGATCCATATTGCCAGGAAAGCCACCAAGAGCCCACCACGCCGCTGTAGGAACCGGCGCGTCATTCGGGTGACCAATCCGGCAATCATCGTTAGGTTGAAACCGGAGATCGCGACGATGTGACTGGTGCCCGTGATCTCGAACGCCTTATTCAGTTCATCCGGGATGCCCTGATCGGTGCCCAGCAGGATGCCTGCCAGCAGCGAGCCCTGGGGCTCGGGGAGCAGCGCTTGAAGGTGCTGATGCGCCAGCTCCTTGAAGCGCAGGAGACCGTCTATCACGGGGTTGGCCTGATGCAACGCTAACACCGTGACGTCGGCGTCGCGCAGCATGGCGTAGATCCCCTCGCGCGCCAAGTAATCCTTGTATGAGAAATCTTCGAAAGCAGGCGGAGTCTCCATGGGGCCGGTGGCGCGGATTCGATCTCCATAGGAGATGGCAGGATAGAGGGGCACGTAGACAAGCAGCCGCCCCTCAACGGCACGGGTGATGCCATCTCCGGTTGCGAGCTGATCGACTCGCACGCGCAACCGTGCATCCGAAGCGCGTCGATCGGGCTCTGCAATGACAACTCCCTCGACCTCCACCGTCCCGTGATCCCGGTAGTAGGCAACGTGGTCGGCAGTGATCTGGGGCAGAGCAGCGGTGAGCCGCAGGCCACCCAGCATCAAGCCCAGGAGCATCGCCGCCGCGCGCCGCATCCCACGCCGGTCGCCCCAACCAATGAGCAATACCAACGCGGGGGGCAGAGCCAGCAGCAACCAAACCGAGGGAATGTTAGCTGCCCGAGCGAGCAGAATCCCACCCATCCATGCCAAGGCAAATAGCATCAGGGGCGTCATTGCCAGGTCATTATAAGAACGAGCCTTGCCCACGTCAAACGAAATAGATAACCGCCGTAACCATGTTGCAACACTCCGGTAACGGGCATCGGCCGATCCTGTGCTAATATGAAGGTAAGAAGGTGGTAAGGATGCCGCCTCTACCGACCAAGGAACAGGCGAAATGGAGCGGGACATGCTGCTAGCCGAATACTCAGCCCTTCGGCCCTATGAAAGGACGTGGTCTTTCATGATTGAGCAGACCATGCAGAGCATTGCAGACGCTGAAGCGATGGGGGATAGCGTCATCGTTACGCTGAAGGAGCGAATGGACGTCTTCAGCGCACCGTTACTTATGGAGGAGTTCGATCGTCTACTGGACGAAGGAGCACGCCACTTCATTATCGACCTCTCCGTGGTACGCATCGTCGATGCCGACGGAGACTACCCCCTGCTTCACCTGCTCAAGCGCGCCCAAGCCGACGGTGGCAGTGTGATCCTCGTCTGTCCTCCAGGCAATCCCGTGCGTATCTTCTATGAGATGATGCACATGGATACTCTCTTTGAAATGGTGGGCTCGCTGGACGCTGCGATGGTCGCAGCACACCTCGATTAGGTAAGGGATCTCAAACTTTACATCTCCCGACAGAGCCTCACACTTATGTGTGGGGCTCTGTGTTTGTTGCTGAGTGTTACGCCGGCTGTAACTGTAGACCATCCCGGAATCGGGGTTAGAATCAGATGAGTACGGTCGCAATCCGGCCGATGCACTCGAGTCTGTTTCGATAAGGGAGACGTGCGGTGGAGAGCCCCGGCCGAGATGACGTAACACCCGATAGCTCAATGCCCTCACAGGAGATCCTCCGGGGACTGCGACGCCGACTCTACGCGCATCCCGAGTTCTCGGGGGATGAGCGAGAGACGGCGGCGTTCATCTCAGCCCGCCTGCGAGATCTTGGCCTACAGGTGGAAGAAGGTGTCGGAGGCTATGGGGTCGTCGGTGAGCTGGAAGGCACACTGCCCGGCCCCACCATCGCGTATCGGGCAGAGCTGGACGCGCTTCCGATCCAGGACACGATCGACACGCCCTATGCATCAGTGGTCCCGGGCATCAAGCATGCCTGTGGCCACGACGTCCATATGGCAATTGCCCTGGGTCTTGCGGAATCTCTGCGCGACGCGCAGAGCCGCCTCCCGGGTCGCGTCGCCTTCGTCTTCCAACCGGCCGAGGAATCGCTCGACGGTGCAAATGCAATGATTGAAGCCGGCTTGCTCCGCCGCACCCGACCCCAGGCAATGCTGGCCCTCCATGCCTTCCCGCTCCCCGTGGGCAAGGTGGGCGTGGCGTTGGGAAGCTGTCTGGCAGGGATGGAGGAATTCAGGGTCCGATTCTACACGCCGGCAGGGAACCTGGACGACTTAGTCGTCCGCGCGATTGCGGCGCTGGAGGAACTGAGCACCGCTCGCGCCCCCACGACCACCCATGCGTTCGATAGAATGATCGGAGAAATGGAAACGGGAGCCGGGCTGGGCCGCACCGTCTTCCTGAGTTGTTGGGAACACACTCCCGGTTCCGTGCCAGTCTACCATCTGCTCGGGCTGGTCAGTATGGCGGATTTCGGCCTGCGCCCGGCGGTGCATGGCCGAATCCGGGCCGTGCTGGATGACTTGGTAGCGAGGGATGGCGCATCCTATGACCTGGATTTCACCTTCTCCAATCCCCCGTTGCAGAATCACGCCGGCCTGGTGTCAGAGATCCTGCCGGCGATCGAAGAGGTGCTGGGTCAGGACAACGTCATGAGATTCCGCGATCCTTACCCCTTTGCTCACGAGGATCTGGCCCTCTATGCCCGGAAGATCCCCACCGCGCTCGTCTGGTTGGGCACCGCCAATCCGGGGAAAGGCATCGCCAGCATCTTGCATACCGCCGACTATGACGTTGATGAGGACGCACTGAGCGTCGGCGTCAAGGCGATGAGCGCGGTCCTGTGGGCGCTGCTCAGTGCGGGTCGAACGCCTCAACGCCTCCCGGATAGTCCGACAGCGCCCCCAGGCACTTTGCCCGCAGTGCCGGTCGCTCCTCCGAAGGAATGAAGGCCGAGTCCACGGCATTTCGCAGCATCCGGTAGACCATCGATTGGGTCATGCCCATCTGCCGGACCGCGACCCAAACCTCGTTGCTGAGCGTAATGTCGCTGATGCCTGGATCGTCCGTGTTCAAGGTGACGCGCAACCGCAACTTGAGCAGATCCCCCAGAGGATGCTGCGGGAGAGCCGTGACAACTCGGGTATGTAGGTTGCTCGTCGGGCAGACTTCCAGGGCAATCCCTTGATCATAGAGCATACGCACGACGTGCGAATTCTCGATGCAGCGAACCCCGTGCCCGATACGCTGGGGATGGAGATAGAGGACCGCCTCACGCACACTCTCAGCGCCTAGGGCCTCGCCGGCGTGGACCGTGATATGCAGACCCGCATCGAAGGCCCGCTGGAAGGGTTCGATAAAGAGCGCCGGCGGATAGTTGACCTCATCGCCTGCCAGGTCAACGCCCCGCACCCAGGGCCCGAAGTTCGCGATAGCCACGTCAACGATCTCCTGGGCGACGGCAAGAGGCTCTTGCCTGGGAACCTGTAAGATCAAGCACGTGCGAAGGCCGGTCTCCACCTCTGCCTTCGCCGTCGCTTCGACTACCCAGTCGACGACCTCGGCAAAGCCAAAGCTGCCCGCGCGCGCCAGTGCCAAGGGATTGAAACGCAGTTCAAGATAGACAACGTTATCCTGAGCGGCATCGGAAACGGCCTCCCACACGATCCGCTGGACGATATCTTTCGAACCATAGAACTTGCGGAGAAGCCTGAACTTATCGATGAAGCTCTCAAAGCCGGGGGGATCATCTGTCACCTGAACGTGCGGACGAAGGCCCTCAACATCATAGCTCGGCAGCTTAATGTCGTGAATCCGGGCCAGCTCGGTCAGCGTGGTGAGGCGCAGTGAGCCCTCAAGGTGGCGATGGAGGTCAATCTTGGGAAGTGTGCGTGCCCAAGACCACAGGGAATCGCAAGGTCTGTCCAGGTGCTCAGAGGGCGCGTTCACCTTCCCGTCCACCTTTCTATCTAGACCGAGATAGAGCCTGGATTCTGGGGCTTAGGCATATCCTTGGGCAGGAGTATGTGGAACGAACTACCCTGGCCCAACTCGCTCTCAACCCAAACGTCGCCCCCATGCGCTTCGACGATTCGGTTGACGACCGTCAGCCCCAGCCCTAATCCGCCAAAACGCCGCGTGGTGGAGCCGTCGATCTGGTAAAATGTCTCGAAAATCTGCGAGAGCTGCTGCTCAGGAATCCCGATACCCTGGTCACCGAAGACCAGGTGCACGTTATTCTCGTCGGCGAAAGCCTGGACGGAGATACATCCTCCACTTGGGCTGAACTTCACCGAATTGTCGATAAGGTTATAGCACAGTTGCTTAAGCTTCTGAGCGTCAGCATAGAGGGTAAGTTCAGGATCAATGTCACTAACCTCCAACCTGATGGGCAGACCCAACGTACGTCGCTCAAAGAGATCCACCATCTCCGCCAACAGATCGGCCACGACGACCTTTTCATAGTCTAGTGACAGAGACCTGAGCGGGCTAAGAGAGATCGTCTGATCGACAATGGTAACAATATCATCTACCCGGTCGCACAGCGTCTCCAGGGTCCGCCGCTGACCGGGCGCCAACTCGCCCATCTGGTCTTCCATCAGCAGCTCCAGATAGCCCTTGATGAGGGTCAACGGCGTGCGGAGCTCGTGAGAAACGTTCTGCAGGATCTGCCCTTTGAGTTCCGCGAACTCTTCGAGTCGCTGATATACACGTCTAAGTTCCTGGGATGAGGCCTCGGGCTTGCCCCAACTTTCCTGCGCAATGGTGACAGCCAGGAGCCGTGAAACGATCCCAAGGATCTCCAGACCAAGATCGCTGAAGGCCCCGTCCTTGCGACTGCAGAGATCCAGGATGCCGATGCGACGCCCGCGATAGAAAATCGGCAGGGCAACCTCGGTCTTCACACCCCGCGACGCCCAAGGGGGAGGGGACCACGTCCCACCATCCTGGGTGTCCCCAGAGAGCATCACCCGTCGTTCTTGGAGCGCCAGGCGCGCCAAGCCCATGGGGACAGGGGTTCCGGGTCGGCTCTGAACCCCGCCATTCTGCATACGAAGGGTCAGCGGTTCTCCCGCATAGACCGCGACAACGTCGAGGTCGAAGGCACGTCGAATCCTATCGAGGGATTCGGCGAATATCCGCTCACTCGGCAGATCTCCGACTGCCAGTTCGCTGATGTCATCGATCAAAGCCAAGTGAACCCGGTCCGCTGACTCCGCCGGGGAGACATCGCCATCATCGGACGCAGCCGCTTCGGAAGACCGGATGACGCGTGGTTTGTCCATAGTCCAGTCCTCGTCCAAGAACTCTAAGCTCCGGAGGAGGCAGCAGACGTCCGTCGATCGGCTCGCCAGTGACAATCCTTATACTTCTTGCCGCTGCCACACCAGCATGGGTCATTTCGCCCCGGCTTTGAGGCCGCATGGTGCGGCTCGGGAGCTGTATCGCCCGTCGAGCTTCCGCCACTCGTACGGAACGATAGCTGTCGCTGCCGCTCGGGCTCCACCGGACTTGGCACCGCGGCTGCGGCCCTACGCTGTCCGGGCGCCACAGAAGCCTGAGGGACCATGAAGAGTGATCGTACAACCTGTGATTGTATCGACGTCAGCATCTCCTGGTACATCTCGAAAGCTTCCTTCTGGTAGGACACCAACGGGTTCTGCTGGCCAATCGCCCGCAGCCCGATGCCCTCGCGGAGCATATCGAGGGCCGTGAGGTGGTGCACCCAGTGGTCGTCGATCTGACGCAGCATAAGACGGCGATCGCGGAAGACCCGCTGAGTATCGACGACGGCTTCACGAACGTGCGTCTCGAACTCCTCCGGCAACCGTCGAATCGGCTGATCGTACCAGGGCTCGAAGGCATCAGCACCTGCCGATGCGCGCAGATGGTCACATACCGCAGTATAGAAAGGATCCTTGGCCTCGAAGAGCGTTCGGATTGAGGTCTCCTCCTGGCGAATGGCGCGGTAGAGATCCTCCCCCAGTCGCTCGTTCATCTTCCAATAGGTCTGCTCTGCCCAATCCATGATACGCTGCACCACAGCATCGGAGTCAAGCGTCTCCAGTGCTTCCAGGCCGAAACTCCGAGGAATGGGAAGGAATCGGCGAAGTTCAGCCAGTATGGCCTCGGCGTCCTGGACTTCCCCGTCATCCGATCGCCCACTGAGCACCGAACGAACCTCGGTCTCCAGCATCTGCATCAGGTCGTCGTGAAGGTCAGGGCGGCTGAGCACCTTGCGCCGCTCGGCGTAGACAACGCCACGCTGCTTGTTGACGACATCATCGTATTCCAGGACGTGTTTTCGGATATCAAAGTTGTATCCCTCGACGCGTTCCTGCACTGACTCGATGACCCGAGCCAGAAGGTTGGACTCCAGGGCCTCCTCTTCGAGGCCCGCACGATCCATCCAGGGCTGCAATCGCTCGCCGCCAAATCGCTTCATCAACTCGTCTTCAAGCGAGATAAAGAAGCGGCTGGAGCCGGGATCACCCTGACGCCCCGCACGACCGCGGAGCTGATTGTCGATCCGGCGCGCCTCGTGTCGTTCTGTGCCGATAACGTGCAGGCCACCCTCTGCATACACGCGGTCGCGGTCTTTGCGGCACTGGTTGACCTTCTCAGAAAGAACCTCTGCCCATCGGCCCTCGAAGCGCGTTGCCAGATCCTCACCGCTGCGCGCCATCTTGAGCGCGCCCTCCCAGTCCTCGGAATGAATTGACGTGAGGTCAACGCCTTCCTTGCGCAGTTGGTCGCGGGCCATGCTCTCTGCGTTGCCGCCAAGCAGAATGTCGACACCACGGCCGGCCATGTTCGTCGCGATCGTGACCGATCCCGGCTGTCCGGCCTGGGCGATGATCAGCGCTTCCCGCTCGTGATACTTGGCGTTGAGCACGCTGTGCGGCACGCGGCGACGCTCCAGTTGTTTGGACAGTCGTTCTGAGGTCTCAATGGCTGTGGTACCCACCAGCACCGGCCGGCCGGCCTCGTGAGCTTGCTGAATCTCATCGATCACTGCCGCGAACTTGGACTGCTCGGTCTTGTAGATCAGATCCGGCATATCCAGACGCTGATAGTAACGCTCCTCATCAGGGCCATCATAGACCGTGACCCTGTAATGGTCGTCTTCATCAAGAACCCCACTGAACGCCACCCCGGCCTCGGGAGGTAGGACTTCATGCTCCTCAAGATTGCCGAATCTGGCTCGATACTCGACGTTCGTGGGCAATACCACCACGTCGAGATTGTAGATCTTGTGCAGCTCCTCCGCCTCCGTCGCCGCCGTTCCCGTCATACCCGAGAGCTTATCGTACATGCGGAAGAAGTTCTGGAAAGTGATCGTCGCGTAGGTCAACGATTCGCGACGGACGGTGACGCCCTGTTTGGCCTCGATGGCCTGGTGGAGCCCTTCCGAATAGCGGCGGCCAAACATCAAGCGGCCGGTAAACTCATCGACGATGATGATCTCACCATCGCGGACGACGTATTCCTTGTCGAGCTGGAAAAACTCCTTGGCGCGCAATGCGTTATCGAGATAGGGCAGCATCTCGGCGTGCTCGGGATCGTAGATGCTCTCGCCCTCGGGGATGTGGACCATCGACTCGACTTTGGCCACACCGTCCTCCGTGAGGATCACGATTTGCTGGCGCGCATCTACCTCGTAGTCAGTCTCGGGCTGCAACCGGGGAACCAGTTGAGCGAAACGTTGATAGAGGTCCGAAGATTCCTCGGCCGGTCCCGAGATGATCAGCGGGGTTCGCGCTTCGTCGATCAGGATGCTGTCCACCTCATCCACGATAGCATAGTGCAGTTCCCGCTGCGAACGCTGCTCCAGGTCGACAACCATATTATCGCGCAGGTAGTCGAACCCGAATTCGTTGTTCGTGCCATAGGTAATATCTGCCTGGTACGCCTCGCGGCGCGTGATCGGGCGCAGGTATTGGTAGCGGTCATCGTCCGAGGAATAGGTGGGGTCGTAGAGGAAGGAGGCCTCGTCGGGGCGACCCGCACCAGATTGAATCACACCGGCCTGAATGCCCAGAGCCTCGTAGACCGGCCCCATCCATTGCACACCGTACTTGGCCAGGTAGTCGTTTGGCGTGACGAGGTGCACACCGTTTCCGGCCAGTGCATTCAGGTACATGGGTAGTGTCGCAACCAGGGTTTTGCCTTCCCCGGTGCGCATCTCTACCACCTTGCCCTGGTGCAGAATCATCCCCCCGATGAGCTGTACGTCATAGTGCCTGAGCCCGATGGTGCGCCGGGATGCCTCCCGAACGGCAGCAAAAGCCTCAGGGAGCAGGTCATCGAGAGTCTCGCCCGCCGCTAGACGAGAACGAAACTCCGCCGTCTTCCCACGCAAGGCCTCACCCGAAAGGCCTTCGAACTCAGCTTCGAGCGCACCGATCGCCTGGGCTGTCTTCTGAAGTCGGGCAATCGTGCGGGCATCGGGGTCACTGAAGATTTTCTTAAAGAAGCCACCTAACATTCACATCTCCATTGCAGACAAACATGTCCATGGGGGATTATACCACGCGGGAGGTGCCCGACAATACTCAGCGTCACAGCGGCCACCTTCCGGGCTGCCGGGCGCAGGCATTCACGTGTGAAGACGCCGCAGCAGCAACTCGGAAGGTAAGGGACCAAGATGGACTTCGCTTCCATGGCCTGGCCCCCCGGCGAGGGGGGAATCCGGGGGGCCACCAGCCAAGGAAAGGAGGAGAGGTGCGATGGATTCAAGAAACCATCATTACCTCATCGACCACAATCATATAGTCTTCGGAGGCTCAAACCTAGTGACGAATGACTATGACTCATGTGACGTAGCTCCCATAGCAGATTGCATCGTGCACATCGGCTTTGTAGTTCATTGATTTGTGCTAGACTAGACATGCAGTAGAACGCACCGCAGTGACTTACCAAAATGAAGACCAAAGACCGTGCAAGGAGGCTTTAGATGGACGCAGTAGAAGATCCGCAAGAAGAGAAACTGCTACCGGAGCCTGACGAAGCACCGGAAGACGTCGAGAGCGCCGGCACCGGCGCGCTCGAAACGGAGGTCACGGGGGAAACCGTGAACATCACCCAGGGCAGTGCGCAGACCGTCAAGGCTGACAAAGTCCACGTAGAGCAAGGGGGAATCGCCCGCGTCGAAGCTCGATTCGTCGACGTCAAGGATGGCGGGGTCGGCATCGTCCAGGGTGAGAACGTCACCATTACCGACGGGGGGGCAGGCATCGTTGCCGCGGACCACGTCAAGATGCAGGACTCGATGGCAATGTTTGTTGCTGCCAATCAGATCGAGGGCGAGGACGTGACAGTGCTCTTCGACGTACGGGCCGCCGTCGTCTTTGCCCTGGTGCTAGGGGTGATCAGCAGCGTCCTAAAGATGATCACTCGCCGCCGTTCGTAACGGGAGGATACAGCCGGATCGCCCGTCTGCGGCATCATGAAGAAAGGGCGACGCACTGAGCGTCGCCCTTTCGCCATCTGAAGAATGCGCGTTACGCTTGCGCAGCCTCCACGATCGCCGTGAAGCTGCCCGGCTCGTTGACGGCCAGGTCAGCCAGCATCTTGCGATCCAGCTCGATCTGAGCACCTTTGAGGTGATAGACCAAGCGGCTATAGGTCGTGCCATTGTTGCGGGCGGCTGCGTTGATGCGGATAATCCATAGGCGGCGTAGGTCTCGCTTCTTGTTGCGACGGTCGCGATAGGCATACGCCATGGATTTCATATACGCTTCATTGGCTCGCCGGAACAACTTACGGCGCGTCCCAAAGAACCCCTGGGTTCGGCTAAGGAGTTTCTTATGGCGACGGCGTGTTACGGTTCCACCTTTGACTCTCACAATTCACCTCAGATGATTAGGAGTTCTTCTTCAAGTACGGGGCCAACCGGCGCAGACGCCGCTCGGTTCCCCTGTCATCCACTGCAAGCACCTGATCAAACATAGCCCGCAGGCGTCGCGGTCTGTTGCGGCGGAAGTGGCTCTTTCCCTGCTTGGTGCGCATCAACTTCCCTTTCCCGCCTTTGGACAGGCGGAAACGCTTGGAAGCCGACTTGTGCGTCTTCATCTTGGGCACAAAATACCTCCTGCTAGTTCTTTCTCGGCGCCAGTACCATCAACATCGTGCGCCCATCCATCGTCGGGGACTGCTCAACCAGCGCAATATCGGCCAGTTCGTCGGCGATCTCCTTAAGCTGCTCCATCGCGACCTCAGGATAGGTGATCTCACGACCACGAAACCGCACACGAACCTTTACTTTGTTGCCATCCTCAAGCCAGCCACGCGCGTTCTTGACCTTGAACATAGCGTGATGGTCATTCGTTTTCGGGCGCAGGCGAATCTCTTTAACCTCGACCTGCTTCTGGGACTTCCGCGCCTCCCGTTCCTTCTTCGCCTGAGCGTAGATGAATTTGCCGAAGTCCATAATTCGCGTTACGGGCGGTTCGGCATTGGGCGCGACCTCGACCAGGTCCAGACCAGCCTCCTCGGCCAATCGCAATGCCTGGAACGTCGGTAAGACGCCAAGGTTAGTCCCTTCCCCGTCAATAACACGAACTTCGCGAGCTCGAATCTGGCTATTCGCACGATACTGCTGCTTACTGATAATGTCCCCCCTGTTAGTTGTTTGGGCTAAAATGTGACAGCTACAAACGCGCACGTATCATAACATGAAAACCGTGAGTGTCAATCGGCGGAAGCGTCAAAACGTTGGAACGTTTGAGCGCGGACACATTCCGCAGAAACCTTGCCAAGGCTTCGCAAAGTTGGGAAATCAGGGCTCCAGCGTCGGCGTCGCGACGTCTCCCTCCAGCGTAGGCTCCGGGGTAGGCGTTGCCGAGGGCTCGGCGGTGGGTGACTCCACCGTCGGGGTTGGCATGGTGGTCGGCGACGGTGTCATGGTCGCCTCAGGTGTTGGGGTCGGCGTGCCCGTCGAGGTTGGCGCGGGCGTCGGGGAAGCTTCCAACGTCGGCGTAGGCGTCGGCCCGACCACTTGAACTGACCGGCGCGCCTCAAAGTGGGCACCCTGGCGATTGTAGGCCACCACGCGGATTGTGTAAACGCCGGGCGTCATTCCCTGTGGCATCTGCCAGATGCCCAAGGTCCCGCCTTGCACGAGAGCGAGATGCGGCCCACTGATCCAATCCCACGCTTGCGGGTTGTTGCCGACACCATAGGTCAGCTCATAGCGATCGAAATCGGGCAAATCGACAGTCCCCCGGATCTCCACCACACCGTAGACCTCGGTGCCCTGCGCGGGCGCCGTGATCTCCACGACGGGCGGCTGCTCCGAGTTGGTGCATTCGGACTGGGGCGCGACGATGGCGCCGTTGTCGGCAGCCCATTGCCTCAGCCACGCCTGCCCCTGGGGATCGGACACCTGGTTCTCCACGACGGCGAGCTTGGTGACGACGTTCGACCTGCAGAACGCGTTCGCCAGCAGCCCGCTGTTGGCATCGATCTCTACCTCCTGGAGCCATCCGGCGCCGGCGGCGGGCGGCAGATTGTCGATCGTAAAGACCTCCGTGCGCTTCTCAGAACACGCCGGAGAGGGCTCGGTGCCCGTCAGCGCACAGACCTCGCGCTCGACGATGCCCGCGGGTCTGGGGAACGTATGCGGCGGGATCTGCTCGTGAGCCCGCGCCATAAAGGCCTGCCAGATGGGGCCGGCGCCGGACGATCCCGCGACATTTGCCATCGGGCTGTTGTCGTTGTTGCCGACCCACACCCCCGCCGCAATGTCCGGCGTGTAGCCGACGGTCCAGGCATCCCGGTTGTCATTCGTGGTGCCGGTCTTCGCCGCCACCGGACGATCCGCAAGCTCCAACACGTTGGGGCAGGCAAAGACCAGGCAGCGGGCCTGGACATCCGAGAGGATGCTCGTGATAAGGTAGGCAAGCTCCGGCTTGGCCACCTGGGTGCCCTGGCGCTGGCGGTTGTCGATCAACACCTTTCCGCTCTGATCCTCCACCCAGAGGATAGGCGTTGGGTCCATTCGCAGGCCGCCGTTGGCCAGCGTCGCGTAGGCGCTCGTCAGTTCCAGCGGCTTCATCTCCCCACCGCCCAGCGTTAGCGCCAGCCCATAGAGAGGGCGAGTATCGTAAGGATAGTCCGGGCATTCGGTCTGCGGACTCACCAGCGACGCGGCCCCCAGACGATCGGCAACTTCGAGCAGCCCGTCCACGGTCACGAAATCCAGCGTTTTGACGGCGGGCACGTTGAGCGAGTTCGCCAACGCCGTGCGCATCGACACCGGCCCACGGAACCGCCCATCGTAGTTCACGGGCTCATAGACGTTCCCCGCCGAGTCAGTGTAGGAGACGGGAAGGTCCCAAAGGATTGTCGCGGGGGTCCACCCTCGCTCCAGGGCGGCCAGATAAGTCAGCGGTTTGATGGCCGAACCGGGTTGGCGGCACCGCAGCGTGACGTTGACCTGGCCACCCAAGTCGTTGTCGTAGAAGTCCGCACTCCCAACCATCGCCAGGATGTCACCGCTGGAGGGCTCAATCGCCACCAGCGCACCGTTGGTCACGTCGCGGTCGGCCAGCGCCTTGACGCCGCTGGCCACCTCTTGCTCAGCAATACGCTGCAGGTTCGAATCGAGGGTCGTGTAGATCTTGAGACCGCGGCCCGTATAGAGCGCCTCGGTCCCAAGGTTCTGCTCGACCCACTGGGTCACGTAGACCACGAAATGGGCCGCCGGGATACGGTCGGTGTAAATCGGCTTGAACTCGTAGGCGTCCATCTCCGAGGCCGCGGCGACGGCCTGATCGACCGTGATGTAACCATCCTCGACCATCAGCGCCAGCACGACCTTCTGGCGCGCGAGCGCCTTGTCGCGTCCCCCGTGAAAGGGATCGTACGTCGCGGGCGACTGCGGGATACCTGCCAGGAAGGACGCCTGCGCCAACGTCAGTTGGGCGGCATTGGTGCCAAAGTAGGTGCGCGCCGCAGCGTCGACGCCGTAGGCAAGGTTCCCATAGTTGTTGTTATTGACGTAGATCTCCAGGATATCGTCCTTGCTATAACGCCGGGTCAACTCGGCGGCGAGGATGATCTCCTTGATCTTGCGAGAGAGCGTGCGGTCGGTGCTGGCCTCGGGTCCCAGGAGGATGTTGCGGGCGACCTGCTGGGTGATCGTGCTGGCGCCCGAGACCACCTCCTGCTCGGTGATGGCGTAGTAGATTGCCCGGGCAATCGCGATCGGATCGAAGCCACCGTGCTGGAAGAAATTGCGGTCCTCGGTGGCCACCGTGGCCAGCTTCAGATAGGGCGAGATCTGGTCGATGGGAACGTAAGTGCGCCGGCCCTCTGTAGGATCGATGATCTCGTGGAGCAGCATCCCGTTGCGATCGAAGATCTGGCTACTGGCGAAGTTGGGCTCACGCTCGCGCAGCTGATCGGGCGACGGCAACTGGGCTGCCAGATAGATGTAGCCTACGACACCAGCCGCAAGCGCCAACATGAAGAGCCCCACCCCTGCCAGCGTAGCCGTCAGGAGGATGCTCGCCCAACGAGGTCCTCGCGCACGGCGCTTGTGCGGGCGACCCTTGGGCAGGTTAGGAGGCGTGGGAGGAGGGGGCGGCAACCGCACCGGGCGGTTGGGCTGGGTGGGTGAGTCGTCCTCGGGGCGTGCAGCCCTGGTGGGCCGCAGCAGCCGCGTCGGCTCAGCCGGCGCCGCGACCCCGGAGGGCCGGCGCTCCGACGGACGCGTGGACAAATCCGGCCTGACCGTCAGATCTTGCCTGCCAAAACTGATCGTCGGTTGAGCCGGAGGGGTATCTGCAGGGGCGTCGGGCTGCCGCGCGCTCGCACCGGAAACGACGGGGATCTTTCGCGTGGGATCGGCCGGGACGGCACTCTCCTGTGGGCGAAGATCCGCCTGACGCCACGGGGGTCGACGTCCCTGGCCCGAAGATGGATCCGGTGGCACGCTTCCCTGACGACGTGAACGATCGGAATCTGACGGCATGTGAGTATAGCTCCAACTATGGTCCGAACTGCGACCGGATATGGGGTAGCAGACGATGGTGCATTTTACCGTCAACACCTCGTAAGGCAACGGCTGGAGGCGACCGAAGGCAACCAGCTTGGCCAACCATTTCCCAGCCCAACCCACCCCCGACGCCAACGCACTCCGTCGGTCCGGGACCACTTCCTGGGCCAGAATGTCTGTGCGTGATGTGTGCATCGTACATAAGGGAGGTTTCCAATGAAAAGCTTGACGCGACGTTCTGCCTACGTCCTCGTGGGCATCCTGGTAGTGGTTATGTCAGCCTGTGCTGCGCCCTCAAACGGCCAGACATCGGTCTCTGCTGCCGACCTGGCGGGCACAGACTGGAGCCTGGAGTCCTATGGCGAGGTCGGTTTTGAGACCCAGGTCATTGAAGGCACCGAGGTCACCCTGGAGTTCCAAAGCGGCGGCCAGGTGGTCGGAACCGGCGGCTGCAACACCTTCACCGGTCAGTACAGCGTCTCGAACGGCACGATCTCGTTTACCAAGATCGTCCCCACGGACGTCGTCTGCACGGCCGAAGGCCTGAAGAGCCAGGAGGCGGCGTATTTCGAGGCCCTGCAGGTGACGGGGGAGTTTGAGTTGAAGGACAACCAATTGACCATCTGGTACAACAACGGGCAGAGCGTGTTGAACTTCGTGCCGCCCTCAGTGCCGTAGACTTTCGGTGTAGGCGGAATCCGGGGGAAGAGATGGCAAAGCGACCACAGGCGGCGCCCGCGCGTGCTCCTGTGGTCATCTCACTGCGCCGAGCCACGAGAACCATCACCCCCGAACCGCAAAGGAGTGACATATGAGCAAGAACCTGATCGCCATTGCCTCGATCGCCATCGGCGCGCCGAGGTCGGAAGTCTGGAAGGCGTTGGTGGATCCCGTGGCCATCAAACAGTATATGTTCGGCGCCGACGTCGTCACGGATTGGTTTGAGGGCAGCCCGATCGTCTGGAGAGGCGAATGGGAGGGCAGCCCCTTTGAGGATAAGGGCAAGATCCTGAAAATCAGGCCGGGGCGCGTGCTGCAGTATAGTCATTTCAGCCCGCTCTCCGGCCAGGCGGACGTACCGGAGGCCTATCATATCGTGACGGTCGAGTTGTCCGGCGATGGGCAGACGACGAACGTGCTGCTCACGCAGGATCATAACGAGAGCGACGAGGAGCGGGCACATTCCGAAGAGAACTGGGCGATGATGCTCGCCTCGCTAAAGGCATATGTGGAGGGATAGCGGCGCCGGACGCGGTGTTCGCCCCGAGAGGAGACCGAGATGAGAAGAGTGGTGGTGTCGGCATTTCTCTCGCTGGATGGTGTGATGCAGGCACCCGGGGCCGCCGAAGAGGACACCGAGGGCGGGTTCAGACACGGTGGGTGGCAGATGTCGTACTCCGACGAAGAGTTAGGACGGCTGGTGAGCGACGTCTTCGACCGGACTTACGGCCTGCTCCTGGGACGGGTGACCTACGAGATCTTCGCGGGATACTGGCCCACCGCGCCCGCCGAAGAGGAGCCACTGGCAGGGCAACTCAACCGCATGCCCAAGTTCGTGGCCTCGAGGACGTTGCACGAGGCGACGTGGCAGAACACCACGCTGCTTAAGGGGGACATCGCAGAGGCAGTCGCGGCGCTGAAGGTGGCGGGCGACGAGGGAGACCTGATGGTCGTGGGCAGCGGCAAGCTCGCGCAGACACTGATAGCGCGCGACCTGGTTGACGAATACATCCTCTGGATCTACCCACTTGTACTGGGCAACGGCAAGCGGCTGTTCGCGGAAGGGTTGCCGAGGATGTCACTGCAGTTGGTGGAGAGCAGGACCACGAGCAAGGGCGTCGTCGTGCTTACCTACCGCCCGGAACGATAATAGAAGAGTCAGAACGACAGAGCACACGCCACCCCGATGCGATGCACCGGGGTGGCGTGTGCCACTTCACGGTAACGCCCCTCGGCTATGCCCCCAATTGTGTAATCTCTGTCGAGGCTATACACTCAGGCGATCAGATAGAGAGTACAAGACGGCACTACCCATCTGAGAGGAGAATCACTCCATGGCGATCAAGATCGCGATCATTGGTGCGGGGAGCCAGTCGTTCGGGCCGGGGACGGTGCGCGATGTGTTGCTGAGCGAGCCGCTGGCCGAGGTCGGGGTCGAGCTGGCGCTGATGGACATCGTTGCCGACCACTTAACGGGGATCGAACCGTATGCCCGCCGGGTGGCGGAGCGGCTGGGACGGCAGGTGAAAGTCTCGGCGGGGACGGATCTGGACGCGGCACTGCGGGGGGCGGACTTCGTAGTGTCAGCGATCGAGGTGGAGCGCTATCTCTACTGGGCACAGGACTTCCACGTGCCGCGCCGCTACGGCTTCATGCAGATCTACGGGGAGAACGGCGGCCCGGGTGGCCTCTTTCACGCGCTACGCAACATGGGCCCGACGATCGAGATTGCACGGCGGATGGAGGCGCTCTGTCCCGACGCGCCTTTGCTCAACTTCACCAATCCCGAGAGCAAACTGTGCCAGGCACTCAACGCGCTCACGGATGTGCGTGCCTACGGCCTGTGCCACGGGGTGGCGATGGGTCGAGACCAGATCGCGGCCTTCCTGCAGCGACCGCTGGACGAGCTGGAAACCGCGGCTTGCGGGATGAACCACATCACCTGGTTCCAGACGATCCGCGATCGGGCGACGGGGAGGGACCTGTACCCGCTGCTGCGCGAGAAGGAGCAAGAGGCGGCACCGCTGGCGGAGTGGGACGAGATCGCCTTGAGCCGGATCTGCCTGCGCACGTTCGGCCTGTGGCCCTCGCCCGGCGCCAATCACATCGGCGAGTACCTCCGCTGGGCCGGTGAGTTCCTGGCCAGCAGCGTGCTCCAGTACTACTACGATCCCGCCGACGGCGAGCCGTGGCAGACAGGTAGAATCCCCGAGTTCGTCTATTCGCTGCGCGACACTCCCACCAAGATCCCGCTGTTCCCTGACGGGGAAGGTGCACAGTCAGGTGGGCCTACCCCGGAACATCCCCTCGATCCGCAGGAGCTGGAGCCCAGCGGTGAGGTAGCGGTGGCGATCATGGAAGCGCTGGCGTGCGGGGTGGAACACGAGATCGGCGCGGTAATCGTGCCTAACAAGGGGCTGATTCCCGGCCTCGATGACGACGTGGCCGTGGAGGTGCCGGCGGTAGCGGACGGCAGCGGCGTGCATCCCCAACAGATGGCGCGTCTGCCTGAGCCGGTCACGGCGATCCTCCGGACCCAGGGCAGCATCCAGAAGCTGCTGGTCAACGCTTTTGCGGAGGGGTCGCGCCGCATCCTGCTTCAGGCACTGCTCCTGGACCCAACGACGACCTCGTATCACAACGCGGTGGCGCTGATCAACGAGATGTGCGAGTTGCAGGAGGGGTTGCTGCCGCCGCTGAGGTGGTAGCGGAGAAGAGGGAGCCGGATATCGAGAGCACGAACCTGGGGAGCAGACTATGAGCCACGTGTCCGTCGAGGAACTTGTCTCAAAGTATGGCCGCCCCCACCCGCCCGTCGCGCCCCCTGTCTTCCGAGGCTTGGATAAGATCGAGTGGTCGCGGGCTCAACACGCGTATGGTCCAGCAAGTGATGTGCCGGCCTTGCTTCGTGCGGCACTGTCACCGGCCCGAGAAGAGCGAGAGATAGCCACGGCGGCCCTCTTTGGCGAGCTCTGCCATCAAGGATCAGTCTATGAGGCGTCCGCTCTCGCAGTCCCCTTTCTTTTTCGAATGCTTGAGTATCCCGACACCCCCGACAAGACGACGATTGCCGCGCTGTTGGCGTCTCTCGCGAATGGTACGCCGGGTACCTACAAGGAGCCGAGCTATAGATGGGTCAACGCCACGCGGGAGGCTGTCGGAAAACGGCTTGAGCTGCTCTACCCATTTCTTGGGCATGACGATCCAGAGGTCAGGTTCTTCATTGTGGGGGGGCTGGCTGCATTTCCGGAACGCAGTGCGGAGTATTCGGCGCTTCTTGAGGAAATGCTCCTATCCGAGACGGACCAGCTGGTAAGAAGGGAGATAGAGAGGGCTCTTCGGATCCCAAATGCGAGATAGTGGCGCTGGTCACCAGGACATACAGGCTCCAGAAGAGCTTGCACCACGCTATGTTCTGCACGCGTCTCACAGAATCCAGAGATAGCGAGGGACCCGGCTCATATAGGCGCGATAGGGCTCGCCGTATTGCCCCAGGCACACCTCTTCCTCGGCCAGGATACTGAAGTGTTGAAAGAGCTTGGACAGGATCGACACAAGCAGGGCAACCCCCGAACCGATCGCCAGACAGATACCCAGGAAGATGAGGAGAAGCGCCACGATTTGTGGATGGCGCGACAGCTGGATCACAGAGTGCCCGACCAGGAGAAGCCATCCATTCAGCCAGCCGATGGCAAGTGAAGGGAACAGCCGCACACGTCACCTCCTTTCGCGAGATCCAGGCTCCCGAAAATCGCTCGACGTACCACCTGAGAAAGTGGACCGCGGTCCAGTCAGCAGTGGAAATACGCGGCTCGGTCCTGCTCCTGGACTCACGCCTTCCGCGGGGCCTTCAACGTCATGCCCGGCCCCTTAATCACGATGCCGGTGACCGCGTCGCCGTCGCGTGTGAAGTCGAGACGGTTGCGATCGACCCGGAAGCCGACGACGTCATCAGTCAGCTTGTAGGGCTTGATCTCCGCGGGGGGATTGCCGGTCTGCGCGATGTAGATCTTGCCGTCGTGCGCGGTCACGGCAAAGGCGACGCCCTCGATAGCTGTGGTGTAGTCGCCCACGAGCGCAGCGGTGATGGCATCCGACAGCTCGGGCGGTTTACGTGCAAAGGTGACGTTGTCGACTGCAGGCTCGATGGGGATGGAGATGGCATCGATGTCGCCGTTGTCATTGGTCAGAAAGCGCATCTTTATCCGTTGGTCGAAGCTGGTCAGCTCCCACTCGAAGACGTCGTAGTGGTAGTGGCGGAAGGGACTCCAGTCGAGGCTGCCCACCAGGCTGGCCTGCAAGCCACCGCCGGCCTCTGACGCGTCGCCAGCGGCCGACGCAGCGTCGGCTTGGGGCGCATCGTCCACTTGCCGCACCGCAAAGTCGGGGTAGCCCTCAGCACCATACGTGCCTACGTAGGCATCCAGCGGATGCGTCGGCGGCGCGCCCTCAACACGCTCCTCGGACGCGGTCTTCTTGCCGTGGGCCTCCGCGACGATCATCGGGTCGGTGATAGCGTGGTACTTGGCGTTCCAGTCACGGTCGGGCAGGTCGAGGGCGCGATCGAGGCCCTCGTAGAGAAGCACGTCGCGGAGGGGCATCCCGGCGATGTTGGTCAGCGCCACGAGGCCGACCTGCGCCTGGGGAATGAAACCGATCATCAGGCTGTGCCCCTCGACGTTGCCGCCGTGCTGAACCAGGGTGTAGCCTTGATAGGGCTCGATGAACCAACCCATGCCGTAGGTAGAGATGGTAGTGCCCCTCAGGGCCTCACTCACCCCACCACCGGGGATAATCGTCTGTGGCAGGTGCATCTGGTGGAGGTTGTCAGGAGAGACGAACCGGGTATCGCCCAGCCGGCCATCGTTCACGTGAACTCTGAGCCAGCGGGTCAGGTCCGAGAGGGTGGAGAAGAGCGCTCCGGCCGACCCCGGCGAGAGCTCCGTATGGGCGCCAAAAGGCATCAGGACGAGGCCCTTGGCGACCCCCTCCGCGTCGCGATCGACGCGGTAGCCCTTGGCGTTGACCTGGCCCTCGCGAGGCGGTTCGGGTGCGAGGTTGGTCGCGTCCATACCCAGGGGCGAGAAGATGCGCTCCTGCATGAAGTCCTCCCATCGCTGCCCGGCGACCTGCTCGACCAGGTAAGCGGCGGCATAGTACATCAGGTTGTTGTACTGGAACTTCTCGCGGAACGAGGTGCTGAACTTGAGGTGGCGCATGCGCTTGACGAAGTCGGCACGGGGCAGGTCCAGCCGCCACGCCGCGAGGTCGTGGCGGGGCAACCCGGTGCGATGGCTCAGCATATCGCGCACGGTAACGTGCTCGGTGGCGTAAGAATCGCTAAGGATGAACTCCGGGATGACGTCCCGTACGGGCTTATCCCACTCCAGCTTCCCCTGGTCGACCAGCAGGGCCACACCCATCGCCGTGAACGACTTGGTGACGGAGGCCATGGCGAAGCGCGTGTCCTCGGTCATCGGGAGCTGGGCCTCCACGTCGCGGAGGCCATAGGCACCCCGAAAGAGGACATCGTCGCCCTTGACGATGGAGATGGCCACGCCGGGACAATGCCAGGACGCCATCGCATCCTGTATGTAGGTCTCAAAGCTCTCAAGACGCGTCATGGTGATACCCTCCGTGTTCTGGCTGCCGGGTCACCCCGGGACGATACTGCGCCGCTTACCGGCTTGCGCGCCCGGACGTGCAGGAAGTGGGCGACGACCTGGGCGCCACGGCGACTTGATAGTCTAGGTTGCATCACAAGTATAGCCCTGAAACCGGATCGGACACAGAGTGCATTCACGCGCAGCCCGGCCCAAAACATTGACACAGCACGCTTCCGGGCCGTATAATGGAGGTAGGTGGCGCGCCGCGTTCCAGGTTGACCGCCCTCCTCATCCCTGAGGCCGACCCTCGCGCGTGATTGGCGAGCCCGTTCACATTTTCCTCCTTCCTTGCGCCCGGCGTGCCGGTGGTTGTGTGCTGTCTCACGCCATGTGGAAGGAGGCTCCCTATGTGGAAATCCCGTGGGCTCCCCTCGCTGCTGTTGATCTCGGTTGTGGCAATCTCGCTGCCGGCCGTCGCCTGGGTTGCCGCGCAGCCATCCGCCCCCGAACCGGTCCCGGATGCAGGAACAGAGGCACGTCCTGTTCTCTCTCAAAGCGATACATCGGCCGGCCCGGCTGCGCCGGCAGCCCAGGCGGGCGACCCGGCCTGGCAGACGTGGGTCAATGGCGTCGCATGGACGCAGGGCATGCAGATCACGGCAGAGACCTCGGACACGATCAAGGTCGTGAACGTGGTCACGACGCTGCCCAGCCAATCGACCGAACTGGTCGAGACGTGGACGCCCGGCGAGCTCAAGCTCCTCGACGTGCAGATCGAGCCGGTGGGATCCGCCCATCAGGTGGAGATCGGGAAGGTGACCTGGCAGGTGCCGGAGGGCCCGACCAGGGTCTACACCATGACCAAGTGGTTCCACGTCGAGCCGTGCACGTGGACTTTGACGGCGCTGACCGAGACCTTGTCCATTCCCGGGCAACCTGACACGGCACGCGTGGTGACGGTCAGCAAGACACCGCCCGACCTGTGGATCGAGAGCGACCACGAGCCGACGGTGCGGCCGGGCGACGTGGTGACGTTGTCCCTGCGCTATGGCAACGCAGGCGGGTACGAGAATGCCGTGTGGGTCCGGGCCACTCTCCCGCCCCAGGCGCCCTTTGCGTGGTCCGACCCGCCGCCGGATGTAATCGGGCCAGGGCGCCTCACGGCACGCTGGAATGTCGGAGACCTGGCCGGGGACAACACCGGTGAGATCCTGGTCGCCATCGCCGTGACCGATACCGTCCGCCGCCGCCCACCCTGGAGGTGGGGGCCGGGATCTTCGACCACGTCAACGTCGTGCGGGACGAGGTGGCGTCCATCTTCACCGTCGAGACTCCCGTCCAGGAGGTTGTGTGGGAGAAGGTCGTCAATGGGCTGCCGTGGGCCCCCGACCTGGTGGTCACGACGCAGACCGGTGAGACGATCGAGGTGGTTGACATCGTGCTCAGTGCCGACGCCTTTGTCCTCACGGAGACCTGGGACCCGGCACGCCTGTCGCTGGTGGGGCAAGAGGTCTCGGCGGGGACCATCTCCACGGGCACGAACCGGCTCGAATGGGGCGTGCCGGATGGGGCCGGGGAAGTCACGCTGACCAAGACCTTCCGGGTCCAGCCCGGCTTCTCGGAGTGGACGGTATTGGAGGAGGTCCTGGAGGTCGGCGGCGAGCCCCGCGTGCGCCTCGTGCCGATCCGCCAGCGCCCGGTCACGTTCCCCGAGGGCGGGTGGCCCTGGTACGCGCAGGACGAGATCACGGTGCACCCCGAGCCGCCGGTGGCGGGGCAGCCGACCCGGCTGTGTGCGGAGGTGGTGAACCGCGATCCCGACCATGGCCACCCCGCGCTGATCGAGTTCGCGGCGTCCAACTTCGGCATCGGTCTGCCCTTCGCGCCGGTCGGACAGGCGGAGGCGTGGGTGCCGCCGGGCGGTCGCGCGGTGGGCTGCACCGTCTGGGTGCCGCCAAGCGACGAGCACTGGTGCATCGAGGTACGGCTGATCGAAGAGGACGTACCCTACGTCATCAGCCAGCGCAACGTCGACGTGGATGAGCCGCTCGCCCCGAACACGCCGCACGGACGGACCTTCCCGGTGCGCAACCCCTTCGATCATCCGGTGACGATCACGCTGGGGCTGATCCCGCACTTCCCGGACTGGGGGCTGGAGCTCTCCCAGGACGTGCTGCCCGCCATGGGTCCCGGCGAGATCCGGGAGGTCACCCTGACCGTCACGCCGCCCACCGATCTCCCTGCGGATGGCGATCCCATCGTTGACGTCGAGGCCTACGTCGATGGTGACGCGGGCTCCCCGCGCCTCATCGGCGGCTTCCGCAAGGTCTTCCGCCCGCCGGTCCCGATCCACCGCCCCAGGGACCCGGTCTACGCCGAGTCCGAGATCGGCGTCGATCCCTACCCCGCCATCGCCGGGCAGCCGACGGTGTTGAGTGTCGAGGTCTACAACCCCACGGACCAGGATCGCTTTGTGACCGCCACCTTCAGCATCGCGCCCTTCGGCATCGGGTTGCCGTTCAGCCCGGCGAACATCGCACCCAACCCGATCCGCATCTTCGTGCCAGCGCACGGCGCGGCGCGGGGGCAGGTCATCTGGACGCCGCCCAATGTAAGCGGGAAGTTCTGCGTACGGGTGACGCTGGAGATGGAGGGCTACGAACCGATCCGGAGCCAGCGCAACCTCGACGTGGGCGAGCCGCTGAAGCCGGGGGTGCCACACGCGATGGCCTTCCTCGTGGGCAACCCCTTCGCACAGCCGGTGACCATCACGCTGGGGCTGATCCCGCAGTTGGCCGGGTGGGGGCTGGAACTGTCGCAGGACGTGGTGCCGGCGCTGCCGCCGGGCGGGACCACCGTGGTGACGCTGACCGTCACGCCGCCGGGTGATGCCGTGCTGGGCACCGGGGATCCCATCGTCGACGTCGAGGGCTTCGTCGGGGGCGAGCTGATCGGGGGCTTCCGCAAGCTCGACCGCCCGCCGGTCCCGCTGCACAAGCCGCACGAGAGGGGGTATGCCGAGTCGGAGATCCTCGTCGAGCCCTATCCGCCGCGACAGGGGGTGCCCACCCAGGTCAGCGCCGTGGTGCAGAACGCGAGCGACGTGCCGATGACGGTGGATTTGGCCTTCGGCTGGGCGAATTTCGGGGTCGGGATTCCCTTTACCACGACGGGGATGGTGCCCGCCACGCGGTCGGTGACGGTGGGCCCGATGCTCACCGCGACGGCAACCGTGACGTGGACGCCGGTGCAGTCGGGCCACCAGTGCCTCCTGGCCCGGCTCACGGCCGAGGGCTATCTGCCCCAGCAGAGCCAGCGCAATGTGGACGTGACGGAGCGCCCGCCGTGCGGCGTGACAAAGGTCTTCACCTTCACGGTCCACAACGATTCGTTGTTCCCGGTGACGGTAGACGTGGGGATGATCACGTTCAACGTGCCTGCGGACTGGCAGGTCACGGTCTCGCCCAGCCCGACGCTGGCGCTGGGGCCGGGGGAGGATGGCGTGGTCACGGTCACAGTGCGAATCCCGTGCCCCCCGACAAACCAGGCGCTGCAGGCGCAGGCATCGATCGAGACGATCCAGCAAGCCGCAGGGAAGCATCCCCACGATCGACGTCGAGGCCTACGTGGCGGGCGAGCTGAAGGGCGGGATCGAGATTCAGTTTGGCGAGCCCATGGGACCGCGCCCGATCTACCTGCCGTTGGTGCTGCGCGGTCCGTAGGCGGTGCGCCCGGCGGCCGGGCGGGATGAAGAAAATGGGTTCGTTTCGTAAAAGGCGAGGGAAGAAGGCAGAATGGCATCTCCGGGGCGCGGGAGGTGGGTGAGAAGATGGGTTCGTTTCGTAATAGGAGGGGGTAAGGGAAGAATCGGAGACCGGAGCCCGGGCGTGGGAGGTGGGCGATGCGGGGCTCCTCGGTGGGCGCGGGGCATCGGCGATCGCGGTTGAGCGCTGCGAACGTTGAGCCTGGCCATCTGGCGGACCTCCTGGGTGTGTAGTAGATCTTTTGTTCTATTATACAGGAGGTAATGGGCTCAATCAAGCCTCCAGCCCCAGGAAATACGCATCGTTTTTGCGCCTAGTGCAAGATCGGGCGACGTCTTCGGGAAAGCCACGACACTCGGCGAAGACCTTTGGGGTTTTCTCGTCGAGTAGGCACTTGCTTGTGATGAAAACCCCAAAGGCCTCAGCGCGGGTGAGGAGGTTCATTCCCGAGGATCTCTTCTGTCCTTGCACTAGCCGGCCTGGAGTATGCGGCCACCAGAGCACGGACGGCGGGGGCGCCTCTCCGCGCCTCGGACGGCGTCCGCGCCTCGCAAAGCGGCAAGGCTCCCCGGCACTTCTCTGTAGGTGTCTTGCCAGGCAGGCAGAGCAACGCGACCGGCGCGGCCCATACTCCCGGTGCTGGAGATCTTCAGCGCCTGCAAATTACGATGGCGCCGGATCCCTATTCCTTGGTCCCTTGTCACTTTACGGGTGATAATGTACAAGGTGTTTAGAGACTGCGTAATTGACGTTTGCAGCTAGGTATCCTCCCCCCAGATGGACATACAACCAGCTGCAAAATGGGCGAGGCTTAACCACTTCGTGACCCCACACCAATCACAGAATGCATCTCTTGGGCCACTGGACCACGTGGTACATTCACAGGGCTCTTCGGCAGAGTCCGTGAAAGGCGGCAGATGATCTCCACCAGATCCCGACTCCCTGTGGCTTTGCAGTCTGCAAAGGGCCAGTCTTCGCCGGATACGGACCACTTCGAAGGATGTTGACAACCCTATCACGGAATGTGCGGAAGAGTCCGAAAAGGGACCCACTTGGCCAACGCTAGGCAGACTAAGACGATGACCGCGGAGAGAGCCAAGCAGGTGCCGTCGAAGTGGTCGGCGCGGAAACGGTCACCCGCGCCCAAGCTGCGGAAAGGGTCCAAGGCATCCGAGGTCTTCCAGCTTCTCCTGCGTGGTGGAGGGGATAAAGGTAATGCCAGTCCATAGGATGACAGCGTGCTCCCCGACCGCCCATCGTAGCGTCAGGGAGAAACGACAGCACGTCGGCACGCTATCGGACGACACGTAGCCCCAGATGCGCCTCGAAGGGGTCGAAATCCCGATCACTGTGGAGCAAGGGCATCTCGTTGGCAATCGCAAAGGTCGCGATCAGACAGTCGATGGTCTTGCGGATGGTGATGCCTTGCCGCCGCAAGGTGCGATAGTGCTCGGCACTTTGAAGCGCCAGATCTACGCCGCCAAGTGTGACCACGGGAAAGGCCAGCAGCGCGTCCCGGGCCTGCTCGAATTCGTTTTGGTCGCCGGAATCCTTGGAGTACCTCACAAAGGGTGATATCTCCAAGGCAGAGCTGTTCGTGTCCCAGCGCCGCATCCAGCCGGTCGGCCTGGGGCGTTGTGACCCCGTTGAAGTAGTCGATCCAGACCGACGCGTCAACCAGCCACATCACTGTTCACGTCCGTGCGCAGGGCATCCAGGTCGCCTTCCCAATGAAGCCGGCCCCGCAAGGTACGCACGCGTTCCTGGCGCTTCAGTTGGGTGAGCAGGCGCAGCGCCTCCTCAATGACGGCTCTTTTCGTCTTGAGCCCCGTCAGTTCGAGTGCTTCCTCGATCAGGTCTTGATCCAGCACGACATTGGTTCGGATCGTTTCGCCCATCCTCTCATCTCCAATCGCGATGTGTATAGTATAGCGCGTTTATGTGTATTCGAACCTGCATCTACAAATCCCACCGTGGTATTCAGTGTCTCGCGCTTGCGCGACAAGATACGCTTCGGATTTCATTGTCTCTCCCTCCCCAGTGCCATTTCCGCACGTCGATGCTGTAGAAAACACCCCGATCAGGCAGACCTGAGGGCCCAGATCCGTCACTCTTACCTGACAGGACCCGTCGGATCACGCCCCAGCAGACTGGGGACAAGACGCCCCAGCAGACTGGGGACAAGATCCGACGGGAACATCAGCGGGCGAAAATCTATCTCCGAGGAACTCCACTGCTATTGGACCCAGTCAAGAGGCCTTCGATACGTTCCTTTTTTGACGATATTGTGACGGTCGATCGCTATCGTAGCCCTGTATCTATGCAACGGTGTACGTTGTGCTCGCTCTCAAGAAAGGACAGCAGAGATGACTCAAACGATCAGTCGTTGGTTTGGACGGGCCCTGGTAGCGCTCACGATGATGATGCCGCTCTTCTTAACAGACGGGATGGCCACGGTACAAGCCGCTTCGCCTTACACCACACCCGTCACCACGATCACGGTCAACAGCGGCAAAGACCTGGACACCAGCAATAGCACGACATGCGCCACCTCGCCCTGCACGCTGCGCCGGGCCGTGATTCAGGCGCGCAACCTGCCTGCGAACCAAAAGCCGGTGCTCATCGCCTTCAACATCCCCGCCACGGCTGCAGAGGGGTACAACAGCACCCTACAGATCTGGAAGATCCAGTTCATCGGCATATCCAGCTCGACAATGGCCGACGTACGCTATCTCAACGGCGGGATCATCATTGACGGCAGTACCCAGCCCGGCGGCCGCACCACCGGGCCGAAGATCATCTTGGTGGGTCCCGGAACCGGCCAGTGGCGACGGGTTGAAGTTGGGAGAAACCGCCACCCAAAACGCCAACGAGATTCGCGGGCTGGGCTTTCAGATGTTCAAGACCCACATCTACGTAAATTCCAGCAGCAACGTCATCGAGAATAACTGGTTTGGTCTGAGCGATGACGGGACGGACATCGTGCTGCGCGGCGGCGGCGAGGACGACGGCAGCGGCAACACGGGCGTTTCCGTGGGGGCCAACGTCACCAACAACGTCATCCAGAACAACGTCTTCACCGGCCTGGCCGGGGTGGCGGCGGCGATCAACGGCGACGACACGACCTTCGCCAACAACTACGTCGGGACCATCGCGAACGGGACCGTGCCCGATAAGGAAACCGACCCCAGCCTGATCTGTCTGCAGTGGGACTGGTTGGGCGGCAGCGGCCTGAGCCTGAGCGGCAGCCGCAATATCGTCGAGAACAACGTGATCGCCGGGCTACGCATTGCCATCGTGTCGATCTCTACCCAAGCAGACGCCATCCGCATGAGCGGCGACCATCACATCATCCGCAACAACAGGATCGGTTTGGATGTCAACAATGCCGAGATCGGCGTCTGCGGGAGGGGCATCTACCTCCAGGGCGGCACGGACTTCAACCAAATCACCACCAACCGGATCGTCAGACCCGGGCTTTCGGCCATCTCGCTCAATGACACGCCGACGGTCTCTACTTCGGACGCCAACACGCTGCGCGGCAACGTGATCAAGAAGCTGACGCCCTGGGGGGAGATCGCGGGCAACAACAGCCCGGAAGATGCCATCCAGATGACCAAGAGCCTCCCCGATGCCTTCCGCAATTTCAAGCCGGCGCAGGTGACGAGCATTGCCGGGACGTCCGTGAGCGGCACGAGCGGGGCAGGCGGCCCATGTCCGAACTGTATCGTCGAGGTCTTCCTGGACGATACCGATGCCATCACGGAGGCGCTGCAGTCGTTGGCCGTGGTGAATGCCAATGCCGGCGGGACCTGGTCGGCCACCTTGCCGACGGCGCTGACGTCGGGGCAGGCGCTGCGCACCACCAGCACGACGGCGCAGAATAACACGATCCCCGGCATGAGCTTGGGCACCACCACCGGGCTGTCGCCGTTGTACACGGTCGACCACAAGGTGTACCTACCGCTGGCCTTGAGATAGGTATCCTACGTTGCCCATGGTCAGCGGGCCGCGGGTCCGGAACCTTCCGGGAAGGAAAGCACCTTCCCGGAAGGACAGTGGCAGATGTTTCCCAGAAGGGCGGAGGTCGCTAGATGTAGAGATCGCGGCGGTTGTAGGCGACGTACGCCGCGACCAGGCAGACCACGACGATGGCCGCGGAGAGCGCCACGTAGGTGATGTCGAGCTTGCCGGTGCGGAAGAGCTCGCCCGCGTCGTAGTAGCGGAAGGGCGTGAGATACTTGAGGAAATCGAGCTTCGGCTGCAGCGTGGAGAGGATGGACACGAAGTAGGTCGCCAGGATGATGGCCACGGCGGTCGATCCCGCCCGCTTGTACTGCTTCATCGCGCAACCCAGCAGCAGCCCTACGGCCAGAAAGATCAACTCGATGGCAGCCATCGCCTGCATTTCGAGCACCAGGAAGGCGTAGAAGGCCTGGTCGGGGTGGTATTGCCGCACGGCCACGACCGAGATCACCCAGGTGATGCCGACGAAGGCGATGCAGTTGGCCAGCGCGGCCAGTGCCTTGGCGGTGACGACCCGGCTACGCGAGACCGGGAGGACGAGCGAGAACTCGACCGTCTTGTCGCGCTCCTCCTTGGAGATGATGTCGCTGCCCCACATCGACGCCGCGATGGCGCCCATCAAGGCAAAGTACGTGAACATCACGCCGTAGAAACCGCTCACCGTGGTCAGGTTGAAGGCACGCAGGTTCAGGGCATCCACCACCGACGCAGGGAGGGCATCGAGCATGGCCAGCGTCGAGGGGTCGCCGGCAAAGGCGGCGAACTTGGCCACGCCGACCACGATCAACAACGCGATGATGACGCTCCAGATCACCAGGGATTTGAAGTTGGCCTTGAGTTCACGGAGGAAGATGTTCATCGTGCGCCTCCTCAGGACACCGCGGGGATGTCGCGGCGGATGTAGCGCCAGTAGCTGACCGCCAACGACACCAGGGTGATCGCGACATTGAGCATGACCAGCGGGGTGTTATAGGCGCCCTGGCGGACGATGGCGGCCGGGTCGAAGTGCTTAAAGGGCGTGATGAGCTCCAGCTTGACGTCGCCAAAGACCCCGCTGAAGGCAGCCAGCACATAGGATCCGAAGGCCAGGCCGAGGGAGTAGGGCGTGACGTTGCGGATGCGCTTGACCAGCAGCGAGATCACCAGCCCGACGGCCAGGAAGAAGAGCTGGAAGATCGGAAGGCTGAACAGCAGCAGGCGCAACGTAGCCGGGTCGTAGCTGCGACCGCCGCTGAAGAGCGCGATGGAGATCAGCGTGGTGGCGCCCACGACCAGGGACGTGATCAGCAGGCTGGTGAGGGCAGCCAACAGCTTGCTGGTGAGGATCCGGACACGGCTCACGGGCTTGCTCAGCAGGAAGTCCGCGGTCAGCTCACTCTCCTCGATCGAGACCAGGCCAAAGCCGTAGTTGCCGGCCTGGATCGCCAGGCAGAGCTCGACGAACAATAGGACGAAGCCGTAGAAGCCCAGTACGGTGGCCATATTCAGCGTGTCCAGCTCGAAGGCGGCGCGCAGTCCCTCCGGGAACTTCGACCACATCTCGTTGATCACAGCGGCCTGGTCGGCGAAGGTGGGGAAGATGGAGAAGAAGAGGCCCACGATCGCCATCACGGCCAGCGACCAGATGATCGTGGACTTGAGCCGGGCGCGGAACTCGTGTCTGTAGATGTTTGCGCTCATGGTCCGGGCCTATTCGTAGTAGTGCATGAAGATTTCTTCCAGCGACGGCTCCTCGATGGTCACGTCGGCCACCCGAACCTCGCCGAGCTTCCGCAGCACCGCGTTGATGTCGCCCTTGAAGAAGAAGCGCAGGGTGTCGTTCTCCTGCTGGACGTTGGTGACCCCGGGCAAATCGAAGGCAGCGGCGTCGAGCCCCCCGGCCGTGATGGCCACTTTCTTGTAGTTGTTCTGCTGGAGGGTGCGGATGTCGGAGATCTCCACGATGCGCCCCTCGCGGATGATGCCCACGCGGGTGCAGAGGCGCTGGACCTCGCCCAGGATGTGCGAGGAGAAGAAGATAGTCACGCCGCGGGCGTTCTCCGCGCGGATCAGGTCGAAGAACCGGCGCTGCATGAGCGGGTCGAGGCCGCTGGTCGGCTCATCGAGGAAGAGCAGGCTGGGGCTGTGGAGCAGACCCTGGACGATGCCGACCTTCTTCTTGTTGCCATAGGAGAGGTCGCTGATGCGACGGTTCATCTCCAGCTCCATGGCCTCGGAGAGCTCGCGGATACGCTGGGTACAGTCGTGATCGTAGAAGCCGGCGGAATACTTGAGCAGGTCAATGACCTTCATGCCCTCGTAGTAGTAGACCTCCGAGGGCAGGTAGCCGATGTCGCGGCGGATTTTGGGGCCCTGGGTGGTCACGTCCATGCCGAAAACGCGGGCGCTGCCGCTGGTCGGGTGGATCAGCGACAGAAGGAGGCGGATGGTCGTGGATTTGCCGGCGCCGTTCGGGCCGATGAAGCCGAAGATCTCGCCCTCCTTGACGTCGAAGGAGACATCCACGATGCCACGCGCTTTGCCGTAGTATTTGGTCAGGTTGACAACTTCGATAACACTCACAGCGTCGCTCCTCGCTTCATGATTCCAGCACCTCTCGCGCCTCCCGAATCTGCGCCTCGACCGCCGAAGGGGCGGTGCCGCCCGTCACGTCGTGGCGTGACACCGACCGGCGGAAGTCCAGCGCGTCGCGGACGTCCGCCCCGAAATGCGGCGAGATCGCGGCATACTCCTCCAGCGGCAACGCCCGCAGCCCGCAGCCGAGCGCCAGTGCCCGGCGGACGGCCTGACCCACAAGGGCATGGCTCTCGCGGAAAGGCACTCCGCGACGGGCGAGGTAGTCGGCGAGGTCAGTCGCCAGCAGCTCGTCGCCGAGCGCCGCCGCCATCCGCTCGCGGTTTACCGTCAGCGTGGCGATAACGCCGGTCAGCACGGGCAGCTCGATCTCCAACGTATCGATCGCGTCGAAGAGCGGCTCCTTGTCCTCCTGGAGGTCCTTGTCGTAGGCGCTGGGGAGTCCCTTGAGCGTGGTCAGCAGGCTCACGAGATGGCCCACCATGCGGCCTGTCTTGCCGCGCGCCAGCTCCAGCGGGTCGGGGTTCTTCTTCTGCGGCATGATGCTCGACCCGGTGCTGAAGGCGTCGTCGAGCTCAACGAAGTGGAACTCGCCCGAGGCGTAGATGATGAGGTCCTCGGCGAGACGGCTGAGGTGGGTCTGCAGCAGGGCGGCCCAGAAGAGGAACTCGGCGATGAAATCGCGGTCGGCCACGGCATCGAGGCTGTTCCGGCTCACGGCCTCGAAGCCGAGGTCCGCGGCAAGCGCCTCGCGGTCGATGCCGAAGGTGTTGCCGGCGAGCGCGGCGCTGCCCAGCGGCATAACCGAGGCCCGGTGGGCCAGATCGTCGAGCCGGGCGGCGTCGCGTTCCAGCATCCAGACATAAGACATCAGCCAGTGGGAGAAGAGGATCGGCTGGGCGGGCTGGAGGTGCGTGTAGCCGGGCATCATGACGTCGAGGTGCGCCTCGGCCTGGTCGACGATAGCAGATTGGAGGTCGCGGAGGAGAGCCCGACCCGGCCGCCCCTCGTCTACCGTAGAGACGCCCGGAGGGGGCGTGCTTCCCCGTCGCCTGCGGAACAGAGGGGAGATCAGCCTCCTCGCCGGACAGACGGGCCCACGCCCACCGTCGCGAGGCGCCTCCGTCTCTCGGGGTGAGGGCCTTGTGCTCCGATCTTGTCGAGGAGGTAGAGGCGGACGTCGGTGGCGACCTGGTCGTTGCGGCTACGCCCGGTATGGAGTTTGCCCGCGACGTCGCCCTTGAGCTCGTGGAGGCGGCGCTCGACGGCGGTGTGGATGTCCTCATCCATCGGCTGGAAGACGAAGTCGCCCCGGTCAAACTCGTCGAGGACGGTCTCGAGGCCGTCGACGATCGCGCCGGCTTCTGCCGCGGTCAGAACGCCGGCACGGGCCAGCGCCCGGGCGTAGGCCATGCTGCCGGCGATGTCGGCGGCGTAGAGCCGCCGGTCAAAGCCGATGGAGGCGTTGTAGGCCCACAGCAGTTCGTCAGGTTCTTTGGCGAAGCGGGCGCCCCAGAGTTTTGCCATGTCGATCTCCTGTCCGATGTACGTGGTACGCCGCAGAAGACGTGCCACCGGCACGTCTCTACGACGGCTGCTGGTCGCAGGGCACCAACCTTGCGAAGGTGGCCCGAGCGGACTCGGGCTCAACCTTCGCAAGGTTTCCGGATGAGCCTAATCTCGCTTGAACTGGCCGAAGTCGGGCTGGGCGTAGCTGGATTTGCCCAGACCCTCGATGTCGAGGAGGGCCTTGACCTTGAGCGGGAGGCCGAAGAGGTGGATGAAGCCCTCGGCGTCGCTCTGGTCGTAGACGTCGTCCTCGCCAAAGGTGGCATAGTCCTCGCGATAGAGCGAGTAGGGCGACTTACGACCGACGACGGAACAGGTGCCCTTGAAGAGCTTGAGCCGCACGGTGCCGGTGACGTTCTGCATGAGGCTGTCGACAAAGGCATCCATCGCGGTACGCAGCGGCGTGAACCACTTGCCGTTGTAGACGATCTCCGCGTACTTCTCGGCAGACGACGTCCTTATAGTGCTGGGTAAGGCCGTCGAGGCAGAGGGTCTCGAGTGCGCGGAGAGCGGTGTAGAGCATCGTGCCGCCGGGGGTCTCGTAGACGCCGCGCGACTTGATGCCGACGAGGCGATTCTCGACGATATCGACCCGCCCGACGCCGTGCTCGCCGCCGATCTTGTTGAGCAGGCTCAGCAGTTCGACGGGACCGTGGACCACGCCGTCGACCTTGACGGGGATCCCGGCGCTGAAGTCGATCTCGACGTAGCGCGGGGTGTCCGGCGCTGCCTCAGGCGCGACGGTGAGCAGGAACATGTCCTCCTCGGGCTCCAGCCACGGGTTCTCCAGGATGCTGCCCTCGTGGCTGAGGTGCCAGATGTTGCGATCGCGGCTGTACTTCGACTTGCCGGTCGAGGTGACGGGGACGCCGTGGGCGGTCGCGTAGGCGAGCGCGTCCTCACGCGAGCGGATGCTCCACTCGCGCCAGGGGGCGATCACGCTCAGACGCGGGTTGAGCGCCATCACGCCCAGCTCGAAGCGCACCTGGTCGTTGCCCTTGCCCGTGGCGCCGTGCGCAATCGCGTCGGCGCCCTCCA
The DNA here is from genome assembly GCA_963775195.1 of uncultured Chloroflexia bacterium. Lineage (GTDB taxonomy): Bacteria > Chloroflexota > Anaerolineae > B4-G1 > SLSP01 > PWVB01. Next base: position 649,412 of record CAVZIC010000002.1, read on the forward strand.
GCTCGGCGATCTCCACCAGCCGCTTGGCGATCAAGGGGCGGGCAAAGGAGGTACCCAGCAGGTATTGGCGCTCGTAAATGGCGCCCGCGCGCATCGTCGGAAAGACGAAGTCGTTGAGAAACTCCTGGCGCAGGTCCTCGACGTAGGACTTGACCGCGCCGCTGACCTTGGCCTTCTCGGGGAGCCCGTCAAGCTCCTCCTCCTGGCCGAGATCGGCCGTGAACGTGACGACCTCGCAGCCGTAGGTCTCGATCAGCCACGGGACGATACAGGACGTATCGAGCCCACCCGAGTATGCCAGTACTACCTTGGTGATCTTCTTTGGTGCCATTGTGTGCCTCCGTAGATGAGAATAGCTATTATGCAATCGGCCAGACGTCCGACGTCTGTTTGGGGAAGAAGATATCCAGCAACAATCGCGCCTCGCGGTTGCCGAAGCAATCCGGGAAGGCGTGGTCCAACTCCGCAAACGAGCGGTACCCGAAGAGTAGCTGGAGGAAGACCAGGCCGGGGAACCGCGCCATCCCCTCGTCGCCACCGACCGTGGGCTGCCAAGGCTCAATCGAGACGAGGCGCCCACCTTCGAGAACGAGTTTGACGCCGTCGCGGTAGAAGCTCAGCGTCAGGCTGCCGGTGTGTCCGACGAGGGCCGATGCGGCCAGCCGCTGCTCCAGCACCGGGGCAATCGTGCGCAGAAAGTCGGGCACGTCAGGGACGCGGATGTACCACGCCCATGGCCTGCGGGTGCCAGACAGCCAATCGGCCGCGATGTCATAGGCGGGATGCTCGGTGCCCAACGAGAACCCCACCGTCGTGAAGGGTGTGCCATCCGGTGACGGTGGGGCGTAAGGTGCCAGCTCGGCACCGACCGTCTTGAGATAGCGGAGCACCGTTGGGGTGACTGACCACCACGACATTCCGGGCTTGAGCTCATACCGCGATGCCAGGAAGCTATTGCCCCAGCGTACGTTGGGATGGGCAAGAAAGCCTACCGCCTCGCCGTCGAACGTCTCAATGATCCGCCATGCCTGCGCCGCAGCGCTCTCCGGGCTATGGCCCGACAGCTCGTAGCGCCATAGCGCCGCATCCCGTACACATCTGAGCAGCCAGCGTTGCTCACCGTGAGCGTCGACATCAACGATGAAGTCCAGGTCCTGCACCTCGGCCGGGCGGACGTGATACGGCTCCACCTCGCCGTCCCTCAACACTGGAACGCTCGTCACCGGGCCACCGCGCCCGCCGTGAAGGTCTACCGCCATCTCGTAGCCGAACTGGCGGTAGTACCAGGCGATGCCTGTGATGGCCTGCACCTTGTGGCCGCGGTCGGCGCTCCATTGGTGGAGCACCTCGAACTGCGAACGGACCAGACCACGCCGCCGGTAGTCGGGATGGGTGCCCACCAACTCAGGGCGGCCCACACCAAACTCGATCCCGGCATAGGACCAGGTCTGGGAGATAAGGTTGGTGCTGGACACGATGGCACCCTTCGCCGTATCCTCGACGACCAGGAAGTCGCCGACCTCGAATGTCGGATGGGCGCCGGACATCAGGTCGCGGACCCACGCCCCGACGTGGACGTCGGGAGTATCCCAACCCGGATCGCTGTGGACGCGGGCATCGAAATCCGCCAGCGCGTCGGTGTCCGCGCGGGTGGCGCGGCGGAGGATCAAGCCGTCGCCCAAGTCCCTCAGATAGGGTGTGTCTGCCATCGGGTCACCTCTCATGACGTATGTTCCAGGCGGATTTGTGATCCGCCGGTCTGCTGTCCGCGGACCTGCAGACCGTGCGCCGGGCGGGCCCCAGGCGGATCACAGATCCGCCCGGAACTTGTGTCGTAGCGTGCTTTCACCCCTGCGCCAGCATCTCCAGTGCGTGAGCCAGGATCACGATCGACCTCTGGAAGTCGTCGATCCGGATGTGCTCCCTTGGCGTGTGGTCGAGCGAGGAATCGCCCGGGCCATAGGCCACCATTGGACATTCCCAGACCGGCCCGACAGTGTTCATGTCCGAGGTCCCGGTCTTGAGCTTGAACCGGGGACGCCCACCCTCCGCCCGAATGGCCCTCAACAGAGCCCGAACGGGCGGGGTGTTCTTGTCGGATTGATAGGCCGGGTCGGAGCCGAGGAACTTGAGCTCGGCGCCGTTGCTCCAGGTCTCCATGCTCGCCTGAAGGGCGTCGATGCTGAAGTCGGGCGGGAGCCGGGCCACGATGTTCATCTCGACGAAGTCATAGAGCCCGTCACTGTAGGTATGCAGATCGCGCAGCGCGGGGTCGAGGGTGTTGTAACGTCCGTTCTTGCCCTGGTTGTAGGCGTAGGCATAGCGACGCAGCCGGTTCCAGAAATAGACGGCGTGCTCGGCGGGACCCGGTGCCTCGCCGGCGCTATGGCCGCCGGGCTGCACCAGCTTGTACTCCATATTGAGCATCCCCTTGTAGCCCAGGGTGATGCTGTCCCAGTCGCTCGGCTCGCCGATGATGGCGCACTCCGGCGCGGCCATCGTCTGGGCGAGGTAGTGCGCCCCCCAGCCGTGGGATTCCTCCTCCACGGCACCGATCACGGTCACGCGCGCCGGCCCCAGTCTCGGCGCCACCCGCGCCGCCGCCAGGACGAAGGTGGCCAACGGGCCCTTGGCATCCACCGCTCCGCGTCCGTAGAGCTTGCCGTCATCCCATCGCACGGGGATGAAGCCGGGGACGGTGTCCATGTGACCGAGCAACACGATCTCGCGGGTCGCGTCGGGATTGCCGACCGTGCCCACGACATTGCCGGCCTCGTCGCGACCGGACCGGAAGCCCAGCTTTCGCATCCGGGTGACCAGGTACTCGGCGAAAATGTCCTCGCCCCCTGAGGGGCTGGGAATTGATAGCAGCTTCTCGAGAAATTCAGCTTCGTCCACTTCTTCCACCTTGTCTTGCTGTACTGCTCCGGCTCCCCTCCCAAGTGCCGGGGACTGCGGACGCCGTCCGAGGCGCTACCGCCGTCCGAGGCGCGTCCCCGGCACTTAAGGAGATAGTGTGTCTCCGAGCCGGCTGACGGTCAGAGTCCGGGCGCGCAAGTAGCGAATCGCCGCTACGGTGGCGCGGAGGGCGACCAGGGTTGTGACATAGGGCACGTGATGCTCCAGCGCCGCGGTGCGGATGCGATAGCCGGACGTGCGGGCCAGGTGCCACGGGAGGGGCACCCCGCGCTGCTGAGAAGTGCCGGGGGCAGGAAACTCGTGACGCCGCCCACTGCCACCGTAGGTGGAGGGCGTGTTGACCACGAGCTGGACCCTGTCCTGGACGATGATGTCGACGCAGTCGGGTCGCCCCTCGCCCACTTTGTGCACCTCTCTTACCGCCACACCCATCGCCTTGAGAACGCGTGCGGTGCCCCGCGTCGCGACGACGTCGAAGCCCAGGTCACCGAGCTGAGCGACCAGCGAGATGCCGTCACGCTTGTCCGTGTCCGCCAGGCTCACGAGCACCGTCCCCTGCGTGGGGAGCGGGTTGCTGGCCGCAATCTGCGCCTTGGCGAAGGCCTCGGGGAAGCTCTGTCCGAAGCTCATCACCTCGCCCGTGGAACGCATCTCGGGCCCAAGCAGGACGTCGGCGCCCTGGAAGCGACCGAAGGGCAGCACGACCTCCTTGACCGAGGATTGCCCCGGCCAGGGCATAGGGGCATGGCCCATCTCGTTCAGATAGGTCGCGAAGTCCGTCGACGGCGGAACGTGTGAGGGATAGGGCCAGTAGGGCGCGAGCAGTTCGCTGAGGGGCCGGCCCACGAGGATCTTCGCGGCAAGCTTGGCCACGGGGATCCCGATCGCCTTGCTGACGTAGGGCACGGTACGCGAGGCGCGCGGGTTGGCCTCCAGCACGTAGAGGTCGTTACCCCGGATGGCCATCTGGATGTTGACCAGTCCCACCGCACCCAAAGCCCGCACGAGGCTGGCGACCGAGGTCTCGATCCGATCGACCATCGTGTTCGATAGACTCACCGGTGGCATCACGCATGCGGAGTCGCCCGAATGCACGCCGGCCTCCTCGATCTGCTCCATCAGCCCGGCGATCCACACGTCCCTTCCATCGGAAAGGACATCGACGTCGAGCTCGACCGCCCCCTCGAGGAAACGGTCGATGAGCACCGGATAGCCCGGCGAGACCCGCGCAGCCTCGACGATGTAGTGGCGCAACTCCTCGGCGTTGTTCACGATCTCCATGGCGCGTCCCCCCAGCACAAAGCTGGGCCGGAGGAGCACCGGGTAGCCCAACCGCTCCGCCACCTCCAGCGCCTCCTCAACCGTTGAGGCCAGTCCATAGGGCGGGCTGTGGAGGCCAACTTCGTCCAACAAGGCGCCGAACTGCTCGCGATCCTCGGCCATCTCAATCGCGGCGAAATCGATCCCCAGGAGGGGAATGTGGTGATCGACCAGCGCGCGGGCAAGCTTGAGCGGCGTCTGCCCGCCAAATCCCACGACGACGCCTTTGGGCTTCTCGTGCTCGACGATGCCCAGCACGTCCTCGACGGTCAGCGGCTCAAAATAAAGACGGTCGGCGGTGTCGTAGTCGGTGGAAACGGTCTCGGGATTGGAGTTGACCATGATGACCTCATAGCCCTCCTCCTGGAGTGCCCAGACGGCGTGGACGTTAGCATAGTCGAACTCCACGCCCTGACCGATCCGATTGGGGCCGGAGCCCAGGATCACGACCTTCGGCCGGTCCGTCCGCTCGGCCTCATTCTCGGTCCCGCCATAGGTCGAGTAGAAGTAGGGCGTGTAGGCCTCAAACTCGGCGGCACACGTGTCGACCATCTTGTAGACGGGGCGCACGCCCAGCGCGTTACGGCGCTCGCGAACCTCGTCCTCAGAGCAATCGAAGACTTCGCTCAACTCCAGATCGCTGAACCCCCAGGCTTTGGCCTGCGTCAGGGCCTCGCGGTCCAGGGTCTCCAAGATTGGTCCAATCTCGGAAGATTGGACCAATCTTGCCCGCAGCGCCGACTCGAGTTGGACGAACTGCGCCAGCTCGGTCAGGAACCAGCGGTCGATATGGGTGAACGTGTGGATCTCGTCGACCGTATAGCCGCGGCGCAGCGCAGCGTAGATGTAGGCCAGGCGCTCGGGCGTGGGGTTGGCGAGATACTCGGGGATCCGATCAAAATCGAGGTCGGGGGTCGGGTCCAATTCCAGCGAGCGGACCGCCTTACCGAGCGCCTCCTTGAAGGTGCGCCCGATGGCCATCGCCTCACCCACGGACTTCATCTGCGTGGTCAGCCGCGGGTCGGCGCCGGGGAACTTCTCCAACTGGAAGCGGGGCATCTTCACCACCACGTAGTCCAGGGTGGGCTCAAACGCCGCCGTCGTGCGGCGGGTGATGTCGTTGGCGACCTCGTCGAGACGGTAACCGACGGCGAGCAGCGCCGCGACCTTGGCAATGGGATAGCCGGTGGCCTTGGAGGCCAAGGCCGACGAGCGCGATACCCGCGGGTTCATCTCAATGACAACCATCCGCCCCGACTCGGGGTCAATCGCGAACTGGATATTTGACCCGCCGGTATCCACGCCGATGGCGCGCAGCACCGCGATCGACGCGTCGCGCATCCTCTGGTACTCGCGGTCGGTCAGCGTCTGGGCCGGGGCGACGGTGATCGAGTCGCCGGTATGGATGCCCATCGGATCGAGGTTCTCGATCGAGCAGACAATGATGGCGTTGTCAGCGTGGTCGCGCATCACCTCCATCTCGTACTCTTTCCAGCCGATCACGGATTCCTCGAGCAGCACGGTATGGGTGGGACTCTCGATCAGGCCACGGGCCACGATCTGGGTGAGCTCCTCGGCGTTGTAGGCAATGCCGCCGCCGGTCCCACCCAGCGTGAAACTGGGGCGCGCGATCAGCGGGTACCCAAGCTCGTCGGCAGTGGACAGCGCCTCGGGCAGGTTGGCAATCTGGCGGCTCGCCGGCACCTCGAGGCCGATGTGCTGCATCGTTTCCTTGAAGAGTGCGCGGTCCTCGGCCAACTGAATGGCCCTGAAGGGCGCACCGATGAGCTCCACGCCGTAGCGCTCCAGGATCCCGGTCTCCGAAAGCGCTACCGCGAGGTTCAGCGCGGTCTGGCCCCCGAGCGTCGGCAGAAGGGCATCGGGCTGCTCCTTCCGGATGATGGCTTCGAGGAACTCGACGGTGAGGGGCTCGATATAGACGGCATCGGAGAGCTCGGGGTCGGTCATGATGGTCGCGGAGTTGGCGTTGACCACGATCAGACGATAGCCGGCCTCCCTCAGCGCCTTGAGTGCCTGAGTGCCGGAGTAGTCGAACTCCGCGGCCTGGCCGATGACGATCGGGCCCGATCCGATGATGAGAATGGATTCGATGTCGGTGCGCCTGGGCATAGTGTCTCCCCCTAAACGTGGCGGCCCTACCGGCGCTCGCCTATCAGCTTGATGAATTGCTCGAAGAAGTCCTTGGCATCGTGGGGCCCCGGTGAGGCCTCAGGATGGAACTGCACGGAGAACGCGGGGTAGTCTCGAAGGCGCAGCCCCTCCACCGTGCCATCGTTGAGCGAGAGATGGGTCACCTCTACGGGACCAAAGTCCAGCGGGCTGACGCCCACCAGCGGTTCCGAAGGGAGCTGCTCGGCCATAGTCGTGTCCTGATCGGGCGCCTCAGACGGCGAAAGCGCGTCGGACGGCGGGCCGTTCGATGCACCACACAACTCGGGGCGCGCGGGTTCAAACGCCGCGTCCAGCGGCGTCCAGGCGATGCCAAGGCTCGTGGGATCGACGGCAAAGCCGTGATTCTGCGTCGTGATCACGATCTTGCCGGTTCGCGTATCCTTGATGGGGTGGTTGGCGCCCCGGTGTCCGAAACGCATCTTGTAGGTACGTCCACCGACAGCCAGCCCGAGCAGTTGGTGGCCAAGACAGATGCCTGCCAGGGGCACGCGGGCGCGGAGAAGGTCCTGGATGAGCCGGATCGTCGCATCGAGAGGCTCCGGGTCGCCAGGGCCGTTGGTGACGAGCACGCCATCCGGCTTGAGGGAGAGCACGGTTTCCAGATCAACGTCATAGGGCACGACCGTGACCTTCGCGCCGCGATCCATCAGCTCGCGGACGATGCCGCCCTTCCGACCCGTGTCGATCACGACGATGCGGGCATCGCCTGACTTCCCGTCCTGAGGGGAAGAGAGGGAGGTCACCGCGTCGGGTGTGACCTCGCCGGCCAGGTTGAGGCCATTCATCTTGGGGCGCTGAAGGACGCGGGCCAGCAGACGCTCCGCGTCGAGGTCGCCGCCCTCCGCGGCAATGACACCGCGCATCGCACCGTAGGTGCGCAGGTGGCGGGTCAGGGCGCGCGTATCGATGCCCTCAATCGCCACAATGCCGGCGTCGGCCAAATAGTCGGTGAAGGAGCGGTTGGCCCGGTAGTTGAACGGCGTGCGCACCGCGCGGTGGACCACAAAGCCGGCGACCTGAATCCGGTCGGACTCGACGTCGTCCGGGTTCACGCCGTAGATGCCGATCTCGGGATAGGTCATCACCACGATCTGTCCGCGATAGGACGGGTCGGTCAGCACCTCCTGGTATCCGGTCATGCCGGTGTTGAAGACCAGCTCGCCGAACGATTCCCCCGCCGCCCCGACCCCGCGGCCCGAAAAGCGCGTGCCATCCTCAAGGACGAGCAGGGCGCGGGGGATGTTACCTTCACTCATAGACTTCTCCTTGTAGCTGTCAGCTATTAGCGTTCAGCTTTCAGCCCAAAAAAGGAGTAGGCAGTGCGGAGTAGAGAGTAGGGCACCGCTCCGGTGCTTTTCCCTTACTTCGTACTCCTTACTCCTTGCTTCCTTCTCTTGCTGAAAGCTGATCGCTGATAGCTCCTTGCTCTAGGCCGCCAAGACCACGCTGACCTTCTCGATCACCGTCTCGATATCCGCTTCGCTGATGACCAGGGGCGGCAGGAAGCGCATGACCGTGGCGCCTGCAGGCAAGGCCAACACGCCCTGCTCGGCCAGCGCCGCGAGGTAAGCACCCGACCTCTCGCGGAGCTCCACACCGACCATCAGCCCCATCCCACGGACCTCGCGAATCGCGGGAGTGTCCAGGGCGCGAAAGCCCTCCAGCAGCCGCGCGCCCAGTTTGGCAGCGCGCTCGGGCAGGTGCTCCGCCTCCATCGCGTGGATCGTGGCCAATGCGGCGGCACAGGCCAGCGGGTTGCCGCCGAAAGTGCTGCCGTGCACGTGGCCCGGGATCTCGCCGACGCGCCCGCCGATCAACGTCGCTCCCATCGGCACCCCGCCGGCCATGCTCTTGGCGATCGTCATCAGATCGGGGCGAAGGCCATAGTGCTCGCCGGCAAATAGCTTGCCCGTCCGCCCGAACCCTGTCTGCACCTCGTCGACGATGAAGAGCGCACCGTGCTCCCGGCAGAGCGCCTGGGTGCCGACGAGGAACTCCTCGCTCCCGGGATTCACCCCACCCTCGCCCTGCACGACCTCGACGATCACCGCCGCGGTCTGGTCATCTACCGCCTTCGCCATACGCTCCAGTCGATCGTAGGGCACGAAACTGACGTCGGGGACCAGGGGCTCAAAGGGATCGCGATACTCCTTGCGCCAGGTCGTCGAAACCGCACCCATCGTGCGACCGTGAAAACCGCGCATCGTGGAGATGATCTTGGTCCGACCCGTGCCGAGACGCGCGAACTTGAGTGCGGCCTCTACGGCCTCGGTGCCCGAGTTGCAGAGGAAGACCCGGTCGAGGCCCGGCGGCGCCACCCGCACCAACTCGGAGAGCAGCTCTGCTCGCACGTCGTTGTAGAAGCCGTTGGGGGCCAGGAAGAGCCGTTCGGCCTGCGCCTTGACGGCGGCGACCACGGCAGGATGGGCATGGCCCATATTCGCGGCGCCGTGCCCGCCAATGCAGTCGATGTACTCGGTCCCATCGATGTCCCAGATGCGAGCGCCCTCGCCCCGGACCAACACGATGGGCTGCTTACCATAGACGCCACTCTCGTGTTGATCCTCCCAGGCGATAAGTTGGTCGCGGCTGGTGTGTGTTTCGTTCATGTGAGCCTCCTCGCAGAGCTTGAAGCTGATCCTACTTGATGACCGTCCCCTGGCCCGACAGCGCCGTCACTACCGGCTTGTCGATGCGCCCGTCGGCCAGAATCACCTGGCCCACGCCCTCCTGCAGCGCCTCCGTGGCGCCCAGGACCTTGCGCTTCATCCGCCCCTCGGCATACCGGTCGAGGTAGTCCCCGGCCTGGGCCTGGGGAATCTCCTCGATCAGGCTGCCCTTCGTCCTCGACGTCGCGCAGCAGACCGGGCACGTTGGTGAGAATGACCAGAGTCTCGGCACCCAAGGCGGCGGCGATGGCCGCTGCTGCGCGGTCGCCATCGACGTTCAGCGCCTCGCTCTCATAGCTGATGGCCTGAGGCGCGATCACGGGCACAAACCCGGCCTGCATCACGGCGGTCAGCACGCCGGCATTCACCTTCTCGATCACGCCGCTGAACTCGTCTCGCAGGATCTTGGTCCTGCCGTCCTCACGGATGCGCAGGAACGACTTGCGCCGTCCCTCCAGGAGACGCCCGTCGATGCCGGAGAGCCCCACGGCATTGACGCCCAATTGCTGGAGCCGCTCCACCAGTAGCTTGTTGATCTTGCCGGCGGTCACCATCACGAAGATCTCCAGCGTCTCCCGATCCGTGTAGCGGCTGCTGTGGCCCGAGATCGAGGTGACAAACCGCGGCGGATGTCCGAGCTTCTCGGAGATCACGTTGGTCTCGTGCGAGCCGCCGTGCACCAACACCACCTGCTGTCCCTGCTTGACGAGATCGGCGACATCCTGGCAGACCGACTCGGTGTCGACCCCCTCACCGCCCCCTACTTTGATCACGATCATGGTTGCCTCCAAGACGAAGCTCTCAGCTGTCAGCCTTCAGCAGGGAGTAAGGAGTAGTGGAGTCAAGGAGTAAGGAAAACAGAAGCCATACGAGGCCCTACTCCGTCACTTCCTACTCCTTACTCCATACTCCATCTGCTCGTTATTCGATCAGTGTCCTTTTTCTCTAATCCCTGGCCTAAATAGGATGTAGTCCCGGGAACTCGAGCCCCAGCTTCTCATTCCAGCCGTACATCACGTTCATCGACTGGACAGCGCTGCCGGCGGCGCCCTTCATCAGGTTGTCGATCGCCGAGATCACCACGAGGCGACCGCCCTCGGGATCGGCAGCGAAGCCGACGTCACAGTAGTTCGAGCCGGAGAGCAGCTTGGGTTCCGGATAGCGGTGGATGCCGCGGCGCGACCGCACCAGCCGTACGAAGGGCTCGTCGTTGTAGTCCTCGCGGAACATCCGCCAGACGTCGCGCTCGTCGACGGGTTCCTTTAGCAGACAATGGCACGTCGCCAGCGCGCCGCGCACGATGCCGACAGAGGTCACGCTGAAGTGGAAGTTGGGCTTGGCGGGATCGAGGTCCAACTCCTGGATCATCTCACCGATGTGCCGGTGGCCGAAGGGCGAATAGGTACGCACGACGCCGGCCCGCTCGGGGTGGTGCGAGGCCGGGCTCGGATGATGTCCGCCCTCGGACGAGCCGACCTTGACCTCGACCACGGTCTCGCGCACGATGCCACGCTTGTAAAGCGGGCGCAGCGCCAAGTTGGTCACGGTGGCGTTGCAGCCGACACCGCTGACGTACTTCGCCCCGGCCATCTCCTCACGGTGAAACTCCGGCAGGCCGTAGACGAAGCGCTCCAGCCACTCGGGATGAGGGTGCTTGTGCTCGTACCAGCGCTCGTAATCGGCCGGGTTCTTGAGGCGGAAGTCACCGGAGAGATCCACGATGCGCTCGGCCATGCCGGCGTATTTGTCGATCTGCTCCCAGGCCGTCCCGTGAGGCAAGGCCAGAAAGAGCAGGTCGCAGGGGGCAAGCTCAGAAAGCGGCACGAACTGCAGGGAAGTCTGCCCGCGCAGATTGGGGTGGACGAAGTAGGCGAACTGCCCGGCGTAGGTCTCCGACGTGATCTGGACGACCTCGACCTCTGGGTGGAACAACAACAGGCGCAGGAGCTCGCCACCCGCATAACCCGAAGCGCCGACAATAGCTGCCTTGATCATATCGCTTTCCCCTCCGCCACCTGGAGCACGTAATCCACAATCTTGGCCGCGATGTCCACGTCGGTCGCGTTGCGAGCGCCGTGGAACTCCGGCGTATGGTTGACCTCGTTGACCAGAAGGTCACCGTCAGCATCTTCCAGCAAATCGACGGCGACGATCCCCCCACCCACGGCCTTCGCAGCCCCCACTGACAGATGCGCGATCTCATCGGTGACCGGGCAGGGCACGGGTTCGCCGCCCAGCGCGGTATTGGTGATCCAGTGCTCGGACTGGCGGTAGATCGCGTAGACGACCTCATCGCCCGCCACCATCACGCGGATATCGCGTCCGGGCTTGTCCACGTACTCCTGGATATAGGCCACGCCGTGAAGATAGCCGCCCAGGGTGCTCTTGTGCTCCAGCAGGGCCTCGGCGGCGTCACGATCGTTGACCCGTGCCAGGAGCCTGCCCCACGAGCCGAAGAGCGGCTTGAGCACGACGGGGTAGCCCATGGCCTCGATGGCCGCCAGCCCCGACTCGGGCGTGAACGCCACGGCCGTCCTGGGAATCGGCAGCCCCGCCTCCTGGAGCGCGGCGCTCGTCAAGAGCTTGTCCCCGCACACCGAGATGGTCTGGTGTGGGCTGACCGTCGGGATACCCAGACCCTCAAGCCACCGCGAGATGTAGTAGGCATTCGTGTGACTCAAGCAGCGCACCAGGAACGCGTCATAGGCGCCAGGGGACGTGCCGTCGAACCGGAACGTCAGCTCGCGGGGATCGAACCGGTCATAGACCACGCCCCGGTCGTCAAGTGCCGCGGTGATCAGTTTCTCCTCAACCCGCTTGCGGGAGTAGAGCACCCCAATCTTCATTCAGGACCTCCGTCACTCGCCCCAGTCTTCCTCGACCTCAGGCGCCATCTCAACCTCAAGCGGGTTCACGGAGACGACCTCCAATTCGACGCCGCAATCGGGGCACACAATGATCTCGCTCTCCTCGACATCGGGGCTCAAGGTCAGCTCTGCTTCACACTCAGGACAGAATACGGTTGCCATCAGGAATCTCCCTTCCGATATAGTCTAGGTACTGCGTACACGCGCTTTGACATAGAAAAAGCCAGTCCCTGTCTGGGACTGGCTTTTACACCCTTGTAAGCGATCTCGTGCTAGCTACGCACAGAGGCGCCGACCCAGCAGGCCTGGTTCAGCATAGCTCGAGCTCGTCGCTTTAGATCGAAAATGGTTGTTATCATTTCAACTCGTCGAAGAGCATACCATAGCTCTTGTTTTTGTCAACCCGGCGGAGCGAAAATCGTCATTGACACAGCCATACAGGTCGCTATAATGAGGATAGAACATATGTTCTATCTATGAAGTGAACGGGAGGCGAGTTATGTCGCAGCAAGTCAGGCCGTATCTGGAATATCAAGCCGACCGCGTCGAAGCGGTCCTCGCCGCCCACCGCGCTCCCGGGCGCGTCACCGGCGGGACCGTCGGCCCCCGCCTCATCCGCTTCTTCCTCAACCCCGACCCCGCCACCCGCTTCTCCGCCATCAAACGCCTCGCCGACGACCTCGCCCTCGCCATGCGCGTCTCCGCCCTCAACGTCGACCGCGACGAACACGGCGTCGTCCTCTCCTTCGCCAATCCCGATCCCAAGCCCGTCGAGCTGCTCTCGCTCCTCGACGATGTCCTTCCCATCCCCCCGGCTACCGCCGTCCTCGGCCTCACCGACGCCGGCCTCCCCCTCCTCGCCCGTCTCTCTGCCCCCGACGTCGCCCACGTCCTCGTCGCCGGCACCACCGGCTCCGGCAAGTCCGTGCTCCTGCGCACTATGGCCACCTCCCTCTGTCTCACCAACTCCCCCACCGCCTTGCGCCTGCTGTGCATCGATCCCAAGGGCCGCACCTTCCGCTCGCTCGCTCCCGCGCCCCATCTCGCCCGCCCCATCATCTCCGATCCCCTTGAGGCCGTCGAGGCACTCCGCTCGCTCCTGCGCACCATGCAGGTCCGCGACCGCCGCGGCGAGCTCCCCGGTGAGGCTACCCCGCGCATCGTGGTCTGCATCGACGAGCTTGCCGATCTGATCATGGCCGGCGGCGATCCGGTCGTCGAGACCCTCACCCGCCTCGCCCAGCGCGGGCGCGAGGCCGGCATCCATCTGGTTGCCGCCACCCAGCATCCTGCCGCCGCGATTCTCGGCAGTCTCATGCGCGCCAACTTCCCCCTGCGCCTCATCGGGCGGGTCGCCTCCGCCCAGGATGCCTTGGTCGCTTCCGGGCGCGGCGGCACCGAGGCGCATCTGCTCCACGGGCGCGGTGACTTCCTCGCCGTCTCCGGTGGCGATCTGCCGATTCGTTTCCAGGTGGCCAATCTCCGCGAGCGCGACGTCCGCGCGCAGGTAGCGCAGGTGGGCATGCAGGACGGCGTGTTAGCCTTGCCTCGGGAGTACCGAGTAGTGGGCAAGTCTCGAAAGGATCCACCGATGCGACACAGATACGTTGAGGATGAACCAGCGGCGTACGAGCCGCGCACGCCGCTGCGTGCCCGGATGGCGCGCTTTTTCGGGCTGATGGGCGCGATCTTCGCCATCGCGATGGCCGTGATCGTCACCCAGAAGCTGAGTCACGACTCGCTGGCGCTCTTGATCGGGCTCACTTGCGGGGTGCTGGCGATGCTGCCCACGCTGGCTCTGGGGGTCTTCATCTGGCGCCGCGAGGATGCCCGCCGTGAGCAGCGCGAGCAGGCACAGCGGCAGCCCGCGTATCCGGCGACCCCGCCGGTCATCGTGATCTCCCCTCAGGCGCTGCCCGGATACGGGCCGCAGCGACCTGGCATTTCGGGCAGGCCGAGGCATACCAATCCGTGGGCACCCGCCTCGTCCGGGCGCCAGTTCAAGATCGTGGGCGGCGACGACTGAGCCGCTTGCAGGAGATTGGTCCAATCTCGGAAGATTGGACCAATCTATGACGTTGACCGTCGCACGGCGCCTCGAATGAAGGCAGCTTTCTGCCCTCCCGGCCGGGCAAACAGGGTCCTTTCGGCATCATCCTCCGCGGTGTACAATCGACACAGCAGATCGACCCAGCAGCCATGCCACAAGGAGCCTGCGATGATGCGACGCACAGAGGTGGACTTCTCAAAGATCCTACGCGACTGGGACGGTTTCGGCGTCAACTACGTCGAAGTAGCCCAGACGCGCGACTATCAGGTCGATCCCCAGGAGTACGGCGGCTTCAGCATCCTCACCGAGGCACAGCGCCAGGAGATCATCGACCTGATCTTCGGCGAGGACGGACTGAAACCCGGGCTGGTCAAGATGTTCCTCGATCCGTTCCACCAGAAGGCGCCGGGCGCTGCCGTACGACCACGAGACCACGACGCACTGGATGCGCGACATTCGTACGAGAGGGGCTGCGGGTCACCCGTGCTCGCGGCGCCGACCTGGCCATCATCACGACCCTCTACGGCCCTCCGGCCTGGGCGACCAGGCAGAAGTTCATCCGGGGCCGAGACCTGGACCCTGCCCACAAGATCGACGTCGGCGAGTACCTCGCTGCCTGGGCCCGGTACTTGCTGGAGGTCGAGGGCTTTCCCGTGCGGGTCGTCTGCCTCCACAACGAGGGAGAGGACTGGATGCGCTGGCCCTTGGACGGCAGCACGGCCGACCGGCCAAGCCACGACTACAATATGTATTGGCCCCCGGAGCAGGTCGTCGAGTTCCTGAAGATCCTTCCGCCGATTCTGGAGGCCCACGGCCATTTCCGACGTGGGCATTGCGCCCGGCGAGACGACGAACTGGTATCGTTTCTCCGCATGGGGCTACGCCGCTGCCATCGCCGAGGACCCGCGGCCCTGGAAGCGCTGGGCTTGATCACATCGCATGGCTTTAAGGGAGCGGAGCGTGGGCGCTGGTATGGCGATTGGCGGAGCAGGGCACCGACATCCTCCGCGAGAAAGCGTCCCGAGCTTCACGCCTGGGTGACCAGCACGAGCTGGAGCAAGATGGATGTCTGGTTCGTGAACGAGATCCGGAACAACATCTACGCGCGAAGGTCAACGGGATCATCCCCTGGGCTTGCATTCAGCGCCCGGGCAAATGGGTGGGCGGCGATCCGAACCCCGGCACGGCCTTCGAGGTCTACGACGACGGCCACTATGAGGTGAAACCCGGATACCATTTCTTCAAGCAGGTGAGCCGTGCCGGCCAGCCGGGTATGGCCGTCGCGCAAGTAGTCTCCAACGACTCCGAGATCGGGCTGATCGCCTTTGCCGGGCGCGGGAGCGGCAACCCCGACGCCTTCGTCATTCTCAACATGGCCGACCACGCCGTACCGTTGGAGATCGACGTGCGGGGCACCGGCCACGCGACGTTCAGCGTCGTTCGCACAGGGCCGGACGAGACCTACGTGGCCCTCGATGACGCCGACGTGCGCGAGGGCCACATAGCCTACGAGGCGCCGGCAGGGTCCGTGACGACCTTCACCGGCACTTGAGCTAACGGGCCGTCCAGCCTCCGTCGACGAGGATGCCGGCCCCGGTGACGAAGCTGGAGGCGTTGCTGGCGAGGAAGAGCGTCACGCCGCCGATCTCCTCGATCTCGCCCCACCGGCCCAGCGGGATCTGGGCGACAAACGCCTGATACTTCTCGGGATCGTCCAGGAGCGGGCGGTTCAACTCGGTGCCAAAGGGACCCGGCAGCAGGGCGTTCACCGTGATCCCGAACGGTGCCCACTCCAGCGCCAACGTCCGCGTGAGCTGCAGGACGGCACCCTTGCTGGTCGCATAGGGCGTGCGCTCGGGAATCGAGACCAGCGAAAGCATCGACCCGACGTTGATAACGCGCCCGTAGCGCTGCGCCTTCATATGCGGCGCGACCTCACGACAGAGCAACCAAGGTCCGGTTACGTTGGTGTCCTGCACGCGGCGGAAATCGGCCAGGGACACATCCTCGATGGCACCGCGGATGTTGATGCCCGCGTTGTTGATCAGCACGTCGATCTTGCCGAACTCCTCAAGAGTATAGGCGACCAGCCCCCGGACCTGCTCCGGCTCGGCGACATCGGCCGCATAGCTGCGGCAAGGTCGACCGTAAGTGTCCTCGATCTCCTCGGCCACCACGCGAACTGTCGCGGCGTCCCTGCTCGTCACGACGACACTTGCGCCGGCCTCCGCCAGCGTGAGCGCCATCACCTTTCCCAGACCTCGACTTCCCCCCGTGATAATCGCGACGCGGCCGTCCATTCGAAATTGATCCAAGATCCCCATCTTTCCCCCTTACTACCTGGTCTATGCCATCGAACCTCCGCATTGTCGACGACCCGCCGGTCGCGTCAAGCGAGCGCCGCAGATCAAGCACGGCCCCTGTGGTTTGCCCGTGTCATGCCGCGTGGTATACTCCAAACAGATTTGCAGAAACCAGGATAACCCTCAGGAGGAACCATGGTTGACGCCGAACTTCTGGAGATTCTACGTTGCCCCCACTGTGTAAGCGGGGAGACGCGCCTCAAGGACAAAGAGGACCCCGGTGTGTTGGACCTCGTTCGCGAGAATAGTTGGCTCGTCTGCCAGGACTGCGGGCGGAAGTATCCTATTCGCGAAGATATCCCCGTGATGCTCATCGAGACGGGTGAGAAGTGGATGAGCACTGCCGTCAAGGACCTGCCCGTCCCGCCGCCCGAAGAGAGCTAATGTCGCGAACTCGCAGCACTTGGCCGGTCGTTGCCGTCAGTGCAGCGGGTGTACTTTTCATTCTATTGGGCCTGGTGGCGCTGGCGCTGCCCACTTCCCAGGAAGGTGCGCAGGTCTGGCAGCTCGATCCACAGCACACCATCACCCTGATGGACGTCGCAGGAGCCTTTCGCTCGGGCCTGGGCATCATCTTGACGTGGATGGGCAGCCGGCTCTGGCACCACATCCTGCGGGGCTAGATGACGTGGGGCCGGACGCCCTCCAATCGATCGGTGGCACCTACGGCCTGGTGCTGGAGCTTGGGCATCCTGCAGTTGAGGGTCGGAGCGCTGGGAGCGTGGACCTTTCCCGAAGGTACCTACCTTTACGTCGGCAGCGCGTGGGGTCCCGGCGGTCTGAGGGCGCGGGTCGGGCGCCATCTACGAGGTAGCGCCGCGCTGCGTTGGCATATCGACTATCTGCGCGCCGCGTCCGATCCCGTAGCCGTCTGGCTCGCGGTGGGGCTGCGGGTTGAGTGTACCTGGGCGCAGGCCTTGGCCGAGGATCCTGCTGCTGAGATCGTGGTTCCCGCGTTTCGGCGCCTCCGACTGCCACTGCCCCAGCCACCTTTTCCGCATCGAGCCGGGCGCTGTGGAAACGCTCAACCTCTCGGGATCGCCCCAATGGCTGGCTGTAGAACCGATCGACTGCTGACGGCTGACGGCCTTCTCGTTTGACAACCCATCCCCCCATGCTATACTCCAGCCTACCTGGGTCGTTAGCTCAGTCCGGTAGAGCAGGGGCCTTTTAAGCCCAGGGCCGCAGGTTCGAATCCTGTACGACCCACTGAAAATCGCACCCCGGCACACAAATGTGTGCCGGGGTGCGTCGTTGTCCGGTGAAGTCTGAATCCTCCGTGGTTCAGATATTCCCCCTATCGAAAGACGGGCGCCGGCAACGCGTCGATGCACGAGGCATCCGGCTCTGCCGTCGGGTCGTCGATGAACTGAAGCCCGATCTCGAGTCCACACGCATTTGCGCGCATCACGCCATGTCCCAGGCCGGGAAACTCATAGAAGCGGCTATTGGGCAGTGCCTCGGCGGTGCTGCGCCCCCACGCAGGCGGCGTGATGGGGTCGAACTGCCCTGCAAAGACCAACGTGGGCACATCGGATACCACAGCCTGCGACTCGATGGCCTCGGCAGGCGCCACCTGCCACTCCGCACACAGATCGAAATGGAACTTGGCGAAGGCGTCGACGTAGTAGTCCACCACCGGGGCAGGTAGGCCTGCAGCCGCTGCCTGGGCGTGCGCATAGGTATCAAACGGGATCTCTTCGTGACATTGAATGCAGTAGAAGACCGCCAGGTTGATATCCGGTATAAAGGAGAGGGCCGGGGCCATTGAGCGCACGAAGTTGAGCTTTCCCTCGTGCGTGTCCTGGATGAGGGTTGGGAGGTCGCCAACGGTCTCGCCGGAATAGAGCAAGAGGTAGGCAATCTCCATGAAACCGCCTCCGTCGAGCACCACGCTACCGAAATCGTACTTGAACGTCTCCGGCGCCTGGTCGAGCGAGTCCACCACCTCGTAGAAAGTCGTCTCCAGGTCGGGATAGCGCGTGCGGCAGTCTGCGTCCGCGCGGCAGCTCTCGAAGACCTCGTCGAAAGCCCGCACGGCATCGAGCGCGTATTCGCTGTAATAGTCGACCTGTGGCGGATAGACGGAGTCGAGGATGATGCTGCGCACTCTCTCCGGGAAATCGCGGATCAGGTCGAGGCCCAGCCGCGTACCGTAGGAAGTGCCGTAGTAGTTGGCCTGTTCGTAGCCCAGAGCGACTCGCAGGTCGTTGGCATCGGCAGCATTGGCCGCACTGTTGTACATATTGAGGTCGATACCTTGTGCCAACAGGTCGTCCTGACATGCCAGCCAGAAGTCCTTCTGCGCCGCATAGCGCTCCACCCAGCTCATCGGCTGCCCGACCAGATCGCGCATCAGTTCCGCGTATCCGGGACACGCCAATGCCGGCTCGGTGAACGTGACGCCGCGCTGATTGTAGAAGAGGAAGTCACGATGGGCGAGGACGCCGTCAATGACGGCCTGATAGTAATCGAACTGCGCGGTCTCAAGTTGGTTGGCGCCCCCGCCTCCGGTCAGATAGATCAGGGGGTCGGGTTGAGGGTCGGTGCTCGTGCTCTTGAGAATGACGACCGGCAGGTGGACTTTGGGGCCCTCCGGCGTCGACCGGTCCTCCGGCACGATCAAGGTGCCGCATTCGTAGGTATAGGTCTCCGGGATCTCGATCGGACACGCGGACGGCTCGAAGGTCACCGTGTACCCGCCATCGGTGGTCACGACGCGCGGCGCCGGCGTGGGGATGGGCGTATCGGTAGGGATAGGCGTAGGTGTGGGTGGCACGGACGTCGCGGTTGGCGACGCCGTAGGGACGGACGTGGCCGCCTGCAGGGGTGAGGTCACCGAAGGCGGCACGCGAGTGTTTGTATTGGCTGCTGTCAGAGGCTCCGGCGCGATCGGCGCCTGTTGGCATGCCATCAGCAAGAGTATCGATAGCAACGAGATCACGAATTTCGCAAACGGGGCGCAGCGTGAAGTGCCGTTACCGCGCCAGCAGGAATGTGCCGTCACGACCACCTCCGCGTGTTGTCCAAAACAAGAATTACAATCTCTATGAAATGTCCGCGTCATTCTAGCCGGAATGCCCCGCTTGTGCTACCATCAAGCCATCCTGATATCGAGGTCCAATCTGAATGCAGCTTTCTGCCGTGATGCGCGGCCTGCGCGCCAACTCGAGGTGGTTGCGACCAGCGCAGCTCTCGCTTGAGAATCGCAATATCCTCTACTTTACGATTGATACCGCCCTCCAGGGGCTGATGATGGGTGGAGTCTTCAGCTTCATCTCCGTCTTTATCGTCCGGCTGGGCGCCACGGAGCTCCAGACCAGCTTGCTCACCTCGCTGCCCGCCATCGTGATGACGCTCGCCGCCATTCCATCCGGACAGCTCATTCAGCGCCAGCGGGACCTGGTCCGGTTCACCAACATCGTGCGCGCCTTCCATCGCGGTTCGATTCTGCTGGTCGCCCTGCTGCCCTTCATGGTGCACACCGCCTTGATCGAGGTCATCATCGTCGTGTGGACGGTGAAGGCAATCTCCAACGCAATGCTCGATCCGTCGTGGACGGCCGTTATCGCGGAGCTGATCCCGCCGGCGCGCCGGGCCAGGGTCAATGGCATGCGCTGGACGATCATGAGCGTCGTGACCGCGGTCTCCGTGGCAATCTTCGGGTTTATGCTCGACCAGCTCCCCTTCCCCCTCAACTATCAACTGGTCTTCCTGATCTCGTTCGTGGGGGGGTCGGTCGGCATGATCTACTGGGGCAAACTGCGCATGGCCGAGAACGTCCAACTTGATGCGCAGCCCCGGGCATCGCGGACTATCGGCCAGCAGCTCCTGGGGTACTGGCGAAGCCTACGGGTACCGGCCTTCGTCCGCTACGAGCTGACCACGAGTGTCCTTCGCCTGGGGATGAATATGCCGGTGGCGCTCTACAGCATCTACTGGATCCGACGCCTCAACGCCTCCGATCTTTGGATCGGCTGGCAGTCCACGACCAATCAGATCGCCACCATCGTCGGCTACACGTTCTGGGGTAGGATCATCAGCCGAAAAGGTCACTTTCGCTCTTTGTTGATCTGTACCGCAGGCGTGGGGCTGTACCCGGTGCTGACGGCCATAGTGCCAACCCAGACGTGGCTCCCTATCATCTCCCTCGTCCAGGGGTTTTTCATCACCGGGGTGAACCTGGCGTTCTTCGACACCCTGCTGGCCGTCTGTCCATCGGAGCGGCGGCCCACCTACATCGCCGCGAACACGACACTCGCCAGCTTGATGATCTTCGCCGCGCCCCTGCTTGGCTCCGCACTGGCAAGCTGGATCGACATCCGGGGCGTCTTCTACACCGCCGCGGTGATCCACATCGCCGCGGTGCTGGCGTTCTGGATCTTCAGAGTCGCCGACGAACCGGCCTAGGGCAATCGAGGAGCGCTCTGGCTTCCGAAAGATCGCGGGTGTCGAAGCCTTCCGTGAACCAACCGTAGACCTCGGCGAGATGCTGGCGCGCCTCGGCGAGCGCCTGCGCCTCGCCCAAGTCGCCCCACAGTCGGCACAAGCTCATCGCAGCTCGCAGTTCTATACTCCTGGCCTTCTGCTCATGCGCCACTCCGATGGCCCGGTGGAAATCCGCCGCGGGTTCTTCCACGTTGGACGGGTCCTTCAAGCGCAGTAGCTCGCCTCGCAGCCGGTAGAGCTCGGCTTCGTGGTAGCGCTCGCCCGTACGTTCCATGAACGCCATCGCCTTGCCAAGCCATTGCATGGCTTCTTCCCACTGTCCAGCCCTCCCATACATTTCGGCGAGGACTCCATAGAACTCGGTCAGGTGGTTGCCCATGCCCGCGGCATCCCAGATCTCAAGCGCTTGGCGGTAGAGCGGGATGCCATCTTCGGGCTGCCCCCGCTCAGACAACACCCAGCCCTGATCCTGGAGCGCGTTCGCAGCGCCCATCGGCATGTGGTACTCGGTCCAATACCTCTGCAGCGGCTCGATCATGGCCTCGACCGCGTCCACCTCGCCTCGCCACCGGTGGACGCGGGTCTTGATGGCAAGAGCCAGGTAGGTCGATATGGGATCCTGCAACTGCCCGGCCAAGGTCAGCGCATCCCGGATCGCCAACGCAGCTCGATCCGGGTGACCCAGGTACCAATAGGTATAAGCAGCGAACGCGTCTCTCCCCACTTCGGGATCGCCTCCCGTGGATACCATCCCGAGCGCGCTGAACGCCTGACGGTCGAAGAGCTCAAGCATCTGTCCTACGTGCGAGAGACTCGAGGCGAACCTCCCGACGAACATCTGAGCAATGGAAACGTGGGCATGGCCCATTGCCGTGTGTACAGCGTCCTCGAGTCGCTGAGCCAAGGCCAGGTATTGCTCCGCCGACCGTACCGAACGCTCGTGATCCGCCCGGACGGTGTAGAAATCCCGCACAAGCCCCAACACCGCGAGTTTGCTCAGCGGGTCGCCCATTCTCTCCGCCAGCGCCTCCGCACGTCCATAGTGCTCAATCAGGGCGGGCACGCCCCAGCTCTGCAGCATCATAATGGGGGTGGCGATAGCGAGCCGCAGCGCCACTTCCTGTCGATCCCGTCCAGGCGACGCCGGCAGTTCTTCCAGTAGCTCGAGCGCACGGGTGAGGTGGTCCACCGCCTCTTGATAGGCGAGGATCCGGATCGCGCGATGGCCTGCCATCTCATAGTAACGGATAGCCTTGTCCAGAATTCCGGAGATCTCGAAGTGCCGTGCCAACTGCGGTGAAATCGCGGCCAACGCGTTCCCAGATGTGCCGGCCAGCTCCTCCAGAACATCACCAACCTGCTCGTGGAAATGCGCACGCTCCACTGCGTCCAAACCGTCATACAGATAGGTCTGAAAGAGGATATGCTGGAACCGGTAGTTGGACGCGCGATGCCCGCCGAGTCGCCGGATCCCTTGAGCGGAGACCAGGCGATGGGTTCTGGCCAGGTCGCCACTCAGCAGGGCAAGCGTAGCCGCCTCGTCGATGTCCATGACGTGGGCCACACTCTCGGCAGTGAAGTCCTGACCCTCGACGCTGGCTACCCTTAAAATCCGTCGCTGAATCTCGGGGAGGCGTCCGACGCGCTCGGCGATGACGGCCTCGACACGTGCGGGTAATGTCTGCCAATCCAGGATTGCCCCCTCAGTCCAGCACCCGTCCGCATCGCGTACCAGATCGCCACGAGCCTGCATCCCTCTGAGGATTTCGAGTGTGAAGAGCGGATGGCCGGATGTCCGGTGATAGAGCGTGGACCGGAACTCGTCGCTGAGTGTGTTGGGTTCACTGTCCAGCAATGCATCCACGAAGTGCTGCCCCGAGGCTTTCCCGAGGTCGATTCCGATGTCGCCCCACCTCCGCTCAAACTCGCTGACGGTTGATACCAATGGATGCCGCTGGCCATCACGACCGAGCGCCACATCCTCAGGCCTGTAGGCTCCTATCACAAGGATTTGGGCATCCTCAAGGTGTCTCCCCAGATAGAAGAGAAGGCCTAGCGAGCCGGGATCTATCCACTGCAGGTCGTCGACGAACAGCAAGAGTGGCCCCCAGCGTGCAATACGCCTCAGGACCGCCGTCACCTGCGCGAAGAGATTCTCCTGGCTCATGACAGTTGGTCCGGGAGTTTCGGCTTTGCGACGCAGGAGAGCCTTGAGCGCGGCAAACCGGTCAGCCGCTCGACCTGCGTAGGCGTCCAGTCGACGGGCCAACTGCGAGCTGGCGACGAAGACATCGACCAAGTCCGGGCCATCGGCTGCGAGCGTCTCTGACACCGCGGGGAAGGCCTCAAGCAGGCGATTCGGTTGCTCTTGACCAAAGGCGTTGACCGTAACCTGAGCATCGACGTCGCCGACGAGCGTCGCAAGGATCTCTCGGAAGGGCAAGTAGGGATCACCAACGCCCGTATACGCGCCACCACTCCCGCTCGCCACCAGGAGCCGCGGGTGTTGGCGCTGCGCTCGCTCCGCAAACGCGCGAACCAGCGCCGTCTTGCCCTGTCCAGCCTCCCCGGTGACGAAGACCACCCGCCCCTCGCCGGAGAGCGCCACGAGAAGATGCTGTCCCAACTGCACCAGTTCCTCTTCCCGGGCGACAAACAGAGGCCTTTGGTCACCTACTGTTTGGGTAGAGGAGCGCGCTGGGATCACCGGAGCAGGGGACAACTTGCCGTCACGAATCTGCACGTGGAGGTCCTCCATGCTGGGTGAGGGGTCTACTCCGAACTCCCGGGCCGACATGTCACGGCAAGCCTCGTACTGGGCCAGCGCTGCGGTCCGTTGCCCGCTCAGCGCCAGCATCGCCATCAGGTGCTGGTAGGCATCCTAATTCCATGGCTCCAGCGCCACCTCACGCCAGGCGCTCTCACAAGCCAACTCGGTATCTCCTTGCGCCGCGTAAGCACGTGTCAGCTCTTCTGCCGCCCCCACGGCTTCTCGCGCCAGGCGTTCGCGCACCAACGATGCCCAGTCATCAAAACGCGCGCTATCGGCAATGGAGAAGCCTTCCAAGAACTCGCCGCGATACAACGAAAGCGCCTCGACAAGCCGCTCTGTTGTCGCGTCAAGCCCGCCGCGTGGCTGGGTTACGCTTTCAAAGCTCCATGCATCTACCCGGATGTCAGCTTTCGGATTGATCTGTAGGGTCTCGGGGGTGACAAGCAATACAGGAACGGACGCGTTCCGGTCGCCGATGGCCTTACGCAGCTCATAGAGCGTGTTCCTTAAGTTCTGACCAGCCGCCCTCTCGGGCTGCTCGGGCCACAGCAAGGCAGCCAAAGCTTCTCGGCTATGTGGACGATCCGACTCTATGACGAGATAGGCCAGCAGTGCGCGCGCTTTCGCCGAACGAAACCTGGTGATCGATTCGCCATCCAGCACGGCCTCATAGGCCCCGAGGAGGGATAGAGAAAAGTGAGCCATATCGCACTTCCTCTCACACAAGACACGGTGACATCCCTGCTCCTATCATAGCACATCTCGTCCGTCATGGACGAATTGCTGACGATTTGCTGATATCCAGAGCGTATGATGGGACCAAATCCAGGAGGGAGTCGGTGCTGTGGGCGATGAACCGCGTCGATATCTTTCCTACCTGCTGAGGGTCTGGCAGGTTGGCCAGCGCAAGAGCCAGGTATGGCGCGCTTCGCTGGAGAGCCCCCAGAGCGGTGAAAAGCTGGGGTTCCCCGACCTCGAGGCACTCTTCGCCTTTCTGCGCAGCCTGACCTCGACCCTGTCATCGGCGGACCAAGACCGAACCCCGCCGGACAACCGACGGTGATGCAAAGGAGGATGGAGATGTCAACAATCGCGCTGTACAGATCAGGTGCCCGTAGGATCGGCGCAATCCTGTTAGCACTATCTGTGCTCATCACGACGGCGTGCAGCACGCCGCCATCTCCCCCCGCAACCGCTGCGCCTCCCGCTCCCACGTCCACGCCTGTACCGTCGTTGCCGCCCGTGAGGGCCGTCGTGACCTACGATTCGCTCTTCGCCCTGCCGGAGGGTGATTTGGCGTACTGGATTGATGCATACGCTGGCGAATACGACCTGCCAGCGGACGAGTTCAAGCAGATCGTGGAGACCCTGCAAGCGGTTCCGCCGGGGAGCTGGCGAGACGACGGCACCCTCAGCGAAGACGCCCGGCGCCTCGCATCCTATTTGCCGCTCTATTACATCTACGAGGCTCGAACGGATGGCATCTCGCCTTCGTTCCTCCTCATGTACCGGAGACCCTGCACAGGATCGTGACACCGAGTGGTCCCCGATGATGGCTGCGGCGCTCACTGACGCCGGATTGCCCACGGAAACTTTGAGCTTGGTGGGCGGCACGTTCTATAGCATCGCTGCCAGCGACAGGGTGGAGATCGCAGACAAGGTGGACACCTTTGCGCGCGAGGTGTTTGGTGGCGGAATGTAGTTCAGCATTCACCAATGGAGGTGTGAGATGAAGAAGTACCTGGTGTTGGTCGGCCTTGTTGTCCTGTCGATGCTGCTGATGGCGACGAGCGCAAATGGGCGAGTGACGCGCGATCCCTGGTCGGGCTCTGAGACCTTGCTCGATGTGCCTGATCCGGGCGTCACCACCTTCCCTGGCCACAACGTGCACGTCCGGGGTATGGTGGAGTATCTCCGGGTTGACACCAATAGCCCGCGCGTCACAGGATACAACACCGTCGTCGCGCATTCCAACCTGAACGCGCAGGGCTATGGTCACGTTTGGGGGACATATCGCCTCGACGTGGATGCCGTAGACGGGTACTGGGAAGGCACGTGGACGGGCGAGATCGATGAAGACGGAATCGCCGGTCAGATGCTAGGGCGTGGATACGGTGACCTGGAGGGCCTGCAGATCAGAGGAACGATGGTGAATATGGCCGTCGAGGGGGTGATCATCGAGACACCCAGGCCCTGACCACCAGGATCCCGAGCCAACGGCAGCGCAGCACGCGCGGATCGAAAGCCGGGGACAGGGGAGGCTTGGGCTAGCCTCTCCTGTCCCCCTATTCACTCATAGGCAAGCGCTGCTGGTCCCATGCCTCCACGATCTCGCGGTTCACCGGTACGTTCTCGAGGAACGACAGGCGCGTGGCCTGGTCCATCTGCGCGGCACGGGCCGTCAGTAGGCGATAACCCGCCTCAAGGACGTCCCCGCGCCCGTAGATCGTCCGCGGCGTGCAGAACCTGGTAGCAGGTGAGGTAGACGTAGTAAGGCTCCCGGCAGCCAATGAGTTCTGGGTGTCCTGCCAGATGATCCAGAACGACCTCAACCTGAGCCACCGCCGATGCGATCTCGCCTCTTGCCAGGTGGACGCGAGCCAGCCCCGCCACAGGCTCCATGGCGGCGCTGGGTCGCTCGTCTTCGTGGCACACACGTGTCCCCTCCTCGTACGCCGCCAGAGCTTCGTCATAGCGCTTCTGGCTCGCCAGGGCATGCCCGCGACAGACCGGGGCCCAGGAGTTCCGGGGCTGTATCTGCTCAGATCGCTCGCAGAAATGTTGGGCAGCAGCGGCGTCGCCCAGGTGATGGGCAATGAACCCCACGAAACGAGGGTCCCGGCGGCAAGTGCGTGATCGAAACTCCGAGTTCGTGATTCCTCATAGAGCGACCGGGCTTGCTCCCAATCCCCCAGACTGGCGCTCAAATAGCCTAGCCCGGCGAGCAGGATATGCTCGAGGCCGGGGAACCCGATTTCACTGCAGATGCCGGCTCCGCTCTTCCACAGCGATCTGGTCTGGGCGTAGTCGCCGTGACCCGCTCGCATAAAGCCGAGAAAGGTCAGTTGCCAGGCCTCCTCCCAACGGTTGCCTGTCTCGCGGTGGATCTGCAACGCCTCTCGGGTGTAGGCTTCGCATAGGACGTAGTCCTCCTCAGATCTGGGATCGCACCCCAGCGCACCGAGGGCCCGGCCCTCCCCCATCCGGTCGCCGATCTCCCGATAGATCTCCAGAGCTGCCTCAAAATAGCGTCGAGCGTCATCCCAAGACCGGTAGGTCATCCCCAACTGCCGAAGGCTCTCAGCCTCCAGGTCACGGCGCCCGGCCTCACGAGCTATGGCGAGCGCTTGCTCCCACCTCGAGCGGCTCTCGCCAAGGTCGGTCGTGACACGTCCCCAGGAAAGATAGCCCGTCGCATGAGCGACTTTGTCCCCGCAGACCTCGGCAAAGGCAATCGCTTG
This sequence comes from uncultured Chloroflexia bacterium, assembly GCA_963775195.1. Lineage (GTDB taxonomy): Bacteria > Chloroflexota > Anaerolineae > B4-G1 > SLSP01 > PWVB01. The sequence goes on from CAVZIC010000002.1 coordinate 676,476, forward strand.
CTGCGCTGATGTTCCGGCCCGCGGATAGTCGCTCATGCGGTAGTAGTAGTCTGCCTCGCGGAGCGCGACCTGCGCTTGTCGGCTCACCCGTTCCCCCTCATCGCCCCACGCGCGCCCCGCCAACTCGATCAGTGACTCTAGGTCCTGTAGCTGGCGCTCGCGAGCGCCCTGCACACCGTACACTGCCTCCCGGGCGAAGAGTAAATCGAAACGCCTGCCGTGATCATCATCTGCCGGCAGCGCCAGCGCTCGTGTCAGGTAATCTGCGGCCTCGTCGTTGGCCCATTGGGCTGAGGCCTGTTCCCCTGCTCGCCGCAGATAGTGGATAGCCCGGTCGGCATCGCCGGCCTCTTCCCAATGGTGCGCCAGGATCCCCAATCGCTCCTCGATCCGATCCGCATACCGTTCCTCGATCGCCTCAGCGACGCGGCGATGGAGAGCACGGTGCTGACGACGGAGCAGGCTGGCACGGGCCGCCTCCAGCGTGAGCTGGTGCTTGAAGATGTATTCGGCCTCGGGCAGACGCGCTCGCTCGCGCAAGAACTCCGCGTGCTGCAGCACACTCAACTGATCGCCGAGATTGTCGCGCCCGGCGATGGTGCTCAGCAATGACAGAGGCACGATGCGCCCGATCACAGACGCTATCCGCAACATCTGTCGGGCATCTTGAGGCAAGCGGTCGATGCGACTGGCGAGAACGCCACGGAGCGTCTCGGGCAGGGGTGGAGCGGCAGGCTCATCGGCAGCATACCAGCGCCCGGTCTTCGCGTCAAAGGCAAGCGCACCCACATCGATCAGCTCACGGAGAAGCTCCTCAACGAAGAATGGGTTGCCCTCTGCTTGACCAAGGATGCGCGCTCGTAGCGCACTGGTTGAGCCATCATCGGCAAGAAAGTGACCGACGAGAGAAGCGCTCTCTGCCTCGGTGAGGGTCGACAGCCGGAGGTGCGTGTGGCGGTAATGGTAATCACGGCCCGCGAGTTCGCGGATGCGCCAAGAAGGGCGTTCGGTCTCGGGACGCATTACGCAGAGGAAGAGCAGTGGCACGCGGTCTGTCAACGGAAACAGCGACTCGACGAGATCCAGCGACGTGGCATCCGCCCAATGGAGGTCCTCGAGGGCAACTACCAGCGGCTCCCGCTCAGCGGCTCCCGCAAGAAGCATCTCCATCGCGCGAAAGGCGAGCACACGGAGCCCCTCTGCATTGATGCCGCGCACGCGCACGTGCGCCCCTTCATCTAGGGGCAGGGCCATCATCCAGGCAAGCAGCGGATAGACGTCTCCGAAGCGATCGGGACAGAGCGACTGGACAGTCGTGCGCAGCGTTTCCAGCACCTCTGGCGGTGGCGCCTTGCCCGCGACCCCTGCCAACGCCCGAAGCACGTCGTTCCACATCTGGAAAGCCGTGTGGGTGGCATAGGAGAGGCACCGCCCCTCCACCCATCTGTGATTCTTAGATTCTCCATTCTGCCATTCTGTCTTTCTCACCTCCGCCACCAACCTCGACTTCCCGATGCCGGCCTCGCCTACGATGGTCACGATGCCGCCCACGCCGCGCTGAAGGAGGCCAATGGCTTCCCTCAGCATCTGGAGTTCACGGTCGCGACCGACAAGTGGCGCCGAGAGCCCTGGCAGGCCACGACCTTTGTCGACAGCGTGGAGATGAGCCAGGGGACGGTAACCCCCACCCTCCAGCGCCTGCCACATGAACGAAGGTGAGGCAAGGCGGTGGACCGTCTCATCGACCCAGATGACACCGGGGTCCAGCGTCGTGTGGATAGCTTGTGCCGTGGTGAACATCTTGCCCATTGCCAAGGGCTTGCCATCCACCTTCGTAATGATCGCTTCGCCACCGTGGACGCTGACCCGTAGAGCCAGTTCCTGGCTGCCGGACTGCTGCAAATAGGTGTTTAGCGCCTCCTGCATCTCGAGGGCGGCTAACACTGCACGCTCAGGATCGTCCTCCCGGGTCGCCAGCGTGCCGAAGGTGATAGTGGCTCGATCTTCCGCTGCCTGCCGGAAGTCTCCGCCGAGGCAGCGCGCCTCCCGGGCCAGCAAATCGAGCGCAGCGCTCAACGTCTCGACCCAGGCCTCAATGCCCTCCTGCCGCAGCAGCTCTTGAGCTCCTGTCACATCGACAAGCACAAGGTTCACCCAGCCACGCTTGTCCTCGATAGCCGGAAGCATAGCGACCAAAGGACTGGAGGGACTCCCCGGTGGCGGTCCGCGTGATTCGATCTGGAGCAGCACCTGTGAGGTGGAGACGGACTCGCCTATCGTGTCCGTGGGGACCGTAGGCGGCAAGCCCTCTGAGGGACGACGTGGCTGGAGTGAGCCATCGCGAATCCGGTCGCGTAGGGCGAGCATTCGCTTGGAGGGCTCGACGCCGTACTCCTCCTGAAGCATCTTGCGGCAGACCTCGAACTGGGCGAGCGCTTCGGTACGCTGATCGCTTAGGGCCAGAACCGTCATCAATTGGTGGTGGGCCGGCTCCTGCCACGGTTCGAGCTCGACCCAGCGCCACGCATGCGCCCGAGCCTCGCTGTACCGCCCGCCTGCACTATACGCCTCGACGAGTCGTCGTAGCACCCCCGACGCCTGCCGCTGCAGACGATCACGCGCCAGCCAGGCCCAATCGTCAAACGCTGCGCTCTCGCTCACGTAGAACCCCACAAGGAAATCCCCACGATAGAGAGCCATCGCCCGTTCCAGCCCCATCGATGGAAGCTGCGCTCCGATCTCTTTCGCCCGCGAGCGATTGAAATTCGTGGACGTCCACCCAGCAGTCGCTAGTGCAGTCGAACTGCACGGTCTCGCGAGTGACGAGCAGAGCGGGCGAAGAGACTGAGCCTGCGCAGGCCGTGTCGCGGTCACCGATCGCCTTGCGAAGCATAAAGAGTGCTTGGCGGAGGTCATTGCGCGCTGTGTGGCTAGACTCGTTGGGCCACTGAAGCCCAGCCAACGTATCGCGACGGTGGGGGCGGTCCGCCTCAACAGCAAGGTAGGCCAGCAGAGCCTGCGCCTTAGCGGACCCGAACCGTGTAACCGGTTCGCCATCCAGCGTAGCCTGGTACGCCCCGAGGAGGGATAGAGAAAAGTGAGCCATGGCACTTCCTCTCACACAAAAGCAGTGACATCCCTGTCCTTATCATAGCACATCTCTTCCACCGCAGACGATCTACAAACGTACCGTTGACGGTGCTCTGGTACCATGACAGTGAAAGCCCGGCGAGCAGCCAACCGCTGCGCCCGCAAGGAGGGTTGATGTGGTGAGTGGTGATCGGCAACGGTACCTGTGCTACCTTCTACGGGTCTGGACGGTCGACCGTAACGGCAGCCGGATCTGGCGCGCGTCGCTAGAGAGCTCGACCACCGGCGAACGCCTGGGATTCGCCGACCTGGACGCCCTCTTTGCCTACATCACCGGCGTGACCTCCGGCGGTCTTGACGAAGGCGGAAGTGATACGACTTCATCCCGTATGGAGTCGCAAGACTGGGGTGACAAGGAGATCATCTGATGAACAAGAAAAGGCATTCGATGGTACGGTATATGAGCGGCTTGCTTGTTCTCGTTTGGCTGATGTCCGGGTGCAGTCAGACGGGGGGAGCAGCAACACCGACAACGCTTCCGCCTACGGCCCCGCCGGAGCCGACGGCAACGGCGGTCCCGACGGCGACCTCGGCACCCACGGCCTCTCCGGAGCCCGAGGCGTGGGACTATGTCGCGATTGGTGACAGTACGATCGCTCTGCCGGGAGATTATTCGTATCCAGGCCATTACGCCGCCTACATCGAGAGAGACCTCAGGGTAGCGGTCACGTTGCACACCTTCACGAAGCCCGAAGACGTGACGGAGCAGATACTCGACCTAGTGCGGACTAACGAGCGCTGGCGAGACGCGCTGAGTGAAACAGAGATTGTGACGCTCGCCACCGGGCACATGGACATCCAGTCTGTTATCTTCAACGATATCATGAATGGTGAATGCGGGGGCGAAGATGGCCTGGACTGCGTCCGAGCCGAACTGGCAGACTTAGAATCGGACTACAATGCGATCTACGCGGAGCTCTTCGCGCTATGCAGCCCCGGAACGCTCATTCGCACCGAGACATACCCTTATGCGAGTTTGAGGGGCCTTGGCTATGACGGTGACGTCCGACCCTTCGTCGAGCCCCTTAACGAGCTCATCATCCGGGTCGCGGCTGCTCACAATGTCCCCGTAGCACGCGTCGATCTCGCCTTCAACGGACCGGACGGCAGCGAGGATCCGGCAACCAAGGGGTATATGACCGACTGGCTGCAGACGACCAAGCTCGGCGCGGAGCAGATCGCCGGATTCCTTCGAGACCTGGGCTACGAACCCACGGTGCCATAGCCGTCCGCACCCGTAGGGTGCCACACGCTAGGCCAACCCGGAACCGAGCAGCTCCCTTGCCTCCACGAGGTCACGCGTGTCGAAGCCCTCGGTGAACCAGGCGTAGACCTCGGCGAGATGCTCGCGCGCGGCGGCAAGCTGTTGCGTCGCGCCTCGGTCACGCCACAGCCGGACGAGGCTCATCGCGGCCCGCAGCTCGAGACTTCTCGCGTGTTGCCGCTGCGCGACCTCGATGGCCCGGTGGAAATCCGCCGCGGCTTCCTCCACTTCGTCCGGATCCTTCAACCGCAGCAGCTCACCTCGCAGGCGGTAGAGCTCGGCTTCGTGATAGCGTTCATTGCTCTTCTCCATCAGCGCCATCGCCTTAGCGATCCACTGCAGGCCCTCCTCGAGCCTTCCCGCCTTCCCGTGCATCTCAGCCAGGACCCCGTAGAACTCGGTCAGGTGGTTGGCCATCCCAGTCGCATCCCAGAAAGCCAAGGCTTGGTTGTACATAGCGATTCCCGCCTCCGGGTTCCCTTGCTGTGAGGTGACCCAAGCCTGATCCTGAAACACGCCGACGTCGCTAAGCGGCATCGCATACTCCTTCGCAACACGGCCTTGCGCCGGAATCAGGGCCGCGACTCCCTCTACCTCGCCACGCCACCGGTGGACGCGCGCCTGGAAGGCAAGGGCCAGGCACATCGACAACGGATGGCGCAGATCCTCCGCCACGGACACGGCCTCCTGGGCTGCCTGTAAGGCCTGATCGGGATAGCCCAAGTACCATAGACCGTACGCTCCAAAGACCAACACAGTCACCTTGGAATCCTGGCCATACTCGAACCTGAAGCGGCTGTGCATCTGAGAGTCATAGAGCTCCAGCGCTTCCGCCATATGCTCAGTGCTTTGCTCGAACCGACCCAAGAACATATCCGTGGCACCCAGTATCTCGTGTGCCGGCATCATATAGAGCGGATCCTCGAGTCGCTCAGCAAGAGCGTAGTAGCGTTCTGCCAGCACCAGTGCCTGCCGGTGTTGAGCACGGACGAGTTGGTAGCCGCTGGCCAGCCTCAGGAACTGCAACTGCCGTGGGATGTCCCCCAGCCTCTCCGCCAGTACTCCTGCGCGGCTGTAGTGCTCGACGAGCTCATCCGCTCCCCAGCTTTTCAGCACAAAGATCGGGGCAGCCACAGCCAACCGAAGCCGCAACTCACGGGCATCACGTTCGGCGGACGGCGACAGCCCCTCAAGAAGCTCGATCCCGCGCGTCAAGTGCGCCACGGCCTCCTCGTAACCCAACATGCGGGTCGCGCGCTGGCCTGCCAGCTCATAATACTGCACCGCCTTGTCCACCATCCCCGCCTGCTCGAACTGTCGCGCTAGCTGTGGCACAATCGCCAGCGTGTCGTCCGCTCCTCGGTAGAGCCCCTCAAGCGCCACCGCCACACGCTCATGCAGGTGCGCACGCTCGATCTCATCCAGGTTGTTGTAGAGATACGTTTGAAAGAGGATGTGCCGAAAGCGGTACTGAGACAACCGTTGTCCGTCGACCCTCTGAATGCCCACGGCGCGAACCAAGTGGTGTTTGCGATCCAGCTCGCTGCTCAGCCCCTCGATCACGGCCTCCACCGCCTGATCCCGCGCCCGGGCCACCACTTCGGCTGTGAAAAGCTCGCCCTCCACGCTTGCTCCCTGCAACGCGGCGCGTAGCGGGGTCGTCAAACGTCCCACCCGTTCACCGATCACAGCCTCGATGCGCGCCGGCAAGATCGACCAGTCCAGATGCGGTCCTACAACCCACCGTCCCTCCTCATCTTTGATGAGATCGCCACGCTCCTGCATGCCCCGCAGCAACTCGACCGTGAAGAGCGCGTGCCCACCGGTTTGTCGGTACAGCGTCTCGCGGAAGTCGTCGCCCAGGCGGTTGGGGTCACTGTCCAGAAGCGCTTCCACAAATCGCCGGCTCTCCGCCTCGTGAAGATCGACTAGAATGTCACCCCAGAGCCGCCCGAACTCATGGATAACGGCCTCCAGCGGATGGCGAGCACCCTCGCGGCCTGCCCCCACCTCCTCCGGGCGGTACGCGCCCACGATCAGGATGCGACTGCCGGCAAGCCGCCTGCCGAGATGAAAGAGCAATCCGAGGGTGCCCAGGTCGGCCCACTGTAGATCGTCGATGATGAGTACAAGAGGCACGTGACGCGCTACCGCCGCAAGCACTTTGGTGACCTGCTCGAACAGATCCTCCTGCCGCACGTCGGGTCGCTGTCCTATGGCCTGGCGCGCCACGACCTCATCCAGCGCCTCTACCCACTCTTGATCCGGTCCGTCGGCATAGGCCAGAGCCCGCCGCAGCAAAGGTTCACCCGGCACAAAGACGCCGATGAGGTCAGGGCCGTGGTCGGTCAATGCCCGCGCCGCCAGCGGAAGCGCTTTCTGCAGGCGCCGGGCGTGGTCGTGCCCCAGCGACGCAGCTCTCGCCTCGACATCGCCCGTCAGCAGCTCCATGATCTCACGGAAGGGCAAATAGGGATCGCCTACGCCGGTGTAAGCGTTGCAGTTTCCTCCCGCGACGAGCAGCCGCGGATACCGACGCTGTGCCCGCTCGGCAAACACCTGGACTAGCGTGGTCTTACCCTGACCCGCCTCTCCGGCAACGAGCACGACGCGGCCCTGATCTCCCATCGCGCTCGCCAGATGCTGCTCGAGCGAGGCTAGCTCTCGTTCGCGTCCGACGAAACCGGGAACGCTTGGCACTGTCGCTTCGACGCTGTTCATCACGGTCACAGGTTCCGGCGCCGCCAGCGTGCCGTCTCGGATCTCCCGCCACAATCGCAGGGTCCCCGGAGAAGGGTCAACACCATATTCGGCGACGAGCATCCGGCGGCAGGTCTCGAACTGGGCCAGCGCCTCGGTTCGACGACCGTGCAGGGCTAGTGCCGTCATCAGCTGCTGATGGGCTGTCTCCTGCCAGGGCTCGAGCTCCACCCACCGCCAGGCGTACGTGCAGGCCTCCGGATAGCGTCCGTGCGTCGTGTGTGCCTCGATCAGCCAACGCAGTGCGGCTGATGCCTGTCGCTGTAAACGCTCGCGCACCATCAGCGCCCAGTCATCGAACACCGCGCTGTCGCTGACGTAGAAGCCCTCCAGGAAATCACCACGATAGAGTGCCACTGCCTGCGCCAAGGAGTCGACAGGGTGACCTCCAGCGTCGCTAGCGCCGGCGTGACTAAGTGCTCTAAAGGCGTGGACATCCACCCAACAGTCGCTGGTGCAATCAAACTGCACCGTCTCGCGTGTGACAAGGAGAATGGGCGGCGACTCGCCCTCCGCACGCGAGCCACCGCGGTCACCGACGGCCTGACGCAGCATCGAGAGGGCGTGGCGGAAGTTGTTGCGGGCCGTACGGTCCGGCTCCTCGGGCCACAGGAGCCCGGCCAGCGCATCACGGCGATGGGGACGGTCCGCTTCGACGGCCAGATAGGCCAGCAAGGCCTGAGTCTTGACGGATCCGAATCGCGTGACCGGTTCGCCATCGCGTGTAGCCTGGTAAGCCCCGAGGAGGGATAGAGAAAAGTGAGCCATGACACTTCCTCTCACGCAAAGAACGGTGACATCCCTCCCCCTATGATAGCACAAGTTGCCCGTCGTGGACGAATCGGTAACGCTTTGTGGACTTACTCCCTGTAGTATGCGAGTGAAAGCCCGGGAGGCAGGCCACCGCTAAACCCACTGAGGAGGTTGGATGCCGTGAATGAAGACCAGCATCGATACCTGTCCTACCTTCTGCGGGTCTGGACGGTTGACCAGAACGGCGACCGGATCTGGCGCGCATCGCTGGAGAGTTCCCGAACCGGTGAGCAGGTTGGATTTGCCGATTTGGACACCCTCTTCGACTTCCTCCGCCACTGCACCTCAACGATCTCCGAGCCAAATATCACTTCACCCAGCTCCGCCATCTTGTCATCAGGCGAGGACGCTCGTTAGCCCAGCGACAGGTGCGTCTCCTCCATTATCGCCAGCCACTACAGAGAGCTGAGCATGGGCTGGATCACGGGTCGGCGTTGTAAGGAACAGGACAGCATGGAGGCAAAGATGATCAAAAGCAGATGGTTCGTGGCAGTCACAGTGTTGGTCGTCGTATGCGCGATCGTCCTAGGGGTAGCCCTCGTCCCGCCCCGCCCGGTGACCGCCGCCCAGGGCGGCCTCGTCCCCGGCAGCGTCACCTCCAGGTACGCCGGCACCTTCAACGGTGTCGCCTACACCAAGTACACCGGTCAGTTTGTCGGCACCACCGCGGGCGAGTACGCCGTGGGCTTCGAGATCGTCGCGCCCACCCATCCCGCCCAGGGCAACGGCATCACCGTGGTCGAGACGATGCACGTGATGGGAGGAACGTCCGGACGGGATGCCTACTTCTCCCCTGCCTTCTTCTACAACCGCGGCTTCTCCTACGCCGGGATCTGGTGGCACCCCTCCGACGTCAACCCGATGGTTAGCTACGACGCCGAAGAGGCTAACCAGATCCTCCACAACTTCGGGTTGGCCCTCAGACAGGACCCGGCGATGCAGGCTATGGTCGGGCAGGTCAAGTACCTCTACGCTTACGGCGTCTCCAAGTCGAGCGAGCCCCTGTTGACGCTGGTGGCGTCCCCCGCCGGCACCCTCTACGATCTCACCTTGATCGTGGTACCGTCGTGGCCCGGCGGAACGTTTACGCTAGACGCCAACGCCAACCGTGTTATGGTCCTCAACGTGGAATCCGACCGTGTGCGGTCGACGCTCATGGGCTTCCACGAGGAGGCCTTGCACGGCAGCTCCGCTATCTACCGCAGCTATGAGATCGCCGGGGCACCGCATATCCCCGACGTACCGGTGATGCGCACGCTGAGCGCGGCCTACGGCACGACGCCCGAGGACACCACGCCGCTCGATTGGACCCCCGTGCTCCGCGCTCTCTTCGTCGCCGGGCACCGCTGGGTCACTGAGGGCGTGGCGCCGCCGCCCAGCACCTATCTCTGGGACGGGCCCTTCGGCCAGGTCGATCCCCTGTACCAGTCGATCTACGGCATGGACATCGTCACCGGTATCAACCGGGACACCATGGGCAATGCCCTCGGCGGGATTCGCCTGCCGGATCTGGCCATCGGGCGCGGCGTCTATATCCCAGTCAATCCCAGTAGCTTTTTCGGCATGGGCCTCTTTGGGGCCTTCCTGGACAAGCAGTGCACCCCGTTGGCGGACGGCAGCCCGCGCTTTGCCAGCCATGCCGACTACGTCGCCCAATACACAGCCCAGGTCCAGGCGCTGGTCAGCCAGGGCTTCCTGCCGAGCGAGGACGCGAACGCCTTGATCTCCCAGGCTAACGCATCCAGCATCGGGGAGCCCACCACGTGTACGCCGGCTTCGCAGTAGCCGCGCCAGCTTGGGATCAGGAGCACGCGGCAGCGTAGAGAACCTTAACGTGCTCCAGGAAATCGATGGTCGTATTTCGTGTGGTCAGCTACGAACAAGGTCAGCAAAGAAAGGGGTCACAGCCATGTCAGTAACGGAGAACGAAGCACTGGTACAGCGGTATGTCGAGGGCATTTGCTCTCACGGCGATATGGGGTGGGCAGACGAGGTCTTCGCCAAGGAGTGCGTCCTCCACAACCCTGCGGTTCCCCAGCCCCTTCAGGGCATCGAAGCCCTGAAAGGGTTCATCGCGGCGATTTACGGCGCTTTCCCGGACTTCGACGTCGCCCAGGAGGACCTTGTGGTCACGGAAGACAAGGTCGCGTTCCGCAGTACCATCTCCGGCACCTTCAGGGGAGACTTCGCAGGTATTCCTCCAACCGGAAAACAGACGACCTGGGAAGCGATGGGCATCTACCGAATCGCGGACGGGAAGATCGCGGAGGTCTGGGAGTCCCTGGACCTGCTGGGCGCCTGGCAGCGCCTTGGGGTGCTCCCCATGCCCGGGTAAGCCCGATCATTGACGAACGATGGGATGACAGGGATCTGGGTGACCAAGGAGATGACGACATGAATCGGCGAAGGCATTCAGCGTTGTGTGTTGTGGGAGGCCTGCTCGTGCTTGCTTGGTTTCTGGCTGGGTGCAGCCAAATCGGGACAGCGCTCGCGCCTACCGAGCCTCCGCCCACAGCCACCCCTGAGCCCACGGTAACACCCTCGCCCATCCCACAGCCCACGGCTACGGCTGTCCCACAGCCGTAGCCGTGGGACTACGTCGCGATCGGAGATGCTACGATCAGCTTGCCCGGCGACTACTCCTACCCGGGCCAATATGCCGCCCTCATCGAGAAGGATCTCGGCGTCACGGTCTCCCCGCACACCATTGTCATTTCGGATATGATGACCGACGAAATGCTCGACGGGCTGCGGACCAACGAGCGCTGGCGGAACGCGCTCGGCAAAGCCAAGGTTGTGACCTTCGTCGCTGGATTCGATGAACTCACCTACGTGATCCTGAATGACGTCAGGAACGGAACGTGTGGCGGAGATGATGATCTGGACTGCATCCGGGACCTGATGACAGCTATGGGGGCAAACTACGACGCCATCTACGCCGAGTTGTTCTCTCTATGTCAGCCCGGCACGATCATCCGCACGGAGACTTATCCCTTCGTGACCCTGAAAGGCTTCTACTATGAGGACGAGATTCGGCCTTACGTCGAACTCCTAAACGAGACGATCATTCAGACCGCGGCGGTACGTTACATCCCCGTCGCGATGGTGCACGAGGCATTCAATTGGCCGGGCGGCACCGGGGACCCTTCTGCGCTGGGATACACCGGCGACTGGCTGCCGACCACCAAGCTTGGAGCGGAGAAGATCGCCGAACTGCTGCGAGACCTGGGCTACGAGCCCACAGTGCCATAGCGATCGGTGGTTCGAGCGCGAAGCGCACCCTTTTCCACGAGTCCTGAGGGCCCCTCAGGACTCTTTTCTTGCACCGAAGCAGCAGTACTGCTTCCTTGCGGGGTTGGCGGAGCCCCGTATAATTCCGAGAGGCGGGCATAAGGCAGGTCCTCGACTGATGGGCTCACTGCCGGCGTCACGCCATGCTATAGTGCGCCCGAACTAACTCTCAACCGGAGCTACGTCTATGTCAGAAAGCCTGCGCATGTGGGTCGAGATCTCGTTCAACATCGCCTACCTTGTTGGTGTTTTCTTCCTCATCGTTGCCATGATCCGGCGGCAGCCCACGGTAGCCACCAGAGATCAACCTTTGACGCGACGATTCATCTGGGCATTTGTGCTACTGGCATCAGGTGACGTCGGGCACGTCGGACTCCGTGTACTCGCCTATGCAATGGGCGATCTGGGAACCCAGGTCAATCTCTTCGGGCGGTCCGTCGGCCTCGTCGGGCTGGGTGCGCTGTCAACTGCAACCACGGTGACGCTCTTCTATGTCCTGATGCTGACAGTCTGGCGCCAACGGTTCGATAAGCCCTACGGCTGGTTCGGCACCCTTTTGTTCGTCGCGGTAGCGGTCCGTCTTGTCATCATGACCTTTCCCCAGAACGCATGGAACCAGGTCGTGCCGCCGTGGGGATGGTCGATCGCCAGGAACGCCCCCCTGGTCGTCCAGGGCTTGGGGGTTGCCTACCTGGTCCTCCGTGATGCGGGACACCAACACGATCGTACGTTCATCAAGGTCGGATGGATGATCATCGCCTCCTACGCCTTCTACACTCCGGTGATTCTCCTCGTTCAGCGCGTGCCCATCGTCGGCATGCTGATGATCCCAAAGACACTGGCTTACATCGCCATTGCCGTGATCGGATATCAGGACTTGTTTCCAGCTCAGGTGGCCACGCTCACAGCGGAGCCTGTGGCATAACGCGGGGGGTGCTATGAAACGACGGTATATTGTCCTGTTTCTCTTTGTCTTCATCGATGTGCTCGGATTCAGCCTCATCCTGCCCCTCCTGCCGTACTACGCCCGGACGTTCGGCGCGAGTCCTACGGTCATCGGATTTCTCCTGTCGTCCAACGCCCTGACCCAGCTCATGACCGCGCCGATTCTCGGGCGGCTCTCGGACCGCTACGGTCGCCGGCCGCTCCTCATCGCATGCATCATCGGCACGGCCGTCAGCTTCTTTGTGCTCGGCATTGCAAACTCCCTGCTGTTGCTTTTCGTCAGCCGTCTCATCGACGGACTCCTGGGCGGGAACACCTCGTTGGCCCAGGCCTACGTCTCGGACATCACCGAGGGGGAGGATCGTGCGAACGCGATGGGCCTGATCGGCGCGGCGTTCGGCCTCGGGTTTATCTTCGGACCCGCGATGGGCGGCATCCTCAGCCGGGGCGGCAACTACGCGCTACCCGCCTTTGTGAGCGCAGGGCTGGCGGTTGTGAATCTGATCTCGGTCCTAATCTGGCTGCCGGAATCGCTGACGCCGGAGCGGCGTGCGGCGCTGCGCGATCACCCCCAGCACCGGACAACCGCCAAGTCGCTCATGGCCTCATTCAAGCGCAGGTTCGTCGGCCCGCTGCTGACGATGAGGCTCTTCTACGGTCTGGCGTTCACGATGTTCGAGACAGTCTTCTCGCTCTACGCCATCGCCCGGTTGGACCTGAACGCACAGGGCACGAGCTACGTCCTGGCTTATGTCGGCGTCCTGGTCGTCCTGATCCAAGGCGGGGGAATTCGCCTTCTGACCAAGAGATTCAGCGAGACCACGCTCACATTCTGGGGGCTCGCGCTGATGACCGTCTCGCTTCTGGCGTGGGCGCTTGCGCCTAGCCTGTGGGTGCTCTTGGTGGTGCTCGTCCCGCTCTCGTTTGCATCGGGCGTGCTCAACGCCGTCCTCAACAGCCTGCTCAGCAAGGTCGTGCCATCGGAGGAGGTGGGCGGCACGCTGGGCCTTTCTTCTTCATTGGGTAGTTTTGCCAGGATCATCTCGCCCACGTTGGGCGGATGGTTGATCGACGTCCTGGGGGCATGGGCCCCGGGCGTGCTCGGCTCCGCCATTGTGGCCGGTGTGACGCTCTATGCACGACCTCACCTGGCCACCATCCGGGATGAAGCCGGCATCTCCGGCGATAAGCCGGCGTCGTAGGAGCGCGATCATCCTGGTATCTCGCTATTCACCGTAGCTTACAGTTCGGAGGGCCACATATGACAGACACATCGCTGGAATCAAGTCTCACCTACGCTCACGAGCACACCGATGCCTTCATCGAGCAGTACAAAGATCTGCTGCGTATCCCGTCCATCGGCACGGATCCGGCGTATCGCGCGGACGTGCAGCGCGCGGCGGAGTGGATTGCCGCAGAAATGGCGCGTATGGGCATCGAACACTGCCAGGTGCTGGCGACGGATGGACAGCCCGCAGTGTATGGCGACTGGCTGCACGCCGGAGAGGACGCGCCGACCGCGCTTCTCTACGCCCATTACGACGTCCAGCCGGTCGACCCTCTCGATCTTTGGGTCGCACCCCCTTTCGATCCCGACATCCGTGAGGGCAGACTCTATGCCCGCGGCGTGATCGACGACAAGGCCGGCGTTTTTCTGCACCTGAAGGCCTTCGAATCGGTCATGGCCGCGGTAGGCAGCCTGCCGGTCAACGTGAAATTCATCTTCGAGGGTGAGGAGGAAAGCGGCTCGCCCACGATGGAGCCCTTTATCGAGGCCCACAAGGGCCTGCTCGACGCCGACGTCGCCGTGATCTCTGACGGTGGTTCGTCGGACGAGACCCCGTCGATGATGGCGTCGGTCCGCGGCATTGTGTCGGCCGAGGTCAAGATTCACGGATCGAAACGGGATCTGCACTCCGGCACCTTTGGGGGCGTTGTCCACAACCCCACGCACATGGTCGGGAAGATCATCGCAGCCCTGCACGACGACGAGGGGCGTATCCAAATCCCCGGTTTCTACGACGACGTAGTGCCAGTCTCCGAGGCCCAGCGGGCCTTGATCGAGGCCAACGAGCCAAAGGCGATCGAGCACGCAAAAAAGGAGACGGGATTGGAGACCTTCTGGGGCGTGCCCGGCTACTCGTACCTGGAGCGTGCCACAGCTCAGCCCACCTGTGACGTCAACGGGATCTACGGCGGCTATCAGGGCATCGGCGGAAAGACGGTCTTGCCCGCGGATGCCGGCTTCAAGGTCAGCATGCGCCTTGTCAACAACCAGGATCCGAATGACATCGCCGAGAAGTTCACCGCCTTCGTCAACAGCTTTGCATGCGACACGCTGACGATCGACGTACAAATCGCTTCAAGCTCGTGGCCAGCGGAGACGCTGATCAGCGGTCCGATCGCGGAGACCGTCATCGATGCCTATACCGAGACCTGGGGACAAGCGCCGGAGATGCAGCGCGCCGGAGGCTCGGTGCCCATCATCGGCATGCTGCAACACGTTCTGGATATCCCGGTGGTGAGTATGGGACTCGGTCACGGGAGCAACGGACACTCGCCGAACGAGTATTACGACCTGGATTACTTCGGCACCAACATCGACACGGCCATCCACTTCCTGTTCAATTTCGCGAAGATAAGCGAATAGGGACAGGGGAGTAGAGATAGGGACCCCTTCGCAGACGTCTGCGGTTCGTCGTGACGCTTCAGCCGGCGGCCGGCCGAAGCGTCACGGCGAATTGGTTTGGCCCCGGCGCTAGGTAGCCGCCGAACCGATTTGAGCAAGCTCCCTGTCGATCACCGCAGCAACCATCGGGGCGATGCGCGCGAAGTCGGCATCGCCCCGCACGATCAGGTCCGCATGAACGCGCGAGGGTTCCACGTAGCGTTCGTGTCCGACCTTTGCTGACTCCAGATAGTAGGCGGCAATGGATCTGGCGCCCTGATCGGAGATCGGATCGCCGGGCCGCTCCAGGTTGCGGATCAGGCGGCGCAGCGCGCGAGTGTCGGCGTCCAGTTCGACGAACAGGCTCAGGTCGAGCCGCTCGCGAATCTCCTCCGAGTGAAGGACCATCAATCCCTCGATGATCAGGACGCCCGGCGCATCCTCCGCTTGTGAGATGACATCGAGATCCTCGGCCACCTGGTGAAGATCGATCGAATCAGGCCGGTTGTAGTCGGGCGATCTGCGACCATTAGAAAGGACAAGGGTCGGCATCTCGGGCGAGCCCCGCTTGAAGTAGCTGTCGGTGTGGACGACGCGAAGGGTCATCGCGGGATGAAGATCGGTCAGGGCCTGGCACAGTGCGGCGGTAAGCGCGCTCTTCCCGGACGCGGAGCCGCCCGCGATGCCGACGATCAGGCTTTTACCATGAGTGTGCATTGAGTGTCCTTTGCGCAGTAATGTTCTCGTCTAGGGTGCAGCATCGTACTCGGCAAGGATGCCGGCTGCTCCGGCGACGTCGCCGGATAGGAGCACGCCAACAGCCTGGTCCAACCTGGCATTGACCTCGGCGTTGCCGGCGTACTGCCGACGCGCATCGAGCAGTTGCAGGGGAAGTGACAGGTCCGAGGCGTCATACGGAAAGACCTGGTCGTCGGTCACCTGACGGGTCTCCTGCACCATCTCCAGGTAACGATAGCCGAACTCCACCGTCGGCTCGATGATCGTGCCCTCGCCGTAGTCGTTCCACGTGATCAATTGGATCACGTCCGGGTGCCAGGCCAGCGCCGTGTCGAGCGTCGACCTGAACGTCTCGCCATTCCGCGGGTCCAGATAGCCGTAGGAATCCCCCACGCCCGCTTCCTTGTAGATGTCCTCAAAGCCCGGGAAAGCTCCCGCAACCAGGTAGTCCCAGCGCGCGGCCTTCCGATAGAAGGTCGAGAGGTATTGGTTCAGCCGCTCCTGAGTCAACACACCGTTCGTGCCGGCCCACATCGGGGGCCAGGGGAAACTCGACGTCGCCGCGGCCTCGGTGTGGCCGTCGAGCGTGATCAAGGCCGGCTGTACGTCCAACACCGAGAACAACGTCTCCCAATCAGAGGCCTTGGCGAAGTATTGGGGCCCGAAGGTAAGCAGAACAGGGCGGCCATCGGCCTTCAGGTAGACCTCGTCGCCGAACCAGGTGTCCTGGAGGTAGCGCATGACCTCCTGCCCGTGGGCAAGCGCATCCTCTGCCGGCAGATAGCCGCCGTCGACCATGTGCCCGATGGTTTGATCCTCGTAGCAGATGGCGAAGTGCAGCCCGGCCTTCTTGATCGCCTCGAAAAGCTTCTGCGTGCTCTCATTGATGGCGCGATAGTCGTAGACATCCTTCATCCCGTACCAGTCCACGATGACGCCATCGATGCCGCTGACCTTCATCAGGAGCGTCTGGAATTCCAGGATGGCGGGATCGCTTGAGTCGTAAGGGCCTGTCAGCGGCGTATAGTGGGAGGCGATCTCGGGCTTACCCGAGGCATCCACCTGGGCGGGGTCGAAGTGATTCATCGTCCAGTGCCACCCCCAGACACCGCTGACGTCGGGCGTTTGGTACCACGGCATGTAGTGCGCCATCAGGAGCGGACGCTGGGGCTCCGGCGTACCGGACGACGCGCCGATCGGAATCGGCGTTGCGCCGATCGGAATCGGCGTTGCGCCGATCGGAATCGGCGTTGCGCCCAGCGGACTGGGCGTTGTGCCGATCGGAATCGACGACGCGCCGATCGGAGTCGGCGTTACGTCCAGCGGAATCGGCGTGGGCGTCGTCGCCACGCTACGACACCCCACGATCACGGAACCCAGGGTGAGAAGACAAAGCCCTCGAAACAGCCCGTGGACGATCACGTGCTTTCTCCTTTGAGAGAAGATCCCGCCCCTGACCATTTGACGCGCCACATCGTAAAGCTATCATCGCCGTATACGCCTGGAAATCGGACAGAGACGGATTCTACGTTGGTTCGAACCTGAAGACAAATGACACCGAACCTTGCGAAGGTGGCCCGGGCCCGGCAAACGCGCCGGGACTCGGGCTGAAACCTTCGCAAGGTCGGTCGCACATCAAGTACAGAAGAGGAGACCTATGCCAGAGCAAATCAACTCACCCATCGTCCTTGAGAATCAGTCACTGCGGCTGGCCTTCGACCGCGCAACCGGTGCCCTGACCGGGCTGACCGCCGTCGAAACGGGATGGACGCTGCTCGACCGCCCGCACCTGGGCCTGTCGTTCCGCCTGCTGGTGCCGCTGCGACGATCGGACGAGGATCTACTCACCGGTCGTCGCGACAACGTCGTCCTGGGCGAGAAGCAGACAATCACGTCCGTCCGGGTTGCCGGGGATGGCCGGAGTGTCACCTTCGCGTGGGACGGTGTCACGTCGGAGCTTGGCGGGCCGATGGATATCAAGCTCACCCTGCAGGTCAGCCTCACGGCGCGGCAGGCGGTCTTCGCCATGACCGTCGAGAACCACTCCGACTATATCGTCGAAAACGTCTACTGCCCCTATCTGGGCGACGTGGCGCACCCCGAGGGCGCGGCGTGGTTCAAGACCTTCATCTACCAGTACGCCACGGCCAACGAGTGGTCGCTGTGGCCGACCTTCCAGAACATGCGCGGCTACTTCGGCGTTGACTACCCCACCCAGGTCGCCCAGTGGAGTCCGGGTGTCGGCGCCCCGATGTCACCCTACATCCTGCTGCGCGACGAGGATCAGGGACTCTACGTCGGCGTGGCCGAGCCCAGTGCCGAGCTCGTCGCGTGGCACGCCGAACTGCGACCGGGCTACGGCAGCTCCATCGACGCCCGCGTGTCGGGGGGACAAGTGCCGAATACACGTACGATTTCGGGGAAGGACATCGCCACCCGCTTCGCGGCGGTCCACGTCCCCTATATCATGCCGGGTGAGACCCGCGCGCTGACGCCGGTAGCGCTGGAGGCCTACCAGGGCGGCTGGCAGCAGGGCGTGGACGTTTACAAGCGGTGGCGCAACACGTGGATGACGCACGCCTGAGCTGCCCGCGTGGGCCCGCGACCCGCACGCCTGGCAGCAGATTCATATCAACTCGCCCGAGGACGAGCTGCGCCTCCCGTTCCGCGACCTTGTCCAGGTTGGTGAGGAATGCGCCCGCCACGGCGTCAAGGCGATCCAGCTCACGGGGTGGACAATCGGGGGGCAGGACCAGGGCAACCCGTCGCATGACCCCGACCCGCGCCTGGGCACCTTCGAGGAGCTCCGCGAGGCCATCGCCAAGGTCCAGGCGATGGGCGTCAAGGTGATCCTCTTTGCCAAGTTCACCTGGGCCGACCGGGCGACCGAGCGCTTCCGCACCGAGCTGATCAAGCAAGCGGTCAAGGATCCCTATGGCGACTACCAGATGCACGGCGGCTACGAGTACCAGACGATGACCCAGCTCCTCGGGATCAACACGAAGCGCCTGATCCCGATGTGTTTCCTGAGCGAGGACTATCTGCAGGTCTGCGAGGAGGAGTTCCAGAAAACGCTCGACCTCGGCGCCGATGGCATTCTCTTCGATGAATGCCTGCACCACGGACCGGCGTTACTCTGCTTCGACGAGAGCCACGGCCACCGCTATGGCGCGCCGGTCTACGCCAACGACCGGCTGTTGATCCAGAGGTTTGCCGAGATGGCGCATCGCCAGAACCCCGACTTCCTCTTCGCCGCGGAGGCCGCCTACGACTGGGAGTTCGAGGCCTACCACGCCTCCTATCATCGCAGCGAGAGCAAGCATCACATCCCCTTGAGCCGGTATATGCTGCCCGACGTCCCCCTGGTGACGGCGGTGACCGGCTTCAACGACCGGAACATGGTCAATCAGTGTCTGCTCTATCGCTACGCCATCAGCTACGAGCCCTACAACTTCAAGGGCCACCTTGACGACTATCCGCTGACGATGGCCTACGGCGAGCAGATGGATGCCCTGCGCACGGAGCTGCGCGACTATTTCTGGGACGGCGAGTTCCGCCACGAGGTCGGAACGACCGTCACCGTGGAAGGGAAGCCACACCACCCGTACGCGGTCTTCCTCAACCGCGAAAACGGCAAGCCCGGCGTGGTGGTCGCCAACTACGACGAGGACAAAACCATCACGGTTCGGGTCTCGGCGGACGACGGGTCCCCGCTGACCCGCTACCGGCTCGTGGACGACCCGGCGTGGAAGTCGACGGAGGACGGCGTCGTCCTGCCCCCCTGCTCGGCGGCGGTGGTCATCGCGTAGGGTCTGACCCCGCCGCCTCGCGTTCGAGGATGGCCCGCTTGCGGTCGAGGCCCCAGCGATACCCGCCGAGGCCACCATCGCTGCGCACCACGCGGTGGCACGGGATGGCGACGGCGACGTGGTTTGACGCACACGCTTGCGCCACGGCGCGCGCCGCCTTCGGGTTGCCGATCCGCGTGGCGATCTCGGCGTAGCTAGCCGTAGCACCCGCGGGGATCTCTCGCAGCGCGGTCCAGACGCGCCGTTGGAAGGCCGTTCCCTGGATGTCCAGGGGCAGCGACAACCCGCGGTCGGGCGCTTCCAGCATCGCGATGACCTCGTTCACCATCGTCTCGAGGTCCGGGTCTTCCGTGCGCAACTCGGCCTCGGGGAAGTCGGCGCGCAGCCGGGCCTCCAGCGCCCCGGGCGAAGCTCCCAGGTCGATGCGACAGATGCCCTGATCTGTCGCGGCCACCAGCACAAACCCAAGGTAACATGGTGCAACTGCATATCGAATCACGATACCCTCCCCCCCATTCCGGTATTCCGACGGCTTCATCCCCAGCGCTGGGGCATCTGTCACGTAAAAGCGGCTCGTGGACTCGTACCCGGCGTCGTAGATGGCGTCGGTAACCGAGGCCTCGTCCTGGAGGCCGGTTCGCACCCGGTCCAGCCGTTTCTCCATCGCGTACTGCTTGGGCGAGACCCCAACGATCTGCTTGAAGAGCCGCTGGAAGTGGTAAGGACTGTACCCGACGCGCTCGGCCAGCTCGCGCAGCGAGGGCGCATGGTCCGCGCTCTCGATGAGGCGGCAGGCCTCCAGCACGGCGTCCCGTCCGGGATCGGCGGGCGCCTCGGTCTCGCGGGGTGTGCAGCGTTTGCATGGGCGGAGGCCCGCCGCCTCGGCCATCTGCCACGTGTCATAGAAGCGCACGTTCTCGCGGTTGGGCAGGCGCGAGGCACACCCCGGCCGGCAGTAGATCCCGGTCGTGACGACGCCGTAAACGAAGTCGCCGCGGGCGCCCTCATCACGCCGGACAATTGTCTCCCAACGGCGCGACACTCTCACTTGATTCTCAACTTTTGCCATCGTCCCTCTCCAAAACGCCACTCTCTGTATTAGCGTTACAGTTCTGAGTATACCGATGGGGCAGACGAAAGCTATCCGTTTCTTGCGGCGCTAATCATAGACAGGGGTCGTAACAGACAGCCCCGGCACGTGGACACGTGCCGGGGCTGTCTGCAACTTACACAGGGAAGACTCACACCGGCGCCAGCGTGCCGGCGAAGATCAGCCAGGCCAACACCGTCTTCGCGACCAGGCTCAAGATGATGTACACACGTTCGCCGAAGAGATAGTCCCCCCAGCGTCCCACCTTCTTGTATTGGAGGACCATATTGACCGCGAAGGCGTTGAAGAAGACGAAGATCGTGGGGATAATCGTATACACGAAGGCTGGTGGCTTCGCATCCCCGGAGGAGAGTGCGCTCAGGAAGTACATTACGATGACGACCCAGGGGATGATCCCAGCGATGCTCCCGTAGACGAACGCCGTCCAATCCGTGCGCTTGGTCGTCTGATTGTGGAGCTCCATCATGATCCCGAAGAGGTTCATCATCGCGTTGAGGCCGAACATCAGGATCATGCCGCCAAGATCCCAGATGCCTGTGAGCATGCCAATCAACACGATCATCAAGGATGAACTGAGTGCATACTCGTAGAATCGAATGGGATTCATACCCCGCTTCAGGTTGGCGACATACCGTCGATATCCCACTGTGGATAGGTAGAAGTGCGCCACCGCCGAGATCAGCAGGAATACGGCGACCGCCGGCCCGAAGCGCAGCTCGTAAATGAGCTTCGGATCAGGTACCAGTGAGAACGACTCCCTATCAAACCGCAGGAAGTTGGTGAAGATCGGGTAAGTCGTGTCATTACTGAGCACGATCATCAGAATCCCCTGCACCAGGTGCAGGAAGCCCATTACAACGTTGAACCTTCGCAACCCAGCAAATGTCTTATCGGCAGTCTTATCGTTCATTGCTAGTCCTCGCCTTCTCTTGTCGTGAATTGACCCAAGTATAGCACAATGGAGCATGTCTGTCAATATATTGAACATATTTATTGGTCAATATATGGACCATTGGCCCTTTGAGGCAGATGGGCCGCGGGGGCATTCAGAGCATCCCTCAATCTCAGTGGGTCACGGCACGCGCGCTGTCGTTCTCACGATGGCAAACCTGGAACGTGATGGAAGTGGATGCCCTGACCTTCAGGACCTTCGGGAACCTGACCTTCCTGGCCTTCGGGTACCTCGCCATCACGATCCCCATCTCGCTGCTCTCAAAGCAACCGGAGAAGAAGTTCTTCTATGCGTCTTGATATCGAGGACCTGGTCATGACCTATGATGGCCAAGACGCGCTGAATGGCCTATCGATATCCCTCAACGATATCCATTCGCTCGTGGTCATCGGCCCTTCCGGCAGTGGAAAATCCACCCTGTTACGCGTTCCGGCGGGACTGGAAAGGCCCAACAGAGGGAAGGTCATCGTCAACAGCACACCGCACATCTTCGAGGAGAAGTGGCTGCGCGGCTACCGCAAACAAACGGGGGTTGTCTTCCAGCCCTACAACCTCTTCCCGCACTGGACCTCGCTGCAGAACATCACCGTGCCACTGGTAAAAGTCCACGGCATGGGATTCGATGCAGCGGAAAAGCTAGGATTGGAGCTGATGACGCAGTTCGGACTGGCAGACCATGCGCACAAGACGCCGGCGCAGCTCTCGGGCGGACAACAGCAGCGCATCGCCATCGCTCGGACCCTCGCCATTCAGCCGGCGATCCTGCTGCTCGATGAACCGACCAGCGCCCTCGACCCACAGTTCACACACGAAGTATTGGACATGATTCCGGCGCTCAAGGAGCAACGTCGCGACCTGATCTTGGTGACTCACGAGATGGCATTCGCCCGGATCGCTGCCGACTACGTGCTGTACATCGACGGGGGCAGGTTGGTGGAGCACGGGCCGGCTGACGCCCTTTTCACGAATCCCCAGACCCCGGAACTGAATGTGTTCCTCGAGCACATCCTGTCCTGATACCGTTGCGGGACCTCGGGCTATCGATGCTGGGTTTGACATTTTCCGGAGTCACCTTTATACTGTGCGTAGTTCTGGAGGTATCCGATACGATGGTGAGCGACAACAACTCCCTGCACTAATACCCAACCTGTAGGATCTCGCGCGGGTTGCCCCCGCGCCCGGTTTCTCCTACGATTGGGTAACGCCAGTACGGTGCGTGCCTACCGGTGGCGCTGATGGTGTTGTGGGAGCACGTTGTCGCAGTGCGTCTCTAGGGGCTCGCCCCTACCCGTACCAACCTTGAGGCCGTGGACGTCTGTGACGTCCGCGGCCTTTTCTTTTTTGCCCGGACACACAAAGGACCATCGATGAAAATACCGATCAAGCGCTACTGGACCTTGCTGCACACGTACTTGCGCCCGCAGGGGCGGCGCATGACCGTGCTGGCTGTGCTCCTGGTCCTCAAGATCGCCTCACGGCTGGTCAATCCGCAGATCGTGGGGAGTTTCCTGGATCGCGCTCTGGCAGGAGCCCCCACCAGCGCTCTGCTGTGGCAAGCCGGGCTGTTCCTGGCCATTGCCGCTGCTACACAGGTTCTCACCATCGTCAGTGTCTACGTCGGCGAGACGGTTGCCTGGACAGCCACGAACGCTCTGCGCCTGGACCTGCTGCGTCATTGCCTCGACCTCGACATGACATTCCACAAAGCCCACCGACCTGGTGAGCTGACCGAACGCATCGATACGGATGTCGACGCGCTCTCGAACTTCTTCTCCCACTTTGTGATCAGCATCATCGGCAACGGTGTCCTTGCCTGTGGCATCCTGATTCTCTTCTTTCGACAGGGGTGGCAGTACGGCGTGATCTTCACGGCCTACGCTGTCGCCGGGCTGCTCATCCTGATGCGGCTGCGCAACATCGCCACACCTTTCTGGACCAAACTCCACGAGATCAGGGCACAGTTCTACGGGTTCCTGGGCGAGCAGTTCTCAGGCACGGAAGACATCCGTGCCAACGGCGCTCAGGATTACGTCCTTCACCGCCTGTATGAATATCTGCGGCGCTGGCTTCCCATTAACCGAAATGCCAGTCTCGCCGCCTACTCAGGATGGATGACGAACGCCGCCCTTGTCGCGGCCGGCGAGGTCCTATCTTATGCACTGCCCGGCTACTACTTTTTCCGCGGCGAGCTCACCATCGGCGGGGCCTACATGATCGGCAGCTACATGGGCCTGCTCTTCGGCCAAATCGCGGACCTGCGCTGGCAAATAACCGACCTGCAGCATGCGGAGGCGGGGATCAACCGTATCCAGGCGCTCTTCGATCTGCACTCACGGCTGACCGACGGCGCCGGAGGCCCCCTACCCGCCGGAGCGCTCTCGATTGACCTCAACAACGTCTCGTTTGCCTATGACGACAGTTGGGAGACATCGAATGCGGCTCAGGCGGATGCCCAGGACCAGAGCGAGGGCGAGCCGCTAGCTTCGCGACAGGCAATTTCTCCGTCCAACGATCGCGTGCTGCACAACCTCAGTTTCAGCGTCGCGCCTGGTCGCGTTATGGGCCTACTGGGTCGCACGGGCAGCGGCAAGACGACGCTGGCACGACTCATCCTGCGCCTCTACGACCCTACTGAAGGCCAGATTCGTCTGAGCGACACCCCGCTGCCGGACACCTCGATACAGGACGTTCGCAGCCGTGTAGCACTGGTGACCCAGGAAGTGCAGCTCTTCCAGGCAACCGTCCGTGACAACTTGACCCTCTTCAACCCCACGATTCCCGACAGCGCCATCGTACAGGTCCTGCAGCAGCTCGGTCTCGGAGACTGGTTAGCGGGACTCTCCGATGGACTGGACTCGGAACTCAGCGCCGGTGGCGGTGGGCTCTCGGCGGGCCAGGCACAATTGCTGGCCTTCGCCCGGGTCTTCCTTGCCGATCCCGGCCTCGTCATCCTGGACGAGGCGTCATCCCGACTGGACCCAGCCACCGAACAACTCATCGAGCGGGCTGTGGACTTGCTGCTTACGGACCGCACGGGCATCGTCATCGCCCATCGCCTCAATACCGTGCAGCGGGCTGACGAGATTCTGATCCTGGAGGACGGGCACATCCGCGAAATGGGCGACCGGGCGCAGCTGGCTTCTGACCCGGCTTCACACTTCTACCACCTCCTGCAGACGGGGATGCAGGACGTACTCGCGTAAGGGAGACCGATTGATGACTGCAATCACACAGAAACCAATACGCAACGCCGCCAACGGTTTGGCCGATACGGCACTGAGCACCGGCAGGATGATCTGGCGCCTGGTCGCCTACAGGCCCGGTTGGTCCGCCGGCTTCCTGGGCATTTGGCTGGTAATGCACATCATGGAACTGACGCCCCGCCTCGCAACCAAGTTCTTCTTCGATACATTGACGGGGGACCAGCCCTTCCGGTTTGGCATCACGGGCGTCATCGTCTTCGTCATCGTCACACGCGCCTTTCACATCGTCGCTATCGGCAGCGGCGCCGTGGTCAGCGCGCGACAGAAATTCGCCGTAGGTTCGCTGTTACGTCGGAATCTGTTGGCGCACATCCTCAAACGGCCCGGCGCAAAGGCTGTCCCCACCTCACCGGGCGAGGCGCTTAACACGATTCGCGACGACGTCACCGAGGTCGAGAACACCATCGGCTGGCTGGCGGACCAGATCGCGATCGCGACGTATACCCTCATCACCCTGGGGCTGATGATCAGTATCGATGCCCAGATTGCGCTGCTCTCCTTGATCCCCCTTGCCATCGTGATCCTGATCTCGCGCACGATGGCGACCCACGCTGAACGCTACCGCCAGGTCAGCCGAGCGGCGACGTCGCGCTTCAGCGGAGCGCTGACCGAGGTCCTGGGGGCCGTGCAAGCGGTCAAGGTCGCCGGCGCCGTTGCCCATGTTGCAGCCCACGTCGACAAGCTGGGACGACAACGACAAGATGCGATGGTGCAAGATCGATCGCTGAACCAAGTGCTTTATTCGATGTGCGAGGAAGCGGGCGCGCTGAGCACAGGTTTCATCCTGATGCTGGTTGCCGGATCGATCCGGAACGACACGTTCACTGTCGGGGATTTTGCCTTCTTCGCCACCTGCCTGGACAGCTTCACGATGCTCATCGTCGAAGCCGGGGGCTTCACGACGCGGTTCAAGCAAGCCGGCGTCGCGTTCACCCGGCTGAAGGCGCTGATCGGAGATGGTACCGTCAGGCGCGCCGGAGCAGGCCACGGGCATCGGAGATACGGACGCGAGCGAGCTGCTGGTGGCGTCCCACCCCATCTACTTGCGGGGGGAGCTCCCGACCCTGTCGGTACCCGATAGGGCGTCGGGAGATCACCTCGAATCCCTGGCAGTCCGGGGGCTGACCTATCACTACGCTGCGAATGGGAACGGCGCGACGGCAGGTATCAAAGGTATCAACTTCTCGCTAGGCAGAGGTGACTTTGTGGTCATCACCGGACGGATCGGATCCGGCAAGACCACGTTGTTGCGCGCGCTCCTGGGACTCCTACCGGCTGAGGCAGGTACGATCCTGTGGAATGGTACGCCCGTTTTGGACCCGGCGGCGTTCTTCATACCGCCCCGCAGCGCCTACACGGCCCAGATCCCCCATCTCTTCAGTGAGACCTTGCGCGACAACATCCTGATGGGGCTGCCGGAGGATCGCGTCGATCTGATGAAAGCCATCCGTCTGGCAGCGCTGGATCCCGACGTGGCGCACATGCCCAATGGGCATGGACACCCTCATCGGACCCAGAGGCGTCCGGCTCTCCGGCGGACAGCGCCAGCGGACGGCAGCAGCCGCGCATGTTCGTACGGGAGCCGGAGCTTCTGGTCTTTGATGATCTCTCCAGCGCGCTGGACGTCGAGACTGAACAGGCGCTCTGGGAGGGCGTCTTCACGCGCACCGGCGCGGACCGTGGCGCCACCTGCCTGGTCGTCTCGCACCGCCGCCCGGCCCTGCGTCGTGCCGACCACATCCTGCTGCTCAAGGACGGACGGATCGAGGCCCGGGGCACACTCAACGAACTGCTGGCAACCAGCGAGGAGATGCGCCTGATCTGGGGATAAGTCATCGTTCGAGAAGGGAGGCCGAGCTTGCTACGACTACAGAGCTTTGCCTACCTTCCCGGAACATCCAACTGCGCTTAAGGGTGATTCTCCCCGACAGACGACAAGGGGCGCACCTCGCGGTCCAATCGCTCCGCGAGTTCATCCTCCGCCACGTCCAGGTCGTAGTCCATCTGCAGACCGAGCCAAAACTGCGGTGACATCCCGAAGTAACGCCCCAAACGAAGCGCCGTGTCGGCCGTCACCCGGCGCTTCCCCAATACAATCTCATTGATGCGTCGCGCAGGGACACCCATCGCCAATGCGACCTGATTCTGACTCAAGCCAATAGGCTTGAGAAACTCCTCCAGCAGTACCTCCCCCGGATGCACAGGGGCCAGCCTCGTCTCATTCATCTCTTCTGTCCCTCAATGGTAATCCGCAATCTCCACATTGTAGGCATCTCCCTCCAGCCACTCAAAGCAGATGCGCCATTTATCGTTTATCCGTATGCTGTACTGTCCCTCACGGTCTCCCCGAAGTTTTTCCAGCCGATTCGCAGGCGGGACACGAAGATCCTCCAGAGTTACAGCGTTTTGCAGCATCCGCAGCTTGCGCAGAGCGACCGGCTGAATCGCCGCCGGCAACCTCCGAGATCGTTCCCGCCGGAAGATCCTCTCTGTCTCAGAAGACCGAAAGCTCCGTATCATGAGGGTATGATATAACACTCCGCGTTAAACGTCAAGCGCTAAACGACCCCTCAGCCACCTATCTTGCCCAAAAACTCACCCGATGTTTGCGTTCAGTTTACAAATGCGCTGTAGACTTAGCTTGATGGGGTATCGCCGGACCTTGGAAAGGCAGATTGGTGAGTAAGATCTTGGTTGTGGACGATGATCCGCACATCCGAGAGAAGGAGAACAAAAGGTTATGGAGGATCACGCAACTCGCCGTCGGATGGAGCGATCAGCTTTGTCCGAGGAAAGAGAGAACAAGATCACGCTCAAGGAGGTCAACTGGCGTCGCCTGTTCGGCTATCTGAAGCCCTACCGTGGACGGATGGCCCTGGCGGTGCTGTCGTTGGTGCTCTCGACCGGGTTCGGCCTGGCCTTCCCGGCCATCATCGTGCGACTGCTCGATTCGGTGACGAAGTCGCAGAGCCTCAGCTCGCTGAACATGCTGGCCGGCTTGCTGATCGCTGTCTTCCTGCTTCAGGCCGCCTTCAGCTTCGTGCAGTCCTACCTATTGTCATACGTTGGGGGGCACATCGTCTACGACCTGCGTACTTCGCTCTACACCCGCTTGCAGAAGCTCTCGCTCGATTTCTACACCGTGCGGCGTGTGGGAGACCTGGTTTCGCGCCTCTCGAGCGACGTCACCCAAATGCGCACGATGTTGACCAACAACCTGACGATGATGCTCAGCCAGCTGCTGACCCTAATCGGGGCGGTCACCATCCTGCTGACAATGAATGCTCGCTTTACCCTGTTCATCCTGGCCCTGGTGCCGGTGTTGCTGGGGGTCGCCTTTGCATTTGGCAGCCGCATCCGCAAGAGCAGCACACGCGTCCAAGATCAGTTAGCAGCCTCGACGGTGATCGCCGAGGAGGGCTTACAGGGCATTCGCATCGTCAAGAGCTTTGGGCGGGAAGCCTACGAGACGCAGCGCTATGACGACGCGATGGAAAGGACATTCCGCGCCTCCCTGCGGATGTCAGTATATAACTCCCTCTTCGCCTCCGTGATGATGTTCCTCGGCTTTAGCTCAATTGCAGCCATCATGTGGTACGGAGGACGCGAGGTCATCGCCGGGCGCCTGACACTGGCCATGATCACCGGCTTCTCTGATGTACGGCATCTCCGTCGCCGGCGAGCCTGGGTGGACTTGGGCGGATCTGTATGGACAACTCAACGCAGCCATCGGCGGCGTCCAGCGTGTCTTTGAGATCCTGGACACCGAACCCTCCGTACGCGACGCAGCGGATGCCGCCGTTCTCCTCACCAGCCAGGGGCGGATTTCCTTCCAGGACGTTACGTTCAGCTACGAGCACGACGTGCCCGTCATCCGAAACGTCTCGCTCGAGATCCAGCCCGGGGAGATTCTGGCCTTGGTGGGACCGAGCGGCGCCGGCAAGAGCACCATCTTCAACTTGATCCCGCGCTTCTACGACCCGACCGTGGGCAGCATCCAACTGGACGGGCATGACCTGCGCTCCATCACCCAGGAGAGCTTGCGGGCGCAAATGGCGATTGTCCCCCAGGAGACGTTGCTGTTTGGCGGCACGATTCGCGAGAACATCCTCTACGGGCGGCTGGACGCCGGCCAGGACGAGGTGATTGCAGCGGCCCGAGCTGCCAACGCCCACGATTTCATCTCGGGATTCCCTGACGGGTACGAGACCATCGTCGGCGAACGTGGGACAAAGCTGAGCGGCGGACAGCGCCAGCGCATCGCGATCGCGCGAGCCATCCTGAAAAACCCGCGGATACTGCTTCTGGACGAAGCCACCAGCTCGCTGGACAGCGAATCGGAGGGCCTGGTACAGGAGGCTTTGAACCGCCTGATGGTGGGCAGGACTACGGTGATCATTGCCCACCGCCTGAGCACGATCAAGGTCGCCCATCGCATCGCCGTGCTGGACGCCGGACAGATCATCGAACTGGGCACGCACGAGGAACTGATGGAACGCAACGGGATGTACGCCCGCCTCTACGCCATGCAGTTCCGCGATCCGGAAGAGGAGCTGTCAGCGTTGCAGACCATCATGGCTGGCTATCAAGCGAATAAGGAGACACTACCTGAGAAGAGGCGCGGCCTCCTGGGCATCCTTCGGGGTTCTGCAGGACCGGACTAGACGTGGGGCATCCGATTGACAGATCCGGCTGAACGGCATACGCTATATGTGAAGCTACCAAGCGAAGAGGAGGCAGAAACCATGACCGGGTACGTTGGACCGATTGAGGAGCTGACGGTAGAGAATGACTACTTCCGGCAGGTGTTGTTTACGGGCAAGCACATGCAGCTCGTGCTGATGTGCCTGCAGGGCGGTGAGGAAATCGGCAACGAGGTTCATTCTAACGTCGATCAGTTCTTCCGCATCGAGGAAGGCGAGGCCAAGTTCGTCTTCAACAACGAGGAAGAGCACGTCGTGGGCGACGGTGACGCCGTGATCGTGCCGGCAGGCACCTGGCACAACGTCATCAACACATCCACAACCGAAAAGCTCAAGCTCTACACGGTTTACACACCGCCCAATCATCCCGACGGGACGGTGCACAAGACAAAGGCTGAGGCGGATGCCGCGGAGGCCGAAGAGCACCACCACTAACCCGCCATTCGCGCGACACCCGGTTGGTTCGGGGCTACCACATCTGATCTTCCGGGAAGCTCATAGGCTCGCATTTGCGTTGATAGAGCTTCATCCAGCTTCCCGGAAGATACTGCCACACCCACCAGTTAGGAGCGTCGTATGGCACAACCGAAGGTCAAGGTCGGCGTCGTCGGCTGCGGCGTGGTCGCTACGGCCTACTATCTCCCCTACCTGATGCGGATGGAGACGGTGGACCTGGTCGCCGTCTGCGACCGCTACGAGATCCGCACCGCGGCGAGCGCGCGTCTCTTCGGCGCGAAAGAGCAGTATCTCGACTACTACGAGATGGTCGACCAGGCCGACATCGACGCCGTCTTTATCCTCACCGCGCCCGGCACCCACGTGCCGTTCACGATGAAGGCCGTCGAGGCTGGGAAAGCACGTGCTGATCCAGAAGCCGATGGCGACCAATATGGACGACGCGCAGATGATCGCCGCCGCCATTCGCAAGGCAGGCGTGAAGGCCATCATCGAGCCAAGCTCCAGCACACTCCTCGATCCGGACACCGCGCTCGTGCGCGACCTCGTCAAGAAGGGCGTGCTGGGCGACATCCTGTGGTTCTCGCTCGGCGCGACCGGTCCTACGACCTACGGCCCCTCACTGGGCAGCAACCCCTACGGCCAGGACGCGTTCTACGCCAAGGACAGCGGCGGCTTTCTCTTCGACCTGCCTTACGCCCCGACCCAGATCGTCTCGGCGCTGGGCGCCTGCAAGAGCGTCTACGCCAAGGCCCACATCGCGGTCAAGGATGCGACGATCGTCCCCGAGGAGAAGTACGACGAGTTCCTCGCGGGGGTCACGGACCCCGATCATGCCAACTACTGGGACGTCGTGGTCGACCTCCCACGCACCCAGCACGTCCGGATGGAGGCCGTCGACCAGGCCTACTCCCTCTACGAGATGGTCAACGGCAGCGTGGGCACGTGCCACGTAGGGCGGATCTACCATCCCGTCCTGCCCGGCACCGGGGGCGGCGCGCTCCAGGTCTTCGGTACCGACGGCAACCTCCTCTTCGGCGCGGGCTACACAGCGTCCATCATCTCCGAACACAAAGACCTGCTGCCGCACGTCGACGCCGATGGGTGGTTCCACATCCCGGTACGCGGCGACCGCAGCAAGGCCAAGTGGCCCCAGCCAACGCCGGGTGCTTTCAACTACTATCACCAGTCCTCACAACACCTGATCGACTGCATCCTCGAGGACCGCGAGCCGATCGTGAACGTGGATTGGGGCCTGCACATCACAGAGATGATGGCAGGGGCGTTGGAGTCGTCACGGACCGGCGAGCGGTACGATATGACGACGATGGTGGACGTCTAGGGACCGGTGACAGAAGGCTCAACACCTTCCTCTGGTAGCTCTACAGTTTCGCCTTCTGTGAGAGCTACGCTTTCTTCGGGTGTGTCCCGGTGTCCCTCTCGCTGTGGAATGTCCTGCGCCCACGCGCTGTACAGCACGCGGCGGTGGACCGGTATGTCGAGGAAAGCGCTGCGCAACGTCTCGTCCTCGATCTTCTCTGCCCGCGCCATCAACACCCGGCGCCCCTCTCGCAGAACATGGTCGGCCCTCGGGTCTCCAACGGCTGCCAGCACACGCGCGCTGATCAGGTACACGCGCAGTGGTTCCATCGCGGCGCCCAGGGCGCCGGGTCTCTCGATGCACGCTAGGATGCGCTTGGTGAGGACCGGCGCGCGCGCCAGGTCGCGCTTCAGCAGCGCGACCTCTGCTGATCCGGCCATGGGCTCTGTGGCCATGTGTGGGAGACCCACCTCCTCCCAGAGCGTGATGGCTTCTTCGTAGACCTCACGGGCTTCGTCTAGCTGACCCAACCCGATCAAGGCCGCGCCAAGCGCAGGGAGGAAGTCCCGACGAGCAGGGGCATGTGGCAGCAAGGCCACAGCGAGCCTCTCGTACGCCGCCGCCTGCTCGAAATCGCCCCTGAGAAGCGAAACTCTGCTCAGGGCCGTGTAGGCCCACGCTTTGTCGTAGGGGTCTGACCCTACGGGCTCCCCCGACGCCGACGTGAACTGCTCAAGTGCCTTATCCCAGCACCCTAGGTGCAGATAAGCCCGCCCGAGAGTCGCCCGGACCCAGGTGTCGGTATCCCCTATCTCTCCTAGGATCGCGGCGGCCTCCATACCCCTCTCGCGGGCTGCACCATACTCCCCCAGACCACGGTGTGCCATCGAAAACTCCACCAGCGCATACCCCTCGTCAAAGCGGTTCCCCGGCTCAGGATCGCGGCCTTGAGTTCGGTGGGCAGCGCGTCCACCGTCTCGCGCCCCTCGGGGCCGGGTATCGAGAGGAGCAGGTTCTCGAGCAACACCTCACCCTCGCGCAAGGTCAGCGGATCTAGCTCGATCCCCGCATGACGGACGGAATAGGTTTCCCGAGCCGTGTCTCGAATCCCCCAGCTGCCGTGGCCTGGGAGCGGACGCATCACGCACACAAACAGAACGGGCGCCTCCTCGGTGAGCGACAGCAGTCGGTCTAGGAGCGCCAGCGACGAGGCATCGGCCCAGAGCAGGTCCTCGCAGACGACCACCAGCGGCTGCACCTTTGCGGCCGCCCGAAGCACACGTCGCACCGCATAGGCGATCGCGTTCTGGCGCGCCTGGGCATCCATTCCAGCCAGCATCGCCTCAACAGAGGCTTCCTGTGGGAGCCCCAGAAGATGGGCCAGGTAGGGACGGCTCGCGTCGGGATCATCGGGCACCAGCGACCGCAACGTTCGCCGCAGTGCGCGCTCCATAACGTCGGCCGCAGCGTTGTCCGGCACGCCGATCAGGGCACGCAGTGTGCTCGCCCACAGGCTGTAGACTGAGCTGTCGCTGTAGGATAGACATCGCCCCTCGACCCAGCGCGCCATACCACTTGTGGACGCCCTGCATTCAGCCACCAACCGCGACTTCCCGATGCCGGCTTCGCCGACAAGGGTGACGATGCCGCCCTGGCCGCTGCCGAGTCGCTCGACCCGCGATCGGAACGCCTGCGCCTCCGCAGCGCGGCCCACCAGAGCCGATCTCATACCTGCGATGCCACGCCCCTTGCCGACTTGCACCTTGCTCCGGACGGGTCCGAAATGGCCAGGGCCATCCCCGTCGGGCACCCGGGCCCAATGGAACAGCGGCGCAACGAGCCGCTGGACATCCTCGCTGACCCCTACCGCACCGGGTGAGACACGATCCAACAGACGGGCTACACATCGTGTGACGTCCCCCGCGACCGAGATCCGGCCACCACCGCCGGCATCGTCAATCCGGGTCACGATGGCCTCGCCTACATCGACCGCGGTGCGCAGGTCAAGGTCCAGCAGACCGTCGCGCCATTGGGGCTGTTGGCGTGCCAGCTCAGATAGCTGTGTTTCGAAGACTTCCTGCATCGTCAGGGCCGCGACGACGGCTCGTTCCACATCGTCCTCGTGCGCTTGAACCGCTCCGAACATGCCGACCAGGCTGTCCTCATCGTACCGATCCAGGTGACCGCCCAGCGACCTTAGTGCCGCCCCCACAACCCGCAGTAGCTCAGACAGGCACCAGACCCAGTCCTCGAAGCCCACCGACTCCCTAAGCGTCTCGCTTCGCATAATCTCCGAAGCCAGGACCGTCACGCGACGCCATTCGCCGTCAGACGAAACCAGCTCGGCGAGCGGCATCACAGCAGGCACTTCCCCGGCCGCAGCCGCCTTGCCGGACCAATGTCGGTTGGCAGGCAGGTCTGCTTCAGCACCTGGCGCCGGCGTGGAAGCCGCGACATCCCCGGCCGGACCGATGGCGCCATCGCGGATATCGTTCTTCAGCTGCTCCGTGGCGACCTCAGGCGCCACGCCCAGCTCCTCCAACAGGACACGCCGGCATGCCTCATATTGCGCCAGGGCCGTGGCACGTTGGCCGCGCATCGCCAGTGCTGTCATCCATTGGCGATATGCCGCTTCCCGCCACGGCTCCAACTCAATCTGCCGCCGGGCGCACGCGATGACGCCATCCCAGTCTTCCCTTCGCTGATGCCACCTTCCCAGGGCTTCGTGCGCCCCCAGGACAGATACGTGGATACTCTCGCGCTCGGAAACCAACCACTGCTCGAACGGCGCGCTGTCGATGGCAAAGCCGGCAAGTAGATCGCCACGATAGAGCCCTACCGCGGTCTGAAGCCGTCAGGCACACGCCTCACAAGCATCGAGATGTTCGTGGTTGTGCGCCTGCGTGGCCGCAATCGCGTCGCGGACGGCCCAGGCGTCCACGGTGCTGTCCGGCGTCCCCGCCCAGCGGATGGTCTTGCGGGTCACGTCGAGGAAGGGTGGGTCTGCGTCTCGGTCGCCGATGGCATCGCGCAGCCGGCTGAGGGTAACCCGTAGGTTGCGCAGGGCGTCCGCATTGGGCACGTCGGGCCACAGCAGCCCGGCCAATGCATCGCGCCGGTGCGGCGCGTCAGGTGCAAGAGTCAGGTATGCCAGGAGTGCGCGCGCCGTGTCCGATCCGAAGTCCGTCACGAGTCTGACCGTCCAACTCAACCTGGAACGGTCCCAACAGTGAGACGGCGAGACGTGGCGTGGTCACAGCTAACGGCTCACCGAACCCATCATCACTTCGCACCTCCCGACACCCAACCCGCAGCAGCCCACTGCCTAAGCCGATTGTACGAGCTGCAGTCTCTTCCGCAACCGCCAGTGTCCCACCAGCCAATGCTTGCCGTGTCGTTTCGACAGCCCCTTTGGCAGGCATCCTTCCCGAAGTTCACGCAGCGGACAGCGCGGTCGCTATGCGACCGCGCTGTCTGCTTCACCGGCCTACTGCGTGACGCCAGAGGCCCACAGGTACTGCGAAAAACGCTACCACTCGATTCGGCTCTCGCCGTTGGAGATCTCCCCAAGGGTCAACAGGTCATTCGCCATTGCGGCCTGGTACTCCGCGAAGCGCGTCCAGGAGTACTCCGTGGCTGCCCTGGTCACATACGGGCGTGGTGACGCGAGTCCCCGCGTCGCGCCGCCGGAGATCTCCCCAAGGGTCAACAGGTCATTCGCCATTGCGGCCTGGTACTCCGCGAAGCGCGTCCAGGAGTACTCCGGGGCTGCCGTGGCTGCGACCGGGGCGGCAGACGCCAGTCCCCGCGTCGCGCCGCTGGAGATCTCCCCAAGGGTCAACAGGTCATTCGCCATTGCGGCTTGGTACTCCGCGAAGCGCGTCCAGGAGTACTCCGGGGCTGCCGTGGCTGCGACCGGGGCGGCAGACGTCAGTCCCCGCGTCGCGCCGCTGGAGATCTCCCCAAGGGTCAACAGGTCATTCGCCATTGCGGCCTGGTACTCCGCGAAGCGCGTCCAGGAGTACTCCGGGGCTGCCGTGGTCGCACCCGACTGTGTAGCCTCGATTGCCCGCAAGTACTGCGAGAAGCGCTCCCACGTGGCCATTCCCGCCGAGGTCGGGTCCACAAAGTGGACCGCCCCCACGTTGGTTACGGTCGACAGCAGAGCTGTCACCACCAACACCGATACAGACATCCATTTCATTAGCTGCTGCTTGCCGTTCATTTCGCTCCGTTCCCTTCTGTTCTGTATGGTCTGTCTCAACTCTGCCCATATCCTACATGGGGACCGTTACACGAACGCTACAGGAACGCCACAGGAACGCCACAGGCTGATGAGCGCGGAAACTGGATGAGCGGCACAGACGCAGACATGGTATGCCTGGAGGCAACCCGCCTCTGTCGCCAGCCCGTCCATCGGCTTGCACATCGGTACAGAGAGCAGAAGCGTGGATGCAACTCAACGGGACGATGGACAACGGCGAAGGGACAATCAGGATCGAACGCGCCCCCTTTTCTCAGTCCTCAGATGTCACGGCGTAGGCTCTCCAAAGGGCCGCGATCTCACGGTTAGCCCCGACGTTTTCGAGGTAGGAGCGGCGCATCTTGTCATCCGTGATCGTTGCCAGCCGCCTCTCCAGAACGCGATATCCTGCTTTGAGGATCTCAGCGGCTCGCGGATCATGAAGGGCGAGCAGCACCCGGTAGCTCGTCAGGCAGATCTGCATCGGCTCCAACGTGCCGCCGACGTCACCGGCAAGGAGCTGTCCCACCATTGTCTCTACTTCAGACAGAGCTTGAGTCAGGTCGTTCCTCGCCATAGCCACGGCTGCCAGGCCGGCACGAACGTCAAGCCGCAGATTCGGCCTCTGCACGATGTGCACTCCGGGGTCACGGACAAACTCAGATATCCTCTGATACGTGGCCTGGGCCTGATCCAGTTTACCATCGCTCAGCCAGGCATAGCCTATCGCGAGCCAACTCCTAACACGCAGGAGAGAATGCCATACCTGATACTCTGCTGCGTTGGAGAGGGCCGCGATGACTTTCTCACCGTAGATGCGGGCTTCCTCGGGTTGCCCCTCCATGCAATCGATAAAGGCCAGCCCTGCCCAGGCCTGCAGCAGTGGTAGGATGTCGAGAACCGCCAACCCCTCCAAGGTTTGCAGCGCTTGATGGACATCCTGAGCGGCTGAAGGCTGGACCACCTTCGTCGCCTCCAGATAGGCCGACCGAGCCACCGTATACATCCCCAGATCCGCATACAGCTCCCCATGGGCTGCGATTGCGCCCGCGAGTCCAACGGGTGCCCGCACCTCCTTCGACAGTTCAGCTGCTGACGTCAAGGCGGCGTCGGCCTCCGCATAGCGAGCCGAAGCGCAGTAGATCCAGCCCAGGATATGGAGCCCATGTCCCTCATCGAAGCGGTTGCCGACCTCCCTCTCGAGGCGGACACCCTGTTCGGCCAAACACGCGGCACGGTCATAGTCGCCCGCGTGGAAGCTATGTACAGCTAAGGCATTCAGGATATTGGCCTCCCCCGCTATGTCGCCGGCCTCACGGTAGACGGCCAGCCCACGCTCCAGCACGGCCAGACCTTCCTCGCCTCGCCCCGCGAACAGCAGCCGTAGGCCGTACTCACGCAGGGCGAGCCCCTCGATATCTAGGGCACCCGCGGCGTCTGCGAGGTCGACGACACGCCAGTAGTCGTCCAAGTCAGCGCGCCCCACAGAGGAGGTGCTTCGATCTCGCTTGACCTTCGAGAGGTCATAGGCGCCGTCAGCAGCCTGCGCCACAAGACCCATATCATCTATCGCCTCTCGGGTCCTTCCTGACCGGATCGACCGGCGCGCCCTTTGCAGCGCAACTTCCGCAAGCTTGCGGAGAGAGCCTAGCTCCTCCGCCATGACCTGGAGACGATCAAGATCCTCAGCCACTGCCTTCCGATCGCCTTTCAGGTCATAGACTCGCTCACGTTCCAGAAGCAGATCGTAGCGCACGGGTAGATTACGTTCAGGCACCAGACGGAGCCCCCGAGAGAGATACTCGATGGCCTCGTCGTTTGCATACTGCGAGGCGGCCCGGCGTCCGGCTCGCTGGAGATAATCCACAGCTCGCATCGAGTCTCCTGCCTGCTCCCAGTGATAGGCCAGCAGGCCTAACTGTGCCTCCGCCTGGTCCGGATAGAGCCGTTCCCAAGCTTCGGCAACCCTTCGGTGCAGCACTCGTCGCTTACGGTGCAGTAGGCTACGATAGGCCGCTTCCAGCGTGAGTTGGTGTTCGAAGGTGAACATCCGGTCCGACGGGCGGCCGGCGGTGAGGTCCGGACTGCCCACCTGTTCCCGGATCAGCTGTGCACGCAGCAGCTCAAGCAGTGCGCCATTCAGCAACCCTTCCCTGAATCCAGGTGCTTCCCCCGAGACAATGTCCAGCAGCAGTTCATAGCTGAAGATGCGTCCCACGACAGCCGCCAACTGCAGCACGCGCCGCGCTTCCGACGGCAGCCGATCGATGCGGGCCGTCAATACTCCCTCAATGGTTGCCGGTACCCCCTGCGCTATGGCCTCTTGGCCAACCAGGGACCGTACAATCTCCGCTGCGAAGAAGGGATTACCCTCAGCACGCTGCTGCACCTGTCTCACCAGGTTCGCATCGACCCCCTTGCCTCTGCCGCCCGCCAGCAAGAAAGAGCGGACCGATGCCTCACTCTCTGACGGCAGCAAGGGACCCAATGACAGATCGGTATGGCGATGGCCGTACGCTCGCATGGCTGTCTCGCGCACTTGCCAGGATCCGTGGGCCCTTACCGGACGCATTGCGATGATGACCAACAGTTGCGCTTGGTCGGTCAACGTCAGCAGGTGCTCAAGTAACGCCAGCGAAGCGCCGTCTGCCCAGTGGAGATCCTCAAGCACAACTACGAGGGGAGAACGCCATGCCACACACGTCAGCAAGCCAGCTACCGCCTGGAAAACCGCGTTCCGGAGCCGTCCCAGTCGACGCTAAGTCTGTCAAGACTGGTCGCGGTTTCCGGGTCTTCGGGCAGCGCCAGGAGACGTCTCAGGTACGGTGTGATCTCGTCGGTCCGGTCCGGACAGAGCCCTTGCACCTCCTCTTCAAGCGCTCCGCACGTTGCGAGCGTGCAGGATTCCGACAGATCGAGCAACCCCCGTAGAAGCTCTTGCCATCCGTAGTACGCTGTGCCTTCGGTGTTCGAAAGCCACTGCCCCTCCACCCACCTTAAGGCCGAGGTAGCGGTCAAATGCCTCCGACGAGCGTCTCTGGTCTATGCCCATTGTCGCTCACGTCGCGACCGGTGGCTCTAGATCTCGCTTCTGTTATGAGACGTGACTTGCCGATGCCGGCTTCTCCCACGACCGTCACGACCCCGCCGATGCCGGCCTGGAGGCGAACTATCGCGTTGGCCAGCGCCGTCTAATTCCACCCCCCGTCCGACCAACGGCACGCGCAGTCCGCCGACGGTGTGCTCCGCAACCGTCGGCGCTGCCGCCACCGGACTGTACAGCCGCACCATAGTGTCACGTTTGGCGTCCGCGACCTCACCCAAGCGTGTCCACGCAAACTGCTCGGCGATATGCTGGTAGGTAGCCTCGGTCACCCACACCGTACCGGGGAGTATCTGTTCCCGAATGTCGCGTAGCTGATCGATCACCGTCGCGTGAGTTGCTACGCCTCCGTGTGCTCGTGCGAGGATAATGGCCTCGCCCGTGTTGATGCCTACGCTTAGGGCCTGACCATGGAGCTCACCCTGCCTCGAATCCATTGTCTCGTCCGCTATGACTGCTGGCATGATGCTCAGCGCCGCGAACACGGCGCGTCTGGCATCATCCTCGTGCGCAGCATCTGCCCCAAAGGCAGCCAGGAATCCGGCGTCATACGTCTGCACGATCGTACCGCCATAGTGCACCACCACTCCTCGCGCTCCTTCGAGGACCTCGTGCACTGTCTCAGCCCACACTTCGAGATCCGCACCCACGACCGGCCTCTCTCCGCCGCCCGCTTCCGCCAGGAGAAAGGTCACGGTACGGCGTTCGCCTCCGGAGAATAATGCGCTGCCTGCGCTATCCTCTTCGATACGCCGTGGTGGAGCCTCAGATCGTGACAGCTCGGGACCAGGCGGACGCTGTCTGGCGATGACCGACCGATCTGAAATGGCTGCTTGGTCCACCGCGCTCCACGTCGGATGGGGCGAATGCTTGTCCAAGGATGCTGGTTCCAGACTCAAAGGCGGGCCCAGCTCGCCACGGCGGATCTGCGCGTAGAGATCCCTCGTCGCTGCCTCCGGCTCGATCCCCAGCTCCCCTTCCAGGATCCGCACGCAGTTCTCATACTGCGCCAGGGCCGTGGCCCGTTGTCCGCTAAGTGCCAACGTACGCATGGTCTGCCGGTGCGCACTCTCCCGCCATGGCTCGAGCTCAACCTGCCGCCGCGAATATGAGAGGCTCTCGCG
The DNA here is from genome assembly GCA_963775195.1 of uncultured Chloroflexia bacterium. Taxonomy (GTDB): domain Bacteria; phylum Chloroflexota; class Anaerolineae; order B4-G1; family SLSP01; genus PWVB01. The sequence goes on from CAVZIC010000002.1 coordinate 716,190, forward strand.
GTAGCCTCCATGCTGCTCGTGATAAGCAGCCAGTTGCGCTAACACGTCCAGCATCCGCACGTGGTACGATTCCCGCTGCGCTACGATCCATTCCTCGAACTCCGCAGAAGGATACGAATAACCTGCTATGAAATCCCCACGGTACAGTTCCGCCGCCGCCGTCAGGCGTTCTACACACGCCGGATCTAGCTCTGTTCCGGCAGGGGCATGCCGGCTAACCCAGCGGAGATGCTCATCAAAGGTGTGGACATCCAGCGATATATCGCTGTCCACATTCAACTGCAGGGCATCTCGAGAGATCAACAGGTAAGGCGGAGCGGCCTCGCGGTCACGAATGGCGTTCCGCAATCTGTAGAGGGCCATACGAAGATTCCGAAGAGCACCAGTATCGGGCCAATCGGGCCAGAGAAGACCAGCCAGTACCTCACGCGGCACAGGTCGCGCCGCATGGGCAGCTAGATAGACCAACAGGGCGCGAGCAGCGTCCGTGTCAAAGCTGATCGCCCCCTCGCCCCCACGGGTGATCTGTGTGCTCCCCAGCAGCTCGACGGTCAGTGTTTCCATCCCGCTTCCATTCCCGGCCCACGACAGCCGCTTCACTGTTCGCACAGGCATCGGGCGCGACTAGCCCTGTCCACCAACGCGATAGAGCGCTGCCAACTCGCGGTTGGCCTTGACGTTCTCTAAGTACGAATAGCGCATCTGCTCGTCGTCGATGGCCGCAGCCCGGCCCGCCAAAAGACGGTACCCTTCGGCCAGCGCTCCCCATGCTCGCGGGTCGCCGGCGGCCTCAAGTGCCTGATAGCTGGTCAAATAGATGCGCACCGGCTCTGTGGTACCAGCGACACCTCCGTGCTCCAGATAGGCGAGAATCTGCTCGACCTCCGCGAGCGCGGCACTTAGGTCGCCGCGGCGCATATACAGCCGGGCCAGCGCAGCCTGAATCTCGGCAGGCACACCAGCCGGACCGGCTTTCCGCTCTACATTGAGTGCGGTTGCGTAGGCTTGCAGTGCGCCCTCATCATCTCCCAGGTCGGCCAGTGCGTGGCCCATCACCATATGAGCCACAGCTCGATTGTAGGGTAGCCACCCGTATTCGGCGTAACGCCCGGTTTCCAGAACGAAGTCGATAGCGCGTTGTGCATAAGTCTGCGCATCCCGCAGGAGGCCCTGGTGCACCAGTATCAGGGCCGCGTGTGCCAAACCCCAGGCACGAATAATCAACCCTCGGCGCTGCGTGGGAAAGGCCAATGCTGACAGGAGCTCGCTCCAAGCTTGCGAGTCGTCTCCCAGCTCGTCAAAGATGATGCCCCTGCACGTATGACAACTGGCTTCGGTGACGCGGTCGCCTACGCTCTGAGAGAGCGACTCTGCGGCAGCGAGATGCGTCAGTGCCTCGCTGTACCTACCCAGACACGTCTCGTGGTAGCCCAGAACATACAGCGTGCCGCTCAGGGCGTGTTGGTCACCGACCTCGCGCAGAATCGGCAGCGCCGCCAGTCCGCCGGCCCGGCCGCTGGCGAAGTCACCGAAGAAGCCATAGACATTGGCAAGTTGCCTCAGTGCTCGCCCTTCGCCGCTCCGGTCTCCGGTTGCGCGGCAGATCTCCAGGGCCTGTTGGAGCATATCACGCCCCTCGGGCCGCAGCTCGCGACTAAGATCGACGCCCATCGCGATGAGAATCTCGGCCTCCAGGCGCTGCGGGCCTGACGTCCTGACAATGGCCAAAGCACGCTCGAGATAGTCCAGCACCTGCGTGTCGGCGGCGCCCGGATCTGCCAATGCCTGCCCTATGCGGAAGTACGCTGACCCCTCAAAGGTCAGATCGCCGCTTGCACGAGCCATCTCGGCCCCCTTGCTTGCCAAGGCAAGCGCTGTTTCCACATCATGCACAGAGACGGCTTGTTCAGCACGGCGGATCAGCACTTCGGCTATCTTGTGGGTATCGTGCGCGCGATCGGCGAGCGTGGCCAGGCTCTCGAGATCCTGGGTCTGGGCTCCGCGGTCGCCTATCAGATTGTAGATACGTTCGCGCGCCAGCAACAACGCGTAGCGCGTCTCGTCATCACCATCCGGCACGAGGGATAGAGCGCGCGAGTAGAACAGGAGCGCCTCGTCATTGGCATACTGCGAAGCGGCCTGCCGGCCTGCTCGCTCGAGGTAATCCACAGCCCGTGGCAGATCTCCCGCCTGTTCCCAGTGGTAAGCCAGCAGCCCTAACTGCGCCCCTGTCTGTTCCGGATAGAGCCGTTCCTGAGCCTCCGCGACCCGTCGATGCAACACTCGCCGCTTTCGTTGTAGCAAGCTATGGTAAGCCGCTTCCCTCGTTAGCTGATGTTCGAAGATGAACGTCCGGTCCGGTGCGTGGTCGGCGACGAGCTCCGGAATGCCGGTCTGTTCTCGGATCAACTGCGCACGTAACAACTGGAGCAATGCCTCATCCAAAGCTCCACCCCTTAATCCAGGCGCCTCCCCTGAGACAAGGTTCAGCAATAGCCCATAGCTGAAGACACGTCCCACGACAGCCGCCAGCTGCAGCACACGGCGCGACTCCAACGGCAGCCGATCAATCCGCGCCGCCAACATCCCCTCAATCGTCGCCGGCGGTCTTTCTATCATTGCACCTTCGTCGACAAGAGATCGCACAATCTCTGCCGCGAAGAAGGGATTGCCTTCTGCACGCTGCTGCACTTGCCTCACAAGGTTCACATCGGCCCCACTGCCTCTGCCGCCTGCCTGCAAGTAAGAGCGGACCAACGCCTCACTCTCTGTCGGCTGCAAAGGACCCAATGACAGATCGGTGTGGCGATGGCCGTACTCTCGCATGGCTGTCTCGCGCACGTGCCAAGATCCGTGGGTTCGCGCCGGGCGCATCGCGATGATAACCAACATTGGCACTTGATCGGTCAACGCCAGCACATGTTCAAGCAACGCCAGCGAAGCACCATCTGCCCAGTGGAGATCATCAAGGACAGCCACAAGGGGGACACGCCGCGCCACGGAGGTTAGCAGGGTCGTGACAGCCTGGAAAATCGCGTTCCGGAGCATCCCCGTCGGCACCAATCTATCAAGACTGTCCGCAGTCTCCGCATCCTCGGGCAGCGCCAGGAGACGCCTCAGGTAGGGCGTAATCTCGTCGGCCCGATCCGGACAGTGCGCACGCACCTCCTCCTCCAACGCTTCACACGTTGCGAGCGTGCAGGATTCCGATAGACCGAGCAACCTTCGTAGTAGCTCCTGCCACCCATAGTAGGCCGTGCCTTCAGTGTACGAAAGCCACTGCCCCTCCACCCACCTTAAGGCCGAGGTACGATCGGATGCCTCCGAGGACGTCTCCGCTCTATGCGCATTGTCGCTGGCGTCGTGACCGATGGCCCTTGATCTGGCTTCTGCTATCAGGCGTGACTTCCCGATGCCGGCTTCTCCCACGACGGTCACGACCCCACCAATCCCTGCCTGGAGGCGAACGATAGCGGCGGTCAGCGCCACCAATTCCGCCCCCCGTCCGACCAACGGCACGCGCAGCCCGCCGACCGCGTGTTCCGCAGTTGTCGGCACTGCCGCCACCGGACTGTACACGCGCACTACGGCGTCGCTGTTGGTATCCGCGACTTCACCCAACGGCCTCCACTCAAACTGCTCGGCGACATGGCTGTAGGTAGCCTCTGTGACCCACACCGTGCCGGGCGGCATCTGTTTCTGAATGTCGCGCAGTTGGTCGATGACCATGGCGTGTGCGGCTACACCGCCATGAGCCTGTGCGAGGACGATAGCTTCGCCAGTGGCCACACCTACGCTCAGGGCCTGGCTATGGACCCGGCCCGGCCGCGAATCGGCTATCCTAGTCCCGGCGGATCCTTGCACCATGCTCAGCGCCGCGAACACGGCGCGCCTCGCATCGTCCTCGTGCGCGACCTCCGCCCCAAAGCCAGCCAGGAATCCGGCGTCATACGTCTGTACGATCGTGCCGCCATAGCGCATCACCGCTGCTCGCGCACCTTCGAGGACCTCGTGCCGGGCCTCAGCCCATACTTCGAGAGCCATATCCGCCACCGGCCTCTCTATGCCGTCCGCTTCGGCCAGCAGAAAGGTCACGACACGGCGTTCGCCAATTGAGAGCAATTCGGTACTCGTGTCGGGCTCTTCGGTAGACGGTAATGGGGTCTCAGACGGTGTCGGAAGAGGGAAAGGCTTGCGCTGCCCGAAGGACACGGGTTGATAGGTTGTGGCCCCGACAGTGTTCCCGAGATCTTGCCGGGGCAATGGCTGACTCAAAGGTGCGGGTTCTAGACCCTTTGGCGGACGTAGCTCACCACGACGGATCTGATCATATAGCTCCCTCGTCGCTGCCTCCGGCTCGATCCCCAGCTCCTCCTCCAGGCTCCGGACACACCTCTCATACTGCGCAAGAGCCATGGCCCGTTGTCCACTCAATGCTAATGCTCGCATCGCCTGCCGGTATGCACTCTCCCGCCACGGCTCCAGCTCAACCTGCCGCCGCGAATATGAGAGGCTCTCACGGTAGCCTCCATGCTGCTCGTGATAGGCAGCCAGTTGCGCTAACACGTCCAGCATCCGCACGTGGTACGATTCCCGCTGCGCTACGATCCATTCCTCGAACTCCGCAGAAGGATACGAGTAACCTGCCATGAAATCACCACGGTACAGCTCCGCCGCCGCCGTCAGACGTTCCACACACGCCGAGTCCAGCTCTGTCCCCGTAGGGGTATGCCGGCCAACCCAGCGGAGGTGCTCATTGAAGATGTGGACATCCACCGAGACGTCGCTGTCCACGTTCAACTGCAGGGCATCTCGGGAGATCAACAGGTAAGGCGGATCGGCCTTGCGGTCACGGATGGCGTTCCGCAATCTGTAGAGGGCAGTGCGCAGGTTCCGAAGAGCATCAGTATCCGGCCATTCGGGCCAGAGAAGACCGGCCAGCACCTCCCGCGGCACAGGACGCGCCGCGTGGGCGGCCAGATAGACCAACAGGGCGCGGGCAGCGTCCGTGTCGAAGCTGATCGCCCCCTCCCCCCCACGGGTGATCTGTATGCTTCCCAGCAATGCAACGTCTAGTGTTTCCATCCCACTCCCGTACCCAGCCCACGGCAGCCGGTGTGCCACGATCAACCGTATGGCTACTGGCGCCAAGCAAACACATACAAGAGATCAACCTAGCGATCGGCGACCTTCTTACTCATGTAAAGATTGCGGCGTATGGGCGCTCCCCAGCACCGCAACCTCTCGGTTGACCTCGATTTGCTCCATGAAGGATCGTCGCAGACGCTCATCGCTGATGGCACTTGCGCTTGCCATCAGCTCTCGATAGGCCTCACTGAGGATCGCCGTCGCTCGGGGATCGTCGTGCGCCTCCAACACGTGGTAGCACGTCAGCAGGATGCGCAGCGGCTCCATGGTGCCCTGGAGGTGACCCGTCTCGAGGTAGCGCAAGATCTGTTCCACCTCTGCGAGAGCGGCCTCATACTCTTCTCGTCGCAGGTAGACCCGAGCCATTCCGGCTCGTGCCTCCGCGGGCGTCCCAGGCGGGCCCGCCTTTCGCTCCACATCGAGCGCGTCCCGATAGGCGTCGATCGCGCCTCGGTCATCCTTGAGCACCCCGAGTGCGTGCCCCCTCACCATATGGGCCATCGCTCGAATCTGGGGCAGCCATCCGTACGGCGCAAACGCCCCGGTCCCCGCCGCGAAGTCAATCGCGTGCTGCGCCCCGGCTCCGGCGCCCGGCGCGTTGCCCTGGTGCAGCAGCAGTAATGCAAGCTGGGCAAGGGCCCAGGCTCGAGGCACGAGGCCCACATGCTCAGCAGGCAGGGCTAACACCCCCTCAAGCACCGATCTTGCTTGCGCGTAATCCCCAAGCGAGTCGAACGCGACGCCGGTAAGGACCGCCGCCCAGCTCTCGTACGCGGAACTTCCTGCCCGCCGATTGTACTCCCGCCCCAAGGAGAGATGCTCAAGAGCCTCAGAGTAGAGGCCCAGAGATATCCCGTAATAGCCCAGCGCGATGCGTCGAAGTCCTTCCTCGTGCCGATCACCGATCTGGGCTAGTACGTCGACGGCCTGGAGTGCTATGGCCCGTGCCTGTGCGTAGTCGCCGCAGTACCCGTGTAAGTTGGCCAGGGCGCCCAACAACCTCCCCACCGCCAGCCGATCGCCGGCTTCGCGATAGATCGCAAGCACCCTTTGCAGTTGAGCGCGCCCGACCAGGTGTCGATCACAGTCGACGTTGACACCCATCGCGTACAACGCCTCTGCCTCAAGCCGATGGAGCCCCTCAGATTGCGCAAGATCCAGGACTTGGCTCAGGTACATATATGCACGATCTGAAGCCGTACCCGGTTCAGCCCAGGCCTCGGCAAGGCGTAGATAGGCCTGGGCTTCGAGCTCTACATCGCCCGCGCTCGTCGCAAGTTGAACTGCTTTCTCCGCGGCCCGCTGAGCCAGTTCAGGATGATGCTCAAACACCTCCTGTTCGGAGCGCCTGATTGCGACCTCCGCCTGTTTATGCGCGTCTGCCAGGCGGTCCGCGAGTGCCTCAAGGCTCAGCAGGTCCCGTATCTGCCCGCCCAACTCCCCCGTCAGACGATAGAGGCGTTCGCGGTTCAGGAGTAGGTCATAACGCAGGTCAGTATCGCCCTCGGGCACGAGCGCGAGCGCCCGGTCATAGTAACCGATGGCTTCGCTATTCGCGTACTGTGAGGCCGCCTGACGCCCAGCTCGCTGCAGATAGCTCACCGCTCTCTCGGCATCACCTGCCCGTTCCCAATGATGCGCCAACAGCCCGAGGTGGCCCTCGACCTGCTCCGGATACAGGCGCTCCAACGCATCTGCTACCCGATGGTGCAATACGCTCCACTTCCGCTGCAGTAGGCTGTTGTAGGCCACTTCCAACGTCAATTGGTGCTCGAAAACGTACCCGCGATCTACGTGCAGAGGAAAATCGGGTCTCTCGATGTACTCGCGAACCATCTGTGCACGCACCAACTGCAGGAGCGCTATGTTCAGGTTGATCTCCTCGGACGGAGTCTCCCCAGCCGGCGTCGCGATGATGTCGGCCAACACCTGATACTGGAATTTTCGGCCTATCACGGCAGCCAACTGCAATACCCGCCGGGCCATGGTTGGAAGCCGGTCGATACGCGCTATCAGAACGCTCTGGACCGTTTCAGGTAGCTCATCGGTTGTCGGCCCTTGATCTAGCAGAGACCGCACAAGCTCAGCAGTGAAGAAGGGATTCCCGTCGGCACGAGTCGCTATTGCGTCCACCACCTCGTCCAGAGCCTTGTCCTCCCTGCCCGCCATCAAGTAATGGACGAGACTCACTCGTTCATCCGACGACAATGGGTCCAAATAGATGGCAACGTGCCGATGTCCGTAGTCGCGGGCTGCAGCCTCAAGCACCCGCCAGCATCCGTGATCCCGCTGTGGCCGCATCGTGGCAATCAGCAACAGCGGCATCTGGTCCGCCAACGCCAGCAAACGGTCCAGCAATGCGATCGATGCTTCGTCGGCCCAGTGAATGTCCTCCAGGACCAATACCAGCGGTTGCTCGTCCGTCCAGGAGGTCATGAGGACCGTCAGCGCCTTGACCAGGGCCTCCAGGAAAAGACCCGCGGCGGCCATGGCATCCACCTGTGCGGCGGTCGCCTCGTCGATGGGCAGATTCAGCAGCCGAGCGAGGTAGGGGTACAGAACACCGAGCAGCTCGGGGCTGAGCTCGGAAAGGCGGGCCTCCAGGGCATCACATGCCGAAACATCGCACGCCTCCTCCATCCCAAGCAGTTGCCGCACCAGCTCTTGCCATCCGTGGTACGCCTCATCTTGGGCATACGATAACCAACGCCCCTCCACCCAGCGCAGAGAAGATCCGCTCCCCGCCAGGATGTCGCCCGTTTGAGGTTGCCTCTTTCCCTGCACAGACGACTCGGGGGCCGCAAAACGCGACCTCACCTCGGCTACCAGCCGCGACTTGCCGATCCCGGCGTCGCCGACCACCGTCACGATACCGCCGACACCTCCTACGACACGGTTGACCGCCTCGTCCAGTGCGTGTAGCTCGGTCTTTCTTCCGACCAGCGGTGCACGCAGACCATTGAGCTGACGCTCCCCGACCGTAGGTATGGGAGCGAGTGGTCGGTACAAAGCCGCCGGTGTTCTCTGCCTGCCGCGAGCGGCCTCGAGGGTTTGCCACCTAAACAGCCCCTGGACCCGCCGCTTCACTGCCTCGGTCACCCACACGACGCCAGCGGGCACTTGTGTCTGCAGACGGTCCGCTTCCTGTAGCGCAGCCGTATGGACGGTCACATTGCCATCGTCTTCCGTCAAAACGACAGCGTCGCCGGTGGTGACGACCACCGTCGGCGTGGTCTCGGAGACCATTGCCGGCAGACTGTCGCGCGCCGCCCGGAGTGCCTCAACCATCGCCAGGGCCGACAACACCGCCCGTTGCACGTCGTCCTCGTGAGCGACACCCACACCGAAGGCTGCTGCCAATCCAGTATGTCGTACCTGAAGGACAGTTCCGCCATAGCGAGTCACTTCCGCCTGCAGGAGCCCGAGAATCTCCTGCAACACCGTCGCCCACGCCTCCAGACCCTCACGCTGGAGGAGTTGCTCGGTACCACGCATCTCAGCCACGATCAGGCTCGTGATACGACGTTCTCCATCGATGAGGGACTGACGCCGTGTTGGGAGATCAGATGATCTCTCAGTGATAGGGCTGGAGATCGGCTCATGCGGGGTGCTCATCTCCTGTGCCACACTCTGACGATGCGGCATTACAGGGTTCTGGGGGACGGCATCTACTCCCAGAATCGGTGCGGGCATCGCGGGCCCTACGACAGGGGCGTGTACCGGCGGACTGAGATCCCCACGATTGATCTGCTCGTAGAGCTCCTTCGTCGCTGCCTCCGGCTCGATCCCCAGCTCCTCATCCAGGATGCGAGCACAACTCTCGTATTGGGCCAGCGCCGTCGCGCGCTGTCCGATGAGTGCCAACGCGCGCATCGCCTGCCGGTGCGCACCTTCGCGCCACGGCTCCAGCTCGATCTGCCGCCGCGCATAGGCCAGGCTCTCCCTGTAGCCTCCCCGCTGTTCGTGAAACGCAGCCAGCCGGCTCAGCACATCCAGCATACGGACGTGCAGAGATTCGCGCTGCGTCACCAGCCACCCCTCGAACTCCGCGGAGGGATACGAAAACCCAGCCATGAAATCTCCACGGTACAGCTCCCCCGCAGCCGTTAGGCGCTCCGCGGACGCTGTGTCCAGTTCTGCTCCCGTAGAGGCATGCTGACTAACCCAGCGGAGGTGCTCGTTGACGGCGTGGAGATCCACCCAGATGTCGCTGTCGACGTTCAACTGCATGGCACTACGAGAGATGAGTAGATAAGGAGGATCGACTTGGCGGTCACGGATGGCGTTGCGCAATCTGTAGAGGGTAGCGCGCAGGTTCCGAAGGGCGTCCGCATCCGACCCTTCCGGCCAGAGTAGACCAGCTAGCACCTCACGCGGCACGGGGCGTTCCGGGCTGACGGCCAAGTAGGCCAACAGAGCGCGCGAAGCGTCTGATTCGAAATCGATGACGGCCTCTTGTTCATTCGAGATCCGCATCGACCCCAGCAACTCGACGGTCAGCGTTCCCATCCCGCTCCTGTCCCCCGCCGCGAAGGATGGATGCCATAGGACGATCTCTACACGTCATTTTACCCCGGAACGACTGAAACCGTAGGGACTTCGCACTGCAGACGTTGTGACGACCTTGTGACATTTCTGTGCCGTATCTGATGCGCCTCTGCGCTTTAGTGAGCGCAGCAAGAAAGAACGGAGGGGCGCAGATGGACGGAAAAGGGAGACAATGGGCCTTTGTACGGGCCGCAACGGTGTTCATAAGCTTGACCGCGTTGTTCCTGCCCGGACGCACAAGAGAGGTCAACGCTGTGAGCGCCACCACGACCGTGATGGTCGGCACACCTGCGACGGCAATGGCGCACCGTGCCCTCACGCAACGGGCTCTGCATCTGATCGGATGGCCCCGGAGCTTGCACTACGGCTTCCTTGCGATGTGGCCTACCGATCGACTGAACCGCATGGTGAAATGGATGGAACTGGGCTTTCACATCGACGGGCCGTGGCAGTCGGATGAGCTGGCCCTTGTCCTTGAGATCCTGGATGCGTTTGGCAGTACCTATGGCGGATCTCGGTTTGCCGAGATCGTTCGAGCTTCCGTTCTGGCCGGCTCGGGCGGCCGGCGCCAGGACGTATGGTTAGTCAGAAGCAGTGGTAAGGGAATCTCCGTCGCCGCCTGGTATCCGTCGATGGGCCAGATGCGCATTTGCGACGACTTATTCGATGACAAGGTCTTGGCCGCCCGCTATCACTGGGATTTTCTAACAGGTCCCGACGTTCACGCTGACAACGAGATCGATCTCAGGCATGTTATCCTCGGACACGAGTTCGGCCACATCGTCATCCACGGGCTGCAGGCAGAGGCAGACGCTGCCGGGTATCACCGTACATCGGCGGAGGGCATCTACAGCCGCTTCGTTAACCCTGCGCAGCGACCGCATGGATATGGAGGCACTCGAGAGAGTCTGGCAACGGAGGTCGCGGTGTGGGCCCTCGGGATCGATCGCACGCCCGAGGTCGAATCCTTTCGGAGCGCTTTCCTCGACAGCACGATCGACAGCGCACTGTGGCCTGAGTCAACGGCCTCGTTGTTCGCGCAAGCATCCGCCCGTGCCGGGCGATGAGAGAGCTGTCGCGTGGCTCGTTTGTGTTTGCCGGACCCCACTGCGAGATACGATCGAGCCGAAGGGCCGACCCGGTTCATCGCACAGCGCGGTCGCGTACGCGACCGCGCTGTGCGTCCGCTTCATCCGGCTACTGCGTGACGCCGGAGGCCCACAGGTACTGCGAGAAGCGCTCCCATTCGAGATTGGTCCCGCCGCCCGAGATCGCCTCAAGGGCCGCCAGGTCATTCTCCACCGCGGCCTGGTACTGCGCATAGCGCATCCAAGAGGACTCCGTGGCTGCCGTAGTCACAACCGGACGTGCTGACGCCAGTCCCCGGGATGCGCCAGCGCTCTCGCCATCGGAAATCGCCTGAAGGGCTGCCAGGTCATTCTTCAACGCGGCCTGGTACTGTGCGAAGCGCATCCAGGTGGACATTCCCGCCGGGGTTGGGTCCACCAGGTGGATTGCCCCCACGTTGGTTACAGTCGACAGCAGAGCTGTCACCACCAGCACCGATACAGACACCCACTTCTTCACCTGCTGTTTGCCGTTCATTTCGCTCCGTTCCTTTGTGTGAAGTCTGTCTCAACTCTGCCCATAGCCTACATGGAGACCGTTACAGGAACGCTACCGGCTGAGGAGCGAGGTGAGATACAGAGGATCGCCACTCGCGCAAATTCCGTGACGATCTCGTAACGGCTACAGCGCGCTACCGTCACGCCCCTGAGCTTCAGTAGGGGCATGGTAAAGAAAGATGGCAGACGAACGACAGACAGATGTGGGCGGCGATGCATCCTCGTCAGGACCTTGATCGTGCTGATGTGCTGGACCGGGCTAGGCTGGCCTGGAAGCCCAGACAAAGTCGCTGCCGGTCAAGTTACGCTGTCCATGCGGCACGGCGAGCTTGTGACGGTAGGACGCAGTGCCCTCACACGACAAGCGCTTAACCTGATCGGATGGCCCCGGAATCTACAGTACGGCTTTCTGGCGACGTGGCCTTCCGATCGGCTGAATCAGCTCGTGAGATGGATGGAGCTGGGGTTTCGCATCGATGGGCCATGGAAATCGGAGGAGCTGACCCTGGTGTTTGGCGTCCTGGACCGCTATGGCGCGATCTATGGCGCGTCTCGATTTGCAGAACTTGCCAGGGCCACCGTGCTAGCTGGCTCCGACGGCCGGAATCAGTATCTGTGGCTGACGAGAAGCCACGGCGAAGCAGCGTCCGTCGCCGCTTGGTACCCGACAGCAGGCCATATGCGTATCTACGACGGGCTGTTCGACGATACAGTTTTGGCCATCCGTTATCACTGGAGCTTTCTAACGGGGCCTTATGTACATAGTGATACCGAGGTTGACCTCAAAGAGGTCATCATCGGACATGAGTTCGGCCATATTCTGGTCCAAGGGCTCCAAGCAGAGGCAAAGGCTGCAGGGTATCCCAGGACCTCGATCGAGCAGGTGTACAGTCGCTTCGTGAGCCCCCCACTGCGCCCTCATGGGTACGGAAGCACCAGGGAGAGTCTGGCGACGGAGATCGCGGTCTGGGCACTGGACATCGGCCGCCCTCCCGAGGTAAGGATTTTCCGGAACGTCTTCCTCATCCCCACAGTCGAGAGCGCAGCGTGGGTCGAAGCGACTGCCGTGCTATCAGCGCAGGCATCTACCCACGATGCACGATAGCACTCTGACGGAAGGAAGCCCCCTTCGACACCCTCCATAGCGTCGAGGGGGCAGGTGGCGTCGAATGCCTCTCGCGCTTCGTGCAAAGATAGGTATGATAAAGGTATGAGAGAGGCATACTGCAGCGGCACCTGAACCGGAGCGCCATATAAGACACCGGTCCATTGCCTTCTCACAGAACTTAGCCCGATGTACTCCTGGAGGTCGTCGAATGCGACGGTTCCGCTCCGCAGTTGCGTGTCTGGCCGTATGCGTGGTCCTGATGTTGCTCCCTGCATCGCCCGCACCGGCCCTGGCCGGCGCGGGTGATGGCTGGTGGGATGACGCGTGGCCCTACCGGATTCCGGTGACGGTGAGTGGCAGCGGCGTAGCCCAGGTCTCGATCGACTTCACGGCTGCCTTCGCAGCGCTCGGATTGAACGACGGGCTGCTCGACGTACGCTCACTGCGGGTGGTGCCCTACGACGGCACGTCGCCGGGCGCGCCCGTTCCTTACGCGGAGAGCTACAGTACGGTACTGGACGACGCCGACCATCCACAGATCGGATGGTCCTCCTCCGGCGTCTACTGGACGGTCAACGATGGCGGTGCCCAGGCCGATACGACACGGTACTCCGAGGGCAGCGGCTCGCTCAAGGCCGTCGTCGAGAACCTCCCCGGCGGCTATGGCTATCCGGGTGTCGAGCTGCACATCGCCGGCGGCGACCCGCTGACGGATTGGCGGCCCTACGAGACCTTCATCTACGACGTCTGGCCCGAGGTCAACGCCAGCGCGCTGGATCAAGCCCCGGATCTCTATTGGTTCAAGCTCTACAACACCAACGGCTGTGGCAGCAGCACCATCACACAGGGAGGCCCGGCGCTGGCGCTCGATCGCTGGAACTACGTGAGCACGTCGCTGAACCCCCTACACACGTGCACCACGCCCGACCTCAATGCGATCACACGTATGGAGTTCCACACGCGTGACAACGATACGGTCAACGGCAACGGCGGGCTCTGGGACGACGGCGACCGGCTGACGCTCTGGTTCGACAACGTTCGCCTGGTCGATCAGGACGGCAGCGGAACGCTCAGGTGGCAGGCCGACGGCAGCACGACCCGTTATTACGTCTACTTCGACGTGCTTGAACACGAGGGACACCCGCAGCCCGCACTGGCAACCCTGGGCCCCGCGACCCTGACCGGGACGGCAGGGGCGCCCGAGGCCGGCGGCTACTTCCACCGGATCGCCGGCGCGACCACCGGCGGGTTGAGCGCCTGGGTCGCGCCACCGGTCGAGAAGATCCTCAAGACCCAGATGCCGCCGGTGGACGCGGCGCCCCTGCACATCCAGGCGGCCCAGGATGAGTTCGAACCGTTCCAGCTCGTCATACGCAGCCCGAGTGCACAGTCGCTGCCGGTCACCATTTCGAATTTCACCCAGGGAAGCGAGACGATCCCTGCAGCTAACGTCACACTCCACCGCGTCGACTACGTGCCCATCACCCAACTCAGTGACGACTTCGGACGCCTCGGCGACTGGCCCGACCCGCTCTATCCTGTCGCGATGGGCAGCGACGTCGCCTTCCCCGCGAATCAGAACCAGCCGCTCTGGTTCACGGTGCACGTCCCGCGTGACGCGGCCCCCGGCCTCTACAGCGCGACCGTGACGATCGGGGCGGCGACCATCCCCGTCACCCTGGAGGTATGGGGGTTCGCCCTGCCGCAGGAAATCCACCTGGCGGGGGAGTGGGGATTTGGGTGGAGCAGCGTGGTCGAGCGCTACAAAGGCACGGTCGGCGGCAGCGTCCAGCCGTGCTACTGGACGCTTGTCGACGCGCTCTACGAGGATTTCGCCGACCACCGGCTCACGCCCAAGGGTGTGGGCTGGCCCGCCGGACTCAACTACCCCGGCGGCGTCGAATACGACTGCAACGGCGGGCTCGATCCCGACGCGTGGGGCGACTGGGACTTCGAAACGTTGGCACAGAAATATCTCAGCGGCGATGCCCTCGACAACGGCACAGGCTTCCCATCGTTCCAGATCAAGGGCCCCAGCAGCAATTGGCCGCCTGACAGCCGACCCTCCTCTTTTTGTAGCCAGAACCGCGGCACCGATCCGCCAGGTAACGCCGCGTACAACGTGAAATGGTTCCAATACTGGGCATCTGTCAGCCAGTACCTGGGGGCGAACCCGGACTATGCCGCCAAAGGTTACTATCACATCGTCAACGAACCGCAGACCTTCGACGACTACGACATTGTCGCCTACCTCGCGCAGCAGACCAAGGCCGCGGCGCCCAACGTGCGCATCCTCGTGAGCGAGCAAGTCGAGCCCTCGATCTACGCCAACCCCACCTATCCCGGCGCCAAGATCGACGTCTGGATGCCGACGATCAGCAACTACCAGGTCGAGCGCGCGCACGACCGGCAGCAGAATCACGGGGAGGACGTGTGGTGGTACTTCCTCTACGGGGACCGCCCGCCACTGCCCAACCCCACCGTGATAGACCGTCCCGGCATCGAGGCACGCATCACACCGTGGCTGGCGTGGCGGGAGCGCGTCGGCGGCCTGGTCTACTACTCGACCACGGATTGGAGCCCTGATCCATGGACGCAGCCCTGGCTCAACGACGGCAATGGCGACGGCTTTCTGTTCTATCCGCCCAAGGACGGGACGATCGCGTACGACGCGTGCCAGGCGCAGAGCGACCGGCTGGTGCCCTCGATCCGCTGGGAGCTGCTGCGCGAGGGAATGGAGGATTACGAGTATCTCTGGCTACTCAACCAGGGTGATCCGCAGATCGGCGTGGAGAGCGAGGCGGACCTCATGGCCGAGCAGTTCATCGCCTCGCGCACGCTCTTCAGCCGCGTGCCCAGCGACCTTTACGCCACCCGTGCCGCCATCGCCGCGCGGCTGGCCAATCAGGTGAGCGCAACGAAGTCGGTCAGCCGGTCCGCGGTGGCTGTGAACGAGACCGTGGTGTATCAACTGACGTACCGGGCAGGCAACACGGCCCACAGCCTCACGATGACCGATACTGTACCGGCGGCAATGACCGTGGTGACGGCAACGGGCAGCAAGCCCCCCGCGCCGTCGACCAATGGGCAGACCGTGCGGTGGAGCGTGCCGGTCAACGCACAGGAGGCCGTGACCCTCACGATCTCGGTGCGGGCTGTAGCACCGGGGTCGGTTCAGAACACGGCGACGTTCTCCGGCACGGAGGTGCTGAGCCGAACCGCCCGCGTGCTGGTCTACACGTCGCAGGTGTTCTTGCCCATTGTGCTGAGAGCGGCTCAGCCCTAAGACTGTCGCATAGGAATCCACTAAGACCCCATCGCAAGCAAAGGAGAAAGAGTGTGACTGTGAATGAAGCCCAACGAGAGATGCGTTCCGTATTCCAGGGCGGCTACATCGGCCAGGCAGTATCCGGAATTCTATGGCTGATCTCCGCTGCACTGGGCACGTGGGTGAGTACGAGGCTCGGCATTGTGTCGCTATTTATAGGCGGGATGTTGATCTATCCGTTGACGCAGCTCACCCTCAAATTGGCCGGGCGTCCGGCCTCGCTAAGTTCAGGGAATCCCCTGCAACAACTGGCACAACAGGTGGCCTTTATCGTTCCCTTGTGCATCCCGGTGATTGCTGCTGCAACGCTGTACAACGTGAACTGGTATTACCCGGCGTTCATGGTCATCGTCGGAGCGCACTATCTTCCGTTCGTGTTTCTCTACGGCATGCGGCATTATGCCCTTCTGTCCGCCCTGCTCATTGGCGGGGGTGTTGCCATCGGGTATACGATGCCGGATAACTTCACCGTTGGGGGATGGGTCACGGGTGCCCTGCTGGTGGTATTCGCTGTGGTTGTGTCAAGAGTATGGTCCCGTACCACAGAAGCGAGGTGAGATGATCAGAGAAGCAGGGCTGAGCATTGCAGTCGTGGGGTTGGGCTTCGGGGCGGAGTTCGTCCCGATCTACCTCGACCATCCGGACGTGCGTTCGGTATCGATCTGTGACGCGAATCCGGATCGGCTGAGCAGGACCGCCGGGATGTTCCCCGTGGACCGGTCCTTCGAGGATCTGGATCAGGTACTTGAGAGCGACAGCATCGATGCGGTTCACCTTGTGACCGGCATTCCCGACCACGCCTCACAGGCTGTCGCCGTACTCAAGGCAGGCAAACACTGCGCTTGCACGGTCCCGATGGCGACGAGCATCGAGGACCTCGAGGCGATTGTCGCGGCGCAGCGCCAAACGGGTCGAACCTATATGATGATGGAGACGGCGGTCTACACCCGCCAATACTTCTATGCCAAAGGCCTCCTCGATCGAGGCGAGTTCGGCAGGATCCAGTTCCTCCGTGGGGCGCACTATCAGGATATGGAGCTTTGGCCTTCCTATTGGGCCGGGCTTCCGCCGATGTGGTACGCCACGCACGCCGTAGCGCCCCTCCTTGCGCTCGCCGAGACGCGTGCCACTAAGGTCCACTGCTTCGGTTCCGGGCAGATGCGTGAGGAACTACGTGCCCAGTATGGCAACCCTTACCCTGTCGAGACGGCGATCTTCCAGCTAGAGAGATCAGGACTGTCTGCCGAGGTCACCCGCACGCTCTTTGACTGTGCGAGGCACTATATGGAGAGCTTCACCGTCTACGGCGAGAACGCCTGCTATGAGTGGCAGATGGAAGACGAGAACCCGGTGCTGATGCAAATGAGCCCGCTGGCTCCAGGCCAGACGCGACGCCAAGCGCCTGTGACCCGGCCCAGTCCGCCGGACCGCGCGGATCTACTCCCCCCCTCTATCGCCCGCTATACGCAGCGCTTCGTCTACGGGCAGGACGCGCATCACCTATCGTTCGAGCAAGGGGGTGGTCACCACGGGTCGCATCCACACCTGGTGCACGAGTTTGTCCGCAGCATCGTCGAAGGGCGGTCGCCCAAAATCGATGCCGTCACTGCCGCCAACTGGACGGCTGCCGGTATCTGCGCACATGCGTCGGCGATGGCTGGAGGCTGTGAGATAGTCGTCCCGGACTTCTCTGACCGGCTATCCCGGTGAGCGCCCAGGAACGCAGGCAGTGCCAGGTACCGGTGCTCATCAGGAATGCATATTCGTTGATCCATGCTACATTCCAGACGTGTGGTAAACGTATGCTCGAAGAATAGCAAATCGGGTTTTCAACGTAGCGATTAGTCATCCTGAACCTGGAGGTAGTGCGACATGACAGAGCTGGAGATCACTCGAGGGCCGTTTGAACCCACCTGGGAATCATTGCGTCAGTTCACGTGTCCGGACTGGTTCCGAGATGCAAAGTTCGGCATCTGGTCACATTGGGGACCACAGGCCGTACCGATGTATGGGGACTGGTATGCCCGCAACATGTATATGGAGGGCTCCCCCCAGTACCGGTATCACTGGCGAAAATACGGACATCAATCGGTCTTCGGGTACAAAGATGTCGTCAAGCTGTGGAAAGCAGAGGCTTTCGATCCGGAAGCCCTGATGGATCTGTTTGTGGATGCCGGCGCCAAGTACTTCGTCGCCCAAGCTGCCCACCACGACAACTTTCACAACTGGGCCTCAACGCACCATCGCTGGAACTCGGTCAAGGTTGGCCCGGGCAAGGACATCGTCGGCCTGTGGCGAGACGCGGCCCGCAGCTCCGGCCTGCGCTTCGGACTCTCCGAGCACATCGGTGCCAGCTTTCACTGGAACCGCCCCAGCAAGGACGCCGACAAGGTCGGCCCCTATGCGGGTGTGCCGTATGACGGCAACGATCCTGCGTACGAGGACCTGTACATTCCGAACCGCGACGCCAAGAACCTGAGAGACGGGGGCGAATGGTACACCGATAATCCGTGGTGGCAGGAGCGGTGGTACACGTACGTCAAGGAGGTCATCGACCTCTACCAACCGGACCTGCTCTACTCGGATGGGGGCGTGCCCTTCGGCAACTACGGGCTGTCGATCATCGCGCATCTCTACAACACCAGCGCCGCTCAGCACGGGGCAAACGAAGCTGTCTACAATCAGAAAGACAGAAAGCCCGAGGTGTTCTCTGTTGGCGTGTTGGACCTGGAGCGCAGCAACCAGCCGGACATCCGGCCCTTCGTCTGGCAGACCGACACCAGCGTCGGCGACTGGTTCTACAACGTTCGAGACGTCTACAAGACCCCCAAGCAGGTCGTCGAGACGTTGGTCGACATCGTGAGCAAGAACGGCAATGTCCTGCTGAACTTCCCCCAACGACCGGATGGCACGCTGGACGACGAGTGCATGTACATCCTCACGTCATTGGCGCGCTGGATCAAGGTGAATGGCGAGGGCATCTACGGCACGCGTCCCTGGAAGATGTCCAGCGAGGGGCCGTCAAGCGTCGTCATCGAAGGGTTCAGAGAGGACGCCGTCAATTGGGGCGTGGAGGACTTCCGGTTCACGGCCAAGGGAGAGACGGTCTACGCCTTTATGATGAAGTGGGCCGAAGGCGGCAGGACCGTCATCCGCAGCCTGGCCAAGGGCAGCGTGCCGCAGATCACCTCAGTCACCTTGCTGGGCACGGGGCCGGTGCCCTTCGAGCAGACCGTGAGAGGGGTCGCCATCGACCTCCCGATGGAGAAGCCGTGTGACTACACTCAGTGCTTCCGCGTCACGTTCGACTAGATCGCGGCGAACGCTCCGACTCAGATAGGATGGGAAGCATGGATTATGTTGCGGCCAACAAGGAAGCCTGGGAAGAGGCCTTCGAGAAGCACCAACAGGGATATAGGATCGATCCTGCCGACAGGCTCCTGGAGCCCGAAGGCACCTTTCTCGACGAGCCGGTGATCGAGGCCTTGAACCAGATTGGGGTCGCGGGCAAGGTCGCGGGTCAGTTCTGCTGCAACAACGGGCGTGAGCTGCTCTCCGTCGTCAAGATGGGGGCCCGAACCGGCATCGGCTTCGACATCGCCGAGAACTTCATCGAGGAGGGCCGCAGGATCGCCGCCAAGGCCGGGCTCAATGCGACCTTCTACGCTACCGACATCGCCAACATTCCGGCGACACTCGACGGCACGGTCGACGTCGCCCTCATCACGGCGGGAGCGTTGACGTGGTTCGAGGATCTCACGGCGTTCTTTCGCAAGGTCGCCCAGGTCCTGGTGCCGGGTGGCGTCGTACTGATCCACGAGATCCATCCCTACACAAACATGCTCGCAATGGAGGGAGAGCCCCCCTTTGATGCTGCGCACCCGGGCGAAGTCGCGTACAGTTACTTCCGGACCGATCCCTGGGTGGAGACGGACGGTGTGGACTACGTCGGCGGGACCAGCTATCCCTCAAAACCCCTCTACAGCTTCTCCCACACGGTCGCCAACATCATCAGTGCCGTCGCCAAGAACGGCATGGTGATCGAGGAGATGCACGAGTATCCGACGGATATCTCGACGAGTTTCGGCCATCTTGACGACCGTGGGGTACCGCTCTCCTATCTGCTCCAGGCTCGAAAGGGAGCGTAAGGCGAGCGACATCTGATCTTCCGGGAAGCCAAGAGGACGGTCTCATCCGGAGACTTGCCTCCAAGCTTCCCGGAAGATTTCCGGCGGGAAGCTCCGCGTAGCCGCTACGGTCGCGCCCCCAGCGTGAGCGGCAGCGTCAACGTCTGACCGTCGCGTAGCACCGTCAGCTCGAGCGTTTGGCCTACCTCAGTATGGAGGACGAGGTAGGTATTCAGATCCGAGAACCCGTCAATCGGCTGCCCGTCGATCGCGATGATCAGGTCGCCCCCCTGACCGGTCTGGAGATCCGCACCCACGAGACCAGCTTGATCAGCCGGCCCACCCGGGGTCACGGAGATCACGTACGCTCCCCGGGTCTGGGAAATGCCGTACAGGTCCAGTTCCGACAGAGATATCTCGCCATCGAAGCTGACACCCATGTAGGAATAGGTCACCTTGCCGTCTGATATCAGACTGGGTGCCACGCGCTTCACGACATCCACCGGGATGGAGAAACCTACACCCGAGTTGGTCCCCGTCGTGGTCGCAATAGCAGCATTGACGCCGATCACCTCGCCCTGCAGGTTGAGCAGCGGCCCCCCGGAGTTGCCGGGGTTGATCGGCGCATCGGTCTGAATCACCTGGGGTAGAGAGTAGGTGCTACCCGTCGTCGTCGTGCGTTGGGACGGCAAGCTTCGATCCAACCCGCTGATAATCCCAAACGACATCGAGCCCTGCTCGCCGAAGGGATTGCCGATCGCAACGGCGAACTGCCCTACCGCGACCGGATCGTTCGCCAAGGGAATCGGTGCGACGCCGTCAGGCAGGCTCTCGACCCGGAGCACCGCCAGATCGCTGTCGGGGTCAGTGCCAACCAACTCGCCACTCTCGCGGTCACCGTTCGAGAATACAATCTCATAGCTATCGCCGGCCTCGACGACGTGATTATTGGTCACGATGTAGCCGGAACCACTGCCATCCGGTTCACCATAGACAAAGCCACTGCCACTTCCTCCCGAGGCAGAAAACCCGGTCCCAGAAGTTACGACGATGTACACGACTGAGGGGTTGGCCTCGCGGTAGACAGCCATCAGTGTATCCTGAAGCGATAGCGCGGATACCTGCGCGACCTCCGCCGTCACCGTCGGGGCGGGTGACTGGATCACCGGCACCGTCGCATTCTGCTCCCCGAGCGTCGACTCAAGCGTCTTCATCGCGGGGACCGTGGGGGTAGCACCTGCCTCCGTGCCGATATTGACCAGGGGAACTGATATCGGTCCACACGCCGCCAGCACGACGAACATGGCCACGATGGTGGCCGTCAACCTCTTCACACGCGTTGCACGCATCACATTTCCTTCCCAGCTAAGCACTTTTGTCGCCTTGTGTCGGTCTGCTGATGTCCACCATCGCGCCGTCAGATGGATGCATTCCATAAGTATAGACTACAGGGCGCGACTGGAAATTACCTGTAGGGCTACTGAGAAGATGCTGAGAACACGCGGACCATAGACGAGGAGCGGCCCAATGTGCCGGGCGGTTGACACACTGGGCCGCTGCGAGGAGGGAGAACCAAAGACCAACCAGATCTCCCGGACCGAAATCAAAGCTCTATGTACTGACTAGAGTGAGTCATCTCCCTGGACAGCCCGGCCCGGCATACGGAATCCAGTATCTGAGCCGGTGCCATTGTCTGTCGTGCCGCCGCGGGGACCACGGAAGTCACCACGACCTCCGAACCCGCCCCTCCCGCCGGGCATATGCATAAACGAGCCTCCGGGCATCATACCGAAGTCCAGCCGGTTCTGCATACTATCCGCCTGATCCTGGGTGATCACACCATCGGCAACCGCCTGGGCCAACGCCTCGTTGTAGGCATCGACCAAGTTGGCGCGCACGGTTGCGGCATCGAGACCCTTATCCGCCATCAAGCTGGAAAGCGTAGCCCCTTGATCATAAGCTGCTTGTAGGTCCTCGACGCTCATACCCAGCGCCTTGGCGAGCAGCGTATCGCGGTCCAGGTAGCTCATCAGATTCTTCTGGGCCAGCATCCGGTCCGCCTGATCTTGCGTGATGATGCCTTCCGCCACGGCCTGGTCAAGTGCATCCTGATTGGCCTGGTCGCGCGCTGCCTGCAACTGCACTGTCGTCACACCGAGAGCTTCGGCCAACAGCGCTTCTTCGTCGATGTTGCCCTTTGCCACGCCCTGGGGACCGCGGCCAAAGGGAAGGAACCCGAAGCCGTGCCGGGCAAGCCCGCCCCAGACCAGCATATTGTCAGCCTGTTCCTGCGTGATCAGGCCCTCATCGACAGCTTGCCCAATCGCCGCCGTCTGAGCGTTCTCGTAGGCCGTCTGTAGATCCTCAACCGAGATGCCCAGCGCATCTGCCAGCAACTGCGTGTAGTCAATGGATCCTTCGAAGCCCAAACCTCCCCAGCGGCCACCGCAGGCGAGATAGCCATCGCCTAACAGCCCGGGCGTCGTGGACGCTTGTGTCATCGTCTCGAGATCACTCGACGTGAGTTTGGCCGCATTCACCGCACCTGCCGACCCAAACACCACGCCACCAGCCACAGCCAGGGCTACAACAGCCCCAACCAAGATGAGGCTCCGTCTTATCTTTCGATTTCTTGGCATACTCTGACCTCCCACAACATTCCCCATTTTCCAATTCAGGCCAACCAGAGTAAACCCCGGTTGGCCTGAACGTCTCATCCAGTGCCATCCTCAAGTATGTGTTTGTCTATGCGGCACCTCCTTTGATGTTAAGTATCACAAGTCTAGCGCTCGCGCCGTTCCGTGTCCGGAACAATCTCAAGATACCAGACAAAGCTGAGAAAATCGTGAGAGGATGCTGAGAGTTTGCCGAGGGCTGCGCTTCCGGAGCTTCAGAGGCTGTTGACGTCAAAAGCCCCGACCGCGCGGTCGGGGCTTTTGTACACAGCGGGCCTGAGCAAGAAGGGAGACGTTACACTCTAGTAGGTACCCGGGCCCACTGATTGTTAGAAGAAGAGGTTCAGTTGGAGGCTCCCTCAGCCTGTGCATAGAGCTGATATGTGACATAGGAATCCTTGGGAACCGACGCAGCAAACGAGACGGAAGCGCCTGCCGCGATGCTTTGTACGTAGTAATCAGCGCCGATGCTCGTGATCTGACCATTGCCATCAATCAGCGCAGCGTCGACGACCACGTTCTTGATCGCGTAGGTATTGGGATTCACCACTGTCCCACTGATGCGTACGTTATCCCCCTGGTCGACCATTGTGGAACTCGTCACCTGAACAGGTGCCGGGGTACGCCAGTTGGCTACTACTGCATCGGCATGGACCAGGAAGGAGCCCATGTCTTGCGCTGCAATCTCCGCGGTAAAGGGGCACGCCTCACCAGGGGCCAACAGCATGCAATTAAAAACGGCGTCCATGGCCCCATGCCAGATGTACTCCCCATACCGACGCCGGGGGAAGGGATTGAAGGATCCGCGGAACCCACTCGAGTCGAAGAACGTGACGTGGACCGTATTCACGGCATAGACCTGATCCCCATTGTTCCGCAGCAGTCCGGAGACTTTGTAGATCGTGGTGCCATCGAGCAGCGGATTCGGGATTGCCCGATTCAGACTGATCTCCACCGAGAAAGGCGGACCGGGATCCGTATCCGGAACCTGTGTGAGGGCTGCCGCAACAGTGGACGCCACGGCAGCAGGCGCGGTCGTCTCGACCTCGGGCTGGGCCACCGCGGGATGAGAGACGGGGGCGACGCCGGCAGCAACTGCCGGTGTGCCGGCAGCAACGCCGAGGTGCCGGCAGCAACAACCGGTGCGCCGGCGGCTACTGCCGGGGTAGCAGTTGCGACCGGTGTGGCGGTCGCTTCAGGTACGGTATTCTCAGCCTGAGCGGGCGCCTCGGCTGTCGCCGTCGGCATAACCTGAGGCGTCGCCGTGGGCTCAACGGTTGGTTCGGGCGACGATGTAGGCTGCGACGTGGGGCCCGATCCCTCCTGGGTCGGGCCAGTCCCGGCCGGCCCAGTCCCGTCACCCGCAGGCGCCCCACCCGATTGTCCGGCCCGGCCAAACGGCGCCCCCGCCGGCGTCTGGCCACTCCGAACCGTGAGAAGCATCACGACAGCGCGTACCACACCGTTGGAGGCAGAGGCCACGGTCCCGGATCCTGTGGTGCCGGTTCTGCCCTGCCCACCGAACTGCGCGGCCAGCGTGGCACGCTCCTCGGGCGTCATGTTCTGGAACCGCTGACGGGCCGTCGATTGGTCCCCGCCGGTCGCGGCGCCGGAACCGCCCGGCGTGAAGCCACCGGCTCTACCGCCAGCCTGCGCACCGGTCGCGCCACCGTTGCCGGTAGCCGCCCCTCCCGGCGTAGTCCCCGTGATCGGGCCACCGGCTCCAAGGCCGCCCGGCAGGCCAAAGCCCTGGTCCTGCGTCCAGGCTTGCTCATCAGCCTGGGTCAGTGCCAGCGCGGCTATGGCTGAGACCTGCGTCTCGGTCATCGTACCCTCGATCTGGCGCGCTACAGCCAGGCGTTCTGACTCGACCTGCACGGCCGTACCATTCAACGCCTCCCAGAGGGGCAGCAACTGCGTTGCTTGTGCCTCCGTCACAGCATCAGGCGTGCCCTCCAGCTTGAGCGTACCGAGGGCGAGCTGACTGATGACGTCCAGCGCATCAGGATACGACGTGTTAAGCGCTCCCCCATACGTGGAGGCAACATCCGTCGGTACCGCGGTTGCCCTGGCGTTACACCCCATCATCAAGCCAAGGGTCAAGACAAGGACCAGAGCCGTAACTCTTGGTGTCCGTCTACCTATCAGATTCATAGTGCCTCCACTATTCATGTCGCAGGGCCACGATCGGATCCAGTTGCGCCGCCTGGGTCGCCGGGTAGTAGCCGAAGAAAATGCCCACGGCTGCTGCAGCACCAAAGCTAAGCGGGACCGATGCCACGACGATCTGCGTGCGCATGGTACCCAGCGCGTTGAACAGGATTGAGCCGCCCACGCCCACCACAATGCCGGCCAGCCCACCCAGCAGGCTCAACATAAAAGCCTCGAGCAGGAACTGCAGCCGCACGTCACGCGGACGGGCGCCGAGCGCTTGCCGCAGGCCGATCTCGCGTGTGCGCTCGCTCACACTCACGAGCATAATGTTCATGATCCCAATGCCGCCTACGACCAACGAGATTGCCGCAACCCATCCCAACAAGTTACGAAATGTGGCCGTTGTCGAGGCCTGCGCGTTGATGATGTTGTCCTGTGTCGTGAGCTGGAACCCCGGCGCGGCCGAGGTTGTCCCGAGGATCCTCATCAGGACCGTATCCAACTCTGACATGACGAGGGTCATGTCCTTTCTGCTGTCGGCTGACACATAGACGACATTCAGGCGGTCCGAACCGAACCGCGCATAGCTGAACTTCTTGAACACCAGCGTAATCGGGATATAGACCCGACTATCGTAATCGGTGTTGCCCACCACACCTTTGGAGGACATCACACCCACGACCGTACACTGGGCCGTCCCGATCTTCACACTCTGTCCAATGGCACTCTGCGGATCGCCGAAGAGCTCTGTGGCAACGTCGTAGCCAAGCACCGCCACCTTGGCGGCATAGGCGTTATCGCTGTCGATGATAAAACGCCCCACCGCCACCGTGTACTCGCGCACAGCCGTGAATCCTGGCGTCGTGCCCACGATCGAGACGTCGGTCAGCGTATCGTTCGCCGTCGAGACGTTCTGGCTCGTATTCTGCTCGGCAGAGACACCCAAGATGTTCGTCATATTCGCCTCGATCTGGGCGAGGTCATTGTAAGTGAGTGTAGCCGGCATAGCGCCAGGCCCGAACCCTCCCCGACTGAACGACGGCATGATCAAGATCAGGTTAGCCCCCAACGCGTTGATCTGGTCGGCGATCTCAGCCTCCGCCCCGGCACTCACAGCCAGCATCACGATCACAGCAGCAACGCCGATGATCACACCCAAGGTGGTCAACAGCGACCGGGCTTTGTTCATCAGCAAGCCCTCCCAGGCCACCTTCAGCGTCTTCCAGAAGCTCATACTGTCCCTCCGTTGTGGCCATTGTGCAGCTCTGCGATGCCGCTGGCATGGGTTTGATCCGACACGACCAGGCCGTCGATCAAGTAGATCACACGATCGGCGTGCTCCGCGATATCCAGAGCATGCGTGACCATCACCAGGGTGACGCCTTCGGCGTGCAGTTGCTCAAGCAGGTCCATGAGCTCGTTGCTCGTACGGGTATCGAGGTTGCCCGTGGGCTCGTCGGCCAGGATGATAGAGGGATGAGTGATCAACGCTCGCGCAATCGCGACACGCTGTTGTTGGCCGCCCGACATTTCCTTGGGAAGATGGTTGATTCGGTCGCCCAACCCTACGGCCTCCAGCGAGGCCACCGCGCGGTCGTGCGCCTCTTGATCGCTCACCCCCGGGCTCTCCTGGTACAACAACGGCAGCATCACGTTGCGTACCGCCGACAGGCGATCGAGCAGATTGTAGGCCTGGAAGACAAACCCGATCTTTTGGTTGCGTACGCTCGCCAACCGATCCTTACCCAGATGGCTCACATTCGCACCGTCGAGGATGTAGTTACCCCCACTGGGTCTGTCCAGGCAGCCCAGGATGTTCATCAGCGTGGACTTCCCCGAGCCTGACGGGCCCATCACAGCTACGAACTCTCCGTCGCGCACCTGAATGTCGACACCGCGCAGTGCGTGCACAGCGATGGTGCCCACGCCATAGGTCTTGGTCAAGCCCTCGGTCCTGATGAGCTCGCGTGGCCCCTGAGCAATGTCCGATGATCCGGGCTCCCGGATACCGGAGTCAGGAGCACCGACGCTCTGGGATGGCTCCTTGCCTCGCGCCATCTTAAGGCCTCCCACCCTGGAATCCTCCGCCATCGATCGGCCCCACGAAGACGCCGCCACCGCCAGGGAATGCCTGGTTGCCGGTCTGCGTCGACTGCGAGGTTGTCGAACTCGACGAGCTATTCAGCGTGACCACCTCACCTGCCGTAAGGCCGGACATGATCTCGGTGTTCACGTAGTCCGACAAACCGATCTCCACCTGGCGCATCTCAAGCGTGCCGTCGGCCTGCACCACGAACACCATGTGTTGGCCGTTCCCGAGACTGCGAACTGCCTCCACCGGTACGAGCACCACGTTATCGGCCTCTCCCGCGATGATGCTGATGTCGGCATTCATATCAGCCAGGAGCGTCGTGGCCTGTGTGCTGGTGTCCAGCGTAGCCCATGCCTGGACCGCCGGTGTGTTGCTCACCGTCACCAACTGCGGGTCCACCTGGTAGATCTGCCCGGAGTACGTCAAATCAGGCAGCGCGCTGAAGACTATGCTGACCGCATTCCCAATCGCGACACTGCTCATATCCGTCTCGTCGGCCCAAAACTCCACAACAGGTGTATCAAGATCGGAAATCGCAATGGCCGTGCCGCTCGCGGTCTCGCCGGCCTTGAAGTTCACCGCCACGACAGTCCCGGAGAACGGCGCGACGATCACCATGCCGTCAGCCACATCCTGGGCGGCGGCGGCGTTCAGCTTGGCCTGTTCGAGGGTTAACTCGGCTCTGTTCTGCGCCACCGCCTGATCGCCATCCCCCAGCTCAAGCTTTGCCTGCTGCAGCGTGAGCTCAGCCGACTTGACCGCGGCCTGTGCCACCGCGATCTCATCGGCGGTGGGCGCTTCCTCAAGGTTGGTTACGGTTTCCTTGGCGCTCAGAACTTGGGCCCAGGCGCTCTGCACATCCGCGCCTGAGGTGTCGACCATAGCCAGATCGTAGTCAGCCTGCGCGATTTCAAGGTTCTGTTGTGCACGGACGAGCGAGGCTGCCGCGTTCTGCCGGGTCGTCTCAATGTCACGCTCCCAATCTCGTTCGGGGTTCATCGCATCGGCATAGGATTGCTGCGCACTGTCCAGCGCGGAAATGGCTTGATCCAGACTGATGCGAACAGAGGCGTTCTGCTCGTCGACCATGCCCGCCTTCTTCGATGCACTCTGATAAGAGACCTGAGCGTTGGCGAGATTCGCCTTCGCAGTCGCTAGCTCGACAGAGTCCGGGCTCCAGTTGACGAGCGCGTCCAGTGCTTTCTGAGCCGTCGCAAGGTCAGCTTCAGCCTGTGAGACGGCGAGTTCAGCCTGCCCCTGGGCCAATTCCAGGGAGATCTGGGCGTCAATCACGGCCTGCTGGTCCTCGGCGAGCGTCTGCCGCGCCGCGGTATCGTCGGCACGGGCAAGCACATCCCCCTCCTGCACGTGATCTCCGACCTTGACCAGGACCTCCTTCACCGTTGCACTCACGCCGAATGCCAGATTAGCCGTCTGCGAGGCGACCAGGGTCCCCGATCCTGTCGTCGTGATCGATATGTTCCCGATCGTTGCCGTTGCCGTACGCAAGGTCGCCCCGGCATCCGCAGTCTGCTTCGGCATCAGCCAGAACCGGTAGGCAGCATACCCGCCGCCGCCGAGAACGATGACGGCGACAAGCGCAATCCAGAATGCCTTCTTACGTAGCATGAACGCTCCTCCTGATCTTGCAGTGTTACAGGTAACATTGTGACAAGACGAGAGTATATTTCGTTGGGCTGAGAGGTCTCCATGAATTGGCTGAGAATCGGCTGAGAGTGTTGCTCAGCCCTCTCAGTCGATTCTCAGGGTCCTCCCAGCCTCCTCTCAGAGAGAACGGTATAATGAGGGTGGGAGCAAACTGATGCTCAGTTGGAAGAGTGGAGGCAATCCTGTATGGCGAGGGTGCTAGTCGTCGACGACGACGAGAGACTACTCAAGATGTTGCAGCGTACCTTGACCTACGAAGGTTTCGACGTCACCACGGCCGCCGATGGCCTGGAGGCACTGGCGCGCCTGGGCGAGTTGCCCCCCGATGTGATTATCTTGGATTGGATGATGCCACGGCTGGATGGCGTGGGCGTCCTCGAAGCCCTGAGCATTGAGCACAATCAGACACCGGTGCTGATGTTGACCGCACGAGACGCGGTCCAGTATCGCGTCGAGGGATTGGAGCGGGGCGCGGACGACTATCTGATCAAGCCATTTGAGCCTATCGAGTTGATCGCCCGGGTCCGCGCGCTGCTGCGGCGTGTCGGCCAGGACACGCAGACGACGTTAGTGTTTGACGATCTGGCTCTGGATCCCTCGAGCCGCGAGGTGAGCCGAGGGACACGCAAATTCGACCTGACGCCCACTGAGTTCGATCTCCTGCATCTCTTCATGCGCCATCCAAACCAGGTCCTGGAGCGGGGACAGATTCTGTCGCAAGTCTGGGGATACAACTTCGCCGGCGACGACAATATCATTGAAGTCTATGTCGGCTACCTCAGGAAGAAGACCGAAGCCGAGGGCGAATCTACGGTTGATCCAGACCGTCCGCGGCATCGGATATGTGCTTCGGGAGCAGATTTAGTGTCTATACGGCTTCGCTTGACCTTGCTTTATAGTGCGATCCTCGCACTTACCTTGATTGCATTCAGTACTGTGTTGTACGTGACGCAAGCGCAGTACACCCTGAATATCGTGAAGCGCGATCTGGATTCAAATGCCAGACAACTGATGCTGGCGTGGTCGCGTTTCCAGACGGGTTGGGACGCAAGAGGCCTAGCGCCCCGGCAAATGCCCCTACCTCCGGACCTCTCCTACGGCGAACAGGCCCAACAGGCCCTGCAACCCCTGGTGAGAGGCGAGCTGGCCCGCGATTCGGTCCATCTCTTGGATTCAACCGGACAGGCTCTGGACGTGGCGATAAACGAGCAGAGTCCTACGCTGCCCATCAGTACGGAGGGTATGGCAGAGCTTCAGACCGGCACTGCGTGGATGGAGATTAGCCAGGGGGAAGACTCCCGGTGGTTGATCTTCAATCTCCCAGTAATCACCGAGGTCGGCAGCTCTACCGCCGGCAGCGCCGGCCCCAACGTCATCGGCATCGTGCAACTAGCTCGTTCACTCGCGGATCGCGACCGTTCGCTGCACTCGATGGGCATAACCCTCGTCGTAGGCAGCTTCGCTACGACCGTGTTGGCCTTTGGTGCAGGCTGGCTGCTTGCCGGGACGACGCTGAAGCCCATCCAGAAGATCACAGAGACAGCCCAAGAGATCGGTCGATCGCAGGACTTCTCATCCAGGGTCGAGCACGATGGACCAAACGATGAGTTGGGACGATTGGCGACGACCTTCAATAGCATGTTGGCCCGGTTGCAGGGCTCATATCAACAGCTTGCCCACGCGCTGGAGGTCCAGCGCGACTTCGTTGCGGATGTTTCTCACGAGCTGAGGACGCCTCTGACCACCGTTCGGGGCAATCTCGCGCTTATGAAACATGACCCGCCCCTGCCCGCAGATGAGCAGGCAGAAATCCTGGACGATCTTATTGCAGAGAGTGCCCGACTGAGCCGTCTGATAAGCGATCTTCTGACGCTGGCCCGCGCCGACGCCGGTCACCGTCTGCCGGTGGCGCCCGTTGAGGTCGAAAGCATCGTAGATGACGTCTGCCGGCAGGCTCACCTGCTCGCGCCTGAGCGCGAGGTCACCTGTGACCTTCAAGCTCCGACACCAAGTAGCGCCAATGAGGACGCTCTGAAACAGGTGCTTCTGATCCTTATGGATAACGCGATCAAGCACGGCGAGGGCCCCATCCGAGTCGCCACGAGAGAAAGTGACCGCCACATCCTCATCAGTGTGCATGACAGCGGCCCCGGCATGCCCAAGGACCTGCAAGACCGGGTCTTCGACCGCTTCTACCGCGGCGACGCCTCGCGTACCACGCCCGGATTTGGCCTGGGGCTCTCGATCGCCCGCAGCCTGACCGAGGCGCAAGAGGGAACGATTTCAATGGAGAGCCAGTGTGGCGTGGGGAGCACCTTTGTCATCGAGCTTCCGACGGCTGAGCAAAATGCAACGAGTGACGAGTAGCCATTTTCTGGTTACTCGTCACTCATGACTAGCTCTCGATCGCCCGTCACTCGTTGATTATCGGCATCCCCACCAGCATGCGGCTCTCCACGTCAACCAGCGGGTCGACCTCACCCCCCGCTGCGGCTCGGGCGAAGACGAGGCCGGGGTGCCTGGCGCGCAGCGCCCGCGTCAACACGCTAAAGCTCTTGGTCACGTTCCGCTCGCGGAAGGTCGCGCCCATCTGCTCCCACTGGGTAAGGATCCGGGCGAGGCCACGTCGCGCACCCGCGACACAGGCGAACATCTCCTTGGGCGTCAACCCCTCGCTGTAGCTATGCTGCACGATGGTCTCGCGCCCTCGCTCGTCCACGACGGGTCCGCGCCCCTCGACCAGCCACGCCATTTGCTCCAGCCCCGCGCCCCGTGCCTTGATCATCAGGATCTGCGGCCCAAGGTTCGGGGCCGTGGTGTCCGCTATAACTGCCAGCGCTTCTTGAACGGACTCCACGTGTAGCTGCCACAACGACGGATCGGTTGAGTCGGGCCGAGAGGGGAGCCGCGTGGCCTTACCGACAAAGGGGCTCAGGGAAGCACCCGAGACCTTAGCCGTCTCGAACCCGCGCCGCATCAGTCGTTCGACAGCCAGCATCGCTGCACGCGCACTTTCCTCCCCCGCCCCCTTGGGAAGCAGGCCGGAGAGAGCGTCGGACAGGGTGGCACCCGTGACAAAGCCGCCGGAAGTGTTGACCGGCTTCCCGACGATCTCCGAGATCTCCGCCAGCCCCGCCGGATCGAGGCTCAGCTTCGCCAGCCCCCAGAGCGCATCCAGTCGCGGGCACCAACGAGGCAAGCAGCCCGGGATCGCGCATCAGATGCCCGGCAACGGAGAGTCGCTCCCCGGCTTCCCGCTGGGCGGCTTCCGTGATGGGCAGGAAGACGGCGGCCTGGTCACCGTCGAAGTCGGCATCCAGCCACCTGCACAGTGCAGGGTGGAGGTGAAGCGCGTCATCCGAAACCCGGACAGGATGGAACGCCAGGAGTGCGGTGGGTGTCAGGGTCGGCGCGCGGTTGATGTAGACCCACGAGCGGGCCATCACGGTGTCAAGCGCCTGCGAGGCGCGCTCGCTCCTGGCTGGGACGGCCTTCTCGTCGCCGGTCTCCCGGGCGACGAGGGGACCAAAAAGCGCCCACGCCATCTCCTCGGGCATGCCGATCTGTTCCAGCGTCAGATCTGCGGCGGGCGCAAGCACCGTGCGGGCGCTGAATAGCTCGCGGGCGCCGAGCCGCAACTGGACCGGCGTGAGGAGCGCGTCGAAGAGGACCCGAACGTGACGTTCGAGCTGCGCGGTCGCGTCATCTACCAAGGTCTTGGGCGTCTGCGCGGCGAGCATACGCCTTACCCTGTCATTGGCCTCGACCACTGCGCGATAGAGCCGCGGGAGCTCGTCCGACGCCTCCCACCAGCCACCGGGCGGGAAGAGCACCTCCCTGTCCTGGATGCGGCCGGCAGTCAACGCGAAGGCCCACTCCCACCAGCCACCGGGTGAAAAGAGTAACTCCCTGAGGCCTCCAACATGTTCCCTCTCGCCCGGATCGCCGATCTCGGTCAGGCGACGCTCGGGCAGCCACGGATGGGGGACCGGTCGAGCCAGCTTCAAGGCACCCTCGCGTGGCGGCGCGAAACGGAACGCCAGGCCGTTCTCCCCCAACTCGGTCTCGATCCCGGCAACGCGAAGCCGGTCGGCCAGATCCACCAACAGTGGGGTCGGCGGAGGGGCCTGGACCACAGGCCCGGCGGCCAGTCGCTCTGCCAACGTGCCGGCAGCCGGCCAGCGCACGTCCTGGGTAGCCAAGTTCTCACGGATGATCTCAAAGGCGCCCAGATCCCGCAGCATGAAGGTCTCCATCTCACCCGTGCGCTGGCCCCATCGCTCTCCCGTTAAGACCGGCGTGACCAACTTGTCCTTGGCGAGATGGTACAACCGCCCCCAGTAGACCCAGCCGGCAGTGCTCGGCGCCGCGAGCGGGGGGCCATCCTTGCCCTGCGTGAGCGTCACCATGCCCGACTCGGGCAATCCCGCAGCGACCAGGCGTGTGTGAAGCTCATCCGCCGAAGGCGCACCAAAGGGCGGTACGATTGCCGGTGTTCCCTCGGCCTTTGCGACGCTGCCCAGGACCGCCTCACGGATCTGACCGAAGTTCATCCGCCGGTGCAGGTTGGCGAAGTTGAAGACCAGGTCGACCGGCGTGCCATCGGGAAGGTGCGGCATCCGGTCGTCAGGCAGGATCTGGCCGACCACACCCTTCGTTCCGTGACGATTGCTCATCTTGTCGCCGATCCGGAGCGCATAGGGGGTGTCGAACCGCCGCGCGCACGACTCGCTGATGATGACGGCATCTTCGTAGGTCCCCGGCCCCCAGGCAACGAAGGCCGTGAGCAGGTTGCGACCGGCCCAGAAGTCCGGCGCCAGCAGGGCGTCCGGCTCGTTGCCGGTTTGAACCCACGCGGGCTCCGGCATGCCCTGCACGATCCACTGCCTCAGCATATTCGCCCCCATCAGGATGCGGTTGGGATCGTCGTGCTCCAGCAGGGGGATCATCGATGCGGAGAGCCCCAACGTCGCCTCGGGGCGCTCGTCGACGATGACCAACCGCCCGTCCCGGACGGTCGCGCCGACGGCGATGGTGAAGACGTGGCCCATGTTCGAGCCCTCGGGCACCTCGAAGGGGCAGACGTAGCCGAGCTGTCCGGGGGCGATTACGTCGTGGGCCTCCGGGACCAGGAGTCGACGAAGGTGGGTGTAGTGTGCAAACCAGTTGGTCCCGTCGACCGGCTGCACGGTGACAAATCGCCCTTCCGTGCCGGCCATGAATTCGGCAACCCACGTGTCGAGGGGAAGCCACGCACGTGCCAACGCGGAATTCCAGGGCAAGTCGGCAGGTGCGTGCCCCAGGCGCGCCGCGACGACATCGTAGAGCTGTTCGCCGGCGCAGCGGATCTCGGCCTGATCCAGCTCCGGGCGCGAGGCGGTGGGGATCACCACCCTGCGCTGCCCACCGATCTCAAAGATACCTCGCTCGTCCGGCTGGGGCAGATCAAAGGCCACGTCCAGTGCGTCGTCGGTCGAACCCAGTGTGACGGTCACCCGGCAGGTATAGACGCCGGTCGACTCGACGGAATATCCGAGCAGTGGCAGCCGCTCGCCAAGCAGCGCGGGCAGCCGCTCATTCAGAAACGTATCGTATGAAGCTTTGTGCCAAGGCGTCGACACATCGATCGTCATCGTGTTCCTCCTCCCTTGTCCCCATCTTCTTCCCACTCACGTGCCAACTGCGCCCGGGCATAATGCAATCGCGACTTAACCGTCCCCTCGGGGATGTTCAGCGCGTCCGCCGTCTCCCCGAGGCTCATCTCCAGATCGTAGACGAGCCGGAAAACCCGACGCTTTTCCTCCGACAGCCTGTTGACGAGCCGGCGGCACCTCGCGCGCTCCTCCGCCTGCTCAACGGCGGCCTCCGGCCCCAGGGACCCGGCATCCACCATCCAGGCGGGCACGCGATTATCGGCGTCGTCATCATCGTCGACGTCCGGTGGAACCTCCAGCGGAAGCTCCCGCCGTCGCTGCACCGTGCGGAGATAATTGAGCGCCAGGTTGGTCCCGATCCGGTAAAGCCACGCCTTGAACGTGCCCTCCCCCTGCCATTGGTCGGCCCGCTTCCACACCCGCAGGAAGGTCTCTTGCACCACATCGTGCGCGGCAGCCTCGTCGTGGAGGATGTGAACAAGGTGCCAACGCAGGAGCGCGGCATAACGCTCGAAGAGCACCCCAAACGCCTGCGCATCGCGTTCGAGAACGGCTTCGATCAGGTCGCCATCGGATACGGTCGCTGCGTCTTGCATGATGCCTCTACTATATAGGACACCGGTGGACGCGAGAAGGTTCACGCCCGATCAACCTTGCGAAGGTTTCGGAAACCTTCGCAAGGTTTGGACGGAACACCGACTTGTGCCTCCTGCCGGAACCACTACGATAGGGCGTGAAGACTCGAAACCGATTAGGAGGACATAATGAGATACACATACGATCGCCCGGCTGCATCAAGCAGCCATGAGCCCGTCGACACTATCGACACCAATATAGGGACACTTTCCTACAAGACATGGTCGACCACACCGGCCGTCCAGCTTCCCCATGGGATGATCGAGATCGACACCTACACGACGCCCGGCATCGGCGATAAGTATCTGGCAGACAAAATCTACGGTTTCACAACCGGGGCCTTCGCCCTGATGCCCACCGTCGGGAAGCCCGCGCTCTCGCCCGCTGAGAACGCCTCGGAATACGATCACGATTTGGAGCTCGCCACGCCGTACCTTTACGCTGTGCTGTTGGAGGATAGTGGGATCGAGGTCGCCTACACCGCGAGCGAGCGAGCGGGCTACTTCCGCTTCGCCTTCCCGGAGACGGAGACCGGCAACGTCGTGATCTACCTCGCAGGTGACGCCGAAGCGACGTTCAACGATGATGGGAGTTTGACCGGCTCGCAGACCTTCTTCCGGACCAAGACGTACTTCCACATCGAGTTTGGCCAGGCGCCCGGCACGACCCAGGTCACCGCGATCGAGGAAGAGGCCGGGGCCGGTCGCGGCTGGCGCCGCCTTCGACCGTCGTTGGCCGCCATCGCGAGCTTCGGTGTGGCAGGGGGGAAGGAGATCGAGGTCCGTGCAGGCATCTCCTTTATCAGCGCGGACCAGGCCCGCCGGAATCTGCACAACGAGATTCCGGGTTGGGATTTCGACCTGATCAAGCAGCAGGCCCGCGAGAGCTGGAACAAGGTGCTGACCCGCATACGGGTCGAGGGCGGCACGGAGGATCAGAAGACGATCTTCTACACGGCGATGTATCGCGATCTGCAGCGCATGAAGAACATCACCGAGGACGGCAAGTATTACAGTGGATTCGATGACAAGATTCACGATGCCGGCGACCAGGACTTCTACAACGTCGACCAGCCCTGGGACACCTACCGCTGCGCACGACCTCTCCAGTTCATCCTCGAGCCCGAGCGGGTGAATGACATGTTGCAGTCCTACACGCGGATGGCCGAGCAGTTGGGCTGGATGCCGATCACGCCCCACATCAGCGGCGAGCGCGCCTCGATGATCGGCCGGCACATCACCGCGATCATCACCGATGGGTACAACAAAGGGTTCCGCGGCTTCGATCTCGAGGCGGCCTACGCGGGTATGCGGGCAAGCGCGATCGACCGAACCATCTTGCCCTGGGTGAAGGGGCCGGCCACCGAGCTCGATCGCACTTACGACGAGCTGGGGTATATGCCCGCACTGCCGACGCGTGAGGACCAGAAAGTGGAAGACCCCGACGAATGGCGTGCCAACGTCAGAGGGATCGTTATGTCGGACATGCCCTACCAGATCACGTGGCTACCCGAGGTCGGTGTGGATGAGTGGGTGCCCGAGGTGGATCGTTGGCACCGGCGCCAATCCGTGTCGGTGACGCTGGAGAACGGCTACGATGACTGGTGTCTCGCCCAGCTAGCCGAGGCCCTGGGCAAGGACGACGATGCCGAACACTTCATGTGGCGGGCCGCCGGGTACCGCAACCTCTTCAACCCGGCCATCGGCTTTATGGCGCCCAAGACGGCCGACGGTACGTGGGTCGAGCCCTATCATCCCATCCTCTCGGGCGGCTTCGCCGGCGAGGCGTACTTCGCCGAAATGAATGGGTGGACCTATACCTTCCACGTCCAACACGACGTCCAGGGCTTGATCGACCTGATGGGCTCGCGCGAGGCCTTCGTGGACAAGCTCAATGCGCTCTTTACCGAACAGTACATCATGGACAAGCCCGCCTTTTGGGGCCAATTCCCCGACGCATCCGGCCTGATCGGGCAGTACAGCCAGGGCAACGAGCCTAGCTTCCACGTGCCCTATCTCTACAACTACGCCGGAGCCCCGTGGCGGACACAGCGTCGCGTGCGGGATATCATGAAACTCTGGTATAACGCGGGGCCGATGGGGCTCTGCGGCGACGATGACATCGGCGCGCTTTCGTCGTGGTACGTCTTCAGCGCGATGGGCTTCTACCCGACCTGTCCGGGGCGCCCAACCTATGACCTGGGTAGCCCGCTCTTCGAGACAACGACCATCAGCATGCCGGAGGGCAAGACCTTCACGATCCGCGCCAAGGGTGTGTCGGACCGCAATAAGTACATCCAGGCTGCCACGCTCAACGGGGAACCGTGGGATCGCCCGTGGCTGCGGCACAGCGACCTGGCCAACGGCGGCACGCTGGAGCTGATTATGGGGCCGCTCCCGAACAAGGACTGGGGCAGCGATCCCTCGTCGGCACCGCCATCGATGTCGACGGACTAGACGTCATAGCGCCCTTCCGGGTTGCGCGCCGCAGACGGCGTAAGCAACCCGGAAGGGCGCACCGCCGCTACAACGTCCCGGCGTACTCAACCTCGTATGGCTTGACCTGGTCGATGACCCAGTCTCGCCGCAGCCGGATAAGCTGCTCGATGTGCCACTGACCATGGACGACCCAGGAGGCGAACATATCGCCCGCACGGATGGGCGCGTCCCACGGCGCCTGGATACTCGTGTCCCAGTCCGGTGTGCCTAAGCCCTCCAGCCACGTCAGCGACGCCTGACGTTCAACCAGGAAGTTCTGCAGCGACGACGCCACGTCCCGGGTGTTATACGCCCGCTCGGTGATCCACTCGAAGGGCCGGATCGGGTGCCAACCTGCATCCGGCCGATTGAGGATGTGATCCAGGTGTTCGCGGAAGTCCTCGCGCTCCTCATCGTAGAGGTGATTGATCACCTCCAGAATCGACCACCGGTCGGGCGCAGGTTTCCATCGTGCCTGCGCGTCGGAGACGTCGGAGACCAAGTTGGCGATCAGGTCCGCCTGCGTCGCCATCACCCGCTTCAGATACTCGAAGTCCATCGCACCGCCTCCCTCTCGCGATTCAGGCGCCCTTCCAGATATGCTCGCCCAACGCCGCCGACAGCGGATCGGCGTCCTCCGCACAGAACCCGAAGTGTAGCCGGCGGCGCCAACCCTCGGCATAGGTGAAGCGGCCCGACATCTCACCTACCTGGTGGCTCAGGACCTCCATCATATCGAGATAGGAATCCATCCCCTGGCTCTCGTCCAACCACACCTTCTGGCTCTCGTGGTGCGCCAACATCGCCCGCTTGGTCGGCAGCACGCCGGTGATGTCGACGAAGATCCCCGGGACGATCGGCTGACCCAGAGGATCGCAGTTGCCGTGAGGTTGAGCGTGGTAGACCGTGACCTCTTGGTCAACCGGCGGCACCGGCGGATTGGTGGGGTAGTTAGGCATACCACGCGCGAATGCCGCCGTCACCGCCAGCCGTGCCGCATTCTGATGATCCTCCATGTAGTCAACGGGCGATAGCACCAGCAGGATCTCGGGTGCCACCTCGCGCATCACCGCAGCCAGGCGCGCCAGCGTCGCCGGCTCATAGAAGATAGCCATATCCTCCACAAGGCTATCGTGATGGATCGCCCCGATGAAGGCCGCCGCCGCTCTCGACTCCTCGCGCCGGATGCGGATGATCTCCTCCCGACTATGGTGGAGCGTTCCGCAGGAGCCGTTGGCGATCGTCATCGTGTGCAGCTCATAGCCCGCCCGTCCTAGAAGGATGAGGGTGCCGGCCATGAAAAACTCGATATCGTCAGGATGCGCGGAGACCGCAAAAGCGCGTTTGACCATCAGTGCATCTCCGCTTCGCAGGAGCCGATACCGTCCCGGAGGAAGTTGAACTGGACGTTCGGGTGGTCTGCCAGCAAGGACATAGGCACCGCGCTATCGGGCAACCGCTTGCCGATCATCAACGTCGTGAGGCGCATACCGAAGGGGTTGTCGTGCGTCCCGGCTTGCCAGATCGAGACCTTCTCCGCCTTCCAGGTCTCGGCAGGGCCGACCGTGAGCGCCTGGCTCGGCACGTTCTGCACCACGCCACCGCCCGAGGTGCGGGCGTTCTGGATCAACGTGATGGGGTGCAGGTCGACGACGCGGGTCTCCAGCTTGCGATATTCGGCAGGAGTGGGCGGGCGGTCAACGTACGCCCCCTCACGGCGCAGCGGGTCGTTAAAGGCCCAGTGCTTGACCTCACCCTGCCCGCCCTGCATCACGACGCAGCGCGCGGTCTTCCAGCTCGCCTTATACTCGGCGAGATCCACGGCAGGGAAGTGCAAATTCTCCAAAGGCATCCGCAGATCAGGCCGGATACGATCGAAGCAGAGCGCCATATCGGCACGGCGGAAACTGAGGGGGTGATCGATCGTAACTTCCTTGCCGTCGACGACCCACTCATCCATGCCCCAGAAGTGCGCGTAACGCAGGTCGAGCTCCAGCGCATTGACCAGCCGCGCGACCAACGGCAACTGCTCTGTAGGCCCGATTGGGCCACAGATACCCGCGGGCGTCTCGTCGGTCGCCTGTCGCCAGGCATCGATGTACTCCAGTGCCTCGGCAAGGTAGAAGTCCTCTAACGTGTCGTAGAAAACCACGCGGAATCCGGGCCTGCTCAGCGCCAGCATATCCTCCGGCGTCAGCCTGGCAGCGTCGTCCAGGATCTCCCGATCCAGCGTCGTGTAGTCCCACCAATCCGGCGCCACTTTGCTCAAGGGTCGCATCTGTGCCTCCTCTCGCGCAAAAGAGGATAGGGGATAAGGAAATAAGGGATGGGGGGGGCTGGGTCTTGTCCGGCCCATCCTGTCTCCCGTATCCCTTGTTCCCTACTCCCTACTCCTTGCTCCTTACTCCCGGTACACCGCCTCACGCAACCCCTTGATGTAGCCGATCGCGAATAATCGGCCGATGCGAGTGTAGCCCGGGTGGCCATAGTCATCACCCGCCATCGTGGGCACGTGATCGGGGCGGCAGACGCCCTCGTAGCCGACGTCACGATAGGCGCGCAGGCACGCCAGCATGTCGGTCTTGCCGTCGTCGTGGAACGTCTCGACGTACTTCTCAGGCGTCCCACGGACATCGCGGAAGTGGACGAAGAAGACCTTGTCCTGGCCACAAAAGTGGCGGATGGCGCCGGGCAGGTCGTCGGTCATCAGCGTGAAGTTTCCCTGGCAGAGCGCGATGCCGTTGACCGGGCTGGGGACGATATCCAGCAGCTTCTGGTAGTTCTCGATGCTGCGCAGCACACGTGCAAAGCCGCGGATCGGCGAGAGCGGCGGATCGTCGGGATGCGCGGCCAGCTTGACGTTATATTCCTCGGCCACGGGCACGACCTGCTCCAGGAAGTATTGGAGGTTCGCCCAGATCTGGTCGTCGGAGAACACGCCATACTCCGTCAGCGGCGCGTCCTTCATCAGATCGTGGTCGTACCCGGTCACGAGGGCACCGCCGCGGGTTGGGATGGTGCTCGATGTACGCAGCACGGTGACCCCCGCCATGAACTCATAGCACCAGACGGGGATCTCCAACCGGCCCATATTGCGGATGAACTCCTTGATGACCTCGATCTCTTCGTCGCGTCCCGGAAGGCCCAGCTTGATCTTGTCCATCGGGGGCCGGCTCTCGATCACGGCCAACTCGAAGCCCGCGTTCGCATACGCGGTCTTCATCCGCAGCAACGACATATAGCTCCACGGCTGCCACTCCGGATCGGCATCGGGAATCGGCTGCAGGCCAAACCCGCCGACAACGTAGTCAACGCCGCACTGCTTGATAGGTAGCCAGAGTTCCTTCTGATCCGGATGAAATACCTCAGCGATCTTGATCATGGCTCCTCCTGATGTGTTAGTGTTCTAGAAGGACAGTTCTCGCCTGCCCTGGATCTTCGTCTCGTCCAGCTCCATCCCCAGCCCCGGCGTGGCGGGCAGCGTTACCTTGCCGTCCACGGGCGTGATGGGGTTCTTGAGGAAGTACTGGTGAATCGTGTTCCACTTGTCCAGATACTCCAGCAGCGGGCACGTGGGCTCCGGCTGTGAGGCGATCAGGTGCACCGTGGCGGGCACCGAGTGGCCGTGGGGGATCACGGGCAGATCGTAGGCCGAGGCCAGCGCGCAGATCTTGAGCATCTCGGAGATGCCGCCGGCCCAGTAGATGTCGGGCTGCAGGACGTCCACAGCTCGCGCATCCATCAAGGCCTTGAGCCCCCACCGCGTGTACTCGTGCTCTCCGCCGGCAATTGGGACAGAGACCGCCTGCCGGATCTCGGCATACTGGGGGATCTTGTCGGGCAGCACCGGCTCCTCCAGCCAGCGAGGCTCATAGGGCGCCAACCGGCGCGCCATGTCGATCGTGTAGGGCACGTCCCAGCTCATCCAGCAGTCGAGCATCAGGTCGACATCGGGCCCCGCGGCCTCGCGCAAGGTCCGTACCAGCTCGACGTTCTTGGCAATGCCCTCCTTGCCGTCCGTGGGTCCCTCGCGGAAGAACCACTTCATCGCGCGGTAGCCCCGCGCGACCATCTCCTTGGCACGTTTAGCAACCAGCTCCGGCTCCAACGAGTACCCCAACATGCTGGCATAGGCGGGGATCGACTCGCGCACGGGTCCGCCCAGCAGCCGGTAGACCGGAACGCCGGCCCACTTACCCTTCAGATCCCACAGGGCACAGTCGATCACGCTGAGCGCCATCATCGCCGTGCCCTTGCGCCCATGGACCATCGAGCGGTAAAGCCGATCCCAGATGCGCTCCGTCGCCAGGGGATCGTGCCCGATCAACATCGGCGCGAGCTCGTGTTGGATAATGAAGGCCTGTTCCAGGGTTGTCGGTCCTCCCAATCCGGTGAGCCCTTCGTCGGTCTCGATCTCGCAGAACTGGGACTTCATGCTGTACCGACCGTCCCCGGCTTTGGCCAACCATCCGGCCCCCTGGGTCTTGTGCTCGGGATAGATATCCATCGGGCGAATCAGGCGCTCCTCCCAGAACTCGCCGGGGAAGGCCATCTCGCCCTGCACCTCGAACAAGCGGACTGCCGTGATCTTCATGCACGCGCCTCCTTGATGACTGACCTGGTGGCCTCATTGTAGAAGGCGCCATGGCGGTGTCAAACACCCATCTGTCGTACCGTCATCAGGTTGACATATCCGCTCGACAAGCCTACCATCTTGGGTGCAGCCCACAATGGCGAGCCTACCTTCTCCACAACGGAACCCGGGACAGCATTCCCGCGGTAGAGTTCCTGCCCCTAACGCTTGCGCAGGTGTTGCGCAAACCTCGGACAGGCGTCCGACCGACCCGGCTCGATATACGTCGAAATCCCGGTTTGGGCATCGCCAGATGGGGCCGGGAGCATAGAGGAGCACGATGGGATGACATTGGGACGCAAGGTAGTAGTCCTATACACGGGCCTCGCCGTGGTGATCCTTGCCGTCGTCGGAGGATTGCTGTCCGCCCAAGTCCGGCTCGACCAGCTCGATAACCTTCAGCGGGAGCTATCGAACCAGCTCAAGCATATGGATTTCGCTCTGACCAGCTTCATGGCGGAAGCAGACAGCGATGTCGCCGCCTTGGCCGCCAACAAGTTGGTTCGCATCAGGCAGGACCAGGAGTTCACCAGTTTCCTGGAAGCGGACCCGGAAGCTTTCACCTATGACGTGGGCCAGACAGAACAAGATATCATTGACCTATTCAATGCCTTCCGTCTCACCCACCCCTATGTGAACTCGGTCTATATGGGGCGGCAGAACGGCAGCTTTGTCCGCTCCCACCCCCGGGCACAGCCCACACAGTACGATCCACGTACCAGGCCCTGGTATGTCCTGGGCTACGACAATCCGGGAGAGGTCCGGCACACCGCGCCTTATTCCGCGGTGACGACCTCGGATGTGAATATTGGCGTCGTGACAGCGCTTGTCGACGACGGGGGTCTGGTATATGGGGTCGTGGGGGCCGACATCACCCTGGCCAATCTGACCCAATACTTGTCGGGCTTTGAGATTGGCCATCAGGGTCAGATCCTGCTTCTCGACCAGAGCGGGACGATCCTGACCAGCAAGGACGAAGCGCTGCGTTTCCGGCCTGTCAGCCTACTCCTGGGCGACAAGGCGGATATGTTGCTGAGCGACCAAGACGGTATGTTGACCTTTGGGGCGGCGGCCGATGCCAGCCGCCTTTTCTATTACACCTCGCCCCGGCTCGGGTGGAAAATCGCGATTGTCGTCCCCGAAAGCCAGATCCGTCGCGAGATCTGGAGAGGCGTGTTACCCGGCCTCACCGGGTTGCTCCTGGCCCTGATCTCATTGAGCGGGCTGACCTTTGCCGGCCTGAGCTTGGCGGTGATCCGGCCCTTGGTGCAGCTCGACGATGTCGCCCGCGGCATTGCCCGTACCGGCGATCTGGATCAACAGGTCAAGATCAAAGCTGGGGATGAGATCGGATCGCTGGGGTCATCTTTTAACCAGATGGTCCGGAGTATGCAGATTGCCCAGCATGATCTACAGCGGGAACGCGACCTGGCCGAAGCACTCAAAGACACAGCTGCCGCCCTCACAGCCACACTGGATGTGGAAACCGTGCTAGACCGCATCCTTGAGAAGGTCAGCCGTGTCATTCCCAATGAGGCCTGCAACATCATGCTGGTCCAAGATGACAAGGCTCGGGTCGTTCGGTGGTTAGGGTACAAGCCGTTTGGGGCCGAGGCGTTCATCGCCAATGTTGAGCTCTCGCTCACGGAGACGCCGACCTTACGGCGGATGGTGTCGAGCAAGAAACCGATGCTTATCCCCGACGTTGAGGCGGATCCGGAATGGCGGCGATTTCCCGAGACGGCTTGGGTGCGCTGCTACGCCGCAACACCTATCATCATACGGGATTCCGTCATGGGCTTCTTGAACGTGGAAAGTCCCATCCAGAGTTTCTACCAAGAGGATCAGCTAGAGTCGCTGCAGAGTTTCGCCGGATATGCTGCCGCCGCGATTGATAACGCACGGCTCTATGAGCAGGTGAAACGTGACGCAGTCGAACTGGAGACCCGCATCGAAGCTGCCACGCAGGAGCTTCGCCAGCGAACCACAGAACTGGGAATCCTCTACGAGGTCGGCAGGGAGATCACCGCGACCTTGGCGCTCGACACAATGCTCCAGGCAATTGTGGACAGCGCCATCCGGTTAGTGGATGCCGATAAGAGCCTGCTCGTGTTGCTCGATGCGCCGAAAGAGAGGCTGGTTGAGATCGTGGGGCACGGCTACGATCGTATGCAACTGGATGCGCACACCTTTGGCGAATTGCAGTCCGGCATCACCGGTTGGGTGCTCAGGGAGAAGGTTCCGACGTTGACCGGCAACCTCCAGAATGACGAGCGACAACGGGGCACGGCTTTGGCCAGTGCCCGGGCAAGCGGAGATCAATCGGCGGCGGTTGCCCCGTTGCTCATCGGGGATCAGGTGCTCGGCACACTCACTGTGATAAACGGCCCTACGAAACGGACGTTCACACAGGCCGACTTGAACCTGGTGACGATGCTGGCCAGCCAGGCCGCTGTCGCCATCCAGAATGCGCAACTCTATGAGGCTGCCCAGGAGGCGGATCGGCTCAAGTCCGCCTTCTTGGCCAGCATGTCCCACGAGCTGCGCACGCCGCTCAACTCGATCATCGGCTTTACCGGCATCCTGCTGCAGGGCTTGGTGGGCCCGTTGAATGAA
Organism: uncultured Chloroflexia bacterium; assembly: GCA_963775195.1. Taxonomy (GTDB): domain Bacteria; phylum Chloroflexota; class Anaerolineae; order B4-G1; family SLSP01; genus PWVB01. The sequence goes on from CAVZIC010000002.1 coordinate 760,679, forward strand.
GAACAACAGAAACAGCTCGGGATGGTAATGAACAGTGCCCGTCACCTGCTGGCCCTGATCAACGACGTGCTGGATATCTCGAAAATCGAGGCGGGCGGACTCGAGCTGGCTTCGGAGACGTTCGACGTGCGCCAGACCATCCAACGCGCCGTGCAGACCGTCACCCCGCTGGCCGACAAGAAGGGACTGCCACTCATCGTCGAGGTGTCCCCGGAGGTAGGTTGCATCGTCGGCGACCAGCGACGTGTGGAGCAGATTCTGATCAACCTGGCCAACAACGCCATCAAGTTCACCGGCGAGGGAAACGTCCGCATCAGAAGTGGGATCGTGGACGGCAAGCTGGTCACTCAGGTGATCGACACGGGCATCGGCATCCAGCCCGAGGACGTGGTCAAGCTGTTCAAGCCGTTCCGCCAGATCGACACCGGTGTCGCCCGCCAGCACGAGGGGACCGGCTTGGGGCTTGCCATCTGCGATCGACTCGTGAATATGATGGGCGGCAACATCTGGGTGGAAAGCCGGTGGGGCGAAGGAAGTGCCTTTACTTTTTCACTGCCGACCGGCGATTGTGGATTGAAGAGCTAGAAGAGGTGACAATGATCGGCAATCTGCAAGGGGTGAGCCTGTGACTGGAAATCACGAACTGGCAAGCGAGACTCGGCGACCGAGAATCCTGGTCATCGAAGACAACGAACAGAATCTCTACCTGACAACCTATATCCTCGAAAAGCACGGTTACGAGGTCATCCAGGCGCGCGAGGGCCGCGAGGGGACCAGACTGGCAGCCCGACTCGAGCCCGATCTGATTCTTCTGGACATCCAACTGCCCGAGATGGACGGTTACCAGGTGGCGCAGGCATTGAGAAGCAACCCGGCCCTGGACGGCGTGCCCATCGTTGCAGTCACGTCGTACGCCATGGTCGGCGACAGAGAGCGCGTCATGGCTGCCGGCTGCACCGGCTACATCGAAAAGCCTATCAATCCCGACACGTTTGTTGCCCAGGTAAAGGCGCAACTGCCGGATAGTGCAGCGAGCAGGGGGGGCGGAACATGACTCGAGTGTTGATCGTGGACGACCAAGAACAGAACCTCTATATGCTGCAGGTGCTATTACAAGGGCATAACTACGAGGTAATGTCAGCGCGGAACGGGATCGAGGCATTGGATCTTGCCCGGGAGCAGGCCCCGGATCTTATCGTCACAGATATCCTGATGCCCGGCATGGATGGTTTTACCCTGTGTCGCGAGTGGATCGCAGACGAAAGGCTGCAGCACGTGCCCCTGGTCTTCTACACCGCCACTTACACTGATCCCAAGGACGTCTCGTTTGCCTTGAGCCTGGGAGCCGCACGGTTCATCGTCAAGCCCATCGAGCCAGGCGCTTTCATCGAGATGGTGCAACAGGTGTTGGACGATCACGCAGCACACGAGCTGACTCCCCCCGTCGAGCCGCATGGCCAGCCTACGGAGGTCTACTACCGGCAGTATAACCAAGCCCTGATCCGCAAGCTTGAGGACAAGATGGCGCAGCTCGAAGAGGCGAATCACACGCTGGAGCTCGACATTGCTGCACGAGAACGGGTAGAAGAGGAACGTGCGGACCTGACTACCCAGATCCACGAACAGGCGCGTCAGATGGAGCAGGTCCTCGCCACTGTGCCGGCGGGCGTGCTCCTACTGAATGCCGAGTGGCGTATAGTGATGGCCAATCCCGCGGCCGAAGAAGACCTCACCGTCCTGGCCGATGCCAAGGTGGGAGACGTCATCACCCGCCTTGGCGACCGTCCGCTGGCCGAGCTGCTCACCTCCCCGGTCACCAAAGGACTGTGGCATGAGGTACGGGTGGGAGGCAACGTCTTTGAGGTCATCGCCCGGCCTATGGCGGACGGTCCAGATCCGGAACGCTACGTGCTGGTCGTCAATGACGTCACCCGCGAGCGCGAGATCCAGACGGAACTGCAGCAGCAGGAACGCCTCGCCGCCGTCGGGCAACTGGCAGCCGGCATCGCACATGACTTCAACAACATCCTGGCCATCATCGTCCTCTATTCCCAGATGGACCTCCATATCCCCGACCTTCCCGGACAGCTTCGTGCGCATCTACAAACCATCGCACACGAGGCCAAACAGGCCTCCAACCTCATTCAGCAGATTCTGGATTTCGGCCGCCGTGCCGTCCTCGAACCTCAACCGCTGAACCTCGTGCCCTTCCTCAAGGAACTCATCAAGCTGCTCGAACGCACCCTTCCAGAGAGCATCAAGGTCGAGCTCAGTCACGCGCCGGATGAGGCTATCATCAGAGCCGATCCAACGCGTATGCAGCAGATGATCACCAATCTGGCCGTTAACGCCCGGGACGCTATGCCCCAGGGCGGGACTCTACAAATCGGACTGGAGAGATTGCGGTTCGGACCCCATGATGCCGTGCCACTCCGCGGGATGACACCCGGCCCGTGGATCAAGGTTATGGTAGGCGATACCGGTACGGGCATTGCACCCGAGACAGCGCTCCACATTTTTGAGCCCTTCTTCACCACCAAGGAACGTGGCAAGGGCACGGGGCTGGGGCTCGCCCAGGTCTACGGCATCGTCAAGCAGCACGACGGCCATATTGACGTGCAAACCCAGGTGGGCCTGGGCACTACTTTCACTATCTATCTACCAGCCCTCGAAGTGGCGACCTTCGAAGATGAACCTACGATTCCAATTAGTCTGCCCTTGGGACACGCCGAGACGATTCTGGTCGTGGAAGACAACACGACCTTACGTGAAGCTGTGGTGAGCGCCCTGCACTTGCTCAACTACCAGACGCTGGAAGCTGCTGACGGACACGAGGCGCTGGCGATACTGGACGAAAAAGCCGCGGGCGTCTCCCTAATCCTGAGCGACCTAGTGATGCCCAAGATGGGGGGCCAGGCGCTATTCTGCGCGCTGCAGGAGCGCCGGCTAGCTGTGCCGGTAGTCATGATGACCGGCCATCCTATGGAACGTGAACTGCTCGACCTGCAAGCCCACGGCCTGGCCGACTGGGCGCTCAAGCCTCCCCGCGTTGAGACACTGGCTACGATTCTCGCACGAGTGCTGCATGGGATAGATGCAGACACGTGAGCGACTCGGTACGGCCAAGGCATTGTACCCGGCGCCGGTATGGCCCGGCTGCAGCGTAATCGCGACACACCCATACAATCCACCAGGAGGCACTCAATGACCATCAGGAACCTGAGCCCAAATCAGATGTTTGTGGAGATGGCAAAATCGCACGTCCCCGAGTACCACTTCGCGGGCAAGACGGTCGCCGATTTCGAGACCTGGAAGCAGGAAGCGCTCCCCAAGGTCTTGGCCACGCTGGGCGACGCCCCGCCCGCGGTCGATCCCAACCCGCAGCTATTGGCCGAATGGGAATATCACGGCCTCAAGCGGCAACGCTGGATCATCGACGTGCAGCCCTATCTCTCGGCGACGATGCTGGTGAACATTCCTCAAGGCCTCGGCGAAGATGATAAGCGGCCCGCGATTCTCTGCTGTCACGGCCACGGGCAATTCGGCAAGGAGCCCGTGATGGGCAACGACTCCAGCCCCGAACTGCGACAGGCCATCGCCGCCCACGGCTATAACTACGGGGAGGTGATGGCGCAGAAGGGTTTCATCACCTACGCCATCGATTGGATCGGCTTCGGCGAGCGCAACGACAGCCAGAAGCCCAACCACCTGGCGGTCGCGGGCAACCGGGACTGGTGCAACCTCTACTACCTCCACGCCACGATGTTCGGCATGACCTCACTGTCGATCAACGTGGCCCACGGCAAGGTCGCGACCGACGTGGTGAGCGGCTTCCCGAACGTCGACGCGGACCGCCTCGGCGTGATGGGGCTGAGCGGCGGCGGCACGATGACGCTGTGGATGACACTGTGCGACGAGCGGTTCAAGGCCAGCGAGATCATCTGCTACAGCGACCTCTGGTGGGCCTTCGGCATGCGCGACATCAACTACTGCGGCATGCAGGTGGCCCCCGGGCTCTTCAAGCTGGTGGACCTGCCCGATCTCCAGGGTCTGATTGCGCCGCGCCCGCTGTTGATCTCGATGGGGGCCAACGACACCTGCTTCAAGGTGGACACCGCGCTGCAGTGCTACAACCACCTCACGACGATCTACGAAGCGGCAGGCGCCTCCGAGCGGCTCGATCTGGACCTGCATCCCGGCGAGCACGGCTGGGCGGGGAACAAGTCGGAGGGATTCTTCGGACGGTATCTAGGAGGATAGGCGAGCGGTCAGCGGCCTCTTGAATCACTGACCAGAACTGAGACCACTAAGCGGGTTTCCGCTTAGTGATATCAGTGATTCAGGCGCCCAGCGAGGACAGCACAATGAACTCAGGCTCTGCCAGAGAGGTATTCTACTTGAGCGAAAGTACCCGGATGCGATTAGTTTCGACTACAGTGAAATGCCCTGTCCAATCATCTTTACTTTCCAGGGCTGCAACTGCAGCATCGGCTACATACTGAGCCGATGGTGACGGAATTCGGAACAACACGATACCGGCAGCAGCCGGAAGTCCCCATCGATAGGCAAGCTCACCAAAATCCTTGTCAAAGGTGATGAGAACACGCGATTCCGCTTGAGCATAAGCGAGAACCTCAGAGTCCTTGCTACCTGGCGCTTCTTCACGCACCCAGACAACGTCATGTCCATGTTCTCGAAGTGCTTCCACGGCTAGGCCGGGAAAGTTCTCATCAGCTAACAATCTCATTAAGACGTCTCAGGAACCGCAAAGGGGAAGACGCGCTCAGCCGCGAGGATCTCGCTCGCATATTGCAGGCACGCGCGAATGTCATCGCTCGTGAGTCCGGGGTAGTTGTCGAGGATGTCCTGTTCGTTCCAGCCTTGGGCCAGCAGACCTACGATGAATTCGACCGACAAGCGGGTACCTTTGATCACCGGCTTCCCCGTCAGAATATCAGGATCTACAACGATACGTTCTTGCCATTTCATACTGTCACCTCCAACCCAAACCCAGTCTACCACATACTCCACTTCGATGCCCACAAAGTCAGAGCAAGCCCGGGCAGGCTAGCACCTATCCTCACTCTATACCCGCGATCTCCGGTTCCGGCCTGACCGCAGCCCGCGGCTGCTCGGCCCGACGCCGCACCCCTATCAGCAGCAAGGCGCCCACCAGGGTCGCCAGGGCCGCCAGGCCAAAGGCGACCGGATAACCTGCAAAGACGCCGGGCCGCAGGGCGTTGACCCCGTCAATCAGCGGCCCGCCTAGCCGGCTGACCGCCCCAGCCCCGGCGGTCGCCAAATTCGTGTATCCCAGGTACTTGCCGCCCTCGTCGGCGGGGATCAGGTCGGTCGCCAGTGCCCAGTTGACGCTCACAAAGACGCCCGTGGCCATCCCGACGATCGCGCCGAACGCGTAGACCATCTCCACGCTGCGTGCGAAGACGAGCAGCGCGATGCCGATCGAAGCCGCGATGCCCGCGGCGATGTTTAGCGTCCAGCGCCCGATCTTGTCCGACAGCCACCCGGCAGGAAAGACCAGAAGCGTCAGGGCCACGCCAATCGCTGCCATCAGGTTGCCGGTCACCGCCGCGGCATTGGGCACCCCCAGCCAGTCGCGGATGTAGTATTGGGCGAAGCTCTGCAGAATGTAGATCCCTGAGAGAATCAGGAAGCGCGAGAGCAGCATCTCGGCGTAGGCCGGATAGCGGGCCAGGTCGGCCCGCACCGAAATCGCTCGTCGGGGCTGGGCTGACGTCGCGGTAAGCCGCGATTCGTGCGTCGTGAACACGGTCGTGGCCGCACTCAGCGCCAGGACCCCGGCGATGAGCGCAAAGGCCAGACCCGGGTTATCATTGCCCATCAACTGCCCTGCCACCAACGAGGTCACGACGAGGCCGCCCATGTCGAAGAGATTCTTGATCCCCGACACCAGTCCCCGATGCTCGGCAGGCACCAGATCGGGGATAAGCCCTTGAGCGGGACCGTGGGCCATATTCGAGACTACCTGCAACAGCACATAGCCGATGGCCAGCTGCCATAGCTGAAGGGCACCGGCCATGACAGCCAAACAACCAAGGCTTGCCAGAGTGCCGGCAACCATCCACGGTCGCCGGCGCCCCCACCGGCTGCGAGTGCGGTCGCTCCATGCCCCGGCCAGAGGCTGAATCGCCATCGCAAGCATCAGCCCGACAAAAGTCAGCGCCCCGAGGTAGGTGTTCTTCAGCCCTTCCGGCACGAAACGCAGAAGCAGGGCAGGCAGCACGATCGGGTGCAGCGCATTCCACATGAAAGCCAGCCCAAACCAGTAGACGTTCATCGCGACGTAGGCGTAAGCTCGTGTCTTCATGGGTTTCTACTCCTGGCCGAAGGGTGTAGGATTGCGGCTATGGTACCGCTAATCGCTGCGGATGCACAGTCGAGCGAACAAGGACCTCTGCCTATGGAAACACCTGAGGATGCACGTCGTTACCGCGTGCCCGGGAACGTCATAGGCGACTTGATCGTGGCGGCGATCCGGGGACGGCGACGATCCTTCGCACGCGACGCGAGGACGGCGATGCAAGGCGTCTCCCCCCTGGTATTTGGGGCGGACCACGTGCCGCCGGACCGCGCCTGCCTCGTCACGTGCAACCACTATACCCGCCCTGGCTTGGGCGCGTGGTGGATAGCCCTGGGCATAGCGGCCGCGATTGCGGATCATCGTGCAGGAGGCGCCGCCGCCGATCTCCATTGGGTGATGACGGCCGCATGGCGCTATCCCAAAGGAGACTGGCGCCGCCGCGTGATCACACCTCTGACAGAGTGGGCGTTTGCGCGCGTGGCGCACGTCTACGACTTCGTGACCATGCCCCCGATGCCGCCGGATCCGGCCGAGATCGAAGCACGGGCCTTGGCCGTTCGTCGCACCCTACGTCTCGCGCGTCGGTTGGTCGAGGAAGGTGGCTTGCTTGGCCTTGTGCCGGAGGGACGCGATACACCGGGGCTTCTGGGCGATCCGCCGCCCGGCGCAGGCGCTTTCATCGCACTGCTGGTCCAAGCCGGGATGCCGGTGCTGCCGGTAGGCATCGCAGAGAACAACGGACGGATGTGGATCAGCTTCGGCGCGCCCTTCGTGCCCGAGATCCCACAGCGGCGTGCAGACCGCGACTATGCGGTCAGCCGTCAGGTCATGGCCGCTATCGGTGCACAGTTGCCGTGATCATCCTTGCGAAGGTGGCCCGAGCCCCGGCAAACTGCGCCGGGGACTCGGGCTTGGACCTTCGCAAGGTCCAGAGGGGCCTACCGCCTTGGCTGCGTATGCACCGTCAGACACCGGACGTGGCCATCACGCCGGAAGATATGTGCGCTCAGGACGTCATCCAGCGTATTGCCGGGCAAGGTGCCGGTAGCGCCATCGCTGAAACTCACCTCGGTCTGTCCTCCATTGTCGGCGATATAGATAACGGGCACCTGGCAGAAGGTGAAGGCGAGTGAATTGGCCGGCAGGTCAATCACCTGCTGACTTCCATCGACATCAATGTAAGTGAAAGGCGTCGGATCGCCGAGGAACTCAGCCGCGCGCAGCAGCCGCGGCTCGAATGCGACCACGCCGTCCTCGACGACGATCCCGAGCTCGCCCATCCGAGTCAGGATCTCCTCCTTCACCAGCCCCGTCATGCCCGGCTGCTTAGCGCCCTGCCCCGCCGGGGTATGCGAGTAGGGGTCGGTCGGAAAGGCGCCAAAGACTTCCGGCGTCTTGTTGAAGCCCAGGCCCTCGCGGATATCGTAGTAGGATTCGGCCAGCGCTGCGACGGTGGCTCCGCGTCCGCTCGCCCCCTCCGGCTCCCCCCCGGAAGGGGAGAGTGTGAGAAAGGCTTCCTGTGCTGCGAGCAGCAGCTTGGCGACCATATGCCAGTAGATGCTGCCTAGCCCCTCATAGGCGAAGAAGGTGCCGGACCGACCGGTGAACGAGCTGTGGTCGAAGACGTCCTCGAACAGCTGCAGAATGTCGCCGGCCTCCGCTTCAACAAGGTCGGCATAAGCCTCTTGAGTTGCCAATGCATCCAGCGCCTGCCGGGCGTCCTTCGCATTGCGGAAGTCCCCGTTGAAATGGTAGACACCGTTCTCGTCCCTGGCGATCAAGGTCCGATCGCCATCCGCGACCAACCTGGCTACGAGGGCCGACTCGGCAACCCGATCCGCCGGGATAACGTTCTTGCGCAGGAAGCCCGGCAGGTCTTTGTCGGGATAGAGCATATAGGTATGCTGATCCGCTCGATACATCCGACTGTGGCGCAATGCGCGAAGCAACGCCAATGCTTCCTCGCCGGAGAGCATGCCCGACGACAGGATCGCGACCTGGCCCTCCAACATCTCGTAGAGGTGGTCCACCGAAGCGGTATCTTTGCCAAGACGTAGCACATTGTAGGCGTGGTAAAGGCCATCGGGCCGCCGGTTGGCCCGCAGCGTGTGCTCGGTGTAGCGCTGGACAAGGTCAAGGAAGGCCACGAGCGAGGCCGCGTCGAGGGCGGCGAATTCGCCGGAGAGCCCACCCTCGTAGAGCTTCCACCGGTAATCGCTGCTGGCCTGTCCCAGGGCATCCATCACGGCCCGGCGCGCCCCATCACTCAGCGGGACTTCCAGTGCCGATGCGTGAGCGTCGAGGCAATCTCGCACGTCCTCCAGCAGCTCCAGCGTCTCGCTGGTGATCTCCACAGCGCCGGTGTCCGTCAGCAACTCCCTGAAAAACACCACGTAGCGTCGCAGATAAGCCAATGTCACGATAGAAAGTCCCTTGCCGACCAGGGCATTGTTGGCATCGTTCCACTCGGGTCGCTGAGTGTTCATCCAGATGCCGCCCTCGGGCACGAAGTTGCCCAACTTGGCCAGCAAGAGGATGAGCAGCTTCTCCGCCAGGTTCACGTGGAAGACCCCGCCGTCCGCGGCCTGCAGAAGCTTGCCGTCGGTCCCTATCTCACGCACGATTCCTGCGATCCGACCATCCAGCTCGCGGTCGAACTCGATCGTGTCATACCAGTCCTCGACGAGAGCCGAATAGGGCTTGATCCGGTAGGGCACGTTAGCGTGGCTGAAGACCCGCTCGCTCAACAGGCTCTCAAGCCGCCCCGGATGGAACTTGGCAGAGATCTCCAGAAGCTTCTGAAGATAGATGATCTGGTGGTCGCTCCAGTAGCCGATATTGGCCCAGGGGTCATCCGGCGACGGCGCCTCCCACTCGATGCCGTCGCGCGTTACACGATAGGGGTTGTAGCCGTCGGCGGTCGTGGCGTTGAGGAAGGTGCTGATCATCCCCTCGATGAACTCGGGATAGCTCCAGGCCAACGGCTCCCAGTTCTGGAAGATGTCGCGCCAGTTGCCCTGGTAGTCGAGCTTGCGCGAGCCGTCGGGTTTCTTGAGGTTAATGGAGAACTTGTTCCAGGGGCGGCTGGGGTCACCGTGTCTGCGGCTGAAGGTGAGCGGCAGGTAGGCATAGCAGAGTCGAACCAAGTCCTGAGAGCCGGCCGCGACCGCCCTTGTCAGCAGGGCACTGTGATCAACGTGATCGGGAAGTTCGGCGAAGAAGCCGGCCTGTTCGCGCAGGAGACGCCGATTCCTGACGCCGACGAAATCGACGAAGTCCACCGTGTCGACACCGTAGCCGTCCACAAAGATACCGCCACGCATCACGTTGAAGAGCGTGTTGGAGAGATGATGCGTCGTCGTGGCCCTGTCGGCCGAGAGCTGTAGCCCATCGGAGGCGGCGACGATCGCCACGAGAGCCTCGGTGCCCTCCGCAACATCGACCTCCAGCCGGTCGGCCAGCGTGTCGGCCGGCCCGTCGACGGATCTCCCCCAATTGAGCACATTGATGAGTGTGGCAACCCTGCCGGCGTCCTGATTCACTTCTGCGACGATGTACCACCGCTTCTGCTCCCCGCCTCCCAGCTCAAACGTGGTATTGACGAGGTAGGCGCCGCGATAGCCGCGCATGTCCGTCTCCTGAGTAATCGGGCGGCCGTACCGGAAATCGTCCAATTGTCGCGTCGACAGGAGGTGGCGGACACCCTCCAACCCGGTCTGCCACACGGTCGTCGCCTTGAGCGATTCGCTGGGCTCCGCCAGATCCGTCAAGGTCGAGCTGAGGCCGAAGATCCCCAGACCGGTCTCGGGCTCGAGCTCGTTGTGCTTATAGCCGTTGAGCAGGTTGCTAAACGTGGTCTGCAGGGCCGTCGTCGCGCCGTAAGGAAGGAGATTCTGCAGCCCTGATACAAGCGCCACGTCCCACGGCTCGATGGAGAGGTTCTCGATCCACGCCGTCATCACGAAGCCGAACTTATCGCTCGTGCGCCATGCATAGCAATACCGGAGGGCCAGGTCGTGGTTGATCTCCTCGAAGATCAGCTTGTCGCCATAGAGGTTCTTGTAGAGATTCCGCTCGATCTCGTATAGCCCGGGGCACCCGGACCGGAAGGGCTCCCATAGCAACGTCCGATCGCCCTTGGTGGCCAACACCACGGCGACGTGCCCCGTGTTGTCGCTGTTCTCGCTCAGCTTGTCATCCGTGGTGTAGGGGAACAGCGCGGACTCGGCATTAGCACGTCCGGCCGATAGCCCGCCCGTGCTCGAGATGAACATCCAGTGATCCGAGCTGCTGACCACGCTCATGAAGAACGGCGGCATCTGATCGTAGGCCCGGATGCAATGATAGGTCTCGCCCAGCATCTCTGCGTAACCACCCTCCACGCGGCCGGTGCGGCCACGGATGGGGCTATCCCCGACGTAGATTGTCCGTACTTGAGCGTTCATAGGTTCGGAGACCCCTTTCTGGTATCAACAGAGGTGTTCGATGCTCAGTGTACGAGGGTCGGCGCATCGTGTCAAAGGGGAATGCCGCCTCCAGGTGCCAGGCACTCGCGCCGCAGACGGCGACGAAAGTGCCAGGCACCTAACCAACGTTCTGCAATTGGCAACCGCGTCCAAGGGCTTATAATGCCGATGCACATGGAACGGATGAACGATGTCCCGCGCCAGACACTCAAACGCATCCTGGACCAATACGGCCGCGACGTCTGTGACGATCCGCGGCGCTGTGAGGCGCTGCTACGCGACTTCTGTGGTGAGTACCGCCGGGAGATCTTCGTACTGATCAGCGCGTTGGAGGAAGGCGTCGCGGATGACCTCCGCAAGATGACCGCCCAGCTTCCCTACACCGTGGTGATGCCGCGGTTGGCGGCGGAGCTGCACGAGACGACGGCGCTGTCGGTGGAGGCCGCGCAGTGGGCCGTCAGGACCTGGGCCGAGGCCCTGGGGCTTGCATCTCAGACAACGTCGACATCGCAGTCTTCCGTCGCCCAGGCCGGTGCATCGTCCGCGCCGGGGTTCCGCCTGGCACGCCGCTGGCAGGCACACGACGGCGAGGTCTCCGGCCTCGCATTCGGTCCCGATGGGCGACAGTTGGCCTCAGTAGGGCTCGACGCAGTGGCACACATCTGGCCGGTGGCTGCCGCGAGGTCCCCCGGCGATGGACAGGAGTCGCCGGCCCTGAGTCAACAGACAGGCATCCTGACCTGCGTCGCCTGGCGTCCGGATGGCCTGGCGCTGGCATTAGGCAGTGGCGATATGGGCATCTATCTTTGGCATTGGACCGAGGCCGGGGAGGATGTGCCGCGCCTCCGGGGGCACACCGGAGGGGTGACCGGTGTGTCCTATCTTCCAGACGGCAAGCTGCTCGCCTCGTGCGGCCACGACGGCGCCATCCGCCTCTGGGAACCTCAGACAGGCTCACAGAAGGCTGACCTGCGCGGGCATACCGGGAGCGTCCTGGCTCTGGCGGTCAGTCCGGATGGACGGACAATTGCCTCCGCCGGAGGCTGGGACCGGACGGTGCGCGTATGGGACGTCGGACAGAGCCAGGAGATGTGGGCGCTGTCGGGCCACACGGCACAGGTGACCTGCGTGAGCTTTGACTCCCAGGGAAAGCTCCTCGTCTCCGGCGGATGGGACGAGACGGTCCGACTTTGGGACCCCAAGTACGGACGTGAACAGGGCCAGCTTGTCGAAAACGGGGACACGCTTCACCTGATCGCGACGCTCGCCATCGCACCCGACGGTAGCGTGGCAGCCACGGGAGACTGGGGAGGTCAGGTTCGGCTATGGGACCTGAAACGGAGAGCCTTGCTCGGTAGACTGACGGAGCATAAGGGGCGCGTTCGTTCTGTCGCGTTCAGCCCTGGTGGACGGTGGCTGGCCTCTGCAGATGACGGGGGCGAGATCTGCCTCTGGCGTTCGGAGAGCGCGGGCCGTCCGTAGCGTGCAACTTTCCGGGGATGAACTCGTATTGAAAAGAAGAAAACAGAATGAGAGAATGAAGAATCGGAAAGCCGGCGAATGTCAGCACAGTGAGTACCTCGGGCTCACTGTGGCATTCGCTGATTTTCGTTCTTGGTTCTTGGATTCTGCATTCTTGATTCTGGCATACGCTGAGACCGGGGATAAAACATGAACCGTACACGCTGGATTTTCGTTGGTATTGTGGTCGTGGCGCTGGTTATCGTCGGCGCTTCGCTGGCCTTTCGGGGCCTGCAGCCGGATAGCGGAGGGGTGACCACACCAGGGAACGCCGGCCAGCCGATTACCGTGGATCGCCCGGATGCCCTTACGGTGCGGGTGATCACAGCGCTGCCGATAGAGACGTGGATACGAAGTGCTGCAGACGCCTATAACGCAACGTCGCCCAGCATCGAGGGAGTGCCGGTCACCGTCGAGATCATCGCGATGGATGGGCTCACGGCGTTAGGACGTTGGGACCGCAACACCTTTGGCGCGCTTGAGCCCGGTGTCAATCCGGAAGATCTGGATGCGGCAGCCCAGGCAGCCCTGGACGAGTTCCCAACCGCGTGGATCCCCGAAAGCCGATACCTCGTAGAGCTGGCAAATGCCTCCTACAAGGAGCGACTGGGTCGCGACGTCTTTCTCACCGATGGTGAGTACCGGGCGCGCCCCATCGCGACGAGCCTGTTGACCTGGGGCATCTACCAGAGCCGAGCCCAGGTCCTGCAGGACAAGTTCGGGCAGATCAGTTGGGACACGATTCACGATGCCGCTACCGCCCAGGGCGGTTGGCCTGAGCTGGGGGGAGATCCCAGTTGGGGCTACTTCAAGCTGGTGGTCCCCAACCCCAACAAGAACGTCGCCGGGTTGCACGCGATGATCGCGGCTGCCGGTGAGTACTATGGCCGGCCTGACATCAGCGTGGCCGACGTGACGGATCCCCAGTTTCAGGCCTGGCTGAAGGAGCTGATGGGTGCTGTGACGGACTTCAGCAGCGCGAGTGCCTATACGGCTGAGGATTTCGCCCTCTTCGGCTATAGCGTGGGTGACGGCGGTCAGCTCCTGGAGACAGACCTGCTCCTCAATATGGAGGGCATCCTGACCCGGTGGGAAGACCCCATCAACCTCTATTATCCCCGCTATGTCACGTGGTTCGACTTCCCGTTCTCGGTCTGGGTGGGACCTGAGACCACAGCGTTGGAGAAGAACGCAGCCCTCGATTTCGAGCACTACCTGCTCAGCGACGAACAACAACAGGCCGGTCTGGTCTACGGGCTCCGCCCAGCAAATCCGGCGGTTCCTCTGGACGCCGTGCCGGACAGCCTTTTTGTGAAGTGGCAGGACCGGGGCGTCGAGACCGTGATACCACGAGCAGATGCGATGCGCAACCCCGACCGTGACGTGCTGCTGGCCCTGCTGCGCTGGTTCGAGTTGAACGTGACGGAATGACATGAGTAACCCAACAGACTCACCACTGAACCTGCCGCCCGATCCCAACATACAACGCCGGCAAAGGCGACTTGCCACGGCGCTTGTTGTTCTGGGACTGGTCTGTGCCTTGGGGGGAGCCGCCGTCTATGGTGGCCGCATCGCCCTGGACTGGATCGACCAGAGACTTCCACGCAGCACCCAGGCTCCTGGTGACGCCACCAGCGCGAGTGAACTGACCGTCGCCGTCTCGCCGGCAATGAAACCCGTCTTTGATCGGTTGGTACAGAGCTTCAACGAAGGCGAAAGCGATGGATCGCTACCTATCCGGACGCTGGAATTGACGCCGGAGAAGATGGTCGAGCAAAGTCTGGAGGCCTCACCGGCATTCCAGGCCTTGGCCCCTGACAGCAGCCTATGGCTTCACCAGGTTGAGCAGCAATGGGCCGCGACGGTGGAAGGTGGCGAGCAGGGCTCGGTCATTCCTATCGCCAACCGCCGGATGAGCACACCCGTGCGTTACGCCGTCAGCCCCGTCGTCGTCGTAGCGTGGGAAAGTGTGGCGCGGGATCTAGGCTGGCCCTTCGAGCCCCTTGGCTGGCAGGAGATCCAGCTCAAGGCAACCCGTGATCCGAACTTCAAATGGAACCATCCCAGCACCAATAACGCCAGTGGCCTGCTGGCGACCCTGGCCGAGTTCTATGCGGGTGCGAATCTCACACGTGGGCTCACGGAGGAGGCGGCGACGGCCCCCAGCACGCTCGAATATGTTCGTAATGTTGAAGCCACCGTCCGCTTCTATGGAGAGGGCGAGGCCGTGATCCTCGATCGGCTCCACGCCGAGGGACGAAACTTCCTGGATGCCTTTGTGGCACAGGAGCAGGTGGTCATCGCGTGGAACCAAGCGCAGCCCAGCGAGCGGCTGGTCGCGATCTACCCGGCAGAGGGTACGCTCTGGGCCGACCACCCTCTTGCGCTCCTGGAGCTCGATACCGTGACCGACGCTCAGCGGCGCACCTACCAGGAGTTCGTCACGTTCCTGACGGGCAGCGAAGCGCAGCACACGTTGCTCGCCGCGGGCTACCGCCCTGCAGATCTCTCGATCCCGCTGGACGGCCCGGACAGTCCCTTTGCCGGCAACGACGCCGTCGACTGGCAACAGCCCCAGACGACGCTCCAGATCCCGGCCCAGCAGGTCGTGCAGGTCGTACAAAACGTCTGGCGGTACACCAAGCGACCCACCAACGTCTTCCTCGTCGTGGACACCAGTGGCAGCATGGAAGACGGTACCAAGATGGACAGCACCAAGGAAGCGCTGTTGGCCTTCCTGGACAACATCCAGGGAGATCGAGACCAGGTAGGCCTGATTGAATTCGGCAGCGACATCAAACGCGTGGAGCCGCTAAGCACGCTGACCGCTGACGGTAGACAGCGGCTTCAGGCCGTGATCGGCGCGATGCAGCCGCGTGGCAACACGGCCCTGCTGGATGCCATCTGGGAGGCCCACCAGCAGATCGTCCAGACCAATGACACCGAGGCCATCAATGCCATCGTGGTCATGACCGATGGGCTGGAGAACGCCAGTCGCCATACCGAGATAGAGCTGCAGCGCGCTTTCGGCAACAGTGAGTCTCTACGGATTGTGGTTTTCACCGTCGGCTTTGGGTCGGATGCCGACGTAAAGCTCCTGCAGCAGATCGCCCTATCGGGGGGCGGGCAGTTCCGCAGGGCTGACGAGACCGACCTCGAGGAGCTCTACAGAACCATTTCCACCTACTTCTAGGATTCGAGGATGTCGAACCTGAGAGCGGAGATACAGGGTAAGGCCACAGGCGCCTTGCTGCAGTATGCGTTTCTGCGGATCGAGAGCGCCCTGGTGGTCGCGGGCACGATCCTGTTGAGTGTGCTGTTGCCCAAGCCCTTTGCCTGGTGGCCTGGCTTCTGGCTCTGGTTAGTGCTAGGACTCTTCGCCTGGGGTATCATCGTGGCAGCGAGCGTCACCGACCCTGTCACATCGGCAAAGGTGCGTTGGCAACTGCTCCGCGAGCGCCTGGACCTGGGCCAGATCCAGGATGCCGGGTTGCGCGAACGGGTCGATGCGATGAGCCAGTACATCCGCGCCATCGAGGTGGATCTCAACCGGGCGGGAGAGGCCGGCGAGGCTGCGGGTCTGGGCGAGGTCGGCGCCATGATGTACGACTGGGTGGCGCAGGCTGCGCTCTTTGCCCGGTACGTCGATACCTACCGCCGCGACTACCGGCTGGAGAAACGGCGCGGCGAACTGCCAGGCCTGATCGAGACCCTGGTGGCCCGGCTGAAGTACGAGAAGAACCCGGATATTATCGACCGGCTCAACGCGGAGATGGAAGCGCTGGGCAAGGATTGGCAGAGCTTGAAGCTGCTGGATGCGCAGATGCAGCAGGCCGAGCCCCAATTGAATCAAAGCCTGACAGCTCTTGCCAGGTCTGCCAGCGAGTTGGGCGTGATCACAGCCGAACGGGATCTGGGAAAAGCTCACCCGGATCACCTCAAGGCGGACGTGCAACGACATCAAGGGCAAACTGCAGACCTGGTGACCCAGGTAAAACAACTCTACACTGAGGCGCTGGACAAGCGTTAAGCCGGAATAGGCCCTCCTGGAGGACGAGAACTATGAAGCGAATGCCGCAATGGTTGATACTGCTGGTGGCCGCCCTGTTAATGGTGGCGTGTGGTGGGGCCGGCGCGAAGGCCCCGACGAAGGGAGATGTCCTGGTTTACGTCGCGGTCCCGTTGAGTGGCTTCCAGGCCAACGGCGGTCAGACCGTGTTGGGAGGGGTGCGGCTGGCAGCCGAGCAGATCAACCGCGATGGTGGGTTGGAGGGGTATCGCATCGTGGTACAGCCGCTGGATGATGAATCGGATAGCGACGTCGCGGTGGCCCAGGTCGACCAGATCCAGGCGGCGCTCCAAAGCGGCGCCGAGGTCCTGGGCGTTATCGGTCACCTGAACAGCGGCCAGACGCTCGCGGCTATGACCCTCTACTCGAAGATGGATCTGGTCGTCATCACGCCCACGGCGTCAGAGCAAAGTCTGACGCAGAAGGGCTATACCAACTTCTTCCGCGTCAATGCCAACGATGCGGTACAGGCGAAGGTCGACGCCCGCTTCCTGGTCGAGCACCTGGGAGCGCAGAAGGTTGCCGTGGCTTTCAACAACACGGAATACGGACAGGGGTTGGCGGCCTCGCTCAGCAACGAGTTGGTGGCCTTGGGCGCCCAGGTCGTGACCCAGATCGAGGTCGAGGAAGGCCAAGGGACCTACGCAACCGAAGTCGCGCAGATTGGGGCCGCCGCGCCGGATGCCATCTTCTATGCCGGCTACGAGATCGAGGCACCCTATCTGCGGACGGAACTGGTCCGGGCGGGGATCACCGTGCCTATGCTGTGCAGCGATGGCGCCTTCCTGGCAGCCACGATCGACGAATCGGACGGTACCGCCGAAGGTATGTACGTGAGCGCCTTCGCCCCCAGTCCGCGGGCCGTGGGTGACCAGGCCTGGTTCGAGGCCTACCAGGCCGTGGAGTACCGAAACCCCGACACGTATTCCGTCAATGGCTACGTTGCCATGCAGGTCCTCGCGGATGGCGTACGGCAGGCTGGGTCGATCGAGGCCGGTCGGATCGCCGAGGCGCTGCGGCAGAACCCCGCGCCGACGCTGCTGGGCGATATGAGCTTCGACGCGAACGGCGACCTGGTCGATCCCCAGATCTGGATCTACCAGGTTGAGAATGCCGAGTTCCAACAGATTGAGTGGTAGTGCTTTCACGAAAGGAGAACAGACAATGGATATTGTAAGACTGGGACGTTCAGGGCTCAAAGTATCACGCATCTGCCTGGGGACCATGACCTTCGGCTCGGGTGCCGACGAGGCTATGTCCTTCAGCTTGATGGACCGGTTCGTGGAATTGGGGGGCACCTTCCTCGATACAGCGAACGTCTACAACGGTGGCGCATCCGAGGAGATTGTCGGCCGTTGGATCAAGGAACGCGGTATGAGGGACGACGTCGTGCTGGCCACGAAAGTCTACGGAGCTACAGGGCCCGGGCCGAACGAGGCCGGGCTCTCCCGGATCAACATCGAGCGGGCAGTGGAGGCCAGCCTCAAGCGGCTGCAGACCGACGTGATCGACCTCTACCAGATCCACCGGTGGGACTTCGATTCGCCGCCCGAGGAGACGCTAGGGGCGCTCGACGACCTGGTCCGCCAGGGCAAGGTGCGCTACATCGGGTGCTCGAACCTCAAGGGGTGGCACCTCACGACGTATCTTGACCTCGCCAAGAGGCATCACTGGTCGCACTTCGTGAGCATCCAGCCGCTCTACAGCGCGCTCAACCGTGGCATCGAGAACGAAGTCCTCGACGTCTGCGCCAACGAGGGCCTGGGCGTGATCCCCTACAACCCGTTAGCAGGCGGCGTGTTGACCGGCAAGTACAAGCGGGGAGAGCCGCTACCGGAGGATACACGGCTGAGCGACTCGGAGATGTATCGCCAGCGGTACTACACCGAGACCACCTTTGATATCGTCGAGGCCTTTGTCGAGGCCGCAGCGGCGCGCGGGGTCACCCCGGCGCAGTTGGCCCTCGCGTGGGCTATGGCGGAACCACGCATCACCAGCCCCATCATCGGGGCCAGAAACCTGCGTCAGCTCAACGACACGCTGGGGAGGCTCGACTTCCGGCTCACGCCCGAGGAGCGCGCCGAGATCCCCTCAGTGCTGCCGGGCCGCTGGGTAGGCAGGGACCCCGTGTACGACCGGGCATAGGGGCTAAAACGTTGGAACGTTCAAACGTTTGAACGTTCCAACGTTTTTTTCGTACTTGACACCAGCACGACTTTCGGGTACTATTGGTCACAATCTGAATACAGAACAGCGTAGAACCGGAGAAGTAACATCGGCACGCGCGCCAGAGATGTGAGCCCAGCGGTGAAAGCTCACTCGCACACGGCAGATGTGAATGGACCGGGGAGCTGCCAGCCCGAACATGCATCCGGGGACGGATCTGGGTGGGGTTGGCCGGAGTCGCCACCGTTATCAAGGCAGAGGGTATCGGTTGTAGCTGTAACATAACCCGTACCTGCAAGAGTGGAGCTGGCTAATCGCGTCACACGACGCGATTTTTGCGTTTATATAGGCATCACAGCCAGTTCAAGTAGGGTGGCACCACGGGAAGCAAAACGCCTCTCGTCCCTTATTGGGATGAGGGGCGTTTTTTGTTTTCCCAATCGAGGACGAGGGGGAGTGAAAATGGATATGGCACCAAGACAGATGTCACACAGTCAGTTTCGAGAGAGCGCACAACAGGGCGTCCTCGTGCCCGTCTATCGCGAGCTGCCGGCCGACCTGGAGACGCCGGTGTCCGTCTATCTCAAACTGCGAGGCACGGGACCGAGCTTCCTGCTGGAGAGCGTGGAGCGTGCGGAGCAGATCGGACGGTACTCATTCCTGGGGTTCAACCCGAAGCGCCAGATCATCACCCGCGGGCGAGAGCTAACCCTGGTTGAGGGCGATCGTACCGAGATCCGCAGCCTCGCCGACGATGAGGATCCGCTGGATGTCGTCAAGAGCGTGCTCGGCCGGTTTCAGCCCATTGCGCCGGTCCACGACCTGGTCACAGGCCTCCCACGCTTCTTCGGCGGGGCCGTAGGCTACCTCGGGTACGACCTTGTGCGCTTCTTCGAGCGCCTGCCCGACGGCGACGACGAGGACACCGATGACCTGGGACTGCCGGACCTTCACGTCCTTATCACGGACACGCTCGTCGTCTTCGATCACGTTCAGCACCGGCTGCTGCTCTTCGCCAATGCCCACGTCCCCGCGGGGAGCGACATTGACGCGGCCTACGAGGAGGCGGTGTCACGGCTCGATGCGCTCGAGACGAAGCTCCAGGCGCCCCTATCCTTGCCGCCCACCGCGGCACGGGCCGATGGCCACGACCTCTCCTCGACGATGACGCAGGCACAATACGAGGCCGCGGTGCGCGCGGGGAAGGCCTACATCAAGGCGGGCGACGCCTTTCAGGTCGTCCTCTCGCAGCGGTTGGCCCGCCCCACGGAGGCCGAGCCCTTCAGCATCTACCGAACCCTACGCCGGGTGAATCCCTCACCCTATATGTTCTTTCTGGACCTGGGAGGCGAGCCCGCCACCTGCCTGATCGGGTCGTCACCGGAAGTGCTGGTACGCCTGCAGGACCGTACCGCCGCCGTGCGGCCTATCGCGGGGACGAGACCCCGGGGGAAGGACACCGCCGATGACAAGCGCCTGGAGGCCGAGCTGTTGGCCGATCCGAAAGAGCGCGCCGAACACGTGATGCTCGTCGACCTGGGGCGCAACGATCTCGGGCGCGTCTGCGAATTCAACACCATCCACGTGCCGGAGCTATTCGTGACGGAGCGCTACTCCCACGTCATCCACCTCGTCAGCCACGTTGAAGGCCAACTCCGCGAGGGGCTGGACGCCTTCGATCTGCTGCGGGCCACCTTTCCGGCGGGCACGGTAAGCGGCGCACCCAAGGTCAGGGCGATGGAGATCATCGAAGAGCTGGAGGGCCTGCGGCGCGGGCCATATGCCGGGGCCGTCGGCTACTTCGGCTTCAACGGCAATATGGACACGTGCATCACGATTCGCACCATCGTGATGCGAGGCCAGACGGCCTATCTGCAGGCCGGGGCCGGCATTGTCGCGGATAGCGACCCGGAGCGTGAGTACCACGAGACCCTGCATAAGGCCGAGGCACTCAGTACGGCTATACGGATGGCAGAGGAAGGAATCTGAGGAGGAGAGAGCGATGATACTGGTGATCGATAACTACGATTCGTTTACCTATAACCTGGTGCAATACCTGGGCGAACTCGGGGCCGACATCGTCGTGAAACGCAACGATGCGATCACACTCGACGAGGTCAGGCAGCTTCATCCCAGCCACGTCATCATCTCGCCCGGGCCGGGCACGCCGGAGGATGGTGGTATCTCCGTCGAGCTGATCCGGGCGCTCTACACGACGACGCCGATCCTGGGGGTCTGCCTCGGGCACCAGTGCATCGGGGCGGCCTTCGGCGGAAAGATCGACGCAGCGCCGCGTCTGATGCACGGCAAGACAAGCCCCATCTATCACTACAGCCAATCCATCTTCGATGGCGTGCCCAGTCCCTTCACCGGGATGCGCTACCACAGCCTTCTCGTCCACGAACCCGTGCCCGACTGTCTGAAGGTAACCGCCTTCACGACGGAAGGGGAGATCATGGCATTGGAACATCGGAGCGCGCCCGTGGTCGGCCTGCAGTTTCACCCCGAAAGTATCCTGACCGAGCACGGCAAGACCATTTTGAGCAATTTCCTCAACCTGTACGGAGGCTGTCATGATCCGCGAAGCAATTGATCGACTACTTGCGGGACAGTCCCTATCGGCTAAAGAGGCCGAGGATGTGATGGACGAGGTCATGGGGGAGAGGCCACCTCGGCGCAGATAGCAGGCTTCCTCATCGCCCTCCGTGCCAAGGGTGAGACCGTGAACGAAATCACCGGCTGTGCGCGTGCGATGCGCCGGGCAGCGACCAGGGTCCATCCCAGCCACGACAGTCTGATCGACACGTGCGGGACCGGCGGTGACAAAGCCGGGACCTTTAACATCTCCACTACGACGGCCTTTGTCGTCGCGGGCGCGAATGTCCACGTCGCCAAGCATGGCAACCGGAGCGTCAGCAGCAAGTCGGGCAGCGCCGACGTCCTCAAGGCTCTGGGCGTAGCCCTGGAGTTGACGCCTGACCAGGTGGCACAATGCATCGATGAGATCGGCATCGGCTTCCTCTTCGCCCCGCTGCTCCATCCCGCCATGAAATACGCCATCGGGCCGCGTCGCGAACTCGGCGTGCGGACGATCTTCAACATCCTCGGCCCGCTGACCAATCCCGCGGATGCGAAAGCCCAACTGCTCGGCGTGTACGATCCGGCCCTCACCGATGTCCTCGCCCACGTCCTCAAAGCGCTGGGATCGCGCGCGGCGTACGTCGTCCACGGCCACGGCGGGCTCGACGAACTGACGACCACCGGACCCAACCGCGTGAGCCACTTCGGCGTCGGCGACACTAACAGCACGGTCGTCACGGAGACCCTGGATCCGCAGGACGTGGGCTTCGAGGTGGCAACGCGGGAGGAGCTTGCCGGCGGTGATCCTGAGGCGAACGCGGCCATCACCCTCGCCCTGCTCTCCGGCAGGGAGCGCGGCCCGCGGCGAGACGTGGTGCTGCTCAACGCCGGCGCCGCGCTGCTGGTGAGCGGCACGGCGACCGATCTGCCGGGCGGCATTGCGCAGGCGGCCGAGAGCATCGACAGTGGTGCAGCGCTCGAAAAGCTGCAGGCGCTCATCAGTACCAGCCAGAGGCTGGCCGCCCAAGCGGCATAGACAGAGATGATCACCGGAACGATCCTGGACGAGATCATCGCCCACAAGCGTGTGGAGATCGCACGGGAGAAGGAGCGACAGCCGCCGGCAGATGTCCGCGATGCGGCGGCGCACGCGGGCGCGGCCGCGTGACTTCCTTGCCGCCCTGCGTGCTCCGGGCGTCTCGCTCATCGCGGAGGTCAAGCGTGCATCGCCGAGCGCCGGGGATCTGCGGCCGGACCTCGATCCTGCCGGCCAGGCCGGGATCTATGAGAGCAACGGCGCCGCAGCGATCAGCGTGCTCACCGATCAGCGCTTCTTCCACGGCAGCCTGGAAGATCTGCACGCCATCCGATCCACGGTCTCGCTCCCCGTACTGCGCAAGGACTTCATCCTCGATCCCTACCAGGTGGCCCAGGCCCGCGCCCACGAGGCAGACGCCATCCTGCTCATCGTCGCCGCACTCGACGACGCCAGCCTGCGCGACCTTCAAGCCCTGGCCTTCGACATGGGAATGGCTGTCCTCGTCGAGGTGCACAACCGCGAGGAACTGGACCGGGCGCTCGGCCTCGATCCGCAGATCATCGGCATCAACAACCGCGACTTGCGCACCTTTGACGTCAGCCTCGCGACAACCGCCAACTTGCGCCCCTATGTCCCGGCCGGAACGACGCTCGTGACCGAAAGCGGCATCCACACCCCCGCCGACGTTCGCCGGCTCCGCGACATCGGCGTGGACGCGATGCTCGTGGGCACCGCCCTGGTCACGGCGCCCGATACGGCGGCGATGGTGCGATCTTTGGTGGCAGCGGGAAGACAGGGTGGAGAATGAAAGCATCAAGCGGAGTCCTTACCTATCGGTCGATTCACTTGGTTCTTGAAACCTGTCATCCCTCGCTACGCTCAGATCTATACCCGCAAGGTCGAGATTCTTCGCCTTTGGCTCAGAATGACATTTCCAGTATTCAGGTTTACCGGCCACTATGACTAAGATCAAGATCTGCGGCATCACCAACGTCGACGACGCGGTCGTCGCGGCGGAGGCTGGAGCGGACTTCCTGGGCTTCATATTCTATCCACCCAGCCCACGCTATGTCACTATCGACGCCGTGCGGGCCATCACCGGCGCGCTCTGGGCGAAGTTCGGCATCCAGGCGCCGCGCTGCGTGGGCGTATTCGTCGACGTGCCTGCAGATGTGGTGAGGATTACGATGGCACAGTCGGGGCTCGACCTCGCCCAACTGCACGGCAGCGAACCACCCGACGCCGTGACCGCGCTGCAGCCTTGTGCTTTCAAGGCAATTCGGCCGCAGACACCGGAAGCAGCAGCCGCAGCTTACCATGCGTTTGTCGACGCCACCGCGCCACGACGTCCCGACCGTCCCCAGTTGCTGGTCGACGCCTACCATCCACATTTCGCGGGGGGCACCGGTGAGCGCGCCGACGTCACCATCGCCCGGTGGCTTGCGGAGCGATGCGCCGTGATGCTCGCCGGAGGCCTGACACCGGAGAACGTCGCCGACGCCATCGAGAGGGTACGGCCTTGGGGCGTCGACGTCTCAAGCGGCGTCGAGGTGGCGAAGGGGCGCAAGGACCATACGAAAGTCAGAGCATTTATCGAAGCGGTGCGCTCGGGCACCGCCGCGGTGCGCGCAAACACTGCCGATCACGGAGTTACTCAATGACCACGACTCACAAGACACTGTTATTGTCCGACGGCCCTTACTACGGCGCCTATGGCGGCCGGTTCGTCCCTGAGATCCTGGTGCCTGCAGTGCGGGAACTGGAGACGGCCTACGACGAAGCCTGTGCCGACCCGACCTTTCGGTCGGAGCTCGACGGATGGTTGCATACCTACGCCGGACGCCCCACCCCGTTGTCGCCCGCCCACCGGCTGACAGAGGCGCTGGGCGGCGCACGGATCTACCTCAAGCGCGAGGACCTGGCGCACACCGGCGCACACAAGATCAACAATGCTTTGGGCCAGGCGCTGCTGGCACGGCGGATGGGTAAACACCGCATCGTCGCAGAGACCGGCGCCGGGCAACACGGCGTGGCGACGGCCACGGTCTGCGCGCTGCTGGGGATCGAGTGTGTTGTCTATATGGGCACCACCGACATCGAGCGCCAGAGCCTCAACGTCTTCCGTATGAAGCTTCTCGGTGCAGATGTTCGCGCGGTGGATAGCGGCAGTTGTACGCTCAAGGATGCCATCAATGAAGCTATTCGCGATTGGGTCACCAACGTGGAGACCACGCACTATCTGCTCGGGTCGGCACTGGGCCCGCATCCCTACCCGCGCATGGTCCGCGATTTCCAACGCGTCATCGGGGTTGAGGCGAGACAACAGATCCTCGACGCCGAGGGACGGCTCCCCGACCTCCTCATCGCATGCGTCGGCGGAGGCTCCAATGCCATCGGTCTTTTCCATCCGTTCCTGGACGATCTGGACGTGGCTATGGTCGGCGTGGAAGCCGGGGGAACCGGCATTGAGGGAGGGCATCATGCCGCTCGCTTCGCCGATCCCGAGAGAGGTCGATTGGGCGTGCTCCATGGAACCCAGACCTACGTCTTGCAGGACCCTGACGGCCAGATCGCGCTGACCCACAGCATCTCCGCCGGGTTGGACTATGCCGCGATCGGGCCGGAGCACGCCTGGATGCGCGACGTAGGCCGCGCCGACTACACCTACGCCACCGACGATGAAGCTCTGGATGCGCTCCAACGGCTCAGCGAGCTGGAGGGCATCATCCCTGCACTGGAGAGCGCCCACGCCGTCGCCGAAGCGATTAAGCGCGCTCCACAGATGTCTGCCGACAACCTGATCATCGTGAACATCAGCGGTCGTGGGGATAAGGATATGCATACGGTGGCAAAGGCGCTCGACGCCAGGAGGTTACCGTGAACCGCATACAAGCCACATTTCAGCATCTGAGAGAGGCGGGAGACACGGCGCTGATGCCCTATCTCACGATGGGCTATCCCGAGCGTGACAGCGCGCTCTCGCTCGTGCCCGCCATCGCGGAGGCCGGCGCCGATCTGATCGAGTTGGGGGTTCCCTTCAGCGATCCTCTGGCGGACGGACCCACGATCCAGGCGTCCTCCCAGCGAGCGCTGGAGAACGGAATGAGCCTTTCGCGCTGCCTGTCCCAAGCCAGGGCCCTGCGCGCCGCAGGCGTAAGGATCCCCTTTGTCCTGATGGGATACTACAACCCCATCCTTCAACTCGGCATCGAACGCTTTGCCGGCGAGGCCGCCACTGCCGGCATCGACGGCGTGATCATTCCGGATCTGCCTCCGGAGGAAGCGGAGAGCGTACAGCCTGTGCTGCAGGCGGCAGGTCTCGACTTGGTCTATCTCGTCGCGCCGACCTCCGACGCCGCCCGCATTTCCACCGTCACCGGTCGTTCGGACGGCTTTGTCTACCTGGTTTCGCTCGTGGGGGTGACGGGTGCTCGAGACCAACTGACCCGCGATTTGGGGGAGTTTGTCGCCCGGGTCAGGGCCGCGACGTCAAAGCCCCTCGCCGTCGGCTTTGGCATCGGCACGCCCGGGCAAGCTGCAGAGGTCGCCGGTCTCGCCGACGGCGTGATCGTCGGCAGCGCCCTGATCAAGGTGATTGGTGGAGCCGTGGATCCCGTGGCGGCGGCCCGTGACTTCGTGGCTGCGCTGCGCCAGGGCATCGATAAAGCCTAGCGTCAAGACCTTAGGGGGTTCTTTGTCTAGCAGGCACTCACTCGACAGAGAAACCCCAAAGGTCCTCTGCCCTTGAGGTTCACGCCGGGCGATGCTATGATATCGGGCAGCGAAACCCCAACGACACCACCATAGGAGAAACCCATGAACGTCCTTGTCATCTATTCGAGTCCGAACCGTGACGGTCTGACCGCCGCCTGTGCCAACGCAGCCTTGGAGGGTGCACGCGCGGCAGGCGCGACCGTCGAGGAAGTGCGACTCAACGATCTCGACGTCGGCATGTGCCAGGCGTGCAACAATGGCTGGGGGACCTGCTCGCCGGAGCATGAGTGCCAGGTCGAGGATGATTTCCAGGCCCTGCACGCCAAGACGTGCGCCGCCGACGCCCTGATCCTGGTCACACCCGTTTACTGGGGGGAGATGAGCGAATCGGCCAAGGCCTTCACCGACCGGCTCCGACGCTGCGAAGCCACCCGCGGCGAGGCGAGTGGCCTGGCAGGCATGCCCGTGCTCGCCGTCGCGGCAGCCGGGGGCAGTGGGGGCGGCATGATCACCTGTCTGGGGAGTATGGAGCGCTGGATCCGCCACGTCCGTGCGTCGGTATGGGATCTGCTGCCCGTCAACCGCTGGAGCAGGGGATACAAGCTGATAGCCATCCAGGAAGCAGCTCGGGCGATGGTGGAGGCCAAGTCGTAAGATGGAGTGGAGTGAGCGCGCGGCCTATGAAGTCGCGCGCTCACAGGGCCATGTTATTCAGAACTGAGGGTGCCCTGGCGGGTCAACTGTAGCCGTGGTACGGATCGAACATCTCCCCAACACTTCGCCCGTCGTGCACGCGCTGGATGACGCCCGACAGGAGCGGGGCAACGGAGATGATGGTCATATTGGGCATCATTTTCTCAGGCGGAATCGGCACCGAGTCGGTCATCACAAGCTCGGTGAATGGGTGTCGTCTGATCTGATCGACCGCATCGGCCGAGAGAATCGCATGCACGAAGCAGCCATAGATATCGCGCACGCCTGCCTGAGACAGCGCCGAAGCCGCATCGCAGATCGTGCCGGCCGTGTCGACCTCGTCGTCCACAATGATGGCGTCCTTGCCCTCCACCTCGCCGATGACCGTTAGCGCCTCGGTGTGCGTGTCAATCCGCCGCTTCTCCACAAAAGCGACGGGAAGATCGAGCTCGGTGGCAAACGTGCGTGCCTTCTTCGCAAAGCCCAGATCGGCCGCAACCACTACGGCGTTCTGCAGGTCCTTCTGCCGCATATAGTCGGCCAGCAGCGGGAACGCCGTAATGACATCGCCGGGGATGCTGAAGAAGCCCTGGATCTGGCCCGAATGCAGATCCAGCGTAATGTAGCGGTCGGCGCCCGCAGTGCCGATCATGTCAGCGACGAGACGGGCCGTGATCGGGATGCGCGGTTGGTCCTTCTTGTCGGAGCGTGCATAACCCAGATAGGGTATGACCGCCGTCACCCGTCCGGCCGACGCACGCTTCAGCGTGTCGATGAAGATCAACAACTCCATCAGGTTATCATTGGCGGGCGCCGACGTGGTCTGGATGATGAAGACGTCCTGACCGCGCACGCTGGAACCGAGGCGAACGAAGAGGTTGCTGTTAGGGTAGGTAATCACCTCACGCTTACGTAAGTTGCGGTCGAGATACTTGGCAATCTGCGAAGCCAAATCAGGAGAGCCGGTCCCGCCATATAACAGGATTTCACTAGCGCACCCTACGTCTGCCATCGAGGTCCCCCCTTGCGATTATGGTTGGAATACGAATAATGCGTTCTAACCCTACGCTTCGCTCAGGACAAGCTGTTCGACCGCTCCAGCGCGGCAGCCAGCAAGTCCCGTGCGACCGAAGCCGGATCCCGCTCACGGCGCAGAACGGTCGATACTGCAGCGTCGACTTGCTCCTCGTCCAATCGTTCGGCGATCCACGCCCGCAGATAGCACTGCAACCACATCTCCACCTCTGCCCGGGCCTGACGGGACTGTAGAAGCTCCCATCGGCCACTCGATTCGAGGTAGACGCGGTGCCGGCCAATCGCCTCCACCAGCGCACCAATCCCGCTCCGTTCCAGCGCACTGGTCTCGAGCACAGGAACCGCCCAGCCGGCATCCCTTTCCCCCAATCCGAGAATCTGCATCTGCGCAGCACGAAGCGCCTGGAGCGTCCGGTGCGCCTCCGGGCGATCTGCCTTGTTGACGACGATGATGTCCGCGATCTCCATGAGGCCTGCCTTGAGCGCCTGAATGTCATCCCCCATGCCGGGTGCCTCGACCAGCACGACTGTGTGGGCAACTCGGGCAACCTCGACCTGAACCTGACCGGCACCCACGGTCTCCACGAGGATCACCGGGATGCCCAAAGCGTCGAGAACCGTGACGACCCCGCGGGTCGCATCAGCAATGCCCCCCGGATGTCCCCTGGAGGCCATACTGCGGATGAACACGCCCGGATCGGCGACCAGGTCACGCATCCTCAGACGATCCCCCAGCAATGCTCCGCCGGAAAACGGGCTGGTCGGATCCACGGCCACGACGGCTACCTCGAGGTCTTTATGACGGAACTCCCGGACGACCTCGTTGAGCAAGGTACTCTTGCCGGCGCCTGTCGACCCCGTGAAGCCGACGATGTGCGCCTGTCCCGAGAGGGGATAGAGTTCGGCCAAAGCGGTCTGGCCCTCGGGGTGGCCGTTTTCGATCAAGGTCAGGAGTCGAGCAGTCGCACGCCGATCGCCTTTCAGCGCCTGAGAGACGAGGTGCGAGCCATCGGGAAGCCGTCTAGACGCTTTCGTCAAACGCGTCGCCTTCCACCGTCTCGCGTATGTAGGAGATAATGGACTGAGTCGTGGTTCCGGGGCCGAAAATCATCGCCACGCCCATCGCATGGAGCTCGGGCATATCGTCTCGGGGAATGATGCCGCCCAGGAAGACCGGGACATCGTCCAGGCCGCGCTGGCGGAGTGCCTCAATAATCCGAGGGACCAACGCCATATGTGCGCCGGACAGGATTGAGAGGCCCACGATATCAACGTCCTCCTGCAGCGCCGCCTCTGCCACCATCGAGGGTGTCTGCCGTAGTCCGGTGTAGATGACCTCCATCCCGGCATCCCGCAGGGCGCGAGCAACGATCTTTGCCCCTCGATCGTGGCCATCCAGCCCCGGCTTGGCAATCAATACACGAATCTTGCCTCTCAACGTCTCGCCTCCCAATCACGACTCCCCTCATATGAAGGCGTCATCAAGGGTTCGCCAGGCCTACAGCTTGGCACCACAATTGGCACACAACGTGGCTTCAGGATCGTTGAGAAACCCGCACCGTCCACAGACAATAGGCTGTGCCTCCGCCAACGGCGCCTGACATGCCTTGCAGTTCTGGGCGCCCATATCATTCGGCGTACCACAATAGGGGCAGATGACGTGCATGAGCGTGCCCGCAACGCCACGGGCGCTTCCCTGGGCCTGGCAATAGTCATCAACAGCCTTCCACACCTCAGAGCGCAGGCCCAGCCAGCGCACATTCCGTGCAATATCATCAAGATCGCCGAGGAGTCGAAAAGGGTTGAGCCAAGCCTGCACGCCACTCTTGGCCATATCCGCCGCGACGCTCAGCAACTTCTGCTCACTGACCGCTACGGTGATCCCCGTAGCGGTGGGCGAAATATGGATGGTCACCGCGGTCGTCGGATCTTCGTACTCCATCTGACGGTTCTGGATCTGCACGACGGCACGCCCGGCATCTCCCGCTATCCAGTGAGCCTGGGTCTCCCCCTCGTTGAAGCGCAGCACGAGGTCCTGTGCGAGTTCTTTCGGATCGAGCTGACCATGGTAGGCTCGCTGCTCAACCTTCTCCGCCATATTGTGACTCCCCTTGGTTTACCCGAGTTGGACAAAGTCCTCAGCGGGCAAGACGAAGATGGTCGCCTTGTGCTCGTTCGGGTTCTCAGGTGGGCGACAAGCCGCCTGGATTGTCGCAAAGAGCAACTCCAGTTGCTCCTGATCTACGCCAATCAACAACGTCACGTTCCCGCGGCGCAGGAACCCGCCGGTACTCGCTATGCGCGTCATCCGGAAGTCATTCTCGACGAGGGCATCTGAAACGTCCATGGCATCCGAATCCTTGACGATCGCGACAACTAGTTTCATCTCTGCTCTCCTCACAATTGCACAAAGCGTTCGACCGGCAGCACAAAGACCGTCGCACCCCCAACCCGTGCTTCGATCATCATCGGATAGCCTGGTGAGAGGGACAGCTCGACACCCATCGGCACATAGCGGATTCGGCTGGGGCATTTCTCACGAACCAATGAGAAAAAGATCGGCAGGCGCGGCTCAGACATCCCAACCACCAGCGTGACCATGGCTTCGTGCAAGAAACCACCGACGGCATCCAAGGTGGTTACCGGGAACTCTTGCTCGTTGAGGGCTTTCAGGAGATCCTTTGACTGCCCTCCATCGATTATGGTAATGGCCATGCGATCGATTTGCTCGTCAGGCATGCGTGTCTCCCCCGTGAGGTTGCAGGTCTATCTCCCGTTGATTATAATGCCTTTGCTACGATTTGTAAAAGAATAGGGAGCTGAACTTTGCCGAAATCCACCACCAGCCGGGAGCCCGACGATATGGCCGAACGCAACTACGTGAGTGCCGGGGATCTCGTGCTCCTGACCGGGAGTGACCGGAAACCCGCGATCGTCCGCATGCAATCAGGCCTCGAGTACCAAACACATCACGGCGTCGTCACTCACGATGCGATCATCGGTCGCCGCTGGGGTGAAAGGGTCGAGACGCATTTGGGTTACGGCTACACGATTCTACCGCCCTCGCTCGATGAGATGATCCGAGACGTTCGCCGCGTCACGCAGATCATCTACCCCAAAGAAATCGGCTACATGCTGATGAAGATGAACATCGGGCCGGGCACCCGCGTGCTCGAGGCCGGGACAGGCAGCGGGGGACTTACCCTGGCGCTGGCGCGCATGGTCCAGTCCGAAGGCCACGTCTACAGCTATGAGGTGCGACCGGAGATGCAGGCCATCGCCGAGAGCAACCTATTGCGAGTCGGCCTGGATAGCTACGTCACCTTCAAAGTCCGCGACATCGAGGAGGGCTTCGACGAGCGAGGGCTCGACGCTGCCATCCTCGATGTGCGGGAGCCATGGCTCTATCTTGAACAGGTCCACGCCGCACTCCGCGGCGGAGGCTTCTTCTGCAGCCTGGTGCCGACCATCAACCAGGTGGGCGTGCTGTTGCGAAACCTTGAGATGCGGCCCTTTGGCTTCACCGAGGTCGAGGAACTGCTGCTGCGTCCCTACAAACCCATTCCCGCTCGGCTGCGACCGGTCGATCGGATGGTCGCCCACACCGGATATCTGATCTTCGCCCGCGCGCTGCTACCTACGTAACCGTGCCCCTGGCGGCGACGGGCCAAACCGCCTCGATGTGACCGCCGCGCACGGCGACGACCTCGTCGAAGAGATTGCTGACCGGGCAGCAATGATTCGGGATCACCGTCACGCGCTCACCGATCTCGGGCTTGTGCTCGCACGCCGAAAAGTCCACGTGCCCGTGCTCCTCCGACATCGAATAGAAGCGCGCCTCCGGGTATTCCAGGATCAGGCCGTGCCCCTCCAACCCCGAGAGGTCCGACGAGAAGGTCTTGCTCCCCCCATCGAGGATACCGCGATCCGCGGTCGGCCGACTGACGACGGTGCAGGCCACGCTCAGGGCGACTTGGTCGAGTGTCATCGCACCGGATCTGAGGGTCGCCCGGTCCCCGTAGACATAAGTGCCCGCGCGGTACTCGGTGACCTCAGTCCGCTCGTGGGCAGACCATGCTGCCGGTGTCCCACCGTAACTCACACAGGTGATCTCCAGCCCATCCGGGCCAAGCAATGCCCGCGTCGCGCGCACAAACTCATCGCTCTCGGCATTGTGCGGGAACGTCATCAGGCCCCCGAAGCTCAGGGCCGGTGCCTCTGCAACCTCACGCGCCAGCTCCGCCGCCTCCTGCGGCGATTGCACGCCGCAGCGATGGGCGCCGGTGTCGAACTCGACGAGCACCGGCAGCTCGATCCCGGCACGTCCGGCGGCCTCCGCGTAGCCCTGCACCGTGTACGCCGAATCCGCCGTTACACTGAGCCGGATACGGCGGGCCAACGCCATCAGCCGGTCGAGCTTGGCCACGCCGACGATGTTGTAGGGCAGGAAGATGTCGTCTAGCCCGGCGTTCGCCATTGCCTCGGCCTCGCTCACCTTCTGACACGTGATGCCGACCGCGCCCGCCGCAAGCTGTTTGCGAGCAATAGCGGGCACTTTGTGCGTCTTGATGTGTGGGCGATTCGCAATCCCATGCGCGTCCAGGTAATCCTGCAGCCGCGCGATGTTCGCCGCCATCCGATCCAGGTCGATGACAACCACAGGGGTCATCAGGTCGTCGGTGTGCACGTTGGCTACGCCTGCGGCACGACCGCGATGCAATCCACCTCGATGAGCATCCCACCGGAGAGCCCCGCACCCACTGTCGTGCGGGCCGGGTAGGGCTTCTGGAGATAGCGCTGGTAGACTTCGTTCATCTCCGCGAAGTTGCTCAAATCGGCGAGGAAGACACCCACGCGAACCACGTTAGCCCACGACGTACCCGCCGCCTCCAGCAGCGTGGTGATGTTGTCAAAGACCAACTCGGCCTGCTCGCGGAAGCTACCCAGCTTCATATCGCCGGTGGCCGGGTCGACGGGCCCCTGGCCTGAGACGAAGACCATCGGCCCCCCGGCGACAATTGCCTGCGAGTACGGTCCTTTGGGTGTAGCACCCTTCTCTGTGAAGATCTCCTTGCGCATTGTTGCCTCCTTTGACGTGATAGGGATTACGGATGGGTGGACGGCCTATCGACGACAGCATCTGCACCCTCTCCGAGTCCGATTATACACAAGGTGCGCCGCACAGATAGTGACCTGAACCAGGTCTATTCCCTTCACGACGGTTACCTTCCGGGTTGCTCGGAGCAACCCGGAAGATCAGACGCGACTACCCCCAAGACTACAAAAAAGGGCTTGCATTAGAACAGAAGTTCTACTATAATGGGGGCATAAGATAGAACGTTTGATCTACACAAATCAAAAGGGGAGGGGCATCATGGTACGGCGCGAACCGAGGTGGAAGCTGATCGATTGGTGGTCACTGGGCATTGCCGGCACAGTCTTGCTCCTGGCGTTTGTACTGCAACTGGGTCCGTCCGGGGATCAGGGAACGACCCTGGCATCCACGGTTCTCAGTTTCTTCCAGTTCCTGTTTTAGGTAATATCCGCCGATCAGGTTAAAGAGAGCCACGGATAAGGAAGGCGGGCCTACGCAGACGACGTAGGCCCGCTTGATGGTGGGCGACTCATCAGCGCTACAACTCTACGAGTCCAGGCTGATCGACGTACTAGATCCGTCGCTTCGCGAGGAAGTCGAGGACTGCCCGGTCGAAAGACGCCGGTACCAACAGGTTAGACGGATCGCCGCCACCCTGCAGGATCCGTAATTGTGCACCGGGAATACGATCCGCGGTGGTGCGTGCCATATTGATGGCCAGCTTCCCAAATGCGTCACCAACCAGCACGAGCGTGGGCAGATCCATCTTGGGCAGCTCGGTGATCACGCAGAAGCGGTTGATCTCACGGCGCGCCTCGAGCAGCCAGCGGGAGGGCATCGCCAGAAGGCGCTCCGCAAGATATCGCCCTACCTCCCCGTGCCCCATCCTCTTGTATGTCCTGCGGATCAGGTAAGCCTGCAGCTTCGGAGGGAAGAATTTCAGGAGGAACGCTGCCAGTGATGCGTTGAAACGTTCTGCGGGCCGGATCACGCCACTCAATGTGTCGACCAGGATCTGGGTGATCGCGTGTGCAGGATGCTCGATGACGAACTGCTGCGCGACCATGCCACCCATACTCACGCCGATGAGATGGACACGTTGCAGATTGAGAACGGACGCCAAGTCGACCAGATCGCGGACACAGTCAGAGATGCGGAAGGTCGGCGGGACCTCGGACTGCCCGTGACCGCGAAGATCCGGGGTGATGACAAAATAGCCCGCCGCTGGGAGCGATGTGATCTGCGGCTCCCACATCGCGTGATCTGCACCGATGCCATGAATCAGAATGAGCGGCGGAGCGGCAGGATCCCCGTGACTCTCGTAATACAACGAGAGGTGGTCAAACGATTGAAAGTTCACGATTATTCCCGTATCACGGCTCCTGGCCGATCTCGCTACGCGGCATCCGGTGGCGAATCGGTCGGTTCGATAGCAGGCATCCTGCGCAGCCAGACAAGCTGTCGAATGGCAGAGGTCAACCCTGCAACGGCTACCCCGGCGATAAAGGCGGACTCGGAAAGCACAGCGAGTACGATGAGAAAGCCGGCAAGGGCCAGGTAACGCCCCATCTGGACAAGATAGCCCGTACGTAAGTGCATGGAGATCTTGCCGTGGATCCCGCGCCGCGAGGCACGATATCCCAGAAGATTGCCGACATGGGTCGTGATCACGATCAGGAAGAGCCCCCACACGTAGCCGATAAAGGGCACGCGAAGGTCTTGAGGCAGCAGATTAACCGCCACCGGCACCAGAACACCAATGACCAACGCCGGAATCAGATGCCTTGGGGATGTGATCCGCTCCGTCTTGACAGCCGACTGAAGTAGCGGATTCCCCTCAACTGTATTGATCGGATAGCTCTGGTAGTGTTCACCGTAGTGGAGACGCTGCTCCCGATTTTGGAGAATCGTGAGCACCCAGTCCCCCCACATGAGGAAGAAGGTGACGATACCGACGGTCCAAGAATGCGCAACGAACCAATCGACGATCAAAGCTACCTCCCCACAGCGTTTGCCTGTATCATAGCGCCAAACCAAAAACAGGACAGATAAAGGACCAGGCGGCCGACAAGGTCTATGCCTGTCAGCCGCCTGGTCGAAACGACCTCGAAGGAGCCAGCTCCTCACGCACAAAAGTCGGCGCTCTGAAGCGTCCGACTCACTCCACGGTCACACTCTTGGCCAGGTTGCGCGGCTGGTCAACGTCCGCCCCACGACGCACAGCAATGGCATACGCCAGCCACTGCAAGGGGATCACGTTGAGGATCGGGGCCAGAAAAGGCGGGGCAGAGGGCACCTCCATCACGTAGTCCGCCTTGCTGCGCGCGATTGTGTCATCCTCCTGCACCAGACCAATGACGATCCCACTACGTGCCTTGACCTGTTCGATCTGGCTGATCATCTTGTCATAGACGTGGTCCTGCGTGGCGATGGTGACCACCGGCATCATTCTGTCAATCAGCGCGATAGGGCCATGCTTCATCTCCCCGGCCGGATATCCCTCAGCATGGATATAGGAGATCTCCTTGAGTTTGAGGGCTCCCTCCAGCGCGATGGGATAGTTGATCCCACGACCCAGATAGAGAAAGTGCTCGCGGCGGTGGAAAGCCTCGACGAGCGCCTCATACTGGTCTCCCTGCTCGGATATGCGGCCGACCAGATCCGGCAGACGGGCCAATGCGTCGACCGCGTCCCGGAGTTCGGCGCCAACCAGTTTCCCTCGAAGCTCTCCCAGCGTCAGGGCCAGCAAGTAGAGATCGACAAGACTGGTGGTAAAGGCCTTGGTGGACGCGACGCCGATTTCAGGACCCGCCTGCATCAGGATGTAGCCATCCGCAGTCCTCTGGGCCTGGCTTCCCAAGACATTCACAATCGTCCACACCTTGGCGCCCTGCTCACGTCCTTCCGTCATCGCGGCGAGCGTGTCGACCGTCTCGCCGGACTGGGTCATAGCGAGCACTGCCGTATTAGGGCCGATCAACGGACTGCGGTAGCGAAACTCGGAAGCATAGTCAACCTCCACCGGGATGCCGGCGAGGTTCTCCAGCATGAACTTGCCGATCAGGCCGGCGTGATACGACGTACCACATGCCACGATGATGATCTTCTGGAGTGATGCGGCATCCGCTTTCGACAGCGGCAGCGTATCCAGCCGGACGCGCCCAAGATGGAAATCCGCGCGGCCTCGAATTGTGTCGGTGATGGCCCGCGGCTGCTCCGAAATTTCCTTCTGCATGAAGTGGCGATACGTACCCTTCTCCGCCGCAACCGGATCCCAGGGGATATTATAGAGGCGTGGGGTCACCGGCTGGCTCTCGGTCGTGAAGACCTGCACGCCCTCTCGGGTCACCTGCGCGACCTGGCGGTTCTCAAGGAAAATCACGTCGCGGGTGTACTCAAGAATCGCCGGGATGTCCGAGGCAATGAAGGTCTCCCCCTTCCCTTGCCCGATGACAATGCCGCCGGCGTTGCCCAGCCGCGCCGTCACCATGCAATCCGGCGACTCAGGGCTGATGAAAACGAAGGCACTGGCCCCCTTGATGCGGGGCAGCACACGCTTCACCGCACCAAGCAGATCTCCGTCACCGTTCAACTGACGCTCGACCAGGTGCGCGACGACTTCCGTATCCGTCTGCGAGGTAAACACGACGCCATCGGCAGCCAGCTCCTGACGCAGTGTAGCGTAGTTCTCGATGATGCCGTTATGGACAACGGCGACCCGGCCATGCATCCCTATATGCGGATGCGCGTTCTGCTCGGTCACGCCACCATGGGTCGCCCACCGTGTATGCCCCATGGCCACCTGGCATCCCGAACAAGTCGGTCCCAATTTCTCTTCGAGATTATGTAGTTTGCCGATGGCGCGTTCCACACTGATGCCACCGTTCTTGTAGAGGACTGCAATACCGGCTGAGTCATAACCCCGATACTCCAGACGCCGCAGTCCTCCCACCACCACGGAAGCCGCGTCCCGCGGCCCAATGTAGCCGACGATACCACACATGGTAACTACCTCCTGTATTGGCAAAGCTGTAGATGTATGTATGTGTTGAGGCCCATACGCGAACAAGACGTAACCAGTGACGAGCAACGAGTGAGGAGCCATAACCGCTAGGGATCACGACTGCATCATCGGCGAGCAACCGGCTCCACGAGCCTTCACTCGTTACTTGTGACAAGTCACGCATGCCGACGGAGCAACAGGTAGCGAACGAGATGCCACCCGTCATTGGTCACGCATGGCCTCATCCCACCGGAGGTCGGTGGATTGCCCTGCCTCACACTCTATCCCCGACAGTTACCTGTCGGCTTTGTAGTGAGGCTCTCTTTTTGGGGGAAATAGGGGAGGGCTTTGTGTCCCCTGACGGTCATCCGCCGAAGCGTATGGACCTTTCGTCCGTACGTCACTCGATAAACCGTCTCCTCGTCATCCGCAAGGCCTAGTTGACAGGCCCCGGGACCTGGCGCTGTTTCCCCACCGATCTCGGTCACATCCGTTCGATAGCCACCTCCTCATCTAAAAAGTAAACCCTTATCTTCATAATACACCCGTTGTCATAAGAACGCAAGTAGCAACTATGAAAGAAAAAGATCCCCGGGCTATTGTTCAGCCCGGGGATCATCACGGCTATCCCTTCGACCGAAGGAGGTCGGGTTACTTCGGGGCCGCTTCCTGCAAGTACTGGTTGCACGTGGTGACCGTATCACCCAGCGTGGGCTCAACGGGGGTGCCACTCAGGACCGAGGTCAGCATGTCGTCAATCGCGGCGCGGCACTCATCGTAGCCCGCTACCGGCGACTCAATGCCGTAGTCCATGAACATGAACCCAAACGCCTTTTCGTACGTCGGATTCTGCGCAAAGTAATCCTTCAGCAAGTCCGCTGCGGAAGCCCGCGTCGGGAAGTATCCCGTGCTGCTGGCCCACAGCGCCTGCGGCGCAGGCTCGCTCAGGTACTTGGTGAACAACCACGCAGCCAACTGCTGCTCAGGTGTGCTCACGTAGATCGACTGGCTCGCGCCGTAGATGTTCATGCGCGGGTTCGGCGTGCTGTGCGGCGGTGGGTTCACGCTCCACTGGAACCCTGCACCCGCATCCACTGCGGTCCCGTAGTACGCCAGCCCGGAGATCGAGCCGACGGTGAACAAAGAGAACCCGTTGCCGAAGTCTGTCTGGTCGCCATAAGCTTCAGTCGCCTGCTTCGCACAACCCTTGTCCACAAGGTTCTGCCAGTAGGTCAGCGTATCAACGCCCGGCTGCTCGCCAAAGACATATTGGGTTCCATCCGCACCGATGATGTTCCCACCCCGGCTGAAGACGAACGTCGCAAACCGCGAGGCATCCACCGAGTAAACGTAGCCCATCGGCTCACCGTCACCGGTCGCGCCTGAGAACGGCTGCGCAGATGCTGCGCATGCCATCTGCTCGAACTCATCCCACGTCGTGGGCGGTCCATCGAAACCGAGTTCCGTCAGCCAGTCCTGGTTGTAGTACATCACTTCCATCGACTTGTAGGGGGGCCAACCGTAGCGTGCGTTGAACTGCGGCAGATAGTCCGCGCCCAGCGCGATCGGGAAGAAGTCATCCAGCTCAGCCTGGCTATAGCCCCACTTGGCGCTGTCGATATAGGGATCCAACGACACCAGCACGCCCTGCGTCGCATACGTCGCGGCCTGGTTCTGGTAAGCTACCGACATGGAGGGCAACTGATGCGCCGGGATGCCTGCGATGATCTTCTGGTATAGCTCATCATAGCCGCCCTGGCTCTCGCCGGAGACCGTGATTCCCCACTCGTTCGTGCGGTTGAACTCATCGATCATCGACAGCATCAGCTCTTCACGGGATCCCGTGTGTTGATACCAGTAGGTCACTTCCTGACCGCTTGGATCGACGTTCTCCAGATCGCCGTAGATTGCTGGGTCGTACGAAGGTGCCGCGGCGGGGGCCTGCGTCGCTTCCGGGACCATCGTCGCTTCCATCGCCGGCGTTGGGGTTGGCGCCGTTGTCGCGGTGCCGCAGCCCGCAGCAATCAACACCACCAGCGTAAGACCTGACAGTAGCGCAAGTAGCTTGCGTTCCTTCATTCTACCATCCTCCTTCTGTGAATTCGGAAATAGGGGTACATCTCCCGAGTAAGCCCATCACACCCTAGTATATCATACTGTAGCCCGTACATCACCTCCTTTCGCGTTGTCTTTCTCATGCCATCAACCCTTCAAACCCGTGGTTGATATGCCTTCTGTGAACTGGCGCTGTGTGAAGAAATAGAGCACCAGAATCGGAATCGTCGTAATAACGGAGCCAGCCATCGTGAGCTGAGTCTCGGCAGCGGCTTCCTGGATAAAGCTGGCTAAGCCTACTGTGATCGGGCGCCACTTCTCCGTGCTCGTCACAATCAGAGGCCACTGAAGTTGGTTCCACGCCCAGATCGTGTTGAAGATAACCACCGACATCAGCGGGGCCCTCGACAGAGGCACCACCACCTGCGTCAGGAAACGCAAGTGACTGGCACCGTCAATCAGCGACGCTTCATAGAGCTCATCAGGAATCTGGGCAAAGAATTGACGCAGTAGAAAGACACTGAAGGCGTTGACCATGAAGGGGATCGTCAGCGCGGTCCAGTTGTTGTACCACGCATTGGCGATCCCGAAATGCTTGTTGAAGTAGTCATTGAGCCCCACGATGATCAGATAGTTGGGAATGATCGTGACCGCGCCGGGGATCATATAAGTCGCCAGGTAGAGGGAGAAAATAAAGTTCTTGAGCGGGAACCACATCCGGGCAAAAGCATAGGCCGCCAGCGTGCCCGTGACCACAACGCCTGCGACGGTCAAGACGGT
This sequence comes from uncultured Chloroflexia bacterium, assembly GCA_963775195.1. Taxonomy (GTDB): domain Bacteria; phylum Chloroflexota; class Anaerolineae; order B4-G1; family SLSP01; genus PWVB01. Next base: position 800,238 of record CAVZIC010000002.1, read on the forward strand.
GATGATGACGCTGTTGCGCATAAAGAGACTGAAGTTCGCCTCAGTCCACGCCCTGATGTAATTGAACATCAACATGATGCCGACATTCCACTGTTCCTTGACCACGAAGTGGTTGGGATTCGGATCCAGGACCTGGAAGTGAGGGCCCCACCGACCGCGGTCGGTGGCGTAGTAGTTGGGGCCACCCACCTGGCGCCCCTTGATGCGGGTTGTGAACTGCTGGATGATCCGGGATCCCACGGTCACGTAGAACGTATCGTAGTTCTGCGTATCATCGTTGGTGGTGTCGATAGCCAGGATAAGGACCTGAAGCGGCAGTGACTCCCCGTCTTCCACGACCTTCTGCTGGATGAATGGCGTCACCTTGTCGACGAGAATGACCCCTTCCAAGTCGGGACTGAAGGAATGCGGCACGTTCTGCCACGCATCCGTCGGCGTCATCTGAACGACGACCTCCTGCGCGCGCGGACGACCGACGTAAGGCGCCGGTGTCAGTCCTGCGGGCCAGGCTATCCTGGCCCCGTACTCTCCATAGGTCTTGAACGACGTTTGAAGCATATAGATAAAGGGGACAATCGCGATGACTGCACCCACGGTGAGCACCAGATACAACAACGCACGGGAGAGCCTGCGACGTGCCAGATAGTGCCCCGTTTGATCCTGAACGGCCGAGGTGTTAGCCATAGAAGACTCTCCCCTCGGACACGCGGTTCTGGACCCAGGTGAGAGCCAACATCACCCCGGTCAGCACAAAGGCCAGTGCGGATGCATACCCGAACCGGTTACCTTCCCAGAAGTTCTTCCAGATGAGCATGCTCGCCGTCAACGTGGTGCCGTTGGGCGCCCCTACGGGACCAACCACCCTTGTCATAACATAGATGTGGTTAAAGGCACGAAACGTGCCTAACACGCCCATCATCACGAGGAAGTAGGTTGTCGGGGAGACCAATGGGATCGTGATCCTCCGCAGCATCTGCCAACGACTTGCGCCATCGATCTCCGCGGCCTCGTAAAGTGCCGTGGGAATATTGCCCAAGCCCGCCAGATAGATCACAGCGTTGTACCCCACAAAGGTCCAGACGTTGTAGACCATTACCGCGACGAGCGCCAGGCTTGGTCCACCCAGCCAATTCGGCACCTTAACGCCCAGTAGGTCTCCGAGGTAGACACCGACACCGGTGGAGTCGAACAACCAGCGGGGTAGGTTTTTTTCGCCTATTCCGAAATTCATAAGAAACTGGTTGATCATTCCCTTGGAGGGGTCAAAAATCGACTGCCACACCGAGGCGGAAGCGACAGTGACGGTGACATAAGGCAGGAAGTATATGATACGCCACGCTGTCTTGCCCTTGATATTCTGAAACAGAACAAACGCAAGCAGAAATGAGAGTGCAATCTGGAATGGAACCGTTCCGGCAGAGTACATGAACGTGATGGCCAACGAGCTGAACAGCATGCTGTCCCCGTTCTTCAGCATCTGGGGGAACCCCAGAAACAGCCCCATACCACCAACAATCAGCAATCCGCCGAAGGCAAACCGAAGGATCAGTCCGCGCGTCGATGTCTCCGGCCCAATCTTTCGCCACACCAGCCACGACGCGGCCAGCAAGAGCAATCCGCCAATCACGTACAGGATGTCCGTCGGCGTCCCGAGTGCCTTGAGAAAGTTCGCAAATCCGATGTAGGCACCCTTGCGGATGCGCCATTGGTGCAAGCTGATGTAAAACGCATAGCCGATCGGCAGAAGGTTAAAGGCCAGTAAGATCAGTGTTCCCGGAAGTAGAAACGTATAGGCCTCGAGGGCCTCGCGGGTGCGCCGGAAGGAACGGCTCTCATACCAAGGGACTGACGGAACCGACTGCTCCGTTGGTGTCATATTGATCTCCTGGAGGAACTGGGACTGGTCATCACCACGTGCGCCATTATCCACCGTATCATGCTCAAGACAAACCGCCGGCAGGCCGCACTATCCACGCAGCGTCATCTTCCAGCCGTGGTCCCCGATCTCGGCCGTGTAAACCGGGCGGCCTAGCGATTCGGATAGAAAACGGGCCGACCGCCCGTCAAGGGACTCCTGCATCGGCCCCCGAAATATCTCCTCCGGTACGACAACGACCTCGCCAGACTCGCGCTCTGCCAGGGCAGCGAGGATATCCTCTACGGTCAATAGCCCGGCTACGGTGACGGTCTCGCCGAAAAAACGGTTCACCACAGGCACCACGTCGATCGCGGTTGACGTCTCCTCGGAGAACGTCCGGGCGTACTCCATCAGCATTGGCGCAAAGAGCACGCCGGTGACCCAGGTTTGACGGCGACCCAACCCCGACAGAGCCGCACCGAGGCTCTGGCGTTCGTCGAGAAAGCGCCGAACCATGCCCACACCGTTCTCAATCATCGCCGGAAGCAGCCCGTCATAGGCCGCCTTCTCGGGGACCCGGACGCCGGCACGCAGAAACCACTCATCAGACGGATAGACAAAGCCGACGCCGAGATTCTCACGAAGCCTGACCTGCCAATCCAGTACAGAGGCCAACACCCCGGCGATTTCGCTCTCACGGTAAGTCCGAAGGTCGGGATCGTGCCAGCGCGTCAGCCCCACCGGCACCACGGACAAGTCCCGAATCGCGGGATACAGCGCCGCCAGGTCAGCAATCGTTCGGTCCAGATGGTCACCATCATTGCGCCCAGGCACCAACACAGCCTGCGTGTGCACTTCGACCCCCATCTCGGTGAGACGGCGAAGCTGGGTCAGGATCTCTGCGGCCTTCGGATTCCGCATCAACTCCACCCGTACCCCGGGTTCGGTCGCGTGCACGGATACGTAAAGAGGGCTTAAGTACTGCTCTTCGATGCGCTCCCAATCTCCCGGATCAAGGTTGGTAAGGGTGATGTAGTTGCCGTGGAGGAACGAGAGGCGATAGTCGTCGTCCTTGATATACAGGGATCCCCGGAGATCCGGCGCCATCTGGGAAACGAAACAGAACTCACACCGATTGCGACAGATTCTGGGTTGCCCGTTAAAGATATCCCTGGCGAACTCAAGTCCAAACGGCTCGCCATAGCGGCGACGGACGTGACATTCCCGGCGCCGACCTTCCCGCTCGTAGAGCAAAGTCAGATCGGGTTCGCCTGCGTAGACCCTTACATCAATGACATCGCGCAGGGCCATGCCGTTGATCGCCAGTAAGCTATCGCCGGCCCTCAGCCCACAGCGCTCACCGGTACTCTTGCGGACAACTCCTGTCACCATCGCGGGGAAAAACTGTGTCATGCCTGGGCCGGACTCAACAATCGGTATAACAATAATAACATTTATCAAACACCGGTCTATCTTTTTACTATTCTACCACAACTCGACCGGCCATCTGTTAACGGGGGGTTAACAACAATCGGAGCGCCGGATCGGACAACTCGGTGAAGTCTACTCCCACTCGATGGTCGCAGGTGGTTTGCTGCTCACGTCATAGACGACACGGTTCACGCCGGGGACTTCGTTCACAATCCGGTTCGCCACCCGGCCCAGAAGGTCATACGGAAGCTTGGCCCAATCGGCGGTCATGAAATCCTCGGTGGTCACGGCGCGCAAAGCCACCACGTTCGCGTAGGTCCGCCCATCCCCCATCACGCCCACGCTGCGCACGGGCAGGAGCACGGCAAAAGCTTGGGACGTCTCGCGGTAGAGCCCGGCGTCCCATAGCGCCTCCAGGAATATCGCATCTGCAGCCTGAAGCCTCTCCACCCGGTCGGGCGTGATCTCGCCAAGGATCCGCACGGCGAGCCCAGGCCCCGGGAAGGGATGGCGCCAAATCAACTTTTCCGGCAATCCCAGGAGGAGTCCCACCTGACGCACTTCATCTTTGAAGAGATCGCGGAGCGGTTCCACAAGCTCAAGGTCCATATCGTCCGGCAAGCCGCCGACGTTATGGTGAGACTTGATACGATCGGCGGACGCACTGCCGGCGCTCTCAATCACGTCCGGATAGATCGTACCCTGGGCCAGGAACCTGGCATGATTCAAGCGCCGCGCCTCGGCCTCAAAGACCCGGATGAACTGCTCGCCGATGATCTGCCGCTTAGCTTCCGGGTCCGTCACACCGGCGAGCGCGGTGAGAAAGCGTGCCGAGGCATCCACCCGCACAAGGCGCATCCCCAACGCTTCGTGAAAGGTAGCCTCGACCTGCTGCGACTCATCGCGACGCAGGAGGCCGGTATCGACGAAAATCGAGGTAAGTTGGTTTCCCACCGCCCTGTGGATAAGAGCCGCCACAACGGCGCTATCCACACCACCGCTCAGCCCCAGGACCACGGCCCCGTCGCCGACCTGCGCTTGTATACGGGCAACCGCCTGCTCTATGAACGCGCCCGGCGTCCATAGCCCCCGGCACCCACAGATGTCAAAGAGAAAATGGCGCAGAATCTCAGGCCCTTGAGGGGTATGATGGACCTCGGGATGGAATTGGGTCCCGTAAATGTGGCGCTGCTCATCCCCAATCGCGGCAACGATTCCATTCTCGCTACGTGCCAGCACCTCGAAGCCGAGTGGCAAAGTCTGGACGCGGTCGCCATGACTCATCCAAACAGACAGCGGGCCGGCAAGGTCGCCAAACAGGGAACTCGCCCCTTGCATGACCTGCACGCGTGCCGGACCATACTCGCGCGCGGTTCCGGGCACAACCTCTCCACCCAGACGTTGAGTCAATAGCTGCATACCGTAGCAGATGCCAAGAACAGGCACACGGGCATCGAGCAGATAGGCAGGCAGCGTTGGCGCCCCTTCGTCATAGACGCTGTTGGGTCCGCCGGAGAGGATGAATCCAACCGGCCCAAGGGACGCAACGCGCGCCGGATCGGCATCCCACGGGAGAATCTCAGCGTAGACGTGGTGCTCGCGCACGCGGCGGGCAATGAGCTGAGTGTACTGAGAGCCGTAATCGAGAATGACGATTGTCTCAGCTTGTGGCCCCATCCCTGACTCACTCACCGAAGATGATAGTACCGTCGCTGCGCATCTCGTCGATGATCACCAGCGACACGATGGGGACGCCAAGATCCTGGAGTACGGCACGCCCACCCTCGAAGGACTTCTCGACCAAAGTGCCGATGCCGACAACCTTGGCGTCTGCGCTTTGCACGATGCGTGCCATCGCAGCGATAGTCTGTCCGGTCGCCAGGAAGTCATCGATGATGAGCACACGGTCTCCGGGGTGAAGGAACTCGGGGGAAACCATCAGTGACACCTCGCCACCCTTGGTATGGGAAGGGGCAAACTCGACGAAGACGGGATCAGCCATTGTCACCGGCTTGTGCTTCCGCGCGTAGACCAGGGGCAGGCCCATCGCATAAGCCGTGGCCATTGCCGGGATAATGCCCGAGACCTCCGCCGTCAGGACACGCGTTGGGTTCTGCTTTCCGAACTGACGGGCGAACTCCGCGCCGGCCTCCAACATCAAGGTAGCATCTACCTGGTGGTTGATGACACTGTCGATCTTGAGGATCCCTTGGCCGAGGTTTCTGCCCTCCTGGCGAATGCGTCGCTTCAGATTCTCCATCTCCCCAATCGTCCTCCTCCGTGGCGTGACCCTTACCCGCCTATGATATCACAGAACGTGGATTGGGCACGGCTTGAAGGTCACCGCGTGACCCGTCGCCAACCTTGCGAAGGTTTCGGAAACCTTCGCAAGGTTAACGGCGCGCGTCGCATTGCAAATCGGCCGAAGCATGTTAGCATAAGTCTTCACAAAACTATGGCAGCGCGGCAGACCAGATGACAAATGCTTTTAACCCACACAAAGAGCGAGCGCTCAGGCCTGGCGGGACTGAGCGCCCGATCAGGCCTGAGACTGAGCGCCCGATTTGCAGCTACGAGGGGTCGCGATATAGTTCCGAGTTCTGGACCCAGGCACGCACCTACGAGGATGCCGTAGAGCGCATCGCGCTCCAGGCGCTCTTGCCCCCACGGGGTGAGACGCTGATGGAGATCGGAGCGGGCTTCGGGCGACTCGCCGGGATGTACTCGGGCTACAAAACCGTGGTGCTGCTTGACTACGCGCATACGCAGCTCTCACAGGCGGTCGAGCGACTCGGACCGGGCGGTGCGGGAGGAGATCCGCGCTATCTCTACGTACAAGCGAACTTCTATCACCTCCCGTTTGTGGCCTCACGATTTGACACGGTGACGATGATCCGCACCCTTCATCATGCCACCGATGCACCTGCGGTGCTGAGCGGCGTGTCGGAGACCCTGGCACCCAAGGGCGCTTTCGTCCTGGAGTTTGCCAACAAACGTAACGTCAAGGCCATCATCCGCTATCTCCTGCGACGTCAGCGCTGGTCGCCGTTTGATCGAGCGCCCGTCGAGTTCGTGGATCTCAATTTCGACTTTCACCCCAAGTGGATGTGGGATCAGTTAGCACGCGTCGATCTCCGGCGAGATGCCATCCGCACCGTCTCCCACTATCGGATTGGGGCATTGAAGCGGCGGGTGCCCCATCGGATCCTGGTGGCCCTGGATGCATTGGTGCAGCCGACCGGTCGGTTGTGGCAGCTCAGCCCCAGTGTTTTTGTTCGGGCGATCGCGGACGCGACGAAAGTCGCCGGCGGCACCGGAGGCTTTCTTCAAGTGTCCGGCCTGCGGCGCGCCCCTCGGGGCGCCGCCACAGGCCACCTTCCACTGCCAGTGCGGAAGGACCTGGCAGAAGAAGGGGGAGATCTACGACTTCCGTTATCCTGCCGAGTAGGTAGTATCGAGGCTACTTCAGGAGCAGGGCGAGACTCCCTGCTCCTTTCATTTCGGAGAAATCGAACATCCATGCAAGTCGTCAGGGAATCGAAACCGGATCAGGAGCGGTGGCAGAAACTTCGCCGCGCGCTGTGGATCACCATATTGGGCAATGTGGTCCTTGCCACCGGCAAGGGCATCGTCGCGTACCTATCAGGCAGCGTTGCTCTCTATGCGGATGCCGCCAACTCTGTTTCTGACGTCGCTTACTCGCTCCTGATGGCCCTGGGACTCTGGCTCTCACAGCGCCCCCCCGACATCAGCCACCCGCAGGGGCACAGTCGTTTTGAACCCCTGGCGGGCCTGGTTGTTGCCACAGCTATGACCCTCGCGGCCTATGAGGCCGGCCAGACAGCGGTGGAGCGTTTCCTGCAAGGCGGTGCAGCGGTCGCAACCACAGGGCCGATCATAGCACTGCTATCAAGCGCTGCTATCAAGGCCGGGATGTATGTAGTCATCTCGCGAATCGCCCGGAAAGCCGGCAGTCCCACCTTGGGGGCAGCGGCAAAGGACAACCTCGCCGACGTGCTGACCTCGCTTGCGGCTTTCCTGGGCACCCTGGGATCGAGATTCATCAATCCGCTTGCGGATCCCATCGCCGGCATCGTCGTCGCCCTGTGGATCGTCAGATCGGCGCTGAGCGTGTGGAAGGAGAACCTCAAGTACCTCAGCGGAGGTGGGGCATCTTCGGAGCTGCACACCAAGATCGCCGACATGGCTCGATCCGTCCCCGGTGTGGGCAAAGTCCACCAGGTGATCACCGAATACGTCGGGCCGGATCTCGTCGCCGATCTCCATATCAACGTGAATGGCGACCTTCCCCTCTCCGAGGCGCACCTCATCTCAGATGAGGTGCAGAGGCGCGTTGAGGCCCTGGCGAGCGTGGACCGGGCCTACGTGCATGTCGAGCCCTGTGAGCCCGAGCCGCAACCATCCGATCCCCCCGAATCATCGGACGCCGAGCGCTAAGCGCGTGCCGCCACGCCTTCCGATAGGGGCCAACTGCGCTATAATGCTCCCGGCTATGGCGTACGAAATCGAACACCGCGTGCAAGTCAGACCCGCCCCCTTAGAGGCCGGATGGATGGCGCTCCCTTTTTTTGCAGCGTTGGGTGGCGCCTGGGCCTTCTCCCGTCCCCAGTTCGCGGAGGTATCCGTGAACCTCGCCGTCGCGCTGGCCCTTGTCGTCGGCGGGTGGCAGCAGTTCTGGCGAGCGCTGACACACACGGATTGGGCCGCCCCGCTCCAACAATGGCGAGGCTGGACCAAGGCGGCGTCGCTGCCTGCCTGGCCCTACATTCAGCCGGGAACGCCCGGGGCCGCGCTACATCACAGGCTTTCACAGATGCGCGCCTGGTGGCAGGACGTCGGGAAGGCAACGTTGTCCGCGCCGCTCCAGCGCGCAGTACTGGCAATTCTGATCAGCCTCCTGCTAGGCGTTGCAGTGGGCCGACTGGCATTGCTTCTCAGTCTGTGTTTCGTGACCCTCACCGAACTTGCCGTATTGTGGCACGAAGGCGACGGGGAGGTTGGCACATTGTGGACGGGGATCACGTTGGTGGGGTTGCCCTGGATCCTCGGCGGCACGCTGACCGGCGCCGACCTTTGGCAACCGGCTATCTCCGGGCTTGCGTTGGCCCTGACCGTTGGGCTCTTCGCCAAGCGTTCTTGGTGGGCACTTGCCGGACCTATAGTGGGCGCTACATTCCTGATCTGGCAGGGTAGAGCTTCGGCCGCGGGCTGGCTTCTGCTCCTGGCGCTGCCGGGGCTCATCGTGCTGAGCCAACGCCCCAGCAAAGAGGGCTATCGCCGGTCGATCGGCCCGTGGGTTGTCGCAATGGTCGCGCTCGTGGCCTGGGTGCTATAAGATGGGCTGGGTGCTGGGTATCGTCGGCCTAATCCTGGTTGTAGCCCTCCTGTATTGGCAACTCATCATCGCGGAGGGAGCCTATCTGGGACGCTGGGTGGTCACGTTGCTCTACGATTGGTCGGCCAAGATCTACGACCGCATCAAGCACTACGATACGGGCTACGAACAGTATTTCCTCGCGCGGCCGTTGACGAACGCCCTTTTCTCGTTCCCCAGCCCGGTTGTGCTGGACGTCGCGACCGGCACCGCCCGGCTCGCCCGCACGCTGCTTCCCGAAGTGGGGTTTCGCGGGCGCGTGATCGGCCTGGACCTCTCCCGGAAGATGCTGGAACAAGCCGCACTGAACACGCAGCAATGGTCCGACCGCATCCTCTTCCTCTGGGACGATGCCTCCGAGCTACCCTTTCCCGATGACACCTTTGAGGTCACAACGTGCCTGGAAGCGCTCGAATTCATGCCCGATACCGACCAGGTGCTGGCCGAGATGGTACGCGTCCTGCGACCCGGTGGCCTCTTCCTGACCACCAACCGGATCGGGAATGATGCGCGCTTGATGCCCGGACGCACTTACACCTCGGAGCGCCTGGCGGAAAAGCTCCAAGCACTGTCGTTGGAGATGGTACAGATCCGGCCGTGGCAAGTGGAATATGACCTGATCTGGGCGATCAAGCCAGGGGTCTGCGCCCCCTTGGGCGTGCGGCGTCTCGAGACCTACCTGCGTTGTCCCGAGTGCGGGGCCGCGGTCAAGCGCCAGCCGCACGCCCTCGTCTGTGAGAACGGCCACGCGATGTCGATCGCAGCAGATGGCATCGTCGATATGCTGCACGGCGAGAGACAATAGTTGCCGGTTGTCCGTTAGGACTGCTGCCGCGCAGCCCCGCCGAATCTCGGGATTCTGAACTGACAACCGACAACCGAAGACTGTCTTCTATCTTCTCGGCAGTTGCGAGATTGCCTTTCGGATCTCCGCGATCACGCCCCTGGACCCTGCCCGCTTCGCCGCGACCATCGCGCGATTGAGATAAGCCTTTGCCCTGGGGCGGTTGCCGTGTTTGGAGTAAAGGATGGCCAAGTTCCGCAGCGTCTTGGCTTCCCCCTCATAGTCCTCCAACGCGACCCTTAGCTCCAGCGCCTCATCGTAGATGGTCGCCGCCTCTTGCCATTCTCCCACCCCATCGTGTGCTGCAGCAAGGTTATTGAGAACCACTGCCTCGCCGGCGCGATCCTCAACCTCCTGATACAGTTGGCGGGCATCGGTCGCAAACGTCATCGCGTCCTGCCAATTCATCATCGCCAAATGCACGCTGGCGATATTGTTGAGAGCTTCAGCCTTCCCAGACTGGTCATGCCTCTCCTCCATCAAAGCGATGACCTCGTTGTAAGCATCGATCGCGGGCTCCCACTCGCCCTCTGCCAAATAGGCCTTGGCCGCCGCATTGAGTTCCGCTGCCCGATCTACCGGGGTCTCGGTCTCGTCCTCTGTCTGCACCTCGTCGGTGTCAACCATGGAAACCTCCTAACTCACCGTATTCGAAGCCCCCAACCTGCATCGCCAAAGCCTTGGCTTGGGCGGGGGCCTGGTTATGCTTTTGCTCGTCGCATAAGGCGACGACGTTCCCCGATCCGTTTGAGCACCCAGACTCCCACCACGGTCACGGCCATCAGGTCGAAGACAACGCGAAGACCCCAGCGTTGGAGGCTCAGACCGAGAAACTGAGAGTGTATGGTGCCCAGGACAAATGCCACGTAGTTAAGCCAATGAATCACCTTCCAGTTCTTGCCGATGCTGGCCCGAAAGAGGGCGGTCAGTGACGTGACCGCAATCAACCAGAAAGCCATACGACCGCCAAGGCTGAAGAACGCATAGAAAGAGCTGAACTGCGGCAAGAAAACTGCAGGGGTTCCGCTGCGCCAGGCCACGCTGATCGCATGTGTGGCCAGCGCCACGAGCGCTGTCACCGTCACAACGTGATGGACTTTCGGGAAAGGCCGCCCGAAGAATCGAGTCAGCTCGCGCATATAGTTCGACGAGAGCACCGACAGGAATACACCCAGATAGCCCATCAAGGCCGCGACGCGAACTATGCCGTCAATCGGGGCAGCAAGGCGGTCGAGTGACACGACGACCGCGACCAGCCCCAGAGCCACGACGCCGCTTACGAGAAAGACCCACGCGTTTTTCGATTTCCGACCCGGCATCTTCCCTCCGATCTCGTCTGAAGTGGTTTATCTGCCCGCACCCTTTTTCTTGCCCTTGGCGCCCTGCAGTTGCTTTTGCCAGGTGTAGAGCATCGTCAGCGCATCCAGCGGCGTCAGGCTGTTCACGTCAAGCCGGCGCAGTTCGTCCACGATGGGGTGGTCCTGCGCGATGAGCACGGGCTGAAAAGCCTCGACCTCTGGCTGTGCCACGCCGGGGCGGAACTCCCCGCTCTCCAACTCCTCCAACAGGCTCTCCGCACGATGGACCACGGGCGCGGGAATGCCCGCCAGCCGCGCCACGTGAATGCCGTACGAGCGATCTGCTCCCCCTGTGACCACCTTGTGCAAAAAGATCACGTCGTGGCCATCCTCTACGACATCCAGGCTGAAGTTGCGGACGTGAGGGAGGTGCTCCTCCATCTCCAAGAGCTCGTGATAGTGCGTGGCGAAGAGCGTGCGGGCGCGTCGTTCGGGATGGTTATGCAGATACTCGACGACCGCCCACGCGATGGCCATGCCGTCATACGTGCTGGTGCCACGCCCCACCTCATCAAGGATCAGCAAGCTACGGGGCGTCGCGTGGTTAAGGATGTTGGCCGTCTCGACCATCTCGACCATAAAGGTCGACTGCCCGGCTGCCAACTCATCGGAGGCGCCGATCCTGGTGAAAATCCGATCCACGACGCCGACGTGCGCCTCGTCGGCGGGCACGAAGCTACCGATCTGGGCCATTAGAATGATGAGCGCCGTCTGGCGAAGGAAGACAGACTTGCCCGCCATATTCGGCCCGGTGATAATGTGGATCCGGCTCTCGGCATCCATCACCAGGTCATTCGGCACAAACGGATCTCGCTGGGCCTGCTCGACCACAGGATGGCGTGCTCCGACGATGTGCAGGACCGGGGCCTCCTCAAACGTAGGGCGTACGTAATGCTGGTGGACGGCGATCTCCGCAAGAGCTGCTGCGACGTCAACCCGGGCCAATGCCTGGGCTGTCTCGATCAGTTCGGCTGCTCTGGCACCGATCCGCTGGCAGATCTCGGCGAAGAGCCGGGCCTCCAGTTCACCGATGCGTTCCTCGGCATTTAAGACAAGGCTCTCGTACTCCTTGAGCTCAGGCGTGATATAGCGCTCGGAGTTGACCAACGTCTGCTTGCGGATGTAATGATCGGGCACCGACGCGGTATTCGCTTTGGTCACCTCGATATAGTAGCCAAAGACCTTGTTGTAGCCTACCTTCAGGTTTTTGATCCCGCTGCGCCCGCGCTCCTTCTGCTCGAGGCCGGCAATCCACTCACGGGCATCCTTGCTCGCCAGGATAATGCCGTCCAGTTCGGCGGAAAACCCCGGACGAATGAGCCCACCGGCACTGAGTTGGGCCGGAGGATCGTCAACGACAGCTTCGGAAATCAACGTCCTGACGTCGGCGACCGGGCTGAGCCCTTCCACCAGAGACTCGACACCGGCGGCGTGCAGCAGCCCCACGAGCTCAGGCACACTACCCAGCGCCGTACGGATGCCCTCCAGATCCCGGGGAGTGGCACGCGACGCGAGCACCCGCGTCGTCATCCGCTCGAGGTCCGGTACCCGCTTGAGCGCTGCTCGCGCCTTAGCCCGCAACACGCCATCGTCGTACAGCCCCTGCACCTGATCGAGCCGCCGCTCCAGAACGTCGATATCCAGCAGCGGCTGGGCGAGGCGCATGAGTAGGAGCCGTCCACCCATCGGTGTGAGCGTCTCATCCAACACCCCGAGCAGCGACCCGTTTTTCTCCCGACGCAGGGTCTCCGTGATCTCCAGATTTCGCCACGTCGACGCATCAATGGCCATATAGTGGTCGGTGGCGTAGGTCCGCAGGCCCGTGATCTGGGGAAGAAGCCCCTGCTGGGTCTCCTCCAGATAGCTCAGGGCCGCTCCCGCTGCCCGAACCGCCAACGGCTTGCCCTCGCAACCGAATCCCTGCAAGGTACGAACTTGGAAATGGGCCATCAATGTCTGGCGCGCAGCGGATTCCTCGAAGCGGTATCCGGGCCAGAGGGTGACCTGCGCCGCTACCTCATCCTGAAGGGTCATCTCGGGACGCGGATCAGTGTCGCCGGGGTCCCGTTCTTTCCAGGATCCCACTTTGGGAATCAGGACCTCGCGCGGGCGCAGACGTGCCAGTTCCTGCCGCACCAGGGAAAGCACGTTCTGTGTGGACCCGTCACTGAGTTGGGTCGTGGCGAACTCACCGGTGGAGATCTCTGCGTAGGCGATCCCTGCCCGCTCCCCCTCCACGACGACGGCGGCGAGGTAGTTGGGGCGTTTTTCGTCCAGCATCGCCGGCTCGGTCAGCGTCCCTGCGGTGACGACACGCTCCACCCGTCGCTCCATCGGCCCGCTACCCGTCGGCTCACCGACCTGCTCGGCCAACGCGACCCGGAACCCCTTCTCGATCAAACGGGCGATATATCCGTCCACCGCGTGATGGGGGACCCCCGCCATAGGCACACGCACATCCTTGGAGACCGGACGCGAGGTGAGGATGAGGTCCAACTCCCGAGAAGCGATCTCGGCATCTTCATCAAAGGTCTCGTAGAAGTCGCCCAGGCGAAAAAAAAGGATCGTATCCGGGTATTGAGCTTTCAGGTTCAGGTATTGCTGCCGCACCGACGTCGTATCATTCTTGCTCATACGGTGATTATAACGGTGAGAAGCTACCAAAACAAGCTGCTTGACACACACCATTTTCAAACGATAGTATCTCTGCGGCTTTCTACCAAGCATTCGCCCATGACTCATGATTGACGGAATTCATGGCCAGACCACGAGGGAACGCACGTATGGACACGGACCATGAGATCGGGCCACGCCGGCTCTCTGTGCTGGCACGCGCATCCGGTGCGGTTGCCGCCGCGTTTGGCGGAGCGGCCCTGGTTGCATGGCTTACTGGGTCGACGATCCTCGCCACCTTGGGGGCGGAGAGGATTCCGATGGCACCGAGCACTGCGCTGCTCTTCCTGTTGTACGGGGCGCTGCTCGTCTTACTCCCGCTGCTGCAGCGGCGCCGCAGCCTCCGTCGCGTCGGGATAGCCCTGGCCGCCCTGGGTACGATCGCTTCGCTGTTGCTCCTCGCCCTATCCTCGAGTGGGATCCACCCGGCCATCGAGCATATCGGACTGAAGATCGCCGGTACCGTGGCCGGCGCGCCGGTCGGACATATTTCGCCGCTGACGGCGGCATGTTTCTCCCTGGCGGGCACATCTCTTCTACTGCTTAGCTCGGCCTCCCGCCGCAGCCTACAGACGACGGGCCTCGTCCTGGCCATAGCCCTCGTGCTGACCGGAAGCGTGCTGACAGTTGCTTACGTAACGGGTGGCCCGATTCTCTATGACAGCGGCGTGATCCCACCGGCTCTCACCACGTCCCTGGCATTTCTCGCTCTAGGGACAGCCCTGATCGCCGACTCGGGACGGCAGATTTGGCCGCGTCAAAGGAAAAGGGATGAGGCACACGCACTTTCCCCGGCTGTCGCCATCCCGCTTTTCGTCGTACTAATCGGTGGCATCATCATGACCGCCCATTTCTACCTCCTGGATTACCAGAAACGCTTTCGTAGCGAGGTCGAAAACGAGCTTTTGGCCGTTGCAGATTTGAAAGTCAACGAGTTGGTCCATTGGCGGATGGAGCGTTTGAGTGATGCCGGCGTCTTCTTCGGCAACAGCAGCTTCTCAGAAGTGGTGCAGCACTATCGAGAAACCCCTGGCGATCTCGATGTGCAGAGCCGGCTTCGGACGTGGCTGAACAAGGTCCAGGCATCTTCCGAGTATTCGCAGCTCCTCCTTCTCGACCCGCAGGGCGATGAGCTGATGGTTTCACCCCTGACGTCCACGCCAATCTCGACGTACGTCCGGGAGGAGGCCCAACAGGTTGCGCTTACCGGAGCGGTCACTTTCCTGGACTTCTACCGGGATGGTCCGGATGAACCGGTCCATCTGGCCGTACTGGTGCCCATCCGTGACTCAGCGGGCGACCGCGCCGTGCTGGGTATACTCGTGCTCAACATCGACCCCCGGACTTACCTCTATCCCATGATACAGAGTTGGCCCACCTCCAAGAAGACGGCAGAAACCCTGCTCGTCAGGCGTGATGGGGACGACGTGCTCTTCTTGAATGATCTCCGGTTCTCCGCCGACGCTGCCCTCCGGCTGCGAATACCGGTGGGGCAGGCGGACTTGCCCGCGGCGATGGCGGTATCGGGGACCGAGGGCATCGTAGAGGGTAATGACTATCGAGGCATCATGGTAGCGGCAGCCGTGCGATCCGTGCCGAACTCGCCCTGGTTCCTGGTTGCCCGCATGGACACGCAGGAGATCTATGCGCCGCTGCAGGAACGCCTGTGGTGGGTAATCGGTCTCATCGGTATCCTTGTCCTCGGCATAGGCGGAATCATCGGATGGGCGTGGCAGAGAAACGCCAAGACATACTACCGCAGGCTCTACGAGGCCGAAACGCGCTACGAAATCACGCTAAGGAGCATCGGCGATGGAGTGATCACCACCGATAGTGCGGGACGGGTGACCTTGCTGAATCCCGTGGCCGAAACGCTCACGGGCTGGTCCCAGGATGTGGCCAAGGGCAAGCCTCTAGACGAGATCTTCCGCATCATCAACGAAGAGACACGACAACCCGTTGAAAGCCCGGTGGCACGGGTACTGCAGGAGGGACGCATCGTAGGGCTGGCCAACCACACGGTGCTCATCTCGCGCGATGGCATCGACATACCGATCGCCGATAGTGGCGCTCCCATCACCGATACCGGCGACCGCATCACGGGCGTCGTGCTGATCTTCCGTGACCAGACCGAAGAGCGCGCCGCAAATCAAAGACTGCGTGCGGAGATGGAGAGGTCCCAGCGATACCTCGACGTTGCCGGTGTGATGATCCTCGCCCTGGATGCAGATGCCAACGTGATGCTGATCAACAAGAAAGGTCGCGAGATCCTCGGTTATGGAGAAGCCGAGATTATCGGCAGGAACTGGATCGAACACTTCATCCCCGACCACGCGCGCGTCCGGGTCAGCGAGGCTTTCAGCCAACTGATGGCCGGCCAGTCCGAAAGAGCCGCGTACGTCGAGAACGCCATCCTAACCTCCGCCGGCGCGGAGCGGATCATCGCCTGGCGCAACGCGGCGCTCGTAGACGAAAGTGGGCGGATCAGCGGAATGCTCTCCTCCGGCCAGGATATCACGGAGCAGGTGCTCGCCGAAGCCGAACGCCGGGAGCTGTCGGCGCAGGTGGAGGCACAGGCGCGGCAGATTACCGAGATTATGGACACGGTGCCACAAGGTGTGCTGCTACTGGATACGAATGGGCGCGTGCTGCTGGCCAACCCCGCAGCCGAACGCAATCTGCTGGCCTTGGGCCAAGGCAGTACGGATGCGCTCACGCACATCGGCAAGCAGCCGCTCTCGGAATTCCTCACCTCGCCTCCCAAAGGCCTGTGGCACGAAGTGCAGGCAGAGGGACGCTTTTTTGAGATCATCGCCCGCCCTATGGTCGAGGGGCCCGAACCCGAGCGGTGGGTGCTGGTGATCAACGATGCCACACAGGAGCGACAGGTGCGGGATCAGCTCCAGCAGCAGGAGCGGTTGGCCGCCATTGGGCAACTGGCCGCCGGCATTGCCCACGATTTCAACAACATCATGGCAGTCATCATCCTCCAAGCCCGGCTGGCTGCCAACTCGGAAGGGATATCGGAGCAGGACCGGCGGCGGCTGGAAACGGTCAACCAACAGGCCTATTACGCCACGAGACTGATCCAGCAGATCCTGGACTTCAGCCGACGGGCGATCCTCGAGCGCCAACCGCTCGACCTGCTACCGCTTATCAAAGAGCAGGTGCGGCTTCTCGAACGGACGCTACCTGAGAACATCGCGATTCACTTTGGCTACGATGCTGAGGCTCATACGGTCAACGCCGATCCTACCCGCATCCAACAAGTAATCATGCAATCTGGCCGTCAACGCGCGGGATGCTATGCCGGGGGGAGGTAACCTGGAGATCACGCTGGAGCACATATATGTCGATAAAGATGCGACAGCCCCCTTGCCGGCTATGAAAGCCGGGGAATGGATCAGACTCTCGGTGGCCGATACCGGTACCGGCATCTCACCCGACGTACTGCCATACATATTCGAGCCTTTTTACACAACGAAGGGACCCGGGGAGGGAAGTGGCCTTGGCCTAGCCCAGGTCTACGGCATCGTGGCACAACACGAGGGACACATCGATGTGGGGACAGCCACTGGCGCCGGAGCGACCTTCACCATTTACCTCCCGGCTGTGGTGGTGCCGGCTGCCTCGCTGCCGGCCCCCGATATTCACAACCTTGACCACGGTCAGGGCCAAACCATCCTGATTGTGGAAGACAACGCCCCGCTGCGCGCCGCATTGCGGGAAACGCTGAAAGGGTTGGGGTATCGTGTGCGCGAGGCGGCTCACGGGCTTGAAGCACTGGAGCTTCTCGAGACATCGTACGATGTCGAGGTCGATCTGGTCTTGAGTGACGTGGTGATGCCGCAAATGGGCGGTGTGGCTCTGGTGCATGCCCTACGGGAGCGGGGACGGGCCATGCCGGTCATCTTGCTAAGCGGGCATCCAAGGCGGGAGGATCTCTCTGCGCTGACCGCCTACGGGGTACGCGAGTGGCTGTCAAAGCCGCCTTCCCTCGAGCACCTGGCCCAAGCCTTGGCCGCAGCCCTCCAGGCAGAGACCCCCTAGCTGCCGGGCGCCCTATCAGCCCGGGAGCAACTGACTCAGATGCCAAGCACCAAGAGCGTGCTGTCCCGAGGGGTCGTCTTCACAGGGAACCTACATTGTGGCATAATGCCGGAGGCGGAGCGTCCGCAGGACGGTGCCCGGCAGGCACGGTCAGAGCGCAATATCCCACCACGGGGGCCGGATGACCAAAGACGAATCACCCGACAACGAACAGGCCGCACTCAGAGGGAATCCCTCCTTCGTCTGGAGATCGGGCCAGGAGCGCCGCCTCGATATGGTGCGCCGGGCTGTGCCGTTGGACGGCAAGCGGGTACTGGACATAGGATGCGGCATCGGGATGTATACAGTGGCCTTTGCGCGCCATACACCCCACGCCTTCGGCGTCGAGGTCGAACTCGACCGGGCCATCGAAGCTCATACGCGGGTCTCGCACGTCTCACAGGCTGTGGGAGAGCAACTTCCTTTCAGCGACGACAGCTTCGACGTCGTTTTCTCCCACGAAGTCCTGGAACACGTCAACGCCGATCACATCTGTGCCGCGGAGATGGTGCGGGTGACGCGCCCCCAGGGCCACATCGTCATCTTTGTGCCAAACCGGCTCTACTTTTTCGAGACACACGGCGTTTACTGGCGAGGGACCTATCATTTCGGCAATAAGCCTCTGGTGAACTGGCTCCCAACTCGCCTCCGCAACCGGTTGGCACCGCACGTGAAAGCCTACACCGGGCGCTCGCTCAAGCGTCTCTTCGCGGACCTGCCGGTACGGACGCTGCTTCACACACAGATCTACCCGGGGTACGACAATATCCTTGCCCGCCGGCCCCACCTGGGCCGCGCTATCCGGACGATCACCTACACCCTGGAACACACGCCACTGCGTTACCTTGGGCTGTCCCATCTCCTGATATTGCAGGTCACCGCCTGATCCGGGAACAGATCCGGCACAGTGATGAGCCAGAGCGGAATGGAACGACACAACGGCGAGGCACACCAGAACGCGGAGATACGTCGGACGGCGGGTCCCTATCGCGTTCTCGTCACCGTGAGCAGCGAACAGGACCTCACGGCACTCTACCCGACAGCTCATGCCATTGCGAAAGCGCACGATGGCGAGGCGCGTGTGCTGACCGTCACGCGCGGCAGCAACCAGCCCTCCTGGCTGGTGATCCCAGAGGTCTATAGTGATGTCCCTGCCGAGATTCTCACCCGCTCGGGTCGAAACGTCAGTAGTGTTATCCTGGCCGAGGTCCGCAACTACGACCCTGACATCCTGATCATTGGTCTCAGCGGACATCTGCGCCAGGGGACCTACTTACTGGGCCATACGCTGGACCCGATCGTCCAGGGAGCGCGGTGCGACGTCCTGGTGCAGCGCGGACAGGTCGTGCCGAACCCGGGCAAGGTCCTCATCCCGGCTGCCGGCGGGCCAAATGCTCCCCGAGCCCTGACGCTGGCACGTACGCTGGCGCCCGAGGCCCGGATCACGGCGGTCTATGTTGCGCAGGCCCGATCCGGGCGTGCTGATCTCCTCGTTGGAGAGGCACGCCTGGACGCAATGCTGGAAAGACTGGACCCCGAAGATCGAGAGGTTACGGACACCAAGGTCGTGCGGGCCTCCACCCCCGTCGAAGGCATTCTGTCGGAGGCCCAACAGGGAGGCTACGACCTGGTCATCTTGGGCGCAGGCAATGAGGGGCCTGTCGGACGATTTCTCTTTGGTGACGTTCCTCAGGTGATCCTGGACCAATCCAGCGTTCCCACGATGGTCGTGCGCCGGCGACTCAGCTATCTGGGATCCTTCCAGCGGAGAGTATGGCGCAGGATCTTCGGCCTGCTCCCTCCTCTCACCGTCCAGGAACAGGCCGACGTCCAGAAAGCGGTGCGCCGCGGATCACAGCCCAGCCCCGACTTTTTCGTCATGCTTACCCTCGCAGCCGCACTGGCCACGCTGGGGCTGCTGATGAACAACTCGGCGACGATCATCGGGGCGATGATTGTCGCCCCGCTCATGACAACCATCCTGGGGATGGGCCTCGCCATCGTGCTTGGGGAGCTCCGCTTCTTCTGGCGCGCTGCCGCGACCACGTTCCGTGGCATCATCTTGGCCATCGTCATGGGCTTCCTGGTCGGGCAGTTGGCCCCGGGTGCAGCCACCACCCCGGCGATTCAGGTCTATTCCGAGCCAAGCATCCTCGATCTGGTGGTGGCGTTGGTCGCGGGGACTGCGGCGGCCTACGCCACCAGCCGCAAGGAAATCTCAGCCGCCCTCGCGGGCGTCGCCGTCGCGGCCTCCCTGACCCCACCCCTGGCGAACATCGGGTTGGGCCTGGCGCTTGTCGACTGGAGCATCGCGCTTGGCGCCGCCCTGACATTCCTCACCAACCTCGTCGCCATCGTCGCTGCCAGCGGCTTCCTCTTCCTCTGGATGGGGTTCCGCCCTCAGCCGGGCGACCCGAATCTGGTAGCTGCCAGGCGCAGAGGCCTCCTCACCTTCGGCATACTGCTGGTGCTGATCACAATCCCGCTCGTCGTCTTGACGCAACGCTCGCTGAGCGACCTGCAGATCAGACGGTCGATCGAGTCGGCGATCGCGATCGAGGTCCGGGAGATCCCGGGCGGGGAACTGGTCAGTTGGGACTACACGATCACGCCACAGGGCACGCTCAACCTGGAACTGACGATCCGGGCGTCGGGAAGTGTCCGTTACCAGGAGGCGCGGGATCTCCAGGAACGCATTGCCACACGCATCGACCGGCCGGTGGCCCTGTCGTTGAGTACCGTGCCGACCCAGCAACTGCGGGCGTTCATTCCCCCGACCCCGACCCTCACACCGACGATGACGCCGACGGGGATCCCGACTGCCACACCAACCCCGACACCTACTGCAACGCCAACCCACACACCGACGGCGACGCCCACCCCGACCATCACCCCCATCCCGACGATCACGCCGCTGCCCACCCACACGCCCACCCCAACGCCCTGGATCTTGCGCGTCGTCAACGTCGGCAGCGCGGGACTCAGAGTGCGCTACTCGCCGGAGGGTGTGGTGATGGGGCGCCTGCCCGAAGACACGCCTGTGGTTGTGCTTGAGGGTCCCGTCAACCTCCACGGCATCACGTGGTACCACGTTCTCGGCACGACGACCCAACTTGAGGGCTGGGTCGACGGCGACTATCTGGTACCATCCCCGTAACAGGAGTGAACCACCACCTGAAGAGGAGCAACCATGCAGGGATATGGCGAGGGATTTGCCGCGATCTACAATATGCGCTGGAACCACTTCGCTGCCGCAGCCGCGCCCCGGATCCTCGCGCTCTACGAACAACAGCCGGCGAGTCGAAACGCCCGGCGGCTGCTGGATCTCGCCTGCGGCACGGGACAGTTGGCCCTCTACTTTCTCGAACGCGGCTATGAGGTGGTGGGGCTCGACCTCTCGCCGGCGATGCTGGCCCACGCGCGGGCGAACGCGAAGAACCAGGGAACCCACGATTACCTCGCGGAGGGCAAGGCCCGCTTCGTGGAGGGAGACGCAGCCGACTTCCAACTCGACGACACCTTCGGGCTGGTGGTATCGACCTTTGACGCCCTGAACCACCTACCGAACATAGAGAGCCTTCGGGGATGCTTCCGATCTGTCGTCAAGGTTCTGGAGCCGGGCGGATCGTTCATCTTCGATCTCAACACACGGTTCGGTCTGGCCCGATGGGCAGGTATCAACGTCCAGGAAGAAGAGGATCTGGTGCTCATCACACGCGGCGTCGTGGTCGAGGACGAGGCCCGTGCCTACACCCAGATCTCGGGATTCCTGCGCGAGGATGATGGCCGCTACAAGCGCTTCGGCGAGGTGGCCTACAACTGCATCTACGACATGGCCGAGGTTGCCGCCGCCCTGAACGAAGCCGGCTTCTCCGAGGTCTATTTCGCCCAACCCCAGGCGCTCGATGTGCCCGTGGAGGACCCAGAGCGTTACGGTCGGGTCTTCCTCATCGCGCGGCGGTAGCAGCCATCGCCGAGACCTTTGAGGTTTTCCTGTTGAGAAGGCACCTGCTCAAGAAGGAAACCTCAAAGGTCTTCCGGAGCTCTCCTTCCCGCACTTGCGCCCTGCCGTCGGGTGCCGTACAATGGGCTCAGTCCCTTTTTGTAGATGGAACCCTGACTTCAGCACAAGACGATGGACAAACCTCTATACGATCGCATTGTTGGGATGCTCCTGCCCGAGATGGACGATTCAACAGAGCGCAAGGCATGGGTCGAGAGCGCGCTGTATGGATCGCCGGTCCTCCACAGCATCCAATGGGAGGGCGCCGCGCGCCCGTTCACGCTACGGCTGATCCGCGTCCTCGACGAATACGGTGAGATCGCGCCAGGCATCCCGGCCATGGTCGCGCTATTGGAGGACGTGAAGGGGCAGGTTGGCTCCGACAGACAAGCACAGATCGTCCAACTGATCGCGGACTATCATCTACCGGAAACACAGGGAGGACAGATGGAAACGGCTCTCAATAACGCAATGCTCATCGGATTCCTGCTCGAGGTCGGTCGCTGGGCGATGAGTGAGCTCGGCGAGCGCTGGAAACTGCGCCGAAAACAGCAGGAGACCGACCTCACCGATCGGGCGCAGGTCGAGCAGACTATGCCCGCACAGCTCCAGGTCATCGTCGCCGAGAAGGGCAAGCGCGACGTCACCCGGGTCGCCACGCTGATCGAACGCCAGCGGGACGCCATCGACCGCGCGCGAAATGCCAAACTCGCCGATCGCGAGGAATACGATCAGCAGCGCCTGGCACGGTCGGCGTTCGAGCAACGCCTGAAGGAGCACGACGCCACCATTCGACAGATGATGGATGAGATCGAAACGGACCTGGGCGATCTGGGCTTTGAGGTCGTGAAGGAACCCGCATAGCTTTCCATGAGCATCCGCGATGAGCTCGTCTGCAAGCTGCGCGAGGAAATCGACCGTTGCCGTCTCGGCAAAACCCTCGACCGGCTGGAGTATGACAAACAGAACCTCTCGCTGGCAGCGCTAAACACCCGCCTGGCTGAGCATGACAGGCGAATCGCAGGAGTCCAGGCTGAGCTGGACGAGCTGCTCGCAGGCTCTGACACCCCCGACGTGCCGCCCACTGAAGGTGCCGGCGAACACCGGGACGTGTTCATCAGCACACCGGCCCCGTCGGGGCCGGAACCGGACTTCGCCTTCGCCGACCTGCTGGAAGCCGCGCGCGACCCGCACGGCACCGTCGCGCTGACTAACGAGCAGATCAGGGCGCTGGCAGCGCACCCACCGGCTGATCTGGCGGAGTACCGGCTGGGGCGGATGGCGGAGTGGAGCCATCCGCGCTACGCGCTGGACAGACGCTTCGTGCACCTGACGTTGCTGCGGGACCGGGGCGAGACGGAGCCGGAGCGCTGGCGCCCGGAGGACGCTCACTTCAGCGACCTGCGCGAGGTGCTCGCCAGGGTAGACGACCCGGCGCTGGTGCTGCTGGGCGTGCCGGGCAGCGGCAAGTCGACGCTGCTGCGGCGCCTCCAGATGGACCACAGCCTCGACGAACTATGCGGCGTGACGGGCCCGAGGTTACCTTTTTCATCCCCCTGAACGGCTACCGCGGTGAGCAGGGCCCCGCGCGTGTGGCTCACAGCACGCTGGGCCGAGCGCTACCCGCTCCTGCCCCCGCTGGACACGTTCCTGCAAGCGGGATGCGCGCTGCTGCTGCTAGACGCCCTCAATGAGATGCCCCATAGCAGCGCCGCCGAGTACCACGAACAGGTGGGGCTGTGGCGGGCTTTCATCGCAGGAGATCGCACGACGCGGGCAACCGGGCACGTCTTCTCCTGTCGCAGTCTGGATTACAGCGCCAGTCTGAGCAGCAAAGACCTGCGCGTGCCGCAGCTCGAAGTGGAGCGCGATGGTGGCCGGAGAAGGTCCGGGAATTCCTCGAGGCCTACAACCCGGCTCAGGCGGAGATGATCTGGCGAGAGTTGGATGGCACGCCGCAGTTCGACCTGTACCAGCACGCCGTATCTACCTGAAACTGCTGCTGCGACCAGGTGGAACGCCTGCCAGCGCGTGCCGAAGGGCAAGGCCGAGCTGTTCACCGAGCTTCGTGCGCCAGACGCTCATCCGTGAAAACGAGGGCGGCAACCGTCTGCTTGTACCCGGATGGGCTGCTGACCGAGCAGGGACCATACCAGAGCTGACGCAGGACCGCTGGAGCATCGCCGTTCGAGCTGCCGGAGCGCGGCGTGCTGGTGCCGTGCCTGAGCCGCCTGGCCTTCGCCATGCAGGAGCGCGGGCGTGGAGACCGACGGCGCGCAGGTGCGTATCGACTACGACGACGCCTGTGACCTGCTCGTCCACGACCGGGGCGAGGACATCCTCGAGCGCCGGGCATCTCGCTGGGCGTGCTCGATGAAGATGTGGCCCACGTAGGAGATCGTCTTCTTCCACCAGCTGCTGCAGGAGTATTTCGCGGCGCGGCAGCTGGCCCAGGCGCCGGACCCGGCGCTCGTGCACGTCGAGTGGTCGGTGGAGAGCGGTCACGCCCACGCTGGACGAGACGCTGGCGGCCTGGCCCGACGGCGACCCGCTGCCGCTGCTGCCGCAGACCGGCTGGGAGGAGACGACGCTCGACGGCCGCGCCGATGGCGCCGCGATCCGAACGCCTTCATCCGGGACCTGGTGCCGCACAACCTGCCGCTGGCGGCACGCTGTGCCGCATCGACCGGAGGTGGAGGCTCGACCCGGACCTGAAGCGCGACATGCAGCAGGCGCTGATCGCCCGCACGCAGGACATGACGCGCCGACCTGCGCGCCCGCATCGCGGCGGGACTGGCGCTGGGCGAGCTGGGCGACCCGCGCTTCGAGCGCCGCACCGGGCCGCACGGCGCCTACCTGCTGCCGCCGATGGTCGACATCGACGGGCGGCACGTACCCGATGGGCCTGGATGACGGCCTATACGACGACGAAGGGCCCGCCCACACCGTCGAACTGGCGCCCTTCGAGATCGGGCAGTTCCCGGTGACGAACGCCGAATACGCGCTGTTCATGGCGGCGGAGCGGCTACGAGGACGAGCAGTGGTGGGACACCGACGAGGCGCTGGCCTGGCTGCGCGGCGAGGGCAGCACCGAGGGTAGCAAGCAGGCAGTCCGGCGCGATATCAATGGAAGACTCTGGCGCGACAACTGGACTCCGAAGAGATACCGGGAGCTGGTGCCTGAGCGCATGACGTCTGAGGAGGCCGAGACTGGTACATCTGGTTCCGGGAGCTGGAGCGAAGAAGAGCTCGAGAAGCAGGTTGAGCTGAGTGGTACCCTGAAGGCGAGACCTACCGCCAGCCGGAGTACTGGAACGACACGCGTTTCGACAACCCGGCCCAGCCGGTGGTGGGCGTGACCGTGGTTCGAGGCGCGCGCCTACTGCCGGTGGCTCTGCGGCCTCAGCTCGGAGCAGGAAGGGGCTGTCGCGCTTGCCGGCGGAGGTCCAGAGTGCGAGGCGGCGGCTCGCGGTAAGGAGGGACGGCTGTATCCTTATGGGCCGACATTCGACGTGAGCCGCAGCAACACCTTCGAGAGCCACATGCGGCGCAGCACGCCGGTGGGGATTTATGACAACGCCACGCCGGAAGGCGCTTTCGACCTCTCCGGCAACGCCTACACCTGGACGACGTCGATCTACGACCAGGAACAGCTATCCCTATCCCGTATCAGGCCGGACGATGGGCGCGAGGACCTGGAAGATCCGTCAGCCCGGCGGGTGGTGCGGGGCGGCTCGTGGTTCATCGATCAGGACTACGCGCGGGCCGTGTACCGCGTACGGCGACCATCCCTGCTTGGCTCGCGACTTCGACGTCGGGTTTCGGGTGTGTGCGTCCCCCTTCTCGTTAGGTGTTTGCTGATCACTGTGGGGGCGGTGCGCGAGCCGCAGGTGCGTAGCGCCAGCCCCCTGCCGCTTTCGCCGACAGGCGAGACCGGTTTTGTCGGCGAAAATCGAGGTATACTGATGTCTACAGCTTCGGCTGCGGGGTGCTCTGCGACGCAGCCCGGCGGGTGTTGCGCGGCGGCGTCGTGGAACAACAATCAGAACAACGCGCGCGCCGTGTACCGCAACAACAACCATCCGAACGAATCGCAACAACAACATCGGTTTTCGGGTGGTGTCGTCCCACTCCTCTGTCCCCTTTCCAAAGGCGGGCAGTGGCTCGCTGCCGCGAACCCAACCGGTTTGACCATCGGGGCGGTTTCCGGAAGTGCAGGGCGATGAACGGCCTTGGCGCCGTCGCATTTCCCTGCCGAGGCGGAAAGATAGAGAAGGCGCAGATGTATCCCGTCCGCACGCACACGCCGATGTCCAGGCGCACACTGTGTGCTCGGACATCGGCGCAGCGTCGGGCCTATATGCAAGCCACAGTGGGCCATATGACCTGCTGTGGCTTGTGACTTGCAATGCATCCGCTTCGACAGGAACCTATCGCTGGTGCGAAGACAAAAAAGATCCTCGGGAAAGGGTCTCTCGCTGACGCCGAGACCTTTGGGGTTTCCTCGTCGAGTAGACGCTTGCTTGTCTTGCTTGTGAAGGAAACCCCAAAGGTCTTCGCCGACCATCGCGACTTTCCCTAAGACGTCGCCTGATCTTGCACTAGAGAGATTTCAGCCACCCGCCGAGCAGCCGCCCGACCTCGGCGACCATGGCGCTGACGTGACGATATTGCCCATCGTTGAGCCAGCCCCAGTGATGCGCCAGCCGCAAGTACAGTCGCAGTTTGTTCAGATGGGCGTCTGCCGTGCGCAGGTGTTTCTGTCGCGTGGTTCCACCCTGACTCTGCGCATCGTAGAGCGCCTCCTGGAAGTCGAGCGCGGCATCCATCATCCGCTGCGTTACCGTGTAGCGATAGGTCTTCGGGAACTGCTCGGCTTTGGGCAGCAGCCACACGAGCAGGTCAAATGAGCGAGTCAGGATGATCATGTCCTCAGCCATCGATAGCGATTTCCTCTATTCGCGGGTGGTAGATTGGTCGAATCTGCTGTTGGCCTACCGCAAAGCGGCGCGCCACAAGCGCGGCAAAGCATCGACGGCGGGGTTCGAGCACCAGCTTGCCGACCACCTGCTGCAGGTGCAGGCGGAACTGACCGAGTTCACCTACGAGCCCGGCGCCTACGTGCACTTCACGATCCACGACCCCAAACACCGCACGATCAGCGCCGCGCCCTTCCGCGACCGAGTGGTCCATCACGCACTCTGCAACATCATCGAGCCGCTGTTCGAGGCTCAGTTCATCCCGCATAGCTACGCCAACCGCGTCGGGAAAGGCACACACGCCGCGATCGACTATCTGCAGACGCTTGCGGGCTGCCATCGCTACGTCTTGCGCATCGACATCGTGAAGCACTTCCCCTCGATCGATCACGAACGGCTGTACGACATTCTGGCGGACACGCTTCGGGACGAAGCGCTCCGTGGTTGATCGTTCGGATCATCGCCAGCGGGAATGACGTACTCAGCGATGAGTACGAGATGGTCTACTTCCCAGGGGACGACCTCTTTGCCGCAACCCGGGCGCGTGGCCTGCCCATCGGCAATCTGACGTCACCAGTTCTGGAGCAACTGCTATCTCAACTCCGCTGGATTGGTTTGTGACGCAGAGATCTGGGCTGTAGCGCCTATCTGCGGTACGTCGACGACTTTGCCCTGTTCGGCGACAGCAGGCGCCAATTGTACGCGTGGAAACGGGCGATCGTGGACTTCCTCGCCACGCTGCGGCTGACGATGCACGAGCCGCAGGCACAGGTCGTTCCCACGACAAACGGCATCCCCTGGTTGGGCTTCGTGGTCTATCCTACGCACCGCAGGCTGAAGCGGCGCAACGCCATGGATTTCACCCGCCGCCTGGCGCACAACCTCGATCTCTACAGTCCGGGGCGATCTCCTTTGCGGAGTTGGACGCCGGCGTGCAAGGCTGGATCAACCACGTCCGCTACGCCGATACCTGGGGCCTGCGTCGCCACGTCTTCGCAGACCACCCCATCGTCCCGCCGAGAAACCTCTGAAAACCGGTTCGCCTTCGGCGAGGGGACAGGGCGATTGGAGAACCTTCGCAAGGTGCGGCATCCTTGCGAAGGGAGGGGGCTGGCGCTACGCGCCTGCTGCGCACCGCCCCCACAGAGATCAGAAACACCTAGCGAGAAGGGGGACGCACCACTCGAAAACCGACGTTGTCGACGCGATTCGCAGGATGGTCGTAGCCGCGGTACACGGCGCGCGCGTCGACTGATCGACGAGCCACGACCCGCCGCGCAACACCCGCCGGGCATCGCTATCGTCGACCGCCGTCACTCAGGCGTTTCGTACTTGTTCAGACACCACTCCCACAGGGTTCCCGCCATGTCCAGCGCGCCGCAGGCAGCCGCCCCGTGCGGATACATGCCGACTGCCGTGCTGCGTCCGATACCCGACCCCCTGGTGTTGCAGCGCCTGCCGTCCCAGCCGCCCCAGGGATACTCGCGCTGCTCTATCCCGTTCTGAGCCGCCCACTGCCACTGCTGTTCGGTGGCAGCGTGACCTCGCAGCCCAGAACGTGGCTCAGCCAGCGGCAGAAAGCGACGGCGTCGTACCAACTGACGCTGTCGCGCGGGTAGTTGCTGTAGAGTTGGCGCGAGCTTTCGGGGTCTCTTTCTTGCGCTCGATGCCGCGCCACCACACAGGGTTCGGCGAAGCCGGTCGGGTGTCCACAAACGCCTGGAACTGCGCACGGTGATCGGGTACTTTGGCGATGCAGAAGGGCGCGATCTCGAACTCGCCGAGCTTGCCCTCATCGCCGATGAAGGGGATGGCCTTCCCCGCAGGTCTTCCGGCACATCCACGAAGCACCATGCGATGTCGGGCAGCCCATCCTCACGCAACCCGACGCCATGGCGCGGGTCGCCGAGGTCGTGCAGCCGCTGCCCGATGGCCTCCCGGCGCACGATGGGTGCACGTCAATGTCCTCCAGCTCGTCCAGTAGGTGCTCTTGTTCCGGGCGAGCGAACGCCCGCTCCACCGCGTCCAGGTTCGGCTGTAGTCGGCCCAGCATCCGCTGGACTCCTGCCCGCGCTCCCCCAGCCATAGGTAGTCGCGACTGCGCTCGTGCTCGTCCCAGGTCCGCGCCGCCTTGCGCAGCTCGCGCAACAGGTGCAGGTCGCCCCGCACGCCGGCGATCCAGTCCGCCAGCCGCGTCCAACTGCGGAAGAGCGCCTCGTGGGCGATCTCGAGATAGGCGTCGCTGCCGTCGCGCCCGGTCTGCAGCAGGCGAGCTTCCACCAGTGCCTCCACCAGAAGCCGGGCGTCCGGGTCGGCGGTCACACTTTCCAGCAACGCGCGGCGGCGGGTGGGCTCCCCGCTCTCTTCATCCACCGCCACGAGCGGCAGGAACACCTGCCCGAGTGGTATCCTGAGCGCGCTGCGGCAGCGCCGCAAACACTGCCTCGCAGTGCGTACCGATGGCCCCCTCGACGCCGCCCATGGCCTCGTAAGCGGCCCACGTCAGGTGTGTGCCGTCACGGTCAGCGTACAGCCGATCCAGCGTGAACTGCAGCAAGGGCAGCGCGCCCGCCAGCGCCTTGTCGCGCGAGCGCAGCGCGAAGATAATCTCCGCCACCAGGCCCGGATCGAAGGTCAGCCCCACGCCGGGCAAACGCGCGGGCTTCTCGATGGCATCGCGCAGCTCCACGATGCTCATCGGGCGCACCAGCTCGGTGTGCACGTTGAAGAGGTCGCCCAACAGCGGATAGCTCAACGGACGATCCAGGAAATCGGCCCGCATGGTGACCAGGACCACGAGCTTGCCCTCCGGCTCAGTGGCGGCCCCGGCGATGAGACTGATGAACTGCTGGCGTTCGCCGTCGTCCTCTGTCAGCGCGAACAGCTCCTCGAATTGGTCGATGGTGAGCACGACGCGCTCTCCGGGAAGCGTGCACGTTAATCGGTGCAGCATCCGCCCGCCGGGGGCGTGGAGATCGGCCTCGATGTGGCTCAACGGGCGGTTCAGTACTCCGCCGAGCGCGTCGGTCAGGTGTTCGACCGGATGTCTGCCCGGGACGATGCGGGGGAGGTAGGTCCAGCGGTCGCTGCCGGGCACCTCGCCTCGCTGCAGAGCCGGAAGCAGCCCCGCCATGACCACACTGCTCTTCCCGGCGCCGGACGGCCCCAATATGGCGAGAAACCGCGCCTGATCGCCGGCGAGCCGGTCTGCCAGCCGCTCGACGAGCCGCGCCACCAACTTCTCGCGCCCGAAGAACATGCCGGCATCCGCCTCCTGGAAGGCTTGCAGGCCCTTATAGGGGTTCTCCGGCGCTTGTCCGGGAGCCAACTCGGGCGTCGGCTCCGAGGGATACAGGGGAGAGCCCGCCCCGCACCGCACAGGCGCAGCGATGAGCCGGCCCAGCCCGGCATCGTAAGCGCCGCCGCGCATGTCGGCGTATTGCATCCTGTGCATACCCAGAGGCGCGCAGTCCAGCCAGTTGATCGCCGTCCGCGAAGACGGGGAAGATTGGGCGCTCGATCATCTGAGCAATGGCGACCTCGCTGTAGACGTACTCCGAGGCATAGGATGCCGGCGACACCACCCACACCATCGCGCTGCACTGCTTGAATGGCGGTGCGGATGCTGCGCTCCCAGTTGGGCGTGCCGGGTGTGAGCCCCTCGACGATCGATCCAGTAGGGGATGTGCGTGCGCGGCAAGGTCGCGGCGCAGCCGGTCCACGAAGGGGAAGTCATGCCGCGCGTAGGAGATGAACACGTTCGGCCCGGTGGGCGACACGAGATCGGCGCCGGGTTTCGCCACAGGGCGCGGCGCGAGGGCGGCAATGAGGTCCGCGATCGCCGATCTCTTCGGCCCCCCGACGTCCTCGCGCACGGTCTCCAGCAGGGCGATCAGCGAGGTCGTGCCGTCGAAGTCCGTCCAGCCGCCGCACCAGAGTTCGTGGCGAAGGTCACCGCATGGCCTGTCCAGACGATTCGGGCGCAGCACCGCGGAGCCATGCAACGCGCGCTCCACCAGCGCACGGCGGTCATCGGGCACGGTCGACGTGCGGCACGAGAATGGCGACGCAGGCTTTGAACTGATCTCGGTCCAATGGCACGGTTCCCTCCCGGCACTCAAGACGGAGCAGTCTGGCGCGCCCGTCTTCGTCGTCCCTCGGCTAGGTCGGCCCGGGTTCGCCCGCCGCCTATTCTGGGGCCATTGGTCGGCGTGTCAAATCTGCCCCGGAAGCAGACGTTGTACACCCTCCTATTCGCGCTATAATATCCCCAAAATGGAACAAGTGTTCGTGAACGGATGGAGGGAATATGCCGGAATTCCAACTTGTCTCTAAGTTCAAGCCTACCGGAGACCAGCCGGACGCCATCGCCAAGTTGGTCGAGGGGCTGAATCGGGGTGACGAACACCAGGTCCTGAAGGGGGCAACCGGCACGGGCAAGACCTTCACCGTTGCCAACGTCATCACCGAGGTGCAGCGACCGACCCTGGTGCTGGCACACAACAAGACCCTTGCCGCCCAGCTCTACTCGGAGTTTCGCGAGCTCTTCCCCAACAACGCCGTCGAGTTCTTCGTCTCGTACTACGATTACTACCAGCCTGAGGCCTACATCCCGCAGCACGACCTCTACATCGAGAAAGACGCCGACATCAACGATGAGATCGATCGACTGCGCCTGGCGGCGACGGCTGCCGTGCTCACCCGCAGGGACACCATCATCGTCGCCTCGGTCTCGGCCATCTATGCATTGGGCAACCCCCACGAATGGGGGCGCGTCATCCTGCCGCTGCAGGTCGGGGAGGCGATTCGGCGCGAAACGGTGATGCGCCACCTCGTCAGCATCTATTACGACCGCAACGACCTGGACTTCAAGCGCGGTACCTTCCGCGCCCGCGGGGATGTCTTAGAGATCCGCCCGGCTTACACCGAGACGGCCTATCGCATCTCCTTCTGGGGCAACGAGATCGAGGACATCATGGAGGTCGATCCCCTGACGGGCGAGATCCTGGATCGGCCCAAGGAGATTCAGATCTTCCCGGCGAAGCACTACGTCACGTCGGAGGAGCGCGTCAAGCAGGCACTGGTCACGATCGAGGAGGAGTTGGAAGAACGGTTGGCCGAGCTCAACGCTCAGGACAAGCTGCTGGAAGCCCAACGCCTGGAACAGCGCACGCGCTATGATCTCGAAATGATCCGCGAGATCGGCTATTGCTCGGGCATCGAGAACTACTCCCGCCACTTCGATCAGCGCGAGGTCGGGGAGCCGCCCTGGACGCTGATGGACTACTTCCCCGCGGACTATCTGCTGGTCATGGATGAGTCCCACATGAGCGTGCCCCAGGTGCGGGGGATGTACAATGGGGATCGCAGCCGGAAGGAGACCCTGGTCGATTTCGGCTTCCGCCTCCCGTCGGCGCTGGACAACAGGCCATTGATGTTCCACGAGTTCGAGGAGCGCGTTAACCAGGTGATCTACACCTCGGCGACACCCGCCGAGTACGAGTTGAGCCACGCCGCCCAGATCGTGGACCAGGTCATTCGTCCCACAGGGGTCGTCGATCCGCAGATCATCGTCCTGCCGACCAAGGGCCAGATCGACGATCTCGTCGGGCGGCTGCACGAACGCATCGAAAACGGGCAGCGTGTGCTCGTCACCACCCTGACCAAGAAGATGTCCGAGGATTTGTCGGACTATCTTCGCGAACTCAACTTCAAAGTTCAGTACCTCCATAGCGAGGTGCAGACCATCGAAAGAGTCGAGATCCTGCGCGATCTTCGTCTGGGGCAGTACGACGTGGTGGTCGGGATCAACCTCCTGCGCGAAGGGCTCGACCTGCCGGAGGTGAGCATGGTCGCGATCCTCGACGCGGACAAACAGGGATTTCTGAGGAGCGCCACCTCACTTATCCAGACGATTGGGCGGGCCGCACGGCACACCGAGGGCACGGTCTTGATGTACGCAGACCTCATGACCGACGCGATGCGGGTAGCGATCGATGAGACCAACCGGCGACGTGAGATCCAGGTGGCCTACAAC
Organism: uncultured Chloroflexia bacterium; assembly: GCA_963775195.1. Taxonomy (GTDB): domain Bacteria; phylum Chloroflexota; class Anaerolineae; order B4-G1; family SLSP01; genus PWVB01. Next base: position 832,905 of record CAVZIC010000002.1, read on the forward strand.
AAGGAACACGGTATCGAGCCTCAGACGATCATCAAGGAGATTCGGGATCTCACGGATCGCGTGCGAGCAGCCGCCCAGGACGAGAGCGCGCTCGATCTCGCTCCGGAAGAGATGGAACCCGTAGCGCTGGACAAGATGATCCGCGAGCTGGAAAAAGAGATGAAGCTCGCAGCCGAGAACTGGGAGTTCGAGAAGGCGGCCGTACTGCGAGACCAGATCTTCGATCTGCGTGGGGTCCTCGAGAGCAAAGCCCCCCTGTGGAAGCGGGACCGCAAGTCGTAGCGGGTGCATTTCATTCCAGAGGCAAGACGGCCACAAGAGGCGGACCGCGGGCGTCTCGCCCGCTCCGGCGACGGCGGATTGTGCGCAGGCGGTTGATGCCACGTCGTGGCTGTATTCGTGCGCTGGCGGGCGAGATCCTGAGGCTGCGCTCAGGACAGGCTGCCCGCGGTCCATCATCGCCGGGCAGCCTGCCCCAATCCTGAAATGCACACAGTCGTAGCGCTGCTGTTGCCAAACCTCTCGTGTCGGGTATAGTTAGTGCGTTGTGTGCAGATCCTCACAGGTCGGCTTACAGCACCTTACGGTATAGGACCGAGTCATCAGGACATATTCGCGAATCGTGCCCGGTTGGAAGGGCCATGATTCGTTCTGCGGACTGCCTTTAGCAGCCTCCGACAACTTGTAACGGATAGGACTAGCACTATGGCACAGCCAGATCTTCTGAGCACCTCCGGGAACGAAACACCCCCGGAACAGCCCCCAGCCCCCACCGTCGTCGGTGTGCGCTTTCAACCGGCTGGGAAACCGTATCATTTCGAGGCCCCCCCGGACCTCTTATTGACAGCCTTTGACTGGATCGTGGTAGAGACAGTGTACGGTGAGCAGGTAGGGCAGGTCACCCACCTGCCCGAGATGACGCCGGAGGAGATCGCGTCACGTAAGTTGCGGGCCGTGCTTCGCCGGGCCAGCGGTCTCGATATGGCGCGTCATCACGTCATGCAGCAGCGCGCAGAGCGCCTGGTCGAGGTCGCCCGAGAGGAAGTCGCGTCCGGGAGACAGGATCTGAAGATCGTCAGCGCCGAGTTCACCCTGGACGGCAACAGCGCCATCCTGCTGTGTTCCGGCAATATCAACAAGCAGGCGCTCGCCACGCTCCGGCGCAAAGTGGCGTCGCGGATGAGCTGCCGGGTGGAACTACGTTCCGTAGGCCCCCGCGACCACGCGAAGGCGCTGGATGGTTACGGTGTGTGTGGGGAGCCCCGGTGTTGCAGCCGTTTCCTCACCGAGTTCCAGGCGGTCTCCATCCGCATGGCCAAGGACCAGGCGATCTCGATGGCGCCGACCGATATCACCGGTATGTGCGGACGGCTCCGCTGCTGTCTCGGCTACGAGCATCAGGTCTACAAAGATGAGGCCAAGGAACTCCCCCGCATCAAGGCCCGGGTCAAGACGGAAAACGGTATCGGCAGGGTCATCGATCTCGACATTCTCAAGGGAGACGTCATCGTGGAGATCCCGCCCGATGGCCCCCGGCGTGATCGCGAGCGCTTCCGCTTTGCTGCGACGGACGTTGAGGTCTTGCCGGTCGACTAGAGGCCGTCGAACACTACGCTCAAAGGCGTCAAAAGGCAGTCTTGCGGCGCGCGTGCTCTATCAAGCACGCGCGCCGCTTTGTATATCGCGTCGGGCCGCGACACTCCTATGGGACAACCGTAACTTCGGCCAATCGCAGTCTCTGCGCTCCGTCGACCGTGAGGTGGGTGCCGTCGGTGAGATAAAGACCGACGTAGAGGACGTAGTCACCAGGCGCCAGATCGGGGGGCAGCGTCAGGACGTGTTCGTCGCTTACCACCTCCCCGCTCATCCACAGGGACGTCGGATATCCGCCCGCGCGCGGCATCTCGTCCACCTGGGCGACAGGAGCATCGCCTTCGGCGCTCCGCAGGTGCAGGAAGACGACGTAATCCTGCGGCATCTCCTCAACGGCTTGCCACACAAGGGTCACGTGCCACGGGTGGCTGGGATCCCACTCGCCGAGGTCGTATCCGAGCAGGCGAATCTGCGCCCCTGACGAACCCAGAAAATCCCGATCTACCCCATACGCGGTATCGGGACGCGAGAACGTGCGTGTTAGCGCCTGTACATCGAAGCGCTCAAGCTCAACAGGTTCCGCCCCGTCTAACTGCATCTCGAGGACGTAGCCCCCTGCGGGCAGCGATCTGGGCAGACGCACCCGGTAGCGATCCTCCACGACCTCGCCCGCGCGCCAGTCCGCAAAGGCGTAGCCCTCTGCAGGAGGGCCCGCGAAAAGCGTCGCTTCGGCATCGATGCCACGCACACGCAGCGTCACCGTCTCAAACGGGGGCGCCGCTTGGTCGGCAAGCCAGCACAGGCGCACCGAGAGCTCACTGCCCGGCAAAAGAGGGTCACCGGGGGCCATCGTCCATCCCAGGAGATCCAGACCCGACAGCGCCACCGCAGACGTCCTCGGAATCCCGGGACATGCGTCCTCGACCTGCTCCGGCGTCGGAGCCGCAAGGGCGGGCGACAGGCGCAGGCCCTGAGACGTGTCGGAATAGCGGGCCTCGAGCCCCCCGAAACGCTCATCCACCAGACGGGGAAGCGGCGCGGCCCGATCCGGATCGTAGAAGCCCACGCCTAACTCATACCCCTCGACAGGGGGGGCTCCCACGGGGGGAACGACCACCAATTGGTCCAGCACCAGCTCGCCGGACGACCACTCCTCAGCAGGATAGTGAAATGGCATCGTCCGGGCCCACTCGCCGCTCTCCGGATGGAACAATCGCAGGACAGGCTGCAGCGTCGCGTAGGGTGATACTGCTTCCCACGTGACGAGGACCGGACATGGCTCCCCGATACGACATGGCTGCATCGGCGCAGCATCATAGATCCGGACGATGTGGGCGAAATCGGCCGGCGCGGCATCCGGGCCGGCGCCCCCCGGTACCATCAGGTCTTGGCGCAGCCCGGCGAGGGCAGACGCCGTCAACTGGTGTGAAGCCAGCGCGGGCGCACCGGAAGGGCTCGTGTAATTGACCGTCGTCCAGACATCTGCAATCATCTCGGGCCAGGGCGCCGGCGGCGGCACGTTGTCGGGCACCAGGTAGACGGCGTCTCCGTGCTCCGGCAGGACCAGCGTCGCCCCACCGGTCAGCCACTTTGCATCCCCATAGTGCTCGGCCAGCGCGGCGACCGTGGGATGCCGGTAGTGCTCGCTGGCGATGTAGACCGTGACCCCGGCCGGGTCCGGCGGAGCCTCGATTGCAGCGTCCAGCGCCTTTGCTGCCAGGACCATCTCGCCGTCGGCCGCACGGAACAGGGCGTCGGAGCTCGACCAGCCGGCGTAGATGGAGGCCGTCCGCGCTGCGCCGGCGAGGAAGAGCACGAGTGCAAGAGAGAGGGGGAGCAGGGGCGCAGGGGCGCCCGGCCGCGGTCGGCCAAGCCGCTTCCCCATCTGCCATTTGCCGGCCGCTATACCGCCGAAGACGCGCAATGCTTCCGACAGCCCCCACGCCGGAAGCAGTGCCAGGAACGGGAAGAGACCTACCATCCGCAGGTTACTGGGCGTCAGCTCGCCCGTGGCGAGCGCACTGGGCAAGATCATGACGACGATTGCCCCGGTCACCAGGATCAGCGCCGCCTGCACCAGGCTATCCTTCCGACGCAGCCGCAGCCAGGAGACGAGCCCAAACAGGGCTAAGAGCGCCGAGATCCCATCCATCAGCGGCAGATGCGGGAGGTTGAAGCGCACGTAGCCGTCTCCGCTGCCCGGCCACACCAGCGCTCGCAGGCAGAGCCAGATCCCGCGTAGGGCATCGGACCCACTTGGGGAGGCCACCTGGGTGATGCGGGTGGTGAACGCCTCCGGGTGCTGGAGAAAGAACACACCTAACGGTGCGAGGACGACCAGGGCCACCGCCAACACCAGCGCCAGTTGGCCAGACAGCCGGCGTCTCGCTTGCGGTTCCGACCGGACGAGTAGCCACCCCAGGGCGATGCCCAGTGGCACGGGGAAGAGCCGCGCCGCCAGGTAGGTATACGCGGTAAGACCGAGAAAGGCGCCGGCTGCGACGAGCCAACGCCGTCGGCCCGAACGCAACCCTCGCCAGAGTGCGGCGACGGTCAACGCCTGCATGAGCGGCTGCGATATGGCTCGGAACCCGTAACGGCTGAGCAGCACGTGAGGAAACGCCACGGCGATCCAGGCCGCGGCGAATAGCGCGATGGGCGCCGTGCGTTTCCGCGGCCCCAGGAGCGCTGAGGTCGCCGCGTACGTTGCGGAGACCGTGAGGATTCCGAGCATGGCGGCTCCCAGACGGAGCCCCCACGGTGAGCCGCCGGTCATGCGTACCCAGGGAGCAACAGCGTAGAAATAGAGGACCTCTTTACCGGTGTAGGCCTGGATAAAGATGGGGTGGTACTGCCCCTCGGCAATCTGGCGCGTGAGAATGAGGTTGGCTGCTTCGTCGTAGTGGAGGCCTACAGGGAACGATGGGAGCGCCCATAGCCGCAGCGCGGCTGCGACCAGGAGCACGAGGACCATGCCCCAGCGCCTCCAAGTTGGTAGGCCTGTGTTTCGCGTCCTGGGTCTCCGACGCTTCGAGGGTTCCACAGGCGCATTATACCCGCCACGTTGTTTTCAGCCATGCCGATGGTATAATCGCCTCCACTGACTCCAGGGAGTGTGCATCTCCCCATCTCTGACAAAGGCTTGACCACCAATCTATGCGACAATGGATAAAAGAGCTCTGGGCTTACCGGAACCTCGTCTATAATCTTGTCTCGCGCGATCTGAAAGTCCGGTATAAGAACTCCCTCCTTGGCATCATCTGGTCCTGGCTCAATCCGCTGCTGTTGATGCTCATCTTCACGTTAGTGTTTGGCGTTCTCCTCAAGCGCCAGGACATCCCGAACTATCACATCCTCTTCCTTAGTGCGATGCTGCCGTGGAACTTCTTCGTCGGTTCCGTGATGGGTGGCATTCCGAGCGTGGTCGGCAACGCCAACTTGATCAAGAAGGTCTACTTCCCCCGGGAGGTGCTGCCGATCTCTACAGTTCTCTCCAATATGGTGAACTTCCTGATTGCACTGCCGGTCTTCTTCGCCATCGCGATGATATCCGGGATCATGCCCAACCGGTATCTGTTGTTCTTGCCGCTCCCTATTCTTATCGAACTCGTCTTCGCCATCGGTATCACGCTCATTCTCTCGACCCTGGAGGTCTTCTACCGAGACACCCACATGATCATGGACGTGGCGATGCAAGCCTGGTTTTTCCTGACACCGGTGATCTACTCGGTGACATCACTACCTACCCAGGTCACACTGCTGGGATTGACCTTCAACCCCCAGCTCTGGATCTACCGTCTCAACCCGATGGCCTCCATCATCAACACCTATCAGGATATCCTCTACAAAGGCACGCTCACTTCGCTTGACTTTCTGTCGCGCACCGCGGTGACCGCACTGGTCATTCTGGTCTTCGGCTACTGGTTCTTCCGCCATTTCAGTGGTAAGTTCGGGGAAGTGGTCTGAACGTCCCAGGACAGCGCTTGGCGTGCGAATAGGTTGATTCGACAAACCTGCTGCGCCGGACTACAATTGGTTTAGCATTTCCAATCCCTAGAAGGAGGCTGCAATGTACTACGGTATGTCATCGGGGGCACTCAAGAGGCTCTACGTGGAAGGCAGTCTGACAAATGAGGATGATGGTTTTGCCTTTCAGGTGAAGAACCTGGTGGACTCCGGATCGATCAGTGGCATCACGAAGTTGACGGTGGATGGCGAGGAGCGACCGCTCGATGGCGTCACAGTGGAACTGGGCGGAAAAGTGCGCCCGGTTGCCGGTCTCTCGTGGTCCTCTTCCCTGTACGTGTCCTACGGGGCCACCCTGAAGATCTACGTTCCGGGCCAACTCGAACCGGGCGAGCACACCATCGAGGTGACGGTCAACGCGCCGGAGCTGGGCCAACTCACCCTGCCCATTACCGACACGCTCTAGGGCGGAGCCGACCTTGCGAAGGTTCAAGCCCGAGCCCCGGCGCAGTTTTCCGGGGAGTCGGGCCACCTTCGCAAGGTTTCCCGTGCTTGCACAGGCTTGCCAGTCCGGGCCGTTATGGTATAATCGCCCTCGTGGCTTGAGGGGCTGTAGCTCAGTTGGGAGAGCGCTACAATCGCACTGTAGAGGTCAGGGGTTCGAGCCCCCTCAGCTCCATTCAGGGAAAAAACTCCCTGTCACACAAAGAAAAGGTTAACGTGGGCCTGTAGCGCAGTTGGGAGCGCATCACAATGGCATTGTGGGGGTCGTGGGTTCGAATCCCACCAGGTCCACCAAAAAAGCGGGGCGACTTTGCAGTCGCCCCGCTTGCGTTATCGCGCGTCGTCACGCCCTAGATAAGAAAAATGACGGTCAGGACGATCACGACCAAGAGGGCCGGGAGCAGATTTACCGTCTTGATCTTCTTGATCTCCAGCAGGTTCAGTCCGATCCCCAGGATCAGCGCACCGCCCACAGCCGTCAGTTGCCGGATCAGGATGTCGGGAAAGAGCATCTGAAACCGCGCCGCGACCAGCGTCAGGCTTGCCTGGACCAGGAATAGGGGCAGCGCGGAGAAGAGCACGCCGACGCCGTAGACCGAGGCCAGCACCATCGAGGTGAAGCCGTCGAGGATGGCCTTGCTGAGGATCAGCGTGCGATCACCGGTCAGTCCTTCGTTGAGTGCGCCCACGAAGGTCATCGACCCCACACAGAAGATGAGAAACGCCGTCACCAGCCCCTCGGTGAAGCGCTCGTTCTTGATGTTGATACGCGCCTTGAGGGCATCGCCGAACGCGTCCATGCGCGTGTCAAGCCGCGACAGCTCGCCGAGAATGCCGCCAAAGATCAAGCTGAAAATCAGGATCAGGAAATCGCCCTCGACCTGGAGCGCCATCTGCACGGCCAAGATGATCGTCGCCAGGCCAACAGCCTGGAAGATGATCCCCCGGATCCGTTCCGGCAGTCGTTGTCGGACCAGCATCCCCACAGTGCTGCCGAGGATCACGGTCAGTGCGTTCACCATTGAGCCGATGGGCATCCTCTACTCCTAACGTGAGATCACGGTGGCGGGTGGTTGTTGTGATACGCCCAATCAGAACCCGAGTTCGCGGAGTTGCGCCGTATGGTCGCGCCAACTGGGCTTGACCTTCACCCACAGATCGAGATAGACGTGCCCACCGATGAATCGCTCCAACTCGGTGCGCGCCGCCGTGCCGATCTGCTTGAGGCGACGCCCACCCTTGCCGATGACGATCGGTTTCTGAGACTCTTTTTCGACCCAGATGCGCGCGGCGACGTAGAAGACACCGTTCTCACGCTCGTGGTAGTCCTCAACCAGGACGGCGGCAGAATGAGGCACCTCCTCCTGGGTATAACGGAAGACTGCCTCCCGAATCAACTCCGCTGCAATCTGATGCTCGGTTTGGTCGGTGATCTGATCCCCCGGGAAATAGCGTGGGCCCTCGGGTAGGTGCGAGATGATGTGCTCCCGCAGAATATCAAGGTTGGTACCGTTCAGAGCGCTCACAGGGATCGAGTCCGCGTAGGCGGGCAGCAGCGCCCAGTACGCCTCTATGCGTGCCTGAGCTTTCTCCAGCGACAATTGATCCATCTTGTTGAGCACGAAAAAGATAGGGTGCGCCCCCCCTCTTTCCTGCAGCAGCGTCGCGATCATCTCGTCCTCTCCACGGGGCCGTGCAGAGACATCTACCACAAAGAGGATCACGTCGGCATCGGGAATCGCAGCCTCGGCCTCCGCGACCATGATCTTGTTGAGTTGATGCGGCAGGCTCTTGTGGATGCCGGGCGTATCGACAAAGATCATCTGGTCGTCGGGTTCGGTCAGGATCCCCATCAGGCGAGTCCGCGTCGTCTGCGGCTTGGACGAGACGATAGCGACCTTGTGGCCTACCAGCGCGTTGACGAGCGTCGACTTGCCGACGTTCGGCCGCCCGATCACTGCGACGAAACCTGAACGGTGTCCCTCAGGCACCGCTTCACTCCGCCACGCCTCCTGATCGACCTCAACGGCCTCACGCACCACGCTGCCGCCGGTCTCGGCCAGGAATTGCTCGACCAAAGCCTCAGACTCCGCGAGAGCGTCGTCGGCCTCGACAGATATCGGTTCCTGCTCGATCTCCGGTTCTTCCTGTCGATCTTCTTTCACAATCTAGCCTTCCTTTACAAGATAGATGCCCGGCAGGCTGATCAACGTGGTCACACCCTTGACGAGGATATTGGCCCAGAAGATCGACCAGACGACGGCTACCGGCAGCGTCACACTGAACGCAAGCCATACAAAGATCAGGCTGTCCACGGGCACGCTGATGCTGTTACTCACCAGGACCCGCGCCCATTGATAACGGCGGGTCACACGGCTCACCCACAGATGGTAGATCTCGGTGTCCAGCAACTCTCCGATCACCTCCGCGGCGATGCTCGCCAGGACAATTCGCCACACCGGGGTGAGTACGCTGGCGAAAGCCTGCTGCAGGGACCAGGAGGGATCGGCGGGGAGGCGCGCCACGAACGCGAAGAAAAAGGCCATCAACAGGTTGATCACGGCTGCGGCTATGACGACGGTGCGAGCGGCCTGACGCCCCAGAAGCTTGTGGACCATATCACGAAGCGTAAACGTAAACGGATAGATGAACGTCCCGCCGTCTATGCTGAACCCGGCCACCAGTGCGATCTTCAGACTGCCGATGTCCGAGACCATCTGCGCTGCGATATATGCGGCCACGGTCAAAATGCCGGCCTGCGTCAATGACACGGCCGATGCTTTCGCGCGCTCTACGACGGCTACACTTCCCTCTCTGGTGGTCATCCGGGGAAGTATACCACGGATGACCCCAACGCCGGCTACTCTCCGCTCTTTCCCGTGATTTCCTCGATGCTGAGTTTCAATACCGCCACGGTGGCAAGGCGACCCGGATCGGCAAGGAGACGGCGGCGCACCGAGACAGGATCTTCCTCCAGGTGGTCGATCATGACACTGAGCCCCGCCTTCTTGTCGTCGTCAGATTCCAGAAGCTCGATCCGGCCCGAAAAGACGACCGATCCGTAAGCGTGGGAGCACCTGCCCTTCTGATATCCCCGGTCCACCACCACGGTGCCACATACCCGCGGGTTCTCGCGGATGAATTCCAGCTTGAGCCCTTCGAGTGCTGAATGGAAGTAGAGCGCGTGTGCCGCCGGCGCGTAGCCGTAATTCAGTGTGACCACATAAGGCTCATCCTGCCGGGCCAACGCCAGCGTGGCGTACTGTCCACCGGCCAAAATCGCCTCGATCGCCGCCGGATCCTTGATTTCACCTTCGACTTTTTGCATATGATAGCGTGGCATCTTCGTTATAGCCTCCGTGAGCTTTGTGGGTGCGCAACCGACTTGGAGCAGTATAGGGTCTGCGAGATGCCCGTCAACTGAGACCTCCCGCGTTTGACGGGGCGGCCAACCGGGCTACGATGGATCCGACGAGACTCGGGCCAAGGAGAGTGGTATGGAGACCATGCAAGCAACGCTGACCCCGGTGCGGACCGCCCGGCTCCTCGACGACGTGATGGCTCGCGGTGGCGCGCACCTAACCGGGCTCAATCCGTTCCTGTCCACCGTGGCCCTCTGGCGCGCGGTCGCGGCTGACAGTCCCGTCGGGGCGATGCCGATGGAGCGGAACGTGCGGTCGCGCGTCCAGATACGTGCACGCTACCTCTACGAACTGGTAAACCTGGCGCCTATTGCATTGGAACCCGAGTGGGACATCGTGGGCAATCACCTACCCAACGACTACCATTCCTTACCCATGCCGAACCCGGCCAATCCCGATGATGTTGCACAGATGGCAGAGCTGGGCATTGCGCCTACAACGCTGAACGAAATTCTTGACGTCGTGACAGCGTGGCGGCGTCCGTCCTGGCAAGGGCTGGGAGAGTATCCGCTCTCCTACAGGCTTGGCGTGATGGGCACGGGTGACACCAGCGGCGTCTACTGGGCCAACGGATGGATGGAGAACCACTCCATCCGCGACTACGCCAAGGTCCTCGCAATGGGGTTCGAGGGCATCAAGGAAGAGATCGAGACGTGCCTCACAACGGCAGATATCGCGGACCCCGACTACGCCCGGAAGGAGAGCTTCTGGCGTGCCGCCCTCCTCGTCTGCGAAGCCGGGGCCATGCTCGGTCGCCGCTACGCCGCCCTGGCCCGCGAGATAGCTGCAACGACATCAGACGCCGAGGCGGCTCATCTGGAGGCCGTCGCCCGGCGCTGCGAACGTGTTCCCGCGCGGGGCGCCCGCACCTTTGAGGAAGCCGTCCAATCCCTGTGGTTCGCCCATATCCTCACTTGCGGCGAGGATGGTATCAACGCTAACTCCATCGGTCGCCTGGACCAGATCCTCTACCCCTTCTATAAGCCCGACCGCGCGGCGGGCCGTCTCTCGCGCGATCGCGCGCTCACGCTGATGGAGGAGCTGGCCTGCCGTCTCTACCGCGACTACGACGTGCAGGCGATCACGCTGGGCGGTGTCGACCGAGAAGGTCGGGATGCTGTGAACGAACTGAGCACCCTCATCCTCGAGGCGACGCGCAACGTCGGGGTTGTGCGCGACGTCTCGGTGCGTATCAGCCCGGAGACGCCGGCCGACTTCATCGGACTTGCCGGCGATCTCATCGCCCGTGGCGGCGGCATCCCTTTCATCTTCAACGACAACGTCTTCATCAAAGCCCTGACCGACAGGGGCATCGCGTTGGAGGATGCACGCGACTACGCGCCTATCGGCTGCGTCGAGCTGACGATTCCGGGCCGCGCGAATCCCCACGCCGTCTCCGCCGTTTTCTGCTCCACCAAGTGCCTCGAATACGCGCTCTTTGACGGCAAAGATCCGCGCGCCGGCATCCAGGTGGGGCCGCAGACCGGCAAGCTCTCGTCCTTTTCCTCATTCGATGACCTCTATCAGGCCTACTGCACCCAGGTGGACTTCTTCGCGCGCCGTATGGCCTACCAGACCAACCGCGGCGAACTGGCCCAACGCGAAGCAGGGCCGCAGCCCTGCTGGTCGACGCTGACCGACGACTGCATCGCGCGCGGGCGCGACATCACGGACGGGGGCGCCGTCTACAACTACCACTCGGTCGCCTTCGTCGGAACCGCCACGACCGCCGATTCGTTGTTCGCCCTGAAACGCCTCCTCTTTGATGAGCGGGCGATCGGCGCCGCTCACCTACTGGAGGCCGTGACGAGCAACTACGAGGGTTTCGAGCCGCTTCGCCAGCGTCTTCTGCACCTGGCGAAATACGGCAACGACGACGCTGAGGTGGACCACCTCGCTGCGCGGGTCGACGACGATTTCATCACCCTGATGGACACGATGCGGAGCCCGCTGGGCGGGCGCTACTTCGTGCATCTGTTCTCGTTTGTCTGGCACCTTGATCTCGGACGAAACGTCGGCGCCACGCCCGACGGCCGAAGGGCCGGCGAGCCGCTCGCCTACTCGCTCTCGGCGCAGCAGGGGCGCGACGTCAAGGGGATCACGTCGCTGCTCACCTCGCTCTCCCGGCTGCCGCACGACAAGGCCGCCGGCGGCTCGGCCGCGATCGTGGAGATCGACCCCGTGCTGGTCGAAGGGCCCGACGGCAGCGATCTCGTGGCACAGCTCATCAAGACGGCAATGCAGATGGGGGTCGGACAGCTCCAGTGGAACGTCGTGACCGCGGAACGTCTCAAGCAGGCGCAGGAAGACCCCGAACGCTACGGCAACATCGCGGTCCGCGTGGCGGGCTACTCCCAGATGTTCAAGTTGATTCCCAAGGAACTCCAGGATCACATCATCGCCCGAACCAAACATCGCTTTTAGCTCGCAGGAGATCACATGCGCCAGGACTATCCCATTTTGGAGTTCGATCCGACCCACAAGGCCATCATCGAGCCCACCGAAATCATCAAGCCGGCGGACATCGCCCCGGCCTGTGTCATCTGCTTTTTCCAGGAAGTGCTCGACCACCTCGTAGAGGAAGGCCGGCTTCGCAAAGTCACCAGCTCGAATTCCGAGATCGGCGAGCATCCTTTCTACGACCTGGCAGATCGACGACCGCCATCTCACCGTCTTCCACCCCGGCATCGGCGCGCCGCTTGCCGCAGCGCTGCTCGAAGAAGCCATCGCGAAGGGAGGGCGCACGTTCATCGCCTGTGGAGGCGCCGGGGTACTCAACCGCGAGGTGGCGGTGGGCCACCTCGTCGTGCCAAGCTCGGCGGTGCGGGACGAAGGCACCTCCTATCACTACGCCCCACCGGCCCGGGAGGCCTATGTCTTACCCGAGGTCGTCCGGACGATCGAGCGCGTCCTCACACGACACGAGGTACCCTACGTGGTCGGCAAGACGTGGACCACCGACGCGTTCTACCGTGAGACGCCGGGAAAGGTGGCCTTGCGGAAGCAAGAAGGGTGCCTGACGGTCGAGATGGAAGCCGCAGCCTTCTTCGCCGTAGCGGACTTCCGGGACGTGACCTTCGGCCAGATCCTCTACGGCGGTGACGACGTCAGTGGTGAGACGTGGGATTCACGGCGTTGGAACGAGCGGACCTCGGTCCGTGAGAAGCTGTTCTGGCTGGCAGCCGAAGCTTGCCTGGAGCTGTAAGGGCGGAGAGCGATGAACATCTGCGTGTACTGTTCGTCCAGCAACGCCGTTGCACCGGTCTTCTTCGAAGCGGCCCGGTTGCTGGGGGAGCACATCGCCCGGCGTGGCGACACCCTGGTCTACGGCGGCGCCGACGTGGGCCTGATGGGCGCACTGGCACGTGCGGTCAAGGCCGGCGGGGGGCGCGTCGTCGGCATCATGCCCGAGCGCTTGGCGGCCGAGCCGATGACCTTTGCAGCGGCAGATGAGTTCATTGTCACGCACGATATGCGCGAACGCAAGGCCCGTATGGAGGCGCTGGCCGATGCCTTCGTGATCCTGCCCGGGGGCTTTGGCACCCTGGAGGAGCTCACTGAGACCCTGACTTTACGGCAACTCGGGGAACACATGAAGCCCATCGTCCTGCTCAATATCCGGGGATTCTACGACCCGCTGATCGCCCTCTTCGAGCACTACTACCACGAAGGATTCGCCAAACCGTGGCGAGATCTCTACTTTGTCACCGGCGACATCGCCGCGGCCCTGAATTACCTGGATCACTATGAGCCTGTTGCGCCTCCCGGCAAATGGGTCGGGCTGGAGCGAGAGGCCGACTGAGGAGAAGACTCGGCAATGGTAACTCAGGAAGATGAGGTTCGAAAGCAATATCATGATGATCACAACCTCAATGCCCGTATCGCGCTCCATGCGCGCTTCAGCACCAACCCCTACGGGTGGCATCGGTGGGTTTTCGATCATCTCACCGGCTTGCCGGAGGGTGCCCGTGTCCTGGAGCTGGGGTGCGGTCCGGGCGATCTTTGGAACGCCAGTCGCGACCGTATCCCTGCCGGATGGGAGCTCACGCTGACCGACTTTTCGGCGGGGATGGTGGAAGCAGCGGGGGAGAAACTCGGGGACCTCGACAATCAGCTTACGGTGAGAGTCGTCGATGCCCAATCCATCCCCTACGGTGATGGGACCTTCGACGGCGTGATCGCCAATCATATGCTTTATCACGTCCCGGATCGCCGCCGGGCGCTTCAAGAGATCCACCGCGTCCTGAGCCCCAGCGGCACCTTCTTCGCGACCACCGTGGGCGAGCGGCATATGAGGGAGCTTTGGGATCTGGTCGCGCCCTTCATACCCGACATTCACGATCGCGCGCAGACGGTCACCAGCGGATTCACGCTGGAGAACGGCGCAGCGCAGATTTCCGACTTTTTCGATAGCGTGACACGCGACGACTACGAAGATGATCTGGAGGTGACGGAGGTGCGACCGGTCGAGGCCTATTTGAAGTCGTCCATCACTTTCATAGACGACGCGCTGGACTCCTCCCAATGGGCAGCGGTGCGGCGGACGGTTGCGGCGCACATCGACACGCGGGGCGCATTTCACATCCACAAAGCCTCGGGCATCTTCGTCGCACGTCCTAAGCAAGCGCGATAACGATGGCCTCCAACGTTGACCCGACCTACCCTCTGGTGGACCTTCATCGCCACCTGGAGGGGGCCATGCGCCTCAGCACCATCCTGGAGCTGGCGCAACGGCACGGCATCCCACTGCCCGCCTCGACGCTTGACGGGCTACGTCCGCACCTCCAGGCGATGGTGCCGCAGCCCGGGCTCATGGCCTTCATCGAGAAGATCGACCGAAGTATCCGCGTCCTGGTCGATGTCGACGCATGCCGCCGCGTGGCCTACGAGTGTGTCGAGGATGCCGCAGGCGAGGGTATCGACTACGTCGAGGTGCGCTTCAGCCCGAGGTATATGGCCGGCCCCCACGGGCTGGACCCGGCAGACGTAGTGGCAGCGGTGGTCGACGGTACCCATGCCGCGGCGCGCGATCACGCCATCGGGGCCAACCTCATCGGCATCCTGAGTCGTACCTACGGGCCGGAGGCGTGCTGGGAGGAGTTCGAGGCGCTGCGCCGCTACCACGAGCACATCACGGCGATGGATATCGCGGGAGACGAGGCAGCCTGGCCCGCAGAGCTCTTTGCGGACCACTTCCGCGCAGGTCGCGACCTCGGCTGGCACATTACGGCCCACGCCGGGGAGGCCGCCGGGCCCGAGAGCATCCGGATTGCCATCCAACAGCTGGGCGCCACCCGCATCGGCCACGGGCTTCACGCCATCGACGACGCGGCCTTAATGGATACCATGGCCGAACGCCACTATCGCGCTCGAGGTCAGCCTCACCAGCAACGTGCAGATCAGCGCCGTGCCCGATTACGCCGGCCACCCCATCAAAGCCTACGTCGAACGCGGGATACCGGTCACCCTCAACACCGACGACCCCGCCGTAAGCCGGATCACGCTAGCCCACGAGTACGACGTCGCCGCGCCCGCGGCAGGTCTCACCCCCGCGCAGATCCGTCAAATCCAGCGTAACGGCCTCTCGGCAGCTTTCCTCGACGACGCCGAACGCTCGGCGATCGAGGCGAGGAAACGCAACGAATGAGTAGCTGGAAACGGGAAACGATCGTCTACGCTACCGCGCTCCCCAGCCGGAAGGCGACCTTGTTAACGTCACCGTACTTCTGGGGCACGCGCCGCAGGATCGCGGCCTCCCACACCTGGAGATCAGTCTCCAGATGGGACGAAAGCGCGGCAAGCATGATGGTATTGACCGTGCGCGTGTTGCCCGCCTGCTCGGCCAGCGGCAGCGCATCCACCACCACGACCTTGGCGGCGCGCTTCCGCAGAGCCGCAAGGATCGCGTCTTCGTCCGGGTAGACGGCGTTCCCCACGCTGATCGACATCGGCATGATCTGCTGGCGATTGACCACGACCGTGCCGCCTGGTCGCAGCCAGTCGATCCACCGCAGAGCCTCAAGCAGTTCGAAGGCCATCAGGACATCGACCGTGCCCTTCTCAGAGGTGGGCGAGCCGACCGACGGCGCCCAGCGAATGTGGCTCTCCACCACGCCGCCCCGCTGTGCGAAGCCGTGAACCTCCGACTTCTTGGCGTCCAATCCCAGGTCCAGCCCCACCTGAGCCGCGATATCCGAGGCGGTAATGATGCCCTGCCCACCTACGCCAACGAAGAGCATGTTAAGTGTTGTGATCATAGTGCCTCCGGGGCTATCGCCTGCACCGGACAAACCTGCATGCAGACCGTGCAGCCCGTGCAGAGTAAGGGATCGATCGCTGCTTTCCGCTTGCCGCTGGTTGCATAGATCTCATCACTCTTGATGACAGCCGGGCAGCCTACGTTGAAGCACGAACCACAGGTGACACATTTCGCCGGGTCGACCTGCATCTTGGGTTGGGGATGAAAGTAGGGCGTGAAGACACACGCCCCGCGCACGATGACGACCGCCGGGCCGCCCTCGTGGCGCGTGGCGGCGCGCAGGGTCTTGTTCACACCATCCACATTCCAGGCATCGACCTCCTCGACGAAGGTGACGCCCATCGCGCGGCATACTGCCGCAATGTCGATCTCCTTCCCCGGAGTTCCCTGGAGCGTGATCCCCGTTCCCGGGTGCTCCTGCTGTCCGGTCATCGCTGTGATGCGGTTGTCGAGGATGGCGATCGTGATCTTGCTCTGGTTGTAGACAGCGGAAGCCAGGGGAGCCATACCTGAATGGAAGAATGTGCTGTCGCCGATGGTAGCAATAGCGGTCTCCTGGCCTCCGGCGCGCTCAAAGCCGTGGGCCATTCCCACACTGGCGCCCATCGAGATCAGCATGTCGACCGCTTCAAAGGGAGGTAAGGCACCCATCGAATAGCATCCGATGTCTCCGGCAATCATGCCCTTGCGCTTGTATCGCCTCAGATTGTAGAAGAAGGCGCGGTGCGGGCAGCCCGGGCAGAGCGCCGGCGAGCGCTCGGGCACCACGACCTCCGTCACAGGAGCAAGCACCTCCGGCGCGTCGGACAGCAGCCCTGTCTCGTAAGCCGCCTTACGAACCCTGGCGAGCGTGAGCTCGCCGCACGCCGGGACCACGTCCTTGCCATGGGCAACCACGATCCCCGCGGCCTTGAGTTGCTCCTCAATAAAGGGATCCAACTCCTCAATGACGACCAATGAATCCACGGCGTCGGCGAACTCGCGAATCTTCTCGATAGGAAGCGGATAGCTCATGCCCAGTTTCAGGATCGACTTGCTCCCGAGGATTTCACGCACATACTGATAGGTGATGCCCGTGGTGACAATGCCGACATCGGTATCGCCCCACTCGATGCGGTTGACCCCACGGTCAAACCCCTCGGTCGCGGACCACGCCGCCACTGCAGCAAGCCGCGCCTCGATCTCGGGATGACGCCGGCGCGCCACAGCCGGCATGATCACCCGATCGACGCCGTCCGTCCGGTCGAAGCGAGCCAAGGGCTGGAATTGACGCTCCCCCGGCACCTGTGCCTCGACCGCCGATTTGGAGTGCGAGAGACGCGTGGTCGACCGGAGCATCACGGGCGTGCGGAAGGTCTCGCTGATGTCCAGTGCTACGCCCACAAACCGGCGCGCGTCCTCACTATCCGAGGGATCGAAACAGGGGAACTTGCCGATCCGGGCGTATTGCCGGTTGTCCTGCTCGTTCTGCGAGGAGAAAGCGCCGGGGTCGTCGGCGCTCACGAGAACCAACCCTCCCTTGACGCCCGTATAGGACAGCGACATCAGGCTGTCGGCAGCCACATTGACCCCCACGTGCTTCATCGCACAGAGTGTCCTCGCGCCGCCAAAAGATGCGCCCACGACGTTGTCCAGCGCTACTTTCTCGTTGCTGGCCCATTCGGCGCGCACGCCCGGGTAGCGGGCGAAGTTCTCCAGAACTTCCGTCGAGGGCGTGCCCGGATAGGCCGAGGCATACTGAACGCCGGCCTCCCAGGCTCCGAGTGCGATGGCTTCATTCCCTGAGAGCAGCACTTTCATTCACCAACCTCCTGACCGGACAAGGCATCGACACAACAAGAAAACGCGTACCTCTGCACCGAGGACGCGTCAACATATTAGCGTAGGCAACAAAAGTATAGCGGAGCGACCTTCACTGTCCATGATAGCCTTCCCCAAAATCCGCGTCATCTGTCCGTTCTCGTCGCCGGCGCCAGGGCGGAATGATAGGCGCATCTCCGCGATGACGTTTGTGGTCAGACCAACAGTCGTTATAATGAGCCGGGGTCGGCCCCACTTCTCAATCGGTACAAAGACCAACTATGGCTCTAAGAACGCTCTACCAGGCACTATTGGACAGCGATCCATCACGCCTCCGCGTCATTGCGCGCCTATGGATGGTAGAGCTGAACACAAGCCGCAGGACCGACATGGCCGCAGAGCTGGTCAATGCCGTGGCCTCCGCCGAAGCCATCACGGATGGCCTGACACGTCTCTCATCTGAGGAACGAGAAGCCCTGGACGACCTCGTTCGAGCAGGAGGCCTGCTCCCCTGGGCCATCTTCTCACGACGATGGGGCGAGGTACGCACTGCGGGACCCGGACGTGTGGAACGCGAGGAGCTGTGGCGCGCGCCCGTCTCCGCAGCGGAAGCCCTCTGGTACATGGGATGGGTCCACAGGGCATTTGATGAGCATGAAGGGCGGGCCGTCGAGATGGCCTTCGTGCCGGAGGACCTGATGCTCTACGTGCCGGGGCCGCCGCCCGTGCAGATTCCCCCACCCCCCGGAATGGCACCACCGTCCAAGGTCGTGAATTGTGAGGACGCCTTGGCCGATGATCTCGTCACCCTTTGGTCGGCGGTCCAGCGAGCCGACGACAATCGCGAACACCTGCTCGCCGAGATCCACTCACCTGCCGCACAGCGGTTGCACCTTCTAGAGACGCTCTCGGTGGAAAGCGGTTGGTTGCGCAGAGCCGAAAACGAGGCTCTGAGTCCGGTACCCAATGCGATCCTTGCCTGGCTGCAGTCGGACCCGTGGGCTCAGTGGTCGAGCCTGGCAGAAGCGTGGATGGCCAGCGAAGCGTGGGATGACCTCGCCCACGTGGAGACGCTTGTGCCTGACCCCGTCAACGGCTGGCCGCACGATGCTCGCGCTACACGGCAGGCCTTCCTGCAGATCTTGCGGGAATGCGATCCGGACCGGTGGTACGGCTTCAAGGCATTCACAGACTATACCAAGCGCTACGCCCCAGACTTTCTGCGTCCTGATGGGGACTATGACTCCTGGGCGCCGAGGGACGCCCGCACAGATGCGCCACTGCGAGGCTTTGATAGTTGGCACGCGGTGGAGGGGGCCCTGATTCTGCAGCTACTCAGGGGATCTATGTTCTGGCTGGGCCTCTTGACCCTGGATGCCCCGCGAGCCGGCGCAGCCTCTACGGCCTTCCGGCTGACAGCGGCCGGGGCCGCCATCCTCGCTCGGCGCGACCCGCCGGACATCCCCGCCTCATCCCTTATGTTGCTGGGGAGCGACGGGGAGATCGAGGTGCCCCGGAGGCGAAGATACGAGCGTTTTCAGCTCAGCCGAATCGCCGATCCTGTCGGTGCGCCGGGCGCCTACCGCTATCGTCTGTCTCCATCGTCTCTGGATCGCGCGAAACAGCAACACATACCCTACGAACGCATCATCACATTCTTTGAAGAGAGCACGAGTTCCGGCAGCCTTCCGCGCTACTTAAGAGCCGCGATTCAGCGCGCCTATCAGGGCAAACCGGGCGCGACCCTGTCCCGGCGGTGGATACTGCAGATTCCGGACCCTCAGGTTCTACAGATGCCGGCCATGCGGAGTCTCGTCGTGGAGCAACTTTCTGACAACCTCATTGCCATCCGCGGTGAGGATCGAGCACGCGCGGCACAGATCCTCCTGGAGAATGGTATTCTGACGGACTTCGGAGAAGACTGATCAACAGTTGGGGATTTCAGAGGATAAAGCTATAATTACGCCTTGGACCCGGGAGGTCTCTATGTCCGAAAACCCGCTTCAGCAAAAAGTCAGCGATGCGTTTTACGCACGATTCCAGCGCCGCCCAGCCATGATAATGCGAGCCCCTGGAAGAGTGAACCTGATCGGCGAGCACACCGACTACAACGACGGGTTCGTCCTCCCGGTGGCCGTCGACCGGGCTGCCTGGTTGGCGGTTGCGCCGCGAGGTGATGCCTGGGCTACGGTTCGGGCAGTGGACATGAGAAACGACGAAAAGATGTTTCCCGTGGACCGTGTCCCTTCCTCCGGCGGGGGCTGGGCCGACTATCCCCAAGGCGTCATATGGGCCTTGCTGGAAGCGGGGCACTCTCCTGTTGGCATTGACGCCGTGCTCACCTCAGATGTACCCGTTGGGGCGGGGATGTCTTCATCGGCTGCGGTGGAAGTGGCCTTTGCCTACGCGTGGGATCAGTTGAGTGACTTGGGTCTGAAGTTATCCGAGATCGCGCTGCTCTGTCAGAGAGCCGAGAACCAATACGTGGGTGTCAACTGCGGCATCATGGACCAGATGATCAGCGCGTGTGGTAAGGCCGGCTTCGCAATGATGCTGGATACCCGGACGCTCGAACGTGCCTATTTCACCATCCCCGATGGCATCGCCATCGTCGTGGCGGACAGCATGGTGCGACGGACGTTGACGGGGTCGGAATACAACGTCCGACGCGCGCAGTGCGAACAAGCGGTCAGCGTCCTGGACAAGCATCTTCCCGACGTAAAAGCTCTGAGGGACGTGACACCACATCAGCTGGAGCGCTTCCGTCACGAAATGCCCGAGGTC
Organism: uncultured Chloroflexia bacterium; assembly: GCA_963775195.1. GTDB lineage: Bacteria > Chloroflexota > Anaerolineae > B4-G1 > SLSP01 > PWVB01. Next base: position 853,233 of record CAVZIC010000002.1, read on the forward strand.
GTCTACCGTAGAGCGCGACACGTTGTCACCGAGAACAGCCGGGTCCTCCAGGTTTCCCGCGACCTCTACGAGCACCGTATTGAGCACGTTGGCGAATTGCTCGTCGAGGGGCATCGCAGTTTGCGCGACGACTACGAGGTGAGCATCCCGGAACTGGACACACTCGTCGAAGCGGCGATCGAGGTTGATGGCTGCTACGGTGCGCGGCTGACTGGGGCCGGATTCGGAGGATGTATCATCGCTCTCGCCGACGAAGACGCCGTGCCTGAGATCAAGGCCCACCTGAACCAGGTCTACGCAGATGCATACGGCAAACAGCCCACGGTGTACGTGACGCTTCCCGACGATGGCGTGGCCAGGATGGCCTGACCCCATGGATTGGCAGAAGATCTACGCAGACAAATTGACGACAGCCGAGGCAGCCATTGAGGCCACGGTGCGATCAAACACCCGCGTCTTTATGACCGGGAACTGCAGCGTGCCGCGGGTTCTCACCGACGCGCTCCTCGCCTTTGCCCCAAACGTAGAAAATGTGGAGATCGCACAGCCGCTGGCTGTGGGTGCGGCGCCCTGGAACGAGCCGGAGATGCAGGGTCACCTGCGATCGAATTCGATGTTCATCGGCCAAAACGTCCGCAAGGCGGTGTGGGAAAAGCGCGCCGACTACACCCCCGTCCTGCTCTCGGAGTTTCCCCTCCTCTTCAAACACAACGTGCTTCCGGTCGACGTGGCTTTCATCCAGCTATCTCCACCGGATCCCCAGGGGTACTGCTCCTTTAGCATCGAGACCGGCCTGACCAAGAGCGCTGCAGAGGCCGCCGGGTGTCGCGTTGCGCAGGTCAATCGGCAGATGCCTTACATCCTGGGGGACACCTTGATCCACGTGAGCGACCTCGACTACGTGGTCGAGGTGGACGCACCGCTTGATGAGTTCGCCATGGCAAGCGACCCCGGTGATCCGGTAACGGAGCGCATCGCGAAATACATCGCCGAGCTGATCCCGGACGGCGCAACCCTGCAGTTGGGCATCGGAGCCATCGCGGATTCCGTGCTACCGCACCTGCAGGATAGAAAGGATCTGGGCATTCATTCCGAGCTATTCTCGGATGGCGTGATCCCCCTGGTGGAAAAGGGTATCATTACGGGGGCGCGGAAGACGTTACATCCGGGCAAGATCACAGCAGGCTTTGTGCTGGGGTCACGTGATCTTTACACCTGGCTGGACCACAACCCCTTGGTAGAGTTGCACCGTACCGAGTACGTCAACGATCCACACGTCGTTGGCCAGAATTACCGTCAGGTGGCGATCAATGGGGCGATCGAGATCGATTTGACAGGCCAGGTGTGTGCCGACAGCATCGGGCCCAAGTTCTACAGCGGCGTCGGTGGTCAGATGGATTTCATCTATGGGGCTTCGCGCAGCGAAGGCGGCGTACCGATCATCGCGCTTCCAAGCACTGCCAGGCACGACACCATGAGCCGGATCGTGCCCACGCTGAAGTCCGGAGCGGGCGTCGTGACGTCCCGTAACCATGTCCACTGGGTGGTGACGGAATATGGAGCCGTGGATCTCTACGGCAAGAGCATCCGGCAGCGAGTGGAGGCATTGACCAGCATCGCGCATCCCAAGTTCCGCGACGCTTTGGCCGAGCAAGCCAGAGCACTAGACTATGTATAAGACACAGGAGGTGTAGTTTTGTTCCACGCACTTGTCGCTATCAAACAGGTGCCTGACACTACAAACATCCGCATCGATCCCGATACCGGGAACCTGGTGCGCGAAGGGGTTCCGGCAATCATGAATCCCTACGACGCACACGCGCTTGCGGCTGCGATTGAGTGGAAGCACAAGCTGAACGGGAAGGTAACTGTAGTCTCTATGGGTCCGCCTTCCTTCACCACCACCATCCGCGAGGCCATTGAGTTGGGTGCGGATCGCGGAATCCTAATCTCGGACCGCAAATTCGCCGGCGCCGACACCCTGGCCACATCCTACGTGCTCGCCAAAGTCATCAAGGCCATCCACGAGCAAGACCCCATCGATCTCATTTTCTTCGGCAAACAAGCTATCGACGGAGACACAGCCCAGGTCGGCCCCGGTGTAGCCGTGCGGTTGGACTTCCCCATCGTGACGTATGCGGTCAATATCCGCGCCATAGATCTGGATGATTCGACGGTCGTGGTTGAGCGGAAGACTGAGCGGTGGACTGAGGTCATGGAGGTCCCGCTGCCGGCCCTGCTGACGTGTGACAAAGAAATCGCGGAGATACCTTTTGCCCCGCTGCCGGCCCTGATCAAGTCCTTGAGATATGAGCCTGAAATGTGGACCATCGAGGGGCCGGTCGAGTTCGAGGCAGATATGATCGGCGTGCGAGGCTCACCTACCATCGTCTACAAGATGGGCACGCCGCCTCTGCCCGAGCCCGGCGAGAAGATCAACACGCGCGAGGCAGGGATAGAGGCAGCATTGGATTACATGTTCACGCGAGCAGATGAGCTAGGCGTGCTCAGCACGATGGTTGGAGGTGCAGAATGACGACGCGCCGTTTCTGGGTCTTCATCGAGCAGGAACAGGGTGACGTCCATCCGGTATCATGGGAGCTATTGGGCGTGGCGCGAGATCTCGCGTCCCAGGTCAAAGACGAGGCAGACGCAGCCGGCGACGAGGTTGTCGTTGAAGGCGTACTGCTTGGGTCCAACGTGCGAGCCATCGCCGAGCAGGCGATAGGCTATGGGGCCGATCGGATTTATCTTATGGACGATCCGGTGCTCGAAAACTACCGCAACTGCCCCTACTATATGAGCATCCAAGCAGTCGCAAGGACGTACGAGCCCGAGGTCTTCCTCATCGGCGCGACGACACTCGGGCGGGATCTGGCGGGTGCGATCGCCACGGCGCTGGGCACCGGGCTCACCGCCGACTGCACGCAACTGGAGATGGGTGAGGTCAAGGGCGCGACGCAGAAGCTGCTGCTGGCTACCCGCCCGGCCTTCGGGGGCAACATTATGGCGACGATTGTCTGTCGCAAGCATAAGCCCCAGATGTCGAGCGTCAGGCCCAGGGTCTTTCCCGCCCCTCCCTACAACCCCGAGGTCAAGGGCGAGATCGTGGAGGTTGGAATCGACGTGACCGAGGAGGGCGCACGGTCGTGCATCCTCGAATTCATTCACGGGAAAGAAGATACGATCGACATCGAGTACAGCGATGTTATCGTCTCCGGTGGCCGGGGGCTCGGTGGCCCGGAGGGGTTCAAGCTCATCAAAGAGTTGGCAGATGCCATGAATGGCGTCGTAGGGGCGTCAAGGGCCTGTGTGGACGCGGGATGGATCGCCTACTCTCACCAGGTAGGCCAGAGTGGGAAGACGGTGAGACCCAAAGTCTATGTCGCCGCCGGTATTTCAGGCGCGCTGCAACACAAGGTAGGTATGCAAAACTCTGATTTCATTGTCGCAATCAACAGTGATCCGAAGGCACCTATTTTCGAGATTGCTGACGTCGGCATCGTGGGCGATCTTTACGAGGTCATCCCGGCGATGATTCAGGAGATCACGGCACGCAAGGAGGCCCGGGCATGAACAACGAACGTATCGAGTTCGATGCCATCGTGGTAGGCGCCGGCCTCGCCGGATCCGCGGCCGCTATGGTGATGGCCCGCGAAGGACTCAACGTCGCGCTGATCGAGCGTGGACAGAAGCCGGGGGGCAAGAACTACTTCGGTGGCGCCGTCTATACACACGCGATCGCCGATCTGATCCCGGACTATATGGACCGCCGGCCTCCCTTCGAACGGCCGGTCACCGAAGCAGGGTTCTGGTTCCTCTCTGAGACCGGTATCACCCGGATGACCGTCCAGGGCGGCGAACTCTCCACAGATCCCCCGGACGCCTATATCACGCTGAGGGCGCACTTTGACGAATGGTGGGCTACACAGGCTCAAGAGGCCGGTGCCTTCTTGATCCCCAAGACTGCCGTCGTTGACCTGATCCGCGAGGAGAGCGGGCAAGTCATTGGCGTCGTGACCGACCGACCGCAGGGCGAGGTCTACGCACCCGTGGTGATCATCTGTGAGGGCGTCAACAATATCCTGACACAGAAGCTCGGATTGATCGATCGCGACATCGAACCTGCGCAGATAGCCTTGGCCGTCAAGAAGGTCATTTCGCTGCCGATGGAGACGATCAACGCGCGCTTTGGCCTTGCGGACGATCAACATGGTGTGGCGGTCTCTGTGTTGGGCGATGTCTCCCTCGGTCTCGCGGGCATGGGCTTCGTCTATACGAACAAGGCCAGCGTATCGGTAGGTCTCGGCGTGATGTTGGACACGTTGGCGGAATATCGCCTGCGGCCATATGACATCCTGCAGCGCTATCTCGAACATCCCGCGATCGCCCCGCTCATCAAGGATGGACAGTTGCTGGAATATGGCGGCCATCTCATCCCCGAGGGTGGCTACAAGGCCATGCCAAAGTTGTATACCGGTGGCGCACTCGTCGCCGGGGATGCGGCGGCGATGGTCAATGCCCTTCACTGGGAGGGCACCAACATGGCGATCATCGCCGGGAAACACGCCGGGGAGACTGCCGTGGAAGCCCACAGCCGCGGAGATTTCAGCGAGAAGACCCTGTCTCGCTACGAGGATCGTCTCAGCGAAGGTTTCATTCTGAAGGATCTCAAGCAGTATCGAGGGTTCTCACGGTTCCTCGAGACGCATCCGCAGTTTATGGACGTCTATCCGTCGTTTGTCAACGGAGCCCTGGGCCAGTTCTTCAGCGCCTACGGCAAGCCCAAGCGACAGTTGTTCAAAGGTATGTTGAGCGCACTGACCGATCGCCGTGGGCTGATCAAGGCCTCCGGTGATATCATCGCGATGGCGCGATCCGTGATGGGATGGTGATCGTATGGCAATGAAAACAGGGGACGCATTCGAGGCCAAGGAACTCCCGCAGGAGAAGAAAGAGACCCTGCCGGACGTCTACGTCGACGATCTCTTGATGAGTCTGAAGTATTTCATCGATGAGGATGTGGCCCATCTATCGATCGTCGATGACGACGTGTGCGCACGTTGTGAGTATAAGCCGTGTCTCTACTTCTGCCCGGTAGGGGTCTACACACTGGGCAGCGACGGCCGGATCCAGGTAGCCTATCAAAGCTGCGTGGAGTGCGGAAGCTGCAGGGTCGGGTGCCCCTATAAGAATATCGACTGGAAGCTGCCGCGAGGCGGCTTTGGCGTCGCCTACAAGTTCGGCTAACGTCTGCACGTAGTTCAACCTTCGCAAGGTTTCGGAAACCTTGCGAAGGTTTACAGGAGCGTACCCTCAATGGATGCAGATTCGATCAAGAAGGAACGAACGCTGGTGTTGTTGAAGCCCGATGCGGTGGGACGCGGCCTGTCCGGCGAGATCATCCGGAGATTCGAGCGGACGGGGCTGAAGATCGTGGCCCTTAAGATGCTCCACCCGACGCCGGAGGTAGCTGCGGGGCACTACTCAGGCCCCGACGACTGGATTCGAGGAATGGGACAGAAAACCCTGGACTCCTTCGACCAATTCGGGATGGATGTCCAGGAGGTCCTGGGGACGGACGACCCGTTCGAGATCGGCACGATGGTCAGGGGCTGGCTGGTAACATACGTCTCCTCAGGGCCCGTCGTGGCCATGGTGTTGCAGGGGGTCCACGCCATTACGGCGGTGCGGCGTATGATCGGGTTCACGATTCCCTCTCGGGCGGAACCCGGCACGATCCGCGCAGACTACTCCATAGATTCCAACACCGTCTCGAGCCTGGAGAAACGCTCGACCAAGAACCTGATCCACGCCTCAGGCAACGCCGAGGAGGCCGCACAGGAGATCGCGTACTGGTTCAGCCAGGATGAGATCTTCGATTACGAGCGAGGCGGCGAAGCTCTGATGTTCTAGATTGGCCAGCGAAGCCTGGATGTGAAACCAGGTAGGTCGGGTGACCTACCTGGTTTTTTGTATCCTCTGACGGTCCAAGACCGGGCCTACAGTTGGTTCATCGCCCGATTGTAGATTTCCAGGGCCTTGTTGAGATCACCGAATTTCATATAGGCGTCGCCGAGCGTCCGAAGTACACCCGGCCCGTCGGGCATCTCTTCAGCATAGCGCTCCAGGTCCGTTGTCACCTCATCGGACTTGGCACCCGACTTTATCAGACGGGTGTAGTTCTGCATCGCCTCCTGGATCTCGCCGGCATCCCACAGCGCGCGTCCCAGGGTGAGCCGGGCGGCGTGGTCCGAGCGCTTCTGCTTCACGTGGGCCCGCAGTGCGTCGAGCTCCGTGACCTCCGTCTCTGCGACCTCTGCCTCGGCACCGGGCTCTACAGACGGCGCTTCCTCCGCCGCTGCGACGACAGGTTCCGGCAGTGGCTCTTCTTCCGGCGGCGCAACTACCTCCGGCGCTGCCGGTTCTTCAGGGGCTACTTCCGGTTCCTCGAGTTCAGGCTCTAAAGCGACAACCGTCTCCTCTTCGGCCGGAACCTCAGCAGCAGGCGCCTCGACGCCGGCCTGCAGAGTCTCGGACTCGCCCGTCCGTGTAGCCTCTGCCGGGCTTGGCTCACTCGGAGAGGTAAGCTCCTCAGGTTCACCGCCAAACGCGGACCATCCGAAGAACGTCTCCTCCTCCGGCACCGCTTCGGCCGGAGGCGATTCGACGCCCTCGGCCTCGATCTGCTCCTGAAGCTCAGCCTCCTCTATAGGCCCCAGACCCTCCAGCCACGCCAGAGCGTCCTCACCCGAGAGGGTCTCCACCATCTCAGGAACGGCCGTCCGACGGCGGCGCTCCCTGGACGGCCGATTCCATCACCTCAGGGATCTCCGCATCGGACACAACCTCGGCCAAGGTGTCCGGCTGCCCCATCAACCTCTCGACTTCGGGCGATTCCTCGGAAGGCTCGGCGATCTGCTCATGCGTCTCACCTCTACCGATCTCGGTCCGATCTGCCGGGACTTCACGCTTCCGCCCGAGGATCTCCGCGACACGATCTGCCGATTCCCGTTCGGCGAGCGCCTGCAGCTCTTCCTCCTTACCCACGGTGAAACTCTGCAGCCAGGCCAGGGCATCATCTCCAGACATGAGCTCATCTTCCTCGGCAGGGGCCACGACCTGTGCAGCCTCAACACCGGCCAAAACAGGCTCGGGGCCGGGTCCCGCTTCCTCTACAGCCATCATACTCGGCGCCGGCTCGCTTTCCTCCGGTACCTCTTCGACGGTGGCCAGGCTCTCAAGCCACGCCAGGGTGTCGTCACTCGACAGTAACCCGCCCATTTCGTCGCTTGTCGTAGCCTCCAGCGTTTCAGCAGGGACCTCATCCGCTCCGGCGACGGGCTCTACTGTGGCCGGCTCCTCCACTACAGCCGAAGGTGCGGGGGGCACGATCTCGGTAGCCGGCTCCGTCCATTCCGGCTCTACCCAGGCAGCCACCTCCGATTCTGCTTCCTCCTCACCGGCAGTAAGGCTCTGCAACCAGGCAAGCGCCGCTTCGCCCGTCAGGATGCCCTCCTCCTCGGATACAGGTTCGGCCTCGGAAATCAATGCCACTGAAGGCTCCGCGCTCTCCGGCTCGAGCTCACGAAGCCAATCGGGAATCTCTTCCTCCGGATACTCCTCCTCACCGACGGCGGCGGGTGTTGTGGGCTCCAACCCGGCAAGCCAATCCGGAAGCTCCTCGGCTTCAGGAAGCTCGACGTCAGCAGATGTCTCACCGGCGACCTGTTCGCCTTCCGCTTGAAGCTGCAGCGCGCTGAGCCAATCGGGGAGCTCGTCAGGCGACGCAGGCTCCGCGACCTCCGTTGCCGCCTCCGGCAACTCATCCGTCATCCACCCGAGCAGGTCCTCATCCTCTTCTTCACCGGCCCCAGGCGCCTCGCCGGTTGTCGTCTGGAGTTCGCCCAGCCAATCGGGGAGCGACTCGTCGACCTCAGTGGTCTCAGGTGTGCCCTCGCGCAGCAATTCCTCATCCTCGGCGGTCAACTCGGCGATCCAGTCGACCATATCATCTTCTGCAGCCATCGACTCGGCGGGTTGCTCTGCCTCCATCTCCTCTACCGCAAGAGGCGGTGCTTCCTCATCCGCGACGGGTCCCTCCCCGGCAAGCTCCAGCAGCCAGTCGGGTGCGCCCTCCGCCTCCTCCGGCCCCAATGAGAGCTCGTCTGGAGCCAGCTCCTGGAGCCAGTCAGGGACGGCCTCACCTTCCTCGATTCCCTCTGCTCCACCGGCCTCAGGCTCGATGCCAAATGCCGATGCCAGGTCAGGTATGCCCTCAAGTGGCGTCTCGACTTCTGCCTCCGCAGTCTCAACAGCCTCGTCGGACTCGGTGAACTCGATGTCGGCCATCCAACCGAGTCCCCCGGCACCCTCCTCTTGCTCCTGTTCCTGGCCCGTCCCAAGTTCCCTCAGCCAATCGGGGATCTCAATCTGTGATTCCAAACCGGCGGTGATATCCACGAGGCGAACCTCGTCAGCCGTCATCTCGGGCGGTGCCTCTGAAATGCCTACCGTGATCGACGCCGCTTCGAGACGCTTGAACCATGTGCTGTCCTGATCGACATCAATGGCATCCGGATCGTAGGCAAGGCGATCGACTACGGTCTGCCGCGGTTCCAACAGCGAGTCGGCACCAAACAGCTCCTCCGCACGGCGATTCTCCGGGTCAATCTCCTCGGCGCGCTTCAGATAGATCCAGCCCTCATCCTGACCGCTATTGACCCACAGAGTGCCCAACAGGAGATTAGCCTTGATGTTATACGGCATCTTATCCAGGATCTCCTGGCACACTTCGGAGGACTGCACCAACTGTCCGTTACGCCAGTAAGCCTCCGCCAACGCCGTCATGAGGTCGGGACGTGCGGATTGCTCTTCGAGGAGCGCATGCAGTTCCTCCGCCGCGCGCTCCGGACGCTGTCCCCGCAAGTACAAATGCGCGAGCCCGGCACGGGTCTGCGGCACATAGGCGAGTTCCATGCCATCACGCCGACTATACATACGGCGAAGCTCTTCCGCTATCTCGCTGCTGCTGGGGTCTGTTTCCAGGGCTCGTTCCAGGTTCCAGAGCGCAGCGTCTAGGTCATTTCGTCGCTCGTGGGCAAGCCCCAGGCCAATCCGAGACACAAGATGCTCCGGATCCGCACTAAGCGCACGCCGAAACATATCGATCGCCAACTCGGGCAGATCGGCTTCCAGGGTAGTCTTTCCCAGAAGATAGTAGGCGCCGACATAGTGAGGGAATTGGGTCAAGAGGTGCCGAATATGTGCCAGGGCCTCTAGGTAACGAGTCTGCTCGATTAGCTGATCAATCTCGTTTTCATACGCTTGCAAGGAGATTTCGGACACAACGTCCTCCTGTGGGCAATTCCATCATTGGTCTTCCAACTACATTATGCTATGCTTTAAATGAAAAGTCAAAATATCGTTGGTAACAAAGCCCATACACTTTGGGGAACTCAGGTTAACGAAGTGTCACAGCCAACATTGCTAGACATCGGTCTATCCGAATTGGAGGCACAACTCAGGTCGTGGGGCGAGCCCTACGAGCAAGCTCGTGCCTACGCGCGTGATATCTGGCGGTATCTCTACGAGGAGTACGTCATCGACGTCGTGCAAATGACGTCGATCCCTTCACCCCTGCGGGATCGGCTGGCCGAGACACTGTCCATCGACCCGCCGGCACGCCTGGCAAGCGAGGTCAGTTCCGACGGCAGCACGCAGAAAGATCTCCTCCAACTGGCGGATGGCGCCCGTATCGAGTCGGTCGTCCTCAAGTATCGCGAACGCTACACCGTCTGCGTTTCCACCCAGGTCGGCTGTGCCTGCGGTTGCGATTTCTGCGCGACCGGGGACATGGGCTTTGTGCGGCAACTCTCGTCCGGTGAGATCCTGGCACAGGTCCTGCATTTCCAGCGATCACTCCAACCCTTCCGCAAACAGGTATCCAACGTAGTTTTTATGGGGATGGGCGAGCCGCTCCTCAACGAAGATCAGACCGTTAGCGCAATTCGTTCCCTGATCGACCCGCGGGGACCCGGATTTGCCCCCGGTCACATCACGCTAAGTACCGTCGGCATCGTACCCGGGATTGCGCATCTGGCGGAGCTCCATCCCAAGATGCCCATAAAACTGGCCGTCTCTTTGCACGCCGCGACGAACGATCTGCGCGATTCCCTGATGCCGATCAACAAGGCCTATCCATTGGAGGCGTTGTTTGAAGCTGCGCACGCCTATGCTGAGGCAACGCGGCGCCGGATCTTCTTTGCCTGGATCATGATCGACGGTGTGAACGACTCACCGGCCCAGGCAGAGGCGCTTGCCACCAGGCTACAGGACCTGCCATCGCATGTGAATCTCATCCGGCTCAATCCGACCTTGGGCTCCCGATACCGTCCTGCCTCTCCGGAGGCCGTCGAGGCCTTCGCTGCGGTTCTGGACCAATATGGGATTCCGCATACGATGCGCCAACGCCGAGGCGCAGGGATAGAGGCAGGATGTGGGCAGCTCTACGCCCTGCAGCGAAGCGACCAGACGCTACAGCACGCGTTCTAGTTATCACGGGAGTGGATGACAGCATAGGGTCCGCTCGGAGCTGGGTCGCAAAAGGTACAATATCAGTTTGAATGCGCTTGCATCACTTGGGACCTTCGAGTATCATTGACATAGGTGCCCACCTGGAGAGAATTTCGGATTCCCCGAATCATGTGGGCTCAATCAGAAGGCAATGATGAGTTCTCTAGATCGAACACAGAAGATCGTCCTACTGGTGCTCGCAGCCCTCGACGTCGTCGTGATCGGGGGAATGGCCTGGATCGTGATTAGCTCGATGCGCATTCCTGCGCAGACCCCTCCCGTGCCACCCGCCGCGACCGCCACGCACACTCTTGTGGCGACCTGGACTCCCGCGCCGACCACGACACCTCGCCCGACGCTGCCGGCCAGACTGACCAACACGCCGACCCCTACGACGACACCGCTTCCGACGATCACCCCGTCCCCCACATCCACGCCTCAGCCGCCTATCCCGGTTTCCCTGAATGGTGCGGACTTCGACTTTCTGTTGCCCAACCGCATCCCAGGATGGACATGGGATGCTTACGTGAACTACAAGGGCGGCGACGGGTACGACTCAGAGACCTCCTATGCTGAACCCATGTTTTCCGCAGCCGATGACCCACAGCGCCAAATCGATGGGACGACGTTGAAGATAGAGACCATCCGATGGCTGAAGTTCCGAACGTGGGTGCATCAAACGGTGACCGTCACCGCCGGTAGTAGAGTAACTTTTCAGATCAGGGCAGGGGCTTTTTCGTCGCTCGACAGCCTCATCGTAAAGGCCGGTATCGATCCCACAGGCGCATCCAACTGCAACAGCGCCCGATGGGGACAGGAGATGCGGATCAACCAGGACAGCGGGACCGTCACACTTACATCGCCGGCAATCGTTGCACCACCCGTTGTCGAAGCCACTGGCGAGGGAGATGAAGAGACACCTCAGCCAACCACCGTTGGCCGGGTCACGGTCTGTTTCTTCGCCGAGCCTGCCTATCCTCACATCAACAACGCGGCGTTTTTTGACATGGCCAAATTGACCGTCACGCCTCCACGATAAGCTGAAAGGAACCACTATGTCCAAATCGGATTCCTACGATGTCATTGTGGTAGGTGCAGGACTGACCGGCGCGCTGATCGCTTCTACGTTGGCCGAGGAAGGCCTGCATGTGGTTGTGTTGGAGGCCGCGACATCCCTGGGTGGCACGGTCAGACGCCAGCCGGGGTTAGCCCTCCTGGGAACACCCGAACCTTTCACGCAACTGGTTGATCGTCAAGGCGAGGAACTGGCGCATACGATCTGGGAGCTCACATCAGAAAACTTGGTCCGGCTGGAGATCCTGCTTGATAGGGTCGGCGTGCCTGCGGAGAGAATCGGCAGTCTGCGACTGGCAGCAGATGCTGAACAGTCGGCCGCTTTTCGGGATTCCGCAGCGCAGCTTGAGCGATATGGATACGCAGTAGGGTTGGAAGACGACAGCCGCTATGGGAGCCAGGTCGCCATTCGAACGTCTGATGACCTCCTCTTTGCTCCCTATCCGCTCATCGGCAAGCTACTGGATCACGAGAACATCATCCTGGAACTTGACGCCGAAGTCCAGAAGGCAAAGCGGCGGACCGATGATGGCCTCGCGATTTTCGCACATCATCGCTATCTGTGGGCCGACAAGGTCATCTTTGCCAACGGCATCCATGCAACGAGGCTTGACCCGGGGCTGTCCGATAGGTTGCGTCCGACGTGTGTCCACACCATCGTCTTTGAGAATACCAAGACGTTGGCGCTGCCACTGGTTCTCGACAGCGGACGGGTGTTCTTCCTTCCCGATGGGGACCGCGCCTATCTCACCGGTTGGGACGCCGAAGAGACTGACGTATTCTGGCGATTGACTTCCGTCGCCAAACAGCTCTGTCCGGAGGCGATCGTTCACGAGCGTTACACCACATGGGTGGCACGAAGCGACGATCGGCTGCCAATTGTGGGACGGCTTCCTGCGGACAAGGATCTGTACGCTATCGGCGGATTGGGGCCATTTGGCCTGAGCCTCGCGCTCATCGCTGCCGACGAACTGGCAGAACTCGTTCTGTATGATCGAGAGCCGGAGTTATTTGCATTCGATAGATCTCGATAAGCGGGAACAACGATGATCAAAGTTGCCATCGTCGATGACCACTTTTTCTTTCGCCAGGGCGTCCGTGATGTACTGAATGCTGAACCGGACATCACCGTCGTCGCAGAGAGCGGCGACGGAGAAGAGGTTCTGGAGATGGTCGCCGCCACCCATCCGGACGTCGTTCTGATGGACGTCAATCTCCCCAGCCTTAACGGACTCCAGGTCACGCAACTGATAAAGAATGAGTTCTCCGATGTCAACGTCATCATCCTGACAGCCTACGATGATGAGGAACAGATATACCGCGCAATTCGAATCGGGGCGGCCGCCTACTTTCCCAAGGATGTCGCTCCTCCGCAACTCATAGAAACGGTGCGGCTGGTCGCCCAGGGATACTACGTCATATCCAACAAACAGATGAGCTCGGATGAAGCCGAGCAGTGGCTGCTGGAGTTGTACCATCGCTATGGCATCAGCCCGGAAGACACCACCCTCTCTCCACTCACGGGCCGCGAGATGGAGATCCTCGAGCAGATTATTGACGGACTCAGCAATAAGGAGATCGCAGTCCACCTGGGGATCAGCCAGCAGACCGTAAAGAACCACGTGACTTCCATTCTGGCAAAACTGAACCGCTCCGATCGAACACAGGCCGCGATCTACGCGTTGCGCCACGGCTGGGCTCGCCTGCCGGATGCGTAGGTCTCGACGCAAGAAGTCAGTCGCACATAGGGGGATCAATGGCCGATAGTAATTGGGAACAGTTTACGGATTTCTGCCGCCGTGGTTCTGAACAGATCCAAGGCGAACTCAAAGAGATCGACATGCTCATCCAGCAGACATCCAGCGAGGTGGAACGCTATATGCAGGCGAACACCCGCGCTGTGGCCCGCGTGCGCCAGATCGAGTCCACATTTGACACGGTGCCCCGCGAGGACATCCGCAAGACCTACGAGACGTTAGTCGAGAACCAGCAGCGTCTCTTCACGATGCGAGGCCAGCTCGAGAAGCTGCAGAGCGATCAGAAACACCTGACCCGAATCAGCGAACTCTACAATCGTGTTCTCTCGTTTGCCCCTCCCGATGATTTTGGCTACAGCGACCAGACCGTCGCCCCCCAGGGGGAGACCCCCCAGGCTATGGTAGTTAGCATCATCGAAGCACAAGAGCAAGAGCGCCTCCGGCTCTCACGCCAAATGCACGACGGGCCGGCGCAATCGTTGACCAACCTGGTGCTGCAGGCCGAGATATGCGAGCGTCTCTTCGATCGTGATCCGGAACGCGCGCGAACCGAGCTTGCAGAGCTGAAGAAGAGCGTCATCAATGCTTTCAAAACAGTGAAGGTCTTCATTTTCGACCTGCGGCCTATGATGCTGGACGACCTCGGGCTGGTCCCAACAATGCGGCGCTATGTCGAGGGGATCACCGACAGTGGGTTCACCGGTCTCACCCTGAAGGTCACCGGCAAAGAGCGCCGATTCGCACCTCACAAGGAAGTGACCATTTTCCGGGTCATCCAGGCGCTGATTCATATCGCTCGGGAGCAAGACCAAGCCACGAGTATCGGCATCCACCTCAACATCGAGGACGCGGAAGCCCGGGTGACCCTGGAGGACAACGGTGTAGGATTCGAGATCGACGAGGCCCTCGCATCGTCCGACGCGATCAAACTTACGCTTCCCACACTGCGTGAACGGATCGAAATGCTCGATGGATCGATTCATTTCTTCGGGGCTCCGGGACAGGGCCTTCGTGTGAACTTCGAGCTGCCCGTCGACCTGGGAAGCGACTAGCAGACGGCAAGCCGGACCGGATCGGTCGGATCGGTTAATGGAAAGGGTCCCCTGCCGTAACGGCAGAGGACCCTTTTGATCTCTCCCGGAGGGGACCGGATTGGGCGCAAAATACGCCTGTTGCCCCTTGACACACGAACGGGGATTATGCTATATTAGATTGCGGTCAGCACAGGTGGCAACCGCCACCCGTGCTTTTTTTTCGGGTCAGAGAACGTTTGACAAGTCTCTGAAGTTTACTACCCTATTACCGCTAACCTGCTAGCATGCAGGCCGGCTAGCGTGCCGGGCACATTCTGCCGGATGCATTCCGGCGCAATGGATGCGTCTCATCTATGGGCATCATTTGTCCGGCAAGATGGTCACGACCTAATTTTGAGCAGCCAAAGGAACCGTCGTCTTGGTCTTAGAAGAACGATTCGAAGAGGAACAAGAAGAGGACGTCACGCCTCTCACTGAATATCTGTCAGGTGAGGAATATCTCCTCGCCCTCGGGTATGAACGTGGCTATGTCACCTATGAAGACATCCAGAAAGTGTTTCCGGAGGCAGAGGATAACATCACACGTCTGGATGAGACGATCTCCGCGTTGATGGAGTCGGGTATTATCGTGGGAGGGCCCGGAGAAGAGGTCCCTAGTGGACTGGCTAAAGCGATAGAGGACCTCAGCGAAGAGGAGGACGAGAGAGCAGCCGAGGATATCTACCGGGCCATTGAGGTTGACGACACGATCGGTCTGTATCTCAAGGAGATCGGAAAAGTCCCTCTTCTAACCGCCGAAGAAGAAGTTTCGCTGGCCATGCGGATGGAGTCGGGCAAGAAGGCCCAGGCCAGGTTGGGCGTCGGTCGCTACAATAATGAGGACAAGCAGATGGAGCTTGAGCGGCAACTCGAAGATGGGATACGCGCGCGGGAGCATCTGATTCGCGCCAATTCACGGCTTGTGATCAGCGTTGCCAAGAAATACATCGGCCGTGGGGTCCCGTTTCTAGATTTGATCCAGGAAGGCAACATCGGGCTGATACGCGCCTCGAACAAATTCGACTACAAGCGTGGCCACAAGTTCTCAACCTATGCCACGTGGTGGATTCGCCAGGCGGTGACGCGCGCCATCGCGGACCAAAGCCGTACGATTCGCGTCCCGGTTCATATGGGCGATCAGATCAACAAGATGCTCCGCATCTCCCATCAGTTGACCCAGAGATTGGGGCGCAGTCCAACCCCTGAGGAATTGGCAGCCGAGATGGAGATTCCGGTTCGCAAGGTCGAGCAGATGCTTGACGTTGCTCGGCGCCCCCTATCGTTGGAGATGCCGACGGACGATGAGGGTGAGAGCACCCTGGGCGATTTCGTGGAGGACACGGATAGCCCCTCCCCTCCCGATCGCGTGAGTTCATTGATGCTCCGAGACCAGCTCATGGAGATCCTGGTGGATCTCCCCCCGCGTGAGGTCAAGATCCTCCAAATGCGCTACGGTCTATTGGACGGGCAGACCTACACGTTGGAGCAAGTGGGGAAGAAACTTGGGGTGACGCGCGAGCGGGTACGCCAGATCGAGGCTCAGGCACTCAGCCGCCTGAGACACCCCGCGCATGCCCGCCGTCTGCGCGACTTTCTGCGAAGCTGATCCAGAACGACTGAAGTCATTACTACGAACCTACACTTGCGGACGATAGGTTCGTAGTAACCGATTCATCGAGTCCCCCGGTTGTCCGGCACCACAATCACCCGGCCTGATGCTGCGCGGGTCAGACGATCCCTGATCGCCAACCCCAATCCGGCAGTGCCGAAGTCCCGTACCAGGATCGTGGTGACATTAGCCCGATCCACCTCGCGCAAAGCGGCGTAGAGGTGCTGAGCTATTGTCTCCGGGGAGCGCAACGAGCCGAGGTCGTGGACGATCACGGGCAAGCCCGCAAAGATGTCCTTGTCCTCGGTCGCCAACAGGAGTCCCACAGCCTCACCTGAGGCCAAATGCTCGACCACATCTTGCCGCATCGCCTTTAGCACGGCCTCGCGCCCTCCCTGGTAGAGCACAACTTGGGCCCGAGGCGCATAGTGCTTGGCAGAAGTTCCGGGCGAGAGCAAGATCCCGTCATCGGCCACAGAGGACTCGACTGCGTGGGCCGGTTGCGCGACATCGACCTCTCCCAGCACCTCGGCTAGCGCTTCGCGGCTCACCCCCCCCGGGCGCAGGATCGTTGGTACGACGTCCATCAACGACAGCACCGTCGATTCGACGCCCACGGCCGTGCTGCCCGCATCCAGGAGAATGTCAATACGCCCATCCAGATCGGCCAGGACATGCTCTGCTCGCGTAGGGCTGACGCGCCCGAATCTATTCGCACTGGGCGCGGCAATCGGAACGCCGGAGGAGGTGATCAGGGCAAGGGCGACCGGATGCGCAGGGACCCGCACAGCGACGGTCTCGCCGCCGGCCGTAACCAGATCGGGGATACGGGCACTGCGTGGCAGCACCATCGTCAGGGGGCCGGGCCAGAACCTGGACGCCAGGTTGTATGCCACGTCGGGGATACGCGAGGCTACAAGCTGAAGGGCACCCACATCGGCCAAATGCACGATCAAGGGGTCATACGCAGGCCGGTCTTTGGCCCGGAAGATCCCCGAGACAGCCGTCGCGTCGAGGGCATTGGCGCCCAGCCCGTAGACCGTCTCGGTAGGGAAGGCTACAAGGCCGCCGGACCGGATGACGGCGGCGGCTTGAGCCACAACATCAGGATCGGGTCGCTCAGGGTCCAGCTTCAGAACCAGCGTCATTCGCCGATCCCGGAGGGGCTCGAGCGTCGCAGCCGGCTCAACACCAATACTACGCCAAGCAGAATCAGGCCGACACCCTCTGCCCTTGTCCACCGGCCGGAAAGCCCAGCCCTGACGGTGACCGTCTCGGGATAGAGCATCGCGCTGCCATCCCACTCTACTTCCTCGATCTGGTAGCGGTAGCGGCGTCCCGGGATCAGCCCCGCGTCCTTGTCCTCAAGCCGGTAAGAGGCCCCTACTGTTTCTTCCCCTTTCGAGGGTATCAGGGCAGCATTGACCTGGACGCCCTTGCCGGACACCGTCTCCCAGGCCGGGCTACGATAGACGTTGAAGCCCGCCGTGCCCACCTCACTCGCCGTCTCCCAACTCAAAACGACCGGGGCGGCATCCGTGACCAGCAGCGATATCCCGACGCCCAGCAGGATCAGCGCCAGAATGAACAAGGCGCCCAACGAACCAAACCATTGTGCGACCCGATCACGCATAGGGACCGAGCTTTCGAGGAACTTGGGGCACACCCAACCGGGAATGGGCGACCATGTTACTCTATCACACGCGCTGCTTCACTCGTCTGACAGAAGTGGACGCTGTAGCAATCGGCGATATCCGGATGGATAGCCGGATAGCGATCCCTCAAGAAAGCGGCGATCTCCTCACGATAGGCGGGATGACTGAGGGCGATGCACGAGCCGCGGAAGCCTCCTCCGCTAAACCGTGCACCGTAGACGCCCGGACACTCACATAGCAGCTCGTACAATGTGGTCAGATGTGGGCTGCCCGATTCGTAATTGTGGACCGAACTCGCCCCCGAAGCACGCACGAGATCGCCCAGCAGCTCAATGTCACCGTCACGCCACGCCTCGACCCCTTCGCGTACCCGCTGCACCTCGGTGAAGAAATGACGGGCACGCCGATCAAGAGGCGGTGGCAGACGGTCGCCCAACTCCGCATAGACTTCCGGCGGCACCAACCGTAGCCGAGCGGTGCCGTTGAGTTCGGGCCCGCCGGACCATGACAGAAGTAATCGGGCCGCCGATTGGCATTCGGTGACCCGATTGTTGTAGTCTGTGCCGACGAGTGCTTTTCGAATCCCTGAATATACGACGAGGATCTCGAACTCCTCCGGCGACGCCGAAGTAGGCACCTTCTGGACCTCCATTGAGCTGCAATCCAAATAGGTAAGGCAATCTCGATCACTCAACAGGA
This sequence comes from uncultured Chloroflexia bacterium, assembly GCA_963775195.1. Classification (GTDB taxonomy): domain Bacteria; phylum Chloroflexota; class Anaerolineae; order B4-G1; family SLSP01; genus PWVB01. The sequence continues at coordinate 871,675 of CAVZIC010000002.1, forward strand.
TCATCGACTGATCCAGCACACCGTTTCTGAGACCCAGGTAGACGTTCTCGATGTAACGGTCGAGGTCGATGTTCTCCTGGGCACTCAACGCCAGATCATTCACTGCCTCCAACGCCAGCAGATAAGCCACGCCGACGGCAGCCGAAGAACTGAGCCCACCAATCGGCATCGTGCCCGCCACCACTGCATCGATGCCGACACAGATGTCGTGAGCCTGCTTCAGGGCTAGGGCAGCTCCCCGCGCGTAGTTTCCCCAATCGCGCGGCGCGCGAGGGGGGATGTCGGCAAGATTGAAGGCCACAAAACCCTCGAAATTCACACTCTCGACCCGAATCTCCCCATCCTCCCGCGGCACGAACGCGAGAAAGATCGCTCGATCCAAGGCCATTCCGGTGACCAATCCATCCTGGTGGTCGACGTGGGCGCCCAGTGGTGACACCCGCAGCGGAGAGCGGACGACCTTGATGTCCTCAGCGCGGCAGCCTGTTCGGGCCTGCAGATGGCTCCTGACCTGCTCTATCTGTGACACCATAGATATGTCGAGATCCCTTATGCAGAGAATCGCTTGGCCTGGTCCGCGACCCAGGCGTACGTTACAGCCATACCTTCACGCAAGTGTACCTTGGCCTCCCAGCCCAGCGCGTGCATCCGGGCCTTGCTGAAGTTGCGGGCCTGCACACCTACGGGGCCTTCAACGTGCCGAATCTCGAGATCCTTCCCCGATACGTCGAGCACCGTTTGGACCAACTCGTTGACGGTGACGTATTCCTCGGTCCCAATGTTGGCGGGCACTTGGAGATCCGACTGCATCAGGAGATAGATGCCGTCAACCAGGTCATCTATGTAGGTGAATCCGCGGATCGCCTTGCCGTCTCCCCAGACGTCGATCGTGCCGCCCTCTTCGGCCATCGCTACCTTGCGGCTGATTGCCGCCGGCGCTTTCTCTCGTCCGCCATGCCAGGTGCCGTACGGACCATAGCAGTTCTGGAAACGTGCGATCCGCACTTGCATCGGATAGTGGCGCGCGTAGGCCTGGGCCATACGCTCGGCATAGAGCTTCTCCCATCCATACTCATTGTCAGGATTGGCGGGGATGACCTGATCCTCTGTCATCTCCGGATCGCCCGGCTTCATATCGGGATAGACGCAGGCTGAGGACGAGAAGAAGTAACGCGGCACACCAAGCCTGGCAGCGGTGGTAGTCATGTGGACGTTGATCAAGACACTGTTGTGCATGATGTCGCACTCAGCGGTGTGGATGAAGCCCATTCCCCCCATATCTGCGGCCAGCTGATAGACCTCGTCAAACGTGCCGCCATCGACAGACAGGGCTTCCCAGCAAGCTTCAGGCTGACGCAGATCCAAGAGCTTGAACTCATCGGCTGCAAGCGTCCGATACTCATGCTCCTTGATATCTACGCCCCGCACCCAGTAGCCCTCGCGTTTGAGCTTGGCCACCAGATGCCCACCAATGAAACCGCCGGCACCACACACCACAGCTTTCTTCATCGCGCTACTCCTTTTTCAAGTGTTGTTGCGCTCCACCGGCAACTGAACTCGCTGTCGATAGAGATCCGGATCAACGACAGAGGCCATCGCCGCCACGTTCAGGGGAAGATTCAGAAACGACTGTATCGATTCCAACATAGGATAGGGGTCACTCAACATAACATTATAGTCCACGTCAAGATAGATGAGATTGGGCTGCTGACTCATCCACGCGTAGACTTGGGTGAGGTGCCGCTCGAAGAGCCGCGCCATTTCCCCGTCATCGACGGCTTGAGCATTTTCTCCACGTCGTATCAGCATACGCCGTTGTGACGCCAGAGTCTCACCCATTTGGCGGCGCATGAAGAGAACTCTGTATGTGTAGCTATCGGGCAAATGCTGCAACAAAGCAGCGATCACCTTGACTGCCCTTCCTTGAGCCTCGGCCAACCAGGCCGTATCCCCATCCGGCAGCTTCTTGACGCGCTCGAACTCATAGTAGCCCTTGGGATTGTCCGAATTGGGTGTGCGGACCCCGTCTTGCAGCACCGGGACACCGCCCTGCTCAAGCATACGCATCATCATCGACGTGCCTGACCGTGGCAATCCCGATACGATGATCACGGGGGTCTGCCGCATACCGAACAGCTTCTTCAGGAATCCCATTGGCGCTCTCTGCCTGAAAGCGAGCTACGCGCCGTTCAGGAACCCGCGCTCCTGGAGATAGGCCACGATCGCGCGCGCGTTCTCCTCCGGCGTGCGGCCCACCGTGTGCAGCACCAACTCCGGGTTGAGTGGATCCTCGTAGGGATCGTCGATCCCGGTGAAGCCCTTGATCTCCCCCCGCCGCGCCCGGGCGTAGAGGCCCTTGACGTCCCGCGCTTCGCAGATCTCCAACGGCGTGTCGACGTAGATCTCCACGAACCGGTCCTCCCCGACCATCTTGCGCGCCTCGTTGCGCGTCTTGCGGTAGGGGCTGATCGCCGCACAGATCACGGTCCCGTTGTGGCGTGTGATCTCCCCCGCCACAAACCCGATCCGCAGGATGTTGGTGTCACGATCCTCCTGGCTGAACCCCAGCCCTTTCGAGAGATGCGTGCGTACCACGTCGCCGTCCAGCATCGTCGCCTGCCGCCCTCGCTCCAACAGCATCGGCAGCAGCGCGTTGGCAATTGTCGACTTCCCCGACCCGCTCAGGCCCGTGAACCACACGCACAACCCCTGCTTGTAACGCGGCGGGTAGGACTCCCTCAGAATCTCAGCGGTCTCAGGGCGCGTGAACCAACTCGGCAGCTCCCGGCCCTTGGCCAGGTATTCCTCACGCACCTGGGTCCCTGAGATGAAGAGCGCCTTCCCATTCCCGGGCGCCTCCTCCGCGGCTACGTAGTCGTCAATGTCCTCAAGATAGACCAATTCGCGGAAAGTGACCGCCTCCACACCCAATTCTTCGGCATACTGGGTCATCATCTGCTGCGCTTCATATGGCCCATAGAAAGGCGTGCCGTTACTGTCCTTGCCCGGCCCTGCGTGATCGCGGCCCACCACGAAATGCGTCGCCCCATAGTTCCGGCGGATCAGTGCATGCCACAACGCCTCCCGCGGCCCGGCCATGCGCATCGCCAGCGGCAGCAGGCTCAACACCGTAGGGTAGTCCCCGTAGTAGCGGTCGACCAGCATCTTGTAGACGCGCACGCGGGTGTAGTGATCTACGTCTCCGGGCTTGGTCAACCCCACCACCGGGTGGATCAGAAGGCTCCCGCCGACACGCTCAGCGGCGCGCTTGGTCAGCGCCTCGTGCACCCGGTGCATCGGGTTGCGTGTCTGGAAAGCCACCACCCGGTAGTTCCCCAGTCGCGCCAGCGCCTCACGCACCTGCGTCGGCGTGAGACGTAGGTCCACGAAGTCGTAATACTTCGGTAGGTTGATCACACGTAACTCGCCGGAGATGCACAGGTCACCCCAGCGTACCATCTCCGAGACCAACGGGTGGCGGTGATCGGTTGTGCCCAGCACCAGCCGCGCCTCGCGCGTCGGATCCCAGCGGAAGACCTCTTCCAGGCGCATCATCGCAATGACGTAGTTGCGCGAATCACAGAGGGTGATCCACTCTCCACGCGTCGGCAGATCCTCTTTGTTGATGGTGAGCGTGATCGGAATGGGGAAAAGCGTGCCATCTGCCAGGCGCATCTCGGTAAGCACGCGCTGGTAGTCGGCCTGACCCATAAACCGATCGAGAGGCGAAAAGCCGCCCACCGCCAATAGCTCCAGATCGCACAGATTGCGATCTGAGATCTGGAAAGTCGGGTACTCGTTGGCCTCGGCCATAGGTGCCTCGCGCTCGCTCTGCGATACCTCCAGATCGACTAGCTTCCCCCCGTAAGGGGAAATGAGGTCTGTCGTTTCCGCGGTCTTCACTGACATTCTTTGTCGTCTCCAGGTTTCATTTAGTTACACCGAGGGTAATGCAATCAGGGCAGGGGCAACCGGGCACCACAAGCCCGATAGGCTGATCCCTCTATTGACCTACCCTATGACTAGGGATTCTCCAACGTCGCGACGCTTCTATGCGGCAACCTGCTCACCGTAGGCGAGCAGAGCCTGCACTTCCTCGGGTGATCTCCCTTCCGCATAGACCCGCAGCACCGGCTCCGTCCCGGAAGGACGGATGAGCAACCAAGCGTCATCGGCAAGCACATACTTGACGCCGTCTAGGGTACCGATCTCGACGATCGCCTCGCCGGCCAGGCTGGACGGGGCACCATCCTTGAGCCGCGCCACCATCTCCGGCTTTGCCACAGCGCGTTTCAGGGGGATGTCTCGGCGAGCATAAAAGGTGGGCCCCACCTCACGCTGTATCCCCGCGACGATCTCATGAAGCGGCGCTTTTTCATAAGCCATCACCTCGAGCACGAGCATACCCATCAGGATGCCGTCGCCTTCGGGAATGTGGCCCTTGATTGAAAGCCCTCCGGATTCTTCGCCGCCCATCAGGACGTCTTCGGTCAACATGTAGTCGGCAATATAGTTGAAACCGACGGGCGTCTCATAAAGGGGCAGAGAGTATCGTTTGGCCAACCGGTCCACCATTCTCGTCGTGGAAACTGATCTGACCACCGCTCCCGCCCACCCTCGCTGTTCCACGAGGTACTTCAGGACCAATGCAAAGATATGGTGAGGGTCAATGTAGTTGCCCATCGCATCCATCGCGCCGATGCGATCTGCATCCCCATCGGTTGCCAGGCCAACGTCAGCGTGGTAGGTCTGGATCGCTGCGGCCAAAGCTTGGAGGAAATGGGCCATCGGTTCGGGATGTATACCACCAAAACCGGGGTTCATCTCTCCCCGAATCTCGTGTAGGTTACACCTGGTCCGGCTGAGCAGATCTCGGAAAGCCCCACGACCCGAGCCGTACATTGCATCGGACACAACGCGCAGTTCGCTATTGGAGATCATGTCGAGATCCACCAGTGACGAAATGTGCTGATAGTAGGCCCACGCAGGATCAAAGCGACGGATCAGATCCAGCTCCACAGCCTGCTCATACTCCATCAGGTTGGGACCGCGTGCTTCGCGTTGGTTCCGCTCCAGCAAAGCCTCAACGTAACGCGCCTGTTCAGGAAGTGCCGAACCCCCGAAGGGAGCTTTGAGTTTCAACCCGTTGTAGCGGGGCGGATTGTGACTGGCGGTGATCATCACCCCGGCCACAGCTTTCTTGTCAAATACCGCGTAGGAGACGGCCGGCGTCGATGCATCAGCCCTGGTCAGAAGGGCAACCACGCCATTTCCGGCCATGACCCGCGCGACCTCCCGAGCATACCTATCTGAAAGAAACCGGGTATCGAAGCCGATCACAACCTCCGGCCGCTCACCCTCGGCGTACTCCAGAACAAAATCGGCAATCGCCTGCGACACAATACGCACATTCTCGAAAGTGAAGGTGTCACTGATCACCGCACGCCATCCATCGGTCCCAAATGCGATAGACATGTCCCCCTCCTCAGAGCATAGATAGGCAAGAAAAAAAGCCCATACCCATGAGCCCGCCGGGCATAAGCTTATGACCCAACCACGGGCATCCTACCCGAACCATGGGCCTTGTCAAGCCATACACCCTACCACTCCGGTACAACATGACTTGCCAGCGGTGCGCAGCCGCCTCAATGGCTGTGATCAGGCGTCCTTTTGCTCGACCGCTTTGAGCGCGGTGAGCAAGCGCACCATCTGCAGATTGTTCGTGACGTCCCCTCGCGTCCGCTCCAGCACTCCCCGAAGCTGATCCACCCTTCGCCGCAGTCCACGCGTGATCGCATCCGGGTAACTGAAGGACATCAGAACCTCGTATACGGCATCCATTGCCGCCAGCAGCCGCTCTGCCTCTTCGAGATGCTCGTGGCGCAACATATCGAGACAGCGTCGCCGTAGTTCGCTCGCGGCCTCACAGACGCCGTTGAGGTACGTATTGAGCGGGATGCCGGCAGCGTCCACGGACGGCAAGGCCCGATTCGAGATCAGGGCCAACGTCACGCGCGCCTCGACGAGCTCCTTCAGTGCGTCTTGTGTATATCCTGCATAATCGAGCTCCGGGTAAGGAGCCAGCAACGTCTGCATCTCCCGCCCCACGCGCTCGGCCTCGGCCAACAGTGACTCGGCCTCATCCCACTGATCCCTGTGGCCTGCGCGTATGGCGTTGGAACAAAGTCGAATCAACGCACGGCTCTGCTGCAGGGCCTCGTCCCTGATCCTGTTCTGCGTGGCAAGATCGTCCTCCGCCAGCGAGGTCAGCGAATCCAGCCAGGTGTGAAGTGCTTCGTTCATGGTCCGTCACTCTCCTTCCGATGGTGTCTTTCCGCCGAAGAAAGAACGAATAAGGTCGTCACTCTGACCGGGCGTGGCGATCTCACCGTATGTAGCCTCGTATTTGCCCAGGTTCTCCTGAAGCGCCCGCAGCATCAGCTTGGCGTTGAGAGGTGTCATAATCACCCGAGAGCGAACGCGGACCGAGGGCTGATTGGGGAGCATCTGGGCGAAATCGACGATCAGCTCCGACGGCGTATGGGAGATCACCGCAAAGTTTGCGTAAGTCGGCTCTAGGTCTGCCGGTAGTTCGATGTTCAGCGATCTGGGTTTCGGCTGTGCCATCCTGCCTCCTCACTCAGAGAAAACAACAGAGGGGAGAGGTCCCCTCTGTTGTCGATAGACTAGTATTGCGCAGAGGCTCAGAACGGGATCTCGTCCTCGACGACGTAATCCGGGCCCTCGGCTTCCTCGCCGCCGCCACCGGGTGCGGTATCGCCGCGCCCACCCAGGAAGACGATGCGGTCGGCTGTCACTTCGTAGCTGGCCCCCGGAGTCCCGTCCTGTCGAGTCCAGATGCGCGGGCCACCAGTGGCCTTGTCGGGCGTTAGCCGCCCCTCGACCATAACCTGCCTTCCCTTGCTCAGATACTGAGCAGCTATCTCGGCCTGCCGGCGCCAGACGGAGACGCGGAACCAAACCGTCTCCTCACCCTGAGAGCCGTCTGAGTTCGTCCAGCGCCTGTTGGTTGCTATGCTGAAGGATGTAACGGGCGTTCCATCAGGGGTGTATCGCATCTCGGGGTCACGCCCCAGGTTACCGACAATGATCAACTTCTGGTAGGACATTGCGTACGACTCCTTTCAAGAGCAATCCTTGGTGCCGCGGAGGAAGGCTAATATCTTCATTTTACTGCAGAGAGACTCGAAAAGCAAACGTCGTGGCAGAAATACACCGCACCATCGACATTTTGCGCCAACTCCGTTGCCAAGGCATGGGCCGCAGAGCCCGATATCAGCTCGAGACCAGAGGTGGAGGTCCTGCAGACGGCGCCTGGGCTTCGAGATAAGGACGCGGATTGACCCAGTCTTGCAGTGCGGGCACGTGGAGCCCCTCCACACGCATTCCCAGGTGCAGATGCGCTCCTGCAGGGTCTCCCGCCGGATCGATCAGGCCAAGGAGGTCTCCTCTCGAGACCAACATGCCAATGGACACCTCGATCGTCGAGAGATGGGCGTATAGAAGTGTGATCGCTTCCCCTTCGGGACCATAGCTGCGAACCCGAACGTGATAGCCATAGCCATCTCGGTCCAGCGCCACCTGCGTCACGGTGCCGGCGAGCGATGCGCAGATTGGGCTTGGCCCCATCGCCACCGCAGCCAGGCCGAGGTCGACCCCGTTGTGTCCCCCGACGATCCCATACGTTTCGTAGTAGGTCTCCTGATCCTGACCATACACACGCTTGTAGTAGCGTGATGGTGTGGGCCAGAACAACGGCATCTGCTGCGGATCAGGCAGCCGGGGCCGACCCGAAATGTGCGAAACGATATCCCGGGGCGTCCCATCTGCGTCCATCCACGCGATAGGATCGAGCCGGGGGTCCCGCGAGCGAAACGGGAAACCGCACGCCCCAAGCACACGATCATACTGGGCCGTCAGCGTCAGGAACTCCGCATACTGGCTGCCACGCTGGTCAGAGGAGACGCCGGGGTCCAGGTTGGCAAACTCAGTCACGATGTAGTCTCGCTCGGGGAAGCCGTCGAGGTACATGCGTGGAAAGCGCATGACACCTTCGTGCCCGCGCATTTCGTCGAGTGTGCGCCAGTAAATATGCAGGGCGACCCAATCGGCGCTGTCAAGTGCATCTGCACATTGATGAAGGAATACCATATCATCGCCGACCGTTGCGACGTCGGGATGCGGACGTCCAACAGCGACGAGCGCAGGAAAGCCCAGCTTGACATCATAGCCGAACCGGCCGTGCAGGCACTGCACAACCTCGGCGAACCACCCGGAGAAGGCCGCCCCATCCTCCCACGAGCGCGTGAACCCACGGTCCACTCGGTTCGGCTCATCGTGTATCTCAAGAAAGCGCACGCCGGCATCCAGGAATAGCCCAACTTGAGCTGAGAACTCATCCACGAAAGCCGTCGGGGTTACCGCCTGCCTGGACGGTGTGGGGCTCAGCAATTGGAGGACAAAGCTATCCGCCCCGGCATCGCCCCATTTCGGGAGATCCGACGCCGGATTGACGTGGCATCTCAAGCGAACCAGAGGCTTGTCGGCGTCCGCGAATACGCTGGCGTAAGCGACGAGATCTGCTCGCTGCACTGGGCCTGCCGGGGCAACCACGCCCGGCGCGGCGTGGCCCACACTCAAGGGGAGGTCCCCTCGATGAAGCACACCAGGCCATTGGCAATGCCCTGGGCCACAACCTCCGGGCGCTGGGTCAGCAACTCCCTATCATCCAGCATAAAGCCAATCTCGATAATCGCCGCAGGCGTATTGGGATCGATCTCGTAGTAGGCGTGATAACGCCGCATATCATACGTGATCGTGTAGGGGTCGAAGGCCAGACCGGTCGCCTCTGCGTAGTAACGACTCACGCAATCCACAAGCCGATCCTCAGGATCGGGAATATAGCTGGATTCGGCGCGCGCCATCTTGAAGCCGGAGCGCCCCTCGACGTTGCAGGAATCCGAATGGATGGAAAGCAGCGCATCTGCTTGAAAGCCCTGGAGCCGTGCGTCGAACTCCTCAAGTTGCTCCACCTCCCAACCGCGCGCCACCAACAAGGCCCTCACGCGTCGCGCGACATCCGCGTTGATGTCCACCTCTTGGAGCCCATCATCGCAGACCGCGCCGCTGTCGCTACCTGTATGACCAGCAATGATACCGATGTGCGGCACCGTGGGGGTAGGCGTGAACTGGGGTACCGGTGTCGTCGTGGGCGTAGGCGCGACCGTACTAAGGGGAATAACAATTGGGCCCTCTACCTGGGTAAGCTCCCCGCTCTCATCCGTCGCCACAGCCACGATGGGAACCAGGCCCGTGGGCACCGTGAACGCCGCGGCAAAGGCAAGAAAGACGACCACACGGACCGTCCAGCCCATCGCCCACGGATCGGAATCCGTCTTCCTTTTCATTGGCATTTGACCCCATACACCCCTGGATAGCGCCTAGCGCATGCGCCGCTTCCACTCATCCTTGATCTGGATCTGACCCCAGTCGTCTCGATGGGTCAGGAAGTCGCGCAGCAGTCGGCTGAACTTATTCGCCTCGTCCAACATAGGATAGTGCTGGGACCCATCAAAGACAAATGAATAGACGTTGCGCCCCAACGTCGCCACAGCCGCTTCATCAGGTGGAGAGATGATGGGATCGTCCTGTCCGCTGACGATCAGGATCGGAAGATCCTGATCCCGGAGCAGACTAACCAGGTCCGCCGCGAGCACCGAGCGCACACTCTGCACCACAGCTTGTCCGTCGGTCTTTGCTGCTTCCATATCCACTTCTTCGTAAGATCTGAGCCGCCGCCCCAAGATCACCTTCGCCGGATTGCCGCCACCGCCGTAGCCCGCCAGGGCCCGTGTGACGCTCTCACCCGAGAGAGGGGTGCTGACAGCCATCACCTGGTCGACACGGTCGGCATGAGCCATAGCGAAGGAAATCGCCACAACGCCGCCGAGGCCGTGACCGATGATGGGCACCCGCCCGATCCCCATCTGATCCAGAAATAGTTCAACTTGGGCGACGTAACCCGGGATAGTATATCGAGCGGCCACTCTGTCCGAGTCACCGAATCCCCAGAAATCGAGCGCGTAGGCCCGATAGGATGACGATAGCTCGACCATCGTGGGCACCCAGTAGCGCCAGGAACCCAGCCATCCATGCAGAAAGAGCAGAGGCCGACCCCGGCCCAAGGCCTCATAGTGCACCAGGCTGCTCTCAAGGATAATGGCGCTCATCGTATGCGCTCACACGTTGAGACGTTGTAGCGTCTGCACGTTCACGCGGAAGTCATTGTCATCGGCGGCTTCATCCCCTCCCGATCTCCGCCAGGACGCGCTCGACTTGCTTGGTGAGGTCGTCCGGCGCAAAGGGCTTGAGGATGTAATCAACCGCACCTGCGTCGAGTCCTTCTTGGATTTCGCTCTCTTGGCCTTTCGCAGACAGAAAGATCACGGGCACATCCTTGGTCTCGACTCGGTTTTTCAGTGCTTCACAAGCCTGATAGCCGGTCATCCTGGGCATCCGCACGTCCATAAGAATCAGATCGGGATTGATCTCAAGGGCTTTTTCAACAGCCTCTGCTCCGTTTGCGACCACGACCACTTCGTGGCCTGCGAATTGGAGCGTGAAGGCAATCAGCGCCCGGATGTCACGCTCATCTTCAGCAACCAGGATCTTTGCCATACTAGGGCTCCTTGTCAGCGTCATTTTCGCTGATTTCAGCATGGACATAAGTCGCCAGCTCGTCCACGGAGAACGGCTGTGGCACAAACCGAATGCCAGTCCGATCCTTCAGCTTCTCCTGAAGCTCTGCAGCCTCATTCCGGGCTGCAATGTCCGGTCCATAGGTCACCACAACCGGGATCATAGACGTTCTGCGATCCCGCTTCAGACGATCCAGAAGCGGATACCCATCGATGTCCGCCAAAGCAAGGTCAAGCACCACCATCGCAGGGCGCAAGTCACGGGCCAGCCCGAGCGCCCGCTCCCCACGCATCGTCGTCCTCACCATGATTCCCCTTATCCGGAGGGCCGAACGCAGTTGGTTCAGCGATTCAGCGGTTCCGCCGGCCAACAACACGACCTCATGGGGTCGCAACGTACGCCGAATGACCTCCAGAAGCTTCCGTTCATCCAACGGTTTGTTAAGATAGTCCAGTGCGCCCAACGCCCGCCCACGCTCGCGATCCGGGACCACCGAGGCGATGGCCACCGGGATATCTGCGGTCTCCGGATCTCGCTTGAGCAGTTGCAGGACCTCGAGACCGTCGAGATCCGGAAGACGGATATCCAGCGAGATGAAATCAGGAAGCTTCTCGCGCGCTATCTGTAGCGCGACCTCACCTGAGGCAGCTGTCAGCACTTTCATGCCCTCTGACTCGAGCGTGACCTGAAGCAGCTTGGAGATCTCCAAATCATCTTCCACCACCAGGATCGTAGGTACCGGCTCGGTGGTCACGGGTGGGGGCAACTCACCCACGTCCTTGGTGGGCTCACCCGCTGCCAGAGGAACCGAGAAGGTGAAAATGCTGCCCTTGCCGAGCTCGCTTTCAAGCCAAATGCTGCCCCCATGCATCTGGATCAACGAAAGCGTGATCGCGAGTCCCAAACCCGTCCCCGACACTTCATAGACCGCGGGGTCGTCCTCGACGCGGTAGAATCTTTCGAAGATGCGTTTCTGGTTCTCAGATGCTATGCCGATGCCCGTGTCTGCCACTGCCACGTGTAGGGCAGCTTCGCGGACGTAGGTATGGACGGTAACTTGTCCGCCCACCGGGGTATACTTGTAGGCATTGCCGATCAGGTTCAGCAGGATTTGTGTGAGCCGATCGGGATCCCCGTGGACCTTGGGCAACTCGGAGGGGAGCACGATGGACAACACTTGCTCTTTCTCCGCGATTCTGGGCTCAACGTCCGCAGCAACCTGAGTGATGACATCTTCCATTGAGACGGGACGGCTCAAGAGCTCGATCCGCCCTTGCTCAATCCGGGAAATATCCAACAGATCGTTGACGAGGTTCGTCAAGCGGTCAGCATTGGTCTTCACCCGTCTGAGGAACTCGAACTGCAGCTCCGAAAAGCTCCCCGCGGCACCGTTGAGCATCAGATCGACGTAGCCGACAATAGAGGTCATAGGCGTGCGGAGCTCGTGAGAGACCGTGGAAACGAAGTCAGTTTTCGCACGATCGGCCTCAATCTCAGAGGTGATATCCCTGAAGACCGAGACGACCCCCAGAAATTCCCTGGTGGTGGATACCACAGGGGAGAGATGGACGCTCACGTACCGGCGGTCAACCGTGAGTCGCCGCGTCAGAATCGCACCGGTGGTGTAGCGTTCCGGATACATGCGCCAGTCCGCAACCGGCGATAGCCATTCGTGCACATCCCCGCTGAATAGCCCCAAGATCTCGGCCTGGTCCCGTCCCAACGCCTGCTGACGCATGATCGAGAGTATCTTCTCGGCAGCAGCATTGAAGAGAACGATATCGCCATGCTCATCCGCGACCATGACGCCGTCCGCGATATCCTCCAGGATGGCCTGATCCTTGGCTGCATCGATCTGCTGTGTGCGCAACATCGTGCCGAGACGCTCTGCCTGCTCGCGAATAAGGCGGTAGAGTTCGGCGTTGTTGAGGGCATTTCCCAACTGGACAGCAGCAGCTTCGACCAGACGTAGTTGCGCCTCGTCAAAGACGTTTACCAGCGGTGACTCAAATAGGATCACGCCAAGCGACGCTCCGGCGCCACTGACAATGGGGACAGCCATCACCGAAAGTGCGGGCCCGACCTCCACCAGGCCGAAACGAGTCTCCAGGCGAACATCAGGGATCACCAGAGACATACGTTTTTCCAACACCCACCCGACAAGGCTGGTGCTGCGTTCGATTGGCACCAACCTGCCACCCGGAGGGATAGGCTCCGCGTGCCCGATCGCCGCGCGATAGAATAACTGCCCCGTGTCGTTGAGCAGAATAACGGAGCTTCGCGAAGCACGAACGGCCCGCTGCAGCAACATCAAAGCCTGGCTCAGCACGCGATCGATATCGAGGCTCGCTACAAGCTCAGACGCGATATGGTAGAGCACCTCGGAACGATCTCGCTGGAAGCGCAGATGCTCCAGGGCCTCAGCAAGCTCCTGGGTCCGCTCTGCAACATGCCGCTCCAATTGCTCATTGAAGCGCCGAACTTCCTCAAAGAGGCGCGCGTTGTCCACTGCCACCGATACTTGGTCCGCCAATGCCATCAGTATCGCGACATCCGCTGCAGAAAACTCCCCCTTTTGCTTACGGTCGGCAGTGAGGATGCCCACGGTTCGCCCCTCAGCCATCAGCGGCACCACAATGGAGGAGCCCATTGGGATAGGCGTGGCGGCAAACCGGGGATCATCCTCGGTATCCTCGGCCACAATCGGCATCCCCGTGTGAATCACTTCACGAATAAAGCCGGCCTCACCAGTCATCGGGGCGTCGGCAGGGTAGTACTCCAATGTGTAACCCGATGACGCCATCGGCGCAAAGGCTTGCTCAGTGCGGTCCTGGAGAAAGATCGTGGAGTAGTCGTAGCCCAGGAGATTCGTGACGGACTGCACAACGGTGTTCAGGACCAACGGGAGATCCAATTTGGTCGTAATTGAGCGGTTCAGCTCGTTGAAGAGCTGCAACGTCGTGACCTGCTTGCGCAGGCTCTCTACCAGGCGCTGATTCTCGATGATCTGCGCGACCTGGGACGCAAAAACCTCTATGACTTCCGCCGTCATCGCTGTTGGCGCGAGTCCATCTCTGGGGCGATCCACCGACATGATGCCGATGATGTCTTCGGCGCTGCCACGCAGGGGCACGAAGAAGACATCCTCGTTGTGCCAGAGCGTGAGATCCTCGTCTACGTCAAGCCTGTCCGGGACAAAGACATCGAGACCCTCGGTGAGAGCACGGAACTGCTCCGGTATGTAGTAACACTGGCCGAGTCGGAAGCGGTCCTGGAAGAGGCGTCGGACCCGATCCCAGCGCAGGCGAACTCTCTTACGCTTCTCCAGCTCTGTCAAGGGAATCCCGGCCCCGGCGACGCGCCGAAGTGAGTTGCCCTCCAACACGCTGATCAGGAGGACATCGAACCCTGTGCCTTCCTGCACCGCATAGGCCACGTCCAGCAGGATGTCCTCCAGCGGGCGGTCCGAGCGCATCGTGCGGCTGACCTCCAGCAGAAGCGACATCTGCTCGGCCCGCTGACGCATCTGTTCCCCACGTCGGAGCTGCTCCTCAAAGCGACGCGCATTACCCACGGCGATCGCTGCCTGGCCTGACAACGCCTCGACAAGGGTAACGGCATCAGGCGTGAAAGCATCCGATCGGGTTGACTGAACCAGGATTGAGCCCACCTGGTGCTGTTCGTAGAAGACCGGCGTCACCAACACGCTGCAGGCTCGCCCCGGCACGCCAGCAAGCGGCAAGCCCGTGAGATAGAGAGCCTCCTCCGCGCTGAACCACCCCCTGAGCTCGGCGCCTCCCTCTCCATCCAACAGCGCCGCCGTGATCTCGGTGAGACCTGCGTCATCATATCCACTGGCGGCGTAGATCTTGGCTCCCCCATCCGTGAACAGCCCGATGAAGCCGGCATCGGCTTGCAGGGATTCGAGCGCTTCGTCCAGGATCACGCGCAAGATATGATCGAGATCGATTGTCAATGTGATCTCGGTCGTGACGTGCCTCAGCGCCTCGTATCTGCCGGATGTGTGCCGACTGACTCTGCTGCCGGCTCATGATCCCCACCACTGCCAGCCGGGCCATCTCACCGATCCAGGTTGCCGCCGTCAGGTCACTATCGCCATACGGGCCATCATCGCGGCCCAGCACGAGCCAACCGCGCCAACTGTCGACTACCACGGGAACGAACAGGCTGCCGGCAGGGGACCCATCTTCGGCACCGGGACCCATAGATAGAGGGGCTTCGGGCGAGCCGGCCCGCGCAAGCATCTGATGCCAGGTGCCGGAATCCGACACCCGCGATCCTGATCCGAGCTCAACTTTGGGCTGGGGTGTGGACCAGATCCAGGCGCCCGCGTCGGCAGTGAGTTCGCGCATCGCGGCCTCCAACGCGACGGACCATGCCTGATCCACGCGCGATGCTGCGGCGAGCTGCTCCCCGACCGCCTTGAGCCCTAGGGTATGCGACAATTGCCCTCCAAACTTGCCGAGCTGGCTAGCTGGTACTTCGGCGGCGAGCCTCGGCGGCAGCCTCCGTGATCTCGCGAATATCCGTGAACGGCCCATCCTCTGCCGTCAGTATGCCAATGGCCAGGCTCATCAATGGGGAATGACTCTCGTTACCCTCATCGTCTTTGGTGACGAGATAGCCCTGCATCCGGGTCATAAAGTCGTAATGCGTGCCGACATCCTTATTGAACCGCCGGACGATCCCGTCTCTGAGCGCTTCGGCCCGCGAGGCTCGTGAAATAACGAGAAAATCGTCGCCGCCAATGTGCCCAACGAAATCGTCCTGGGTGCCAAACGTGTCGACGGCCTCATTCAGTACGATGCCTGTGAAGCGCAACACATCCCCACTAGCCACAAAGCCATAGGCCTCGCTGAAAGCATCCAAACCCTTGATCCCAATATAAAGAATGGACCAGTCTTCGGCTCCCATAAGCTCACGAAGCTGTTCCTCTATCAGACGTCCGCTTGCCAGCCCCGTGCTGGGACTGGTCAGACTGGCGACCTCCGCGCTCTTGATCGTATTGCGCACGCGCAGACGGAGTTCCTCGACGTCGAACGGCTTCGTGATGTAGTCATCCGCACCGAGTTCGAGACCACGGATCCTGTCACTACGCTCGTCCTTCTGCGTCAGGAAGATGATCGGAATGTGACTGGTCCTCAGGTTCGTTCGGAGGCGACGACAAACCTCATAGCCATCGATATCGGGCAGCATAATGTCGAGCACGATCACGTTGGGCATTTTCTGCCGCGTCATGTCAAGGGCATCTTTCCCAACCGGCGCAACGAAGACCTCATAGCCCTGCGATTTGAAGTAGAGCTGCAGCATGTTGGAGATGTCTGCATCATCTTCCACGACGAGGATGCGACCTTCACTCATCCTATACCTCCTAGTTGGGAAATCGTGTCCGTTATCATATGCCCTCCGGAACCGGGAGGAGCGACATCCATGACCTAATCGCGTGGATAGAGCCTGGGGTGCAACTGCTCCCCATGCTCCAGCTTGAGATGATCACTATCCTCCCAAAGGACATTCTTGCGGATCACGCGCCGCTCAGAAGACGAAAGCAAGATGACGTCCGAATCGATCATACGAGCGGGGTACACGAGCATTCCCGACCCGATCCGAACGTGATGTCCAACGGCCCCACCGAGTGCCGTCATCCCCGTCTCCTCCAGCTTGCCGTGAAAGTGCGATCTGATCGACTTATCCACAAGGTTGAAGTCCGTGAACGTACTCCCTGCACCGATGAACGACCCCCGCCCGACGACACACATCTGGAGACACGAATTCTGCGCCACCACGCAATCTTCCATCAGGATCGTACGATAGAGCGAGGCCCTGAAGGGGAGAAAGGATCTATCTCCGATGACACTGAGCATCAATTGGCATCCCTGATCGATCGTCACGTTATTACCGATGTAGCAGTTGCCAATCACGGCGCCGGCACCGATTGAGACATTGTCGCCGATGAACGTGGGGCCCTGGATCGTAGCGGTAGGATCGATACTGCAGTTTCTGCCAACCTTTACCAGCAGGGACGAAGTGAGAACCTGTTTGCGCTCCAGCATACCACGCCAGAGAAGCTTGAGATTCAGCCCAACGTCAGATTCAGCTTGCCGCTCAAAGCGTGCGCCGATGGCGAAGATGCCAAAGTCGATATTCGCGTGCAGGACCTGCAGCCAATGCTCGACCGACAGAAAGGGCTTGGTCGGCAAGTCGTAGACCAGATCACCGTACTGATCGGACATATGTGTCGGCACGTGATAGAAGCCAACCTCACGCGCCTCGGTGTCCATCACCAGAGGCCGAACCACAGACTCGACGCCATAGGGATAGTACCACAGGTCCGCAACGTAGTGCGCACCTTCCTGGCGGATACCACGTTGGAGATGCAGCGCGTGTCCCACGATAGCAGGATCGTCCAACGCAAAGGCGACTTGGCATGCCTTGCCGGAAGCCCGGGCCCGACGGATAAACTCGTCGATGAAGACCTCATCGAAGTAGAGGTTATCGCGATAGACGAGGGTCTCCTGCCGGTCGTTCGGGAGATCGGATAGCCCCTCGACTTCCCGTTCCTCGGTTGTGTACCGGGCCAACACGTCGCGCTGAAAAAGCCAGAGAGGCTTCGTCAACACGCTCAACTCACGTGCCGGCTCGTTGAACGGAGGAATCTTCCGTCGATCCCGCAATATGACCTTATGCACCTGAGAACCTTCCGTTGACGATTAGTGGAGCGGCTCCATCTCGACCAAGAGCGTACAGACGGGATCGCCACAGGCGATGCACGTTGTCTCTTCCACCAGAAACCGCCGTCCACGGCTCACCCAAAAGAGCGTCTCCTCCAGGATGCCGACGGGGAAGGCACACACCGGCTCCTCGGTCCTGCGTCCGGCACAGAACCCGCACGTCTCGAAGACGAAAAAAAAGCCGCTACTGCCCTTCCCGAGCGTCACGCTTTGATCCGAGTAACGATTGAAGATCTCAGCCGCGACCTCCAGTCCTATCCGAGCCCGCACACCGACAGGCAAGACGCGTAGGGCGACATCGGCGAAACCAAGCATGCCGCCAAATCCCTCGATCCAGTACTTGAAGCTCTCCCGGCCTGCCTGCCTCGCCAGCCTATGGCCACCTTGAACACCATAGATACTCTCGATCGCCTCAAACAGACGCCCGATCTCACCGAAAGACAGTCCGGGTTCGAAATCCGGAGGCGGTGTCCAATCGATAAGGTGGGAGAGTCTCGCTGTCGTCAAGACGGCGCTGCTCCCGTTCTCACCCAGGACCTCTTTGACGGCTAGTAACAGGATGCGCGAGATCTTATTTGGAAACCCTGCACCGCGATGGGCCGAATCCGCGCTCACGTGTCAGCCAGGAATCCAAGAATCGCTTCGTGGAAATGCTGTGTCTCGTCCAGCATCGGGAAATGACCGGACTCTTCAAAGTAGTGCACAACAGCGGGAGTCCCCTGGCCACTGATCCCGATCCGGAGAACGTCGCCCTGCCGGGGATCGACGATGTTGTCTTTGCGTCCGTATATTCCCATTGCTGGGACCCGGCATTCGTGTAGTCGCGGGCGAAGGTCCGTCTGGCGCAGGTCTTCAATACTCCGCGAGAACGATTCCATGGTCGTGCGAGAGAGATCCCTGGACAGCATGCCCCAGAGTGTACGCCAGTCCTGGGCATAGGTCGTCGAGAGCAGCTTGATCATCGCAGGGAGCAGCCCAGGAATCGCATAGAGCAGTTGGGCGACGCGACGGCGTCCGGAAAGCTTCAGCAACGTACTCAGGCCGGACCCGACAATCGGTGATCCCACGACGGCGACTTTGGAGACACGCTCCGGATGCTGGAGTGTGAGCGCAAGCGACACGGTTCCGCCCATAGAGTGTCCCATCACCCGGGCGCTGGACAACCCCATCCTCTCCATGAACTGACTCACCATCTCAACGTATTCGTCGACGGAGAAGGCCCCCTGCTTTGCGGATTCCCCAAACCCCCAGAAATCGAGGGCATACGTCTTGTATCGGTGGTCAGCCAGATACTCCATCGTCGACAGCCAGTAGTTCCACGAGCCAAGCCAGCAATGTAGCAACACCACCGGCCGGCCGCGGCCAAAGGTCTCATAGTGGACGATGCCCTTGTCGGTCACAGTCGAGCTCATCGGAAAAGATCACACCCTTACGCGTTCAGTCGTATGGACGCCCCATCACTCCGCGTCAACGAGTTCCAGGATAGCGTACAACAGCTCCAATAGAACCTGCTTCACCGTATCCTTACTGTTGGCAATACATGGAATCACTTTGATTCCTGACTCCACCCTCAATACGATGCGCAGATCCTCCGGGGACCAAGCATCTGCCAGATCCTGCTTGTTGGCTGCGACAATATAGGGCACCGGAGAGTAACTGCGGAAGGTATCAAGTATCCTTCTGGCCTCACGGAATGTCTCGGGACGCGTGCTATCCACCATAACGACGAAGCCCAGCATCCCCTCCGAGAGAATCTCCCACATGAAATCGAAGCGCCGCTGTCCCGGCGTGCCAAAGAGGTAAAGGATGAGCTCCTCGTCCACGGTGATCCGACCGAAGTCCATCGCAACGGTCGTCTGGTCCTTGATCCGCTCCGACACCTGAGTGATCTTGCGTTCGGTGGAGACGACGTCGATCTCACTAATCGCCTGGATGAACTCGGTCTTCCCAGACGAGAACGGCCCCGTTACAACGATCTTCACCGTCTGCATAGGCTACAGCTCCCGAATACGCCGAATCAGCCTCTGAATGATGCCTCGCTTGACCGCTGGGCGGCGCATTTGGGGAGCACTGGCAGCTTTCTCGACGCTCTCTCCATCCGCAGGAAGAGGGCTGGGGGCGGCGGCAGCCGGTCGCGCCGGCCGAACCATCTCCACAAGCCCTGCCTGCAACAGGCCATAGACGATCTTGCGGATCTGAAGCTCGTCCATGTTGTTGTAGTGAGCGACCTGCCGAATGGTGTTGCGCGGATTGATAAAGGAGATCACCCGCCATTCCTCGACGCTCAGGTTGATGTCACGCAGGGGTGTCGATGGCCGCTCGGCAAACTTCAGCGCGATATCCAGGTCCGGGAGTTCGTCGCGGAGCAGTTCCCATTCCTTGAGCCGCCGGTTGCCCTCCATGATCAGGTTTTCCAGGGCGATGGAAGTGGTGATCTTGCCCTGCACCGGCAGTTCGGAGGCCTCGAATCTGAAAGTGCCGCGGTTCCAGGAAAATACTTGATAGACGAGGGTGACAATGTGTTCGCGCACATGGTGCATAACGACTTGTTGCTTGAGACGACCGCTGGTAATCAGGACCCTGGCAATGTCCTGATCGGATTTCCCGGGCATGTTCTCCCTGATCATCCGGACATGGTCCGCGGTAAAGACGCCGGCCCGCTGGAGAATTGCGGGCAGATCATCATCGACGCCGGACTTCGCCGCATAGATCAGCTTGCCCTCGCGGAAGCACAGATAAGCCTCGTCCTCGGGTCCATGGACATAGAGAGTGCCACTCTTGCGCGCCAGGTTGATGAGATTCAACAACTGGGTGATGCCAAAGTCCTCGAGCTTGCCCCTGAGTGCCATATGCGACCGTCCTTAGTGTGACCTGACGAGACAGGGAAGGAGCTGGTTCACCTACAATGATCGGTCCATCCCATGAGACTTCGTGATCATTATAATGGTCTCCTAACATTCAGCAACCGTTGTAGTAGGTTGCGTACTCTCAGCCCGGCTCCTCTACGCCCTGATTTGTCCGCTCCTTCGCCTTCGCAGCCTGTTCCAGGATCTCATGAGCACCTCGCACAGCCGCCGCGCCGTTGGTCCCCAGCATTTGCGATAGCTCGGCGATCCGCTCATCCGGGTCAAGCAGCGTGACGTGGGTGACCGTTCGGTTGCCCACGACCTCTTTGGCCACCTTGAAGTGTGCGTCCCCAAAGCCCGCTAGCTGGGGGAGATGGGTGATGCAGAGCACCTGATGGCCGATCGCATCATCACGATCCACCGTGGTCAGTCGCCACAGCTTCCGACCGACGACCGTCCCGATGCGCCCGCCGATGCCCTGGTCGATCTCGTCAAAGATCAAGGTCGGCGTGCGATCGGCTCGGGACAGGACTGTCTTGAGCGCCAACATCAGTCGCGACGTCTCACCGCCGGAGGCCGTGCGCACGAGGGGCTTGAGACCTTCCCCGACGTTAGGCGCCACGAGGAATTCCACCCGGTCGATTCCGGTCGCATCAAACGCCGCTCGCCGGAGAACTGCTTCCTCCAGAACTTCGGTGCCGCTGCTCGATACGGCAATGGCGTGGGAGGTGGGAACGGACAGGACAACGCCGTCCTCAGCCTCATCCCAGCGGAAGGCGACGCCAAAGCGGGCGCCCGCCATTCGCAGATCGTCGAGTTCAACCTCGATGGCCGCCGCAAGTCGTGAGGAGGCCTCCCTGCGCCGCAGGGAAAGCTCCTCCGCCAACTCGCCACACGTGGCCAGGAGCGCGGTCTCTTGCTGCTGTAGCTCCCCAATCCGTTCGTCACTGTGTTCGAGCGTCTCGAGCTCCGCTGCCGCGCTCTCGGCATAGGCCAGGATGCCTTCGATATCGCCGCCGTACTTGCGCTCCAAATGGCGCAACAGACTGAGACGCTCCTCAACCCAGGTCTGTCGCTTCGGGTTGAACTCGATCTCAGCGACATAATCCCGAAGTGTGCGGGCGATGTCCTCGATTTGGTAGCCGATTTCATCCAGGATCTGCATCTGAGGGTCCAGGCTGGGATCAACCCGCACCAGGGATGCCATGTCCTTTTGGCAACGCCCGAGCAAGTCCAGGATCGCCCCAGCCCGGAGAGCACCCGATCGATCGCTCCCCTCCTCCAAACGCTCGACGATACCGGTGGCCAGGGTGACGAGCTGCTCTGCATTGGTCAGACGCAGAAGCTCGGCCTCCAGGGTTTCCTTCTCACCGGACTTTAGTTGGGCGCTGCGGATATCCTCGACCTGAAAGCGCAAGAGATCGATACGCTGCATCCGCTCGCGCTCGTTGCTGAGGAGCTGGTTGAGCTCGCGGCGAATTCCACGGATCTCGCGAACGGCTTCCGCCATACGCTCGGCGAGCGGCTCAAGCCCTGCAAAGCGATCCAGGAGGCTCAGGTGCTCCCTGACCCTGAGCAAGCTGAGGTGCTCGCTCTGGCCGTGGACGTCCACGAGCTTCTCGGCAATCTCTCGCAGCAAAGACACAGACACCGCCCGACCATTGACACGGGCAATGGTACGGCCGGAGCTACGCAATTCGCGCGCCAGCCACAGCGTGTCCGGGGCATCGCCTTCCAGTCCCTCGCGCTCCAGGATGGGAGCAAGGACGGCTTGCATAGCCGGAGAGAGCAGGAACATTCCCTCGACGCGTCCGCTCTCTGAACCTTGGCGAAGGGCACTGATATCGGCGCGCTCGCCAAGGATGAGAGTCACCGCATCAATGAGGATCGACTTGCCTGCTCCGGTCTCGCCGGTGAGGATATTGAAGCGTGGCTCCAGTGTGAGATGGAGCTCATCGATTATCGCGAAGTCCTCGATGTGCAGTTCACGTAACACGGTGGGCGTTGGCTCCCGATGATGCTGTATGATTGTCCTTCAATGAAGAACATACCTTTTTCGAGAATAGCGCAATCTGCGAGGAAGGCAAGGCAAATGGATAGAACACGCCACCAGAACGGCCCACAAGAGTTTGAATGTGGTTAGAAACAGTGATCTGGTAGCTTTTGAGAGAGGGGCTGTGCTATGATGCGTGTGGCGGAGAGCAAGACAGACCCACAATATCGACAACTATCCATAGGGTGAGACCCGTGCCCAACTCACGACTAAGTGGCTTTTATCGACTCTCAATGGAAGAACGCATAAACCTCATTCGTGACTTCGTTTCGCTGTCTGACGATGAGGTCCGGGTTCTGAGTGCGGGCATGGGCTTGCAGGCCGACCAGGCCGATCATATGGTTGAGAACGCTGTCGGCCTGTATGCTTTGCCGCTGGGCATTGCCACGAACTTCGTCGTGAACCACAGAGACTTACTGGTGCCAATGGTGATCGAGGAACCCTCGGTCATCGCCGGTGCATCGCTAGCTGCCAAGCTGGCACGAGCGGGGGGTGGATTCTACGCCGAGGCAGACAATCCCGTGATGATCGGCCAGATCCAGCTCGTCGACGTCACCGACCTCCAGGCGGGGCGCGAAGCGATCCAAACGCACAAGTCCGATCTTATGGCGCTCGCCGATGAGGTCGATCCTGTGCTCGTCCGACTCGGTGGGGGCGCCAGGGACATCCACGTACGCACCCTGGAAACGCCGAAGGGTCCAATGTTGATCGTGCACTTGCTCTTCGACGTTCGGGATGCTATGGGGGCCAATGCTGTCAACACGGCGTGTGAGCAGCTTGCGCCAAAACTTGGCGCGCTCACCGGTGGGAGGCCCTATCTACGTATCCTGAGCAATCTGGCAGACCAACGGCTGGCGCGGGCTACGGTGACGATACCTGAGGCCACGTTAGCATTTCGAGGGTTCGAGGGGGCAGAGGTAGCCGAGGGCATCGAGCTGGCCTGGGCCTTCGCTGCTGCTGATCCTTATCGCGCCACAACCCATAACAAGGGCATTATGAACGGGGTCGATGCCGTGGTATTGGCCACCGGCAACGATTGGCGTGCGGTTGAGGCAGGTGCTCACGCCTACGCGGCCCGTAAGGGAACGTATACCAGCCTGAGTGCGTGGCGCCGCGACGGCAAAGGGAATCTCGTCGGCACCCTTGAAATGCCGCTAGCCCTTGGTACCATCGGGGGCGCGACGCGGGTGCACCCCACGGCCCAGGTAGCGCTGAAAGTCCTCGGTGTAGAGAACGCGAGCGACCTTGCAGAGATCGTCGTGAGCGTGGGCCTGGCTCAAAACCTGGCCGCCATCCGAGCCCTGGCTACGGAGGGCATCCAGAAGGGGCATATGAGTCTGCACGCTCGCCAGGTGGCGATGGCAGCAGGCGCCCAGGGATCTGAGATCGATCACGTCGCCCAGATCATGATCGCTGACAATGCGATTCGTATCGACTATGCCAAGTCGCTACTTGATGAATGGCGCAGACGGTGAGAGGAGTAGTGTGTGAGTAGTGTGCGTTTGATGAACCCGCAGCGGGCAGTGGGGATTACCGGTTACGGCTCGTACATCCCTATGTACCGGCTGCCCGGCACAGAGATCGCAAGGGTATGGTCCGGTTCGGGACGCGGTCCCATACGCGAGAAGGCCGTTGCCGGCCTCGATGAGGACACGGTGACCATCTCGCTGGAGGCCGCACGCAATGCGATCGCACGGGCCCAGGTGCCGCCCCAAGCGTTGCGAGCGATCTGGATCGGCAGCGAGTCCCCGCCCTACGCCGTGAAGCCCTCATCCACCCTGGTAGCCGAGGCTCTCGGCGCAACGCCGTACCTGCTGGCGGCCGATTTCGAGTTCGCGTGCAAGGCGGGCACAGAGGCCCTACAATCCGCACTCGGTCTTGTGGGTTCCGGCATGGGTGAGTTCGCCCTGGCCATCGGCGCCGACACCGCACAGGGGCGCCCCGGCGACGAACTCGAATATACCGCGGCCAGCGGCGGCAGTGCCTTCGTGGTAGGTCCGGCGGATACCGCGGTGGCAACCTTCCTTGGATCCCTCTCCTACGCCACTGACACCCCGGATTTCTGGCGTCGTGCCTATCAGCACTACCCCAGCCACGGCGGGCGATTTACCGGTGAGCCCGCCTACTTCCACCATACGGAGTCCGCTGCGGCGGCGCTGATGGAGGAGTTGGATATGTCGGCGAGTGATTTCGACTACGCCATCTTCCACCAGCCGAACGTTAAGTTTCCCGCTCGCGCCGCCCAACGGTTGGGATTCACATCGGAGCAGACCGAGCCGGGTCTGCTGAGCAACTTGATCGGAAATACCTATGCAGGCGCATCGTTGACAGGCTTCTCGGCAGTACTTGACATTGCCCAGCCGGGCGCCCGCATCCTCCTGGTCAGCTTCGGCTCCGGCGCAGGCTCAGACGCCTTCGCCTGGGAGGTTACGGAGCGCATCGAATCGTGCCGGGACAAGGCGCCCACGGTTTCCGATTACATTCGCCGGCGTGTGGAGATCGACTATGCGCTCTACGCCCGCTTCCGTGGGAAACTGCGGGACGCGTAGGCCACCCCTGCTCCTGGCCCTCCCCGGCCGGGGAGGGAGGCAGAGTTGGGATCAGTAAGAAGGGACAGAGAACTCGAATGCGGGATGTAGCCATTATCGGTATCGGGCAAACCCGGGTGGATGAGCACTGGTCCGTCGGTATCCGGCACCTGATGCTTGAGGCAGGGCTCAATGCCCTGCGAGACGCGAACCTCGAGGCGGTCGACGCCGTCTATGTGGGCAATATGCTCTCCGGTGAGATCTCGGGGCAGTCGCATCTGGGCGCCCTGGCAGTGGACTTTATGGGCTTGCACGGTGCCGAGGCCTTCAAGGTGGAGGCTGCATGTGCCTCGGGCGCTGCGGCGTTGAGAGTGGGCTATATGGCGGTCGCCAGTGGGCTCGTTGACCTCGTCCTGGCCCTGGGCGTCGAGAAGATGACGGACACCTCGGGGCGCGAAACGACGGCGGCGTTGGCCGGGGCGGCGGACGCGGAGTATGAGGTCAGTCAGGGCATCTCGTTCGTGGCGCTCAACGCGCTGTTGATGCAGCGCTACATGTACGAATTCGGCTGGAAACGGGAGGACTTCGCCAACTTCTCCGTCAACGCCCACGCCAACGGCGCCAACAATCCCAACGCGATGTTCCAATCGAGGATCACGGCTGAGGCTTACGCACGAGCGCCGATGATCGCGACGCCGGTGGGGCTCTTCGATGCCTCGCCGGTGTGTGACGGCTCGGCCGCAGTGGTGTTGGCCCCCGCGGAATATGCGCGTACTTTGAGCCCGGCCCCGGTCATGCTCCGGGCGTCGGCCGTGGGGATGGCCCCGTTGGCAGTTCACGACCGGAAAGACCCCCTGACCCTTGAGGCTGCGGTGACCTCGTCACAGAAAGCCTTCAAGCAGGCAGGGATCACGCGGAAGGATCTCGACTTCTTCGAGCTTCACGACGCCTTCACGATTATGGCGGCGTTGAGCCTGGAGGCGGCAGGTTTCGCCGAGCGGGGCAAAGGGGTACAACTCGCGCTGGATGGTGAGATCTCGCTCCAGGGCCGGGTGCCCATCGCCACGATGGGGGGGCTGAAAGCGCGAGGCCATCCCGTCGGCGCGACGGGCCTCTATCAGATCGTGGAAACCGTCCTGCAATTGCGAGGACTGGCAGGCCCCAACCAAATACCGAACGCGCACCTCGCCATGACGCAGAATATCGGCGGAAGTGGTGCGACCATCATCACACACATCCTGGAACGGATGGAGTAACAGAACTTTGGCGCGTTGTAACGTTCAAACGTTTGAACGTGAAAACGTGTCAACGCAATAGCGTCTTATAGCGAAAGGGAGCCAACATTATGGAGTCCAAAGTAGCAAACGATTGGCGGTTGCGGGGACAGCGCTATCGACTGGAGGGCGAAGTATGCGACCACTGCGGGGCGGCCATCTTCCCCCCACGCGACATCTGCCCGGAGTGCCACGAGCCGGCCAAGACTCCGGCCCCGTTGAGTGGCCGTGGCGAAGTGTACTCGTTCAGCACCGTCTACAGTGCGCCCGAGGGCTTTGAGCCCTACACACCCTATACTGTGGCGCTGGTGAGGCTGGAAGAGGGCCCCGTCGTCACGGCGCAGCTCACCGATGTCGCACCGAGCGACGTCCGGATCGGGATGTCCGTGGAGATGGTCACCCGCCGCCTGCGTACGAACGGTGACGAGGGCACGATTGTGTACGGCTATAAGTTCCGGCCCTCGGGATTTTCGCACTCAGCTAGGTAGAACTTAGGCTACCCGCCATACCGAGCCGGCTCACCGGATCGAGGGCCATGTGCGTCACGGTCCCAGGGCGCCGATGGGGCGGTCGTATTCAGCGGCATCCATGTCCCGTCGCAGGTATGATTCGGCAAGAGGTCGCCGCTGGAAATTCATAGACCACGTAGCATCGCCTCTTCGCATTATCTCGGGTTGCCGCCGGGGAGGCCCGGCGGCAACCCAAGATCGTTACCTACGAATCAGCCGTGGTAGACGATGGTGCCGTCCGGCTCGCGGGTGAAGTGGCACAGGAACGTGTCCCACGTCAACTGCGCCATCTCCGCGGTGTAAGTGTGCGGGCAGTTGCGCATGATCGTGAACTGCACCATGGGCGCGTGTTCCCCGTCATACATCACGAGCGTGTGATAATTGCCGTTGTCATACCAGTTGTCCGGCTGCATCGCCATAGCGTTGGCCTTGCAGTAGGCGGCGAGCGTCTCCCACGCCACCGAGCCCTCGCTGAGATCGCCTGAAAACAGATCGTATTCCCCGATCATGAACCAGGTGGGACGCTGGATTTCGTTTGGGAGGGGTTCGACCTTGCCGGGTCCCATAGCGCCGAGAGAACCCGTCGGGCTGAACGCCGCGAAGCGTTCCGGCATCGCGCGGCTGAGATCCTGAACCATCATGCCGCCATTGGAGTGACCGACGGCATAGATGCGCGACGCGTCGATGGCGTAGTTGCCGGTCATATAGTCGAGAAGCCTCTCGAAATACGGGATCTCGCTGATGTCGCCCTCTCTCTGTAGCGCCCCACAAGCCCATCTGGGGAGTTGCAGCCTCGCCAGCATCCCCCCCTGGGGATACGCGGACGGGAATACCACGAAAAAGCCGCGCTCCTCGCCCAGCCTGTACCAGTCGCTGGTCTGCTCGAAGTACTCGGAGTTGCAGGAATAGCCGTGAATCGCCAGGACCAGCGGGTAGATCTTCCCGTCGTCGGGCCGGTAGCAGGACGGCACGTAGACGTCCCAGTAGCGGTCGAGTCCGTCGATCACCTGGTGCACGCGCTCGACGCCCACGTCCTCGGGGCTTCGGCGAGGGCGCAGGTGATTGTTGCCGAAGCCGCCCCACCGGGCAAACCTCAGCACGAACTTGAGCATCTCCTCGTCCAGGGCCTCGCGGCTCATCCCGTCTACGCTGCCAGCGTCCGCGATCCAGACCTGCGAGATCGGCTGGTCGTTCACGAAGTACGCCCCGCGCCTCGGCTGCTCCAGGTACACCTGGGCAAAGCCGTTGGACAGATGCTCCTCCTTCGCGCGGATGATCTCCTTCATGTACGCCGCGGTGGCGCCCGCCTTGCCGCTTCTGTCCACGATGAAGCCCGGCAGGGCGACGTCCGTCTTTTTGAGCGTGTCAATGCCGTCCGACGGGAGTCCCCGCAGGACCTCCAATAGCTCCGGGTCCACGGCGCAATCGCCGTCGGCTGCAAAGGCCGGATACGTCGCGCTATACGTGAGGGCGAATGCTGTCGCGATGGTCGCACCCTCGCCAAAGCCTATGGGGTAGATGAAGGCCTCGCAGATGTCCACGGTCACCCGGGCCAGATACTCCAGGTCCACGATCTTCTGGGCGTAGTCGAACTCCTTCGAGATATCCTCTTTGTCCCAGGCCTCACTCTCAAGCACAATGAGCGCCATATGGTGCTTCTCTGCCAGCGCCGTCCAGTGGCCGGATCGCAGGAACGCCTCTGCCTTCACGCCGCTGTCCGGGAAGATCAGGGCCGCCGGCCCCTTGGAGGGCATATCGTCGGGCACATAGATCGCGTAGGCGCGCTTGTGCGTCCCCATATCCGCTTCCCTAAGAAAGAGCCCTGTGTTCGGTTGGGCGTACGGGTTCGCCGGATCGATCGGCACGGTCTCGTCAACGGGAGCGTCGGTTCATCCGCTTGGGTGCGTATTTAGTTCCCTTTGGAATCCGCGGCATCAGCATGGACCGGTTGTTCAACGGGCTGAAATGAAAGCTTGTGTACTTTCCCATTCTTTTCCTCTCCGGATCAATTTGGGTGTTCGATGATGCGTCCGAGACTGTCCCGCATGCAGTGGTCGAGGGCAGCGGGCAAGTTCTCTGCCAAGATGACACTGAAGAGATCCCATCATTAGCGGGAGACTGGCCGGACATACTGTGCTCCCGAATCCACCCGCGGTCAAGCGAGGTCCACAGACGGATGGGTTGTCGGCGCTTGCGCTGCCATCGTGTGTATTGCTACCGCGGGAAAACGGGGGATGATAGCCCCTGCATCGACGATCATCTGATCGACCAACTACAATGAGGAGAGTGTCACCGTGCAAACTCAGCTAGCCCGTCGTATTCTCAACACCCCCCAGCGCTTGGCCTTGCCCATCGGCGTCTATGCCGGGCTCACGATCACCGGAGCCACGGTGCGCGCAGCCGTGACCGATG
This sequence comes from uncultured Chloroflexia bacterium, assembly GCA_963775195.1. GTDB lineage: Bacteria > Chloroflexota > Anaerolineae > B4-G1 > SLSP01 > PWVB01. The sequence continues at coordinate 900,768 of CAVZIC010000002.1, forward strand.
GTGCGGTCCAGGCCGAGGCCGTGCTTGCGATGCACGACCGCTTTACGTCCGATTTCCTGCTCACGGCGATGGATCTCAGCGCCGAAGCTGAGGCCTTCGACTGCACCATCCGGCTGAGTGACGACGAGGTCCCCACCGTGCTCGGGCGGCGTGTCACCTCACTGGCCGAGATTGATGCGCTGCCTATTCCGCAGCCCGGCGATCGCCGCACCGCCGTTCACTTGGATGCGGCACGCCAGTTGGTCGAAGCCGGCACCGGGGTCCCGGTTCTGGCCGGGATGATCGGTCCCTTCTCGTTGGCGGGTCGAATCTTTGGCGTGAGCGAGGCGCTGGAAGCATCCATCGCGGATCCCGAGCCGCTTCATGCCCTACTGGAGAAGGTCACGGGCTTTCTGACTGATTACGCCCTGGCCTTTCGTGAGGTAGGAGCCCAAGGCGTCGTGATGGCGGAACCCGCCGCAGGGCTTCTTTCGCCACGGGGCATGGGTAAGGTCGCCACGCCTTACGTGCGGCGGATCGTGGATGCGGTACAGACGGAAGACTTCACGGTGGTGCTGCACAACTGCGGGGCGCGGTTGGTGCACCTACCGCGGGTGCTGGACACCGGCGCCGAGATCTGTCACTTCAGCACGCCGATGGATCTGCCCGCCGCGCTCGACCGGGTCGCGGAGTTGGGGCGCGCGGATGACATGATCCTGTCGGGGAACCTGGACCCCACCGCGGTCTTCTACCAGGGCACGGTCGAGGACGTTGTCGCCCGGACGCGCGACCTACTGGCGGCGACGTCTGAGCACCGGAACTTCGTCATTGGGTCGGGATGCGACCTGCCGCCCGGCACCCCTCCGGAGAATCTGCAGGCCTTCTACGAAACGGTGCGGGCGGCATAGCGGAACAAGGATCCTGTCTTGCCCCGAGGCTCCGGGCCTTGGCAGCCGAACGTCCAGGGCGATGTGACCATGACGGACTCTACGGCGACGGCGTTTTCCCCGCCAGCAGCCTGTCCGCCCCTGACTGCGCGACCATCCGCGCCATCTCCAGCGGACCGAGCTTGCCGCGGGTATGGGCCAGGCGGATCATCGTACGGGCAATATCCGGCGGGATGTTGGGTTGCTCGGCTTCGGGCTTGCGCTCCAACGTCAGCGCGCCGCTCGGACACGTGCTGACGCACAGGCCGCAGCCGATGCAACGTCCGAGATCCAGCGTCACTCCGCCGGCGACGACCGCCAGGGCCTCCATCTGACAGCGATCCACGCAGACCCCACAGCCGATGCACGTCTCCGGGTCGAGGTGCGCCCGAAAGGTCGTGGCGACGAGCGACGCGGGGTCGGGATAGCGCTTTAGGTTGCGGAGCACGCCACAACAGCAGCCGCAGCACGCGCAGATGAAGGCAGCCTCCCTGGAGTTGCTGGGCTGTAGCACGAGACCCGCCTCGTTGGCCAGCGCGATGACGTTCAACGCCTCCTCGTGCGTGATATAGCGTCCCATCCCGTTGCGCACGTAGAAATCGGCACCGCCGTCGAAGGAGAGGCAGGTCTCCCGTGGTTTGTCACAGGGATCTCCGAGGATCTCTTTCTCCTGACGGCAGATGCACGGCGCCACCGCGACACGGTCGTGGCTTCGAATCAGGGGCTCTGCCTGCTCATACGCCAGGACTTCGGGGGTCGTAGAAATGGCTTCGTTGACGGGAATGGTACGGAGTTGGGGAACCTGCGCCCACACGTCAGGCTTGAAGAGTGTGGGCCAGTAGGCCTCCACGTCGCGGATGAAACCCTCGTCCATCTTGTTCAGTTGGTATTCGTAGATGCCGACGACGAACTGGGCCGCCTGATAACGCGGCGGACGATTCTCGTGATGGATGCTGAAAATGAGCCCCTTCTCCGCCATTGCGGCGAGCAACGGCGCCATCTCCTCCGTCGGTCGGCCGGTCCTCCGGGCGATGACACGCGCGGTCTCGGGAATCAGCGTAAGCCGACAGGCGATCTCGGCCTCCTCCGGGGTAAAGAGCCGGCGGAGAATCCGGAGTTCCAGACCGTCTTCGGTGGCAGGGAAACCGCCGGGCAGGTCATCCAGGTGCTCGCGCAAAGCCTCGTAGATGGGGTCGTTCATATCACTCTCCTCGTTGGGACCAACCGCATGGTCCTATGGTACCGGGTAGGCTGCTGCAAGCAAGAGGCGCGGGTGTGACAGGGAGAGCAGGAGGCTCGGCGTCCGGGGTGGGGTCGATGCGGATGCGGGGCCGTGAGAGCCGAAGGCGATTTGAAGTTGTCCGGCTTTCACATTACACTCTAGCCCTTGCTCTCATCATCTCACTTGGGGGGTGTCCGGTGGAACAGCCGACATTCAAAGTCTACGGTTATCGTTGGGTCGTGCTCCTGGCATTCATGTGTATCGTCGTCGCCAACCAGTTCCTATGGATAACTTTTGCGCCGATCACGGGCAGTGCCGCCACCTACTATGGAGTCTCAGATCTAAGCATCGGGCTCTTGTCGATGAGCTTTATGATCGTCTACCTCGTCGTTTCGATCCCCGCCTCATGGGCTATAGACACGTATGGGATCCGCGTTGCCGTTGGGATAGGTGCGGCGCTCACGGGCATCTTTGGCTTGCTGCGGGGTCTGTTGGCACCGCACTATACCCTCGTCCTCATATCACAGATCGGCATCGCTGTTGGGCAGCCGTTCATCCTGAACGCTATCACCAAAGTAGCAGCACGTTGGTTTCCAATTCGCGAACGCGCGACCGCTTCAGGTTTCGCGTCGCTGGCCATGTATCTAGGGATTATGCTCGGTTTGGTGCTCACCCCCTACCTTACGATCCGCTCCGGTATGGCTCAGATGCTTGTCATCTATGGTATCGTGTCCGTGATCGCAGCGATTGTGTTCTTTGGATTTGCCAGGGAGCATCCTCCAACACCTCCGTGTCCCCCAGGCCAGGAGGAGCGCGCACTGGTTTTTGATGGGCTCAAACTGGCCCTGGGCAAGAAGAGCTTTGTCCTGCTCATGCTGGTCTTCTTTGTGGGATTGGGCGTGTTCAATGCAGTCACAACGTGGATCGAGGACATCGTAAGGCCGAGGGGATTCTCGATCACGCAGGCGGGCATGACCGGAGGCCTGATGGTGGTAGGGGGCATCGTCGGTGCTCTGGTTCTGCCAACGCTGTCCGATCGCTCTCACAGGAGAATCCCCTTTATGATCCTGGCTCTGGCCGGTGCAACGCTGGGGCTAATCGGTATCACCTATGCCACGGCGTACTGGCTTTTGCTTGCCTCGGCTTTTTCTATGGGTTTCTTTCTGCTCGCTTCAGGTCCGATCGGATTCCAATACGGTGCTGAGGTCGCCTATCCGGCACCGGAGGGCACCTCGAACGGTCTGCTCCTGCTGATGGGCCAGATCTCGGGGATCGCCTTCATCTTCGGGATGGACACGCTCAAGTCTCCGGCTACGGGCTCTATGACCCTCTCACTGGTCATTCTCATTGGGTTGATGGTCCTGGGCGTGGTCCTAGGCACAAGACTGAGAGAATCGGCCTTGATGACCGGAGACGTGAACCTCTGACGCGATCGCCTCGCAGCCCAGCACGCAGAGCTCATTGACGGACCTAACGGAACCATCTCGGCCAACTCTGATCAGTCGCTGGACGACCGGCTCCGGTCCGTTACAGCCGGCACCATAAATGTCAAGGAGGAAGCCTGCAGATGAAAGACAACCCTTTCCTCGATCTGGAGAGTCTCTATGCGGAGCCGGAGATGCAAGTGATGCATCAGCAGATGGTTCGCTGGATGCAAAGCACCTTTGAGTGGGTCAACGGTGTTCTGAACCAGCACCCTCCCAAATGGCCGGAGCCCACGATTCGGCGGCATGCATTGTTCCTACTCGATGAACCCCTTCACGTGCTGACAGCACCGGTCGAGCCGGGCTTGAACGAGTTCCTCAACCGCAGGATCGAGCGTGCAGTGTCGGAAATAGAGCGCGAGGTGGTAACCAGCGGCGTAACCATCTGGAAGCTCTACAACCACGGATTCGTCGCCAAGACGCCGGAACTCACGATTGGCTTTGATCTCCATCGCGGTCCCTTTGAGACCTTCCAGATCGAATCCGGGCTGTTCGACAGGATCCTGCGAGCCACGCAGGCGCTCTTCATCAGTCACGCGCACAGCGATCACGCCGATGCCGACGCCATTCCACGGATGGTGGAATGGGGACGACCGGTGATCGTTCCCCCGGGACTGTGGGAGGAGGAAGCGATTTACCCCGAGTTGATCAAGCCCGAACGACAACGGGAGCGGGAGAACCGGCTGACCTTAGGGGATGCTTCTATCATGTACCGCGTCTTCCCGGGCCACCAGGGCACGGAGTTGCTCAACAATGTCTATCTGGTTGGGTTGCCAAACGGTCCCCAGATTATACATACCGGCGACCAGTCAAACGCCGAGGATTTCGACGTCTGGATCGATGGGCTGCACGAGCAGTTCAGCGTCGATATTCTGCTTCCCAACTGCTGGTCCACCCATCTGCCCCGGCTGATCCGGGAGGTATCCCCTCGTCTGGTCATCACGGGCCACGAGAATGAGATGTCGCATCCGGTGGACCACCGCGAGGCCTTCTCCAAGACCTATGCGCACATCGCCGAAGAGCCGACCCCCGTCCTGGTGATGGCCTGGGGTGAACGATACCACTACGATCAGGGTCATCCCCTTGCCCCAATGGCCGGAGCCGACGTCCCACAAGGTTCGATAGTAGGAGACGGACAGGGCGCAGATTTGCGGAAACTTCAGGCATACCTACACAGGTTCGTGGGATAACACATGCCTCTGCCGGCGGAGCTGAACGGATTCAGCTCTACCTGGGAGTAGTTAAGGATAGACAACGTGCTATCACATCGTAGCCAGGCAAATGGTCCCATCGACATGGGCAGACTGCTGTTTCCGCTGGGCCTGGGGACAGCTTTGTCGCTCATGGGAGATGCAACGTTGTACACCGTGCTCCCCACCCACACGACTGAGGCGGGCATCACCTTGGGCGGGGTGGGCATCCTTCTGGGTATCAATCGAGCTGTGCGACTATTCCTCAACGGGCCGGCCGGGCTGGCGTATGACCGGTGGCCCCGCCGGTGGTTCTTCGTTCCGGCGCTGTTCATTGGGGCGTTTTCCACCGCTCTGTACGCAGCTACGCATGGTTTTTGGCCCTTACTCATTGGGCGGATGCTCTGGGGGCTAGCATGGTCGGGCATCTGGGTCGGTGGGGCGACGATGATCTTGGATGCCGCGGCGACGCAGGAGCGGGGACGATGGACCGGTCTCTATCAGACGTGGTTCTTTGTGGGATCGGCCCTGGGTGCGTTTGGTGGCGGAGTGCTCACGGACTTGCTGGGTTACACGTGGACTATGTGGATCAGCGCGGCATTGACGGCTATCGGAGGACTGGTTGCCTTATTACTGCTGCCGGAGACTTCCCGTGCTCGTGGACCGGCGGAGGCAGACGATGAGACCAACTTGGAGCCATCCAGTCACGGCCTCAGGCCGGGAAGGTCGAATGGTCTTGGACCAGGAGCGAATGGAGAGCTATGGCTCTCCATCTCCCTACAGGGCGTGAACCGCTTTATCGTCTCGGGCGTAATCTCGGGCACGCTCGGACTCCTGATCCAGGGCTGGGTCCAGTCCTCCGGCGTAGCGCTCGGCGTCGCCACGCTGACAGGCCTGGCGATGGCCGGGCGGACACTCCTGAGTATGGTGGCCGCCCCGCTTGCCGGGACTATATCAGACCAACGGGGCAGCCGCTGGACAGTGGTTGCATGGAGCCTCCTAATTGGGACCGTCGGGATGGGGCTATTGGCCCTGGGAGGACCGCTCTGGATCCTGCTGGGTGTATCGACCGTCGCGATTTCCGGTGGCAGTCTGCAGGCGCTGGCCACAGCCCTCACCGGCGACACAGTCGCTCCCTCACAACGGGGACGGGCCATCGGTATGTTGCACACGGCAGGCGACTTCGGCAGCGCCATCGGTCCGTCGATCGCCTACGCGCTGCTGCCGGTGTTCGGCCTGAGCACGATGTACCTGGTCTGCGCCGTCCTCTTTCTGGTCAGCCTCGGTCCGGTGCTTCGCTTCCTGGGTCGAGAGCAAAATGATATGTCTGCGCCACAGACTTCGCGTGGCTAAGGGTCTCCCGGCAGGAGATCGGCCAGAAGCGTGGCAGTGTTAGCGGGCCATCGCCATGGCGACGTCCGCCTCAACACCGCATCATGCCGGCGGTTCCCTGAGTCACCGAACTGTTGATCTCTATGAACTCCCGCTATCACATTGCGCTGACACGGACAGCCCTGAGGGGCCACTTCGACGAGGCCGCACTCGACGAGGTGATCGCTGCAAACCTGGGTCAGGACGCCCTACGCTATCAACTCGGCGCTTACCCGCACTTCCACTTCGACAACAACCGCATCGCAGCCTCGCTCGCCTATGTTGAAGACCAACACGCGGTCATTGCTGCGAGCGGAACGGAAGGGGACGGCTCGCGAATGCGGGCCGCGCTCGGGCACATCTTTCACGCCGTGCAAGACTTCTACGCCCACGCCAACTACGTCGACCTCTGGCTGGAGGCCCAAGAGGGTCCCTCACGCCCACCTCCCAAGGCCATCGACGGCCTGGACGAGCGGATCATGGCCCACCCCAACCTGCACACCGGCACCTTCGTGCTGTTGCGGGATCTCGTTTATTACATACCGCTGATCGAGCGGATTGCCCGTAGGATTTACGTTCCGCCGGACTCGCACGAGGCCATGCACCTCGATTCGCCCGACCGTGGGTGGAGGTTCCATTACGCCTTCAGGGCTGCCTACCAACGCTCCTGTGCCGAATTCAGGCGCGCGAAGGATGCCGTCCTACAGGCCGGTGGCCAGGCGGCACTTCAGGCACTGACGACCGCAGGCCAAGCACGCGACTTCAGTCCGCCGCCGACTTCTCCGTCACCGGCAGGACCACCGTAAACCTACTACCCTGCCCCGGATGGCTCTCCACCTCGACGCGCCCGCCATAGGCCTCAGCCACACCTTTGACCAACGCCAGGCCCAAGCCCGCCCCACCCTTCTTACGTTCCCGCGCTTTGTCGACTCGATAGAAGCGGTCGAAAATGCGAGGAATATCCTCCGGCGGGATCCCCGGGCCGGTGTCGATGACGGAGACCCGGACAGTTCGGTCGTTCACCGCTGCGGCGAGGGTGATGACACCGCCAGATGCCGTGTACTTGATGGCATTGTCCAACAGGTTACGGATGGCGGCCTGAATCTGATCCACGTTAGCCGACACCGGTGGTAGGTGCGCCGGCACCTCGACCTGCAGGCGGTGACCAGCAAGCTGAAGCAACGGACCGAAGTCATCGGCAACCTGGTAGAGCAAGGGCGCCAGGTCAAGCGGCGCGCGCGGCGGCAGTTCGTGGGCGTCCAATGCCGCCAAGGCCAGCAAATGATCAACGAGACGGCGTAGATGTTGGATCTCGTCCGCCATCTGTCCCACGTAATGATCAACTAACTCAGGCTGGTCCTTACCGTGTGCCTGCGTCAGCTCCAGCCGAAGGCTCAAGGCAGTGAGAGGGGTGCGCAGCTCGTGGGCTGCATGGGCGACGAAGTCACGCTGGCGCGCCAGCATGTCCCGGAGACGGGCCGTCATCTCGTTGAAGGCGGCAGCCAGACGGCGAAGCTCTTCAGGACCGCCAGGGCGAACCTGGTGGGTCAGATCTCCGCCGGCAACTGCATCAGCACCCCGTGTCAAGGCGCCAATAGGACGCAGGATGAAGTGCGCCATGCCGATGCTGATGAGCATGGTCAACAGCGCCACGCCCCCCCCGGCAAGGAAGAGGCCGGCCCAGGTCTGCGCAATCTGCCGGGTGACCAACGTCATCGGGACCGAAAGCTGAACGTATCCTGCAAGGGCACCGTGGGTGTCGACCATCGGCGCGGCAACAAACAACCGTCGATCCTGTGACCAGGTATCCCAGCGGACATCACGGGTCTGGGTGCTAAACTCAGGCGCGGAGCCGGCAACATTGGCTCCCAGCGGGATGGCGCTGTCGGAACTGAAGATGACACGCTGGCGGGCATCAGTCAATGTCACGCGCCCACCTGTGCTCTCCGCCGCGGTATCCACCAGGCGTGTGAGTGTCTCGTCTGGAGCGACAACCTGGACCGAAGCGTCGTGGTCGTCATCATCGGTCTCCAACGCGTGTTCCGATTCCACGCGGCGAACCAGCGGCTCCTCCATCCCGTCGGCGACGAGGCGAGCTTGCAGCTCGAGGTCGTTCCCGGCCTGTGTCAAGGCGGTGGATTGCATCCGCAGCCCGGTCCAGAGGATCAGGCCGCCCACGCTCAATATCACCAATGCCAGATAAGTCGCGGGCAGCAGGAAACGCAATCTCCAAGACATAAGGCTCTGCCGCGCCTTACGAGAGGACGTCGGGGTCGGCGAAGCGGTAACCATAGCCACGGACCGTCTCGATGAAACGTGGGGCGGAAGGATCATCCTCCACCTTCTCGCGCAGCCAGCGTATGTGCACGTCCAACGTACGGACATCGCCGATCCAGTCTTCGCCCCACACCATGTCCAGCAGGGTCTGCCGCGCAACGGCGTGCCCCGCTTCTGCCATCAGGGCATAGAGCAAATCGAACTCCCGTTGTGTCAGCTCAACCGGGTGCTCCCCACGCCAGGCCAGGCGAGCCGTACGATCCAGCACCAGGTCCCCCACCTCGAGGCGCTCGTGCGGCTCATCGATTCCGCGGTCCAACTCGCGACGGCGCAGGATAGCTCGCACGCGGGCCAACAACTCGCGAAAGCTGAACGGCTTGACGATATAGTCATCCGCGCCCAACTCCAGCCCCATCACACGGTCCATCTCCTGCCCGCGCGCGGTCAGCATCAAGATGGGGACAGCAGATGCTTTGCGTAGCGCCCGGCATACTCCGTACCCATCCATTCCGGGCAACATCACGTCGAGCAGGACCAGATCCGGGTTGCGATCGAGTGCTTGGGCCAATCCATCTCGACCATCGGTGCTATGTAACACACGGAATCCGGCATCTTGCAGGCCGAAGATCAGCGGCTCGGCGATCAGCTCATCATCCTCAATCAGCAGGATCATGACCGGCATAGGACTTTGTGATACGGACATGCACCTCCTCGGGCGCACCTTCCCTGGAAGATACTGAGACCAACACCCGGTAGACGGTCAATGCGTACGTGATCAAACCCGTGCTCAGATAGAGACCAAGCGCCCAGGGGGTGTGCGCATCCGTCCCTGCGAGCAGACCATGAGCGAGTGCCAAATAGAATAGGATGAACGTGATGTAATGCAAAACGCGCCAGATCTTTGCGCCGACGCGGCGCCGCACATAGGAGCTAATCGCGACAATGGCCAACATATAGGCCGCGACCTGCCCCAAGCCCACCCAGAACGGCCGGTATGCCGTGGTCGCGAAAGGCACCAGCAGCGAAATGAGGCTGAATCCAATGTAGCGGTCCCCCAGCAGAATCAGCATATGAAACACAATATAGACCAGCGCCAACACGCTGAGGCTCCGATGGATGCTGGAGGCCCGTCCCACACCGGGCCACACGCGGGCGACCTTACTTGTGAGCAACAGGCCGAACGTCACCGATAGCCACACCAAGACGTAGGCCACAAAGCCGCCCACGCGGGCCAGATACCAAAAGGCCGTATCCTGAGAGATCGAGGTGGCCAAAGCCGGAAATGCTCCAGGCAGAAGTGCAATGACCAGCACGATGCTGAGGGCGCCCGCCACCACGAGCCACCACGATATGGGATCGCGGTCTTTCACAGAACTACCTCCACGCTCGATCGTCGTGCGTCGTACTCGGCAGATAGATTCCCATCCCCGACGTTCGCCATTGGCGCCCGCCCTGATCCACAAGCAACCCCTCCAGATCGGGCCGGCTCTCCAACAAGGCGAGCCCAGCCGAACGACCCAGTATCATCACGACAAGAGCATAGAGATCGGCCCGGGCCACATCGGGGGCGATAACAGTGGCCGTGAGAAGATCAGTAGAGGCCGGTTGACCGGTGCGTGGATCGATGATGTGATGCTGCACCGCACCACCTGATACCCAGCGACGGTAATCCACGCCGGAAGTGGCCACGCCGCGATTCCGGACCACGATCGTCGCGAGCGGGACCGCATCATTGTTGGGGTCGGCAATACCGATCGGCCACCCGCGCACACCGGGCAAGCCCCCACGCACTGCCAGGTCCCCGCCTGCGTCCACGAGGCACGGGCCGAGTGACTCCAGCATCTCGGCAGCGCGTGCCGCGGCCCAACCCTTTGCCGTTCCCCCAAGGTCGAGCCGCAGGCCGGGCGGCAGCATCACCATGCGATGCATCGCATCACGCTCGATCGTCCGCCAGTGTCCCCCAGTCTGCTGGCGCTCGCCGGGCTCCTGGCGCTCGCCAGGCTGCTGGCGCATGGACCAAGGAGATAAGGCGTCTGCACGACCTGCGGCGAGCACCGGCTCCGCCCTGAAGGCACCGTCCCCACGGCGGATCTCGTCAAAGTCCCGCTCGTACCCTGCAGCAACCAGGGCGTCAAGCACCGTTGGATTGTAAAGGCCACCGGTCTCCTGCGCTGCCTGCAGCGCCCAGGCCAGCGCATCCCATAGCAAAGCGCTGACGGCGACTTGTCGCCCGGGTGAAACGTTCAGACGGCCGAGCTCGCTATCGGGCTTGAAGCGGGAGAGCCTGGCATCGACCAGCGTCATCCACATCTGCACCAGGTTCAGCCGCTCCTCGGCGGCGGCGCTGTCGCGCGCCAACACCCACGCACCCATTTCGCAACCCATGGCGCGGAACGCCACGTGGTAGAGCTGGGCATCGAGCTCTACCGGGTCGGCGAACCGGACCGGGGCCGTCGTCATTGTGGTCATCATCTGGACGAGCGCGTTGTCACGAACGGCCGCGCGGGCAACGGGGCCGAAGCTGATGGCGCCTGGGTCTGTGGGCGCAACGCGGGGGCCGCCACTTGCGGTACCGGGGGAAGGTCCACCTGAGATCCGGATGCCGAGGCCGGCGCGGCATAGGCCTGCAGTGCCTGAACAGTAGGGATCGGCGGCAGCTCGACCGTCGCCGATTGCATTGCACCGGAGGGTGCCGGCGTAACCTGCTGGGTGGAATCTGTGGCCTGGCGGGCCAGGAACACCCACCCACCTACCGTAGCGCCAAGCGACAGCGCAACCATCCAGGGCTTGAGCACTGAATTACGTGGTTTAGTCATCGTCCCCCTCCTGATTGTGTGACTCAAAAGCTCCATCGTCAGAATAGGGTTGCCCATAGGTAGGGGCCGCCGGAGCAGGCAACGCCTGTTGTGCCGCCAGTTGCTGCAGCACGGCATTGGCGCGTTGGAGCGTCTGTTGGTATGCAGCCTCACGCGCCAGCAACGTCTGGTTCTGAGTCACCAGCGCCGCCCGTTCTTGCTGCAGTGACGCGATCGTGGCATTTGCCTGCTGGATCTCTTGGTTGGCCTTCTGTAGCCTAGCCTGGTACTCCGCCTCACGAGCCAACAGGATATCGACCGTTGCGGGATCCGATGGGGACAGAACGGCGGCGTCCACCGGTGCAGGGCCCTTCTGCCAACGCATCAGCGTCAGCGCCAGTATGGTGCCGGCGGCCAACACGAAAACCGTCAGGGCAGCCGTGATCCACAAGGCCCGCCGCTGTCTCATCGCATACCTCCTGTGCCTGGGAATGAAATGAGTATAGCGGATCTACGGCGCCCTGAGGTTAAGCAGGACTTAAGCGAAGTTTAAGGGGAGGTTATGGAGCGGAGTAGGAAGCCTATACGCCGTTGTGGGACTTACAGCAAACCTCCAGAGCGTGCTTGGGCACTACATCCCGCACGCTCTGGAGTAGATCAAGATCACTGTTACTGCTGTAACGCGTTATCTTGCCCGCACTTCCGATCAACTACCCGCCATTTACCGCGCTCACTCAGTGACTTGTTAGTTCGCCGAGTTGCCCACCGGGGGAAGGAGTTCCGCCGGTGTAGGTGTTGCCGGCTGGGTCTCCAGTTGCTGCTCAACCCGCCGCACACCCTCACGCCAGAGCAGCCAGAGGCTGAACAGACCCGCCGCACCGATCAGAGCCTGAGCGATGAAAATGTCCAGGCCGGAGGCAACATAGTTGGACAGCAGCCCGGGGAGTCCATCCCACAGACCGTGCAGGGCGACGACCCAGAGATAGGCGCCGATCACCTTGAGGTTGATCCGGAAGTGCCCCTCCCTGCTCTCGCGGAACAGCACTGCAGCCAATATTGCGGTCCACGTACCGTGGCCCAAGGGGGAAAGTAGGCCTCGGAGGAGGGTCACGCCTACCGTCGCCGACAGGCTTCCCTGGCTGGTCAAGAACGCCGTGAAGGCGTAGCCGGTGCTCTCAAGGGCGGCAAACCCCATCCCTGCAGCGGCGCCCAATATGAGACCGTCGATTTCCGAGTCGTGACCTCGGCGGCGAGCGACGATCAAGACGCCCAAGATCTTCACGAACTCCTCGATGAAGCCGATGACGAAGGCAGTGACGAAGTCCAGCCGACGGACGAAAAGCGGCTCCAGGATTGAGGCAGCAATGACGCCCAACACACCCCCATAGACCATAGCCAGAGCAGTGGTTGGCATCGTCAGTCTGCTATAGTGGCGATGCTCGTAGAAAAACGCTACGTAAGTGAGGGGCACCAGGAAACTGCCCACCATGACCACCGTCGGAAAGAGATTCGGATTCCCGGTGAGAACCAGGGCTGCCAAACCCACGAAGTAAAACGCAATGCCGAGCACCAAGACCTTCCACCATGACCAGGAAGGCTTTTTCTTGTCTTCTGCGGACTTGCTTGCTCCGACAGGCGTACCTGTTCCGACGGGCGTTAATTCGCTTTCAGCCATAGCTCATCCTCCTCCGGCTAAGATCGTCTGGCGTGAGACTCTCGAAGATTACACATTCCCCACTTCGATCCGGAGCTGCCGATCGAAAACAAAAGTGTCTTCTTATCAGAATACCACATACATGATAGACGCTCTATTCGGAATCGGATTGAGATTGGTTTGTCAAGGTTGGGAAAGTTGGACGTAGACGCGATGTCGCAAGACGCCGCGCATTGAGGATAACAACCAAAAGGGCGGCGTCACCCCCAAGACAACTAGGGGTGACGCCGCCACATGCAACTAACGTTTGAGCGCCCGACGGTCTACTTGGCGTATTCGACCGCGCGGGTCTCCCGGATCACGGTCACCTTGATTTGGCCGGGATACTCCATCGTCTCCTCGATCTTGTGCGCCACTTCACGGGACAGCCTAAGCGATGCCAGATCGTCGATTTCTCCGGGGCGGACGATAATCCGAATCTCGCGTCCGGCCTGAATCGCGTAGGACTCCTCCACACCATCGAACGAGCGCGCAATCTCCTCGAGACCCCGAATGCGCTTGATGTAGTGCTCCAGGCTCTCGCGACGGGCACCGGGGCGCGCCCCCGAGATTGCATCAGCGGCCTCAACCAGAACAGATTCAAGCGACTGCTGCTCGACCTCGTGGTGGTGCGACTCAATGCAGTTTATGACGGCCTTGGGTACCCCGTAGCGGCGAGCCAACTCGGCCCCGATCGTGGCATGCGTGCCCTCGATCTCGAAATCGACCGCCTTGCCGATGTCGTGGAGCAACCCGCCCATTCGTGCGATCTCGGGATTGCCTCCAACTTCCGCGGCTAACAGGCTGGACAGCTTGGCAACCTCGACGGCGTGTCCCAGTTGGTTCTGGCCATAGCTGGTTCTGAAGTACAGCCGACCCAACAGCTTCATCAGCTCGGGATGCAAGTTCGGGACCTCGGCCTCGTACACGGCCCGGTCGGCCTGCTCCTTCATGATCTGGTCCACTTCTTTGGTCGCCTTCTCCAGCACCTTCTCGATGCGGGCTGGGTGGATTCGCCCGTCCGCGACCAGGTAGTGCATAGCTCTTGCGGCGATCTCCCTGCGAATAGGATTGAATGATGAGATCGTGATCAACTCCGGCGTGTCATCGACGATGACATCCACGGCGGCCTTCTGCTCGAAGACACGAATGTTGCGCCCACCACGCCCGATGATGCGACCCTTGAGTTCGTCGTTGGGGATTTCCAGCGTCTTGGTCGTCAGCTCGGCCACCTGCTCCGAAGCGAGTCGCTGAATCGATGTGGTGATGATGTCTCTCGCCCGCTCGTCAGATTCCTGCCGTGCGCGCATCTCCTCCTCGCGCATCACCCGTGCCATATCCTGGCGTGTTTCCTGCGCGACCTGATCCAGGAGTACATTCCGGGCATCCTCAACCGTGAGGTTTGCGATGCGCTGCAACTCCTCAAGGCGCTGCTCTTCCACCTTCTGCAGATCGTTGTGGCGCTTATCGAGTGCGCTCTGGCGCTTACTCAACTGCTGCTCACGCTGATCGACGCGTTCCTGTCGGGTGTCCAACTGCTCACGACGCTTCTGTAAGCGATCTTCTTCACGTCGTAACTGCTGATTCCGTGCATCGAGCTCGGCCTCCATCTCCTGCCGGGTCTTGAGGGTCTCATCCCTCGCGTTGAGCACGATGTCCCGAGCCTGTTTTTCTGCTTCCTCAAGCAAGCGGGCCCGCATCGCCTCCAGATTACCGAGCTCTTGCTGGAAACGCTGCTGGCGGATGAAGTATCCTGCTGCTCCGCCGGCGGCCAGTCCGATGATTAGTGCAATGACACCAAAAAGCCACTCCATTCAGTCCTCCTCGCTGTTTTCATCATGTAATTGGGGGAAGTCTTGAGTAGCCAGCGTATCCTGGATAAGGTCATAGGAGAATCCTCGGCGGGCCAGCCGGCCAACGAGACGACGCCGGAACTCGTCGGGCGAGAGGTCGCTCAAGCGCCGCGCCTGTTCCTGCGCTACTTTCCTGATAGCAGCGACCTCGTCGTAGTCATCAAGGGCAACCTCTATCGCATCTGCAGCGATGCCCTTCTGGCCCAACTCATATCTTAGCATCCTACTTCCCCGAGGGCGGAAACTAGCCCGGTTGTCGCGCCAATAGCGGGCGAAAGCTTCATCGTCAACCAGCCCAACGCGCTTCAAACGGACGATCACTTCTTCGATCACGTCTTCCGAAAAACCCTTATCTGCCAGGTACTCCCGCAACTCAGCTTCGCTGCGCGGACGGTATGTGAGATAGTCCAACGCTCTGCTGTGGGCTTTCTCGATCACGTCGGCCACGTCGAGCTCGGCGATGACCTCGTCGGACAACCACGAACCGACCTTCAGGTGCGCGGCAACAGAGACCGCCAAGCCAAAAGCAAACTCACCATCCAGGTAGACATTCACCCGGTCCCTGGAACGTTTCTGAGGCTCTAACGCCGTGATTGTTCCGGCCATACGAATCCTAATGTTTGGACGTTAGAACGTTCGCACGTCTTAACGTTTACAGAAACACAAAAACGGCTATGGCAGACTTACCACAGCCGTTGAGCACGCGGGCCGCCCCCGCCCTGAAAGGCAAACTTGGCTAAGACATACGAATGCCATCCGAAGCACAGGTACCATCCGAGGGGCAGACACCGCTCGGACCACAACCCTACTACGAGCGGTCGCCTCCCAAAGCATTCGCTTCGAAAAACATCCAAACGCTTCGACGTTCTAACGCCAAGACGCTTGAACGTTTGAACGATTCAACGTTCCCTGTCAGAGCCATCCACATTCCAGACTGAACCATGGGCGTTCCCACAGCTTGTGATTTCCACAACAGCTAGACTCGTCTACCAAGCGGATGCATTCCCGATCTCGATGTCCTAGTGTAAGGCCGCGAACTCAGACACATACCCTGTCCACACGCAAGGACGCTTCAGCGGCAAAGTCACCAAGCCATCGCAACACTTCGGGTAATCTATCAACCGCTCCGCATTCTATCTATTCTACACTAGTCTTGGATAAAAGGAAGACCCGCCGGCGGGCTACCGTCTTGCCAATACCGGCGATCTGGGTATAATGTTCGGGCTAAGCGCCACCCTAGCTCAATCGGCAGAGCAGACGCTTCGTAAGCGCCAGGTTCTGGGTTCAATTCCCAGGGGTGGCTCTAAAGCCCCGGCAGCATTCGGGGCTTTTTTCTTATAGGGGAACTGTGCAACCAATGTGGATCAGGCGGCTGGCGAACCAGCTATGGGGATGGTTAGGCGACCAAAGACTTGCCCTCTTGGCGCTGATTCTCCTGTCAATCACCCAGATTACCGCCTTTATATTGCCCCAAATCCCCGTCTCGTCGGACCAAAGCGTGCTGTTCAACCGCTGGCTGGCCGAGTTTCGTCCACGATTGGGCGAGGCCGCCCGCCCCTTGGCAGCGTTGGGCCTTCTGACGATTCGTGCTTCATATCTTCTCCGGGCGATCCTGGCGTTTTTCGGCCTGCTCGTCGCGGCCAACCTGGACCGGCTGCGTGAGATCCGGCGCGCTCGGACCCCGATGTCCAGGCAGATCGGGCGGATCTTGATCTGCGCAGGTGGTCTGCTGATCATCGGGGGCTGGGCGGGCCAAATGAGTGCGGGTTGGCGCGACCCGGAGGTCATCGCGTGGCCCGGCGCGGAGATCGCCGTTCCGGACCGCGCCCTGTCACTCCCGCAGCCCTCCGGCCCGCTCGGGGTGTGGCGCGGGGGCTATGGCTACTACATCATTTCCCGCGGTCAGCGCATCGGGCTCGAAATCCAAGCGGTCGACGATGCGGGCGCCGTCCTTCCGCTTCTGCCGGCGGTGGGTGAAGCTTCGCAGCCAAGCCTACGGCTGGCATTCACGACAGCAGAGCCGGAGGCGTTCTTCGCCATCCAGGACGCCGGCCTCATCTTTCGGCTGAATCAGCTCGCAGGTAGCATTCAGGTGCAAGCCTATCGCAGCGCGAGTGGCGAGTTGCTCACCGAAGTTCAGCTCGACGATAACACGACCTCCACGCTGCAGCTTGACGGGACCGAAGTGACCATCGTCCAGACCCTTCTCCCACGCTATGAAGTGATCTATAATCCTGGTGCAGCGTTCGAGGGCGGGGGAATGGTGCTCTTTGCCGTGGGTGCGGTGCTTGGCACCCTCGCGCAGCGCTCGGCGGCACGCGAGACGAAGCTGACGGACGAAGCGTCAGCGCAGCACGAGACGACGGGGTAGGGAGTTAGAGCCGGCATGCAGTGTGTGACCATTGGAGTGGCAGGGGGGACCGGGTCAGGGAAAACGACCATCGCCAACCGCATCCTCGAGCGGGTGGGTGCCGAGCACATCACCTATATCCCGCACGACGCCTACTACAAGGACCTGGGTTATCTGCCCAAGGAGGAGCGTGCCAAGGTCAACTTCGACCATCCGGATTCCCTGGAGACCTCACTGTTGATCGAGCACTTGCAGCTCCTGCGGCAGGGCCTGCCTGCAGAGATACCTGTCTATGACTTCACCAACCACTCCCGCACAGCGAAGACCATCCACGTCGTGCCCGCGCCGATCGTCCTCGTGGAGGGGATCCTGATCTTCGTCGAACCCGAGCTGCGGGCGCAGCTCGACGTCAAGCTCTTCGTCGACACCGACGCCGACCTGCGCTTCATCCGCCGGCTGCGGCGCGACATCGAAGAGCGTGGACGAACGCTGGACTCGGTGATCCAGCAGTATCTAAAAACCGTGCGCCCGATGCACCTGGAATTCGTCGAACCCAGCAAGCGCTACGCCGACGTCATCATCCCCGAGGGCGGCTTCAACGAAGTCGCTATCGAGATGGTCGCCGCACGGATTCGTGGGTTGTTGGGGGAGTAGACGTATCAAGTGCACTCACAGCAAGGCCGTAAGGGAAAGCGATCATCGACGACCTGTCGACCACGCGCACAGGACGGACTTACTCAAGATGGTGAATATTCGGCGCAGTGAGGCAATGCTGAGCCAGCAATGGAGACGTCGTTGGCTAGGGGAGCAACGAGCTTGCGATTAGTAGCGGAGAGTCCACAAGAGCGCGTCCTCATTCTCGAGCCTGGTCGGGCTGAGAAGAACTACTGGCGTGACCTCTGGCACTATCGAGAGCTCTTCTTGATCCTGGCCTGGCGCGACATCTCAGTGCGCTACAAGCAGACAATAATCGGCGTTGCCTGGGCGATCATCCGGCCCTTCCTGACCATGGTCGTCTTCTCGGTGGTCTTTGGCGGCCTGGCGAAACTGCCGAGCGATGGGAATGCACCCTACCCGCTGATGGTCTTTGCGGCCATGTTGCCCTGGTCCCTCTTCTCCACGTCACTCGGAGAGGCCTCAAACAGCCTGATCGGCAACGCCAATCTCATCAGCAAGGTCTACTTCCCCCGGTTGATCGTCCCGACCGCCACGGTGGTCACCGCCTTTGTTGACTTCCTGATCAGCTTTCTCATTCTGGCGGGAATGATGATCTACTATCGCTATGCACCTGGCTGGACTATCATGTTGTTGCCGCTATTCAGCCTGCTGGCATTGCTGGCCAGCTTGGGACCAGGCCTGTGGATCACGGCGCTCAATGTGAAGTACCGTGATTTCCGCTACGTGATCCCCTTCGTGGTGCAGTTCGGGCTCTACGTCTCGCCCGTCGGCTTTAGCAGCAGCGTCATCCCGGAGCAGTGGCGCCTGCTCTACAGCCTCAATCCAATGGTCAGCGTCATCGATGGCTTCCGTTGGTGTATTCTGGGCGGGAATAGCCCCATCTACTGGCCCGGCTTTGCCCTCAGTCTCGGGATCGTCGCCTTCTTCCTCTGGCTGGGGATCAGCCGGTTCCGGAAGATGGAGAAGACCTTTGCGGACATGATATAGTAATGTCAGATATCGTCATCAAAGCCGAGAACCTGGGCAAGAAGTACACCATTGGTCACCAGGCCACAGATGGTCGCTACTTGGCCCTGCGCGACGTCGTGATGCAGAACTTGCGGAGCTTCTGGCGCGTCACCAAGGACTTGGTGCGCGGCAAACCCATCATCCTGGGCGATGATCTGGAGGAGGTCTGGGCGCTCAAGGACGTGAACTTCGAGATCCAGCGCGGGGAAGCCGTCGGCATCATCGGCCGCAATGGCGCCGGCAAGTCCACGTTGCTGAAGGTCCTGAGCCGCATCACAGAGCCAAGCGCCGGGAAAGTGACCATCAAAGGTCGGGTCGCCAGCCTGCTGGAGGTGGGCACCGGCTTCCACCCGGAGTTGACTGGGCGCGAGAACGTCTATCTCAATGGCGCCATTTTGGGGATGACCCGGGCCGAGATCAAGCGCAAGTTCGACGAGATCGTGGACTTCGCCGAGATCGAGAAGTTTCTCGATACACCGGTGAAACGCTATTCCAGCGGGATGTACGTGCGGTTGGCCTTTGCGGTCGCGGCACATCTGGAGCCGGAGATCCTGCTTGTGGACGAAGTGCTGGCGGTGGGTGACGCCGAGTTTCAGAAGAAGTGCTTGGGCAAGATGGGGGATGTGGCACAGGAGGGACGGACGGTGCTATTTGTGAGCCATAATATGGGAGCCATAGAGAGTTTGTGCCAGACCTCTATTCTGATAGCGGCAGGCTCCATATCATCTACAGGAAACACGAGAGATATTGTGAACAACTACCTATCTTCTGCCAGCCGCGGACAAGACACCCCAATTGCTTTGCGCACAGACAGGCAAGGAACCGGTAGGCTCATCTTTGATGACATTATTGTGGACGACAGCCGAATAAGGAATCGTCTACTTCAGGTGGATCTCTCAATCCGCAATCAAAGCAAAGAAGAATATCAAGACGTTTTGCTATCTATTGTTATAAGTGATCACCTGGGCAGACCGCTCAGCAATCTTGTCAACTACGTTATCGATAAGCCCATTCCTGTGGGAATGCAGGGTGCAAAAGTGAGGACGACTATCGAGCACCTGAACCTTGTTCCGGGAACCTACAGCATTAGCCCGTTTGTTTCCTCTGATAAGCAAAACTGGGAGATCTTTGATTGGGTGAATGACGCTGCCGATTCGACGTACCCGATTATGACTACTACCACAAAGGGCATGCTCCGTATATTAG
This sequence comes from uncultured Chloroflexia bacterium, assembly GCA_963775195.1. GTDB lineage: Bacteria > Chloroflexota > Anaerolineae > B4-G1 > SLSP01 > PWVB01. The sequence goes on from CAVZIC010000002.1 coordinate 920,800, forward strand.
GGGTGAAACGATGTACTTGGATTATGACTATGAGCCTATATAGCATCATAAAGAGACAGATACCTCATAACCTCAAGGACAAGGTAAAACGAGCACTTGTTAGGTTGCCTGGGAAACACGAGGCTGGCAGTCCTCTGGGTAAATACGCGAAAACTGCTTATTCACAAGAGGGCGAAGACAGGATTCTTCTGAGCTTGTTTAGCTTGCTAGACAAGAGAGACGGCTTCTATGTTGATGTTGGTGCCCATCATCCACAGAGGTTTTCCAACACGAACTTGTGCTATTTACAGGGATGGCGGGGCATTAATATAGATGCAAATCCAGAGGCCATCGCCCTGTTTCGGAAAAAGCGCCCGAGGGACATTAATGTCTGCATAGGTGTCGGTGAAAAGGCAGGAGTAGCAACTTATTATTCTTTCAGCGAGCCCGCCTTCAATACACTTGACCCAGAAGCCGCCCGAAGTGTGGTCACCAATACCCGCCATCAGATCATAGATGAGAGAAGTATCGAAGTCATGCCATTGTCTCGGATTCTAGACAACCATATGCCCAAAGGCCAGAAGATCGACTTCTTATCTATTGATGTTGAAGGCAGAGATCTTGATGTTTTGAGGTCCAATGACTGGTCCAGATATATCCCATCGTTCATTCTGGTGGAGATACACAGTGGACTAGAGCGAAAGGACGGTTTCTCTTTTGATGAGGTCCTCAATAGTGAGATCACTCGATATCTGGGATGCAGGGGCTATGAGGTATTCGCAAAGACCCTGAATACGGTCTTCTTCAGGTTCAAAAGATACTCTATTGACACCCACCTAAAGGTCTATAGCTATGAAATACCTGTAAAATGCCGATCTAGACAAGGGGAATTGCCGATTGCATCCGAAACATTCTATGCAATCGCTGATTTCTTCAAAAATAGCATAGGCACCACGGACCCAGCAGAAGCAGATTATTACTTCGTTCCGCTGAACCTGATCCAGTATCAGTTTAGGAACGAAGATCCAAGGCAGATCATCGACAATCTACGGTATCTTTCCGCAAAGAAAGATCATATTCTTGTTGCCACCGGTGATTTTTCGCAGCGAAGCATGAGGAACCATTTCGGCTCTGCCTACAAGAGAGCATATGACTGGCTCGAGCGTTTTGTGCTTTTGGCTTTGGAATCAACGGGCGACCTGATTCCCGGTCAAGATATTGGCATAATGCCCTTCAATACTCTTGTTGATAGTCCTTACTTCAATACGAACAGCAGGCCGTATTTGTACTCCTATCTTGGAACTATTAGACACAAGATGCTACCGGAAAATCATGTAAGAACCCAATTGGCGTATTTGGAGGACAAGCCTGATGTTCTTATAACTACCGAACTGGATGCTCGAACAAGGAATAAACTCAAAGACAACTATGGACTTGCCGTAAGAGATGATTTCGAACTGCTGGCACGGAATAGCACCTTCACTCTGGCCCGCTGGTTACGGGAAGTGGACGTACCGCTTTTTTCATTCCATTCAATGGGGCTCCATTCCTGTTGTTTTCAGCGATGATTATGTGAAACCATTTAGCGATAGCATTCCCTACAGCACATTCTCGCTAACTCTACCCGAGAACGACATCCTGAACGTAGATAGAACCTTGAGAGCCATTTCATCACTAGAGATCGAGAAGTATCAAGAGAACCTAAGAGCGAATCAGGTCAGATTCACTCGTCGAGTTTTCTTTGGAATGCTGGTTCACGAACTGGAATCTCTGCGCCAATAATATGCTACCTTCCATTGTTCTCTTGGTTTACAGCCGTACCGGCTCAACACGTGTGAATACTATGGTCAATCCGCCATTCCTTAACGGTACGTGCCCTATCAGGAAGTAAGTTGGAGCCCTTATGAAAGCAGAAGCTCCATCCTCTCCATCCCTGTCGCGTTCATCATTTTCAACCGCCCGGAGACCACGGCGCACGTGTTCGAAGCCATTCGCGAGGCGAAGCCGCGGCAGCTGCTGATTATCGCCGATGGCCCAAGTACAGACCGCCCCGAAGACGCAGCCAAATGTGCAGCCGCACGGTCCATCATCAACCAGGTCGACTGGGCATGCGAAGTGGTGCTCAACTACGCTGAGGCGAACATGGGATGCAAACGTCGCATCTCCACGGGGCTGGATTGGGTATTCAGCCTGGTGGACGAAGCGATTATCCTTGAGGATGACTGCTTGCCTCACCCAACGTTCTTCAGGTTTGCGAAGAGCTGCTCGAACACTATCGCGACGACGAGAGAATTAGCTGCATCTCCGGAGACAACTTCCTGCCCGGTTATCGGCGCACGGATCATAGTTACCGTTTCTCACGCTACCCCCTATGCTGGGGCTGGGCGACGTGGCGCCGCGCTTGGAGCTGCTATGATGAGGCAATGACACTCTGGCCGATCGTCTCGGATGAAGGATGGCTGCTGGATATCCTGAATGGCGAGCGTGCTGCAGATACGTGGACGCGTATTATGGAGGCTACCTATCGCGGGGAGATCGATACGTGGGACTTCGCCTGGACATTCGCGTGTTGGGTCCAGAACGGGTTCTGCATACACCCCAACAAGAACCTTGTCAGCAACATCGGGTTTGGGACAGACGCCACTCACACCACCGGGAGTGAAGATAGGTTAGCCAACATGAAGACATACGCTATGTCCTTCCCCCTGAGCCACCCGCCATTCGTGATACAAGACAGGCAAGCTGATAGCATCGTGCAGCGTGACTTCTCGATCACCCTACGATTCCCGAGCGGGTACGGCGGAGATGAAGGCCTTTCGAGAAAAGGATAGCCCAGTCGATGGCGTGTAAGATCTGCAACGCGCCTTTGTCCACCTTCGGTACGGCAAGGATTCTGGACAAGATGAAGTGCAATACTTCAAATGCAACCAGTGCGGGTTCGTGCAGACAGGATCCACACTGGCTGGAAGAAGCGTATGCGACCGCAATCACCGGCAGTGACCTTGGGTTGATCAGCAGGAACCTGGCTGTCGCGCGGATCTCCGAATCCGTCATCACGATTATGTTCGACCCAAAGGCCCGGTTTGTGGACTACGGTGGTGGCTTGGGATTCTACGTGCGTCTGATGAGGGACCGGGGGTTCGACTTCTACTATTGGGACAGATACGCCCAGCCGATGTTTGCGAGGGGCTTCGAAGTCGGCGGAGGCACAGGCAGTACCTACGAGCTACTTACGGCCTTCGAGGTGTTCGAGCACTTGGTAGAACCCATCAGTGATGCGCGAAGATGCTAGAGTTCTCGAAGAGCATTTTGTTTACTACGACTGGTACCGGCAGCCAGTCTCGGACCACGGGATTGGTGGTACTACGGTGCAGAACACGGACAGCACATCTCTTTGTATACCCGCCAGGCCCTCCAACACATAGCCGATGAGTTCGGGCTGAACCTCTACACGACTGGGCGATCATTACATCTTCTCACCCCGAGGCGCATCCCCAAGTTCGTGTTCCCAATCATCACGCATCGTCGAGTCGCGACACTGGTAAGTCTGGTGTCCAGAAGGAAATCGCTCCTATCTGATGACTATCTACGCGTAGTAGGCCATCCCCTGGAAGAATGCCCGCAAGCGCCGGCGTTTGCACATCCTCTATTTCGTCCCGCGATATCATCCGGCGACCGGGGGCGCCAGCATCTGGGCACGGGAACTGCTGATGCGGGTCGCCCGCGACCACGATGTCGCAGTTGTGACCCAATGGCGCGAGGATACGCACGACTACCTCAGAGCGACGACAGCTCTGGCACCCCAAGTGCCCTATAGGACATGGACCAGGGCATCCCCGTCCACATCATCGCGCCTCGCCCGCCATACCGACAATGGTTGATCGCTCTCAGCCACCTCTATGATCGCTGGCGCCCTATCAGGCCTTTGTCTATGCACTATACCGCCAGGCATTGTTGCCGCAGCTATCTGCGCTCGCGGCGGACTACAACCTGGTCCATGCCATCCACATCGGGCTGATCTACTCATCAGAGATCGCGTTCGCATCAGCCCGTGCCCATCATATTCCCTTCGTCTTCACCCCTTTCCCGCACGACGGCGGTTGGGAAGGCCGTCGATTCCGACGGCTCTACAGGCTATCTGACGCCGTGATCGCTATGACGGCGACAGAGAAAGCGTGGCTGATTGAACGTGACGCAGATCCAGAACGAGTTCACGTGTGCGGAGGGGGCCCGGTCCTCGCTGAAACCGGAAGTGCAGCTCGCTTCCTAGAGGACTTTGGGCTGAAGGGCCCCATCGTGTTGTTCATCGGCCAACGACTGAGGCACAAAGGGTATGCAGAACTCATCGCAGCGATGCCGACGGTCTGGGCACACTATCCAACCGTACAGTCCGTATTTCTGGGCCCGATGACCCCGGAAGCACAACCGCTGTTCGAAGAGGCAACCGTGGACCCACGTGTCATAGATTTGGGAATCTCGATCTCCAGACGAAGACTGACGCACTCGCGGCGTGCAGTATGTTGTGCGTACCCTCTGCGCAGGAGAGTCTGGGCCTCGTATACATCGAGGCGTGGGCCAACAAGAAGCCCGTCATCGCAGCATATACAGACGTCGCCCAGGAAGCAGCGGGCGCCTGCGGAGGCGGTCTCCTGGTGCCTCAGACTCCGGCAGGGATCTCTGAAGCGATACTCCCTGCAGATCCTGCACCATCCGCAGCTGCCGCTCGTGAAATGGGGGACCGTGGGTACGAGGAGGTGGTCCGTCGGTATGGCTGGGAGGCTATTGCAGAGCGTATGATCGGCATCTATGCAACTTTGACGAGGAATGATCGCCGTGGCGGTATATCCTCCTGATTTGCAGAGTGGGCGAGGTCGAGGCACGGCTCACAGCACACGCCGAACGGTCACCTTGTTCATCGGAGCAGGCCTATGCGTCTGCTATTCCTGAATCACAACTACGAATACAGCGGGACCTATTACCGTGCTATGCCTATAGCACAGCAGTTGGGCAAGCGAGGACACGAGGTCACGCTGCTCCTCGTCTCAGGTAACCAGGCGATCCATCCCACATGGACAAGGGATGGGCTTGTGCGAGTAGGTAAGATGCCGAACCTGGCGGCGGCGGGCACCGGTGAGGGCTATGGGCTGCTGGACACGCCGATGCGGTGCCTCCACACGCTGTTGCACCACTACGACATCGTCCACATGTTCGACCACAAGCCAAATGCGACCTTTGCCGGGTTTCCTGCACGCCTACGTGGCGCCTGTCTTGTAGCAGACTGGGGCGATTGGTGGGGCGGGCCTGGGGGCATCAACGACTTACCAGGACGAAGTTCCTCCATCATCAGACGATTCGAGTCTTGGTGGGAAGAGCGCTCCAAACTGTGGCTCTACGGCGTGGTGACCATCAGCTCCGTGCTGCAACGACGGGCGATCGAGCTTGGATGCAGGCCGGACCGCGTTGCGTGGATTCCCACCGGGGCGCCCACGGACAGGATTCGGCCGATGCCCGTGGCTACCGCACGAGAGGAGCTTGGGGTTCCGGTTCACCGTCGCATCGTGGGCTTCATCGGTATGGGACAGGGAGATCTGGAGATTGTCATGCAGGCGTTGCAGAAGTTGCCGGACGTCTGGTTGATGGTCATTGGTAGGAGACGACCGGAAACACAGCGGTTGGCGGCGGCACTTGGTGTGGCTGACAGGCTGTGGCAGACGGATTTCGTACCCGATGATCGCGTCGGTGTATACTTGGCTTGTGCGGATGTGATGTGTTTGCCGATGGAGGATAGTGCAGCCAACAGAGGAAGGTTCCCCAACAAGATGCTCGACTATCTTGCTGCCGGCCGTCCCACAGTTGCGAGTCCCATCGGCGATATCGGTCTTCTGCTAGAGTCCTACAGGGTCGGCCTGCTTGCCACCGATGGTCGATTTGCCAAGGCTGTGGAATCGCTGCTTTCTTCACCTCAGCTGCGTGATGAGTTTGGGAAGAACGCCCGGCACCTGGCGGAAACTGATTTTGCATGGTCGCGCCTCATAGACAGACTAGAAGTGTTCTACAGGCGAGTTCGCGCGGGAACTTGAGTCATAACAACACAATGAACCCAACACATCCTAGATATGCAATGGTCAGCACAGATATCCGGCGTGACCTGCTCGCCCCAATGCGCCATTTTGCCCGACTGGAGGTGGCGCTCTTTTATCGTCGCGCCCCATACCAGGACCTTTCGGACGAAGATTGGCCTGACAATCTCGTTCATTACAGTTCCCCACGACAGCTTTATCGCTTGATCAACCAAGTCCGGCCGAACCTCGTCCAGGGCGTAGAGCCCTTCTCGGTACGGCTGGCGCCGTATCTCTACAGTATCTATGTGGCAGCCAGAAGTCGCAACGTACCATTGGTTATCCCGACGCTGGAGAACCGCCCCGTGATGGAGAAATACGGCCCCGTACTCGTGAGCGTTTTGAGGCTTCTGCTTCGCCGGGTCTTCACCTATGCCAGCCTGATCATCTACCTCAACCAGGGCGCGCTACGGAATATCCGCACGATCGGTAGTCTCGAGGCGAAAGCGCAGCATCTGATGTACGGAACGTGGGGAGTCGACCTGGATGAGTTCAGACCCGGGCAGGAAAGCAATACGACGAGATCCCCACAAGCAATCAACATCCTCTTCGTAGGGCGTCTAACAGACGAAGGGGTGTCTTTGATCTGCTGAAGGCTTTTGGGTACGTGCATGAGGCCCTTCCAGACGTTCGCCTGACCTTCGGTCGGAGAGGGCTCCTGCCCGGAGCGAAATCGAAGACATCATTGCATCGTCCGAGTGGGGTAGCTGCGTGCAGTTGCTTGGGACGGTGAAGAACCGTGACCTTCCCCCCCACTTTCGCAACGCCGACGTTTTCATAGCACCATCGATCACAACGCACAGATGGGAAGAACAAGTAGGTATGACGAATATACAGGCGATGGCTTCGGGTGTTCCGGTCATATCGACACTTAGTGGCGCCATTCCCGAATACGTACCCGACGGCGTGGCTGGCATCTTGGTGCCGGAGCAAGACCCCAGGGCCTTGGCAGAAGCGATTCGGAGAATCACTGTTGACAACGAGCTTCATCGTATACTGGTCGGCAAGCTCGAGTCTATGCGGAACAACGTTATGATGCGCGCAGGAACGTTCAGTTTGCCGAGCAGGTTCTCATCGAGAAGTGCCTGTGAGCGATTTACTTAACGTTGGTGTTGTGAATGGCTTGGCATAGAGCCAGGCCACTCATCACGATAACAGAGCGAACCGGGCGGTTACCCCTCACTCTAGACGCCTTGAGATAGCCGGGGACAAATGATGATGAACATCCTCGATGTTGGTTGCGGTAAACGTAAGCTGCCTGGATCTGTGGGGATTGATATTGGTCGAGACTCAGACGCCGACGTCATCTATGATCTCAATCGCTTCCCATATCCCTTTCGAGACAGTCTTTTTGATGCGATCCGTTGCGATAGCATTCTCGAGCACTTGGATGACCTCATACGTGTGATGGAGGAAATCCATCGCATTGCTAGACCCGGCGCCCGCGTTGACATTACCGCTCCCTACTTTTCGAGCGTAGATGCTTTTACCGACCCCACCCACAAGAGATTCTTCACAATTCGCAGTTTTGACTACTTCACAGGGGATTTCCCGGAATATGGCTTTTACACCCGATCTCGCTTCCGCCGTCTTAAGGTAGAGGTGCGTTTTTGGCGACTTCCACGTCTCAAGGGTCTCAGATTCCAGCATTTGCTGGGGGCCCATTGGTTGGCCCGCCGATTTCCTTCCACCTACGAGCGTTTCTTTGCTTTCCTTCTCCCTGCGCAATCGATTCACTACGTACTTGAGGTGATCAAGCCGAATGAGCCCTTGTAAGTCAGCCTTTTGGGCGACCTCACCGGTGCTCTGTCCTGACGCTGCATTGGCACGTAGACCCTAGGTGTGTGGTCTGATGCGAATCGCTTTCTATACACAAGCCACGTTGGGGCACAGAACTGGCATTGGGTCGTACACGTCGAACCTCCTGGATGCGCTGCGTAGTGTCGCGCCAACAACATGAATGGGTGGAACTTGCCTGGGGACGCACAAGCGAACTGCGCACGGACCAGCGATTGAGGTGGCAGCAGATCACGATGCCACACCGTGGCTCGCGGCGACAGGGGCCGATCTCCTTCACGTTCCTGGTTTCGACGCGCCACGTTGGAAACCGTGTCCCGTAGTCTTGACCGTTGCATGATCTCATTGGGATGCTCTTCCCACGGAATCTGCCGCCGATCTCACGACTCTACTGGGGTTGGTGGCTGCCCCACAGTATCCGATGGGCCGATCGTATTATCGCCGACTCCGAGCACACCCGTCAGGACATCCACCGGCTCCTGGGCGTTCCCCGCGAACGGATTGTGGTGATTCCCCTAGGGGTGGGAGCTGGTTTGCCATCCTATCGACAATGCCAAGCTGCTCGAGCGGGCCCAAAGCCAATATGAACTCCCCGACCGTTTTTTGCTCTATCTAGGCACGTTGGAACCCCGAAAAGGGATAGACACGCTCATCCGCAGTTATGCCGAAATCGTGCCCCACATAAACCTCGACCTCGTCATCGCAGGAAAACGGGGCTGGTATACAGAGCCGCTCTTCGGGCTCGTGAATGAATTGAGGGGCTCGAGCGCATGTCCACTTCACCGGTTACGTGGACGACGAACTGGTGCCTGCACTGCTCAATCTGGCGGATCTCTTCGTCTTTCCATCGCGATACGAGGGATATGGGTTGCCACCACTCGAGGCGATGGCGTGTGGTATCCCCGTCATCACCTCAGACGCGAGCAGCCTGCCCGAAGTAGTCGCCGACGCAGGGTTGATGGTGCCCCCTGACAACCCCCATGCACTAGCCAGTGCTATTGAAAGAGTTCTGGGCGACGGGGTACTCCAGGCAGACCTGAGCGAGAGGGGCCTGAACCGGGCGAAGCAGTTCACCTGGGAGATGACAGCCCGCCGCACCCTTAGCGTCTACAAGGACCTGGTCGGTTGAAAATCGTCATCGACGTCTCGCCCGCTGTCTATCGACGTGCTGGCATTGGACGCTATGCACAAGAGCTCACACGTGCCCTGTCGACTGACATCCAGACCCAGAATTACGAGGTCTTCTACAATCAGCCTCCTGGCGCCACGCCCCTCCTAGATCCTAATCTTGCGACAATCCCTCGTAATGCGTCCCCTGGAGCAACAAAGGTTGGCGCCTGCGCGTGCTGCTCGCACAGTATTTTGGTTACCCCCAGGACACCCTTGTTGGCGGGGCTGACGTCTTCCACGCGACTGACCACCTGCTTATGAACCTATGCCATACGGCGAGTGTCTTCTCCCTGCACGACCTCACCTTCCTTACGACAGAGACTCATACGACGCTGAACAAGCTCTTCCTAAGACTTGCTATGCGCCGTTTCCTGGCGCGCGCTGATGCAGTCATCGTACCATCCGAGTCCACAAAGCGAGATGCGCTGCGATACTATGGCTTGCGGGCCGCAAAGATGACCGTGATTCCCTACGGAGTGAATGAGCGCTTCTTTCAGATCAAACCGGGAATGACCCGCCATGTACGCCGCAGATATCGCCTGCCCGAGACCTTCATACTTACTGTCGGCACGATTGAGCCCCCGCAAGAACCTTCTCCGTCTCTTGGATGCTCTTGTGCTGCTCCACGAACGCGAATGGGACATCCCCCTCGTCGTCGCCGGAAAGGCAGGATGGAAGTCGGGATCCATAGAGCGAAAGATGGAGCTTCTGGTGCAACGACACCTAGTCCACCGCATCGGCTATGTAGATGATAGAGATCTGCCAGGTCTCTACCAGGCAGCAACGCTATTCGCTTACCCGTCGCTATATGAAGGATTTGGGCTTCCCGTGCTTGAAGCGATGGCCAGTGGCGTCCCTGTTGTGTCAAGCAACACGTCGTCCCTGCCTGAAGTCGCAGGAGATGCTGCGATCCTGATCAATCCTATGGAGACAGATGAAATCGCCGACGCTATACAGCGCATCCTGACTGACGACGATGTCAGGCTTAGTATGCGCGAACGAGGTCAACAACGTGCAAAGGCCTTTTCATGGACTCATACGGCAGAAGAGACGCTTGCAGTGTACCATAGGACAGCAAACATCAGGGGGTACCAGTGACGGATCCCCATGAGGAGACTGTGGTTTCTGAGCTAATCAGTGCTTCGAAAATCGATAGCGCCTTGGACCAATTCCAGAACCTGGTATCCGCGCACCAATACCTGCGTCTGTACGATACAATCACCAGATACTTCCACCCGGGCAAGACAGTCTTGGACTGGGGTTCCGGCAATGGCCACTTCTCCTATTACCTGGTACGCTCAGGATACTTCCCTTACGGATATGGCTTCGATGAGATTCCTCAGGTATGCCGTGATCTGGGAATAACCTGTACATCTATAGACAGGGCAGCACGGATGACCCAGTCAAGATCCCCTATGAAGACCAGAGCTTCGACGCTGTGGTTTCGGTAGGGGTTCTCGAGCACGTACGCGAGTCAGGTGGCGACGAGACCAGCAGCCTCAGGGAAATCGGCCGGCTGCTCAAACCGGGCGGCGTTTTCATCTGCTATCATCTGCCGAACCAATACAGTTTGATAGAGTGGGGCCTGCGCCGGGTCGGGCGGTGGTCGCACAAATACCGCTACACCCAGCGCGACATCCTCTCACTCGCATCGTCAGCGGATCTGCGGGTGGTCGAGACCAAGCGCTATGCAGTCTTGCCCAGGAACATCTGGTTTTGGGCCAACAGAAACGAAGTGACCTTGTCTAGTGGGCTGGCGCGCGTGTATGACCGTCTGGATGATGCACTGTCTCGCCTGGCCTCACCGATCTGCCAGAACTACCTCTTTGTCGCTCGGCGGGTACACCAAGATTCCGATGCAGTGCACCTTTGGCAACGATGAGCACAAAGCACTCATTCTTGGTATGTGTGCTTGCCACAGGACTGTGCCTCGCCGCCTTCTGGGCCACCATCCCGCTGCCGCGCATCGACAACCAGCTGGTCGGCTCGGACGGCGTATACTATTACGCCTACTTGCCTTCCTTTTGGCTGGACGGCGACCTCGATCTACGTGACGAGTATGCATCACTCCTTTCGCCCTCTCCTCAGAGCACAAGCATTCCCGAGCAACCTGAGGGCAACAAGTACAGCATTGGTACAGCTCTCCTATGGTCACCCTTTTTTCTCCTAGCACACGTCGTGGTCGAGGCACTGGATGCAGTAGGCGCTACCATTCCGGCTGATGGATACGGCTACGTCTACCAGGCTATCACACTCAGCGGCAGTATTCTCTACGGAGGTGCCGCGATGTGGCTGAGCTATAAGCTCGCCGAACGTGCAAGCAGTGGGCGGGCTGCCTTGATGGCCGTCATACTCGTTGTATTCGGCGGTAGCCTTGTTTACTATATGACGGCAGAGCCCTCGATGTCCCACACAGTGTCTGCCTTCCTGAGCAGCCTGTTCTTCTGGATCTGGTACAACAAACGCGAGAAGGCTAGCATCAAGACTGCTGCGATCTATGGTGCACTTGGAGGACTTATGGCGTTGGTCCGTCCCCAGGATGGCTTATTTATCACCCTTCCGTTCATTGCACGCCTGTCTGATGTTTATGCTAGTTGCCGTACTCGTGGTGACCGGCGACTAATGTATGTCCTGATCCGGGACTGCGCGATTGCCGCATTGGTGGCCGTGATCGTTTTCTTTCCCCAGATGCTCGTCTGGAAGCACTTCTACGGCGGTCTACTCTCGAGCGGATACACAAGCAGCGGCGAAGGCTTCAACTGGCTTTCCCCCAAACTTGGAGCAGTCCTGGTGTCTTCAGCCAGGGGGCTCCTGGTGTGGCATCCCGTGTTCATATTGGCCCTTCTCGGATTGTGGATCGGAAGACGCCGCGACAGGGCTACTCACAGTGATCGGTGCCCTGGCTTTTATCATCCAATGGTACCTGATCGCAAGCTGGCATAGTTGGATGCAAGGCGACGCCTTTGGCGGAAGAATGTTCATTGTCTGCACCCCCATCTTCGCCGTGGGCTTAGGCTACTTGATCGATTGGATGGATTCATACGTCAGTAAGTATCTGATATATGCTGCCGGCAGCTTGCTCCTGGCTTGGAATCTGTTATTGTTCATCGAGTATCGCTTCGACCTGGTGCTTCGCGCTGCACCGCCAACATGGTACGATCTGACGGTCAGACGTGTCAGTTTGTGCTTCAGTGGCTTGCGCCTGGTTGATCGCGACGAATGACAATCCAACAAGAGTGAGCTCACTGACGTGACCACCCGCATCATCATCCCAACCTATAACGAAAAAGAGAACATCGCGCCGCTCGTCGAGCGGCTGCTCGCCCAACCCGTCGACATCGGTGTGATCGTCGTCGACGACGCCTCCCCCGACGGCACCGGAGAGATCGCCGACCGGCTGGCGGCGCAGCACGACGGGCGCGTCCAGGTGATCCACCGCGAGGGCAAACTCGGCCTCGGCACCGCTTACATCGCCGGGTTCCGCCGAGCGATTGCGGAGGGCGCCGACTTCGCCATCACGATGGACGCCGACTTCTCCCACCCGCCCGAGAAGGTCCCCGAGTTGCTCGCCAAGGCCCAGGACGGCTACGACCTGGTCATCGGCAGCCGCTACGTGCCGGGAGGCCACGCGGTCGAGTGCACCCTGCCGCGCAAGATGCTGAGTTGGGGCGCCAACGCCTTCGCCCGCGTCCTGTTGGGCCTCAAGGCCCACGATACCACCGCCGGCTTCCGCTGCTACCGCGGCGAGGTCCTGGCCTCCATTGCGCTCGATCAGATCTTCTCCGACGGATACTCGTTTCTGATGGAGATGCTCTACAAGGTGCAGCGCGCGGGCTGGCGCGTCGGCGAGGTCCCCATCGTCTTCCACAACCGCCAGCAGGGGGTCTCGAAGATCTCGCGAACCGAAGTATATAAGGCGCTCTATACCGTCCTGCGTCTCTTCAAGTCGCGGGTGTTCCCCACGTCGAGCGCCCCCCCACCCGCATGACGTACACCCGCTGCAACCTCTGCGGTGCCGACGATGCCGTGGAGATCATTCCCTCCACCCTGGATCCGGAGGGAAAGAGCGAAAGTCCTCCTCGTGACCGCGCCAGACAGGGCAATTGGTCCGCCTACGCCTGCACGAGCGGCGGCTATGGCCTGCACGGTCCCATCGTCCGCTGCCGGCAGTGCGGTCTCGTCTACGTGGCGCCGCGGCCCGCCCACGATGACGTGGTCGGTATCTACACCGCCGTCAAGGACCCACTCTACGTTGCCGAGCGCGCAGGGCGTGTGCTGACCTTCGAACACCACCTGAGGCCTATGGAACGCTTCACCGGCCCTGCCGATGGACGCCGGCTGCTGGACGTCGGGGCTTATACCGGCGTCTTCGTCGAGATCGCATCCGACCACGGATGGAACGCGTGGGGCGTTGAGCCCAGCGCGTGGGCCGTGGCCGAGGCTCGCCGTCAAGGATTGCAGATGGTGCTCGGCACCCTGGAGGATGCGGACGTTGGCGAGGGCGGACCCCTCGCACACGGTAGCTTCAGCGTCGTGACAATGTGGGACGTGATCGAGCACGTCGCCGATCCCCTGGCCACGCTGCAAGCAGCCTGGCATGCGCTCAAGCCGGGGGGCTATCTGGTCGTGCATACGATGGATCTCGACAGCCGCTTTGCGCGACTGATGGGCAGTCGCTGGCCGTGGTTCATGGAGATGCACCTCACATACTTTACGCGAAGCACCCTGCGGCAGATGCTGGAAGCGGCGGAATTCACGGTCTCCTGGATGGGTGCCCAGGGTCGCTATCTGCACGCAGGCTACCTGGCCAGCAGGGTCACAGCGCTGTTTCGCCGGTCCCCCATCACCCGTCTCCTCGGCCCCTCGCTGGAGTGGGCCGTCAACATGACGAAGCTATCCAACCTGCCCCTACGCGTCAACTTGGGCGACCTCTTCACGACCTACGCACGCAAACCAACCTGAATTCCAACGCGACCCGCCGATTCCGGCTCACCCGGCCTGCTATTCTGATAGTAGAGAAAGTCCAGGGCAAGATCAGGAACGACTAGCCGCCGTCGATAGGGCGCGGAGGAGGGAGCTTAGGATAATGGATAAGGTCATTGTTCAGCAAAACCGAGAGTTTCAGGTCGCATTCCAAGCACAGAGCGAGGAGGAAGAGGAGCTTCACGAGGTCGCGCATATCTACGAGCTCTCCCCCTACACGATGATGCTGGCGAGTCTGGGCGTGTGCACAACCATCGTCATGCATACGTACGCGCAGCATCACGGCGTCGATCTCGACCTGGTGCAGGCAACCGTCACCTATCATCGCAAGGAGCACGAGGACGCGCAGGGAGACCAACCCTTCGATGAATGGATCGAGGAGGAGCTCTCGATGGAGGGCGACCTGACCGATGCTCAATACGAACGCCTGGGACACGTTGGCCATGCCTGCTCCATCCGCAAGATGCTCGAATCGGGCATCGAGGTGAGATCCAGGCTCGCAGAACCCGCGTGAGATGGAACCCTTGCGAAGGTTAGCGCCGGATCGTCAGAACCAGGTATCTGCGCCTATGAGCGCTCCTTCGCGAGCGCGAGCTTCGTAACCTTCGCGAGGTTGGCCCGGTTTGGCGAAATCGCCAGAGGCTGGTAGAATAGTGACGGCTCCAGTAGGGGCCGTCTTTTTTGTTTGGCTCCATCGGAGCCCCAATAACGTTACAGAGGGGGAAATGTAGATGATCTACCGTACATTAGGGCGGACTGGACTTAAGGTCTCTCAGTTGGGCTTTGGCGCTATGCGCCTGCCGATGACCGAGGTGGACGGCAAGAAAGTCGTCGATCGCGAGTTATCCACGCCCATGATCCACCGGGCCTTCGAGGCCGGCCTCAACTACATCGACACCGCCGTGGGCTACTGCGACGAGGATAGCCAGCGGGCCGTCGGCGCCGCCCTCAAGGGTTGGCGTGACAAGATCGTGGTTTCGACCAAGAACCATTACTACGGTGAGGACGAAAGCGAGTGGTGGGCCCACCTGGAGCATAGCCTGGAGCGTCTTGACGTCGACTACATCGACATCTACAACCATCATGGCATCAACTGGGAGCGCTACGAGAACAACGTCGAGCCCCGGGTTAGCAAGTGGATGTTGAAAGCCAAGGACCAGGGACTCATCAGGCACATCTGCACCTCGTTCCACGACAGCAACGAGGCCCTGATGAAGCTGGTGGATACCGGATACGTCGAGTCCATTACCTTGCAGTACAACCTGCTCTACCGCGACCTCGAGGAAGGCATCGCCTACGCCAAGGAGAACAACGTCGGCGTGGTCGTGATGGGCCCCGTCGCCGGCGGCCGTCTGGCCGGACCCTCCGACGTGTTGACCGGCCTCGTCCCGGGCATCGAGCGCGTGCCTGAGTTGGCCCTGCGTTTCGTGCTGTCCAACCCCAATGTCACCGTTGCCCTGTCCGGTATGGGCACCATGCAGATGGTGGAGGAGAACTCGGCCATCGCAGCGGATGCAATCAGCCTGACCGCAGAGGAGCGCTCGACCATCGAGACGCACGTCCAGCGGCTGGTGGAGATGGAGAAGCTCTACTGCACAGGCTGCAAGTACTGCCAACCGTGTCCCCAGGAAGTCAACATCCCCCACATCTTCGAGCAGTACAACCTGGGCAAGGTCTACGGACTGTGGACCGTGGCCAAGGAGAACTACGCCAAGTTCCCCGACCAGCGATGGATTGGCGGCAAGCAGGCCGACGCGTGTATCGAATGCGGCGAGTGCGAGGATAAGTGCCCGCAGCACATCGAGATCCGCGAGCAACTCAAGGCAGCTCACGCCGCTCTAGCATAATTCCGACAACCTTGCGAAGGTGGCCCGAGCCCCGACAGACTACCGTCGGGGACTCGGGCTTGAACCTTCGCGAGGTTTGCCACCTTCCCAGTGCATCAGGATAGTACCTCTTCGTGATAAGCGCCTGAGGCGCATGGAACGAGGCCAGGATCTCTCCCGAAAAGCTCCCTTGACTTTGCACTAGTCGAAGAACATCACCTTCACGTGCGCCCCGGCCGGAGCGTTGGACCAATCTTCTGGGATGATCGCCAGACCATTCGCCCTGACCATCGAGTTGAGGATGCCCGACCCCTGCTCACCCGTCAGGCTCGCGTGATAGATCCAGCCCCCAGCAACCTGGCGCCCGCCAGGCTGCTGGCGCTCGATCCGCACGCGCACGTAGTGGCGCCGGTCGTCCTTGGATAGGATCGGGTCGTCAAGGATGGCGTCGAACGTCGGCCGGCTCAAGTCCTTGTAGCCGAGCATCGTCAGGATCGCGGGCCGGACGAAGAGCTCGAACGAGACCATCGCCGAGACGGGATTCCCCGGCATGCCCAGCACCGGGACGGTACGGGTGACACCACCGACATCCGCCGCAATCTTGCCGAACGCCAGGGGCTTGCCCGGCTTCATCCGCACGCGCCAGAACGTCATCTCGCCTTCGGCGATCAGCACCTGTTTCACCACGTCGAAATCACCTACCGACACGCCGCCGGAGGTGAGCAGCAGGTCAGCGCCCATCTCCAACCCCTGTCGGATCTTGTCTGTTAGGTCGCCGATGCTATCCTGCGCGATGCCCAGCATCAGTGGTTCCCCGCCGTACTTCAACACTTGCGCTGCATTCGAGTAGCCGTTGGCATTGCGGATCTTCCCGGGCGTCAGCGGCGCATCGATGTCGACGAGCTCATCCCCCGTGGCCAGAATCGCCACGCGAGGCCGCCGGATCGCCTTGATCTGCGAATAGCCCAGCGCCGCCAGCATTCCGATCTCCTGGGGTCGCAGAGGCGTGCCGGCAGAGAGCACCTGGGTTCCGGCGTGCACGTCCTCCCCGGCGAAGCGCACGTTCTTCCCCACGGCTATCTCGGTGAAGAGTGCCACCTGGTCCCCTTCTTGCTGCGTCTCCTCGAAAGGTATCACCGCATCGGCCCCGTCAGGCATCGGGGCGCCCGTCATGATACGGATCGCCGTTCCTGAGGTTACCGCCGCCTCGGCCATATAGCCTGCGGCCAGATTCTCTATGACGTGCAGCGTTCTGGGAGAGTCTGAGGTCGCACCGGCGGTATCTGCGGCGATGACGGCATAGCCGTCCATCGCGGTGTTTGCATGGGGGGGGATGTCCCCCCGGGCATAGGCGTCCTCGGCCAGTACACGCCCCAGGGCCTCCAAGATCGGCACCTGTTCCGCCTCCAGCGGGTGAAAAGCGCCCAGCACCCGCTCCAGCGCCCGCTCAACACTCAACATCGGGTACAGCTCGTGATGATGCCTCATAGTTCGCTCTTCCACTCCGCCTCCAATTGGCCCCCTTCACCCACCCAGACTTCTTTCTTCCAGATAGGGGCGATTTCCTTCAGGCGATCGATCGCATAGCGCAGCGCGTCAAACGTGTCCCGCCGGTGCGCCGCCGCCAGTGCAATTACGACGGCCGTCTCGCCAATCTCCAATCTACCGACCCGATGCAGGATGGCCACATCCCGGATATCGGGCCACTGCTCGCGCACCTCATCCGCGATCTGCCGTAACACCTGCTCCGCCATCTCCGGATAGGCCTCGTACTCCAGGTAACGCACTTCGCGACCGTCCGTCTCGCCACGCACCACACCCACGAACGTCACCACGGCGCCAACGACAGGGGCGACGAGCCACGAGACGACCTCGTCGACGGTGAGCACCTGGTCCGTGACCGCGAACCTTCGATCCCGCAGTTCCCCTCCGGCCATCACTTTACCCACCACCCACCGGAGGGATCACAGCGACCTCGTCCGACTCGTGGAGACGCTGCTCCAGTGGCGCGTACGCCGCATTCACTGCAAAGCGCAACTTCAGGGCCTCCAAGCTCGGGTAATGCCGGAAAAGGGCATCCTGCAGGTCCGCCAACGTATCCCCATCGGTGAGATCGTGTTCGATCTCCGAGGCGCCTGCCAACTCCCTGGAAAACGCGAAGAATCGCACTTTAACCTTCATGTTGTACTCCATCCTCGTTGTGGAAAACCTTGCCAAGGTTCAAGCCCGAGTCTGCTCGGGCACCTCCGCAAAGTCCATAGCCCACGTCCCGCTCTTGCCGCCTTCCTTGCGAACGAGGCGTATGTTTGTGATTTGCATCGTCTTCTCGACGGCCTTGGCCATATCGTAGATCGTCAGTGCCGCCACGCTGACCGCGGTCAAGGCCTCCATCTCCACCCCGGTCTTGCCCCGCGTGCGCACCGTCGCCGTGATCCCAATGCGTGCACGCTCAGTCTGCTGGGCGCGCCGTCCGAGCCGCGAGGCCTCCTCGTCAATCTCAAAAGTGACATCGATCTTGGTGAGTGCCAGCGGATGGCAGAGCGGGATCAAATCGGCCGTGTGTTTGGCCGCCATTATCCCCGCAATCTGGGCAGTCGTCAGGACGTCGCCTTTCGGCACACCCTCGGTCGCGATAAGGTGCAGTGTTTCGGGCCGCATCAAGACCTCACCCTTCGCCACCGCCAGCCGCTCGGTATCCTCCTTGTCGCCGACATCCACCATCCGGACGCTACCTGTCTCATCCACGTGCGTCAGCTCCATGCGCTCAACCTCCGATCTGGGCCATTGCTCGTTTTTCCGCGCGCTCATCCGTATTGAGACGGTGTCCCAGGGGTTTGGCCCGGATGGCGCTCATGAGCAGCGCCTTCAGGTCCTCCTCGTCCGCGCCACTCCGCAGCGGCGTCCTCAGGTCGATTTCATCGTCGGCGAGGAGACATGGGCGCAACTTGCCGTCAGAGGTCAGCCGTAGACGGTTGCAGAGGTCACAGAAGTGCGCGCTGACCGGCGTGATAAAGCCCAGGGTGCCACCTGCGCCGGGCAAACGATAGCTCCGTGCCGGACCGGCACCCACAGGTCCTTCGACCGGCGTCAAGTGTCCCAAAGAAGCCTCCACCTGTGCGCGGATTTCAGCCGCCGGCACCACGTGAGCACGCCAGTCTTCGTCGAGAGCCCCCACATCTCCAACGGGCATCCACTCGATGAAACGTAGATGCCACCCATCGCTGATCGTCTTTCGTGCGAGGTCAACCACCTCATCGTCATTAAGGCCGCGAATCACCACCGCATTGATCTTCACCGGTCCCAGTCCCGCCGCCTCAGCAGCATCGATCCCTGCCAGCACGTCTCCGAGCCGTCCGAGGCGCGTCATCATCGTGAACCGCTCGGGGCGCAGTGTGTCGAGGCTGATATTGATCCTATCTAGCCCCGCCTCGGCCAGGTCCGCAGCAAACCGGCTCAACAGCACGCCGTTGCTCGTCATCGAGAGATCGTCGACGCCCGGAACCTTCGCGAGGGCGCGCACGAGATCGACAATGCCCAATCTGACCAACGGTTCGCCCCCGGTCAGACGTACCTTACGCACACCGAGCGCAACCGCCGCGCGGACCACGGCCTCAATCTCCTCGAACCGCAGGATCTCGTCGTGGCGGGAGAGCGATATACCCCCCTCAGGCATACAGTAGACACAGCGGAGGTTGCAGCGGTCCGTCACCGAGATGCGGAGGTAGTCGATTGACCGCATATACTCATCATAAGCTACCATCTTGGCTCCCACTCTATGCATAGATTCAGGCAACGTTATCTTCCGATTTCCGCAGGCCCTATCGGCGCTCGGCGAGATAGGCAAAGAACCCGGCTCTGCGCAGCGCCCGCAGCGTCAACGCCCCAAGGACGCCGCCGAGCGCACCGAATATGGTATAAGTCAGGAACGACCACGCCAGCCCCAAGGCCACGAAGCCCAGCGGAGCACCGGTCAGCACGCCCAAGATCCACTTCACCAGGAATTTCCCCAGATGCCCGAGCATTCCCGCCAACCCCGCAGCGACAAAGCTCTCCGGGCTTCCCAGCAGCCATAGCGCCAGATCCGCGGCAATTCCGACCACCGTATACGAGAGAAAGGTGTTGAGAGCACCCAAATCACCCATACCCAGGAACGCCGCAAGCACTCCCGACGAGACGCCGACCAGGCTGGCCGAGCCCCGCTTGGGGACGATGCCCGCAGCCGCAATAACAATCGCCAACCAGAAGAGACCGGAGTGCCCCGGAACCTGTATGGGGAACCGGAGCGCGATCTTGGCGACCACGACCAATGCCGCGAATAGCGCCAGCAGGACCAACTCAAAGGTGGAGAAATAGGCCTTCTTGTCCATTACTTCACGTCGATCCGGTCGACATCCTGAACCCATTCGTCGCGGGTGGCAAGTCCCGGTAGCCTGGAGGCAAGCTTGAGGGTGCCACGGCCCGAGAGATCAAACATAACCATGTCATCGACGTTACTGACCTCGCCCCAGGTTAGGTCGGCGGACTTTTCTCGGCTGCTGCTGCTCACGACGATCTCAGTATCCGCCGTCAAGGCATCGGATGGGAGAACCAAGAGCAGGACATCCTTTAGCAGCCACCCCTCCTGAGTCTTGCCCTCCTCATCATCTACGAAAGTGACCTTGTCAAGCGAAGCCAGATCGTCAGGCGTGAAGGCACCGGCCAACTTGCCGTTGAGGTAGATAGGAATGCTGCCGGGCGCCAGTTCAGCTGCAGCGTTGCGGCGACGAACCAACTCGCCCACGAGCACAACGCCCGCAACCAACGCTACGACCACAAATGCAATGACGATTCGTGTACTCTGCTTCATGCAACTCCCCTATATACCAGCACCAGAAGACCCATAGCAGCCAGTGCCACCCCGATCAAGAGCCAATCGGACCAACCCATCCGGAGCACGTGATACGGGGAGCGATGCGGCGACTCAAACCCCCGGGCATAGGCAGCCTCGGTCATGGTCCAGGCCCGCCGCGTGGCCATCACGATAGCAGGCACGGTCAACGTGATGAGGTCCCGAGGTCGCCATGCGCTCCCCCACCTTAGCCCTCCCCCGAGGGGTGAGGGGACAGACTTCCTCCCCCTCCGGGGGAGGGACGGGGACGGCGGTCGCGCCTCGGACGGCGGTCGCGCCTCAGACGGCGGTCGCGCCTCAGACGGCGGTCGCGCCTCAGACGTCATACGCGGCCCGGCTCCTCGCGCCATCTGCGCCTCGCGGATTGCGCGCCACTCGCCACGCAGCATCTCGACGCTCTGGAATGCCAGGCTAAGACTAAACGCGTATCGATAGGGCAACCCCAGACGCTCCAGGCCGAGCTTGAACTCCTCCGGCGTCGTCGTACTCACAAGCAGAGCGAAAACACTCGCCAGAAGTGTCACGCGCAGCGTGATAATCACGGCCAGATCCAGCCCGATGAAGGCCCAGTCCACTGCAAAAAGAGCCACCAAGAGCCACCTGAGCCGCCAGATCTGGCGACCGGCAACCTTCATCAGCCGTGCCCACAAGAGCAACGCACCATACAACGCGATGAACACCAGCATTCGCTCCAGCGGCAGCATCACGGCCAGTGAGGTCACCACGCTTAAGGCCAATTTCGCCCGTGGATCGACGTGACGCAGGGGGGACTGCGTCACCAACTGGGCGGAGCGGTGGGAAAACAGAGGAGCGGGAGAGCCAAGGAGTGGAGGAGATACCTCGCCTTCCCCCGCGCCTCCGTTGCTTTGCGCGGGACACACCCAGTCAGGGACCTGAAGGCCGACCCGACGCCAGGCGGAATCCTCGGAGAAGACCACATCCGGCGGGCCGTCTGCCACGAGCCCATCTCGGCCCAGCAACAGAACACGATCGGCCTGCGCTGCCAACGCCAGATCGTGGGTCGTCATCATCACGATGCGCCCTCGCTCGGCCAAGGCACGTGCGACGTGCATCAGACGCACCTTGTGACCGATATCCTGGCCCAGGGATGGCTCATCCAACAACACGCCGTGCCTCGGCGCACGCATCAGCGCCGTCGCCAGGGCGACGCGTTTCTTCTCGCCCTCGCTCAACAGAAGCGGTGACATGCCCTCGTAGCACGCCAACCCCAGGATCTCCATGAGCCAGCGAAACCGTCGTAGGTCAGGCGCGTCCAGGCGGAAGAGCACCTCATCGCGCACCGTGGGGTTGAAGAGCTGCACATCCGGATTTTGAAAGACCATTGCGAGATCCGGTCGACCGCCATCCACCCGGACCGACCCTGTGTGACCTTGCAGCCCCATCAATGCGCGCAGCAGCGTCGTCTTGCCGACACCATTGGGGCCAACGATGGCGACGATCTGGCCACCGGGGATGGCGAGGTCTAGCTCGTGCAGGATCCTTCGTCCCTCCAAATCCACACCCAAGCCGGCGATCTCCAGCGCGAAGGGTGCAGATGAGGACGAAGGGAACTCACGTGCCGGACAGGGTGCATCTGAGGGCAAGCCGGCGCTGTGGAGGCCCAAGTCCAAAGTGTGCAAGCCCGACAGAGACAGTAGCGGCTCCTGCCGGTGCTCGCAGATCACAACCGCGGTGCCCCGGCGCCCTAGCGAGTCGAGGTGGCCAACTAGATCGGCACTTGCCGTGGTATCCAGCATTGACAGAGGTTCGTCAAGGACCAGCACCGGCGGACGGCGAGCCATCACCGCAGCCAATGCCAATCGCTGCTGCTCGCCTCCCGATAGCGTCTGGGGCGACCGGTCTACGAGGTGATCCAATCCAAAGGAGTCAAGCGCCTCGTCAAGACGCCCTGCGATCTCACATGATGACAGTCCGAGGTTCTCCAGGCCAAAGACGATCTCGGCCTCGACCGAAGAGCCCAGCATCTGAGCCGCCGCGTTCTGGAGCACAAACCCGACCCGCTCCGATAGATGCCATAGCGGCGTGTCCACCGTTCTCACCGCATGCTCGCGCCCCGCACCGTCCAGCCACACCTCGCCGGAAAGCTCCCCCCGATAGAGATGGGGGATCAGCCCGGTCAAACACCGTGCCAATGTGCTCTTCCCGCACCCCGAGGGGCCCGTGACCAGGAGCACGTCCCCGGCCTCCACGGCCAAAGACACGGGCCCTAGCCCGTGGGAATGCTGCGGATATCGGTACGCAATGGCATCAGCACGGAGGAGAGGACACATCAGTCAAGTTTCAACGGCATCCAGTATCCATCGGCCTGCTCCACAACAGCAATCGGCCTCCCACCGCGGCGCGCGGGACGCAGCCGATCGGTCTGTACCAGACCCTCGCTTACGATTTCCCCATCCATCGTCTGCACGGCGGCGATACCGGCACCGAGAACCGCTGAGATAGGCTGGAGCCCCTGTAGATCACGCAGCGTGCCGACGAGCACGTAGCGCCCGTCATCGCCGCCGGCGGCCAAACCAATCGCCGCCAGGGCACCGATGACACCACTTTCGTCGCCTCCGAGCCCAAGCAGAGGCAGGCCCAATTCCCTGGCCAGATCGCGAGCCTCGGCCCGCGTGACCAATTCCTGCTGTACGCGGTGCCCGAATGCGGTAGCCTCTGGCGGTACGTCCACCGCGATGCACAATCCAGGATCGCTGCCCGGCACGTTGTCGGCTACCATCAAGTCACGCACACGCACCAGAAGCTCATCGACGCCGGTGCCGGCGGGGGATTCCAGCAGAATCGCGGCGCTGCTGTTATTCTTCGTACAGGGAACGCGGGGGTCGCGCAGCAGTTGGTGGCGCGTCACACCCAACACCGTGTAGTCCTCGGCCAAATCCGCGGCGATTTCCCGGGCCAGGTGCCCCGTTCCCCGCGATTCCAGAACATCCGTGTCATCGAGTCCGATATAGATCATGGTGGGCCCTGTCCTCATCTGATGCCAATAAAAAAGGCGTCTCACAAGGAGACGCCGCACCCCACAACCAAATACCAGGCAGGACGATCGACCTGCACTGTGGGCTGGTGCATCTCCTTTCCAAACACGGGAGGCATCGCCGTTTCCGGCGAGACCCTATTGCCCAAGGTCCGTGGGCCGTTCGCACGCGTCGTGCTCAGCCTGTAGGCGCATTGGGTCGGAGATTGACCGTAATCCGCACCCGCGATTATACCCGGCGCGCCCCTCGCGACAAGGCGGCCTCCACCAACAGGGCTATCGCATTTGAGAACGGTTGACCTTGCGAAGGCCCCCAGAAGCCCTCGCAAGGCTCGTATCCCCGCCCTACGACCCAAAATGCGATGAGCCCTACCTCCACCAACGCTGTAATGGCCTCTCCCACACGGCTGCTGCGACCCATCATCACAATAGCAAGAGAGAGTCCAATGCCCTGGCCAAGAGCATTGGACTCTCTCTGCACCGGACCGCCATGCTATAATGGCGGAGAGATATACACGCCAGTGGTCAAAGAATCACGAGGACGGTGATATGAGCCTTATGGAACCCACGATTCACGTCTATGCCAACGGACACGGATTTGTCGTGGTCCCGGTCCTGATCGATGCTGAGGGGCACGAGGTGGAGGGAACCCCGGCGAACGCCGTTCCCCTCACATTAGGGCGTCCCACCACGTTGACCCTCACGAAGGCCCTCAGAAGCGCCCGCGAGCAGAGCGCAGCCGGCCAAAGCGACACCTTCATCGCCTGGGACGGCGAGAACGGCAGATGGTGGACCCACCACCTCTTTCGGACGACGATCGTGTGGCGCGCCGATGCCGTGGTCATCACATCAGAGCCTCGCGCGGAAGACCCCTGACGCAGCCTTGCGGAGGCCTATACAAGCCGGCCTCGCGCAAGACGACCAAATGGATGCTCACGAAGTTTCCGAGCTTCCCGCGGACGCCCCGGCATCCGAGATCGCCGAGTGGCTGATACGCCACCTCGGAGAGCGGCTGGGCTAGGTTGTCCCAATGCTTGGCCCGCCAGCACCCCTATCACGACTCGGGCCCGGCCTGTTGTTCCAGGTAGGCCTTGATCGTGGGCATAGCGCTCAGCTTCTCATAGAAGAAATTGTTCACGATATTCAGCACCTCCGCGCGCGCTGCCTCCGCCTCGATGTTGAGCTCATCCCCTTCCTGGGGTCTGGAGAGGCTGTCGCGCAAACGAAGGAGCCGGCGCACGATTTCTGTCTCCTGCTCGCCTTCCAACGCATCAATCACGGCGAGGATCAGCGCGTCGATCTGCTGGAAGACATTCTCGCGCGAGATCGCAGAACCCGACCGTACGGTATCGTCCACGGTCCGGATGAGACTGTGCACCTGGTAGAGCATCGTCGTAGGCTCGTCGAAGAGCTCGCGAAGAAAGGCCGCTTCCTCGTAGCGACCCGTCAAACGGAAGATGTTGTACATCCGCTTGGCAGCCTTGCCGTAGTTTAGAGGATCCTTCGCGATGTACTTCTGTACTTCGTGCTCCAGCCCGGTCACATAGTCGCCCAGCGCATCCGAGGAGACATGCTTGACCAACTTCGAGAAAATCGGCACAGACTCGGCCTGCAGATAGACCTCCTGGAAGTATGGGTCCAGATAGCCATCCAATGGCGTGATCGTACCGTCCGGCGCTTCCCAGGTCACATCAAGCATATTGCTCGCGTTGGCGAGGGTGCCATGCAGGGGATCCGCCACTACCCAGTCGAGCTTACACCAACCCGGGTCCTGCGCCGCCTCGTCCCAACCGATTGTCATAGGCGTGCCGTCTGAATGCGTGCCTCGGATCTCGGCGGCCTCGACATCCGCCGCCGACCACGAAATCGGCGACCCGGCCTTCATTGTGCGGCCATCCCTAACTACATCCTGCGGATATGAGCCGAACTTGGCCTCGATGAACTGGTACGTGTCCCCACGCATCGTCTTGAGGGCCTTCTCGCGCATGACCTCACCCAGTATGCGGCAGCTATGCTCGCGGGTGTCGGCGATGATGTTGACGCGCTCGAAGTGATCGGCATCGCCCGGATAGGTCTGGATCTTCGATTGAGCGGCTGAGCCGGACAGGGCCAAGGCCGTCTCCACCTTGCCGGGGACATCATCAAACTCAACCAGCCGGCCGATCTTCGCGAAAACGCGCGAGCTCCGCAGGGCTGAAGTCCAGCATTGTAACCCGGTGCCCGTAGACGCCACTCTCCACATCCATCACGACGTTGGCCTCAGACTGCATGGCTGCGATCGACGTGAGCCACTGTACCGCTTCTTCCTCGTCCATCTCCACACCCAGACGCCTCGCGGACGCAATGATACTCTGCAGATTGGCTTCGTCACCGGTTGTTCCCGCTCGGTCCATGATTTCATCCATCCTGAGCTTCCTTACTACCTCGCTTCGCGCGCTACCGCCCGGAGCCCATGGCTCCGAATCGAGCTCTTGCTTCTGCCAGGATGTGGAAGAAGATCTCTGCTTGATCTTTGGCATCTTGCAGCGCATGGTGGGTCAATTTCCGCCCACCCAGATAACGTCCGGCAAGCGATCGCATTGACGTCTGAGCCCAATGCACACCCGTCATCCCCATATAGAACGCCTTGATATCCAACGCGCTGTGGCCGAAGGGGATCCGTTGCAGACAGCGGTGGAAGTAATCGTTGACAAACATCCAGTCGAACGGGGCATTGAGCGCCACGAAGACAGGTCGATGGGCAACCGGCACCGCGCGGCTCGGCCCAGTCCTCGAATTGGACCATCGCCTTCGTCGGTGGCGTCTGCCGGTGTCAGCCAGCACCTCCATCGAAAGCCCGGTGATGGCCAGCGCACCCGGAGTCGCGTGCCCTGTGACTGGCTGAAGTTCGATGTAGAGCACTTCTGCAGCCCGGAATTCGGCTTCTGTCATCGAGCAAGCATGCGCCGATGGATAGAAGATCATGGTGACCGGGGATCGGACCGGAGGTCTCGACATCGACAGAGATGTCGGCCTCGCCTTGCATACCGGGATGCGAGCGAATCCCATGGAATCCTTTCAGGCGACTACCGCTCGGCCAGTGTCAGGCCAAGTGTCCCGATGCTTCGTGATGCGGCCGTGAAAGTCGCGCGTCGCTCTCGGATAGCCGGCTTCTGTTGAGGACGCTCGAGGGCATGCGCGTACCTCCGCGGCGGCAGAGCCGTCAGATGGTTGACCGAGCCGGAGACCAGCCGATCGAGTACGTCCCACAGCCGCAGGATCAGCCTCGCGCCGTCCTCCGCGACCTTGACGGTCGTTAGCGAGCCGCCGCCGAAATCGACGTCGAGGATACCCAGCGACGCTCGCGTAGGCCTCCCGCCCGGCACCTGTAGGTCAGGAGGAACGCCGAACTGCTGCGCCTCGGGGATGCGGCTGAAGTGGTTCGTAGGCTCCTGAAAGCACGAGACGGTAGCGAAAACGCCATCGACGCTGTCCGCCTTGGTTGAACTGCCAGTCATTGCGGGTCAGGTTCATCATCGGCATCGAGGTGATATTGGTGGTCAGTGGCGCACCCGGAACTTCCTCCCGCACGACCGATGCTTCCCCAAACTGTACCAACAGGGCATCCGGTGTGAGCAGATAAGCGCCAATTCGTCTCCGTCTACGGCGGCAAAGGTCTGCGCCGCACAGAGGCTTGGGATGGCGCCCGGCATCGTTCCCCCCATCGGCAATGGCGCCGGCGATACTGTCGCACCCGCCATATGTAGCGGTAGCGGGGTTGGAGATGGCCAGCGGAAAACAGAACTGGACCGATTGCTGGGGCTCGGACCATCCCCTCTCCAGGTCGTAGGCAACATCGATCCAGGGTCGACCGGCATGGAAGAACCAGTGCGTAGACCACCGAAACCCCCATCGCTCGCCGATCGTTTCTACAGACACGCCCTCCGGCCCACGCCTGCAGCGGATGTCGTGCACGACCGGGGCTGCGGGGCGTGAGGCAATACCTCGGGGAAGACCTCCCCCGGTATGGGCTCGCCATATCGGGTATGTACGAACTCACCCAGTCCGATTGCGGCATCCTGGGGCACCCATTCCCGACCCTCACCGTCGACAAGTGACGCGACAACACAGCGGCGACCGTCAAAGGACACCCGCCCGCCGCGCCACGCAAAGGACAAGGACTCGTCAGCAGGCTGAGTCAGAGTCTGCCGGGGAACTCCGTCGGGGTCCGGACTCAAGTTCGGCCAATGGACAATGCCTCGGTCGCCGCAGCCGCACGACCCCGGCTGAGATAGCGGCTCGGGCGCGATCTACCCCACCGAAGTCGTGCTCCGCAAAACGGAGCAGGGCATCGTAACCCTGCCGAATCGCAGCGGCTCGCTTTTCATCGACTGAGCCGCTGCTCGTTTCCAGCGCGTGGACTGCTCAACCTGTCGAAGCAGACGCTCGGCCTCCCGGAAGTCCGCTGTCGGTCCCCCCAGGTGGGCAGCCCATTCCTCCCAGCAGATGCCAAAGGTACCCTCCTGCGTAGGAAGGCTCAGCCCCCGGGCCTCAACCTCCCGCGACACCGCCTCGAAGTACTCCTCCCATGGCGCGTCGACCAGCCGCATGTCGCCGTCAGAAGCGTTGAATCGCCGAATCAAGGCCGCGATGTCAATCCGTCCGCGTCCAATTGTCCCAACCGGTGCCCAGCAGCAGAATGCTGGAGACAGGATAGGTATCCCCATAAGCTTCATACCGCTGGATCGTCGCGTCAATGAAGGCTACACGCCGGCGGTAGACCTCCTCTGTGTTGCGATCTCCGTAGTCCCGGAGTGGAGGGCATCCCACGTCTCCCCTGCCAGTCGCGAAACTCAAAGGCCTCGGCATATCCGCCCCAACTACGGGTGCCACTATAGAGTCCCAATCCTCAACAGTCCTTGTCCGCCGGGCCCAACCCACCAGAACAGCGGATACGGCTCGCGCTCTGCATAGTAGCTCTCCGCGCGAAGCAGTACATCCCCGGCCCAGGTAGAGGAAGCCACCCTCTGCCACGATGCCGACAATGCCCCGGGCGGACCCGCGTTTCCATAACGAGCGCGGCACGGCAAGGACGGTCTACGGCCTCCTCGATGGGCAATACGCCTGAACACGCTCGATCGCGAGTTCCCAGCCCGACAACCCAGCAGACGGCGCGTTGCCGGCGTAGCCGATCCCCGCCTCGTCGATGGCCTGCAGGAAACGGCCTGCCGCCGCGTCGCCACGCTGCCGGCGATAGACCTCCAGCCATAGCGTGCCTTCCAGCTCCAGCGACCGCCATTCCTCTCGGTGAGATCGAGGTAGCGTCGACCATGCCGCCGTCCGCGTCTCGTTCGACGGCGAGCCGCACCAGCTGTAATCGAGGTGTTTGTCCTCAGAGAGCAGATCGTCCATTGTCGTGACCCCATTGGCCATTCCCCTAACCGACGGAGCACGGTCCGATTTACGCTGTCCCGCGACCGTGCGGCCTCACGATAGTCGCGGAATCTCCAAGTGCTGATAAGTCCCGTCAATGACGACCCTCTCGGATCCACTTCACGAGTTCCGTCCGCGCCGTTCGGTTCTGGAACGACGCGCTGGACGAGGCCGAGATCGTCCGTCAGATCGCCGATTCGAGGCCCCCAGGGTCTACGGCTTCGTCATCCATCCGCGCGTCGGCCTGCCACACGACATTGGCTGGATATTGACCGTATGATGCGCTTCATGCGCGTCGCGGTCGAGAAGCCGCGCGGCGCGAGACGACCGTCATCCTTATGACGAGGGGATGTCCCCTCCGGCTCTTCCTCCGGACAGGTGGTCGCCACCAATCCGACTACGCCTGCTGGCTGGTCCGCATCGAGCTCGACGGGACGCGGAGCCTCACTCTTGACGGACACAACCTCGTCGCCGTGGTTGAACGCATGAACGGCAGCCGCATCGCCGTCATCGATCGGCCCGTAGACGCCTCATCCAGGGCCTCCATACATGGCGAGGACCGACGGAGGATCTGCCACCTGCGGCCGATCTGCTCGACCCTGAGTCGGTCGCCACGTTTAGTCGTCTGGTCTACGCCGGGTATGCGACGCTCTCGGTGGTCACTTCGGGACGACCGTTGGCGCCATCTTCACCGACGAACCGGGGCCCTCGGGCGATTACCCGAACAGGAACGGTCCCCGGCACGACGGGCATCAAGACCACGTCGACGGCTTTCCCGGCTATGACTCCCCCCCATACTGCCCGCCCTGTGGTACGACGACGAGCCCGATCGGACGCCCTCGCGAGGCCTTCGAGCTCGGATCGTCCATGGATCGAAAAAAACCTACTACCGACAGCTCCACGAATGGTGCAGGCCCAACGCCGTCTGAGGCGCAACATTTCGCTCAGGGGTCACCCGGCGCGCGGTGATGAGATCGGTGTCCTCCGCTATTTCCACATGCCGGGCCAGGACGTCTGCAGGCGCTGGGTGTTGCCGGGGCCTACGGCCCTCGAAGGTGCGGAATCCACCCAGCGGAAATGCAGTGCCTCGGGGTCCTTCACCTGGCCGGCGCCGCGACACCGACGAATGCTTCGCCGCCTACGGGCGCGAGCCGTGGGAAGAGATGAAGTGGCTGGGGGACTGGTGCTTTGTCCGCGGCGTCAACCGACTACCCCACACGCCTTCTACTATTCGGTCCGGGGGCCCCGCAGGGACGAGCGTCCACCTCAGGTCGGGCCACACGGTCCCTGGTGGACACCTAAAGGCTGCGCCGACTAGTGCCGTAGGCTGACTGGCTCAACACGACAGCACGCACATTCCATGTCGCCATCCTCACCGAATCGGCAGGGCTCCCGTGGCCGGCGGCGAAGATCTGTTTCGAACGCCAGCGCGACTTCAACTACCTGGAGCTGCGCCATCTGTGGGAGGACGCTAACGTGTCGGACGGCGGCGTGCGCATCGCTGGCATGCACTACCAGGCAATCATCGTGGACGGTCTGGGCGCGGTTCCCGACGAAGCAATCGGGGCTCTGAACCGGCTCAACGACGCCGGACGCCTGATCGCGTGGGGTGACAAGGAGATCGCCGGTCTGGCGAACCCCGTGTGTAGGCCCACCACGCCCGATGCGCTGGCCGAGGCCATCGATCGGGCCGACCTCACCGGATCTCACGGTGAGTTCCGACGTGCCCAACCTGCGCTACCGGCACGTCACAAAAGACGACGTACACTACTATATGCTATGGAACGAGGGCACCGTCCCTCTGCAGACGCAGATCACGGTTGCCACGTTGGGCAGCGCGTGGTGGGTCGACCCTTACGCGGGTACCGAGACTCAGATTATCACGCCCGCGGGCTGTAACGCCTACGATCTCGATCTTCCATCGTACACCACCGGAGCGCCGCAGATGCTGCGTCTCCTACGCATCACCTAGCCAATTAAGCCCGAGCATCTCGGGCCGAGAACGGAGAAGTTATGCCCACCCGAGGCTATCTCGAAGTACCTTCATGATGTGAGCGACACCTCGGACGTGCGGCCGGGCTCGCCACAGCCGCTCGGCGTCGAGCTGACGAGCGGCGGTGCCAATTTCGCCGTCTTCAGCCGACACGCGACCCGGATCTGGCTCGAGCTTTACGACCCCGACGAGGAGCAACCCACGCGCGTCCGCCGTCCGAGGCGCACGATCGAGCTGACCGACCCTCGCCACCACACCGGCGACGTGTGGCACGTCTGGGTCCGTGGCGTAGATATGGGGCAAAAATACGCGTATCGCGTCGCCGGCCCCTATGCTCCTCGACGAAGGCCACCGGTTCGACGCCCGCTGCCTGCTGCTGGACCCGTTTACGACGTCCGTCGACGGCCATCCCTGGTCCTTCGACGACGCGGTAGGCACGGAAGGAGGGTCGGGGATCGTCGACGGATTGCCCGGCATGACGGGCAACTGGGGCAGGATGCCCAAATGCGTCATCGCCCACGATCACTTTCGCTGGCGTGGCGACCTCCCCCCAGTTCCTTGGCTGGAGACCGTGATCTACTGGACGGACGTGCGCGGTGCCCAGATCCATCCGAGCTCCGGCGTGGATCATCCGGCCACCTACCGCGGACTGATCGAGAAGCTACCCTACTTTGTCGATCTGGGTATTACGGCGCTGGAGTTGATGCCGATACAAGAGTTCAACGAGCGCACGGTCCTGCGGCACAACCCGAAGACCGGCGAATCGCTGCACAACTACTGGGGGTACGACCCCGTCGCCTTCATCGCCCCCGAAGGCAGCTACTGCAGCCGTGGTCGAGATGGGCACCAGATGCCGGAATTCCTCGAGATGGTCGACGCCTACCACCAAGAGGGCATAGAGATCATCGTCGATCTCGTACTGAACCACACCGCGGAGGGTGATGCGTCGGGACCCACCTTCTCACTACGCGGGCTCGACAACGACAGCTACTACATACTCGATCGGAACGACCTCAGCACCTACAAGGATTACACCGGCACGGGCAACACGCTCAACACCAACCATCCCGTTAATCATCATGGACGTCCTGCGCACCTGGGTGATCGAAATGCACGTCGATGGCTTTCGCTTCGACCTGGCAAGCGTGCTCTCCCGCGGCGAGATGGCCAGCCGCTGTCCAATCCCCCGCTGCTGGAACCGAGTTCTCCGAAGACCCCGCATTCGCGATACAGTTATCGCCGAGGCCTGGGATGCCGCGGGCTCTCTACCAGGTGGGCGGTTTCCCCGGCTTTCGCTGGGCGGAATGGAACGGCCATTACCGTGAGTCATCTGCCGCTATGTCCGCGGTGACAAGGGTCTGGTGGAGCGAGCTGGCCATGCGCCTCAGCGGCAACAGCGACCTCTACCAGTCGCGGACCGCTCGCCATGAACAGCATCAATTTCGTCACCTGCCATGACGGCTTCACGCTGCAAGGATCTGGTGAGCTACGACCGGAAGCACAACGAGGCCAATGGCGAGGACAACCGTGACGGCAGCAACGAATGCAGCTGGAACTGCGGTCACGAAGGCGACACAGGCAATCCGCAGATCACGGACCTGCGCCACCGCCAGACCCGGAACTTCATAGCCATCTCTGATGCTCAGCCAGGGTGTGCCCATGCTGCTGGCGGGCGATGAGGTGCGGCGCACCCAGCAGGGCAACAACAATCCCTGGTGCCAGAACAATGAATCAGCTGGTTCGACTGGACGCTCAAGGATCGCCACGAGGAGATTTACCATTTCACCCGCGGGATCATGGCCTTCCGGCGCGACCATTCCGTTCTTCGAGCAGACGTATTCTATACCCCCGACGATATCCACTGGCACGGTCCCAACGGGGCCCCACCCGATTGGAATGACTCACGGGTGAAGATGTTGGGCTGTCACATCCTCGGGGATGGCGCGACATCGCCGGCACTTTACCTTATGTTCAACGCAGAAGCTACATCGGCTTCGTTTGTCCTGCCGCAGCTATCCGATGGACATCGCTGGTGCAGGGCTGTTGACACCGCCCTGCGCACGCCTGACGACCTGGTCGATCCCGGCGATGAAGTCATCCTCGACCGCCAGGCAGCCTACGAGGTCCAGTCGCGCAGCAGCGTGATTCTGATCGCGCGTAACACGTGAATCCCCCCGCAGACCCTCCGTCCCCAACGGAGCCCCAACAATACAAACGCTTCTCCGCTTCATCGCTAACTCACTCCGAAGTCAAGCGAAGATCGTGGCACCTATAATGATAGTAGCAAGGCATCTCAGATGCCGCACTGGGTGCATGCCATGCAGAGCCTTGACAATAAGAGAGAGGATGGACAAGAACCAATGAAACGCCTAACGAAATACGTCCCGCTGATGCTCGTGCTGTTGGTCGCCGTCGTGGGGCTGCAGACCGGCTGTACCGGCGCGACAGCCGCTCTTACGCAAGCGACGACAACCAACACGACCGGCCGAACTGTGCAGGTGACCGGCACCGGCAAAGTAGACGCGGTGCCGGATGTGGCCAACATCACAATGGGCGTCGAAACCCAGAATCAAGACGCCAACACTGCGATGGAGCAGAACAACCAACAGATGCAGGCTCTCATCACCACGCTGACCGATAACGGTGTTCCCGAGAGCAACATCCAAACGCAGACCCTGCAACTCTACCCCCAGTATCAGCAGACCAACCAGACAAACCCGAATGTTGAGCCCACGATCGTAGGCTACCAGGCCACTAACACCGTGAACGTACGGGTTACCGACCTTTCGAAGCTCGGGGATCTCATCAGCGCTGCCGTCGGCGCCGGCGGTAACACCATACAGCAGATCAGCTTCGAGGTAAGCGATCCCTCAACGTATCTCACGCAGGCGCGTCAGGCGGCCTGGGCTGACGCTCAGCAAAAAGCCGATCAGTTGGCGCAGCTAGGCGGCGCTACGCTCGGTCAGGTCATGACCATCAATGAGGCCAGCAGTAGCCCGGTCCCCGTGTTGCGCATGCAACCGGTAGCCCAGGCAGCCGCTGCTGTGCCGATTCAACCCGGCAGTCAGACCATTGAAGTTGACATCGACGTGACCTGGCAGCTCCAGTAATAGAGAAACCAAGAAGCTCTGACGTACGTACGACCAAGGAAAGGATACAAATATGGCCGCTACCAAGCGAAGGACGGCAGACGCACGATGGGAAGGGAATCTACGCAAGGGGACGGGTTGGATCAGCACCGCAAGTGGAGCGCTGAAGAAGAAGGAGTATAGCTTTGGAACGCGCTTCGAGGACGATCCGGGGACCAATCCTGAGGAGCTTATCGCCGGCGCCCACGCCGCCTGCTATAGCATGGCCTTCGCCGGCATGTTGAGCGCCCAGGGCCACGAGCCGGAATACATAGCTACGCATGCGACATGCGTGCTGGTACCCCTGAAGGAAGGTGGCTTCAAGATCACGGAGATGCACCTGGCAGTCGAGGGCGCTGTCCCCGGCATGGACGCTGCGACCTTCAAGAAGGCGGCTGAAGAGGCAGACAAGCAGTGTCCTGTCTCCAATCTTCTGCACCCAGGACTCGAGATTCACATCGAGGCGACGCTGAAACCGTCTGCGTAACCTCTAGGCGCCAAACTTCTCCAGGCGATTGGCATTCGCCATAGCGATGGGCATTAGGTCTACGGCAGGAATCCGTGGACCTAATGCCCCGCTGAGGCATGCTTGTTCACCGAATTGGGTCACAGCATCCGCGCGGCACAGCTTCGACCACAGCACGACAGGCACCGGATGCCAGCTATGATATTTCATCGCGGCGGGCGTTGAATGATCACCCGTCACCAGGAGCACATCCGGTTTGAGATCGAGGATACGGGGCAATCGCGCGTCGGTCCCCTCGATCTCGTGCACCTTGCGGTCGAAATCGCCATCCTCACCGGCGCTGTCCGTGTGCTTCACATGGACGAAAAAGAAGTCGTAATCCGCCCAATTGGCCTCGAGGGCGTCGATTTCGTCATCGGGAGACTGGCGCGCGGGCAGGACGTCCATGCCCGACGAGCTTGGCGACCCCGCGGTACATAGGGTACATCGCGATGGCGAGTGCACGCATCCCGGTAACGTCGGGAAATCGCGGCCAGTCGGGTCGCTGGGAAAAGCCGCGCAGGAGAAGCATATTTGCCGGGCTCGATCCGGCCAGGGCTTCGCCGGCCTGCGAGACAAAGTCACGTACAAGGCCAGCCGTCCTCTCCGCTCCTGCCGACTGTGCGCTTGCCTCCGCCCGGATCGGATTCGCTCCTACCTCCTGCGGATCGGTGTCGACGACGTCCGCCGCCAGCCCATCGCCCCGCAAGACGAAGAGGAACCGGTACTCCTTCACGGGCTGCAGGAATAGCTCCGCCCCTGACAGGTGAACCTTATCCCGTAACAGGTCAAGCAGCTCCTCATTCTTCTCCGTAGGGATCCGGCCCGCGCGCCGGTCGGTGACACGGCCCGCATCGTCAACCGTGCAGAAATTACCGCGTGCCGCGACGTCACCAGGCTGGAGGTCGAAATCGACGCCCAGCGCCGAAAGCACGCCCCGCCCGATCTCGTAGTGCAAGGGATCGTAGCCAAAAAGCGCCAGATGTGCCGGACCGCTGCCCGACGTGATACCCGGACCCACCGGCACGTGCAAGCCGCAAGAGCCCGCCGCCGCCAGCCTGTCCAGGTTCGGCGTCGCGGCCGCTTGCAGTGCCGTTCTCGCGCTTCCACCCACCACATGGGCACCCTCAGCGGCTGCGCGCGAGGGACGTGGCAATCCGCCCAGCCCATCCATCACCAACAGGACGATCTTGCTGGTCTGATCCCGCTTGGCCAGCTTTCGAATCAGATCGAAATCCATCTTACCCTCCCACGCTTTGCTGACGATGCCAAGGGGCACCGGGCTACATAATCTCCCGTCGCGATGTTCCGGCCATCACGCGCGCCTGGACGACGATACCGACCACCGCGGCTACGACGAATACCAGTAGCATTACCGGCTGAGAAAGATCGAAGGTCCGAGCGATGATTGAGGCGCCCACCAGCGAAGAGAGCACGATGAGCGCCCAATCGAAGAGGCCCAGAGCCAATATCGCGCCCACAATCGCGCCCACAAAGGCAAGCGCACCAAGCCCCAGGGGTTACACGGGCATGCCCAACAGCTGGGAACATGGAGCACGATATAGCCTCCGGCCAGGAACCCTGCTATCCCGACGGCGACCTCCTGGAGAAGGATCGCCAACAGGGCCCCAACCAGGCCGGCAGCCAGCGCCACGACCAGCGTAAGCCAGGTCGGCCACGGCATCGCCAGCCGGCTCACCAGATCGATCGCGGCGACGAACCCCACCCCCCCAACAAAGAGCCAGAAAATCCGGCGCCCCAGAAACAGCAGCAGGATTCCCACCAGCAGATTCAGAATATCCACGTCCACCACCTCCTCATCCTTCGCTGGGGCCAACGCCCATACGCACGTGCACGTCATGATCATCCCCGTCGCTCACCAGTGGAACAACGGGCCCTGACAGCGACTGACCATCCAGCTCGCTCCTGACTACGCCTCGACTGACTCCATCAGGATTGACCACCTTGACGCGATAGACACTTTCGCCGTAGCGGTACGTGAAACCAAATCCCTCCCAATCGTGGGGAATCACCGGATCGATCCGAGCGTCTCGCCCTCGCGGTGGATACCCAGGATGGCCTCGACGCCGAGCCTGTACATCCAGCCGGAGGACCCGGTATACCACCCAGCCTCCGCGACCGATGAAAGGCGGCTCGCTGTAGACATCCGCGACGACTACGTAAGGCTCGACACGATAGATGTCGGCGGACTCCCGGGTGCGGCTGTGGGTAATCGGATTGAGCATTCGGAAGAGTGCTGGCGTGATCCCCCTGCCCCAACTCGGCGAAGGCCCACACTGCCCAGATAGCTGCGTGCGTGTATTGCCCGCCGTTTTCCCGAATTCCGGGGGGGTACCCCTTGATATAGCCCGGGTCATGCGCCTCGGCCGGCGGTTGCGCCTCGGGCGACGTGGCCATCTGAACAAAAGGCGGTGTAAAGAGCAGCAACAGTCTGTCGTCCTCGCGGACCAGGTGCGCGTCCACCGCATCCATCGCCTGCTTCGCACGCTCGGCCTCTGCCGCGCCGGAGAGCACGGCCCAGGATTGCGCAAGGGAGTCGATCTTACACGCCTCGTTCTGGGCGGACCCCAAGGGCGCACCGTCGTCGTAATAAGCCCGGCGATACCACCGCCCATCCCACGTCTCGGATTCCAGGGCCTCGCGTAACGTCTCCGCTGGGCTCGCAAGGTCTCGGCCTGCCCGGCAACGTCGTGCCGCTCACACAGGGTCGCGAAGCGGGTCAGGGTCGATAGAGAAACCAACCCAGCCAGACGCTTTCGCCGCGCCCTTCGATGCGAGCGGTTCATCCCGTCATTCCAATCGCCGGCCCCCATAAGCGGCAGCCCGTGAGTGCCCGAAGTCGTGCCCTTCTTCAAGCTCGCAGGCAGTGCTCGTAAAGCGTGTAGGTCTCCTCCGTAGAGTCGTAGTGGCCGTAACGTTCGTCTTCCTCCGACCCAAGCTGCGCCCCCTGAAGGAATGGGACGCGTTCGTCGAGGATGGTCTCGTCGCCGGTGACCATCACATAATCGGCAGTAACGTAGGGTAGCCACAACAAGTCATCCGAGATACGGGTACGAACACCTCGGCCTGAAGGCGGATGCCACCAATGCAGCACATCCCCCGCCTCGAACTGATGCGCTGCTGCACGCAAAATATGCGCCCGCGTCAGATCCGGCCGCGCGTGGTGGAGCGCCATCACGTCCTGGAGTTGATCGCGGAAGCCAAACGCCCCGCTCGATTGGTAGAGACCCGAGCGTCCCCAGACCCGGCACGAAAGTGCCTCGTAAAGGACCCAGCGCAATACGACATTCATCGCCTCATCGGGTGTATCCACCGTGATCGTATCCAGGACGCCGTCCCAGAACGCATTCACCGATCTGATGCCGCGGCCACCTCGGCGCCATCCTGGAAGCGCTTCACCAACCCCAAGGCCGCATCCCGGTCAGTCCCCTGGCCAAGGAGGAAGGTCACCTCGGTTGCCGTGCCCGCTTCCAGGTCCAGGTGCACCTGAAGTGCACCGCAGGGATCCGGCCCCGGGCCGACGTCACCCGAAAGCCCGATCCGACTTAGCGCTGCAGGGCGACGCAGGTCTCCCCCCCTTCCCAGGAACTCGGTCCGGTCAGCGGTCAGCCCGTGAGGTCGATGGTTGGATGCCAGGAACGCCACCCTGGATCCGAACTCTGCTTGTAGGGGTTCCGGGCCAACAGCGCGCCCGTCTCATCATCGTATTCCGGGACGATGTACTGCTGCATCGTGTCGCGATCGACCCCAAGCACCCATTCCGCATAGTATGTCGCCGTGATGCGGCGTGGACGTCGAGACGTTCTCCAGACGCAGACGAATGATCTTCACCGAAGCATCCGGAGCGGCAAAGAGCTGCATCTCCTGGATAAGGCCGTGGCTGTGGTGAGTGAATGTCGTGCGGCCCGCCTCGTGGCGAATGAGATACGGCATCGGGTCGCCTGCCGGCTGCGGCGTCGGGGTCCAGACCTCGGCCGAGGCCCTTGTCGCGCAGATAGAGGGCTTCGCCGGGCAAATCGGAAACGGGGTCGTTGCTCCAGGGTGTCAAACGATTCTCGCCGCTATTCACGGCCCAGGTATTGCCTCCTCCGGTCTCGGAAACGATGAAGCCGAAGTCCTCGTTCGCGATGACGTTGATCCACGGCGCCGGCGTTGATTCCGGGAGCTGTGAGTCGCTGCGGGGTCACTCACAGCAGATAGATCACGTACGCACGGCCGTCCTCCGTAAAGCCGCCATAGCCGTTGTCAAAGCGGAGGTTTTCCGGCCGCGTGAGCGGCGGCAGAACGCTGGCATGCTGCTGTGGCGCCTCTGAAGGGGCCAGGGCCGGCAGCCATGTACGTTGTCGCTTGAGAGCCTGCAACTGCGCAGAGAGTATTCCGGCTTCCCCCGAGAGCACGACCCGTGCTGCCGAAAGCAAGAGCGTACGAGAGGATGGGGCCATTTGCCCGGCGGTTACGATAAAGATTCCGCCCCGCGTGTTCACCCACGTATCGCTACCGGTCATACGCAGCACCCGCATCAACTGCTGATTGAGCTCTTGTTCATAGCCCACGTCCTTTTCATTCAGAAGGACAACGTCGATCATCAGGCCGCGGTGTCGCCAGTACGTATGCGCGCGCATGACCTCGCGAACCAGTGGTAACTCCTCCTGCTGCTTCACACGGACGAGAAGGATCGGGAAGTCGCCGGAGATGGCATGAGGCCAAAGACCGGATTGCCCCATTCGGTTGGCGGCCAGCACCTCCGAGTTCGCACGCATCGCCGGATAGGGATAGAGTAGTGCCGACAAAAGCAACTGCAGATCGTCGAGATCGCTGCTGTCGAGATTGAGGTTACGGAGTTCCGACTCGCTCTGCGACCAGCCATCTCAAATGCTCGCTCCACTCGCTCCAGCGTACGGTATCGAGCCAACAGGTTCAGCACCGCGGCACGGGTTTCCCGGCCCTCCTCCGCCTGGGAAGAGAGGCCGGATAGTGCTCCGCTTCCTTGACCGTCCCCCTCCGCGGGCGAGTCCTGAGCGAAGTCGACAGAACGGACAGCGTGGGGACGGCCGTCGACTGCCACCGTCAGGTAGACCAACGTTACCGTAGCACGGGGGGCCACGGTGATCTCCTGTCCCAATGCCATGATAGGGTCGAGCGTCGCACCCGTGCGCGGGGCCGGCAGGTTGGAGTCGCGGCTCTTCCCTTCGCCTGTTCCCCCGCTATCAGCACTCAATGCCTGTGGAGACCGATAGCCATGCCCACGCCCGAGGAAACGTGCTCGATCGGTCTCGTAGGTGGTAGAGGACGATGATCCCGATCGGAGTGCCGGCTCATCGATCACGAGGGCATGGCCCATCAAATGGGCTACCTCATCGGCCGAGCGCAGCCTACGCCGGAAAATCAACGCAGGCATTCTGGCCGCTACCCCCTCCCCACCCCACTCCGCGACGGAGGAAGAGGACGATAACTCGGATGCCACGTCCGGCACATACTCGCTCTCGATGAACATCTTGTTGAAAGCCGGATGGCGCCGGTCAACATTCTGGGCCGCCAGGACAACCTCGCCATAGCTCGTCAATCGAAGATGGTGTGGCATCTCGCCGCGGTTAGTGATAACGACACGCCGCATCTCAACAGGGTCGTCTGGTGCGACAGCAATATCCAGTCGGAAGAGGAGATCATCCACGTGGCGGCTAAACTCAGCTTGGTGGGGATAGAAACGCACCTGGCACGCCGTACCGGCAGGCGCAAACGGATGATCCGTCAGCGACCACAGCGCACCGGAATCCAAATCCTGTACGTAGATCCAGGTCCCCCAGTGATCACGGGTGGTATCAGCTCTCCATCGGGTCAGTGCCAGGTCGCGCCATTGGCTATACCCACTGCCGCCGGCGGTGATCAGGACACCATAGTCGCCGTTGGAGAGATAATGCACCTGCGGAAGCGGCGTGCCCATCAGGGGTGTCCACGGCGACAGCGCCACCGGTTCCGTGCCTTCACGTTCGGCCCCAGTCACTTCCTCGGGCATTTCCTCTATCGGCACACCCGTTGGGATGCGCTCCTGAAGCAACAATTCCACGGTCTGAATCCGCGGGTCGGAGTGGAAACGCTCGACGTGGACGTTATCGTCCAGGACGTTGGTTAGCGCCAACATGATCATGCCCTGATGGTGCACCATATAGGACTTGACGATGGCGTGATCCCGTCCTAGGGGGAGGCGAGAGCCGGTGAAATCCACCGACTCATAGAAGCCGAAATGCCCCAGCATACCCAGATCGATCAGGGCATCCATATTGGCCAGCACAGCCTGTGGTGCGATGCCCGCCGCCAATAGAGAGGCATAGGGCGCGATGACCAGATCCTCCCCCAGGCCGCGCTTTCGGCCAATGCCGGGCACGCCGAAGCCCTGATACTGATAATTCTTCGCGGCGTCAAAACGGTAGTAGCCCGATTCCGAGATACCCCACGGCACGCCCTGTTCGCGACCATAGGCAATCTGACGCTGCACTACTGCGCGGTTGGTCTGGGCGAGCAGCGTGCCCTCATACGAGCGGGAGAACAGATCGGGCATGAAGATACTCGAACATGCTACCGTTCCAGGACAAGAGCGCCTGGGCTCCCGATATCTCAGCGAGGGGTCGCGCAAGATGCAACCAATGACTCTGGGGAACGTCGCCCTTGGCAATGGCGATCAGACTTGCTGTGCGGGCCTCAGAGGCGAGCAAGTCGTAGTGATTCGTATCAAGCTGCTCAGTATCCACACGATAGCCAAGATAGAAGACCTCGCGCTGCGGATCGAAAAGGAACTGAAAGTCCATCTCATCACCGAGCGTCTCGGCGTAGTCGGCCAGGCCCCGGATACCGATGAGCAAGCTCCGCGAACGCTGTCGGCTTTGGTCGAGCTCCTCCATCAGGTTGCGACACCACGTGCGCGCCTCCGCCATCTGAGGCGCTTCCGCCATCCCAGGCGCCTCCGCCGTCCCAGGCGCCTCCGCCAACCTTCGCAAGGTTTCGGAACCTTGCGAAGATCTCTCGTCACCCAGGAGCGATAACAGGTGCTCCACCCTGTCACGCCCCTCGTGGCAGATATCGGGAATATCCCGAAGCTCCGGCGCGGCAGGCAGCGCATCCAGGGCCGCCCGCCAAGCCTCACCAAGCGCCGAATCAGGGGCGGCCTTAACCAAAAGGGTAGGTGGAGACTCGAGCGGCAGTCGCCAAGGCACCAGCAATTCCATCTCTTCGCGCATATTCCGCAGATGGTAGTACAGTCGCTCAGACCAGAGACGCAATCCCTGAAGTGTATCGACCTGCAACACATCCGCTCCACGCTCCAGCAAGGACGTCATCAAACGATGCAGCTCTGCCAATCCTTCACTGCTCAGGCTCTCGAGCATCGTTGGAAGACGCTCAGGCGCCTCTCGCACCGCTCGAACCTGGCGGCGTATGTGGGTCAGGTGTGCTTCTAGGGCGTCAACGGCTTCCTGAAACGCAGCCGACCGTACGGGCGTCGTGCCGGAACTCCTTTCCGCCCCAGGCGCCTGGAGGTGAGGCCGGCGGACTCCAGGATCTCTGTGAGCACCCCCAGGGTATCCCGCAGACCCTCCCAACCCTCCCAGCGCATCACGGGCTCCTCCGGTATATGGCGGAGACCTTCCTTCAGCGTCAGCAGCGCGGCAACGAGATTTCCACTGTCAACCGTAGAGACGTAACGCGGATTCAACGTGCCCAGCTCACGTGTCTCATACCAATTGAGGAAATGGCCCCGGTAGCGCTCGAGCTGCTCCATACTATCAAACGTCGAGCGCAAGCGCACGGCGAGCGTGAGTGGACCGACATAGCCCAGGTCGTAGGCAGAGAGGGTAGAGACCAACATCAGGCCGATGTTGGTCGGCGACGTGCTGTGCGCCGCAAGTCCACGGGGATCCTCCTGGAAATGATCCGGTGGAAGCCAATGATCCTCAGGGCCGATGAATCGCTCGAAGTAGAGCCACGTACGGCGTGCCAACCGACGCAGCCTGATTTGCTGATCCTGCGTGAGGGATTTCTCGTCGGTAGTCACCGGCTCACTGACCGATAGCGCCACCTGAGGCGACACAAGCCACAGCAGAAGCAAGGGTAATGCAGGTAGCAGCGCCCACGGGTTCACCCACACCACGACCACACCAAACAACAGTGCCAAGAGAGGCGCTGTCAACATCCGCCGCCAAACGAGGGCAGCCCTCTGTTGCCTTACACTGTACAACGCTCCGCCGTCCGTCTCCACGGACGAGGACGGGATGAGGCTCCCCGCCGTCCGAGGCGCTTTCGCCGTCCGCGGCGCCCACGCCCAGTCTGCTGGGCGCGCCGTCTGAGGCGCTTAGGCTGCGGAGGGCGTGCGCGGCTGTGACCCATTGCAGGAGCCGCCTGTGCGTTACAAAAACGCGCACAAGTGTGGTGACAATCGCATCCCCTATCAGAACGGCCTCATAGAGCAAGAAGGTCAGTGAAAGGAGCCAGCGCAATGCCTGGATTTTCAGCGTGCAAGCGAATTGCTAAGGCCCAGCTCCGGGTCGACACGGGTCAGCGCGGTCAGCAGCCCTGTAATCACCGGCGTCGCGGAGATGAGCACGGTCACCAGGGTCCAAAGCCACGGGCGCCGGGCAGAAACAACCAACCCGCCAAGAAAAGCACTACCAATGCAGGTGCGCGCAGGCTGCGCCGCAGATTGTCGATGATCTTCCAACGGTCCAGTGCGGAGAGTTGATTGCGGATCATCCGCACCCCTTCCGGATCCCGGTCCTTTCCCTCCCGAGGCAGTATCCTGTAACAGGTCGGAGGAGGGGCGTGCCGGCACACGGGGGAGAAGCCACGGCAGCAACTGCCAATCGCCACGCACCCAACGATGTTCACGAGACGCGTAGGTCAGATATCCCGGGGGATAATCCTCGTAGAGAACGATGTCGGTCACCAGGCCGGCACGTCCGTGAATACCCTCAAAGAGATCGTGGCTCAGCAGCGTGTTGTCCGGCACGCGATTCTCGAGGCTTCGATGGAAGGCCCCCACATCGTAGATGCCCTTACCCACAAAGGCGCCCTCACCGAATAGGTCTTGATAGACGTCAGAGACGGCAAGTGTGTAAAGGTCGAGCCCGGCGTCCCCGGCAAAGACACGGGTAAAGAGGGTGACATTGACACTGGTGGGCTTTACCTCAGTCCGCGGCTGGAGCACAGTGTAGCCGGCGATGACCCGGCCGGTTTCCTCGTCGAATTCGGCGCGATTAAGTGGATGCGCCAGCGTCGCGATGAGGCGGGGGGTGCTATCTTGCGGCATCACTGTATCGGCGTCGAGCGTGACGACGTAGCGGCTGCCTTGCAGAGCCTGTACGTCACCTATTTGCGTCGTGTACGTCGTATCGTGATCACCGAGAATCAGCCGGTTGAACTCCATGAACTTGCCCCGTTTGCGTTCCCAGCCCATCCAGGTGTCTTCCTTTGGGTTCCACCGGCGGCTTCGATGGAGCAGGCAAAAAGATGCGGACGACCCATAGCTGCGGTTGAGTTCCTCGATCCCTGCCTGGGCATGGGCCAACAACGCCTCATCCTCGGGCATCTGTTCCTCTGGGGCGTCGGCGAAGTCGGTAAGCAAGGCAAAGCGAAGGTTCGGGGAGGGGACAACCGTCGCATTGCTCAGATAGTGACGCTCCAACTGATCAATCAGGAAATCCACTTCATCCGGTGCCGTAAACATCCCAGGGATCACCACGACGGTTCTACAGTCGTCGGGTATACCCTCACTGAAGTCGAGCTTGGGAAGTGTTGAGGGCGGACAAGTCGGGTAACGACTGCATTGATACCGTTCACCGCTACAACTGAAGCCGGGACCACCATCAGAAGCGCCGTGATCACAAGGAGCCACCAGGGGCCACCGGCTGCGGCCGCATACCCCACCATAACCGCCACCACAAGGAGCGTGACCAGGAC
This sequence comes from uncultured Chloroflexia bacterium, assembly GCA_963775195.1. GTDB lineage: Bacteria > Chloroflexota > Anaerolineae > B4-G1 > SLSP01 > PWVB01. The sequence continues at coordinate 965,561 of CAVZIC010000002.1, forward strand.
GATGATACCCAGATAAACCGGGAAAGCATGATCGAAGAACCAACGCTGCAGAGGTTCACCCAGGCTGTAGCGACACCCCAGAGCGGTTTCGAGTTGCCGCCGCCCTCTGTCGAGAAGATAAGGCCGACGTGCGCCTGGCGTCCGTGGCGGGAGACGCCTCCGCTAACGCGACCGCCTGGCGGGCGACATCAATCTCACTGCGTCCGATTCAGCGCCAGTTCCTCAACAACCTTGCGGTACTGGTCGCGCGACTTGAAGGTCATCCGTCGGTAGACGTCGGCAGGATCCTCGCGCAGCACGACCTCTACCTGGCTAACCTGCTCGAAGAAATCCTCCCAGTCCTGATTCGCAACGACGCGCAGACTGCGAATGCAGTGTGCCGCGATCGTATCCGGGGAGACACCCTCGCTCAAACGTACAGGATCGGGGACCTCCCGCGCAGCGGGCGTCGTGGGCACCTCCAGGTGAGTGACGGTCGCCACTGCATCAATGAGGAGCTCCAGAAGCCCGGTACGAAGCATCGTCGGGATGGCCCATAGCTCACCCATCGTCAGAGAGACGTCACTTATGTGGGATTCGGGCGCCGCCTGAGGGCTTCCGTCGTCTCTTGATACCTCTGCACGAAGCTGACGACCTGCGCCATATCAACTAGCGCGTCCCCGTCCTTGACAGCCTCCCGCATAAGCGCATAGACACGAGGATAGTCTTTGAGCGGACCCTCATCGAGCTTGGGAAGCTCACTGTAGTATTGATCCGGCAGATCCTCGCGGACCTGTCGGAGCGCCTCCTGAACCATGTAGAAGTTGTCCAGCAGCCACTCGGCCGCGGGAGAAAGGAGTGGTTCATCCTCGGAACGTTGGCTGAAGAACTCGTATGCGTCTCGCAGTAATGAGGCGTGGTCCTGCACAAGCTGGACCGGCGAGGGCTCCGCGCCTCGCCGTCGCGATACAGTAAAATGTTCCGCCGCGGGTGTTTCGTTAGGGATGTCGGAGGCTACGGCGTCGTGCTGGGCAGTTGCTGCCTCAGTCGCACCCGCCGGCTGAGGCGCATCCGCCGTCCCCAGGCGCATCCGCCGTCCCAGGCGCATCCGCCGTCTGAGGATCAGAGGGGCCAGACGGCATGCCTCAGTGCCCCCTCGACTCACTGGCAGCCTCTTCGGCCACGGATGGACTTATCTCCGCTGCTGACAGATCCTGCATCACCAGAAGTGGCGTGTCGCCAAAGGCGATGAAGTTGAGCGCAACACTGCCGTGAGGCCATTGGGGCGCCCCCGAGTAACCATCAGCGCTTAGAAGAATCAGGTCGATGGACGCCTCTCTGGCCAATTGATGAAGCGCAGCAGCCGGGCTTTCCGCGACAAGTAACCGCGTCTCGACATCCCCGGACAGTCGGGCGCTCAAGCCGTCCAGATACTCGTCGCTTCGTCCCGGTTGAGCTCGATGAACCGATCGACGAGGTGGCGTTCTTCATCGTTGAGTGGCCGCCAGCGTGGCATTTCCGGACGACGCACAACATGCACCGCCAGCAGCGAGCACCGAGTCCTGCGCGATCATTGAGGCCAGGGGTAGTACACACTGAGCGCGCTGAGAGCCGTCCAGCGGCACCATTAGCCTCTCATAGCGCAATCCGTCGAGACTCACATCTTGGGCCCGATAGGCACGGACGATGAGGGCCGGAGCGTAAACACGAAGCAGGACTTTCTGGACCACACTGTTGATATTCCATTCACTAAGGCCACTGCGCCCGTGACTACTCAGAACCACCAAGCCTGCGTCGATCTCGGTCGCGCCCGTCACAATCCGTTCAGCCGCCAGGCCTTCCGCAATCGACGTTGCGACCTCGAGGTCGAGACCCCGCAGCCGGGTGGCGATCTCCGCGAGGTACGCTTCAGCCTCGGACCTGCGGATCTGCCAGCTCAATGGATCGACGGCTGGGCTCCCCTCGTAGGCAGACTGCTCTCCGACAACACGCAACAGCGTGATGGGTGCCTCAAAGATCCGTGATAGGGCGACCACATGCGGCAAGACACACTCGGCCAACGAAGATCCATCGAGGGGCACGAGAATGCGGCTGTGACTCTTCATTATGAAATCCTCCTGATCCAAACAAGTGAGGACCACCCGCCCATTACGCCTCTCCCCCGTATCTGTGTAGCCTATCATCACTGTAGTGCGAATGAGCTCGTAGAGTCGTCGAATACGGTTGGACTTTGGTTGGGTTAGGTTGCCAGAGTTGGCGTTGTCCAGGGTGGACAGGGGCAGCACCGGAGTCAGAGAGGGGAAATACAGAGACCCAGGCCTTACGGCGCATGGATCTCGGACGTTTGGCGCTGGAGCTGTTCTTGTATCGTAGTCAATTCCTCACGCGTTTCTCCCCAGCGCTGCTGTTGGGAGCGAATGAACTGACTGTAGGGCGCAATCGCAGCTGTTATCTCGCGCAGACTCGGCAACTTCGGCCTCGAACTGCGCCGTCAGTGTCTCCACCAAGTTGGTGCGTACATCGCTGATCTTCTGACGCAGCTCATCCTTAAGCCGTCGCCTTCGACTTGGAATGACGAAGAGTCCCAGGACCGCCATCGTCCCGGCTGCGACGACACCGGTCACATCAAGAAGCGTGCTTGAAGCGAGCACCGTGATCAGCGTGCCCAGCCCTACTGCGCCGACCTCGACAAGCGCGGTGTTCGCGACCGCCCGTTGCAGGGACTGGGCGATGCGCTGGGCCTCTAGATTCCGATCGTAGGTCTGAAACGCTTGCTGCGCCGATACGCTCACGCTATCGATGAGATCCCTGCGATTCACGTCAAACGAACTGGGGATACTCACCTATCAGTTGATCCGCGTGCACGTCCTTGCGCCGGCGAACGTGCTCCACCACTGCCTGCCACTGGGATAGATTACGTGCAACCAACCACTCGGTGATCTCCTCGACCCTTGTCTCGATGGCTTCGGGCACCTTGGCGACCACCTCTTCTCTAAACTGTGTCTCCAGTTTCCGGCGATCCAGGAGGTCAAAGAAACGCCCCAGCCGCATCGTTTCATCAAAGAAGGCAATCCCACGGTTCTCGAAGGCCTGGAGTTGGCGCTCCACATCCGAGAGCCGCAGTCGGAACTCCCTGGCCATATCCGACTCGTAGATCCGTAATTGCTCCGTGACGTTGTCCATCACGGCGAAGTCATCCCGCAGCAGCGTCATCCGTCCGTTGATCACATGGAGGTACTTATCTGCCAGATGCAACCAACGCCAAGCGGGTTGAGGAGCTTCAACCGCACGCGCTCCTTCTCATCGAGCCGTTGGCTGATATACGCTTCAAGGGCCTCGATGCGACTTTCGGCGAGGGCAAGGTCGTCGTGCGCCTGTTTCGCCCGCAGTGCCAGCCGTGCCGATACCGGGAGCACTCCGGGCGTGAAGCTCAGCAAAGACTGGGCACTCTCGGCTATGAAGCGCTCGATGTTCTCGAGCTCCTGGGCGCCTCAAGGATGTCGATCTTGTTGACGACGATGACTACCTTCTTGCCCATTCCCTGATCAGTTCAAGGAAGGGGCGCTCATCGGTGAAGGGCCGGTCGACGGAGGGGGACGAAGAGGACCAGATCGGAGCGAGGGAGAAACTCGCGTGTCATTGCCGCGTTCCCGATAGATCGGTTAGTGCCGGGGGTTCCATGGACGCGATCACCTCCAACACCGGCGATGGCAACGTGAGCACTTCAACGACGCCGGCCGCCAATTCGGCGTTAGCTGACGCCTCTGCCCTGCTCGGCGACGATCAGGAAGTGCCCAACGTGAGGACGCGCTCCGGACGTCCCCCAAATTTCAGAGGTGGATGTTCCGGGTAGTAGGCGTGACGGCATCTCGAGCAATGGCTGGCCGAAGATGGCATTGATCGAGGCGCTCTTGCCGGCATTGAAGTCGCCAACCACCAGCAGGCAGGACAGCACCCAGCTGTCGCACCGAGCGCCTCCAGCGCTGCTCGATCGTCATCGGTCGCCGGGACTGGCGAGTGCGATCTGAAGGCGAGTCAGACAGCGCCGCTCGCTCGCGACAATACGTTTTTCAGCTTGACTCAGGATCTTTGGTGGATCTCACGCCAGGATCGGCTTAAGTCTGGTGGGCGGAACTGAAAGGCATAGTTACATGAGGATTAAGCATGTACAGGGCATCCTTGATTTGTCTGTTGCACTCCCAATCACTGGGCAGCCAGCACCTGTTGGACTGATGAAGTTTCTCACGGCAGGCCCTTTGAACATTACGAGGAAGCGGCGCCGGGGAGGTTTACAGTTGGGGCTCCTGCGGTGCAGTGGTAGTCGAAGCGGTTATTACCGTCGCCGCTTTGAAGCCCTGTTGAACTAGTGGTCTCGCTCATCATTACATGCGAGCAGAGCCCGGGGGAAGAAGCGTCTGGTGAATCTCCTTCCCAATGTTATCGGACTGTCCGTGAGGTCCAAGAGTCCATAACAATGGAACTGCTGAAATCCTAGGGTGCTGCTACTTGGAGGGTAAGGACACGAGGCCCAGAGGAGAACGAGTGCAAGCGCAGGTGCTCGCCACGTGAGCACAGGATGCCGCCATCGCCTCTTGGTGGGAATGACCCCCAACCACTGATAGCTTCACCGTGGGTGGCCGCAATGACGGCGCTCGGCACGATCTGGCGCAAGAACATGTGAGGTTGAGCGGCATGGGCCCGATGAAATCACTTCATAGCCCCGTAGAACATCCTCATGCGCGCAGCGGGGGGGTAGGACCGCCGGGCGCTGCCGCCCTAATAGAAAACGAGATGGTCGTGGGCTTGCTTGGGTGGGGGCTCAAATGTGATCCAGCGCCCCTCCTCAATCTGTGTACTTTTGGATTGCACTAGTGCTGCAATGCCTTGACCAGGAGCAGGTCCGGGGGGGGGGGGGGGGGGGGGGGGGGGGGGGGGGGGGGGGGGGGGGGGGGGGGGGGGGGGGGGGGGGGGGGGGGGGGGGGGGGGGGGGGGGGGGGGGGGGGGGGGGGGGGGGGGGGGGGGGGGGGGGGGGGGGGGGGGGGGGGGGGGGGGGGGGGGGGGGGGGGGGGGGGGGGGGCACGTCCAGGGGACGAAATCCAATCATCGCCCCGCCAAGCCCCGGGGGCCCGATCCGGGCCATCGTCTGCAGCGATGCCGATAGACCCAGTGTACCACCTACCTCGTCAGGGTAAACGGAAAAAAACGCTGAAATGATCCGTCAGGCTACCGATCGCAAAAAGGACGGACAGCACGCCGACGTAGGTCGGGCTAAAGGTCGGCGTCTGCAATGCGACTTGTTGGTGACTCGTCCGCACGCGTAGAATATCCGGATCTCTTTTGACAACTTTGGGCTAAGGGTAGAATCACAGCGTGGAACACGTCTACTGGGTCATTGACCATCTATTGGCAGGGCGCCCCGGACCCCAATTGGAACATCGGTCCGGCGGATTTTCGCAGCAGGCATACGCACGATCATTTCGCTAGCAGCCGAGGAACCCGTCGACGGCCTCGAGTTCCTACGGATTCACCCACTATCGCGCCGATTTCCCACCCGTGATGCTCTTCTCAAAAGGGAATGCAAAAGGCCTTTATGTACCAGGCGATACCGGTATGGGCCTTCATCGAGGAACAATCCGCGCAGGGTATGCCGACGCTTTTGACTGCCACGCAGGACAGGATCGACCGGCGCGGTATGGCCGGCTATCTGGTGACGCATCGTAAATTCACACCCGAGCACGCGCTCCAGCGGCTGCGCGACGCCAAGCCCACGGCGTGTCCGCCGACGGCGATGCCGACGCACTCTCGCTGCTGACGCCCGGTGAAGTCCCAGATCGGACCCAACTACTGTAAACGCCCAAAAAAGCGGACCCCGAGACAAACTGCGGGGTCCTTGCATAGACTCACCTGCAAAGGCTGTTCCAGAGGGGGGCTGATATGACGCAGGGTTTTTTCCAGTGCCTCCACGCCCTCCGGCAGGGTTGCCCCCAGGAAAAGGCCCGCAACCTTTGCCGCCTTCCGGCTTTTGATTGAAGATTTTACCGGCGAAGGAAAACACCGGGCGCCCGCTCTCAGCCGCGTCGGGTAATGCGGCGGGCCATCGGCCAGCGAAGCCGCTGATTCGTCGCTCATTGCCACGTAACAATCGCCAGCGGTGAGGTCTCGCGTGCAAACTCCGCCAAGTCGGCCAGGGGTATCGACTGCCCCAGATAGGCTACCGGCCAGCGCTGCGTCGCATCAGGGCGCCGAAGATCATCAGACCTCCCTCATGATACTCCCCAGGAGCACAGGCAAGCACCGTGGGCTGCACATGAAAGAGGGGTGGCCCATTGCGGAGCCAAGCTAACAACCGCTGTCGAAGATAGTTGGTCGCAAGATGTTCGGTACCCACGGTGACCTCGTCGTGAGCCCAACCCTCACCGATTTCCCACAAAGTTGGGCGGATCATGGATAGCATCACATCTTCAGGCGCATATAGAGCCAGGGGCTTCATTGAAGACATCGTCTGCGCGAGGCGTATTGTGCTGCAAGAGCGCGTCACCGAGTCGGCGCTGGAGGACGTCAATGTAGGAATCAGCTGCCGGGACCTCGTTTGGTGCGTCCCGATCTGCGAGACTTACACCGAAGACAGACCTGACACCGCCCAACTCGGCGGCGAATGCCGAGGCATCATCCTCTGCTATCAACGCCCTGAGCGCTCGCACGGCTTGGCGGGTCTGCATGCCCCGTCAATCCTCGCTTTCACCCATCGCAGTTGTTGGAGATCGCGCTCGCTATATAGGCGATGTCCGCCCTCGGTTCGAGCTGCGTCGGGAAACCCATAGCGTCGCTCCCAGACCCGTAAAGTCGCCGCAGGAATGTCGGTCATTCTCACCACAACGCCAATGTTGTAGATTGGTTCGTCTCGACTCATTGTCCCTTACCTCTATAGAGCTCCTGATATCCCCGCATCATACCACAACAGCCAGGTAGTGTCAAATGAAGGTAGTCAATATCTATTCAGTATATTGACATATGCAGATAGCGATGCTATACTCTTTACATAAATCGTGTGACGTAGGGTAGATTGGGAGTTGCGATATGGAAGTAGTGATCATCGGCGGGACGGGCTTGATTGGACACGCTCTGGTTGAAGAACTGACGAGGACCGGTCACCACGCCATCATCGTGAGCCGTCAGCCAAGTACACACCTGGGTCTGCCGGACAATGTGGACGCTGTTCAGTGGGATGGACAGACGCTCGAACGTCAAGCTTCCGTGATAGAGGCAGTGGATGCCATCGTGAATCTCGCCGGCGAAAACATCGGCTCGGGCCTGTGGACGCCCGCCAGGAAAAAACGCATTCTCGAGAGCCGGCTGCAGGTCGGCCGGGCAGTCACCGAAGCGGTCGCGCGCGCCGAGAGGAAGCCTCGGGTGGTGGTGCAAGCCTCTGCCATAGGCTATTACGGGTTCACGACAAAATCAGCCATCGATGAGGCCTCGCCGCCGGGCAGCGACTGGCTGGCCAATGTAGCCGTCCGATGGGAAACCTCGACGGCCGGCGTAGAACGCTATGGCACCCGGCAGGTGGTTATTCGTAGTGGCGTTGTGTTGAGTCGCCAAGGCGGGGCTTTGACACGGATGACGCTGCCATTTCGTCTATGGGTGGGTGGACCCCTGGGAAAAGACGACCAGGTGCTCTCATGGATCCACATCCGGGACGAGGCCGCTGCCATTCGGTTTCTGATCGAGCATTCAGAGGCACGGGGCCCCTTCAACCTGACCGCCCCCCATCCGGTAACCAATGCGGAGTTCGGCCGCACACTGGCTTCAGTCATCCGCAGGCCCTACTGGCTTCGGGCACCGGCCTGGGCATTACGCCTGGCGTTGGGAGAAATGTCACAGGTGGTTCTCGAGGGACAACGTGTCGTTCCCCGGCACCTCAAGAATCTCGGCTTTGAGTTTCGTTATCCCGACCTGCCCTCGGCGCTCGGCGACGTGTTTTCCGGAAAGAAAGGCTAGCTTGCAGATGACTTCCACGACTGTTGTAGACAGGTCCGGTGCCAAACCTCCGGCGCTCACGCGGGAGGCCAAGCGCGGCCTATGGGGCGGCATCCTGTTCAGCCTGGGCTTCACGGCCCTGATCTGGCTCGGGGGCCAGGTCCTCAATCGCCCGGCCTTCCTCCCGGACCAGGGCGCATCCTGGTACTACTGGAAACTGCCGGTGCCGACGTTCTGGTCCAGGGCCACGGCCTGGGGGGGGTACCTGCTGCATCAGCTCGCCGTCTGGGGGCTGATCTTTTATGCCCAGACGCGGGTGAAGCGCTACACCAAGGGCCTCCATCGGGTCAACCTGATCGCATTGGGCGCGAACGCCTTCTTCATCCTCCTGCACTTCGTACAGACGCAGCTCTGGTACGATGGCCTGGCTCAGGATGTCTCGATCTGGAGCTCGCAGGGCTCGGTGATCCTGATGCTGGTGATGATCCTGCTGATGGAGAACCGGCGCCGGGTCTCTTTTGGGGTCACAAAGCCCCTATCCCCGACGAGGCAGGGGGCTTCGTCCGCCGATACCACGGCTATGTTTTCGCGTGGGCGATCATCTACACCTTCTGGTATCACCCGATGGAATCTACGCCCGGTCATCTCGTTGGCTTCCTGTATATGTTCCTGCTGATGCTGCAGGGAAGCCTCTTCTATACCCGCGTTCACACCAACCGCTGGTGGATGCTGGTCCAGGAGGTCTCCGTGCTTTTCCACGGAACGGTGGTAGCGTTAATGCAAGGTAACGGCATGTGGCCGATGTTCTTCTTCGGCTTTGGCGGCCTCTTCATCTTGACGCAGATGCACGGCGTGCCACTGCCTGCCTGGTCGCGGTGGACTGCCCTGGGACTCTACGTCGCCGGCGCCCTTGTGACGTACGGCATCCGCGACCCGGGCATGATCCATCAAGTCACCTGGATCCCGGTGATCGAATATCTGGGCGTCTTTGTCCTGGCGGGTGTGATTACCTTGGGCATCAAGATCGCAGGCAGACTCCGACCGTTTGAGCGTAGTGGATCAGAGCCGGCCGGTGGGGCCGGCTAGAGATTCTCTAGGATCCGTAAAAGGCGAGTGAAACGTTAGCGTTAAGGAGGTTGTAACCGTGGAATGGATCAAGGTTCTCGAGGCAAGTGAACTCGGTCCGGGTGGACGAAAGGTCGTGGTGGTTCGGGATTGGAAAGTCTTCCTGCTCAACCGTGACGGCGCCATCTATGCAATGCTCAATCGCTGTCCCCATATGGGCGGCAACTTGAGCAAGGGAACTGTTACGGATGACGGCGAGATTGTCTGCCCCGTTCACCACAGCGCCTTCAGTTTAGAGACAGGCGAGGTCAAGGCCTGGGTCCCGTGGCCACCGGTGGTGGGCACCCTCCTGGGGATGGTCAAGACCGAGCAGCCGCTACAGATGTTCTCCACCAAAGTCGAGGAGGGTGCAATCTGGATCGGTGTCGACTAGAGAGCGAGGTAAACTCGCGGATGACGCGGTCAGACGCCCGGTAGCCAGAAGCAGATCGTCAGACCCCCACCCGGCGTAGCCTCAGCCCAGATGCGGCCATTGTGTGCTCCGATGATGCGGTCGGCAATGGCCAACCCCAGCCCGGAACCGCCGGTACTGCGGCTGCGGGACGGTTCACTGCGCCAGAATCGGTCGAACAATCGCCCAAGATCTTCTTCCGGAACACCGGGGCCGTTGTCGATGACACAGATTTTCACGCCATCGTTCTCTGCTGCCAGGGAGACACGGATGGCGCTTCCCTCCGGAACATATCGAGCAGCATTCGAAAAGACATTGTTGAGCACCTGGGTCAGGCGCGCGTAGTCATAGACGACAGCCGGTAGCGACACCTCAGACGCGTTGGCGGGGAAATCCAGTACGATGCCTTTCTCCGCCAACGTATCCCGATGCGACTCGACGGATCGCGCAACGACGGGCACGATGTCTTGGGGCTGCAGGTCAAGCTGCAATTGTCCGGCATCCGCCAGCGCCAGGGTTCTCAGATCCTCGACTAGCCGGTTGAGCGTTCGCGACCTGGTCCAGTGCAGGCTCGATGTTCTCCGGCGTAGGGTCGTAGACCCGATCCGACAGGGCCTCCAGCGAACTCTGCAGGATCGCGAGAGGATTGCGCAGTTCGTGGGCGATGTCGGCGGTCTGCGCTCGCCTGGCCTCTTCCGCCTGCTCGAGACTTGCGGCCATCCGGTTGAAGGTCGCAGCCAGATGCCCGATCTCATCCCGGCTGTGCACGTCCACCCGCGCGTCAAAGTGCCCCTGCGCGACGATCTCGGCGGTGCTACTCAACGTGCGGACCGGCGCAACGACACTTCGAGTGAGCAGGCCGGCCAGTATCAGCGCCACAATCGCAGCGCCCCCGGCGCCCAAAGCCAGGGCCCAGCGCAGTTGTGTGAGATAGGCCCGCGCCGGCTCATCGAGAGCGACCGCGGCGCCTGAACTGACGTCCAGCACCAGGTACCCAACCGTTGTGTCCTCGCCACCAGGGGCAATGCAGCGGCGGTCTGAGCTGCGGTGAGCTGCCCCGTAGGGGGTCCCGTGGTGCTGGCCACGATCGTACCTGCCGCGTCAGCAACCAGGTATGCAGCAGGCGATTCCGCCGTGCCGGCGGAGCCTCGGCCGCGGCCCCGGCCCGGCAGCGTGAGATCGGGGAGGGTGTCCTGCAGCCCCTCCCATCCATCGTGGGCAACGTAATACGCCACCAGATCCTCGGCCGTCATCTGGGTGCGACCGCTGTACAGCACAGCATATCGCCGAAATGCGGTCTCCGTGCCGTATCCCGCCACGATCGCCACGATCACCACCGTGACCAGGATCACGGCACCAAAGGCCAGAAGACCCTTCTGAAACAGGTTCATAGGGATCAGTCGTTGAAGCGGTAACCGACACCGCGCACCGTTCCGATAAGGCCCGGGTCAGAGGGGTCATCCTCGATTTTCTGCCGCAGGTTCTTTACATGAACGTCGACGGTTCGTTCATAAGCCTCGAAGGCCACGCCCTGAATCGCCTCCAGCAAGTCGGATCTTGAGAAGGCATACCCAGGTGCCCCCATCAGTACGGCCAGGAGGTCGAACTCGGTTGGGGTCAGGTCGATGAGCCGGCCATTCTTGCGCACCTCGCGGCGCCCGCGGTCAAGCACCAATCCACTCGCGGATAGGACCTCCGCGTAGCGGGCAGGCCCCTGCATCCGGCGCAGCACGGCGCGGACTCTTGCCACAAGCTCTCGCGGGCTGAAGGGCTTGGTCATGTAGTCGTCTGCACCGAGCTCCAGGCCGAGGATACGATCCATCTCCTCGACGCGAGCGGTGAGCATAATGATGGCCACCTCCGGTCGCTCGGCGCGAATGCGACGGGTGAACTCGAGCCCATCCATCTCCGGCATCTGGAGGTCAAGCACGATCAGGTCGGGTTTGGACTCGCGCGCAGCGAAAAGCGCGTCCCGCCCGTTACCTGCAATCGCTACCTGGTAGCCGGCTTTCTCCAGATAGCCGCGTACGACCCGCACGATCTGGGGCTCGTCATCCACTACGAGAATCTGCTGAACCATATACCTCCACCTCGTCGGACGACGCTAGCCCAGTGCGACGTCCAGGACCATCATGACAGCGAAGCCGACCATGACCCCCATCGTCGCGAGATCGACGTTGCCTTCGGCGTGGGATCCGGCACGAGATCCTCAACGACGACAAAGATCATTGCCCCGGCGGCAAACGCCATTGCGTAGGGAAGGATAGGCCGGAAAAGCAGCACGGCAGCGGCACCCAAAACGCTGGCGACGGGTTCAACAACCGCCGAAAGCTGACCATACCAGAAGCTTTTGAAGGCTGAGACCTTCATGCTCCCGCAATGGCATCGCCACGGCAATACCCTCAGGGAAATTCTGAATGCCGATTCCCAGAGCCAGGGCCAACGCGCCCGCGAGGGTAGCAGACGGGATGCCCGCTGCAGCACCGCCAAAGGCCACGCCAACCGCCAAACCCTCCGGGAAATTATGTAGCGTGATCGCCAATACCAGCAACGTGACCCGGCGCCAGGTAGTCTGCAGGCCTTCCGGCTGGTCCTCCCCAAAATGCAGGTGCGGCAAGACGCGGTCTATCAGCCGAAGGAAAACGCCACCAAGCAGAAATCCTACTGCAGCCGGTACCCATCGCGGCCCCGGGCCATCCCCGGATAGCTCGATCGCGGGCGCCAACAGCGACCAGTAGCTTGCCGCGATCATCACACCACCTGCAAATCCCAACATGATATCGAGCAGACGACGATCGATCTCTCGTCTCAAGAAGACTGTCGCAGCTCCCAGCGCCGTCACCCCCCACGTAAACACACACCCAAGAAGTGCTTGGATAACAGGTGGGAATTGGCTCATGAACTCGATCATCGCCCCTCCAAAGGATTCCTGGACTTGCCCTGCATCCATTCTAACCCAACCTGGCCGATCGAGCAATGCGCGAAGAGTGGCTGGCATGCCAGCGCGCGACCTCGAATCGCGAGGGAAACCTCGCAGGGCCGGCACTTGTTTTGTGGCGCATTGGCCCTATAGTAGGGGCGGCCTCGACCGGCGGGGACAGGCCCGGGCCAAGGCATGCGAAGTCCTCGTGAATCAGATTGTTGATCTTCGCGACAACAAGGACGCATCGAAACTGTTGCGGTGCGATTGAGAGGAGGTGGACACTATGCGTTTCACACGTGCTGCTGGCATCCTGATGCACCCCACATCACTGCCCAGCGCTTATGGCATAGGCGAAGTCGGACAACAGGCCCACGCCTTTGTCGATCTGTTGGTTGAAGGCGGCCAATCACTCTGGCAGGTTCTGCCACTTGGCCCCACAGGTTATGGCGACTCACCCTACGCCTGCTTCTCGGCCCTGGCAGGCAACCCCATGCCGATTGACCTCACCCAGTTGGTGGAGCTAGGGGACCTCGACGCCGCGGATCTGGCCCAGGTGCCCGACTTCCCCGAGGACCGGGTGGACTTTGGCCCCGTAATCTCCTTCAAGTTGCAATTCTGCAGCGCGCCGCCCGTACCTTCCACGACCATGCGGCGGCGGAGCAGCACGCAGCATTCGACCGCTTCTGTCGTGAAAACGACGACTGGCTGCATGACTTCGCGCTCTTCATGGCACTGAAGGCCGTCCACGGCGGTGCCGCCTGGAGCACATGGGAACGCGGGCTCGTGACCCGGCAGCCCGACGTACTGCGGGCGTGGCGGGAACGGCTCAGCGAGGATATCTTCGACCAGCGCTACTTCCAGTTCCGGTTTTTCCAGCAATGGCAATCGCTCAAAGCCTATGCCAACGGCCAGGGCATCCAGATCATTGGCGATATCCCGATCTTTGTGGCCTTCGATAGCGTCGACGTCTGGGCCCATCCGGACCTCTTCTATCTCGATGAGGACCTGCGTCCGACGGACGTCGCGGGGGTGCCGCCCGACTATTTCAGCCCCACCGGCCAACTGTGGGGTAATCCGCTTTACCGCTGGGATCGGCTGGCAGAGGACGACTATCGCTGGTGGGTCCGCCGGTTCGAACAGACCTTCAGCACCGTCGACATCGTGCGCCTGGACCATTTCCGCGGGTTCGCCGCGTATTGGTCGGTCCCGCCGGCGAATCGACGGCCGTAAACGGTCAGTGGGAAGAGGGGCCTGGCGCCGGCTTCTTCACCTCGATCAGGGATGCTCTGGGAGAACTCCCAATCATTGCGGAGGATCTCGGGCATATCACCGAGGACGTGCTCGAACTGCGGGAGGAGTTCAGCCTGCCGGGTATGAATGTCCTGCAATTCGCGTTCACGTCCGATGCCGGGAATCCCTATCTGCCACACAACGTCAAGAACAACTCCGTGATTTACACCGGCACCCACGATAACGACACGACCGTCGGATGGTATGAGAGCCGTGAGCAAGAGGAACTGGAGGCCTGCCGACGCTATCTCGGCCCGACAGAGGAACCGATCAACTGGGCGCTGGCCCGGCTGGCGTATCGATCCGTCGCCGATCTGGCCATCATACCCATGCAGGATGTCCTGGGCTTGGGCACCGAAGCCAGGATGAACACGCCGGGAAAGCTCGGCAACAACTGGAGCTGGCGGTTCAAGACGGGGGACGTTCTTCCCGAGCACCTGGACAAGCTCAAGGAAATGGCGTTGACCTATGGGCGTAAAGAGGCTGAGGAGAAACAGGAACGCCCAGAATGGATGTGATCCCTGCAAGAGACAACGCCCCCGCCGATACACTGGCGGGGGCGTTGTTCTACCATCAAGCTATGGAGCAGCCGGCGTAGGTGTGGCAGGCACGGAGAGGAAGTCAGTCCGTGTGTCCTCCACCATTGCCGAGACAGTAGTCGCTAACACGCTGACGTAGTAAGGTGAATCCGAGGACTTGACCACGTAAGTGTTTTCATCGCCAAGCATCGCACCCACCGTGAGCACGTGTGTAGCCCCATCGTCGGTCTGCAGCGTGACCACCGCATTCGGCGTGGCCATGCCATAGGAAGGATCTTCCGTCAGGCCCAGGGGCGCCGACAGGGAAAGCGTGCTTGCGTTGCGCACGATGGCATCGGTCTTGCCCACCGCAATGGTCTCGTCTGCCTGCAAGTCCGCCAGAGTCCAGTCCGCATCAGCCTTCGCAAATGTGAACGTGCCGTTGGCGTTCTCGAGTGTCGCACTCGTGACCGTGGTCTGATCGATGCTTACGTAAGATGTGTCAATCCAACCCGACAAGCTGGTACTGAGCCCCCACGTCGTAAGCTCGGTGGTGAGGTAAATCTCAGAGCTGTCCGCGACGCGGAAGTTCGTCGCCGTGTAGCGAGGCGCCGACCCAAGATAGACGGTGTAGGTGTCTCCGGACTGCGTCTCGAAGTCCAAGCGGCGCTGGAATGTATCCTCAGTTACCTGAAGCTGGGTCTGGCTGGCAGCCGTGCGCGCGACCACCGTCGATGACTGGAGATTGACCAGCTTATCGATGACCGACGTGACGGCGTCCGCCGTCGCCGGATAGTTATCGGCCTCAGGCAGAACCCACGCGCCATTTACCTTTGCCAACGTGACGTGTTCGCCAAGGTTGTCCACAACGGTTAGCCCGACAACATCATCCGCCGTCACGTTGGGGAAGAGTGGCTCCCCGATTCCTGAGGCGACCTGCCGAGGCCAGAAGACAAAGACACTCAGGATGACCTGGAGTACCAGGACGCCCGCGAGGATCTGTTGATGTCTTTTCATCGCTCCACCTCCTTCTTTGCCGCCGGTCTGCGCCCACGTGGTGCGTACCCGACCTCCTCAGGAGGCAGCAGATCCATTGGCGCTTCGCCCCGTCGACGCACGGAGCTCACAACTCCTAGTGCTACCACGGATAGCAACGCAACGACGTAGTTGGCGACTTCCCAGAATGACTGTTCGTTCTGGGACAATGGGATCAGCACCCGCGCTGCCGTGCCTCGCGTGCGGATCGCAAGAAGATCCGTGTCCTCGACCGTCCAGGCTACCGCATTCTGCACGAGCTGCAGGTTATTCAGATAACGGTCGCCACTAAGCGTCGAGGAGAGCCGCAGGATGATGTCATCGACGAACTCCAAACTGCCGATGACGACCAGTCTCGCGTTCTCAGAGGAGGACGCGATCGTCCCCACGTCTGCGGATGGTGCCGGCGCGGATGCCGCAGTGTCGCCGGTCCCATCACTCGTTGCTGCGGATGCCTCCAACGGCGACGGCTTATCCTTGAAGTAAGACTGGAACACACCCCGTGCCGAAACTGCCAGCGTGTACGACTGTGTGTTGGCTAGCTCGGGAAATCCGGTGTCTGGGTAGAGATCGAGGTTGGGCTGGATGTTGAAGTCTGACTGGAGCCAGGACTGCGGTGAGGACTTGAGCAGCACCTGCACGTCCCGCCCTTCGTTCTTCGTCGGATCGACCGTTATCGGGGATGCCCAGTTCAGCGTCACAGCCGACAAGCCGGAGACGATGGGGTTACCGCTGGCCATGCCATCCGATCGGATGTCTACAAACATCGGATAGTTCAGCGCCTGGAGATCCTGGACCTGATACCCACCAACCTCTCGCGTGACGGGAACAGGGAAAGGCTCATTCTGGGAGTCGAGTACCAGAGAGTTCTCCACCGTGAATCCATAGTAAGACAGCATGTCCTGCAGACCATCTGAGATCTGCTGAGACCCCAGTCCCCCGGTCATTGCATCCGGTGCGATCGTCATATTACCGGCTGCCACTACCACGGCCCCGCCCCGCATGAGGTACTGGTCGACGGCATAGCGGGCTACGTCGTCGAGGCCTTGCGGACCGATGAGCACCAACACGTCGATATCAGACGGAACGGTCCCTGAACTCAGATCGACCGTGCGAACATCATACTCCTGCTGCAGTGTGCTGGAGAGCTGATCCCAGGAGGAGAGTGGCTGTTGCGTCTGGCCGTATATGTCCTGGGTAGGCGTTGCAGGGGGCGTCCAGAGACCGACGACCTGCAGGAATCCCGAGGAGGAACGCTTCAGGGCGGACTCGACGGCGGTCCGGACATCAGCCTCACTGACACTGCCCTGCGGATAGATCACGTGCGCCTGCCCACCAATCTCGAGCACCATGTAAAGATAGTAACTATCACTGGCGAAAGGAGAGAGCGCCAGGGGCTGGATTCCGTACTGGTCGTAGAGATCCTGAGGGGTCACCGTGCTGTCTGGCGCATTGGGGTCTATGAACTGGTAGCTGAACTTGCCATTGGATTGGCTGGTGATGTCATCCAGCACGGTCTTGATGGTATTCGGTGCATCGGCAAGTTGATCCGGCAGGCTATCGGGCGTGATGTAGACCATCATCTGCACCGGCTCGGACATAGCTGCGAAAATCGCGTCCGTGCTCTGGAAGCCGTAGACCACCTTCTTGATGGTGCTGGTCAGGTCGTACTCCAGGTTCTGGAGTTGAACGCTCACCCCGCCTTCCGGCGTGCTCTGCACTTCGATCAAGTCGCTGAAGGAGAGCACCTGGCTCTGGTCCCCGTATTGGATGAGAATGTCGAAATAGGAGTTGATGACAGAGGCCTCATAGCGCCCGGTCACCTGAAAAGGCGTAGGATTGATACCGTAGACCTGGTTGGCTTCAGCCTCGGCATCCGGATTCGTCGCCGGGTCGATGATCTCCAGCTGTACCGTGCCCCCCGAGGCGACCTGATACTCCTCCAACATGTCAACGACCGTAGGCACAAGGGGAGCGAGCAGCGGGTGTGTCTTCTCGCTGAAGTAGCCGCGGATCAGCAAGGGCTCCTGAAGGTTCCGCAATAGGTCCTTCGTGGTAGACGACAGCGTAAACTCGTGATACTGTGTCAAGTCCGCGCGCAGGCCGCGAAGCGGGAAGAACCACACGTTGGCAAACAGCAGATTGGCGACGACGAGGACGGAGGTGATGGCCACACCGCGACGCTTTGGCAGCGTCTGCGCTCCCACGCTCCAGCCCTTGGCCTTCAGCGAAAGCACATTCAGCGCGAGGAAAATGCCGGCAACCGTCAGGTAGTAGGCAAGATCTCGTAGATCGATCACCCCACGCTCGATGGACGCGAATCGACTGCCGGCACCGATCGCCCTCAGGATGTCGGCGACCTGATTGCCAAAGAAGCCCGTCACACCGGAGGATCCCACAAGATAGAGCACGCCACAGACCAGGACGGTTGAGATCAACGCGACGATCTGGTTGTCGGTCCGCGACGAGACGAAAAGCCCGATGGCAGCATAGGCACCTGCCAGCAAAATGGCCGCGAGATAGCCACCGGCAACCGGCCCCCAGTCGAGATTGCCCAACAGGGCCACGGTTAGCGGCAGGAAGAGCGTCAAACCCAGCGCAACCGCCACCAGGGCAATCACGGCCAGGAACTTGCCCAACACGAGCTGGATTGTGGAAACCGGCAGCGTCAGAAGGACCTCCATTGTCCCGGAACGCTGCTCCTCGCTCCACTGCCGCATGGTGAGCGCAGCCACCAGGAAGATCAGCAATGCGGGCATCCACTGGAAGAGTGGGCGAACGTCAGCGACACCGCGGGAGAAGAAGGTATTGACCCAGAAGAACGAGAAAAGTGTCGCTGCCAAAAACGTGCCGATGAAGATCAGGGCCATCGGCGAACCAAAGTACCCCCGCAACTCCTTGCGTGAGATAGTAACCGTCTGTCGTATCCACGTACTCATGACATAACCTCCGCCTCGGCCGGCTGAGGCGCGTCCGCCGTCTGAGGCGCGTCCGCCGGCTCAGCCGAAAGAATCTCATCCGACGTGGCTCCTGTCGCAAGCGCCAACTCGTTGAAGACCATCTCCAGTGTACGGACATCCCGGCGCAGTTCGCGTATCGGCCAGGCTTTAGTCCGTGCCAGGTCGTAGATGGCCGGGGTCAGGTGGTCGCCAGCGTCACGGACGCCATAGACTCGGAATGCAGGATAGCCGTCAGGGCTTTCAAAAGCCTCAACATCGCGCGCCTGGGCCAACTTCCGCAACAGCGTGTTTGCCTCGGAGACCGGGCGCTCCAGCACGACCACTGCATCTGACGTTGCGGCCAGATCGGCGAGGCGGGCATCGGCTTTCACCTTGCCGTTGATAAGAATGATCGCGCGGTCGCAGAGCGCCTCAACCTCGGAGAGAATGTGTGTGGAGAAAAGCACTGTGCTGTGCTTGGAGAGCCGCCGAATCAGATTCCGGATCCCCACAATCTGCGTGGGATCCAATCCCACTGTTGGTTCATCGAGGATAAGCAATTTCGGCTGGTGTAGGATCGCCTGGGCCAACCCAACGCGTTGGCGGAATCCCTTGCTCAGCTCCCCGATAGGGCGCGCCAAATGATCTTCGAGCCCGGTCGCATAGACGGCTTCAGAGATTCGCCGAAGCTGCTCCTCTACCGGGATCATCCGAAGGTCGGCCATCATCTGCAAATAAGCCTGAACCGAGAGCTCAGGATAGAGGGGCGCAGTCTCCGGCAAATAGCCGATCTGCGCTTGGACCTCGCGTGTATGGTCCTGTACATCCAAACCATCGACAGTGACGGTGCCTTCGTCCGCCTGAAGATAACCTGTCAGGATCTTGATGAAGGTAGTTTTTCCCGCGCCATTCGGTCCCAATAACCCGACGATCTCGCCGCTTGCGACTTTGAATGCCACGTCCTCCAGCGCACGTATCGGGCCATAGGATTTCGTCAATCCGACGACGTCAATCATAATTCTCCTCCCACATAAGGTTCACCCACGCGAAAAGAGCAAAGCCGTCCCCTTGGTACTCAGGCTTCGCTCTCTGGATGAGACAACTGGGTAGCCGACAGGCTAAGCGGTAATCATACCGACTTCGTCGTCGTTGTCAACGATTTCGCGTCAAGAAACTTCGGTGATGATGCTGTCAATAGCATCCAGGGCCGATTGCACCGCCGTCCGGTTCACCTGGGCGTAGGCTGCACTAAGGCTCCCTGCGGCGTCAATCAGCGCCTGTGAATCCAGACAGCCCACAGAAGCCACCCCGGCAGCGACCGCTGCCAACGTTCTGCTGGAATGGCTGACGCCCTTGAGCGCCTCAAGCCGAAGCGTGCGGATCCGGATGTGAGACGATCCGACTTGAGCAAAGACGCGAGGAATGAGATCGGGCACGGCAAAGACCCATCCGTCTTCGGCCATCCGTGAGAGGGTACCCGAGACTTTCTGATACCCTTCATCGCAGAGGATGAAGAGCACGTCGGCGCGGTCGATCGCGGTGTAGAAGATGGGATCCGACGACACAAGAACCTCGCTGACGCTGTAGCCGGAACGCACGGTCACCGGGTAATCGTCTCGCTGGGCAGTCCAGAGATCCGAGAGTGTGGCGGCTTCTGCGACCAGGCGCCCCGCCGTGCGAACGTGCGACCCAGCCGCGCCCGCGATGATCACACCGAAAGCGGTGGCGCCTCGGACGGCGGTAGCGCCTGGCACGGCGGGGGCGCCCGGGGCGGCTGAAGATGTCTTGAGCTTGGGCACGGACCGAACCTCAGGGACGGGCCCCTCTTCCCGCTCTGCTACCGGACCATGCAGTCCAGGCCTCATGAAGGGCGGCAGCACCCTCTTTACGCGACGTCTGCTGAATGACGCCTTTCGCCAGCCCCAGGCGCTCAATCAACGCTGTCAGTTCATGGGGCGAGACCTTGTTCGCCGTGGCGTAGTAAGCGACACATAACTCCCAGATATCCAGGAGAGCAAACCCGTCGTGTGTCAGCGCCGCTTCAATCTGGCGATCGAGGTCCGCGTCGAAGACGGTGCCGCGCCAGACATAGCCGGCACCATTCACAGCCACCGTTTGAGCGATGTCCAGGGGCTGTTCCGTGTTTCCCCAGGGCGTCGTTGTCGTCATTTGATCCAGCGGGGTGGTGACGCTGTGCTCCCCGCCCGTCATACCGAAGTTGAGATTGTTGAAGACCAACGTGGCTACGCCAATGTTGCGCCGGGCCGCGCTGACCAGGTGGGCACACCCGATGCCGCACCCCCCATCTCCGATGAGATTGATGACGTGTAGGTCAGGACGGGCCAGTTTGATGCCCGTGGCGTAGGTCAAACTCCGTCCGTGCAGGCCGTGGAATCCGCTCGTGATGAAATACTGATCCGACAGCCCGACACACCCAATGTCGCTAACAATGACAACCTGGGCGGGATCCCACTGCAGACGCACCAGGACGCGATCGAGAGCATCCAGGATGAGACGGTGACTGCAGCCGGGGCAGAAACCGTAGATACGCTCGTTGCGGTATGTCGTTAGAGCACTCATGGTTGACGCCACATAAGGGATGATGGAGCTAGGGGACAGGCGAGCCGACGAGATGAGGGGCGGGCTCCCCTCCTCCCTCGCCTATGATCCCTCCTGCTACTCCGCCCAAGTTGCGCAGCTTGCGCCGCGCCAGAAGCCGCTGCACGCGCGCATAGCGGCTTCGATTCAGTGGGTAGAACCACGTGACCACCAACAGCGCAAGCAACAGCAGGCTGGCCACGGGGCCGATAAGAACCCGGATTCCGGCTAACACAGCAGCGGGCTGGCTGAAGAAGACGGCGCTATCCGGGGGCTTCTGGTATCCCAACCACCCCAAGACCTGGAGGGTCAGGAAGATGGCAAACGCCGTTGTCAGCTTACGAACGAAGTTCTTCGTTCCGTAGTAGACGCCCTCGTGGCGCTCCCCGGTGCGCAGCTCATCCCAATCTATGACATCGGGGAAAATCGCATCCGGCAGCATGTGGGCGGCCGAATAGCTGAAACTCATCAACACCGCCATCACCATGGTCAACCCCAAGCGCATCGGGGGCACAAAGATCAGCGACATCAGGATCAGTGTCCACAGTACAACAGCAACCATGTAGGCGTGACGTTTGCCGAAGCGACGCGCGGCCCACGACCAGAAGGGCAAAGCCGGCACGGCCAGCACGGCCATGATACCGAGAACGGTGGACTCGATTGGCATCCCCAGACCCGGCATCTTCAGGACGAGATTCCCCTGGGCAATCCAATAGACGAGAAAGAAAGGTAGCACGGCAGCCACCAGGTCGAAGGTCACCCAGTTAAGCATGTAGAGCGCCGTGGCATAACGGAAGGGCACGTTCTCCCAGGCCTGACGAAGCGTCTGACGGAATGACACTTCCTCAGGCAGCTCCTTAGGCTTGGCCTTCTCCCGAACGACAAAGAAGATGAGCAAGAAGGGGATCACCGACGTAGCACCGAAGATTGCCGATGCCAGGACATAGCCCTGCTGCTGCGTTCCGCCGTTCGCCAGGGTCGCGTCCACGATCATCGGAGCAGCTACCCCACCGGCCAATGAGGCGAGGAAGTTGAAGAACATCCGGTAACTGGCCAGGGATGTGCGCTCATCGTAGTCCGAGGTCATCTCAGGCGTCAACGCGTGAAACGGAACAATCACGAGCGTCTGGAAGGTATCGCTCAGCGCATAAGCCAGCATGACGTGGATCATCAAGAGGATCTGGCTCTTCCACGGGGGCGCCCACCACAGGATCAGAAAAGCGAGACCATAGGGAACCGCAAAGAACAGCAGGAATGGACGCCGTCTCCCCCAGCGCGTGCGCACCTTGTCACTAAGCACGCCGACCAGGGGATCATTGACGGCATCCCACAAGACACCAACCAGGGCAGCGAATGAGGCCAGGCGGGGGTCAAGTCCGACCACGTCCGTCAGAAAGATCGCATAAAAGATCTGGCGCAGGGTGTTGAAAGCAGCCATGCTCCAGTCGCCAGTTCCGTAGATGATTTTGGTAAAGAGCGGAATCCGGTCAGCCTGCTCTGTCATCAGAAACCTCCCAAGCGCCCAGTGTGCGCATTCCGGGCAGACCTTTGAGCTCTGGATAAAGTTCAGACATCGAGTCGAAAGACGCGATATCGCTTATGCCATTGAACCCCAAGCATATTCATATCGCCGAGGCTATTGATATTCGTCTCCATGACCTGGACAAACTCGCAGTCCTCCGCATCACGCTGTCGAATGGTGTCGTGGAGTTCCGCATAGAGCAGTGTGCTCGCACCGAGGCCCTGGTATTTGGGCAGCAATCCAACGCCGTTTCCGAGCAGCCGCTTGGTTCGCCGGAGCGCGACCAGCAGCCTCGCCCAGCCGAATGGCCACAGCCGACCACCGATCTTCTTGAGCGTCTCGGCGGCATCAGGAAAGACAAAGGCAAAGCCTGCGATGGCGTCGCCCTGCATCACAACCTTCATCAAGTGGGGATCCGACACCATCAGCAGTTGGCCCCCAATCATCTGCACTTCGGCATCGTCGATCGGGTAATACCCCCATACCTGCGTGAAGGCCTCGTTATTGACACGCTGGATATCGGGGATCCAGGCCCGCAGCTCCCGCTTGCTCTTGAAGGACTTGACCCAGAATCCGCTGCGCTCCTTGATGCGCTCGACCATCCGGAAGAGCCGTTCGGGGAATTCATCCGCGGCGATCATATGCCCTGAGAGATAATCGATTTCCTTCTCCATGCCGACATCTTCCAGGAGCGTCGCATAGTAGGGGTAGTTGTACGGCATGTTCATGCCGGTAAGGTACTCGTAGCCCTCGGTCAGGACGCCATAGGGGTCGGAGCGCAGCATACCCTTTGGGCCCATGAGGAGCGTCAAACCGCGGGCTGCAGCCCACGCGCGGGCAGCCTCTATCAAGCCCCGAACCACCTCGACATCCTCCACGGTGTCGAAATAGTAGAAGAACGCGACCTTGGCCTGACGGTAGTCGTTGTAACGGCGGTTTTCCAGGACGGCAATCCGGCCCACGGGGATTCGCCCACCGGCGGCCCCGCCCTGTTCGGCGACAAAGAAACCCGCATCCGAATGCCTGTAAAAGGGATGACGTTTGCGGTCTAGCACAAGCTTCATGCCGGACACGAGCGGCGGCACCCACTGCTCGCATCCCCGGTAGAGCTCGAACGGGAATCCGACGAACTCGCGGACATCCCGTGAGTTCCGTGTATCAATCTCGCGAATCTGCATCAAACCTACTCCGTGAAGAATCCAACACCCAAGATGCCCGGGCCGCCATGCGTCACCACAGCCGGAGGCACTGAGTGAATCGGAATAGACTCAAGGTTCAGGGCATCGCGAAAGAAGGCAGCCAACTGCTCGGCTTCTTCGGCGGCAGCCGCGTGCATCACGCTAAGATAACCCCGCTCGCCCGGTGCAATTTGATCGATCACCAACTGCTTGAGCCGTTCTACGGCGCGCTTGTGGGTTCGCACTTTCTCAAAGGTGTCGACCTGCCCCTCTGTGAACGTCAATACCGGCTTGACTTGCAGCATACTGCCCAACAGGGCAGACGCGCCGCCGATGCGTCCCCCCATCGCCAGATACTTGAGCGTGTCGACGAGGAAGTAGATCTTGCATCGGGTGCCCATCTCGACGATACGGGCCTCAATCGTGTCGGCGCTCTCGCCCTCTTCGGCCCATTGACACGAGAGTTGGAGCAGCGTAGCCACAGGGCTGGCAATCAGCTTCGTGTCGATGATGCGCACGTCGACATCACGAAGGCCGCGCTCGCGCGCGAGCTGCAAACCTACTGCAGCGGAGCGCACCGTTCCGCTGACCAGGGCGGACGGCAATACACAGACGATCGCATCATCCGTCGCAGCCAGACGCTCGATAGCCTCCGCAAAGAGTTCCGCAGGCGGCGCTGCCGTCTTTGGGAGCTGGGTGGCACTCTGGAGTCGCTCCATAAAGGTGTCGTACGTGATCTCGACACCTTCGAGATACGAGACTTCGTTGAAGATAATGACCTGGGGAATGATCGGCAGATGATGGGCTTCGGCAAATGATTCGGACAAGCAAGATGTTGTATCGCCAATGATCTTAACCATGATACCTTACTCCTTCTGCGCGGCATAAGGCCCAAATAAGAGGGAACCCAAAGTGCCTATGATGAACTCACCGGCCATCAGACGGAAGGGGCAGATCACCTGTCAATGTGCGGCGACGGGATCTCAGGGACCTCGCTGAGCGTCCCTGAGATCCGGAGAGCAGCGCTCAGGACGATTTCGTGGGCAGGTATCGGGCGAGCTTTGCCGCAAGATTGGAGAGCGGGAGGCTCTGCAGCCAGATCCGGCCGGGGCCTGTCATCGTCGCCAGGAACAGGCCCTCACCACTAAACAGCACGTTTGCAAAGCCCTTGACCATCGAGATATCATAGTTGACCGACGGCTCAAAGAGCGCAATGTGGCCCGGATCGATCCGCATCGACTCGCCTGCCGCGAGGCTGTACTCACGCACCTCGCCCGGGATCTCGAGGAAGGCGTAGCCTGGCCCCGTGATCTTCTCAAGGATGAAGCCCTCACCGCCAAACAGGCCGGTACCGAGTCGTTTCCGGAAGTGCATACTGAGGTCGACGGAACTCTCAGCACACATGAATGCATCCCGTTGGCAGATCATACTCTGGTTTGGGCCAAGTTTCACAGGAATGATCTTGCCCGGGGCCTCTGGAGCGAAGACCACCAATGCCTCGCCGGGATCACGACTGACGTAGGTCGTCATGAAGAGAGACTCTCCTGCGAGCTTGCGGCCCAACCCGGCCATCAGCCCACCCTTGGTGTCGGTCTTCATCTCGACGTTTCCCTTCATCCAGGCCATACCACCGGACTCGGTGTACATAGACTCGCTCTGGGATAGGTAGACGTCCAATGTCTGCATTACGGTACCGTGGATTTCATATCGCATATCAAACCCTCCTCGTGCTGCAGTTAAGCTGAAAGCAACGCTATTGCCCTGTGGTCTAGCTTGAGTGTTTCGGCCACAGCTCGAATGTGCTCTGCCGTGCTCCCGCAGCAGCCACCGAAAATCGAGACGCCGGCCTCATCGACAAATCGCCGGCCATACTCTGCCATCACTTCCGGGGTCACGTCATAGACCAGATCCAATCCTTCGGCATGGGGCAGGCCGGCGTTGGGCTTGGCCATCAGCACCGCGTCAGGCGCCGCCTCGCGCATCTGCCGGATGGCCTCCAGTGTCTCCGTTAGCGTCCGGCCGCAGTTAGCGCCCATCACATCGACCCCTAGCGAGAGCAGCGTCTTGGCGGCGCGCTCGGGCTTCACGCCCATCATCGTCCGGCCTTTGGTGTCAAAGCTCATCGTGACCATCAGCGGGAGATCCGTCACCTGGCGCACCCCTTCGACGGCGGCCTTCACCTCGTCGAGATCGCTCATCGTCTCGATCAGGATCGCATCCACACCGCCCTCGGCCAGTGCACCGGCTTGTTCGGCAAATGCCGCGACCGCATCCTCATACGTAAGCGTGCCGAGTGGCACCAGCATCTCGCCGGTGGGTCCGATATCCCCGATCACCAACACTGTGTCTCCGGCCACCTCGCGGGCGAGGCGCGCCGCCGTCAGGTTGATCTCGGCGGTCCGTTCGGATAGCCCCTCCCTCCTTAAGCGGATCGACGTACCACCAAACGTGTTGGTGAGTATCATGTCGGTGCCTGCATCAACGTAGCCGCGGTGCAAGGCTCGCACCGCGTCGGGATTCTCCAGGTTCCAGCGCTCCGGTGCCGCTCCGGCCGGCAGACCGGCTTTCTGCAGCGTCGTGCCGGTGGCACCGTCAGCGATCAGGACTTTGTGGGACTTCAGGTAGGCTTGGAATTTCGACATCACTCGCCTCCAACAGCGTGGAATACTTCGTACTTGACGGTGCCATCATACCACAGATACGGCAAGGGCCGAACCGACCTTTGACGATGCCCTACCCCCATCTATACTCGGGCTAGGAACTCCGACGCGAACTATCAACAAAGGGGAAAACGATGAGCGAGATAACGTCCCAGACCGTCTACTTCACCGATGCCAGCGCTGCCAATACGGATCGAACGCTGGCATTGGTTGCCGAACGTGCGAAAGCCTTGGGCATCGAGACCGTCCTCGTCGCCACCACCAGCGGCGCGACAGGCCTACGAGCCACAGAGTTACTCACAGGACTCGATGTCGTCGCCGTCACCCACTCGGCGGGCTTCCGCGAACCCCATGCCTTCACCTACGACCCGGCGTTGATCGAGCAGATCAAGGCAGCCGGCGCCACGGTTCTGACCACCACCCATGCCTTTGGTGGCGTCGGGCGGGCGGTCCGCAAGAAGCTTAATACCTATCAGATCGACGAGATCATGGCATTCACGCTACGCTGCTTTGGGCAAGGCATGAAAGTGGCTGCCGAGATCACGCTGATGGCCTCCGATGCGGGCCTCGTGCCGGGAGGGCGCCCCATCATCGCCATCGGCGGCACGGGCCGTGGCGCAGACACAGCCGCGGTCCTTCATCCTGCCCACGCGCAGACCTTCTTCGACCTCCGCTTTCTGGAGATCATCTGCATGGTCGCACCGGGGCATCCGGGATTGCCTTGATCTTTGACGACCATGAGGGATGCACTATACTACGTGCATCTATAGTGAGTTTCCCAAGGAGAAGGCGATGGAGATTGTGACGTACTTGATCGCTGCCGTGGTGGCCTTCTTCGGCCTGATATTCGTCGTCGGGTCGCAGGGGCAGTTCATCCGCATCGTGGTGGGGATCATCCTTTTCGTAGCGGCCGGCGTGCTCATCTATCTGACTCGCGTCCGCCCCAAGCACGAAGAGATCACCAACGTGCAGAAGATCGATCTCACCGGTGATGTCCACCTGGAGCAGATGAAGTGCCAGTCGTGTGGGGGTGCGCTGAGCAAAGAAAATCTCGTGGTCAAGGCCGGTGCCATCTTTGTGGACTGTCCTTACTGCGGCGCCTCGTACCAAATCGAAGAAGCTCCCAAGTGGTGATCTGCCCTGTCCGCCCGATACGGTCGCAGGCCTGATCGGGCGGACGTTCTTGCCCTATGAACGTCCAAACACGATGGGCGCAGTTGCTTGGGTCGGCCCGGAACGCTCTTCACCCACCCTCCCAGCACCCAACACCGGGCCTCTTTACGTATCCCGTGTCGCTTAATGGCGGACGGCGGCGGGTCCATCTGCGTGTCGGCGACGATGGCGCCGGGGTGCTCTTCATCGACGTCACGGAAGTCATCCACCTCAACGCCACCGCCGTGCAAATGGTGAAGTTGGCGCTTGAGCGGGTCTCCCTTCAGGAGGCCAAGGCGCAACTTGCCCGGCAATACCGCGGTGTCGCGCGGGGTGAACTGGAGGAGGCCACCGCAACGATGTACGATCTGGTACAGCGGCTGCGGTCGGAGGATGACGGCTGTCCTACGTGCAGCCTGACCTCCCTGTTGGCATTTCAGCCGGTCTTCAGCACACCTGTGACGGCCCCTTACAAGGCCGATGTCGCCCTTACCTACGCATGCAACAACGGGTGCCCCCACTGTTACAACGAGCCCGAGCGCTTCACGATGCAGACGCTTTCGGCCAAGGATTGGTACGCCGTGCTGGATAAGCTCGCGGAGATCGGCATTCCGCATATCATCCTCACCGGAGGCGAGCCGACCCTGCACCCACTCCTGCCCGATCTGATTCGCTATGCGGACGCGCTGGGTCTTGTGGTGGGCATGAACACGAACGGACGCCGGCTTGCCGACCCCGGTCTGGTCGATGCCCTGGTAACTGCGGGTCTGAACCATGTTCAGGTCACACTGGAATCGTGCTTTTCCGAGGTCCACGACGCGATGGTGGGACAGCCAGGCGCCTTTGAGGAGACTGTGGCTGGGATAAGAAACGCCGTCGCGGGTGGCCTGCACACCATCACCAATACGACCGTGACGCGAGAAAACCAGGATCACGCGCTCGACGTCGTCGGCTTCGTGCACGACTTGGGCCTGCGGACCTTCGCGATGAACGGCATGATTTACGCCGGCGGTGGCGCCGGAACGCCGGATGCTATTCCGGCCGAGGAAATGACGGCGTTGCTCGCCGCGGTCCGCGATGAGGCCGATGCATTGGAAATGCGCTTCATGTGGTACACGGTGACCGACTACTGCAAACTCTCACCCCTCGCACTCGATCTTGATCCCAAGCGCTGCAACGCTGCCGAATACTCCATCTGCATCGAGCCGAATGGCGATGTGCTGCCGTGCCAGTCGTACTACGTGGCAGCCGGCAACATCCTGGCCGACCCATGGGATGCGATCTGGAACAGCAAGCTCTTCCTTAGCTTCCGTGACCGTGACACAGCTCCCGGAGAAGCGGGGCTGCCTGCAGAGTGCTGGGACTGCCCGGACCTGGAGATATGCGGCGGCGGGTGCCGCCTGGAGCGCGAAGCCCGGCTTGCCGCCAAGCCGGCGGCGGGAGGGCGAGTTCCCTGGCAACGCGCTGCGGAGCACGGATGCGCTCGGGCCAAGCTGCGAGCCTCGGGCCGGAGTGTGACGGCCCATCCTGTACTAACCGAACAGAAGGTAGCGGAGTGAACAATACAGCCACTGCATCTGAGACAACCTACATTCTGGACGAAGTCCCCTTCGAACCTGCCCTCGGGCCCCTGGCCAAACGACTGAGAATCAAGGAGGGAAGTCGACACCTCCCGGAACTCGCCCAGGTGCTGGAGACAGCCAGGGCCGTTGCCAGGCCGAAGGCGATGTACCGGCTCGCCTATGTCGATGAGAAGACGCCGGACACGGTTCGTGTTGAGGGCATCATCCTGAGAAGCCGCATTCTGCGCGTGAATCTGGAAGCGGCCCACCGGGTCTTTGCCTACATAGCGACGTGCGGGATGGAGCTACAGCGCTGGGGAGATGGCCTCGACGATATACTGCACCGGTATTGGGCAGATGCCATCAAAGAGCTGGCTCTGGCAGCCGCTATTCAGGCACTTACCCACCATCTCAGCACCTGCTACGAGCTGGGACGCACGGCAACGATGGCGCCCGGATCCCTGGCGGACTGGCCCCTGCGCGAGCAGCGCCCTCTCTTTCAGATCCTTGGAGATCCCCACGCGGCGATTGGCGTGGAGTTAACCGACAGCTTTCTGATGATTCCGAACAAGACTGTCTCAGGCATCCGCTTCCCAACCGAAGAACGCTTTGAGAGCTGCCAGCTTTGCCCCCGCGACAGTTGCCCCGGCAGACGCGCAGCCTTCGAACCGGACCTCTACGACAGGAAGTATCGAGCGAGCGCTTGACCGTACCGCCGTTTGAACGTTGAAACGTTTCCAGGAGGGTATCTATGTCCACGTGGAAAGACTGGCTCAAACGTCTGTTGACCTTCGAGCGAGCAAAGGCCGCTCCTCCTATCAAGCCGGGCCTCTACCATATCATGCAGGAGGCAGATGGAGCTTACGCGCGCTTTCATCTCCGTGTGGAAAATGATGGCAGCGGTATGCTCATCGCTAATGCCATGGCCGCGGCGCGGTTATCGCCTTCCGGTGTACTGATCGCCAAAGGGGTGCTTGAGGGACACTCCGAGGCTGAGATCCTGAAGGAGTTAAGGGCTGCCTTCTCCGGTGGCAGCGTGGACGTCATGCGCGCGGACATCGCCAAGGTTGACGGCCTTATTGCGGAAATCACCGCGCCGGGCGACGCCTATCCCGTCTTCAATTTGGAGGACGCCGCTGTATCACCCTACAGCTCGGAGCTGATCGCCCCGTTGCAGGCCTCCGTGCCGCTGGCGGAGCCGGACGTTATCCTACCGATCCTCGATCGTCTGTGGGAGGTGGGCATCCCTCACGTCACGTTACTGGCCTCCGAGGGCCTGGTGCGTTCTCATCTGATCCGCGCCGTGGAGCGCGCTGAGGATCTGGGCATGATCGCGGGTATCCGCAGCCGTGCGACCGAGTTGAACGATGCCGACTTCCTGGCGGACCTCCGGCAGGCCGGCGTGGACCACGTCACATTTCTCTATGCAGCCAATGATCCGGACATTCACGACGCGCTCTGCGGCGCCGGCGATCACGCCGCCGCCGAGGGCGTTCTGGCGTGGCTCGAGGAGAACCAAGTCAGCGCCGTGGCCGAAGTCCCCCTCCTGCAGACGACGCTCGATCATATCCACGACACAGTGGACACGCTGATTGCCAAGGGGGCAGACAATCTATCTTTCGTCGCCTTCGCCACGACAGATGATGCCCTGGCACAACAGCAGGCCGTCTTCAGCAGCGATGAGATGGCGCAGGTCGCCACCACCATTGAGGAGGCCGCAAACATGGCCCAGGCACGCTTCATGTGGAACCCACCTGTCGAGGTGCGTGCCGGTATGTCGTTGGCCGCACGGGTCATTGAGGGACCACGATGCTCAGGGGATGTCGCCGTCCGTGTCGAACCGAATGGAGACGTGATCCCGCCCCGCGGCCCATATCAGAGTGCGGGCAATCTACTCAACGACACGTGGTCCACTATCTGGAACAACGATGTCTTCCGGGACTATCGGGAGCGGGTGGAGGCTCCAACGCGATGCGACGTATGCCCGGGGCTGGCTATTTGCGCCGCCGACTGTCCGCGTGATCCCAAGGGATGGGCTCGCGCCCGCTGATTCGCTCATTCACTCATTTGCCATTGGAGAGACGGATGACTAGCAAGCGGTGGGGAACGATCCTGATTGCGGCGGCAATGCTCCTGACCCTGGTCCTCGGCGGGGCCGGGGCGGTTGTGGCGCAGCCCACGTCCAGTCGCACGGCACAGACCTACAGTTTCAGCGTGCCAATGCTGTTGATGCAGGTCACCATTCAGGCCGATGGCTCCGTCAACATCGTATACGACATCACGTTCAATAACTTCGGGAGCCCAATCGATATCATCGATATCGGCACGCCTACGAATAACTATGATGTGAACGCCATGCAAGCCTCCATCAACGGGCATCCGCTGACGGATATCCGCCCGTCGGAGTATATCGATACCGGTGTCGAAGTGCACCTCGACGGCCAAGCTATCCCGACAGGTGGTACAGGTACGTTGCATCTGGCGTTCACCATGCCGGATATGGTGTATGCCGACACAACCAACCAGAATAACGCCTCGCTCCAGATCACGCCGACTTGGTTCGACAGCAGCCTGGTAAGCGGCACGGGTAACATCGAGATCCGGATTACCATGCTGCCCGGCATTCAGCCCGATGAAGTCCTCTACCAGGACCAACCATTTACCGACAAATACCAGGACGACCAGGGTCGCGTCGTCGCCGACTGGCAGTTCGAGAACGTCTCGCCGACACGGGCCTACCGCGTCGGCGTCTCATTTCCGCAGCGCGGTATGACTCACGTCATCAAGGTCACGTTCTGGGATCTCCTGGGGCGCTGGCTCGCCGGCGCTGCCGGGGTTGTGGGGGGTGCCATAGGGACGTGTCTTCCGCTTGCTGTGCCGCTCTTTATTATCTTCGTCATTGCGCGGGCCGTCATCCGCGGCTCCAAACCAAACTACCTGCCGCCCATCGCTCAGGTCGAGGGCGGGGGGATCAAGCGCGGCCTCACCGCACCCGAGGCAGCCGCCATCCTCGAGCTGCCGCTGACCAAGGTCCTGGGACTGGTGATCTTTGGCATGCTGGAGAAAGGCCTGATCCGCCAGACCAAGCCTGATCCCCTCACCGTTGAGGTGGTCGAGGACTTCCGCGTCGCGGACAAGAGCGACCTCAAGGATGAAGAGAGCCGGACCCGCTATCGCAGGCAGGCAGCCCAGACCAAGGGTACGGTGATTCACCACTACGAGTACCCGTTCCTGGATATGATCGAAAAGCACCCCGACACTCCAATCAACAAGATGCCGGTGGTCGAAGCGATGCAGATCCTCGTGGATGACGCCGCCGCGAAGATGAAGGGGTTCGATCTCTCGGACACCCAGGACTACTATCGCCGCGTCATCGATCGCGCCGTGGAACAGGCGGCGGCCATCGGCGACGTCGAGCACCGCCAGGCATACCTCGATCAGTACCTGCCTTGGGTAATGATGCAGCGCGATTACCGGCCTGCCCTCACGCTGGGCGGCTACCACTACTGGCCGGTGTGGGCGCGGCAGGCCCATGCCGCTTCCGGCGGCACGTCTGTTGCCGGGGCTGGTGGGCGTGCCGTTTCGGCCGGCGCAGGTCGAGCATCGTCGTCGACAACCACGTTTGGGGACGTATCAGCCTCCTTCGCAGGTTGGGCAGAGACGACCATGGGAGGTATGGCTGCCGCGATTCTACCTACCGCGCTGAGCAAACCTGTGGCGAGCAGCGGCTCGTCGGGCGGCGGATCCAGCGGTTGCGCATGCGCGTGCGCCGGATGTGCGTGCGCCTGTGCCTGTGCGGGCGGCGGGCGCTGACGCGAGGTCAGTTATGCGTTCTCGGAGGTACGACTAGATATGCTTAGGCGTCTTTCACTCATAGGGTTGCTGTGCATTGTGGTGATGATGGTGGGGACGACAGCCCTCCCACAGCCGGCGTTGGCACACCCCGCGCAGACGGGGTTGGCACACCCCGGCAGACGGGGTCGGCACACCCCGTGCAGACGGGACTCGCGCAGAGCTACAGCTTTCGCGTCCCACAGCTCGATATGCAGGTCTACGTCCAGACCGACGGCTCCGTCCAAATCGTCTACGACATCACCTTCGATAACTTGGGGACCCCCATCGACATCGTCGACATCGGGTTGCCCAACAGCAACTACAACATCAAGACCATGACGGCCTCCATTGGCGGGGTCAGCCTTTCCGACATCCGCCCATCGACGGTCGTCGCCATCGGCGTCGAGGTTCACTTGGGGAGTCAGGCAATTCCCACAGGCGGACAGGGCACGCTGCACTTCGAGGCGACGATACCCGACCTGATCTATCAGGACACCACAAATAAGGCCGATGCTTCGCTGCGCATCACGCCGACCTGGTTCGACCCTTCTTCAGTCTCCGGGACGAGCGACATTCGGCTCGCCATTCACCTTCCCCCGGGCATCCAGCCGGACCAAGTCGTCTACCAGCAGGTGCCCTTCACCAGCAAAGCACTCTACCAGGACCACACCGTCGTGGTCTGGGAATGGCCCAATGGCACGGCGACCAAGGCCTATCTGGTGGGCGTCTCGTTCCCGCAGGACGGAATCTCCAACGTCATCAAGCAATCGATCCTCGATCTCACCAAGGCATGGCTGCAGGATCACCCTGAAACCGCCGTACTGCTGGGCGTCATCGCAACGGGGTTGGCCGCATTTCTCTTCTTCAGGTTCTCCGGCGGGACCGGATGCACGGTCTTCGCGATCCTCGGTGGGGGTCTCATCCTCCTCTTCATCGTCAGCCCGATTACGATCTTGCCGGCCATCCCAATCCTGATTGCCCTCGTTGTGGTCAATGAGACCAAGCTGAAGAAGAAGCCCAAGGACTACCTTCCGCCGATTGCCCAGGTGGAAGGGGGAGGGATCAAACGTGGACTCACGGCGCCGGAAGCGGCGGTCTTGCTGGAGTTGCCACTGAACAAGGTTCTCACACTGGTCTTCTTCGGCCTGCTGGAGAAAAAAGTGGTCGAATTGGTCACGCAGGAGCCCCTGACGGTCAAAGTGACGGACCCGTTCAAGACGTGGGACAACCCGGACTACCGTCGGTCGAGCGACCTTCGGGACAAACAGCGCCGCTCCGCGGCCCAGGCTGCCGGTACAGTGATCCACACGTACGAGTTCGGCTTCCTGGACCAATTGGAGCGGGATCCCGGGAAACCGCTTGAGAAGATAGATTTTACCAAGGCCATGGAGTCGCTGCTGAAGCGAACGGCTGCCAAGATGAAGGGCTTCGACCTCTCCGACACCCAGGACTACTATAAACGCGTGATCACGCGGGCAATGGAGCAGGCAAAGACAATGGGTGAGGTGAACGAGCGGCAGAAGTACCTGGACAAGTATCTGCCGTGGGTAATGATGGATGATACCTATCCCACGGTCCTGAACCGCCCCGGGTATAGCTACTGGCCTATATGGGCGCGTCCTATGATCGGACCCACCGTCACGGGCGGAAGATCGGGGCCGGCGGCTTCCGGTGGTGTGGGGCGATCCGCCACACCGGGCCAGACATCCATTGGCGATGTTGCGGGCTCGTTTGCCGGATGGGCCCAGAACACAATGGGTGGGATGGCCTCAGCAATCCTGCCCGGCGCAATGAACATCCCGGGAACAAAAGGTGGTTTCATAAATCTGAGTGGCGTCGACAAGGTAACCGGCAACGTCTTCGAGGCGTTGTCCAAGGCCTCCAGCAGTGGTGGGAAGGGCGGTGGTGGTGGTGGCGGTTGTGCCTGTGCCTGCGCAGGCTGTGCCTGCGCCTGTGCGTGCGCAGGGGGAGGTCGGTGAGGAGAGCCGAACCTTGCGATGGGGCCTCCACAGGGTCCGCAGATTTACCAGGGCCCGAGCTGCTCGCCCGCCAGGCCGAATGGCTGGCACCGGCTCGGGCTCATCTTTTGCGCCAGGTACACATAGCCCGACGCAGGCGTATCCTGGACCTGGGCACCGGCTATGGGGCCATCGTCCCCGAGCTGGTGCGTAGGGCGGGCGGATGCGTCGTGGCCCTGGATTGCGAGATCGGGGCGCTGTTGGTGGCGCGTCCGTTTGAGGGAGCCGGCCGAGTCGCTGCCGATGGCCGCGAGCTGCCGTTCGCCGACGGCACCTTCGATCTTATCTTCACGCAATTGGCCCTGCTCTGGATGTCCCCTCTGGCGATCGTTATCGCCGAGCTATGGCGCGCCCTGATGCCGGGTGGTGTGGTGGTTGCATTGGAGCCTGACTACGGGGGGATGATCGAGTATCCTCCGGACATCGCCACCCGGGATCTCTGGCTGACCGGACTCGAACGCGCCGGCGCAGATCCCTACACGGGACGCAGGCTACCGGGCGCCCTTGCCCAACAGGGATTCGATGTAGGCGTCGGCCTCTTCAATACACTTGTGGAACCTGACCCGGCGCGGTTCACCTTCCTGCACGGGTTGTCGCTTACGGACGAGGAAGAACAACAGCTCGACCTTGCCGAAAAGAACGCAGAGGCGAGGTCGGGTCCCTGGTCAGAAGTGGCTCATCTGCCCTTCCTACTCATTCGTGCGGAGAAACCGGCGGAGAATTAGCCCCAGAAAAGCCGAGGCGCCGGCGCGCGGGGTGTAGTGTAAGCCTCGATTTGCGCGCCGGCGCCTCCCCAATCCGTTATTGTACAGAGGATAGCACATCGCGCTGTGGGCCGGAAGGGCCATTTGGCGGGTAGCGGGATCCACCTATTGGCCCACGACGTGCCATTCAGTCCTCAGGCTCGGGCAGCTTGTTCCTCTCCCGACAATACCGCCTGAAGTGCCGTAATCGCGACCTCAATCATATCATCGTCCGGCTCTCGGGTCGTGAGATTCTGTAATGCGAGGTTAGGCGCAATCAGCCATTGAACAACGCGCTCGTTCTTGTGTCGCCCCGTAAAGCGCAGCACCTCGTAAGAGATTCCGGCGATCACCGGGAGCAAGACGAGCCTCGAGATGATCCGCACCAGGAACGATGGCTTGCCCAGAGGGGCGAAGATCAGCACAGAGATCAACACTACCGTCAGGAGGAATGCCGTGCCGCAGCGCGCGTGTTCTCGCGAGTAGGGGCGCACGGCATCGACTGTCAAAGGCTCCCCGGCCTCATAGGCGTTGATCGTCTTGTGCTCGGCCCCGTGATAGGCAAAGACGCGACGAATCTCCTCCGCCCGGCCGATAACGGCCATATAGCCAACCAAGAGGATGAGCCGGACGGCCCCCTCGACCAAGTTAAAGACAAATGCATGCTGTTTTATAATCACCCCGGCGACAAAGGAGGGCAGCAGCATAAAGAGCCCAACGCCCAGCAAGAGAGAGATGGCACCGGTGGCTATGCCCATGCCCCCCGACATCTTGAAATCCGGATCTTCTTCCTGACCGGCTACCTCCGCAGAGTAGAAGAGTGCCCGCATCCCCAGGCCCAGCGAGTCCCAGAGTAGGGGAATCCCTCGTAGGAGCGGAATCCTACTCATCGCGCCACGGTACAATCCACCAAGCGCCTCCTGTTTGGTCACAATCTGACCATCCTGACGGCGCACAGCAACCGCAGCATTGTACTTGCCGCGCATCATGACGCCTTCCATCACAGCTTGCCCACCGTAGGTCTCGCCCAACGGTCTCCGTTCAACCTGACTTTCCGACACAGAACCTCCCGATAAAAAAACGATCGATGATCAGGCCTCGGGTCTCTGATACCCGATCCGGCGGGCTGCCTGCCAGGCAGCCATCACCGCACGACGGACCAGTACTTCGGCCATCGCCAGGCGGTATTCAGCGCTTCCCCTGAAATCCGGCACCGGCGCCAACTCGGCCAGGGACGGCTGTAGTGCCTGCTCAAGCCTCTCACGGCTGAGCAGCTGTCCGCGCAGCAAGTGCTCCGTCTTGTGCAGACGCGTCGGCTGCGAATGGGCGCCTCCCACAGCCACGCGGACCAATGAAGGCAGCCCCTCGCTCATCTCCAGATAGGCGGCAGCGCACACAATCGGCTTGTCTTTGGGCGAACGTCCCACGACCTCAAACGCTGCGGCGCCGCGCCCAGAGGGACGCCGAATATGCAACTCGGTCAGCAAAACACGTGTATTGATCAACCGATCGCGATAGGCAACAAAGCTCATAAACGGTGCCTTGTGGATGATGGGATCGGCGTAGAGGATCTCAGTGTCGAGCACCAGCAGCGCCGTCGTCAGTGGATCGGCCGGTCCTGCAGTAATCAACGTCCCGCCCACGGTTCCCTGCTCTCGGAGACCTCGGGATTGCACGTAGCCGGCGGCCTGTGCCAACAGACCATCGGCCACCTGACCCGCATCCGGATGATCGATCAACGCCTGAAGCGTCGTCATAGCCCCGATACGGATCTCCTCCAGCGTTGCCTCGATGGCACCGATGCCCAGGTCCTGAAGATCCACTACCATCTCCAGCGTCGGATCGCCGCGGGCAACAGTCCACGTTCCACCACCAAGGTAGGCCGCATTCGGGTTGGACTGCACCAGAGCTACGGCATCCCCAATCTCAGCCGGGCGTCTGTAGTGCTTGACATTGCGCAGCATATCGCCCTCCTCTAGTCCTCAACTCGCCAGAACTGCTGCTCCTGCTCCCATCCCCGGAGGGTGTCCTCGGGCGGGCAAATCACCAACCCGGTCGACTCGACGGTTACCGTGCCATCGGGCAGGCGAATCTCACCGGCGACCTCTGCCGAGCGCCGTCGCTGTTTCACGACCCACCCGACCACCGTCAACGGGGTCTCGGTGGGCGTCGGCTTGCGGTATTTCACCTCGAGCTTGGCCGTTACCCAGAACGGGTTGCCCTCCGATGCCATCATCAGGGCACGCCCGGTCGCCTCATCCAGGATCGTAGCCAAAATACCCCCATGGGCGATACCGGGATATCCCTGGTATCGTTCTGGGATTACCAATGGGACGACGATCTGTTGATTCTCGGGATCTTCATAGAATTGGATATGGAGCCCCACGGGATTTTCACGTCCGCAGACGAAACACATGCGGGACGTCGGCTGAGGCCGCCAATGAGCGGGGATCACACCCTTCGCCTGTCCCGCCAGATCGCTTTCACGCTGATTCCCGGATTCGTTCCCTTGTTCGCTCAAGTTACTTTCCCTCTCGCATGTAGGGCTCCCCCAGGGCTGCGGGAGCCCCAACCCGATGGCTCAACCTCTCCCACCATGTCATCGCGACGAGAACGACAATCGTCGCAATGTAAGGAAGCATGTTGAGATAGGCCGAGGGAATCGTCGTTCCCCCTGCCTGCAGGCGAAACTGCACCGCATTGATCCCCCCAAAGAGAACCGCACCCAGCACCGCGCGGATCGGATTCCACATGGCGAAGATCACCAACGCGATCACGATCCATCCCCTACCACCGGTGATATTCTGAGACCACCCCGGAGCATAGGCCAGGGAGAGATGCGCACCGCCCAACCCAACGAGGCTGCCACCGAGAATGGTGTAGAGATAGCGGGTCTTGGCCACGTTGATGCCCATCGCGTCCGCTGTCTGGGGGCTCTCTCCGACAGCGCGGAGATTCAGCCCGTTGCGCGTCCGGTAGAGGTAGAACCAGGCGAGCGGCACCAACAGGAAGAGAAAATACGTGAGGAGATCCTGCCTGAACAACGCCCCCACAACGGGGATTTGGCTCAGTACGGGAATCTCGATGGGCGAGAATCGTGGACCCACGAGGCCTACCAGGTTACGATTGTTGGAGACCGGACCCAGCCGCTCTCCCAGGAAACTCGCCAGACCTGTCCCGAAGAGCGTGATGCTCAGGCCGCTGACGACCTGATTAGCGCGCATCGTTACGGTCAGGAACGCGTGGATCGTGGCCAATGCGGCGCCGGCTACCATAGCGGTCAGCAGACCCAGCCAGACGCTGCCGGTATAGTAGGCCGTCGCGAAGCCGGTTACCGCACCCGTAAGCATCATCCCCTCGACGCCCAGGTTGAGGATGCCCGATCGCTCCGTATAAATCTCCCCAACAGTCCCGTAGATCAACGACGTCCCCGCACGCAACGTGATCGTGAGGATTGAGGTGATCAACGTCAGGAATGCACTCACGAGATCT
The DNA here is from genome assembly GCA_963775195.1 of uncultured Chloroflexia bacterium. Taxonomy (GTDB): domain Bacteria; phylum Chloroflexota; class Anaerolineae; order B4-G1; family SLSP01; genus PWVB01. The sequence continues at coordinate 1,004,497 of CAVZIC010000002.1, forward strand.
CTCCTGCACCCGGGGCTTGCGAGGGTTCGGAGCCGATGCCGGCCGCAGCAACCTGCGAAAGATTGGGCTCCACAGCCCCGGCAGGCTCTCGTTTCACTTCCAGCGCGTATTCCCTGAAGAGGGTGCCGGCCAGCATTGGGATCAATAGCATGCCCTGGAGGACCAAGCCCACCGAGGCGGGGAGATGCATGCGCATTTGGATCTGATCCCCACCCACCAGCAGCCCGGCCATCAGGATGGCCACGAAGACCACGCCAATAGGGTTCAGTTGGGCCATCCATGCGATGATGATCGCCGTGTACCCGTAGCCCACCGAGATGCCCTGCTGGAGCCGTCGCGTCAGGCCAAGCAGCTCGGAGGCACCTGCCAGGCCACTGATTGCGCCGGAGATCAACAGCGTCACCACGATGTTGCGCGCGATGTTTATGCCCAGGTAGCGGGCAGCCGTGGGATTGGATCCGATGATCTTGAGCTCAAAGCCCCATTTGGTGTAGCGGAGGACCGCCCACAGCAAGACCGCCAGCCCCAAACCGAAGAAAATACCTGCGTGGGCTCTTCCGAAAATCCTGGGAAGCCAGGCAAACTCGGGGATCTGTTCGGTACCGGAATTATACCCCGGAGCACGCCACGCGATGTAGTAGAGGTGCTGCGAATAGAGGATCGCGACATAGTTCAACATCAACGTCGTCAACGTCTCGTCGACGTTCAATTTCGCCTTGAGCACTGCCGGTATCCCGGCCCACAGCGCGCCGGCGACGCATCCCGCCAGGATGGCCAGCGGGAGAATCGTCCACGCCGGCAGATGCTGCGACCAAAAGAGCGCCACCCCAGCAGCCGCCACCGCACCCATCGTCAGTTGACCCTCGGCGCCGATGTTCCAAAAACGCATCCGGAAGGCCAACGCCACGCCCAAGCCGGTCAATATCAGGGGGATGCTCTTGACCAATACCTCGCTCAACCCGTAGCCGGAACCGAACGCCCCCACGAACATCGAGGCGTACGTCACAAACGGATTCGCCCCGGACACTGCCAGAAGAATCCCGCCGAAAAGCAACGAGACGCCAAATGAAATCAGCGGGACTAGGACGGAGGCACGACGAGAGATGGACTCTCGCTTTCTTAAGACAATCTGCATCGCTAGGCTACCTCTTCGCTGGGGAGGGGCTCAATCGCCCCCGCCATCATCAGCCCCAGCGTCTCGACATCAGCTTCATCGGCGGGCAGGGTACCCATCAGCTTGCCTTCGTAGAGCACAGCGATCCGATCGGACACCGACCGCAGCTCGTCGAGGTCCTCGGAGATCAGCAGGACCGCGCGCTGCGCGTCCCGCTGCTCAAGGAGGCGCATGCGCACCGCCTCGGTCGCGCCGACGTCGAGCCCGCGCGAAGGATAGACCGCGACGAGCAGTCCCGCACATGCGTCGATCTCCCGCGCCAGGATCGTCTTCTGGATGTTCCCGCCTGAGAGGAACTTGACGTAGGTCTGCGGGCTGGGCGTGGATATCTGAAAGACCTCGATCATCGAGCGGGCGAACTCCCGGATACGCTGCCGGTTGAGCAGGCCGCGTTGTCCCAGCGGCGGGCTCCGGTACCCTTTCATCGCGATATTGTCCGCCACAGCCATATCGCCCACCGATCCCATCCCCATCCGGTCAGCCGGAATATGGCTGACGCCGGACCGAATGGCATCCAGGGGAGTACAATTCGTCAAATCCTGTTCGTTGATCCAGACTTTCCCACGCGTGATCGGGCGCAACCCGGTCACCACCTCCGCCAACTCCTGCTGGCCGTTCCCGGCCACACCGGCGATGCCCAGGATCTCCCCCTGCCGCAGTGTGAAGGAGACACCCCGCAACGCAGGAAGCCCCTTGTCGTTCAGGCAGCCGATGTCCTTCAACACAAGGACCGGCGAACCGGGCGTCGCGGCCCTCTTTTCCAGACGGAACAGGACCTCCCGCCCCACCATCAGTCGCGCCAACTCTCGCGGATCTGTCTCCGCGGTCTTCTTCGCCGCCACGACCTCTCCGTGTCGAAGTACGCAGACACGATCCGAGAAGGCCACCACCTCGCCCATCTTGTGGGTGATAAAGATGATGGACTTGCCCTCCGCGCGCATGACGCTAAGGACCCTGCCCAGATCCTCCGCTTCCTGGGGCGTCAGAACTGCCGTCGGCTCATCCAGGATCAAGACATTCGCACCACGGTAGATCAGCTTCAGGATCTCGACGCGCTGCTGCTCGCCGACGCTCAACTGCCAGATGTAGGCTTGCGGATCGACCTTCAGACCATAGCGCTCGGAGAACTCCAGTATACGGCGCTCGATCTCTGACAGATCGGGCACCAAAGGCAGGTCGGGGAGGCCCAGGATGATATTCTGCGCCACGGTCATCGTGGGGACCAACTTGAAGTTCTGATGAACCATACCGATACCCAGTTCAGCAGCGTCGCGGGGCGAGTGAATCTCGACACGCCGATCGTGGACGATGATCTCGCCTGCATCGGGCCGGTAGAGGCCGACGAGGACGTTCATCAACGTGCTCTTGCCCGCGCCATTCTCACCCAAGAGAGCCAACACCTCGGCGGGATAGAGCTCGATGTCGACGTTGTGGTTTGCAAGGACACCGGGGAATCGCTTGGTGATGGCGCGCAGTTGCACCACCGCCCTCTCGGGATCGACGTGCTCCTTGGGATATGTCATACCGGGATCATTCTCTATAAGAGCGAGCCGTAGAAAGCGGGGCCGGATCCCGGTGGAACCGGCCCCGCATCTCACAACCTCGCTTGTTTATTGCGCGGGAATCGTTCCAACCACACCATCGACGAAGGTCATCATACCGAGCAGGGATGCGTCATCCATACACTGACCGGCTGCAACCATCATGCTGCCGTCCTGGGCCGTAATCGGACCACAGAAGACATCATTGCCACCGGTGATCTTGTCCTGTGCTGCTGCTACCAGATCACGCACATCCTGGGGTACCTTCGGGCTGAAATCGGCCAGTTTCACCACACCATCCGCGAGACCGCCCCAGTACTGGTGCGTCTGCCACTTGCCGTCGATCCCTGCCTGAATGGTATCGACGTAGTAGGGGCCCCAGTTCCAGATCGGGCTCGTGAGGACGGTGTCGCCAACGAACGAACGCATGTCCGAGTCATAGCCGATGCTCAGGGCCCCACGCTCTTGGGCAGCCTTCTGCGGCTCCGTGGTATCCTGATGCTGCGCGATGATGTCCACACCGGAATCGAGCAAGGCGATAGCCGCCTCGCGCTCCAGGACGGGATCGTACCATGTGTTGGTCCAGACAACGTGCACCGTGGCATCGGGATTGACCGAGCGCACACCAAGGGTGAACGCGTTAATGCCTCGAATGACCTCGGGGATCGGGAAGGCTGCAACGTAACCGATGTCGTTGACCTGGGTCATTTTGCCCGCGACGATGCCCGAGAGAAAACGGGCCTGATAGATTCGCCCGAAGTACGTGGACATGTTGTCGAGAGTCTTGGAGCCGGAGCAGTGCTCGAACATGACATCGGGGAATTCCTGAGCGACCTCGTACATCGGATCCATATACCCGAACGAGGTGGCGAAGATCATGTTGTAGCCCTCTTGGGCGTATTGACGGATAACGCGTGCCGCATCGGGGCCTTCTGGCACATTTTCAACGTACGTGGTCTCGACAGCATCTCCGAGGGTCGCCTCAACCTGTTTTCGCCCTCGGTCGTGCTCGTAAGTCCAACCGAGATCTCCAGGGGGGCCGATGTAAATATACGCTACTTTGTAGGGCTTCCCGGACGTTGCCTGCCCGGCGTTGCACGCCTCAAGCGCCATTGCCAGCACAAGCACCAAGCCAATCACCATCAACATGCGCCGTTTCATACGTGCTCTCCTCCTCCATAATCGAGATGAATGTACGGCTCCATTCCCCAAGAGATTCTGGGAAAGGGGGGGGCCACACCCATTGTAACAGACGTTACGGTGTTGTCCACTGAGGAACTGCCGGGCCGACATTGATGTTGGCCCGGCAGTTCCTCGACACAATGGATCTTTCGAGGTTACGACGGTATGACATCATTCTCAGACAGCTCTGCATCTTCCTGCAACTGCTCGTTCGTGAAGGCAATCCTCTCCCTCGTTACGGAGAACCTGTCGAAATCACGTGCGACGACGGTCGACTCGAATAGAGGCTGGGCTTCGGCAAGAATATCACGGATGCGGTACCGCTGCGACAGGTGGTTAAGCACCAGCATCCGCACACCTGCCTCCCGTGCGAGCCAGGCCGCCTGTCCGGCTGTGATATGGCCGAACCGGCGCGCCATGTCGCTATCCTGGGAAAGGTAGGTGGCCTCGCAGACCAACAAATCTGCACCCTGGGCAGCCTCGACCAGATCCTCCACCTCTCCAATGTCTCCGGTCACCACAATGGAAGTACCCGACCGCGCGGGCCCCAGCACATCATCGGGCTCGATTCGTCGACCATCGTTCAGCGTGACCGATTGGCCATTCACGAGCTCCCGTCGCATAGGCCCCTGCGGCACGCCTAAGGCCTCAGCACGCTCGGGAAGAAATGGCCGCCGCGGCTTCTCGGAGAACCGATAGCCCAAACATCCCGGCCCTCGGTGCCGGACAGGGAAGGCCCTTACTTCGAATTCGTCACTCTCAAGAAAGACCCCCGGCTCCACATCCACCAGATCAATGGCGACCGGTGGGCGCGCTCCGCGCAAGACCACGCCAAAGATCAGGTCCGATACGCGATCCAGCGACCGTTGTCCGCCGTAGATTTCCATACCCTCAACGGCTTCCCATCGCGCGAAGGTGGAGACCAATCCCCCGAGGCCGAGTATATGATCCAGGTGCCCATGTGTCAGCAAGACGCGATTGAGGCGCCGAAACCCTAACCCACTGCGCAAGATCTGGCGCTGCGTTCCTTCACCGCAATCGATGAGAAAGCGTTCGTCCCGATAGAGTAGAACCTGTGCCGGCAGACCGCGCTGAATCGAGGGCGCCGAAGCGGCGGTTCCGATGAAGACCAACTCAAGCATAGAAACTCCCTAACACTGAATGGTACGCTCGCCAGGTTCGCTAGCGGGTTCGACCGATGACGCGCCGGCTGCCTGTAGCACACCGGGCTCACCAATCTCTCCTTCGACCCTCACCCCATCGAAGCCAAACTCGTGTGCTACCGATACGTTCGTTAGCAAATGGCGGGTGACCCGCGACACGGTGGCCCGCGATGCCCCTTGAGCCAAGGCAAAAGGAATGACAAGCTGATCCGCAAGATGCGGATCTAGCGCGGCACCCGTTCGGTGATACTCCAGGAGCGCGCGGCACCCGATTTCCGCTACCTCTTCCGAGGGCAATCGGAGCCTCCCGAGCGAAAGAAACCCGGCCTGGGCGTACTCATAGCGGGCACACAGAAACAACCCGGTTCCTGTGCCCGGTGAACGCACGTGTTCCGGGACAATCTGGGTCTCGAGTCCCGCATCCTTGAGTATCGACCGGGCGCGATTTGTCATTCGCTGGGGGATGTGAGAGGGGAGCTTGGACGCAAAGGCAACCCCCTCTACCCGCAGAAGGGCGCCGCGCTCGGTGAAGTCGTGACCACGCAACCGAGCATTACCGCGAATCTCTGCGACCAGCTCCCCGCCTCCCTCCGGGTAGAATCCCCAGAGCCTATGGTCCAGCCTTGCGCGGACCCCCATTTCGAAGAGCGTCGGCAGATAGACCTTCTCAAGGTAGAGCGCCGGGGGGCTCATCGGCACCGTGGTACCTCCCAGGAGGCTGACCTCCGACGCCCCACTTGCCAGGGCGAGGGGCAGCAACAACGTCTGAAGAACAAGTGTCACGGCCCCGGCAGATCCTCCTTGCGTCGCATCGGCGACGTCAAAAAGGTAATGCCCAGGAATACATGCGGCCTGAGGTTCGAACTCAAGCGAGCGGCTACCCAGCGTGTCCCCGTCCAGCCGGCCCCGACAGAGCACCGCCGCGGATCGGGCCGCCGTGACATGCTGGGGTCGGAGTCCGGGCTTTGGACGATTGCCGCGAATGTTAGTCAGTCGAAAGCCCTGTCCCGTTACAATTGCCAGTGACAGAGCCGACCGCAATATCTGCCCGCCGCCTTCACCAAGAGAGCCATCAATCTCAAGCATCCTGTTCATTATAGAGAGTTCGTCGGTTTGACAACCACGACCTTCCGACAGAATGCACTCGCCGGGGATGTTCTGCGCCGATCACCTCACGGGAAGCTCGGCCCGAAGTTCGACAGGGGAAGCGAAGTACCGGGCGACCAACGACTGCAGATCCTCGTCCGTGTGGGTCTGGAGGACCGCAAAGAAATCGGCCGGTCCCACGAGGCGCCCTTCTCCGACATCGCGATAGTCCCTGAGGAATGCGAAAAATGCGTCGTCCCCTATCCGGGCCCTCAGATCCGCAAGGAAGCGAGCGCCCTGGACGTACACCTGCTGGGTGTACTCTGACGTTGACTCAAAGTCATAGATGGATCGATCGATAGGGCCATTCGGGTCGTTAAGGTAGATGTGATTCTCCCACCACCATCGGCTGAGCTCAGGTGCGTACCGCTCGTAGAAAAGGAGTTCGCTATACTTCGCAAGCGCTTCATCCAACCAGGGATCGTGCACCTGATCGTTACCCACCGCGCCGTACCACCACTGGTGCGCCGTCTCGTGCACGGTTAAGCTCACCAGCAGCGCACGGGGACTGTTGCTATAGATTTGGACTGCCTGATTGCTCAGGCTGATCAAACCCGAGTATTCCATCGAGCCGTTGTAGGCGTTCTGGGCCGCCACCAGACCCTGAGCAGGATAGGGACCGAAGTAGTCGTCGAACGTGTCGATCGCCCGCGCGGCGGTGTCAAGAACTGCCTGCGCGGCTTCGGCATAGCCGGGCAGGTAATACACGCGCAGGGGGACGCCGGAGGCTGTATCCTGGATGAACCGGTAATCCGTGCTGGCCAGGAAGGCGAAACAACGTGCACGCTGAAGGCGATACCGGCGCACGTTCCCAAGCCGCGTCTCAACGCCGGGGGCAGCGATGACCAGACGGGGGTCCGCCGTCAGCCGAACGTCATAGTCGGCCACAGGATAGATTGTCGGGTCACCGACGGGATGATAGGACCAGGTCTGCCACCCGACGCCTTCCAGATAGGGCGCCAGGGTGGGATGCCAATCCCCGACCTGGATCACGCGTTCACCTGCGCCGAGGTTCCCCTCCGGCAGCCAAGCCGTGGCGTCGATCACCGGGATCCGTATGCTGTAGACCAGCGTGAGGGAGACCGGCTCACCCGATTGGACCGCCGCCGGCATGGCAACATGAGCATGATCCCATCAAGGGTCGTCGTCACGGTGGCCTGCTCCCACCTGGTCGTGACGTCGACGTGGTCCAGCAAGAAGACACCGGGCGCATGTGCGGGGATCACAGAGAAGACGACTTCGGTCCACGCTTCTGCCGTCTCGTTGGCGAGCAGAACGTCCTGTGTCACCTGCAGACGACGATCCAGGATGATTCAGGACGATGTCGAGGGTCACCTGCGGGATGTCGAGATCCCCGGCGGCTTCCGGCAGCAGAGGAAGCGACTGCAGTGTTGGCGTTGGAGGGTCAAGCCTCGTTGTCGCTGTGCGCGAGGGTTGTGGCGACGGCATTGGGGTCGCATAGGCTGCCTGGGGCCAAGGCAACACCTGGCTGATCTTCGCAGTGGCGGAGGGGGGAACCGGGTATGGGCGACATCCTACTGCAAGCCCGAGGACCAAGGCTCCCCCCAACAACGGCCACGCACATCGAGAGAGTTTTGTCAGCACATCAGTAGTGCGTCACCACCCTGGTCCCCACGGAAGCGAAATTGTAGAACCACTCGGCGTCCGGCAGCGATAGATTCACACAGCCGTGGCTCATGGGCTGCCCGAAGTTGTTGTGCCAGTACGCCCCGTGGATGGCATAACCGCGGTAGAAGTACATCGTGTGCGGTACATTGGGTAGGTAGTAACCCGGCCCACTCATCGGCGTGTAGCGGTACTTCACGTAGATGCTGAAGGTCCCCACGACCGTCGGCGTGCCCGGCAATCCTGTCGACACGAGCGCAGAGTAGACAGCCGTCTGCCCCTCATACGCCGTGATCCGCTGCTGCGAGAGGTTCACATCGATCCACCTCTCGCCGCCCGTTCCCGGGATTGGGGCTGGGGTGGGCTGCGGTGCAGGAGGCTGGCTTGGCGTGTTGCTGCCGCCGGGGATCTTGAGCCGCTGTCCAACGTAGATCGTGTTCGACACCAGTCCGTTGACGGAGCTCAACGCACTTACGGTGGTGCCGTAGGCGCGGGCGATGCTGAAGAGTGTGTTACCCGGCTGGACTACGTAGACTTGGTCACCGGTAGAGGGAGGCGTTGGATTATCGGGGGCGGGAGCGGCCTGCCCACCGGGGATGGCCAATCGTTGGCCCACGTACACCCATGAGTTCCAGTAAAGGCCATTGAGGGTTGCCAGTTCGCTGACACTCACCCCATACCGCGCAGCGATACTCACCAGCGTGTCCCCGCGCTGGACGACGTAGGTCGTACCACTCGGAGCGGGGGCCGGACTCAGCGGTGCACTGGTGGGGATAGTCAGGCGTTGGCCTGCATAGACCCAGGAGTTCCACCCCAGGCCGTTGGCGGCAGCAACTTGGCTGACCGGCAGTCCGTAGCGCGCTGCGATGCGGGTCAGCGTATCCCCGGCTTGAACGATGTAAGTTGTGTCTGCCACAGGTGCCGCCAAGACGGGCTGCCACGTGGCCAGGGTTAATAGTGCAACCAGCACACACAGGAGGGAAACGCGCCACCGCTTCATCGTACAGACTCCTTTCAAGAACCCGCGATATCTACCTCCATAGTATCAGCTTTTCCGGAGCCTGCATGCTACGTTGTGTTGCAGATGAGTTAAGAATGAGGATGAGAGGAGATCAATGTCGTCTGAGGAAAGCGGCAATGCCGAGAACAATAGCAGCGCCCTGCAGCAACATGGCCATCACCAACGGCCAATCCGGTCCATTCGATTCATCCACCGCGGGCACATCGGTGGGCAAAGGGGTCCAAGTGGGGTAGAGCACCGAAGTCTCCCCCCCGGATTCCGCGCCCCTCGTCGATCGAGCCGGCGGCGTGGGGGATGCCACGGGCAGCGTCGGCGATTCGCCATCGGGCGCGCCCGGCGAGGTCGTGGACAGTGGCGTCTCGCCGGCGACCGGCGGCGTAGCGGCTGGGACCTCCGGGGTGATCTCCAGCAGATCCAGGAACGGCGTTGCGGTCGGCGGCGACTCCCCCGGCGCGACGAGGCGAATGACATCCTCCGCAACGGCCGTGCGATTCGCGCCATCTTTGAGCTCGGCGTAGACTGCATAGTCCCCGGGCTCTTCGCCGGATAGCGTCCAGGGCAGGAGAGGCTCCCAGGGTTGCCACGGCACGCCGTCGAAGTCCGGGCTGTTGCTCAGCCGCACTTCAATGGCCTTGCCGATCCACGTGCCGTCACCCAGCGGCACGGCCTCTTCATTTGTGAGCCTTAGCGCGATCATCGAGGACTCGGTCGTTTCGGCGCCATCGTTGACGAAGATCGGCAGCACCCCAGGGCGAGACCCGACATCGACGACGAAGTAGCGCACACCGTTGTCGTCCGCATAGCCGATCCCGGCCTCGCGGTATCTCGGGTCAACCAGGATCGACCATTCCGGGTTACTCCGAAACCATCGTAATGCGTCCTCCGCGGTGCCCAGACCTGCCCAAAGGGCTTCGTCGACCATGAGCCCATCATTCCACGCGTTATACCGTGCCTCGCGGATGCGTTGCTGGTAGCCCGACCCATCGGACCCCTCATGCGTTACCTGCCCCAGCGTGACCAGATCCTCGGCATGGCCCTGGGCAGCCTGGCTCAGCAACACGGAGGGGCCGAATGGCGCAAGCCCCTCACTCAGTCGAACCTGGTTGACCAAGGCGAAGAGAAGACTGCCCGGGTCCGCCTGCGCCGATGAGGGGACAGGCCTCCCAAGCGACAGGGCAAGACTCGCAACCAAGCAGATCCATGCCCCCAGGGTAACGATCCGGCTACGGCGTTCCATCCTCAGTCCCTCTCATAGCGGCACGCATAGCGTCGAGCAGAGCCGGCGTAGCAGCCACAAACGGATCCGGCCGATACGGATTCCAGGGCTCTCCTGATACCGTGGACACCACGCCGCCGGCTTCCATAATCAGCAACGCACCGGCGGTCTGGTCCCACGGTTTCATGTGGACGCTGAAGTAGCCATCGACCCATCCGGATGCGACATAAGCCATGTTCAGGGCAGCAGATCCCAGGGCGCGCATCGTGCGTCCCTGTGCCAGGAATGCACCGACGTATCGCCACATCCGCCGGCGGAGCTCGAGTTCCTTGGGGGTATCGATGGCAAAGATCGCCGAGGTGAGGGCCGTCGTGGTCGAGACGTGGATCGGAACGCCATTGAGCGTCGCCCCGCCGCCGGCGCAGGCGGCAAATGCCTGGTCACGGAGAGAGTCGTAGACCACACCGACCACCGGCATACCATCCTCGACCGCGGCAATAGCCGTACTGAAGTTGGGATTGTTCCGGGAGAAGTTGGTCGTGCCGTCGATCGGATCGACCAACCAACGCACGCGGGCATCCTGGGTGTCGGCCCCCGCCTCTTCGGACGTGATCGCGTGATCCGGAAAAGCAGCGCGCAGACGATCGAGGACGATGGTCTCCGCCCTGATATCGGCATCCGTGACGATATCACGAAAGCCCTTATCCGTGATATCGTGGTCGGTCCGCCAGACCGTCCGCAGATAGGTGCCGACCTCGCCGGCGGCCTCGAGCGCAACGCTGAGCCAGGCGCCGTAATCGCTCATGGGATCGGCGTTGTCTCCGGCGTTGGCCCAACGGGCGTGGTTGTCTGCAGCAAAGGTGTCGGAGGAAGCTGGAACCCGACGCCGGTGTTGCAGGCCGTCACAGCCGTGTCGACGTAAGCATTGGCGTCCGCCGCCTCATCCTGGAGCGCCAGCAGCCCACTAAGTAGCGAGGCGCGGCAGGTGATCCGATTGGTGGCCTGCGGCCATGCGACCCAGGCACCGCTGTCGGCAGCATCGAGGGTCAACTGCCAGAGCCGGTCCTCAACTGAGACTGAAGTCGCCGCAGCAGCATCGTCCAGCGCACTTTGGATTACCGACCGGCGCACCGGCACGAATTCGGTAGTCTCACCCCAATACTGCTGGGCATCCGGCGAGAAAAACCACGACATCACCTCGAGAGCGGCATCCTGTCGTTGCGCGTCAGGCGCTGAGATCATCAGTCCCGGCCCATACCAGAGCGTAGGGCCCGGACCATCAGGTCCGGGCAGGGGAGCGAGCGATAGCTGGAAATTGCGACCGGAGAGGATAGCACGCTCAATCTCCGGCAGGTATTCACTCGACTCAAAGATCATAGCCATCGAACTTTTGCTTAGCCGCGACACGCCTATCTCTCGATCCTCGTACAGTGCGCCACAGTTGACGCCTAACACCGACTGTAAGAGAGCTGCCGTACCGTGTCCCGCCTCATCTGCGAACTGGTAATACCCATCCGCGCCGACGACTTGTGACCCGCTCGCCGCTAAGAAGCCAAGAAAAATGCTGGACCTTGCCGGGATTCCCACCCCCACTTGGCCTCGCAGCGGATCCGTGGCTGCACACGCCGTGCGCCGCAGGTCCTCCCAGGTCGCCTGACTGGCATCATAGCCCAGGTCGGCCAGCCACTCGGCGTTGGTGTACGCCAGGTAAGTGGCAAGGCCCATCGGCAATGCCTGGGGGACGCCATCGGCGCGGTAAAGGGCCTGGGCCATAGGCAAGAGATCTCCCCACACTTGTCGCATCTCCGGCGACTCCGAGGGTACGGCACCGACCATGCCCAGGGCGACGTAAGCCTGGAGATCCTTCGGCCACACGGTCAGGAGATCAGGGCGATGCTCCGGGTCGGCAAGCAGCTTGTCCATGACGTTATTCTGGAACTCGGTGACGAGAACGATGTTCCAGGGATTCTCGTCATTGAAGCGGTCGGTCAGCGTGTCAAGGGCCTTGGCCTCCGGACCTGTGAAGGTATGCCAAAGCACAATGATCTGCCGCTGATCGGCCGGTGCACCCGGCGGCGGCATCTGCGCCTGGGACATCAGAACCACAACCCACCAGCAGAAGCGACAGGCCCAGCAACAACACCGCGAATGTAGACCGCGCCACCCATGAGCGGCATGGCCGATGTGAGACTTGGAGATTCACAGTGTGGATGACCTTTTTGCAGGAAGTCATGTGTCCATACCTACTGCCTACGAACCTGTACGAGCGCGTCTGGGGTCAAAGGCGGCCGGCGTCGAAGTGCCTGCTGTATCAGCGTCATCTCCTCGACACCCAAGATCCTCAACAAGACAAGATAGATCAATGCGCCACCGGCGGTGGCCGCGGCAATGCGCACCAGATAGCCCAGAGATCCGCCCGGGACCAGGGGCTGCAGACCATGCAGGATCCCCAGCATCGGCAACGCCATGGCCAGAGACGCCCCCAGGGCCAATAGGGTTGTGCGGCCGACGCGATAGGGTGCAAGACTGCCGACTTTGCGGGTAAAGAGCCCGAGCATCAACAACGCATGCGCCATCAGCTTCAATGAGTTCGCGAGAATCAGCTCCCACAGACGCGGCTCGTGAAACTGAGTCGGCAGCAAAGCCATCACGAGGTACAGGGCCACGGTGCCCATGCCGACCAAGGCCGGTGTCCACGTATTCTTGCGAGCGTAGAACGCGAAGATCAAGGGCTGATCCAGGGCGGCGAAAACCAGACCGAGAATCGAGAAACGGAGCGCCTCAGCCGTCGCCACCGTGTCCCCGGGCTGAAACTGACCGCGCTGCAGTGCCAGCGCCACCAGGGGCTCGGCCATCACCAGCAGGCCGATGGCGGCGGGCAGGACGAGAATCAGCACCAACCGCAGCCCCTGGGCCAGGGTCGCTCGAAACGCGGTCTCGTCCGCGGCCGTAGCATAGCGCGACAGCGTGGGCAGAATCGCCACGGAGACCGGCCATGACGACCAGGCCGAGGGGAAACTGGATCAACATCGCGGCGTAGGTCATCCACGCGATGCCGCTGGGACCCGTCCGTGACGCAAGATTGGTGCTCAACACAACGGCAAACGAATCCACCAATAACCCGACCCCGATGGGCAGATAGAGCCGGCCGATCTGTATCAGGCCCGGATGCAGCGGGAAAGGCCACCGCTGAGTCCGATCGGCGCGCCGTCCGAGGCGCGGAATCCGTAGCCGGATGCCGCGCAGGCCCGGAAGCTGGAACGCTGCCTGCGCCACCGTCGCAGCCAGCAGCCCGACGGCGAGCGTCTGCACGCCCAGCACCCCCTTACCGAACAGGACGATCACCACCACCATCGTCGCGTTGTAGACAGCGCCGATAAAAGCCGGAAGTCGAAAACGCTGTAGCGCATAGAGGGCCGCCGTGAACAGGCCTGCGACGTTGAGAAAGAAGACCGCCGGCGCCGTGATCCTGAGCATCGAGCTCGCTGTGTCGAGGTAATCCGGCGAAAGTCCCTCGCCCAGCATCCGGACGACCACCGGGGCAGCGATCTCCAGGACAAGAACCAATCCGGCCAGGATCAAGGTAAGGATGGTGAACACGGAGCCGAAGAGCTTCCAAAGCTCCTCCGGATCGTCCGAGTGCGCGTAGTCGGAGAAGACCGGCACTAACGAGGAGTTGAGCATGCCCCCGACCAATTGGTCGTTTAGTATCGTCGGCACCTTGGAGGCGACCTCAAAGGCGCTCACCGCACCGACCGCGCCGAAGAAGTAAGACTTTACCATCACGCTGGCGAGTCCTAGCGCCCTGCTGGCCACGCTGCCGATTGACATCAAGACGGCTGCGCGGGTCACCCGCCGTGCCTCGGTAGAGAGCCCTCCTTGGTCAGTCATCGCAGTCTGGGATTCTACTGTCTTTCAAGTCTGAGACAAGGCATCCTCTTCTTTGGCAACGCGAACGCCTGCCTGGATGTCGACCCTCAGCAACAGGAAGATGCCGACAATGAAGAAGAGAATCAGACTCAGGATGGCGGGGCGGCTACTGCCAAACAGGGCCACGGCACCCGCGAAGAGGAGCGGACCCAGAATCGCCGAGAACTTTTCCATGATGCCGAAGAGCCCAAAGAACTCACCGCTCTTCGACGCGGGCGACAGGCTTGCATAGAGACTGCGACTGAGGGCCTGGCTGCCGCCCTGGACAACCGCAACCATCCACGCCAGAAGCCAAAACTCGACGACCGAGTGTAGAAAGTAACCCCAGACTGCAATGACGGCATAGACAACGAGCGCCAGGATAATGCTGCGCCGCGTATCGAAAGAGGCAGCCAGACGTGAGAATAGGAGTGTGCCAAACGCCAGAGAGAAGAGCACACCTATCACTTGAACGGCTCCGATGAGGGCCAAGATCATCCCAAGACCGGTCGAGGGCAGCGACCGGCCTCCAATCACGCCCACGAGCGGCAGTGCTATCAGATTGAAAACAACGAAAGCAAGATATGCGGGGCGCCGGGACTCCGACTTGCTCGGCAAGCGGCCGAACAGGAGGCTGAAAGGAATCCCGACAAACTGGACCAACAACAATGCCAGGACCAACTGGATACTGTCGAACCCCAGCTCGACGCCATAGATGCTGGCGACACCAATAATGGTCCCAATGCCATCATTGTAGATCAGGAACGCCAGAAGGAACTTGAAGAGCTCTCTATGCCGGCGGATGTCCTTAAGGACCTCAAAGAGCCGGCGGAAACTAATCGCGATGACGCTCTCGGCAGACACGCCCTCCACAGACGCTGCCTGCGGCTCGGGCACACGTCGGAACAGGGGGATGGAAAAGAGCGCCCACCAGATAGCGACGCTCAGAAAAGACAACCTCGGGCCCCACGTCCCCGGCAATAGCGCGATCATGCCGGCATTGATAGCCAACAGGAGACCACCACCCAGATAGCCCAATGCATAGCCCTTGGTCGACACGCGATCGCGTTCGCCTTCGGCGGCAACGTGGGGCAACAGAGCGTCATAGAACACGTTGGCGCTGGTGAAACCTATCCGTGCGAACACGAAGAGGATCGACGCGAGGAGCCAGTCTCCAGTCTGGACCAGAACCAGGAGACCGGTGCCAACGATGCCTAGCGTCGCGAAGAGGCCCAGGAAACGCTTCTTGCTTCGCGCGACATCCGAGACCGTCCCCAGGATGGGCGACAGTACCGCAACGATCAAGAGCGAGATACTGAGACCCAGGCTCCAATAGGCCGTCGCAACGGCCTGTGAGGGCAGAGTGGCGGCAGCAACGCTGCTGTAGTAGACGGGAAGCACCGCGGCAAGGATCGTCGTGGCAAACGCGGAGTTGGCCCAGTCATACATACACCAGGCATTTGCGATCTGGTTCCTGGTGAATCGCACCGCCGTCTGAGGCGCTGTCTCTGTCGTCATTCCTGCTCCTTCGCGGCTTGGGTCGAGGATTTGGATCACAGTATATCGACAGGGTCGATATCCACAATCCAGCCCGCGGGAATCCGGAGGGATCTGAGGAAGTCGGCAGGAGCGACGCTTCGCAGCAGGATCTGCCACCGGTAGTGTCCGCGCACGCGGGCAAAGAAAGCGGGCGCCGGGCCGATGAGATCGGTGTGCGGCAACCCCGCTCTCCCGAGCGCCTCACGTAGCTCGAAGGCCAGTTGTTCTGCCGTGCGCTGGGCCTTATCCGGATCGCGATGGGTGACGACCAGCCGGGCCAGCCGGATCGCCGGAGGATAGCCGGCCCTCCGCCGAAACGCCAACTCGTATCGTGCGAACGATTCGTAGTCGTGCGTAGCGGCAAACTGAATCGCATAGTGGTCCGGGTGATAGGTCTGCATGATCACCTGTCCGCCGAGAATGCCCCGGCCCGACCGGCCTGCCACCTGGGCCAGAAGCTGGAAGGTCCGTTCGGCGGCCCGGAAGTCAGGAAGATTGAGCGCTGTATCTGCGGAGATCACGCCGACGACGGTGACCTTGGGGATGTCGAGCCCGCGTGCGACCATCTGCGTCCCAACGAGGATATCGGCATCTCCCCGGGCAAAATGCTGCATGATCGTGGCGTGGGCTCCTCTGGCGCCCACAACATCCCGATCCCAGCGCTGGATACGGGCGTCGGGCCATCTGTCTGCCACGTGGCTCACCAGCCCCTCGGTGCCCAGACCGAACGCCCGGACACGCCGTGACCCGCAGTTAGGGCACGTGTGCACGAGCCGGCGCTGATAGCCGCACCGATGGCAGACCAGCGCTTCCGCTTTGCGATGCTGCGTCAGCGGGATGTCACAACGTGGACAGAGCGCGACCCAGCCGCAGTCTCGACAGAAGACATAGGTCGCCGACCCCCGCCGGTTGAGGAAGAGAATGATTTGCTCCCCGCGCCCGAGGGCTTTGTCGACCGCTGATTGCAGCGCGAGACTGAACACGGACCGGTTGCCCGACCGTAGTTCTGCGCGCATGTCGATTACGTGCACGGGGGGCAGCGGGATGGTGACTGCCTGGGACGGCGATTCAGGCGTTCTCAGCCGTGCATCGGTGCCGGACACGTCGGCGAAGGGCCGGTAGCGACTCTGGGGGAGATGGAGCACGCGCTGCCAGTCCGCAATGCGCTTGGCGTGGCTCAGCACGCGAGACGGCAGGCGCAGCAGACGATATCGGCCTGCCTGCGCACGCCCGTAAGCTTCCAGGGATGGCGTCGCGCTGCCCATAATGAGCAGGGCGCCGTTGAGCCGTGCCAACTGCTCCGCCGCCTCTCGTGTGTGATAGTAAGGCATCTGACTGTTCTTGTAGCTGGTATCCTCTTCCTCATCCATCACGATCAGGCCGAGGTCGGCAAAGGGCACGAACAGCGCCGACCGGGCGCCGACGACGATGGATAGCTCTCCACTGCGGACGCGCCGCCAGGTGTCGTATCGTTCACCATCGCTCATGCCGCTGTGCCAAAGCCCCACCTGACCCGGGAAACGCACGACGAATCGCCGCACGGTCTGAGGGGTCAGGCTGATTTCAGGAACGAGGATCAGCGTCTGCCGCTTGCGACGGAGCATCTCCGTCGCCGCACGCATATAGAGTTCCGTCTTTCCCGACCCGGTCACGCCCAGAAGCAGTACCGGGGGCGGTGCTTTTGCTCCCGAATCGACCAATGCCTGTAGTTCCTGCCATACGGCGCGCTGCCCCGCCGTGAGCTGTGGCGGGCGGTCCGGCGTGTAGACCATCTCATCCAGTGGATCGCGGATCACCTCCTGACGACTCCCGGCCACCAACCCACGCTCCTCGAGCTTGCGGATATGGTAGGTCCCCGCCCCCGTTTCGGCACGGACAACGCTGACCTCGACCGGCTCCGTCTCCCGCTCAAGAAATTCCAGGACTGACCTATAGAGATCCGTCCGCTGCAATCTCGACAGCCCTGCATCCCACGTTGCCCTTGGCGCCGCCAACTGCACCATCGGCACCTTCAACGGGCTGACGTGGGGCATACGCAGCAGTCGCTCGACGGTGATGAGCCTCTTTTTCTTGAGATAGTAACGAGTCCGGGGAATGTCAATGCCTTTCAGCGCCGAGCTGATCTGTGGGCTGGTCAACGGCCCACGATCGACGAGTAGCTGGAGCAGGGTCGCTGCCGGTCTTGGGAGATCCGGAGGCACGTGGGTCACCATGGCCGTCAGCTTCAGATAAGCCTGGGGACGGAGGCCCGGAGGCAGCATAAGCTGAATACAGCGGTGCAAGGGGGTCAGCGTCTCACGAGACATCCAGCGAGCAAGCTGTAACAGAGACTCGCCGAGCACCGGCTCGGGTTCGAGAACACTGACAATCTCGCGGGTATCCGGCACCGATGACGCGCGGGAGAGCGCCATCACCATGCCGGGCAACACCTGCGTGCGAAGCGGGACCACAACCAGAACGCCGGGGACCACGATCGGTGCCAACGCCTCAGGAATCGCATAGTCGAGAAACGGCGATTGGCGCAGCCGGATGGGCTGGAAGACGAGGACCTGTGCGTACACGTTAGTGAGGGTCCCTATCCCAGAGACCCCGGTAGATCCGCAGCAACTGCCGGCCCGTGCGTTTCCAGGAGAAATGCCGGGCGGCCCGATCGCGCAGCCGTGCCCCCAAGTCCCGCGCCGCAATGGGGTCCGCCGCCACGCTTTCCAGGGCACCTGTCAGGCCGTTCACGTCACCCAGCGGAGAGGCGTAGATCCCCAATGCCCCCAGGTACTCCCGGCTCACCGGCGTATCGTAGGCCACCACGGGCAACCCCATCGCCATGTAGTTCAGGATTTTGCCGCTGCCCTCCGTGGCAGAGAGCTTCGGCGCCACAGATATGTCTCCAAGCGCCAGATATTCCGGGGCCTTCTCATAGGGTATCTTGCCGGTGAAGATCACGTCCTCGGGTGCCAACCCAAGATCACGGGCATAAGCGCTGTACGCATCGACACCGGGGAAGCCCATGACGAGACACGAAATCGGGAGATGCCGAGCCCGTAGCCGGGCGAGCGCCTGTAGTAACTGCGGGATCCCCTGGTAGTCCGCCAACAGTCCCAGGTAGACGATGACGGTACGGTCGTGGGGAATGCCCAACTGGGCACGCCGTTCAGCCCGCACGTCGGGGGCCAGGCACGTAGGGCAGAAGAAATCAAGGTTCACGCTGTCGGGCAGCGGATAGACCGACGCCGTGCGCCCAAATCCCCGCGCCAGCAGGGCCGCGCTGTGAGTCGTGCTCGTGACGACCGCATCAGGCATCTCGATGATCCGCGCCTCCAGCCGCCGCCACCAATAGTAGGCCAGCGTGTCCTCCTTGACGAAGCCGTGATCGAGCATCTCACCCGTCAGACTGCCCTGCAGATCGAAGACGACCGGAGTACCGACGAGCCGCCCGACGATGCTGCCGATCAACGCACCCTCGTGAAGGTGACCGTGAATCAGGTCGGGCCGCCAGGCCAACGCCGCCCGCAACACCCTGCCAAACAGCAGCGCGTCAAAGACGATCTTGTGTCGCGATGACCCCACCTCATAGTCCGCACGCCAGGGCGTGGGGCTGGACCGGACGATGTCGAGGCCGGGCCAATCGCGTCCCAGGTAATAGGTGGCGATCCGGACCTGCTGCCCACGCGCCTGCAGCGCGCGGGCCTCTTCGAGAATGCGGACGTGACATCCATAGTCCAGGAAGAAGGAGGTAGGCGCCACCATCAGAATCCGATGCCCCCTCTCTGAGCCCTCGCTCCCCCCGGGAGAGGGAACCGCCGGCAGATCGGCGGTGGGAGGGGAAGCTCCCGGTGCATGAGCGCTAATCTTCACCATACCGGCGGGAGGCTATTCCTCGCGGTCTCCGACGATGCCACCGCCGAGCAACGACTGAAGCGTCCGCGAGAACAGGCCCCTCTGCGTCATCGCCTGCGGCTCCAGTTGCCACGAACGCGTCTGACTCTGTAGCATCCAGGTGGCCCTGGCCTCACTCGCAGCGGCCAACTCAGCCTCCAATGTGGCTGCATCTCCATCCGCAACCGCGGCGCGAAGCTGGGCTAGCCGGGTCGTGATCTCGTCGATTCCTCGCAGTACCGTGTCCCGACCGAGAAGCAGACTCATCCGCTGGGACGCAATGTCGCCCGAAACCCCCGCCGTCGCCGTGGCAAACTCACGACCTGCAGCCTTACGGACCTCCTCCCATCCCGGCGCTTCCGACGTAGCCCGGAAGAGCGAGATCGCCAGCAGAGCCGGAACGGTCCCGCCGATCAAGCGCACCGCATCATGCTCGGCTGGGTCCATAAACAGGGGTGTGGCACCCAAGACCAATGCCAGATTGGCAATCGTCCGGACGGCACTCGGGTGATCTTGCGCCCGGGCAGTGATCGCGTAGACGGCCTCGTGGAAGAGCCCTTCGCTGGCATCGGTGAGCCCACGCAGCGGCTCCCAGCCGCCCACCCCCGGCGCCAGAAACGGGTCGCCACCCACGTAGTGGGCGCTCGGCGGCAACATGGATTCCGCCCACGTGATGGCAGGTTCTTTCAACGGCCCAACGTCCGTGACCACAACGTCAAGACCCGGCTCCAGGAGTCGCCCCACATCCTCCAAGACCTCGCGCAACGCCGAAAGCGGCACGGCGAGGACAACCAACTGGGCACCTCGCAGGGCGACGTCGAGGTTGACCGGTGTCGCGTCGAAAGCCCCCATCTTCTGCGCCTGGCGCGCACGCCCCATATCCCGGTCATGCCCCACCACCTCCAGATGGTCGGCATCCCGAGAGTGTCGCAACGCCAACGCAATGGAGGTCCCGATACAACCGGTCCCTACAATGGTGATTCGCTGGCGCCCGCCAGGCTGCTGGCGCCCGCCAGGCTGCTGGCGCTCTCGCCCGCGTGTCCGTGTCTCAGCCATGGTTCGGCTCGTTCCCTCAAACTATATGTTAGTGGTCAGCCGACCACCACAATACTAAACTATACTCTCGTCCGCCATCTGGAGTACCTCCAACAGGGGATCGGGGTCGGCACCCGCGGGGTTGTGGTGCTGCCGAATCAGTGCCACGGTTTGGACCGCAGCACCGGCCTGGGCCGCCAGCTCGGCCCCCCAAGCCATATGGTGCCGGCGCACGACAAAACCGCGTCGTATCCCCTTGACGTTACCGGCACTGCGCCCCCAGGCTACGACCCGCTTCGGAAAGAGGCGTTCCACCAGGACCACCAGCACGCGTTCCCACAAGCGAAGAGGGGCGACGGTCTTACCCACGTCGTGCAGCAACGCCGCTACGAGCAAGTGGGAATCGGTATATCCCTGGCGCTCCAGCGCTTGGCACACGCGGATGCCGTGGTGCTGCTCGACCCGCGGCATCTTGCGAAAGAGCTGGAGCAACGCTGTCGGATTTTCTGTCTGCCTAAGGTGGGACGAAACGTAGGAGATGTCGACGGGCTCAAACGTCGCTCGCACCGCGCCCGCGAACTGAGCCGCACGATACCGGGCGCGCTCTATGACCATCCCCTCACGACAGAATGATGCGATACAGGAACTGTTGAAGAGGGTACACCAACAGCCCGACCAGATTCAACCCTAACTGCGGCAGTATGAAGAGCACTGCGATCAGGATATAGATCGCGTAAGGCTCCATACTCTCAAGAACGTCCCCAACGCGCGGTGGCGCCACGCCGGCCAGCACCCGGGATCCGTCGAGGGGCGGGATAGGCAACAGATTGAAGGCGGCCAGGCCGATATTGACCTGAATAGCCGCGAACAGGACCTGCGCCAGCCGAAGGCCCTGGCTGGAGCCGAGCGCACCCAGCAAGCCAAGACGAATGGGAATCACCAGAATCATCGCCTGGACGATGTTCGAGACAGGGCCCGCCAGCGCCGACAGCGCCATCCCCAAGCGTGGATTCCGCGCTCTGTGCATCCGGTAAGGGTTGACCCTCGCTGCGCGCCCCCACCCAAACCCGGTAAGCAGAATCGCAAGCGTGCCGATGGGATCGAGATGCACGAACGGATTCAGCGAAAGCCGGCCCTGCATCTCAGGGGTCTCATCGCCCAAGAGATGCGCGACCCATCCGTGCGCCCATTCGTGAATGGGAATACCGAGAAAGATGACCAGAAGACGACCAAGTAGAATATCCGGAGTGATCCCCAATAGCATGGCGCTGTATCTCCATTAAGTAGCTCCTACCTCGTCGTTGCTACGGCAACAGGCGCAGCGCAGGAGCCCGTATGTAACCTCATTGTGTCACATAATCAAGGTTTTTCAACATTCGTGCTATAATCCCGCCACAGCGTCCACTTCTATTGGATCAAGGACGCACAGCGTTAGGAGTTGAATCAATGAAACTCGTGATCCCAATGGCCGGATTGGGAACGCGGATGCGCCCACATACGTGGTCGCGTCCTAAGCCGCTACTGCCGGTAGCCGGCCGCCCGATGCTGGCCCACATTCTGGAGCGCTTTCGTGATCAGCCTATCGACCAATATGTGTTTGTGGTCGGTTGGCTTGCCGACCAGGTCCGGGAGTACGTCAACACGCATTACGATGTGCCGGCAGCCTTCGTCAACCAGGACAAGATGCTGGGGCAGGCTCATGCCATCTGGCTGGCAAGGGAACACCTTGAGGGCCCCCTCTTTCTTATGTTTGTTGACACGCTTTTCGACGACGCCGACTTCTCAGGCCTGGATCAGGAAGGTCTGGACGGGATGATCTTCACCAAAGAGGTGGACGACCCCAGACGCTTTGGCGTGGTTGAGACAGACAGCGAGGGGCGCGCCACAAAGCTTATCGAGAAGCCGGATACCGTTGAAAACAAGACGGTGTTGATGGGGCTATACTACTTCCGCGATGGGGCTTGGTTGGCGCGAGCATGCAAGGAGTTGATGGACCGCCAGATCAAGACAAAGGGCGAATACTATCTGGCAGATGCGGTCACCCTGATGATTCAGGAAGGCGCCAACTTTGGGACCCGACCGGTTGGCGTATGGAAAGACACCGGGAAGCCTGAGACTACCTTCGACACGCACCGCTACCTG
The DNA here is from genome assembly GCA_963775195.1 of uncultured Chloroflexia bacterium. GTDB lineage: Bacteria > Chloroflexota > Anaerolineae > B4-G1 > SLSP01 > PWVB01. The sequence continues at coordinate 1,027,064 of CAVZIC010000002.1, forward strand.
CTCGACCACGGGAGCGATAACAGCTACATGACGCCTCGCCCCGGCGTCGCCATTATCCCCCCCGTCTTCATCCACCCGCAGGCCATCGTCGAGCGATCGGTCATCGGCCCCTACGTTTCGGTAGAGAAGGATGCCAGGATCCGTGACAGTGTGCTGCGCGACACCCTCATTGACGAGGGCGCGGTACTGGATGCAATGACATTGGAGATGTCCATCGTGGGGCGTTGGGTCAAGCTGGACGGGAGATTCCAGACGCTCAACGTGGGAGATTCTTCAACAATGGAAGCCATATCTGACGAGGAGCAAGACTGACCATGCCATCTACGCCATATGCATCGAAGAGAGCCCTGGAGATTCAGCCGTCCGGCATTCGCAAGTTTTTCGACATCGCGGCAACGATGAAAGACGTGATCAGCCTCGGGATCGGCGAGCCGGACTTCGACACGCCTGAGCCCATCGTCCAGGCCGGCATCGAGGCGCTGCAGCGGGGGGAGACCCACTACACGTCTAACTCCGGATTGCTGGAGCTACGTGAGGCCCTTGCGGTGCACCTCAACACCCTGTATGGCGTCACCTATGATCCGGGACAGGAGATCCTGGTGACCGTTGGCGTCTCCGAAGCGCTCTATCTCGCCATGGCTGCCGTATTGGACCCTGGCGACGAGATCATTATCGCGGAACCCTGCTTCGTCGCCTATGAACCAACGGCATTGATGGTGGATGCCACGCCGGTCATGATTCCCACGACGGCCGAGGACAATTTCCAACTTACGGCCGAAGCCATCGAAAAAGCCGTCACACCGCACACCAAGGCCCTGCTGCTGGCCTCGCCGAACAATCCCACGGGCGCCGTCATTGAGCGCCAACAACTCGAGCGCATCGCCGAGGTCGCCGCCAGGCACGACCTCATCGTCATCTCCGATGAGATCTACGATCGGCTGGTCTACGGGATCGAGCACGTCTGCTTCGCCAGCCTGCCCGGGATGTGGGAACGCACCATTGTGCTTCAGGGCTTCTCCAAGGACTATGCGATGACCGGCTGGCGGGTGGGGTATCTGGCAGCGCCCGCAGCGTTGGCGGCCGAGATTCGCAAGCTTCACCAGTATCTCATTATGTCCGCACCTACCGCCTCCCAGTGGGCCGCTTTGAAAGCCCTGGAGATCGGGGAACCCTTCGTAGCCGCTATGCGCGCGGAGTACGATCGGCGAAGGCGGTTGATCGTGGGCGGGCTCAACGACCTGGGGATGGGATGCACGGAGCCTCACGGGGCCTTCTATGCCTTCCCCTGCGTCGAAGCGGCCGGCATGGATGACGAGATGTTTGCCGAGCGCCTCTTGGCGGAAGAGCAGATCGCGGTCATCCCGGGAAGAGCTTTTGGTGCCTCGGGCAAGGGCTACGTCAGGATGTCGTACGCTACCGCCTACGAGAAGATCGAGATCGCCTTGGAGCGCATCGGTCGCTTCGTCCAACGACACGGCGGGTAGCATCTCCGGTCCCCCAAGGACGCAGGACGGCTATCACTCATCACGCCCAATCAGATAGTCGGAAAGCCTGAGGATCAGCCATATCGCGACGACCATCACAACGCCGGGGACCAAACAGATCAACGCCGTGATCAGCGACGACCAGCCGTAGATCAAGCCGATAAGGACCCCGCCGCCGACCAAGAAGACGAGGACCATGCCGAAGATCAGGTTTCGTTCGGCCCGCCGCCTCACCTTGCGCATATCGGTAGGTTGATTGTGCCAGCCGCCCATCGGGTCCCTCTCATCACATTCCTAAGATACCGATCCCCCCGGATATTCTGGGGGGATCGGTTGCTGACTTGGTTTATCCGGAGGACGGTCAGTAGCGCAGGAGCGCGCCGATCCGGGCGTCCTCCATCTTCTCTTCGTCGACGACCTCGACACTACCACCCTTATCCACAACCTGCGTGACCACAGCTTCGACGGCATCAGGGATCTCGGTAAACTCGCTGCCGCAGAAGAGACACTTATCCAACTGCTGTGTGGTCAGATAGCCACAGCCTGTGCATTGATAGCCAGGCTGATGGTAGTCACGCTCGACCAGCAAGACCTGTACCCGGCCCTCATTTGCCATACTGAGCGTCTCATCCAGCCCGACCACGCCGTTCATCCCTTTAGCTGCCGACGTCACCACAGTATCGACGACCTTCTCGTGGCGCGCGTCTTCCAGACCCTCCAGGATGCGATGGGCGTGCTCACGAACTTCGGACTCCCCCGCGTCGATGTCAGACGGGAAAGTCCCCACCACAAGATCACGCAGGGAACCCGGCAGTACGTCCATGAACTGGGCGACCGTGGATTCCGAGCCGGCCAGGATGATCTGTCGGGGCTGATGCTTCTGACAGTAGTCGGCAAGATCCGCAGCGATATCCTTCAGGTTGCGCTGAACCAGCTCGGCTTCGCGCCGACCTGAGGCCTGCGACCCGCCACGCATCCCATGAACCGACGACCCTCGTCCCCGGCGCGTCCTGCGAACGTCCTCTCCTTCAATCCCTTCGTGGTTGACCAACTCTCCCATCTGAAACGTGTAGAATGCCCCTGCGTGTCGATCCACCACAGCCACGACAAAGTGGCCGTAGAGCCCGTCAAGCTCGACCAGCGGGGAAATGTAAGGCCGCCGTGCGACAGTGACCCCTGAACGTACCGAAAACGCAAGCGGGTAGGCATACCATGTATCCTCTACCGCGCGCGAGAAAATCGCCAGGCCCCGACCTGACCAGTCGTAATCGTATTCTACGTATCGTTTGACCGCCTCGATATCCTCGGAGTCCACTTTCCCGCTCACTTGCTTGAGCAACTCGCGCAGCTTGAGCTTATACTCCTCGGCCGTACGCTGTGTCGGGTCGACGTTCAGGTACACACTTAGTATTGGTCCTTCCGTTTGGACGGAAGCCAATTCCTTCAGCGCCCCTTCGTCAAACATAGTTACATCCTCCCATAGGTAGTTTTCCAACTCTGTAAGTCCACATTGTCGAGAGCCCGTTCTCCCGATAATACCTCCCTTGATGAACCGTATTCGGTTTCCAATACCCGGTCAACGTTGCATTCCCGCGTCCTTTCGACGCTGTAAGGCCTATAAAACGCAGACTGCGGGTAAGCTTTTCAGCCGCCCCGCAGTCCCAAGTATTCGCCTGTGAGAAATGTGCCTGATGCTGTTCGCATACGCCACCCTCAATCCAGGGATTTGCCTACATTCTACGGACGTAGGGACCGGTTGTCAAGATGACTTATATCCCGCCGGGCGCTCAAAGCCCCTGCTCAGACCCTGCTGACGCAGCTGCAACCTGCTCCAACAGCGACTGGATGCGCGGCACCATCTGCGCCGGGTTCGGATGGAGACCCTCCAGCAACAGCAGATTCTCAAACAACTGCTCGATTGCCAGATCGACCAACGCGTCTGACGCCGGTTTCTCTACCAGCTTGCCCAGGTTGCGGATCAAAGGGTGTCCCCGGTTGATCTCCAGGATCTTCGCCGGGACCTCGTAATTCTCCTCGAGCATGCGGCGCACCCGCTCCATGTCCCGTTCCACTCCCCCCTCCGCCGAGACGAGCCGGCAAGGGCTCCCCTTTAGCACCTTGGACTCCCTGACGTCCGCGACCCGGTCCCCGAGGACATTCTTGAACCGGACGATGAGCTTGCCGAAAAGCTCGGGGCCCAACTCCGGCGTCGAAGGCTCCTGCTCCTCCTCGCCCGCCTTCGGGAGATCCAGATCCGGATCGTCCACGTTGACAAGAGGCTTGCCGTCAAATTCTCGCAAGCTCTGTACCATAAACGCGTCCATTGGATCGACCAGGTAGAGCACCTCCAGGTCGTTGGCTCTCAGGGCATCCAGGTGAGGACTGCTCTCCACGGACGCCACGCTGTCACCCAACAGGTAGTAGATGCCGGCCTGGTTCTCCTGCATACGCCCGACGTAGTCCATCAGCGACACCAGCCCGCCGTCGGACTTGGACGTTGGAAATCTCAGCAACGGAAGCAGATCGTCACGATCCGCAAAATCGGTCGCCACCCCCTCCTTGATAAACGGGCCCCACGCCTCCCAGAAGATCTTATAGTCCTCAGGGTTCTCCTCACCGAGTTCTTGAATCGTCTTGAGCAGCCGGCTGCGCAGCGCGCGCTTGATGTGGCCGATCGCACGACTGGTCTGAACCGTTTCGCGCGCGACGTTGAGCGGAATGTCCGCCGAATCGACCACACCCTCTACAAACCGCAGATATTCGGGCAGCAGTTCCTTGTTGTGCTCCTGGATGAGGATCTTGCGCGAATAGAGCTTCAGCCCGTAGTCGACCCGGGTGCGCAGGATGCCGTGGTCACGGTCGTGCGGGACATAGAGGATGCTCCGTATCTCAACCGGGGAATCGGACACGATGTGGACGTGGAGCAGCGGGTCCCCAACGCCCATGGACAACTGTCGGTAGAAGTCGTTGTACGCCGCCTCGTCGACCTGGCTCGCCGGTAGACGCCAGATCGCCGTCTGCTGGTTGGCCACGGTCTCCCGCACGTAGATGGGGAAGGAGACGTAGTTAGAGTGTGTCTTGACGATCTGCTCCAGCCGCCACGACGACGTATACTCCTTGGCATCCTCCTTGAGCGTGATCTCGATGGTAGTGCCGCGTTCCGCCTTCTCCGCCGGGCTGAGACGATAAGTGCTGTCGCCTGTCGAGGTCCAGATCCACGCCTCCGCGTCCGGCAAGTAGGACCGCGAGGTCACACGTACCTCGTCGGCGACCATAAAGACCGCGTAGAAACCCACACCGAACTGACCGATAACGTCGTCGAGCTTCTGGCCCTCCTCAAGTGTCTTGAGAAACGCCATCGCGCCGGAATGTGCGATCGTGCCCAGGTTCTCAACCAACTCGTCGCGCGTCATCCCGATACCGGTATCCGATATCGTCAGGGTGTTGGCCTCGTCGTCGCTGTCAATGTGGATGGCAAGCTCGACCTCAGGATCCAGCACGTCGTGGTTCGTCAACATGACGAACTGGACGCGATGCAATGCATCCGACGCATTCGAGATCAGCTCGCGCAAGAAGATATCCCGCTCCTTGTAGAGAGAATGAGACAGGATCCGCAACAACTGCTGGACCTCGGCCTTGAACTCCATCGATTCCGTTTTCTGCTCTTCAGCCATGCGTCGTCCTCCTGATCAATCTATCCAACGTATACCTCATGATACGCGACGATGATTAGAACGGGATTAGAGCTCCGTTAACGAGACAATGAAAGTCGCTCTATCTGCTTCTAACGCCGAACTTACGTGTTTCTTATGTGCCGCCTATCCGGCTCTAATCTCCATGCGCTAGACTTGAGGTGTAAGTTAAGTCAGAGGCAGGATATGGCTCGTGGAGAGCCAGTACTATAGAGCATTGCAAAGGAGGCCATAGCATGTTGAGCAATCCATTCGATTTCAGGTCGAGCTATCGTGAGATGGAGCGGCTGCGCCGCGAGATGAACCGGCTGTTCGAGCAGGTGGACGGCAGCCCCCGCTTGAACGCTGCGGCCACCTATCCGGCGATGAATGTCTGGACCAACGATGAGGGTGCGGTCGTCACCGCGGAACTTCCGGGAATGGACGCCGACGATCTCGAGATCTCCGTTCAGGGCGACACGCTGTCACTCCGGGGCAACCGCCCGCCGGAGGACGTGAATGAGGACGTGACCTTCCATCGACGCGAGCGGGGATCGGGCCGGTTCCAGCGGGCCTTCCAGTTGCCCTTCACCGTCGAGGCCGGCAAGGTTGAGGCTACCTATAAGCGGGGCGTACTTTGGATTTTCTTGCCGCGTGCCGAAGCTGACAAGCCAAGGAAGATCGAGGTCAGGTCCGCCTGACACAACAGAAACGATTGAGCGTGCACAGCGCATAGAGGAGGTAACACCATGGCAGACTCACAGGAAATTCAGGTCCAGGAAGCTGAGAAGCAAGAAGTGGTAGAAAGCGGAGTTGAGCGAACCCGTGCGCAGCGGGCCTTTGTGCCCCGCGTGGATATCTACGAGACCGAAGATGCAATTGCGGTCATGGCCGATATGCCGGGGGTGGACGCCGAGTCGCTGGATATCTCGCTGGAGCAGAACGTGCTGACGATCAACGGCTTGGTCGACCCCACGCCGCCTGAGGGCTATGCATTGGCCTATGCCGAATACCGCACAGGCGATTACGTGCGCAGCTTCACCCTCTCCAACCAGATCGACCAGAGCGCCATTGAAGCTTCGATCAAAGACGGCGTGCTCCGGCTCCACCTACCCAAGGTGAGGCCCACGACCAAGAAGATCACCGTTTCGGCGGCGTAGCACCATCAAGGGATGAGCGGCTGGCGATCGGGGATTAGGCCGGAAACATCCGGCCCAATCCCTGTTTCTTGTCCAATCGCTTGCCACGTTGCTTGACGCTTTTTTGGGTTGCGGGTATAATGCGACGCGTAGCAGGTAATCCTCGGTAGCTCAATTGGCAGAGCGACCGGCTGTTAACCGGTTGGTTGCTGGTTCGAGTCCAGCCCGAGGAGCCTGAAGAAAAAGGGGGGGGCGCCACGTGACGACGTGGCGCCCCCCCTTTTGTGTCGTAGGCAGGGTCCCCTTTGCGACCGCTAGTAGTTGAGAGGAACCAAGGCCGCGTCACACCGTTTAGGGTTGCCGGATCAGGATTAAGAGGTATTATTGTCTATAAAATAGATAATAATACCGTCTGAGCATCGAGTGGAAGGCTGGTACTCCAGTGGCATCGAGACTGAAGTGGATCAACCTGGCTCTAAGAAGCCTTATGGAGACAGGCATCGTTGCCGCCTTCGCCTACTGGGGATTCCACACTGGCCAAGCCCTCGGCACCAAGGTCCTGTTTGGCGTGGGCGCTCCCCTGGTCGGCTTTGGAGTCTGGGGCACCGTCGATTTCCACAGGTCAGGTAAGTTATCTGAACCCCTCCGCCTGATCGAAGAACTGATCATCTCCGGGCTAGCCGCCGTTGCCCTGTACACATCCGGACAGCATGTTCTTGGCTGGACCCTCGGCGCGCTCTCAATCGTCTATCACGCCTTGGTGTACGCGTCAGGTGGATCGCTGCTCAAGTCGCAGGCTGTTTCACCGGCTCACCCAAGGTAGAAGAAAGGAAACGCACGATGCAGACACAATATCTCGATCATATGGAAGGAACACTTGCTTACACGGATTACGGCGGCGACGGCCAACCTGTGCTTATGCTGCCCGGATTGGGTGCTCTCCGCAGCGAGTATCGCTACCTCGCCCCAAAGCTGAGAGACGCAGGGTATCGCGCCGTCACGGCCGACCTGCGCGGGCATGGCGAATCCAGCGTTCCGTGGAAGACCTACGATGTGCCCTCTGTTGGGGGTGACATCCTGGCATTGATCGACCACCTCGGTGCCGGACCTGTACATCTGATGGGCACCTCCTTCGGCGGCGCTGCGGTGGTATGGGCCGCAGCAGAAGCGCCGGCGTCCACACTTTCGGTGGTGCTCATCAATCCGTTTGCGCGGGCGGAGAAGATCAACCCGGTCATGAATGCCCTATTCTGGCTCGTGCTGCACAATCCCTGGCGTGTAGCCATGTGGACTGCCTATTACGGCCGCCTGTACCCGACGCACAAGCCTGACGACTTTCAGGACTACATCCGCTCGCTCAGGGAGAACATGAAACAGCCGGGCCGTATGGATGCAGCCTCCGGACTGACATTCTCCTCGCGCCAACCCTCGGACGAGCGGCTGGATCGCATAAAGGCGCCCACGCTGGTGATCATGGGCGGCAAAGATTCGGATTTCCCCGATCCTATCGCTGAAGGCAAGATCCTTGCGAAACGGACCCATGGCAGACTGGAAGTCATCGAAGGGGCCGGACACTATCCTCAGACGGAAATGCCCGAGAAAACCGCGCCGATTCTCCTCACTTTCCTAAATCGATCCGCCTCGCAGAAGATGGAGGAGACTGCTCGGTCGCAAGCGGTGGAAAAGCAAACGCCTACTCAGGAAGGGGCGGAGCAGCGTTTGCGTGGCTTGCCAGATCTTGCACCCGGGCAGGCCCCTGGAGATTGACACCTTCGTCCCCATCGCCAACTGCAGCCACCAAGGAAGCTGATAGCGCAACGCCCGGGGCGATGCCATTGGCTTTCGCCGGGCCGGAGCGGTATCTCAGGATGAGGCCGCCGATGCCAAGGTATCGCGCCTACGGCACCTCGGCGAACGCCGACAGCGGAGCGTAGGCGACGCCGACCATGGTCGGCCCGGTGTGGGCGCCCAGCACCAGCGACATCGGGCCCATCGGCAGCCAGGTGCAGGCGAAGAACTGGTCGATGCGCTCACGCAGCATCGCGGCCCCCTCCGGGTTGTGGGCGTAGAGCACCTGCACCCGCAGGGCACTGCCTTCCGGATGCTGGCGCTTGATCAGCCCTACGATCTTCTCGACCGCACCCTTGAACGCACGTGCCTGACCAAGCTGCACGTAAGTACCGTTCACCTTTTCCACGCCGATCACGGGCTTGATGTTAAGCACGGAAGCGATCAGCCCTTTCATGTGGCTGATCCGGCCCCCGTGAATCAAATACTTGAGTTCGTTGAGGGTGAAGAGGCTCTCGGTGGCAGCCCCCACCTTGGCAACCAGGTCCAGGATCCGCTCGATCGGCCATCCGGCTTTGTTAGCCAGGCCCGCGGCGATCACCTGCCAGCCCGCCCCGGCGGAGAGAGTCTTGGTGTCGATGTGGGTCACGTGCGCCTCGGGCACCAGGGCCGCGCCGGCCAAAGCCGAGTTCAACGTGCCGCTCAGACCTGAAGACATGTGGATGGAGAGGATGTCGGGATCGGTAGCGGCAAGCTGCCTGTAGAGCTCTGCAAAGTCACCCGCCGACGGCTGGGACGTGGTGGGGAGGCTGTCCGTCGCCGACAGGAGATCGTAGAACGCGCCCGTTTCGATATCCACGTGCTCGCGATAGGACTTGCCGTCCAGGGTCACGACCAGAGGAACAACGTGTATTCCCAGCTCAGACGCCCGCTCGGGCAACAGACCCACATCCGTTCCGCTATCCGTCACGATTTGCATCGCACTTCACTCCTTTGTGGGCTACCCTATCATCACCATCACCAGTTGGTGATGGACTCATCCGGACGATGAGTTCTAGCGATCAGCTCGGCACCGGTCGGATCGAACTCAACAGTACCCCCGTAGGTCACAGGATCCCGAACCCCATCAATGCCCCCATGAAGACGAAGGCTCCCGCGGAGATCCTCAGCAGCAGCCGCTCGGGAATCCACTCACACAATTTGGCCCCACCCAGAACGCCAATGGCGGTCACCGCAGTCAGGGCCACGGACCCGCCGGTGAAGGCGATCCACGGCGTAGGCTGCTTGCTGGCCAATCCGAGCACAGCCAATTGGGTCTTGTCGCCAAGCTCGGCCAGGAAGAGCAGGCTGAACGTCGCGCCGAACGCATGCCAGTCCCAGAGACCCGCTTGGGTCTTGCATTCCGCCGCATCGATCGTCTCGCAGGCTTCCTCGCGTCCGGCCTTCATCGCTTCCCGCCAGATGAGGATGCCCATGACGACAAAAGCCACCGCAGCCACGACGCGGATCACATCCTGGGGGATAAAGGCCCCCAACACCCGGCCACCCACCGCACCAAGCGCCGTCACGGCCACCAACGCGAGGCTTCCCCCGAGAAAGACCGGCCAGGGCCGGCGGTACTTGCACGTCTGCGAGACCACGGCGAGCTGCGTCTTGTCCCCCAGCTCGGCGACGAAGATCAGCCCAAACGCCGACAACCACGCCCCCCAATCCATTCACGCCTCCTGCAGGGAAGGGTTCGGAGAATGAAGAATCGCCGAAACGGAGAGAAAACAACGAATCTCGCTTCTGGGGCGCGAACAGACGCAAGATTTGCACACAAGCGGAGTGAACACGAGCGGAGGCTTACTCCTCATCCTCGTCAACAGCACCGGGCATCTCGAGCTCCACCACCTCACCGTGGACATCGATGACCACGCGAAAGCCCATCAGCCCCAGCCACTGCCGAGCTTCTTCCGGCAGACCCACGTTTAGCAGCTGCGTCATCTGCTCACCCATCTGCCCTATCGAGCTCTCAACCGCGGCTTTCGTGAACAGGTCATCTTTACCAAGATAGTCCAACATACCCTGAACCACCGCTTCGCGGTTGGTGAGGACGCTTTCCTGAAGGGCCGCCAGGACGCGACGATCGACAATCTCGGAAGGAACGTGGCGCAGGAATCCCGCATCATCCACGATGTAGGTCGCTTCCTGTCCAACGTGACCAACGGCGACGGGTCGGTCATTCTCATCGACGACAAGCCCGGCGAAGACGGCTGTGCGGGCCATAACCACCCTCCTTTGAAACCAAGCGCAGGGTCAAGCCTGACGTCACACGCGACCATCCCACCTGGTCGCAAGCACCTCACAAACGGTCCGGATCAAGGCGGGGTCAGCCGCGGGATCGCTTGTAAGCTAAGCCGAAACAGGTAAACTTTGGCTGCCGGACGCACCCTCGCAACTGAGTGAGAGCACGCGCCGGCACCGAAATAGTGAGCAATATCGTACCAGAAGTCAGGGCAAATATCAACACGCCTATCGCTCGGCCTTTGGCCAAACCACGCCAAGTCCTGGAGGGATTTTGCAGCCAACCGTCGCTGTTGTCACCGATTCCGCTGCGGGCATTCCCACAGAGTTGATCCGGCGCTACAACATCAGCGTGATCCCGTACTGGGTGCATCTCGGCAACGAGTCGTTCGTCTCAGGCGAGACCCTCGAACCCCCGGAGTTCTTCACGCGATTGAGAGCAAGCCCCGAGATGGAGGTCCATACGGGTGTCCCCGCGGTGACCAGGTTCACCGAGACCTACCAGAGCCTGGCGACCTGGGCAAGGGGCATCGTCTCCATCCACGTGGCCGGAAGGCAAAGTGGCACATGCAGCGCTGCAGAGGTTAGTGCGCAGGACAGCCCTGTTCGTGTGGTCGTTCTGGACACCGAGACCACGGCTATGGCCGAGGGCTTTGTGGTGCTGGAGGCTGCCCGCGAGGCTGCGAAGGGAAGCACACTGCACCAGGTTGTGGAGAAGGCCAGATCCGTCATCCCCAATGTGAGCCTGCTTGCGCTGTTGGAGAGCGTCACCTATGCCCTGAAGGGAGGCCGTCTATCCACTGCCGTAGGGAAGATAGGAACGCTGCTCAGGATCCAGCCGCTGGTGCGCGTGAGCGTCAACAAGGTCAGCTTGATGGGGCAAGCGCGCCGGCGAGACAAGGGCATCGAGACGCTGATCGAGCGAACGGTAGGTGAAGTGCATCAGAACCCAACACATCTCACCGTACACTATGCTGAGGATGAGGAAGAGGGTCAGGGGTTGTTGGAGGCACTGAAAAGTCGCATTAACTGCGTGGAGAGCTATCTCACGCGCGTCCCGGTGGAATTGGGAGTGCACGCCGGACCCGGCTCGATCGGTGTGGCATATTACGTTGAGCGCTAGACCATCAGAGGATTTCAATCGTGGCAATCAAAGAACGCAATCAGCAACTCCGCGTCGTCGCTGAACTGCTGACGGCACATATCCCGGAGTTGATCGACAAGGAACCGGAGCTGGTCCGAGACCTGCTCTCGGTGGCGGGCACCGCCCTCCTCACAATCTATGAGGATGCCGAGAAGTCGGCCAAGGCCTGGGACAAACGGGCCTATGACGTCCGCGCCGATGAGCTGCGACGCGAGTGGGATTGGGCGCTGGGGGCATCCAACTACGCGCTGGGACTGGCGCTGCGCCCCCAGCCCGTGAAACAGATAGACATCGACAAGTTGCGGCGCCTGATTCGTCCCGAGCTCCAGAAGCCGGCGCGCCGGCAGATCAGCGATCCGGCGCGTTTCCGCGGCGCAGCCAAGGCCATCAAGCAACAGCAGGCCGAGCGGCGCAAGCCCGTTCGCTGGTAAAAGGCGCCTCATAGATCTCCAATGCCGGCGGATGTCTAGCGTCGTGCGGAGCTATGAACGGAGGGTGCCGGAATGAACGAAAAGCCCTGGCTGATCGGGATCGATCTCGGCGCGACCAAGACGGCACTGGGGCTGATTGACCCGGACTTTCGAATCATCGCGCGCCATCGCATCGCGACGCACGCCGAGCTAGGGCCCCACGTGCTGGTCCGGCGGATCGGCGAAGCCATCGGCGAGCTGCAGAGCCAACTACCCTATGGCCAAGCAATCGACGCCGTCGGGATCTGTTGTCCGGGACCCGTAGATCATGCCGCCGGCCTCCTCATCGATCCTCCCAACCTCCAGGGCCTCCACAACACCCCGCTAAGGGAGATGCTATCCCAGGCAACCGGTCTGCCGGTCGTCCTCGAACACGATGCCAAAGCCGCCGCGCTCGGGGAATTCCACTACGGCGCCGGGCGTGACGGGGACGATAGGGACATGGTCTACATCGTCGTGGGCACCGGGGTCGGTGCGGCCATCATCCTCGACGGAGAGCTCTACCGCGGTCGGCGCAACGGCGCAGGGGAGATCGGCCACACGATGCTCAATCCCGACGGAGAGCTCTGCTCGTGCGGATCGCGCGGCTGCGTGGAGACCTATCTTTCGGGGCCCTGGTTGGCCCACTGCTACCGGGGCCTTCTGGAGGACAAGGGCCAGGGAATGCCCGATCTCCCCATCACCGGCGAGATGGTCGCGGCAAGGGCCACTCACGGAGACGCGCTGGCACTGGAGGTCTTCAACCGGGCGGGCAAGGCGCTTGGGATCGCGATAGGGACGATGGCTATGACCCTGGACGTAGCACTCTTTGTGGTCGGCGGAAGTGTGGCCAACGCGGGCGATCTCTTACTCGAGCCGGCACGCGAAATGGTGCCCAGGTGTTCCTATGCATCGGTGAGCTGTCACGTCCGCATCGTCTCGACTATCCTTGGGGAGGACGGTCCGATCCTCGGCTGCGGCTGGCTTGCCCGCAAGGCATGGGTCGCACAATGAGGCCGGCGCCGGGATTCGAGCAACTGGAGGAAGACCCATCGTCGGCCTACCCACGCGAGGTCTGGGCGGAATCCCGCCCGACGGCGCGCGCCGTCGCCATCAGGCAACGCCTGCTGGAGACGCCGCGCGAGATCGATCTCGATCGTGCGCGGTATACCACCGAGAGCTACCAACGTTCAGACGGGCAGCCGATGCCGATTCGGCGGGCGATGATGCTTCGAGACGTAGTCCGCCATATGAGCATCACCATCCAGCCCGATGAATTGATCGTCGGTAATCGCTCGTACCTGCCGCGGATGGGCGTGATTGCTCCCGAGGGCGCGGTCGACTGGGTCGATCGCGAGCTCGAGGACCTTCCGACACGGCCTCAAGACCGCTTCAATATCAGGCCCGAGCAGATACGTGAGCTGCGGGAGGAGATCTTCCCGTATTGGCGCGGCAAGACGCTGGAGGACGCCATAGCGTCACGCCTGCCCCCCGACGTGAGAGCAGCCGTTCGCGGCAGGGCCTTCGGCCTCAACCAGACCGACCATGCTCAGGGTCACATCCTGCCGGACGTCGAGAGCTGGCTGCACTTGGGCCTCGGCGGGCTTCGGGAGCGCGTCATCGCGGCCTCGAACCGGCCCGAGGCGCAGACCGACCAGCACCGGATCTTCTACCGTGCGGGGCTCATCGCGATCGAGGCAGCTCGCGACCTCATCGAGCGCTATGCAGCGTTAGCGCGGACGAACGCAGCGGCGACAGAGAACCCGATCCGCCGGCAGGAGCTCTTGCGTATCGCCGGCGTCTGTGGTTGGATAGCAGAACACCCCCCGCGCGATACGTGGGAGGCCCTTCAGTCGCTCTGGTTCCTCTTTGTGCTCCTGCAGATTGAGTCGAACGCCAGCAGTTTCTCCCCAGGGCGCTTCGACCAATACATGCTGCGTTACTTCGAGCGCGATCTTGCCAGCCGGGTCCCTGTCCTTCCCGGAGGCGCAGGCTCTGCTGGAGCTGATGTGGCTCAAGTTCAACGAGGTCGTGCTGCTGCGGAGTGGCGCCAGCGCCCGCTATTTCGCCGGCTTCCCCATCGGCTTCAACATTGTGCTCGGCGGACAGGTGTCCGATGGTATCTGCGCCCAGGGCCGCGGGAAGGATGCGACGAATTTCCTGAGCTATATGTGCCTACGCGCACAGGCCGATCTGGGACTTCCGCAACCCAACCTATCTATCCGCATCCACAAGGATAGCCCGCAGCCATTTCTCACGACCGCCGCCTACGTGATCAGCCTCGGCAGTGGCATGCCGCAGGTCTTCAACGACGAGGTGATCATCCCCGGTCAGCTCAACCGGGGCATCTCGCCGGCGGATGCGGTCGATTACGCCGTCGTAGGCTGCGTGGAGCTCTCGACACCCGGCAAGGCCCTGGGGTGGAGCGATGCTGCGATGCTCAACATGACGCGGATCCTGGAGCTTACCCTCTATGGCGGCAGGGACCCCGATACCGGCGAAGTAGTCGGGCTGGAAACCCCGAGGCTGGACCAGATGGGGAGCTACGCTGAGCTGGAAGCAGCGTACGATCAGCAGTTGGCGTACTTTGTACGGCTTATGGTCCGGGGATGCGATAGTGTCGATGCGACCCACGCACAGTTGCTTCCCTCCCCGTTCCTGTCCCTGGTGGTCGAGGACTGCGTTGCCAAGGGTGTCGATGTGACCGCGGGCGGCGCGCACTACAACTTCTCCGGTGTGCAGGGCGTCCAGATCGCCAATGTCGCCGATAGCCTGACTGCCCTGAGATTGGCCCTCTACGATGAGCGGTGGATAAAGGCCGGCGACCTGCTATTGGCCCTGCGCTCCGATTTCTCGCGAAAAGGAGGACCTCCGTCAGCGGCTCCTGAACCGCGCACCGAAGTACGGCAACGACGACGACCGCGTCGACGAGGTCGCGGCCCATTGGGCGGACCGGTACAGCGACCTTGTCGCGCAGTACGCCAACATCCGAGGGGGACGGTATCAGCCGGGCTTCTACACAGTCTCGGCGCACGTGCCGATGGGCGCCCACGTCGGGGCCACGCCTGACGGGCGCCGTGCCGGGCAGCCGCTGGCGGATGGCGGGCTCTCTCCCTCGGCAGGACGTGATCGTCAAGGGCCAACCGCTGTGCTGCGATCGGTCAGCAAGCTGGACCTTGCGTTGGCCTCCAACGGCACGCTGCTCAATATGAAGTTCCTTCCGTCGCTCCTCAAGGGTGACGAGGCACTTCGAAGCTTCGTTGCACTGCTGAAAGCCTTCTGCAGGCTCAAGATCCCGCACGTGCAGTTCAACGTCGTCTCTCGGGAGACGCTGCTTGAGGCCCAAAGCCGGCCCGAGAAGTACCGGCACCTCGTCGTGCGGGTAGCCGGCTACAGCGCCTACTTCACGGAACTGGATCGTGACCTGCAGGAGGAGATCATCCGGCGCACAGAATTCGTGCGCCTCGCCTGAGTTCCAACCGTGCTTGTCAGGCGACGAGTCTCCGGTAAACTGGCGTCTGTCATTCAGGTCGAGGGAAGAGAGGCAGGCCCGCAGCAATGTCGTGTGAGGACTATTTCATCCAGCAGTTGCACGATCGCGGCTTCCGGCTCACCCCGCAGCGCGAAATGGTGCTCTCCGTCCTCCACGAGATGGAGGGACTGGTCACGGCTGAGGAGATCTACGAGCACGTTCGCGCACGCTCTGCGAGCACGGATGTCTCGACTGTCTATCGCACCCTGGACCTGCTGGAGGAATTGGAGTTGGTGGCAGTCCTGAGCACCGGGGACGATCAGCGCCGGTATGAGCTCCTGGGAATCCACGGCCTGCATCACCATCTCCGCTGTACGAAATGCGGGAAGATCGTGCCTCTGGACCCTGAAGAGCTGGCGCCGTTGTTGGCTCATTTGCAGGAAGCCTACGGCTTCGCGGCACACCTGGGATCGCTGACCCTGCCGGGTCTCTGCGCGACCTGCCGGGCTGCAGAAACCCAGGGGACAGCCGAGGCCGGCTGAGAGCCCCTCAAAGGCCTCGTGCTTGGCCCAAACATCGAAAGATCATTGGTCTGAGATCGCAAGGGGCAGCCCCAGGGTTGCCCTTTTATTTTCCTGATGGGAGCAAGTGTGACAGATATAACGTGGGACAAGCTGACGACATTGAAGTCTCTCCTGACAGACATGGAGAGCGTACTGGTCGCCTACTCAGGCGGCGTGGACAGCTCCTTCCTGCTCAAAGTCGCCCGGGATGTCCTGGGAAGTCGAGCCCAAGGGGTGATAGCCGTATCGCCGCTGATGCCGGACTATGAGCTAAGCGAAGCCGAAGAGGTCGCCTGTGAGATCGATGCTCAGGTAGCCATCGTCGAAAAGGGAGAGCTCGAAGATCCCGAGTTCCTGGCCAACACGCCGGATCGATGCTACTTCTGCAAGGGCGCCATCTGCGAACGACTCAAGGCCTTCGCCCGGGAACACGGCTATCAGGTCGTGGTCGACGGCACCAACGCGGATGACACCGGTGATTACCGGCCCGGACAACGTGCGGCGCGCGAGTGCGGCATGCGAAGCCCATTGCAGGAGGCCGGCTTCACCAAGGCCGAGATCCGCACGCTGGCTCGCGAGATGGGCCTCCCCAACTGGGACAAACCCTCCTCGGCCTGCTTGGCCTCGCGTATCCCCTATGGCACCCCCATCACGCGGGCCGATCTGGCGAGGATCGGAGAGGCGGAGTTGGTACTGAGAGGCCTTGGCCTGCACCAGCTCCGGGTCCGCCATCACGGGAACGTCGCGCGCATCGAAGTGCCGGTCGAAGCGTTTGACACGATTCTGGCCAACCGCGAACAGATTGTGGATGCCCTGAAGGCGTTGGGCTATGCCTACGTCACCCTGGATCTCAAGGGGTTCCGCTCCGGCAGTATGAACGAGGTCATCTGATCCGATGGATACCGAGAAACTACGCGAGCTTCTGCTTGACGTCCAACAGGGGGGCCTGGATGTCGACGCGGCGTTGTCACGGCTTCGCACGCTGCCCTATGACGACGTGGGGAACTACGCTCGATTGGACATCCACCGGGCGTTGCGGAACGGCATGCCCGAGGTTGTCTTCTGTGAGAGCAAGACGCCCGCACAGGCCGTCGCGATCCTGGACCGGCTGTGGGCCCACCACGACCGCGTGCTGGGGACGCGAGTCTCGCCGGAGATGGCTCAGGTCATCCAGAGCCAGTTGCCCGACGTGCAATATGATCCGATCTCGCGGCTCGTGACCCTGACGCGGACGGAATTGCCCGCACCCGCGGCGGATGCCCCGTATGCGATGGTGATCTGCGGCGGCACGTCGGACCTCCCCGTCGCGGAAGAGGCCACCCAGGTCCTGATGTTCCTCGGACATCGCGTGGAGCACGCCTACGACGTCGGCGTCGCGGGGCTGCATCGCCTCCTGGGTGAGCTCGACCGCTTGATGGATGCCGCAGTCGTCATAGCCATCGCAGGCATGGAGGGCGCCCTCACCAGCGTGGTTGCCGGACTGGTCTCGGCTCCCGTGATCGGCGTGCCCACGAGCGTCGGGTACGGCGCAAACTTCGGCGGCGTTGCTCCTCTACTGACGATGCTCAATTCCTGCGCCTCGGGCGTCTCCGTGGTCAACATCGACAACGGGTATGGGGCCGCCGTCGTCGCCCACCTGATGCTGCGCCAGATCGAGGGGTAGGCGTCACATTCGTTCGCTCGCTGATTCACTGGCTCGCTCATCCGCTTTTTGCATAGGAGACACTGACCCATGAGAATTGCCTACTTCGACTGCATCGCCGGTGCCAGTGGCGATATGATCCTTGGTGCACTGGTGGATGCCGGTCTATCATTGACGGAACTGCAGGCACGCCTCGGCGCTCTACACCTCCGCGATTTCGAGCTACGCGAGCGCCGCGTCACCAAGAACGCGTTCACGGCGACAAAAGTCGACGTCATCGTTGCGGATGACGTGCCTGAGCGCCACATCAAGGACATCATCGCTGTCGTCGAGCAAAGCGACCTCTCGGCTGAGATCAAGGAGAAGGCGATCGAGATCTTCCGCAAGATTGGGACCGCGGAGGCCGGCATCCACGGGACCTCCCTGGACGAGGTTCACCTTCATGAACTCGGCGGGGTTGATACGATCGTGGACGTCGTCGGCGCGTTGGTCGGGCTGGAAGCGTTGGGCATAGAGCGCGTCGTCGTCTCACCCGTGCCGCTCGGACGGGGCTTTATCCAGGGCGCCCATGGGCGCATTCCCCTCCCGGCACCGGCGACGGTCGCGTTGCTCAAGGGCGTCCCCATCGTCGGCAGTCCCCTTGAGGTGGAGACCGTCACCCCCACAGGAGCTGCCCTGCTGTCGTCGCTTGGAGACGCATATGGTCCCGTCCCGCCGATGACGTTGGAAGTTGTGGCATATGGCGCGGGCAACCGTGACATGGTCATCCCAAACATCCTGCGCCTCCTGATCGGCACGTCTGACGACAAGCCTGCGGCGCCTCACGATCAGGGACATGCCCACAGCCACGAGCATCCGCACACCCACGCCGGCGAACATCATCACGAACGCCCGCACACCCACGCAGACGAGCCGGGTCACAGTCACCAACGCGAGGCCGACCACGAGCATCCTCACGATCACACCCATGATCATGCATCGCCTCACGGCCATCACCACGATGACGAGATGTCACACAGACATCCGCACCCCCTCGCCGAACATACGCACGCAGAGCCCACGCATACCCACTCCTGTCTCGACGTCGACCGGCTGAAGGTCCTCGAGACGAACATTGACGACCTCAACCCCGAGACCTATGAGTACGTGATGGACGCTCTCTTTGCCGCGGGAGCACTGGACGTCTTCCTCGCGCCCATTCAGATGAAGAAAAACCGGCCCGCCACGCTTCTGCGCGTCCTGTGCAAGCCCGGAGACGTGGAAGCAATGACGGCCATCCTCTTTGCCGAAACCAGCACCCTGGGCGTTCGGGAACAGACGGTGGAGCGGCACGCGCTACCGCGCACGATCCGCCACGTCGACACGCCCTACGGGCCGGTCCACGTCAAGGTTGCCGACCTCGGTGAGGGTAAAGTCAAGAGCGCACCGGAATACGAGGACTGCCGCAGGCTGGCTGCCTCACACGGCGTGCCGCTTCGCGAGGTCTACCAAGCCGCACAGGAAGCGGCGCATCGGGCGGAGGAGCCAGCGGGCGCAGGCGCCGAGGAGAGGGAAAGCGAAGCTTGTTAGGCCCGGGCCTTCCCCTCCGCACCCAGGCCCTGCAGCACGTCGTCGACCGTCAACCAGCCGGCGCCCGGGAAGAGCTCGGCGACTTGGGGGGCAAATAGGTCCGACCCACCCAGCACCTCCTGAGGCGCTCCCCGGGCCACGATTCGCCCCGCCGCCATCAAGAGCACGCGATCGGCGACAAGGGCCGCCAGTTCCACGTCGTGGGTCACCAGCAGGATGGCCAGACGATCGGCGCGCCAGTCGCGGATGAGATCGGCCAGACGCGCCTTGGCCTCATAATCCAGTCCTCTTGTCGGTTCGTCGAGCAGGATCGCGCCCGGGTGGGTGACGGTGATGGCTGCGAGGGCCACCCGCTGGCGTTCTCCCACGCTGAGATCTCGCGGATAGGCTGCCGCCTTGTCCCCGAGGCCGAGCTTGGCCAACAGACGATCTGGGGCCAGGGCCAGGTCGGATGCGGTGAGACCGTGGTTGCGCAAAGTCACGTGGAGTTCTTCAAGTACGGTATCCGCAAAAAGCAGGGCGTTGGGGTCCTGGGGAAGATAGGCGACGTCCCGACACACGTCGGCCACCGGCATGCCGGAGGTCTCACGCCCGGAAACCCAGACCCGACCCGACGATGGGCGCACGAGACCGATCAGGCTCTTGAGCAGTGTGCTCTTTCCACTGCCGTTCCGTCCCATCAGCACGGTGACAACGCCGGGACGCAGGGACAGATCGACGTCAAACAACACTTGCTTCCCGTTGTAACCCACCTGCAGCGACTCGGCTTCCACATATGCCTGCGCAGCACCGGGTTCTGCCGTCTCCCGGCCCCCTAGTTCCCCCGATCCACCGCTCGCCATCACCGCCGGCTTCGTAGGCACGCCTATCCCGCGACTGAACCGTCGACCGGCCTCAACCGTCACCGGCAACGGAGACCAACCCAGGGCCTTGCCCAGCGCAGCAACCGGCGGCACCAGGTCGATCCGGTTGAGCACGGCCGCCGGCGTTCCCGAAATCACGGCTTCCGCGCCCCCCGGTACGTAGATCAGCCGGTCGGTGAACGCCAGCACCCGCTCCAGCCGATGCTCTGCCAACACGATGGTCAGCCCTCTACCGGCGTTTAGCCGTGCCAGGGCCTGCAGCACGTCCTCCGCCGATTGGGGGTCGAGTTGCGAGGTAGGCTCATCGAGGACGAGGATCTGCGGCTGCAGCGCCAATGCTGCAGCAATGGCCACACGCTGTTTCTCCCCTCCGGAGAGCGTCGCCAGAGGGCGATCGCGCAGAGGAAGTAGCCCCAGCAGGTTGAGAGCATCGGAGACCCGCTCCCGCATCTCCTGTCTAGACATCGCGGCGTTCTCGAGTGCAAAGGCGACCTCGTCCTCGACCCTGTCCATCACGAACTGCGCCTCAGGGTCCTGGAAGACAAATCCGACGTGACGGCACATGATCTGCGGCCCGTCCGTTACCGGATTCCGACCGGCCACGGAGAGATGTCCTGAGAAGGTTCCCCCTGTGAAATGTGGGACGAGCCCGTTCAGACAGCGCAGTAGTGTGGACTTCCCCGCGCCTGAAGGGCCGGCAACAACCGTGACGTCACCCTCCCCGAGGGATAGCGTCACGTCGCTGAGCGCCGGGGTCCCGGCCTCAGGGTAGCGGAACGAGACCCGTTCAAACGAGATGATCGGCGGTGCCATTGGCTTGTGGTTCCACGAGCAGAGCAGGGACGAGTAGCCCGAGGAGGGCTATCCCCACGCGGATGTCAAATGCGGGCCAGGTGAGCAGAGGATAGGGTGTGTATTCGCGGGCATTCGGCCATAGCAGCAAGGAGCTTGCTGCCAATAGGGCGCCTGCCACTACCAGGCTGTCGCGCCACGTCCAGGGCGGCTGACGATAACGTGTATAAGGCACCCCGCGTCCTGCTCGCCGGATGGCCAGAATCACCACGCCGATACCCGCCACGAGCATCAGGGATGACCACAAAGTGCCGCCCGGCACGAGCCGGAGAACGCTCGCGGCGAGCACGCAGCTAAGGCCGACGGCCAACGCAATCTGGGCCTCGTGATTCCGAAAGGCTACCAACGCGGGCCGAGACCGGGAGCTTGTGGGCAACAGCGCATCATTACCGGCGTCTGCGGATGGTGCGGGCGAGGATACCGACGATCCCACCGCCGGGGCGGATGTGGCAAAGCCTCGGGCTGTCATGGCCTCGGCCAACTGCAGGGCCCGCTCAAGACCACCGATCAGGACCGGCATAAAGAGAGGCAGCCAGTCGCGTAATCCGCGCATCCGGTGTCCACGAACCGCCTGCGCCTCGCGAACCTGTTGGAACTGCCGCAACGTGTTGGGCACAAAGGTCACCGCGATGGCGGAGACTACGGCAGCAGGGTAGAACGCGCGAGGAAGATAACTGATGAGATCGCGCACAGGGACCGCGACGCTCAGCACCGCAAAAGTGGCGTAGAGGGTTGCGAGCACCAGGCCATTGACCGCGCCATAGGCCAATGCCTCGACCGTAATCGCCCCCCCAAGCAACGGAATGGCTCCCGGCAGACGTAGTAACACGGTCTCGCCGAAGTGACTGGTGAGCCCATTGAGCAGCGCCCCGGCGGCTACGGCAAAGACCGCAAAACGTACAGGCGAGATCGGCAGGAATCCCACGCTCTGCAGGTCCGGAGATCGAGCTCCCTCCGCGACGACGTAAGCGATGACAAAGACCACCACGAGATCGAGGGGATTACGGGTTAGCAGCGATGCCACCGCCGAGGCCGCCAACCACACAAACCACGCGACCGGATGCATCAGGCGAGGACCTCTTGCGGTTCACACGCGGACTCGACATCCGGGCGCGACTCCCCGGTGCACACAGCATCTCCCGAGGTACTCTCCATGACTGCGAAGGAGAACCGGTGAGCAAAGCGGGAGAGCGTTCGCAGTGTGGGCCTACCGAACAGCAGGAGCATACCCACGGTGCCCACGGCGCGCGCCAGGTCCCAGAGCAGCGACGTGGCGAGGTAGAACGCCAGGAAGCGCTTCACGCCATCTACTACGCTGATGCCCACCTGCCAATGCTGATCAACGGGTCCTGTGGCGAAAGGCCAGAACCAGAGGTTCATCAACGCCCCGAAGCCCAGACTCCAGACCCCGCCGTAGAACGCGAGAGACAGGATCTCCCACCTTGTGCCCTCTGCATGGAAGGCTCGGTTGAGATACCGGACCATCGGCGCCGCAAGGCCGATCCACCCGGCTACCAGCATCCGGTAAGGTAGCCAGGGCCCGACCCCACCCGTGACCAAAGCGGAGACAAAGAGCGTGAGCGCGCCAAGGAGGTATCCGAAGCGGGCGCCATAAACGTACCCACCGAGGATGATCAGAAAGAAGATTGGACTGAATCCACCCGGGCCGGGCACCGCCGTCTCGACAAAGCTGAGGACGGCGTTCAGTCCGACCAACACGCCCAGCAGCGCGATCCGCTTGGCATCACTCCCGGAGCCCCCGGCGGTGGTCGCATCGCCTTGCGCCTCCAACGTGAGGGCCACCAACGCCATGCCTCCGAGAAGCGCCAGGAAAAGGGGCGAGTCGGCCGTGTGTGCGAGGCCCCCCGCGTTGTCGAGTCCCTGCGCCTGGGGGAAAAAGGGATATAGAAACGCGGCAATCCCGATGAGGGAGGCAAGGCCGTAGATCAACCACCGCAGCAGTCGCCGCAGATCGAGCATGTGCTACCGCTCCTGACGGCCCTCATGCCTCAATCGGCGCTGGAGAAGAAACGCCCCGCCGATCAAGGCCAGAATCACCGCAAATGCTACGTAAGCTGGGGGTCGATTGCCCTCCGAGGGTGATGATCCCGCCGGAGTCGGCGTAACCGAGGCTGTTGGGGTCGGTGGGATCGAAGTGGACGTTGGCTGTTCGGTCGCCGCGACCAGAGGGAGTGCCGTGGCTGTGGGCGTGTCGGTCGCCATCGGGGTTGGCGATGGCCGGGCAGTCGCCTCTGCCACCTGCGGCACGGCCGTCGCGGTCGCAGAAGATTGCGTCGCCGTAGGAAGTCGCGTAGGCGTTGAGGCCACGGCTTCAGGCGTAATCGTGGCGGTTGCAGATGCAGCAGGCGGTATCGTCGATGCCGGGGCTGCACTGCAGATCGCCTCAAAGCTCATCACCGGGGGCAGGATAGAACCATCTCCCCACACCCACCCGTCGACGTCACCATTGCCAAGTTGCCTCATGGCCGCGCCAATACCGGCATAGGCCCAGGACCCGTCCGGATTGCGGGCGTAGTAATTCCAATAGGCACAGGGCACGCCCTTACACTGACACCAACAGTCGGAAGCAGGGCAGCCATCCCCGTTGATGGAGCAGACCCTCGCCCCCACCGGCCCGGCATCCGATGAGAAAGCGAGGCCCGAGCGCTCGAGTAATGCCAACCCCGATATCTGGGGGTCGCTGAAGCTCACACATCGTGTGACGACACGACCGTCACTCTGAACGATGACCAGCCCTGCCTGATTCTCCCCTCCCTGGGCCAAGACCGGAGATCCCGTCAGCAGGACAAACAGGAGAAGGGGCAGGGCTAACCGTGCCCCTCTCCATAGGTGCTGAGTCCATACTTCCCTCACCATGCCCACACGTTGCCGGCCCATCGCTCTCCCGAACGCTTCCTTCATTTGCGACGGAGCAGCGCGCTTACGCCTACCATCACGAAGATCGCGACCATCAGTACCCCGGTGCCGAGGCCCACGTACGCTCCGGAAGAGGGCAGCAGGGGAGAGACACTCGAAGCCGCTTGAGAGACGGTGACCTGAATGGGACCCGATGCTCCTACAACCGGAAGACTGGCCAAAGACATTCCTTCGATGGCCTCGACAGCCTGCGCAGTCGCCAAGATGTTGGGAAAAGGCACGGAAGCCTGCCAGAGATAGCCCCCGCTGTTCTGGTCCCAGAGGGCCAACAACGCACCCAGGGGATCGGTTCCGCCGGACACCCAGTTCCCCAGCGGCTCATGTCAGGGCCAGAAGAGCCTGGAGCACGACCGCCGTCGAGTCAGCATCACTATCCGTGCCATAAGGAGATGGATTCTGGTATGGGAACCCGCCATCGCCGTTCTGCATTCGGTGAAGGTAAGGCAGAGCACCTGCCGCGGCATCAGCCTGTCCCACCGCGACGAGCGCTTGCATGACAAGCGCGGTCGTGTTGGTATCGGCCGTGCCGGGCGCTGTACCGCCGAAGAGTGCCCACGCGCCGTCATCCGTAAACTGTGACGTCATGGCCGTGATCGCATTCTGCGGCACGGTCGTCCCGGCGCCGTGCAGAGCGAGCACCGCGTAAGCATGCTTGAAGAGGGTATCGCCAAACCACCCCGTACCGGCATCCTGCGATGCCAAGACGAGCGCGACCAGATCCTGTCCGCCGAAGGTACGCGGATCTTGACCCGTCGCGACGGCGACCAACAACACCTTGCTGAGGTTCCCCACGTCGGTGACCTGTCCCGCGGCAATCTGGGAAGCCATATAGTCCAGCGGGGTTTGGCCCGTGTCGGTCACCCATTTCCCGACATCCTCACCGCCCGCAACCGCAGCAAGCACGATCTCGGCGGTGGTGCCGAAATCCGATCCCTGGGCAAAGCCCGACGAAAAGCCCCCATCGGGCTCCTGGGCCTGCCGCAGCCAGGCCAGCGCGGCCTCGTTCTGCGCATACAGGGCAGCTCCAGGGGATACATTATCCGCTGCCATCACGGGGAACGTCAGGGACATCGCGATCAGCGCCAGGATTGACAGAGTGGCAAGCTTTTTCATATGTGAAGTCCTCCGAACTGAGATACAACCCGGCTAACGCCAAAACAACAAAAAACCTTCCCCCCAGAAAGAGGGAAGGTCCACCGACAAAAACCTCTGTCGTGTGCCACCTCCTTTCCGCGAAGGGCAGCCAGCACAGGGAGAGGCGGAGTATCGGGCTTCTCTATCGTAAAGAGATCACCGTTGCGGGACAGCGCCGGATTCTCACCGGACTTCCTCACTTCAAGCATCTGCCTGGGCCGCGCTTCCTGCGGCACCCGGTCAGACGCACCTCAACCGTTACGCTATTTGCTTGTCAACTTGACGGTGTCAGTATAACACGTGAGGTATGGAAATCAAGCACGGGTGTATCGACACTGGACCCCGCGCACGACACCATTAAGATGATGAGACAATTCCAACCATAGGAGGCTGCATGCGTGCAAGAGTAACGATGATCACCGGCGCAGCCGGTGAGGTGGGACAGGCGCTGATCCAACGCCTATCCGACGAGTATGCCGATGAGGAGCGCCGGAATGGCAGGAGCGGCATCCAGGGCAACCAGCGGCGGATCCTGTCCGTTGATCTGAATCCGTTGCCGTCTGATCTGGCGGCAAAGGTCCACCACGTCCAGGGCAGTATCCTTGACACCGGCTTGCTGGATCGGCTCGTCAGTGAATACGAGATCGAGGAGATCTACCACCTGGCGGCACTGTTGTCCACACGGGCCGAATTCTCACCGGATGCAGCCCACCGCGTCAACGTGGGAGGCACGTTGGGGCTGCTACACCTTGCGGCGCAGCAGTCGGAATGGCGGGGAGAGCCTGTGCGGTTCCTCTTTCCGAGTTCGATTGCCGTTTTCGGCTTGCCCGATCTCCAGACAAAGCAGACCTATGCCCGCGTGCGCGAGTGGGAATGGAACTACCCGACCACAATGTACGGGTGCAACAAGCTCTACTGCGAGATGCTGGGCATCTACTTCAGCCGTTACTATCGTCAACTGGCGGCAGACCGCCCTACGAGTCTCGACTTCCGGTGCGTTCGATTTCCCGGACTCATCAGCGCTTTTACTATGCCCAGCGGCGGCACGAGTGACTACGGCCCCGAGATGCTGCACGCTGCGGCGCAGCACAAACCCTATGCTTGTTTCGTGCGTGAGGACGTGCGCATTCCATTTATGGCAATGCCCGACGCTGTCAAGGCGCTGGTCGATCTCGCAAAAGCGCCCCAGGAGGCGTTGAGCCGTCCGGTCTACAACGTCACCAGTTTCAGCCTCTCAGCCGGGGAGTTCCGCGAGCGGGTCTTGAGCACGATGCCTGACGCGGAGATCACATACGAGCCCGACTTCAAACGGCAGCGGATCGTCGATAGCTGGCCCGCTGATCTGGATGACAGCGCGGCGCGGCGTGATTGGGGCTGGCGGCCTGACTATGACGCGGACAGAGCCTTCTCTGAGTATCTCGTCCCCAATATCCGGCAGCAGTATCGCCGGGACTAGACCCCAAACGGAAAACGAAGTCAGAAGAGGGAGAGTTGCTCGACATCCGGAGGCGGTGTGTACGTCTCCGGCTCGAGCTTCCCATCGAGCAGATCTCGCAACAGGGAGAAATCTCCCTCTACGACGCTGCGCAGGCTGGGCTGGTGGAGTGCGGCTGCCGGGTGATACATCGGAAAGTAGACCTGGCTCGTTGCGCTCCCCGGCCCGGTCACGATACGGGCCTGCCCGTGCACTTGGGAGATCTTCTCATCGGGGAATGCGCGCGCCATCGAATACCGCCCCAGCGTCACGATAACCTTCGGGCTGATGATCTCAATCTGCCGATCCAGATAGTGTTTGCAGGCCTCGACTTCCTCGACCTGAGGATCGCGATTGCCCGGAGGCCGGCACTTGATGACGTTGGTGATGAATACCCGCTTCCGATCGATCCCGGACTTCTCCAGCAGATCGTTAAGGAATCGGCCGGCAGCACCCACGAACGGTATCCCCTGCTGGTCTTCGTGAAAGCCCGGGGCCTCGCCGATGAACATGATCAGCGCATCCACTGGCCCATCACCGGGCACAGCATGTGTCCGACCGATATGCAGCGGGCACTCCGTGCAGGAACGCACCTGCGAATGAAGTGCCTGCAACTCTTTCTCTCGATCCATCCTACCTACTCCTTCCCACCTCGACCATCGCGATCTGTCCTTTGAATCCCCAGCTCGCCCAACAACAATGAGAGCTGCTCCTGCACGCGGCTCTTGTAAGCAGCGTCGCCTGCGACTTCGACCTGCATCAGATACGCATCCTCGCCGTCGGCGTAATACCGCCGTAGACGGGAGTGCTGCAGAAAGCTCCACTTCGTGTAGAGGTTTTGCGCTACTTCGTTGGAGATACGGACTTCCAGCCCGACACTATGAGCACCGTCACGGATGGCCTGATCCACTGCGACTAACAGGAGCAGTTCCCCCAGTCCTTGGCCTCGCCACGCGGGATGCACCGCAAGCGTGCTAATGTGACCCCGAGTCACCTCGACCCTCATGCCCACAAAACCCACTAATCGTGCGGCCCGCCTTCGGCGATGCGTGGTCCACGTCCCGGCCGGTAGCGGATCGGCATGCTCCAGGACAAAGTAGTGAGCCGAGGGGTTGAAGTAGATCTCCTGGACGTAAGCGGACTCAGGCCAAGGATCTCGGAAGACCTGTCGATCCAGGGAAACGACCGAAGGGATGTCTCGTCCCTCCATAGACCGAATGCGGAGTCCCTCCACCCGGGGCCGGCAAGTCTCTTCCACTTCGCTCATCGAGCATAGAGTGGCAGAAGCGCCGAGGGGGCATCGACCTGATTCGCTCGTAGCCGCCGCCAGGCGATATCCGCCAGGTAGCCCGCCCGGCGCAGATGAAGCGCCGGCGGAGGTATCTCAACCTGACCATACAGCGGACGCAGCGCCTCGCGGCCTGTGGCCCCGATCTCGCCAACCACGACGCACGGGAGTTCCAGCCGGCCGGCGAATTGCTGCCACGTGCCCACCTGCACCCCGGTCTCGGGACGCCAAGACTGGTCCTGCCACCGGTAACGTGCATAGCCGACACGCTTTCGGCCTGCGGCAAACGTCGGGTAGAGCGGTCGCTCGTCACCGGGCTGCGCGAGCGCCAGGATATCCAGCGTCGTAACCCCCACCAGCGGCAACTTCCGCGCCGATGACAGCCCCTTTGCGACGGCCACACCAATTCGCACGCCGGTGAAAGACCCCGGCCCGATGCAGACACCCACCGCCGTAATGTCCGCCGATGTGATACCGGAGGATGCCAGGAGCTGGACAACGTGTGGGAGAAGCGTCACGGTATGACGATTCGCTGACTCCCACGTGCATTCCGCGCGCAGGGCTGTCCCATCGTGCAGCGCAATGCTCGCACGCTGGGTTGCAGTGTCAATGGCAAGTAGCATCACAGACCTAAGATCTCCTGTCGAAACTCTTCCAAGATCGCTTGATGATGCTCTCCCTGTGCCTGAAAGACCAAGGAGCGACGATACTCATCGAGCATGCGAAGATGGATCCATAGCCGCTCGCCGGGGAAGAGGCTTGCATGACGATCGGGCCACTCTACGAGACATACCGCGTCCGGGTTGCCGATGATCTCGTCCAGCCCCAGCATGTCGATCTCGGCCATAGAATTCAGCCGGTAGAGATCGATGTGATAGAGCACAAGCGCATCCTGATGGCGACGATGGCGGCGTATCAAGACATAGGTTGGGCTTACCAGACGGCTTGTGGATCCCCATCCCATCCCCACGCCCTGAGCAAGGACCGTCTTGCCCGCTCCCAGGTCCCCCTCCAGCGCCACTACATCACTGCCGTTGAGATGTCGTCCTAGGCGAGCGCCAAGGCGCAGAGTCTGTTCGGGGCTCCGACTGATAAACTCTAGTGTATCTTTGGTCAGGATTGGCATTGGATGTCCGCGAGCGCTCTCGATGGCACACGATGTCGCCATTATACACCAAGCAAGCAGACTGCCCACGCCACCCGCCGGTCGCCGCTAGCCGGTCACGTACTGAAGCAGCCGGATCGCCGCACGCTTGGCACCGGGCTCACTCTCCCCGGTCGGCCCTACACACGAAGGACAGCCATCCGCACACGGACAGCCCTCGGCTCTCTCCAGTGCCACCAGGGCTAACCGCGGCCAAAGATCCACCAGCCGCGGCGCAAGCCCGACGCCGCCCGGCACGGCATCGTAGACGATGATCGCCGGTTGGCCGCTTTCAGCGTCCCGCGCCTCGACTGACGTGCCCAGGTCGCCGGGATCGCACATCAGGAAGACCGGGGCCAGATGGCGCAGAAGATGCGCCATCCCACTCAATGCAGTTCTGGCGCCACGGGCGCGCTCAACCATCCGATGGCAGACGGGACAAAGCGTAATCAGATTCTCCGGGGCGTGGGCCAAACGCAACGCCATCGCTCGCGCATACTGCGACATAAACGTCCGTAGAGGCGTCAGATGATGGACCTCCAGGGGACGGTCCGGCAAACCCGGCTGCCCACAGAGACGGCAGCGATGACCGTCCCGGGTCAGCATGCGGCTCCGTATCTCCGGCCACTCCGGGCCATAGTCCAGGGGCGCGATCATCACCCCCTCATCGGCAAGGGCTTCCACGACGCCGGCATCGAGCGTTAGTCGGAACGCCTCGGTCTCCATCTGCTGCTCGGGCAGATGGATCTCCCCCCAACCAAGCGTTTCGTGAGTTCCGAGATGGACACGCCGATAGGCGGTCGGGCGGGTATAGACCATCACCTCCTCGTCGGTCCGGGCGACACCCTCCTCGTACGCATCGCCCGCCGGAAGCCGGCGGCGCAGCAAGCGTCGCTCCACTTTGGTCGTGGCCGAGGCGACGGTATAGTAGTCGAGGTCAACAGCACGGCCGTAGGCCACGCCCTGCTCCCAGTCCAGGGACTCGATAAGGTAAGGCGCAGCACCATGGAAGTACACGGCGCCCTCGTGGACCAGGCGCGGCGCGCTGGGGCGATCGACGATGCCGATTACGCCCTCGTCCGTGACGCGGACCACAATGTTGTCGGGCGTTGCACTCCGCAGTGAGACCATCTGCGCCGGGTATGTCTCCCCGACCCAGGTAAACTGATCACGACTATGGTGGAGCATGCCTTCTGCAGACATCGCATCCAGGAGGCCCTCGACGTTCATCGCACCGCCGAAGCGCTCGTCGCGTTGGAACGGCAGCTCGAATGCCGCACACGTGACGTGAGAGGCCAACAAGCTCAACGTGTTAGGATTCACGCGAGCCTCCTCCGGCGAGCGGCCAAAGAAATACTCCGGATGCGCGACAACATACTGATCCAAGGGCGCCGGTGTCGCGACCATCACCGAGAGCGAGGCCCCGGCGCGTCGACCCGCACGACCCATCTGCTGGCGCGTGCCGGCAATGGTTCCCGGATAGCCCACCAGTATGGAAGCGTCGAGGTCGCCAATGTCGATGCCGAGCTCCAACGCATTCGTCGCAATCACGACACGCACCTGCCCCGTCCGCAGCCCGAGCTCAATGGCGCGACGCTCGTGAGGAAGGTAGCCACCGCGATAACCCCGGACCACCTCCGGGTCGTACCCCAGGTGTTCGGCGCGCGCCCGCATCTCTCTCAGGAGGAGTTCCACCGACAGCCGGGAGCGTGCGAAGACGATCGTCTGCACGTCGGCTTGGAGCAGGCGTGTCGTCAGGGATAACGCCTCGTCGGTCGCGCTGGCCCGCAGACCCAGCGTGGGGTTCAACAAGGGGGGATTGTAGAAGACCACGTGACGCATGCCATAAGGCGCCCCGTCCTCCTCCACCGCCGTCACCGGGCTCTCCCACAGGGCCTCTGCCAACTCGCGGGCGTTCGATATCGTGGCGGAGGCCGCCAGGCATTGAGGGCCGGCACCGTAGAATCCTGCCACACGTCGCAGTCGTCGCAGCACGTTCGCTACGTGACTGCCGAAGACGCCCCGATAGACGTGGAGTTCGTCCAGTACCACGTAACGCAGCCCCTGGAAGAAGCGCATCCATTGGGTGTGATGGGGCAGGATCCCCAGATGCACCATGTCGGGATTCGAGACCAGGATCCGTGCTTCTTTTCGAATCGCCGAGCGCAGGCGTTGGGGGGTATCCCCGTCGTAGGGCCGCAGCGCAATCGGCGCGTTCAGCTCGCCAATCCATCGCTCGATTGCCGTCATCTGATCGTGCGCCAGCGCCTTGGTGGGATAGAGCAAAAGGGCGGTTGCCTGGGGGTCGCGAAGCAGCGCGTGCAAGACGGGCAGGACATATCCGAGCGTCTTGCCCGAAGCCGTTCCCGTGGCCAGGACCACGTTCTCTCCGCGCAGTACGGCATCGATCGCGGCCGCCTGATGCGTGTAGAGCGACCCGATGCCCAAGTGAAGAGGCCGTTGCCCGCAGCCGTGGGTCCAGCGCCGCAGGCCATTCGCTGGTATGCGGAGGGCGATTCGGGAGCGTCTGCCACGCGGTCACATTCCGTATGAAACGCGGATCGGCCTGCTGACGTGCCAGCAGTGATTCCAGGCGGTCTCGGGCCTCCATTGGATGCGGGCTACGCTCCTCCTGCGGGCGCTGCGAATCTCCGCAGCGTGAGCGGGATCCCGATAAGAGCGGAGAGTGAGACCAGGATCAGCGTCGACTCGAAAAAAACCCCGAGGGTCATGGCCAATCCCCCCAGCGTCGCATTTGTAGTCGACCACGCCAACCCCCCAAGGCTCAAGATCACGTTGAGGTTCCAAAAGCCGTGGAAGGCGACAGCGCCCACATAGGCAAGCGGCAGCGCCCATCGGCGTCCCCGCCAGAAGGCACCCCACCCAACTCCAAGCAGTCCACTGGCCATACAGTGCATACCAGTGGCGAAGAACCGGACCCCGACGCTGCCCAACCACCCCGCCGTCCCGCCGATCCCAATCGCCCCATTGGACACGCCCTCAAGCCACGCGAATCCCAGACCACACGCAACCCCCCAGACGAACGACGTCAGGACCGATGGCCTGACCCAGATCCCGATAACGCCCATCACCAACGTCTTACCGAACTCCTCGATCAGCGGTGCAATTACGGACAGCGACAGGACCAAGGTGATGATAACCATCGGAGAGGTGACAATTCCCACAAGCTCAGCCGGATCCGTGGGCGGATGGATGGACCATTGCTGGGCCAGAGCCGTCAGCCGATCGATCTGCGCCGAGCCGCCGGGAAGCAGCAACGTGACAAGCGCTCCGATGGCGCCGCTGGCCACCAGACCGGCAATCTCGACGGGCACAGCCAGGAGAACCGTGGATGCCCCACCCGTGAGCAGCATCACCAGCCGGCGGTAAGATATCGCACCCCTCGGACCAGCAGACAACGCGACAAGCGAAAACAGGAACAGTCCCGGAAGGAGGATCATGGCGTAATGAAACGGTGCAAAAAGCGGTCGATCCTGGAGATTCTGGGGCAGCAGCGCTCCGATCGCGCCAAAGACGATGCTTAACAGCAGGAAGACAAGCCACGCCCGCTTCACGGGGAACTGACGAGAAGGACGACCGCGCCATCCTCGGAGGCCCGCTACGCAGAGTCCGATCCCCAACGTCATCGCGATCAGGCCGTAGCCCGCGATGACCACAGCAAGTGCCTGCAGACTGGCGGTGGATACGAACGACAGACCGACGAGCGTGAGGCCCAACCCCGACAGACCGACCCCGACAAGGAGGCCTACAATCCAAAGCCAGCGGGGCACAGTACCGGTGGGGGGTAGCACGAAATCCGATGGATGCGGAGAGGCCGACGACCGAGCCGGGGGATAAGGTGCCAAGTGTGAACTCCCTCTAGAAGAAGAGGGGGAGCAGAGTTATGCCTCCCGGAATTGCGTCCTTCGACGTACAAGACCCGGACATTCGCCTCTGCTCCCCCTCACATTCGGTTCGAAGTGATGACGTGAGAGCTAGGGTCAGGATTGAAGCCAGTCAGCTCATTCCTGACCCTAGAGCAACTTACTGAACGGTAACTTCGATCGACTGCACAACGTCAGCCTGTGGGGCTGATGGATCACCAACACTTATTCGTGCCAACTGGTTCAGAACATCCAAACCATCCACAACCTGCCCGACCAGAGCGAACTGGCCATCGAGCTGCGATGCATCCGAACCCAGGGTAAAGAAGAACTGCCCGTTGGGCAACATACCTACCAGGCCGGGACGATCGAAGGTGGCCTGTGTCTCGCCCTGGCAGTAGTAACCGGGATAGCCAACCGTGGAATTCGTGGGATCCCCCGTAACGGCGACGAAGTTGTCGCGCACATAAAAGAACTCCGAGCCATCATACCAGCCCTGCTGGGCCAGGAAAACGAAGCTGTTGACGTTGGCGGGAGCGGACTCGGGAAGGAGGTTGACGGTGATATCGCCCTTGCTCGTCTTCAGCACGGCTTCTATCTTGTTCTCACTGGTAATGGTCATGTCAGGAACGTTGGGGAAAAAGTACTTGTCCTGATTCTGCACGATCGTCAAGAAGGCTTCGAGTCCCCCCAGAGACAGACCGATGTCGGACGGGAAGAGAACATTGTCGAAGATGAAACTGGGCGTGCCGGGTAGATTCAGGGCAATGGCCTCATCGTATTGGTTCTGGACCTTGTCAACGTACGTACCGTTATCCAGGGCGGCGTTGAAAGCATCAACATCCAGACCCAGATCCTGGGCATATGAGGTCAGTTTGGCACGGACCTCGTCCACAGTGGAAAGAGCGCTCCATTCCGGATTGTACTCGAAAAGCATATCGTGCATCTGCCAGAACTTACCCTGCGCTCCGGCAGCCTCAGCCGCCTGAGCGGTGATGCTCGCAAACTGATGGAAATCAAGTGGGAAGCTACGATAGACCAGTGCGATGTCAGGATGTTGTTGAAGGAACTGGGTGACGATCGGATACATCCCGGCGCATCCGGGGCACTGGAAATCGGCATATTCGTAGAGAACGATGCTCGCATCCTGAAGACTGGCACCCGTCACCCAATCCGTATCGTCCACGGGTCGCACGGGCACTTCGGGCAGCGGCTGTACTTCACACGTCCCTGGTGCGTCCGGCGCGACCACTGTCACCGGCTCGTTCGGGTCGCCGGTCGGCTGAGGCTGGGGCGTGCTAACGTCAGCAGTAGGATCGGCCGGGGCGACAGTTGGGGCTACGGTCGGCGGTGGAGCAGTTGTGGATGCCGGGGTTGCCGTTCCTGGGTTGCAGGCCGCTAGCAACAATATAAAGGCCAACCCAAGGGTCGGCAACTTACGGATTACTGATCTCATCGTGTGGGCTCCTGTTCACGTAATGTAGGGCAGATTGTACCAGGTAATACTGCTCGATCAATAAGCACCTACCCGTCGCTATCTGGCGAGCGGCGCGTCGTCACGAGGCTGTTCGCACGCGGCAACCGTTTGCGGAGTGGTCCGCACCGACCAGAAGGGGGAGCGCTCTAGCCGCCACAACGCGACCAGACCGGCTGCAGCGGCGAGTCCTCCTACGAGATAGCCCTCGACGATGGATGCTTGTGTCACAAAGATAGCCAGCAGCCCGAACAGGAAAGCAACTATGTACAGAAGGAAAACCGCCTCCCGTCGAGTAAACCCTGCATACGTGAGCCGATGGGAGGTATGATCGGTTCCGGCAGTAGTCAGCGGGTTGAGCTTCCGTCGCAATCGAGAGATGGTGACCAGAGTGGTGTCAAAGATCGGCACGCCAAGAACCAGCAGCGGGATCATCCAAGTCACAAACGGGACGTTGCCCGGGAACCGCAGCTTGATGCCAAGAGAAGCCAAAGTGAAACCAAGGAAGAGGCTGCCGGAATCCCCCATGAAGATAGTAGCCGGGTTCCAGTTGTAGATGAGAAAACCGATGCACGCGGCCATCACGGCGACGGCGAGCGCCCCCACCAAGTATTGGCCGCTGAGCGCACAGAGAATAGAGAAATGGGCGGCAGCGATGGCTGCGATTCCGGCGGACAGCCCATCCATATTGTCCAGCAGGTTCATCGCATTGGTGATGCCCACCACCCAGAGCACTGTAACGGCCAGGTTCAGGAGATGATATGGGAACACCTGGATGGTAACACCGGTGAGTAGGAGCAAGCCGACCGCAAGTAGCTGCCCTGCCAGCTTGATACCTGCTCCCAAGTCATAGCGATCGTCCCAAAAGCCCAGGACGGATACGATGGTGGCCCCGACCAGGATACCACTCAGTTCATTGAAGATCCCCCGGAGCAGGATAGCTGCGGTCAGCGTACTCAAGAATATGGCGATGCCTCCCATCCGGGGCGTGGGCACGGTGTGAACCTTGCGCGCCGCATCCGGATGATCCATGATCTGCAGTCGCAGGCCGAGTTTCCGTGCCAGGGGCGTGCCAAGCACGGCCAGGCACAGCACTCCCGCAAAGACGACCATGTAGGTCGCTACATCGGCATTCATGGGGTCGTCCCCGGCGACGTTTGCTCAGGCACCAAGCTGGCGCCCGATAACTGGTCTATCAATTGCTGAATCGCAGCCTGCTGGTTCTCCGGCGCCAGACCCAGGGCAGTCTGGGCAGCTTGCAGTGCTGCCGCCGGCTGATCCTGATTCGCGTAACTGATGGCCAATACGCGATACATTTCCCACAGCTCGCCGGACGTGGGGCAGGCCTGGATAGCGTCTTGCAGTGTCACCGATGCCTCGTCCCAGCGAGCCTCCTGCGCGAGCAACGTACCCACGACGCGGCGGACGGTGCAGTTGTCTTGGATCTCCAGCGAACGTTGGTAGGCCTCGATTGCGCCGGGGATGTCGCCCTGTGAACTACGAAGGTCTCCTAGCAGCATCCACGTCTGATCGAATCCGGGATCAATCTGCAGCGAATGCGAGATGGTCTCCTGGAAGCTAGCCAGATCCCCCAGATCGGCAGCGTAGAGTTGGGCCAGCTCATTCCACAGAATCGGGTTGTGCGGGCTGAGCGTCAGCGCGATCTCGTAGTTCTGAAGTGATTTTTGCAACAGATCTCCACGCTTGGCCGCCAGACTCGCCTTTTGGGTTGCGTCGAGACCCTCTGCCTGCAGATCGATAGCGACCCTTGAGGCCCACGACTTGTAGAAGCGCGCGAGGTTCGCGCTGTGGTCCGTGTTCAATGGGTTGATCTGCCGCGCCTCGGTGAGGACCTGCTCAGTATTGTCGAAAGCTATCTCCCGCTGGTCCGCGGGGGTCCCATCCGGGAGACCCTGAGCCAGCTCAAGATAGGCCTTTCCGAGGAAGAGATAGTAGTAGTCCTCTCTGGGAGCATACTTTATCGCACGTTCAAAGTGCTGGATACCCAATTGCTTCTCATTGAGGACCTGGCTGTTGGCAAAGACGGAGCCCTGCTTATAGATGATGTCTGCACGAATCAGGTTGTAGCTACCATCACGTATGACAAAAAAGCCGGGCAGTAACAATACCAGTGCTGAAAGCCCTGCGATACCTCCGGAGACACGTGGGCGACGCTCTTCCCGCATCAGTATCCAGCCGGTGAGACCCAGCAGGACGAAGATCAGCCCATAGTACCGTCCCAAGAGCCCGCTCAAAGTATCCGCAACGTCCACGACCTGGTCCATAGACGTGATCTGGATGCGCGTTAGTGCAGCTTGGTGACCGGCGATAATGCTCCCGAAGATCAATACGCCTACCAGTGAGATCCCGGCATAGATAGCGATTGCCGCCGGCCATCGAGATTCCCCATGCTGTTCGAAAAGTCCCTCGCGATCGAACTCGCTGAGTCCTACCACCCCGAAGAGCACCCATGTGAACACGAGGATCATCAAGGCACCGTAGGCCGTTGTGGGTTGAGGGTAATACTTCATCGTCAGCGATTTGATGAAGATCTGAGCAGCGCTGGTGAGACGATCGGGATTGTTGATGAAGTCGAAAACCAACGTCCCCAACAGGAACGTGGCGGTAAGGGCCAGGGCCACGACAGCCGCCATCCACGGCGCCAAGCCCGTGTCACCCCGCTGGTTCGCGGAGGCTTTTCCTCGCCGCGGTTGCCGGGACTTTGCCGCATCCGTGGCCCGACTTTCCACCAACGCCTCTGTTACTGGCTGGCTTCTGGGGACCCACGAGAGGCCTAAGACCACCAAGAGCGCGGCGTACGCCCAGAACGTGGTCCGCGTCGCCGCGATGGCGATACCGAAGTTTATTTCAACAAAGTGGGCGATGACGGCGGCAAGCAGCCCGATGATGAGCAAGCTGTGCGGATGAGCCCGCAAGTTGTCGAGAACATTATCCACCGTCTCCCCGAGAGCGGGGGCCGAAAGATTGGAGAACCCCTGCAATGTGAGATAGGCCATAGTGCCAACCAGAATGCCCAGGGGAATAGCCACGGCAAAGAGATAGGCCCCCTCCAAACGCCAGGCAATCAGGAAGAACAGCACCGCAAAGAAGATATCAAGACCCATATAGAGCAGAAGTTGCTTGCGAGACGACAGAAGACCCAACCAGTGGAATCCCCATGCGAAGAAACTGCCAAAGGTGAAAAGGTACGCCGCCAGCCCCAAGATCCCTGTGATCACTAATGAGTCCAGGGTTTCGTTATGCGAGCGGTCGGGCGAGGCCGTGCGCGACTCGTAGTGTCCTAACTCCGGCGGGTAAAATGCGTTATAGGCCACATACATCGCCTCGGGACCATAGCCCACGAGCGGTCGAATGGGATTGAGACGGTCGGTTGATCCATCCGGAAAGGTAATGGGCTTATGCACCGAAATGAGATCGACCGCGCCTTGCCAGATCAAGCTCCGCACTTTGCCGGTTCCCGACCCCAACTCGGTGATCTCCGTCAGCCGTTTGAGAGGGGACACCTGTCTCACCTTGTTCTGAAGAGGACCCGGAACATTGACCAACAGGAGGCCGAGTGCAATCGTCAGGCCCACGCTCCCCCAGCCAATCCACAACCACTGCCAGCCCTTCCGCTCGACGATGAAACGCAGCCACAGTCCACCGAAGACCAGCAGCGCGAGCCCTCCCCCTACGTAGATCTCCACCGTTCCCTCAAGTGCCCAAACGGCGAGGCCCGCTAGCGCTCCTGCCAGGGCGAGACTTCCTACGCCAAACCCAACGCCCTTAAGGATCGCCCGTAACCACCCATCCGCAGGGCCTCCCTCCGACCGGAACTGCCGTTCCAGCACAATCAGCCCGAGATACGGAAAGACGAAGGCTGAGGCGACGATGCCCAACCAGGGTCCGCGGCTTTGGGAATACCAGATGGTCAGAAGTTGAACGGCAAGGATGAAGATGTAGCCCGATGCTCTCAACACATCGCTGATCCGCGACTCTTGCCTGCCCAGGATATCGCCAAAGCTCTGAACAATCCGGGCGGCAGTCAGCGGGACGATCATGATCAGGTAGGCAGCAACGAAGATCGCATTACCCATGTTCGCCGCAACACGGCTCGTGACGTCACCAGCCCAGGGCAGCGGATCCAGACCATTGTGTTGGATGATGCCATATAGGGAGACGGGGAGACTGTTCAGAATCAGCACGGTGATCAACCGGCTGAGTTGAGCCCGTGTGCGCAAACCGGTGAGAATAGCAAAGAAGATGACGAGATAGCCGAAGAGCGTAAATGTGCCCTGGAGACGTTGGTACGAGCCGACCAGGCTCGTATAAGGAACCAAGGAAGTCGCGGTGCTCACCAGGTAGACCAGCATCATCAGCAGGGCCGGCAACACCATTGGGGTCTGCAACGAGAAACGGAGAGCGCGCTCGTTATGAATCCGCTCTTCCACAAGGCGAACCAACCAGAGTATCGCCATGACGACGGCTAGAGCTCTCAGCGTGGTCAATTTGTCGGGTTCGAAGACACGGCTGGAATAGACGTTGAAGAACAAGGGCGTGATCGTAATGGCCAGCAGCCAGCCGACTTCCAGCGCACTGTCACAAAATAAACTAAGCCGAGACGACTTCATTACAACACTCCTTGAACCACCGAGCCGTCATCCTCAATCCCAATTCCGTCGGAGCAGTGGTCCGAACCCACAAAATCCGGCACCGCGACCTGACAGTATTATATGCTCTAGTGATAAAACGGGGCAAATTTAACGTCAGCCGGTACTGTAACCACCATATTACCCAAGCAGTCAAAGAATGCAATACTCGCTGTCTGGCCTGACTTATGACCCTAGACCACCAACAAGACCATGAGATCGTTCACGTTCGTTCCTGTGGGCCCGATCCGCAGCAAATCTCCGATTTCGTCAAGCAAAGGATAGGCATCGTTGTCTTGCAGTGCCGCCAGGGGATCGAGACCGTGAGCGCGAGCGCGCCGGGCCGTATCACCATCGACGACCGCGCCGGCAGCGTCCGTGGGACCATCCGTCCCATCAGTGGCCAACGCCAGGAGCGCGACCCCTTTCATGCCCTCGAGATGAATCGCAGCCGAGAGGGCCAGCTCCTGATTCCGGCCTCCTTTGCCGGAACCGCGCACGGTGACGGTGGTCTCGCCTCCCCAGACGATGCAGGCGGGCAGCGATACAGGCTGGGATCTTGAACGAAGCTCCTTCGCGAGGGCCACAGCAACCTTGGCCACCTCGCGCGCCTCCCCCTCGACAAAGGTCGTCAGCACCAAACTGTGATATCCAAGGTCCCGTGCCCTGGCGGCCGCCGCTTCTGCCGCCAGGGAATTGGAGCCGACGATAGCATTGATGACCCGATCAAAGATCACGTCGCCGGGTTTGGGCGTCTCCGGAAATGCACCGCGGACGCCCGCTTCGAGATAAGCGGCGACAGACTGGGGCACCTGACCCTCCAGGCCATAGCGAGCGAGAACCGCCAGGGCATCACCATAGGTCGTAGGATCCGGAGATGTCGGCCCGGACGCGATGACGTCCAAAGGGTCCCCTACAACGTCGGAGAGAATGAAAGCGATCACCGAAGCGGGAGAGGCTAGCCGCGCCAGCTGACCGCCCTTGAGCTGCGATAGGTGCTTGCGTACGGTGTTGACCTCGACAATCGTGGCACCGGCGCGCAGTAGGAGATTGGTCGTCTCCTGCAGATCCTGCAGATCCAGACCGGGCACGGGCGAAGGCGTCAGCGCGGAACCTCCCCCCGAAAGCAAGAACAGCACCAGGTCGTCCGGGCTTGTTTGCTGCAGGAGATTGATGATCCGGCGACTTGCATTCAGACCGGACTCATCCGGGATCGGATGGCCGGCCTCGATCACGTCGAGTGTCGCGGGCAGAGATCGTCCTGTCACGTGCCCGTACTTGGTAACCACCACGCCGCCGGAAAGGCAGTCACCCAGGACGGCAGCCGCAGCCGCAGCCATCGATTCAGCGGCTTTGCCTACGGCCACGATCCACACGTGCTCCTCAGGCGTATCGATCTGCATCCATCGCACACCGTCAACAGACAGGGCAGTACCATGGCGGCCGAAATGTCGCTTGACGGCATCATAGGGATCGACAGCGTCCAGCGCGGCGCGCTGGATTACGGCCAGATCTTGGCGCAGGTCCCTGCTTTGCGAACCTTGATGGGGAGCCATGTCGGGGATTACCGCCTTAGGTTGGTCAGTGCCTGGCTTGCTGCCGCCTCGGGTGACGCCACATCCTGCAGGAGCAGCGCCGTGAGCCCTGCTTGCAGCGCGCGTCTTACCGTTTGATCCACCCCGGGGGTGAGGACTTGAACGCTGTTGGAAAGAATCTCATTCACGAAGTCCGTTCCTTCCTGTGAAAGAGAGTAGGCCTCTACAGCTTGGCGCCGCGTTGGCACCATCTCGGCCGCACGCGTGAGATCGGCCATGTGCTGCGCGGAGACGAGCCAGCGGACCAGGCCCAAGGCGACCTCTTGACGCACCGGATCGTCCGTCACAATCGCCAACCCCCATGTGTGCAAGATGGTCAGTGGAGCTCCTTCCGCGGTGGGCACCCAAGTGGGCGAGGAGGGTCTGACGGGAGCGTTCCCGTCGACAGGCGCAAGCCAGTAGGTCCCCACCGGGACCGGCGTCAGTTGCCCTGTCCCTTCCTGAAACTGAGCCCAGCAAGCGGCTGCATCCTGGAGAGCGAGGACCGTCTCGGCATCCAGCGTTCCCGCGTTACGCATCTCCGAGAAGAAGCCGTAGACATACTCGAGCGTCGTTCGGTCCAACGTAGCCTGCCCGCCTTGGTCCACCGCGCGTCCCCCCGATCCGAGATACATTGCGAGCAGCGCATCGTCGGCTATACCATCGAGAGGGGCAGCAGGAAAGAGCAGTTGATAACTCCCACTCAAGACGGCCGTCCAGGAGACAGGCGCCGTCTCGGAGAGACCGGGTGAATACGCCATTTGCTCGGCCTCTCCAACGTAGGGGAAGGCCCATAGCCCTTGAGCCGTGGTCACGGCTTCTAGCGCCGTGGTGAAGTAGCCGGAATCCGAAGGCAGGGCATCATCCATGGGCCGAAGTAGACCCGCATCAGCGGCAGCCACCAAGTCATACTGGTTTACGAGGATCACATCGGGCAGCACGGATGGGGCAACTTCGGCGGCCGTGGTGATGAGATTGAGAATCCCCCCGGCCCCTGTATCCTTCTTAACACTGATCTGCACATCGACACTTGGCGAAGTGTCTGCGAAGTTCCGGACCTGGTCATTGAGGACCCCACCTACGGCACTGTCCTCGCCAGGATTCAGGAATTCGGGCACCCAGACCTGCAGTGTCAGGATCTGTGACGCAGGGGTAGCCGTCGCCTCAGGCGTCACGGTCGGCACCGGCGTGGGCGGTATGCCGACCGTTGCCGAGGGCGGCGCGGTAGGTTGGCCGGGGAAGGACAAAGGAAAGTCCGGCACCCACGAGCAGCCGGCCAGAAGACCGAGACAGATTATCCAACACCCATATGTCCGCACCGTCGACCACTTAGCAGAGACCTTTATCATCGTTACCTCGTCTCTAGACCTCTTCGCAAGGCTGCCCGTCTATGGTGTGGGCGCATTACCCGTATAGCTCTGGACCATAGCATAGATCGGACGGGCCTGAAACTCCGGTGTGACGAATGCGTAGTAATCCCGATAGCTATGCTCTGTCTGGGGGGTACGGAACATCCACATAGCGACCACAGGACACCAAGGCCACCGCTCAGCGGCCCATTCGTATGCGTCGAGCGTATATTGCACGCGCTCAGCGGGACGAACCGCCCATGTCCACCGCGGATGGTCATTCCAGCCGGCCTCGGTCACGTAAATCGCTTTCTGGCCATCCCCGTTGAGATCCATGACATCCCGGAGCAGCTCAACGCGACGGAAGTTGAGCAAGTTCTCCGCAGGCGGCACCTCAGGGGCAAACGCCAATCCATACGCGTGTGCCGCCAACGCATCGAAATAGGGAGCAGCCCCGGCATCATACATCCGGCGGAGATAATCGAGATCGTTGAGTCCCGCAGGGCTGCCGTCCGGCTCAAGAGTGGGTGCCAACGCACCTCCGAGGACGATCACACCGGGATCGGCCCGGTGCACTGCCGGGGTGACGATCCGCAGTAAGTCTGTATACGCCTCAGGATCTACCGGAAGGTATCCCCATTCGAAACTCAGATTCGGCTCATTCCAAATGATCACGTGATGGACGGTTGCGTGATAGCGCTCGACGAAGGCCACCACGAAGCGTGCAAAGTCATCGTAGTGTTCACGATCGAGGTATGTCGAGGTCGTCTCCATCTCATCGGCGTCAGGACGGGCCCAATCCGGCACCATTCCCAGCCGAGCGATGACCTGTAAGCCCTGGTTCGCAGCATTCTCGATGACGGTGTCGCTATGTTCCCAGTTGAACTCGCCGGGACTGGCCTCGATATAGGCCCATGGGAAGTACTCGACGATCCAGGATGATCCCATCTCGCGAACCATGGCCAGAGAGCGTTGGATTTTCCACGTCTCGACTTCATCCGTGAGCCGCGTATGGACGCCTACTTTGGAATTCGTCGTGTGAACCGTCTGGAGTGGAGGGAGAGGAATCACCAGGTCTGCCGGCCTCAGAACCCAGGCCATGAACCCAAGCGCGACAATGACAGGCCAGCGGCACAGGATCCGTGAAATAACCTGCGTCGAGAACTCCGAAAGAAGGTCCCTTGTCCCCACATACCCCATGATTATAATCAAAGTGTGGAAAGTCCAGTCTTGCTACTCGACACGCCTGATGTCTTCATCCGTCATCTGAAACAGGCTCTGCAACAACCTCTACCCGGATCAGCGGCCCAGAATGAAATGGCCCCGGCCCTCCGGCAGTCGCAGCCTCGACCGACGGATCATCCTCGACAGTCTGCCGTGCTGGAACTGCTCCATCTGACACCGCAAGGGATCAGCCTGATCTTCAC
Source organism: uncultured Chloroflexia bacterium (assembly GCA_963775195.1). GTDB lineage: Bacteria > Chloroflexota > Anaerolineae > B4-G1 > SLSP01 > PWVB01. The sequence goes on from CAVZIC010000002.1 coordinate 1,070,320, forward strand.
TGTCCGCCCCGTCTACTTGAAGCACCATGGAGGACAGGTCTCGTTCCCGGGTGGCGGATTTGAGACCGTCGATGCTACGTATGCTGACACGGCGCTTCGCGAGACAGAGGAAGAACTCGGCATCGGGACGCGTGATGTGAAGATACTGGGAAAGCTGACGCCCCTGTTCATCGCCCCCAGCCAGAACCTCGTTCACCCTTACGTCGGCTGGCTTCCCCATCTTCCCCCGCTCCACCCCGACCCGGTGGAGGTAGCTTCGGTGGTCACGGTCCCGCTTGTCCGGCTGCTGGATTCGAGCACCGTGAGCGTCTATCACTGGCGGCGAGATGGACAGGAGCTCACCGCTCCCAGCTATCGCGTCGGAGAAACCTCAATATGGGGCGCGACGGCGATGATGCTCAGCGAGCTGTTGGTCGTAATTCGACGGCTGATCTCACGCCCGCCGACAACGGAAACCCCGAGCGTCCGGCCTGATCCTGAGAGGGGCTAGACAAGGCGTCCCACGAGATCATAGGCAAGCGCTTCGGTGATTTCCACCGTCACGATCCGGTGCGCCGCAACCACTTGAGGGATCAATACGAGCCCGTCGATCTCGGGGGCATCCCGATACGACCGACCGACAGTCATATCATCCCCGGTACCCTCTAGTAGCACAGAAAGCCGCCGCCCAACAAAGGCCTGATTCTTCGCATATGAGATCTCCTGCTGCATCGTCATGACCTGATCATAGCGCGTCTCTTTCACGTCGGGAGGCACGTCATCGATCATGTCCGCCGCTGCCGTTCCGGACTCGTGAGAGTAGGCAAAAACGCCCAGACGATCGAACTGCATCTCCTCCACGAAGTCCAATAGGGTCTCGAATTCCGCCTCGGTCTCCCCGGGGAATCCCACAATCATCGTCGTGCGCAGCGCGATCTCCGGCATCGCAGTGCGCAAAGCATCCAGCGTCCTTCGCACTTGATCAATGTCAGAGGGGCGATGCATACGCCGCAGCACATCCGGGTGTGCGTGCTGGAGAGGGATGTCGACGTAAGGCAGCACCTGGGGCGTATCCCGGACCACGGCAATCAGCCGTGGCGTGATGTAGCCCGGAAACGTGTAGAGCACACGGATCCACGGCACCGCCGGCACGGCCCGCGCAAGCTCCTCAAGCAGATGCGCCAGTCCATCCCGCATCCCCAAATCCGTACCATAGTAGGTAGCGTCCTGGGCAATCAGGTTAATCTCCAAGACACCGTGATCTTGAAGCTGTCGCGCATCAGCCAGAATGGCGTCCAGATCGCGGCTGACGGCTTGCCCCTTGATTGCCGGAATGGCACAAAACGCACATTGCCGGCTGCACCCCTCGGCGATCTTGAGAAAGGCGCTCGGCCCCGAAACCACATAACCCGGCGCCCCGGCATCCTCAGGCATCGCGGCAAGACGGTCCTCGATCAGCTTCAGCGTGGACCCGCGAGGCGACGTCAACAACTCAGAGGCCAGGGGCACGATTTCGGTCCACGAGCGAGTTCCCAGCAGCGCATCCACGCGAGGAACCGCTGACATAATGGTCTCGGGATCGCGCTGTGCCCAGCATCCTGCTGCAATCAACCGCTGCTTGGGTGTCAGGGCACCGGCCAGATCCTCAAGGGTTTCCAACGATTCCGTTCGCGCCAATTCGATGAAGCCGCATGTATTGACGATGACCAGATCAGCCTCGTCCGTGGTCAAGGTCGCTTCATATCCCGATCGCTGCAAGAGAACTGCCATTGCATTGGAATCCACCGTGTTCTTGGGGCACCCCAGGGACGCGATATAAAAACGAAGGGGGCGCTGAGCGCCCCCGGATTTGTACGAAGGTCGTTTCAAGAGCCCTCCAATGACGTTTCCCCCTGCGGTGTCCAGGCCCGGCGTACAATCTCGCCCTGGCCACCCAGTGTTCCCCAATCCGTTCCATTCACGTACACTTCAAACGCCCCACCGTTACCCGTAGAGACGATCAGTATCTCACCGGCCGTCGCCACGATGACTTGCTCAGGATCCGCCATTCCCTGGAAGACCACACTTTCATCAGCGGAAATACTTACCCACGCGTGGCTCAAGGGCACCAATCTGACAGTTACGGTTCCGTCTGCAGAGACCGCGAAACTGGGCGTGGACTGGGGGGTGGCAAGGGACTCGAGGGGCGCGGCCGCCACCAGCGTCGCCGCCGGCGTCGGTACTAGGGCGCCGGCGGCGGGATCCTGACCGAATTGTAGCCACGCCAAACTGGCCAGTGCGACCAACCCAAAGAAGACAATCACCGCCACCAGGAGTCTGATGAGTCCGCTCGACGAATTCGCCAGCACGGCAGCCCGCTCTTCCTCAACCGAAGGGGGGGGCGGAGCCCAAGTGCGGAGGCCGTTTCGGCTCGGCGCCTCGATCTCCGGAACCCTCGGCTGCACCGGGAGACCGCGGACTTCGGCGTCATAACGGGCCAGCGCCTCCTCTGTGGGCAATCCCAGATAGCGGGCATAGTTTCGCAGAAAACCCCGCGCCTGAATCGGTCCTGGGAGCGCCTCGTAGTCCCCCAGCTCAAGTGCCTGAAGGTAACGGCGGCGAATCCGCAAAGCGCGGACGACATCCTCCAGATCCACCTTCCGCGTCTCGCGCGAGCGACGGAGCCAGACACCCAGACTATCGATCATTAAACCTCGATTGCTTCGACGGCCACTTTGATGTGGCCGCGGACGCCCCCCTCCAGCTTTAGCTCAACAGCATGTTCACCGACATCACGAATCGGACGATCCAACACTATCCACCGCTTGTCGAAACTCGAGCCCAGCACCTGAGCCAGCTTCTCGGCAATGTCGGCCGACGTAATAGAACCGTAAAGACGCCCCGTCTCGCCGGCCTTCACCCTAAAGGTGAGCGCCTGATCCGCGAGTTCGGCTGCCATTGCCTGGGCCCGTTCGCGAGTGCGATCTTCTTGGCGGCTCTCACTCTGCGCATGCTGCTTCGCCGCATTGATCCGCCCCTCCGTCGCACGGACTGCCAGCCCGCGTGGCAATAGGTAGTTACGCGCATAGCCGTCACTCACCGTTACGACTTGTTGCGCCTTGCCTACACCCGGAACATCCTTGTTCAAGAACACTTTCATTGAATCCCTCCAGTCCGGAAAGTAGGTGTTTCACGTGAAACACCCCTATCATAGCGTATCGGGCCTCAAAGGCCAGGGAGCAACCGGTCAACGTTCAAGACCTGCAGATTATACCGTGTCTCGCGTTGCAGCCAGAAACGAAGGAACAAGAAGCAACGTGATCTCTTGCATTGCTTCTGAGGCCCTTCCTCGGCCCTACCACTTATCAGCCGAAGATTCGGGTTTGCACGATCAGGAGGATTCGATAGATTCTCTGCAGCAGCGTAGGATTTTCGATCATGCTGAGGCCGGCCTGATATGTCGCCAGGCCTTCTTGCCGCCGTCCGGATCTGAACATGGAAAGGCCAAGAGCGATCAAGGTGTCTCCCTGCTTCTGATGGTCACCCAGCTCTTGGAAGATCGAGGCCGCCACGCTCCACGAGCGTTCTGCATCCTCACGTCGCTTCATCGAAGCATAGACACTGGCGAGATTCCCCAAGGCCTGCGCTTGCCGCGCCTGATCGCCGATCCGCACAAACAGTCGTTGTGCTTCCTCCAACGAATCAAGCGCTTCCTCCCACCGGCCTTGCTTGCGCCGAATGATGCCGATGTTGTTCAGCATCTCGCCCACTTCCGGCTCTCGATCCTCCTCCGCAAAGGACTCCGTCGCCTCACTGAATCGGCGTACAGCTTCATCATAGAGACCTTCCTGGAAGAGACGTAGGCCCTCCTGTTGGAGCTCGCTTGCCTTCGATTCGACCATATGACTCCTTACTGCAATCACGTCATCAGTACGTGATCTCGAGAATGCCCTCGGCAATCGCGCGTAGCTCACCTGCGGGCAGCTGCGACAACTTCATAGCCAGCTCAATATAACTCTGGTTGATCGGTTTCAGGACGAACTCGCGAACCTCCGCCGACAACTGGCCGAACTGTTCGAACTGGGAGTGCTGCGTATGCCACACCCCGACCTCGCTGTCGCGATCCATGAAGTAGTCCAGCGTCACGCCCATCCCGCGTCCGATGATCTCCAGATCAGCCACAGCAATCCCCCGCCGCCCGTATTCGTAGTCGGATATCGTCGACGCCGAGCACCCCAGCAACTCCGCGACATCTGCCTGGGTGAGATCTTTCTGTTGGCGCAACTGACGAAGTCGTGCCCCGACAACGCGATGGCGCAAGGGCAAGAAGAGCTCCGGATTGGGTAATTGAGACTCCTTCGTGTCCTCATTGAGCGAATCGGTACCTCGGAAGGTGCTCAACGGGACTTCGAGATATCGGGCCAAAAGCTCGAGTTCGGGAAGTGAAATGGCCCGAGTCCCGTCCTCGTAGCTCGCCAAGCGGCTCACCGAGACCCCCAGCACGGTCCCACATTCACGCCGCGAGGCATGCGCCTGGTCCCGAACGCTACGAATCATGATTCCCAGAATGCGGTTGCGTAACTCGCTGATCTCTTGATCCGCCATAGCTACTCCTTCTGCCCCAATTCAGTACTAAAAGCACAAATACAGATGACTGCAAAAATCAGTGCTACGGGGTAGAGCATGACAATCGCCCCAGACAGATTTCATTATAGCATAGTCCAAGTGGGCCAACAAACCGGCGAATACCCGCAAATGCGCGATGGAGACCTTCTCACTTATCAGCAGACTTATCCACAGCGGCGCATGCCCCAAGGAATAGGGATTCTGTCCCCTCTCACCCCCAGGACTGGGGACATGGCCTCTGAACGCCACCCCATGCGCCGGTCTTTAGCGTTCAAAGCTGTGGAGAAACACCCTGTTTTCCGTGGAAAACTGTTCAGAACCGGGGAAAACTATGGCCATTCCCAACAGCGACCGTCACGCCGGATGGCCGATCTTGCAGCGCCAGAGATCTCGGTCTCGACGGTTCAGCGGTCCCACGCACACGCTATCCACAAGTGTCGGGCGGTCACTTTCCGTGCATCTGTGCCGGGCGGGTCGAGAGTTTCCCTACATCTTGGGGGGATGGCGAGTTATCCACACAATCCCATGCCCTACTACGGAGACTACCTTATACGTTACCTCATACTTCAAAATCTATATCTCTACTCGGATCGAAGAGGCCTCACCTACCATAGATATATATGCTCGCAGGAAGGATAACAAAAAGAGCCTTCCTCTGATAAGAGAAAGGCTCTGTGGCCCCAGGGGAAGTCGAATCCCCGTTTCCGGCTTGAGAGGCCAGCGTCCTAGACCACTAGACGATGGGGCCTCCACGGCAGTCATTGTAACCGATTCGACTTTGCTGTCAAGTTGCTGCAGCATGAAGCGTGAGCTTTGTGGGATCAGTTTTGACACGTCACCTGCTCCCCGTATAATCTCTTGCGTGAGTCACAACATCAAGTGCGTTCTAGACACATAGTGCTATGCCCTCCGACACAGAACGTAGTAATGAGGAGTGGCTGCAAGCGCTACAGGGATCGCCTCGCCCCCAGGCGTTGGACGATCTCCGGGATCGTCTGTTGCGCGGGTTGCGCTATGCCCTCAAACAGCGATACCGCGTAACAGAATCCGATTTGGAGGATTTCGTCCAGGAAGCGTTGGTCAAAATCCTCGACAATCTGGATACTTTTCGTGGCGAAAGTAAGTTTACGACGTGGGCTCAGAAGATTGCTGTACGGGTGGCGTTCTCTGAATTACGCCGAAAGCGTTGGGAGAATATCGCGCTGCAGGATCTCGTCCCGGATGACAACTCGGACAGCGCGTCTTCGGAGTCCTCCCCATTAAGTTGGATCCCCTCCTTGGAGCCTACACCCGAACGCCGGGTGACACAGCAGGACCTCAGGGAACTCCTGGCTGACCTTATCGAACACGAATTGACCGATCTCCAACGCCGGGCAGTGGTGGCTGTGATCCTGAATGGGATGCCTATAGAAGAGGTTGCCAGGCGAATGGGTAGCAACCGCAACGCCTTATACAAGTTGCTGCACGATGCCCGGCAACGGCTCAAGGTGCGTCTTGAGGCACAAGGCATATCCGTTGAAGAGGTCTTTGCATCTTTCGCGTCGGAGTAGCGGATCTGGTCAAAGCGTGTCCGTCGTTTCTCCGCCGGTGGGGTGACGTCTTGGTAAGATCTGATCGTCGGTTGGCGTCATAACTATGGACAAGGCATTGATAGTCAATGATGAGTTTAGAATCTAAGAAGCTCCAGCACCTGGTGCGCGACATCCTCACCACACAGACCGACGAAATCGGGTGTGATACGTGTTTCACCCAGTTGGATCTCTTTGTTGAGATGATCCTCATGGGTCGGGATGCTGCTGACGCGATGCCGTTGGTGCAAGCGCACCTGGATCGCTGCATTGCATGTCGCGAGGAGTTTGAGGCGCTGCTCTTCGCGTTGAAGTACCTCTCCCAATAGTCTTAGCATCTGATCTTGTCCCGGTGGTCGGGTCCAAATGCCCTGTCGGTGGGTTGAGGATATCCGTCGACCCGACGTAACCCAGATCCAACCTTGTGCACCAAACGCAACGAGTACCAACGCACCCCACACCTCGAAGACGTACGTTTCATGATACGCTGGGAAGGTAGCCAAAACCCAGAGACCACCCATATAAGCGGTCCGCTCGAAACTGAACAAGACCAATACCGACACCCCCGGCATTTCTAATATCGTGCCGCAGCCGGAAGGTGCATATGAGGTGGGGGGAGACGTGCACCTCAATGTCGCTCAGTCAATATCGTTCCGGCTGTGAATCCTGGGCGCTTGCCTAACGGAGTTTGTTGTATGGGTTATGGGAGCGGCGCCTCGGGCGGGGATCAGGAGGAGGCATGTCACTCACGCATCTTATATCCAGGCTGTTGCGCAAATCGACCATGGGTTGGGTAGCGGGCGTGATCGTGGTGATAGCGATATGCGTCGGGGTGACGGCATGCACGCCCGCTGCGCCGCAGCAACCGATTCCTTTCAACCACGAGGCGATGGTCCAGAAGGGCATCGGCTGCCTTTTCTGCCACAGCGACGCAACGAGATCCCCGGCGGCGGGTATGCCCAGTGTACAAAAGTGCATGGGGTGCCATGGTACGATCTACGCGGATCACCCGGCGATCCAGGCGTTGGCCGCCTACTGGAATAAGCAGGAGGCGGTGCCCTGGACGCGGGTTTACCAGCTCCCCCGTTTCGTCTATTTCAGCCACCGGGTTCACCTGAATGCGGCGCTGAACTGTGAGCGATGCCACGGGGATGTCGGACATATGCAGGAGGCGCGCCCGGTGGTGCAGATGAACATGGGCTGGTGCCTGAGCTGCCACGAGACGCAACCCAACGCGGCGCAGTTGAGAGATTGTGTCGTCTGCCATCAGTAGGGGCGCCCGGCAGACTGGGCGGGCGCCTGGGACGGTGCGCCCAGGGACTGGGAGGGGAGGACTCGATGCCGCATAGTGTGACACGTCGTGATTTTCTCAGAATCAGTGCGCTCGGGCTGGCCTCTGCCGTCCTGACCGGATGCCAGAAGCCGCGGCGGTGGGTCACCCTCGAACCCTACGTGCGCCCACCGGAAGAGCAACTGGCAGGCGTAGCGACGTGGTATGCGAGCACGTGCCGACAGTGTCCGGCCGGCTGCGGCATCATCGTGCGCACGATGAACGGACGAGCGCTCAAGATCGAGGGGAACCCGGAGCATCCCCTAAACGAGGGCCGGCTCTGTCCGCGGGGGCAGGCGGGCTTACAGGTGCTTTACAATCCGGATAGGCTGTCAGGGCCGGTGCAACAGGCGGAGCGGGGTGGACGGCAGTTCGAGTCTATCTCCTGGGATGCTGCGCTCAACACGCTCTATTCGGAGATTTCACAGGCGGGCAGTAAGGTGGCAATTCTGGGGCGGACGACGATGTCGGGGCATCTGTACGATCTCTTCCAGCGGTTTGCCGCCGCCGTGGGTGCATCCCCGCCGGTGCTATTTGATCTCTACGGCGTACTGAGCGGTCGACAGTTGTCCGCGGATGTGGACCGCTCCCTCTTTGGTGCGGCATCTCTGCCGGTCTATGATTTGGCCCGGGCGGAGTTGATCCTTTCCTTCGGCGCGGATCTCTTCGGTGCCGGCCTTTCGCCTGTCTACTATGGGAAAGGGTATGGCGCCTTCCGCGGCAAGCCCTTGGGTGAGCGCGGGTACCTGGTGCAACTGGAACCACGCATGTCGACGACAGGCGCCGTGGCGGATCTTTGGCAGTCGATTTCCCCGGCGTCCGAGGCGATGGTGGCACAGGCTCTGGTGCAGATCATCGCGGATCAGGCGCGAGGGCCTGCTGATTGGGTATCTCGGGCGCGACTATGGGCCCCGGGCGTGGACGTGAGCAGTATCGCGACCGCTAGCGGGCTATCGATCGCCGCACTTGAGTCTCTTGCACAGCGGTTTGTGAGCGTGTCGCAGCCGCTGGCTATTCCCGGCCCGGCTCTGGCAGGACAGGACAACGCAGTGGAGGCGGCGGCAGCGGTGCAGGTTCTCAACATCGTGAGCGGTGTGGTCGGGAGTGGCGGACTTGTCTCGCTCTCGAACGATCCGCCGGTGTCCAATCTGGTGAAATCCCCTGAGGCCACCTACGCGGACATGCAGGCGCTCACGGATCGGATGCGCAATGGCGACGTGCAGATGGTGTTGATCCACGAGGCCAACCCCGTCCAAAGCCTGCAGGGCATCGTCGGGTTTGTGGAGGCGCTCAGCCACGTGCCTTTTGTGGTGTCGTTCAGCCCGGTGGTGGATGAGACGAGTGTCTGGGCCGACATGATCTTACCCGACCGCACGTACCTGGAATCGTGGGGGTACGAGGTGGTCTCCCCGGACAACGGGTCGCCCATCGTAGGAAGCCAGCAGCCGGTGGTCACACCCCTGTACGACACGCGGGCGACGGGTGACGTGCTCCTGACGGTCGCACAGGGGATTTCGGCGGCGAAGACCGCCCTCCCGTGGAACGACGAGGTAACGTTCCTGCAGGAAATGATTAGTTCACTGCCGGAAGGTGCTGCAGGCGGTCAGGACACAGAGGTGCGCTGGGCCCGTTTCCTGCAGCATGGTGGCTGGTGGCCCGCGGAGGGGCTCCGGGCCGCGACGCAAACGGCATCCCCACCGCTATCTTCGGGCACGCCCAGAGCGATCAGTGTGCCCCCACCGTCGTTCCAGGGTGACGCACAGGAGTTCCCTTACTATTTGCATCTCTACATGTCCAGCCTGCTCAGCGATGGACGGGGTGCCAATCAGCCTTGGCTGCAGGGGGTTCCCGATCCGATGACCACGATCGCGTGGCAAACGTGGGTGGAGCTCAATCCGAGCACGGCTGCGGACCTGGGAGTGCAGGACGGGGATCTCGTCGTGGTGATGTCCACGTACGGGGAGGTCGAGGTGCCTGTGTACGTCTATCCGGCCATTCGCCCGGATACGGTGGCCATAGCCGTAGGCCAGGGCCACTCCGACTATGGGAGATACGCTCAGAACCGAGGTGCGGACGCAATGCAACTGGTCGGACGCTCGACCTCCTCCGGGCGAGACGGCGGAGGCCTGAGTTGGGCCACGGTTCGCGTGAAAATCGTGCCGACGGGCAAGAGTGTGAAGGTAGCGATGTTTGAAAACAAGCTTGGGGTGACGGAAGGGTTTGTCAACCAATCCATCCCGGGAGAGTGAGATGGCGTTTCCCAATCGCAAATGGACGATGGTGATTGATCTCGACAAGTGCACGGGATGCGGTGCATGCGTGGTAGCCTGTCACGCCGAAAACAACGTGCCGATCGTGTCAGAACGCGAGGTCATCCGGGATCACGCGATGCACTGGATTCACATCGAACGGTATTGGGAGGGAGAGTATCCCAATATCAAGGCGCGTTTCCTGCCGGTGTTATGCCAGCAGTGCGGGCGGGCGCCTTGCGAGCCGGTCTGCCCGGTCTATGCCGCGCAACACAGCGAGCGGGAGAACATGAACCTGCAAGTCTACAACCGGTGCGTGGGAACCCGCTATTGCCAGAACAACGATCCGTATAAGGTGAGGTTCTTCAACTTCTTCGATCCGGTCTTTGATCCCCCGCTAGAGCAGCAACTCAACCCTGACGTGACCGTGCGCAGCGCTGGGGTGATGGAGAAATGCACTTTCTGTGTGCAGCGTATCCGGCGGGCGGAGGAGCGGGCGCTCGTGGAGGATCGCGCTTTGGTGGATGGGGAGGCCCTGCCCGCCTGCGTGCAGACCTGCCCGCCGCAGGCCCTGGTCTTTGGGGATCTCAACGATCCGGCGAGCCGGGTCTCGCAACTGCTGGCGGGCGGCAACCCTCAGACGGCGCCCCGATCGGAATCGGCGGTCGGCCCACAGTTGAGCAATGGGCGCAGGTTCAGACTGCTGGAGCACCTTGGAACAGAGCCCCAGATCTACTATTTGAAAGGTGGGGAGTCGTATGTCTGAACCTGAGGGGCAGCAGAGATCGGTCCCGCTGTCTGAGGCGCCTCAGACGGCGGAGGCGCCTCGAGACGGCGGAGGCGCGCGAGAAGTATTTGCTGTTGGATCCACGACCGCGGGAAGAGATGCACGGGATGGTGATGGGTCCGATGCGCAAGACAGGGCCGATCTACTGGGCGGCCCTCGTCTTGTTGGGCGGGGGCGTCCTCGTAGCCGGAGTCACGTGGGTCTACCAAATGTGGTGGGGGATCGGTGTTACGGGGCTCAACCGTCCGGTGATGTGGGCGATTTACATCGCCAACTTCGTCTACTTTATCGGGATCGGGGTGGCGGGCACGTTTATCTCGGCCGTGCTGCGGGTCCTCCGATTTCAGTGGCGGGCGCCGATAACGCGGGTTGCCGAGACGTTGACCGTCTTTGCGCTGGCGACGTCGGCGCTCTTTCCTATCATCCATCTGGGTCGCTCCTGGAAGTTCTATTGGCTGCTGCCCTATCCCAATGTGCGTCAGCTATGGCCGAGTTTTCACTCTGCGTTGCTCTGGGATATGACGGCGATCCTCACGTACTTCAGCAGCAGCGTGCTCTTCGTCTGGCTGGCGATGATCCCCGACCTCGCCTATGCGCGTGACCGATTCCGTGATGGGTGGCGACACGCGTTTTTCAGGATCCTCTCTTTCGGATGGAGGGGGACCGGGCGGCAGTGGAAAACGCTCCAGACGAGCGTGAACGTCTTTGCTTACGCGATCATTCCCGTGATGATCTTGATGCACAGCATCGTAGGGTGGGACTTTGCGATGGCCCTGCAGCCCGGCTGGCATAGCACCGTTTTCGGACCCTATTTTGTTTCCGGGGCGTTGCTCTCCGGCGCGGCGGCCGTCATCATCGTCCTGGTGATTGCCCGTAGGGTGCTGCATCTGGAATACTACCTGCGCGACGAGCACTTCAATGGGATGGCCAAGTTACTGCTGGTCTTCTCGCTAGCGTGGGGTTACCTCTACTTCAATGACTTCTTGGTCCCCTGGTACGGCCAGCAGCCGGCGGAGAAGTCGATCATCACACTCTTCACCACGGGATTTGGGGCTCAATACGGGTATGCCGGTTTCCTCTGGTGGCTGATGATCATTGGCAACCTTGTCCTTCCCGTGCTGACGCTATGGTCGCGCAAGCTGCGCAGGTCGAGGTCGGCGCTCTTCTTTGTCTCAGTCTTCGTCAATGTCGGTATGTACCTCGAGCGGTATCTCATTGTCGCCGTGATGCTTGGACGTAATGAGCTGCCTTTCGATTGGGGGCTCTACATTCCCCACCTCCCCGAAATCCTGATTACGCTGGGCGCTTTTTCGCTGGTGGGGTTTCTCTTCCTGATCTTCGTCAAGCTCTTTCCGATCATGCCGCTCTGGGAAATCCAAACCGGACAGCTTGAGCAGAAACTTCAGCGTATCGGTCGCGCCGTCGTGCCGACCCGGGTAGATCCGGATTAGGAGGCCGCGATGCAGGATCGATCCAGAGACAAGGTGGCACCGAGGCCGTCGAGCGAGCCCAAGGTTTTGCTGGCCCTCTTCCGGGAGCCCGAACCGTCGGCTGCTGTGGCGTCGGCGGCTAACGGCGTGGAACGGTTACGCGAGCTGGGGATCGCGGAGAAGCAGATCACCGTGATGTCGGATGTTCCTTACACGTCGGAGATGCTGGGGCTTTCGGAACCTAAGGGAGGGGTGGTGCCGACGGTGCTGCTGGGGGCTGTCATCGGCATCTCGATGGGGCTTTTCTTTACGGTGGGGACCTTCCTGCTCTATCCGTTGCTGCAAGGAGGGCAGCCGATCGTCCCGGTGCCTCCATCGCTGATCATCATTTTTGAGACGACGATGCTGGGCATCATGTGGGCGGCGTTCTTCGGATGGCTCTTCGTCAACCGGCTGCCTGCCTTTGGTCGACCGGCCTACGATGCCAAAATCTCGTCCGGTGATATCGGGATCGTAGTAGAGACCACAGAAAGCCTCTCCTCCACGGTTGAATCGACGCTTGTTGACACCGGGGCGGCTGAAGTGATGCCCCAGGAAGCCAACTGGATCAACACGGGCGCCTGGTTTCGCCTCGCCGCCAGCGCCGGCGTCGGGCTGGTGGTTGTCGCCGGGGTCACGCTGCTCTTCTTTTATGACATTGTGAGGATTCCTTTCCCCACACAGATGAAAAATCAGGACTCCATCGCATACGTAGAAGGCCCGAGACTTGCGGCGCCCTCGGATGCGGTGCCCATTCAGGGGCCTGTGCTTATCTCGGGGGAGCCCGCCAGCGAACCTGTCTCGGCAACCGTCGCGTCGCTACAGCGGGGGCAGGTGCTGTTCAACGAGACCTGTGCTATCTGCCACGGGGAGACCGGGGTCGGCGACGGACCGCTTAGCCAGTACTTCGCCCCGCGCCCGGCCGACCTGACGAGTAGCGTGGTGCGGAGCCTGCCAGACTCAACTATCTTCCTGGTGATCACGCAAGGATTCGGGAGCATGCCAAGTCTGGCGGAGAACTTCCCGCCCGTCGAACGCTGGGACATCGTCAATCACGTCAGGAGCCTGGAACCGAAGGGGGGACAACCATGACAATACGAGCCCGGACGAAGCGCCCAGCGGACTGGGCGTATCGCCCAGTCCGCTGGGCGCCAGCTCTCTTGGCGCTTGTCCTGTTGCTGGGGGCGTGTGGGAGCCCCAATCCACAGCTTGTGGGGCTGACACCCATCCCGACGTTGGCCCCGGCGGAGCAGGTGACACTCGTGCCGGCCTTGCAGACCTTGTCAGGGTCCTCCGGCCCCAGCGCGGCCGCAGGCGCCGCCCTGTTTGAGACGCATTGTACGCCGTGTCACGGGGCGCAAGCGGAGGGCGTCATAGGCCCCGCCCTGAGGAACAGCCCCTACATCCAATCTGCGTCGGATCAGTCGATCCATGCAACGATTGAGGCGGGACGCCTGGGCAAGGGGATGCCCGCGTGGTATACACAGGACGGTGGACCACTGACCCAAGCTGAGATCGCGAGTATCGTGGATTATCTTAAGACGCTTCAAGGTGTCTCTCCCGTGCCTGCGTCAACCCCGGTGCCGGCAGAACCAACCCCCACCCCGCTTCCCGCCGGTGCGCCGACGCCCCAGCCGGCTCAGCCTTCCGAGCCCGGCGGTCCCGGACCGGCGGCCTCGATGACCGGCGACGTCGGGAGGGGCATGGTGGCCTTTGGCCAAAACTGTGCGGTTTGTCATGGCCCTGAAGGCGTGCTGGGTATCCCGAATCCCGGTTCCGATGATGGGTCGGTGCCGGATCTGAACCCGATCGACCCTACCATAGCCAACCCCAATCCCAGCATCTTCGCGGTTAACGTCGATCTGTTTATCGAACATGGATCGGTGCCGGCAGGTCCTTCGCCGAGGATCATCATGCCGTCCTTCGGTGACGGCAAGATGCTCGCTGACCAGGAGATCGCCGACCTGATTGCCTACGTCATGAGCCTGAACGGTGTCCAGGAGACCAAATAGTGAAGCGGCAGAGCATCCGACAAGCCGCCATCGTGGGCATGATGGTCGTCGCGGTACAGACCTTGGCGGCGTGTAACCAGATTACCGTTCCGGTTCTGCTCCCGACGACGTCGCCCACGTGGCCGCTGGTGCTCTATTTTGGTCTCGTTCTGTTCGTGGTGGTGGTGATGATGGGGCTCTCCTACGTTCTCGGCGAACGGCACAGGGGGCTGGCAATGGAGCAGCCGTATGAGGCAGGGATGTTGCCGACGGGGCCGGCGCGGCTGCGATTTGACGTGAGGTTCTACCTAATCGCGATCTTCTTTGTCATCTTTGACCTGGAGGCGGCATTTCTCTTTGCCTGGGCGGTCGCGGCTCGTGAGCTGGGCTGGTCCGGCTATGCGGAGGCCGTCATCTTCACCTTGATCCTCGTGGCAGGATTAGTCTATCTGTGGCGGACCGGCGCGCTTCAGATGGGCACATTCCTAGAGCATAGCACCGGTGAAGGTCAGCAGATGACATCGGACAGCAGACCGGGTGGGAGAGAGACGACGGGCGATGAAGCGACAGAATAAAAAGGACAACGGCCCTCAGACGGGCAACGGCCCTCAGACGGGCAACGGCCCTCAGACGGGCAACGGCCCTCAGACGGGCAACGGCCCTCAGACGGGCAACGGCCCTCGACGGGCAACTCCGGGGGCGAGCAATTCCCGCCTGGTGCGCTGGGCAAGGTGGTTGAGCGTTTTGCTGAACAACAGGTGATATTGACGAAGGTGTCGTCGATTCTGGCCTGGGGGCGCAAGAACTCATTGTGGCCCTTTGGCTTTGGCCTTTCCTGTTGTTTTGTGGAGATGGCGACTAGCCTCACCAGTCGATACGACATCGCACGCTTCGGGTCGGAGATCATCCGGGGTTCACCTCGAGAAGCGGACATGATGATTATCGCGGGGACGGTGTTTATGAAGATGGCACCTTCTATCCAGCGGCTCTACGACCAGATGATGGCGCCGCGTTGGGTCATCTCAATGGGATCCTGTGCGAACTCCGGCGGCATGTATGACATCTACAGCGTCGTCCAGGGTGTCGACAAATTCCTGCCGGTGGATGTCTACGTACCGGGGTGTCCGCCCAGCCCGATGGCGTTGATGGAGGGGATCAACCTGCTTCAGGACGCGGTCGGACAGGAACGGCGCCCTCTGAGTTGGGTCGTCGGGCCTCAGGGTGTCACACGGAAAGAACCTCTGCCTGACGTGCGCGCGTGGAAGCGGAAACGGCGCCAGGAAGCGACTGAGTTGCGTTCTCCGGACGAGGTATAGGTGAGCGAGGATGTGGGTATGAATGAACATCCTGACATCTTGCGCGAGCTGCAAGAACAATTCGGTGACGACGCCATCACGCCTCAGGCCACATTCAGCGAGATGCCTACCGCGTGGGTATCGCCGGAGCATATCCACGACGTTGTGACCTATCTGAAGACGGGGGCGACGCGTCCTTACCAAACGCTTTTCGACCTCTTTGGGGTGGACGAGCGTGAACACACACACCGCGAGGGGCAGCCACAGAGTGACTTCACCGTCATCTACCGGCTTATGTCCTTCGATCGGAACTCAGATGTCTGTCTCAAAGTTCCGCTTCAAGGTGAATACCCGAGCCTTGGCACGGTTACGGATGTCTGGCCATCGGCGAACTGGTATGAACGTGAGGCATGGGATATGTTCGGCATCACGTTTGAGGGACATCCCCATCTCACTCGCATCCTTATGCCGTCCACGTGGGAGGGCCATCCCCTGCGCAAGGAGCACCCGGCTCGCGCCACCGAGATGGGACCTTACCAATTGACCGAGGAGAAACAGATCCGCGAGGAGAATGCGGCACAGTTTCGTCCGGAGGAATGGGGCTTGCAGAATACCGGGGAGGATACAGATGCTATGTTCCTCAACCTGGGCCCTCAACACATGGGAACTCACGGCGTTCTACGCCTCATCGTGAAGTTGAGTGGCGAGGAGATCGTCGATGTGGTCCCGGACATCGGCTATCACCATCGTGGCGCCGAGAAGATGGCTGAGCGTCAGACCTGGCACACGTACATTCCATATACGGATCGGGTGAACTACCTGGGTGGCGTGCTGAACAACCTGGCCTATCTGCTCCCCGTCGAGCGTCTCGCGGGGATCGAGGTTCCGGACCGTGTGAAGGTCATCCGCGTAATGATGAGTGAGTTCTTCCGGATCTCCAGCCACCTGGTCTGGTATGGCACTTTCGCCCAGGACGTTGGGATGATGTCGCCGGTCTTCTACACGTTCGCTGACCGCGAACGCGTCTTCGATATCGTCGAGGCGATCTGCGGCGCACGGATGCATCCGAGCTGGTTTCGCATCGGCGGCGTAGCTCAGGACCTACCCCACGGATGGGAGCAGCTCGTACGCGACTTCGTGGCCTATTTCCCAAAGCGGTTGAAGGACTTCGACAAGATCGTTATGGGCAACGGTATCCTGAAAGGGCGCACCCAGGGCATCGGAGCTTACGACACGGCCAAGGCGATGGAGTGGGGGGTCACCGGGCCGGGGTTGCGAGCGACCGGATACGAATGGGATTTCCGCAAGCAACGCCCCTACTCGGGTTACGATCAGTTTGAATTCGATATCCCCACCGGGCAACACGGGGACTCCTACGATCGAGCGCTCGTGCGCATAGAAGAGATGCGCCAGAGCTTGCGCATCATCCAGCAGTGTGTCGATAATATGCCGGCGGGCCCCTACAAAGCGCTGCACCCGCTGACGACGCCTCCGCTCAAGGAGCGAACGATGCACGACATCGAGACCCTGATCACGCACTTCCTGGGTGTGACGTGGGGGCCCGTGATCCCGGCTGGGGAGTCCACGATGCTCGTCGAGGGCGCGCAGGGGGTCAACAGCTACTACCTGATCAGCGACGATGACATCCACGCCTATAGAGCACGCATTCGGACGCCGACCTTCGCCCATATTCAGATGTTGCCGGAGATCACCCGGGGGGCGATGGTGCCCGATCTCATCGCCGTGCTGGGCAGTATTGACTTCGTCCTATCCGACGTAGACCGCTGACCATGCGCGAGGCTGCTCACGCGTGAGGCTGCTCGCGCGTGAGCGCCCCACGAGGGAGAGCCAGTTATGCTGAGTGACAAAGAACGCCAAGAGATCGAGGCAGAGGCCGACGAGTACGTAGAGAGACGTGGGGCGTCCGTGAAGGCCCTCCAGATCGTGCAGCGCGCACACGGGTGGGTCTCCGACGAACACCTCCGGGAGGTGGCTCAGATTCTCGCCATGACCCCTGACGAACTCGATGGCGTCGCTACTTTCTACAGCCTGATCTATCGCGAGCCGGTGGGACATCACGTGATCCTGATTTGCGACAGCGTGACGTGCTGGATTATGGGGTATGACGCCCTGCTGGAAGGTCTTAAGGCCCAGTTGGGCATTGACCTGGGTGGGACGACGGTCGATCACCGTTTCACACTGCTCCCCGTGGCGTGTTTGGGGGCGTGCGATCACGCGCCGGCCATGATGATTGACGAAGAGCTTTACATGGACGTCAAGGTCGAGGAATTGGACCAGATTCTGGCCCAGTACGAATAACCGGATGAGACATGAGTGAGCGACCGCTAACCGAACACATCAAGCCCGGGGCCGGGCCGCTGAGCCTCGCGGACTACGAAAAGGTGGGAGGGTATCAGGCGCTGCGCAAGGCCCTCGGCGAGATGACGCCTGCCGCCGTGATGGGCGAGGTCAAGAACTCCAATCTGCGCGGGAGGGGCGGGGCTGGGTTCCCGACGGGCACCAAGTGGAGTTTTGTCCCCGCCAACGATGGAACGACGCCCAAGTACCTCGTCGTCAACGCGGATGAGATGGAGCCGGGGACGTTCAAGGATCGGATGCTCCTGGAGGGCAATCCCCATCAGGTGGTGGAGGGGGCCATCCTTGCGGCATATGCGATTGGGGCGAGTGAGGGTTACGTGCTGTTGCGTTGGGCTTACAGGAAGGCGGCGCAGGCCATCGAGCAGGCACTCGCGGAGGCCCTTGATAGGGGCTATTTGGGCCGCGGGATCCTGGGATCGGACTACAACTTGAGTCTGCGCCTGCACGTCAGCGCCGGGCGCTACATGTGCGGCGAGGAGACCGGTCTGTTAAATGCGCTGGAGGGACGGCGTGCCGTCCCCCGTTCAAAGCCCCCCTACCCCCAGGTATCCGGCCTGTGGGGCAAGGACACCATTGTCAACAACGTGGAGACGCTCAGCAACATACCGCACATCGTATCGAAGGGCGGCGCGTGGTTCAAGAGCCTGAGCCTCGGTGAGGATAGCGGAACAAAGCTGTACGGGGCCAGTGGCAAGGTGCAGCGCCCGGGTCTCTGGGAACTGCCGATGGGCACGCCGATGCGCCAGATCCTGGAGGAGTACGCGGGAGGAATGACGCAGAGTCTGGGGTTCAGGGGTGTCCTCCCCGGCGGTGCATCGACGGACTTCCTGATTGCGGAGCACCTCGACGTCAAGATGGACTTTGCGTCCGTGGCCAACGTTGGGAGTCGCCTGGGTACCGGGACCATGGTCGTTCTCGACGACCAAACCTGCCCGGTTGGACTGGTGCTCAATCTGGAGCGCTTCTTTGCCCGTGAGTCGTGTGGCTGGTGTACGCCGTGCAGGGATGGGTTGCCCTGGGTGGTCAAGCTCCTCAATGCGATCGAGCAAGGCAAAGGGCGGATGGACGATCTGGACCGGCTGGAGGCCCACACACGGTTGTTGGGCCCGGGTCATACATTTTGCGCGCTGGCCCCCGGCGCGATGGAGCCGCTCCAGAGTGCACTCAAGTACTTTCGTGAGGATTTCGAGCAGCACATTCGCGAGCAACGATGTCCCTGGCATGCCGGGGAGGAGCCCTCGTGATGGAGCGCCCCTTGACCGAGCACATCAAACCTGATCGCGAGCCGCTCAGCCTGCAGGAGTACGAGCAGGTGGGCGGCTATCGTGCGCTGCGACATGCGCTCAAGACGATGACGCCCCAGGAAGTGACACAGGTCGTGACGGATTCCGGGCTGCGGGGACGCGGGGGTGCCGGATTCCCCACGGGACATAAATGGCAGTTCATCCCGCTGGGCGATGATGCTCCGCATCCGAAGTATATGATCGCCAATGCCGATGAGATGGAACCGGGCACGTTCAAGGATCGCTTGCTCCTGGAGGGCAACCCCCATCAGTTGCTGGAGGGGACGATCCTGGGTGCATATGCCATTCGCGCCGACGTCGCCTTTATCTTCGTCCGGTGGGCCTATCATCAGGCCGCAAAGGGCCTCGCGCGGGCGATCGACGAGGCGTACGCCGCCGGTTACCTTGGGTCAAACATCCTGGGCTCCGGCTTCGACCTGCGGATGCTGCTCCACGTCAGCGCCGGGCGCTACATTTGTGGCGAGGCGACAGCGCTGCTCAATGCTCTGGAGGGGGAGCGAGGGATTCCCCGTTCCAAGCCGCCCCACGCAGCCACGGCTGGGCTCTGGACAAAGCCCACCGTGGTAAACAACGTAGAGACTCTGTGCAACGTCCCTCACATTGTCAACAAGGGGGCCGACTGGTTCAAGGGCCTGGCGCCAAGCAAAGACAGCGGCACCAAGCTTTACCAGGTCAGCGGCAGGGTCAAGCGGCCCGGCGTCTGGGAGCTTCCGATGGGCACGGCCATTCGCGAGATCGTGGAGGGCCATGCCGGCGGCATGCAGGATGGGGTGGCCCTCCGCGGGCTGCTACCCGGTGGGGCGTCTACCACATTCCTGCTGCCCGAGCAGCAGGACGTGCCGATGGACTTCGCCTCTGTTGAGGCGGCCGGTAGCCGATTTGGCACGGCCACGATCATCGTGCTCGATGATCACACGTGCCCCGTCGGTATGGTGCGCAGCCTGATCCGCTTCTTCGCCCGCGAGTCATGCGGGTGGTGCACGCCCTGCCGGGATGGCTTGCCCTGGGTCCTCAAGGACCTTGATGCCATCGAGACCGGGCAGGGGCGAGACGAACACATCGATACACTCGCGCGGCAGACCCGAATGATCACGGATAAGAACACCTTCTGCGAGCTGGCGACCGGGGCGATGGAGCCCCTACGAAGCGCACTCAAGTTCTACGAGGCCGATTTCAGACAGCATGTTCGCGAACAGCACTGCCCCTGGAGATGATGCATGGCGACGATTTACATAGACGGTGACCCCTACGAGGTCAAAGAGGGCTGGAATCTGCTTCACACCTGCCTCTCACTCGGCTTCAACATACCCTATTTCTGCTGGCATCCGGCGATGGGATCTATTGGAGCGTGCCGGCAGTGCGCGGTCCGGCAGTTCAAGGATGAAAACGACACGCAGGGCACGATCGTGATGTCGTGCATGACGCCGGTCAAGGACGGGATGCGCATCTCGATTGACGACCCTGGGGTCAGGGAGTTTCGGGCCAGTGTGATCGAGTGGCTCATGGTCAACCATCCTCACGACTGCCCGGTCTGTGACGAAGGGGGCGAGTGTCACCTGCAGGACATGACGGTGTTGACGGGCCACACCTATCGTGATTTCGACTTTCAAAAGCGGACCCACCGGAATCAGTACCTCGGCCCGTTCGTCACGCACGAGATGAACCGCTGTATTGCCTGCTATCGCTGTCTGCGCTTCTACCGCGAGCAAGCCGGCGGACGGGATTTCGACGTCTTTGGCGCGCATGATCACGTCTACTTCGGACGGTTTGAGGATGGGCCCCTGCAGAGCGAGTTCAGCGGCAACCTGGTCGAGGTGTGCCCCACGGGAGTCTTCACCGACAAGAGCCTGCACCGGCACTACAGCCGGAAGTGGGACTTACAGACAGCTCCGTCCATCTGCGTGCATTGTGGGCTCGGATGCAATACCATTCCCGGTGAGCGCTACGGAGAGTTGCGGCGGATCCGCAACCGCTATCACCACGATGTCAACGGCTACTTCCTGTGCGACCGCGGGCGCTACGGCTACGAGTTTGTGAACAGCGATCTGCGCATCCGCATGCCGCTGCTCCGCCATGAGGGTGGCGAGACGGCATCCGTGACGAGTGACGAGGCCGTGCGTCATGCGGCCGACTTACTGGGCCCCGGCAACCGCGTGATTGGGATTGGCTCACCGCGGGCCTCGCTCGAGGCCAACTTCGCATTGCGCGATCTGGTCGGGCCGAGCAACTTCTACCAGGGAGTCTCCGACAACAACAATCTTCTTGTCGCAGCCGCCATCCAAGTCATGCAGAGCGGGCCGGCTAAGACCCCTTCCCTACACAGCGTCGAGCGGAACGACGCCGTGCTGATCCTGGGCGAGGATGCGACCAGCGTGGCGCCAATGTTGGCCCTGGCCCTGCGTCAGTCGGTTCGTCAGATCCCTTTGCGGATCGAGGAACAACTCCTCCATATCCCCAGTTGGCAGGATGCCGCGGTGCAAGAGGCGATTCAGAGCCAGGAGGGCCCTCTTATTATCGCGACCCCCGGGAGCACACGGTTGGACGACGTGGCGACGAACATCATCCACCTCCCGCCCGAGGATCTGGCTCGTTTTGGTTTTGCCGTCGCCCATGCTATTGACGAGAATGCCCCGGCCGTCGATGGCCTCTCGGATGCGATGGCGACCCTGGTGACGGTGACCGCCGAGCAATTGACCAAGGGCCAGCGTCCGTTGGTGATATCAGGCATCAATGTGGGTACCGATGCAGTGATGCATGCTGCGGCCAACGTGGCGTCGGCGCTCCATAAGGTGGTGGGGACGTCTGAGCTGCTCTTCACCGTTCCGGAATGCAACAGCATGGGATTGGGCCTTATGGGGGGCGGCGGACTCAATGCGGCGCAGGAGGCTGTGGAAAGCGGGGAAGTTGACACCATTGTCATCCTCGAGAACGATCTCTACCGTCGCGCCGGTGCTGCCGAGATCAATGCGCTTCTGGATGCGGTCCCTCACGTGATAGCCATCGATCATCTGACGAATCAGACGACGGAGCGAGCCGAACTCGTCCTGCCCGCAGCCACCTTCGCCGAAACGGACGGCACGCTGGTCAACAATGAGGGGCGCGCTCAGCGCTACTACCAGGTGTTCGTCCCTGAGGGTAGCGTCAAGGCGAGCTGGCGGTGGATCAACGAGATCAAGGCCGCCGCGAGCCACGCCGACGTGCGCGAGTGGCAGATCGTGGACGACGTCATTGCCGATATGGCTGAGGCCATGCCGGTCTTTGCCATGGTGCCGGACATTGCACCTCCGGCAGGGTTCCGGCTGTTGGGCCAGCGAATCCCGCGCGAGTCTCACCGCTACTCTGGTCGTACGGCTATGAACGCGGATGTTGCCGTCAGTGAGCCGAAGCCACCACAAGATCCGGATACGCCGTTCTCTTTCACGATGGAGGGGTATCCAGGGCAGCCGCCGGCTGCGTTGATCCCACGCTATTGGGCGCCCCATTGGAACTCGGTGCAGGCATTGAACAAGTTCCAGGAGGAGATCAATGGACCCCTGCGTGGGGGTGATCCGGGGCGCCTGCTGATCGCCCCCAAAGAGGACGCACAGGTGTCCTACTTTGACCAGATCCCCGACGCATGCGAGATGAGGTCCGGTCAATGGCGTGTGATTCCTCAGTATCACATCTTTGGCTCCGAACCGTTGAGCATGCTGTCGCCGGGAATAGCCCAACTTGCCCCGGAACCCTACGTCGCGGTGAGTGCAGCCGATGCGGAGAAGCTCGGCGTGGAGTCCGGCGATGACGTGACGGTCATGATTGGCGATCAGCCGTTGGTCGTCTGTGCGCGTATCGACGGGTCAATCCAGGATGGCATCGCCAGGCTGCCGATGGGTCTCAAGAACGTTCCCACGGTGAAGCTACCGATGTGGACCGAAATACGGAAGGAGACCGAGAATGAGTGAAGTCCTGCGGCACCTGATTCTCGTCTTCGGCGTGCTGTTCGGCGCGCTGACCATCGCCGCCGGACTCATCTGGCTGGAACGTAGGTTGCTGGCGGCCTGGCAAGATCGGTACGGTCCCAACCGCGTCGGTCCCTTTGGTCTGATCCAGGTGTTGGCCGATATGGTCAAGATCTTCACAAAGGAAGATTGGGTCCCGCCCTTTGCGGACAGACCGGTGTTTGTATTGGCACCTGCTATCATCATTGTCACGGTCCTGATGTCGTTCGCCGTGATCCCGATTGGACCAGGGAGCCAGCGTGGCAGATCTCAACATCGGGCTGCTCTTCTTCCTGGGGATGTCCTCCATGGGCGTCTATGCCGTGACGCTCGCCGGGTGGTCGTCGAACAGCAAGTACTCCCTGCTTGGCGGCCTGCGGGCGGCAGCGCAGATGCTCAGTTACGAGGTGTTTATGGGCCTCTCCTTGATGGGCGTCGTGCTGATTGCCGGCTCGTTCAATCTATCCGATATCGTCGAGGCTCAGCGCAAACTGTGGTTCTGTATACCGCAGGTGTTAGGGTTTGTGGTCTTCTTCATCGCCGGCCTGGCGGAGACGCGACGGATTCCCTTCGACATTCCGGAGGCGGACAACGAGCTGAACGCGGGATATCACACCGAGTACTCGGGGATGAAGTTTGGTATGTTTTACGTGGGAGAATATGTGGGCATCACGCTGATCTCCGCGATGATCGTGACGCTCTTCTTCGGCGGCTGGTTGGGACCGTATTTCCCGCCCTTGGTGTGGTTTCTGCTGAAAACCTTCGTCTTTGTCTGCAGTTTCATCCTGCTGCGGGCTGCAATGCCCCGCCCGCGTTACGATCAGTTGATGGCCCTCGGGTGGAAGCTGTTGCTTCCTCTATCGTTGCTTAACGTAATAGTTACTGGCGGCGTCGTGTTGGCGCTGGGGATGTAGACGTGCCACCGGCACGTCTCTACAACCGGAGGTTGACCTATGCTTGTACCCTTAAGGGCACTTGGTCTATTGAGAGGTGTATGGCGCGTCTTTCTGCATCTGTTCCATCCGCCGGAGACCGTACAGTACCCTGACGAGATGCCGTATCGGCCGCCGAGGTTCAGGGGGAGGATCATTCTCTCCCGCGACCCGGACGGCGAGGAGCGCTGCGTGGCCTGCTATCTGTGTTCGGCCGCGTGCCCTGTGGATTGTATTGCTTTGCAGGCGACGGAAGATGAACACGGACGCCGGTATCCTGCGTTTTTCCGCATCAACTTCTCTCGCTGCATTTTCTGTGGGTTCTGCGAAGAGGCCTGTCCGACCTACGCAATTCAGCTCACGCCCGACTTCGAGATGGGCGAGTATGTTCGGCAGAACCTGGTGTATGAGAAGGAGGATCTCTTGATCAGCGGTCCCGGCAAGTATCCCGGCTATAACTTCTACCGCGTCGCCGGTATCGCGATTGGCGGCAAGGATAAGGGTGAGGCGGAGCACGAGGCGCCGCCCATCAACTTAAGGGAGTTGATGCCATAGGGGCGTTGGTGCGCTGGAACGTGCCAACGTGTGAACGTGCTAACGTGCTGAACGTGTGAACGTGCTAACGTTTCAACGTGTGAACGTTTAAACGTGCTCACGTTCCAACGCAGAAAGGAGACCGAATGAACGTAGCGTTCTATGTTGCGGCGGGGGTCGCCGTCCTATCGACGGCCCTGACGATCACGCGGGTCAACGCAGTTCACGCACTGCTCTACCTGATCGTCTCGCTTCTCGCCGTAGCCGTCATCTTTTTCACCCTCGGCGCGCCGTTTGTGGCGGCACTCGAGGTGATCATTTATGCCGGCGCCATTATGGTGCTCTTTCTCTTTGCCGTGATGATGTTGAACCTTGGCACGCAATCTGTTGCCCAGGAGAGACGGTGGCTCGGGGCGGTGACGTGGCTGGGAGCTGCGTTTCTCGCCACAATTCTCTTTGCCGAGTTCGCTGTACTGATGATCGGCACCAACGGTCACGCCCTCGTGCCCCAGAGCGTGACCCCCAAGGACGTCGGATTGGCGCTCTACGGGCCCTACCTGTTGGGGGTGGAGTTGGCGTCGACGTTGCTGCTGTCGGGGCTGATCGGGGCCAACCTGATCGGGCGCCGACAGCTCGGCGGGCGCCGACAGCTCGGCGAAAGCCGCCAGCGGACCGGTGAGCGACGTCCTGCCTCCACCGAGAGCGATCGTGTGCAGTTGTAGAGACGTGCCGGTGCACGTCTTCTGAGACGCTCCGTCTTCCGAGACGCTCCGTCTTCTGAGACGCAACGTCTTCCGAGACGCAACGTCTTCCGAGACGCAACGTCTTCTGAGACGCAACGTCTTCTGAGACGCAGGGCAGCAATATCCGAAGGGTGGTGAGGGATGGCGTCGATTCCGATGGAATATGGGCTGATATTGGCGGCGGTGCTGTTTGTCATGGGCTTGGCCGGTGTGTTGGTGCGGCGGAGCATCTTCTTCCAATTGATGTCTATTGAGGTGATGTTGAACGCCGCGGGGCTGGCGTTCGTCGTCGCGGGCGCTCATTGGGGCGCGGCGGACGGCCAGGTGATGTTCATCTTCATTATCAGTATGGCTGCAGCCGAGGTCGCCGTGGGATTGGCCCTGGCCCGCCAGTTCTACCATCAGTTTCAGACGCTGGATAGTGACGCTGCAAGTGCCCTTAAGGATATAAGTGCCTATGGGGGTACAAGTGTCCTTAAGGGTACAAGCCGGATGCGAGGTTGACGGATATGTTCAGTCTACTTTGGTTGGTGCCTGCGCTGCCATTAGCGGGTTTCCTGACGCTCACACTATTCGGCCGCCATTTCCCACGTAAGGTCACCGCGCTGATCGGTGTGGGGTCTGTAGCGTTGTCAGCGATTGTGGCGATCCTGATCAGCGCGACCTTTTTGTTCGCCCCTCCCCCGGATCATACCTACGTGGAGGCGTTTTGGACGTGGATCCAGGTGGGTGGTTTCGCCCCCGACGTGGCCTTCCATCTCGATCCGCTATCGCTAGTCATGATGTTGGTCGTCACCTTTGTGGGTGCGCTGATCCATCTCTACTCTTCCGAGTTTATGATCGACGAAGAGGGCTACGCGCGCTTCTTTGCCATCATGAACTTGTTCGTCAGCAGTATGCTCATCCTGGTGTTGGCCGACAACCTGCTGCTGCTCTACCTGGGGTGGGAAGGGGTGGGGCTGTGCAGCTACCTCCTGATTGGTTTCTGGTACAAGGATCCGGCCAACGGCAGGGCCGCCCGGAAGGCGTTCATCGTCACGCGCATCGGCGATACGGCGATGATCATCGGCATCTTTCTGCTTTTCGACAACCTGGGCACGTTGCAGATCCAGACGCTGATGCAGCGCGCTACAGAGCAATGGGCCGTGGGATCGGGGTTGGCCATCGCGGCGGCGTTACTCCTGCTTGGAGGGGCGGTAGGTAAATCGGCCCAGCTACCGCTGCAGATCTGGTTGCCCGACGCGATGGCCGGCCCGACACCTGTGAGTGCTCTGATCCACGCGGCGACGATGGTGACGGCGGGCGTCTATCTGATCGCGCGCACGCATGCCTTGTTCGCCCTTGCGCCCGGCGTCCAACTGGTGGTCGCCATCATCGGCGCGCTGACGCTCCTATTGGCAGGCTTCAGCGCCCTTACCCAGCGGGATATCAAGCGGGTCCTGGCGTACTCGACCATGAGCCAGATCGGATATATGTTCCTGGCGCTGGGCGTCGGAGCCTGGTCCGCAGCGATCTTCCACTTCATGACGCACGCCTTTTTCAAGGCGCTGCTCTTCCTCTCCGCCGGCGTGATCGTGTTGCGGCTCCATCGCGAGCACGATATCTTCAAGATGGGGGGGCTGCGGAAAGAGCTGCCGCTCACCTTCTGGGCTTTCCTGATTGGGGCGAGTTCGCTGTCCGCACTTCCATTGGTGACGGCCGGGTTCTACAGCAAGGACTTGATTCTCTGGTCGACCTGGTCGTCGTCAGCAGGCGGGCCCTGGCTGTGGGCCGCGGGACTGGTTGGCGCGCTATTGACCTCGATCTATGCGTTCCGCGTGATCTTTATCGTGTTCTACGGGGAGCCCGGCCCATTGGTGAAGGAGGCCTCGCCCATCCGGCGCCCGGGCCTCGCGATGCGAATTCCGCTCATAGTGTTGGCAGTACTGTCCGTCGTCGCTGGATTCCTGAATGTGCCGGAGACGTTGGGAAATCTGCCGCTGTTCTCAAACTTCATGCATATGATACTTCCCCCCTATCCTGTCTCCCCCGCCCGGGGAGGGAGGGTTGGGGAGGCGGTGCTGCAAGTGGTGGCCGCGTTGGTGTCCCTGGGAGGAGTCGGCACTGCCTATATTCTGTTCCGACGCAATCGACAGCTCACGCAGGCCGTGGTACGTACGCCGATTGGTCAGGCGCTGCAGCGGTTCTGGGCCGTGGGTTGGGGGTTTGATTGGCTCGACAACGAGCTCATCGTGCTCCCCTTTGTCTGGCTGGCGACGATCGACAAGGACGACATTATCGATCGGGTATATACGGGCATCGCCTGGCTGGTCGAGAAGGCGCATTGGGTGCTGGGGTTGACGCAAACAGGCCCCCAGCGTGAGGGTACCCCCCAGCGTGGGGGCACGATCCGCCGGTATGCGGTGGGCATTGCGATTGGCGCGGTCGTGATCACAGGAATGGTGGTGCTGCTATGATGCTCGTTTGGTCCATCGTATGGCCACTGGCCGCGGGATTGCTGGCCTGGCTTGTGGGTCGCTTGTCCCCTTCAGAGCGGTGGAGCAAGACGCTGCCCCGCTGGATAGCGCTGGGGGCGTTAGTAGTCCAGGTGATAGGACTGGTCATCCTGGGCGCACAGACGTTCCCCCTTCCTGGCTCGTCCCAGGCGGGGGGAGGGTCCGTGATGGGAGCATGGGCCATCGATTTTGTGAGGCCGTGGATCCCGCAGTTGGGCTTCGAGTTTCATCTGGCAATGGATGGGTTCTCTTACCTCTTGCTTCTGCTCGTTGCCTTTCTGGGCATCGTTGCCGTGGCGGCGTCGTGGGCGGACATCCAGGAGCACGTGGGGTTCTTCTTCTTCAACCTCCTGTGGGCGCTGGGGGCGCTCAGTGGGCTCTTCTTGTCGCTCGATCTGATCCTGTTCTATGCGTTCTGGGAGCTGTCGCTGATTCCGCTCTACTTCATGATTGGAATATGGGGACATGAGAACCGCATCTACGCTACGATTAAGTTCATCATCTTTACCCAGGCCAGCAGCCTGTTGATGCTCATCTCAATCCTGGGGCTGTACTTCTTGCATGGCCGGAGTACGGGGACGTACACCTTCGATTTCCTGAAGTTGATCGGCACCATTGTGTCACCGACCACGGCGCTGTGGCTGATGCTGGGCTTCTTTGTGGCGTTCGCCGTCAAGTTGTCGATCGTGCCGCTTCACTCATGGCTTCCCGACGCGCACACGGAGGCGCCTACGGCGGGCAGCGTGATCCTGGCGGGGCTGTTACTGAAGGCGGGCGCTTATGGAATGGTGCGGTTCCTGGTCCCACTCTTTCCCGACGCGGCTCACACGTTTGCGCCGTACGCTATGGCGCTGGGGAGTGTGAGCATCATCTATGGGGCGGTGCTGGCGTTTGCACAGACGGATCTCAAGCGACTGGTGGCCTACACGAGTGTGAGCCACATGGGGTTCGTGGTATTGGGTGTCTTCGCGTGGAACCAGGCGGCGCTTCAGGGAGCGGTGATGGTGATGCTGGCGCACGGCGTCACGACGGGGGCGCTCTTCGTGCTGGTGGGATTCTTGCAGGAGCGGATGCACACACGTGACATGCGGCGTATGGGGGGGTTGTGGTCGGTGGCCCCCACGATGGGGGGTGTGGCGCTCTTCCTGGCGGCAGCCTCGCTTGGGCTTCCGGGGTTGGCGAACTTCGTGGGCGAGTTCCTGGTGCTGCTGGGCTCGTACTTGGTGAACCGGACTCTGGTGGTACTGGCGGCGATCGGTTTCATTCTCTCCGCGGTCTACGCACTATGGATGATCCAGCGCGCGTTCGAGGGGCCGAATCAGGAGGAATGGAAGTTCCCGGATTTCACGCCGCGGGAGTGGGCAGTGATGGCGGCGCTCACGGTGGTAATCGTGTGGCTGGGAGTGTATCCGCGTCCGGCACTGCAGCTTTCAGGCCCCGCGCTGCAGCAGATGCAGCAATATGCGGCTGGGCGGGCGGCGGCCTTCGTGCCCTCATTACCTCTCGGAGTACACCAGCCGTCTGCGGCGCATGCCCCGGAAGGTCTGACGGGAGGGCCCGTGGTCGAAGTGCTCTACGCGGAGGGAGGTGCCCCGTGACGTCGGTCGAGCTTATCGCCCTGTCCCCGCTGCTGGTGGTAGGGCTCACGACGGTGGTGGTGATGCTGGTGATCTCGATCCATCGATCTCACGAACTCACACTTGGGCTCACTTTGTTGGGGCTGGCGGCGGCAGGTGCCGTGGTGCCCATTGCCTCGCGGGGTGGAGACCTGAATGTGACTTCATTACTGGTGATGGATCGGTACTCGTATTTCTACATGATCCTGTTGCTGGCGCTGACGTTTGCGATCGCGCTGCTGGCACACGGATATCTGACACAGCGGGAGGCCCTGCCGGAGGAATTCTACGTGCTGTTGCTGTTGGCGACGCTGGGAGGGATGACCCTGACAGCGAGCCGGCACTTTGCCTCCTTCTTCCTGGGTCTGGAGTTGTTGAGCGTGTCGCTCTACGCGATGATAGCGTACCAGCGGATGGATCTGAACATCGAGGCAGGCCTGAAGTACCTGGTGTTGGCGGCGGTTTCGGCATCCTTTCTGCTGCTCGGAATGGCGTTTGTCTACGCGGACCGGGGAACGATGGTGTTTTCAGAGCTAGCGCTGCAGCCGGTCCCCACCCCCTCTGCTCTCTCTCCCGCCGGACGGGCAATAGGTGGGGGAGGGTATAACCAACTGTTGTTTTTGGGTGGAATCGTGCTGATACTTATCGGTGTTGGCTATAAGTTGGCGTTGGTGCCTTTCCACATGTGGGCGCCTGACGTCTATGAGGGAGCGTCGGCACCGACGACGGCTTTTGTAGCGACGGTGTCCAAGGCCTCGGTTGTGGCTGTGCTGTTGCGTCTCTTTGCACCGTTGGGCGTCCGCCAGAGTACGCCGCTCTTCGTCGCGCTGTCGGCCATCTCGATTCTGTCGATGTTTGGCGGCAATCTGCTTGCACTGATGCAGCGTAACGTGAAACGTATGCTGGCCTATTCGTCGATCGCGCATCTGGGATATCTGTTGGTGGCGTTCTTGGCCGGGGTTCCCTCCCTTCCCGGTTCTTCTCTCGGGGCGGCGGGAGCCTACGACGGTGTGGCTGCGGCGACTTTCTACATAGTTACGTACACCATCGCGATCCTGGCCGCGTTCGGCGTCGTCGGCGTGATCTCCAGCGAGGCGAACGAGGCGGGGGAAGCAAGATTGGTGGCGGATTACCGGGGGCTGTTCTGGCGGCGGCCGGGGATTGCGTTTGTGCTGACGGTGGTGCTGCTCTCACTGGCCAGCATTCCGCTGACGGCGGGTTTCGTGGGCAAGGTCTACGTGCTGGTAACCGGTGTGGGTTCGGGGCTGTGGGCGCTGGCGATCAGTTTGGTGGTGAGCAGCGCGATAGGGCTTTACTACTATGCGCGCTTGATCGTGACGATGTTTCTGCAGCCCGAGTCCGCCAACGCCATGCCCTACCCAGAGAAGCCGTCCGGCACCGGGGTGCCGTGGACGGGCGGAGTGGTGTTGGGGGTGTTCACGCTGCTGGTGATTTGGCTGGGGACGTATCCGGCACCACTGCTTTCCGTGATCCAGGCGCTGACGCCGATCCTGGCCGGTACACCTTAGCGCAACACGGGAGATTCCGGAAATCTTGGCGCGGGCGGGTCTTGCGGACTACTAACAATACTGCGAGGTAGAGCTATGAGTGTCACATCAGAGGTGGCGGCCCTGTTCCTGGACATTGGCGGCGTGTTATTGACCAATGGTTGGGATCATACGATGCGGCAGGCAGCCGCTGACCGTTTTGGGTTGGACTCTGAAGAGATGAACGAGCGTCATCATCTGACGTTCGACACATATGAAGAGGGCAAGCTAAGCTTGGACACGTACCTGGATCGCGTCGTCTTCTATGAGGCACGCTCTTTCTCCAGGGAAGAGTTCAGGTCGTATATGTTCGCCCAGTCTCGGCCGCATGAGGACATGATCGAGCTCATACAGGATCTCAAGGCTACGTATGGTCTCAAGGTTGCGGCGGTGAGTAACGAAGGACGAGAGCTGACTGTTCATCGGATTCGCACATTCGAGCTTGGCAGGTTCATCGACTTCTTTGTGTCTTCCTGTTTCGTGCACTACCGCAAACCCGACCAGGATATCTACCGCATGGCCCTGGATATCGCTCAGGTCCCACCGGAAGAGGTCATCTATATCGAGGATCGGGCGATGTTCGTGGATGTAGCCGGTGGTCTTGGGATTCGAGGGATATTTCATCAGGGGTTTGCGTCCACGCGACAGGCTTTGGCCGGCCTTGGTCTGACGGTTGACTAAAAGGCCGGCGACTGCCATGCGTACGTAGGCCTGTTACCCTTAAGCGTGCCCATGTCTGTGGGAAAGGAAGTGGTTAATGTCGCAGACAACACACGGTGAAGCAGCAATCATCGTCATCTTCGGTGCCAGCGGAGATCTTGCCCAGCGCAAGCTGATACCCGCGCTCTACGATCTGTTCCTCGACAAGTGGCTCGTCGACCAGATCGCAATTCTCGGCATCTCGCGAACGGAGATGACGGATGAGCAGTTTCGCGAGCATCTGCGGGAGGGTGTGGATAAGTACTCGCGCCGCTGCAAGAGCAACGATCCCGATTGGGCGGAGTTCGCACCAAAAATCGAGTATCTCATCGCCGATCCTGCCGAGTCGGATACCTATGTAAAGCTGGCTGAGCGCCTGAAGAGCCAGGAAGAGAAGTGGCATGAGCAGGCGGACCATATCTTCTACATGGCCACGCCTCCGACCGTGTTCGAGATGATCGCGCAGGGTCTCGGAAAAGCCCGGCTCTCTCATAGCGCACGTGCAAGGCTGGTGGTCGAGAAGCCCTTTGGCCACGATCTCGCCTCGGCCCAGAACCTCAACCATAGCCTGACGCAGGTTTTCAGCGAGTCGCAGATCTATCGCATCGATCACTATCTGGGCAAAGAGACAGTACAGAACATTCTGGCCTTACGCTTTGCCAACGCACTATTTGAACCGGTCTGGAATCGGCAGTTCCTGGATCACGTGCAGATCACCGTTGCTGAGCAGGTGGGGGTTGGCTCCCGGGGCAGCTACTACGAACATGCCGGCGCTTTGCGCGACATGATCCAGAATCATCTCCTGCAGCTCCTCTGTCTGATCGCGATGGAGCCTCCGGTCTCCTTTGATGCCGATGAGATACGCAACAAGAAAGTGGATGTGCTCAAAGCCATCCGTCCTATTCCGATCGATCAAGCGCATCGGTTTGTGGTACGCGGCCAATATAGTCAGGGCTGGATGGAAGGTGATCACGTAGAGGCATACCGCGAGGCCCCCAAGGTCGCATCCGACTCCACAACCGAGACCTTCACTGCAATCAAGTTCTTTGTTGATAATTGGCGCTGGCAGGATGTGCCTTTCTACCTCCGCACGGGAAAACGTCTGCCGGTCCGGGCCTCGGAGATCAGTATCCAGTTCCGGCCTGTGCCTCACCAGTCTTTTCCTGCCAGTACGGTGGGCCAATGGGTGCCCAATCGCCTCATCATCAGCATTCAGCCGAACGAGGGGATTCTGCTGCGCTTCCTGGCAAAACAGCCGGGGCATCCGATGCGCCTGAGTCCGGTCGATATGAGATTCGCCTATCACGAGGCATTTGAAGCCGTCCCCCCCGAAGCTTACGAGACGCTGTTGTTCGACATCATCCAGGGAGACGCCACCCTGTTCATGCGTGCCGATCAGGTGGAAGCGGCCTGGCGCGTGGTTGCGCCGATCCAGGAATACTGGCAGGCGTCGACAGCGACCGACTTTCCCAACTACATTGCTGGGACCTGGGGGCCCGAAGCGGCAGCGGCGCTGATTGGTCAGGACGGACGCAGCTGGAACCAGCCGCTCGCCGCCCAGGATGCCACGTCTGGAGATGACGGAGAGTGTGAGACGTAGCAGGCACGCATCGTCCGAATCGGACGCATCGTCCGCTGTGTGCGCCGATCCTGAGAGATACTTTCATCCAGAGGGAGACATGCCAATGATAACGGGAGCTGAGGGGGCCACTCGAGAGCTTTCCAGGAGGGAACAAGTACTGGAGGTCTCGGTATTCCTGTTCTTGATCATTCCTTCCATAGCATTGTCGTATTTCGCGGTGAACCAGGGAAGTATCAGCTTCACGCTCACTGCCGTAGCCACGATCATGCGTGACCTCGGCCTCGTTAGTTTGATCCTGTTCTTCCTATGGCGAAACCGGGAACGGGTCACCGCCGTGGGGTGGACGCTTAAGAACGTCTGGTCGGACATTGCTTTAGGTATCGTCTTCTTCCCGGTAACGTTCTTCGGCGCTGCGTGGCTGGAACGCATTCTGCTATCTATTGGTTTCACGGTTCCATCGACGCCACAACCCAACCTCCAGCCTACCCCGGATCCGGTCCATCTCGCATTGGCTGTCATCCTGGTGACGGTGGTGGCTATTGCGGAGGAGACGATTTTCCGCGGCTATCTGATTCTACGCTTCAAGGCAATGATCAGCAGCCCCGCCTGGGCGGTGGTGATTTCCGCCGTGATCTTCTCCCTGGGACACGGCTACGAGGGCACCGCCGGCGTGGTCACCGTCGGTATGCTGGGGGCGGCCTTTGCCGTGGCGTATCTGTGGCGCAAGAGCCTGGTAATGCCGATGACCCTGCACTTCTTGCAGGACTTGCTGAGTATCGTGATCCTTCCGCTGTTAGTGGGTGGTGGAGGCGGCTGATTGAGGGTTGTCAGCCGCCCCCGTGGTTGCATGTAGTATCCGGGCGCAATGCTTACTGGGAAGCTGCGTTTCATCCTCTCAGCTAATTGACATTTCTCCTACGAAGTGCTACCTTACAGGGGTTGCATGGTGAGAATGGGGCCACAATCGAAGAAGGAGAGTTGCTGTGATGACGTGGCTTATTGCACTAATCGGGGTGGTGGGCCTTTCGTTTGCCGCGATTGGGCGGTCCCTCGAGAGTGGGACGTGGGAAGGTTATTTCACGGCCGGGCGTGCCGGTCGCATCTTTCGTCCCTGCGGGACGCGAGCTTCGTGGTGGGTGCAGAATCCGGCCTTCGAGGATACGGCCGACGATCTTGAGCAACGTTACGAGAAGATCATCTCCCGCCCTTATGAGCAGGTTTTCGTTCGGTTCCGCGGGGACGCCAGTCGTAAGGGTCAATATGGTCCGTTGGGTTCATATCAGCGTGTGGTCTATGTCCAGGAGATTCTGGAAGTACGGGAAAAGCAGGACAGTGATTGTGTTCGGTCGAAGGAACAGGACTAGGGTGCACGGGGCAGGGAGGTAAGGAATGGAGTTCCTGATTGTACTGGGAAGTTGTGCCTTTCTCCTTGGTTTGGCCTTCGTCGTTTGGATCTCGGTGACGAAACACCGCGGTCAGGGTGAGGCGAATTGGCCTCACGCCGACGGCAACGTGACGTCCGCCAAGGTGGTGACACTGGAACGCGAGACCCCTGACGGCATGGTACGGTCGTTCACACCCGTTATACACTATGCCTATAGCCTCCGTGGAATTGCCTACGAGTCCCAACAGCGCAACTCCTTTCCCGACAACACGGCAACCTTCCTGGTTGCCGAGAAGGCGCAAGCCGTCGTCGACAAGTATCCGTTGGGATCCGGTGTCGAGGTCTTCTACAATCCTGCAAATCCAAAGCAGGCCGTTCTGGAGGTTCCCAAACCTGCTGCACACAACGCCGTCATGTTCTACGGCGTGACGAATATGGTTGCCGGGGCCATCATCATTGCCCTGGGGATCTGGCTCCTACCCTAGGATCACGGGCTGGTCGAAATGGCGTCACAAGGCACGTTTCGGCAGACGCTCGACAGTACCTTTAGTGTGGGACATTGAATGGAAATGAATGGCGTCGTATCTTCAGAGGAGGCTATCTATGCCTGAGCAAAGAGGTCATGTTGACGGTGAGCACAACACTCACAAGGTGCTTCTATATGCGTTGTCCACCTGTATTTGGTGTCGCAAGACCCGCCAACTGCTGGAAGATGAAGGGGTAACGTTTGATTTCGTCTACGTCGACCTCGTTGAGACCGAAGAGCGCGAGCAGGCTCGTGAGCATATCCGCCGCTTCAGCGATCGCACCTCCTTCCCGGCGACGATCATCGATGACGAGGACTGCATCATCGGATATAAGCCGGACATGATCAAGGAGCGACTGGGGATATGAGCGTGAGACCGTCGGTCACGCCCGAGGCTGTCGACAAGCTCTACCTGCGGCTTGACCGAGAGGCGAAGGCGGGTGGGTATAACCTCAACCCGGACGTGGATTTCACAAAGGGCCTCGTGGAGGGTCTGTTGGTCAATGAGGCGCGCTACGGTTACTGGGCGTGTCCCTGTCGTCTGGCCGATGGTGTGCGCGCGAAGGACCTGGATATCATCTGCCCTTGTGACTATCGAGACGCGGACCTGACCGACTGGGGGGCCTGCTACTGCGCCTTGTATGTCTCCGATGCCGTGCGCGACGGGGAGCAGGAGCTTCAGCCGATTCCCGAACGGCGTCCTCCCGAGGAGGAGCGCGGTCTTGAGCCGGCTCCGACCGGGCCTGCTTCGCCTGAAGAGGAGCACGAGACCGTGCTCGTGGGCTTCACGTGGCAGGGCCTCCCGGTCTGGCGCTGCAAGGTGTGTGGCTATCTGTGTGCCCGGCCACGTCCACCGCTCAAATGCCCGGTCTGCCGGGCAGATCAGGATCGATTCGAACGCTTTATGTAGGTCGATACATAGGCCTACGAGGTCGTCGGCGGGTCGAGGTTCACCCCTCGCCCCGCCGATTGCATTCCACCGAGCCACAATCGGGCTCTGGCATCTGGGATGGCGAGACGGCGGGGGTGCCGCCTGGCCGTCTTTGGGCTTGCCCCGATGCCTGCCATTCGTATAATGGCAGGCGTGTCCATTTATCTTGACGTCTCTGCTGCCGTACATCGCCGGGCGGGGCTGGGGCGGTATGCGGAAAGTCTGGCCCAGGGCTTGGCGGCAGAGATCCCGGAGCAGCTGGCTCTTTTCTACAACCGGGAGCACGGGATCGAGCCGCTGACCGGACTGGAGACCCTGCCGCACGCCACGGTAAACTTGGGCTACAAGCCGTGGCGCATGGCAGTATGGGCGGGGCACCTGGCGGGACTTTCTTATCGCCGGCTCTTGCCGGAAGTCACCCTGTTTCACGCGACTGAGCACCTGCTGATGCCGCTCCGGGACATCCGGACGGTGATGACCGTCCACGACCTGATTTTTCGCTCCCTGCCGGAGCATCACAAGCCACTCAACCGCTGGTACCTAAACGCGACGATGCCTTTGTACTGCAAGCGCGCTGATCACATCATCGCGGTCTCGGAGGCGACGCGCAGGGATCTGATGGGGGCCTATCACTTGCCACCGGAGAAGATCACCGTAGTCTACGAGGCGGCTGCCCCGCACTTCCGTCCGCAGCCCCAAGCGGCACAGGATCGCGTCCGAGCGACCTACGGTCTGCCGGAAAGCTACCTCCTCTATGTGGGTACGATCGAGCCACGCAAGAACCTCGAACGGCTGCTCTCTGCTTGGGCCCCGCTTTACCTGGCGGGGGAATGCCCTCCCCTGGTCATCGTGGGCAGGCGCGGGTGGCTCTCCGATGGGTTCTTTGCTGCCCTGGATGCATGCCCGGCGCACGATGGTGTTATACTTACCGGTTATGTACAGGATGCGGATCTGCCGGCGCTCTATTCGGCGGCGACCATATTTGTCTTTCCCAGTCTCTATGAGGGATTCGGGCTTCCCATCCTTGAGGCGATGGCCTGCGGCACGCCCGTGATCTGCTCAAATGGCTCGTCACTGCCGGAGGTTGCCGGAGATGCAGCACTGACGGTCGATCCGATGGATGTTGACGCGATGCGGGCGACCCTGCGTGAGCTGGCCTTGGATCTCGCGCTCCAATCCGAGCTGACGGCGCGGGGCATGCAGCAAGCGTCGGGCTTTTCGTGGGCCCAAGCAGTGAAGCAGACGCTGGATGTCTATGATCATATGCGAGGATAGCAGTGGAAGGAAGTGATATGAGTGTCACCAACTATAGTGGGATGAACGGCAATGCCTCATTACGTCCTTGATGCACGTACGGCGACGCCGCACTTTCCCGGGATTGGCCGCTATGTCTCCAATCTGGGTGAGGCGATGGTGCCGCAGCTCGGTGAAGACGAGCAACTGACGGTGTCTGGAGCGCCCGGGATATCATGTGGCGCTGCCCGAACATCCCGCGACGCGGTCGGTGGTGGTGAATGCATCACCGTTTTCACTACGCCAACAATGGATCGTGCCACGGCTGTTGCGAGAGTTGGCCGGCGATCTGTATCACAGTCCCTATTACCTGATGCCGTATCGGCTGGGCATTCCCAGCATACTCACGGTCCACGATCTGATTCCGATTCTCTTTCCTGAGTACAGCTCGTGGCGAGCGAGGTGGCTCTTCCGTCGGATGACCGCTATGGCGTTGCGAGCTGTAACGCGCACTGTTGCGGTCTCCCACGCGACGAGGCAAGATCTTCTGGGGCACTTTGCGGTGTCTCCGGATCAGATCACAGCCATTCCGGAGGCCGCTGATCCCCACTTCTTCCTCCAGCCGGAAAGCGCCGTCCACAACCTGCGTCAACAGTATGATCTGTGGGACCCGTTTGTGCTCTACGTCGGCAGCAACAAGCCTCACAAGAATCTGGTGCGCCTGGTGGAGGCGTGGGCGGAAGTCGTACAATCCTTCCCCCATGTAACGCTCGTGATCGCGGGCTCCTGGATCTCTTCGTATCCCGAGCCCCGGATTCGGGCCGAGCAGCTCGATCTATCGAATCGAGCCATTCGGTGGCTGGGGCCGCTTGCGGAGAACGATCTCCCGGCGCTGTATGGCGCCGCGACGCTGTTCGTATTCCCCAGTCTCTACGAGGGCTTTGGCCTGCCCGTCATTGAAGCGATGGCGTGTGGCGCGCCTGTCGCGTGCTCTCGTGTCTCCTCATTGCCCGAGGTAGTGGGGGATAGCGCTTTGCTTTTCGATCCTGAGCACGCGTCATCGATTGCCGAAGCCATAGCCCAGGCCTTGGGAGACGACGACCTCCGTGCCGACCTGCGTCAGCGAGAGCTCCAGCAGGCCGCCGCCTTCTCTTGGGAACGCACTGCGCGCGAGACACTTGAGTTGTACCGGGGAGTCCTGGAAAGTCGACCATCTTCCAACGCGGCGTGATATAGCCGATCTGCATTCCGTCTGATCTCATCGGAGCTGCGCCCTAGACTCGATGCACGTCCTGCATCTCTACAAAGACTACTTTCCGGTCCTGGGTGGTATAGAAAACCACATCAGGATTCTCGCGGAGGCGCAGGCCGCTGCCGGACACGACGTGACGGTCCTTGTCTGCGATCCCGGCCATGTGTCACACGTCACCGAGCTGAACGGCGTCACGGTGGTCAAGAAGGGCCGGTTGGCCACCGCCGCAAGTATGCCGCTCAGTTTACGGCAGCCTTTGGCCCTTCTCGGCAAGTCTCCCGACGTGATCCACGTACAATCCCCGTACCCTTTGGGAGAGATCAGCGCGACCTTGCTCAAATGGCGCGTGCCCCTTGTGATCAGTTATCAATCCGACGTGGTCCGTCAGCAGGGCTGGCTGCGTCTTTACGCCCCGTTGTTGCGCCGGGTCTTGCTGCGTGCCTCACGAATTCTCGTCAGCAGCCCCCGATATCTGGAGACCTCTCCCTGGCTACAGGCGGTGCGGGACAAGTGTGTGGTCGTCCCCCTCGGCGTGGATCACCATCGCTTTGCTCCCCCGATGGATGTCTACGAGGGCCCCCCCACCCTGTTATTCGTAGGGCGGCTACGCTATTACAAGGGCCTCGACACACTCCTGCGAGCTATGCCCAGACTGCCCGATGACGTGCGTTTGCGGGTCATCGGAAGCGGGGAAATGCTCGCAAGCCTGCAGGCCCTCACGTCAGAGCTCAATCTGGCGCGTCGGGTCCAATTCGTCGGTGAAGTGCCTGATGTGGAGCTTCCTGCCCAATACCATCAAGCATCCCTCTTTGTACTTCCGGCCAACGCCCGTGCCGAAGCCTTCGGCATGGTACTTCTGGAGGCGATGGCCTCGGGGCTGCCCTGCGTCACGACAGAGGTCGGGACCGGCACGTCGTGGGTCGTGCAGGATGGCGTAACGGGGCGGGTCGTGCCCCCCGAGGACCCCGTCGCGCTGGCTGAGGCCATCCGGGACCTGTTAGCGGACGAAGGGCGCCGCCGGGCGATGGGCCGGGCGGCCCGCGCGCGTGTCGAGGCGGAGTTTACCCAGGAGAGGCTCGTGGACCGTGTGATGTCGGTCTACGAATCACTGCCGTAGGGGCGCAGCATGCTGCGCCCTGCGTATGTCGCGGGGCTGCGCCCTGCGTAGGTCGCGGGGCTGCGCTCCTACTGGTTCCCTTCGGCTGCGACCGCTAGCTGGTAGTCGCGGTCGAATTCCGCCATGAAGGCTGTCGCGATGTCACGGTCGTGGATGATCAGCACGTTTTCGTCGTTCGAGTCGGCCGCGCTGGCACTGAAGTTGTACGAACCCGTCACGACGGTGTCCCCGTCCAGAATAATGACCTTGTGGTGGAGGATGTAAGGGTTTCCGTCCTCCAGCACATCCACGCCTGCGGTGCGAAATGCGCCGAAGTCGGAGCCGGTGTCCTCCGTGCTACGCGCCTCGACGATCCCTGAGACAGGGAGACCCGTGCGGTGGCGGTCGATGATCGCCTGCGCGATATCGTCATCGGTGAAGGTGAACGCCATGAAGCGCACGCTCGTATCTGCCTGCCGGATGAGTTCGATGATGCGGTCCCGCACGTCGCCTTCCGACTCGAAGAAGGTCTCGATCTGGGTGCTACCCAGCGTGACGTCCGGATAGGGGACCACATCCGGTGACGTCGGCCCAAAGCTCTTCTCCTCGAACATCTCGTCAAACTCGAGCGTATAGTTCTCGGCCAGCTTCGCCGACTGAACGACGACGGCGTTGTTGTTGTTGCGATAGGTGCCGTTGTCCGTCAGATTCCAGGATCCCGTCCAGACGACGCTGCTATCGATGATGACGAATTTGTCATGCATGAAGGGCGCCCTGTCGTCCTCAACGACGGGGATGCCCGCCTCCCTGAGTCTGGTTGGGCCGAGCTCGTCCGCATAGTCGCTGTCGGTCACCAGGCGCACGGGTACACCCCTGTGATGTGCCCGGATCAGCGCATCGGTGACGCTTTCCAGGTTCAAATCGAAGGCCGCTACATCCACCTTGAGCTGTGCCGCATCGATCGCAGCCACGAGCTTCTCATCCAGGCCACCGCTGTGCATAGAGGCATCGTCCGGATACCGAGGCGCCGTAAAGAAGGCTTGTATCGCGGCGGATGGCCCAACGTTGTTGGCGCCGGAGTCCGTGGCGGGGCCGAAAAACTCCCTGGCGGCCCAGATGACGATCATCAATAAGAAACTGAGCAGAAGCTCCTTGATGCCGAGTCGTCTTGTCGATTTGGTCATTGATGTTGGTCTGGGTAGGTGAGAGCATCGAGATACGTTCTCAGGGTCTCATTGGGATCGGCCGCGGATGAGCCAAGGCTGGCGCCGCTTCGCAGATATTGCCTGAGGTGGTGTAGTCTGGGGTCAAGGTAGTCCCAAGCTTGGCGCTCCTCCAGCCCCGCCGTTGCGGCAACGAGCCTGTGGACTTCCTCACGAGCTCGCTTCAGGAGGAACTTCGCGGCGTCGTCCGTCAGGTCCCCGGTCAGGGCCGCGTCCTCCGAGATGCGGCTATAGGCCACCGTCTCACGTTCCTCCATGGACGAGGGCGGTCGGAACGAACCGGAGGGCCCTCCCTGCGACAGACGTGCGGGCGCGGGTTGGAGCGCTCCGGCGCTGCCCGGGTCATCAGCGACATCTCCGGAGGGTGAGGACATATGCTTCGCGAACGCGACAATCGCCGCGATCTGTGGTGGTGTCGGGCGAATGAACGGGCGTCCCCGGCGGATGATCTCCCAGGCCGCTCCCGGCGTGGCTCCGCGATGGACGAAGTAGGCAGCAGCCATCGTGGGGGCCCGCCCGACGCCTGAAGCGCAGTGAATATAGACGCCGTGCTGATCGCCTAACTGCTCCTCGATAAAGGCGACGCCCCGCGCCAAATCATCCGCCGTGGGGGCCGCATCGTCCGGGGTCGGGAGCCATAGATACGCATCGAGCTTCACGCCACGCGCATCATCATCCGCTTCCTCCCGCATATTGACCACCGCAGTGATGCCCAATCCACGCATCGCTGCCAGCCCCCGCCGTCTGTGTTGGCCTCCGACATAGAGGTGGGGAGCCACGCGACTTACGGATGGAACGGAGAACCCACGCGTCCGGCGCACAATCTTGTCGTTGATCCACAGCCACGTGGTTCTTAGCCCGTGTTCGCGGAGTCGCCGGTAGACAATATAGAAAAGCTGAGCTGGGGGAAACCCCTTGAGGCATTCGTGTCTGCTGAAGACGGTGCTTTCCAATAAGAACTCCTACTCTCCCATCATCCTATCTAGCCGAAGAGCGCCGCGCCCGCGTCCTTGATATCGATCGCATTCCCGGCAATCTCCTGGGTCATTTCCCGGTAATCCCTGATGTGGATCACGATGGGCATAGGCACAGCATGCCCAAGGATCAGGGCTTGCTGCTTCGTCTCCAGCCGTGCCAGCACCTCCCGCAGCGCCGCCGTGCCCGCAACTCCCGAGAAGACCGCGCGGATGTCGCCCTCTTCATCCAGCAGTGCCGTGACCCGTGTCCCGATCTGGCTCATCACCTCCGCGTCGATGCCGCTCGGTCGCTGGTCCACGATCAACAGCGTGACGTTGTACTTCCGCATCTCCCTCGCGATCGTGCCGAAGATGGTGTGTCGAGCGATGGCCGGATCGAGAAACTTGTGTGCCTCCTCGATCGTGATGACCAGAGGTCGGGGCTCGACCCCCCGGCCTCCGACGTACCGCTCTTTCTGGTCCACGTATTTCTGGTGAACGCGCCGGGTGATGTAGTTAGCGACGAGAATGTAGGCTTCCAGGGCGTTGCCGTAACGGCCGAACTCAAGGATCACGTTCTTGCCGCTGGTGAGGTAGTCGAGAATCCGACCGATCGGATCGTCCGTGGCGTGGTCGACCAGGAATTCGAACCGGCGGAGCTGTTCGAGCTTTCGCTGGATCGCGCCCAGGGTCCCCTCGTGGAGGCGATTCTGCTCCAGGATCTCCCGTAGCTCCTCGCCCATGTCCTCGTCAAGCAGCCGCCGAACCCAGTCTATCCCCAGCCGGCGGCGTAGCATGTAGAGCGCGTTGGTCTGAACCTCGGTGAAACCGAAGAGCGGGGCCAGCATCTCCAAGTCCTCGGGATCGAGCTGGTCGTATCCGATCCTCACGGCGAAGTCCACCTTGCTCCCCCGACGGCGCGACGATTCGGGGTCCAGCGTGAAGACGCTCACGCGTCCGTCGTAGAAGAGCTGGCGCAAGCCCTTCACGTCCTGCTTCGCTTCGTCCTCGCTCTTCCAGCCGTACTCATTGTGCATATCGAAGACGAGGTTCACAGCCGCCTTGTTCTCGATGATGCCCGCCAGCACCATCCGCGTGAGAAACGTCTTGCCGGTGCCGCTCTTGCCGAAGATGCCGCTGGAGCGCTCGACGAATCGCGCCAGATCGAGGGCGATTCGGGTGCCCTGCATTTCCAGCGGATCGCCGATGTAGAAGCGCCCGGCCTCATCGGGGTCGCCGAAAACGTCCGCCACCTCTTCCGACGTGGCTTCGTAAACGTGCGTAAAGTGCGCAGGGATGGTCTTGGCGGGCCGGACATCCCCGCCTTCTTGGTCCATCACGAGCATCGGGGTGATGTGAAGCCGGCCGTAGGTCAGCGTGCCGCGATAGACCAGGGCGATGAATCCGTCGGGCTCGTCGGGTGGCGACTGTTCGACCTCCGGGTGGCGGCTTTCCAGCGCGACATCGGTGATCATCCCGAAGAAACGCCGCCCCGTCTGACCGCGGATGACGACGTAGCGGCCCACGGCCAGCCCTTCGATCAGTCGATCGGGTGCCAGCCTTGCCTCGATGCCCTTGCCCAGGCTGCCGCTTACGACGGTGCCCAGGAGCCGAACCTCACGCACCTCCGGCCTTGGAAAGGCTTGTTCGAACTCGTCTGTCATCCCCATCCCTCGACTCCCCTAGTTTTCCGACGCTCTCGGGGCCTCAGTATAGTGTGAAGCGTGAGGTCGTCAACGGATAAGAACAGACGTTCGGGTCTGCGGAGACATGCCGGGGGTCAGTTGTTGGAACAGCCTACTTCCGACACCCAAATACTGGTCTGGATCTGCTGACCGTCATCGGACCAGACCCGGATCGTGGCAGGCATAGCGGCGCACAGCCGCCATCGGGCCGGGACATCGAGGCCGTTCACGATCGCGTTGTCTTCCAATTGAGAGCGATAGGGGCTTGCCCCCCCGGTCACGTAGATGCGCAGCGTGCCCTGCCAGTCATCGGTGTTGGGAATCTTCTCCCAGGAGACCAACTCCCAAGCGGGATCCTGGAAGGCCAGCGGCGCTGCGGGCTGGGCCGGCGCCGGGGTATTCGTGGGCTGGGGTGTCGAACTCGGCGTCGCCTCTATTGTGGCCGTCGACGTCGGTGTGCGGCTGGGTTGCGCTCCCTCTACCGTAGGTGTGTCAAATGGCTCCGGGGTCTTCTGTACGTCTCCAGGCATTGACGTTGGGGTATCCGTGGCGCCCGGACCGGATGATTCCGACGTCGGCGTTTCTCTCGCCGCAAGCGGCCAGGCCGCCGGCAGTCCGGGGAAGTTGCATGCGAGTGCAAGCGAGACCAAGAGCACAATCAACCATTTCCGCATCGATCACCCTCCGTAATCGGTCTGCACCCGGCTAGCGCTCAGTTAAGCTGGTCTTTGAGGTTCGTAGTAACGACTTCAGTCGTTCTGGTGCCCCAGAAGGCGGCGCCGGAACCGATGAATCGGTTACTACGAGCCAACTTAACTGTGTACTAGTCCAGCGACGAAAGCACGTCTGCGAACTCTGCAAGCCCCCACTCCCCCCGGATGCGGATGCGGGGCCATTCATAGCGGTTGTCGAGTCGCAGTTCGGTCCCCCATGCCGTCGTGACCGCCCCCTCGTAGCCTGCAGATTCGACCACAGCCTGGGTATCCGCATCATAGCGGCCCGACGGATAACAGAAGAATGTGACGGGCTGACCTGTGTGGGCCTCCACGGCCTCCTTCGCTCCAAGGATCTGGTAGACGAGGAAGTCAAAATCGCGGTTGGTGAGATCGACGTGATCGCGACCGTGCGGC
The DNA here is from genome assembly GCA_963775195.1 of uncultured Chloroflexia bacterium. Taxonomy (GTDB): domain Bacteria; phylum Chloroflexota; class Anaerolineae; order B4-G1; family SLSP01; genus PWVB01. Next base: position 1,114,817 of record CAVZIC010000002.1, read on the forward strand.
TGCAGTGACATACCGGCAGCGGCCATCGCGAGCATGTCATCCCAGGTCAGATAGTCCGGTGCTTCGTAGTGAGCGGGTGTCGCCAGAACAAAGAACTCGCCGGCATAGCCGTAGGCCTGCAGCAGCGGCATGGCGTTGGTATAGGCATCAATGTAGCCGTCGTCAAAGCTAAGGACGATGGGCCGTGCCGGCAAAGGCTTCCCCGTGGTGAGCGTCGTGTAGATATCGCTCAACCTGACCGTCTCGTATCCTTGCTCTTGCAGGTACTGCAATTGCGCCTGGAACTGCCCGGGGGTCACCGTCAGATCGGTCCGGTAGATATCCGCATCCGGCGGCAGCTCCGAGATATAGTGATACATCAGGATGGGTATGTTGAGGGCCTGGGGCGGTGGCGGATACGTTGCGGTGGCGGTCGGTGCAGGGGAGGGCGTCGGCGGAGGCGTCGCTGTCTCCGCCGCGATCGGCGTCTCGGCCCGGACCGGCGTCTCGGATGGCGCGACGGTTGGCGTAGGGGATGGCTGTGGTGTGTCGGTAGCACGCGGGGTCTCCGTCGGCACGGGTTGGGCCGTCGACGTCGATGTCGGCGGGGACGCAGTATCGGTGGGATCTGCCGCGAGCACCGTTGGCGGATCGGTTGGGGCGCTTGACTGGTCGACCACGACGCCTGCCGCTTGCGACAAGCCTTGTCCGCAGGCAGCCAGGAGAGTGCTCAGGATGAGGAGAGAGAAGAGTGAACGCCATTTCACGATCGGTCCACCGCCTTTTGTGGTGAGTCTACTGGGTCTGCCGCCTTCCGAGGCGCGGCTGTCCGCCGTCTGAGGCGCGGCGTTGGGGAGCTGCCAGTAGCTCACCGCCCGCCGTGTCGCCTCGAAGGCCAGAGGCGGCAGGGTGCCGGCAGCGAAGAAGGCAGCTTCGGCAGCGTCATCTGCAGCCGTGAGCGACCCGCCCACGATCCGCCCTCGGTAGACGATGACAATATCGGCGCCGCGAGCGTGTTCGCGCCCGGAGATAACGTCCACCAGTCCGAGGATCTCGGCGTCGAGGCCCGTTTCCTCGCGGCACTCCCGGATGGCTGCATCGGCGGGGGACTCGTCGGCGTCGACAAACCCCGCGGGCAAGCTCCAAAGTCCCTGCTGTGGCTCCAGGGCCCTGCGCACCAGGAGAATGCGGTTCTCCTCGTCCGTGATCAGGAGCCCTGCCGCGACCTTGTGTTCGCGGAACACGATCCGTTGGCAGCTCGGGCAATAACGCCGCAGCCGTCCAAAAGCGTATTGATCTTGAAGCGGGGTTCCACACGTCGGGCAGTAGTTCGGCGCGGGTCCCGGTATCGGGTGTCCTTGGTCCTCTGAAGGATCCACGGACAAACGCGCCCCCCTATGCTCACCCAGGTGGGCGTGGCCTCCCTGCCCTCGGTCGCCCGTCATTGACGCGATCCCACGCTAGATCGCCGGTTCGGGCTATCCCACATGGCGCCGCGATAGCCAGATCGTAACCACTGCAAGTGCCACGGTCGCGAGCCCCAGGCCGACCGTTACCCAGGGCAGGGTCGAGGGCTGCCTCAGTTCCGCCGTCTCCTGGGATGGGGCTGGCACTGATACGACTGGCGCTTGCGTCGCGCCAACCGGTGCCGCAGCACCACTCACTGTCTGATCCTCGGGAGCCTGCAGAGTATTGGAGGTCGGCTCAGACTTCTCGATCGTTGCCGCCGAGAACGCGCGAACCTCCTCGGTGGGTTCGGGGGTGGCGGCAGCGGGAACTTCCGGCGCCTGAGGGGCCTCTGCCTCGCCGCCTCCGCCTATCCCCGCTCCGGCAGCACCGGTCTCGGCATTCTCCCCTGTATCGTCCGTAGCCGAAGTGTCGGCCTGCGGCGGCGCAGCCGCCAACGCGCTTACCGTCGGTAGGGGCTCAGTCCCCTCCGGTGCCGGCGTCGCCGGCAACCTCTGGGGCGCGGGAGCCTCCAGCGCCGCGGGTGGCTCTTGCGTAGTGTCGGTGTCGGTCGCGCTGGGAGCAAGCTGGGGTTGCGGCGCGACCTCGTGCTGCAGCGTCGCGACCTCTTGCGTTTCACTGGATCGTCTCACAGCCATCGAAGGGGTCATACCACGCTGGAACAGGTTCAGGCCAAACGTGACGGCGAATGCAAGCGCGACCAGCGACGTCGCCATCCGCATCATCAGCAGAGGAACGCGCCGGCGCTCCGGCGACGGCTTGCTATCTGCCACCATTGAGGGGGTGAGCAGGTAATTGCGCGGAGGTTGGCGCAGCGGCGTGGACCGCACCATCGCAACCACGTTTCGCATCTCCTCGACACGTTGCTGCAGTGCTGGGTCCTGCTTTATCTGAGCCTCGAACGTCACCCGGTCCTGGCTTGCCAGTCTCCCATCCAGGTAGGCCGAGATCTCAGTCGTACTCCATGTCCTGCGAGTCATCAGCAAATCGCCTCCCACATTACCAACTATGCTATAGACGGTAACGTGCGGGTAAAAGTTCCCTGTCTTGTTGGAGCAGAGCCTGCATCTCGCTACGGGCCCGCGCCAGGCGGGACTTCACGGTCCCCAATGCGACGCCCATCGTCTCCGCGGCTTCTTCATAGGAAAGCCCCAGGCGGTCGACCAGCACGAGCACGGTCCTCTGGTGATCCGGCAATTGTGCAATCGCCCGCTCCAACAGAAGTCTCAGCTCTTGCTCCTGTACGGAGTCCTCGGGTCTGGCCCCACCATCCACCAGATGCGGATTGGCTTCCTCGTCCATATCGCCGAAGTCCTCCCAAGAGACCTTGGGACGACGCTTGCGGCGCCGTAACTCGTCATAGCACGCGTTGGTCACAATCCGCAACAGCCACGCGCGGAAAGATCCCCCGCGGAATCGACTGATTGCCCGATAGGCCGAGATAAAGGCCTCCTGCGTCGCATCATCGGCGGCAGCCGGATCGCGCATAATGTGATAGGCCAGGTTATACACCTGGCTCTGATAGTGAAGGATGAGCTCATTGAACGCGTCCATCGTGCCGCGTTGAGCGGCGCGGACCAATGATGCTTCATCCCATGTGTCGTCTGTAGTCGTCACTGTTGGGTAGGCCGTTAGCTTGACGTGCCTCGGAATCTGGTTATACTCACTTGCGCGCCGAAGTGGCGGAATAGGCAGACGCAAGCGACTCAAACTCGCTCGGGCTTAGCTCATGTGGGTTCGACTCCCACCTTCGGCATTATAGCGTAAACGGTGTGGTTTTCCAACCACGCCGTTTGTTTTTTATCCCTCGCTCGCATCCTGCACGTTTGTATGCGCCCCCCATCTCTCTCCCCTTCTCCGGTTCTTACTCCCTACTCCCTTCTCCCCTCATTCCCCTTTTCCCGCTTCCCACGTATAATGTACATATTGATATATTTCGATACTTCCATCATCGAGGCGTTCCAATGAACCCTAGTATGCCTGTCTCATCGATCACAGAAGAGGAAATCGCGCTCATCCACCGCTACGTGTGTGAAGGTATCGGTGACCCCAAGCGCTTGATGCTGCTCTATCTTGTATCCCAGCGATCCTGTAACGTTACGGAATTGACCGAGGCCCTCGACGTCTCTCAGCCTACGGTATCCCACCATCTGCGCATCCTCCGAGACCGCGGACTCGTGGTCGCGGAGCGCGATGGAACGTCGATTTATTACTCGCTGGGCGACCCGCGCATCCTTGAGGCGATCGAGATTCTGCGGGGCTTTGTGGCGGATTTGCTGAAAGATCGGGCAAACGTAGTTAACCATTAGTCGGGCTCCCCAATCCCTTCAACCAGGAGGTTTTCATGAGCGAGTTAGCAGCGGCACAGACTGCGTGGCTGGAGGCCACCTTTGGCGACCGGGTCACCACCCGGCGGGTTGAGCGCAAGCTCTACAGTCACGACGTCGGTGACATGCCGAGCCTGATCAAACCACTGATCGGGACACCTCTCGCCGACGCCGTGGTGCAGCCGGTCTCGGAAGATGAGATCGTGGCACTTGTGAAATGGGCAAACCGCGAGCGAGTTCCCCTTGTCCCCCGGGGCAAGGCGACCTCCGGATATGGCGGCGTGCTGCCTGTGAAGGGCGGCGTGGTCGTCGACTTCTTCCGGTTTTCCAAGGTGCTCCACGTCGATGCAGAGGCCCTGACGGCCACCCTGCAGCCGGGCATCGTGTGGGAGCAGGCCGACCGTCAACTGAAGAAACAGGGGCTGACGCTCCGCACCTACCCGAGCAGCTACCCTTCCGCGACCGCGGGCGGCTGGTTGGCACAGGGTGGCGCGGGGTTCGGCTCCTATGAGGCCGGTTGGTTCTATGACAACGTCGTGAGCGCCCGCGTCGTGTTGGGCGATGGCACGATCGGCCTCTTCGAGGGAGAGGGCCTCGACGTCATCTATGAGGCCGAGGGCATCACGGGGATCGTCACCGAGCTGACCATCAAGATCCAACCCGATGAGCCTCTGGATGTTATCTCGCTGGGCTGCCCCGAACCCCACAGCGTGCAGTATCTTCTTGAGAACATTATGGCGGCAGATCTGCCGATTTGGTCGATGCACTTCATCAATCCGCAGATGGCCGAACTGAAGAATCGGGCGCCCCTGCTGACACATCAGGGCCATCCCGTCGAGAAACGCGTCCTCTTGCCGTCTGCCTATATCGTCACCTTGGCCTTCCGCAAGCAGGATGCCGCCAGGGTCCGCGAGGGGCTCGAGGCCGGGATGTCATCGGAGCAGTGCCAGGCCCAGATGCTCAGCGACGAGATCGCGCATCACGAATGGGAGCATCGCTTCAGAATCATGACGGTCAAGCGCCTTGGACCCAGCCTCGTGCCTGCAGAAGTGGTGGTGCCGCTTGCCGGGCTGGGAGGCATGCTGAGCGACGTCGAACACAAGATCGAGAAGCCGGTTGTCAAAGAGGGCGTCCTCGTACGTCGCGGGCGCAATCCCCAGGGCGAGCCGGAGGTCGTGATTCTGGGCTTCATTCCGGCGGACCAGCGGAAGTTCACCTACAATTTCGTCTTTCCCCTGTCCCTCTCGATCTCCAAGATCGCCGAGAAGTACGGGGGGCGGCCCTACGCCACAGGTCTCTACTACTCCAAGATGGCCTCGGAGGTACTGGGCGCGGAGCGGGTCGAAGTGCTCAAGGCCTTCAAGGCGAAATCGGATCCCAACGGCATCCTCAATCCGGGGAAGGTCATCGGCAACTCGGTGATCAGCAATGCCCTGGTCGCGGCCAACGCGATGGAACCCATGATCCGCCCGTTCGGTAACGCCGTGACCGAGCGGATCGGCGAGCATCCCTCGGAAGCGCCGGTTCGGGGCATTCCCGGTGACGTGGCCTGGTATGCCTATGCGTGCTCCCAGTGCGGCTACTGCGTAGCCGAGTGCGACCAATACTACGGCCGTGGCTGGGAGAGCCAAAGCCCTCGCGGCAAGTGGTACTGGCTCCGCGAGTATATGGAAGGCCGCGAGGAATGGGACCAGTTCATGGTCGACACCTTCCTGGTGTGCACCACGTGCGAGCTGTGTAACCTTCGCTGCTCGGCGGTGCTCCCCATCGAGCCTTCGTGGATGAAACTGCGCGGCAAGCTCGTCGAGGAGGACAAACAGATGACCTTCCCCCCCTTCGAGATGATGGCGGCCGCCTTGCAGGATCAGGGCAACATCTGGGCGGGCTACCGGCGGAATCGGGCCGATTGGTTCCCGGAGGATCTCAGGGAAAAGCATAGCGGCAGATCCGCCAAAGCTGTCTACTTCGCCGGCTGCACGGTCAGCTACGTGGAACAGGATATCGGTATGGCCACCACACGCCTGCTCGACGAGGCCGGCGTCGACTTCACCTACGTCGGACAGAAAGAGAACTGCTGCGGCACGCCGATGCTGGTGGCCGGCAAGTGGGAGATCTTCGCCGAGACGATGAAGAAGAACATCGCCGCCGTCAAGGCAGCCGGCGCCGATACGGTCATCACCTCGTGCCCTGCTTGTAACATGATGTGGCGCCACGTCTATCCCGAATGGGCCAAGAAACTGGGCATCGACTACGATATCGAGGCCAAGCACTACAGCGAGGTGATCTCCGAGCAGCTCGAGAAGGGCGAGTTTGCCTTCCCCGAGCAAGACGGGGAGCCCGTCACCGTCACCTGGCACGATTCCTGCCATATGGGCCGGGCCTCACACATCTATGAGGAGCCTCGCCGGCTCATCAAGGCCCTCCCCAACGTGAACTTCGTGGACATGTCCCACAACCGGGATGAGGCGCACTGCTGCGGCAGCGTTCTCACCTTGATCAAGGATCCGCCGATTGCTGCCGAGATTGGCAAGACCCGGCTGGATGAGGCACTGGAGGTCGGTGCGCAGAAGGTGGTGGCGGCCTGCCCGTGCTGCGAGTTCCAGTTCCGTGTCACCCGCGACAAGAAACAGTTGGACATCGAGATCGTCGACCTCGCCCGATTCGCGGCCGAGAAGCTCGGCTACGACTTCCCCGATCCCCATCCCGAGGTCCAGGCCCAGTGGGCGGTCTTCGAGGCGATGATCGCCCTCATGACGCCCCAGGGCTTTGCCGATCTGATGGGCACGATGTGGCCCGAGCTCATCGACGCGATGCCCTACGGCATGGGCGGGATGATGCGCGCGATGGCCAGGGTGCCCGGCGCGTTGGGGATGATGAAACCGATGTTCCCGACCCTCTTCCCCAGGTTGCTCCCGATGATGATGCCCAAGGTCATGGACACGATGCTGGCGCGCGTCGCCGACCGCATCCCCATGCCCGACTACATGGCAGAGCAGATGCCCGCCCTGATGCCGCGCGTGATGGACAACCTCATGCCCCACATGATCGACGACCTCGTGCCCCTCGTCACAGACCCGATGATCGCCTACCTCAAGGGCGAGACCAGCTAAGCATCTACAACAGTGCCGGGGACTTTCTGCAGTCCCCGGCACTTGACACGTAGAACCCGCGGTCTCCAGTACTATCCCCTCCAGGTGCCGGGGAACCTTGACGCCGTCCGAGGCGCGTCCCCGGCACTTGACACGTAGAACCCGCGGTCTTACGTTTGTCTCCCCAGGTTGGGTCACCCTTCCTTTTGACCGTCCCCCTGCCTATGCTATAATCACAGATCGGATACATACACGGCTTCGATCGCAATATCGAAGATAGATTTATCCTAAATCCCTAGGAGGCTTTTATGGCAGAACGCGAGATGATTACGGTAGACGGTAATACCGCGTGCGCTACCGTAGCGCACAAGATTAATGAGGTGATTGCCATCTACCCGATTACCCCTTCCAGCTCTATGGGTGAGCTGGCGGATGAGCTCTCGGCCAAGGGCGTGACCAACATTTGGGGGACCATTCCCCTGGTTGCCGAGATGCAGGCCGAGGGTGGTGCGGCGGGTGCGGTGCACGGAGCCCTCCAGACGGGGGCGTTGACGACCACCTTTACGGCGTCCCAGGGCCTCCTGCTGATGATCCCCAGCATGTACAAGATCGCGGGCGAGCTGACCTCAACGGTCTTCCACGTCTCCGCACGCAGTCTGTCCGCGCAGGCGCTCTCGATCTTCGGTGATCACACCGACATCACGGCGACGCGCGCGACCGGTTTTGCCCTCCTCGCGAGCAACTCCGTCCAGGAAGCGCAGGACTTCGCATTGATTTCCCAGGCCGCGACACTTGAGTCGCGGGTTCCCTTCGTCCATTTCTTCGATGGGTTCCGCACCAGCTCCGAGGTCAACAAGATCGAGCCATTGTCGGACGACGTCCTTCGGGCGATGATCGACGATGATCTGGTCCAGGCCCACCGGGCGCGCGGGTTGAACCCCGAACATCCGGTCATGCGCGGCACTTCGCAGGGCCCTGACGTCTACTTCCAGGGCCGCGAGACGGTCAACCCCTACTACATCAAGACCCCCGGCATGGTGCAGGCCGCGATGGATACCTTCGCAGCCCTGACCGGCCGGCAGTACAAGCTCTTCGACTACGTGGGCGCACCCGATGCGGAGCGCGTTGTGGTGTTGATGGGCTCCGGGGCCGAGGTTGCCGAGGAGACGGTTGAATACCTCGTCGGCCAGGGTGAGAAGGTGGGCGTGCTCAAGGTGCACCTCTTCCGCCCCTTCAGCGTCGAGCACTTTCTTGCCGTGCTTCCCGACACCGTCAAGATCCTGGCGGTCCTCGATCGCACCAAGGAACCCGGCAGCGCCGGCGAGCCCCTCTACCAGGACTGCATCACGGCACTGGCCGAGGGCGGGCGCGCGCTCAGCGTAATCGGTGGGCGCTACGGCCTCTCCAGCAAGGAATTCACCCCGGCCATGGCCAAGGGTGTCTTCGATGAGATGAAGAAGGCAAGCCCCAAGAACCACTTCACCATCGGCATCGTCGACGACGTGACCAACACCAGCCTCGACTACGACCCCGCCTTTGACATCGAGGGCGACGACGTGGTCCGCGGCCTCTTCTACGGCCTCGGCTCCGACGGCACCGTGGGCGCCAACAAGAACAGCATCAAGATCATCGGCGACGAGACCGACCTCTACGCCCAGGGCTACTTCGAGTATGACGCCAAGAAGTCCGGCGGCATCACGGTCTCTCACCTGCGCTTCGGCCCGCGCCCGATCCGCCAGACCTGTCTCGTGAGCTCCGCCAGCTTCATCGGCTGCCACCAGTTCTCGCTCATCGAGCAGTACGACATCCTCAGCAGCGCCGTGAAGGGCGGGACATTCCTTCTCAACAGCCCCTATCCCGCCGAAGAGACCTGGGATCATCTCCCGCGCAAGGCGCAGCAGCGCATCATCGACAAGGGTCTCGACTTCTACGTCATCGACGCCTACAACGTGGCCGGCAAGGTCGGTCTGGGTGGCCGCATCAACACCATCATGCAGACCTGCTTCTTCGCCCTCTCGGGCGTGCTGCCCAAGGACGAGGCCATCGCCAAGATCAAGGACGCCATCAAGAAGTCCTACGGCAAGCGCGGTCAGAAGATCGTCGATATGAACTTCGCCGCCGTCGACCAGTCGCTCGAGAACATGCGCAAGATTGCCGTGCCCGCCGAGCCCACCAACGACCTCGACATGCGCCCGCCGGTCAAGGGTGACGTGCCCGACTTCGTCGCCAACGTGACGGCCAAGCTCATTCAGCGTGAGGGGAACGACCTGCCCGTCTCCGCCATGCCGGTGGATGGCACCTTCCCCGTGGGCACGACGCAGTATGAGAAGCGCTTCATCGCCCTCGAGACCCCCATCTGGGACCCGGACATCTGCATCCAGTGCGGCAAGTGCGCGATGGCCTGCCCCCACGCCGTCATTCGCATCAAGGCTTACGACGGCGACGTGCTCGGCGCTGCCCCCGCGGGCTTCCGCTACGCAGAGGCTCGCGGACGCGAGTTCTCCGGCAAGATGTTCACGGTCCAGGAGAGCATCGAGGACTGCACCGGCTGTGGCCTGTGCGTTGAGGTCTGCCCGGCCAAGGACCGCGATAACCCCGGTCACAAGGCCATCAACATGACCCCCGTCTTCGACATTCACGATCAAGAGAGTGGCTACTGGAACTTCTTCCTCAACGAGATTCCCGACTACGATCGCACCGAGCTCAACCTCAAGACCGTCAAGGGCTCCCAGCTCCTGCGCCCGCTCTTCGAGTTCTCCGGCGCGTGCGCGGGCTGTGGCGAGACCCCGTACGTCCGGCTGGTCAGCCAGCTCTTCGGCGACCGCGCCGTGATCGCCAACGCCACAGGGTGCTCGTCGATCTACGGTGGCCACCTTCCCACCACCCCGTACACCATGGATCTCCAGGGTCGCGGCCCCGCCTGGAACAACAGCTTGTTCGAGGACAACGCCGAGTTCGGCTATGGCTTCCGCCTGACGTTGGACAAGCAGCAAGAATACGCCCGCGAACTGCTCAAGGGCTTGAGCGGCAAGGTGGGTCAGGACCTGGCCGATGCGATTCTCAACGCCGACCAGGTCACCGAGGCCGACTACGCCGCGCAGCGCGAGCGGGTCGCCCAGTTGCGCAGCCGCCTCCAGGGAGACACCGATCCCAAGGCCAAGGACCTGCTGAGCCTCGCCGACGTGCTCGTGCGCCGCTCCGTCTGGATCTTCGGCGGTGACGGCTGGGCCTACGACATCGGCTACGGCGGGCTGGATCACGTCCTCGCCCAGGGCCGCGACGTCAACGTCCTGGTCCTGGACACGCAAGTCTACTCCAACACCGGCGGCCAGATGTCCAAGGCCACCCCGCGGGGCGCCGTCGCCAAGTTCGCCTACGCCGGTCGTGGCTTGCCCAAGAAGGACCTGGGCATGATCGCCATGACCTACGGCAACATCTTCGTCGCGCAGATCGCGATGGGTGCCAACGACGCGCAGGCGCTGCGCGCGCTGAGCGAGGCCGAGTCCTACGACGGGCCGAGCCTCGTCATCGCCTACAGCCACTGCATCTCCTGGGGCATCCCCCAGATGAAGCAGGGCTTCTCCCAGCAGAAACTCGCGGTCGACTCCGGCGCGTGGATGCTCTACCGCTACGACCCGCGCCTGATCGCCCAGGGCAAGAACCCGCTCCAGTTGGACTCCCGCGAGCCCAAGGCGGACGTCAAAGACTACATGTACAACGAGATCCGCTTCCGCACGCTCCTGCAGTCCCAGCCCGAGCGGGCTGAGATGCTGCTGAACCTCGCGCGCGGGGACGCCAAGGCCCGTTGGAACCAATACAAGCAGATGGCCGACATGGACTACACCTGGGCCGCTGCCGCCGACTAGGCGTTCGCAGACGAACGTTTCCTACAGGACACACACGCGCCCGCCGGGATCCCGGCGGGCGCGTTGCTATCTACAGTGCCGGGGAGCCTTGGCGCCGATTCCGATCGGCGCGAGGTCCCCGGCACGTGGTGGGCGATCACCCCCGCCTTTTGTCAGCCGCCTCCCCCCTGGGCCGTATCGTCGAAACCACCCAAACCAACAACCCCAACAACACCACCGTCAGCGTGCCGATGGGCCCCATCACCCCCCAATCGGCGACCTCCCCGCGTGCCGATTGCACGACCGGCGTGATCAAGATCGGGATCCCCGTCAAGATCAGGAAGACGATAAGCGGGGGCGCCAGCGTATACGCCAGCGGCCTTCCCCTGATCAGCATCACGGCGGTGGCGATCACGGCCGGCAAAAAGAACCCCAGATCAAGGATATGCACAGGATTCGTCGGCAGATCCATATCCACGAGGCTCTGCGGCCTCGTCCCTGACAGGAGCGCCGGGACATCCTCAGAGAGCCACAGAAACCCGAAGAGCACCGCCGTGACGATCAGAACCCAAGCCATCACCAGCGCGGCACGGCGACTTGTGAAAGACGACTTGACGGCGCTGTGGTCCACCACCGTGACCCCGCCGATCAGCGCATAGAGTGACGTCCCCCACACCGCGACCCACAGCAGAAACAGCGGTCCGAAGGGGACGGAAAAGGTGTAGATCACGTAGTTATAGACGGTGAACGCCAGCACACCCAGCCAGAGAAGATAGGCCCGCAGCGACCCCCGCAGCGCCAGCACCGCGACCACCAGCCACAGCGGCGCGACGACGGCCAGATTCGCCAGGTCCTGGGCCAACCCCTGCGGCAAGAAGGCCGACGTCAACCCGGCGTAGATGCTCTCGTCCGACAACGAGATGATACTGCCCGCAACCGCCAAGAGCGCGGCGGCAATCGACAGCCACAGCCACAAGGCCGCACCGCCGCTCGAAAATCCCAGGTCACGCTTGGTCTTATCTGTGTTCATGTGTTGTACCCCAAAATGGCCTTCGCCGCAGCAGGTCGCGCACGAACTCCTGTGCGCTTTCTGCTGCATCGAGTATATCGCGCAGGGAATCGATGTAGGTGCGCGTGGGCTGAGACGTCATACCGCAATGACCTCATCCAGGATTCGCTGCCCGATGTGAGGCCTGAGCGCGCGGCGCTCTACGAGGTCCACCTTGACGCCGAGCGCATCGGACAACTCGTTCTCCAGCCGCACGAAATCGAACAGCGACAGGGGGCGATCGTCGAACTCGACCAGGAGATCGAGATCGCTACTGGGGCTCTGGTCGCCGCGGACGTACGACCCAAAGACCCCCAGCGACTGAACCCCATAGCGTGCTTGCAGCTCGGGCCGGAGCGCGCGCAACTGCGTCATCAGGCTGGACAACGTGCTCTCAGACATACCGCCTCCTCAGTGAGGTCGCTGGTGCCTCTACTGCTCCTCATTGTAGGACCGATGAAGCTGGAGACAAGAAGCGGCAGGATGGTCGCCTGTCCGTACCTCCTCTCCCATTCTATTCCCTCCATTCCCGGATCCCTCATTCCATCTACAGCCTTGATTGGCGCCAAATCCTATGCTATACTGTGGATATAAGATAGAACATACGTTCCATACAATCCGAGTGGATCTCAGCAGTCCTTCCCTGAGGAGCGCTTCCATGACCACCAAATCCGATACACCCGTTCTGCCAGATGATCCGCAAGACAGCGGTTGGACCATACTGCCCTACGAGCTGGTCGACCACTTCCCCCTCATCTCATCGTTCGCCGAGATCCTGGTCATCCTCTACGTATTGCGCCACACGTGGGGCTACCAGGATTACAGCGGCAGCCGGCGCATTACGCTCGACGAGTTCTCCCACGGACGCAAACGGCGCGACGGCTCGCGCCTCGACAGCGGCACCGGCCTCTCGCGCAACGCCATCAAAGCCGGCGTCCGTGCCGCCGTCGCCCACGGCTTCCTGATCCAGGAGCCCGACGACCGCGACGGCGGGAGGCGCTCCTACGTATACCGGCTACACATGGCCGACGACGCTCCCTCCCCCGAGCAAGGGGATCAACCTCTGACGCCGTCAGACCCCGATGGGCATCCATCCCTGCCACCCGAAGGCGCGGAGGAGGATCAACCCTTGACCCTATCGGAAGTGGACACGGGCCCGTCGTTGACCCCGTCAGAGATGGAAGGGGTGCCGTCTCGGACCCCTAAAAACGCGGAAAAGGTTCCGCCGCGGAACCCTTGGGGGTCAGAAACGGATAGCCGATCAGGGAAAGAAACTTCTGAAAGAAAAAAAAGCACCCCCACGCGCGGACGCGCGTGGGGGGCGCGCTCACCCCTCCGGGAAAAATCCAACTCAGCCCGCACGCCTCTCCCACTGCAGGCCCACCCGTGGGCGCAGCCGGGCCACCCGCCCAACCTGAGCGGGGGGACGCTCGATGCCGGCGTTCGTGGCTGGAGGCGCGCCGCGCCCTCCCGCGGTGCCGCGGCGAGCCTCGCGCGCGGCGGGCACCCGCCGTCCGGGCCGGACCTGGGCGCGAGCGCCGCGCCGGCCGGAGCCGAGCCCGGTCAACGCCGCCGGCCCGCGGCCCGTCGCCGGCGTCAACTCGACACACCGGTTGGGACGCGCGAAGGATCCACACCCGGCAAGCCCCCCGAGCCCTCGCGCCTCCCTCGAGCCCCGCCGGCAGGCGCGTGTTCTTGGATCGAGTCGGTTTTCTCCCTCCTCCCAAGCCCGTCCGGGGGCCGGGAGCTTGTCCTGGGCGGAGCCCCGGAAAGGGCGTCGCCGGCTTGTCCCGGCCTGCTACGGGCTCGGAGCTGCCGGCGCCGGAGGGCGCCTCCGGCACTGCCACCTTGGCCCGAAGGCGCTACCACACCTCTCAAAACCGACACGCGAGTGGCATAGAACCAACGCAGACCCATTTGGCATGCGAGGTACACGAGGATGAGCCCGGTGGAGACGCTCCCGATGGTCGAGATCGCCGGCTTCTGCCGGCGCTGGAAGATCCGCGAGTTGGCAGTTTTCGGCTCCGTGTTGCGTCCCGACTTCGATGCCGAGAGCGACATCGACCTGCTGGCCACCTTCGAGGACGACGCGGCCTGGAGCCTCCTCGACCACGTCACCATCGAGCAGGAGCTCCGCACACTCCTCCACCGCGACGTCGACCTCGTCACCCGCCGCGGCGTCGAGCAAAGCCGCAACTGGCTGCTTCGCCGCGAGGTGCTCGGCACCGCGACCGTGATCTATACCAAATCGACGGTGCCCGATGCAGCGAGATGAGGTCACCCTTTTGGACATCGCCGCCGCTGCCCGCGCCATCGTGGCGTTCATACAGGATATCCAGGCAGACCGGTTCGCTGAGGACCTCAAGATCCGTTCAGCGGCCAGCATGGGCGGTCGCAACGCTACAGCTGCTTGCCTCGACGACATCCGCCCGTCGGCCGCACCGAGATCCTTCACGTCTGCGAACTCGGGCCCGCCTGACGCGCCCTGGCCCCACCGCTATTCCCTCCCCCGTAGAGACGTGGCGCCCCCACATCTACTGACGCAGTCACGCCTTCTCCACCAGCGGCCTGCCGCCCGCCCTTGTATCCCTGCCTCGGGCATGCGTGAGGGATACTGTGGGTGGATGAAGTCGAACGGGCCAGAGGACGATCTTCGAACTCAACGAGGACGTCGACATCGCTTCGAGATTCAGCGGCCCGCCCCTTGCGCCTCCACCCGCCTGCGTATACTCACGGTAGGCGCCTCACTACGCCATCATCACTGCCTGGCGACCGGCTAATGGTGCCGCGCTCGTGGCCCAACGCCCGGCCATCGGCCCCCGGACCGGCTCTGCTGTCGTGCATCGTACTGGTAGCTTCGGCAGCCACAGGAAGTGGGACGTGATGATCGACCTCGCGTATGCGCAGGAATCTGCTCCATCCGCGATTACGTCCAACAACTGTAGCCACCATAGAAGGCCGGATCGTAATAGTCGCTTCAGCGGTTCTGTTGGCTAGATTCATAGCTTAAGCATGCGACAGGAGGATCGGCGATGTCACGTCATATAAGATGGATGAAGCTCCACTATGGCGAGGGGTTCAACGAACTCCTCGAAGGACTCGGAAAGGTTGTCGCCTATGGCAACGAACACTACAACACGAAAAGCACCAGGAGGCCAGACGATGCCCGATGAGCCCGGTCCCGAGATCCAGCTGCCGACCGACGTACTGCAGTCTCTTCTCCGTGAGCGAACCGCCGACCCGACCGCAACCATCACTGACCTCCACGCTCTCGAGATCCCGCTCCTTGAGAACGCCGCCAAGCATCTCTACCGTGTCCAACTCACCTGGACCGGGCAAAACGGCCCGGCAACGGCGAGCTGGGTCGCCAAGCTCTGGCAACCTCAGGGCTTTACCGGGCTTTTCATGCAGGTCTCGCGGCCGCTCGAGGCCCTGGCATGGCAGGCCGGACTCTTGGCCCCGAGCACCTTGCCCGCCGGTATGGCCGTCCCCTACATCGGAGCCACCGTCGACGACTCCGGCGCGCGCGCGTGGATCGTCATGGAGGACGTCTCACCCGCGATCGATGCCGTTCAGGAGGGCGAAGCTGTTGACGACAAGATCGAGCTGGCGAAGCTTGTGCTCGACCGGCTCGCCCACTGGCACGTCCTTTGGGAGCAACCGGAGCGCCAAGCCACCCTCGACGCGAATCCCTGGCTGATAGGCCAGGGGCAGCGCCTCCGGTGCGGCGCCGACGTCTACGCGATCTGCCTGGGACACGAGCCGCTGAACATAAAGGAGACGACACCGGCCATGCGCCAGGCCATCTGCCCGCCCACACGCAACTTCGTTCAGATGCTGCCGTATCCGGTCCGACTTACCTGGGAGGAGCTTGTCTATCGCCGCGACCGACTGGTCCACGCATTCTCGGACCTACCGCAAACGCTCCTCCACGGGGACCTCTACCTCGGTCAGGCTGGCCTCCGTAGAGGAAACGATACCTCGGAGGTGCTCTTCCTCGACTGGGAGTGGATCGGGCGTGGCTCGCCGGCGTTCGACGTCCGGCAACTGATTCAGGATGTCGCGCCATTCGGTCGTCCCGGCGCCCTGGATCATTCACTGTCCGATGTCTACTTTGATGCCTATCAGAACCACGGCGGAACGCGCATGGACCGACTCACCTGGGATAAAGCTTACGCCCTCGCTACCATCTTCGAGGGCGTTCGTGTCTTTCCCTTCATCGCCGGTGGTTCGCTGGATGAGGACAGTATGTTCCACGGGTGGCTGGACGAGCAGGCGATCCGGATGAAAATCGATGAGGTCTCGCAGGCTATCGAAACCTGGCTCCGCTGACGAGACTTCCTGCCGTCGTCGGCGTAGGTCGATCGTGCGGTGGTGCTGCCGCCTGGCGATGTCCTGCTGCGCGTGCGAGACACGCTCGCGCGGCTCGGATAGCGACGGGTGGACAAGGGAAAACACGAGACTATACGTGAACTAGACACGGTCGTGCTGGTGCCCCGCCGTCTGAGGCGCCCGGCCCAGTCCACTGGGCGCCAACGCCCGGTCTGCTGGGCGCCGACGCCCGGTCTGCTGGGCGCCGACGCCCGGTCTGCTGGGCGCCAACGCCCGGTCTGCTGGGCGCCAACGCCCGGTCTGCTGGGCACCAACGCCCGGTCTGCTGGGCGCGCTGTCCTCACCCTCACCCCCGATGACGTCCGCCCCATCGGCCGCACCGAGATCCTCCACGTCCGCGAGCTCGCGCCCGCCTGACGCGCCCTGGCCCCACCGCCACTCCTTCCCGTGTAGAGACGTGGCACCGCCACGTCTTCTGAGACGCCCCGCCGTCCGAGGCGCCCCGCCGTCCGAGGCTCACTGCGCCTGGAGCGATTCGCCAATCCGTGGTACACTGACGACGGTGGCATAGAACGAACGCAGACCCATTTGGCATGCGAAGTACACGAGGATGAGCCCGGTGGAGACGCTCCCGATGGTCGTGATCGCCGGCTTTTGTCGGCGCTGGAAGATCCGCGAGTTGGCAGTTTTCGGCTCCGTGTTGCGTTCCGACTTCGACGCCGAGAGCGACATCGACCTGCTGGCCACCTTCGAGGACGACGCGGCCTGGAGCCTCCTCGACCACGTCGCCATGGAGCAGGAGCTCCGCGCACTCCTCCACCGCAACGTCGACCTCGTCACCCGCCGCGGCGTCGAGCAAAGCCGCAACTGGCTGCTCCGCCGCGAGGTGCTCGGCACCGCGACCGTGATCTACCTCTAGGAAAAGAAGATCGCCAGCATCTTGCTGGCGATCCGATCTTACTGCTTCTCCGCTTCATCGGAAATAGCAGATCACATCTTGGTTAGTGATCAATCTCCAGTTGCATCAACATCGTGCCCTGTGATCATCTCTGCGAGGCGCCGCGAGAAGTCAGCAGCCGCGTCTTCCTCGATCACCTCAACGGAGGCTGAGGCCGGCATCTTGTTCCGGAGGTTCCAGATAGCGTTGCCATAGGCCTCGCTCAGCTCCTCATTATGCGGCGCTCCGACCAGCATATAGAGCGTCCCTAGCTGATCGCTATCTGCCAACGTAGCGACACGGCCGATCCAACGATTGGCCTTGTCCAAGATCGACGCCGACTGGACGAGGTCGAACGATACAGACTCCAATGGGTGCCACCGCTCGTTCTTCCAGGCGTGGCTGAACTTGTACTCGTAGGTTGGCGACTTGATCGTAACTGAACCGAGTTGTTGGGTGAGGTGGTGGCGGTCCAGTTCCTCCCTGTAAGAATGCCACACCTCCTCATCCGTTCGGGTCTCGTAGTCCTGCGCGTCGACGTAGCGCTCTACAAGTCGCCGATAGAGGTGGTCAAGTTCAGCGTCGAGGTCTGCCACGAGGCCGCCTCCCAACCCACCGAAGACAAGGGCGGAGTCATCCGGCTGGATCACTTGGGCAAGCATCGGCTCGATCCTGTCGGGCAGTTCGTGCGTCAACGGAAGCTGGGTCGCCGACTGATCGACAGCCGGGTTGATCCTTCTCTGTACAGCGGCGACTGCACTCTCGACTGACGTTACGATCCTGCGATAGTGATTGCCGTCTAGCGTTGGAAACGCCTCAGAGAGGCGTCGATATCGAGAGCTCACGATAGCCCTGAAGTAACCTGCATCCTTACAGTAGAGGACGACACCGGCATTGAGGAACTCCTGCGTGACCGGATCGTGAACGTAGCGCAAAACCGCATACTGGAAAGCATACTCTCTCATTGCAGCGCCTCCAACAATCCACGCTCAAAGCTAGCCAGATTGTCGTTGATCACCATCAAGTGTAGCACGATCCTGTCCAAAGTGGACGGGTCCAGCCACTCAGAAGGAGGTGCTCCCTGATATCATCGCGGACCCACATCCACCTCGTGCGCAACGCGAACACAAATCCTAAAGCTCCCACGCCCACTCCACACCTGTAGCGACCCCTCATAGAGAGTGACCCCCCCCCCCCCCCCCATATTCAATTCCGAAACGGGACTGCCACAAGACGAGAACATTCATCATCAATACTGCTCGTCCCCTTAACGCGTGTTGGGTTTTCCTCTCTCCCGCCGCCGCTGCGGTGGCTCTAGTGGTTGAGCTTATCGACGGCGAAGCCGCCTCCTCCGCTTGGGGGCCGCCCAGAGGTGACGACCCGCGTCGGCCGTGTGTCTTCCCCCCACACCGACGCCCGAGCTGGGGCGGGGCCCCGACCGCCCCCTCACCCTCGCTCCCCGCCCCCCTTCGGGACACATAAGCGCGATCTCGAAGGGGGAAATGGGGAGCGGGAGAGGCGCGCTGGTGCCGCCAACGAGCGCCGACCGCCGCGCCCCCCCTCCCCCTCCCCCCCCCCCCCCCCGCTCCCCCCCCCCCCCTCCCCCCTACAACAAACCAGAGAGCCGCGCCCGAACGTCTCGGCGCGCACTCGATCAATGACCATCCCTTGGTCCTTTCCCCCCCCCACTAAGTCCGGACCCCTACACCCACTCCCGACACAGCACCTCGGCCTGCTCCAGCACGGTCTGCGTCGCCTGCTCCTGCTTGTCCGGCGGGTAACCGTGGCGGCGCAGGATGCGCTTGACCATCACCCGCAGCCTGCGCCCGCACGTTCTCGCGCATCGTCCAGTCGATGGTCACGTTCTTCCGCACCGCCTCCACCAGCTCCTGCGCGATGGCCCGCAGCGCGTCGTCGCCCAGCACCTGCACGGCGCTGTCGTTGACCTCCAGGGCGTCGTAGAAGGCGATCTCATCGTCGCTCAGGCCCGAGCCGCTCGCCGCGTCGCGTCGCGCCTCGCGCATCTCCTTCGCCAGGTGCGATCAGCTCCTCGATGACCTGCCGCCGTCTCGATGGCCCGGTTCTGATAGCGCTTGATCGCCTGCTCCAGCATCTCGGTGAAGCGCCGCGCCTGCACGACGTTGGTCTGCCGCCGCGTCTTGATCTCGCCCTTCAGCAGCTTGCGCAGCGTCTCCACCGCCAGGTTGCGCTGCGGCATCCCCCGCACCTCTGCCAGGAACTCATCGGACAGGATCGAGATGTCGGGCTTCTTCAGCCCGGCCGCGGCGAAGATGTCGACCACCTCGTCCGCCGCCACGGCCCGCGAGACGATCTGCCGGATGGCGGAGTCCAGCTCCTCGGCGGCTTCTGCCCTTCCTCGGTCGCCGCTTGGCAAGCACCGCCTCGCACCGCCTGGAAGAAGGCCACGTCGTCCCGGATGCGCCAGCGCCCGTCGTGCGGCACTGCCAGCGCGAAGGCTTTGGACAGCTCGCATCACCGCCTGCATGCAGCGCGCTCTTGCCGTCCTCCTGTGCCAGCACGTGCTCCTGGGCCGCCGGCAGCAGCGAGAGCCGCGTCCTGCGCGTTGCCCGCTGTCCAGGCCGACCAGTCGAAGCCGTGGAAGATGCCCGCGGCAGATCTCGTACCTTCTCCAGCATCGCCGCCACCGCCTCGTCCTGGTCAATGGCGGTCTCGCCCTGCCCGCCGCTCTCTGTGTAGGCCGCCAGCGCCTCGCTTCAGCTCGTGGGCCAGCCCCAGGTAGTCCACGATCAGGCCGCCGGGCTTGTCCTTGAAGACGCGGTTGACGCGCGCGATGGCCTGCATCAGCCCGTGGCCCCGCATCGGCTTGTCCACGTACATCGTGTGCAGGCAGGGCGCGTCGAAGCCGGTGAGCCACATGTCGCGCACGATGACGATCTTGAGCGGGTCGGCCGGGATCCTTGAAGCGCTTCGCCAGTGTCCTCGCGCGCCGCCTTGTTGCGGATATGCGGCTGCCACGTCGAGCGGGATCGGAGGCCGACCCGGTCATCACGATCTTGATGCGCGCCCGCGCCGTCATCGTCGCCGTGCCACTCGGGCCGCAGGGCCACGATGGCGTCGTAGAGCTCGACGCAGATGCGGCGGCTCATGCACACGATCATCGCCTTGCCTTCCATCGCCTCCAGCCGCTGCTCGAAGTGCGCGACCAGATCGCCGGCGACCAGCTCGATCGCGCTTCTCGGTGCCGACCAGGGCTTCCAGCTGCCGCCCACTTGGTCTTGAGCTGCTCCTTGCTGCTCGACCTCCTCGCCCTCGGTGACCTCCTCGAAGTCGGGATCGAGGTGGGGCGTCTCCTCCTCCTCCAGCTCCAGCTTCGCCAGGCGGCTTTCGTAGTAGATGCGGCACCGTGGCGCCGTCCTCCACCGCCTGCTGGATGTCGTAGATGCTGATGTAGTCGCCGAAGACGGCGCGGGTGTTGCGGTCGGCCAGCTCGATGGGCGTGCCGGTGAAGGCGATGAAGGAGGCGTTGGGCAGGGCGTCGCGCATGTGGCGGGCGAAGCCGTCGATGAAGTCGTACTGGCTGCGGTGCGCCTCGTCGGCGATCACCACGATGTTGCGCCGGTCGGAGAGCACCGGGTAGCTGTCGCCCTCGTCGGCATCGGGGAAGAACTTCTGCACGGTGGTGAAGACCACGCCGCCGGAGCCCGTCTGCAGAAGCTCGCGCAGGTGCGCCGCGGCTCTCGGCCTGCACCGGGCTGCTGACGCAGAAGGTCTTGGCAGCGGCAGAAGGTGCCGAAGAGCTGGTCGTCCAGGTCGTTGCGGTCGGTGATGACCACGAGCGTCGGGTTCTCCATCGCCGGGTGCAGGATGATGCGCCCGGCGTAGAAGGCCATGGTCAGGCTCTTGCCCGACGCCCTGGGTGTGCCAGACGACGCCGACGCGGCGGTCGCCGGTCGTGTCCGGCGGGCCGAGGCCGGGCCAGGTAGGTGCCTGTCCCTCTTCGACGCGGCCTGTCTCCGCCCGACACGGCTCGCACGCACCGTCTCCTCCACCGCCACGTTGACGGCGTGGAACTGGTGGTAGCCGGCCATCTTCTTGGCAGCACCCCGCCGCCGCCGTCCTCGAAGACGATGAAGTGGCGGATCAGGTCCAGGAAGCGGCGCTGGTCGAAGACGCCCTGCAGCAGCACCTGCAGCTCGGGCAGGTGGCGCGGCGGCCAGGGCCTCGCCCTCGATGGTGCGCCAGGGCATGAACCACTCCTGGTCCGCGGTGAGCGTCGCCGAGGCGCGCCTGAGTGCCGTCGGAGATCACCAGGGCCTCGTTGTAGGCGAAGAGCGAGGGGATCTGCTGCTTGTAGGTCTGCAGCTGGTTGAAGGCGGTCCAGACGGTGGCGTTCTCGTCGGCGGCGTTCTTGAGCTCGATCACGGCCAGCGGCAGGCCGTTGACGAAGAGCACGATGTCGGGCCGGCGCTCGCGGCGGTCCTCCACCACGGTGAACTGGTTGACGGCCAGGAAGTCGTTGGCCTCCGGCTCGTCGAAGTCCAGCACGCGCACCAGGTCGCCGCGCGATGGCGCCGTCGGCGCGCTGGTACTCCACGGGCACGCCGTCGACGAGGTAGCGGTGGAGGACGCGGTTGTTGCCGACCAGCGAGGGTGTCGGGGACCGGGTGAGCTTGCGGAAGGCCTCGTCCAGGGCGTCGGCCGGCACGTCGGGGTTGAGCCGATGGAGTGCCTGCCGCAGCCGCTCCGCCAGCACCACCTGGCCGTAGCTCTCTCGCTCGGCGAACGGCTCGCCGGGCGCGATCTCCGGGCCGTGGAGGATGGTGTAGCCGAGCCCTCCAGCCAGGCCAGGGCAGCGTCTTCGACGTCGGATTCGGTGAAGCCACTCACTGAAGCTCTCTCTAGGATATCGTACCTCGCATCGCGTAGATCAAACGCAGGTTTTGTGCCTTCCAGAACATCCACGATGAGTTGGTTGATGATCGGGTTTTCGATTGCTCCAGTCGTGTAAATGAGTCGATTCCCATCGGGTATATCCAGCTTCGCGTGCACGATCTGATCTGCGTCGCAAACCACCGCTAGGTTGGGATTGTGTGTGACAATGATAATCTGACGTCGTTCCTTCGCTTCTTTAATAGCTGGTACCAACATCTTGGTGATGGTCTGGTTGTCCAGATTCTCCTCTGGTTGATCAATGATCAGGGGGATGTCACGTCTGTCGATCAGGAGATAGAAGATCAGGAGGAGGCTACCTCTCTCTCCTGGTGACAACTGGTCGAGGGTCTTGTCTTGCCACCTCAACTCGAAACGCGGCTGCAGGTAACGCAAGCTGAACAGGAAATCATAGACCTGTTGTGGATTAACACCTTGCTTCAACTGATCAACGATGTGAACAGGTTGCGCATTAGCTGAGCGCCGATCATTACTCAGATGATCGAGGACCTGCCTGATGAAATTGAGCACATTATCTGCTGTCGAGAAATCAGCAGCATCAACTAGGCTCTGGAGGGCTTCCCGACCTTCCTGCTCGCCCATAAAACTGCCTCTTCGGCCCTGGTGTATCATGCCAGAAACTCCTCGATCAGGCCTTCCACGGTGATCGAGGCATAAACTGCAAAGCCCCGTGCTCTTTGGAGATAGGATGTTCATTGATGAACTTCTGAACAGGTGCATATAGTTCTTGATATCGTGCGAGTAGTTGCTTCTTGGCCGTATATATCTCTCGTGTCAGATCCCCTCGCCTGATTTCAGCTTCATTGATTTGGTTCGGCAAGTTCTCTAGAGCAGTGATACGTGCTTTCAGGCCTATCACGGAACTGGGAATCTCTATCGCACCCTCTATGGCTTGGTGCTTGATATTCCACTGTTCTAGCTCGCTGAGATAAGTCTGATAGCGGCGATTCGGCTCATCAAGCTGTTGCCGAAGACCTTGTGCTTCCTCTTGAAGGGCATGTTGTTTGGCGGCGAGTGAACCTTCCACTTGCGGATCTATTTCCTCCTTTGCGTTTTTCCGCGACTCGTTAGCCTTTGCTCTTTCGTCTCCTATGACCACCTTGTCAATCTCAAGTCTCGAAATAGAGTCCAACTTTAGGCCAAGAAGTTTGGCGTCACTAGTACTCTCTTCAACGAATGTTTGATAATAGCGCTCTAGGTTGTCAATCCGACTAAGCAGCCTATCTGCTGTGGCGACTCGTAGTGCTGCAGTGCGTTCTGCGTCGTCTGCCACAGCAATCTGCGAAGCGCATTCCTCTATCTGATGGTCCAGTTCCTTCAGCCTAGTCACAATGTGAGCCAGTTCCGCTTGAGTGTCGATATCCTCTACTTACTTGTTCGGGAACGGCTTCGGGCCTGGATTTCTGCATGCCAGCCACTTCTCCAGTCTGACGCTGTCTCAACTGCTCCGCCCCAAGATTCCTGCGATGCTGATCTGTAGCTGTTCCTCAAGCGTGACGATGGACAGATTGCAGCCAACCAACTCATTTATGATCTGCTGTATTCCGGTGTTCGGTTTCATCTGTGCGATAGTAGACGAGTCGTGGAGCGTATCTTGCCCAGTCGGTAGCCTCACGAACGTGA
>CAVZIC010000003.1:0-37028 GCA_963775195.1 uncultured Chloroflexia bacterium
CCGCAACCATGCGAAGGTTAGCGACGTGCTTCATGTGCCCGTTGACCTCCAACCACCCCCCTCTATACTCTGTGGTGTGAGCCCATTGATCTCTGTGGAACAGGTGACGTACGCTTACCAGGGTCGCGACGGCACCTCACGTCCCGCGCTGCGCGACCTTTCGTTGCAGATAGGTGAGGGCGAATACGTTGCCATGATCGGTGCCAATGGTTCGGGGAAGTCGACATTGGCCCGCCATCTGAACGCGCTCTTGCTTCCCGATCAGGGACTTGTGACGGTTGGCGGCCTTGACACACGGCAGCCTGCCCATCATGCTCGAAATCCGACGCACCGTTGGCATGGTCTTCCAGCACCCCGAGGATCAGGTGGTCGCCACCGTCGCCGAGTACGACGTGGCATTTGGCCCGGAGAATCTAGGACTACCGCGTGACGAAATCCGGGAGCGAGTTCGGAGTGCACTGGAGACTGTTGGGCTCTGGGAGGAGAGAACGCGTCCACCCTCCATGCTCTCCGCAGGGCAAATGCAGCGTCTGGCGCTTGCCGGCGTCCTGGCGATGCGGCCGCGCTGCATCATCTTCGACGAAGCTACGGCGATGCTCGACCCGGTGGGCAAACGAACGGTCCGGCAACTGATGGCCGAGCTCAACCGGCAAGGGCTGACAGTGATCACGATCACCCACGTCATGGAGGAGGCAGTCGATGCGAATCGCATCCTCGTCATCGACGCGGGCTGCGTGGTCCTTGACGACCGTCCGGGGGCCGTGTTTGCCCAGAGGGATCTCCTGCGGAAGCTCGGCCTCGACGTGCCAATGGTCGCGCGGGTGGCTGACGCCTTAAAGTCGCGGGCTCGCACCCTGCCGGACCAATTGACCACGATTGATGACCTGGTGACGGCATTGGGCCACGGGTCCGGGGGCGAGGCGATGCCGTCGCCTTCCAGTGCACCCGCGCTGGATCAGCAACCTGCCATCATCGAAGCTACCGGCCTCGGCCACGTCTATATGCGGGACACCCCCTTCGCACGACGCGCCCTGGACCACGTGGATCTCGTTGTCAAGGAGCAGGGTGCCCTCGGCCTCATTGGGGCTACGGGTGCAGGGAAGTCGACGCTGCTACAACATCTCAACGGTCTGCTGCGTCCTCAGGAGGGCACGGTCCGGGTCGACGGATTCATACTCCGGGGCGGTGAACGGGCAGACGCTGAGGATGTGAGCGCGATACGCCATATGGTCGGCCTCGTCTTCCAGATGCCGGAGACGCAGATCTTCGAGCAGTACGTGGGCGACGAGATCGCCTACGGCCCTCGCCTTGCAGGTCTCGATGGCGAGGCACTCAGGGAGCGCGTCCGGTGGGCGATGGGCCTCGTGGGGCTCGATTTCGAGGGTTTCAAGGATCGGTTGACCTTTGCCCTCAGCGGGGGTGAAAAGCGCAAGGTGGCGCTAGCCTCTATCCTGGCCCTGCAACCGGCAGTCCTCCTGCTTGACGAACCCACAGCCGGCCTCGACCCCGCCTCACGCCGCGAGCTTCTCACCCAGCTCCAGCAGTTCGGGCAGCATGGAGATGGGCGCGCGTCCCCCTGTCCCGATCACGCTGCCGGCAAGCTTCTGTCTGCGGGCGACGCCCGCCAGGCTGCTGGCGCCCGGCAGGCCGCTGGCGCCCGGCAGGCTGCTGGCGCCCGCCAGGCTGCTGGCGCCATGACCTTGGTCCTCTCGAGTCACCATATGGAGGACATCGCCGCCCTCTGTGACCACGTCACCGTGATGTCGGAGGGGACCACGGTTACGGATGGCAGCGCCCGTATGATCTTCTCCCAGCGTGACAGATTGGGCGAATGGGGGCTCGAACAACCCCTGGCCACCCAGGTAGCCGAGGCACTCCTGGCTCAGGGCTGGCCTTTGCCGGCGGGTATCATCGATGAGACCGGGCTGGTTGAAGCCTTGCTTGGCTGTTTGGACGCGTAACTATGGAAGAGTTCGAGTTTCAGCGCTATGTCACCATCGGCCAGTACCTCCCGTCGGAGTCGCCGGTGCACCACCTCGACCCGCGGACCCGTGTGGTCGGGGCACTGCTGCTCGTCGTCGCTGCCAGCGTCTCTCCGCATCTCGCGGGCCTTGGCATCGCGTTGGCCGCCATCCTGGGAATCACCGTGCTGGCGCGCGTTCCCCTGGCCTATGCCCTCAAGGGACTGCTGCCGCCGCTGCCCTTCATCGTCTTTGTCGCGGCCCTGCAGGTTGTGCTGGGCCCCGGCAGCTTCGGCCAGGGTGCCGGGCCATTGCTCTCGCACGGACAGATCTCAACGGCACCTCTTTGGAGCTGGGGGCCGTTCACCGTCTCCACGGTCAGCCTACTCAACGGCGCCAAGCTGCTGGTGCGCTTCCCCGCGCTTATCATGATCATCACAACGTTCTCGGCGTGCACCTCGACCACGGAGACCGTCCAGGGTCTCGCATCGCTGCTGCGTCCGTTGCGCAAGGTTGGGCTCCCGGTACAGGATTTCGTGCTCATGGTCCAGGTCGCTCTGCGCTTTCTGCCCCTGCTGGCGCGCGAGGCCGAGAGAATCGCCAAATCCCAGGCCTCGCGAGGTGCGGAATGGGGCACCGGCAGGGCCGGCCCGCTTCGCAGGGTGCGACAGGCCCTCCCAATCCTGATTCCGCTCTTCCTGGTCAGTCTACAGCGGGCAGAGAACCTGGCCGTGGCGATGGAGGCGCGTGGGTACAGCAGCTATGGGGAACGGACATCGCTCGTACGGTTGGAATTCCGGAAGACAGACGTCGCCGCGCTTGCGGCTTGCCTCCTGATCTCGCTCTTGATGGTGCTGATCTGACTTGTTCGCTCGCCGCCTGCCGACCTGCCACAGCCCGGTACCCGGGCTCCGTGCGCGATCCGCCAGGTTCTGGTAGAATAGTTATAGAGCACACTCCACCCCCCGGGAGGGCACCATGGCTGTAGATTGTCCGGACGCGGTCACCAGAAGCTACGAGCAACTACACGAGGCCTACGGGATCCAGATCCGACTGGCCCAATATCCCACACTGGCGCCCAAAATCCGTGAGCGCATGCGTCGTGAGCTGTTCGTCAAGGGCATCATCGCCGCCATGGCCTTTGAGACCGAGGTGAAGCAGAAGGCCGTGCTCTCTCAGCATCGCGAGGGACTTGCCGACCCTTTCGGGCAGGAGTCCGAACCGACCTGGAACACGCGCATGGCCGTCATCAGGGACCAACTGACCGACTTCTATTTCGCCTACAATTTCCCGCCCGACCGGCTCAGAGAGCTGATCGAAGACACCTTGGCCGAATCGGCATCGCACGACGCGCCACACCCCCTCACGCTCTCCTTCAATCCGGAACTGGCACCAATGGATCTGCTTTTTGCTCAGGGAGAGGCGTTCGAATCCCTGCCGCCGGACCAACTGGACACGGTGAGACACCATCTGCGTGAGATCATTGTGGTGCTGATTAAGGAAATGCTCAGCGACCAGTTGGAGTTCGTCGGTATTGCCAAGGAGGTCTTCACCATCAAGGATCTCCTCGAGGTACGAAAGCACCTCATCGGCCGCGGCAAGATTGGCGGCAAGGCAGCCGGGTTGCTCCTGGCCCAGAAGATCCTCCACAAGACTGAGAGCGGTGAGCACGAAGAGAACGGGCTGCTTCACAACGTCCAGATCCCCGAGTCGTACTTTATCGGCGCGGACGTCTTCTACGAGTTCCAGATGCTGAATGGCTTCACCGCATACATGAACCAGAAATACCGCAGCAGCGACGAGATCAAGGCGGACTACCCCGAGATTCGCAAAGCCTATATTGCGGGTGACTTCCCGGACGAGATTGTCCAGAGCCTCAAGGGGCTCCTGGATGAGGTGGGGGATGCCCCGCTGATCGTGCGCTCCTCAAGCCTATTGGAGGTCCACTTCGGCGCCGCACTGGCAGGAAAATACGAGAGCGTCTTCTGCCCCAACCAGGGCACGCCGGAGCAGAACCTCCGAGAGCTGCTCCGGGCGGTCAGCAGAGTCTACGTGAGCACCTTCAGTCCCGATGCTCTTCTCTATCGCCAACAGATGGGACTGGTGGATTACAATGAGCGTATGGCCGTGCTCATCCAGAAGGTCGAGGGCACGCGATATCGCGACTACCTCTTTCCTGCTATAGCAGGCGTGGGCTACAGCCACAATCCGTTTCGCTGGAACCCGAAGATCAAGCGGGAGGATGGCTTTCTGCGACTCGTTGTAGGATTCGGCACACGCGCGGTGAATCGCGTCGCCAACGACTTCCCCCGGATGGTCGCGTTGAGCCACCCTGAGCTTCGCCCGTACGTCGGGTCCATCAAACTGCGCAAGTATGCCCAGCGCTATATGGACGTGCTGGACGTGAAAAACGATCGGATGGTCACCCTGCCGGCCAAGGAAGTGGTGAAGGCCGACTATCCGGGCGTCCGCTATTTGGCGTCCCTCGACAGGGGCGACTACATTGCCCCCATCATCGCCCGCGTGCCTCGCGACGAGGACGATAACTTGTTGTTGACCTTCGACCAGCTCGTGAAGGATCGGAACTTCATCGGGCTGATGCGGGCGATTCTGGCAAAGCTAGAGCGCTATCACAAGTGGCCGGTAGACATCGAGTATGCGGTCGACATCATCCAGGGAACGTCGGGCACGAGTTACACGGTTCATCTCCTGCAGTGCAGGCCGCAGGTCAGCCGCAAGCAGCGGCAAGGCGTCGACATTCCCGAGAGCATCCCTATCGCGGACCTCATCCTGCAGACCACCGAGCTCGTGCCTCACGGCGCTGTCTCGAACGTACGCTACATCGTTCACGTCCGCCCCGACCGCTATCAGCACGCGCCGAGTTATGACACCAAGCTGGAGATCGCGCGGGTCATCGGACGGCTCAATCAGGCACTCGCGCGAGATGCGTTCATCCTGATCGGGCCCGGACGTTGGGGAAGCTCTGATGTGGATCTGGGAGTTAAGGTGACGTACGCCGACATCTTCAACACGCGAGTGCTCGTCGAAGTCTCCTCGGCAGATGGCACAGAGGCGGAGCCTTCCTACGGCACCCACTTCTTCCAGGATCTCGTCGAGGCCGGCATCTATCCGCTCCCCATCTCCCTGGGCAGCCGCGGTGCAGTGGTCAACACTGCATTCCTGGATGGTGCGCCAAATAGCTTGTCGGACCTCCTGCCCGGAGATAGTGCTTACAGCCCGTACATCCACGTGATTGACGTGCCATCGGCCACGCGGGGGCGTTATCTGGAAATCATCATGAATGACGAGCAGGAGCGGGCGGTGGCCTTTCTGAAGGATCCCGGGCCGCAGGACGGGCGGGGGTGATCGGGCCCGCGCAAGGTTGGTGCCTCCTGAACCTTGCGCAGGTGAATGTCGTGCCGCATAGGTAAGGCGCCTGCGGAAACGCAGGCGCCTTCACAAGTAAGCGCCGTCGCAACCTATGCAGGGTCGGCGATATGACTACACCCAGCCTCGCAGCTTGCAGGCCTCGGCGACACGCCCGACCGCAACCACGTATGCAGCCATGCGGTTGTTGATCTTGTAATCCGCCGCGGTCTGGGCAACCGTGGAGAAGGCCGTCGTCATCTTCTCATCTAGAAGCTCGTGGACGTGAGCCTCCTTCCAGTAGTAGCGGTAGGCGTTCTGCACCTGCTCGAAGTACGAGACCGTCACACCACCGGCATTGCACAGGAAGTCAGGGATCACGTAGACGCCCTTGTCGTACAGGACCGCATCCGCGTCCGGCGTCGTCGGCCCGTTGGCAAGTTCCGCGCTGATCTTGGCCTTGATCCGCGACGCGTTCTCGGTCGTGATCTGATTCTCCAGCGCCGCGGGCGTCAGAATCTCAACGTCCAGCTCCAACAACTCCGCGTTGGTGACACCGTCGGCCCCCGGGAAGCCGGCAACCGACCCGGTCTCCTGCTTGTGCGCAATCAGGGCGTTCGGATCCAGCCCGGCAGGATTGTAGACGCCGCCCTGGGAGTCGGACGCGGCAACGACGCTTGCGCCGAGCATCTCGGGCCCAAGCGTGGCTGCATATTGCCCGGCATTGCCAAACCCTTGAATCGCCATCCGCGCGCCGACCGTGTTGATCCCCAGCAACTTGGCCGCCTCGCGAATGCAGATCATCCCACCCCGTGCGGTCGCATCACCGCGCCCTGCCGATCCCCCTAACGGCAACGGCTTGCCCGTGATCATGCCCGGCACGTTGTACCCACGCATATACGAATACTCGTCCATCATCCACGCCATGATCTGAGGCGTCGTGTATACATCCGGCGCCGGCACGTCCATATCCTCTCCCATGATTCGACCGGCCTGCCGGATATAGGCGCGGCTCAGCCGCTCCAGCTCGCCCGGTGACATCACCTTGGGATTGCAGATCACGCCGCCCTTGCCTCCCCCGAGAGGGATGTCCATCACCGCGGTTTTCCACGTCATCCAGGCAGCTAAAGCGCGCACCGTGTCGATCGTCTCGTGGGGATGGAACCGGAGACCGCCCTTCGTCGGGCCGCGCGAATCGTTGTACTGCACGCGGAAACCGTGGAAGATCTCGGAGGATCCATCATCCATACGGACCGGCAGCGTCACGTGCAACTCACGGAGTGGCCAACGAAGCAGCTCGTGAAGGGCCGGCTCCAACTGCATGATCTCGGCAGCTTCATCAAGCTGCCTTTGTGCGATCTCAAACGGATTCAGTTCTTCAGTCATCTCGCTTCTCCTTAGCTGGTTTTGGGGGGCTTGGCGGCTGCGATCGCAGCCGCCAAGCTGAAACTCCAGCGAGCATACCCCAACTCAGCCACGGGGCAAATCGCATGACCCTTTCCCTGCCGGCGAGGTCATCTGCGCGTCGCGCGTCAAGTGATACTTGACAGGTCCGGGGGGGCATTGTATAATCTCGCTTAATCAGGGACAGGCCACATCTTATGTATCCAGGAAAGCTCGCTATCGTTCTGCTGCGCAACCTACTTGTCCTAGCACTTAGGACCGGGGCCTAGCATTTTGGGCGAGACGAGGCCAGCACCTGAAGTCTAGTGCGAACCGGAGCCGCCCAGCAGGGCGGCTCAAGTTTTATGTGAAGAGGATAGCTTGATGGCACGCGTTCACCAATCTACGGCACCTGCAGAGGTCATTGCAGTTGCTGCCCAACTGAATGAGATCGATGTCAGCCGGGATCTCCTCGGTCTGCTCATTCTTGTCGTCCTAGTTATTGTCGAGCTCCTGCTTAAGAGCGGGAGCGTGGGCGGATAGATTGGCAAGCAGGAGCCTGAGACCAAGGTAGGAGAAGGCCAGAAGAAGCCAAAGGAAGCCGCCCAGAGGGCGGCTTTTTTGTTGGCCGATGGCCGGAGCTGCGACGTTCACAGCCAGGAAGAGGAGGAGCACAATGAAGAAAACCGGTGCGGAAATCGTATGGGAGATGCTCAAACGTGAGGGGGTCGAGGTCGTCTTCGGCATTCCCGGGGGTGCCATCATGCATACTTACCACCCCCGCCAGGACTACGGCATCCACCACGTTCTGATGCGACACGAGCAATGCGCCGCCCACGCAGCCGATGGCTACGCGCGGGTATCGGGCAAGGTCGGCGTCGCCATCGCGACCTCGGGTCCCGGCGCAACGAATCTGGTCACGGGCATCGCCACGGCAGCCATGGACTCCTCCCCGATCGTATGTATCACCGGACAGGTGCAGACGTATCTGATCGGAACGGACGCCTTCCAGGAGACGGACATCACGGGCATCACCCTACCCATCACCAAGCACAACTACCTCGTCACCGACGTTGCCGATCTGGCCTATACGATCCGCGAGGCCTTCTACATCGCACGTACCGGTCGTCCCGGGCCGGTATTGATCGATCTTCCCAAAGACGTTCAGATCGCGGCGACCGAATTCGAGGCTCCCGAGGGGGACATCGACTTGCCGGGCTATCACCCGGTTGGAAAAGGAGCGCCCGCCCTGATCGAGCGTGCCGCAGAGTTGATCAACCAGGCAGAGCGTCCTGTCATCCTCGCGGGCCAGGGCGTCCTGATGTCCGGGGCGATGAACGAATTGATGGCGTTTGTGGAAAAGACGGAGACCCCCGTAGCCCTGACCCTGCTCGGCAAAGGAGGGTTCCCCGAGTCGCACCCTCTCGCGCTGGGGATGATGGGCATGCACGGCGAGGCCTACGTGAACCAGGCCATCCAGGAGGCCGACCTTATTCTGGCCTTCGGCATGCGCTTCGATGACCGGGTCACAGGCACGCTGGCGACCTACTCGCCCAACGCCCATCGCATTCACGTAGATGCCGACGCCGCCGAACTGAACAAGATCGTAAAGGTCGACGTGCCCATTCTGGGCGACCTGCGCCAGGTCCTGGACCAGTTGCTGCCCCTGCTTCATCCCGCGAAACACGCCAACTGGATCAGCACGATCGCAGAGTGGCGCGGCGAGAGCCACCGTCGGGACATCCTGAACCGTCCGGAGAACGGGCACCTCGTCGCAGCGCACTTCATCAACGACATTTGGGAGGCTACGGAGGGCGAGGCTATCGTCGTCACGGATGTGGGCCAGCACCAGATGTGGGCCGCTCAATACTATCTCAACGACCGGCCCTACTCCGTCGTCACGTCAGGCGGGCTGGGCACGATGGGGTTTGGCCTTCCGGCAGCCATCGGGGCCAAGTTTGCCCAGCCGAATCGCGAGGTATGGGCGATTGCAGGCGATGGCGGATTCCAGATGACGATGCAGGATCTGGGAACCGTGATCCAGGAAAACCTGCCGATCAAGATCGCGCTCTCCAACAACAACTACCTGGGCATGGTCCGGCAGTGGCAGGAGTTCTTCTATGAGAAGCGCTATGAGTCCACGAGGCTGATCAACCCCGACTTTGTGAAGCTGGTGGAGGCCTATGGCATCCCGGCCTGGCGTGCCACGACCCGAACCGAGGCCCGCAAGGCCATTGCCGAAGCGCGGGAGCACGACGGCCCGACCTTTATCGAGTTCCAGATCGCCGAAGAGGGAGAGGATGGGAACGTTTATCCGATGGTCCCCTCGGGCGCGGCACTGCACGAAATGATCCGCCGTCCCCATCCCGACGATGAAGTCTGAAGCGTTGCGCCTTTCGGGAAAGACCTTTGGGGTTTGGGTAAACCCCAGAGGTCACAGCGAGTCGAGTACCAAAAGGAGAATGAGATGCAAAACACGTTGATCGCTCTGGTGGAGGATAAACCCGGTGTGCTCAACCGGGTGTCCAGCTTGTTCCGGCGACGCGCCTTCAACATTGAGAGCCTGGCCGTCGGCCATACCGAGCAGCCCGGCGTCAGCCGGATGACCATCGTCGTCGACAGCGCCAGCACCGACGTCGAGATGGTAGTCCAGAATCTCTACAAACTGGTCAACGTCATCCAGGTGGAGGATGTGACCGAGGTTCCCACCGTGATGCGCGACCTGGCACTGATCAAGGTTCGCGCCGACGACGGGCCAACCCGAGCTGAAATTATGCAGATCGTCGAAACCTTCCGCGCGCGTGTCGTGGACGTGGGCCTGAAGACATTGATGGTCGAAGTGACCGGCACGGATGACAAGATCAATGGACTGGTTGAGGTGTTGCGGCCCTATGGCATCGAGGAACTGGTGCGCACGGGGCGCGTTGCCATGGTGCGCGGCGGCAACGATATAGCGGCTTAGGCCGTGCGCCCGGTCCGAGCGCATGGCCCGAGCGAGCTCATCAGATCCGGATAGTAACTGAAAGAGGAGATAGAGACATGGTAAAGATCAACTTCGGTGGTGTCGTCGAGACCGTCGTCACACGTGACGAGTTTCCGCTGGAGAAAGCTCGCGAGGTCCTGAAGAACGAGGTCGTGGCCGTCCTGGGCTACGGGGTGCAGGGTCCTGCGCAGTCGCTGAATATGCGGGACAATGGCATCAACGTCATTGTTGGGCAGTGGAAGGGCGATCAGGCAGCGTGGGACAAGGCTGTGGCTGACGGTTGGGTTCCCGGCAAGACCCTCTTTGACCTGGAAGAGGCAGCGGATCGCGGCACGATCGTGCAGTTCCTGGTCTCCGATGCAGCACAGACCATCACCTGGCCCCGGATCAAGCCCCATCTCCACGAAGGCGATGCGCTGTACTTCTCGCACGGCTTCTCGATCGTGTACCGGGACCAGACCGGCGTAGTGCCGCCCGACAACGTGGATGTCATTATGGTCGCCCCCAAGGGGTCCGGCACCAGCGTCCGGGCGAACTTCCTGGCCGGCAGCGGCATCAACAGCAGCTTCGCGGTCGAGCAGGACTTCACAGGACGTGCAGAGGAACGCACCCTGGCCCTCGGTATTGCCATTGGGTCGGGCTATCTTTTCCCAACGACCTTTGCGAATGAGGTCCACAGCGACCTGACAGGCGAGAGAGGCGTGCTGATGGGCGCACTCGCCGGTGTGATGGAGGCCCAGTACAACCTCCTACGCAAGCACGGTCACTCCCCCAGCGAGGCCTTCAACGAGACCGTCGAGGAATTGACCCAGAGTCTCATCCGCCTGGTCGACAAGAACGGGATGGATTGGATGTACGCCAACTGCAGCACGACGGCGCAGCGCGGCGCGCTTGATTGGCTTCCCCGCTTCCGCGACGCCGTCGCCCCCGTCTTCGACGACCTCTACGAGAGTGTCGTCACCGGTGAGGAAACCCGCATCGTGCTCAAGGCCAACAGCGCACCCGACTACCGCGAGGGGCTGGAGGAAGAGCTCAAGGCCATGCGCGAGTCGGAGATGTGGCGCGCCGGGGCCGCCGTTCGCTCACTGCGACCGGAGAATTGGGAAGGTTAGTAGCGGGTAAGGAGGACAACTCGTATGGATGAGAGTGGGGTTAGTACGGACAACAGGATTATCGTCTTTGACACAACCCTGCGGGACGGTGAGCAGTCGCCGGGTGCTGCGCTCAACGTAGATGAGAAGCTCGAGATCGCCAGGGTGTTGGAGGCCCTCGGCGTCGACATCATCGAAGCGGGGTTCCCCATCTCCTCGCCGGGCGATTTCCGTGCTGTACAGCTCATCTCGCAGGAGATTCGAAACTGCACCATCTGCGGCCTCACCCGCGCCCGGAAGGGCGACATCGAATCGGCTGCCGAAGCGCTCAAGGGGGCCGCTCGGCCGCGGATCCACACAGGGTTGGGCGTCTCCGATGTCCACGTCCTGCAGAAGCTGCACACCACGCGAGAAGGCGCTATGCAAATGGGCGTCGAGGCAGTTCGCTACGCCAAGAACTTCGTGGATGACGTGCAATACTACACCGAGGACGCCGGACGCGCCGACCCCGAGTATCTCTATCGGGTGCTCGAGGCCGTGATCGACGCGGGGGCGACCGTTATCAACATCCCGGACACCACCGGCTATACGACGCCGGAGGAGTTCGGGGCGCTGATCCGTGGCATCATGAACACCGTACCGAACGTCGACAAAGCCGTGATCTCCGTCCACTGCCACAACGACCTGGGCATGGCGACCGCTAACACGCTTGCCGGTGTCCGCAACGGGGCACGCCAGGTAGAGGTCACCGTCAACGGGATCGGCGAGCGCGCTGGGAATGCTTCGCTGGAAGAGGTCGTCATGGCGCTGATGACGCGGCGGGATGCCTTCGGCATCGGCGTCGGCATCGACACCAAGCGGCTCTACCCGATCAGTCGCCTCGTCAGCAACCTCACCGGCATTCCCGTACAGCCCAACAAAGCCATTATCGGCTCCAACGCCTTTGCCCATTCGTCGGGCATCCACCAGGACGGCGTGCTCAAGGAGCGCACCACCTACGAGATCATCAACCCGCGGGACGTCGGCGTGCCCGATTCCGAGATCATCCTCTCCGCGCGATCGGGCCGACACGGACTGCGCCATCGCCTGGAGGAGTTGGGCTACAAACTCGGCGACGAGAAGTTCGAAAAGGTCTACCACCGGTTCCTGGAAGTGGCGGACAAGAAGAAGACGGTCGAAACACGCGACCTGGAGGCCATCGTCGCCGACGAGGCCGAGATGTTCTTCGCGGAGACCTATCACCTCGACCACGTGCAGGTTTCGTGCGGCGATCACAGCATTCCTACGGCGACGGTCCAGATCACGGGCCCTGACGGCACGGTCTACTGCGACGCCGACCACGGCTCCGGCCCGGTGGATGCCGTCTATCGCGCCATCAATCGCGTCATCGGGGAGGCCAACGAGCTCACCGAGTTCTCGATCGAGGCCATCACCGAGGGGATGGATGCGGTTGGAAGGGTGACGATACGCATTCGCGCGCAGGAGCCTGTCAACGGCGAGGCGCGCACAATCTTCAGCGGTCACGGCGCCGATAACGACATCGTGGTCGCCTGCGCCAGGGCGTACATGTTCGCATTGAACCGGCTTATCGCCGCGCGGAGGGATGCGGCACACGTGTAAGAGACCTCGCAACCTTGCGAAGGTGGCCCGAGCGGACTCGGGCTGAACCTTCGCAAGGTTGTCCGGAGAGTGAGGAGGCGTGCGATGAAGACAAAGCGAGAACGAAGCACCGTCGATGTGGAGACCGTCCTGACGGCTGAGGGGGCCGAACGGACGGCGAAGCACTGGGAGTCTTTTCCACAGCCTGCAGGCTGGTCGGTCAAATGGGACTTCGAGGAGCTGGAGAAGCCGCCGCGCCCAAATGGTTTGAAGGAACAAACAGAGCATCTCGATGACGAGGCATAGCTCGGAAGGAATGGATAATGGGACATACACTTGCTGAGAAGATCATCGCGGAGCATGTCGCGGGTTCGGAAGGCGGGCAGGACGTGAGTCCCGGCGACCTGGTCGAGGTTGCCGTCGACGTCGTGCTGGCCAACGACATCACGGCGCCGATTGCGCTCCGCGAGTTCGAGAAACTGGGGGTCGACCGGGTCTTCGATCCGGACAAGATCGTGATGGTTGCCGATCACTTTGCGCCCAACAAGGATATCAAGTCCGCCGAACAGTGCGCAATGATGCGCCGGTTCGCCCATCAGCAGAACCTGCCCTATCACTACGACGTCGGCAAGATGGGCATCGAGCACGTGTTGCTGCCGGAAAAAGGCCTGGTTCTGCCGGGAGATCTCATCGTCGGCGCCGATTCGCACACGTGCACCTACGGCGCCCTCGGTGCTTTCGCCACCGGTATGGGATCCACGGACATCGCCGTCGCGATGGCGACCGGCCAGATCTGGATGCGCGTCCCCGAGACGATGCGCTTCGTCTACACGGGTGAGCTTCAGCCCTGGGTCGGGGGTAAGGACCTGATCCTCTACACCATCGGTCAGATCGGGGTCAGCGGCGCGCTCTACAGGGCAATGGAGTTCACCGGGCCCGCGATCGATGGTCTATCGATGGCCGGACGGTTCACCATGGCCAATATGGCGATTGAAGCCGGGGCCAAGGCGGGGCTCTTCA
This sequence comes from uncultured Chloroflexia bacterium, assembly GCA_963775195.1. Lineage (GTDB taxonomy): Bacteria > Chloroflexota > Anaerolineae > B4-G1 > SLSP01 > PWVB01. The sequence continues at coordinate 13,404 of CAVZIC010000003.1, forward strand.
TGGTGGATGATGCCACCACGCGCTACGTCGAGGGTCGGGCCAAGCGCGACTATCACGTGCTGCATACCGACGACGACGCCAAGTTCGCCGAGGTCATCGAGATCGACGTCTCGAAGATCCCGCTCCAGGTCGCCTTCCCCCACCTGCCGGAAAACGCCCGACCGGTGTCCGACGCACGCGACATCACGATCGACCAAGCCGTGATCGGGTCGTGTACCAACGGACGGATGGAGGATTTGCGGGTAGCAGCCGATATCTTGCGTGGGCGGAGCGTCCACGCGGATGTCCGCTGCATCGTCATCCCGGGAACTCAGCAGGTCTATCTCGATGCGCTGCGCGAGGGCCTGATCGAGACCTTCATCGAGGCAGGCGCTGTGGTCAGCACGCCGACGTGTGGCCCCTGTCTTGGCGGGTATATGGGCATCCTTGCTGCCGGTGAACGCGCGGTCAGCACGACCAACCGCAACTTCCGCGGCAGGATGGGACATACGGATAGCGAGGTCTATTTGAGCGGACCCGCGGTTGCGGCGGCCTCTGCAGTCCTGGGACGCATCGCCAGCCCTGAGGAGGTGGTAGCATGACGCAGGAAGGCGTGACGCAGCAAGGCAAGACCTTACACGGCAAGGTTTGGAAATACGGCGACAACATCGACACCGACGTCATCATTCCCGCGCGCTACCTGAATATGTCGACGGCTGAGGAGCTGGCGCAGCATTGCATGGAGGACATCGACCCCTCGTTCGTCGGCGGCGTCGAAAGCGGCGACATCATCGTCGGGGGTGAGAACTTCGGGTGCGGGTCGTCGCGCGAGCACGCGCCCCTGGCCATCAAGGGCTCGGGGATCTCCTGCGTGGTCGCCGAGAGTTTCGCCCGCATCTTCTATCGCAACGCAATCAACATCGGGCTGCCGATTCTCGTCTGCGCCGACGCCGCCCGTGACGCGAAGAAGGGCGACGAGATGAGCGTCAGCCTGGAGACCGGCCGGATCACGAACCTTACGTCCGGCAAGGTCTATCAGACGTCGCCGTTCCCGCCGTTCATCATGGGCATTATCGAGGCGGGAGGGTTGGTACCTTACACAAGAGCGAGGCTGCAGGGACGATCGGGTTCGTAGTAACCGCCAAAGCGGTTCCGGCAGCGCCTCCGAGGCGCCGGAACGACTGAAGTCGTTACCACGAACCTCAGTTCCGAGAGTTCGAGGGAAGAGGGGGAGTAGGATGGGAGAAGAGCGAGTCTGGCTATACGACACAACGCTGCGCGATGGCACGCAGGCGGAGGGGATCTCCCTGTCCGTCGAGGACAAGATCAAGATCACCCAGCTGCTGGACGACCTGGGCGTCGACTACATTGAGGGCGGATGGCCCGGCTCCAACCCAAAGGATGTAGCCTACTTCGAGCGCGTCCGCGATCTGGACCTCAAGCAGGCACGCATCACAGCCTTTGGCAGTACCTGTCGGGTGGGCAGCAAGCCGGAGGATGACGCCAATATCCAGGCAATGGTCGGCGCGGATACGCCCACCATTGCCCTGGTTGGGAAGAGCTGGATGCTTCACGTCAGCGACGTGCTGCGCACGACCCCCGAGGAGAACCTGCGCATCATCCGCGACAGCACCTCATACCTCAAGAGCTGTGGCAAAGAGGTCATCTACGACGCCGAGCACTTCTTCGATGGCTACAAGGCCGACCCTGTCTATGCCCTTGCTACCCTGGAGGCTGCCGCCGGCAGCGGCGCAGACCTGCTCTGTCTTTGCGATACCAACGGGGGAAGGATGCCTTGGGAGATCGAGACCATCGTCGGGGAGGTGCGGCAAGCGTTGAGCGAGCACTTCCCCGATATGCTATATGGCATTCACGCGCACAATGATGGTGGGGTCGCAGTCGCCAATACGCTCGCTGCGGTCCGCGCCGGAGCGAGTCAGGTTCAGGGCACGATGAACGGCTATGGCGAGCGATGCGGCAACGCCGACCTCTGCACGATCATCCCGTCGCTGGAGCTCAAGATGCAGCTCAAGGCGCTGCCTGAGGGACAACTGGCGCATCTGACCAGAACAGCACGTGCCATAACGTCCGTGGCAAACCAGCCCCCCGACCGGCACGCGCCCTATGTGGGGCTGAGCGCCTTCGCGCACAAAGGCGGGATCCACGTCGCGGCCATGCGACGGAACATCCTGAGCTACCAACACGTCGATCCCGCGCTGGTGGGCAACGCACAGCGCGTTGTCATCTCCGAGCTATCCGGGCGCGGCAACCTGCTAAGCAAGGCCGACGAGATGGGGCTGGATGCCGGAGAGCTCGAGGATCTCCCGGAGGTGCTGCAACAGATCAAGGAGCTGGAATACAGGGGCTTCACGTTTGAGGGCGCCGATGCGTCCGTCGAACTGATGCTCCTCCGTTCGCGCGATGGGTACAAGCCCCCCTTCGAGTTGATCGACTTCATGGCCGTGGTGGAGCACCGTGAGGGTCGCGGCGTCTTTGCCGAGGCCACGGTCAAGATCAGGGTGAACAATCAGATCTACCACACCGCAGCCGAGGGCAACGGCCCGGTCAACGCGATGGATCAGGCGCTGCGCAAGGCGTTGGTTCCCGTCTACCCACATCTGGCTGACTTCGAGCTTGCCGACTACAAGGTGCACATCCTCGATAGCGACGCCGGGACGGCCGCCACCACCCGTGTGCTCCTCGACATGCAGAACGGCACACGCCGGTGGAGCACCGTCGGCGCCTCCGCCAACATCATCGAGGCCTCCTGGACAGCTCTGGCGGACGGGATAGAGTACGGCTTGACCGTAGCATAGATAGAAGTTTGGAGGGCCGCGGGCGATGACAGAAGTGATCACACTTGGCGTCACGGACGCCTGGCAGGCAGCCTACCCCGGAGCCGGTATCGGGGTTCTCACGATGCACAATGTGGCCAATCCCGATGCATGTCCGGATCTCGAGGTCCACAAGGCCGCACTGGAGAATCGCCTCCGGCACCGCTACGGCGGACTGGACCGCGCCGGGATCAAAGCCCTGCCCGTCATTGAGGCCTACACGGCCTATTACAAGCGATTCAAGAAGACGTATCACGTTCAGCACCAGCTAGAGTCAGTGGTCCTGAAGGAGCGCCCGATCGCCAGCACGGCGCCTCTGGTCGAGGCTATGTTTATGGCAGAATTGGAGCATCTCCTGCTCACCGCAGGTCACGATCTGGATATCGCCGAGCCACCGGTCACGATCAACGTCGCAGATGGGAGCGAGTCCTTCACCGGCATCCGGGGCGACGTGCAGACCCTGAAGCCACAGGATATGTACATAGCCGACACCATCGGGATCCTTTCGACCATCATCTATGGGCCGGACCAACGAACGATGATACGACCCGAGACCCACAACGTCTTATTCACGGTGTATGCGCCCGCGGGCATCGGCGTCCCGGCGGTCGAGGAACACCTCAGGAGCCTGCGAGACTACGTCCGGATCGTCTCGCCCGAGGCTGAGGTGGGGAGAATGAAGGTGTACGCTTAGCGACAGCTTTTCGTAGAGCAGCGCCGGCGGCTCGTCTTCGGACGCGGGGCAGCAACGATGTGGAGGCGTGCACGACGAAGACCGTGCCGGCCTCCAAGGGAGCGTGCGCGCGGGAAGACGGGGCGGTGCCGAGAAACCGACGCACGCGCTTCGCAAGGTTCAGACAAGGCCAAGGAGATCCAATGAAAGCTCAGATTGTCACACTGCCGGGCGACGGCATCGGTGTGGAGGTTGTCGCCGAGGGCGTCAAGATGCTTAGGGCCGTCGCGAAAGCCTACGGTCACGATTTCTCGTTCCAGGAATGCCCCATCGGAGGCGGCGCCATCGATGCGACAGGCAGCCCCCTCCCCGAGTCAACGCTCGCCGCATGCCGTGCCGCTGATGCTGTGCTACTCGGCGCCGTGGGTGGCCCCAAATGGTCGGACCCCACAGCAAAGGTCCGCCCGGAGCAGGGACTATTGGGATTGCGCAAGGGGCTGAGCCTCTACGCCAACTTACGTCCCGTGCAGATCTTCCCGATGCTTAGGGATGCCTCCCCGCTTCGCCCGGAGCGCCTCGACGGCGTGGATCTGCTCGTCGTGCGGGAGCTGACCGGGGGCATCTACTTCGGTGCTCGCCAGGAGGCGACCGCCGAGGAGCCCACGGCCTTTGACACAATGATCTACGGCGCGGATGAGGTCCGGCGCATCGCGCACAAGGCTTTCCGGTTGGCGCGTGTCCGGCGCAGGAAGCTGACGTCGGTCGACAAGGCGAACGTTCTCGCGGTCTCGCGCCTCTGGCGACAGGTCGTCGTTGAGGTCAGCCGCGATTACCCGGACGTAGCCCTGGATCACATGCTTGTGGATTCGGCCGCCATGCACCTGATGCGCCGCCCCTCGGATTTCGACGTGATCGTCACCGGCAACATGTTCGGGGACATCCTCACCGATGAGGCCTCGATGTTGGCAGGCTCTATGGGCATGCTCGCGTCGGCCTCGCTGGGCGAGGGCACCAATGGCGTCTACGAGCCGATTCACGGCAGCGCTCCCGACATTGCCGGTAAGGGCATCGCCAATCCGCTGGCGACCATACTGAGCGTGGCGCTGCTGCTGCGTTATTCGCTGGGACTGGAGGCCGAGGCGCAGGTCGTGGAGTCAGCCGTCGTCGCCGTCCTGGAGGCAGGCTATCGGACACCGGACATCGCAAGCCCCGGCGTCACACCCATCAGTACGGTCCAGATGGGCGATCAGGCCGTAGCGGCGCTCAAGTAGCCAAGTCCCCAACAGGACAATCAGCAAGTGTCAAATGAGTGGAGGCATCATGCGCAGTGATCAGGTCAAGAAGGGGTTCGAACGAGCCCCCCACAGGAGTCTTTTCTACGCCAATGGGCTGACGTCCGAGGAGCTGGACCGTCCCATCATCGGTATCGCCAACTCGTTCAACGAAATCGTACCCGGGCACATCCACCTCAACCAAATCGCCCAGGCTGTCAAAGCAGGTGTCCGTATGGCGGGCGGCACACCCCTGGAGTTCAACGTCATCGGCATCTGTGATGGCATCGCGATGGGCCACGGTGGCATGAACTACTCGCTGCCCAGCCGCGAACTCGTAGCCGACTCGGTCGAGTCCATGGCCATCGGCCACGCGTTCGACGGCATCGTCTTCATCCCCAACTGCGACAAGATCGTGCCGGGGATGCTGATGGCAGCGGGGCGCGTGAATGTCCCATCGATCTTTGTCAGCGGCGGACCGATGATGGCCGGGCGCTACGAAGGCGATGACATCGACCTGAATACCGTCTTTGAGGCAGTTGGGCGCTACCAGGCCGGGAAGATCAGCGAGGACGAGGTCAGAGACCTGGAATTTGCCGCCTGCCCGGGCTGCGGGTCATGCTCGGGTCTGTTCACGGCCAACACGATGAACTGCCTGACCGAAGCGCTGGGCATGGGACTGCCCGGCAACGGCACCATCCCTGCCGTCACGGCGGCGCGCATCCGCCTGGCGAAAATGGCCGGGATGCGGATCCTGAGCCTGGTCGCGGAGAACATTCGCCCGCGGGACATCATGACGCTGGCAGCCTTTGAGAATGCCATCACAACCGACATGGCGATCGGTGGGTCGACCAATACCGTACTCCACCTGCCCGCAGTGGCTCACGACGCAGGCGTCGATCTTCCGCTCGATCTCTACAACGAGATCAGCGACCGAACCCCCTACCTCGTCAAACTACGGCCCGCAGGCCCCCACCACATGCAGGATCTCGACGAAGCCGGAGGCATCCCCGCCGTGATGGGGGAACTGCTGGACAAGGGGCTGATCCACGGCGATCTACCGACGGTGACGGGCAAGACGGTCGCGGAGAACACCCGTCCCGTCTTCCGCTCCGCGCACGTCATCCGCCCGCTGGACAATCCCTATAGCGAGAATGGGGGATTGGCCATTCTGAAGGGCAACGTGGCCCCTGATGGCGCCGTCGTCAAGGCCGGCGCGGTCGCCCCGCAGATGATGCACCACAGTGGTCCGGCTCGGGTCTTCGATGGCGAGGAAGCGGCGCTTGCCGCGATCCTCGCCGGTGAGATCACCTCGGGCGACATCGTCGTCATCCGCTATGAGGGACCGCGCGGTGGACCCGGTATGCGGGAGATGCTGATGCCGACATCGGTCATCGCCGGTATGGGGCTGGACAATGACGTCGCGCTCATCACCGACGGTCGATTCTCCGGTGCGACGCGTGGCGCGGCCGTCGGGCACGTCTCCCCTGAGGCAGCCGCCGGCGGCCCCATCGCGCTCGTCGAGGAGGGCGACTTGATCGAGATCGACATCCCGAAGCGCAGCATCACACTCCACGTGAGCGACGAGGACCTGGCGAAGCGCCGCGCGCGGTGGTCGCCACCGGAACCACGGGTCAAGACAGGCTATCTCTCACGCTACCTGGCCCACGTCACGTCCGCCAGCGAGGGCGCGATCCTGAAGTAGATTCAGAAGACCTTTGGGGTTTCGGAAAACCCCAAAGGTCTCAACCTAACCGAGAAGGAGAAGTACTATGCCCCTTGAAGCTACAGAAGTTATCTGGATGGATGGAACCCTGGTGCCTTGGGACCAGGCCAATGTGCATGTATCCGTCCACGCGCTCCACTATGGGTCGAGTGTCTTTGAGGGCATCCGTGCCTACGATGTGGAGGGCACACCTGCCATTTTCTGCCTGGAAGCGCATGTCCGGCGCCTCTTCGACTCGTGCAAGGTCTATCGAATGGACGTGGGCTACACGCCGGAGGCCGTCGCTCAGGCATGCGTGGACACCGTCAGGGCCAACAAGCTGACATCAGCCTACGTGCGACCGCTCGTCTATCGAGGATCAGGGACGATCGGCGTCGACCCCCGTCCCTGTCCGGTCCACGTGGCCGTGATGACCATCTATATGGGGCGCTATCTGGGACCCGAGGCGATTGAGCAGGGGATAGATGCCTGCGTAAGCTCCTGGGGACGGATGGCGCACAACACCTTCCCGGCCAACGCCAAGATCGGCGGGCAGTACATCAACTCGCAGTTGATCAAGATGGAGGCCGTCGAGAACGGCTACGCCGAGGGTATCGCGATGGATGCCAATGGCTTCGTCAGCGAGGGCAGCGGCGAGAACATCTTCGTGATCCGCGACGGCGTCATTCTCACGCCCCCGCTCGCCTCGAGCATCCTAAGGGGCATCACGCGCCAGTGTGTGATGACGCTCGCGGAGGATCTGGGATACCCGGTGAAAGAGGAATTCATCACGCGGGAGATGCTCTACATGGCGGATGAGGCGTTCTTCAGCGGCACTGCCGCTGAAGTCACCCCGATTCGCTCTATCGATCGCATCACGGTCGGGGAAGGGCACCGCGGTCCGATCACCGAAGCGGTACAGACCGCCTTCTTTGACATTCTGTCGGGCAAGGCAGATGACCGGTACGGGTGGCTGACGCCGGTCGAGTAGGGGGTTAGGTAGCTTCTGCAGTGCCGGGGACTTTCTGCAGTCCCCGGCACTTGAGGCGCAGAACCCGCGGCCGCGGGGTCTCAAACTGAGGTGCCGGGCCCTGCACCTCGGACGGTGTGCACCTCGGACGGTGTGCACCTGGGACGGTGTGCACCTCAGACGGCGTCCGGAAACTGCCGGGCACCCCTAGAGCTCTCGGCTTCTATGGCAGCTTGCTCAATAAACCGGCGGAGCCTGCCCCAAGGTACGCAATCAGGACAAACTTCACGATCTTGCCGGCCCACACCACCAGTATGTAGGTCGACACGCGCATGTGCGACATACCCGCGATGATCCCCGCGACGTCGAAGAAGGGGTTGGGGATCGCCGCCAGGACGAAAAGTGCCACCAGCCCATATCGTTCCATCCAGCGGCTGAATCGGTCGTACATGTCGCGGTTCTCGACGATAGCCTTCCCCCCGAGGCCGGCGAGGTAGCCGGTCAGCTCCCCGATGGTGGCCCCTGCGGCAGAGATGATGCCGACGAGCACCGGGTTGTAGATCCCCCCGCCGAGGAACGCGGTCAGGAATGTCGGAACGGGGAGGATGATCGTGGCATTGCCGATGATGCTTATCACAAACAGCCCGAGATAGCCATAGCTCGTCACGCTGCGCAGCCGGTCGCGCAGGGAATAGATGACCACGGTGATCACAACGGCGAGAATCAACCCCCCAAAGCGGAGCAGGCGATTCCGCCGCCGGTCCTGGTTCGGCTCAGCTTCCGCGACCGGCGGACACTCCACATTCGGTGTATCTTCGACCATGGTCACCCTTTCCACCTCGCTACGACTGGTTGCCTCGCGTACCAATGAGCGTCGGTACCGTGCAACATGATTGTACATTGGGTTAGGTGAACTTCCAGTGGTGGTGTTGCATCCGGCGGCGGCCCTGAGCCGTGCTATAATGAGAAGTGCGTCTGGCACTCGTGATTGGGCCAGACGGGGAGCACACGTATGCCGGTTATCACGCTTTCACGCGAAATGGGTAGCCTGGGCACCGCCATCGCCCACCAAGTGGCCGAAGCACTCGGTTACCGGATGGTATGGCGTGAGGTGATCAACGAGGCCGCCGCCCGGGCCGGCGCACCTGAGATGGCGCTGGATGCCCTTGATGACCTGGGGCTCCTCGATGTAAGGCCCACGCTTCAGCAGCGCCGGGCCTATCACCAGAGCGTCCAACAGGTTCTGACCGAGTTGGCAAGCGCGGGTGACATCGTGATCGTCGGACGCGCAGGCCAAGTCGTCCTGCGAGATCAGCCTCACGTCTTGCACACAAGAATCATCGCCCCCCTCGAGCTGCGCACACAACGCATCGCTGCCAGCCAGCATATCTCCGCCGCTGCAGCCAGAGCCCAGATACAGAACAGTGACCGCATGAGGAGCACCTACGTGCGCCAGGCCTACAAGATCGACTGGGACGACCCGGAACTCTACGATCTCGTAGTCAATACGCGTCGCCTGACGGTTGCGAAGGCGGCCGACGTGATCATCCAAACGCTGACCCAACTCGAGGCCGCACGCTAGGAAAGGAACCCTCTTGAACGACGCCCCCACCCCTGCCTTTGCACATCCGTCAGAGAAGGAATTCGCCAGGATTCTCGATTACTATGGGATTGAGTGGGAATACGAGCCACGCACCTTTGTCCTGGAGAGAGACGAAAGTGGAAAGGTGCTGGAGGCCTTTTCACCCGATTTCTACCTTCCGCAACAGGATCTCTACGTGGAGCTGACCACGCTGCGTCCCAAACTCATCCGGATCAAGAATCACAAGATCGAGCGTATGAGGGAGCTCTACCCGGAGATCAACATCAAGCTCTTTAAACGCCGCAATATCCGGGACATGATGATCAAGTACGGGATTGACGAGCAAGCCAGGGAGATCCTGGGGGGAGAAGCACAATGAGCGACCCTACAGCCAGGAGCTGGTACCCGCCCGAAGCCTACGGAGACCTGGCGGAAGGCATCCGCGAGGTGCTCATCCCGGCGGAGAAGATTCAGCAGCGCGTGCGTGAGATCGGAGATGCCATCTCGAGGGACTATGTGGGACGGGACCCCATTCTGGTCGGCGTGCTGAAGGGGGTTGTGCCCTTCATCGCGGACCTTCTGCGGGAAATCACAATCCCCGTAGAAATCGATTTCATGGCCGTGGCCAGCTATAGCTCAGAGGCACGCAACCAGGGTATGGTTCGGCTTGAGAAAGACCTCAGCATGTCGATCACGGGGCGGCACATCCTCTTTGTGGAGGACATCATCGACACAGGTCTGACGCTCAACTACCTGCTGCGCAACCTGCGCGCACGCGACCCGGCAAGCCTGAATGTCTGCGTACTGCTGGACAAGTCCCGCAGACGCTTGATCGATATCCCTATCGCCTATAAAGGGTTCGACCTGCCCGATCGTCTCGTCGTTGGCTATGGGCTCGACTTCCGGGAACGCTACCGCAATCTACCCTTCATCGGGCTGCTCAAACCCGAGGTCTTCCACAACGACGTCGAGGCATAGGCGTGCCGCTAGACGCGAAAGGGCGCACAAGCGGACGATGCCGTTGCGCGCCCCGGATACAAAAAAGAAGGGGTCCCAAGTAACCTTTTGTCTTCCTATCGCTCTTTCGGTCTGCCTTCACCTTCTAGTGTCGCAGGCTATTTTCTGCTTGCTTCAATAGAATCCGGCATTCCTACTTGACTCTCTCAGCTCCACTTCTATAACGTTGCCCTGTCTACCATCCTGTCAGGGATGATAACACAACCCATCATAGAAGCTTCGTCGCCTCGAGACAACCTTGCCTTTGATACTTCCTGGTAGTCCCAAACCGTTTCTGCGGTTTGCTCGGGCTCTACCCATCCACTTCATCCGGTCAAGGTTCTGATAGGGCGTCATCCAATTACTCGGGACTCCCTTACTCCTTGGCTCTCCGTCCGGCTTCCCAGACTTCCTTCCTTAGAGTATTTACATTATACCAAGCCTGTGAGATTTGTCAAGCATGAATCTGGAATTTGGTAGCCAATTGTCTGTTTTTCCTCTGCTGCGATGAGCGCGTTTGACAGACAGAGCAAAAGCTTTACAGTAGACAGGCACTCGAACATACGTTCAACGAATGAGGTACGCCGGTGAACATCCCCCTGAGACACTACTGGGACCTGCTCGCTAAACACATTCGGCCACAGAAGGGTCGATTTGCGATGCTGACGGTTCTGCTATTGAGCAGCATCGGGCTGCAGATCTTCAACCCGCAGATCATGCGGCGCTTCATCGATGCAACGCAATCCTCAGCCAACGCCAGAATTCTTGTCGCGACCGCGACCACGTATATCGGGCTGGCGATCCTTCAGCAGATCGTCACCATCGGCGCCTCCTACTTTGGGGAGAACGTGGCGTGGACCGCGACGAACGCACTTCGGGGAGAGCTTGCCCGTCACTGCATCAACCTCGATATGAGCTTCCATGGTGAGACAAGCCCCGGCGAACTCATCGAACGCATCGATGGAGATGTCGCCGAGCTGTCGAACTTCTTCTCGCAGCTTGTGATACGGGTCATCGGGAATCTGTTCCTCCTCGCCGGCATCATCGTAGCGCTCTATCTGGAGGACTGGCGCCTGGGAAGTGCGATCCTTGTCTTTGCCATCGTAGCGCTCCTCGCCCTCAACGCCGTGCGCGGGCTCGCCGTTCCACACCAGAAGGCATATCGCCAGGCCACGGCCGATCTGTTTGGGTACCTTGAGGAGCGTCTTGCCGGCACCGAGGACATACGGTCGTCCGGCGCCGTCGATTTCGTCCTGCGCGGCCTCTACAAGCTTCAATATCGAGGACTCGTCCATTGGCGAAAGCGCGAACGGATGTTCATGATCGTCCGTACGGTCGGTGGCGCCCTGATGACGACCGGCAATGCCATGGCCATCATCGGCGGCTTCTTCCTGTTTCGCGCCAACCTGATCACCATAGGCACCGCTTACCTGATCGTCTACTACGTCAACTTGCTGGGCCGGCCGATCCGAGAGCTGACCCAGCAGGCCGAAAACCTGCAGAACGCCGGGGCCGCCACGGAGCGTCTGTCAGAGCTCAGCCGTGTGAAGAGCAAGCTGCAGGACGGGCAGGGCGCCCACATCCCGTCCGGGCCGTTGACCCTGCACTTCGACCACGTCTCCTTCTCGTATATCGATGAGGAGCCGGTGCTAAGAGACGTCGATTTCGAGCTCGCGCCGGGCCAAGTTCTCGGGCTACTGGGCAGGACCGGCAGCGGGAAGACCACACTGGCGCGGCTCGTCTTCAGGCTCTTTGACCCGAAGGTCGGCGCGGTCCGCCTGGGCGGCGTCGACATCCGCGATCCACACCTGCAGCACCTTCGCCAACGCGTGGCACTGGTCACTCAGGATGTGCAGCTCTTCCAGGCGACCGTTCGCGACAATCTGACCTTCTTTGACGACACAATCTCCGACGAGCAACTCCAGGAAGTCATCGAGGCATTGGATCTCGCTGACTGGTATGGATCTCTCCCTGATGGCCTCGACACACGATTGGAGACGGGTGGCAGGGGCCTCTCCGCCGGTGAAGCCCAACTGCTCGCCTTCACCCGTGTCTTCCTACGCAATCCGGGGCTCGTCATCCTGGACGAAGCGTCATCCCGACTGGACCCGGCGACCGAGCAGCTCATCGAGCGCGCGGTGGACAAGCTGCTGCAGAACCGCTCTGCCGTCGTCATAGCGCATCGCCTGGGCACCATCCACCGGGCAGACGAGATCATCATTCTCCAGGACGGCCAGATCGCGGAATACGGCAACCGGGTCGCTCTGGCAGCGGACCCCGCTACGCGGTTCGCGGGCCTCCTGCAAACGGGGCTCGAGGAGATGCTGGCATGAGTTGTGGAGGTATTCGATGACGGGCGCGTTGGATATGAAAGAGAAGGTCGATGTGCTTCCCCCTTGGCGCGTCATTCTGGACATGGTCCGCTTCCGCTGGAAGCTGTGGCTGGGCAACCTCGGCGCGATGCTCGTGCTTACCGCTTTCTGGCAGATACCCGGCTACATCATGAAGGCGTTCTTCGACCTGTTGTCGAACCAGACCCCCGTCCGCTGGGATGTGTGGACACTGGTTGCCTTCCTCTTTGCATGTCAGCTCGGCAGCATTCTCGGCATGTTCGGGCTAATCAGCACGAATGTTCCCTTCTTCGTCCACACGATGACCTTGCTGCGCAAGAATCTGCTGAGGCACATTCTGCGGCGCCCGGGTGCATCGGCGCTCCCCGATTCGCCTGGTGAGGCGATCAGCCGCTTCCGCGGCGACGTATTCGAGATCTCACTGTTTGCGCTCTGGATCAACGACACCCTCGGAATGGTCGCGTTTGGCATCGTGGCACTCATCACGTTGTTCACCATCAACGCCAGAATCGCCTCGGTCGCGATCCTGCCGCTGGTCGTCGTGGGCGTTATCGCCAATAGCGCCACCAAACGCATCGAGCAATATCGCCGGGCAAGCCGCAAGGCATCCGGGATCGTCACAGGGTTCATCGGCGAGTTCTTCGGCGCAGTTCAGGCCGTCAAAGTGGCCACGGCCGAGGACAGCGTTCTCAAACACTTCGACAAGATTAACGACGAACGACGGAAGGTCGCGATCAAGGACAGGCTCTTCCAGACGCTGCTCAGTTCGCTGTTCCGCAATGCCGTTGACCTCGGGACAGGCGTGATCCTGATCCTGGCCGGGCGCGCCATGACGGATGGCACATTCACCGTTGGCGACTTCTCCCTCTTTGTCTTTATGCTCAGCGGCATCAGCGAGTTGACGACCTTCTCCGGGCTGCTCGTGGCCCGGTATAAGCAGATTGGGGTCTCCGTTGAACGGATGAGCCGCCTGATGGAGGGCGCCCCACCCGAAGCACTCACCGAGTTCGGGCCTGTCTATATGGATGGGGACTTCCCCGTCGTCGCCTACCCGGAAAGGATCACCGCCGATCGCTTGCGGTCATTGGAGGTTCGGGCACTCAGTTACCGGTATCCTGGAAGCGACCATGGGATCGAGAACGTGGACCTGACGCTGCAACCCGGGAAGCTCACCGTCGTCACCGGCAGAATCGGCGCGGGGAAGACCACATTGCTTCGGGTGCTGCTGGGGCTGCTGCCCCGCGATAGCGGCGAGATTCGCTGGAACAGTATCCCGGTGGAGGACGCCGGCAACTGGTTCACACCGCCACGATGCGCCTACACAGCACAGGTTCCGCGGCTCTTCAGCGACTCATTACGTGACAACATCCTGATGGGTATGGATAAGAGGGAAGAAGACATCTGGACGGCGATTCGGATGGCGGTGATGGAGTACGACGTCGGCGAGTTCGACGAGGGGCTCGAGACCAAAGTTGGCCCCAAGGGCGTCAAACTGTCGGGAGGCCAAATCCAGAGGACGGCGGCCGCACGGATGTTCGCTCGCGATCCCGAGCTGCTGGTCTTTGACGACTTGTCGAGTGCCCTGGATGTCGAGACCGAGAGACTCCTGTGGGAGCGAGTATTTGAACGCCCTGACGTGACCTGTCTCGCCGTTTCTCACCGTCGCGTGGCACTGCGCCGTGCCGACCACATCGTCGTGCTGAAGGACGGTCGCGTGGAAGCCGAAGGCACCCTCGATGACCTACTGGAGACCTGCGAGGAGATGCAGCGCCTCTGGCATGGGGACATCGCGGGTCAGAACCCGGCTGGGTCAGAACCCGGCGGATCGGAACCCGGCGGCTTAGCAGCCGGCGGCTGAGATGCCGGCGGGTCAAACGCCAGTGGGTGCTGCCGAGCCGTTTCTCAGACGGACTCGTGGCGGTTACCCGCTCCCCGCGCTATCGGATTCAGCCATTCGCTACGCCAAGAGGCGACCGCTGCCGGAACCGCACCCATAGGGCAGCCACCAGGGTCGCCACGGAGATGGTCCCAGCGATGATTTCGACCCCAATGAGGCCGACGACCTTAGCTTGCACAAGGACCACCGTATAGTCGGTCAGAGTGTGCAGACCGATAGCGAGCAGCAGATATCGCCATGGGCGGCCGCTCGCGAAGCCATAGACGGCCAGCGAAGCTGCGCTTGTGTGGAACATGACCGTGAAAAACCGCTCGATGAAGCCCAGGAGCGCAGCAACGCCGCTTAGCTGCACCGTCGCCCAGGTGATCCCGGTAGCGAAGATTTGGTTGAAGACCCAGAAGGCCTCGGCGATGCCGTATCCCGCACCGGCAGCCGCTCCCATCGCCAGCCCAGCTCGCGGCGAGCGCCGGTCGCGGATCAGATATAGCCCCAAGACCCCAATGCCGAACTTGACCGTTTCCTGGACCAGGCCCGCGACCGCTACCTGCGGTACGCCCAGAAGCAGTAGGTACCGCTGGATCGTCGCCGATGGCAGTGTCTTTGCGTAGAGAGCATTGATGGCCTGTTGGATAGGAACCTGCACCCAAGCGATGGACACCGAGAAGAGCACCGCACCCACGAGCAGGACAGCCCACAGCCACCCACGTCGTAGTTGCTTGCCCGCCAGCAAGATGAGCCAGGGTGCTGCAAAAACCAGAGCCAGGACAACCGAGCGCCAATCCGGGGAGCCGATGAAGTCCAGCGGGTTCACGTGTGCCTCCTAATCCGTGCTTGTGGAGCCTAGTCCTGGGTGAGCACCATGCGGTTGATCCCGTTTACATACTGGACCAGCGTGTGGGGGGCATCCACCTGGTACCACGCCGTCTGTGTCGTTCCTCCCGATTGTATGTCGACACGCCAGGTGTCAAAGTCGCCCAGCGGAACCGTGATGGTCTCCTGCGATCTGACGGTAATGTTGGTATCTGCTTTCAGGGCGCTCTGAGTGACGACAACCACGTAGCTGGCACCATAGCCATCGACAAAGGGTAAGGCGCTGAGCGTCATGAGAAGTTGGTCGTTGTCGATCGCATTGGCCGGCACGTCTACGGAGGCGGTTCGTGGCTGGCCATTCACGACAGCTTGAATGTCCACCTTGCCGTTCTGATATTGCGTCTCGAGCTGGATGTCGGTATTGGCGCCTGTGATGGTCTTGGTCTCACCCAGAGGCGCCAGCGTTGTCGCGTCGATCCTCATCGCCGACGTCTGATCGAGCCCGCCGATGACGTCTGTCTCGGTGATCGTCCAGACGCCCTGGCTGAGGGCGAATTCGACCTGCGACGCGCCAATTTGGGCGTCGCTTTGGTCCAGCCACTCATAGCTCGCCGTAGCCCCATTTTGCCATGGAGCCGGATCGAAATTGAGGGGTGCCCCGCCGGACGCAGACGGGGAAACCGCGCCACATGCGCTTAAGAGCATTGCCAACACTATCAGCCGTCGTGAGGATCTCATCGCTCGCATCTGCTGCCCTCCGCTCCGCCAACATTCGGATCTGCGTCCCCCAGTATAATCCAGGAACCGGGCTGCTCATGCTGGGGCCGGTTGGTTCCCGGGGGAGTTGCGGTTGGCTCCGGGCGACCTTCCGTCCTTGCGTATCACGTCATCACGAGTATCCTGACGATGCTCCTACGATCGTAAGGTCCCAACGAATCCAACGGTGCTGCCGGAGACTATGAGCTGGAACTCGGAGTTGCGGAGCGCCGCACGGGCTGGAGGGTGGTCACAAAGATGATTGGGGGATTAGCGGTCCTGTTGCTCTTCCAGCTTGCGGGTGAGGCCATCTCATCGGCTTTTGCGCTGCCCGTGCCCGGGCCCGTCATCGGCATGCTCCTGCTCTTCCTCGCGCTGCTGGCCCGGGGCCAGGCTCCCAGGCAGGTGGACGCCGCCGGCGAGGGGCTCCTGAAGCACCTCTCATTGTTCTTCGTCCCGGCGGGGTCCGGAATCATTGCCTACCTCGCGCTGATCCGGAGAGAATGGTTACCGATCGCCGTATCGCTGATCGGCAGCACGATCATTACCATCGCGGTCACGGCGCTGACGATGCGCCTCGTGGCGGGCCGGAGAGGTCCTCCGGACGCCTTCCTACGCGCAGGCGCAGGAGAGACGGATGGGGAGGAGGAGCGCGGTGAGTAGGCCCGTCGATCTATGGACTACCTTTGCACAGAGTCCCCTACTGTGGCTCACAGCGACGCTGGTGATCTACCAGGGCGCCCAGTGGCTCGCCGATCGTACGGGCTACGCCTGGCTCAACCCCGTACTGACCTCCATCGCCGCGGTCTCAGCATTGCTGCTGGTGACCGGGACGTCCTACGACACATACTTTAAGGGCGCGCAGTTCATCCACTTCCTTCTAGGCCCTGCTACCGTTGCGCTGGCGGTGCCGCTCTACCACCGAGTCGGCAAACTTCAGCACCTCCTTGGGCCGATCGGCGCCGCACTGGTCGTCGGATCGCTCACCGCGATCTTCTCCGCCGTCGGCCTGGGCAAGCTGCTCGGCGCCTCTACACCGACGCTGCTCTCGCTTGCGCCGAAGTCGGTGACAACGGCGATCGCAATGGGCGTCTCCGAGAAGCTGGGGGGATTGCCCCCGTTGACAGCCGTCCTGGTGATTCTCACGGGCATCATCGGCGCCGTCAGCAGCAAGTACATCCTTGACCTGCTGCATATTCGCGACCACAGCATCCGGGGCTTCGCCATCGGACTGGCATCGCACGGCATCGGTACAGCACGAGCCTTCCAGATGGATGAAGAAGCCGGGGCGTTCTCCGGACTGGGCATGGGGCTCAACGGGATTCTTACAGCAGTGCTTGTCCCCATCCTGGCGGTACTCTTCGGGAAATGGCTCTAGCCATGACCTTCCAGATTGGGCTGCTCCTCACCATCATCCTCGCCGCCGTGGTCGCGTTCTCGCTCGACCAGTTTCGCGCCGACATCATCGCGATAGGCATCCTGCTGGCTCTCAGCCTGACAGGCCTGATACCGCCCGACGCCACCTTCGCGGGCTTTGGCAGCGACACGGCCGTCATGATCTTCGGGCTCCTGGTTCTGACCGCAGCCGTGACGCGCACCGGGGTGATCGATCAGGTGGGCCGGCGGATCCTGCAGCTTGTAGGCGATAGGCCCGGGCGCCTTCTGCCCACGATTATGGTCATTGTGACGGCACTCAGCGGCTTTGTCAGCAACACGGCCACAGCAGCCCTCTTCCTTCCCGTCGTCCTCGACTTGAGCCGCCGCACCCGGACCCCTCGCGCCCAACTGCTCATGCCGATGGCATTCTCGACCATCCTGGCAAGTTCCATCACCCTCGTCGCGTCCTCCACAAACGTCCTGATAAGCGGCTTGATGGTAGACTACGGCTTGGCCCCCCTGGGCCTGTTCGAGCTGGCAGGCGTAGGGTTGCCGATAGCCGCCGCCGGGCTCTTGTATATGCAGGTGATCGGCAATCGCTTGATTCCCATCCGGGACAACGATATCGAGAACTCAGCCTTCGACATCCGTCCTTATCTTGCGGAGGTGATCGTACTGCCGGAGTCGCCACTCATCGGCAAGACGTTGAGCGAGTCCTCCCTGGGGCGCGACCTCGACCTGACAGTGGTGCGGGTCATCCGGAACGAGAACCGGTACCTCATACCCAGGCCGCAGCTCGAGTTCAAGGCCGGCGATGAACTCCTGGTCAAGGGCGAGCGCAGCAGGATCCTGGACATCAAGAACATGGCCGGGCTCGCCTTCAAGGCCGAAGTCACGCTCTCGGACCCCCGACTTCAGGGGGAAGAGCTCCAGCTTGCCGAGATTGTGCTACTGCCCTCGTCTTCACTGGCCGGGCGCACACTCAAGACGCTCCAGTTCCGCCAGCGGTTCGGCCTCCAGGTGTTGGGCATGAACCGTCGCGGCAAAGACGTATTCAGCAAGCTTAGCCAGATACGTCTGCGCGCCGGTGACGAACTCCTGGTACAGGGCCCACGCACCAACATCGCAACGCTCAACCCCGACCACTTCTACACCATAGGTATGGTCCAACGAACGCGTGCCAACTACCGGCGGGCCCCAATCTCGATCGCGATCTTCGTTGGGGTGCTGGTGTTGGCCTCATTCAAGATCGTGAGCCTGCCCATTGCGGTGACGCTCGGCACGCTTGCCGTCTTTGTTACCCGATGCATCACACCCGATGAGGCCTATCACGAAGTCGCATGGCAGGTGCTGATCGTGATCGGCTGCATGTTGGCCTTGGGTACCGCGATGGAGTACACGGGGACCGCCCAGTTCCTTGCCACACAGGTGGTCAGCCTCCTGGGGGTCACCCAACCCATCGTACTATTGACGCTCTTCTTTGCCATCACAATGCTGCTGACCCAGCCTATGTCGAACCAGGCAGCCGCCGTATTGGTGCTTCCCATCGCCGTGCAGACTGCGCTTCGCCTCGGCCTGAACCCGCGCACCTTTGCCGTGATGATCGCTCTCAGCGCCAGTTGCTCTTTTATCACACCCCTGGAACCTGCCTGCCTGATTGTCTATGGCCCGGGTCACTACAAGTTCCTCGACTTTACCAAGGTCGGCCTGCTCCTCACCGTCATCGTCTACGTCGTCAGCATCCTACTGGTACCCATCATCTGGCCACTCATGCAGTAACGAAGCGATACGTATGGATCTGATCTCGCTGATGCCCGATGTACAGGCCTACCTGCGCAGGGGCACCCTGTCAGGGGTCCCCCGTTGGGACCCATCCCTGCCCTTCGTCGTCACACCGTTGGCCCAAGGGGAGTACAATCTCAACTACCTGATCCATCAGGAAGACCGGCGTTGGGTTCTGCGGGTGAATATCGGGTCCCAGATCCAGCGGGACGACCAGATTCTCTACGAATTCAGAGCCCTCCGCCTGCTCAAGGACACCGGGGTGACGCCCCAGCCCTACGACGTGGACGACAGTCGCGAGGAGCTCCCCTATGGCCTGCTGGCCATGTCATACCTGCCGGGAGAGAGCCTCGACTATGAGCGTGATCTCGATGACGTTGCACGTCTCTTTGCTCGCATCCATTCTGTCGACGTCCCCGGCGATCATTCGCTGATTGTGGAGACGCGACCTCTCACCATGACCTATGAAGAGTGCAGCCGCTTGCTGCCCGTCTATCTGGAATCAGACCTTGCGGATCCCGACCTGCGGGACTACCTGACCGACGTTCTCGCCTGGGCCGCGGAAGCGCGCCATAGGGAGACGTATTTCGTCGAGGACCGCTGGCCTGCCATCATCAATACCGAGGTCAACTCGGGGAACTTCATCGCGAACCGTGAGGAACGCAGGCTCTACCTGGTTGATTGGGAAAAGCCCCTGTATGGGGATCCCTCCCAGGACCTGTCGCATTTTTGTGCCCCTATGACGACCCTATGGAAGAGCGAGTATCGAATGCCGGACGCGGAGAAGGCACGGTTCATCGACGTCTACCGGGGCGCCATCACCGATCCACATCTTCGCGATACCATCGTCGACCGAATCCGACTGCGGGATCCCTTCAATTACCTCAGGGGCATCTCCTGGTCGGCGATGGCATGGGTCGCCTACCAGACGGGAGACCACGCGGTACGGAATATGGATACGTTCCGCAAGGTCACTTCATACCTGGACCTGGCATTCCAAAGAGAGATGTTCGACCCTTACCTCGGGAAAGCATTGTGAGACAGCACCTCATCATCTATGTCAAGCGCCCGCTCCCGAATCACGCAAAGACCCGTCTAGGGGCCGAGCTCGGGTGCGAGCAGGCAGCCGGCGTCTATGCGCGGCTTATGTACAAACTACTGAACGAGGTCGCCATGGCCACGATGCACGACACCGTCGTGGAACTGGCCGTGGCGATGCCCGACGACTACGCCTACTTTGAGAGCGCCTTCCCTGAGTTTGTGGTCCGGCCCCAAGCACCCGGAGACCTGGGCATCAGGATGGCACGCTCCTTTGATCGTGCCTACGAGGAGGGCGCGGACACAGTCGTGCTGGTAGGCAGCGATATCCCCGGCCTTACGGTCGCTATCATTCGCAACGCCTTTGCGGTACTCCGAACGGCACCCGCGGACGGTGTCATCCCGGGCGTCATCGGGCCGGCAGCAGACGGTGGTTACTACCTTATCGGTATGCAGGCGCCGGGGGCACCTCTCTTTGACGAGATTGCCTGGAGCACGTCTGAGGTGTTGGTGCAAACCGAGACGTTGGCACAGGCATACCACATCTCGCTCGTGCGTTTACCCGAACTGACAGATATGGATGTCGTGGAGGATTACCTGGTGTGGGTTCGGACGTTGGGGCAGACCCGCGGCCGCCGGTGACCTACCGGGCGGAAGGCAACCCGGCGCGGCGTCTCCACAGCCGACTGCGGCGTCGGGATGGGCCGTAAGATCCGCCGGGATCAGCACGTCCGTGCACAATAGCGAGAGGAGTTCCTGTGGGCAGCGACACCCGGCAGCTGCGGCGGATCCCTGACAGACCCACGCCGATCCTTGTCTCCGTCATCATCCCGACGCTCAACGAAGCGCTGAACATCCGCTCGTGTGTAGAGGCGGCTCGGCGCGGCTACCGCTCCAGCGAAGTCGAGATCATCGTCTCCGATGGCGGCAGCACGGATCGGACCGTCGAGCGCGTGCCCGAAGGAGCACGAGCCATCGACGCACCACGGGGACGTGCGGTTCAGATGAACCGCGGCGCGGATGCAGCCCGAGGCGACATCCTCGTTTTCTGCCATGCCGATTCCAGGCTTCCTGCTGGCTGGCGAGAGGCCGTCATCCGCACCCTCGCGCGCCCCAGGGTCAGTGGCGGCGCGTTTCAGGTTCGGTTCGAACCGCAGCGTGGCCCATTGCTTTGGCTGATCAACCACATTCGCTTCCCGGCAGATTGGCGGGTCGTCCACGGGGATCGCGCCCAGTTCATGTATCGGACAACGTTTCGCACCGTTGGGGGCTTTCCGGAGCTCCCCCTGATGGAGGATATCGAAATGGCCAGGGCCCTACACCGGCGCGGAAGGATCGCCCTCGTTCCCGACCGCATCGTCACGTCGAGTATACGTTATCTTCAGCAGGGATCGCTAGTATACTTGGGGCGAGTGATCTGGAACGTGCTCCGGTACCTCTATCTGGGATCCACGGCCGACGACATCGCCCGGAACTATGCGAGAGAGCACCGAAAGCAAGTGGACGGCAGCCGTTCGGGTGAGGAGGCCTAACGTGGAACAAGAGCAGTCACACAGGAAGTGGTACCACATTCCACTGGTGGTCGTAGTATTCGGTGTCTTTGCGATCACGGCTTGGCTCTACTTCCGGATGTTCCACAGCGTCAACAGCAAGAACGTGGAGGCCTTCGTTCGCGGGTTCGGGGCGTGGGCCCCCGTGGCTTATACCGTCATCTACATCGTCAGCGCCCCGATCCCCTTCATGACCGTCGTCCTGTCTCCTATCAGCGGGCTTCTTTTCGGGACGCTGTGGGGCTCGGTCTTGGTGATCTGCATTGCTACATTCTCCTCCCTGATCCCCTTCAACCTTGCCCGTCAGCTTGGACGCGAGTGGGTGGAGTCGAAGATCAAGGGTGAGAGACTCCAGGAAATCTATACGCGGTCTGAGGGCCAGGGGGGGTTCGTCTTCATCCTGATGTTGCGACTAGTTCCCGTGTTGCCCTGGAAATCCAGAACTACGTCGCGGGTCTCACCAAGGTCCGGCTTGCTACCTACCTCATAGCCACGCCCCTGGGCATCATCCCGGGCAGCGTCGCACTGGTGCTCCTGGGAGCCTCCGTGACCGACCCCACGTCGTGGCAATTCGCAGTAGCGATTGCGATGAACGTCGTCGTGATGGTTGGGGCACCGCTCATCGCGACGTTCGTGCGCAGGCTCCGTAGGAAGCAGAAGGACACCGATCCGTCCGACCTGCGTAAAGGAAAAGAGAGGACTTGGCAGAGATTCGCCTGGAAGACGTCAGCAAGGTATTCAAGCCCGGCTTCACCGGCCCGACACGGGCCGGAAGCAAGAGAATGATGGGGAGTGTTGGCGCAGGCGACGGACTTCCTGATTCAGGGATGTCGGAGGAAGTCCGCGCGCTCGACCACCTGAGCCTCTCGGTGCCGGACGGCACCACAACCGTCATCGTCGGCCCGTCAGGCTGCGGCAAGAGCACACTGCTGAGAGCGGTCGCCGGCCTCACGGATTATGAGGGAACCATCGCCTATGGCGGTCGCGACATGCGCGGGGTCTCGCCCGGCGACCGCACCATCGGCATGGTCTTCCAGAGTTATGCCCTCTACCGCATTTCCGCGGACGAGGCAATCTCAGCTTCTTCTTTCAGGTCCATCACGCGCCGGATGCGGAGGCGGAGGAGCGCATCCGGGTCACGTCGGAGATGATGGGCATTGGCTTTCAAGCGCTCCTTCGGAGAAAGCCTGGCACTCTGTCGGGTGGACAGCAGCAGCGTCTGGCGATTGCCCGCGCCCTTGTGAGGCAACCCGAGCTCTTTCTCTTCGATGAGCCCCTCTCGAACCTGGATGCCAAACTGCGCGTTCGAACGCGCACCGAGATCAAGTGGTTGCTGCACAGGTTTGGCATTACGGCGCTGTACGTCACGCACGACCAGACGGAGGCCATGGCCCTGGCTGACAGCATCGCGGTGATGAGAGCGGGCCGCATCGAGCAGGAGGGCGATTTCTGGGAGATCCTGCGAGACCCGGCCAATCTCTTCGTCGCCGGCTTTCTCGGCCAGCCTCCGATGAACGTGATCGGCGCCAGAGTATCAGACGGCCGGCTCGTCGTGGATCAAGGACACAGTCTCCCCATCCCACCTGAGTTCGTCTCGTCGATGCATAGCGGCCAGCGGGTTACGATTGGCATCAGACCCGAGGCAGTTTCGGTCAGGACGACTAACGATGCAGCCCCCGCGACGGGGTTGACGTTGATCGGCACGATCGATGTGGTGGAGCCTGACTTCGGACGCCGGCAGCAGACAGCCTACGTCAGCGCCGGCGATGTCATGGTGGGCGTTACAGCGCCCCTGGACACGCGCCTCACCCAGGGCTACGACGTACGCGTGGTCCTCCCCGTAGAAGCGCTCTATTTCTTCGACACGGATAGCGAGCGGCGAATCAGACCGGCAGGCTAACGCACGGGGCAGCGGCCCAGTTGTACCACGCCTTCCTGGATGACGTCGAGACACACCATACCGACGTCTTTCATTTGTGCGCACCTCAGGCTCCCGCCGCACGCATTTCCCAAAACGAAGCGATCTCTTGCACCTTCTCCAATCGCACGTCACC
>CAVZIC010000004.1:0-8369 GCA_963775195.1 uncultured Chloroflexia bacterium
CCACAACCATCAGCAGTTCCCAATATGGAAGAGGGGGTAGAATAGGGGCGTCACCTAGATAGAGCCAGACATGAAGTGCAAGGAGCCACGGATGGGGAAGCCAGTGAAATTCAGAGAGCTCCTCGCCCCTGTGCGGCAGGCACTCGAGTGCTTGCCGGAACATCGACGTGGGCAGAACATCCAATACAGCCTCACGGAAGCCGGGCTGAGTGCTTTTGCGGTGTTCTACATGCAATCGCCCTCGTTTTTGGCGCACCAGCGGGATATGCAGCGCCAACGGGGGCGGAACAATGTGCAGAGCTTGTTTGGAGTCGCACAGATCCCTAGTGATAGTCAGCTGCGGAATCTGCTCGATCCGGTGGATCCGGCAGGGCTGCAGACACCCTTCTGGGAGATCTATGCGCAGCTGCAAGCTGCGGGACACTTGGACGCCTACACCGGCGTGGGGGGCACCCGCCTGATCTCACTGGACGGGTCACAATACTTCAGTTCGGAGAAAGTGCAGTGCCCGAAGTGTCGGGTGACCTTGCGGGAGGAGCAGCCGCACTACTCCCATGGGGTGCTGTTGGCGGTGGTGGGGGCTCCCGAGCAAGCAGCCGTGATCTGCTTAGCGCCGGAGTTCATCACCCCGCAAGATGGACACGACAAGCAGGATTGTGAACAGCAAGCGATCAAACGCTGGCTTAAGCGGAACGCGGTGCGGTTTGCTCCTGAGAGCGTGACCATTCTGACGGATGATCTGCATTGTCACTATCCGTTGTGTACGTCGCTGGCGCAGCATCACATGCACTTCATTCTCACCTGCAAAGAAGCCTCACACCCCGCGCTGTACGAGGAAGTGCACTTACTCGAGCCGGTGGCCGGCGCCATCAGCACGCAGGTGGTAGAAAAACGGCACGGACGACGCCGCGAACGCTGGATCTACCGCTGGGTGGAGCAAGTCCCGCTGCGGGGAGATCTGGAAACGGTGATGGTCAACTGGTGTGAGCTGACCATCTGCGATGGTGCAACCGACCAACAAGTCTATCACTGTGCCTGGGCGACGGATCATCCGGTGACGGCAGAGACCGTCCCGGAGATTGTGGCCAGTGGACGGAGCCGCTGGAAAGTCGAGAATGAAGGGTTCAATGTGCTCAAGAACCAAGGCTACCATTTCGAGCACAACTACGGCCATGGACAGCACCATCTGAGCAGTGTCTTGTTGACCTTGTTGCTGCTGGCCTTTCTCTGCCACACGGCCCTGGGGCTCAGTTGCGCGACCTATCAAGCCGTACGGCGGGAACTGGGAGCCCGGCGCACGTTCTTCAACGACTTACGGGCGCTCACGCGCTACGTCTACTTCTCCGATTGGCAATGCTTACTCACGTTCATGTATCAGCAATTGGACTTGCCGCCAGAAGAGCTTCCGAATCAATCTGAAGCGGACTCGCTGACGATGCCACACGTTTCTTAGGTGCGGCACTGTGTGCTGGGCACGTTGCCGGCTACGGACGGTCGTCCTGAGCCAGCCGGCGCCGGCTGGCTCAGTGACTGTTCCCTGTCAGACCTCGCCCTACGCTGTTCAGCGCCGGCCGGACACCTCTAGAGATCCGCTTCTGCGTTCCCCAGCGTCTCCTACGTGTCTCACTGTTTACATTCGGGCTCATATTTGGAATTGCTGGGAGGGTGACGTGCGATTGGAGAAGGTGCAAGAGATCGCTTCGTTTTGGGAAATGCGTGCGGCGGGAGCCTGAGGTGCGCACAAATGAAAGACGTCGGTATGGTGTGTCTCGACGTCATCCAGGAAGGCGTGGTACAACTGGGCAGCTGCCCCGTGCGTTAGCCTGCCGGTCTGATTCGCCGCTCGCTATCCGTGTCGAAGAAATAGAGCGCTTCTACGGGGAGGACCACGCGTACGTCGTAGCCCTGGGTGAGGCGCGTGTCCAGGGGCGCTGTAACGCCCACCATGACATCGCCGGCGCTGACGTAGGCTGTCTGCTGCCGGCGTCCGAAGTCAGGCTCCACCACATCGATCGTGCCGATCAACGTCAACCCCGTCGCAGGGACTGCATCGTTAGTCGTTCTGACCGAAACTGCCTCGGGTCTGATGCCAATCGTAACCCGCTGGCCGCTATGCATCGACGAGACGAACTCAGGTGGGATGGGGAGACTGTGTCCCTGATCCACGACGAGCCGGCCGTCTGATACTCTGGCGCCGATCACGTTCATCGGAGGCTGGCCGAGAAAGCCGGCGACGAAGAGATTGGCCGGGTCTCGCAGGATCTCCCAGAAATCGCCCTCCTGCTCGATGCGGCCCGCTCTCATCACCGCGATGCTGTCAGCCAGGGCCATGGCCTCCGTCTGGTCGTGCGTGACGTACAGCGCCGTAATGCCAAACCTGTGCAGCAACCACTTGATCTCGGTGCGCGTTCGAACACGCAGCTTGGCATCCAGGTTCGAGAGGGGCTCATCGAAGAGAAAGAGCTCGGGTTGCCTCACAAGGGCGCGGGCAATCGCCAGACGCTGCTGCTGTCCACCCGACAGAGTGCCAGGCTTTCTCCTAAGGAGCGCTTGAAAGCCAATGCCCATCATCTCCGACGTGACCCGGATGCGCTCCTCCGCCTCCGCATCCGGCGCGTGATGGACCTGAAAGAAGAAGCTGAGATTGCCACGTCCGCGGAAATGCGGGTAGAGGGCATAACTCTGGAAGACCATGCCGATGGTGCGGTCGCCGGGCGAGACCCCGCGCATGTCGCGACCGCCATAGGCGATGGTTCCCTCATAATCCGTGAGGCCGGCGACCGCTCTCAGCAGTGTGCTCTTGCCGCAGCCTGACGGGCCGACGATGACGGTTGTGGTGCCGTCCGGCACCGAGAGGCTCAGGTGGTCGAGCGCGCGGACTTCCTCCGACATCCCTGAATCAGGAAGTCCGTCGCCTGCGCCAACACTCCCCATCATTCTCTTGCTTCCGGCCCGTGTCGGGCCGGTGAAGCCGGGCTTGAATACCTTGCTGACGTCTTCCAGGCGAATCTCTGCCAAGTCCTCTCTTTTCCTTTACGCAGGGTCGGACGGATCGGTGTCCTTCTGCTTCCTACGGAGCCTGCGCACGAACGTCGCGATGAGCGGCGCCCCAACCATCACGACGACGTTCATCGCAATCGCTACTGCGAATTGCCACGACGTGGGGTCGGTCACGGAGGCTCCCAGGAGCACCAGTGCGACGCTGCCCGGGATGATGCCCAGGGGCGTGGCTATGAGATAGGTAGCAAGCCGGACCTTGGTGAGACCTGCGACGTAGTTCTGGATTTCCCAGGGCAACACGGGAACCAGTCGCAACATCAGGATGAAGACGAACCCCCCCTGGCCCTCAGACCGCGCATAGATCTCCTGGAGTCTCTCACCCTTGATCTTCGACTCCACCCACTCGCGTCCAAGCTGACGGGCAAGGTTGAAAGGGATCAGGGAGGAGAATGTAGCGATGCAGATCACCAGGACCGAGCCCCACAGCGTCCCGAAAAGCAGCCCGCTGATAGGAGACAGGACGACGGTCATGAAGGGGATCGGGGCGCTGACGACGTAGATGACGGTATAAGCCACGGGGGCCCACGCCCCGAACCCGCGAACGAAGGCCTCCACGTTCTCGCTGTTGACGCTGTGGAACATCCGGAAGTAGAGCCAAGCCGTGATCGCAAAGACACCGAATACTACTACCACCAGTGGAATCTGGTACCACTTCCTGCGTGACTGCCCTTGCTCCACGTTATGCCTCCTCACCCGACCGGCTGCCGTCCACTTGCTTTCCGTGCTCTCTCGCATAGCTCCGGGCGATGTCGTCGGCCGTGGATCCCAGATAGAGGTACCGGAGTACATTCCAGATCACTCGCCTTAAGTATACTAGCGATCCCTGCTGAAGATAACGTACACTCGACGTGACAATGCGGTCGGGAACCAGGACGATTCTTCCGCGCCGGTGCAGGGCCCTGGCCATTTCGACATCCTCCATCAGGGGGAGCTCCGGAAAGCCGCCGATCGGTTCGAAACGCGCCCGATACATGAACTGAGCGCGATCTCCGTGGATGACCCGCCAGTCTGCCGGGAAGCGAACGTGGTTGATCAGCCAGAGCAGCGGGCCGCGCTGCGGTTCGTATCGAACCTGAAACGCGCCGCCACTGACCTTGGGTCTCGCGAGGGTGCGGATGACGGCCTCTCGCCATCCTGCCGGAAGCCGGGAGTCGGCATGGCAGAAAACGAGGATGTCGCCTCGGGCTGTATCCGCGCCGCGGTTCATCTGAGCCGCACGTCCCCGCGGCGCGTTGATGGCTCGTGCTCCTTCGGGCACGCGCTCGACGGTGCGATCCGTGCTGCCGCCATCGGAGACGATGATCTCGACTTCGCCGGAGCGGTAGGTGCGCCGGGCCGCCTCAACACACGATCGGATGTTCAGCGCTTCGTTGAGCGTGGGGATGATGACGGAGACAAGGAGCGGCGTCGGCTGTCAGGGATCCGCCGAAGCTGCCGGGTGTCGCTGCCCACAGGAACTCCTCTCGCTATTGTGCACGGACGTGCTGATCCCGGCCTATCTTACGTCCCATCCGACGCCGCAGTCGGCTGTGGAGACGCCGCGCCGGGTTGCCTTCCGCCCGGTAGGTCACCGGCGGCCGCGGGTGTGCCCCAACGTCCGAACCCAGACCAGGTAATCCTCCAGGACATCCATGTCCGTCAGTTCCGGCAATCGCACGAGCGAGATGTGGTATGCGTCGTGCCAATGCCTCGGTCTGCGCCAACACGGTAGGCGTGCTCCAGGCGATGTCGTCAAAGAGTGGTGCTCCCGGCGCCTGCATACCGATGAGATAATAGCCGCCATCCGCCGCCGGCCCGATGCGCCCGGGACGATATCGCCCGCAGGTGCCGTTCGGAGCACGACAAAGGCGTTCCGGATGATGTCCACCGTAAGACCGGGGATATCACTCCCCACCAATACGACTGCCTGTCGCGCCCTTCTCAAAGGCTCGCTCAAAGGAGAGGGCCATCCGGGTGCCCAGGTCGCCGGGCGCCTGGGGCCGAACGAAGAACTCGGGGAAGGCGCTCTCGAAGTAGGCGCAGTCATCGGGTGTCGCCACGGCCAGCTCCACGGTGGTGTCGGTCATATCCGCGGCCAGGCGACCTCGATCAGCAGCTTGTAGACGATCCGCGCATAGACGCCGGCCGCTTGCTCGCAGCCGATCTCGGCGCCTAGGCGGGTCTTCGCGTGATTCGGGAGCGGGCGCTTGGCAAAGATGACGAGGTGCTGTCTCACGATGTCCCCCGAGGTAAGGGTCAAACATCTCTCTCTGGAAGGCCAGGTCCAGATATGAGGTGACCTTGCGGAAGGTATCTGCATTGCGCACAGCATGGTCTCCCGTCTGGTAAGCTACCCACGCCATCGCGGACCAGGAGATGCCTCTCAAGTAGTTGAAGGGATCCCGCAGCCGAACTCGCTCGACGATGGTATCGCGAAGATGCGGGTCGGCGATGGCGTCCCGGTAGACGTTGATGAAGCGTACCTTCTCCGCGCTCGGCATTCGGTACTCGCTCTTCCACAGGGTCGTCATAGGGGCGCAGAAATGTGATAGGTCCTGGGAGGGATCCCCATAGAGGGGTTTTCCCAATCGACCAGGTAGAGCCTCCGTTCCTCGCGGTTCGCGATGAAGTTCCCCGAGTTGACCTCGGTATTGATGATGGCGGGCAGGGGTCCTCGATGAAATACGTCTCCCCATGGCGCGCTTCCTCCGCCCAGGCGAGGACATCGGTCAGGTAGTCCCGCAGGTCGGGATCGGCAAGGTCCGATTCCAGATAGACGGGCAGCAGGCGACTGCATTCCTCATAGGTCATGCTGAGAGGGCGCGTCTCCACAATCAGCGAATGGTCATTGGGGACGTCGACAGAGTGGATTCGGGCGAAGAGGTGTGCCACGTCATCGAGGTCCCGTTCGTAGTCGAGGCTCTCTCCCGGCAGGTATGACATCGCCAGTGCGCCGTAAGCAAGCACCTCCCGGCTGTCGTCCACGTCGTAGGGTTGGGGCGTCACCCCTGTGCTCTTGAGCAAGCAGAGGGCCTTGTATTCGTAGACAATCTGGTCGTTCCGCCGGATCTGGGACCCGATATTCACACGCAGGACCCAACGCCGGTCGCCCTGACGTACCAGGTAGTTGAGATTGTACTCCCCTTGAGCCAGGGGCGTGACGACGAAGGGCAAGGCGGGATCCCAACGGGGGACCCCTGGCAGTGCGCCCTGGCGCAGGTAGGCCCGTACGTCGGGCATCAGCGCGAGCAAGTCCATACGCTTCGCTCCTCTACGGCGTGAGCGGCCAGATGATGGGCACCAGCACGATGCTGACGACGTAGACGAGGGCGGTGAGGAGCAGGCCGACCTTGGTAAAGTCGAGGAACTTGTAGTGACCCGGGCCGTAGACAATCAGACAGGCAGGTCCAGGGGGGTGATAAAAGAGCAGCTCGCGCTGAGGGCGATCATCACGGCAAAGGTGCGCGGGTTCAGGCCGAGACGAAGCGCGGTCTGCACGGCGATGGGAAGCACCAATACGGCGGCTGCCTGGTTCGACATAGGCTGGGTCAGCAGCATCGTGATGGCAAAGAAGAGCGTCAATAGTACAACCGGTTGGGTGACCCCCACGAGGCTGACCACCTGGGTGGCAAGGAACTGGGCGGTCCCTGTGTATTCCATCGCGGTGCCCAGGGCCAACATACAGCCGATCACGATCAGCACCTGCCACGCGACCTCGTGATAGGCCTGATCGGGTGTGATGCACCGGGTAACAAAGACGGCAAACGTGCCGAGCGTCACCGCAATGGGCAGGCTCACGATCTTGAATCAGGCCAACACCAGCACCCCAAGAAGATCGCGATCGAGATCGGGGCCCGCCGGTAGTTGGACGCGTTCGCTGGACCATACCCATGGTGTAGAAGTGGTCGGGGTTGAGGGTCGCGATGTTGGTGCGGGGCCTTGTACCAGGAGTTCGTCACCGGCGCGCAGACGTATCTGGCTAAGCTTGCTGAATACGTCTTTGCCGCGACGGTTCATCCCCGGTAACTGGAGGCCGAACCGCTGGCGGAACTGCAGCGCTTGAGCGTGCGCCCGGCCAGTGAAGAACAGGGCAGCAGCACAATCTCGGCGAGCTGCAGCTCTTCCCCCTGAAGTCGGGGGTCCGAGAGCGTGACTTCGGCCTTGAAGGCGAGCCCGGCCATGTTCTTGATGTCCAGGATCCTGCTGCGCTCGCCCTTGACCAGGAGTTCATCGCCGGCCTTGAACTCGAGTGCGGCTGGGGTATGAGGTACCGGTTCTCGTTCCGGATGACCCGCACCACTGTCAGGTCGAGGTCGCGCCCCAGGGAGGACTCGCTCAAACGTCTTGCCGATGAGTGGCGACTCCGGCAGTACGATCACCTCCGCAAGATAAGGACGGATGTCGAAGGCTGAGTTCTCGATATCGTTGTCCCGGATGGGAATCAAGCGATTGCCGATCACCTGCATATACAAGAGCCCGGCGGCGGCTATCGGCAACCCTACGCCTGCCAGCTCGAACAGGCCCAGGGGGGCCAAGCCGTAGTCTACCATCAAGCCGCTTATCAGGACGTTTGTGGAGGACGCGACGAGGGTGATGGAACTCGCCAGGATGGTCGAGAATGCCATCGGCATGAGCAGTTGGGCGCGAGGGGTCCGGGTGCGGCGGCTCAAGTCGAGGACGACGGGAAGGAAGAGGGCTGCTGTGGCCGTGTTGCTGACAAAGCCGCTGAGTGCCGTCACAATGACCATAATCGTGGGCAGAAGGCGCCCGGGCCTATCGCCTACAAGCTGCAGGATCCGCCGGCCCACCTGATCGATCACCCCGGTGCGCGTCACGGCTGCGGTCAGAACCAGGAGCCCGAAGATCATGACGGCCGTGTCGCTGCCAAAGCCCGCGAAGGTGGCGTCGGGCGGTATCAGGCCTGTCAGGCTGAGAGCCAGCAGGATGCCTATCGCGATGATGTCGGCGCGAAACTGGTCGAGCGAGAACGCGACCACGGCGGCGAGGATGATGGTGAGGAGCAGCCCGAATGGAAGGTCATGGCTAGAGCCATTTCCCGAAGAGTACCGCCAGGATGGGGACAAGCACTGCTGCCCCAATCCGGTCTTGAGCCCCATGCCCAGTCCGGAGAACGCCCCGGCTTCCCCATCCATCTGGAAGGCTCGTGCTGTACCGATGCCGTGCGATGCCAGTCCAATGGCGAAGCCCCGGATGCTGTGGTCGCGAATATGCAGCAGGTCAAGGATGTACTTGCTGCTGACGGCGCCGATGATGCCCGTGAGAATCACCAGGACGGCTGTCAACGGGGGCAATCCCCCCAGCTTCTCGGA
>CAVZIC010000005.1:0-958665 GCA_963775195.1 uncultured Chloroflexia bacterium
CCATCTCATCGGCTTTTGCGCTGCCCGTGCCCGGGCCCGTCATCGGCATGCTCTTGCTCTTCCTCGCGCTGCTGGCCCAGGGCCAGACTCCCGGCGGCTGGACGCCGCCGGCGAGGGGCTCCTGAAGCACCTGTCATTGTTCTTCGTCCCGGCGGGGTCCGGAATCATTGCCTACCTCGCGCTGATCCGGAGAGAATGGTTACCGATCGCCGTATCGCTGATCGGCAGCACGATCATTACCATCGCGGTCACGGCGCTGACGATGCGCCTCGTGGCGGGCCGGAGAGGTACATCCGGACGTCTTCCTACGCGCAGGCGCCAGGAGAGACGGATGGGGAAGAGGAGCGCGGTGAGTAAGCCCGTCGATCTATGGGCTACCTTTGCACAGAGTCCCCTACTGTGGCTCACAGCGACGCTGGTGATCTACCAGGGCGCCCAGCGGCTCGCCGATCGTACGGGCTACGCCTGGCTCAACCCCGTACTGACCTCCATCGCCGCGGTCTCAGCATTGCTGCTGGTGACCGGGACGTCCTACGACACATACTTTAAGGGCGCGGATCCCGTCCACTTCCTTCTGGGCCCTGCTACCGTTGCGCTGGCGGTGCCGCTCTACCACCGAGTCGGCAAACTTCAGCACCTCCTGGGCCGATCGGCGCCGCACTGGTCGTCGGATCGCTCCCGCGATCTTCTCCGCCGTCGGCCTGGGCAAGCTGCTCGGCGCCTCTACATCGACGCTGCTCTCGCTTGCGCCGAAGTCGGTGACAACGGCGATCGCAATGGGCGTCTCCGAGAAGCTGGGGGAATTGCCCCCGTTGACAGCCGTCCTGGTGATTCTCACGGGCATCATCGGCGCCGTCAGCAGCAAGTACATCCTTGACCTGCTGCATATTCACGACCACAGCATCCGGGGCTTCGCCATCGGACTGGCATCGCACGGCATCGGTACGCACGAGCCTTCCAGATGGATGAAGAAGCCGGGGCGTTCTCCGGACTGGGCATGGGGCTCAACGGGATTCTTACGGCGGTGCTTGTCCCCATCCTGGCGGCACTCTTCGGGAAATGGCTCTAGCCATGACCTTCCAGATTGGGCTGCTCCTCACCATCATCCTCGCCGCCGTGGTAGCGTTCTCGCTCGACCAGTTTCGCGCCGACATCATCGCGATAGGCATCCTGCTGGCTCTCAGCCTGACAGGCCTGATACCGCCCGACGCCACCTTCGCGGGCTTTGGCAGCGACACGGCCGTCATGATCTTCGGGCTCCTGGTTCTGACCGCAGCCGTGACGCGCACCGGGGTGATCGATCAGGTGGGCCGGCGGATCCTGCAGCTTGTAGGCGAAAGGCCCAGGCGCCTTCTGCCCACGGTCATGGTCATTGTGACGGCACTCAGCGGCTTTGTCAGCAACACGGCCACAGCAGCCCTCTTCCTTCCCGTCGTCCTCGACTTGAGCCGCCGTACCCGGACCCCTCGCGCCCAACTGCTCATGCCGATGGCATTCTCGACCATCCTGGCAAGTTCCATCACCCTCGTCGCGTCCTCCACAAACGTCCTGATCAGCGGCTTGATGGTAGACTACGGCTTGGCCCCCCTGGGCCTGTTCGAGCTGGCAGGCGTGGGTGCCGATAGCCGCCGCCGGGCTCTTGTATATGCAGGTGATCGGCAATCGCTTGATTCCCATCCGGGACAACGATATCGAGAACTCAGCCTTCGACATCCGTCCTTATCTTGCGGAGGTGATCGTACTGCCGGAGTCGCCACTCATCGGCAAGACGTTGAGCGAGTCCTCCCTGGGGCGCGACCTCGACCTGACAGTGGTACGGGTCATCCGGAACGAGAACCGGTACCTCATACCCAGGCCGCAGCTCGAGTTCAAGGCCGGCGATGAACTCCTGGTCAAGGGCG
The DNA here is from genome assembly GCA_963775195.1 of uncultured Chloroflexia bacterium. Classification (GTDB taxonomy): domain Bacteria; phylum Chloroflexota; class Anaerolineae; order B4-G1; family SLSP01; genus PWVB01. Next base: position 1,902 of record CAVZIC010000005.1, read on the forward strand.
AGCGCAGCAGGATCCTGGACATCGGACATGGCCGGGCTCGCCTTCAAGGCCGAAGTAAAGCTCTCGGACCCCGACTTCAGGGTGAAGAGCTACAACTCGCCGAGATTGTCCTACTACCCTCGTCTTCACTGGCCGGGCGCACACTCAAGACGCTCCAGTTCCGCCAGCGGTTCGGCCTCCAGGTGTTGGGCATGAACCGTCGCGGCAAAGACGTGTTCAGCAAGCTTAGCCAGATACGGCTGCGCGCCGGTGACGAACTCCTGGTACAGGGCCCACGCACCAACATCGCAACACTCAACCCCGACCACTTCTACACCATAGGTATGGTCCAACGAACGCGTGCCAACTACCGGCGGGCCCCAATCTCGATCGCGATCTTCGTTGGGGTGCTGGTGTTGGCCTCATTCAAGATCGTGAGCCTGCCCATTGCGGTGACACTCGGCACGCTTGCCGTCTTTGTTACCCGATGCATCACCCCCGATGAGGCCTATCACGAAGTCGCATGGCAGGTGCTGATCGTGATCGGCTGCATGTTGGCCTTGGGTACCGCGATGGAGTACACGGGGACCGCCCAGTTCCTTGCCACACAGGTGGTCAGCCTCCTGGGGGTCACCCAACCCATCGTACTGCTGACGCTCTTCTTTGCCATCACAATGCTGCTGACCCAGCCTATGTCGAACCAGGCAGCCGCCGTATTGGTGCTTCCCATCGCCGTGCAGACTGCGCTTCGCCTCGGCCTGAACCCGCGCACCTTTGCCGTGATGATCGCTCTCAGCGCCAGTTGCTCTTTTATCACACCCCTGGAACCTGCCTGCCTGATTGTCTATGGCCCGGGTCACTACAAGTTCCTCGACTTTACCAAGGTCGGCCTGCTCCTCACCGTCATCGTCTACATCGTCAGCATCCTACTGGTACCCATCATCTGGCCACCATACAGTAACGAAGCGATACGTATGGATCTGATCTCGCTGATGCCCGATGTACAGGCCTACCTGCGCGGGGCGCCCTGCCAGGGGTCCCCCGTCGGGACCCATCCCTGCCCTTCGTCGTCACACCGTTGGCCCAAGGGGAGTACAATCTCAACTACCTGATTCATCAGGAAGACCGGCGTTGGGTTCTGCGGGTGAATATCGGGTCCCAGATCCAGCGGGACGACCAGATTCTCTACGAATTCAGAGCCCTCCGCCTGCTCAAGGACACCGGGGTGACGCCCCAACCCTACGACGTGGACGACAGTCGCGAGGAGCTCCCCTATGGCCTGCTGGCCATGTCATACCTGCCGGGAGAGCCTCGACTATGAGCGTGACCTCGATGACGTTGCACGTCTCTTTGCTCGCATCCATTCTGTCGACGTCCCCGGCGATCATTCGCTGATTGTGGAGACGCGACCTCTCACCATGACCTATGAAGAGTGCAGCCGCTTGCTGCCCGTCTATCTGGAATCAGACCTTGCGGATCCCGACCTGCGGGACTACCTGACCGACGTTCTCGCCTGGGCCGCGGAAGCGCGCCATAGGGAGACGTATTTCGTCGAGGACCGCTGGCCTGCCATCATCAATACCGAGGTCAACTCGGGGAACTTCATCGCGAACCGTGAGGAACGCAGGCTCTACCTGGTTGATTGGGAAAAGCCCCTGTATGGGGATCCCTCCCAGGACCTGTCGCATTTTTGTGCCCCTATGACGACCCTATGGAAGAGCGAGTATCGAATGCCGGACGCGGAGAAGGCACGGTTCATCGACGTCTACCGGGGCGCCATCACCGATCCACATCTTCGCGATACCATCGTCGACCGAATCCGACTGCGGGATCCCTTCAATTACCTCAGGGGCATCTCCTGGTCGGCGATGGCATGGGTCGCCTACCAGACGGGAGACCACGCGGTGCGGAATATGGATACGTTCCGCAAGGTCACCTCATACCTGGACCTGGCATTCCAAAGAGAGATGTTCGACCCTTACCTCGGGAAAGCATTGTGAGACAGCACCTCATCATCTATGTCAAGCGCCCGCTCCCGAATCACGCAAAGACCCGTCTAGGGGCCGAGCTCGGGTGCGAGCAGGCAGCCGGCGTCTATGCGCGGCTTATGTACAAACTACTGAACGAGGTCGCCATGGCCACGATGCACCGACACCGTCGTGGAACTGGCCGTGGCGATGCCCGACGACTGCGCCTACTTCGAGAGCGCCTTCCCTGAGTTTGTGGTCCGGCCCCAAGCACCCGGAGACCTGGGCATCAGGATGGCACGCTCCTTTGATCGTGCCTACGAGGAGGGCGCGGACACAGTAGTGCTGGTAGGCAGCGATATCCCCGGCCTTACGGTCGCTATCATTCGCAACGCCTTTGCGGTACTCCGAACGGCACCCGCGGACGGTGTCATCCCGGGCGTCATCGGGCCGGCAGCAGACGGTGGCTACTACCTCATCGGTATGCAGGCGCCGGGGGCACCTCTCTTTGACGATATTGCCTGGAGCACGTCTGAGGTGTTGGTGCAGACCGAGACGTTGGCACAGGCATACCACATCTCGCTCGTGCGTTTACCCGAACTGACAGATATGGATGTCGTGGAGGATTACCGGGTGTGGGTTCGGACGTTGGGGCAGACCCGCGGCCGCCGGTGACCTACCGGGCGGAAGGCGACCCGGCGCGTCGTCTCCACAGCCGACTGCGGCGTCGGGATGGGCCGTAAGATCCGCCGGGATCAGCACGTCCGTGCACAATAGCGAGAGGAGTTCCTGTGGGCAGCGACACCCGGCAGCTGCGGCGCATCCCTGACAGATCCACGCCGATCCTTGTCTCCGTCATCATCCCGACGCTCAACGAAGCGCTGAACATCCGCTCGTGTGTAGAGGCGGCTCGGCGCGGCTACCGCTCCAGCGAAGTCGAGATCATCGTCGCCGATGGTGGCAGCACGGATCGGACCGTCGAGCGCGTGCCCGAAGGAGCACAAGCCATCGACGCACCACGGGGACGTGCGGTTCAGATGAACCGCGGCGCGGATGCAGCCCGAGGCGACATCCTCGTTTTCTGCCATGCCGATTCCAGGCTTCCTGCTGGCTGGCGAGAGGCCGTCATCCGCACCCTCGCGCGCCCCAGGGTCAGTGGCGGCGCGTTTCAGGTTCGGTACGAACCGCAGCGTGGCCCATTGCTTTGGCTGATCAACCACATTCGCTTCCCGGCAGATTGGCGGGTCGTCCACGGGGATCGCGCCCAGTTCATGTATCGGACAACGTTTCGCACCGTTGGGGGCTTTCCGGAGCTTCCCCTGATGGAGGATATCGAAATGGCCAGGGCCCTACACCGGCGCGGAAGGATCGCCCTCGTCCCCGACCGCATCGTCACGTCGAGTATACGTTATCTTCAGCAGGGATCGCTAGTATACTTGGGGCGAGTGATCTGGAACGTGCTCCGGTACCTCTATCTGGGATCCACGGCCGACGACATCGCCCGGAACTATGCGAGAGAGCACCGAAAGCAAGTGGACGGCAGCCGTTCGGGTGAGGAGGCCTAACGTGGAACAAGAGCAGTCACACAGGAAGTGGTACCACATTCCACTGGTGGTCGTAGTATTCGGTGTCTTTGCGATCACGGCTTGGCTCTACTTCCGGATGTTCCACAGCGTCAACAGCAAGAACGTGGAGGCCTTCGTTCGCGGGTTCGGGGCGTGGGCCCCCGTGGCTTATACCGTCATCTACATCGTCAGCGCCCCGATCCCCTTCATGACCGTCGTCCTGTCTCCTATCAGCGGGCTTCTTTTCGGGACGCTGTGGGGCTCGGTCTTGGTGATCTGCATTGCTACATTCTCCTCCCTGATCCCCTTCAACCTTGCCCGTCAGCTTGGACGCGAGTGGGTGGAGTCGAAGATCAAGGGTGAGAGACTCCAGGAAATCTATACGCGGTCTGAGGGCCAGGGGGGGTTCGTCTTCATCCTGATGTTGCGACTGGTTCCCGTGTTGCCCTGGGAAATCCAGAACTACGTCGCGGGTCTCACCAAGGTCCGGCTTGCTACCTACCTCATTGCCACGCCCCTGGGCATCATCCCGGGCAGCGTCGCACTGGTGCTCCTGGGAGCCTCCGTGACCGACCCCACGTCGTGGCAATTCGCAGTAGCGATTGCGATGAACGTCGTCGTGATGGTTGGGGCACCGCTCATCGCGACGCTCGTGCGCAGGCTCCGTAGGAAGCAGAAGGACACCGATACGTCCGACTCTGCGTAAAGGAAGAGAGAGGACGTGGCAGAGATTCGCCTGGAAGACGTCAGCAAGGTATTCAAGCCCGGCTTCACCGGCCCGACACGGGCCGGAAGCAAGAGAATGATGGGGAGTGTTGGCGCAGGCGACGGACTTCCTGATTCAGGGATGTCGGAGGAAGTCCGCGCGCTCGACCACCTGAGCCTCTCGGTGCCGGACGGCACCACAACCGTCATCGTCGGCCCGTCAGGCTGCGGCAAGAGCACACTGCTGAGAGCGGTCGCCGGCCTCACGGATTATGAGGGAACCATCGCCTATGGCGGTCGCGACATGCGCGGGGTCTCGCCCGGCGACCGCACCATCGGCATGGTCTTCCAGAGTTATGCCCTCTACCCGCATTTCCGCGGACGTGGCAATCTCAGCTTCTTCTTTCAGGTCCATCACGCGCCGGATGCGGAGGCGGAGGAGCGCATCCGGGTCACGTCGGAGATGATGGGCATTGGCTTTCAAGCGCTCCTTCGGAGAAAGCCTGGCACTCTGTCGGGTGGACAGCAGCAGCGTCTGGCCATTGCCCGCGCCCTTGTGAGGCAACCCGAGCTCTTTCTCTTCGATGAGCCCCTCTCGAACCTGGATGCCAAACTGCGCGTTCGAACGCGCACCGAGATCAAGTGGTTGCTGCACAGGTTTGGCATTACGGCGCTGTACGTCACGCACGACCAGACGGAGGCCATGGCCCTGGCTGACAGCATCGCGGTGATGAGAGCGGGCCGCATCGAGCAGGAGGGCGATTTCTGGGAGATCCTGCGGGACCCGGCCAATCTCTTCGTCGCCGGCTTTCTCGGCCAGCCTCCGATGAACGTGATCGGCGCCAGAGTATCAGACGGCCGGCTCGTCGTGGATCAGGGACACAGTCTCCCCATCCCGCCTGAGTTCGTCTCGTCGATGCATAGCGGCCAGAGGGTTACGATTGGCATCAGACCCGAGGCAGTTTCGGTCAGGACGACTAACGATGCAGCCCCCGCGACGGGGTTGACGTTGATCGGCACGATCGATGTGGTGGAGCCTGACTTCGGACGCCGGCAGCAGACAGCCTACGTCAGCGCCGGCGATGTCATGGTGGGCGTTACAGCGCCCCTGGACACGCGCCTCACCCAGGGCTACGACGTACGCGTGGTCCTCCCCGTAGAAGCGCTCTATTTCTTCGACACGGATAGCGAGCGGCGAATCAGACCGGCAGGCTAACGCACGGGGCAGCGGCCCAGTTGTACCACGCCTTCCTGGATGACGTCGAGACACACCATACCGACGTCTTTCATTTGTGCGCACCTCAGGCTCCCGCCGCACGCATTTCCCAAAACGAAGCGATCTCTTGCACCTTCTCCAATCGCACGTCACCCTCCGCCACACTACACCACCGGCCACAGACTGGTAGAATATGTTATCTTGTGTCAAGCACGGTCAATCAGCCGCTGTTTCATCACCCTTCGGCCCAACAGCGGAACTAAGGTGGCTGTTCGGTGTTATGGAGGAGGTGAATTTGAGCGACGTCTATGGCGACATCTGGCAGGCTCAGGCGACACTCACGCGGCAGCTTCTCCAATGGGGCCGCGTGAATATGGGTGTTGGTGCGCTCATCCGCAGGGCGCCCGACCCGTTCTGGGCCGGATTTGGGGCGCAGGCCATCGGTTGGGGGGCAATCAACTCGACCATCGGCTGGTTTGGTCTGGCCCAGGTGCGGCGTCGGGCCGGCATCCCAGAGGCGCACGATCCGCTCGAGCAGAGGAGAGCCAGACTGGCCCTGCGCCGGCTGCTGTGGGCAAATGTCGGACTCGATGTCGGGTACGTCGTCGGGGGGCTGTCACTTGCCGGCACGAAAGGTCGCGGCCATCGCTTCCGGAAGGGAACCGGATGGGGCATCGTCGCCCAGGGCGCGTTCCTCATGCTTTTTGACCTGGCTCACGCTCTGCTTCTCGGCTCCAATCCGGAGGAGGTCTGATGCTGCCGATTATCGCCAGCCAGATGTTCCCCGAAGGCTATCACGGGCGCGGCCAGCGCCGGGCGTACTTCGAGGGCTGGTATTTCAAACTGGTGGATGCCGGCGAGCAGCACCGGTACGCCATCATACCCGGCATCTCTTTCGGCGAAAGTGGCGGAGGCCCGCACAGCTTTGTCCAGGTGCTGGACGGGGTCTCGGGCCGGACGCTCTACCAAAGATATCCGGTGTCGGCCTTCTCGGCACAAGAGCAGACGCTTGACGTGCAAGTGGGGCCGAACCGATTCTCATGGCGGGGGATGGAGCTCGACCTACTGGGCACCGAGATCCCCCTCAAAGGTAGCATCCGCTTTGGTGATCCTAAGCCATGGCCTGTGACCCTCGCATCGCCGGGAATCATGGGGTGGTATGCCTGGGTCCCACGTATGGAGTGCTACCACGGCGTCCTTAGCCTCGACCACGGCTTGGATGGGAAGCTGAGCGTAGGATCGGCGACCTATGACTTCGGAGGCGGGCGGGGATACATCGAGAAGGATTGGGGACAATCGTTCCCCTCCGGCTGGGTATGGACGCAGTCCAACCACTTCAGCACACCAGGTGTCTGTCTCACGGCCTCCATCGCGATGATTCCATGGATAGGACGAGCCTTCCCAGGGTTCATCATCGGCCTTTACCACCATGGCACCTTGTACCGCTTCGCGACGTACACCGGAGCCAGGACCACCTATCTGGCCGTCGCCGACAATGCAATGCACTGGACCGTGGAGGACGCACTCTATCGTCTGGAGATCTCGGGTCGGCGGGCCACGGTTGGCAGGCTGCGCGGGCCAAGCAGGGTCGATATGGGACGCCCTGTCCCGGAGACACTCAGCGCCACCGTGGACGTACGCATGGTCGCACGCCACACCGGGGCCGTGATCTTCGAAGGTACGGGCCGCTACGCAGGGATGGAGATCGGGGGCAATGTCGCCCCGCTGTTGACCAAGCCGGTCCAGAGATCGGAATCCACTGCATGGTAGGTTGGCTCGCGGCCTTGCCCCAGCAACTGAGCCTACCGGCCATCTACCTGATGATCGCCTGGCTTGCGGTGATGGTCAGCCTCCCCACCCTACAAATGCGTTGGGGAGAGAAAGCGCAGATATGGTGCATCAACGCCGGTGTGCTGCTTCAAGCATCCGCCGTGGTTGCCATCCTGATCCCCGCGTGGGGCGTCTGGCCTTCGCTGCTCGTAGCTGCCACCGTTGCAGTCCTGGCCTGGACGGCGGAGTACTTGGGCGCACACACAGGCTTCCCCTTCGGCAGGTATGCCTATACCGTCCGGCTCCAGCCACAGCTTGGCAACGTGCCGGTGCTGATTCCGGTGGCGTGGCTGATGATGCTGCCTCCCGCGTGGGCGGTTGGCGGCGCGATCTCCGGCAGCCATCACGGCGCGCTCTTCATCCTGGCGAGTGCGCTGGCATTCACGGCCTGGGATCTGTTTCTGGACCCTCAGATGGTCGCATGGCATCTGTGGACGTGGTCCGGGCCCGGCGGTGAGCCCAGGCGAGGTGCAGGATTCTTCGGCATTCCCTGGACCAACTACGCCGGATGGTTCGCCGTGTCCGCGCTTATAACGTGGGCAGTGACACTGATAGTGCCATCCGCGGATACTCCGTGGGCGGCGCTCAGCCTGATCTACGCGCTTACCTGGCTAATGGAGAGTATCGGACAGATCGTCATCTGGCCACTCTACGGCCCGGCCATGGCCGGAGCCATTGGGATGGGCCTCTGTCTTGTGGGGGCCATCATCGTATGATAGGGAGTCGGAATTGCATCGCATCGAATTTGCGGATCTAACGCTGCGGGACGGGCAACAGAGCCTCGCAGCCACGAGGATGACTACGGCACAGGCCGTGGGTGCCCTCGACATCATCCGTCGCGTGGGCTACCAGGCCATAGAGCTTTGGGGCGGCGCGACGCTGGACAGTTGTGTTCGGTATCTCGACGAGGATCCCTGGGAGCGTCTCGACGCATTCCACCGCGTGCTCGGCGAGCCCAAAAAACTCAGGACTCTGCTCAGGGGACAGAATCTCTTCGCTTACCAGCCCTTCCCCGACGATCTCGTCATCGCGTTCGTGAGAGAAGCAGTTCGTTCGGGCACAGGCCTCATACGCATCTTCGATGCGCTCAACGATTGGCGCAACCTCCAGATCGCGCTGTTAGCCGTCAAGGCCTACGGGGGCGAGGTCGAGACCGCCATGAGCTACACGGTCAGCCCGGTTCACACCACCGACTACTATGTCGCCCTGGCACAGCGGCTGGAGGACGAGGGCGCGGACCGCGTTGCGGTCAAGGATATGGCCGGGCTCTTACGCCCCGCCGACGCCCTGGAGCTGTTTCGCAGGCTCAAGGCTGCCCTCAAGGTGCCCGTAGGTTTCCACGGCCATACGACGACCGGACTCGCCACGCTGAATGCCGTGATTGCCATGCAGGAGGGGATCGACGTGATCGACACAGCGATCACCCCCTTTGCCGGCGGCACCTCGCACCCTCCGGTTGAGGTCCTGATCGTCTTCGCAGAGGCGATGGGCATCGACCATGGCCTCGACAAGACTCTGATTCTCAAAGCCCAGGCAAGGCTCTTCGAGCTCTTCCAGCAGCTCACTCCCTTCATCTCGGACGACAACCGGACCCATCGCCCGATCTCGTACGCCGACGTAGACCGAAGGAGTGTCGACGAGATCGTGGCCTTGGTTGAGAGAGGGGGGGCACCGGACCTGCGGAGGGCTCGAACTTTGATGCGTGAGTTGCTTGGGTCGCTGGGCTACCCGGCACACGACGACGAGATGCTCGACGCCCAGATCCCCGGCGGTATGCTGTCGAACCTACACAACCAGTTGCAGCAGATGGGGCAGGAGGCGCGCCTCAGCGACATCCTGGAGGAGGTACCGCGGGTACGCGCCGACGTCGGCTACGTCCCGCTGGTGACGCCGACCAGCCAGATCGTCGGCGCTCAGGCCACCTTCAACGTCATGATGGGACGATACAAGATGGTCTCAAATGAGTTCAGAATGCTACTACGGGGTGAGTTTGGCAGAACGCCTGTGCCACCCAACCCGGAGATCGTGCGGGCGGTTCTGGGCAGCGGCGAGGAGCCGATGCGCTACCGGCCCGCCTCTTACTTACACCCGGTGCTTGAGGACATCGCCATCGGCGATCTGCCGTTCATCAGGACCCAGCGGGACTTACTGCTCCACCTGATGCTCAAGCAGCCTGCCGACGAATTCCTGTCGCGGAAGTATGGGCTATCGTAGAAGGCCACCGGCGGCGCGCCTTGCAGCGCGCCCGGTGACCTAGACACAGGGAGATCCGGCCTACGGTGGAGAACGCCGATCGGCGGCGGAGCGCGAGCTAATTAGCCGGCGTACCGAAATCGGCGATGAAGTAGTAGCCGAAGCCGTTACCGGGCACGACCCCCACCCCGACTTCCGTCAGGGCATCACTCAGGATCGTTCGACGGTGGGGATCATTGGGAGGGGCCTCATCCATCCACATGGCGACCGCGCGCTCAGCGGAGCCGTACCAGGCCCAACACTCCGACCATCGCACCGGGTCGTACCCCTCACGGATCATGCGCTCCTTGTAGCTGGAGCCATCCGAGCCGGTGTGCCCGCACCACCCCTGCGCTTCGCAGTCATCGGCGTGCCGCTGCGCCGCGGAAGCAAGCGTGTCATTCCACATGAGCGCCGGAAGTCCATAGGCGGCACGCTGCTCGTTGAGCATACGAAAGATCTCACCGGGCAGCGCAGCGAGATCCGGGGCGGGAGCGGGAGCACCGGAATCAGGCGACGCCGGCACGTCTGTCGGGGTAGGCTCAACCGTGGGCTCGACCTCCCCCTCGGCAGGCCCATCCGCCGCAACGTCCGGTTCGGCATCGGCGGCGACCATCGTCTCGGGCTCAGCCGTCGGTTCCACCGCCTCAGATACCGGGAGCGCCTCAGACGGCGGAGCAACCTCAGCCGGTGGCGACTCGGCTTTAGCCAGCAGGTTAGCCGGCATGCCGAGGGGCAGGACAACGGCCTCGCCGACCGCAATGTGATCCGGGTCCAGGGACGCGTTGACGGCCTGGAGGTCATCGAGCTTTAGCCCGTAGTCGGCGGCGATCTCGCTGAACGTCTCCCCGGATGCGACCTCGTGCACGACCCAGAAGGGCGAGGCACCGGACCATGCTTGGGAGGAAGGGATCTCGAGAACCTCGCCCAGAAGGACTGTTGTGGCCTCTCCCAGGTTATTCCGCAGTTGGATGGCCGCCATGGGCACGTCGAAGGCCATCGCAATGCCCAACAGCGTATCCCCAGGCTCGACGATGTGCGAGGTGACATCTGCGGGTTCGGTCACCGGCGCCTGTGGCTCGACCTCTCCAGATGGCGGGGCCTCAGCAGGCGCCAGGGCTTCGACAGGCGCCGGGGTCGCGGTGGGCGCGACCATAGTCCCCTCCAGCACAACCGTGGGCGTGGGCAGCACAGCGTTCTGCGTGCGCGCGAGCGGCACCGCGGTCAGGACGAGTGTGGGCGGGCGCGTGCGTGTTGGCGTCGGGCGGGCGGTATCGACGGTGCAGGCGGAGGCGAGGAACACGACGAAGCTCAGGCCTATCGCCAGCAAATGCACCGGGAATCTCTTCTGACCGGGTGAAGTCGCGTGGCTTATGCAGCGGCCTTCCGCCCCCTGACCGTCGCCCATCATTGCACAGGTCATGCACTCACTATACCCTAGGGCGAGGAGAGGGCAAACGGCGGATTGTTGTCTTTCCTGACGCGTTCCTTACAATACGCCTATGAACAGAAAACACGTGATCGCCTACACCGATGGCAGCGCGCTCGGGAACCCCGGACCGGGCGGCTACGGTGTCATCCTCCAGCACGGGGACTACGAAAAGGAGCTATCCGGCGGTTTCCGGCACACAACGAACAACCGAATGGAGATCCTGGCAGCCATCGAGGCACTCAAAGCTCTGAAGGAGCCCTGTCAGGTTACCCTGCACACAGATTCGCAGTATCTGGTGAACGCGATAGCCAAAGGCTGGGCAAAACGGTGGCGCGCCAATGGCTGGATGCGCAACAAGAAAGAGCCCGCGCTCAACCCCGATCTCTGGGAAGAGCTGCTCCAACTGTGCGAGATCCACCAGGTGGCCTTTGTCTGGGTTCGCGGTCACGCCGGGAATCACCGGAACGAACGCTGCGATGTCCTGGCCAAGGAGGCTGCGCAGCAACCGAACTTGCCGCCGGACGTCGGGTACAAGCAAGGGTGATGACTTTCCTGGAAGCTGCGTCTGCGGTACCAAGCTTCCCGGAAGGTTCCGATTGGTTTACTGGAAGATCATAAAGGAGAGCAACCCCATATGCCAAACGCCAAGAGCGATCGTGAGTTTCTGAAAAGCAAGCTGTGGTCAGAGTTCGGAAAGATGGGCACCGACCAGCAGAAGCGCCTCCCCCATCCCCCGTTGGAGCAGCCGTTCCCCGCGGACCTGCAGCAGGTTGAGCTCGTGCCGCCCAACCGGTTGACGGTCGGGACGCTGTCGGTTCGCGAGGCCATCGCAGGCCGGCGGAGCCACCGGGCATATGCGGAGGAATCGCTGACGCTGGAGGAGCTCTCCTATCTTGTCTGGGCAACCCAGGGCGTCCACGAAGTCTGGCGTGGCGGTGGGGCACTGCGCCGCACCGTGCCCTCCGCCGGCGCACGCCATCCCTTCGAGACGTATCTCGTCGTCAACCGCGTCGAGGGATTGGAGATCGGCCTCTACCGCTATCTCTCGGTAGAGCACCGGCTGCTGCAGCTCAGGCTGGACCCGGAGCTACCGATGCTGGCAGCAGCTGCCTGCAACGGTCAGACGTTTATTGCGGCGAGCGCGGTCACCTTCGTCTGGACGGCAGTGCCCTATCGCACCGAGTGGCGCTATGCGGCGATGGCGCCCAAGTTCGTCAGCATCGACGCCGGACACGTCTGCCAGAACCTCTATCTGGCTGCCGAGTCCATCGGCGCGGGTGTCTGCGGCATCGCCGCATACAACCAGAGCGAGTTGGACGCGCTGCTCGGCGTGGACGGGGAGGACGAGTTCGCCATCTATGTCGCGCCCGTGGGGAAGGTGTAGTCAGAAAAGACTGGACCAATCCCAGAAGATTGGTCCAGTCCCTGAGCCCTGCATGGATCTCTAGGCGATCGTTACCTCGTCGCAGAGATAGACGTCTTGGATGGCGTTCAGCACCTCTACTCCCTGATCCATCGGCTTCTGGAAGGCCTTCCGCCCGCTGATCAAGCCCGTGCCGCCGGCACGCTTGTTAATGACCGCAGTTCGAACGGCCTGGACCAGGTCATTCTCGCCTGATGCACCGCCCGAATTGATCAACCCGGCGCGCCCCATATAGCAGTTGGCGAGCTGGTAACGGCAGAGATCGATGGGATGGTCGGTCGTTAGCTCGGTGTAGACCCGCTTGTCAATCTTGCCGTAGCTCGACTCACCCATGTTGAGTGCGGTGTAGCCACCGTTGAGTTCGGGCTGCTTCTGCTTGATGATATCGGCCTCAATGGTCACGCCCAGGTGATTGGCCTGTCCGGTCAGGTCTGCGCTCACTGCATAGTCCTTGCCGCCGCGCTTGAACGCGGAGTTGCGCAGATAGCACCAGAGCACCGTCGCCATGCCCAGCTCGTGTGCTTTGTGGAAGGCCTCACTCACATCCACGATCTGGCGAGCGGACTCCTCCGAACCGAAGTAGATCGTCGCGCCTACCGCGACGGCGCCCATATCGAAGGCCTGGTCAATCTGGGCGAAGAAAATCTGGTCGAAGCGATTGGGATAGGTGAGCAGTTCGTTATGGTTGAACTTGAGGATGAACGGGATCCTGTGCGCGTACTTCCGTGCAACCGCTCCCAGGACCCCGAGCGTCGATGCGACAGCGTTGCAGCCCCCTGCCAGCGCTAGCTCGACGATATTGGCGGGATCGAAGTAGATCGGGTTCGGCGCAAACGACGCCCCGGCCGAGTGCTCGATGCCCTGATCGACGGGCAGGATGGACAGATATCCGGTGCCGCCCAAACGGCCATGATCGAAGAGGCTCTGGAGATTCCTCAGTACAGGGGTGGGCCGGTCGCTCAGCGCCACCACGCGGTCGACAAAATCCGGCCCCGGCAGATGCAGCTGTTCCTTGGAGATCGTTTCGCATTTGTGCGCCAACAGCGAATCGGCCTCACTGCCCAACAAGTCCTGAATACCGGCGAATGTCATTGCCATGTTCATCCCTCCCGGCAGATAAGTATGCCCTACAGCTTGTTTGTCTGCTATCTTAGTCCCCAATGATGGACTCAGCAACCGATCTCACTCGATGCGATGGTCCTCGATATAGTCCCAATCGATGTCGTATCCCATCCCCGGGCCCTGGGGCACACTCACATAGCCCTGGTCATCCATCGGGTCACAGAGCGTCTTTAGGTAAGGAGGGGGCGTGTTACAGTCGACGCCGGGCGCCAAGAGCCCGCGCTCGTAATACTCACACGTGTCCTCGCTCGTGGCCCCCAGGATCTGAAGGTTGCCGAAGCCGCTCATGTGGATCTCGCACCTGACGCCGTACGCCTCGGCAACCGAGACCATCTTCTTGACGCCGGTGATCCCCCCGCGGAGCACGTCGATCCGGGTCATATCCGAGGCGTCCCGGAGCATCCAGTCGGCCCGCGTGTAGAGGCTGCCTTCGGCGATCTCCGGGGAGAGGATCGGGATGTCAAGCTCGCGTGCGAGTTTCTCATAGGCGTGGACGCGATACTCGGGCATCGGATGCTCGTACCAGGCGAAATCCAGCTTCTCCAGCTCGCGCCCGACCCACAGGGCGTCCTCATAGGTGCAATAAGTGCCCCACGGATCAAACATCAGCACCATATCGTCACCGACGGCCTCCCTCACGGCGACACACGCCTCGACGTCGGCCTTGACGTGAGAAGGCCGACCCGGCGTGGGCTCGAACGTCCTGGGGTCGGCAAAGTAGTAAGGATGGATCTTGTACGCGTGATAGCCTTGTTTCAGGCAGGCGACCGCGTGTGCAGCGTATTCCTCGGGAGTGCCCATATTGGGATAGGTGCTCGCGTAGGCCTTGACCCTGTCTCGACAACCGCCCAGGAGTTTGTGGATGGGCACACCGAAGTGCCGCGCCTGGAGATCCCAGAGCGCCATATCCAGGGTACTGAGGATGTTCTCGGGCGTCTTGGAGACCCACATCCAATGCCAGAACTTCTCGCGATCGAAGGGATCCTCTCCGACCAACATCGACCGCGCCTTACCGAGCAGCGCGGCACGTTGATCGGGCAGGAGGCCGTCGCGGTCGCCGTGCCCGGAGCCGCCGAAGTAGTATCCCTCGGCGCGCTCATCGGTCGTGATCTTGGTCAGCGTCTGGAGCGTCGTGCCCTCCGTGATGAGCTCACGGTTACGGAAAGCCTCACGTGGCACCTCAAAGGCAATGACAGACACGTCGACGATTCTCATCCCGCACCTCCTGCGGTACTACGCGGTCGTTAGGGGACCAACAGCACCTTCGCGACCTCACCCGGGTCGCCGACGAGACGTTCGAACCAGGCCCGACCATCGCCGAGCGGGGCCTCTGTCACCCAAGACCCGATCGAAATCACGCCCTCATCCAGGAGGGAGATGGCCTGGGTGACGTCCGACGGCGTGTAGCAGAAGCTGCCCTGGACGGTGATCTCGCCGCGGATGATGTCGGCCGCCGGCATGGCACTCGACTCCTCGTGGAGTCCACTGAGCAGGACGAGGCCGGCTCGCTCCGTCGCCGAGACGCACTGCTTGCGCGTGACGGCCTTGCCGACCGCATCCAGGGCGCGGCTGACGCCGTAGCCACCTGTCCTTTCAAGGACGTAGGCGACGACATCCGTCTCGATAGGGTTGATCGCATCCGCGCCGAGGTCGCCCGCCATCGCCAGTCGCGCTGGGTTCGTATCTGAGACAAAGACACGCCCTGCACCCCGGTGCAGGAGGACCTGCAGGGCCAGGAGACCGATGGTCCCGGCGCCGACGATGAGGACGTCCTGGCCCTCGACCTCGCCCATCAACGTTGCGATACGCATTGCGCAGGCCGTCGGCTCGGTCAGTGCCCCGGTTCGGAGGTCCATGGCATCCGGCAGGGTGAAGACCATATGCGCAGGGGCGGCAACGTACTGAGCAAAGGCGCCGGGCCGGTGGGCGCCGATCAGGCTCCGATGCAGGCACAGGTGCTGGCGTCCTTCCCGGCAATAGCGGCACGTCCCATCGTAGACCATGGGATCCACGGTGACCCTGGCGCCCACAGCCAATTCGGGATTGTGCGTCCATACGTCGTCGCCGATCTCCGTGATGTGGCCCGAGAACTCGTGGCCCATGACCAGCGGGGGCACACGCAGCGCGTTGTGACCCAGGTATCCGCTCAGTTCCGAGCCGCAGATGCCGCAGTACGCTACCTTGACCAGCACCTCGTCGGGCGCCACGGACGGCACCGGTTCGTCGTGCACGCTCATCGCGCGAGGCCCCTCCCAGACCAGGGCCTTCATCGTCTCTCGACGGGGCAAATCAGACATTCCGGCCTCCTTATCGATCGGTAGCTGTGTTGGCGTCGATTATCGAGAGGGCCAGGTACTTTGTCAAGATGCGCAGGGGGCGGGCACAAAAAAGCGCCCAAGGCCCTCAACACGAGTAGCCTCGGGCGCCTCAGCCTGACGAGAGATCACGGCACGATGCCTACCGCGGACCCACTCTCATTCGTGTGCAGCTCATAGGACTGCCCGTCGACCGACATGACCACGCGATAGCCGGGCGTGATGACGGTTGCGCACATCTGCCCTGCACTGCGGATGCCGAGGCAGGCATCGGGCCAGTCGACCCGCTCGAAGGCGACCACCTGGATCGAGTCCTCGGGCACACCGAGATGCATCGCGAGGATGCCCCTCGCCCTCGACACTGCCTCAGGAATCGGGGCAGCGCCGGTTCCTCCGTTGTCTGCCGTGCCACCAGGAGACTGCAGTACGGCCGTCTCCGCCATGTGTTGAACCACGGGGTCCAACGTTGCCAGGCCATCCTGTGTGGGGGCAGATGCGAAGAAGTCATATGCGACCCGCACGCCACCCTGGACGACCGTGACCAACACGTGAGTCTGTACCGCGATGACCGGCGCTGCCGCGTCCCCACCTTCCTCGGTCGAGCCAAGGACATTCAGAACGATGCGCCGGCCACTGCCCACAGCGAGCTCGACAGGGTCGGACGACACCACCTCGGAGGGGCTCGGCAACAGCACCGCCTCCGGTTCCTGCGGCGGCTCAAGGACGGCCCAGCTCACGCCTACCTGAGCCTCCGAGCCCAGAGTCTGAGCCCAGGTCCATGCCGGCTCAAGCCGTGCCCAGCCGTCCGGCACCTCCAGCGACAGCCCGGCATCGGCGATCTCGATGGGAACATAGGTGGGGGACTCGGTCTCGGGAACCGTAGCCGTCGGCTCAGGCATCGCCTCAGCGGTCGGCGTCGGGGCTGCCGCCGTCTCCGTTGGCGTCGCAACGGGTGAGATCGGCTCGACAGCCGGCGGCGTCGGCGTAGCCGGAGGGGTCTCACTCTGTGAGACCAGTGCGCATCCTGCAAACGTGAGGGCCACGACTACGACCGCAAGCCCTGGCAAACGTGCTGCTCTACCCATCATTCCTGACCTCCTTCGGGTCCTGTGATTATCCAAGTATATGACGCGCACCAGGACGGGAAAGTTCCGGCCTCTGGCGAATACTCACGTAGGGCGGCGCAGCTCCCGCGAGACCGCGAAGGGACAAAGGAAGGTCGCCGCAGATACTCCTAGCATGTCCAGGCGATACCCCCCCTCTTGGACGAGGACGGTGGGCAATCCCAGGGAGGCGGTGCGACGTCCCGCCGTAGCCCACCCGGCCAGTGTCAGATCGAACTTGCCGATCGTATCGCCTCCCACGGCGTCCAGACCGAGGGAGACGACGAGGTACACCGGCCCATAGGCACCGATCGCTTCCAGGGCTTGGTCGAGGGCCAGCAGATACCGCGCATCATCGCAGTGGAGCGGCAGAGGCAGGTTCAGGTTGGTGCCCGTGCCGGCTCCCGCCCCGCGCTCAGAGGCATATCCCCAGTAGTACGGATAATCCAGGGAAGGATCGGCGTGGAGCGACACGTAGAAGACCGAGGGATCATTATAGAAGATAGCCTGCGTCCCGTTACCGTGATGGTAGTCCAGATCGAGGATGGCCACGGTGCCCTCCTGCGCCAGATAGCGTGCAGCGGCGGCAGCATTGTTCAGATAGCAGAACCCACCGTACTGATCACGCGTGGCGTGGTGACCGGGGGGACGGCAGAGCGCATAGGCCGAACGTTCACCCCGGCGAACCAGATCGGCCGCCGTCAGCGAAACCTGCACGCCCCAGTATGCCGCACGCCAGGTCCCCGCCAGAATCGGATCCTCGAAGTCGTAGGTGTAGTAGGCCACCAGCTCCACGAAGTCCGACGGTCGCTCGGCAGCCCTGCGAGGGTCCACTGCAGAGCGATGCGCCATCACCGGCTGCTGCGACCCTATGATCGCCGCGTAGCGGTCGTACGCCGTCCGCAGATGGATCACATAGTCTCGATCGTGAACCGCATGGATGGGCTTGAGCCCAAAATCCGTAGGGGGCACGACGGGCCCGAATCCCGCAGCGGTCACCGCTGACAGGATCACGTCCGCGCGTTCGGGGACTTCCTTGGTGATGATCCTTTCGCCATCCAGCCGGACGTCACCCGTGGCATGCAGATGATGATGGGGCGAATATACGGTGTACATGGCTCTTCAGAGATATCTTCCGGGTTGCTGCGTGCCGGCACCTGCACTTGGGGGCCCACCGGAGCAACCCGGAAGATCATGCGACCGGCCCCTAGGCCATATCGTACCGTGCCATCGCCAGGGCGAGGATTTCGCCGATCAAGGTTTCGTACGCGACGCCACCGGCGGTCGCGACAATGACGAGGTCGCTGACCAGCGGATTCATGCCCGGCAGTGTGTTGATCTCTACCAGGTACGCCTGCTCATCTTCGCCCATCCGGAAGTCCACGCGCGCGACATCCAGTCCGCCTATCGCCTCGAACGCCGCGATGGCGAGCTCGGACAGACAGGCTTCCAGGGCTGCCGGAATGTCGGCCGGGCAGAGATAACCCGGCGCACTCTCCGACTCGATCGCGTACGATTTGGCCTGGGCGTTGTAGATCCCTCTCACCTTGCCCCGGGTCGTGTCGATTTCGAGCACCGGGAAGACATGGTAGCCGGGGACACCATAGAAGTCTTCGGCACAGGCAGCACTGAAGGGTCGGTTCCCCGGCTGCCGGTTGCCGATCAGGCCTACCGTGAACTCCCGGCCCGGCAGGAACGTCTCCACGAGTGCAGGTTGGCGATACGTAGCAATCACCCAAGCCACCCGGCGACGGAGTTCACCTCCGTTGTGAACGACGGAGTCAGCATCGATCCCCATGCCGGAGCCCTCACGGACGGGCTTCACGAAAAGCGGGAACTTCAGGGCGCCGTCGAGCGGTACATCGGCCGAAGCAAAGACCTGGAAAGGTGCCGTGGGCAGTCCGGCATCGCGCCAGATGCGCTTCGTCATCGCCTTATCCAACGAGACAGCGTGCGTGAGGACCTTGGAACCTGTGTATGGGATGCCCAGCATCTCCAGCAGGGCCGGGATCTGCGACTCGCGCGCGTCGCCGCGAAGGCCCTCCGCGATGTTGAAGCA
Source organism: uncultured Chloroflexia bacterium (assembly GCA_963775195.1). Lineage (GTDB taxonomy): Bacteria > Chloroflexota > Anaerolineae > B4-G1 > SLSP01 > PWVB01. The sequence goes on from CAVZIC010000005.1 coordinate 20,850, forward strand.
GAAGTCCGGACGCGTCTCGCGTAGCGTATCCAGCAGCGTCTCGTCGGCCTCCAGAAAATACGGGGTGTGCCCGGCGTCACGCAGGGCTCGCATGATGCCCTCGACCGTCTCCTCTGCGTCGTATTCCGCCAGTGCGTCGGCCGGCGCATCTGCGTCGACTGCGACGCTGTGTTTGCGGTTGGCCAAAACGGCCACTCTTAGAGCAACGCTATTTCTGCCAGGCATGCACTAACTCCTCCGTGGATGTGACGGACTCCGCAGTCGGGCATTCCTGCTCCTCTTCGGCCCGATGGTGCACCGCGTCCCACCCCTCCGGGGCAATGCGGTGCTGGTCGCCTGCCAACAGGCCTGCGATACCCTCCTGGCCGTGGTCAGCCTGACGAGACCGACAGTACGGACAGGTCGCCGGGTCGTGAGGCTGGTACTGGGCAGGCTGCGTATAGGCCGTGATGAACCCCTCGTAGTTGCGAACGACGACCTTCGTATCCGACATACTGAGCAGATAGTTCGGGAGAATCGGGACCTTGCCACCACCTTCGGGTGCATCGATCACAAAAGTCGGGATGGCGAATCCCGAGGTATGCCCTCGCAAGGACTCCATGATCTCCAGCCCCTTGGACACGGGCGTGCGGAAGTGACCGGCCCCGTGAACGAGATCGCACTGGTAGAGATAGTACGGGCGCACACGGTTCCGCACGAGCTTGTGCATCAACGCAGTAATGACATTGGGGCAGTCATTGATGCCCGCCATCAGTACGGTTTGGCTGCCCAGAGGAATCCCGGCGTTTGCCAGGCGCGCCAGGCTCCCCTCCACCTCCGGAGTGATCTCCTTTGGGTGGTTGAAGTGGATGTTCATCCAGACCGGGTGGTAGGCAGACAGCATTGCGACGAGATCCTCGGTGATCCTTTGGGGCAGGAACCCCGGGACGCGCGTGCCGATACGGATGACCTCTACGTGAGGAATCTCACGCAATCGTCGTAGCAAGCGCTCCAGGACGTGCTGCGGCAGCGTGAGGGGATCCCCGCCGGAGATGAGCACGTCGCGAATCTGCGGCGTCGCCGCGATATACGCAATCTGCCGGTCGAAAGCCACCGAGTTGAGCGTGACCCGCCCATCGCCGACCAGGCGGCTGCGCGTGCAAAAGCGGCAGTAGCTGGCGCATTGCGTGGTGACCAGCATCAGCACGCGGTCCGGGTACCGGTGAACGAGGCCCGGCACAGGCGAATGGGCATCCTCTCCCAGTGAGTCGATCATCTCGGCCTCAAACGGCACGAGCTCGGCACTCGTGGGAATCACCTGACGCCGGATCGGGCAGTTAGGATCGGTCGGATCCATAAGGCTGGCGAAATACGGGGTCACATCGACCCGGAAACGCTCAGGCGCTGAGAGACCATCGACTTCCTCAGGCGTCAACACTAAGAAACGTGCGAAATCGTCGACCGAACGCAGGCGATGTGTCATCTGCCAACGCCAGTCGGTCCACTGCTCCATTGGTATTTCCTCCCACGGGAAAGGCGGCCGTCCGCCTGCCCCAGGAGGCTCTTCTGTTCTTCGCTCCGGTAAGCTATCGCGTGTCATCCTGATCTCCCTCCATCATTCATTGTGTCCAAAAATCGTAGCACCTGCACGTCAACGCCGGCACGACACAGGGCCGACCGCCTGACGCAGGAAACTAGGCAACTGGCTGCAGAAGCTGTTCCAACATCACCGACAGTTTCGTCGCCGGGAAGCCCTTGAGCAGGGCGCGGCTCGCGCCGGCTGCTTCGGCGCGCCGGCGCAGCAGCAACGTGTCGGTCAAGACGACGCTTGGTGTGGCAGGCCAGCGAGCCTTCACCTGGCGGAGCATCATCCACACCTCACCATCGGGCAAGCTCGCATCCATCACGACCAAGGCGGGCCGAGATGTCTCAATGGTGCGCAATCCGGAGGCGAGATCCGTGGCGTACTGCACTGCCGTGATCGCGGGAATGCTCCTCAGCAGAACAGCCAAGCTGTCGCGCAGCGGGCACGGCTTCATCACAACGAGTACGGATGTCCACTCTGCCATCACTGGCTGTCCCCTTTGCATATCGCTTGTCTGACGCTAACCAACCGGTCGCCGAGGTCCATTTCGGCCTCTCATCCGAACGCCAATCAAATCATGTTACCGGGTGAAGTCGACGCCTGCATCGGAGGTAGGTAGCATTCGGGCCATGTCAGATTGGACATTCGCGCGGAGGAGCGTTACGTCGAATGACGTAGCGACCCCGCGATCGGACGGGGCAACAGGATGGGCCTCAGGAAACGGTACCATCCGAAGGTGGAAGTTTTGACACGCAGTCCGCCGGACTACCATCGGCTTTGCATCAGGATGCCACAGGTTTTGCACCCTTGCTGTCTATCATGTCTGCCGTCCGGAGGACACAATTGCTGCGCGTGGACTTCAGGGCTAACCTGTGCACGCAGAAAAAACCGAGGAGGTAGCTTCACATGGCGATCACGGCGATCTGCCCGGCTTGCGATGAGACGATCATCTTAAACGCACCGCCCAAACTGGATCAGAAGGTCCGCTGTCCGCACTGCCGCACGGACCTGATCGTGGTCGAAGTCGAACCCGTCGAGCTGGACTGGGATGACTTCGAGGACGATTGGGACGATGACGAGGACTGGGATGATGAGGACGACGAGGAGGATGAGGACGACGACGGAGCTTGGTAGAACGTCACCCGGCTGAAAGTGTAAGCGACCGGCCTGCTATCAAGCAGGCCGGTCGCTTGTCTACCTCATCGGTGATCCGGATCGTCCAGGCGTGCCAATCCCTCGCGCAGCGCGTAGAGCGCCGCCTGGGTCCGGTTCGCCAGATGCAGCTTGCGCAGGATATTGCTGACATGGGTTCGCGCGGTTCGCTCACCGATGAACAGGTGCGCTGCGATCTCCTCATTGCTGAGCCCCTGCGCCACCAGTCGCAGCACCTCCATCTCCCGCTGGCTGAGGGGATCCCGCGTCGGCGGCAGATCAGAAGGACGCTGCAGTTCCTGAATGAGCTTTCTGGCGACAAAGGGATGCATCGATGGTATCCCGGCGTAGATGTCGCGAATAGCCTTGAGCAGCATCTGAGGCGAGGTGTCCTTCAGTAGATAGCCCAAGGCGCCCGCCTTGATCGCGGGGAAAACCTGTTCGTCCTCAGAAAAACTCGTCAGCACCAGGATACGGGCTTCCGGCAGCAAAGCCTTGATCTCCGCAATTGCAGTGATGCCGTCCATGCGCGGCATCACGAGATCCATTAGAATTACATCCGGGTGGAGATCGCTCGCTTTCACAACCGCCTCCACGCCGTTGGCAGCTTCCCCGATGAGCTCCATCCCCGGCTCAGTCGTGATCAGCCACCGCAACCCCTCACGCACGATGGCGTGATCATCCACCACCAAGACCCGGATCGCCTCAGTCACCAGACTCCCCCTCTCTCGATCTCTCCCCGGAGCGGGGAGGCAACCGGGGTCAGCGTCACCGCAACCGTGGTCCCCTGACCCGCGCCGGTGCTGATCGTCAGATGGCCACCCAGTCTGTCCACCCGTTCCCTCATGCTCACCAGCCCAATGCCGCCCTCCTCAGATCGATCGGGATCGAACCCGCGTCCGTTATCGCTCACAGACAGCCGAAGCTCCCCGCCCAGCTCCTGGATGCGCACCGTCACAGTGGTCGCAGCAGCGTGCTTCAGCGCATTGTTCAGAGCTTCCTGGGCCAGGTGATAGAGTTGCTCCTCCAACGCGGGCGAGAGCGCGAGCTGGCCCTCAACGATCAGGTGTGCCTCGATGCCGGCCCGCCGCTCAACGGTCTCGAGGCGATGCCCCAACGCCCGAACCAGTCCCTCGCGCCGCAGGACCGAGGGGCGCAGCTCGTAGACCAGAAGTCGCATTTCCTTGAGGGCCTGCTGTCCGATGTCACCGAGGCGTGTGATGGCTTGTTCTACCTGGGGAAGGTCGCCCGCCCCCGCCAGCCGCCGGGCAGCTTCGGCAAGCAATGTGAGGCTGTAGAGCGATTGGGTCACGGAATCGTGCAGGTCGCGCGCCAGACGGCTGCGCTCCTGCAGGATGGCCGCCTGTTCGGCCTGTAGGCGCAATCGTGCATTCTCGATAGCGAGGGCGGCCTGGGATCCAAAGGTAACGGCCACCGACATGTCGTGCGGTGACAGCACCCGCGGCTTTGTGTAATAGAAGCACAGGCTTCCATAGTGGCTCTCCTTGATCAGGAGGGGGATGCTCAGCGAGGCCTTGTACGACGCCACCAGCGCCTCAAACCAGGCACGCACAGCCGAGCTGACACCCGCGTCCTCAAGGGCGCTCGCTACCTCCGGCGTATCCAGGTCAGGGTGGCCAACCGGCGTTTCGTTGAGGACCAGGCCATTCAGGAGAGCATTGCCCAGACCCCCACCGGGCTCCAGCGGGAGCTCGGTCATCGAGGGGAAGCTCGTCGGCAGACCGGCGCGGGCCTCGACGATCAGGCTCTCGGCCTCCCTGTCGCACCTGTAAAGCACGCATGCCTGGGCATCGAGAAGGTCACGGGCCTCCGCGACCAGGTAATCCAGAATACTCTGGAGCGTGCGGTCCGAGTTGAGGACGACAAGAATGCCGCGCAGCTCCGCCAGAAGGCGGGGCATTGCCACAGCCGATGGCCCTGCGTCGGGATACGACGGATCCACCAGGCTCCCTAGGACCCCGGGGACAGCTCTACCGGATCGAAATCAAGGCCCTCGCCGAACTGATCGTCGAAGAACAGCTCTGCGGCAGGCTTGCGGCCACGTGGCTTGGGATCATCTGCGGGGACGCCGACAGGCACCAGATTGACGATGTCGTGATCCTCCGGGATACCCAGCACCGCTTTCACCTTCGAGGCACTATAGGCGCCAATCCAACACGTACCATAGCCCAGGCTGGTCGCTGCCAGGACTGCGTGGTCCAGCACGATGCCACCGTTGACCTTACCCTCGCCGGGCAAGACGGTGAGGCAGAGGATCACGGGTGCCTGCGCCATCCACATCTGACCGTTGCACGCTTCGGCGGTTCGCCGGCGCAGTTCGGGATCCCGAACGACGACCATACGCCAGTTCTGGCGGTTAGCACCGGTCGGTGCACGTCGGGCAGCCTCCAGGATCAGGGTCAGATCCTCCTGCGGGATATCGGTTTCCTGATACTTGCGGATGCTCCTCCGCTTCCACATTGTCTGAAGTGTCTCGTTCATATGCATACCTCCTGCTGAATCGATTGGCAGACCCCACGGCGGGACGACCTACCACGTGGGTGGTGAGGAACCAAGCCGGACGGCAGACTCCATCTTAGCATAAGAACTCCAGGACTCAAACCCTATGCGCACCGCGCGAAGGCTCGGCAAGATCTATCGTATTGCCATTCGACCGGAATAATGTAAACTAAGATTTAGGTTATTGAGAGACCTCGCCCCGGGGGGCGGAGCCCGGGAGTCGAGTGTAGAGGTGCATTTCATGCCATAAGCTGTGTCGCAAGCGTCGTAAGAATGGAGGGAAGCTATGAGCAAGCCGAGGCTTTCGGTTGGGGCATGGGTGGGAGGCCTGACAGGCATTCTCCTGGTCGCACTACTCTATCTGGGGAACACACTCTATCAGTTGCCGTTCGTGCCCTATGACTTCTGGACGTGGCAGGCACTCGTCGTTCCGAGGAACCTGCTTTCCCTCGCAGTGGCCGGCATCGGCGGAACGCTGGCCAGGATTTTCGGGGCCCCGGAATCAATCTGGGGCAAGAATGCATCGCAGGTCGGTGCCATTGTGATCAGCATTGGCATCCTCGCGCTCTGGGGCTTGGGGGTCGCGTGGATCAAGCGGCGGAGCAACCGCAGAGGCTGGCCGCTGGGTGCCGCGGCAGGCGCGGTGCTCTTCATCCTGGTCACGGCGATGGAGCTCACGGTCGGCCTCGACAACACGGCTATCTCCCTTCTGTCGCTCGGCGTGCTCTTCATCGTCTGGGGTATGAGCGTCGGCGCCTTGGTCGATGGCAACGTGTTCTCGTCGCTGTCCGCGGAGACTGATTCCCAGCGTCGCAAGGGCTTGATCCAGCTCGCGGCGGGCAGCATTGCCGCCGCGATCGTGGCGTTGGGGATCGACGGGCTCATCAGTACCCAGAAGCCGGCGGCTCCTTCCCAGCCGGTCGCGGCGGGTTCAGGAGCGCCGGGGCCGGACCAGCCGCTGGCGGGGCTTGAGCCCACGCCGACGCTGCCCGTCACACCGGGTATTACGCCGACGCCTCCCCCCTCGGGGGTAGCGGCCTTGCCCATCGGCAGCGACGGGCGGATCGTGCCCGTGCCCGGAACGCGCCCTGAGGAGACACCCGAGGGCCAGTTCTACGTCGTGGATATCGCGGCTGTACCTCCGAACATCGATGGCAACGCGTGGGAGCTGGTCATGGCGGGGATGTTCGACAAGACGCCCCGGCTCACACTGACCGATCTCCGCAAGTATCCGGTGTATACGCAGCCCATCACACTGGCCTGTATCTCGAATCCCCTGGGAGGGAGTGCGATCAGCACGGCCTACTGGAGCGGGCTCAGGCTGAGTGACCTGCTCAACGACCTGGGGTTGCAGTCGGGGGCCAACTACCTCTATCTCCAGTCGGCAGATGGCTTCTACGAGACCGTCCCCATGGCGGACATGATGAACCCCGAGACGCTGCTCGTCTACGGGATGGACGGCATGAGCCTGCCGAGAAAGCATGGCTACCCGCTGCGTATCTATATCCCGAATCGGTACGGCATGAAGCAGCCGAAGTGGATCGAGCGCATCGAGGCCACTGCCGACGATAAGGGCGGCTATTGGACGGACCGGGGCTGGAGCAAGCAGGCCATCCCGAACACGACATCGGTGATCGACGTTGTGGCCAAGGACCTGGCGCACGATGGCTTCGTGCCGATTGGCGGCATCGCTTGGGCCGGCGGACGCGGGATCCAGAGCGTCGAGGTCCAGGTAGACGGCGGCGCGTGGACACAGGTTGCCCTGCGGACTCCCCCGCTCGGCCCGCTCACGTGGGTCCAGTGGCGCTACGAGTGGCCTTCTATATCAGGCAAGCACACGTTCACCGTCCGCGCGACCGATGGCACCGGGCAGTTGCAGACCTCCCAGAGGAGGGGCACGCTGCCGGACGGTGCAACAGGCTATTTCAGTCTGGAGGAGACGATCTGAAACACGGATTCGGCCGCTCGGACGCGGACGGATGGCGCAGATTTCACGGATGATGCGACATGCCAAGTGCCGGCGCTCCAAAGGCTCCCCGGCACTTGGCTGACTTTGGCATCATCCCTGCAATCCGCGTAGTCGTTCTAGTCCATGATCCCAACGTCCGATGCCGCCTTCACAGCTCGCTCAATGCCCTCGTAGCCCGTGCAGCGACACAGGTTTCCCTCCAGCCACGTGCGAGTCGTCTCCGGATCGGGATCAGGGTGCGCTTGAAGGAGCGCGTAGGCATTGACGATGAAGCCCGAAGTGCAGAACCCGCACTGGAAGCCATTCTCTTCCAGGAAGGCCTTCTGAATCGCCGTATCCCTCAACCCCTCGATGGTTGTGATCTCGCGCTCCTCAACCTCGACTGCCAGGATCATGCACGATTTCGAGGGCCTGCCATCGACCAACACGGTGCACGCGCCGCAGTCGCCGTTCTCGCACCCGACCTTGGTGCCCGTGAGTCCCAACGTGTCGCGCAGCACGTGGAGCAACGTGTCGGCAGGGCGCACGACGACGCGGCGGTCCTCGCCGTTGACGCTCAATCTAAGGGCTACAAAATCCCGATAGCTGATCATCATCCAGGTCCCCCCTTGTCCGGCAGCGTGTCCAGTGCTTCGCCAATCGCAGCCTCGAGCAGCGCTCGCCGATAGGCAGCCCCGGCTCTGGTGTTTTCGGCAATCCGCAGCCCGGTCGCCGCGATACCCCGCGCGGGCCGTTCCGAGATCGGCACGGCTTCGTCGTTCAGCACAGCGTCGATGAGGCTGTTCATCACAGGGAAGCCAAAGGCGCCTGTCGTCGCCATGCGGACCTCGCCGCCCACCCGCAGGAAGCAGGCGGTGAGGATTGGGTAGTCGAGCCGGGTCTTCCGTACCCGTCGCCGGTAGAACCACGGCATCGCCAGCACCTCCCCTGACACGGAGAGGCTGACCAACAGTTCGCCGGCTGTCAGCTTGAGCCTACGCTCGAAGACGTCTCGTAGTGGCACCAGCCGCTCTCCACCGGGGCCGATCAATCTGACCTCCGCGTCGGCCAGCAGGAACGGCAGCACGGTCTCGCGGTAAGGAAGTCGCCCGGCGATGTTCCCACCCAGCGTCAGTCGGTTGCGCACGGTGTGATCGACGATCTGTGCCGCTTGCGCCAGGAGTGGGAAACGTCCGTCCTCGATGACCGTATTGAGCGTAAGCGCGGACCCGAACGTATGCCGGCTGCCGTCCCGCGCCAGGGCGACGCAGTCGGGGATGCGCTTGATGTCGATGACGGCGCCCGGCCGCAGGTTCCCCTTTCTGGCATACGTGAGGATTTCCGTCCCACCGGCATAGTAGAGCGGATCAAGTCCCTCGCCGACGGCCTCTACGTAGGCCTCCACTGCCTCATGAAGCGTCAGCGGCCGATAGTAGACGAAGTTATGGGGGATCACGCGTCACCTCCTTCCGGCGCCTCGTGCAGGATCTCCCAGATCCGCTCCGGTGTGATGGGCAAGCGGTTCACCGGCCGTCCGATAGCCCTGGATACCGCGTTCGCGACCGCCGAGGGAATGCCCAGGACCCCCTGCTCTCCCAACCCACGGGCGCCGTAGGGGCCGTCGCCCTGCGGCGTGGTCACAAAGGCCAAGTCGTAGACGGGCTGCTCGCCGTAGCGAGGGATCTTGAAATCCCGAAGGATGCCGTTAGCGACGCGCCCCTGGCCATCAAAGATGAAGCCCTCCGTCGTGGCGACGCCCAGCGACATCGCCATGCCCCCTACAACCTGCCCGCGCGCCAACGCCGGGTTGATCAGCATGCCCACATCCATGGCACAGACTGCCTTGAGTATCTCGAGCGAACCGTCGCGAAGATCGACCTCCACCTCGACCGCCTCAGCTCCGATGGTCCATTCAAGCGCAGGATGCCCCTCCCCGGTGTCGGCGTCGATGTCCGTCAGGCCGCGGGCGATGTAATTACCCCGTCCGATGACCTGGCCCCCAATGGCCTCGCCAGTCGGGTAGACGTAGCCAAGAACGACCTCGCGCAGGTCGAGTCCCCGGGCGGGGTCACCGCGAACGTAGACGCGCCCGCCGGCAACCGCCAGGTCTTCGGCCGGGCAGCGTAGCGGCGCGGAGGCCGTTGCTTTGATCTGCTCGATGGCATCGTCGGCAGCAGCCAGGGCTGCGCGCCCTATCATAAAGAGCGAACGGCTGGCTGCTGTCGCCCAGTCGTGAGGAGCGTTGTGCGTCCGTATCTCGGGATCGACGTGCACGCTGTCAGGCGATATGCCAAAGCGCTCCGCGAGGAGCTGAGCGACCCCGGTATAGGTGCCCTGCCCGATCTCGACGATGCCACTGCTCAGATTGAGGCTTCCGTCCTCGTTGAAGGTGAGGACCGCGCCGGCATCCGTGTTGGTCGGCATCGCCGGCGATTTCCAGAAAGCGCCAACCCCCTTGGCGCGCACCTTGCCCCCACCCAGATCGACCCGCGCGCCCTCGTCCCAGTCGATCATGCGGGCCACTTCCTGAAGACACCGGGCGAGATCACCCGTGCTCGGGTCCATCACCGACTGCGTTGGCGAGAGATCTCCAGGCCGAATGGCATTCTTTGCTCGAAGCACAACCGGGTCCATCCCCAGCCTTGCTGCCAACTCATCCATTGCCCGCTCCACCGGATACACAATCTCGTGGCCAAACCCACGGTAGGCCGTCGCGAAGGGATGGTTGGTATAGACGCACAGGGCATCCGTACGGATATTGGGCACGTTGTAGGGTCCCGGCGCCGCGATCGCGCCGGCCCGGCTGATGTTGACGGCGTAATCGGCGTAGCCACCCGAGTCGAATAGATAGAGCAAGTCCGCGGCGACAAGCTTGCCGTCACGTGTTGCACCCAGTTTGACGCTGGCCTCCAGCCCGATGTGGCCGGGCGATGAGACCAGATCATCCTCGCGGCTGTTCACCAGCCTCACAGGTCGCCCACCCACGGACTTCGAGAGCAAGTAGGCCAATCCCTCCAACTGGATGCCGGCCTTGCCGCCGAAACCGCCGCCGATGGGTGGCGCTTCGATCACGATCTTGCCGGTTGGGATGCCGAAGAGGATGCTCATCAGCGCACGGACGACGAAGGGCGCCTGCGTCGAGGAGCGGATCACAACCGACCCGTCTGCCTTGATCTCCGCGATCGCCACCCGCGGCTCGATGGCGACGTGATCCCCGGGCGGGAACGAAAAGTCCAGACTCACTTCGACATCCGCCTGCGCCATCGCGGCGGCGACGTCCCCCTTCCGGATCCGCGTCCGGTTCGCGATGTTGGAGCCCGGCTCGGGATGGATCGGTGGGATATGCAGGTAGGAAGCCATCTCCTCGTGAATGATCGGCGCACCCGGAGCAAGAGCGTCGCGGGTGCTGTTGACCACCGGCAGCGGCTCGTAATCGACGCGGATGAGATCAATCGCGGCCATGGCCTGGTAGGGTGCATCGGCAATCACAGCCGCGACAGGTTCGCCATAGTGACGCACTTTGCCTCGGGCCAAGGGAGGCGTGTCGCCAAGATAAACACCCAGCTGGACCGGCAAATCCGCCCCAGTGAGCACCGCACGCACGCCGGGCGCAGCTTCCGCCGCGGTTCTATCGATGCTGACGATTCGGGCGTGTGCGTGGGGGCTGGTGAGAAGTACTGCGTGCAGGCACCCTGGCGGGTGAAGATCATCCGCATAGCGAAGCCGTCCGTGCACTTTGTCGAGGCCATCTTTGCGCGGCACGGACCGCCCCAGATAACGATACTCGCTTCCTGGCCTATCGGACATAGCCTGACTCCTTCCGAACAAGACAAAGACGCCACGCCCTCTGTGCATCGGGGGCCAACTAAGTCGGTTCGTAGTAACCGTTATATCGGTTCTGTTCTCGCCCCGCCAGGCCGCTGGCGCGTCTGCTGAGGCACCGGAACGACCACAGTCGAAGCGGCAACAAACGCGCCCAACAAACTGGGCGCCCCGACCTGCAAACCCAACCATCGGCTTAACGAAGCACTAGGGACCTTGAGCGCGTTCGGACCTGACGACGAGGGGTAGATAGATGCGGCAGACGATGGGATCGACGCGGGTGGTCACTGTCGCTGCGTTATCCTCAAGGTGCGGATCCTCCTCTGCCGCCGACACGGTAGCGTCGGCTACCACCATCCCGTCGTGGAGCGCCGTGGCGACGGTGACACTGAGGGTCGACGCTTCCTCCACACCCAGATCGGGCCGCCCACAGGAGACGGGGTCGTCGTGACCGGCACACGTCCACCCATCGCCTGAGGCACCGAGAAGCACTGTGTCGTCCGGCACATACGTGGACGCAACCACGTGCGTCGCAGTGTCGGGACCAGCATTGGTCACCGTCACGGTGTAGGTCAACGTTTCCCCAGCACTCACAGGGTCGGGAGCAGCCGCCAGGGTGATCGCCAGGTCAGCCAGCGGCGGCGTGGGCGAGACGACCGACGTCTGCAGGATCCGGGTATTGTTCGCGGGAGAGAGATCCGGGGTAAGCGCACTCACAGAAACCGTGGTAGTAAGTGTACCGCTGACCACTGGCGTGATGACGAGCGCGATGCCCGGTGCCGTGCCCACGTCCAACGTCGCCAGCGTGCACGTCACCAGGTCGGTCGCCCGACCACACATCCACCCTGCACCGCTGACGCCACCATAGAGCACGCCCACAGGCAGAAGGTCGGTAACTGTAACGGCGGTGGCGGCCAGTGGACCGACGTTCGTGATGGTGAGTGTGTAGGTGAGCGGGGTCCCCGTCGTCACCTGCTCCGAGGTCCCACTCACATCTATCGTCAGATCGGCGAGCTGTCCGGCTGTCCCGTACGTGGCAAGCAGATCGAGACGCCCGTATCCAAAGACATCATCGGGCCCCGCCAGACCCAGATCCACGGCCCCCTCCCTGAGGAGCCGCGCCTGCCCCTCTGCTGAAAGAGCCGGATAGGCCGACAGAAGCAGTGCGAGCCCTCCGCTGACGTGGGGCGTGGCAAGTGACGTCCCGGAGTAGTCACCATAGGTGCCAAAGAGCCCCGTCGTCCGGATGTCAACGCCCGGCGCGACCACGTCGGGGAAAACGGAGCCTGACCCACCGCAACTCGACGGGCCGCGGCTGCTCAAGACGTAGATCGCGTCGGCATTGTCTGTGGCGCCGACCGCAAACGCCGAGGGGTTGTTGGCCGGGCTCACGCCCGAATCGGCCGCCGGCCCACTGTTTCCGGCAGCAAAAACCGGCAGAATTCCGGCGGCGCGCAGTGCCAACAGATCCGGCTCGAACTCGAGGTTACAGCCGGGGTAGGCGAAGCCCCAGGAGTTATTCACGACGTTGGGGGCGTCGGGCGTATCGGGGTCGCCATCCGGGTCCAGGAGCCATTGGTACCCCAGGTGAATGGCCGTCGCCGTCGCCGACCCAGTGTCATTGAAGATCCTGGCAGCGATCCACTGGGCCTGGGGCGCCATCCCGATGGCCGTCCCCGCCGCGTCGCCGCCAACCATCACACCCATCGTCCAGGTGCCGTGTCCGAGCAAGTCGATGGGCGCGACAGGGTGCTGCCCGTACGGGTCGAACCAACTATTGGCCCCACCCCGCCAACGGCCGGCCAACTCGGGGTGGGTCACATCGACCCCGCTGTCCATGCTCGCGACCACGATTCCCTGCCCCAGGAGGCCGAGAGCCCAGAGCGCTGGGGCATTGACGACGGCCAAGTTGGGTTCGGGCGCGGTATCCGCGGCGTCCACCGGGACAACATCGATGGCGTCAGGCGTGATCCTACGCACATCGGGCCTGGCAGCCAGCGCCGCGATCACGTCGGGCGCCGCGGTCAGTGCCAACCCGTCGAAGATCCAGAAGTAGGTCACGTCGCGGGCAAGCCCGCGGGCGACCTGCGACGCGACGTATGCGCGCACAGACGCCTGTCCGGTGGCCGCGGTCGCCTGGAGGCCTCTGACGACACCTTGCAGCCGCGCCGCTCGATCCGGGCTAGGGCCCAAGGCCGGTCTTCCCTGGCTCGCGACAGGCCGCCGGCCGTAATCGCCACCTAGGTTCGCCTGGCTCTCCAGCATCACGATGACGGAGATCATGCCGCCCTGCGGCAACGCCGCGATCTTGGCCCGGAGTTCAGGCGCGATCTTAGTGGCCGCGGAGAGAGCTTCAGCCCGCGGCAAGACCAGGCATAGGACCGCCGCCAACATCAGAATGCGCTTCATTACTGGACCGGGATATGCTCCAATCGCACCCGGTCGATCACCACTGAGACGAGGCCACCGGCTGTCACGACGTGCCGTGGGTTAGGAAACTGCACGAAGTAGACCTGATTATCCTCAAGCGTGAAACGCTGTACGACGTCAGGGGGTGTCTCGATGACGGTGCCACTGGCCTCGGCGATGACCGCAAGGTGGGGCTGTAACCGGACTCCTTTGCTTCCACTGGAGCAGAGGTCACCTGAAGGTATGTGCCGCAGCGCCGCGTCTGACATCAGTGCTGGAATCGCGCACCGGGCGTAGTGGCGTGACACACCGTACACTCACGTAGCGTGCCGGGTTCGCCCTGGAGTGCAACGAACTTCGCGTTGTCGTTCGCCTCACGACTGGGAGCATAGGCATGGGGACTATCGTGACACCCACTGCAGTAGACGCCCCCGTGTCCGGTCGAGTATTGGAACAGCGCCTGGTTGGACGTAAACCCGGCGCCGTGACAGCCGTCATTGCTGCACTGCGGTTCCTGCACCCAAGGTGACGGATTCTGGGCGACCACGTCCATGGTGCCGTGACAGTCGGTACAGTTCGGCATGAAGTTCTGAGACATCGTGCCCCGCAGACACTGGGTCTCGGGACCGGGATGACAGTTGTAACAGCCCTCGGTGTCGGGCGTGATATCCTCCAGATCCTGGTGGTGGAAGTGCATCGCATTGGACAAGTTCTTGACGCCCGGCAAACCCGCCGTGCCCAGCGCCGCGGACGCATGACAACTCGAGCAGAGGACAGGCCGCTGGTCCATCAGGGGGGTGTCGTATGCCCCCTGATTCAGGTAATCGTGGAGAACCAAGATGTTCTGCTTGACGTTGCCCGTCGGCGTGACGGGGTAGGCCGTCGTCGCATCGCAGTCGTCGCAGTGGCAGTTCACGCAACTGATCTCCGTCGAGGTCGGCGCAACCACGTCAAGCTGAGCCAGGACATTCTGCGGCTCGTTGGGCTGCCCGGCGGTGGTGACGGTGACGTGCGCCATCTGGTAAGGATAGGGGCTCTCGTCAGCAGCATCCTTGTCGCGGAATTCGGTCAAGGGAATGCCCTCGGCCTCGAAGTAGCCCGTCTGGGCGTTGAAGTCCATCGTCCCTGCCAGCCCCTTGCCCGCCAACCCGACGTTGTGTGCCAAGGGCGCTGACAGGTTGAAGAGGACCTGCGCATAGTCCCAGAAGTTCGTCTTGTCCGGCAGCCCGGGGCGATCGACGGAGTAGGTGTTGTCCGGGAACCCGTACCAGACCGTGATACCCTCGGTGACGAGTTGAGGAGCGTCGCCGAGCTGAAGCACCTGCGCCCTAAGGGTATTGTAGGGCGGAAGGATCGCGAAATCACTGAAGTCAGAGTCATAGCAGTGCATACCGAGGTTATTCCAGGCCAGGATGACGTAATCACCCCCGGCGCTCTGCGGCCCAGCCGCGTGAAACACACCGAGGTAGACTGATCCGGCGACTAACACAAGGAGCGCCGGCACAGCAACCAGGAACCAACGCGAACGACCAGTCAATCGGCTCCACTCCGCCACGAGCCACCTCCCTGCATGCTATCCGAACATAAAGTTACGTGGGATGTGGCAGGAAGCTCTCAGTTCGAAGCCTCCCGCCGCACGAGAAGGTGAGGAGGATGTTCACCGGCGTTGGCCGCGCCACCCTCCTCATTGGCCAACCGGTGCTAGCTACGGAATGCTGATCGCGTCCAGATCCTGGGCGTTGGTGGTCAGGCCGTGACCCGGACCATCGAAATACACCGACCAGGTCCCATTGTCGTAGTAGACGATGCTCTGGCTCGGCACCCCGCCGAGGGTTGGCAGATCCACCACGTCATCGAACGAGACATAGAAGTGAGTGGTATCGATCACGTGCAACGCGTCGAGCCACGCCCCCCCAGGCACACCGGCCCCGGTGGCATCCCAGATGCGGCTGAATGATGCACCGTCCCAGGCGTAAATATCGGAATTGTCGTATGGACCTGCGACTCCCGGAATGGGCCCCTTACCCAACGTCGAGAAGTAAAGCACCCCGTCGACGATGCTGAGCGCGTCCAGGTCCTGGCTGGCTGCCGTCAGCCCTTGGGCGGTGCCATCGAAGTAAACCGACCAAATGCCGTTGTCGTAGTAGAGAACGTCCTCATCCTGGACAGCGCCCAGGCCGGGGATGTTCGTGTTGTTGTCGGTGAGCGAGATGTAGAAGTGCATCGCATCCACCCAGGCCAAGGCATCTACACCGGTGAAGGCCGGCAGCCCACCGGCGGTGGCATCAAAGGTACGGGCGAAGGAGCCACCATCCCAGACGTAGATGTCGGAGTCATCAAACGGAGTGGCAATGCCGGATAGCGGGCCATTTCCGAAGGTCGAGAAGTAGATCGTGTCATCTTGCTCCCCGGAGGTCTCGCCGTAGCCGTCGGTAAGTGTCATAAGAAAAGCAACGATGTCATCTATATCATCGTCGGTCAAGCCTAGCCGCCCCAGCGTTCCGGACATGGCCATCGGATGGCGGTGAACAGTCTCGGGGACCTCCGCCGGGGGGTAGTTTGCTGTGGGTAGATCGCGAGTGTTGTTGAAGACAACCAGTTCGCGGAGCGTCTGGTGGTAGCCGTTGTGCGTGTAGGGCGCGGTGACCGCACAGTTGCGCAGTGAGGGGATCTTGAACTTGCCGTCTTCCTTGGCGGCCTGCTCCTCGGGAACACCGATGGAGCGTAAGTAGTCCCCAGTGCCCCGGTCGATGTAGGCGGCTCCGTCTGGGTTGAGCGACGGTGGCAACTGATAGTACGGCAGATCCGGGTTGCGCGGCGTCCCCAGATTCTGGTGCCCGAAGTTGGTGAAGTATGGAAGGGTGTGACAGTTGACACACTTAGCGTGGCCTGGACCCGGTGCCGTGTCCATAAAGAGCTCATAGCCATGGGCCTCGGCCTCGGTGAACTCGGCTTCTCCCTTCAGCCAATAATCGTATTTCGATGTGAAAGGGCTGACCTCAGGCGAACGCATGTAGGCAGCCAAGGCCTGTGCTATAAACCCATAGGCTTCGTCTACGTTCTTGAGCGACGAGGGGCCGAATACGCTCCGGAAGAGGGCGGCATAGCCGGCGTGGCGCACGGCCACGACCACGGCGGCCTCATTCGGATTATGCATCTCCAGCGGATTGAGAAAGGGCTGCTTTGCCTGATCCTCCAAAGTATTCGCTCGCCCGTCCCAGAAGAGCCCTCCCTTGTACTGACCCTCCGGGATTGCCGGTGACGTATTCACGTCGTCAAAGTAGAGCTCCGGGCTAAAAGCGGCATAGGCGACACTCTGAGCGTTCCGGTTGCCAACCCTGTTCGGCAGGACTCCCTGGGAGACTGCGAGGTGATTTGGGTCGGCGAGGCCTGCCGCCGGGTCATGGCAGCTGGCACATGACTGCCCCTGCGGCGTGGACAAGTTCGAGTCGAAGAAGATCGCCCTTCCCAGGGCGACTATGTCGTCAGGCGAGTCGCTGGGTTGTTCAGCCAGGGCGATCTGCTGATAACCAAGCAGGCAGATGCTCAAGACGATCACTGACACAATCAGGCTGAGTCGTAGCTTGCTCACTATTGTACCTCTTGTCTCTGCAAGTATCCGTCACATAGAGACCTCAGGGATACGACAACGTGTTGCTGCTCCACAATATCGTAGATCCCGCCCTCTCGTGTTGAGACGCCGAAAGCTCAGAACTCCTAACCGGGGCGCCTCAAGACACGACCATACCAGTACCATCCGCCAATCAGAATCCGCATCGTCCGGCATCACATCATAGGCACCTCCCCGTGGGGGACACGCGACACGCTCCCGAGCCCATCGCCGGGGCGGTATCACATTTGGATCTACCTTGTCAGTGGTCAGTGGAGTTCCGGGAGTTCAGCCGGTCACACCTGCTTCGAGGAGACCTTGGTCCAGCGCATACCGGACCAGTTCGACACGGGTGTGCATGTTCAGCTTGGCGATCAGATTCTCGCGATGGGTCTCCACCGTGCGCACACTAATCTGGAGTTCGGTCGCGATCTCCGGATTCGTGTAGCCGAGGCCGATGTACCGCAGAACTTCTGTCTCCCTCGGCGTCAGAGGCTCAACACAAGCCCATTCGGAGGCATACCGCTTCTGTCGATCCGTCGCGCCGGCGCCAAACGAGCCGGTACTTCTTTTGGACTCGCGGGTCATGCTCGAGTGGACGTAGATGTCGCCATGTGTGACCGCGTGAATCGCATTCACCAACTCCGATTCTACGACACGCTTCGCGACAAAACCCATGGCACCCGCCCGCAGGGCGGCATGCATCATCGCGGTCTCTTCGGACGCCGTGAGCACCAAGACGCGGATATGAGGGTGGAGGCCGACCAGGCGCTCCGTGGCGGCGATTCCGCCGCATCCGGGCATCCCAATGTCCATGATCACAACGTCCGGCTGCAGGGCCCCGGCCATCCGAACCGCCTCATCGGAATCGGCCGCTTCGCCCACGACCTTATAGTCGGGCTCGCCACCGAGCAGCGCACGCAGCCCTGCTCGAAGCACCGGGTGATCATCAGCGATGAGAATCCGTGCTGTCATAGGGCACCTCCACTACAATAACCGTCCCGGAACCGGCGCTGCTGTTCACCGCAAGCGTGCCGCCCAGCATCTCTGCACGTTCGCGCATGCCAAAGACGCCCAGCCGATCGTGATTGTCCAATATGCCAGGATCGAACCCTATGCCGTTGTCCTCGACGACCATGCGCAGCGCATCCTGCCCCTGCTCCAGGCGCACGTCTACACGGGTCGCTCGCGCGTGGCGGACAACGTTGGTCAGAGCTTCCTGCCCGATGCGGTACAATGACGCTTCAACATCCGGCGCGAGGCGATTCTCAAATCCGACCACCTCGAACTGAATCAGCAATCCATGCCTGTCGCTCACCGCCTCCAGGTGCTGCTGTAGAGCGACCACCAGTCCGAGATGATCGAGACTGGCCGGCCGGAGGTTCACCGAAAGACGATGTAGCTCCTCCAGAACACCATCGGCGATCTTTCTCAGGTCAGCTATGCCGGCGATCACGGCCTCGGGACGGTTCACTTCGCGTTCGAGCAGACGTAGACCGACCATCAGTGCAGCCAGCGCCTGCCCCGCCTCGTCGTGGAGCTCTCGGGCAACATAGCGTCGCTCGGTCTCCTGGATCTCCACGAGTCGACGGGTGAGGGACCGCAACCGCTCCCGCCCCGCACGTACCTGGTCGAAGAGCCACGCATTCTGTAAAGCGATCGCGGCCTGGCCGGCCAATGCCTCCGCAAGCCGGAGATGCTGGGACGTGAAGCTCCCAGCAGCGGTGCTACCCAGCGCGCACAGCCCGATGATCTTCTCGCCCGCGACGAGTGGCACGCCCAGCCAGGTCAGCACGTGGTCCGCACCCAACGGGTGACGCCAATGGAGATAGAGTCGGGTATCAGGAATCAGTATCCCTTTTCCCGGGGTGGCGAGCACCTGGCCAACGACAGAAAGTGAATCGACGTCCACCGTCGTGGTCAAGAGTCGATGGATCTCGGCCGGGTCGCCATGCCCGCGAAGCGCCGAGACTACCAATCGTGTCGGGCTCTCCCAGAGGAGGATCTCGGCACTGTCGTACGGGCACAAGCGAGCCAGGTAGTCCAGAAGCCGCTCGAGCACCGGTTGTGAAGTCAGAGTCGCCGACATCGCGCGGCTGGCATCGACCAATGCTTCGGCTACCCGACGCTCTTCATGCTCAGCCTCTGCCAGGGCCAAGAGCTGCGCGTTCACGACCGTCAGGTCACTGTTCCGCTCGCGGATGCGGCGTTCCGTATCACCCTCGGGAGGATATGGAGCCCACGGGAAATGACTCGCGGAAGTGACCTCGTCAGCAATCAGAACCAGGCCCCGGACATGGCCGGCGGCATCGCGGATGGGCGAGATTGACAAGGAGAGATCGATCTCATCCCCGGTGTTCGTGAGGCCGGTCATCACTTGTCGCGCCACGTGACTCCCCGAGGCAGCCTCGTTGAACGCATTCTGGAAACGCTCGGCAAGGTAGGTAGGGAACAACAGCGTGATCGAGCGACCGACCAACTCCTCCGCGCCATAGCCGAATAGCCGGCTTGCGCTCGGGTTCCAGTTCCGGATGCACGCGTCAAGGTCAGTGGCGATCATGGCCTCGGCAGACGACTCCAGGATGGATGCGAGAAGCCCTTGGGCTTGCTCCGCCGATCCGAAGCCCGCCATATCCGAACGTCGTGCGTAGGATTCCCCGCGCTCCGGAGACTTACAGTCAGGATCCGGCGCCTGCACCCCATCATGTGCGGGATGTGGACCCGGTAGACGGCTCCGCCGCTCCGCGGAAGTACCGAGAGCTACAAATGCATTTGCTGACACGCTATCCTCCAGCCGGTCAATGAGGGGTTACGCCTTCACCACACTTGGCTCTCATGCTCGGTCGTACGGGTAGTTCTACTCTCCGCGGCTCGGTCGTTTCGATAGGGGGCGCGATCTCCTCCGACTTTGGCTAGAGACTTCCTATCGCGAGATCGCGCGTCTGCCAAGCAACAGACGGAATCTCAATAACAACTGCAATTGATGATAGTGCAGGATCGGGAGACGAACCGCCGGATTTGGTTGGGCCAGAGGTGGTATATAGTTGGTGACAACCACAGGTGGGGAAGGGCGACGTAGGGAGGGATCGCCGATCAGAGTTGCTGGTAGCGGCGAAAGCGCAGCGTCCCGAGGCAGGTGAAGAGAGCTGCAAAGCCGAGGAGAATGCCGGTGTGGGGCAATATCTGGACAACGGAGGCGTTCCGCGCGAGTAGATCGGTGTACGCGCGCATCGCCCAGGTGGATGGGAGGATCTGCACCACCTGGCGGTAAAGTTGCGGTGTGACCTCAAGGGGAAACCAGGCGCCACCCAGTGCAGCCAGCGCCATTGACAACCCTATGACGACACTGCTCGCCTGCCCTTGGGTTTGCACAAGAGTCGAGAGCAAGATGCCCAGGCTAACGGTGGCCAGGGCAAAGGCGACAGAGACGATGGCCACGCCCAGCGGGTGCCGGCCCCACCCTACGCCGAACAACAGCCCGCCGACGACGAGCAGTAAAGACATCTGCACCAGGCCCAGGACCAGGCGAGCAAGGAGCTTGCCGCCGAGAACGGCGGTGCGGTCGACAGGCATCACCAAAAGGCGACGCAGCGTGCCGCCGAGGCGCTCGCTGACCAGAACTTCTGCCGCCCCGAGCAGTGTGATCTGGACCCACGTGACGATCTGGCCCGCTGAAGCTTGCTCCACGCTCGTGGCCATGGCCCGTGTCTCGGTCACCGCCACGCCCTCTGGCCAGCGCACCTCCGGGACGGCCGGTGGCTGCTCCGTGGCTGCGAGCGTCTCCCGGAGGACGTCGCCAAAGAAGGCTTGCTCCTCCCCGGGCGTCGTCACGATCCCCGCTTCACGCGCCTGTGCCAGGCCGGCGCGGGCGACGAGCGCCGCCCCGCCCACACGTCCGCGCGCCGCCATCACGGCCTGTTCGACTGCCGGACTGGCGCTGCTGCTGGAAAGGGTGTGAAGCACCAGCGATGCCGTGCCGTCGTTCAGCAATAACGTCGAAAAGTCCGCAGGCACCTCCAGACCAAACTGGTCCTCCGGAAGCTCTTCGACGTGCTGCGGTTCCAGATTGGCCGCGGTCATGACTTCAAGCAGCGTGTCGACGAGCGGGCCCTGATCCCGCAGGACGACGTTGATCGGGATGCGAACCTCCTCGGGCGGCGCGTCGCTCGCATACATCCCCCGGAGTCCGCTACCCACCGCGGCGGTGAAGAGCAGTGGCAGCAGCAAAAAGAAGACCAGCGAGATAGGGCTGCTGAACTCGTTGAGGAACTCGGTACGAACCATTGCGAACAACTTACGCAACATTCATTCTCCTACCTTCGTCAATGCCGGAACCTTCCGGGTTGCGCGCCGCAGACGGCGTGCGCAACCCAGGAGGTCAAGAGTGTCATCACTCAAACTGCCGTCGGAACCCAACGAGTGCCACCCCGTAGTAGACGACCGCGATGGCAACCACGCCGCCCAACAGCGGCAGCACGTCGGCCAACCCCTGGCCCCCCTGGAGTCGCGAGAAGATCTCAATGCCCCAGGCGTTGGGGGTCACCAGGCTCACTGTCTGAACCCACCCCGGCAGGCCGGATCTCGGGAAAAAGGTGCCGGACATGGCCGATCCGACGAGAGTCACAGCGGTTCCTATGGCACCCGCCTGTCCCTGTGTCCTGGACCAGGCCGAGATCATGGCCCCAACCCCTGAAGCAGCTATGACGAGGATCAGAATAGAGGCCAGCGCCGCGGTCGGCGGACCCCAGTAGGCACCGATCAGACTCGTTGCGCCCCAGAGGACGACCATCTGCAGGAGACCAGTCAACCCAACACCCGCCATCTTTCCCAGCAGCACCGTGAGCGCGGGAATGGGAGCGACGAGGAGCCGCGGAAGCGTGCCGGCTGCGCGCTCAGCCAACAGGGTGCGCCCGCCCGACGTCACGGCGAACATCAGAAAGAGAACCGACATACTGGCCGCCGAGTAGCTGATCCAGCTGAAGGATGTTCCACTGCTCGATACGATCTCAACGTCGATCGGGAGCGTGCTAGCTGCGCCCGCGCCGGTCTGGAAGTCCGACTGCGCCCCCAGCATCTGGGTTGCGTCGAACCCCTCCGCACCCGAAGCCGATGGACGGCTGAAGAGCCGACCCACGACCACATTGATGCCCTGGACCTGCATGTTGAGCGCCTCGATGCCCTGCTGGATCACGCTCTTCAACACGTTTGCGCTGAGACGCCAGTTCGGGCTCGCGTAGATCTCGATGACGGTCGGTGCACTCGATTGCTGCTGCGTCTGGCGGAAGGCGTCGGCGATTCCCGCCGTCTGTGCCGGGGTCAGTTCGTCACCGGGGCGGAGCGACAGGAGGTCAAGCCCGACCTGCTGCTGTACCAGCGGGGCCAGGGGCAGGACGCGGCTGCTGAAGTCCGACGGAATGATCACCAGTGCCGCCACTTCGTCAGATTCCACGCGTGCGCGCGCGGCGACCTCATCGTTCGCCATCTCAAGCGAGATCAGGGTGTCCACACCCTCCACGTTGAAGAAGTCGACCAATTGCCCTGAGAAGACGCCCTCATCGCGGTTGAGAAGCAGCACCGGGATGTTGGAGAGCGGCACATCGCCGCTCCCGCTGAACGCGGCCCCGATCACCAGGGTCAGCACGAGCGGCGTGACCAACATCGTCACGATGGCTCCGACATCGCGAAACGCCAGCCTCACTTCCTTCCATGCCAGCACCCACAGGTGTCGCATCCCTTGACCCTCAGTCTCGTAATGCGCGGCCGGTCAGGTGCAGAAAGACCGTTTCCAGATTGGGCTCGCGGATCTCAATCGTGCGAATGCTGATCCCGAGGTTCGCCGCCGCCCCGACCACGTACGGCAGCACGCTCTCGGCAGACTTGGCGTTGACGACGACTTCGTCGCCGGAGCAGGTCGCCTGTGCGACATCGGGCGCCTCACCGGCCCTGACGGCGAGAGCCTCGCCCCCGGCTTCCTGAGCGAGACGGAAGATCAGCGTTTCGTTTTCACCCACGAGTTGGATGAGTTCCTCCAACGTGCCCAACGCGATGAGCTTGCCATGGTCGATGATACCGATCCTGTCGCTCAACTCCTGGGCCTCCTCCATGTAGTGGGTGGTATAAAGCACCGTCGTCCCGTCGCGGGCCATCTGCTTGACCCAGTCCAGGATGTAGCGCCGGCTCTGAGGGTCGATGGCGACGGTCGGTTCATCGAGCAAGACGAGGTCCGGGCTGCCCAGGAGACCGATAGCCAGATTGAGGCGCCGCTTCATGCCACCTGAGAAGGTCTTGACGCGGCTCTTGGCCCGGTCGGTGAGCTCGGTCAGGGCAAGCTTCTGCTCTACCTCGCGGCGGAGGTCCTCACCGTGGAGACCACGCATCTCGCCCCAGAAGCGGAGGTTCTCCTCGGCGGTCAGCTCGAAATAGAGCGCGAGATCCTGCGGCACGACGCCAAGCGCGCGGCGGACAGCCATAGGCGTCTTCACAACGTCATGGCCGCCGACAGTCACCGTCCCGGACGTTGGCGCGAGCAAAGTGCTGATCATCGAGATCGTGGTCGTCTTCCCGGCCCCGTTGGGCCCCAGGAGGCCGAACATCTCACCCTTGTGGATCTCGAACGAGATGCCATCCACGGCATTGGGCCCCTTGGGCTCATAGCGCTTGACAAGATCCGTTACCTCAACCAGGGCCATGGGTTCTCCCTCTCACTGCGCGAGGATATGGGTCAACGAAGATATTGTACACCCGCCGGTCACGAGAACAGCCCGGCAGACCACCTTGTGTCCTGCTGGTGTCTATTCAGCCCGACGCTTCTTCTGCCTACAGAATGTCGGCGCCAACGAGACCGACGGGCATGATCGTCTCATCGTCGGACTCGACGACCAGCGCCTCGATCCTGCCGGCGCTGAGCTCGCGCAGCCGCGCCTGGAACTCCTCGACTCGATCCCGCACCAACCGGATCGTGAGCGTGACGTCTCCGGCAAACTCCTCATCCAGGACCAGCCCTTGCAGCTCAGCGATGAGCAGCCTGGCCCGCTCGAAGAGGCTATAGGGTAGGGCCACCATCAGTGTCTGTGTGGGCACCTTCTCGGCCAATGGCAGGACGCGCAACACCTCGCGGACGGCATCACCGTAGGCGCGAACCAGGCCTCCTGTCCCGAGCTTGGTCCCACCGAAGTAGCGCGTGACCACGACGACGGCGTCGCCGATCCCGCTCCCTTGGAGTACCGCCAGAGCCGGCCGGCCCGCCGTCCCCGACGGCTCGCCGTCATCTGTGCAATGCGCGATGACGCTGCTGCCGTGACCGATGACAAAGGCCGGCACGTTGTGTGAGGCATCCGCAAACTCGGCGCGCGTGCGATCGACAAGGGCACGCGCTTCCTCCACCGTAAAGGCTGGCCCGGCGGTCGCGATGAAGCGCGAGTTGACCACGATCATCTCTATCCGCATCTCCCGCGCCGGGATCAGGCGCCGTAGTGACTCAGTCACAGAAGTGCCTCTCCGCCAACTGAAAACCGAAAATGGACAACTGGAACCGGATCACACCACGATCTCCGTCACCTCCGCCCGCGCCTCGCGATATCGGCCGGCATCCGGGAAAGAGCGTAGGTATGCCACGAGGTCGAACTTGGGGCTGACCACCAGCTCTGCCTCAAAAGCTCCGTCTGCCTCGGCGAAGCGTCCCTCGAAGATCACCCGCTTCTTGCGTGCCTTTTCGGGGATGTCGAAGACGTACCCACCGTCCTGTCCCCGCAGGTTCACGGGCACGTACTGCTCCTGAAGATAGCGGCGGAGCTGTTGCCCGGCATCGGGGAAGACTTGCGCCGGCAACTCGAGGCGGAGGCTCATCCGCTCGAAGATGCCCGGCTCGAAGCCATCGAGCACCCCGAGGAACCGCACCCCTCCCGGCAGCATAGTATCCGGCGCAGAGAGCTGCGACAGGAAGGCGGTTACGCCATGCTCGGGGTCACGATCCCACGTCTTGATCGCGACGACAGTCTCGCCGAAGAGCCCCACGTAGCGCGCCGCGGCACCCTTGACCGAGAAGAGGCTCTCGCGGATCGAGAGCACGTCATCCGCGAGCTCGGGCGAAGCGCTCAGGAGCGCACGCATAACCAGGGCATTCACCCACGCGGGATCGGCCGTCGCCACGATCGGCGGGAGCCACATCCGCGCGTAGATGGGGCGCGCACGCCATTTCGCCTGCATCGTGGCCTTAAGATCGACGAGATACCGCGGGCCAGGGTGGCGCATCGTGTGCCGTGTGATCGCGGCGCGCTCCTCCGGACGTCGTGCACGCGCCGCATCCAAGGCAGCGGCCCGGTTCGCCGACGTCGCCGGGCGTGCCGACCTCACCGAGGCAATACCCCTCATCCTTGCCGGCGACCGCCTGCTGGAACTGCGAGTAGAGAAGGCCCGGCGTTGCGTCCGAGCGGACGAAGTCCAGGGGAAAGGCAGCGTCTCGCCCCTTTTCACCCAGGAATGCGTCGTCCCAATAGCCGTGGTCGACCATCCATCCCTGGAGCGCCTCCCAGTAACCAGGAGTCAGCTGTGAATCGTAGCAGTATCCCTGTGCAGCGAGGTCGATCACCGGGTCGGACAGCCACGTCCCACCTAGAGCGAGGACCTGCGAGGCTGCGTACTCTTCCCAGGTCGTAGCGAGCCTGAATTCGAAGCCGTTCGTCTCACACGAGGACTTGACCGGCCCCGTGATTCCGCGCCATTCATCTTCGTCGAGGAAGAGGCGGTCGTAGCGCAGCGGCGTGAACGGCATGCGAATCAGTAGCCCGAAGCTGAAAATCACGCGTAGGCCACGATTGTAGCGTTGCCGCCACGCCTTCAAGTCGAGCACGAATTCGTGGAACTCGGCCAGATCCTGCTCGCTCTCGTGGCCGGTGAGGATGTAGAAGAGCTTGATCTCGCGGATCTTTTCCTGCATCAGCCGGACGAGGACGGCCTCGATCTCAGCGTCGGCAAGACTCTTATGGAGGAACGTCCGCATCCGGTGGCTGATACCCTCGATGCCCAGCGTGTAGCTACGCTTGTCGGCTGCTACCTCGGCAGCCAGAAGGCTTGGCATGACCGCCAGAAGATCCACGCGCTGGCTCTGTACGTTGACCCGGTCGAAGCGCCGGTTCAGCTCAAGGAGCAGGGAAAGGATCTCCTCGTGGGTATTGAAGTTGAAGCTGAAGACGTCGATAGCCTCGACCCCCTGGGTCGCCTTCAGCCGGTCCGCTGCGTGGAGCACGTCGGCCTGTGAGACTTCGCGATAAGGCTTCCGATCGTAGCCCTCGAAGCAGAACGAGCAGAAGGCAGGGCACCCAAAGCTAATCTGCAGCCTGGCGGTGGACGCCTCCGCCCCGTTGAGCGAGGGATAGTCGACGATGAGGTCTTCGGAAGAAGGCACCCGGCAGACCGCCTTGTTCACGACCTGATCAGGGGGCCCGTTGGCCACCCAGAGCCCCGTCACGCCGCCCGCTGCCGCCAGCAGCCTATCACGCTTGCCCAGGTCACGGTGCGCACGAAGCTCCTTCACCAGCACCTCGACCTCACGCTCCCCTTCCCCAAAGAAGAGCGCATCCACGACACTGTCACCCTCAGGTGTGAGCAGTGCCTGGGAGGCCAACGCGTTGGAGCCGCCCAGGATCAGGGGGGGCCATCGCTCGTCACGCCGGCTCGCCGGCGTCGGGACGCCCGAGTTGTGGAGCAGATAGGGCAGGTTGATCAGTTCAAGCGTATACGCATTGCTGACCAGGACGATGTCGAAGTCGAGGATGTCGCGCCAGGACTCGGCGCCCACAAGGAAGGGGATTCCGGCACCGGACAGACGCGCACGGTCATATTCCGGTGGGAAGAACGCCATGTCAATGTAAGCATCGGGAATCGCCCGCCTGACCGCCTGATACAGAAAAAGGTGGGGGGTCGAGCGGCTGACATCCCGAAAGGGAGAGAGCCGCACGATCAGCGCCCGAAAGGACGCCGTCTCGAACCCAGGATTCCGAAACGTCGGGTTGGGGCCGGGCCGGTAGAGCTCTGCCTGCTGCAGGAGCGACCAGTTCTCGCTGAAGTACGCCTCGTATCTCGCCATCGCAGGTGGATTCTACCATATCCCACCCAAACCTTGCGGACCAAATAAACACGAAGGATGTTGCATTTATTCACGAAATCGTCTATACTGGTAACAGCGTTTCGACGGAATGTATTGTGTTTAATACTGCGAGCCACCATTCCCGAAGGGGGCAAGGGTGCAAGAGCAGATATCTACGCCGGTCGATGTGGACAGCGCCTATCTGCAAGTCGAGCTGCAGAGGGTGCGCACACGTCTGCAGCGGGCCGTTGCGAGATGGAGGTTGGCCGGCCAGGATCCCAACGACGCCTTCCGTGGCCTGTACGTATCCGACGAGGAGGCCGAAGCCCTGCTGGCTCGCCCTCTCAGCACGAACTGGGGGCAGACGGTCTCGCTGCCGGAAGAGATCGAGGCATCACTGGAGCGGCAGAGCGCTCTGGTCGAGCGCCAAGCGGAGGCCATTCTCGACGGGGCGACCGAGCAAGGCTACACGCCGGCCCTGGAACGCCTTCGCACCGCTTTCGGCCTGAGCCAATTCGAGCTGGATGTCCTGCTCACCTGCCTGGCACCCTCGATTGATCTGCGCTACGAGCGCATCTACAGCTACTTGCAGGACGACGTCACAAAGAAGCGACCGACGGTGAACATGGCGCTGGACCTGTTGACAGAAGGCGGAATCGGCCGGCTCGCCATGCTGGCCCACTTTGAGGACGATGCCCCGCTCTTTCGGAACCATCTCCTTGAGCTCAGACAACCCGCGGAGGCCGGTCCCGTGCCGCTCCTGGCCCGTGTCTTGACCGTAGATGACGGTCTGTTGGCGTGGCTGCTGGGTGGTTACCGGCCCCACCCGGACCTTGCAGGATACATCACTCTCGATCCCGACCCCGCGAGCGGGCTAGATCCGCTCGTCGACGCTGCCATCGCGCGAGAGCTCGTGACCGGCGTTGCCGCCCCACTCTACCTCTTTCACGGGCAGGATCACGACGGTCAGCACGCGGCGGCGCGCCTGCTGGCTGCGGCGACCCATCGCCCGTTGCTGGTGCTCGACGTTGCGGGCATTCTTGGCCGCGATGGCTATGGCTCCGATATGCGCGGACCGATCGGTGCCCGCCGTGCGATCCGCCTGGCGCTGCGGGATGCCCGGCTGATGGAGGCCCTCCCGATGTTGGCCGGCTGGGACGCGTGTCTCGTGGAGGGCAACACACCTCCGGTGCTGCTGCGTGAGCTCTACGCCTTCCCCGGCCCAGCCATCGTCGCCGGAAAGGCGCTCTGGCAACCTAAGGGCGGCAGGGCAGCGGCGTCCTCCCCCACCGGTGGCGGAACTCCGGAGCAGCGGATCGTGATCGAGGTGGCCTTCCCTGTCCCGCCGTACGAGCAACGCCTGCGGCTGTGGCAGCACTTCATCGGGCCCGACGGTATTGAGGGCGATGGCGTCGAGGGTGATGCTCGTGCGGTCGACGCGCTGGCAGGCCAGTTTATGCTGACCAGTGGCCAGATCCGCGACGCGGTGGCGACGGCAAGGGATCGGGCCGTGCGCCGGGGCGTGGCGCTGTCGCGAGAAGCTCTCTTCGCCGCCGCGCGTGCGCACTCGAATGCACACCTCGCCACTCTAGCCCACAAGATCACGCCACGATATCGTTGGGACGACATCGTGCTGCCTGAGGATCAGAAGGTGCTGCTGCAGGAGATCATCGATACGGTGCGCGGGCGCTCACAAGTGCTCGACGTGTGGGGCGTTGGAGACAAGCTGGCGTCGAGCCGCGGCGTAACGGTCCTCTTCTCGGGGCCGCCGGGCACAGGCAAGACCATGGCCGCGGAGATCATAGCGGGCGGGCTGGGGCTGGATCTCTATCGCATCGATCTGTCGACGATTGTCAGCAAGTACATCGGTGAGACGGAAAAGAACATCGAGCGTATCTTCCAAGAGGCAGAGCAGAGCAACGCGATCCTTTTCTTTGACGAGGCAGACGCCCTCTTCGGCAAGCGCTCTGAGGTGCGCGATTCCCACGATCGCTACGCCAATATTGAGATCAGCTATCTCCTGCAACGCATGGAGGCTTACGACGGCGTGACGATCCTGGCCACGAACCTGCGGGGCAACCTGGACGAGGCCTTCACCCGGCGGCTGCAGTTTGCCGTCACCTTCCCCTTCCCGGAAGCGGAGGATCGCTTGCGAATCTGGACCACGCTCTTCCCTCCGAACGTACCGCGAAGCCAGGAGATCGATTTCGGCTTTCTTGCGGAACGGTTCCGGCTGGCGGGGGGCAATATCCGCAACGTCATCGTCAGCGCGGCGTACCTCGCTGCCGCAGACGGTGGGGCGGTCACAATGGGGCATCTGCTCCACGGTACCCGGCGCGAACTGCAGAAGATGGGGCGCCTGGTGCGCGAGGAGGATCTGGCCGTCGATCGAGAGGAACCATAGTCGGGAAAGACCTTTGGGGTTTCTCGTCGAGTCCGCACCTCTCGAGAGGAAAACCCCAAGAGTCTCGAATCAGAGGAGATCCGATACATGGCTGACAAGGAACACACAGACGAGAAACGCGACGCGACGTCGACCGGCACCCGACAGGCATCCCAAGAGGGCCCACAGGGGTTCGGGGACGGCGTCGCCGGCGTTCCCCTGCGTCAGCTACAGCATCAGGTCGGCAACGCCCACGTACAGCACATCGCCCGCGCGCTTGCCGGCGAGGACGGGGTGTGGCCCGAGGCCGAGGTGGGATTGGCCGGAGGAGCTATCAGCAACCGGCTGGCAGGCCAGATCTACAGCAACCTGGGCAGCGGTCGCCCCCTGGACGGCGCGCAACAGGACAGGTGGGAGGCCGCCTTTGGATCGCCGTTAGGCGATGTGCGGCTTCACGACGACCCGGAGGCCGACGAGCTCAGCCGTCGCGTCAGCGCCCGTGCGTTCACGCTCGGGAGCGACATCTTCCTCAGCCACGATGCCGATGCCTCTGACGATCACCTTCTCGGGCACGAGCTGGCCCACGTGGTGCAGCAGCGGTCCGCGGTTCCGAGCAGCCAACTGACCGTAGGGCCGGCTGGGAATTCCCAGGAACACGCGGCAGAGATTGCCGCGGCGATGGGAACGATGGCGGGTATTCCTGACCGGACACCAGGCGTTGGCCGCACCAGCGTCCAGCGCGATGTCGCCGAGGACCTGGACGAGATGGCCGGCGCCGGGGAGCAGGAACAGCGCGAGCAGTTGCAGACAGCACCGCCGCCCGTGATGCAAATCAACAACGTCCAGGACGCGAGCAGTGCGCGGCGTATGATGACGACGATCGAGGGCTATCGCCCGAATATGCAGGAGGGTGGACGCCAGGGCACGATTTCCGGCGACCAGATTTCCGCCAACGAGGAGGCCATCGCGAAGCTCTCCGACTACCTTGTGACGGTGGGGGAACAAGGGAGGACGCTCGGCACTTTCCAGGAGCAGGTCCAGCAGCTCCGGCTGGACTTCGGCCGCGTCTCGGGGCGGATGATCCATTTGCAGGCGATGGGCGTCGTAACTCCCAACGAGAGTGCGTCTTTCCGTGCCGAGGAGGTCGTCGGGGCAGCTACCGGTGCGGGGAGTGCGGCAGAGTCGGCCGCAGGCATGCGGGGAGACGCCACCGTCATCCGCGCCCAAGCTCAGGCGGCCCACGACAGATTGATGTCGGCGGGGAACAACTTCACCCGTGCGCAGCGTGAGGCGAGCCAATCCGTGCACGGCCTGAACTCTGCATTGAGCACCCTCAACGCGGGCATCATCCCGAGGGAGGAGGACCCAGACTTGGCGGCGCAACAGCGCGCGATCAAGGCCAAGGTCTCCACGATGCAGAGCCGCCTGTCGACGGGGCTGCAGGTATTGTCGGCCCTCGGCGGCGCGGCGGGACTCGGCACTGCGGCGACAGAGGCCGCAACCAGCGCCGTCGGCGAAGCAGCGACCAACTTGGGCAGCCAAGCGTTGGGCGCGCTCAGCCCTGACACGATTGCCACCGCGATCAGCCAGGAGTGGTACCGGGAGCAGACCAACCAGATTGAGGCGCAGATCAGCCAGGCGAACGCACAGTCGCGGCAAGCAGCCATCACCGCGAACGTCTCGGGGGTGCGCCAGGCGCAGACAGCGCTGTTTAGCGCGATGCAGACGCTTGAGGAGCGCCTCAGGGAATACCAGCAGGCACGCGATTCGCTGCGCACCACCCTGACCAACCTTGGCGCGGCCGCGGATCGCCCGGGAGGGCCGGGAGGCGGGCAGGGGTACACGGTCATAGCCGGCCTGTTAGGCGACGTGGACATCCTCGTCGTGCAGATCGACACCGCGATGGGGATGGGGCGGACCGAGATGGAAGCGGCGGGCCACGCGACCGAAGCACGTGGCGCGGTGGAGGGCACGCGTAACGCGGAAACGGGGTCGCGCGAGGGCGGCGTAACCTATAATCAACCTTACCAGGACTTCCAGTTGGGTAACTTTGGGCGGACGGGCGGGATCGTCTACCGCGCCTCTCCCCAGCGCATCTACTTCATCACCTCGCAGAGAACGCCCGGCAGCGCCTATGGTGGGCAGGGCGCTGCGAATCCGGTGATACAACAGACGATGGAGGAGCTGCAGGAGATGCGCACGACGGTACAGGGGATGCGCAGTGTGCTCTCGCAGTCAATGGGCTTGTCGATGGAGCGCTAGGAATTGGATAGGACCTGATGATAGCAGACTTGGACGAGACCCTACGGCAGCTCTTGATCGCCGAGCTTCCGGTCAAGAACGGCGAGATCGATATCAGCTTCGACCAACCCGCGCGCGAGTGGAGCTCGCGCCTATCGAAGCCGACGGTCAACGTCTTTCTTTACGACGTCCGTGAGAACAACGTTCTCCGGCAGCACCAGTGGGAGCGGCTGAACAACGGAGGCCAGCAGGAGCTCGCAAAGCTCAAGCGTTCGCCGATGCGGGTCGACTGCTCGTATATGCTGTCGACCTGGGCCGCCGATCCGGAGGACGAACACCGGCTGCTGACGCGCACGATGCTGACCCTCTTCCGGTTCCCCATCCTTCCCGCCGACCGGCTGATCGGCGCGCTGCAGAATCCGCCCTTCGACATCCAGGCCAAACTGGCCCAGCACGACGTGCTGACCGATCCGTCGGATCTGTGGAACGTCCTTGACAACGAGATACGTCCCAGCGTCCCCTACGTCATCACGCTGGCACTGGATCCCTGGGAGGTCATCACGGGTCCGCTGGTGCGCACGCGGGTTTTGCGCCTGGGTCAGGCGCAGTACCTGCCCTACGAGATCGGGCTCGTGCCCGATGCGAGACGCACCGACCTGGTACTCATCGCCGGCGTCGTGCGCAACGGCACGGACAAGACCCCGCGATCCGGTGTAGAGGTGGCCATCAAGGGGACCGGCTTCATGGCAACAACCGATGACCGTGGACGGTTCGCCCTGGGAAGTGTGCCCCCCGGACGCTACACGTTGGTTGCGTGGGGCACAGAGGAGAAACCACAAAAGAAAGAGATCGAAATTCCGGCCGAAGATGGAGACTACGACATTGAGGTCTGAGCAGGGAAACCTAGGAG
This sequence comes from uncultured Chloroflexia bacterium, assembly GCA_963775195.1. Taxonomy (GTDB): domain Bacteria; phylum Chloroflexota; class Anaerolineae; order B4-G1; family SLSP01; genus PWVB01. The sequence continues at coordinate 53,493 of CAVZIC010000005.1, forward strand.
CATGAGGGTTACACCAAGAAAGGAGTGTCACAGCGATGCCTGAGTACAAATCTCCCGGTGTGTATATCGAAGAGGTCGATCGGGGTACAAAGCCCATTGAAGCCGCCGGCACGTCGATGACGGCTTTTGTGGGCATCACGGCAGAAGCCAGTAGGAAGCAGGTGGATCCCGCCACGGGCGAGCGCGTGCCAATTCAGTCGGTGCTCAACCAACCCACGCTTGTGACGAGTTGGACGCAGTATGTCAGTATCTTCGGCGATTTCATCGCCGGGGCCTATCTGCCTGACGCCGTCTATGGTTACTTCACCAACGGTGGCGGCAGTTGCTACGTCGTCAGCGTCCGCGCGCTCAGGGAGGGCGGGGCCGAAGCCGAATCGGCAGCAGTGACCGTGCCGGCGAAGGGACGCGCCAACGCTTTCAGGGTCGTCGCAAAGACGACGGGGCCGTCCAATCTCAGCGTGACCATCAAGGCCGGCGAGGAGGATACCTTCTCCGTGACCGTGGGCGATGAGACGAAGGCCGGTCTCACGATGAAGAAGGGCGAGGCGAACTTCGTCGGCGATGCCACCTTCTCTACCGTCGAGGTCACCGACGTGGGCACCGCCACCGCCACACCCGCCGAGGGCACGTATGAGCTGACGGGGGGCGGCATCCCGCCGCTGACCGTCGACGACTTCGCCGGCGATGCCGCCGAACGCACGGGGATCGCGGGGCTCGAAGCCGTCGATGAGGTCCGCATCCTGGTGGCGCCCGACGTGATGGCCGGGTACGATGGATCAGCCGCGGCCAGGGAGCGGGTGAAGATGGTGCAGACGGCGATGATCGCCCACTGCGAGGCGCTCAAGTACCGTTTTGCCATTCTCGACACGCCGCCGGGCCTCAACGCCCAGCAGGCTCAGGAATGGCGGGAATACGTCAATTTCGACACCTCGTACGCGGCGCTCTACTATCCCTGGATTCGTGCCGCCGACTTGAGCGGCGGCGGGAGCACCAGCAAGCTCCTTCCACCAAGCGGGCATATGGCAGGAATCTACAACCGCACCGACGCCGATCGCGGCGTGCACAAGGCGCCTGCGAACGAAGTCGTCCGCGGGGCTATCGACCTGGAGCTCCGTCTCAGCAAGGGCGAACAGGATAGCCTCAACCCGATCGGCGTGAACTGCATCCGAACCTTCCCCGGCCGCGGCATCCGCGTGTGGGGCGGTCGTACGCTGAGCAGCGACGGTTCCTGGCGTTATATCAACGTCAGGCGGCTCTTCATCATGGCCGAGGCATCGATCGACGTCGGGCTGCAGTGGGTCGTCTTCGAGCCGAACGACCGGATGCTTTGGGCACGCGTGCGCCGGGACGTCATCTCGTTCCTCCGCACCGTATGGCTCAGCGGAGCGCTTTTCGGAAGCACGCCGGACGAAGCCTTCTACGTCAAGTGCGATGACGAACTCAACCCACCGGAAATCCGGGACCTGGGCCAACTGATCATCGAGGTTGGTATGGCTCCCGTGAAGCCGGCCGAGTTCGTGATCTTCCGCATCAGCCAATGGGCCGGCGCCAACGCCGAAGCCTGAGGAATGAGAGGAATGAAAGGAGAATGCAATGCCTGACCGCGAGGATCCCCTTGTAGGGTTTCACTTTGCCGTTGAAGTTCAGGAAGTCGTGAAGGGCTACTTCACGGAGTGCAGCGGACTTGGATCCGAGCACGAGGTGATCGAGCACAAAGTCGTCACCGACCAGGGCCAGGAAGTGGTCATGAAAATACCGGGACGGCTCAAGTGGGAGAACATCACGCTGAAACGCGGGATCACCAGCAGCATGGACATCTGGGACTGGCGCAAGATGGTGGAGGATGGGAGGGTCGAGGAAGCCCGGCACGACGGCTCCATCACGATGTTCGACGAGGAGCTGAACCCCGTGGCCCGCTGGGAATTCAGACGCGCCTGGCCGGTTAAGGTGACCGGGCCGCAGCCCAAGTCCGATAGCAACGAGATCGGGGTAGAGGAACTCACCATCGCGCACGAGTACATAAGCCGCGTCGAGATCTGAACCTATGGACTTCGAGTTCACCCTGCCTTATGGCTACAGCAACGGTGACGGGCAGACCCACCGCGTTGGGCGGATGCGGATGGCCACGGCCTTGGATGAGATCGAGTCCGTGGCCCATCCGCGGGTGCAGGCAAACGAGGCCTATCTACCCATCATCTTGCTCAGCCGGGTGATTACGCAGCTCGGAACGCTGCCGCACGTGACGCCCGCGATCGTGGAACAGCTCTTAGCTGCCGACCTTGCCTACCTGGAGGACGTCTACCTACGGCTGAACAGCTACGACGGCATGGTCGTGCGAACGGTCTGTCCGCACTGCAGTTCGGAGCTCCAGTTCAGGGTGGCACCTGCGCGAGTGGACGAGGGCGATGGAACGCAGGGCGAGCTGGTGACGCAGAGATAGGGGGCAAGGATGGCAGAGGAGGATGTGGAAGACCGGCAGGAGGCACGTGCTGGTGCGCCACCGGTCAGCGATCGGCCCTCGCCGCAGCGCGCCGTTACGCCTGGAGCGTCGCGGGTGCCTATGACTGACGAGTTGGTCCGCCAAGTGGCAGATCGCGTCTACGCGATGCTGAAGCAGGACATCGCCGGCGAACGGGAACGATCGAGAGGATAGAGGCTTTGCCAATACCGTCATTTCGCTTCATCGTCGCAGTGGATGGCGAGCCCCAGGCTGCGTTCACGGAGACGGTCCTACCGGTGGTTGAGTGGGACGTCGAGTCCGTGAAGGAGGGGGGCTCAATACCTACGTACACCAACTGCCGGGCCAGCGCAAAGCGGCCAAGTTGAGCCTGAAGCATGGGGTCGGCAGGAGTGCGCTGGTGGACTGGTATATGGCGTGCATGCAAGGCCCGCCGACGCGGAAGACGCTCACGATCACGCTCCTGAACGAGGAGAAAGAGCCCGTGATGATCTGGCACGTCAATGATGCCTTCCCCACGAGCTGGAAGGGTCCGCAGCTCCAATCCGACGCCAACAGCGTCGCGATAGAGACACTGGAGATGGCCTGCGGCGAAGTCACAGTGTCGTATGAATAGGCGACAGCCAAACAGTAGCACGAGCGTCCGTTGGCCTAGATAGTGGCTGCTATGCGTGGTAAGGGGAGATAGACGTCTGATGGCATTCAGACCAACGCTGGGATTGAGCGATCTACTGGTGCGCCGCGTGATGCGCCACCGGTCGGTCGCCACACTCTTCAGGGCGGCCTCGACGCCAGTCGAGGTCCCGCGCAGGCCAACGGAGACGGTGGTCGCGGTACTGGTGAGGGACGGTGAGCCTGTCAGCCCATCGGCGTGGATCGTCGGCGAGCCAACGCCGGCCGCCGGCGCACCGCCGGCCGAAACCAGACCGACGGTCTCCCCAACGCTGCCCGGACCACCGCTGCGAGACGTCCCTGCCGCGGGCGTGTCACCCGAGATGCCGGAACGTGCTCCCACCCCACGCCCTGCCCAGCCTACCGTGGTGCGCCGCGCGGCAGTGCAGGCCGCAGTTGCGGCTGCCGAGGGACCGGGAGACGCGGCAACCGGGTTTGACGCGCCGATCACGGACACCGTATGGCATCGGCTCCAGACGATCTTCCAGCGGCACCAGGGGAAAGAGGCGCAGCCGACAGGCGGCTCGGAAGCCGGGACGAACCTGGAGGCCGAGGCATCCTCTCAGCCCCTCGCAGGCCCGCCCCGGGAGGCGATAGGCCGCGGATCGGGAAACTTGGCAGAGGGTACGGCTAAGGCCACGATCTCACGTGTCCCACAGACGCGCGCAGCCGAGATGCAGGATGGTCCCACGGAGGGGGCGGGCCGCGAGCGATCGAGGTTACAAGCACCGGACTCCCCCCGTCCGGCCAACATCACCGAACGGGAGGACAGCCGGGTCGAAGACGCAGGCAACATGCCAACGGTTCAGCGCGCGCCTATAGCGCCTGTGCGCGTTGACACGGCAGCTCGTTCGGACGTGACCGCGCCGGAGCAGGCGCGGCAACCGGTGGGAGACGATTCCAGCGGCAGGGCCACCCAGTCCGGGCTGACGGCGCCGGACGAGCGGAGAGCACCTTCGCCGGTGGTGCGGCAAGCCGCTCTCGTTGACCGGCGCCTACCGGAGCCTGCCGGGGCCTTCGAGCCGATGAGTGTGGAGGCCCTGCGTCCGGACGAAGCCCCTGCGCCAGAGACAGTGCCGGGTCGCGAAGAGACGGTCCCTGAAGCAGCGTCCGCACCCGGTGAAATGCCCACGCAGCCGCTCCCCTTACAGCAGGCCTGGGGCGTCGAGCGCACGCCGCAGGGGCTGTCGCCGAGGCCGCGTCGGAGTTCCACTGCGCCTATGGTCGAGCGTGAGGTCCGGGGGCCAACCGCTGCCGAGCCCGTCGTCGCCCACGAGGACACAGGCCCGTCGGTAGGCCGACAGGCGCCGGGCGGTGTACCGGTCACTACCGTCGCGGCACCCGAGCCCGTGGGGAGAATGCTGGCACAGATAGCGGCAGGCAGGCGCACCCGCTCCACCATCGAGACCCTCGCACCGCGCGGGCCTCGGCCTGCGCCCGCCGAGCGTCCGGCCCAGCGCCAAGTCCGTCGCACCGCACCGCCCGCCGCCGAAGCTACGGAAGCCCGGAGCGAGGGCGCTGAGCTGCGGCCTGGAGCGGAGATCCCGTTCATCGAGACGCCCATCGGTCCTCTGCCCGCGGATCTCTGGAGCCTGATTGGGGAACCGGTGCCACAGAACGCAGAGGCGCGTGGGCAGACACCCGGTGTCCGGACAGTATCTGAGGCCCAACCGCAGATGCCCCCGGCGCCCCGCCAGGCCACGGTGCCGACGGCCCCAGCACGCGGGCCCGCGGTCATCCAACGGATCGTGGCCGAGCCACCGGCGGAGGAGGAGTCCCTCCCGGCGCCGGAGGAAACGCCTGCGGCGGACGCGACCGAATCGGCGGCTGAGCCGCCGGCGAACCTCGGAGCGGAGCCACAGAATCCAGAAGAGGCGTCACCCACCGTCGATCTCGACGAGCTTGCCCGCAGGGTCTACGACGAGGTCAAGCACCGTCTGGCGATGGAGCGTGAGCGCTCGCAGAGGAGGTCCTGATGCCCGAAACACGCAGTAGCCTGCAGGCTGCCCGCATCTACGAGGTCGACGAGTCCGGGGAGGAGAAGGGCGGCGGCGTCTCGGTGGGCTGTATGTTCAACCCCTTCGAGTACACCGTGACCAAGCAGAACTCATACAAAGAGGAGCGGCAGAACCGCTCGGACGTCCCGAGCTTCGAGTTCGAGAAGGCCGGGCCCCAGACACTGAAGCTGAGCCTGGTCTTCGACACCTACGAGAGCGACGAGGACGTCAGCCTGCAGACCAATCAGCTCTGGAAGCTCATGGAGTCCAAGACCCGGCGCGAGGGCAACCGGAATCGCAAGGTGCCCCCACCCGAGGTCGCATTCGAGTGGGGTGTCTTCCGCTTCGTGGCCGTCATCACTAACATGACCCAGAAGTTCACGCTCTTCAAACCTGACGGCACACCGGTACGCGCCAAGGTAGACGTGACGTTCACACAGCACAAGGATCTGGAGGATTATCCCAGCCAGAATCCGACGTCGGGCGGTGGGGATATCGAGCGCGTCTGGCGCGTCATCGCCGGCGACCGGCTCGACACCATCGCCCACGAGGTCTACGGCGACGCCACCCGCTGGCGCGTCATCGCCGACTATAACCATCTGACCGACCCGCTGGCACTGCGCGCGGGTCAACAGCTCATCATCCCGGCAATTTGAGGTCGTGACACGATGCTGACGCCACGTCGTTGTACAGGCAGGTCGGTGGGCCACCCCCGATGGCACATCATCGTGGGACGTGCTGTCGTAGAGAATGGATGGTGGCCCGTCCTCGGAAACACGTCTCCGGAGGTCTTGTCGTAATGCCTGAACCGTCTGCACTGGCGAGTCAGATCAAGATCAAGGTCAACGGGACGGAGGTTGAGCCCGACACCATGGGGCACGTCCTCTCCGTCGACGTCGATCAGCACGTCCACCTGCCCGGCACCTTCTCGGTGCTGCTCCAAGACCCCGACTTTGAGTTGATCGACGAAGGACTCTTTGACCTGACCAAGGAGGTCGAGATCTCGGCCCAGACGGCCGATGGCGAGTGGGTCATCCTCATCAAGGGTGAGATCACGGCGCTGGAGCCCGCCTTTCAGGAGGGCATGATCGCACGGCTGGTGGCGCGCGGCTACGACAAATCACACCGCCTGTATCGGGAGCAGAAGAGCCGGGCACACCTCAACAAGAAGGACAGCGACCTGGCCGGCGAGATCGCCGGGGCCGCCGGGCTGCAGGCCGAGGTCGATCCAACGCCGACGGTCTATGACCATATATTTCAGCACAACCAGTCCGACCTCGCCTTTCTCCAGGAGCGCGCCTGGCGGATCGGGTACGAGTGCTACGTCGACGACGGCAAGCTGATCTTCAAGAAGCCCTCTTCTGCCTCGGGAGGGGGAAGCCCCCTCAGCTGGGGGGAGGACCTGCTATCGTTCCACCCGTGGATGAACCTTGCCGAGCAGGTGGATGAGGTGGTCGTGCGCGGGTGGTCGGTTGAGCGGAAAGACCCGATCGTCGGCCGCGCACAGCGTGGGGCGCTCTATCCTGACATCGAGGAGTCGCAAGACGGCGCCTCCTGGGCCCAATCCTTTGGCAGCGGGAAGCGTATCGTGCTGGGGCAGAACGTCGCCAGCCAGGCCGAGGCGGACACCCTCGCCAAGGCGCGGCTCAACGAGCTCAGCGGCGCCTTCGTCCAGGCAGAGGGCCTCGCGCTTCGCCGCCCGGATATCCGGGCGGGCCAGACGATCACGCTCGAGGCATTGGGCGACCGCTTCAGCGGCACCTATCTGGTCACAAGCGCCCGTCACAGCTACACGGCCGAGGGACTCAAGACGACTTTCACCGTCAGAGGAGCACGCACCGGGCAGTTGATCGAGGACCTGGGCGTGCGGAGCGTTGAGGAGCGCTTTCCCGGTGCCGCCATCGGGATAGTGACGAACACCGAGGATCCCGACCACCGTGGGCGGGTCAAGGTCAAGTTCCCATGGATGACACAGGATGCTGAGAGCGACTGGGCGCGCGTGGTGGGCATTGGGGCGGGCCCCGAGGCCGGCCTCTACGTGATGCCGGAGGTCGACGACGAAGTGCTGGTCATCTTCGACCACGGGGATTTTCGCAGGCCCTTCGTCCTCGGGGGGCTCTGGAACGGACAGGACGCCCCGCCCCCCGAGGTGCCGTCGAGCGGTGGGGAGCGACCGCAGGTGCGCACTTGGCGGTCGCGGTCCGGGCACCACATCACCGTCTACGACAACGCCGACAACAAGATCGAGATCGTCACGCAGGGCGGCCACCAACTCATCCTGGATGACGCCAACCGCGAGGTGAAGATCACGACCAGCGGTGGCATCGTCTTCACACTGGCCGACAGCGGCGGCAAGGTCACGCTCGAGGGCAGCGAGGTGTCGGTCAAAGCCAATGGTAGCCTGAAGATTGAGTCCGGTGCCAACATGGACCTGCAGGCAGGCGGACAAATGAACATCAAGGGCACGGTCATCAATCTGAATTAGCTGAAAGCTACAAGCTGACAGCTTTCAGCGAGTAGAGATGTGCTGGTGGCACGTCTTCACGGCGGGAGTAGGGAGTAAGGAGTGCCAATGGGACAGCCGGCGGCAAAGCAGGGAGATCAGATCACGGCGGTGGATATACACATCGTGATGGTGCCGTCTCCGGGTGGGCCGGTGCCGACGCCCCTGCCCCATCCCTTCGCGGGCATCATCGACGGGAACCTCAGCCCGACCGTGAAGGTCGCGGGGATGCCCGCCGCCACGGTCGGAAGCACGGCGACGAACACGCCGCCGCACTTGCCCACCCCGCCCGGCACGGTGTTCCAGATCCCACCTCTGAACCGGGGCACGATCATGCGGGGCAGCGCCACGGTGATGATCAACGGAAAGCCTGCGGCAAGGGCCGGCGATCAGGCGCAGACGTGCGCCGATCCTGTGCCGAACATGGCCGCCCAGATCGTCGCGGCGGGTACGGTCATGATTGGGGGATAGCCTATGCCGGATGACATCGTAGGTCGTGGGTGGGTCTTCCCACCGCAGATCGGCGCGCAGGGCGGGATCGTGCTGACGCACGAGCGCAGCGAGATCGATCAGGCCATCTACATCATCCTGTCGACTTCGCCGGGCGAGCGCGTGATGCGGCCGACCTTCGGATGCCGGCTGCACGAGTTGGTCTTCGCCCCCAACAACAGCCACACAGCGGCGCGGGCGCGGCGCTACGTGGAGGAAGCGCTGGGAATGTGGGAGCCGCGCATCCGCGTGATCCAGGTGGACGTGCAGCAGGACGCCGAGGCGGACAACACCCTGGTCATCGGCATTCGATATGAGATCAAGGCGACGCACGACCAACGGAGCCTGGTCTATCCGTTCTACTTGATACCCGAGGAATAAGGGATGACGAGAAACACGTGACGATTAACGAGTGACGAGTGATCCAGATCCGGAGGTTTTGCGTCGATCCGGTCAATCGTCACCCGTCAATCGTCATAGACGAAAGAAGGCACCCATGGCACTACCTAGACCGAAGTTGGACGACCGGCAGTTTCAGGACCTGGTCGACGAGGCAAAGAAGCGGATTCCGCACTTCAGTAAGGAGTGGACCGACCACAACGTCAGCGATCCGGGCATCACCCTGATCGAGCTCTTCGCATGGATGACGGACATCCTGCTCTACCGCCTCAACCAGGTACCCGATCTGCACAAGATCGAGTTCATGGAGATGCTGGGGGTGACGCTCCGGGAGCCCATTCCGGCCAAGGCACCGGTGACCTTCTGGCTCTCCCAGCCGCAGGATATGGCCGTCGTCATCCCCGCCGGAACCGAGGTCGCCAGCACCCAGACCGAGCGTGAGTCCTCTATCGTCTTCACGACCGATAGGGACATGCTGGTCCAGCCACCCCAGTTGGCGACGGTCCTGGCGCGAACCATCTCCGGCGACGAGCCAACCTACCGCGAGCAGAATCTGCGTCGCCTGGAGGCGGGCTTTGGCGGTTTCGCAGTCTTCTCCGCCGTTCCGCGGGTCGATGACGCACTCTACTTCGGTTTCGAGAACGATCTCAGCTATCACATCCTGGGATTCGAGTTCGACTTCGACCCGGCGGGCGGGGCCGGGGTCGATCCCACCCTTCCCCCTTACGTTTGGGAGGCCTCGACGGGAGACCGCAACACCCACTGGAAGCAGTGTGACGTCGAGATCGACACGACGCGGAGCATGAACACTGCGGGGCGAGTGCGGATCCATCTGCCGGCGATGGGCAAATACGACTTCCGGCAGGGCGATCAGTACTGGGTGCGCGTGCGTATCAAGGATATCACGACCACTGAGCGCCAGCAGGGCATGCAGCCTTTCGAGAACACGCCAATGCTGCGCAAGGCGGCGGTGGCCACGTGGGGGGGCACGGTGCCCGCGACCCACGCCCAGGTGGTCACCAACGAGTTCCTCGGGCAGAGCGACGGCACGCCGGGCCAGAGACTCCAACTGCAGTTGACACCCATTCTGAAGCGCCGGCCCGGCGAGGAGCTTGCCGTCCAGATCGAGGGACGCCCACCCGAGATGTGGACCGAGGTGCCCGACTTCGCGGACTCGGACAGCACCGCCAGGCACTACACGTTGGATGGCATCCACGGGGAGCTGAGACTGGGCCCGGCGGTGCGCCAACCTGATGGCACCATCAAGCTCTACGGAGCGATCCCACCCCGCTATGCCAATCTGGTCTTTCAGCAGTACCGCTATGGGGGTGGGCAGGAGGGCAACGTCCAGCCCGGGGTGCTCAACACCCTCAAGACGGCCATCCCCTACGTCGCCCGGGTGAGCAACCGTGAGCCGGCATGGGGCGGGATGGACGCGGAGTCACTGGAGTCCGCGATGATGCGAGTTCCTGCCCTCCTGCGGTCCCGCGAACGAGCGGTCACCGAGTCGGATTTCGAATATCTGGCCACGCAGGCGCTCCCGGCGTCTATCGGCAGGGTCAAGTGCCTCCAGCCAAAGCCTTCCGATGCAGGCCGGGTCGCGCCGGGCCAGGTCTATGTTCTGGTGATCCCGAGGGTAGCGCACCCCGAAGGGTACCTGGCTCCGGAACAACTGGAGCTCGACCAGAACGACGTGAGCGCACTCAAGACCTACCTCGACGAACGCCGCCTGCTGACCACGCGCCTCGACATCCGCCCGCCCGCCTACTACTGGGTTGCCTGCCGGGTGCAGTTGCGGGCATCGCCGGGCGTCCCCCAGGCAGAGGTGGAGGCCGACGTGTTGCAGCGGCTCTACCGCTTCCTCAACCCGCTGACCGGGGGACCCGATGGGAAAGGATGGCCTTTCGGCAGGGACCTCTACGTCTCGGACGTCTATCAATGCCTCCAGGGCATGCCCAACGTGCAGTTCATCCGCAGCGTCCAGATGTACGCGGCGCGGCCGGGAGGGGCGGCTCAAGGCGAGGCCGTCGAATCGCTGGAGGTCATTGCCCACGGCGTCGCCGTTTCGGGCGCCCACGAGATAGAGTTCGTCTGATGGCCGCAAATCCGGTCCCTCGCCTTGAGATCGTCGATGCCGAAGGGAATCGGCGGGAGATGCCGCTGGCGGACGTGACCACCATCGGCCGCCAGGCGGGCAATGACGTGGTGGTCGACGACCAGAGGGTCTCGCGACAGCACGCACTGATCGAATGCCGCGACGGGGCGTGCGCCCTCACGGACCTGGAGAGCTCCAATGGCACATATCTCGAAGGCATCCGGCTGACGCCGAATGTGCCGATTCCGGTGCCTCCGGGCGCGGAGATCAAGATCGGGGCATCGACCATGAAGGTGGTCGTCGATGCGAGCGACGAAGCGAAGGAGATGGTGGCCGGGGAAGATGCCATGCCCGTCCCCCCTCCCATTCCTTCACCGGAGGAAGGCCAGAGCAGGTCCGAGCCCCCTTCGTTGCCGGGAGAGGGGCAGGGCAGAGCTGAGCCGCCGCCCCCTCCGGGGGCGAGCCGAGGAGGCGAAGAGGGCTTGCCGCCGGGGTTGGAGATCCGGAGCCGGAGGCTGCTGAGCTATCTCCCCAGCATCTACCACACCGAGTTCATGAGCCGCTTCCTGGGCATCTTCGAGACCATACTGACGCCCATTGAGTGGAACATCGACAACTTCGACCTCTTCCTCGATCCGGGGACCGCGCCTGCCGACTTCTTGCTGTGGCTGGCAGAATGGTTTGACATAACCTTCGATCCCTCGTGGACCGAGGCCCAACAGCGGCAGCTTCTCCGCGAGGCACACCTGATCTACGCCCGCAGGGGCACGCGGTGGGCACTCAGCCGGGTCCTGGAGATCTATACCGGCCACCGGCCGGAGATCATCGATGACGATGATGCGCTGGAGCCCTATACGTTCAGCATAACGCTGCCCGTCCAGGCCGCACAACTGGGCCGCGATCTTATCGAGCGCCTGATTGACGCCCACAAACCGACACATGCCATGTACACACTTGAGTTCAGGCCATAAGCGTAGACAATAACGTTGATACGTCAGAACGTAGGAACGCTGGGAAGGAGATGCTCTCAATGGAGAGATTGGTTGGCGAATCGCTAAGCCGATATCGACTCACGAAACTCCTGGGTGAAGGCGGCATGGGCGCCGTATTTGAGGCTCGCGACGTCACGCTGCAACGCGACGTCGCGATCAAGATTATGCACCCTCACCTGTCGAACCAGCCGGATTTCCGCGAGCGCTTCCTGCAAGAGGCGCGAACCGCGGCTCGCCTGGATCACCCCGGCATCGTCCAGGTCTACGACTTCGGCCAGGAGCGCTCGCTACTCTTCATCGTCATGGAGTTCATACGCGGCGCCAATCTGCGGACGATGTTGGATGGAATGAAGGCCAAGGGTCAGTGGATTCCCCTCAAGGAAGCCATCGGCATCATCCGTCAGACGTCCGAGGCCATGGACTACGCTCATCGTCAGGGCGTGCTGCACCGAGACATCAAGCCCAGTAACATCATGATCGAGCCGGAGGCATCTCCAGGGCTGCCCTATCGTCCGGTGCTCACAGACCTTGGTCTGGCCCGTCTGATGGCCAGCCAACACATCACACAGGCGGGCACGTCGATGGGGACCCCCACCTATATGTCGCCCGAACAGGCGCTGGGCGAGGAAGCCGACCCCCGGAGCGATGTCTACTCATTGGGCGTGATGCTCTACGAGCTGTGCGTTGGGCGCCCTCCCTTTGAGATCAGCACGATCTCCGAGGCCATCCGCTATCACACCAAGGAAACGCCGCCGGCGCCGTCGACGTTCCGCGCCGACCTGCCGAAATCGCTGGAAGCGATCATCCTGAAGGCAATCGCGAAACGTCCCGCGGACCGCTGGGAGAATGCCGGTGCGCTGGCCGCTGCCCTGGGAAAGCTCTCCGGTGCCTCTGCCGGCGAGCCGGAGCCGACGGCCGTCGCATCTGAGAAAACAGCGCTCGCGGACGAACCGGGCCCGGATGTGGGCGCGCCTCCAGCAGGATCTGGAGGGATACCCGCCGTACTCGATGAGGGCGTGAGCCTGATGACCCAGTATCAGCAGAGTCAGGCCGAACCGCGAGGCGCTTCAGTACTCCAGGATTTCAGCGCGCCCAAAGGCAACGGCGACACCATCCAGGCACGTCTGCGCGATGGTAGGACGCTTGAAGTACCGGTCAAGAGCCAGAGCATGACCGTTGGGCGGACGGAAGGCAACGATATCGTCCTCGACACGCCGAATGTATCGCGACATCACGCCAGGATAGAAAACGACGGCACTACCTACCGCGTCACCGATCTCGACAGCACCAACGGCACCTACATTGGCACTGCCAAGCTGTTGCCCGGTGTGGCTGAGACGTGGACGCCGGACCAACCGCTCCGCGTGGGCGATGCCTGGCTCCGCCTCGTCGCCGGCACTGCGCGTGCCGCGACGGGCCGGCTTGGTGGCGCCTCTGTGGGGGCTCCCCCTCTCTCCCCCGGTGGGCGAGGGACCGCTGGCGTCAGCCCGGGTCTGCTCAGGACGAGCACCGGCGAAGGGCGTGTGGGTGTGGTGATGGAGGAGACCCAACTCGCCGTGACCCCCGGCCAGAGGACCGTTGGCACCCTGGTCCTCCTCAACCAGGGATCCATCGTCGACCACTTCCGCGTGGTCGTGGAGGGCATTCCGGCCGATTGGGTGGACCTGCCGCCGGTCGTCCAGTTGATGCCCGGCCAACAGCAGACCGTGACTCTGACCGTCCACCCACCGCAGACGCCCGCGAGCCAGGCGGGCCGTTACGGCATCAGCATCCGTGTGTTCAGTCGCGACATGCCATCGCAGTACGTGGAGGTCAATGCCGCGCTCACGGTGGCGCCCTTCCAGCAGTTTAGCAGTTCTATGCAACCCCAGAAGGTCAAGGTGGGATCACCCACCCGGGTTACGGTACAGAACGACAGCAACTTCCCCGACACCTATTCGATCACGGGGTCTGACCGTGCCAACGAACTGGTGTTCGAGCCGCCACAGGCCCAAATCCGCGTGCCGCAGGGCCAGACAGGGTCAGCGGATCTCGTCGCGCGTCCGGTCAAACGACGCCTGATCGGCGGCGCGAAGACGCACTCCTTCGCCGTGCAGGTGGCGCCTTCCCAGGGCGACGCCCAGCAGCACGGCGGCGAGATGGTAAGCCGCGCCATCATCCCGACGTGGGTGATGACTGTCGGGCATGGCATTGTTGTTGGTTGCCTGCGCGGCTCTAGCGCTGCTTCTCACGCGTCCGCCTGTCATCACTTTGGCCGAGGTCGTTCCGCAGAACGCCGAGGCCGGACAGCCTGTCACCGTGCGATGGCAAGTCACCAACGCCCGAAGCATTGAGCTCCGCCCATTCGGGGTCCAGGTGGATCCGTCTGTGGGTGAGTATACCTTCCCGGATGGCTTCCCGGAGAATACGACCGTCACCATCGTGGCCTCGAACATGCTCCGATCCACGAAGGAGACGCTCACCATCCAGGTCGTCAACGTCGTCACCGATCCGGTCATCGTGGAGTGGTCGGTCTTCCCGACAGACGTCACGCTCGGCCAGGAGGTCACCATTCGGTGGAGTGTGACCAATGCCGACAGCGTCACGCTGCAACCCTTTGGCACGGTCGATGCCAGCGGCGAGCGCAAAGACACCCCGCAGCAGACGCAGACGTATACCTTGATCGCCTCCAACCAGGGGCGTACCATCCAGAAATCCCAGCAGGTGATCGTGGCGACACCGGCGCCGGATGCCCCTGAGGTGACCAGCTTTACCGTCAGCCCCAGCACCGCCGTCGAAGGCAGTTCCTCAACGATCCAGCTCGCGTGGCAGACCGCCAAGGCCGACACGGTGACGATCGAGCCCGGCCTCGGCCCGGTGGGGCTGAGCGGCAGCCGGGACGTTCCTGTCCCGCCAAGTGACACCGTCTACACGCTGGTTGCCAAGGGGCCGGGCGGCGAGGTCCAGGCACAGGTCCAGGTCCACGTAGAGCCGCAGCGTTGCCTCGCGGCAAGCGGCAGCGTCCACCTTCGCAGCGGGCCCGGCACCGTCTATGACCCACCGATCGACACGCTCTCATCCGGAACTGAGCTGAGGCCTATCGCCTATAGTTCCGTGGGCTATCCGGATGGCACCTGGGTCAAGGTCCAGGTGGTCAGTAACGGCGAGGAAGGCTGGGTCGCTCAGAATCTGCTGAGTGACTGCAACGTCGACGTGACCGGCCTCGGCAGCGCGACCATCCCGCCGACGCCGGTGCCACCCTTCGCGGTGACGGACGTTCACGTCAGCGTCGACCCGACCTCCTACACCGGAATCTGCTCCAAGGATTTCGCCTTCTCCGCTCAGATCACGGTAGTCGGATCGGGTACGGTGACCTACAAGTGGGAGCGAAGTGACGGCGCTGAGGCCGCTGAGCAGAACCTCAACTTCGCCGCACCCGGTACGCAGACGGTCAACACCACCTGGACGCTCGGAGTCGACGGCACGTACTGGCAGCAACTCCACATCCTCAGCCCCGACGATCTGACGTCGGGTCAGGCAACCCTCACGCTTAACTGCAAGACCGCCGCAGTCTACATCTACAGCTCGGACTCTGCGGCGGCGAACGACTTCAAGTCGCTGCTGGAGGGCGATGACTACCTGGTCGACGTGATCGACATGAGCCAGGTCATGTCGACAGACTTCAGCAAGTACCGGCTCGTCATAGTCGGCGCCGATACGGGAAACGCTGGTTCCTGGGGTGACAACGCCGGGAATCAGGCCGGACGCATCCAGGACGCCAACGGCTCCGTTCTGGGTGTCGGGGCAGGCGGCGCCTCATTCTTCGATAAGATCGGTGTGACCGAGATTGGCTGGGGCCAGAGCTGGGTGGGGTCCGGCGCCCGCGACGTCTACGCTGCAGACGCCGGCAATGACCTCTGGACGACGCCCAACGCAATCAGTGTGCCCGGGAGCCAGCTTGTCACGCTCTATAGCTCTGACAGTGGCTATGTGGCCGCCTACTACCCGTCGACGGTCTCCGGCGTGGCGGCGCTGGGTCGCCAGAGTGACAACGCGAACCACTACACGATCATCGGCAAAGACATTCAGTACTTACTCTGGGGATTCAGCGGCCCACCCTCGACGATGACCAACACCGGACGCCAGGTGCTGCTGAACGCCGTCGCGTTTGTCCTCCAACCGAGGTTCCACATTCTCGCGCGGCCGGCGGCGTCTAGGCCATCCGGCTGATCGGGCCGCCGATCCTCCACCCATAGGGGATAGATGGCTTTCGCTACGAAGGAGGCCCGAGCGGACTCGGGCCTCCTTCGAGAAGTGATCGAAGAACCTGCAGGGATCAGGACGTACTCTCAGCGAATAGCTGAATCGCCCGGTTGATAAAGTCCTCATCCAGCGGTCCCAGCGCCGAGGGCGTCTCAAGGATGCGACGTGGTACGCGCAGCTTCAGCGGGTCGAACCCCTCGCGTCTCTTGAAGTCGTGCTTGCGCTGGAGAGTTTCAGCCCCTACCCTCGTCAGGTCATCGTCGGACCAGTCAAAACCAGCCACAGCCAGGGCTTGCCGGACGACTTCGGGCGTGTAGACGCGTCGAGCGAAGTAGCAGATCACCAGGCTCGACAGGATCTGGCGCCAGCGCTCCTCCTCCAACAACGCCTTGACCATACTCTCGGGCGTGAGCGACTCGCCCCCCTTTTCTGCGTCCTCATCCAGGCTATAGCCGGCACTGTCCAGATGACTGTGGCGGGCACCCGTCATGAACGTCAGATAGGCGCCCGGGCCAGTATGGTAGCCGGGCATTTCGTTACCGCCAAAGCTAAGGGCGATATCCGTTCCACCGTACAGAGACGCAGCGTGCTCGACCCCTCGCGCCAGTGCTCGGGTAGAAATCCGTCGGCTGGTCCACGATACGTTGTACAGCCTGGATGTAGGCCGGGTAATCGCCCCAGCTCAGTGCAACCCCGTCGGTCTCCTGGGTGGAGATCGAACCCATTCTCCAGCATCTCAGTCGCCCAGGCGAGCACGACACCCGTAGTCATTGCATCCAACCCCTGGATTTCCACCTCATCCATAAGCTGCAGCATTCCGGAGACATCAGAGCCCCCAAGCATGCTGCCCATCGCGTAGATCGGTTCGTAGTCGTAACCGAGCATCGACGTTGTGTAGAAATGGGGCTCCCGGGGATGCGGCAAGCGCAATGCCGCGAGATGGATGCAAGCGACCGGGCAATGGGCGCAGGCAACTCGCCTCCCGAGGTACTGCTCTGCCATCTGCTCGCCGGAGATGGCCTCAGCTTGGTCAAAGTGAGCTTGCTGAAGGTTGCGCGTGGGCAGAGCACCCATCGCATTGAGGGGGAGAACGTTGATCGGCGTGCCCAGATCATGGTACTTCTGCATACGCGACGATTCGGTGGCGGACTCGAACACCTCATCGTAGACCTTCCGGTAGGCGCGGCGATCACTCGTCGGCAGCGTGCGGCATCCGGAGACAACGAGTGCCTTGAGTTGCTTGGCCCCGAGGACGGCGCCGAGCCCGAGCCGGCCAAAATGACGATAGGTCTCGGTAATGACGGCGGCATAGGTGACACCGCGCTCACCGGCCCGGCCGATGCGCATGATCGTTCGCAGGCCAGAGCCGGACTCACGCTGTCGCAGCACGTCGCGTACCGTGTAGCTGCTGCGCACGCCCCACAGTGCTGAGGCATCGCGGAAGTGGTCTTCATCGCCGTCGATTGCGAGATAGACAGGCGTGGGACTTGCACCCTGGATGACGATGGCCCCATAGCCTGCCATACGAATGGCGACGGCACTTCGTCCCCCTGCGTGGCTCTCGCCCAGGTTGCCGGTGTGGGGAGACTTGAACATAGAGACCGTCTTGGAGGCCATCGGGAAGAGGCCCACCAGCGGCCCCACGGCAAAGATGACCGGGTTCTCAGGTCCGAGAGGATCCGCTCCCTCCGGGCATTCCTCCGCCAGGAGTTGGATCGCAACCCCCGCCCCTCCTAGACTCCCTTCAAAGAGATCCGGACGTTCTTCGACACGGAAGCTTCGGTGAGAAAGATCGATGTACAGCACCCGGCACAGGGTATCACCCTTCAACATGTGTGACCTCTCCGATCTCCTCTTGCTTCAGCACCTCGTAAGGGCAGTAGGAAGCACAATAGCCACAATACAGGCAGATCTGCTTGGCCAAGTTCTCTCCGGTCCCGTAAAGCAAGCTTCCACGGCGCCGCACATCACGGGAGGCAGGAGCTGTATCATCCGCCAAGAGCCGCGCAACGTCGCGCACCGCCTCGGCCACCACAGGTGATAGCGAGGCACCAAACGCGAGGCTCGTTGGTTGGATGCCGAGCAGATACACCTCACACCCCAACTCGTCTATCAGGAACTGGGCCAGGACCTCGGGCGACAGCGTATGCGTCGAGGCGCCCATGCCATCGGCATCCTGCCACGACACCCAACGCACCGTTCCCGGAACCTCGCCCATATCGGCCGCGTCCACGAACACGATGACGTCAGGCCTGAAGCGAAGCAGCGGTCCGATCTGGTTCTCCGGCGCCTGGCCCGCCTCAAGGATCAACAGGCCTTGGTCAGCACTTGCTGCCTCTCTCAGAGCCCGCACGACGGCGACTCCCGCCGCATCGTCGCCGTGCAGCTCGTTGCCCACGCCTACCACGGCCAGCTTAGTCCGCCTGGTCATCCGAACTAGCCGACTCTGCCAGCACGGCATGGACATTGCCATCCTCTCCGTAGTAGATGTCAAACCGCTCCTTGGTCAGTGCAGCCAGTTCCCACTGGTCGTTCGAGAGAGAGATCGCGTCGGTCGGGCAACTTCTCGTGCATTGGGAGCAGAAAATGCAGCGATCGACGTGGTAACGCATCACGAACTTCTTTGCCTTCCGGTCGAGAACAAACAGCTCAAGTGCCTCGGAGGGGCAGTCCCTGACACAAAGTCCGCAGCCGATACACTTGTCTGCATCCCAGACGACCTTGCTTCGCAGTCGCAACGGCACAGGCTGACGTTCAAACGGATATCTCTCGGTGACCGGGCGATGCACCATCGATGTCAGTACGTCCCGCAGCATAACCCCAATGTTCACAGTGGTGGATACCTCCCCAGAATCGTTACGAGCCACTGGACCAGGACCAGCAGCACACCAAATCGCCACCAAAGCCCCACAGTCTGGTCGATGCGCAGCCGGGCAAAGATGGTCTGCAGGATAGCCAACACCAGGAGAATGGACAGCGTCTTGGCCAGGAAGATCAACGCGGCCAACGGGAAAGCGAGCGTAGAGCTCAGCCCGCCCAAATAGAACCCGGCGATCAGTGCCATACCAATCACGAGCTCAACATCGTTAGCCAGCCGGAAAAAGGCGAGCCCACGGCCACTATACTCCGTCAGAGCACCAGCGACGATCTCGGTCTCCGCCTCCGGTGCATCAAAGGGGGGCAATTCCAGCTCTCCCATCAGGCCGATCAACGTAACCGCGAAACCGATGGGTTGGGTGAGCACCAACCAACGGCCGTTCGCGAAGGCCGCGATGTCACCGATTCGCCACGAGCCGGCCACGAGGGCAGGCCCCAGCAGACCGAGCAGAAACGGAGCTTCGTATGAGAAGAACTGGGTCAGCGCTCGGGTGGCCCCGATCAGTGAGAACCGGTCAGGGTTGACGGCACCCGTCAGGCCCATACACATCGTGGGAAATCCCAGGAGATAAACGACGACGATCAGGTCTCCATCGAAGCCGTAAGAAGCATGCATGCCAAAGAGTGGCACGTAGAGTGCGGCAGTCAACACGCCCGCCAGCGCAGCGATCGGCAAGCCGTGGAACAGGGCAGCGATCGTCCGCTCCGGCAGCACCTCATCTTTGGCAAGCAGCTTCGCCATGTCGGCCAGGGGCTGGTACCAGGGTGGGCCTAGCCGGTTCTGCAACCGCGCCACCATCTTGCGGTTGGCCCACTCATACAGGAGAGCGGCTCCCAACAGGAACAGGCCACTTGGGAAGAGGGCCAGTGCGATCAGATCCTTGATGTTCCGCATCGGTAATGCTCTATTCCGTATTTTCGTAGCTCTTCCCACGACCACAGACGATGCTCAGCCTGCCCACTGCGAAGGCTGACCATACGGTCGTTGCACGAGAAGCACGGGTCGACGCCGGCCAGGATCATAGGCACGTCCGCCA
Source organism: uncultured Chloroflexia bacterium (assembly GCA_963775195.1). Taxonomy (GTDB): domain Bacteria; phylum Chloroflexota; class Anaerolineae; order B4-G1; family SLSP01; genus PWVB01. The sequence continues at coordinate 73,254 of CAVZIC010000005.1, forward strand.
GCTGGCATCCAACCACCGTAGACAGCACTGCCCCCCAATTGGCCAGAGTGGGTGTCCGCACCTTGATCCGCTCCGGCTTGTCGGCGCCCCCGCTCCGGATCAGGTAATAGAGTTCGCCGCGCGGAGCCTCGCTGCAGCTGACCGTCTCGCCCTCTGGGATCTTGCGCGGCACGCGCACCGTCAGATCGCCTTCCGGCAGATGCTGCACGATCTCGCGAGCCACGCGCAGGCTCTCAAAGAGCTCCTCGATCCGCACCACGAACCGAGCCAACAGGTCTCCTCCTGACTCGGTGACGAGCCTGACCGGAAAGTCCGGGTAGGCACCATACGGCGCATCTAGGCGCAGATCGCGGGCTACGTCCGAGGCCCTCGCCGTCGGCCCCACAGTGCCCAGCACTTCTGCCTGCTGCCGCGTCATCGTGCCGACGCCTTGTGTCCGGATCAGGAACGACTCGTCCGCGGTAGCCACCTCCAGGTAGTGATGCAGACGTTTGTCCAGCACATCTGCGCCGTGGAGAATGGCCTCGATCTGTTCGTCGTCGATGTCGAACTTGACGCCGCCCAGCAGGTTTGCAGAATAGTTGACGCGATTGCCGGAGAGGCCCTCCAGTAGATCCATGACCGTTTCCCGGTCGCGCCATGCAGTACATGAAGAGCGTGTCAAACCCGGCCTCGTGCGCGCCCACGCCGAGCCAGAGCATATGGCTATGGACCCGCTCGAGCTCGGCCATCAGCGTGCGAATGGCCTTGGCCCGCGGCGGGACCTGCACTCCGGCCAGTTTTTCCACGCCCTGACAGTAGGTCAGGGCGTGGATATGGGAGCAGATGCCACACACCCGCTCCAACAGGTAGAGATTCTGTACCCACGTGCGCTCCTCCGTCGCCTTTTCTATGCCGCGATGCGCATAGCCCAGCCGTGCCGAGGCACTGGTGATGATCTCGCCATCGACAGAGAACTCGAAATGCCCCGGCTCCTTCAGAGCCGGATGCTGCGGGCCGATGGGGATGACAAATCGGTGCTGTTTCGCGCCATCCTCGTCTGATCGCTCACGTACTGGCGCTCTAGGTGCCGCCTCGCCCGGGGCGAAGTCTTTGCGCAGCGGGTATACGCCGTCCGGCCAGTCATCGGCCAGGAAAAGCCTTCCATGCGCAGGCATGCCGATCATTTGCACGCCGAACAGCTCCCCCACCTCGCGCTCCATGAAACTGGCTGAGGGTAGGATGCCACAAATGCTGGGCACAGAGGCCGCGTCTCGGGGCGTGCGCACGCGCAGACCCAGGACGGCCGCCCGGCTACGGAAATGGTAGAGCACCTCCAACTCCCCTGCCTCGACACCAGGGTCGATGCCGGTGATGGAGGTCAGGTGGCCCCACTGTATTTTGTGCAGCGCATCTACGGCAGCGACCAAGTTCGCAGGACGCACGATCACGTCTTTGCGGCCGTCTTCAGGTGTTGCCACCTCCTCGGTCCACGGCGCCAACAGCTCAACAGCCCCTGCCAGTGCATCGTCGGTTGTGGTCATCGGTCGCCTGCATCTCCTTGTCCGGGTCTCTTGCCCCCGCCGCGAGCTTCCGCAGGGATCTTGGTGCTTCGCAGGAGTTTCACCAATCCGTCGATGATCGCCTGCGGGCGCGGCGGGCAGCCGGGAATGTAGACGTCCACAGGGATGACCTGATCCACACCGCCAAGGCAGTTGTAGCAGTCGTGAAAGACTCCGCCGCAGATCGCGGCTGAGCCGACGGCGACTACGTGCTTGGGCTCGGGCATCTGCTCATAGATGCGCAGCAGCCGGTCTCGTGACTGTCTGGTCACCGGTCCTGTGACGATCAACAGATCGGCGTGGCGTGGGCTGCCCTGAAGCTTGATGCCAAAGCGCTCTACGTCATAGCGTGGCGTAAACATCGCCACGATCTCAATATCGCAGCCGTTGCATGAGCCGCTGTTGTAGTGAATCGCCCACGGCGAAGTGCGCCGCGCCCAGCCTTCCAGGCGATCTGCAGCCTGACGCAAGGAATCCGTCATCTGGCTTGAGTTCCTTTCTGTACATTACGCTATGGCTACTGCCGACATCAGCCCAATATCAGTGCTATCAGCGCAACCGCCAAGCCAATCAAGTAGACCGTGGCCGTCCAGGTCTGACCTTCGCTGCCCAGAACCAGGGCACCCAGGTGCAGGACGCCAAAGAACAGAGCAACGACAAAGAACTGACGGTAGCCAGGTGCAGCCGCGTACCTGGGCTGCGCCTCGCCGCTGGCATAGATCGTCCGTTCAGCGGGCGGCTCCTCAACCGGCCCGACCAGCCAACGCCCGATCAGCGCCAGGATGCCCACGAGCACACCATACGCGACCGCAGCAATCGGTGGCGTAAGCAATAGATGGCTCATACCTCCATACCTCGCGTTCTCATTGCATCGTCCTCACTTTCCAAGGCCAGTCAGTAGGGCGGTACCGGCCGGGGCGGTCAGCCACTGCATGAGCTGGGGCCACACTCCTATGGCGATGACCGCAGCAGCGAGCAAGAGGAGTGGCACCAACATCGCACCTTGGATCGGGGCCCCGCTCCTGACAGTCTCCGACATCCTCTTTCTGTAGATCGCGTTAACGACCGGCACGTAGTAGGTCAGGGACATAACGCTCATCAGCCCTGCAAAGACCACCATCCCCTCGATGACGCCGTTGCGGGTCAGAAAGCCCGCCGTGAAAATCTGCCACTCAGACATGAAGCCGGCCAGGGGAGGCAACCCACCCAATCCCAGCAGGGCGATGCTCATAACCAAGGCAACCATGGGATAGCGCTGGGCAGCGCCATCTAGATCGGTGATGGTCAGTGAGGCCGGGTCGCTCCCCTCCGCGAAGAGCGCCTGGAGCAAGGCGCCGGCCGCGAGGAAGGCGAGTCCCTTCATTAGGCCGTGGTTGATCAGATGGAAAAAGCTGCCCTGGGCCGCGGTCAACTGCCCCGCGTAGACACCGATGCCCAACCCGAGCAGCATGTAGCCGATGTGGGTCAGGCTGGAATAGGCCAGTAGACGCTTGACCTGCTGCTGGCGTAGGGCCATCAGATTCCCGACGAGCATGTTGACAGCTCCGAAGCCGATCAGTAGCGTGCCCCACGCCAGGTATGAGCCTGACAGAAGGCTCAGGGCGCGCAGTACAGCCACCAAACCGGCCTCGGTCACCACGCCGGAGAGGATAGCACTGACCCCGCTCGGCGCCTGGCTATAGGCATCGGGAAGCCAGGTATGCAACGGCACCAGCGCGGCCTTGACGCCAAACCCTATCAGAAAGAGCGCGCCTGCAGCCAGCAGCCCGGGCGACGCAGTGGCATTCGCCCGGATCTGCTGCAGGTCCAGGGTACCGGTCTGGGCGAACACCAGGGCGATGCCCAGGATCACCAGAGCCGAGCCGGCACTGTTCTGCACCAGATACTTGACACTGGCTTCCAGCGTGGCCGGCTGGTCACGATGGAAGGCCACCAGCAGGTAAGAAGCGATCGCCATGGTCTCGAACCAGAGCCACAGGTTGAACAGATCACCAGCGTTGACCAGTCCGATTGCGCTGCCGAGCATAATCAGAAGCAGTGCGTAGAACCTGGCTTCGCCGCCGTCCCGATGTACGGTCGGGTCTCCCGAGAGGACAACCGCGATCCCCAGGACAAGCGCGAGGCCGCTCATCAGGAGGGCCAGCCCATCGGCGCGCAAGCTGATCAGGCCTATCGCAAAGGTAGATGGCCCGGAAACGGCCAGTTCACGGACTGCCTGCGAGAACGGGTAGAAAGCAGCGAGCAGAGCAATCAGCGCGCCCAAGCGCGTGGACGTCTGCCCACCCGACTCCGAGGCTGCGGCCCTGCCTGTGTGGCCGGCGAAGTAGGCCACGGGCGTCGCCACCAGCGGGATGGCAACCAACCACATCACAGCAGATATCTGCACTTTCTATGCCCTCCACACGAGAAAGACGAGTACGACCACGAGGCCGGACACGATGCCGAGAGCATTCCAGTTGAGCTGACCGGTCTGGGCAAGCGCGAGCTTCTCCCCAGCACTCCGGGTCGTGCTGACGATGGCCCGGATCAGCCAGGAGAAGCCGAAATCAGCCGTTGCCGCTCGCACCAGGAAACGCAAGCCGGATATGGCCGAGGCCAGCCGCTCCCGCCACCACCACGCAGAGAAGCCGAGGATCACGACCGCCACCGCGAGCCAGGTGGGCCACGCCGTCAGGACGGTGAGTACGAGTTGGCCCGTGCTAGTCACCTTCAGTGTGTGGAAGGGCAAGGTGCGCTGGAGCATCTCACTGAAGGGGCCCGCAGACACCCACGAGACAAGCGCACCCAAGGCCAGCACGGCGAGCGACAGGCGCATGGCCAGGGGCGTGTGGTGTACCTCTTCCTCGCTTCGCCGCTCGCCATAGAACACCAACCACACCATGCGAAAGGTATAGAGCGCCGTCAAGCCAGTGCAGAAGAGCATACCGGCATAGGCCCACAACGGACCACCACCAAGGCCGGCCTCCAGCACCATCTCCTTGCTCCAGAACCCGTTCAGGGGCGGCAACGCGGCGAGCGAGAGTGCGCCAACAAGAAACACGGCGCGCACGAAGGGCATCTGCCGGCCCAGGCCACCCATCTGCCGCATATCGCGAGTGCCGACAGCGTGAGCGACTGCCCCCGCGCCGAGGAAGAGCAGCGCCTTGTACACAGAGTGGCTCATAAGATGGAACTGGCTGGCGAACACTCCCCCAACGCCGATGGCGTAGACCATGTAGCCCAATTGGCTAATGGTGGAATAGGCCAGGACGCGCTTGATGTCCAGCGCGACCAAGCCCATGACCGCTGCCAGTACCGAGGAGATGACGCCCACCATCACGACCGCCGGCTTCCAGCCATCCACCGGGGCAAATGCCGGGTAGAACCGCGCGAGCAAGTAGACACCGGCATTGACCATGGTGGCGGCATGGATCAACGCGGTAACGGGCGTGGGCGCCTCCATGGCGTCAGGCAGCCACATATGGAACGGTACCTGGGCTGACTTGGCAGCCGCAGCAGCCAGGAAACCAAATGCCATCCACCGCAGGAGCCCTGCCGGCAGGGCTCCTACCTGAGCCAGGAAGTCACTGATCTGGTAACTTCCGAGATTGCTGTAGATGGCCAACGATCCGGCCAACAAGCCGATCCCACCGACCTGGGTCACAATGAGCGCCTGGATGCCGCCGGTCACAGCTTTCGGACTATCGCTGTCAAACGAGATGAGGGCATAGGAGCAGAAAGCCGTGATCTCCCAGAAGAGGAAGAGCAGCAGCAGGCTGCCGGTCAGCACGAGCCCGATCATCGCGCCGATGAAGAGCAGGATCAAGGAATAGTACCGCCCTAATTGCGCTTCATCTTTCATGTAGTCGATGGAGTAGATCACGACCAGCGCGCCGATTGCGGCCGCGATGATGGCCAGGAAGGTTCCCAGACCGTCGAGGACAAAGGTGAAGGTCCCGAACGTCGTGCCGGCGGGCAGTGACAGAACGACCTGAGGGCTGGTCAAGGATGGCAGCATGAGCGACACCACGGCGGTCACCAGGGCAGAGCCGGCGGCCAACCCGTGCTGCACGCCAGGCCTCTCATCGCCGGCCCACCATACAGCAAGCGCGCCCAACCAGGGAACCAGTATCACCGCCAGGACTAAGCCACCAGCCATTTCATCAGCCCTGTAACTTTCCTATTTCGCGAGCATCGAGGGTACCAAGACGACGTTGCACCTGAATGGCCAAGGTCAGGCCAATGGCTGCCGCGACCGTGTCTGCTACGATGAAGGTCAGGGCCAGGCTCTGGCCCACGTTGGTCTGCCCGCTAGCGCCACCAGCCGCAATCAGGGCAAGTAGGCCGGCCTTGTCCAGGATCTGCAGGACGATCACGATCTTGATCAAGTTGCGGAGTGCTAACAAGCCGTACAGGCCTATGCCCAGCAAGCACAGGACCCCAATCACAACAATGAGCAAAGGAAGAGGAAGGGACATCATTGCTTGGCCTCGCCTCCGTGTACCATCGATTCAGAACTCGACGCACCAGGCGACCTCGACGCTATCGCGCTGTGCTCGACTACAGGCGAGACGGCGCCCTCGGGCAGTAATCCCAGAACACCCATCACTCCGCAGAATATCAGGGCAACCTGGAGTAGGACATCCAGAGCGCGGTCTTGCCATAACAGGCTGGCCAGAGAGGACTGCGATGCCGGGGGAGGGGCCACGGCCAACGGTACGGTGAGCACACCCAGCAGAACCAGGGCCGCCAAACCGAACCCCCACGAGACAACCCTGGGGATTAGGGGCTTCCCAACTTCAGCATCGTCTCCTACGATGCCAACGACGAACACCAATAGGACAGTGACGAGGCCCGCACCCACACTGAGCTCGATGACGGCAATCCGGGACGCCCCCATCATATAGATGAGCACCGATAGCAGAGCGCTCAGCGCTGCCAGCCAAAGCGAGGATGCTACGAGGCGCTTGGCCCGGATGGCAAACACAGCACAGCACAACATGCCGAACACAAGACACCCAACCAAGATACTCACAGTCTGCCCTCTCATCACCACTTCCGACTCAGACACAGCCGGCAAGGCATGGATCCGTCGGCCTACTTCATCCAGACGGCGCCATCGACAAGACCCATGCGTTGAGCCTCGCCCATCGCCCGCAAGTGCTCGTCCCTGCCCATGCAGTAGCCGGGGAACTTGGTACCGGATGACGCGCTGTTGAGCTCAAGCACGTGCCAGGTCGTAGCAGCTCGATCGAAACCACACTCACGGATCCGTCATTCACCGCTTCCGCGTGTTCCCTCGTGGGGCCACGTCCATCCGGCAAAGTCCGGCCGGTCATAGCCCTCCCGGAAAGCGAAGTTGAGGCTCTCGATGATCTCATTCTTCATCAACTCCTTTACATGGGCCCCCATCACCTGAAGCTTCGGCACACGGTCGATGACGTCGATGACCAAGTCAAAGCGGTCTATCTGGTTGCGGATGGCCAATTCCATCGGCGTGTTGATGTTGCCGTGCTCCTTGTAGCCGCGCACGTGGATGTTCGAGCTGTTGGTCCGGCGGTAGGTGAGTTTGTGGACCAGGTAGGGGTAGCCGTGGAAGTTGAAGATCACCGGCCTGTCCCGGGTAAACAGGCTGTCAAAGTCTGCGTCGGATAGCCCATGCGCGTGTTCGCTCTGCGGCACGAGCTTGAACAGGTCGACCACGTTGATAAAGCGCACCTTGAGGTCCGGGAAGTGTTCGCGCAAAAGGGCCGTGGCTGCCAGCGCCTCCATGGTCGGCACGTCACCTGCGCTGGCCATAACCACGTCGGGTTCGCTGCCGAAGTCGTTGCTGGCCCAATCCCAGATACCGATGCCTTTGGTGCAGTGTTGGATGGCCTCGTCCATCGTGAGGTACTGCAGATGCATCTCCTTGTCGCAGACGGTCAGGTTGACGTAGTCGGTGCTGCGCAGACAATGATCTCCAACCGAAAGCAAGCAGTTAGCATCAGGCGGCAGGTAGATTCGGGTGACCTCAGGACTCTTGTTGGTGACGACGTCCAGAAAGCCGGGATCCTGATGGGTGAAACCGTTGTGATCCTGGCGCCAGACCGTGGAGGTGAGCAGGATGTTGAGGGAGGAGAGTGGCGCACGCCACGGGATCTGGAGTGACTTCTCCAGCCACTTGGCATGCTGGTTGAACATCGAATCGATGATGTGGATGAAGGCCTCGTAGGAAGCAAAGAAGCCGTGCCGTCCTGACAGCAGGTAACCCTCGAGCCAGCCCTCCAGCGTATGCTCGGAGAGCATCTCCATGGCCCGGCCCTGCCTGGCCAGGTGCGAGCCATCGGCGTCCTCGGGCAGGATCTTCGCCATCCAGACCTTTTCGCTCGCGTCATAGACGTCGTCCAGACGGTTGGAGGCCGTCTCATCGGGGCAGAAATAGCGGAAGTTCGTGGGATTCGCCGCAATCACGTCGCGCAGAAAGCGCCCAAGCACGCGCGTGTTTTCCACCTGGACCTCACCGGGATGGGGGATGTCCACCGCATAGTCGCGGAAATCAGGAAGCACCAACGCCTTGCGCACCAAGCCGCCGTTCGTGATGGGGTTGGCGCTCAAACGGCGGGTACCGGTAGGAGCCAACTCCCGTAATTCGGGGATGAGATGGCCATCTCCCGTGAACAGGCGCTCAGGCTCGTAACTGCGCAGCCACTTCTCCAGCAGCTCCAGGTCCGCCGCGCTCTTGTGTGGATCCACAGGAATCTGGTGAGCGCGCCAGAAGTCCTCCACCTTGTGCCCATCCACCTTCGGGGGACAGGTCCAGCCCTTGGGAGAACGCAAGATGAGCATGGGCCACTGGGGCATCTCCGGCACGCCGTCGCTGCGAGCGCGTTGCTGAATCTGGCGAATCTCTCCGATCACGGCATCCAAGGTGGCGGCCAACGCTTGGTGGATAGTCTCCGGATCGTCATCCACGTGGAACTCCAGGGAATAGGGCTTGTAGCCGTAGCCGCGCATCAGGCTATCCAGTTGTTCAGGACTGATACGGGCCAGAATCGTGGGATTGGCGATTTTGTAGCCGTTGAGGTGCAAAATGGGCAGCACTGCGCCGTCCTGCGCCGGGTTGAGGAACTTGTTCCCGTGCCAGCTCGTGGCCAGAGGTCCGGTCTCCGACTCCCCATCGCCGATGACGCAGGCCACGATGAGGTCCGGGTTGTCGAAAGCCACCCCAAAGGCGTGGGACAAGCTGTAGCCCAGCTCTCCGCCTTCGTGAAGCGATCCCGGCGTCTCGGGAGTACAGTGGCTGCCGATTCCACCCGGAAAGGAGAACTGCTTGAGGAAGACCTGCATGCCTTCCTCGCCCTGGCCCTTGTCAGGGTAGACCTCGCCATACGTACCCTCGAGCCATCCATGCGATAGCATGGATGGTGCCCCATGGCCGGGGCCTGATATATAGATCATGTTGAGGTCCTGCTCCCGGATCAGGCGGTTCAGATGCGTCCACACGAGGGTCTGGCCAGGATCCGAACCCCAGTGGCCAAGCAGTCGCGTCTTGACCTGCTCGATCTTGAGAGGTTCCTTGAGCAGCGGGTTGTCCTTCAAATAGAGCATGCCCGCGCAGAGATACATGGCAGCGTGCCAGTAGTCGTCTATCCGCCGCACCTCTTCGGTGCTCAGTGGCCTTGGTCGGAATTCCGGGGTTTCCATGTCAAGTCTCCTTCCGTACGATCAGGCGCGCTCGCGCGAAGACCAATGTCGACGCGTAACCTGGTCGATCTTTGCACAATACCTACCGACGAGTCCTACGTGGAGTCAGGCGCAGTAAGCTGCCAAGAGACAAAGCCGGACGATCAGAGCCACAACGCTTGGCCGACCGCAAGATCCCCAACAGGAGCGCAACTGAAGGGATCACCGGCATCCGCTATGAAGTGCTTGACGGCCACGACTCCAATGTAGTGCGTGGGAACGCGTCTGGGCGATGGCTTTGGTTGGCCACTGGTTGGGTTCGGTTGGTGGAGACATGGGCCGAGCACTGGCGGGCATGCCGGAGTGTGGTAGAATGGTCAGCAGATAGGGCAGGATGGAGTACTTGAGATGATCATACTCGTAGCGGGAAGCTCTGTACTGATGCTCCGTGGCGTCGTCTCGTTCAAAGCAGCGCACCCTCTTTAGCGGTGCGCCCCTCGACGAGCTGAACGCAGTCATTTGACCGTTCCATAGAGAAGCACTTTCAAGCCGTGGGCGCGCTTGCGCTCACGGCTTTCTCGTACCCCTATCGAGACTTCGCTCTGCCCCCGTGACGCAGGCCTCCACGGCGCCAACCATCAGGGGAGACAGCATATGAGTGAGATACTGGTGCATCTTGATCGGGTGGTCTTCCACCACGCCGCCGAGCTGATCCTTGAGGACGTCTCGTGGGAGATCCAGTTGGGACAGCGCATCGGGATGGTGGGACCCAACGGTGCAGGCAAGTCGACGCTGCTGCGCCTGATCCTGGGCGAACTCCAACCCGACGACGGCTACGTCATCCGTCACAAGACGCGCATTGGCTACCTATCGCAGGACCCCGCTTTCGAGGCCGGCACCACCGTCTGGGAGGTCGTCCTGGGTGCCAATGCCGGGCTGCAGGCCATCGAGACCCACATGCGATCGCTCGAAACGCAAATGGGCCGCCCCGAGGTCTTCGGCGAGGCAGCGACCTTCGAGCGCACGCTTGCCGCGCACGCACGCGAGCAGGAGCGCTTCGAGCAACTCGGCGGCTACAGGTATGAGAGCCGCTGCCGTCAGGCGCTCCAGACCGTGGGCTTTGAGGACCGGGACTACGACCTCTCGGTCGATGTACTGTCCGGCGGACAGAAGAAGATGCTCGGCCTGGCCAGGCTGCTCGCCACGCAGTGTGACCTGCTCCTGCTGGACGAGCCCGACAACCACCTCGATCTCGAAGGAAAGGCCAGGCTGGAGCACTTTATCGCGGCGTTCCCCGGCACGATCATCATCGTCTCCCACGACCGCTACCTCCTCGACGAGACCGTCTCGACCATCGCTGAGGTCGAGGATCACCGGCTGACGCTCTACGGCGGCAACTACTCGGCCTACACCACCGAAAAGCAACTGCGCCTGCTGCGCCAGCAGCAGCTATACGCGGCGCAGCAGAAGGATATCGCCAGGATCGAGGCCGCCATCGCGCGCTTTGAGTATTGGGCCAGTGTCGTGGTCAACGAGCGCCACATCCGCCAGGCGCGCTCGCGCCAGAAGATGCTGGACCGGATGGACAAGGTCGACAAGCCCGTCATGGAGCGTGAGCGGATGGGGCTGGATCTAGGTGGCTGGCGCGGATCTCAGAAGGTGCTCGAGATCAACGATCTCGACAAGGTCTTCGACGACGACCCGATCTTGCTGGGGCTGAACCTTCTCATCTGGCGCGGCGAGCGGGTCGGCCTGATCGGCGCGAACGGCACCGGCAAGAGCGTGCTCCTGCGCTGTATTCTGGGTCAGGAGGCCCCCACATCGGGCGTGGTCGCAGATCGGGCCCAGCGTAACCGTGGGCTACTACGCTCAGGAGCACGAGACGCTCAATCCCGATCGCACCCTGATCGAGGAGATCTGGGAGGCTCGATCGATGTCCGAGCACGCGGCGGTCAACTTCCTGCGCCGTTTTCTCTTCCCCTACCGGCGCACCCGTGACACAGTTGGTACATTATCGGGAGGGGAGCGCAGCCGCCTGCAACTGGCCAAGCTAATGCTGTCCGACGCCAACTTCCTGCTCCTCGACGAACCGACGAACAACCTGGATCTGCCCTCTTGCGAGGTGCTGGAACAAGCGTTGGACGATTTCGAGGGCACACTGCTGGTGATCTCACACGATCGCTACTTCCTCGACCGGTCGGTTACGCGGATCGTCGAACTGGAGGAGGGCACGTTGACGGAGTACGCGGGTGACTATACCTACTACGCGGCCCGCCGGGCTGGGCAGCCGAGACAGGGGATAGACGGACATTCAGGTTCGAAGTAACCGATTCATCGGTTCTGCTCCCGCCCAGTCTGCTGGGCGCGCCTCCTGAGGCGTGTGGTCCGAGGCGGAATGACTGAAGTCGTTGCTATGAACCTGGGCCGGGCTCGGTCATCTTCCGTGCGTCGAGCAGCGCGTCGATCTCAGCAGCGGGAAGCACCGCCTCGGCCAGTGCGACCTCGCGCACCGTGCGACCCGACGCCTGAGCGGCCTTGGCGATCTCGGCGGCCCGGTCGTAGCCGATTGCAGGCGCGAGCGCCGTCGCGAGCGCCAGGTTGCGTTCGACCGACGCCTCGCAGCGTTCAGCGTCGACCTCCAAACCGGCCACGCACTTCCGTGCGAAGAGCGACGTCGCGTTGGAGAGGATCTCCGTCGCGAGGAGCGTGTTGTGCGCCAGCAGTGGCATCATCAGGTTCAGCTCGAAGTAGCCGCCGAGCCCGCCCAGCGTGTTGGCCGCGTCGAGGCCGATGACCTGGGCACAGACCATAATCAGCGCTTCGGCCATGACGGGGTTGACCTTGCCCGGCATAATAGAGGAGCCGGGCTGGACCGCGGGCAAGCGAAGCTCCCCAAGGCCGTTGCGCGGCCCCGAGGCCATCCATCGAATGTCATTCGCAATCTTATGTAGCGCCACCGCGATCGTCCTGAGGTGCCCTGAAGCCTCAACCACGGCATCTCTCGCTGCGTTGGCCTCAACGTGGTTCCCGGCCTCGACAAAGCGGGTGCCCAATGCCTCATTCAGGTTGGCGATCGCACGCGCCGGGAATCCGACGGGACAGTTCAGGCCCGTCCCAACGGCAGTGCCGCCAAGCGGAAGCGCGCGCAGGGCCGCGATGGCCTGCCGGGCACGTGCTACAGCCGATCGCGCTTGCGCCTCGTAGCCGCCGAAGACCTGACCCATGCGGATCGGCGTGGCGTCCTGGAGGTGGGTTCGCCCGGTCTTTACAACGTCGTCGAAAGCCTCGGCCTTCTCCCCCAGTGCATCGGCAAGCTCCACGAGGGCGGGGACCAAGTCGTCCTTAAGCGCCATCGTGAGCGCCACGTGGAGTCGCTGTGGGGATCACGTCGTTGCTGGACTGGCTCATGTTGACGTGGTCGTTGGGGTGAATAAGGATCACTGAACCCTCTGCCCCGATGCTTCGCGAGCCTGCTCTATGACTCGGCGGGCCGGGGGTTCGAAACTCCTGCGACGGGTCGGGCTGCGTAGCGCCTTCGGCCAACACCTGCATCCCGCGCGCTGCGATGACCTCGTTAGCGTTCATATTGGTCGACGTGCCCGATCCCGTCTGAAAGATATCCAGGGGGAAATGAGCGTCGAGCGTGCCCAGGATAACTTCGTCACAGGCCACGACCACGGCTCGTGTCACCTCGGGTGTGAGCAGGCCCAGTTCGTAGTTTGCCAGAGCGCACGCCCGCTTGACCGATCCGAGGGCGTGGATGAACCGCCTGCCGAATCGAATCCCGGAAATCGGGAAGTTCACGACAGCGCGTTGCGTTTGGGCGCCCCACAGAGCGTCTTCAGGCACGAGCATCTCGCCCATTGAGTCTCGCTCCAGCCTGTATTGGGACGCTCCACCCTCGGGCACATTTGGCTCTCGATCGCTCAACAACCCCACCTCCTTTCCTGCCTATGATGCCGAGGCGTCCTCGTCGTCGACACAGCTAAGGTGCCATGTGCACCCTTCCTTGGAGATCAAGGCATTGGCCGCAGACGGTCCCCACGACCCGACCTCGTAGGATGCAGGCACGCCGGTGGAGGTGAGCGAATCGATCAACTTCCAGGCCAGCTCGATCTCATCAGCGCGGGTGAACAACGAAGCATCACCCTGCAACGCATCCAGCAGCAGGCGCTCATAGGCTTCCGGCAACGCATTGTCGCCGAAGTTCTGGGCGTAGGCGAAACCCATATCGACCGGTGCGCTGTGCATCCCCGCCCCGGGCCGTTTGGTTTCAAAACGAAGGTGGATCGCCTCGTCAGGCTGGATACAGATTGCGAGATGGTTGGGGACGAGGGCGGCGCGCTCGGGGAAGAGGAGATGCGGCACCCTCTTGAACTGCAGCGTGATCTCGGTCACCTTGCTCTTGAGCCCCTTACCGGATTGCAGGTAAAAGGGAACGCCCTGCCAGCGCCAGTTGTCGACGAAAAAGCGGATGGCCGCGTAGGTTGGCGTTCGCGACCCCTCGGCGACGCCCTCCTCATCGAGATAACCCTGGTACTGACCGAGCACCATATCTGCGAGCAATGGCTTCCTCACAGCCTGCAGAACCTTGACTTTCTCGTCCCGCAGCGCATTCGCGTTGATCCTGGCGGGCGGTTCCATGGCGGTCAGTGTGAGTAGTTGTAGGAGATGGTTCTGGAACATGTCTCGCAGCACGCCGGCGGTGTCGTAGTATCCGGCGCGGTGCCCGACCAGCACCGACTCAGTCACGGTGATCTGTACGTGGTCAACGTACTGCCTGTTCCAAAGCGGCTCGAAAATAGCGTTGGCAAAGCGGAACGTAAGGATATTCTGGACGGTTTCTTTGCCCAGGTAGTGGTCGATTCGAAAGATCTGGTCCTCTGCAAAAACCGTGTGGATCTTCTCGTTGAGAGCCTGGGCGCTCTCGTAGTCGTGGCCGAACGGTTTCTCGACCACGATCCGCACCCATCCTCCCTCACTACGGCTGAGACCTGATGCGCCGAGGCGCTCGACGATGTCACCGTAGACGACGGGCGGCACGGACAGGTAGAACAAACGGTTGCCCGGACGACCGTCTCCCGCATCCTCCGAGTCGAGCAAATCCTTCAGACGCCGATAGGTCTCCGGGTCATCGTACCCACCCTGCAGGTACGTGTAGGCGTCCGCCATACCAGACCAAAGCTGGCACACCGCCGGTTTGCGGCGCGAATAGGCCTCAATCCCCTCGTAGAGATGATCCCGGAAGCCTTCGGCGGTGAACTCCGACCGTGCTATGCCGATGACCCGCACGCCATCGGGAAGCAAGCCCTCGCAGGCCAGGCTGTGAAGCGCCGGCACAAGTTTGCGCTGCGTCAGATCGCCCGACGCGCCGAAAATAACGATGTTGGATGGTCTCGAAGGCTCATCCATGGCTATCCTCCTCGCAGGGATTGGGCTAGAAACCAGACCCTGGTAAGTATAGCACATGGATAATGCAAGCTGAGGCAATTCGCCGGATCGGGCCCGGATTGCCTCAGCTTGTGAAGATGTCATCTCTACACGCGTGTGCTACAGGGTTCGACGACCTCAGCGCTTGCGGGGGATGACGATCCACAGGATCAGGTAAGGTACGAGCCCCGGAAGTCCGCCCGGCACGAGCAAAATCAAGAACAGCAGGCGGAACCAAAAGGGCGCGATGCCGTAGAACTCGCCCAACCCTCCACACACACCGGCAATGATGCCGTTTTGCCTGCGCAGTTTTCCATGGTCTGACATATCTTTCACCTCCGTATGGTGCTTACGTGTAAGTATACGACAGATCGGCGAAGAAGTTGCAGCTACCTTCCGGGAAGGTCAGTGGTCGTCCTCCAATAACGAAGACTTCGCTAACCTTCCCGGAAGGTTTCCACGTTCGAACGTTCCCCACCCTTGACTTGCCAAGCATCTCATCCATGTTAGACTCCTTAGTCGCAAATTCTACACGAGGAGCTCATATGCTGCCTACAAATGCCATTCGGCTCGGGGTCGGGAAAGCCCGCAAGCCCGGAACACAGGGTGGGCTCTCCTCGCGCGCGATGTGGATCGTCAGGATCCTGGCGGTCTCTCTCTGCCTTGCCGGACTCCCGCTGCAGTCAGGGCTTGCCGCGCCGCTTGCCCAAGATACAGTGCTCGCCATCACCAGCCCTGGCGAAGGCGCTACGCTGAGCGGCGAGGTCGCCATTCAGGGGACGGCGACAAACCCTAACTTCGTCTCCTATGGCGTTCTCTATGCGCCCGGATCGAGGGTGACAGGGGAGACCTCGTGGGATTCCAGTCACCCTATTGCCTGGAATGTACAAACTATGGTGGTGAACGGAGTTCTCGGTACTTGGGATACGACCCAGGTGCCCAATGGGCAGTATGTCCTGGCGCTCGTGGTCTACGAGGTTGGCAATGAGACGCCGCTCGTCCACTTCGTGAACAACTTGACGGTCAACAATGAAGAGACGACGCCGACGCCCGAACCCACGGCGACGCCGAACCCGGAGGAAACCGCACAGGCCGAGGCGACGAACGAGCCTCTACCTCCACCTGCAGGCGCGACCATCGTCCAGCCGGCCACGGCGACGCCCAGACCCACCCCTACGCTCCTCCCGGGAGGCGCCGCGGGGACAGGCGATTCCGGCAGCGAGGATGGTAGTGGCGGGCTCCTACCCGAAGGCATCTTCTCAATCCAGGCAGTCAAGCAGGCCTTTGTGCTCGGCGCGCAGTTGGCCGTCCTGATTTACGCCGTAGGCATCCTCTATGTGGTCGCAAAGGCAGTGATCCGCTATTATCTGCGCCAGACAAAGCGGAAACCGAGTCCGTGACCCAATTCGCACTGATTGCCGGATTGGGGAATCCGGGCCCCCGGTATGCCGACAACCGCCACAATATCGGTTTCCGAGCCGTTGAGGCCGTGGCGGACGCCCACAACCTCAGCTTTTCACGGACGGAGCACAACGCCAAGACGGCCCACGGTCTGATCAAGAGCCAACGCGTGATTCTGGCCCAGCCCCAGACGTGGATGAATGACAGCGGGAAATCCGTCGGGCCGCTGGCTCGCTTCTACAAGGTCGAGCCCCAGGATATGCTGGTCATCTACGACGACCTCGACATACCCCTGGGCACAGTCCGCTTCCGCAGCGAGGGCAGTAGCGGCGGACATCGCGGCGTGCAGTCCATCCTGGACACCCTCGGGACTGAGGCTGTGCCGCGTCTCAGATTGGGGATTGGTCGGCCCCCGGGGCGGATGGACCCGGCGGCGTACGTTCTACAGGACTTCTCGGAAGAGGAAACGGCGCTGGTCTGGGAGGTCCTTCGGACTGCGCGCGGCCTGATCCTGGATTGGCTGATGGGTAACCCCGACCTACAGCGCCAGGGGATGACCTGGCGGGTCGAACCGGCCAGCTAACGAGAGGAAATGCCCACCTCGCTCCACGGTCTACTCGCCTGGATTCGCGAGCACCCTGCCTATGGATCCCTTCTGAGGGATCTCGAAGCAGGGCTATCCCAGCCCGCCATTTCGCTGTTGACGAGGGCCCGGCCGGCCGTCATCGCAGCTCTCGTAGGCGACATAAGATCCCCGGTCGTGATCATTACGCCCACGGTCGAGGAGAGTCGCCAGCTTGCCGTCTCCCTGCGAACCTGGATGACCACGCCCGAGCGTCTGATGTCGTTTCCCGAACCACCGGGGCTGCATTACGAGCGCGTGCCCTGGCCCCCTGAGGTCATCACCGACCGGCTCGACGTCTTGTCTCAGCTCTATATGAGTCAGACGGAACAGGCCGCGGCACGACCCAAGCCCGTTGTCGTGACCTCCGCCCGCGCCCTTATGCGGCGCACCCTACCCTATCGACAGTTCCGGCGTGCTATCCGCAGGATCGCCGTTGGCGCCCACGAGTCCCTGACCGAATTGGCACGCCACGCCATGGGGATAGGGTATGAGCCTACCAGTGTCGTACAAGCACCTGGACAACTCAGCCGGCGCGGGGGCCTGCTCGATATCTACCCCCCCCAGGCGACCCAGCCCTATCGCCTTGAGTTCTTCGGCGATGAGATCGACACAATCAGGACTTTCGAGCCCGAGACACAACGGTCCGTCGGGCGTTCCGAGGGTTTCTGGCTCACGCCCGTCCGAGAGGCCTTGCCCAAGGACAGTGAGCGTGCATTGGCCGCCGTCAGGGCGTTGCTCAAGACGAATCCACCACCGGAGTTTCGAGCCACGCTCGAATCAGATGCAGAAGCCCTGGAGGCACACGTCCCATTCGCGAATTTGGAGTTCTACCTGCCCTATCTCTACCAGGAGGGAGGCACGCTCCTTCACTATCTGCCACCTGCGGCCCTGGTCATCCTGGACGAAGGCGACCGCCTGCCGACGCAGTGGGACGAACTGGAGAAAGAGGCCGCCGACCAACGAGCGGTGGCACGCAAAGAGCGGCTCCTGCTAGGTGCCTCTCCCCCTCCAGGCGCCAGCGGACCGGCTCCCTCTTCCGAAGGTGGAGAGGCCCCGATCCCCTACACGACGTGGACGCAGATGCACAGCCTACTGGGCCGCCAGCACACGCTTTCACTGGTCAGCGACGATGGCGGCGGGCCCCTGGCCGACGTCTTCGCGCCCGAGCCCCACTTCGCCGGACGGCTTCCCGAAGCCCTGGGCCGTATCCGTCAGTGGATTAGCCTGGGTGATCAGGTCGTGCTCGCCAGCCGCCAAGCCGGACGTATGGCGGAGCTCTGGCAGGACTTCACGCCACCGCCGGTCCACGAAGGGCTGCTTACCCCACCCGAGTCCCTACTGACCTTTGTGCAAGGCGTGGTGAATGGCGGATGGCAGTGGCGGGGCCCGGACGGCGTGCGCCACCTGCTCACCGACGAGGAGCTCTTTGGCTGGCACGTGCCCGAGCCACGGCGCCAACCCCGGCGGAGGGCCACAGCTCCGGAGCAGATCTTCGCCGATCTCCAGCCCGGCGATGTCGTAGTCCACGAGGACTATGGGATCGGCATCTACCGGGGGCTCGTGACCCGCAGTGTCGACAATATCGACCGCGAGTACCTCTACCTCGAGTATGCCGGCGCCGGCGGGGACCGGTTCATCGCACCGGGTACCCAGGCAGAGCCGAACGGTGCGAATGGCGCCGATGGACACGGCGACAAGTTATTCGTGCCCATCCATCAGGCAGACCGGCTTTCGCGCTACGTTGGCGCGGAAGGCCTGGAACCGCGGCTGAGCCGTCTGGGCGGCGGAGTCTGGGAGGAGACGAAGGCGCGTGTCGCCAAGGCCGCGGACGAATTGGCCGGCGAGCTTCTGGAGCTCTACGCGACCCGGCAGATCGTGAAAGGTCACGCGTTTGCGACCGACATGCAGTGGCAGCGGGAGCTGGAGGCCGCCTTCCCGTACGCCGAGACGGAGGACCAGGTCGAGGCAATCCAAGCGGTAAAGAAGGATATGGAGACACCGCGCCCAATGGATCGTTTGATCTGTGGCGATGCGGGGTACGGGAAGACCGAGGTCGCACTGCGTGCTGCGTTCAAGGCCGTGATGGACAACACACAGGTGGCGATGCTGGTGCCCACCACGGTGCTCGCACAGCAGCACTACCAGACGTTCGCAGAGCGTCTGGCCCCCTTCCCCGTCACCGTCGAGCTGCTCTCGCGGTTCCGCACCGAGGCAGAACAGCGGCAGGTCCTCGAACGGCTGCGCGAAGGCAAGGTCGACATCGTCATCGGTACGCACCGCCTGCTCCAGAAGGATGTTGAGCTGAAGAACCTGGGGCTGGTTATCATCGATGAGGAACAGCGTTTTGGCGTCGCGAGCAAAGAGCGGCTCAAGCAGATGCGCACTGAAGTTGACGTTCTTACGTTGACCGCCACACCCATTCCCCGCACGCTCTATATGGCACTGGCAGGGGTACGCGACATCAGCATCATCGAAACGCCGCCGCAGGAGAGGCTGCCCATCGCAACCTACGTAGGGCCGTACGACGTGCAAATCGCGCGGCGCGCGATTCTGCGCGAGCTCAATCGCGGCGGCCAAATCTTCTACGTCCATAACCGTGTGGACTCGATCGAAACCGTGGCGGCGCGCTTGCGGGACCTCGTGCCGGAGGCCGTATTGGGCATCGCCCACGGCCAGATGCACGAGCGAGACCTCAGCAAGGTGATGGCGGAGTTCGCAGCCGGTGAGATCGATATTCTGCTGGCCACGACCATCATCGAGAGCGGCCTGGACTTCCCCAACGCCAACACGCTGATTGTCGAGCGGGCGGACCGCTTCGGCCTGGCCCAACTCTACCAGCTACGCGGGCGCATCGGCCGGGGGACGCGCCGTGGGTATGCATACTTCTTCCACAAGCGTCGAATGACCGACGAGGCCGAACAGCGCCTCTATGCGCTCCGCGATACCTCAAGCCGTGGTGGGGGGTTCACAGTAGCGCTGAGGGATCTGGAGATTCGGGGTGCGGGCGATCTCCTGGGGAGAAAGCAACACGGCCACGTGGCTGCCGTTGGCTTCACGCTCTACACCCGGATCCTCAGCCGTGCGGTCGGTCGCCTCAAGGCAGAGCAGGCTGGAGAGCCTATACCCCCAGAGCCCATTGGGTCCATCACCATTGAACTGCCACTGCCCGTTGGCCTTTCGTCCGCCTACGTGCCCGACGATAAGCTCAGACTACGGCTCTATCGCCGACTTGCGGATCTGGCCACGGAAGAGGAATTGGCGCAGTTGCGAGAAGAACTCCAGGACCGTTTCGGTCCCCTGCCGCCTATGGCGGAGAATCTGATGTACCAGTTGCGTCTCAAGCTCCTGGCGCGGGATGCACGGATCCCTGCCATAGCCGTCGAGAGTGGTCAGATCGCGCTTCGACCTCCATGGCTGAAGGATCAGGACGCTGCGGCAGTTGCGGAACTCAGGCGCGCCCTGCGGGACCGCGCCCGCGTGGGACGTCGAGAGATCTGGCTAGCTCTGGCGTGGGAGGAGTCCCAGTGGCGTGACAACCTCAGTGAAACCCTCCAGATCCTGGCGGATTGGTGGGGCCGCGCCTCAGCCTGAACCCCAAGGAATCTCGGAGACCACTCGGCTGTAAGCCTGTACGAGCGTCGTCCCAAAGAGCGTCACGATCGCGATCACCACGAGCGCGATGAGCATGATAATCAGCGCGTACTCCACCAGTCCCTGTCCATCTTCGGCCGGCATGTAGATCATTCCACCCCCCTGCGGGCGACACCACTGACGTCATCGTTGCCTATACCATAATCCAACTGGCAGGAGTTCGCAATAGGAGATTGGTCCTGATGCACCGGATAGCGGTCGGTGTCAGAGATATCGCGAGCGGATCAGCGCAGGGTCGTTGGCTGAGATGGTGTCCACGCCCATTCGGATGGCACCGGGATAGTCCCAGTCGAGTCCCCCACAGCTAATGGGAAGGCCGGCGCGGTGTACCGCGTCCACCAGCACGGACGTGACCACGCTGATGTTGGGGGCCACGATGTCGCATCCCCACGAGCGGGTGAACCGAAGCGGTCGGGTCAGGAGTTTCCGGAAAGGCTGAGTCCGACCCAGACCCGGCATCCGGCGCAGTAACCACACTCCAACCTCCAGTAGGCGATCACGCGGCGGTAGAGGCCCGGCGGGGATGTGTGGAGCCATCGACTTGAGCTGCACCAATGCTCGTGGCTGATACGAAATGGTCGCGACCTGGTCCACGACCCGCGTCTCGTCGATCGTCGCCAGCACACTGGGCACAAGCATCGGGTCAAATGCGCCGTAAGGATGGAACTTCAGCTCCAGAAGGAGCCCGATCCGGCCCTTCGCCCATGCCAGTACCTCTCGCAACGCGGGGATCCGCTCTCCGCTATACGCCGGAGCGAACCACGAGCCCGCGTCCAACCTCGTGAGCTCATCAAGTGTGAGTCTGCGAGACATATCCGGCGCCGCTCGTCGTGCGCTCCAGCGTCGCATCGTGGATGACGACAACCTGGCCGTCGGCCGACAAGCGAAGATCGAACTCGACGACATCGGCGCCATCGCGCCACGCACGCTCAAAAGAGGCCAATGTGTTCTCGGGGGCCACCGCGCTCGCTCCTCGATGGCCTACGAGCTTGGGTAGCGCTCCTTCCGCGCGGCGCAGATCAAGTGGCATCCACTACGCCCTGCTCGCGGGGGTTGCTCGTCGTCGGGAGCCTGGCGTACTCAGCCATGCGCCATCAGCCTCCGCAGGTTGACGTCAAAAGGCGGCACGACCACGCCGCGCTCCGTGATGATCGCGGTGATGTAGGCAGCAGGTGTGATGTCAAACGCAGGGTTCTCGACCACCGTCCCATCCGGGGTGATTTGACACCCCATCACGTGGGTGACTTCGTCGGCCGGGCGCTGCTCGATCTCGATGAGATCCCCGGAAGCAAGCGACATGTCGATAGAGCTCGTCGGCCCGACGACGTAGAACGGCACCCCATGCGCCCGCGCCGCTAGGGCCAGGTGGTACGTCCCAATCTTGTTGGCCGTGTCACCGTTGGCTGCCACGCGGTCGCACCCGACCACACAGAGATCGATGCCGATGGTCCGCATGATGTGGGCAGCAGCGCCATCCACGATCACGGAGTGGGGAACACCGAACCGCTGCAGCTCCCAGGCCGTGAGACGGGCTCCCTGTAGCCGTGGTCTTGTCTCATCGACATAGGCGTAGACCTCTCTGCCCGCCTCGTGCGCCGCGATGATTACGCGCAGGGCGGTGCCATATGCGCCGGTCGCCAGCGGGCCGGTATTGCAGTGATGTGCGATCTTTGCTCCGTGAGGCACCAGGGGCAATGAGTTGACGCCGATCTGGTAGTTGGACTTCTCCTCCAGTTCATAGATGGCGTGAGCTTCGGCGAGCACGGCATCGCGGAGAGCGGTGACACTTCCCAGGCCGGGATCGCCAGCACGCTGCTGCACGCGGTTGACCGCCCACGAGAGGTTCACAGCAGTGGGTCGCGCGCGCCGCAGGACCTCGGCCGCAGCATCGAGGTCGGCGCGCACGGCATCGACGGTCCCTGCCTCGCTCTGCAGCGTCGCCAACGCCATGCCATACGCAGCCGTGATGCCGATGGCTGGAGCGCCTCGCACGACCATCGTGCGAATCGCGTCCGCCACATCGGCGTATCGGTCGTAATCATTGTAGACCACTTCGCCGGGCAGCTTACGCTGATCGAGAAGGCGGAGGTGCCCGTCCAGCCATTGTATCGGGTGATAGATATCCATGTCTCCTCACGTTGCTGCTATGTCGGGAGCCTTGCTGAAACACCCCACCATGCTATAATGCCGACGTTGCCCCCGTAGTCCAAATGGATAGAACGCAGACCTCCTAAGTCTGTTATCCCAGTTCGAGTCTGGGCGGGGGTATTGGCATGGATGACGTCCGGGGCGGCGGCCCTGCGTTCCCATGTTCAGGCGAGATACCAGCCCAGGATCGCTCCTCCCCAGATCAGTGTGACCGTGCATCCCAGGACGATATAAGGTCCGTAGGGAATCGCCGTTCTGAGCGCTCCTCGCCGTAACACGAGCACCAGCAAGGCCCCAATGCCGCCAAAGGCAAACGTGAGCACCAGCGCGACCAGACCCACCGGGAACCCTAGGACGGCGCCCACATAGGCACTCAGGGTAATGTCTCCCTCGCCCAGCGCCCCCTCGCCAAAGACCGCGACGCCGATCCACACCAACACCCGAAAGACTGCGAAGCCCACCGCGGCGCCCGCGAGCGACTGCCACCATGCGGTGGCGCCGAGGAAGGGCACCAGGGGGCCGAAGACCGTACCAAGCACCAGCGCCCCGCCGAGCGAGGGGAGCATTATGCGGTTGGGCACGAGTTTGGCCTCAAGATCCGTCACCAGAATCATCGTCTGCGGCACGATAGCCAACATCGCCAGCAGTACCCGCGCGGTGCCCCCATAGGTCACGATCAGCAATGTCCAGGCTGCGGCGAGAAAGAGCTCGCCCAGCAGCCGAGGGAGTCGCAACCATCGACCGCAGGATTTGCACCGCCCTCGACCTGTGATGGTCGCCACTGTGGCGCTCCACTGTACCGGTGCCAGCGGCTGATTGCAGTAAGGACAGACCGGTACCGTCGGCCGACGCTTTGCCAGCGCTGCCTCGGCAAGGTGAACGACGAGGCTGCCAACCACCAATCCTAGCAGCGCCACGGCCGGCGGAACGAGAACCGATATCACCGCGGCACCGCCGGACCATATCCCAGACTGGAAACCGGCAATCGGAAAGAGACGCCTGGGCTCTCTGTCATATGCACTCCGCGAGGTACATCTCCGGCGTGATGAGCTGACCGTCAATGCGGTGGAGGCTGATAACATCCTTACCGGGAAATAGATGGCGGATCTCCCGGACGTAAAGCCCGGGATTCAGCTCGCCGACCACGATGCGCGACACATTCTCTGCCGCACGGCTTAACAGCCGCTCGGGCACCGGCCACAGACTTTGCACGACGGCACCCGCCACGGCCTTGCCCCGAGCGTGGGCAAGCCGTACCGCGGCCTCCATTCCCCCCGCCGCGGTGCCATAGGAGATCAGCAACGTCCGGACGCCCTCCGGCGACACGTCCTGAGCCAAGCTACCGGAAAGGCCGGGGAGGGGGAGCAGACGCACCATCTCCAGCACGTCCTCCTGACCCTCCAGTTTCGTTGCGAGTCGGTGATTGAGCGCCCCCACGGTTGCCGCATCCTTGGTGATTGTCTGTCCCTCGTCATGGGTCGATCCGGTGAAACGCACCGGTGTGACGCCCCCCAGCAAAGGCGCATCCTCCACGCCCTCAGACGGTGTCTGCCGGCGCGACTCTCCCGTGCTCCACCCTGGATTCCCCATCCCCTCGCCAAGATCCACAGTTGTGGACGTCAGGTTGAGCTCCTTATCGAGCAACACGATCACAGGACACCGGAAGCGCTGCGCCAGTTCAAAAGCCCGCGCGGTAAGGGTGGCACACTCCGCAGTGCACGAGGGAGCCAGGACGATCTGGGGATACCCTCCCGCCGTGGGCCACCGGGCGAACTGGACGTCGCCCTGACCGATCATCGTGGCGCCCCCGGTCGCCGGCCCCAGCCGCTGGACGTCAATGATCACGAGCGGGAGCTCGGCCATCAGCGCCAGGCCGATGTTCTCACTGTACAGACTCAGGCCGGGCCCACTGGTAGCCGTGAGGGCTCTACGACCGGCGGCGGCGGCACCGATGCACATGCCGATGCTGGAAATCTCATCCTCGCCCTGAATGGCAACCCCACCTACACTGGGGAGTTCGCGCATCATCTGCAACAGGATGGACGTCGCAGGTGTGATGGGATACCCCGCGAAGAAATCGCAGCCGGCCGCCAGCGCGCCGCGAACGACGGCTGAAGCGCCATTCATCAGTTCTCGCACGCTACCTCCGGCACAGGGCGACCATGAGAAGAAGAGGTTCCACGGGCCGGATTGTAGCACGAAGCCCGGCGCACCGCAATGACGACACCTACGGGAGCGGGAGGCAAGTCGCCCTCCGAGAAGCTCACTCACACTTGCGAAGGTTATGCCCTAGCGAAGCTCGGCATACCTTCGCAAGCGTGAGTCCATCCTACCGTGTGAACTGCCGGCGGACCTCGGTCATGAGACGCTTGAAATCGAGAGGCGCCGAGGAGAGCAGCGTGTCGGCCTTGAAGAACCGCGCAGACAACACCACAAACCCGTAGGTGGTAGCTCCCATCAGGCCAAGGCTCAGCGCTAGTTGCCACAGCGGCACGGGCACCACAGCCAACCGGGCGACCATCGAGACAGGCGACGTCAGAGGGAAAATACTCAGGAAGGTGACAAGGGCACCGTCAGGCGCTTGTGAGAAGGCCGTGTTGAGCCAGATTGGGATCATCAGGGGCAGCAGGATCAGGAACGTGAACTGGCCTGCCTCGCGCGCAGTGGGCGCCAGCGTGCCAATCGCGCCAAGCGCCGAGGCGAAGGTCATGTAGCCCAGGAGGAAGTAGAGCAATGCCCAGAGAAGGAAACCCGGAGGGAAATTGAGCGCTATCGCGGCAGAGGCGATGCCGAAGACCGGCGATCCCTCTCGTAGGACCAGCATTCCCCCACCGAGCCAGATGGCCATCTGAAGCAGCCCCACGGCACCGAGCCCAATGATCTTCCCGAGCATCAACTCGCGAGGATCGAGGCTGGATAACAGGATCTCCACGACGCGGTTCTCCTTTTCCTTCGTCACGCTGCGTAGCATGAAACCACTGCTCATCGTGAGTACAAAGAAGAAGATGAAGAGCATGCCTATGGACGCGATGGAGCCGACCGCCCCGGCCTGACCGCCGGCCCCGGCAGGTCCCGTTGCAGGGCCGGACTGCGCCACAACGTGGACCGTCGGTGTCGGGTCGAGCAGCAAGGCCGCGGTATTGGCATTGCCCGTCAGGTTATAGGTGACCACGTATTCGAAGATGTTCCCTGTGCCAGACGCCTCAAACGGCGAAAAGGTGCCCTGGACCAACACGATATCGCCTGTCGCCAGAAAGTCCGCCGGCACGACGTAATACTGGCCAATCTCGCCACGCGCCATCGCATCCCGGGCGGACGCCTCATCGGGGTACGACCGCAGGAAGCCCGCCGGTAGCCCCTCCGGCATGCGCGTGATCACACCGGCAAGATCCACATAGCCTTGCGGCTGCTGTGCCGTGGATGGGACCTGGCCGCTGATCGTGCCGAGGAAGTCGCTGCCGGAGTTGCCGCCGCTCATCCCACTTGCGAGCAACTGCGACCCGAATGTAATCGCGAAGACGATCAGCGGGAAGAGAAAGGCCGTAAGCCAGAACGATGGCCTACCCACCGTTCGGCGAATCTCGTGTTTGAGTACGAGCATAATGTTACGCATGGCTTACCGTCTCCTTTTCCGGCAGCGCGCGGGGACTCCGCAGTCCCTCCACAATCTGTCTAAGGCTGAGCCGCTGGCCGTAGCGCAGCATACCCATCCGGAAGACGCGCGCACCAAGCCAGATGCTGCCCAGGGCGCTGGCGGTCAATAGCAGCCAACTTACAATCAACTGCCACCACGGCACCGTGGCAAAGCTCCAGCGGAGCAAGACCATCAGGAACGACGTCGTTGGGAAAAAGGTCAGAAGGGTCAGGAAAGGGCTGCTGGGTTGGCTGAAGAGCAGGGCAAGGAAGAAGACCGGCAGGACGAAGAGCATGTTGATGATGCCCGCAATCTGTTGCCCTTGCTGTGCCTCCGTGACGGCAGCCCCCAATGTGATCATGATGCCCGCGATCAGGGTAAATGCCGGGACGAAATAGAGAATCGTGAGCGCTACCATATCCCAGGGAACCTGTACACTCCGAAAGACGTCGACGAAACGACCGGCGATAAAGACCCCGATGATCAGCACGATCACCCACGTCAGGATCTGGGTCAGGGATACGGCGATGAGCCCCAGGGCTTTGCCTCCCATCAGTTGCTCTGGAGAGACCGAAGTGGTAATGATCTCCATCGTGCGGTTCTCCTTCTCTTCCGTCATCGCCTGCAGCAGATAGCCTCCGGCGGTGGTGATCGCAAAGAAGAGGAGGAACGTGACGACGAAGGGCAATATGAAGCTCACGACATTGCTCGGGGAGAACTGGCGCCGTCCATCGGCGGACCGTATTTCGAGGTTGAGACCTCCGGATAGCAGTTTCTGAGTCGTCGCGCTCTGTTGCGCCAGGAGACTCTCGCGTAAGAAGGTCGAGACCTCCTCGGTGATGGCCGGCCCGGGTTCCTTGCCGCTGTGGACCAGCGTCACATCCTTGGCCACCAGATAATCCTGGGGCACGACATAGTACGCCTGGATCCGGCTGTTGGCGAGCGCATCGCTCGCAGTGGTTTCGTCCCCATACAGGAGAATCTCCACAAATCCTGTCTGCTCGGTCTGCAGCGTCGGCACGAGACGGGGATCGAGAACACCAGCATGATCGACGATGCCGATTGGGCGCGTATCGCCTCCGCTCAACGTCGCGAGGATCGATATACCCCCGATGACCACCATAAGAAGCGGAAATCCCATAAGCGCGATCAGGAAGGACTTTTTCTTGACCCGCTTGAGATATTCGTGCTTGGCCAACAGCCAGAGCTTATGCATCTGCTGCCCCCTTCGAGGCTTCGCGTCCCTCGTTGACGACCTGGATGAAGATGTCGTCCAGCGAGGGCTCGGCCACCTCAAACCGCTCGACCTTCACCCCGTCGCGAAGGGCAAGCGCGTGGAAGACATCCTGCGGAGAGGTGCCCGGAGCAAGTGCCAGATGCCAAGTGCCATTATGCCTGCGTGATTCGAGGACGCCCGGCAGCCCCGAAAAGTCCCCCTGCCCCTCCAGGGTGACAGCGTTGCCCGCGAACTCCCGTTTGATCTGCTCCACCGCACCATAGAGAACGGTGCTGCCCTGGTTGATCAGGACGATACGGTTGCACAACGCCTCTACTTGATACATCTGATGGGTCGACATAATGATGGCCTTCCCGGCATCGCGCTGCTCCTCGATGATATCCTTGACCAGCCGGGTGTTGACCGGATCAAGGCCCGCGAATGGTTCGTCGATGACCAGTAGCTCAGGGTCGTGGATCAACGTGGCGATGAGTTGCGCTTTCTGCTGCATCCCTTTACTCAGCTCCTGGACTTTCTTTCCGCGGTGCTCATAGAGATCCAGTCGCTTCAGCCACCCGACGAGGCGCTCGCCCGCATCCCTCTCGTCGATTCCCTTCAGGGTCGCGAGGTAGATGAGTGTCGAGTCCAGCTTAAGATCCTGATAGAGTCCGCGCTCCTCCGGGAGATATCCGATGCGGTTTTTCTTCTCCTCGGTCATCTCACCGCCGAGCAGCACTACCGTGCCCTTATCCGGCCTGAAAATGTCGAGCATCATTCGGATGCTCGTGGTCTTTCCTGCACCGTTCGGACCCAATAGGCCAAAGATCTCTCCGGGGAAGACCTCGAAGCTGACATCCTTAACGGCCTGGAATCGACCGAACGACTTTGCTAGATGCGAAACACTCACAGATGGATTCATCGAGTAGCTACTCCTGACTGGCGAATGACTGTCAAATCCAATGATCTTGGTCTATTATACCGTGATGGACGCAGTTCCTGAACCCTCCCGGGGCCGATCTTGCACCTGTTCGGCGGGTCACACAGGACCTGTCCTTTCGACCAGGACGCAGTGTCCCCGGCTCCGGTTCACAAGTGAGAAGGACAAGAAGGAGAGGTAAACGCGTGCCCGATAGTGAGTCTGGTCTCTCGCGTGCCGGAATCTGGCAGGGATTCCGCCACGCATGGGAGTACAACCACCGTCTGAATCGATTTGGCAGCTACGTCCTCAACCTAAAGGGACCGGACGGCGCCGCACGCACCGTTGCAGGGCACACATCGGCGTCCGGCACAGGTAACGACACGGCCCACTTCTCCGAGTTCGTCACGCAGGTCGACGCGACCGATGGGCTAGCCTTTCAGTCCGGACACGTGGAGACCATTGCAGAATGCCAGCGCGGTGACCTCACACCCTTTGTCGCCAGGGTCGAAGACCTGGACCTGGCCCCCAACTTACAGGGACGTGATGTCTACACGGTCGTGATCAACGGGTTCGATATCTACGCAGACGAACACTCCGAGAAGATCATGACGTTCGACGTAGAAGTGACCAATCCAACGGTCGACGCCGATGGGACCAAGCTGCGCTTCCACGTCCTCGGAAACCTGCGCTTTGACTGTCGCAGTCCGGAGTGCCAGTTGCTCCCGCTGCGGCTCGAAACCGAGCGACTGAACCGCATTGACACCGATGGGGACGGCATCCCGGACGCGCCGCCGCCCCTGGTGTCCACCGCCCGTCCGAAGCGCGGCATCGATCGGCACAGGGTCGATCGCATAGCCCGCTGGCTCAAACGCCAGCTCCAACAGCTGACCGACGTCGAGGAGGTCAAGCGGTCGATCATCGGTGAGGATGGCGATACGCTGCGTCGCCGCCTCTTCCGGCTCTTCGGCCGAGAGTTCTACTTCCGTTTCCTCAAATGGCGCCTCTCCGCGCCCTACGTGCTCCGGGTGCACTACCTCATCATCGCGGCGGATCGCGACGCGCTCACGGTCACCGACGGTCCCTTTGTCGAGAACCGGTATGAGTGGGACCTGGAGCACGAGATCCATCGAGAAGATGTGGGGAAGATGGAGACTACCCTTTCGGGCGACAATCCGGCTCGCTACGACGCTAACGTCCTTGCCTTCAAGCGCCTCTTCTTGGATGTCCACATTGATGAGGAAATGGGGTCGGACGATCCTATCCAATGGGGTCAGGGCATGCACCTCCTGGAGTGGGATCTGGCGATTCACCGCACAGAAATCCGCGATTCTGTCGTGATCGCCGACCTCGATCTCTTCTATAAGAACTGGAGCGACGCTATGAACCAGGTGATCACGTTCACGACCTGGGGTGCCGTCCGCGCAGCGGGGCGTGCCAGGATTGGGGCGCGGCTGGCGCTGCTCCAGATGCGCGGAACGGGGCCCGCCCGTGAGGCACAGATTCCGGCCACGCTGTATTGGCCGGGGCGCGGGTTGAGCTCCCGCAACGACCCACGCGCGATACGCGAACAGAACATCGCTGGAGCGTCAGATGGGATCAAGTAGGGCGATGCGCTACGCACGTAACTTCGTCCTGAGGCTGTCGATCAACTACATCCTCCTGACGATTCTGCTGGCCCTTCGCGGCATCAGCCGCGACCGCCAGCTTTTCGGCGTGTGGATCGTCGCCTTTGTCTTCACGATCCTGACCGTGACCGTACGCCGGCTGCTCTTGACGCTTGCCCTCCCGCTCATCATTATGACGGGCGGGCTCTTCATCTTCGTTGTCGATGGCATCGTGCTCGTCCTGACAGGAGCCATGACGCGGCTCAACGTCGCCAATTTCTGGTGGGCCCTGGCAGGCGTCCTCGTGATGAGTAACACGAACATCTGGGTTGAGCGCGCCTTCCGGGCCATCGGATGGTTCCGGGAGGAAGACGAGGACGGCGTGGAGAATATCCTGACCGCGCGGACGCCGAGTTGGTGGCTCCAGCTCGTCCTGTTCGCCATCCTGTTTTTCGGCGTCATCTTCAGCGCCGCTATGGCAGGCCAGCTCTTCCTGCTGATCAGCATGGCCACGCAAAGCGTCCTCGTGATGACGATCGCGGCCTGTGCTGCTTTCGTGCTGCTTGTGGCAGGCGTATCTTGGTTGGTAGCAGAAGGACTCGCGCTCGATCGACGTGCGCGCTTCAGTCTTGCCGTCGCGCTGATGGCCATCCTTGGCATCGTTCTACCCGCCTGGGGGCTGATTCTCAACCCGGCACCCCTTACGGCGACCGAAGCGCCGCAGCCACGGCCCGGAACGCAGTACTGGGACCTGTCGACAGGATCCCATATCGCCTACAGCTATTTCCCCGCAGAAGGAGGGAGGCCACGACGCAACCCGATCGTCTTCCTGCACGGGGGGCCGGGCTGGGCCGTTCTCGACACCGACATCGCATTCTTCAAGCAGTTCGCGCAGGAGGGGTTCGACGTCTACCTGTACGATCAGGTAGGGACCGGGCTATCGGGCCGGCTGTCGCAGATTGGGGAGTACACGATTTGGCGCAACGTGGAGGATCTCGAGGCGATTCGCGAGACGATCCAGGCGGACCGCCTCATCCTGATCGCCCACGAGGCAGGCTGTGGGATCGCAGCGCGCTATATGGTCGACCACAGGGATCGCGTCGAGCGCGTGGTCTTCTACTCACCCAGCCCGCTGTGGGAGAACCAGCAGTTCGCGGTGGCGCAGGTGCGTACAGCAGCATTCCCGGCCAGGCCCTATACGCTCCAGGACATACGCCCCGCCATCGCGATGGCCATCGCGGTCTACAGCCCCAGGACCGCCCAGGCCTATTTACCCCAGAGTCAGATGACAGCGTGGTTCGATCAGATCGTGGATGAGCGCATGATGGTCTGCGTCGGACAGGAGAACCTCGCGCCCGACCCTCAGTCACCTGGCTACAACGGCTACGCCCAGGTCGTCGGGGAGGTGACCGCCGACGAACCGCCCGACCCGCGGCCCGGCATGCGCCAACTACTCATCCCGACCATTCTGATGCGGGGAGGGTGCGACCCGATCGACGCGAGCGTGGTACGGCAGTACCAGGATGCGGTTGCGTTTCTGCAGGTCTACGAGTTCCCGAACGCCGGAAGCATTATCCACCTGTCCGACCCGGAGGGTGTGAAGGCGATCATTCTGGCATTCCTAGACCGAGAGGGTGCACCGAGGCTGTAGGTGGGCGGTACAGGACTCGAACCTGTGACCTCCTCCGTGTAAGAGAGGCGCTCTAACCAACTGAGCTAACCGCCCAAGCACCGCCATCATATCAGCAATTGGTGACGAGTCAAACAGAGCGGTGCAACGTTAGGTCGTGAGCACGTCTGAACGTCCCGAGTTGTTGGCACCTTCCGGGTTGCGCGCCGCAGACGGCGTGCGCAACCCGGAAGGTCAGCTCTAGCAGCTCTGGCGTCCAGTGAGAAATCGGATAGACTCTCCCCTATGCCTATCTCGGCCCCGACACCAAGACGACTTCAGTCAGGCTGGCCGCTCACCGGCCTGCTGATGGCCGTCATCGTGCTGGCAGGGTGCTCTGCCGTCCTCTCCGAACCGCTGTACACCGTGGCGCCTGCCGTGGACGTTCGCCCCCCCACCCCCGCCCCGACCGTCACACCCACGGTGCAGCCCACCATCACGCCGCTCCCGACGCTCACCCCCTACCCATCTCCTTTGCCGACCATCGTCATCCCCATGCTGACGCGGACCGCGCCCATGACCGTCACGCCCGCGGCAGGGCCCGTCCTGTGGCAGCTCCCCGATCCCGTGATTCCCGAACCCTTTGGTGCCGAAATACACTTCACTCGCGCATCGCGGGAGGAACTCGACTACATCGCCGCCGGTGGGTTCCGTTGGATCCGGATGGATATGTTCTGGCACTCCATCGAGACGGCGCCGGCTTCCTACAACTTCGGTGAATACGATGTGCTCGTAAAGTCGATGGTCAGCCGCGGGATTCGCATCGTCTTCATACTCGATTACGGCAATCCGCTTTACGATAACGGGTATCCCCCCACGTCTCCGGAGGCACAAGCCGCCTATGCCCGGTTCGCCGCAGCGGCAGCGCGCCGCTATCGTGACGACGGTGTGATCTGGGAGCTGTGGAACGAGCCCAACATCGACCACTTCTGGCCCCCCGAGGCCAACGCGAGCCAATACGGGCAACTGGCCTTGAAAGCCATCGCTGCGATACGACGCGCCGACCCGACGGCGATCATCGTGGCCCCCGCGCTCTCGGGATATGATTGGCCCTTCTTGCGCACGTTGGCCGAGATGGGTCTCTTCCAACAGATAGATGCCGTCACCATCCATTCGTATGGTGTGCGTTCACCCGAGGCCATCGTCCAACCCTACCTGGAGCTACGTGCTCTGATCAACCGCTATAGCCCAAGCTGGAAGATACCGATCCTCTCGGGTGAATGGGGGTTCTACACCTCGGCCGGGGGATACAGCGAGGGCCAGCAGGCGCAGTATTTGAGCCGTCAGTGGCTCGTCAATCTGTCCAACGATATGAGTCTCACGATATGGTACGACTGGCGTGACGATGGGCCGGACATCGAGGATCCCGAACAGAACTTCGGCACGGTCCACAATGACTACAGCGCCAAGCCCAGCTATCTTGCCGCTCGGACAATCGCCACGACCCTATCGGGCTATCGCTTCCTGCGACGGATCCCACTCGAACTGCACGACGACTACCTGCTGCTTTTTCAGAATGGCGCAAGCGTAGCGATGGCACTGTGGACTACCGAGGAGGCGCATACGATCATCCTTCCGATCTCGGTGGATGACGTAGCGGTCGTTGGGATGACGGGCGATGAGGGGGTGGTCCCAAGCGAGGGCGAGGGGTTGGCCGTCCCGATCAGCCAATCTCCCCGCTATCTCGTCTTCCGGCCTGACCAGGCCGCCACCTATCTCGGCGGATGGCGCCCCATCGACACCGTCAACTGCCTCACGCGGGACGGAAACCCGGCGGTCCCGGTGATCTTCGACGACGCCAACGGTTTCTCCACATACGGTGATCTGCAAGTGTGGGCGGGGAACGAACTGCGCGGCCGGCTACAGGTCAGTGTCCTGCCAATGGTGGCGCAGCGCATAGCCGTCCCCGTAGATATCGAGGGGCTGAGCGGCGACGTGCCTGCCGAACTTCGCTTTGTCCGAGACGACGGCCCGGCGATGGCGTCGCTTCAAACGGCGTCGATCTGGCTGCAGGTGTCGGAGCCGTAGCCCCTTCCCGCCGTACCCCATCTGGGGAGGCCGAGAGGGGAAGCGCTTACCTGTGCCTCGGTGGCAGCAGGTGCGTTGCACTCCCCAGGAACAACTCGGCGACCTCGCCCTCAGTCTCTGAAAGCGTGGGGTGCGCGTGAATTGTCAACGCCACATCCTCCGCCAGAGCCCCCATCTCGATAGCGAGCACGCCCTCAGCGATCATCTCGCCCGCATCCCGACCCACGATGCCGAAACCGAGAATCCGCCCGGACTCGGGGTCGGCGATCACCTTCGTCATCCCCTCGGGAGCATCCATGGTCAGCGCCCGACCCGAAGCACTCCAGGGGAAGCGCGCGACCTTCACCTCGCGGCCCTGGCGCGCCGCATCCTGCTCCGTCAAGCCCGCCCAGGCCAATGAGGGATCGGTGTAGACGACAGCCGGGATAGCGACCGCATCAAATGCGACCGGCAGATGTGCGATCACCTCAGCCGCGACGCGCCCCTCGTACATCGCCTTGTGCGCGAGCAGCATCCCACCGACGACGTCGCCGATGGCGTAGATATGTGCATCCGCCGTTCGCTGCTGATTGTTGATCTCGATGAATCCGCGGTCGCTGACGACGACTTTGGTGTTCTCCAGGCCAAGATCCCTTGAGTTGGGACGGCGCCCCACCGCAATGAGCACGCGGTCGAACCGCTGTTGGGGCTCCTCGACCTCCCCCTCGAACGTTACATCGACGCCATTCTCGTCTTCCGCCAGCCTGACCACCTTGGTGCTGGTGTAGACAGCTTCAAAGGTATCGTGAATGCGCCTTACCAGGGGGCGCGCCATATCCTCGTCTGCCTGCGCGATGAGCCGGTCCAGCATCTCGACGACGGTGACCTTGCTCCCGAGTGCAGCATAGACGGAACCGAGTTCCAGCCCCACATACCCCCCGCCGACCACCAGCAGCCGCGCCGGCACGTCGGCCAACTCCAGCGCACCGGTCGAATCCATGATCCTGCCACCGGGACGGAACTCTGTGCCCGGCAAAGCGATGGCCTTCGAGCCGGTCGCGATAATCGCGTGCTCGAACTTCACATGGGCCAGGTCGGCCCCAAGCAGCCTGAGCGTCTCTGAGTCCTCAAAGGTGGCCCGTCCCTGGACGACCTGCACGCCGCGCTGCTTGGCCAGGCCCATCAGGCCGTTGGCAAGCCTATCGACCACCCTGATCTTGAAGTTGCGCACTTTGTCGAGATCGATATCGGGCTCGCTGAATGTCACGCCGAGCTGATCCGAATGCCTGGCGTCGTGAAGCAACTGGCTGAGATAGAGGAGCGTCTTGGATGGGATGCAGCCGCGATGTAAACACACCCCTCCCAGGCGCGGGTCCTCTTCGATCACCATCACATCCAGGCCCAAGTCCGCAGCGCGAAAGGCCGCAGCATAGCCGCCCGGGCCACCGCCGATGATGGCGACGCCCACTTCCTGGGTCATCTCTCCCATAACCATAAGTCATCATCCTTTGCACTTGTGTGCCCCAAGAGCCGGGCACTTCGCCTCGGAAGGCGACCAGAAGTGCCCGGCACCTGAGAGCGCTACGCCGTCCGAGGCGCTACGCCGTCTGAGGCGCTACGCCTGTTTCTCGGCTTCGGCCTTGGGTTCCTTCTCGCCCAGTGAGACCTTCCCCGGATCGAAATCCAGGGAGATGGAGTTCAGGCAATAACGGAGCCCGGTCGGCTCGGGTCCATCCTCAAAGACGTGTCCGAGGTGCGAGCCACAGCGGCTGCAGTGGACCTCCGTACGCGACATGAAGAAGCGTCGATCGTGCTCCGTACCGACGCTGTCCTCGGATATGGGAGCGTAAAAACTGGGCCATCCCGTACCCGAATGGAACTTCGTCTCCGACGAGAAGACCGGCTGGCCGCACGCGGCACACCGGTAGACACCTTCCTCGTCCAGATCATAGTACTTGCCCGAGTACGCGCGCTCGGTGCCTTTCTCACGCAGAACGTGGTAAGCCTCATGTGAGAGCTCGGCTTTCCATTCGGTATCGGTTTTCGTCACTTTGTCGCTCATAGTGCTACCTCAACCTTCAACATGTCGGCGAAGTGTTTCTGAAACTTCGCCACCTTTGGGCTGATCACTACCCGACAGTAAGGTTGGTTCGGATTGTTCTGGAAGTACTCCTGATGGTAGTCCTCAGCCTCATAGAACACCTCAAAAGGCACCACTTGGGTGACGATGGGATCATCGTACGTCCCCGATGCAGCAAGTTCCTTGATGACGTCGGTCACAATTCGTTTCTGCTCGTCGTTGTGGTAGAAAACCACGGACCGATACTGTGTCCCTACGTCGGCTCCCTGACGATTCAGCGTCGTCGGATCGTGGATTGAGAAGTAGATATCCAGGATGTCGCGATAGGAGATGACCGCCGGGTCGAACGTGATCTGAACGACCTCGGCGTGCCCCGTCGTTCCCGTACACACCAATCGGTAAGAGGGATTGGGCACGGTGCCGCCGGCATATCCGGACGTCACCGACTCAACGCCCCTAACCTCATCGAAAACAGCCTCCAAGCACCAAAAACACCCGCCGCCAAGTGTGGCGACCTCAAGTCGACGCTCGCCTTCTCCGTTCATCGTTTCATTTCTCCTCGATCTCGTCCCCGTCCGTGGGGTCCAAGAGATCGCACATTACAGTCCCATCAATAGACGCTCAGGGCGCTCGAGCTGCTCGATCACGCGATTCAGGAAGCGCTGT
Source organism: uncultured Chloroflexia bacterium (assembly GCA_963775195.1). Lineage (GTDB taxonomy): Bacteria > Chloroflexota > Anaerolineae > B4-G1 > SLSP01 > PWVB01. The sequence goes on from CAVZIC010000005.1 coordinate 109,489, forward strand.
GCCTCCGCGCCATCGTTCACCCGGTGGTCGAAGCTCAAGATGATCGGCATCATCAGACGCGGCACGAACTCGTAGCCGCGCGTCAGAGCCTCCTCCAAGTCTTCGGGCTCCTCACCCTCCGGCAAGGCTATCTGCTTGGCCACAGGCTGAACTCTCGCCTGGGCCAGCCCCAGGATCGCGACCTCGGGATAGTTGATGATCGGTGCGAAGTTGGTCCCGCCGATCGCGCCCACATTCGTGATGGTAATGGTGCTGCCCTGCATCTCCTCCAACGTCGCATGGCCCTCGCGTGCCCGATCGGCCAGTTCCTTCAACTCTACAGCGAGCTCGAAGACGCTCTTCTTATCAGCGTCCCGGATCGTCGGCACGAGCAGTCCCCGGTCCGTGTCCACCGCAATAGCCACGTTGTAGTACTTCTTGAGAATCAGCTCCTCCGAATCCATATCCAGGCTCGAATTGAACCTTGGGAAAGCCTTGAGCGCATCGACCAATGCCTTGATCACGAAGACCGTGATGGTTAGTGCGCCACCGCGCTCCTTGACCTCATCCTTGTACTGCCGTCGAAGCTTCTCCAGCGCCGTGATGTCGACCAGATCCTGCGTGCTGACATGCGGTATCTGCGACCAGGCCAGCGCCATCTGTTTCGCAGTCGCGCGGCGTACCGAGCGCAATTGCACACGCTCGACGGGCCCAACCTTGTCGTAGTCGGGCAGCGGCGGGGCCTCGACCGTCTGAGGGGAGACGCCGAATAACTGACGCTCGGGCTGCAACACAGGCTGCTTCTCGGGCTGAGCCTCCTCCTCGGCGGGCCGCCCGCCCTCGGCATACAACCGCACATCCTCCCGTGTCACCCGCCCCCCAGCGCCGGTAGGCGGTACCATGTGCAGGTCCACGCCCAACTCGCGGGCCAGTCGCCGCGTGGATGGAGCCGCCGGGACGGGACCCTCGCGAACCGGTTCGCCGGCTTGCGCTTGCACACCTGCCGGCACCTCTTCCGCAGTCGCCTGCCCACCGGAGGCCATCTCTTCTGCGGACGCCCGTCCGGTCTGCGGACGCCCGTCCTTCCGGGCGCGCCTCCGCTGCCACTTCCTTCTTCCCCTTCGGGGCGTTGTCACCTGCGCCGCCGAAAACCATCATAATGTCGCCCACATGCACGACATCGCCTGCCGATACCCTCACATCGGTGACGACGTCGGTATACGGAGAGGGAATCTCTACAGCGGCCTTATCCGTCTCGACCTCGAGGATGGTATCGTCTTCCTTGACCTGTTGGCCCTGGCTCACCTTGACCGCGAGCACCTCACCCTCATGAATGCCCTCTCCAAGGTCGGGCAGCCTGAATTCCTTAGCCATAGGATCCCCCCTAGACGCTCAACGTCTCCCGAGCCGCACGCAGGACGCGCTCGGCATCGGGTATATAGGCCTGCTCGCGGGCAAACAAGGGCACGATCACATCGAACCCTGTAACGCGCTTGACCGGCGCTTCGAGATACCAAAAGGATTTCTCGTTGATGCGCGCGACAATCTCCGCACCGGGTCCAAAGCTGCGATGCGCCTCGTGGACGATCACCAGTCTGCCGGTCTTCCGAACCGACTCCGTGAACAATGTGTCATCCAGCGGCGATATAGTGAGTAGATCGATGACCTCGGCCTCCACACCGTCCTTCTCTGCCAGCGTCTCCGCCGCCGCCATCGTGGGTCGCATCATAGCGCCGTAGGACACCATCGTCAGGTCCTTACCCTCACGGACGACGACCGACTTGCCGATCTCCATGATCTCCTCCTCCTCCGGGACCTCCTCTCGGAACGCCCGGTAGATCGACTTGGGCTCGAAGAAAACCACGGGATCGGGGTCGCGCATCGCGGCCAACAGGAGCGCCCGCGCGTTCCTCGGGCCGGACGGGATGACCATCTTGAGCCCCGGCGTGTGCGCGAAATACGTCTCACGGCTCTCCGAATGGTGCTCCAGCGCCCGCACGCCGGCAGCGAAAGGCATCCTCATCACAATTGGGACGCTGAACCGCCCCCGCGAGCGCCACCGCATCCGGGCTGCGTGCTGTTCCACCTGGTGAAACGCCTGGTAGAAAAAGCCCGAGAACTGCATCTCAGCCACGGGCTTGAGCCCATAGATCGCCATGCCGATCGCCATACCGACGATGCCGGCCTCACCGAGCGGCATATCAAGCACGCGGTTCTCGCCATAGGCATCCAACAATCCATCGGTGACGCGGAAGACGCCGCCATCCCGGCCCACGTCCTCCCCCAAGACGACCACGCTATCGTCCTTAGCCATTTCCTGCGTCAGCGCCAGGTTCAGCGCCTCAACCATCGTCATTCTTGCCATCGCTACGCCCCCTTCGCCGTCAACTCATCGGCCAGTTCTTGTCGCTGACTCAGAAGGTAAGGAGAAGACTCGGCGTAGAGGTGGTCGAACATCACCAGCGCATCGACGGGCTCGCTCATCTTCTTCTCAGCCTGGTCGACCGCATCGCGGATCTCCTGATCCACCTCCGCCTCAAGGCCCTCGATCTTCTGGTCATCCAACAGGCTCTTCGCCTTGAGGTAGGTCTGGAATCGGGTGATCGGGTCGCGATGCTCCCAGTCGCCGACCTCCTGGTCAGTGCGATAGCGCTTCGGATCGTCAGAGGTCGTGTGGACCGACATGCGGTAGGTCATAGTCTCCACGAGCGTGGGGCCCTCACCTGCCCGGGCGCGGTCGGCCGCTTCCTTGGAGGCAACGTAAACGGCCAGAACGTCGTTGCCGTCGACCTGGATGCCCGGAATACCCGCAGCCAACGCCTTCTGCGCTAACGTCTTCGCCGCGGTCTGCTTGGACCGTGGCAGCGAGATCGCCCACTGGTTATCCTGGCAGATAAAGACCGCGGGGACCTTGTAGACCCCCGCCAGGTTCAGCGCCTCGTAAAAGTCGCCCTGGGACGTCGCGCCATCACCGAAGAACGCCATTGCGATGTCGTCCTTCCCCCGGTACGTCATCCCCCAAGCCAACCCCACGGCGTGAAGCGCCTGCGACCCCACCGGGATCGACACAGGAAGGTTGTTGATCCCCTCGGGGATGAACCCTCCCTCGTTGTAGCCGCCGTAATAGAGCAGCAGATCGGACATCGACTGCCCGCGCATGAGCTGGCTGGCCGTCTCGCGAAATGACACCGCCATCCAATCCGAATCGCGCAAGACGGCGGTCGCCCCAACGTTGGAAGCTTCCTGGCCCTTGATCGGTGCGAAAGTGCCGATACGTCCCTGCCGCTGCATCCGCAGCATACGCTCGTCGAAGCGCCGCCCGAGCAGCATCGCCCGATGGAGTCGGAGCAGAAGTTCGTCCGACAGGTCGGGCTCCAGACTCCCATCAACGTTGCCATCCGGGTCCAGGATCGATAGATAGTCTACCGTATACGGAAGCTCAATAACCTCTCTTGGCATCTGTTCCCTCCCACTCGTCGGTGCCCTCTAGATATGCCAGCTCACCAACACCCCGCCGCGTGCAGTACCCACTGCGTGCAATTCGTGTTTTAGATTTCCCCGTTTTGCGATATTATTATAGAGGGATTTCTTCTAAAAGTCAATGGCTTTCTCATATAAGTTTCATTAGAATCACCGGATGCAGGTGATAGGAGATGACCTTGGCTGCCGTTGCCTCAATGTGACTGGCCGGGCGCCGATTGACGATTTCGCGACTTGCATCGAACATGCAAAGGGTTGCCCAACACGCTAAGCCGCCTGTCGAAAGGAAAGCCAATGAAAATCACCGCGATCGAGCAGTTCTTCCCCAGGAAACGCACCCGATTGGTCAAGATCACCACCGACGAGGGGTTGGTCGGTTGGGGCGAGACCACCCTGGAGGGGCGCCCCGCCAGCACGTGTGCCGCCGTCGACGAGATGGCCGACTACCTGGTCGGCAGAGATCCCCTTCGCATCGAGCACCACTGGCAGCATATCTACCGCTCGTCGTTCTTCCGTGGTGGTCCCGTGGTCATGTCGGCGCTCTCCGGCATCGACCAGGCGCTGTGGGACATCGCCGGCAAGGCCTACGGCGTTCCCTCGTATCGTCTGATGGGGGGACAAGTGCGCGACCGGATCCGCGTCTACGCTCACTGGGGCATCCACGACCTGAGTGCTGAGGGTCTCGCCCGGTCGCGCGAACGACTGGAGCGGCTCCAGACGATGGGGTATACCGCCTATAAGGGAGGGCCTGGTGGTTTCTGGCGTGCTCACGAACCCCCCTCCGCCATCGATGCCTTTGTCAAGCGTGCCTATCTGATGCGAGAGTGGGTCGGGCCGGATGTGGAGCTCTGCTTCGACTTCCACGGCAAGATGACGCCCGGATTGGCCATCGAGGTCTGCAACGAACTCAAGGGGATGCGCCCCATGTTTGTCGAGGAGCCGGTTCCCCAGGAGAACGTCGACGCGATGAAGCTTGTCTCCGATCACGTCCCCTTCCCCATCGCGACGGGTGAGCGTCTGCTGACCCGTTGGGGATTCCGCGAGATCTTCGAGAAGCACGCGGTCTCGCTGATTCAGCCGGATGGCTCACACGTCGGTGGGATCAGTGAACTCAAGAAGGTCGCGAATATGGCCGAGGTCTACTATATGCACATCATGCCTCACTGCGCCATCGGCCCAGTGGCCTTTGCAGCCTGCATGCAGGTCGATGCCGTGGTGCCCAACTTCCTGGTCCAGGAGCAGGTCGATGCCTGTCTGGGCGATGGCCTGCTGCAGGAGGACTGGCAGGTCAAGGACGGCTTCATCGAGCTGCCCACCAAGCCCGGCCTCGGTTTTGAGATCGACGAAGAAGCTGTCCAGCACAGCGTCGAGTATACGGAGGAGCTCGGTGGCGAGTTCTTCTATCCCTCGGACGGCAGTGTGGCCGACTGGTGATGGAGCTAGGCGTCATCTCACCACAGGATTGGGGCCTCGCCGTCTCCAGTCCTACAGGGACGGCATCGCCATTGGGCAGCGGCATAACGGCGCGAGATCTGGAAATGCGGATCTCGGGCAACCTGGATCACTGGCTGCCCCGGTATCTTGACGCGGATAGCGGAGCCTTCTTCGGTTTCTATCGGGCCCCTGATGGCTTTCGCGAGCCGCCCCAGACCGCGAATCTGATCGGCTCCTGGCTGCTGATGGCGGCCTACGATCGCTTCGCCGAAAAGTCCTATCTGGACCGCGCCACGACAGCCCTGGACTTCTACTACCGCCAATTCGTGGTCAGCCACCCGATGAGTATCGTCGGCGGCGGCGCACGCGAGGGCGGGGAGGCCGGCGAAGTGTGGACGAAGTTCAGTGCGGAGTTCGCCATTGGCGCACTCGGGCTTCACAAGCGGACGGGAGATAAAGTGTGGCTGGCACGTGCCGAGCAAAGCGGACGCTACCTCCTTCAGGCCGCTCGTCACGGCTACGCCCCCGGCTACAATCTCGTCCAGCGTCGGTGGACCGATGTCGCCGCCGGTTGGGACTCGTGGGGACGCGCCGTTGAGGCCTGCCTTCTATTGGCGGGTACAACGGGCGACAGTGCCTGGCGCGACCTGGCCGTGCGTTGGGGCGAGCACGGGCTGGAAATGCAGGCTGTGGACGGATGCTTCTATCTGATCAGCGGTGAGTACTACAACACCGACCTCGCCGCAGACGAACTCCGGGGGCTGACCTTCCTCCATGAGGTCACCGGCGAGCCACGCTACCTGACCGCGGCACGGCGGTTTGCTGACTGGCACCTGGCAAACCAACGGGACGACGGCGCGTGGGCGATGACGATCGACCGTGACGGCAACGTCGTGGTACCCACGGTGGGTCCCGGAGACATGCCCAACATCGCCGTCGCGTTGCTGCGGCTGTATCACGTCACCGAGGTCCACACTTATCTCGACGCTGCCCTACGGGCGTTCGCCTACTCACAGGGTACACAGGTCCTGCCGGGTAGCGAGGAACCCTACGCTGAAGACCCCGCTATCTGCTGGGGGTTCTGGTCGTGGGATCCATACTACGACTACACGCAGTCGCCCGACCAGGCCACGCACCACATCCGCGGCATGATGTTTGTGCTGGACTACCTGCACGGCAGCCATCGTTCAACCCGATAGGACCTGATCCTCGGATGCGCCTATATCCTGCGCGTACGGCAAGCGCTCTCGTTTGCCGTGCGCGTGGGTCTGCCCTCAGGCTGTGCTCGGCGAAATCCGTGCTATAGTGGTGCCTGGCATATTCCATAGTGACCAGGACCTCAACGAATCCAATGACAACACATCCCAGTACCCAAGGACTGCGCGACCTGGCCGTGGTGGTCAATCCCGACCAGGATCACGTCGCCGTCGCAAAGCAGCTTATCCCGGCAGGCACCGTCCTCACGTGGGACCCGACGCCCCCCTTCCCCGCGCAGGCGGACCGGTGCTGCCCTCCCTCCGACCCCGAGAGGGCTAATAGAGCGGAGACCGCGATCGTGGTGCGCGCCGACATTCCGGCGGGCCACCGGTTCGCGATACGCCCCGTGCCCGCCGGCGAATGGATTCGCCAGTACGGGCAACCCTTCGCGCGATCGAGGGGTGTCGAACCGGGTGATCCGATCAACAATGATACCGCCGAGAGCGAGGTGCCGGAGATCGAGTCCGAGCTGCTGCTCGGGGCCGAGCAACTGGTGCTTGATCCACCGGTGCTACCCCCTTGGGAGGGCGATCTGCCCACGTTCGAGGGGTTCCACCGCGCCGATGGGCAGGTCGGAATTAGGAACTGGGTGCTGATCGTGCCCGCGAGTATGTGTGCCGCCCACGAGGCGACCCAGATCGCGACGCGCGCCGAATTGCAGGGCCTGTACTCACGCGATGCCTATCCCAACGTCGACGGCGTGACGTCGATCGCGCACGACGGCGGATGCGCGTGTCCGGACCCCACGGTCGAGACGAAGGGGCCGGGAGCGTATGAGGCCACCCTGCGCATGCTTGCTCAGCACATCCGGCACCCCAACGTCGGGGCTGCGATTATCGTCGAACTTGGGTGCGAAAAGACGAACCTCGCGGCCTTTGACACCTACTTCGGCACGTCGGACCTGGAAGCGCTCTACGGGAAGCCGGTGCGCCGCCTGGCAATCCAGCAACTGGGCGGGACACAGGCCACGATTGAGCAAGGGCTTGCGCTGCTGCCCGGTCTGCTCGCAGAGGCAAACGAGACCGCACGAGAGCCCGCACCGCTCAGCAAGTTGGCATTGGGTTTGGAGTGTGGCGGCAGCGACGCCTTTAGTGGGCTTACGGCCAACCCGGCGCTGGGCCAGGCCAGCGACCTGCTGGTCCGCGCCGGGGGGCGCAGCGTTATCGGTGAAGTCCCGGAGTTCTTCGGTGCGGCGCACCTCTTTGCCGCGCGAGCGGTCAACCGCGAGGTCGCCGACGCCGTCTTCGAGGCGCTCAAATGGTACCGCGAGTATGCCGCGCGTTCCGGTCACACTATGGAGGAGAATCCCAGCCCCGGCAATAAGGCAGGAGGGCTGCTCAACATCACCATCAAGTCGCTGGGTGCCCAAGCCAAGAGCGGCAGCGCGCCGGTCCAAGACGTGATGTATTACGGCGAGTGGGTCTGGGACCGCCGGAACTCCGGAGTCTACCTCCTGAACACGCCAGGCTACGACCAGCTGTCGGTCCCCGGCCTCGTGGGCGCAGGATGCCAAGTCGTCTGTTTCACCACAGGACGGGGCACCGGCATCGGCAATGCAATCGCCCCCGTCATCAAGATCAGCTCAAACACCCCGCTCTACGAGCGGATGCACACGGACATGGACGTCAACGCAGGTGCCGTGTTGACCGAGGGGTTGAGCCTTCCGGAGATGGGAGCCGTGATCTTCCAGACCATTCTCGACGTGGCCTCCGGGCGCAAGACCAAAGCCGAGGCCAATGGTCACCGTGAGTTCGCGCTATGGAACACCGAAGGTCTGTGGTTGTAGTCGACAGGGAGGGAACCTATGACGAAGATCGAAAACAGCGCTGTCGTGCTCTTTCAGGGCGACAGCATCACGGACGCCGGACGCAGTCGTGAGAACGACGTAGACCTTGGAAGAGGGTACCCGGCGATGGTCGCCGCGTGGTTCTCGGCGCTCTATCCCGAGAAGAACGTGCGATTCATCAACCGGGGCATCAGTGGGAACCGTGCCGCGGATCTGAAGCGGCGGTGGCAGCCCGATTGCCTTGACCTCGCCCCGACGTGGGTGTCGATCCTCATCGGCATCAACGACACCTGGCGACGCTACGACAGCAACGATCCGACCTCTGCCCAGGTCTATGAGGCCAACTTCCGGGCAATCCTGGAGCAGACACGGGACAAGTTGAACGCAAAGCTCGTGATCCTGGAACCCTTCTCCCTACCGGTCCCAGAGGACCGTGCATCGTGGCGCGTGGACCTCGATCCCAAGATCGCCGTCGCACGGAAGCTGGCCCGCGAGTTTGAGGGCATCTTCGTGCCGCTGGACGGGCTCTTTGCCGCAGCAGCGACCAAGCGGGAGATGGGGTTCTGGCTTCCCGACGGGGTCCATCCGTCGGCTGCGGGCCACGCCCTGATTGCGCAGGCATGGTTGAGCGCCGTCGGAGCATAATGCCTGGCGCGTCCCTACGCCCCCGTACCGATTCTTGTAGAGACGGGGCGGCGCCCCGTCTTCCGGCCCGGGACCGTCAGCGCCAGGGCACCCACGACGTAGATTGGCTTGAGGTCGTGCGGACGACCACGGCGAGCGTTTGCCACAACACATTGGAAAGGAGCGCAGATCGATGACGACATCGCGAGAGCGCGTGATGATGGCATTGGCACACGAGGAACCCGACCGTGTGCCCGTCGACCTTGGCGGCAGTGCGGTCACCGGTATGCACGTCAGCGTCGTCTACAAGCTGCGGCAGGCACTGGGCCTCGACCCTGCCGGAACTCCTGTCAAGGTCGTGGAGCCCTACCAGATGCTGGGCGAGATCGAGCCCGACCTGATGGAGGCCCTCGGCATCGACGTGGTAGGGCTGATCGCGCCAAGGACGATGTTCGGTTTCGAGAACGCGGGCTGGAAGCCGTGGACGACCTTCGACGGCACGCCGGTCCTGGTGCCGGCAGGGTTCAACACCGAACCCGCGCCCAGCGGCGATCTGTTCCTCTATCCCGAGGGCGACACCTCCGTGCCCCCCAGCGGCAGGATGCCCGCGGGCGGCTGGTACTTCGATTCGACGGTTCGCCAGCCTGCGATCGACGATGACGATCTGGATGTCGAGGATAACCTGGAGGAGTTCGGCCCGATCTCCGAAGCGGATCTGGCGTACTACGCGCGGGAGTCGGAACGCCTCTACAGCGGGACCGACAAAGCGATCCTGGCCAACTTTGGCGGCACCGGCTTGGGCGACATCGCGCTCGTCCCCGCGCCGTGGCTCAAGCATCCCAAGGGCATCCGCGACGTCGAGGAATGGTACATCAGCACCGTATCGCGCCGCGAATACGTCGAGGCTGTCTTCGCACGCCAGACCGAGATTGCGATCGAGAACCTGACCCGGATCTACGAGGTCGTGGGCAACCGTGTGGCGGCGCTACTGGTGACGGGCACTGACTTCGGCACCCAGCGCGGGCCCTTCATCTCGCCGCGCACCTACCGTTCACTCTATCAGCCCTACCACATCCGGATGAACGCGTGGATCCACGCCAACACGAACTGGAAGACCTTCATCCACTCGTGTGGCTCGGTGGTCAAGCTTATTCCCGACTTCATCGCGGCCGGGTTCGACATCCTCAACCCCGTGCAATGCTCGGCTGCCGACATGGATCCCGCGATGCTCAAGGAGACTTTTGGCCGCCAGATCACGTTCTGGGGCGGTGGCGTCGACACCCAGAAGACACTGCCCTTTGGCACACCCGACGAGGTGCGCGCCGAGGTGCGCGAACGGGTGCGGATCTTCAGCCCCGGCGGCGGCTTTGTCTTCAATACCATCCACAACGTCCAGCCGCTCTCGCCCGTCGAGAATGTCCTGGCGATGTACAAGGCTGTACAGGAAACTGGAATTGGTGCAAACGCGTAGCAGCTTTGCTGAAAACCGGAGGGATACCCTATGTCAACAGAGAGCTTGACGTTTCGCCGTGAGATTCCGGTCCGCCACGAGGTTGATGTCTTCGTCGCGGGCGGAGGGCCGTCCGGCGTTGCCGCCGCCCTGGCGGCTGCGCGCCAGGGCGCCAGCGTCCTTATTGCCGAGGGGCAGGCCTGCTTCGGCGGAATGGGAACCGCGGGCCTGGTTCCGGCCTTCATGTGTTTCAGCGATGGCGTTCACTTCCTCGCCGACGGCATTGGCCGCGAGATTTACGAGCGGACGAAGATGTATGCCGACACCCCGCGGGACGATCCGACCAGCAGTGTCTCGATCAACGCTGAAGCACTCAAGCGCGTCTACGACGACATCGTTCAGGAGCAGACGACGATCGACTTCACTTTTCACACCCAGGTGGTCGGCATAGAGCACGAGGGAGGCCACGTCGAAGCCGCCGTCTGTGCGGCCAAGAGCGGTCTCTTCGCGGTCAAGGCGAAGGTATTCGTCGACGGGACCGGCGACGGCGATATCGCCACGTGGGCCGGCGCGCCCTTCGAGAAAGGCGACGCCGAGGGCGACATGATGCCGGGGACGCTGTGCAGCCTCTGGAGCGGGGTGGATTGGGCACGCGCTACCCCTGCGCAGGACAGCGGGCTGGAGCAGGCATTTGCCGACGGCGTCTTCACGATCCGGGACCGCCACCTGCCGGGCATGTGGCCCGTATCCGCTCACATGGGCGGGGGCAACGTCGGTCATACCTTCGGCGTCGACGGCACGGACGAGCGGTCGCTGACCAAGGCGCTGCTCTGGGGACGCCGGAGCATGGCGGAGTATGAGACCTACTACAAGGGATATCTTGAGGGTTTCGAGGACATGACGCTGGCGGCAACCGGCGCCCTGATGGGACTGCGCGAGACACGCAGGATCAAGGGCGACTACGTTCTGAAGCTCGGCGACTTCAAGGCCCGCGCCGTCTTCGAGGACGAGATCGGCCGCTACAACTACCCCGTCGACATCCACGCCTCGACCCCGAGCTCGGAGGACTTCGCCAAGTTCGAGGAGGAGTTCAAGACGCTTCGCTATGGGAGAGGGGAGAGCTACGGCATCCCCTATCGTATTCTGACGCCGCAGGGCCTGGACAACGTCCTCGTCGCCGGGCGATGTGTCAGCACCGACCGCTTTCTGCAGGGCTCCATCCGCGTGATGCCCGGGTGCTATATTACCGGACAAGCCGCGGGGATCGCGGCAAGCCTGGCCGCGGACAAGGATCTCTCCGTCCACGCCGTGGACGTGCCTGAGCTGCAAGCACGCCTCAAGACCTTGGGCGGGTACCTGCCTAATGCCTGAGGTGGCCTCAGTGTCCGGGGGGCCGGCGCTGACCGCGCCTCCTCCCCACCCGACGCCCACCGGGGGCGCGGGTCCGGTATTCCCTCTCTCTGAGGGAGAGGACGTCGCCGGACGGCTTGCGTTTGGGCAGGGCACGCTCCCGCCGCGCTTTCGCCGCAACTTCTGGTGCTTGGCGATGGATTTCTGCTTCTTCGGGATTGGGATGGCCTTCTTCGGCCCCAGCACCGTCATCCCGAGTTTCTTGAGTTCGTTGGGGGCATCGACGGCGGAGATCGGGCTGCTCTCTACCCTCCAGCGGGCCGGATGGCTGCTGCCGCAGCTCCTGGCGGCCCGATATCTGGCCGACAAGCCGTTCAAGAAGCCTTACATTCTCGTCCCGGCGGGTATCAGCCGCAGCCAGATCTTGATCCTGGCGATCCTGATCTGGGTGACGAGAGCGCGCTCTCCGGGGCTAATGATCGGCATCGCCATCACCACGCTCAGCATCTTCTGGATCGGTGACGGCATGGCAAGCCTGGCATGGTTCGACTTCCTGAGTAAGGCGATCCCACCCCACCGCCGCGGACGCCTGACCGGCACAGGCCAGATACTCTCGGGTATCCTCAGTTTCGGGGCGGGGTTTATCGTTGAACGAATACTGAGCGTCCGCGGCCCCGGCTTCCCGCTCAACTACGCGGGGCTCTTTCTGTTGGGGTTCGGTATGCTAGCCGTCTCGTTCACTGCGGTAGCCCACGGGATCGAACCCAAGGGTGTGGTGGCGGAGAGAGTGCCCACGTGGCGAGAGTATCTGCCCCAGCTCGGGAAAGTGATGCGAAAAGACCACGCTTTCCGTCGCTATCTCATCACGCGCCAACTCTTCGGTCTGAGTGGCCTCGCAGCACCCTTCTACATCACGTACGCGATCGAGCGTCTTGGCCTCCCCGACCAGGTCGCGGGCCGCTACACCTCGATCGGCGTAATTGGGGGGATTCTCGCAGCCGCAGCCTTCGGATGGGCCAACGAGCGCAGAGGCACACGGTTCGCCACACAGATCAGCATTCCGGTCACAATAGCCGTGCCGGTTCTGGCGCTGCTCATTCCGCGATGGATCAGCGACCCTTTCTGGCTGGCCTGGGCCTACGGCCTGGTCTTTCTCGTGAACCAGGCCTCGATGAGCTGCTTCCTGCCGGGCTGGACCGCCTTCGTCCTGGAATGGGCGCCCGATGCCGAACGGCCCCTGTATATGGGCCTGACCAACACACTCGGCGGCATCACGGCGCTCTTCTCGACCCTGGGCGGGTTCATTCTCGAATGGTCCCACGGTAATTACCAGATCCTCTTTATCATCACGGCGGTCGGCATCCTGGCAGCCCTCCCGCTCTCTCTGTCGCTGCCCGAGCCGCGTCACACTGAGCGCGCAAGCGTGCTGGTGGAGGTCTAGACATGAATCTCAACGTCAACTGCTCCGAGAGCGCCGGCCCGTTGCGCCACTTCTGGCAGAGCACCGGATTCACGCCCGCCAACTTGCTCCTGGACGCAGACATGCGGCAGGCTATGGCCTACGTCGGCGCGGTCCCACACGGGGGCATCTCGTGGGTTCGCATCCACTATCTGCTTGAGCTGGTCACAGCAGAAGGCCTGGGCACGGAGGAGACGAGTTACGATTGGTCGCGCCTCGATACATCGCTTGACGCGCTCGTCGAAAACGGCCTGCGCCCCTTCTTCGAGCTGATGGGCAACGTCGGCGGCTATTTCGACGATTACACCGACCTGACCCAGGCACGCGCGTGGCGGCGTCTCGTACGTGATCTGGCACGCCATCTGGTCTCGCGATATGGACAATCGGAGGTCCGCGGCTGGCTCTTTGAAACCTGGAATGAACCGGACGTCGGCTTCTGGCAGCAGAGCGACGAAGCCCTCTGCGTCTACTACGATGCATGTGCCGCAGGCTTGGCAGACGCCGATCCCGAGCTTCGCCTGGGAGGCCCCGGCACGTGCAGGAACCTCTCCGACACGCTGAAAGCCTTTCTGGCCCACTGCGACGGTGGCACCAACGTGCTCACCGGCGAACCCGCCCATCGGCCCGCGTTCATCTCGATCCACGAAAAGGGCGTACGGTCGCACGAGGAGGACCTGACGCCCAACTCGATGGGCATCGTCGAGCGGGAGGCGCGGATCATCGACTACATCCGCGAGCATCACCCCACCCTCGCCTCGTTGCCTTTCGGCAACAACGAATGCGATCCGCAGGTCGGATGGGGCACGATCCACACGTGGCGTGCACGCCCCTACTATGCGGCGTTGGTCGCCAAGATCATCAACCAGCACCTGGTCAGGCTTGTCGACGAGAAGGGTGTGGACTATGCTGTTCTGAGCAACGACAATGGGTTCCTTGGGACGTGGGGACACCGCACGCTCCTGGCCCGGTTCGCAGAGCTCGATCACATCGATCACGGTCAGGCCCCCGGGCATCGAGACGCCCCAAAGATGGCGGAGGATCCGAGGCGGCGACGGTTCGAGCTGATCAAGAAGCCCGTGCTCAACGTGATGACGATGCTGTCGCTCTTGGGGAGACGAACGGTGCTCGGTCACGGGTGCCGCCGACGTGTCGGAGCCGCTGGGCGTCATTGCCACCCGGCGGGGCGACGAACAGGTAGCGATCCTACTCTACAACAGCGACGACAGAATGATGGCAGGCGGCAGCACGCGAGTGACGCTCAATCTCGAAGGCCTGCCCTTTGGCCACGCCGTGCTGGCCTACTACAGGATCGACAAAGCGCACGGCGATCCCTTCACTGTCTGGGAGGCGATGGGTGCGCCGGACCATCCGACACCAGAGCAATACACCGAGATGCGGAGACAGCAGGAGCTTCATCAGATGGGTACCCCGCACCAGGTAAGGATCATCGAGGGCTTCTTGACGACCAGCTTCGACCTGGCACTGCCAAGTGTCGTGATGGTGTTATTGACGGCGGACCCCCAGATCAGGCCGGAGAAGGTCACAGGGCTCCACTCGGAGCGGTTCGAGGGAATGACCGGTCAAGGTGAAGTGCTGCTAACGTGGCACGGGGTCAGCGCGCGGACCCTCCAGACCTATGAGGTGCTCTACGCCGCGACTGTCGCCGGGCCGTTCAAGAGGGTGAACGAAGCCGACTTGCTGGACTCAGTCTTCGTGCACACGCCTGCGGATGAGCACGGCGTCTACTGGGTTCGCGCGGTCGACTTCTGGCGGCGGGACGGCGAACTGTCGGAACCCATCGAAATCTGAAATCGGAGGTCAACGAATGTCGAGTTTCAACGGTTTGGGCATGAACATGGGGACGCTCTCGAGGCTGTCCGACGCACGGACGCGCTCGATCAGCCCTGAAAACTTCACGGGTGAGAAGGGCAAGGCCGGGATGGCCACGGAAGGCACCGGCGCCCGAAGCGCCCGGGATCTCGGGCATGGATGGAAGATCTCACCGTCGGTGGGCATTGCCCCCGGCGAGACGTTCGAACTCGCGGACATCGACGGCCCCGGTGCCATTCAGCAGATCTGGATGACACCCACCGGTAACTGGCGGTTCAGCATCCTGCGTATCTACTGGGATGATCAGGAGCAGCCGTCGGTTGAGTGCCCGGTCGGGGACTTCTTCGCGATGGGTTGGGGTGAATACGCACAGCTCTCGTCGCTGGCGGTCTGCGTGAATCCAGGCAGTGCGTTCAACAGCTACTGGGAGATGCCCTTCCGCACCCACTGCCGCATCACGCTGACGAACATCGCCGACGATCCGATGGTGCTCTACTATCAGGTCAACTACACGCTGACCGACGTTCCGGAGGACTGCGGCTATTTCCACGCCCAGTTCCGCCGCGTCAACCCGCTGCCCTACAAGGACGTCTACACACTGCTCGACGGCGTCCGGGGCCACGGACACTACGTCGGCACCTACATGGCGTGGGGCGTGAACAACAACGGCTGGTGGGGCGAGGGCGAGATCAAGTTCTATATGGACGGCGACGATGCGTACCCGACCATCTGCGGCACCGGTACGGAGGACTATTTCTGCGGCTCGTACAACTTCGAAAACAGGGCGCTGCACCAATACCAGCCCTTCTCGACTCCCTACGCCGGCTTGCACCAGGTCATCAAGCCCGACGGCGTCTATCGCTCGCAGATGCGCTTTGGCCTCTATCGCTGGCACATTGCCGATCCCATCCGCTTCCAGCGTGACCTGAGGGTCACCATCCAGGCGCTGGGCTGGCGGAATGGCGGGCGCTATCTGCCTCTGCAGGACGACATCGCCTCGGTGGTCTACTGGTATCAGTCACTGCCGACGGCCCCGTTCCCCGTCCTGCCCGAGCGCGTGGACCTGGAGGTCATCTAGGTAGCCGGCGGAGACCTTTGGCTTGAGGAGATCCAGTGGTAGGAAGGAACAAACATGAATAGACATTTTCTCGTGACGGGAGCCCTGGGATGCATCGGATCGTGGGTCGTCAGGACGCTTGTCAGGCAGGGCAGATCGGTCACGGCTTTCGATCTGGCCGACGACCCACATCGCATGAGACTGATCATGACGCCTGATGAACTGGGGCAGGTGCACTTCGCCAAGGGCGACATCACGGACCTCAAGCAACTGCTGAGCCTGGCCGAGGGCGCGGGTGTCACCGACATCATCCACCTTGCCGCGCTGCAGGTGCCCGCCTGCAAGGCCAACCCTGCCCTGGGCGCACGGGTCAACGTCGTGGGCACGGTGAACGTCTTTGAGGTCGCGCGGCAGCTTGAGCTCAAGCGCGTCGTCTACGCCAGCAGTGTGGCGGCGTATGGGCTGAGGGAAGAGTACGCCGGAGCGCTCATCCAGCCGGACGATGTTCTGAAACCCAGAACGCTCTACGGCGTCTTCAAGCAGGCCAACGAGTCGACCAGCAGAGTCTTCTGGTGGGACTACGGCCTGAGCAGCATCGGCCTGCGGCCTTACGTGATCTACGGCCCAGGTCGCGACCAGGGGATGACGTCCACCCCGACCAAAGCCATGCTTGCCGCCGCAGCGGGACTGCCCTACCACATCACGTACGGGGGGCGCAGCGGGATGCAGTATACCGAGGACATCGCCGGGCTCTTCGTCAAGGTCGCGGACGTCGGCTTCGAGGGCGCCGAGGTCTACAACGTCAGGGGGTCGGTCGTCGATATGGGTGAGGTCGTGGGCGCGATCGAGGCTGCCGTGCCCTCAGCCAAGGGGACCATCTCCTTCGACCCCACGCCACTGCCTTTCCCCGATGGTCAGGACGACTCGCGCCTCGCAGAACTGCTTGGTTCGCTGTCCTACACCGGCCTCGATCAGGGCGTGGCGTCGACCATCGCCACCTTCCGCACGGCATTGGCCGACGGCAGGTTAACAGCTGAGAACCTATAGAGGGGGGAGAGATGAGACTACTTACGTTCAAATCGCTCAGAGGTACGTCGCTCGGCATCAAGACAGCCATGGGGGTGCTCGACGTACGCGCTGCCGCGGCGGCCCTGGAGCGCGACGACGTGCCCACCACACCAGCCGCCGTCTTCTCACGTGGGCTGAGCGCCATGCCGGATCTGGCCAGCCTCTTGGCTGAGGCGCTGCCAAGAGCCAAGGGCGCCGCATGGATGCTGGATGAGTCCGCACTTCAGTTCGGCCCCTGTGTCCACAATCCCGAGAAGATCCTGTGTGTCGGGCTGAACTACCGGCGGCACGCGGCCGAATCCGGGGCCGAGGTTCCCGAGTTCCCGGTGCTCTTCTCGAAGTTCAATAATGCACTGGCCGGCCATGGCGAGGTGATCCCACTTACCGCCGAGGCTATCGAGTACGACTACGAGGTCGAACTTGCGGTCGTCATGGGAAAGACGGCCAAGCACGTATCGGTGGGTAAGGCCCTGGACTATGTCCTTGGCTACTGCAATGCCAACGACGTCAGCGCGCGCGATCTGCAGATGCGCACGAGCCAGTGGCTGCTGGGCAAGACGATGGACAAGTTCTGCCCCATCGGCCCTTACCTGGTGACCGCGGACGAGGTCCCGGATCCCCAGCAATTGGCAACTAAGAGCTGGCTCAATGGGGAACTGCGCCAGAACTCCAACACCGCAGATATGGTCTTCACCGTCGCCGAGATCGTTAGCTACGCCAGCCGCTATATGGTGCTCAAGCCGGGCGACGTCATCTTGACCGGCACGCCCGAGGGCGTGATCCTCGGCATGAAGGAGAAGGTCTGGATGAAGCCGGGCGACAAGATCACAATCGAGGTTGGCGACCTGGGCACACTGACCAACTCCTTCGTAGCCGAGTGATCTCGTCCGCAAAGCCGCCAGTCGCCAACCGTGGAGGACACGACCATGCAAAACGGTAGCACTGAGAAGTGGGGGGTCTTCGAGCTGACCCTCGCGGGGCCTCGGGAGGGCAATCCATTTGTCGACGTCGAGCTCGCGGCAACGTTCAGCTACAAGAACCGTCGCGTTGGGGTCGAGGGGTTCTACGACGGCGACGGCACCTACAAGCTGCGCTTTATGCCCGATGCCGTGGGCGAGTGGCGCTTCACCACACAAAGCAACGTCCCCGCGCTGAATGGGCAGAGCGGCGTCTTCATCTGCACACCCGAGAATACCGGCAATCACGGCCCGGTTCGGACGGATAGGACCTACCACTTCCGGTACGAAGATGGGACGCCCCACTCCTCGTTCGGCACGACGTGCTACGCGTGGGTGCACCAGGGCGAAGCCCTGGAGACACAGACGCTGGCGACGCTAGGCACCGCACCGTTCAACAAGCTGCGGATGTGCGTGTTCCCGAAACACTACACGTACAACGAGAACGAGCCGGTGTACCACGCCTTCGAGCGGAACGCCGGCGGCAGCTTCGACTTCGAGCGCTTCAACCCCGCGTTCTTCCGGCATCTGGAGCGGCGCATCGGCGATCTTCGCACGCTGGGCATCGAGGCGGATCTCATCCTCTTCCATCCCTACGACCGCTGGGGATACAGCACAATGCCGGCCGACGTCGACGACCGCTATCTGCGCTACCTGATCGCGCGCGTGGCCGCATACCGGAACGTTTGGTGGTCAATGGCCAATGAGTACGACCTGATGAAGGCCAAGTCGATGCCGGACTGGGACCGGTTCTTCCGGATCGTGCAGACCTACGATCCCTATCAGCATCCAAGATCCATCCACAACTGCCGCGAGTTCTACGATCACAACAAGCCCTGGGTCACGCACTGCAGCATCCAGCACTCGGACCTGGAGCGCGTCGCACAATGGCGCGAGCAGTACCACAAGCCTGTGGTCATTGACGAATGTCAGTATGAGGGCAACGTACCCAACAACTGGGGCAATATCACGGCACAGGAGCTAGTGCACCGGTTCTGGGAGGGCTGCGCGCGCGGCGGCTACGTCGGCCATGGAGAGACCTATCTTCACCCCGAGGACATTCTATGGTGGTCAAAGGGTGGCGTACTACACGGTCAGAGCCCGGCCAGGATCGGCTTCCTGCGTGAGATCATGGCCGCAGGTCCGGCCATCGACCCTTTCAACGCCGACTGGGATCTCACTCAGGCGGGGGATGACACCTATCGCCTGATCTACCTGGGCCGCCATCGGCCTGCGGCCAAGACGCTGCGGCTGCCTGCGGACAGACACTATGCGGTCGACATCATCGACACCTGGGAGATGACCGTGACCCCGATCCAAGGCACGGTCTCCGGTACTGTGCGTATTGACCTGCCGGGCAGGCCGTACTTGGCCCTGCGGGTCCGCTGTATCGACTAACGCGTCATCCGCCTACAAGCGCCCGGCACCGCGGTGCCGGGCGCTTGCCGTATATCGGGGACAATTGCCGGATACAGCACGCCGGGCCCGCCGCCCTCTTGTAGAGACGGGGCGGCGCCCCGTCTTCCGTGCTCGCGAAAGTCGTTTTGTGGGTGCCGCAGGTGCCATTTGTGCTATGATGTAGCGTCGCTTTTGTGACTCATCTTCCGTGTGAGGAGTAATGGTATGCAGTTCACAGCGTTCGCGGAAACCGTGCGGCGCAATGTAGCCAAGGTCATCGTCGGAAAATCCGGCGTCGTCGACCTGCTGCTCGTCTCCCTACTGGTCGAAGGGCACGTCTTGTTGGAGGATGTTCCTGGGATCGGAAAGACGACGCTGGCGAAGGCGCTGGCGCGCAGCCTTGACTGCTCCTTTGCGCGGATCCAGTTCACGCCCGATCTTCTGCCGAGCGACGTGACCGGAATGAGTATGTTCAACCAGAAGGAGCAGGATTTCGAGTTTCGTCCCGGCCCCATCCTCAGGCAAATCGTGCTCGCAGATGAGATCAACCGGGCGACGCCGCGGACACAGTCGAGCCTCCTGGAGGCGATGCAGGAATATCAGGTCACGGTCGACGGTGTGACCTATAAGCTGCCCCGCCCCTTCCTCGTCATCGCAACGCAGAACCCTATCGAACTGGAGGGAACGTTCCCCCTGCCGGAGGCGCAGATGGATCGGTTTCTGATGCAGATCGAGCTGGGGTACCCTACCGTCGAGGAGGAGGACGACATCCTCCTGCGATACCAGATGGACGATCCGCTGGGTAGCCTCGACGCCGTCGTCTCTAATGAGGCCATCGCGGAGCTTCAGAGACAGGTCAGGGCCATCCACGTAAGCGACGACGTGCGACACTACATCCTGGAGGTGGTCAGAACGACACGTGACCACCCCTCGGTGGCCCTGGGCGTCTCACCGCGCGGAACGCTGGCGTTGTTCCGCGCCTCGCAAGCCCTGGCTGCGCTGAAAGGACGTGATTTCGTCGTGCCGAGTGATGTCCAACGCCTCTGTCCTCCTGTCTTGACCCACAGGGTTCACATCAGTCCGCAGGTGCGGCTCCGCGGACGGACACCGGACCAGGTGATTGCCGAGATCATCGAGGCCGTCCCCGTTCCTGTCGTTGAGTAGCCGAGATGGCCGTAGCGCAGCACGCTGAGCGACGCGGGACAGTCGAGGCAGGCGTGAACCGCGACGCTGCCGAGAATGACGGGCGGGGCTCGCCTGCGAAGTCCGGTGGTCCTGTGCACTTCACCATCCTGGAGGAGACCAACAGCGCGAAGCCGTGGCTGATCACGGCCATCCTCTTTGCCGCGGCAGGCGTCCTTCTGCGGAATCGCACGTTGATCGCCGCAGCGTCCCTGCTGGGCCTCAGCGTTGGCGCCGCCTGGGCATGGTCGAAGGTGAGCTTCTACGGCCTCGCGTACGAGCGTGAGTTTCTCGATGTCGACCGTCTCAGGGGCGCCCGCAACGAAACCCGCGCATTCCTGGGCGAGACCGTGACGCTGACGCTACAGGTACATAACCGGAAGCTGATCCCGCTCACTTGGCTGCGGGTCGTCGACATCGTCCCGGCCCACTTGCCCGTGGTTGGCACGGCTATCCCGGTGAATCGCGCCACCAACCAAGGCGAGCTGACCTCCTCGTGGATGCCTGGTGCGCGGCAGACGTTGGAGCGCACGTTCGAGGTCCGGTGCACCAAGCGGGGCTACGCAACCTATGGCCCGGCGACATTGACGACGGGCGACGGGTTCGGACTCTTCGAGCGGAAAGCGAGGCTGGACGAAGAGCACCGGTTGATCATCTACCCCCGGCTCTTCTCGGCAGGGGAACTGGGGCTGCCCGCCAAGAATCCCTTCGGCGAGCGAGGCTCCGAGCAGCGTCTTTTCGAGGATCCCCTGCGCACGGCCGGCATCCGCGATTGGCAGCCCGGCGATGCGATGAAACGCGTGCATTGGAAGGCGTCAGCAAAACATCAGCATCTTCTCAGCCGTGTCTACGAGCCCAGCGAGGAGCCCCAAATCCAGGTCATCCTCAACGTCGCCACACTGGAACACCACTGGGAGGGCATCGTCGAAGCCAGGCACGAATTGGCCGTCAGCGTCGCAGGGACGCTGGCCCTGCTGGCAACCGAGATGCGCCTTCCCGTGGGGATAATGGCAAACGGTTTCCTGCCCGGTAGTGACCAGGACATCCGCCTGCTGCCGGGGCGCAGTCGGGGCCAACTGACAAACATTCTCGAGCTGCTGGCCGCCGTGACACCCTATGCCAGCCAGCCGATTGAGGACTTCCTACTCCGCAAAGCGCCGGGACTGCCATGGGGAGCAACGCTGGCGATCGTGACGCCCGTCACGTACGGGAGCCTCTGGGAGGCCCTTGGCACCCTGGCGAAGTCCGGGCGGAAGGTGCTGGTCTACTCACTGGATGATCCACCCCGGCCCGGTGAACGCCCCCAGGCGAAGGAGCAGCTCGACATCAAGGTCTACCGGATCGGACCGGTGGCGGACAACGTCATGGTGGCCGATGAGCTTGCAGGGGAGCAAAGACCTTGATTCTCTGGGATCGCCGCCAGAGGTGGGTGACCATCAGCCTTGCCGGACTGGAGTCAGCAGTGATGGCCCTTGCAGTCTCCTGGCTGGCAGGCTCGTCCTTCGTCGCGCCTACGTGGCATGTGGCCGTTGGCCTCTGGGGAATGCGGTGTCTGTGGATTGTCATCGTCGACCTACTGAGTTCGATGGGATTGAGCGACGCAGGCTTTAGATGGCGGGTGCTGGCTGCCATTCTGGTGAGCTTCTTGGTTCTGCTGAGGACCGTGGTCTACTCGCAGCTACCCCTCGGCGATCTCTCCTGGCTGACGTCGACCTGGCACAATCTCCTGGCATTCGATTCCGGCGTTCCCCGCGAGTTGCTCGTGTTCGCGGTCAACTTGCTGCTCTGGGTACGGGTACTGCAGGCCTCGGGGCGAAGCTTGCCCTTCTCCCGGCTCAAGAGCACCGTCCACTGGCTCTGGATCCTGTCAGCGGTGGTGGCGGCGCTGAGCAGCCACACTCCTGCCGCCCAGCCACTCCCGGTCGTGGTCGCGTCTTACCCGCTGGGTCTCCTCGTTCTTCTCATAGGCCACACGGACGAGAAGGCAGCTAACGCAGCCTCGACGGGTGCGTTTATGCCGTTTACCGTCACCATGCAGAGCATGCTGCTCATCGCCGCGATCTCCGCGATCGGTCTGGTACCGCTGCTGACCTCCGCTGATTTCCTCACGCCGTGGGCCGAGAAAGGCTTCAGCCTGCTGCTGTTGTTCCTGCTCGAAGTCACATTGGCGGTCGTCTTCCTCGTCTATCCGACGATGATCGCGGTGATCGAGGCTGTGATGGGCCTCTTTGGCTCGCGCGATGCGCCTGCGCTCGCCGCTCTGCCATCCGCCGCCGAGCTTCTGGAGGACAATTCCGGCATTACCTCGACCCTGGCGGCTCTCCCGCCATGGGTTCTGACCGGTCTGCGCATCGGCGCTGTGATCCTTCTGGTCGCCGTCGCCGCGGGCATTCTCATGCTCGTGAGTCGGATTGTGCGGCCGCCACGGCGAGAGCTGACGCTCGCGGAGATCAGGCGACGTGCCACACCCGGCGACTCGCTGCTTGGACGGGGGCTCTCCCAACTGAAGGAAATGCTCGATCTGGCACGGCGTGTTGGTGTGGGTCAACAGCTTCTGGCAGCCATCTCAATCCAGAACATCTACGCCAATCTCAGCCGAATGGCCGACCAGCGGGGGTATCCTCGCAAGAAATACCAGTCGCCCGACAACTATGTGGATGACCTGGTCCGGGCGTTTGGCGGTCACGAGGAGGTGCTGCAGCGCATCACCGAGGCTTACATGCGCGTGCACTACGGGGAGCATGAGATCGACCGCGGCGAGTTGAGGCAGATGCAGGCGGGGTACAGGGCGATCCGCGACGACGTGTGAGATTGGACCAATCTTCCGGAAGATTGGTCCAATCTGGCGCCTCAACTCGCTACCCTAGAACGTCAGCCAGTTGTCCGGGGGCCAGAGGGTAAGCGGCGGGCCATAGAGGAGCCTGGCGACCACCAGACCGTGCAGCACGACACTCGCGATCAAGACAACCAGGATACTCTGATGCCGCTTCACGTTGGTCTTGTGATTGAACATCGCACGGCCGACCCACGCGCCGGGAAATCCTCCCAGAAGTGCCATCAGGTTCAGGGTGACCTCAGGCACACGCCATCCCTTGAGCAGCTTGCTGAGCTCGGCCGTCCGCTTATCCCACGCGTAGAGCGCCCACGTCATGATGCTGCACGCGCCCACCCACGTGACGTAGGGGTGGATCGTCAGCCGGGACTGAAATGAGGTTGCCAGTGAGTAGGAAAGACCGACGCCGATCGCGGTGTAGATCCAGAGAGAGCGTTTCATCGGGCTTTCACACCTATCCTCGGTATCTGGGCAGAAGCTCCAGGTAACTCTCGTCCTCGTGCTCGGGTGCTGCCGGTCGATAGTCGGGCGATTGGTGCCTGAAGTACGTGTTGTAGAGCTCAGCGTAGTGCCCACCCCGCTCCATCAGCGCCTCGTGACGCCCCTCCTCGATGATCTCGCCCTCACGCAACACAATGATGCGGTCCACCGCACGAATCGTCGACAGGCGGTGGGCGATAAGGATCGATGTGCTCTGCTCGAGTATCAATTCCGTCGCATCCTGGATTTGCGCCTCCGTGAAGGGATCGATGCTGGCGGTCGCCTCGTCCAGGATGAAGATCGCCGGCCTCTGCACCAGCACGCGCATCAATGCGACGAGCTGACGCTGACCCATGGACAGCTGCGAGCCTCGCTCGCCAACGTCGGTCTCGAGGCCCTCGGGCAACGTCTTTAGCCACGCTCCGCCGCCGATATGATGCGATATCTCCTCGATCTCATCGTCAGTTACATCCTCCCGTCCGTACCGGATATTGTGCCGCACAGTGCCCGCGAAGAGGAAGGGCGCCTGAGACACAATGCCAAGCTGCTTGCGGTACGCCTTGAGGTCAAAGGCCCGGATATTCTGTCCATCGATCCGGATGTTACCGTCCTGATACTCGTAGAAACGGGCGATGAGATTGGCAATACTGCTCTTTCCGGCACCCGTGTGGCCCACAAACGCGACACTCTCACCGGGCTGGATGTGCAGCGTGAAATCCTGGAGCACCTGCTCCTGATCGGTGTAGCGGAAGGCCACACGGTCGAACTCGATCTCACCATGCAGGTGTGCGACAGGTTTGTCATCAACCTGCTTGACCTTGGCCTCGGCATCCATCAGGGCAAAGACACGCTCGGCCGCCGAGAGGCCACTCTGGAACTGGTTCCAGAACGCGGAAATGCTCAACACCGGGAACCAGAAGCGGTCCATGCTGGTGATGAAAAGATACCAATCGCCCGGCGTGACTGCGGTACTCGCAGCAGCCCGGCCGCCGAGATAGACGATAACGGCTGTCCCGATCCCCGATAGCGCATTCAGCACCGGGAAGCTGAGGGCCAGCGTGTACCCCCGACGAAGATTCACCCGATAGGACTCGCGGTTCGTCTGCGAGAACTCGTCGTAGATCGCTGCTTCTTGGCGGAAGTTCTTGGCGACCCCGATCCCGGTCACGGCCTCCTGGATCGCGGTGTTGACCCGCGCCATCATCCGGAACCCCTGCCGAGTAACCTTACGTGCCAGGCGACGCAAGCTAAGCGCGACGATGAGCACGAGGGGCACAAAGGCCAGGGCCATCAGTGTGAGTCGCCACGAGATGCTGAACAGGTACCCAACAAGGAAAAGCACCTGCAGGACTTGGCCGGCGAAGTCGGTGACCAGTTGCACCACCCCGGCGAATTCCTCCGTATCAGAGGTGATCCGGCTGATGATGCCGCCGGAGGGGTACTGGTCAAAGAATGAGAGGTCGTGACGGATCGAGGCGGAGAAGGCATCGTCCCGGAGCGTCTGCATAATGGGCCCGGACACCCGCGCCAGGATGCGACGCCCCACCCACGTACCGCCCCAGTCGAAGGCCCCACTCAGAAGCACAGCGCCGACGATCGCCAGAATGACGACAAGGTTTTGCCGGTCCCCCACGAGTACGTCGAGCCCGCGCGCTGTAACGATGCGCGGCACGATTGCCACGAGCGAGAGACTGACCGTGAGCAGGGCGGAGATGATTACCTGCTTGCGATACGGACGGAAGTACCTATAGATGCGGTCGACCAGTGCCCGATCGCTGTACTCGCGATCGTACTCCTCAGCTTCCAGCCCGCGGAAGAACCCCATATGATGTCGTCTCCTATTCGTACCGCGCGAAGATGTCTCGATAGGCTGCGGAGGTGGCCATCAGCTCCTCGTGGGTACCAGTGGCATCCACGTGCCCCTGGTTCAGCACGATGATCAGATCTGCCCAACGTATCTGCGAGAGACGATGTGTAATGAGAAAGGTCGTGCGATGCTCGGCGGCACGTTCAATCGCCCGCTGGATACGGTCCTCGGTCTCGCTGTCGATCGCGCTCGTCGCATCGTCCAGGATGAGGATCGCCGGGTCCGTCAGGAAGGCCCGGGCCAGAGCGATGCGCTGGCGCTGCCCGCCCGAAAGCGTCGCGCCACGCTCGCCGACCACGGTCTCATAGCCGTCGCTAAAGCCGATGATGAAGTCGTGAGCCTGAGCGGCCTTGGCTGCGGCCTCTATCTGTTCGCGGGTCGCCTCGGGATAGCCAAAGGCGATGTTCTCCGCGATCGTGCGGGAGAAGAGGAAGATGTCCTGCTCGATCACCGAGATCTGCCGGCGCAGCGATGCCAGGCTCCACGATCTCACATCGATCCCATCCACGAGGACGGCACCATCATCCACGTCGTACGTACGATTGATCAACTTGGCAATCGTGGACTTGCCCGACCCGGTCTGTCCCACGAGAGCAACCGTCTGGCCCGGCTCGACGTGAATCGTGATGTCCTCCAGAGCGACGGATTCGTCCCTGATCTCGCAGCCGTCTTCGGGTGGAGTGTAACAGAACCAGACGTGATCGAAGGTCACGCCTCCGGCGATACGGGCATCGTGTCCGTCGGGATTCTCATCCAGATCGGTGTGAGCGTTGATCAGCTCCAGCAGCCTCCGTGCACTGGCAAGTCCGGATGCCACCAGCGGGTAGGCGAATTGCCCGGTCCACGTCGGAAACCCAAAGAGCATCAAGATGCCCGTGTAGGCGACGACGTCGCCAAGCTGCAGGACGCCTGCACGAAAGAGCAGCAGGGCATGAAGCGTACCGCCACCGATGAGCAGGGCCAGCAGCAGCCTCGGCAGGAATTTCGCCTGGATATCCTGCTGCCACACAAAGGCATCGCGCCAGAGGGCAACCGACCTACGGAATCGCGCGATCTCGAAGTCCTCCTGCGCTGCCCCCTTGACCGTCTCGACGCCCTCGACAGCCTCCGCCAGAGTCGCGTTCATGTCGCCAAAGCGGACGCGCACTGCGTCGCTTGCGGGCCGCAGGGTCCGCAAGTAGGTTGTGACAACGACCGCGTAGAAGACGAGATAGATCACCGGCGCCAGAACCAGCTGCGGACTGATGCCGGGAGCTACGATGAGCGGCATGATCAGGAAGTTGGCCGATCCGATGACCATGTTGAGTCCCGGGTTGAACAGGAAGTTGATCTGGCGCACGTCGTTGGTAGCCCGAGCCATCAGATCGCCGGTGGGATGCGAATCGTGGAAGGCCATGCTCTTGCCGATGAGGCTCAAGTACAACTCATCGCGGACGTCGCGCTCGATGCGTTGACCCAGTGTCTCCGCCGAGATATTCCGCATCAACTGCAGAAGGGCCCCGCGTGCGAACTGGGTACCGGCGATCAGGAGCGCCATCGTTCCGAGGATCTTGAGATCCGGCGTAGCCGCGACGATCGCAGTAAACGCCCGCCCGATGTAGATGGGCTGCGCCGACGCCAGGAGGGCGTTGCCCAGCGCACCGAGCAGCATCCCCAGGACCGCCAGTTTGTGCCGGAACGCATGTGAGAATACCCAGCGCGCCGCGCTGCGCCGGTCCGATTGCCACGCTCTCTTTAGTGCGAATTCTCCGGTCGCCATCGTCACTCCTGCCCACGGTACCCCATCGCCCGGCTCCCGACTGGCGCCGGCCCCACAGCCTATGCATTTTACGGACTACGATTGTTTCGTCAAGCAGCGAAACGATGCTACGCTCGCTCGTGTTCGTCACCGTTTGACAAAGAACGTAGTATGACACAGAATCAGCCTACCGCGGGCGACGGCCCTGGAGAAAATGAACCGGTGTCAAGCAACACCTTCATCTAGCCCGGCAGGAGGAATCGATGGATTTCCTAGAGTTAGTGCAGAGTCGCTACAGTGTGCGGGCCTACAAGCCCGACCCCGTCGAGGACGAGAAGCTTCAGATCATCCTGGAAGCGGCCCGACTCGCGCCAACCGCGGCCAACCGGCAGCCGTTTCGGGTTCTGGTGATCAGGACCGAGGGGCGTCGGGAGGAGCTCCTACAGATCTACGGGCGCCAGTGGTTTGTCGAGGCGCCCATCGTGCTATGTGTATGCGGCGTTCAGGCCGAGGCTTGGATGCGTAACCACGACGGAAAGAGCTATGTCGATGTCGATGTTGCCATCGTGACGGACCATATCGTGCTGGCGGCAACGTCCCTTGGCCTGGGGACCTGCTGGATTGCCGCATTCGATCCGGAGGCCGCGCGCGACGTCTTTAAGCTCCCCAAGGGGGTAACGCCGATGGTCGTAACGCCACTTGGCTATCCCGATGGAAAACCGGGACTCAAGCGGCGCAAGGAGCTATCGGCCATCGTCAAGTACGACCACTGGTAGGGCCGGCGCCTTTCCGGACACGATGAGCGACGAGACGTATCACGGCATCGAGCCCGCCATCCGGGCGCTCTATGCGAGCCACCCTGAGAGGGAGTGGCTGCGTATGGAGCGCCACCGCTCGGAGTTTGCGGTGACGCTCCGCGCGCTGCAGGAACACCTGCCGCAGCCACCGGCCCGCGTGCTGGACTGCGGCAGCGGCCCCGGCCGATACGCGATAGCACTGGCTGAGCAGGGCTACGACGTTACGCTCTTCGATCTATCTCCGGATCAGCTCTCGATAGCGCGAGCTCGTTCGGCCGAGGCCGGAGTGACCCTATCGGGGTTCGACCTGGGGACTGCGACCGATCTCTCGCGATATCCTGATGAGAGTTTCGATGCCGTCCTGCTGATGGGGCCGCTCTACCACCTATTGGAAGCAGAGGCACGCACCACGGCTCTGGCGGAGGCGTATCGGGTTCTCAAGCCGGGGGGCTGGCTCTTCGTCGCCTTCATCTCCCGCTATGCTGCGCACATCGACGCCATAGCCAACTACCCCGACCAAGCTCCAGGGGATTCGGAGGACTACCATCTGGCCGCGGCTACCGGCATCGTCCCGCCCAGCGCCGATGGCAGCGTCACATTTGTCGCGTATGAGGCCCATCCGGCTGAGGTCCGACCGCTTTGCCGCAGCGTGGGCCTGGAGGTCATCTCTGTGGTGGCGGTGGAGGGCCTCGCTGCAGGTCGCGAGGAAAAACTAAACGCCCTCACGGGCAAGGATTGGGAGTTCTGGGTCGATGTGAACTACGAGATCGGCCAGGATCCCACAACCCACGGAGGCGCCATGCACCTTCTCGCGGTCTGCCGGCGTCCCCAATGGCGAGCGACGTTGCGCAAGCTTGTCCAGACCCTGGATGCCCAGGACATCGACTACAAGGTGGTCGGCAGCGCGGCGCTGGCCCTGCACGGGATCCCGGTCAGCGTACTGGATCTCGATCTGGAGATGTCACAAGAGGCCGCCTACCGCTTCCAGACGCTCTTCCCCGACCGCTCGCTGACGCCCGTTGCCTGGTTGGAGGGGGACGGCGTGCGATCTCACTTCGGCATCTTCGACTTCGATGGCGTGCACGTCGACGTGATGGCGGACCTCGAGCGCAAGACCGGGGGCCATTGGGCTCCCTCATTCTCGCAGACCTGCGAGACCATCGTACTCGACGGCGTCGCCGTCCGATCTGTAGCGCTCGAAGAAGGAGTCCTCGCGTACCTTCGACTTGGCCGGCTGGACAGGGCAGCTATGGCGCTGCCGGAGTGCGACCCGGCACGGTTCCGGGCCCTGCTCTCGGAAGCCGTGCGGACGGGAATGTTCTAGGGCCGGACGCGCCGTCCAATGCTGATCGCCATGGCAGGTCTTCCCGGAACGGGCAAGAGCACGCTGGCGCGTGCGCTATCTGAAGCGCTGACCGCTGCCGGTCTGGATGTCATCGTGCTAGACAAAGACGGGATCCGGGCTGACCTCTTTCCCCCCTCAGCGATAGAGTATTCCGTCGAGCAGGACGACCTCTGCTTCGAGATCATGCTCCAGGTGGCGGCCTTCTTGCTTCGGCGGAACCCAGGGCGGATGGTGATCCTCGATGGTCGCACCTTCTCCCGTCGTCGCCATGTGGAACGGGTCGTCCGGGCAGCAGCCGAGATGGAGACGCCGGCGGGCCTCGTTCTCCTCACCTTCATCGAATGTCGGTGTACCGACGCGACGGCGCTGCGCCGCCTGGCGCACGACAGGGTCGGCGACTCACACCCCGCCGCTAACCGCAATGCGGCGCTCTATCTTGGGCTCAAGGCAGCGTCCGATCCCTTGGACCTGCCGCACCTCGTCGTCGACACTGA
The DNA here is from genome assembly GCA_963775195.1 of uncultured Chloroflexia bacterium. Classification (GTDB taxonomy): domain Bacteria; phylum Chloroflexota; class Anaerolineae; order B4-G1; family SLSP01; genus PWVB01. The sequence goes on from CAVZIC010000005.1 coordinate 139,353, forward strand.
GGGCTCCCTGAACGACGCCGTGCGGCAGTGCCGGCGATATCTCGACCAGGCAGCGGATCCAGGGCCGCAATCGCCGCGTCCGGAGAGGTAGCGTTTGGGACGATAGCCGGCGCCGCTACCTTGCCCCCGGCCCGCCCCCATGCTAGACTCACTCTTATGGCAAGTGAGGTTGGGGAGCTTCGTATCTCCGGGCTGGTCAGGCTCATGAACGGCGTGCGCGACAAACTGCGAGGCGGCATTCCCACGGAGGAGCAAGCGGTCTTCCGTGCCGATGTCCGCCGCGCCGTCGAGCGGGTCGAGCGTCTGTGCGCGGAGAACCAGACCACGCCTGACCGCTTACCGGCACCCTCCCGACGTGCCTACGAGTACCTGCGCGATCTGGATTTCTCACGACTGCCGGAGCCGCAGGGCCGGCAAGCGCCGGACGAGGAGGAGTTCCGGCTCGCCGGCTTGGTCTCGACGTGCAACGATTACCATCGGCAGTTCGCCAAAGCGGTCGCGGTATCCAAGAGCAACTTCAGCGCCAAGAGTCCCGAGGTGCGAACGCTAAGCGCGCGGCTGCGGACCGACGCTGACGCAGTCGTCGCGCTCTGCGAAGATGGTGACACCTCGCCGGCGGCGCTGCCCATCCGCTCACGGCGCGCCTACCAGTGGCTGCGCTTCCTTAGCGACCCGAAGAACCTGCTGCAACACCTCCGGGCGTTACGCTATGTGACACAGGAGGCCCAGCGACGCCTGCCGTCCGAACGTAGCCCCGGAGGTGTAGCTCGCGCGCCGCAGGTCCAGATCGCCCTGACGTCGATGCTCTATCAGGTCAAGGCCAGCACTACCTCGCGCCGGATCACGATCGATGAGGGGTTCATCGCCGCGCCAAGCGGCATCCTAGATACACTCGTCCGGCTCTCGCTCAGCCGGAAGGCGGATGAGGCCGACCAGCAGCGAATCAGGGCCTACGCTGGGAGCGAGGCATTCTCCCGCATCCACGAGGACCTTAGGGCCATCATCGGGCCGGCCCCGTCAACGTCGGAGAGCGCCAAGGGTCTGCATCACGACCTGAACGCGGTCTTCGATCGCGTCAATGCAGCCTATTTCCATGGCGAGATGCCCCGTCCCCGCCTCTCCTGGGGCCGCACGCGCACGCACAGGAAACTGGCCCACTATGATGAGCCTGCCGATCACGTGATGGTCAGCCTCACGCTGGACGATTCGAAGGTACCGGGCTACGCGCTGGACTTCGTTATGTATCACGAACTACTTCACAAATCACTGGGCACGCGCGTCGTCAAGGGCCGACGCCACGCCCACACGCGGGCCTTTCGCGAAGCCGAGCGTGCCTTCCGGCAGTATGACAGGGCACGCCGTGTGATCGACAAGGTGTTGGAGGATATCGATTGACTACAGATACCTGGGAAGATCTGAACGAAGAGATCGTGGCATGTCGCCTCTGTCCGCGATTGGTAGCGTGGCGGGAAGAGGTCGCCAGGGTCAAGCGGCGTGCTTATCAGAATTGGGAGTATTGGGGCAAGCCGGTGCCCGGCTTTGGCGATCACGATGCAAGGCTTCTCATCCTGGGCCTGGCCCCGGGGGCCCACGGCTCCAACCGGACGGGACGCATGTTCACCGGCGACAGCTCCGGCGAGACGCTCTTCGGCGCGCTGTACCGCACAGGATTTGCCAATCAACCCACGTCGGAGCGGCGCGACGACGACCTCCGGCTCCAAGATGCCTTCATCACGGCGGTGGGCCGGTGCGCCCCGCCCAACAATCGTCCCACGACGGAGGAGTTGGCCGCCTGCAGACCGTTTCTGTCCAGGGAGCTGGCCTTGCTCGCGAATCTCAAGACAGTGGTGGTCCTGGGCAAGATCGCCTTCGACGGTTACCTGCACCTGCTTAGCCGGCAGGGATATGAGGTGCCGAGGCCGGCCTTTCGACACGGACTCAGCGTGGCGCTGCCCGACTCACTGCCGCGGCTGATTGTCTCTTACCATCCCAGCCGGCAGAATACTCAGACGGGTCGCCTGACACTGGAGATGTTCGACGCGATCTTCGCGCAGGCGCGCGCCTCTATGAAATGAACGCTCGGAGCCTTGTCAACTCGAGCGATGGGCTTATAATATAGCGGTTAGTCTCTGGGAGGTAAGCGGCATGCCACTATATGAATATCAATGCCAAGAGTGCGGGTTGAGGTTTGAAAGACGTCAGAGCTTCAGCGAGGAGCCGGTGAAGACGTGTCCGGATTGCTCTGGCCCGGTTGTGAGACTGATACAGCCTGCCGGCATTATCTTCAAGGGCTCGGGCTTCTACGTAACAGATCATCGCTCGAAGTCCTCTACGGCTATTCCCGGCAACCGAAAAGACGAGGCTGAGAGTTCGCCGCACAAGAGCGAAAGCGATACCCCCAAGAGTACCACGACCACGGCATCGGCATCGGAATCCGCCGGGGACGGCAAGAACGACAAGAACAAGAAGTAAGGTCACGTCTGGCGTATCGCGTCTATCATATCAAGAGGCCTGGCCTCCCTATCGGGAAGCCAGGCCTCTTTCTTTGCACGGTGCGCCGGACGTTAGCGTGATGTCACAAGATGGACGATTGTCGCGCCCTCTCCGCCCTCGTTCTGTGGGGCGATGTCATACGAGGCAACCAGCGGATGGCTTGCCACGTATCGCCTGACCTCGCGGCGCAATGTCCCCGTTCCCTTTCCGTGGATAATCCTTACCCATGGCAGCGCCGCCATCGCAGCCTCGTCGACGTACCGATCCAGACGATGCAGCGCCTCCTCGACCGTCTGCCCGCGCAGATCGATCTGGATGCCGGGCGACGCCGGGCGTGCCGGTGTCGAGATGCCGGATGACGGCCTCTCGGGCGCCGCTATCTGCGTCACGAGCGCAACATCCGACCGCGGCACACGCGTTCGAATCGCGCCGGCCTGCACCGTGACCTCATCGTCGCCCAGGCCCAGCACGATTCCCTCAATGCCCACGGACAGGAGCCTGACCGTGTCCCCTTCCCGGATTGCCCGCTCCGGCTCGACCTTGACGGAGGTTACCAGATCCTCGACCAGTGGCCCGGGCAACGAGACCTTGGTCTCAGCCTGCTCGAGCTCCCCCTCGATCTCGTCCAGAGCGGAAGGGCCGCTGCTGAGCGGCGTAAGCATCATCTTCGTCCTCAGAGAGCGCAATTCGCTGCGCAGCGCCTCAACCTCGACATCTGCCTTCTCCTCCGCTTGCTGCAGGATGCGGCGGCGCTCGCGTTCGATCTGGGACAGACGCTCCCGCAGCTCTTGCCGCAGGGACTCGGCTTCGAGTCGAGCCTTGCGGGCCTCGTCTCGGTGGACAACCTCCTGGATCCGCAGGTTGTGCAGGTCGCTGAGCATATCCTCCGCACGCAGTTCAGTGCCCGAGACCATACCCTGAGCCTGCTTGACGATCGAGGCGGGCATGCCCAGCCGCTGGGCAATGGCAAAGGCGTTGGAGCGTCCCGGCAGCCCGATGGTCAGCCGATAGGTCGGGGCCAGCGTCTCGACATCGAACTCCATCGACGCGTTCTGCACGCCGGGCGTATTGTGAGCGTATAGCTTCAGTTCCGGATAGTGCGTCGCGACAAAGACCGTGCTTCGCCGCTGGCGGAAGGCCTCCAGCAGCGCCCGAGCCAGCGCCGAACCTTCGGCCGGGTCAGTCCCGGCACCCAGCTCATCGAGCAGCACAAGTGAGCGGTGGTCGGCGTCATCGAGGAACGAGAGGATGTTGTTCAGGTGAGACGAGAAGGTGGACAGGCTCTGCTCGATGGACTGCTCATCCCCGATATCGGCGTAGACCACGTCGAAGCAGGAGAGCTCCGACCCCTCGTCTACAGGGATATGCATCCCGGAAAGGGCCATCAGCGCCAACAACCCCACGGTCTTGAGTGAGACAGTCTTGCCGCCGGTGTTGGGGCCGGTGATGACAACCACGTGCGTATCCCCATAGACGTCGATATCGACGGGAACCACCGACTCAGGATCGATGAGCGGATGTCGCGCGCCCTTGAGACGGACCACCGTACCCGGGTAGAGATTGTCTCCCTCGGGTTCGGGCGGGGTCTTGGGAACCGGCACCAACTTGGGCGCCGTCGCGAGCAGCGAGCTTGCATACCGGGCCTTGGCCATCACCAGGTCAAGCTCGGCCAGAGCGTCCAGTGTATGATTGATCTCCTCCGCCACCTGCCCCACGCGGGCGGCGAGCGCACGCAAGAGCCTGATGATCTCGTCTTCCTCGGCCAGCCGCAGCTCGCGCAGCGTGTTGTTTAGCTCCACGACCTGGGTGGGCTCCATAAAGAGCGTAGCGCCACTGGACGAACGATCGTGGACAATGCCGTGCACGTGCCCCTTGAAGTCAGCCTGGACCGGGATGACGAATCGTCCCTCACGCCGTGTGATCAGAGCCTCCTGCAGATATGGCGCAACTTCGGGCGAAGCGACGATCCTGCGAAGCCTCTCCTGAACACGATCCTGCGTAATGCGAAGCTCCCGTCGGATTCGAGCCAACTCTTCCGAGGCGCTGTCCCTGACCTCTCCCCGGTCATCCAGCACCCGCGTGATGGCATCGGATACCCCAGGCAGCGACTGGATGCGCCCCGCAATGTCGGCCAGGTTGGGAAACTGCGTTTCCAACCGCACCAATGTGCGATGCACGCGGTCGGCACCCATCAGGGTGCTCCGTACCTCAAGGAACTCAGTCGGTTGCAGCACGATGCCGTGTTGGGCACGCACCGCTATCGGGCGGATGTCCGAGACGCCTCCCAGAGCAAAATCCGGATGGACGTCGAGCAAAGATCGCGCCTCGCTGGTCCGGGCCAGGAGCTCTTCTGCCTCCCTTATGAAGAATGACGGCTGCAGGGAGAGAGCCTGCGCCTCTCCTCCGGAAAAATCCGTATGACGCGCCAGCCGGCGCAGGATTTCCGGGAACTCTAGTTTCTCCCAATGACGATTCATCAACACCCCAATGTTTACTGTGGGTAGAGCACAGGTGGTAGACCGTTGAAGAAGGGAACAAAGACCCAATCGTATGAAGCCAGAACCCGGGTCGTGTAGGGTCGAAGCCCCGAGTTCTGGAATGCAGCACTCAGGTTCGCCCACCCTTGTTCATTTGTCACCCAGCGTTCGCGAACCATAACCCCCATACTGTTGACCAAAAGAGATACCAAAATCACGGCGACCACCACACCTATCAACAGCCCCAACAGGTAATCCAGCAGCCCGAGTTTCGGCAGCTTCGTCACCGGGAAAGCGATCCGCGTCAGGATGTAGAAGACGACCAGAAAGATCACGAGCAGCACATCAAAGACAACGCCACGAGCCAGTTGCACGTTTGGCCCGGTTATTGCCTGGAGCCGAAAGGCAGCCGGCCTGTAAGCGACAGCGCTTGCTAACGTCGCGATCCAGAGCGCTATGAGCGTGAAGAGCGTCCGAACCGTTCGATCAAAGGTGAACAGGACGACCAGACCAATTCCCAGAAAGATCAGCAACCAGTCATAGGCTGTCATGGGTGTCTCCTCGTGGCTCTCGTAAGGTGGGCCTGACACCGCCGATTATACCAAAGGAATGCAGAATCGAAGAATGGAGGGCAGAGGAACAGCGGAGCGCGGTCGCGCTCCGCTGTTCCTCTGCCCTCTGATTCTGTATTCCGGATTCTTCACTTGTAGAAGATACGGAAGATGCGGCCTCCATCATCATCCGATATCAGCAGGCTGCCGTCTGACGCGGTCAGGACGTCGACCGGGCGACCCCAATACGCGCCGTTGTTCTCCAGGAAGCCCGTGGCGAAATCCATCACGGGGCCGACGGTGTCCCCCGTCACGGACATCCAGACCACCTTGTATCCCGTTGGCACGGTGCGGTTCCACGAGCCGTGGAAGGCTACAAAGAGGCCACCGCGGTACTCCTGGGGGAACTGCGTGCCGGTGTAGAAGCGGAGGCCCAGCGGCGCGGAGTGTGCCTGCATCTCGACGACCGGCGACACCACGCCGTCGCAGGCACCCGGACTGCCAAACTGGGGGTCGATGATACGCCCGGCGTGGCAGCTCGGCCAGCCCGCGTTGTCGCCCTGATGTACGATGTAGATGGTCTCCGGGGGCTGATTGTCACCCAGGTAGTCGCGCCCGTTGTCCGTCGCCCATAGTTCGTCGGTACCGGGTCTGAACGTGATGCCCACTGCGTTCCGGAATCCGGTGGCGTAGATCGTTTCATCACTGCCGTCCGGACGATACCGCATGATGGTCGCCCGACGCGGGTCTTGCTCGATGCAGACATTGCACGACGAACCGATCGAGACGTAGAGCCACTGCCAATCCGGGCTGAAGAGCACGGTTCGCGTGGTGTGTCCGCCCGTGGGCAGGCCGCCCACCACCGTTGTGACGTCCTGAGCCGTGGGAGGGTCACCCGCCAGCGTGATCCGCAGGATACGCGTGGTTTCGCCGACATAGAGCGAGCCATCCTGGAAGAAGGCCAGGCTGCTGGGGGCCGATAGGCCCGACGCGACGACCTCGACGCGGTCGGCGACCCCGTTTCCGTCTTTGTCCGGTAGCCGGACGATCCGCCCGGCCCCGCGCTCGGCCACGTATACCTCACCGTCCGGTCCCACCGTCATCATCCTGGGGCCGGACAGCCCACTGGCGAAGACAGACGCACCAAACCCGTCCGGCACGGTAACGGGATGAGGTGGCGGTACAATCTCGGTAGGCGCAGCCGTCGCCTCCGGCGTCGCCGTCGGTTCGGGCGTACCGGTAGGCTTATCCGTGGGTAGAAGCGTCGCGAGTGCCGGCGCCGTTGGCTCGACCGTACCTGTTGCAGCCATCTCGGGGGAAGCCGTGGCCTCAACCGTCGCGGTTTCCCCCGCAATCGGTATCGCCGTAGGAGCTGGGGGTGCGGTCAGCGTCACCCTCTGCGGCAGATAGCCCCCATGACCAAGACGGATTACCACAAAGACCAGCGCCACGATCAATACGCCTGCCACGCCTGATGCGATCGCCCATCCCTTGCGCATATGCCCTCCCTACGTGTGGGAACCCCCGCCAAATCCGCCACAAACCCCGCAACACTCATTCTAGCCGACCAACCGATGACGGCAAGGGAAAGGAAGGTGAGGATCATAAAAAAGCCCCCACGATCACTCCTGATCGTGGGGGCTCGTCTCTGATGGTATCCCAATCCTATCAGGTCTCGGAGGAGACCGGTTCCGCCGCCTCTTCCTCTGACTCTACCTGGTCGAGTGGGAAGACCGTGTCACAGACTGTACACGTAGCCTGATCTTTCCTCGAGACCACCAACAACCCGCCGCACAATGGGCAAGGCGTGACGAGCGGGCGTTTCCAGGACGTGAACTCGCACGTCGGCCAATTCGAGCAACCGTAGAACGGACGACCACGCTTGGTACGCCGGAGGATGATCTCGCCGTCCTCACAGTCGGGGCACTTGACCCCGATCTTCTCCAGCCACGGCTCTGTGTAGCGGCACTTGGGGAAATTGGAGCATCCGATGAATTTCCCATACCTTCCCCAACGCACGATGAGTTGCCCGTCCTCGCACTCCGGGCATTTGCGTCCCACATACTCAACTTGCTCAATCTTCGGGATCGCCGCGTCGGCGTCCTTAAGCGACCGCTCGAATGGACCATAGAACTCGCGCATCAGTGCGACCCAGTTGCGGTCGCCTGTGGCGACCTCGTCCAGCTCGGACTCCATCTCGGCCGTGAAATCGACGTTGATCAGATCCGGGAAGTTCTCCACCAGGAGATCGTTGACCACCACCCCTGTCTCCGTCGGCTCCAGCCGGCGGCTGCGCCGGTCGACGTAGCCACGCTGGCGGAGCGTCGTCAAGATGCTCGCGTAGGTGGAAGGCCGCCCGATTCCGTATTCCTCCAGGGCACGAATGAGCGTCGCATCGCTGTAGCGCGGAGGCGGCTGGGTAAAGTGTTGTTCCGGCAACAGGCGGATGAGATCCAGCAACTCGTCCACCTTGAGCGGTGGGATCTGCTGAGCCTTCTCCTCTTCCTCGTCCTCGGACCGGGTCTCCTCATATACCACCAAGAACCCGGGGAATCGCAGCGTAGATCCTGATGCACGGAAAAGGTAGGGCTGTTCGTCCTTGCTGCCGGCAGAGATCTCGACGCTGAGCGTGTCATACAGCGCGGGCTTCATCTGGCTGGCGACGAATCGCCGCCAGATCAGATCGTAGAGGCGGTACTGATCTTTGCTCAGATACCCCTTGATCTCGTCCGGCGTGCGGTGAATACTCGTCGGACGAATAGCCTCATGGGCCTCCTGGGCCATCTTCGACCGCGTCTTGTAGGTCGGCGACTTGCCGGGCAGGAACTCGGGGCCGTACTGCGCCTTGACGAAGTCCCGCGTTTCGGCCTGCGCGAGCTCGGAGACGTTGGTACTGTCGGTCCGCATATAGGTGATCAGGCCCTCCGTGTTGCCGTCACCGAGGTCGATACCTTCATACAACTGCTGGGCCAACTGCATGGTCTTGCGGGCGGAGAAGCGCAGCTTGCTCGAAGCCTCCTGCTGCATCGTGCTGGTCGTGTAGGGTGCAGATGGCTTCCGGGTCCGCGTCCCTTCCTTAACACTCGACACGGTGAAGATCGCGTGCTCAAGCTCCTTGAGGATGGGTGCTACCTCGCCTTCGGCCTTGAGCTCCACCTCGTCCCCTCGTATCCGGACCAGTCGGGCGGTGAAAGTAGCCGGAGCTTTACGCCCGGCGGGCTTCTTCTTCGCTAGTTCTGCATCCAGCGTCCAATACTCCTCAGCCACGAAGCTCTCAATCGCCCGTTCCCTTTCGACGACCAGGCGCAGCGCCACGGACTGTACTCGACCGGCTGACAGCCGGCTGCGCACCTTGCGCCACAGAAGCGGGCTAAGCTTGTAGCCTACGAGGCGATCGAGGATCCGCCGAGCCTGCTGCGCATCGACGAGATCCATATTGATGGACCTGGGATGCGCGAACGCTTCAGCAATGGCCGGCTTGGTGATCTCGTGGAAGACGACGCGCCGCGTCTGCTCTTTGTTGAGCCCCAGCACATCGTAGAGGTGCCACGCGATGGCTTCTCCCTCGCGGTCCAAGTCGGTCGCCAGGTAGACCTCGGCAGACTTCGCCGCCGCTGCGGATAGTTCTTTGACGACGGCGCGCTTTTCGTTGGGCACGCGGTACTGCGGCTCAAATCCATGCTCGACGTCGACGGACAGCTTCGACCGCAACAGATCCCGAATGTGCCCGACCGATGCCTTCACGGTGTACCCCTTGCCCAGGAAGCGCCCAACGGTACGGGCTTTCGTGGGTGACTCCACGATTACCAGCTTCCCGGTAGGTTTGGGAGGTTCGGGCTTAGGGGGACGCTCCACACCAGCATGCATCGGCGTCTCCCCCATCCGAAACATCCTGGTGCCGCACACCGGACACTTCCCCTGAGTTGCCGGCTGCCCCTTGGCAGTGAACACGGGAGCTGGATCGGCCATCTCCCGTTTCTCCCTGCACTTCACGCAATAGGCCACAAGTTTAGGTTGTTCCGTCATTCACTTTCCCACTTATACATGACATCCATACCTTGGAGAATCATAACGGAAGTGCAAGGGGCTGTCAAGGGTCCGGGTTAACCGTTCGGGAAGGTGCAGCCACGCCCGAAAGATCTCGACTAGAGCATTTGCTCCCGATGATCTGCCTTGAGCCGGCTAATCACATCTCGCACCTTCTCCGACGTCCCACGCCGCGTGACCAGGACGGCATCCGGTGTGTCCACCACGATGACGTCGTCGAGGCCGATGACTACGACCAGGCGATTGCCTTGTGAGAGCACCATCGTTCTGTCTGTCTCTATCCCAAGCACGTCGCCCACCATCACATTGCCGTCCTCATCCGCTTCCCGGATCTCCATCACAGATGACCACGTCCCGATGTCGGACCACCCCATGTCCACCGGGATGACCGCGACACGATCTGCCCGCTCCATGATGCCATAGTCGATTGTCTCGGACGCCAACGCAGGCCACAGGGTGGCCAAACGCGTCTGATAGTCACCCGATCCCAACACCGAATCGAGCTCCTCCAGGACCGCGTGGAGCGCGGGCATCCACCGGGCCGTTTCCTGCAGAATCCGATCGACGCGCCAGATGAACATGCCGCTATTCCAGGCGTAGTCACCCGAGTCGAAGAAACTTCGTGCGCGGTCGAGGTCCGGCTTCTCGGTGAAGGCCGCCACCGCAAAGACGTTGAGCCCATGCACGGCACTCAGCCGCTCGCCAAAGCGAATATAGCCGTAGCCGGTCGCCGGATAGGATGGCGTCACGCCCAGCGTGACCAGGTAGCCCTCCTCGGCAACTGCGACAGCGGACCGCACAGAACCGGTGAACGTGTCATGGTCCTCGACGTGATGGTCAGCCGTGACCACGATCATAATGGCCTCAGGATCGAGATGGCGAACGTGGATCGCGGAGAGCCCAATGCACGATGCCGTCCCTCGACCGCGTGGCTCTACGATGTAATTCTCCTCGGGAAGCTCAGGGTACTGGGCAGAAAGCGCCTCAACCTGCTCGGCAGCCGTGACCACCAGAATTCTCTCCATGGGGAGAAGCGGTAAGAGGCGGTCAACCGCCGACTGGAAGAGTGTGCGATCGTCAACCAGGCGCAGCATCTGCTTGGGATGTTCCCGCCGGCTGAGAGGCCATAGCCGCGTGCCCCCTCCCCCGGCCATAATCACGGCATAGAGGTGATCGTGCATGGTCCCGCCTTTCGTGTCATGAGGGAGTGGCAGAGGACGCTGGGGCAGCGAGGCTCGGTGGCCCGCCATCCTCGTCGGCAACATAGGGAGTGCTCGGCTCATAGGCGCGAACGTATTGCAGCCCTCCAACCTGCCGGACCATCCCCTTGAGTTCCATCATCACCAACGTGCTGCTCACGACCTCAACCGCGATCCCCGACTTTCTCGCAAGCTCGTCCAGATGGCTGGGGTCGGCCGAGAGGTACTCGAACAACGTGGCTTCGGTCGGTGTCTCGGGAAGCGCCATACGCGCAGCTTGCTTTTCGGGTATCTGGTCGAGGTGCAGCACCTCCAGGATATCACGCACTTCGGTCACGACGTGCGCACCATCACGCAGCAGTCGGTTGCAGCCTGCGGAGACCGGGCTCAGGATGCTGCCGGGAACCGCAAAGACCTCGCGCCCCTGATCGAGGGCAAAATCCGCCGTGATGAGCGCACCACTGCGGATTCCTGCCTCCACAATCACCGCACCCAGGCTCAAGCCGCTGATAATGCGATTGCGGGGCGGGAAATTAGGACCATCGGGCGGCGTCCCAAGAGGATAATCACTTACGACGGCACCGGCCTCGGCGATCGCGGCGGCCAGCCGACGATGTTCTGCCGGATAGATCAGATCCACGCCGGAACCCAGCACGGCAATGGATCGACCGCCACCCTCCAGGGCAGCCTTGTGTGAAATCCCATCGATTCCCCTTGCCAGGCCGCTGACCACAGTCACGCCATTGCGCCCTAACTCGGTCGACAGCCTGCGGGCGACCTCACGTCCATAGACTGAGGCTCTGCGGGTGCCAACCATGGCAACGGACCACTCATCCTCGGGCGTGATCTTGCCCCGTACGAAGAGCACGGGAGGGGCGTCCGGGATTTGGGCCAGCAATGCGGGGTAGTCGGGGCTATACCACGTCAGAACCTGGATGCCCTCACGCTCGATCTTGAGCAGGATGCCGTCCAGATCCTCTGTGTGGCGAGCATGCAGGAGATTGGTCAGCGCCCTCTGATCCAGCTTCAGGGATCGGAGCGCGGCTTCGGACGCCGTCCAGGCGGACTTGATGTCGCCGAAGGCCCCGATGAGGGCACGGAGGCGCACCGGACCGATGCCCTTCACCAGGTTGAAGCCAAGCCAGTACCGCAGGTCATCGTCCATCGCTACCTCCGCCGTGCGGCTCGGATAGAACACTCAAGGACGCTCTAGGGCGAGAGGTGCCTCGCAAGCGCCCACATAGATCGGTGACGACAGATGAGGGAACTGCTCAGGCGTCGCTCAACAACCCCGGAAGAGGGTGAATCACGATGCGACCGGCGTCCAGATCCACATCGACGACGATGTCCTCGATCAGCGGGATCAGTACCTCACCGCGAGGCCCATGGATGACGAGAACGTCGTTCGCCCCTGGGGCGGTGAAGACCTCGACGATCTCACCAAGTAACTCGCCATCCTCGGTGACGACGCTCGTGCCCACCAGTTCGAATTCGTAATGCTCGTGTTCCTCAAGGGGAAGCGCGTCCCCAACGGCGATGTAGAGTATTTCGCCGCGCAACTCATCTGCAGCATCCCGGTCGTCAACCCCCGCCAACTTGATCAGTGCCACCTTCTGGTGAAGGCGGACACTTTCCAACGGATAGGGACGCTGCTTCTGCCCGAGATAGAGCGTGCTCAGGCGCGACAGTTGCTCCGGGTAAGCCGTGAGGATCGCCGCTCGCAGCTCCCCGCGTACTCCGTGAGGACGTTGGACCCGGCCCACAGCCAAATAACGAGGCTCAGGTTGCTGCGGCATTCCTGAGCCTCGACTGATCGCTACGTGTGGCCAAGCCGGCCATAACTAGACAATCTCCAGAGTGACCTTCTTACCCATCTTCGCGCCGAGAACGCGGGCAATCGAGCGCATCGCGTTGATCGTACGACCCTCGCGACCGATCATCCGCCCCATGTCCTCCTGGTCGACACGCAACTCAAGCACGATCGACGTTTCGCCCTCAATCTCTGAGAGGCTGACGGCCTCCGGCTTATCAGCCAGTGCCTTGACGACATACTCAACCAAATCCTTGACCTTAGACATCGGCTACCTCCTTAAGCTAGTAAACGAAAAAGGCTTGGATGGAACGGGTGACGTGACACGACATAGGAACGATCGGTCATTGAAGCCTGAAGATCAAGTTGTCGCACCCTGAGAAGTAGCATGCAAGTATGTTGTCTATGGTCAACGAAGGTCGGTAAGCCCGCGAACTAACCTTCCTCCGCCTCTGCCGACTCCTCAGAGAGCGCCTCCGGCTCTTCCACCACGTCCTTCACGGCAACTTCCACGGCCTTCGATTCGACGACCGCGACCTCCTGCGACTTGGCAGCGGCATCGGCCTCTGCCACCAAGGTATCCAAGGCGGCTCCTCCGCGGAGTCGTTCAAGGCGATCCATCGTTCCGTGCGTCCTGAAAATGCGGGCCACCGAATCGCTCGGAGAAGCCCCAACCGACAACCAATGCAGAGCGCGCCCTTCGTCAATCTTCACCGTCTCCGGGTCGGTCCGGGGATTGTAGAAACCGATGTTCTCCACGAATTTGCCGTCCCGGGGTGCCGTTGACTCAGCAACGACAATACGATAGCTCGGCTGCTTCTTCGCCCCAACCCGACGTAATCTTATCCTAAGCATATGCCTCCTAAATTAGTCCCTACCTGTTGCCATCTTATCACTGAAACAACCCTTGAAGACCCCGCAGTTTGCCCTGGTTCATCCGCTTGATCATGCGTTCCATCTGCCGATGTTGGGACAGCAATTGGTTCACCTGCTGAACCGTCGTACCGCTGCCCGCAGCCACACGGCGTTTTCGGCTGGCATTCAAGATCCGCGGATGCTGCCGCTCCTGCGGCGTCATCGACAGGATGATCGCTTCTACAGCTTTGAGGCTGGCCTCGGTCTGATCCTGATCGATCTCAACGCCCTTCAGCGCCTTTCCGATACCTGGGATCATCCCCAGGACCTCCTGCAGCGGCCCCATCTTGCGCACTTGCCGTAGCTGCTGAAGGAAATCCTCCAGGTCAAACTCCCCTTTGTGAAGCTTCCGCTCCATGCGAGCTGCTTGCTCTACATCGAACGCCGACTCAGCCCGCTCAATTAGCGAGAGCACATCGCCCATACCCAGAATGCTGGACGCAAGTCGATCGGGGTGGAAAACCTCCAGGGCATTGGTCTTCTCACCGGTTCCCAGGAACTTGATGGGTACCCCGGTCACAGCCCGCATGCTGATGGCAGCGCCACCCCGAGCATCGCCATCGATTTTGGTCAGAACCAGACCGGTCAGGCCAACACGCTGATGGAAACCCTCAGCAATATGGACGGCCTCCTGTCCGGTCATCGCATCCGCCACCAGCAGCCTCTCGACCGGGTGAACGCGATCCCGAATCGCGACCAACTCCGACATCATCGCTTCGTCAATCTGGAGCCGACCGGCCGTGTCCAGAATGATCACGTCAGCCCCACGCGCACGAGCATCATCCACGCTATGCACGCAGATATCCGGGGGCTTAGCGCCATCCCTCTCACTGTAGACCGGAATATCCAGTTGCCGCCCCAGCACTTCAAGCTGGGTGATCGCTGCCGGTCGATAGACATCGGCGGCGACCATCAGCGGGAAGTGGCCCTGGGACCGCAAGTAGAGCGCCAGTTTGGCCGCCAGCGTCGTCTTGCCCGAGCCCTGCAGCCCCAAGAGCATGATCACATAGGGCGCCTTACCCTTCAGCTCCAGTCTGCCGGGCTCGCCAAGCGTCGTCACCAACTCCTGGTGCACGATCTTGACAACCTGCTGGGCCGGATCTAGCGCCCGCGAGACTTCCTCACCCACGGCCTTGTCACGGACCCGGGAGACAAAGTCCCTCACTACCTTGTAGTTGACGTCGGCCTCTAGAAGAGCCAGCCGGATCTCGCGAAGCACAGCATTGACATCTTCTTCACGCAGAACGCCATGCTTGCCGAGACGATTGAAGACATCCTGCAGCTTCTCGCTCAGCGACTCAAACATGGGCATTCGGGTCCGACCTTCCTTCCATTGACGTACATTCTAATGGATTATACAGAATCGTCAATGTGCGAAAACCTTGGTGACAAGCCCAGGATCGACCTTGGCCCCGCACTCGCAAGCCTTGCCAAACACCTGGACCACGGCATAATACGCGAGCAATGTGAGCGACACACTCCACTTCAGTCGCGGGCCATCCAACAACACTAACAAATATCCCTACAGAGGTCTAGATAACTATGACGACAAGGCGGACGCCTGTCTCACTGATCCGGTCCCTGATCGTGATCGACCGTGATCGCAAACGGAATCGAAGCCGCACAGGGTTCAACCTCATCTCTCGCGTCTTGGGACTCGTGGTCCTCGTCACTATCCTGGGCTCACTCCTCTTTGTCGGTGTCACCGTCGGTGCGGCGGCCAGCGCATACCAGGTGATCACCGCCGGTCTGCCCACGCCACAGGAAGTAGCGGAAGCCAGCGTTCAGACCTTCGAGACCACCAAGATCTACGCCTGGGGACCTGACACCAACGGCGATGGGCAGAAGGACCCCACCCTCATCTACGAGGTCATCGACCCCAACGCAGGCGACCGTAACTGGATCTCGCTCTCCACGATGCCGGAATACGTGGTCTGCGGCACCGTTGCTATGGAAGACAACACGTTCTGGACCAATCCGGGGTTCAACTTCCGGGGCATCGTACGCGCCTTGCTGAACAACGTGCAGGGATTCGAGATCCAGGGCGCTTCTTCGATTACCCAGCAGGTCGTGAAAAACTCGGTAATCCCGCTAGAGGAGCGGTTCGACAAGAGCTACGCCCGGAAGATCAAGGAAATCCTGATCTCCCTGGAGCTCACGCGACGCTATGACAAAGAGACCATCCTGGAGTGGTATATCAACACCAACCTGTACGGTAACCTGGCCTATGGGATCGACGCCGCAGCTCGCGCCTACTTCGGCAAGGGGGCGAAGGACCTGACACTGTCCGAAGCTGCTACACTCATCGCGATTCCGCAATACCCGATGCTCAACCCATTCGACGCGCCTGAGGATGCCCTGACGCGTAAGGAAATCGTCCTGGGCCGTATGGTAGAGGAAGGGTGTATCACCAGCGAGCAGGCCGCCGCCGCCGAGGCGGAGCCGTGGCACCTTGCCCAATCCAACCAGCGGTTTGACATCAAGGCCCCACATTTCGCAATGTACGTCCGGCGGCAACTGGAGGAAATGTATGGCCCCGAAGTCGTGGCAGGCGGTGGTCTCCGAGTCTACACGACCCTCGACCTGGAGCTCAACGACCAGGCGGAGTGTGCCATTCAGTCCTATCTCAAGATCCTCGCGGGCGAAGACCCGACGGCCGTGATTTCAGAGGCGCTGGGGGCCGGTTGCGATGCAGCCCAGTATCTTCCGGACGTCCCTGCCAACCGGGTGGGTGTGGACTTCAATGTAAAGAACTCCGCTTTGGTGGCGATACGTCCGACAACCGGCGAGATTTTGGCCATGGTTGGTAGCGCAGATTACTGGGATGAGTCCATCGACGGCAAATTCAACGTCGCGGCCGATGGGCTGCGGCAGCCAGGCTCCTCCTTTAAGCCCTTCACCTACGTCACCTTCCTCGCCGAGGGACACAATCCTGCCTATATGTTCCTCGACGTGCGGCAGGCCTTCGACAGGGGACCCGGCATGGCCCCCTATGTGCCCGAGAACTACACCCGCACCTATAACGGGCCGGTCAGTATGCGCAACGCCCTCGCCCAGTCCCTCAATATCCCCGCCGTCGAGGCAATGTCCATCGCGGGCATCGACAACGTGCTCCGCACGGCCCACAAGATGGGCATCACGACCCTGGACCAAAGCCTCGATCACTATGGCTTGAGCCTTACGCTGGGCGGCGGCGAGGTCAAACTGATTGACGAGACCTATGCCTTCAGCGTCTTCGCCAATAACGGCACCATGTTTGGGGTCCCCGTACCTACAGAGGAGCAGCGACCCAATTTCCGCGAGCTTGACCCGATCTCGATCCTCCGCGTCGAGGATCGCAACGGCAAGGTGCTCTACCAGGTGGACCAACCCGAGTCACGCCAGATCCTGGAGCCGCGCCTGGCCTACCTGATCACCAACATCATCTCCGACCGCCAGGCGCGCATCCCCGCATTCGGCACGCCCAACCCCCTGGAACTCGCCAATGATCGCCCGGCCGCGGCGAAGACCGGAACGACCAACAACTTCAGCGACAACTGGACCGTCGGCTACACGCCGCAAATCGTCGTCGGGGTGTGGCAGGGGAACAAGGATGGAGATGACTATATGATCAACACCCCCGGATCGCGGGGGGCATCTTACATTTGGCACGCCGTGATGGAATACGCGCTCCAGGATCAGCCGGTCGTCTCTTTCACGAACCCCGGGGGCCTGGAGCAAGTCGCGGTCTGTGCCGTGTCAGGCCTCAAGCCCAACGACAACTGCCCCACACGCACCGAGCTGATGATCCCCGGCACCGAGCCGACCGAGGTCGACACGCTCTACCAGAAGTACCCGGTCGACCGCGAGACCGGCAAGCTGGCCACGATCTTCACCCCGCCGGAACTCATCGAGGACCGCGTCTACATCGTCCTGCCGCCCGAGGCACAGGACTGGATCGCCAGTCTGTCCGACGAACGCCGGCAGCTCTACCAGCCTCCCACAGAATACGACACGATCAATGCCCCCAGCCAGGCACAGGCCGAGGTTGCGATCATCTCTCCGACCACCTACTCCTACGTCGCCGGCATCGTGCCCATCGTGGGTAACGCGCGGGGGGACGTGGCCTTCTACCGCCTCGTCTATGGCGAGGGCATGAATCCGACGGAGTGGCTGCCGATCGGCCCGGACCACAATAACCAGGTGGACAATAACCTTCTCGAGAACTTCGATACGACGGGGCTTGCCGACGGCATCTACACCCTTCAACTGCAGGTTGTCGGTAACGATCAACAGGTCAGGCAGGCGTCCATCCAACTGACGATCGACAATACCCCACCCAAGGTAGATCTGACCTTTCCCTATGACGGGTCGGAATTCGAATATGGCTTCGACGAGTGGGTGAACGTGAATGCGGAGGTCAACGACAACTACGCGATCTCCAGGGTGGAGTTCTACGTGAATGGTCAGGAGGAGCCGTTTAACGTTCGGACCGTAGCACCCTTCAACGTCAACTGGCTGTTGCAGGGGCCGGGCAACTACCGGTTCCACGTGGTGGTCTATGATGCTGCGGGCAACAAGACGGAAACCGAACCCGTGTCGGTCACTGTTATCCCGCGTCAAGAGTAGCGGCGCATGAAGGCTCTTTTGATCTCGCAGGACCCCGACGAGACCGCGGTGCTCTCGCTGGTGCTTCAACGCGCCGGGCTGACGGTGACCCGCTACCGCGAGGTGCCGGATCTGGCGATGCCCGATGACATCGACAATCCGACGAACCTGATCGTTTTGGCAACGGCGGAGGGGTCCCCGCTATCCACCGTCAAGGCCATCCGTGCGCAGGATCAGACTCCATTGCTGGTGATCGCGGAGCAGCTTGACGAGTCTACCCACGCAGTGACCCTGGAATCGGGCGCCGACCTGATCGTGCAGCGGCCCTTCAGTGCCCGGCTCCTGATCGCGCAGACGCGCGCGCTCCTGCGGCGTGCCGCCAATCTACCCATCTTCACCCTGCCCACCCTCAACGCCCAGGATGTGGAACTCGACCCGGCCACGCGCACCGTGGTCATTGCCAAGCGCAGCCCCAAGCGGCTGACACAGCTCGAGTTCCGCCTGCTCTACACCCTGATGATTCACAAAGAGCAGGTGCTGCCAACCGAGGTGCTGGTGGAACAAGTCTGGGGCTACTCGGGAGAGGGCGAGCGCGACCTCGTCCGGGGGCTCATCCGCCGGCTGAGGATCAAGGTAGAGCCCGACCCCCGCCACCCGCGGTACATCATCACCGTTCCAGGCGTCGGGTATACGTTCTCGCCCGAGACGACGTAGACTCTCGCGTCGCAAAAGCAGAGCGGCGGTGCCGGTTGGCACCGCCGCTCTGCTTTTTTCGATATATGTGGCCCAAGTGCCGTGCTATCACAACACCTGGGCCGAACCTTCCGGGTTGTGCGCGCCGCGGACGGCGTGCACAACCCGGAAGGTAATTCAGGACAGCCTATCCCCTACGGCTCGACCGGTAGACGATCACCTTCTGCAGCTCAGCGACAACCGCGGGCAGCAGGATCAGGGGCGTGATCGTGAGCCATTCCTCGAAGTTCAGCGGCGTGGTGTTGAAGACATCTCGAATTGCCTGCACCGGGATATAGACCACCAGCAGAAGCAGGAAGAGCGAGAACCCGACCGCGTACTGCATCCACTTGTTGGTGAAGACACCCAGCCTGAACAGCGGGTACCGCTCGGACCGCGCGGTGTAGGCCCGGAAGAGCTCGGACGCTACCAGGGTGATAAAAGCCATCGTCTCAGCAGTGCGCAGCGGATCGGCCGCAGCCCGGGCTGCGAAGTAATTCATACCCAGCAGGTAGGCTCCCAGTACGGCAGAGGTAATGGCAATCGTCTGGACGACGACGCCGATCACCATCTCACGGTTGATCACGGGCTCCTCCGGCGGCCGCGGGGGACGATCCATCAGATCGGGATCACCCTTTTCCATCCCCAGCGCCAGAGCCGGTGCACCATCACTCAGCAGGTTCAGCCATAGCAGTTGAATTGCCGTCAGGGGCGGTGGCCAGCCAAAGAGCGTTGAGAGGAAGAGGATCATGATCTCAGCGACGTTGCACGAGATCAGGTAATAGACGAATTTCCGGATGTTGGAGTAGATGACACGACCCTGCTCGATGGCGCTGATGATCGAGACGTAGTTGTCGTCCGTCAGGACCATGTCGGCCGTCTGCTTGGTGACATCCGTACCCGTGATGCCCATCGCCACGCCGATGTCGGCCTGCTTGAGCGCGGGCGCGTCGTTCACGCCGTCGCCGGTCATCGCGACCACATTGCCTCTATCCCGGAGTGCGGCCACGATGCGCATCTTGTGGTGAGGCGCCACACGGGCGAAGACGTCGACATTGTCGATATGGCGGTGCAGTTCCTCGTCGCTCATAGCTTCGAGCTGAGCGCCGGAGATCGTCTCGTGACCGGGGCGGAGAATACCGATCTCGTCGGCGATGGCAGCCGCCGTCGCCGCGTAGTCGCCCGTCACCATAATCGTGCGCAGACCGGCGCCCTGTGCCCTCTTGACCGCAGGCAGTACCTCGGGCCGGGCGGGGTCGATCATGCCCTCAAGACCAACGAAGACGAGGTCACGCTCGAGCTCGCCATGCTTGGGCTCGTCGGGGACCTCGTCCAGCGAACGATAGGCCACGGCCAGGACGCGGAGCGCCTGGGAAGCCATCCCGGCATTTGCCTGCAGGATCGCCTCACGCTGCTCGGACGATAGGTCTACCGGGCCGCCGTCAGTCTGCAAGCGCGTGCACTGGTCGAGGACCAGGTCAGGCGCGCCTTTCACGACGGTGATGTACCCGGCGCCCGAGGGCTGCGGACGGATCGGGCTAAGCTCTCCCTTGTCCGAACCGTCGAGGGCGTGGACCGTGCTCATGCGCTTGCGCTCAGCGTCGAAGGGGATCTCGTTGACTCTCGGGAAATCACAACCCTGCTGGTCCGGCCAGTAGCCGGCCTTCGCCGCCGCAACGACCATCGCGCCCTCGGTTGGATCACCCACCATGCGGTAATCCGAACCGTTGCCGCCATCCTTCTCCAGGATGGAGTCGTTACACAGCATGCCGCCCCACAACGTATTGCGCAAGGTCGGGTGGTTGGCCAGATCGATGGTCTCGCCATTTAGCTCAAATGAGCCCACAGGGCTGTAACCGCGACCCGTGACGGAGTATTCCTTACTGTCGGCCCAGATGCGGACTGTCGTCATCTGATTCTGCGTGAGCGTCCCGGTCTTATCGGAGCAGATCACCATAGCCGATCCCAGCGTCTCGACCGCCGGGAGCCGGCGGATCAGCGCGTGCCGCTTCACCATTTCCTGCATGCCCAGCGCCAGGCAGATGGTGACCACGGCGGGCAAGCCCTCGGGCACAGCCGCGATGGCCAGGCTGACCGCCAGGATGAAGAACTCCTTGATGTACTGGACCCAGTCCTCGATGTAGATGCCGAAGACGATCGGACGAAGCAAACCGATGGCCAGAACCACACCGACGGTTGCCAAACTGCCTATACCGAGCGTCTTTCCGAGCTGGTCGAGCTTCTTCTGAAGCGGGGTGTCCTCCTCTTCAACCGACTGGATCATCTCGGCGATCTTGCCGATCTCGGTCCCCATGCCGGTGGCAATGACGGCGCCCTGGCCGCGACCGTAGGTCACAACCGTGCTCATAAACGCCATGTTGTGGCGGTCGCCGATGCCGGCTTCCTTACTCGCAACCTGGTCGGCATACTTGTTCACCGGGACCGACTCCCCCGTCAGCGAGGCCTCCTCGATCTTCAGGTTCATCGAGAGGGTCAAGCGCAGATCGGCGGGGATGATGCTGCCGGCCTCCAGCAGTACGATGTCGCCGGGGACCAACTCGCGGGTCGCCACCGTCACACGGTGACCATCCCGGATGACCAACGCGTCCGGCGCGGCCATCTTCTTCAGGGCAGCAAGTGCCTCCTCGGCCTTGCTCTCCTGGATCACACCGACGGCAGAGTTCAGAATGACGATGGACATAATGGCCGCGGCCTCGATCCAGTCACCAAGGATGGCTGAGATCACCGCCGAAACCAAGAGGATCATCACGACGAAGTCGGTCAGTTGATTCCAAAGGCGTTCTAGAAAGGTGGGTGGGGGTTCCTCCTTGAGTTCGTTCGGACCGTATTCGGCCAAACGACGCTTGGCCTCGGCGGAGGTCAAGCCGGCTTGCGCGTCGGTCTCAAGTGCCTGAGTGGCATCATGCACGCCGAGCGCATGCCAATCCCTGGGCTGGTCAATCATGGATCACTCCTCCGTACCATAATGTGGAAAAGCGTACGGATGAGTATTCTAACATATTCTATCCTTCCCGCAAGCAGTGGAAAGGGTGCCCATCGCCGAACCGGAAAACGGATCATTGACACGCCCTACCCCACTCCCTATACTAGGCCGTGAGCACGAGCGAATATGCACGTCACCCTGGAGTCAGTATCGAAGACGTTCGTCGACACGCCTGAGCCGCTGCCGGCTCTGGCGAGCGCGACGTTGGACATTGCCTCAGGTGAGTTCGTCTGTTTCATCGGGCCGAGCGGCTGCGGCAAATCCACGCTGCTGCGGCTGATTGCCGACCAAATCTCACCCACGTCGGGACAGATTCTTCTCGGCGACAGACCCGCGAGCGAGGCCAGAACCGAAAAACAGGTGGCCTGGATGGCCCAGAACCCGGCGCTGCTGCCGTGGAAGACCGTGCTGCAGAACGTCACTCTCCCCCGGAAGGTCAATCGCCGCTGCCAGCAGCCCGCGCCGGAACCGGCGGCACTGCTCGAGATGGTTCGGCTTTCGGCTTTTGCCAACGCCTATCCGAGCACACTGTCGGGCGGCATGCAGCAGCGCGTGGCCCTGGCCAGAGCGCTGGCGACCGGCGCCTCGCTTTGGCTCATGGATGAGCCGTTCGCCGCGCTTGACGAACTCACACGCGAACGACTGACGGAAGAGGTGCTCCGTCTCTGGGAGACCTTCAGGCCCACCGTGCTGTGGGTCACCCACAACGTGGTCGAGGCCGCTCGAATGGCTGACCGGGTCGTCGTCATGACGCCGAGCCCGGGCGAGATGCGTGGCATCGTGACCGTCGGTTTCCCCAGGCCGAGGGAGGAGACCGCTCCCGAGACGGGGCTGATCATCCGTCACCTGAGGAGTCTATTGCGCGAATGACCATCGAACCGCCGATGCAGCCTACGGTCGAGGTATCCGGAACGACTATACCGCCTGCAGCCCAGCCGAGCAAAAACGAGCCGCACGGTCACCGGCGAAAGGCCCTGTGGAGCGCTGCGTCGGTCGTCCTGATCGTCGGCATCGTCTTGGTTGCCTGGGAGGTCATCGTTACCGCGAAGGGGATTCCGGCCTACCTGCTGCCCACGCCGTCGCTGGTCGCCGGGGTGCTCTGGCGCAACGCAGGACGATACCTGAGGGCAACGTCCGTGACACTGATAGAGGCCGCCCTGGGATTGACCCTCGGCCTGTTGGTCGGTACGGTCGTCGCGATCGTCATCACATTCTGGCGAGGGCTCGAACGTGGGATTCTCGCGCTGGCCATTCTTGTCAAGGCGACGCCTATCGTGGCCATCATCCCGCTGCTCATCATCTGGTTCGGGTTCGGCCCCGCACCGAAGATTATCGTCACCGCACTGATGACCTTCTTTCCCATCCTCATCAACGTGCACACGGGGCTCAGCAGCACCGACGTCGCCGTGGTGGATCTGTTTCACTCGCTGAACGCCAGCCGGTGGGAGCTCTTCCGCCACGCCCAGTGGCCCTCGGCGCTTCCCTATCTGTTCGCAGCGCTCAAGGTGGCGGGGCCGCTATCACTCGTCGGTGCGGTCGTTGCGGAGTGGGCGGGAGCGTCTAACGGACTGGGGCGCGTCATGTGGCTGGCCTACAGCAACTTGGACATGCCGACCCTGTTCGGGGCGGTCTTTTGCTCAGCCCTGATGGGAATAGGACTGTATGGCTTCTTCATCTTCCTCGAAGCGCGCGTGGTTTTCTGGGATTGACCCAAGTATTGGAGGCCTGATGTATCGAAGAGCTTTGATCACATCCCTGGCTCTGGTCCTCGTCTGCGTGGCTGTGGTCGCGGGCTGCTCCCAGCCTCCGGCCGATGCCGAAGAACCTTTCGTCTTCATGGCAGGCTACCAGCCCCAAGCCGATCTTCCCTTCGTCGGCGTTTACGTCGCCCAGGCGAAGGGGTTCTTCAACGAGGAGAACCTGCAAGTCGAGATCCAGCACTCTGCCGGAGGCGGCGAGCACCTGCAGTTGCTGGTTGCCGGCAAGGTCGACGTCACCACCCAGGACGCCGCCGTGCTTCTCAGACGTCGGGCGGATCCGGGCCTTCCCCTGGTCTCGATCGGCTTGATCGGACAGCGAGGACAGCAGGCGTTCGTGGCGCTGGCGGACTCGGGCATCCGCACGCTCCAGGACTGGCGAGGGAAGAGAATCGGCTACAAAGGAACCCCGCCGCCGGAGCTGCTCGCGCTTCTGGATGTGGCCGGGCTCTCGGAACAGGACGTGGAGTTGGTCAATGTGGGGTTTGATCCCCGCGTACTGACGGAGGGCCTGGTCGACATCTACCCGGTCTACACGTCAAACGAACCGGATACGCTGAAGAGTTGGGGCTACGAGCTGACGGAGTGGGACCCTGCAGACTACGGCGTTCCCACGCTCGGGCTTGCGTACGTCGCAACCGACGACCGGATCAAGGCCGAGCCGGACAGATTGATCCGGTTCATGCGGGCAGCGCTTCGCGGCATCACCTACGCCGAGGAACATCCCCAGGAAGCCGTGGATATCGTGCTGACCTACACCGGCCCCGATGCGAACCCGGACCATATGCGGTTCATGCTGGACACCGAGGTGCAGGCCGCCTACGGACCGGCCACGGCCTCCCACGGCATCGGCTGGCAGACGACAGAGCAGTGGCAGGCTCTGCTCGACACTCTGACGACCTATCAGGCCATCACCGGTGATGTCGACGTCGGTCAAGCATTCACGAACGAGTTCTTGCCGTCGAACGGCAACTAGAAGAAGCGTAGTAACGGTCAAACGTAGAAGCGTTTGACCGTTACTACGCTAGGCCGTCACCTCGACCGCGACATCCTTCCCCTTGAACTGGCTCATATAGAGATTGTAGTAGAAGCCCCGGCCGGCCAGGAGCTCCGCGTGCGTGCCGCGCTCGATGATCTCGCCCTCGTTGATGACCAGAACCTCATCCGCGCCCTGGATCGTGCTCAGCCGGTGGGCGATGACAAAACTCGTGCGCCCCTCCATCAGGCTCAACAAGCCTGCCTGAATGAGCACCTCGGTGCGCGTGTCCACGCTGCTCGTCGCCTCGTCGAGGATCAAGATGCCCGGGTCCGCGAGGATCGCCCTGGCAATGGCCAGGAGCTGCCGCTGGCCCTGGCTTAGGTTGCTGCCACGCTCGGAGAGCTCGGTCTCGTAGCCATGGGGCAGACGGGCGACGAATTGGTGAGCGTTCGCGAGCTGTGCAGCCGCGATGACTTCCTCGTCGGTGGCATCCAGGCGCCCGTACCGAATGTTCTCCATCACAGTCTCCGAAAAGAGGAAAGTGTCCTGCAGCACAACGCCCAGCTTCCGGCGCAGGCTCGCCTTCTCCATGCCGCGCAGGTCGATGCCATCGATCAGGATATGTCCGGACTGTATGTCGTAGAACCTCGATAGAAGGTTGACCATCGTCGTCTTGCCGGCTCCCGTGGGGCCCACGAGCGCGATCGTCTGTCCGGGACGTGCGTGGAAACTCATATCCTTGATGATCGGCACGCCGGGCACATAGCTGAAATCCACGTGATCGAAGACGACGTCACCCCGCACGTGCTCCAGCGTCATAGCATCAGGCTCGTCCTGGATCTCCGGGCGCTCGTCGATGATCTCAAAGATCCGCTCGGCGCCTGCAATAGCCGATTGCAGCTGGTTGTAGAGGTCACCCAACTGTCGCAGTGGTCCTGCGAAGTTGCGCGAGTACGTGTAGAACGCGGCAATCGTGCCCACTGTGGCCAGCCCCCGCAGCGTCATCCACCCGCCCAGCCCGGCGATGATGGCAATGTTTGCGTTGCTCATGATCCCCATCAAGGGGGGAACGAGGAGTGAATAAGTCATCGCGTGGATACCCACGTCCCTGACGGCCCTATTGCCGCCTTCGAAGGCCTCCAGGACCGTGCCCTGCTGTCCGAAGGCCAGAATGACACGTTCGCCACTGAACATCTCCTCGAGCTGGCTGTTGAGCACGCCCAGGCGCATTTGGTATTCTCGGAAGCCCTGCCGCGTTCGCTTTCCCACAAAGCCCACCAACCAAAGCATGGCCGGCAGCACCACCATAGAGGCCAGCGCCAGCAGGGGGTTGAGCACGAACATCATCACCACCACACCCGTCAACGTCAACAAGCCGGAGAAAAGCGCCGTCACGTTCTGGGTCAATACCCCGCTGATCGCCTGCATATCGTTGGTCAGACGGCTCATCAACTCGCCGTGGGGGTGAACGTCGAAGAAGCTTAGGGAGAGCGTCTCGATATGCTCGAAGAGCTCCTGCCGCAACCCCCGGAGCGCCCGCTGTGAGAATCGCGCCACGATGACAGCCTGCAGGACATTGCAGATCCACGAGGCAAGATAGGTCGCCAGCATCACAGCCAGGATGCGGAGCACGGCTTGCAGGTTCTTGGTGCGCGTGAGCGTATCGATCGCACGCCCCATCAAAGCCGGCCCTGCAAGCCCCAGTAGCGTGCTGAACAGGACCAACACAAGCACGACGATGATTGCTCTGCGATAGGGGCTAAGATATCCCAACAGCCGGCGGACGGTACCCTTCACATCCTTGGCTTTCTCGATCCGGGCGCCACGCCCTCTCCCACCCGGCCCGGGCATTGGCACAGGGGGTGCGTCCGACCGCGGCGCGGGGCTACGTCCGTCGCCGCCCTCCGGGCGCCCTGGATTCCTTTGACTCGCATCTACCATATTCGTTCTCTCCTCGCTAGACCTTGCCTGAGTCTGCTCAGGCAGTCCTGAGTCTGCTCAGGCAATCCTGAGTCTGCTCAGGCAATCCTGAGTCTGCTCAGGCAGTATCTGGCTTGTCGGTCGGGCCTATGCCACACCCATGGCTGCGGCCACAAGACTGGTCGGGGTGCCGCCTAGCTGCGAGGCATAGATCTCGCGGTAAATCTCACTCCTCCGCATCAACTCCTCGTGAGAGCCGATCGCGGCAATCTTGCCCCGTTCCAGTACCACGATCTTGTCGGCATTCAGCACGGTACTGATCCGCTGCGCGACAACAAAGACCGTCGTGCTGCGGGCATACTCATCCATCAATACCTCGGCAAGTGCCGCCTCAATCTTGGCTTCGGTCTCAAAATCCACTGCGCTCGTGCTATCATCCAGGACCAGCACACGGGGACGAACCAGCAAGGCGCGGGCGATGGAGAGCCGTTGCTTCTGCCCGCCGGAGAGGTTGACGCCTCGCTGTCCCAGGATCGTATCATAACCTGCAGGCAAGGTCATGATGAAGTCGTGGGCCTGCGCTGCTTGCGCTGCCTCAACCACCGCAGCATCGCTCGCAGTAGGGCGGCCGTAGCGGATGTTGTCGCGGATGGTGCCGCTGAACAGGACCGCCTCCTGCATCGCGATGCCCACCTGGCTCCTCAGGCTATCGATCGGAAGGTCACGGATATCGATGCCGTCGAGGGTGATGCGGCCTGCTGTAACGTCGTAGAACCGTGGAATGAGGTGAATGAGCGTGGACTTGCCTGACCCGGTAGCCCCCAGGAGTGCCACGGTCTCACCTGGCTCGGCGACGAGGCTAACGTGGTTCAACACCGGTTCGGTGCAACCTTCGCCATTGTACTGGAAGCAGACGTCATCGAAGACCACACGCCCCGCGAAAACCGCGGGAGGTACAGCGGTCGCATGCTCCTGCACGTCCGGATCGCTGTCCAGGATCTCGAGGATGCGCCCCGATGAGGCGTCCGCCGCGGAGAGGGGACCTAGCATTCCCGAGAGCATCACCAGAGGGAAGAGAGAACTCGTAAGGTAGTTGAACGACGCCACGATCTCCCCCACGCTGAACCCGCCCGTCACCACCCGTACACCCCCAATCCAAATCACGCCGATAATACCGATGTTGATGATCAGGGTGACAGAGGGAAACATAAGAGCCATCAACTGGGTCACGCGAATGCTCTGATTCATCAAATCCACGTTGGCTGCGCTGAAACGCTGGTTCTCGTGATCCGTGCGCACAAACGCCTTGACGACACGCATCCCGGCCAGGTTCTCCTCCATCACCTGGTTGAGCTTGTCGAGCTTCTGCTGGACAACAAGGAAGAACGGGCGCGCACGGCCGACGAAGACGACGATCAAGGTCAGGACACACACCATCAACACCAGCATCAGGGGCACAAGCTGAGGACTGTTGATCGCCAGCATCACGACGCTCCCCAGAAGCCAGAGCGGGGCCCGCGTCATGATGCGCAGCCCCATCATCACGATCATCTGCACCTGCGTCACATCGCTGGTCGCCCGGACTAGAAGCTGCCCCGTCTGCAGGTGATCGAGATTGCCGAAGGAGAAAGTCTGCACCTTGCGCACAAGGGCGCTCCGAATGTCAGCACCGTAATGCTGGCCCACCCGCACAGACAGGATCGTGTTGCCGATGGCGAACACAGCGCCGAGGACAGCAGCGACCAACATCAACGCCGAGGTCACGATGACGACCCGTAGATTGCTCTGACTGATCCCCTGGTCGATGACCCGCTGAGTCAGGCGCGGAATCCCGAGATCAGAGGCTACGACCCCCAAAAGCAACACCAGGGCAAGCACTGCATCTCGCCGATAGGGCGCGACATAAGCAAGCATTCGCAGCAAAGCCTTCATACCGTGATCCTCTCAATACTTATTAGCCAACTAACCATTAGCCGTCTAAATAATACTGTACTTTGTAGGTGTGTCAAGACCAAGGTCCGGTCAAGATGGGGGTGATGACCAGGAAAGATCAGGGCATCCGGAAAGTGCCGACAACGTAGAAATCCCCGATCGCGTGACCCGTTGCATCCACCAGAGGAAGCCGGGTCATATCCGCCAGCAGATACCAGCCGACGACGACCTTGTAGTCGCCCGCGGGACCGTCGGTCTTGACGTAGAACCTGTAGGGATCCGCGATCTCCTCAGATGGCTGCCACCCGCTCGTGGGCCGTGCCCCCTGGACCGGCCAGCTATCGACCTGCCCGTAGAGCTTGCCGTCCGGGCCAAGCACCTGGACGAACACCGTATAGTCCAAGGCCAAGCTCTGCAGAGGACGCCAGGTCAGGTTAACGCTCAAGGGGCCCCCGGCAGGGACACCACCGGCATCGAAGTCCGCTTCCAGCAGCAGGATCCTGTTGTCGAAGTTCGCCGGCCCCGCCGCAGCGGGCGCCACCGTGACGACACCGAGGGAACAGCCGTCCTGCGCTGGGCCGGGCCAGTTGCAGCGCAAAGATGCATCGACGCCGGCGCCCTGGGGACCCACGATCTCGAGATGATAGCTCCCCGGCATTGGCGGTGCCACCACAGAATACCGTCGCGCCGTCGGACCTTGCGCGGTCGTCACACAGGGCGTGGTACGATCCCCCTGCCCGAGGGCGAACAGGGGCTGGTCCGTCGAGGGCCGAGAGCCGTCGGCAGGCACCCACCGGAGCGCCAGGATCCCCTCTCCCGGAACGGAACCACTGAAGTCGTTACTACCAACCGCGGAGGTCAGATTCGTAGTAACCGCTTCAGCGGTTCCGGGCTCCCGACATAGCCACACGAGATCGAGATTCAGCGGCATCCCCGCCTGGACCTCGGTCGGGTAGTTGGCCCCCAGCAGCCACGTCGCACCATCCACAAGCACCTCCAGCCGGGGCGGAGACGGCTCGACGCCCTGTGCACCCACCGTCACAGGACCAAGAGCATGCCATGGGATGTCCCCTGCCCCCGCCGGTAGCCCATCGTCCTCAAAACGCGGGAAGAGGCCCACCTCTAGAGAATAGTCTCCGGCAGGAACCCAGTCAGGCCATGCCACGGCGTGGTAGTCATCCACCACCGCTCCCACGGCCCACGCCTGCGTCGTCGTGTAACCGCTCACGGGTCGACCCTCATTGGTCTCCCAGAGGACGGCGCCGTCAGAATCGACGAGCCGAAAGCGTACTTCCAGATCCTCGCGCACCACAGACATTGCCCCCCAGGTCAGTGTGACGTGCACCAGCGGGCGGGAAAGCGGATCCGGTAGAATCTGAGAGCTCAAGAGCTCCAGAGAACTGCCAAAGCTGACGCTCCCATCCTCGTCGGATATCCGCGTGGTGTCGGGGCCAACTGCGACCAACGGGCCGACAGAGCTCACGCCGTATGCGTCCATGCCCGGCAGGTAACGGGCCAGGTAGACGCGCCGGCCCTCGCCCAGCCGCTGCTCCAGCGCCTCGCGATACTGCTGCTCACTGAAAAGCGTGACCAGTTCGAGATCCGGTCGGACGCCCTCGATCTGCTGCAGATAATAGAGCGGCGGGAACTTCTCGCTGTCTGCCAGAATCGCCGCGTCCTGGTCGAGCGGAAGCTGCAGCACATATCGCGCCCAGCTCTCGTCGGTGCGGCCTTGGGTGAGCGTGTCGAGCGTTGGACCGGTCGTCCAGATCTGCCGTAGCCCAAACAGGAGGGCGAACGCAGCCAGGCCGGGCCCCACTACGGCCGTGAGGTACCCGGCACGTGCTGCGCCGGACCCCCTGAGCCCGCCCCACGAGACCGGCGCACGATTGAGCATTTGCATGCCAAGCCCCAACCAGAAAGTGAGTACCACGTGTGCGGGAATCAGGAACGCGGAGTAGTCGGGCTCCGCGACGTAGAAACTGAGACTGAACCAGACCCAGGCAGCGAAGGATGCCAGCGTGCCTGCAGCGATCCACGGGCGATCGCGTCCCAAGGAAAGGAGCCCAATTGCGGCGAACACGAGGCCGAACCACCCCACCTGCTCACGCAGAAGACGGCCGACCAGCGCCCAGCGCCCGCCGTCCTGGAGGAATGCGAGCGGGCGGAGGGCACCACCGGAGCCGGCATTGAGAACGTAGCGGCCCAAGTCGGTGGGTGACATCATCGCTCCGCCCGTCTCCGCAGGCCAGCGCAACGGGATGTAGGCGTAGAGCATCAGCCCGAGGATGCCCAGTCCGATTGCCCAGATCCAGGTCCGACCGGCAGGATGGACCTTCGCCGCGAGGAGTCCCGCGAGGGCCAAAAAAGCCAGAGCTCCCAGCGTGATGTGGGACGCCAGCGCAAGGCCGGTGAGCAGCCCGAAGGCAGGCCACGCCAGTCGCGTCTGCAGCTTTCCGTCGGTCCAAAGCGTAACCAACAGGAGACCGAGGCTGATCAGGAGAGCGTTCAGAGCGTACACCTCGGCCTCGATGGCCCGCGACCAAAGCGTGGGTGAGAAAGCCATCATCAGCGCAGCGACGAGGGCGAGGAAACCGGATGAGGCAGCCCCCGGCTCGGACTTCCGTCGGTCGAGGCTCAGGTAGAGTGCTCCGGAGGCCAGCGCCGCAAAACAGGCCGAGGTGATGTTGACCCGCCAGGCGATGCTCCCGAAGGGGACAAGCGAGGCCAGCTTGCACAGCAGCGTGTAGAGAGGATAGCCACTCGGATGAGCAATCCCCAACTTCGGCCCAACGACCTGGAACTCAAAGGTATCAGCGCGGCCCACGTAGGGCGAGACATCGGTCAAGTAGACGGCGAGGGGGATGAAGACGGCCAGGGACAACCACACTGCCCTGGTAGGACGGGCGTAGATCAGCCCCAACGTCAGCGGCGCCGCGAGAAGCAACAGCGGTCCCCGCCAGGGCTGATAGGTCGCGCTGAGGAGATCGGCCAGGGGAAGGTAGAGCGCAATGACGGTCAGAAGTCTGCTGTCGTTCTGTCCGGGAGGAACCCGGAGGAGAGAACCGAGCACGGCCGCGGCCAGACCACCAAGGAGCGCTCCGAGGACAGCCGCCGCCAGGCTGTAGCAGAAGGCCCAATGCAGATCCAGGGCGAGGGTGCGAGCGGCCGCGAGCCCCCAGACAGCGCCTCCCACCAGAGACAGCCAGCGGACGATCCGGTACGGGCCTACGAGTAATCGGCTGAGCATCATGGGCGAGTCCGTGGTCCGACCCCTGGCCGCAAGAGAGCCGGCTTCAGGGGGTAGTAACGACCGGGGTAGGCTCTATCGGCACGGGCAGGGCCGCATCAGGCACTTCGGGCGTTGCGGCCCCCTCACCCTCCGCAGGCGTCTCTTCTGCTCCCGGCAGGCCTAACTCGCGACGGAAGTAGAAGTCGAGCACTTCCTTGACGATCGGCGCAGCCGTCACGGATCCCTCGCCGCCATCATAGACCCAGGCCAGGACGACGATCTCCGGCGCCTCAACGGGACCATAGGCCATGAACCACGCGTGGGTGGGCAGTGTCTGGCCCTCGGCCACATCGCACAGGCCTGCAGCCAGCGCGATATCGTCGCAGTACTCGGCCGTACCGGTCTTTCCGGCGAGATTGATCCCCAGCGTCTCGTCCAGCTCCGCTCGGCTCCCGGTCCCTGTCGGGGAGACCGCAAGATCGATCCCTTCGCGCACAACCTGCCAGACAGCCTGGTCAACCTGAAGCGTGTGACTGATAGCCGGCGTGAAAGGACGGATCGAATGCCCCGCAGCGTCGTCGATGTGCTGGATGAGCTGCGGCTTGTAGAGCACGCCGCCGTTGGCTACCACTGCGAGCGCGTTGGCCATCTGCAGCGGCGTCACCAGAAGATCTCCCTGACCGATCGAGAGGTTATAGGTATTGCCGGTCGTCCAGGTCTCCTGATAAGTCTGGCGCTTCCACTGCGGGGTAGGAACCAGACCCGCGGCCTCTCCCGGGATATCCAGCCCGCTCGGGCTTCCGAGGCCAAACTCTGTGGCATAGTGAGCCAGGCGGTCCACGCCGAGCCCCTCGAAGTTATCCTGTGCAAAGCCGCCACCCAGCTTGTAGAAGAAGATATCGCACGATTGCGCCAGCGCATCTACAACGTTGAGCGGGCCATGGCCATACCCATTCTGCAGATACAGCCAGCAGAAGAAAGGCTGCGCGAGGCTCGCGTCATCGGGTGCGAACTTGTTGGGCAGGAACATCTCTCCGGGGCAATTGAGCGTCGTGAGCCGGTTGATCACACCTTCCTGAAGGCCGCCGGTTGCCGGGATAATCTTGAACGTCGAGCCCGGAGGGACCTGGTCGGCAATGGCGTGATTCAGGAAGGGATGGTGGGGGTCCTTGAGCAGTTGATCATAGACGTCCGCGTCCAGCTTCTTGCTGAACATATTGTCATCGTAGGTCGGCAGGCTGACCATCGCGAGCACTTCACCGTCCCGTGGGTCCAGCGCCACCACCACGCCACGCTGTGACCCCGTATCGGCCAGGCTCTGTGCCAGCGCCTCCTGGGCCACGGTCTGAAGCTGGATGTCCAACGTCAGGTAGACGTTGTCCCCAGGAGTCGGCGCGGTCTCGCTCAACACACCCAATTCCTGCCCCAGAACATCTTTCTCGATGACCCTGCGGCCGGGAATGCCACGCAGCGACTCCTCTAGCTGTGCCTCTATGCCCGCATACCCAATGCGGTCGACGTTTGCGTTGTACCCCTTCTGCTCGTACTCAGCGACGCTCTCCGGCGGAATCGGACCAAGGAAGCCCAAGATCTGGGAAGTCAACTCGCCGTACGTGTACCGCCGGCGCGAGATGGTCTCGATATCTACCCCCGGCATGGTGACGCCGCTCTCCTGGGCGATGAGCAGCGCAAGATCACGATCGACGTTCTGGGCCACGACGATCGGCGCGTAGGGCTCCAGCCACCGGACCTCATTCACCATCTCCAGCAGGCCCGGCTCAGGAGCCTTCCCGAATGGCGCGTACTCGGACCTCCCCACGGCGCTGATCTCCGGCCTGTACTCCGGAAGATCAAAGCCCTCCGTCGTGGAATACGGGATGTCGAGCAACTGTGACAGCCACATCAGCACGTCGCGCTCGCGCTCGGGATCATCGGGCAGATTCCCTGGCGTGATCGTGACGTCGTAGGCCGGCACATTTCGCACCAGAATCTCGCCATTGCGATCGTAGATCACGCCCCGCGGCGGACTGACCGTATCGAGGCGACTCTGCTGCTGGACGGCACGTGCGCGCCACGAACCTCCCTCCAGAAACTGCAGTTGCCACAGGCGGATCAGATAGAGACCCAGGATCAACAGGATGACCCAGCCCACGATTGCGATCCGCGGCGCCTCGAGCACCCAGACCGGACGGGACGCCCCGGATTCGTCGCGGCCCTGGTCGTCCCAGGCCCGCCCCCTGCGTCCCACCGACCCCAATCCCAGCCAGCGGTTCACGCGGCAAACCCTCCGAGGCGACGCCCCGATCGTTGATGGAACCAGACGAGGAAAGAGAACGTAAATGGGGAGAGCAACAGGTTAAGGACCGCAGCCGGCCCTGCCACGGTCTGTATGCCGCGACCGATCTCAACAGCGTATCCCACGAGCGACATGGTCAACAGCAGCACCAGATGCCCAAACAGAGTCCCGACAGCCGACATCAAGGCCAGCCGAATCACGGTGGGCCCCAGTGAATGCACCCACGGCTGCCCTACCAGGAGACCGACCGCCGTCAGTGACACCGTCCACAGGCCGAAGCCGCTGCCCGACAGTAGGTCACAGAACATGCCACCGATGAAGCCCCACAGTGCCCCTTCGTTCGCGCCGCGGATGATCGACCAAGTCACGACCAACAGCAACACCAGATCGGGTCGCCCCCCAATGACGCGGATGCCGTCCACCCAGACGCTTTGCAGGATGGCAGCCAACAACAGAATCGGGATACCGAAATAGAGGCTCATGGCGCGGTCAACTCTTCGAGGTCCGGCTGCGGGAACTCCGTGATCACCAATACCGTCTCGATGTGCCGAAAATCCACAGCCGAGCGGACCGCCGCTTGCTGAAACAGATCCGATTCCTGGTAACTGATGCTCTCGACCTGTCCCAGAATGAGCCCCCGCGGCAGAAGACCGCCGATAGATGACGTGATGATCGTCTCACCTTCGGCAACCTGCTCATCCGGCAGGATGTTGGTCATCAGCAACACCCCTTCGTCAGACCCTTCTACGATGCCCGTGACACGCGACTGCTGGAGCATCGCGGCAACCCGGCTCTGTGGGTCATTGACCAACTGCACGTAAGAGAGATTCGGTGATGTCCGGGCAATCCGCCCGACCATTGCAGCGCCCCCGGTCACAACGGGCATACCGACCGCAACGCCGTCCCTTGACCCAACGTTGATGACAAGATATCTGAGATAAGGATTGACGTCTTGCCCAATGACGTCGGCACACGGATAGGTAGTGCACTCCTGCCCGACCACATCAGCACCAAGAAGGCCAAGCGTGGGGTTCTCCTGCTGATAATTCAGCTGACGGCGCAGCTCCTCATTCTCAGCGTGATACTCGCGCAGGCGAAAGTTCTCCTGAACCAGCACCTCATTCTCACGCGTGAGGTCGTCCACCTGCTGTTGGAGCGCCTGTGCGTCACGGGCCGTACGGGTGAGAAAACCGAGGCTGCCCACGACACCCGAGAGGCCGCGCTCCAGGGGGGCCACAACATAGCCCAGGAGGCTCTCGATCGGGTTGAGCGTGCCGGATTCGCTGAGGACGATGAGGAGCAGGGCAAGGAGGAGCAGGACCCAGGCCAGCCAGGGACCACCGTTGCGTTTCATGTTGGAGTCACCAGATTCGCGGCCCGACGACTGCTACCAGGAAGCCGAGCCTCCAGGCCGCCAGCTATCCTCCGAAGAGAGCGCCGCACGAAGCGCCTCGAAGTTCTCCAGGACCATCCCGGCACCTCGGGCAACGCAAGTCAACGCTTCCTGGGCTACCCAGGCACGAATGTGCGTCTCCTCGCTGATCCGCTCCGCCAGTCCCTTGAGCTGCCCACCACCACCGGCAAGGCAGACGCCGGTCTCCATCAGGTCGGAGACCAACTCAGGTGGCGTCTCGTCCAAGGTATCACGGACAAGATCGACGATAATGTTCGTCGACCGGCTGAGTGCCTCCCGGATCTCGATACTGCTGATCTCAATCTCCTCAGGCAGCCCGGTAATCAGGTTCCGGCCGCGCATCGCCATCGTCAGTTCCTCGGGCAGCGGATAGGCAGAGCCGATGTTGATCTTGATTCGCTCGGCCATACGCTCGCTGATGGCCAGGTTATACTTCTGGCGCGCGTACTGCACAATGTCCTCATCCAGCTCGTCGCCGGCGATTCGCAGGCTGCGGCTGACCACTATGCCTTTCAGGGCGAAGACGGCGACCTCCGTTGTGCCGCCGCCGATGTCGACGATCATGCTGCCCTGTGGCTCGGTGACAGGTAACCCGGCACCCAGCGCCGCGGCCATCGGCTCCTCGATCAAGTATGCCTCGCGGGCACCTGCCTCCAGCGCGGCATCATGCACAGCCCGTTTCTCCACCTCAGTGACGCCACTTGGTATCCCGATGACCACGCGAGGGCGAGGATAGGGGATCAGGAGCTGCTCGTGTGCCTTCTTGATGAAGTAGCGCAGCATCACCTCGGTCACATCAAACTCCGAGATAACGCCGTCACGCAGGGGGCGAATGGCCACGATGTTAGCGGGCGTCTTGCCCACCATCTCTTTGGCTTCGGCGCCTACAGCCAATATCCTTCGGCTGTTCCGGTCACGCGCCACCCAGGAAGGCTCATTGCTGACGATGCCCTTCCCGCGCACGTAGACCAGCGTGTTCGCTGTGCCCAGGTCAATGCCTATGTCAAGCGAAAAGAGGCCGAGAAGCCAATCTATTGGGTTAAACAATCAATACCTCAACCTCACATTCATAGGGGAACGCCAGGGATTATACCATATCGACTATGGATATCAACGCGCGCGCGACGGGCCGGATCGTCGGACCTCGCGCGCCTATCGATCCGGGGGTAGGTTCGGGGCAGGAGCAGACCGGCTCATGCCGGCCCTTGCTCACGATCCACGATGCTCTGCAGTTGCTGCAGCGACGTGATAGGCGCGATGTTGCGCAAGAAGTCGGAGGGTTCCGCACTCAGGGCCCACATCCGGCGGACCAGCGGACCGATCGGGTCCGCGCCCGCTGCGCCACCCGGGGCGCTGGCGTAGGCTCCGTGAAACGCGAAATACGCCTGGTTCAACCGCCGGATCTGGTAACCGTTGTCCACGAAGTAGCGCCGCTGCAGTTCCATATACTGCTCGGCGACCTTCACCTTGCCCTCAGCCAACAGGCCATCCACGACGACGCGGGTGTGGTGCATTTCCGCGTTGAAGTCGAAACCGTTGCCCCCGCCCCCCGGCTGCGATGCCGGCGCTACCAGGGGCTGCGGCAGTCCCTTCGCCCGGTCGAGAAGCGGGTCGTAATATCGGAGCATGACCTGCTGCCCGGCCCATCCCCCGATCAACTCAGCCGTCGTCTCGTTGATCGTTCGGGTCTCGCTGCTTCGCATGTAGAACCAGCCCAATGGGTGAAACTCGAGGTAGTGATGCGTCCACTCGTGCGACACGACGTTGGTGACCCAGTCGATGGAGCTACTCTCAAGCAGCATGGCAGGATAGGCGGCGAGGCCCCCGATGTCGGTTACAAATGCGGACATGTCCGGCAGCGTGTCCATGACCTGCGTCTCGATGTCATTCTGGTCTGCCGCCGTGAGCCCCGCGACGAGTTGCTGCTGATCGATACTCTCAATGACAGCTCTGGGAGACACAACCAGAACATATGGCAGCGGCGTAAACGTACCCTCAACGGGGGGAAGGATCGACGCCATCTTTCCCAGCCCGCCGTTAGCGAGGATCTGGCTTACCTGGGACTGGAGAATCGCCTCAGCAATCGGGGCCTCCTTGCCCATCTTGAGCCGAAGTGCAACGAACGCCGCACGCACGTCTGCACTGGCAGCCTCCGGATCGTCGATTCCCGGGTCCGTGTAGATACGATCGATCTCACTCGACAAGCGGTTGGATTCGGCCACATCGTTCAGATACGAAAGGACAAAGCGGCTCTGGGCCTCATCAGTCATATGACGCTGGGGCGAGAGGAGGCCATAGGCCACCTTCTGAGCCAGGGCGCCTACTTCCCACCGGAAGAAGTTGAAGCGCAGGCCCGCGGTGATCATCTCCAGGTTGGTCTTCAGATCCTGCACGGGGAGACCGCCCTGCCCCAGCAGGACACAGAGAGCCAATACGGCAATGATGACCCGCCACCGCCGCAGCCAGACACGGATTTGCTCGTCCATTGAATCTACTTTACCGTGCGACGCTCAGAAAGCAACGGAGGCATGGCGTCTGCCCACTTGTCGAAACCCACATTTCCACGTATAGTTTGTCTTGATCGAGCATCGATCTTTGAGACCAACGTGCCCGAATGTCGCGTTTCAGATATTGACTGGAGAACATACATGCCGTTTCGAGATCAACTATTGACCTGTGAGAATTGCGGAGACACTTTTGTCTATCGCGTCGAGGAACAACGCCTGCAGCAAGGACTGGGGTTCGAACCGGAAACCCCCACGCGTTGTCCCAAGTGCCGGGGTGATTCCGAGGCCGGTCCTGGACTCCGGGCCGGCGTGGTGAAGTGGTATCAAGATGATAAACACTTCGGCTTTATCACTCAGCGTGACGGAAGCGACATCTTCTTCCACCGGAGCGCTATGGAGGGCGAGCCGTCTGAGTACGGCGAGAACGCACGAGTCTGGTACGAGGTAACCGACACCGACCGCGGCCCCCAGGCAGTCAACGTCCATCTGCGTGAATAGCCGATCCGCGGCATTGCCGACGCGCCGGCCTTAGCCGGAGTCTCCATTTGCGGCCCTTCGGCACCGGGTGACGCCCTTGACACAGATGTGGGCGCCATCACTTATGCTGGTCCAGAGCCGACATGCGTGTTGCAGTGAACGGATGGTTCTGGGATCTCCCAGAAACCGGCAGCGGTCAGTACGTCCAGCGGCTGGTAGGTGCCCTGGCGCAGTCGTACCCTACCCTGCACTTGGACGTTCTGGTCCCGTCCTCGGCAAGCGGAAACACGGCAAGCTCGGAAGGCCCCGCCAACGTTCGCATCATCTCACACGCTGTCCCCAGGACGAACCTGCGCAAAGTTTGGTGGGAGCAGGTTCAGGTACCGAGATTGGCCCTGAATCGCGAAGCAGACCTGCTTCACATCCCCTATTGGGCGCCTCCCGCACACTCGCCCCTCCCCGTCGTCGTCACGATTCACGATATCATCCCTCTCGTGCTGCCTGCCTATCGAGGCGACGCCCGGGTGAGGCTGTATACCGCGCTTGTCAGGGCCGCCACCTCGGCAGCCACACTCGTACTCACAGACTCCAGGGCGTCCGAGGACGACGTTACGCGCCATCTTGGCCTGCCCCACGAACGGGTGCGCGCCGTGCCCTTGGCGGTCGGACCGGAGTACACACCCGATGCCACAGCGACCGATAGGGCCATCCGCGCAGAGCTGGGGCTTCCGGAGACCTACGTGCTCTATCTGGGTGGCTTTGATGTCAGGAAGAACCTGAGAACGGTGATGGCGGCCTTTGCCATTGTCCATCGAGCTTGTCCAGGTGCACGACTGGCCATCGGCGGTCGGCTTCCCATACATGATACATCGTTCACGCCGGATCCACGTAGGCTGGCACGTGAGGCAGGCCTGTTCGAAGGGTCCGTTCACTTCCTGGGCTTTGTCGCAGAGGATAGTAAGCCCGCGCTCTATCGAGGTGCCCGAGCGCTCATCTTCCCTTCGACCTATGAAGGCTTCGGCTACCCGCCGCTGGAGGCGATATCCTGCGGCACACCCGTGGTCGGCGGCGATGTCTCGAGTCTTCCCGAGGTCGTCGGCGACGCGGGCGTTCTCCTGCCGCCCGAGGACGCCGAAGGGATGGCCGGTGTGCTCATCCAGCTCCTCTGCGATCCGGCGTTCTATGAAGAGATGCGCGCCCATGCAATCGACCAGAGCCACAGTTTCTCCTGGGTGCGCACTGCTGATGAAACGCTCGCGGCGTTCCGCGCTGTTCTGTCGCGAACTGAGGTCCCCCAAAAAGAAGACTATGGTATAATCAATTAGATGGAACCGCGCGACGTGCTCATGCATTTGAAGCAGATCCCGATGTTCAGGGATTTTGATGACGAAGGAGATCGAGAACTCCTCCGTCTGGTTCCATTCGTCGACGCAAGGACCTATAGCGCCGGCGAGCAGTTACTGAGGTCGGACCAAGTCCCGGACAGGACGATAATCGTCGTCAGTGGCCGGGTGCGCATTGAGAAGCCGGCCGACGCTCCAGAGGCGCATCGTGAGGTCCTGGGAGTCAGGTCCGCGGGTGCGGTCCTGGGGCGAGTGAGCCTCAGAGTAGGTGACTTCGAACGGCTGACCGTGGACACCGTCGACGAGACCGAAGCCCTCATCCTCCATTTCCGCGACCTCGTCCGAGCTTACCAGAGAAGTGAGTACCTCCGCGAGCATCTTCCGGGTCCGCTCAAACCGGATGTCCTTGTCGATACCCTCAAAAAGATCCCTCTGTTCAGCCGCCTCGAAGACCGAATGGGCGACCTTGAGCTCTACCAGATCGCTCAGATCACGCACGATCAGGTATACCAGCACGGCGAGTGGCTCTTTCGACAGGGAGAGGTGTCGGATCGGATGATCTACGTCACCGAGGGACAGGTCCAGTTGACGGCTATCAACCAGCAGGGCGTCACCCTCGAGGTCGGCCTTCTTGGACTGGGGGATATCGCCGGCGAGACGGGTCTCCTGGTCGGAGACTACCACGACGTCACCGCCACAGCCGAAGGATATGCCCGAGTGCTCTATCTGCTGCGCACCGAACTGAATGACCTGATCGAGAAGCGCCCCTATCTGGAGCGAAGGCTGAACATCTCGCCTGAAGTGGCGCGGCGGCGCAACATTCGCCAGTTCGACTGGCTGCGAGAGGACGAATGGGTGATCGCTTCGGTCCAGCGACACTGGGTCAGGCTCTCCCGTCAGGCCGTGGCACCTGCTTTTGTGCTGCTGCTCTTGTTGCCCGCCGTTGTGATGCTGTTACTGACGGGCCAGACCATCCTGATGGCCCTCGGAGGGTTTCTGGCAATACCGATCCTGGGCCTGGTCGCAGGCATCGGTTGGATATACATCAACTGGCGTGACGATTACTTCGTCGTTACAACGCAACGCGTGGTGCATATCGAGCGGACCGGCCCCTTCTCTACGCACCAGCAGGAGTCGCCGCTCGACAACGTCGTCGATATCTCCGAGACGCAGCCCGGCCTGATGGCTAACCTGCTGGACTACGGCAATCTGGTGCTCGAGACGGCCGGCGAGACGGTCGACATTGACATGAGCTACGTGCCCGCGCCCGATGCACTTCGACTGCTGATCTCCCGTCAAGTGGGGCGCACCAAGGCACGGGACGTGCTGAAGACCCGCGGCCAGATTAGGGACATGCTCGCACATCGTCTGGAGCCGACGGAAGCGCCGGAACAGCTCCCCGGCATCTCCGGCCCGGTGCAGCCAAGGCAGCCTGGCCGTATCGAACTCAGGGTGCTGTTGAGATCACTCTGGGAGTATCTTTTCCCACCGGCGAGAATCGAGATCGATGATGGGAACATCATCATCTGGAAACGCTACTGGCTGCCGGGAGTCATCTGGAGCGCACCGGCGCTGGTGCCCTTCCTTCTGTTCACGATCGGCGGACCTTTCTACCTGGCCACACGTGCCGGTACACCATCGTTTCCAGGATGGTTAGTCGCCTGGCTCTTTGTGGAGGCGATCGCCTTCGCGGCGTTACTCTGGTACGTCGAGGACTGGCGCAATGACTATTTCCAGTTGACGGGCAGCCACATCATCCTCGTAGAGCGCCTTCCACTGCTGCTCCGAGAGACTCGACGTGAGACGCGCCTCGATCGCATCCAGAACCTGAGCTACGTGGTGCCCACGATCTTCGCACGTATCCTCGACTACGGACACGTGGGATTCGAGACCGCCGGCACGGAGGGGCAGTTCAGACTACAATGGGTTCGGCGCCCCGAGGACGTCCAGCAGACGATCTCTAACCGCCAATACGAGTACCGGCAGCACCAGATCCAGGCGGAAGCCAATCGGCGGCAGCAGGAGCTACTTACCTGGTTCGCCACCTATGACGAACTACATCGGGCGAAGGAATCTTGAGGCGCTGCACGGCAGCACCTCGGAAGTGAACGAATTGAGCGCTGGAAAACTATAGTGGGAGGCTATATGGCACTGCGGGAGATAATCACAGTTGGGGACCCTCGTCTACGTGAGCGATCACGACCGGTGGAGACGATCACACCCGAACTGGAGCAGCTGATGGACGACATGGTGGAGACGATGCACGGGGCCGACGGCGTCGGCCTGGCTGCCGTTCAGGTCGGCGAACTGCACAAGATCATCGTCGTGGAGTTGCCCGAGGACGAGGAAGTGTGGGGAAGCGGCGAGCTGTATGTCGTGGTCAACCCCGAGATCGTCAAGGAATCTCGAGAGGTCGAGATCGGGGTGGAGGGTTGTCTCTCCATACCCGGCTATGTAGGCGAGGTGGAGCGCGCCATTGAGGTACTTGTACGCGGCACGGACCGGCACGGCGGGAAGTTCCACATGCGGCCCAAGGGATACCTGGCACGGGTATTCCAGCACGAGATAGATCACGTCAACGGCGTTTTGTACATCGATCGCCTCGTCGCGCCCGATCGGATCTGGGAGGTCCGGCACGGCGAAGAGGAGGCGGAGGAGGCCAGGGAGGGAGAGCGATCTGCAGAGACGGCTACAGTGTGAGGCAGGAGTGGCGGACATAGTCGCCAGGTTTCTCTGAGCCCCCCGAGACGGGGGGCTTCTTGCGGAAGAGGTCAGGTGCTCGACTCCT
Organism: uncultured Chloroflexia bacterium; assembly: GCA_963775195.1. Lineage (GTDB taxonomy): Bacteria > Chloroflexota > Anaerolineae > B4-G1 > SLSP01 > PWVB01. The sequence goes on from CAVZIC010000005.1 coordinate 181,813, forward strand.
GACATTAGCGTTACAGCATATCTCCTGGAGGATAAGAGTGGCATCGAAAGAGCAGGTATTGGAAGCACTCCGACAAGTTATCGATCCCGAGCTGCATCGCAGCATTGTCGAGCTGGGTATGATCCGCGACATCACGATCAAGGGGAAGAACGTTCACGTCACCATCGCCTTGACCGTGCCGAACTGCCCGCTACGCGACGAGATCGCCGCCGATGCCGGGCAGGCCGTCGACGCACTGGAGGACGGGCTCAACGTGGAGATCTCGTTGACGGCGATGACCGACAAAGAGCGCGAGGCAATGCGCGACAAGCTGCACGGGCAGAGCGGCCAGCAGTCAAGCTCTCCGGCGGGTAACCTCAACAAGGTGAAGACCGTCATCGCGGTGATGAGCGGAAAAGGCGGCGTCGGAAAATCGACGGTCGCGGCCATGCTGGCCGTTGGCTTGCGGCGCCGGGGTCGACGGGTCGGTGTGCTGGACTCGGACATCACCGGACCCAGCATTCCCAAACTGTTCGGGGTGAAGGAGCCGCCCACGATGTCCCCTCTGGGCATCATGCCCCCCCAGACCTCCACGGGCATCAAGATTATGTCGATCAACCTGATGCTGGAGGATGAGGAGCAGGCTGTGATCTGGCGCGGACCGATGATCACGAGCGCGATCAATCAGTTCTGGAACGACGTTTTCTGGGGAGACCTCGACACGCTGATCGTAGATATGCCTCCGGGCACGTCGGACGCAGCGCTCACCGTCATGCAGGGGCTACCGGTGACGGGGATTGTCCTGGTGACGTCGCCCCAGGATCTGGCGGGGATGGTGGTGCGCAAGGCCGCACACATGGCCGGTCACCTCGACACGCCTCTTATCGGCCTCATCGAGAACATGAGCTACGTCATTTGCCCGCACTGCGGCGAGCGCTTCACGCTCTTCGGGAAGGGCGACACGCGAGCGATGGCCGAAACCTTCAATACCCGCTTCCTGGGCGAGATCGGCATCGATCCCCAGATGGCCAGCCTGGGGGATCAGGGGGCCATCGAAACCTACAACAACGACAGCTTCGGCGAGCTGACAGACGTGGTGGATCAGGTCATCAAGGATGCGCCATCACCCAAGTTCGCAGGCCAGCACTAGAGACGGGGAGGCGGTAGATTGGACCAATCTCAGAGATTGGTCCAATCTCGATCTCCTCTAGCGTGACCCCATCATCCACCGGCTCACCCTGAGCATTGACGACGGGCACCGCGCGGATCTCCGGGTAGCTGTACATCCCGACGCGCAGTCGGTAGCTCCCCGGACCAGGGCGGTCCGGCAGGATGACCGTGAAGTGGCTGAGGACCAGATCGCCCGCAGCCCAGCCGGCCGATGGAAACCCCGCGTGATCGTCCTGTCCCTGCAGTGCGCCGTCATCGCTCAGCACTTGCGCCGTGAAATGGTAGTCGGCGGCCTCGGGCGGCACATCGCGCAGCCACCACGCTAGCCAGACCTCCAGGGGCGCTCCCACCTCGACCGACGGGACCGCCTCGTAGGCGGCAAAGACCACATTGTTCGCGAATGGGACGCCAGGACCCAGCGACGTCATCGCGCCAAGTGCCTCGTGGCGGCTCTCACCGGTTCCCAAGAATGTGCTGTAGCTGACCCCGTCGCGCAGCACCACGCTCGGACCGGACGAAATAGACGCCAGTTGGGTGAGCCGCACCAAGCCCACATCCTCCTCCGTATCCGGAGAGACCGGTCCGACCAGGTAAGCAAATCGGTCGTCCTCGGGAAACGGCACGGCGGCACGTGGATCGGCAAAGCGGTGCGGCGTCCCAAAGAGCAAGGCATCAAAGACGGTCGGCGTCTCGGTCACGAAAGGGCGGGTCTCTTCACTTAGGACAATGACCTCACCGCCCTGGGCCAAGCGCACCGCCTCATGTGCCGCCTGACGCGTGTATCGCAGCGGCGTCCCATATCCGCCGGTCGTCGGATGTGCCACCATCATCGCCCGCAGTTTCCCCGTCACCAGCACCTGCCATCCGCAGCCCAACCCAAGGAGGAGCACAAGTGCGGGCATCACGTAGCGCACCATCCGCCGTCCCGCGCCCTCTCCCACCCGGCGCGCCACCCACTCGATGGCCCCTACCACGAAAGCCGCGATGAGCATGAATTGGACGGGATAGTGCATGACGAAGTAGTGCTGCTGGGTGGGAGCAGATGGCTTGAGCTGGAGCACGATCGGGACCGCGAACCACAACAGGAGCAAGACGAACGTCCTGCGCCGCTCCCGGGTTGACCCCCGAACCATCTGATAGAGCCCGTACCCCAGCGCAGCCACCAACAACACGCTGAGTGCGGTGTTGAGCCACCAAAAGGGCGGCACACCGGCCGCGAACTGCAAGTGGAACGGGCCGGCCTGGCCATCGATCCCCTGGCTGCCAAGCAGTGCGAAGGTATATCGCAGGGCATCCCACGAGAACGTGCCGCCCCCTCTGGCATAGGTGATCAGGCCTCGCGCATTTTCCCATCCGTTCGCGGCGTCGTGAACGATGTAGGGTGAGACGAGACAGAGGGCGACGAGAACACCGATCAGCAGCGGACGCCAGGCGACGGCATCCCGAAAGAGCACGAGAGCCACCAAGAGAATCGGTACGAAAGCCAGAGCCTCCAGTTGAAGTCCGACCATCATGGCCAGGCTGGCAAACGCGGCGACTAGCGCCCACCGGCGGCGTCGCACAAAGGTCAAGAACAGCGAGGCCATCAACGCGAGGGTGAAAATCGGGAGCGTGCGCGACCAGATCTTGCGCGCGTAGAGCACCGCCCAGGGACTCACGGCGAAGAGTAGCGTGCTCAGCAGCGCTGCCCGCTTTCCCAGCGCCGCCTTCGCCAACAGATAGCATGCCGGCAATGCCAGGCTGTTGAGCAGCATCGTGAAAAGCACCGCGGACAGCGGGTCCGACCACAGACGCAGAGGGAGCGCCACCAAATAGAGCGTCAGCGGCAGATTGTCGATACCCAGCGACGAGTCGACCCCGACCGCAGGTAGATATCGCTCGAAGGCAATGGCTTGCCCCAACCGCGCTACCGTCGCCTCATCCCGTTTGAACTCGACAAGGGTAGGCTGCGAGAACCTCAGGGCAACGCCCAGGGTCAGGATCACTATCAGCAACACGAAATGGGCGCGGGACTTAGGCGGCATCGGGCGCAATGATAGCCCAGAGAGCAACACAGTCAACACAGCGTTGGCGCGTTGAACCGTTCAGACGTGCCAACGTGATAACGCGCAAACGTGACGACGCAGTTGCTCTATCCACAACGTCTGGATATAATGCGTTTGAGACATATGGATAGGACAAATACGACCTTCTGGCCGCGTCCTCGTTCGTCTAGGGGCAGGGGATACTGCCAAGCTTCGTACGTCATATTGATAGGAGGATTTTCATGCTCAGTTTCATGAGAGACACCCTCGGTGTCATTATGGGGGGCGGCGCAGGCTCGCGGTTGTACCCCCTTACAAAGCTTCGGGCCAAGCCGGCGGTGCCTCTAGCCGGTTACTACCGTCTCATTGACATTCCGATGAGCAACCTCATCAACTCCGGGATCAATCGGATCTACGTCCTCACGCAGTACAACTCGGTCTCGCTGCATCGCCACGTCACCCGGACGTACCAGTTCGACAGCTTCTCGGGGGGATGGGTGCGCATCCTCGCGGCCGAGCAGACACCGGCCAGCCAGGCGTGGTATCAGGGGACCGCGGACGCCTTGCGCAAGCAGCTTTTCCAACTGCAGGTGCAGGAACCGCGCAATATCGTGATCCTGGCGGGGGATCACCTGTACCGGATGGACTACTCACTCTTCGTTCAGCACCACGAGAGCCACGAAGCGGCCATCACGATCGCGGCGCAGCCCGTGTCCGCCGAGCAGGCGCCGAGCCTGGGCATCCTTAAGGCCGACGAGAACGGGCAGATCACGGAGTGGGTCGAGAAACCCTCACCGGAGCGGCTGAAGGATCTCGCCAGTCTGTCGGGTGACAAACCCTATCTCGCCTCGATGGGTATCTACGTTTTCGGCGCGCAGGTCCTGAACAAGATCCTCCGGGAGGAGCCGGGATCGGACTTCGGTAAGCACATCATACCCGCTGCGATCGCGGCAGGGCTGCGCGTCTCTGCCTATCAGTTCGAGGGATACTGGCAGGATATCGGCACGATGCGCACCTTCTACGAGGTCAACCTGGCGCTCGCAGGACCAAACCCACCTTTTGACTTCTTCGCACCCGAATGGCCTATCTACACGCGCGCTCGTTACCTTTCCGGCAGCCGGGTCCTGGATTCAAGCATCCACCGCGTGGTCCTCGCTCCCGGATGCCAAATCAACAATGCCGCGGTGGCGGACAGCGTCATCGGGCTCCGCAGCATCGTGAGGCCGGGCGCGCATCTCCACCGCGTCGTTATGATGGGTGCGGATTACTATGAGACGCTCGTGCAGATTGAGGAAAACGCCCATCTGGGACTGCCGAGCATCGGCGTCGGCGATGGCAGCGTCATCGAGAACGCCATCCTGGATAAGAACGTCCGCATCGGTCGCAACGTCGTCATCCGTAACCACGAGGGAGCCGATGAGGAGGAAACGGACACCTACGTTGTGCGCGATGGCATCGTCGTCGTGCCCAAGGGAGCCGTCATCCCGGACAATACCGTGATCTAGGACGGTTGCATAGGAGCTTTTCGGTAATAGGTTCCCAAGGCATACGTTCCGGCCGGATCTGTGATCCACCGTCTGCACACTGACCCGGGGGATCACAGGTCCGCCTGAAACGAGGTCAAGATCCTGTCCCGAACAGCTCTACTGACTCTGCACCAGGTCCCGGCCCGTACGTTCATCACTTCACCGCTGAGGCATCTGCCTCGGCGGTTTCATTGATGAGCCACGCACCTCGCCCGGGACGGCTGACCAGCACAGCCGAGGGGACGCCGTCCAGCGCCGCGACGGCTCGGGCGACCCTCTCCTGGTCTTCCGCCTGACAGAGCAAGTGGAGGCTGGGACCGGCATCCAGTGTGGCGTAGACGGCGAGCCCCTCCGCCCGCCAACGCTGCACGGCCTGAATCAGGCGCATCGTCTCCGGCGCCATGTAGTAAATGCCACTCATCCACGGATAGCCCTCGGGCCGGGAGGTCATAGCGATGGCGTGCAGGGACATCGCCTCCCGCTCAGCCGCCATGCCCAGCGCCTCGAAATCGCGCGCCAGCAGGGCCGAACGCACCGTATCGAGCGTCTGATGGATCGTCTCGAGGCGTGCTGCGTAGAACGGGCTGGTGCGAGCCGCCCGGTGTCCGTCCAGCGATGAAATGAGCTTCGGCTCCGCAGAAATGATGATGGTCAGGATGCGCAGATCCCAGTAGTCCCGCTTGGCCAATGATATGGCGTAGGAGCTCTCATCGTCGTGACCGCGGAGCCACTCTACGAACCCATCCGGAACGGAGCGACACGCCGACCCCGATCCCTTGCGGGCGAGAATCGATACCTGCCGTGAGGTCAGATCCAGCCCCAACGCACGCGAGGCGGCCAGGGAAAGCGAAGCAAACGCGGAGGCGGAGGAGGCAATGCCGACGGCCATCGGGAAATCGTTGGTCGAAGCCACGCGCGCCCGGGTCATCGCGCCCGCCATCGCACGCAGGCGATCAAGATGGGCTACGACCCGACGATAGGCGACGACATCGGCCGGGCTACCGTTCACACTGACCACGTCTTCCCGCAATGCAGGATCAAAAGCCACCGACGTAATCGTCGTGGCACCGCTGAGATTGACGGAGATCGAGCCATTCGCAGGGATGTTGAGAGCGGGGTCGGATCTTCCCCAGTACTTGACGAGGGCCAGGTTGGGGTGCGCTGCCGCCGTCGCGGACATAGTCATCGACGCGCCTGCACGCCGGCCTAAGCTTCGCCGGACGCTTCCACGCCGACCTGATCGAGATCGAGCCAGGCATCCGGGCCGGCGAGAGCGCCAAACCTCAATCGTCCATCCGGAGGGAGCGCCATATACTGGTTGTCGATCCACAACACCAATCCCAGGGGCCCCCTGGGGGTCAAGGACGTGCGGAAGCACGGCCTCTCGTCCACTCGAAACGCCACGTGATCTCGGTGCCAGTCGACCTCGTAGTCGTGCCAGACGGTAGGATCGAGATCGAGGGAAGTGGCATCATCCCCCACCACACGCCGGCTAACCCGGCGCAGCAAACGAGCCCACCAGGGGAGGATTGCCAGGGTGAGCGCCGGTGCAGCCAGGGCAAGCAGCGATGAAGGCACATGCGGGGAGGAAAACGTGGCCGCGAGCATGCCCTGGGCGGGATGGGAATCGGAGAGGGCGAGGTAATTGGGAGGCGAAGCGTGGAAGAACCAGGCTGCATTGGGCAGCGCAGGGAACCGATGTCCGGCCCCAAACCCCAGTTGTGCAGTGAACGGGTCATTCCAGAGACCGAATCCCCAGGTACCCGGGAGCGCCGGTCCCGAGACGCGGGCACGCACGCGTAGCTTGAGCGGTGGCTGCCACCGAAACGATCGACGCCCGAGATGCGAGTAGTCATCAATCTGGGCAACGCGGTAGGAGGCAGCCGGCCCCTCAGGTATGCTGAGGTGCCAGGCGCCGCCGCGCTTCGCCTCAGCGCGGCCCCCGGTTGACAGTAGGGCATGGAGCTCGGGCACAATCATGGCTCACCGCCTCCGGCGCCCGAATTAGCAAGTGAGAGCGGCTTCTCCAGGATCAGCACAGGTACGCGCACCGGTCCCACGCCTTCTACGATCGTGACGTCAAAGCCCGACTGTTCGGCGAATCGAGCGTATAGCGCTACAGTGTCTTCAGTGCCGCCACCAAAGATCAGGCGCATCACCCAGGCCACCAATCTGAACACAGCGGTCCTGAGCCGATCCGAGGGCTCCACCTTACCATTTTCCTCAGAGGGGGCGATGGAGGGCAGACGGTCCGAAGCAGAACGACTGAAGTCGTTGCTACGAACAGGCGCCCGGGAGGCTCCGTTGAGATCCGTAGACACCGGTTCATCGGTCTTGCCGCCGACACGGACTCCCAGTCCCGTGATCACCAGGCGACCGCCGGACCGGTCATCGCTCGGATCTCGAAGGAGACGCGCTGCCTCACGCAACGTGGCAGGATCTGCAATGTACTCCGTCGGAAAAGTCGAGATGATCGCGCCGAACGTACCGCTGGCAAATGGGAGGGCCTGACTCGGTGCGACCACACGACGCAGTGTCATGCCTGACCTGCGCGCCCGGCGTCCCGCCACACGGTGCATCGCGATCGACGGGTCGGCGCCCCACGCGTTAAGGCCCCGCCTGGCTGCTTCGACCAACAATGCCCCGGTGCCAAACCCGATCTCGAGCACGCGATCATCCCCGATACAGTCCAGCGCCTGCTTGCGCCAGCCATCCCAGCGTCCCAGGCTCACCAGCCAGGCGACCGCTTCGTACGCCCCGGCGAGTTCGTGGTACAGCCGGTGGGCCGCCCAGCCATAGAGCCGACGGAAGGCTCTCTGCAGCCTCGATGGATTCAGTGGTTGGGCTGCCCGACCCATCCCCGGACAAGTCCACGCCGCGGCGCGAAGAACAACGCCAGCAGAAAGATCGCGGTACACACGAGCACGATGGCAGCCCCCGAGGCCACGCTGACGTAGTATGAGAGGTATAGCCCCACAACACCGGAGAGCGCGCCGATCACCGATGCAATGACCATCATCGGCGCGAGACGCTTGGTGAGAAGATACGCCGTGGCCGCAGGTGTGGTCAGCATTGCCACCATCAGGGCTACCCCGACCGTCTGCAGCGACACGACGATGGTCAGCGCGATCAGCACCAGCAGCAGGTAGTGCAGAAAACCCGAGGGAAACCGGAGCGTCTCTGCGAGAATCGGGTCAAAGGAGAGCACCAGGAACTCTTTGTAGAAGACGAAGATGACCAGAAAGACCAGTGCGGCCAGGCCCGCGGTGATCCACAGATCCGCAGGGGAGACGCCGAGCACATCGCCGAAAAGAAAGTGAGAGAGATCCACGGCATAGCTGCGCATGGTGGAGATCAGAGCAATGCCGAGAGCGAACATGCCTGAGAAGATGATGCCGATCGCCGTATCTTGTTTCACCTGCGCGCCCTTGCCCACAGCCCCAATGCCAATAGCCGTCAGGACCCCGGTCCCCATCCCCCACCAGAAGATGGGCTGCCGGGCACCCCCACTGACGATGTACCCAACGGCAATGCCCGGGAGTATCGAGTGTGCCAGGGCGTCGCCCAGAAAGGCCATGCCGCGCAACACCATATACGTGCCCACCATGGCGCAGACGATGCCCACCATAACCGCCGCGGCGATACCGCGAACCATAAAGGCATAGCGGAGCGGTGCAATCAGGATCTCCAGAACTTGCGCCATCGTCAGTCCCCCCCACAACACGTATCGCTCAACACCATCACGCCATCGTCGGTCTCAACCAGTCGGAGCGTCCCTCCGTAGGCGTCCTGCAGATGTACCGTCGTGAAAACCTCTGCCGGCAAGCCGATGCTCAGGAGGCGGTGGTTCAGAAGCAGGATTCGATCGAAGTGGTCCGCCGCCTGGTTCAAGTCGTGCGTGGCGACCATGACGGTCACGCCTTGCGCCTTCAGTGTGTCCAGGATTTCCAGGATGCGCTCTTGGGCGGAGACGTCGAGGCCATTCAGCGGCTCGTCCATCAGCATAATGCTCGACTCCTGGGCCAGCGCCCTGGCAATGAACATGCGCTGCTGCTGTCCCCCGGACAGCTCGCTAATCTGGCGATGGGCCAACTCCTCCATACCGACGGTCACCAGGCACTCTCTGACGAACGCCCGATCCTGTCGGCTTGGCCTGCGCAGCAGCCCCAGCTTACCGAAGCGCCCCATTAGCACGACGTCCTCCACGGTCACCGGAAAGGACCAATCCACGTCGTTCCTCTGCGGCACGTAGGCGATGCAGATGTGGCTCCGTGGGCTGCAGCCCGCGACGCGCACGTCACCGCTCGTCGGGTCGAGGACCCCCGCGATGACCTTGAAAAGCGTGCTCTTGCCGGCACCGTTCGGGCCGACAACGGCAACTCGCTCGCCCCTCTCCAGTTGGAACGACACGTGGCTCAACGCCGGCGTACCGTTGTAGCTGACCGTGAGGTCGGAGATCGCCAACATATCGGCGCCCTCAGCGTGTGCAGCGGGTTTTCGGAATCCCAGTCCCGTCAACATTCGCTCATACCCTCCACCAGGCTTATCAACTCGTCCGCGCCGAGACCTCTGGGGCTTCCTGATGAAGTGGGTGCCTCCCCGACCAGCAAACCCCAAAGGTCTTCGTCATGTTGCTCTAGTTCGGCCGCAATGCCGCCACGATCTGGCCGACATCATATCTCATAAAGTCGAGATAGGTCCCCGCCGGACCGGCCGGGTCACTCAATGAGCCGGTGTATATAGGCACTACATGTATGCCAACGTCTTGCGCAATCTGCTGCGCCACCTGGGGATTGACCGTCGTACCCACGAAAATCGCCGCGACGTGCTGCGCCCGTATCGCATCCTCCAACGAGGCCAGCTCCTGTGCCGAGGGCTCCGCGAGGGTACTGCTTCCCTCAGTCACCATCCCCACCTGCTCGAAACCATACTCCTTAGAAAAGTAGGCCATGAACGTATGGTCCGTGACCAGCTTGCGCCGGGCCTCTGGGACTGCGGCTACCTGCTCCCGAATCCAAGCGTCGAGCGCATCGAGTTGTGCGAGATAGGCATCTGCATGCGCCTGGTATGTGGCCTCGCCGCCGGGATCGAGCGCGCTCAGTGCCGACCGGATATTCGTCACCCACGTCTTGACGTTGTTGGGGTCAAACCAGATGTGCGGATCATCCTCAGGGGCGCTCCCCCCGCCCTGCAATGTCAGCAACGTCGTCCCATACGATACCGGCACGACCGGGATGCCTCCCCCGGCGTTCGCTAACAGCCTCGTCATATACTGCTCCAGCCCCGCGCCATTGATAAAGACCACGTCGGCGTTGCTGATGGCAGCCGCATCCTGTGGCGTCGGCTGGAAATCATGGGGATCGGCCCCCAACGGCACCAACTCGGCCACGTCGACGCGATCTCCGGCAATGGCCCTGACCACGTCAGCGACGATGCTTGTGGTCGCGACCACGCGCAGCCGCTCACCGGAAGCCAGGGGAACGGGGACCAGAGTCGGGAGCACGTCAAAGGTTGTCGATCCTAGAGTCGTAGGCGCCGGATTCGCGCCCGCGGCACACCCCGATATGAACACCACAGCTAACAGCAGAGCCCTCAGGGCTCTCGATAACGAGCGGTTCCCGCCTCTCATCTATGTCTCCTTACCAAGGATCAGCGCGCCGGGTGCGTCTCGGTGCACCCGTCTGCCCGGCGACACTCAGGACAGATGCCGAACAATTGTAGCAGATGGTCACGGATCTCATAGCCGGTCTGACGCTCGAGGTCCCCCACCAGGGCATCAAGATCCCCCCGCCCGGCGAACTCCACCGATCGACCGCACCGCCGGCAGAGCAGCACGTGCCGGTGGCCTGGCGTCGTCGCCACGTAGCCATGGCAGCCCTCAGGCAGATGCACGCGGGAGCAGAGCCCCAGTTCTTCGTACAGTTCGAGCGTACGGTACACGGTGACCAGACCCAGCGCTCCGTGGCGCCCCTGTCCCGCCGTGAGGACCTGCTGAGCCGTCAACGGCACGTCGGCCGCCAGCAACACATCAGCCACCACTTTACGTGGCGCGGTGATGCGATACCCCCTCTGCGACAATGTTGTCTGCCAGTCACGCATAGGCCGTTTTAATGATACTTCCTTTCAATAACAAGTATAACTGGCCCGGCCACACTGTCAAGGCGTTACCCGGCGCCAACTTGCGAAGGTTGGCGCCGGGTAAGAAAGTCACCGTAACTTTTCGGCTGTTTCCCCGACATAGCCCCTGTAGGCACGTCCGGCTCCCCATACCGTTCACAAGATGTCGGAAACCTTATCCAAATACTGGAGGTACCTTGATGAAGGCAAAAGCAGTTGACTTCACTGACCGGCTCGCACAGCGTGGCATCGATCGTCGCGATTTCCTGAAGTTCTGCGGTGTGATGGCTGCGACATTGGCGCTTCCGCGCACCGGCATTACTCGGATCTCTAAGGCTCTGGCAGCCACCCCCAGACCACCGGTGGTATGGCTCGAGTTTCAGGATTGCACCGGCGATACGGAATCCTTCCTTCGAGCTTCGCAACCCTCGGTTGACGAGTTCCTCCTGGACCGTATCTCACTCGATTACCACGAGACGTTGATGGCCCCTGCCGGTGATGGCACCGAGCTCTCCCTGAGCGACACCATCCGGACCTATCCCGGTGAGTACATTGCCATCGTCGAGGGCTCGATCCCTACGGCTAACGGTGGCACTTTCTGCATGGTCCGCGGACGCACGGCGCTGAGCATTCTGCAGAAAGTAGCCGCCAGTGCACGCTATATCGTAGCGGCAGGGTCGTGTGCCTACGACGGTGGCCTCGCCGCAGCGGCGCCCAATCCAACCGGCGCCACAGGGGTCGCCGGTGCCATTCCCAACCCGACAAACCTGATCAACCTTCCCGGCTGTCCTACCAACGTGATGAATATCTCGGCCGCCCTGGTCTACATCCTGACGTATGGCGACCTTCCCCCCTGGACGGAAGCCGCCGACCGACCTTTGCTTACGGCAGTAGGATCCACGAACACTGTGAGCGGAGGCAGTACTACAACCGCGATCAGAAGGTTCGCACCTGGGGCGATGCAGGACACCGCCTGGGGTGGTGCTTGGAGGAGATGGGGTGCCGCGGGCCTGAGACCCGTAGCAACTGTTACGACGTCAAATGGAATGACGGGACGAGTTGGCCCATCGGGGCCGGGCACCCCTGCGTGGGATGCACCAACCCGCATTTCTGGGACACGATGACGCCTTTCTATCATGGCGACGACTAACCTATTACCGTCGGACAACAAGGAGAGACACCATGCCGAAGATATACATCCCATTAGTTGAAAAAGGACAGCCTCCGGCGCCGACGCCGGTACCGACCGTGCCGCCGCCGCCACTTCCACAGGGGGCTCGGCGCATAGCGATCGATCCCATCACGCGGATCGAGGGACACCTGCGTATCGAGGTCCAGATCCAAGACGGCCTCGTCACTGACGCCTGGAGCTCCACCACGATGTTCCGTGGACTCGAGATGATCCTCAAGGGCCGCGACCCTCGCGATGCATGGGTCTTCACCCAGCGCATCTGCGGTGTCTGCACGACCGTCCACGCCATCGCTTCGGTGCGCGCCGTCGAGGATGCCCTCGGCATCACCGTGCCGGACAACGCGCGACTCTTGCGCAACCTCATCGAGGGTGCACAGTTCGTACAGGATCACGTGATCCACTTCTATCACCTGCACGCACTGGACTGGGTCGACATCGTCAAGGCGCTGGACGCCGATCCCTCGGCCACGAGTGACCTGGCCCAGTCGATCTCCGATTGGCCGAAATCGTCGCCCGACTACTTCGCCGGGGTCAAGACGCGAATCCAGACACTCGTCAACAGTGGCCAACTCGGCCTCTTTGCGAATGCCTACTGGGGGCATCCCGCCTACAACCTGCCCGCTGAGGCCAACCTGATGGCCGTAGCCCACTATCTGGAGGCGCTCGACTGGCAGCGCGAGTACATCAAGATTCACGCGATGCTGGGCGGCAAGAATCCCCATCCGCAGACCTACCTGGTAGGCGGTATGGCGATGCCCGTGGATCCGGCGAGCGAGGTCGCCATCAACCCGGCGCGGATCGCGGCGCTGCGTGCGTGGGCCCAGCAGGGCCTCGACTTCGTGCAGAAAGTGTACGTCCCCGACCTCCTGGCGGTCGCTTCCTTCTACAAGGACTGGGCGGCGATTGGTGAGGGGGTGGGCAACTACATGGCCTATGGCGACTTCCCCGACACAACGGGGAACGACCCTGCATCGCTCTGGCTACCTCGCGGCGTCGTCCGGAACAAGAACCTGGGCGCCGCGCCGGAGCAACTCGACCAGCAGTTGATCGAGGAATACGTAACGCACTCGTGGTACAGCTACACCGGTGGCGATGCGGAAGGCAAACACCCGTCGCAGGGCGAGACGCAGCCGAACTTCACGGGGCCACAGCCCCCCTTCGAGTTCCTGAACACCAATGACAAATACTCCTGGATCAAGGCCCCGCGTTATGACGGCCTGCCGATGGAAGTTGGGCCGCTCGCACGTATGGTCGTCGCCTACGCCGCCGGACACACCCGCACCCGGCAAGTGATCGACTCGGTGCTTACGGCACTCAACGTCGGGCCGGAGGCACTCTTCTCCACGCTCGGCCGCACGGCTGCGCGCGGTGTTGAGACGCTGCTGGTGTCCGAACGCATGGCCACCTGGATCGATGAGCTTGAGGCGAACATGAACGGTGGGGACCTGGCGATTCATAGTGGGGAGTCGTGGGACCCGCGAACTTGGCCCAGTGAGGCAAGCGGATGGGGGACCACGGAGGCCCCACGGGGTGCCCTGGGCCACTGGATTCACATCAAGAACGGCCAGATCGAGAACTATCAGGCGGTCGTGCCGTCGACGTGGAACGGCTCCCCACGTGATGCCGTGGGCCGGCGAGGGGTATGGGAGGAGGCACTCATCGGCACACCGGTCGCGGATCCAAGCCAGCCGCTGGAAGTGATCCGCACCATCCACTCCTTCGATCCGTGTATGGCCTGTGCCGTTCACATCGTCGACACGGAGCACAACGAGGTCACCCGGGTTGAGATCGTGCCCTGACGTGGAGATGGAGAACGTCAAAGACCCACCGAACCGGGTTCTGATCCTGGGCCTGGGCAACACACTGATGCGGGACGAAGGAATCGGCGTCAAGGTGCTCCATTGCCTTGACGCCGAATATACCTGGCCCGAGCAGGTCACCCTGCTCGACGGCGGGGTGATGGGTCTCGAGCTACTGCCTCACATGGAGGCAGCGGATGCCGTTCTACTCCTCGATGCGGTACGGACGGGCGCACCATCCGGTACGATGGTGCGCCTGGAGGGGGCGGAGATCCCGGCGGTCGTCGCCCTTAAAATCTCGATGCACCAGATCGGGCTCCAGGAGACGCTCGCGATGTGCCGGTTCAGGGACACCACGCCCGAGCGGCTGGTCCTCCTTGGTGTCGTTCCGGCCTCGCTTGAGATGGGGCTCACGCTCTCGCCGAAGGTCGCGGCTGAGGCACGTCCGCTCGTCGAAGCCGCCGTCCACGAGTTGGCGGCCTGGGGCATCGAGGCCAGACCCGCTAGAGCACGATCTGCAGCAGTTGGCGACGCACTCTCAGGCGTGGGATGTTGACCAGCGGCGGCATGCCCGCAGACACAATGTAGACGTGCATTGGCGGAGGGAGGTAATCAACCATCAGGACGAGCGCCTCGTGGATGGTGAGTGAGGCGATAGTCTCGTAGCCGTCGAGGACGAGCGCAAAGTCTGAGCCACTCTCCGTGGTCTCGTGGACCACGGAGAGTGCTACTGCATTGACGATCTCGACGACGCACGCCTCCGGCGGCAATCCGTCGAGCTCCAGCGGCCCGGTGACCGGCGCAAGATTCACGGCGAGGTCGTGGCAGAAAAGAGCGGGATCGCTGTGGCGCGGGGCCAACACGATGCGATAGACCGGCCACTGTGCCCCGGCTATCCAGTCCTGCAGAAGGCGATCGGTCTCTGCCGGGACCTCTGCCCCATCGCCTGGCGGCGCGAGGAGCAGCGTGAGCCGGTAGGCCATCCCGGCGTCCAAACGCGCCAGGAGCGAGGGATCAGGTGACATGGGCATTGCGGATGGCGATGAAACCTTTGGGGTCAAGCCCGAGTCTGCTCGGGCCGGAGACCCCAAAGGTTCTCCCGATATCACTATAACTGCGTCACGATCGCCACGACGTACGGCACCAGGGCAAGCAAGGCCATCAACGGATGACCCCGCCGCGCGCTGTTGCGGCTGTCCCAGTTAAAGAGGTAGATCGCCAAGGCAAAGGCCAAGATGCCACTGGTGGCCAGCACCGCGACCGAGATCATCGGCGCCAGCACAGTCGCTCCCCCGTAGGCAAAGCCCTGGTAAGCCTGCATCGCGTGCGAAGCAGGCATCAACAACGCGACCGGGCGCACGGATTCCGGCATGATGCTCATCGGCACCATCAAACCACCCAACAGCATCGAGGGAAGGAAGATCGCCTGCGAGAACAAGACCACACCCCGCGAGTCGCGGGCGATGACGCCGATTAAGGCACCGAACCCGGTGAAGGTGAAGACCGAGAGCAGCGTGATCAGGGCAAACGCCCCCCAGTTCGTAGGATTCACACCACCGAACAGCGGGTGCCCCGTGACGGCGATGATCAAGGCCACGATGAGCACGTGGAACGCGGTCGTGAGCGCGGGCATCAACAAGATCGAGACGGCGGGCACGCCGTTGATCCGGAAACTGCGGAAGATCCCCGCCTCGCGCGACTCCACCAATGGGCCGGGCAGCCCCAGCAGCGTGCTGGCCATCGCCGCGAAGAGCACCATCGCCGGAATCATCGATTCGGTGAAGGTGGGATTGATCTGCGCCATCACCAACCCCATCATCGCGTAGAAAGCGAGTGGGAAGAGATAGTTCATCAGCAGCAGGGTGGAGTTCCGCAACCCCGTCTTGAACTCAAAAGCAAAGTGGTGAACCAGTGCGGTCATGCTGCACCTCCGTTGGCCGTAATCTCCAGGAAACGCTCTTCGAGCGACGGGCGCTCGACGCGCAGGTCAATGAGCTTGTCGTCGTGAGCGGTCAAGTAGCTGAGAATCGCGCTGACCGTCGGGCCGGGATCCCGGCTGAAATAGATCGTGTAGTCGTCCTTGACGCTCCGCTGATGTACGGCTGGGAAGCCCGTGCCGTCGGTAGCCAGCATCGACTGCTCCGTCCGGACGGAGACCTTGGTGAGCCCGTCACCGGTGGCAGTGAGCTCGCGGGGTGTGCCGGTCGCGACGATCTTGCCGCGGAGCAAGATCGCCACGCGGTCGGACATCTTCTCGGCCTCCGCCATATCGTGTGTCGCCAGGATCACGGTGGTGCCCTCGGACTGCAGCTCGCGGATCAGCGCGTGCAGCTCGGAGCGCGATTCGACGTCCAGGCCCGCGGTAGGCTCGTCAAGAAAGAGCACGGCGGGGCGATGGGCGATGGCCAGCGCCAACGCAAGCCTGCGCTGTTGGCCGGTGGAGAGCTTCTCATACTGGGTGTCGCGCTTCTCGCCGAGCCCGAGCCGGTCCAGCAGATCGTAACGCGGCGCCACGCCGTGATAGGCGCAGAAGAAGCTGATCGCCTCGTCGACCTCCATGTTCGCGGGTAGACCCGACGTCTGAAGCTGCACGCCGATGAGATTACGCAGCCGCCGGCTCTCCCGGCTCGGGTCGACCCCCATCACATCCAGGGCACCTGCCGTGGGCTCGCGCAGCCCTTCCAGGCACTCAAGCGTGCTGGTCTTACCCGCGCCGTTCGGGCCCAATAGACCGAAGACCTCACCCCGCTCGACCTGGAAGCTGATCCCGTCGACGGCCACGAAATCACCGTATGCCTTACGGAATCCTTGGACCTGAAGTGCAGTATCTGTCATCTCTCCGACCTCCTCCTGATCTTCCATTCATCCTGAGTATAAGGAAATGGGGCATCCACGTCATCACCAGGGCGGGTGAATCCGGCGGGTGATTCGGAGTTGCGTCGCCCATCACCCGTTCGAGGGAGGGGAATCGGAAGGACGCCGAGAGTGCGAGCGAGTGAGACCGCTACAACAACCCGGCTTCAGCGGCGCGCACAATGGCTTGTGCGCGGTTGCGGACGTCAAGCTTGCCGTAGATGTTCTTGACGTGAGTCTTGACGGTATTGATGGAGATGTAGAGCCGGTCGGCAATGGCTTGATTGGTCAACCCATCGGCCATCAGGGCCAGAATTCCCAGCTCTCTCTCCGTCAGGGGTTCGGCCAGATCCTGACGATCTACCGTGTCACTTGCGTGGGCCACTACCGCGTGACGCCCCCCACTATCAACAGCGTGCGGCCCGGCGAAGGCAGCCAGGAGCCCGGACACGTAGTCGGACTTGGCGGGCACCGCTGCAAGTAGCGCACGCATGCCCGAGCCTTCGTCGACAAAGAGGCGCACATATCCCTGGGGTGTCGCCATCTCGAGCGCCCGCGTCAGCGCCGCGAGGGCCGCCGCCCGTTCGCCCTGCGCATCGAGGACCAACGCTTGAATAGACAGTGCCTCGATCACCCGACCGAATCGACCGGCGGCCTCTGCGCCCGCGGCCAATCGGGTGAGTAGCGCGAGTGCCGCCGCATACTGCCCCTGGGCCAGAAAGACGCGCGCCAGGATCAGGGCATTGGGTTCGAGGGCAAACGGGAGTGCGCCCTCGGCCGGCACGTCGATACCCCTGGCCCACGCGATGGCATCATGGATACGACCGATCCGCAGCGACAATAGAGCGCGATAGGCCTCGATCAGCGGCAGAGCCCAACGCATTTTGACCAACGTCGTGTAGTCCACCAGCGATGTCAACCGGCCCATCGCCCGGTCGACATCGCCGCCGGCCAGGTCGATACATGCCAGCCCCACGTAGCCGTTGACGAGTACCTCCCAGTGCGACCAGGGCCTTCCCATCTCGATCCCCTGCTCCAGATAGGCGGCAGCCCGCTCCAGATCGTTCCATTCATAGAACAGGCTGCCAAGTCCGGTATAGGCCGTGCCTGACAGGGGAGAAGGCGTGCCGCGGCGCTCGACCTCGCGAAGCGCCTCGGCGTAAGTGGATGCGGCGTCGTGCAGCCGTCCCTGAAGCGCGAGCAGTTGCCCGAGGTGGCTGATCGACATCGGCAGGAGATGTGGGTTATCGTCGTCACGGAGACGAGGAATCGCCTCCTCGAAGGCCTCCAGGGCAGCCGCAGTCTCGCCGCCGAATTCCTTCGCCAACGCCAGGTGGAATGCCGCGATGCCCAGCAAGGCCAGACGTTGGTTGAAGGCACCGGCCTGCGCATCATCGGCCAGGTAGGCGCGGGTCTGCCGGCTGTAGGCCTCAACAGCCGCCAAGTCCCCTTTGTTGAAGCAGAGCGTCGCCCGAAGACACGAGATCTCCGCAAGGGGACCTCGCTGCTCCGGGGGCAGAGCGTAGCTTTCCGGCGACCCATCGGCCACCGCGCCAATCAGACGCTCGACGTCGCGCAGGCGGGTCTCAACAGCTTCCTGCTGACCGGTCGCCAGATACGCCCACGCCGCAGCCATCGTCAGGTAGGCATCCTGCTGCATCACGGCCTTGGGCAGACGCTCCAGCCAACCAATCAGAGTGCGCAACTCGCTGCGGCGAAACATGCCCACGAGGGCACCTTCGACAAGCGTCTTCGCCCACACATGGTCGCCGGCCGCCAGCGCGTGGTCAATGGCGTCAGACAGATCACCCTGATCCGCAAACCACTGGGCCGCTCGGTGATGCAAGTCGGCGATCTCGGCCGGCTCTTTCTCACCGGCCAATTGCGTCCGCAGGAACTCCGAGAAGAGATGATGGTACCGGTACCAGTGACGCTCCTGATCAAGGGGCGTCACGAAGAGATTGCCTCGCTCCAGCATCTGCAGCATCGCCTGACCATCGTCAGTCCCGGTCACCGCGTCGCAGAGAGTGCCGTTCATGCGGTCGAGCACCGAGGTCCTGAGAAGGAACTCACGTACTGCGACGGGCTGCTGGTCGAGGATCTCGGTAGCCAGATAGTCGAAGATGTAGCGGTGCTCGCCGGAAAACGAGGCGACGAAAGCACGGACATCCTCAGCTTCCTGTATCGAGAGAGCCGCAAGCTGCAGACCGGCGGCCCAGCCCTCGGTCAGCGAGGCCAGAGCAGACACATCGTCCGCGCGGAGCGCCAAACCCATCACGCGATTGAGGAAGTCGGCCGCCTCCTCCTGGGTGAAGCGCAGGTCGTGCGCCCTGATCTCAACCAGTTGGCGCCGCGCCCGCAACTGGGCGAGTGGCAAAGGAGGATCTGCGCGTCCCGAGAGGATCAGACAGAGATCGGGAGGAAGGTTCTCCAGCAGGAAACTCATGCCCTCGTGAATGGCGGGATCCACAATAGTATGGTAATCGTCGAGGACGAGCACGGCGGAACCGTCGCAGGTGGTGAGCGTGTTCAGAATCTCGGTGAGCACGCCCTCGATCGGCGGGGGCTGCGGGGATCGGATCATCGTGCGCGGAGTCTCCCAGCGACCAGGCCACACTGCCTCGAGCGCCTCGATCACATAGGACCAGAAACGAATAGGATCGTTGTCCCGTTCGTCGAGCGAGACCCACCCAACATGCGGACCGCCACATGCCTGTGCATCCTCCGAGACGCCGTTGGCGAGCTGCGCTACCCAAGCGGCGAGTAGAGTCGACTTGCCGAAGCCCGCCGGAGCCGAGAGCAGCGTCAGCCTGCGATGGCAGCCGCGTTCGAGGGCCTCAAGAAGCCGGGGACGCACGACAAGATCAGGATGCGCCTGCGGCACAAAGAGCTTCGTGCGCAGGAGCCGCATCGTGGTGATAGACGAACTCAACGGATTGGGCGGTGCCGACATTTCGGGATCCTGAGACTGTGTATAACCGATCGCGACGGGGACAACAGTTAGCAGGAGTGTAGCACAGTCACAGAACACGACAATGGAGTCGCTCTGGCTATTGGCCTTCGGGAGCCTCCTCATCGTCGGTGCCAGGAGGATAAAGCTCTTCCAGAATCGCGACGACCACAACCGCGAGCGGGACAGCGAAGAAAACGCCCACGATGCCGTAGAGCTTGAGGCCGACCACAAGCGCTACCAGCACCAGTGCCGGAGGTAGACCCAGGATTCGCCCGTAGAAGGCCGGGGCAACGATGTGGGACTCCACCTCCACAATGACCAGGTAGAGCAAGACGACCCAGAGCGCCCGCAACGGGCCGAGGGTCAAGGCACTGAGCACGGCCAGGATGGTGGCAATTGCGCCGCCCAGGTACGGGACGATCTCTAGCAGACCGCCCAGAACGCCGATCGTCAACCCGGCCGGGACTCCAAGTGCGGTCAGCCCCACGCTGAAGCTCACCGCGAAGTAGAGCGCGATGGCTAGCTGTGCCCACACCCAGCGCTGGAGTCGGCGCTGGATGTGCATAAGTATCGTGTGAACGCGCGGGCGAGCGCGAATGCCGATCCAGCGTTCGATGCTCCGGCTGTTGAGGCCCGGGTCTGTCGTGAAGAAGACGGCGATGACAAGCGAAATAACCACATCCAAGGCTGTCCCGCCGATGCTGGTGATCGTGTCCAGGATGGTGACACTGATCGTACCCAATCTCTGGAAGACGCTCGTCAATAGGGAATTCGTCGAGGGGATCAGAGTGCCAACCACCGGCAACGACCGCGCCCATCCAACGATCGAGGCCGCCAACGCGGGACCGTCTTGCTGTAGGGCGGCGACCTCAGACCGAGTCACCGGCACGAGTAGGGCTCCCACCGTACTAATGATCGCCAGCCCCACAAGGTAGATAACGATCATCGTGAGCACCCGTGGGATGTGATGCGCCGCGAGATAATCGACCAGCGGACGAGTGGCCAGGCTGATCAACGTGGCACCAAAAAGAACGGATGCCACCTCGACGACGAGGCCAAATCCCTGGATTAGAAGCCACGTTGACAAGGCTAGAGCCAGAAGGGCCAGCCAGGTGTTCCCGCTGAGTTGTCGTCGCCGAGGTGGTTCAGTATTCATGGGCTTCCCTAGAGTTAGCTAACCGATTAGGCGGGCAAGCACAAACGCAGCACCGGCGGCGAGTCCACCGATAACGGCCGTCTGCAGCGCGGACGACCAGCCACTCAGCCCCGTCAGGCGTCCCTTGACATAGCCGAAGATAATCAAAGCCGCCATCGTCACCACAGCCGAGACGTAGAGCGCCGTCGTGACGGAGTTCATCACGATGTAGGGCGTGAGCGGGATGAAGCCGGCCACGGCATAGGAAAGGCCGATGGTCAACCCGCTCTTGAGAGCCTGCTGGGCGTCGGGCTTCTCCAGGCCGAGCTCGAAGCGCATCATGAAATCCACCCATTTGTCGCGATTCTGGCGCATCTTCTCCACGATGGGCTCGGCCTCTTTCTGGTCGAGGCCATGATCCATCAGAATGTCAATGACCTCGCGAGTTTCCTGTTCAGGCACCTCAAGTGTTTCGCGCATCTCCCGCTTGCGCTCGATCTCATAGTGCTCGACGTCGGTACGCCCTGACAAATAGCCCCCCAACCCCATCGAGATCGAACCGGCAGCGATCTCTGAAAGCCCGGCGATGATCACCACTCTCGTGGCAACGGAGGCACCGGACATGCCGGCGGCGATGGCGAAGGGCACGGTAAGCCCATCCGACATGCCGATCACGATGTCGTGGACGATCTGTGATGCCGTGAAGTGGGGTTCGGGTCGCTCTCGCTTCATTCGCTATGACTCCTGCTCAACTGTGCTCAGCAACGGGGCGTCGCCCCGGGGAAATGATTCCGGGCGACGCTATCGGCGCAATCGCAGGGAATTGCCCACCACGAGCAGGCTACTGCTCGCCATCGCCGCCGCAGCGATCACCGGGCTGATCACGCCGAAAGCTGCCAGGGGCACCGCGACCAGATTGTACGCGAACGCCCAACCCAGATTTTCCAGGATGATCCGCCGTGTGCGCCGTGACAGAGCGATATACCATGGGATAACGGTCAGGTCGCTGTGGGTCAGCACAATATCCGAGGTCTCGCCGGCAACGTCGGTCCCGCCCACGGCTGTGAAACTCAGGTCGGCCTGGGCCAGGCCCGGCGCGTCATTCACGCCGTCCCCGACCATGGCGACTTTGTCGCCCTGCGATTGCCATGCACGAATGCGCTCCGCCTTCTCAGATGGGAGGCAGTCCCCCTCATAGTCAACAAGATCGAGCTCACTCGCGATGGCAGCCACGGTGCTCCCCGTGTCGCCGGACAGCACCACCGACCGGATCCCGAGCGCCTGCAGCTGAACCAGGGCCTCCCAGGCCGTGGGGTTCGGCGCATCGCGTAAGGTAATATAGCCTTCCGGAGAGGTATGATCGCTCCGATCCATTGCATCGCCGCCGACCCAGACGACCGTCTCGCCGCGCTCGGCCTGGGCTTGAGCCTGAGACGACAGTGGGGACTCCGCATTCACGTTCAGGAAACGGGCCGAGCCGACCAACACGCGGCGACCATCGACCCGCGCACTGGCGCCCAACCCCTTCAGCGGACGAAAATCCTCGGCCTTGGGGAGCGGTGCCCTGCAAGCCGCCACGATCGCCCGTGCAATCGGGTGCTCTGAGTACTGCTCTACCGCAGCAGCCACACGGAGCAGTTCATCTGCGGTAGTGGTCGCACCGAGGGTAACCGCTGTCTGCGTCACCGTCAGCTCCCCCCGGGTCAGCGTCCCGGTCTTGTCAAAGACCATGCGATGCAGCTTTGCCGTCGTCTCGAGTGCCGCCGGGTTGCGCACCAGCAGCCCCGCGCGCGTGGTCCTCCCCAGGGTGACCGTCAACGCCAGCGGCGTCGCCAATCCCAGCGCACAGGGACAGGCGACCACCAGAACGGCGACCGCTGCCAGGATGGCCTGACTGGGTGCTTGGCCAACCGCGACACGCACTAAGCCGGTGACTACGGCCGTGGCGAGGATGCCGAAAGCGAAATAGGCCGAGGCCTTGTCGGCCAACCGCTGAATGGGAGGCTTCGCGGAGAGCGTCTGCTCCACAAGATGCGTGATCTGCGCCAGACGTGTTGCTCCTATCACGCGCGTTACCCGCGCGGTCATCGCCGCGTCGTTTATCACCGTCCCGGAGAAAAGCGTGTCCCCAGGCGCCTTGTCGACGGGAGCCGACTCGCCGGTCAGCAGGGCCTCATTGGCAGTACCCTCACCCTCGATGACCTCGGCATCCGCGGGAACTCTCTCACCGGGCTTCACCAGAATGACGTCTCCCACGCCCAGCATCTGCGCCTTGACCTGCTGCCACGTCTCTCCCTCCCCGGCCCTCGCCCGTGGGAGGAGGGAGGCTTCTCCCTCCCCCAAGGGGGGAGGGTCGGGGAGGCGGACACGGCGCCAAGCCTTCTCAGGCTGAAGCTGCAGCAGGTTTCGGATGTCTTTGCGGGCCTGCGTGCCACCCACCGTCTCCAGGTAGCGCCCGAAGAGCACGAAGAGGGTGATCATAGCAACAGAGTCAAAGTAGGCCTCGCCGCCTCCGGTCACCGTGATATAGACGCTGTAGCTGTACGCCGAGAGCGTACCCAGTGCGACCAGAGTATCCATCGTCGCCGTACCCGCTCTGATCGCACGCCAGGCACCCTTAAGAAACGAGCTCCCTCCATAGAAGAGCGCAGGCGTCGCCAGGAGCCAGACGAGATACTGAAGGCGGCGCACGTCGGGAGCACTGAAGTCTCCGGCGGCATAGCGCGGATAGAGCTGCACCAGGTAGAAGATCATCACCTGCATGCCAAATGCTGCAGCAACAATCAACTGGAGGACAATACGCTCCTCTCGACGCGTCGCCTCAGCCTCTCCGACATCGGTCAGCACACGCCCCCGGTATCCCAGCGGGTCCAGACGGCTGAGTACCTCCCGCGGATCCGTCACATTGGGATCGTATCGGATGCGACCCCGCTCGGCGGCGAAGCTGACGTCGACGCCCTTGATGCCCGGCTCCTTGGCAAGCACACGCTCTGCAGCCACGGCGCAACCGGCGCACCACATACCGTTGAGCGTGAAATAGGCCGTCTCGCCTGGATCCAGGAAGACATCCTTCACCACATCCCGGGCGCTTTTCTTGACTGCCGGCTGCTGCACGACCTGATCCAGCATGTCGTTCTTAAAGGCGACCTCGTAGACGTTCGCGCACCCTTGACAGCAGAAGTGCTTGTCTTCGCCGTCAAACGTCTTCACGATGGGACTTCCATCGATCTGCAGGCCACACAGGTCGCACGTCCCTTGCTTCGGAAGCGGCCCGAGGACCCGATTCGAACGGGCCTCGGGCTGCGAGGGCGGGTGTTCCCACCGCTCCAGCCGCGGCGCCTCACCGGACCTGTCTTGCGTTACCAAATCACGAAGCCTCCCATATGCAGCATCGGCACAACGCCGAGGCCGGCCAACCCCCGCATGACGAGTTGGAGTCCCACTAACGCAATCACGATCCCCGAGATCCTCGCGAGCACCTGGCGCGCGTGAACGCTGAGAACGCCTGCGCCCAACCCGAGGACCAATAGGGCTGGCAGCGTACCGGCCCCGAAGATTGCCATTCCGAGCGCACCCTCGATCGCCCCCCCGGTCGAGGCCGCGACGAGCAGCCCGCTGTAGACTAAGCCGCACGGAAGAATCCCGTTGAGCGCCCCCAACGTCGCGACGCGCCCTATCCCCCGCTTGCTAATCGCCCCGGCGGCGGCGCGGCTCCACCACGTAGCGGCGCCTTCCAGCCGCTGCAGCGGCAGCCAACCGAGATATCCCAGCCCCAACAGCACGACGCCCAGCCCGAGAACCAGGCTGACGACGCCTGCGAAGCGACCCAGCGACGGCCGTACCCCGACCAAGGAGCCCAACCCTCCTACGAGGGCACCCAGCACCACGTAGACCCCGATCCGGCTCCCATGGTAGAGCAGATGGGTTGGAAGCAGGGGCGCGTTCTGCTTCCTGATCTGGGCGCCCAAGATCAGGACCAGCGGGCCGCACATACCCAGGCAGTGCCCCAGGCTCCCGGCGAGCGCGGCCAACAGGAGCCCGGTATAGAGTGATCCAGTTGCGTTCATCGTTGCACCCTACGGAGGCTGACCGCCCCCGCCTCTCTACTTCTGTGTCAGATAGGCCGTCACGTCCCAGGCATCGTCGCTTGTGAAAATCCATTTGAACGGGTACATCAACCCATCCGGTACGCCCTCCTGGACCCGCCAGAGAACGTAGGCCTCCCGCATCTGGGCGGGGAAGGCAGCCGGGCCGCCGCTCAGGCTCCCAGCGGTGCCGGGGCCATTGCCCTGTCCCCTGTCGCCGTGGCACGGCGCGCAGAACGTCGTGTAGAGTTCAGCGCCGTGCGTAACTGAGATCGTATGTCCCTGGTCGATGTACGCCTGACTGCTCGCCATCTGGTAGTTCACCGCGATGTTCCCGGTATCCACGCTCGTCGTCTGCGGTCGTCCCGTCGAGAAAGCATCAAACAAGAACTTGATGACATCCCATCGCTGCTCGACAGGCAGCCATTCTCCCCAAGCAGGCATCGCGGAGTTCTGTATCCCGAAGGTGAGCATCGCCAGATACTTCCCCTCGGATTCCGGAGTGATCTCCTGGTCAGAAATACTGACCAGATCGGTCGGCCCAGGATTGAGATACTGCCCATCCGGTCCATTCCCGGCGCCTGCGTAGCCGTGGCAGTGGGCGCACTGCTGCAAGTAGACGATGCGTCCACGGTCAAAGGAGACGTCCGCAGGGAACCGCTGTGAGTCCCTGTAGAAATCGGGATAGGTGAAGGTCAACCCTGCCTGCTGCGCCGGTGGTAGGGCCTCCGTCTGGGTGAAGATCGCGCGAAGGTAGTGCACCACCTTCCACCGGGAGGTCTCGTCATAGTGGATCTTCCAGGCAGGCATCGCGGTCCACGGCATGCCCTCGCTGATCCGCCAGAAATAGTCGGCGTCGGTGAAGCTACTGAATACCGCCGCGTCGCTGAAGTCAGGGGGAGCCGGCTGGAGTTCATCGCGGTAAGGGCCGTGGCCCTTCCCGGCGTCGCCATGACATACCATACACTCACGCGTGAAGATCGTCTTGCCCTCGTCCAGAACCTGCACGGTCGACGTGATGGGGTTGGTCAGGCCAACATAGGCACCCGTTGGGCTTCCCGGCTCCGTCGCGTGCATCGTGGGCTGGGCGAAGATCTCGCGGATATAGCGGATCACGGTCCACCGCTGCGCCTCGGTCAGGCTCTCCTTCCATACCGGCATGACCGTGCCCGGCACCCCTTCCGAGACGTGCCAGAACCATTGGTCGGGCGGCATGCTGCGATAGGGCTCGACCTTGAAGTTGGCGGGCGTCACGGATGTGGTGCCGCCGTAACTTCCCAGGCCGTTGCCGGCGCATCCATGACACGTGAGGCAGTACTTGACGTAGAGTTCCTTGCCCTGTTGCAGGCCCGCTGCATCCCACGTTGCCCACACCTCGCCCTGATCCGCAGGCCCCTGCACCTCAGGGAACACAAAGGGGTCAGTGCCACCGGCATAGGACGCCGGCGGCAGGATCATGCGCTCCTGCGCTACGCGGTCTCCCAGTGAGAAGAGATACGAAGACATCGCCATGAGGTCGGCGTCGGGGAGAAACTCGAAGCTGGGCATGATCGACAGCGGCGAGAGATCGCGCGGGTTCTTGTGGTGCTCGAACTCCCACATCTCGCTGCGCTTCCGCCCGATGTTGGACAGATCCGGCCCGGTGCGCTCCGAGCCGAGGATCAGCGGGTTGTCGAAGTAGAAATCACCCCCCTCAGATACGGCACCCAATGCGGTGTCCTGCTCGCGCACGTACTGGGTGTGACAGTAGTTGCAGCCGTTCGAATAGAAGAGCTCCCGGCCCTTCTGCTCCAGATTGGTATAATCCACGGCCTTCAGCGTGCGGTCCGGATGGTAGATGAGACCGGGCACAAAGACGGCAGCCGTGACTACGGCAATGAAGACGAAGAACCCGCCGAACACCACAGTCTTGAAGGTCATCTTCATAACAGCATCTCCTATTCCGCCGTGCAGACCTATGCATCTCGCAAGCCCCCGCGGGCACTCCCGCAGCCGACGGGGCACCATCGTCGGGACTGGGTCGGCCGGACGACCCGGCCGACCCAGTCCTCAAGTAGCTCACCCGAGGGAAGCCTCGCCGTGGCGCCCACGCCGGGGTGCCGCAGAGGCAGCCGATCGCCCCACCGGTCAACTCACTTCGTTGTAAATCCGCACGATGAGATCCTCCGGCTCGATGTGCGGACCGAACTCCCTCAGCACCTTGTCCTCCGCAAGATTCGACGCGCGGTGGCGTTCCAGATCGTCCCAGCGCTCCCAGAGGCTGATCGTGATGACATAGATCGGGTTCGCGCTGTCGAGAGAGTAGAGCGCGCGGGCATCGATGAACCCCGGCTCGCTGGGCAGCAGCGTCTTCAGGTAACCGATCACGCGCTCCAGAGTGGAGCCGACCTGCAACTCGGTCATGTCATCCGAACTGATATTGAAACTTACCTGGTAGAAGTATGCCATCTCGCCCTCCCTTTCACGGCGTCCAGTTGAGGATCAGGTAGATCAACCACCAGAGCAGGATGGCCGGAAGGGCCAATTGGACAACCGGCGGCAGTCTGCCTCCGGCCTCCTCGATCACGTTCGCAAAGCTATCGATGTAGCCGTCGGGGCGGATTTCCTCGTGCTCGCCCTGCTCCTCGATGGGCCGGTGCCCCCTTGCGCCGGACGATGCCGCGGAACGCTGGCGCAGGGCCACCGTCAGGCCAAACAGCAAGAGCACGAACGCGCCCGCCGCGATGCCGAGTATCTCCCCCCACAGGTTGAATGCACTCTGTGTCATTTGTCGCCTCCCTCGTCGTCTCCGTCGCCATCTCCTTCCCGTCCCGGCCAGGGGGCCGGTTCGTGATCCTCGAGCATCTTATACTTGGCCTCTTCGATGTTCTTCAGCTGCCCGGTCCTCAACGCATAGAGGATGAAACCGAGCACCGTCAGCCCGACAAAGGCCATCCATCCGTACACGATCCAGACACCCAGACTCATCATGGCGCACCTCCTTGCTGCTCCATCAAGTAGGTGGTCACATCCCAGGCGTCATCGGTCGTGAAGATCCACTTGAAGGGGTACATCAACCCGTCAGGAACGCCTTCCCAGACTCGCCAGTAGACGTAGTCCTCCGGCATCTGTGCAGGGAAAGCCGCCGGCCCGCCACTGGCGCTGCCCACTGTTCCCGGCCCGTTGCCCTGCCCATGATCGCCGTGGCAGGTGGCACAGTAGGTCGCATAGACGTCGGCGCCGTGGGTGACCGAGATGGTATGGCCCTCGTCAAGGTAAGTCTGGCTGCTTGCCAGCAGATAGTCCGCCGAGATCTGCCCGTCCGCCACGCTCGTGGTCTGTGGCATGCCTGTAGCGAAGGTGTCCATCAGGAACTTGATGACGTCCCAACGCTGCTCGAGCGGGAGCCATTCTCCCCATACGGGCATCGCCGTATCCTGGATGCCGAAGGTCACCTTGGCCAGGTGTTCGCCCTGAGACTCGGGCGTCATCTGCTCCGTAGCCATGTCACGGAAGTCTGCTGGCGTGGGGTTCAGATACAGCCCATCCGGCCCGTTGCCGTCGCCGGCGTAGCCGTGGCAATGCGCACACTGCTCAAGGTAGGTCGTTCGTCCGCGGGTGAAGGAGACATCCTCGGGGAACCGTGCGGATTGCTTGTAGAAATCTGGATAGGTGAAGTCCTGGCCTTTAGGAGGTGCAGGGGGCGCTGCCTCTGTCTGCGTGAAGGTCGTACGGATGTAGTGAACCAGCTTCCACCGGTCCTCCTCGCCGTACTGGAGCTTCCAGGCAGGCATCGCACTCCACGGCACACCCTCACTGATGCGCCAGAAGTAGTCGGCATCGGTGTAGTCACCGTAGCTCCCATCGCCGAAGTCAGGGGGGCCCGGCTGGATAACGGCACGGTAAGGTCCCTGGCCGCGCCCTGCATCGCCGTGGCAGACCATGCATTCGCGCGTGAATATCGCCTTCCCCTCATCCAGCACCTGGAGCGTCAATGACACGGGGTTGGTGACACCTGCGTACGCGCCGACCGGATCACCCTCGTCCGGGTCGTGCATCACAGGCTGGGCAAAGATGTCACGAACGTAGCGGATCACCGTCCACCGCTGTGCCTCAGTGAGGCTCTCCTTCCAGACCGGCATAACCGTACCGGGCACCCCCTCGGAGACGTGCCAGAACCACTGGTCCGCCGGCATGCTCCGGTAGGGCTCCGATTTGAAGTCCGCCGGGGTCACTGCCTTCGTGCCACCGTAGCTACCCAGGCCGTTGCCTGCGCACCCGTGACACGTGAGGCAGTACTTGACGAATATCTCCTTGCCCTCCTGCAGGTCTGCTGCCTGCCAGGTAGGCCATCCCCGCGGCTGATCTGAACCGGCAATCTGAACCACGGGCACCTCGAAGGGATCCGTCACGCCGGCATAGGTTACCGGCGGGAGAATCATGCGCTCCTGGGCCACGCTGTCTCCCAAGGAGAACAGGTAGGTGTCCATGGCCGTGATGTCTTCATCTGAGAGGAACTCGAAGCTGGGCATGATCGAGAGCGGGGAGAGGTCGCGCGGGTTCTTGTGGTGTTCTAGCTCCCACATGATGCTGCGCTTCCGCCCAATGTTGGATAGATCCGGCCCCGTGCGCTCGGAGCCGAGGATCATCGGGTTGTCGAAGAAGTAGTCACCGCCCTCGGACACGTCACCCAGGGCAGTGTCCTCCGCGCGCACATACTGTGTGTGGCAGTAGTTGCAGCCGTTCGCATAGAAGATCTCCCGCCCTTTTGTCTGCAGGTCTGTGTAGTCCTCAGCCTTCAGCGTACGCTCCGGGTGGTAGATGATGCCCGGCACGAAGACAGCAGCCGTGACCACAGCAAAGAAGACGATGAGCCCGCCGATCACGATGGTTCTAAACGTCATCTTCACGGTGTCACCTCTCTCTTATCTGACCGCAGCCGCCGGCTGAGCGCGAGCGGCCCGGGGCCCGGTGGTTACCGGAATCTCCGGGACGACTTCCTGATCCTGGCGGATGGCCGTGGCCAGCATGTTGTAGGTGAAGAGGATGAAGCTGATCACCAGCAGCACGCCGCCCGTGGCCCGCAGCGCCATGTACGGGCGAAGCCCCGGCAGCACCGACCAAACCGGCAGACCCTGGTGTAGCCAGGCGGTGCCCTGGACCAACCCCGTCAGCAGGAAGCCGCCGAAGAAGAACGTGAACCCAATGACATACAGGCTGTACTGAGCATTAGCCAGCCCCCGACTGAAGATACGACACTTGTAGATGCGCGGAACGACGTAGTACATCGCGCCGATGATGGTAGAGGCCGCAAAGAACATCAGCGACAGGTGCGCGTGACCGGGCACGTACTGCGTAAAGTGTGTGAGCAGGTTAATGCTGCGCAGCGCCTGGTGAGATCCCTGGTAGGAGACCAAAATGTAGGCGAACCAACCTGTCACCACAAAACGCAGCGGGATGCTGGTGATAAAGCGGTTCCAGTTGCCCCGCATCGTCAGATAGATGTTCATCATAAAAGCCGCAACCGGCAGAATCATGCCGATGCTTTCGGCCACCGCGATGGTCTTCAACCAGTAGGGGATGGGCGACCACAGCAAGTGATGGGCACCCACACCTGTGTAGAAAAACGCGATACCCCAGAACGCGATGAGCGAGAGGAAGTGGCTGTAGAGCGGCGTGCGCGTTTCCCGCGGCACGATATAGTAGATGACCGGCAGCAGACCGGTCGTGAACCAGAGTCCCAGCACGTTGTGGCCGTAGAACCAGTTGAAAATAGCATCGTCGATGCCGGTCAACGCACCGGTCGGGGGATTCCACATCACGTTGCCGATGAAGTACAGACACGGCATCCAAACCAGCGATCCGATGATATACCACATAGAGACGTAGAGCTTGGGCTCAACACGATGAATGACGGTCATGTAGATGTTGATCATGTTGAGGATCAGAGCGATCATCACCGCTACGTCGATGCCCCAGGTCAACTCGGCGTACTCGCGGCTTTGCGTGTGGGCTGACAGCAGACCCACGATCCCCACGACAAGGGCCAAGTTCCAGAGGACCATCGTGACGTTGCCCAGCACCTCGCTCCAGAGCCTGCGACCCGTCAGTTGGGGGACGATGTAGAGCCAGAGTCCCATCATGCCGCCCGAGAGCCACGCAAACATCACCGTATTCGTGTGAGCCTGTCGCAGCCTGCCGAAAACCAACCATGCGACGCCCCGGAAGAGGTCTGGAAAGACGAACTGCAGCGCCAGAATGAGCCCCATCAGCACGCCGAGGATAAACCAGCACGCTGCGACCAACATGAAGTTGCGACTCGCACTGTTCTCTTTCGTGAACATAGTTACCTCCAATCGAGTGGAACCGAGGATGGAATGACCCAACTATGGTCCAATATCCCCCCCTTTCGGGCCGGCCCGTCTCCGGCCGGTGTCGAACAGATGATCCGGGTCGAGTCGGACAGCTCGGCGTGTCCTCACCGATCGCCAACCACACTCAAGAATGGACGTCCAGTTCCGCGGCCGCCGTGCCTTTCAGGATGTCGTGAGCTTGTGCCACCTCCTCTGCACTCCCATGAGCAATGACCAGATATTCGCCCTGCCTGACCTGCTCTTCATATCTGAGGATATCCTGCATCGACACACCCCAGCCCACCAGGGCTCCCAAGAGGCCACCACCGGTGGCCCCCGCCAGGGCGCCTTCGATACCCGACAGCAGGGTCGCTGCCAGCGGGCCCACCACCAATAGGGGACCGAAGTCGGGCGCCCACACAAAAGCGGCGCCGACCAGCAGACCGAAGAGACCGCTAAACCAGGCCCCCCTTGCCGCACCGCTCTCGGCAACGTCACCGGCAGTGATGTAACCGTGTACCTCTTTTTCGCTCTCGAGGTCCCGCGCAACAACGGAGATCTGCGTTCTAGGGAAGCCACTGCGGCCCAGCCCGCGGACAGCTTCCTCCGCCCCCGACATCCGGTCGTATACCCCGACGGCGCTCCCTATAGGCATCCGTTGACTCCTTGGGCTAAGAGGCAGATGGCGCCGGTAGTCCCACGGGATGGCAAGGGCCACCTTTGGGAGGGTAGACCTCCGCAATCCCAGGTTCACCTATCGGCTCTATGCAGATGAGGGCCCAACAGTATCCAGAGTGCGTCCCGCCAAACGCACGTTCTCGTTGCCATCATAGAACCGAAAGTAGCCCGCAACCGATGGGTTCGGTTGCGGGCTACTTTGGACTTGGTGCGATTCGGTGCAAGTCAGGTGCAATCAGTTGGGAATCCGTTGCCGCCCGGACGGGAGATTCCAAGGGTAACCGTTACGACTGGAACTTATACCCTACCCCGCGCACCGTCAGGATGTGGCTGGGATGAGATGGATCGGGCTCGGTCTGCTGTCGCAGCCGGTGGATATACCACTTGATGATCTTGCACGCTTCCGCCCTGTTCTCGGCCTCATAATCGCGCACGACCTTTACGAGTTCCTCAGGTGGCACCACGCGCGGCGTGCCGCGCACCAGATATTGGAGCAGCTTGAACTCCTGGGGGGCGAGGTCCAGAGGGCACCCATCCCGCATCGCCAGATGCTGTGAGGGATCGACGACAAAGCCTCCGCACTGCAGGACGGACTGATCTTCAACGCTGGTGCGCTCTCGTAGCTTCTTACGCCGCTCCAACGCTTTCTGCACAGCCTCGCGCACGTCCAGGGGTTTCGCCGGCTTGAGGAGATAACCATCCACCTCCTGGCGGATGGCTTCCATCGCCGACTCCAGCGACCCGTGAGCGGTCAGGATCACGACGGCGGTCGCGGGCCAGCGCCACCGCAGCGCCTCCAGGACGCGCAGGCCGTCCACACGTCCCCCCAGATTCAGATCCAACACCGCTACGTCAAAGACATTCTCGCGCAGCAGGTCCAGTGCTTCGGTGCCATTCGATGCCGTTATGACCGTATAGTCAACGCGATGCAGCGTCTCCGTCAGGAAGTAGCGAATGCGTTCTTCGTCATCTACCACCAGCGCGCGTATAGGTTGCATCATCACGTCTCCTCCCTACAGTGCTACGGGTTCTTCCGGAAGCCACACCTTGAAGGTGGTGCCCCCTCTATCGCCGCTGCTCGCCTCAATGTGGCCGCCGTGCTCGGCCACAATGTTATGCGTCACGTAGAGGCCCAGTCCCAGCCCCTCGATCTTGGTGGTGTGGAAAGGCTCAAACAGGTGCGCCTGCAGCTCCGCAGGTATCCCGCACCCGGTGTCTGCGAAAGACACGCACACCCCTGCCGGATCGACCGTCGCGCTGCATGGTGATCTCGAGGCGTCCCCCATCCGGCATCGCTTCAGCAGCGTTGAGAATCAGGTTCAGGAATACCTGCTCGATTCGGTCGGGTGCCACCAACGCCACCAACGGGCTCTTCTGTGGAGACCAGACTAGGTCTACGCGCTGTGTCTGACACTGTTTCCTGGTCAACGTGACCACGCGATTGAGCAGCACGTTGACGTCAAGGCTTCTGCGTTCCACCAGGGTCGAGGGCCTGTTCACGTTGCGTAACTGGGTCACGATGCTTGCTGCGCGGTCCAGTTCCTCAATCGCGATATGGAGCAGCTTCCCGGTTCCATCATCCTCCACTAACGATTCTTCGGCAAGTGCCAGGCAGCCGATCACCGACTGCAGGGGATTGTTGATCTCGTGAGCGAGGCTGGCCGCCAGCCTGCCCGTAATGGTCAATTTCTCAGCCTGGATCAGGGCTTGCTGGGCCAGTTTGCGTTCGGTGATGTCCTCCACCATGCCCACGGCGAATTGCTGCCGCCGCTCGCGATCATAGAAAAGGGAGACGCTCAACAGCGCCCAGATGATCTCCCCATCCTTGCGTATATAGCGCTTCTCGACCTGATAGGGTGACCGCCGTCCCTCTGCAAGGTCGCGGTAGCGGGCCAATCGCCGGACCGACATCCTCAGGATGGGCGAAGTCGGCAAAGCGGGCACCGACAAGCTCTTTGGCCGTATAACCCAGCATCTTCTGCAGGGCCGGGTTCGTCTCCACCAGTGTCCCGTTCAAGTCCGCCACCGCGATCCCCAGGGCTGCATTGTCGAATATCGCGCGCAGGCGTGCTTCACTGGCGTGCAACTGCGATGACCGGTGTCGCACCTCCCTCTCGAGATCATCGGTGTGCTGCTGCAGCACTTCACGCGCCCGTTCGCGATCGGTCACGTCGAGAAGCGACAAGACCAGTCCCTGCACCTGACCGACCTCGTCCTTTACCGGGACCAGATTCCAGTCCCAGTAGGTCGTTCCAAGACCCGGACGCTCGGGATACTCGAATGGCTTGGCCCGGAACGTAATCACGGCGCCGGAGTCCCTGGCGCGCTCGAAGATCCCTCTATTCTCGACATCGGGAAACAACTCAAAGTGATTGTGCCCAACCAGTTGGTCGACACGATAGCCGGAGCCCCGGGCATAGGCGGAGTTCACGCTGACGAAGTTGAACTGCGGATCCAGATACGCCAGTTGAACCTGCGTGTGCTCCATCACCGTCTGAAGGATGGTACGCTGTTGCTCAACGGCCCGCACCAGTTCCTCGACCTGTCTGCGCGACAAGACCTCCTCGGTGACGTCGTTGACAACTACGAGGATGCCGTCGGCGTGGCCGTGCGAGCCGGATAGCGGGGCATACTCAGCGTTCCAGTACGTCCGCTTCCGGTCGGGGCCTACGTCCACCTCGTACTCGCGGAGGCTGACGACGTCGTTCGGTCTCGTAGACACGATCCAGCAATGCAATGATTCCCTGAGCGGCAAAGGTCGGAAAGACCTCCTCGACGGTCTGCCCCAGCATTGACCGGTCCGCCGCCCCGGGAATCGACCGATAGGTCGGGTTGACCAACTCGTACCGGTGGTCCTTGCCCCGGAGCTACGGCGATGCCCACCGGAGCCGCCTCGATCAACCGCTCCAGGAACTCGCGCTGGCGGCGGTTCTCGGACAGCAAGACGCTCTCGCTCGTTCTCCGCTCGCTTGCGCTCGCTGATGTCACGCACGATCGCCCACATCCCGGTCGGCTCACCCCGGGCATCTCGGCGCAGCCAGGCCCTGAGGCTGACGGGGACGCGCTCCCCGGACCTGCGAATGTACTCCTTCTCATACGCATCACAATATCCGTGGACCAGCGTCTGCTTCCTGGGCAATACGTGCCTCCATCGCATAGTATTCCGGTGGGGTTAGCTCCTTATAGGATCTGCCACGCAGATCCTCAAACGTCTCGTAGCCCAGAAGATCCAGATAGGCACGATTGCACCCGATATATCGCCCCTCCAGATCGGTGGACACCAGGCCGTCGCGCGACGTGTCGTAAAGCTCTCGATAGCGTACCTCGCTTTCGCGCAAGGCATCGGCCATTCGTTTACGCTCGCTGACATCCCCGTAGACGACCGCGACCCCATAGTCCTCCAAAGGGATAGGCGCCGCCGTCACGTTGATCCACGTCGTCACGCCATCTTCCTTTACAATCCCCATCTCGACGTTGCGCACCGGACGACGCTCGCGGAGCGCCTGAGCGCTTGCGATACTCCTCGCTCGGCATGGGGGTGCCATCAGGGCGCACAATGCGCCACTCGGCTCCAACGATCCGACGCTGCAGGTGTTCCTGTCGGGAGATTCCCAGTAGCCTCTCCGCCTCTTGGTTGGACTCGACGATCTGTCCGGACCGGTCCGAGACGGTGATACCCAAGGGGAAGGCATCGAAGAGCACACGGTATTTCTCCAGTGCCACCCGAAGTTCCTCGTCTAGCCGGCGGCGCTCCGTGACGTCCCGAAGTGTTGCCATGCTGCGGACAGGAACGCCGGCGGCATCGTGGATGATTGTCCCTGAGGCTTCCGCCCAGAACCAACTGCCGTCCTTGCGTACATAGCGCCTCGTGCTTACCCATTCCTCCGCCTCGCCACGCAGGACGGACTCGTACCCGAGATAGGTACGATCATCCGGATGCGTGGCTTCGACGAAGCTCATGCCCACCAGCTCGTCTTCAGAGTATCCGGAGATCTCGGCGAGCTTGCGATTCACCCGGACAAAGCGCCCGGTAGCCACATCGGCGATCGCGATGCCAAGCGCGTTTGACTCGAAAATGGCGCGGAACTCTTCCTCGCTGGCCCTGATCGCCTCCTCCGCGCGCTTTCGCTCAGAGATGTCGCGCATGACGACCAGGAAGCCACGCTCCTTCCCCCCATCGTCCAGGAGCGCTGTGACCGTAGATGTCCATCGGGATTCGCCTGCCATCGCAGGTCACACTGAGAGTCTCGCCTCGCCAGACACCATCCTCTCGCAGCCGATCGTACGCCACGTGCTCCGACTCACGGTCCGCCCACCCATGGCACCATAGATCGCTCAGATCCCAGTCCAACACCTCAGCGGGCCCAACGCCGGTCAGATCGCGTGCGGCCCGGTTCAGGTAGGTCGCGCGCAGATCGTTGTCGACGACAACCACGGCATCTGCAGTCTGGTCAAGCGCCTGCGCCCGAAACGTAACCTCCGCCTGAGCCCGCTTGAGCTCCGTGATATTCTGGAAGACCGCCACGCCGGCGACGATGCGCCGGGCCTCGTCTCGCACGGGAGCGGCGCCAACGAGGAGCATCCGCTCCGTCCCATCAGCGCGACGAACTCATGAGGTCCATGTCACGGACGACATCGCCTTGACGCAGTGCACGCGCAAGCGGTATCTGCGTGGGAGGCAGAGGTGTCCCATCGGCGCGGTGTGCCGTATAGTTATCCCTCGGATCGAAAGCATTCCCTGAAACGCGACCGCCCAGGATCGCTTCGCCCGCAAGATTGGTCATCAGGATTGCGCCCTGTGCATCGGACACGATGACGCCTACGGGCATCACCTCGACCAGCGTCCGCAGCAGCCTGTTCGCCATCGCATCTGTCTGCGAGGCTTGGCCCTCGCGGGTACGCGCGCAGCGTCCTGTAATGCCGCCGCCCTCAGATCGGGGTTTGCCGGACCGCGGGTCCGTCGGCATCCGCAGCGCAAGAGCTTCGCGTGCGTCCCGCAGCACGGTACGAACGCCGTCGAGGAGAGCTTGGGTGTCGCCAGTACTATCCTACACGCACTTGTTGGAGCCGAGGCCAGCCGGTCGAGTGCAGCCTCGGCCTCTGCCAACCGCCGGGTGAGGTCCGGGAGATCATCTTCAGACAACTTCGGCTTCGCGTCTCCGTCTTCAAGCAGGCTCATCTTGTCTCTTCCTAACCCCGGCAGAGGCGTCATTCCTGGCGACAGGCCATGCCGGGCAACAGAACCGGAGCTGAGATTGAAGTGCCTATAGATATCAACACTATATGCCCAAAGTGGCCTGATGGCAATGCGCATCGGCACCTGGGTGACGTGTCATCTGACTCGACAGACACACTCACATCTGCATTCGTGCGGACTGAGGGGAATCAGAGGCCCGCAGCACGATGAGAACTGAAGCCGATTGCCGGCCCACCGGGCACATGAGAGGGTTAGCAACAGTGCGTTCCGATGGGTCGATGGCCTTTCGACGAGCTACTCACGGCCCACCGGCATCCGGCAGCGCGCAGCCGAGAGAAACGCTACTTGCTCGTCTCGCCGAAGTATACGAACTGCTGCGGCCAACCCTGCAAATCATGAAGGGGTGGTTCATGCCCAGGGGCCGACAGCCCAGCGGCTAACGACCATTCTGCTTCGCTATCGACCTCAACATCGTCGTGCGGTGCATGGCTGAATGCCAGCACCTGGTGAGGCTGAATCCAGAGCTCCTTCTCGGCGAGAGGGGCACCCGCAGCCACCCCATCCTCCTCGGAAGCCGCCGGCAGGATGGCCCGGACTTCGCCGAGGATTTGGTAGCCCTCATCCGTATAGACATCCCATACCACGATGGCGATACTGGGACTCTCCCGTAAGTTGGCGACCGTCGTGGGGCACGACCAATCGCCCAGGACCAGCCTGTCGTCATCAAAGAAGAAACTACCTACCGATGCGATGTGGGGCATACCTGCCCCATCCGTCGTACTGATCCACACGTGTTGCCATCTCTCGCCCAGCGCAATCGCACGCTCAAATATCCGCTCATTCATGATTCCACCTTCCTTGGGCCAAAAAAGGTGAACCCGCTCTACACCACAGAGCTGTCCCCCGCATTCCCCAACCTCAACCGTCGCCGACCCGGACCCACTCGCAGTCACCCCGGAATATCAAAACGAGAGACCTCAGAGTGGCAACCGCAACCTAGGAATGATACGTTTACCACTGTAGCATCGATTCACGGGCAAAACCGACGGGGCAAGTTGGTCTACGCGATGGTTTGCGTTGGCGGCCCAACCTGAAGCACGACATCACCAACGCAATGATGGCTACGCGGGCACATCACGTCGGGATCATCGAGGGCTTCCCGCACAGCCACCGGGCCGTCGTGACAGGCCAACCAACCGCTTGACACAGAGCCTGAGAGACCAGCCGAGCGACCGTGGACTTCACACGCACCACAGAGCCCCATACCACAGCGCATGCGGGCCTCCCACGAGAGCTGATACGGTAGCTCGTTCGCCAGACATTGGCGCTCCAGAGCTTCGAGCATGCCGACAGGCCCACATCCATAGACACGGGAAAAACGGGTGCGGGCGATCAGTGTCTCGACAACGTCCGTCACCATCCCCCGCGTACCATCGCTTCCGTCTTCAGTCACGGTGGCGACCCGCGCGCCCGCCTGCCTCAGGGAGTCGGCAAGGAGTACGTCTGCCGCAGTCCGCGCGCCGATACACGCCGTCACCAAGCATCCGACAGCGAGAGCCTCACGCGCCAGATACGACAACGGCGCCACGCCATATCCCCCACCAACCACCAGAAGTGCCTTGCCGGCAGGGCGCCGCGGGTAACGTGAATCCCTGCCCGAGAGGCCCCCGTATCCATAGCGGATCGCCGACAGACAAGCGGTGCAGCGCCTCGCTAAAGGGCCCCACAGAGACGACCGTCAGCGCCAGGGGATCGGCGCCGGCCACACTGTACGGCCGCTCGTCGACGTCGGGCAACCAGGCCATGACAAACTGCCCCGGCTGGGCAGCGAGCGCGCGATCGAAGATCAGTGTCTTTGTGCGGTAGTTCTCGGTTCGGACTTGCGATACTCTGTAGAGTTCATGCATGGCACGCCTTCTCCTCGGTCACAAAGGGCCGGTCTGAGCGCAAGCGTATACCCGACTGAGAGGACTCGCCGGGGCGATGGATCATGCCGCGGATCTCCGCCAAAGCGCGATATCCGTGCCGGCCCATGAATTCATCCAGTTCGGTCGCGATCTCGCCCAATGCGTCAACCCCACGATACCAAACGGCCGTCCCCACGCCGACAAGCGTGGCGCCGGCCATCAGCATCTCCGCGGCATCCCGCCCCGTCATGACACCGCCCGTGCCGATGATCGGCACGTTCACGGCGCGCGCGATCTCGGCGACGCAGCGGAGCGCGATGGGTTTCAGCGCCGGACCGGAGATACCTCCGGCCCGGTTTGACAATACCGGACGCCCGGCATCGGCATCGATGATCATGCCGGGCATCGTATTGATGGCGGTGATCGCATCTGCCCCTGCTTCGACCACGGCGGATGCGATCCGGGCGATGTTCGGCACGTTGGGAGCAAGTTTGACGCTGATCGGGAGCGTCCCCACTGCCCCCTTGACCGCTTCAGTGACCTCCGCAGCGCTGCGGGGCAGAGCGGCAAAGGGCGTCCCAAACTCATCGGCGACGTTCGGACACGAGATGTTCACCTCTACCAGATCCGGATGCGCCGACGCGATGACTGCAGCAACCTCAGCATACTCCTGGACGGTTCCCCCGAAGATGCTGGCAAAGAGCGGAACGGAATAGGAGGCCAGACGTGCCCTAGCTTCCACTAGCAGAGCCACTTCCTCATCGGCGCCCGGATTGCTCAAACCTATGGCGTTGATGACGCCGTGTCCCCAGTCAACGGCCACGGGATTTGCGTGGCCGGCACGGGGCACCGGCCCACAGCTCTTCGTCGTCACAGCACCGGCACCCGCCAGCGCAGCCCTCTCCAGCAGCGACGCGCTCGTCCCCAGGATGCCGGAGGCAAGCACGATCGGATTCCGCAGGTGGATTCCCAGACATTCATACGTCTCAACATGCGGATGCTGGAACGCCCCACTATCCACTGCTACCTCTGCCGTGACGCCAGATAGCCACGGACCTCGCGATCCGTGGCGCCGTCGATCTTGCGAGCATCGCGGAGTGCAGCGAGTAGCCTGTCGAGCGTCAGGACCGCGTGGAGACGGCGCCCCTCGGCTGCCAGACGGGCCCCACCACCCTGCTCCCGATCGACGAGCACCACAACGTCCTGCACCTTGAGCCCGGCAGCCTCCAACGTCGCAATAGCCTGGAGTAGGCTCCCGCCGCTGGTCACTACATCCTCCAGGACCAAGGCGACCTGGCCCGGCTCATACGATCCTTCCACCAACTCTCCCGTACCATGCCCCTTGGCTTCCTTGCGCGGGTAGATGAGCGACCGCTTGAGCTTCATGGCGAGCGCCGAAGCCACCGGCAACGCCGCATACGGCACAGCCGCCAGGCGATCGTAGGGGAGTGTCTTGACCAGTCCGGCGTACGCGTCGACGACCTTCTCGAAAAGAGAGGGGAACGAGATCACACGCCGCAGGTCCACGTAGATCGGGGATACCTGGCCCGATGCCAAGGTGAACTGGCCGAAGCGCACACACCCCGCCTCGAACAGGTCGAGCGCCAGCGCGGACTCCGGGGCCTGCTCGCGCCTGTGCACGTTGATCCGGGCCCGCAGGTCGTGGGCTGCAGCGCGGGGATCCGGCGTGTACAACACACTGCGCGAGACCGGCACAATCACACCCGTGTACTCGGCGCGACCGCCGTACTCAGCGCGACCGCCGTACTCGGGACGACCGCCGTCGGCAGAAGCATCCGCAACGGTCAGGCCTGCCTCCAGTGTGGCATCCAGATCGCCACCCTGCGTTCCCACGCCCGGGACGAGGAGCCAGCGGTCCGGAGCAAGGCGTCGGACGGCTTTCAACGCGCCCGGCTGGGTGGCACCGACCACAAATCCGAGTTGGTCCCGCCCCCCCCAGTCCTGCCCCTGCCGCACGATCTGTTGATAGAGCGGCGGCGTACCGTGATGCTGGATCTCCTCCGCCGAGGGATTCGACGTATGGCAGAGCAGAAAGACAGCCTTATCCTTGTAGGCGAGGAAGGGAAGGACGCTGTCCTTCCCCAGGTACGGGCTCACGGTGATTGCGTCGGCGCCCAGGACATCGAAGGCTGCACGGGCATAGGCCTTGGCCGTGTTGCCGATATCCCCTCGCTTGGCGTCCAGGAGAACAGGGATGCCCTCGGGAACAGCCGCGATCACGTCCCTGAGGGCGGCCATACCCTCGGGGCCTGCCTGCTCAAAAAAAGCAGCATTGGGCTTGTAGCAGCAGACCAGATCCGCTGTGAGCTCGATAATGTCGCGACAGAAGGCCAGCATTCGCGCCCCTTCAGAGAGGCTGGGGTGAAAACCGGCCGGTATCTGGCTCACATCCGGATCCAGTCCCACGCAGAGCAGCGAGTCGTTCTTGTCAATCGATGACCGCAACTTACCGACAAAACTGGATGCCACGGTATCCTCCCGTTGGTTGTAGGGTGATCACGTCCGGCCTATGCCTCAGGCTCGCCCGAGAACCGCGGCCAGCAAGGCCATTCTCACGTACATTCCGTTCTTGACCTGGCGGAAGTAAGCCGCACGGGGATCACTGTCCACCTGTGGGTCGATCTCGCCGACCCGCGGAAGGGGATGCATAAGAGCCATCGTCGACTTCGCCCGCCTCATTATCTCCGGCGTGATCCTGTAGCTGTGCCGTACCTCTTCGTACTGCGCAGGGTCACTGAAACGCTCCTTCTGAACGCGGGTAACGTAGAGCACGTCGGCGTGCTCGATCACATCGGCCACGTCGTGCGTCTCCCTGACCTCCATGCCGCGATCGATGAGCTGATTCATGAGCGCCATCGGCAGGCGCAGGATCTCGGGAGAGACGTAACGGAAGCTCACGTTGTACAACATCAACAACCGGGTCAGAGAGTGCACGGTGCGCCCATTCCGTAAGTCGCCTAGCATCGCGATCTTGAGATCGTCGATCTGTCGCAGTTCCTCACGAATCGTGAAGAGGTCCAGCAATCCCTGCGTCGGATGCTCCCCGGTGCCGTCACCGGCGTTGATCACAGGCACGCTCGCAGCCTCGGCAGCGACGCTTGCCGCCCCAACCTCGGGATGGCGCAGCACGATGACGTCGGCGTACTGCTCCAGGGTGCGGATGGTATCGGGCAGACTCTCACCCTTGCTCACACTGCTGAACTGCACACCCTGCGTGATCGGGATCACGCTGCCGCCCAGTCGTTCCATCGCCGCAATGAAGGAAGCGCTCGTGCGCGTGCTGGGCTCGTAGAAGAGACAGGCGAGCACCCGCCCCTTGAGCAAGTCGCAGGACCCCGACGCCTCAACCATCTCCCGCATCTCGTGAGCGCGATGGAAGATATAGGAAAGCTTCTCGCGGTCGAACTGGTCCACCGAGATCACGTCCTGGCCGGTCAGCCCGTTTCCGTGGAAGTCATCCCCCACCACTGCCGGGGGTTCCGCCGTCACAATCCCCTTCAGAGACGCCTGGCCGTCGGCGGCCGCATTGCCAAACAGCTTTGGCAGATCCTTTACGTAGTCCATCGTCCTTTTTCCTCCTTGGTGTAGGTCACAACTACCTGGCATTCTCAGAAAAAGAGCCCGCAAATGCGGGCTCTTCTGGGAACTAACTATGAACAGCTTCCGTAGGGATGATCTCCCCGTCCCTGTAGACAAGGGTGCCCCTCAGCCGGACGGAGCAAATACGCCCGGTGACCTCCATCCCAGAAAAAGGGCTCCACCCGCACTTGGTGTGGAGCCCGCTATCTGTGATGACCGAGGTGGCGGCTGTATCCGCCTCGATCCACGTATCAGGCTGGTCCGGAAGCTTGTAGATCCGCCTCGGGTTCAGCGCCATCAGTTCCACGAGGCGAGACAACGACAGTCGGCCCTGGGCAACCGCCGTCAACATCAACGGCAACGCGGTCTCCAACCCGGGAACACCGGGAGGGCTATCGGGCCCACGCTTTTCATCCAGGGTGTGTGGTGCGTGGTCCGTGGCGATGCAATCGATCGTCGTGTTGATGTGAGACCAGAGAGCGTCGACGTCCGCGCGGGTCGCCAGGCGGGGCCGCATGTCCCCCAGTGTGCCCAAGTGTGGTAGATCGTCCTCGGTGAGAAACAAATGATGTGGCGTCACCTCGCACGTCACGCCGATGCCCCGTTGCTTGGCGGCGGCAATCAGCGTGATCTCCGATTGCCGGCTGACGTGACATATGTGCACCGATCGCCCAAAGGCCGCCGCGAGCCCGATCCCAACAGCGATGCTGGTACCCTCTGCGTGCAGCGCGATAGGCTTATCCTTGGGCCAGTTACGGAAGTACCGCATCAGGGTGGCGAGCCCGCCGACCCGCAGTGGCCCATAGGTCTGATCCATGTAGATCTTCAGGCCGACGGCCTCACGGGCCAGCGCCTCGAACTCATTCCCCTCGTGGGGGAGGGCCGGGGAGGGGACGTAGTCCGCGGAAGCACCGACAAAGGCGTGCACATCACAGAGAGCCTCGCCATCAACACGTCGCCGGGCAGCGCGGAGATCGGATAGTGTAACAATGGGAGGGTGCGTGTTAGGCATCGCGAGAACGGTAGTGAACCCGCCTGCCAGAGCGGCGGCGGTGCCGCTTCGAACATCCTCTTTGTGCTCCCCTCCTGGAACCCGAAGGTGCACGTG
The DNA here is from genome assembly GCA_963775195.1 of uncultured Chloroflexia bacterium. Taxonomy (GTDB): domain Bacteria; phylum Chloroflexota; class Anaerolineae; order B4-G1; family SLSP01; genus PWVB01. Next base: position 225,468 of record CAVZIC010000005.1, read on the forward strand.
GACGTCGGCCAAACCCGGTAACCTCGTGAGTACGCTCACTAAACGGTCATCATAGCACAGGTGGCGCGGATGGCAAGGGAAGAGTGACTGGAGCGCATGTCAGGATAGGGGCAGACACCTCGCTATGGTGGACCGCAGGCGAGACCCATCGGGCACGCACTCAATCCATGCCGGGCATGCGCTCACCCCTCTCAGTGCCTGGCACTTCCCGCCGTCTGCGGCGGAGTGCCCGGCACTTGGCTGGGATGCGCCTGCGAGCCGGAGGACTGCCCCAGCGAAGGACGCCACGCCGGCGGCTCGCCGGACCAGGTGCCGGGCACCGCTCGCGCATCCGGCCCTGGCAACGGCCACCGTCTAGCCGTCTCGAGTGGACCACGAGCAGCCTGCCCCGCGTCGTTGGCGGGGTCCCGCCCTCGAAGTGACATACACCCAGTGACGGGTGATCCGGACAGCTGCGCAGAATGAGCACCGGTGACGCGCTGCCGACAGCGTCTCATCCGATCAGCCGCCACTCGCTGCCCCGTGCGCCGTGTCGATTGCCACCCGGATGTCGTCCCAATCCGTGTCGCCTGGCACAGTGCAGTCAGCCCCGAGGATGAAGCGGTCCGGCGCCTCACTCAACACCGCTTGGACGCGCTCCTTGATGGCAAGCGGATCACCGGAGGCGATCACACCGTGGCGGTCCATACCCCCCATAAAGGGTCGCCCGAAGTAGCGAGAGGCTTCTCGCGGGGTCCACGTCTCCCCCCCCACGTTGAGGCTGGAGTTGATGACGTCGCCGGGATAGTCGAGGAACGGCGACAGATTGTCGTAGGGTCCGCAGTAGTCGCAGACGTGCAGGATGTTGAACGGACAGACAGCGTTGATCTCGTTCATCAGGACAAGATCGTAGGGCTTGACGTAGGACTCGAAGATGCCGGTGCCCGCAAACCGGTGCGCCTCGCCGCCCTGCGTGGAGGCATAGAAGCCGTCGACGCCCAGCCGAATGCAGCCACGGACGAAGGTGAGCAGGCTCTCGGTGATGATCTCCAGACCCTTCTTGACTGCCTCGGGATCTTCCTTGAGATGTGCCGTGATGATCGCGTCGCTCGTGGTGTGCCCTGCGCTCATGAAGGGCGAGTAGAGCGTGACCAACACCAGCGCCTCGCGCTTGGCGGCCTTGACCAGGCCCTCGACCACATCCCACGCAGGCGCATAGAAGTCGGCCCCATACGACGGCATCTTCGCCCAATCCCCAGGACGCTGAATCTGGGGAAGATGCGGGAAGGAGTGCTCGTACTGAATCTTGACGAAGTCCATGCCGGTATGCCGGAAGAAGGCCAGGTGCCTGTCGACGGCGGCCTGACCTTCTCGATAGGCGTCACCGAAATGGAGAAAGAAAGCCGCAGGTACGTAGCCGGGCTTGTGATCCGAATCCAACAGACTCAAGACGGTCTCTCGCTTGTCCATTCTCCGCTCCTCTCCGGTCGTCATGCCTCTTGCTCCGTCCGAGAGATGATCTCATCCTGGACGTCACGACTCAACTGGGTGAAGTAGGCACTGTACCCCGCCACCCGTACGATCAGATCTTCGTAAGCCTCGGGCGCCCCCTGGGCCGCGCGAAGCGTGGCTCGATCCACGACGTTGATCTGGAGCTCCTGTCCCCCCAATGTCATGAAAGTCGTGACCAGATCTCGCAGCCGGGCGACATCATCATCGCTCTGAATCGACCGCCCCGCGAACTTGATATTGCACGTGTTGCCGGCGGGCCATTGGTCGACATTGTCCAGGCGAGCCACGGACTGGAGCAGGGCCGTAGGGCCGTTGCGGTCTGCGCCCTGACACGCCCCCACACCGTCCACAAGTGGCGTACCGGCAAAGCGTCCATCGGGCGTGGCGCCTGTCCAGTGCCCGGCCTGCACGTGCCCATTGACCGGCCAGACGCCGCAGGTGTAGCGTCCATCTCTCGAATCCACCTGCGACCGGCAGAAGTCGGCGTGCACGGCATTCACCTGGTTGGCAAAGGCATCCACCTCGGCAATCCCGTTGCCGAAGCGATCGGTGCGGCGCGACAGCAGCAGGCGCAGCGACTCGTGGCCCTCGAAGTTGTCCAGTAGGGCCTGGTGCAGCTCAGCCCAGCCTACCTCTCCCTCGTCGCAGACCCAGCGTCTCACGGCAAGCAGCCCGTCGTAGGCATTGCTGGGTCCGTAGATCGCGATGCCGGGCAGATTGTAGCGGGTGCCGCCAAAGACAAGGTCCCTGCGCCGTATCAGGCAATCGTCGAGGAGCGAGGACATCAGGGGGCAATGGCCATACTCCTTCTGCGCCTCACCGGCAATGTGGGTGGCCAGGATGTTCAGACCGGCAAGATAGATAACCTGGGCCTTGTAGGCCTCCCAAAGGTCTTCGAAGTCGGTGAACGTCTCCGGATCGCCGGTGGGCAACCCGATCAGCTCGCCCGTCAGCAGAGAGCGCCCGTCGTTCAGCGCCAGTTCCAGGGCCTTGGCCGTGTTGATGTGTCCGCCAGCAGTGACGCCCTGCTCCTTGCCGGGGATGCTGGCCTCCACGCACCCGACCACACCATATCCGATGGCGTCCTCAGGCACCACGCCATGCGCCTCCAATGCCGCGATAATCACGGTGTCGTTGAACAGTGCGGGCAAGCCAAAGCCCTGCGCGATCACACGATGGACCTGCAGCCAGAAATCGGGGTCGATGTTGGGATGCCACCGCACGGAAAGTGCCGGTTGGTTGAAGCGCAGCGCGACCGTCGCATCCAGGCAGAGACGTGAGAGCGCGTTCGACTGGTCACGTCCTTCTGCGTCCTGCCCACCCAACGTCAGATTCTGGAACACCGTCTGCTTCACACCCCCATCCACGTTCTCCATGAACTTGACCCAGAGGTTGAGCAGGAGCTCCCACGCGCCGTCTTGCGTCAACACTCCGGCGGCGATGTCCTGTTGGTAGGTGGGGAACGCGTACTGATCGAAACGACCCGCCGAGATGGACCAACCGAACTGCTCGATATGCATCGCGAGGTGGGTGAACCAGAAGCTCTGCAGCGCCTCATGGAAAGTACGCGCCGGTTCAGCAGGGACCCGCCGGCAAATCTCGGCGATGGTGATGAGTTCGGCGCGACGAGCAGCGTCGGCCTCTGTAGCTGCCAGGGCCTCAGCCAGCTCGGCATATCGCTCCGCCCACCGAATGATACCGCGCGCCGCGATCCCTACCCCCTGCAGAAACGCACGGCCCTCCGCGTCCTCTTCGGGCGCCGCGTCCAACAGCAGCTCGGCCTCGCGCGCGATGTCGCGGAAGCCACGCCGTAATACCTTTTCGTAGTCGACGATGACGTGGCCGAAACCACTTGCAGTTCCCGTCACGAAGCCCGCCGCCATCTCCCTCTCGGCACGTCGAAGGCGGTTGGGGTGACGTCCTCTCGCGATGTCACCCAGGGTCCGGCCCGCCCAGTAGTCCCATACCTCAGACGGCGCGGTCTCCGTCGAAAGCCCGTTGAGATGGTACTCCGGATAGACGGCCCGCCCCCCAGAACGCTTGCCCGCTGCCCTACAAGCAACTCACCCGGCCGAATAAAGATGGGCATCTCTTCAAAGACCGTTGCGAGCGCCCGCGCACGGCGAAGTGCGGTGGGATGTCCCTCGGTCTCACGATAGACACGCGTCACCAGGCGAGCGCGCTCGAAGCACCACTGTGACTCCGTCGCAAAGAGCTCGTCCCGTAATCGGCTGATACGTTCGGGCACCGGCAGCGTCGCGTACGTTGGCATCACACTCTCCTATTGCGTCGGGAATCCGGCGGCACCGGTGCGTGGTCAGCAACAACGATGGCCGCCCCATCCAAGGATATCAGCACCTGCACTCGACGCAATTGGCTTGATCCGGCCCTACTGAGGCGCAGAGCCACGGTAGAGCTGCACAGGAGGGTTTGCCCAAGAAGGCGCGGCGAAACAATCGGGACTCCCGCCCCGAACCTTCTATGATGAGCAGTCGACAGCGCGGGGGTTCCGGGGTCCGCGAGGCCTAGTGAGCGCGTACCCAGATAGGTGAGCTCCACGCCCACTGATCGTTACGCTGGCGAACCCGCAGATAGTAGATGTCATCTGTGTGCCCTGCGGGACTCAGGTCCTCGAACGTAGCCTGCCATTCGAGTTCCCGCCAGCTGGGTGCGCGATGGAAACGATAGGAAGGCGAGTCGATCTTGCCGAGTCTGCCCGCCCTGGCACCCTCCACGAGATCCCGAATCGTGAAACGCTCCTTGTGCCCATTGAGCTGAGCCCAGAGCACAGTATCGAGCGGGGCTTCGACCTCCAAACAAACGCCCTGTGTACCGGGTGTCAGATTGTTCGGGTTGCCGTGGGTCACAGCGGTGAATCCTATCGCAGCGTCACCTTCCGGCTCCCAGTGCGATGTATGGTGGTTAGGATCTGCGCCCGGATCGGCCTCCTGCGGTGCCACCACCTCTGGCCCCCGGAACCGCGGCTCGACTGCGAGCAGGCGACCACCGGAGACGCCGAGGTGCACGTCCCAGTCCACCTTGACGCCGCGGGCACCCCACCCCACCTCAAGGAACAGCTTCGTGTGGATCCGATCGGCATCCACGGCTGGATAGGCCATATCGCATTGGGAGAAACGCCGAAGAACGGCACCATTCTTGATGATGTCCACGCAATCGAGCGGGGCTCCACCCACAACGCGAAAGCCGATCTCGCGCCGCTGCGCCGGTCCGAGGATCGTCCCCATCGGCTCGCCGTTCACAGCGAACTGCACATCAATGCGATCTCCCGTCAGAGCGTAGGTCCTCCGGGCCCACAGGGCCTCCCAAAGCCCGCTGCGCGTCAAATCTCGCGCCCAGACTCCCGTACGCCCGTGACCGTAGCTGCCCGGATGGCCACTGTGGTGGTCCGTCGAGCCGACGACGCCAAAGACGTGGCCCTGAGCCAAGCCATAGGCCATCGTGCTGCGATGATCCGACGGGCCCATCGAATGCAGATAGGGTCGTGGCCCCTCGTCGGCCTCGCTACAGCCGTGCATCGAAACGATCTCCACGATGGGCGCGAAGGCCGGATCGAAGGTGGCCCAGTTGATCCCGCGCTGCCCCTGCTTGTAGCCGATGTGATGCGGAAAGGCCATCACGTTGGGCAGCAGCGGCTGGAGCTTGCCGTGGAGGTCTGCCAGTCCCGTAGCCTCGATGATCTCGCCATCGGCCCCGTTGTAGAGGATGGTCCGGTCGCCGTCGGCGCCGCTGTGCATCTCGAAACTAAGAAAGGTCACGAACTCGCCGTCCCGGTGAAATGCCGCGGTCGTGCGCTGGACGTCATCCCATCCCTCCCGCAGCCGGGCAAATCCCTCGCGATGGAAGTCGACGATATACCCGATGACGTCGTCAGCGCGGCGGCATATCAGGCCAGAGGGCGTGGCCTGTCACCGAGCAGAAGTCGAGCTGCTCGCGCGCGTTGAGGAGCGCGTCCTCAAGGCTGCCGTGGCCGTAAGAGATGCCGCAGTGGTTGTGCAAGTCGCCGTAGTAGGCGTGAAGACCGTCGTATGCGTTCATCCTGCCTCCCAGAATGTATGCTCGCTTTCCGTCGCTTCACCCGATCTCGGGCCCGGCGATGGCATACTGCGGGTCCGGGAGGCCAAACGTGTGGCCACACTCAAGACACATCCGTGTGAACCCCCGACGTCGCTCAAACCCAAGACGGGCAAGCCGAGCCCCCCACATCCGCTGGGATGTCGGGGCATCGAGGATGACGTCTCGACCACCGCACCGTGCCAGCGCCGCACACAAGAGGGCCCACGCCGTGTCCGGATCCTCTGCCACGATCGGGCCGATCTGGTCATAGGTGCTCCCCGGCCTGCCGAAGCAGTAGCCGACCAGCGCATCGCCCCGCCTTGCGGCATACGCATAGGCCGGTGCCCGCTTGCAGAGCGCCCGAAGGACTGACACACGATCCGCGCCAAAGACAGCGAGATCGGTTCCGGAGAGCTCCGACCAAGCGTCATCCGTCACAGGGCTACAAGCCAGGGCGCACTGTTCAGAGGGCCGCCCAGGTAGAGGATCAGCGCCGGGCCGCATCATTCTGACCAGGTCATACTCCTCCCGGAACCCCAGGCCCGCGTAGAGCGGCTTTCCCTGTGGTGTAGCATCCAGGCGAGCCGCGCCGTGCTCGCGAGCCAGCGCGATGGCGGCCCGGAGCAGAGCCGTGCCGATGCCTCGCCGTCGAACTCCACGGTCAACGAGGATCATACCGATCCAACTGAACGCATCACCGTAAGGGACGACCGTAGCGGTCCCAACGCTGCGGCCCTCGACCGTCGCAACCAGACCGGTGCCCGCTCCAAGCAGCATCTGCCAGTCGGCGGAGGTCTGATTCCAGCCCGCCTGCTCCTTGAGCTGCATCCCCAACGGGATATCGGCCGGCGTCATCGGGCGGAGGGTTATCATCGCGATATGAGGTAGCTAGGCCCTTCCGACGAGGGTCGGACGCTCAGGCCCCCAAGACAGGGTCCGCTAGTTCCTCAGCGTAATAGTATTGATAGAAAACCCGTACCAGCGCCCTGGGATGGTTTTCGAGGACCCATCCGAATGAGCGCTCCTCGACGCCCGGCACGGGAGCCTCAGCAATCACGAACTCCTCAGCTTCTTCTCGGGTGGTGAGGACGATGATCTTTCCTTGTCGGTCTCGAATCAGATACACAATGGCTTCAGGATCCATGGCTACCTCGCTCACACATGGCCGAACTTGGAGATCCGTTCCGGCGGTGCCCCCATCTCCTGCAGGAAGGTCAGCAAGGCCGCGTGCATGCGCTCGGCGACCTCCGGATGGGCCTCGATGACATCATTGAGTTGGTCGGGATCTTCGCTCAAATCGAACAGGTGAGAGGGCCACGTCTCCGGCGAACAGATGTAGGACCACCGCTCGTCCGTGACCGTTAGCGCGCTGGCGATGCGATCCGGGCCCGCCCAGCCATCGAATGAGGCCGCGGTATAGCTGTACATCGTGCCCAGCGGGTAGCGCCCCGAGAACGCGTAGTTGTGAAGGTAATCGACCTCTCCCCGAACCACCGGCCACACAGATTTGGCCTGCACGGCATCCGGGATAGGCACCTCCAGGAAGTCCAAAACCGTAGGCAGGATATCCGGTGGCTGAACGACGGGCTGGATGCGCGTTCCGGCGCCGAGTCCTTCGGGATGGCGGACGATGAGCGGCACGCGCGCCGTGGGCTCAAAGATCGTGCCTAGTTGCCCGCCAGGCTTCCCCTCCAGCCCGTGATCGCCAAATAGGTGTCCATGATCGGTCATATAGAGGATGAGCGTGTTCTCAAAGAGCCCCAGTCGCTCGGCTGTATCCAGAAAGTAGCCGACCCATGTGTCACACATGCTGACCTCACCGGCATACAGCGCCCGCACGTGGTTCAGCTCGTCCGGCGTCATATAGTCGACACGACCATACTGAGGAAAGATGATGTGCTGACCATCATAGCCCGGACGGTCGTACATTTCGAGGTAATGTGACGGTGGATCGAAGGGTTCGTGGGGATCCCAGGTATCAACCCACAACAGGAAGCCATCCAGCATGTAGTTGCGTTCCAACCATTCCGCAGCCCTGATCAGCGTGCGCGGTCCCACATAATCCTTCTCAGTAAGGCGGTCTCGTTGATTGCGCAGGTATCCACGGGTACCGTTGAGATTGCGCACCTTGTGCTTGTCTGCAGGGATCGGGGTGGGCACGTTGGGATCGGTGATGTAGCGATCACCCATCTGTCCCCTCTCCCAGTGCCAGGCATCGAACCCACGGGTGAAGTTGTAGTCATTATGAGCGAGGGGTGGTGTGTCGAAGACGATGGCAGTGGTATACCCGTGGCGTTTGACTATCTCCGGTAGGATGACATCCGTGGGCTCCAACGGCTGCCAGCCTCGGTAGCAGAAGCCATACCGGCCCGTGTAGAGGTCCGTGCGATTAGGTACCGTGGGATACGAGGCGATGTAGTATCGATCGAAGAGCATCGAATCCGCGGCGAATCGATCCAGGTGGGGCGTGCGAATGAAAGGTTCGGTTTCATGGCCCGGTCGCACCCAGGGCGCCGGCACACCGTAGCAGGCGACGTGGTCGCGCCGCAGACTGTCGTTCATGATGATAATGACGTTCTTCCTCACCCATCCTCCTTTGAATGCATTGCGGAGGGCGAGCTTTCGATGCCTCAAGCCTACGAGGCTTCTCGCATCGCTCCCAGCACTCAATGCCGGCGGTCCTCAGGCCTAACGCAGTTGCATGGCAGCTCTTGGGTAACAGGTTCCCAAGGCATCAGTTCCAGGCGGATCTGTGATCCGCCGGGAACGAGGTCAAAATCCTTTCCCGAATAGCTCTGCTGATTTCACCCTAAGGCCGATGATGCTCGCCAGGAAGCTCAACACCAGAACTGCCGCACCACTCAGGTAAGGATAGCTAAGGTTGAGATCAAAGGCAAATCCGGCCCAGATTGGGCCGATCACGCGCCCAAGGCTCATCGCGGTGTTGCCGAGCCCCATCATGACGCCCTGCGCTTGCACCGTCCGCTTTGAGATCAGCGAGAGCAGCGCAGGGCGCAGGACCGTCTTGGAGAGAATGAAGAGCCCTGTCGCGAGGAGCACGGTGGGGTAGTCATAGGCAGCCAGCAGAATCAGATACCCAACGGCGCCGGCAATCGTAGATGCCTTGATCGTTGCGGCCTCCCCCCACCGCTTGGTCAGCGGCCCGGTGAGGAGTCCCTTTCCCACGGTGCTGACCGCGCCGATGACCACCAGGATCGTCCCCACGCGTCCCGGACCATACCCAAACTTCTGCGCCGCGTAGAGCCCGAAGACCGCCTCGAAGTTGGCCAACCCCACACTGACGAGGAAGAGCAGGAACAGCGGAAAGGCGGCTGCGCCTGAGAGAACGTGCCCAAACCATCGAAGAAGGCCGAGGGAACGACCAGTTCCACTTCGGGTCGCCTGTGCGCCCGGTCGATCTGCCTCAGGCAGCAGCAAGAGCGTCAGGAACAACGCCACGAAGGAGAGCCCTGCGCCAACAAAGAACGGGAGCGACAGCGAGGCGACCCCCAGCCATCCCCCAACGCCCGGCCCCAGGATGATGCCCAGGCCCGACGCCGAGCCCAGGATGCCGATGCCACCTCCTCGGGCAGCCTCATCGGTACTGTCACTCACGTAGGCCATCGCGGTGGGCATCGTCGCCGCCGTCAGCACGCCAGAGAGCGCCCGCGCGCCGATCAGCGTCCACATCCGATCGGCCAGGCCCATCAACAACAGGGACAGGCCATACCCAAAGATGCCGACGGACAACACCCGCTTGCGCCCGAGGCGGTCGGAGAGCCCTCCCCAGACGGGCGCGCAGATCAGTTCCATTAGCGCGGAGAGACCCACGAGCAGGCCCAGATCGGCCCCACTCCCACCGAGGGCCTCTATATAGAAAGGAAAGATCGGCACGACAATCCCGTAGCCCAGCATCACGACGACGAGGGCGAAGGAGAGAACTGCCAGAGTGCGACGACCGGCAACGTCCATTGCTTATCTCCCGCATCTACCAGGCACGGCTCCACGACTACAGCGTCCCCGAAGGGGTCCCAATGGCGGCTGCGACTAGAGGCCGGATGGCCTCCCGTCGCTGTTACCCAGCGTTACCAGGCCAGCGCTCCCATCTACCGTGATGATCTGTCCTGTGTGGATTCTCTCCGTAGCGACCCCGGTCCCCAGCACGGCTGGAATGCCATACTCACGGGCAACGATCGACCCATGGCTCAGAGGTCCACCAACGTTGGTCACGACGCCGGACGCCATCGCGAAGAGCGGGGTCCACGCCGGTGTGGTGATATCCGCGACCAGGATATCGCCCGGCTGCATGCTGTCGAAGTCCTCCGGGCCGTGCAGCACACTGGCCCTGGCCGTGACGCGCCCGGGGCTCGCACCGACCCCCTTGATGGCGTCGCCCGTCTGCGAGTCGGCGGTCGCCGCCAGGAAGAGATCGGTGCTCACGCCCATCAGCTTCCCCTTGGGAGGCAACTGCGGCGGCGGTGTGACCCGCGCTGCAGCCCGCCAGAATGCCTTCCTCGCTGCAACGCCATCCGCGAGGCCGCCCATCTCCGTGCCCTTCTCGAGTGCCGCCACGGCGGCGCAAAGCTCGGATTCCTCCAGCCAGAAGACATCCTCAGGTTCGACGATGGCGCCCGCCGCTGCGAGCCGGGCCCCAAGTTCCCGGAGTAGCTTGCGTAACACGGGGTAGCCCAGCCCGATCTCCGCGATGCCATCCTCACGTAGCGGCGCGAGCTTCTGCGCCCACGCAAGCGACTTCTCGAACGCCCAGCGTTTCAACCCTCTCGTGCGGCCGCGAACGGCCGCCAGGGCCTCCTCTCGCCGGTCGGCCAGGGCCTGTTGACGTTCGTACGGCCCCCTGAGCCGGCCGGCTATGAAGAGCCGCAAAGTCTCCAACATAGGGGCAGGGTCGTCCATCGGCAGGGCACTGGTGAAGTCGAGAGAGTAGATGGTGTAGCCATATGCGTTCAGGTATGCCTCGAATCGTTGCCGCCACTCGTCCCAGACCGCTTGCAGCAACCCCGCTGGTGTGGACGCATCCTGGAGGTCCGACACGATCTGTGTCGATGGAGTAGCATCGAGATAGGATGTGAGGGGGTCATCACCCTTGACCCACTGCGCCAGATCGTAGAGCGCCTTCTCTGCCCTGAGCGGGATGCTGTCGAAGCCCATCAGGTACGTGGGCGCTTGAGGGTCGTCGTCTCGCCTGATCAGGCGCTGATAAACAGCCGTGAACAGGCCCTCGCTCCCTGCCGACGGTCCCATCGTGCTGGCCATGAGGGAACCGACGTGCCGGGCCGCGACGATTGCCATCTCCTGCACCCCACGCAGCAGGTCAGTGGCCGAGAGCTCCTCAAGCGACCGGTCGCGCCATCGTCGTGTAGCCTCGATGTACTCGGGACGGATCTGCTCCTGCCAGTAGGGAACCCCCGTCTTCAGCATCCTCGGGAAGCTCGGAACCATATGGATCAGCATAAGCCATAGCTGTTTCGGCGTGAAGTTGACGGCCATGTACGCATAGTCGTTGATCGTCAGCATGGTCTGCTCGGGGAGTGTGTCAGGGGGACCCTTGAAGACATCGACGACGAGCCCCCGCATCGCCTCGTTGATCGATCGGAGTCCCAGCGTTGCGTACAGCGGCCTGAGGGGATCCGGCATCAGGTCAATGATGCTGGTGCGCATATAGTGCCCTTTGGGATCGGGCAAGGGCCACGTTGTGGGAGGCGCGGCTTCCGCTTCGGGCAGCGCCGTGATGGGGCGCGCCTGTACCAGCCAGAAGCGTCCATCGGCGAGCGCCCACTCGATGTCGCGTGGTGAGCCGTATAGGCGCTCCACCTGCTCGCCAAGATCCACTAACCTAGCCAGTTGGTCATCGCTGAGGCAGGCTGCTTGACGCAGATCAGTAGGGACCGGCAGGTCCTCCGTCCCGCCCTTCACGCGCACGGTCATGGTCGCCTTGTCCGCCACCCTCCGCTCGACAACCGCGACTGTCTGTCGATCCACAGCGTAGGTGTCCGGCGTTACCGCACCCCCCACGACCGCTTCGCCCAGGCCCCACGCCGCATTCACCAGCATCTGATCACGCCGGCCGTTCAACGGGTTGGCGGTGAACAGAATGCCCGCCACGTCCGCAGGCACGAGCCGCTGGACGACTACAGCAAGACTCAGCCCCTCCGACGGGATTGCGTGCCGCAAACGGTACCCGATGGCACGGGCCGTCCAGAGCGAGGCCCAACACAGACGGACGGATGCCAACACATCCTCGATCCCGGTGATGTTGAGATAGGTTTCCTGTTGTCCCGCGAAGGAGAGATCCGGAAGGTCCTCGGCCGTGGCTGAGGAGCGAACCGCTACCACGGGCGCGGAACCTTCCAGAGCAGCGTAGGCTTGGGCCACGGCCCCGGCGATTTCGGTCGGAATCACTGCCGATGCAAAGTCGCGCCGGATCTGCTCGGAGGCCCGATCCAGAGTGCTGGGCTGGTCGACGTTGACCGCGTCGAGGGCAGCCTGGATCGTCGCTTCCAGGTGATTGGCGGCGACGAAGGTCCTGTATGCCGCCGTCGTCAGATAGAAACCTTCGGGCACCGGTAAGCCTGCTGCCGCCATGCGGGCCAGCGCTGCGCCCTTACCCCCTACAGCATTCAGATCCGCCTCGAGACTCGCCAACGAAAGCACGTAGTCACGCATCTCCACCTCCTACTTCCAAGCTGAGTCCGTCATCGCGGCAAGGCAGAACGCTGATCAGCGTCAGATTCAGATCCCATAGCCGAGTCAGAACCCCTCGCAGGGCTGACTGGTCCAAGACACCGGTGAGTGTCGTCATCACAGGATCGGAGGCCGACTGGGCAACGATCAGGCCGCCAAACCAAGCTGACCATTCAGAATCAAGCAGACCCTCAATGCAGATCTGGTAGACGATCTCTCGATCATCATTCATCGGTTTCGGCCTCCCATTTGGCGGATCGCGGTCATGACGTCCGGCCGTCTGATGACCATCGATGCCTTGAGCATAGCGAGGATCTGGAGGAGATCGCATCCCCCAAGCTGGGGGATACGGGACGTGTCGGGTGGGTGAGAGGAGGGTGGTTGGACTCTGACCCTATACCTTGAGCAGGCCTAATTCCCGCGCGCGCAGCACGGCATCGTCTCGACTGTGGACGCCGAGTTTGCCGTAGATACTCTTGATGTGGGTTCGGGCCGTACTCGTGGCAACATAGAGGTGCTCAGCGATCTCGGTGCTCGTGAGATGCGTCGCCAGCAATGGGAGCACCTCCGTCTCGCGCTCGGTGAGTGGCTCGACAAGATCGGCGGGCGTTGCGCGTCGTCCCGAAGGCATCGGCACGGACAGGGCGCCGGGAACTGCCGGTGAGGGCATTGCACCCGCCGGCGACCGCTCGCCGGCCAGAGCTCCCAGGATGCGCGCCACCAGGGCCGGCGTGACGCCTCGCGCCACGAGGCTACGTAACAACGGGGCGATCTCGTCACCGGCCTCGACGAAGATGCGTAAGCAGCCACTCGGCTCGGCCAGACGCAGAGCCCGCTCAAGGGCATCTTCGGCCTCCGCGAGTCCGCCCAGCATCTCGTGGACGGAAGCCTTCAGGACCAGGAGTTCTATGAGTGCGACCGTCCGCCCGCGTGCCTCCAGCAGCGTCTGTGCCTCTTCAAGTGCCTCAAGGGCTGCCGCATAACGGCCTTCCGCAAGATGTAGCCGCGCCAGGACGACCAGCTCGTACTTGCGCATCCGGCCACCAATGTCCTCAGTGGCTCGGCCGGGTTCCGGCGTCAGGAGCCCGTACGTCTCGGCCCACCGATAGACTGCACCGCGATTTCCGTGTCTGACGTGGAACCTCGCCTGAGCCAGCTCAACCATACGATCATCAATGTCGGTCGCATCGGACCGGACCGCGATACGCATTGCCTCCTCAAGTGCTGCCTGCGCGCCTGCCGGGTCACCTAACGCTTCGTGGGTGCGCGCGAGGTGCACCAGCCCATCCAGAATCACCAGCTCGCCGGCTGGACGAGCGACGTCAATTCCCCTGAGCAGATAATCGCGAGCGGCGCCAATCTCGTTGCGCAGCAGGGCCACAGCACCCAGCCCCATCAGCGGCTGACCCGCTGCAGGGAGGAGCCCGCCACGTCCATCTTCAGCCAGCGCGACCGCCCTGCGGAAGACATCCTGCGCTTCGTCTAGCCGTGCTCCGCGCAAGTGCTGCTCTCCCAGGAGCGAGAGCGTAATCGCAGCGGCCATGGTGTTGCCCTGATCGGCACTTTGCCCGGCAAGCTCGGTCAGGAACGTCTCGCCCGACGCAAGATCCCCACCATCCCACAACACGAAGGTGTCCAGCATCGAGGCGATACCGCGGAACAACCCATCATCCGACGCCAAGCGCGAGAGCGCGATTTGTGCCAGACGAGACACCTCCGCCATCGCACCACGGTAGAGCGCCAGCAGGGCCCGCAGGGCCTCCACCCGGCCGGATGCCTCAACATCGGAGGGCTCCAGCCGCACAAGCCAAGGCTCAATCTCATCCACGGAGCGTCCGTCCCAGAATAGAGCCCAGGCATAGTAAGCATGGAGGGAAGGTCGGGCGGCGAGCTCGGCCTCCGGCAGGGCCTCCACCCATCCCAGGAACGTCTTGATCTCGCCGCGCTGCAAGGTGAGTTCGGCGACCTCGACAATGACGTCCGCGGCCCAACCAAATCGTTCGGCGACCAGCGCGTGGCCGATAGCTTCAGCCGCCATCCCCCGAGCCCGATACCACTCGGCCGCGCGACGATGGAGTTGAGCAACCTTTTCCGGATGGAGCCTGCGCAGTCGCTGGCGCAGCAGATCGGCGAAGAGCCGGTGATATCGGAACCACTCACGTCGCTCGTCCAGAGACACGATGAAGAGGTTCGACCGCTCCAACGTTACCAAGATGGCCTGTGCATCCCCACCCTCGGGGACAACCGCAGCGCAGAGCGGCGCGGTCAACTGATCCAGGATCGACGTCTGCAACAGGAACCGCTGGATGTCCGCAGGCTGGCGCTCCCATACCTCCTCAATCAGATAGTCCATGATGTAGCGGTGGCTGCCTGCAAAGGCATCCACGTAGGCCGACAGATCCCGCCTGCCCGCCAGGGAGACAGCCGCCATCTGCAGGCCTGCGGGCCATCCCTCGGTGCGCTCGGTCAGCCGTGCCGCGTCCACAGGACTCAGGACAATCTGCATCGTCCGGGAGAGAAACGCCCCGGCCTCCGCCGGCGTGAACCGCAGATCTGTAGCCCGAAGCTCCACCAGGTGTCCCCGGCCACGAAGCCGTGCCAGCGGCAGAGGCGGATCGGCACGCGTCGCGATGATTAGGTGAAGATTGGTCGGGAGATGCTCCAGAAGGTAGGCGACCAGAGTATGGATCTCGGGAGATGTCACCGCATGGTAGTCGTCGAGCACGAGGGCAACCTCTGAAGCGTGGCGTGCCACGGCGTTGATCAGGGCGATTGTGGCCCGTTCTACCCGGCTAACCGGCATCAGGTCAGATGACAGGTCGGTGTCGATGCACCGGGCGACACCGATTCGGTGAAGTGCAGCAGTGAGATACGACAGGAAGCGAACCGGATCGACATCATCTTCGTCGAGGGTCAGCCAGGCCACAGGCAGGGCGGTATTCGCGGCCCAGTCGCTTAGCAGCGTTGTCTTGCCGAACCCAGCCGGCGCGGAGACCAGTACGAGACATTGCCGGAGTCCCGTCTCCACCTGGGTCACCAGGCGCGAGCGGTCCACCATCGCGTCACGCACACGGGGCACCACCGTCTTGGTATCGAGCAACGGACCCATCATCCTACGGCCCCTATGGTGGTGTCTGTAAAAAACAGTGGCTCAATGCATCCAGAGTATAGGGCAATCCCGAGTCCATACAAAACGGAAGCGCCCGCAACCGTAGTGGCCGCGAGCGCTCCCGATTCGATCCGTTGTCAGCTAGGTTGCCGCCCAAAGGCGCCGCCGACGCGGCAGACTCACGATCAGCGCGACCAGGATCACGCCCGCCAGAACCGCCGCAGTAATCGACACTGTGGGCGTCCCGCTCTGCTTGACCGCGATGCCGATGTACGCCCACACAAAGACTGCTGCAAACGAGACGTTGGCGTGGCGCAGGCTCATCACCACCGCAATGGCTGCAGCCACGACCAACATCACGACCGCCCAGACGACAGGGCTGATCCCCCAGCCCCCCCAGTTGAGATAGTACAGCAACTGGCTGACGTTCGCCACCGTGGCGACGCTGGCCCAGCCAAGATAGATGCTGAAGGGAACGTAAATGGCCCATCGATCGGCCGTCGTGAGCGACGTCCTGCCTGACCAGAGCTTGAGAAAGATCGCGATAAGGGAACCCAGGAGCACCAGGATCACAGGCACCGTCACCAGGAAGCGCTCATAGTGCCACAGGAAGATCCATGCAACGTTGGCCGCCCCCGTGAGCGTGTACAAAACGCCAATGCGCTGGATATGTACATTTGCTCTCTGCGAGGGTAGCACCTGGTAGATCGAGAACGCGATCAGGGCCAGATAAATGACGCCCCAGATCGAGAAGACGTAACCCGCCGGCACAAAGTAGATCGGGTAACTGTCGGAGATCACGCCGGTGCTCAGACCGTTGATTGGTAGGGCTTCGGCAAGAACGTTAATCGCGATCGTAGCGATCGTAACCGCCAAGTTTATCCAGGGCCACACAGTTCTCTTAGCCATGACTCTCTCCTTAAGCATCGCAGTTCTGGGTCCGACTGACCCATCGTATAGTTTCATTATACGACAATGCACAGGTTTTGTCAATAATTATATGATATATATTGTACAAATCCCAGTACTGTGGCCTAGCCTGGAGCGCACCACTTAGCGGTACTGACTGCAGAGCCGTCTTCTGTGGTAGAATGTGGCCCCATAGCCTCTCGAGCTGAGGCATCAATGATGAGTGGAGGAGTTCAAATGAAACGCCGCACCTTGATACTTGTCGCCGTGTTTTTCACGGCCAGTCTGATCCTCTCGGCCTGCGGAGCCCCAGTACAGTCAGGTCCCCTTACCGTGATCATCGGCAGCGATGAAGGGCTGCTCACACCGGTGAACTATAACACCGACACAGGTTACTGGATGCTTGGGTGGGTCTACGACTCCCTGTACACCCTCGACCCTGCCTTGAACCCGGTTCCATCGCTCGCGACGAACGCCGCCCTGAGCACCGATGGACTCACCTGGCAGATCGCGCTGCGCAACGATGTCAGATGGCATGACGGCCAACCCTTCACAGCGCAGGACGTCATTTTCAGTTACCAGTTTCTCAAAGACTCCGGGCAGGCGAGGAATCTCTCGGTCATCGACAGCATGGAGGCCCGCGGCGATTTCGCGCTCATCATTACCCTATCGCAGCCTTACGCCTTCTTCATGAACGACGTACTGGCCCACTATTACATTATGCCCCAGCACCTCTGGGGGGATCAGCAAGCAGTGAGCGGTGAGCCGATCGATTTCCAGGGCACTATCGGGACCGGTGCCTACAAACTCACCAAGGTCGTCGCAGACCAATCCTACGCATTTGAGGCCAACCCGGACTACTTTCGCGGCCAGCCGCAAGTTCCCGGCATCGTCGCCAAGGTCGTGACGGATCCGGCACAACAGGTCGAACAACTTGGCTCGCGGCAGGTAGGCGCGATGCTCTCCTCAGCCACGCCCGATCAAGTCGCCGGCCTGACAGGCACGACGGGCGTCCAACTATCTACGGGTTCGGACTTCACCAACTACGTACTCTACACCAATGGCTCGCGTCCCCCCTTCGACCAAACCAAGATGCGGGAGGCCATCCTATTGGCCATCGATTCCCAGACGCTTGTCGATACCGTCCTGCAGGGCCACGGCACGGCGCTCCCCTCCAGCTACTACGATCCGGAGCTGCCATGGGCCATCGATGTCCCGTACGATTATGATCCGATCGCTGCTCAGGCGCTCCTTCAGTTTGTGGGCGTGACGGACAGCAACGGCGACGGCATTCGCGAGTGGGACGGGGTGCCAACCGATTATGCGATCCTCTGCGATTCCGGCGACCCGTTCGAGGTCCAGGCGACTGCGCTGATCGTGGGCTGGCTCAAGGACGTCGGGCTCGGGGCGCACCAGGATTGCCAGGACTTGACCACCGAAACCAGCGCCATCTGGCCAAATCACGTCGCCGTGGCCAACCCGAACTACGACATCGCGATCTGGCGTTGGTCCCGCGAGACCCAGCTCCAGCGTGGGTTCTTGCAGTACATGATCGCGGATCCCGCAACCCTCGGGTGGGCCAATCTCTCAGGGTTGGTCGATGCCCAACTGCAGAGCGAGATGGCCCAATACGCCTTGACGGTCGATCCATCAGCGCTGGATGTGGCCAGCGACAACGTCCAAATGACGTTCTCCAACGTCGTGCCGATGATCCCGATGGTGGCACCGGAGGGCAACTTCGCCTACCAGCCGGCGGCGTACGACGGATGGGTCTACATGAGGGGCGTCGGCATTATGACCGTCTGGTCGTTCCTGCCGGCAGCGGTCGCGACCCCTACCCCGACCCCCTAGACCACGGCTCAGGGTCACCACGTCCGGCCCTTCTGCCGGCTGCACACCATGCACGCAGCCCCCGGAAACACCGGGGGCTGCTCAGGATCTTCAATCTCAACCTGCAGCCAGTGCCGCGAGGTTTGTGTTCTCGGACGCTCCCCAGACCAACGTCAAATGCCGCCCTGCTCAGTCCTGAATCGGCTGCTTACCCCAACTTGCCTGCGGCCCGCATGCGTGCGCCGTAGGCCTCATATCGCTCTTTCTCGCCGGGCGCGAGCGTAGCCCGCTCGGCCAGTGCCTCGGCGACCTGTTGGAAGGGCGCCACTTCGCGCAGCCCACGCAGGACGACGTTCACCGTGGGATGGGCGAGAACGTAGCGGTAGAACCCGGGAAGCGGCGGCACATCGTCCGCCTCCAGAAGCTTATCGGTGCTCGTCGCGTTCATGATGACCACACCCGTCCCGTGGGCGGCGGCTTCCGGGAAGACGGTTGTCTCCGGCTCGGGCTTGGCGCAGTTGTACCAGCAGAGGACGGTGTCGAACAGCCCGGTCGCCACCGCCTTGGCGACTTCAGGCCAGACGTGGCCCGTGACACCGATGAAGCGCACGAGGCCCTGCTCGCGAGCTTTGACAGCAGCTTCGTAAGCACCACCGGGACCCAGGGCCTTCTCGCGCTCCTCCGCCGTGTTCAGGTAATGGATCTGCCAGACATCCAGGTAGTCCGTCCCGAGCAGGCGGAGCGACGTCTCCAGATCCCCTCTGGCACCCCGCGCATCGCGCTTGTCGCTCTTTGAGGCTAGCACGATCTCGTGCCGACGACCGGAGATCGCCTCACCGACCACGCGTTCATCATCACCATCCCGGTAGATCCGAGCAGTGTCCAGGTACGTGACGCCGAGATCCAGCGCCGCACGATAGCCTTCAGGCGTCGCACAATAGGCGCCGCCGATGCCAAGACGGGTGACCTGCAAGCCCGTACGCCCCAAAATCGTCGTAGGCAGCTCCAGCATTCAGCGCTCCTTTCCATGTTCTGTGGTTAGGTACAACAGATCTGCTGACCCCCTAAGGCGAGATCGCCACATCGACTTCGCGGATCGGAAACGCCTTGCGCAGATCCGCCGGGTCGATCTCGACCAGGAACCCGCGCTTTCCGCCGTTGATGTAGATCCGCGGCAGGGCCATCACGCCGGTATCGACGTAGACCGGCAGCGGCTGGCGCGTGCCGAAGGGGCTGATGCCGCCCACCTGGTAGCCGGTAACGCGCTCGGCCGTCTCCATGTCACACGGCGCGACCGACTTAGTGCCCAAGGCGCGTGCCAGGTTCTTCGTGGAGACCTCGCGGTCCCCGTGCATCAGGACCAGGAACGGCTTCCCGACGTCCGGCTCCATCACCAGCGTCTTGATGACGGCGTGCTCATCGACGTCAAGAGATGCTGCCGCGTGGTGCGTGCCCCCGTGAAGCTCGAAGGGATAGGGGTGCGGCACGAACGGGATCTTCTTACCGAGAAGCACCCTCACCCCACGCGTCATCGGGTAGTCGGATTTGCTCATTGTCTGTCACTTCCCCTGCCCCCGAATCGCCCGGACGGCTAATCCCACCGGACCTCCCGGCCCGTCTGCGCACTCCGTAGCAATCCCTCCATCATCTGCTGAACGATCAAGCCGTTGCGCAGCGGCGCCTCGCATACCACGCCGTCAAGGATACACTCGACGAAGTGGTCCGCCACCATGTCGAATCCTTGCGACATCGTGGGGAACGTCACCTCCGTATCCTGCGGCACGCCATCAACCGTGCGGTAGATCGTCAGCGGGCGCAGGCGAGCGCCGGCCTCGGTGCCAAAGAGCTCCACCTGCGTCTCCACCGGCGGATGCTGATGGCACGCCCAGAAGCTCTCGATCTGCAGACCGACGTCACCCTCAAAGCGAATGAAGCCCCCCGCATAGTCATCCACGCCGAACAGATCAGAATAGTCAGTCGACGGGACCCTGAAGTCCCAGTAGCCCTCCCCGTGGGGACCGAACTTGGCCCCACCTACTCCCATCACACTGACAGGCTTCGGCTTTCCCAGCAGCCACCAGGCGAGGTCGAGCACGTGAACGCCCATATCTCGAAAGGCGCCACCGCCGGGTTCGATAAAGGCCGGATTCCAATCCGGGATGCCGCTGCGACGCACGCTGCGAGCCCGCGCATAGTAGAGGTCACCGAATTCCCCCCGGTCCAGCAGCCCTTTGAGGTACATCGTCGGCGTGCTAAAGCGGATGCCCAGCGACATCATGTCGACCACGCCCGCGGCCTGCGCCGCCTCCACCAACTCGCGGGCCGACGCCTCCGAATGGGACAGCGGCTTGGTGACCAGCACGTGTTTTCCGTGCTTGACAGCCTCCAGTGCGACGGGAACGTGGACCTGATTTGGCGTTGCGACCATCACAGCATCGATGTCGGGATCCTCACAAAGCTCCCGGTAGTCCACGTACTTCTTGACGGGTTCCGGCAGCTCGTCCGCGTAGTCGTCCATCTTCCACTCGATGATGTCGCAGATGGCGGTGACGCGACAGCGCGGATTCTTCTGCAGCGAGCGTCCGTTCGCCCGACCGATCCCCAACCCTACGACAGCAGCTCGAACCTCATCCATTGCCCTATCCCTTGTCCTCTATCACCACACACTCAATTATCCAATGCACCACGTAGCGTTGTCCACCAGCTCCATCTTGCCAGTGGCGCTAGAGCGGATGCCCGCATCGAGGATCGCCATCGCCTGGACGTTATGCTCCAACTGCAGCGTCGGATGGAGAGGCTCCCCCGTCTCGAGGTGATGGATGAACGCCTCTGCCGGCGTCGCCTGCCCCTCGGGCAACGAATCACCTTCGCTGACCAGGTCAGGCTCCGTGGACTCATAGCTTCGCGTGGTGTAGAGCTTTGCGACCTTATGATCTACGACGATCGTGCCCTGGGTACCGTAGGCGATTGGCCCATAGGGCACACCCTCATTCCACGTGGTCCACGTGGCCTCGAGAATGGCCAGCGACTGCGGGAACCGTACAGTAATGATCGCGTTGTCCTCAGCGTCGCCGTAATGGCTGTTTATGTTGGCGCTGACAGCGGTCGCCGAAGCAGCGGGCTCCCCCATAAACCAGCGGGCCAGGCACGCGCCGTAACAGCAGTAGTCGAGAAGGGCGCCACCACCATCGGCCTTACGGTGCCACCACTCCGCGCTCTTCTCGATGTCCGTCCAAGTGTTCGGGCCTACCTCATAAGAGAGGGGTCCCATCGATGCACCATTGCGCCACTTGAACTCCCAGAGCGAACCGATCATACCCTCATCGATCCACGCCTTCGCCTTGCGGATGGCCGGATCCCAGGTGGTCGGCCAGTTGACCATCAGCTCAACGTTGTTGGCCTTGACCGCGCGGACCATTCGCAGCGCATCGGACAGGCTGGACGCCATCGGTTTCTCTGTGACCATATGGATACCCTTAGCCGCAATAGCCTCGGCAACCTCGCCGTGGCGCGCGTTCTCAGGGCAAAAGATGAGGATGTCAAAGGCCTCCTTGTCGAGCATCTCGTGGTAATCGTCGTAGATCTTCGAGATGTGTGCTCTCTCCTGCACCCTGCGAAGCCCGGCAGCGCGTCCGGACCGCTGCCGGATCGGCGGCATGGTGGGCGGGATGTCCGCACAGGCGACCCACTCCACATTGGGGAGTGCGGCGAACGCGTCAACGATGCCATTCACGTGCCCGTGGGCAATCCCGAGCACGCCAAGTCGATATGTCTTGCTCATCAGGACCCTCCTGTGGGAGGGACAGGTGATAGGTCAATAGGGGACAGGGGGATACTGGGGTATCCACTCCCTATCCCCTATTCCATATCCCGTATCCCTTGTTACTTATTCCTCTTGGTTACCCAATGCACCACGTGGCGTTGTTGACCGTCTCCATCTTGCCGCTCGCGGCGGAGCGGATACCCGCATCGAGGATCGCCATCGCCTGCAGGTTGAAGTCGAGTTGTAGCGTGGGGTGCAGAGGCTCACCTGTTTCCAGGTGATGGATGAACTCCTCGGCAAGCGTTGCCCGTCCCTCAGGCAGCGGATCTGCATCTACCACGAGATCGGGCTCGGCGTCGTGGTAGTTGTGAGTCGTGTAGAGACTGACGCCCCGACGATCCGTCGTCATCGTTCCCTGTGTACCGTAGGCGATGATGCCTGCCTGCCCGCCGGGGCTCCACGTAGTCCAGGTCCCCTCAAGGATAGCGATGGACTGGGGGAACCGGACGGTGATGATCGCGTTGTCCTCGGCATTCCCGTAGTGGCTGGCAACGTTCGCCTTCATAGCGACCGCCGCGACCGCGGGCTCGCCGATGAACCAACGCGAGAGGCACGCACCATAGGAGCAGTAGTCAAGGAGCGCGCCTCCGCCCACCGCAGAGTGATGCCACCACTCGGCGCCTTTCTCCGTATCCGACCAGGCATCCTCGCCTGTGGAGTACGACAGCGGCCCCATCGACGATCCGTTGCGCCACTTGACCTCCCAGAGGTCGCCAATCGCTCCATCGTCGATCAGCTCCTTCATCTTGCGTACGCCGGGAGCCCACGTGGTTGGCCAGTTGACCATGAGTTCCACGTCGTTGGCTCTCACCGCCCTGGCCATTCGCAACGCATCGGACAAGCTGGCTGACATCGGCTTCTCCGTGACCATGTGGATACCCTTCGCAGCCATCGCTTCCACGACCTCACCGTGCCGCGCGTTCTCAGGGCAGAAGATAATGATGTCGAAGGTCTCCGCGTCGAGCATCTCGCGGTAGTCCTCGTAGACCTTGGGGATCCCCGTCCGCTCCTGAGCCCTTCGGATGCTGGAAGGACGGCTTGCAGGCTTCTGCGTCGTCGTTGGTACAACCGGCACCGTGTCGGCACAGGCGACCCACTCGACGTTGGGGAGGGCGTCGAAAGCGTCGATCAAGCCGTTGACGTGCATGTGAGAGACACCAAGTACGCCGAGTCGATACGTCCTACTCATCACTTGACCTCCTATGGCAAGGCAGGGATAGGGGACAGGTCAATAGGGGATAGGGGGTCCGATTCATCAACCTATTCTCCTCGCCTCATCCCGTATCCCTTCTTAGGGATTGCTGTGTTTACCCGATGCGCCACGTCGCATTGTCGACCATCTCCAGCTTTCCGGTCGCAGCCGAGCGAACGCCCGCATCAAGGATGGCCATAGCCTCAACGTTAAACATCATCTCCAGCGTCTCGTGCACGGGTTCGCCGGTCTCCAGATGGCGCACTATCTCCGCAGCCACATCCTCGCGGCCCGCCGGGAGCGGATCCGGCGTGTAGATCTCCGTCTGTCCGCGCCCGCGCTCCACACGGACGATCTCCTTGTCCTCACTTCTCTCCGCCACCAGCGTGCCGGTCGTGCCGTAGAGGATCGGCCCGGTTGGAATACCGTGATCCCACGTGGTCCAGGTCCCTTCGAGGACCGCCATCGCGCCGGGGAAGCGGACGAGCATGGCCGCGTTGTCATCGGCAGTGCCCCACTGGCTGTCGAGGTTGGCCTTCAGGCCCACCGCGGCGACCGCCTGCTCGCCGATGTACCAACGCGACACCATCGCCCCGTAGCTGCAGTAGTCCAGCATGACCCCGCCCCCCGTATCCGCCTGGTGCCACCAAGTCGCACCGCGCTCCGGGCCTGTCAGCGGTGCCATTGCCTCGGTCATCCCAAGGTGCATCGTACCGGGTCCGAGCGGGCCCGTGTGGCCGGCGCGCCACTTCACCTCCAACACCCGCCCGATCACGCCCTGGTCGACCAGTTCTTTGGCCTTCCTCGCCGACGTTGACCACGTGAGGGGCCAGTTGATGAACATCTCTGTCCCGGCGGCCTCAACGGCCCGCACCATGCGCAGCGCGTCCGAAAGCGTATGGGCCATCGGTTTCTCCACCTGGCAGTTGACACCGTGGGCGGCACAGGCCTCGACGATGTCGGCGTGCTGTGCGTTCTCAGACTGCACGATGATCAGGTCGAACGTCTCGCTATCCAGCATCTCGTGATAGTCATCGTAGCCCTTGGGGATACCAAGATCCTCGATCGCGTGCTGCTTGTTCCAGGCGCGGGTGTAGGGGATGGTTTTCAGCTCCGGTCGGAAAGGCACCGTGTCAGCACAGGCAACCCACTTGACCTGGGGGTTCTCCGCATAATGGACAGCGACCTCGTTCACGTGCATGTGTCCGAAGCCGATGATGCCAACTCGAAACGTCTTCATCTCGCCCTCCTAGTCGAAGCGGATCTCCTTGCCGGTCCTGGCACTCTCCAGCATCGCCTCCATCATCACCTGCACCTGGTAGCCGTGGCGCAGCGGCGCCTCGCAGGGCATCCCATCGAGGATACAGTCTATGAAGTGGGGCAGAATCCCGCGCCTCATTGGATCCGGCTCCTCGGGCATCTCGATAAGAGTGTCGTGAGGAACGCCATCGACCGTGCGGTAGAGGGTCAGAGGTTTGAGCTTCGCGCCGGCCTCGGTACCGAAGAACTCCAACTGCACCTCGGGCGCTTGATGGCTGGCCCAGAAACTCTCGACTTGCAGCCCGATGCCGTTGTCAAAACGAATAAAGCCGCCGGCGAAGTCATCTGCACCGAAGCGGCCCCAGTAGGACTCAGGAGGCTGCCGGAAATCCCAGTAGCCCCGGCCTCGGGGCCCGAACTTCGCGCCACCCACCCCGGTCACACTGACAGGTCTGGGCATGCCGAGCAGCCACCAGGAGGCATCGAGGACGTGCACACCCATATCCCGAAAGGCTCCACCTCCCGCCTCAATGAAACCTGGGTTCCAATCGGGGATGCCACTGCGACGAATACTGCGTGCCTTGGCGTAGTAGAGATCGCCGAAGGTCCCGGCGTCACGAAGCCGGCGCAGATGCTGCACTTCATCGCTAAATCTCATCGTCAGTGACATCATGTTGACGACATCCGAGGCATCAGCTTCCTCCACCAACTGACGCGCAGCCTCCTTCGAGTCCGACAGCGGCTTTGTGGATAGGACGTGCTTGCCCTGGCGAACAGCCTCTAGCGCCACCGGCACGTGGACCTGATTGGGCGTTCCAACAAAGATAGCGTCGACCTCCGGATCCTGACAGAGCTCCTTGAAGTCGACGTAATGCTTCACGGGCTCGTCAAGCAGCTTCTCGAACTTGTCCATCTGAGAGGGCACAATGTCGCACAACGCGACGATGCGAGCCCGAGGCGTCTGAAGCATCGCCTTGCCGTGCGCTGTCCCAATACCGCCAACACCGACGATCGCGAACCTGACCTCATCCACAGTGACCTCCTCATGATTAGGGAACACCAGGTGAGACTCCATCCATAGATGCCATGTGGGCATTAAGGGCAACAAGCGGCGTACATCTGGCCATCGACAGCGGGGATATCGGAATCGGAGTCTTCTCCACCTCCTGGGTGACGTTGATGATGATAGGAAAGGGATACGCGTCGTTTTCCCATAGAGAGCTTACACGGCATTCCCGGTTGTAGCCAAATTGCGGTACGGGAGGACTATGCTCATCCGAAGTGTACTCACGACCGCAAGCAATGCAACTTGCCAGTTGTGGCACCATGCGTTGACAAAGCTAGAAAGATGATATATCATTATCCTAGATTGCCTAACTTTTCCGGATTACATCATAACATCTCGAAGGGAGAGTTACCCCGGCACGTACCTCGTGTCTCCATCTGCACTCGAGACACATATTGTTGCTAATGATCACCGGTTCCCTTTGCATCTCCGCAGCGCGTGAGCTGCGGTCGGCTGCTTGTGTCCACCCAGCGTAGTGTCCACAGAACAGGGAGGAAATCCGTATGACCAGGAAGATGAGTCGTCGAGAGTTTCTGTATGGTGTCGCTATGGGTGCAGCGAGTGTCGTCCTCACCGCTTGCGGCCCCACGACAGACGAGATGGCCGCACCGACCGAAGTGCCAGCGACCGCAGTGCCGGCGGCCGCTACGGCAACACCCAAGCCTGCAGTAATTGAGACCCTGGCCCCTACGGGGACTCCTGTGCCGACGATGGCTGCCGGTACCAAGTACAACGAGGCTCCGATGCTGGCGGCACTGGTGCAGGCCGGTGACTTGCCCACTGTCGATGAGCGACTCCCGATGAATCCTCTCGTCCTTTCCCCTATTCACGGCATCGGGCAGTACGGTGGGACGTTGCGTGTCATGCACCCGAATCTCGGCAACTGGTGGGAGGAATGCCAGTATGGCCATTCGCCCCTCCGGTGGATTGACGATGGCCTGGGCATCGCCCCCGGTATGGTCGAGGAGTGGGAATCCAACGCCGATGCCAGCGAGTGGACGGTCTACTTCCGCAAGGGGCTCAAGTGGTCCGACGGTGAGCCCTGCACGGTCGATGACGTTCTCTATTGGTGGAACGACCTCGTCAACAACGTCGAGCACTCCGACGCGCCGCCCGACTTCGGGCAGGCCGGCGGTGCGCTGGCCGAGTTCCTCAAGGTCGACGACACCACGCTTAGGATCAAGTACGTGGCGCCGTCACCGTTGACGGAGGGACGCCTCG
Source organism: uncultured Chloroflexia bacterium (assembly GCA_963775195.1). GTDB lineage: Bacteria > Chloroflexota > Anaerolineae > B4-G1 > SLSP01 > PWVB01. The sequence continues at coordinate 252,145 of CAVZIC010000005.1, forward strand.
CGATGTGGGTCAACTCCGCCATCGGCCCGCGCTGGATCGCTCCCGCGCACTATCTCAAGCAGTTCCATCCCGACTACAGCGACGCCACCGACTTCGAGGAGCACGATCAGAAGATGCTCTACCGGGAGAACCCCGACTGCCCCACGCTCGCCTCCTGGCGATGCAAGTCTTTCGAGGCCGGCCTCCAGCGTGTCTGGGAGCGGAATCCCTATTACTACGTCGTCGACACCTCGGGCAATCAGCTCCCCTACATCAACGGGATGGTGGAGACCGCGATCCAGGACAAGGAAACGCAGGTTCTTACGGTTCTAAACGGCGAGATCGACTTCTCGCCTCACGGAGCCCACAATATCGGCTTGAGTGACCTCGCCACGATCCTCGAGGGCACGGCCGCGGGGAACTACCACGTGGAGCTCTGGGACTGCGGCGGCGGCACCGGCCCCTGCTGGTTCTTCAACAACGATAATCCCGACGATGCCCTGCGCGAGCTGCACCGCAACCCCACCTTCAAGCAGGCGATCTCCTATTGTATCGACCGTGAGTCGGTCCAAAAGGTCAAGTACTTTGGCTATGGCGAGTTGACCACCGGCACGCACAGCCCCAAGTGCCGCGAATTCACGTTCAGCGCAGAGGCTCAGGCCGTCTACGAGGAGGCACGCGACTGCTACAAGGCCTTCGACGTCGAGAAGGCCAAGGGGATGCTGGACTCGATCGGGATGGTCGACGTCAACGGCGACGGCTATCGCGAGCGCCCCGACGGCGAGCTCTACGAGTTGCGGGTCGACTACCCGGCCGATACGGCCGCCATCGACATCCAGGTCCTCGAGCTTGTATCTCCGGGATGGGAGCAGGCCGGCCTCAAGGTCGTGCTCAACCCGATGGCACCGGGCGACTTCGACACGATGTGGCAGGCCGGACAGGGCAACTTCCGCTACCCGTGGGGCGTCGGCGATGGCCCCAACCACCTCCTCTATCCCAGCTGGTTGGTACCGAACGAGCCCGCCCGCTGGTCGCCACTCTCGGGGCGGCGGCTGATGTTCGTGGGGCACGTCAAAGAGGATACCGAGCTGGACACGAGCCCCTGGGACCGCGATCCGCCGCGCTTTGCCTCGTCGGAGCGCGACCTCATCGGCGAGCCCGTGTGGAAGCTGCAGGAGCTCTATCAGGCAGCCATCGTCGAGCCTGATGAGGTCAAGCGGCACCACATGGTGTGGGATATGATCCGCATCCACATCGATGACGGCCCGTTCTTCATCGGTACCGTGGCCAACGAGCCGTTGCCCATCATCGTCAGCAACGACCTGATGAACGTGCCGACGCGCGATGAGCTGGCGCTGAACGGCTTCATCTGCCCGTGGATCATCCCCTCTCCCGCCATCACGAACCCTGAGACATACGCGTTTGTGAACCCGGAAGAGCACGCATAGGGACGCAGCAGGCAGAGCAATAACGAGGGGGGAGGGGTATACCCCTCCCCCCTCTCCTATAGTCACTATGTGTGACCTATCGGAGGCGTAATGCTCAACTATATCATTCGGAGATCAGGCTACGCATTGGTCACGCTCGTCTTCGTGGCCATCGTGGGCTTCTTCATCATCGAACTGCCGCCGGGCTCGTACCTGGATTTCAGGTTGCGGGAGCTGCGCACGCTCGGCGGTGACTATTCCACAGACCAAATCGCCGCCCTGGAGCGGCGCTACGGCGTCAACGACCCTACCTATCTGAAGTTCTGGAAATGGGCGTCCAACTTCGTCCAGGGCGACTTCGGCTACTCCTTCCGCTACGAACGTGACGTAGGGGAGCTGTTAGCCGCCCGACTCCCATATACGTTGCTGATCACGATTAGTACCCTCATCGTGAGTTGGGTGATCTCTATCATCGTGGGTGTCTACTCCGCCACACATCGATATACCATTCCGGACTATGCGATCACGCTGCTGCAGTTCATTGGGCTCTCCGTGCCGGGGTTCCTGCTTGCCTTGATTCTGATGGTCTTCGCCCAACGAACCCTGGGGATGCAGGTCGGAGGGCTCTTTTCCGCAAAGTTTCGCGACCTCCCTTGGAGCTGGGCGAAGTTCGTCGACCTGCTGGGACACCTGTGGATCCCCATCATCGTGATCGGGGCATCCGGCACGGCCTGGTTGAGTCGGGTGATGCGCGGGAACCTGCTCGATGTCCTCAACATGCAGTATGTTCAAACGGCGCGCTCGAAGGGACTCAGGGAATCGAAGGTCATCTGGAAGCACGCCGTCCGCAACGCACTCCACCCCCTGGTGATGGTATTCGGGATGAGCTTCCCGGCCATCATCTCCGGACAGACCGTAATCTCGATCGTGCTCAACCTGCCGACCGCCGGGCCCTTGTTCATCAACGCGCTGCTTCAGCAGGACATGTATCTGGCGGTCACCTTCCTGATGTTTCAGGCAGTGCTCCTGGTCGCCGGCAACTTGGTCGCAGACGTGCTTCTGGCCTATCTGGATCCGCGCATCCAGTTCGAGTAGCCATGGTTCATAGAGAAGGACGAATCCTATGACGGAAACAATAGCCATTCCCGTTCCGCAGTCGTATGCAGAGGAAGAACCAACCAGCACCGTCGGAGAGATGTCGCAGTGGCATCTGATCTGGTTGCGGTTTCGCCGCAACAAGCTGGCGATGGGCGGATTGATAGTGCTGGCGATTATGTACCTGTTGGTAGCATTTGCCGGCTTTCTGGCGCCCAACGACTACCAGATGCAGAACCTCGACTACATCTTCGGCCCGCCGAATCCCATCACCTTCGTCGGACCGAACGGCAACCTTGGGCTGCGCCCGTATACCTACGCCGTGGCCACCGTGCTGGATCAGGAGAGCTTCAAGTGGGTGTTCGAGGTCGACAAGAACACCAAGCTCCCCATCCTCTTCGCTGTGCACGGTGACAGCTATAAGCTGCTCGGGATCACCTCGGACTTCCACCTATTTGGCGTACCGGCCCCCCATCGAATCTACCTCATGGGGGCCGACTCGCTTGGGCGCGACATGTTCGCACGGACCCTCACCGGGGGCCAGGTGTCGATGACGGTCGGCCTGGTCGGCGTGGCGTTGACAATCTTCCTTGGCTCTGTGCTCGGCACAGTATCCGGGTACTTCGGCGGCGTGATCGACGACGTAATGCAGCGTATGATCGAGGTCATCCAGTCCTTCCCCACGATCCCACTGTGGGCGGCGCTGGCGGCGGCCCTGCCCAACATCTCCGACACGTTTACGATGCTGGATCGATATTTTCTCATCACACTCATCCTGTCGCTCGTCAGCTGGACGGGGCTTGCCCGCCAGCTTCGGGCCAAGGTGATGTCCTATCGGCAAGCCGACTTCACCAGCGCGGCGCTCGTCGCGGGCGCCTCGAACCGCCGCATCATCTTTGTGCACATGTTGCCCAACGCGGCCAGCCACATCATTGTGGTCGCGGCACTGTCGATCCCGGGCATGATCCTCGGTGAGACTGCGCTGAGCTTCCTCGGTCTGGGCATTCTGCCGCCAATGGTAAGCTGGGGCGCGCTCCTGCGCGACGCGCAGCAGGTAGCTGCCGTGGTACAACATCCATGGATCATCATCCCAGGCATCGGCGTAGTGATTACCGTCCTGGGGTACAGCGTGCTGGGTGATGGCCTGCGCGATGCCGTCGATCCCTACTCGATCTGAAGCCAGAAGAGGAAATCCGTTATGGAACAACAGGAACCTGTGCAGCCCACACGCAACCCGGAGGCCGACCTCGTCCTGCGTGTCAGGGATCTACATACGTACTTCTACACCGTGGTCGGTGTCGCCAAGGCCCTCAACGGCGTCAATCTGGACATCCCGTACGGCAAAGTGCTGGGCATCGTCGGTGAGAGTGGCTGCGGTAAGAGCGTCACAGCCCTCTCGGCCATGCGCCTGGTCCTACCGCCGGGACGCATCGTAAAGGGCGAGATTCTACTGAATCGCATCCGTCGTCAGGGCGACGGCTACAAGGTCTTCGACGAGGTCAACATCACGAACCTGGATCCTCACGGACCGATCATTCGTGGCATCCGCGGCAGCGAGATCGCGATGATCTTCCAGGAACCGATGACCTCTCTCAACCCCTCCTATACCGTCGGCAACCAGATCATGGAGGCGATCCTGCTTCACCAGGAGGTGAGCAAAGCCGAGGCCCGCGACCGCGCCATCGACATCCTGCGGCGCGTGGAGCTTCCCAACGCCGCTGCGGTCGTGAATCGCTATCCTCACGAGCTTAGCGGCGGCATGCGCCAGCGAGCGATGATCGCAATGGCGCTGTCCTGTACACCCTCGCTGTTGGTCGCCGATGAGCCCACCACGGCCCTGGATGTGACCACCGAGGCGGAGATCCTGGAGCTGATGCGCGAGCTCCAGGCGCAAATGGGGATGACCATCGTCTTCATCACCCACAACCTGGGGGTGGTGGCGCAGATGTGCGATCACGTAGCCGTGATGTATCTGGGCCGCGTGGTGGAGACCGCGACCGTCGACGACATCTTCTATGATCCCCGCCATCCCTATACGGAGGCACTCCTCCAGTCGATCCCGCGGATCGGGCGTCGCACCAAACAGCGGCTCGAACCCATCCGCGGTGTCGTCCCGGATCCCTATGCTGATATCCGCGGCTGTCCATTCCACAGCCGATGCAGCTCGTTCATGCCCGGAACCTGCGATGCAGGCGTGCCTGCTATGGCCGCCCTGCCCGATAGAGAGGGTCACGAGGTTCGCTGTTTCCTCTATTCTGATGCCTACGAAGGAGATAACGGCTATGTCGCTTGAGCAACCACGGGATGACCTGCTTCTGGAGGTCAAGGATCTCAAGACGCACTACCCGATCCGAAAGGGACTCTTGCGGAAGACCGTTGGGTATGTCAAAGCGGTCGATGGCGTCAGTTTCGTGCTACGCAAAGGAGACACCTTAGGGTTGGTCGGCGAGAGCGGATGCGGCAAGACCACCACCGGTCGGACCATTGTGCGGCTGCTGGAGCCCACCGCGGGCACCATGCGCTTCAACGACCCCTCTGCCGGCTGGGTCAACCTCGGCGAGATGAGCCGCAAGGAGCTTGCGCCGATTCGCCGCAATATCCAGATGATCTTTCAGGATCCCTTCTCTTCCCTCAACCCACGCCTGACTGTCAAGTCGATCGTTGCCGAGCCCCTTATCATCAACCATGTCGCCTCAGGAAACGAGCTCAACGAGCGCGTAGCCGGCCTCCTGACGGTCGTGGGGATGCGCCCTGAGTATATGAGTCGCTATCCGCACGCCTTCAGCGGCGGACAGCGACAGCGGCTCGGTATCGCCAGGGCCCTGGCGCTGAACCCAAAGCTCATCATATGCGACGAGCCCGTGTCGGCGCTGGACGTCTCAATCCAGGCGCAGGTGCTGAATCTATTGGAGGATCTGCAGTCCGAATTCGATCTGACCTACATCTTCATTGCGCACGACCTGAGCGTCGTGGAGCATATCACGAACCGCATGGCGGTGATGTATGTCGGTAAGCTGGTCGAGTTGGCGGAGACAGAGGAACTCTACTACTCACCTCTGCATCCGTACACAGAGGCGTTGATGGCTGCGGTCCCAATCCCCGATCCGCGCGTGCGCGAACGTCCGATTCGGCTGCCGGGCGAGGTCGCCAACCCGGCGAATCCTCCTTCGGGCTGCTACTTCCACCCGCGGTGCCGGCACGCCAAGGATGTCTGTGCACAGGAAGAACCGCAGCTAAGGGAACTGGCGCCAGACCATTGGGTCAGCTGTCACTTTGCAGAAGATCTGAGCCTCCGAGGTGTCCTCAGCGGCAATGGAAATGCATAGGTCTGTCACTTGGTACGAGACAGCCCTCTACGTCCTGGCGTGGCTCGCCTCAATTGTTCTCTTCGCCGCGGATCTACTCTTGATCCGCGGCGTCATCATCGGCGGGCTCACGGCCATTGGGCTGCAACGCGGGGTCATGGACCCAGATGCCTGGCGCATGGTGCGGCTGACTTACGGCTGGGTGGTCGACACCATCGACCGCGCGGGCCTACTGCTCCTGGGCTGCGGTGGCATCGCGGGTGCGATCCTCATCGAGTACTTCTACCGCAAAGGGATGGAGATGGGGGTACTCGCCAGACGCGTGATCCGTGTGATGGGCATAGAGCTGGGCATCGGGGCGTTGGCTGGGCTTATAACCACACTGCTGTCGTGGCTGATGGTCCGCATCGCCACCTGACCCGGGTAGTCCGACAACAAGGGCCGGCTGACTGGCGAGATGACTAGCGAGCTTGGGGCAGTTCCACAAAGCCGATCGTGCGCTCCAAATCTCCGAGTTGCGCCTCCAGCCTTGCCACAGTTCTGACAAGCTGACGGCGCCGCAGAGCCAGGCGCCACCTCCGGGAAGGGCGCACCGGTGATACCGGACCCACAAGCTGTCGATCGAGCAGGTTGAGTTCGCTCCGTGTCGCAAGCGCGATCGCGGACTTCGTCCAGTACTCCGCTTCCAGGGGCGACGCCATTCCTCTCGGCGCCAGGAGCCGCATCAGGTCCGCGATCATCGTTGTGCCCACGCGACGCTGCTCCTCGGGAAGACACTGCCGCAGGGCAAAGCTTAGCCCTGCGTAGGCCTGTTGCAGCGCCCGAACTACACCCGCGTCCAAGGGGCCTGAATCCGGTCGGGCCTTAGCCCTGTATGTCCGAGGGCGCCAGCTTGCCTCAGCCTCCTTACCAAGCTCGTCCAACGCCGCCCGGAAAGCTGCCTCTCCACGGCGAAAGGCGAGCTGAGTCGGAAGACTGAGCCTCTGCCCACAGGCGGGGCAGTCCACCTCATCGTTGCCCGATTCGACCCGAACCTCGCTCCCGCAGACCGGACACGTGATTGTCGCGGGCGAGCCCGTAGTCCCCACGGCGGCTATGCTCCGACGGGAATCTCGACCGTCATCAGCGAGTTGTAGAACATCGGCAGCCAATACTCATACTCGTCTGGGGTCGCTCCCTGCGCCATCGCAATGAGTTGGCCGGTGCCCCAGTAGATCACCCGCAGCCATCGCTTACGCGTCACATCATCCTCTGAGAACGTGAACTTGGCCTCGAACATGATCAGCGTCGGCGTTATGGCCTCATCCTGGGACTCGATCTGCGCATCGGGCAGGCTGTTGATCCCCGCCACGAATCCCTTGCGCAGAACCGGCACATCCTTCTGACGGACAGTGTGCTCGAGGGCCACCTTTTCGATCGAGATACAGGTATCATACCGGTCGGGATAGGGGGCAAAGATGGCACCCTCGTGCCCGTTCGTCATCTCCAGCCGGCGCCAGCCGGTCGGTATCCAGATGGAGTACCCTGCTTCAGGAAACACATGCTTGTAGACGCCGTGGTAGCGTGGGCCTGACTTCTCTTGGGGCATACATCCCTCCGTAGGCGAGTCTCGCGATATCTAGGGGTTATACACGTCGCCCCCCGACTGTCAAGCGCGACGCGATCGGTCGGGTGCAGGCCATTCCGCGGCACATCTGCCCTGCCAGGTCCAAGGCGCCGCCGATACATCGCCCACAGTGGGGGTCACCTAATCTTTCATCCCAGCGCCTGCAGGACCTCGCGCGCGGGATTGATCCCCCCCGCCTCCCCGGCCTGCCGGTCGATCTGGCTCGCCATCCGCATCAGCTCCACCGTCGCGGCATCCCGGTTGAGCGCGGCTGGTACCCGGCCAAAGAGTCGCTCGAGGTTGCCGTGGTAGATAAGTTCCAGCACGTCGCGCGGCAACGCAAAGCCGCGGAACCCATCGAGGTCCGGCTCACGCCAGTGCGACAACGCCTCCGGCGGCTCGAAGACATCACCCTTCTCCAGGTACATGCGCACAGCCCAGGCCGTGCCCAGCGCGTGAGCCATCCCGCCCTCGCGGTGGAGCCCCCACGTCGCGATATCAGTACCGTACACCAACCGATCCTGATACGTCATGAAGAAATCCCGCGCGACATCATAGTTGCGGGTGAAGTTGCTGATCATCTCGTTGCCCGGCGTCAGATCGAAGCAGACGCTGGGATGGCGATCGAATAAGCTCGCGGCCCGTTCGAGGTCCGCGGACAGGAAGTAGAAATGGGCGAAGACGAGCTTGAGCCCTGGGTGGCGGGCCAGAACGGCATCCACCTCCGCGTACAGGGCCTCCTTGGTTGGGAATGTCCCATCACCGTAGAACCAACCGTGTTCCTTGGCCCAAGGGGTGGCGTGCGCCTCGTCCCAGTCTTCCTCCGGATCGGCAACGTGGAAGATGACCGGCATCTCCTGTGCCTCGAGCGCCGCCCACATCCCCTCATAGTGGGGCGCATCGAGCGGGATTGGGACCTGCTTGCGGAACGTCGGCTTCCCCTCAATGAGTTTGAGCCCGTCGAAGCCCACTGCCTTCAGCGTGGCAATCTGGCGCGCAAGCGTTGCCGACATCGCCTCAGGATCGACACGCTCCCAGTCCACCTGGCCCCAATCCTCTCCGGGCTGCAGATAGTCAAACACGACCTCGCTGTAGTCCAGCCCGCCGGAGAGGTACGTCCTGTCCTCGTTGGCAGCCTTGAAGTAAATCAGAGCCGCATTCTGGTTAAGCATCGCGGGATGGGGCACACTGACGAGGTTCACCTTGGTGAAGGGCACAATGTCCATGATCTCGAGAATGTCATCCATCCGTCCGGGCTCACCGAAGTGAATGTGGCCATCGACAACGGGGATATCGGCGAAATCGAATTCCATAGTATCTTCTTCCTCGCTAAGCCGGCCTGGTTTCTGTGCGTGTTATACGGCACCATGCCCCAGGGTCAAGCTGAGCGCCGCCACGTCGTCTGGCACCGCCTGTGGCTCCCAATGGATCCCGCAGAGCCTGCAGGAGAGGTCCCACAGTCGCGCCGCATCCTCTCGATGCATCGCCCTACTGCCGGGCCGGACAGGACGACACGCTTTCCAGTAGATGCCCCCGGACGACCGCGCCTCGGGATCCGTAGCCAGGAAGACCACGGTCCTGGCAGCCTCCTCCGGACTGACGCCACCGCCCCTCCGCCTCTCCCAGACCCAACGGGCGAGCCCCCCTGTGCCCTTGAACCCCATCTCGGTGTTCACCAACCCGGGGTCGGCGGCGTACGCACGAATCGATGCATGCCTGGCCCAGACGCCGGTTCAGCTCCGCCACAAAGAGCACGTTGGCCAACTTGGACTGCTTATAGGCCTTCAGGATGCCATAATGACGTCGGAGCATCACGTCCGTCCAGTGCATCTTCCCTCGGCGGTGCGAGCCCGAGCTGACGACGATCACGCGACCCTCAGGGGCTCGCCTCAGCATCGGCATCAGCTCATGCGTCAGCAAGAAGGGCGCCAGGTGGTTCACCGCGAACTGCAGTTCATAGCCATCCTCTGTGGCCACAAACCAGCTCGACACCGTGCCGGCGTTGTTGACCAGCACGTCGAGTCCGGCGTAACCGGCAGTCGCGAGGCGCGCCGCAATCTGGTCGGCCAGGCCCCGCACCTGATGCTGCGACGCGAGATCGGCCACACAGAACGCCGGCGCTGCGTCGGGGTGAGCGGCCAGAACACTCTGCTCCGCCTCCCGGCAGCGCAGTTCGGAGCGCCCGACGCCCACCACAAAGGCGCCGCGCGCCGCCAAGGCCCCCAGAACGGACAACCCAATGCCCGACGTCGCCCCGGTCACCACTATCGCCTTCCCCTCAAGGTCCACGCTCTCTGTCATCGTCTCACCCCCGAATGTAGTATAGTCAGTTCACGCATGTTCAGATACCACTTCGGCCGGGTCGACGGCGCCTGCGTGATCAACGGTGACGGCGTCACTGACGACAACGTCGGCAATGAAGGAGCAGCCTTCCCGCCACCATCCGCATCCTCGCGGCGCCCGGCCCAGCGCCTCCCGATGAAAGACGCGACGAGCGACGCAGGCACGAGTCCCCCAAGCACTTTCAGCGTCTGGCTGGCCCCGCCAGGGACGTAGACAGCCCGTCCACGGAGAGCCATGGTCACCGTTCGGCGGGCAACATCGCCGACGTTCATCGTCGTAATCCGCCCCATGAAGCCCTGAGCCTCGATCTTCTCAATGACATCGGGCGTGGTCGGCATCCCGGCAGGGCAGAGCGCTGTCACCGAGATGTCGTCGTCGCGCAGCTCAGCGTTCAGCGCAATCGACATATCGAGCAGGAAACGCTTTGACGCGGCATATGTCGCCTTGAGTGGCATAGGATAGTAGCCTGCAAGGCTGCTCACGTTGACGATCCGCAGCGTTCGGGTCGGATCCCGATGCGCCAGGACGTGCCAGATCATCTCGACTGTCCCCTCAACGTTGACCCGCAGGATGCTTCGCAGATCATCGACCTGGCGCTCCATGAAGGGACCCTCGAAATCGACGCCGGCCACGTTGGCCTGAAAATGAAACCGCATCCCACGGTTGGCCACGTCCGTCCAGAGCGCGTTGCGCGATTGGGGATCTGCCAGGTCGCACAGGTGAGTGCGAACGTCGACGTTGTAGAGTCGCTCCAACCCAAGGGCGACGCGGGTGAGCCGTCCCTCATGCAGGTCAGTCAAGTAGAGATCCCATCCCCGCGACGCACACTCCGCTGCCAGCGCCTTGCCGAGTCCACCGGTGGCACCCGTGATCATTGCATAGCTTTTCATATGAGTACGACCTCCGGAATAATGTTGCCTCATGATTTCGCCATCGGTATCACTATACAGCCAGTGCGCTCGCCGCACCTCCACCGAAAGGCGCATCAAGGGGGTACATTTCTGGCGGGTTGCGCCACCTTGCCTATACTGGGTCCAGATTGCTCGCGCAGATATCGGACTACGAAAGACCACAGATCAGCACAGATCAAAGGAATACAAATCATGCCTATGGACAACATCGACGTTGGACAGATCGGCTGGAAGGCTTCCAGCAAGAGCGGAGTCGTCGCAGCGGGAGGCGCGGGAGCTGTCGCCGCCGGAATCGAGATCCTGAACGCCGGCGGCAACGCTGCAGATGCCGCCGCTGCGACGATTCTCGCGCTCAACGTCACCGACCACGGCGAGTGTTCGATCGGCGGCGAGGTGCCGCTGCTGATCTACAGCGCGCAGACCAAGGAAGTCAAGGCGCTGTCAGGCCAGGGCCGCGCCCCGCTGTCACAGGACGCCATCGACTGGTATATGGAGCACGGGATTCCGTGGCCTGATATGAAGATGGCACCGGTGCCCTCGGTGGTCGACCTGTGTATCACCACGGTGCAGCACTACGGGACCAAGACGTTCGCCGAGATCGCCGCGCCTGCCCTGGCATTGTTGGATGCGGGCACAGAGGACTGGCACCCCAGGCTGGCGCACACATTGCGCCGGATGATCGAGGAGGAGCAACTCGCCGGTGGCAGCCGCGAGGAAGGGCTCCAGGCAGCCTGCGACCGCTTCTACGGGCGCCGCCCCGAGCACAATGACATCGCCGAGGAGTTGGAGGCATTCTACATCGAGAAGGGCGGATTCCTGCGTCGAGAGGACCTGGCGAATCACCGGACGCGGATCGAGGAGCCCATCTCAGCCGAGTACCGGGGCTACACCGTCTATAAGTGCGGGCCGTGGACCCAGGGACCCTACCTCTGCCAGGCGCTGCGTCTGTTGGAGGGCTTCGACGTCAAGAAAATGGGGCTTCTGTCCGCCGACACTATCCACGTCGTAACCGAGGCGCTCAAGCTGGCGATGGCCGACCGCGACGCCTACTACGGGGACCCGGAGTTCGTCGACGTGCCGCTGGACGCCCTGCTCTCCGACGCCTACACCGAGATCCGCCGCCCCCTGATCGATATGGCCCACGCCTCACAGGAGGCGAGGCCCGGCGATCCCTACAAGATGGAGCCGCTCGCCGCTTCGGGCGTCTTCCGGCCCGGCGTGGGCGGCACGACGACATGCGTCGTCGCCGATCGCTGGGGCAACGTCGTCGCCGCCACACCGAGCGCCAACGTCTACCTCGCCGGAGGCAGCGGTCAGTCAGGGGTCAGCTTCGGCAACCGTCTGGTCAGCCTCAACACGACCCCAGGCCATCCCAACTGCATCGCACCCGGCAAGCGCCCGCGGATCACGCTGACCCCTACCCTGGTGCTCAAGGACGGCGTGCCGGTGCTGGCGATTAGCGTCGCCGGCGGTGACCTGCAGGATCAGGTCACGCTCCAGCTACTGCTGGACTTCATCGACTTCGGGATGGAGCCGGCTGCGGCGGTGACGCAGCCGCGCTTCGCGACCTACCATCACCAGGACTCCTTCGATCCCAACCCGGTTCGGGAGAAGGCCTTTGTCAAGGCAGGATCGCTGACGACGAACGAGACGGTCGACGAAAATGTGCGTGAAGATTTGGCGGCGCGCCATCATGAGGTCGAGACGACCCCGCGTGCGATTGCGGCGCCTGTGATGCTCCATCTCGACGCCGCCAGCGGCGAGATCCGCGTCGCCGGCGATCCGGCAGCCCGCCGCCACGCCGCGGGGATAGAAGACTAGAGTCACAAACGCCACACAAACCACGGACCAGGCTGGTCTTCAGGGATGCGTGACCGGTGCCGGGGATCTTTCTGAAGTCCCCGGCACCTGGAACAAAGCCCCCTCAACCACGCTGTTCACCCTCCCCCAGGGGGAAAGTCCGGTCCGGACATCGATCACGTCCTCCGGCGCATCACGTAGAGATCCTCCCGCGCAATAGCATCGCGATTCCGGTCGACCGCATCGAAGTCGGTATCTACCATAAAGGTGCGACCGCTGAGATCAGGCCCGGCGATGCGCAACAGCTCCAGCGTCGCCTTGGCGCAGGCATCAGGTGACACCTCGTGTTCGGACCCCATCAGCCTGGGCACGTGCGGCTGCCACGCACGTTTCTCCGGCGTGGCCATCAGGCTCTCGGTCATCGGAGTATCGACGAAGCCGGGGTTCATACAGAACGTCAGGACCGACGACCCGACCTTCGCCAACTCGCGGGCCAGGCCCTCGGTGAACCGCACGATCGCGGCCTTCGAGCAGCCGTAGGCAGACCCACCCACGTTGGTCCCGCTCGCGCCGCCACCCCCATCCATCGTAAGGATGACCCCGGCGTCACGCTCGACCATATCGGGGAGCACGGCGCGGCAGCACAACATCGTGCCGCGGAGATTGACGCTCACGTCGTGCCACCACGCCTCCGGATCGGCCTCCCACACCGGGCCCACCGCGCCAAAGCTCCCGGCGTCGTTGAAGAGCAGATCGATCGCGCCAAACCGCACCAGGGCACGCCGGACCATCTCCTGGACCTGCGCCCACTCCGTAACGTCCACCGAGATAGGTATCGCCGTGCCGCCCTCCGCCTCGATCAACGCGACGGTTTCATCCAGGCGGGACAGCGTCCGCCCGCAGCAGACCACGTTAGCACCCTCCCGCGCGAAGGTGCGCGCCAACTCCCGACCGATGCCGCTTCCGGCTCCCGTCACAACAGCCGTCTTCTGATTGAGGTCCATAGAGAAGCCGGTCAGATAACCGATTGCAGTCTCTGCTGCAACCGCTTGATGTCGATCGAGCGCACGTTCGTCTTGCCGGCGGCGCTAAGCAGGGCGCAGGCGCTGCCTGCCGCCTGTCCCAATGCCATGCAGTAGGCGATGTTACGGGCTGCAGAAAGCCCCGGATGGCTGGCGCTGAAACAGCGCCCCGCCATCAGCAGGTTGTCGAAGCCCCTGGCGATGATGGAGCGGTAGGGAACCTGGTAATACTGGCCCTGCTCCAGTTCCTGGATGTCCGTGCCGGTTCCCTTCGCCGAGTGTAACTCCACGCCGCCGAAGTTGCTGACAATCGCGTCGGGGAACTTCGCGAGGCTCTTCACATCTGCCTCGGTGAACACATAGTCACCGTGAATCCGCCGTGACTCCCGAATTCCGAGCAGACTGCCGGTGTCGACCACGAAGGCCCTCTCGAAGCCCGGCAGGAAGCGCCTCATGAAGCGGAAGATAGCCTCAACCTGCTTTCGGCTGGTGACCATAGCCCGGCTCAACTCTGCCGATTGATCCCCCCTGAAGTAGGGAATGCGGGTGCAGTTGACCAGCACGTGGCCGGGCTGAGGCTGGTTCATGAAGATCAGGCCCCTTTGGTTCAACACTTCGACTTCCCATTCGGTGAACATCCCGGGATGCTCCGCTATCCTCGCGTTGATGAATCCCAGGAAGTCGGCGAAATGCGCGTACCTGTCGTTTGCGATGTTCTCCCTGTTCTGCTTGGGCGTGAGCATATGGTGGGTGTAGGTGTGACGCTCGGGGACAAACTGCTCGGGATGCGCTTCCATATAGGCCATCAACTGCTCGAGGTCGCAATTCGCGACGCGGAACATCAGGGTCGGCGAAGAGCTGTACCCATCTTCATCGCTGCCCACGGAGTAGCTCGCCCCGGCTTTGTAGGCAAGCTGGCCATCGCCGGTGCAATCGATGTAATACTTTGCGGTGACGGCTTGCACGCCATCCAGGCTGTCGATCAGGACCGCCTTGATCTGCCTACCCTCCTTGATCACCTCGGCAACTTGCGTCCCGAACCTCACGTTGGTCTCGGTCTCATCGACGACCATGCGGTCCAACATGAACTTCACGAGTTCCGGATCGACCGGGACCTCAGACCTGCTCCCCAGGAAGTCGGTGCCCTGATAGGCATCGAGTCGCCGGATCAGTTCCACGGCAACGCCGTTATTGGTGGGCGAGATGGCGATCTTGCTCATCAGCCCGCTGGTCATCGTGCCACCGAGACAGAACAGCCGCTCGACCAACATGGTTCGGGCGCCGTCGCGACTTGCGGAGAGGGCTGCACCCACCCCGGCAGGCCCCCCACCGGCGACAAGGACATCGACCTCCGCAATGACCGGATAGCTTCGTTCGGAAACGGTTAGATCACGCACGTAATCTCCTAGAGCGGCTTCGTCAGGAAGTAACGCTGATGACCCATGGGGAAATCCTTCAGTTCGCCATAGACCTCGTAGCCGTGCTTCTTATAGAAGCCGGGCGCCTGAAAGCTGAAGGTGTCCAGATAGGCATGCTTAGCCCCACGTTCCCTTGCCTGATCCTCCGCAAGCGTCAGGAGGCGGTGTCCGTAGCCGTGACCGCGAAGCTCCTCCTTGATCCACATGAGGCTGATATAGAACCAATCATAGTGAGTCTCGCCGATCACACCGCCGACCACGGTTTGGTCGGCCGCCCGCAGCACGAAGCACAAGGGTTGGCTGCTGTCATCGCCCGCCTGCTGTGCATTGTAAGCACTGATGCCTCCCCCAATGGCACCCCACTCCGATTGTCCGGGCTTCTCAACGTAGACGATACTGTACTCTTCATCCACCAGGTTCACCCCCTTGCTTGGTTGAGCTTCCCACGCACGAGCCCTGGGGCCGGCCCGGCCCCCAGCGCGAACTCATCAAGAGCCGCGCCAAATCTCGCGTATCCCACCGGCAAACTCCTCTAGATCGGCACCGTATTGCTGACGAAGGCGATGTACTTGCTATCCGGCGACCACGAAGGGACATTCATCGTGCCCTGGCCTCCGTAAAGATAGGCCAGCACTTTCGGTACGCCACCATCGAGCGGCATCAGGCGAAGGTAGACGCGCTTCGCGGCCGGATGATCGCTTGGCTCGGCCTCACCTGCCAAATAGGTCACGAAGACGACCCAGGTGCCGTCGGGCGAGACGTGGGGAAACCAGTTGTTGTAGGACGCCGTCTGCGGCGCGAACGCCGTCCCAGGCGCGAACGCCGTCCCAGGCGCGTTGCCGGTCAACTGCTCCGGATCGCTGCCGTCCGGCTTCATCCGCCAGACCTGCATGGGCCCGCTGCGGACGGAGCAGAAGTAGATATAGGCGCCGTCGGGCGTGTACTCCGGCCCATCGTCCAGCCCCGGCGTCGCGGTAAGCTGCGTCTCCTGGCCGCCATCGACCGGGATCCGGTAGATATCGAACTGGCCATCGCGCAGTCCGGCGTACACCAGGGATGCGCCATCGGGCGACCAGCCATGAAGGTAGGAAGGGCCTGTCGGCGTGACGACCTTCGGCTCCCCACCCTCCACCGGCACGGTGTACACCAGCGACGCGTGGGCCTTGTCGCTGTGGCTGCTGATCGCGAGCATCGTCCCGTCGAACGAGAGGACGTGGTCGTTGTTGCAGTGAACGACCGAGCCTGTGTCAATGAGTGACGACGCACGCGTCGCCAGATCGAACCGATAGAGCCGTCCGCCGCTGTTGTAGATCAGGGCCTTGCCATCCCGCGTCCAGTTCGGCGCCTCCAGCACGGTGTCCGCGCTGTAGACGACCTGCCGGTGGCCACTCTCGACGTCCAGGATCTCCAGTCGGCTGGCGAAGGGATCGCGCTCGCGGTTGAACCCTTCTGCCACCGGCACGACGAGACGTACATCTCGATAGATGAAGGTCTCGACGACATCCACCTCGTGCGAGCAGCCCAGCAGGCCCACGTAGACCTCGTCGCCCAGGTCGAGATCGGCCACCTGGGCCGTGACGAAGGTCTCGCCAAAATGCGCCACCGACATGACGTAGGTCGTGCCGCGGCGCTCGAGCTGCACGACGTCCGCTCCGGCGAGCGAAGTCAGCCTGACCTCTTCCGTGGGGCCGCCCTCGGTCCGCCGGAATTGGAGCGTAAGCAGCCCATCGCCGTGAATGCCGGTGCTCACACAGGGCGAGGCGGTGTCGAGGCCCGATCGCACCATCCAGCCCAGCTTGCGGTGCGGATTCGCCCCCTCGCCGACGAACTCCGCCCGCGTCGTCAGGATGAAGTCGCCGGTCATCCGCCTCCACACGAAGTGGAAATCGTCGTGGTCGCCCCAGATGTTGGCCCCGGCGCTGGTGATCGTGTAAGTCTGCGTCTCAGGGTCGTACACACAGAGTCCGGGCGGGGTCACCACGCCGACGTCGGTTTGACGCTCAAACTGGCCCATGCCACGCGGTTCTGATGCTGATGTCATTGGCAAATCCCTCCTTACCGTACGATGCCGGTACTATAGGTCTGCAGCGCAGGAACGACAAACGCACCTACCATAGACGATCGCCAGGTGTAGGTTGCCGCGGGGTCGAGACGGCTATCGAAGGCGGACCGCAGGCAGCCGGCGCTGAGCGCAAGCGTAGGGTCTCGCCTGCTCGGGCGACGAGCGAGCACGCACAGACGATTGGTGCCGCGTTGTGATCGTACACGTGCACCCCGGAGCAGGCGAGACGCCCGCGGCCCATCGTGGCCGACAGCCTGCTCCACTCCTGATATCCACCCTATGTATTGGCGAAGTAGAGCATACGCCTAGACATAGGGCGGACACCCAAGGAGGAGACACGATTCCATACCACCACGCTTACACATCACTAACCTGAGCATTCCCAGGCAGAACGATGCGGACGCCGGTGGCCTCGGCTATGTAGGCGACGAGATCCCTAACGATCGCCGGATGTTGCCAGATTGCCTGACCCTCAGCACCCTCAGCCAGGGCAAACACGCATCGCCTGACCCGGTAATAGCTCAGATTCGTGTCGTCCAACGCCCTGTAGGTCCGGTAGCTGCGCAGGTATGACTCGGCAACCAAGTCCCAGTCGACGGGCGACGCCGCGTCGGGGAGCACAATCACGTGTTTGGAAGGGATGGTAATCAACGTCATCGAACAAGCAACGTCGTAGGCAGGATCCGCGATGGCAAAACCGGGCCAGTCGAGGATGGCCGTGACATCCCCGTCCGCGTAGAGCACGTTGAGAGGATGGAAGTCCCCGTGGCAGATCGATTTCTGCTCCGGTTCTCCCGGACGGTTCTCTATCAACCACCTCGCGGCCTGGTCTAGCCATGGAAACCGGTCCGCGACCGCCCCTAGGCGGCTGTCATGCGCGGCGAGGCTGTACGCCTGCGGAGGGATGCCTCTCTCGCCCAGAGCTTTAGCCAGGGGCTCCGGGTCGAGATTGTGAAGCTGTGCGTGGAGCCGTCCGAGGGCGGCCGGGATCACCTCCAGGGGAGCATCGATGAGTGGTCGCCCCGGCAGCCAATCCATGACGAAGAACGCGCCCCCCAGAACGGACATATCGGGGCAAACGACGTGCACGTCGGCCACGGGATACCCGGCTCGCGCCAATACGCTCTGTACGGCGCTCTCCCTGATAGCATTGTTCGCACCATAACGTCGAGGGTAGAGGCGCAACACAAGCGGTCGCGATAGCTTCTCTCGAACGCCACTGAGCTCGAACCGATACGTCGACGTCTCGTATCCTCCTTGCAGCTCCGTCAACGGCGAGGCAAACGCCACGGCCGGGTTCCGGAGTTCGGCCCGCAGATAGTGAATCAACCCTGCGGCAAGATCCTTCGTATTCTCGTATTGAGTCATCGTCCCTCCTCAGCCACATCTACCGCATAGTATACGCGGCAAGGCGGCCGGGGTTGCAGTCGCGCTTTGACGACAGATTGTGTTAGTATCCAACCCGATACCAAAGACTACGATCACACGGGATCTCCGTGACGGACGATGCCGCGAGAGAGGAACAGATTGAACAGAATACTGCCCATATCGCTCGGAGCTCTGCTCGCGCTGACGTCAGCGTGCTCCGCAATTCACGTCCCCACGGCGGCGGTCGGGCCCACCACCGTGATGGAAACGCCTGCGGCGACGACGACACCGCCTGCGCCCATACTGTCGCCCGCAGCGACGCCGGCTGCAGCCGAAAGCCGGAACAACCCGCTCACCTCACCGGTATCGACGCCCGTGCCGACGCCGCAACCGACGTCACCGCCAACGGCGACGCCAGCCCCGCTTCTACCGCTGACGGTCGGCGTGGATGTCTCCGTGGACGAAGGTGCCTTCGACAAGACGCGGATGCTCAACAGCGCCGTGGGCGGCTATGCGCCGCTGGCCAACGTCAACTGGCTCCCAGACGCCTACGACGGGCTCGCCGCGATCGGAATGCAGATGATCCGGCTGGACCATCTCACCGATGACGCTTTCTACAGCGTGGTCTGGCGTGATGCCGGCGGTGACCTCCAGTTTGACTTCTCACGGCTCGACCGTGTCGTCGTGCCGATGCTCCAGTACGGGATGCAGCCCCTGATGTGCCTGTCGTACAAGCCCGAGGCGCTGGACCCACGCGGGCAGTCGAAGACGCCCCCCACCGATCTGGAGGAGTGGGCCCAGGTGGTCAGCGTCTTCGTTGAGCATTACACAAGTCTTGGCTACTCCGGTCTGTCGTGGGAAGTCTGGAACGAGCCGGACCAGGCCTTCTTCTTCCAGGGCAACCCCGAGCAGTACGTCAACCTCTACGCCACGACGGCCCGGGCCGTGAAAGCCGCGGACCCGACTGCCCGTGTGGGCGGTTCGGCGGACAGCTCGGTGACCGCGCCCGGCGGAAAGTTACGCCCCTTGCTCGGCTATGTGCAGACGTACCCCGATGTAGCGCTGGATTTCGTGTCCTACCACGATTACAGCGACCCCGACGGCGATGGTCGGCAGCCGTATGCCCTCGCCTGGAACGTAGCCGCGGTCGAGACGATGATCGCCGAGGCCGGCCTGGCGCCCCGCGAGATCTACGTGACCGAGTGGAACCTGACACCCAACATGACCACCGGGCCGGGGGCGCCGCCGGACACGAACGTCGGCGCGTCGGCGGTCGCGGTCAAGCTCTATGACCTTCTCGCGCATCCCAGCATCCGGCGAGCCTTCTTCTTCACCCCGATTGAGGGCTACACGCCGCGCCAAATCTTCAACGGCGACCTGGGTCTGCTGACCGTCAACGGTCATCGCAAGGCTACCTACAACCTCTTCGATATGATCTCGCGCCTTGGCGATCGCCGGCTCACGGCCACGGTGGCGGGCGACAACACCGCGGATCAGCACAGCTACGCCCTGGCCACACACGACGCATCAGGGCAGGTGGCGGTACTGGTCTGGAACTACTGGGAGAGCGCGCGAACCGTTGACCTTTCGGTGGCGGGGCTTCCGGCGCTCACCGGCGGTCAGGATCTGAGCGTGACCCGCTACCTGATCGATGCGACGCACGCCAACTATTACCACGACTACGAGCAAGGGCTCCGCGGCTACAGTGTGGGGCCCACCGAGCCGCTAACGGCTATCGATCAGGGCCGGCGCGTGCCGAGCGACGGTTTCGTCGAGCGGTACGATCTGCCGCCCTACAGCGTTATGCTGGTCCTGCTAACCCCCGCCGGGCAGCCGAGCCCGGAGGTCGAGGCGACCACTGCCGCCACGCACCCCGACAACGTCGCGGCGACGATGCCGGTGGAGAGCAGCTCCGCGTTCAATGGATCGGGATGGAGCACCGATCGCCTGGTCGACGAGATCAGGCACAGCCTGCCCGACGCGCTGGGCTGGTCAAGCGAGCTGCATGGCGATCCCGATCACACAGAGTGGGTGCAAGTCGACTTGGGGGCGCCGGCGCTCGTGGACACCGTCCGCCTCTATCCCCGCGACGATCTGCGGCACGAAGGCGCCGGCTTCCCGGTGGACTTCACAATCCAGGGCGCCGTGACGCCCGATGAGTGGACCGACCTGGTAACCGAGACGAGCTATGACCCCGGCGATCCCGCGCGCCAGGTGCAAACCTTCACCTTCGCACCCGGCACCTACAGCAACATCCGGCTGGTGGCTACCCGGCTCGGCGCCGCCGGCGACGACAGCTTTGCGCTGCAGCTTGCGGAGTTGGAGGTCGGCGGACCGTAGGCGAAGCTATGGAAGCGATCACCCTCCTGACTCATCCTTCAGCGCTGATGATACGATCCCCAGTATGGCCACGCCGGCGGCTACGAGCAGTCCCTGGCTGATCCCGCGGTACAGGGCCTCGGACGTATTCCGGGCCAACTGGGTGGTGAACACTGCCCCGGCCAACCCGATGCCCAGCACCATGCCGAAGTTGCGCGCGGCGCCCATGACCGCTGAGGCGATCCCCTGCCGGGCGCGGGGCGCGGACCCCATCAACGCGCTGGTATTCGGCGAGATGAAGATCCCTGTGCCAAGTCCCACCGTCGCCAGGCCTACGGCCACCAGCCACAATCCGGTACCTGCGCCCAGCCGGGAGAGCAGGAACAGACCGCCGGCAAGAACGCCCATACCGAGCATCCCTGGGGTGCGCGAACCGACTCTGTCCGACAGGGCGCCGCTGATCGGGGCGGTGATCGCCATGATCACCGCCTGCACAGTTAGCATCAGGCCTGCCTGGGCGGGATTCAGCCCGCGCCCCTGGATCAGATAGAAAGGCATCAGAAAGGTGATGCTGTAGACGCAGATGTAGTTCAGCACCGCGCTGACCACAGAGGCCGAGAACAGAGGGATACGAAACAGACCCAGATCCAGCATCGGTGCCCTGGCACGGCGCTCGATCAGAACGAAGACGAGCAGCAGAACTAAGGCCAGCGCCACCAATCCCAGGACCGACGGGGACAACCAGCCCCATTCGGCGCCTTTGTTCAAACCCAGCAAGAGCGAGGTCAGACCCGCGAGGAAAATGGCGGCCCCCACCAGATCGAAGCGCCGGTCACGTTCCGGAGGAACATCCTTCGGTATGTAAGCCAAGGCCAGGGCCAATGCCATTCCCCCGACCGGGACGTTGATGTAGAAAACCGTCCGCCACCCCAGAGCCTGGGCCAGCGCCCCTCCCAGTGATGGGCCAACGGTCAGCCCCAGGTACGTCATCGTCGAGACCAGGCCAAAGGCGCGTCCACGCTGATCGGGAGGCACGTTGCCGGTCACGATGGCGGGAGAATTCGAGGCCAGCATCGCGCTCCCGATGGCCTGTAGCCCACGGAAAACCGTCAGGGCTGTGGCTGACCCGCTCGCGCCGCACAACATCGAGCCGATGACGAAGATTCCGAACCCCCAGGCGTACACGGTTCTGTGCCCGTGAATATCGCCCAGGCGGCCAAAAGTAAGCAGCAGCCCGCTCAAGACCAGCAGATAGACGGTCACGACCCATTCGATGGTGGCCACATCGCTGTTGAAGGCTGTGCGCAAGATAGGAAGGATGGTGTTGACGACACTGCCATCCAGGGCAGACATAAAGGATCCGGTACCGATGGCGATCAGCACCCACCATTTTCGGTCGATCTTTTTCACTATGCAATCCTCGATCTGTAAGTTTGCCAGGCATGCCACGGTGCGCATCCGGCACCCAGTCTGCCGTGAAGGCTGCGGTACCCCTCCATAACAGCGCAACAGATACCACACAATCCAAACAAAGTCCAGGTATGCCGATAGGCCTGGCCTTACGTCATTTCGCTGAAGGAGGTCTACCAAGTTCCGCGGATCATCATCTGCCGCCGGGGAGGCCCCAAAAAAATCCAGGGCCTCTTGTGCAAACAGGGCAAGTGACTACCATCTCAGGCAGATGCCAGTACATAACGTGGGACGACAGCGACGAGAGGACCCCAACCTATGACCGCGGCGCCACGCCGGCTCACCACATTTGCCGCACTCCAGGACCGCCACTTTCGCTGGTATTGGTTGGGCATGCTGGCTTCGTCATCGACGATGCAGATGGGCGGCGTGGGCCAGGGGTGGCTTGTCTATGAGATCGCCGGTTCCGCGCTGGCCTTGGGTTGGGTGAGTGCGGGCTGGAGTATCGCCAATTCAGCGCTCTCCCCGTGGGCAGGCGTGCTCTCGGACCGCGTCGAAAAACGCACGCTGCTCCTCTGGACGAGAGGGCTGATGGTGGTGTCGGCTCTGGTGATTGCTTCCGTGATCGCGCTAGGTCTTATCCAGGTGTGGCACCTGGCAGTTTACTCACTGTTCCGTGGCGTCCTCTTCGCGGTGATGATGCCGGCGCAAAACGCTTACCTGGCGGAATTGGTGGATCGTCAGACGTTGCTCAACGCCGTGTCACTCAACTCGATCGGCATGGGACTGGCGGGCATCTTTGCCGCGTCTCTGGCCGGGTTCCTCATCGATAGTATCGGCGTGCAGGCAGTCTATTTCGGCGTTGCCGTGCTCTATCTGGCCGTCTTTGTGACCACGCTGAAGCTGCCGCTGACCGGTTCGACCGACCCGGGCTCAGCCTCTGTATGGTCCGATATAGCCGCCGGTGTCAAATACATTCGGCTATGCCCGGCTCTCATCCCGTTGCTGATCCTCGTCTTCCTCAGGGGATTCTTCGCTATGCCCTACGGAACACTGATGCCCAAATACGCGGAGGATATCATGCATCTGGACGCCAGCGGGCTGGGTATCCTCGTAGCCGCGCCGGGTGTCGGCTCTCTGATCAGCTCGTTGGTCATGGCCTCGATGAGCGATTTCCAGAGCAAGGGTAAACTGCTGCTCAGTTCGGGCGTCGTCCTGGGGGTGGCGCTTGTCCTCTTCTCCAAGACACAGCTCTTTGTTCTGGTTCTGGTCCTGCTTGCCATCGTCGGTGCGGCAGGCAACATCTACATGGTCACCAACCGGATACTGCTCCAGGTCAACTGCGATGTGCCCTACCTCGGACGACTCATGAGTGCGTATATGATGATGTTTGGATTGACCCAACTGGGCACGATCCCCGTGGGTGCGTTCGCCGATCGTTTTGGCGTTCCCGCGGTCCTGACCGTCCTGGGAGGACTCTTCGTAGTGGCCATCGGCCTGGTCTGGGTGATGCGGCCAGGGGTCAAGAAACTGGAGTGACCGTGTTCAGCCCTGATAGAAAGGGCCTGGGCGCCCGATCGGGGTAGCACCGGCGCGTTGTTGCGCCATCTGACCGGGCGCCCAGGATCTCACAGGCACGCATCAGGGCAACAGCCCGACGGCTAGTCAGGCATAGAGCACTCGAAATCGAAGACCATCACATCCTCGGCAATCGGAGCGACGTGTTGCCGTCCGAGCGCCTGATGATCCGGATGCGGCAGATATCGATCCCGGGCTGCGGCGTCCTCGAACCACATCACGAACCCGAAGTCGTATCCGTGGCTCTTGCCCTCGGGGCTGTTGTTGTAGCCACCGGTTACATTCAAAATGCCGGGGATGCTACCTTGATCCTTCAGGTCGATGAGGGCATCCAGCAAGGCGGTCGACTGTTCCTCCGTCACACCGGACTTCAGTCTGAGCAGGACGATGTGTTTGAGCATATGGCCTCCATTACTCTCGTTAAGGAAGGTGTAGACAGAACGGCACACGTGAAGTGCCGTTCGTCACCAGCCTAGTCGACTTGGCGCAACAGGCAACTCCCCGTAAGCCAAGGCGATGGGCACCGTCTACGGCTTGTTTCCCCTGATGATCACGTGGTGAGATCTGAAGGTGGCCTCCGACGTGCCCCAGGCCTGGGGTTGCATCCAGCTCAGGACGGCGGGGGTAGCCTGTTCGAGCAACGCGACAAGGCACGCCCTTGTGCTGGGGATCACGCCCTGGCGATCGACCCAGACTTCGAAGTCCAGTTCCTTGGTCACCGACTCGACGTGGGTCACCGCCAATCCGGCCTCTGTGAACATCCTGCGCCATTCATTTGCGGTAAACGCTCGGTTGTGGCTGGGATCGCGCAGCTTCTCAAATACCTCGATCGTGCAGGCAGCGGTCACGTCGTCGGGCACCAGATGATCCTGTACCAGCAACACGCCACCCGGTTTGAGCACTCGAGTTGCCTCTTCCACAAAGCGCGCCGCGTTGTCGAAATGATGCGGTGCGATGCGACAGGTGACGAGGTCAAAGCGCGCATCATCGAAGGGCATCGCTTCGGCATTCACTTGTTTGAAGTCCACGTTGCGCACGCCCTTGTCCGTCAGGTGCTTCTCCGCTGCAGCCAGCATCGCGGGCGTGACGTCGCTGGCGGTCACGTGCGCCACGTAAGGCGCAAACTTGAGCGCTGTGTGTCCCCCGCCTGTCGCCACGTCCAGCATCACCCAGTCCGATTGCGGCTGAGCCAGGTCCAGCAGGCGATCCAAGTCCGCTCCCTGGGCATGCGTCGTGCTCGTGACGTAGGCCTCGGCGTACTGCGCAAACCGCCGCTGCGACAGGGTCTCAGGTTGCTCGCTCATCGGTTCGGTAGCGTTATCATGCTTCATAGCAGCTCCTCAACTGACGTAGTCTGATCCTGGAGTCCCCGGAGGAGGATCCGGATGCTCTCCACCGGCAGTCCCCGCTCGTTTCCGTCGTCTGCGAAGAGACCCAGCAGCGCGAGGGTCTGATCTCTGGTCTTCAGGTAGTGGAACTTCAGATACTTCTCCAGGTCGAAAGGCGGAAAGAAGGGCAGGAGGAAAGTGGCCAGAAAAAGCCCTGCGGATGAGAGAGGGATGCCAAGGAGCAGTCTTGTGAGGCTGCCGGTATCGCCAAGCTGGCTCATGACAGCCTCCTGGGCGCCGCGTGCGGCACGCTTGAGCCACGGACTTCGACGAAACGCCCCGAAAGACCATCCGGAAAGCTCGAGCCCCGCGACAAAGGCTGATAGCAGGGCAGTCACAGCAGCCTGGGTCGCGCCATAGTCCGGTTTCTGTACATCGCTGCGGAGCCCTGCTCTCTCCAGGGTCTCCGCAACCTCGGCACTGGCCCTGCCTTCGCCTATCAGAGGGATGCCCAGGCCGGGCGCCAGCCAGAAATTCACCGCTTCAGGGCGCCCCCCTCCCCCTTCCAGATCTCCTTGCCAGGCCATGAACGTGACCCCGCCGAACACAAACCGGTCCTCGCCCACGCCGTCCGGTATCAGGTCGGGCCTTCCCCCCTCGGGAGCAAAACACACCACCCGTTTGGAGGGAACTTGACGCACGAATGCCCGGAACCACTCGCTGTGATAGACGGGGGAGGGAGTCGTGAACCAGATCTGGTCAGGTCCGAACCTTTGGCTCCCGAATACATCGCTCACAACGCTATAGCCTTCCAACCGGTAAGCTTTCGGAGCCTTGCTGTGCAAGCGGGAGACCCGGAAGAGGGGCAGCCCCCCATGGCCCTGTGCCTGCCGCAACCTGTCGGCCGATCCGGGCCGTGCGTAGAAACACAACTCCACACCCGACCTCGCGAGGAACAGACCGAGCACCTGTCCCACAGCGCCACATCCCACCATCAGGACTCTCATCGGGGAGAGACCTGTCTTCGTTCGCGGCCCTGCTGTTCACCTTGCACAGATCGCCTCTTCCCTGCTTTCCTCGACTTGCCTCATCCGGAAGTCACAGCCTCACCGGAAATCTACAGCGGGTAGGTGGGGACGGTCCGGTCGACGGTGCAGCGGTAGATGAGTTCCATCACCCGAATGGCCCAGGGGAAGGGCAGCAGTTTCCCTATGAGCACAGCCAGTTTGTTCATAGCGCCCGGGACAATAACCCGCTTCCCCTTGAGGATGGCGGGATACGTTCTCTCCGCGACTTGCTCTGGGGTCAGCATGCTCCTCTGGGCGATCCGCCTTGGTCGTTGCCCGGCAAGCGCAGGAAACTCCGTCAAAGTACCTCCTGGATGGAGGGCACTCACACGGATATTGGTGCGACGATACTCGTAGTGGAGCAGATCGGTGAAGACCCGAACGTAGTGCTTCGTGCCCGTGTAGACGGAGAAGTTGGGAAGGGGTGCGTACCCGCCAACGGAGCCCACATTCACCACATAGCTCGGCTCGCCGTGGGCCAGCATATGGGGCATAAACAGGTAACAAAGCTCCGTAAGAGACTGCACATTCAGGGCAAGGGTCTGACGAAGATGCTGGTGGCTCAATTCACGAAATGTCTGATAGGGACTCATTCCGGCGTTGTTAATGAGCACGTGGACCTTCCCGAAGACTCGGGTGGCTTCCTCATAGAGAATCTCAGGGGCGCCCTGTGAGGTGAGATCCAAAGCCAGGACGTGGGCCGTGGCATCGTGGCGCTCGGCCAGTTCCCGGCAGAGCGCCTGGAGGCGCTCCTCTCGTCGAGCCACCACGAGCACGGCGTGCCCCTTCCGGGCGAACGTTTGAGCCAGCGCCCTTCCGATGCCTGAGGACGCACCCGTGATGACGACGTTCATGGAATCTCCATTGGGATGGTCTACACTGCCAGAGAAGCCCCACGCTGCATGACTGGTCTTGAGCCTCCGGCTTCACAAGCCAAGCATACTCGACCTTGACAGGTCCTGCAAGAACCACAGGATCCTGCGATGCATCTCACTACCGGGCGAGACTACCACGGCAGGCTCCCCGCGGGCAGCCTGCCCCCCATTCCGAAATGCACCCCGATCCCGGATCTGATGGCGACCCGTCCGGCATAGGTGTATGACAGCGCATCCGCATCGCCACAGGATGGAAGATGACCTCCACGTTCAGGAAACCGAGAAACCGACCGCAAGCTGCCGGCGCGGCAACACACACATGCCGTGTCAAGCACTTGAGTGCAACCCACGGCGCACTCACGCCGTCGACAGAGAGGTCCATCAGCGGTATTATGTAGAGTGTTACCGACTCGATTCGTCTACAGGACCCAAAGTCCTGGCATCCGACAGCTTGTTTGGCCTGGAGGCAAGGATGGAACTCGACTCAGCGATTCGCGAGGCAGGGTCAGACGCTCACAAACTGGAACAGCTCTACCGGGATGAGCGACGGAAAGGTCGGACTGGAGCTTTCCGGTCCGCTCTTCTGGCCTGCTACGAAGCGGCCCCCGACAATCTGCTCTATGCCGCATGGTTCTATCGGCTCCAAGAAGTTCCCGATGACGCAGCAAAGCCCGGCCGGGGCGTCAACTGGATCGTGGCCGTACCCCTCAGTCTCATGACAGGATTGATCTTCTGGGCCCTCTCTGATGTCCAGCACCTGCAGGTGATTGATCAGATACCACAACTGCTGCTGTGGTGGTCTCCCATCGCCACGATGAGCGCATTGGTCTACCTGGCACTCACATCGGGAAAGAACTACGGTCGTGCACTGGCTTTGGGACTGGGTCTGTTGGCGACCGTGGCGTATGCGGTCATATTAGCACCAATGCTCGACCCTGCCTGGAAAGCCAGTCAGTTTATCGTTCTGGCTGCCATCCACATCCCGCTATTGTGTTGGATCGCCCTTGGCATATCGGTTCTGGGCTTCAGATCCAGCGTGAGAGATCGTTTTGCCTTCTTGATCCGATCGATCGAGGTGATGATCACGGCCGGCCTGTATCTGATTGCAGGCGTGGCCTTCGGCGGTATTACCGTGGGGATGTTTGCTGCACTGAGCATCAACTTGCCGGAAATATGGATGCGGTTGATCGCCGCCGGCGGCTTTGGTCTGCTGCCGGTTCTGGCCATCGCCACGATCTACGACCCTCGCGTGCCACCCTCAGAGCAGGATTTCGACCAAGGCCTGAGTCGATTCATCGCCACCATGATGCGGCTGTTGCTACCTTTGACCCTGGGCGTGTTGGTGATCTATATCTTCGTGATCCCCTTCAACTTCCTGGCGCCCTATGTGAACCGTGATGTGCTGATTGTCTACAACCTGATGCTCTTTGCCATCCTCGGGTTGCTCCTGGGCGCTACACCTATCCGGGCGGATAGTCTCTCTCCGGCACTTCAGACGTGGCTGCGCAGGGGCATCGTCGCGGTCGCAATCCTGGTGGAGCTGGTCGGCGCTTATGCACTCTCTGCCACCGTCTTCCGCACCATCGAGGGTGGCCTAACACCCAATCGGCTGACAATCATCGGCTGGAACGTCATCAACATGGCCATTCTGGGCTGGCTGCTCTACAGACAGTTCAGAGACGCCCGTGGTCAATGGGTGGAGTCACTGCAATCGGTCTTCGGTTACGCGACGAATGCGTACCTGGTGTGGGGGCTGTTCTTGCTGATTGCGGTTCCGCTATTGTTCTGAACCGGCCAACGTTCGGGCGTGTACTCCGGCCCATCATCGAGCCGGGGGCCCTCGTAAGCTGTCCCATCGCCCCCCAGCCACCGAGACAGGATAGACGTCATCGCCTCCGTGACGTAACCCTGCATAGACAACGTCCCCGCTGACGTGACCGGCTTCGGCGTCTTGCTTTGAGCCGGCACGGTACCGACCAGCGGGGCGAGCTCCTCTTCGCTGTGACGGCTGATCACGAGCATCGTCCCGCCAGCTGAGATCTGGCCTGCGCTTCGGCCTTGCCTCGTGACCCAGTGTGGTACTATGCAGCCCTTACATACCCGCACTGATTGGGCCCGCGTCAGCAAGCGAGCCCCGGAGAGGAGAGCGAATTGCGCAAGAGGCTGTGGATACTTTGGGGGGTGGTCATCGTGCTGGCGGCAGCCTGCTCAGCATCCCGGACCCCGCCGGCGACGTCGCCGACCACCCAGACACTTAGCCCGGCGACGCAGAGGCCGGCGAAGACCGTCTTGCCGCCGATCGCGACACCAACGGAGGCCCCATCCATTTCGACACCTGCAACGGCAACCAGGCCACCGGCGCCGGAGCCACCCGCACCGACAACACCCACACCGACGCCGCTCGCAATCCTGCCGCTGGCGGTGGACGTGGACGCCTCCGGGGAGGAAGGTGCCTTCGACAAGACGCGGATGCTCAACAGTGCCGCAGGCGGCTACGCACCGATGGAAAACGTCAACTGGCTCCCCGACACCTACGATGAGCTGGCTGCGATCGGGATGGACATGATCCGTCTGGATCATCTCACCGATGACGCTTTCTACAGTGTGGTCTGGCGTGATGCTGGCGGCAGTCTTCAGTTTGACTTCTCGCGGCTCGACCGTGTCGTCGTGCCGATCCTTCAGCAAGGGATGCAGCCACTGATGTGTCTCTCTTACAAGCCCGAGGCGCTGGACCCCCGAGGGCAGTCGAAGACGCCACCGGACAACCTGGACGAGTGGGCGCAGGTGGTCCGTACCTTCGTCGAGCACTACCAGAGCCTCGGCTACTCCGGCCTGACTTGGGAGGTCTGGAACGAGCCGGACCTGGAGTTCTTCTTCTATGGTAACCCCGAGCAGTACGTCAACCTCTACGGCGCAACTGCCCGGGCAGTGAAAGAGGCCGACCCGACTGCGCGTGTGGGCGGCTCGGCAGACAGCTCCGTGACCTCGCCGGGCAGCAAACTGGGCGCTCTGTTGAGCTATGTGAAGACGTATCCCGATGTGGCGCTGGATTTCGTCTCCTACCACGACTACAGCGACCCCGACGGCGACGGTCGGCAACCCTACACCCTCGCCTGGAACGTGGCCACGGTCGAGACGATGATCGCCGACGCCGGCTTGGCGCCTCGCGAGATCTATGTGACGGAGTGGAACCTGACGCCGAGCATGACTACCGGCCCGGGAGCACCTTCGGACACGAATGTCGGCGCCTCAGCGGTCGCGGTGAAGCTCTACGACCTTCTCGCACATCCCGGCATCCGCCGGGCCTTCTTCTTCACGCCGATCGAGGGTTACACGCCACGCCAGATCTTCAACGGTGATCTGGGTCTGCTGACCGTCAACGGCCATCGCAAGGCAGCGTACAACCTCTTCGACATGATCTCGCGCCTCGGTGAGCGCCGCCTCACGACCGTCGTGACAGGCGACAACACCGGGGATCAGCACAGCTACGCCATGGCTACGCGCGACGGATCGGAGCGAAGTAGCGGTGCTGATCTGGAACTACTGGGAGAGCGGGCGAACCGTCGACCTTTCGGTGGGTGGCCTTCCGACGTTGACAGGTGGTCAGGACGTCGTCGTGACTCGCTACCTGATCGATGCGACGCACGCCAACTACTACAACGACTACGTCCAGGGACTTCGGGGCTATGACGTTGGGCCGACGGAAGCGCTGACAGCCATCGATCGGGGAAGGTCAGTGCCAGGCGACGGCTTTGCGGAGCGATATGACCTGCCACCGGATAGCGTGATGCTGGTCCTGCTGACACCCACTGGGCAGGAGGCGCCGGGTGATGTAGCCGCAGCAGCGCCGACACAGCCCGACAACTACGCAGCCACGAAGCAAGTGGCGAGCAGTTCCGCGTATGATGGGTCGGGATGGAGCCCCGATCGCCTGGTGGACGAGATCCGGCACAGCCTGCCTGATGCGCTGGGCTGGTCGAGCGACATCCACGGCGATCCAGACCAGACCGAATGGGTGCAGGTCGACCTCGGGGCACCGGCCGTGGTGGATACTGTGCGCCTCTACCCGCGCGACGATCTGCACTACGAGGGTGCCGGCTTCCCGGTGGACTTCATCATCCAGGGCGCCGTGACACCGGACGCCTGGACCGACCTGGTGACCGAGACCGACTACGATCCCGGCGATCCCGCACGGCAAGTGCAGGCCTTCAACTTCGCGCGCGGTGCCTACCGCTACATCCGCGTGACGGCCACGCAGCTTGGCGACACGGGCGACGGCGACTACGCGCTACAGCTTGCGGAGTTGGAGGTTAGCGGCCCTCCGACGGCCCCATAGGCGGCGGCATATGCCCCGATACCTCATCTTTGAGGGCTGATACCATATACCCAACGCGGCCACCCCAGCGACTACGAGCAACGCCTGGCTAATCCCTCGATACAGGGCATCTGCTGAGTTTTGGGCCAACTGGGTGGTGCGAACAGCACGGGCGGATCGAATCGCGGGCACCTACCCACCCAATGCCTCGGGCGCGCTCTTGCATGCGCGTCATTGTGTTCTATACCAGTAGCATCCGGCGAGCCGAGCACACAGCCAAAAGGTGAATCGCTCCCGCGAAACGGTGTAGCAGCATAAGGAGGCGCCTGATGCGAAAAGAGACTTGGACGGCCGCGGATGATTTCTCAGCGACGCAGGGACGCGACGGGTGGTTCTACGAACGACCGATGAACCTGCCGTTGGTCTGGGCTAACGGGCGCTGGCAGGCGGCCGCGGACATCGATGCCCCGTACATCGGTCCAGGCGTGATGCATCCGGGATTGGTGAACAACCGGGCACACGATGCGGTGCTCGGTTGGGAAGCGCCTCAGGACGGCACCATCCGCATCACGGGCAAGGTCGCCAGGCACGAGGCACCGCAGGGCGACGGCGTGCGCGTGCGCATCACCAGGAACCACGCCAAGGTCTGGCCACCCGGCGGGACGATGGCTGATGCCTGGACAACGCTTGCCCCCGACGACACCGTCGGACTCAACCACGACTTCACCGTGGTAGTTAACGCCGGTGATCAGATCCGCTTCGTCGTGAATATGAACGAGGGCGATGCTAGCGGCGACGCCACAGCCTGGAACCCCACGATTAGCTACACGGAGCCTACCCCGCCGCCCCCCACTCCCTCCCCACCCCTCGCCATCGCCCCCACCGAGCACGACGGGACAAAGACCTTCCATCCGACGGCATCCGATGAAGTGCTGATCAACCCCGAGAAAGGCTGGATCGCCTACGAGGCCGAGGGCAACCGCTGCAGGGGCGGGGGCTATCCCGAGTATCTGGCCGAAGTCGTTGTCCCCGGCGACACGCTGGCCGAGGTGCCAATCAGCGACATCTACACGCGCATCTCGTGGTCGTGCTTCGAGGATGGCGGCGAGGGCGTCTATGACTGGTCCTGGCTGGATAACGTCTTCAGTCGCTTCGAGGGAACCGGGCGCACGTTCAGCTTCCGGATTGCCAATTATGGCTACTGGGGACCAACCCCGTGTGACCGGAAGTATGCGGTGCCCCAGTGGGTGGAGAGGGCCGGTGCCCAAGGCGAGATCGTGCACGGCAATGAGTGGCGTCCACTGGCCGACGATCCCATCTACCTCGAGAAGCTGACTCAATTTATGAACGCCTTGGGCGAACGGTACGGCAGCCGCGATGATATCAGCTACATCGACCTTGGCTCGCTCGGGCGCTGGGGCGAAGGACACAGCCACCCGTACGACCTCGCCACCTTCCAAAAGCATTGGGCGATCCTGGAGCATGCGTTCCCGGGCCACCGGCTCGTCGCGAATGATGACATGGGAGCCGAATGCTGCGACTGGGCACTGGACGAAAAGGATGCGTGGATCCGGGACGACAGCCCCTACCGCTGGGACGGTTACTCGTTCCCGTGTATGCGTCGGGCACGTCTGGACCGGCCGAACATCATGGAGTCGCGCCACATCCGCGAGTGGCAGGGCCACGAGGATCTGCCCAATGTCCCCTGGCAGATGGTGAAGGAAGACCTCGATACTGTCTTGTCGTGCCGCTCGGCCCCGGTGAGCTATGCCGGCATCCATCACTATCCGCGCGACTTCGTGAACAACCTCGGCAAGGACTGGGTGGACGACTGGGCCAACCGGATGGGCTATTGGTTCATCGTGAAGCAGGCGACGGCACCGTCACCGCTGGTGGCCAACGCCGCAAACACGCTGGAGCTACAAGTTGAGAACCGCGGCGTGGACAAGATCCACCGTGCCTACAGACTGGCCTTGGCCCTGACCAAGGTGGGCGAAGACGCGCCGGCCTACCAGGAGGCCGCCCTCTCCTCCGATGCCAGAGACTGGCCGGCGGAGCAGACGACGACCGCGTCGTATACCTGGGAGCTGGGTGACCTGTCGAGCGGCGACTACTTCGTCGACATCGCTCTCGTCGCTCCGGACGGGAATGATATGGCTGCCATGGTGAAGTTCGGCAACTACGGGCGGCTGGCCAATGAGTACTTGCGTCTGGGTACCGTGAGGGTCGCCGGGCACTGAGAAACCATACATGTTGCAGGTGCCGCTCTGGAGGCGCGGCGCGAGGAACACGTCACACGCTCCCATGCTGGATCTACTTGGTCGCAACGCCGGCAGTGCGCTGACGGCCTATGTCTTGCGGGACTGAGTGAAAAGCGCCAGGCTCGTGATGAACCACGTTACTTGCCAGAGCGACTCTCCCAACTGAGTTGGGCCTTGGTCGGCGACAAAGACGGGAATGGCGAGCTCGGTGACAAAAAGGGGAACGACGAGCACGACATACCAGACAGCCTGCAACAGCAGGACGTATCTCTGCCAGCCGTCCCAGCGTTTGGCAGTCACCACGGCCATCCCAGTCAGAACGACACCGACGAGTTGGCACAACCCGCCCAAAGGGAATAGGATGTTGTCATGGTTGCGCGTCAGCCAGGAGACGATCTGGGCGATGAGTAATAGAACCAAGCCCACGATAAAGATGCCCAGGGAGCCTCGCCCGAAGATGCCCTCCCCTGTGGCCTTAGCTTGCCACAGTCCCAGAGAGCACGATCAGATAGCCGGCAAGCGCGAGAAAGAACATGATCGAGTCTGCGAAGTACAGCAGACTACCATCACTAGGCGGCTGCAGGTCGTAGCGGTACTCAATCGTCAGCGCAACCAACCAGAGCACGGCAGACGCCATCCCCACAACGCCAGAGATTCGGGGGCGTCTTCTAGAACTTGAGGATACCATGCGAGCACTTTCTTTGGGTGAGTTGGGGGCCCTACGGACCAGGCTTCATCCTCTTCATCTCGGCGGCCTCTACGGCTCTGTCCCGAGCAGGGCCGTAGAGGCTGCCACTTGATCCCTCACTTTGCTCTCTCGCTGGCGGCCTCGGCTTCGGTCAGTATGGCCGCGCGTTGTTCGCACGTAGCCCACACCTCCACATAGTCGTTGGCCGATCGGAAGAGCGTCGCGAGATCCTGAATCGACAAACCCTGATTGCGTAGGTCCTGCAGGAAGTCCGGCAGCAGGCCGTAGTGCGCCAGGCCATCGAGGTTGATGTCGAAGTCGCGGCGCGGTCCGGCAGTGTTCCGTTCCAGCGGGCGGGTTGTCGCCGGACATCTCCTGCCACTTGTGCCACACCTCCCCGATCTTCTTGAACCACCGCAGCACGTCATCGTCACGTTCGCCCTCGGCCGGCTCAAGACCACGCTTCACGAGATACGCCGCCCATTCTTCATCGTACCAGTGACCTTTCATCGCCGATCGGCTCCGCACAGGCTCGGCGTTCGCCGCCTCAGCCTCATCGGCTGCCCATAGCCCACGCGTGATATTGTCGACGTTGTCCTGGCGGAACAACATGTGCACTGCGTTATCGACCGTCGTCAGCGAGATTCGTGGGGCATCCCCCTCCGGATGCTTGCTCCGATCGGGATGAAAACCCGCTTCATATTGCGCGATGCCTTGCCAGGCTTCGCGCTCCTCACGATCGTAAGCATGCGAGCCGCTTTCGTCAAAGCGATACCAGCGATAGTCGCGAATCGGAGTGGCGTAGCGCACGCCATTGACCTGGGCGTCAATCTGGGCCCGGCGCAGTGCCTCACGGCGCCGGTCGCCGCGCGCGCCATAGGCAGCATGCGTGCCGAAACGTGGTCCCGGCAGTCCGGCCGCTCCGTTGATATCGCTGCCGATGGCGACGCCGCGCCCGCCCATCTTCTCTACGGCATACAGATAGCTGGACGCCCAGGCCGTGCTGGACCCCGCGCACGAACGCGCCACTTTGTCTCCCACCTCCGGCAGAACGTTGCCGAGATCCACGACGTCGCCTTGGTTGAGGATGGGGCCGATGATCCCGCCCAACCTGCCCAGGCGCTCAACCTGATCGGCGCGTTTGCCCGCCTCGTGCGCCACCTTATGCACGTCGTCGGTGCCATAGTGTTGTGGGTCGGCGCGGCTGAACTCCTCATCGGCACTGAAGGCCAGATCTCGGAACCAGGCGTGTGACGAAATGACCGGATATGCATGCTGCTCGGCCATGTCGAGCGCCGCATCGGTCGACTTTTGCGACATATGATCGATGTCGATGAGCATACCGCGCCGCATCATCTCTTCCAGCAGGATGATGCCAAAATCGTTAAGCCCACGGGCGTTCGCGTGGCCACCGCCCACCGATGGGCTCTCCAACGCTTCGTAGAGATCACGAACGGCGGGCACCTCACGAATCAGCGCCTGGCGGGTCATCGTGGGCCGATGTTCAGGCGACATCGATTCACCCGAAGCCACCACCGCCCGCTCGGCCTCGTCGACCACGTCTGTGCCATCGCGATCGAGGCGATAGCGAATGCCGGTATCCCAGGCGTTCTCAACGTTATAGTGGCGGCCGGTGACAAAGACGTTCAGGATGTCCAGCAGGCGCATATAGATGGCTGTACCGCCGAAAGCATTGTCGGTGAGATGGATGGGCGTGATCTGACGTATCCCGAGTGCGTGCAGCCAGTCCAACTCGGCCCCGATGAGCTGACGTGCGCGCTCGGGGTCGCTGCTGCACAACGCCTGCAGATCTTCCACACTGCGCCAATTGCCGAGCGAGTCGACCTCAACCCCAAGAACGATCGCCAGCTTGTTCGACTTGACGATGGCGCGTGCTTCGTCGGCCGAATAGGCAATCTGCATCCAGCCCTGCCCCGGGCCACCGGCGCGGCGATCGAGCTCCTTGACCAGCTCCTTCATCGCCATCGCCTGCCGCTCGATGGCGCTACGGTCATCCGTCGGCACATTTGGGCGGCTGCGCGTGCCGAGCAATTCGTTGTTAACAGCCAGGCAGGTGATGAGCCGCAGCCCCCCCTGATAGGCGCGGTACACCCAGTCGATGTAGGCTTGTTGGTGAATCAACGTGGTGAATCGCGGCCAGATGATGAAATCGGGCCAGCCGCCGCCGGCGGGGTGGCCGAACTCGGGGTTGACATTCAAGAGGCCCCCGTGTATCGGCTCGCACGAAGGCAGGGCGTGCTCCATCGCGGCGTCGCCGGTGCGCTCGGGGTCACAGAACTGTCCCCAGAAGGCGTTGCCGCCAAACGTGAGATGCGCCATGAGGTGGGCATGCAGATCGGCAAAGCCCCATAGCTCAGTACCCGGATCGGCCTGCCAATAGTCCCCACCCAGTGGCACGCGCGGTGCCGGTGAATCAGACAGCTCTTCGTCGCTCATGGGTCCCCCCTGTCGACAAGTGATTGCTCCTGCCTGCCAATGCCTTAGACTGCCTCTCGGCAGTCCCAGCTAACGGCATGGCAGATCACAGCCAATACAAACCCTCGCCTGCGCATGGGACAGTATCGCGCGGATCTGGGCCACGGTGAGCAATCGACATACAGAGTGTCGGCGACGCTGCTCGGTTGCGTTCAGGTCAGCATCATACTACTCCAGATTCATAGAAATTGCAATACCCTTATCTGACAAATTATCACGACATCTTTGCCGCAAAGGAGCTACGTGGTCACATGAACGTCACAACGGTGACTTTCCACACCCACGTTGGGAAGTACTGCGGAAGCGGCAATACGCCTCCAGGCCTCGGGTCAGTGTTGGCACCACGCGGGCC
Organism: uncultured Chloroflexia bacterium; assembly: GCA_963775195.1. GTDB lineage: Bacteria > Chloroflexota > Anaerolineae > B4-G1 > SLSP01 > PWVB01. Next base: position 289,170 of record CAVZIC010000005.1, read on the forward strand.
ATAGGACACTGAGAGCCCTCTATGGCTGGAGGGCTCTCGGTATCCTATGGGATGACGATATGCGGCAGCGGATTCACCCGCGTTGCATGGACAAGCGTTCCCGCGGTTCGCGCCGAGGCATCCGCTGGGGATCCTTCAGGCCTAATCCATAACTGAGCCGCAGGTCAGGTTCACGATGGTTCCGGTCATCGCGCTTGCCCGATCGGAGGCCACGAAGACCGCTGCGTCGGCAACTTCGTCCAGCGTCGGAAGACGTCCCAGGACGGTCCCGTTCGTCATATACTTCCCGACCTCGTTGAGGGTGCCGTCGCCGTCACCGGCTGTAGACCAGGTCTCCGGGATGGCATCGGGGCGCAGACACACGACGCGGATTCCCTTCGGGCCGAGCTCACCTGCCAGGCTGCGGGAAAGACCTTCGATCGCGGCGCACGCGGTACTGAAGCCCCCGGTCAGATGAAATCTACGGTCACGCCCGGACAGAACCGACGCAGATGAAGAGAGGGTCAGAATGACGCCCGATCCCTTCTGCACCATGTGCCGGGCCGCTGCGGTCGCCGTAAGGAAGTGCGTCTTGATGCCTGTCAGGACCGGAAGTGTGTAGTTCTCGTGTGGCATCTCGATAAGTGGGACGCCCTGCAGATCTCCCCGGATCGAGATCGCGTTGAACGAGATGTCGATCTTCCCCACCTTCTTCACAATCGCTTCGAGATGCGCCTCAATCGCCTGAGGATCGAGGGCATCGACTTGAGCCGGCTCGGCTGCGCCTCCTGCGGCGGATATCTCCTCAGCCAGGGCCTCAAGCTTTGACAGTGTGCGACCGGCAAGAAAGACCTTGGCCCCATCACGTGCAAAGGCACGGGCAACCGCACCTCCGATGTGTCCTCCTGCCCCGTAGATTACGGCACTTCTATCCTCGAGCAGCATAGTATCCCTCCTTTCCCTGCAGCAATTATAGGACGTCTCAGACCGGGGCGAAACACCTGAGAATACGAAGAGCCCTCCATTGCTGGAGAGCTCTTGATGCTCCACAGGGGATTGTTACCGTCAGGACTCACGCGTACACATACACATCTATTGCAGGAGTTCGCTAATGAACGTATCCGCAGCCTCGACGACACGTTCAGCCACATCCGTGCTCGGATCGGTGAGTTCCCAACCACCATTCAGATTCTGCAACACCTTCTGGGTCACATCGATACCGGCGGTCCGCATATGCTGTGCCATCCCTTCCGCCTCCGGTGCGTATTCGAAGATGTCCTTGACGCCCCGGTCGTAGATCAGGAAGTAGGATGGTGTGACCGTACCCTCAGCACTCGTCTTATACACCCAGTACAAGGGCAAGGTCCGGGCGAGCCTGTTATGCGTGGCCTCATCCAACACACCCGCCCTAGACCAATCCTGGGGTGGCGTAGCGTTCAGAGCCTCGATCATACCCAGGATCTCCGGCTGGGGAATGCTCAGGGATTGCGCCCACTTGCTGGAGAACTTCTGGAGGTTGCTGTCCGGTATCCCCAGCACCGCATCGAAGGTCACGACCCCCTTCACCGCACCGGCCGCAGGTACTGGATATGCGCAGTCGACCAGCACCTCAGCCCACATCGTCTCATCATACAGGGGCATAGCAGCAGCCGATGTCCCCTCGGCAGAATGGGAGAAGACCACCAGCCGGTCCAGATCCAGGTCATAGTCTGCGCCGTAAGTCGTTGTCCAGGCCAATGCACAGCCGGTCCACCCGAGGCTTGACGCCAGTTCTGAGTTCCGCAGGAATGGGTCATTCCCCGTGTCTGTTGAGTCTTGATACTTCACGAGCACCACCGCATAGCCCCGCGCCAGGAATTCCTTCACCACACCCCTATAGTCTGTCGCTTGATTGAAGACCAGATCGGGCAGCAGGAAGATGGTGGGATAGGGTGCGACCACGCCGGCAGGGCGATAGATCTTGAGCCACTGCGGCATTGCCGCGGGATTGCGGTCGGTTTCGAGGTCCATATAAGGAATCGTCACTACCTCAGGGGTCGGCACTCTCGTCGGCGTAGGTGTCGCCGAAGGCTCCGGCGTTGGCGTCGGAGGGGCCGGTGTAAGAGTGGGCAAGGGCGTCTCGGTAGGCACGACCGTCGCCGTAGGCTGGCGCGTCGCGGCGGCGGGCGGCTGTGTCGCCGCGACCGCCGCCGCTGAATCCACTTGCGCGGATTGGCAGCCAACCGCGGTCACGAATACCACCCCCAATGCCAGGCCGGTCACCACAGTCCATCGTACTGAGAAACGCTGAGCAGCCTCATTCCACAAAATCTGGATGTTCATGCTAGTCCTCCTTCAGACTGAGATCTCCCGTCTTGCCGTCCACCTCGGATTCACGCTGGCGTACCACCTCCTGACTCAGAAACTCGAATACCTCCTCCAGACTGGCAAAGCCACGTAGCTCGTGGGTCTGCGCGTTTTCCAGCGACGCACGCCAGGCGTCTCGGAGTTCGCGCACGTGCCACACACGCAGGAGATAAGCAGTGTAGGGCACAGGTCTCTCACGCATCATCACCTCCGTATAGGGCACAGACGCCGGCGCTCGCAGCCAATCACTCTGATGCCAAGCCTGGTTACGCTTTCAGTTAAGCACCCGACCCTATAGAGAGTCTAAAACTCTCTGCACCGGGACCGGAATTCCGGGAAGACGAAAAGTAACCTATAATGAGAGGGAAACCGACCACGCACACGTAAGGAAGGTCGATTATGCCTCGGCTGACCATCACCCTGCTCGGGAACTTCTCAGCGGCATTGGATGAAGCGCCGGTCACGGGCTTCACCTACGACAAAGTGCGCGCCTTGCTCGCCTACCTCTCCGTCGAAGCTGCCAGCCCCCACCGCCGCGAGCGCCTGGCGGACTTGCTGTGGCCAGACTACCCGGAACGCAGCGCGCGCCAGAGCCTGAGCAATGCTCTCTCCATTCTGCGCAACGCCCTTGGTGATCGAGAAGCCGAACCACCCTTCGTGCTTGTCAACCATCGCGAACTCCAGTTCAACCGCGAGAGCGAGTACTGGCTGGACGTAGCTGCCTTTGCGGAGCACTATCGCGCGATCCAAGCCCATGCGAACGTCAGTCCGGAAAGCAACTCCGACGTTCAGGCGCATCTGCACCAGGCCGCCACACTCTATCGAGGCGATTTTCTCGAAGGCTTGATGATCGAAGACAGCGTTCCCTTCGAGGAGTGGGCGCTCCTGCAGCGCGAAAATCTGCGTCGCCAGATCTTGGACGTACTGACACGGCTTACCGAGAGCGCTCTCCAACAGGGAGACTATGCAGTAGCCCTGCAGTTTGCCTCTCGCCAAGTCGCCCTGGACGCCTGGCGTGAATCTGCGCATCGCCAGATGATGTGCGCGCTGATCCTGAGCGGGCAGCGCAACGCCGCCATCGTGCACTACGAGGAGCTTCGCCGGATCCTGGCCGTCGACCTCGGGGTTGAGCCGGAAGCTACCACGATGGCATTGGCCGGTATGCTCAAGTCAGACAACCTGGACAGCGACAGTGTCGCTGGAGACAGGCACAACGAGCGAGATCCGATCGGACCGGTGGAGCAAGTTCTTCTCAAAGCCCTCCGTACGCAGCCCGGGGAGCAGTATCTACACGAGAGCGCCTTTCTCCAGGCCCTCGCGACCGCCGCGCTGGGCATCATGGACGCGCCCGTAAGTCCACAGGCCACGGCGCACCTGGGCCGGCGGGCGCAGGACGTGGCCGATCTGGCCCCAGAACCCGGTGAGCCGCCCTTTATGGGACTACAGCACTTCAATGTCGAGGATGCCGACCGCTTCTTCGGACGTGAGGCGCTCATCATGCGCTTACTGCGCCGGCTCGTCCCCACCGAACCCGCCGGCAGACAGACAAGGGTACCTACGTCTCCAGACCACACGCGCTTCCTCGCCATCGTCGGCGCGTCGGGCAGTGGGAAGTCGTCGCTGGTGCGGGCGGGCGTGGTTGCCGCCGTACAACGTGGAGACGTTATCCCCGGCAGCGAGGGGTGGGCCATTCATCTCATCACGCCCACTGTCCATCCTCTCGAAGCCCTCGCCCTTAGCATTGCCCGCGACAGCGAATTCGGCACTGCTGCCGCCACGCTGATGAACGATCTGGCAGGCGATCCTCGCAGTTTGCAGCGGAATCTTCATCGGAACGTGGATAGCAACGTTCCGATACTGCTGGTCATCGACCAACTCGAGGAGCTGTTCACGCTGTGCCGCAGCGTCGAGGAACGCGCAGCCTTCATCGACAACCTGATCACCGCAGCACAGTTGGATGGTGCCGGTGAGACCTTCGTCGTCATCACCCTGCGCGCCGACTTTTACGACCACTGTGCGGAATACCCGAACCTGCGCGAGGCTCTGAGCCATCACCAGGTGTACATCGGCCCGATGTCGCCCGACGGCCTGCGCCATGCCATCGAACAGCCTGCATCCCAGGGCGGATGGGCCTTCGAACCGGGGCTGGTGGACCTGCTCTTGCGCGATATTGGAGCGGACGGCGTGCAGCCGCCTGAACCGGGCGCGCTCCCCTTGCTTTCCCATGCCCTGCTTGAGACGTGGAAACGCCGTCGAGGGCGCATGCTCACCCTCGGTGGGTACGCTGAAGCGGGCAGCGTGCGCGGCGCCATCGCCAAGACCGCCGACGCCGTTTACGCGCGGCTCAGGCCCACACAGCAGGTCCTTGCGCGGAACCTCTTCCTGCGCCTCACGGAATTGGGCGAGAGCACACAGAATACTCGTCGCCGTGTCACACGCGACGAAATCCTCTCCGATGCGGAGACTGCCCCCGCCATCGCGGAGGTGCTCGACATCCTTGCCGATGCTCGACTGATCATCCTGGAACGCGACACCATCCAGGTGGCGCATGAAGCCCTCATCCGCGAGTGGCCCGTGCTGCGCGAGTGGCTTGAGGAAGACCGTGAGGGGCTGCGCATCCACCGCCATCTCACCGAAAGCGCACAGGAGTGGGACCGTGTGGGCCGGGACGCCGGCGAGCTCTACCGTGGCGCGCGACTGGCACAGGCCACCGAGTGGGCGGGCGCCCATCCCGAGGCCATCAACCCACTGGAACGAGTCTACCTCACCGCATCCCAAGCTGAGATGCAGCGTTTCGAGCAAGAGCGCGAGGCACAGCGCCGGCGCGAACTCGAGGCCGCTCAGAAGCTGGCAGAGACCGAGCAGCACCGTGCCACGGAGCGCGGACGGATGCTGCGCTGGATCGGTGGCGTAGCCGTGCTTCTATTGGTCGCGGTCATTGCCGCCGCGGCGCTGGGCAACCGGGCGCGCCTCACGGCACAGGAGAACGCAGCACTGGCCGACGACAACGCCAGTGTCGCCGCCACTGCCGTAGCGGTCAGCGAGCTAGAGGCGAGCCAACGTGCGGCGGCTGAGACGGCGCGTGCCGCCGAAGAAACAGCCCGCATCGAAGGTGACAAACAGCGAGCTGCCGCCGAAGCGGCACGTCAGCAGGAAGCGGAGCAGCGCAGCGCTGCCGAGATAGCACGATCTGAAGCCATCAGCCAAACTCGAATTGCCAGAGTCAACGTGCTTACCCTCTTGTCGGACAAACTCATAGCAGAGCAGCATGACACGGCGCTGTTGCTCAGTGCGCAGGCCTACAACATCCTCGACACCCCCTTGACCCGCTCAAGTCTGCTCACCGTGCTGGAATCCAATCCCGGCTTCGCGGGTTTCCTGCATACCAACGTGGGTTCGATAGACCAGCTGGCCTTCAGTCCCGACGGGAATACGCTGGCGGTGAGCGGAAATGACCGGACGATCCAGTTGTGGGATCTGGGCACGCGGCAACCTATAGGAGGCCTGATGACCGGACACCATTCCACTGCTAGCGCGCTGGCCTTCAGCCCTGAGGGCGACGCTCTGGCCTCGGGCGGTTGCGGTCTCTTTGATGCCGGTGGAGAGTGCCTTGAGGGCGAGATCTTCCTGTGGGACCTCAGCACGGGAGACGTGCAGGTGTATCCGCCTGTCCATAACACGTTCGTCCTCCAGCTTGCGTTCAGCCCTTCAGGCGACTTCCTGGTCTCCAGGGGGATGAACCGTATCGTCCTCTGGAATACCGCCACGGCAGAGGCGGTGCACACGTTCATAGATATCCCGGAGACGCAGATGCTCTCGGCCTTCAGCCTAAGCCCCGATGGCGCCACGCTGGTTACCGGCGTCTGTGAGAACATAGGCGAAAGATACTACGACTACTGTGTGCAGAGCGACGTGATTCTGTGGGATATTGCGAGCCGGGAAATGCGACAGCGTATTGCAGGACCCGCACATCCTGTCGTCAGTTGGGCCTTCAGTTCCGATGGTAGCCTCCTGGCCTCCACAGGGTGTGAGGAGATTTCCCTGACGCCCGAGGCGAACTTATGTGAACGGGGCCATGTGCAGATCTGGGATGTCGCCACCGGCCTCGCGGTTGAGCCGCCCCTGAGCGGACATACGGATTGGGTGAGTTGGTCAAGCTTCGTCCAGCAAGACAGCGCGCTTATCACCATCAGCATCGACAGAACCATCCGCGTATGGGATGTCGTGACCGGCGATCCCCTGGTCCCCCCGATCACCGACCTCGCCGGTAGTACCGAGGAAGCAGCCCTGAATCCGGATGGAACACTGTTGGCGACTGCCACATCGCAGGAGCCGAATATCCGTCTGTGGGATGTCGCCAAGATCAGCCAGATTGACCCGCTGCGCATTGGCAGCGTCTTTGCGCGCGCCCCCTCGTATCTGCTGTCGATGGCGATCGATCCCGAGGAGACGGTGGTAGCGACGGGGAGTTTCCTGGGCGAGATCTATCTGTGGGACATAACCACGGGGAAGCGGATAGGCGAGCCCCTCGTCGGGCACACGGACTGGGTGTACAGCGTAGCATTCAGCCCTGACGGCAGGACGCTGGCGTCCGGCAGTGTGGATACCACCATCCGGCTGTGGGACGTGCGGACCGGAGGGAGTATCTTGCCGCCGCTGGCGGGACACACAAGCACCGTCAAGAGCGTTGCGTTCAACCCCGCCGGCACCCTTCTCGCTTCAGGGAGCGATGACACCACGATGCGCCTGTGGGATGCGCGGACCGGGGAGCTGTTGAGCGTGAATCCGGGGATGTCGATGGCACCGACCGCAGGATTAGGTCTGTGGGACGTGGCGTTCAGCCCCGATGGGACGCTGTTGGCAGGCGCAGTCGCCGTACCTGAAAAGGTGGTGATCCTGTGGGATGTCAGAGACGCGAGCGCACCACGTGTCGTGGCACGTCTTCCCACCGACGCAGTGGGGGGTGCTACGCAAGTCAAGTTCAGCCCCGATGGTAGTATCCTGGCAGTGGCAGCGGGTATGGAGGGGACAGTACTGCTGTGGGACACGCAGACCTCCCAGCTTATAGGCGCGCCGATCGCGGCACACCAAAGGACGATATGGCCCCTTGCCTTCAGTCCCGATGGCACGCTGTTGGCCTCCGGCGGTCTGGACAACGCGATCCGGCTGATTGATGTCGCGACGGGGCAACTCATCGGTCCGCCGTTGATTACCGATTCACAGGCCCCGTATGGGCAGTCGGTGGGCACAGTCCACAGTTTGGCTTTTGTTGCGGGCGGAAACATGCTGATCTCCAGCAATTGCGGCGGCTTCATCCATCGTTGGGACATGAATCCCGAGTCCTGGAAAGCGGAAGCTTGTTTCCTGGCCGGTCGCAATCTCACGCAGGCGGAGTGGGACCGCTACCTGCCGGATATGCCGTACGAGAAGACATGCGAGCAGTGGCCGGCAGACGAATGACGCATCCTGGCATCTCACCCGGTTGAGCGAGCAGGCACCGTGGTGTCTTGACTGGTCAAGGATCTTCTCCATGGCCACACCGCTGTTAGTCGCAACCTGGCCAAGGATGCTCTCAATCCGCTGACTGATGAGGCTGACACGCGGCTCAAACCCAGCCCGATGGCAGGCTTCCGACACCACCCCACCGCTGAAGGTCGGTACCGCCGAGAAGGCCAAAGTGCACGGTCTCGTCCATATGATGAGCAAGTACTGAGCAAGCAACACTGAGGAATCACTATAGCCGGGAGGCAAGCGAACACTATGACAACCCACGAAGAAATCAGACCAGTACTATCGCTAACCGCGTTCCCTGAAGCAGGCGTCTACGACGGCCCGCACATGATCACCCTGTTGTGCGAGGCGGGGGGCGCCGAGATCCACTACACGCGCGACGGCTCCGAGCCAACACCGGCCAGCCCGGTCTTTGATGCCAACCGGATAATCCCGCTTGAACAATTCGGTGAGGACGTACCGGACGGCAAGCGGTCCTACACCATCCGGGCTATCGCGGTCGTCGGCGACCAGGTCGGTGACGAAGCCGTGTTCCACTACGACATCGAGCCGCGTGACGAGACAACGTTCATTTCACAGCAGCTCTTCCCTGGTGTGCGACTGATCCAGGATTGGATCAATGACAAGATGTATCTCGTCACCGGCAGCGAGCGCGCCCTCCTCATCGACGCGGGCAAGAGCACGGGTGACTTGCGTAGCTACATTGAGCCCTTCGTCGGCGATCTACCCCTCGACGTGTGCATCACGCACGGACACCCGGATCACATCGCGGCGATGGGCCAGTTCCAGGCGGATCATGCCGTGTACATGCACCGCGCCGACCTTCCCACGCTCCAGATGTTCAAACAGCGCATGAACTACGAGATCGACGAGGATCGCATCCAATGGATCGACGAGGGATTCACCTTCGACCTGGGCGACCGCCGGCTCACGGTCTACCACGTCCCGGGCCATACGCCGGGCTGTCTCGCGCTCTTGGATGAGCCCAGCGGCATTCTCTTCGCAAGCGATGCCATCGGCAGCAATGGGCCCACGATCGTCGACGCGGTGTGGCTGCAGAGAAGCACGGAGGGTGTTGACAAATTCCTCTCGGCTCTGCAGGTGTTTCACGCGAAGGTAGCAGGGAAGGTGAAATACATCTGTACCGGTCACGGCGTGCCGTATCTGGAAGGTGAAGGGTATCTGGACAACCTGGAGGAAGCCGCCCAGCAGGTGGTAGACAATGGCCCGGACGTGCTGGTCCCATCGCCCCGTCCCGGCGAGACCTGGCGGACGGTCAGTGGGGACCGGCTCACGGATCCTAACTGGGCCTCCATCAACGTGAATCGTGACGTTCCCCTCAGCGTGCCGCCAGACCAAATGTCGAGCTTGAGCAACCTGCTAGTCAAGGGTGCGGCGATGGCCGAGTCCTTCACGCCGGATCGCCTCAACTACACCGCAACGGTTTCTGCGGAGGTGCAGACCGTCGAGATCGTTCCTACTGCGACGTCCCGCCGGTATCACTCGCTCACCATCGATGGTAGCGAGACAGCATCAGGTCAGGCGTTCGAGGCAGCGTTGCCCGACGAGGGTCACACGTTCGCCATCGAGGTCGTCGCCCCGGATGGAACGACAGCCACGGCATATGCACTATCCATGACGCGCGCCTGATGTGAGTTCGCCGGGGATCCTGCCCGGTGGTCGGGTCGTATTCAGCATACGCGCGCCCAAGGTGCGTGGCCTCTCCATCAGGGGCGATTGAGTTTCGCATGGATGTGCCATCGACGGTCCCCTGCAGAGGGACAATGACGGCATCCGGTCGATCACGGTCGGCCCACGCGTGCCGGTACTTCTATGCGTTCGCGCAGCGGCTGTTGAAGGAATAGCCACTGATTGAGACAAAGTGGGGAGAAGACGTATGACGGTTTCGTCGAGCGATAGACTCAAAGCAGCATCGACGATGTGGAGCCGCTACCTGATCGTCCTGGCGTGTACTGTGTTCTTGTCACGACTCGGGCAGGGCGTGCTCAGTGGGGTCAGCACCAACTTCTTTATCGATTCGCTCAATATGAGTGGCAAGCAGGTGCTCTGGCTTGCAGGCATACGCGAGATACCCGGCCTGGCCCTGGTCTTTATCGCAGCCCTTGTCATGCGTTGGCCGCTTTCTCGGCGTGCCGCAGTGTCTTTGTTGCTGATGGGCCTGGGGTATGGTCTGTACACGACCGTTCATTCTTACAGCGCTCTGTTGGCAGTAGCCGTCGTCGCCAGTCTGGGTTTTCACAACTGGTCGCCGCTACTGAGCACATTGGGTCTGGCTCTGACCAGGAAAGAAGATGCCGGCCGCGTATTGGGCGCCCTGGCGGCAGTCGGTTCGCTGGCTTCGATCGTGGGCATGGGGGTAACCGCTGCCTTGGCTACCACGCTGCCCTTGCGTCAGTTCTACATCCTGGGGGGCGTCGTCATTGCTGCCGGCGGTCTTCTTGTATCGAGGATTCCGAAGCGTGTTGGCGTTGAGGAACATGCTCAGCCGCGGGTGCTCTTCAAGCAGCGGTACTGGCTCTACTACGTGCTCATCTTCTTCGAAGGGTCGCGCAGGCAGGTCTTCGGCACGTTTAGCACGTTGATCCTCGTGCAGGACTATGGCCTCGATGCCCGCGAGATCAGCTTGTTGTTGGTAGTCAGTGGCATCATCAACTTCGTGCTTTCGCCACGCTTGGGAAAGCTGCTCGATGTCGTCGGAGAGCGGACGATGCTCTCAGCCAGCTACGTAGCCCTGGCGCTGTGCTTTGTCGGCTACGCGACGGTCCACAATGTGTGGTTCCTGGGCGGCATGCTGATCGGCATCAACCTCTTGGTCACGTTGAGCATCGGTCTGTCGACCTACGTACGGCGCATCGCGCCGCCGGAGGAACTGGCGCCCACTTTGGCCGCCGGGGTCAGCGTCAACCACATTACGTCTGTATCGATGTCATTGGTCGCGGGCACACTCTTGGAGGTCGTGGGGTACGAGTGGCTGTGTTGGGGTGCGGCAGCTATTATTATGCTCTCCGTCCCCTTCGCGCTCGCGATCAAGGTGGAGACGCCACTGCTGCTCCAGCCACGACCGGAGCCGGTAACCACTGTCGAGGAGAGCGTGTGAGGCCGGAGACCTCTCACCAGGTGGTCCGATTCCCGAGAGAGTCTAGGTAAAGCAATCTGAGTTCTCAAGGAGGTCCGATGAACACACAGGCTGGTTCGTATCCGGCGCCCACCAACGTGCGCGGCGCGCCCTATCCGCAGATCAACCCCGATGGCAGCGTCACGTTCCGGCTGGAGGCACCCGGCGCGCGCCGGGTACGGATCCAGCCGGGCGGGATGGACAACGGCCTCGGGTCGGAGCCTTACGAAATGACGCGCGACACCGACGGCGGGTGGACCGGTACCATCCCACCGGGTATACCCGGCTTCCACTACTACTGGTTCCTGGTCGATGGCCTGGCGGTCAATGACCCCGGCAGCGAGACCTTCTTCGGCTACAGCCACCAGACCGGCGGCGTCGAGCTACCCGAGGCGGATGAGGTAGCCGCCTACTACAGGCCGCAGAACGTCCCCCACGGCGACGTGCGTATCCGCGCATCAACCCCGACGGCAGCATCACGTTCCGGTTGGAGGCACCCGGTGCCGGCAGCCTTCAACGCGCGGGTGGGCCTGCTCTGGTTCGGCGCGGGCACGGGCGAGCCCCGTGAATGGGGCATCACCCAGCGCAGGATGAAAGAGCTGGACGAAGCCGGGATCGACTACGTCTTACTGGGAGACGCCCGACGTCGCCCACGAATGGTTGACATGGCGCCGGTGCCTGAACGAGTTCGTGACCCTTCTTTTCAGGTGATTCCACAGCCAGAGGAGAGACCCAATGGAGTTCTTTGACACGATATCAAAACGCTACAGTCACAAGGCGGCCTTCCGGCCGGATCCGGTGCCGGAAGCGCACCTTCGCCAGATTGTGGAGGCCGGGATGGCCGCACCTACGGCCAACAACGCTCAACGCGCCGAATTCGTCATCGTCACCGATCCGGCTACGCTGTCCAGCATTGGGGAGATTGGTGGAACCATCCCACTGAAAACGGCACCGGCGATGATCGTAGTGGTGGTAGATGACAACCGCGATCCTGAAGGATCAACCTACTATCTCGAGGACTACGCGTGCGCCACCACACAGATGCTACTTGCAGCCACAGCTCTGGGCTATGGTGGTGGATGGATTGACGGTATGTTCCGTGACTCAGGTAAACGCACACCGGTGTGCGATCTACTGGGGATCCCTGACGACCGGCTGATGATCGTCATCGTGCCCATTGGTCTGCCTGCCGACCAGGGCCCCAGGCGGACCAAGAAGCCTTTTGCCCAACGCGCAAGCTGGAATCGCTATGCCGTAGAGCGCTAGCCAGAAGCAGCTCAGCAGCCGACTTATCCGGGTATCGGATAAGTCGGCTGCCCCCAAAGGAGCAATCTCGGTTGAAGGTTCCCTTCCGGCCGATCTAGGTGCGCGGCGCGCTGCCCGGGCTTCAATGGCGCACCCTGAACACGAGATGATGTTCGGGGTCATCGCCCCTAGCGCTTCTCGCCCCGCAGGATCACGTGATGGCAGTTGTAGGTAGCATCGGGTGTGCCCCAAGCCCGGGGCTGCATCCAGCTCAGGACAGCAGGTGACGCCTGTCGCACGAGCTCGATCAGGCACGCTTTGGTGTGAGGGGTCACGCCCTGGCGGTCGGCCCAGTCATCGAAGTTGAGTATCTTGTCCAGCGACTCCACGTGGGTCACGGTCAGGCCGGACGTGCGCAAACATCGCGCGCCACTCAGCTTCGGCAAACGCCTGGTTGTGGCTGGGGTCACGCAGCTTTTCGTATGCCTCAATGTAGCGGGCCGCCGCCACGTCATCGGGTACCAGGTGATCTTGAACCAACAGCACCCCACCGGGCTTGAGCACACGCGCCGCCTCCTGGACGAAGAGCGCGGCATCGTCGAAGTGATGCGGTGCGGTGCGACATGTGACGAGATCGAAGCTCGCGTCGTCAAAGGGCATCGCCTCGGCAGCCACCCGCTTGAAGGTCACATTGCTCACGCCTTTGCCCGTCAGGTATTTCTCCGCTGCGTCCAGCATCGCTGGCGTGATGTCACTCGCGGTCACGTGCGCCACGTGCGGCGCGAACTTGAGCGCCGTATGTCCCCCACCTGTCGCCACATCCAGCACCACCCATGTTGGTTGCGGCTCTGCCAGCTCCAGCAACCGGTCCAGATCCGCACTTGCGCGTGCGGCGCGCTGGTCACGTAGTTCTGGGCATACTGCCCAAACCGCTGTTGCGCGAGGGTCTCGGAGTTCTCATCCGAGTGTTCAGCAGCTTCCGATGCGACCATTGCGGCTCCTTGTCTGTGACGGGTCAGCCAGTGTAGGGTTTGGTGTTCGCTCGAAGGAATATACCATAACAGACGATACATGACGAAGTGATGCCGGCCCGTGGGGTCACGGGGCCGAGGGGGGGTGTCGTGACAAAGGTCAGCGCAGTCGCGGTGAGAGAGAAGACCGTGCTCTGTGCCACGATGATGCGAACGCGCGCCCAACTGGGCTGAAAGACCCCAAGGGCAATCAGGAATAACGCGTTGCATACATTATACCCATCAAGCGGCCATGATGACTGCCCGGGCCACGGAGACGCTCGTCCCACCTGTAGGGTGCCCTCCCCGGGACGACGAACTCGTAGCCTCACTCTGTCGTTGGGTCGAATCGGTCGGTCAAGTAATTGTTGAGAAATATCGGGCAAATGTACGGCTTGAATTGGTCGAACCTGTAGTGGTCCCGCACGAATGGGGTCCATGAAGTTGATTTTGCCCCAATGCGCCTTGAACGGGATGCCGGCGTGCTGAGATGATCCCACAGACCGTGCAGGTGTGCCAGGATTTGGCCTTCTCTCGGCCGCCGTTTCGCTGACATCGGTCAGGTACATGAAGTTGAATTTGACGATGTAATCCAGGCCCGGCCAATTCCACGCCGACATGTAGTAGTCGTCCGTCTTGGTGAGCTCGATCTCGATCGGCAGATTGGGCCAGCCGCGTTGCCGATAGTATTCCCTGCAACGGTCCATCAGGCGGTCCAGGTCAGCCGGGTTGAAGCTCCATTCGGCCATCGCCACATGCAGCGGCGCGCGCCGATCGACCGGCAGCATGTTGCGCAGAGGCCCGCTGACCTTCGTCTCACCGTAAGTCAACACCAGGCCGGCGTAGATCAGCCGCATCGCGTTGTCCAGCAACGGACCCGGCTGCTTCGAATCTTGTCCGACAGGCTTAAAACAGACTTCAAGATGTTTTCCGCTTGATCCGCTGGATAGTCTCCCTCCGGATCTGCCTGCGGACACGCGTCGCCGCCCACAGCAAACCTTCATCCGTATCGGGGATCCAGTCGATCCGCCAGAAATCGTATTTCTGGGATGTCTGCGCGACATCCGCCAGGACCTCCTTGAGCTTGACGATTTTCTGGACGGTCTCGAAGTACGGTTCGTCGATCAGCCTGAACTGGACTCTGGTCAGAATGCCGATCGCACCCAGTGAGCCGATCGACGGCGGGGAAGGCGGGATCAGTTCTGGACACATGCTTTTCGACGACGTGCTCGCTATCCTCGTCGATGGTGAGGTATTCGGCCCACTCCAGCAGTTCATAGAGCCCGTATGCGTGGCGTGGCGGGCGCGGTGTTGGTGGAGATCAGTCCCGCCAGCGTCTGTGATCCGTGCCACCCGTCGCGCTGAGTGACTTGCCACGATCGCTCAACGCCAACAGAAAGTCGTGCAGATGCCAGTTGGCCGAGGCGGTGACGAGCGTGTTATCGGCGTTAAACTCGATCGTCCTGGGTAAGTCGCTCACGTCCACGATGGCATCGGACACGCAGATATCCGAGCAGGAGTGTAAACCGCCCAGGACGCGCAGGGTTCTCGGCTTGAAGACCCCTTGCTCCACGCCGCTCAGGAAGCCCTTGAGCTCATCCAGGTCTTGCGGTCTGAAGTACAGTTGGGGTTGGAATGAGACAAAGTGGGCCCAATCCTGGATGGTGGGCCTAGGGACATGGTCTTTGTAGTCGCAGCTGCTGAAGCAGCCTCCGCCTCACTATGGTGCCTCGCCTTCATTTTGGTTTCCTCCTCTTGAGTCTCACTTGTCATTCAGGCAGATCCCCCGGGCACACGATTGCGCGCGCCTATGTAATTATACGATGTTTTTCGTCATATTTCCAGATCTTGGTGTATCTGCAGAGAAATCGAGGCGTGCTGACCCATCCGGCAGAGGAGAAGTATGTCGCCGCTTCCGCCCGGGGCCAAGCGCCGAGAGCGCAGTCGTTCTGTTTATACGAGTGGACCTCACACGATTCAAGCCGCTCCATCGGTGCAGGGCGTGGAGAAGAAGACCGCGGGCTGCGCACTGTCCCCACCAGGAACGGTCGTGCATGCACAGACAGAGGCGCCGAGCAATTAAGCCCGGCGCCTCTCTTCACAATCCCAATCACGACCTCGCCGCCCGAAGCCCCTTCGATTACCCCTTGCCGGCCTCAACTCGTTCGTCCGGATACCCGTTGTGGTGTGCTAGACAGAGTAGAGGGAGAGCCACTGCGGTAGAGGCCATCCATCCCTAAGCCGTCGCGCCACGCGCAAAAGGCGGCTATTGCTGCGATTCTCCCAAACGACCAGTAACGGCACGGCCACACACAGCGAGGTATAGGTCTCGCTGACTATGCCAACGTACATCACGGCGATAAAGGGTTTGATCGTTGCGCCGCCAAATGCCAGGATCGCCACCATCACAAACATTGCATTCAGTTGCGTGGCCAACGACCGTACAACCGTCTCGGCAACGCTACGATTCACGATGGTCTCGAACGATTCGCCGCGGTAGCGTGGAGTGTTCTCGCGGATACGGTCGAAAACCACGATCAGGTCCTGCACGGAAAAACCAATCACCGTCAACAGCGCGGTCAGAAAACAGCGCGTCCGCTTCCCAACCACTTAAAATCCCCATCAAGGCATAGAAGCCCAAGGCGATGACGACGTTGACGAGCATAGCGACAATCGTCACCACACCATAGCGCATGGGATTGGGCACACGCCGGAACGAGAACCAGATGAAGACCAGGATCACCGCGGAGGCAACCGACACCGCCAAAGCAGCCTGTTTCGCTACTTCCGCACCCACCGTCGGCTCTACAACACTCCAGTTCGAAAGCTGGCGGTTAAACCGTCCCCACCTTCGCATCCAGGTCTGCCAGGACTAGCTGGGCCTCATCGGCAGTCATATAGCGCGTTCGTACCTGCCACGTGTTGTCTTCCACCGCCCCTAACTCCTGCACAATTGCGCCGGCTTGGCCGTGATCGGCAAAAACGCCGCGGATATCGCTCGCAAGTACAGGCTGCTCAAAGTGCAGGACAAACAACGTGCCGCCGGTGAAGTCAGTGCTGATGCGCAGGGCCTGACCTTGGAACAGCACCGCAGAGGCAACTAACGCAGCCCACACTCAGCAGGATGAGTATCCCGGCGATGGTAAAGAAAAGTTTGCGTCGTTGCACGAAGTTAGTCATTGCCCCTCCTAAGCCCCAACAGCCACGGTCTAGCTGAAGCTGCGTCTCCAGCGCGCCAAAGATCACTCGAATCAGGGTGCGTGTCACGACGATCGCTGTGAACAGGTTGATGAGCGTTCCCAAGGCCAGGGTGATGGCAAAACCCTTGACCAGACTCGCGGCAAACGCCGAACCAAACATGTACAGGATGAGGCACGTCAGCAACGTGGCGATGTTGGAGTCACGCACCGACGTCCACGCTCGGGAGAATCCACTCTCGGCTGCCCGGGACAGCACGTTGCCCCGGCGCACCTCTTCCTTCATCCGCTCGAAGACCAGAATATTAGCGTCCACGGCCATGCCCGACGGAAAGCAAGAAGCCGGCAATGCCCGGCAGCGTCAGTGTGACGGGAACCAGCTTGTAGACCAACAAGTTCAGGACAACGTAGAGGGCCAGCGCCAGATCGGCAGCCAAACCGTTGACACGGTAATACAGCAGCATAAAGAGAAAAACGACCGCCAGTCCAACCGTACCCGCCCGAATGCTCTTCTCGACCGAGATAGTGCCCAGGCTGGGGCCGATCGATTTGTAGCTCTCAATCTTCAAGGCCACGGGAAGCGCGCCGTACTGCAACTGCAGCGCCAACTGCTGGGCGGAATCCGCCGTGAAACTCCCCTGGATTACAGCATTTCCGTCGGGGATGCTGGTGTTAATGCGCGGGCAGGAGAGGATTTTCTTATCCAACACCATGCAGAGCCTCTGCCCCACGTGCGATGCTGTGTAGGCGGCAAAGACACGCGTTCCTGCCGACGTAAACTGGATGGCGACCACAGGTTCGGAAGTCTGCGGGTCTCGAGTTGCGAGAAGCCCCCTGGAGCTCCCGACCCGCCAAGATCGTGGTGAATCGGCGGCAGCGTCCCCGACGCAGAGGATGTGATCGGGGTTGTATCGGTCATCAAATAGGTGGTGCGAACGACAGTGCCCGCGACCAGACTTTCAGCGGAGATGTTAGCAGGCGGCTCGACAAACTCGAGCAGGGACGTCTCGCGGATCGTATCAAGAGCCTGGGCAGGATCGTCAACCCCAGGGATCTCTACTACGATGCGATCCGTTCCCTGTACCTGAACGACGGGCCGGGTCAAGCCGAGAGCATTGACACGATTCTCGATAATCGTGCGCGCCGTTTCCATCGCACCAGGCGCCAGCACTTGCCCCGGCTGCAGATCAGCCGCCAGCAGGACCTGAATGCCGCCGCGCAGGTCCAGACCCAACTGGAAGTCCAAGGACCGCCTGCCTTCTGGACGCCAGAAGAGCAGGCTAGACAACCACTGTGGATGCGGGAGCGGCGCCACCAGGTAAGTCGCCACCACTGCCAAAAGGGCGATCGCGATGAAACTATTTGGAGCTGGACCCTTCCTTACGTCTATAAGTACGCTTAGTCAATACATGCCACCTCCAAACCAGAAGCTACATATGCACAGTGCAAGTCAAGAAAATAGGCCGCTCCCCATAAGATAAATGGGAGGGCCTACACAGGCAGGATTGTAACGCTGCTCCGTAATCTGTCAACGGGAGCCAGGGGTCAGATCACGCAGAATAAGTCCCGCACTCCCCCAACGTTCCCGGAAAGTCAAGGGAAAGCATCCTTTGCCGATGCCCTGATGATCACGATGGCGAACAACGGGATCGGGCATATCATAGACGATGCAGCCTACGAGACACCGACATTCTGGGCGAGGAAGGCGGCGGAAACTCAAGATCCTCGACTTCAGTATGGACTGCCTGTGAGCCGCAACTCGAGTCGTACCGTTCGGTGAGTCTGGCATAGCAGTTGCGAAGGAGGGTAAGATGTATCAAACGCAGATGTACGAAGGCATGCGCCGGCAGAAACGGTCGCTGTGTGCGGAGATGGCGGCACAATGATCTAATGGCTAACCTTGCCCGTCCACTAGGTGCCTGGGCCCTTCCCGGGCGGTCGTGTTGCTCCACCACATGCCCGGTTGGGATGAATGGTACCGGGAAGCAACCCGCAGGTTCGCGCACCACGGTTATGTAGCGTTATCCCCAGATCTGTACTTCCGGGGTCGCGCATGGCACACCGGAAAACGTCGCCGTGAAAGTCCGTGGGGATGGCGGAATCCCGGATGACCAAGTCGTGGGTGACGTCGCTGGTGGCGTCGCACTCCTGCGGTCCCTGCCCTACGTCAACGGCAAGGTCGGGCTATTCGGCACCTGTTCCGGTGGCCGGCAGGCCTATCTGGCAGCGTGCAGGATCCCGGATGTGGATGCGGTGGTTGATTGCTGGGGAGGCGGGGTGGTGACGGCCGAGAAAGACTTGACTCCCAAACGCCCGGTCGCTCCGATCGACTACACTGCGGACCTCGCGTGCCCGATCCTGGGTCTCTTTGGAAATGATGATAGCAGCCCCAGTCCGGAGCAGGTTGACATCCACGAACAGGCCCTGATCGACCACGGCAAGGTCTATGAGTTTCACAGGTATCCGGGCGCAGGGCACGGTTTCTTCTACTACCACAGGCCGAACTACCGGCAGCAGCAGGCAGTGGATGGGTGGGAGAAGATCTTCGCGTTCCTGGCCAAGTACCTGCAGACGGAAGCGTAGGGGAGGGAAACCATGTGCACCATGATCGTCAAGAAAGTCGAACTCGACGGCAGCGGCCAGGGGACCAGCGGCTGGTTCTCGGTTAACCAGGCCAACGTGTCATACGATCACCCGTTCCACATCCAACACGAACACGCCCTGAACATTGACTTCGTCAACGAGGACTTGGGGCTGGACGCCCGAGTCGCTGTTGAGTTGAGCGAAGCCGATGCTGGTCAGTTGGTTGCAGCCATCCTGGATGTCCTTGACCAAGCGAAGGAGGGCGGCCACCTGGAGTAGCGGGAAGCTTCATCCAAAGTCACACCGCGCTGGTCGCGCGTTGGGGCTATCCCGCTCGGTGCCGAGGCTAACACCGGTCTATGCCACCGTCGATTCTGGCCACTAAGCTCTACATCCCCAGGCCGCGACCGAGGGCCGTCCCTCGGTCGCGCCTGATTCAGCGCCTCAACTGAAGCACCCCTTAAACTCACACTCGTCTCAGCACCGGCGGGCTTCGGCAAGACCACGCTGGTGAGCGAGTGGGTCCAAGCTCTGGGCGAAACGTTTCCGCCTGGAGCCATCGCGTGGCTGTCGCTGGATGAGGCCGACAGCGATCCCCTCCGGTTCCTGACCTATCTCGTCGCTGCATTGCAGACCGTTGACGCAAGCATCGGGCAAGGGGCGCTGGGGTCTGCTCCAGTCCCCGGACCCCCACCCTCCGAAGTAGTGCTGGCGGCTCTGCTCTAATGACATCGCGCTGATCTCTCAGGAGCTGCTCCTCATCCTGGACGATTACCATCTTGTGGAAGCCCAGGGAGTTGACCACATCCTCACCTTCCTGCTGAGTCATATGCCACCGGCGATGCACCTGGCTGATCGCGACACGAGAGGACCCCCAGCTCCCCTTGGCGCGGCTGCGCGCCCAGAACCAGTTGACCGAACTACGTTTCGCAGACCTGCGCTTCACCTCCGCTGAAACAGCCGAGTTCCTGAATCAGACGATGGGTCTAGACGATCCGCGGCCGACGTCGCCGCAATAGAGAGACGTACCGAGGGCTGGATCGCCGGGCTGCAACTGGCCGCGATTTCGATGCAGGGACGGCGAGACACCGCGGGGTTCATCGAGTCGTTTACCGGCAGTCACCGTTTCATACTGGACTATCTGCTCGAGGAGGTCCTGGATCAGCAAACGGAGGGTATCCAGACGTTCCTGCTGCGAACCTCCCTTCTACTCGGGCCGACCGGCGCCTTGTGCGATGCAGTCACCGGCCAGAAGGACGGCCAGCGGACCTTGGAGTACCTTGAACGCGCGAACCTGTTTCTCGTCCCCCTGGACAGCGAGCGCCGTTGGTACCGTTATCATCGTCTCTTTGCCGAATCCGTCGGTGCACCGGCTGCAGCGCAGCGCCGCTGCGCTGTCGGGGGATGGGTCGCCGGATGTGGAAGAACTGCACCTCAGGGCCTGCACGTGGTACGAGGGGAATGGCCTGGACGTCGAAGCGTTCCGGTGTGCGGCCGCCGCCAACGTCGACGTTGAACGCGCAGCGGACTTGATTGAGGGCGGCGGCACCCCTCTGCAGTACCGAGGCGCGGCGACCGAGGTGTTGGACTGGCTTACGTCACTGCCGGCGGCGGTGCTGGATGCCCGACCCGCACTGTGGGCGAATTATGCCTCAGCGCTGACCATCGTAGGCGAAATGCCCGAGAACGTGGAGGAGAAGTTGTCAGCGGCTGAAACGGCCTTGGCAGAGGCCGAACCGGACGACGAGACTCGGGATCTCTTCGGGGCGGATCGCGGCGATACGGGCCATGCAGGCCATTCCACAGAGCCGGGACAGACATGGTCGTTGAGCAATCACGCCTCGCCCTGGCATACCTGAAGACGGACAATCTGCTAGCCCGCACCGTGGCTTCCTGGACCCTAGGGCACGGTTATCAGCTTCAGGGCAACAGAGCCGCGGCTCGGGAAGTGTATGAGGAGACCATACCGATCAGCCAGGCATCCGGCAACCTCATCATCACCATCGGGGCTGCCGTCTCTCTGGGGCAGATCCAGGAAGAGGAGAACCAGTTACACGAGGCGGAGAGAACGTTCCGGCGGGTCCTGCAAGCTCACCGGAGATCCGCCCCTGCCGTTTGCGTGCGCCCCACATTTCGGCCTGGCCCGACTGGCCTATGAGTGGGATGATCTTGGCGCTGCCGAAGAACACGGGCGGGAGAGCCTCTTGCTGGGGCGACATCTCCCCAACATCGACACGCCGGCTGCCTGCAAGGCCCTGCTGGCCCGGGTGAAGCTTGCCCAAGGAGATGTACCCGGCGCATTAAGTCTGTTGTCCGAAGCCGAGGCATTTGCGCGCGAGCGCGGCTTCGCGCACCGCCTTCCCGAGGTCGCTGCGGTCCAGGTGCTGACACACCTGCGGCGAGGAGACCTTGCAGGCGCGGCATCTCTGGCTCAGAACCACGATCTCCCGCTGTCCAAAGCCCGGGTGTGGCTTGCCGAGGGGAATCCCTCGGCGGCGCTGAGCCTATTGGGGCCACTGCGCCACCAAACTAAGGAAAAGGGCCCGCTCGCCGAACACCTGCGGGTTACCATTCTACAGGCGGTCGCGCTCCAGATGTCCGGCGATACAGATGGCGCCCTTCAGGCACTGGAGGGCGCGCTCGTATCGGCAGAACCCGGTAACCTCATCCGCAGCTTTATCGATGAGGGCCCGCCGATGACACAGCTTCTGACCGCAGCGCGTGCGCGGGGCATTATGCCGGCGACCACGAGCAAACTCCTGGCCGCAGCGGAGGCAACGACGCCGAGGGATGCGGGTGACTCCGGTCTACCAGGTCCGGCCGACCAACAGCCGCTCATCGAGCCGCTAAGCGAGCGTGAGCTGGAGATCCTGCACTTGGTTGCCCTGGGCCTCACAAACCGGCAGATCTCCGAGCGGCTTTTCATCACGGTCAGTACGGTGAAAGGCCACAACCAGCGCATCTATGGCAAGCTGCAGGTTCAGCGGCGTACGGAAGCTGTGGCGCGCGCCCGCGACTTGGGACTCATCTAGCTTCTGACCGTCTTCCCCCAGTATTCCGTGAGACCTTGTCCGTTGAGCGCCTGGTCTCGCCGTACCCCGAAACAGTACCCCCAACAGTGCTTTGTAGCTACACCGCGATGGCTTGTTGCATCATACTGCCTGTACATTATGTAATCGGGAGAGACACCGGCGATCGATCACAAGGAGTACAGGGTGATGCCAGACGAACCCAATACGAAGGCGGATGCACGTGGACCGGCGATCTACGAGATCAGGATCGAGGGGCATCTGGGACGTCAATGGGAGGACTGGTTCGATGGCATGACCATCGTGACAGACACGTGCGGCAACACAGTGTTGACCGGTCATGTCGTCGATCAAGCTGCGCTGTACAGCCTGCTGAGGAAAATGCGTGATCTGGGCAAGCCGTTGCTCTCCGTTACTCGGGTGGAACCCGAATAGACAAAGGAGTCTGAGATGAATACACCCAAGTTGACCGCGAAGAGTTTCCGGCATTCTGTACTTCGTTGTGTTCCTGGCTGCGATGTTTGGCCCGATCTACGTACAGTCCACGCTCATCGTGCCGGGCGATGCCGCAGCAACGGCCAGCGCGATCACCGCCTCTCCGACGTTGTTCCGTGCAGGCATCGGGAGCTACTTCGTGATTCTGATGAGCGAGATCCCGCTGACCATCCTGCTGTACGTGCTGCTACGGCCGGTTAACAAGACCTTGGCCTTGATCGCAGCAGCCTTCAGGATCGCGATGACCATCATCCACGGCATCAACCTGCTCAATCAGTTCTCGGCGTTGCTTCTCCTGAGTGGTGCCGGCTACTTGACGGTGTTTGAGCCCAATCAGCTGCACGGCCTGGCGATGTTCTTCCTCAACGCCCACGACCTTGGATGGTCCATCGGGATGGTCTTCCTCAGCGGCCTATGTCTTGCTGCTGGGGGTAATCCCGGTCTACAAGTCAGGCTATCTGCCCAGGATCCTGGGCGTTCTGTTGCTCCTGGCCTCTGTGAGCTACCTGGTCGATGGGGTCGCGCTGCTTCTGGTGCCCAGCTACGACACAACGCCTGTGATCGTCGCGATCTTCATCACCGTAGCTGAACTGGTGTTCCCCCTGTGGCTGCTGATCAAGGGGGTCAACGTCCAGGTGTGGACGTAGCGCGCCGCAGGTCTGGCCGGCTAGAGCTCTAAAGCACGGCGTTCGGCGCCTTGGCGCCGAACGCCGTCACTTTGAGCATAACCCTTGCCGCTCAATGATCGCCGAAGGCGACAAAGTTGTGATCCGTCAGACCTGGAGCGGCACTCACAAGGGTGAATTCATGGGCATTCCGGCGACCGGCAGGCGCGTATCCATCGCGGTGATAGACATCATACGCGTCGCCGACGGCAGGTTCGTCGAACACTGGGGCCAGTTGGACCTGATGGGAATGATGCAGCAGCTCGGGGCAATCCCCGCACCTGGACAGGGCTGACGCTCGCGCTGAGCACAGGATCTGTCGATGAATACGACGCGACCGGACCCGGCCTTTTGCCGGGTCCGGTTTTCATGGCTCAAGTCATGGCAGACATGCCCCGTGAGGCCATACGCCGGCCTTGCCCTGCGACCCGGACCAAGGAGAGCGGTGTGTTGGCGCGATCCCAGCTCAGGGACTGCCGCGGCGCACGACCGGCAGGTACAGCGACGTGCCGTTGACGATCACCGTCGCCTGGCGATGCAGCACGGTGCCCCACCATCGTCCAGGCTGGCGGCGTTGATGATCACACGCGTCCCCGTGATCTGGCTGCCGACCGTGACGACAAAGCTCACGGTCACGGGGTGCGGTGGAGGACACCTCCCCGCTCCAGGTAACGGCACCGCCATTGTAGCCTGCCACACCTGAGGACGACCACAGCTTCCCCCGCATAGGAGACACCTGACGGTAGCGTGTCGGTGACAGCCACGTGGTCCAGCGTCTCACCGGGGTTTTTCAGGAGGATCGTGTAGGTTAGGCTGTCGCCCGGCGCCGGCGTCGTATCGCTGGCGTACTTGGTCGAGCGTGCCAGAGTGCCTGGTTGCGCCACCACGTATCCGTTTCGCAGATAGTTCCCCCGTCCCGTGCTCCACAAAACGCGGGCGTTCCCCGTGCCTGGCAGGTCATAGGCGACGAAGCCAGAGTGGGCCGTGTTCAGCACGACCTCGAGATCGCCATCCGCGTCGATGTTCGCCAGCGTGGTGGGCCGCCAGCGCGCCGTTCCAGTCGGGGCTGCCGTAGGCCGGCGGAGAGATCGACCTCCTGGAGCGGGTTCCCAAAGTAGTCCAGGATGTGCAGCATGCCCGTAGCGTGCGAGCCCTTCTGCACCCACGAGCCAAAGATGACCTCTGCGTGGCCATCGTTGTCCAGGTCGGCGACCACCGGCTCGGTGGCGAAGCGATAGGCGCCGCCCGTGTAGACGGCGTAGGGCCAGTTGCCGTGCTCCGTCTTGTCCAACCAGAAAGCATGCAGGCGCCCGTCGTACGAGGCGAAGAGGACCTCCACCTTACCGTCGCCGTCCAGATCGACCGTGACCGGGTTCGGTTGGACACTTTCAATGACGTTGTAGTCCTCGGCGATCGGCGTACCGGTGTCGATCGGCGGCGTGGTCCAATCGTAGCCATCCTCGTTGAACCGGGTGCGGTCGAGGTTGAGAATGTAGGGCGCGTTGTACAGGTTGGTGTACGGGCTGGTATGGCAGTCGTGCACGTTGCCGATCGCCACCACCTCGTTCACGCCATCACCATTCACGTCGGTGACGTTCGCAGGCCCATCGGCGAAGTTCGCGCGTGCCGTGGGTTCCTCGTAACAGGGCCCCCACCCTCGGGTCTCGTAGGCCAGGTCGACGTAGGCCGGTACCTCGGCCCAGGTGTCCATATCGTGGCCCGGCTGGTCGTGGTACATCTCGTTGGTCATAAGCTGGCTGCCGTCCGGCTCGTAGGCCGCGATCGTGATCGTGTCCGACGGGACGACCACCTCGAGCTCACCGTCACCATCCAGATCGCCCAGGCCGATATTGTCGTTGTAGAGGCCCGCTGCCGAGCCCTCCCCAGTCAACTGCGGCCAGCCCGCGCGGGCCGTGCCATCGTCCTCGAGCACCCAGGCGTTGAGGTGATCCAGCCGCGCGAGCCCAACGGCGATCTCCATGTCGCCGTTAGCGTCCAGGTCGCCCACGGCGAGGGAGCGGAACTCGTTGGTCGCCGGACGCTGCGTCCAATCGATGGCGCCGGTGTGGTTGATGCGGTTGACGTAGCCGCCGCCGTGGGCGGTAACGATCTCCAAGTCGCCGTCGCCGTCCAGATCCGCCACCACGATGCCCGCCCAGGTGCGGCCGCCATCGTGCTCGATCCGCTTCTCTAATGTCCCCGTCGCGCCATCAAGGATGACTACCGAGTATGCCGAAGCAATGACCTCCATCGTGCCATCACCGTCCAGATCGGCGACCGCCGGTGACGAGTACCAGCCGGTCTCACACCACGATGAATAGCAGCCCCCGTGCTGCCACTTGAGCACCGGCGCCTGGATGTCGCCCGGCGCCGAGACCACGGTAGCCGACGGGCGCGCGACAAGCAAGAGACCACAGGCCAGCACCAATCCAAGGCAGACTCGCAGGGCCATCAGGCGCATATGTGTCGTCATCGGTGCACTCCTTCCGATGCAGTTGAGACCCACTCGGACGTGATAGCTACATGATCTTCCGCGACGGAGAATCCCAATCAGTGATAACTAACCACCAACTCCATCATGATAGGTCGGTTTTTGGTTAGTGTCCAGCCGATGGAGAGAAGAGCGCCTGCCGTCTAGCCAAGATGATAGGCGTATGCTATGCTGGTACTTGGCGAGCCTGAGGATATTGGCTGGGTTCTTATGTCGAAAGGGGGCCAGATGACGACCAAGGCCACAGAGCCACGCCGTGCCGCGATTCAGCAGGTCCGTGCGGTCATCGAAGGCCTGGATCGCGATGGCGCGTTGCCCGTTGACACAGGCGGCTCCGACCACGACTTCCGCACTGTAGCCATCACGACTTCGGAGGGCGAGGCGCTCCGACGGTGGATCCGCAGGGAGAACGCGGCGCACACCATCGAGATCGGACTGGCCTTCGGGTTTTCCGCGTTGTTCATCTGTGAGGGTCTGCTGCTGACCGGCAACCCGACCCCACGCACGTCGCGCTCGATCCGTTTCAGCAAGCCGGATACGCCGATCGCGGGCTGGAGCTCCTCCAAGAGGCCGGGGTTGGCGCACTCGTAGAATTCCATCGGGAGCTCTCGCAGCTCGCCCTGCCCCGGTTTGTCGGGGAAGGCCGGCAGTTTGACCTGGCCTTCGTAGATGGCAACCATCGCTTCGACGCGGTCTTCGTGGACCTGTACTACCTGGCGCGCCTGGTCCGCAAGGGTGGAATCATCATTCTCGACGATTACCGCCTGCCCGGAATCGCGCGTGCGGCGCGTTTCTATATCACCAATCTTGGGTGGACCATCGCGGAAACGTCACCCCCAGACGACGAACACCAGTGGGTGGCGCTTCGTACTTCCCAAGGTGAGGACACCCGCGATTTCCGGTTCTTCGTGGAGTTCTAGGGGGCGACAATGACTGACTTCTCGCTGGCGATGTCCGAATGGGAGACCTTCTACCTGCTGGCCGGGACCGCAGCCGCCACGCTGATGGGGCTGCTCTTTGTGGCCGTCTCCATCAACGTGGAAGCTTTCCGGAGGGAGGCCTACGCCGACCTGCAGCAGTTTGCAGGTCTCACCTTCAACTGCTTCTTCTACGTGTTGTTCATCTCCATTATGTTCCTGATCCCGAACGTGTCACCATTCGGTCTGGGAGTGCCGCTGCTGCTTCTAGGCATCCTCGGCGTGGCCAACGCGATCATCCAACGGCGTCGTGCGCAGCAACAGCAGAGGGATCACGGTCTCAAGAGCATCGGCCGCAGGTTCACGCTTCCCACATATGTCTGGCGGGCTAGCGATCATCTCCGTCCTCCTGATGGCCCGCATCACCGCCGGCACCTACTTTCTTGTCGGTATCATCGTGACCCTGTTGGGCACAGCCGCGGTCAACGCCTACACTCTGCTCATTGCGGTAGATGTTTCGGAACCGGAGGAGGCAGAGAAAGAAGAGGACGACGAGGTCGCCTCGTAAGGGGGGACGACAGAATCCGCGCCACGCTCTGGTCCGAGTCTGTTCATCTGCTTCAGCAGACGCTGACCTCCAAGCGCAGGTATGACCTCACCATCGACGGCATCGTGGTCGGCTCCGAGACTCGCGCCCACAGTCTACGCTGGTTCCACTAACACCAGGTCGGTCTGATGCTCGAGCGTGCCGGCTTCGATAGCATCACCACCTGCGCCGACTTCACCAAGGCTCCCGCGACGCAAGACACCCACACGGTCATCCACAGCGCCCGCCACTCGCACTAGACCTCACCTCACCGCCTTGGCATACTTGTGGATCTCTCGCCTGCTCCGCGGGTGCAGCGAATCGTAGAGGAAGTTTGAGATGTTCGGCTCTGCGCCGGACGCGATCTCAACGGTCCGTATCCCGTTGGCCTTCATTCGCCTGAAGCATTCCTTGATCACGGCTGAGGCAAATCCCCGCCTTCGATACGCAGCATGCGTTCCCACCGGTTCGATGTAGCCGGCGTGGTCTTTCGCACGGTCGTGCCAACCCACGCAGTACGCCACGTGCTCACCCTCCGGCGAGACGACCACCAAATTGTACTCGTCGATGTGGTCAGGCGATGACATCAACCCCTTGAGGTTGGCCTCCGTATATCCGGGATTGTCGAAAGCGCTCTGCACGAGGGCCACCCGGCCGGCGTAGTTGAGCGACTCGGAAAACGCCTGCACGGTGAACCCTTCTTCGAGCGTATAGCCGAGATCGAGGGCGTCCAGCTCGTAGGTTCGCAGGTTCTCGCAGTGACACTTGAATTGGTAGCCCTGCGCCTCCAGCCTCCGAATCTTCTCCTCGTCGTCGCTGTACACATCGATCTCGATGGCCGTCCGCGTTGGCGCCCAGTGAGCATCAATCCAACGGAAGATGTCGGGATAGACCTCGCGATACTCGGGCATCACCTCGATGAAGAAGTCGTCGCCGCCGTACTCCGAGATGAACAGTGCGACCATCGCGCCGTCCTCGGCCCGCCAGACGTGCACGTTCTCCCTGAAGAAAGGGCCTTCAGGATCCTTGTCGGCGTGGACGTTGTACCGCCAGAAGTTCATCCGCCCGGATTCCCAAAGCATGGCATGGTCCTCGGTCGCTAGCGCGTCGAGGAAATCGCAGATTTTCCTATACTCCCCATCCGTGTTGGTATAGACCGTGTCTCTCGTCCCCATCGCATCCCCTCATCTCTCCTCGTACAATCATCTGCCGGCACCGGTATGCAATGTCATTTCAGAGACCACCACAGTAGATGCTCCCACACAGTTTACATTGACCCATTGCCTTGTGGCAAATCCCGGCTCGTAGGTTGACGCGCACTGCAGTGGTTTCTCGCGGGACTCCGATCAAAGGAAGTCTCCTGGTCTACGGTTCACATCGGTCGGGCAAGCGACGTCAACCCCGCGGGAACCGGCCGACCCGTCGAGCAGAATGATGGCCGGCTCAGAGCCACATCGTCAGAAACTCGGTCTGCACCCCGCTTGCCTCATCGAACAACTCACTTGGATGATAGAGCGCCCGGAATGCCCTCCGGCAATATCGTCCCACTGCTTACGCCCGGGAATGAGTTCGTAGGCCTGCAACGAACATCGTGTTAATACCATAGTTCACCGGGTCTGCGAGGTGAGCTGTGCCGCGGAACCGAACCGCGCTTCCGTGTGGCAGACTAGCCTTGACAATGGTCGGCGCCTACGTAATCTGGATACACCCAGCCCAGGCTGTTGGAGGATCTGGAACGTCTCATATCAGTCTCAACCCGTCGGGAGAGACCGGACAGGGACAAAGCCAGCCGGCAGGATCGAACGTGACGATCCGAGAAGGCGAAAGGAGAGTCTCCATGCCAGAGAAGTCAGTCATCGAGTGGCTACTTGATTCGGACGCCGCGATCCGCTGGCAGGTGATGCGCGACCTGACCGGCGAGCCCGACGAGGTCGTGGCCGCAGAGCGGTCGCGTGTACTGCAGGGCCAGGGAAGTCCCGTCTTCCAGGTCTACTTGCCTCTCGCCCTCAAGTGAATGTCCGGATGTCTCGAGCGGAAGGATATAGCGATGATGGCCCAGAAAAGCGAATCGCAGGCAACGAAACCGAACCGGTCGGTCATACCGTGGCTCCTTGATTCTGACGCTTCGATTCGTTGGCAGGTCATGCGCGACCTCACCGGCAGACCC
Organism: uncultured Chloroflexia bacterium; assembly: GCA_963775195.1. GTDB lineage: Bacteria > Chloroflexota > Anaerolineae > B4-G1 > SLSP01 > PWVB01. The sequence goes on from CAVZIC010000005.1 coordinate 318,527, forward strand.
GATGAGGTCGTCGCTGCCGAGCGGTCGCGGGTCGCCACGGAGGGCTGGGGTGCCCGGCTCCTCGACCGCCAGATTTCGGACGGTACCTGGGGGGATGGCATCGCCACGCCGCAGTGGCAGTCGACCCTCTCCACCCTGGTGCTGCTATGGGACATGGGGCTCGACCCGACGAGCGAGCGGGCCCGCACGGCCATCGACCTCGTCCGTGACCGGGTGACCTGGGGTCCGTACTTCGATGACTCGCCGTTCTTCGAGGGTGAGGTTGAGCCCTGCATCAACGGTCGGGTCCTGGGGCTCGGCGCCTACTTCGGCGAGCTCAGCGATCGCCTGCTCGACCGCCTCCTCGGCGAGCAGCTTGCCGACGGCGGCTGGAACTGCGAAGCGGAGCGAGGCTCTGTCCGCTCCTCGTTCCACACCACGATCTGCGTCCTCGAAGGGCTCCTGGCGGTCGAGAAGGCGAGGGGCGCCACAGCCGCAGTCAGCGACGCGCGAGTCCGGGGACAGGAGTACATGCTGACCCGTCACATGTTCCGGAGGCTGTCCACCGGCGAGGTGATCACGGACCGAAAGGGGAATCACGACTGGACGCAGTTCGCATTCCCGCCCACGTGGCATTACGATGTGCTCAGGGGCCTGGACTACCTGCGCGCCGCGAGCGTCAAGCCGGACGAACGCGTTGCCGAGGCCGTCGGTATCGTCATCGAGCAGACGGGCTCAGGATGGGCGATGGCCGCTCCATATGCACCACCCCGATCCGATCCGGCTCGATATGGAAGGCGGCGAGGGCAAGCCGAGCCGCTGGATCACGCTCCACGCGCTAAGGGTATTGGACTGGTATTCAGCCGAAGGGTGAAAGGGGTGCGGGATCACGATGGTTCGACCTAGCTATCTCGTCAAAGGCCTGGACGGGCTGAGTCGCGCCCATCGCGCCAACACAATGGCCGGCCACCTCGGCGCAGCCGTTGTCGCCGGCTACTTCATCTCCGAACAACATCCACAGCTCGATAATAGTGTCTACGCCGGGATCGAGGGGGAACTCGATCGCATCATCCGCGGGGAATCTGTCTTCAGTCCTCGGGAGAGCTCGCCGATCACGGTTAACGAGCTTTTCGAGCCACATCCGGAAGAAGCGCCAGAGCCGGAGCTCGTTACCAACATCGCCGAAGCCCTGGCGAACACTATCGACGAACTCCACGAATCGGGACACAACGTAATCTTCGCCGCCATTGCGATTCGTGCGCTCAGTGACCATCCCGACCTCGCCACACCGGAGGTGGTCAATGGTATCTGCCAACTCATCACCGATTTCGACGGGACCGGGCCTGGGAGCGGGTACTACGGGAAAGACCGTGGTCGCATCAGTGGTCGCGTGGTCTCGCTATCGAAGGATAGCGCCTTCCCGCCCTACGCGGATCTGCAGGCGATGGCCGAGGCCGTCGTGGAGGAACTCATCCGGACTGCGGGCCAGCGGCGGGACGGCTTTGGTGGTATGTGGCACGTCATCAACCACGCGGCGGCCCTCGTCGAACTAGCCGCCTACGGGTACCAAGACCTGGCGGTGAAAGGGCTGCCCGCCCACCATCGTCACTTGCGTCTGTTGCGCTCCCTTCCGGACGTCTCGGACGAGTTCGGGGCCGAAACGCCGACAACCCACGATCCCCGCACGCCTGAGTTCTGGCGTGCGCCACAGGAGATACGTCGCGAGCGCGCGCACCTCACGCATCGCATCAAGACGCTGTATGCCTTCGACGTGCTGATGGGCCTGGTGGCGGAGGAGAGGCGCGCCGCCGCTAACACAAGATTGCTCTATCTGATGTAAGGCCCTGGAGAATTCAGCAACATTGACGCTATCATGTCCAGCGATCTATATGGCGACGCGTCATGAGGACCTCGACCCATGGCGGATAGTGAGCGCGTGAAGAGACGTGTGATGGCAGATGGGCCTAGTCCGCCAATGCGGCTTGCGACGTCCATGCTCCGAGTGGTGGGAAGCGGTCTCACGACGAGCCGGTTTCCCCGTTGGCGCCGCAAGATCGAGCACCGCGCCTATCCCACCCCCGCCCCGGTGCCCAGATCCTTCAGCCGGCGGTACCGCGTGCAGACGCGGCACGTTGACGGGCAGATCGTGCACACGCTCGCGCCAAGTCACGACCGCAAGCCGATCCACATCATCTACACACACGGTGGCGCCTATGTTCTGCCCCTCCAGCCCATACATTGGGGCATCATCGGCGAGCTCATCGGGCGAGTCGGCGCGAGCGTGACCGTACCGATCTATCCGCTTGCGCCCGAACACACCTACCGGGCGGCCTATCCGGAGCTGGAAACCGTTTACCGGAACGTGCTTCGCGACCACGCAGATGACACTATCGTGCTGTGCGGCGACTCGGCTGGGGGTGGTCTGGCCTTGGCGCAGGCCCTCCACTATCGCGATCTGGGTCTTCGGCTGCCGGACCGCCTGGTCCTCTTTTCGCCGTGGCTGGACATCACGATGTCGAACCCCGATGCGGTCGCTCTAGAGCACCACGACGCATTGCTTGGCATTCCGGCCCTCGTGCAATGTGGTCAATGGTGGGCAGGCGGGGACGATCCGCGTTCTCCTCTGCTGAGCCCGATCTTCGGCGACCTTTCCGGGCTGCCGCCCATTGACGTGTATCACGGAACTGCTGACCTGCTGATCGCCGATGCTCGGAAGCTGAACGAGAGGGTCTCCGCGGCGGGCAGCACGATGTATCTCTATGAGTATCCCGGCGCCTGTCACGTGTTTGTCAGCATGCCATTCACGCCAGAGGCCAAGGATGCGTACGATCGCGTGGCGGCAGGGCTTGACGTCGTGCGGAACGTGGCGACACTGGAATCATCATGACTGACAGCAGCCTCAGAGCCGATCAACAAGCTGTTCTCATCACCGGATGCTCCTCCGGCATCGGCCGACAGACCGCCATCACGCTGACCGGTCATGGCTTCCTCGTCTTTGCCACAGTTCGCAGACAAGCCGATGCCGAACGCCTGCGCGGCCTTGGGATCTCGAGGCTTATCCCCGTCTGCCCGCTGGACCTGATCAATCTGGACCAGGTCTCCGGCGCCGCCGACCTGGTTGCGGGCGAACTGGATCGGCTCGGCATCGGTGGCTTGTACGCCCTGATCAACAACGCCGGCGGTGGATCGCCCTCGCCCATCGAGCTCCTGGATCTCGAGGCGTTCCGAACGGAGCTGGAAGCGCGCGTCCTGGGATCGGTCGCGATGGTTCAGGCCTTCCTTCCGCTGATTCGACGGGCCGGCGGCCGCATCATCTGGATCGCGACGCCGGCGCTGATGCCCACCCCGTACGTCGCCAGCATCCACGCGTGTGACTTCGCCGTCAACTGCATCGCGCGTACCCTCGACATCGAGCTCAAGCGGTGGGACATCCCGAACATCCTGATCAGGTGTGGTGGCATCAGGACGCCGGCAGGGCTGAGGACGACCCAGGACGTCGATGCGCTCCTTGAAGCAGGCTCGCGCGAGAGGGTGGCGCTCTACGAGGGCGCTCTGAAGGAGTGGGCGAAGGATATGGCAGAGTTTGACGAGAAGCGGACGGACCCCGACAGAGTGGCCGATGCAATATGCAAGGCCCTTACCGCCAGGCGCCCCCGCAGGCGGTATGCGGTAGGTCACTTGGTGAGGGCCGCCGGCTTTCTCGAACTGATGCCCGAGTCGTGGGCGGACTGGATTCTGAAGAAGCGTTTCTAATACTACAGGTTGAGGGAGGATAAGTGTATTTCAATGGGTACGATTGTTCTGATCATAGCGTTCGTCGTTGAGGCAGCATTCGCTGCCTACCGTATTCACACCAAATCGAGCCGCCGGCAGGTGCGCAGCTTGATTCGGATCGCCGCGTTGGCGATCTTCGCGCTCCTGACGCTGGTCTCGGTCATCCAGTGGAGCTTCCGCTGGGTTCTGCTTGCCGTGCTGCTTCTCGTCTGGGCGGCGCTCGGCGCGTTGGCCCTGGTCCGCAAGCGGGCGGAGAAGCGCGCGTTCTCGACTGGACGTACAGTGGCCGCCGCGGTCGGCGGGCTGCTCCTCGTCTTCATCGCCGTCACGCCCGCCCTGGTCTTCCCGCAATATACCGCACCCGCGGTCACAGGGTCGCACCCGGTCGCTACCGCGTCCTTCACCTATACCGATCCGAACCGGATCGAGACCTTCACGACGACCGGCGAGCACAGGGAGGTCAACGTGGAGTTCTGGTATCCCGAGGATGGCGGCGGCCCCTATCCCCTCGTGGTCTTCGATCACGGCATGATGGGGATGAAAGCGAGCAACGCCTCCACCTTCGTGGATCTGGCCAGTAACGGCTATGTGGTCTGCTCGATTGACCACCCCTATCTCTCGCTCTTCACCGTGGATGACAAAGGCCATAGGGTCATGATGAACCGCGCCTATCTCCAGGAGTACATGGCCGTGAGCCAGGGTAAATACGATGAGGAGACGAGCGGGCGGCTGGAACAGAAATGGGTCGGCTGGCGGGTCGACGACATCGAGTTCGTCCTGGATACGATCCTGGCGAACGCCCGCGACGCCGGCAGCGGCCCGGTCTACGGGATGATCGACCCGACCGAGATCGGCCTGATAGGCCACAGTCTGGGCGGCGAGTCCAGCGCAGAGGTCGCCAGGGAGCGCAGCGACATTGGCGCGGTGGTCAACCTGGATGCCGATCTAGCCGATGAGTACATGGATTACGTCGACGGCAAGTGGACGTTGAATGACACGCCCTACCCGGTTCCCATCCTCAACATCTTCTCCGACGCCCTGATGCGCCTGATGGACGCCGTTCCCGACCCAACGGCCACGGTGGCCGTCCTGCACCTCATCGCGACCGATCCGAACGCCTATGAGGTCCATCTCCAGGGAACGGATCATATGAGCTTCACTGACCTGCCGCTCGTGTCGCCGCTCCTCGTCCGCTTTCTCAACGCCTCCGTACCCCAGGCGGGTGGGCAGGAAGTCAACCCGCTCGCGACGATCGAGGCCATGAACGACACCGTCCTGAGGTTCTACAACGCTTCTCTGAAGGGTGAGGGAAGCTTCAACTGAGTCGACCCGGGGTTCCCTGAGAAAGAAGGCGTGATATGAGCATAACATACGTTGATCCCGACATCGGCGGCATCGGCCACCTCCTGAAGGCGACCTACCCCACCGTCTATCGTCCCAACGGCATGGTGGGCGTCAATCCGCAGTTCGACCCAAAGGTCGGCGACCGCTACCTGGCCGACCACGTCTGGGGCTTCCCGGTGCCGGTCCACCTCCATCGCAACTTCGGCAGCCCGCTGCTCATGCCGGTGACCGGGTCGCCGGCCCCGACCATCGAGGATTGCGCCTCCTTCTTCGACCACGACTTCGAGACGACGGCGCCCCACTACTACCAGGTGCTGCTGGAGCGCTACGACGTGACGGCGGAGTTCACCGTCACCCAGCACGGCGTCATCTACCGCTTTGCGTTTCCGGAGTCCGAATCACCTTGTCTGCTCCTGGCACCGAAGAAAGCGACCATCGACAGTCTTGCCGAGACAACTATCGAGGGCCACCAGGACCTCGGGGGCGGCGTCACCGGCTACTTCAGCCTCCGCTTCGACCGACCCGCGTCCGGCCGCGATGACCTACAATCCGGCATGCGGCTTCACTTCGCGGGCACGGCGCCTCTTGAGGTTCGCATCGGCGTCTCGCTCATCGACGCGGCGCAGGCCCGGCGCAACCGGGAGCAGGAGCTGGGCCAGCGCCCCTTCGCCCAACTGGTGGAAGAGGCCCGACAGGAGTGGGAGGCCGCGCTCGACCAGATCCGGGTCGAGGGCGGGAGCGAGACGCAGCGCCGCACGTTCTACACCGCGCTCTATCGCTACATGGGCCGGATGCAGGCCATCACCGAGGAGGGACGCTACTTCAGCGGCTACGACGGCCGGGTGCACGAGGGCGAGCCCGATTTCTACGTCAGCGACCAGATCTGGGACACGTTCCGCAGCGCCCACCCACTGCGGCTGCTGATCGATCCCCAACGCGAGCTCGACATGCTCCGCTCGTACGTCCGCATGGCCGAGCAGTCAGGCTGGCTGCCCCGCTTCCCGCAGGTCGGCGGCGACGTGCCCTGCATGCTCGGCCACCACACCGTTGCGACGCTGGTCGACGCCTACCGAAAGGGCCTGACCGGCTTCGACGCCGAGGCCGCCTACGCCGCGATGCGCAAGCGCGTGGCCGAGGCGACCAATCTCCCGTGGCGCAACGGGCCGCACACCGCGCTCGACCGGGCCTTCGAGGACAAGGGCTATCTCCCGGCGCTGGGACCCGATGAGGAGGAGACGCATTCCGAAGTCCACCCCTTCGAGCGGCGGCAGGCCGTCGCCGTCAGCCTGGAGTGCGCCTATGACGCCTACGCCCTCGCCCTGATGGCGCGCGAGCTGGGCAAAACGGAGGACGAGGCCACCTTCCTCGCGCGGGCGCGCGCCTACCGCACCCTGTACAACGCGTCCAACGGCTTTATGTCCCCGCGAAGCGCAGACGGCGACTGGATCACGCCCTTCGACCCCAAGCTCTCCGGCGGTCAGGGCGGGCGCGCCTACTACGCCGAGTGCAACGCCTGGACCTACACCTGGAGCGTGCAGCACGACGTGGCCGGGCTGATCGACCTGATGGGCGGGCGCGAGCGCTTCGTCGAGCGCCTCGACCGGCTCTTCGTCGAGCCGTGCGACAACGCCAAGTGGCACTTCCTGGGCCAGTTCCCCGACTCAACCGGCCTGATGGGCCAGTTCGTCACCGGCAACGAGCCCAGCTTCCACATCCCCTATCTCTACAACTGGGCCGGGGCGCCTTGGCAGACGCAGCGCCGCATCCGCCAGATGATGGACGTCTGGTTCGACGACACCCCGCTGGGCCTTTGCGGCGACGAGGACGGCGGCGCCATGAGCGCCTGGCACATCTTCAACGCGATGGGCTTCTTCCCCACCTGTCCCGGCGAGCCTTACTACGCGCTGGGCAGCCCCGTCTTCGAGCACATCGAGCTCCACCCGGATGGCGGCCCGGTGGTCACGGTCACAGCCGAGGGGAGCAGCCCGCAGAACAAGTACATTCAGCGCGCCGAACTCAACGGCGTCCCCCACCCGCGCCCGTGGTTCCCCCACGACGCGATCAAGGACGGCGGCGAGCTCACGCTCGTGATGGGACCGCGCCCGAACAAGGCGTGGGGCAGCCGTCCCGAGGACGCCCCGCCCTCGATGAGCGACCGCAGATAACTCGTCCCCTCACTATGGAGCTAGAGATGCAAGAAAAAGAGCTGCCCACACAGTCGATCCTGGCCGCCGGCGAGTTGAGAGTGGTATTCGAGCGAACGCTCGACGGCATCAGGTTGCAGAGTCTGTTTGACACGACCACGGACTGCGAGTTCCTGTCAGCCCCCACGCTGCCCCTGTTTACGCTGAGCCTGCGTCACTGTGACACGAAAGAGGAAATCCGGTTCGACGCTGATTCAGGGTGGGGTCAGGTGGCTATTGAGCCAACCGTTGATGGCGCCGAGTTAGCGTGGCGGCAGGCGGGAGGCGCCAGCCTACAAGTCATAGTTCGCGTGACCACGGATAACGAATCAAGCGCGCTGCGCTGGAGTCTGCTGGTGGAGAATCAGAACCCACAGTGGAGCGTTTGGCGAGTGGGCTTCCCCCAGGTCGCTATCACCGAGCTGAGTCCGGACGCGGAGGTGTTCTTCCCACGCGCGCCTGGCGAAGTACAGAAGGGGCTCTGGCAGAGGGAATTCCGTCATCAGGGGCTTTACCCCGAACCCTGGACCACCATGCAGTTCATGGCGGCATACGATGAGCAACGCAGAACCGGCCTTTACGTAGCCATGCACGACCCGAACGCAAGTGCCAAGGACATGTCGGTGGCGAGCCATCCCGAAGAACGAGCCGTCATCTTTGCCTTTGAGCATCCTGCGGAGGATATGAGTGTCGGAGGGAATGATTTCATCCTGAGCGGAGAGGCCATATGGCAATTGCTTCGAGGTGACTGGTTTGATGCCGCGATGATCTACCGTCATTGGGCACGCCAAGAAGCACGATGGTTTCCCGAGTTGGGTGCTGAGGGCCGTGATGATACGCCGCAGTGGATGCGGGAGTTACCCGTCTGGACGACGGTTTCGGGTGACCGGGCGCAGGTCGTATCCCAGGTAAAGGAGTTTGCGGCGTATATGGATGTGCCGGTCGGCTTCCACTGGTACGGTTGGCATCAAATCCCGTTTGATAACGACTATCCCCACTACTTTCCGGTGACGGAGGGCTTTTCCGAAGGGGTTCGAGACCTGCAGCAGGCCGGCATCTACGTGATGCCCTATATCAACGGGCGTCTGTGGGATATGCACGACAGAGGCACCGAAGATTACCAGTTCACCAGTGTCGCCTTGCCCGCGGCAACCAAGGATGATGAGGGACAGCCTTACGTGGAAATGTACGGCAGCAAAGAGGCGGATGGCAGCCCGGTGCGCTTCGCGGTGATGTGTCCAGCAACCGACCTGTGGCAGGACCGCATCCGCTCGATCTGTATGCGGTTGTTCGACGAATACCACGTGGATGGCGTCTACATCGACCAGATATCCGCCATGTCACCGAAATTGTGCTTCGATAAAACACACGGGCATCCGCTGGGTGGAGGACACTGGTGGGTTGAGGGATACTGGGAGATGCTGCAGTCTATCCGGGACGCCATGCCCGAAGGCGGCATGCTCACGAGCGAGTGCAACGCCGAACCGTATGCCCGCTGGCTCGATGGCTACCTCACGTGGACATGGCAACACGACGGTCAAGTCCCTGCCTTCATGGCTGTCTACGGCGGTGCGATCCAGATGTTCGGACGTGCTTACCGTGGTGGGGAGACGAAGGGCCTGGCATTGCGAATGAAGGCCGGACAGCAGTTCGTGTTCGGCGAGCAGATCGGGTGGATTGAGCCCGGTATCGTCAACGAGGAGGAAAGTGCGGCATTCCTGCGACAGGTCGTCAGGCTTCGTTGGCGTCTGCGGCGCTACTTCTATGCCGGTGAGATGTGCCGCCCGCCGCGGCTTGAGGGCGACATCCCAACGGTGCGGGCCGACTGGCAGTGGGTGGGTGAATGGTGGGTCACGACCGACGCCGTCATGACGGGGGCGTGGCGACTGCCCAAAGAGAACAGCCTCGTCATGATGTTTGTCAACGTCAGCGATTCGCCCGTCTCCGCCCGGTTCCACTTCGATGGCCGCGAGTATGGTGTGGATGGCGAACAGGTTCGCGTGGACGTCATCGATCAAGAAGGAACGCTCGAAACCTTCGTCGCACCGAACGACTTCAGTCGGGACCTCAACCTCCCCCCGCGCACTGCGTACGCGTGGGAAGTCAGCTCGATGTAGTGAACTCACGCTCGTGATGGGTTTGCGTCCGACCAAGGCCTGGGGCAGCCGCCCCGAGGACGCCCCGCCGTCGATAGGCGATGGGGAGCGCAACCTGGGATGATGCATAGCTCGAGCTTCACTAATGAGTTGTACCGCCCCGGTCTCTGGCGCTTCCAAGTGCGCGTCGCCTTCCCGTATGAGCAGCTGCGGCTGACCGGGTTGATTGGACCAATCTGACAGATTGGTCCAATCTCGAAGGCGCTCCTGGGTCTCAGGCGTCGGTTGACGCGTGATATTGATGCACACCTGACGTTTCCCGAGCGTTTGCCGGTTTCGCTACCCAGTACTAGAATCCGGGGGAATCTTTGTATGATCCAATCTGCCGCAATCCACACGCCGTTGTGCAGAGCGAAACAGTGACCGAGGCTACTGCGCAGACCGCTAATGCCTGCGCAGACAAGGAGCTTGCATGGTCGAGCCTTATCGCGAAGACCGCCACCTGACCCCCACCGACGTGGAGCGCCTCAACTCCGTGATGCCATCGCCGCCTTCTTCACACGCCTGGGCTATCCGGAAGGCACCCGGGTGCCCATGACGCCCGCTGCGCTCAGCCTCAACCGGGAGCTCACCAATGCCACCCGCCGCGTCGAGCGCCTGGTCAGCGTCGAGGGCGCGCTGGAGATCTACCTCTTCGAGCTGACCTCGGTCACCGTCGCGCATACCCGCGCCCTGATGCGGGCCTTCCGCGACCGCGGCGCCGAGTTCCTCTTCGTCCTCACCGACGACTACCGGCGGCTCGACTTCGTCCTGCTCGACCGCGAGGTGCGGCTGGGCGCCCGCACCGCCCTGGCGCGCCCGCGCACGCTCTCGGTGGATCGACGCGACCCCGGTCCTGTGGACATGCGGGTGCTCCGCCGGTTCACCTTCACCGAGGTCGATGAGGACGGCGACCTCGATCCCTATGCCCAGTTCGACAAGCTGATGAGCGCCTTCACCGTCGCCGAGTGGTCGGAGCCGCTCTTCAACAATCGGGCGCTCTTCTCCGACTATTACCTCAAGGAGCGGCTGCCGGAGCTCGACGTCTGGAATGCCCCTCAGCTCAACCAGGCCTTCCGCGACGTCCGTAAGGCCCTTGCCCTGGCCCGCCCGAAGCTTCGTGACGATGCCGGCGCGGCGTGCCCGGCCCTGGTCGAGCCCCTCCTGCGGGCCCTTGGCTTCCGGGTCGAGCGCAGCCCCGACGACGGGGCGTGTGATCTCCATCTTTTCACGTCCGGCGAGGACAAGCCGGCAGCCTTCGTGCTGGCCTACCCCTGGCAGCGCTTCCTCGACGGCAAGGACGCCTCGGATCCGGCCCGCCCCGAGGAGAACCCCGGCGCCCAGGTCGTCAGCCTGCTCGATCAGGAGGTCGCGCCGTGGGCCATCGTCACCAACGGCAAGAGCTGGCGCCTCTACAGCGCCCGTGCCCACTCCCGCGCCACCAACTATTACGAGGTCGATCTGGAGGAAATCCTGGCGCTCTCCGACCCGGGCGAGGCCTTCCGCTACTTCTACCTCCTCTTCCGCGCCGCTGCCTTCTCCAAGTCCCCTCCCCTCAACGCCGGATCCGATCGAGGCGGCGAGGGCCAAGCCGCGACCCCCGCGCCCTCCTTCCTCGACTGGCTCATGGACGAGTCCACCGCCTACGCCCGCGAGCTGGGCGAACGGTTGAAGGCCCGCGTCTTCGAGGAGATCTTCCCCCATTTCGCCAGAGGCTTCATCGCAGCCCTGGGTTCCAGGGCCGGCCTGCGTGGCGCCGAGACACTGCTGGCGCTGCCCGAGGACGAGCGCGAGACCCGCCTCCAGACCGTCTTCGATGCCACCCTCACCTTCCTATACCGCCTGCTCTTCCTCCTCTACGCCGAGAGCCGCGACCTGCTGCCGGTCCGCGAGGTGCGCGGATACCGCACCATCAGCCTGCAGCAGATCAAGGCGACCGTCGCCGGCAAGGCCGGCCCCATCGAGGATCTGGCAGCGGAGAATCTGAACGACGCCTACGACGTGACGGCGACCGGCCTCTACGACGACCTGCAGACGCTCTTCGACGTCGTCGCCGAGGGCAGCGCCCGCTACAACGTCCCGACCTACAACGGCGGCCTCTTCCAGACGACGCCCGACGCCGGTGACGACCAACCGCGAAGCGGCGACCGCCCGCTTTCTGCGGGAGACGTCGATGCCCGACCGCTACCTGGCCCTCGGCCTCGACCGCTTGGCGCGCGACGTCGACCCAAGCGCGGCGACCTGGGCCTCATCGACTACAAGAGCCTCGGCGTCCGCCAGCTCGGCTCCATCTACGAGGGCTTGCTCGAGTTCAAGGTCCGCGTCGCCCCCGAGACGATGGCCGTCGTCGAGGGCGCCAAGACCGAGGAGATCGAGCCTTACGCTGAGGCTAAGCGAGCCAAGCGCAAGATCCTGACCGAAGGTCGCGGAAAGAACGCCACAGCTCGAACGCTGGAGCGAGGCACCGTCTACCTGGAGAACGACAAGCGCGAGCGCAAGGCCACCGGCTCCTACTACACGCCCGACTACATCGTCAAGTACATCGTCGCCACACCGTTGGCCCGGTGATGGACGAGAAGCTCGACGCCCTCCGCCCCGCCTGCAGGAGACGCGAGCAGCGCTTCCGCGCCGCCCATCGTGCAGGCAAGCCGTGAGCTGGAGGGCGTCGCGAACCCCAACGAGCCGCGCGATCCTCCAGCACGTAGCGGGCGACCTCTCCGCGACCTCTTCGACGTCAAGATCCTCGACCCGGCGATGGGCAGCGGCCACTTCCTGGTGGAGGCCGTCGACTTCGTCACCGACCGGCTGGTCCAGTTCCTCGACGGCTTCCCTTTCCTGTGCGACCTTCTTCGACGGGATGCGCGCAGACATCCTGGACGAGCTGCGGCGACCAGGACGTGACGGTCGACCCGGCCAAGCTGACCGACGTCAAGCTGCTCAAGCGCCACGTCCTCAAGCGCTGCATCTACGGCGTCGACCTCAACCCGATGGCGGTGGAGCTGGCCAAGGTCAGCCTCTGGCTCGACTGCCTTCACCCTCGGCGCGCCGCTCAGCTTCCTCGACCACCACCTCCGCTGCGGCAACAGCCTCATCGGCGCGATGGCGAAAGACGTCGCCGAGGAGATGGCCGGGCCGCAGAGGCGCCGGACAGATGACCTTCCTGACGGGGCCCTTTGTGGGTCTCCTGCGCGCCGCCGAGATCATGCGCGGCATCAGCGGCATCACCGACGTCACGCTGGAGCAGGTTCGTGAGAGCGGCAGCTTGTTCAAGTCCTTCGACCGCGCCGCCAAGCCCTACAAGCAGTTGCTCGACATCCACGTCGCGCAGCATTTCGGCGTCGAGCGCGCCGCAGAATTCCTCAAGCTCTACGGCGCCGACGCGCTCCGGGCCGATCCGGTGAAACTGGCCAAGCCCTACCGCGAGGTCATCGAGCAGGCGCAGTCCTCTACCAGGAGAAGCGCTTCTTCCACTGGGATCTCGAGTTCCCCGAGGTGTTCATTGACCTTGGAAGGACGGAGTGGAAAGAGAACGCCGGTTTCGACGCGATAGTTGGCAATCCACCGTACGATGTACTCGCCGAGAAGGAACGGCAGGAGAGTCTAGGTCACATCCTTGAGTACATTGAGTCCGTGGATCAGTTGCAGGTCGCATTGGGCAGAAAGGTTGATCTCTTTCGCCTATTCGTTGCAAGAGCCCGATATCTTGCCCGTAGAATGGGGAGATTTGGGTTCATCATCCCATTATCGGTTCTGGCAGATCAACAGACGCAACACCTGCGGCGTTTCTTGGTGGAGCAGACCACATTTCTGCTATCGAGGCCTTCCCCCAGAAAGACGATCCCAAGAAGAGGGTTTTTCTAGAAGCCAAGCTTCCGACGTGCGTCGTCATCGTGGAACGAACTATCGCTCAACACAAGAGCTTCATCTAAGAGTCCACCCAGGCAGGTTGCTTAACAGAAGTCTCCGGTAAGTACCAAGCTACACCTCAGCAGATTCGGCTCTTCGACCCTGAAGGTTTGATGATACCATTGCTGACCTCACAGGTCGCAGCCGACCTGGCGGTAAAGCTTGCCACTGCACCCCATCTAGTATCGTCCGACAAGGTACTCCAAACATATCAGGGCGAGATCAACGAGACAACAATGAGGAGTCTTCTAAGCATCAATCGCGATGCTGGTCCGAAAGTCCTGCGGGGCGGGAACGTCCAGCGGTATGAGTTCTTGGATGATGCCAGACAAGGCACCATAAGTACATCGACACCGAAAGATACCATCGAGAAGTCGGTAGTGATAAGGCAGCACATACCAGCTAGCCCGGATAGGCTATCAGAGAAACGCAGCACTAGACAACTGGCGTCGCCTTGTTTTCGGACCTCTGCCAAAGCCATCATACTGCTTCGACAGCGTGTCCTACTACCTTGCTGAAGATGAAAGCCTTGCACTAGCCTCTGGCGCTTCTCAACTCCGAGCTTCTCGAGTGGCGCTTCAGGCTTACTAGCACGAACAACCACGTCAGCACCTCGGAAATCGCTGATTTGCCGTTTCGGCGCATCAATGTCACTACTTCCCAGTCTGAGCGGCAGCAACAAACAGCGAATCTTGTCTTCCTCCACAGGGATAGGGAATCTCAAGCCATACTACTCAAGCTCAGGTCGCTGCTGCCCGTAGACACCGAGGGCAACTTCCTCGCCTTCAAGCCTGGCGCCACCGGCGCCGAGGAGAAGAGCGATGTCGTCCAGGATTTCCTCGGTTACCTTGCCGAGCAGATGATCGATATGTACAAAGAGAAGCAGGCGCGCGCCGAAGCCTTCTGGCAGGACCTGGAGACCATCACCGATCCCGGCACCTTCGACACTCTGCGAAACAAGGGCAAGCACCAGCAGAGCCTGGCCACAGACCCGGTCTGCGCCTCCTACGTCGATGCCGACAGCCACTCCACCCGCACTCTCGACGAGAGCCTGAGCTGGGACGCCGCCTGTTTCGAGGCCTTCGCCGCGATGCTGGTCGGGAGGGCGGCGGTCACACCCGCGCTGACGCGGATCTACGAGCAGCACGCGCCGGCCTATCGGGCGCTAGTGACGCGCATCCAGGAGACCGATGACCTGATCGATCAGATCGTCTACCGGCTCTATGGGCTGACGGAGGAGGAGATCGCGGTCGTGGAGGGGCGGGCCTAGCGCGCCACTAGTCGCTCAAGAACAGCCGCAGAAACCCGAGATGAGTTATGAGGAAAAACAATGGCCTACATGATCAATGGGGACGATACAGTGCTCGATGCAAGTGTATCCACAGGCACCTTTTCGGAATGTCTTCAACGCGCTGATATCACTGGCTCGTTCGATGACCACAGATTCTGCACCGCCAATGGTCGCCAAGTGCTGCTCGGACACCACGAGATTGCACCTGTCCAAACTGGGCGGACCGTCGACGTGATACAGCATAGTCGGGCAGGTGCGAGGGATTGCACAGCCGTGAATACCGTCTCGTGACGAAGCATCCCAACCAGCCCCGTGGGGCCAACACCTGGGATGAGTTGCGAGAGCTTCTGGATGACGATTGGATTATCGGGACGGAACGCTATCCAGGGCTAAAGATCTGCTTTGTAGACAACGGCAGGAATTACCGGCAAGCAACCGAACGAGTCTACGTCTTCTGAGTTGAGCCCCGCCCAATAGGAGGCGCAGTTGCTGCAGCTCGAATGGTCCAGGATACGGCCGCTGAACGGTTCGCGCCAAGATGGCTTCGAGGAGTTAGTCTGCCAGCTTGCACGCTATGAAGACGTGCCTGGGGGCACCTTCCAGCGCAAAGGCAAACCTGACGGTGGCGTTGAGTGTTTCTGGCGCCGCCCGGAAGGTTCAGAATGGGGCTGGCAGGCCAAGTATTTCCTCTTCGCGCCGACTTCTGCCCAGTGGGGGCAAATCGATAGTTCGGTTAGGCGCTTTATGGAGACCCATCCCGCGATGACGAGGTTCACAGTCGCCTTGCCGGTCGACCTACCCGACGCGCGAGAAGCCCCGATGAAACATCGGCTCAAGAACAGTGGGACCAACGCGTCGAGAAGTGGAAACAATGGGCTTCGGAGCGAGGTAGGTCGGTTGAGTTCGAATACTGGGGGGCGTCCGAACTGATTGATCGCCTCAGCCGCGAACAGAACCGAGGCCGTGTGTGGTTCTGGTTTAACGGTGAGCTCTTCAGTCAGCGTTGGTTAACAGAGCGCATTCAGGAAAGCATCATAGACGCTAGAAACCGATACAGCCCTGCAATAGACGTGGAGTTGCCGGTATCAAGAATCTTCGATGCGTATGGGCGCACCGATGCGTTCTACATGCGACTCAAGCCTGGGTTCCGCGCCTGCGTCGGCGTCAGTTAGCTCTTGGTCGAACCGCGGAGCTCTCCACGGACTTTGATCGATCACTGAAGGCTCTCCACGAGAGTTTCGACGCGCTCTGTACATCGATTAGTTCGGTGGACAAACTTCGGTGGAGCCCATAGAGTACGTCAGAATGTCAGATCGGTTCGAGCAGATACGCAAGGAGATCAACGCCTGCGAAAAAGCCCTCAAGGAGACATCGGCGTCGCTCGATTCTGGCACGGCTGAGGAAGAGACACCTGCTAGACACCAGTTGACAGCCCCAAGGCGGCAACGCGATGTCGCGGGGAGCCTCTGGCGATTGGGCGCAGATAGAAGACTTCGGGACCTACCTTGGCGGCCAAGCAGCCTCCGCAGCCAACGCGCAAGCGATTCTGCTCGTTGGTGATGCTGAAAAGGCAAAACGCACTTGTTCTGTGACCTCGCCGAGAGACGCAACAGCGCGGGGCTTCCCACAATACTGATTCTGGGTGAGCACTTCGGAGACAGGTCTGGCCCAGCATCTGTAGGCGCCTCGATCTTGGTGGACATTCGCGGGAGCAGCTTCTGGGAGCTCTTGAGGCAGCAGCTCAGGTGCGAGGACGGAAAGCCCTCAGTTCTCATCGATGCGCTCAACGATAGTCCCGACATCATGATTCCGGCCCAGACCCTCCGAAGTTTCCTGGAAGTGGTTGCACGGTATGAGTGGATCGGCGTGGCAATCAGCGTGCGTTCCACCTATCAGGACCTCATCATACCTAGCGACGAAGGTGAGGATCGCCTGATGCGTATCGAGCATCACGGCTTTGCGGGTGTCGAGTTCCAGGCAACACGGCGATTCTTCGACTACTATGGCGTCGAACAGCCGTCAGTACCGCTACTCAGTCCAGAATTCCAGACGCCGCTGTTCCTGAAGGTCCTCTGCGAAGGGCTGCGGAATTCGGGACGCACACGTCTCCCAAGGGGCCTGCACGGCATCACAGCGATATTCGGCTTGTTTGTGAGTTCGATTCAGAGAAACTGCAGGCGCCCGACAAGCTCAACCTGAGCCCAAACCTCGATACCCTAGGCCAAGCCGTCAACGGGCATAATCGATGCAATGGTGCGTAGAAGGAGCGGGTGGCTCCGATCGCTGAGGGCGAGCGGATTGTCAACGCCTGCTTGCCTTTCAGCGGCTACACAGATTCGCTCTTCTACCATCTGCTGTCGGAGGGATTGCTGACACGAGACGTCTTCCGGACCGTCAAGGGCGCGCCGACTGAGGGCGTGCGGTTCGCCTACCAGAGATTGTCCGATCACCTTGTCGCACGGCATCTGTTAGAGCGCCATCTCACTGACGATCCTGAAGAGGCATTTCAGGCAGACACTCCCCTGCGCAAGGCAGTGCTGGAGCGGGGAAGGTGGTGGGTGTCGCAATCGGCAGGCTTGGTTGAGGCCCTCTCCGTACAGGTTCCGGAGCGAACCGGCCGTGAACTGGTTTCTCTTGTGCCCGAGTTGGAGAACGACTGGTTCACTTGTCAGGCGATGATCCAAAGCATCCTCTGGCGCGACCCACGGGCAATTACGGACGACACCATGGATGTTGCCGATCACTGCTTCCAGTCTGTCGGTCTGTTCGACGAATTCCTAGATGTGTTGCTCACGTTGGCTGTCGACCCAGAACATCCATACAACGCAGACTACCTCCACGATTGGCTTGTGCAGTATGAGATGGCTGATCGGGATGCTTGGTGGTCCATCTTCCTCTATGAGCAGTACGGTCAAGAGAGAGCCGTGGACAGGCTCCTCAATGGGCGTGGGCGCGAAATGACAAGAGTCACATCGAGGACGAATCTATCCGCTTGTGTGGTATTGCTCTGACGTGGTTCCTAACCACTTCGCACCGCTTCTTGCGAGATCGAGCAACGAAGGCCCTGGTGAATCTGCTGAGCAACAGGCTTGGGGTTCTACGTCAGCTCTTGGAGCAGTTCCGCGACGTCAATGACCTCTACGTACTGGAGCGTCTGCTGGCTGTCGCCTATGGGTGTGCTATGCGGAGTTAAACAACAACGAGATTGGCGCACTTGCGCAGTACATCTTTGACTCGTACTTCGCCAAAGGCACGCCACCCGCTCACATCCTACTGAGGGATTACGCCCTGGGTGTTATAGAATGTGCAGTGCGTCGTGGAGTCTGTCTTAGTGGTGACCCAGAAATGGCGGCACCCCCTTATCGAAGCGATTGGGTTAGATTCCCACCGCCAGGAGATAGAGGCGCTGAGGATTCCTGATGGTACCGAGAGCCATCAAGCGAAGGCTGGCACAGATTGGTTAGTATTCTCAGTGATGGACTGGGATTTTGCACGCTACGTAATCGGCACAAATGCGAACCGATCAGATTGGCTGTCCTTGCGACTGGGCGAACCCGAATGGAAATCGCCTCGTGATAGGCGAGAGGAGTTCATTGGCTCTCTGGATTCCGGCCAGCAAGAAGCCTGGGAGACATATGAAGCAGCTCGCAGTAGTCTTGATAGTAGGGTTAACCTTATCGATGTGGGTTGGCTCCGGCGTAAGCCAACACAGACCTAGGGGAAATGGGGGAAGTCGATGGTCAGGCTAACGACATGAGTCCCCGAACAAGGCCTCCCCAACACAAGTCACGCGGAAACCGTAGACCTGGAAGCAGCGCTGGCTTTGGCGCTAAGCCACCTCCGTGAGCTACTAGACCCCGAGCAGCTCGTCGATTTTGACGGGAACATCCAACCGTTCATGGAGAACCGGAGGTTGGCTCAAAAGGGAAAAGTACGATTCGATATGTCCAAGGCTCGCGCTTGGATCGTGAAACGTGTTTTTGGTATGGGATGGACTCAGGACGTTTTCGGCGTCTTTGATCGATACCAAGGCCAGAACCAGAGGAGCGCCCACAAGCCGGAGCGGATCGGGAAGAAATATCAGTGGCTTGCCTATCACGAGATTCTGGCTCGGATTGCTGACAACTTCCAGTACCGCGAGCAGTACTCTGATCACGCTGACAGTCACAGGTACAGGGGTAGTTGGCAGCTCGGTGTGCGGGACGTCGACCCCTCCTGCATTCTGCGGTCCACTGGCGGTGACAGCAGGATCACCTCACCCGCTTGGTGGGCACCAGCGGTATCTCGAAGTTGGGACAGCCCAGCAGGCGACGTCGAGTGGATGAGATCTGACTCGGATTAGCCAGCCTGCGCTCTTTCATAGATATGACGAATCCTGCGGACCGTCTAGGTGGCTGACCGTAGACGGGTTCTATAGTTTCGAGGAGCCAAGCCCCGCTGACCAGGACCGTTTCCTGACCAAGAGGCGGGATATCTTCTACATAGTCCAGGGCTATCTCGTCCGCGCCTCGGATATCGACGAGGTCTATGCTTGGGCCGTTGGGCAAGACCTCTACGGGCGCTGGATGCCAGAGGGACGCGAGTTTGTTGGACTCTATCTCGGGGAGCTCTATTGGTCACCAGCTTACAGGTACCACAACGATCCCCATATGGGCGAATTCGGCTGGCGGACGGTGAGTCATGAGAGCGGTCCTGAGTGTCCGAGACCAATCCTCCCCCTATCGGAGAAGTACTTGTCCGAACACGGAACGTTCGACTGCTCAGTTGACGATACGATCGCCATCAGCGTTCCTGCTGAGCAGCTAGTCTATGGAATGAACCTAGACTGGCAGGGAGATGAGGGATCCTTCTATGATGCGGCTGGAAGACTTGCTGCCCAGGATCCATCGGTCAGAGCGCCCGGCCCAAGCGCTCTGCTTGTTCGGCGGAACACGTTCCTCACATACCTCGAAGAGCACGAATACAGTGTTCTGTGGACAGTCTTGGGAGAGAGGAATGTGGTCTCTGGCAACTTCGGCCGCGGTGCCTGGCAAGGGTCCACCGTCATTAGCGGCGCCTGCAGACTCTCGGGGAGCGACATCAGTGGAAGCCTGTCAGCAGTTTCCATTCCCCAGACGGCGGTCGAATCTGTCATCCGGCGTTCGACCTGACGCACATGCTCTCGATACTGCAAGAACCATGCCAACTCCGTGAGATGCGTACCCGAGCCTATCCAAAGGACATCCTAACCAGGCAGGGCTGGTGGCAACCTCGGTGCGCATCAGCCCTGAGACTGTGACGCCAGACTAGCGTAACTTTTGTGCAAATAGAAGCCGAATTGCTTTTTTCGGCAGAAACGTGAACTTTTACAACTGAACCCTGTTCCACTACATTCTCGGCAGCCTTGTGCGGAGGACTGCCGTGAGCGACAACGAGATCAATGAACTCACCCACCATGCCATGCTGGTTGCTTGGGGCCAGTTTGCCCAGAGCATCGGCCTGATTCGGGCGCTTGAGGGTGTGCCCTTGCACCAAAAGAAAGGGTCTTCATCGGCCGCAGACCAAGGTCCTGGAGTTTTTGGTTGCCAACCTGGCCGGGCTGGAGCATCTCAAGGATCTGAGCCGGTCAGCACACCCGATTGACCAGGATCAGGCCGTGGCCAAAGCCTGGCACCAATCAGCCTGGGCTGACTACAGCGGTGTGAGTCGTACGCTCACCTCGTTATGCCAGGAAGAGGCCGAACAAGTGGCCGGGCGCTGGACGAGATAACCAGCCCATTTTGGCTGGAGGTCATGAAAGCCTTGCAGCTTGGCGGCCGACTGACCTACGATGGAGATCTCACCGGGCGCCCCGTGTCCAATAGCAGCACTACCTACCCGAATGCGGGCTATGGGCATATGGATGATGCCCTTCGGCTGGGTTACCAGGCAGCGATGGTCAGCATGCACAGCCCTACCTATGGGCGCTTGTGGCTATCCGTCGTTCCTCATCCCGGCAACACGGCCTCATGTACCCAAGTGGAAGCTATGGTACGTGCCGCAGAGGCCAAGACCGGCTTGCGCCCCTTGCGACGGACGGATCTGCTCCGGAGCCGCCTGCAGCGCATGGTCGAGAACGCCAAGCCGAGAGGAACGGATGGAGATCGAGGCGGCTGACCACAGCACAGGCCCAAGAGGCGGAAACTCGACAGCAGCTTGACCAACAGCACGCACTCGTCAGCCAGCTCGAAGCGGAGTATGAAAAGAAACAGCGTCAAGAGCGACCGTACAGCCTCCTGGGGCGGGCGCGGCACAAGCTGGGTGTGCTGGGGCGACGGCAGGCACGATTGGCACGGAAGATTCCCAAGCTCGAGAAGCAACTTGCTCGCCATCGAGAACGGCTTGCCATTTGGGCGCAAGAATCGCAACTGGAGCAACGGCTGGAGCAGTTCGAGGCAGAGAACCGGGCGAATCGATGCCCGATTGACGCTGACTTCCGCCTGGATGCCGGGTTTGGCGTGCGAGAGAACGTGGCGCTGTTGATCGAAATGGGATACGAAGTATACACCAAACCATACAGCGATTGGCTGACACCCCGGCTCAAGCGTTGGGCAGCCGGGCGGGGTGACTGGATTCGAGTTGGCAAGAATGCAGAGATGATTGCTTGGAAGGCCGACGTCTACCCGACTTTCCATATCCGCTGGACGTAGCGTTGGAGCGCTTCTGGGTCGGTGGCAGACGCAAGCATGCTACACTGATTCACTTCGGCCGCGATCCAGTTACCAGCAACCTGCCCGACTGGTTCGAGCGCTACAACGCCCGTCAGACCATCGAAGCTGGCATCAAAGAGGGAAAAGGCGTGTTCGAGATGCACCACCTGAAAGTCCGGTCAGCACCTGGCCTCTATTTGCAAGAGCAGTTTGCCGTCTTTGCCGCCAACTTTGTGCGCTGGGCAGCGCATTGGTTAGCAGCACAGTGCCCACAGCTTCCGCCGGGCTGGCAAGACACGACGCAGCCGAAAGTGAAAGAGCAGGTCAAGGTCGGAGCGCATACCTCGGCATGGGTCAATTGGCAGGAACAGGGTTGCTTGTTAAGGTTCACGGACCACAGCGTCTTTGCTGGTCGGTCCCTTGCTCTAGAAAGGCGCTGGACAGTGCAACTGCCATTGCCTTTCTCAGAAAGTTCATATTCTGGCCATTTGTAGCAGTTTGGCCTCTGGTTGCACAAAATTTACGCTAGGGCAGTCCCCTCATCGGTTTCCAAGCATCCCGTCTACGTCCAGCTGAGTGGTTGGCATACCGGAGCTGCGACTCAGAGGGGTCGGCATACTGCCTGATCGAGGTCGACAAGGGATTCGCAATCGGCCGTACCAACTACCTGCTGCGGGTCTGGTCGACACGCGCTTCCGTGCGAATGCCGCTCCCGCGTATCCGGCGAGCCGGGGGTATGATGGGACGATCGGTAAGCAGGTCAATGCGGACAAGTCACAGATCGGGCAACGACAGTCCATGGCCGAAAGGGGTCAGGCATGCTGAGATTGGATCACAGGTCAATGCGGACAAGTCACAGATCGGGCAACGACAGTCCATGGCCGAAAGGGGTCAGGCATGCTGACAAAGGAAGAGATCAAACAGATTCTTCGGGACGACTATGCCTTGCCTGGCCTCGGAGTACGGCGTCAAGCGGATCGGCCTGTTTGGCTCCTATGCCAGGGATGCCTCCACTGAGAAGAGCGATATCGACCTCGTGGTGGAGTTCAGCCATCCCATCGGCTTTCGCTTCGTCGAGTTCGCCGACTATCTCGAGGGCCTGGCCGTGCGCCGCATTCGCGCTTACTGCCGGCAACCTGAGGCGCTGACCTACGATCTGTTCCGGGCTGACATCAGGACGCAGGATGCCGCGATCCGTAATAAGGAACAGGAAGGCTAGCCGATCTGCCTGACAGACCTGCGGACTTGGTTGGCCCAAAAACGGCAGTACAATAGAATAAATGATCTACTACAAAGGAGTTTCGCCACGATGACCTTACTCAGACGCGCCACCGGACGGCGGGGGGCTACCTACACGACCTGGCGGCTCATAGTCAGGTGCACCGGCGGTCTCTGAACGCCTATTGGCGGGGTCTTCCGCTCGAGATACTGCGATCACAGACAGCCTCACTGCGAAACGAACCCATTTTCGCCGCACCCAACTGACTGCCGAGGGCTTCCTGTCCACCACCGCCGCAGCGTACCTTCGGCACGGGTGAGGCCGGCCAAATCACCGGCTCGCGGATATCACGGTATACGTATTTTGCGTAATGGATGTAAAATACGTAACATCTGAACCCGAATGTGGGAGGCCGTGATGGAGACGCTACAGAGAATCAGCCGGACCGAACTGGCGCGCAATACCCGCCGCGTGCTCGACGACGTGCAGCGTGGGCGCACGACCCTGGTCGAGAACTACGGCGAGCCGGAGGCAGCCCTGCTGGATATCGTCGACTACCGGATCCTTCGCGCGGTGATACGGGCCTACGGCGAACACCCTCAGATACCACCGGACGCCGGGCTGTCTGAGGAAACCATCGAAGCCCTGGCTGACGACGAGGATCGCTACGGGCTGATCTTCGCCCACTACCTGGCGGGCAGCATCAGCCTTGCACGGGCAGCGCAACTGCTCGGGATGCCGGCCTTGGAACTGCGAACGCGATGCCTGCGTCTCGACGTACCGATCCGCACGGCACCGCGCGATGCCGGCGAGGCCGTCACCGACGTCGAGACGGCTGCGCACTGGTAGAGATCGCCCGTGAACCGGCCTGTCTTCCTCGACAACACCGTCCTCTCCAACTTCGCGCTGGTCGACCGGGTCGAACTGGTCCTCCGGCTCTGGCCGGACCGGGTCGCAACGACCGAGGATGTCGCGGACGAGTACCGGTTTGCGGCGCGGTCCGGATTGCTCCCGCCGGACGCCTGGGCCGCGCTTCCGGCGATAGGTCTGAGCGATGAGGAGCTTGCCATCGCGCGCACGTATAGCACGCGACTGGGACGCGGAGAGCGAAGCTGCCTGGCCGTTGCCCAAATGCGCGATGGCCCGCTGGCAAGTGATGACGCGGACGCACGGGCGTCCGCCCTGCGTCTCGGTGTTCGCGTGACCGGGACCCTCGGCATTCTGGCCACGGCCGTCCGCCCTGAGTTACTCGAACTGGAGCAAGCCAATGCACTGCTTAGCACGATGATCGCGGCCGGCTACCGCTCACCTCTGCAAAGGCTGGATACACTGGTATGAGCCTTCCCTACGTCATCGACATCGTGCCCAAAACTGGGGTGGACGTGCTGCGCCACTCTGCCCGGTGGCAACCCAGCCGGTGCAGGCCATGGACATCGCCACGGCCTACTTCAGCGTGCGCGGCTACCAGCAGATTGCTGGGGGAGGGCTTGAACCAGCTCCAGGCCTTTCGGCTGCTGCTGGGCGCGGAGGCCCGAGAGGGGCTGGGACATCGGCCTGCGCCCGGTGGATTAGCAGGTCCGGGGTACCCTCTCCAGCGCGACCTCAACCCAGTGAGCCTTACGCGCCGGAGGCGACCCTCCGCCTGGTCGAGGGGACTCGATCCGCTTCCTGGAACGTGAGGACGTCCAGGTGGCCGGGCCCGTACTACGGGGACGATCCGGCCACGGCCACCCGGCGCCGGTTCCTGCATGCCAAGGCCTACCTGATGTACGGCGGGCGGCTGGCGGCCAGCTCGCGCTGGATGCCCACCTCAACCCGCTGTTCGCCATCGTGGGATCGAGCAACTTCACCGGTCCCGGCCTGGACGACCAACCTGGAGCTAAACACCGCCACGGGCCATCCTGAGGACGAGGACGAAGTCGACGACCCGGAGGCGCGAAAACAGCGAAAAAGGGGTGATTATCAACGCCACGGCCAAGGGTAAGATATGGAGCTGACACCCCCAACGACAACCGCCTGCTGAAATCAAGAGCCCGAGCCGGGTGCGCGGGCGATTATGGAGTTGGGGGCGTGGTACGAAGGCCAGTGGGCCGAGGCCCGGGACTTCAAGGCAGGACCTGATCGACCTGCTCGACGCCTCGAAGTTCGGCCGCAGGAGTACACGCCCTACGAGGTGTACATGAAGGCGCTCTACGAATAGTTCCGCGACGACCTGGGCGAGGAGCGCCGCCGGCACGCGCTCGGCAGTCGAGCTGACCGAGTTCCAGGAGGATGCGGTCAAGAAAGCGCGCCGGATCCTGGCCCGCTACGACGGGGTGCTGATCGGCGACTCGGTGGGCCTGGGCAAGACCTGGATCGGCAAGAAGCTGCTGGAGGACTACGCCTACCACCTGCGCATGAAGGCGCTGGTCGTCTGCCCGGCGTCGCTGCGGAAGATGTGGGAGCGGGAACTGCACGAGGCGACGATCGCGGCCCAGATCGTCTCGCAGGAGAGCTGGGGCGCGAGAGTTCGACGACCGCGACTACGCGCGACGCGGACGTGGTGCTGGTCGACGAGTCCCACAACTTCCGCAACCGCACGACCCAGCGCTACGAGAACCTGGAGCGTCTATTGCGGCCAACGGCGGCCGGGGGCGCAACGGC
Organism: uncultured Chloroflexia bacterium; assembly: GCA_963775195.1. GTDB lineage: Bacteria > Chloroflexota > Anaerolineae > B4-G1 > SLSP01 > PWVB01. The sequence goes on from CAVZIC010000005.1 coordinate 343,669, forward strand.
GGGCGCAAGAAGGTGATCCTGCTCACCGCGACGCCGATCAACAACACGATCTTCGATCTGTACAACCAGATCTCGCTGTTCACCGGCGGCGACCGCGGCTACTTTGCCGCCGCCGGCATCGGCGACCTGTACCGCTACTTCCTCAATGCGCGCCGCCGGGAGGGCCCGATCGGCAGTGAGAGCGTCGCGCTGTTCAACCTGCTGGAGGAAGTGGTCATCCGCCGCACCCGGGCCTTCATCCGCAAGGCCTACCCGAACGCGACGATCCAGGGGAAGCCGATCAAGTGGCCGGAGCGCCAGCTGCGCACGGTCCGCTACGACCTGGAGGGCACCTACGCCGGCATCTACGACGAGATCGTGGCGGCGTCGAAAGGCTCCGCCTGGCACCCTACAACCTGGAGGCCTACAAGGGGACGGCCTCAAGCGCGATGATCGAAGGGGCGCCAGCAGCCCTGGCCGGCATCTTCAAGAGCCGCTACCTGAAGCGATTCGAGTCGAGCGTCGAGGCCTTTCGCATCAGCATTCGCCGCGCGCTGGCCTTCCTCAAGACCTTCCAGGGCTGCTCATGGTGGGCGGTGCTGGAAAGCGCCACCTTCCAGGATGCGATACGCTACCTGGAACGGAGGACGAGGACGACGCGACGCCAACGATCCCGGCACTGTCAGTGGAGCCGCTGCGTCCGCTCCGGACTCTCGGGCCGAGGCGCTCGACGCCGACGCCGAGACGCTGGCGCTCTCGAGTCGCTGCCGGAATTGCAGGCCGACCACGATCAGGTCCGTCAGATCGAAGCCGATCTCTCGAAGGACATTGAGATGCTGACTCGCATATGGGACCGCATCGAGGAGATCGAACCGGAACAGGACGCGAAGCTGCAACGGTGAAGACTTGCTCGCCGGCGACCTCGAGGGCAGAAGGTGCTGTCTTCACCTACTACAAGGACACAGCGCGCTATCTGTACCGCGAACTGGGCGAGGCCCGGAGTTCCTGGAGCGAGCGGGGCACCGCGCATCGCGCGGATGGACGGCGGCGTGACGCCAAAGGAGCGCGTCCCGCTCGTCGCATGCTTCGCGCCCAGGGCGAACAAACGCCCGGAGATCGCCGGGACAGAGGAGGAGATCGACATCCTGATCTCCACCGACGTGCTCTGCGAAGGACAGAACCTGCAGGACTGCGGCAGCTGATCAACTACGACCTCCACTGGAACCCGACGCGCATGGTGCAGCGGGCCGGGCGCATCGACCGCATCGGCACTGACTTCGAGACGCTCTACATCCATAACATGTTCCCCGAGGAGGGCTTGGAGCGACTGCTGGGGCTGGTGGAGAGGCTGCACCGCAAAATCGGCAGATCGACCACGCGGGCTTCCTCGACGCCAGCGTGCTCGGCGAGACGGTCCACCCGCGCAACTTCAACACGCTGCGGCGCATCGCCGACGAGGACGACAGCGTACTGGCGGAGCTGGAAGCCGATAACGACCTGGTCAGCAGCGAGTTCCTGCTCCTCGCGCTGCAGGATGCCCTGCAGGCAGGCAAGGTCGCGTGGCGACGCTGCCCGACGGCATCCACTCGGGCCGCGCCTACGAGGGCTACCGGGGCTCTTCTTCTACTTCACAACGCCTGACGAAGGTGACGGCACCGTCGTCTCCGCAAGGCGCCACTTCTGGCGCTACTACGACCTGATCACCGACCGGATCCTCGACAACCGGTATGAGATCGCCCGCCTCATCCGTTGCGGCCCCGACCAGCCGCGCGTCATCGGTGAGGTCAACGCCTCGAACGGCACCTCGAGGTCCGTCTTCGAGATTCAGGAGCACGTCATCGATCACATTCTCGAGGCCGTCCGGGACCGCCAGGCCGTCGCCATCGCGCCCAAGATTCTGGACCCGCTGCAGCAGATGGTCGCCACCGTGCTCCAGCAGCAGAGGAACAATGCCGCGGTTGCCTGGCGCGAGCTCAAGGGCGTGCTCGAGGCGCTGCGCACGCCGCTCGCGGGCGCCTACCTCCGCGACCTCCGGGAGGCCTATGATACCTATCAGAAGGATCAAGATGTCGCCGCGCTGTTGGCGTCCGTGCAGAGCCTGACGGCAGACGCCGGACCGGAGCCCGAGACGCTCCCCGAGACGCGCGCAGCCCCTCACCGAGAGGACCTGCACCTCGTCTGCTGGGAGTATGTGTGGGCGTGATCGCCCATGATCCGCATATGACCTTGGATGCCGGCAAGCGTCTGAGAAGGTCGAGGCCGGTGAGAAGTGTCATTCCCATCTCAAAGCTCGTTGGGTATATCACGCCCGCTGCTGTAAGGCCACAGCAGGTCGATGGTAACATGTTGATCAGTGCCACCAAGACACGTGCATCGATAGCGATCTGCACCACCATGCAATTTGCCAGTTGTGGAGAGCCTGGATATTGTCTGAGGACAAATCACCATAATCCCTCATCCAGCACAGAGGATAAAGCCCGCATATTTGAGACGGGCGTGGCGACGTTCGGGATAGAGGTTGGGTACGCTGGCTTCAGCTGCGACCACCAGCCGCGCCAGTTCAGCCTGATACTTTCGTAGGTATTCGGGCGAACTGGCGCACCAACCTCTAGGCTCTCGGACGGCAACTCGTCCAATATTGCCTAAAGCGCTCTTTTCTTGGCCTTGGTTTCAGCTTCTGGTGTCATCATGATCTGTCATGTCACTGCTCTTCCTCCATTATACCGATGCACACCTTGTGATCAACAATTTCCGCCTGGGGCTCGCTCTGGCCCGTGACTCCGGTCGAGATCGGGGCATGCGCCAATCAGCATGTCTATTCCACTGCGGAGCAGCAGCGGCATATTCCTGAACAGGCAATACCGTGAACCTGCAGTAACAGCACTCCTACTGGACGATTTCGTCCCCGTCCTGAGATTTGCCCGCGCGCCAAGTTAGCCCCGAACCCGTAGACGGGTCTTGTGATCCTTAACAAGTCACGCGAGGATACCGGATGCACTATCGCAAGATGGGATCGCTGGATTGGGAGGTTTCGGGCCTGGGCTTTGGCTGCATGCCCTTGCCGACACGAAGGGTGAATCCGATGCGGGCCGACACGGACGAATCGGTGCGGGTCGTCCGCCACGGCATCGACCTGGGCATCGGCTACATCGATACCGCGTGGCCATACCGCATTGGGGACGGCGAGACGGTCGTCGGCCACGCACTCCAGGACGGGTACCGCGAACGGGTCCACCTCGTAGCCAAGGTCATGCCATTGGTCAGAAAGACGGAGGACTTCGATCGCTTCTGGCCGCGCAACGGAGCGGCTGCAGACCGATCACCTGGACGTCTATCTCTTCCACGGGCTCAATGCCAGTGAATTCGAGAAAGTGAAACGGCTAGGGCTGATCGCGAAGATGGAAAAGGCCGGCAGCAGGGGCGGATCCGCCACATCGGCTTCTCCTTCCACGATACGTTGCCGGTCTTAAAGGAGATTATGGACCTCTCCGATTGGGACGTGGCCCAGATCCCGTACATCTATATGGACACCGGCGTCCAGGCGACCACGGAAGGGCTGGCCTACGCGCACAGAGGGGATCGCCACGGTGATCATGGAGCCGATCAAGGGCGGTACCCTGGCCAATCCCCCGGTTCGAGGCGCTGGAGATGATGGGGAAGGTCCGCGGAGAAGCGCACGCCGGTGGATTGGGCGCTGCAGTTCCTCTGGAACCGGCCCGAGGTGTCGGTCGTGCTGAGCGGGATGGGGTCGCGGCAGATGGTCGACGAGAATTGCGCGAGCGCGGACCGGTCGGGCATCGGGTCCCTGAGTGCCGAGGATGAAAGCGTCATCGCCCAGTTGGCTGAGGCCTATCGCAGCAAGATGGGGTGCCGTGCACGGGCTGTGGGTGTTGCATGCCATTCCGGCCGGCGTCAACATCCCTCAGAATTTCGCGATCCTGAACACCGTGGCGATGGAGAGCAGCGGCTTCAGGCGCTGGCCGGTAAAGAGGGGATACAGGAAGCTGGCCGGATCGAAAGCCCAGGTCGACAAAGAGAATCCGAACGGCAATGCGTCGCTGTGCGTCCGCTGTAACCAGTGCCTCGAGCAGTGCCCGCAGCGGATCGCCATCCCCGAGGAGCTGGAAAAGGCGCACGCCATCCTCGGGAAAGCGCAGCGGATCGACAGGCAGTAGCAGCGAGGCGCTAGCCAGGCTGAGTAAGTGCATGGTGGCAGTGACGTTTTCGTCGTTCCGCTGCCTTAAGAGGCGGCAGAACCGATGAATCGGTTACTATGAAGCCCAAAGATCAACTTGACGGAGCACTGGGAGCACATCTGAAGGCTGTGGAGAGGCTGTGAGCAGACCCAACACCGAGATTCGCACGAGTCAGCAGATTCGCACGAATCGCGATTCGCATGATCCGCAACATCGGCATCATTGCGCACATCGACGCCGGCAAGACCACGCTGACCGAGCGCGTGCTCTACACCACGGGGCGCACGCACCGCGTGGGCTCCGTGGACGACGGCACGACCATCACCGACTGGATGGCGCAGGAGCGCGAGCGCGGCATCACCATCACCGCGGCGGCCGTCACCACGGCCTGGAAGGACACCGTCACCGGTCAGGACGCCCGGATCAACCTCATCGACACGCCGGGCCACATCGACTTCACCGCCGAGGTGCAGCGCAGCCTGCGGGTCCTCGACGGCGGCGTCGTGGTCTTCGACGGGGTGGCGGGGGTCGAGCCGCAGTCCGAGACGGTGTGGCACCAGGCCGATCGCTATCACGTCCCCCGCATCTGCTTTGTCAACAAGATGGATCGCACGGGCGCGAACTTCGCGCGCACCCTGGCGATGATGCGCGAGCGTCTGTCGTCGGTGCCGCTGCCGGTCCAGGTACCGATCTTGAGGGCGAGGACTTCGTGGGCGTCGTGGACCTCTTCCGGATGCGGGCCCTCTTCTTCTCCGGGGAGGCCGGCGCCCCGCCCACCGAGGGCGAGATCCCCGACCACGTGGTCGGGGTCGAGGAGGCTCGCAGGGAGTTGGTCGAGCGCATCGCCGAGACCGACGATGCGCTGACGCTGCGCTATTTGCGAAACGAACCCATTTCCGAGGCCGAACTCTACGCCGCCCTGCGCCGCGCCGTCATCGCGAACGCCTTGGTGCCGGTGCTGGCAGGCAGCGCGTTGTACAACAAGGGCGTGCAGCCGCTGCTGGACGCGGTTGTGCGCTACCTCCCCAGCCCACCGGACGTCCCCCCGATGGAGGGCCGTCACCCCGAGACAGGAGCCGTGGAGATGCGCCCCGCCGATCCCGACGCGCCCTTCTGCGGGTTGGTCTTCAAGGTCGTGAGCGATCCCTTCGTGGGCCGGCTCAGCTACGTTCGGGTCTACTCGGGCCTGCTGGAGAAAGGGACGCAGGTGGACAACGCCACCCGGCAGAGCCCACAGCGGATCGGGCGCTTGCTGCGGATGTACGCCGCCAAGCGCGAGGACATCGACCGCTGTATCGCCGGCGACATCGTCGGCGTGATCGGCCTGAAGGAGAGCGCCACCGGCGACACACTCTGCGACGCCGAGCACCCGGTGCTGCTGGAGTCCATCGAGTTTCCCCGGCCCGTAATCAGGGCGGCCATCACGCCCCAGGATCCGATGGACGAGGAACGCCTGATGAGGGCGCTGCAGGAGCTGGCTGCTGAGGACCCCACCTTCACCGTGGGGTTCGACCACGAAACAGATCAGACCGTCATCAGCGGGATGGGCGAACTGCACCTGGAGATTCTCGCAGATCGGGTGCAGCGCGAGTTCAAGGTGCCGTGCACGATGGCGCCGCCCCAGGCCGCCTACCAGGAGACGGCGACCCGGCGCGCCCGCGCGGAGGGCCGCTACATCCACCAGACCGGCGGCTCGGGCCATTACGCCGTAGTGCGGTTGGTGCTCGCCCCCGGCGAGCGCGGATCGGGCTTCGTCCTCGAGAACCGCGCGCCGGCTCTGGAGGTTCCCCCGGCGTTCGAGCGTGCCATCGAACGTGGCATCCAGGGCGCGATGGAGGAGGGACCACTGGCCGCCTACCCCGTGGTCGACGTCCAGGTCGTTGTGACCGGCGGGCGCGTCCACGAGGTGGATTCCCACAGCCGCGACTTCGAGATTGCGGCCAGTATGGCGTTCAAGCGCGCGTACCAACAGGCGCGCCCCATCCTCTTGGAGCCCGTGATGGCGATCACGACGCGGGTGCCGGACGCGTATGTGGGTCCCGCCGTCGCCGACATCTCTGCGCGGGGCGGGCGCGTGTCGCAGATGCAGTTGATGGTCGCGCAGGCGGGATACGAGATCGAGGCCACCGTACCGTTGAGCCAAATGTTCGGCTACGTGACGGCGCTGCGTTCCCTGACCAGCGGGCGCGGGCAATTCACGATGGCCTTCGCGCACTATGCGCCGGTGCCCGAGGACCGGGCGGCGGAGATCATCGAGGCCCGCCGCGAGCGGGTGCAGCGCATGCGGTAGCAGGTCCAGATATCAAGGACGCTGACTGCCGCCCCTCACATTCGTTGAGGGGCGGCAGTCTCTTTCCTCGCTTGGCTCCCCTTTATCGCTCGACGGAGCTATCGAGGCTGTCGATGTAATCCTTGTGGGTCGACGAGAGAGTCGCCCTGACCACGTACTCCGTGTCGGTGTTCACGACCTTGATCAGGACGTGGTTGCTCCCCTGTCCCAGGAGCAGGCGGGTCCGGAGGTCGACCGGGTCCGCCGAAGCCGCCGCTTGTGTGAGAATCTCCTCGCCGTTCAACCATACGCGGACAGCGCAAGCCGTCTCCAGATTCAGGTAGAGTTCGGGGACGTTAGGCTCACTCAGCAGATCGTCGATCCGCCTGGGGCTGTCCAGATAGAAACTCATATAGCCGGCTGAGTTCACCTTGGGCCCCCTGAACGCCATATCCTTGAAGTGAAATCCGTCGGACTCGGCGCGCTCGACTTGCCAATGGGTGGTGAAGTCACCCCGTATGATCGCGTCACCCTGTGCGGGCACGACTTGGCCTTCCCCGCCCAGAAGGTCGTGATCCAGCAGATACTCGCCGCTGTGTCCTCCCAGCAGACCCGCGGCCAGCACCCGAACGATGCTGTCCCCTTCCAGGGCATGGGCTTCTTTGCCGAAATCGTCACTGACCTCGGCACCGGCAGCCTTCAGGAGCCTATTCCACAGGGACTTTCTAGCCGATGAGAGCCGCAGCTTTGGAGCCGAAGGATCTCCCGTCATTTCTATCGTGCAGAGCAGCACCCTGGCGCTGCCGACGTTCAGTTGGACCAGGGCATTAGCCTCCGGCAATTCCTTCTCGCTCCTGTAGAGCGCACCGGTCTTCGAGGCTTCCCCGCGGCGGTTCCACATCCGCCAATCGCAGCTACATGCCTTGAGGAGCGCTTTTGCGCTTTGAGGTCGTCACTGCGGATGCCGTAGCGCTGGATGACGTAGTCCTCTGCCTCGGAGAAATAGAGTTCCTGCAGGCGGAAGTGATCTACGATGGGATCGGTGTCGGCGTATTCGCCGGCAAAGACCAACGAGGAGGCTTCCCGTGCGAACACCCCGACCCTCTCACCAACAAGGTCTTCCAACAATGGCTCAGAGGCAGGGGTCAATCCGGACAGGAGAACTGTGCCGCCGCTCGATTTCAGCTCCTCCATCCGGGTTTTTAGTAGCATCCTCTGCTCCGGAGACATGGAGGTCAGATCGGCAAAGACAAAGGTGCCGGCTGCGTCGCCACTGAATCTGATGCCGGAAGCTTCCAGGCCCTGATAGATGACGCTGTTGGGGTCGCCCAAGAACGCGACAGGTTCGGGCTTGTCGACCTGCGGCAGGGGCTTCCTCGGTGGGGACACTATCACCTGTTCATAGGGTGATGGCAAGGGACCGCCGGGTGAGAACACCGACTCGATCGCGTCGTACAGCGGCCACGTGGCATAGAGCGGCAGATTGGGGTCATATCCCGGATTGAACGTAGTGCAATAGGGGCCCAACCGTTCGGGCTGCACGCCCGGCTTTCCCTCCTGATAGGGACCAAACACGATACCGTTGTCAACTGTTGGCGGATGCTCCTGATTCGCGTGGCCAAGCGGCAGGGGCTTGAGGCCGTACCAGGCCAGGTTGAAGACACTCAGGTAGCTGAAGTCCGCCAAAAGCTGGGCTCTCAGATCGCCATAGGCTTCGACCGCAACGCCTTTCATCCGATCTTCGATGCTGCGGAAAGCCAGATCGCCGACAAACGCTGACGCGTGGACCGGCGTACCGAAGTACCCAATCGTCCCCTCCCCTACGCCTACAGGCTTTCCGGCCTCTCCCTTGATGTACTGGTAGGCCTCCTTCGATCCGTAGTGGATCATGCAGGTTGGAAATCGTCCGAACCAATCGAGCGAGCCATCTGCGCTGATCCAGTCGCGGGTGGGATCGAGGTCCCGGACGATGTCCATCATCCCGCAGACTCTCTCCTTTATAGCGTCCAAGGTCTCTTCGCTGGGGGAACGGGGAGCAAGGGCCATCCGTATTTCATTCTCAACGCTCCACCCCATCACCGAGGGATGGTTGCGATCCCGCAGGACCAGGCTGGTCACGTGAGCGTAGAAACGCTCCCAGGTGACGGGTTCGTCATAGTTGAACGCACAATGGCTTGCCCATATCGCGCTCTCATCCAGGACGCAGACACCCATCTCGTCTGCCACCTCCAGGTAGAAGGTGGGATACGGCATCGCGTGGAGACGGACCCCGTTGCCGCCGGCGTCTTGCAGGGCCCTGTACCACGCATAGGCGTATCGCCGCGTGAGCTGCGGAATGCCCATGAAGTGCCACGAATCACCCTTGATCCGGATCTTCCGGTCATTCAGGTAGAAGTCCTCGCCCCTGATCTTGAATTCCCGCCAGCCGAAACGCGCGTACTTCCGGTCGATAGCTTTCCCGTCCATCTCCAGGGTGACAAGACTCCCGTAGAGGTTGGGGGCGTCCGTGTCCCATCTCAGGAGCCTCCCGGCGACCTCCGCCTCCAGGGTCAGGACGGCTTCCGCATCCGCTTCAACCGTGATCTGTCCTCCGGGTAGGTCAACAACAGGGTCATCCTCCAGGTCATAGTGCGGGACAATCCGGATGCCGTCATCCGGCACTGAGAAGGGCTTTAGCGCTCTCACAACGCCGTTGACGGCCACACTGGCAGTCCGGCCGCTGCGATTCTCGACGGTCACCTGGATCCTCAGCCGGTCGGCTGAGACGTCAGGCTGCACATAGACGTCCTTGAGGCGCACGCTTGGCACAGCCAGCAACGTCACATCCTGCCAGATACCCGTGGCATTCATGTTGAAGAAGGAACCGGTCGGGTAGGTGTACCGGGTGGGACCGTTGTTGACGGTCATGAGCTCGGGCGCGCGGATACCTACGCATAGCTCGTGGTCCGTCCCCGGCGTGACGAAATCGTCAATCGCGTATGACTTCGGCATGCTGTTGTCGAAGTGCTCGCCAACGCTTTGCCCATCGATGGTTACCTGGCAGTATCCGCAGACGGCTTCGAAGTGGAGCAGGATGCTCTGGCCCGCCCAGTCTTCCGGCACGTGCAGTGAGCGTCTCAGCCAGCCCATCTTGGCGTGCTTCCAGCTTTCGGGATAGCTGGGATAGCAGTTGAAGTCACCGCCCGGAATGCCGTCTTGGTCCACGAAGCCGTTGATATTCCAAGGGGACGGCACCTTCAGCTTCACGCTGTCCCATTTGTCCGGCTGTGGCAACGGCAGTTCGGGAATGGATTCGCCCGCCTTGAAGCCGTCGGGCAGCTCGACCGGCTGGAAGTCCCAGCTCCCGTTGAGACAGATTTCCGTCCGGAAATCGGATTCACCGGGCCTCAGAGTGCCGGTCTCTGTTGAGAAATCATGAGGATCAATGATGTGTTGTGCAGTCGACATACGCCCTCCTAGAGCTCCAGACAGTATACATCAGAAAGCCGTCCACTCTTTGGGCCGGCGTTCGCCATGACGAACCGGCCGGCTTGAAGACGGGGTATCGGGCAGTACAATCCACCCTATGAGCGACTGGAAACCACGATGACGCCGGTACGGGATTTTCCCCAGGAGATCGCCGAGAATCTCCTGGGCGTCTTCTTCGATATCGACGACACCTTCACGACGCACGGAAAGATACCGCCCGAGGCTTTTCAGGCCCTTTGGTCTGTCAAGAATGCGGGGCTGAGGGTCGTGCCGATCACCGGGCGGCCCGCCGGATGGTGCGACCACATCGCACGTATGTGGCCCGTCGACGGCGTCGTGGGCGAGAACGGCGCCCTCTACTTCTGGTACGACCAACAGGAGAAGAGGGTCAAGAGGCGGTTCATCGACCCCGATCCCGTGCGGGAGGAGAAACGCCATCGCCTGAGCGCAGTGCAGGAAGAGATCCTGCATTCTGTTCCGGGCGCAGCCCTCGCCAGCGACCAGCCCTACAGGGAGACCGACCTGGCCATTGATTACTGTGAGGACGTGAAGCCTCTGCCCTGGGAAGACGTGCAGAGAATCTGCGACATCTTCGACAAGCATGGCGCCACCTGCAAGGTGTCGTCGGTTCACGTCAACGGCTGGTTCGGCGACTACAACAAGCTGGCAATGACCAAGCGCTTTGCCCTTGAACAATGGGGACCTCGAGTTGGATGACTGCAGGGACCGTTTCATCTTCTGCGGGGATTCCCCCAACGACGAGCCCATGTTCGAGTACTTTCCCCACGCCGCCGGCGTGAGGAACGTCCTCAACTTCTCCGAACGCATGACCCACCTCCCCACCTACGTCGCAAGCCAAGAGGGAGGCCAAGGCTTCGCCGAAATCGTCCGGACCATCCTGAACATGAGGGCTGTCTATGGCCGAGAACCGAATGACTGATAGCCTCCTCGATGACCTTGGATACTGTGACAGCGATCAAAGGGACCGCCCATGACCGGTAGCCGTGAGCGCGTGCTGCGAGCCGTCGAGTTCCGCCGCCCGGACCGCATACCCATCCAGGTGCATCCGTCGCCCGGCGGGCTATTCGAGCATGGCCAGAAACTGCTCGATTTGCTGCGCGCCTGCCCTTCCGACTTCGGCGACCTCAGCGGCCTCTCCCTTCCCCAACCACCGGCAAAGGACTTCGGTCCCGACGGTTCATATCACCACACCGATACCGACGCCTGGGGCGTGACCTGGAAGTACCGGATCTTCGGCATCTGGGGCCATCCCATCAACGAACCGCTGGCCGACCTCAGCAGACTCGACACCTATCAGGCCCCCGCCCCACCGCCGCTGAGCGGACCCGCGTTCGAGGTGGCCAAAGCGGCCGTCGCCCGGCACAAGCAGCACTATTACCACATCGGCGGAGGCGGGATGATCTGGGAACAGATGCACTTCCTGAGGCCCTACGAGGATTGTATGGTCGAGATCATGCTGGACACACCCGAGATCAACCGCATTGCCGACCTGATCACCGACAACATGGAAGGTTGCATCCGGCACCATCTGGCAACGGGGACCGACGCCATCCAATTTGGCGACGACTTCGGCAGCCAGCGGGCCCCCCTCTTTCGTCCCGAGGTCTGGCGCCGGTTCTTCAAGCCCCGTTACGAACGGCTGTGCGCTCCGATCCGGGCGGCGGGCAGGAAGATCTTCTTCCACTCCTGTGGCCAGATCGCCCCGCTGTTGGAGGATTTCGCCGACCTGGGCGTCAACGCCATCTGGCCGCAACTCCCGGTCTACGATCAGCCCGAACTGGCACGGCGCTGCCGCGACCTCGGCCTTGCCGTACAACTCCATCCCGATCGCGGCGATCTGATGCAACGAGGGTCGCCCCAAGGGGTCCGCGACTACGTGGCGCGGCTCTTGGACACCTTCGACGCCGCATCGGGCGGCTCGTGGCTGTACATCGAGATCGATCCGGGGTTCAAGTGGGAGAATGTCCGGGCTCTGTTCGAATGCGCGATGGATCTGGTATAGGAGCGGGCTGATCTATGCACTACGATTCCATACAGCGTGAGCGCTTTGCGTGTACGTTGGCCCACCGGAGGCCCGATCGCGTGCCGATGGATCTCGGCGCCACGGATATGACCGAGATCGACGGCGGGCCCCGGCGGCTGGCACCGCACCTCGGAATCGCGCCACGAGCGACAGACGCCGAGACCGACGAGGCCGTTCTGCAAGCGCTCGACATCGACATTCGCGGCGTCGGCGGCATTCTTGAGCCTGCCGGCACGCCGGCACACCGCGTCTCCGCGACGGAGACGGTCGATATGTGGGGTGTCGGCTACCGCTTCAACGGACATCACTTCGAGGCGGTCAGCCGTCCTTTGGAGGGCGCCACGCTCGACGATCTGGAGACATACCCGTGGCCCGACCCGGACCGTCTGGACCCATGTCTGATCTCGGGACTTGCCGAGCGCGCGCGCTTCCTCTACGAGCGGACGCCTTACGTCGTCTGTGCGCGCCATCCCGTCCACGGCGTGATGGAGGTCGGGTGCTGGATGTGCGGGTACGACGACTTCCTGTATCGCATGGCAGCCGAGCCCGAGTTCGTCCGCCGGTTCTTCGACATCGTTTTCGCCTATCAGCAGCGTGTCGAGCGTACCTACTTCACCGCCCTCGGACCGTACATCCACTTCACCACCAGCGGCGACGATTTCGGGATGCAGACCGGCCCGTTCATGTCCCCCAAGATGTTCGCCGATCTGATCAAACCCTACCTGAAGGCGCGCATCCAGAAGATCCGTCACTACACCGACGCGACGTTCTTCCACCACACCTGCGGCTCGGTCTTTGACCTGATCCCCCATCTGATCAGCGCTGGGGTAGAGATCCTCAATCCGATCCAGCCCCGCGCCCGGAAAATGGAACCCGAGCGCCTCAAGCAGGCGTTCGGCGACCGGCTGACGTTCTACGGCGGCGTCGACACGCAGTATCTGCTGCCCAGAGGGACCGTCGAGGAGGTTGTACTCGCCACGCGTGCCCTCGTCCGGACGCTGGGCGCGTCGGGCGGTTACATCCTATCTGCCGCGCACACGTTGCAGGAGGATGTTCCCAACGAGAACATCCTGGCGTTCTACCGCGCGGCAAGGGATGCGGCGTCTCAGGCATGAGGGGCAGGTAGCGGGAGATCGGTTCTTCTTGGCCTATCCGCCCGGAAAGGAAAAGAGCCCTCTATTGCTAGGGAGCTCTTTCTGTCCTGCAAGGGACGGGCCGGCCACCGTGCAAAAGCCGGTACCCAGGCGTCAGCTAATGCGTCTGGAAGAACTCGATCGACTCGCCGTTGGGACCCTTGAAGAAAGCCACCGTCGCTTCCATGTCGCCCAGCGTGACGTCTCTGACTTCCATCGTCACTTCGTAACCCGCCTGGCGGACGGGCTCTATGGAGGCGGCAACATCGGCTGAGGCCAGGGCAAAGTGGGTCAACAGATCGTTGCTCGCCTCCGAGCTCTCCGCCTTGGGGGCGATCAATTCGATGTGGCTGCCGTCGCCCACGTCGAGCAGCATCATGCGGTGGTCTGGACCGCCCCACTCCGCAGCGACCTGCATACCCAGGACGTCCTTGTACAGGTGCACTGACGCTTCCCAATCCCGCGTTTGGACGGTGACGTGGTGCAGGCCACAGGTCTTGACGACAGTATCTTTGCTCGCGCTGGACATATAGTTTCCTCCGGTTTGTCACAAGGATCGGATGATAGGTTGGCGCGCGACACGCTGGCGCAACGCCAAACTCGCCGGATGATACACCGGAAGGGGGAAAGGGCAATTCTCCAGAGGTCTTGATGTCCTGCGGAGAGTCACTATAGTGTCTCGATGATCTCACCTGACCATCTGTTTTTTCGCCGGAGGCTCAATATGAACCATGACGGGTATTTCGGTGAGCGTGTGGCTGATAGATACGACGAATCCTCGGCAGAGATGTTCGACCCCGCAGTGGTCATCCCGACCGTGGATTTCCTTGCGGCGCTCTCCGGGCAAGGCCGTGCGCTGGAGTTTGGTATCGGCACAGGGCGGATCGCCCTACCGCTTTCACAGCGTGGCGTGCCTGTGCATGGCATCGATCTGTCGGAAGCGATGGTGGCACGCCTACGCGCGAAGCCAGGCGGCGAGAGCATCGGCATCACGATCGGCGATTTCTCGACGGCGATCGCCGGTGGTTCGTTCTCCGTTGCATACCTGGTCTTTAACACGATTATGAACCTGACGACGCAAGAGGCGCAAGTCGCATGTTTCCGCAACGCAGCGGCGCACCTGGTCCCAGGCGGATGCTTTGTGATTGAAGTTATGCTGCCAGACTTGCAGCGCCTGCCACCGGGTGAGCGGATTCGTCCTTTCGAAGTCGGCGAAACCCGATTGGGGTTTGATGAGTACGACATCGCGGAGCAGGGTCTGATTTCGCATCACTTCGAGATCATAGATGGCAGATGGGAGCACATGTCCATACCATTTCGCTACGTCTGGCCTGGGGAACTGGATCTGATGGCACGACTGGCGGGGATGAGGCTGCGTGAGCGATGGTCAGGATGGAGAGGGGAGCCGTTCACAAGCGACAGCCGTCGCCTCGTGGCAGTCTGGGAGGTCCCACTCTGCTCAAGAGAATAAAAACGCCGACCACGGCGTGACGCGTACGCAGTGCCGCAAGATGATCTACATGTCCGGCCATCTGCTCTATGGCAATGATAGGCTCTACCTGGAAAGGATAGGTGCATGACATCCATCACAGATGCGTTCTCCCAGAATCGGCGGCTGGGACGCGGCGTCAACATCATCGGTTATGACCCCCTGTGGCACTCGCGCACAGAAGGCCGCATGCAGGACAAGCATTTCCGGCTGATCGCGGACGCGGGGTTTGACCACGTCCGCATCAACCTGCACCCCTTCAAGCATATGGGCGACGGTCCCGGCTATGCGATCGACCCGGCGTGGCTGGATACGCTCGATTGGGCGGTCGAACAGGCACTGAACCGGGACCTGCTCGTGATCCTGGATATGCACGAGTTCAACGCCATGGCCAAGGACCCGGAGGGCTTGAAGCTCAGATACCTGGCGGTATGGGAGCAGTTGGCCGCACGCTACAGCGACGCACCGGACAGGGTGCTCTTCGAGCTTCTGAATGAGCCCAACGGCAAGCTAACGCCGGCGCTCTGGAATCAGTATCTTCTTGAGCCCTATGCCATCGTACGCCGCACCAACCCGGAGCGCACCCTCATCATCGGACCGGCCTTCTGGAACGGCATCGACCATCTCGAGGACCTGAAGCTACCGGAGGCGGATCGCAACATCATCGTGACGGTCCACTATTACCATCCCATGGCCTTCACACATCAGGGCGCCGCCTGGTCTGAACACCGGGACAGAACCGGCGTGGTCTGGGCAGGCACGCCCGAGGAACGGGAGAGCATCACCCAGGACTTTCAAGGGGTCCAAGCTTGGGCAACGCGCCTGCGCCGCCCCATCCTGCTCGGTGAGTTCGGTGCCTACGACAAGGCGGACACTGCATCACGCGTCCGCTGGACCAGCTTCGTGGCGCGTCACGCCGAGAGTCTCGGATGGAGTTGGTCCTACTGGCAGCTCGATTCGGACTTCATCCTCTACAACATCGATGAGGACCACTGGGTCGAGCCCATCCTCCATGCCCTGATTCCGCGCCAAGCTGAGTGAAGCCGTAGTCCGGCAGGGCCGAACGCGCATCGGTCTGCGAAGTGAAACGCAGCATAGCACGGATAAGCCGCAGCAGTAGCGAAAGGAGCAGCAAGATGGCAGAGAAACCTGAGATAACGGGCTTTGAGGTGATCCAGTTCGACTTACCGCCTATGGAGAACATGGGCACTGACTATAACGGCTTTAACATGGTGTACGAAAAGGGCAGCACGGTCCCGCAACAAGGCTCAGTGCTGCGTATGTACACGAGCGTTGGCGTGACCGGAGAAATCGCCTCGGGTGCCGGGCTGGTGGGTCAAGCACGCTACCGCGACTACCTGCTTGGGAAGAATCCCCTGCAGCGCGAGCGCATCTACCAGGATCTGAAGCGTGCCCTGCGCCAGCAAGCGCGTATGGGAATGGCCCAGATCGACGTCTTGCTCTGGGATTTCGCCGGGAAGTACTACAATGCGCCCGTCTATGAACTCCTCGGTGGGCATATCAAGCCCCTCCCCTGCTATGCCAGCACTACGCACGGCGACCACAACGGTGGCCTTGACTCCCCGCAGGCCTACGCTGACTTCGCCGAGCGCTGTCTGGCGATGGGCTATCCCGCGTTCAAGATTCACGGCTGGGGCAACTCGGAGACCGGCCTCGAGATCGCCAACATCCACGAGGTGGGCCGGCGCGTCGGCGGCAAAATGGACCTGCTGATCGACCCCGCGTGCGAGCTGGAGACCTTCGGCGACGCGCTCAAGGTCGGGTGGGCATGCGACGAGGAGAAGTTCTTCTGGCTGGAGGACCCCTACAAGGACGGCGGCATCTCACAGTTCGCCCATCGCAAACTGCGCCAGATGCTCCGCACGCCGTTGCTCCTCACCGAGCACGTCCGCACACTCGAGCCGCACGTCGATTTCGCCTTAGCAGACGCGACCGATTTCATCCGCGGCGATGTCGGCTATGACGGCATCACCGGCGTGATGAAGCTGGCCCACGCCAGTGAGGGCCTGGGTATCGACATCGAGATGCACGGTCCCGGCCCGGCGCAACGGCACTGCATGACGTCGATTCGCAACACGAACTACTACGAGATGGGTCTCGCGCACCCCTGTAACGAGGGCACCTTTGCTACCCATCTCTACACCAACTACGAGGACAGCCTGGAAGCCATCGACGCAGAAGGCAACGTGTACGCACCGGAAGGGCCAGGCCTGGGCGTTGAGTTCGATTGGGATTGGATCGAGAAACACGAGACGAATCGCGTCAGGTTCGATTAGGCGGCGCAAGAAGACGAGATCAGTCGCTGACGGTCTTGTGGGAATTCCTCGTCCGATTAGCGCTACAGCCATTGTAACGGTGGCAACAGATCGCAATCCCTGCGCGCCTGCTCACCACTCGCGATCCGGTCTCCGTGGAGGTCGGCCCTTCTCAACGGGTGTTCACCCTCATATCTCTCCGCGGGGCAGGAGGCTGTGCCTCCTGCCCCGCAGAATCTCCCTGTAGCTCAGGACACCGCTGCGATCAAGCCAGGTCGAAGCGGTCGAGGTTCATCACCTTGTCCCACGCCGCGACAAAGTCGCTCACGAACTTCTCCTGGCCGTCCGCACTTCCGTAGACCTCCGCCAAGGCCCGAAGCTGCGAGTTCGATCCGAAGAGCAGGTCGATGCGGGTACCGGTCCACTTCAGGTCGCCGGTTTCGCGGTCGCGCCCCTCGAACACGCCATCATCTTCCGAGGTCGCCTGCCACACGGTGCCCATGTCGAGCAGGTTCACGAAAAAGTCGTTGGTGAGCGTCTCAGGCCGCTCGGTGAAGACGCCGTGCTGGGACTGCCCGAAGTTGGCGTTCAGGACGCGCATGCCGCCGACGAGAACCGTCATCTCGGGCGCGGTCAGCGTCAGCAGTTGCGCGCGATCGACCAACAGCTCCTCTGGTCGCACGGCGTACTTGGCCTTGAGGTAGTTACGGAAGCCGTCGGCAACCGGTTCGAGGACGGAAAACGACGCCGCGTCGGTCTGCTCCGCCGACGCATCCGTGCGTCCGGGCGTGAAGGGAACGGTGATGTCGTGACCGGCGATCTTCGCCGCTTGCTCGACACCTGCGCATCCACCCAGGACGATCAGATCGGCGAGCGACACCTTCTTGTCACCCGACTGCGCATCGTTGAATGCCTTCCGGACGCCGTCGAGCGCTTTGAGCACCTTCGCAAGCTGCTTGGGCTGGTTGACCTCCCAATCCTTCTGCGGCGCAAGCCGGATGCGCGCCCCATTCGCACCACCGCGGTAATCGGAGCCGCGGAAGGTCGATGCTGACGCCCAGGCGGTCGAGACCAGTTCCGGAATCGACAGACCTGAGGCCAGGATCTTGGCCTTGAGGTCTGCCACATCCTGTGCATCGATCAGCTCGTGATCGACGGCAGGCATCGGGTCCTGCCAGATGAGCTCTTCCTCAGGGACCTCAGGCCCGAGATAGCGTGAGCGGGGGCCCATGTCCCGGTGGGTTAGCTTGAACCACGCTCGGGCGAAGGCGTCCTGGAATTCCGCGGGGTGCGCCAGGAAGTGCCGCGCTATCGGCTCGTAGATCGGATCGTAGCGAAGGGAGAGATCCGCCGTGGTCATCATCGGCCGGTGTTTCTTCGACGGGTCGTGCGCGTCCACCACCATGTCCTCTGCGTTCACGTCCTTGGCCAGCCACTGATTCGCGCCGGCCGGGCTCTTGACCAGCTCCCACTCGTATTGGAACAGCACCCGTAGGTAACCCATGTCCCATTTGATCGGGTTCGGCTTCCAGGCACCCTCGAGGCCGCTGCTGATCGTGTCGCCCCCCTTCCCGCTCCCGAAGCTGCTCTTCCAGCCAAGCCCCTGCTCCTCAATCGGGGCAGCCTCTGGCTCAGGGCCGACGTGGGTCGCCGGGCCGGCGCCGTGGGTTTTGCCGAATGTATGGCCGCCGGCAATGAGCGCAACGGTCTCCTCGTCGTTCATCGCCATGCGCGCGAAGGTCTCTCGGACATCAATGCCGGAGGCGACCGGATCGGGGTTGCCGTCCGGACCCTCCGGGTTCACGTAGATCAGGCCCATCTGCACGGCAGCGAGCGGGTTCTCGAGGTCCCGTTCACCGGAGTAGCGGCTGTGGGGCTTGTCGCTCGTTGCGAGCCACTCCTGCTCTGAGCCCCAGTAAGTGTCCTCTTCCGGCTCCCAGATGTCCTCACGTCCCGCCGCCGAAGCCAAAAGTCTTGAATCCCATCGACTCAAGCGCGCAGTTGCCGGCGAGGATCATCAGGTCGGCCCAGGAGAGCTTCTTGCCGTATTTCTGCTTGACCGGCCAGAGCAGCCGGCGCGCCTTGTCGAGGTTGACGTTGTCCGGCCAACTGTTGAGGGGCGCAAAACGCTGGTTGCCATGTCCGGCGCCGCCGCGGCCGTCGCCCATGCGATAGGTGCCGGCGCTGTGCCACGCCATCCGGATGAGGAGCCCCCCGTAGTGACCGTAGTCCGCCGGCCACCAATCCTGCGAGTCCGTCATCAGTGCATAGAGGTCTTTCTTCACGGCCGCCAGGTCGAGGCTCTTGAATTCCTCAGCGTAGTGGAAATCCTCGCCCATCGGGTTGCTCTTGGCCGAGTGCTGATGAAGGATCTTGAGGTTCAACTGGTTCGGCCACCAGTCGCGGTTCGACGTGCCTCTGTCTGATGTCTCTTTGACTGCCGGGCCCATGACTGGGTCCTTGCCCTTCTCGTCCATCTCTACCCTCCCTATTTACAAGACTTGGGGCCATCGGCCCCTGCCCAACCGGTTCGTAGTAACCGCTTCAGCGGTTCCGCCGCCTGCAGCCGACGGCTGAAGCCGTTACCACAAACCCCGGATCGCTCCTTCACAGACCACCGGAAAAAGCCCGCGACACTCTCATTCTTCCTCTTCCGCCGGAACCTCGCTCAGTGTCGTTCTCTTTGCTTGGCAGTCCGGACAGATGCCGTAAAAGGTCACCTGCCGACTCAGGATCTGGTAGCCGGAGCTCTCTTCCGGCGCGAGGTCCAGCCCTCCAAACTCATGGTCGATGTCAATCAGGACATGACACTCGACGCAGTACAGATGATGGTGTGGCTCAGTGTTGGTATCGTAGCGCTGGCCACCTTCACTGAGATCGTGAACCGGCGTCAACTCACCCATGTCGCTCAACTCGCGAAAGGTGTTGTAGACCGTCGCGCGGGAAATGTCCGGCATCACCGCCAGCGCGCGCTGGTACACGTGCTCGGCGGTGGGGTGACTGTCGTCGTCGACAAGCAGTTCCAAGATCACCCGCCGCTGCGGTGTGATTCTGAGCCCGTTTTGCCGGAATTGGCGGAGAAGCATATCGAGTGATTTCACCAGCGAGCCTTATCTATACGCGTCATTAGTTTATAATCATTATAAACTAGCGGACACGTCTGTCAAGAGGAGGTTCGGCCGGACGCCATCTTCCGCCCTGCGCGTCAAAGCAAATCCGCCAAGTGGCAGTGCAGTTGAGCCGGGAAGCACGCCAACAGCCGTCGCTCCCATAGGGTGACTGCGGTTGGCACCGGCGAAAACGGTACGTATACTGTCGACAGTCCGGTCGCAATTCGCTTGTCACCGTGTGAGGGCAGATATGGGAAATCTCCATGAGTTTGGCAACAATGTCTGGTTGGCCGATGGGCCCGTGGTTCGCGATATGGGCACGTTTTTCACGACCCGCATGACCATCGTCAAGCTCTCAGATGGGTCGGTCTGGATTAGCTCACCGGTCCCGGTTTCCTTTGATACAATGGCATCGATTTCCGACCTGGGCGAGGTCCGCTACCTGGTCGCGGCAACCCCACGGCACGTCTGGCGGCTGTCGGCGTGGCATACCCTATTCCCGGATGCTGAGCTCTGGGCTGCCCGTCCAACGTTATTCACCCTTCGCAAAGGGCATCTACCCATGTCTGGTTACTTGAGTGACACACCCGTCAATGCGTGGCGCGCCGATTTCGACCAGCTGGAGTTCAAGGGGAATCCGCTTCTGTCGGAGGTCTTGTTCTTTCATCGAAACACGCATACCGTCATGCTCGACGATATCATCATGAGAAATCCCGTGATGAAGGGGCGGCCTCTGACCAACCTCGTATTCAAGCTTGGCGGCGTCCAGCACCCACACGGTGGTGTAAGCTTGGATATGAGAATGACCTTCCTGAATCGTAGCCTTGCCCGCCGGTCACTCGAACAGCTACTGTCGTGGGACTTTGACAAGCTGATCATCGCCCACGGCGACTGTATCGAATCGGGTGCCAAGGAGTATGTCAAGCGGGCCTTCAACTGGCTGGCGAGATAGGAGCCGCCCACCAAAGCAGGCACCCGATCGTGGAAGTCGCCTCGTCCTGTGGCGAAAGCGATTCCGATCAGAGCGTCGGCGACCGGAGGCGCTCAACCAGCAGTAGCACCAACCCGAGATCGCGGACGACGTGAAGCAGGCTATGCACGAAGGAAGGGTACATAGGCGATGGGTACGATCGCCGTAAGGAGCAGCCCGACAGCCGTGAGCACCACAAGGGGAGACATCCCTATGATGATGAAGCGGTTTCGCCGACAGTACGTGCCGGACGGGGCTGCCGCATATGGGAAGAGGCCCTGGAATCCAAACCTCGGGCGATGGCCTGAGAACAGCCAATAGAAAAAAGCGTGTACAGACTGACTGGGCTCGGCATTTGCCTCACTGCAGAACTCAATCGACTATGCCATCGCACAGGCCCGCGAGAAGCAGCTCCCCATCGAATGCCGCTGCCGGAATTCCCTCCCATGCTTTCGGCAGACTCACCTGCTCACCGGTGATCGCTCCCGTGATAAGCCTCGTGACTTGTCTTTCCGCCATATTGCATAATTCTGCGGCATCCCCATTCAGACTGCGGACTCTCTGCAGGTGTCGTCATCTGCAGGACTCCCGGCAATGGAGCAGCCTCATTTCAGCGCCAACGGCAAGTAGACTCTCCCTTGGTAGTATGGACAAGTCACATTCGCAACATCCACCAGGGGTTGGCTTCCTGTGGCAAAACCGGTCAAGGTCACCGCATACTGCAGTCCCATATCAGGGATTCCGCTGGCGTTCTTGCCGCCGCAGGGCACCATGAGTCCTTTACCCAACATCGACTGAGTCATGTACGCCGAAGTCTCAAAGAAGCCGGTCATGTGAGCGCGCACCTTGCCGCCAATGGCGATTTCGATGTGGCTGAAAGACGAATCGGACGTGTAGGCGTAGAAAGTACGCAGATTGATCCAACAGGCCCCCGTTGTTTCAACGTCTTGAACGCAATACGGGTTGCTGATGGTCATAGTAACGGCCTGCGGAGCAGCGTAGGCGGGCTCGCCCGTAAGGACTTGGGTCAAAGCCACGGCCATCCCCACAAATAGGAGAATTCGCACGACGCGCATGGCTCATCCTCCCCATCACGGGCTGAACGCCGGGCAGGTCACGTTGGCGATATCGGTGCTCATGGGATTGCGGCTCGAATCCAGCGGCTGGACCGTAACACCGTAGACATTGCCGTATTGGCTACCTGCCCCGCCCGCATTGGGCGCCCCGCAAGGCACCATCAGCCCATTGGGAGCCATATCGTAACTATACGTGATCGTGCCCTCGAAGAAAGCAGTGGCGTTGAAGCGTTTCTTGCCGCTGATCGTAATAGCCAGCCAGGTCATATAGGGCGCGGAGCTCTGGTTATCGTTAGCCTGGATGAAGCGGAAGTTGATCGAGCACTGGTCAACTGTCGGGTCAGGCTGGTAGCAGTAGGGATTGGAGATCAAGAACGAAGTCAAGGCGCTGGTATCGAGCGGATCAGCGCGCACCCCACTTGGGCCCGAGAGAGGCACCGGAGTTGGCGGCGGCGCCTGTGCAGACGCACGGTTGCCCGCCGCAACCATGCCGCCCATCAGAACCACCATCAGAATCCCCGCGAGGATAAACCTGTGCATGTCACCCCCCTTTCGGTTGGCTAGGAATGACGGAATCGATGCATTGCTATGATAGCATCGGTGCCGGCTGATGAAGCGGTGGCCTGAGGGTGGCTATGGTATAATGAGGGTTTGCGTGGGCGACAGCATGCGCCTTGATTCGCGTTCTGCTATTGAGAAGCAAGGAGGTGAGATGCGACTCGGCATTGACTTCGGAACCACCAACTCCTCCGTCGCCTACTTCGATGGCCAGGCTCTTCGACCGGTGGCACTCGATGCGGGGAGCGACAACCCCAACGTGCTTCCATCCCTCATCTGGATCGACCGCGACTACAATGTCCAACTGGGTTCCTCAGCGGCCATCGAGTATCTGGAAAAGGAGACGGGCCGGCGCACCGTCTGGGCCCGCCGCGACTTGGAGCCCATCGAGATCATCGTCGCCGGTGCTGTGGTCAAAGGTCTGGGGGATTCGAACCCGATTCATTACTGGCACGACGTTCACGTCGTCACGGACGTGAATGCCAATGGACGGCTCCTCCAATCGGTGAAGACCGCGCTTCGCGATCCCGGCTATGAGGGAACGCGCATCTTCGATCGCACCTACACCATCGACGAACTCATCGCCCTGCTCCTCTCAGAGATGCGCACGCAGGCTGAGCGATACTTCGAGGACACCTGTGACAGCGTCGTGCTGGGCAGACCGGTGAAGTTCTCTGACGACGCCGCCATCACGGCGCGCGCCGAGGAGATCCTCTACCGCGCAGCCCGATTCGCCGGCTTCCGGGAGATCGCGTTCGAGATGGAACCCGTGGCTGCAGCCCATCTCTATCACGTGCAGTCCGAGCAGCGCCAGATCGCCCTGGTCTTCGACTTCGGCGGGGGCACGCTCGATCTCACGATGGTCGAGGTCGGCGGGACGCCTCCGCCACGGGTCATCGCCACGCACGGTGTGCTCATCGGTGGCGACAACCTGGATCAACGCTTGATGCGCTCCCTGTTGCCCCATTTCGGGTCCAAGGCCAAGGTCGATGGCGGCGCGGATTTCCCACAGGAGTTCCTCGATCAGTTGCACACGTGGCAGACTATGCCCGAGCTCTCGAGGCCCGAGCCCCTTGCCAAGATCCACCGCTATCAGCAGTCGAGCGATAGCCCGGCGGAGATGCGCGCCCTCGAGACGCTGGTGACGCAGAACGTGGGCTTCAAGCTCTTCCAGGAGATAGAGCGGACGAAAAAGGCGCTCACGTCAGACCTGATGGCGCGATTGGGATTCCAATACCAAGCCATTCACCTCGACGAACGCATCGCCCGCAGGGACTTCGAGGAGATGATCGCGCCCGAGATTGCGGCGGTGGCAGAAAGCATCCGGGCCATCCTCAAGGACGCGCGCATGAGACCGGATCAGGTCGACGTCGTGCTCCGTACCGGGGGCACATCCCTTGTGCCGGCCTACGCCGGACTTCTCCAGGACATCTTTGGCCACGACAAGGTCCGCGCCATGGCCCCTCTCACCTCAGTAGGTGGCGGCATGGCCATCGTGGCCTACGAAGGGCACGTCCGGCCGCCGGCCTACGCCTATCGCTACGAGAATGCCTTTGTCTACGCGCGCGCGACGAGCAGTCGGCATTACGAAACCGCGATCCTGCGTGCTCGCATGCGCTGCTATACAGACAGGGATTACCGGATCATCAACCTCCCCCTGGCGCTGAGCGGTCTCTATGCCGTTCGGCCTGCGGATCTGGACTATGACTCCGAGGCGGACCGGCTCCTGAAGTTCAAACTCAGCCGTCCCGCCAGGGTCTACGTCATCTATCAGGCCAAGGCTGAGGAGCTCCCGCTCTGGCTGCGCGGCTTCGAGAAAGAGAAAGACCTCCAGGTGGACATTCAAACCCCCGGAGGCCTCTATCCTTTCTTCGTCTACGGCCGCGACTTCCCTGCAGGCGCCTTCGCCCTTGGCGGCGCGCGGTCCAAGGGCTACAGGGGCAACGTCATCCTGAACTACATCCTCGCAGCCAGACCGCGCTAGCAGTCATTACGCAGACGCAGCACCTGCACAGTTACCACTTCATATGCCGGGATATGAAGAAGATTTCAGGTAACCGCGCCGGACACACCACCACACGCCTACCCTTGACTGAGAGTCGCCACTCAGATGAATATGCCTATACTGATCTGTAATCAGGCTCATCTTGCTTTTCCGTATAGGACGCTCGCAGAGGATATGATACGGAGAAGATTCCGCACGATTCATATACGCCTGCAGTTACGAGTGGATAAAGGAAAAGACCAATGGCAGACCGCCGCAAAGACAGAAAGCCTTGGCGATATTTCTTGCTGACATTTGCCTATTCATGGGTTATCTGGATACCTTCTGTGTTGGATGGAATAGGAATAGAGTTACCCCTGAATATGACGGGGTACTCAACTGTAGTTGTTATCATTGGGGCATTCGCCCCTTTGCTGGCCGCCATCACACTCATAGTCCGGGAGGAAGGCTGGAAGGGAACCAGAGTGTTCTTGCGGCAGGCGCTTGATACTCACATTAGGCCGGTGTTCCTGGTTGTCGCGTTGGCGTTGCCGGTGCTGATACATTTGATAGCTCATTATCTGGCCCTTGCCGTTGGCTTGGATGTCGCCAAAACGCTATTTCCAGCCGAAGTTCCTGCCGCACCGATAGTTCTGGCAATTCCATACTTCATTCTCATGGTGGTCATTGGTGGTGGTCAAGAAGAATTCGGCTGGCGGGGCTATGCTCAGGAACCCCTACAGGAGAGAATCGGAATCATACCGGCAAGCTTGGTGATAGGTGTGATCTGGGGAATTTGGCATTTGCCCTTATGGTTTATGCGGGGTGATTTGCATAGCGCATACTCATTCTTGGCTTTCGTGATGATGACAACCAGTATATCGATCATTTATGCTTGGTTGTATAACTCAAGTGGCAAGAAACTGATCGTGGTGGTGTTTTTCCATGCAATGAACAATACGGCCGCACCATTGCTGCCATTCTTACATGGAATAGAGGGAAAACCGGAGACTGCATACTGGCTTTACGCTGCTGTAAATGTGATGTTCGGACTACTATTCGCCTACATTCTTGTCAAACGATCAAGGCTGACTTCCCCAATTGCCGTGTCGACCGGCAGGCAAGTGGTCAGCTAACCTGATTCGTGGGAACTGTCATCCTGAGCGAAGCGAAGGATCTCAGTCTTGAAAAACACAGATCCTTCGCCTGCGGCTCAGGATGACAATGATAACCCCTAGCTTAACGGAGCACTAGCATTCGGTCAGGTAGGTTAGTGGTAACGACTTGGCCTGTAGTCCCTACAGGCGTCGTTCCGATGCCTCAGAAGGCGCGCCCAGCAGACTGGGCGAGAGCAGAACCAACGAATCGGTTGCTACAAACCCACCTGGCCGGCCTACTTCCTGTAGAACCGATCGAGGAAAGCGTAACGTTCACGGTTCCGGTCCACCATGACGTGCGGCTGCACATCCCAGACCAGGTACTGCATTTCCGCGCCCTCATCCGCCCGCGGCCATACCGGAAGCCCCGGGCCATTCGGGTCGCCGGTCTTCACGAAGTTGGCATAATAGCCTTGCATCAGCTCCGAAACCTGCTCGTCCTCCGGGGTCCAGGCGTAGACCAGATTGGTCGCCAGGTTGCCCATCGCATACTCGATGTCCGCTGAATGAACCGCCCCCGTGGCCGCAGGCATAGCCGTTGCCCTATCAGCCGCCTTGGGTTCGCGTATCACACCTCCGGCTAACCCGGCCACCGCATCCCCCATCTCCGGGACCATAGGGGGGCGTGGATGGGCATAGTAGTAGCGGAATACCGGGCCGCCGCTCCTGCGATGCTCGTCCGCCCATTTCCACGTGCTGTAGGCGATGAAACGGTCTCCCGCCAGGTCGGTGGCAGACTGCACCACCTGCTCCTTCGTCGCTCCGGGGTAGAGCCGGAGGATTTCATCTGAGTGCTCGCCATACAGCGCCCGCACCGCCTCGGCGTAGGCCTCAGGCGTCGGCTCTCGCCCGCCCAGCAGGCTGCGGTAGTTCCCTTCCTCGGAGTTCCAGCCCACCATGAGCGGAACACGGGCTTGCTCTCCGGCGGCGAGAATCTCAAAGGGAGACTTTGGGAAGAAGTACCCGTCGATAACACTGGGATATTCGCGCGCTCCCATCCCCTTGGTCAGCTCCAGCAGCTTGGTTGCCGGCATGGCCCGCAGGTCTGCAATCGAAGGAGCGCCCACTTCCTCCGCGAAGGCCTGCCAGGTCTTCTCGACCTCATCCATCGGGTACGGTGGCAGCGCGTCGAGCCCTCCGCTCGCGCCGATGACACCTGCGATCAGGCCTTTCGACAGGGGAGATACCATCTGGGCGTGGGCAGAGATCGAACCGGCCGACTCACCGGCAATGGTCACCCGGTCAGGGTCGCCGCCAAATGCGGCGATGTTATCGCGCACCCACAGGAGTGCCGCATTTTGGTCCAGGTAGCCGTAGTTGCCGGACCCATGGTACGGAGATTCGGCGCTCAGCTCGGGATGGGCGAAGAAGCCGAACACGTTCAGACGGTAGTTCACCGTTACGGCCACGATCCCTCTTCGGGCCATCTGTGCGCCGTCATAGCGCGGCTCCGATCCGTCTCCGGCGATGAACCCCCCTCCGAAGAAGTAGACCAACACCGGCAACTGCGCACCGGCAGCGGGCTCGGGTGTCCAGACATTCAGGTAGAGGCAGTCCTCGCTCACCCCGTTCGAGCGGAAGTTCATATCGCCGAAGACGGGAAGCTGCATCGCGCGCGGCCCAAAGCGCAGCGCCTCGCGCACGCCCGACCAAGGCTGGACCGGCTGTGGCGCTTTCCACCGCAGATCGCCGACCGGCGGGGCGGCAAAGGGAATGCCCTTGAAGCTGTGCACGCCTGTACCATCGTCGCGCGCACCCGAGATCCTACCCTTGGAAGTCATTACAAGCGATGTCATGGTCTTCACAACCATCCTTTCGATAGAGGAAATGCAAGGGGTATCATCCGCACGAAATCCCCGGCCGGCAGCTACTACTCACACTATAGGCCCACGGTGCATTGACGGCAAGCCACCCCAAAAACGCAAAATGCGCCGGCGCCGCGCGGGTTCTGATGGGCACAGGTGGCGCACAGGCTCGTGGTCCCCAGCTCATCACACGCTGGGTTCACGAACCGGGTCGAGCCATCCGGGTGCAATTGCATAGCAGCTTTTCGGTAACAGGTTCCCAAGGCGTACGTTCCAGGCGGATCTGTGATCCGCCTGGAACAAGGTCATAGTCCCTTCCGGAACGGCTCTACATGACCAGAGCGCCTGCTCCTATTCTCGACGGCCAAGACCACTCATCAGGAAGATGGCTGCAGTCGAGAGCTAGCGGAGTGGTGTGCACCAGAAGCGCAGGAACGACGCCGCGCCAGGCCGAGTGTGTCGGCCTGGCGCGGCGTGCTGTGGCAGGGGTCAGAGTACCGTCCGCGCGTTACCTGAGGACGAGAGGCAAGATACACGTGGCTGTCGGTTGACACGGCCAGCACGTCAAAGCTCTGCGTGACAGGCGGCGCGGGCGCATAGGTGGAATCGCCGCCCTGCACGGCACGAAGGGTGCATTGCCCCGTACTTACCAACGTCACAACGTTACCGCTCAGCGTGCAGACACCTGGTGTGAGCGATGTCAGGGATACCGGCAGACCCGATGAAGCCGTCGCCGTGATCGGGAAGTCCGGATCACCGATGGTCTTGTCGGCCGGCGGCGCGAACGTGATCGCCTGCGAATTGAGGTTGTGGAAGCAGACCTGCCCGCGATTCGGATCGGGTTGGTTGACCGGCGTGGACGCTGCGGGATCGTTGCCTTCTTGTCGCAGATCATACGCCGGCTCAGCCGCGAACGTCGTGGTGATGCCGCCCGTGATGGAGTAGCTTGATCGAGCGCCCAGCCTGAACCACTCATAGGGCGAGGCCGGAATGACGCCGCCCATGCCGATACCCAGTGCCGACGGGAAGGAAGCATCTCCCGCCACGGCTCCTGCGCTAAGGTTGATGCCGGGCGTCGTTGTGATGGGCTGGTTGCCGGGCGTCACCCCGACCAGCACCGCATCGCCGGCCTGCTGTGCGCCGAGCAAGTCCATGCGGCCGTAGGTCAGGCACAGATTGCCGCTGCCCTCGGGGCGCGGGTTGGCACTGCTGAGCACATGGTTGATCGTGTCCATGAAAGTGCGCTGATCGGTTGGGCCCTCCTGCAGATCGAACGGGACGGCGTTGTTGCCGATCGGGTTGGCCGGGTTCAACGGTTGGTTAGCGTTCTCGTCTGTGCTCGTGCCGTCGTCGTAGAGACTGATCGAAAACGAGTTGCTCGAGTTACAGCTCTCGTAGCCGAAAGACGGCGTATTGATCCAGCGCACGACGAAGTGATTGATGCCCGCGAAGCCCACCGCCTGCACCGGGAACGTGTTGAAGTTGCCGTACTGCCAGGCGCTGCCCGGATCGAGGTCGGTCCACGCGCCGGCCACGCGCGGCAGCCCGGTCAGGAATTTGGCGGCGGACGGGATGTTGTCGCCGTCGCCCTGTCCGAACGTGAGGCTGCCGTTCGAGTTCAAGTAGAAGGCGTTCCACGAAGTAGCCTGCAGGGTGCTGGTGTTGGTGATGTATTCACGGAAGGTGTACTCGAAGCCCCCATTCAGCGGGCTCGCAAGCGTGGGTGAACCGGCGCCGTCGTTGTCATCGCCGCGGTACGGGAAATACTGATCGTCGCCGCCTGCGATCTGATGGCCCGGATCGAAGTCCTCGAAGTTAGCCGGCCCGTCGGCCCCATCATCCGCCTGCGGATGGCCGTTGGGCAGAGTCGGAATGAACGACGCGCCGCGCGTGCGGTTGAGATACAACAGGAACCCGCGCGTCAAGCCACTGAGACCGGTCGGGGTGAGCGTGATCTGATCGAGTGGCGCTCTGATAGTAAAGGTGATCGAACCGGTCGGACTGCCCGTCCCCCACGTTGCCGGTGGTGACGGTCGGGTCGGGCAGCACATCGCCCCGCAGATCGACGAAGTCGGCGCGTCGATCAGAACAGCTGCTGATCGGGGAAGACCAGAATCTCGCTGCGCTCGGGCGATGGATCGCGCCCGACGTTGGCCGGCGTGCCGCCGGAGATCACGTAGACCTTCGACTCCTCATCAACCGTCAGCCCTGAGAAGACCGTGTAGTCCACCTGGAAGTCCATCTTCAGCGTGTTGGCGGTCGTCGCGCCGGTGAGGGTGCCGCGCACGTCCGGCCCGTTGCCCAGCACGAAGGCGCGGAAGTTGTTGACGCCAGGCTGTAACGTCACGCCCGCCTGCGCCACATCGGCGAAGCCGTCGGCGATGGGCAGCGTGCCCGTTACCTGGAACGTGCTGGATAAGCACGCCGGTGCACAAATCGAACGCGCCGGTCGTGTCCGCAAAACTCAGAATCATCGACGGGGTGGGCCCGAGTGCAGCGGGATTGGTGAACAGGCCTTCGGTGGCCTGCGTCTCGACCGGGTCGGTGGCCACGAAGCTGCGCGCGAGAGCGGCGTACAGGATATTGTTGGGTCCGGCGGCCAACGACGCGATGTTGCCGAATGCCGGCGAGGTGCCGGAGTAGTTGGTGACCCGGCTCATCTGTTTGGCCGGGCCGCTGGGGGAACCGTAGTTGCCGTTGAGCGGGTTCAGTGTCGTCAACGTGGCGAAGCCGTTGGTCGCCAACGAACGATCCTGGAAGCCGCCCGCGCCGGGCTGATCGACCGACGTCATCTTGACGATGTTGCCGCCCGTCAGACCGGCCAGATCGACCTGCTGGAAGTAGATGTCGCCGTTATCGTCGGCAGCGATGCCGGCCAGGTTGGCGTAGATCGAAAAGGCCACGCCAAACGACCCGCCCACCGTCACCGGGAAACCCGCTTGCGACAGGATGCCCGGCGGCGCGGCAGCCGGACTGACCGTGTCCGCAATGGGGAAGGCCAGCACGCCGCTCTGGATCAGCTGATTGCTGCCCGTCAAGCGGAGGCCGCCGCCCGTGTCCCAAAAGGTGACATAGAGAATCTCACCGATCTTGCCGCTGAATGGCGCGAATGAGCCGTTGACGTTGGTGAACGACGTGAGATCGGCCACGGGGTTGACGGCCAGCCCGGTGATGACGATCTGATCGTCACTGTTCAGGGTGCCGAAGGCGTTCATGATGGTGGGCAGATTCAGCACGGTATAGGTCACCACCTTGGCTGTCCCAAACCCGGTGTTGGTATCCACGCCGATGTAAACGTTGCCGACCGAATCGCCGTAGTAGTAGACGGTATTGGTATACCCCGTGGAAACGGTATGAGCCGACATCGCTGCGCGCGTCACCATCCAACCGGCGGGCAGACTCGCGGTCGATAGATCGGCGATTTTGGCGGAGTGATCGGCGACCAGGTCTTCACGACCGTCGGCATCCGCCATCAGCATGACATCGCGGAAGTTCGAGCTGCCGCCGCTGTTCAGCGTGGTCAAGATGGACGCCGACTGTGCCGACGAGCCGTAGAGGTTGCTGGGCAGGCCGCCTGACTCGACCTGCTGGGGCGCGATGGCGCCGTCAGGCAGGCCGCCCGCCTGCACCTGCTGCGCAATCTGCAAGCTGAGGGCGGTGAGGTCAGTCGCTAGTGGACGCTGAATGCCTAATCGATCCAGCACATCCTGGCTAACCCGCTGAGGTTGGGCCGATGGCGCGTTGGCCGACTGCGCGATGGCCGTGAAGCTGGTAAAGGTGAGCGAAGCGCCAACACTAAGTAATACGACGAGCCGTAGCACGTGACTGGAACGGCGTATTGTCAACATTATTGGGCCTCCCTTCGGCCGCAGAACGGTGGATATGGTTTCGAAAACGATCCGTGGACATCCGATTCTGTCAACTTTGCAGTATGAACACCTCCTGGTCAGCGAAGGTGAAGTGGGCAAAGCGTGAGAGCCATTTGCGCTGATTCACAGCCGCTACGCCGTGCCCTCTCGAGGCCGCTTATCAACAGAGCTGCCGCTATCAGCATACTAGGCAATTCCGAGCCGGAACGACGGATTTCGGTTGGCTCTTGCTTCATAGGTTGGAGAACCGGGGGGGAACGGTTGGCAGGCGCCGGACAGAGATACTTCGCGCGCCCCGACAGCCACCTCCATTGGCGGCGCCGCCCCACCTTGAAAGCCCAGGCTGCGGAGCTGACCGACCCGCACAGCGATCACGCGTAGCGGCCCAAGCTCATAGACATCCTGATCATGCCCATCTTTGCCGTGATCTGTGGAGCGGAGAGGTGGACCGACATGGAGGCTCCTGGCAAGGCCAAGGAAGCGTGGCTGCGACAGGGTCTCGAACTACCTGATGGGATCTCCTCACACGACACCTCTCTGCGGATGTTCATGAGGCCACCCACGCGCCTCGGTCCGCAGAGCGAGTGCCATGCCGGCAGCACCCATGGGCCCGCCGGTCAGCGACACGAAATCGCCCCAGGACACCAAGAGCCCTCTAGCGCTAGAGGGCTCTTGATGTTCTTAAGGAGCTATTGCAGGCGGGAGCGACGGGAGTCATTCGAACACGTGTATAGCGGTCAGGGGTGATCGCTCCAAACCCAGGTCGACCGCCCCACTTCAGGCCACGTTAAGGCGCTTCATTCTGGTGCCTCGCGGCTGTCAGTCATCTGCACCCAACGCTCAACTGTGCCGAACATGCTCGGGCCTGGTCTGAGGATGGTCTCGGTGCCCCTGCCCGCGGCAAAATCGAACCGGCGCAGGCCAAATGCGCCGTCTTCGTAATTGAAACTCACGCCGTCGTCCTCGTACAGCTCAAACGACCCGGGGATCTCGCCGTAATGCCGTACTTCGAGCGGGTGACCAAAGGCCTGGCGGGTGTTGTCCACATATTGTGTGAGCATCGGTATCACGGCACCCTCTTTCACGAATAGCGGCATATGTTCAGGGGTAGCGACCTCGATCGTGGTGCCGTTACCAACGGACTCACCGGTGTAGAAGTCGTACCAGTCGCCACGTGGTAACCGGACGGTGCGCTTCAGCGTCTGCTGTTCGTAGTAGGGGGCGACCAGGATGGACGGCCCGAACATGAACTGATCGTCCGGATTGTGCTCGGTGGCTTCTCCGTACGGGTTGGTTACGTCGTCGAGTTCCGCGCAGTCGGCCTGGACCGGCGCATCTGAGTTTCCCTGCTCCAACACCATGGCGCGCAGTGGAGGGATTCCAAAACGATTGTAAGCTCGCAAACGCTGTGTACAGGTACGGGAGCAGCCGCATCCGCAGGCGGATGGCTTCGCGCACGTCGTCAACGACGCTCTCGTAGTCCCACGGCTTTTTCCCGGACGCCCACGCATTGAGCATCGCGAGCGGCGAGAAGCAGACAGTCTGGATTCGGGCCCGCCACTCCTCGGCTGTGGCCGCCTGACGTACTTCGGGTGTCCACAGGATGCCACACAGGGACGCCGCCGAGATACCCGTGATGTACTGCGCGTGGCTGTAGGCATCGCTGTAGATCACGAACGGCAAGGCCGACGCACCGGCGTTGCTGGCGCGCACGAGTGAGTAGGTGCGGGTGTTGTTGGCGTGGAACAGACGCTCGTAAAGCATGGTCTGCATCATCAGCCCGTACGTCTGCCGCATGGTCTCGGCAGGCGTACCGGAGGGGAACGTGGCATGCTCCGGCCAAAGCCACTGATCGTAGCCGTCGACTTCATCGATCTTGTAGCCGCTAACCCCAATGCTCAGATGGTCCTCTGCGTGCTGGCTGCAGAGAATGTCCCGCGCCTCAGGCAGGGTATAGTCCGGAACAAGCCCGAGCCAGACGAGATGCGATCCGGAATAGGGATAAAGCTGCTCGTAGAGCTTGCCTTCGGGTGAGATATACGGATTCTCCCAGAGGTTCAGGCGGATGCCCTTCCGCGCCATGCGTTGAGCGAAGGCTCCCGGCTCCGGGAAGCGGTGCTTCTGCCACTCGAACGTACAGGGATAGGAACGTGTCATCCACCCGGGTTCCAATCCCAAGACGTCGAGCGGCATATCGTGCTCCGCGAACGCATCGACCTCATCCTCGGCCTGCCGGTCGGTGAAGTCACTCATCACCCGATGCCAGAACCCGAGCCCCCATAGGGGCGGCAGGGCACCGCCCCCGCAGTAGAGATTGTAACGGGCAACCACGTCCTGCATGCTCTCACCGGCAAACACGACCATTTCCAGCCCGTTCGCTGAAAGGTGCGCCTCAATGGCATCGCTCTCCGGTTGTGCAGTCCACGGGCGTGACGCCGGTTCCTGAGGTGGGGGAACCCGGTCAACCGGAGGCGGGTTGTTCGGTGAGTCCTTGCGATTGCCAACCTGCACGTAGACCTTGAGGAACCGGGCCGTGTTGAAGAGCACGCCGTAGCCCTTGCTGGAGATGTAGAACGGCACCGGTGCGTGGGTGCGTCCACCACCGCTCGCCCAATGGTCTACGTGTAGATCGAGGACCTGCTTGCTCTTCCTGGTGCCGTCGAACTGAAGCCCGAAGCCGTAGATCGACTCCCCGGCATCAACCGGTATGCGTACCTGAATAAGCCGGTCCTCAGATCGGCTTGCCAGGATCGGTGCATCCGAAAATGGGAAGGAAGGGGCGGACAGCTCATTGAGCGCGGCGAACCGTGGCTCACGGGCTGCCAGGCTCGTGTAGGCCAACTCTTTACCGGTTTCCCCGAAGCGGACTCGCCAGACGCCAGGGGCAAGCGCCTCCCACGCGTCGAGGGGCATGAGGTCTTTCAAGGACATCACACTACCCTACCCGCTGATCCTTGTTCCCCGTGTAGCGATCGCAGGGGCGGGGCTCAGTCTCAGGTTGCGCAGGATGAATCCGCCGCCCTTGCCGGTCACGACACTGTTGACACTCAGTGTCAGCGTATATAGGCCCGGTTCATCGAAGCGCACCGTGCCGATATCACTCGATATGCACATCCAGTGTGCATTACCGCGGATAGGTTGACGCGCATCCTCGTGGATGACCGCCGGGATCGTTTCGCCATTCACGTTGATGATGATCTCGTGCCCGGTATCCACCAGCTTGTTTCCGGCGTCGTCTGTACTACGGCTCGTCGCACAGTCGGCAGCGATCTCGTAGGTGCCGGGCGTCAGGACCCTGAACTCCCAGGCCAGGCACATGCCTTCCTCTAGGGATCGCGCCACGGCCCCGCGCGCCATAATAGCCGGCGCGATGGACTCACCCGTGGCTGTATCGGTCGCAGCCAGGCTTTCGAGCACGATGCTGCCATCCGGTTGCTGCACGATACCGGGCGCCACATCTGCGTCACCCTCGATCTCTAGCGCGAGCACGCGGTGCGGTGCCGCGTCACCAATCGTCCCGATTGAGATCGGCCCGATCGAGATCGGCCCGGTCTCGATCGTCGTCTCCACC
The DNA here is from genome assembly GCA_963775195.1 of uncultured Chloroflexia bacterium. Lineage (GTDB taxonomy): Bacteria > Chloroflexota > Anaerolineae > B4-G1 > SLSP01 > PWVB01. The sequence continues at coordinate 378,623 of CAVZIC010000005.1, forward strand.
AGGCTCCCGTCCGTGGTGACCGGCGTCTGCCGGACCGGATACTTGGTGTCCGGTGCATCCAGAAAGCTGGCGCGGGTTACCTTGTTGCGAAGCCCGACGACCTTGAGTTCGCGGACGTTCTCATCGAAGATGTGGAAGTAGAGCTTACCCTTACGATGGGTCACGGCGCCCCAATCGAAGTTGGCCGAGAATGGCGTCGGCTGGGTGCAGTAGATGGCTTCCCCATTCGTCTGGAGCCAGGCGCCCACCTCACGCAGGATCTGCGCACTTCGCTCCGGCACGCGTCCGCGCGCGTCAGGGCCGATGTTGAGCAGATAGTTGGCGTTCTTTGCCGCGATATCCGACATCAGCCTCGCCACCTGGGCCGGTGTCTTCCATTCGGCGTCGAACTTGGAGTAGCCCCAGGTTCCGTTGAGCGTGGCGCAGGTCTCGCCGTTTTCCGTCAATGGCATGGTAGGGACCTCATTGTCCCGCAGCGACACGAAGTCGCCCCACTCGCTGCCACCGCCCGGACCAAGCCGGCTGTTGACAATGCACTCGGGCTGCTTTTGGCGCACGAAAGCGAGTAGCTCTTGTGACTGGCCCTCTGTGATCTTGACCGGCGTATCAAACCAGAGCACCGACAGGTGCCCGTAGTTGCTGAGCAGTTCATCGACCTGAGGGAAGACCAATTCGTCCAGGAACCGGCGGAAGTCCTTGTTGCTCTCATCCGGCCAGTCCCAAGTGTTGCCCGCGGCGTCGGGATGGTGCCAATCCTGGGCCTGGGAGTAGTAGACGCCGAAGCGTATACCCTTTCGATCGCACGCCGCGGCCATCTCGCCGATGATATCGCGTTTGAACGGCGTGGCGTCCACGACGTTGTAGGATGATGCCTTGGACCTGAAGAGCGCGAATCCGTCGTGATGCTTGGAGGTGATCACCAGATACTTCATCCCGGCGTCCTTAGCGAGCTGCACAATCGCGTCGGCATCGAAATCGACCGGGTTGAACTGCTCTGCCAGCTTCTCATACTCGCGTACCGGTATTCTGGCCCGGTTCATAATCCACTCTGCGGCGCTCGGGATCCGCTCGCCGTGCCACTCCCCTGCGGGGATGGCGTAGAGCCCCCAGTGGATGAACATACCGAACCGGGCGTCTCTCCACCAGGTCATGTCCGGATGCTGTGACGTTTTCACTCAGATAACCTCCGTAGCTACCGGTTCCCAGTCATACCTGAAGACGCGCTTTCATCCAAGGGTTAGCATTGTGGAAATCAGCAACGGCGTTGCCGGGATGTACCAGAGCATCAAACAAGGGCCGGTCAGCTTCATCGAGATGCATATCAATGATGGCGAGGGCATCATCCAGATGGTGCATGGTTCGTGGCCCGATAATGGGTGCGGTAATGCCGGGTTGGTCTTTGCACCAAAGTGTCGCAAGTTGTGCGGTATTCAGACCCCGCTCCTCAGCCATCTCTTTCACAGCTGTCGCGACTTCAAGGGCTCTGCTATTGATCCGCCTTAGGATGGGTTTCCATCCTGATCCGGCACGGGTGTCAGGCGGAAAGGCTGTACCATCGGCCATATCCAGGGTGTACTTTCCGGACAGGAGGCCCCCGGCGATGGGGGACCATGGCAAAATCGCAAGGCCGTATTTCAGCGCTACCGGCACTAACTCATTCTCAATGCGCCGATCCAACAGGTTATAGGGTGGCTGCGTGCTGATGAGTCGTGAGATGGCCAATCGCTCACTGACAGCAATGGATTCCATGACCATCCATGCGGCATGATTGGAGGAGCCGATATACCTTACCTTACCCGAACGCACTAAATCATCCATGGCTCTCAACGATTCATCCACAGGAATATCGAGGTCTGGGCGATGGAGTTGATACAGGTCAATGTGATCGGTCTGCAAACGACGCAGAGAGTCTTCACACGCTTTCATAATATGGTACCGGGAGATCCCCTGCTCGTTCACGCCGTCCCCCATCTGCCCATGAACCTTCGTCGCCAGGACAATTTGATCCCGTTTGCCATTCTCAGCGAGTGCTTGACCGACGATACGCTCACTTTCACCACGGCCATAGGCATCCGCTGTATCTATGAAGTTGATTCCCGCATCCATAGCTTTGTTAATCAATGGCAATGGACGTCTCCTCATCCGTTCGATCGCCGAAATTCATCGTTCCTAGGCATATCGGTGAGACCAAAACGCCGGTTCTTCCCAATGATCGGTATTCCATCTTTGATCCTCCTGCTAGTCTGTGAGCTTGGGTGGGGAGTTCATTTCGGTTCGAGAAACGTACCACGTGAATCGCAGTCCGTAATCTGTGCATCGCGCGGTCACGAAATACTAAGGTGATTCTACCCACCTTCAGTTAGTAGGGAAAACATTACGAGAAGAGGGGCGCAGAATTCTGCGCCCCTCCAATCATGCTATAGCCCTATTGCACAACCGCACCGAACATGTCACTATCAGTTCACTCCGCGACGACCGGCAGCACTTGCTGCGTGACGATGTCCACCAGGCCGTAGTCCGTCAACCGCACCTGCGGAATCACGGGCAACGCCAACGCCAGCAGGTCAATCGGGAAGGCCTGCGGCAGTCCCAATTTGAGGCAGACTGGCCTCGAACTTGTCCATCAGTGCGCCAATCTCTTCTACTGCCAGTGGGGTCATCAGTCCGGCAATGGGCAGGGGGGCTGTCGCCAGCACCTCTCCATCCAAGACTGCCGTCAACCCGCCCCCTACCTTCTTGATCTCTTCCATAGCCACCAGCATGTCCTGCGGGTTCTTCCCCAAAATAGCCAAGTTGTGGCTATCATGCGAGACAGTGGAGGCGATAGCCCCTCTCTGCAGGGCATACTGGCTGGTCAAGCAAACGGAGGGCGGTTTGCCCTGACCGTGACGAGGGACAATGGCAGCAATGGCGACCCCCTCCGGTAAAGGCATGGTGAGAAGCCCATCTTCTATCTCCGCCGTCACCTCCGCCAGCGATGTGAAGATAGCAGACATATTCATGGCGTTAAAGCGAACTCGACCTGAACCGGACCCCATACGCCGGAAATCGTCCGCCGTTATTCCCTCCACGATACGGACGCTGTTGGACGTCAGAGGTTCGACCGGTTCCTGAATATCCACCACCAACACACCATCCTCAACCACGACCTCACCATCGACAATCACATGGCGGACACTCACGTCCTCCAGGCTGTCCAGCAGCACAATATCCGCTGTCCATCCTGCGGCAATGGCCCCCAACCCATACAATCGGTAATGCTGGGCATTGTTGATGGTCGCCATCTGAATGGCAGTCACGGGATCAATGCCTTCCTGGATCATACGCCGGATACCGTAGTTCAGGTGCCCCCTGCCCAGGTGGTGGGGCATAATGTCATCCGTGCAGAAGCCGAACATACGCGTGTCCTTCACCGCCTTGATGGCATCCGCGGTGTCCTTGGAATCATCGAGGAAGGTGCTGCACCGGGCATAGATGACCATACCGGAGCGGACTTTCTCCAGCATCTCTTGCGTCGTTGTCGCTTCATGGTCCGATCCCACCGGTCCGGTTGCCGCGGCATAGGCCTGCAAGTCCTTGCCCGTCACTGCCGGGGCGTGGCCTTCGATGCCGATCTGCCGGCGATGCGCCACCTCCACGATCGGTGTGATGTTTCCGCTCTGGGTGATCAATCCCCATGAAATCCATGGCTTCCGCCACGGCGACCACACGGTCCCAGCTCAGGAGCTCCTCCATCTCTTTCCAGGTGATTTCGGCACCAGCAGTTTCAATGGAGGGAACGGCAGGCACACAGCTGGGAGCAGTCACATAATACCGCAAGGGCAATCCCTGACTGGCTTCCAGCATGTATTTCGTACCCTTCATCCCCAGGACGTTGGTGATTTCGTGCGGGTCAGTAAACACCGTGGTCGTGCCGTTCGGCACCAGGACCTTCGCCCAATTCGCGGGGGTCACCATTGACGATTCGTTATGCACGTGACCATCGATGAAACCCGGCGTCGCATAAAGCCCAGTCCCATCGATCGTCACCCTGGCATCCCCACCCTCACCCGGGGGCAGGACATACGAGATACGAGTGCCCACAATCCCGATGTCCGCCGGCATGATCTCTGCCGTGAGTACATTGACCATCTGTACGTTTCGAATCACGATGTCTGCTACGCCATCCCCGCGCGCAACGGCGACAAGGTCTTTACGGCTCAGTTCGGGTTCCATATTCACCTATCCTCTCTCAATGCGGGGGCTCAAAGAAGACCACAGAGAAAACGTTCGCTTCCATAATCAGATTATAGGCAACAAACGCCACTGCCCAAGCCGCCACAAATATCCAGCCCTTGCGGGAAAAGTTCAGCTTGCGTAGGTTCGTCCTGGTGGTATGGAGGCCAAAAGCCCTGACCTCCATGGCCAACGCAGACTGATCTGCACGCCGGATGCCGATGGCGATGAAGGGAATCAGGAATTTGCTGATCTGGTTGATTCTGCTCCGTAGCCCGCCGCCTTCCTTCTGCACAATACCCCGGACAAACTGCGCGGATTGGATATTCCCCGCTTCATATTCCATCAGAGGAATATAGCGAAGGGCGATGAAAATCGCGTATGCCAGTTTGTACGGCATACCCAGCGACGTCATCGACAGGAAGATATCGTGCGGATCCGTCGTCCGGGCAATCATCATCGACGATGCCACGATGGAGAGAATCCGGAACGCAATCGCCAGCCCCACATACAGCCCTTCGCGGGTGGGACGGAAAGGACCGATCTCGAACATGACCGTCTGACCACGGTACAACAGGGTCTGAAAGACAACAATGAAAATGCTTGCCACGCCTATGATCAGCACGGTTTTGAGCAACCTTCCCAGGGGGATCCCGGCGAGAAACACAGCCTGCGCGAAAACAATAATGCCCAGGATGAGGGTGTGTAATGGGTTGAAGGTGACAAACAACCAGACCAGGATAATGAAACCCCATACGATTTTCTGCAAGGGTGACAATCTATGGAAGTATGTCGTGCCCTTAGTGTATTCAATGACTGGCATAGTGAACCTCCTCCAGGAACTGCTCGACCGTCACCGGAATGGCATCTATCTCAGGAAAAAGGAGGTGCGCAATCTGGAAGATGACGGGAGCATCAAGTTTCGCCCGATGGAGGACCTCCTGGTTCAGGAACAGTTCCACTGGCGTCCCGGTGAATGTGATTTTCCCCTGATCAATCACTGCAACCTTGGAGCAGTATTCAGCCACCTGCTCCATATCGTGGCTGACCTGCAGCACAGTCAGACCGGATTCCTCAACAAACCGCTTCAAGATCCGCATCAGGTTGGTTGTGAGGCGCCGGTCCAACCCCGTGGTCGGTTCATCCAGAATCAGCAACTGCGGGCGTAAGACGAGCATGCTGGCAACGGATAACATCCGCTTCTCCCCGATGGATAAGGTATATGGAGAGGCATCCTCCTTTCCCTCCATGCCAAAAAGGGTGATGATTTCCCGAACTCGGCTGTCAATCTCCGCCGGAGCAAGCTTGTCAGCCAACCCGAATCTGAGTTCTTTTTCGACAGTATCGGAGACAAATTGATGTTCGGGATACTGGAAGACGTAGCCCACAATCCCTTGAGGTGAAAAGTCTCTGGTATCCTTCCCGGCAATGGCGATGGATCCCTTCTCAGGCTGGCTCAAGCCGGTGATCAAGCGCATCAAGGTGCTTTTCCCGGACCCATTCTGGCCGACCACAGCAGCGAATTCGCCCTTGTCGATTTCCAGGTCGATACCCGTGAGCACCGGTCCCAACCCATAGTCAAAACTCACATCCTTGATCTCGATCAGATTTTCCTGATGGTTGGCTGCATTTCGATTCGTACGCGTGGTCTGAAAGACAGGATTGTACTTCCTCAAAGCGTTTCAGCTGACGCTACTGCTGTCTTGGGTAGGTCAGCCTCCGGTTCCCGCAACCGCACGGTTGGCCAAAGGTAAGCGACCTCAGGAGCAAACAACCCCAACTCGGCGAATTGATCCGCCATATGGATGACGTCATCCGGTTTTTCATCGAATGCGATGCGCCCCTCATTGAGGACCAGAATGCGGGTTGCCAGCGGCAGCAGTGCATCGATCTTGTTGGAGGAGATCACCACGATTTTGGTCGCGTTTGTCTCGATGAGCTCAGTGATGGTCTGCAGAACTTCGCTCGCACCTTGCGGGTCAAGGTTAGTGAGTGGGCCGTCCAGCAGCAAGACCTCTGGTTTCATCGCCAATCCCGCGGCAATGGCAATCCTTTGTTTCTGACCGCCTGACAGCGCGTAGACATAGGCATCCCGAACGGACGTCAAGCGGCATTTCTCGAGTGCCCACTCCAGCCGTGCGCGTATCTCATCCTCAGGCAGGTTTAGGTTCTCGGGACCAAACACAATCTCGTCACTGACGGTCAGATTGACCAATTGTGCTTCCGGGTCCTGCAGCACCAATCCCACTTGCCCCCTGCTTGCACCTGCAGACCGGAGGATATCGGTTTCATCGAACAAAACCTTGCCACCGATGTGGCCGCCGGTGACCTGGGGGGTGACGCCGGCGATAATCTGCAGCAAGGTAGTCTTGCCACTGCCGGTGGGACCAACCAGCAGGACAATCTCTCCAGCAAATAAGTCCAGTGACAGACCATCCAAAACACGCGGGCTGTCCGCAGCATAAGAAAAGCGGATGTCCTGCAGAGCGATCCTTTCCATAGTGACGTCCTTTCAACAAAAAAGGGGTTGTACCTTACGTGGCCCGGGCTGATAAGGTACAACCCCTTGTACAATCAGGAGAGATTATGGTTCAATCACGGCTGCTGACGGTGCTTTCACACCGATGCGCTCCAGTGCTTTCGCCAGGTAGTACCCGATGATGCCGGCAGCTACACCGGAGAGGGTCACCTCAATCACGTAGATGATAAAGGCCAAGGCTGGCAACTGGCTGAATCCGAAATAGAACCATCCATAGACCAATCCCAGATCCGCCGATAGGATGCCGCCAATGATGGCAACCAGCAGATCGTAACGCTTGTTCCTGAAGATGAAGTTATAGGAGATGTCAGGACCAAAACCTTCCCAGAAGTTGAAGAGGAATACCGGCAGTCCAAAGGGATTTCCAGCCAGGATTTCCACGGCACTGCCGATGGTCATACTGATGGTCCCGCTCAAGGGTTTGCGGACCAGGTTGCAGGCTAGAATACCCCAGATATAGAAGCCGGGACCAATGATGAATTCACCATACGGTCCAAACGCGGACTCCAGCACCATACGGAGCTGCCCCCAGTAAGCTTTGGCAATACCGCCGATGGCGATCAAGGCCGCCATCACCACTACATCGCGTGTCGTGTAGGAATTGACAAAAGCAGTCGCACCGGCCTCCCGCGCCCAATTGAGGAAAAAAGCTATCAGGAAGTAGACGAAGGCGCCCCATAGAATGGCGTTGAATATGACGGCAATACCCGCACGCCCACCGAAAATGGCGGCAAGCAAGAATACAACAGCCAGAAGTGGGAGCAGCGGTTTCTTGGCAAGTGCTTTCGGAAGTGCTGTCAGCCAGGACATGTCATTCTCCTTTTTGATACCTGATAAGTGAATGAACGGATAATGGACACAATGATCAGGAAGGACATCGTGTTTGGATTGCTCGATAGTACCTCCTTTCACATACTGCAAAAGGATCGGGGCAACATGCCTGTATGACGATTGTATTTCATAGCGGGGGTGTGTCAATGACCTAAATGGGTAGGGTTGCCCTCGGCCAGCCGGAGTGGTGTGAGAGCTTGCTGACAGCTCGCTGGCTAGACATCGCCATCGTCGAGAGTGAGAATCACGAGCTCGGCAGGGAAGATCCAGGCACCGTGGCGTCCGTGGTACACGGTGAGTTCGCGTCCCGGAGGCATTAGCAAGACGGCAGGTGTTGAGGGCAGAGCCCGGGTTCGCGTCATCCGTTTCCTGTTGATCGAAGCTCGACAAAAGGATATACTACAGATGTAGGGAAGGAGAAAGACGATGCAAGTGAAGTGCTTCGAGTGTGATGCGTTGATCGAGTCGGATGACCTGAACACCATCGCCGGCGCTTTCGTAGCTCACGGGCGGCAAGTCCATAACTGGTCGTACCCCGAGGAGTCGATCCGCAACTACGCACAGAACTACGCGGAGGCGGTCGAGCGGCTCACCGGGGGCACCGAACGACTCTCCGAGATCGGCCACGTCACGATTCACCCAGTGACCGACAGCCGCATTGACGACTGGCTTCACTTTTTCGACCACGAAGCCTTTGCCGGTAACCCTGACTGGGCCTCGTGCTACTGCCTCGAACCCCACGTACCGGCGACACCCGAGCAACCAGAACGCGCATGGCGCGAGACAAGGGCGGCTGTGGTCAAGCGACTCGGTATCGGCACGACCGTTGGCTATCTCGCATACATCAACGATCGACCCGTTGGCTGGGTCAACGCCTCACTGCGCTCCGACTACGGGCTCTACCGGCTCGTCGATCCTGACGGACCCAAACCACTATCGGTGATCGGGGTGTCGTGCTTCGTCATAGCGCCGCCGTTCCGGCGACACGGGATCGCCTCGGCACTGCTGGATCGGGTTATCGCGGATGCTTCATCCCGTGGTGCGTCGTGGATCGAGGGGTATCCCCACAACGACCCCGAAGCGAGCGACGCCGGCCATTTCCGTGGCCCACGGTCAATGTATGACGCACGCGGATTCCTGCCCATCGAGGTACGCGACGGCTACACGGTGATGCGCCGGCCTGTCGATTGACGCCCTCGCCGCAACCGGATGCGGCTCCCGGTCAGGTTAGGAGTTTTCAGCCTTCGTCGCGCGCTTGACGGGCATCATGAACGACACCGGATCGTGTTCCGAGACGAAGGCGGACGGGAAGACGTCGATGTGCAGGCCGACTCTGGCATCAAAGACCCAGCCCAGGTCCTGCACCAGCAGGAGCTTGATCGTCGTCTTACCCGCCCCGTTGGGTCCAAGGCGACGCGCCGTGCGGGAGAGCTCCCGCCGCAAGCAAGACGAGATCCAGCATCATCTTGCTCGTCCCTTTGACCATAAGCATCTCGAATTCGAGGTCGGACCATCCAGGGGGCGCGTGTCTACCCGCTTCTGCGACCTCTGCGTCAGCTCTTCTTCAGCCGCGCAGCTATGTACTCACCAACGAGCACAAAGAGCCAACCCAAGACGAGGAAGACCATGATCTCGATGGGGCTTGGCGCAGGGTCGCCGGCTAACGCTTTGAGGTGCAGCTTTCCAGTTTCCCCACAGAGGAACCAGGTCGCATTCATCCAGAAGAGATACCCGACCAACTTGAACTCGCTGGCGGTCCTCTCCTGCTTGTCGAGCGTCACGACCTTCTTCATCCACAGCCAAACGATTGAGAAGAAGGAGGCCAGGATGATGACCCCGCCTATGCCAAACAGCGGGGCGTAGTATACGCGACTCCAGACTACGGTCATCAGGATGACCAGGCCGAGAACCCGCCTTGGGATGGGCTTTCATCCTGATCCGGCACGGGTGTCAGGCGGAAAGGCTGCGCCACCGGCCATACCTACAGTGCACTTGTCGGATAGGAGCCCCAGCCGCGTCGATGGCCTTGTCAATGATGGCGACGGACGTCTCCTCATCCGTTCGATCGCCGAAATCCATCGTTCCCAGGCATATCGGTGAGACCGAAACACCGGTTCTTCCCAATGACCGGTGCTCCATCCATCATCCTCCTGCTAGTCTCTGAGTCTGGGTGGGGAGTTCGTTCCGGTTCGAGAGTTGGACGTCTAGCACAAGCCCTTGCAGACAGGTCAAACATAGGCGAATGGGCACTCCCAAACCAAGCCCACTAGACCAGGTGGTGGTCGCTGGTACGCACATAGTTGATGCAGAAGACAGCGGGCATCGCCGGTTCACCGGCGTCGGGCAGATCATTGCCGTCGAAGCGATTGGTATCCAGCGTAGGCTCGCGCCGGCGCGGACCTGTCCTAAAGACAAGTCGTTCTACACTCCTAAGCGGCATCGCCAGCGATCCGTCGCTGACAAGGAGCTTGTCGTCTACCGTCAGGCTGAAGCGGTGCACCTGGGTATCTATCCCGACCCGCACCCTATGCCAGACCTTCGGATAGTATAGTCCCACGGGATTCAGGTGCCCGGCGCCTTTGACCTGGATCAGACCTCCTGAATCGAAAACAAGACGCACTGCGACTCCCCCACGACCGTCCACAATCTCGAACTGGAGCTGGCCCACGCCGGTGTGGCGGGCGCTCATGCGGAATTCAACGGTAACACGGTGGCTCTCGGGAAAAACACGCTCGGCCTTGGCATAGTCGTAACGATCCTGGTCCCTCAACTCCAAACTCCGGTCCGTCTCGCGAGGAAAGGCCACGACGGAGACCGGCGCCCAGCGGGGACTGTAGATGTTCCAGTTTGGGATCACGGCGTCCGCGGCGACGTCGTCGAACGTGTCATCGACGGGGCCTTCGACAACCGAGCGAACCGGCGTAGGCACGCGGCTGACCCAGATGTCTTCCTTGTTCATACTGTATGCTACCCAGAGCCCGCCGTCCGGGGGCAGACCGTTGCCTTCGGCGATCCCCCGTACATAGTTCTGGCCGAAGTCCTTGTAGGTGCCCACGTAGCGCCTTGGCGGCACCTCGCCACATACGCGAAGCAACCCGTCGAAGGTGAGGCCGTCCTCGCCTGTCACGAGTGCCAGTGGCCAGCGGTGCTCTCCGTCTGGACTGGGGTTGTAGATCAAGACATAGCGCCCATCCGGTGTCCGCTGTCCCCAGATCTTGGCCCCGCTCATCACGAGTGAGGGCACATCGCCCACCTTCCAGGTCTCTCCCTCGTCCTCACTGATCCCTGCTTTAGAGTTCTTCCAGACCCCGACGACCCGTCCGTCGGGAAGATGATAGTAGGAAAGCGCCTTGTATCCTTCCACGGCATAGAAGCCGTCAGGGCTGCGGTCTTCTTCCCACCACTGGAGCGTCGCCAGTTTGTCTGACAGAAGGGCCCGGCAGGCTGCGACAAATCCGGCATCCCCCGAGGTCTCGTAATAGGAGAAGGGGGTGTTGGTCTCATGCCAACCGGCGTGGCGATTGTAGCGTAGGAAGTAGATCGGACCCAGGGTGTCGTCGGGATACACCTCGCGTACCACGCGTCCCAGCCCTGTGCCGTCATTGGGTCCGCCGAGCGTGACGGGAGAACAGCCGTAGAAGCCGAGCACGAGCAGGCGACCGCCGGGCGCGACGTAGAAGCCCATACGCTGGTGCATCACAGCCTGGCTCTGTGGCGGCAGTGGGTAACCCCGGTACACGCCTTCCGGCACGTCGATAACAGGGAACACAACCCGGGGCGGATCCCACCGCAGCCCGTTTCGGGAAGTCGTGAGAAGTGTCTGTCCGGGTGGGCCGTGCTCTCCGACCGGATTGCTGAGATATTCAAGATAGAAGCGGTCGTTCCAGTAGGCGAGCATCGGAGCATGGTTGTAGGTCCATCCGAACCCCTCTGCCTGTTCAGGGTGCAGCCGGTTGGCGCGCAGAACCTGATACGTGTGAACGCCCACCGCCGGGCGCAGTTGCCCGTCATGGTAGTCGGTGTTCGCGGTCTCTGTGCCGACATAACTTACGATCTGTGATCTAGGATTCATGGCCCTGACCCTCCGTACGTCCGTCATACCACAGCTATGCCGCCCATCGGGGATGGGGCGCCATCGGGCCGGATAGCCGCGCCACAGCGTGACCTGCACAAGAGAGAGCTCCGGCAGTTCACCGTTGCATAGCTATCTGGTGCCTGTCTTCCCTGGTTCCTGTATTACAGCGGTTTCAGCCAGGTTTTCCGCGCCTAGACCTGCCATCGATCCACTGATGCCACCGACGAGAGGCCCGTCTTCTTCACCTATTCCCACGGTCAACACGAAATCAAAGGTGACTGACTCGGATCCCATCTCGAGCTTGGCGGAGGAATCGCGGTCATCGTGAGCAGCGGTGAAGCTTGCTGACACCTCCGCCGACGGGCTCTCTGTGCGAGAGTCAGATGCAAAGGTGTCGAGGGCAATCACAAGTGAACCGTCGCCGAACTCCGCTGAGGCCTGGATGCCGCTGGACTCCAAGCTGAGAATTTCGGCGCCACGGGTGGCGTGGGGCAATGGCAGATCGACGCAAATGTTGGATGCGACCAGTCTCATCCAAACGTGCTCAGCGAACTCCTCGCTTAGTCCATAGCTTTCAACGACAGGAAGTACACGATGCTTGAGAAAGTCACGGGCGATGCCACTCACGTCGATCTTGAGAACTGCGGTGTAGTCGATCGTTCCTCCGGGGCTGATCGCTTTCGTCGCCTCGATCACAACTGAAACGGGAATCGGGATCGGCTGACTGCTTCCGGCAAGTGTGGGGGCGCTGAGAATCGGCGAGCCGAATTGTTCGAGAGGCCCCGAGGGCAGGCACTCACCGGGGGATGGGTTTGCGTCGAATGCTGATCTGGCTATGCCCTTGATATCCGGCATACAGGCCAGGGCCTGCGATGGCGTGAGGAATCGGACGCCCTTATCGACCAGAGGGCCAAGGGCTTCGTACAAGTCCCTGGCCGAGCTATTCCAGTTGGTAGACATGAAGAAATTCACCGGAGCCCGCTCGGAAGGATCCAGCGCCAATATCGCTTCGATGCGCGCCTTGATACGTGCGGCATCGTCTGAGTAGCCATTCTGGGGGATCAGCACAGGTGTACCGCTATCTCTGCGGAACGCTTTGTCAATACTGGGACCATAGCCGATCAGGACACCGTGAAGCACTTCTCTGCCGGGCGCGCCTTCAAGGACTTGCCACAACGGCTCGTCGGTGATGGTCAAAGAGCTGTCAAGGGACCAGAGCGTATGGATGCCGGCATCTCCCATCGCGGAAAACGTGTCCCGGTAGTATTTCTCCGGCTCGGGGAGTGAGGACGCATGCACGTAAGCGATGCCCATGATGGAGACGATGTCGTCGTTTGGCCTGATCGTGCTGCGATAGAACTCCCAGATTCCGGGCGCCAAGACGGATAGACTCACCCCCATACTCCAGCCGATGGGGAGGGCGCCGCGCTCTTCGGTATTCCAGTACGTCGATTGAGGGTACTGAAGGATCGGAACCTGCAAGTTGTCCCCATCCGAAATGGCGATGGCCACGTTGACCTGTGACGCGTCGCAATGCGGAAGCAGCCTCCTCGGATTCTTCCGCAAGAGGCGCGAGCGGTGACTTTCCCAGAACTGCAACGTGGAACGACAGGTTGCTGACTTGGCTGGTAGGCACGAGGTATTTGCCCGAGGTGGAGGCTCTCTCCACAGCGATTTCTTCTTCAACCGTATCGTCGGACACGTAGCCATAGAGAACGTGCCCATCGGGATAGGAGTCCATGATTGCGGCCACACCGTCCCAGGTGTCATGCTTTGGCCGCGAAAAGACCGGCATGATCTCCTGCTGGATAAGGAAATCCCAGAGATTCTCGGTGTGTCTCAGAATCGCCAGTCCGGGATAGGCAAGTCTGGTTCTGTACTTCGCCACGGTTGCTTGGTAGGCAGAGACAGCATCAGACCATCTGCCGCGCACATCGTCCAGTTCCAGCCATCCGGCATCGCGAAGGCGATCGGCCACGGCATCTGGTGCTACCACACCGTTCTCTAGCGTGGCGACGACGGTCGCGGCATGAATCGTCCATGGTTCAGCCTCAGAAGCTACCACAAATCCGGCGACCTCAGAACCGTACTTCTCCACAGCTTCGGTGATGCTCAGGTGCCCTCCGACCTCGATCCATCCCCGCCTCTCGTATTCCTCGATCCAGAATCGCTCCGCTTCTGCGAATTCCGTACTGTCGGAATTGATGAGATACAGCCGCGCTTCAGTGCGGTTGATCGCGCCCTGCAGTGTCCGCATGAACAACTTCTCGGCCGTTGACGTTCCCTTGAGATCGACAATCCACGCCGTACCCAGGTCCGGTCGTCTCGTCAGGAAGGTCTCCTCGGCCTCCCAGGAAGTGATGCGTCCACTGGATTCCCCGGGTCCTGAGGATCCAAAATGACTTTGTTTCACACCGTCCTCCTGATTGCACCAATAAGGTACCGACATTCTTGCTGCAGCCGCACGGCTCCGATGCCCCACTCCGGCCGGTGCGCCACAACGGCGTCCATCACCGGCTCAAGGAACTCGTAGCTTGTGCCCTCTTCGACAGCGGCGATGACGTCTTCTAGACAACCCCCATGAAGAAAGAGGGATGGGATCGCCATCAGACTATCTGCTACAGCCGGAATCGTAGGTGAACACCACGCGTCGAGGGTGCCGCTCCACGCGGCCGGATAGTCACGCCATCGCCTGAGGCTCCTCCGGCGTCAACGGACGGCCGATGGCCTGGAACTCATCGAACTGATATTCGCTCACATCCCGCCTGCACTCAGGCCAAGTCACCACTGCTCCCAACAGCGGCTATCATCCACACTATAGGCCTACGGTACATTCACGACAAGCTGTCAAGAAACACAAAGAGCCCTCTATTCCTGGAGAGCTCTTGATGTCCCACAAGGGATTCCTATAGGCGTGAGCGACGGGACTCGGACGCGCACGTGTATAGTCAGTCGTCTCCACTCCGCATATGGATTCACCATCTCGTCATAAGAAGCGATGTACGGTGTTCAACGACAACCCGTCGTCTGCTAGGGTTTCGGCCACTGGGCGAAGGTCCGCCAGTCCATCGCGGGCTCAAAGCCGAGCAGCCGCTTGGCCTTGCGGTTGTCGAATGGCGATGCCTTTGGCTCCTCCACGAAGTAGGCCGCATCTCGCAGCTCAGGCATAGGATCGAAGTGCGCCCCAAGTGCCACCAAGGAGGGTACGGTCAGGTAGGTGGTATCGGCAGTGATGTAGAATGCCTCGAAATCCATCGCCTGCCCCGCCGGGAACTTATAGCACACGGATTGCCGGACCGCCTGCGCCACGTCGTGGGGTGCAACGTAGCAGCCGAACCAGGGCTTGGCATTTCCCTCGCCACGCAGCCCCGCATCTACAATGGCCTGGATTCCCGCCCGGTCGCGCTCCAGCCACACCCATCCGACATCTCCGGCTCCACCAGTCACTAGGGTTTTCATAGGGCGTACTCCTCCTTATCAATGACTCACCAACGATCTCACCACCGGTCAGCTTCACCCTACACATCGCCGTCTCAGCTACTGAGACGGAAACAGAGCCCGGATCTGCTGCATTGAGAGCTCCGCGGCCTTGGCGGGATCCCGCCCCAGGATCTGCGCGTAGTAGCCGAAGGCCTCGAACTCGACAGACATCACGCCACGATAGCCCACATCCCCCAGCGCTTGCCGGAAGCCACCCCAGTCGACCACGCCCTCCCCAAGCAGCGGGAACGTGAAGTCCTCTCCCACCATACCCGGCCGTCCGACGACGTCTTTCAGATGCACGTGCTGGATCCTGGCTCCCAGTTGGTGAACGACCCAATCGATGTCGTTACCATACAACCGGTAGTGTGAGGGGTCCATGTTGACGGCGAGGAACTCGGAATCGTAACGGCGCAACAGCTCCAGCAGCGTGTAGTAGTCGTGGCAGAGATGGCCAAACACCGCCTCTACCGCCAGGTAGACGTGATGGCGCTCTGCCAGGGGGACCAGTCTGTCAAAGGCCTTGCCCACCAGCGCCCACGCCTCGCCTTCCGAGATGTCCTTCCCAAGACGCGGTGCCTTTGGATCCCAGGGCGCCGGGCCGGTGCAGAGGTTCAGAACATTGATGCCGATCCCTGCTGCTGCCGGGATGGAGGCCTCAACCAGCGATACCCGCGCCTCGAAGAGTGCCGGATCCGGTGTCACGAAGTCCTGCTGGACCACAATCTCCGAAGCCACGAGCCCGTGCCGGCTTGGTACGCGGACCAGATCGGCGAGATCGCCGGAGCTTGCGGTCGGATCGAAATGTCCCAGTGTCCACTCCACAGCATCGTAGCCGAGATCAGCAAGACAGCGAACCACGTCTTCCACCGGCCATGATTGAAAGCCCAGAGAGGCCAGAAATCCGAAACGCTCTGATACTACGTCAGTGACCATTGCCCGACTCCATTCTGGAGCTCGCATGGCGGCTCCCAAAGCTACAGCCCCACAGTGTAAGTGAGGGTGATCTCCGAGTTAACGCACCACCGCGCCCTGGCTCGCCGGGCCAACGTGGGCGGCATACATACGCAAGAAGCCCGGTGGGATTTCCTTGATGGGCGGCGACCACGCAGCCAGCCGCGCGTCCAGAACTTCCTCGCTCAAGCGTACGTTGAGCGTGCGGTTGGCGATATCGATCTCGATCACGTCACCATCTTGCAGGACGGCTAGCGGCCCGCCCCGTGCAGCTTCCGGGCAAACGTGCCCAACGCACGGGCCGCGTGTCGCGCCGGAAAAGCGCCCATCGGTAATCATCGCCACCGACTCTGCCAACCCCATGCCAACGAGGATCGCTGCCGGCAGTGAGAGCTCGCGCATGCCTGGGCCGCCGCGCGGTCCCTCGTAGCGCACCACGAGCACGTCCCCAGGATGGACGCCGCCGTCCAGGAGGCATCTCTGCACGTCTTCCTCACTGTCGAACACGCGGGCAGGACCAATGTGATGCATCATGTTCGGTGAGACGCCACTGGACTTGACGACAGCTCCCTCGGGAGCCAGGTTGCCACGCAGGACGACGATGCCCCCCGTGGGAGCCAGGGGAGCCTCGAGTGAGTGGATGATCTCAGGAAGACGGTTCTCAGCCTGCGCGACGACCTGGGTCAAGGGAGTCCCATAGGCCGTCGGCGCACTCAGGTCCAGCAGTGGCGCCATTTCCTTGAGCAAAGCGGGCACACCACCGGCGCGCCCAAAGTCGGACACGGAATAGGACGACGCCGGCTTGAACTTTGCCAGGAGCGGCGTCTCCTGCCCGATGCGATCCCAATCGTCGAGCGTGACAGAATAGCCCAGTTCTGTGGCGAGTGCGGCAAGATGCAGCACCAGGTTGGTTGAGCCGCCCACTGCCTGCACGACTGCAATCAAGTTGCGCAAGGTGGCAGGCGTCACGATATCACCGAACGTCACGCCGCTCCTGGATAGCGTGACCGCCTGTCTGCCCGCTAGTGATGCGAGCGACAGCAAAGCAGAGCTAACCTGGTTCTGACCCTCTGTCGCCGCGACTGTTGCATTGCCGGGCAGGCTCAATCCCGCGGCCTCGACAACGGTGCACATCGTGTTCGCCGTGCCCATCATGTTGCACACGCCCGGGCCCGGACAGGCAGCGAACTCGATCTCGTGGAGCTCATCCGGCGTGATCTCCCCGCGGTTCGCTCGCCCTATGGCCTCCTTGACATCAGAGGTTACGACTCGCCCGCCCCGCCACTCCCCCTCGGCCATCAGACCGCCGGTGACGAAGATCGTCGGTAGATTCAGACGCGCGGCAGCCATCAGCATCCCGGGAACGATCTTGTCGCACGAGGCCAAACAGACCAGAGCATCAAAGCTGTAGGCGCGCGCCGTCAGCTCGACCGAGGCGGCGATCACCTCGCGACTGGGCAGGACCGCGTGCATGCCGCTCCCCTGGCAGATGCCGTCGCAAAGCGCGATGGTGTTGAACTCCAGTGGGACACCGCCGGCAGCGCGCACGCCGTCCTTGACCCCATCCGCAACGAGATCGAGGTGGATGTGGCCCGGCACCATTTCATTCCACGAGTTGGCAATCCCTATCCGTGGCTGACCCTCGACCTCATCCACACCGCAGGCGTGGTACAACCCTCGCATATATGCGCCTGTCAGTCTTGATTCCGCCATCAGAACTCCTGCCCCCAGATATCGTGAAGTCTCATCTCCGGACCCGCGTTCGAGCCAAGGTCCGGGTCACGGGCCGTTGAACGCCATCATGGTTGTTACTGTGATGTTCTTGCCCAACAGCATCACAGGATAACATGCCGCGGTTCTGCCGCACGCAGGTGATACAATGAGCCCCGCAGTTGCCGAAGCGATTCAGAACCAAAACCGACAACAATTGGAGCCTCGATCGGCGTGTCGGTTGGAGACGCTTGTTAGGCGCAATGCTTCTTCACCAACGCCTCGAACGTCCTCAGATGCTGCCTATTCAGCGCCTTCTGAACAAGCTTGCGATCGTATCCTCTCTGATGGAGCACGGCAATGATCTCAGCACTTCGCTCTTCTAGCCCTCTGCTCAGATTGGTCTCAAGCTGTACCTCCAAGGGCACTACGGGGACAGCGTGGCCTGCAAACATCACCTTGCGGATAAGTGGCCAAATCTCAGGCCCAGCCTCCCAAATGCCCGCCCCATCTTCTGAAGTCGGAAATCCCGCAGGCGCAACGATGTGTGCAATCTCGACCTTCACCCCATCGACTTCCCAGCGCCCAAAGTGCCACACAAAGCCATAGTCATCAGGACCAGCCGAGACCAGCATTTCCTCAGAGGACAGCCACTTCTCATCTCCCGGGGCATACGCGCATTGCGGGAGGGTGTACGCTGACATCTGTGCGGCAAAGCGATAGACTACCTCCGCTTTGACCGCCAGAACGTCGATGTCTCCAGGGGAGACTTGACAACCCTGCAGGGCTGAGGCCACTGAGCCAATGATGACACATTGGGGCTCGTCGCCCGCGAATAGAGGCTGCGTGAGGTCAAGTATCGCATTCAGTGCAAGCTGCCAGGACATTTCCACTCCTCCAGATTGCGCTGCCATTCCGTCTAGCGATGAACGCACGGAGATTTGTCCGTATGTACCTCCGCTATGGCGTATAGCAAAGGAATCCTCTTCACTACATACTAAGGTTACCCCCATATGTTGGACCACGAAAGAGGATAAGCCGTAGTCCATCAAAGTATTGTGGTTCCTCCAGGTGACTTCACCGCTCTCGGCAACTAAGCAGGTTCACCGGAAAGATGGCTGCGGTCGAGATCTGGCGCAATGGCATGAGCCAATATATGAAGGGCCTAGCGCCCTGGGTCAGCCGCTTTGGGGTGGGACGTGATGATCTCCGAGATCGGAACCGACTCCGGGATGCCGGTAACCTTCAACAACGGTGAGAATCCCCCAAAGTCGACTTCACCCGGATGTTGGGCCGCCTGGGCAATGGCTACAAGCCTTCTTGTTGGATCGTTTGATACATGACATCCAACGATCCAACAGGCAACGTGCGCAACAACTCTGGAAAATACTGCTCAAAACTCTGCTCGCGGGGCTTCGGATATTGCTGTAGGGCTCGAAATAGAACAACTGACAACTTGTGCGATCCTTCATCATGATTGGCAAAATAGCTCATCGGGTCTTTCTCTAGGCCTAGCCTGGTGGTGACGGATACCGCCATAGCCTCAACAATGTTCTCTTCGATAAAGCCAAACATCGTTGGATATCCATATTGGGGTTTCTTTGTGCGAAAAGATTCTATGACCAGTGGGTCTTGCTCAAGTGTACTCACATCCTTTTCAAGCTGTTGGCGATCATATGGCGGGTGAAACATTTCGTGAATGAGATTGCTAAATATGATCTCATTCGAAAAACTCACATCCGTGATGAAACGTGGGCCGGTGATTCTGATCCCGTGTGGTTTGGTAAGCCCACACAAGTAAAGGGTTATGCTCTCAGGCGCCCGTCCCAACCCCACCATGGATTCTATTTCACTCCCGAGTTCATACTGGATCAGCCAACGGGATAGCTCATCTTGTCGCGCCTGAATCTTGGGTAAGTATTGTTCTTGCCAGTAATCCCCGAAGTCTTGCATTTCCACTTCCCGCGCCACAACTGCTAACAGTCTGAACCTTATCGCCCACTGGAGCCACGCTGTCCCTTTGCTCTCGTTTTGTTCGTGCTGGGAAAGGTATCGCTGCAGTGTGTTTGTATCTCTCAAAAGGTCGGACATTTTGCCCGACTCGAAATCGGGCAGAGTCGAAACGGTATAGGTCGTCCACGCACTGATCATGTTGCTATGACTGGTCACTGTCACTATCTTCAGACATTGCCGGGATTCTAAAGATAAGGTCTTGCCAAAGCGTTGGAAAGCCTGTCCATGAAATGAGACATACCATGGATCGCCAGTCAACACATTCATCAAGCACAGCAGATCTAGGTTAGGCGAGGAACGAATTTCAACTTCTACCACTTTGCCACTCCTGTACTAAGGCTGTCTCCCAGCCGCCCAACGGTGTGCGTTATCCGCACTAGGGCGGGCGTGGACTCGGCTTGGGAGCAGGATTCTGTTCGGGCGTGAGAATACTAGAAAATGCGGTAGAATCCCCAGCATCGGGTGCACGCTGTGTTGGGCGGCTTCTATATGTCAAGCCACCTGAAGGCTCTTCTTACATCCTCCTGTGATTCTGATTCAAAACACGCACCGTGAGCAATGATTAGTCTGTCAAAATCCCATGATACGTAGTCTCTCGAGCGATTGGCGAGCAAAACTTCGATCTAGGAAGGTCATTCCCATATCGAGTCCCACGACCCCGTCCGGACCTTGGGCGCCTTCAACCTTCAAAATCGCGTTAGCCAAAGCCCCCCCTGCACGGGGCTGCAATGGGAGAGAATATCGCCACTCAATGCCCCAAGAAACGGCTCGATCAGGTCCGTCCAAGATCAAGCACTGGGCGAGTTGCTGTTCCTCTATCGGACGGTGCGGCACATCGACTTCAACGCTTCGATCGGTGCGGTGCGTGCCGAAAAGTCCCGGGCGATTGCCTACCGTCTTGACCGGAGGCGAAGTGAGGGTAATCATCAAGGCGCTGTCCGGTTCACATAAGTTGACGGCGCGACTACTCTACGGGAGACGAGAAGATTATAGACCTACCGAGGATCTACAGGAAACTCAACCAAAACACAGAGAGACCTCTGAATGAAGGAATCGATCGTCGGCAGTAGAATCTTCAGCCCTGTTTCGGTGTATTCACTTATTGGACGCAGTTCACCGTGAACCACCCTGATCGTTGATCACAGCCGCTGGCCTCGCGACCGATCCGGAGGCAACGTGAGGAAGTACGTCAAAGAGTACAAGTGGTCCAACATAGGTGCTATGCTGCGCAACCTGAGGTTGGATCCTGAGATATGCACCGAAGACTTCCACGACCGTACCGTCGTCATCAGCGGCGCGACGTCGGGGATTGGCTACGCCACGGCCCACAAATACGCTTCTCACGGCGCTGACATCGTCAGCGTCAGCAGGGACGAGGTGAGGTCGCAGCGATTGTGTGAGTCGCTGAGCGCTCAGTATGGCGTGGACTGCATCTATCTCATTGCAGACTTTGCCAAACTTGCAGACGTCCATCGCGTGGGAAAGCAGGTGTCGGCATTGGACCGCCGGATTGACGTACTCATCCATAACGCCGGTGTCTTTCTGACAAAGAAGGCGCTCACCGTTGATGGGCATGAGATGGTGTTTCAGGTAGACTACCTCGGCTCGTTCATTCTGAACCACTACCTTCGTGAGAAACTTGTCGGGCAGGGCGGGGGTCGGATCATCTTTGTGAACTCCGAGGCATACAGATTTGCGGTATGGGGCCTGCATCTGGATGATCTTCTCTGGGAGAACCATCGCTACTCAGGATCGAGAAGCTATGGCGCGGCGAAGCTGGCGCAGTTGCTGTCGATGATTGTGCTCGATGAGATCCTTGCGGGAACCGGCGTAACGATAGAAAACAAGACGGTTGTGGTTGTCGGCGCCGGCATGGCGGGACTGACCGCCTCAGCTTACCTGGCAAGGGAAGGCTACCGGGTTCTGTTGCTGGACAAGAACGACAGGGTCGGCGGGCTGGTCAATACCTTCGATCGGGACGGGTTCTCCTTCGATGCCGGGCCAAGGGCGTTTGTGAATTCCGGCATCGTCAAACCCATACTGAAGGATCTTGGCATCAGTTTGGATACTGTCGACAACAGGGTATCGATTGGCATTCAGGACCAGCTGGTCTACGTCGAGTCTATGGATTCGGTCGGAGACTACGAGCGGATGCTGCGGGCCCTGTATCCCAACCGCGTCCGGGACATCACGAAGATCGTCTCAATGATCACCAAGCTGTCTGCCTACACCGAAGTTCTGTACGGGTTTGACAACCCCAGCTTCGGCAATGTGATGAGCGACAAGAAGTACGTGATCCGTGAGCTGCTTCCCTGGACCATCAAGTTCCTGCGTGCGCTGCGAAAGATGAACCACTACGCTGAACCGATAGAAGACTTTCTTGCGCGCCTAACCGACAGCCAGTCTCTCATCGACATATCGACCCAGCATTTCTTCAAGGGAACGCCCACCTATTTTGCGTTGGGTTACTTCTATGGCTATCTCGACTACTTTTATCCCAAGGGCGGGACAGGTGCTGTGGTTAGTCTTCTTGAGGAGAAGCTGTTGAGCAGTGGCGTGGAGCTAGCTCTGAACCGGCAGGTTGTCGAAGTTGCGCCGGCGGCGTCAGAAGTCACTGATTCAGAGGGCAAGCGCTATCACTACGACCATCTGATATGGGCAGCGGATCTGAAGACGCTCTACCGGAGCCTCAATACCGCAGGACTGGATCAGGAGACCATCGCGAAGAATCGAGTCCCAGACGCGACGGATTCTCTCCGCCAAAGGCGCCGAGTCCAGCTTCATCGTGTTCATTGGCCGCTGATCGCCCGCCTTCGTACTTCCAAACAGTAGGCGGTGAGCATATGTTCTATACCCCATCTAGAGAAGGATTGGGTGAGACCCATCGCGTGGAGCAGCAGGCGCTCATCGAAGCATTCGACACCATATCCAAGGATGAGATACTGGACTGGCTGGACGCCTACTGCAGGCTCAACACCTACGAAGTCTCCATACCCGCGCTCCGCGATCCCTCCCTGGCGCCCGAAGGACAGACGGGACTGATGATAAGCTGTCTCTTCGACTACAGTGTCGCTGAGAAGATCAGAGAGGCCGGCTGGTATGACGAGTTCAAGGCAGCCATGGAAGACCGCATCATAAAGCTCTTCTCACAGACGATCTACGACGGTATAGAAGACGACATTCTCTTCCACTTCTCATCCACGCCGCTGACCCTCAGTGAGCTGTCCGGGAGTTCCGAAGGCGCCATCACCGGATGGTCCTTTGAGACGGATATCCCGGTGGTAAGCAAGCTCAGGAAGATCCCGCAGTCTGTCTTGACGCCTATTCCCGGCGTTCTGCAAGCCGGTCAGTGGTCGTACTGCCCGGCAGGCGTTCCCACAGCTATGCTGACCGGCTGGTACGCAACGCAGGTGATCGCCAAGTCCCGTTAAGCTGTGGCGACCACGCTCTGAAACGGTGCCTGGTTCGTCCAGAAGGTGCAGTGGAAAGGATCGCGGGCCGGTGCCCACACTGCAAGCGTAAGATACTTGGAGAGCGAATATGCTAAAGACCAAAGATATGCCCCACCGGTCGCCCTCATACACTGGCCATGTGCATGAAGGCGGAATCGTCCGCATAGACACCCTTCGGCAGAGCTGCGACCCCGATGCTACCGGAACGCTGACCATCTCGGCCATTCAGAGTAATATCGTCAAAGTGGAGTTTGTCGAGGGAGGCGCCGTTGCGCCTGAGAAGTCCCTCGTCGTTCTTCGTGATGACGTTGAGGGCACCTTCGCGGTAACCGAAACCGAGGCGGAGCTGCACCTTCTTACATCCAGGATCCAGGTCACGGTGGACAAGCGAACCTGCGCGCTCAGCTACCGGGATGTGAATGGCACCCCGCGGGATAATCTGTGGTTGCGGGAGTCTCCAGATGGTGGAAAGCGACTGACGCCCATCGATATCGAGCGGGTCATCTACGATGAGGATGCGGAATCGACCGTCGAAGACAGCGTTGATGGGTTGAAGGTGCGCACCGCCGCAATTGGAACCGTCAAAGACAGAGACGGTTTCCGGGCTGCTCATTCGTTTCTGCTTCAGGAGGACGAAGCTGTCTATGGATTGGGACAGCACGAAGAAGGGTTCCTGAATTACCGCCATCGGCAGCAGTTTCTCTACCAGCAGAACATGAAGGTGGCGATGCCTGTGATGGTCTCGACCAAGGGATATGGCATCTACTGGGACACACTGGCCCTGATGACGTTCAATGATCTTTGCGAGGAGACAGAAGTCACGATAGATGCTGCTTCTTCGCTAAGATACTACTTCATCGCCGGTCCTGCATTTGACCAGATCATTGCTGGGATTCGCCACCTTTCGGGTGAAGTGCCTATGCTGCCCAGGTGGGCGTATGGGTACCTTCAGTCAAAGGAACGCTACGAGACTGCCCAGGAGCTGATTGATGTCGTGGGCGAATACCGGGAGCGAGACATCCCGCTGGATTGCGTCATTCTGGACTGGCACAGCTGGTCTGGTGATCTGTGGGGGCAGAAGACCCTTGACCCCGACCGGTTTCCGGATCCCCAGGCAATGACCGCAGCACTCCACCGGCACGATGTCAAGCTCATGGCGTCTATCTGGCCTCACATGCGCGGAAACGGGCCCAACCAAGTGGAAATGGCAGAGGCCGGCCACCTTCTCGGGAACAAGTCGACTTACGATGCCTATTCCCCCGAAGCTCGCCAAATGTACTGGAAACACGCGAATGAGGGACTCTTCAGCAATGGCGTCGACGCTTGGTGGTGTGACTGTACCGAGCCCTTCGAAGCAGATTGGAGCGGTTCTCATCGACCAGACTCCTATACCCGTATGCGCATCAACTGCACGGAAGCAAAGAGGTATCTCGACCCCATGTACATCAATGGTTACTCTCTCGCTCACAGCAAGGGGCTTTTTGAGGGACAGCGGTCAACAGGTAGCAATAAGCGAGTGGTCAATCTTACGAGGTCTGGGTCGGTAGGTCAACATAGGTACAATACCATTACCTGGAGTGGTGATATTGAAGCCCGGTGGGGCAGGTTACGCAAGCAGATTGCCGATGGCCTGAATTTCACCATCACCGGCAGCCCGCGTTGGACCTGGGATATCGGTGCCTTCTTTGTGAAGCCCGGAACCCAGTGGTTCTGGGATGGCCAATACCCCGAGGGAAATCAGGATCCGGGCTACCGGGAACTCTACCTGCGATGGTTGCAGGCATCGGTCTTCCTCCCAATCTTCCGTTCTCATGGGACTGACACCGCGCGCGAGGTCTGGCGCTTTGGCAAACCCGGTGAGCCCTACTATGATGCGATCAAGGCCAGCATCGAATTGCGCTACCGCCTTCTCCCCTATCTATATTCCCTGGCCGGGTGGGAGTGCCAACGTGGCTATACGACCTTTCGCAATCTGGCCTTTGACTTCCGAGAGGATCCTGAGACGCATGATATTGCCGATCAGTTCATGTGTGGTCCATCGCTCATGGTGTGCCCGGTTCTGGCACCTCAAGAATATGGGCCGGACAGCGCGCCCATCACGGATGCTCCAAAGCAGCGCAAGGTGTACTTGCCCACATGCCATGGCAAAGGCGCTTTCTGGTATGATTTCCATACTCACAAGCGATATGAAGGGGGAGAGTGGATCGACGTCGACACGCCCATCAATCGTATCCCGGTTTTCGCTCCGGCGGGAAGCATTGTCCCTCTGGGTCCCGTAGTCCGGCATGCGTCCGAGAGCTGCGATGCCCCCTGGGTTTTGCACGTCTTCCCCGGCGCAGACGGGAGTTTCGACATCTACGAAGATGCCGGTGACGGCTATGGGTATGAGCAGGGCGAGTATACCTGGCAGCATCTTACTTGGGATGATGCGAAAGCTGATCTTGCCGTCCATCCGGTTCAGGGATCCTACCCCTCAATGGTCGAACGCAAGTTCGAAACGGTGGTCGTCACATCCGAAGGATGGGAGTAGCTCGGAGCTTCCGCAGCTCGCAGAGTTCCTGGCCCCAACTAAGCGAGCGCAGATAACGAATCCGCCTACGCTTTGCTGGTGCGGATGGTTTTGAACACTTTCGAGAAGGAGATGACCGTATGATGAAGAAGTTTCTGAACAGACCCGAGGCGTTCGTTGATGAGATGTTGCAGGGCGTCCTGTCTGCACACCCTGACCAGCTGAAGAACGTTGCCAACGACCTGCGCTGCATCGTTCGGGCTGACGCACCAAAGTCCGGCAAGGTCGGTCTTTCGACCGGGGGCGGATCCGGTCACCTGCCGCTCTTTCTAGGCTATGTGGGGAAAGGGTTGCTCGACGGGTGCGCCGTGGGGGGTGTGTTCCAGAGCCCCGGCGCAGATCAGATGCTTGAGGTAACCAGATCGATCGACAGTGGCAAGGGCGTACTCTACATCTACGGCAACTATAGCGGAGATAGAATGAACTTCGATATGGCCGCCGAAATGGCGGACATGGAGGACATCCGGGTGGAGTCCTACATCGCCGGCGAAGACGTCGCCAGCGCGCCCAAGGGAGAAGAGCATAAGCGCCGAGGCGTTGCCGGCATCTTCTATGTCTACAAGTGCGCCGGAGCGAAGGCGGACGAGGGTGCCGACTTGGATGAGGTGAAGCGCATCGCAGAGAAGGCGGGCGCGAACGTGCGGACCATGGGCGTGGCGCTGTCTCCAGTGATCGTTCCAGAAGTTGGCAGGCCTTCGTTTACGATCGGCGACGGCGAGATGGAAATTGGCATGGGAATCCACGGCGAACCGGGTATTCGGCGCGGCAAACTGATGACAGCGGACGAAGTCGTGCAGGAGATGATGAACCAGATTCTGCCCGACCTTCCCTATCAGAGCGGCGACGAAGTCTCTGTCCTGATGAACGGTCTCGGTGCGACCCCGAAAGAGGAGCTCTACGTTGCGTACCGCAAGGTGGCGGAGATTCTCAGTGAGAAGGGCATCTCGGTGTTCAAGGTCTACGTGGGCGAGTTTGCCACCTCGCTGGAGATGACGGGATTCTCGATTTCGGTATTCAAGCTCGATGATGAACTGAAGGGATTGCTTGCGAAGCCGGCATGCACGCCGTTCTTCGAGCAGACACAACTCTGAACGGGAGGAGCCATGTTGGATGTCTCGCAGGCGAAGGCCGCGTTGCACGCCGTCCGTCTCACCATGGAAAAGAACCGCGACCGACTCATCGAGTTGGACAGCGCGGTTGGCGATGGAGACCTTGGTCTCACGATGTGTAAGGCGTTCGTGACTGCCGATCAGGAGCTGGAGGGATCCTCTGAGACCGATGTGGGGAAATTCCTGATGCAGGCCGGCATGACGATGGCGAGGGCAGCGCCTTCCACTATGGGAACCTTGGTGGCTACAGGTTTCATGCGCGGGGGTAAGGCGCTCAAGGACAAGACCGAGTGTTCTCCGTCGGATATCGCCGCCTTCTTCCGAGCTTTCTCCGACGGGGTGATGGAGCGCGGCAAGGCCAAACCGGGAAACAAGACCGTCGTCGACGTGCTGGAACCGGCCGCGGTGGCTGCAGAGAAAGCGGCAAGCAGCGGGGATATGGCCACCGTTGCGGCAGCGATCCTCGACGCGGCACGAGAGGGCGAGGAAGCCGCGCGGGGCATGATGTCCGAGCATGGAAGGGCCGCGATCTACCGGGAGCAGACGATCGGCAAACCTGATCCAGGTGCAGTTGCCGGGCGTCTGATGATCGAGGCCTTTGTTTCGGTGCTATAGTCCGGGAAGTTGTACTCTAGCGGGAGCCGGTGACATGCCGAAATCCGGCGGATACTGAAGCTCTGCCGGCGGCCGGACGAGGCGTTCGCCTTCCGCGGATCGACGGAACTCATCCCCGGCGCCGAGCAACCGGTGGTCAGCCCCGCGGCTGAGGATCTCATCAAGAAGGCTCTGCAGCCCCGAGACAAGCCGCTGTACGTGCTGACCATCGGGGCCCCGACCAATGTGTCGTCGGCCATCCTGACAGAAGCGCGATTTTCGGGGATCGATTCAAGATCGTTCTCCACGTGTCGGATTCGCGTGAAGAAGTGCTGTGAGGTGCGATGAGCACCTGGATCTCGTCGGCGATCCGACTGCCCAGGGTCAGGCTCCGCGGCGCCTGCTCGACCACGACCACGCTCCCCGTTCTGCGCACGGATTCGCCGATCGTCTGCCAGTCCATGCCCTTGTAGTCCAGGGTACGCAGATCGATGACCTCAGCCTCGATCCCGCCTCAGTCAGCGCCTCTGCGGCCTGGAGGCTCTGGCCCACGCCGGTCAAATAGGTCAACACGGTGACGTGCCTGCCCGGGCGAACGATCTTGGCCTTGCCGTAAGGAATGCAGTAGTCGAGCGTATCCGCCGGCATCTTCGCCGCAGCCCACCGTACGGACGTAAGTCAAGGTCGACAGCGAGACCTGGTGAAACTCATCGTGCAGCGCATGTATGTCGATGGAGCGGGCGTCGTCGCGATGACACTGCGGTCGAATGACCACCTAGTCTTGGGGCACAACACAAACGGGCTAACCGAATTCTCAGTTGACCCGTTCGTATGCAGGTGCGGGAGCGACGGGAGTCGTTCGACCACGCGGATACGGACTGTGAGATTCTTGCCACAAGGCATACTACCAGCCCTGCCTTGCTAGGTTAGAACAACAGCGAACCCTAGACCCCCGCCGTCGCCAACGCCCCCATCGGATCCCACGGCGGAAGCACGACCGGCTCTGTCTCCAATAGATGAACCACCTCGGGAGCGAGATACTGCTTACTGACGGCCACCTCGTACAGGTACTCGTCGAACCAAGCATCGCTCATGATCATGTAGCCTTTGTCGCCAACCTCGGTACCCCAACTGTTTTCGACGCGCCATTTGAGCGGCTGACCGGCATCATCCAAGTCCACACCGGTCAACACCATAGCGTGGGTCATACGACTGTGCCTATAGTCCAGCCGCCCCCCTTTGTCCAGCCTAAACTGGGTCCCATAGACCAGATCATAGTCATAGATCTCCAGATCCATGACGCCCAGGTCTCGATCGAACATCTTGCCCACGTCGCAGCCAAACCACACGGCTTGGCCATCCACAATCATGTCCACCGCAGCCTTTTTGAGCACATCGATCTGGACGTTCAAATAACGAACGGTGTACCCGCCTACCACGTTGCCAAGGTACTGTACCGTGTACGTCTTGTCGAAGGGCTTGTCCTTGGTGGGCGCATGTATCAGGCACACCTTGTCATCCAAGTCGACATCCACGTAGTGCTCGAAAAACGCCGTCGGCGTAATGTCGGCGTGCCGGTGAAAGGCCTTGTCCTTGTCCCTCCACTCCCAGAAAAACTGTCGCGGCGGCTTGCCCAAGTGAATCGTAAGCATCCTGTAGAATTCGGCCATCTGCTGTTCTTTGGTCTGCCGCATGTCCTGGACGGAAGCGCCCTCTGCATACATCTCGCGCAGAACCCAGGCGTATTCGCGCAGCTTGGCCACCAGCAATGTGTTCATCGCCCCAGAGTTGCTGCTGCTGAACGTTTCGGGCATGGCCGTTTTGGGCACAACACCGTACTTTTGGACCAGGTTCACAAACATATCCCACTGTCCCCCATCGGGCAGGGGGTCGGCAAGCAGCCACATGACCAGCCGCCCCTCCAGAGGTTCGTCGCGCGTCTCGATGATGGTCTCAAGGAAAAAGTTGGCCTTTTCCAGTTTGTCCCAGAACATCAAATAGGACTGGCTAAGCTCAAACTCTTCCAGGTTCATCTTGGACATGGCTGCCAGGCGAAGAAAATTGAGTCCCGCAAAGAGCCAACAGCGTCCACTGCGCTTCTGGTTAGTGGCCTCTGGTGTCGTGATAAAGTTCGAATAGGTGTGGTCTAGGCGATTGACCGTTTCCCGGTTCAGTGCGACGGCACCTACACCGTTCTTGGTCACCGCGTTCAGCGCCAACCGATTCTTGGGTTCCGCATCAAATCCAGCCCCAAATCTTGCGACATCCTCGTGCGTAATCTGCTTCTCCACTGCTATTCCTCCTCATCTCAGGGAACTCATAAATGATTCCTACAGCTCAGCCCCTACCACTCGACAGGTGTGTGCACGGTCCACGGTGTCCCTATTCCCAAGAGATTCAGATCGACATTCCCCAACAGGCAAACCAGCCAACGGATAGAGTTTTCGACCAGCACAACCAAAAACCAGTCTTGTGACGAACCTGGGTTCCGCAAGTCGTGGGGCGCGTCTCCAAACGTGCCGGGCCTGACCCACGGCGTAGGGCGGATTGGGCAATCCGCCCCAAGGGGCATTATACATAGGAATGTCCACCGATACGACCATGTCCCTGTGCAGACGGGCGTTGCTGCTCGGGTCAAAGATCGGAGGCTCGAACTCGATCACCCCCAGGCTGCGCAGGCCCGAATACAGGATGAACGATCCCATGCCTGTCTCCTCGACGATCTGCCGCCCGACCCGCTCGACCGCTCTCCCTTCAACGCCGGGACACATGGCTTGGAAGCAAGCCTCTTGAGCTCGGCAGGCCAAGTCCACCGCGCGCCGGATCTCGTCGCCGGGGTCGCCCACCAACACAGGGCGACCGATCGCGCCGTGGTAGCCAGCATACCTGGGAGCGACAGTCAGCAGCACCAACTCGTCGGGCTCTAGGCGGCGGAGGGTCGCGCGGGCCAAGATCGGCTGCGCGTTCGGGCCAGAGGCGACGATAGTGTCGATCCCCGCGCCCTCGGCGCCAGGACGGCGCATGGCCGCCTCCGCTGCGGCAGCGACCGCACGCCCGGGCATGCCCACCGCGATCGCCTCCGCCGCAGCCTGCAGGCCCAGCTCGGCAATGTGGTAGGCATAGCGGATGACCGCGGTCTCGGCCAAGGATTTGCAGGCTCGTAGATCGCACATGGCCGTCTCGACATCGACCCACACTGTAGAAAGCGGAATAGCATCAGTGTGATCACACAAACGCGTGGTGCTGGTGCATATTTCGTGATCCGTTAATTACAGGTCGCTTGCTCATTCAAGCGAATGTGCTATAGGCCCACCGATCATAGACGGGAAGCTGCCAAGAAACAAAAAGAGCCCTCTATTGCTAGAGAGCTCTTGATGTCCTATAAGGACTTACTATAGGCGGGAGCGACGGGACTCGCTCGAGCACGCGTATACGGACGGTGAATTTCCTACCCAGCAGTATGTCCAGGCGATGCAGCTAGATGCTGAACCTCAGCGTGTATTGCTCAAGAGCTCGACTTAGGACCCACTGGTTGATCTATTGCTCTTCTGCTGGGGACAATGCAGAACTCCCTTCCCAAGTAGAGCAGCCAGACACATATTGCATGATATACACGCCGCCCTTTGGCGTTGACCGCCTTTCCATTCATCGATGATGCCAGGTTCCCTTATGAGAGGGCGACAAAGGGAGATGAGATCCGCTTCCCCCCTTAAGACGATCTCTTCCATAAGTTCAAATGTCCTAAGGCCGCCGACCATCATTATAGGCAACCTCACCTGGCCCTTCACCTCTGTGCACCAATCGCGGAAGTAGCCCTCCTGATCTAGACTACTGATTCCTGTTCGGAATTCTGTGCCCTCGAACTTCCTTCCTCGTAGTCCCTGGCTGATCTCCGCAGCATCAAATCCCCACTGAGCCAGGAGTTGCACTGCCTGTCTACCCTCGGCTAATTCGAGCCCCCCGGGCACTTCGTCTGCGACCCCTATCTTGATGAGTACAGGGTAATCATCCCCAACCCTGGCCCGGATATCCCGGTATATTTCGTGATGTAGACGGAGCCGGTTCTCCAGAGTTCCGCCCCAGTCATCATCACGACGGTTCGTGTAGGGAGACAAGAACTGACTCAGCAAGTAAGCGTGCGCGCCATGGATCTGAACGGCGTCGAATCCTGCTTCTCTGGCCCTTGCCGCCGCGTCGCCAAATGAGACGACAATGTCCCAAATTTCGTCTTCTGTCGCAGCGCTGTAGCCCGTCGTGGGACAGGGGTCATCAGGCAAGATCGAAGGCGCTACAACAGCTCGGGCATCTCTGCCCGAGTGCAATTTAATCGCCTCTCTGCCTGCGTGGAACAACTGAACGGCGACTCGCGCTCCTCGTTCGCGAACAGCCTGCGTCAACCTCTTCAGACCGGGCAAGCAGTCATCATCGGCTATGGAGTTCTGGAATGGCAGGCCTTTGCCGCCACGCACGTAGGCGGCGCCCGTCACAATCAACCCAACGCCGCCGCTGGCAAGCCGCTCAAACAGATGAATCTGTTGTTCGGTCACATGACCGGCCTCATCCGTACAGCCATCATAGGTGGCGGACCTAACAAACCGATTCCGCAGGTCCATAGTGGATATGCGCGTCGACTCGAACAAGATGCTCATCTCTCCCCCCTACTGGAACTCAGGTGAACCAGGTCACAACAGACATAGGAATTTGGGGACACCATCTCTATCTGTGTTACCAGGCGCACCAAGCCGACGTAGGACCTACCAGAGAGATGCTGATCGGGATGGCTTTCATTCCCAGCAACCAGTTCCACAGGACCACGATAGAGATGCACCAAACACACTATAGGCCTACGGTGCACTCACGGCAAGTCGCCTCAAAACACAAAGAGCCCTCTATTTCTAGAGAGCTCTTCATATCCCATAAGGGATTACTATAGGCGGGAGCGACGGGATTTGAACCCGCGATCTCCGGCTTGACAGGCCGGCATGTTAAACCCCTACACTACGCCCCCACAACGGTCAGCATCATACCATAGGGCAGCTTTTTGTCAACCCACGTAGGAGAGATTTGGCAGTGAGCACTAGCGGTCTCATACTTGATTGACGACCGCCTCTGCCCTATAATAGAACATATGATCGATCAGATTGGGCGGAACCAGCCTACGACGCCATAGGGGAAGCAAGCGAAGATGAGAGACATGACCATCGACCCTCGTTCTACGAAACGAACCCATTTTGCTGCGCCCTCTCCCTGGTTGCTCTATCGCCTGACGCCAAGTAGAATGGCCCACACGGAGGTAAGACAATGACAAACGAACTCGCATTCGAGAACAAAGTGGTCGTCGTCACCGGGGCAGCACAGGGCATCGGCAAGGCTACCGCTAAGCTCTTCGCCGACGCAGGTGGAAACGTCATCATTCTCGACAAGCTGGTCACAGAGGCAGAGACCGCGGTAGCAGAGATCATCGGCAGCGGTGGCAAGGCTGCCGCGATTGTGATGGACGTGACGGATGGGCAGCAGGTCACGGATACGGTCGAGCAGATCGTTGCGGACTTCAAGCGCATCGACGTGCTGGTCAACAACGTCGGCTGGAACCAGCCCACACCCTTCCTGGAGTCCGACGAAGCGTTTTGGCTCAAGCTGCTCGACATCAACCTGATGGCGGCACTTCGCTTCTGTCGGGCCACGCTGCCCCATATGATCGATCAACACTACGGCCGGATCGTGAACATCTCATCGATCGCAGGGGTGCACCCCTGGCCCGGTTCGGTACTCTACGGCGTCGCCAAGGCAGGAATCGTCTCGATGACCCGCTCGCTGGCGGCGGCGATGGCGGAACACAATATCCGCGTCAACTGCGTCTGCCCGGGCCCCACCGAAACGGGGCTGTCCAAAGCCCTGCGCATCACCAACCCGGAATACGTGAAGGCAATCCACGGGATGGTCACGCTGGGCCGTCTCGCCGAACCCGAAGAGATCGCCCGCGCCATCCGCTTCCTGGCATCTGATGACGCCTCCTTCGTCCTGGGCGAATGCCTCGTCGTCGACGGGGGATACAACATGACGTGAGAACGTTTGCACGTTCAAACGTTCCAACGTTCCAACGCCGTCCCCGTGTCGTTCGCACGGGTAGCCGGGGACGAGCATCACTTGAGGGCGCAGCCCCCCTGTGCTACGGTGGTAGAACATTTCGGATGGGCGGGAGGCAGGTATGGAGACCGAGGACTACATCCGGCTTGAGGACACGTATAACACGCACAACTACCATCCGCTCGACGTCGTGCTGCAACGCGGCGAGGGCGTCTGGGTCTGGGACGTGGAGGGCAAGCGCTACCTGGATTGCCTGAGCGCTTACTCGGCGCTGAACCAGGGCCACCGCCATCCGCGCATTGTGCGTGCGCTCATCGAGCAAGCCGGGCGCCTGACCCTCACCTCACGCGCCTTCCGCAACGACCAGGCGCCCCTGCTGGCGCAGGAGCTCTGCGAACTGACGGGCCAGGACCTGATGCTGCCGATGAACTCCGGCGCAGAGGCCGTGGAGACCGCGGTGAAGGCCGCACGACTCTGGGGCTATCGGGCCAAGGGCATCCCGGACGAACAGGCGGAGATCATCGCCTGCCAAGACAATTTCCACGGGCGCACCATTGGCGTGCTCTCTTTCTCGACCGAACCCTCCTACCGCGACGGGTTCGGTCCGTTTCTACCCGGGTTCAAGACGGTCCCCTTTGGGGACGCCGGCGCCCTCGCCGACGCCATCACCCCCCGCACGGCGGCTTTCCTCGTCGAGCCGATCCAAGGCGAGGCCGGCGTGATCGTGCCTCCCGACGGCTACCTGAAGGAGGTCCGGGAGATCTGCACCCACAACAACGTGCTGATGGTCGCCGATGAGATCCAGACGGGTCTGGGACGCTGCGGACAGCTCTTCGCCTGCGACTGGGAGGACGTGACGCCGGACCTGATGACGCTGGGCAAAGCACTCTCGGGGGGGATGATGCCGGTCTCGGCGGTCGTCGGCTCGCACGAAGTGATGGGACTCTTCCAGCCTGGCAGCCACGGCTCCACATTTGGGGGCAACCCTCTCGCCTGTGCGGTCGCGCGAGAGTCGATCAAGGTGATCGTCGAGGAAGAGCTTCCGCGCAAGGCCAGGGAGCTCGGGGCGTACTTCCGTCGTGCGCTGATGGAGCTCAACAGCCCCTACGTTCAGGAGATCCGCGGCAAGGGCCTGCTCATCGGGGTAGAGCTCACGCCCGAAGCCGGTTCGGCGCGGCCCTTCGTCCAGCGACTTAAGGAACGCGGCATCCTGACCAAAGACACGCACGACACGGTGATCCGGTTCGCCCCGCCGCTCGTGATCACGCAGGACGAGATCGACTTCGTGGTGGAGCAGGTGACCGCAGTGCTTGGGCTCGGATCACGCCGGCTATCCGGCGTGGGACAGGTACCACGCCAGCAACCGCGGGGTGACGTTGACCTCGACCAGCGCAGCGATGGCGAGCAGCGGCAGGACGACCAGGAGGAAGAGCTTCAGGAAATGAGCGATCTCGCGCACAATGCCGTAGGCACCCCCGCCACGTGATGGCGGCCTGAGGATCACATCACCGATGCGCATCGCCTGAGCAGTCGCGAGGATAGCAGCGGGAAGCTCGAAGACACCGTGCGGCAGCACGGCAACTGCCACGAAAACCCACGGGTTCAGCCCCACCTGGCCAATCTGGAGCGCAACGTACGCGATGATGGCAATCGGGGCCATGAGCAGCAGCAGTGCAAGCGTCCCCAGCGAGAATAATCCCGCCCCCGCCGCGACCAAGAGCGAGCGTGCGTTGTTCCAGAGCACGGCGCCGACCGAGAACGAGGGCAGCAACCCGCTCTGAGCGACGAGGCTGTTCATCGCCGCGGGGTCAGGGATGTTGCCCAGGCCCAGCGCGCCGAGAGGGAGCGGGAAGTTCCGCTTTCCCCATAGCCCCACACTCAGACCGCCCACGAACATAACCAGCCCCGTAACGACGAGTTCGGCACGCAGACCCCGGAAGATCCGTGGCAGCTCCGAACGGTAGAAGCCGACCGGGCCCTCACCGGAGAACAGGGCTTGGCGGAAGACGCGCCACGCTCCCACAAGGTTGACGCGATCCAGCCCACGCCCCAGCAGGTTCTCGCGGTTGAAGATCCTCACACCAAGCCGCACCAATATGATGGACACGACGAGCAGCGCTAACGTCATCAACCACAGCGCGCGGTACTGGCCGTACAGAAGCAGGGCCGCCTCGACCTCGAGCAGCAGTGTCATCGGCACGATGATAAAGCCCGCCACCAGATTGGAACCCCTGACGCTCGCCGACTGGCTGGACACGATGACGGCGACTGCCACCATCACGATCGACATCAGGACTGAGAGCACCATGGCCAACAGGAGCAGCGACAGAGGCGTCCACCAGTGTGCGGTTACGCCCAGCAGCGCCGTATAGACCGCGATTCCAAGGAAGCTGGCCAACACGGGAAGGATCGTCGAAGCGATGAACTTTCCCAGATAGAGCTGGAAATCGGTGAGTGGTGTGGCGAGCAGCGGCTCCAGACTGCCGCGCTCCTTCTCACCCACAAAAGTCTCCAGGGCAATCATCAACGAGAAGGTCGCCGGGACGAACCCCACCACCAGCGTCAGCATGGGGAACAGATGGTCGATGGAGATGCTCGCACCATACTGCCCGACGAAACGAAGGCCGGTGTCCGCGATGAGATTGGCCAGCAGGGGGAAAACCAGGACCAGGAGGGCAATGGGCAACATCATCCGCCAGTCCCGCAGGGCATCGTTGACCTCTCGCCGCGTCACGATCAACGCCGCTCGCAGATCGGTTTGAGCCCGTCCGAGAGCAGCGCTCAGCCGGTCGGGCTGTTCAGCGGAATTAGCCCGTGACACTGTCACCTCCCGCGCGGTGAAATCCAGGTGGATCGAGGACCGAACTCTCCGCACCCCCTGGTTGAGCTTCCTTGTGAGAGGCCGTCCCCTCTGCGATGGCCTGGAGGTATGCACTCTCCAGGCTCCGAGGCACCTCACTAAGCGTAAGCACGGGGATGTCGGCCTCGGTCAGCGCCTTGAGCAGGCGTGGGTTTGCCACCGCGGGATCCGGCGCCCGGTAACGTATCCACCCGTCACCCCTCGCCTCGACGTTCCCATAGTGCTGCACCAGAGCGTGGATACCGTCATCCATAGCGGGCGCGTGTCGCGTGGCCAGGCGCAGCTCCATCAGCGGCGGACCCAGCACGTGAGCCTTCAACTCGGATGCGGTGCCTTGCGCGATGAGGCGGCCATGTTGAACGATGGCAATGCGGTCGCTGAGCGCCTCGACCTCCGACAGATTGTGGGTGCAAAGGATGATCGTATGCTCCGCTGCACTGCGGAGCCCCAGGATAGCGGAGTGGACGAGACTGGCATTCTCTGGGTCCATCCCTGAGGTAGGCTCATCCAACAGCAGAACAGCAGGATCGTGGAGCAAGGCTCTGACAAGGGCGATCTTCTGCTGCATTCCCTTCGAATACTCACCCAGATGTCGCAGCAGCTCGGAGCCGATGTGGAACTGGTCGGTGAGGCTTTTGATCCTCGCGGCGCGGAGCCGTGTGGGCATCTCGTACAGTTGACCGAAGAAGTCGAGGTACTCGCGACCGGTCATCTTTGAGTAGAGACCCGGCGCCTCAGTCAGCAGACCTACGCGTCGACGTACTTCCTGGCCCTGCGAGACCACGTCGTAGCCTGCCACCCGCGCCCACCCATGTGTAGGCTTGAGGATCGAGGCAAGCATACGCACGGTCGTCGTTTTGCCTGCGCCGTTAGGCCCCAGGAGAGCCAGGACCTGCCCCGACTCCACCGTGAGTGTGATACCCGCCACGGCAACCAGGTCCCTAAACTGCTTGGTCAAGCCCGCCATCTCGATCATAGCAGCTCCTTACTTCATTGCATAGACATTATACCATGCTTTCTGGTTTGCGCGGGGACAGTAGGGCTATTGTGTCTGGACGCGAGAGAACCTTCCGGGAAGCTGCATAGCGCCCTCCAGCGGCAGTGCTTCCTGGGATCGCGAGCGCTCCTATATCGTAAAGCGCTTCTCAGCTTCCCGGAAGAGTGCGATTGCCCTGGCCGGGACAGCCCTTGCGCAAGAGGCGGTCCTTCACTAGCGCTGCGGGTGTGAGGCAAGCAAAATCGCCTCCCTGGACTTGAGCGCCCAGGGAGGCGATGGAGCGATCGGACTAGCCGCGTCGGCGCAGGAAAGCCGGAATCTCTATATTATCGCGATCTGCTACCTGGGTGCTGAACAGATCGCTGGGCTCGGCGCGATGTTGTACGGGCGTACCTGTCGTCCGAGGCGTGGCTGCCGCATGAGCGATCTCGGGCTCGCCGTCGTTATCGAACCCGGTCGCAATGACCGTGATGCTGACGTCCTCGCCCATGTTATCGTCGATCACGGCACCGAAGATCAGGTTGACGTCAGGGTGCGCCGTCTCACGGATGATCGAAGCGGCCTCGTTGACCTCAAACAGCGTCATGCTCGGGCCACCCGTGATGTTGAAGAGGATGCCGCGCGCACCGTCGATCGTGATGTCCAGAAGACGGCTGGAAATCGCCTGCTGTACCGCCTCAATCGCGCGCTTCTCACCCGTCGCCCGACCGACGGCCATCAGGGCGGCGCCACCCTCGAGCATAATCGACCTGACGTCCGCGAAGTCCAGGTTGATGAGGCCCGGAACGGTGATCACTTCGGTGATCCCCTGAATGCCCTGGCGCAGCACGTCATCTGCCACGCGGAAGGCGTCCGTGAGGCTGACCCGCTTCTCGGTGATCTCAAGGAGACGGTCGTTAGGGATCACGATCAGCGTGTCCACAACCTGCTTCAGGGCTTCAATCCCGTCCCCTGCCACCCGGTTTCGCTTGGCACCCTCGAACGTGAAGGGACGCGTCACGACGCCGATCGTCAGGGCCTTGATCTCTTCCTTGGCGATCCGGCCAATCACAGGAGCTGCGCCGGTACCTGTCCCGCCCCCCATCCCGGCGGTGACGAAGATCATATCCGAGCCCTGAAGCACCTCGCGGATTTCGTCCTGAGATTCCTCGGCTGCCTTGCGACCTTCCTCAGGATTGCCGCCGGCGCCCAAGCCCCGGGTGACCGAATCGCCGATGCGCAGGCACTTCGGTGCCTGGGAGAGCATCAGAGCCTGGGCATCGGTGTTCACCGCGATGAACTCCACCCCCTGAAGCCCCTCCTCAATCATGCGATTGACGGCGTTGCTGCCACCCCCACCGCACCCGACGACCCTAATCTGTGCGAAATTCTCGGCTAGACCGGCCATTTCAGATCCTCCTTGTTTCGCCTGTGGTACCCACAGGCCTGGCTTTCCGCCTCTCAATGATGATGCCTTCAAACCTTTGCCATCGCCCGACCTTCCGAAGTCGCCCGACTTGCTGAAGTCGCCCGACTTGCTCAAGTCGCCCGACCTTCGGGAGTCGTTCGATCCCATCGATAATCCACCGCTACTCGATCGTGATCCCATATGCCACCATCCTTCTGCGCACCCTAAGGCTTACCAATGTCCCGACGCTCTCGCGTTTCGACGTTCAAACAGCCACACGTTCCAGCGCTCTCCGTCACGGAAGCAGGTTACGCAGCCAACCCGCCGCTCGCTTGACCCATGGAGTTCTCACTGTGCGCCATCCACCTCCCTCTTCCCACGTGGGTGTCCATTTCACAAGCCCGACTGCGACGGCAGCGTCGGGTCCGCTCACCTTATCGGTCAACCCGGAGATCCCCTTGGGGATCCCGATCTGTACCGGTAGCTCAAAGATCGATCGCGCGAGGTCCCGCAACCCCGGGAGCTGCGCCGTCCCCCCACACAGAACCAGCCCGGCAGGCAGTAGACCGTCATAACCGGATCGCTTGATCTCCTGTTGCACGTTCTCGAGGATCTCCTCACACCGCGCCTGGATGATCTCTGCCAGCTTCCAGCGCGGGATGGGCACCGGGTTTCCCTCCCCATAGGGCGAGACCGCGAACCTCTCGTCCTCCGCCACCTGGTTGGAGACCGCATGCCCGTGGCTCAGCTTCACGGCCTCCGCCACCTGTGAGGGCAGGCGCAGACCAATGGCGATGTCGTTCGTCACGTACTCCCCCCCGAGCGGAAGCGACTTCGTGTGCCAGACCGTGCCCTCAATAAAGATGGCGATGTCGACGGTCCCCTCGCCAATATCCACGAGGACCACCCCCATCTCCTTCTCGCTGTCGGTCAGCACCGAGCTTCCCGCCGCCAAGCTGGCCATCACCATCTCACTGATCTGGATGCCGGCGCCTTGGACACACTTGCGCAGGTTCTGCAGGGCTGTGCTCGACCCCATGACCACGTGCGCCTCAACCTCGAGCCGGAAGCCGTGCATTCCAAGCGGATTGCGGACCCCCTCCTGTCCATCAACCGTGTAGGTGCGCGGCAGAATGTGCACCAACTCCTGGTTCTGAGGGAGCACAATCGCCCCTGCAGCCTCCAGCACCCGGTCGATGTCGTCCGGAGCAATCCCGCGATCCCGTCTGGTCACGCCCACCACGCCGGTGCTGTTCCGAGACGTAATATGCGCCCCGGTTACACCGACGAATCCCCGCTCGATTTGGTAGCCGCTGCTTTGCTCGGCTTGCTCCACCGCTTCGGCGATCGCGGCGGTAGCCTGCGCCACGTTGACCACCACGCCCTTCTTGATGCCCCTTGCAGGGACGCGCCCCACACCGACGATGCGCACCGCCTCGGCGTGGCCCCCATCGTGTCCCCCGCTTCCGGCTGGATCAATCTCCCCGACCAACACCAGGATGCGATGGGTACCGACATCAATGCCAACTACAGATCTTTCCACGTATCACCCCCCTCTACCACGAGCGTTCAAGAGAATAGGTAGCCCCGCCAGAGAAACGCACATCTACAACTTGTGGGGAGATCCCGTTGGCGGCGAAATCATCCAGAAGTACCTGGTACATCTGCCAGCGCGGAGCCATATCCGGGCCCACTCCAAACGCAACTCGCCGACCCGCAGGATCCGTCCAGATCAGCCCGTGATCGGGGGCGTACTCGAGTTGGTCCGCCGGAACACCCAGCACACTCAGCGCCGCCACCCCCTGCTGGATCGAATCGATCGAGTGTGCACCCCCTTCGATCGGCCGGATGCCACGGAGCACGGGGAGGTCCGGACGCTCACCTTGCGCCGGGAAGAAATTGCCCTCCCGATCGACCCAATACTTGGTGCTCCCCTCCTCCCAAACCAAGGCCGGGATCCGCTCCGCAAGCGCGATTTGGCACTTCGTTGGAAAGAGACCGCAGGTGACCTTGACGTCGACCAACTGAGGCATCGCCGTCGCAATGGCTGCCTCGGCCTCGGCGGGATGCAGCATGAACCGGTGCCAACCCAGGAGGTCCGAGACCAGCTTCACCTGCTGTTTCATATCGGGCGAGTAGATTCCCGTCACACTAAGGTCATCCCACAGCAGGTACCACGCGTTGCCAAGGGCAACCCAAAGCCCTAGGCCGACGATCGCCGCCAGCACCAGAACCGCCTTCAACGGTATCCTGATCGGATGGGACTCAGCGCGATACGCCACAAACTGCTCCTTTGGCCCCAGAAGCGCGGCCGTGCGGTAGTATCGTTGCTTCTTCACAAACGCCTGGGTTCGTCCTAACGCCTGCGTTTGCCCGTATGCCTGCGTTCGCCCCGATCTCCCGGCTCGCTTCATAGAATCCCTCCTCCCGTTGTCGATGGTACAGCCCGCGTTGACCCGTTCGCACTTGGAAACGTTTCCACGTTCAGGCACCGGCGCCCCACCCCGAGCGCGCTATAGGTAGAACGTGACAACGCGCCATCCTTCAGACGTTCTAGCGCTTACGGCCTAAACACTCGCTCAGATCGTTCGTTCTCCTGATGACGGTCCAAGGCCAGATCGATCAGCCAGTCCAGAAGCTTGCTATACGGAACACCTGAGGCTTCCCACAGCTTTGGATACATACTGATCGGCGTGAACCCCGGGATCGTGTTGACCTCGTTAAGGTAGACGTCGCCGGTCTCGCCACTGAGCAGGAAGTCCACGCGCGCCATACCTGCCCCATCGATCGCTTTGAACGTGCGCACCGCCAGATCCTGGATCAACGTCCGGGTTTCCGGCTCAAGCGGCGCCGGGATCAGCAGCTTGGAAGCGTTCTCTCCCTCGTCCAGATACTTTGATGCGTAATCATAGAACTCGCGACTGGGTATCACCTCCCCCGGCAGCGATGCGCTGGGATCCTCATTACCGAGAACGCTCACCTCGATCTCCCGTGCCGCCGGCACCGCCCACTCCACCAGGATGCGCCGATCGTAACGAGACGCATCGTTGATGCCACGCTGCAGTTCCTCACGATTCCTGCACTTCGAGATGCCGACACTGGAGCCGAGATTAGCAGGCTTAGTGAAGACGGGATAGCCCAGATGGGTCTCGATCTCGTCCATGAGCGCCTCAGGGTCCGCCAACCACTCCCGCCTCGACATCCACACATAGTCAGTGATGGGGATGCCCTGTGCCTTCATCACATCCTTGAACGTGATCTTGTCCATTGCCAGTGCCGAGCATAAAACACCGGCGCCCACGTAAGGCACGCCCGAGAGCTCCAGCAACCCCTGAACTGTGCCATCCTCACCGAAGGTCCCGTGCAGGACGGGGAAGATCACGTCGACCTGAGAGAGTGATGCTAATCTGCCCACGCCCTCTCCTGCAGGCGCCATCTCCGGGCTCTCGCCGCCCGACGAAGGCATCTGCGACGCCACCGTCTCATTTGGCGCCCATAGCCCCGGCTTCGAGGGATCGGCGAAGATCGCTGCCGGTCGCGTACCGGAGAAGTCCTCCTCCAGCAACGCTGCCATAGGATTGCGGCCGACAATCCATGCACCCTCGCGCGTGATCCCCACCGGGATCACGTCGTACTTGTCGGGGTTGAGCGCGTTCATCACCGACCGCGCCGACGCCAGACTGACTTCGTGTTCACCCGACCGCCCACCGAAGATGACGGCCACCCTAAGTTTCGCCATAGTAACCCTACCCAACTTTCCGCGTTTGAACGTTCGCTCGTTTCGGCGTGAGCATGATAGAACGTGCAGAGGACGTGGCGTTCAAACGCCCTGCTCCATAATCTCGATTTCCGGTTCCAGCAGCACGCCGAACTGCTCCTGCACCTCGGCCTGCACTCTCTCGACCAACGCCTTGAAGTCTGCTGCCGTCCCCTGACCTGTGTTGATAAAGAAATTCGCGTGATAGTCCGAGACCACGATGCCCCCACAACGCGCGCCTTTGAGCCCCGCAGCCTCGATCAGGCGTCCGGCATAGTCGCCCGATGGGTTCTTGAACGTCGAGCCCAGCGTCCGTCCGGGAGGCTGCGTGCGCTGGCGGCGCTCCGTGTACTCGGCAGCCTTGTCTGCCAACCTCGCCGGATCGGCCGGGCGGAGCTGGAACTCCGCCCCGAGCACCAGCCACTGCTGCCCGGCTCCCTTGAGCTTGCTGCATCTGTAACGAAATCCAAACCAATCCACCGGGACCTTCTTCACCGACCCATCCGATCCCATGACGTCCGCCGTAACCAGGACACTCGCGATCTCCCCGCCAAAAGCCCCGGCGTTATTGACCACCGCGCCGCCCATCGTCCCCGGCAGCCCTACAGCCCACGTGAGACCGCCCCACCCACGGGCCACCAGGTCCCGCACGAGTTTCACGACCACAACGCCTGCGTCGGTCGAGAGCCGGTGCCCCTCCCTGTAGGCGACCTCACGACAGCGATTCAAGATCACAACACCACGCAACCCGGCGTCGGGCAGCAGGATATTCGTCAGACCGCCGTAGACACGCCACGGAATCCCATACGCCTCGGCCAATCGCACTGCCTTGACCAATATCTCCCGTCTCTCGGCTATGACCAGGAGATCCGCCGGGCCGCCAACACCGACCCAGGAATAGCGAGCCAGCGATGCCTTGGGCTCGGCGACGTCGCCCAATGCCTCTGCAACGGCACCTATGGCCACCTTGTCCTGTTCACTCAATCGTGTCACCATGTCTCATTCCGGAACCGATTGCATCGGTTACTACAAACCAGGGCTCGTAGTAACGACTTCAGTCGTTCCCCTTCTGCAGCGCCGCGATCAGCCGCTCCCCGACGATGTACTCGTTCCCGGCCCCCATCAGCAGCACAACGTCACCCGGACGCACGATCTCCGCCAGATGTGCCACGACCTCATCCAGGGAATCGGCTCCCCAGACTACAGGGTGATTGAGATCTCGCACCAGATCATGGGTCGCAAGCGACCCATCGTCGACCTCGCGCGCCGCATAGATCGGCATCACGACGACCTGATCCGCATCGTGGAAGGCACCCATGAACTCGTCGTAGAGTGCTCGTACACGACTGAACGTATGCGGCTCCCACACGGCGACCAGCCTTCGCGCCCCGTACTTTCCGCGCGCAGCCTGCAGGTTCCCGCGGATTTGCGTTGGATGATGCGCATAGTCGTCGATGACCGTTATGTGGGCCACTTCACCCAGCACCTCGAAGCGCCGGGCCGTGCCCTCAAAGGCCTCCAACGATCTGCGGGTCACCCCCCAACTCACCCCGGCTTCCACTGCGACGGCCAACGTGGCCAGGGCATTGAGAACGTTGAACGTGCCCGCAAGCTGCAGGGCGATCTCGGTCGGAGCCCCATCCACCGGGAAAATCACCCCACTGTGCTCAACCTCAAAGCTGACGCCGCCGCGCTCATTCGCGTGGAGATGGGTTGCCCGCCAATCCAGTTCCGCGGCAGGATCAAGGCCGTACATCACGACACGCCCACCGTTGGCGTGGTGCGATGCCGCGACCGCCCTCGCGATCTCATCATCGCCACAGGCCACCAGCAACCCACCCCGAACGATGGCTCCGACGAACTCCCCGAAGGCCAGGCGTACGTGGCCAAGATCGGTGAAGCAGTCCGGGTGGTCGAATTCGACATTCGTGACCACGGCTATGGTCGGGTTCAGTGCGAGAAAAGTCTGGCGATACTCATCTGCCTCGATCACAAAGTGCCGGCCCTTGCCCGCGTGAGCGTTCGTCCCG
Source organism: uncultured Chloroflexia bacterium (assembly GCA_963775195.1). Classification (GTDB taxonomy): domain Bacteria; phylum Chloroflexota; class Anaerolineae; order B4-G1; family SLSP01; genus PWVB01. The sequence continues at coordinate 423,282 of CAVZIC010000005.1, forward strand.
AGATTGGCCTGAACGCCTCCCACGACGTAGGTGGGATCGAGTCCCGCCTCGCGCAACGTCAGCGCGATCATCCCTGTCACAGTTGTCTTGCCGTGTGTCCCTGCAACCGCGATCACGTCATATCCGGCAGTCAGATCCGTGAGAAACTCAGGGCGTCGCATCACGCGGATTCCATGCTGGCGTGCCGCCACGAGCTCGACGTTATCATCGGTGATTGCAGAAGACGCAAGCACGAGGTCCGCCGAACCGATGTCCCCTGCGGTATGTCCGATCATCACGCCAATACCCTCGGCCTGCAGGGCTAGCGTGACCGGCGAGGCCCGCCGGTCGGAGCCGTGAACACGCAGTCCCCATCCATGGAGCACCCGGGCGATGGCCGACATGCCGGCACCCCCGATGCCCACGATGTGGATCTCGTGGACGTCCCGCAGCCAGTCGCTGCTCAGACTATCAATAGCTCGTACGTTACGCTGCACAGATCACTCACACGAAAACGATAAGAACAAACGCAAACGACACCGCGACCGCGACGAACAGCGACGGCCCCTGCAACCACTGGGTGGGCAGGTACTTGAGCAGGTTCAGTGCAGAGGCGGACTGAGGTCCCGTGATCCCCCAGATCGCGTAGCCCAGCTCATTCAGAAATCCCCACACCATGCCGACCACCAGAAAACCGTTGATCGCCCCCAGGAACAGACCCAGCAGGGTGTCCTGCAGCTTCTCCTTGCGCGCACGAGCGCCCAACCTGGCCGAGATCACGGTTGTCGCATAGCCGAAGGCGACCAAAATGCCGAAGATCATCATCCGCACGTAGAACCAGGTCTTCGGATCCGACTGCTCCAGGGATTGCAGCGCGGTGCTGAGCACCGGCACGTAGACCAGGATGACATACTCGATGAATCGGGCCAGGATCACACTAAAACTGACCAGTAGCTCCTTTGCCCATCCCCTCAGCGCACCAATGATACCGAAGAGAAGGACCAGACCGAGAAACCAGGTCTCTAGAGGTACCATAGACTCATCCTTGTCCTTGTATGTTCTGACGGTCCTGGCCCAACGTGACGAGCAACTGTGCCGCACGCGCGGCGGCGTCCGGTCGCGCGAGCCCGCGCGCGGCTTCGGCCATCGCGTGCAGCCGTCCCGATTCGGCACCCGTCGACCAGTCCGAGAAAAGATCCCGGACGGTAGGAACAATAGCGTCAGATAGCTCTGCATCCTCGACGATGACTGCGGCGCCGCGATCCGCCAACCACCCCGCATTGACGCGCTGATAGCGCCACGCGTGCGGGTAGGGCACGAGGATGGCAGGAAGGCCAAAGTGCGGGAATTCGCCAAGCACACTCGCTCCCGATCGGCAGATGACCAGGTCGGCCGCCCTCATCGCGGCGCCCATCCTCGTATGGAGATAAGGAAACGCGTGATACCGGGCGAGAACTTCGTCAGGCAAGCCTTGGCGGGCCGCCTCGATCTCCGGCCAATCCAGTGTGCCGCTCACGTGCACGACGTCTGCCAAAGCCGTCAAAGCCTCCAGGTTGCCGAGGAGTGCACGATTGATCGACCTCGCACCCCGGCTGCCACCGAAGACCAGAAGCACGGGCCTGCGCCCTTCATCGTCGACCACCGGTGCCAATCCCAAGGCGTCACGCGCCTCGTCGACCGCCTGCACCCCAGGACGCGTCCATCGCATAATGCGCTCGCCCAGCGGGTACCCCGTGACGACCGCCTTCCCGTCGGGAAAATAGGCGCAGGAATCCGGCACGGTCACGGCAACCTGTGCCGCCAGCCGGGAAATGACCTTCACCGATTGCGCGGGCTCGATGTCCGGCACGTAGACCAGCATCGGCACGCCTTCCAGGCGCGTCGCCATGGCCACAGGTCCGCTCACGAATCCCCCCGTGGTTAACACAGCTGCCGGACGCTCGGCCTTGACCATCCGGCGGGCGACGAAAATCGCCCGCACCAGGTCATAGCCATTGCGAATTGCGTTGAGCAGAGCGACACCGTGTAGACCTCCCCCAGGTATCCCCACAAAACGGATGCCCTCCCTACGGATCAGGTCGCCCTCCATACCGTCGAGCGTCCCGATCCAGGTCACCTCAGCGTCAGGCGCGATATCGGGCAGAGCCTGTGCTATGGCGAGAGCCGGATAGACGTGTCCACCCGTCCCGCCACCAACCATCCAGAACCGCATCCCAATCTCCCTTGGGCTTTCCCCGCGAAATACCTAACAACAGCCCGATCCCCGCCAGAGCCATCAACATCTCAGTGCCGCCATAGCTGAAGAAGGGGAGGGCCGTCCCGGTGGGCGGAAACAACCCGATCATCACCAGGATGTTGAGCAGCGCCTCGGTCAGAATCATCGTCGTGACCCCGAAGGCAACCAAGGAACCAAAGGGATCCGGTGTTCCCAGCGTGACCCGATAGCCCCTATACGCCAGGAGGATGAAAAGCAGGATGATGGCCAGACACCCCACCAATCCGGCCTCTTCACCTACGACTGCAAAGATGCTGTCGGTGTGTGGAAAGGGCAGGTACCCGAACTTCAGTTGCCCCCCGCCCAGTCCCACCCCGAAGATGCCACCCTCTGCGATGGCCTGGACCGACCGACGCACGTGGTAGGGCATAAGATCCGGATTGCTCAGGGAGGCCAAATAGGCCTCCAGGCGTCCCCGCGCATGATGCATGTTCCAGGCCAGGAGGCCAAAGGTGGCGCCTCCGGTCAGCACCGACACAAAGATCTGGATGGGATCGCCACCGGCGAAGAAGAACATGGCGACGGCGGTGACGATGATGAGCAGGGCTGTGCTCAAGTCCGGCTGCAGGATCACCAGCCCCCCCACCAACCCCACAATCATACCAAAGGGGATCAGCCCGTATTTCACCTGGTTGAGCTGCTCGCCCTTGGAGGCGAGCCACGCCGCGATGTACAGGACGGCGACCAGCCGGGCCAGCACGCCGGGCTGGATGGAGCTACCCAAGCCGAAGAGACTGCCTACCTGCGTCGTCGGCTGTGAAAGATCAATCAGTCCCCGCGAAGCACCAAAAACCGGCTTGGCAAACAGGTCGGTCAACAAGAGCATGAGCAGGTTAGCCAGCATCAAGAACGGCGCGACCTTCTGCCATATGGGATACGGGATGCGATACAGCATCACTGCAGTGACGATGCCGACGCCGATCCAGACAAGCTGGCGCTTCCAGAAACTCCCACCGATGTAGAACGTTGCGCTGTACAGTGCCAGAAGCCCGTAGAGAAGCAGCAAGATGACGACGGCCAACAACACACCATCGACTGTATAGCTTGTGACCTTATGCTTTGGCATCGCCCTCCCTTTCGTGAAAGCTCCGCAAGCCCGGCCCGCGGTCCGGGCCTATGCACGCCGGGGGCCACGTCGCTCGGACTTGATGTCGACAGGGCTCAGGCAGCAAGGTTACCCACCAGTTCACGGAACCGGGCGCCTCGCTGTGCAAAGTCGCGAAACGCGTCAAAGCTCGTCCCCCCAGGGGAAAGGAGCACCACGTCGCCGGGCCGCGCGCGCGCGGCGGCGAGTTCGACGGCGCCCTGCAGGTTGCCGGCCATCACGATCTCTTCAAGGGCTGGAGCCTGCGCTGCCGGACGGCCAAGCGCCTCGGTAACCTTGGCACGGATCAACGGTGCGGCTTCGCCAAAGAGAATCAGCACCCGGACGCGATCGATTACGCGCGCCGCGAACCGCTCCCACGGCAGGTCCTTGTCACGACCTCCGGCAAGAAGCACCAAAGGCTCATCAAAGGCGCTCAGCGCAGCAATGACGCGCTCCGGTGCGGTCGCAATCGAGTCGTTGACCCACAACACTCCATTGACCGAGCGAACCTCCTCCAGGCGGTGCGGCACGCCCCCGAATGCGGCGATCGCGTCGCGCATTCCCTCCGGCGTGGCGCCGCCCGCATCGGCCAGCACAATTGCCGCCAGCACGTTCATCACGTTGTGATAGCCTCTCAGCCTGATCGAATCGCGCGAGACGACGGGAACTTCACCCGACCCCGTGCGAAGGACCAACTGGTCGCCACGCAGAAACGCACCCTCCCATCCCGCGCCGTCCCCCGAAATCGGAGAAGGCGGAGCCTCGCATCCGCTGAAATACCGCACGTGGGCAGGGGTAGCCGAACTCAGAGCGCGCGCGTTTGCGTCGTCCAGCCCCAGCACAGCGATGTCATCGGGACCCTGGTCCGCAACGATGTGCCGCTTCGCCGCGATATAAGCCGCCATAGTCTTGTGCCGATCAAGGTGATTCGGCGTGATGTTCAACACACCGGCCACGTGCGGGCTCGCATGCATGAGCTCCAACTGGAAGCTGCTCAGCTCCATCACCACGCGGTCCGTTGCCTCAACGTCGGGCAACTCATTGATCAGCGGGTTGCCGATGTTTCCCCCCACGAAGGTCTTGAGGCCCGAAGCCTCGAGAATTCGGCCGACCAGCGCCGTCGTCGTCGTCTTCCCCGCCGACCCGGTGATGCCGATCACCGGTGCGCGGCAACGGACCAGGAACTCCTGTGCATCGTTACTGAGGGGTATGCCGCGACGCTGAGCCTCTTGAACCAAGGGGAGATCCGGCGGCACGCCGCCGCTCAAGCAGAGCCGGTCGCACCCATCCAACAGGGATAGTGGGTGTCCCCCCAGCACATACGTGACCTCCAGATCCGCCAACTCGGCCAGTGCCTCAGCCAGTTGGTCTTCGGTACGGTTGTCCGACGCCACGACGTTCGCCCCCTGCTCCACGAAAAAACGGATCAGGGCCGTGCCCTGGCGGGCAAGTCCCAGAACGACGACGGTCTCAGGCACGGTTCTCATCCTTCAGGGCGGCTACAATCCGCTCCATCTTCACGCCCCGCGATCCCTTGATCAGGAGCAGGTCGCCGGGCAACAACAACGAGCGCACGACCTCGATCGCTGCCTCACTGTCCTCCGCACGGTGGATACGCGTCGCGGAGAGACCGCATCTGACCGCGCCCTCCCCGATCATCTCGGCAGACGGCCCGACAACGACCAGCTCGGCAACGATCTCCGCGGCGCGGCACCCCACCTCCAGATGTCCGTCCCGCTCGTAATCGCCCAGCTCAAGCATGTCCCCCAACACGGCGACCTTTCGCCGCCGCACCGGTGCCTTGGCCTTTGCATGACCCGTACCGCTGCTATCGGCCAGATCGTCGAGCAACGTCAGGGCGGCCAGCGCGGACGGGGGGCTCGAGTTATAGGTGTCGTCGATGATCAGCGACCCATCGGGCCCCGGCACAGTGACCAGACGCAGTTGTGCACTTGGCGCCTGCAATCCTGAAATAATCTCATCCCAGGTCATCCCCTCGACCAGCCCCACTGCAGCACCCCGCAGGGTCGGGTAGATGCTATGTCGTCCCAGCATCGGCACCTGTAGGACGATCGTTTCGCCGCCAAAGTGTAATCGTGCGCGGATACCATCCATCCCGAGGCCCTCGACCTCGTCTGCCCAGAGATCCGCCTGAGGAGAAAGGCCGTAGAAGAAGCAGCGCGCCTGTGTGTGCTTGGCCATCTCACGTACCCGGTCATCGTCGTAATTGAGAATCGCGATGCCCTCCGGGGCCGGAGGCAGGGCCTCCACAAGCTCCCTCTTCCCCAGTGCGATCGCCTCGATCGTGCCGGCCCGTTCCGCGTGGACGGGCTCGACGTTGGTGACGATGCCCACATCCGGATGAGCGATGCCGCAGAGGAATCGGATATCGCCGGGCACGTACATCCCCATCTCCAGGACCACGCGTTCGGACTCCGGCGTCAGCCCCAGGAGCGTCAGCGGCAGACCGATCTCGTTGTTGTAGGATCCCTGACTTTTCACGACCCGATAGCGACGCCCCAGCACTTTGGCGACGATCTCCTTCGTGGTCGTTTTGCCCACACTACCCGTGATCCCAATGACACGCACGCCAAGGTATGACCGCCACCACCGGGCAGCTTGCTGCAGCGCCGCCAATACATCGGGCACGCGAATCAGGAGGGGAACAGATGCGCCGGAAGAGGTCGGGGTAAGGCGGGGTGCCTCCTCATCCCCGACCTCTGTCAGGTCCAGGTAAGCACACTCGCCGGCCTGCACGTCGCGTGCGACCACCGCAGCAACAGCCCCGCGGGCAAATGCATCCCCAACGAAAGCGTGTCCGTCAACTCGCTCACCCTCAAGTGCAAAAAACAGCGAACCGGGCTCGGCCTGGCGCGAGTCAATAATAGGCATAGCCGGCACCTCAAGGTAATCGAGATGCCAGCCGCTCAAAGCCTCAACGAAGTATCCCAGCGTCAGCCGGTCCACGCCTCTGCCCCTCCGCTCCGCCGCAACCTGCTCATGTCAGCGGAGCACCTATTGCCCCTCTGCTATCTGGGCATCTATCGGCTCGGATGGGGGGATGCCCAGCAGTACGAAAAGGCGACTCGCCACCCGCTGAAAGACCGGCGCCGCCGTCTGGGTCCCCCACCTCAGGTTCGGGTCATTCTGAGGTCGATCGAGTTTCACCAAAATAAGTACCTCGGGATTGGGCATAGGCCCAAACCCCACAAATGACGTGATCACGTTTGCTGCGTCGTACCCGCCCGAGACCGGTATCTGCGCCGTGCCGGTCTTCCCTGCCACCCGATAGCCGGGCACGCGCGCATTCTCGAGCTTGTCGGCGACGTAGTTCTCCATCATATGAGCCACCAGATCGGCCGTTGCCGGCGATATAGGCTGACCCAACGAACGATTGCTCATGGGTATGACGCGGCCGTCTGGATAGCGGCGATCGGCGATGATGTGAGGCGCCATCATCGTCCCGTGATTGGCGAGAGCGGACACTGCCGTCGCCATCTGCAGCGGCGTCACGGCGATGCCCTGACCGAAGGGGTTCGTCGCCAACGTACTATCGGTCCAATCCCAGTCGCTGGGAAGGTGAACGAACCCGGCCACCTCGTCCGCGAGCCCGATCCCCGTTTTCTGACCGAAGCCGAACTCCCGCACATAGTGATAGAAGACGTCAGCCCCCATATACTGGGTCGATAGAGTCGCCACGCCGACGTTAAGCGACAGGTTCAGCACGCCCTGGAGGTTCTGTTGACCGTACGCTCCCCGGTCCCAGTTCTGGATCACGGCACCGCCATATTCGATCCGCCCACTGTCATAGTACGACCAGTCCTGACCGACACTGCCCGAGTCCAACGCGGCTGCCACGGTGATGACCTTGAAGACCGAGCCCGGTTCGTACGGGATGCTGACCGCAGGATCCACAAAGACGTTACGCATCTTCGGTGGAGTAGTCGGCGTAGGCGGCGGGATCGTATCTGGGACTGCTGGCGACGGCCAGGATCTCACCGCTTCGCGGATCCAACACCAGGATCGTGCCACCCGACGCACCGAATTCCGCGATCGCTCGATCTAGCTCGCCCTCGACAAACGCCTGGATCGTCCGATCGATCGTTAGCCGTAGATCCGTACCCGGATAGGCCCGTAGGTCGTCCTGGGCCAGCTCATCAGCGAATGGCGCGGACGCTGCGTCCACCGGCCCCTCACGCACGACCGGCTGGGGACGTAGGAAACGTTGCTGCAGGGCTTCTACGCCATAGCCATAGCCATCCGCATTCACAAACCCCAGCGTGTGACACGCCAAGTCCCCCTCGGGGTAGTACCGTCGCCATTGCGGCTCCAGGGTCAGCCAATACCACTGCTCCGACTTCAGCCTTTCGAGCTCTTGGGCCGCCTCGCCCCCGATGCCCTTCGCCAACGGCCACCAGATGTACCCCTGCATCGCTGGAAGCGTCCCGGAGAGGACCGTCTGGAGATAGCCTGCATCTTGCCCGAGCAAAGGGGCCAGCACCTGTGCGGCTGCCACTGTGTCCGTAATCAGGCCATACTCGGCCCCGACGTCGTAGATCGGAAGGTTTCCCACCAGCAGGTCCCCATTGCGGTCCGTGATAACGCCGGAGGGCGGGGCAGGCAATGAGTAGGTCCGATCGACCAGGTCCGTGACCTCGGCGTCCCAGATTGGACGCTTCACGACCTGTAGCCAGACAAGCCGGCCCACAACCATCAGCGCGACCAAGGCCAACAGCGCCGTGACCAACCGCAAGCGTGCTTCAGGTCCGCGCAGCATCTCAGCGCGATCCTTTCTCTACGAAATCCACGGCGCCGGCGGGCACGAAGCCAAGTTCGGTAGATCGCTTCTGGAGCACGGCAATCGAGCTCGCATCCGCGATCTCGACCTGGAGCCGGCTGATCTCGCGCTGCCCATCGGCCATCTGGTTGTGCAGCGACCACACTCGACCGGACAGCCGCACGTTCGCGGCACTCAGAGCCAAATAAGCGCTGACCAACAGGGTCGCTACCACCACGACCAACAGAAACGCCCGGGCCGACACGCGGCTGAGCTTCTCCTCTCGTCGGGGCACACCATGCGTGCTCTGCTGCCATACTACGCTCATCTCACACCTTCTCCGCCACCCGCAACTTGGCGCTTCGGCTGCGTGGATTCGCTCTCACTTCGTCGTCCGACGGAACAATAGGACCACGGGTGATCCGACGCAGCGTCCGTACGTGATCACATTGGCAGACAGGGTACTCGGGCGGACAGATGCAGTCGCGCGATTCCTGCTGCATGAAGCGCTTAACAATCCGATCCTCCAGCGAATGGAAGGCAATCACAGCCAGCCTGCCGGCGGGCCGTAGCGCCGTAACTGCATCCGGCAACGCCGCCTCAATCCCGGACAGCTCTTCATTCACGGCGATCCTCAGCGCCTGGAATGTGCGTGTAGCCGGATGGATAGGGCCATGCCGCCCCCCCACTGCCTGGGCCACCACGTTGGCTAACTCGGTGGTCGTCTCAATCGGACGCGCCCGGACAATCGCCCGCGCGATCTGGCGCCCCCGCGACTCCTCACCATAGCTGAACAGCAGCTCGACGAGTTCGTCTTCGCCCAACTGGTTGACCAACTCCGCTGCGGTCACGCCGGAACCGGTATCATACCGCATGTCGAGCGGCCCCGGCAGCCCAAACGAGAAACCCCGGTGTGCATCCTCGACCTGAAACGAAGAGAACCCCAGGTCAAAGATCACCCCATCCAGCGGGTAGAACCCTTCGCGCCGCGTCACGGCGAGCAAATCTACGTAAGATGCATGCACGATCGTAACGCGGTCCCCGAAAGGCGTCAGCCGCGCGCGGGTACGCGCTACGGCTTCTGCGTCACGATCTAGCCCGAGGACACGCCCATCAGGGCCACTTGCCTCGAGTATGGCGACCGTGTGACCGCCACCGCCCACGGTTGCATCGAGGTAGCGCCCTGCCGGACGAACTGCCAGCCCTTCCACTACATGCTTCGCGAGAACAGGGATGTGCTCGTGCTGCTGATCCTCGCTCCCGCCGGCTTCATGCGGGGCACTTCCACTGCCATCGAGACGGAGTGGTGCCCTGTCTGTAAGGCCGTCTAGATCTGCAGGTCTTCCCATAACGCTGGATCTTCGCCCATGATCTCTATCTGATTGTTGTTCTGGCTCTCCCAACGGCCCCGGTCCCAGAGTTCGATAAAGCGATCGAGCCCCACAATCACAACATCAGATGAAAGATCCAATCCAGCGTATTCACGGAGTCTGTCAGGGATCAACACACGCCCCTGTTTGTCTAGCTCGGCATCGGCCGCATCGGCAAAGAAAACTCGGCGCAGTGCGCGCCCGCGAGGATCTGTGATGGGCAGGGAAGTGACCTTCTGAGAGATTTCCCTCCACACCTCAATGGGGTATACTACAAGGCAGCGATCCAGCCCTCGGGTAACGACGATTTCGACCGGCAGCTCTTCCCGGAAGCGCGATGGGATCGTAAGCCGGCCTTTGCTGTCTAGAGTATAGGAGAACTGGCCCAAGAACATAGAGAATGATTCCCCACCATTAGGTGCTCCCTCAGGGAAAGCAAGGGTCCCGCTATCCATCGCGCCCCACTTTTCCCCACTACCGCCCACATTATACTACGGTTCTGTGGCCTACGCAATAGGAATCCCAACTTTTGCTTGCAGAACATATGTGTTACTTGGGATAATGCATGCATGCCGGCTCTGATGTTTGTTGTTTTCCGGTCCCGACCCCGTTATAATCACCCTATGCTATACACGCCGGCTTGTGGAAGAGCGTCATGCTCCGCATAGAGCGAATACGCGAGGATATTGCTGCCCTCGGACGCCGCGCTGCGGCGGAGCGGGTTGAGCGGCAGGGCGCACTGGATCAAGCGCTGCGATGGCTTGCAGAAGCCCCTGATGCCGACGAACTGCGTGCCCGCGTGCAACCCCTCATCGGCCAACCGGACCGATGGCGTGGTGCGGTGCCTACCTCCCCGCTGCCTGTGGGTGCCACGATGCCTTGCCCCGAGGTGTCCCTCGATGGCCTCGTGCTGATTGGCGTGGACGGTTCACAGATCTATCCGGACCGCCACGCCCTCATCCTCTACTATCTGCTCCAGGTCGGTTCGCTGATCTTTCGGTACAACCATGAGGCCCCCGGTGCACAGACATCTGAATGGCTGCGGTACGAGGAGAGCGACGTCTACGACGACCGCGGTTATCTGATCGGCGCCGAGACACTGGCGATGGAGCGCATGGTCAAAGAGATGGTCGTCCTCGCCGATCTGGTGGATCAGGAGCATCACCGGTCCGAAAGTGAACCTGCAGAGATGCGTGCAAGCACGATCGTGGGTCTGTCAGATGGGCCGCTCCTGTGGCCCTACGAAGCCCGCAACCAGAAGTCCGCGCAGGCGTGCGGCACGTATCTCAATGCGTTGCGACGGGTGCAGCTTGGGGGGGGTGTGCCGGTCGGATACGTGGACCGACCTGGGGGGCGACCACTGCTCGATCTACTCTGGGCCGGTCAACTCCCGTCTGAGGAATTACTGGTGAAAATCGACGACAACCCACTGGGAACGCTCTCAGATGAGGATCTGATGAAAGCCGTGCTGGCACCTGGCGCGAGGACGGGTTGGTTCACGCGTCCGACGCCGACGAACCAGCGTCACGCAGAAGAAGGACAGGAAATCTGGTTCTGCTACGTGAACCTTGGCTCCGCCGAGAGCCCCGCCATCGCGCGTGCAGAGGCGCCCGCCTGGGTTGCCGTGGATGCGGCGGTCGTGGACCAACTCCAGGCCACGCTGCGCCACCAGGCCATGGTGTTAGGCGGCTATCCCTATGTCCTGGCCCGGGCCCACGAAGAGGCCTTGGTCACCACGCAGGACAAGGCCGCGCTGGAGCAGGCAATCCAACGCGAGCTCTTGATGGCGACGGGCGAGCTCGCCGAACCATCGGACAAGGCCAAACAGAAGGCGCTGCTGGGCCAGCGTTAGCGCCCAAGGAGTCACTATGCCCCCTCAAAGCCAGGCTATCGCCATCGGCAACGTGCTTCGCGCGGACATCCGCGGTTTCGTCGTGGCTTCCCGCATCCCGGCGCCCGAGGTGCCCACCTTCGGCACCTTTGTGCGCGCCCCCATCCAACAGAACACCGCCGAGCTCATCGGCCTGGTCTATGACATCCGGCTGCAGGATGATCCGTTCCTGCGCAATCTCGCCGCCACGGTGACACCGGGCGATCCCCGGTTCACAGAGATCATCCGCGATCAACGCGAGAACCGCGCCGTGCCGGTGGAAATCTCCGTGGCATCGGTCGGCTACTGCTTCACCGGGGATTCGAGCTATCGCTATGGCTTCCCGCCACAGCCCCCGATGGTCCTGAATCAGATCGAAGTCTGCTCCGACGAAGAGGTCGCAGAGATCACGTCCTCACCTGACTTCCTGCGCGCCCTCCTCGACAACGTCGACATCCCTGCCGACGAGTTGATCCCCACCACCTTGCTCAGGACCGTCGCCCACCATCCCGGCGATCAGCGCGCCTACCTGATTGGTGCGGGCCGCTACCTCGCCCGTCACCTGGGGCGCGATCCCATACGCCTGGAGAAGATCCTCCGCCGCATTGACGCGGGGCAGCCCTAGCCGCCGCGTCCCTCCTTCACCGCGGCGATGAAGGCTACAGCCCGGCGGGTCAGCTCGCCCATGTCGCCGGTGTCCAGCAGCTTCTGGTTGACGAGGCTACTACCCACGCCCAGCGCGGCGGCGCCTTTGCGGATGAACTCGGCCGCCGTCGTCAGGTCCACCCCGCCGACGGGTACGATCTCCAACTGGGGCAGCGGCGCGCGAATCGCCTTGATCAGATCCGGGCCGCCGACGCTGGCGGGGAATAGCTTCACCATGCCGGCACCCGCCTCCCAGGCCGTCAGTGCCTCGGTCGGCGTGTAGATCCCCGGCATGACCGGGATGCTGTACCGGTTGCACAGTTCGACGACCGCGATCTTCAGCGTCGGCGCCACGACGAACCCGGCGCCCGCCAGAATCGCCGCACGTGCCGTCTCGGTGTCCAGCACCGATCCGGCACCAAACAACACCTCGTCGCCGAAGCGCGCCGTCGCCTCCTCGATCACGCCCAGTGCGCCTGGCGTCGTCATCGTCACCTCGATCACGCGCACCCCACCCGCCCGGATGGCATCGGCGGCAGCGATGAGTTGGTCCGAACTCTGCGCGCGCATGATCGCAATCACGCCCGTCGAGCGGATCAGGTCGAGCTTTTGGGTCTTGTTCATGGTCCTTAGCTTCGTCTCCTATCTGTCTGCCTGACGTTCAAACGTTTGCACGTTGAAACGTTTGAACGTTCTTTATCTGGACGTCCTCTTGCCGCCGCCCAGTACGTCCGACTTCATCAGCACCTGGACCTCGTCCTTGTTCACGATCGGCAGGTCAAACATCAGCGTCTGCTTGATCCGCGTCGCGGCATCTCCGACCAGGACGCCCTTCTCGAGGCCTGAGGCGGTAATGCCGTCGGTCAACAGCCCGTAGTAGAAGCCTGCGTTCCACGTATCGCCGCCGCCCAGGCGGTCCCACAGCGTGATCGGTTTGACCGCCGGCGAGCGGAAGAAGTTGCCATTGGCGTCGGTGGCTGCCGACTCCCACCGGTGCTGCTCGAAGGTATCGGGGTACCGGATCGTGATGGCGACGACCTTGGTGTTGAAGCGCTTGTGAATCTCGGCGGCCAGGGCCTGAATGTCCTCATCGTCGATTGCGCCCATATCGCCGTCCACGATCTGCTGGGCCGTGTACTGGCCGCAGTCCAGGCCATAGACCAGGGCCATATCCTCGATCGACGTGATCAGCACGTCCACGTGATCGGTCAGAATCGGGGTCATGACCGCGCGTGCCTGCTCGACGTCCCAGAGCGTCGATCGGTAATTGTAGTCCAGCCCTACCAGGCACCCTTCGGGCTTGTGCAGGATTGCCTCCTCAAAGGCCGCCAGCAGACAGTTGTGCGTGTAGCCGCTGTGCGGTGCCAGGCCAAAGCTAATGCCCGAGGTATGGAAGAGCGTACAGTCCTGCAGCGCAGCCTCCCAGTTCACCATCCCCGCATCGAGACGCGAGGCCGCTGAAAACATGCGCTGGTACGTGCCGGTGTTCTTCCGCGGCGTCCTCCCGATCTCATAGATGAAGCGCCCGATGGGCTCAGTCTTCTTTGCCCATACGAAGTGGTCGGTGTTGAGCCCATTCTCACGCGCGATATTGCGCACCATGAGACCATACGGGTTGGCGGGAACGCGCGTGATGAACCCGGAGGGGATGCCAAAACGCGCCAGCCCCATAGACAGGGTGTATTCACTGCCTGCCATCGACAGATGGACCGTGCGCGTGCGCTCAGGACGTTCGTCGTCCGCCGGCGTATCGCGCACCATGACCTCACCAAAGGTGACAAACACCGGCCCCTTACCCTGGAACTGCGTGAGATCGTCCTTCGTAATGTCGTACTTCAGAACCGGTTGCTCCATGTCATCTCCTCCTCAGCGATATGCAGATCCATGATCGGCACGGGTCTCGCCGTCGATTGTGAGCCGTTCGGCCCGTCCGCCGTAAACAGGCCCGAAACTGTCGGACGTTCCGCCTGACGACTCAGTATACATTACCCCCGACAATCATGGTAACCACGACGTGCAGGTGAGTCTTGTTGTCGTAGGCCTGTTTGACAGTCTCTTGAGAGTTCTATGATGCGTGCGTGCTACGGTTGGATTGTCTTGACCCGGGTCAGCAGGCATACCATCGAACGCCTACGATCGACTTGGGAGACAGAGTCACAGGATGTGCTGCGTCGTTTGGTGGCCATAGAGGAAAGCATAGGAGGGCGATATGTCCAGGATGCTGAGGGTAGTCAGTCTCTTCACAGTTCTAGCCGTAGCGATTATGGCAAGCGTAGGTACTGTCGTGGCAGGCAGCGACACTCATGTCTATGGTCTGGTCTTCGTCGACACCAACCTCAACGGCGTCTGGGATCCGGGCGAACAGGGCTTCGCAGGAGCCACCGTCATGTTGACAGCAGGGAATGAGACGAAAGTCATCGACCTGCAGTCTGCGGGGACAAGGGCGCTGAACGAGGGTGAGAAAGATCTGTGCAGCCCGCAGGATTTCACGATGCTGGACAGCGAGGGTGACGTCCAGGTCAATCCCGCACCGGATCGACCTTGCGTCGGCACGTGGGGCCTCCAGCCCGCAGGTGAGAACAAGGCCGTCTGGCGCATCGAGTTGGCCGTGCCGGCGGGATACGTAGCCACCTCCCCGAACCCACAGTACCAGACCGCCAGCACGAGCCCTGCGACCGTGGACTTCGGCATCGCGCCCGCCGGTGCGGGTGGGCCTACGACAGCATCTGTACCACTCCTGCCGGTCACCGGCACGGTAATCGAGGGTGTGATCGCAGCACTGTTCGTGGTCGGCAGCTTCACTCTGCTGGCCGGCCGCAAGCTTCGCAAGTGAATTAGCCTAGCCGCCAAACGACGCTACTTCCGCCAGCCCCGGCTCGGAATCGAGCCGGGGCTGCTGCTGTCGATGTCTCACAGCCATCACACGGTCAGAACCGCCCGACGCGCTCCAGACCCTCGTCCACCGCCAACATCGTCGCGTCGAAAAGCTGCTTCATCAGATCGAGCTTGAGCAGCTGCATCGTGGGTGCATCCCACAGATTGCCGGAACTCCTCGGGATCTTCCTGCAGATCGTAGAGCTCACCGGCGGCTTGTCCGTGATAGACGACGAGCTTATACCGGTCATCGCGCAGCATGCTGGCGTGGCTGGCGAACCGCTGGTCGAGCGCGTCGTGGTACTCGCAGCGTACGAAAGAACGGTGGGTGCCGGCATCGGAGGACCCCGTGAGGATTGGCAGCAAGGACCTGCCCTGGACGTGCGGCGATACAGGCAGATCGAGCGCATCGAGCAGCGTGGGCACGATGTCAACCAGCTCGACCAGAGCATCACTCCGCAGCCCCGCCTCGGAAGTGGCCGGGCCACGAGAAGATCAGCGGCACGTGCACGGCCCCCTCGTAGAACCGGCACCCCTTCCATAGGAGGCCGTGATCGCCCAACATCTCCCCGTGATCGCTGGTGAAGATCACGATCGTGTTCCCGCGCTGCCCGCTCTCCTCCAGCGCCGCCAACATCCGGCCCACCTGATCGTCGATCAGCTCAATCTCGGCATAATACGCTGCGACCATGCGACGGGCCTCATAGCTGTGTGGCGATTCGGGGACCTCCGTCTGGAAATCGACGCCGCCGAAGGCACGCTGGCTCTCCAGTTCGGATTCGCGGAACAGCGGCAGGGCAATGGACTCCCAGTCCATCCGCTCCAGATACGCCAGGGGCGGGTCAAGATCCGGGTGCGGGTCGAATGGGTTCACGCTCATCAGCCACGGCCCCTCGCGTTGCTCGGTCATGAAGGCGATGGCCTCGTTAGCGCACCACGTCGTCTGGTGGTACTCGGCCGCGATGCCGGGACGGCAGTAGCCGGGCTGGTTCCACGGACGCCCGGCCGCGGTGTCGAGATCCGCGTCGTGCGCCGCCTTCCAGTCGACGCCCTGATCTTGCAGCCACTGCTGGTAATCGTGTTGCGGCGTGGGCCAGTAGCTCTCGGGCAGCGGGTGATGGCTCCACTTGATCACACGGTAGCCGTAGCCATCCTCAGGGAAGTGCTCGACGCGGCCGTTAGCCGCCGTCAGGTGGAGCTTCCCTACCAGCCCGTTGTCGTACCCCACGTCACGCAGCGTTCGTGTGACTAGACCTGGGTGCTCGGGGAACCAGTCGTCGCCGTTGCGGTTGACGTGAATCGTACTCGGGTATTTGCCACTCAGGAAGCTGGCCCGGCTGGGGGTGCAGATCGGGCTCTGGCAATACGCCCGCGTGAACGTCACCCCCTCCGCCACTAACCGGTCGAGGTTAGGCGTCCGTATGTGCTCGTTTCCCAGCGCCGAGATCGTGTCGTAACGCTGCTGGTCGGTGCAGATCCAAAGAATGTTGGGACGACTGTCAGGCATAGACGGTTTCTCCTCTCACCAATCCGCCACCGATCCGTCCGCGTGCCACAGCCGCGGCGTCTCCCACGAGCCGTCGTCGAGCCTGTCGACGAGCGCGTCCTCGTCCAGCTCGATGCCGAGCCCGGGCTTCGTCGGCAGGTCGATATAGCCATCCTTGATGACAAATGGCTCCTTGAGATAGCCCTCACCCAACGTCACGTGCTCCTGTGCCAGGAAGTTGGGGGTACACGCATCTAGTTGCAGGCATGCGGCGAGCGCGATCGGCCCCAGCGGGCAATGTGGTGCGACGGCGGCGAAGTACGTCTCGGCCATCGCGGCGATCTTCTTGCACTCCAGTATACCGCCCGCGTGGGAGACGTCGGGCTGCAGCACCGCTGCGGCCTGCTTCTCCAGCACCTCGCGAAAGCCCCACTTCGTGAAGAGCCGCTCGCCTGTCGCGATCGGGATCGTCGTGCTGCGGGCGACCGTCACCATCGCGTCGACGTTGTCGGGGAGCACCGGCTCCTCGATGAACATCGGGCTATAAGGCTCCAGCGCCCTCGCCAGCCGGACGGCCATCGCAGGACTCACGCGGCCATGGAAATCAATGCCCACGTCGACGTCGTTGCCCACTGCCTTGCGAATCAGCCGCGAAGCGCTCGACGTTGGCGTCGACCACGGCAGGGGTGTCGATGATATTGCATCGGCGCCCAGGACGCCCATCTTGAGCGCCGTGAAGCCCTGACCCGCGCTCACCTTGGCGCTCTCGATGTAGTCACCATAGGTCTCGCCGCCCAGCCATCCGTACATGCGGATCCTGTCACGAGTGGCGCCGCCGAGCAACTGGTAGACGGGCACCCCCAACCACTTCCCGGTGATGTCCCACAGCGCCTGCTCGACGCCCGAAATGGCGCTGCTGAGCACAGGCCCACCCCGGTAGAACTGCCCGCGGTAGATCGCCTGCCAGTGATGCTCGATCCGCCGCGGGTCCTGGCCGATCAGATAGCGCCCGATCTCGTGGACGGCAGCCGCCACCGTCTGCGCCCGCCCTTCCACAACCGGCTCCCCCAGCCCCACGACCCCCTCGTCGGTGTGGACCTTGAGAAAGAGCCACCGCGGCTTGACGAAGATAGTCTCCAATTCGGTGATCTTCATAGATAGTGTCCTCACGTGTAATGATGACGTTTGCAGATAGTATAGGCCACCGCCGGAGTTTGCCAGGGAAGACATTGACGCCATTTCCAGCGGTGCCATAATGACATTGTGACCATTTCGGCTAACCCGGCTAGACGCCCGATATCGTGAGACGGCTCAGCGCGCCCCCTGTCGTCCTGCTCATGCGACGCTTGCTGACGGCCTTGACGCCGTCGGGTTCGCCTGTCTGTGCTGCTCTCCTCCATGTCACGGCTCCGGGCGCGATCGTCACTACGGAGATGCCGTGACCCCCCGCGAGCGCCTGCTCACCACGCTGCGCGGCAACACGCCTGACCGGGTGCCACTGGTGCTGCCCGGCTTCGACTTCCCCACCCGCGAGGCCATCGACACGCATCCCGATCCCAGACGGCGCGAGATCGCACACCGCCTCTTCGGCCACCTCGCCTACCGCGTCGAGGTGCCTAGCTACACCAATCGCTACCTGATGACACCTCCCCAGCGCATCCACACCACGACCGAAGTGCTGGAGAACGGCTTCGAGCAGACCTGCGGCACGATCGACACCCCGAAGGGCGACCTGACCTTCCGGACCCTGCTCGATCCGGTCTCAGCCACGACCTGGACGCTGGAGTACCCGGTCAAGACGCTGGACGACATCGACCGGATCGCGTCGGTCCCCTGGGAACTACCCGAGGGATTAGCGCCACCCAACGAAGCCCGCCCCGCCGATTTCGCCACCCGCGGCATCCTCGACACGCGGATCTCCTCGCCCTTCGTCTGCGCCGCAGGCATGATGCCTTTCGAGCGCTTCCTGGAGCTGACCGTGACGGAGCCGGCGCTGATTGATGACCTGACCGGGATCTGCCTGCAGCGCACGCTGGACGTCCTTGACGTCCTGCTCTCCAGCCCTGGGATCGAGTACGTGTGGATCGGTGGAAGCGAGTGGATCACGCCGCCGATGGCTTCCCCACGCACTTACGATCGCCTCGTTCAGGCGCAGGAGCGCGCGCTCATCGAGGCCGTCCACGCCCACGACGATCCCATCGCGGGCCCGCCCATTGTCCACGTCCACTGCCATGGGCACGTCCGCCACGCGCTGCAGCGCACCATCGAGCGCGGCGCCGATTACACCGAGCCTGTCGAGTCCCCACCCGACGGCGACATCACGATGGCTGAGGCCAAGGCACTCGCCGCAGGCCGCATCACGCTCGGCGGCAACGTTGAGTGCCGCATCCTCAGCAACGGCACGCCCGACGACATCACCGCCGCCGTCCACGCCGCCTACGCCGGAGGCACCCATCGCTTCATCCTCCGCCCCACCGAAGGTCCCTCGCCGCTTATGACCGAGCGCGAGGCGGCGAACTGGGGGCGAATGGTGGAGGAGTGGCTACTGGATGTTGGATGCTAGATGGTGGATGGCTGACGATCGAAGGAGCACGGCTATGAGCAAGGTGGTCAGTTACCGCGATCTGGAGGTCTATCAACTGGCATTCGACTTGGCAGTTGGCGTTGACCGGATGTCGAAGGAACTGCCAAAGCACGAGATGTACGAGATCGGCAGCCAGGTCCGGCGGTCTGCCAAATCGATCCCTGCCAATATCGCCGAAGGCTTTGGTCGACGTCGCTACAAGCAGGACTACGTGCGATTCATCGTGATCGCACTGGCATCCTGCGGGGAGACCCAGGTGCACCTGGAAATGCTCTGTCGGACCGGATCCCTGACCGAGGATGCCTATGAAGACCTCAACCAGCGCTACGATCTACTTGGAAAGAAACTCAACCGTTTCCTGCAAGGCGTGATACAGCATCATCGCGAATCCTATCACTAGCTTATAGGAGGTACACCCACGTATACATAGCAGTTTCATCCTATCCCGAATGTGCGACATCCAACATCCAACATCCAACATCCAGCATCCAGCATCCGGCATCGAGACATCCCCCGCAGACGCGGGTTCAACACAGGAGGTAAGTTCATGTTCATCGACCGACCCGACATTCCTTCCGGCATCAAAATCGCGGCGCAGACCACGCCCGAACCGACCGCAGACGACATAGCGTTCGTCAAGCAGATGGGCGTCGACTACGTCGTGCTCTGGACCGACGGCGCCCATGCCAGCTATGACTATTACGCCAGCCGGCGGAAGCTCTTCGCAGAGAACGGCCTGACCGTCTACGGCTTCGGCAGCTGGGCGGTCCACAACCAGCCCGTGATCACGCTGGGGCTCCCCGGACGCGACGAGAAGATCGAGGAGTACAAACAGCATCTCCGCAATCTCGGCAAGAGCAGGGATTCCCTACACGACCTACGCCCACATGGCCAACGGCATCTGGAGTTCCGAACGGGAGACAACCCGCGGTGGGGCTCCGGCCCGCGCCTTCAACGTCAATGCCAACCCCAAAGGTCACTGGATCGGCGAGCTCTATGAGGGAGAGCTGACCCACGGACAGGAAGTACTCCGAACAGGAGATCTGGGACAACTACGAGTATTTCATCAAGCAGGTCGTCCCCGTCGCCGAGGAAGCCGGCGTCAAGATCGGCATCCACCCGGACGATCCGCCCATGCCCGAGCTGGGCGGGATTCCGCGCTGTATCTTCGGTAACTTCGAGGGATACCGCCAGGCGATGGAGATCGCCGACAGCCCCAACGTCGGAATCTGCCTCTGCGTGGGCTGTTGGCTGGAGGGTGGGGACCTGATGGGAAAGAACGTGGTTGAGACCATCAAGTACTTTGGTGAGCGGGGAAAGCTCCACAAGATCCACTTCCGCAACGTCCACCAGCCGCTGCCCTACTTCGTGGAAACCTTCCTCGACGACGGCTACATGGATATGTACAAGGTCATGCGTGCGCTGCGCGAAGTCGACTTCGACGGCGTGGTCATCGCCGACCACATTCCCGGTATGACTGACGATCGCCGCGTGGGCACCGCTTTCTCGATCGGCTATATGAAGGCGCTGCTGGAACGCGCCGAAGCGGAGTTCGCGGCATAAGGAGACGACAATGACAGAGGAGAAGACACACCCTTCCGTACTAGACCTGCAGGCGCGCTGGGACAGGATCCGCATCGCCAACCTGTACGACACCCTGGACAAGATGGGATATCCCAACCAGTGCATCGACCTGGGCATCCGCCCGCTCTTTCCCCATCAGCACCTGGCCGGGGTGGCGGTCACCGTGCGCGGCGCGCGCGATCCACGATCCCGCGAGGAGCGGGAGGCCGACACGGAGAAGGCCAAGGCAGAGGGCAAGGAACAGCCGGGACCAAGGCTGCACGACCTGCTCTTCCCCGGCTGCGTGGTCGTCGTCGATGGAGGGGGCGAGCCGCTGACCGGGAAGTTCGGCGAGATGACGAGCTGGGGGCTCCAGCAGAGTGGGGCCAAGGGCATCGTGCTCGACGGCTTCATCCGCGACCTGCTGGGCCTGGAGGTGATCCCGGACTACACGGTGTGCGCGCGGGGCACCTCGCCCATCGAGTCGGCTCAGCGCTGGGCACAGGTCGCCGCAAACGTGACGATCGGCATGCCCGGCACCCTGACCAGCCAGGTCGCGGTGCATCCGGGCGACTGGATCATCGGCGGGCCTGACGGCGTGATCGTCGTCCCGCAGGAGATCGCGATGGAGGCTCTTGAAAAAGCCGAGGACATCGAGACGCGCGAGCAGGGAATGCGCGAGGATCTGGCCAAGGGCATGTCCTTCAGGGATGCCTTCGAGAAGTGGGGGCGCGCCTGACGCGAGGCGAGAGACCTTCCGGGAAGCTGGCTGCGGCTCCCCGGAAGGCAGGAATCCGGAGGGGGAGATAGAGAATGGACTACGTCGATTTTGGTTCCACAGGGCTCAAGGTCTCACGGCTGGGCGTCGGCACGGGGACACACGGCTGGGCCGGCCATTCGGATCAGACCGCACTCGGCCTCAAGGGACTGTCGGATCTGCTGCTCAAGGCCCTCGACCTGGGAGTGAACTTCTGGGATGCCGCCGACCAGTACGGCTCGCATCCCCACGTCGCGGAGGCGCTGAAACACGTCGACCGCGACAAGGTCATCATCACGACCAAGACCCCGGCCAAGCGCGCCGGACAGGCCGCGCGCGACGTCGACCGGTACCTCAAGGAGCTGGGCACCGACGTCCTCGACGTCGTGCTGCTCCACGGTATCCACCGCGGAGATTGGCCCAAGAAGCTTGAGGGTCCCATGGAAGCGTTGAGCCGGGCGAAGGAGGAGGGCAAGGTGCGCAGCGTGGGCTTCTCGTGCCACGATCTGGGCGCCCTGCGCACCGCAGTCACAACGCCCTGGGTAGACACGGTGCTCGTCCGCATCAACTACGCAGGGGTCAATATGGATGGTCAGCCATCCGAGGTGGTCCCCGTCATCCGAGATCTCTACGCCGCCGGCAAGGCCGTCTACGCGATGAAAGTGTTGGGGTGCGGGCCGCTGACGAACGACGTACGGAAGGCCTTTGACTACGTCCTTGGCCTGGGGACAGTGCACGCACTGAGCGTTGGCACGACGAGCGTGGCGCAGTTGGAGGAGAATGTGACGCTGATGGAGGCGCTTGCGCCGGGCCATCCGCTCGCTGCGCGATAGATTGCCTTCGACGACCTTCCGGGTAACCGAACCAGCTACCCGGAAGCAACAACAGGAGACCACGATGGACCCTGAGGTTCGCTACAACATGCTCCGACCGGCGCAGATCGTGGCACGGCGCAACGCGTGCCCCGTCGTCTACATTCCCATCGGCACACTGGAGTGGCACGGCGTCCACAACCCCGTGGGGGCCGACACGCTGCAGGCTGAAGGCCTGGCCCTGATGTGCGCGCAGCAGGGGGGCGGTCTCGTCTTCCCGCCGCTTTACTATGGCGAGACGCGCCTGGAGGCTCTGATGGAGGCGAATGCCGGAGACAGGGAGGCGATCGCCGCGGCAATGGAGCTGTCCCCGGACAACTTCCTCCCCGACAGACAGCCCTTCTCGGCGACCGAACAGGCGCTCAACTACCACAAGCTGCTGTTGCACATTCTCGCAGAGGCCGAGAGTCTCGGATTCAGGCTTGGCGTCATCGTGGCGGGCCACTATCCGCTCATTGACCATGCGCGCGCCGCCGTGCTTCAGTTCAACCAGCGCGAATACAGCAAACGCCAGGGGATGCTCGCCTGGGCGTTCGTCGATTACCTTCTCGTCCAGCCGCAGTACCCTCACGCCGGCGACCACGCGGCGGGCTGGGAGACCTCCCACGTGATGGCCCTCCATCCCGAGACGGTCGACCTGAACATGCTGCCGCCGAAAGGCGAGACGCTCATCGGGGTCGGCGGCACGATGCCGCCGCAGGACGCCACGGCAGCTTTTGGCCGGGAGACCTTGGAGGCAGCCGCGGAGATCGCGACCAAGGAGGTCCGGCACCGGCTCGACCACCCCACCCTCTACCGGGGCCACGGCAACGGCCTGCGCGAGGGATTGTGGAGAACATAGGCCGCGGTCTACTGCTGTCTGAACGTTTGAACGTTGAAGCGTTTCAACGTTCAAACGTTCCAACGTGTAACTTCACCTATGGCACTTGACTTCGATTGGCACGACCTTCCGCTGGTGAAGACCTGGGCCGAGTGGGGCGAGGTATTCACAGACGTCGATGTGTGGGAGGAGGCTGTCCGTGAGATCGGCCGTCGCGTCGGACTGCCCGTGCGTTCCATCAAGGCAGGCTACCCGGGCTCCAACGCCGTCTTCATCGTCAACCGCGGGACGCCGGACGCCGCCGCCGTCAAGATCTACGCACCGCTTTGCCCCGAGGACTACGACCTGGAGCGGGCTCTCCATCCCGTGCTGAGCCGCTGGCCCGAGATCGGTGCTCCGCGGCTGATGGCTGAAGGGATCCTTGGCGAGAGAGGCACGTGGCCCTATGTCGTCCTGAGCCTGGTGCCCGGTGAGCCCATCCGTGAGGTGCGAGAGGACCTGCCGGACCGCGATCTCCTCGCCGTTTCCCGCGATCTCGGCCACCGCCTTCGCGTGCTGCACGGGATCCCAATCGCTTCGTTGAGCGCGTTTGGGCCCGGCGTACCGGATTGGCAGCGCGTGGCCGAACGTCACCTGGCACAGACCATCGAGAAACTTCGGAACCGGAAAACGCTCCCGCGGGTTGTGCTTGACGCCATCCCAGGCTTTGTGCACGCCGCACTGGAGGCCTCGGAAAACGCAGATCTGGTGTTGGTCAGCGGGGACGTCACCGAGGACCACGTGCTGCTGGTGCGACAGGATGGGCGGTGGTCGATCTCGGGGCTGATCGACTTTGCCGACGCCATGGTCGCACCGCGGGCCTATGAGTGGGTCGCGCTTTGGTTCGGGGCTCTTGATCGCGACGCCACGTGCCTCCACGCCTTCCTGGAGGGCTACGGCGACGGTATCGTCGCAGACCAAGCCTTCTACCGCAACGCAATGGCCTTCACTTTCCTGCACGAGTTTGGTGCAGAAATCATCACCGACGAGCTCCGCCGGCAGAATCTGCCTCTCCTGACGAATCTCTCAGCCCTACAAGCCGTTCTCTGGGAGCCCGACTGACCCTTTCTCCAACCACAAAGGAGACACGATGAAGATCAGTATTCCCTGGCACGCGTGGTATGGCGATCACGACCTCGATTTGACCTTTCCTGATGGCTGGCAGGCGCAGGCCTATTGGCCTAACGACGGGGAGGACATCGGCGATGAGGGCATCGCAGCAGCTTTCGGTCACCCTATCGGAACCCCTACGATTGAGGCCTTGGCCCGGCAGACGGTCGCCGGAGGTGGGCAAACGGTGGCGATTGCCGTGGACGATATCTCGCGACCCACCCCGGCGGCACGCATTGTGCCCGTGATCCTGCAGCAACTGGAGGCAGGCGGCATCGACCTCGACGATGTCCGCGTGGTCCTCGGTGTCGGGATGCACCGCCTCATGGTCAAGGAGGAGATGCTGAAGAAGTTGGGACGGGAAACCGTGGAGCGCGTCGACGTTTACAACAGCTTTCCCTGGGAGAACCTGATGGACTTCGGCGTGTCAGATCGAGGGACGCCGATCAAGATCTGCCGCCACTTTGGTGCAGCCGATCTAAAGCTCGGCGTTGGGCTGATCACGCCCCACGGCGGTCCCGGGTTCGGTGGCGGCGCCAAGATCGTCTTCCCCGGCGTAGCGAGCTTCGAGACCGTCTCGGAGATGCACCGCCCCGACCGGCTGGCGACGGGAATCCTCAACGTCGATCACAATGAGCTTCGGGACGATATCGAGGACATGGCGGGCAAGGTGGGGCTGGACGCGATTGCCCACGTCGTCATCACCTCGCGGCGGGGGATCGCAGGCGCGTTTGTCGGGCACTTCATCACTGCTCACCGCGCCGGCGTCGAACTGGCGAGGAAGGTCTATGCAACTGAGATGCCCACGGCCCCCGTCGACATCGCGGTCTGCAACGCTTATCCGAAGGACACCGACTTTCTGCAGGCAGGCCTGGCGCTCAATCCCCTCGTCACGGCCAAGCTGGTCCCGGACCGCCCGCCGCTGGTCAAAAAGGACGGGACGGTCGTCATCATAACCGCAAGCCCGGAAGGGCGCGGGCATCACGCCCTCTACAGTCCGGGCATGATCTATGGGCGCCGAGACGGTGACTGGCGCAGCGATCCGCCCACATTTGAGGGCCGTCCCATCGTGCACTTCTCGCCTCACCTCACAACGCAGGATACGCGCAACGCAGCGACATTCCAGACGTGGGATCAGGTGATCGCCTACCTGGAGGAACGTTACCGGCATCCGTCTGTCGCCGTCTTCCCCTGCGGCGCGCTACAGATTGCGGCTTCAGGAAAATAGGGGGAAAGGGTCAAGCGACCCGGAAGTCGACCGGAGGTAGTGACGAGGCGGCGCCCCGTCTTCCGTGTCAGCGGAAAATGGAGGAGCGCCCGCCGCCGTGTTCCTTGTTGTCCCAATCACCGTACCGTGCTACAATCCGGGACGTGTGCCGCCGAGATGTGCATGTGGAGGTCAGATGACGCTGCCTGTGCAGGTATTCACCGTGGGCCACAGCAACCACGAGATCGAGCACTTCGTCGAGCTACTCAAGCAGCACAAGATCGCCCTCGTCGTCGACGTTCGCAGCCAACCCTACAGCCAATGGGCCACCCAGTTCAACCGGGAGCTGCTCCAGCACGACCTGGAGGCAGCCGGACTTCACTATATGTACATGGGCGACCTCCTTGGGGGGCGTCCGGGTAGTCGGGAGCTCTACGACCCCGGACAGGAGCATCCCAACTACAAGCGAATGGCGGGCAGCCCTTCCTATCTGGAGGGCATCGAACGGCTTCTGGACCTTGCGGAGAGCCGGCGACTGGCAGTCATGTGCAGCGAGGGCGACTTTCATCACTGCCACCGGCATCTCCTCATCACACAAACGCTGGTCGAACGCGGGGTAGAAGTTCATCACATCCAGCCGGACGGGTCACTGGCCGAGGGCACGCTCGAACCGGAACAGCTTTCGTTCTTCTGAAAGGGAACCTGCCGATGCCAATTGTCTACACCATCGGGTACGAGAAGAAACCCCTGTCGGTGCTCATCGCCGAGCTTCGTGGCGCAGCTGTCGATGCCATCATCGACGTCCGGCTACGCAACACGTCGCATCTGGCAGGGTATACCAAGAAGGAGACGTTGGCGTTCCTGTTCCCGGAGGGATTCGGTATCGCCTACGAGCATCACCCGGAACTGGCCCCCTCCGATGAACTGATGGACGCCTTCAGGGCCAAGGACGGCGGGGATTGGTCGCAGTACGAGGATACGTTTCTGCCCCTGCTCGAGGCACGCGGTGCCACGGACGTTGGCGTAGCTCTTGTCGCACGCTACCACGCGCCCTGTCTCCTCTGTAAGGAAGCCACCGCCGATCAGTGTCACCGGCGGCTCGTGGCCGAGTTCTGGGCCAGTCACATCCCCAATCTCACCGTCATCCATCTCTGAGGCCCACCGAGTGTCTGCTTCTGCACCTACCGGGAGGCGCGCCATGCCAACTCAGGAAGTGTTGATCCTCGCGATGACCAAAATGCTCAGTGGGATCTGCACCGCAGGCTTTTCCTGCGACCCCGCACCGACGACCGGGCTCTGTTGGGTCCGGCCGACGCGTGAGTTCGATACCGTACTGCCGGGCGATATGACGGACGAAGATGGGCGGCTGTTCGAGTGTTGGGATGTCGTCGAGTTCCAGCTGTCCAAGCCGAAGCCGCATCCGCCCCACGTCGAAGACTGGGTCGCCGACTTCGTCCACCAACGCCCAGAGCTGCGCCGGCGGCTGGAGGGGGAGAGGAGAGCCGGCTTCCTGGCCAAATACCTGGACGAGGCGCCTGAGGAGGTCCTCTGCCTTCACACACGCTCGCTATGTCTGGTCAAGCCTCTCGATCTGTGGGCGCGCTTCTGGCTGGATCCGGATTCCGGCCGATACCAGGCCCGTATGGGCTTCACGCTCGACTGCGAACGCCAACATCCTCGCGCGCAGAGTTCTCAAGGGTGCTCCGTGACCGATCTGAAGTGGCGAGCGCTGGGCCGAGAGTGGCTTGGCCCAACAGGGGGCGAGGTCGAGCTCGACGCCGACGACCTGGCAACCCGCCTGGGTGCCGAGGCGATCTATCTCACCGTAGGCTTGAGCCGGAAGTACAAGGGCGAGTACTGGCCTCTCGTCCACGCTGTCCACGTCGTACCCGACTACGCGGCCACCATCGACATGAACTGCCTGTGAGGTGCCGACATGACTGAAAGCCTCCTATCCGAGCTTGACCTGACTCCCGATATCGTGCCCGGCCTCCCGGGTCAATTGCGCACCCGCCTTCTGAACTTCCTTCTGAGGTGGCACGCGACCGCGGAGCTGTTTGCCTGCCTGGATATCCTTCTCGAGGAACGACCCGAATTGGTCTCGCTACTGGACCTCGAAGCCAGGGCGCTGGCGGCCGAGGGTCGCTACGACGAGGCACTGCAGACGATGGGGGATCGCCTCAGGCAGAGGACCAGCACAACCGCCGAAGGTCTCGTGGCTGACATCCGGCTCGCCAAGGGCGACGTCGATGCTGTAGGAGCCACCGCGCAGGCAATGATCGACGAGGATGCCACGAGCTATACCGGCTGGCGTCTGAGGGCAGACGCCGCGCTCGCTCGAGGTGATATGGCCACGGCAACCGGTGCTGCTCAGCGTCTGGGCGAGTTGCGCCCCAATGGCGCACGGTATCTGCTGACTATGATGGCGCTCTATCAACAGCGACGGGACTGGGTGACGGCGAGCGGCTACGCCGTACGACTGCTTAACACGGTTGAGACGCCGGAGGAGCTGCCCCCGATCTACCTGGAGAGACTCCTTGCCTACTTCAGGATCAGTGGCGAGGAGACTCGCGTCGTCGAGATCGGGGAGGCCTTGGATGCCCGCTACGAGACGGAACTCGCCGAGCTCAAGGAGATGCTTCTTGCGTTGGGGACGCCGGCGAAACGCGCAACACGCCGGGCTCCCGCGCCTCCTCCTTCCCAGCCCTCCTCCCCTCCGGAGGAGAGCCGGAGTGGGGGAGCACCGCAGATCCAGGTTTCCGAGGATGAGCGAACCGCGATCCACAGCGCCGTCCGCCGGACGTTCGGGTTCGAACACCTGCTTCCGGGCCAGCTCGAGACGCTGGCCTGTGTCCTTCGCGGCGAGAATGCCCTCACCATCTTGCCTACCGGGGGAGGCAAGTCACTGTGCTATCAGGTGCCGGCCCTCGTAGCCACGGACGGCCTCACCGTCGTGATCTCACCCCTGATCGCGCTGATGAAGGATCAGGTGGACTCATTGCCGGCACACCTTCGCCCGCTGGCAACGACCATCAACAGCAGCCTTGATGGGGACGAGCTGACGCGGCGACTCAAGCGCGCCGCGCTCGGCGACTACAGGCTGCTCTACGCCGCGCCGGAGCGCCTCCGGCAGCCTGCGTTTCTGCATACTCTGCGTGAGGCCAACGTGACACGGCTTGTCGTGGATGAGGCGCACTGCGTGAGCGTGTGGGGCCACGACTTCCGACCCGACTATCTCAAGATCACGGAGGCGTGGCGCGCGCTGGGAGAGCCGCCGATCCTCGCGCTGACGGCGACCGCCCCACCCCGTGTGCGACAGGACATCATCCAGCATCTCAGCCCGGATCGCCCGATGGCTATGGTGACGGGCGACACGTTCCGGTCCAACCTGCGTCTGGAGGTCTACTTCGCGGACAACCAGGATAGCAAGAACCATCGTCTGCTCGGGTTCTGCCAGGCTGCCGAAGGACAGGGCATTGTCTACGCAGATACACGGGCGAGATGTGAGGAGTTGTCCAGGCTGTTGCGCGACCGGGGTATTGACGCCGACCACTACCACGCCGGCATCGACAACCGCAGCGACGTTCAAGAACGCTTCATGGACGGGCGAACCCGGATCATCGTGGCGACAATTGCCTTCGGGATGGGTATCGACAAAGCCGATATCCGGTTCATCGTGCACTATATGCCACCGCACTCCCTGGAGTCCTACTACCAGGAGGCCGGCCGTGCGGGGCGCGACGGTCAGCCTGCGCGCTGCCTGCTGCTGTACGGCAGCAGCGACCGGGGACTGCTCACCCGGCGGATGCGCAGCAGCCTGCCCACCGTCGACTTCCTCCGCGATGTCTACGCGACCGTTCTGCGCCATCTGGGCGACGACGGTATTGGGCGCGTAGCGGTAGGCGACCTCGAACGCATGCTCAAGGCCGACGAAACGCGCGTCCGCGTCGCGTTGAGTATCCTGGAGGAGAACGAGCTTCTCACGCGGGGTCCGGACATGCCTCGGAATACGCTCATCCTGCTCCGCCGACCGTCCGGCACGCCCGCCCAATCAGCCCTCGCTGTCGGAGATCCGTTTGACGCCTTCTGTCAAGCTACGCGGCTTCGCCCCAACCAATGGCTGCAGGTCGATCTCCTTGGCACTGCCTCGCAGACGGGAATCGCACCGGAGGACATCGAGGAACAACTGCTCGCGTGGGCCGATCAGGGCCTGGTCGATTGTCGCTTTGCGAGCCGCGATATGCTGCTCCAACGAAGGACAGCTCCCGACGACGTCGCGCAGCGCATCCACCTGTGGATCGATCGCTTCGCCACAATCCAGGAGCAGCGCATCGACGAGATCGCCGCTTACGCGCAGACAGGCCACTGCAGGCACGGTCACCTCAGCGCCTATCTCGGCGGGCGGGTCATCGACCAATGTGGCGCCTGTGATAATTGTGTGGTCCTGGGCGAGACCCCACAGGCCGACCTCCCCACCGAGCGGGAGCAACTGCTGGTGATCCTCGGCTGCCTGGACGAGACCGGGCATGGATGGGGCAAGTGGAGCCTGATACGCATCCTCAGGGCTTCCGATCGGGCACCTGACAAGGGAACGGGCCTTGACGCCTATGGCGCGCTCCGCTTCCGGTCGCGGGCCGCCGTGGAGGCCCTGCTCGAGCGCCTTCTGCACCACAGCCTGCTGTCCACCCGCACGCTGGACAACGGCGGGGTCGTCGTTGAGTTGACGCCCTCGGGCCGTGCAGCCATCAAGAACCCCGGCGTCCTCGACGCGCTGATTCTCAGGCCACGCCCGCGAGTTGCGGAGACGCGGGAGCCCTACGGCGATGACGCTCTCTTCGAACGGTTGCGCGCTTGGCGGCTTGAGGAGGCCAAGACCCGCGGCGTGCCGCCCTACACGATCTTCCACGATGCCCATCTCCGCGCGATCTCGGCTATGAAACCGGCCCTTCCGGATGCCCTACTGGAGATCAAGGGCGTGGGCTCCCGCAAAGTGGGCGCCTATGGCGAAGCGGTCGTCGTCATCGTACAGGAATACCTCGCCGGCGCCCAGGGCTGACCCGGCATGCAGGCCGATACCGGGTAGAATGGGCTCCTCAGTCCGTCGCCGTCTATTGGGAGGAAACGTACGATGAAGCTCAACTCAGCCACGGTCTTCGAACACACTGTTCTCCAGAACTGGGCAACACGGTTCAACTGCGCGGTCGATGATTTCCGCCTGCCCGGCACGGTGCTGATGCCGGAGGAGGAGTTTGCGGGTTCTGACGCCATTCACATCTGGACCATCGGCGCTCGGGCCTTCGCTCGCTTGGATCCAGCCGTGACGGCCATCGTCGATCAGGCATTGGGGAGACGACAGGAGACAGTGGTGTTGACCGAGGCGCTAATGCAGGCGGCCCTGGGTCCGGAATCTATCCTGCGTTCCGAGGAAAGCGTCCTCCGCTATCTGCACCCCTCGGATTTCAGGCCGGCCGGCCCACCCGATCCGTACGAGATTCGGATCCTGACGACCGGAGATGCAGTAGCACTTGCCGCGATGAAGGCAACTTGCACGCCCACTGAGGTCGAGATGGGCGAGGTCTCCGTCGAGGACGAAATCGGTTTCGGCTGTTTCGATGGGGACCGGCTCGCGGCCGTGGCGACCGGGTTCCGGCTGACCGGCTTCATGGACATTGGTGTCTTGACGGATCCGGCCTACCGGCGCAAGGGGCTGGGCAAAGCCGTGGTCAGCGCGCTCTGCGCCTGGTGCATCGACCTGCCGGTGATCTCACAGTATCGTTGCTTGACCGCGAATGTCAGCTCGTATGCTATCTCGCAGTCGCTCGGGTTCGAACTGACGTTTGGCCAGCAGAGCATCTATCTGAAGGCTCCTCAACGTAAATCTGGATCTCTGTAGTCCAGTCCTCCAGCGGCGTTCTGGCGTCCGAGTGGTAAACCTCGCGCCGCTCCCCAGTGATCCGATATCCCTGGGCCGCGCCCCACGTGCGGAGGGCTTCTGCCGTGGCATGGAGTGTCGTCGTATCTCCGCGGTGATAGGCGACCAGCATCGGGCGAGCCTCCAGCCACCGCACGCCTATCTCCCCCTCGATGGGGCCGGTTGCTTCCGCAATGGCCCATTGGACTTCGCACTGCGTCTCATCGGGATTCCCGTTGGGGCTGACGAAAAGGCAGCCGGGGGCTCCCTCCAGATGGTAGCCGTTCCGCTTTGCCCAATCGCGCACCATCCAGATACGCGAGGCCGCGTTGACGACGCCTCGGAACCGCGTATAGGCGACAAATCGTGCCTCAGACATCTTGCCGACGAAAGGGATCATGCCCCCGTTGAACGATCTCGCCTGGCCCATCACTTGCTCCATCATTGGGCCTGGATCCCGTGGAGGAGCCACGTGATGTTGTTGGCTGAGGTGTCGTCCTCGAAATACAGATACCACTCCCACATTTCGTCGCCCTGCTCCAGGCCCAACGCCTTCATTCCGGAGGAAAGCGCCGCATAGGCCTCACTGAGGTGCCCGAGATCGCCACCGTAAATCAGCGAGGCGCACGCAAAGGGCGCCAACTCGGTCACCTGCGCATCCCCAACCGGCGCCGTCCCCGGCGCGACGGGAAAGCCGATCTGGAGCGTGAAGGGCTCTGTCGTCCCAAGATAGCGGAAGAGGATGGGGCCTGCCGCGCGCACCTGTCCCGCCACCTCGGCCAGTGCGAGGGTGTCCATCGAGGTATCGATGGTCGAGCGCAATTCATCCATCGTCGTTTGGGCCTCAACGCAGAAATAGCTCATCTCTCGCACGGTCTGCGCGCGGACCTCTCCAAAGGTGACTTTCGGGTTCGCCATCGTCGCCATAGCCGCCTCCTCCTTGTTGTAGTGCTGAATTTGATTCCATCATAGCGCCGGCGCGTCTTCGGAGCGTCTTTTCGGCACGAGAACCGGGCCACTGTGGCGATCTCAGCCGTCTCACGCTCTGCCATCGCGGCTCGTCGCGGTTGAGGGAGGCAGACGAATCGTAAACGCCACAGTAGACGTGATATAGACGGGCAACGGCTATGATGGAGCTAGATTCTAACAGAAGGGAAGAGGAGGCGAGCGATGTACCACTTTATGGATTCGCAGTTGGCGGTGACGATGTACAAGGAACGCATCGAAGGACGGCGGGAGCAGCCCATCGTCTTCGGACGGTACGGACGCCCGCGACGGATGCGCCGCCGGCAGGCGCAGGGCCACACCACCCGGATCCCGCAGTTCGTCCAGACCGCCGCGCGGGCCGTGGCAAGCTGGCTAATGTAAGCAGATCATTCGGCTATCAGCAGGTTAGCAGAAGACGGGCCGGTGGCTCGTCTTCTGCATTATGGGCCATTAGCGGACCCACGAATTAGCCAATTCGCAGCACTTCTCGCACATCCACGAAAATCGCTGTACACTATAGGCAATGCAGAGGGATACACCGAACTTGCCTGAAGGTCGGCTCGTTCTCCTCGGGAGTCCACACGCCGAACTCGATGGCCAGGTGGTCACGATCGCACATCGCAAACCCCTGGCACTACTCGCCTATCTGGCTGTGATCAGGTGTGTTCAGAGCCGTGAAGCACTGGCGTCCCTGTTCTGGCCGGAACAGGAAACGTCGCGCGCGTATGCCTATCTGCGCAACGCCCTATGGCAATTGGGCCAGACCCCCTTTGGCCCTTGGCTGATTGTCGACCGGGATTCGGTCGCAGTCGCCGACGACCTATGGGTCGACGTGTCGCAACTGGAGGCTGATCTTGCGGCTGCCCGTGCGCACAGTCATAACCCCGAGACTCTGTGCCCGGAATGTGTGGCCCATCTGGTCCATGCGCTCTCGCTCTATCAGGGCGACTTCATTACCGGATTTGCGCTGAACGACAGCCCCGAGTTCGAGGAATGGCAGTTCTTCCAGAGCGAGCACTTGCGCCAAGGGTCCGCCTACGCACTGGAAACCCTCACCCGCTACTATGGCGCGACAGGTGATCTCGACGCGGCCCTGTCGGCCGCGAGGAAATGGGCGGCCCAGGATCTGCTCAACGAGCCGGCACAGCGGGCACTGATGACACTTTACGCGCAAGGCGGGCAGCGGACGGCGGCGCTTCACCAATACGATACGCTCTTGCGCAACCTCAGGGCCGCCCGCCTCGGACCCTCAACCGAGACCGTTGACCTGTACAGGCGCATTCGAGGCGGGGAAATCGAGGTGGAGACGGCGGAGGTCGTGCCGAAGGCGCCGCAATCTCACGAAGCGTTCAGGGCCCGTCACAATCTCCCTGTGCAGACCACGACCTTCGTTGGGCGGGATGATGAACTTGCGGAGCTCTACGATCTTCTGGGCCTGCCCGAATGCCGCCTCGTGACCCTGACAGGACCGGGAGGTATCGGCAAGACGCGGCTCGCGCTGCAGGCTGCGCAGGAGCAAGTGAATACTTTCTCAGATGGGGTTGTCTTCGTGCCTCTGGCCTCGGTCACGACGCTGGAGTCAATGATCCTGGCCATTGCCGATGCTCTCGGGACGGCGTTCTACCCGCAGAACTCGGCCGGTCCCTCCGAACAGTTGCTGGCCTATCTTGATAGCCGGAAGATGCTACTGGTACTGGACAATTTCGAGCACCTCCTCGATCACGCCCAGCTCCTGGTGCAGATCATCGAGCACACTCCGGCGACGAAACTCATCGCGACCTCGCGCGAGCGACTCAACATCCGTGGCGAATGGGTTCAGGAACTCCACGGCCTCACCTACACGGAGGGGAGCAGCCCGGAGACCACAGCGTCTGATGCGACCGAGCTGTTCATCGATACCGCCGAGCGCATCACAGCCACCTTCGCGCCGGACGACATCGAGTTGGAGGCGATCGGTCGAATCTGCAGGCTTGTCGAGGGCATGCCGCTCGGCATCGAGCTGGCTGCGTCCTGGACGAAGATGCTCTCTTGCACTGAGATCGCGGAGGAGGTCGAGGCCAGTTTGGACTTCCTGACGGTCACGTTGCGCGATCTGCCGGAGCGCCACCAGAGCCTCAGAGCTGTATTCGCGCGTTCGTGGGGACTGCTCTCCGATGGAGAACGGCGTACCTTCCGCGCGCTCTCTGTGTTCCGTGGCGGCTTCACACGCGAGGCCGCCCAGGCTGTCGCTGGGGCTACCCTTCCTGCGCTTTCGAGCCTCATCGACAAGTCCTTGCTCCAGCACAAGCCCGGCGGACGCTTCGAGATCCTGGAAGTCCTGCGCCAGTACGCAGAGGAACAGCTCTATGCGGTGGCGGGTGAGGCTGGCGAGGTCAGGAATCGGCACGCTTCGTACTATCTGAGCATGCTGCAGCGGATGGAGAGCCCCCTCAAAGGAGTCCCCGAACCGGGACGCACCCCAGGATCCCAGAGCCGGCCGAACTCCGTCACCCAACTAGACGCCTTGGACCTGCTGCACCGCGACGTCGGCAATATCCGTGCCGGATGGTACTGGGCGCTTGACAGCGCGGATTTCGGGGCAATCCAAAGGGCCACCATGGGGCTCGGGCTGTTCTGCGAAATACGGAGCCGCTATCGAGAGGGTGAGCGCTTGCTCCGCGATGCAGTGGTGGCACTTTCGGCCTGCGAGCAGGAAGCACGTCCCGCACTCCTCGGCCTCCTTCTGGGCATCCAGGGTCAGTACCTATGCCGGTTCAGCAATGTCGAGGAAGGGTGCGCGACCATGGAGCGAGCTCGCACTCTGCTGTTGCCGGAGAGCGATCGCTTTGCCTTTGCTCTCGTCCAGGTACTCAGCGCATACATCGGCCTGGGGCTCTCATCTGAGCAACGCCAACAGCGACTGGAGGACAGCTTGCGCACCTTCCATGAGTTGGGCGATACCTGGGGTGCCGCGCTGTCCTATGAGACCCTTGGCGAGCAGTTCACGCAATTGGGCGACTACGCCGCTGCCGAGCCCTTGTTGCGAGAGAGCTTGGCGCTGCGACGCAGTACGGCAGATGAATGGGGCACGGCCATGTCCCTACACGCCCTGGGGACAAACGACCTCATCCAGGGGAAAGGGACGGAGGCGATGGAGCACTACCTGGAGAGCCTATCTCTGCGCGAGCATCTCGGCAACCTCCACGGCGTCACTTCTCTGCAGACGCTGATAGGCGATTACCTCGCGCAGAGCGGTGATCTCGCCGCCGCGGAAGAGAGCTATCGGCAGAGCATTGCCGGTTACCAGGAGATCGGCGATCCCCGGGGGGGCGCCCGGGCCTATGCAGCGATGGGCAGCGTAGCCTACAGGCGCGGTGATCTTGAGGGCGCTCGAACGGCCCTGCACTCAGCCGTGGAGCGCCTGCGACCGATGGGTTCGAGCCGCGAGCTATCGCAGGCCCTGCGGACGCTTGCAGAGATTGCGATGGACTTGCATGAAGGCCCACGTGCCCATGCCTATCTCGATGAGAGCCTGGCCGTCTTGGAACAGCTCGGCGATCACGAGGGCATTGCGAACCTACAACACGATCTCGCACGACTGCGAACGCTTACAGCACCCGGAGACGAGATGGTCTCGTTGCCGTAATCAGAACCACGTCGTGACCTCATCGACGGACTTCCGGGGCCGCGGTCCCGGCGCCTCGTCGGGATAGCCAAGCGATACCGCAGCGACCAGCAAATGGCGCTCACCCAGCCATTCGCACAGTTCCTCCTGTGCGTAGAAGATGTCGCAGATCCATAGCGTGCCCAGTCCTCGATCGAGCGCAGCCAGCAGCATGTTCTGGACGGCAGCACCGATGGACTGGATGTCCACGATATCCATCAGATCCCCGATGGAGGATGGCTCGTTCCGGTCCACAGAGACCTGCCCGTCGAAGACGAAAATCGTAACGGGTGCCCGTGCCATAATGCCGGCCGTCCGGCGGCTGCTTCCGGGGTCGATGCCCCGGGCAACTCGCATTTCGATCCCCTGCCGCATCAGGGCGACCATCTCGGCCCGCTTCTCATCGCCCTGAACCACGACGAAACGCCACGGCTGGGTGTTCTTCCCGGAGGGCGCCAACGTGGCAGCCCGCAGGATGGCCCTGATATCGTCCTCGGACACCACTCGATCCTGGTACCTGCGAATGCTTCGTCGCTGCTCGATTGCGTCGTGTGTCTCCATTGACCTCTCCCTTCTCAGCATCCCGCCGCCGGCGGGTCCTCCTGACCGTCTAGCGTGCTCGTCTCGGAGCTACAATGTCGCGACCGCGTCCACAATCGAGCGGAAGCCCGGATCAGTGTCGCAGAGTGTCCGCATCTCAGCGAACGCCGCATCGCCTTGGAGCGTCAGATCGGCGATGCGATCCATCATGGCCATCGCAGCATCACGATCCTCCACCTGCCCAAGATAACCCCAGCCGTGATCCCAGGGCAGGAGCTCCACCTTGCTGAACGCCAGGAAGTCTCGGATGAGGTCGCCGTGCACGAAGTGAAGCCCGCCCTGCCCGAAGATGCCAAAGGTACCGGGTTCTGCCTGACCAGCCCGGCAGAGCTGCCAGGCCTGTCCGCCGACGATGAAGCGGTCCCGCGGTACATCCAGCGGGCTGAAGTCGGGCTTGAGCACATCCAGCATCAGGTCGTCGAGCTGCGCGTCGACCAGGATCCACCGCTCCTCGTTGGCATTCCAGACCTCCACGACCCAATGGTCCTCATAGTGGTCCGGCAGGAAGTAAGTTCCGAACCCGCAGCGGGCGCGGGCCGGCACGCCCTGGTGGCGCAGGATGGCTGCCATCATCACCGAGAAGTCGCGGCAGTTGCCCACCAGCTTACGCTCGTAGGGGCGAGCTTCGACGAAAGGCCGATCATCCAGCGCAAAGAGGCGCGGCAGTTGTGCCTCCACACGACGTAACTGCACCTCAGCCTGCCTTTCGTCCGAGAGCTTCACGCCGTGGCGCTCGGCCCAGAAGATATGCAGCATCACGCCCTGGACGACCCGGCAGAGGTCGCCGATGCCTCGCGGCAGGCCATCGAATGCATCGGCGTACTTGCCCGGATCCGTGACGGGACCCTGCGTCGCATAGTAGCCCAGCACATCCGGTTGATCTGACATCGCTGGAAACCTCCTCTGTGGACACACACTTCCGACGGCAGACAGAAGACTCATCCTTATCAGTGTACCACGATTGCCCAAAGCTTATCTTAGCGGCACAACCTGCCAGTTGGTGACATATTCTTGTCCGGAATGAGAATATCCGTTCTATCCACCTCGAATGTGCCCTTGCACGCATTCGACGAAAACGGCGGAGTGCCGTAGAATAGCCGCGGCAAGGAAATGCGGAAAACGATCGGGGAGATAGGATGACGCCTGGCGAACAGATCGCCCTCTGGGCCGACCAACTGCGTGACATCTCAGCCACGGGACTGCACTACACCGACGGCCCCTATGACCGGCCGCGGTATGAGGCCATACAGAATCTGGCGATGGCGATGTCCGCCATGGCAACGGGGACCGCGCTCGACGCCCTGGAACCCCTGCGAGCACCAATCTTCTCACGGCCGACGCCCTTGACCACCGGTGACGCCGCCGTCATCGATCCGGCCGACAACCGCATCCTGATGATTCGGCGCGCCGACAGCGGCCAATGGGCCATGCCCGGTGGCGCGCTGGAGGTCGGCGAGACGCCCGCTGAGGGCGTCGTGCGCGAGGTCCTGGAGGAAACCGGCATCCGGTGTGAGGCCACAGACCTCGTGGGCGTCTTCGATTCGCGCCGCTGCGGCACCGTCAGCTCACACCACCTGTATCACTTCGTCTTCATGTGCCGCCCGCTAAACCGCGAGGCCCCCGTGCCGTCGCTCACGCCACAGGAGGTGCTGGAGGTCGCGTGGTTTTATGAGCGCGACGTGCCCCAGGACCTCTTCCCGGGCCACGAGGTCCGCATTGCAGAGACTTGGCGCTTCCTGCACGAGAGGGGACCGACCTACTTCGACGGGTGGTCCTCCCAATGACATCATCATCAATCCCCGAGACCGCTTCCGTGTCCGCACTACGCGCCACCGGGGGCTCGGCTACGGCCACCAACGTGGGTCTGGTCGCGATCCTCCTGATCTTCGACAGCCTTCACTTTGTCTTTGCCCGTCTGCTGCTGCCCCTCGTCGCTCCCACGATCTCAGCGACAATGGTCCTCGCCGTTGGTACGGTTGAGGTGGGGATCTTCGGCATCGCCACCCGGCGGATACACTGGAAGGTAGCACGGGACCATCTATGGCTCTTTGGGGCCATCGGTCTGCTGGTCGCCGTCAGCACGGCCATCCAGTACAAAGCCGTGGCCTTCATCGACGCGGGGACGGCCTCGCTGCTCAGTCAGACGACGGCGCTCTTCAGCCTCGGCTTTGGCCTCTTCTGGCTTCGCGACCGGCTGACACCGCTCCAGATCGCGGGGGCCGGGCTGGCACTCGTTGGTCTCTTCGTGACGGCGTTCCAGCCGGGCGACTACCTGCGTCTGGGCGCCCTACTCGTCGTCTCCTCGTCATTCATGTACGCCCTCCACGCGGCCCTGTCGAAACGCTACGCCGAGGCGATCGGGCTGACCGATTTCTTCTTCTTCCGCCTCTTCTTCACTACCGGCGTCCTCATCCCCATTGCCGCGAGCCAGGGCATCCCGGTGTGGCCCACCCCGACGGCGTGGGCGCTTCTAGCGTTGGTCGGTACGGTGGACGTCGCGCTGAGCCGCACACTCTACTACCTGGCGCTCCGCAGGCTGAGGATGAGTATGCACACCATCGCGCTGACCTTGAGTCCGATCGCCGCCATCCTATGGGCGTTGCTGATCTTCGGCACGCTGCCGACTGTCCAGCAGTTACTGGGCGGCGCGGCGATCCTGGGCGGCGTGATCATCGTGACCATCGGTCGATCCAAGACCACAGGAGTGAGTGAACTATGAGTCGTAACTTCGCAGAGCTGCATCGGCAGGTCGTCTTCGGCCAATCTCAGGACCGTATCATATGGCAGCCGCGAATCCTCGCGTGGATCACGGACCGGGAGTTTGCCGGCGAAGCCTTCCCCGCCCCCTTCACCGGGATGGATGTCTACCAGATCTATCGCAACCTCGATTGCTCGGCCCGCCTCTACGAGTACAACGCATGCTTCCGGCGGATCGAGCACCCGGCAGTAAGATTCACCCACGAGAAACTTAGCGAGACAGACACCAAGACCACAATCCACACCCCCGTGGGTGACCAGATTATGGTGTTGCGAACCACCACCAGCAACTGGTACAACATCACCGTCAAGTGGGAGGTGGAGACCGAGGAGGAACTCAAGGTCGCCACGTGGCGGGAGGAGAACGCCGAGTGGGCCTGGGATCAGGCCACGTACGATCAGCTTCAGGCCACGGTTGGAGATCTGGGGGCCCCCACGATGTTCATGCCCCGGATGAACGTCCAGAGCCTCTACATCGAGAAGATGGGAAGCCAGAACGGAATCTACGCGATCTATGACTGGCCCGATACCGTGGAGGGTTACTTCCGGGCGCTCGAAGAAAATCACGATCGCCTGATCGATATCATCAACGACTCGCCGGTTGACATCATCAACTATGGCGAGAACATCCACGCGGGCACTCTGCCGCCCGCGTGGTTTGTGAAATACCACCTCCCTGCATGCCAGCGACGCTCCGACAAGCTGCACGCAGCGGGGAAGTGGGTTTGCTCGCACTGGGATGGGGACGTTAAGGCGCTGCTGCCCTACGCGAAGGAGACCGGACTGGACGGCATCGAGGCCATCACCCCCTACCCCCAGGGCGACGTCACCCTGGAAGAGGTCAAGGAAGCGCTCGGCGACGAACTCTTCCTGTTGGACGGGATCCCCGCGATCTACTTCGACAAGACCTTCTCGGTCGAGACCCTCGTGGCGTGCGCGCGAGCGCGTCATCGAGCTCTTCGCGCCCAAGCTGGTCCTCGGCATCTCCGATGAGATTTCGTCGACCGGCGATCTGGAGCGCGTCCGCCTCGTGGGCGAGATCGTCGACGCATACAATGCAAGCATCGGCCATTCATAACGGTCGTTGTAGAGACGTGCCGGCGGCACGTCTCGCGGACGCGACGTCACGCCGCTTCCGTGTAACTGCACCGCAGAAGGCGGGGCATCGCCTCGTCTATACAACACTATCTCAGAGGAGAAACCAATGGGTACCGTAACATTCAAGGACACATTTCGAGCCACGATGGACCAGGACTGGACGTGGCTGCACGAGGCGTCCGAGGCGTGGCACGTCGGGTCGCGGGCGCTCCATATCCGCGCGCTGCCGGGCACGCTGTGGGGCGACCGCGACGATGCGCGCAACATCCTGGTGCGCCCCGCGCAGCCCGTCGAGAACGGACTCGCCAGCGAGGTCACGATCCGAAATCGGCCGCAGATCCAGGGCGAGCAGGGCGGCCTGATCTGGTACGTCGACGACAGCAACTACGTGAAGCTCGTCAAGGAGTGCCTGGACGGCAGCACGTGGATCGTGCTTGCCCGCGAGGAGGACGACAAAGGCACGCTCGTGAACAGGATCCCCTACCCCGGAGACAGCGCTCATCTCAGGCTGTCGCTTTCCGAGGGCAAGATGGTGGGCCAGGTGCAGGCGGATAAAGGTGGCGAGTGGCAGACTGTTGGATCGTGCGCGCCCTCAGAGACTGCCGAGGTCCGGCTGGGGATCTGCGTCCACGGTGGGTCGGAGGATGAGCCGCGGTGGGCCGAACTCTCGACCTTCAAGGTCCGGAGCTGAGGGTATGCCATGACGGACCAGGTGCCGTGGATTGCTAGTTGGATCTGGAAAGCGCAGGGCGATGAGCCGGCAGGCTGGCGGGAACCCTACAACCAGACGATCGTTGCCCGCAAGACCTTCACCCTGGAGAACGTGGGGTCGGCTCGCCTCCGCATCACAGCGGACAGCTTCTACCGGCTCTTGATCAATGGCGTCTGGGTCAACGACGGCCCCTGCCGCGCGTGGCCCGAGCACTATCAATACGACGTGATCGATGTCGCGGCCCACCTGAGGCCGGGGGAGAACGAGCTCCGCGTGATCGCCAAGTACTGGGGCACCGGCACGTTCCACCAAGTGCCGCAGCAGCCAGGGCTCCTGGTTCAGTTGGACCTGGACCAAGGTACGGCATCAGCTCGGACGATCGCCGGCGACGGCACGTGGTCCGTCGCCGAGGCGAAAGCGTGGCGCCGCGATACACCCAAGGTCAGCATCCAGATGGAGCCCCAGGAGCTCTACGATGCTCAGCTTGAGGACGACCTCGACTTTGTCCCGGCGGCGGTGCTCTTCGGCGCGACCGGGGGGCCATGGCAGGACTTGCACCCGCGCGACGTCCCTCTGCTCACTAAGGAACCGTTTCACTTCAAGACCTTCCGCGAGGCTACCATCGTGCGCCGGTCGCCGGATCTGGCGTTCTGCCTGCCGGCGGCACGTCTCTCGCATCCGGGCCTCGTCGAGGCCAACCACAACCTACTGCAAGCCGGGGGGATCGGCACCGTCCTGGTGTTATCGGAAGACGCCACGCTCACGATCGCCTCCCGCGGCCTGAGCTGCTACGCCGACGGCGAAATCATGGTGACTGACCGGGTCGCCCTGCCGGCGGGTGAGCATGTGTTCCTGGCCTTCGTGACGCAGATCGTCGGACACGAAAAGGAGAAGAGTCTGCGCATCGTGGATCCACCCGCGGGGCTGACCCTCCGCAATCCCCAGGACCCCGGACACGCCAATCCCTGGTGCTGGATCGCATTCCCTGAGGCCGACTATGCGGGCGACGATCTGTACTGGTACGAGCTTGGACGCCCCGAAGCCCTTGCCGATCAAGCCGAGGCCTATCTGGCGCTGGTTGACCAGCTTGGCCGCGACGTGAAGGACCCGGCGGCCTTCGGCACCTTCCTTGCCGAGCGCGCGCGGTGCATGCCGCAGGACGAGATGTTCGTCGTCGACTCGCATGCAGCCTTCCTGCATCGCGACCCGGTCGCGCGCGACCCGGTCGCCAGCGCGGACGATCTGGTGCAGAACCCCGCCGGCCTCATCTACGATAATGACGAGGTCACGGTCGTGCTGCCCTCGGCAAGGGGCGACGTAGAGCTCGCCTACGATCTTGGTGAACAGAACGTAGGCTACTACGACCTGGAGATGCTTGCAGAGGCCGGCGTGGTGATCGACATCTTCGGCGTCGAGTACATCGCGCCCGATGGCACCATCCAGCACACCTACGGCAACCGCAACGGCGTGCGCTACATCACGCGGGACGGAGCCAACCGGTTCACATCGACGAAACGCCGCTCGGGACGCTACCTCTTCATCACGCTCCGCAACCAACACGCGCCCATTCGGATTCGCAAGCTGCGCCTGATCGAATCGACCTACCCCGTGAACGCAGTGGGCGGGTTCCGGTGCAGCGACGAGCGTCTGACCAAGATCTGGGAGATCGCTGCGCGGACGCTCAAGCTGTGTATGGAGGATACGTTCACCGACTGCCCGCTCTACGAGCAGACGCTCTGGGTAGGCGATGCCCGCAATGAGTCGGTCTTCGCCTATCCAGTCTTCGGCGCCGACGACATCGCCCGGCGCTGCGCCCGGCTCGCGGCCCAGTCGCTCGAGCGCTATCCGATCGTCGGCTCGCAGGTGCCGACGACGTGGGACATCCTGCTGCCGGCTTGGAGTTTTCTGTGGGGCATCTCGATCTGGGACCAGTACGCGTACACCGGCGACACCGAGTTCCTGCGCGAGATGTGGCCCTCGGTCATCCGCAATCTGGAGGGCGCAGCAGATCGCCTCGACGCCGATTCGGGTGTATTCCGAGGCCCCTTCTGGAACATGTTCGACT
Source organism: uncultured Chloroflexia bacterium (assembly GCA_963775195.1). Classification (GTDB taxonomy): domain Bacteria; phylum Chloroflexota; class Anaerolineae; order B4-G1; family SLSP01; genus PWVB01. The sequence continues at coordinate 466,370 of CAVZIC010000005.1, forward strand.
GGTCCGGGATCGATGACCGCAACGAAATCGTGCTCCACAACAGTATGCTGCTCGTCGGCGCCATCAATGCCGCGCAGGCCTGCGCCGACGTCCTGAAAGATACCGAGCGGCGGACCTGGCTCGACGCGCTGCGTCAAAACCTGACCGAGAGCATCAACCGGCTCTGGGATCCGGAGCGCCACGCCTATCCCGACGCCATCTACCACGATGGGACGCCGAGCCCCTCCATCTCCCAGCACACGAGCTTCCTGGCCCTCCTCTACGACGTCATCCCCGAAGCCCATCGCGAAGAGGCGCTGCGAAACACATTGACCCCGCCTGAGAGCATGGTCCGGGTGGGATCACCGTTTGCGATGATGTACTACTATGAAGCGCTGGAGCGCTGCGGTAGACCCGATGAGATCATCCGGTCGATCTACGACGCCTACCTCCCGATGCTGGAGGAAGATGCCACCACCGTGTGGGAGGTCTTCTCCACCAGCGCCGATCGCCCCGGCGGGTTCCCTACCCGCAGTCACTGTCACGCGTGGTCGTCGGCCCCAGTCTACTTCCTTAACCGCATCATCCTGGGCATCCGCCCAATCGCACCCGGCGGGCGCACCGCACCGGGTGCGGTGCGCCAGATCGAGGTCAGCCCACGCCTCGAGGGCCTGGCGTGGGCCGAGGGCACGGTAGCGACCATCAGTGGGCCGGTGCACGTGGCGTGGCGCGCGGACGAAGCGACACTGCAGATCAATGTGACGGCGCCGAAGGGCGTCGAGATCAAGTTCGTGGCAAACGACACACACGAAGGTCGGAATACGACGTTCAGTGTGATACAGAGGTAAGGTTCACCGAACAACGAACCGGGTTCGTAGGTACCGCTTCAGCGGTTCTGATGGCTGGAGCCGTTACGAACCCGGTTGGCCGAGCACCGGAGAAGGAGAGATCGTATGAAGACCGTGATCATTGGAGGCACAGGACACGTAGGCACCTACCTCGTACCAAGACTGGTCGAGGCCGGACACGATGTGACCGTGATCAGTCGCGGGCAGCGGGAGCCCTACACGCCCCACGGCGCGTGGCAGGTCGTGCAGCGCATGTCCCTCGACCGGGCCGAGGAAGAGGCCAGGGGCACCTTTGGCCCCAAGATCCGGGAGCTCAACCCCGACATCGTCATCGACATGATCTGCTTTACCCCGGAGAGCGCCAAGCACCTGGTGGAGGCGCTTCGCGGGCACGTGCAGGCCTTCCTCCACTGCAGCACCTGCTGGGTTCACGGCGTGACGCGGGAGGTGCCCGTGACCGAGGATCAGCCGCGGCGGCCCATCGGTGACTACGGAGTGAAGAAGGCGGCCATCGAAGCCTACCTCCACGGCGAGGCGCGGCGTGCCGGGTTCCCCGAGACCTGCATCCTGCCGGGCCACATCGTAGGACAGGGCTGGATCCCCCTGAACCCCCAGGCGAACTTCAACCCGGACGTCTACCGGAGGTTTGCAGATGGCGAGCCGGTATCCCTTCCCAACGAGGGCCTGGAAATCGTCCATCACGTTCACGCCGACGACGTAGCCCAGCTCTTTATGAAGGCGCTGGCCAACTGGAATCTCGCGGTCGGCGAGAGCTTCAATGCCGTCTCCCCGGCAGCCCTCAGCCTCCGTGGCTACGCAATGGCCGTCGCGGGGTGGTTTGGGCGCGAGGCGGACCTCAGCTACAAACCGTTCAAAGCATGGAGCAAGGACGTCTCGGAGCGGGACGCTAACGCTACGCAAGGCCACTTGGAGCACAGCCCCAACTGCTACAGCATCGCCAAGGCCCAGCGGCTGCTTGATTACCGGCCACGCTACACCTCGCTCCAGGGCGTCCGCGAATCCGTCATGTGGCTGATGGAGCACGGAGTGGTCTGAATCACGGATGAAGCGAAGAAGTCACAGCAGCAACAAAGGAGCCGCAATGACAATAGATCGCATCATGCTGTGGGAGGGGCAGCCCCCTGCCTCCTCCCCCGACAGTGACTTTCTACCCTACCTTGAGCTCTATCCGGCAGAGGGCCGGACGCCAAGAGGGGCCGTCCTCGTCTGCCCCGGCGGCGGGTACACCAACCGTGCGCCCCACGAGCAGGCGCCGATCGCCCTGAAATACCGGGAAGCCGGCTTTCACGCCTTCGTGCTCCAGTACCGCGTGAGCCCCAACTATCATCCCGCGCCCCTCATGGACGTCTCCCGCGCGCTCCGCCTGATCCGGCAGAACGCCGACGCGTGGGGTGTCGATCCGGGGCACATCGCCGTCTGCGGATTCTCGGCGGGAGGGCACCTGACCGCGAGCATCGGCGTGCACTACGGGATGGAGGTTCTGGCCACCGGCGATGCGCTCGACGCCATTTCCTGCCGGCCCGACGCGCTCATCCTCTGCTATGCCGTGATCTCGGCCAAATCCTTCGGACACGCGGGCTCTTTCTCCAACCTCCTCGGACCCAACCCGTCCACCGCATCGCTCGCCCTGATGTCGCTGGAGGACCACGTCACGCCCGACACGCCACCGGCCTTCCTCTGGCACACGGCGGACGACCCCGTCGTGCCCGTCGCTAACAGTTTCGCCTTTGCGGAGGCGCTGAGCGCCGCGGGCGTGCCCTTCGAACTCCACATCTACCCCAGCGGCCCCCATGGCTTGGGTCTGGCGGAAGCCACGCCGCACATCGCCTCGTGGACGGCGCTGAGCGCCGAGTGGCTCCGCGAGATGGGATGGTAACGCGCCATTCGCCTTGCCCGGCCTGGGCTTAGTCTTCGCAAGGTTCGCGGCACAGGAAGCATTCGGGCCAGCCTTGCGAAGGTCCAAGCCCGAGTCTGCTCGGGCCACCTTCACAAGGTTTCCGACCCACAGGAGGAATGAAAATGGGTATCAGTCTCGGACTCGTTGGCCTTGGTTCCTTTGGGCGAGCCTTTGCAGATCTTTTCATGAACCATCCGCTCGTGGATCGCATCGCGCTCTGCGACCGCGAGCCCGAGCGGATGCAGCTATTCGCCGAGAAGCCGTCGTGGCAGGCCAAGCTGAGCAAGGATGACCTCTACCCTTCGCTCGACGCCATCTGCAGGAGCGACCTGGACGCCCTCGTGATCATCACCCAGCCATGGCTTCACGCGCCGCAGGCAATCCAGGCGCTGGAGTCCGGCAAACATGTCTACAGCGCCGTCCCGGTCATCAGCATCCCGGACGCCGACGAGATTCTCGAGTGGTGCGACCGCCTGGTCGCCACCGTCGAATCAACGGGCTTGCATTACATGCTCGGCGAGACGACCTACTACCGCCCGGAGGCGATCTATTGCCGGCGTCGCGCCGGCGCCGGGGACTTCGGCGAGTTCGTCTATGCCGAGGGGGAGTACCTCCACGACCGGGATTCGCACAGCAACCTCCGCGAGGTGCGACGACTGCGCCTGGCGAGCGCGGCAGGCAATGAGTGGCTGGCAATGGAGGCGAAGTACCGCGAGCGCGGCGTGAAGAACGGCCCGATGCACTACCCCACCCACTCCACCAGTGGGCCGATCAGCGTGATGAAGGCACATCCCGTCAAGGTCTGTGCCTGGGGTTACGTCAACCGGGACGGGGACCCATACTTCAATGACTTCGCCTTCAGCAACGAGACCGCGCTGTTCACCATGAGCAACGGCGCTACCCTGCGCATCTGTGAGGCCCGCGAGATCGGCCATCCCGAAAGGGAGACCTTCCGCGTCTACGGCACCAAGGGCAGCTTCGAGAATGAGACGTGGACCACCAACAAGACCGTCGAGCAGCTGACCGTCGAAGAGATGCGCAATCCGCTGCCCGAGGACGTCGCGGCGGCGTTCGAAAGGGCGGCGGGGCCGAGCTTCTACGGCGGGCACGGTGGATCCCACGCTTACCTCGTTCACGAGTTCGTCGACGCGATTGCCCACGATCGAATGCCCGCGGTCAACGTCTGGGAGGCCGTACGCTATATGGCAGCCGGGGCGATGGCCCACAAGTCAGCAATGCGCGATGGGGAAATCCTCGCCGTTCCCGACTGGGGTGATCCACCTTCCGGGAAGCTTCAGAAGCTTCCCGGAAGATCTTACCGCCGAAAGGAGTCCGTGATATGACCGGCATTCAACGCGTCTTCACTGTCAACGGAAAGCCCTTCTTCCCCATCGGGGGACAGACCCGAAACTCAAGCGGGTACAATGAAGGCGAGTGGAGCATGGCATTTCAGGCCCTGGAGCTGCTCCACGGTAATACGCTGGAGATCCCCGTCTATTGGGAGCAGATCGAACCCGCCGAGGGCGAGTACGACTTCAGCGCGCTCGACGACCTTCTGGCAGCCGCTCGGCAGCACGCCGTCCGGCTCGTCCTGCTCTGGTTCGGCACCTGGAAGAACGGCAACATGGAGTACGTCCCCGATTGGGTCAAGGCCGACCCGGCCCGGTTCCGGCGTGTGATCTCGCCGACCGGGCACGACGTCTGGGTGCTCTCGTCGCACTGCGAGGCCAACTTCGAGGCCGACCGGCGCGCTTTCACGACGCTCTGCGCTCACCTTGCCGAGGTCGACGGCGAGACGAGGACCGTCATAGGGTTGCAGATCGAGAACGAACCCGGCATCCTGGGATCGGACCGTGACTACGGCCCAGAGGCCCAAGCAGAACTCGAGGGCCCGGTCCCTGCCGAGATGATCGCTTGGCTGGCGAACGGCAGGGGCGGCGCGGTGCACGACCTTTGGCGGGCTGCCGGTGCAAAGCCGTCCGGGACGTGGATCGAGGTGTTCGGTGACAACGCCGGTGAGCTGCTCACCGCCGATGAGGTACTCAGCGCCGGCGAGTTGGTCACCGCATGGTCCATCGCCCTGTACATCGACCGGCTGGCGGAAGCGGGCAAGGCCGTCATCGACCTGCCGATGTATCTCAACGTCTGGCTGGGTGAGAACGGCTGGCAGATCCCCGGTGAGAGCTACCCCGCGGGCGGCGCCGTGACCAAGATGCTCGACCTCTACAAATGGGCAACGCCTCACGTGGACCTGATCGCGCCGGACATCTACCTTGGCGACGCCGTGGGCTACCAGGCGATCTGCCAGGCCTATCGGCGCCCGGACAACCCACTCTTCATCCCCGAATCGGCAGCGGGCGGGTCGAACCCGCTGCGCATCTTCCAGGCCGTGGGCACCTACGACGCCGTGGGCTACGCCTTCTTCGGGATCGAGCACATCGTCGCCGAGGACGGCAGCGTGCGCTCCGAACTCGCGCCGCTGGTCGACAGCTTCCGATGTGTCGCCGCGGCAGCGCCGCTCCTGCTGGAGTATCAGGGCACTGGGTGCATCCACACGATCGCCCAGGAGGCCGACCTCGGCACCCAGCGTCTGGACCTGGACGGTTATCTCGGGCTCGTGGAGTTCGGCGGTCGCTACACCAAGGACTGGCGCCACGCGGACCGGTTTCGAGCGGCGCACGAGGTGACGCCGGGGCCGGGGCGAGGATTGGTCGTGCAGACGGACGAGCACGAGTTCTTCCTCGTGGGCGCCGGCTACCGGCTGAACCTGAGACCCAAGAGCGCCCCTGCCGACCACCTACAGGCGGCACAGATCAGCACGCACCTGCTGACCAGGCTGGCCCACCTCATCCGCGTCGACGAAGGGCATTTCGACGAGGCCGGGTACTTCATCGTGGACCGGCGCCGCAACGGGGACGAGACCGACAGCGGGATCTGGGTTGAGCCTGACGTGGGCGTCGTCCACGTCGTGTTGTGTGAGTGAGGAGACAAGAGGGGAAAACATGGCCGACATCGAACAGGACTACAGCAGGATTCCCGCCCGGTATCCTGAGCTGAACGGCAAGGTCGCGATTGTCACCGGCTCAAGCCGGGGCATTGGCAAGGGCATCGCCCTGAGGCTGGCCAGGGAAGGCATGAAAGTCGTCATCAACAGCCGCACCCCCGAGGCGGTCGAGGCCACGAGGGCGGAGATCGAGGGATACGGCGCCGACGTGATCGGCGTTCCGGCGGACCAGAGCGAGACCGCCGGCGTGGTAACGATCATCGAGGCGACGTTGGCTGCGTTCGGGACGATCGATCTTGTGGTCAACAACGCCGCCAACCTCAGGCGCAACCACATCTTCGAGGTCGACGAGGCGTTGCTCGACAACGAACTCGCCACCAACATCCGCGGGCCATATTTGCTGGCGCTCTACGCCGCACGGCACATGCGGGACGCGGGCCACGGCGGCAACGTCGTCCACATCAGCTCGGTGGGCGGGTTGCGGGCGCACTGGCGCGGGCTCCCCTACGACGTGACCAAGGGCGCGCTGGACTCGATGACCCAGGCGATGGCGCTCGAACTCGCCCAGTACGACATCCGTGTCAACGGCGTCGCGCCGGGCGCGACGCTGACCGAGCGGTGGCCCGATCCCACCGAGCCGCGGATGGTCGCGGTCGCCGACCGCATCCCGATGAAACGATTCGGGACCGGGCTCGAAATCGGCGCCGCCGTCGCCTTCCTGGCGTCAGACGACGCAAGCTACATCACGGGGCAGACCCTCTACGTGGACGGCGGCATCACGGCACAGCTCCACCCGCCCGGACAGCCGATCTAAGCAGAGAGGGTGACACCATCGGCAGCAACGGCGCAGGTCGCCACAAGAGTGTCACACATAGGATTCTTCCATGCTTATCTACCAGGCTTGGTAGGGACTTGTACCTCAGACAAACTCTACGTGGTTATGCATATCCTGAGGCTCCAACACCTGGTAGATAAGCATGAGCCCGCGAATGATGACGCCGATCTCTGTCTGCTGGTGCGCGTAGACAATGCCTGCGTGAGGCACGCCCCCAGCGTGCAAGCGTAAGAAGTCGGCATCCTGCGTGAAAAGCACGCGCCCTTCTTCTGCGGCCAGAGTAAGGTGTTCCTCATCGGAGGCAGCAAACGTGCCCCGCTCCCGAACCGTCAGAACGTCAACACCACGTCGCTGCAAGCCCTTCGTGACGGCCGTTGGCACATGCTCGTCCATATAGAACTTGATGTGCTCGGGCTCAACCACGCAGCTTTTCCGGTAGCTTGGAGGGCGTTATACGGCTTAACTCTTCCACGAAGGCCTGGTCGGCCCGGATGGCGTCATCAATCTCAGCTCGATGATCATAGTAGTAGGTCAGGGCCGCATAGACTTCGGAGAGCGTGAGATCGTACTCGGCCGCGATCTCGTCAGCGCTGAGCCCTATGCGCTCGTGCCAAATCACGATGTTCTGCACCGTGATGCGATGCCTGGCGATCGTGGGTTTCCCACCGGCTACATCGGGGGATATCTCGATATGCCGAACCAAAACACTTTCGGTCATCTGCTGACCTCCTCCGTCACGCTAGAATGAAATCGACAACCATCCCTTCGATCATTCTACCACGCATCGCCTCGGATATCGGGCTGCAAGGCGTACAACTTCACTACGGGCTCGAAGAAGGATTTCTGCAGAGAGACGGAGTGGGAGTCCTCTGGCACTTGCGCCTCAGACAGCGTACGAAGTGCCAGGCACTCACACGTCAGGCGGGCAACGCGAGATCGAACTTCGCCTTCAAGTCCTCGATCAGCTCTCGTGCCTTGTCCGCGGTGTCCGCCTCGGCGAAGATCCGCAGCACCGGCTCGGTCCCCGAGAAGCGCATCAGCGCCCAGTTGTCGTTCGCCAGCAGGAACTTCACCCCGTCCATCATCGACACGTGCTCGACCTCATACGGGCCCAGCCGGATCGGGGTAGTGTCGTGGTCCGCGATCATCTTCTCCAACTCCCGCGGGATGATGACGCGCATCTCGGGCGTCGCCGGGACGTTGGCCTCCACCGAGACCAGATGACCCGTGATCGCGTAGACACGGGTCAGCAGTTGCGAGATCCGCTGCCCGGTCACGGCAAGCATCTCGACGATCAGCGCCGCCGCAAAGATACCGTCCTTGCCCAGGATGTGCCCCCGGATGGTCAGCCCCCCGCTCGACTCGCCCGCCAGCAATGCATCGTGCTCCACCATCGCCGCCGCGACGTGTTTGAACCCCACCGGTACTTCGTAGGCCGTCTCGCCGAGCTTGGTCGCCAGCCGGTCGAGCAGGTGCGTGGTCGCCAGGTTGCGGACCACCCCGCCCCGCTCCCCGCGGACCTCGTGGAGATACCAGTAGATCAGCAGCAGGATGTCGTTGACCGTGACGTACTCGCCGTTCTCGTCCACGATGGCGATGCGGTCGGCGTCGCCGTCGGTCGCCAGCCCCAGATCGTAGTGCTCGTCCCGCACGTGGGTCATCAACAGCCGCAGCCCCTCCAGGTCGGGCGCCGGCGAGCGCCCGCCGAAGAGCGGGTTGTGCCGCTCGTTGATAAAGGCCACCCGGCAGCGCGCCTCGGTCAGGATGGTGCCGAGCGTGAGCTGGCTGACGCCGAACATCGGGTCGACGATCACGCGCAGCCCCGCCTTGCGGATCGCGTCCAGGCGGATCAACGCCTCCACGGCATCGACGTAGGCGTTGGTGAAGTCCTGGAGTTTGACGACCCCCCCGTCGACCGCCAGATCGAGGTCGAGCTTGACCACGTCCTCGATCTCCAGGGCGTTAGCCTCGACCTCGATCGAGCGAACTTCCACGTCCTGGAGCAGCGAACCGTCCATGCGAAACACCTTGAGTCCGTTCCACTCAGGTGGGTTGTGGCTCGCGGTGAAGACCAGGCCGTAGGAGGCGCCCACCTTAGCCGTCGCGTAGGTCACCAACGGTGTTGGCGCGTCCTCCTCCAACAGGATCGTCGTGATATTGTTGCCCGCGAAGACCTCCGCTGCGGCCCGGGCGGCACGGTCCGACAGGAAGCGGCGGTCGTAACCGATCAGCACGCCGTTACGCTCCTCGGACCTGCGGGTAACCGCGTTCGCCAGCGCCTGGCAAAGCCGGCGGACGTTGTGAATCGTGAAGCCCTCGCCGATCACGGCACGCCAGCCGCCGGTGCCGAACGCGATGACGTTCAGTTCCTCGTGGCGTCGGGGGCGGAAGATGCGCTTCTGCAGAATAAAGGAGGCCTGGGTCAGGTTCTCATGCGTGTTGATGCCCAGCACCTCGTCCTGGTCGTAGATCTGGTAACTCTCCACACGCATCCCGCTGCGGATCAGTCGGTGTGCCGTGTCGGTCAGCCGGAAGTCCCCGTCGACCGGGGAGCGCGCCAGGGTCTCCAGCGTGGAGAAAATCGTGGGCGCCCTGACGATGTAAGCCCCGACGTTGAGTTCGCGGATCTCCCGTACCTCCGGAGACGCCTCCTCCTCCTCGATGATGTCGATGATCCGTCCGCCCGCGTCGCGGATGATGCGCGCCATAGGGGAGCGGTTCCTGGACCATCGCCGTCAGCAGCGTGAGGTGGGCGCCCTTGAGGCGGTGGCGGTTGAGCAACCCCCGGATCGACGAAGGCCGGAAGAGCGGGGTGTCGCCGTAGAGGATCAGGAGATCGCCCTGATAGTCGGACAGCAACGCCTTGAGCTGGAGTACCGCGTGCCCGGTCCCGAGTTGGGTCTCCTGTACCACGAACGTGATGTCGGGGTTAGCCAGGTGCTCCTCGATGGCTCCCCTCGGACGGGGCACGACGATATAGAGATCCTCGGGGGAGACCACCTGCAGCGCATTCTGCACCACGTAGTCGATGACCTTGAGATCACCCAGGGGCTGAAGCAGAATGGGCACGCCATCCTCGGTGACAGTTTCCTGACCCGCGGCCAGGATAACAGCCTTGAGCCCTCTTGACCCCTCATGCTCTTGTACTTGCATCGCCTGCCTCTCCCCCGCTACCAGTTCGTGTATGAGCCGTCGCGCCGGTGCAGATGTGGGGCTTCCCACAGCTTGAGGGACTGCGCCCGGATGTAGTCCTCGTTGACGTCGACGCCCAGTCCCGGCCCGATGGGCACCGGGAAGCTGCTGCCCTCCAACTTCGGCTGCATCGGGAAAATCTCCTCCGACGGGTACTCCTGCGCCTCGGTCGGGGAGACCCTGACCTCCATCCACGCGAAGTTCGGCACCGCCGCAGCCAGATGGATCGTCGCGGCGGCACACACAGGCCCAAGCGGGTTGTGCGGCATCAGGTCGATGTAGTGCGCCTCGGCCCACCCGGCAACCTTCTTGGCCTCGGTCATGCCGCCGACGTTGCAGATATCCACGCGGACGAAATTGGTGAGGCCGCGCTCGATGTAGGGCAGGAACTGCCACTTGCTGGCAAACTCCTCGCCGACCGCAAAAGGCACCCCGGTCATCTGCCGCAGCACGGCATAAGCCTCAGGCGTCTCGTCGCGGATCGGCTCCTCAAGGAAGTCGAGTGTCCCTGCCGGCATGCGCTGGCAGAACGACGCGGCCTCCGCTACGCTCAGCCGATGATGATACTCAACGCCTAACACCGGCCCCGGCCCCACCGCGGCGCGCACCCTGGGCAACCAGTCCGCCGTCACCCCGATGGACTCCCGCGGCTCGTAGAGCCTGCGGTCTTCGGCATCGGACTCGCGCCACCCCTGGTCGTTGCGGGTCAGACCCTGGGCGGCTCCAATACGGATGACGTTCCACCCGTGCGCCAACAGCAGGTTGACGTTTTCGAGCAACTGCTCGAAGGAGCGCCCGCCCGTCGTGGCAAAGCACGGCACATAGTCGCGATGCTTACCGCCGAGGAGATCGTAGACCGGGACACCCAGCGCCTTGCCCACGATGTCGTACAGGGCGATGTCGATGGCGGAGATCGCGCCGGTCAAGATACGACCGCCCTCGAAATACTGGCTGCGGTACATCTCCTGCCACAACGCGTCTCGCTGCATCGGGTCGCGCCCGATCAGAAACTCCCGGTAGTGGTTAACTGCCCCAGCGACCGCCAACTCTCTGCCCGAAACGCCTGCCTCACCCCACCCATAGATGCCCTCGTCCGTCTCAACTTTCACGAGGCACTGGTTGCGATGCCCCACCCACACAGGATACGGCTTGATGTCCGTGATCTTCACAATTCACCTCTCTCCCATTCTGCATTCTCTGTTCTGGATTCTAGACTCCCACTCCCCACCGCGACAGCCGCCGCAGGGCATCCTGCGCCATTTCCTCATCGGCGATACCGCCCACCGTCACCCACGCCCCTTCGGGTCGCAGGACGTCCATCAGGTCGTCCAGTTCCTCGATGGGCACGTAGAGACAGAAGGCCTTGTGAGCGGCCTGGATGCGTTGGTAAATGGAAATCCAGTCGGACCAGTGGTCGCGTCCGGCACCGGGGACCCACTGGATGGCGTGGATCTCGGGCAGTGCCAACAAAGTATCCAGGAACCGCAGGGCCTGGGGCCCGTCCAGGTGGTAAATGTTGCGGTCCATATGCCTGCACTCCCGCACGATCTCCGGCAGGAAAACCTCCTCATACATACGCTTGGAGACCATGCAGGAGAAGTCGTTGGAGGGGACGTGGTATTTGCCGCGGCAGGTCGCGTTGAGCCACGTCGTGCTGGGCATCCCTGCCGCCTTGAGCTTCCGATCGTAGAGGTCATACACCGCGATGAAATCATCGGTGACACGCTCGCAGAGCGCCTTCACCTCATCTGTATGCTCGATCATATCGATGCACAACGTCTGCGGGTCGCGGAACGCGGCGATGGCGTCACCGCCCGGGTGGAGGTCGGTGTAACCGACGAGAAACGTGTCCCGTCCGGCCTCGATCAGGGCATCCATCAACTCGAGGATCTTGCGAAAGTAGAAGTCGGTCGTGTCGAGGTGTAGCTGCTCCACCTGCTCCGGATCCCACGACGCCAGGATCGGCTCGCTCCACGACGTCGTCTCACCAAACTCCAACCTACAGCCGTAGAAGGCCGAAAAGATCTCGGGACCCAGGTTGGGCCAGGCGACCGGCAGGGCATCCGCATAGGCAACGTGGTTTGAGAGGATTGCCGCGGCCCGTTCGACGACGAACTCAGTGTCCAGCCACCGCTCGCGAAGAGACACGTGCGCTTTTTCGGGCACATCGACCTGCGTGTCAGACGGCCTGGGGAACGTCATCGAGACCAGTGGGCGGTCGACGATGTCGCACGCCCACCAGGCCTCGTAGCGGTCGAGAACTTGCTCGAAATCCGGCTTCAGTCTGAACATACCTCAGACCAGCGAGTCGGCTTTGATGAAGTCAATCAGCTCGTCGACGTAGGCGAAGGCCAGCGCGACCACCGTGTCGGCCCCACCGTAGTAGAGCGCGAGTCGCCCCGTTGGCGCATCACAGAGCGTGGCGCACGGGAAGGTCACGTTCGGAACGTCCCCGACGTTCTCGTAGAGCGTCCGGGGGGCGAGGATGAACCGCCGCGATCGCGCGATCACTCTCCACGGCTCGTCCAGGTCCAGGAGCGCTGCTCCAGCGGAGTAGACAAAGCCGTTACACGAGGTCAGAACCCCGTGGTAGATGAGCAGCCATCCCTCGGAGGTCTCGATCGGGATCGGCCCGGCGCCGACCTTGGTGCTCTGCCACCCGCCCGCGGTTCCGAAGACGTAGCGGTGGTTACCCCAGAAGTGCATGTCGGGGCTCTCACTGTAGAAGATATCGCCGAAGGGCGTATGCCCGTTGTCGCTGGGGCGACTGAGCATCGCGAAGCGACCGCTGATTTTGCGCGGAAAGAGCACCCCGTTGCGGTTGAAGGGCAGAAAGGCGTTCTCCAACTGGGTGAAGGTCTCAAAGTCATAGGTATAGGCCACCCCGATGGTCGGCCCGTGGAACCAATTGCACCACGTGACGTAGTAGCGATCCTCGATCCAGACGACGCGCGGGTCGTAGCCGTAGACAAAGCGCCCCACCTCGGGATCGTCGCTCACAAAATGGATGCGCTCGTGGTCGATCTCCCAAGTCACGCCATCCTTGCTGCGCCCCGTGTGAAGCCGCATCTCACGGGCGGTATCATCAACGCGAAACACACCCGCAAACGCACCCTGATAGGGGACAACCGCACTGTTGAAGATGCTGTTTGACTCCGGGTTCAAATCGCGAGGGATCACAGGATTGCCCGAGTACCGCCATACAACACCTCGCGTGCCCTCAGGTCGCTCCTCCCATGGGATATTGGGCAGAGGATCACCGACTATCTGTACTGTCATCAAGGTCTCCTTGTGTGAAACAGGTTGTAACAGACGCGTCGCCCGAGACGCGATCTACGAGACGGGAGTTGAACACCTGGGGACGGAATGACTCAGACCCATTGCGCCCGACCGGGATAGGTCACCTCGAGGTCAGGCGCAGGATGACCCGCACGAATAGCATCCTGGAGCTGCCGATTTCGGTCCACATAGGCGTCCAGCGGGTCGAGGCTATAACGGTCCACAATCTCCGCGACCGTTAGGTCATCCCGGTTGGTCTCCAACGTGAACATCCCTTCCTCATGCCACGTTCGCAGCGTGATATCCGGCCCATAGGCCTCGCGCAGGCTGGGAATCACCCCGGCGTTGAAATCGCAGTGGAAGAGCCCCACATCCAGGTTGATCGTGTGGGCGGTCACGGGATCGTACCACCCGGTCTTGGCCAACTCGTCTCCCATGATGTCGAGCACGCGGCCATACCGGGACAGCACGGAGGAGACCACATAGTAGCGATGGAGCCAGGCGTAGATACCTGGGTGCTTTCCTCCGTCGTACGCCGAGCACCAGAAGACGATCTCCGCTCCCTTACGCTTGAGCTCAGCCCAGGGTTCGGGGTACATGATATCGAAGCAGATCTGGATTCCGATGCGGCCGAAGTCGGTGTCGAAAACCGGCACCTCTTCCCCGGGCGTGATGCCTAACTCCAGGCTCTTGAACTCGGCCCCCTGGACGACCGGATGGATCTTGGCATAGCGCCCCACGATCTGCCCCTGCCTGTCGATGAGGATGGCATCGTTAGTCATTTGGCTACCGTGGGCGCCGATCAGGGGACAGATGATGTAGCAGCCGTGGCTGCGAGCATAGCTCGCGACCAGATCCGTCGTAGGACCGGGAATCGTTTCGGCGACCTCGACCGGCGATGTGTAGGCCACGCCTTGCGAAACAAAGGTCTCGGGCAAAGCGATGATGTCCGGCCTCTCGGCCACAGCCTGATCCAGGAGGCCACGGACTCTTGTACGGTTGTCCGCGACGGTAGGGCCGCCTTTGTACTGCCACGACACTGTGGCAACTCTGACTCTGCGTGCCATCCACACCTCCTCTGGGGCTATCAGGCCGCGCTCGGGCCCATGATACCGGGCAACGGCCGAGGCGTCGCTGTTTCCGGCCATTATACTGCCATCCCCATGACCTGTCACGATAATGCACCCGAGCCCCATGCGTGATTTGCGCTGTCAGCGATTGCGGTGTACACTCTAGGTGCGGGAGTGGAGCAAGCCACCGCGCAAGGGCCACCGCGAGGTGTTTGGCTCAGCTTCAATCAGAGTGCTCAGTTTAGCAACGGGAGGATATGCCAATGAAGATCGGTGATGCCATACAGTCTGCAGATTGGAAGAGTGAGAAACACGTACCTGTGGTCGAGGCTCCGGACAGCGTCAAGGCCGGCGAACCCTTTATGGTCAATGTGAGTGTCGGCAAGGAGATTCCTCATCCCAACACCACGGCCCACCACATTATGTACATCGATGTCTTCTTCAAGCCGGAAGGCGACAAGTTTCTCTATCAGGTCGGGCACTTTGACTTCGCCGGACACGGCGCCTCGGCCAAGGGTGCGGACACGGGCCCTGTCTACACCCACCCGACGGCGACGTTCTCGATGACCGTCTCCGCGCCCGGCACCCTCGTAGCCGTGGAGCAATGCAATATCCATGGACTCTGGGAGGGCAGCAAAGAGCTCAAGCTCGCGTAGCCGGGTACGAGAACACGAGCTGGTTCTTGCATGACAGCAGATGAGAGCCGGGGAATCCCCGGCTCTCATTCGTATAGAGTTGCACGCCGCGTGTTTTATGCTATACTTTTCACAGTAATCGACCAAATCAATCATTGCCGTATGGGGTGCCCTCGAGCAGATGCGGGGCTACCCCTTGTGTTGTCGAACTTGTTCGTTCAAATTCATGAAACTAGAATATCTCTATCTTGAGCCCTATGAATGATGAGGAGGCGTACCGTGAGTCTGATCGATGTGTTGGCTGAAGCACTGAAGCTCGAGCTGGATGGGCGGGAGTTCTACACGCGGATGGTCGGGCGTGTAGAGGACGAGGCTGGCAAAGCTATGTTTCAGCAGCTTGCCGAGGATGAGACAGATCACTACGCGTATATCGAGCGCCAGTACAAGGCGTTGCAGGCCGGCAAAGGTTGGGCGGCGATTCCCGAGATGGACTTGGTCACGTCGATTGACGCTGTGTCAGTCGTCTTCCCGCCCGACGAAAAAGGGCTGAAAGACCTGCCGGCCGAACCCACCGAAGAGGACGCTCTGCTCTTTGGACTCAACATCGAGGATATGAGCTTCAAGCTATACTACAACAACTCAGAGCGAACCGATGATCCGGAGGCAAGGCAACTGTTCATGCAGTTGGCAAGTGCCGAACAGAGGCACTTTGAGATTCTCATGCAACGATACGAATCCCGCTTTCACTATCCGAGGTAGGATTCCGGATGCCCCAACATAATACTGTTGGACATGGAGGCCAGATATGCATAACGTATTCGAGCTAGCCCAGGTCGGCCGCTTGGCACCGAGTTTCGAGGTTCAGGCGCTGGTCGACGGCAAGATCACAGATGTCGCGCTTTCGCAGTACGCGGGAAAGTGGGTCGTGCTCTTCTTCTACCCTGGCGATTTCACCTTCGTTTGTCCGACGGAGTTAGCGATGGTCGCCGGCCGCTACGATGAGTTCCGCGCCATGGGCGTCGAGGTGCTGGCGTTGAGCGTCGACTCGCCCCACGTGCACAAGGCGTGGCAGGAGCACGAACTCTCGAAGATGGTGGACGGCGGGGTCCCCTACCCTATGCTTAGCGACCGCGGTGGTCGCGTCGGCGAGAAGTATCTGGTGTACGACAGCGAGGAAGGCGTCGACGTCCGCGGGTTCTTCATCGTCGATCCGGACGGCGTGCTCCAGGTCGCCGAAGTGCTGAACTCCTCGATGGGGCGCGATGTGGACGAGATGCTGAGGTTGCTGCAGGGCGCCCAGTATGTCTATGCGCGGCACGGGGAAGCCTTGCCCGCGTGTTGGCAGCCGGGCGACCAGACCCTGAAGAAAGACGAAGCTCTGGTAGGCAAGGTCTGGACTACCTGGGTAAAGTAGCCACCCGGTCCGAAGGAACAACCACGTGCTACCGTCCTGCCACACCATCCTATGACAGAACGGTAGCACTCTCCGCACTATGCCCGAACTACCTGAAGTAGAGACGATCGCACGGCGGCTACGCCCGGTCCTGACCGACCGCACCGTGGAGGATGTCGACGTTCTGTGGCCGCGAACCATTGACCGACCGACCCTCGACGAATTCCTGGTCCAACTGCGCGGGGCCCGGATCACCAGGGTCCATCGGCGCGGCAAGTTCCTCGTGATGGATCTCGATCGGCCCAGGACGCTGCTCATCCACCTGAGAATGAGTGGGAAATTCGCCGTGCGCACGCCTGACGAAGGGCCCGGTGACGATAGGCATACCCGGGTCGTGATGCGTCTGGACGATGGGACATGGGTTACGTACGTCGATCAGCGTAAGTTCGGACGGTTCTACCTCGTCAAGAACAGTGAGGAGATCGTGAGTGGGTTAGGGCTTGAGCCGCTCTCGTCGGCGTTTACCGCGGAGTGGCTGGAGAAGGCGCTATCGGGCCGTCGAGGCGAGATCAAGCGGCTGCTGCTGGATCAGCGGTTTCTCGCCGGTTTGGGCAATATCTACGTCAGTGAAAGCCTCTGGTTGGCCAGGATCCATCCCGCGCGCGTGGCCGGCTCTCTGACGCCGGAGGAATGCCGTCGGCTGCACAGCGCCATCATCGACGTACTGCAGCAGAGCATCGGCAACGGGGGCACCAGCCTCGAGGATCGACAGTACGTCTATCCGGATGGTCAGATCGGGAATCACCAGGTGCACCTCAACGTCTACGATCGTGCGGATGATGCGTGCCCTCGCTGCGGATACGCGTTGGAACGGTTCGTACAGGGGCAGCGAAGCACCTATTTCTGTCCGGTCTGTCAGCCCCTCGACTCTCAGGCGCACCAGGTTGAGGGGGTCCGGGCGTGAGGCTAGGTTCGTACCTGAATCATATATAAGGAGAATACTGTGGAGACCAAAACGTTGAGAATCGGTGGCATGACATGCCAAATGTGTGTGAAACACGTCACTCGGGCGCTCGAGGGTGTCGATGGCGTGAGCGCGGTCAAGGTTGAACTCGAACCCGGCACCGCTGTCGTGACCTATGATCCGGCAAGCGCGGGCATGCAAGCATTTCAGAGCGCTGTCGACGAGGCCGGATACCAGGTCGTCGGCGAGGCGTAGGAATGTAGTGGCGACAAGACCTTGCGAAGGTTGGATTCGCAGGTTGGGAACAGCCCACCCACCTTCGCAAGGTTGGGAACAGCCCACCTCGCACCTTCGCAAGGTTGGGAATAAGCCAAGACCCGACTATAGCTCGCAGAGCAAGGCCGCCAGCAGCGCAGCGCGCTGGGGCAGCGAACTGACCTCGACGTACTCGTGTTCCGCGTGCCCGCCGTCCCCTACAACGCCCAGGCCGTCAAGCGTGGGCACACCAAGTGCCGATGTGAAGTTGCCGTCGCTCGCCCCACCCGTCGAACCCTCCTTGAGATCCATCCCCATCGCCTGTCCCAGACGCCGGGCGGTCTCGAACATGTGTACCGTTCCCGATGTCCGCTCCATCGGGAATCGATCGAATCCACCGGCGACCGACAGTGTCGTACGCGGATCGACGGGCTGCAGCGAACGGATGTCGCGTTCGAGCTTCTCGGCTGCCTCGCGGGTCCAGGCACGCACATCCACCTCGGCCCGAGCTTCGGCGGCGACGACGTTCGGTCTCGTTCCCCCCTCGACGACGCCGACGTTGACCGTCGTCCCGGCATCGTAGTCGGTCATCGCATGAAGCTTCAGGATCTGGTGCGCCATCTCCTTGATCGCGCTGACACCCTCTCGGGGCGCTGCGCCTGCGTGTGAGGCAAGCCCGGCGACCTTGATCTCAAAAGAGCCAACCCCCTTGCGGGCCGTCTTGATCATCCCACCCGGGATCGCGGGTTCGAGGACCAATGCGTAGGCCGCCTTCTTTGCCTCTGCCTCGATCAGCAGGCGCGAGGTCTCGCTGCCGGTCTCCTCGTCGGAGTTGAACAGCAGCACCACGGGCCTCGGGAGCGGCAGATGCAACGCAGCGATGGCACGAAGCGCGAATTCCGCGATCACCAGCCCTCCCTTCATATCAAATGCCCCGGGGCCCATCGCACGACCATCCGCCACACAGAACGGACGACGGGCGAGCGTTCCGACGGACCATACGGTGTCAAAGTGGCCAATGAGGAGCGCCGGGGGTTCGGAGGCGCTCCCGGAGGTCGACGCAGGGAGCGTCACCCGTACGTGGTGTGCTCCACCGGCGACCTCGAGGACCTCCGTCTCCGCCCCAAGTCCTCGCCACAGATCGGAAAGGTACGCGGCAAGGGCATACAGACTCTCCTTGTCGGTACTCGGTGATTCTTGGTTGACCAGCGTCTCAAGAGACGCCAGCATATCGCCCTGTCGGGTCTCAAGATAAGTCCTCAGCCCACCGTAGCCCATGGATGTCACCTCGTGGTTGATGTCGCAGCCAAGGATACCAGATCGAGGTCTTCCCGCAACTGCATCCCCGCCGTGCCCAGCTGCGCCGCAATCTCGGCGAGCGTCTCGCCGGTCTCCGGATGGACGTAATAGGGAGCCAGATCGGCCACGGGCACGGCCACATGGGCGTATCTCAGAAGATCGGGGTCCGGCACGTGGCGGAGACCTATCTCAAACACGTCGTAGTTGAAGAGCACGATATCGAGATCAATCGTCCGGGGAGCGTTCTTATCAGACGTTCGGACGCGCCCCAGCATATGCTCCATCCCTGACAGGACGTTGTCCTTGAGGTCACGTGCCGACAGGGGCGTCGTCAGGAGTACCGCAGCGTTGAGAAACTTCGCCTGCCCGACGCTGCCCACCGGGACAGTCTCGTAAACGGGCGAAATGCGGGTGACTGTCACCTGATCTTGCTCGCGGAACAGAGCCATCGTGGCCCCCAGGTTCCTCTCGGGATCGATATTCGATCCGAGGGCGACGAACGCGCGGTTGGGCTCATCAGCCAACGCGGCCCTCGTACGGACGATCTCGACCCCCACCGATCGAGCGAACCGCAGCGCACCGGGCTTCTCCAGCACCACGCGTGCGGCTTCCACACGGGCGTCCGCCAGACAGATCGCGGCGACCTCAGCCGCAAGACGCTCTACCAGGTAGAAGCGCGACGCTTCGACCA
The DNA here is from genome assembly GCA_963775195.1 of uncultured Chloroflexia bacterium. GTDB lineage: Bacteria > Chloroflexota > Anaerolineae > B4-G1 > SLSP01 > PWVB01. The sequence continues at coordinate 485,732 of CAVZIC010000005.1, forward strand.
TACGGATGACCCGCTTGGTGATCGTACGGTAGTTGACGGCGTCGGCGATTCGGTCCGATCGGCCCGCCGCCCGCGTGTCCACCGTCAGCGAGATGTTGATCAGGACGTCCTGCCGGTTCTCGCGCTCCTCATCATTGATGCCCACAATCGTGCGCAGGAGAAGGTCTCTGACGTGAATCTGGTCCACCACCGCCTCCCGCCTTACAGATGCTCTCCGCCGGTGACGTAGATCAGGTCGCCGGTGACGAAGTCGGCGCCGACCAGGTAAAGCACCGCCCTGACGACGTCCCCAGGTGACCCAAAACGCTTTGCGGGTATGCCCTCTGCTTTGCGCTCCAAGAAAGCCTCGTCGAGGCCGGGCGGGGGCAGGATCATCCCCGGCGCAATCGCGTTTACCTGCACATCCGGCGCCAGGGCAAGCGCCAGGCTCTTCGTCATGGCGATTAGGCCGGCCTTTGTCAGGGTGTAGGCAAAGTGATCCGTCCCCGGGCGGACGCCCCGCCAGTCCGCGATGTTGACGATATGTCCTCGTCGCGACGAGGCCTTGAGGTACCGGCCAAACGCCTGGCTGAGGAAGAAGGGAGCTTTCAGGTTGATCGCAAAGTGACGATCCCAGTTCTCCTCCGAGGTGTCGTCCCAGCGCCCTCGCTCGAAGATCGCGGCGCTGTTCACCAAAACGTCCAGTCTCCCGAACGCCCCGACCACCTCTCGAATAAGGTCCGCCGGCCCTGTCGCCCCCGTGAAATCAGCCTTGAGGGCCAGCGCCCGCCGGCCCATCGCTTCGATCTCTGAGACTACGCCCTCGGCAGGGCCTGCCGAGCTGTTGTAGGTGAGCGCCACGTCGGCCCCGTGCTCGGCCAAGCCCAGGACTATGGCCTTCCCAACGCGAACCGCCCCACCCGTGACGAGAGCAACCTTCCCTGTGAGACTCACAGTATCCCCTCCTAGAAACCGACTCCGCCCTGTCTTATGTGCTCGAAGAACTCCGACCGCGCGTTCTGGTCATCCTTGAACACACCCAACATCGCGCTCGTCGTCATCCGGGCGTTCGCCTTCTTGACGCCGCGCATGACGGCGCACATGTGCATCCCCTGCACCACCACCGCCACCCCCTTGGGGTGTAGCGTCTCGTTCAGAAACCCCGCGATTTCCTGGGTCATCCGCTCCTGCACCTGCAGCCGGCGCGCAAACATCTCCACGATGCGCGGGATCTTGCTGAGCCCGATGACCTTCCCGTCAGGGATGTAGGCCGCATGGACCTGCCCCAGAAAAGGCAGTATATGATGCTCGCACATGCTGTAGAAATCGATGTCGCGCACCACGACCATCTCGTTGTACTCCACGTCGAAGAGCGCGTCGTTGATCAAGCGCACCGGATCTACGTGGTAACCGGCGGTCAGCTCCGTAAACATTCTGGAGACACGCCCCGGTGTATTGAGGAGCCCTTCTCGCTCGGGATCCTCACCAATGGCCTCAAGAATCATCCCTACAGCACACTCGATCTCGTCGCTGCACTCTTCCTGTCGTATGTCCAACAGGTCATTCCGGAAAACATCGTAATAGCTGGGGCTGATCGCCGCCTGCTTGTCCATCCTTACCTCCACTACGGCTCTGTTGCCGTATGACTTGTGTATGAGTTGACACAAGAATAGCACAACGAATATGTTTTGTCAAGGTTATGAATATATAATATATACGCTTTCACTGCTTGACGGCAGAGCATAAGCCTCACCCTTACAGACTGTCGAGCGAGCCCGTCTCTTACGCGCTTGCCCGAAGCTTGGAAAGGGTGCCGCGATGCTACGGTAGCGTCCAATCATCCGGGCTTCTGCCAGCGGGCCTCCCCTCGCGTCACCTGTTGCATCGTCAACGCGGCGAGGAAAAAGAAGATCACAGGCATCAACAGTACCAGCCCAAAGTTACCCGATCGCTCGATGACGAACCCATTGAGCACGGGTCCGGCAATAGCCGCTAGCTGCGACGCCAGATAGTAGAGACCGGTGTAGGTTCCGACGTCGGCGTCACTATCGGAAGTGTCCACCACCATGGGCAGCGAGTTGATATTCACCAGCGCCCAGGCGCACCCTCCAAGAGCCAGCGCCCCGCCAATCACATAGATGTTGGGTATGAAGTAGCCGATCAAAAGCAAGACGGCGAAGATGACGAGACCGGACGTGATCGTCCTCCTCCGGCCCACCCGCACGGCGATAAAGCCACTCGGCACCGCGAATGCGATGAAGGTGACATAGGAGATGCTTGAGAGAAGTGAAGCCTGGTTCTCCTTGATGCCCAGGACGTTGACGCCGTAGGAGGTGAAGAAGGTCTCGATCGCATTGTAGCCCACGAACCAGAGGAAGATCGACAACATCAGCAGGAGGAGGCTGCGTCGAGCGCCTGTCGAGATATGGCGGATACCGCGCAAGGCCTGCAATTGTGCCTCTTCGCGCTCGTCGGGCGGATAGCTGACCTGCCGCTGCTCGTGCACGAAGAAGACCAGCATTAGCACGGCGACTGCCATCAGCACGCCCGCCACGACAAAGGGCAGCGCTATGTTGATGCCATAGAGCCAGGCGCCCACCAACGTGATCACGACGCCGCCCAGCCCCCCCATCAGATTGATCACGCCGTTGGCCTCACTCCGCAGCGGCGAGGGGGTCAGATCGGGCATCAGGGCGATGACCGGCGTGCGGAATCCGGCCATCGCCAGCAGAAAGATGCCAATGGCGAGAAGGAACAGGGCCATAGTACCGCCAAGCGCTGGCGTCTCCCCGCTTAGCATTGGCGGAATCCCCTTGACTACGAGGGGGATGACGACGAACGCGGCGATGGAAATCGGCGCAAGTGCCATGATGAAAGGCTTCCTGCGCCCGAACCGCGTCCACACGCGATCACTCCACACGCCGATCAGGGGAAGCAAAAAGAGACCGGCGATGTTGTCAAGCGTCATCAGGAAGCCGGTGAGCGCGGCGCCCAGCCCAAAGCCCGAGGCTTTTGTGCTCGTCTGGAAGGCCGGGTTACCTGCTTGCAGAAAGATCGGCACATAGTCATTGTACAGTTTCCACATCACACTGATGCCGAAGAAGCCAAAGCCAATCAGAAATGTCTTGCGGTAGTCGAGTTTGGGGCCGGATTCCTGGCTTGCCATGCTGGGATGACTTCCTTTCTGTGAGCTTGTACAACCCTAATGCGAAATCAGAAAACTGTTCGGGAAGGGATTCTGACCTCGCCTTGGGAACCTGTTACCGAAAAGCTGCTATGCAACGGCACTAGTCCGGCTCTGATGAGATAAAACCGGGGATGTGAAAACCGCATGCGGCGAATTGTGCCAATAGGTCATCGGGCGATGACTCCCACTGGCCCGTCTTGCGCGAGATGTGCTCAGTCCAACTGTAGGTGTCGTAAGTGAAGGTCTCCTCGCGATCCCCCTCCAGACGAATCATGGCCCTCTGTTTCCGATAGTAATCCTGGGCCAGGTAACCTTCATCCATGGCAGCCGCAGCGCGCTCGATCTGCTCTTCGCTGAAGCGCGGATACTCCCCCTCAAAGAGCGTGAAATCGAGAGGATATCGCGGACGGGGTGGCGGATTCTCGCCGGGATAGCCCATCGTCAGCCCCACGAGGGGAAAGACCCGCCCCGGGAGCTCGTACTGCTCGACAATACGATCGGCGTGATAGGGGATGCCGCCCAGGAAACAGCTACCGAGGCCCAGACTCTGCGCCGCCATGACCATAGCTTCGGCCATCAGCGTCGCGTCCTGAATACCAAAGAGGAGCAGCGAAAGGTCGTTCTGGACCATCTCCCAGCCTCGCCTGGCCATAATCACTTCGTGACGGTGGGAATCGATGCAGATGATGAAGTACAGAGGTGCCTGGAATGGATTGTGCGCCCGATCGCGCGAGAGCAGCAGGCTGCCCATCTGGTACGCAAAGGGCGCTTGCTGCCCGGCCCGGACGATGGTCTCGACCGCCTCATCCGCTGGAATCTGGCCGGTATACCGGCGTACCGAGGCACGGTTCAGTAGGGCTTCAATGACCGGATTGTCCAACATCTTCCTCCTCTCTTAACGATGACTGCACACAGACTAGACCCAAGCCCGAGATTCGCAAAGTGGTAAGCAGCCATTGCAGGCCGGAGAACTCACAAGTGGCAGCAGACACTGCCGAGTTGTGCATATCCGAAGATCTGAGAGACTACGGCCATGATCCTACCCGGGACTGCCCTTCGGGAACCGAGGTCAGAACCGATCACCCTTATATCATGCTTAGGAGGCGCGATGACATCCGGGACCGAGGGCCACATCTACAGTCTTCCGTGGGGACGGGAGCGAATTGACGTGTCACTGCCGGCGGCGTGGCAGATTGCCGGTGTCCTCGAGCCGGCTCCAACGCCCGGAGTTGCGGACACTCGGGTGGAGGTGGAGCGAGGGCTGGGCGTGCCCGTGGGCTCGCGCAGGCTGGGTGATCTTGCAAAAGCGGTCCACCGCGTGGCGATCGTGATCGACGATGGTAGCCGCCCTACGCCGGTGCACCTCCTGCTCCCCGCCGTTGTGGCCGAGTTGGAGGCGGCAGGTGTGGCGCGCGAGGCTATGACGGTCGTGATAGCATTGGGCGTGCACCACCCCATGAGTGAGGCCGAGGTCGTTCGGAGGGCCGGCGACCTGGTGACCCAGGGTCTCCGCTGGGAGAACCACGACTGCTACTCCGCCGATTGCCTCGTCCATCTTGGGACGACGCCGTGGGGGACCGAGGTGTGGATCAACCGGACTGTGGCTGAGGCCGATCTGGTCGTCTCCATCGGCTGCATCGAGCCGCACCTGATCGCCAGCTTCGGCGGGGGATACAAGAACCTGATTCCCGGCGTGGCAGGGCGGGAGACGATAGGGCATAACCACGCGCTGAATGCCAGTCCCGGGACCTTCAACATGGTCGGGCAGCCGATCGCGGACAACCCGATGCGCCTCGATCTGGAAGCGGGAGCGCAGATGCTCAAGCCGCCGGTCTTCCTCGTCAATGCGGTGCTCAACAGCGCGCTGGAGGTTGATTCGCGTGGTGACCGGCGATCCCGTTGCAGCGCACCGCGAGGGCACGCGCGTCAGTGCCGAGATCTACGGCAGCCGCTTCGACCAACCGGCCGACGTCGTCATCGCCTCGACGCACCCGATGGACCAGGATCTGCGCCAGGGCAGCAAGGCACTGGCCAACACGATCCGGGCGGTGCGCCGGGGCGGGGTGCAGATCATCCTGATGCGCGCGGAGGAGGGGTTGGGCGTCTTCGGCCTCGCGCAACGCAGCTTGCCCCTCAAGCGGCGAGGGCTCAAATTCCTGGCGCCGCTGCTGGTGCGCATCGTCCCCAGGATGAAATCGGGCGACATGCCCGACGACGAGCGCTTCTACCTCTACTTCGCGCTCCAGGCGATGCGCCACTGCACCACGCTGATCTACGCCCCGACCGTGCCCCAGGACGCGCGATCGGGCCTGCCCTTCGTCATCTTCGTGGACTCGGTCGAGGAGGCCATCGCCTACGCCGAGAAGCGGCACCCCCGCGCCCGCACCCTGATCTTTCCCCACGGTGGGAGCACCTACCCGATCCTGAGCGGGCCGTAGCCCGCCCGCAATCGAGCTAGACCATGCCGTCCCTCTCCCATTTGGCGAAGGGCCCGGTGTTCCAAGAGCTCGACCCTTGATTGCCCACATTTCCCGTTGTATAATAGAACAAATGATCGACTACACACCTGGAAGATTCAACGTCCCACCCTCGCCGGACGCATTACCAGGAACAAGCTCGTTACCCCCCGAATTACGAAACGAACCCATTTTCGCGGCCGCGGACTCACCCCAGGGGTAACCGCTTGGTGCGCTCGTTGTGTTGCATTGGCAGGGAGTTGAGGTTACATTTCCACCATGAACATCGACCGGTTCGACCAACAGAGCTTTTCGCAACAGAGTCTTACCCAGCAGGATCTCTTCGTCAGCGGTGAGGGAGGCTACGCCCGCTACCGTATCCCGGCGCTGGCGGTCTCCACCCTGGGTACGGTGTTGGCCTTCTGTGAAGCGCGCAAGTTCACGGGCCAGGACTCCGATCAGATCGATCTCTTCCTCCGCCGCAGCTTTGACGGCGGCCGGTCCTTCGAGGCCGTGCAGGTCGTGGCGACCCAGATGGCTGGGTCTGCGGCAATCCCGCGCCCGTCGTGGACCGTGACACGGGCAGGATCTGGCTACCGTTCTGCAAGAATCTCCAGGACGGTGACGAGACGATGATCTGCGAGGGAAAGGCCCCCCGCCAGGTCTGGATGACCTACAGCGACGACGATGGAGCCACCTGGGTCGAGCCCTGGGAGATCACCGGCGATGTGAAGCCGCCCACATGGTCGTGGTACGCGACCGGCCCGGGCCACGGCATTCAGCTCCAAAGTGGGCGCCTGGTCGTTCCCTGCGATCACATCGTCTTTGAAGCCTACAATCGTCAAGATCCTTATCATTCGCACGTGATCACCAGCGACGATCATGGCGCGACGTGGCAGATCGGGGGAAGTGCAGACGAGGGCACGAACGAATCCGCGGCCTTCGAGACCGTGGATGGTTGGCTCTACCTGAACTGTCGCAACAAGCACCGTCTCGCAGAGGGCGGCAACTATCGCGCGGTGGCGTGGAGCCGCGATGGCGGGACGAGCTTCACTCCCATCATCCACGACGCCGCACTGTTGGAGCCGATCTGTCAGGCCGGCGTCTGTCGATTCACGACGGCGGACAAGGAAGGGCGCAATCGCGTGCTCTTCGCCAACCCCGCCAGCCGCACGCGAGATCACCTGACGGTGCGGTTGAGCTACGACGAGGGGCGTACGTGGCCCGTCAGCCGGCTCTTGCACGCCGGGCCCGCCGCCTACTCGGACCTGTGTGTGACGCAGGACCTTAGCATCTGCTGCCTCTACGAGCGAGGCGCGGAGATGCCCTATGAGCGGATCTCGCTGGCACGGTTCGATCTCGAATGGCTCAGTGGCGGAACGGATCGGCTAGAGGAAAAGGGATTCGCACAGATTGCCTAGCCACCAACCCCTCGCTCGCGAGATGGCCGTGGCCCGCACGAGTTTGACGGAAACGGCACGATCCTGTACATTTGTGCGAGGCACTTGTACAGTCTCACAAAAAGGGGGAATATCGATGCAGTATCGCCAATTCGGAAAGACAGGGGTCCAGGTGTCGGCGTTGGGTTTCGGCGCGATGCGACTGCCCACCACGGACCCACAGGACCGCACGACCATCGACGAGGCATTGGCCACGAGGATGATCCGCTACGCCATCGATCACGGCGTCAACTACATCGACACGGCTTATCCCTACCACAATGGAGCATCCGAGCGCTTCGTCGGACGGGTGCTGCAGGACGGATACCGGGAAAAGGTGAATCTCGCCACGAAGCTGCCGATGTGGGCCATCGAGAAGGAAGGGGATGCAGAGCGCATCCTCAACGAGCAGTTGGAAAAGCTGCAGACCGACCACGTCGACTTCTATCTCTTCCACGGGCTGCGCGCCCCGCGCTGGGAGACCGTACAGACCTTCAAGCTGCTTGATTGGGCCGAGACGGCGATGGCCGACGGGCGGATCGGGCATCTCGGCTTCTCGTTCCACGACAACGTCGACGTCTTCAAGACGATCATCGACGCGTACGACAACTGGGCATTCTGCCAGATCCAGCACAACTACATGGACATCAACACGCAAGCCGGAACCGAAGGACTGCGCTACGCCGGGTCGAAGGGCCTGGGTGTCGTCATCATGGAGCCGCTGCTGGGCGGGCGCCTGGTCAATCCGCCGGAGCCCGTCCAGGAGATCTGGGATACGGCACCGACCGTGCAGACGCCCGTCGAGCGCGCCATGCGCTGGCTCTGGGATCAGCCCGAGGTCTCTGTCGTGCTGAGTGGGATGTCCACGATGGAGCACGTGGTTGAGAACGTCGCCAATGCCGGACGCTATAGTGTGGGCAACATGACGACCGAGGATCAGACGCTCATCGCCAAAGCCCGTGCCAAATATGAGGAGCTCTGCCCCATCCCGTGCACCAAGTGCGAGTACTGCCTGCCGTGCGCGGTCGAGCTCAACATCCCGCGGCTATTCGATATCCTCAACCGCGGCGTGATGTACAACAAGCTCGACGAGGCGCGTCGCAGCTACCAGCGTATGTCGGAGGAGCAGAAGGCCACAGCCTGCATCGCCTGCCACCAGTGCGAGGAGCAGTGTCCCCAATCGATCCCTATCAGCGAGTGGATGGTCCACCTCGACGAGATTCTCGGTCAGGGCATGGACGTCGACGCCTGTCTTGCGGAGATGGCAGGGTAACTTCGTCCGGTCCGACCCACCCCGTTCGTTAGAAAGCGCCCCGAGTCTATCGGGGCGCTTTTTCCTTCCACTGTGGATCCCTCGTCTCCTAGTGCCGAAACAAGCCAGGTCTTCTGCAGTCGAACCAGATAATCCCGGCCTCCAACATGATGAGCGCAGAGCTTGCCACAGTTCGCCGGTCAAATAGACGTTAAGAAGACGCCCGCCGGGTATCATGCGGACGGAAAAGCGGGAACACCTCAACGCCAAAAAACGAAGGCGTTGCTTCTCACGAGATAGAACAAGTTTTCTAATCTCATCACCATATATGACGCTTTCTGGCACGATCCGATCCTAACATGAGAAAAACGTCTCGGTTTCACCGCGGCACAACCAACCGATAGTTAACCTACTATGACACTTCGGAGGCATGGATGCTCGATTCGATGAAGGACAGAGTCGCACTCGTGACAGGTGGAAGCTCGGGAATCGGGCGCGCCACGGCCCTTGCTTTCGCGGCGGAGGGCTGCAAGGTCGCCGTTGCGAACAGGACCCAAGCAACGGGCGAGGCAGTCGTCGAGGAGATCAGGGCAGCCGGCGGTGACGCGTTCTGGATAGGAGCCGACGTCGCTCGGTCCGACCAGGTCGCGGCGATGGTCGCAACCGTCGTCGAACGTTACGGGCGGCTCGATTATGCCTTCAACAATGGGGGCAGTGGCGGGCGGGGCGGGTGGTTGGCCGAAATTGAGGAGGAAGACTGGGGCCGCACCATCGATGGGTTCCTCAAGAGCGTCTTTCTCTGTATGAAGGCCGAGATCCCCGAGATGCTTAACGCCGGAGGCGGCGCGATCGTCAACAACTCGTCGGTTGACGGCTTGCGCGCTTTCCCCTGGGATCCCGTCTACTCCGCGGCCAAGCACGGCGTCCTGGGGTTGACGAAGTCTGCGGCGGTCCAGTACGCCCGTCGCGGCGTCAGGATTAACGCCGTCTGCCCCGGCTGGATCCGCACCCCGCCGATCGAGGAGATCCTGGCGCGGGAGCCGGAGGTCGAGAAACAATGGCTCACCCACCAGCCGATCGACCGGCTCGGCCGGCCCGAGGAAGTAGCCCAGGCCGTGGTTTGGCTCTGTTCCGATCGAGCCTCACTGGTGGTCGGCGTGGCGATGCCGGTCGACGGCGGATACGTTGCTGTGTAGCACATCCCGATAGCTGCGACGTACACCTGTAAACTTGTGTGGAGAGGAGATCAAGGAAATGACAGAGACGACGGTTTCGGACCATCTGATCGGACAGGTCCGCGTGATGACGGTGCCCGGGGAGCGACTCTTCTGTGTCACGACACACGCCCCGATGCAGAAGCTGGACGACGAGCTGGAGCAAATGATGCCCCTGCTGGAGACTGCTCGGAAAGAGGCCGGCTTCATTGGGGGCCCGATTGTCATCCGTTATTTCGCAACCGACGAGGAGGGAGTCTGGCAGATGGATGTGGGTCTGCCGGTTACCCCGTGGGAGTGGGTGCAGCCCGCGGGCGAGGCACAGATCATCGATATACCGGCGCTGCATTGCGGGGCGCTGCTCCACTGGGGAGGCCTTCAGCATATCGGCGACTCGTACGGGGCGCTGAACCAGGGCATTGCCGCGGCGGGACTGGAGGCCAAGGGCGAGGGCCGCGAGTGGCATCTACACTTCGCCGGAGACGCGTCGGACAACAACGTGATCTTGCTGCAACTGGAAGTAGTTGGGACCGGCGATGCTGCCCTGCATATTCCGTCGCAGGCCGACGAGTAGGCCTGCGACACAGCAGACCACGGCTGGCAGGAGGCCAGAAAAATGACCGAACTCACACCGAAACGAGTGGCGCAAGCATTGGTGGGGAAAGCACTGTCGCACGCGGAACTCGCGACGCAGTTGAGGCAGCAGTTCGGAAAGGAGGCCCTCGAGGGTGGCGTCTTCCGGATCGAGGAGACGATGGTGCTGTGGGCGGTCACGTCTCCTGAGTCCCCCAAGTTGGTGACCCGCACGTACGCCGAGGACGGATCGGTCTGGCCGGTGTGGGAGGCGCCGCAGCCTGATCCCAGGCCCGATATCCTGGCGAATGCGTCGCGGAACCCGATGCAGCGCCTCGGGGACTCAGACCTCTACGTCGAAGTAAGGACGCTGCCGAACTTCTCCGCTACCGCCTTTCGCTATGAGACGGCAGAACGCCGTTTCGGAGATAGCTGGGTGGTACTGGAGCACTACATGGCCGAGCCTGAGTGTCGGCCGCAGCCGGGCGTGCCCCAGGGCACCGTCACGGAATACGGGCCGATGGAGAGTCACATCTTCGGGGGCACGTTACGGGGATATTGGCTCTATGTCCCGGCGCAGTATGTTCCAAACGGAACTCCGGTACCGCTGATGGTCTTCCAGGATGGGGGGATGTACTTGTCCCCACAGGCGCCCGTGCCCACGGTCTTCGACAACCTGATCCACACCGGCGAGATGCCGGTAGCGGCGGCGCTCTTCGTCAACCCGGGGACCTTCCCGGATCGCGATGGGCGCTTCCAGAACCGCATCGCTGAGTATCACGACCGGACCGATGCCTACGCTCGCTTCCTGCGTGACGAGATGCTCCCACTGGTGGCCCAACACGTCCACCTGAGCACAGAGCCCGGCGCGCACGCCATCGGGGGGCTCTCCTCGGGGGCGGTGTGCGCCTTCAATGCCGCCTGGCACATGCCCGAGCTCTTTGGCAAGGTGCTCTCTCACTGTGGTAGCTTCACCAACATCAACGGGTCACATAACACCTGGGCCGAGATCCGCCAGTCCGAGCGCAAGCCGCTGCGGATCTATATGCAGGGCAGCGCCAACGACATCGATGATGTCTGCGGCAATTGGCCCCTGGCCAACCAGGAGGTCGCGGCCGCGCTGCGGTTCCGTGGTTACGACTACAAGCTCGACTGGGGCCGCGGCTTCCACAGCCTGGCGCACGGTGGTGCGACGCTGCCCTCCGCGCTCCGATGGCTTTGGCGGGAATAGACACAGGCTTATGTTGGTCGATGTCCATCTGGCAAATCCGCGGTAGTAAGGCCGCCATATGACACCCATACCAGGAGGTAGAGATGAAAGCAAGCATACCATTACGGGCGCCCGAGGGCGTCGATTTCCCCCCATACCTGCCCTGGGTCTTCAGCAGCATCCTCCTCCCCTGCCCACTCTACATTATCACCACCGTGGACGAAGCCGGGGTGCCCAACGCGCAGGCAAACAGCTGGGGACTGCCCTACGGCGCAGGAGATATGCAGATGTTTCTCTTCTCGTGTGAGACGACGCACCACACCTTCGAGAACGCACTGGCGACGCGCGAGTTCGTTGTCAATGTGCCATCGGTCGACGTCAGCACGCAGGTGATGCGAACCGCCAGGCACTACCCCCGTGGCGTGGACGAGATCAAGGCCTCCGGCTTGACCCCCCTCCCCTCCAGGAGCGTGGCGGCGCCGGGGATCGCGGAATGCAAGGCACATCTCGAGTGTACCGTCCTCTGGCACCACGTCGTCACGCTCTCCGAGGGCCACGGTTGCGCGGTCATCGCCGGGAAGATCGTCGCGGCGATCGGTGGATGCCGACGTCTTGGAAGGAGACGCGGCGCACAAACTCACTACGATGGCGACGCCGTTGCTGGTCAACCGGAGCGTCGATGCGCGCACCTGGGCCGTCTGCGATCCCCAAATGTGCGGGACTATGTCGACTCCGGTGGACTTCTGGGAGATGACGCGAGAGACGGACGCAGAGCAACTCAAGGACTAGAGCCTGGCTGTCAGTAATGCCACCACACGATTCTAAGTAAATGGAGGAAAACAGTGGAACCGAAGTATGTGGAGCGAGAGGCGTTTCACGTGATGGGCGTGCTGGTCCACAGCATGCCGGACAAGGTCGACTTTGGCGCATTCTGGGAGAACGAGTACATGCCGCACGACGAGGCAGTGCGCCCCTTGAGCGTCGATGGCGCGTATTACGGTGCGTGGCTTCCTCACCACGGGGACGGCATCCCGGACTACATCGCCGGGATGGCTGTACCGGAGGATGCACCCGCGCCGGAAGGCGTGGTTGTACGAGCGCTACCCACGGCGCGGTACGCGGTCTTCGAGTGCCCGATGGAGAAGATCGGTGAGACCTACGGCTACATCTTCAACACCTGGTTGCCCTCGTCACCTTACGAGTTCATGCCCGGCGGCTCCGACTTCGAGTACTATCCGCCGGAAGGAGCAACGGATGCATCGCCCGCGGTCTACATCCCGATCCGCCAGAAGCAGCAGTAAGAGGAGGAGGTCAGAGCTATGATCGAGTTACCAGAAGCGGCAGTAATTGCACGACAGATCACCGAAACCCTTGCCGGAAAGTGCGTGGCCTCGGCTGCAGCAGGCACGACACCCCACGGATTTGCCTGGTACACCGGCGATCCCGCTGAGTACAATGAGCGGCTCGCGGGCAAGACCGTAGGCCCGGCCTCGTACGTCGCCAGCAATATCGAGATTCACGTAGGCGATATGCTGGTCGTGATCAGCGCGCCGATCCGCTATCACATCGAAGGCCAGAAGCGACCCAAGAAACACCAGCTTCTGATCGAGTTCAAGGACGGGACTGGCATCAGCTCTGCGGCTCAGATGTGGGGTGGCTTCTTCTGCTTTCCGGAGGGTGAGAGCGGCGGCTATCCGGACTACCCTATCGCGAAGGCACGCCCCTCCCCGCTGACCGACGCGTTCGACCGCACCTACTTCGACACGCTCTTCAACGCCGATACACCAAAACTCTCCGCCAAGGCGTTCCTGGCGACCGAACAACGCATCCCCGGCCTGGGCAACGGCGCGCTGCAGGACATCCTATGGACGGCGCGGATCCACCCCAAGCGCAAGATGGGCGAGCTCTCGGGCGCCGAGATCGACGCAATGCACAAGGCGGTGAAGGACGTGTTGGCGGAGATGGTGGCGCAGGGCGGTCGCGATACCGAGCGCGACCTCTTCTGGCAGTACGGAGGCTACAGGACGGTCCTCAGCCGGAACACGGTAAACACGCCCTGTCCGGTCTGCGGCAGTCTGATAGAGAAGGCCGCCTATCTCGGCGGCAGCATCTACTGGTGTCCCGGATGCCAACTGCTTGACGATTGACAGTGGGCACAGGACATAGAAAGGACTTTGCCGTGACGACGCTCAAGAGAGTTACCACGCCGTGGTCGTACTCCCTGGCCGTAGCTGCCGGTGACTTTGTGTTCCTGGGTCTACACCGCGGCGGTGGTTCGGACTTTGCCGCACAGTTCGACGATACGATGAGGTACCTGTCGCAGACCCTGGCCACCTTTGGCCTGACGCTTGCTGACCTGGTGAAGGTCAACGTCTGGCTCAAGCACATTCAGGACCTGCCCGCGATGGAGAAGCGCTTCCTCAACTATTTCGCGGAAGGCACTTTCCCGGCACGGATGACCGCGACCACTGAGTTCATCGACGACGATTGCCTCCTGATGATCGAGGGAACAGCCTACCGAGAAAGCGCGTGGCGCTCAGGTGACGAGCTCTCTCATACAACAGAAGTGTCACACGGCCAAGCAAAGCCAGACTCGGAGAAGTTATGTTGGCGGCGACGATGGCAAGCTCTGCGCGGTGGACGCTGCGTCCGGGACGCCTGCCTGGGCCTTCGAGACGGGAGGCATCGTGCGGTCGCGGGAGGGCATGCGCCGGTGGCGAGTGACGATGACGAGCACATCCACGGCAGGGCGACGGCTGGGCGCGCCCAGGGAGGCGATAAGTAGCGCGAAAGGGGGTTTCTGAGGGATCTGGACTACAATGAGCTCCGCAATCCGCTATTGGAGGAAAGCCTATGATCCTAACGAAGCACGACACGAAAACCCTGAGAGAACTGGGGCGCCAGGTCGCCGAGATCGCCGCGCTGCCGGTCCAACGCCGAGACCATCAAGCTCTGGAAGGCCCTCAACGGCCTGAGGCCCGTGCGGCCGATGGTCTCCATCGACCAGGTTGCTGGCACGAGATGGACGTCGACGGCGAGCTGACGCTCCAGTGCGACGGACCCCTTCTGCCGCGCCATCGAGACCGGCCTGCGCCGCACCCTCTACCGCTGGCGCCACATGCGGGCCGACATGGTGGTCGAGCCCTTGGTCCGACGTGCCCAAGGTCATCCGCAGCACGCGGCTTCGGTATTCAGCACGGTCGACGACCGCGCCGTCGATCGACCCCGCCAACGACGTCGTCGGCCACTACTACACGACCAGATCCAGACCGAGGAGGACATCGAGCAGATCCGCACGCCCGAGGTCGGGCCTGGACGAGGCGGCCACGGCGTGGCCGAGGAGCGGGCCCGCGAGATATTCGACGGCCTCCTCGACGTGCGCATGCAGGGCCATTGACCCGACGTATGCGCCGTTCGACATCCTCGTGCAGTGGCACAACCCCGAGCAGGTCGCTGCTGGACCTGGTGGAGCGGCCGGAGTTCCTGCACCGCATGGCGGCGCGGCTGACGCAGTGCCACCTGGAGATGCTCGACCAGATGGAGGAGAAGGGCCTGCTGGGCTGGGGGCAGGACGCTGATCCACTGCACGGGCGCGTTCACGGACGAGCTGCCGGCGCCGGGCTTCGACGAGTCGAAGCCCGCGCGCGAAGGACCTGTGGACCTTCGGCATGTCGCAGATCTTCGCCGGTCGTCGCCCGGCCATGCACGAGGCGTTCGAGCTGCGCCTACGCGTGAACCGTGGTTCGAGCGCTTCGGCCTGGGCTACTACGGCTGCTGCGAGCCGCTGGACCGCAAGATGGACATGATCCGCAAGATACCCCACGTGCGCAAGGTCTCGATGAGCCCCTGGGTGGACGTCGAGCGCGGCGCCGAGGGGCTCGGGGGCGACTTCGTCTTCTCCCGCAAGCCCAGCCCCGCGCTTCCTGGCCTGGGACACTGGGACGCCGAGGCGGTCGAGCGGACCTGCGCGCGACCCATGACGCCTGCGCCCGCCACGGCTGCGCCGCTGGAGTTCATCCTCAAGGACATCAGCACCGTGCGCTACGAGCCGCAGCGGCTCTGGCAGTGGGCGGACATCGCCATGCAGGTCGTACGGGCCTGATCCGCTCCGCCAAGGGCCGGGGCGGACCTACACGCCCCGGTCCCACTCCATCGTCGGATAGCTGCGCCGGAAGCCCAGGGCTTCGAGGATCGAGGCACCGTCGCTGTCGAGGATCGGCTCGCCATTCCATGTGGCGACGGTGATACGGCGCTCAAATCCGGATAGATGTTCGAGGAGTTCGGCGATCGCGCGCTGGACGAGGCCGTCGTCCGCACCCTCGATCGTGGTCAGGTCGGCGCCGGTGCTGCTGGCTACAAGCAGCGGCAGTCCCCGGTGCAGCACCAGCCAGGTCGAGGGCAGGCGCGAGAAAGCGATAGGCTCGCCCGACGCGCTGACCGGCCCGTCCTCCCGCGTGGGGCCGTAAAGATTGGCCGGATCGCACGCGCTCATCACGACGACCGCGGCGTCCGCCGGGTCGTCTCGCAGGGCGCGCAGCCGCTCCACCACGTCGGGCAGCGCAAACTGCGGCCCGGGCAGCCCCTGGACGAAATAGCCGCGCCGCAGCTCACCGCGCAGCTCCATCCGCTGGAGGTGGCTGTAGATGAGGGGCCAATCCCACGCGCCGGCCTCATCGGCCAGGCTCTCACGCGTGACCACGCCATAGCGTGCCAGGAGCTGCCGTGCCTGCCGAGCCGCACGTTCTGCCTCCGTCACCGGCTTGCCCAGAATGCCGAAGCGGTGAACCGACGTCCAGCGGCCTACCCACCTGGGCGCCGCGGAGGCGACGACGTGCGAATAAGCCGGACGCTGATGCTCAAGCCGCTCGCGCACGCGGCGCTTGGCGGAACGGTAGCGAGAAGGGTCCGACAGGCGCGTGACACGTCGGTCTGGCACGCCCAGATCCGCCTTGCGTCGAGCCAATTCCTCCTCCAGCGAGCTGAGAGGCCGTCTCGGCTGGCTGCGTGACTCGCCATCCGATCGGACCGTGGCAACCGGGGATGCCGTCTCGACGATTGTGCGCATCGCCTCCAGGCTATCGTTGGTGACCAGACCCGCCATCACCAACTCAACGAGCGCGGCCTCGACCCCCGATGCCTCCAACTCCAGCGCCGAGACGAGGTCATTGAAGAAGACGGCACCTTCCGACTTGAGGAAAGCATAGACCGCCTGCGCAGCCTCACCGAGATCGCCGAGATCCGGCGCGGATTCGAGGTAGGTGTGGCCCTCGCCGCGGAAGAGGAACTGTACGCGGCTTCGCCGCGGATCGACACCGCCCGAGCCGATCCAGGCGACCTCCCCGCTCTGGCAAAGGCTGTCGAGCTCTGAAGGTTCGTAGGCACGCAGCCGCAGTGGAAGGACATCGCGCTCCCAGACGCGGCCCACGACCGGGGCGGCGCGCAACTGCTGCAACACCGTCACCAGGGCGCCTTCGCCGGAAAGCCGCTCGCGGGGATGGAGGTGCTGCCAGCGTGCCAGAAAGTCCGCATAGGTTGTGAAGGGGACCGGCTGTACCTCCGCGCGCAGGATGCCCATCGTGCGGCGGTGGATCTGTTCCAGGGCACGCCGGTCGACAAACTCCGCGCCGGCCCCGCCAACAGCAGAAGAGGGTGGCTGAGGTGTGAAACGCCCGTGGACGAGCTCGCGCGCCTCGATGAGCCGCTCCAACTCCGCCTGTAGCCAATCCTCAGGGAAGCCATAGCGCGCCAGGATGGTCTCCAGGGTCACGGGTCCGGCCTGGCCAAGGTACCGCTCCAGGATCGTGCGCCGTGCTACCTCTATCTCCTCTTCCCCCCGTGGAGAGAAGGCGGCGGGGGTGGAGGCTGGCGCCAGGTCGAAGGCCGCGACGTAGTCCGAAACGTACTCCGCAGGGACCCATCGGTAGTCGCTGCCGCGGCGCGTAGGGATCTCCAATCCGTAGAGACGTCCCTCCCCTGTCAGTCGGGCGATCCAACTCGAGGGGTCCACAGAGGTCCGCTGCGCGATCTCGCTCGATGACAGATCCCCCAGTTGCAGAAGCAGCACAGCCAACTCCTCCGGCGTGCGCGCCCATGCCGTGGGAGCCGTGTGCTGCAGGCGATCCTGGACGGCCTCGATGGCCTCGGGCCGCAGCAATTCGTCGAGCGCGACGTCCTTGAGCAGATCCTGCAGCAGATCGCGATTCACCGCCAAAGTCTGGAGCTGGCGCTCGGCCCGCGGCGTGTCCTGCTCATACATACGGGTGCTGACAAAGTCCCAGAGCAGGCTCTGGGCGACCGGGGAGGGCGTCACCGATTCGACGGCCACGATCTCCATGGTCCCCTGCTGAATAGCACCCAGGACCTCCTCAAGGTGGGGCAGATCCAGCACATCCTCCAGACAATCACGATAGGTCTCGGCCACGATCGGGAAATCCTCAAAGTGGCGGACCACTTGCAGGAGGTCCCTGGCCCTTAGCCGCTGCAGCCAGAAGGGCGTACGTTTTCCGGGTCCTGAGCCCGGCAGCAACAGGGCACGCGCCGCATTCTGGCGGAAGTGCGCCCCGAAGACGGCCGAGTCGGGCAGCTCGTGCAAGATGCGTTCACGCGCTTCGGTCGGCCCCATATCGGTGACGACGTCAAGGGGGAACTCGGCCTCCGAATCCAGGAGGCGCAGCAGGATGCCGTCGTCGTTGGTCTCGACCTCGATCTCGACACCCGTACGCTCGCGGAACGCACCCGCCAGCGCCAGGCCCCACGGGCCGTTGACGCGTCCCCCGAAAGGGGAGTGGACCACGAGCCGCGGGTCGCCCAGGGGATCGACGAAGACCTCAACCAGGATGGCGCGATCGGAGGAGAGGGTGCCGGCGTGGGCCAATTGTCCGGCAAGATAGTCGACCGTGTGCCACGCGGAGCGTGCATCCAGAGCGTAACACGCCTGAAGCCATGCCAGCAGATCCTGCACCTCCGGGGTGTCGCGCAGACCTCCAAGCTCGCGAAGATCGTCTACGCCAAGTTGGCGCCCGACCACCTCGATACGCTCGGCGACAAGTCGCCGGAATGCCCCCACCTTGACGCCGAGCTCGTAAGGCCGCCAGGGAAAGTCGCCCCGCCAGAAGGGCATCCGTGGGGTTGCGCCCGGCGCAGGTGCAACGAGGACCCGATCGTCGGTGAGATCAATCACGCGCCAGACCTGGGAACCCAACATCATCGTGTCGCCGATGCGCGTTTCGAAGATGAACTCCTCGTCCAGCTCCCCCAGCTTGGTCTTGCCGTCGCCAAGGTAGGCCCCAAAGCACCCGTATCGGGATCGTGCCCCATTGGTCAGCGCCATCATCCGCGATCCGGGCAGAGCAGCCAGCTTGTTGTTCACACGGTCCCAGCTCAGCCGAGAGCGCAGCTCGCGGTAGGATTGGCTGGGATCCGCCCTGCCAGCATCTCCAGTGTGGCCTGGAACGCACGCCAGGTCAGGTCGCTATAGGGATAGGCACACCGAATCAGGTCAAACAGCGCTTCGACGTCCTGCGTCTCCACCGAGACCATCGCCACGATTTGCTGCGCCAACACGTCGAGGGGATGGCGCGGCGTATACGTCGGCTCGACCTCGCCCCGCAGCATCCCACCCGCAATGGCCGCAGCCTCCACCACATCCTCGCGGTGGGTCGGGAAGATGCGGCCCTTGCTCGTCTCTCCCACGAGGTGGCCGGAGCGCCCCACCCGCTGCAGCCCCTGTGCCACCGACTTGGGCGACTGGAGCTGGACGATCAGGTCGACGGAGCCAATGTCGATGCCCAATTCGAGGGAGGACGTGCCGACCAGGACGGACAATTCGCCGGCCTTGAGCTGGCGCTCCATCTCCAGGCGGGCTTCCTTCGCGAACTGCCGTGGTGAACGCGGACCGGCACTCCCGTCCTGACGCTCCCGCAAGGCCCTTCCCGGTCGCCATCAATCCAATACCCTTGACGACGCCGTCCTCGATCAAACCCGTTGCCCTGCCCTCAGCCTCCGCCGCCATCTGTTCATTCAGTCGGTCGGCGGTCTGCTCGGCCAGCCGGCGGTTGTTGGTAAAGACAAGGGTGGTCTTGTGTTGCCGAATCAGCCCCAGGACCTGTGGGATGATCGAAGGCCAATGGAGCCCCCGGGCAGATCACGGAAGTCATCGACAGGCGTGACAACCTGAAGATCGAGGGGCTTCTATAGCCGGCATCGACGATCGTGACCGGTCGGGGAACCAGAACGCGCTCCTCGCCTTGGACCTCCCACCGGCTACCACCCAGGAAATGGGCTACCTCCTCCAGCGGCCGGATCGTCGCCGACAGACCCAGACGCTGGACGCCCTGATCGGCAAGGGCCTGCAGCCGTTCAAGACTCAGGGCCAGGTGAACACCGCGCTTGTTGCCCGCCAGCGTATGGATCTCATCCACGATCACCGTGCGCACAGAGCGAAACATGTCACGGGCCTTTGGGCTGGTGAGCAGGAGATAAAGGGATTCCGGGTCGTGATAAGGATATCCGGTGGCTGCTTGAGCATTGCGCGCCGCTCGCGCTGAGGCGTATCCCCAGAGCGCACAGCCACACGGATCGGCGGCAGATCCAGCCCCATGTCCTTGGCCTTGTGACGGATGCCGGCCAACGGTCGCCTCAGGTTGCGGTGGATGTCGTTGTTGAGGGCCTTCAGGGGCGAGATATAGAGCAACCTCACACCCGCCTCGTCTCCGGCTGGTGCTCTCTCCTGTCCTTCCGACTGAGATGGCAACTCACGAAACAACTGGTCGATCCCCCACAGGAACGCAGCCAGGGTCTTGCCTGAGCCGGTAGGTGCAAGAATCAGGGTATGCTCACCACGCTGAATTGCAGGCCAGCCCTGCGCCTGCGGCGGCGTGGGGGCACCGAAGGTCTCCCGGAACCAGGCTGATACCGGGGCGAGAAACACGGAAAGGTCGTATTCGGGCGCATCCAAATCTGTAGACAAAGATGACCGCTCCCTCTGCTGTGATCTACGTTCTCCAAGTATACTACGCAACCTCTCGAACATCGACGTCTTAACGGAGCGACGACCTCCAACGCTGAGTCGCAGAGGGGGTAAGGCGAAGAGGCAGAACCGAAAATTGCTCCCGCAGATGGTTGCACTTAGGCGAATTTGTTGTAGGCTATAGGGCAGTGCCACGCGCCGGATTCTATGCGATGCGTGGCACTAGCAGCGAATAGTTACGGGTGGGCCCGCCCTGGATATTCGTGTCGAGCACGAGGTATCGATACCAACCTGGAAGGGGATATACGCTATGACACTGTCCTTTATGCAAGACCCGCAGTACTTCCTGACGTCAGAGTCCGTGACGGAGGGACACCCAGACAAGTAATGCGACCAGATTTCCGACGCAGTGCTGGACGCAATACTTGCGGAGGATCCGGATGCTCGCGTGGCGTGCGACTGTGTGGCGACGACCGGCCTAGTGCTGGTGACCGGCGAGATCACGACCTCAGCCTATGTCGACATCGCCGAGCTTGCCCGGAAGACAATCACCGACATTGGCTACGACCGGGCCAAGTATGGTTTTGACGGCGAGACCTGCGGTGTGATCGTCTCCATCAAGGAGCAGAGCGCAGACATCGCACTGGGCGTTGACGAGGCTCTGGAGCACAAACAGGGCCACATGAGCGAAGACGAACTGATTGAGACCATCGGCGCCGGTGACCAAGGGATGATGATGGGATTCGCCTGCGCAGAGACACCGGAGTATATGCCGCTCTCGATCTCATTGGCACACAAGCTGGTACGGCGTCTGGCCGAGGTTCGGAAGAACGGGACGCTGCCCTACTTGCGCCCTGACGGCAAGAACCCCAGGTGACCTGTCGAGTACGCTTACGGCAAGGTGAAGCGCATCGCCACGGTCGTCATCGCAACCCAGCATCACCCGGATGTGACCCACGACCAGATCGAGGCTGACATCATCAAGCACGTTGTTCGGCCCGTAATTCCGGAGAAATACCTGGACGCGGACACGAATTTCCTGATCAATGCTACGGGCCGCTTCGTTACCGGTGGCCCCTGCGGGGGACGCAGGCCTGACCGGCCGCAAGATCATCGTCGACACCTACGGTGGCATAGCACGCCACGGTGGGGGCTGCTTCTCCGGCAAGGATCCGACGAAGGTCGACCGCTCCGCGACCTATATGACCCGCTACATCGCCAAGAATCTCGTCGCGGCTCGGCGTCGCCGAGCGCATAGAAGTCCAGGTGAGTTACGCAATCGGCGTGGCTGACCCGACCAGCGTGGCCGTGGAGACTTTCGGGACGGGCGTGATCCCCGATGAGAAGATCGTTGAGCTCGTCAGGGACAACTTCGACATGCGTCCGGGTGCCGACCATCCGTGACCTCGGCCTTCGCCGCCCCATCTACAAGCAGGTAGCCGCCTATGGCCATTTCGGACGCGATGACCTGGATCTGCCCTGGGAGCGCCTCGATAAAGTTGAGACACTGAAAGGCGCAGGCAGGGACTCGCCTAAGCCAATCTGTCACGGCAAGCCATTCAGCAGTTCCTCCTCAAATTGAGGAGGGAGTCTCCTCTTGTCACGAGAAATATGAGTATGGGGCAAGATCGCTCTCCCTACTGCCTACTTCTTACTCCCTGGCTCCTTGAGGTACGCCACGTCCGATGCTAAGATAGCATCACTATGCCCGTGCCGATCCTGCCGACCAAGCTGTACATACCGCCACAGCGGTCCGATCTGGTGCCGCGCCCGCGCCTCCTTGACCGGCTGGATGACGGGCTGCAGAGAGGGACGCCGCCTCTCGCTGATCTCGGCCCCTGCAGGGTTCGGCAAGACCACGTTGGCTACCACCTGGCTCTACAGCGCGAATCGCCCCATCGCCTCGCGCGCCGCGGCGGCGTGGGTGACCCTCGACGAAGGCGACAACGACCCGGCGCGGCTGATCGCTCACCTAATTGCAGCACTGCAACAAGTCGACGGCACCGTGGGCCGCACATCTCCGGGACTGGGTCTGCTTGGAACGCTCCAGGGGCCTCCCCTGGAAGCGCTGGATGACCGGTCTGATCCGTGACCTCGTCAGCGTCGACACGGCCTTTGTGTTGGTATTGGATGACGATCACCTGATTCAGGCGCCGGAGATCCATCGTGCGATCGATTTCCTGGGCGGCCGACCAACCGCCGACGATGCACCTGGTCGTGACGAGTCGCGATGAGCCGCCCTTCGCCCTGCCCCGTCTTCGGGTGCGAGGCCAGGTCACCGAGATCACGGCGCAGGATCTTCGTTTCACCAAGGGGGAGGTCACGCAGTTCCTGCGGCAGACACAGGCCCTATCGCTCTCAGACGACGAGATCGCGGCGATCACTGCCCGCACCGAGGGATGGATCGCGGGGCTGAGACTCCTGACGCTGACGATGCAGGACGGTCAGGATGGCCGGACATTGCGCGATGACAGCGGCGGACCGCCCCGCTTGTGCTGAGGATCGGCCGGAGGCTAGTCGCTACGTGGCCGAGTACCTGGTTGCGGAAGTGTTAGCCCGACAGCCGGAGGCTATTCAGGCGTTCCTCAAGGCCACGTCGGTCCTTGACCATCTCACCGCATCACTCTGTGACGCCGTGACGGGGGCGGACCGACAGTGATGAGCTTCTCAAAACGCTGGACGAGGCCAACCTCTTTATCATCGCATTGGATGACCGGAAACAATGGTATCGCTATCATCGCCTGTTTGGCGAAGTCCTGCACGGCATGCCGAGTACGCAGGAAGACATCGACCTACACGGGAGAGCTATGCGCTGGTATGAGGACGAGGGTATGGCCGGATCGCGCCGTGCTCCACGCCCTGGCGGCAGCGGCCCGCACCGGCGTGACCGCGGATGCCGAGCGTCTGATCCTATCGGCGACCGAGGAGACAACAACCCGCGGCGAGGTGCTCACGGTACGGCGTTGGCTGGACGCGCTGCCCGAGGCGCGGGTGCGGGCCAACGGGGAACTCTGTGTCTACAGAGGCTGGATCCTGGCCATGACGGGGGATCTGCCCGAGGCCGGCGACTATGCCCAGGCGGCTGAGCTGCTCTTCCAGGCGTCCGGCGCCGGTACCCCCAGTTGCTTCCCCCCATCTCCGACACAGCTTGGGCAAGCTGCGCGCGCTGAGAAGCTTCATCGTTCTACTCAATGACCAGGCCTATGATCTGGCGACCCGTTACGCCAAAGACGCCTCGACCTGCTACCCCAGGGACGCTACACAGTGGGCTGTGCTGGCCCTCTGGGCCAAGGCTGAGGCACTGGAACGACTGAACCGCGCAAGCAGAGGCAATTGAAACCCTGAGGGAGGCGCAGCGGGTCAGCAGGAAGATGCACGAGGGGTCCCTTCGGCATCGTGGCGGAGGGCGGCCTCGTGAAGTTGCTCAACGACCGAGAGGGTCGACGCCTGGATGCCGCGGCGATATGCATGGACGCGCTGCATCACTACGCAGATGCCGGGGGCGCCCCGCTGCCCCTTGCCGGGTTCATCTACAGCCAGTTGGGCGTCCTCAACTACGAAGCCAATGAGTTGGTGGATGCACGTGCTCACCACGAACAGGCATTGGCACTGGGGGAGCGTCTCGGGCTGGACTACCAGATGATCTACGCATGCGCCCTTGCTGCTCCGACTTGGTATGCCCTTGGCGAACCGATAGAGCCTTGTCCGCACTCAGGGATGGCTACCGGCACGCCAGTGAGAAGGGCTACGCTGATGCAGACTGGTTCCTAGCCTGGGAAGCCAATATCCATCTCTGGCGAGGCGACTACGTTTTTGCACGAAGCTGGGCCGATCGTGCTCATCTATCACCGCAGGACAGCCCTCGTCTGCTGCGTATCGAACAACACATCACCTATGGTCGCGTGCTGATTTCCCAGCGCCGGCTTGACGATGCGCGCCGTTGGCTCACCCGCCTGGGAGATTTTGCACGCGAACACGATCTCGACCGCTGGCAGATCTCGGCCAGGCTGCTTCAGGCGATCGTAGCGGACCGCCTGGGAGATAGGCAGTCTGCGCTGGATCTCATCGCGGGCGCGATCGGATTGGCAGCCCCACAAGGATACGTACGTGCCTTTCTCCAGGAAGGACCACGGGTGCTGACACTCCTTCCGAAACTCCGGGACGTGGACCCCGGATTTGTGGACAAGATCCTCCTTGATGCCGGATCCTTGGCGGAGGATCAGGGCGATCCATTGACCTCGCCCCCCTGCACCTCATCGAACCGCTAACCGGCAGGGAGATGGAGGTTCTGCACTTGATTGCCGCCGGCTACTCGAATCGAGACATCGCCGAACGCCTTGTCATCGCCGTAGGTACGGTCAAGCGCCATATCAACAACATCTACAGCAAGCTGCAGGTTGGCCGCCGGACCGAGGCAGTCGCAAGAGCGCGAGAGATGGGCATAGTATAAGGAGTTGAACGTGACATCGTTGAGCCGCACGGAAACAACCACGTCGGTCGGACGATCACCTGGGGCGGATGGCGTCCACCCTCTGCATCACGTCGGCTGCCCTTATGGGGTGGCTCTACGTCAAGCCGAAGACGCGGGGACTCACAACCTACCTGATTGGCTACGGGTTGAAAATCGTGGCGGGGGCCCTGTCGCCCATCCTCTCCATAGCGGGCTTTGCCGGCGCGGTGTTAGCCCGGCGCACGCAACGTCCATTTGCTGCCGTCCTTGGTGCGGTTGGTTCTTTCCTGGGAGCCCGGTTCATCCAGCGCGTAGTCACGCCGGTCGACGACTTCGATCGCGCTTTCGGCTTCGGGTCCCCTCGGTCCCCACTTCCCCCAGCTCAGGAGGCCGAAGGGGTATGCTCCTTTCCTCTCGGGGCAGAGGCTGCCGAGGGAGGCTCGCTCCCCCTACAGGGGCATGCCCGGCGAAGGTCGCGGGCAGGGCGGGAGATCAGCACCGCCTTTCCAGGCGCTGGCATTGGGGCCAGGTCACGATGGCGGCCTCTCCCCGGATGATCAGGAACCTGGCTTTCGCCACGGTGCCGGGGACCGACCGGGCGCTCCTATGTGACCTCTGGCAGCCTGGACACGGCACGAAGCGGTCGGGAGTTGGCGTGATCTACCTCCACGGCGGCTCCTGGCAAGCTTTCGACAAGGATGTCGCCACACGCCCCTTCTTCCGCCACCTGACGGCGCAGGGTCACGTTGTGATGGATGTCGCGTACCGGATGGTTCGCGAGACGGATATGCGGGGCATGCTCGGCGATGCCAAGCGCGCCATCGCATGGCTCAAGGCCAACGGCGTCGCTTTCGACGTCGATCCTACGAAGATCGTGATCGCAGGAGGATCAGCGGGGGGACACCTGGCCCTCCTGGCGGGGTACACGCCTAATCATCCCAACTTCGACCCGGAGGATACCCGAAGGGCGGACACCTCGGTCAGCGGCGTCGTCGCGTACTATCCGGTCGCTGACCTCCGTACATTGGCCAAGCTTTGGTCCGAGCAGTCGATGCATCCTCTGGCAACAGCCGTTGGGCGGATTCTCGGCTTCTTTCCTCCGGAAGGCTACTTGCCCTGGTCAAAGCTGGCCCCGCGGCTCTTCGGCGAGCCATTAGCTGACATTGGAGACGACCTGCTGGCCTATTCACCGGTGGCTCACGTGGGGCCCCACTGCCCTCCCACCTTGCTCATTCAGGGCCTTCACGACCACATCGTCCCGGTTCAAGACGTGATCTGCTTGCACAGGGCGCTGGTCGACGCGGGGTGCCGGGCAGCTATCGTCGAGCTACCCATGGTCCAACATGCCTTCGATATGATTGCCCTGCAGATCTCGCCGCCGGCACAATCGGCGCTCTATGACGTGGACCGGTTCCTCGCGCTGATGGCGTGAGAGACGGGAGAACATATAATGAGGCTGCAAAGGTGCTTGATCACCATCCGTGAGTAGCATCTCCACGAGAGGAGACAGTGGCATGGCATCGACGAAACCGCCCCTGCGCGTCGCCATCGTCGGCACGGCGCGACGCTCCAGCTATATGTACGGTCCGATTCTCAAAGCCTTGCCCCGAGATGTCGAGTTGGTCTCGGTCTGGGGGCGTAGCGAATCCTCGGCACAACGTCTGGGTGACGACTTGGACGTGCCTTGGTTCACGAGTCTTGACCAGTTGGTCGAGGAAACTGAGCCGGAGATCGGTATCGTCTCCGTCGCCTATGGCGCCAACGGCATTGTCGGGCAGATGGCGGTATCCTCGAGGGCTTCACGTGCTCCTGGAGACCCCCATCGCCCACGACCTTGAGGAGGCGGACGATATCATCCGGATCGCCGAGGAGAAGGGGCTGAAGGTAGAGGTGGCAGAGCAGTTTCACCGGCGTCCGCTGGAACAGCTAAAGCTCAAGCTCATCGATTCGGGCCTCTTTGGGAAAGTCTATGTCTCCTTCAACGATTACGCGGGCCACGGCTACCATGGCATCAGTGTGATGCGAAGCTACCTCGGGTTTGATGCCAGGCCCCTGCGAGTGACCGGCTCGGTGCACAGTTACGATCTCCTTCCACACTGGTCCATGAACGCCAAAGTCTTCGGTCCGCGCCGCGAGACACAGGAACACGGCATCGTCGAGTTTGCAGGCGACCGGCTCGGCGTCTTCCATTGGACCGACGTCGGCTACGATTCGGGCCTACGCTGGTGGCGCAGCAGCCGCTTCATGGCGGAAAAGGGGATGGGCGTCACCGTCGGGACCGGTCTCGACGTGGAGGAGCGGCTCTCGCTGCTGGCACCGAGGGGTGAGGCTCCGCAGTTCATCACCGTGGAGCGCCGCTGGGAGCGGTGTGAGGCGGCGCGCTCGTGGCGATGGTCGCCCATACCGGGGACCCGAGCGCAACCGATCGTGTCGTGGGAGAACCCTTCCGTCCGGAGACCCAGGGACACGGCCCACAGTGGCACGACGACGAAATCGGCGTCGCCGGATGCCTGATGAGCCTCGTCAACGCGGTCCGCGACGATGCGGAACCCACCTACGGCCCCTACCAGGCCAGACTCGACCAGGAACTGATCCTCGCCATCCGCCGCTCGGCAGCGTCCGGCGGGCGGCCCGTGGAGCTAGAAAGCAACGGGTAATCCCGGCGATTTTGAGTTACCACCCACGTCATCTATAATCACCGGCGACACTATCAAGGAGGGCTTTATCTATGGAGTATCGGAAGCTAGGACGGAGTAACCTGGAAGTCAGCACGCTTTGCATGGGCTGCTGGGCCATTGCAGGCGATCGGGTCTGGGGCCACCAGGACAAGCAAGCGGCGATAGCGGCCCTGCACACGGCAGTCGACGTCGGCGTCAACTTCTTCGAAGCGCAGAGGCCTATGGCGCCGGTCGGTCGGAGGAATTGCTGGGCGAGGCATTCCAGGGGATGCGCGAGAACGTCATCATCGCGACCAAGGCCTCGCAGGATCACGCACGCCCTGCCGATCTACGACAGGCGTGCGAGGATAGTCTGCGCCGTCTGCAGACGGACTATATTGACCTCTACTATCTGCACTGGTCAAACTGGGATGTACCCTTTGAGGACACCCTGGGCGAGATGGCCCGTCTGAAGGAGGAGGGAAAGGTACGCTTCGCCGGCTGCTCGAACTTCGGAAACAGGACCTCGAGGCAATCCTCAAGATCGACCACATCGAGGTCAACCAATTAGCCTACAATCTGCTCTTCCGCGCCATCGAATATGAGATCGTGCCGACCTGTCTGGCGCACGACGTCAGTGTGGCACCCTATAGCCCGCTGTGCACGGCATCCTCACCGGCAAGTTCGCTACGGTGGAGACATTCCCGACGAACGGGCCCGGACACGTCACTTCTCGTCCCAGCGCCGCCCGATGACCCGGCACGGCGACCCCGGCGCAGAGGACCTGACGGCGACTGCACTTAACGTATCCGTGAGATCTGCGATGGCGCTGGGCTGCCGATGACCAACGTAGCCCTGGCGTGGCTGCTGGCGCAGCCTGCGGTGACCACGGTCGTCGCGGGCACGCAGTCCCCAACAGATCACGTCGAGCATCCAGGCTGTGAGTTGGAGCTCTCCGGCGACATCGTCCTCGCGCTAACCGAGGCCACAGACCCCTTGAAGGCCGAGTTTGGGACCAACGCCGACATGCGGGAGAATGAACAGAACGTACGCGTCCGTTAGCGATGTGAAGGTGAAGAAGACCGGCGCACAATAGCTTGTAACGCACGCCGGCTGCACTCCAAGATAGGAGAGGTCCTGCCCATGACGCATAAGAACTTGGCGCGCCCGCAGACGATGCGCGCCATCGGCCTGTTTGGCCTACACGATCTGCGGATGATCAATCTGGATGACCCGGGCCACCCAGGGCCCGGCGAGGTGCTGTTGAAGGTGGCATCCGTCGGTATCTGCGGGTCCGACCATCACTACTATAACGAAGGCGGGATCGGAGACGCCATCGTCGACCAAGGGAATGGACATGGGCGACGAGTTCGCCGCCTGGGTAGCCGAGATGGGCAAAGGCGTGGAGGGATTGGAAATCGATCAGCTCGTAGCTGTCGACCCTGCCATCCCGTGCGGCACCTGCGAGTCCTGCCTCCACGGTCACCCCAACCTCTGCCCCAACGTCCTCTTCTGCGGGTCTCCCAACCACGTTGGGGCGATGGCAGACTATATCCGCATGCCGGCGGAGAACTGCTTTCCGCTGCCGGCAGGGACGACGCCCGCCGAGGGCGCGATGCTTGAGCCGCTCGGTGTTGCCTACCATGCGGTGGATCTTGGCCAGCTGAAGGTGGGCGACACCGTCGCCGTCCTTGGGGCCGGGCCGATCGGCCTGCTGACAGGGGCTGTGGCGCGCGCAGCAGGTGCGGGTGCGATCTATATGACGCAACCGCTGGCATCTCGCCGCGCCTTCGCACAGCGCCAGACGGCGACCTAGGCCTCGATCCGTCCACAAAGGACGTAGTCGGCGCCATCCTCAATGCCACCGGGGGGCGGGGGGTCGATGTCGCCTTTGAGGCAGCCGGTGCCGCCGAAACGCCCGATCAAGCCGCGCGGGTGACACGCCCGGGCGGAAAGGTCGTCCTGGTGGACATTCCGGACGACGACAGCACGCCATGACGGCGTCAGTGATCCGCCGCAAGGGCTTGACGATCAAGGTCGTGCGCCGGATGAAACACACCTATCCGCGTGCCATCGCACTCGTGCACTCGGGCATCGTCGATGTCGCCAAAATCGCGATACAGTCTTCCCCGCAGAGAAGGCAGAGATGCCTTCGAGTTGGTCGACAACGATGGAGATGGCGTGTTGCGTGCGATGATTCAGATGAGCGAGGAAGCGGAATAAAGGACCAGGGAGGAGAAACAGATGACAAAGCTGCGCTTAGGCGTGATGGCACCGCTGGAAGTGGGAGCGAAGCGACGATTAGGGAAGTTCGAGACTTCGAGCTACCCACGTGTCAGGTGAGCTGTTGGCAGCCGGATCTACTCAATGCCGAGATGGCTGACCGTCTGGCTGCTGCATCCGACAACGACGGCGTGGACATCACCACGATCACGGTCGGGATGGCAGGCCCCACGTCTGGGACTTCGTCCAGGGTCCCCTTCTGATCGGGCTCGTGCCCCTGAAAACCCAGCAAGAGCGGATTGCTACGCTCAAGCGTGGGGCGGACTTCGCGGTCCGCGCTGGGGTGTCAAGCATCACCACCCACGCGGGTTTCATCCCTGAGAATCTGACCAATCCACTCTACCCCAAACTCCTCGACGCGCTTCGCGAAGTCGTCGAGTATGCGGCGAGCACGGCATCGACTTCTGGATGGAGACAGGCCAGGAGACTTCCGTGGTCATGCTGCGCGTGTTCGAGGATCTGGGATATGACAACATGGGCACCAATCTTGATCCCGCCAACTTGCTGATGTAGGCAAAGCGAATGCTCTGGACGCCCTGGAAATCCTAGGGGCATATGTCCGCGGCGTCCACGCCAAGGATGGGGAGTATCCCACCGGTGGTCGCGAGCTTGGCGTCAAAAGCCCCTGGGTGAGGGATGCGTCAACTTCCCTGCGTTTATCGGCAAGCTGAAGGAGCTGGGCTATGCCGGCGCGCTGACGATCGAGCGGGAGATCACCGGACCGCAGCAGATCAAGGACATTCGTCAGGCCATCAAGTTCCTCTCCGACCTGGTCTAGGGGAGACGGCGATGATCCTGGATAAGTTCTCGCTGGCGGGTCAAGTCGGAATTGTGACAGGCGGCGGACAGGGGCTCGGCAAGACCTTCTGTCACGCCTTTGCCGAGGCAGGAGCGGACATCGTTCTTGCGGAGATCAACGACGAAACCGGACCGGTGGTAGCGGAAGAGATCAAGGCAAAGGGGCGGCAGTCGCTCTTCGTCCGGACGGACGTAAGCGACCAGACCAGTGTCGACCGGATGGTAGAGCAGACGTTGGCCACCTTCGGGAAGATCGACTTCCTGATGAACAATGCCGGCATCGTCCAACACTTGGAGGCCGAGGAGGTAGAGGCGGATGACTGGCGCCGAGTCCTGGAGGTGAATCTGACGGGGGTGTTCTTCTGTTGCCAGGCCGTGGGGCGGCAGATGATCGAACAACAGCGAGGTAGTATCATCAACATCGCCTCGATGTCAGGGCTCATCGTCAACTTCCCGCAGTGTCAGGCGTCCTACAATGCCTCCAAGGCAGCCGTCATCCAACTTACCAAGTCGTTAGCATCCGAGTGGGCCCCCCATCACCTTCGGGTCAATGCAATCGCCCCGGGTTACATGAATACCGCGATGGCACGTCCGTTCTTCGACGATCCCGCTTACGGCGGGGTGTGGATCAATGCGATCCCGATAAGCGCCCCGGTGACCCCGAGGCTGGCCCTGCGGCGGTCTTCCTGGCATCGGCGGCATCCAGTTACATGACAGGCACCACGATCATCGTCGACGGCGGCTACACGATCTGGTGACAAGAGAGGACCATCTGAGAATAGCGTGAGCATTCTGCAAAACGTTCGCTGGTGGGTCGTCGGCCGGTTCGCCCCCTTCTTTCGAGGCCCCGATCCCCAGCACGTCCGCCAAGGAACATCTGGCACCTCTACCAGGACTTGGTGTGGTTAGGTCTCGCCTCAGCGGCAAGCACCTACATCAGCGTGTTCGCTATCCGTCTCGGGGCGTCAACGCAGCTGATTGGGCTAAGCGCGTCTATTCCTGCCCTGTTCGTCGTGCTGCTCCGGATCCCGGCAGCCCAGATGATCGAGCGCGCTCCGACCGGCAATCGCTGATCGTCAAGGGGTTGCTGGTGGGCCGCTTCGTATACTTGCTGATCTTCCTGCTCCCGTGGCTTGCGCACCTGCCACTTCTGCGGCGGATTCCCGAGGCACCCCTCTTGGTGTGGTTGGTGATCTTGATGGGGGTCCCGGGTGTGCTCTCCGCAGCCGGCTGGGACACCTTCTTCGCCAACGTCGTGCCGGATCGACAACGGGCCCGGGTCGTCAGCACAAGAATGCCCTATCCAGCCTGATAACACTGTTGATGGTGCCGTTGATGGGCATCTTCCTCGACCGGACGCCTTCCCGTTCGGCTATCAGATGATCTTCCTAGTGGCGTTCCTCGGTGCGATGGTCAGCACCTGGCACGTCAACCACATCAAGCCCACTCGGGCCTTGGAGCCGCTGGACAGAGAGCGGACCTTTAGGCTCCGGGAAGTACCCGCCATCGTCAAAGGATCGCGGGAATTCGCCCTAATCCTGGCTGGAACCTTCGTCTACCAATGGGCGATCTCCATCGCCTCGCCGCTCTTCAACATCTACTTCATCGAAGATCTCGGCGCATCGGATAGCTGGATCGGGTGGCGCACGACGCTGGCCAGTATGGCCTCGATCGTGGCCTACCGCTTCTGGCCCAGGCCGATCGAGAGCCGGGGCGAGTCGAAGATCATCGGTTTCGCCACACCGATGATGGCGCTCTTTCCCCTCCTCACGGGGCTGAGTCGCTCGCTCACTGCGAATCTGCTGATCGTGCTGATCCCCCAGCTCTTCGGTGCCGGCGTGATGCTGGCGCGATACAACATACTGCTCAGGGTCTCTCCAGCTGAACGCCGGCCCACATATATCGCGGTCTATGCGATCTGGCCAACATCGCGGCCTTCCTGGCCCCCCTCGCGGGCGTGGGCCTGGCGAATTGGATCGGCATCCCTGGTGTATTCTTCGTCTCAGCAGCGCTGAGGCTCACCGCCGGCCTGATCTACGGCCGATTACCCGAGGTGTCGTCGGCAGGCAAGGAGGTGCTCGTGGGTGACAGATCTCCCCCCTGACGCGTGAGCTCTCGTGGTTGTCTGATAGCATGCTCCTGATATACTTCATACAAAGCTGGCATTTCGACCATCCATTCCATTCCCCGCACAGAACTGTGCTATAGGTAAACTGATTATGCTGAAACTTATCTACAGAGTTATCGGTGTCATCCAATTCGCCATTAAGCGGCTAGTTCACAACCCTGGGTTGACCTTCCTGGCCCTTCTTGGCGTCATACTTGCAGTGGGGCTGGTCAGCAACGCTGCGTTTTTTGCGCAAGCTGTGGACCAGGTCATCCTCAACCAGGAGCTTGGGGCGTTCAGCAAGATGACAGGACGGCCCCCCTTCTCTACTAGCGTCTACACATTCCCCTCAGTGGGTTCACCTATCTCCGTCTCCCTGGGTGAGGGTTCTGGGGAACAACGTTGCCGGTACCGTCTCATCCGAGGTCGGGTTGCCCGTCGACTCCCTGGAACATGGAGATTCACAGCGGGAATATCATGCTGAGCCCCACGGCGGGGGACACCCAGTACGGTCAGGGCGATTCACTAGGATCTGCGGACATGGTGTACATCAGGGCAGTGTCCCCCACATGACAATCCTGGCGGGCGATCCTCTCGATCCGGAGGGCATCTCAGGCGACGTTATCGATGTGTGGATGCACACGCGATTGGCAGAGAAAATGGGGATCAACGTTGGCGATGAGCTGAACATCGCCGCCAACGTCAACGCCGTACCTTCGACGGTGCGCATTGTCGGCATCTGGCAAGCAACCGACCCGAGCTCTGACTTTTGGTTTGAGAATCCGGATGCGACGCTGCAGAACGCGTTGTTGGTTCGACGCACCGACTATATCGATCGCATCCAGCCCCTGATCCCATCGCAGAGCTGGTATGTCGCCTGGCACATCATCCTCAACGGCGACGAAGTCTACCCGGAACTGGCACAGGACTACCTTCAAGGGTTCAATCGCGCGCAGGTCATCATCGACAAGGTGTGCAAAAGCGAAGATCAACACGCCACCGCTGGATCCGCTCAAGTCCTTCGTCTCACGGGGCGACACGCTCACGGTCATCTTGTTGAGCTTCAATCTTCCCGCGTTTGGTTTCCTGCTCTACTTCCTGGTCCTCTCCTCAGCGATTATTGCTCAATGGCAGCAGCGCGAGACGGCGATGCTGGTCGGACGGGGAATGCGTCCATCCAGCATCTTGACCCTCACGATGTTCAAGGAGATCATCCTCTTTGTCCTTGGATATCCCTTAGGGATCGGACTGGGGATGATTCTGGCAAGAGTGATGGGGGACACCTCAAGTTTCCTGGCCTTCACCTCTCGTCCGCCGTTGCCGGTAGCCCTCAGGGGGCTGAACATTCCGGTCACGCTCATCGCCCCTCCTGGTCGCTTTCGCGGCCCGTATGATCCCGTCTGCCCGCGCCACTCGGATGAGTGCCGTGGAGGTCGATAGGACCCGGTCGCGACCCACTTAGGGGCAGTTCTGGTACCGGGCATACCTGGACTTCTTGCTCCTGGCCCCGACTTACTATCTTTACCGGCAGGTCTCGCTCAAGGGCTCATTGTCGGCACTGGTGCAGAACTCTCCGGCGGATCTCTACCAGGACCCGCTGCTGATCCTGGTCCCGGCCCTCTTCATCCTCACGGCATCGCTGATGACCCTCCGGCTCTTTCCGTTCTTTATGCAGGCGCTGGACTTCGTCGCCAATCTCGTCCCCTGGGCCACGCCACACCTGGCACTCCGGCAACTCGCACGCCGCAGCCATACCTATATCAATCCACTCCTGCTGGTCATCGTTTCGCTGGGACTGGGTGTCTACACGCTTTCGATGGCGGCCAGCCTCGACCAATGGTTGATCGATCGGGTTTACTACCAGGTGGGAACCGATCTCACGTTCGTCCCATTGCCGCTAGCCCAGGGTGATTCGACAGAAGGGGTCACGGTCGTCACAGGGGAGTGGATCCCCTTGCCGGGGAACTTCCAGCAACTCGATGGGGTGAAAGCGGCGACGCCTGTCGGGGACTATCCTATGTCCGTGAGTCTGATGAACAGCGGCAACGTCCATGGGCGGTTCATGGCGATTGATCGTCTGACCTTCCCCAACGTCGCCTGGTTCCGCAAGGATTTTGCCAAGGATTCGCTTGGGGGACTGATGAACCTCCTCGCGTCATCGCCGAATGCAGTGCTGATGTCACAGGATCTCTTTGACAAAAACGACCTTTTCATCGGAGATCAGGTCAACATCAGCATCGGCGTCAACTACGAGTTCCACATCAGTGATACCTTCACCGTCGTCGGGACTTTCGACTACTTCCCGACCGTGTATGAGGATCAGCAGGTGTCGATCATCGGCAATCTGGACTACCTGGATTTCTACGTTGGCATACCGGTGCCCCACGGCGAGTGGCTCAGCGTGGACAAAGGCGTGAATCCCGAGAGCATCATCAAGCAGATTCCGGCGGCACTGAATATCAGCGCGGGAAAGTCGGAGGATGCCGTCACTATGATTCAGGACCAGCAGGGGAAGTTCGAACGGGTAGGCGTCTTCGGCACCCTGTCGGTGGGCTTCCTGGCTGCCGTGGTGATGGCGGCGATGGGCCTGCTGATCTATACCTATGCCTCCCTTCGGGAGCGACTGGAGCGCTTTACGATCCTGAGGGCAGTAGGGATGCTGCGCAGCCAAATCACGGCCCAAGTCGTGATGGAATACGCCTTCCTCACAGCCTATGGATCGATCGCCGGGGCACTGATCGGTTCCTTCGCATCGAGCCTCTTCGTCCCGCTCTTCCGGATCACCGGTGAGCAGGGAGTACCGCTGCCGCCGCTGATTCCGGTCATTGCAGTGGATCAGGTACGCTGGCTCATCGTGATCTTCGTAGGCACCATTATCGGACTTGAGGTGTTCGTTATCACCAGAGCGCTATCGAGGCGGGCATTCAGCCTCCTCAAGGGCGTCTTTGGCTAGAGAACTGCCGAGGCCATCTTAGGGCCAGGGTGAAGGACGCTCTCGCTGCGCATCACCCTCACTCAAGGCATACGCCGAGCGACGTTGATGCAGCGAACCGCATTGACGCCGCTCGGTCTTTTCTGTCTCGGAGCATCAAGGGCAGCAGTGATCGGCTTAGATGGGCACGTGGGAAGGCCGTGGGTTTTGTGAAGCCCGGAGATGCGGCTATCATCAAACGCGCTTCGAAGAGTGCAGAGAGAAGATAATGGAAAGACGGCTGAGAATCGCGATGATCGCTTCCGAGTGCGTACCTTTCGCCAAGACCGGCGGCCTCGCGGACGTTGTCGGTGCCCTGCCCAAAGCGTTGAAAGCCTTGGGGCACGATGTCCTGGTCGTGATGCCGAAGTACGGGTCCATCGATGCCGCAAAGTACGGGCTCCGCCCCTTCTTCGGACAGATGTGCGTTTGGATGGGGAACACCGAGGAATGGTGTGCCGTCCAGGTCGCGAGTACCGGCGGTACGGACACAGACGGAGACGTGCCCGTCTACTTTATCGAGTCGGACAAGTACTTCGATCGTCAAGGGCTGTACCACGACGCGGAACTACATGACTACGGCGACAACGCCCGCCGCTTTGCCTTCCTGACCCGCGCCGCGCTGCAGTTGTGCCGCGACATGGGATTCGATGCGGACATCGTCCACGCCCACGACTGGCAGACCGCGCTGGCGCCCGCCTATCTCAAGATCTGGCATTGGAATGATGCTATGCTGGGTGACGCGGCAAGCGTACTGACGATCCACAACATCGGCTATCAAGGCATCTTTCCACCCGAACACTACGACTACGTCGGGCTCCAGTGGGGAAATTACACGCCCGACAAGCTTGAGGACCACGGCCACATCAACTATCTCAAAGGTGGCATTGCCTATGCGGATCTCGTCAACACCGTGAGCCCTACCTATGCCGATGAAACGCGCACGCCCGAGTATGCGCAAGGCATGGCGCCTTATCTCACCGATCGTGGGGACGACTACGTGGGCATCCTTAACGGCGTCGACTACAGCCGTTGGAACCCCGAGACGGACCCACTCATCCCCGAGCGCTTCTCGCGGCGCGATATGCACGGCAAGGGCATCTGCAAAGAGGCGCTGCAGAAGCGGTTCGAGCTTGACGTCGACCCCGCTCTGCCCATCGTTGGCGTCGTGAGCCGTTTTGCGGAACAGAAAGGGCTCGATATCCTGGCGCAATGCATCGAAGCGATCGTGACCGATATGAAGGTGCAGTTCGCCATCCTGGGCTCAGGGGCATAAGAAGCTCGAGGCGTTCTTCGACGGGCTGCCCGCGCGTTATCCCGGACGGATCGGGGCACACGTCGGCTACAACGAAAAGCTTGCGCACTGGATAGAAGCCGGCGCGGACTTCTTCATCATGCCGTCCCGCTACGAGCCTTGTGGCCTCAACCAGATCTACTCTCTCAAGTATGGCACCCTGCCTATCGTGCGGAACACAGGCGGGCTTGCCGATACCGTGGAGCAATACGACGAGCGCCTCGGCACCGGCACGGGGTTCAAGTTCCAGCGCCTCGACGCCAAAGCTGTCTACTATGTCGTCGGCTGGGCGGTGAGCACCTGGTATGATCGCAAGCACCATATCGGCAAGATGCGGCGTAAAGGCATGGCCCATGGACTTCTCGTGGGAAGAGAGCGCAAAGGCCTATCTGCGAGCGTACGAACAGGCCATCGAGAACAAGAGGAAACTTAGCCATACAGGAGGTTGACCGATGAGACTCGGGGCACCCGTCTTCGTCAAACAACTGACACCAGAGAGCTGGGTTGCCGCGCTGAAGATCGGCCGGATACCGGGCGGCTTACTGCCCGGTCAGCGCTGACGCCGACGACGCGACCGTCCGGGCCTACGTCAAGGCCGCCGGCGACGCCGATATCGTCATCGCCGAGGTAGGGGCGTGGAGCAATCCGATGAGCGCCGATGCCGGCTGAACGGAAAGCCGCGCTTGAGACGTGCCAGATCCAGCTTGCCCTGGCCGATGCAGTCGGCGCACGGTGCTGTGTCAATATCTCGGGGTCGCGGGGACAGCCGTGGGACGGACCCCACCCTGCCAATCTCACGAGCGAGACCTTCGATGCGATTGTGGAGAGCGTGCGTACCATCATCGACGCCGTCAAGCCCAAGCGCACATTCTACGCCCTGGAGCCCATGCCCTGGATGTATCCCGACACGGCTGACAGCTACCTGGCGCTGCTGAAGGCTGTCAATCGCGACCGTTTTGGCGTCCACATCGATATGGTCAATGTCGTCAACAGCCCGCAGTGCTACTTCAGCAGCGGCGACCTGATACGGGAGTGGTTCACCAAACTGGGACCCCATATCCGGAGTTGTCACGCCAAGGATACGCTGCTCTCGACCAAACTGACCACACACCTGGACGAGGTGCGTCCCGGAATGGGCAACCTTGATTACCGCACCCTGCTGCGAGAGCTCGACAAACTGGATCCCGACACTCCGCTCATGATCCAGCACCTCCAGACCGAAGAGGACTACCGGCTCTCTGCCGCATATATCCGCGATCGTAGCTGACGAGATCGACGTGAAGCTGGGCTAGCCATAGAGGAGGCTGACGATGCAATACGGCGTATGTGCTGATCCGGACTCCGCATCCGTCCTCGCCGATGCCGGATTCGATTTCATTGAGCTTAACGTTCAGAATCATCTCAAGCCCTTGGCGACCGAGCCGGTGTTTGCGACTGAGCTCGCTCGCATCAGGGACGCGGCCCTCCCGGCACTCGCTGCAAACAGCTTCGTGCCCGGCTCACTGAAGATCACAGGTCCATCGGTCGACCGGAGCGCCCTTGAGGATTACGCCGTCACGGCATTTGCGCGCGCGGAGGCTGTAGGCGTGAAGACCATCGTCTTCGGATCGGGGGGCGCGCGTCAGATCCCCGATGGGTTCGATCGAGAGCAGGCCTGGAGCCAACTCGTGTGGTTCGGAAAGATGATCGGCCCCCCGGCACAAATGCACGGGGTGACGGTGGTCGTCGAGCCGCTGAATACGACCAGGGGCGAGTGCAACGTGTTGACGTCGGTTGGAGAGGGCGCCCGGTACGTGAGAGAGGTAGATCATCCCAACGTGCGGCTCCTGGCGGATGCCTATCACTGGGGCCTGGACGGCGACAGCTTCGACGCCCTCGTCGAGAATGCGCCGCTGCTCTGCCACATCCACGTCGCCACGGTGACCTCACGCGTCCCCCCGGGTTTCGAGGCCTGCGATTTCTCCCGTTTCTTCCACGCGCTGGCCCTCGGCGGCTACGACGGGACGATCTCAATCGAGGCTCGCTGGGACGACATGGCGATGCAGGCGGGAGCAGCGTATAGGACGCTCAGAGAGCTCGTGATAGCGTAGTAGGAGGCACCTATGACCGCAACCCGCGTTCACGTGTGGGAGAAGGTTGAGATCGTCCTGACGGCTCATGAGGCCTACGAGAACCCGTATACGGATGTCACCGTATGGGTAGATCTGGAGGGCCCGGACTTCAAGAAGCGCGTCTACGGCTTCTGGGACGGCGGAAGCACCTTTCGGGTTCGCGTCGTGGCAAACGCGCCGGGCGATTGGGTATGGCGCAGCGGTGCCAACCACGCCGACGCCGGCTTGTGCGGCGAGCGCGGGCATCTGGAGGCCACGTCATGGACAGGGGCCGAGCTTGCTGAAAACCCCAACCGCCGCGGCTTCCTGCGCCCCACCCCCAACGGCCACGCGCTGACCTATGCCGATGGCACGCCCTGTTTCCTCATCGGCGACACCTGGTGGGCGACGCCGACCTATCGCCATCGCTGGACCGACGAACCCGAGGGCAGGCCGGTCGGGCCGGGGATGGGATTCAAGGATATGGTCCGCTACCGCAAGGCCCAGGGATACAACCTGATCGCGATGATTGCCGCGCTCCCTGCATGGGCCAACGACGGCAGGCCCGCCCGAATCTGGTACGATGAGAGCCGCAGGGATCGGCATTCGAGATGCCTGGCAGCAGGCGGGCACCATCATCCGCAAAGGATATGCACAACGAGGGGGGACGGCCCTTCGAGTTCCCCGGCAGGAGTCCCCGGCTACGAGGACGTCGTCCCGGACTTCGACCGCATCAATCCCGAGTACTTTCAGGTCATGGACAGGAAGATCGACTACCTCGACGCCGAGGGTTTCATACCCTTCATCGAGGTCACGCGGCGAGACGTGACGACGGCTTGGCGTGCCTTCTATGACTGGCCCGAGTCGTATGCCCGATATGTGCAGTACGTCTTCAGCCGCTACCAGGCACATGCCTGTATCCTGAGTCCCATCCATTTCGACTGGGTAGGGATGTCGGTTCCCTCACGCGACTATAACGAACCGGTCGGCAGGGTCTTCGAGCAGTTCGGCCCGCCTCCCTTCGGCACACTCTGCTCGGCCAACTGCAGCGGATCGACGCTGATCAACTTCGACCAGGCGTCGTGGCTCACGCTCCACCAGATCGGCAACTGGCGGGACCACGACAGTCACTGGCTGCTCACTGAGATCTACCACGAGGCCGACCCAACTCGCCCTGCGCTCAACGGCGAACCTTACTATGCCGGATGGGCCGACCACCGGGGCTGGCCCACCTATGAAGGATGGTCGCAGGGCGACTTTGTAGGGGGCACAGAGGCCGACGATGCAGGCTGTCGATCGGGTATGTACGGCAGCTTCCTTTCAGGCGGATTAGCCGGTCACATCTACGGGGCGCAAGGCATCTGGGGTGCTGACATCGAGCCCGAGGTGGTGAAAAACACACTCTGGGAGGCGCTTCAGTGGCGCTCCGGCGCCCAGATGGCGCATCTGCGCACCTTTGCACTGTCGGAGAGTGCCCGATACCAACACCTGGTGCCCTGTGCCGGACCTGGTGACGCCGAGCAAGACCGCGGAGACCAAGGGCAATGAAGGATGGGCCTATGCGGCCAGAACACCCGAGAAGGACCTCTTTCTCCTGTACTTCGAGCGAGGATACGCCATCCACGCCGTTGAGGCGCCCGTCGTCCGCGGCGCGCTCCCGACCGAGGTCTACCATGCAGATTGGTTCGACCCGCGGGCCGGTGTCTGGCACGACGCCGGTGCACTTACCTCGGATGCCTGGTGTCAGATCGCTTTGCCGCCCCTTCCTTCCGGCGAGGATTGGGCTCTGAAATTGGTTGTGCAGCGGGCACGTGAGTCGGAGATGTAGTAAACGACAGAACCACCATCCGGTAACCTACGAAGGAGCCACCCATGACAACCGGAATCCCCGAGAGTGTCGGATTCTCATCGGAACGGCTGAAGCGCATCGACGCACTGATGAAGCAGTACGTAGACGAGGGCAAGCTCGCCGGCATCGTGACGACCGTCGGGCGTCGTGGCAAGATCGTCCACAACGCGGCCTGCGGTATGATGGACATCGAGAAGCAGAAGCCGATGCAGCCCGATGCGATCTTCCGCATCGCGTCTATGACCAAGCCGGTGACCAGCGTTGCGGCTATGCTGCTCTACGAGGAAGGCCGCTTCGACCTTCACACACCTCTGTACGAGTTCATCCCCGCGTTCAAGGACGTGAAGGTCCTCCAGCGCACGACACCGGAGAAAGACGACCTCGTGAACTCGGTTCGTCCGATAACGATCGGGCACCTGATGACCCACACCTCAGGTCTGAGCTACGGATGGGACCCGAGCGACCCCGTGGACCAGTGCTATATCGCAGCGCGAAGCAAGCTGGTCGAGCAGAAGCCTGACCCCGACCTCGAGGATATCGTCGATTTCGTCGCAGCCCAACCGTTGGCTTTTGAGCCGGGCACGAGTTGGCGCTACAGCCTCGGCATCGACGTATTGGGGCGTATCGTTGAGATCGTCTCGGGCAAGCCACTCGACGAGTTCTTTGCTGAGCGCATCTTTGAGCCGCTGAGGATGGTCGACAGCGGCTTCTATGCTCCAGAGGATAAGCTGCCGCGTTTGGCAG
Source organism: uncultured Chloroflexia bacterium (assembly GCA_963775195.1). Lineage (GTDB taxonomy): Bacteria > Chloroflexota > Anaerolineae > B4-G1 > SLSP01 > PWVB01. The sequence goes on from CAVZIC010000005.1 coordinate 527,253, forward strand.
TCCTTTACGGGCACGTATCCGACAAGCTGACGCCGGTGGGCGCGCCGGCGGGGCTACGCGGCTCGGAGAAGCCGAGTTGGTTCTCAGGCGGCGGGGGGCTGGTCTCCACAGCCTCGGATTATGCACGCTTCGCGTCGATGCTGTGCAACGGCGGCAGGCTCGACGGCGTGCAGTTGCTCAGCCCCACCACGGTGGCGCTCTACAGGATCAACCACGCTTCCGACGAGGCCCTGCGGACCTACCGTGGTCTCTCAGACCATAACACCGGATATGGGTTCGGCCTGGGCGTCCAGGTGTTGACGGACGTGGCGGCCTCGGGCAAAGCCGGGTCAGTGGGGGAGTTTGGCTGGAGTGGCGCGTTCAGCACCTACTTCTGGATCGATCCGGTAGAGACGCTCTACGGAGTCCTGATGACCCAGTATACGCCAAACAACATCTATCCGATCTGGGGGCAGTTCAAACAACTGACGTATCAGGCGATCATCGGCTGACGGCAGATGGGCAACTTACATCCTCGCGCACGATCTGGGCACCACAGGCAACAAGGCCACACTCTACGACGCCGATGGCGTCCTCATCGGGAGCGCGTTCCACGCCTATGCGACGCGCTATCCCGCGACCGGATGGGCCGAGCAGGATCCCCAGGACTGGTGGGCAGCGGTCTGCGACTCGACACGGCGGCTCCTCGCCGAGACGGGCGTGGGTGGCAGCGACATCGCGTGCATCACCTTCAGCGGCCAGATGATGGGATGCGTCCCGCTGGATCGGGAAGCACGCCCCCTGCGCTCGGCCATCATCTGGGCCGATCAGCGTGCCGTGGCCCAAGCGCTCTGGGTTGGCGAGCGCGTTCCTTTCGAAGAGATCTACCGGATCACGGGCCACCGGCTGAGCTCATCGTATTCGCTGGCCAAGATCCTGTGGTTGCGGGATCACCAGCCCGAGGTCTACCGCCGCGCCTACAAGTTCACCCACGCCAAAGATGCTATGGTCGCCCGCCTGACGGGAGCTTTCGTCACCGATCCTTCCGACGCTTCCGGTATGAACCTCTACGACCTGGCGACGGGGGCCTGGTCGCCCCGGATACTCGAGGCCGTCGGGCTCGATCCCGCGCGGTTGCCCGACATCCGGCCCTCCAGCAGCCATCGTCGGCCATGTCCTGCAGGGAGATTGCCGATGAGGCGGGCGTGCCCGCGGGCACCCCGGTCGTCATAGGCGGGGGTGACGGCGCTTGCGCCGCCGCAGGGGCCGGCGTGGTCGCCGAGGGATCAGCGTACAACTACGTTGGCTCATCCTCCTGGATTGCCCTGGCGACCGTGGCGCCGATCCTCGATCCCGACTACAAGACCTTCACCTTCACCCACCTCGTGCCCGGGATGTTCATGCCCGACGGCACGATGCAGGCAGCGGTTACATCGTACCAGTGGATGCGCGATCAGCTTTGTCCCGGCGAGATCGACAGTGCGACGGTCTTGCAGACCAGCCCCTACGAGTTGATGAACGCCCAGGCCGCGCAGTCGCCGCCGGAGCGAATGGGCTGCTCTTCCTGCCCTACCTGATGGGAGAACGCAGCCCCCACTGGAATCCCAACGCGCGGGGCGCCTTTGTCGGGTTGACGATCCGCCACACGCGGTCGGACATGATCCGTGCCGTCCTGGAGGGGGTAGCGATGAACCTGCGCCTGATCCTGGCGGCCTTCCAGGCGCAAGGCGCTGAGGTCGAGGCGATGCGTCTCATCGGCGGCGGAGCCCGCGGGCGAATATGGAATCAGATCATGGCCGACATCTACGGAATCCCGGTGCAGCGCCTGGCGATTCTGGAGGAGGCGACCTCAATGGGTGCAGCCCTGGCGGGCGGCATCGCCGTGGGGCTTTATCCGGGGTTCTCCATGGCCACCGAGATGAACCCCATCGCGGAGGTGATCGACCCGGACCCCACCCACCAGTCCACCTATGTCGAGCTGACCGAGATCTTCAAGGAGACCTACCGGGCGCTCGCACCGGTGTATGAGCGGATGGCAGGGGCATCGGCACGAAGCGCCAAGACAGATCCCTGAGTAAGTCGTAGAGACGCCCCGGTGGGGCGTCTCCGGACGCGGCGTCACCGCCGATCTGAAGGCGTGCACGACAAAGCGCGCACTGCAGTTCAACGGTATCGGCACGCCAGAGAACGGGGCACCTCGGACGGCGGGCACCGGTCAGTACATACGACGACTGTGGTAAGCAGTGCCTGATGCTAGCGCACGTCTCTAGCGTCTGATAACCACCTACTCCGCCTCCAAGGCATCCGTCACGAATGCCGCCAGATCCGCCTTCAGCTTGGCCAATGATGGCCCGTGCAGGTACATCATGTCGCCTGCCCCGTAGTATTCCATCGAGACGTGATCCCGCAGCGTCGGATCCAGTTCCAGGTGGTTGAAGGTGTACTGCGTGGCAAAATAGGGCGTCGCAAGATCGTAGTACCCGTTGGCAACGAAGACCTTGAGATAGGGATTGTAGGTCAGCGCCTGCCGGAGATTCTCCGCCACGTTGACATACTGGTTCTGGTATTTGCTGTAATCCCACGGCTGAACCTTGCCCGTAAGGATCTCATAGGACTGGTCGCTCTTGTAATCCAGCACGGAGCGGACGTAGTGATTGAGGGCAGCCGTATAGGCGCCCTGGACCGTGGCATAGCTCGGGTCGTACTCGTGTCGCTCCCCAGCAGCATCCCGGTCGATGCCCGTGATCCGCGAATCGTACCGGCCGATCGTCCGGCGCTGGTCGCGCAGCAGTTCCTTGACGAAGCGATGGATATTGACCCGCATCTAGTCTGCTCGACGTAGGTCTCGGTGAGCCCAGTGTAGCGAGCAAGGGCTGAGACGATCTCGGCGCGTTCCTCATCCGGCAGATCCGCCCCTTTCATCAGGGCGATGTTATAGGTGCTCCGCGCGAACTCCTCGACCTGGGCCAGGAACGTTTCCAGGGTGAGGGACTGAAGGTCCGCCGGCAGCTTCTTGTGATACCAGGCCGTGGCTGCATACGTGGGGAGGAAGAGAATATAGGGCAGATCGTTGCCCAGTACAAACCGTGCGCTCTGGAAATTGAGGATGGCCGAGACCAACATGATCCCATTGACGTAGATCCCCAGGTCTTCATGGAGATAAGAAGAGAGCCCCGCGGCCCGCGTCGTGCCGTAGCTCTCCCCGATCAGGAACTTCGGCGATGCCCACCGCTGAGATCGGGCGGTGAACAGACGGATGAACTCCCCCACGGATTGGATATCCTGCTCGACGCCGTGGAACTGCTTGGCCTCCTCGCCGGGCGCTGCACGGCTGAAGCCGGTGCTTACCGGGTCGATAAAGACCAGGTCTGTCAGGTCGAGCAGCGAGTACTCGTTGTTGACCAACTGAAGGGCGGCGGAGGAGGCGGCTCCCCGTCCTCGGCCATCGCGACACGTCGCGGACCGAGTACACCAAGGTGCAGCCATACGGAGGAGGAGCCTGGCCCACCATTGAATGAGAAGGTGATAGGCCGCCGGCTCACGTCCTCCACGTCATTCTTGGTGTACGCGACGTAGAAAATAGAGGCCTTCCAATTGCCCTCGTCGTCTTTCAGGATCAAGGTCCCGGCCTTCGCCGTGTACGCGATCTCCTGCCCATCGATCGTCACGGCGTGCTGCGTCTCCGAGGATTTCTCCTCGATCTCCGGTTTCTTCGCCTCAGTATCGTGCTTTCCTTCGCCCGCACGCTCGTTCTTGTCCCCAGCCTTCGTCATCAGAACCTCCTGATCGAGTGAGCATCGCGTGAATTCTGTGAGTGCCGCCAGTATAAGCCGCGCAGAGGCCTAGTCAACAGGACCCGCCGGCGGCGCCGGCGGGTGCGCCGCTTCGGCCGGGTTGTGGCACGCGTGATTAGGCCTACCATACGCCCCAGAGGAGCGCTCCACGAGTACCGGGACACGACAACCGAAGGGCAGGTGCGCAAGATGGCACATGGTTCAGGGCCTCATTCCATAGATGAGTACATATCGGGATTCCCCCCGGAAACTCAGAAGGTGCTGCAAGAATTGCGGGGCCTGATCAAGGCGGTAGCGCCGGACGCGACAGAGAAAATCAGCTACGGGATGCCCGCCTTTGATCTGAAGGGTAGACGTCTCGTGTACTTCGCAGCGTGGAAGAGTCACATCGGGTTCTATCCGGCCGCGGGCGACGTTGTAGAGGCATTCGAGGAGGAGTTCAAACCGTACAAGCGTGGGAAGGGCTCGGTGCAGTTCCCGCTTGATCGGCCACTGCCCACCGACCTGATCCGGCGCATCGTCGCTTTCAGAGCTGATCAGAACGCTGAGAAGACCTCGAAATCGGGGGGCGACAGATGGACGATCACAGCATCATCATCATCGGCGCCGGGTTTGCCGGGCTTGCAGCAGATGTACGCCCAGATGAACGGCTACCGCACGCGGATCTTGGGGAATCCGCCGCATGCCCGGCGGGCTGTGCACAGCGTGGAAGCATAAGGGCTACACCGTCGACGGCTGCATCCACTGGCTAGTCGGGCTCCTCACCGCAGAGCGGGATGTATCGCTATTGGGAAGAGGTAGGCATTGCCCAGGGGCGCGAGTCGTCAACCTGGACGAGTACGCCCGTTATGAGGGCGCGGACGGGCGCAAGGTGATCTTCTACAGCGACGTGGACAAGCTGGAGGCGCACCTATTAGCATTCTCGCCGCAGATGCCGAGACCATCGGCGAGACCATCGGGGGAATCCGTATGGCCCTCGGCCTCGACCAGCCCACCAAGCTCGATTCGCTACCCGGGCGTCTGCAGAAGATGGTGAAGCTCGGGTGGACGTTAGCGACAAAGGGGCGGCAGTTCCAGAAGTGGATGAACACCACTGCGGAGCACTTCGTCACCCGCTTCAAGGATCCTCTGCTCCGCGATGCCCTGTTGGCCGTATCGTTGCAGGAGTTCTCGATGTTCTTTATGCTCTTCACCTTCGCTTATCTTCACGCCAAGAACGCGGGCTATCCCGTCGGCGGCTCCCTACCGATGTCGCAGGCCATCGCCCAGCGGTATCTCGACTTGGGCGGCGCGATCCACTATCGAAATCCTGTGGAGAAGATCCTGGTGGAAGGAAGCGGGCCGTGGAGTCACGGTTGGCCGATGGAAGTGAGCACCGCGCAGGACGTGTGATCTCCGCCGCAGACGGCTATACCACACTCTTCGGGATGCTGGATGGTAAGTACGGAGACGAGACAACGCGTGAGCCCTACAACAAGTGGCCCACCTTTCCGCCGCTGATCCTGGTAGGGCTGGGAGTGGACCGCTCCTTTGACGACGAGCCCAAGCCGGTCTCCGGCATCAGTTTCGCCCTGCGCGAGCCGGTGGAGATCGCCGATGCCGTGCGCAAGCGGCTAGACGTCCGTATCTTCAACCAGGACCCCACCTTGGCGCCGCCCCATAGGACCAGCCTCAACGTCATAATGAACAGCGATTACGACTACTGGAAGGCTCTGATACAGGATCGCGCCTCGTACAGAGGCAAAGAAGGACGAGGTGGCGCGCACCATCGTGGCGTTGCTCGACCAACGCTTCCCGGGCATCTCCGAAAAGGTGGAGATGGTCGACGTCGCGACGCCGCTGACCTTCGAGCGCTATACAGGCAACTGGAAGGGCAGCTTCGAGGGATGGCTGATCACGCCGCAGAATGCCTCGACCGTGATGCGGCCGATGCGCCAGACCGTGCCCGGCCTGGAGGCCTTCTATATGTGCGGACAGTGGGTCGAGCCGGGCGGCGGCCTCCCGACCGCCGTCACGTCTGGGCGTCGGCTGGTGCGGACCCTCTGCAAAGAGGACAGAGGGAGGTTCGAGACAAGCATCGCGTAGCTGCGGGGTGGGCAGGTGGACCTGATGATTTCCACAGTGGTTGCTGCTCCGCTTCGCTGATAGACTGACCCAAGCGTATGATGTCACCCTACCACCGGAGGTGTACAGCTATGGTCAGCAAACGTCATCGGCCCGGTTTCCACATCGGCCCGCTGGCTGTCCTGGGTCTGGCGCTCTCTATCGGACCAGTCCCTCTTGCGGCTGGAGGACCGTCCCTGCTCCCGCGCCGCGGTCTCAGTGCGAGCTGGTGATCCTCTCTCGACCGGACGATCCATACTTTCCCTTGGCAGCGGAGATCGCGGCCACCGAGGAATACACCGGTAGCCCACACCATCGCAGATGCTCTCGACTACGACCCCGAGTTCCTGCTCTGGGTCGTCTCGCCGGAGATACTGTCGGACGACGTCCTGATCTCGTTCGGCCAGACGATGGGGGAGCGGGACAGGGCCATCTACACGGGCATCATCACCGCTTCCACGCTCGAAGGCGCACGGGACCTCTGGCTGCGCCGCACGCAGGTGCAGGGCCGGTGCTTTGTCGCCGTCAACGCGGCCAACCCTTGCCGCGGACCTCGACGAGGGGCGGATCATCCGCGCTGACCGGGGCACGGTCGAGGCACTGACCATCGATAACTTCCAAAACGTTCTCGAAGCCGCGGACTACCTCACCTTTACGGGGCACGGCAGCAGCAGTTATCTACGACTCGACGACGACACCACGTTGGGAGCCGCCGACGTGCCGCCACTGGGCAGCATCGTGGTGGGTACGGGAAGCTGCCAGACGGGAGCCGCCATGGAGCGAGGGCTCCATCGCCCGCGGCTTCGTCGACCGGGGCGCGGCGGCCTTCACGGGCTTCGTCTTCATCCCCAACGAGGGGTACCTGATTGGCGAGTTCGACGGGCTTCCCTTCCGCTACACCTGGCCCGACTTCCCGGTCGGCCACGCCCTCCAAGTGCAGAACCGGGGTACGGTGCAGGGATTTGCGCTGTTCCCGTACCAGTTCCTCCTGGGCGATCCCGGTACGGCAACGGCCTCGCCGCCCTACCGCCAGGTGTCGGACCAACTGGAGGGTAACATGCGCGTCCTGACCTTCCAGGACATACAGGCGGGGTATCCCCTCTGCGCATCGCCGGTGGCGCAGCCTATCACTTCCTCCGGGTGCCGGGCGTCACGGCGGCAGCGGACGGTCACACGTTCTACAACAGCAAGCTGCAGATGGTCAACATACGCGACGAGAAACACGTCCTGCTGGACCAGCCCGGCGGTGACCTGACGGTGCGGCTATGATTCAGACCTCCCTGGTACTGGTACCCCGGCCGACGTTCTGCTCGACTCGCTGGATCACACCTTCATCTTTCTCCAGCAGACAGGTGGCGACCTTCTCGTCAGCGTGCTGGCCTTTCTCCTTCTCCTGTGGATGGGATGGCAGGCGCTTCAAGCGGCAGCTCAATTGGCGGATCGTCCGCATCGCCCTGGTGATCGGGGCGGGTGCGGCGACCCTAGGGCAGGAATTGGTGCTTGCTTCGGCTGAGCCGGGTCACGATCACGTCCAAGGCCATCGTCTTCAGCCCGCTCAGCGTCATTGCGAGCTGGTGGTAAGCATCTGTGGTATCCTGATCTATCTCCGCGCCCGTGCCCGGGTCGGAAGGATCGTGGCACTGCTCGCCCTCACCTTCGCCGGTTGGGCACCGATGGTCTTCACGGTGTTAGTCGTCGTCGTACAACGTGCTGGCCTTCGAGCCAGGTACGGGACGGGGCTCTACAACGGTGAGGCTCGGCCTACTGCCGGTGCCGGTCGTTTGTGCTCACCTTCGTGCTGTTTGGCCTGGTGCTGAGGGCAGTCGGACGTGGGCTTCAAAGCAGCCTGACACCACCACGGTAGGAACTAACCTCTGAACTGCCGCGTCCGGACGCTCCTGAAAGCAGTCGATCGGCTGGCGTGCCAGTCCAATGCGGTGCAGGATGGATAGATCAAAGGAGGAACGATGCAAGGAGCAGTCCTCTTGATAGTTGACGCGGCGGTCAACCTCGCCTTGGGCTTGGCGCTCCTCTTGTACCCACGAAGTCTTGCGCAGTGGCTCGGTGTCCCAATCGCGAGTACTGCCTTCTACCCCAGCATTCTGGGCGGAGTACTGATCGGCATCAGCCTGGCACTCTTTCTGGAACGCTACCGGCACCTCGTGGGCCTAGCCGGCCTCGGCACCGGCGGCGCCCTTGTGATCAACCTCTGTGGTGCAGGTACCCTGGTCGCGTGGCTGCTCTGCGGCCATCTGCACCTCTCAATCCGCGGTTACCTGGTGCTGTGGGCGCTAGCTGCCCTCGTGCTTGGCATCGGTGCCCTGGAGTTGCTCGGCGAAATCCGGCGCGACCGGCGGCCCATATCCGGCCTGCGTGGCTAGGTCGTGCCATGCGTGCCTATCCGGTGCCGTTGGCAAAGCCAGGAGTCTCGCGGTAGCAGCCGCGCTGGGCAATAGGAGTGAGATGATGGACGTACAAGCGAAGCGCGTCTACGAACCGGCAGATCCCGATGACGGGTTTCGCGTCCTCGTCGATCGGGTGTGGCCGCGTGGCCTCAAGAAAGAGCAGGTCCAGGCTGACCTGTGGTTGAAGGAAGTAGCCCCGAGCACGGCGCTTCGGAAATGGTTCGGTCACGACCCCGACAAGTGGGAAGCGTTCCAGCAGCGCTACTTCACCGAACTCGACGAACGCCAAGAAGCCGTGGCAACACTCGTGGAGAGGGTGTCGCAGGGGCGGCTGACGCTGCTGTTTTCAGCGCGGGACATCGAGCACAATCAAGCAGTAGCGCTGAAGCGCTACTTGCTGAAGCGGGCAGGATGAAAGACCGGAAACGCAACTTCTCGGAACGCCTCAAGCTCACTCGGCGACCAGCGCTGGTCTATTCCCTGGTAGCCCTCGTTGTCCTGGTGCTCGTGTTGTGGCGGGCTGATCGCCTGATGGCGACTCGCTTTGGCGCACTCGAGCAGTACCGGCAGATGCTGTGGCTCTATCGCATCCTGGGATCGATTATCGTGGCTGGCGTGCCGGTAGTCGCCTACTTGCTCGTCCTGCGCCGGGGCGAACTGATGGCGATGGTCGACGTCCGGACCGCCGAATTGCGCGCTGCCAACCGGCAGCTGGAGCGACAGATCGTAGAACGGCGTCAAGCCGAAACAGCATTGAGGGAGTCACAAGAGAAGCTGCGGGCGATCTTCGATCATGCCTTCGACGGCATAAGCATCTACGAAGAGATTCCCTCAGGCCGCGTTCATCGCCTCATCGACTGTAATGAGCGTTACGCCGCAATGGCCGGGCGCACCCGCGAGGAACTCCTGGCGATCTCGGAGACCGGCTCTCTGCAGAGGAAGATCGGGCCGGTGCGAAGTCGGGAGGAGAACCTGGACATCCGCCGCAACAAGCGGCCCTATCGTGGCACGTTCTCCTGGATCCGGCCGGACGGGGAGGAGAACGTGATCGAGTATTCGGCGACGCCTATCGAGATGGAGGACCGGCCCTTCACCGTGGGAATCGATCGAGACGTCACCGAACGTATCAAGACCGAGCAAGCGCTGGAGGCAATGTCCCGTGAATGGCAGAGCACCTTCGATGCAGTGACCGATGGCCTCTGTCTGCTGGACGCGGAGCAGCGGATCGTCCGCCACAACCATGCCATGGATGCGTTGTTCCCGGCGTACAGGGGAAGACTGATAGGAATGCACTGTTGGGAGCTACTACACAATTCGGATCACTCTATCACAGCCTGCCCTTTTGAGCGTATGAAGGACTCTTTGAAGCGGGAGACCATGGAGCTCCCGTATGAGGACCGCGTCCTGGAGATATCCGTCGACCCGATCCGAGACAGCACCGGGCTTCTCACCGGTGCGGTTCACTTGATTCGTGATATCACCCAGCGCAAGCAGACGGAGGAGCTGCTTCAGAACTACACGGAACAACTTGAGCACATCGTGGAGGCCCGTACGCGCGAGCTTCGCGATGCCCAGGATCGGCTGATTCGTCAGGAACGGCTCGCCGTCCTGGGTGAGTTGGCGGGCAGCGTAGGCCACGAGCTACGGACGCCGCTCGGCGTCATCACAAACGCCGTCTATTACCTGCATATGATACTTCCCGATCCGGACGACGAGGTGAACGAGTACCTGAATATGATCGCTACGGAGGCCCGAAATGCTTCGCGAATCATAGCGGACCTGCTCGATTTCGCCCGGGTTAGACCGAATGCCCCTCTGCCCACCAGAATCCTCGATCTGACTATCGCCGCGGTCACGCGACATCCTGCTCCGGACAGCGTCAGTCTTCACGTTGACATCCCCGATGATCTACCGCCCGTCCTTGTTGACTCCTATCAGATCGGGCAGGTCTTGGACAACCTGTTTATGAATGCCTATCAGGCAATGCCGGAGGGCGGACACCTGACCGTGGCAAGCACGCAACTCGCAGGTCGCCGACACGCAGCATCGGACGAGTTGTGCTACGACGGCGATTGGCTAGAGGTCACGGTCTCCGACTCAGGCACCGGCATCCCACAGGAGAACCTGGAACGCATCTTCGAGCCGCTCTTCACAACCCGTGCCAAGGGCATCGGTCTCGGACTGGCGATCAGTAGAAAGCTCGTCGAGGCGAATGGTGGCACAATTCGCGCGGAAAGCGCCGTGGGAACAGGCAGCAGATTCATTGTCACGCTGCCGGCCTGCAGCGATGGAGTGTAAGCGCAGGTATTGGTGTTGGACACGAACGCGACAAGGAAAGGAAGTCCCAATATGGAGGATCTTGCCCGCACGCCGTCCGCTATCGAGGTCCCACCCAACGCGATCACGTATCTGGCCGTAATATGCACCTATTCAAGCGGTCTCGTGGCCTTGATCGGTATCACGGCGATGGTCATCTATTACACGATCGGGGGAGTCTGGACGCTCTTTCCAGACGTTAGCGTGACTGTGCAGTACGTCCTGATGCTTCCTATAGCCGTCGAGGTCCACCGGTTGGTACGTTCCCTGAATCCCGTCCGGAGTCGGGTACTGCTGGTGACCGGATGCTTCGGCATGGTGTTAGTTGTCGCACTGGAGGCCCTGCTGCTGGCCGACGTGTTACACCTTCCCGAGCAACTGCTGATGGTGACGCCAGCCTTCGCTGTCGTGGTCGTATGGTTCTGCCTGACAGGTCGACTCGGGCAGAAGACGGGCCAACTGCCCCGGGGAATCGGACTCCATATCCTGGCCGGGCTCTTCTTCGGCTACCCGGTCTGGGCTTTCATCTTCGGAAGACGCTTGATGCAGCGACTTCAGCCGCCAGACGGGCAAGCCAGGAGCGCCGGACGTACCTAGCCGCGGCACCCGGCGTTCCGACGCCCCGCGTTCCGACGCCCCGCGTTCCGACGCGCCACCACTGCCCGCAGGGCGGCGTAATGCCATGCGTACATGTCCTCCGGCCCAATCCGGAGCAACGCTTCGCGATCCAGGACAATCCGATTTTCGTCCACCCGGATAACGGGATAGAAGGGATCTCCGGTCGGTACATCCCCGCCGGTCTCTTCGCGCCATGCTTTGAGGGTCATGCTGCCCATGTCAGCCAGCAAGCGTAGATTCTGGTAGACCGTCTTCTGCATCACGTGGACCGGCAGGTCAGCGCAGCAAGCCTCCCTGATATGGGCATCCACGTCCTCCCACAGCCCACGTATCGCTTCTTGCCGTGATACCAGTGATTCCCGTGTGAAGTCCCCGGTGCTCATCGCGGCACGTAGCCGATTCTGCCAATCTGCGGGTATCCATTCAAGGCTATGGCTCATGTGCAGCAGCCACTTCTCATGAGGAATATACTCCCGATTGGCGACGAAGAGCGCCTGCACCAACGGGGCCACGGCCTGGCTTAGCATGTGGTGTCCCTGCAGGGCATCTCCACGCTCGATCCAGATCGTGCCTGCCAAATCGAAGTACCACCAACAGCTCATCAACAACCCTTCGACCAGGCCTGTACCCGGATCGGGGCGACTCGCGAGCTTTTCGGAGAGCAAAGCATGCAGCAGCCCCTCGGGGTCGTAGAGGATCTCGGCATAGGAGGCATCCCAGAGCGCCACCTGCTCCCAGGGCCGGTCGCGCTCCTCGGTGTAACTCACGGCCTTGACATCATAGAGCTGGCCATCCAACACGGTAATGCCCTGTGCTATGGGCGCCCGACCGCTCTGCCAGGCATCGTACGCCTCCGGCGTTAGAAAGACCGTGACATCGATCTCCGAGAGATGATCCGCATAGCCACGCGAGAGCCCACCGTTGAGCGTTAGCCCGACCACACCTTCGAAAGCCAAAAAGCGCGGCAATTGGCCTTCGAGATGCCGGCGAAGCGAATCGATCTGATTGGGCGCATCGATCTGCACGTATGGACGAGACACGATATCTTCCCCCTGCTCTACCCACCGGGGAAGCTAAGACTGGACCAACCTCAGAGGTTGGTCCAGTCTAGCACCGGGAAGGGAGCCTCTAGTGCGTTATTGCAGCTTTCCCACCAACTCCGTGACCTTGGAAGGATCAAAACCCACGTTCGGCGTCATCTTGAAATGGACCCCGCCGTCCGCAAAACGACAGCTCAGGGTCAGGCTGAACGGCGTCTCATAGAAGAAGAACTTGACAGCCAACGTGTCGTCGGCTGTCCACGCCCCACTTGCGGCAACGCGATTGGGTTCATTCCTGGTCAGCATCGTCTCGCCATAACGCCACGATCCAAAGTCGAAAGCGATCGAGTTATCACCACGGCCATCCCGCACCGTGATCGTTCCGCCATCACCATCGAGTTCGACGGAGACGGCGTGGATCAACTGGGCCTCCGCGTCGGGATTGTGCCGGTCGATCACGGCTTTCTGATCCGCCGTGTCGAAGAGGTACGCATTGCCGGACACGGTTGCTGCCACCGGCGACGTCGATGCTCCCTGGGCGAGGGGCAGCACGAGGCTCGATAGCTTCACCTCAAGGGCCTTCTGCGCCGCCGCGTCCTCGGACAGGGCCCCTTCTTCCATAGCGGGGAGCAGGAGGTCCCAGACGAGATTGAGCACGGCCTGCATGTCGCTGACGCCGCTCGTGATGGCGAGCACAGCGTCCTTGTCGGGCATCACGATGCAGTATTGGCCGAAGGCGCCGTCCCCACGATAGGCGTCGTGCCGGCAGCGCCAGAACTGGTAGCCATACCCCTGCTCCCAGTCGGAGTTGTTATTGGGGGCATTGTCCACCTGGCGCGAGGTCGCCTCCGCCACCCACGCCTCGGGCAGGATCTGCTGCCCGTTCCAGGCCCCCTTCTGCAGGTACATCTGACCCAAGCGGGCAATGTCCTCGGTCTTGACGTTGAGGCCAAAGCCACCCATGTTGATGCCCTCGGGATTCGCATCCCACTCCGCGCCGTCGATGCCCAGAGGCTCGAAGACACGCGCCGTGAGGTACTCCAGCAGCGTCTTGCCGGTCAGCTTCTGCACGATCGCCGAGAGGACGAAGGATGCGCCGGTGTTGTAGAGGAAGTGTGTGCCGGGCTCGTACTCCACCGGGAGCGCCAGGAAAGCCTTGACCCAGTTGCCGTCCTCGGCCCGGAAGAGATGGCCCGTGGTGTCCTCGGCATGGCCCGTGGTCATCGTGAGCAGGTGGCGCACCTGCATCGCGGCCAGGTTGTCGCTCACCTCATCGGGGGCGTCGTCCGGGAAGATCGAGAGCAGGGGATCCGTCACCGATACCAGGCCGTCGGCGACTGCCAGACCGATACCGGTGGAGGTGAAGCTCTTGCTCAATGAGAAGAGCATATGGGGCACATCAGATGCATAAGGTGCCCACCACCCCTTGGCCACCACGTGGCCGTGACGCAGCAGCACAACGCTGTGCAGTGCATCGATGGTCTCCTCGGCAGCATCGAGAAAGGCTATGATTGCCCCGGACGCAATGCCCTGGGCTTCGGGGGAACTCGTCGGAAGTCTGTTATCCATAGTAGTGAATACGCTCCTTGCCGTCTAGGTTGTTGGTGCTTTGCCCTGCCATCAGAGAAACAGCATATCATAGGACCTCAGAGGGGCCACGTGCGTGGTGCCCGCGTCAGCCTGGACCAGAGCACTTCTGACCTGCCCGCCTCGCCACCTCCAGGCGGCACCAAGCCAGAAGCGCGTCGTACACCTCGAACTGCCGTTCGAGGTTCTCCAGATCGTCAGGGAAGCGCAGGCTGAAGCCAACCGCAATGGCTTCCAGACCCGGCGCGATGACATCGGTCTCGCGATCTTGTGCGACATCGGCGGCGTGTACGATCTCTGCCAATCGAAGCAGCGCGGGGTCGGTCAGCTCATAGGTCTCAATGATGGTCTCAAAGGAACACTTCCCGTCACGATGGCCCAGTGCCACGTCAGGCGCATCGAAGGGCGTGCCCCCAGTCTCGTCAGCGACGAGCGACACCTGGCTCTTCGGCACGAACAGGAACTCAGCCTGAGAGTCGACAAACCGCCGGATAAGCCACGGGCAGGCTACCCGGTCGACGTGAACGTGCGAACGTGTGATCCACAGCATAGCCACCTCCTGATGATGAGCCGGAGCCGCCAATGGCGACCCACACTTCCCACCGGAACAGACAGCACGCACGCTAAGTTGCCGTCATCACCCCCTTGGTCGCGAGATCCCGCCCAAACCAGGCAAAGTAGATGGTACCCAGAATGCCGAAACCGAAGGCCGTGAGGAAGTTCACCGTCGGCGAGATGTTCCACAGCAACGCGCCGCCGAAGGCCGCCAATGAAACGATGACGTCTCGGACGAGATAATAGTAACCGAACATCGCTGCCTTCTGGTCCTCAGGCGCTAGATCCATGATGAGCGCCTTGCGTGTCGGCTCGCCAAACTCCTTCAGGCCCCGGATCACGAAAGCCACAATCAGGAGAGGGAGGGATCGCGAGAAGAGCAGGACCAGGGGAAAGAGCGAGAAGTTGACAAAAGTGATCACCACAAAGGGCTTCTTGGTGTTTTTGTCAGCCAGGTAGGCCACGGGAATGTAGACGAGCATCGCCGTGATCATCTCAATGGTGGTGAGAAGGCCGAACTGAGGGGCGGAGATCCCCACGACCTGCATCGCCCAGACGACGGCGAAGGCATAAGGAATCTGCTCACAGAAGCGAATCAGTATGTCAGAGACCAGAAGGTTGCGCAGATCGGGCGACATCACGCGATGCATCACCAGCGGATTGCGCTCTGCCTTGTGCGACCCGGGCACATCGTCGATCAGCACTTGCTGCAGCACAAGAGCCACGACGCCCAGGACCAACGCCGCCACGAATGCCAGACGCACCCCGTCACGTTCTCCATAGGCGGCGATGAGCAACCCACCGACCACCGGCCCCAGAGCCATCGGGATGCGCCGGACGAGGGAATGCATCGAGACGCCCATCGTGCGCTTGTTGGTGGGCATGGCTTTGGAGACCACACTCATCGTCGCGGGCAACGAGATCGCAGTCCACGACAAGAAGAAGACCGATCCGATAATCACGGCATACCAGACCGGGAAGAGAATCACGATCACGTACCCACCCATTGCGATCAGGTTGAAGAGCAGCAGCGCTCGCTTGTGACCCAGGCGATCGCTCAGGTAGCCCCCCGGGAACGAATATAGGGCACTGAGGAGATTGTCCATTCCGTTCAGAAGCCCGACGGAGAGCGTGCCACCACCAAGGGCCAGAAGGTATATAGGTAGGAAGCGCTCGGCCATCTTCTCGCCCATACCGACCAGGATGACCATCGTGAGCAGGGCCGCGATATTGCGGCGCAGGCCCAGGAATTCGATCAGGCGCCTGGGCAGCCTCGGCTTGTTCAAAGATTGTATGGTAGGATCCATGGGAACCTCTCTTGTGACGTTGAAAGAGGGCGCGTGAGGTCACGCGCCCTCTTTCGGATTCGTGAGGCCTTACACGGGCTCCAGGGCCGGATAGGCGGCCTCTCTCCTCTGGGTGAGGAGAGAGACGACGACCAACGTAATGAAGCTCACCGGTATGGAGACGATGCCCGGGTTGCTGAAGGGCACCGGAGATGTAGCCGGGTCAAGCCCGTAACGCGCGTACATATCGGGCGACAACGCGATCAGGCCGAGCGCTGAGACGATGCCCACGGTGATGGAGGCCGTGATGCCCTTAGCCGTCGTCCGTTTCCAGAACAGCATCATGACGATCGCAGGCAGATTCGCGGAGGCGGCAACCGCAAAAGCCCAGCCCACGAGGAAGGAGACATTCATACCATCAAAGAGAATGCCCAGGGCGATGGCAATGAGCCCCACGATGAAGGCGGAAAGCTTTGCCGCGCCTACTTTCTGCGTCTCTGTCATGCGCACGTTGGCGTAACGATCCAACAAATCGTGAGCTACAGCGCCGGACGCGGCAATGATCAGACCACTCACCGTGCCCAACACCGTCGCAAAGGCGGTGGCTGAGATGACGGCAAAAAGCAACTCACCAAACGAGCGGGCCAAGAGCGGAGCCGACATGTTGTTGTCAAGCGGGTTGACGACGCCGCTGGTCATCGCCCCCAACCCCATGAAGAGCGTCAGCACGTAGAAGAACCCAATGGCCGCGATGGCCACGACGGTTGATTTGCGCGCCGCCGCCGCGTTAGGTACCGTGTAGTATCGAATCAGTATGTGGGGCAGCGCTGCCGTACCACAGAAGAGCGCCAGCATCAGAGAGGCGAAGTCGAGCCTCTGGAAGAGTGTGCCCTCCACCTTGAACTTCAGCCCGGGACGCAGGACACGGTTGCCGGACACGAGTGAGGCATAGTGGACCGAGACAGGGTTTCCCTGGGCGTCGGTGATCTTGGCAACACTCCACAGCTGGACCTGGGTGGCCTTGTCATCGATGAGCGACAGGAACCGAAGGGGACCCACGGGCCCTGTGGTCGCGGCCTCGCCAGTCTTCCCGGCGATTGTCTCCAGGTTGCCGATCGTGCGAAGCTGATTGCTAGAAGACGCGGGCGCGCCATTGATCCACTCCGCACCATCCGGACCGACACTCTGCCATTGTGTCTCGGTCAGGGTGACCCCGCCATCTGAGGCAGCGCTCTGCGTCCACCAGGAGGTGACACCCCCCTTGGCAAGCGCGACGAAGACATTCGCCCCACTGTCGACGGTCTGAACGTACGTATACGCGGCATCCTCCACCGCAAGGCCATCTCCCGTCTGGGCAGCGGCAAGCGTCGCCAGAGGGTGGAAGGGGACTCTGCCGCCCTGGTCCGGCGTCGTCGAAAGGCCGCGAATCAGCACAGCGACGACGAGCACGATGGAGAAGACGATGAGCAGTGACCCCTTGAGAAACTGAACGTAGGTGGTCGAGGCCATCCCGGCCGTGGCCACAATCGTGATAACGATAGCACCCACAATGATGACACCGGCATAATGCGGAAGCCCAAGGAGAGGCTCCACCAGCACGCCCGCCCCCACCATCTGGGGGATCAGGTAGAACACGGACACGATCAGCGTGCTGATTGCGGCAGCCAGTTTGATGCCACGAGAATTGAACTTCTGATCAAGCGCATCGGCGAACGTGTATTTCCCCAGCCGTTTCATCGGTTCAGCCACGATGAAGAGCGCCACGATCCAACCGGCAAGGTACCCAATAGAATAGAGGAACCCATCGTAACCCGCCGTTGCGATCATCCCACAGATACCCAGGAAGGACGCCGCTGAGAGGTAATCGCCGGCAAACGCGATACCGTTTACCGACCAGTGTATCTTCCCACCCGCGGCATAGTAGCCACTGGTAGACTTCGCCCGCTGTGCCAGGTAGAAACTCAGACTGAGGACAATGATGACGAAAAGGACAAAGATCGCGATGGCCATGACTCACGCCTCCCCAGTTTCGTCGCAGCCGTCGCCGTTCAACTCTTCACGTGTGCACACACGCGTGTAGATGAACGCCAGGACGAATGCCAGACCAATCAACCCCATACCATAGACAACGGCCAAGTTGAGTCCCAGGAATACGGTGCGCTCCATTGCCAGGGGAGAAACCAAATTGACCAGGACGAATCCCCCGTAGACAAGAGCATAGAGCAAGAACATCTGAGCGCCCACCCGCACTTTATAGCCGATCGCGCGGTCGTCGTCCGCAGGCTGAGCCGGTTCATGAAGCATGAGGAAACCTCCATCAAGACACTAGGTGGAAGAAGGACGACACCTGCAATGCATGGCCACAGTGAGGGGCTTCGACGCAGCGCAGCGGGGAGGTCCCAACGCATCAGCTCAACAGGTGCTTATGCCAATATAACATACATTCGGCACCGCACAACAGATACTTATCACTTGTGTGAGAGGGGATCACCGCATAACTGTCTCAATGAACGCCGCATAGTCGTCGATCGAGGCGTAGTCGCTCGTGGTGTCGTAGAGTTGGTCGTCAAAGGCCCAGAAGAGGCCGGTGAGGCCAAACACCTCCAGCCGGTCAAAGCATAGCCGCATATCGTCGACGGTGCCCTGCCCCGTGTTCTCGCCCCAGACCTGGAGCGCGGGTCTGTGATCCCCGGCAAGTTGTGCCAGGTAATGCACGGGACTCCACCGCGTCGGATCGTCACCGGCATCATCGCCGAGGGTGGGCGACGTGTCCAGCCACGTCGTGTAGACGATGACCTTGGGATCCTTCAAGCTGGCGACGTGCCGGGCGAAGTCGTGACCACGCTGGATCTCCCCGTTCTGCTCGGGCGAAGTGAAGCCGCTCAGGTCCCTGGAGATCGCGGCGTCGAGCTGGCCGGGTCGTAGCCCCCACGAGGGGTAGAGCACGGGTAGCGGACCCTTGAAGTCGCGGCGGACGGTCGCAATCTGCCAGTTCTGGTAGTCCGTCATCGCGTTGAGATACCATTCGGCAAACTGGCGAGCCGATTCGTGGTCCTGGCTCGCCGTGCCAGGGATCCATCCGGGCACCGGGTTGGGCGTGAGCGTCGCTGCCAGGCCGGGTACCCGGCCCTGGGCTACATCGCCGAAGGCCCAGTAGGCGTTCACGCGATCGGCATAGTCGTTGATCGGGTAGGAAAGCTCGCCATAGAAGCCCCAGCCGAGACGAACAGCGTAGAAGTCGTCGCCCAGTTCCTGGAACACGCGCGCCGCGTAAGCCGCCTGAAGATCGCGGATCTGCTGGTTGAAGACCGCGTTCAGTCCATTGGCACCGGGCCGGTCGTCGACGTAGGCGTCCCCGTATTGGTTGACGTAGCGGCTATTCGGGAGATCGAACGCCCATGCCGGCGGATACTGGATGCCGAGGCTCAGCACGATCTGCATCCCGGCATCACGCAGGGCCGCCAGGTCGCCCCGCGCCTGGTCAAACTGGGCTGCATCAAAGCGGTCCGGTGCAGGCTGAAGCCGATCCCAGTAGACCTCGTAGGTCACGGCCCGGAGACCGGCTGCGTAGTCGGATTCAGCGTGATCGACTCGGCTCGCGACGGTGCCAAAGATCGGACTGGAGGTCGCCCTGTGGCCGAGACAACCGGCCATCAAGACAACGACCGCCACACCTGCCAGCAGCAGAACGCGAGTACTCCATCCGGCCTTCACCGATCAGGCCCAATCCAAGGTGCGGAACGCACCCAGCGGGCACGTGACGGTGCACATATAGACGGGGTTCTGTCGGTGGCCGCCGTCGGGATGCATGCACTCCCACGGTGCACCGAAATCTACGCCCTGACGATAGTCACCCTTGCTGAGGTCCGCCACGAAGTCGATGGCCAACTCGCGCACTATGCTCGCGTCCAAGCGCACCACCGCGGCGCAGACCCAACCAACCGGGGTGCCCCAATAGGCGCCGTTCTGATAGCGGTTCTTGGGCCGGCCATCGACCACCCGCTCCCACGCCGTGGTAGCACTGTAGTCACCATCGGTGGGCACGTGGCGGATGTTGCCGTGCCAGGCGATGGTTCCGGCCCTTAGCGCATCGAGCAGCGCAGCACTAACGGTTCTGGCCGCCGCTTCGGGAAGCAGGTCGGCGTACACGGCGAACGCCGAGCCCCAGACATCGAGCTGAGCGCTCGTTCCGGTGCTCGCCCGCAGCAGCCCGCGACCGTTTCCGAACGTGTCGGGGATCGCTCCCGCGACCTTAGCAGCGATCCCCTCGTACCGGTCTGCGCTCTGGGCATCTCCCACTCGGCGATAGAGATCCACCATTCGCCGCGCTGCGCGCTCGCGCAACAGCGAGCAGAACAAGAGCTTTCCTGTGTGCACAACGATGTCCGTGAACCCAAAGGAGACGCCACGATCTTCGGCGTCGCAGATCACGAGCCCGGTCTCGCCGTCGGTCCTCGGCACCCAGAACGCGAGGGCCAGGCGGTCGATCAGCCGCACCCCTCCGATCTCAGTGTTCAGGAGATCCTCCCGCCCACAGGTAACCGCGACGTACCACGCCATCTCGATGAAGTAGTAGTGGTCGTCCAGCGACGGATAGTACCCCCACGGCTGCCCCTGGCCCTGGACGTCATCAAGCGTGCCGGGGTAGAAGATAGCCTGACCACCAAAGGTGACGTGGTCGGCGATGGCACCGCGGGGCACGAAGCTGCCGGTGGGCAGCGAGCGATCCTCGGCAGCCTGAAGCTGCGCCGTGAGCAGCAGCGCGTGGATCGCCTCGTCGGGCCGAATCAGTCCGCTGCTCAGCGACATAGCAAAGTCACGGATCCAGAAAGCCGGATAGCAGTCGCGTCCACCGGGACGGACGAGCGTGCCGCCGGTCGCATTCGGTCCGTGGCCGGCCACGCTCTCACCTGGTCGCACGCGCGATGCCTCGACGACGGCTGCCGCCAGGTGCTCCAAATCCTGCATAGCCTGCATCAGAAACATCGCGACCTCCAGGTCAGGTTCAGATAAGAGCGCGCGAAAGGACATCGGCGGCTCGCCGTGGTTCTCAACAGCTTCTCAGGTACATCGCACAAGAGGCAATCCATGACAACTTGTCAGAAAAGATCAGACACTATGAACCAGATCTCAAAGCAGTTTCTACCAAAGATATCTGCCCCGGAGGCTCTGTGATCGCCGCGAGGGTTGCCATTGGCGTCACCGGACTATGGCATCCGAGCGAGCGTCGGCGTTGGTTGCGGACGGCGACCTGCGCTACGTCTACTGGGCCTTGGGGCCGGCACTTTCAGCAGCCTGTCAACATGGCACGCAGGCCAACGCCGCTCGCTCCGCCGGCTTCGGAGCCGTGCAGGCGGGGTTCTACGACTGCCGCCGGCCGCGAGGACCGCCTATGAGGCGCGGGCCTCCTGGGCCGCGTCATCGATCGGAAGCCACCAACTCGGTGCCGCAGCTCGAGCACCGCGCGATCGACCTGAGGTAGGATAGGCCGCACGCCGGACAGGTCTTGACGCCCTCTCCCGCGGCGACCTCGACCGTATGCGCTGCGCTGGTCTCGTGGATGCCCTCGTTGAGCAACTTCTGCCTGGCCATCTGCAGCGGCATGCCCGATTCCAGGTCGCGGCGGACGGTAGCGGTCAGACGGGTGATCTCCGTCGGCTCGGGAGGTGGGCCGGGCCGGTGGGTCAGCACCTCGGGCGTGTAGGCCCGGTGGCAGACCTGACACTCGATGAGTTCTCCGTTGTCCTTGATACGGAAGACCGGGATGAAGAAGAGCGTGAAATAGGTGCCCACCCTCTTCCGAACGTACTCTCGCTCCACACCGCAGTAAGGACACACGAAGGTGCCCCTGTCGACTTCGACCTCGCGGCTGTTGGCGCCGAAGATGATAATCATGTCCCGAGAACAGCTCCGCCGGACATCTAGCGCACGCCAATGGCGGTGAAGAGCACGCCGAGCCCTGCCAGGATCAGCAAGACCGGCAACCACAATGTCCAGTTCAGGCCGAACAAGAAGGTCGCCGCCACCAGCGTCATCACCAGTCCCCCGATGAATGAGCCGGTGACCAGCCCGTTGATCCGATGACCGTTGTCCAGGTATACGCGCCACCCTCGGGCAAACGCACCGACGGCCGGAATCAGGATGAAGAGCGCCCACCAATTCTGTAGAGCCGGCACATTGATGCCAATGCTCTCCAGCAGGAAGACGACCCCGGCAATGATCAGGACCAGCCCCCAGAACCATGGGCCCGTCCAATGCCGCCCGCTGCGCCGACGACGGTATCGCTCTCGGTCCCACTCCCGATCTTGCTCTTGCGGCTCCTCAGGCTGCGGTTTCTCCTCAAATGGTGAGACATCGTTGGCCATGATCCCCTCCCTGCTGATTGAACTTGTTCCGATCATCGCGCGGACGCATTCGCATATTAGCACCCAAGCTTACCGTAGGACAGCACTCCTGCCGCAACGCGCACTCCGCTTTCATCGATCTGCTCAGCCATGTGTCGCCAACGGGCTTCGATGGAGTTGACGGCCCCGTCGAAGTGCGCCGCCGGACTCAGGGTATGCTTGGCAATGTATCAGAAATCGGGCGGAGACGCAAACTGACCTATCGCCGCGCCGATCACCATCCGCACCACGGGATCGTCCTCCCCTGTGAGAACTCCCCCACACAAATCGTGTCCACACCGGACCTGACCATCAAGGCCCCTCGATGATCTGTAGCACCTCCGGAAGCAGCGCCTGCGTCGTCGAAAGGGCTTCACCACCGTGGATCGTGACGTTGCCGGACCAGTCGCCGAAGTAGCCGCCCGCCTCGCGCAGGATCGGTGGGAAGGGGCCGCAATCCCAAACGCTGACGATAGGGTCGAGCATCAGTTCGGTGCGCCCGGTCGCCACCAGCGCGTGGCCGTAGGCATCGCCCCACCCCGCGCGGAAAGTAGTGGCCCGCTGAAAGCGCTGCCACACCGGGTCCCGTCCGTGTGGCTCGAAGCTCGCCACATCGGTGAAGGTGACGCACCCCTGGCTCAGGCTCGACACCTGAGACACGTGCGCCCTGCGTCCATTCCACCAACAGCCCTCCCCGGTAGCGGCTCCCACCATCATTTCCAGTGCAGGGAAGTACGCCACGCCGACCTCGACCGAGCCCTCGATCTCCAGCCCGATCAGGACGGCGTAAAGGGGCACGCCGCGGATAAAGGACTTGGTGCCATCGATGGGATCCACATACCAGCGGTGCGTGGCGCCACCCCGGTCCTCCGTGCCGTACTCCTCCCCGACGATGGCATGCGTCGGAAAGCGCTGCTCAATGCGAGAGCGGATCAGGCTCTCCGACTCGCGGTCCGCCACGGTGACCGGTGTGTCGTCGGCCTTGATGTCGGGATGCACGCCGGTCTGGAAGTAGCCCAGCGTGAGCCGGCCGGCGAGATAGGCTGATTCGATGGCGAAGTCAAGGTAGGCACGATAGGAAACTGACATAGAACTCCTCTACCGGACGATGATTAGAGCCGGGATCAGTAAGAGCCACAGGAATCTAGCCAGGGCTGGGTCAACAAACGCGATGCCGATTGTAAAGAGAAAGATGCCAGACGTCACCAGGGGACCGATCAGCTCTCGCCTTCGTTGCTGGGGAGAGAGACGCTCATCGATCAGTTGCGCCCGACCCGACGCGTGCCGCCAGAGCGCTGCCATGATGAGGCCTGCGATGAACATTGTGAGGGCATAGAGGATCGTGGCCGTCCGGGTTCCCGATTCGCTGAGCACCGCCGTCGGGAACGGCACGAACGCGATGTTCATCAACAGCAAGAGGTTCAACCACATGGTCCGTCTATCCACGCGAACGATGGCGGCGAACTTACGATGGTGCCCCATCCAGAAGAGCCCGATGACGAGGAAGCTGATCACAAAGCCCAAGTATTGATGCCAGATCGACAGCAGTCCGCGCGCTAGATCAGCGTTGGAGCCCATGTCGATAGTGGTCGGGAGACGGATATCCAGGGCCAGAAGCGTGATCGCGATGGCAAAGACGGCGTCGCTGAAGAACACCAATCGCTCGACGCCGTAGGCACCCTCAAGGGGCATCTCCCGCGGCTTGGGTTTCGAAGCGTCCTTGGAGACCGGTCGTTTGGCCATCTCAGTCTGCGTAGTACCGTGCCTCGATGAGATTCCGTTCCGGGTCCCGGAAGTAGATCGAGGTACCGGTGCCGCGGGCCCCCCACCGGGGCACTGGGCCGACCTCGATGGCGACCCCGTTGGCTTCAAGCCGCGATCCGAGCGCATCCCATTCGTCCTTGACGAGCGTTATGCAGAAATGGTTCATATTCTCACGCCCCGGCCCGAGGGCGGCCGTCGCAGCCCATACTGTCTTCGGGAAAAGGTCGATGATGGTGTCGGCGTTCAGCCGGACCGAAGGGAAGGGCGCTTCCCCCCGCCGGTAGGCCTCGACCCGAGCCGGGGCAAGTTCTAGCACATCGACATAGAAGCCGATCATCGTCTCCATATCCTCAACGTTGATCACGATGTGATCCATGATCCCAATCACAGCTTCACCTCCCATCGAAAGCGAATATCGCCTTGGGAAGCACGCCTACAACAGCGATGTCCCGATCGGGTTGGTCAGCGCGCTTTCCATCCTTCTGGATGAAGTTCCCCAAGCCGTACAGCACACAGTTACGAATGTCGAAGGCCGCGGCCACGATGGGGTTCGCATCTCCGATCGATCCCCCCATCCTTGCAGCCACCACCTTGCGCATCTCCTTATACGCAAGCCTCACGACGTCAACGTACTCGCGACCTCCTGAGCCATCCTGGAGATCCAAGTCCGAGCAGAACACCATGATCTCGTCCTCGGTCTCGATCAAAGGCCAGTCCACGTACCAGCCTGTCGACCGTTCAACACGGAGCGTCGTGCGTGCCGCCACCTCGATGCCCGAGAACGCCATCTCGCCCTGCCCGATGTAGCCATGGATATCGGCGAGACATAGGCCGGCGCCATCGACCTGAGCTTTCATATGAATCGTCGCGCCCGCAGAGAGATACGGGCAATCCTGGTGGCAGTGTCTTCCTCTGGGATCGTTCACGAGCCCCCGCCATCCCCATCCGCGATGGTGATCCTCCGGGGGACCCAAATCGAGGCGTGATGCTGCCAGCACGCGCTCTGTTGGAGCTGGGAGTATGGCTACGTTGCCAACCGAGGGTCTGGCCCGAAGGACGAGGCCGTGAGGAAAATGGAATAGGCCGTCACGGTACGTCAGAGGTACGGGATCTCCCATTCCCTCAAAGAAAGGACCGCCATTGGGCGACTCAAAGGGCGGGACGATCTCAATGGCCTCAACACGAATCGCAATGCTATCTCCGGCCCGAATGCCGCGGATGGCAATCGGGCCGTTGACACGGTTGAATCGTTCCGTCTCAATGGCAAAACTCTCGCCCAGCGTCACCTCGCCCAGAAACTCAGGCCATTCCTGGTCCGAACAGTGGTCCTCAATTAGATGCCGCGCGAAGACCCGCATATCCGACACCTTCCACTAACCTGGCGCCCGATCGGCGCGCGACCCTTAGCGCAGCTTCGTAATCCTCCTCGCCGAGCACTGCACGCAGCATCGCGAACACGTTCTCAGGCGGTGTCCCCACCTGGATGGCGTGCGTCGGCGCCGCGACATAGCCGCCGCCCTCGCCAAAGACCTCGACCAGGTGCCGGCACTCGGCTATGACCGTCGCCTCGTCTGCACCGGGCAGCAAGGACTGGACGGCAATGCCACCGTGGAAGGCGAGCCGGTCGCCATAGGCCGCCTTGAGCCGTTCAGGCGCCATCCCATCGGCGTCGGTCTGGACGGCTTCCAATACCTCGACCCCGGCCTCGATCAAGTCCGGCAGGATATCGAAGACCGCGCCGTCACTGTGGTACATCACGGCGGCACCGGGCACCAGCCGCTTACCGACGCCAAAGAGCTTGGCGTGGTAGGGCATCAGCACCTCGCGGTAGATGCGCCTCGACATCAGCAGATTCCGCTGTCCGCCCAGATCGTCGGCAAAGTAGAGAACGTCTACCAGATCGCCCACCTCAGCCAGGGAGAGGGCCATCGTCGAGGCGAAGTAGTCCGTGATCCGGTCCAGCGCCGCGCGCACCAACTCCGGGTTGAGCAGGACGTTGACCAACGACTCCTCCAGCCCTGTCATCCAGCAGTAGATCTCGAAGGGATTGCCGCACATGCTGATGGAGAGCTTGGCAGCACGATAGCGCGACTCGCCCCGCGGGCCACGGACCTCGTCGAGAACCCGCTCCCGAAACCCCGCAAAGTCGTGGGCTGACGGATCGGGCCACGGGACGTCGTCCAGCGCCGCCGGATCCGTCAGCCCCGCCAGAGGATAGTGAACGATCTCGTTGTAGGAGCCGGTGCCGTACGACTGCGACCGGCGGCGGATTCCCCAGATGTCGGTGTCCGGCGGGAGCTCGGGGCCGACGTACGCCGGCGATACATTGCGAATGTCATCAACTTCGTCACTCAGCGTGGGCCAGTCGAGGCCGCGCCCCGCCAGATGGCGCGCCAGCACGGCAGCCATCTCGGGCGTCGGGCCGAAGTTCCACGAAAACGGCACGCGTCCGCCGTGCGGAGGCGGCTCGTGTCGCAGCGCGGTCAGAATCCGTTCGCGTGGCGTCATAGCTCTCAGTCGAATCCTCGCGCGATGGTCACGTCCAAGGCTAGTCTCCGACAAACGGAGCCAAATCGTTGAGCTCCGTCCTACCGCCGAGAGCCACGATGGCCTCGTCGGGGACGCCGCTAAGCCGCAGCGGTCGGACGATGTTCTCGGCCAGGTCGGGCACGTAGGTCTTGAGGAGCGCGCTGGGCTCCGTCGGGACCAACGTCACCATCCCAAGGTCGGCGGGCAGCAGCACGGTGTTTCCGGGCTTGAGCACCTCTCGGCGGTCGCCGTAGACCACTGTGCACGCGCCAGAGATGAGTGAAAGGACGTAGAAGCGGCTGCCGTCACACTGCAGCATCGTCGGGGCCATCAGGTCAAGCCGCTCCAGTGCGAAGTAGCGACACGCGAAGACAAACGTGCGCGTGTTGGCCCCACCGCCAAGTGTCACTGGCGTGGTCTTGGCGTCGAAGCCCTCCTCGACGTGAACGCCCGCCATACTCTTCTGCACGGCCTGCTCCTGTTCTTCCGGAGACAGTGCCGGATCGGGCGCCCGCAGCCCGATGTAGACGTCGGAATTCTGCATGATCTCGTAAAAGAGCACGCCGCCCGCGGAATAGTGCATCGTACCGGCGTAGAGTAGAAAAGCATCGCCGGGGCTCACCTGATACTCACGCATCAGTTCCCGGATCGTCCCGCCCAAGATCGCGTCGTGGACCATCTCCGGCGTCACGCCGGACTGGTTGCCCACGCGGAGGGTCGCTCCCTCGCGCACCTTCAGCATGTACCATGCCTCGGTCTTGCCCGGATCTTCCAAGCCCTCCGCAGCAGCCAGGGCGTCACTGTGGTGCGCCTGCTCCGACAACGTATTAGAGGCATCCAGGAACTTGATCAACAGGGGGAAACGCGTGCCACAGCGCGCCACGACGTCGGTGCCGAGGAGGGTCTCGCCATAGGTATCGATCAGCGCGTGAAGCGTCCGCCCGGTGAGCGGCCCATTGATGACCTCGCTGGACTCTCCATTGGGCCGGTCGCAGACCTCCCACGTCTCGCCGACCCGGTGGGGCGCATCCGGCAACCCCGTCTTCTCGTAGGCTTCGGCAATCCACCGGTTGCCGAAACGGTAGTCTCGCAGGATTTCCCTGAAACGCAGCGGATATAAGGACTCAACCATATCTAGCTTCCCACCCCCATCTTACGCCAGCTTCTCCGAGCCGCTGTAAATCTCTTCAACGCAAAGCACGGCTGCGGCATGCCCCGGACGCTCGCCATTCCAGCACTTCATATCGCGGTAATAAGCACCGTCGGTATCGTAATCAATCGAGCCCTTGATCTGGTACGACTTCCCTTCCTTTGTAATAAAGAGGAGCGACCCTCTACTGCCTTCCTGAATGTTTGCCTTCGTCTTCGAAAAATAGTTGTCGGCAACGACCAGGTGCTCGTCGTCGAACTTGCTGATACAGGTGGCGTAGATAGCGTTGGGCATTCCACTCTCGTTCACGGTGGTCAGCACGATGGGGCCGTCGCGGTTGTCCCAGGCTTGTAGTACGGCATCAGGCAACTTAGTCACTTCATACTCCTTTTTGGTTGAAGATAGATTGTATGTGGCACTCTACGTCAAAACCGCGAATACTGCAACGGGCTCCACCCCCCGGTCATAGGACCACCGCGTCGGTCAGAATAGCGCCCCTACGTCTAGAGGACATTCAACCGGACGCTTGCATCCAGGAACCGGCCCAGATCGCGCCCCTCCTCTTCGAGGGCCAGGATTGTCGCGGGGTCTGGTGGCTCGAAAGGCGAGACCTCAACGGTAGCATCGCGTGTCCTACGTACCAGATGCCATATGCCTGCCACAACTCCGTTTATCAGCACCACCGGACGGATCATTCCACCACCCCGGTTGACCTCCCGGTCGTACTCCGACGGGACGATCCAACTGCGATCGCGGTAACCGAGCATCGTCTGGTCAAACGCGGGAAGCAATATCGCCCGCGCCGGGTCTCCTCTGTCTTCGATGCACGCAGTCTCGGATTCCCGAGGCATCCAGACTCGCACGTCCCCGTAGTGGAACTCGGTCAGCCGATCCG
Source organism: uncultured Chloroflexia bacterium (assembly GCA_963775195.1). GTDB lineage: Bacteria > Chloroflexota > Anaerolineae > B4-G1 > SLSP01 > PWVB01. The sequence continues at coordinate 555,657 of CAVZIC010000005.1, forward strand.
CGACCGTGGCAAACCCGGATCGGCTCTCCTGCATTCCCAATCCCGACCACGACGCGAAGTCCTCCACACCCGCCGGACCGAAGGCGGCAAGATACCGCAGGACGAGCCGGCCCAGGGCGGTCTCCTTGTCGACGAAGGAACCATCCGCCGTCACCCATTCGTCAAACAAGACGTAGGTCGGCTCTGCCCCTTGGCCCGGACCGAGACAGATAATGCGCTCCAATGCTGCGCGCCTCACGATGTATGCAATGGCCTGGCCCGCAACCGGAATGTGTCGCCGGGCGAGCCTCTCCGCCAGAACGCTGCGGATGAGTGGGACCTCGGCGCCCAGGACCTCGCGGATAGCGTGCATCGCGCGCCCGTACGTTTCCTCGCTAAGGCCAAGTTGGGCCGATCGCCGCCGGCTTTGGCGTATTATCGTGGGGGCCAGGAGATCGAGGAGCCAGGGTATGTCCTGCGTCGCCACCAGATGAAGCGTCCCGCGCATACACCAGGTGCGCACGAACAACCTCGCCGTCACACGGGCGCCCTCCACGTCCGCTGCCGTCACACCCGCCGTCCTTGGCCGAACTGCCAGGATCGCCGCAGATGGATCCTGCGCCTGGATGCCGCAGAGGTGCCGCACGAGGCCTGCCGCAGTACGCGGAGAGTCAACCGCCTCCCGGGACCGGCCCGACGCTTCGGGGATGAGTTGCTGTGAACTCAGCCTCAGCCGGCGCAGGTCCTCAGCGTTGATGCTCGTCGCCATCGCCGTCCTCTCGCCGCAGGCGTCGGCCTAGCACGACTGCGATGAGGACCGTAGCTGCCACCGCGGCGCCACCCGCCAACACCCTCAATCGCTGCAGATCACCGCGGATACCGACCTCCGATGGACGACCATCGGCCGACACGTAACGTGCGACGGCGAGCTTGAGGACGGCATTGGCTGCACCGGGGGCCAGGCGTCCGGCCAGGGCCATGAGGCGATCGCGGAACGTCTGTGAGGTGCCCGTGCTCCTTCCCGTACGGACCGCCTCCCAAATCTCCTCCGCCACACGCTCGGGCGGGATCGCTGCAGCCATGTCGGCCTGCGCCACCAGGCTGTCCAGGGAAGCCCCCAGGCCGGAGGTGCGCGTATGGATCCCAAAGCTGGTATCGGTCAGCCCCGGCATAACCTTGACCACAGCGATATCGTCGCGGTATAGCTCGATCGCGGCAGCGTCCGAGAGATATCCCAACGCGGCCTTACTGGCCCCGTAGCCCCCCACATACGGCACGGGCAGCGCCTGGGCGATCGATGAGACGTTGACGATCACACCTCTGAGCGGTCTACTGTCTCGGCCCGGCTTACGCACTCCGGGCCGCCCGCGCACGCCGGTACGCTGGCGCACGCCAGTACGCTGGCGCACGCCAGTACGCTGGCGCACGCCAGTACGCTGGCGCATGGATTGCACCACGCCCTGCATCATGGCCACCGGCGCCAGCACGTTCAGCTGCATCACGTACTCTAGATCCTCAAGGTCGAGCGTCTCCACCGTCCCCGACAGCCCCATACCTGCGTTGTTGACAAGCGCATCGACCCGTCCGAACGCCTCACACGTCGTCGAGATCAGGCGGGACCGGTCCTCGGGCTTGGTCACGTCGGTGGTGACTGCAAGGGCCGTCCCGCCCCCGGCCCGGATCTCTTCCGCAATCCGGTGGAGGCTCTCCGTGGACCGCGCAGCAAGGGTCACTGCCCAGCCACGCGCGCCGAACAGGCGGGCCGTAGCCTCGCCAATGCCACCGCTGGCGCCCGTGATGATGACAACCGGTTTCCGTTCCATGTCGACTCCCCGCCCCTGGCCCTGCCGCGTCGAGACGCTGAGACATTACATCCAGGTCAGTATAGCATCCGGAGACTCGCACGCAACTGCTCACGCACGGTGAATTGCCCATCTCGGAACCTAAGCTACACTTATAGGCATGGCAGGTATAGGCATGGCAGGCGAATTACTGTAAGGGACGCGTTATGCTGGAAAACAAGCGCATCTTGGTCATCGACGACGACGCCCTGATCCGAGAGTACCTGCGAATTGTGATGACGCGCCAGGGAGCGAACGTGGTCACAGCGAGTACGGGCGAAGACGGATTGGCACTATGGAAACGTCCGGGCACCTTCGACGCGATTCTGCTCGATCTGGTTTTGCCGGACCTCGACGGCATGGAGATGCTGAAGCGCATTCGTGGGAAAGATGAGGTTGTCACAATCGTGATTCTCACAGGCGCCGGCGATGTCCATTCGGCCATTGCAGCGACCCATAATGGTGCGGATGCTTACGTGCAGAAACAGGATATCTCGCTAAGCAACGACCCCGTCGCGCTTTACTACAACCTGGAGCAGGCCTTTGAGCGGCGGGCAGGGATTGCCGCCCGGCGACAGCTTGAGGATGTGAGGGCTGATCTCTATGCCATCGTGACCCACGACCTTCGCAGCCCTGCTAGCGTCATCCTGACATCGGCCGAGATGATGCTGGATGGAGAGTTCGGGCCGCTTGCACCCGAACAGGCCGAGTTGATTGAGATCATTTCGAAGTCAGCGGCGAAAATGAACGTCCTGATCAGCGACTACCTCGACTTCGCCCAGATCGACGCAGGCTATCTGCGGCTGACGTTTGAGGACGTCGATCTACGTGATCTCGTTCAGGACTCGGTCAGAACGGTTCGCCTGCAGGCGCAGGTGAAACGACAGTCCCTCATTGTGGAGCTGCCCCCCGAGCCACTGGTCGGCCTGCTGGACCCTGAGCGGCTTCAGCAGGTGCTGGATAATCTGTTGACAAATGCCATCAAGTACACGCCGGAGGGTGGCAGCATTAGGCTTCAATTGCGGGAAGAGAAAGGCAGCGCCACGATCACGGTGAGCGACTCAGGCATTGGCATCGCGGATGAGCATCTGGCGTCGCTGTTCACCAAGTACCACCGCATACCGGGCCAGGGCACTAGAGGCATCCGAGGCACGGGCCTGGGCCTGCTGATCGTCAAGGAGATCGTTGAGGCCCACGGTGGCACGGTCGCAGCCGAGTCGCCAGGTCCGGGCAAGGGTTCGACGTTCACGGTTCGGCTTCCGCTCAAGCACCCAGGGACAGTGACACCTCCCCTGACCTGATACGGACCGCAGCCGGACCATGGTCTAGGGTAAGCTTCGTGGTCAGGCCCGATCCCCGCCATCAACCACCCGTTGTGCTCCCGACTAAGCCTTTGGCATCGTTGTGGTCCTGGACGCGACGGGCTGCGAAGTCGTCCCAGGCCTTACTTGGGCCAGGATCATCCCTGCCATCATCAGCCCGGCTCCCAAGGCGCCACGTCCACCGAGCTGCTCGCCCAGCAGCAACCATCCACCCAGTGCGGCGAAGGCCGACTCCAAGCTCATGACGATGGCGGCGGGCGTGGGACGGGCGTGTCGCTGGGCCACGGCTTGGAGAGTGTACGCGATGCCCACCGAGATAAAGCCACCATAGAGTATCGGACCCAGGGCCGCCCGGATGCCGTCCCACCCGATGGGCTCCAGGAGCAGGGCGGCAACCCAACTCAGCAGAGAGCAGACGACAAACTGTCCTGCCGCCAGCGGCAGAGGGTCGATGAAACGCGTAAGGTGTGCGATAAGCTGGATCTGCACGGCCCAGAGAAACGCGCTCAACAGCACCCACGCGTCGCCCGGCGACAACGACAGGCGTTCGGTCACACTCAGAAAGTAGAGCCCAGCCACGGCCAAAAGCGCGCCCAACCACGTGATCCAGGATGCTCGCTCACCCCATACGAGGGCCAGAAGGGGTACGAGCACAACGTAGAGCCCGGTAATGAACCCGGATTTCCCGGCAGTCGTCGTCACGATGCCGATCTGTTGAGCCGATGCGGCGGCGAAGAGTACCGTGCCGACTGCGAGCCAACTCCGGACCAGGCGGATGCGGGAAGGCTTATGGCCTCGACGCCTTCGCGTGGCCAAGATCAACGGAAGCAGCGACATAGCGCCCAACCCGAAACGGATCGCGTTGAAGGTGAAGGGGCCCACATAGGCCATACCCACTCGCTGCGCGACGAAGGCAAAGCCCCAGATGGCCGCGGCAAGGAGCAGTAGTAGATTCGCTTCGATTGTGGTCATAATAGCTTTCGTCAGAATACCGTCAGATTCGCGTCAAGCAGTGCATCGCATCCGGAGTATAGTAAGAGTGTAAGTGAATTGGGGCCGCTAAAGAATTCTCCTCCTTCTGGAAACCGGGGGCACCGGGACAAGCCCCCGGTTTTCTCATGTTACCGAAGCATCACCAGCCCGACTGCCGCGAGCGTCACCAACCCCACCGAGGGCACAATCCGCCGGTAGATCGGGACCCAGCTCGCCTTGAAGTATTCCTTGGTCAGCGCCAGGCAGAGATGCAGCGGCGACAACAACACCCCGGCAAACCCGGCAACAAAGAGCCATAGGCCCACGGTCATGGGGTCCATGGAGCCCCCGGCCAGCAGGGGCGCCACCAGTGGCACGCTCAGAGCCAGCGTCGCCGCCGCCGTCCCGGTGAGCAGGCCGGCGATCATCGGAACGACAAAGGCCACGAGCATCGCCGGGAGTCCCAGGGCACTCAAGGCCTGGGGAATCTGCGTGACGGCACCGGCGTCCTCCATCACGTGTTTGAAGATCATGACGCCAAAGATTGCCGAAAAGGTGTTAAAGGGGATGCTGCGTCGTGCGATATCCCACCACTGGCTGGGGCCGACACGTTTCACGGTACCATAGAGCGCGATCACGCCGATCAGGCTAAGGATCATATTGAGCTTCAGCAGGACTACGGAGAGCACGACGAGTAGCAGCGGCCACGTGCTGTTGAAGAGCGTGCGCCACGCCTCCCCGGTTCCGTGACCGGACGACTCCACAGCCTGCCTCCGAATGCCGAGCAACCCCCAGAGGACACCACTGCCCAACGCAGCGAAGGTCAGAGGCCATGAGACCCTGACAAACTCAAAGACGGTTACGTTGAGAAGCGCCGCAATCATCAGCAGCGACGAGTAGAGCGGGAAGATATACTCCATCGAATGGCGAAACCAATAATTGATGTAGGTCTTGCGGTCGGGACTTAGCTCCAAACGCTCCGCGACCTCACCAACCATCGGAGCCGAGAACATTGCACCGCCAATCATCGGCATCAGTCCGATCATCAGGGGCATCAAAGCCAGCGTCAGGCGGCTGTCGGGCACCAGATCCTGCAGCGACCGGACCATGCCGTCGGAGGCCTGGGTTCGGCGCAGCAGCTCTGCCAGCACGAGGACAAGCGCGACGGCGCCCACGAGGCTGACCGTGTCGGCGGCCACCAGTGCTCCCAGCACGGAACGCACCCAGCCGATCGCCGGGTAAGCAAAGAGCACCGCGACAACGGCAGTGTTGAGCAGCAGGACGAGTCCGAGGTCCCACTTCCTCGCCAGAAGAAAGACCATCAGCCCGAGCACAGCAAGCAGTTTCAGCAGATCGATCATAGGGTGTCGGTCACATTGCGTGACATAACAAAGACGCCTCGACGAGGCGTCTTCGCCACACAGAAGTATCCTCTGAGGCCGGACGAAGTCAAGCGCGAACGGGTGCATTTCATTCCGGAGGCAAGACGGCCGAGAGGAGCAGCCCTACCAGCGGACCAGCATGACCCGTGGAGCACCGCGCTGCGGATCCTCAGCTATAGCAAGCCTCAGATTGCCCGACGAAGTTTCGTGAGACCAGGCGTCCGGGGCAAGCAGTTCGCCATCAAGGATGACCTCCGACGGCACAGCCGCACCGTGAACGCAGACGTCATAGCTCCGTATCTCGGGCATGCCGACGTAAGCACCCAGGCGCGGTCCGATTGACAATTGCAGCCGCACGTCATCGGCCTCGCAGACGATCTCCGCCCGCGCCACGGCGCCGTCGCGGTAGGCGAAGGTCTCGCCGTCGTCATCGACGAGCACAAACCGGCTCGCCGTAGCACCCTGCGGATCGGGATAGAGATGTAGGCCCACATCAACGATCGTCTGCTGGCCGATGTAGTCGATATCGCGCCAGGTGGGGACGATCGACCCCGCCCGCACAAACAACGGGCCCGCCGGCCGGCTCTCATCACCGGTATCGCCAGGCAGGACGTAGACGAGATCCTGCGGTCCCTCGTAGCGCTGCCCCGTCCAATAATCAAACCAGGTTCCCGACGGCAGGTGCACGTGATCCTCGAAAGCCACAGCCAGAAAAGCGTCGCCGAGCATGTACTGGTGGATCAGATCATCGGAGAGCGGGTCCTCGGGAAATGCCAGCGCCATCGCCCTCATCACCGGCAGACCGGTCTCGGCTGCGACGTAAGCCGTCGCGTAGAGATAGGGCAACAGGTGATAGCGAAGTCGTGCGTAGAACCTGAAGGTCGGCTCGAGTTTCTCTCCGAGGAGCCACGGATGCCGCCAATAGGCCCAACTGCAGACCTGGGACCAGGGCTGAAGGAAACCAAAATGGATCCCCTCCGGTGTGAAGACGTCCATGTCGCAGCTCGTGTTCGAGTGGCCGGAGAGACCGTGATTGAGCATTGAGACCAGCGGTTTCGCGCCACCTCCCGTGTCACCGGCCCATGTCGCCGTAAACTGCTGAATGCCCACATAGCCCCCGGAGCTGTAGATCATGGGCCGGCGGCCCGTGTACTCACGGAACCCAAGGTGCATCTGTTGGTTGAGCAGCGTCGGATAGAGGTTATGCATCTCCTCATCACTCATCCCGTTGCCCCATCTGCGATCGGGATGCTCGTTCACCTGGCGCGCCCCGTCCATCTTGAACGCCGAGACGCCCTGATCGACGAACGGCTTTAGATGGTCAAACCATGGCTCCTCCGGACGCGTGAGCCGGTCCATCAGAACAGGCTCGTGCTGATGGTAATCCAACTCGAAGTCATCGGCGTGCTGGGACCGTGGCTCGGGGCGCGTGTAGCCCGCCGCGCCCGCGCGTCGTTCGGCCTCGTAGCTCAGGTCGTAGTCACAGCAGAGCCAGAGGCTAGTCTTAAACCCCAGCCTCTCGGCGGCGCCCAGGAAGGTCTGCGGCCCCTTGGATGCCCACGGCGGCAAGTAGAAGCGCTCGGGATCCCACCGCTTGTCCACCGAGTAGTCGTAAAAGGTCTCCATCCAGCCTGGCTCCAGCCCAACCAGGTCACAGGGGATCCCCTCACGCCGGAAATTGAGACAGTCATCGAGCATCTCCCGAGCGTTGGCCTGTTGGTTGCAGACAAAGGTCAGCCCATAGCCCCAGAGCGGCAAGAGATGCGGCTTTCCGGCAACATCGGTATAGGCATCCAGCAGTGCGGGCATATCATCGCCGACAAAAAGGAACAGGTCCAGATCTCCGCCGTAGGCCCGAAGTTGGAGTCGGTCGGGATCCGTTGCCCCAAGGTCGAGGACGTGGCGCCACGTCGTGTTCAACAGCAGGGCCCAGCCGCGGGTGCTCATCACGTACGGGATCGGGACGTACGACGCGACATTGCGGACCCACATCTGCGTGCGGTAGCCGCGCTTTTGGATGCGGTCGCGGGTCACGTCGCCCAGGCCATAGAGCTTCTCGCACTCCGCCAGACTGAGGCTAGCTTCAAAGCCATCGCCCAAACGAGGGGGCGTAACCGACTGTGTCAGCACGCTCCCGTCTGACCGCGCCAGGGCGAAGGCACCGTCGGAGCGCGACAAGGTCAGCATAGCCTCCGCCGTCGCCAGCGTCATTTCCGCGGGCTCGTCGATCACCTCCACCGTCACCTTAGGGTCGCCCTCGACGTGCAGGATTCCGTAACGGACGAGCGCCGGCTCGGTGAAGTTGCCGTCTGAGCGCCAGCGTAATCGGAAGGTGCGCGATCCCAGGACATCAACGCGTAGCAGCGCGCCGGTTGCCAGTCGTAACGTGTAAGTTGTAGTGGGCGAGTCGGGCATATCGTCCCTCCGAGATCGCATCAGTTGGGTGTTAGTAGCGGTCAGACGAACTGGTAATTGGCGTTCGCAGGTCGGGGCGCCCAGTTTGCTGGGCGCGTCCGCTGCCGCTTCGACTTCAGTCGTTCCGGTGCCTCAGAAGACGCGCCCAACAGACTGGGCGAGAGCAGAGCCGCTAGATCGGTTACTACGAACCAACCGCTGACCCCTAGCCTACCCGGCCCGTGATATAGGCCTCGGTGCGCTCCTCGTCAGGATTCGTGAACATCTTCGTCGTCGGCGAAAACTCGACCAGCTCACCCAACCAGAAGAACGCCGTCCGGTCGGAGACGCGCGCCGCCTGCTGCATGTTGTGCGTGACAATGACGATCGTGTAGTCGTTACGCAGCTCTCGCATGAGGGACTCAACGTGGCGTGTGGCAATGGGGTCCAGGGCAGAGCAGGGCTCATCCATGAGGATGACCTCCGGTGCCACGGCTAGCGTCCGGGCGATGCAAAGCCGCTGCTGCTGTCCCAGGCCCAAGCTGAGCGCCGGGATGGACGTATCGCCCCCGATCTCATCCCACAGGTCGACTCGTTTCAGATAGGTCTCGACGAGGCCGCCCATCGCTTGGCCCCTGGCGATCCCGAGCGAGCGGGGCCCCATGGCTACATTGCTGAAGATCGACTGGGGGAAGGGATTGGGCTTCTGGAAGACGAGCCCGATCCGTTTCCGCAGATCGACGACGTCCGTATTCTCCTGGTAGATGTCCTCTCCATCGATCAGGACCTTACCCTCCAGGCGCGTCTCGGCGATCTCATCGTTCATACGGTTGAGGCACCGCAGGAAGGTTGACTTACCGCACCCCGACGGGCCGATAAACGCCGTGATCTCCTTCTCGTGGATGGAGAGGCCAATGTCGAAGAGAGCCTGCTTGCTGCCATAGTAGAAGTTCAGGTGCTCCACCTGGATCTTAGGACGTATCTCACTCTGCATCCGTGTCACCCTTGCCTGACGATCTTCCATACAAATGCTGGGGCGAAGTATAGATGACGGCGAATCGGTGTCAATACCCGGTCTTGCGACTCGTCGGGATCGGGGTAGAATGAGTGGTCGTGAGAAAGCCACGTATTGTGCCAGTCATCGTGACGCTGCTGACCGTTGTCATGGTGTCACTGGTCGGCTGTCGCCCTCAATCGAGTGGCGAGCCGGGCACAGCCGGCGGTGAGACCATCGAGAACAAGGGGTCGGACACGATCGTCAACCTGGCGTTGGCATGGGCCGAGAGGTACCAGCAAGTCCAACCTGATGTCAGCATTGCGGTCACGGGCGGTGGGTCCGGCACCGGCATCGCGGCGCTCATCAACGGTACGGTCGATATCGCCAACGCCTCGCGGCAGATCAGCCAAGAGGAGATCCGGGCCGCGCAGGCCAATGGCATCGATCCCGTACAGTTTGTCATCGCGAGGGATGCAATCGCGGTCATCGTCCATCCAAGCAATCCGGTCGACCACCTCACGCTCCAGCAGATTTCAGACATCTATAGTGGCAAGATCACCAATTGGCAGGGCGTTGGCGGCGAGGATCGGCCGATCGTCAAGTTGTCCCGCGAGACCAACTCCGGCACCCATGTCTACTTCCTGGAAGCCGTGGTTCGATTGGGAGATCCGAATAACAAGACGCTCTTCTCTCCGGACACGCTGCTCCTTCCTTCGTCTGAGGGCATTGGCACGGAGGTTCGCCAGAACCCAAATGCCATCGGCTATGACGGACTCGGATATGTGACGGAAGGAATGAAAACCATTGCTGTCGGCCTCGCGCCGGATGGCCCCTTCTGGCAGCCCAGCATAGAGACGGTGAACAGCGGGCAATACCCTGTCGCACGGGATCTGTATATGTACACTGCGGGGGAGCCCACCGGGACGATCGCAGCCTACCTCGATTGGATCATGCAGCCGGAAGCCCAGGAAATCGTGCGGGAGCTGGGCTTCGTGCCCATTGGGGAGTAAGGATGACGTTTCGAAACCAACCCACGGACCTCAAGGTGCAGCCATCAAGCCTGGCCCTGCGACAACGAAGGACAGGCCTCGCCGATGCGCTAATCAAGCGTGGCATCCAGACCACCGGCGTCGTGGCGGTCGTACTGGTCGTGATGATCTTCCTCTTTCTGATCAGGGAAGGTCTGCCCGCCTTCGTGGAAGTGCCGCTGTCCAGTCTCCTGGCTGCGCGCTGGTATCCCATTGAGGGGCACTTCGGCCTGTTGCCCTTGATCGCCGGCTCGCTGATGGTCACCCTGGGCGCGGCGATCATCGCGCTTCCGTTGGGTGTGGCGACAGCGATCTTCATCGCGGAGATCGTCCCCGACTGGGCCCGCGAAATACTCAAGCCTTTCGTGGAGGTGCTCGCAGGCATTCCGTCGGTGGTTATCGGCTTCATGGGCATGGTCGTGATCGCGCCATTCTTCCGCGTGGCACTCAACATCCCGACAGGGCTGACGGCATTTACCGGCATCGTACTGCTGGCGTGGATGGCGCTGCCGACCGTTGTCAGTGTAGTAGAGGACGTGCTCGACACGGTGCCGCGGACGTACCGCGATGCCGGACTCGCACTCGGCTTGACCCAATGGCAGACCATCGCCAAAATCGTGCTTCCGGCAGGCCGGTCAGGCATCCTCACCGCCCTCATGCTGGGCGTCGGGCGTGCCATCGGCGAGACGATGACCGTGATGATGGTGACCGGCAATGCGCCGCGCATCCCCAAGAGCCCCTTGGACGTCTTTGCACCCGTGCGCACGATGACTGCTACCATCGCCGCCGAAATGGGCGAGGTAGCGCAGGGAAGCACCCACTACCACGTCCTCTTCGCCGTCGGCCTGACGCTTTTCGTTATCACCTTTGTCGTAAACCTGGCAGCGGCGTCGGTGGTCTTCCGAAGCACCAAGCGCGCCGAACGGATGCTTTCGTGACCCCGGATTCCGGCTGGTGATAGCGCAATGAACAGACGGGTCTCCCAACGACTGGCCTTCGTCCTGATTAGCCTGGCAGCTGCCCTGGTGATTCTCCCGATCTTCTACATCATCGGCTACGTCGTGGTCCAGGGCGCCGGCGCCATCTCGTGGTCCTTTCTCACGCAGATGCCGCGAGACGGCATGAAAGCGGGGGGGGTGCTGCCTGCCATCGTCGGCACGCTGCTCCTTACCGCAGGCACCGCGATCGTGGCAGTGCCCATCGGCGTTGGCGGCGCGATCTATCTGTCAGAGTACGCCCAGGACTCTGCTGCAACGCGTGCGATCCGCATCGCTATCATCAATCTGGCCGGAATACCGTCTGTAGTGTACGGGCTCTTTGGACTTGGGCTCTTCGTGATCTTCCTCAACTTCGGCACGTCGATCCTCGCAGGTTCCCTGACTCTCGGCATCATGACGCTGCCGGTGATCATTACGACGGCGGAAGAGGCGCTACGCGCCGTCCCACAATCCTTCCGCCTGGTCAGCACGAGTCTGGGCAGCACACGCTGGCAGACGATCCGTCGGATCGTGCTTCCGCAGGCGCTGCCCGGCATTATCACGGGCATCATCCTGGGTATCGAGCGGGCAGCAGGCGAGACCGCTCCCATTCTCTTCACAGCGGCGGCGTTTTTCCTACCCAAACTGCCCAAGTCGATCTTCGACCAGACGATGGCGCTGCCCTATCACCTCTTTGTGATCAGCACACAGGTCCCCGGCATGCCCATCCGGATCCAGTACGGCACGGCCCTGGTGCTACTCACGTTCGTGTTGTCGTTGAACCTGGTGGCAACCGTGATCCGTCGCTACTATCGAAAGCAGCGCGTCTGGTGAGCACATTGCCCGACGTCAAGATCCACATCGAAGGGCTGACGGTCGCCTACTCCGATGGCACCGAGAGCTTGGGCGACATCACGATGGACATCTACGCCCGCCAGGTCAACGTGCTGTTTGGGCCTTCTGGGGGAGGCAAGAGTACACTGCTCAGGACGCTCAATCGCCTCAACGACCTGGCCGACGTGGCTATACAGCGGGGGCGGATCCTGCTCGACGGCGAGGACATCCTCGATCCCGATCTCGACGTGATCCAGCTGCGACGCCGGTTAGGCATTGTCTTCGCCAGCCCGGTGCCCCTCCCGCTCTCCATCTACGAAAACGTGGTCTACGGGCTAAGACTGGCGAGAATCAGCCATCGGTCCTCGCTGGATGCGGCCGTGGAGCGTGCGCTCAAGCAGGCCGCGCTCTGGGACGAAGTTGCCGATCGTTTGGCCGATAGCGCCTACGCGCTTTCCGGCGGGCAGCAGCAAAGGCTCTGTCTGGCTCGGTCGCTGGCACTTGAGCCTGAGGTCATAATGCTCGACGAGCCCACCTCCGGGCTCGACCCCATCTCGACCTTCAAGGTCGAACAGACGCTGCAAGAGCTAAAGAAGGAATACACCATCCTGATTGTACCCCACAGCGTACAGCAGGCCGCCCGCATTGCCGATTGGGCTGCCTTCTTCCTCCAGGGCGAGTTGGTCGAATGGGGCGACGGTCACCAGATCTTCACCACCCCTAAGGACACACGTACTGAGGAATACATCACGGGCCGGTTCGGGTAGGCGGGGCATGCCGCGAGTATCCGCGGCCTGAGCGATCGCACGGTTTGACGGCACCTCCACATATGACATAATGGCGGTGTCAAAGTCGGCGGAAGCGTCAGGACGTAGAAGACCCGGCCAGTAGTGGCAATCGCCAAGTGAGACCGCGCGGCGGGAACTGCGCACTCTCACTGAGGAGCTTCCTCCGGCATAAGCAACACAGGAGGGAACCATGAAGAACGCGTCTGGCACAACCGGTGGTACGGCGTCGGCAACTAAGGATGGCTCGAAGTCGGCAGATATGTCGATAGAGAAGACCTCCCTGGAGGATCTTCAGCGGCAACTTGGCGTCACCTTGGACGGGCTTACCCACGAAGAAGCCCAGCAACGTCTGCAAGAGTACGGCCCCAACGCGCTCGAAGAGACGCACTTCAACCCCATCCTCAAGTTCTTCTCGTACTTCTGGGGACCGATCCCGTGGATGATCGAGGTCGCTGCCGTGCTGTCCGCTATTCTCCAGCACTGGGCGGATCTCATCATCATCGTAGTCCTACTCCTCTTCAATGCCGTCATTGGCTTCTGGCAGGAGTATCAGGCTGCCAATGCGGTCGATGCCCTCAAGAAGCAACTGGCCCTCAAAGCACGCGTCAGACGCGATGGGAAGTGGGCTGAGATCGACGCCAGCCAGTTGGTCCCGGGAGATCTCGTGCGCCTGCGGCTAGGCGATATCGTCCCTGCCGACGTCAAACTTACGGAGGGCGATTACCTGAGTGTGGACCAGTCGGCTCTGACCGGCGAGTCTTTGCCGGTAGAGAAGAAGGCCGGCGAAGCTGCCTTTTCCGGCTCGGTCGTACAGCAGGGAGAAATGGTGGCACTGGTCGCCGCAACCGGCTCGAAAACCTATTTCGGTGAAACCGCCAAGTTGGTGTCGTCGGCGAAATCGGTCTCGCATTTCCAGAAAGCCGTGCTTGCCATCGGCGATTACCTGATCTATCTCAGTTTGGCCCTGGCGGCCATCCTGATGCTGGTCATGATCTTCCGCGGCTCAGCGATCCTGACGTTGGTCCAGTTCGCGCTGGTCCTCCTGGTGGCTGCCATTCCGGTGGCCCTCCCGGCAGTGCTCTCGATGACCATGGCAATCGGCGCGGCGATGCTCGCCAAAATGAAAGCCATCGTGACGCGCCTGGAGTCCATCGAGGAGATGGCTGGCATAGATGTCCTGTGTTCGGATAAGACCGGCACGCTGACCCAGAACAAACTCACGCTCGGTGATCCCGTCCTCTTCGGCGCGCGGGATACTCAGGAGTTGGTCTTGGCCGGTGCCCTGGCCTCCAAAGAGGAAGATCGGGACGCCATTGACTTGGCCGTGATCGCCGGGCTGCAGGACCCACAGGCACTCGCGACCTACAAGCAGGTCACCTTTGTGCCTTTCGATCCGGTGCGCAAGCGTGTGGATGCAAAGGTCCAAGACCCACAGGGCAACACCTTCACCGTCACCAAGGGCGCCACCCAGGTCATCCTGGACCTCTGTCATCCGGACCAGGAGACGCTCACAAAGGCGAATGCCAAAGTCGACGAGTTCGCCCGTCAAGGATACCGCACGCTGGGGGTCGCCCGCTCTGCCACCGGGGACACGTGGCAGCTCCTGGGTGTCCTGCCCCTCTTCGACCCGCCACGCGAGGACTCCAAGGATACGATCCGGCGCGCCGAGGAGCACGGCATCCAGGTCAAGATGGTCACCGGCGACAACATCGCCATCGCCAAGCAGATCAGCTCGGAGCTGGGCCTGGGCACTCATATTTACGAGGCCAACCAGCTTTTCAAGGAAGGTGGCGGCAGCCAGCCCATCCCCAAGAAGGTCGCAGAGCTGGTCGAACAGGCCGATGGGTTTGCCGAGGTCTTCCCCGAGCACAAGTATGACATTGTCAGCGTATTGCAGGACCGCGGACACATCGTCGGCATGACCGGCGACGGAGTCAACGACGCGCCGGCACTGAAACAAGCCAACATGGGAATTGCGGTGAGCGGCGCCACCGACGCAGCGCGCTCCGCCGCCGACCTTGTCCTGACTGCGCCCGGGCTGGCGGTGATTATCCAGGCAGTCCAAGAGGCGCGCAAGATCTTCGAGCGGATGAACAGCTACGCTATCTATCGCATCACCGAGACCATCCGCATCATGATCTTCGTGGTGTTGGCGATGATCGCGTTCAACTTCTATCCCATCACGACCATCATGATCATCCTGCTGGCCCTGCTGAACGACCTGCCCATCATGACGATCGCCTTCGACAACACCTGGCTGGACCCCAAACCGGTCCGCTGGGACATGCGGCGCGTCCTCACTGTGGCAACGACACTGGGTTCAGTCGGTGTTGTCGAGACCTTCGGGATGCTCCTGATCGGCAAGCTGCTCTTGAACCTGAACCAGGACCAGATCCAGTCGCTGATCTACATCAAACTGGCAGTTGCCGGGCACCTGACGCTGCTCGTGGTCCGCACCAAACGACCTATGCTTAGCAAACCCTACCCGTCGTGGATCCTGCTCACCGCCATCCTTGGGACGCAGATCCTCGCCGCGGCCATCGTCGGCTTCGGCCTCCTGGTGACCCGGCTCCCTTGGGCCTATGTGGGCATCGTCTGGGGATACTGCCTGGTCTGGATGTTCATCGAAGACCGGGTGAAACTAGTAGTCTACGACCATCTTGATCGCGCCGGCGAAGTCCACCGGGCCTTCCTTGACCGTCTCCAGGAACCACTCCACCCCCATGGGCACCGGCGTACATCATAGCCTCTCACACGTCCAGACCCTCAACCGTGGGGACGTTCCGGTGCTGGAGCGTCCCCACGGTCACTTTGGCGCTTGCCAGGCGCATGAGGTGAAGTGCCCCTCAGACAGTCTCGACGGACACACGTACTGAGGAATACATCACGGGCCGGTTCGGGTAGGCGGGGCATGCCGCGAGTATCCGCGGCCTGAGCGATCGCACGGTTTGACGGCACCTCCGCATATGACATAATGGCGGTGTCAAAGTCGGCGGAAGCGTCAGGACGTAGAAGACCCGGCCAGTAGTGGCAATCGCCAAGTGAGACCGCGCGGCGGGAACTGCGCACTCTCACTGAGGAGCTTCCTCCGGCATAAGCAACACAGGAGGGAACCATGAAGAACGCGTCTGGCACAACCGGTGGTACGGCGTCGGCAACTAAGGATGGCTCGAAGTCGGCAGATATGTCGATAGAGAAGACCTCCCTGGAGGATCTTCAGCGGCAACTTGGCGTCACCTTGGACGGGCTTACCCACGAAGAAGCCCAGCAACGTCTGCAAGAGTACGGCCCCAACGCGCTCGAAGAGACGCACTTCAACCCCATCCTCAAGTTCTTCTCGTACTTCTGGGGACCGATCCCGTGGATGATCGAGGTCGCTGCCGTGCTGTCCGCTATTCTCCAGCACTGGGCGGATCTCATCATCATCGTAGTCCTACTCCTCTTCAATGCCGTCATTGGCTTCTGGCAGGAGTATCAGGCTGCCAATGCGGTCGATGCCCTCAAGAAGCAACTGGCCCTCAAAGCACGCGTCAGACGCGATGGGAAGTGGGCTGAGATCGACGCCAGCCAGTTGGTCCCGGGAGATCTCGTGCGCCTGCGGCTAGGCGATATCGTCCCTGCCGACGTCAAACTTACGGAGGGCGATTACCTGAGTGTGGACCAGTCGGCTCTGACCGGCGAGTCTTTGCCGGTAGAGAAGAAGGCCGGCGAAGCTGCCTTTTCCGGCTCGGTCGTACAGCAGGGAGAAATGGTGGCACTGGTCGCCGCAACCGGCTCGAAAACCTATTTCGGTGAAACCGCCAAGTTGGTGTCGTCGGCGAAATCGGTCTCGCATTTCCAGAAAGCCGTGCTTGCCATCGGCGATTACCTGATCTATCTCAGTTTGGCCCTGGCGGCCATCCTGATGCTGGTCATGATCTTCCGCGGCTCAGCGATCCTGACGTTGGTCCAGTTCGCGCTGGTCCTCCTGGTGGCTGCCATTCCGGTGGCCCTCCCGGCAGTGCTCTCGATGACCATGGCAATCGGCGCGGCGATGCTCGCCAAAATGAAAGCCATCGTGACGCGCCTGGAGTCCATCGAGGAGATGGCTGGCATAGATGTCCTGTGTTCGGATAAGACCGGCACGCTGACCCAGAACAAACTCACGCTCGGTGATCCCGTCCTCTTCGGCGCGCGGGATACTCAGGAGTTGGTCTTGGCCGGTGCCCTGGCCTCCAAAGAGGAAGATCGGGACGCCATTGACTTGGCCGTGATCGCCGGGCTGCAGGACCCACAGGCACTCGCGACCTACAAGCAGATCACCTTTGTGCCTTTCGATCCGGTGCGCAAGCGTGTGGATGCAAAGGTCCAAGACCCACAGGGCAACACCTTCACCGTCACCAAGGGCGCCACCCAGGTCATCCTGGACCTCTGTCATCCGGACCAGGAGACGCTCACAAAGGCGAATGCCAAAGTCGACGAGTTCGCCCGTCAAGGATACCGCACGCTGGGGGTCGCCCGCTCTGCCACCGGGGACACGTGGCAGCTCCTGGGTGTCCTGCCCCTCTTCGACCCGCCGCGCGAGGACTCCAAGGATACGATCCGGCGCGCCGAGGAGCACGGCATCCAGGTCAAGATGGTCACCGGCGACAACATCGCCATCGCCAAGCAGATCAGCTCGGAGCTGGGCCTGGGCACTCATATTTACGAGGCCAACCAGCTTTTCAAGGAAGGTGGCGGCAGCCAGCCCATCCCCAAGAAGGTCGCAGAGCTGGTCGAACAGGCCGATGGGTTTGCCGAGGTCTTCCCCGAGCACAAGTATGACATTGTCAGCGTATTGCAGGACCGCGGACACATCGTCGGCATGACCGGCGACGGAGTCAACGACGCGCCGGCACTGAAACAAGCCAACATGGGAATTGCGGTGAGCGGCGCCACCGACGCAGCGCGCTCCGCCGCCGACCTTGTCCTGACTGCGCCCGGGCTGGCGGTGATTATCCAGGCAGTCCAAGAGGCGCGCAAGATCTTCGAGCGGATGAACAGCTACGCTATCTATCGCATCACCGAGACCATCCGCATCATGATCTTCGTGGTGTTGGCGATGATCGCGTTCAACTTCTATCCCATCACGACCATCATGATCATCCTGCTGGCCCTGCTGAACGACCTGCCCATCATGACGATCGCCTTCGACAACACCTGGCTGGACCCCAAACCGGTCCGCTGGGACATGCGACGGGTCCTCACTGTGGCAACGACACTCGGCCTGGTTGGCGTGATCCAAACCTTCGGGATGCTCTTGATCGGCAAACTGCTGCTACACTTCAACCAGGATCAGATCCAGTCACTGATCTACATCAAACTGGCAGTTGCCGGGCACCTGACGCTGCTCGTGGTCCGCACCAAGCACTCCTTCCTGCATAGGCCATGGCCCGCACGGGTCCTGCTCATCGCCATCCTCGCCACACAGGCAGTTGCCGCGGCCATCGTCGGTTTTGGCTTCTTGGTCACACGCATCCCTTGGATCTACATGGGCATGGTTTGGGGATACTGCCTGATCTGGATGTTCATCAACGACTGGGTGAAGCAGCAAGTCTACCATCATCTCGACACCACCGGCGGGGCTCACCGGGCCTTCCTTGACCGTCTCCAGCAGCCGCTCCACCCTCGCAGCCGCGGTCGTAGGTCGTAGTGCAAAGAGGGATAGAGGCCCCATGAATGAATCGGCCCAACTGAGCCGGGACCTTAGGGGGTTCCCTGCCGAGTAGTTGCCTACTTGGCAGGGAACCCCCTAAAGTCTTTCTCGCTACCTAAGCTAACTCGCGCTCGTAAGCCTTCGCAAGATCCGCGAGCGCACGGGCAGCCTCGCCCTGCAGCTCGGCAAGGGCACGGAAGTCATCCCTCAGACCTTCCCGAAAGCCTGAGCGCTCCCAGGCATCGTGAAACGGCTGCCACCCGCAATACGTCGACGTGATATCCGCCATCGCTCGGTAGCGATCAATGGCAGCCTGCCATGGCAGATCCCACGCGATGACCGCGCTGGCATCCTCCAGGAAGCGCGCAGCGCTGCGCTGGGTGCCCAGCATGCGCATCAGTGTGCGGTGAGCGCAACTATCGCCGTGGGACTGGCAAGAGGGGCAGAAAACCGACTCCCCCATCCTCTCGGCGGCCTCCGTGTACAGCGCGGGGCCGTAACGGAGGTTCTCCTCTGGTCCGTGGCCGGCAGCCACCCTGGCACCGAACTGCAGCGTGGCACTCACGCTTCTTTCCAGATCGAGCGATGGCGCGATGGGATTGAGCACGTACGCAAGTTGTGCCTTCGCGGGTCCCCAGATCTGCTGGACTAGGTCCTCAAAGCCGGGCACCGTCGCAAAGGGTAGTTGGTCCAAATCACGGTCCCAACCGACCAACACGCTCCAGGCAGGCCACGTTCGCATGACCACCGCGTCGCCGCGGTCCAGGGCGGCCCGCAGCCGCGCGAAGTGCTGCTCGTGCGGTTCGGGCAGCAAGCCCGTTTGCGCGTAGGTCTCGCGGGCAGCATCATCCCACGTCGCCTCGCGAGTGACCCGCTCCACGGTGAAACCCAGCGCGTGACCTAGGAAACACATCCGCGCCTCCGAACCCGCCTCCATCCACCACGCGGTGCACTCCTCATCAGGGTCAAGCACGGGAGAGAAGGCGATCCCCGCCAGTCCGGCGACCCAATCATAGCCCACCGGGTGACCCCAGACATCCAGCACGGCGACCAGACACGCAGTTAGTGAATCGATCTGGTTAGGGTCGCCGCGAACGCAAACACGCTCTCGAGCGACAGTCATCTTTCCTCCTCCTCTTGTCCCGCAACGTCTCCGACCCACCGACGACTACCTATCCCACAGCGCAGATGATGGGGCATCCGCATCTATATGGCGGAATTGTAGGCGCCAGCCGGAAAAGCGCAAAAACCGATTTTCATGCCGTTCCGGGCTGCACGCCACCAATGGCGTGCGCAACCCGGAAGGCAGGCCAAAGAAGCCAACGCATTCCGCCACCCAGCAAACTTGGCCCACCCTCGCAGCACGACCGTAGAAGATATACTGCTACCGGAAAGGTAAGAAGACGACATGGAGGGAACAATGTCACCTATTCTGATCTGGATAATCGTGGGGATCATCGCCGGGTGGCTTGCAGGCTTGGTTGTCAAGGGGCGCGGCTTTGGTTTGATCGGCGATCTGGTCATCGGCCTGCTGGGAGGGATCCTGGGCGGCGTAATTTTCCGCGGGCTGGGCATCGGGATCTCGGGCATCCTGGGCGACGTCATCGTGGCCTTTGTCGGGGCAGTGGTGCTCGTCGCCATCGTCCGAATGCTACGGCGGGTATAGGCAAATCGTCCTACTGAAGACTGGGCTGAGGATCAGCCCAGTCTTCAGCCCGCACCGGTACGCCCCTTCTCCATCCTGAGGCACCCCACCCGGAACCCGTACGCCTCATAGAAGGCAATGGCGCCCTCGTTGTGTGCCAACACGTCGAGACGCACCGGTTTATCAGTCCAGACATTGGCGAAGAGCCAGTCCAACAGGTCGGTGGCGAGGCCGCGCCGGCGATAGCCGCGTTCGACGTAGAGATGGCGCATGTAGTAAGTCTCGCCGTCGTCGCGGTAGAGCGCGTAGGCGACTATCTCGCCCTCCTGCCGGGCCAGATAGGCCGTGTACCCACCATCCAGGAACCCGGCCATCCGCTCTGCCAACTCTGAAATGGCCATTGGGTTAGGGTGGCGCTCATCCTCAATCAGGCGTTTGTTCATCGCGGCAAGGGCCGGTATGTCCACTGCGGTCGCCGGCTCGATCTGCATCGGCCCAGCCTCTACCGGCTCCAGAACCACATCGCGTCGAAGCCATTGGCCTCAAGCCAGGCCTCGTCCGGCCCCGACCAGCCGAAACGCTTAAGGTCGATCCTATCCTTCTCGTCGAACTCAACGCCCTCGGCCTCCAGAAGCCGACGCTGATCGCTGCCTGGGAGGCTAATCTTGCCCTGGCTGTTGACCACGCGCTGCCACGGCACCTTCATCGGCTCGCGCACTGCTGCCAGAGCGTACCCCACCTGCCGAGCGCTGACGGTGCCCATGATCTTGGAGACCTGCCCATACGTGGTCACCTTCCCCGCCGGCACCTGCCGGATCACCGAGTAGATCCGCTCGTTGACAGACTGTCCCTGCGGCCCTTCCGGCGTCATCTTCCTGCCTCCGTTCGTCGCGCTAGTGCACGCCCATATTCCGTATCATCGCCGTGTGATAGGTGTCGTGAGTCGCCATCCACGCGATCACCTCGCCATACGTGCATCCCCACACCATCTTGTCGCCGAGCCGCTGTTCATCAAAGGCCTCCAGCGCAGCAATGTAGGCCGCGTGGACCCTATCCATTTCCGCGAGCGTCCGGCCCCACGCCGCCTCGCTCGTGTCTTCGGGCAGCGGCGGGAAGTCACTGCCATCGTAGCTCAACGCACCCACTTCGCCGCCCAGAACGGTCGCAAGCTGATGCTTCCAGTAGATCAGGTGAAGCACGACTCCCCAGACCGTATACCCCTCGAACCTATTGGTCGAGGTGACCTGGTCAAGCGAGTATTCCGCGAGCGTCTTGACAAGATTTGGGCTGTTGAATGAGCCACCGTTATACTCCGCCTCGGTGAGCCACAGGATCAACGGCAAGTCGATGGACATAATCAGCCTCCTAAGTTTCAGAGTGGCGACAGGCGATCGAGAATTCTACCGGCAACGAGTTCCCCCTAAGGAATAACCACATCGTCGCTGAGATCGACAGGTTACTCTTCAAGGTACCGACTGCCCGGCACCTGTCACGCCTGCCACGATTCGCGCCATATTCCCTCCCAGAATCGCCCGCTTCTCCGTCTCGGAGATCATGGCATGGGTGACGCGGCCGATCTGGTGAGCGTTGTCGTTGAAGGGCACGTCGCTGCCGAAGAGAAGCCGGTCGGCGCCCACCGCCTCCACCCATCGTTCGAGATCGCCGTAGTAGACGCGCGAAAGACACATATCGAGATAGACGTTGGGGCGACCTTCCATTACAACGGCGTAGGCCTCGGCGGTCTCGGGATCGTAGGTCGCGGCGGTGTGCGCCTCGATGAAGGTCACGTCGGGATAGCCTGCTGCAATCCGCTCCAGGATGCTGAGCGTGGCAAAGGTGTGGCTGAGCACGATGCCGCGGCGCACCTGCATTGCAGCATAGACACGGTGGTAGGCGGGCGCATCGGGCGAGGTCTCGTGCCACGTCGGGTGCAGCTTGACGGCAAAGAGCCTGGACTCATCCAGGCAGCGGGCCATCTCGCGCTCAATGTCGTCGGGATAGGTCGGGTTGATCGTGGCGTAGCCCCAGAAGCGCCCCGGGAAGCGGCGCACGGCATCCGCAACAGCATCGTTGCCGCGATGGTAGTCGCCTCCGAGCGCCTGGAACGACGAGATGCATGTCGTGTCGATGCCGATGCTGTCCATCGAGGCCAGGATCCCCTCGGCGCCGCCGTAGGCGGCATGGATCGTGGGGCAGCGCCCCAGGTGCCCGTGGGCATCGATGACGCGCGCGGGAGCACTATGCGGCATATCCGCGTCGGGGCTCACACGATGCCGTGCCAATCGTCCCCTTCGAGATCGCCCAGAAAGATCTTCTTGTCCTCAGGATCGGCGATGGCCTCTCCGGCAGCACGCGCCAACGCGAGGTACCGTCGCGCCTCGTCGTCATCGCCCGCCAGGGCGCGCGCCCGCGCGACCCCTTCATAGGCAAGGGTGTATTTCATCGTATCACTCATTCCCGTCCCCCTCTTGCCCTCATCAACCGGCACCATAATCCTTGCGATAGATCCACACGTCCCGAACGACACGGAACCCAACGGATTCGTAGAGCCCCAGGGCCGGACCGCGGTAGTTCTCTGTCTGCACGTAGGTACCCGTGGCACCCCCACTGCGCAGACGCCGCAATCCCTCTGAGACCAAGGCGCGCCCCACTCCCCTACGGCGGTGCCCCTCACACACACCCATCGGCTCAATCTGACCCCGGAGCCGCCCGGTATCGTCGACGGCTATCCAACATACGCAGCAGCCCACCAGACTACCATCCGGCGCGACTGCCACGAGGTCAAGCTCGGGCCGATACTCCGGGCGCTGCAGGGTCCGGAAGCGCCAGTCAGCGGTCATATTGCAGCTTTCGAACACTGCGCGATGCATAGCCACGTAGGCTGCTACCTCGGCTGACCCCGCAAGAGAGCGTATTCCATAGCCTGCCGGCAGAGAGTTCGCCGGAATCGGTGCCCGGATATCGTGCCATAGCAGCACGTCAGTCCAGGGATCCACCGGCACACTTGCTTGACAGGTGAAGCCGGCGCCCTCCAGATCGGGGATGCGGGCCTCCTGGCCACTCAGCACGTTGACAAACCACGCGGGATGCCCGCTCGGCGTCCCTACGACCTCGCAGGCTCGCCGGTCCCCCCAGGCTAAGATACGTCGGTGAAGATCCCGATCCACATCGGGTACATAGGCGTAATCCAAGGTCCAGAAAGGCGTCTGCAGCACGGCCCAGGCCACAACGTTGCCCTCGCCATCGGTCCACAACCCGACGTTGTTCGGATCGTCGAGCGCCGGCGAACACACGCGGTAGGGCAGATCCACGAGGTGAAGGTTGTCGCCCGGGTACGCACGGACAAGCGCAGCCATCTTCTCGATGTCCGGATCCCCCGAGAAGGGGCGCCGCAAAACCGTAGTCTTGCGCATCAGTCCGTGGTCCGACCGCCGTGCGTCACGCTCAGTCTCACAAACTCCTCGGACATTGCCACAATCGCATCCTGGCGATGGCCCGCGCCGGCAGGATCAGAATACCATTGGGCGATGAAACCGCCATCGGGCCTTCCGAGCGCCCGCACGAGCCTCCGGCAATAAGCGCGGATCTCGTCGAGGGTACCACGCACCATCGTCTGTTGGATATCCACAGGACACCAGAAGGTGATCCTGCCGCCGAAGTGCTCCCCAAGCGCCTCCATTCCCATATTCTCCTGCTGATCCATCTGGATCACATCAAGGCCGATCTCGATCAGGTCGTCGAGGATCTGCGTGATGTCGCCGCAGCTATGGAGCATCGTCAGCAGTCCGGCATCGTGGGCGGCCCGGTACACCCGTGCATAGCGCGGCTTCCAGAGCTGGCGCCAGGAGTTCGGCGAAATCATCAGCCCATGCTGGAGGCCCCAGTCATCCGCGAAAAGATAGCCATCAACGCCGGCCTCGGCATAGCGTTCAATGGCATAGAGGTTCATATCGACGAGCTGATCGATCAGGCGGCCAAGCTCGTCGGGTGCGAGGTAGATGTCCATCCACACGTTTTCGAGCCCGCGGATGAAGTGGGTGCGCTCGTAGAGTGAGATCCCGCCGCCAATCAGGAACTTGTTGCCAGCCCGGTCGCGAGCGCCATCCAGGTCTTGCCAGCGGCGTGGCTCGCGGATGTCCGGAATGGACAATGTGTCCCAGTCTGCCCAGTCCTTCAGTGGGACTTCCTTCACCTCTCCGAGGTTGGAGATGCCGATGTTCTCCCAGACCGAGCCCCATTCGTCGACGCCCTTCCTGGGTCGAGCGTCTGGAGAAGGCGTCATCCCGGTCCACGCCAGGTCGGTGCCGAAGGGCTCCGGCAGGTTGTAGGGAATCCGGTCGGCACCCTCAAAGCGGATCGTACGTGTCACCACGTCTCTTGGCGTCATAGGCATGGGTCGTCTCCTGATACGACTGTGATCCGGGCGGATCCGACTTGTAGTCGGTTAAGCTGATACCTGGCGTTCGTAGGTCGGGGCACCCAGCAAACTGGGCGCGTCTGCTGCCGCTTCGACTTCAGTCGTGCCGGTGCCTCAGGAAGCGGCGACAGAACCGATGAATCGGTTACTCCGAACCAGCGCTACTGACCCACCAGCGATAGGCACCTGGTCTTGGATGTTGGGAAACTGTTGTCGTTAGGGCTTCCCGGGATCGATGAGTGGTGTCTCGTCATAGCAGCTCCAGCTCGCGGTCTTCGCCCGACCTGCCCGTGCTAGCGGCGCAGAGCGACCGTTACCTCGCTGCGATTATGAAACAGTTGATGTACCCCGGCAATCTCGTAGCTATCGCGCAGCAGGGCCAGAGCAGCATCCATGGTGGATTTGGTACCGTGCTTGGGCAACTTTAGCGTCATCAGGGCCCACCCCGAAGAGTGAAGGTGCTGAGCGGCAGTAACCATCAACCGAGCTGAGTCGCGAGCGTCCATCCGCATATCGTTGAGGATGATGTCGAAGGACGCATCCGCTGCCTGCAGATAGACCTGCGCCAACGCTCTGACGTGCTGAAGACCGGCGTCGCCGCGCAGGGCCGGAGCGAGATCCGCCGGATCCACCGCGACCACGCGGACATTCTGCCGGCGCAGGACCCGGGTCCATCCGCCAGGCGCCGCACCGAGATCGAGCGCCGTCCGCGCCCCCGAGGGGTCGAGGCGAAAGACCTCCATCGCCTCCAGCAGCTTGAACTCCGCCCGGCTGATCTGCCCGGGCTCACGTCTAAAGCGTCGTGCGCCCCCTGCCCAACCGCTCAGGTTGTCTTCGGCACGAGAGAGGCCCAGGAAGCCCCGATCCGATGCAAGAACGACGGACAACACCTCCACCGGCTCCCGCACATCCAAGCGCGCACCACTCCGCGCGAGCACCGCTGCCAGCCGGGTGTTTACGTCATACGGTCCGTAGGGCCACCCACCGCCCAGGGTCCGGGTCTGAACCGAGAAGGGCTCCGGGCCGCTCAGATCATCCACGAATTCGTCCGCAACTGCCGCCAGAAGCTCCAGGTCGTCGTCGTTCTGCATCAGTGGCACCGTTACCTGGACAGGACAGATGTGCCGGCAGAAAATGGGTGGCTGTGCCCGAAGCTGCCCTGCCAATGCCGCCCAACTGTCGCCCAGTGCGACCCACCCTACATCAGATACCAGCCAGCGCCGTAGCTGCGAGCCGGGAGCCGCATCAAGGATCTCCGCAAGAGCCAGATCGCGAGAGCCAGGATCCGAAGTCAGGAGCAACTCGTCCCTTCGCACGCTAGCCATCGTTCAGCCGCCCCGCGCCGGCAAGCAGACGGCTGAGATTCCCGCCTGCCACCAGCGCACGCGCATCCTCGTCGATCAGGCTGTAGGTCAACGCCGTGATCGGGGGACCCGGCGCACGGTGGGGCAGCCCGGTGCCGAAGAGGACGCGCTCAGGCCCAAAGGTCTCGCAGACCAGCTCGATGCCGCGATGGACCGTATAGTACGACGTCTCGATGTGCAGGTTTGCGTGCTGGCGCAACAGCGCGAAGAGCCGGCGGTCGCTGCCGATGTTGGGCCGGACCAGGACGATGGGCAGCTCCGGAAATGCCTCACACACCTCGTGGATGCCCCCAAAGTCGATCGTCAGCTCGCTCCAGCCCTCGTGTCCGAAGTCGACCCAGAGCGGGACCCGGTACGCTGCCAACCGTTCGATCAGCGGCGCCAGATTCCATAGCCTGAAAGCGAAGCGGAAGTCCACCGGAAAGACGCGGGCTGCCCGCACGCCCGAGGCCAGCATCTCGCCGACTGCCGCATCAGGAGCCGGGAACTCGCCGGTATCGTGGGGAAGCAGCACCCAGCAGGGCTCGAACTCGGGATGGCCGGAGATCTCCTCCAGAAGCTCCCGGTTGCCCACGACAGGATCGTACCCCACGGCGTCAGCGTGGTAGACGAGCGCGCGACCGATATTGTTGTCGCGCAGCACCACCGACAGCTCCTCGGCGGTGCTGGGCGCGCCCGGCGTATGCACGCGGGTAGGCCCGAGGCAACACTCTGCGTCGAACCACTCAGTCCCGGAGGGCTGGGTCTCCACGTTCCTCCGCATCCTTCAGCTCCTCGACGTTGACCCCCGACATCACCTTATGGAACGCATCGATGATCTGATCCAGCAGCGGGAACTGTGGTTCGGTGAGGACCGGCAGCGCGACCAACTGCGGGTGGAAAGCCTCACTCACGGGCAGGTCGCCCAGAGCATAGGGCTCGGACGCATATTCAGAACTGACCATGGGCGCCAGGTAGCCATCGTAGGCCCGCTGGCGGTTCCGATAGTAAGGCGTCAGGTGCAGCAGTGGATAGCGCTCGACGTCGCAGGGCACACCCTCTGCCTGTAATGCCTTGAGCACTACGCCGCGCGATATGTCGACGAGCTTGGCACTGTCGTAGAGGATCCGTGTGCCGTAGTAGCCACCCCGCGTGCCCCCTTCCGGTGTCTCGGTGACGCGGATCGCGGGCAGATCCTGAAAACCGGCCATCAGATAGTCATAGTTGTCGCGGCGGCCGGCGTTGAAATCATCCAGACGCTTGAACTGCTCCAGTGCAATCGCAGCCCCCAGCGGATGTGGCCGATACTTGAAGCCCAGGCCCGTCGTCAGCTCGCGCAAAGCTTCATCGTGAGCGTCAAGTTGAATCCGCCCGTGGCTACCCAGCACGAGCGCGCGATCGTAGACATCGGCCCGGTCTGTGATCAACATCCCACCCTCGCCCGCCACCAGGACCTTGCTGCCCTGCAGGCTGAACGCGCCAACGTCACCGATGGTGCCCACGTGCTGGCCGTGCCAGGTCGCCCCGTGGGCGTGGGAGCAGTCCTCGACGACGGCCAGGTCGTGTGCCCGAGCCAATGCCATCACGGCATCCATGTCGGCCACGTTGCCCCACATATGCACCACGGCGATGGCTTTGGTGCGGGGCGTGATCCGCCGGGCGGCGTCCTCGACATCCACGTTGAGCGTCATTGGGTCGCTCTCGCAGAAGATCGGAACGGCGTTCGCCATGACGACCGCACCCGCGGTGGCGTGCCACGTGTAGGAAGGAACCAACACCTCGTCGCCCGGCCCGACCCCCACACCGTAGTACGCCGCGTGGAGCGCTGCCGTCCCGCTGTTGTGCATCAAAGCGAACTCGGCGCCCGTATAGGCCGCAAAGGCCGCCTCCAGCTCACCGATCGGGCCCGAGCCATCGCCGATAGAGATCCGGCCCTCGCGCATCAGCGCCACCACCGCATCAATCGCCGCCTGACCGATCTTGGGCCAGGCATCGTCCACCGGCAGGGTGACGGCCTGCGTGCCGCCGAATAGAGCAAGCTTGTCGACCATGGAGTCTCCTAGAACGCCTCGAACTCCGTCCGCAGGATCAACTCATCCTGCATCTCGGGCGAGAGGCGGGTGAAGTAGTCCGCGTAACCGCCGATGCGGACGATCAGATCCCGGTACGGCTCAGGGTTGGCCCGCGCGGCCTTGAGCGTCTCGCCGTCGACGACGTTCACCTGGACCTCGAAGCCACCCCGACGCAGGAAGGTGAGGATCAGGGCCTTGAGCCCCATGAAGCCCTCATCCGACCGGAAGAGCGAACTGTTGAACTTGAGGTTATACGCCAGCCCGCCGATCATGCGGCTGTGGTCCCAGCCGGTCACCGAGAGCACGGCTGCCGTAGGCCCGCAGGTCTCGCGTCCCTGTGCCGGGCCGCAGCCGTCGGCGAAGGGAAAGCCGGCGCGGCGCCCATCGGGCGTTGCCCCGGTCTCGCGGCCCAATTGCTCGTGCATCACCCAGGCAAAAGCACCGGGGACGTAGGCGCTGTCGTCCGGCGCGACGGAGAACCCCGCGCAAGTGTCGCTCACGAAGCGAATCGCGTCGCCCAACAGCGCGTCGACGTCATCGTTGCCCTGTCCGTACTTCGGATATCCGTTGAGGAAGCGCTGGCGCGTGGCCTCGAGTCCCTCGAAGTCAGCATCGAGGATCGCCTTTAGTTGCGCCAGGGTCAGGCGGTGCCGGCGATAGACCTCCTCGCGGATGACGTACAACGCATCGGCGAGGTTGGCGAGGCCGATGAAAGAGCACTCAACCCAGTTATACTGCGCACCACCGTCCTCGATATCCCGCCCCTCCGCGACGCAGTCCCGCGTGAAGACGCTCTGAAGGGGTCTGCGCATTGCCCGCTGGCGCTCCAATCGGGCGGCGTTCTGTGCAGCAACGCCATCGGCAATCGCGGCTCCCAACCGCCGCCGGTACGCGGCAACGAAGTCATCGAAGGTGGCGTGCGGCGCGTCCACCTGGCCGGCAATCTCGTCGAGGAGCAGGCCACAGGTGTTGTAGTAGGGAGAGGCCACCCAGACGTTGCTTGCACCGGATGGTGTGATCTCCACGCAGGTGGAGTTGATGTACCTGCACGCCTCGGCCTTGGGCACCGCCAGTGCGGCCAGGCCCTGCTGGATGGTCGCGTCACCGAAGAAGGCGGGGGTCGGGTAACCATGACCCATCAGGTCCACCGTGAGATCGACCAAAGTCTCGGGTGTACCCTCATGCCAGCACACACCCACGGTCGGATAGATCATATGAGTGCTGCGGATTGCCTCCAGGCAGAGATATGAGAGGTCGTTAGTGACGTCATTCCCAAACCTATCACGCCCCCCGACCATGACCGACATCGCCAGCCCGTCCGGGACATAGGCGTTGACGTAGATATAGAGCTGCTCGATCAGGTGCAGCGCCTCGTCGCGCGTCAGCCGCCCCTGGGCGACGTCCACCTCATAGAAGGGCTGCAGGGTGCGGTCGAGGTGACCCGGCACCACCAGCCAGGCGCGATCGGCATTCATGACACCGATGAGCACGAACCACAGGAGCTGGATGGCCTCGAAGAACGAGGTGGGTGGCTCGTGGGCAATGCGGCGGCACGATGATGCGAGCGAACGGAGCTCTGCATGGCGAGCAGGGTCAGCCCCCGCGATGGCGGCCTCGACCGTCCCAGCCGCGGCCTCGATCATCGCCGTGAGGCCCTGCAGGGCCAGGAGGAACGCGCGATGCGAGAGCCTTCCGGGTAGCGTTAACGTCGTCCGCCGCGCGCCACCCGGAAGGTCGCCGACCAGGTATCCCTCGATCTCCGCCGCCAATCCGTCGATCCCCAGCCGCATCAGCGGATCCAGATCCAGCTCGCAATGTCCCGTCTGGCCGGGAAAATCGAGCTCATAGGTGGCCAGGTACGCCCGCGCTGCCTCGACATCGCCCGCCGGGCACTCCGGCGCGCACAGACGTCCGACGAAGAACTCGAGCGCGTCGAAGGCGAAGCGCATCGCAGCCAAGCGGTCGTGTGTGATCAAGCCGCGACGTATCGTCCACGATGGCTCTTGCTCAGACGCTCGCAGAGATGCCGCATCGACGACGGAGGTGTCGCGTATCCTCGTCAGGTCGCCGGCGTTCTTGGAGACCATCACGCGCTCGCGCAGCATCGCGATGCGTTCGGCGCCGCTGAGCGATTGCTGTCGTTCAGTCGCCATCAGGCCCCACCCCCTGCCTCCTCGGCACGGAGTGCCTGGGCGGCCTCGATCATAGCCAGGTACCCCTCGACCGGAACGTAATCCGGAATCGAATTTCCTGAGCCGAGGGCATAGCCCTTCGCCTGACGGCGGAAGCGTCGCCCCATCTCGACGACGCGCTCGAAGATCCTGTCGGGCGCCTCACGGCAGAGGATGTCGACGTCGACCCCGCCGACGAGGGCAATCCTATCGCCAAAGCGCTCGATCCAGGTGCCGAAAGGCGCGATCACGTCCTCATTCGAGTGCTTGGCGTCGATCCCAGCATCGATCATATCGTCCATGATGCTGAGAATGTTGCCGCAAGAGTGCCAGAGGAAGGGGCGCCCGGCAGTGTGGACGAGGTCGATCACCCTGCGATATTGCGGCACCATGTGGGTGCGAATAACGCGTGGCGCGACCAATGTGCTCACCTTATACCCCTGATCGTCGCCCGCACGGCACACGGCGAAGAGATCGGTATACCGCTCCAGGAACCGCCGCCAGATCGTGACCATCAAATCGCCAATCTTGCGATAGAGGTCGGCGTACAGCTCCGGGTCGTCGAGCGACATGTACGCCAGGTACTCATAGCCCACCAGATCCTCGCTGATCTCGAAGATGCCGTTGCCCACCCCGCCCAACGCCCTCATCCCCGGCGGCATCGCTGCGTCCAACGCCGCAAACCGGCGCTCCGCGGCGGCCCAGAATAGCTTGGGAAGCTCGCCCCACGGATAGCGGTCGAAATCCGTCCGGTTCTGGATCGGTCCGGGATGCTCGCCGAGCAATGCGCCGCCGCCGGGCAGGATCTCGGTGATGCAGACCTCGTATGAGACCGTGTCGTAGGTCATCCCACGGTAGAACTCGCAGTAATGCCTGAAGAACTCCGTCAGGTCGGCGTCGTCACCGCCCGCCAGAGCCCCGAACTGCGTATCCGTGGCCTTCTCCATGAACTCGACATTGATCAGATGCTCATAGACCGGCAGCCGCTCGGGCCGCCGATTGTAAGCCACATCCACCATGTGCCGGTAGTCGGGCGCGAACTGTGCGTCAATGTAAGGCGCCATACGAACTCCTTGAGAATGTCTGAATCCGTGATTCAGAATGGCCACAGGCAGCCACGGCGTCGTGGGCGGAGCGGTGGACCCACTAAGGGTCTCCTGGGTGGCACGCGCCGCAGCCGCCACAGCCCGCGGCGCATCCGCATTCCGGCCAGCCGTCCGCGCTCCAATCCACGGTTAATCCTACGTGCAATCCGTCTCGGTCGCATTGAAGACCTCCTCGCTCGTCACTGGTTTCTGATCACGCGTCAATCGTCAATCACCATCTCCACCATCTGGTGCCCTTCCACCTTCGGCACCGTGAAGCTGACGCGACCGTCGCGCTGATCGAAGTCGATGGCCTCGGTCTGCGGTACGAGGGCGACCCTGGTCACCGGCGCATCCGTCTTGATGGAAACCTGAACGCCATAGAGCGGCACGACGTCCTCGATGACGTCGAAGGCCTCCCCACGCCGTTCCGGCACGTAGTGCAGCAGATGCAGCACAAGCCGGCCCTGGTCCGGTTGGCGGTTGAGCGCGGCGATCGTCGCCGTGGGGGCCTCTACGGTGACCACCGGGTCAGGCAGCAGACGCTCCAGCGCGTTGAGGAACAGCTGCTTGCACCACCTCGGCGCCTTGGTTTGATATTGGCTGAAGATGGGGTGGCTGAAATAGATGACGCTGCCCGACTGAACGACCGCCGGGTGCGAGATACGGCCCGACGAGGGGGCCTGCCGGTGTGAGCAGAAGTGCTTGTAGGTGCGATCGAAGTAGGACGCCACCACGTCGGCCAACACCTCGGTGCCGGGCTTGGCCTCGATCAGCATACCGCGCATCGTCATCACGTGCTCGGTGGGCGGCAGGCCCATGCCCACGGCCTCTCGGGGCATAACGTACTCGGCATAGTTGTGTGCGGCATACTCCCGGCCCCGCACGAGCGCCCCGCTCGGGTCGCGAGGGCCCTCCCCCACGAGCCGCACACCCAGGCTATCGAAGCTGAATGCCGTCTGCCCTCCGTTCATCCCCGACGCGAAGGAGGCGATGATCGCACCGCCGCCGGCAAGATAGGCCTGTAGCTTCGTACCCAACTCGCTCTCCACGGGCACCTTGTCTGGAAGCACGAGCACGCGATAGCGACCGAAATCGCCTTGCGCATCGATGACATCGAACTGGTGCTTGCCCTCCTGCAGCATCCGCACAGCACCCATCATCGGCTTGAAGTCGATCTGGCTCCGATTGAGGCCGGGGTCGAAGGCCTCGGGCGTCAGGACGCCTATCTCGGCTACCTGCTCCGCCCCAACGCACCAGGGCTCCTTAGCCTCGACCTGTGCATAGACGGGGGCGATCAAGTCGTAGGTGTAGGGATCGAGCCCGCCACGGGGGTGGAGTTGGTCGCCCACGCAGACCTTGGCGTTGAGCGCCAGCATATGATAGCACTCGAACGCCAGCGCCGCCGGGTTCTTGTACGAATGAAAGTCACCCCACGACGTATGGAACTTACCCGTCATTCCCAGGAATTCCATACCGAGCGTCCGGGTGTAGCGCGCCGTGATCGGGAAGTGGAGATAGCCCCACCCGCCGCTGGGCAGCGATTCCAGCTCCAGGTGCGTGAAAGCGTCAAGCATCTCACGATGGCGCGGGCCGACGTGTCCGGCGTTGAAGAAGACCAGCGCATCAGGATGCTGCGCGTGCACGTGGGCGCTCAGTTCGCGCACAAAGGTGTGGAGCACCTGCCGCGCGTAGGTCATCCGGTCCTCCAGCTTCGAGGGCTCCAGCCCCTGGGCAAGCATACCCTCCCGGCAGTAGTGGCACGAGCAGTCTCGCGCATCGACGATGTCGAACCAGAACCCGTCCACGGGCAGACTAGCCATGACATCGTCGACGATAGCCTTGAAGTGGTCGACATAGGGCGTGTTGAGACACAGCAGATGCCAGAAGCCGTCCTCGTAGGGTTCAGGGCCGACGAGCCGCCCCTTGGCGTCCATCACGCGCCACTCGGGATGCAACTGCGCGAGGTGCTCGTTGGTCTGCACCGACACGTAGATCGGTGTCGCGATTCCACGCGCGTGGCACGCCTCGATCTGCTCCGTGAGCAGGTCCCGCGTCAGATGTGGATGGCGATACTCGGGAAATCGCTCCGAATCGTAGTACAGCCAGCCGTGATGCCCCAGCGCGAACATGTTGATGGAGTTCACGTGCGCCCGCGCTAACGTCTCGGCGAAGACCTCGGGGTCGAAGTCGGCTCCCACGCCGTCGATTGCCTCACTGGTGTGGAAGTCGAGATGGATCTGGCGGAAGGGAAGAGCGTGCTGCATCGAAAGACCTCCGTGCTAATCGCTTACTGTTCTCAAACCGACAGGGCCAGGAAATGAGTAGACCCGGCAGAGCCACACCTGGTCGCCACCCGTCACTCGTTAGGTGCCGCCATTGGACTAATGCGCAGTACTGCCACGTCGTGGCGGTCGACGTACGCAGTGAAGCTGCTGGTGAAGACGCCAAGATCCTCGTGCGTCCAGAGGTCGCGAACGCGGCAGGGCCTGCGGTCGTGGAGACCGAGCGTCTCCCACGCGACGGCAATGCGGCGGTCGTCACGCTCGCCCAGGTTAAACAGCCCAACAGCCACCGAGCCATCCTGCAAGGGCTTCGCCCAGGTCACAGCAATGTCGGCTGCCCACGGCACGCGCCCTACCTGGTATCCCTGGCGTCCCAGGGGATCCTGATTCACCGCGATGAGCTCGGGATTGAGCAAGATCGACTTCGTCACAGGGCTCATCGCGCGCACATCACAGCCGATCATCAACGGGGAAGCCAACAGACACCACAGACTGAAGTGGCTGCGGTACTCGGCGTCCGTACACCCGCCGCGGGCGGCGTTTCCCTTCCCGTACATACCGACTACAAGCATGTCCGGATCGTTCCAGCGCCCCGGACCTGCGTACGCCTCCAGACCAACCTGCTGCTCGAAGCCGATCCGCAGGATCGATTCCCAGGAGTCGTTGATGTCGCCGGTCGTGCGCCACATATGGCCGCCTGTGCTTGCGCCCCATTCCCATGGTTTATGGGTGCCCCACTCACAGATGCTGAAGAGGATGGGGCGACCCGTAGCGCGCAGCGCCTGACCCATCCGGCGGTAGAGCATCGGGCCGTCGACGCCCGCGGGCGCGTAGCAGTAGTCATACTTGAGGAAATCCACGCCCCATTCGGCGAACGTCTGGGCATCGACTTCCTCGTATCCGTAACTGGCGGGCTTGCCGGCGCACGTGTGGCTGCCCGCGCAGGAATAGATCCCGAACTTGAGCCCTTTGCGGTGAATGGCATCTGCCAGGGTAGGTATCCCCTTGGGGAAGATGTCAGGGTCCCAGGTCAACCGCCCGTCCACGCGGGCGTCCGCCTCCCAGAGATCGTCGATCACGACGTACTCGTAACCCGCGTCCTTGAGGCCCTCTTCGACCATCGCGTCCGCAGTCTCAAGAACGACTGCTTCATTGATCCTGCCGCCGAACGTGTTCCAACTGTTCCACCCCATCGGGGGTGTCAGGGCAAGCGTAGAGAAAGGATCCGGCATCGTTGGCGCCTCCGCACGTAGATGTTCTGACTAACGTAGCTTACGCCGGTGCTGCACAATGGCAAATAATGACAGTGGGGCCAACGGGTTACTCCCGTTGGCCCCACGTGAAGCTTGCTCAGACTGCCGAGGACGTTCGATGCTAGGGTGCTGCCTTGGCGATCAGCGGCATGTAGATCATGTAGACCTTGAGCGGCAGGAAAGAGCCCGGCACACCGGCGGGCCAGCCGAAGACGCCGAGAGGCTGATTCATGTCATCGCCAGTCGCGAACACAGAGACGATGGCGCCATCTGCGAACGTGACGGGCAGTGGATCGATGAGCGTCTCAGCGCCACCGGGCGTCGTGATCTTCAGGTCGACCGTGCCGGCGTCCATCGCCATGAAGCTTGAGACGTCGCCATAGTCAACGTTCTCCAGGATGGGTGTGCCATCCTGCATCCGGACATCCACCATGGCGTCAGACCCCGAGGCAAACGGCGCCAGGTTACCGAGGCGCAGTTTGAACTGCCCGGAGGGCGGCGTCGCGAGGTCATCCTCCAGCGCGACGATGCTGAGATCCTGGTTCACACCATCGCCGGTGGCGATGGCGGTGTAGAACTTGCCCAGCTCGAGGTTAACCGTCCCCGTGATCGCGGGTGTCAAGCTGGAACCTGGATAGATAGCCGCCATATAGCTGCCAGGCGGCAGCGGCATATAGCCGGTCGAATCACCGTAGGCAAAGTCTGTCAGAACCGGCAGCCCACTGACCGTGACCGTGACCGCGGTGCCCGGATCCATCGCGAACGGCGCGAGGTGACCTGCCTCGAGATACGAGGCGCCCAAGGCTAGCGGCACGAAGTACGCCTGCGCGCCGTCCATGTTCCGAGGATCACCGGCGTAGTCGACCAGCATCACGCCCTTGGGCTGGCTGTAGAGATACCCCGACAGGTCGTAGATCCCGACCAGTCCAGAAGCGAATGGCATGGCCGGACCAGGATCACCGGAGGTCATCCACGCGAAAGGCGGGTGCCGGTAGTTAAACTGACCGGGCGTGCCGGCCTGCTCATTTGCGAAGTAGTCGAAACTCACAAGCTGGTAGCCGAAGTCAGAGTCGCTCGGGCCGAGATCCTGCCAGGCCGCCGGCAGGTACCACTCCATGAACGAGGCGTTGAAGTCGGTGTAGATCCCGTAGGGGCTGGCCAGATATAGCATGCCCGTGGCAAGATCCACCTGGATCACCACCCAGTCGTTGGTGCTGTCCCCTCCCAGGGCCCAGCCGTAGTTGAAGTTGAAGTCCAAATAGTCGTCGGTGCCATCCTGATCGACGTCCAGGTTCAGATCGAACTCGGCAAAGTAGGGCTGTGGATCGTGCCAGGGCCCCCAGGTGTCGATGGCAACCGCGATGATGTCGCCATAGGGGCTAGACCCTCCATAGTCGAGCCCGAAGCCGCGCACATCCGCTGGAGCACCGATCGTCGGGTCCGGCATCGCGTTCCACGTCAGTGCGGGGTAGATCCAGGTACTCGACGAGATCGGGCCCGAGTGCGTCATCGTGATCGTGGCCACGTCGGTCAACGGGTTGACGATCGTGGTGTCAGCGTCGACCGTGAGCTTCGCATAGGGTCGCGGCAGGAAGTAGAAGGGCACGCGAAGCGCGTCGGTAATCATGCCCCCGTCGGGCGTCAGCGTCACGAACCCGTAGTACTCCTCAAGCCCGCCGAAGTCCGACATCATCTCCGAGGGCGTGAACGCCAGCGTCACGGTGACGACGCTGGTGTCCCCGGCAGGAATCGTGACCTGGGCCGGCTCGACCATCAGGTCGGCGCCTGCCGTCTGGGTCATGGATCCGGTCTGGAACGCCCAATCCGTGTTGTAGACCTGCGGGGTCCCGCTCTTGTTCTCCACGCTCACTTGCTTGGTAGCCACGACGCCGGCGGTGTTGGTGTAGAGCACACCGTAGCTCAGGCTGACCAGATCCTCGTCTCCGATCGCGAGGACGCCTGTGTCCGCGGCACGATAGGCATCCACGCGTCCCGCACCGCTGCGCGGGATCGGGCTTCCATCCTTGAGATCAACCGCGGTATTCATCATCGCGGCTTTGATCTCTTCAGGCGAGTAATGGGGTGGGCATCCACCATCAGGGCCGCCACACCGGCTACGTGAGGCGATGCCATCGACGTACCGTTGAAGCTGACACCCTTGGTGCCCGTTCCCATAGCCGCCGCGAAGATGCTGCCACCCGGCGCCGTGATCTCGGGCTTCAGCATAGAGTCGGTCCCGCGAGGCCCGCGAGACGAGAAGCTGGAGATGATGTCCACGGAGCTGGGCTCACTATAGACTACGGCACCCTGGTATGCATTCGTCAGCGTGACCGTCACGACCTCAGAGGCCACCGTGCTCGACAACACGTCGCCGATGGGCTTTGGAATGCTGTAGGCGGGCACGACGTTGCTCCCGGAGATGTAGAGATCGAACACATCGTCGTTATCCGCGATCAACACGCCGATCGCGCCTGCCGCAACCGCATTACCCGTCCGGGCGATAGAGCCACCGCACGACGGCTCGGTCCAGTCCAGCAGCACGACCTTACCATCGATTAGCGCCTGGTTGGTAGCATCGAAGGGATAGCAGCCGGTCTGCTGATTCTTGGTGGGATCTGCACCAACCGTCGGGAAAACCAACTGCCCCGTGATCGGAAGATCGGGAGAGTTCCAGTCATATAAGACGGACTCAGCACCAGGCTTCACACCGGCGATGGAGACAGGCGCGTCCACGACGAAGCCATCCACGCGGGAGGAGCCGTCCTCCGATGACGCCACGGAGATGACCGCGTCTGCGGTCGAAGGCGACCCCACGATATACGAGCTGTCGCCTGCGTTGCCCGCGGAGGCCACCACGGTGATGCCGACGGCGGAGGCGTTGTTGGAGGCGATCACGTCAGGCTCACCCAAGTTGCCCGGGCCGAAGTCGGACCCCAGGGACATGTTGATCACCTGCGGCGCCCCCGTAAAGAGATACTGGAGCGTGGCCCAGTCAAGTGCGTCCACGGTCAGCGACGTGCTGCCCTCCGCACCAAAGACCTTGAGGGCGATCAGGCTGGCGCCGGGCGCGACACCCGTCATCACCTCTCCTGCGGCGATGCCCGCGGCGATCGAGGCAACGTGGGTGCCGTGGCCGTACTCATCCAGAGGATCCGGATCGGGAACCGGAATCTCCGACCCATCGGTAGCACCGGCGTCGTAGTTCGTTCCGGCGAAGTCATAGCCTCCTACGACCTTGGCCGTGGGGAAAGTGCCCGACTCGATGATGTCCGGGTTGTTGAGGCTATAGGCCATAGGAGTGCCGGGACCACCAAAGACGGCGTGAGTGTAATCGATGCCGGTGTCGATAACGGCGATAGTGACGCCGGTTCCATCATAGCCAAGGTCATTCCAGACCTCCGGCGCGCGGATCAAAGGCACGCTCGTCGCCAATTCAGGCTGGTGGATGGGCGCCCGGTGGATTGCCTTGACGCCCGGCAGTGCCCGTAGCTGGTTGAGGGACTTCAGCGGTACCAACACCTGGATACCGTTGTAGGCTGCCGTGTAGTTGGAGATGACCTGAGCACCAAGCTTGGTCAACTGAGGTGTCAGTGCTGCCTGTGCAGCCTGAAGGCTCGAGCGATAGGACTGCAGGCCGGCTCGCGTGGGAGCCCGTCCCGCGGATTGCTGTGCCGCATAGTAGACGGAGAGAGGATCACCATCCAGCTCGACGATCATCAATGCGCTGCCGCTCACCATCCCCTCAATCGCCCGCGGCACGTACCCTGCCATCTGCACAAACTCGTCGGCCGTCATCCCATTTTCGAAGAGCGCCAAGATGTCATCGGGCACCATCTGGAGATCCCCAGGCACCCGATGGTTACCTGGCGCCAGAGGTCCTGGCGGCATCGCCGATGGTGCGGGAGGCTCGGTAGCTGCGGCGACCGCTGCTCCCTGAGCCAACGCAGGTGACAGCCCCAGCAACAGAGCCAACACCATCATAAGATTCGTCACTACCTTGCGCATTGTCGCAACCCTCCTTGATTGTTCTAATACAACAAGAAGCAAGAGTGTGGCTTTCTCAAATGTCTTTGGGTATCTTCACCTCCTTTGCACACAGTTGTCCCGATAGCAGGGATTGGGTCGGGACTGTTGGTTATCGAGCCATGTGACTTGGGATGCCCTGATCGTTTGGTCGTTTCACCAGCCAGGCAACGCTCCCCAGGTTGGCCCTGACGACAGTGGCGCCGGGTTTCCAGTTTGGCAAACGACCTTCTATTATATTAGCATGCAAGTCGCCGCACGTCAAGATGCATAGAGCGCTAGCGCGCTGACCCCCGCCGGCAGTACTGGTCACACAAGCCCTTCAGGCGTCACCGGGAAGTCAGGAACCGCGACGCGGCAAGCCCTGGCTTAACTCCGCCTCGGCGCGCTCCATCAGCGCCCGCATATAGCCGATGGCGTACGCCGTGCCGCTGCCCTTGGCATAGTCTCCGACAAACCGTGGGGTATGATCCAGCGTCATGGATCCGGCATAGCCCACCTCACAGAAGGTTCTCATCACCTGGTACATATCCATGTAGCCGTTGTCGAGGAAGGTCTCGTTGAAGACCGGCAGCGGCGACGTCACGTTGCGGAAGTGGACGATGAAAACCTTGTCCATCTCGTGGAAGTGCCGGATGCCATCCAGCACGTTGCCGAACCGCTCGCCGCCCTCAAGCCAGCATCCGACGCAGAACTCCATTCCCAGGTAAGGACTGTCGGCGATGGCGAAGGCACGATCATAGGATGCCCAGTCCTGGATGAGGCAGGGAATGCCGCCGAGGGCGTCGGTCGGTGGATCGTTCGGATGGAGGGCCAGCCTGACGTCAGCCTCCTCACACACCGGGATCATCCGCTGGATGAAGTACTCGAAGCTCTCCCAGATCTCATCCTTGGTGTAGACCCGACCGTGGGTGAGGGGTCGCTGCTTCATCTCCGCCAGGTCGACGTAGCGGGCCTGTGCCCCGCCGCGCGTCGCACGGGGCTGCGAGCTCCACACCTGGTCCGGCTCCCACGTGAACGTCGTATACCGGATACCCGCGCGTCCCAGGTTCCGAACGAAGTCCTGGAACTGCGCGATCACGGCATCGCGTCCGGGCAGACCCAGGTGAATCTTGTCCGACTTGCCGACGTCCATATTGCCGGTCATATAGAGTTCGAGCCCTGCACCCTCGACCTTCTCCCGCAGTCTCGAAAGGAACTCGTAGCTCCGCTGCTCGGGTCGCACCCAGGTGTAGACGCACGGAACGCCAAGCTGCGCCGCGAACTTCAGCTCTTCTTCGTCTGCTTCGGGCCGGATAGCCATCGAGAACTTCACGTTGCACGCCATCACCACCTCCGAACCTTGGGATTGTATGGGGCCTTCCGCAAGTGTACGAAGTTCCCTGCATTCCCGCAAGAAGC
This sequence comes from uncultured Chloroflexia bacterium, assembly GCA_963775195.1. Classification (GTDB taxonomy): domain Bacteria; phylum Chloroflexota; class Anaerolineae; order B4-G1; family SLSP01; genus PWVB01. Next base: position 595,540 of record CAVZIC010000005.1, read on the forward strand.
CGGGACTGCCGGCTGAACCGGTTGTTGAGGGACCGCTCTATGGTAATATCGCGCTATGGATCAACACGTACTGGCAGATCACGTGAGGGCACTGATCACCGGCAGCGACCCAATCGTCCTGGTCTACCTATTCGGATCACGGGTAGATGGAGCCGTAGCCGATCGCCTGGGCCCGATGAGCGACTACGACTTTGGCCTGTTGGTCGACCGTGAGGCCGATGGCAGGCAGGTCAAAGCGGAATTCGCATCCGCGATGATGGCGCAGCTTGAGACAGAGCGAATCGACGTGGTGTTGTTGAGAAGTGCACCGGTGGAACTCGCTTACGCCATCATCGCGCAGGGGAAGGTGCTCTACGAGCGCGACACTGCAGCCCGCGTGGAGTATGAGGCTTACGTGATGGGGCGCTATGGCGACTACCTACCCGTGCTACGCGCCCAGCGCCAAGAGATCCTGAAGGGGGCCGACTATGGAAAGAGAGTTCAACGGTATCGAGAGGCGCTTGGACGAACTCGACGAACGCTTGGCAAGATTGCGCCCAATCCAGACTGAGCCTCGCACGATATTCGACCAAGACCCATACCTGCGCGACATCGTCGAGCGCAACCTGGAGATCGCGGCACAATGCTGCATCGACATCTGCCATCGGATTATCGCCCTCGAGGGGGCGGAAAAGCCGACAGATTACCACGATGCCATAATGCGCATAGGACAGCTCGGCGTGCTGCCGCCCGAATTCGCCAGGGAGTTGGCGCCCATCGCGGGTTCCGCAACATCCTCGTGCACGAATACGTTCAGTTGAATTGGGACGAGGTCTACCGCAATCTCCAGCAACTGGGTGACCTGGAGCGGTTTGCGAATCTGGTACGACACTGGTTATTGGAGAAAGACAAGAATAATGACTGAATCGATCCATCTCACATTGGACAATCTTGACCAGATCCTGGCCGGCAGGCTCGACCCGGAGCAGACCGCGCGGGTGAAGACGCTCTTCCTCAAGCGCCTGTCCGAGAAAGCACACCGCCTCTACCGTGGAAAGATGCAGACGGTGCCCAAGGCCGGGGTCTTCGGCTTCAACTGGTTCAACGTCTGGTACACGCCGGGCGTCTCCGCGATCTCGACGACGATCCGCGACGACAACGATAGCTCCTACGAGCTCTCAAATCGCGGGAACCTCGTCGCCATCGTCAGCGACTCCACCCGCGTTCTGGGCGACGGCGACGTGACGCCGCCCGGTGGCCTCGGTGTGATGGAGGGCAAGGCCTTCCTGATGAAGATCCTCGGGGGCATCGATGCGACCGCGCTGTGCATCGACAGCCGCGACGTGACCGGTGCGCACTCCGCGGAGAAGATCATCGACTTCGTCCGCATGGTACAGCCGAGCTTCGGTGCGATCAACCTGGAGGACATCTCACAGCCCAACTGCTTCCAGGTACTCGACACGCTGCGCGAGACGTGTGACATACCGGTCTGGCACGACGACGCCCAGGGCACCGCCTGCGTCACGCTCGCCGGACTGATCAACGCGCTGAAGTTGGTGGACAAACCGATCTCCGAGGCGAAGATGGTCTTCTTGGGAGCGGGCGCGTCGAATACGACGATCGTCCGGATCATCATCGCCGCCGGGGGAAATCCCGACCGGATGGTGGTCTTCGACTCAAAAGGCGGGCTCCACACAGGACGGGCCGACATCGAGGCCGATCCCAGGTTCTACCGCAAGTGGGAGCTATGCCAACAGACCAACCCCGGTCACATCGATGACTTCGACACTGCGATGACCGGCGCCGACGTCCTCATCGCGGCGTCACGCCCTGGTCCGGGCGTCGTGAAGCCCGGGTCGGTGAGCCTGATGGCGTCGAAGTCCATCGTCTTCGCCTGTGCCAACCCCGTGCCCGAGATCTATCCCTACGAGGCAAAGGAAGCAGGTGCCACCATCGTCGCTACGGGACGCGGCGACTTCCCGAATCAGGTCAACAACTCGGTAGGCTTCCCCGGTATTCTCAAGGGTGCCCTGTTGGTGCGGGCGCGGGGCATCTCCGACGGAATGGCAATCGCCGCCGCCAGATCGCTGGCCGCTTTTGCCGAACGGCGCGGGATCGACCCGGAGAACATCATCGCGCGGATGGATGAGCCGGACGTCTTCCCCACCGAGGCCGCGGACGTGGCAATGCAGGCCGTGAAGGAAGGGCTCGCGCGGATCAAGATCACCCACGACGAAGCCTTTGTCCAGGCCGGGGCGGACATCGCGTCGGCACGCAAGACCGCTGACACACTGATTGCCGAGGGCCTGATCGCCCAGCCGCCCCAAGCTATGCTACAGGACGCGCTCGACTGGGCGCTCGCGCAGGTCGAGTAGCTGCATATCGGGAGGCACCGTGGTTCATATCACTGTGAGGCCGCAGGAGCGTCTCGGGCCGCTGGAACTCTGGCGGCACACGATCGGGCACGGCGGCATCAACCCGTTGCCGCTGCCCGATCGTGTAGTCCGCGGGACAGCAGCGCTCAGACCTCGGCTGGTTCGCATCTTCATCCAGGAGTTCTTCCGAGTCTACCCGGATCACGGTCGCTTCGACTGGTCCCGCCTCGATCCCTATATGGACGCGCTGGCACGGATCGGAGCAAAGGTCGTCGCTGCCATCACTATCAAACCGCCCCCCCTCTACCCCACGATAGACCACGACCTTTGGCGGCCCACAGACGTAGGCGAATGGCAGACGGTCATTCGCGCGCTGGTGCAGCGCTACTCGGTCGAGAAACCGATCGTGACCCATTGGGAGATCGGGAACGAGCCCGATATTGGAGAGGCCGGTGGCTCGCCCTATCGGATACAAGATCCGGCGGCCTATGCCGAATACTACGAGTTCACGGCGCGCGCGGTGCTCGAAGCCTTTCCGCAAGCCAAAGTGGGCGGCCCGGCGATGGCGGAGATGCACGCTGAACCTTTGCTCGGGCTGCTCAGACGCTGTGCACGAACCGGCACACGGCTCGACTTTCTGAGCTGGCACCTCTACCACAGCGACCCGGGACGCCACGGGTATCTCACGCGCGTTGCGCGTAGGCTGGCGAAAGAAGCTGGGCTGCATCCCGAGCTAATGGTGACCGAATGGAGTTGCGACTTTCCTCCGGTCAGCGTCGAGGGCGATGCCTACGTCCCGCGGCGAGCGGCGCTCGTCGCCGCTGCGATCATCGAGATGCGCGACGCGGGCCTCGACCAGTCGTTCTACTACCACCTCTGGGACCAGGTTTGTGACCCCGGCGATTTCGCGCCATTCTTCTCGGAGCGCGGTGTTGCAGCAATGGTCCGGCACTGGAATGAGATCCCCCACCGCTTCGGCCTCTTCGGCGTCAACGGTGACGTGAGACCGCAGTATTTCGTCTTCAAGATGCTCTCGCGCCTCGGCGACGAGGCGATCGCGGTACACTCGGACAACCGCAACATCCGCGCCATCGCCGGTACGGGACCCCAAGGGCTGTCGCTCGTGGCGGTCAATCACGGACTCGACGTGAACCACGACGAGGTCGCGACGCTGCAGGTCTCCGGCCTGGCACCTGGACCTCGACGATTGACGGTCTGCCGCATTGACGAGGAGCGACACTGGAACGCCCTTGATCTTGAGCTGATACCGGTGGAGCAGCGCGACACCTACGTTTTGAGTGACTACGAATGCCAGGTCTTGCTGCCGGCCAACAGCGTGACAAAGGTCATGCTATCGCCTCTGTAGCGAAATCGAGGGGGACGCGATGCGTGATCTGATTATCCTTGGTGCAGGGACCCCACGCGCAGGAGATGACGGATATTGTCCGCCAGATCAACGAGCGAGAGCCTACCTGGCGCCTGCTGGGGTTCTTGGTGCCTGACGCACAAGCCGGCCAAGTGGGAGAGTCGATGGGCAGCGGCTATGAGGTGCTCGGAACCTACGCAGCACTGGCAGACTATGGCAGCGCGTCGTTTGCTATGGAGTATGGCTGTGGCCAACCGGACATCCCCCGCGAGCGCATCATCTCGCTCGTAGCGCCCACGGCATTCGTGGCGCACACCGCGCAGATGGGCGCCGGATGCGTGATCTACCCCGGCTGTTTCGTGGGACACAACGCGGAACTCGGTGATCGGGTCTTTGCCCTGAGCGGAGCCGTCATCAACCACGACGACCATCTCGAGAACGATGTCACCGTCTGCACCAACGTGAGCCTTGCCGGCTTCGTCTATGTCGAAGCCGGATGCTACCTCGGTCAGGCCTGCAACGTCCGTCAATACCTCCGCATCGGTAAGGGCAGTCTCATCGGGATGGGAAGCGTGGTGCTGCACGACGTTCCCCCGAATAGCGTGATGGTGGGGAATCCCGCGCGGCGCTTGCGAGAGAGAATAAGCGAATGACCGGCTGCGTGGTGAAACGTCCACGTTGATGGTTCGGTACGCACGAAGAGAGGCGCTGGTCGGAGGATTCCGCCATACCAGCGCCTCTTTGATGCCGGCTCCCGTCTATGTCAGCCTAAGCTTAGCATCGAGCCTCACGGGAGCCGACGTACGGCGACCTCCTAAAGAGCGTATGCGCACTCGCGTGAGTTGAGCGATCCCTCAGACAAGAGGGAAAGGATTGTGCAGCTCAAGCTGTCGAGCAGGTCTACTAAGGGACGCCGCGCGATCACAAGCTGGACCGGCTCTCGCTTGCCGACGAACGTTCTCGCCCACCGGTCTTGTGATTCGCGTGCACATTGAAGCATATCCATGGCCGCCTCCTTTCACAGAATGGCCTTGACGACTCATAGGCGGTGATGTCGCGCCCTTTATTTACTATTTATATCATAGATATAGAGCATTGTCAACGGCACCGTCACCGCACCCTCCAGGACTAGCACCCTCAACCGGCACGAGCATCCGGGGGCGATCGAGAGGTACAGCCCAAGAGCAGCCCACCCGACGCATTGTGCCGCGGAGACCCGAGCGCAGAGGAACAGGGTCGGTGGGCAAAGCCGGCTTCGGGTGCCCCCCCGGTCAGTCGACGATCAGGGAAGCGGGTCGGCCTGCGCTGCCCAGGTGTCGAACACCTGCGCCCAGTCGATGTAGCCGTAGTCACCGAACCACGGTTCTCCCGGCCCTGGGAGCGGGCCGACTTGGTCGACGACCCGCTCGGGTACGCCGCTTGAGAGGTCGAGCCACCAGAGGGAGACCTGGCTTTGGGCGTCCATCCGGGCGAAGAGCAGGGCACTACCATCGGGCGACCAAGTGGGATGTTCGTCGCGGAAGACGGCGTCGTCGGTAAGTTGCACCGCCCCGGGGGCGTCTGCCCGGACAAGCCAGATTCGGCGCCCATCCAGCGCCTCGCGGGCTGCATTACCACCGGCGATGTCGCCGGCATCGGGCGCCGCCGCGTAGGCGAGCTGTATGCCGTCGGGAGACCACGAGGGCGACGTGACCGCCTGACCCGCCGGGCTGGAGAGCGGGACCTGGCCACTGTCGACATCCTCAACGCGAAGTACTTTGTTCGCCCAAGTGTTGCGTCCGCCCCCATCGACAATTGCTACCAGGCCGGCTGCGCTGGCAGGTGCCGGGACCACAAAGTCCTCGTGGAACAGCACGGCGTCCGCTAACACAATGGGCGCACCTCCTTGAGCGGGCAGCGCATGGAGCGGCACGCCGTCGGCAAGCGCGGAGGCGGACACGACTTCCCCCTGCCAGAACAGAAGATACCCTCCATCGGCCGTCCAGCTTGCCGGCAGGGCCTCCCCCTTCTCCGGAACCCCACTGCTATAGAGCTCGGTTGTCGGTCCGCCGGTTGCAGGCACGGTCCATATCCCCTGGTCACTTGTCCCCTGCCGCCATTCGTAGGCGATCGTCTCCCCGTCCGGATGCCACGCGATCCGACCGAGCTGTCCCTCGACTCCGAGCGACGGAGGAATCACCGCGTATTCCTGGGCCGTCGCGGGGTTGACGATCATCATACGGGGAACGCCCGAACCAATGACGTAGGCCAAGAGATCCCGGCTCGGGGCCCAGGCGAACTCGTCCACCGGCCTGGCCCACGCCAGATTGTCTCCCGCGACGGTGTCGACGGTCCTCAACTCGATGTCCTCCAGGTAGGCCACGTAGCGGCCCGAGGGTGACCAGAGGGGTGCCGAGGCCAGTCCGTTGTCGGTGAGTCGAGCTGGTGCCCCATCGGGCAGATCCTTCACCCACAGATCACCGTTGAGCACGTACGCCACCTTTCCTCCACCGGCTGCTTGCACCATCGGTGTGGCGGTGACCGTGAGTTCCCCTTGGGCTGGAGTCGGCGTAGTCGATAGCGACGGAGACGCCGATGGTTGCGGTTGGCCCGCCGAGTTGCCGGCACATGCGGTGGTGACCAGCAGCAGAACAGCCAGAGGGAAAATCACAGACAGATGGAATCGCTTGTGCATCTCCGGTCTCCTTGGTCACTAATCTCAGGATCGATCATAGCACCGGGTAGGTCGCGGGCAATGCCGGGCCGGCGACCACTCGCCTTATCACTTGACACCTCGCCAGTCACCGGTACACTGTCTGCACACGTGTGCATACGGACCTGAAAGGCGATAGTATGACGCAACCCGATCACGGGTTACTGGCGGTCTTCTTCGACCTGGGTGACACCATCATGATCGAGGAGACCGAGGTCAAGGATGCGGAGGAGACGACGCTGGAGGCCGAGTTGGTCCCTGACATCGTGGCGCTCCTGCGTGATCTACACGTCCACGGCATTTCCCTGGCCCTCGTTGCCGACAGCCGTCCCAATACGCCCACGAACGTCCTGCGCCAGCACAATCTGCTGGATCTCTTCGCCGCCGTCGTAATCTCAGAGGTCGTCGGCGTCAGCAAGCCTGACCCGCGCATTTTCCGGATCGCCCTGGACGCCCTGTCCATTCCCGACGATGCCCACGACCGCGTCGCAATGGTGGGCAACAATCTAGAGCGAGACATCGTTGGGGCTAACCGGCTGGGACTGCTCTCGGTCTTCTTTCAGTGGAACGAGCGCCGTCGTACAGAGCCGGAGACGTCCGACGAGATTCCCGACTTCACCGTGCACACGGTCGCAGCGCTCCGCAACGTGCTGTTCAGCCTCGATCGAATCGTGCGCCCGGCGCTCACCAACTCAAAGGATGTATTTCCACGATGAATGCGCCAATCGCCCTGCCCTCCCGGCCTCATAGAATTGAGATTGTGTGTCATAAAGGCGCCAACGCGGTAGCCCCGGAAAATACGTACGCGGCGGCCGGCCAGTGTATCGCGTGGGGTGCCGGTACGGTCGAGGTGGACGTCTGGACCAGCCGCGACGGCGAGATGGTCCTGCTCCACGACGCCACAGTGGATCGAACGACTGACGGCAAAGGCCACGCGCTTGCGCTCACAGCAGATGAACTGACGCAGCTCGACGCGGGAAGTTGGTTCAACCCGGCTTTCAGGGACGAGCGGATCCCGAAGCTGTCCGACTTCCTGCGATGGATTAGGGGCAAGGCCAGGATCTTCATCGACGTGAAGTTCGCCCATCCGCAGCAGCTCATCGACCTGCTCTATGCCACCGGGATGCAAGATAACTGCTTTCTCTGGTCGGGAAGCGACGAATTGATGAAGCTCTTCCACGAGCTGGACCCGGCGATTGCGCTCAAGATCAACGTGAGTTCCGCGGAGGACGTGATCTCGGCAGAGAAGGAGTTCGGCGCCCGAATCGTGGAGGTCTCGCTCGACGACATGAGCGAGGCGCTGGTCAAAACGTGTCACGACCGTGGTATCCAACTGATGATCTTCGAGAAGGATCCCAAGCGGTTCCCGGAGGTCATCGCGTGGCAACCGGATATGGTCAACCTGGATCACGCGGATGCGTTTATGAAAGCGTTGGAACGTTTACACGTTTGAACGTTCAAACGTGTAAACGCGTTAACGTGCCAACGAGTTACTTTATGAATGAATGCGAGGATAGGCTAGAACGTCCCGAGCGAGTCTCAATCAAGGATATCGCGCAGGCGATGGGCATCTCGCATTCGACGGTCTCTCGGGCCTTGAACGATAGCGATCTGGTCAAGGAGGCGACACGCGAGCGCATCAAGGCCCTGGCGATCGATATGGGCTATATCCCCAACGCCGTGGCCCGCAGCCTCAAAGCCCAGCGCAGCGGCACCGTGGGCCTCGTGATGACCTCGCTGACCGATCCTTTCTTCGCGGAAGTGATGGCGGGCGTCGACGAAGTGGGAGCGCAGGCAGGTCTCAGCATGTTCGTGGCAGCATCGCATAACGACCCCGAACGCGAGATGGAGATCGTCGAGACGTTCCACCGCCGCAGGGTGGACGGTATCATCGTCGCAGCTTCACGGCTCAGCAGCCGGTATCGAGAGCGGTTGGAGCGCATCCGTGTCCCCATTGTCGTCGTCAACCAGCACACCGACGAGAGCCCGGAGTTCCGCGCCGTGGCCTTCGATGAATACGGCGGCGCGCGTCTTGCGGTAGGCCATTTACTCTCGCTTGGACACCGGCGGATCGGCTATCTGGGCCTGGGTAACCGGCAACGCTCGAACCGCCTGCGACTAAGCGGCTATCGCGACGCCCTGCATGAGGCCGGCCTCACCCCCGGCCCTGCCTGGGCCATGGTCGTGCCCGAAGCCGACATCCGAGAGCAGGGCGACACGGAGGTTGGCCGGCGCGCCCTCCCCGCCCTTCTGGATGCGGGCGTGACGGCCATCTTCTGCTACAACGATCGGGTGGCCGTAGGGGCGCTGCTGACGTGCCGGGCACGGGATTTGAGGGTACCCGAGGATCTCAGCATCGTTGGCTTTGACGACATCGAGTTCACCCGATGGGTCAGCCCTCCTCTCACCACGGTGCGGCAGCCCAAGCTGGCTATGGGACACAGAGCGATGGCGCTGATGTTGGACTTGCTGGAAGGCCGCGAGGGCGAGGATGTTCTGTTGGCGCCCACGCTCGTGGTGCGCAAAAGCACCGCACCGCCGCCGTGACCCAGACCCTTGAGGTTTTCCTGTCGAGAAGATACTTGCTCGGCAAGCAAACCCCAAAGGTCTTAGCGGTACTGTTTGACCCTATGGAGGTGATATGACGGAGAGAACAAGGATTGGTATCATCGGAGCCGGGCGTATAGGCTCGCTCCACGCAGCCAATCTCGTCACGCGAATCCCCGAGGCGGAAGTGGTCGCCATCTCGGATATACGCAGAGAGGCTGCAGAACGCTGTGCCGCCGATCTGGGCATCCCTGAGATCTACAGCGATCCGGGGCCGGTGTTCTCACATCCCGACGTGGACGCCGTGCTGATCTGTTCGAGCACCGACACGCACGCCAGGCTTGTGGAGCAGTCAGCCGCGGCTGGCAAGCACATCTTCTGCGAGAAGCCGATCGACCTCGACCTCGCACGCGTTGATAAGGTCCTGGAGGCTGTCGATCGGGCCGGTGTGAAATTCATGGTCGGCTTCAATCGGCGGTTCGATCACAACTTTCGCCGGATTCACGATCTGGTCCAGGCAGGGGCGATCGGCACGCCGCACCTGCTCCACATCATCAGCCGCGACCCCTCACCACCGCCCGCGGAATACGTCAAGGTCTCCGGGGGCATCTTCCTCGACATGACCATCCATGACTTCGATATGGCACGCTTTCTGATCGGCAGTGAGGTCACCGAGCTCTACGTCGAGGGCGGCGTGATGGTCGATCCGGCGATCGGAGAGGCCGGCGACATCGACACGGCTGTCGTCGTGATGCGCTTCGAGAACGGCGTCATCGGCACGATCGACAACAGCCGCCGGGCCGTCTATGGCTACGATCAGCAGGTCGAGGTCTTCGGCAGTGGGGGGTCGGTTCACTCGGGCAACGACTTCCCGAACACGGCCTCGATCAGCGATGCGGGAGGGGTCCGGCGCGACCTGCCGCTCAACTTCTTCATGGACCGCTACGTGGAGGCCTACGTCGACGAGCTCCGCACCTTCGTCGCCTGCATTCGCGAGGACAAGGCCCCGCCCGTGACCGGCATCGACGGTCGCCAGGCCATTCTCATGGGCTATGCCGCGAAGCGATCGTACAAGGAGCACCGACCGGTAAAGCTTGCGGAGGTGGATACGGCAGCCTGAGGAGGTCGCAGCTTGTGACGAGTGACGGCGTGCGCAGACGCACGAGAGACGATTGATCGGAGAACGATCCGATCACCCGTCACTCATCACCGGTCACTATTTGCAGTCACGCATCTTTATATTACCAGGAGGTCACCAATGAAAGGGTTAGTACTGGACGCAAAGTGGGATCCGAAGCCGGATTATGCGGTCTCGGATTGGGAGAAGGCAACGGGCAAAGCCGTCACCGGGAGTGCCATCTGGCGTTACCCGACGCTCAAGGTGCAGGAGTGGCCCGATCCGGAGCCCGGCCCGCGGGACGTCGTCATCGAGGTCAAGGCGTGCGGCGTCTGCGGCTCGGATATGCACTTCTATGAGACGGATAAGGATGACTACATCCTCTACCCCGGTCTGACGAAGTTCCCCACGATCCTGGGACACGAGTTCGCCGGCAAGATCGTCGAGGTGGGCCCGGAGGTCGAGGACCGCAAAGTCGGTGACATCGTGACAGCCGAGGAGATGATTTGGTGCGGGCACTGCATCGCCTGTCGCAATGGATATCCCAACCACTGCACGAACCTGGAGGAGATTGGGTTCACGATTCCCGGCGCCTTCGCGAACTACATCGCGCTGGATGAGAAGTACTGCTGGCCGATCGACGCCATTGCCGAGCGGTTTGGCAGCGAGGAGCGGGCGTTCGAGGTAGGCGCGCTGAGCGAGCCGACGAGCGTCTCCTACAACGCGATGTTCGAGCGAGCGGGCGGCTTCCGCCCGGGACACTACGTCAGCGTCTTCGGTTCCGGCCCCATCGGCCTCGCCGCCACCGGTCTGGCGCGGGCCGCAGGTGCGGGGACGATCGTCGCCTTCGAGGTCTCGGCGCCACGTCGGGAGTTGGCCAAGAAGGTCGGGGCGGACTACGCCTACGACCCACGCGAGGTCAGCCCCCACGAGGTGATGATGGAGTTGAGCAAGGGCGAGGGATTCAACTTCCACGTCGAGGCCGCCGGTGCGCCCCACCTGACCATCCCCGAGATCGAGCAGGCGTTGGCCATCAACGCCAAGGTCGTGCAAATCGGGCGTGCCGCCCAGCGCGTGCCGATGTACCTGGAAAGCTTCCAGGTTCGCCGTGCCCAGGCCTTTGGCTCGCAGGGACACTCCGGCCACGAGACCTTCCCCAACGTGATCCGCCTGGTCGGGGCCGGTCGTCTCGACCTGAGCCCGATCATCACGGCGACCTACGAGCTCGACAACGTCGTCGACGCCATCGCGCAGTCGACGACCCGGACAGACGGCAAAATCATGGTGAAGCCGAATAAGTAAGCGTTATCACGTTTGAACGTTGGCACGTTTGAACGTTCAGACGTGCCAACGTTATAGCGTGGAAACGTTCCGACGTGCAAACGAACAAAGGAGACCAATAATGACTGAGATAACGAAAACGCCGCCCGGTCTGCTGGCGACCGACCAGCCGGACCTATTCTTCGAGGACAATACCGTCGGCAGAATGAAGAAAGAGATCTGGGAGTCCAGTGACACCGAGATCGACGCGATCTTGGACGAGTACGGCATGCCCGCTCCTGTAGAGTGGGGCAAGCCCGGGTCGTACATCCAGACGACCGTGCGCTGGCAGGTGGAGCAGAACCGCAAGAAGAACGACATCGTGCTCATCCCCATCGGCAGCACCGAGCTCCACGGACAACACATGCCCAGCGCCTCGGACACGCTCTACGTAAGCCAGATCTGCGAGGGCGTACGCCGCTACACGGCGAAACAGGGTGCACCGGTCAACCTGGCGTTGCCTCCGGTGATGTACGGGGCGCATCCCTATCATCACCTGGGCATGCCGGGCACGGTGATCATACGGGAGAATGTGCTGCGCGAGCAGTTGATTGACGTAATGTTGGGTCTATGGAACGACGGCTTCCGCAAGCAGATCCTCATCAACAACCACGGCCAACTCTGGGTGCTGGAGGCGGCGATCCAACAGTTCACCAAGCGCTACCAGCTCCCCGGCCTCTATCGCGTCATCGACTGGCACCGCGCGGTGCGCGAGTTCTTCCGCACCACCGACCGCGGCGGCAAGTGGGACACCAACTTCGTCCACGCCGACGAGTCCGAGACCTCCCTGGGGCTCTACCTGCATCCGGAGATGGTCGACATGGCCTACGCCGTCGACACCGAAGGCATCAGCTATCTGCCGGACGGACACTTCGACAAGTCCGTCGATCCCTTCGGCCGTGCCAGCCGCTGGTCCGAGGGTGAGGGTCAGTCCGCCATCGAGCTCGCGGGTACGCCCGCGGGTGTAGTGGGCAAGGCGACCCACGGCGATCCACAGAAGGCCAAACGTCCGCTGGCGGCGATCCTCCGCTATCTGACGCTGCTCAACGACCAGATCCTGGAGGCCTTCCCTCCCGGCACGCTGCCCCCGACCGAACAGGTCAGCCTCCGCACCGACGAGGAGATGGCGCCCTTCCTCAAGGAGCCCTTCAGCGAGGGCTGGCGCCCGGTTTACGCGCTCCCGCGCATCGGGCAGGATACGTTCAGCGGATAGGGACTGGCAATCAGTGATGCGGGAGTGGGCCGGATACTCGGGCCCACTCCCTGATCCACCAGTCTCGATGCCTTCACCATGCTCAGGAGGGCTACCATGAAACTCAGCCTCGTCCTTTCCACCCACCAGGCCCAGTTCGAGGCCGTCGCCCTCAAGGGCGACTTCGAGACCAACGTCGCCAGGATCGCCGGCTGGGGCTACGACGGGGTGGAGCTCGCGATTCGCGACCCGGCCTTGGTCGACGCCGGCGAGCTCGCGCGCGTCGTTGAGCGCTACGGTCTGGCGGTGCCCGCCCTCGGCACCGGGCAGGCGTGGGGTGAGGAGCACTTGTCGTTCACCAGTTCAGATCCTGCGATACGGGCGGCGGCAATTCGCCGGATACAGAGTCACATCCCGCTCGCCGCGCGGTTCGATGCCGCCGTCATCATCGGCCTGATCCGTGGGATCACGCCCAAGGGCCAGGACCACGCAACATCGATGGCGTACTTCGCTGAGGCGATGCGCGCCTGCGGCGAGGCCGCACAAGGCACCGGCGTCCGCTTTGCCATCGAGCCGCTCAACCGCTACGAGACCGACCTACTTCACACGATCCAGGAAGGGCTGGACTTTCTCGACAACGTACAGATGGAGAACGTCGGCCTGCTCGTCGACACCTTCCACATGAACATCGAGGAGCCCCACATCGCAGACAGCATCCGCGCCTGTGGCGAGCGCGCCTTCCACGTCCACTTGGCCGACTCCAACCGCTGGTATCCCGGCGCAGGACACATGGACTTTACGGAGGTCGTGGCGACGCTGAAGGGGATAGGCTACGATGGCTGGCTCTCGGGGGAGTTCATGCCCCAGCCCGACGCCGACACAGCGGCTCAGAAGGCCATCGCGCACATACGCCCGCTTCTCTGAGCCCGCAGCGCCCGCCGCCTGGGCGAGATGCAGTCGCCCGCCAATCGTCGGAGTCCGAGGACACTCCCGGCAGGCTCTCGCCGGCGTTCATTTCCTGTCGATTGTGGCTGATGCCCCGCCATCATGCACAAAGACGCCCCATACGGGGCGTCTTTGGTGGTCAAACACGGACTACTAGGCGGCCCGGTTTCGACAGCGCTTGCAGACCTTGAGCTTCCTACCATCCTCGGCGGTCCGTTCATAGAGAAGCTTAATCCCGGTCGCGCCACAGATTGGGCAGGTGCCCCGTCCGCCAGTGGTCAGATTCCGAATCCCCTTGCCGCGATGCTGCTTACCCATCGATGTTTGGTGCCTTTCTTGAGCTCGAGTGTGAGGACGCTACAGGTCCACCGCAAGACTGACAGCCACGGAGTCAACTCCGTGGCTGTCAGTGTCCTGAGTTGCAGCCATGATACGACCGATCAACGCCATGTCAAGCCGGCGTAAGCGTCGCGTGGACCGTGCCCTGGGTGTCAACTGTATGCGTCGACAGACAGGGCACCACCCGGTCTTTGCTGCGACAAGCCGTTTTGTTCCGGTGGATACACTCGGTGGGACCTCTCATGCTACAAATGCCGTCGAAGACAGGGCTCACGGCGCGGTGCCGGCCTCCACCTCCGCCAGGACCGCCAGTCGCCTCGGTGCGCATATCGCTCAACAGCACGGCCTGCTTCGCCTCTTCGATCTGCTCGGGCGAGAGCGCGGCCATCGCTGCTCGGTACTCAGCGCCGGCGATTTCCAAGAACCACGGCGATTCCGCCACAAACCCGTAGCACTGCACCACGGCCGCAATGAGCGAGGCAGCACGCTGGACGAGCCCGGCGTCAACATAAACATGGCCATCCCGGGCAGCGCCCAGGCCAGGGTGCGCTGGCGCCCCTGTGTCGACGCCGACCTGGAGTTCCTCAACAAAACAGGCCCGTGCCAGTTCGAGTTCTCCCCTTATCCGATAGGCATACCCAAGGAAAGAGTGCATCATACCCGAGTAGATCGGTTCTCGCAGCGCACGAAATTCGCCGAAGCTCTGCGAGAGCTTCGCCACCGCTGTATCGACGTCGCCGTCGACCAGCGCGAGGCCGCCCTGCACGTGCTCGGTCCACGCAATCATCCGCCGATCCTCTGTGACGTGTGCGTTCTCCAGCGCCGTCTCGCCAGCTCGCGCGCCTCGTCATACTTCCCGTTGAGCATCAGGCCCCAAGCCAGGACGCCCCGCGAGATAGGGCGCCGGCAGGCCCAAGCGATCCATATCTGGGTGGCTTCGTGGAAGAGCGGCATAGCTACCTCGAGTCGCCCAGCCAGCACCCACCGCGTAGCCAAGGATTGGAGCCCCACCAGCAACTCCAGCGGCGTCCCAATCTCCCGCCGGACCGCCAACGCCTCCTCCGCAAACTTGATGGACTGATCGAGATGTCCCTGGTAGAGGGTCAGCCCCATAGACCCGTGCAAGGCCCACGCGGTCGCGTGGAGATCGCCGCGTGCGCGCGCCGCTCGCTAGCAGCTCCTCGGCATAGTCGGCGCGCAGCGTCGAAATCTGCGGAGTACAACGCAAGGTTGAGGAGATCATATAGCGTGCGGCCCTGCTCCCAGCGATCGCCCGTCTCGCGCAGCACAGCCAGGCTCTCCTCATACAGGGACATCGCGCGCATGCGATCCGTGTTCCACGATAGATATCCCTTGACGGCGCAGGGCCATGCCCAGCTCGATACGCACGTCGGTCGACGACAAGCCCGGGCGACCGCAGGATACTCAGCGCCCTATCCACGGAGGCCTCGGCGTCCTCCCTCGACTGCACCTCGCTCTGCCAGATCAGCAGCCTCGCCATCACCCGCAGCCGTTCTGCTTCGTCGGCCCCGTCCGGCATTCGCGAACCCTCGAGACGCGTCAGGGCCGCCTCGCACGCACGTCCCGCCTCCTCGCTCTCGGACCCGCCGGATGTAGTAGAGGCAGAGACCATCGACGGCTTGTGCCATCTGCGCAAGGTCGCCTTGATTCACGATCCAGTCCCACGCTGCTCGCGCGTTGTCGATCTCGCCGTCCATCTCCGACAGTGCCGCAACCTGCCGCGGTCCCTTAGCGTCCTCGAACCACCGGTGCAGGACGTGCACGTAGTAAGCCGCGTGGCGGTCGCGGGCCTCGCGCTCTGCGACCGGGGTCCGGGCGAGCCGTTCCTCCGCGTACTGGCGGAGCAACTCGTGGATACCATAGGACCCCCCGGACGCACGGCCCACAAGCGACTGTTCCACGAGACGCCGGATCTCGGCCAGCGTGGCGCCGGCAACGAAGTACGCCGCCTCGGCCCGGAAACCACCACGGAAGACCGAGAGCGCCTGCATCAAGGCCTGCTCGCGGATGCGCATCAGGCGCCACGAGTGGTCGAAGACCGCGCGCATGCTCCGCTGGCGCACGGGCACGTCCGCCCACCCCGCACTCAGGAAGTCGATCGGCTGCTCACTCACTTCTGAGACCTCGCCGGTCAGCCGGTCGAGTATCGCCTGCGGGGAGAGGACATCAGCCCACGCAGCAGCCAGCAGAAGGGCCAACGGCATCCCCGCGACCTGCCGGCAGATGCCGATCACAGCCTGAGCGTTCTCGCTGCGTCAGCCGGAAGTCGCGAGCCACCCGTTGGGCGCTCTGTATGAAGAGCTTCACCGACCCTGCTTCGGCAAGCTGTTCCAGGGGGGATGTGTCATCGTCGGGCACGACAAGCGCATCGACCGTGAAAGCCGTCTCGCTCAACACCCCGAGACGCACACGTGAGGTCGCGATGATCGACAGCCCCGGCGCCGACTTCAGCAGCTCGACGAAATGCGCGGCGTCGGGCTTGAGCTGCTCGACGTTGTCCAGTATCAACAAGCATCCTCTTGCCCTTAAGGTAGCGCCGCAGTTGCTGCTCCACAGATCCCGACTGCTCCGAGGCCACCAACCCCACCGCCTGCGCGATCGCCGCAACACAGCCATCCCACGACGTCGTCGCTACCAATGGGACCAGATACGCACCATCGGGAAAACGGAGCCCCTGAGTCGCAATCAACTCCATTGCCAGGCGCGTCTTACCGATCCCGCCCGGACCTACAAGCGTGAGCAGCCGCACGTCAGGACAGTCGAGTCGCTCGTCGAGCAACGCCATCGCGGCCTCACGACCGATCAACGGCAAGAGTGGCGCCGCCGTTGCCTGAGCTGGTGACTCTGCTGCGAGCGGCCGGCTTGGCGCTGGCCCGGGACCAACTGATCTCATCCCGTCCAGCGTGCCGGCACGTATGCCCTGGATCAACTCGCGGGTCTGCCGATCCGGCTCGACACTGAGCTCCTCCTCAAGGATGCCGCAGCAGATCTCATACTGCCGCAGGGCAGCACTGCGCTGGCCCGTCAGCGCCAGCAGACGAATGAGCTGCCGTTGTGCCGCCTCGCGCCATGGATCCAGCTCGACCTGGCGCCAGGCAAACCCCAGGGCGTCTTCGTAGGCCCCTTGCGCTGTGTAGCGCTCGACCAGCCTGGCGAGCGCGTCCAGCGCCTGCCGGTGGAGCCGCTCCCGTTGCAGAAGCTGCCATTCCTCGAACGCCGGCGCATCGCCCAGTGAGAATCCACCCAGGAAGACGCCCTGATAGAGCGTCACGGCCTGCGCCAGTGACTCGAGGCCGTGATCGCCATCGCTGCCGGCCACTGACGGAGTGGGTGCCGACACTTCCCATCTCCGTTTCGGTCCTCGCCCCAACAGGTCGTCGAACTCCCTCACATCCACCCAGGGCTGAGTGTCCGCGCTGAGCCGGATTGTGGCCCGCGTTGCCTCCAGGTAGGGTATCGTACGCCCACGATCCCCCAACACGTGTCGGAGATCCGTGAGAGCCTGGCTCAGCGTATGACGCGCGTTCGACTCAGGGAACTCAGGCCAGAGCAGGCCGGCGAGCGCTTCACGCCGATGCGGTCGGCCGGCCTCGACGGCCAGGTAGACCAGGAGAGCGCGCTCCTTGTCGGTGCGGAAACCTAGAAGAGGCTCTCCCTCAAGCGTGATGCGCAAGGCGCCCAGAGTCTGGATGGATAACTCAGCCACATCAAGTCTCATCGCGTCACCGGAGCCGTGTACCCACCGCGATCTACCGCGCGGTGCCGGCCTCCACCTCCGCCAGAACTCCCAGCGCCTCGGTGCGCATATCGCTCAGCAGCACGGCCTGCTTGGCCTCCTTGATCTGCTCGGGCGAGAGTGCGTCCATCGCCGCTCGGTAATCCGGGCCGGCGACATTCCGGAACCACTTCGATCCCGCTACGAACCCGCAGCACTGCATCACGACCGTGATAAGCGCCACGGCACGTTGAGCACGTCCGGCTTCTGCGTAGAACGTGGCCATCCCCGGCAGCGCACAGGCAAGGATGGGTGGGGAGTCGTTCTCTACCCCGATCTGCAGTTCCTCTATGAAACAGGCCCGCGCCAGGTCGCGGTCGTCCTTGCTGCGGTAGGCATACCCAAGGAAAGAGTGGATCATGCCTGAGTAGATCGGCTCGCGCAGCGCACGAAACTCGCCAAAGCTCTGCGAAAGCTTCGCCACCGCCGTGTCGACGTCGCCATCCGCCAGCGCGACGCTGCCGAGCACGTGCTCAATCCACGCGATCATCCGCCGATCGCCTGTGGCGTGCGCGTTTTCCAGCGCCGTCCCGGCCAGCTTGTGCGCCTCGTCATACATCCCATTGAGCATCAAGCCCCACGCCAGGACCCCCCTCGAGTAGGCGGCCGGCAGGCCCAAGCGATCAAGTATCTGGGTGGCCTCTCGGAAGAGTGACATGGCCACCTCCAGTCGGCCGCCCAGTACCCAGCGGGTGCCCAAGTTCTGCAGCCCGTCGACAATCTCCAGTGGCGTCCCTATCTCACGTTGAACGGCTAGGGCCTCCTCCGCGAGCCTGATCGATTGATCGACATGCCCCTGATAGAGCTCGAGATTGTCAAGACCGGTCAAGGCCCACGCTATCGCGTGAAGATCGCCACGTTCGCGCGCACTCACCCGCAGCTCCTCACTGTACTCACGTGCGGCCTTGAAATCTGTCAGAAGGAGCGTGAGGCTGATGAGACGATGCAGCGTGCGCCCCTCTTCCCATCGATCGCTGGTCTCTCTTAGGACCGCCAAACTCTCTCGATAGAAGGCCAAGGTAACGTCGCGGTCCATATTGGACAGGAGATTACCCTTACAGCGGAGGGCGATTCCCAACTCCGATTGCACGTCGGTCGCCGACAGACCGGGGGATCGCAGCAGATCCAGCACGCGGTCCACCGCTTCCCCCGCCTCCGCATCGGTCTGCACTTCGCTCTGCCAGAGCAACAGCTTGGCCACGACCCTCAGCCGCTCTGCCTCCTCGACGTCATCGTGCATCCGCAAGCTGTCGAGGCGATCCAGGCCCTCCTGGCAGGCACGTGTCAGCTCGGCACGTCGGACACGCCGGATGTAGTACAGGCAGAGGCCGTCAACGGCCTTTGCCATCTGCGCCAGATCGCCCTGCCCCACAACCCAATCCCACGCTGCTTGTGCGTTGTCGATCTCGATATCCATCTCCGCCAATGCGGCAACCTGCCGTGGTCCCTTGGCGTCCTCGAACCACCGGTGAAGAACGTGCACGTAGTAGGCCGCGTGACGATCGCGCACCTCGCGGTCAGGAGCCGGTGCCCGCGCCAGCCGTTCCTCCGCGTACTGACGCAGCAACTCGTGAATGCCATAGCGCCCTCTTGATGCTCGCCCCACCAGCGATTGATCCACCAGGCGCCGGATCTCGGCCAGCGTCGCCCCGGCGACGAAGTAGGCCGCCCCGGCCCCAAAGCCGCCACGGAAAACCGAGAGAGCCTGCATCACCGCCTGCTCGCGGATGCGCATCAGGCGCCACGAATGATTGAAGACCGCGCGCATACTGCGTTGGCGGGCAGGCACGTCCGGCCACACCGCACTCAGAAAATCAATGGGGTGATCACTTGCCTCCGTCGACTCACCCGTAAGGCGATCGAGGATCCCCTGGGGGAGAGGACGTCAGCCCAAGCTGCGGCCAACAACAGCGCCAGTGGCATCCCCTCAACCTGTCGGCAGATGCCGACCACGGCGCGCGAGTTATCAGCCGTAAGCCGGAAATCGTGTGCTAAGCGTTGGGCGCTGTCGATCAAGAGCTTCACCGATCCGAACTCAGCAAGCTGGTCCAGGGGCAGCGTGTCATCGTCAGGCACGGCGAGCGCCCTTACAATGAACGAGACCTCGCCCAACACTCCCAGACGGACGCGCGATGTCGCGATAATCGAAAGGCCCGGCGCCAACTCCAGTAGGCTGGCGATATGCGAAGCCTGGGGCTCGAGCTGCTCGACGTTGTCCAGGACGAGCAACATTGCCTGGTCCTTGAGGTAGCGCTGCAGTTGCTCCTCCATAGAGCCCGACTGCTCGGAGGCGACCAGACCCACCGTCTGAGCGATCGCAGCAACACAGCCTTCCCACGACGTCGTCGCCACCAGAGGAACCACGTACGCGCCGTCGGCAAAGCGTGGCCCGTGGACTGCGCCCAGCTCCATCGCCAAACGCGTCTTGCCGATGCCACCGGGGCCAACAAGTGTGAGAAGTCGGACGTCCGGATTGCTGAGCCGTTCATTGAGCAACGCCATGTCGGTCTCACGACCGATCAGAGGCATCAACGGTGTCGGAACCGTCGGGACCGGTGTTTTGGCCACAATCTGCCGGTGAGGAGTTGACTCGGATTCCCCCGATCTCATCCCGGGCAACGTCCCTGCCCGGATGGCCTGAACCAGCTCGCGTGTCTGCGCGTCCGGCTCGACGCTGAGCTCCTCTTCGAGAATGCCGCAGCAGATCTCGTACTGCCGCAGCGCAGCGCTACGCTGGCCAGTCAGGGCCAACAGGCGAATGAGTTGCCGCTGTGCTGCCTCGCGCCATGGATCCAGCTCCACTTGGCGCCAGGCAGACCCCAGGGCGTCTTCGTAGGCCCCTTCCGCTGTATAGCGCTCGACCAACCTGGCGAGGGCGTCCGCCGCCTGTCGATGGAGCCGCTCTCGCTGCAGGAGCTGCCACTCTTCGAATGCGGGAGCGTTGCCGATGGAGAAACCGCTAAGGAACGTGCCTTGGTATAGGGTCACCGCTTGCGCGAACTGCTCTAGACCGTGATCGTCGGGACCGGCGTCGCCAGGCGCGGCAGCTGCCTGCGCGTACGGCTTCCGTTCCGATCTCCATCTCAGCAAGGCGTCAAACTCTTTGACATCCACCCAGGGTCGATGAGCAGGGCTGAGCGCAATTGCGGACCGTGTCACATCGAGGTAGGGAGACGCTCGCCCACGATCATCCAACACGCGCCGCAAGTCTGTGAGGGCCTGGCTCAGCGTATGGCGCGCGTTCGACTCAGGGAAATCCGACCAAAGCAGGCCGGCGAGCGCTTCGCGCCGATGCGGTCGGCCGGCCTCGACAGCCAGGTAGACCAGGAGAGCGCGCTCCTTGTCGGTGCGGAAACCTAGAAGAGGCTCTCCCTCAAGCGTGATGCGCAAGGCGCCCAGAGTCTGGATGGATAACTCAGCCATGGCGCTCCTTTCGGTGGTGCTCAGGGCAGGAGCTGACGGCGGCCTGGGTACGTTGCGGGACGGCATTGGGCCGCGCTTTCCAAAGGTCAGCCAGTGAGGAGAGGGAGGCGTCCGACGGTAGATGGGATGCGACCTCAGGCCCATTCTAGTCCCAGTCCCGCACCTTCGCAAGTCACAAAAAGCCGTTGTTGACACTCCGTTGAGACTTCTATGATCGTTGGCTGCTACGATGCAGGTGGACACAGGATCGGAGGCTGACCCGTGACGGGAGACGATCCAAAGTACTATGCATTTCTGCTTCGGATGTGGCGGACAGGGCCGCAAGGGCCGTGGCGGGCCAGTCTCGAGGATGCGGAGACGGGAACACGGATCGGATTCGGTTGCCTGGCCGAAGTGTATGTCTACCTGCTGGAACGAGCGACGGAAGAGGCTAGACCGTGTGCATCTGACGGTCGCCACCAGAAGCCCTAGTGCAGGATTAGGTAACATCTTCAGGAAAGACGCCACTGCAGGCGAAGACCTTTGGGGTTCGCCGTCAAGTAGGCACCTGCTCGTGAGGGAAACCCCAGAGGTCTCAGTTCGGGCGAGCAGGTCCATACCTGAGGAACTCATCTGACTCCGCACTAGTCAAAGCTCAGAATCCCGCACGGCTGGGTAGCCGCCATGTTCGGGAGAAAGGAGGAGCGAGGGGACAACTCTGCGGCTAATGTTGACCATCAGATTGGGGAGGATAGCAATGAAAACACGAACGTATGCGATGTTGATAGTTGTACTGCTGGTGACGTTAGTGCTGCCCACATCGGTGGGCCTGGCCAAGGGTAAGCCCGAGTTCCCGCTCGAGATGACCGGCGAGATCAAGGGCGCGCCCTACGTCATCCGCGTGCCCGAGAACTGGAATGGCACGCTGCTCGTCTACGCGCCCGGCTACTCCGCGGAAGGTGGCGCTGCACCCGATGCCGCATTCAGGGCCGAAGCACAGCTCCTCGAACGTGGCTACGCGCTGGCGTCCTCCGGACTACGGAGCGGAGGGGTCACTATGGATAAGTTCGTCCTCGACCTGAAGTATCTCACCGACTTCTTCAAGGAGCAGGTGGGCAAGCCCGATCGCACCGTGATCTACGGCGTCTCCGGGGGCGGTGTTCTCACCCTGCTGAGCATGGAGAAGTTCCCGGGCACCTACGACGCAGGCATCCCGATGTGCGCGCCCGCCGCGGGCGTGACGAGGAACGTCGCGTTACGCTACTCGGTCGCCCTGGCGTACAAGGCAGCCTTCGGCTGGGATGACTCGTGGGGTCAGGTGGAAGACCTCCGTGATGACCTGGATGTCTACGCAGAGGGGGGGGTCGTGTCCAAGCTGCTATCGCAGCTCACCCCTGCGAACAGAGCTCGCTGGGAGTTCATCCGATTGGTGAATGACCTGCCTTCTGAAGGCTACTACACGAACCCATTCCCGTACCCAGGTTACCCGAGCGGTGCCTTCATGCAGGTGTACTTCGCTACCGCCCAACGGGTGCAGTGGGAGATCGCAGCCGGAGGGCGTGTCTCGCAGAACGTCGGCTACGTATACAAGCTGAGCGATGCGGAGAAAGCCTACCTGCTAGGCCTGGATCCGTCACTTGACCTTGACGGCATGCTCGCGCAGATGAATGCGATGGCGGGGACCACGGCAGAACCGCGGGCCTTGGCTTACCTGCGCCGTGTGGGCGAGCACACCGGTCGCGTGCACGGCCCCATCCTGATGGCCCACAGCACCCAAGACGTGATCGCTCCCGTCGAGCACACCACCGAGTATGCGAATCTGATGGCGTCGGTGGGCACAGAGGACCTGCTGACCCGGGTCTACATCGCAGATCCGGGCCATTGCGCGTTCACCGAGGATCAGGTGTTGGCGATGTTCGACGCGATGGATGCCTGGCTTGACACCGGTGTCGCACCCGAGTCGGATGCCTTCCCGGCCTCACTCGGATTCGACAACAGCTTCGAGCCGGGCCCCTGGCCCCAGCCGCCGCACGATGATCCTCCAGGGAGTGACCTCGACCTGCCGATCGACATGCAGGGCGACCTGAACGGCGCGGCCTACGAGATCAGGGTACCCGAGAACTGGAACGGAACGCTGCTGGTCTACGCCCACGGCTATCCCCAGTACCCCGTCCCCGTTCCTGAGATCGCCTTCCCGGGCGACGAGATGGCGCAGATATTCCTCGACAGGGGCTATGCCCTGGCAGCGTCGGGCTATCGCGGGGCCGGGTTCAACCTGCGGGAGGGTATGGAGGACACCAAGGCTTTGACAGAGTTCTTCGCAGACGAGATCGCCACACCTGAGCACGTCATCCTCTATGGGATCTCGATGGGTGGCGACATCGCGCTCAAGAGCATCGAGCTATGGCCGGATCTGTACGATGGCATCATCCCGATCGGGGCTACGGGCGGAGGAGCGCTGCAGCAGTTCGACAAGGAGCTTGACTTCGCCGTAGCGTATGACGCCGCCTTTGGCTGGCCTGAGACGTGGGGTGAGCTCGGCAACGTCCGAGACGATATGGACAACGACATGTTCTACGACCTCGTCTTCTTCGGCAAGGTCCTTGGCGAAATCGACTTTCCGGGCGAAGACGACTATCCGCTGAACCAGGAGCGCTGGGAGTTCATCCGTCGGGTCACCGGACTGCCCCTGGCCGGCTACTACATGTACGACGGCCCGCTCGACATGCCCCCTGCGGCGATGGCGAAGACCTTCTTCATGACCTTCACGATTGCAGAGTTACAGAACCGCGCCGGCGGCCCAGTCCTCGAAAACGCGGGTAAGGTCTACACGCTCAGTCGCCGCGACATCAAGGACCTGGCGAGCATGGGCCTCGACGCCGAGCCGTTGCTGACACAGATGAACGCGAATGCGAACATCACGGGAGATCCCGACGCCAGGGCCTGGGTATCGGAGATCGGCGACCTCAGCGGCGAGATCAGCGTGCCGGTGCTGATGGCGCACAACGTGGAGGACTCCATCACGCCGATGGAGAACACACTGGACTACCTGGCGACGCTCAAGGCAGCCGGGACCCAGGAGCATCTCGTCCGGGTGTACAGCACCCTGCCGGGTCACTGCAACTTCACGAATGAGCAGATGCTCACCTTGGTCGAGGCGATGGTGCAATGGCTCGACACAGGCCACCGGCCCAATCAGAGCCAGTTCCCCATCTCCATGGGATTCACGCATCGGCAGGGGTTCGGTAACTGACCAGCCCTCGCTGTGGCTAGAATTTACTGACGGCGCCTCGAGGTAGATGTAACTCCAGGGCGCCACACCGGCGGGAGAGGTGGGGATCCGACGGATCCCCACCTCTGACTGGCGTGGACAGCTTCCGGACAAGTGCTGTCATCTGGTCCGCCTACTGCAACGTCAGTCGGTCACCGTTCGAGCCCGCAGCACGTCCTCGGGATGCTCGGGGAAGCTGGTCACGCCGCGCGAGCGGTCGAACTGGTAGATCCGGGTCAGCGGACGCGGCGTGTAGGGAAAGACCTTGAGGTCGCAGCCCCCAGGCCCGCCGCCCAGGGCGTCACGGGCGCCGGGAACGTCGCAGACGTACGCCGCGGTGTTGTGCAGCCTGCGAACGACCTCGGGATGCTCGTCTGCCAGGTTGTGCAGTTCGTAGGGGTCGCCCGCCAGATCGAAGAGCTGCCGATAGCCGCCGTTGGCCATGAAGATGTACTTCCAGCCTCGGCTCTCAGCCGCTTGGGCCTTGACCGCATCCCCCTCCCTCACCATCACCTTGAAGAGCGGCGTTCCGGGTTCGCCGTACATCCCCACGAGACACGACCGCGGTGAGACCTCGCCACGGAGCATCCCCAGCACGTCCATTCCGTCCCGGGTCTCAACCTCGCCGGCAGAGCCGGTAGCGGCGCCAACGGCGAGCCCAAAGAGATCGGTCAGGGAGACGAGTTCGCCGCGCCGCACGTCTGCCGGCAGCAGTGCGGGCCAGCTCACCAGCAATGGCACGTGGCACGACGGCTCGAAGAAGCTCTCCTTCTGCCATGCGTGGTGGTCGCCCAGATGATCGCCGTGGTCGGCGAAGAAACAGATCAGCGTGTTGTCGGCGTCGCCGCGGGCCTCCACCGCATCCAGAACCCGCCCGAGGCAGTCGTCAATGTAGCTGATCTCGCCGTAGTAGCGCGCCTTGAGCGACCGCGCACGCGCGTCGCTAACGTCGTCGGCGAAGATCGCGTAGTTCATCCAGCGGATCTGCTCGTCCATCAGGTCGGTCTTGGGATCGCCACGGACGGGACTCGGCATCCGGTCGGGGTCGTACATGCGGTTGAAGGGCACCGGCGGCGCGAAAGGGGGGTGCGGCCCGATGAACGAGACAAAGCCGAAATAGGGCCGACCGTCTTGGACGTCGAGCTGCTCCACGGCGCGATCGGCGGCCCACCGCTCGACCGTGAGCTCGGCGGGCAAAGGGCTCACCTGGGGCATATAGTACATCTCGGTGCGCTCGCCCATCAGCGCTTCGACGTAGTCAAACGCGGGATGCTCGTCGGCAATCCAGCGCGCGTAGGCATCGCGGCGCCGCTGATCCGGGTTTCCGTAGAGCTCCTCGCTGTGCAGATGCACCTCGTACCCCAACGCCTCATCCCACGGCTGCGTGTGGAACTTGCCGATGCCAAAGGTCCGATAGCCCCGATCGCGCATCGTCTGGGCGAGATAGGGACCGCAGCGCTGCGGCAGCGTCTCTGCTTGCCCTGCGGCAGGGCCTGAGCGGCCGTTGCTGAAAATGCGCGTCGTCGGTGGCTCGTAGCCGGTCCGGACGGTATAGCGTGCCGGCACGCAGACCGGGCAGGTGGAATAGGCGTTCGTAAAGCTGACGCCCCGCTGCACGAGGCGGTCCATGTTCGGCGTGTAGATCTCAGCGTTCCCTAACGCCGCAATGGTGTCGAAGCGCTGTTGATCGGTCATCACGAAGAGCACGTTCGGAAGGTCAGGCATGGGGGGTCTTCTCCTATATCCAGCGTAGGAATTCCGGTAACAGCTCATAGCTGAAAGCTGTCGGCTATCAGCTATCAGCCCTCAACCCTTGGCTCCGGGCCTTCTACCTCCAGCCACAGCTCAGCCACGCGAACGCCGCGCGTCGCAGCCTTGGCTTGCCAGATGAGGGTCAGTGTGCCGTCTTCGATCAGGTGAGCCGGGATCCTATACGTACAGGTCGGGTTCCTGCACTCACCCTCGTGCGGGGTGAGGGCCACGCCGTTGGCGGCGAGGTTCACGTCTTCCCCCGTGCCGCCGTAGGTCACGCGAAGCCTGAAGGCGCCTTTCCCCTCGCGTGTGAGGACCGCCGCGACATCCAGATGCTCAAGTCGCAGCATCAACGGCGTGTTGTAGAGCGTCATCACCTGCCGGATCCGGGCCAGCGGCACGACCTCGACGCCGACCCGCGCGTCCCCGGTCTTGTGCAGATCCCCAATCGCCCCCATGTCAAAGCCCGCCGCGGGTGAGTTCAGATAACCGGGGTCTGTCGTTGCACCATTGAGATTCAGGACGTGCTCCCAACCGGAGGGGGACCCCATGTCCACGTAGCGACCGCCGGGACCGGGGTCCATACGGTGCAGTAACGCCTCCACCGCAACGAGCTGGACGACCTCGTCGCCCAGCTCTCGTATCTCGCGCAACTGCTGGCGCAGCCACGGACCATCGTTGAGCGGGAGGTCGATCCCATCTATAAAGGCTCCCCTACCCCACGACTGCGCCCCATGCTTGGCGACCGAGCTCTGCAGCCCAATCGCGTCGTTGAGAGAGTCGGCAAGCTGCTCGCACCACGCCCTCAGGCGCAAGCGAAACTCCTGGGCGACCTCCGACGTGTAGGCGGCGTCCAGAATCGCAGAGGCCCGGGCGAGGGTGTAGGGAACGCCGACCTTGCCGGCCCGGCGGAGGGTGTCGAACACCCACTCCTCCAATTCCGTCTCGTAGAGCAGTCGACGGCGAACGTACGCGTCACAGTAGGCGCGCAAGAGTCCCATCTGGAAACGATAGTTTCCGAGCACCTCGGGCGAGGCGTGCGTGGCTAGCGCCTGCCATTGCTGCAATGTCGTCTCGATACCACCGTTGACCGCGACAGGCCCCCGCCAGTTCTCCTCCAAGGCGAGCAATCCCTGGGATACCCCAGCTGAGACCTCGGGTCCGACGAACAACCGGGCGTAGTCTCGCAGCGTGTCGACAATTGGCGTATCCGGATCCCAGTCCTGATCGGCCCACACGAACTTGTTGACGTCGTCGTTAATGCCCTCCGAATAGGTGATGCTACCGATCGCGTAGTCCTTGTACAGATTGTGGATCCGCTTCATCGCGACCGGACGTGGGTTGATCCCCTCGCGTCCGTGTGTCAGGGCAAAGGCCACATCCCACTCCGGGACCGGATACTGGCATTGTAGGCTGTGTGTGATGTCCGGGTAGCGCCGAATGGGATAGCGGTCGGGCACCCGACGCCGCATCTCAGGGAGCGGCGTCCTGACCCATGGGCCGAAAACAACGCCTCCGAGCCACTCGGGTTCGCGGGCAACCTCGGCGTAGAATCCGTCAAGCCATCTCTCTTGGGGACGGAAGGCCTGTGGCGAAAGCCAGATCCTGGCCCGTGGATGGTGTCGTCTGAGCACGTCCGCGACGCGCGCCGACCACGCGAAGAGCTGGGCCGGCGTGAGATCGCCAGGGTCTCCACCGGGGATGAAGACGTGGTCGACGCGCGGCAGCCGGCTAAAGACCGCATCGCGTTCTGCAAGCTCGCCTTCGACACACGCCGGATCGCCGTAATCCTCGCCCACATTGGGATACCAGATCCAGACATCCAGGCCGTAACTATCGATGATCCGGTCGAGCGTCACCATCATCTCCATCGGTGGCAGCGGCATCAGATCGTTGGTCAGCTCATCGTCGGTCCGTGGCGGCAGGATCTCAATACAATTGGCACCGAAAAGCGCCAGCTCGCGGATATACCGGTCGAACAGGGCCGGCGTCCAGGCGTCGTACGTGTTGTTCTTCGGCCGGTAGCCCAACTGATGTCCTCGAAGGCGGGCGAAGGGGGTTGTTGAGATGCTGAGATCAGAGGAGACCGAAACCTCCCCGCGCAGCATCGTCATAGAGCGGAGCAGGCGTCCGATGCCATAGAGAACGCCACGGGCATCGCTACCGAGGACGAAGATGATGGGCTCGGGCCGAAGGACCACGGCGAGACGGAAACCCTCAGGGCCGGGACGCTCGAGACTCGATAGCGCAGCCGAACCTGGCAGGGCGAGTTCGTCCTCAGTCCCAACCACGATTTTGGGGCCGTGGGCGTCGCTCGCGTCCGGCACGACGGACCAGCGATTGCACGCGCGCCGCTCGACTTCCTCGACCAGGACCTGAACCGCACGCAACTCCAGTCCCGACGTCGTCGAAGCCGCCACCACGACTGCCTGTGCGAGATCCAGTGTGCCCATGAGCACCCTCACCTGCTTCTGACGGACGGTCTTACTCCGCCAGGTCTACCCAGAAGGGGCTGAGCCATGCGCAGTGGCCATCCACCTGACGCGCCCTTACATAATAGACGACGTCGCGCAGCGGGCGACCCGGACGGTCGTCCATCCAGGTGACGTCGAAGTCCGGCATATCGTCCTCAATTGGGAAGTCTGTCAATACGGTGCCCATCGACACGATCTGGACAGCGGCCAGCGGCGCCGTGCCATGGATCACAATCTGGAAAATCCTCGGTGCACCGGGGGCCAGCTGAAGCTCGCTGCCCATGGGATAGCCGTTGAGCGTGGCATCCGCCACAATGCGGGCACCGCTGGTAGCATAGCACCGGCGGGAATAGAGTGCGTCAAATAGCGAGGCGGTGTCCAACTTCGGAGCTTGGATGGCGGTCAGCCCACCATATCCCGCCTTACCCGTCAACCGCGTGGGCCAGCCGGTGTGATTGTCGGTGCCCCCGACAAAGCCGAGACGATGGCCCCGCATCAGTGCTGTCTGTGCACTTCCCCCGTATCCGCCCCCGTGCCCAAGCCACTTCGGATCGGGTGTCTCCGTCTCAAATGCCCCTCGATTCTGCACGATCTCCACCAAGCGGGTGCCCTGCTGCATCAACGGGCTCGGAGGGGGCCAATGCAGCGCGCACCAGTATGGGCGCCCATCACTGTGCACAACCCCCGCGTCCACCCAGGAGTCCATATTGGTGTGATGAGGTACGATCATCGCACGCCCCTCAGGACACAGCGCCGACAGAATCTCCAGGGGATAGTCGTTGAGCATCTCTCGCCAGGCCGGCAACAGCTCATAGGGGAAGCGTTTGATGATCTGAAGGAATGTATCGAAGTCGGCAGCATGCAGATTGGCGTGACCGTAACGACCGCTGAGCTCCGCCCCGGGGATCGTACAGAAGCGACCCGGCTCGTCAAAGCGCCGGCAGATCTCGGCCTGCTCCATGGGAAGACGATGCACGTAGGTGCCATCCGGCGCAAGGTGGTCGGCGGGACCTGCGAAATCCAGCCCAAGCTCGTCGCGCGCGCTAGAGAGTGCTGCCTTTAGCGTGCGCTCGCCGTCCCCGCTGAAGTCTGTATGCCAGTGGAACTCACCAAAATAGATGGGCGTCTCGTCGAGCGTCACCGGCAGCGCGTTGGATGTGGCGGAACGCCCGGCCCTATCCATGACGTGGCCACGGGTTCCGGGTTGAAGGGTACCCGCGTGCCCGACAAGGGCCACGGTTGCCGCGGAAGTGCGACCAGAAGTGGGACAACATCGAAATGAGGCGCTTCCCAGTGATACCTGGAGGTCATTGGCTGTGTCGGGTCGAGCAGGGTTGCCGTAGATATCGAACTGCCCCACCAGCATCTGCCCATTTGGCTTGAGCACGGCCTCAAGGTGATCCGCCGGCCCCGCTACCAACTGCAACTCAAGTGCTTCGGACACCTGGCCGAACTCGACGGACCCTGGGCCGGCCACCTTACCCAAGTAGAGCACCCACGTCAGGTCGGCAACAGTCGTCCCTGAACCGTCCGAGCCGGCATCCACCGTCTGGCAGCCAACCACGACACGGGCGCCTTTGGCAAGCTGCATAGGCACCGAGACGACAGCGATCGAAAGCGTCCGAAGGTGCCACATCCAGTCTCGCTGCATCGCCTCCCACGAGAACCTGTGGACGATCGGGAGCGAAACGGCACTGCCGTCACCGTCAGCGGTCACCGACGTCACCACAATCGCGCGCAGCATCGTCACGGCACTCGCTCGCAGCCGCAGCAACGTTCCCGCCGGGACCGCCTGCGTCAGCATCAGCTCCAGGGTCGACGGGATGCCATCGGTAACCGGAATCGAGACGCGCTTCAGCGATGACGACATACCTGGCCGTCCTGCTCGGAAAGGAACCAGACTGGACCGGTCATCACAAAAGACCCCCAACGCAACGAGTAATGAGTGACCAGTGATGCGCTACAAGTAGGCGCGGGTGTACGATCTCTAATATAGGCCAACGACGAGAAGAAGCCAAATCGCCATATCATCCGAAGGGCAATCCATCTATGTCCAGAACTCGAACGCAGCCTGCCTGACGGGGTGGCGGCGCTGGCCTCGCGCCGCCAGCAGGATACGCCGCCCCTCGGCATTTCGTGTATAGACGAGTCTTCCGCCTCCCACGTAACGCTTCCAGTAACGGGCCAGCGCCTCGGCGCGCTCGCGACGCGTCGCCAGGACATCGGGCACGCGATGGTACGCACGTAGATCCTCCCCGAGTCCCAATACGCCGCGGATGATGCGCCACAGCGGACGGTAGATCAGATTGCGCAGGCTGCTGCTGTCCCGCTCGATCAGATAGCGAGCGTCACCCACAGGCCCCATAAGCTCTCGGTAGGCGTGGGCAAAGGTATCCGAGTCCTCAGGCGAGGCGTAGTCGACGAAAACCTGATATCCGCCGCCGGGCGTCTCGGCGACGCGCACGTACTTGTCGTCCAGGGCGCGACTTGTCAGCCCGGAATCACGCAATGCGGCCAGGAGCGCCCGTCCGATGTCGAGCAGGACCGCATCGGCCGGCAGCTCCATAAATGTCCTATGGAAGACACGCCAGATTGCTCGAGCGTTGACAATGAGAGTAACCAACACCCCCAGCGCCAAGACCAGTGCCACGCCGATACCTGCAAACGTGGGGTCTCCGATGTTGGGTAGCTGAAGGAGGCCGTAGAACCAGATGGCACCGGCAACACCCACCAGGCTGGTGAACATCCGCCACGTGATGGTCTTTAGTGACTCCGCTACGCTGTAGACCGTGCGGAACTTCAGATCCTGTGGGTCCAGGTGTGTCGCGCTGTAGACGAAGTTGGCATAAGGCTCGCCAACGCGCCAGAGGTCGTAGACTGCGTCGCGACGGGGAATGGCTGCCAGCATCCGCTGTGTGTACTTCGAGAGATGGAGTTGCTTGAAGGGCTTGAAGGCCAGATCCTGTGCCAGTTCCACATCCACGTGGGATACCCCGCGTGTGATCTGCCCCTGCAGGCGTGCACCCGCCATCAGGCCCATCGACACGCGCTCCGCAGCATCTGACAGATCCCGCAGCTTGGGCTGTACGACGATTCCCCACGTATGGCGATGCCGGGCCACAAAGCGCTGCAAGTCGACGTCGCCTTTGTCGAATCGGCGGCTCGTACAGACTACGTCCCAGTTGTGGGCGACCTTGCGCGGCCATTGCGGGTCGAGCCGCAGGCTGCGTCCGCGAATCTGGCGTATGCTCGTGCGGGTGGTGACAGACGTGAGATTGATCAGTGTGTTGAGGCTCAGGGCATCCCACCCCTCGCCGAAGAGGCCCCGCGTGCCGACGAGACAGCGGGTAATGCCCTGCTCGAACAGGTCGGTGACCAGCGAGACGTAGACCCGGGATCCCCACCCGCCACCACTCCCGGCTAGTTGCACTACGCGGGGGTCGTCTGTCGGCTGCCATTCCCAGGAGAAAGTCGCGCCGTTGCTCACCCCCCTGCGCCGCACGGCGGCGTCGAGCACGTCTACGTGGTCGGCATCGACCAGGACCACGCCGCCGGTGACCAGCACGGGAGCAAGAAGCTGCGTCTGTTCGTCGTGGACAAGGCGGCGGAAGACCCGCACCGCACTCCCCGCATCGGGGTCCAGGACATCCTTGAGCCTGCGCGCCCGGGCACTCATACGCTCGTAGTCGGTGATGACCACGGCCCGCAGCCTCGATCCCATCGCCGCCGCTTCCGCCCGCAGGATCTCAACGGTGGCGGTGTCCTTTGACTCCGACAGGGTCAGGACCAACTCGCCGGGTGAGCGCTGGTGACGCACACCGCGCTCGGTGATGCTGATGCCAAATCCCAGCAGGACCCTGCGCAAATCGCGATACAGGCTATGATCGACATCGTCTGCGCTGAGCTTGAGGACTCGCAGCCCAAAGGTCTCCAGCAGTGTGAGCCAGTCGTCCACACTGAGCGGTGCCAACATGTCCTCGATCGGGACCACGTCCTCCGGCAGAGCCGTCTGCTGAGCCAGCAGGAACTTAACACCCGCCACGCAGAGCGCAGGCTCGCGACTGAAGAAGGTATCGAAAGGCTCCGGCGCATCGCCAAGTCTGCCTGGCGCATCGCCAAGTCCGCTTGGCGCATCGCCCTGTGACCTCTCCACCACCGTCCGCCGGATCCACGCCTGGAACGCCGGCGTCGCGGTGATTCGCGACACTGCGGTCTCGAAGTGCTCCTGGATGTGCCGCAAATAGCGTAACTCGCGGTCGGACGGCTCGCAGAAATAGACCAAATCCCGGTAGGGCGCGAGGTTACCTTCCTTCACCACAGCAGGCGTCGGCACTTCGAAGTCCACGTCTCCCAGCAGCGACAGGTAGTTCTCGTACTCGCTCTGGTTCGCCGGATCGGGCAACGTCGCGGTCAAACCGACGACGCGGACGTTCGGGAGCTGCGCAATCAGGGTGCGGAGGATAAAGGCCCAGTAGTCGAGCAGGTGATGGCACTCGTCGAGCACGAGCGTCTGCACGCCCCGCGCGACGATCCGGTCGATGAGATCGCGAGCGTTGGGGTGCAGGAACTGGCGTCCGTCGGTATCGCCGCTGCGTAGGGAGTCACGCTTGACCCGCTGGTAGCGCTTCGACACCTCCCGACGGAACTGCGTCGGGTTGGTTTCCTGCAATGTAGCGATGCGCGCGCGAGCCTCATCCTCGGTCTTTGCCCTGTCGCTGGCCAACAGGTCGTCGACCCAACGCTCCACGGCGACCCGTTCCACGAATGCCAGGTGCTCGCCTGGCGTCGACAGAACCTGATACGTGAGAATGTTGATGTCGGCCAGATGCTTCGCATCCAGGCTGCTGTGATTGGCGATCCAACCCGGATCGTCGGTAAAGAGCGCCAGTTTTTCCTGCCACTGTGTCTGGATGGTGGTTGTCGGCGCGAAGATGACTGCAGGACCGGCGAAACGCCGAACCAATTCCAGCCCCACGATCGTCTTGCCCGATCCGGGCGGCGCCACGATGTGGAACTTGTCCTCGGTGGGAGCCTTCTGGGCCACCACATCCAAGATCATCTCCTGGTAGCGCCAGAAGGAATAGCGGAAACGCAGGTTCGTGAAAGCCATTCGGTCAGCCTTCAGCCTGGCCCGAGCCACATCCCGGGATCGTCACCCGCCGATCCGCTGTCTGTACGTTCGCCATCGCTTGTAGACCTTCGCGCCCATGTGGTCGGCCATCAGCGGCGTCTCGGGATTGTCCTCGGACGTGATGGACAGATCCAGCCAGGTGTAGCCCTTGGCACGAGCACGCTTGACCATCTCAGCCCCCAGCACGGCGATCACGCCTGTGTTCCAGTACTCGGGTGCAATCAGCACACTCTTGATGGCGAGACAGGCGGGTTGGTAACCGAACCGTGGACGCAGACCCAGATGCCAGGCAAGCCGCGCATAGTCCCACGGATACCGCAGCCCATTGACATGGATCAAAGCCTCGTTGAGATTGGGGATGCCGGGCAGAAACCCGACGGTCTCACCATCCACCTCGGCAAAGAGGACCAGGTCCATATCGGCGATCTGCCGGAAGGGTGCCACGAGCGCCTCGACGGCGGTCCGGTGCCAGCCGATAAAGTCATCCAGGTGAACCAGCGCCGTATTCAGCAGGTAGTGCAATCGGTCGACCTCGTCGTCCCAATGGTCCAGGTCGGGCGTTCGAACGACGATCTCGCGCCGCCGCAACACCGTTTCTGCGAGGCGGGCCAACCGCCGGAGAGCCGGCGTCTCCTCGGAGATATCGATGGCCAGCGCCATATTGTCGGCGCGGGCTTGCGAGAAGCCGAGACGCTCCATCGTGGGCAGATAGTAGGGCGGGGTGTGACCACACATCACCGTGGGCGGACGATCTCTCCCCTCAATCAGTACACCGTAGGCGTCCTCGTAGTTGAGGTTGAACGGCCCGAAGAGGGTGTCGAGGCCGCGATCCATGCCCCACACGCTTACTCGGTCGACGAGTGCTTTGGCCACGTTGATGTCATCCACGTAGTCAAAGAAGCCGAAGACACACTCGTGCAGATCGCGCAGCTCATTGGTGTAACGGTCCTCCGCGGCACAGATGGTACCCACGGGCCGGCCACCTCGCCAGGCCACAAAGAGCTCGGCCTCACCGCGCTTGAAGAAGGCGCCCTGCGCGGGGTCGATCTCCTTGGCACGCTCGGGAAGCAGCGGCGGCACCCACAGCGGATCATCCCGATAAATGCGCCAGGGAAACGTCAGGAACGTGCGGCGCTCCCGAACGGTGCGGACGGGTCGGACGTCGACGGTTGTAGACTCGACCATCTAGCGTCCCTCCGCCTCGCGCAGTTGCAGCTCCTGCGTGATCCGCCGGTACTCGGCACGATCGAGCGGGTAGCGCAAGGCAATCACGATCCCCAAACAGAGCAGGACTGCAGGTATCGGGCCCATCACGATGCGCAGTCCGGTCAAGGCAGCCGGAGACTGCTGCGCTGCATTGGGAACGTACCCCGTGAACTGCAGGACCAGCAGCACCAGCGGGATGGCAATCGACGACGCCACCTTGTGGGTCAGCGTCGTCAGACTGTAGAAGATTCCCTCGTGCCGTTCCCCGGTCCGCCACTCGTCCCACTCCACCGCGTCGGGGATCATCGCCCAGGGAATGACGTGCACTGCCGAGACGCCGATGCCCGCGAGCAGGCAGAGGAACAGGATCACCGGTAGACCGGTGCCGGGGCTCACCAGCACCAGAACGATCTGGACCGCCGCCCAAAATGCGACGCCGGCGACATAGGCCCAGCGCTTGCTCCAGCGAGCCGAGATCCACTGCCACAACGGCAGCGCGAAGATGGCCATGACGAAGATCGTCGCCATGATCAGATCACTCTCCCCCTCGCGGTGCAGCCAGTACCTGACGTAATATAGGAGCGTGGTCTCGACCACGGTGATCGCCATCCACGCCGCCAGAAAGAGCCCCAGCCCATAGAGAAACGGAGGAGTCTTCCGGGCCGCCTGCAGCGACTCGCGCAGACTGGGCTGCGCCATCTCAGTATGTGCCGGATTCTCGTGTGTGCCGAAGAAAACGAACAGAAGTGGAAGTGCGGAGATGACGCCGAAAAGGATGCCCATCGTCAGGACCTTGCCGGCGTGTCCGGGCTCAAAGGTTCCCACGATCAATAGGGGTACCGTGAAAGCGATCAGGCTGCCGAGGATGGAGAAGAACATCCGGTACGTCGTCAGCGACGTCCGCTCGTCGTAATCGGAGGTCAGCTCGGGCGTCAGGGCGAAGTAGGGCATGTAAACAAACGTGGCGGCTCCGTCGTAGACCACGTAGGCGAAGGCGTAATAGGCGACGAAGAGCGCGGGGTTGTCCCATGGCGGGCGCCACCAGAGCAGCATAAACGCCAGGGCAAAAGGAAGCGGCCCAAAGAGCAGGAAGGGACGCCGCCTCCCCCAGCGCGACCGCGTCCGGTCGGAGATGTGGCCGATGATGGGATCGTTGATCCAGTCCCAACTCTTGCCGATGAGGATCGCAATCGCGGCCATTCCCGGCGAGATCCCCACGACGTCGGTCAGAAAGATGGCCAGGTAAGCACCGACGATGGTGGACGTCAGACTGAACCCGATGTCTCCGGAACCGTACAGGACCTTGGTGCGACGCGATAGTTGCGCTGATATGGCTGTCATGGGGCCTCCCGGGTGTGGTGATGGGGAGAGTATAGGGAGGCTGGGAGGATTAGTCAATTGATGCGACGACGAGGTCGCGCAGAACGACGGCAGCCTCCGTCAGTTCGTTCCCCTCTACCGCAGCCAGGTGCCGACCAGTTCCCGATCGAGACCGTCGGCGCGGACGGCACCGAGACCGGCATTGACCCGCTCCAGTTCATCGACGTGGCCCTGGGGCAGGACGATGCCGTAGAGGTCCTCCGTCAGCGGGTCACCGACGATCTTGACGCGAGGCCCGGCAGCCTCCGGCGCTCTGACCCGCCGGGCCGCGGTCACGAGATCGCAGACGACGGCATCGACGGCGTGCTCGTTCAGCGCCATGAAGGCGGCTTCCGGGTCGTCGAATGGCCGGATTGCGACCTCGCCGATGCGCTCCAGCGCCGCCACCCCCGGCGTGCCATCCTGAACGCCCACGGGACGGCCCCGCAGGTCAGGCGCACCTCCGATGTCGCTGTCCATCGGGACGACAATGACGTAGCCGCCATTGAGGTAGGGCTCGGAGAAGAGGAATCGCTGCCGGCGTTCGTCGGTGATCGTCACCGACGAGATGACCGCGTCGAAATCGCCCCGCTCAAGCCCCGGAAGCAAGTCGCCCCGTGGCACATCGACAAACTCAACCCCGAAGCCGGCGCGCTCCCCGACGAGGCGCATCAGATCGATATCAAAGCCCGCCAGATCGCCCCCAGCGTTCACGAACGACATCGGCGGCAGGTCCGGGGTGGTTCCGACCACCCACATGCCGGCGGGGGCCCGCACCTGCTCGACGGGGATGCTGGGGCGAGGCCCCTGACTCGTAGGACCCGGCCGCGGCGTCGCCAGGGGAGCAAACAAGGAGAGAGTGTCGAAGAACCCCAGGTCCCAGAGGACACCGGTACCCACAACAGCCAGGACGATTACAGCACCGAGGGCCCACAGCCATCCTCTTCTCCGTCTGGCGACACCCCGCCGGGCGGATCGCGATGCCTTGGTACGAGTGTGGGGCGTCGCAACCGGGGCAACGGACGTAGGCGCAAGTTGGGGAGAGGACGGACCATGCCGCTCGGACGCGGGCCGCTCGGACGCGGGCCGCTCGGACGCGGGCCACTCAGACGCCGGGCGGGCCGGAGGCGGCGGCTCAGGGGCAGGCTGTTCGGGTGCAGGTTGATCGGGCGCGGACGCCTCGGCTGCTGCGCCTTCGCCGGCACCCCGCGCGGCGCCAGCACGAAGGGTCGCGGGCAACGGCTCAACAAGGCGATCCAAGACCTGTGGATCCACTCCCGGCAAGGGCTCCTGCGATGCCTCAGACGGGAGCAACTGGGGCCCGGGCAGCACGTCAGTCGGCTCGGGCACCCGCTCCGACAGAGGTTCAGGCCCGGGCTCGATACCGGACCTCAAGGCTTCGAGCATCGCTCGAGCGTTCGGGAAGCGTGCGTCGCGTGCCAGCTCCATCGCCTTCAAGATGACGGCCTCGGTGTTGGCGCTTACTTCGGGATTGAGGCGACGCACGTGGACGAAAATGGCCGGATCGGCCATGCGATCGGTCGCCGTCGGTGGCGCCTGCCCCGTGAGCGCATGGTACATCGTGGAGCCAAGGCTGTAGAGGTCGCTGCGCGGATCGGTGTGGCCGGAGCGCAGGCTGTACTGCTCGGGCGGCGCGTACTCCAGGGTTCCCATCCCGCGCACGACCGTCTGCGTGACCGGATTGGCCGGGTCCCACAGCTTGACAAGCCCGAAGTCAACCAGGATAGCATGGCGGTCAGAGGCGATGATGACGTTGTGGGGCTTGACGTCGCGGTGGAGGACGCCCTGGTCGTGGCAGTAGTCAAGCGCGTCGAGCAGCTCGGCCATCCACGCGACGACCTGTGCCTCCGGGAGCGCCCCGTCGCGCTTGATGCGGTCGGCAAGGCTCTCGCCCTCGACGAAGTCCATCACCAGATAGGCGTTGGGATCCTCGATGAAGAAGTCGCTGACCCGCACGAGGCTGGGGTGGCGCAAGCGAGCGAGGGTTTTCGCCTCTTGCTCAAACTGCCCCCGAAGATCGCGCAGCATGTCCTCGCCGAGGCCGGGCTGGACGGTCATCTCCTTGACAGCCACAGAGACGTCCAGCCGCGTGTCGTAGCCTCGGAAGACAGCACCCATGCCGCCTTTGCCGAGGAGTGATCCGACGCGGTACCGTTCCTGAAGTAGATCCCCCGAGGCCAGTGTCATTGCGCCCTCCTATACAGAGGATAGGCCTGGACCGAGTATAGATCGATCCGTGGGCGGCACAAGAGGACGCTCCGCCTGGATTTGAGCTAACAGGTCGGCTCGGCAGCCCCCGTGAGCGCGGCACGGATCATCGCTGCCGCGCAGCCGACGCCGCTGTCGACCATGAGCGCGCCGGTAGGGCAGTTGCGTTCGCACGCGCCGCACTCCATGCACGCATCCGCTCGAACGATCTCCACAACGGCGCGCCCCGACTGCGCTACGCCGGGCAAGAAAACGCCGTGAGGACAGACCATCGAGCACATCCCGCAGTTGATGCAGAGCTCGGCCTTGAAGCCAAGCGTGTTCAGCGCGCTGACAGGAACGAAACTCTCGTCTCGCTCATCTGAACATCCGCACGTGGTCGTCGTCTCACAGCAACTCGTCGTTTCACAGCAACTCGCCATCGTGTCTCCTGTGCGCTTGATGAAGCCACCCTCTCCGAAGGCGTCGAGATTGGGCCAATCTCAGAAAGAT
The DNA here is from genome assembly GCA_963775195.1 of uncultured Chloroflexia bacterium. GTDB lineage: Bacteria > Chloroflexota > Anaerolineae > B4-G1 > SLSP01 > PWVB01. The sequence goes on from CAVZIC010000005.1 coordinate 634,524, forward strand.
TGGGGCCAATCTTTCTGAGTTACGCAACCCAGCCGTAGATCGATAGGCCAACCGTCAACAGAATCCCGGCTCCGAAGAGCCCGGCCATGACGCGCAGGTATGCCATCATCTCCCGACGGACGCCGGTCCTGGAGGTGAACGTCGTCGATCCGGTGAAGTTGAGGGCCAAATAGGCAGTGATCGGCGGCATCGCCAGCAGATAGGCGACCGGCCAGCCCACGTGCTGCCACAGCGCCCCGCCCGGCGATACCACTGCCGGCACTGCAAAGACGACCGCCACGACTGTCCCCAGGACAAAGCCCTTAGCACTGAAGGTCCGCGCGGGCAACCAGGGCAGCAGGATGGGGAATAGGACCGCGCCTGCAAGCACGGCTGCCATCGCCGCCCATCCCGCCAAAGGCGAGACGAGCAAGCCCAGCGCCAGGGCTGCCACAAGTGCCGGCAAGAAGACGTGCACGAGCTCTACTGGGACCAGGACCAGACGATCCCGCAATGCGAAGCGCACCCGGCGCATCTCAGGCGTGGCCGTTCCGGTCGCCAGGTAGTCCGGCAGGTCTTCAGCACGCACAGGCCCGTAGGTGACCTTGAAGCCCGTGCGCTGCTTGACCTCGTGTGCAGAGACACCGGGAGCGCCGAGCTGTGGCAGGATCAGGTTCCGGTGCGAGACGACGTCGGCCAGGCCGGATGACTCGATCCGGCGCACCAGTTCGTCGGTGCCAAAGGTCCCCTTCCCCGCAGCACACCAGACGTTGACGCCCTGAGTATCAAGCACCAGGATATAGCCATCCACACCGACCAGAGCCGAACGCAACGCGTCAAAGCTCAGAGTATAGTTGGCGGTCACGAACACGGGCGAGTCGGATGTCGGCGCGCCGAGCGCATAGAGACCCGGCGTGACGCGATGATCGCCGCGCCTATATCCCCACCGGGCCAGTGCATGGTCCCAGTGGTCGGCCGGCGTCAGAGCGCTGGTGGTCGTCACCATGTGTTCCGCAGTAACCATAGATCTCTCCTACAGAATATGATCCACCATCTGCCTGAACCAGGCAATGCTCTCGGCGTTCAGGCAGTAGCAGCGTGCGGGACCTTCGGTGATTCCGGTGATCCAGCCGGCCTCTCGCAGCACCTTGAGATGCTGTGAGACGGTCGCCTGCGCGATGGGCAGATAATCGACGATATCACCCGTGATGCAGCCGGGGTGCGTCACGAGGAACTTGAGGATCTCGAATCGGATCGAGTTCCCCATCGCCTTGGCCATGCGCACGAGGCGCTCCTGAGCTTCGCCGGAGATGTCCAGGCTGCAGCAGGCTTCGGGTACGGAACAACATGTGTCCGGTGATGACATAGGGGCCCCTTCATCGTAATTTTACGATAGTAAGTGTACAACGGAATCGAGTCCCTGTCAATGGAGAGAAGGATAGATGAGTAAGGGCTCCCGGGCGCGTTAGGACGCCCGGAGCCGACTTACGGGCTGCGCGGCGCATCCACATCACGACCGGGCACTACACCCACCAGCGACACGTCCGTATAGATATAGACAACCGTCCGGTCCAGGGATAGAATGCAGACTAGCCTGATCAATACTCGACTGGCAGAACGGACTCAATCGGAGGTTCACCTGTCTATGAAGACAATCGATCTGACCGAAGTCAGCACCTACCCGCTCGCGGAGCGGCGCAACTTGGTCCACCTCTCCGATTTGCTGAATCCGGGGGACCCGGCACCCATGTTTCCCCCAGCGCACGCCGTCGACCTGCAGGCGCTCAATGCCGTCGCGGATGCGGTCATAGCCGCGCGCCAGGTGGGTGCGCCGGTCATGTGGATGATGGGCGCGCACGTGATCAAGAGCGGGCTCTCGCGGCTGGTCATTGACCTGCTGGAGCGCGGCATCCTCACCCACGTGGCGGGCAACGGCGCCGTGTCGATCCACGACGTGGAGTTGGCGCTGATCGGGGAGACCAGCGAGGACGTGGCGACCAGTATCGAGGACGGCAGCTTCGGTATGGCCGACGAGACCGGCAGACTGATGCACCTGGCCCTACGAGAGGGCGTCCGTGATGGCCTGGGGTATGGCGCCGCCATAGGCCGCTATATCGACCAACACCCCGAGCGGTTTCCGCATCGCGACGTGAGCGTGCTGTGGCACGCATACCGGCTGGGTATCCCGGCCACAGTCCACGTCACCATCGGCACCGACATCATCCACCAGCATCCCACAGCGGACTTCACGATCCTGGGCACCGCCACCGGGCGCGACTTTGTGCGCTATGTGACCTCCGTGAGCCAGTTGGAGGGCGGGGTCTTTCTCAACTTCGGCTCGGCGGTCACCGGCCCCGAGGTCTTTCTGAAAGCGCTCACCATCGTGCGCAACCTGGGATATACGGTCTCGCACATCACGACCGGCAACTTCGACCTGATCTCGCTGGGTGACGACGTACATGGGCGCCTGGGCTACGACGACCCACTCTACTACTACCGACCGCGCAAGAACGTCGTCAACCGCCCCACCTCTCTCGGTGGCGCGGGTTACCACGTCACAGGCGACCACGTGGTGACGATCCCCAACTTGCACCATCGCGTGGTGGCGGCGCTGGACCGCGTAGCAGAAGCGACGCCGCAGTCGCCCGAGATGCCGGTGCCGCTGGCAGCGGATGCGATTCTTGCAGACCTGCTCACCCGCCACCCGGAGCTATCAGCGGTGAAGGCCGACTTGGTGCGCGCCTTCGGGGAGCTGACCCGCGCCTTCAAGGCCGGCGGCACCCTCTATCTCTGCGGCAACGGCGGCAGCATGGCCGACGCGCTCCACATCTCAGGGGAACTGCTCAAGTCGTATGCCCACGCTCGCCCATTGACCGAGAGCCTCCGCCGACGCCTGGCGGGCGTACCCGACGGCGACCTTCTGCTGCGGAACCTCGAGGGTGGGCTGCGGGCCGTGGTGCTGGGGGCGAACCCCTCGTTGGCAAGCGCCGTAGCCAACGATCGCCCCGACCGTGACGTGGGATTCGCGCAGGAACTGGTCGCGTTGGCCCGCCCGGGCGACGTCCTCTTGGGCATCAGCACCAGTGGAAATGCGCGCGACATCGCCTATGCCGCGCAGGTGGCGCAGGCCGCTGGGCTCACGACGATCGGCCTCACAGGATCGGGCGGCGGGCGGCTCGCCGAGCTTGCCGACATCGTCATCCGCGTCCCCGCCGAGCGAACCGACCGGATCCAGGAACTGCACGAGCTGTGCTACCATGCACTCTGCGAGATGCTCGAGGTCACGCTGTTTACAGAAGCACCGGGCTGAGACAGCAACTGGGTTCGTAGTAACCGATTTATCGGTTCCGGAAGTAAGCACATGCCCGGCAGAACGACTGAAGTCGCTACTACAAACGATTGCCCATGGAAAACGGAGGAATGCAGGTTGCCCAAATCGTTGACGGACTGGCTCTCACGCGAGCGGCTGGAGGCGCTGCTCGACCGCGCCCGATCGTGTCGCGTGGACGTGCTCGGCGACGACTGGCGTGGCAGGATCCTGCAGCAAGAGATGGCGACGCGCAGCATCACCGTCCACCAACCCGCCGGGGCTGGAGGAGGGGGTCGCCGATTACGTCGACCGCTCTACCGGTATCCTCGCGATCAAGCAGATGCGGTGGCTCGAGGCGGCGGTTCAGCGATATCGAGGATATCCTGACCGAGAACGACCTGAGGGGCGAGGAACTATTGGTGGGGGCGACGGCCCGGTGGAGATCCGTTACGCCAGAGCGCGTGACGCGGTTGCGCTGGGCGTGGTGGCCGATGAGGAGCAACGCCGCGGGCTCGACGTCCGCACGCGGGAACGGCTGCTCTCAGCGGGCGCGGACCTGATCGTCGCGGACTTCGTCCACCACGCTGCGCTTGTCGAACTGCTGACTCGGAATCGTGAGTGAGTGCTGAATGGAGGGAGAGATGGACATCAAGACGGTACACTTGGTCTTCAAGACGCACCTGGACATCGGCTTTACCGACCTTGCGGCAAACGTCGTCGAGCGGTACTTCAACTCCTTCATCCCCGGATCGCTGGCCCTGGCAGAGCAGATGCACCGGCGAGGAGGGACGGAGCGATTCATCTGGACGACGGGCTCGTGGTTGATCTACGAATATCTCGAGCAGGCGGGGCCTGCCGAGCGCAGGCGAATGGAGGAGGCCATCGAGCGCGGGGACATCGCGTGGCACGGGCTCCCCTTCACCACAATGACCGAGGCCGAGGACGCCGACCTGTTCAGGTTCGGCCTCTCCTTGAGCCGGAGCCTGGACGCACGCTACGGTCGAACCACCATCGCTGCCAAGATGACCGACGTGCCCGGCCACACGCGCGCGATCGTGCCGCTGATGGCCGAAGCTGGGCTGCAGCTCCTGCACATCGGTGTCAACCCGGCCTCCAGTGCCCCGGACGTGCCCCCTGCCTTCGTCTGGCGGTCGCCGGACGGCGCCGAGATCCCAGTGCTCTACTCGGCCGGCAGCTATGGCACGCTCCATCTAATCGAGGGACTGGAGGACGCGCTGCTCATCTCCCTCACCAACGACAACCTGGGACCGCCGCCGCTCGAAGCGATTCTGGGGGTCTACGATCAGATGCGGGAGCAGTTCCCCGGCGCTGAGGTCAAGGCGTCCACGTTGGACGCGTTCGCGCACAAGCTGGCAACCGTCAAGTCATCCCTGCCTGTGGTGACGGGCGAGCTCGGCGACTCGTGGATCTACGGGATCGGGTCAGACCCCAAGAAGATCAGCCGGTATCGCGAGCTTCTGCGGCTTGCGCAGGCGTGGCGGGCCCGTGGCGTGGACCCTGCCGCGCTCCGCACCCTAAATCGAAGCCTCGCCCTGGTCCCCGAGCATACGTGGGGCATGGATGAGAAGGTCCACCTTGGCGACTACGTCAACTATGCCACCGCGGACTTCGCGGCGGCGCGTGAGCGCGACCTCGTCGACACTCTCGATGTGCCCGAGGCGTACGTGCGCTATAGTTTCTGGGCGCGCCCCGACAACACGTACAGCCGGTTCGAGTCCTCCTGGCAGGAGCAACGGGCCTACGTCTCGCGGGCCGTCGACGAGCTGGAGGATAAGGCATTGAGGGCCGAGGCGGCCGAGCGGTTGGCGATGGTCGAACCCAGGCTGCCGGATAAGGATGGCTATGAGCCGCTGGACCCGGCCGGGGTGATCAAAACCCCACATTACATCGTGGGCCTGGACCCGGACACGGGCGGCATCACGCGACTGGAGCAGCGGGAGCCGAGTCGGACGCTCGCCGCTCCCGATCACGTGCTGGGCCTTTTCCGGTACGAGAGCTTCTCACAGGCCGACTACGACCGCTGGATGCACGACTATGCCATCAACCTGGAAGATAACGCCGGGTGGGCCTATGCGGACTTCACCAAGCCGGGGATGGACGCCGCCCGACCCCGACCCGAACACCGGATGTACGAACCCCGTCTGATCGCGGCGATGCAGCGACCCACGGATGATGGCCACGACCTGCTGCTGGAATTGGCCATGCCCGAGGCATGCGCGACGCTGTTGGGTGCCCCGCGCAAGCTCACCATCGAGTACGCGTTCCGCGAACAGCACATCGACATCCGCCTGCAATGGTTCGGCAAGCAAGCGTGCCGACTGCCCGAGGCCGCGTGGTTCTCGTTCAAGCCCATGGTCACAACACCCGAGAACTGGACGATGGACAAGATGGGGCAGGCGATCTCGCCGCTCGACGTCGTGCGTCACGGCGGACGGACGCTGCACGCGATAGGGCGCGGTGTCGAGATCCGGGACGCCTCCGGCTACCTGGCGATTGACAGCCTGGATGCCCCTCTGGTGGCACCGGGGGCGCCGCGCCTGCTGCACTTCGAGGACTCACAACCGTCGCTGCAGGACGGTATGCACTTCAACCTGCACAACAACCTATGGGGAACCAACTTCCCGATGTGGTTTGAGGAGGATGCGCTCTTCCGGTTTACGCTGCGGCTGTTGCCCACCAGGCGAAATCACGTATAATCCGCCCTTGGCTTGGGTTAAGGCGATGTGGAGTCAGCCAGCTCTGCGCGCGATCAAGACTATCTTCAATCCGATGAGGAGAACATCATGGCATACTTCATAAATGACGACTGCATTAGCTGTGGCGCCTGCACCTCGGAGTGCCCCGTCGACTGCATCTCCGAAGGCGATGGCAAGTACGTGATCGATGACGTCCAGTGCATCGACTGCGGCAGCTGTTCAGCCGTCTGCCCCGTGGACGCCCCGCAGCCTCAATAGGCCGCAGAGACTTCACAGGTCAGTTACAACCGCCCCGCGCCATCAAGCCGGGGCGGTTGTGCATGGGCCGGCTTTACGCCTGGTCCCGGTGCGCTTGTATCCGGCCCTCGACTCCACCATCGGAAGCAGCAGCCACCTCCGGCACGAACGCCTCCCCCTGCGCTCTGGCCGTCCAGCGCGCCGCCTCGCAGATAAGGTGAGCACCCAATGGCACCGAGACTGCGTCCGAGTTGATTGAGAGGTGATACAGGCTCGGGTCGTCCCACGCTACGCCGAACTGGCGCTGCAAAAAGCGCGCGCGGCTTCGATCGCTCTGCTGGATGGCACCTTCCGCCTCCTCCCACGAGATACCCTCGGCCGCCATCAGCGCCCGAGCACGAGCTTCCGGCGAACCATATACACGAACGTGCAGAGCATTTCGCCGGTGGCGCAGGATAGCCTGGCCGCCCCGACCTGCAATCACGACGTTTCCTACCTCTGCGTAGCTCTCAATCACCCGTCGAATCAGTTCGGCGTATTTCTCGGCTGCCGCCGTCCGCTCCTGCTCGGCAATGAGCCGCTCGTCGATCAGCGAGCCCATCACCTCGGCGTAAGCCTGCCCCTCTCGCATGGTCGCACTGGGCAGCATCGGTACCGGTGACATCCGACCTAAGGTCTCCAGGATCTTGAAGATGAAGCTACGACTCCGCTCGTGCTCGGCCAGGGCCTCGACCATGCGCTCATCAGGATACCCCGCATCAGCAGCCGCCCTGTGCAGTATCTCGCGATCCAGGTACCGATAGCCCAGTCGTTGAGCAACCTCGGTACCCATGTAGCTGCCGCGGCTACCCAGTTGCCGTGAAATGGTGATGACGATGCCCATTGAAGCCTCCTCTCGCACCTCTCAATAGCTGTCGAATTACGACCTGCATCTGGTCCGAGTACTCCCGATAGAAGCTCATTGCGCGTTGTGACTGCGAGGAAATATCAGTGCTGCGGTCACTTTCAGAATAGCACACAAGACATATCATGTCAAAGATCATTGGGCACATGTGCACCATAGGAATCGTGGTATAGTCGAAGAACGCACACGCAAACGCGTAAGGAGTGACTCCAATGGACCTGACCATGCGTGAGGCTCGACTCCGACAGCTACAGGCAGCGTACGAGTCCCTCATCACCCGATCCAACAGCATTGACGATCGGTGGACGGGAGGACCCGTGGATCGATACAAGTACCCCATCCTCACAGCAGCACACACACCCCTCCCCTGGCGACTATGACCTAGACCCCGCGACGAACCCCTACCTGGTGGAGCGGCTGGGTATCAACGGCGTCTTCAACGCCGGCGCCCTTGAGCTGAATGGGAAAATCCTGCTCGTCGGCCGAGTGGAGGGCTACGACCGCAAGTCTTTCTTCGCCGTGGCCGAGAGCCGGAACGGAATCGACGGTTTCAGGTTCTGGGATCTACCCGTCGTGATGCCCGAGACAGAGAGCCCCGATGTCAACGTCTACGATATGCGCCTGACGCGGCACGAGGACGGCTGGATCTACGGCGTCTTCTGCACCGAGCGCAAGGACCCTGACGCACCGCCCGGTGACATGAGCAGCGCGGTCGCCCAGACCGGGATCGCGCGCACGCACGACCTGGTGATGTGGGAGCGGCTGGATGACTTGCGGACGACCTCACCGCAACAGCGCAACGTCGTGCTTCACCCCGAATTCATCGACGGTGGGTATGCCTTCTATACGCGGCCGCAGGATGACTTCATCCAGGCCGGCAGTGGCGGGGGCATAGGCTTTGGGTTGGCGGACGACATCGAGCACGCTGATATCGAAACCGAGAAGGTCGTCGACCCGCGGGCCTACCACACGATCAAGGAAATGAAGAACGGCGCCGGCGCAACCCCGATCAAGACGTCTGAGGGCTGGCTGCACATCGCTCATGGCGTGAGGTCCTGCGCGGCCGGACTGCGCTACGTGCTCTACGCTTTCCTCTGCGATCTCAATGACCCAAGCCGGGTGATCTACGAGCCCGGCGGCTACTTGATGGCGCCGCAGTTCGACGAGCGCGTCGGCGATGTCTCTAACGTGCTCTTCTGCAACGGCGCGGTCGCGCGAGACGACGGCGACCTATTCATCTACTACGCCTCGTCCGACACGCGGATGCACGTCGCCACCACTACCATCGACAGGATGCTGGACTATGTCAAGCACACACCGCCGGATGCCGGGCGCTCCGCCGCCTGCGTCGCCCAGCGTATCGCGCTCATCGAACGGAACCAGGGGTATCTGAAGAGCATAGCTTGAGGAAGCTGACGAGTGACCCCGATCAATCGTCACTCGTCGGCTTTCGACTACTACACCATAGGAGGGTTCATGATGTCCGACAGATTCGATCCGAAACCCGAGCACAAGTTTACCTTTGGCCTCTGGACCGTCGGCAACGTCGGCGCCGACGCGTTTGGGGAGGCCGTCCGCGCGAAGCTGACGCCCGCGGACCTCGTCTATCTCCTCGGCGAGGTCGGCGCCTACGGCGTCAACTTCCACGATAACGACCTTATTCCTATCGACGCCACGTCCGCTGAACGTGCCGCGATCCTGAAGGCGTTCAAGAAGGCGTTGGCCGACACCGGCCTCGTCGTCCCGATGGCGACGACCAACCTCTTCGGAAACCCGGTCTTCAAGGATGGCGCCTTCACCGCCAACGACCCCAAGGTCCGCGCCTACGCCCTGCAGAAGACGATGAACGCCATCGACTTGGGCGCCGAGTTGGGCGCCGGGGTCTACGTCTTCTGGGGCGGGCGCGAGGGCATCGAGACGGATGCAGCCAAGAGCCCGGTCGCCTCCACCAAGCGCTTCCGTGAGACCATCAACTTTCTCTGCGACTACGTCATCGACCAAGGCTATGACCTCAAGTTCGCCCTGGAGGCCAAGCCCAACGAGCCTCGCGGCGATATGTACTTTGCCACCACGGGCGCCTACCTCGGGTTCATCCAGACACTCGACCATCCGGAGATGGTGGGCGTCAACCCGGAGATGGCGCACGAGCATATGGCAGGCCTCAACTTCCTGCACGCCGTCGCGCAGGCATGGGAGGCCGGCAAGCTCTTCCACATCGATCTGAACGACCAGAACTACGCCCGGTTCGATCAAGACTGGAGATTCGGCGCGCAGAACCTCAAGCCGGCTTTTTTCCTGGTGAAGTTCCTGGAGGATGTCGGGTATCAAGGGAGCCGCCACTTCGACGCCCACGCCTACCGCACCGAGAACTATGAGGGTGTCAAGGACTTCGCCCGTGGCTGCATGCGAACCTATCTGATTCTCAAGGAGAAAGCCGAAAAGTTCAACGCCGACGCCGAGATTCAGGCGCTCCTCGCCGAGATCAACGCCGACGATGGCGAGATGGACCCGTTCAAGGGCACCTACTCCGCCGCCAAGGCCGCCGCGCTCAGGGCCCATGCCTTCGACCGCGAAGCGCTTGCCTCGCGCGGCATGCAGTATGAGAAGCTGGATCAGTTGACCGTGGAGTTGTTGTTAGGAGTGAGATAGGTGTTAGCCAACAGCTATAAGCGCTCAGCTATCAGCCAGGAGTAAGGAGTAGGGAGTAGGGAGTAAGAAGTAGGGCTCTGCCTTATTGCTTTCGCTTACTCCATACTTCTTACTTCTTATTCTGCTTCCGACGTCTAGCTGATTGCCGAAAGCTTATAGCTGACGCTCTCCCGAGGAGGTCTGCTATGCGTGTTCTTATCACCGGGGCCAGCGGACGGCTAGGCCCGCACGTTGTCCGCGAGTTGGCCGATCACGGGCACGAGTTAGTGCTATTCTCGCGCCGGGAGCCCGCAGAGGAACTGCGGCGCTGGCCCTGGATCCAGGGCGATCTCAACATCTTCGAAGATTGCCTGCGTGCGGCAGAGGGCGTCGATGCGATCCAGGCCTTGGGGGCAGAACCATCGCCGTCGGATCATCCCGACTTGCGCCCGCAGTTTGAGGAGCGCGGGATCCCCTTCGACCGGACTATGCATACGAACGTCATGGGGCTCTACTACTTGCTCCAGGCCGCGCTCCAAAACGACGTCGGCGTCTTCGTTCAGACCGGCAGCAACTGCGCCCTCGGCCACGGCTATCGCATCAGCGACTGCCCTTTCCCATTTGGGAGCTTCCCGATCGATGAGACGCACCCCTCGGACGTCGAGGATGCGTACTCCTACAGCAAACTCGCCGGCGAGATGCTGCTGGCCTCGTACACCCGCGCTTACGGCATACGAACCTATGCAGTACGCGCCGCAGGCATCTGTGATGCGGCCCGCCGGAAAGCCATGGCCGAGAATGCGCAGCCTGCGGCGGCGTGGAACCCCTGGCTGTGGGCTTGGGTGGGCAGCGAGGACGTCGCTTCGGCCCACCGGCTCTTGATGGAGAAGGCGGAGACCATCGAGCCTCACGGCGTCTATTACTGCAACGGAGACGACACAACCGCGTTGGAACCGTCGATAGACCTGATCGAGCGTTTCAAGCCCGAGTACCTCGACCTGGTCACCGACCTCCCCGGACACGCCTCCTTCCTCAGCAACCAGCGGCTCAAGGACGTGGCCGGATGGCAACATAGGACGAGTTGGCGCGAGGGACGATAGGTGTCGGTTTTCGTCTGAACGTTCAAACGTGCTAACGTTCAAACGTTTGAAGACCAACTTCGCCGCAAGGGAGGCCGATCATGGATAGGACTGTCGGTATAGGCGTCGTAGGTGCGGGAGCGATCGGGATTCGGGGCGCGTTGATGCACCTGACCCAGCCGGATGTACAGGACCGGGTGCGGGTGACCGCGGTGTGCGATCCGGCACCGGGGCGGGCTGAAGCCGCCGCCAAGACGTACGGCGTGCCGGCGCACTATTTGACCTACGAGGAGCTGCTGGCGGACCCCAATGTCGATGCGGTGACGCTCTGCTCCCCGATCGGCCTGCACTACGAGCAGGGACTCCAGGCCATCAAGGCGGGCAAGCACCTGCACGTCAACAAGACAATGACCACAACCGTGGACGAAGCTGATGCCCTGATCGAGGCCGCCGCTGCCGGGGGTGTGCACATCGTGGCCTCGCCGGGGATGATGCTCTATCCACACAACCGCCGCATTCGCAAGGCGGTGCTCGACGGCAAGCTCGGGCACCTGGTGTGGGCGGTGGCTGGCACCTCGGGCGTGGGCACCTACCATATGAACGAGGAGTTCCGCACCGGCGAGGATGTGCTGACCGACGTGGACCCCAGTTGGTACTTCCGTAAGCCCGGTGGCGGCCCGCAGTACGATGTCACGGTCTATTGCCTGCACAATCTCACAGGCATCCTCGGGCCGGCGAAGCGTGTCACCGCGATGTCCGGCTTGGTGATCCCGGAACGGAGTTATCATGGCAAACCCATTGCGTGCGATATGGACGACAACACGGCGCTGCTGATCGACTTCGGGGATGCCTTCTTCGCCTTCATCTATGCCACGCCGATCGGCAGCCTAACCCAGGGCTTCCAGCCTAACATCTATGGCACTGGAGGCGCCATCGCTGGCACCAAGCTCGGCGACCAGGACCTGAAACTGCCAGGCGACTATTCTCCGCACGTCACCGGCCGGCACACCGAGATGAAGGAGTACCACGTCTTCGAGGACATGATGCAGCTCGTGGATTGGATCCGCGAGGACAAACCCTCTATCGCCACGCCGGAGCACGCCCGTCACGTCATCGATATCATTGAGGCCGGCTACCGTGCCGCCGAGACCGGCGAAACGCAGGGCCTGCGGACGACGTTCGAGCCGCTATCGGCAGAGAGATTGGATGCTGGATGAGAGATACCGGATGCCAAAAGCGGGACGTAGCCATTGGATGCTGGATGTCGGATTCCGAAGCGGGTGCTGTCATCCAACATCGAACATCCGGCATCGAGTTGCTGGCTTCCGGTACCCGGCATCTAGACTCATTACGTCTTGGAGGTACCCATGACTCGTGATCTCACCCTTGGCCTCGACGTCTCCACGACCGGCGCGAAGGCGCTGCTGATCGATGACACCGGCACGGTTGTCAGCAGCGCGACGACGCCGCTGCCGCTGTCCACGCCCAGGCCGCTCTGGTCCGAACAGGATCCCCACGATTGGTGGGAGGGCATCGCGAAGAGCGTCCGCAAGGCACTCGCCGACGCCGGAGCCACCGGCGACCACGTCAAGGCCGTCGGGATGACGGGCCAAATGCACGGGCTGACGCTGCTCGACGCCGCCGGGGAGGTGCTGCGCCCCGCGATCCTGTGGAACGACCAACGCACCGGCGCCCAATGCGACGAGATCCGCGCGCGCGTGGGCAAGCAGCGCTTCATTCACATCACCGGCAACGACGCCCTGACCGGGTTCACGGCCCCGAAGATCCTCTGGGTGCGCGAGAACGAGCCCGATGTCTATTCCAGGGCAGCGCAGATCCTGCTGCCCAAGGACTTCATCCGCTACAAGCTCACGGGCACCTATGGCACGGACAAAGCCGGAGCGTCAGGCACGGTCCTTTTCGATCTGAAGGCGCGTGACTGGTCTCCCGAGGTCCTGGAGGCATTGGAGATCCCTGCCAAGTGGCTCCCGAAGACCTACGAGGGACCCGAGGTCACGAGCACCATCAGCCAGGCCGCCGCCGAGCTGACCGGCCTCAAGGCCGGCACACCCGTCGTGGGCGGCGGGGGCGACCAGGCGGCGGGGGCCGTGGGCGTGGGCGCCGTCGAGCCCGGCATCGTCAGCCTCGTACTGGGCACCTCCGGCGTCGTCTTCGCCTCCACGGGCGAGCCCTTCATCGAGCCCGAAGGCCGGCTCCACGCCTTCTGCCATTCGGTGCCCGATACCTGGCACCTGATGGGCGTGATGCTCTCGGCTGCAGGAAGCCTGCAGTGGTTCCGCGACACCGTGGCGCCGGACCGTTCCTTCGACGATCTGACCACAGCAGCCGCCGGCGTGCCCGCCGGCGCAGAGGGGCTGCTCTTCCTGCCCTACCTGACGGGCGAGCGCACCCCCTATCCCGATCCGTTGGCGCGCGCGGGCTTCGTCGGCCTGACCTTGCGCCACGCCCGGGCCCACATGACCAGGGCCATCCTGGAGGGCGTCGCCTTTGGTCTGCGCGACAGTATGGAGCTGATGAAGCAGTCCGGGTTGGGCAAGATCACCCAGGTCCGCGTCGCGGGAGGCGGCGCCAAGAGCGCGCTATGGCGGCAGATCCTCGCCGACGTGATGGACAGCGAGCTCGTCACGGTCAACACCACGGAGGGCGCCGCCTACGGCGCGGCCCTTCTCGCCGGGGTCGGTGCAGGCGCGTGGGCGAGCGTCCCGGAGGCGTGCGCCGCAGCCATCACCGTCGTCGACCGCGTCACACCGCAGCCCGACGTAGTCGCCGTTTACGATGAGCTCTACCCGCTCTATCGCGGCCTCTACCCTGCGCTCAAACCGACGTTTGACGCGGTGGGAGCGTAAGGACCCTCAACCCCACCCCGGCCCTCCCCCTCTCCCATCGGAATGGGGGAGGGGGAGGGAGACAAACCTAAGCCCTCAACTTCTGTCCACATAGGCGAGGGAGAGGGGGGTGAGAGTCGAGGACACCCGACTTCACTTTACCTGAGTACGCGAATCCAGGAAACTCCGGTTCCCCTCTCCCATCCGAATGGGAGAGGGGCTAGGGGTGAGGGCCTCAAGGAGGACCTATGACCCAATCCTACGGCTACTTCGACAACGACCGGCGCGAGTACGTCATCACCGACCCGCGGACACCGGTGAAGTGGATCAACTACATCGGCACGCTGGCCTTCGGCGGGTACGTCGACCACACCGGCGGGGCAGCGCTCTGCAAAGGCGACCCTGCGCTCAACCGCATCACGTGGTACGTGCCCCAACGCCCGGTCTCCGACTTCCAAGCCACGACGCTCTATCTGCGGCTGCACCGGGCCGACGGCTACAAGGTCTTCTCGCCCTTCTTCATCCCCACCCTCGACCCCTACGAGCGCTACGAGTGCCACGTGGGCCTGGGCTACAACCGCCTCGTGTCGGAGTTCTACGGCATCCGCACCGAGGCCACGATCTTCGTCCCGCCGGGCGCCGACTGCGAGATCCGCGACATTCACATCACCAATCTCTCGGATGCCCCGGTCACTCTCGACGCGGTCCCGGTCGTGGACTACTCGCACCCCGAGGCAGACAAGCAGTTCAACAACAACGACTGGGTGCCCCAGACAATGGTCAGCCGCATCGTCGAGGAGCCCGGCGGACACAAGATCCTCGTCCACTATCCGTACATGTTCCGCGACCTCAAACAGAACTACTTCACCACCAATCTGCCGGTCTCATCGTTCGAGTCCGACCGCGACGCCTTTCTCGGCTACGGCGGATGGCGCGCGCCCGAGGCGCTGCAACGCCCAGAACTGGCGAACTACGAGGCGTGGCGCGGACAGAACATGGGGGCGCTGCTCCACCACCTCGGCGAATTGCAGCCGGGCGAGACACGCCGGCTGATCGCCCAACTGGGACAGGTCCCCAACGTCGAGGCGGCGCTGCCCGCGATCCGGGCGTATCGCGACGCCGGCACGGTCGAGACGGCCTTCGAGCAGCTATCTGCGTCGTGGGAAGCCTATCTCGACCGGATGCAGGTCGAGACCCCCGATCCGGCGATGGACGCGATGCTCAACGTCCATAACCCGCGCCAATGCTACATCACGCTCAATTGGTCGCGCTTCCTCTCGCTCTACCAGACGGGGCTCGGGACGCGCGGTATGGGCATGCGCGACAGCTCACAGGACGTGATGGGCGTCGTGAGCAACGCCCCGGAAGAGGCCCGCGCGCTGATGGCGAAGCTCCTCCAGGTGCAGCGAAAGGACGGTGCCGGGATGCACCAGTTCTACCCGCTGACGATGGAGGCCTCCATCGGCGATGCGGCAGAAGGCGTGGACCGCCCCGACTACTACGGCGACGACCACCTCTGGCTGGTGCTCGCGGTAACGGCGTACCTCAAGGAGACCGGCGACCTCGCCTTCCTGGACGAGGTCCTGCCGTACGTCGAAAAGGACGAAACGGGAGCCCCACGCGCCACGGGCACCGTGCTCAATCACCTGCAACGAGCGCTGGCCTTCTCCTGGCTTCACACCGGCAGCCACGGACTCCCGCTCCTGGGCTTCGCCGACTGGAACGACACGATGAACCTGCGGACTGGCGCCGAATCGCTCTTCAATGCCCATCTCTTCGGTGCGGCATTGAAGGAGATGATCGCGTTGGCGACCCACCTCGGCGACGACCGGCTGATCGCGATCTGCCGCGAGCAGTACGACACGATGCGCGAGCGCGTCAACACCCAGGCGTGGGACGGCGACGTCGGCGGCGGCACGTGGTACGTGCGCTACTTCGACAGCGACGGCAGCCCCATCGGCTCTGCGCTCAACGAAAAGGGCCGGATCTACCTCAACGCCCAGTCTTGGGCGGTCCTGGCGGGATTCGCCCCGCCGGAGCGGGCGATCCTGGCCCTCGACGCCGCCCGAACGCACCTCAATACCCGCAACGGGCTCAAGGTCGGCACCCCCGGCTACAACGGCTACGATCCGGACAAGGGCGGGATCACCACCTACCCACCGGGCACCAAGGAGAACTGCGGCGTCTTCCTGCACACCAACCCCTGGGTGATGATCGCCGAGACGATGGTGGGGCGTGGCGACCGCGCCTTCGAGTACTACGCGCAGATCAACCCGGCGGCGCGGAACGACCGCATCGACGAGTTCGAGGTCGAACCTTACGTCTACTGCCAGAACATCCTCAGCGACGAGCACCCACAGTTCGGGCTGGGGCGCAATAGCTGGCTTACGGGCACCGCCTCGTGGGCCTACCAGGCGGGCACCAAGTACATCCTGGGCATACGGCCCACCTACGACGGGCTGGAGATCGACCCATGCATCGTGCCCGCGTGGGACGGCTTCCGCGCCCGCCGCATCTTCCGCGGCGCCACCTACGAGATCTCCGTCACCAACCCCGACCACGTCAGCAAAGGCGTCCGTGCGATGACGGTCGACGGTCAACCGGTCGATGGCGCGATCGTCCCGATCTTCGACGACGGGGCGACGCATGTGGTCGAAGTGGAGATGGGGTAGGACCGTGTTCTGCCGGCAGGGGGGAAACCCGCGGTCGGGAGCATCCCGCGTCGAACCTATAACATCCAAAGGAACACCCCAATGAAAATCCTGATCACCGCCTTCGAGCCCTTCGATGGCGAGGAGGTCAACCCGGCCCTTGAGGCCCTGAGCCTGCTACCCGACGTCATCGCCGGGGCGCAGATCGTCAAGTTGACCGTCCCGACCGTCTTTCACAAGGCGCTCGACGTGCTGAATGCGGCGCTGGAGCGCGAGCGCCCCGACGTCACGATCGGGGTGGGCCAGGCGGGCGGGTACACCGGGCTGGCGCTCGAACGGGTCGCGATCAACGTCGACGACGCCCGCATCGAGGACAACGCGGGCAACCTGCCGGTCGACGCGCCGATCGTGCCGGACGGCCCCGCCGCGTACTTCTCCACGCTGCCCATCAAGGCGATCGTCGCCGCGGTCCGCGAGGGCGGGCTCCCCGCGTCGGTCTCCAACAGCGCGGGCACCTTCGTCTGCAACCACCTCATGTACGGCCTGCTCCATGCCGCCGACCACCACTATCCCACCATGCGCGCCGGCTTCATCCACGTACCCTACCTGCCTGCCCAGGTCGTGGAGAAGCGCAACCAGCCGAGTATGTCGCTCGGTGACATCGTAAGGGGGCTGACGCTGGCAGTCGAGGCGGTGGTGAAGGAACGAGAGAACGAATAGGTGACCGACCATCGGAAGACCGTAAAGAGGAGCAAACGTATGAACGACAGGGATCGACGGTACGATGATGACGAGATCATAGAGGAATCGGCAGACGTCGCAGAGGACGGGGGAGAGCTAAGTGGTGGCGACCTCTTCGGACCCGCGCAGCCCGGTGCCCGCTACCGCTGCAGCGAGCACGGCTATGTCCTTGCGCGCAAGGTCGACTGGCTGCCTGATGGGCGCCCACACTGCCCCGTCTGCGGCAGGCTGCTGACCCGGGAGTGATTGATGCTCAACACGTTCCTGGAGAAGGCTGAGTCGCTCATCAACCGCACCTTTGTGGTCGGCTATTGGATTCCCACCTTCCTGGCGGCGATGCTGGCGCTCGCCCCGTCCGCGCAGGTCCTGACGCTCAACGGTCTCCTGGCCTGGTGGCTGGCGTGGATTCGCGGGGAGGACAACACGGGCCAGGCGTGGCTCCTGCTCATTCTCTTCCTCGCGGTGACGTTGATCGCCTACCTGCTGCAAGCCTTCACCCGCCCGCTCGTCCAGCTCTTCGAGGGCTACGGCATCTGGGGACACCGGCCGATGCGCAAGCTCAACAGACGGCTGACCCAGCACCACAGGACCCGTCTCGAGGCGCTGGAGCAGCAGGCGACGTCGGGCACCGCGGCCGAGCGCGCGCTGGCGCAGGATCTGTTGGTCCACACCTACCCGTCTGACCCCAACGACGTGCTCCCGACACGGCTAGGGAACACAATCAAGGCCGCCGAGGGCTACGGGCGGCAGGCCTACGGGATGGACATGCCTTTCTGGTGGCCCCGGCTCTGGTCGCTCTTGCCGGAGGAGGAGCGCGGTCTGGTCCAGGAAGCACTGACGGGGCTGGTCTCGCTGCTCAACCTGTCCGTGCTGCTGGCCTGTGTAGGCATCGGTGATGCGGTCTACCTGCTGCGGGCCGGCATGGGATGGCAGAAAGCCTGGACCGCCGCCTATCTCCTGGGAGCGTGGCTGGTGGCCTGGCTCTGCTACGAGGGCGCCATCGTCCAGGCCCGCGCCTACGGCCAACGCCTCCGCGCATCGGTGGACCTCCACCGCTTCAAGCTCTTCGCCGCGCTCCACATCTCACTGCCCAAAACCCCGCTCGACGAGCGCCAGACGTGGACCTGGCTGACGGAGTGGCTCTACGATGGCGCGCTGGGGCCCGCGTTCGGCAAGCGCTACGAGCACGGAGAACAGAAGAGCGAATAAGCGAGGACGCGGGACCTCCCCATATCTACGCGTTCGCGCCGGATCTGTGATCCGGCGCTCCGATCCGGGTTGATCTATGCAGCCGGCGAGAGCGCTATTCCTCCCCGCCGTGGGTCGTCGCGTATTTCCGCATGACCATGCCAAAATACACGGCTTCCTCGACAAACGCCATGCCGCACTTGAGCAGGACCCGCTGCGAGGCGATGTTGTCCGGGTGCACGAGCCCAATGATGCTGCTCAGGCCCAGGGCCTCAAAGCCGAACTGCAGCCCCGCCCGCGCCCCCTCGGTGGCGTATCCCCTGCCCCAGGTGTCCTTGCTCAAGAGATAGCCGACCTCCACCTCGCCGGTCTCCGGCAGATACTGCAGCCCGTTCCAGCCGATGAGTGTGTCCCCGCCGTCCGGCTGCACGGCCCACCACCCCAGCCCGTGTTCGTCCCAATGCGCCAATTGGTGATCGATGATGCGCTGCGCCTTCTCCACCGTAGGCGGCGTCGATGGGGGAAAGTACTGCATGATGTCTCCTGGAGCAGGATACGATAGAGCGGCTCGGCGTCTGTCGCTTCGAACGGGCGTAAGGTCAACCGCGGTGTGGTAATGGTCGGAATGAGCACTGAAATCGTCCTCCGGTTGATGGACTACTAGAAGCCGGTGACAACCACGGACTCCTCAAGCACGCTCTCTCGCAGCTCGGGGCGGAGGGCATCTGGCGTACCCAGATCGACCGGGCAGCCAAGGATCTCTTCTAGCTGGTGCTTCAGAGCAACCAGCTGGAAGAGCCCTACCTGTCGACCGAACTCGACGAGAAGATCAACGTCGCTGTTGGATGTTGCCTCGTCGCGTGCCACGGACCCGAATAGGATGAGTGAGGTGACGCCGGCAGCCCGAAGACTGTCCGCAGAGCCCTCTAGACGCGCTACCACATCGTCTTTTTGCATATCGTCATCATCCCCTTCTCCACCAGTATACCGCACGTTGGGGCCAAAGCTAAACGACGCTTGACAGCCCCCCTGCGGATGCTACAGTGGCGAGAGGTAGCTAACGGCTTCCCGCTATCTTGAAAGGAGGCGCTTATGCCCCCCATCCGCATCGGTCTCTACGGCACCAACGGACACCAGATCCACAACGCGCTGATCGATAGCCCTCTCGGGGTCTGCGTCGCGACGGCGGCGTTCGACCGCGACCGGCTCCCCGAGCCACTGCGCGGAGATCCGGGCATCCGCCACTACGCGACGCTCGACGAGCTGCTGGCGGACGACGAGGTCGATCTGGTCTCGCTCTGCTCACCGCGGCGGCGTGACCAGGCGCAGGAGGCCATCCGCGCCATGGAGGCGGGCAAGCACGTCTACGCCGAGAAGCCCGCGGCGATGACCGAACCCGAACTGGACACGCTCCTCGCGGCGGTGGACGCCACCGGCAAGAGCTTCCACGAGATGTGGACGGGCTCCGCCTGCACCCAACCCTACTGGGCGATGCGCCGGATCGTCCAGGCGGGCACGCTCGGCGAGGTGATCCAGGTGCTCGTCCAGAAATCTTACCCCCTGCAGCACAACCGCCCCCAGGACGAGGACGTCGACGGCGGCCTGATCCTGCAGGTGGGCGTCCACGCGCTGCGCTTCGTGGAGTTCACCGCGGGCGTGAAGGTCGACGAGATCTGGGCGATCGAGACCCAGCTCGGCAATCCCGGCGAGGGCGAACTGCGCATCGCGGCCTCAATGATGTGTCGGCTGGCCAACGGCGGGGTGGCGAGCGTGATCTGCAACTACCTCAACCCACCCGCCTTCGGGATGCACGGCAACGAGATGGTGCGCATCTTCGGCACCAAGGGCTTCCTGGAGTCGACCGACGGCGGGACGCGGACGCGGCTGGTGCTCAATGGTGAGGACCGCGGCCCGCTGGAGATCACCGAGCCCGGCAAGCGCTACCTCGACCTGGTCCTGGCTTCGCTATTCGGCCACGACGTGATGCCGCTGACGCTGGAGGACGAACTTCACCCCACACGGATGCTGATCCGCGCGCGGGCGGATGCGCAGGCGCGCGGGTAGACCGGGTGACTGTGACAGCCTTTCGCTTGGCGGTGATCTCCGACGTCCACGGCAACCTTCCGGCGCTGGAGGCCGTGCTGGCCGACATTCAGGAGCAGGACGTCGACGCCATCGCTTCGGCGGGCGACATGACCAGCGGGACCGATGCCGAAGAGGTCGTCGCCCGGGTTCAGGAGCTTGCGCGGTGGTCCATTGCGGGCAACCATGAACGATACTACGCCCCTGAAGAGGACACGGCGCCATCAGACGTCGTGCGCCCGGGTCGCCAGTGGGCGCCTCAGCGATGGTGCTACGAGCGTCTGTCGCAGGCAACGCTCCGGACCCTGGCGCAGCTTCCGGAACAGGCGGTCATCCGGGTCGACGGTACAGACCCGATTCGGCTCATCCACGGTGCGCCGTCAGGCATCGCCGACCACCTCTACCCGGACAAAGACCCGACGGCGTTGGCCCACTTTCAACGGGCGGGCATCCTCCCGGATGCGCCCCCTCCCCTTCGCACGGCCATCGCGGACGTACCGGAGCCGGTCATTGTCTGCGGTCACACGCACATCCCGTGGGTCCAGGTCGAGGGAAAGCGCCTTGTGGTCAACGCCGGGGCGGTCGGCCTCTCGATCAACGGCGACAACCGTGCGCAGTACGCGATCCTGACGTGGGAAGCTGGGCGTTGGCGCGTCGAGCACCGGGCGGTGCCCTACGACCTCGAACAGGTGCGGGAGAGTTACGTAACGAGCGGATACCTGGCCGAGGGAGGCGCCTTCGCACTTGCCTTGCTGCGGAGCGTTGAGACCGGCCTGGCCTGGACCGTCGCGCTGCTCAGGCACGTCTTCGCTCACGCACGGGCGGTCGGCTGGGAGGACGGCACCGTGCCGGACGAGGTGTGGGACGAGGGGGTCGCGACGTTTGATTGGACGACCTATCCCGAACCGGAAGCGAGGACCGACCTGTGATAATGACCCCACGACAGCGCTTCCTGGAGACGATGCACTTCGGCGACCCCGACAAGATACCGCTGGAGCCGGGCGGGCCACGTGAGTCGACGCTGGCAGCCTGGCATCAGCAGGGCCTGCCTGAGGATGTGGCCTGGTTTCCGTACCTAATGAACCTGCTGGGCATCGAGCCGGAGGTGACGAAACCTCACGTCAGTCTGGGCGCCTCCTTCATCATGATTCCCACCTTCGACGAAGAGGTCCTCGAACACCGCGACGGCCATTATATCGTCCGGGACTGGATGGGCGCGATCACCGAGATCTCCGATGTCTACGACTACACTTACATCCGCACCGCCAAGGACTTCGTCACCCGTAAGTGGCACAGTTTCCCCGTCAAGACGCGCGAGGATTGGCTGGAGAAAATCCGCTGGCGCTACGATCCGCACGACCCCAAGCGCTTCCCCGACGATTTCGAGGCGCGCTGTGCAGCGCTACGGGAGCGCGACTACGTGGTGTCAATCTCGTTCAGCGGTGCTTTCTGGCAGCTTCGCGAGTGGTGTGGGATGGAGGGCCTTTGCCTGCTGATGGCTGAGCAGCCCGACTTCGTCGAGGAGATGGAGGCGTTCTGGACCGACTTCGTGTTGCGAACGTTGGCGCCGATCCTGCGTCTTGCCCCGCCCGACCACGTGGTGGTCAACGAGGATATGGCGTACAAGCTGCACAGCATGATCTCGCCCAGGATGGCCCGCCGCTTCCTGCTGCCCGCATGGAAGGCGTGGATCTCGGCGATCAAGGCTGCCAGCCCGGAGACGGTGGTGGAGATGGACTCCGACGGCTACAACGCCGAGTTGCTGCCGTTGTGGATCGAGGCCGGGTTCGATTCGGTATCGCCGATGGAGGTCGCAGCGGGCAACGACATCGTCGCCTACCGCCGCCAATACGGCGACCGCATCGCGTTCCGCGGCGGCATCGACAAGCGGGCGCTGGCCAAGGGCGGCGACGTGATGCGGGCCGAGCTTGCGCGCGTGGTCCCGCCGCTGCTGGCGACCGGCGGCTACATTCCCGGCTGCGACCACGGTGTACCGCCCGATATCTCGTGGCCAAACTTCGTAGAGTATTCGAGGCTGCTCGCGAAGATGACGGGGTGGCTGTAAACTCTGACGAGTGACGGATCACGATTGACCGGAGAGGGTTCGATCACCCGTCACACTGTCCCGCTGCAGTTGCAGGGTCATCACCCGTCGTGCTGGAGGAGAGACACCAACTTGTCGATGGCACCTTCCTTATCCGCTCACGACCGACTGGTCGCCGCGCTGGCAGGCGAGGCGGTCGACTATCTGCCCTTCAGCCCGTTCCTGGCCTACGTGTGGGAGAGCTTTCCCAGGCATATTCGGGACGCCGGGCAGCTAGCATTCCATCATCGGATCGGTGCGACGCCGCTGTGGCGCGGCGCGCCCTGCCCCGTACGCGAGCTGCCTCTGGCCAATGTCGAGGTCACCCGTCGGCAGTCAGGTCGCGACACCCACGTTGAGACGCGCACCCCGGTCGGCACCCTCTACGAGGTCAAGCGCCGCAGCCACGACGGCAATACCGACTTCCTTATCGAGCATCCGCTCAAGACCGAGGCCGACTTCCGGATCCGGCTCTGGATCGAGGAACACACCACTTATGAGGTGGATCTGGCGCCGGTCCGCGACCACCTGGCGGGCGACGGTCGTGAGGGGCTCTCCATCGGCATGCTGCTTCCCAGGAGCAAGTCCGCGTACCAGATGATGGTGGAGCACTACGTCGGCACCGAGGAGCTCGCCTACGCCCTTGCCGATACCCCAAAGACCGTGGAGACGTTATGGTCGGCGATGGTGGCCAACGATCTGAAGGCCGCGCAGCTGGCGATGGAGACCGGCTTCTACACCTACTACCTGACCTGGGAGGACTCCAGCACGCAGAACTACGCCCCGCGGCACTACGAACGCTACATCGCTTCGGAGATCCAGCAGTGGTGTACGTTGCTGGATGCCAACGGAATGGCCTACCTCCAGCACGCCTGCGGCCACATCCGCCACCTGCTGCCGCTGATGAAGGCGAGCGGCGTGATGGGTGTGGAGTCGATCTCGCCGCCGCCGACCGGGAACATCACGATCCGTGAGGCGCGGGATGTCGTGGGCAGCGACTTCGCGATCATCGGCGGGATCGAGCCCACCTTGTTTCTCTCGCTCTCCCCCACCGAGTTGGCACCCTACGTCGAGCAGGTCATCGCCGACGGGCGGGGCGGTCCCTTCGTCCTGGCCAACTCCGACTCCTGTCCGCCGGGTGTCACCGTGGAGAAGTTCAGACTGGTGGCGGACATTGCGCGGAACCGCAGATGACGGGTGACGATCGATCGGCGAACACTCCATCCGGCCACTCGTCAACTTGTCCCGATGCAGTTGCGGGATCGCCAATTGTCACAAGCAAGGAGTACTGATAGTGCTAAGAGCCCTATATCTGTTGAACACTGACGCCTACAACAAGATCTACGGCGCACCCGAGCGTGAGGCCATCGCCTCGCTGGTCGAGATCGTCGCGCCGCAGCAAACCGCAGAGAGCGTGCGCGATGCACCCGGAGATACTCTCCGAGATCGACGCGATCTTCTCCGGCTGGGGCATGACACCGCTGGACGAGATCTTGCTGGCAGCAGCGCCGCGACTCAAGGTTATCTTCTACGGTGCTGGGTCAATCCACGGATTCGCTACCGATGCGGCGTGGGACCGCGGCATCACGATCACCAGCGCGTGGGCTGCGAACGCCGTGCCGGTGGCGGAGTACACGCTCTCGCAGATCATCTTCAGCCTCAAGCGAGGCTGGTACCACGCGCTGACCATCAAGCGCGAGCAGGCCTGGATCCGGCAGGCGCCGGTGCCCGGCGCCTACGAGAGCACCGTCGGCCTTGTCTCGCTGGGCATGGTCGGGCGGATGGTCGCGGAGCGGCTACAGGCGCTCGACGTGAACGTGCTCGCCTACGATCCCTTCGTCTCCACTGACGATGCCGCAGCGCTCGGTGTGCGCCTGGTCGCGCTGGACGAGATCTTCCGCCTGGCAGACGTCGTCTCGCTCCACACTCCCAAGCTACCCGAGACCCTCGGGATGATCGCCGGCGACCATTTCGCCGCCATGAAGCCGGGGGCCACGTTCATCAACACCGCCCGCGGTGCCATCGTGCGCGAGGCGGAGATGACCGCGGTGCTGACGGCGCGCCCCGACTTGTTCGCCATCCTCGACGTCACCGACCCCGAGCCACCCGTGCCCGGCTCGCCGCTCTACACGCTGCCCAACGTCGTGCTGACCCCGCACATCGCAGGGTCGATGGACGGCGAATGTCGCCGCATGGGCCGGTATATGATCGAGGAATGCCAGCGCTACCTCGCGGGGGAGCCGCTCAAGTGGGCCATCGACCGCGAGAAGGCGAAGAGGCTGGCGTGAAACACCTGATAGACTTATGTTCCAGGCGGATCTGTGATCCGCCGTCTGTACGATGATACAGCGGATCACGCGTTTGGTGCCATTCAGCACAGACATCGATCCGCCTGGAACGAGAAGAGAAACCCCCTGATTCCGTGCCAGGAGGGAAGACAACGGATGAGATCCGATCCACGACTCACCGGAGGTGCCGATGGCCTATTACAGTGACAGCCTGACCCGCGAGGTCCGTCTGGAACGCATGCGGCCCGAGGAAGTCGCGGAAGCCAAGGCGACGCAGCCTGCCATCTACGTGGCGTTCGGATCCATCGAATGGCACGGATATCATAACCCCGTGGGGCTGGATGCGGTCAAAGCGCACGAGCAGCTCGTGGGGCTGGCGTCGCGCGTCGGCGGCGTTGTCTATCCGGCGGTCTTCCTCGGCGCCGGTGGCGGCCATACCGGGTGGCCGAGCACTTTCATGGTCTCGGCTGAACCCATGGTGCAAATCGTCACCGAACTGCTGTGGGGCTTCGAGCGCGATGGCTACCGCAAGGCGATCCTGATCTCGGGGCACTACCCCAACCGCACCGAATATCTCGACGCCGCGCGAGCGGCCTACCTTGACGGGGGTGGGACCATGAAGGTGTTGGCCCTCATCGAGAATGAAGTCCCCGGCGCCGGGGGCGATCACGCGGCGAAATACGAGACCTCGTACATGCTCCACCTCATACCCGAACTGGTGGATATGGCACGGCTGAAGGCCGGGCGCCAGGACGACCTCGGCGGGCCGGACGAGGTGGTGAACTGGATGGTCCCCGAGTACGCAGGCCATCCCAACTACGGCCTCGTCGGCATCGATCCCCGCGCCCATGCCTCGGCGGAGGTGGGGCGGGCCAACACCGAGGCGGTGATCGAGTTCCTGACGAAGTGGGTGGAAAGCGACGAATGACGCTCCCGCACGCCCTCCCCCAGCGAGTCCGCTCGTACCCTTAAGGGCACAGGCGCCTGGGGGAAGGCCGGGGAGGGGGAGGTCCCGCGGCCGAGAGCAACCCACGTCCGCAAATGCCCCCCCTTCGTATTTCCCCCGGTGGGGGGAAAGCCGAACGAACGTGACTTAGTTACATATCGAAGCATCAGTGGGAGGTGTCACTATGACGCACTTGCCGATCACGCGCATGACCCTATATAAGCACGGCGTGGGGTTCTTCGAGCGCCGGGCAAAGCTGGACGCAGATAGGGTCGAGCTCGACTTCCGCGTCGAGGAGATGAACGATATCCTCAAGAGCCTGACCGCCATCGACTGGGGCGGCGGGCAAGTGCTTGGAATCGACTACGCCACGCCGCAGAGCCGCGATGAGCGGCTGGCGGGGTGCTCCATCCGCCTGGACGACGACCGCAGCCTACAAGATCTGTTCGTGGGCCTGCGCGGGCGGCGGGTGACGCTCCACCTGGACCAGGGGGAGGCCGCCACCGGCACGCTCCTCGGCGTCGACGAGGCACCGGAGCGCCAGCCGCTGGCGACCATGCTCGTTTCTCTACTGAAGGATGAAACCGAGCAGGTCGAGGTGATGGCCCTGGCACGCGTGCACGGTGTCGAGATCCTCGACGAGCGGGGCGCGAACGACCTGCGCTTCTTCCTCCAGACAGCGCTGAGCCAGGAGGCCTTCCGCAGCGTCACGGTACGGCTCACGCCGGGCGACCACGATCTCTCCGTCAGCTACATCGCGCCTGCACCCACGTGGCGTGTGAGCTACCGGTTGGTTGCCAAGCCGGACGCGGCAGAGGGGGGACCTGGTGCGGCGGGCAAGGCCTTGCTCCAAGGCTGGGGGATCTTCGACAACCGTCTCGAGGAGGACCTGGAGGGCATCTCACTCTCGCTCGTGGCGGGGATGCCGATCTCCTTTGTCTACAACCTTTACACTCCCTTCACGCCCGAACGCCCGGTCATTGAGGAGGAGGCGCGGGTCGCTGCCGGGCCGGTTGCCTTCGGTGCGGCGCGGGGGATGACAGTCGGCGCCGAACCGGAGGCTATGCCCGCCCCGGCGCCGATGGCCGCCTCACTCAGGATGGCTGCGGCGGCGCCCCGCGGGGGCCGCATCGACATTGATGCGATGCAGCAGGCCACCGCCGTCCAGACTACGGGCGCCGCCCTGGGCGAACTCTTCCAATATAACATCGCGACCCCGGTCACAGTCGGGCGCGGCTACTCCGCGATGGTGCCCATCGCCCAGGCCACGCTGGCCTACACCAAAGACCTGATCTACAACGGGCAGAAGATGCCGGCGCATCCGGTCGCGACGCTGCGGCTCACCAACAAGACCGGGCTGACACTGGAGCGGGGCCCGGTGACCGTGATCGAGGATGGAGACTACGTTGGCGAGGCATTGCTGCCCTTCACCGTTATGGAGCGCGAGATCGTCGTGCCCTACGCCGTCGAGCTGGGCGTCAGGGTCAGCGAGCAGAACGGGACGGCGCGCGAAACCCGCGGCATCGTGATCTCGGGTGCCTACCTGCAGTTCGACGAGTGGGAGACCCGCTGGCGAGAGTACCAGATCGACAACACCACGGGCAAGCCGGTCGCCGTCCTGATCGAGCATGCGCGGACGGCGCTCTACATGCTCTTCGACACGCCCGAGCCCAAGGAGCAGACCGACGACCAGGTACGCTTCGAGGTCGAGGTGCCCCGGCAGGACGAGGTGACCCTTAAGGTACAGGAGCGGAGGCTGCTCCGACGACGCGAGGAGATCCAGAAGCAGTCCTACAGTGGACTTCAGCAGTACCTCAAGCAAGGGCTGCTGGACGCCCGCGCGATGAAGGCGCTAGGCGAGCTGCTCAAGCTTTGGGAGGCTATCGGCGACCAGGAGCAGACGCTGGTGGAGGTAGAAAAGGAGCGAGAGAAGATCTACAAGGCACAGCAGCAGATCCAGGGCAATATGGGAGCGTTGGGCCAGACGGGCAAAGAGGGCGCGCTCCGCGCCCGCTACGTCGAGCAGCTCGAGGGCACTGAGGCTGACTTGCGCGCGCTGGCGGAACGCGGAGTCGCAGGCGCAGGCCGAGATCGCGCGGTTGCGGAAGGAGATCGAGGGACGGCTGAGAGCGTTGTCGTAGAAGTCGCCTGCGCGTGGCGAACCGCCGCATCCGGGATCAGCGTGTGTGTGGGGCTTCTGCGACCCGCCTGTGAGGCGCGGCTCGGCGAGGGAAGGTGTCGGCATGACCTGCCTCGGTCGGACGTGCAGCAGGGCGGCACGTTGCGGACGGTCGTGATTCCGCAGACCCACCACCCCAAGTGCCGGGCACTCGGGGCTCAGAAGGCAGCGAAAGTGCCAGGCACCGAGAACCGTTGCCCCACTCGCGTTTCCGGGGGCCTGGACTAAGATGGCGCCCAGGAGGGACATCTTCATGTCTGCGATCCAAACAGGCTTGGTCTCCGTCACCTTTCGCTCGCTCACGCCGCGCGCGATCGTCGATCTCGTCGCACAAACCGAGCTGGAGGCGATCGAGTGGGGCGGCGACGTCCACGTGTTGCCCGGCGACGCCGAGATGGCGCGCGAGGTGCGCCGCATGACGCTCGACGCCGGTCTCCAGATCCCGTCGTACGGCTCGTACTACCGCGTCGGCCATGACGAGACCGGTCCCTTCGAGGCCGTCCTGGCGACGGCGGTCGCGCTGGGGGCACCGGTGATCCGCGTATGGGCCGGCAGACAGGGCTCCGCCCAAGCCGACCCCATCTACTGGGATCGGGTGGTGGCCGATTCGCGACGCATCGCCGATCTGGCCGCGGACGAGGGGTTGCGCATCGCCTACGAGTACCACGGCAACACGCTGACCGATACCGATGCCGCCGCCCTACGATTGCTCACCACGGTGGATCATCCCGCCGTGGGCACCTACTGGCAACGGCGAGATGCACGTACGTTGGTCCAGGACCTCGCAGAACTGCGCACCGTGCTCCCGTGGCTGGTCCATGTCCACGTCCAAGCGTCTCGCGAGGGAGAGCGCCTCGCTCTCGACGATATGGCGGGGGAATGGCGCCAGATCCTCGCCGTGGTAGCGGGAACCGGGCGCGACCATTGTGCGACGATCGAGTTCGTCAAAGATGACACCCCCGAGCAGTTCCTGGCTGACGCGGCGGCGCTACGAAAAATGCTGGAATAGAGGGATGGCGGTCGATGACGTCGCGCCTCCCGCAACTCGCTGATTCTCCATTCTTTCATTCGTTATGCTACCATTCTTGCATTCCATGATTCTCTTTTCCGCTCATCTAAAGAGGAGACCACGATGCCCCACCCCAAACTGACGGCACAGTTGTATACGGTTCGAGAGTTCACCCAGACGGCGGCTGACTTCCGCGCGAGCATGAAGAAGATAGCCGGCATCGGCTACACCGCCGTGCAGGTCTCGGCTATCGGCCCGATCCCGCACGAGGAGGTGAAAGCAATCACCGACGCGTTCGGCCTCGCGATCTGTATCACCCACGTCGGCTTCGACTATCTGCAGAACGACATTGAAGCCGCCATCGCGCAGCACAAGCTGTGGGCGTGCCCCAACGTGGCGGTCGGCAGCATGCCGCCGGTGTACCGCGAGGGAGGCGAGGCCGGGCTCAAGCAGTTCGCCAGGGATGCGACGGCGGTCGGCAAGCAGTTGGCCGACGCCGGCCTCACCTTCAGCTATCACAACCACAGCTTTGAGTTCGCCCGCTACGGCGCACGCACCGGGCTGGACGTGATCTACGACGAGAGCGATCCGCGGTACCTGATGGCCGAACTGGATACGTATTGGGTTCAGCACGGCGGCGGCGACGTCATCTCATGGATCGACAAGCTATCAGGCCGGATGCCCGTGATCCACTTCAAGGACATGGTGATGGTCGAGGGCCAGCAGACGATGGCCGAGATCGGCGAGGGCAACCTCAACTGGAAGGGCATCATCGACGCCTGCGAATCCTCCGGCGTCGAATGGTACGCCATCGAGCAGGACATCTGCAGGCGGGATCCGTTCGAGAGCCTGAAGATCAGTTACGAGAACTTGCGGGCGATGGGCGTGGAGTAACAAGTGACGGGTGACGACTGATCGAGGGATGCCGGACCGATCGTCATCCCTCACGCGTCTGTGAGCAGAAGGCTCCCTCCGAATGTGCTCCTGTGCATATGCACACAAGTGCGTGCGTCCGCGACGCCGCTTTGTGGTATTCTTATGGGAATCGCTGCCGGGAATGAGCCGGCGCTATCCCGGATTCTAAGCAGCGGATGTGACGTCTCGCCGGGTGCACTGCTGGTTATGTGTGTTTTCACAGGACAGGCAGAAGCCTGCGCCTGATTACGGAGGAACACTATGCCGATTCTCGTTGCTGTTGGTGCCATTCTCTTGCTCGCGCTCCTCATCGGCTGGGTGAGGGAGAGTGCCGAGCGCCGGCGCGCCAATGGCCTGCGCAAGCGGGCGGAGCAGTTGGGGTTTGAGTTCAGCAAGGAGGGGGACAACCAGATCGTCAAGGCGCCTTCGCGGTTTCTGCTCTTCTCCCAGGGCGTCTCAGCCGAGACACGCTACGTGATGCGACACCCAGGGACCGGAGCAGGCAGTACAGAATAACACGCCCGACCTGGCGCTCTTTGAGTACGTCTTCACCGTACCCTTCGGGCGCTACTATCAGAACTGGAACCAGACCATCGCCAGGCTGGCAGTTCCCTCGTTTTCGCTGCCTACTTTCTCGGTGATGCCGCAGACCGTCTTCGATGCCCTGGCGACGCGCACCCGCGACAAGGAGCTGCGCGAGCGCCTTCTCGGAACGGCGGGCCTGAAGTTCGCTGAGCATCCCAAGTTCACCGAGGAACACCACGTGCAGGCCTACGATCGCGCGGCGGTCCAGGCCCTGATCACAGATGAGCTGATTGACTTCTTCGAGCATCACGACCGGCTCTGTATGGAGGCCAGCGAGACGACGGTGCTCCTCTACCGATTTGACACGCTCACCAAGGCAGCCGATCTCCAGACGCTCATCGACGAGGCGGAGGAAGCCCTGGAGCTTCTGGAAGCGAGTCAACGCGCCTTAGATCGCCAGCCCAGCGAATCAGCGAATGAGCCTGCTACGGCAGGCTAGCAGCCAACTGAAGGCGAGTACCCCGGTGGTGCCTGCGGATTCACACGCCACCGATTGGGACTGAATCGATCCATCTGCCAATTCACCCGAAGGAGGGTGTATCATGACGATCCCTGTTGGCGCGGTCAGTCTCGGATGGAGCGGCACGCCGCTTCCGCAGGTATTCGACGAGCTTGCCGGGATGGGTGGCACCTGCGTCGAGATCAACGGCAACTCAGAACAACACCACGGTATCGCTTTGAACGCCGGCACCGCGCACCAGATCCTGGACTGGGCAAACGATGCGGGGCTCACGATTCGTAGCCTGAGCGGCTACTGTGACTTCGCGCTGACCGACGAGGGAGCGCTGGAGACCGAAATCGCGCGGCTGATGGCGACGTGCCGCGCTGCATCGGAGATGCAGGTGCCGGTTGTGCGCACCTTTGTGGGCGACGTTAAGCCGGGCACGACCCTGGCGTCGGTGCGCCGCCCGATGATCGCAGCACTGCGCAAGTCGTGCGCACTTGCCGGCGTGCTCGGCGTGACCCTGGGCATCGAGAATCATGGGCGCCTGATCAACGACGGCCCCGCGCTGGCAGCCCTCGTGGATGAGGTCGGGGTCGACAACCTGGGCTTTACGATCGACACGGGCAACTTCGCCTGGGCGGGACACGATGCCACCCAGGTGCGGGCTGACTTCCAGGCGGTCCTGCCACGCGCCGTCAGTGTACATGTCAAGGATGGTGTGTGGATCGAAGGCGGCTTCGAGTTCGTGCCCGCAGGCGCCGGAGATCTGGCAATTGACTGGCTCATCGGCCAACTGAAGGCGCGGAACTACGAGGGCCCACTCTACAGCGAGTACGAGGGCACAGCCGACTTCCGCGTGAGCACGCGGCGGAGCATTGCGTATCTGAAGGAAGCCGTAGCCCAAAGCCAGACCACCTGACGAGCGGGTCTCCTTCCCGCCTATCGGAATAGGCACAGGGTAGGAGGAACACGGGGACTCCGCTTTCTCACCGTGTCTCCAGCTTCACTAACAGTGTATCTGCTCCCTTTCCCGTCTGCCACAACGCCATCGTGTCGCTCCAATACGCACCCGTGCGCAGCCAGAGTGACGTGCGGTCCGCGGGCAAGGTGAAGCGATGTAGCTGGACGAAGACATCCCCCGTGCGCAGGACCATGGGCCAGACACCAAGTCCATCGGCGTTACCCACGATATCGTTCTGCTCGTTCACCAGGTGTGCCATGATCGAGAAGCTACGCGTGATAGGCGCCTCGACGACTCGCCACCAGGTCTCTACCTCAAGCGTGGCCCCCTCCTCCACCGTTGACACGCCCAGGAAGGCAAGCGGCCCATCGATTGCGTAGACAGTATCATCTTCGGGTACCAGCGTAGAGCAGCCACTCCGGTCGCCGAGATCAGCCGGCCCGAGCGCCGCGGGCACGCAGTAGGCGAGGTCGGCAGGCAGTGCGGGCTTACCCCATCCAGACTGCGACAGAACTCCCGTCGGCGTCCACTCGTAGAGGGCAAACGGCGATGAGGTCCGACGATTCAGATACGAGAACCGTGCGGGAGCCAGTGAGCGCGTGAGAAAGCCGGTAGCGGCAACGGGACCCCTATCCAGCGCCAACGCCGTCCGAGGCGCGGACGCCGTCTGAGGCGCGGACGCCGCATCGGCGAGAAGGTCCCCATCGATTGCGTAGACACCGGAGGTCTGCCCGCCACCGGGATAGAGCCAGGCCTGCGTGCAGTCGAAGCCCACGTTCCGCAGATCCGAACGTCCGAATCCCATCTCGATTGCCGCCTGATCCAGCGGCAGCGTCGGCGTGCCGCACTGTGCCACCCACATGGTGGAGCGCGGCGGCACATCGTAGACCAGCAGGCTGGCGTCAATGGTCGTCGCGGGTGCCCAGTGGCGAAACCACTCATACGCGTACAAGTCATCCGTGCCGATGCCCTGGAGGGCAGAGGCACCCACGAGATAGCGGCCGGGTGCAGGCCGGAATGGAGTCTCGGGCGGGCCGGTGTAGGTCGGCGAACCGTCTTGGTCGCTCGCAGCGGCTTCGAATGCGGCTTCCTGACGCACCGTCCTTTGTCCCCAGTCGAGGTTCGAATCGGCCAGGTACCGGTATCCCTGCGTTGGCCCACCGACCAGGCCACTGAAGAACGCGAGCTCATTGGGAAAGGAACGCAGGACGACGACCGCGGACCAGAGCCCTACTGCCGCCGGGATCCACCGTCGCCACGGGGGTGCCCCACGCCACCAGAGCGCCAGACCGCCACCGGCTATGATGTGCAGAAAGGGGTGGACAGGAATGACGTGGCGATACCCGAGATTCATCCCCTCCAGCAGCGTCGCCACAGCATATATCATGGGGAAAACAAGCAGCCACACCAGGTTCCGACGGGTGCGGCGAGAGATGCTAAGCGTGACGCCGGCAGCCAACCACGTGAGCAGCAGCGGAGCGGGATTCTTGATCGCGAAAGCCAGGGGGAAATACCACCATTGAGATGCGTAGAACCGGCGCCCCAGCGCGTAGAAGACCGATGTGTAGTTGGTCAGGTAGAACGCGCTCTCCCAGTAGGAGGGAACGGGCACAGAGAAGGTCGTGCCCTCGATGCTTCCCCACTGAAATCCGTAGCCTGCCCAAAGTATCACAAGCGCCAGGACTCCCGCGGTAGCGCCCTGGACCAAATCCCACCGACGATCTTGCACCCGATAGCCCCGGATCACCGCGAAGACCATCACAATCGCGGCACAAGCTCCCCAGATTGGCCCCGAGATCTTCGACAACAGCGTAGCACCCAACAGGGCCCCGGCGGTCAAACTCCACCGCCACCCGCCCGTACGTGACCATCGCCACGCAGCATAGAGCGCCGCCGTGCCAAAGAACGTAACTGCGAGGTCGGACGTGGCAAGCGATCCATGGGCCAGCAACGTGGGGTCGACAACCAGGCACGCCAGCGCCAGCAATCCGGCAGGACGTCCGAAAAGCTGACGGGCCCAACGCACAATCAGCGCGGCCAGCAGAAGGCTCAGCCAGACGGTGGGCATCCGGGTCAGGAAGACCGCACGGTTGAAATCCGGCAGAACCTTCAGGAAGCTTTCAGCGAAGCGATCAAACCCCAGGGGCCATCCTGGAACCGTCGTCACCGGAAGGCGAGGACTCTCCAGCAGGAGCATACCTCCGTCAAGGATGGGAGCGAGCGGCGGATAGCCGCGCTGGGCAAGCATCTCCAGCGCCGCATGTCCATCCTCCAACATTGCATAGCCGCCGGCCACGTAGGCGGGCTCGTCGGCAGTATAGGAAAGCGCCCCTGCGCCCAACGTGAGCAGTGCGAAGAATGCCAGTAGGAGTGCCCAGCTCACACTGAGGACCGGGATGGAGCTCTCCGCTCTCAATCGGTCATTCGTGTTCACAGCGATCCTTAAGGCGATCATGATAGCACGTTTCCGGCCAGGCAACCATGCGGGAGCGGTCTGAGGCGAGGCCGCAGGATTGCATATGCCGGGATCGGGCGTAGGATGAACAACATCGACCACGTGCCCCTACGCCCGGGAGAACTCAATGGACAGACAACGTATGAACCTTGCCTTCGTCGGTAGCGGTGCCTGGGCGCGGAGATATCACTTCCCCGCGCTGACCTACCTGCGCCGACATCCGATGGAACTACCCGGCCTCGATCTTCAGCTGCGGGGCATCTTCAGCCTGGAGTACGAGACCGCCCGGGAAGTCGCCGCCGAGATCGGATTCGAACGTGCCTATCCCGAGCATGTCCGCCCTCATGGAGGATCCCGACGTCGATGCCATCGCCGTCGCCGTGACGCCGGAGGCAGCGGCCTCGGTGGTACTCCGTGTAGCCGGGAGGGGGGTCCCGATCTTCAGCGAAAAGCCACCCGGTGTCAGCACCGAGGAGGCCCAAGCGCTCAGCCATAGTGTCACCGTCCCCAATGTCCTGGCTTTCAACCGGCGCTTTGCTCCGCTCAACGATACCTTCAAGAGCGTGGTGGATGCTATGGTGGATGTCTATTACGTCGAAGGGCACTTTCTCCGCTTCGAACGCAGGGACAAGACGTTCATGGTCGGGACAGGCATCCACTGGATCAACTATATGGAGTATGTCTGCGGCGAGATCCAGGACGTGGCGGTCGACCGGTTCCCGAACCCCGACGGCGGGTCGTGGAACCGCGTCGCGCACCTGACGTTCCCCGGCGGCGTGCGTGGCTTGCTCAAGGTCTTCCCATGCTCGGGCTCCGACATCGAACGGCTTGAGGTGCACAGCCCGCAGCAGTCGGTCTACCTCGATGGCCCGCTGTGGGATCAGCCGGGCCGCATCACGGTAGATCGAGGCCAGACGCGAGAGGTGATCGAGACGGACGCAGAGCACCCGCTTCCCGAGATCGTGCGGCTGGGCATTGTGGGGGAGTACATGGAGTTCTTCACACAAGCCTGCGCCGGCAGGTCGACCCGCTCAAACTTCCGGAATGCCGTGAACTCGATGCGGGTCGCAGAAGCGATGGAGTGAGGAAAACAGGAGTAGGGAGTAGGGAGTGGGGGACAAGATGATAGATCGAGGTTCGCTCCTTACTCTCCTTACTCCTTACTTCTGCTTTTATACCCGGTACAGATTGGAGCTGCGGTCATGAGACAGTATTTCAAACCACCCAACGACGACGCCTTTGCGGGCGATGCAATGCCCTTTTACCACGACGGCGTCTTTCATGTCTTGTATCTCTTGGATCGCGGGCACCACGCGGACCTTGGGGGATTGGGTGGGCACCAGTGGGCGCACGAGTCCTCGACCGACCTGATCCACTGGCAGCACCACCCGCTGGCCCTGGCTATCACCGAGCCCTGGGAGGGCTCAATCTGTACGGGCTCGGTCTTTTACAATCAGGGAATGTTCTACGCTTTCTACCCGACGCGGATGCGGGATCGGACCGAGCGCCTCGGCGTAGCTACCAGCAGCGACGCGATCCACTTCACGAAGCAGCTCCCATCCCCGTTTGCCCTACCGGGACCTGAGTACTCCCCCAACCACTATCGCGATCCCTTCGTCTTCCGCGACCCCGACACCGGCCTGTTCCACATGCTGATCACGTCGATGCTGACCTCGCCCGAGGCAGGCCGGCCGGGCGGGTGCCTCGCGCACCTGGTCTCGCCGGATCTACAGACGTGGAAGACATGCGAGCCATTCCTGATCTCCGAGTTTCCAGGTGCGCCCGAATGCTCCGACCTCTTCACCTGGAACGGATGGAGCTATCTGATCTTTAGCCACGGGTTGGTCGCGCACTATCTGATGGCCCGCAGTCCGCTCGGCCCATGGATCCGCCCTGAGGTCGATACCTTCGATGGACCGATGGCATCGGTGATGAAGACGGCGCCGTTCGGTGAGAGCCGCCGCATCGGCGTCGCCTGGGTTGGGACGCGCAAGGGCGACCGGGACAGCGGCGAGCGCCAGTGGGGCGGCAATCTCGTCTTCCGCGAGGTGGTCCAGGGCACGGACGGCACGCTGGGCACGCGCTTCCCACCCGAACTCCAGCCGCCCACCGGGTCACCGGTCCCCTTCCCCAAGACCCTATCCGCGCCCGATGACCGTCCCGACCGCCCAGGGGCCGACCTCCCGCGCGACGTGCGCATCACGTGCCGGGTTCTGCCCGCGGCTGGGGCACGCGCCTTTGGCATCTACCTGGGAGGATCGGAGACGAGCCTCCGGTTTCTCCCCGGCGAGCGGACGGTCAGCCTGGGTAACGCGTCCATCCACGACGTCGCGGGGCTCGACGGACCGCTCTCGATCGATCTCATCGCCTGCGGGGACATCGTCGACCTCTACATCGACGGTGACCGCTGCCTGATCAATCGGCTGCCGGAGCGCGGCAGTGGCGTATCGTTCTACTCGGAGGGCGGGGCGACGGAGTTCGTGGACATCTGTGCGCGACCACTGTTGTAGAGACGTGCCGGTGGCCGCCGTCCGAGACACAGCGTCTTCTGGCGCGCAGACACCGTCGGATGCCTGTATGATTTTCGTCGTACGCGCCTTCCACAATAGAGTGGAAGAAGTGCCGCACACTCTGTCTCTGCTATAATGGCCGGTGGCAGAAGGCGACGCCCGTCAACGTAGCGCCGCTGCACGCTCGCCACGTTGTTGAGCGGTCAACACACTCAAGGAGAACAACATTGCTACCCTGGCTTGGTGAGCAGCTAACTCAGTTCTGGGGTCCTTTCCGACTTTTCAACTCCTATCTCTTCCTCGCCAGCGTCGGAACGGCAATTGCCGCGCTCGGCACATGGTTCCTTCTGCCGAAACTCTGGAATAGCCTACCACGTGACGGCGGACGGGCATACGCCGTCGACGCCGAGGGCGCGAGGGGTAAGCCGGTGGGCGCCGGCATCATTTTCGTGAGCATCTTCGCCGTAACCACTCTGCTCGTAGCGCCCTTCGACTGGCGAATCGTCGGCATCACCGCGTGTCTGGTCCTCTCGATGCTGGAGGGCTATCTTGACGATCGGAGTCATGGCCTCAGCGAGTACACGCTGGGGGCACTCGACCTGGGCATCTCCGTCCTCGGCGCGATCACGCTGTGCCAATTCCATAACTACGTCATCTGGCTCCCACTGACCAAGACACCCATCATCCTGTCGCCTTGGCTCTTCATCCCGCTGACCACCCTCGTCCTTTGGCTGATGATCAACGCCACAAACTGCACCGACGGTGTGGACGGTCTCTCGGCCAGCCTGTCCATCCTGGCATTCATCTATCTCGGCGGCATCCTCTACGGCATCGTTGGCCACAGTGACATCTCCCGCTACTTGTTGGTGCCCCACTACGCCGATGGTGCCAGCTGGGCGCTGCTGGCTTTCATTATGGTTGGCTGTCTTGCGGGATACCTGTGGCACAATAGCCTGCCGAGTGCCGTCTTGATGGGGGACGCGGGGTCGCGACCCATGGGGCTGCTGCTCGGGCTCTTGGTGATGGCATCGGGTAACCCGTTCCTGGTCTTTATCGTGACCGGCGTCGTGCTGGTCAACGGGGCCACCGGACTTCTCAAGGTGACGCTGCTCCGGTTCTTCAAGATCAGCATCTTCAAATCCGTACGCTATCCGCTGCACGACCACGTCCGTCACACGCTGGGGTGGTCAAACACTCAGGTGCTGGTACGCTTCGTGTTGTTACAGGCCATCGGAACACCGATTCTGCTCGTCCTTCTCTTCAAGGTCAGGTGACAGCGGCAACATCCGACACGCACCGGCATAGGAGTGAACGTCTGATATGCGGAAGAAGAAGGTTCAGGTTCAGAAGAAGGTCGTAGTCATCGGCGCCGGTATTTCGGGTCTCACCGCCGCAGCCTACCTCGCAAACGCAGGCCACGCGGTCACCCTCTACGAACAGTCGTCCGAGGTCGGCGGGGTTACGGCGACTGTAAGTCAGGACGGGTTCAGTTGGGATCTCGGGCCACTTCTCCTTGAGGGCTTCGCGCCGGACGAGCGCGCGGGCCACATCCTCAAGGAGCTTGCGGTCGCAGACCGAGTCCCTCTCAAGGAGGGAGACCGCGGCTACGCTTTCCCGGATTTCGATCTCCGGAAGCCCGAGGCTTACGAGGGCCCGAACTGGCGCCGGGATCGGCTGCGAGGGTTGTTCCCGGCGGAACGAGCAAACGTCGATAGCTACTACACCTTCTACAACCAGGTCATGAACCTGGTTACGCTTAACACGCGAGCCGAGCTGGCGCGAGGCCCTACCGGCCAGCTGCTTAAGCTGCGCCTGTGGCGCGCCTACAACAAGGTAAAGTTACGAAAGGACTGGTCTGCGCAACAGCTCATGGACCACCTTTTCGTCGACGAGCGGCTCAAGGCGGTCTTCACGTCTATCCTGGCCGATTTCGTCGTCCGGCCAAGCCGCTTCCCTGCGCTGGGTATTCCGGTGCTGAACGTCGAGAATAGCTTTGATCGCCGGATCCCCCGCCGAGCCTCGAGTGCGGGCAAGCGACCCAGCTACCACTACATCCTGGGCGGGTGCGGGACGCTGGTTCAGGCCATCGGTGACCGCCTCCGAGAGAAGGGCGCCCGCATCTACACCAGCGCCACCGTCGAGAAGATCCTGGTCGACGGCGATCGGGTGCGGGGTGTCGAGCTCGCCGGCGGCCACGTCGAGCAGGCAGACATCGTGATCGCAACAGGGGGCGCGCGGGAGACGTTTCTCCACATGGTGGGCCGGGAGTATCTCACCGCGGGCTTCGCCTATCTGGTGGATGAGCTCGAACTGATGGAATCGGTCCTGATGATCCAGCTTGGCGTCGACCTGAATCCCAGGCCCTACCAGCCGGAACCACTGTGCTACTACTATGGCACGTACGATATCGAGGGCGGCGTGGCGGCGTGCCAGCGCGGGGCTTACCACGAGGG
This sequence comes from uncultured Chloroflexia bacterium, assembly GCA_963775195.1. Lineage (GTDB taxonomy): Bacteria > Chloroflexota > Anaerolineae > B4-G1 > SLSP01 > PWVB01. The sequence continues at coordinate 673,715 of CAVZIC010000005.1, forward strand.
CCGAGACGGGTTTGTCGTCTACATCCCGTCAATGCACTCACCCGAACTGGCGCCCGCCGGGCAGCACGCCGTGACGATCTACACCATCGCCCCCAATCAACTGAACGAGGGCACCTGGCAGAGCCGGCGCCGCGAGCTGGCAGCCAAGCTCATCGCCTGCGCCGAGGCTGTGATACCGGACCTGCGTTCGCACATCCTGACCCAGATCGTGATGACGCCGGACGACTTCCGGGAGCGAACCCACCAGCAGCACCATGCCTTTGGTGGGCGCGCACCCATGATTGGACAGGAAGGGCCCGGCTACGATACGCCGATCGCCGGGCTCTGGTTCATCGGGTCGCAGAGCAAGAGTGGCGGCGGCGTACAGAATGTGATGGTCGGCGCCCGCGATGCCGTTCGACAGATACAGGCCACATTCCTCCCCTCTCCAAGGGGCGGGCAGAGATAAGGGAGCCCATACACTATGCGCATGACTCAGCTCTTCAGCACCACCCTTCGAGAAGCACCCTCCGATGCCCAGGTCGCCAGCCACCAGTTGTTGCTGCGCGCCGGCTTTATCCGCCAGCACGCGGCAGGGATCTTCAGCGCGCTGCCCCTGGGACTTCGTGCCCTGGCAAAGATCGAGAGGATCGTGCGCGAGGAGATGGATGCCATTGGCGGGCAGGAGATCAAGATGCCCGTCGTCAACCCCGCCGAGATCTGGCAAGAGACCGGCAGGTGGTACACCATCGGCTCGGAGATGGGCCGGTTCAAGGACCGGACCGATCGCGATATGGTGCTGGCAATGACGCACGAGGAGGTCGTCACCGATCTCGTGCGCCAGGAGATCCAATCGTACCGGCAGTTGCCGTCGCTGGTCTACCACATCCAGACCAAGTGGCGCGACGACCCGCGTCCGCGGGCAGGCCTGATCCGCGTTCGCGAGTTCACGATGAAGGACAGCTACAGCCTCGACACGGACGACACGGGGCTCGACCGTCAGTATCGGGCGCACTACCAGGCATATTTCAATATCTTCCACCGCTGCGGCCTGGCACCGGTCGCCGTCGGCTCGGATACGGGCATGATGGGCGGTAGCATGGCACACGAGTTCATGGTGCTGACCTCTGTCGGAGAGGACACATTGCTCCTCTGCGAGCACTGCGGCTACTCGGCTAACCGCCAAGTGGCAGGCTTCAGAAAGCCCCAGGCATCCGCAGAAGCCCCCCGCCCTACCGAAAGGGTCGCGACGCCCGGCGTGACCACGATCCAGGATTTGGCAGTCTTCCTGAGCGTCGCACCGTCTCGTACGGCCAAGGCGGTCTTCATGATCGCCACTATCAGCGAGGAAGAGCAAGACGTCGACCGGTTCATCTTTGCCGTCGTACGCGGGGACATGGCAGTCAATGAGACCAAACTGGCCAACGCCGTGAAGGCCAAGGAACTACGCCCGGCTACGGAGGCCGAGATTCGTGCCATCGGGGCCGAGCCTGGATACGGATCGCCCATCGGCGTGCACGACGCCCTGATCGTCGTCGACGACGCGGTCGCGACCTCTCCTAACCTGGTGGCGGGCGCCAACAAGCCCGGCTTCCACCTGCTCAACATCAACGTTGGACGCGATTTCAGGCCCGATATCGTCGGCGACATCGCCGCTGCCCAGGAGGGGGACGCGTGCCCGGTGTGCGGCGAGCCGATGCGCGCAGCGCGCGGCGTGGAGGTGGGCAACATCTTCAAGCTCGGCACCCGCTACAGTGAGGCAATGGGCGCTACCTATGCCGACGAGGACGGTGAGGCGCACCCGGTCGTCATGGGGTCCTACGGCATCGGCATCGGCCGCGCGTTGGCCTGCGTTGCCGAGACTCATAACGATGACTATGGCCTCATCTGGCCAATCTCGATCGCACCCTACCACGTTCACCTTGTCAACTTGGGTCCCGAGGGCTCCGAAGCGGAGGCCGCGGCCGATCAACTCTACGCGGACCTGCTGGGAGCCGGTGTAGAGGTACTCTACGACGATCGGGATCGCAGCCCGGGCATCAAGTTCAACGACGCCGATCTGATCGGCCTGCCGCTTCGCATCACCGTGGCGCGCCGGGGCCTCTCGCAGGGCGCCGTCGAGTTCAAGCTCCGTACCAGCAAGGAGCGTACCTTCGTCCCACTGCCGGAGGCGGTCGAGGCCGCCCAAGCCCGCATCGCCGAGCTGCAGGCGGCGGTGGGGGCGTCGGTGGTGGAGGTACCGTTCAAGAAGTAAGAGCTTTCAGCTACGAGTAAGGAGTAAGAAGTAGGTACGTAAGTGAGCCCCTTACTCCTTACTTCATACTCCTTCTCCTTGCTGAGAGCTGACTGCTGATAGCTATATGCTGACCGCTACAACTCAAAGCTACCCGCAAAAGGAGGACACATCATGGACACACTCGAGACTCTCTTCACCCGCCGCAGCATTCGAAAATACACAAGGGAGCCGGTGTCTGACGAAGAGCTGCACACCGTCCTGGAGGCCGGGATGAATGCACCGTCGGCAAACAACCGGCAGCCGTGGCATTTCATCGTCGTCGACGATCGCGAGAAGCTTAACAGCATTATGGAAGTGCATCCCTACTCGAAGATGCTTGCCCAGGCGCCTATAGCGATTGTGGTCGTGGCCGACACGGAGACATCAAGGAGCTACTTCCAGCAGGACTGCGCCGCCGCCATCGAGAACATCCTCCTGGCCGCGAAGGCCCTTGGCCTCGGATCGGTCTGGATGGGTGTTTATCCCAACGAGGCGAGGGTCACGGGGATCCGTGCGCTCTTTGGCATCCCCGGCCCCTACGTGCCCGTCGCGCTCATCGCCCTGGGTCACCCGGCAGAGGAGGGAGGACGAGTCGAGCGTTGGTCGGACGAGAAGGTTCACCAGAACGGCTGGTAGTGGAACCCGGTGGGTCATCCGACCCGCGTGCGCCCGAGATCCCCTACGCCCCTCCCACCTCATCGGTCAACCGCGTGGTCATCGTCGATCTGCCGGGCTTGCCCATCGACGCGGAGGTACGGGGACAGCAGGCGTACCACCTGCTCTCCGTCCCCGCGCTCATCCGGTATGCCCAGCTTGACGCCGACGCCCTGGATCTCCCGCAAGCTTTTAGGGAGGGCGACCCGGAGTCGGCTTGGCTGCGCCGAGAGCTGCCGCCTTGGGTCGACGGTCGCCTCAGCATCGCGGACGACGGCGTCCGGACCGCGGCACAAGCCCTGGCCCGGCGCTTGGGGCGCAACCTCGGCTATCTCCTGGCGACGCTCCATCGCGGCGATGAGGTGAACCGGGCAGCGAGGTCGGAGTGGACCGCGGCCGAATGGCTGCACTGGCACCGTGTGCGGCGCGTCTGGCTGGGCGGGGGCGTGGTGAGTGGCAACCTGGGTGACACGATGGTGCGCCACGCCCGGACCGTGTTAGAGGAGACGAACTGCGCTATCGCGATCGACAAGACACCCTACCCCAGGCACATGGCCACGCTGGGTGCGGGACGCTTCATGCCACGCCCTACCGAGACGGCGACGTACCAGCGAGGGCTGGTCTTGGACTTCGGCCAGACATCGGTTAAGCGGGCCATCCTCACTTATCGCGGCAACGACCTGGTGCGCGTTGACCAACTGCCGACGCAGTCCGTCGTATGGCGATGGCGAAACAGCCCCGTTGCCGCTCTTGAGCTCGACCCTTACGAGGTGCTCGGCTTAGTCGCCGGGACACTCTGCGAGAGCCTGGCACTGAGTGAGCGCGTGGGCCTTCCTGTCGGGCCCGACGTCATGGTCAGCATCGCTGCTTATGTGCGCGGGGGCGAACTCTTGGGAAACGGCGGCTATGCCCGGATGCGGCAGCTAGCCAAGGACGCCCGGCCCTTGATTGCGGACCGGGTGTCGACAACGTGCGGGCGCGAGGTCCGCATCGCCATCATCCACGACGGCACAGCCGCAGCCGCGGTCCACGCGGGGGAGGCGGAAGATGGCACGCAGAGCGCCGTCATCGTCGTGGGCACGGCGCTGGGCGTCGGCTTCCCGACGGCCAGCGCCAAGGGGCTCAGAGGCATCGCGCCGGACCTAGTAGTCGGGGATGCAGTAGGAGATATGCCCCAAGCACCGCGGGCAAGCTCGTAGGCGCCGGCCTGGCGATTCCGAAGCCTACGTAAGGTCCAGCCGCATCTCTATACGCCGGAACGACTCGAGATAGCGCATCGCCAGCAGGCCGGGCAGATGGGGATCAGCCGCAGGCAGGTTCTCCGTCTTGGTATCCTCAACAGGATGCCGGGTGTGTAGAGCGTGAGCCAGGATCCGGGCGACCCGTGCCGGATCGCCCTGCTCGGTCTGAAGCACCAGCCTGCCTAGCTGGAAGACCGTGCTCTGGTAAACGAGCCAGCCTCGGTCACCGTCACTACACGTCACCTCAAGAGCCGACAGGCCCCCGCTGTTCCTAAGCGACGCATACTCGTCAAGCCAGGAAGGGACGCTGCGGCGCTCCCGCAGGAGCGCCAGGGCCCTGTCGTGTCCCCCGTGTGTGACGGTATAGGCAGGCACCTGCCCCGTAGGGAGACCGGGCGGACGGCGCAGGATCAGTAGCTCCCGCGTCTCGACAAACCCCAGCTTGCGGAACAGCCGGTAGGCCGGCTCATTGTTCTTGATGACCTCGAGGATGATGTGACCGGCGCCCAAGTCTCGGGATTGGCCCACCAGATAACGCATCATTGCCTCACCCGAACCGGTCCGTCGACGAACCGGTAGAACCCCCAACCGCGTGATCCAGGTGTGACCGGACCGCACGCCCAACATCGCCAATCCGAGCATCTCGCCCTCGTCCTGGGCGACCACGGAACGGCTTAAGTCAACCTCATAGTCGTCGATGTATGCCTGAAGCCGTGCCACATTCATCGGCATCGGCACGATATAGTCAATACGTGACTGGTTGTAAGCTTCGGTCAGCTCTTCTACGGTGAACTCCGAGGCCGGTATGAGCTGGCATGGCGGAACATACCCAGACATCAGACCGTGGTCGGAGGAGGGGTGAACGGTGCTTGCGCTGACAGTCATGGGCCTCCCTCAACAACGAATCGCTTAATGCAAAAAGGGGCAGCCGGGCGCTCCGGCATCATAGGGAGAAGGCAACACACGCCGGATCTCTGCGGCGTCCGGGCCTTCTACATATCAGAAGCTGCATTTGAAGTGGCCTCGCACGCGTCTTCATCCTCCACATCCGTCGAGACCAGGAAACGGCCGACCTGGTCGGCAAACTCACGCGCGCTGATCGGCTTACTGAGATAGCCATCGCAGCCGTAGGCGCCTGCCATCTCGGCGGCAAAATCCTGGGGCCATGCCGTGACCGCTACCAACGGAATCCTGGACAACAGCGAGGATCCCTTGACCAACCCAGCCACCGTCTGTCCATCCAGATCCGGTAACCCCATGTCGAGGAGAATCAGGTCCGGCACGGTGCTCATCGCCATCCGGAGGCCACCTTCTCCATCGGGTGCAACCACAACGCTGTAGCCTGCATACTCCAGCAGGCGCCGCATCAATCGTGACTGATGCGGATCATCTTCCATAATCAAGATGGTTGTCACGCTTCGACCTCCCGTCTCTCGAAGAACTGATCTACCTTGGCCAACAACTCGGCGACGTGGATGGGTTTCGAAAGGTAGTCGTCACACCCATGGCTCAAGAAGCGCTCGCGGTCACCGTGCATCGCGGACGCCGTCAACGCGACGACCCACGTATCGCGGAGCCCGGCATCCTGCTTCATCCTCGCAGCGATATCCAGGCCGTCGAGCTCGCCAGGCAGGGCAATATCCAGCAACACCAGGGCGGGATGATGGGCCTCAAGCATGTCCCATCCCTCCGCACCTGTCTCTGCCAACAACACTTTGTACCCGTGGGAGCCCAAGATCTTCTCGACCAGGCGACGGTTATGGTAGTGATCCTCGATGTAGAGCACAGTCCTGTTCACGGCTACCTCGCCAGAATGGCCTCGACCTGAGCCAGGAATGCGCTGCGGTCGAAGGAGGATTTCGACCAGATAGAGGTGACATTGGACGCCAATCGGGAGCGCATACGAGCGTCGATGTCGTCGTCCGACGCCACGACGATCACGGGCGTTCTCATCGTCCGCTCGCGAGTCCGCAGCATCACCAGCAGCTTCTCACCGCTGATGTCGGGCAAGACCAGGTCCAGGACAATCAGATCCGGCGAAGCCTGCTCCACCAGGGCCAGGGCCTCTGCACCCGAGTGAGCCTCGAAAACCTGCGAGCCGGGGCGCGTCTCAAGGAGACGGCGGAGCAACCTTGCCTCCGGTTCATAGTCGTCGATCACCAGAATCCGCTGCCGCCCCTCGCGCCCGAACGTGCGCTCCGGTGACATGCCGTCGGCCGACACCACAAGCTGTCCCTCTTCCACGATACCCACGACGTGGTTCACCAGATCTTGGGCACTGAAGCTACCCTTCTGCCAGACGGATGCGGCATATTCGTCGAGCCGCGCGCGCTCCTCCGGCTGCAGAGTCTTTGCCGACACGATCACTACCGGAATCTTGGCGGTGCGCGGGTCGGACTTGAGCACATCCAAGACGGCGAATCCGTCCATCTCCGGCATCATGAGGTCGAGGAGCACCAAATCGGGCTGGCGTTGACGGACGAGATCGAGTCCGTCTCTGGAGGAATTGGCCTCGAAGACGCGGTACTGACGGTAGTTCTTGAGGAAACGGCGGATCAGCCGGCTGTCGTAAGGGTTGTCATCGATGATGACGATCTTGGTGATACGCTCGTCCAGCTCCTCTAGCGTGGTCGCGAGTCCCTCGGTGGGTCGCACTGCCTCGGGTGACTTAACTGAGAGGTTGAGGATATAGCGATCCTCAAGGGCGTATTTCTCCGCGCTAAACGTATGACCGGAGCAGTTGACGACGACAGTCTCGTCGGGTCCGATGATCTCCTGGTCCAGCAGCTTCTCGAGACCGGCAAACGCGACGCTTGCCGCGGGTTCCATTGAGAGCCCTTCCACCCGGGCAACACGTCGCATCGCTCGAAAGGCCTCCCCGTCGCCGACAGACACCATTGCACCGCCATAGGTATCTGCAGCCCGCTTGAGAAGGCGATAGGCCAGTCCCGGATTTCCCGTGGCTAACACAGTGATCAGGCTGTCGGGCCGCTCCACCGGCACAGCCTCGTCGAGTCCCTGGACCCAGGCGCGGACCATCGGATCGCACCCCTTCGTCTGCACTACGGCAATCTTCGGCACATGGTCGATCATTCCCGCGGCAGCGAGTTCTTCAAACCCCTTGAGGACCCCCAACGGCCCAATACCTCCGGAGACTGCCTGAACATACCAGTCCGGCGCACCCCACACCGCCAAAGAGCCATTTGCCGGCTTGGGCCAAGCCTCCGCAATCTCGAACGCAATGGTCTTCATACTCTCTTTGCACACAATCGACTTAGCCCCGCCATCGAGGGCCAGCCCCCGACGCTCGGCGAAGTTGGCAGCAACGCTCTTGGCCTGGTCGTATGTGCCGCTGACCTTGATCACTTCGGCGTCGTAGAGCGCCAGCTCGCGCATCTTCTCCGCGGGCACGCTGCTGGTCACGAAGGCCCAGAGCTTGATCCCGGCTCTGGCGCAGTAGGCAGCATAGGCTGCAGCGGCATTCCCGGTCGAGGACAGCACGATTTCGCGCACCCCGGCGGCCTTGAGGGCGCTGACTGCTGTGGCGGCCTGCCGATCCTTGAAGGAGCCGGTCGCGTGCTGGCGTTCGTCCTTGATCCAGATCCCACCATGCCCTGTCTCTTCCGCCAGCCCCTCAGCCGACAGCAACGGCGTGCACCCTTCGCCCATTGTGACCAAGCGCATCCCCTCGGGAAAAGGAAGGAGCTCCTCGTAGCGCCAGAGGGAGGTTACCCGACCACTTAGCATAAGAGGCCAGAAGTGCCACAGGCGTCCCGTCTCATACTCGGCGTTCAGCCACGCGCTGCCGCACGCCGGGCAGGTTGTGGTATACGGATCGGGTGGCATCCTGTGGTCACATTCAAGACATCGCACGGCTGAGAGTAGCGTCGTCATACGCCCGCCTCGTCACCTGCGTCCCCGGCCCGTTCGTCCCTCTCCGCGCCAGCCGTACCAACCGGGAGGCACACTGTGAAGGTGCTGCCGTGGCCCACCTCGCTCCGCACGGTCAGTGTGCCTGTGTGCATCTCCACGAGGTGCTTGGTGATCGCCAACCCGAGACCCGTCCCCTCAGCTCGCCGCGTGCTGGAACCATCCACCTGGCGAAAGCGCTCGAAGAGGACTGCGAGGTTCTCCTCGGAAATCCCCACGCCCGTGTCGCTGATGTCGATGCACACGCGATTGGTCCGGGGATCGTACCGCGCATGCAGGTGTACGTCTCCCTCTTCGGTGAACTTGATAGCGTTAGAGACGAGGTTGTTGAGGATCTGGGAGAGTCGCATGGGATCCGCCATGATCACCGGCACGTCTTCATCCGCCGACACGGAGAGCGTGACGGGTTTGGGCTGTTTGTGTAACAGCCCCATGCAGTGCGATTTCGCTTCCTCAAGCATGGGCAGAACGGCGACGGGGGCCTTACTCAGGGTCATCCGACCGGCCTCGATTTTCGTCAGGTCGAGCACGTCGTTGATCAGCTTGAGAAGCTGCTGGCCGTTCTCGAAGATGGCGTTGACGTCCTCATCCATGTCAGGCGTCAACTCGCCATCGATGCCCATTAGCATCACCTCGGCATACCCCAGGATGGAGTTGAGCGGCGTGCGCAGTTCGTGGCTCATATTGGCGAGGAACTCGCTCTTGAGCCGATCCACCTCGCGGAGACGCTCGGCGACGGCCTGAATCTCCTCAAAATAGCGCGCGTTACGCAGCGCAATGGCAATCTGCGCCGCAAGCGTACTAAAGACATCCACCTCGGACTCACTGAACCGCCCAACGGTGTCATCCTGGACGTCAAAGACGCCGACCACTTCATCGCCGACCGACATAGGGATCGCCACTTCCGAACGCGTCCTCGGAAGAAGCGGATTGGGCATAAAGGACGGCGCTGCCGTCACGTCGTCCACCAAGACGACCTGCTTGCTCCTGGCCGCCTCCGCGACGAGGCTCGGTCGTTGCTCGAGCGCAATTGCGTGGCCCCGCTCGCGCATGATGCGCCCGGCCTCGCCCGAGCCGACACGCATGACCAGCCGCCGGTCGTTCGGATCGAGCGTGTAGACGTGCAGGTGATAGAGATCAAATCGTTCCTGAACCAACGGCACAACCGCCTCCAACAGGGCGGTCGGATCGAGGATGGCATTGACCTGTGTCGAGACATCCGCCGCGGTGCGCAGCTGCATGGCGAACCGCCGCATGTCGGCCTCAGCCTTCTTGCGGTCGGTGATGTCGCGGACAATCGTCGCGACGCTGATCGGCTCGTCTTTCTCCCCCCTGACGGAGAAAAAGGTCAGGGAGGCCTCAAAGCGGGTGCCGTCCAGGCGTACTTGGGCCACCTCGCCCTGCCAACCTCCGGCCCCGGCAGCCGGCAGCACCTGCCCGATGAGCTTCTCGACTTCCTCCTCAGGCCAAAGGGCAGTGATGCTCGTGCGCACCAGCGTCGAAGGTGACGCGTCGTCGCCGAAGAGCCTCAGGCAAGCGGGATTGGCGTAGATGATCTGTCCGGCGAAATCCACCATCATGATGGCATCGACCGCGTTCTCTGCCAGGGCCTGAAACCGCGCTATCTCGCGGCGAGCACGCTTCCGCTCGGTGATATCGCGTGTGATCGACACAACGCCTTGGGGTTCGCCCACCGGATCCCAGAGTAGAGCGGAGCTTCGCTCGGCGTCGAAGGAGCTACCGTCCTTGCGCAGCATCGTATACTCCTCGGTCCGGCCCTGTCCGGATTCCAGCGCTTGGTACATATTCTCTGCCAGCCTGGACCAGCCGGACTTCGTGACCAACTCCATCGCGCTCCTGCCCAGCAACTCCTCGCGCGCATCGTAACCGTGAAGCCGGAGGGCAGCCTCATTCAAGTCGGTGATCCTGCCCATCATATCGGTCACCATGATGCCCTCGGTCATCGCGTCGAAGACCGCCCGCACAGTCTGAACGGCGCTTCGCAGATTCTCCTGCATCTCGGTCTGGCGGGCAAAGAGCATCGCGCTGTAGAGTGCGTTGGCAAGTTGTCCCGATAGGGTACGAAAGACGTCAAGGTCAGCCGGCGTGAAGTACCCGAGCTGATCAGATTGCACGTCGAAAACCCCGAGCACCTGATCGCCGATGGTGATGGGAACGGCTACCTCAGATCGTGTTCGAGGGAGCAGCATGTTGGGAAGAAAATCCGGATCGGCAGAGACGTCATTGACCAACACGGGCTCACGGGTGTTTGCCGCGCGCGCCACGAGACTGTGGGGGTGATGGAGTGAGATGCGGTGATTCTGCTGCACCATAATGCGGCCGATCCGACCATAGCCGGCCCGGAGGACGAGATCATCGCCATCGACGAGATACACGTGGGCGTGGTAGAGTGCGAATCGCTCCTTGAGAAGGGGAATCACGGCGTCCAGCAGCTTATCGGGATCCAGAATCGCACCCACCTGCTCGGAGATTTCCGCCGCGGTGCGTAGCTGGACGGTGAAGTGCTCGCGCTCTTTCTCGGCCTGTTTCCGCTCCGAGATCTCGCGGGCGAAGACGCAGTTGAACTCCTGATCGCCGTACTTCAGATAGTTTGCAGTCACTTCCATCGGGATCAGCTTGCCCGTCTCTGCCCGGTACTCCGTATTGATGGTGAAGCGCCGCTCCGCCTTGACCTTCTGCCAGTGAGCTGCCCAAACACTGGGAATCATGTCAGGATCGAGACGCGAAATCGCGGGCAGTGACAACAGCTCCTGCTTCGTGTATCCGAGAAGCTGACACGCCGTATCGTTTGCGGAGTATAGGCTGCCGTCGGGCCGGATCCAAAGGATCGCAGCCGGCGCACCATCAACGGAATACTGTGTCAGGCTAAGGCGCTCCACGTAGCGGGCGTTCTGCAGGGCGGTCGCAATCTGACCGGAGAGCGTGAAGAGGACATCCTGTATGGCCTGACTGAAAGCTCCAACGTCGTCATCTTGGACGTCGAGCACCCCCAGGACCTCGTCACCGACCACCATAGGGAGCGCAAGCTCGGACCGGGTGTCAGGAAGCAACGGGTTGGGCAGAAAGCCCGGATTTCCCGCCACATCGTTCACGACGACCGGCGCCCGCGTACGAGCAGCACGCGCCACGAGGCTCTGCTGGGCGTCAAGCGGGATCATATGTCCGCGCGCCAGCATCTGGCGACCCGGCTCGCCATACCCGGACCGCAGCCGGAGCTCACGGCGCTCCTGGTCGAGCGTGTAGACGTGAATGTAGTAGAGGCCAAACCCTTCCTTGAGCAGCGGGATCACGGTTGCGAGCAGTTGCTCGGGATCAAGGATCGCGCTGACCCGGCCCGAGATCTCCGAGGCGATTCTCAGCAAGTTGGCCAAAGAAGGCACCGACCCTCCAGTCAACTTCAACGCAGCGTCGCCAGGGCGAGTTGCGCCATCGAGTGCACCGGACGTGACCGTTGACGCAACGGCAGGACGAGACATATCCATCGCATTGACTTCCTGCTCTCGAGTCATATCTCCGGCATCCTCCTGAGGGTTAGGGCAACAACAATCAGGGCTTCACTAACCGGCGCCACAACACCGCTAACGATTCTAAAACCATCCGTGGATTTGGCAAAGCGTCCAGGCGCCGCGGTCAGGGCGCCTGGAACAAGAAGATATATTCGTGCTTGAAGACATAGAAGCCCCCGGCAAGCGCACGATAGCGCCACAGCGCCTGCTGATCGCGTTTCGCCCGAGTTCTGTCCAGATTCTTGACGATGATGCTCTTGAGGTTGCACCCCTGGTCTAGCACGACTTGCATCGCCCGAAAGCCCAGCGGCACCCAGGTGCTCTCCTGATATTTGTCGCCAATCACTACGACGAGGACGTGCCCGGACGCCAACACGGCAAGCGTGCGAGCAACAACCTCAGAGAAACGATCGAGAAAGTCCTCCACCGTTGGTGCGTTGGAGAGATCGGCGCGTCCCCCACCGAACCGGATGATATCATGGTACGGGGGATGCAGGATGGCCAGATGCGCCTTCTCCACGCCGCGGGCCATCAGGACAGTCTCCAGATCAAGCGTGGCGCTGTCGCCGACCACGACCTCGGTGCTGACATCGTAGGGGTTGGGCTCCTGCGCCACGACCTCGGTGGCCCGGGCCGCTACGTCAGGGTTGAGCTCCACACCCAACCCGTTACGCCCCAGCCTCCGGCACTCGATCAACGTGGTACCACTGCCCACAAAGGGATCGAGGACCCAGTCGCCCGGTCGCGTGAAACGTAGCATCATCTGGTGGGGAATCTGGGGAATGAAGTTTCCCCAGTACCAGGCCCCGTGGGCACCGGACGTGTCCCGGCGATCGACGATCCAGAGACTATCGGTGTGGATCTCGTCGTACTCCTGCCAACGATTGAGATTGATGTCGTTGAGCGCGCCGGTGCGTACCTCGTCGACAGCCCGCCGGAGGCGGGCGAGGTAATAGATCGCCCGCCGCGCCGTGCGCGCTGCAAGGATCTGCTCCAATTGCTCGAGCAACACGTCGCGCCGGTATAACACGGAGTCAGCGCTGACCTCGGCAGGCGCTGATGGATGCCAAACCGGCGGCGCCTCGACAACAGGCGCGGCCTCAACGACACGCAGAAACGCCATCACCGACTCTCGAATAACCTGCAGTTCTGCGACCTCATCGCAGGCATCGAACAGGCTTCGGAGCTCGAATCTGGTGATCTGCACATAGGAGGTCCTGAGAGATCGGCTCATCATTCAAGTTTTATATCGTAGTTCCAGGTGGTGTCAACCAATGAATGATGGTGAGGAGACAGGGCGCGACGTCCGGAGAACCCATGCTCTCAGGGAAGTGGACATGGCACGGGGCTGGGGTACACTGGTCCGTGCAGGCCGGATGGTGCTGGCGCGCCGCCAGTGTGCCGGGCGCCGGCCTGCGCGCCGTGATGCATATCGTCATCCGGCGATCGCAGCGGTGTGTAGAAAGGAGCGAACGTATGTCCGACCGCAAGATAGCCCCATATGGCGCGTGGGTGTCCCCCATTACATCCGAACTCATTGTCTCGCAGACGATCGGGCTGGGCGACCCCCTGCTGGATGGTGCGGACATCTATTGGTTGGAGAGCCGCCCCGCGGAGGGCGGTCGCAACGTCGTCGTCAAGTGCGTGTCTGACGGTGCCGGCATCGACATGAACCCCACGCCGTTCAACGCCAGAACCCGAGTTCACGAGTATGGTGGCGGGGCCGTGATCGTCAAAAACGACGCAGTCATCTTCTCGAACTACGCCGATCAACGACTCTACCGCGCACTGCCCGGTGCGACCCCGGAACCGATCACGCCGCCCGGGCCGTTGCGCTATGCCGACGGAAGTGTGGACGAGGCACACGCCCGGGATGGCGGGCGCATCATCTGCGTGCGTGAGGACCATACCGAAGAGGCTCTGGCGTCCAACCACGGGGAGGCGGTCAATACGATCGCTGCGGTGTCGATGGCGGACGGTTCGCAGAAGGTCTTGGTAGCGGGCAACGACTTCTATGCCTCGCCCAGGCTGAACCCCAGCGGCACGCGGCTCGCATGGCTCACGTGGAATCACCCCAACATGCCGTGGGACGGGTGTGAGCTGTGGGTGGCGGATGTCGGCGCGGCCGGCGACCTGGCCAATGCCCGCCTGGTAGCCGGGGGCGTCGACGAGTCAATCTTCGGCCCGACGTGGTCGCCTGACGGCGTGCTCACCTTCGTCTCCGACCGGACGGGGTGGTGGAATCTCTACCGTTGGGAAATGGCCGCCGATGGCGGTCACCGGGTGCGGGCCCTGGCAGAGATGGAGGCGGAGTTCGGACGGCCCCAGTGGGTCTTTGGTCTCACGACCTACGCCTACGTATCGCCGTCCCGCCTGGTCTGCAGTTACACCAAGGATGGTAGCGACCGACTGGCCTACCTGGATGTGGCTGGCGGTGGCCTCACGGAGATCGCGACCCCTTACTCCAGCATCGGCGGCGTGGCTGCCAACGAGCAACGGGTCGTCTTCAGGGGAGGCGCGCCCACCTTGGTCGGCGCGATTGTGGAAATCGAGATCGCGACGGGCGAAACGCACATCCTCAAGCGTGCCGCCACCCTCGACATCGACCGCGGCTACCTGTCGGTGCCTGAGTCGTTGACGTTCCCGTCAGCCGGTGGGCGGGCAGCCTACGGCCTATTCTACCCGCCGGCGAACCGGGACTTCGCGGCACCTGAAGGCGAGAAACCGCCGCTTCTCGTCATCAGCCACGGCGGCCCGACCGGCGCCACATCAAGCTCGCTCTCCTTGGGCATCCAGTTCTGGACCAGTCGCGGCTTCGCAGTCCTGGACGTGAACTATGGCGGCAGCACGGGATACGGGCGGGCATATCGCAATCTGCTTCGTGGGCAGTGGGGCATTGTGGATGTGGACGACTGCTCCCACGGTGCCCTCTACCTTGTGGATCGGGGCAGAGTCGACGGGGAGCGCCTGGCCATCCGCGGGGGCAGTGCCGGCGGCTATACAACGCTCAGCGCCCTGACCTTCCGCCACGTCTTCCACGCCGGGGCAAGCCACTACGGGGTCAGCGATCTGGAAGCTCTGGCCCGGGACACGCACAAGTTTGAGTCTCGCTATCTTGACCGGCTGATCGGCCCCTACCCCGAGCGGCTCGATCTCTACACAGAACGCTCACCTATCCACCATCTGGAGGGCCTCGACACCCCCGTCATCTTTTTCCAGGGCTTGGAAGACATGGTGGTCCCGCCCGCCCAAGCCGAGACAATGGTGGAGGCGCTGCGGCACAAGGGAGTCCCTGTCGCCTACCTGGCATTCGAGGGCGAGCAGCACGGGTTCAGGCGAGCTGAGAACATCAAGCGCGCACTCGACGCTGAGCTCTACTTCTACGGGCGGATCTTCGGCTTCACGCCGGCGGATGTTGTCGACCCGATCGATATCGACAACCTGGAGGGTTGACCGAGAGGGCTTGCCGCCTAGAATACATAGTAGTCATAGACCTGACCTCCGGCCCACAGACCATGGAATAAGGAGCAAGCATTGCATCAGAACAACACAACTGTCCCCGCGGAGGGGAATGCTCAGGTGGCCCTGGATGGCACAATGGGCGACGTCTTGATGTTCAGCGGGTCGGCACACCCTATGCTGGCCAAGTCGATCGCGAGCTATCTGGGGATTGGGGTAGGACCTACCATTATCCGCAAGTTCTCCAACGACGATTACTACATCCAGCTCGGTACCAGTGTGCGGGGCAAGCAGGTATTCATCGTCCAGCCCCTCTGTCCCCCCTGCAGCGATAACTTGATGGAGCTCCTGCTGATGCTCGATATCGCGCGCAGCGGCGCCGCCAAGGATGTCTGCGCCATCATTCCCTATTATTCCTATGCCCGCTCCGACAAAAAGGATGCACCTCGCATCTCGATCGCCGCGCGGCTGGTAGCCGACTTGCTCGTCACAGCAGGAGCTACGCAGATCATCACGATGACGCTTCACTCGCCCCAGGTCCACGGATTCTTCAGCGTGCCCACCGACCACCTGACGGCGCACTCCGTCTTCGTCGAGCATCTCGGCAAGAAGGATCTCAGCAACAGCGTGGTCGTGGCGCCGGACGTAGGGCACGCCAAGCGTACCGGCAAACTCGCGCAGGCACTCGATCTGCCGATGGCGGCGGGTGAGAAGACACGCTTGAGCGATAACACGGTCGCTATTACGGGCGTCATGGGTGACGTCAAGAACAAGGACGTGATCCTACTCGATGATGAGATCGCCACAGCAGGCACGATCGCCGAGATGGTGCGCCATATGCAGGAGAAACACAACGTCCGTCGGATCACCGTCGCGGGCACCCACGGGCTCTTCACGGGACCGGCGATCGAGCGTCTCAATGCCATTGATGCCATCGACGAGATCATCGTCACCGACACTGTGCCCCTCCCCGATGATCGTCGCCCCGAGCGTCTCGTGATACTATCGGTGGCCCGCATCTTCGGCGAGGTGATCCGCTGCAACGTGCAAGGCAAGTCGGTGGGATCCCTGTTCGAGTTCTGGCCGACGTCCAATCCTTGAGCCCGGACGTCAACGATCCAAGGAGGAGAGAGATGGCGGAGTCTCCAGATCTTAATGAGCAGCAGGGCAGTGTGGAGCCTGGCGATGGCAGTCCCGACCAAGCGAGTGACCTCGACGAAGAGCACATAGGCGGATGGCGCGCGTTCGCCACGCTTTCAGAGTTCCTTCGTGACGACGGTTGGCACCCCCAACAGCTCGACGACAAGACGATCTTTCGAGTCTACTTCTCCGGCGAACATGGAGACGTACGCTGCTATGCCCAGATTCGGGTCGACTTGGAGCAATTTCTGTTCTACGTCATTGCCCCGGTGAAAGCACCTGACGCGCTCCTCTCCGCCGTGGTGGAGTACATCACCCGCGCCAACTACGGGCTGCGCATCGGCTGCTTCGAGGTCGACTATACCGATGGCGAGGTGCGCTATAGAAGCAGCCTGGACTTCGAGAACGAGACGCTGACGCCGGGGCTGATCCGGAACGCGATCTATCCCGCAGTCCACACGATGGACTTCTATCTGCCGGGTTTGCTCGCCGTGATGTATGGCAACAAGACGCCCAAAGATGCCATCACCGAGATCGAAGGGTAGTTCCGGCACTCTCCAGCCGAAGGGGGGAACGAGACTGTGACTCAGTTCAAGATCGCGACGTTCAACGCCAACTCCATCCGCGTGCGGCTGGACCAGATCCTACTGTGGATAAAGGACAACGACGCGGATGTGGTGTGCGTCCAGGAGACCAAGGTACAGGACAGCGATTTCCCCAAGGATGCCATCGAGGATGCGGGGTATAGCGTTGTCTTCTCCGGGCAGAAATCTCACGCCGGCGTGGCCACTATCAGCCGGGAGACCCCCGCGGAGACTCAGGCCGGGTTCGACGATGGGTCGGAGACCACGCGTCTGCTCTACACACAGATCGCAGGGGTGCACATCCTCAATACCTACGTACCTCAGGGGCGCGAGCCGGACAACGACGAGTTTCAGCACAAGTTGGCGTTCTTCGACCGGTTCAAGGCCTGGCTCGGGGAGCACTACACGCCGAACGATCGGGTGATCTGGCTGGGCGACCTGAACGTGGCCCCCGAGGACATCGACATCTACGACCCCGCGGGGCACGCGAACCACGTCGATTTCCATCCGGATGCCAAGGCCGCGCTGGAGCGGGTACGTAACTGGGGATTCATCGACGTCTTCCGCAAGCACCACCCCAACGAGCCCAACCAATACACCTACTTCGACTACCGCGCCAAGAACCCTATCGAGCGCAATGTCGGCTGGCGCATCGACCATATCTGGGTCACCGAACCGCTGGCCAGGACCTCGACCGGTGCTTGCATCGATGTCGAAGCCCGTAGAGCCGACCGCCCGTCGGACCACACCTTCCTCGTGGCGACATTCGACCTGTAGCCCTGGGGAGCGCCGCAGGTAAGGCTTCCGCGATTCCGGTGGATCAGCTCACTGTAGGCGCAGCAGATTGGCGACCCACGCGATCCCCATGTGCCCGGCCCACGCCGCGACGCACGCCTTGATCGTCTTTCCGGCCCACGTCGCCAGCATAAACCGCCACAGCGGATACCCCACGAGCCCGCCCGCCATCGCCGCGAGATCGAAGAAGGGCACGGGAAAGAGTGAGAGCACGAAGATCGTCAGGTCGCCGTTGCGCTCCATATAGCGCTTGAGCCTGATGTAGAGCTTGTGCTGTTCCACGGCGCCCTCCACCGCGTAGCCTGCGACATAGCCCGTGATCTCGCCAAGCGCGTCGCCGATCCCACCCGAGAGCCCGACCAGCCATGGGTTGAGCACAGACCCCATCGTAAACGTGAAGGCGAGGTGCGGGATAGGGAGCAAGACCGTGGAGCTCCCCATCAAGGCCATCAGGAAGACCCCGCCATAGCCAAGGGTCCTGAACCAGCCGACGCTGAGCCGGTCGTGCCAGATCACTGCCGCGACTACGACGGCGACCAGAAAGACAATGAGCCCGATTCTGACGGAGGTGCGCCGGGGCGCCAGCTCTCGGCTGGAGGGTGCCACTGGGTTCGGCGCAGCTACGGCCTGCCGGTCGGGTCCCGTCATTCACACCACCCGTAGGCAACTGCAATTTGAGGCTGTGGGTCCTCAGATAAGGGGCACATTCCACCGATGGTATCACACAACCGCGCAGTGACCAGATGCCTGGGAGGGCTCACCTGAGCATCGTAGGCCACATTGCGACCAGCGTTGCCACCCTCAGCACGATGCGGGTTCCTAGGCCGACACCGGCGTCGCGATCAAGCCCCTCCCAGAAGTCGCGCAGCCGAATAGCGACGCGACGACCGTGGTCCTCTTGGCAGATGACGGCTACTCCGTGGAGCGTCCGCCGGTGGATGTGCTGACTTGCGACGACGGCCATCCTGCAGTTCCGTACGCAGGGCGCGCTGACAGCCGTGCCCTCGCTTTTGGCCGGTTGTGCTAGAATCTTCCTCGGTTTGTTGCCGCGCCTATCATCAACCGTCTACCTAGAATACGACAGCCGGATCTTGCCGCCCAGATGCTGCTCTACGGAGAAGACCGACATGAGGACAAAAGACACGTTCGTGGTGATCCCCCACACCCACTGGGAAGGGGCGGTGTTCAAGACCCGCGAGCAATACCTGGAGATGGGCCTGCCGATCATCCTGCGCGCCCTACGGCTGTTGCGCCTCTACCCCAACTACCGCTTCGTGCTCGACCAGGTCTGCCTCGTGCGGCCGTTTCTCGAGCGACACCCGGAGGAGACCGAGGCGTTCAGGGCCTTCGTCACAGAGGGACGACTGGCCATCGTCGGGGGCCTCGACGTGATGCCCGACGTCAACATGCCCAGCGGTGAGTCGTTCGTGCGCCAGGTGCTCTACGGCAAGGGCTATTTCCGCAGGGAGCTCGGTGTCGACGTCAGGGTCGGCTGGCAACTGGATGCCTTCGGGCACCACGCTCAGATCCCCCAGTTGATGCGGCTGGCAGGCTACTCCTCGTTCTGGTCGCAGCGCGGCGTGCCCAACGGCGACCTGCCCTCGGAGTTTCTCTGGGAGGGGCTGGACGGTACGCGCATCCCCTTCTACTGGCTGCCGGGGTCATATGCCATCGCCTACGGATCGCCTGACGCCATGCCTGCATTCGCGGATTTCATGGAACAGAGGTACGCGGCCCTCGATGGACACAGCCTCGGCGCAGGGCGCGTGGGCCTCGCCGGCGCCGACGTCTGCCTGCCTGAGGAACATCTCCCGGATCTGGTGGAGCAGTTCAACCGGCAACCCCACGCGCCTTTCGAGATCCGCATCGGACTGCCTGCCGACTATGAAGCCATGGTCGAGATGCGACCCGAGGAACGACCGGTGGTCAAAGGTGACCTCAACCCCATCTTTCAGGGGACCTACAGCAGCCGGATCGAATTGAAGCAGTGGACCCGAGACCTGGAACGTCTCCTGATCACGGCGGAGGAGTTGGGCGCACTGCTCATCTCGCTGGGCGAGACCGTGGACAATGCGTCGCTGTGGCGCGCCTGGGAACCCATGCTCTTCAACCAGGCGCACGATCTGATGTCGGGCGTGATGACGGACCAGGTGTGGGAGGATACCTGTCGCAGTTTCGACTTCTCCAGAAAGCTGGCTACTGAGGAACTGGACGCCCGGCTGCGGCGCCTCGTCGCGATGGTCGACACGCGCGGTGAGGGTGTGGCGCTCGTCGTCCTCAATACGCTGGGCTGGCAGCGGACCGACATCGTCTATGCCACGGTCGGCTTCACCGGGGCAACTGCGGACGGCCTGGACGTGCTGGGGCCGGACGGAAGGACGGTCCCCGTCCAGGTGCTGGAGGCTGAGCGCGCCGACAACGGGGCCCTCATACGCGCAAAGGTGGCCTTTGTCGCGGAGGACGTGCCGGCCCTGGGGTACGCCGTGTATCGCGTGGTTCCACGTCCGGGTGTGAGCAACGATCACACGGCACGCGGCGGCAGCGTTCTCGAGAACGAGGTCTGCCGCGTGGAGGTCGATCCTGCGGACGGGACCATTCTCAGCCTGGTCGACAGGCGCTCCGGGTGGGATGCGATTGACGGCAGGGCCAATGTCGTGGCGATGGAGGAGGACCATGGCGACCTATGGGAGCCTTACCGCGGCCTCAACGGTGGTCAAGCCGTCACGATGAAGGAGCGCCATCCCGCGCCGCAGGGGTCCGCAGCGCTCGGCGGAACCGCCGGCGTCATCACCCACGGGCCGGTGTTCTCTGAGTTCTGCGGTGAGGACGGCAACCTCAGCACGCGGATACGCTTATTCGCCGGCCTGCCGCGGGTTGAGATCCATACCCAACTTCTCAACACCGACAGCCACGTGCGCTACCGGGCCTGCTTCCCGACCTCCCTTCGCCACGGGACGAGCTTTCACGAGATCCCATTCGGCGCCGTGCCCCATCCCGAGGGTGTCGAGTGCCCGGCGCAGAACTGGATTGATCACGGCGACGGCAGCAAGGGACTGGCACTGCTCAACCGTGGCCTTCCGGGCAACAACGTCGCCGACGACGTCCTGCTGCTGTCGCTCCTGCGCAGCGCCACGATTGGCGGGTACGGCTATGGCGGGGGCTACGAGCCGGGGATGGGATCCGACACAGGGCTGGAGCTCGGCAAGCACTTCGCATTCGACTACGCCCTGCTGCCCCACGCCGGTACATGGGGCGAGGCCGGGATACCCCGTGAAGGGATGGCCTTCAACCACCCCCTCATCGCCGTGACGGCTGCGTCCCGGCCCGGTGTACTTCCGCGTCGCTGGGGTTTGCTGGAGTTGGATAGTCCGGGTATTCTGGTCTCGGCGGCCAAGCCTGGAGAGTCGGGCGACATCGTGCTGCGTCTGGCGGAGGCCGCGGGGCAATCGATCCAGGGGGTCAGCCTTCGGCTGGCGGTGGATGTGATCTCCGCCGAGGAGGTAAACCTGATGGAGGATCCCGGTCGAGCGCTCGTCCTGAGTGATGGGAGCGTGCGCCTGGACTTCGGGCCCTTCGAGATCAAGACCATCGTGCTGCGAATGGCCCACGGCGACGGGAGTGGCCCGAGGCTCCCAGATGCAGAGAGGCCGGACCACGATTACGGCGTCACCGGCCCGTGATGGAGCCGAGGACGAGAATCTATGATCTCGGGCAGGCATCGACGATTGCAGCACACCACAGAGGAGCTGAGTGCAGATGACGAACACGAGACAACTAGAGCGAATGGTGCGCGTGAGCGAGATGTGGCAGAAAGCGGCCTGGATGCGAATCCGCTCCCAGATAAGGTTCGCCGAGCACCTGGCAGCGACGGATGAGGAGCACGAGGCGACGTGGCAGACCGTAGTCGGAGACGCCAAGGACGCCGCTGCGGAAGCCCTTGCGTCCGCAGGGGTCGACTGGCCCGCAGTGGTGAGCCGGATTGAGGCCATCCTGGCCCCGATGACGGAAGCTGCCAAGGCACGCACGCTTTACCTGGCGGGCCACGCGCACATCGATATGAACTGGATGTGGTCGTGGCCCGAGACGGTATCGGTGACCCTCGACACCTTCCGCACGATGTTCGACCTGCTCGAGGAGTTCCCCGAGTTTCACTTCTCGCAGAGCCAGGCCAGCGTCTACGCGATCGTCGAGACCTACGCGCCGGAACTGATGCCTCGCATCGCCCACTACGTGAGAGAGGGGCGTTGGGAGGTGACGGCCAGTCACTGGGTGGAAAGCGACAAGAACATCGTATCGGGCGAAGCCCTCGCCCGCCACATCCTTTACACCCGCGCCGCGATGGCGCGCCTGTTTGGTCTGAGGCCTGAGGATGTGACCATCGACTGGTCCCCCGATACCTTCGGTCACGCGGCCACCGTGCCCACCTATCTGCGTCAGGGCGGCGTGCGGTATCTCTACTTGCATCGGCCGGGCATCGAGCAACAACCCGTTCCGGAGGCGTTCTGGTGGGAGGCTCGAGACGGCGCGCGGGTCCTGGTGCGCAACGACCAGAAACGTGGTTACGGCGGCACCATCCAGCCCGAAAGCGTCATCGAGGCGATGGAGACGATGCAGCAATCGGTGGGGCTCGACTTCGCCATGCTGGTGTACGGCGTGGGCGACCACGGCGGGGGCCCGACACGGCGCGATCTGCTCGCTGCCCGCGAGATGAGCGATTGGCCGGTCTTCCCCACCCTCAAGTTCGCGCCCACGCAGACTTTCTTCCGAAAGCTGGAACAGGACGGCGGGGATCTACCGGTCCTGCGAGGCGAGCTGAACACCGAATTTGCCGGGTGCTACACGACGCAGTCGCTGATCAAGCGCGCCAACCGCCTCGCCGAAGCGCGTCTCACCGACACCGAATTTGCGGCGGTCGTCGACCGGCTCGCGACGGGCGCTGCTTATCCTGCCGAGACCCTGGCGGAGGATTGGCGCCGGACGCTTTTCTCACACTTCCACGACATCATCCCCGGCTCCGGCGTGCGCGACACGCGCACGTACGCCCACGGTCGCTTCCAGGAAACGGCGGCCAGCACGGCGGTGGTCACGACACGGGCACTGCGGCACGTCGCAGCGACCGTGAACACCGCCGCACTCAGCAGCGCCAGCGATACCGGTGCGGCACTTCCGGCGTTATTCACGTCCAGCGGGCAGGGCTCAGGCGCGGGGATCTATGCGGAGGAGGGGCGCATCAGTGTCGCGGACCGCCACGGGCTGTCGCCCGTTCGCCCCTTTGTGATCTTCAATGCGACGGCTGTGGACCGCCACGAGGTGGTGCGATTGACCCTTTGGGACCGTGAGCCGGCCGGCACGCCGGTGCCGTTTCACAGCAAGGTCTTCGAAGCACGCGACGCCGCCGGCCAACCGCTGGCAGCACAGGTCGTGGGCCAGAGTGCAGCGTGGGGGCACCAGAACCAGACGTTGGCCGTGCCGGTGACCGTTCCCGCTTTGGGCTACACCACAGTCGTGCTCTCTGAGAGTATGGCGCCACCCGAGGCCGTTCGGGGCGCCTGGCTCACCCGCCACAAGCACCACTGCGTCTACTCGAGCGTGGAGCGCGACGTGATCGGGCTGGAAAACGATCTGGTTGCTGTTGCCTTTGACAAACAGACCGGGCGGATCGTCTCCTACTTCGACAAGGTGGCGAACGCGGAAAGGGTCGACGCCTCGACGGGTGGCATAGGCTTCGAGTTCAGCGTGGAGCGCCCGCATACCATGACCGCGTGGGTGATCGAGAACAGCGGGCCAACCGAGTACCCGGCACTCCGGCAGGTCACAGAGATCGCGGACGGCCCGTACGTTGCCGAGCTCATGTTGACGTATGGCATTCAGGCCTCCACGATCAAGGCACGGTACGCCCTCCACGCGGGTGACGCCGCGTTGCACATCGACCTGGAGATCGACTGGTTCGAGCGCGGCGATGCCGAGACCGGCGTGCCGAACCTGCGCCTGGCTGTGCCCACGGCGCTCGAGGACCCG
The DNA here is from genome assembly GCA_963775195.1 of uncultured Chloroflexia bacterium. Taxonomy (GTDB): domain Bacteria; phylum Chloroflexota; class Anaerolineae; order B4-G1; family SLSP01; genus PWVB01. The sequence continues at coordinate 697,317 of CAVZIC010000005.1, forward strand.
ACAGCCCGGTACGAGATCCCCTTCGGGGCCCTGGACCGGGCGACGACCCGTGATCAAGAGGTGCCGGCTCTCCGTTGGGCCTGCCTCTCAGGCGCAGTCGAGGACAGTGCCGCCTCCGTGGTTCTCCTCAACGACTGCAAGCACGGCCACGCCGTGGATGGGGCGACGCTCCGGCTGAACCTGATCCGTTCGAGCTACGATCCGGATCCCTTGCCTGAGATCGATCGACACCTCGTGCGGCTGGCGCTTCTCGCGACCGAGGGCGTGCCGACCGATGCGACACTGATGGCTCGCGCCGCGGGACACAACCAGCCGCTGCTGGCTATCGGCACCGACGTCCACGACGGACGGCTGCCTGTTTCGCAGAGCCTGCTGACCGTGAGGGGCGCCGATGTGGCGCTCTCCGGCCTCAAGTGGGCCGAGTCGGGCGAGGGACTGGTCGTGCGGCTGACCAACTCAACCGACGAGCCGGCTACCGCTCAAGTGGGATGTGCAGAGGTCCTTGGCAGCTTGGAATCGGCGCAGGCGCTCGATCTGATGGAACGTCCCCTCGGCGCCGCATCGCCCGCGCGGGCAGGCGCGGTATCGCTCACGGTTCCTGCCCACGGGCTCAGCACCTGGCTGATTCGGGTAACCGACAACGGGTGAGTTTCAGGATAGGGGCAGGTTGGCATAGGCCTTTGGCCACAGCCGGTTGAGGCGGCCTCTGCCGGTCGGCACCGCCGCCCGCACAGGCAGCAGGCTCTCAGCGCCCTGGCGACTCCAACGCATCCCGGGCGGCGGCGAGGGGTTGTCCGCCACGTTTCCCCCCGGGGCTTTGTCAGATCATTACCTGCCTTTTGCCCCGGAGATGAAACGCACCCCATGCAACCTGCTCGTATGAGGCGCGTTGCGTCCTGTCTGGGCGACTCTATAATCAGCAGCGATAAGCCACTTGTGGTGGGTTTTCCTCATCGGCACTCGCTTCGCCAACGAATGCAGGATGCCCACACGATTATCCATTCGGAGGCTTGAGCCATGCCCACTGTCTTTGTCAGCTACAGCCATCTGGACCAGAAGTGGTGCGATCCAGCTTACTCCTTCGTGCTGATTCCCTGGCTGGAGAACGCACTGCGCCGCGATGGCGTAACGTTGTGGTACGATCGCAGCGATACGACAGGGATCCAGCCGGGCGCCCAGTTCGAACGGGAAATCCTGGCCGCGATCGACGCGGCGCAGGTAGCGTTGTTGATGGTCAGCGAAGCGTTCTTCGCCTCGGACTTCATCCGTGATGTCGAATTGCCGCGCATTTTGCAGCGGGCGGCGGAGAACAAGCTGGTGGTGATCCCCATATTGCTGGAACCTTGCGATTGGCATGACTTCGACTACGTGGCTTCTCGCCAAATGCTCCCGGGCCAGCCCACCCCGCTGATCGACTATACCGACAGCGACCGGCACTGGGCACATGCACGTGACCAGGTGCTGTCTGGCATCCGCCGCCGCATTCGCCCGCAGACCGAACCCACGCCCGGGGAGACATCGGCGCCGCCAATTTCGCCGCGGGTGTCGATCCCTACATCGTCACCCGCGTCGCACCCGCCGAGAACGACCCATCGGCGCTGGATCCGCTATGCTGCTGTCGTGATCGCGGGGCTGGCAATCGTGGGCGGCGTCTGGTGGGGGATCGGCTGGGTTCGGGATGGTTTGCAGCCCGATCTCGGGACTCCGGCGCTATCTCCGACAGCGGCAGAGATAGTAACCTCTATTTCCACTCCGTCCGCCACTGACGCTACGGAAAGCGGGCGTCCGACGGCAGCACTTGCCGAGATGCCCACCGCCGTATCGCCGGACGAGGTCGCCACTACACCCACTATCGGCACGGAGAGTACCGGCGCGACCCGGATCACTGTGGTTCCCGCCGGGCTGTTCGACGAATTCTGGGCTGAACAGTTCACCTGGTCGCCGGACGGGAACACCGTCATCATCGGCGGCTCGTACCTGTACGTCTACGATGTGATTGCCAAGACTGCCCAGCGCATCAGCACGGACACGATGGGACAGGTCGAGCTGTCGTCTGACGGTGCCACGCTGGTTTCAGCACCCTACGACGGCATAACCCTGTGGGATGTCCCCACCTGGACCAAACTGGAGACCCTCGCCGACAGTCAGGGAGTTAGCGTCATGGCCCTCTCACCTGACGGCAAGACCGTTGTCGCTGCCCGGAACGAGGCTCTCATCTTCTACGATCTTGCTGCCGGCGCCGAACCGCGCGTCATCGCGACCGGCGGCTACGTCCAGGAACTGGCCTACTCGCCTGATGGGCGTACCGTCGCCTCCGCCGGCGCAAAGCTAACGCTCTGGGACGCGAATGCCGGCACGGTGCTGAGAGACCTCGAAGGCCAGATCTCTGTGACAAGCCTGGCTTTCTCCCCTGATGGCGCCGTACTGGCTTCCACGGCGAGCGATGGCACCGTTCGTCTGTGGGATGTCGAGACGGGCAAACCCCAACGCGTGCTGACCGGACATACCGGTCCCGTCGACGCGGTGGCCTTCTCTCCCGATGGGGCGCTGATTGCCACCGGTGGCGACGACCTAGCCGTTCGCTTCTGGGACGCAGCCACCGGCCAGCAGCTACAATCGGTGATGGGGCACACAACCAGGGTCGCCCGAGTGGCGTTCTCTCCCGACGGCACCATGTTGGCCTCAGGAGCAGGCGATGGCTTGCGGATCTGGCAGCTCTCCACGGGTCCTGGTGCGCAGTCGACACCGATCCGCGCAACGCCGAAGGTGACGCCAACTCCGGTTCCTCTGTCGCCATCGGCCATCTCGCCGGCGAACGCAGGAACTGTCGTGCGGTCAGGGCAGTACGATACCTATGCCGACCAGTTCGCCTGGTCACCAGACGGAGCTACGGTGGTGATCGGCGGCTCCTACTTCGACCTATATGATGTCGCCGGCGGAACCGGACACCGCGCCAGCACAGATACGATGGGCCAGATTCGATTTGCGCCAGACGGTGCGACACTGCTTTCTGCCACGTATGACGGTCTTTCGCTATGGGACATGGCCAGTCTCACCAAGCTGGACACCCTCGCCGACAGTCGTAACGTTCACACCTTCGCCGTATCACCGGATGGCGCCACGCTAATCGCGGCGGCCGGGGATGCCCTCAAGGCCTGGGGTCTTCCCAGCGGCGATGTACTGGGCACCGTTCCTGCTGACGGCTACGTTGCGGCACTGGCATTCTCGCCTGATGGGCAAATCCTGGCTGCCGGAGGTGCTACGCTCACGCTTTGGGACCCAGCCGCGCTCGTCGAGGCCCGCACCTATGAAGGACAACCGGGCGTCAAGGACCTGGCCTTCGCCCCCGGTAGCAACCTGCTGGCCGCTGCGTCTGAGGATGGCACACGTATCTGGGATCTGGCTACCGGACGCCCGCTACGGCTGCTGACCGGCCACACCGGCGGCGTCACCGCTGTGGCCTTCTCGCCTGACGGCCAACTGGTCGCTACCGGAGGAACGGACGACACGGTACGCCTATGGGATGCGGCCACAGGCGAAGAACTGATCACACTGACCGGCCACACCGACAACGTGAAGCACGTCGCGTTCTCGCCCGACGGCTCTACCCTTGCGTCAGGCGGATCTGATGGGCTACGGCTATGGCGAGCGTCGCCGTGATGGTGGATAGATGGTAGGTATGTGACGATGGAGCGCGCGATCTCACTATGACCGCAGAGCAACCTCCGCGCCACGACCCAGCTGCACTGCGCCACCGCTGGCGCCGGCACGGTTGGCTGATTGTGGGCTTGCTGTGGATCATCGCGCTGATCCTGGGCTACGCCGGCTTCTCCGACAACGCCAAGAGCGCTGGAAAGCCGTTCGCCCCTCTAGACACTGCCTACCGGGTGCTTCAGCTTATCTCTATGAGCTCAGGTGACCCTTCGGAGGGCGAGATTACGTGGGCATTGAACGCGGCGCGGTTCCTGATCCCCTTTCTCGCGGCCTGGACCGCGATCCGCGCGCTGCTCTCCCTCTTCCGAGATCGGTGGCAACACTTCCTTCTGCGCTTCTGGCGCGATCACGTAGTCATCTGCGGGCTAAGCCGCAAAGGCTGGCTGCTGGCGCAGGGCTTCGCGCGTCGCGGGGACCGGGTCCTGGTCGTCGAGGTCGATGCTGCCCATAACCTGATCGACCCATGCCGTGAGCGTGGAATCGCCGTGCTGGTCGGGGACGCCACCGATGCAGATGTGCTCCGACGGGCCGGCGTGCAACGGGCGCATCACCTGGTCGCCGTCACCGATGATGACGGGGCCAACGCCGAGATCGCGGTGCGCAGTCAGGAACTGCTACGGGGAGCGCGGCGGCGGCGTTCCTATCCACTGACCTGCACCATACACGTGGTGGACCCTCAACTGCATGAGCTGGCCCGCACGCGCGAGATGGCCCTCGAGGAAGGCGTACCGTTGCGCCTGGAGCTGTTCAACGTCTATGACTGGGGCGCTCGCTCGCTGTGGAGCCAATTCGGACCGGCGATGGGGACCCATGACAAGTCGAGCGTCGCGTGTTCGGCTCACGTGCTGATAGTCGGCCTGGGACGTCTGGGGCAGAGCCTTGTGGTCTGTGCAGCCCGTGACTGGCATGCACGGCTGCACGAATCTGCGGGCGGGGCCGCCGGCAAGCTGCGCATCACCATCATCGATCTGGAGGCGGATTGGAAATGCAGGGCGCTGAGCATACGCTATCCCCAACTGGCCGGTGCATGCGACCTGATCCCTATGAGGATGAACGTTCGCTGGCCCGAGTTCTATGAGGGTGCCTTCCTGAGCGGTCCCGCCGGCCTGCCGACGGTGAGTGTGATCTTTGTCTGCTTCGACGACGACTCGTTGGGACTGCGAACCGGCTTGGCTATCCGCCAGCACCTTCTCCGTGCCTCCGCCCATTCGGGCGCCTCCGCCCATTCGGGCGCCTCCGCCCACTCGGGCGCCTCCGCCGGCCCGATTCCGGTCGTGGTGCGCATGGCAGAGGAGGGAGGGATGGCGCGCCTGATGGATCCGAATGGCAATGGAGCAGGGCCTTTTGCAGACCTTCATGCGTTTGGGATACTCGACCGCACCTGCACGCCGGAGGCGGTCTTGGGCGGCACATATGAAGTGCTCGCCCGCGGGCTACACGAGGTCTATGTCCAGCGACAGCTTGCCCTCGGCCACACTGTGGCGACGGCCCCCGCCCTGGTCGAGTGGGAACACCTGCCCGAAGCCCTTCGCGAGTCGAATCGTGCCCAGGCCGACGGGGTTCTCCGCCACCTGACTGCACTGGGCTACACGCTCATCCCATTGACCGACTGGAATGCCGCCTCGTTTGAATTCTCGGAGGCGGAGGTCGCGGATCTTGCAGAACGAGAGCACACCCGTTTCGTCGCCGAACGGCGCGCCCAAGGCTGGCGCTATGCGAATGGCCGCAAGAACCTGGATGCCAAACACATCCCAACACTCGTTACGTGGGCTGCCCTGCCGGAATCTGAGCGCACCAAGACCTGCGACGCCGTTCGAGAGCTACCCGCCACCTTGGCTCGCGCCGGCTTCGAGATTGTCCGGCAGACCGTAGTCGATCCACCGGTAGTGCCCGGTCCCGCCGCCGAACGACCGCATCGATGAACGAGCTCGACCCATGCGAGCCCCTGCCACGCATCATCCACAAGGAGAGCACCTATGACAGGCACCCTGACCAAACCTTCGTTCGACTGGTCCTGCGACCAGATCGACAAGTACCGGGAAATGCATCCACGGTATCGGCAGTACGCAGAGACGTTGCGCGAGGTGCTATCAGAAGCGATCAGGCAGCTTGCTCCTCTCGCAGTCGTGCAAACCCGTCCTAAGGCCATCGCCAGCTTTGCCGAGAAGATCCAGCGCAAATGGCCGGAGACCGAGGATCCTGTTCATCAGTTCACCGACCTGTGCGGCGGTCGAGTGATCACTTTCACCCAGCCGGAAGTCCGGACAATCTGCGAGTTCATCGTACGGCACTTCGACATCGACTGGGAGAACAGTGTCGACGTCAGCCAGCGGCTGAAACCCTCGGAGTTCGGCTATCGATCGGTGCACTACATCGTACAGTTCAGGCCAGGGCTCTTCCCGACGGACGAGGTGGCGGTGACGGTCCCCGATGCAATCGTGGGACTCAAGGCCGAGATACAGGTGCGCACCCTTCTGGAACACGCGTGGGCAGGGTTCAGCCATGATCGGGTCTACAAGAGCGTGTTCTCAGTCCCCGAGAAGTGGCAGCGCGAGCTGGCAGGCGTGGCCGCCATGCTCGAGCAAGCCGACGAGGCCTTCTCGCGCATCGAGCAGGGCCTCCAAAGGTACGAGGCCAACTACGGCGCGTACATGACCGAGGACCAGATGAGAGAGGAGATGGCGCTCCTGGAGATCGTCAGGTCGTGCGATCCGGAGAACCCGGGACTGGCACACCGCGTCGGAAAGCTGGCGATGAGTCTGGGCGACTGGCCAAAAGCCGTGGAGATCTTTGAAGAGCACCTGGCCCGGGCCGATCAGCCCATCCTGCGTGACCTAGGTGTATCCCTGTGCAAACTCTATGAGGACGACCCGCGTAGCGCGGAGTACCGGCGCGGCCAGCAACTTCTTCAGCGTATGTGCGACATGCCAGATCGGGACCCGGACGCACTTGCTTCGTTGGCAGGCACCTGGAAAACCCAGGATCCGGAAAAGGCGCGCAAGCTCTACGCGCAGGCCTTCGAGGCCGCCCCGACAGACCCCTACGCAGTCGGCAACTACCTGGCCGCGGAGATCGCGTACCGGCGGGATCTGTCCGCCATTCCACTTATGGCTCCGGCCATCGCTGCCGCCGTTCAGCATTGCCGCGATCAGATCGCGGTCGGGATGAACCTGCCGTGGGCCTACTATGATCTGGGCACATTTCAGCTCCTGCTCAACCACGCATATGAGAGTCTTTCGGCCGTGGCCAAAGCGATCCAACTCAGCGCGGCCGGTTGGTTCGCTGCCAGCTCTCTGCAGTCCTTAAGGCAACTCGAGATCGTAAGAAGAGATCTGGAGGGCTACGCATGGGTCCATCGGCTGCTGACACTCGCCCTGATTGGCAAGTACGGGCTGGAGGAGTACCGAGCGACACTCGAGGATTCGGCCTCGCCGGATGCCAAGGAACTGGCCGGGCCGGTAGTGATCATCGCCGGTGGCTGCCAATCGAGCGTCGAGATGGCGATGAAGGCTTACCGTCCCCTGCTGGTAGACGGCCTACGCGACTTTCGGGGCACACTGATCTCCGGTGGCACCACAGCCGGAATCAGCGGGCTAGCCGGTGACCTTCAGGAAATCTACCCCACCACCGTCTACACGGTCGGCTACATCCCGGCCCTGATCCCGCCAGATGTCAGGATCGATAACCGCTACAGAGAGCAGCGCCAGACTGTGGGGCATGACTTTGACGCCTATGGACCGCTGCAGTACTGGGCGGATATCATCACATCCGGGATCGCGCCGGGTCAGGTGACCCTGCTGGGTATCGGGGGTGGCATCATCGCCGCAGCGGAGTATCGGATGGCACTGGCGCTTGGCGCGCGGGTAGTGATTGTCGAGGGGTCTGGCAGGTCAGCCGCGCGACTTCTGGGCGATGAGGAATGGAACAGGTCGGCGAACCTGATCCGGCTGCCGAACGACCCAAAGGCGTTGCACGACCTCCTGACCTCGTTGTAAGGTAGGCATATGCCTTAGCCTTCACTTGGAACAAGAAAACCGGGGCACGACGATTGTTCGCCGCTTCCCGGTTGGAGCTATTGCTCTGTTTGGTACGCAGAGAGGACTTGAACCTCTAGCCTTGCCGCCGGCCTACAGGTGGCGTTAATCAGATGGTGGTTGAATCGCTCCGATCCGGGGCGCATAGCCGCATGGCGACACGGATACGTGCGGCTGTCAGCCGACATCCAGGATGTAGTCCGGTGTGGGGTGACCTCAGCCGGCCTCGGCGTCTGTCTCACGCGGCAGCCAGATGCGGACGGTCGTGCCGACTCCGACCTCGCTGTCGATCTTGACGGTGCCGCCGTGCTCCTCGACGATTTTGCGCGTCACGTAGAGCCCCAAGCCAAGCCCCTCACTTTTGGTTGTGAAGAAGGGCCGGAAGAGCTGGGCCCGGTGCTCCTCCGATATGCCCACGCCGGTATCGGCGACGGTCACGACCACACCGTCGGGGGAAGTGGTGGTCGCCGCTCCCATAGTAAGCACGCCCCCACCCCGCATCGCGTGGTCGGCGTTGAGTACCAGGTTGAGCAGCACCTGGTGCAACCGGTTGGGCACGACCATAAGCGGGGACAGATCGCGGCCTACCTCACGATGGACCTGCACCCCTGTGCGCTCAAGCTCTCCCGCCGTCAACGCCAGCACATCATCGATCAGCGCGGCAATGTCTGTGGACTCACGGTCCTCCGGCGCCGACGGATGGTTGAGATTCCGGAGCCCGGAGACGATAGACGCGGCGCGTGTGATTTCGTTGGCAGCAATCCGCAGGTAGTGTCTGGCCTCGGATGTCTCCTCAGCCTCCGGCAGTGCGTCATCCGCGAGGCCAAGACAGCCGATCACGGCCTGCATCGGATTGCTTATCTCGTGTGCGACGGAAGCAGCCAGCGTACCGGTCAGCGCCAACTTCTCCGCCTGGACCAACGCTTCCTGTGCAGCGCGACGCTCCGTGACGTCCTGTGCTGCCCCGAAAATACGGATCACACGGTTCTCTTCCGCATCCCAGACCGGACGCCCGGTCACGTGAAGCCAGCGGGTCTCGCCGTCGCGCGTCCGAATACGCAGCGAGGCGGTCGCATCCTCGCCCTCCAGAAGTTGCCGCACAAATGCCTCCGCAAGGGCCTCGTCATCAGGATGAAGCATAGTTGTCCACCCGCCTACTTCATCTACCTCCTCCGGGGTATAGCCGGTGATGCGGTGGAATGCGCCGGTAGTCCACTCTCGAACCGGAGTGCCCTCCGGCGTCGCGCGAAAGGAAAAGGCGTAGTCGGAAACGAGCTCCGAGATGACTCGGTACCGTTCCTCCGAGAGCCGCAATCGGTGCTGCGATTCCTCGTACTTGCGACGCAGCCTCGTCTTTTCTATGCTCTCGCGCACCGCCACCGGCAGCCGGTCGAGGTCATGCTTGCGCAGGTAGTCGCTTAGCCCCAACTTCATGCCAGCAACCGCCACCTCTTCGTTGCCCGAATCGGTGAACATCACCACGGGTATCTCTGGATATCGCGAGCGTACCACGCGCAAGATCTCGAGCCCATCCCCCCAGTGAAGATAGTAGTCGCTCAGCACAAGATCGAAGTCCGTTTCTGCGGAGAGCGCCCGCTCAAAATCGCTGCGTCTCCCCACCTCGACACACTCCGCAGAATCGAACGCCTGCCGCAGCTTGCGGATGACTAGCTCACGATCCGCAGGACTGTCATCAACGATCATGAATCTCATGGATTCACCTCGTGCTCTAGGGGCAGCCGGATTCGAAAGGTGCTGCCCTCGCCAGGGACCGAACTCACGGTGACCTCACCACCCATTAGCGCCGTGGCACGCTGGACAATGGCCAGACCCAACCCCGTGCCCTCGTAGCTCTCCTCGCCGTAGAGCCTCACGAGCGGCTCGAAAATGCGCTGCAATGCCCCGCTGGGAATACCCACGCCATTATCCCTTACCTCCAGCCACGCATTCCCGTCCTCAACCCGCGTCGAAACCACGATTCTGGGCTGCGTGCCCGGCGCCACGAACTTGATAGCATTGGACAAGAGGTTCGTCAACGCCAGATCGATCATCTCTGGATCTGCCCGCACAGTTGGGAAGCGTCCCTCGAGATGGATCGTACCCCCAGCCTCGACCAGGGAGTCGTGAACATGGCTCAGCGCCGATCGGGCTGCATCTTCCAACTGGACGGGCCGCAGAGACACAAGCTGCCCACTAAGGCGCGCGTATGCCAACAAGACATCCAGGAAATTGCGGGTGCGTTCGGTCGCTTCGCTGATCCGATCCAGGTAGTGAAGTCCGCGTCCGTCCAGGAGCCCGCCATAGTCCTCTCGAAGCGCCTCGGCGAAGCCTTGAGCATATCGCGCCGGTGCCCGCAGATCGTGGCTAAGCGCACGGATGAGCATCCGTAGGTCCTCATTGCGGCGCTCCAATTCCAGTGAAAGGGTACGTGACCTGAGAAGCGTTGTCAGGCGAGCTCGCAACTCAACCCTTTCGACCGGCACCGTCACTACCTCATCGATCACCCGCCATAAGCCGCTACTGGACAGGTTGACGTCCTGTCGCGAGGAGACCAACATGAAGGGAAGCAACACGGGCTCCTCCCGCTGCTTGCGCGCGACAATCGCATCACGGAGTCGCGCAAGGGCCTGTCCGCCCACAATGCCAAGATCGTAGTCAGCGTCCAGATCGGCACCGTGACGCGGCACCACAATGTCGTAGCTATCTTCCAGCGTCGCCGACAACATCCGCCGGTTCGTCTCATAGTCCACCAGCAGCAGAATACGGGACATGTGAGCTCTCCGAAGAGCAAGAGGCGACGCCTCGCTATGCCTGCACCAGGTATCTGATCAACCCCACCAGTTCCTTGACGGCCAGTGGTTTGACCAGAACGCTGGCAGCACCAACCTTCTTGCCAACCTGTTCGAGCGCAGCGCCACTGCGGGCTCCTATCAGAAGCAGCGGCACGTCGTTCTCACGAAGCTTCTCGCATCGCGACCAGATGGCCTGATCGAAGCCGGTAATGTCGACCAACGCCAGGTCAAGCTCCTGCCCCCTCAAAACCAACCGGTCGAATTCGTCAAGGCTGGCCACCGCCACAACCTCATACCCGGCCTCCTCCAGGATCTGCCTGAGTAGTACCAAGTTTCGGCTATTGCTGGACACCGCGAGAATCTTCAGTCCCTCGCCTGCCTTGCCCTGCATAGGCACCTCTGTCCGTTCTGTGGCTACGCTTCTACATGAGTATCGCCGAGAACGCCGCGAACGTCACCCAATGGCGGTCCCAGACGAACCCCTTGTTCATCCATAATGAGCTCGTAAAGCGCACTGTCAAAACCTGAGACGCGCTTCTTCAACACGCCGATCGCTTTGTGGAGTCGGCCCTCCGCCTCCAGGTAACGGAAGAAAAGGATATTGTCCGCAAGATAACTGAAACCAAAATCGGTGACGCGCGGAAGCCCGGCGAGGTTCTCCGTCTCGCTGATCAGCAACGTCGTTGTCCCCATGTTACGCAGATAACGCGTCAGCGCGTGCAGATGCGCCACCAGATCCTCACCGCGCAGCGAAAGCTGATAGCCGCGCACGCTGTCGACCATCACGATGCGCGTCATCTCGCCCTCTACCTCTCGGCGCACCATACGGGCAAACTCCTCAGCGGTCAACCTGAGAGGCTCTACCGGCACCAGCGACAGCGTGCCTCGCTCGACCATTCGCGCTACAGGGATGCCTAGCAGTTCGCTGCGATGCAGCAAGGTGGCAATCGCTTCCTCGAAGAGATAGACCACCGAACGCTCACCGCGCTGCGCTGCCTCCTTCATGAATTGCATGCCGACCGTCGTTTTCCCCGCACCCACCGGCCCTGCTAACAGCGTGACCGTGCCTCGTTCCAAACCGCCGTTTAGCACATCGTCCAACCGGCGTACACCGGAGGGGATCGGTTCCGGAGAAAACTCCCGTGAATAGACGTCGGGCACGAGGCGAGGGAAAACCGTCATCCCCGTCTTGGTGATTCGCATCGCGTGCATCCCGGCCTCGTGCCCGGACCCACGCAGTTTCGTGACGTCCAGGAGCCTCCGACTGCCCTCGTATTGCAGCCGGATCACGCCGTCGCTGAGAAATTGCAGATCGTCATCCGGCATGTCCTCACTGAACTCCGAGGTCAGAACCACCGTGGCCCCTCGGCCCGTCAGGGAACGGATCATCGATGAGATGTAGCGGCGAAACTCCTGGTCGTTGGCCGTGAGGTAGCGCAGGTGCGTGATGGCATCCAGGAGGATCCGTCTCGGCTTGAGCGACTCCACGCGCTCGAGGATGCGGCGTGCTGTGGGCTCGCGCTCGACCTCGGCTGGAGAGAAGATATCGTAGCTCTGCGCCTCGGCAAAAAAGGATGGACTGGATGTCATATCCAGGATGGCAACGTCGTCGAGGCTCAGCCCCAGCGTTGCCGCGTCGGCGCGCAGCACCGCTTCCGGCTCGGAGAAGGTAATCAGGAGGACGGGCTCGCCGGCCTGAGCGCCGGCAATAAGGAAACTCAGGCCGAGGATCGTCTTGCCCGTCCCCGGGCCACCACGGATGAGGTAGGTGCGCTTGGCCACAAGGCCACCGTGAAGTATCTCATCCAATCCCGCCACGCCACTCGAAACGCGTTCGAAGTTCTGCATGGTCTCTCTCCGTCTGTTGAACCACACTTTCCGGATCGTACCAATCGCACGTGTCCGCAGGCGAATTCAATGTCTGGAACAACATCCTCTGTGATCGCGACCAAGGGCAACTCGGGTTGGGCAGAAAGGAATCGATCGTCATCTGTGCGACAAGAAGTATTGTACGACGTCCCGTGCCCAGCGCAATCCCTGGGGAGGTTCCGGGATTAGGTCTCCTATCGCACCGGCGACAAAAGAACGCCGCTTACGCGGCGTTCTCGGGTTTTCCTTCGCGCGACGTCGCTGGCTTCAGATACCCCAGAGAGGACTTGAACCTCTAACCTTGTGCTTAGAAGGCACTTGCTCTATCCGATTGAGCTACTGGGGCGAAAGTGCGCGCTATCTCCCCTTGACCATCGGGCGCAGGCCGAGGCGCACCGTCCGGCCTGCCAACACCCGCAGGACCTGCTCGGGCCGGTGTCCCACGAGTGGCGCCAGTTTTCGCGACGTCAACGGCTGATTCGCATTGCTCAAGAAGGCACGGAAAACAGCCTCAATCAGGGTTGGAGCCTGCAGTACATAACCCGGCTGCTGGCTGCAATGTGTCGTGATCACATATTGCAGCCCATCGACGGGGCGCACCTCGCCCGTCTCCCAATCCACCCAATCGATTTCGTCACCCATAGGCTGGCCCTCAAAGGCCTCCCGGTGCTCCGGGCACAAATGCGATACCAGCTTGATATTGACGTCCAGCCCTTCCTGCTCCCACCAGTCAAAGTCAATATGGAATGGTGTGTCCAACGTGGGTTTGATGAACTGAGTAAGTGCGGGGTCCGGTGGAAGCGCGACCATCATTCCTCCCCTCGATAAGCCCAGTAGTTATCGCCCAGAGACACGTAGCGCGGCGAGGTCGCCAATGCGGCGAGCATCGGTGCCGGGGGCACCCGACGCATCAGGTTGAGCACGCTGTACAGCGTCATCGCGTGCACTGCCCGCTGCAGGCTGAGTCCCGCCAGACCGCTGAACGCGCGCTCCAGCAGCGATTCAAGCGACGCCCGGTTGAACTGGTCGCGCAGGGCATCCACGGCCGAGGGGTCATCCACCGCGATCGCTGCCAATTCGTCAAACTCGCACGCAGCCGGCACGCGGGTCACCTCGAAGATGAGGTTCTCGCCTTCCACGGTAACGGTACGCAGCCACTCCCGCCGTTGCGACTTGATCGGCCTGACACTGACGCGAACGAGCCCGGGCTCCTCGCCCTGAGCCATGTCAATGTACGCCCCAACAAAGACCTGCTTGCTCCTGTACCACTCCTCCAACCCATAGACATAGCGACCGCTTCGCACCACCCAGCCGGGAAACTCGCGGCCCGTCTGATCGTCTACAAATGTAAACCGGATGCGGTCGGTAATCCGCGATGTCGGGAAGAAGTTCGCGACGTGTGAGGCCAACGGCAACGTGCCGCTACGCCAGTGAGGATAGTTGAGCACAATGGTGACCGGCTCGCCGTTTGTCGCCGTTACCGGCAGTTCTGACCACTCATCGGCGACCTGTTGCTCAAGCGAGAGCATCACGCTATCCAGGATCTGCCGGTTGTGAGGAATCGGGATATATTGGAGCTGGCGCGGCGTCTCCAGGACGCCCTTTGGCTCAAGGCTGCGCAGGTGCCACAGGGCATAGCCCGCCGGCCCCACCTCGTCGAAACGATGATCGCGCAAGAGCGTGTACTCCAGCGAAAAGCGCTGCAAAGGCTCGGAAATCTCGCCAGGCAGGTCGATCTCGTTGAGCAGGTCATCGGTGCGCACCGGACCGCCCCCCGCCATATCGAGCATGGCCTCGACAATGTTGATCTGTCCGGGTGAGATGTCGATCAGCAGGGCCCGTACAAACCACATCGGCCCGATGCTCACAAACTGCGCGCTGGTCTCTAGCGCACGCTGCAGCTTGGCCCGAATCTCATCCCCGTACGCGGCGTAGATCTCCTCGGCTGTAACCTCGTCGTCGGGCAGGTACGTCGCATTGTTGAGCGGATGCGGCTGGGCGAGATCCGCAGCGAACTCACGCTCTCCGTCATCCTCGATCTTTAGCTTGACCACCGAGAAGGGTTCGTACTCCGGGTTACGTCCCGGGCGAACACCCACGACTTTGCCCTTGGTATTCCCCAGATGGGCCAGGATCACGTTCTCGCCCACCTGATAACTCTCGCCGGGACGGTAGATCCGGCCCTGCGAAAGTGTGTCTTCTAAAAGGCTTGTGACCTGTTCGAATCGATAGCGGGTCAACTCAGACGCGAGTTCGGCCAACGTGTGGGGGCGCTCGCTTTCAACGAGGAAGTTGACGAGGTGCTCCAAGTCCTTTGCCAGAACGGTGAATTGCTCCCAATACTGGTCGTTGCTCAACGTGCTACTAGTGCTCATAAGCCTCGCAATCTGGCCCCACCAACAAACAATGTAGGCTTGTTTTCATGTTACAGAGGGCATTATACCAGGACTCAACCCTATTGACAACTAACACACTCTGTTACACTTAGGTCCCGGCACACAGGAGCGACAAGCGTCGCGCGGAAAGGATTGTCAGTATGGCACACGATGATTGGGATGCAGGTCTCGTCACGGTATACGTGACGCACGGTATGCTGCGCGCCAACGTGATAAAAGGTTTGTTTGAGAGCGCGGGAATCCCGTCGATGTTGACGTATGAGGCAGCGGGTCCCGCTATTGGCCTGACCGTCGACGGCCTGGGACGGGTTGAAATCCGGGTTCCTGCAAAGTGGGCGCAGGAGGCACGCGATCTCTTGGAGGCGGAACCGGTCGACATGGCGCAGGGCGCCCCGGACGACGACGAGGATGAGTTCGACGACGAGCCCGGCGAGGAAGCATCGTGAGCTATACGGTCACAGTCGTCGGTGGGGGGCTGGCCGGATGTGAGGCAGCGTGGCAGGCCGCGCGCCTGGGGGCGTCCGTAATCCTCTACGAGATGCGCCCGCACACCGGCACGCCGGCCCACACCACCGGCGAGCTGGCCGAGCTGGTCTGCTCGAACTCGCTTGGCTCCAATCTCGTTGGCCGCGCGCCGGGCCTGCTCAAGAGGGAGTTACGGAAGTTGGGCTCGCTCGTCATCGACGTGGCCGATGCCACGTGTCTACCGGCGGGGAGTGCACTTGCCGTGGACCGGGAAGGCTTTGCCGCCACGGTGACGGCACGTATCGAGGCCAATCCGCGCATTACGTTGGTGCGGCGCGAGATCACAGAAGTGCCGAATCCTGCAGGCGGCGGCCCCGTCATCATTGCCAGCGGCCCCCTCACCTCGCCGTCTCTGGCACAGTCGCTTCAAGAGCTGATGGGCCGTGAGAACCTCTACTTCTTCGATGCTATCGCCCCCATCGTGGAGGCAGAGAGTATCGACATGTCGATCGCATTCCGCGCCTCACGATACGACAAGGGTGAGTCGGAAGATGGGGACTACATCAACTGCCCTATGACCGGGGACGAATACGACGCGTTCTACCGAGCCTTGGTGGCTGCCGAGCGCATCGCACTGCCGGAGTTCGATACAGCTTCGAACGGGGCCTCGTCCGAAGCCGAGTCCGCCGATCATTGCTTCTTCGAGGGGTGTCTACCGGTGGAGGTCCTGGCAGCCCGCGGAAGACGAGCCCTCGCTTTCGGGCCACTGCGCCCGGTGGGACTCAGCGACCCACGCACCGGCGGGCGCCCGTATGCCGTGGTCCAGTTGCGCCAGGATGATGCGGCGGGCACGCTCTACAACCTCGTGGGGTTCCAGACGAATCTGAAATACGGAGAGCAGGATCGGGTCCTGCGGATGATCCCGGGATTGGCCGGGGCAGAGTTCGTGCGCTACGGTTCGATGCACCGGAACACATACGTCAACGCACCGACACTCCTCCAACCGACACTCCAGCTTCGGCCCCGCCACGACGTGCCCTATGCTGAGCGCTTGCTGCTGGCGGGCCAGATTGCGGGCCTGGAGGGCTATGCAGGCAATATCGCCGGGGGATGGCTGGCGGGCGTCAACGCGGCCCGGCTGCTCACCGGCCTTGCGCCGGTAACGCTGCCCCAGGAGACGATGATCGGCGCCCTGATGCACTACATCACACACGCTGCGCCCAAGGGCTTTCAGCCGATGAAGGCCAACTTCGGGCTGATGCCGCCACTTGAGGCGCACGTGCGGGGGAAACGCGCGCGGGGCGAGGCGCACGCACAACGCGCGCTCGCTGTCCTGTCAGACTGGCTAGGGACTCACCCGGAGTTGAGCGAATAGAAACCGGTCCAATCTCAGAAGATTGGACCGGTCCAGCCGTTCGTTGAAGGCACGCCCCTACGAGCTGCTGCGCTCTCCCAGCGTGACAGGAACCACCATGGTCTGGCCATCACGCCAGATCGTCACCTGGACGATATCGCCCGGTTGTTTGAAGGTCTCCAGGTAGACAATCAGGTCTTTCTCCGTCGTCATCGGTGTGTCGTCGAGGGCAACGATCACGTCACCGCCCACGGGGATCTGTCCGAAGCGCGTGGCGATCTGGCGCTGTGCGCCCCGGAGTCCGGCGTGATCCGCTCCCGTGTCTGGCCCAACGGTGATCAACAACAGCCCCTGATCGGGCACATCATAGCCCGCGTCGTGCAGAACCTGGACGAGGGGCGGCGTCAGTAGCGCGTCCCCCACCCCCATCCACGGGTGCTGATACGAGCCGGTCGCGATCAATTGGGGTACCACGCGTTTGACCAACTGCGCCGGGATGGCGAACCCGATGCCGGCGTTCGCCTGGCTTGGGCTGAGGATCTGGGCATTGACACCGATCACCCGCCCTTCCAGGTCCAACAGCGGCCCGCCTGAGTTGCCGGGGTTGATCGCAGCATCGGTTTGGATCGCTTCACCGATGAAGCGATTGTCCGGACTCTGGATGATACGACCGAGGCTGCTGATCACGCCGAAGCTCACCGATTGCTCCAGACCAAAGGGGTTGCCTATGGCGACGACGAACTGGCCGATCGTGAGATTCTCCGAGTCGCCCAATGCGACGGGGTGCAACTGGTGCGCCGTCGGGTCGACCTTCACGATCGCAAGATCGGAGGTGGGATCCTGTCCCACCACGTCCGCGGTCAACGTCGCCCCATCTTTGAAGGTCACGTTGATCGTGTCGGCCCCCTCGATCACGTGATAGTTGGTCACAATATGGCCCTGATCGTCGTAGACAAAGCCGGAACCGGTTCCCTCCTGGGACACGGGATTGTAGAAGAAGTCGTATCCGATAACGGTGACGCCGATATTGACAACCGAGTCGCCTGCCGCCGCGTAGACAGCCTCCACCTGCGACTGCAGGCTTGAGAGCGCGTTGTCGGGCGGTGCCACGACCAGGGGCGCCGCGGTCGCGGGCACGGCTGTGGGATCTCCTACCGTGAAGGGCACTGTCGTGGTAGCCGGCGAAGTCGGCGCCGGTTGTTGGCTTACCAGTGTTGGCACAGATAGACAGCCAAACGACAGCGCTGCCAGCAGCACCGCAACCGGCAGCAGGCGAGCCCGTAGACGAAAACGAGTGTTCATGCACAACTCCTATGCAAGGCCCAGGCCACGCACTTGCGAGTCCCACACCCTGCGAAGTCTTGGTAACCTTCGCAGGGTCCCGCGTGCGCGATAGCCCTGTGCGAAGGTCGGCGACATGCCGCTCGTATTATGCCTCAAGGAACCAGAAAAACAGGGCAAGGCGCGTGGCGTAATACCTCGGTGCTTACGTCGCCAAGCAGCAGGTCCGATACCTGAGTGGGGCCACGCGTGCCCAAGACGATCAGCGACACTTCCTCATCCCGGGCCATCTCGACAATGACCCGCGCCGTCGACGAGCCCGTCGCGACGGCCCCCACCGCCGAGACCCCTGCGTTCTGCAGATATTCAACCGTGTCGCTCACCACCTCGTGGGCTACAGTCTCTAGCTGCTCGACCAGGTCCGTATAGCCCGCCGTCGCCGAATAGCGCTCCAACGACTGGTAGACGTGCAGGACGACGACCTCTGCCTCCTCCTGCCGCGCCAGGTGCTCCAGATAAATCAGCGCCCGCTCCGCAGCGGGCGTAGCATTGTGTGCAAACAGGATCTTCCGAAACATGCAGGCCCTCTCTCTCACTTACGCAGTTGGCGGAGTTCCTCGAAGAGCTCGCGCTCCTTGTCACTCAGCCCATCCGGCAGGACCACGTCCGCGATCGCAAACAGATCCCCTTTGGCATTCTGGCGCCCAAGTACCGGCATCCCCTTGTCTCGCAGCCGGAACCTCGTACCGTTCTGGGTCTCAGGCGGAACACGGAGCATCACCGAGTGTCCATCCGGCAACGGTACCTGTATCTCACCACCCAATTCGGCCGTATAGAGATCCACCGGCACCTTAGTCTCAAGGTCGTCGCCATCGCGATCGAACTGGGGGTGTTCCGCGACATTGATCACCAGAAAAAGGTCCCCGGCGGGCGCCCCGCCGGCACCGACGGCGCCCTTCCCGGCAACCCGTACCCGCGTGCCCGTCTTGGCGCCGGCCGGAATCGTCACCTCAATGCGCTGGTCACCGATCTGAAAGAGCCGCTTGGTGCCCTGGTAGGCCTCCTCCAGCGAGATCTCGACGGGCTGCTCGTAATCACGTCCACGCCGAGCTCTGCGGGGCGCCTCGCCCCCCCATCCCACCGAAGAGGTCACCAAAGCCGCCCTCGTACTCTCCGACTGTAGCCCCACCGCCGACACCCCCGCCCGCCGAAGAGCTGCTGGAAGAAGTCGGAGAACCCGCCTTCTCCCCCCATCCCACCCGGTCCGGTGGTATAGGTGTAGCGCACGCCGCCGGGCCCGGCCCCCTGCGGCTGTCCGCCCCACTGTTGCCAGAAATCCTCCGGCGCGCCGCCACGCTGCTCCCAAGTCTTCCACTCACTACCGAACTGATCGAAGAGCTTGCGCTTCTCGGGATCGGAGAGCACCTCGTAGGCCTCGTTGACCTCTTTGAACTTCTCCTCGGCAGACTTGTCACCCGGGTTCATGTCGGGGTGATACTTCCGTGCCAACTTGCGGTAGGCCTGCTTTATCTCCTTCTCAGACGCCTCTTTCGAAACGCCCAGCACGCCATAGTAGTCCTTATAGTCCATAGTCACTCCCTACGCGAGATCGATTGCGTCAATCCCCATCGCGGACCACCCCGTCCGCGATTATGCGCCGTGTTTGGCGACGACCACTTTCGCAGGGCGCAGCATGCGCCGAGTTCCCGAATTCGGCTCAACCAACAGATAGCCCGGCGCCATGACCTCGACGACGTGCATGTCGCCGGGCTCGCCGGACTCGGAGGGCACCATCGCGACGGCCTCGTGCTTTGCAGGGTCGAACGGCCGGCCTAGCGCGAACACACGCTCGACACCCTCGCGCAACAGCAGTGCCAGCATGCTGTCATATGCCATTTGGACCCCCTGATGTGCGGGATCCTGCGGATCGATGTGATGCAATGCCTGTTCCAGGTTATCCAACACACCCAGGAACTGCCGCAGAAAGCGCTCCTTCTCGCGCAAGACCTCGTCCTGTGCCCAGCGCGTCTGGCGCTTGCGGAAGTTATCCATCTCAGCCTTGAGCCGGAGCGCGACGTCGCGCCAATCCACTATCTCGATCGCCGTCAGCCGCTTGGCTCGGTCGTGCAGATGTCCGCGACACGACAGATGAGGCTCTCGACGCCTCACGCGCCACATCCGGCACACTCTCGCTTACGCCGGTCGTTCCTTCCGGCTCCAAGCCATTATCATCTATCTTCATTCGACTCCCTCCCTCTCGCCTGATGGGGACTCGAGTTCCTTCACCTGATATCACCATAGCTCACATCCCACGCTTTACCTATCCAGAGAACAAGGGGTGGCCGAAGCCACCCCCTGTCAGTGCGGTCTACCGCAACTTCTAACGTCGGCGCAGCTTCATCGGCTGCACACGGGTCTGTCTCTCTAGTTGACCTCGCGGTACTCACCCTCGACAACGTCAGGGCCTTCCCCGCCGCTACCGCTTTCCGGTGCGTGACCGTAACCGGGGCCTACATTCGGGCCGGGCATCGGGCCGGTCTGACCGCCGCCCTGGTCATAGGCCTGTTGGCCCATCTTCATCGACACGTTGCGAAGTTCATCCATCTTGCGGCGAATCGCTGCCGCATCCTCGCTCGTATCCTTGAGCGTCCGCAGATCGTTCATCAGACCTTCAAGCTGCGCACGGATGTCGCCCGGGACTTTCTCACCGAGGTCCTCCATGCTGCGCTCGATCTGGAAGATCATGCCGTCCGCCTCGTTCCGCGTATCCACCAACTCCTGGCGCTTGCGGTCGTCCTCCTTGTGCAGTTCAGCCTCTTCAACCAGCCGATCCACCTCGGAGCCGCTCAGGTTCGTGCTTGCCGTAATCGTAATGTGCTGCTCACGGCCCGTAGCCTTGTCCTTCGCCTTCACATTCAGGATACCATTGGCATCGATATCAAAGGTTACCTCGACCTGCGGGACCCCACGTGGTGCCGGCGGGATACCGTCGAGCCGGAACTGGCCCAGCAGCATGTTGTTCGCCGCCATCGGGCGCTCTCCCTGGTAGACTTTGATGTCAACCGCGGTCTGATTGCTCTCGGCCGTGGTGAAGGTCTCGCTCTTCTTGACGGGCACCGTCGTGTTCCGCGGGATCAAGTTGGTCATTCGACCGCCCAGCGTCTCCACGCCCAGTGACAGAGGCGATACATCCAGCAACAGGATATCGGTCACATCACCGGCCAAGACACCACCCTGAATCGCCGCGCCAACAGACACGACCTCGTCGGGGTTGACCCCCTTGTGGGGTTCCTTGCCGTCCGTTAGTGAGCGCACGAGATCCTGAATCATCGGCATACGCGTGGCGCCACCTACCAGCACGACCTCATCGAGATCTCCGGCGGCGATCTTCGCATCTGACAAAGCCCGCTCGAAGGGATGCCGACATCGGTCGACCAAGTCTGCCGTGAGTTGCTCGAACTTCGAGCGCGTCAGCCGGATCTGAAGGTGCTTCGGACCGGTCGCATCCGCGGTAATGTACGGCAGATTGACCTCGGTCTCCATCATCGTGGAGAGCTCTATCTTCGCCTTTTCCGCAGCTTCACGTAGACGCTGCATTGCCTGGCGATCCTTGGATAGATCCACGCCCTGCTGCTTTCGGAACTCGTCAAGCATCCAGCGCACGACACGCTCGTCCCAGTCATCACCACCCAGGTGCGTATCTCCGTTGGTGGACTTCACCTCGATCAGCCCTTCGCTGACCTCAAGGATCGATACATCGAAGGTGCCCCCACCAAGATCGAAGACGAGGATGGTCTCATCCTTTGCCTTGTCGAGACCATAGGCCAGCGCAGAAGCCGTGGGCTCATTGATGATTCGCATCACCTCAAGACCCGCGATCTGCCCTGCATCCTTGGTCGCCTGGCGCTGACTATCGTTGAAGTACGCAGGCACCGTGATGACGGCCTGTGTCACCGGCTCACCAAGATAGGCCTCGGCATCCTTCTTCAGCTTCTGGAGGATCATCGCCGAGATCTCCTGCGGTGTGTAGACTTTATCCTGTACCGGCACACGCACGCGCGCATCATTCTGAGGCCCCGCCACGATATCATACGAGACCATCTCACGGGTTACTTCGACCTCGGGCTCATCCGCGCGACGTCCCATCAGTCGCTTCACCGAGTAAATCGTGTTCTCGGCGTTAACCACGGCCTGACGTTTCGCAGGATCTCCGACCAAGCGATCACCATTCTTGGTGAACGCAACTACCGAAGGGAGTAAACGACGCCCCTCAGCCGTCGGAATAACGGTGACCTGCCCACCTTCCATCACTGAGACGACGGAGTTCGTCGTCCCCAAGTCAATGCCTACAATTCTGGCCATGTTTTACCTCCGTCCTTAATCATTCCTGTCCCAGTATAAAGGGTAAGTATTGGAATGGCATAAGAGGACGATAAGAATCGCGTATAAGCGTCGCCCGTCACTCTGCAATGAAGACCCGCGCGTCCAAAGGCGGAACGTCGAAGCGCAGATAGCCCTCTTGCGCGGATATGGAGGTACCTGCCCACGCTTCGTGGACGACCCCCTCCGGAATCAGCGGCGCCACGTGCAACTCAACACGCTCGACGGCATCCCCCACGTTGAGGACCACGATGACGGTCTCGGCGTCATCGTGACGGGCAAAGGCATATACGGCCTGGGTCGCGGCGAGAAGCGTGTAGCGTCCACGGCGCAGCGCAGGATGGGCCTGCCGCAGCGCGATGAAGCGCTTGAACTCTGCATGGAGCTCGCGATCCCAATGACGCTCGTCCCACGGGAAAGCACGGCGACAGTCCGGATCGCTTTTCCCCTCCATCCCGATCTCGTCGCCGTAGTACACCGAGGGGACGCCTGGAAACACCATTTGGAAGAGGGTCGCGAGGCGCAGCCTCCGTTTGTCGCCACGCACCATCGTGAGGAAGCGTGGCTCATCGTGGCTGCTGATCAGATTGTACTGCGCCAGGGTGACCTCAGGACCGTAGAGCCCGAGCAAACGGTCGATCTCACCTGCAAAGGCGAAACCATCCAGCGGCGCTATCTGGAAGCCGCCGGGACGCTGCGAGACATCCAGCCACGCGCCCCCGAAGAAACCATAGCATGCCCGGTTGAAGCCATAGTTCATCACGGCATCGAAGTGCTCTCCCTGCAGCCAGGGCTTGGCATCGTGCCAGATCTCTGCCACGAGGTAGGCTTCGGGGTTGATTGCCTTCACGCGCTCGCGAAACTCTTCCCAGAACCCACGCGTCTGGATCTCCAACGGCACGTCGAGTCGCCAGCCGTCGATCCCTCGCCTGAGCCACATCTCAGCCACATCCATAATGAAGCCGCGAACCTGCGGGTTCTCGGTGTTGAACTTCGGAAGCTCGCGGTTGTTCCACCACGCCGCATAGTTGGGCGTGCGATTGTTGTCAAAAGCCCAGAGCGGAAAGCCATAGACGGAGAACCAGTCGAGGTAGGGTGATCGGTCTCCGTTCTCCAAAATGTGATTGAACTGGTACAATCCCCGCCCCGCGTGGTTGAAAACGCCGTCGAGTATGACCCGGACCCCAGCCTGATGTGCGCCCGCCAGAAGCGCATCAAACGCCTCATTTCCGCCGAGGATGGGGTCGACCATGGCGTAGTCATATGTGTGGTAGCGGTGATTCGCAGCCGACTGGAAGATTGGGTTGAGATAGAGCGCATTGACCCCAAGGTCCACCAGGTAATCAAGGTGCTCCAACACCCCAAGCAGATCGCCTCCTTTGAAGCCGCGTCGGGTTGGGGGCACATCCCAAGGCTCCAAGTTGCCCGGCTTGGGCACATGCGGGCTTGAGGCAAACCGGTCAGGGAAAATCTGGTAGAAAACAGCGTCCTTGACCCAGTCAGGTGGATGAAGAGTCACGGCGCCACACTCCCACGTCTCTGCCGGCACCCACGCCCCTGGTGTATCCCGATCCCCAGAAGCAGCAGCGAACACAGGCTCACGGCGCCGGCGATGATAAGCCCCGCGTCTTGCCAGAACGGCAAGGGGAATAAGCGGATCAGAGTGTCGGAGTAAGAGAAGGTCCACGTGCCGGACTGGAAGAAGAGCCCGTGGAAGAACGTGAAAAACTGATCGAACCCGACGAGCATCCAGACGCCCAGCGTTAGGAGCACCGCCAACGTGAGGCCACCGCCCTCCGCAAGCGCATCCCCGATGCCGCAGCGGTCACCCAAGCGCGCCAAAAGCACCGCGGCTATAGCCGCCACCGCCAGCATCACGACTGCCAGGAGTGTCAGCCGGCTGAACACGTGCTTGACATCGATCATGTGCGAGAGCTCGCGTTCGTTGTAAGCCGGCTCGCCGTTAGGAAGCCGCAGGTCCGTCAGCAGCTCCGTGTGACCTGGGACGTTGAGGAAGCGAATCGACGCCTGCGCGAGGCGTAGGCGCTCCTGCTGCGTCAGGCCGAACGAATCCTGAGGGAAGCCGGGGCGCGCGTACTCGAACGCCGGATACCAGGGCAGCGTCAAAGCACGTACCACAACCATTGTGAGGACCACGGGCACTGCCAACACGATCAGTAGACGTAGTATTGCTCGCATAGCCACCTCTCAGGCGTGGACTTGAGTTATACACCGGAATAGGTAGAATGAAAGTGTTATGTCATGGGTTGTTACAAGTTGGCACGTATTGATACGCACTCTCAACATTCACTTGCGGCAGCCGTGCTATAATGGAGACATCATGGAAGAATCGCCGATCATGTTGAAGGGAACCGCAGACGGTATTCTCCTTCGTCCCAAATCCTTCGACTGGGCGACCGTGCTAATAGCCCTCGAACAAGCACTCCAGGAAGCCGAGGCTTTTTTCCGAGGCGGGCGCCTGATCCTGGAGCTGGGTGTACGCGAGTTAACCCAAGCGCAGCTCATATCGATGCGTGCGCTGCTCACTCAATACGACATCGAGCTTTGGGCGGTCCTCAGTGACAACGAGAAAACCGTCCATCTCGCGCGATCCAATGGCGTGCTGACGCGCTTACCCAAGGACAATGAGCCCAGAAAACCCACCGTCGAGATCCCTGCAGGACAGCAGGCACTCTTCGTCCATCAAACCCTGAGATCAGGCCAAAGCATCCATCACCCGGGACACGTTACCCTGTTGGGCGACGTGAACTCGGGCGCGGAGATTGTCGCAGGAGGTAATATCATCGTCTGGGGCGCCATTCGGGGCGTGGCCCACGCCGGAGCCTTTGGCGATGAGACGTCCGTCATTTGTGCACTGGATCTTCAGCCCGCACAGATTCGGATCGCCGGGTATATCGGGCGGCCACCGGAACAACAACGGCAGGCCCCCGAGCCGGAGATCGCCTGCGTGGAAGGGGGACATATCATCGCTGAAGCTTGGAGCAGAAAAGGATAGGTATGGCCGGAAAGATCATCACGGTTTCCTCGGGCAAGGGCGGTGTGGGCAAGACCACGACAACCGCCAATCTGGGTATCGGCCTGGCTATGCTGGGACATCGGGTCACGTGCATCGATGCGGATATCGGTCTGCGCAACCTGGACGTGATGTTGGGACTGGAGAACCGCATTGTCTACGACATCATCAACTACATCGAAGGGCGTTGCCGGCTGAGGCAGGCACTCGTGCGTGACAAACGCTTCCCGGAGCTCTTCCTCTTGCCCGCGGCGCAGACGCGAGACAAAGACGCGATCAGCGTCGAGGACATGGCGAGAGTTGCTCGCGAGGCCGCCGAGTTGTCAGACTACGTGCTTATCGACTCCCCGGCTGGTATCGAGCATGGCTTCCGTTGCGCGGTCTCGGCTGCGGATCTCGTGCTGATTGTGACCAACCCCGAGGTCACTGCCGTCCGCGATGCCGATCGGGTGGTCGGATTGCTTGAGGCCGAGGGATGGGCGCTCGCGAAGCTGGTGATCAACCGATTCAAGCCTGATCTGGTGCGCAGCAATCAGATGCTCGATTCGGACACCGTGGTTGATCTGCTCGCCATCGATCTGATAGGGATCGTCCCCGAGGACACCAAGATCCTGTCGGCCAGCAACCAAGGGCAACCTGTGGCTCTGGATGACCGGGCTCCCGCCGGGCGAGCGTTCCGCAATATCGCCCGCCGACTGTCAGGCGAGGAAGTGCCATTTGACGTTCTTCAGAAGCAAACGTTCTTCCAGAGGCTCTTCAGCTCTCGCTGAAAGGAGCGCGTATGAAACTACGTGATTTGTTCCGCCGAAGTACGGGATCCAGCCAAGACATCGCTGCGCAGCGATTGCGTCTGGTCCTGACTCACGATCGTGCTAATATCTCGCCCGGCATGCTAGAGGTATTGAAGGACGAGATCATTGCTGTGATCTCGAAGCACCTGGACATCGACACTGACAAAGTCGTCGTGAATTTCACCGAGGACAACCGGGAAACTCGGCTCATGGCAGACATTCCGGTCCACTCAGGGCGCGCCCGCCGCACCGACGACCGGCCGGCTGAGCCGGCCAGACAAACGAGATAAGGAGGAAGGGAGCAGTCACAACCGCGGCGGCGCATCCCTGGCCGCCCACTCTTCCGGACCTATGCGCAGATCACCTTGGCAGTATTTTGACTGGGGTCTCCTGCTGATTGCCGTCGCGCTGACCCTGATAGGCTTGGCGATGATCTTCAGCGCGACTCAAGGTTCAGATGACCTTGCCGACATTTGGCGCCAGCAGGCCATCTATGGTGCGATTGGCGTCGGCCTGATGTTCTTCGTTGCCTCCGTTGACTACCGTCTTCTGGAGAGCCTCGAGTGGCCGCTCTACTTCATTGTCCTCGCTATCCTCGTCTTCACACTCTTGTTCGGTTCCAGCGAGATCGGTGAGGTACGCCGGTTCATCTATGTAGGCGGCAGATCGATTCAGCCTGCATTCCCCGCCCTGATCTTGCTGATCGTCAGCCTTGCCAGCTTGCTGGCGCGCAATGCTCCGTCCCCTCCCGGCCTCGGCGAGTTCGTCGGGTCCATTGCGCTGACGGGGATAGCGGCTTTCCTCGTCTTTAGCCAGCCGAACCTGAGTACCGCGACCCTCTACATCGCGACTTGGGCTGTGATGATCTACACGTCCGGGCTGCGATTCATCTATCTCGCGGGTGCAGGTGCCCTGGGGTTGGCCGCCGTACCCATAGTGTGGGCCAACATGGACACCTATATGCGCAGCCGCGTTGAGAACTTCCTCGACCCGACCCTCGACCCGGGCGCTTACTATAACGTGCAACAGGCGCTTATCAGCATTGGCTCGGGAGGGCTATGGGGAAAGGGATTTGCCACCGGGACGCAGAGCCAATTGCACTTCCTACGCGTGCGGCACACCGACTTCATCTTCTCAGTCATCTGTGAGGAGCTCGGATTCGTGGGGGCGATCCTGATCCTACTGGTCTTCGGTCTTCTCCTCTGGCGGCTCTTGCGTATCGCCGGCAACGCTGACGACATCACAGGCCGGCTGATTGTAGCCGGCGTCACGACCTATATTTTCTACCAACTGGTCATCAATCTCGGCATGAATCTCAACGTTATCCCCGTGGCAGGCCTGCCTATGCCGTTCATCAGCAGCGGAGGCAGTGCATTGGTGGTGACGTTCCTCGGTCTTGGCCTGGTACAAAGCGTGGTCATGCATCAGAGGAGATTGGAGTTCTAGTGGAATCGCCTATAATGCCGGGACCATACGAGGAGGAATATCTATGACCGTACGGGTTCGCTTCGCTCCCAGCCCCACAGGATATCCCCACATCGGCAACATCCGAACCGTCGTCTTCAACTGGCTCTATGCCAGACAGCAGAACGGCAAGTTCATCCTGCGCATCGAGGACACCGATCAGGAGCGCTTCGTCGAGGACGCACTGCGTGTCATTGAGGACAGCTTGGAATGGCTCGGAATCGATTGGGATGAGGGCCCCGGCGTGGGAGGCGACTACGGACCCTACGTCCAGTCGAAGCGGCTTTCGATCTATCGGCAGAAGGCCGAGGAGTTGGTCGCGGCGGGGAAGGCCTACCGCTGCAACTGCTCTCAGGAGCGCCTCGACGCCGTCCGCGAAGCGATGCGTGCCAGGGGCGAGACCCCGATGTACGATGGGTTGTGTCGTGCCAAACCCTCCGGTGCCGTCTCGACGGACGAGCCTCACGTGATCCGTCTCAAGGTACCCCACGAAGGCACGACGACCTTCCACGATGCTCTCCGCGGTGACATCACCTTCGAGAACGCGCTGATCGATGATCAGATCTTACTCAAGAGCGACGGCTTCCCCACCTATCACCTCGCCGTCGTCGTGGATGACCACCTGATGGAGATCAGCCACGTAATACGGGGCGACGACTGGATCCCCAGTATGCCAAAGCGCATCCTCCTCTACGAAGCCTTCGGATGGGACCTGCCGATCTTCATCCATGTGCCGCTGGTCCTGGGCGCAGACGGAAAGAAGCTAGGCAAGCGCCACGGAGCGACCTCGGCTGACGAGTTCCGTCGCCAGGGATACCTGCCCGAAGCACTTCTCAACTTCATGGCCCTTCTGGGTTGGGCGCCGGGCGAAGGGGACGAGCAGGAGATCTTCACTCGCGAGGAGTTGATCGCGCGCTTCGACATCGACCGCATCAACCTCTCGCCGGCTGTATTCTCCTACGACAAGCTGGATTGGATGAACGGTCAGTATATCCGGCAGCATGAGCGAAGATGAGCTGCTGAACCGTCTCATACCGTTCTGGGCCGATGCAGGCATGATCTCCGACCCGGTATTGGTCGAGACGTTACCCACGTTGCGGATCCTCGTGCCGTTGGTCCAGGAGCGTCTCAAAACGCTGCGCGACGTCGTCGATCTGACCGATTTCGTCTTCGTGGATGTTGCGCCCCCGACCGTCGAGAGCCTTATTGGGAAGCGAATGACGGCGGAGGAGAGCGCGTCCGCCCTGCGCGCCGTACAGCATTTGCTGGGAAGCCTGGTCCAGTTCACAGCGGACGCCATGGAGGCCCCGATGCGCTCGCTGGCCGCGGAGTTAGGTCTGAAGGCCGGTCAGCTCTTTAGCATCGTGCGCAACGCGGTCACGGGCAAAGAGGTTTCGCCCCCGCTCTTCGGCAGCATCCAGGCCGTGGGTCGCGAGCGAACGCTGCGGCGGCTTGAGGTCGCCGAACAGGTGTTGCTGACGCACATTGAGGCGACGGAAACGGCTTAACCCTTTGTAGCGAGAAGCGGTTTTCAGATTAGCGGCGACAGCCCGGCATAGACCTGGCCCCACTCCGCGATAGAGAGCGTCTCAGCCCGCCGGGTAGCATCGATATCTTGCCGTAGAAGTGCATCTGCGACCATCTGCGGGTCAAGCGCGAGATCCGACGAGAGCGAGTTTCGAAGCTGCTTGCGGCGCTGCGCGAAGCCGGCTCGGGCAATCCGGAAAAAGCCATCCACATCATCAACAGGGAAGGGTGGTTCCTCGAAGGTATCAATGCGCACAACCGCCGACTCTACCTTCGGGGGTGGGTAGAACGCCCCGCGCTTGAGCCTCAGACAGAGGCTGGGTGTCCCGTAGAACTGAACACTCACGGCCAGAAGACTCATGTCGCCGGGCTCTGCTACCATTCGCAGCGCCACCTCTCGCTGAACGGTCAGCACCATATGCGCAGGGCGCACACGTGCCTCAAGCAGATGGCGGACGACGGCGTTGGTGATGTAGTAGGGCAGGTTGGCTACAACGTCATAGTGTGGCAGCCGTAGGCCCCACAAGGGCTGCGACCGGGGAAGTCCCGCCGTCTCGCGAGCGGCGAGGAGTATGCTTGGATCCAGCTCCAGGATATCGCCGTGGACGATCGTCAGGTTGGGCGTCGTCCCCATCTGGGCCGTCAGGATATCGACGAGCATCGGATCGGTCTCAACAGCAATGACGTGGCCGGCACGTGCAACGAGAGAGGCCGTCAATGTGCCCACACCCGCCCCTACCTCCACGACCGTGGTCTCACGATCCAGATCTGCACACTCGGCAATACGGTCCGGCGCAGCAGGATCTACGAGGAAGTTCTGCCCCAGGGACTTACGGGGCCAGAGGTTGTAGCGGTTCAGAACGGTGCGTGGGTCCTCAGAATGTCGCCGTGGCGTGTCCGTCATGGCCCAGTGCTATAGGTGATATGATCGGGGACCGGGGTCAGGAGATAGACGTCTACCCAGCGGTACCAGAGTTGCAGGTCGGCATCAGTGTAGCCGAGGTCAACGCGTTTGCCCTTAATGGCCCCACCGGTATCTCCGGCCAGTCCCACGCCATAGCCCGCAACGTAAACGTGGCTCCCCAGAGGAATGACGCTCGGATCTACCGCTACGATCCCATTGCCCATCGTGAGGCCGGTGGCAGTACGCCCAAAATGAGTAGAACTGGAGGAGACGCCGGCGGTGCTGGCACTGTAGGATGTGGCCAGCATACGCACAACGCGCCAATAGTCCACAGGGCCGCTCTCGGTCTGCAGCGTGCGCACGATGATCTTTGTCCCGTAGCCCATCACGCGGTTCTTGGGCGCCAGGATCACACTCTCGCCTTCCACTCGGCGGTCCACAACCTGGCCATTCTCGTAGCGCAGGCGAGTACGCCGTTCCAGAACGCCGGATTCACCTTCCTGCATCAGGCTGGTCGTATCGATCTCCGAGTCGGGATCGGCCTGCCAGACGGAGTCGAACGGCACCGGGCTCTGCTCCACGATGACGCTCTCATTGACGCGGACGACCTGGATCTCCATCCCCTCACTCAGCGAAGCATCGAGCGCCGGGGAGGTGTAGTCTTGGCCATTCACCGTCACCCCCAGATCGGCCAACACCTCGCCGACACGGCTTCTGTGGGTGCGCGTGCGCAGAACGTGGGCATCCACGCGGACGTCAACGGGCACCGAACGCTCCAGCCCGATGTGCATCCCATTCTCAAGCGGCGTCGCGGGATCGGGTGAGATGCGGTCGGCCCGATAGAGCTTGATGCCTGCACTCCAGAACCGCCTCCCCAACCGTATCGGCATGGGAATACAGGCTTGTCCGAACGCCGCCTTCCTCCAACTGCACTAGCTTGGCCCGCTCGACAATCACCCGCATCCGCGTGTCGAGAGGATCTGTGACCGAAGGTGGCCGTACGCTGATGCTATCGTGTAAGTCCAGCGAGACGCCTGACTCCGCGAGCAGATCAGCGGGGGTTTCATCGTGCGCATAGATCGTCCGCTCCCGGCCATCGACCACCATCACAACCGGATGAGCACGATCGATTCGAATCTCCATGTGGGGACACCAGAGAGGCCAGGGGGCCAGGCAAGAGCCGATCCTCCGGGCGAAGGCTGATCCCAGGTCGGAAAGCAACATCTCCACCGTGGGTTGGTGGGTGTTGACCGACGCCGCTTCCCCGTCGATGACCAGCACCACGGGCGTTAACGTCGCACGATATCCGGCAGCCAGCGCCACCAAAGCACACAGCGACAGCGCTATTGCCGCAAGCCTTTGTCCCCAGCGCATTCCGGTATGACCGCGCTCCGGAAGGACTGTAAGGCCCAGAAGGCGTTCGCGTTCCAGACTCTCCTCCTCAAAAACGGAAAAGGGCGATAGTCGAACCCATCGCCCAGTTGGTGACCTCCAGCGCTGCAGCGAGGCCGGCATCCGACCATCGCCATCGACGGGAGCGTAAGCCCGCCCGATCGAGTGTCGCAGCAGAGCCGCGCGCCGAAGCCCCTTCACCGGGACGATAGCCGAGACGTACTGAGGATTAGGCACCCCTGCGGCACCCGGAGTGATCTCCTTACCGTTGCTTCCTTCCGGACCTGGCGGGATTCGAAGGTCTCCGCCGCGCAGGACCCAAGCCTCAGTACACGTCGGACATCGTTCCAAGGGACGACGGCTTCGATGCTGCTGCGACTACCCACTGCCGTCGATGTTCACAATGGTACAGAAGAGCTGGAGATTGTCAAGGTTGCCTCCGACTCTGCTTTGCGCCTACAATGGCCCTACTTGGGCATCATTGACCCAGGCCATCCCATCATGCGATCATGAAAGGCAGCTATGGCCGAAGAGACCATCCCACAACCGGACGTGCCCTCACTCGACGGTACAAGCGTCACCACCTTCACCAGCCGCATCATCGAGAACGTCGAGAAGGTGATCGTCGGAAAGCACACACAGGTGGAACTTCTCATGGTCGCCATGTTGTGTCAGGGCCACATCCTGATCGAGGATGTCCCGGGCACGGGGAAGACGATGCTCGCGCGAGCTGCCGCTACCAGCATGGGGCTGGACTTCAAACGCCTGCAGTGTACGCCGGACCTCCTTCCCAACGACATCACCGGAGTGGAGATCTTCAACCAGAAGGATGGCACCTTCGAGTTTCAGTCAGGACCGGTGTTCGCCAACATCCTCCTGGCCGACGAGATCAATCGCGCAACACCACGTACCCAGGCGGCGCTGCTCGAGGCGATGCAAGAGAACCAGGTCACCACAAGCAGCATCACACGCAAGCTCCCGGCGCCCTTCCTCGTCCTGGCGACCCAGAACCCCATAGAGTATGAGGGGACCTTCCCGCTCCCGGAGGCCCAGCTGGACCGCTTCCTGATGCGCCTCTCGTTGGGATACCCCGACAAGCAGGATGAAATCGCCATCATCCGCGGCCAACGCAAGCGGCATCCCATCGAGGATATCGGCCAGGTAGTCGACGGCATCGATCTGTTACGACATCACGAGGCCGTCACCGATATCCATGTGGACGAGACCATCGAGCAGTATATTCTTACCATCGTTCGAGCCACCCGCACGCATGCAGACGTGACACTGGGCGCCAGCCCCAGAGGCTCGTTGGCCTTGTACAGAACATCCCAGGCCTGGGCGTTGCTGAGGGGCCGGGACTACGTGATACCCGAAGATGTAAGAACGCTGGCACCGCTGACCCTACCCCATCGGCTCATCCTCAAAGCGGAGAGCCAGCTGCGCGGTCGCAGTGCGCAGAGCATCGTCACCGAGATTCTGGAGAGCGCTGAGCTCAGTCTAGGGGGAGCAGATGATCGCGAAGCTTGATCCGAACACTATTCGGCTCGTTCCTTTCGAGGCGGATCACCTCCCGGCATTCACTGCGTGGTTCAGTGCATTGCCCGGCAACGCAGCCTGGACAGAAGAGTGGGTGCGGATGAAAACCCTGGCGGACGAGACATATGACCCCGGTCTGATGGTCACGGCTGAAACAGAGGGTGAGCCGGTCGGCTTTATCATCGGCAACGTTGCGAATGACGTGGGCTGGATCCGCACCTTTATTGTTCGCCCAGACCGTCGTCGACAGGGCGTCGGGACCTTGCTCTTCGACACCGTCGAGCAGCGGTTACGGGAGCGCGGCATCACAGAAGTCAATGTCGGTTGGGCCCTTCCGCGGTATCTGCTGCCTGGTGTCGACATCACCTACACATCGGCGATCGTGTTCCTTGATCGCCGCGGTTACGAAACCAACCGGGAAACACGAGTCAATATGGATGTCGTGTTGACCGGGCGCGCCTTTGAGACGGCAGGAACTGAGACGGAGCTTCGAAGACAGGGCGTCACGGTGCGCCGCGCAGTGCCGGGCGATCGGGACGAGATAACCGCACTATGCCACGCTGAGGGCTACCATGGCTGGGCAAATGAGACCGGCTTGGCACTCGACCTGGCACGTGTGCCCGTATTCATCGCTGTCAGCTCGGGCAGGATCCGTGCCTTTGCCACGCACAGCCTGTGTGGCCCCATCCACTTCGGACCGATGCTGACGGCCGCCGAGCTGCGCGGCCTGGGCATAGGTTCTGTGTTGCTGAAACGCTGCCTGCAGGATTGGCAGCACGACGGCGTCGAACGCTGCGAGATCACGTGGGCCGGTCCCCTCACGTTCTACGCACGCAGTGTGGGCGCGACGATGGGACGCGCGTTCTGGACATTCCACCGCTCGCTGTGAACGTGCCGTGCGGTCCTGCCGACCGGCCTGCGGTGCGCGGTGTTGGGCACCGTGCGGACGCATTCGGATGGGGCAATGGTGTCAAACCTGATTCCCGCTCTCATTGGGCTCTTCGTCATCGCCGCGCTGTTGCGCATCGACACCTATTTCAGCCTGGTCTATCTGCTGGCCGCGGCATACGTCTTGGGACGTATCTGGTCCCGGCAGAGCATCGAAACAGCTCCAAACTCAGCGTAGGCTCGTTAGCCGTGCTTTCCCGGGCGAGACGATCTCAGTAGAACTCCGGGTCCGCAATGACGGCTGGCTGCCCGTCCCTTGGGTGGAGATGCACGATTCGCTGCCCGTCGATATGGCCTCCCCACCCTACTACCGCAGGGTACTGACGATGATGCCCCACCAGGAGCGCCGATTTGACTACCGGTTGTCGGCGTCCAAACGCGGCTTCTACCAGATTGGGCCGATGACCTGGCGCACGGGTGACCTGCTCGGCTTCGCGCCACAACAGACGGGCCATCACCCGCCGGAGACCATCATCGTCTATCCGCGCGTGGTGTCGCTGGACAGACTCGGGGCTGCCGACACGGTCGCCCCTGGCGTCCATCGCGGCACCCACGCCGTTGTTCGAGGATCCGTCGCGCGTCGTTGGCGTACGTGACTACCAGATCGGTGACTCACCGAGGCGCATTCACTGGACCGCCAGCGCAGGGGCTAACCGGCTGCTGGTCAAACGCTATCAGCCCGCCATCGCGCGCGAGACGCTCATCTGCCTCGATCTCGATCAGGACGCTTACTCCTTTCAGCGGCTGTACGCGGCCTCAGAGCTCGCGATCATCACGGCGGCCTCGCTCGCCAACCATATCATCGTCCGCGAGGGACTCGCCGCGGGGCTGGCCACCCAGGGCATCGATCCCCTGGAGGACAGGATCAGGGCGATGTCGCTCCCCGCCCGTCGACGGGCGGGCGCACCTGATGGGCATTCTGGAGATTCTGGCGCGCGCCCAGACCTACCACCTGGAAGCCGGACAAGGCCTGCCCCCCGGCAGCAGGCCGCTGCCGCTGGCAGATTTCCTCCGGCAGAGAGGCCCTGAGGCTATCGTGGGGGGCCACCATCATTCTCGTCACCGGTAGGGAGACCGACACGATCCTCGATTCGCTGCTGCACCTCCGGCAGCAAGGGTTCGCCGTCGCGCTCATCCTCGTGATGCCTGCACCACCTGATGGTGAGAGCAAAGCCGGCGCTGCAGCGTTAGGGCTGCCCGTCTACCACTGTGGCGTGAAGAGGAGTTGGAGCGCATATGACCACAGGCACCGGACCCGGAACACGGGAGCCGCGCATCAGCGGTTCGAGAAACGGATAGTTACGTCGAACACCGGGAGGACATGTCCCGCACCCGAGCCTCCCTCCCGCTGGGTGCGCGGCGTCTTCCAGCCTGCGGCTGTCGGCGTGCTCATCGCCTGTGTGGCGTGGTCCATCGCCCACGTTATCGACGTCGTCACGCAACTCACCGACGTGACCTTGTTCTGGCTCGTGCCCGTGGCTATGGCGCTCGTAGGATTCACCACGCAGCGGATGGTGCAGCGGCGATTCCACGGCAGTGCTGACGGACTGCGATTCCGCATCGTTGAGCTGGGTGTGATGTTCCTTGCCGTCAAAGTGGCCGGACTTGCTCGGCGATACCCTACCTGAGGTGGTGGCCGCAGCGCGCGCGTGGTCTTTGAGCCCTCTGACGTTCTTCGACGCCAGCACCCTCATTGCATTCCTGCTGGGCGCCGCCGCGTGGCTGATGGCCGGGTTGACGGCCCGGGATCTGGATGCCCTGATCGACCCGACGATGTACCTGGGGGAAACGGAACCGACCGCGCGCCTGGTCAGGCGCTACTTTGCCGGCGGTGCCGTCCTACTGATCTGCACTGCCTTCTCGCGCGTGGACCTTGGCGCGCTGATCGAGATGGAAAACGCACGGATCCGCAACCCAATCCTCAACGTGCTGCTCTACTTCTTCCTGGGCCTGGTCATGCTCGGCCAGATCCAGTTCTCCAGACTGTCAGGGCTCTGGCGTCGTGAGAAGGTCACAGTCGGCGGAAAACCTGAGCGCCCACTGGATACGCTATACGCTTGCCTTTATCGCACTCGCGGCCTTCATCGCATTTATCCTGCCCACGGGGTATACGGTGGGCATCTTGGACCTGGTCGCTACGTTGGTATACGTGATCAGCTACGCCGCGATCGATCCTCTACACACTCATTCTTTGGCCATTTGCGATGCTGCTGGCGCTCGTTTCGGGCAAGAAACCGGCTACTCGAAGCCCCATCGACATCCGAAGTCCCCTTCGCACCGCCGCCCCCGCCCGTCGCCGACATGTCAGGCGGGGCCTGGTGGGCCGTCGTGCGGTCGATCGTCTTCTGGGCCGTCCTCCTGACCGTGGTCTTCTACCTGGTCCGGAGCTATCTTCGGGATCGCTCCGAACTGCGGACAGTCCCTGCGGCGGTTCGCACTATGGCGGTGGCTCGCCGCAGGCGTGGCACGCCATCGGCCGATGGATGCAGGCCTGGGGACGCACCCTCGGTGCGGCAAGTGCCCGCCCTGGTCCGGCGGGTCCTAAGTCCAAGGGAACGGACTCGCAAGCTCCGGCGTACCCGGGGACGGAGCCTGCGCGAGCAGCTACGCTATACCTACCTGGTCACACTGGACCGTGCCGCCCAACAGGGCATCCCACGTCGCCAGACCGAGACGCCCTACGAGTATGGCCGGAAGCTTGGCCCACACCTCGCAGAAGGCAACGAAGCACTGGAAGCCCTGACCCGGGCGTTCATCGAAGCCCGTTACAGCACGCACCCGATCACAGCAGAGGACGTGGCTGCTCAGCAAGCCAATGCCGAAAGAGTCCGGCGCGGACTGCGTCCCGAAGACAAGTAGCCGCCAATCCGCCGGATCCGTTAGGGTGTGGGGGCGCCTTGACTCAGAGACCAATAGGTCTCCGCCTGAACCGCGAGGCCGTAATCCTCTGATACACTGTTGCCGTCGCAATCCTGCGCCATCAAATCGTAGGTGTCCGCGGCAACGAAGAAGATACGCATATCGCCCGCCGCTATCACCTCATACTCGCCCATTTGATCATCTCCCCAGTTATCGCTCGTCTCCGGCGAGATGTACATATAACAGACATCCTGGCTGAGGTCATTGGTGATGCGTAGGGGCACGAGACCCGGGGCCGAGATCTGGATATTCAGACTCGTCGAGAACTTCCACGCCGTCGACAAAACAGCCTCGTCGCAGGCTCGGGCCTGGAAATCGTAGCTTCCCGCGGGGACATCGAACCTGCGGACACTACTGGAGGCGATCGTCTCATCCGAGCCCAGCCAATCCTCTCCCCACGAGTCGGAGTCTGCAGGGGAGATGAAGACATAGCAGACCGGATAGGGCGACGTGTTCTGCACCGTGATCTGGATCTGGTCACCACTCGGCACTGTCGTGGCGGTGGGTGCCGCCGCACCAGGCGTTGAGGTCGGGCCTGACGGTTCGGTGACGGGCGTCTGGGTTGGGGCTGCGGGTACGGCCGTCGGGCGCGGAGTCGGCGTCGGGGTCTCCGTCGGAGAGCGCATCGACTCGAGTATGGGCCTGCCAAACACGTAGCCACCACAGGCCAGAGCGATACAGAGCAGCACCGCCCCGACAATCCCGATCCAGAACCCCTTGGGCCGTTGACGCGCCACGGGCGGGCTTCCTCCCGCGGGCTGTATGGGGACGCCCCCGCCGGTTGGCCGCATCGCCGGCCCTGCAAAAGTCTGCGGCGGAGCTTGGGCAACCTGGGTGCGTGGATAGTCGGTCCTGGCGGGCTCCGGCAGTGGCCCTGAGACCAAGACGGCGA
This sequence comes from uncultured Chloroflexia bacterium, assembly GCA_963775195.1. Lineage (GTDB taxonomy): Bacteria > Chloroflexota > Anaerolineae > B4-G1 > SLSP01 > PWVB01. Next base: position 735,009 of record CAVZIC010000005.1, read on the forward strand.
GCATCTCACGGGCGGACTGCCATCGCTCGCTGACGGAAAGCGCCAATGCTTTCATCACGAGGTATTCGGCCTGACTGCTCACCCCGGGAACAAGCTGGCGAATCGGGACAAACTGCTCGGGCATAGCCATCCGCTCGGTGGCGGAGGGCGGCGACTGCCCCGTCAGGAGATGATAGAGCGTCGCTCCAAGGCTGTAGATGTCACTGGGTGGCCCCGTATGATCCTTTGTGGCGCCGTATTGCTCCGGTGGTGCGTATTCCGGCGTGCCCATGCCGCGCATTACAGTCCGTGTCTGCGGATCGTTGGGATCCCAAAGCTTGACGAGGCCGAAGTCAACCAGCATCACGCCGCCGTCGGGCTTTAGGATGATATTCTGCGGCTTGATGTCCCGGTGAACAACCCCGTGCGTATGGATATAGTCGAGCGCCTCCAGAAGCTGCCGCGCCCAGCCCAGAACCTTGGTCTCCGATTGTGCTCCCTCCTGGACGACCAGATCGGCCAGGCTACGCCCCTCGACGAAATCCATCACTAGATAGGATTTCCCGCCTTCGTCAAAGAAATCAAACACACGCACGAGATTAGGATGGTTGAGGCGAGCAAGCACTCCGGCCTCTTGCTGGAATTGGTCGCGCAGACCGGCCAGGGTCTCTGTGTCAAGCCCGGGCTGGGGCAACAACTCCTTCAGTGCAACGGGCACCTTCAGGCGCAGATCCCAGGCGCGGTAGACCGAGCCCATACCCCCCTGCCCGAGGAGCTTTACGATGCGATAGCGATCTTGTACGACAGTCCCTGTCTCAAGCATGCCTTCTCCCCATTCTATGCCTCTGGATTCGGCCGCGACCCATTCGTGGCCGGACCCACCTCACACCTCAAATACGCCGGTACGGGCACATCTTGCGCAGTTTCGAAGTCTTGGACCTGCCCTGAACCGTAGGTTGCGGCGACCACCTGAGACGACTCAGAGAGTGTCGACAGGGCTGTGAGCGCCGGAGACACGGTCACCGACGCTCCCTGGGCCGAAGCGTGAATCTCGTCGATATACACGGTGCCCTGCGAAGGGTTGTCGGCGGGCCTGTCAAGAACGATAGCGTAGAACCGCACCGGGTAGTCAACCACCCCGTTATCGGGGCCGGAGACATGACCCGATGGCCAGCCCAGACCGGGGGCCAGCTTTCCTGACATCTGCTTCCACCCCGCCCCGCCCACAGATCCCAGGTGCACCGACCACAGTTCATCCTGCGCATCGGCGATCCAGAGATTGAGGTACTGTCCCGACCCATCGCCGTAAACCCAGGCGGAGAAGGTGTCCGGCTGCCCACCGACCGGGTGAGGTTGCACGAAGACGACGTAGTCGTCCGCCACAGCGGGGAAATCATACGTCAGCTTCCCGGCATATCGCGCCGCCATAGACCTGGTCTTGGGTCTGCACGAAGTCACCATACGGCTGATCCCCACGCCGCCATGTCCCCCACTGCTCGAAGCTCACCAGCGCCCCGGTCGGGACCGGCTCCGAGGGAGGGGTCGCGCTCGGCGTTGGCGAGCTCACGGTCGCCGTAGGCGGAGCCGGCGTGGCTGTAGGCGGAGCCGGCGTGGCCGTAGGTGGGCTCGGCGTCTCGGTCGCGTACGGTGTCGGCGTTGCCGTGGGAGGTTCAACCGTTGCCGTGGGCGCCGGGGTCTCGGTGGCTTTTCCGCCGCCCGCCCCTGAACTGGGCGCGGACGTTAGGGTTGGCGATGGGACCGCATCTGTCGCCGTCGCCGAGGGGTATGGTGTCGAAGTCGCTGCTGCCACGGGTGTGGATTGAGCTACCGTGGGGACAACCCCGGTGGGAGTCCCAGCAGCTACGTCAGACGCGGCCAACCACGGCGTCCAGCTCGACGGGAGGCCAAAATCGACGATGCCGGTGAGTGCCAATGCTGCTGCGATCCCAAAGCCGCCGAACAAGACGACGGCCATACCGATCACCGGTATCCAGAGCGGGATTCGACGGCGGGTCGCATTCGTGAGAGCCCCCGACGGAGGTCGATACGCTGCCGTCGCTGTCGCCGGTCCTGTCGCCTGCGATGGCGGCATCATGGCCGTCCCCCCATGACCCACGGCGGCCGCACTCTGGGGCGGAGGTGCATAATCACCTCTCCCCCCTGATGCCCTGAGATTCTGGCCCAGCGCTTGTGCCATTGCATCGGCTGACTCCCAGCGCCTGGTACGCGCCAGCTCCATCGCCCTCTCGATCGCCGAGGCGGTCTGCGGAGACACACCCGGTGCTACCAGACGTAGCGGAGCAAACTCCTCGGGTGCGGCGATGCGCATCGTAGCCGATAGCGGCGCCTGACCCGTCAATGCGTGGTACATTGTCGCACCCACACTGTACAGATCGCTCCGAGGCTCCGTATGGCCCGCCGAGGTATCGTATTGCTCAGGGGGTGCATACTGTGGTGTACCGACCCCCCGAACGGCCGTCCTGGTTCGGGGATCGTTCGGATTCCAGAGTTTGACCAGCCCGAAATCGACCAACACCGCATTTCCATCGGGACCGATAATGATGTTCTGCGGCTTGATATCACGGTGGATCACGCCCTGTCCGTGGCAGTACGAAAGCGCCGACAGCAACTGGACGGACCAGGCGACAACCTGCGGCTCCGGGATCGGTCCCACTTGCTTGATCAAATCCGCCAGGCTCTGGCCCTCGACATACTTCATCACCAGGTAGACAGTTCGACCCTCGTGGAAATAGTCGCTCACGCCGACGAGATGCGGATGGCTGAGACGAGCGAGAACCGTGGCTTCTTGCTGGAACTGCGTCTGGAGATCGCGCAAGGCTTCCGTATCGAGGTCAGGTTGGGCGACCATCTCCTTCAACGCCACGAGCACGTTGAGACGCATGTCCCAAGCACGGTAGACCGCACCCATGCCTCCCCGACCCAACTGTGACACCACGCGATAGCGGTCCTGAAGTATGTCGCCCGGATTTAGCATTGGTGCCCCCGATCGTAAGAGCTAACTGGCCCGTGTTTCCGCAAACCATGATCTCGCCCTGGGTAACCTTGACTCGGGCGGTGCACTCACCTCTGGCTTACCGTGCTTCCTGCGCGATCTGCACGAGTACCACGGAGATATTGTCATACCCACCGGCCTCCTTCGCCAAAGAGACCAATTGATCACACGCAGCCTGAGGCGAGACGGCTTCACGCCATACCTGCCAAATCACGTTGTCCAGCACCATATCGCTGAGGCCGTCCGAACAGAGCAGGATCGCCTCGCCGGGCGCCAAGACAATGTCGAACAAGTCCATCGCCAGGTCGGGTGTGTCCCCTATCACCCTGTAGATGACACTCTTTTGGGGGTGGTGGCGCGCCTCCTCGGGCGTGAGCTGCCCAATCTCTATCAGGCGCTGAACCAGAGAGTGGTCGGTCGTGATTTGCTCAATAGCTTGGGGCTTGAGCCAATAGGCCCTGCTGTCGCCCACATTGAGCACCGTCGCAGCACGCCCCACGATCAGCGCCATCACCAGAGTGGAGCCCATATCGTTAGAGGCTGCCCGCCTTGCATCGAAGACAGCCTGGTTAGCAGCCCTGGCGGCGCGCGCGAGCCACGCTTCAGCGTCCAGCGGCTCACCGGCTGACGCAACGCGGTGCAGGTCGTCCGCATACTTCGCAATGGCGGCGACGGTGGTCTGGCTGGCGACATCTCCTGCAGCGTGCCCACCCACCCCATCAGCCACCACGAAAGCACCGACCGACAACTTCGGAGGCTCGTGCTGAGCAGCGGCTACATCCGTGAGGTCGATCACCAACACGCTGTCCTCGTTGAGCTTGCGGATGTGTCCCACGTCTGTCCGTTGCCCGACGAGGAATCGCGTGGGCTCGTGCTGGACTTGCTGCTCGCGCGCCTGTTCCAGCGCCACGGCGAAGTCCCCCGCCCGGAGGAGACCCTGCGATCGCACAACCTGCGACAAGAGCCTCGCCACGGAATCCGGCAACATGGCCATCGCCTGAGACCGTGAGGTCGCGTCCTGTCCGTCGCTGCCGGTGGCCAGGATCGACAGCATCCGCGCGAGCTCCCGCACGTTTGCGGCAACTCGGGCCATACGTCCGCCGTTTCCTTCGGCGGGAATGAACGAGACACCACTGAGACACAGCCAGCGAGCTTCGTCGCCGTCCACAATCACGTCGTCCAAAGAGACCCGGTCGAGGATGATCTCGTGATCATGGAGATACGCCAGGCCATGTGCCAGACAGACACCCCAATCCAGCACCGCACCCAAGGGTTCAGGTCGATCGATCTGTGAGGCCAGAGGATGGCGGATGATGGGTTCGATCTGAAAGTACCTCGGCTGGCCGAAGGAGGTCTCGCTGAACACTGCCACGGGGGTAACCACAGCCCGATGTACGATCTGCCCACTGAGTAGCTCGGCGGTCGATGCGAATACCTGAGGGTCAAGCGCCTCCCGTGCCAGTAGGACCGTGGGAGGAGACGTGGGCTCCGGTAGCTTTGCACCGCATCGATTGCAGAACTGCTTCGCAGTCCCTTCGGTCGGCGCATAGCACCGCTCACACAACATGAGCGACGTCGTCGGCTTGACTTCGTAGACCGGACCGTCTCCGGCGGAAGACCGCGTCTTGAGGATCACGAATCTTCCCTCATCCAGAACGGTACCCTTGGCGAGCAGGTCACCATCGGCGTGACGCGAACCAGGGCCATCCCCGAGGCGTGGCGTCTCTTTGATGCGATTACGTCTGCGCTGGTGGCCCCGGATCACCAGGAAGACGCCGATGCCCACCACGACCAGCACCGAGCCACCCGTGCCGGCCAACAGGATCGGCGTGATCTGGGTTGAGCTGAATACAGCCAGGCCACCATCATCATCACCGGCGACCTGTGTTCCCAGAGGGGCTGGGCTCCCCGCAGGAGACTGCATAGGCGCGGGGGAGATCAAGGACGACTGCCCGGCACTGCCGGGGGGACCCGGCAAGTTCAGGTCACACGCCAACAGCAGCAGAAAGGCCCCTAGTCCTCCGAGCATGAGCGTCGAACGTCGCAGAAGCGTTGTGCGTCCAGGGTACATGCCTAACCCCTCATCCTGCGGCGTCCTGCCGCGGTTTTGTACCTATGATAGTCACGATCCGTGAAACAATCAATCAGACCATTCGCTCACCCTTCTCAGCGCTCGTACTGGCCTGTCAGCGTCGTCTGCGCCAGTACGTGACCAGCCATCGCCTCCAGAAGCGCAGCCTTGTCGGTGGCGTCGGGCGCCAGATCCAGAACGACGTCGAGCGCATAGAGATTGAACAGGTACCGATGCATCCCGTTAGGAGGACAGGGCCCGCCGTATCCCGGCTTGGGCCAACTGTTCTGTCCCTGCTGTGTGCCATCGCTGAAGCTCGCCTCCACAGGAATGCCTTCAGGAAGCGACCGAGCACTTGCCGGGATGTTGTAGATCACCCAATGCACCCAGGTACCCGATGAGGCATCAGGGTCATCGACAACGAGCGCAAAGCTCGCGGTTGCATCGGAACTACCCGTCCACGCCAGTGCAGGAGACGTATCCTGCCCGTCGCACGTGTAAGCCGTGGGGATTGTCCCTCCATCCTCAAAGGCAGGACTGGTCAGAACCAAGGTAGAGCTGGTCAGAACCAAAGAGGATGAGATCATCCCGTCCGCAATCGGTCCTGCGGGCGCCTGCGGTATCACGGGAGCAATCTCGGTCGGCGTGGCTATCTCGACAGCCGCCGGAGATGCCTCCGAAGTGGCAGTGCGTGCCACTTCGGAGACCGGTGCTAACGGAGCCGCGGCGGGCGTGGCAGAGGGCGTACAGCCAACCACCAGCAGGCCAAGGACAAGCGCCGAGACCATCGCAAGAGCGGTGGGACACGTTATCCCCTCTGAAGTCAAGGCAGCCATCGACGACCTCTCGACTAGCCGGCTATTGGTTTCAGAATGTCCTGCGGACGTGGTCCTCAGGGCGAGACAGTGCTGCACCCGGCTGGTACAGCACCGAGCGGTGCTATTGCTCTGTGATCTCGATCGTCGTGATCAAAGTGCCGGGTTCCGTGGCGGTCTGGGGATCACGCAGACTGACCTGGTTCAGCACATCCATTCCCTGAATCACTTTGCCGAAGACGGTATGCATGCCATCGAGCCACGGCGTCGCCGCGTATGTGATGAAGAACTGGCTGCCATTGGTGTTGGGTCCCGCGTTGGCCATGGACAAGACGCCGGGGCTATCATGCTTCAATGAGCTGACGAATTCGTCACTAAAGGAATATCCGGGGCCGCCCGTGCCCGTTCCTGTCGGGTCGCCTGCCTGCGCCATGAACCCGGCGATCACGCGATGAAACGTCGTGTTGTCGTAGAATCCCTGGCGTGCCAGGAAGACGAAGTTGTTGACGGTGTTGGGCACCTGATCGGCAAATAGCTGAACGACGATGTCACCCTTCTCTGTCTTGATTGTGGCGATGTACTGCTTGCTCGGATCGATTGCCATGGCTGGAGCGGAACTGTACATTCCGTTGCGCGCGGCTGGATCTGCTGGCATATTCGGGTTTCTCCCTGTTGTGGTTTGTGCGTCCGTATTCGTAACAGCATCTGATACCGGGCCGGGGGATGCACTCCGGTTCCGTCCAAGGCCGATGACCACGAGGACAACGACGGTCGTCAAGACAAGAAGCGCGGCAACAATGACGAGCCAGGACGTCCTGCGATTGGTCATCCCCGGACCGGTCCGTGACAGTGAGGGACGCACTTTGCTGCCCAGTGAGAGCGCCCCGGACTTCTGTAAGGACTGACCGGCCTTACCCGTGCGGTTCCCGCCTACGCGGGCCTTGGTGCCGCCTGTCCCGGAGGTCTTGCTGAACGTCTTGCCACTCTTGGTCGAGGATGGCCGTGACTTTGCTGTCGTCGTGTTTGGCTTGGGTCTTGAGGTCTTACTGCTCCGGCTATTCTTGCTCTTGGACATATCTCCTCCACGCCTGATCTGGGCCTGATTCTAACCGATTCCGTCGCAAAGGCCAGGCAACTCAACTTTGCAGAGGGCGCGGGACCTTCGCAAAGTCTACCGGCAGTCCCACCAAAAGGGCTACCGGCCCCAGGCAGAGCAGCCACATCGCTGCCTGCAGGTCCACGCGTTGAGCAACAATCCCTAGCGTCCAGGGCACGAGCCCACCCACCAAGCCGAAAAGGTTGTTCACCGCGAGCACGGTGCCACTTCTGCCGGGCATCGTCGCATAGAGCCGCGCCTGGAGAATCGAGTACCAGCCGGCATTGAACAAGCCGAGGAAGGCCAGCACACCGAGTTTCGCTCCAAACGACTGCAGTTCGAGGAAGGCGATAAAGAGAAGCAGCTCAACCACAGCGCTGAGGCGCAGATACCGGATCCCATCTACGTGATCGAGCAGGCGTATCAGCAGGAGGTCTCCCAGAAGCCCTACACCTGTCCATACGGCGACCGCCATGGACGCCTGTGTAGCTGAAGTCCCGCTGACATCGACAAAATAGAGCGCCAGAAATCCCAGAAGCACATCCAGCATCAGATCAGAAAACTGCAGCAGGACCAGCCAACGCAGTACCTCGCCGCGACGCAGCGCCAGGGGCACCGCCCTCAGGCCCTCGATCAGGTTTGGCTGCGGATCAGCATCCGCAGCGACACCCTCGAGCCGGGGCGTAGTCGCAAGCCGAGATCTCCAGGCCAGCCCCAGGATCATGATCGCTATGGCAAAGGTCGCCGCGAACATCGCGCGCCAGCCCAGGTTCAGCGCCGCGAGACCTCCCAGGGCCAGCGGGCCCAGGACCACGCCCAGGGACCCGGCAAAGGTCCAACGGGCCATGTTCTTCTCCCGCTGCCGCGGGTCGGCATCCATCAAGCTTGCCTGTGAGAGGCTCACAAAGGCACCGGAGGCTGGACTGAGCATCGCGAAGCTGAGCAACAGCCATCCGTAGCTCCTGCTGATACTTGTCAGGAGCAGCGCCAGTGCGAAGATCAGCCCGCCCCCGAGGATCAGAGCCCGACGCCGCCACACATCTCCCAGAATACCGAGAATGGGCTCGGTAAGGCCGGAAACAATGCGTGGGACCCCCAAGAGAACTCCGATTTGGGCATACGTTAGCAGAAGATCGCTGCGTAAGAGAGGCCAGGCAGCCTCCCGCGACCCATAGACGAACTCGTCGAGGAACTCAATGGCCAGGAAGATGATGAAAAAGCGGGCACCCGTACTCACGACAACGGACCGGATCCTTCAGACAGGTGTGATGAAAGCGCGGGATCCGGTTCAGGTCCCGCGCTGGAGGCTAGTCTTACTCGTAGTCAGTATCAACCCACTCGAATTCATAGTCGGCGATCTTCACAGTATCACCTTCTTGGACGCCCGCTTCGCGCAAAGCGGCGAGCACGCCCTGGTGGTCAAGGTAACTGTGAAAACGCATCAGCGCTTCATAATACTCGGTGCGGGCTCGGGCAGCCGCGCGCTCGATCCTGCCGCCCACCACGCGCCATGTGTCGGGATCTTCCTGAACAATCCGAAAGCCTTCATCATCGAGCGTCGGGCGCACCACGACTGGCGTTGGTCGCTCAAGGACTGCCTCGGGGGCCTCCTGAACCATCTGATAAGCCAGACCCATCAAGCGGCGTGTATTCTCCCGCGTGAGGCCCGAGATGGCGATGACCTGATCATATCCCAGCTTGTGGAGCATAGACTCGTAGGCGGGAACCATGTCCCGGACCCCCGGGATGTCGAGTTTGTTGATCGCCACGATCTGCGGCTTACCCATGAGCCCGTGGCCGAAGTCCACCAATTCTTGGTTGATCGTCTCAAAGTCCTCGAGCGGGTCGAGCGCACTACCATCCAGGACGTGAATGAGCACCCGGGTGCGCTCGATGTGCCGTAGGAACTCATGGCCCAGGCCTTTGCCCAGGCTGGCACCTTCAATCAGGCCGGGCAGATCTGCCATGACGAAAGTCTCGTTCACCCCTAAAGCCACAACCCCAAGATTGGGCTGTAAGGTCGTAAAGGGATATGGCGCAATGTTGGGTGTAGCTGCCGTCGTCACCGAGAGTAACGTCGACTTCCCGGCATTGGGCTTTCCGACAAGGCCGACGTCAGCCAGCAATTTGAGTTCCAGCCGGAGCGATCGCTGATCGCCGGGGTCACCGTTCTCGGCAATGCGCGGCGCCTGGTTGGTCGAGGTGGCAAAGCGCGCGTTGCCACGCCCGCCGCGCCCGCCAACGGCGATCACAGTCCGCTGATCGGGCTCCGTCAGATCCGCTACTACCGCCTCCGTCTCCTCATCAATCACCAATGTGCCGGGGGGCACAGGAATCAGCAGGTCCGCGCCGGCGCCGCCGTGCATGGTCTTGATCAGACCCGGCTGCCCATCTTCGGCCTCAAACTCCTTCTGATGGGCAAAGTGATAGAGGGTGTTGAGATGCGGATTGACGAAGAAGACCACATCCCCACCGCGCCCACCATCACCGCCTGAGGGGCCGCCAAACGGGATGAACTTCTCACGCCGAAAAGCGACGGCACCTTTGCCGCCGTGTCCAGCCACAACGTGAATCTTTACCTGATCATAGAACATAGTGAGTCCATGTTACTTGACGAGCGCCCAAAGTCAATCCCTCCGCCATATGTGGCCTGCCTGACAAAAACCTGCCTGCGAGGTTTCCCCGCAGGCAGGTTGGTTGGAGTTGCACCGGGAGCAGTCAGTCGACGAAGCTAGCGGGTCCCAAGTACGTTGTGAAGAGTTTCGCAAGCCGGACACCCGCCGCCTGGGCGGATAATGGCAAATCCATCCTGGGGATCGGTGCCATACCGTACGAAGTCCATATTCCATACAATGATGGTCCGCACCATCCCTGTGTTCACGCTCAACTGCACCGCCTCGGCGAGCCACGCGGCCTGCTCGGAGTTGTCCGTGCCGCGAGCCCAGGCGAATTGATCGGAGAACGTCGGCACCCCCTCCTGCGAGGCGTATCCCATCTCGGTATAGAAGAGCTGACGGGTCCCGTGGAAGATATTGTAGTAGAGCCGGGTCTGCGGTAGGAAGAACCAGGAGTGATGGGTATCCGTGGGATTGGCGGGATGGCCGATGGTCGCCGAAGGCGACGTGGCGCCCGCATTGTGGTGCGCGCCAATGAAGTCCATACAATTAGCCGCACCGGCGGCGTAGAGTCCCTCCATCCAGGGCTGGTCGTCACAACCGTTGGGGCCGCATCCACCAAACCAACCGGTGGGGGCGGGAGCGGCACTGATGACCGCCGTGCCGCCGTTGGCACCCTTGATCGCGTTGTACGACTTGCAGAGGAGTTGAGTATAGGCTTGCGGGCTGATCATCCCAATCTGCCATTCACGGTCGATATTGGGTTCGTTCCAGACCTCGACGGCGTCGGCACCCGCTGCAGCCAGACCGGCAGTCCACGCAGCGAACTTATCCTCAAAGCCTGCTTGCGCGCTCATCGCAGCTCCGCCGATGGCGCTCAACTGGATCTTGAAGCCGGCGGCGTGTGCGGCATTGATGATACCCGCTGCGCCCTCGCCATAGTGAACCTGGATCTTGACCCAGGTCATGCCGGCATAGTGCATCTTGTCGGCATACGGCATCCCCAGGTCGCGGATATGTCCACCCAGCTCAAATGATCCGCCGGCGACGGGCTGTGGGGCGACGACGGGCTGTGCCGCAGCGGGCGGCGGCGTCACTGGGGCCTCACCGACCTGGATCAAGACGTATGCGGAGCCACCCTGGATTGTCTTGCCTGCTGCGCGTAGTTCCCAAACACTCTTATAGCTGCCGTCCCCGTCCGGGGCTGTCATGTCAACACTGATGTCGACATCTTCACCACTCTTCACGACCCCGACCGCGATTTCGGTCTCAGTACTCAGCTCATCGCCGCTGGCGAATACCAGCACGGTTTCCTCGGGCCAATCGGTGGTGCCCGAGTTCCTCATGCGCCAGGTCTTGGTGAATGCCTCACCCTTCTCGAAGTGCGTGTTATCGGGAACCGATACGTCGGATACGTAGCTAGCCTTGAGAGTTGCGTCGACCTCAGTCGAGGTCTCAGTCCCAGCATCGACCGGCGTCTCGCTATCGGCGCCGACATCGCCTTCTGCCACCGTATCCGTAATCACCGGTGCCGGCGCAGACACAAGGATCTGCAGCGAGCCCCTATCGAGGCTCCCAACGGTCGCGGCAATTCGATAGGTCCCCGTGACCTCGGGAGCCGTCCACACATAATCGGGTTGGTTCAACGGGGTCGTGACCTGGGTCGGCTGCCCTGTCGGCCCCGCGACCTGCCACGTGACTTCAGGCAAGCCAAAGGCAGTGCCGCTGCCGACGCCCTGGAGAGAGGAGAGTGCCGGGATTAGCCCCGCGATGTTCCCTGGATCAAGTAGATCTCGCAGCACAGCGCCCCCGAGTTCGTAGCGCGTCGAGAAAGCCATACGCGCAAGCAGCCATTGGGGCGTGCCCAGCCAGTAGTGCTGGGTACCGATTACCACCTGCGTTGCCTGAGTCGCAGCGTCATTGTCGACCTCGGCACCGTCCCCCAGAGTGAGACTTACCTTCGTGCCCGGCACCACGCTCTCCGTCATCACCTGCTGTGCCTGGATCTCCCCAAGCGAGGCCAGCACAGCGTCAAGTGACAGGGTCTGGTCTCCGTCGGAAGAGAGTGTCGAGTAGATCGGTACGAGCTTGTGCCGGTCAACCTGCGTCACAGCCCAGGCGATAAGGCGCTCTACGTCGCCACCCGGCGTGTAGGCCGAGGGCGCGAGGGGCATCACGACGCGGAGTTGGTCAGCGGCGGCCCCCAGGGAAGCCCAATCGTAGCCACCCGTGTCCCACGTCCCGTCGGCTGCCGACTGAGGCGCGTCCACCACCACAGCCAAGCCGAGCCCAGCATCCCCAAACGCAAGGCCCAACTCACGGACAAACTCACTATAGGCCGCGCGGTCCTGGGGCTGTACCTGCTGGTAATCCACGACGACGCCTGGGTAACCACCATCCTGGGCAAGCTTCACCAAGTTGGCAACGTGGGCGGACCTGTCCGTATCCAACGAGACCATATCGCTCACCAGCTCCCAATTGGCCTCACGCCCCGGCAGCCAGTTGCGCACCGTCGGTACCACGAGCGTATCACCACCCGCCGAAGCAGCAGGAAGTGCATCGGTACTGCCTGTCGTGCCGCCCATCGTCCCGATGAGAACGCCCGGCACGTCGACCTCCGTGATCACGGAGTCCAGCCCATCCGCGGGCCATGTGTTCACCTCTGTCACGATGTGCTGTGCACTCGACGTGCTTTGCATCACGATGACCGATGCAGGAAGCACATCGACCTGAGAGACCAACACCTCCGCGTCTCGATCGAGTTGCGTGGGCAGCCACTGCCATGCCCCGCCGTCCCACGCGTAGAGATCAAGTGTGTCCCACGGCTCCGACTCGTTCGGGATCACTACTGTCATGGTCCCGCCTACCGGATCCTTCGCCTTGACATCGATCGTATAGTAAGGGCCCTTGGGTTCCAGGTAGTCCGGCACTGCCGCGACGGCGCCACTCAGCGCATCGGGCACCGAACCGGCCACGAAATCCGCACGCGGCACCGAACCGAGCTTGATCCGAAGCCGCCCGGTGGCATCGCCTGCTCGCGAGACCGTCAGACCGTCGGGATGCGCCACTGACGTCGTCGCATCGTCCAGAACGGTATAGCCGCCCCCACCCAACCGTGCGCCAAGCGAGACCGGGGGCAGGAATAGGAACACGACGACAAGCAGGGCGACGACACCCGCAATAACCCACCATCGTTCCTTCAGGAAGGACCTGGCTCCTGACAAGCCGGCACCGTCAGTCTCTCGCTTGGGACGACGAGCAGTCTCCAGCTCCGCGATACTCACCAGGGTAGAGGCTGGCGCGGGATCCGGAGCAACCGCGACCGTGGGTTCTCTCGAGGGCGTGACGGCGAAGGCCACCTCGCGCAATGCCTCGGTCTTCCCCGCTGCGACCGGAGATCCATCATCTCTCCCGTCCGCAGACTGCACAGATGTGAGCGGAGGAGGCGGGGCGAGTTCCGCGTCCGCAGATTTTTCGGGTTCGGCTTCGAGTCGGGTCGTGGTCGCGTCGACCCCGGCTCCAGGATCCGCGGACGTCCCGTCCGGCGACGGCTCGCCCACGGTCGACCTCGCCGGCATCATCTCGGGTTCTGGCTGCGATTCGACGACTTCGTTTGGTTGGTATTCGTCGCTCATTCATACCTCCGGTTGGGATTGTCTGCTGAGGCGGGAACCATCCAAGCAGACTGAGCTGTCAGCATCCCACGATGCCACGCGGGCACGTATCCCGCGATGAACATAGGCTGGGGCAATGTGGGAGAGCCAAACATATATCTGATGGCGCGAACAATTCGCATTCTATCATAGGACAGAATACTGACAAGCAAGGAGGAACAGGCTCACTCGACTTCCCAGAGCTTGCCTGAGGGAAGGCGCATGAACAGGACCGGGCTCTCGACCCCGGGGAGGTCGGCGCTGAGAAGCGCGTCGCGCGCCTGATTGAGCGCACGATCCGCCATACCGTGGCGGGCCAGGCCGTCATAGAAGGCTTGGACGATGCGCTGGGCAGAGCGCATCTGGACACGGTTGCGCATCGCGACGACCGCCGGGACCCCGGCCTCGACCAGATTGGCGGCGAGTCCCGCCAGTGCGTGACCGTCAGGGCCGATAGCGCTCTGGCAGACCGACAGGTAGACTAGCTGAGGCTGTCCCCCCTGGTGCGCCAACATGCGGCAGAGCAAATGCCCGGCAATGGCACGGGTGTTGCCGCGGGCATCCTCCAACAGAAGATCCATCCGCTCTTGCCGGGCGTTGAATCGACCGTGCCCCACAAGGTGTAGCCAGTGATACCCCTCGATCATCGCGCGACTGAGGGTCTCAAGCGTGATCGGCGGCGGCAGAAAGTCGAGCCGTATCTGGTCCGGGTCGATGCCCGCAAATGCCCTCGCCAGTAGGTACTTCTCCATCTTCACGTCGAGAGGCGGCAGATCATACCGGTCCGCGAGATCGCTAGGATTAGCAATAGCAGCAAGCACGCGGATAGGCCGATCCACCGTCGGCGCCCCAAGAGGCTTCTCGACAGACAGATAGCGAGAAAAGGGCGTCGCCTCGCACGCAGACAACATCACCTCGTCATCGTGGAGCAGTTCCCAGGGAAGACGTTGGAGTTCCGAGACGTCGTCATCGATACGCAGGCGGATCCGCCGCAGCGCGCCCTGTTGCTGAGCCAGTCCACGCGCAACGTGCCACGCCTTCCGCACCGCACCATTTCGGAAGAGGCCCTCGAAAAGGTAGTGGCCATCCGCGACAAGATCACCTGTTGGGGACCAATCAATGATAGTACGCGATAGCTGGCCGCCGGAGAAGACCTGACCGCCGTTGAGCGTGACCTCTACACTGTAGTCACGGGTTCCATACCCGATCCGTATCTCCAGATCGACGGTGGGCACGACCAAAGAGGAGGCGGCCCACCCCATGGCCCCGCCGCTCTCTGAGAGGATCCGTAGGGTGCCCGGCACCCGCTTAGCCGTCTCTTTCGCAACCGGGAGGTGGATCGTCTCCTCACGACGGTGAGGTTCGCCGCTGCGGTCGAGGTAATCAATCTGGAACCGCAGAGGGACAGAGTCGCCGTGTGCCAGCGGCTTGACGTCGAGCATCTGCTCCTCACTCTGCCCGCCAGGAAGCGCAGCCAACGTCTGTGTCTCTGCTATTTGCCCCTCGAACTGCTCGCCGGCGACGCGGATCACCAGGTTGCGGGCCAAACCATATCCGCCGTTGCGAATCACAAGTCGCAGGCGGGACCACGCATCGAGGACCAGGCCCCCATGCTGTGCGTCCACCACAATCAACGGCAATCCGAATACCTGTGCGTAACGCCGGCGTGCCTCGGCAGCCTTCTCGATGGCCGACACTGAGTCAAAGAGATGCGCCGCCACTGCCCAGGCCTGTGCTCGTACATCGGCGGTGGCTTCATCCTCTCCCAGTGTTTCGGCGTGGCGACACCATGCTTCAGCCGCACGGCGTGGGTTGTTCTGAGCTTCCCAGGTCCGGGCAGCCTTTGACCACCGCCCGGCGCTCTCATGATCCGCGGCCGAAACCGGATAGGTCAAGCCGGTCACCTCACCGGTGCAGTCTACCACGATAGCGTACGGTCCCTCAGCGTCACCCTCTGTCAACGCCGGAGAGGTCTTTGTCTCCTGGGTCATGGCGTGCTGCCAGAGGAGCGATCCGGTATGGAGATCGATGCCGTGGAGGTGGCGGTCGTTGCCCGCGACGCATAGGAGGTTGCCGGCCACAACGGGTGCAGCAGTGACGTAGGCCCCGGTATGGAAAACCCATTGAAGCGCACCATCCTCAGGACTTAATGCGTATACGCCATCTTGCGCGCCGACGTACAACCAGCGGCCATCGGTCACGGGTGTGGTCAGTCGCTTGCCGCGCGGCCCGACGTGCGACTCCCACACCAGTCGACCATCCTGGCGCGCCAGTGCCATGACGACCCCTGAACTGAGGACCGCAACGACAGCCTCCCCAATCACAAGCGGTGTCTGGCTGATCTGCACCCCGGACAATACACCTTCGACTTCGTAGCGCCACTTGACAACGCCATCCAGAGACAAGGCCACCAGGGAGGGAGCCCGACAGGGAATGTAGATCGCCGATGCATCACACGCGGGAGCCGACAACGCGACTTCGACCGGCAAGGATACCCCCACAAGCTGCTCACCGGTTCTCGCATCCAGGATAAGTACTGAGCGGCTGTTCCCGGTCACCGCTGCAATGCTGCCCAACACGGCCGGCGCGGAAATCTGGTGTACCTCGAGCTCGGCACTCCACAGAATCTCGCCGGAGCCATCCACGGCAATCAGCGCACTCTCACCCGGCAGTCGCCCCAGGCTTGGGAGGCTGACCAACGCACGATGACTGTCGGTGCGGACCAACCCGCCGACAATTGCGTTGGGAAAACGCTGCTCCCATACCACTGCACCCGAGGCCACACTGAGGGCTCGCAGGACGCCGCCTGGCGATCCACGCCCTGACTCTTGGGACGCGACAAGACACACATCACCCAGAACTACCGGTGCCGCCATCGGCTGTCCCGACAGCGCGTATGACCAGACTGGGTAAGGATCCAGAATGGGATGGGGCACCGGCGACGCCTCGCCGGGTACCGCCAGCGCACTGGGCGCAGTCCCGTCCTCACGCAGGCCAACGGATGGTGGGATCGGCTTGAGTTGGAGATCGTCCCGAATCTGGGGAAGGTAAGCAACCAGCTCGGCGATGCGCTGCCGTTTCTCAAGGTAGTCGACGATGCCCCTGGCGAGGTCGAGTTTGTTCGCACCGCCGGGCAAGGTCTCTGCATCGATTTCCAGGTCGAAGCAAAGCGTCCGCAACTCGCTGATGGTGAATCGTTGCACCAGGAGCCGACGCAGATAGGTTAGGTAGCCCCGATCGGTTCGTTCCGCAATATCAGGCATGAAGAAGCTTCTCACAAGTAAATGCCGCTTACAGTGAGTATAAGCCCATACAGGAATTGCGCAATGCGACCGGTGGAACAGGTGCGTTTCATTTCAGGGACGAGCTGCCATCCTTCAATTCCTACAGCAGGGCAGCCTGCCCCTGAAATGAAACATACCCGTCACGTCCGGATGCATCCTTCGGCACACGGACTGTGGTATACTATATGAGGTTTGGAAACGGTTATCCAGTCAACGGAACCAGGGTTGATATAGAGTTATCGATGGCGCAGCGAACCGCAGGTTTGCCGGAGTGTGAGCATGCCAAAGCGTACGCAATAGAACGCTTAGAGCAAGACCTGTCCCCCACTCTCCTCTACCACTCTCTGTGGCATACCCGCGATGAGGTTGCCGAGCGCGCACAGTGGCTCGCCGTGCACGAGGGGCAATCCCAACAGGCGCAGATCCTCATCGTGACAGCGGCATACTACCACGACATAGGGTTCATTCGACAGGTCCAGGGGCACGAGCAAGCCAGTGCTGACATCGCATCGAAGATTCTCCCTTACTTTGGCTACAGCCAAGCGCAGGTGCGCATCATCGCCGACATCATCCTCGCGACGCGCATTCCTCAGTCGGCCTCCGATCCGCTCCAGCAAATCGTAGCGGATGCGGATCTGGACGTTCTTGGACGAGTTGACTTCTTCGAACGCAATGAGGCACTGAGGGCCGAACTGGCTGCACTGGGCAGCGTCACGCCGGATGAGGTCTGGTATCCCGCCCAGGTGAAGTTCCTCCAGCAGCATCACTATTTCACGGCGACAGCCAGGCGACAGCGATGGGCCCAAAAACAGGACAACCTCCTGGAGATGCGCCGGCTGGCGATCGATCATTGCCCGCGTCAACGCGAGACAGCCATCGCCTCTCCTGCCCCGAACTTCGCTCCCCCCTAGCTCGCCCCTTGTGGCTATCGTCGGAGGCTCACGCCGCAGGCGCTCTGAACGAGGTTGAGCCTCAGCTCGTTTGGAGGCAGCTTTCCCAGATCATCAGGAGGTCGAGCTATGCAGTCCAGAGAGGACACGAGCCATAACACCCCGGTACCGGAGGAGTTAGCCTGCGGGGCGAGCTTTACCCGCCGGGCAATGAAGGCTATCGCCTTCGCTTTGGTGGGGGTTGGCGTGGCTCTGCCGGCCATATGGCTTTACCTGGGACGAAGGGCGCTGACACACAGCCACCCCTCCGGGTCCGGACCCTCGGACGATGCGGCGACGCCCACCGAGCCCATTCGCATCACCCTCGTCTCCGAGTTCCCCGCGATAGTGCCTGTCACCGAGAGCATACCATTCTATGTCGGCAGCACTGAGAGCGACAAGTTCCACGTTCCCGCCTGCCGCTGGGCAAGGCAAATCCGCCAGGAGCATCGCTTGGTCTTCGAGCATCGTGAGGCTGCGCTGGCAGAAGGGTATGTGCCCTGCGGCACCTGCAGCCCCTAGGCTGCGGTAGCGCCTAGCTTCGTCGGGTGGTCGTCGTGCCGGCTTTTGTCGACGCCTGCGTGCGGTGAAGCGCCTTCTTCGCGAGGCTTGGTCCGAACCCTGCAAAAGTTGCCGGCGGCTAGATCCGTGTCTCCGCAGCGTCTTCAGGCGGCAAGGGGAGCTGAATAGCGAAAACGCTTCCCTTGTTGAGGACACTCTCGACCCAGACCCGGCCCCCATGACGTTCCACAATGGACTTCACCAGTGCTAGCCCCAGGCCGGTGCCCTGAACATTGCCCGTCTCGCGCCGCTTGATGCGGTAGAACTTCTCGAATAGGCGGACCTGGTCGCCCGGCGCGATGCCGATGCCTGTGTCGGAAACGCGCACGGTAGCCGTGTCCTCGGTGATATCCAGCCCAACATTCACCTCTCCACCTGAGGGGGTGTACTTGATGGCATTGTCGACGAGGTTGCTGATCGATTGACGGAGCAGGGTGCGGTCGCCAATGACTGTGGGCGATCCCTCCGACGGCTCCAGTCGCAGGTCGACATCTTTGGCGCTGGCCCGCGCCCGCATGGCTTCGACCGCCTCAACCATGATCAGCCCAAGCCGGCACGGCTCCTGGCGGATGC
Organism: uncultured Chloroflexia bacterium; assembly: GCA_963775195.1. GTDB lineage: Bacteria > Chloroflexota > Anaerolineae > B4-G1 > SLSP01 > PWVB01. The sequence goes on from CAVZIC010000005.1 coordinate 753,598, forward strand.
CGATGTCCGACTCGACACGGCGCAGATCGAGCAGGTCGCCGACCAGGCCGTTCATCTGCTCGATGCCTTCCAGGATGCGCTGCATGTAATCGCGTTGGCGGTCGTTGAGGTCGCCGACCATGGAGAGCATCGTGGTATAGCCACGCATAAATGTGAGGGGCGCTCGCAGGTCATGGGAAACGGTCGCCACGAACTCGGACTTCATCTCGTTGAGTTCTTTGAAGTGTGTGACGTCTCGCATGATGACGACGACGCCCACCGTCACGCCCTCGTTGCTCTTGATCGACGCGACACTGGCGGAGAAGGTACGCCCATCCTCCAGGGGGACTTCGACCGAAGGCACGGGTTCGTCAGTGTCGTTGCCCGCCACCGACGAGCGCATACTCCGCGGCAACGCAAGCTGGTAGCGACGCATCCGTCGTGCAGTGGTCGTCTGCTCGGCCAGGGCATCCATCAGAGGCTGGGGCAATCCCAGCTCCGACATCGACCGCCCCACCGAGGCACGATCGACCCCGAGCAGACGCTGGGCAGCGGGATTCGTCAACAGCAGCCGGCCCTCGGCATCCACGACGAGAATCGCGTCCCTGGTGCTGGCCAGGATAGCAGCCAGTCGCTGACGCCCGCCCTCGGCCGTCTGGAACAGCCGAGAGTTCTCGATCAAGACGGCCGCTTGGCTTGCCAGCGTCGAGAGGAAGTTCACCCGCGCTTCGTCAAATACATTCAGCCGATCAACCCCCACCCAGAGCACGCCTGCGGTGTTGTCCTGGATGCGTACCGGGAAGGCAGCTACACTCTTGAGTTGGTCGACCTGAATGTGCTGCTGCGCCAGGTCCAGATCCGGGATGATCAGGGGCTCCTTGCGCCTGAGCAGCGCCGAGGTCAACAGCCGATCCAGCCTGCTGAAGTCACCGGTGACCTCACCCACAGAGTAGATCTGCCCCTGCTTGCCGTTGTCGCGAAGCGCAATGAAGCGTGCGATGGATCCCTTCGTCTCGACGACCGTACCCTCGAGGATCGGGACAATGCCGCGCTCCAGATCAAGGCTGGCAGAGACTTTCTGCGCAATATCCAGCAGCAAGGAGAGATCGCCCAGGCGTTCTTGAAGGCGCACTCGCATCTGGTCGAATGCATCCCCCAACTCCGCCACTTCGTCCTCACCCGCAATGTCGACCGCTTCCCTGAGATTGCCGCCGGCAATCTGGTTCGCGGCCTGGGAGAGGGAGTTGAGCGGGCGAGTGATCCGCGAGGAGAGCACGGGAATGGCCACGCTGAGCAGGATTCCGAAGGTTAGCTGGACGATGAGTAGTGAGCCTGCGGTCTTCCGAGCGGTTTCCAGCACCGTGACATAGGGAAGTTCAAGGACCACCCTCAGCGGGATCGTCGCCACCTGGTAGACGTAGACCAGAACGTGCTCGCCCTCGGGCGTGAGCGTTTCGAAAACCGTGCCGGCTCCATCGCTGACCACGCCCTGCCCGGAAGCGCTGTCGATCGTGCGCACCGTATGCAGCTGACTCTCGTCCGGATGCGCCACAATCCAGCCCGAATCGTCGACGATAAAGCCACTATACTCAGAGACCACCGCGCCGTTGTCGGCCTCGTGCTGCTTCTGGAGGGCCGCAAGCGCCGCCTGAATCTCCGGGTGAACGTCGAAGAGCGCGCGTCCGATCAGGAACCACTCCGGGTTCACCGGCTCCGGGGCATCTTCGGGGTACACGGTGCCCAGCACGCTGTATCCGTTTGCGATGGCGGCGCTCGTGGTGGAGCGCTGGGTAATCCGCGTCTCCTCGATGCCGGCACCCAGCGTCCGCAGCGTCTCCAGGGCAGCCACCTCATCGGCTGTGAGCTCAGCATTGACCGTACCCAGCGACGTCGCCGAGACAACGACAAAGTCGCCGCCGGTCTCACGGACGAGCAAGAGTTCCTGGAAGAACGGGACAACTCGCAGAGCGATGTTGAGCGTCTCCACCTGCTCCTGAGGATCCGTACTCAGCAGCTTGGGCTCCTCTGCGAAGGCCTCCACCAGATTCCTGCCGGTGATATAAAACTGCTGGATGCTCTTGCCGGCCGTCGTAGCACTGCGACGCATCTCCTGCAACGACTGTTCGCGCGCCAGAGTCACACTGCGGTTGGTTACCGCAAAGACCGAGAAGAGCATGCTCAGGATCACCAGCGGGACGCTGAAGACCATAAATTGGGCACTCAGCGACCGGCTATAGAAGGAGGGAGTGTCTCCCTGCCGGGGCAGTCGCCACCTGGGATTCAGTGAGACGGCCTGCATGATAACGCCAAGGCCGGCACCCGTGAAAAGCCACAGGGGTAGGTCGTTGCGCCAGAGCACCACCACGTAATCGATGATCCGCAGTCCATCTGCCAATCGGCTCGCCGCCAGACGGCTGACCGAGAGGAGCAATACGGTCGTGAAGGATGCCATAGTCACGGCAGCCAACGGCTGACGCAAAATGTCGAAGACGTCACCCCGAAAATGCTGGTAGAGCAGCGCGCCCACGATATAGCCCCACATCGACAGGGCCAGCACATCCGTGAGCACCATCGGGGTGTAGCGAGCCCAGGTCAATCCCCCAACAAGTCCCGCGAGGAGACCGGGTCCGGGGCCGAACACGTAAGCTACCGCACCGATCAGGGCAATCCCAGGCAGCGAGATCGCAGAGCTGAACGGCAGCACACTCATCGGGCCAGGGGGGATCACGACCTGCTGGGTCCAGGTGACCGCCAGAAAGCGATGCATCGGAGGAATCAGGACCAATAGAACACCGAAGATGACCCACTGTCTGGCAGTCAACTTTCGGAAATCGTTGCGTCGGTGCCAGACGACCAGGCCGAACAGCGAGAGATAGGCCAGCAAGAGGACCAAGCTTGGAATCCACCAGGGGAACTCCAGGGAAAAGGGGCCCGGCTTTCGAACGATCTCAATCATAGCTTAGCAACTCTTTTTGGGATCAGGTCATACACAGAAGTCACACGGTACTGCGCTGTTGAGGGCGAGATACCAGAGCTGCAACCAGGACGCTATCCGCGCCGAGGCCCCGGAACCCACCGAAGCTTCCACCGACCGGATTGCACATCATACTCTTCCTTCAATCATACTCAAAGCAGGTTGATTGACAAGTCCGTTGGCATCAAGATTACGTTTCAGATCAGGGGCAGACCCGTTACGGACTCGCCGAGGAATTCTTTGACAGAGCACCCATCTTCAGGTAGAATAAGGTAGATGTTGGTGAAGTAAACTCAGCGTCCACCAACAGAAGAGGCAAGATATTATGACGATGCATATAGCGCAGGAATGTCTGGAAGGGCCGTGCCCTAAATGCGGCGAGTGTTGTGGCGAGTGCTCATGTCTCGCCCCCGAGGAACAGACCCTCGCACACCCGAATATATGGCAACGTGCCCGCGAAGATATCAGAACCGTCTTTGACAAGGACCCTGCGGCCCGTAGTGTGATCGAGGTGCTAACCAGTTATCCAGGACTTCACGCCATCTGGGGCCATCGTGTAGCCCACTGGCTGTGGATGCACGGGGCACTCTTCCCGGCCCGCTTGCTGTCCCACATGATGCGCTGGCTAACCGGCATCGAGATCCATCCAGGTGCCACGATCGGGCGGCGGTTCTTCATCGATCACGGCATGGGCGTCGTGATCGGAGAGACGACCGAGATCGGTGACGACGTCCTCATGTACAAGGGTGTGGTGCTCGGCGGCGTCTCGCTGGAACACAAGAAGCGTCACCCGACCCTGGGCAACGGGGTCATCGTGGGGTCCAACGCCGTTGTGCTGGGACCCATAAAGATCGGTGACAATGCCAAGATCGGGTCGGGCGCAGTCGTGGTCAAGGAAGTGCCCCCGTTCGCCACGGTCGTGGGTGTCCCGGGCAAGGTGGTCCGGATAAACGGCGTGGCGTGTCCCCGCAAGCCGGACCTTCATCACGAGGAACTACCGGATCTCGTGGCCCAGCGACTGCAGCAGATGGCCGACCGGATTGAGGGGCTTGAGGCCCAGGTCCGCGAGCTCGAGGAGCGAACGGAGCGTGACCGCGTGATCGAGAAGGAGGTGACGACATGGGCCTGAAGCCTCGGGATTTTCACGGTGCGGTAGCCGACAGCGTTCTGGATCTCATCGGAAGGACGCCGGTTGTCCGGTTGTCGAGGATCGTTTCACCGGATATGGCGACGATTTGGGCAAAACTGGAGCGGCAGAACCCCGGCGGGTGTGTCAAGGAGCGCATTGGCCTCTCTATGATCGAGGCTGCGGAACGTGACGGAAAGCTGAAGCCCGGGGGGCTGATCGTGGAGCCGACAAGCGGCAACACCGGGATCGGCCTGGCCATCGTCGCAGCATATAAGGGCTATCGCCTGATTCTGGTGATGCCCGACTCACTGAGCATCGAGCGACGCAAGCTCTTCAAGGCCTATGGCGCCGATCTCGTCTTGACGCCAGGCGAAGGGGGGATGAAGGCCGCCATCGCCAAAGCAGAGGAGATCGTGCGCGATCGCGTCGATGCCTTCATGCCCAACCAGTTCGAGAACCCAGCGAATCCCTGGGTCCACTATACGACGACCGGCGCGGAAATCCTCGCGCAGGTGCCGAACCTCGACGCCTTCGTCGCCGGCGTGGGCACCGGCGGCACCATCACGGGGGTCGGGCGGCGGATGAGAGAGGAAGCTCCCCACGTGAGGATGTACGCGGTGGAGCCCGCGGGCTCGCCGGTTCTCAGTGGCGGGCAGCCCGGAAGCCACAGCATTCAAGGCATCGGGGCCGGATTCAAGCCCGCGGTCCTCGACATGGACTTCGTCGACGAGGTCCTTCAGGTCACAAGCAAAGACGCGATGGCAATGACCCGGCGGCTCGCAAGAGAGGAAGGGCTGCTGGTTGGCATCTCATCCGGTGCGGCGACGGCTGGGGCTTTGAACGTGGCGGAGCGCCTGGGACCCACGAAGACGGTGGTGGTCGTTCTGCCGGACACCGGCGAGCGCTACTTGAGCACACCTGTGTTCGACGACTAGCACCTCAGACACACACCGCAGATACACAGACCTTCGCAAGGCTTCGGAAGCCCTGCGGAGGTCTGTTGGCTACACGCCAGCCGTCTTCTCGGAAAGCTGCGCCAGCGGCGCCCCCCCCTCCAACCGTGCTGCCCCGAGGCCAGGCTTCGCCCCCCGGGTCCATTGGGCGATGAGCAATTCGTTAGGTCCGGTGCGGTGCAGCACGCCGTCGGGCAACCAGAACCTGTGCAGAGGCTCTTGGGAATGTCCCGTCCGCCCGATCAACATCCCGTTGAGGTATACGTAACACTTTGCCGGCGTCCGATCCAGCACGAGATAGACGGGCACCTCGGTATCGCGCGGCACGAAGAGATCGAAACGACTGCGGTGCCACGTGATGTCCGGGGCTCCCCCCTCGCCGACCAGATCCCAATCGGCAAATCCGTAGAACCCCTGCATCCGGAGCTCTCCTGACAACCCGGCGCGCACACACCACCGCGACACCGGCTCCCCGTGGAGATGACACGAGATGAGACCGTGGGGTTCGGAAGCAGCGTCCCAGGGCATCGCCCTGCCTTGGTTCTCGACGAGAATCGACAGGACATTTTGGGGCAACAAGTGTCGCGACGGTAGGGGCAGTGTCTTGGGTATCGCCGGTCCCAACTCGGGCGGAGGACTGAGCGCAGCGATATGGGCGCCGTTTAGAAAAAGATCGCAGGCGTGACGACACGCCAGGGTCACGGCGACAGGCGTGCCCTCGAAATGCGCACGGTACCAGGCGAAGCCATAGTCAATCCCCTGTCGTTCCATAGCAAGCGCCTCTCCGGACACGATCGTGCGCCATTCCAGATCATCATAGCCGGGGAGGGCCTCCGGCGCGCCGGGCCGGGACTCCCAACTCAGCGCTGGGAACCTCACCGGTTCGGGAGCCGGCCAGTTGATAGGCGCCAGCCACGTGTGCGGGTCGCTGCCACGCCATGGCCCCCACCGGTACCCGAACCCTCTGCGCGCCGCGAGAAACCGATAGGAACCATCCCGCCGCGGCAACACGAAGTCAGGACCGATGACAACACCACGGGCCGGCTCATCGGCGGTCGCAGCCCAGGCTGCCGGGCAGAAGGGCGTCTTGCGCCACATGTCGTCCATCGGCCAGGTCCGTGCTGCAAGACGCGGATCGAGGGCCAGCAATTGCAGGGAGCCTTGATCCCCATCCAGTACGACCGACCCGAGCCTACCGGGATCGAAGTGGACCAGAAGCCCACCCTCCAGCCGCTCGACGTAGGCACCGCCTCGGCGGTGCCGAGGGCGAAAGTTCGGCGGCAGAAGTACCTCGCCGCCCTCATCATTCTGGAGCACGAGCAGCTCACGTCCGGCCACGAGGGTGTGCAGTACAGGCTCGAGGCTCGTGCTGATCAGGCGGCTCTCAACCAGCCGCCAATTCAGTGGCAGGACCGCCGACGAGCCCGCCCGCATAGGTATATCTTCCACAACGACCGCATCGTCGCCAGCGCCCAGCGACAGAGCGACGTACGCTTCGCCGTGACCGCCGTCGAGGAACGCGACCGCCCCGTCGGGACCGCTGCGCGCGCCAATCAGGTGTCCGTCGGGTGTGGCGTGCACGTCATAGGCAGGCCCGGAATCGGCGAGGACGGTGCCCATCGTCTCAAGCGACAGCGCGATACGGCGAGCCCCGTAGTAGGCTTCCCCCAGTGCCCCGCCCTCACCGACGAGCGGTCCGCCGGCCGAGGTCGCCGGCGAACCGGCGATGCCCCACCATCCCCAACGTACACCGGCGTGGGCCGGCGCAAGCGCGGAGATCGCCATCCCGTGGGCAAACGGGGTCGCGAGTGCCAATCGCAGATCGGTAGCACCGGTGCCGTTGGGGGCCTGTGTCCGTTGGCCACCCGCCCCGAGCGAATCACCGGTCACATCCATCAGGGCGACCCCGCGAGCGTCGAGAGGGACGTCGCCCGGAGGATCCGGTTCCATCCGGATTCGCACGAGTGGTAGCAAATCCTTGCCCCACGCCTGTGATGCCGTTTCGGGCACGACACAGGGCACGCCGATTCCACGCTCGCGAAGGAGGTCCAGAAGTGGCCCGATCCAGGAGCCTAACGATCGACCATTGCTGCAGATGCCGGGATCCACGATCGTGGCGATGAGATTGGAGCGACTCCGCAGGAGCGGGACAAGTTGGTCCCACCAGTCGGTCAGGTGTCGTACAAGCGCCGGCGGAAGCTCGTCGGGCAGCCGGGCCCCGCACACCCCCCGCGTGCTCGGCAAACGGTAGATCCAGGCGGGGATCCCTCCGCCATCGAGCGTCGATCCGACCCACGGACCGACGTGGGGGATGAGCCAAAGGCCGGCCTCCTCGACCTCTTCGAAGAGATGTGGGAGGTCGCGAGGACCGGTGAAATCATGGAAACCCACGTCCGGGCTATGGTAGGCCCAGGGGATAGGAACCACAACTGGCGTTGAACCCCGCCATGCGGATGCGATCCAGCACGGGACGCCACAGATCTGGATGAGGAAGACGGAAGTAGTCCAAGACGCCCGCCTGAATCAAGGCGGGCTTACCATCTATGCTGACAGCCTCAGGCGTAACGACGACGTTTGGCAAGGGCCACGGCCGATCAGACTTCGGCGAGCGCTACCGCGATCTCTGCGGCGACTCGCGCATTCTGAACCAGGAGACTCTCGTTGGCCCGTCTGGTTCGCGCTTCGCTGAGCTCAACCATTCGGGCGAGGACAAAGGGCGTGAGCGCCTTGCCGGTCACACCTGCGGCCTCGGCCTCTGCCACGGCCCGTCCTATCATGGGCTCCACGACATCCGCAGGCACCTCATCGTCCGCCGAAACCGGGACTGCGACGAGCACGGCCTGCGGCAAGCCGAGCGATCGCTGTGACCGGAAGACCCTGGCCACATCCCCCGGACCATCTGCTGTCAGATCGACGGCAAGACCTGATCTACGGCTGTAGAACGCCGGAAACTCCTCGGTCCGCCATCCAATCACGGGCACACCCCACGTCTCCAAAGTCTCCAGCGTACGCGGCAGGTCCAGGATCGACTTTGCCCCGGCGCACACCACCACGATAGGAGTTGACGCAAGGATCGGCAGATCCGCGGAGACATCCTCCGGATGACCCCGGTGTACGCCACCGATACCCCCGGTGGCGAAGACGCGGATCCCCGCCATCTGCGCCAGATAGGCAGTCGCCGCCACCGTCGTCCCACCGTGAGCACCGCGCAGCTCGGCGAGTGGCAAATCGCGAATGCTCACCTTTACAGCCGCATGCCCGGCAGCCAGCACGTCGGTCTGGGCATCGCTCAGCCCAATGTGAGGGGCGCCCTCCCAGATGCCGACCGTCGCCGGACAGACACCCCGGTCTCGAATCGTCGCTGACATGGCCCGGGCGATGGCCACGTTGGCCGGATAGGCAAATCCATGGGTGATGAGAGCGGATTCGAGGGCAACCACGGCCTGACCCCGTGTGATAGCGTCGCCCACCTCGCGGCTGAACTTCAGGGCATCGTGGCTGACCACCTAGGTCACCAGTAGCGTCTCGGCAAGCGCCGCATACGCCTGGGCAGCCGCATAGACTTGCTTGAGATCGACGTATTCGTTGCCGCAGTGAGCCATGGCCGGATCACCGGGGCCAAAGCCCACGGTCGGGATTCCAGCCACAGCTGCCGTGTAGGCCCCCTCTGTGGCAAAGGACCAACGCGTGATGCCAGGTCGCAGCCCGCCATTGCGGGCGGCCTGCAGCATTGCCTGGACGAGCGGGTGGCGCTCGTCCAACGCCCAGGGCAGCGAAGCACGCCGCGCCCGAAGCACCTGCCCCGTGTGGGTCGTGACCTCGTGCTCGATCACATGCACGTCGGCGTCAATCCCCTCACGGGCGATCACACGCTGAATCTCCAGGAGAGCCATCTCCTCAGTCTCGCCAACGGTCAGCCTCCGATCGAGGAACATATCGCAACGATCCGGAATCGCGTTGCGACTGGCGCTGTGTGACGTGATCTCCGTCACGGCAAGCACGCCAGGCCCCAAGAAAGGATCATCCATAAGCTGACCGGCCAGGATCTCGAGGCCGAAGAGGATGCGCGCCCCGGCGTAGATGGCATTCACGCCAAGCTCAGGCGCCGACGAGTGGGCGGACTTGCCCTTGACGGTCAACATCATCTCCAGATGTCCACGTTGTGCCCGGACGACCTGCAGATTCGAAGGTTCGGGGATGATCACCCAGTCAGGGCAGAGCCCACTGCCCTCCAACAAGGCCCGCGTGCACGTGCCTTCGGAGGGCTCCTCCAACCCAACACACGCGACCAGGATTGAGCCTGAGAGCAGATCCCGCCGCCCTGCAAGCTGAGCAGCACCGTAGACGGTCGCAGCCAAACCGCCTTTCATATCACACGCACCTAGCCCATAGAGCTGGTCGCCCTCCACCACTGCCCCATAGGGATCAACCTTCCACCTATGGGGATCCGCGACCTCTACCGTGTCCATGTGGCTGTCAAACATCAGCATTGGCCCTCGCGCCGGTCCAATGCGGCCCAATACGTTGCCCGCCTCGTCGACGCGCACGTCGTCGTAGCCGAGTCGACGCATTTCGTCCACGATCAGTGCGGCGACGGAGCCCTCGTGCCCAGAAAGGCTGGGGGTTCGCACCAGAGCTTGCAGGAATCTGAGTAACGACTGACGGCCCTCGCTTGATAGCTCCCACCGAGGCATAGATCTCTCCAGAATAGGTCCAGTGTTGGCCCGCACGGATCAGCGCGCTCAATAAGCTCCGTCACGGGCCAGGATTTTGGGTATAGTTCGCACCAAGATGCTCAGGTCCAGCCACGGGGACCAATGCTCAATGTAGTATAGGTCCAGCAGAACCATCTCGTCAAATGACAACTCGCTGCGACCACTCACTTGCCATAGTCCGGTCATTCCGGGAGGCACCGTGAGGCGCTGCTCGTGCCACGGCTGGTACTGGGCCACCTCGTCGGGAAGCGGCGGGCGCGGACCGACAAGACTCATCTCACCCTTCAGGACGTTGAGGACTTGGGGCAGCTCGTCTGCACTGGTCTGGCGCAGGAATCGCCCGACCCTGGTCACCCTTGGATCGTCGCGCATCTTGAAAAGGGGGCCGTCCGCCTCATTGAGTTCCCGGAGTTCCTCCAACTGCCGCTCGGCACCGTCGCACATCGTGCGGAACTTATAGACACCGAAGTGTACGCCATCCTCACCGACACGTTCCTGGACGAAGAAAACGGGGCCGGGTGAGTCCAACTTGATCGCGATCGCGATCAACAATAGGAGAGGCCACCCAAAGATCATCAACAGAATGGCCCCGAACAAGTCGAGGATCCGTTTGAACACCAGTTCCACGTGACTGAATGCGATTTCCTTTATTTCGATCAGGGGTAGACCTCCGAGATCTCCCACTTCTACGCGGCTCAAGCTCAGCTGGAAGAGGTCCGGTACAAGGCGAGCTTTGACGTCACGCCGAGCGCACGTTCGAAGAACGCTGAGGATTCTGCGATGATAGTTCCACGGAAGTGTGATAATCACCTCATCGACCTCGTACTCGTCGATGAGATGTGAAAGATTATCGACCGAGCCAAATCCACAGAAGCGCCCAATCTTGCCCTCACCCCTATCAGGGTTGTCATCGACGTACCCCACGATTTCGTAACCCAGATCGCCCCGCGCTACAACCGTGCGCATAACGCGTCGCCCGACCTCACCGGCGCCGACGATGACCACACGTTTGACGCCAATGCCACGCCGGCGCAGATGAGCCTGGATAGCCATCGAGATCGAGCGTCCCACCGATATGAGTACAACCATAAAAACGCCGCTCTCGAAGAGCAGCAGCCGCGAGTATACCAGAGGCCGGAAGACAAACGACCAGGCAAGAGCAGCAACCAGCGTGATGACGACGGCATTGATGATCTCGAAGACGTGCTCCAGCCATACCTGTCCGCGCCAGTTTCTGTATGACTTGCTGGCCCAAAGCACCAAGGGCACGCCAAATGAGAAGAGCAGGTTGAAAAGCAGATATGCGCGATAGGGCGCGTCAAAGGCAACATCAAGGAACCACTGGAGGCGATAGCGTAACAGATACGCCATTGGCATTGCGAGGTTGATCATGACCACATCCAGCAGGATGACCCACCAAGGAGCATAGTCACGCCGCTTTGGAGTCATGCCTGCCGACTCCCGTCTATGGCCCACCGGTAGACATCCAGTGTCTTGCGTGCAGCATCATCCCAGGAGAAACTCGTGGCCCGTTCGAGTCCACGCTCACGCAACTCCTGTCGCACGCCCTCGTCGACCAAGACGGTATTCAGCGCCTCTGCAATCGCCGCCTCATCCGCGGCGGGCGCTGTCACAACCGCATTTCCCCCGACTTCAGGGAGCGAGGTCGAGTCCGACGTGATCGTAGGAGTGCCGCAGGCCAGCGCCTCGAGCACCGGCATACCGAATCCCTCGTAGAGAGACACATAGGCAAAAGCGCGGGCGGCATTATACCAGAGGACCTGCTCATCAGCAGGCACGAACCCGGGAAGGTGGACGCGGTCGGAGAGCTCAAGACGTCTCACCTCAGCCAAAATGTCCTCGTAGAACCACCCTTGGCCGCCTGCCAAGACCAGATGGAGCTCCGGATCCTTCTGCCGGCTGAAGGCGCGGATCAAACGGATCAGGTTTTTGCGGGGTTCCAGTGTCCCGAGGAAGAGCACAAAGCGGTCGGGCAGGCTGAGGCGCCTGCGAAACTCCGCGACCTGAGCCTCCGGTAGGGGACGGTAACGCGCAGCGACACCGTGATAGACACGAAACACGCGTTCTTTGGGGACCTTCAGCAGCCTAACCACTTCCTCTGCCGTGAAGTCCGAGACGGCGATTACCGCCTTGGCGCGACGACACGCCGTCCCGGTCATGGTGCTCAGGTAGAGTCGGTTGCCGGTCTTAAAGAAGTGCGGATGGCGCAGAAAACTGAGATCGTGGATCGTGATAACCCGGGGGCAAGAGGCGACAAGAGGTCCCACGAAGGCCGGGGCATGCAGAACAGACGCCCCCAACCTATGTGCCACGATGGGAAGCACGCTTTGCTCCCAGACGATCCGTCGCCAGGGCGAGAGCGTGCGCGGCCCCGAATGTGTCATCGGCAGCGTCACACCCTCCGGCGCAACTCCCTGCCCCAGGAGGACCTGAAAGCGCAACCCCTGATCACCTGGCGCATAGCGTTGCAGCAGACTGAGAATGTAGACAGATATCCCGGCACTTCGATAAGAAGCATCGCCTGAAAGCAAATGGGCGTTGACCACGACCAGAGGGTCCTGTGAGCTCATTCCTCATATAGTATAGCGAGCTTCCTCGGCCTGACAAAAACCTATCAATGATAGCTTGTCTGTCAAAAAGAGTCAGCTAGAATGGGACAATCGAATGAGACAATCGCTGGAAAACGCATGCAGGAACCCACTATCCAAAGTACACACCACAAGGCCGTCCACCTGATTGTGGAAGGTCTCGTTCAGGGCGTAGGATTCAGGTACTTCGCGCAGGTCAGCGCCCGACGCACTGGTGTTGCCGGCTGGGTACGCAATCGCGAAGACGGCAGCGTTGAGATCAGTGCAGAGGGTACCGAAGACCGGCTCAAGCAGTTCATTCAGGCCATTCGCCGCGGCCCATCCCACAGTATGGTCACGAAGGTCGATGTGACCTGGGGTACGGCGACTGGCGCCTCACGCAGTTTCCATATACGATACTGATCGATGCTAAAAAAAACGGAGAGCCTGGCCTGGCTTGTCCTGACGCTTTCCTTCTTTACGTGTATAACGCTGGCCCTTGGCGTGCCACTGGGGACGCGGCGTTACGTGCTCACCAGCGTCCGCCCCCTCGACATCGTGCTCCAACGACGACAGGGAACTGTCACACTTCAAGAGCCGGGTAGCAGCCCCAGCCTTGTGGTAGAGTCGTCCGTGGCGGTCACACCACGTAGCCGCATTCAGGGCGACAGTGACGCGGACGCGCTCCTTCTCTTCTATCACCCCGACCAACCTGACTCGCCGGTTGCCGCGATTCAGTTGTATGGCAAGACGGATCTTGTCGTGAGCAGTGCCCGAACTCCGCGGTTTGCGGCCAGCGCGCTGCCGCACCGAATCCACATTCAGGTCACGCAAGCGCTCAATATGCACCCCTCGGTCTTCGGCAACGGTCGGGACACGGAACTGTACGTCGAAACGTCCCAGGGCTCCATGCGTCTGGAAGAGGGTGCGTTCCGCCTGGAGGTCGAGCAGCGGCAGACGACGCTCATCGTGAATGCAGGACGAGCTGCCGTAACAGATCCCGCAACGGGTGAGCCGCTAGTCCTCGTCCCGCTCCAACGTACAGAGATCACGGCAGATGGCGTAGGCGACATCTATGTCGGGGCCCGCGACCTGCTCAGCAACCGCAACGGCAGCTTTGAGGCACCACTGGATGATAGCTGGACGGTCTATCGCGATTGGTTCGACGCGAGCGAGGACGGTGGCGCTGTGCTCCAAGCGCAGTTAGGCGATGAGGAGCGCATCGTTACCTTTGAACGCGCCGGCGTGAGCCACGCTGAGACAGGGATCCGCCAGGAGATCAATCAGGATATCCGTGAGGCCAAGTCCCTGCGTATTCGGGCCCGGGTTCGGATCAGCACCCAAACGCTCCCTGTGTGCGGTTCGGTGGGCACCGAGTGTCCCATTATGATCCGCATCTACTACGTGGATCAGGAGAGCGGGAGCGTCCGGGAATGGCTGCAAGGTTTCTACTTCATGGAGGGTGACAACGAGCCGTTCTGCCAGATCTGCCGGGATTGGAAGCCCGAACAGATCCGGGTGCCGCAGGACGTATGGTACGACTACGAGTCCCCCGATCTGCTGCCCCTCCTGCGGGCCCAACAGACGGTTCCAGCCGCCATTCAGTCCATCGAGATCTATGCCTCAGGCTGGACATACGGCTCATCGATCGACGACATCGCGATCCTGGTTGGCGATTGAGCACCTCACCCGTTGGAGGATTCCGCCGATGAGCAGACCACACCTTCCATCCTTCTATCCCATAGGCAAACTGCCACAGGCGGATCTGGTCCGGCTCCTGGACCGTGCACTTCCCCGCCCTGATCCACGGGTTGTCTTTGGGCCCGGGCTCGGGAGGGATGCGGCCGTGATCGACTTCGGGGACCGCTATCTGGTCACGAAGACAGACCCGATTACCTTTGCGACAGATGAGATCGGTTGGTACGTCGTTCACATCAACGCTAACGACATCGCGTGTCTTGGCGCGCGGCCCCGATGGTTTATCGTCACCCTCCTCCTACCGGAGGGTCAAAGCGACCGCGATCTGGTTGAGACGCTGTTCGATCAGATAACCACGGCGAGTGAGTCATTGGGCATCAGTGTTGTAGGGGGTCACACCGAGATCACCCACGGTATCGACCGCCCCATCGCCGTGGGTGCGATGTTTGGTGAGGTCGCACCGGACGATCTTGTGCGGTCCGATGGCGCTCGCGTAGGCGACGCGTTGATCCTGACCAAGGGTATCGCGGTGGAAGGGACGGCGATCCTGGCCCGTGAGTTGGGAAACGCTCTCAGCGCCCAACTCGCGCCGGAGCTGATCCATCATGCCGCTGCGTTCCTGCACACTCCGGGCCTCAGCGTGGTAAAGGATGCGATGACAGCCACCTCCGCGGGTGAAGTACACGCGATGCACGACCCGACGGAGGGCGGCGTCGCCACCGGCATACACGAACTGACCGCTGCAGCGGGTCTTGGCGCCATCATTGATGAAAGGGCGCTGCCTTTCTTTCCCGAGACCCTATCCATCTGCAAGGCACTAGAGCTCGACCCCCTGGGCATCATTGCCTCCGGGGCCCTGTTGATGTCGGTCGCGGACCATGCCGCGTCCACCATTATCGATGCGCTCGCGGAGGCCGGCGTCGCAGGATATGTCATCGGCGAGGTGAGGAAAGAGCCCGGCGTCTCCTTGCGCAGTGGGACGACCAGCCGCCCACTCCCCCGGTTTGCACGGGATGAGATCGCGCGCCTCTTCGAGAGCGAGCGCCTCCTAGAGAGCGGGCATATCGGTGAGGACGAGGGTCTCTCGAACGGGTAGCGGCGCCACGTGAACAGGCCAGAGTCGCGCCTCAACTTCGACGAGGTGCTCCCCGACCGTGAGGACGGGAGCAGTTCGTTAGTCCATCGCCTGCTGGTTGCCACAGGCAAGCTGGGCAGGATTCCTCCCGTAGCCCTGGCGCCCCTGTGGATCGCACTCATCATCGTGGCGAGTTGGCCCTGGGCAACCTTGCGGATGGCCGCGGGCATCGCGCTCGCCGTGTTGTTGGCCGTGGATTGGGCGATGCTGGCTAATCTGCCCCGAATGTCACGGTCCTGGGGTCCGGTCACACCCTCTCTGTTGGGACTCGCTCTCGTGCACAGCTTGCTCTTCTGGCTTCCGGGCATCCTTGCACCCAACCGGCTCAGCCTGAGCCTCACCGTCGGGGCGAACGCTGTCCTCGCGGGTACAGCCATCTACGCAACTTGGATCGAGCCCTTTCGCGTCCGGCTAACGCAGGAGACCTATAGCGTGGCGGGTTGGACCGGCGGCCTGCCGGTTCACGTGCTACACTTGTCCGATATCCATTTCGAGGGGTGGTCTCTGCGGGAGCAAAGGCTCCTGGCATGGCTCACGGAGCTAAAGCCCGACATGGTCCTGCTTACCGGCGACTATCTCAACCTCTCCTCGGTGCAAGATCCCCGAGCACAGCAGGGCGTGCGAGAGCTGTTGTCCCGGTTCGAGGCGCCGCTCGGTGTGTATGCAGTCACAGGCAGCCCCACTGTAGATGTGAACACCGTGATTCCCGGCATTTTCAAGGGACTGCCCATCCGCTTCCTGGAGGATGAGGCCATAACCGTCGACGCAGCGGGCCGGAAGGTCTGCCTGCTGGGCGTGAGAAACACCTACGACGAGGAGCGTGATGGCCACGCCCTGCGTTCACTGGCAGCAGCCACATCGCAGAACGGCCTGCGCATCTTGCTCTACCACACGCCGGATCTGATGCCGGTAGCGGCCTCCCTGGGAATCGATCTCTACTTGTGTGGCCACACCCACGGGGGCCAGATCCGGCTGCCCCTATACGGGGCAATGGCGACAAGTTCGCGCTGGGGCAAACGATACGAGCAAGGGCGATTTCTGGAGCGCGCTACGACGCTCTACGTCTCTCGCGGCCTCGGACTTGAGGGGTTAGGTGCGCCTCGCGCCCGTTTCCTCGCGCCCCCTGAGGCCATCCTCTGGGAGCTCCGCCCTGCCGATTCGTAGCGTCGCGGACCTTGCGAGGGGTGTGGCCTTGCCGGAAAAGACCGTGCGTCTGCACGATCACCTGCGCGAGTAAGTCCCACGCCAGCCTTCGCAGGGTTTCGCGATTGACGGAAGCTGAATTTGCGGTAGGATAGCAGGAGACACGTCGTTTTGAGCCTGAGTTGGCCGGGTGGTCGCGGCCCCAGGACGCGCTGCGTCCCGGGGGTGAGGAAAGTCCGGACTCCAAAGGGTGCGATGCCGGGTAACACCCGGGCGGGGCGACCCGCGGACAGGGCCACAGAGACATACCGCGAACCCGGGCGAGATCCCGGGCCGTAAGGGTGAAAAGGTGGTGTAAGAGACCACCGGCGCACAGGGTAACCGGTGCGGCCAGGCAACCCCCATCGGGAGCAAGGCCAAGCAGAGGGAAGAGCCCAACGGCTGGGGCACGACCCGTGCCCTCTCCGGCGCAGTCTTCCGCTTGTCGGCGGGCTGGGTTGGAGCGACCTTCGGGTAGGCTGCCCGAGAGGACGGGTAACCGTCTTCCTAGATAGATGATCACCACGCCGAGGTAGCTTCTCGGCGAACAGAATCCGGCTTACAGGCTGACTCAGGTCGTCAAACTGACGTTGCTAAGCACTTGAACTGTGGTATGATGTCCCGGTGTGTTGGTGACGGGCTTTCTGCCCTTTCCATATGAACAAGGGCAATCCCATAGGAAGGAGACATTTCCGTCTTGGAAACACGAAACTACGAGTTGATGTTTATTGCCAACGCTGGACTGAGCGAGGAGGATCTAGACGCGGTCCTTCAACGAGTTCAGCGGTACTTGGACGGTGCGGAAGCGCAGGTGGTCAGCTTCAAGAGCTGGGGCTTGCGGCGGCTGGCTTATACTATTGGCGGACAGCATGAGGGACGCTATTACCTCGTTCAGTTTGCCACTCATCCCGAGACAGTCAATGATCTTGACCGGAACGTCCGCTTGGTCGAGGGTATACTGCGTCACCTCGTGACGCGCGTCGACGAGTTGCAGATTCCCGAGACCCCCGAGGAGCCCGTTGCAGCGGCACCTGTGGCGGTCCCCCAACCTGAACCCGAGACCGCTGACGAATCGTCGGAAACTGTAGAGGCTGCCACAGAAGCGTAGGTGATGTAGCCGAACCCAAGGACTCCCCAAAATGACACGTGGCCTGAACAAGGTGATGATCATCGGGCATCTTGGACGCGATCCTGAAATGCGATTCACCGCAAGTGGGCGACCTGTAGCTTCTTTCAGCGTCGCGACGGTGAGAGGGTGGACCAACAACGACGGAGATCGTCAAGAAGAGACAGAGTGGTTCCACGTCGTCACGTGGGGAGGGCTGGCGGAGCTGTGCAA
This sequence comes from uncultured Chloroflexia bacterium, assembly GCA_963775195.1. Lineage (GTDB taxonomy): Bacteria > Chloroflexota > Anaerolineae > B4-G1 > SLSP01 > PWVB01. Next base: position 771,290 of record CAVZIC010000005.1, read on the forward strand.
ACAACGGCTTCACCGGGGTTCACAGATATACGTAGAGGGTCGCTTGCAGACCCGCTGCTGGGAAGGTCCTGATTGCGAGCGTCATTATCGAACTGAGCTGGTGGCCCAGGAGCTAATCTTCCTCGATGGTCACGATAGCTCGGCTGACTTCGATGACGAAGACGAGTACGACGCCGCGGATGTAGTGTAGCTAGAACAAGGAGAATCGAAAGAGTGAGTGATTATCGACGCAATCGACGGCGATTTTCGTCCCGTCAGAAGGTTTGCCAATTCTGCAGCGAAGGTGCAGAGAGCATCGATTACAAGAATGTAGGGCTACTTCAGCGCTTCGTCAGCGACCGCGGCAAGATTCGGCCTCGGCGCCAGACCGGTACCTGCGCCAAGCACCAGCGGGTACTAGCTGCTGCGATCAAGCAAGCACGGCATATTGCCCTGCTACCTTTCGTAGCCGAACTCGAGCGTTAGGTTGGCCAGCACGTTTCACATCGGGCATAGGGTACGCCTATGCCCGATGTTTCTGTAGGGATCATAAATCCGTATGGCAAAGCAAACTCAATCACATAAGCAGTTAACACGCAAGCAGGTCGCTCGACGCGAGAGAGAGCACCGCGCACAGCAGATCATGACGATATCGGCAATTGCTGTCGGAATCGTTATCGTTGGCATTCTTGCATTTGGTATCGTCTCTGAAGTCTTCATCAAAGCGCGAAAGCCAGTTGCTCTCGTCGGTAACGTGACCATCACCGCTCAGCAGTTCAAAGATCGGCAGTCTTACGAACGGTGGATGACACAGTTGCAGATCTACCAGTACCAGAACCTTCTCACTCAGTTCAGTGCACAACAGCCCAGCGCTTCGGGGACGATCACCGGCACAGAGCCGATATCCCCCACCGATAGCAGCACGACTTCGCTGGTTCAGCAGCTCCAAGTTCAGATCAGTAGTCTCGAGAACCAGCTTTCGCCGGACCTATCCAGCGTCTACGGGGGCCAGGTACTGGATTCGATGATTGAAGAGGAACTCGTCCGGCAGGAAGCCGATGCCCGTGGTATCACCGCAACGGACGACGAGGTTCAGAAGAAGATCGAGCAGTTGTTGGGGTACACTGCAGATACAGCAGCTTCGAGCGCGGTCACCGATACCACGACACTGACTGACACGACAACTATCACCACCCCAACGCCGGAAGTGGCGCCTACGCCTACTCCGGTTGTCCAGAGCTTCGACGAGGTCTACGCGCAGTTCAAGACAAATGTGCTCGACGCCACCCGATTCTCTGACTCGGAATTCCGGACGATGGTAAAGGCCCAAGTCCTCCGAGACAACCTTCAGGCCCAGCTAGCCGACGGTATCAACAGAGTCCAGGATCAAGTGGAGTCAACGCTTTTCGTCGTTCCCACGGAGGAAGAGGCTACGACCATCCAGACGCGGCTCAACGACGAAGGCGTCGATCCAGCGACAATCGTCGACGAGTTGACCGCGGATACCAACGATGCTACGGCCGGCTACACGCTGCCCTGGCTACCGGTAGGCTACCTGAGCAGCCAGGTGAGTACGGATGTTGAGCGAGCAGCGTTCAACACCCCTGTGGGCCGGGCCTCCGATCCGATCCTCGGGGCTACTGACGGACAGTACTACGTGATCTTCGTACAGGGCCATGAAGAGCATCCGCTGAGTTCCGACCTCCTGGCTTCGGCCGAACAACAGGCCTACGACGAATGGTTGACTCAGGCCCGAACCGATCACGCGCAGTATCTCGATTGGGAGGGCGCTGTCCTCAGCTAACCCAATCGGACGAAGAAGCTTGTGACGCTACGCGGGCGTGGATGCCCACGGCTTCACGTTCAAGCCCAAGTCATACACACACAAACCGGGTCCCCAAGGGGACCCGGTTCTCATTTGCCTACAACTACTCCCGGCTAGACGGTTCGTCGCGCCTCGATAACATTGGGGAGTTGCTCGATCTTGGACATGATCCGTGTCAGCGTCTTCAGGTTAGGGATCTCCAAGGTCATATAGACAGGAATAATGTTGTAGCGATCCCGCTTGCCGGTGCTGACGGCGGCCATGTTGATCTTGCGATCGGCCACAACGCCGGAGATATCATGGATCAGCCCCGACCGATCGTAGGCCATAACGGTTACCTGAACGGCAAAGGTTCGCTCCTCTGCGCCCCACGACACCTCAATCAGACGATCCTGGTCATTCTGTGGCATATTGAGAACGTTGGCACAGTCACGCCGATGGATCGTAACCCCCCTGCCTCTGGTGATATAGCCGATGATCTCCTCGCCCGGAAGTGGGTTACAGCACTGTGCAAGGTGAGTGAGCACGCCGCCGGTACCGCGGATACTGATCCCCGTGGTCTCGATCTCAGGAGCCGGTGGGACGATCTCCTCCTCCGTCCACGTTTCCTCCTCATCCTCACGCTCGCGCACATATTGCTCAAGACGGTTGACCACGGCATCGCTACTGAGATCGCCCATCCCCAACGCCGCGAGGAACTCATCGGTAGTGTTGAAGCGACGGTGGAACAGCTCTCCCACTGCCTCAGCCGAGAGGCTCAAGGAGAGCCGCTTCACGATGCGCTCCACCATTTCCCCACCGCGAGCGATATTCTCATCGCGCCCCTGGCGCCGGAACCACTGCCGAATCTTCTGACGTGCCCTGCCGGTCGTGACAAAACCCAACTCCTCGTTGAGCCAATCACGGCTTGGGCCACCCTTGCGGCCCAGGATAATCTCCACCTGATCCCCGGTCTGCAGCGTGTAATCCAGGTTGGTCCAGCGACCGTTGACTCTGGCTCCGCGGCAGGCATGGCCGACCTCGGTGTGAACGTAGTAGGCGAAATCCAGCGGTGTGGCGCCGGCCGGCAAGTCGATCACCTTGCCCTTGGGCGTGAAAGCAAAGACACGATCCTGGAAGACGTCCAGGCGGATCGAGTCGATGAAGCTGCGTGCATCCCGCTCCTCGTGTGTCAACTCCTGAACGCTCTCGCGGATCGAAGAGATCTGCTCCATCAACTGGGAGTTGACGTGCACACCACTCTCCTTGTAGAGCCAATGCGCAGCAAAGCCGTATTCCGCGAAGTAGTTCATCTCGTGCGTGCGAATCTGGATCTCCAATGAAGATCCGTCCTCCCCAATCACCGCCGTATGCAGGCTCTGATAACCGTTAGGCTTGGGGTGCGCGATATAGTCGTCGAATTCGCCGGGAACCGGCTTCCAGAGTCGGTGAACGATGCCCAATACCTGGTAGCACTCAGGCTCGCTACCGACCACCACCCGCAGGCCCTCGACGTCGTAGATGTGAGCGAAGGGCACGTTCTTGCGACGCATCTTGGAGTAGATGCTGTAGATGTGCTTGGGACGACCCTTGATGTCTGCGGGAATATCGGCTTCGGCCAATGCCTTACGCAGCATATTGGCGTGGTAGCCTACCCGCTCCTGACGAAGATCGCGGCGGGTTGCCAACAGATCGGCGAGCTGATAGTAGGTCTTGGGGTTCAGGTAACGAAACGCCAGATCCTCCAGCTCGGCCTTCCAGACCCAGATGCCGAGGCGGTTCGCGAGCGGGGCGAAAATCTGCAGCGTCTCGCGCGCCATCCGCACCTGGCTCTTGGGCGATAAGTATTCGAGGGTGCGCATGTTGTGGAGGCGATCGGCGAGCTTGATGAAGATCACACGAATGTCATCATTAGCCATCGCCAACAGGAGCTTGCGGAGGCTCTCCATCTCGGCCAGATTACGCTCGTGGGCATCATCGCCCTGCACGCGCTTCTCCACGCGCTCCAGCTTCGTGACCCCCTCGACCAGGACCAACACCTCGTGGCCGAACTCAGCCTCGATCTCCTCGCGGGAGATATCACTATCTTCCAGAACGTCATGCAACAAGCCAGCGGCAATCACCGCTGGCTCGAAGTTGAGTTCCGCCAGAATGTGGGCCACATTCAGCGGATGGATGAGATAAGGTTCGTCGGACTTCCTGAACTGGCCCGCGTGTGCCCGCTCGGCCATCGCATACGCGCGCCGAATCAGGTCGCGCGCCTCGGTCGCCGCAACGCCCTCAGGAAGCTCCTGAAGTATCTCCGCAAGCTGAACACCCACTGTCTTCCCTCTCCCCCACTCCCCCGGCTGTGAATTCAGTTATATCGGGGGGGAGGGGAAAGTCAAGAGAGGACTCGGTTCCGGCTTGTGTTGGCGAGTTTGGGAGCTTGTTGGTGGCCATCGCGAGGCCGTCACTGAGCAAGCTGGCTTCTGCACCGCCCACGGCGGGCCCTCAACCGTGAGCGGCGGGTCTGTGGGCGTTCAGACGCCCAAAGCATCCAGATAGCTGACTTTTCCCGGAGGCACACCGGCTACTTGCAGTGCACTCTGGCCAGGATACCGATAGTGCCGTTTGCGTTCCGATCGCCATTGAGCGGGCTCGAAGTTGTGATAGACCGCCCACAACAACGCCGCCCGTTCCAGACGCTGTTCTGAGCGATGGTTGCGCCCGTGGCTAAGCCGCAAGCGGAAGTCGCGCCAGTACCACTCCGGGGATACCCGTTGTAGGCCGCGACAGTAGTCCATCTGGTAGACGAACAGGCGATCCATCCAGGCGCTCAGGTGTTGGCCCAGCGCCCGGCCGTGGGGATGGGCCAAGAGCTGCTGCAGTGCGGTTTCGGCGGCCTCAGCCTGCGGGGCATCGATCACGCCGCGGATCAGCTTGACCAACTCGGCGCGCACGGTCTGGCGTGCTGTTTCAGCCGCCTCTTTGGACAAGTCCTTCACGGCCTGACTCACGGCACGCCCCAGATCGCCGCTCAGACCCCGCCAGATGTGCCACACGCAGCGTTGCTGCTCCACCCAGGCCAACTCATTCCGCAGATATGACAGCAGCCCGTTGGCCCCGTCCGAACTGAGGCCCCGCAGCTTCTGTAGATCCAGCCCGGCGGCTTGGGCGCGTTCCAGCAGTTGCCGCCATGCGCTCGCACGCTCCTCGTTCTGCGCCACCACTGGGGGGTAGATCAAGCCACTGACGCTATCCACGGCCATCAGCACCACCCGCACGACCTGTCCCTTCAGCCGGGCCCATAGCCCATCCGTGCCTAGCTCTTGGGTCTCCCCGATCCTCTCCAGTTGCCCCGGCACACTCTCGGCTGCCTGCTGCCCCGCTCCATCCAGCCAGCGATGCACGGTACTGGCCGATAGTGTACACCGTTCACCACGTGGCGACCCCAGCGGGTGCCACAGCTGCCAGCGTTCCTGATGCCCCATCCACGAGCGGAGCACTTCCGCCGTGCGCCGTAGCGACGTGCCCAGGTGTAACCAATGATCGACGGCGGCGCGCCGCACGCCCCGAGAGTACCAGCTCCGCCGCACCAACCACGGCGAGGTCTCCGCATACGTCTGGTGGCACGCCTGGCACAGATGTCGCTGCACCCGTACCGTCTCCCGTCCCCCAAAGCCCCACGGGTGACGCAGATACGATCCGTACTTGATCGTCACCCAACTGCCACAATGCGGGCACTGCTTCCAATCCCAGACGCTGCGTGCGGCTAGCTCCCGCAGCCGCTTGGCAAATGCTTCCCCGCGCTCTACAATGTTCACGATGCCTGCTTTCTAGGTGGCTTCTCCAGAGCCCTAGATTGCAGGCATCCTTCCTTTCGCACAAGTCACCACCTGCCGCTACTTCACCAACATAAGCTGGAACCGAGTCAGTCAAGCACGCGATGAACGCTGTACTCGGAACGTTGCCGTGCAACACAGGATAAGATATAATCACCCGAGTTATGACATCACGTGATGGCGAGGAGCTATACTGTATGAAGCCAAGTCGCTGGCTGCTCATTGTCTCTATAATAGCAGTTATCTCTGGATTTGTTGCATGTCAACGAACCGCCACCCGATCCATTGCTAACACAAGCCCACTCGCACCAGTCAGCCCACTGGAAACTGAAGAGCCAGCCCTCACAGTGACGCCGGAGGTGTTGGTCCCACCAACACCCATTCTGGGAGAAGCAGCAATCACCGGAGTGATTCTCAATGATCAGTCGCATCCCAAGCCGGTTGCTGATACCGTGGTATGGCTTGGGAGAATATTCTGGGATGACGCTAGGGAAAATGCCGCTTTCGCCATTGATGCCAGTTCCGGCCCCAGCACTACCACCGACGCCAATGGTAAGTTCTTGCTAACGGGCATTGAGCCCGGAGATTACGTCATCGTCGTCGGAGATCTTGACGGTTCCCATGTGGTGATTGCAGAGCCAGATGATCCGAATACAGCGATGGTCTATACCATCGACTCAGAAACCATCCTTGACGTCGGCGAGCTTCACGTAGCATTACCTGAATAAACGAGACGCTTCCGCAGACTGATTACTCAGGAAGCTTCCCTAGGGCCTCTTATCGGGTCGATAGATCTCGTTGGTCCTATCAGGGGCCCGGATAACCCAAAGGGACTATTGTTTCTCCAGGTAGGCTCCCATACAATAGGTGAGAGTAAGACAATTCAGCATACATGGAGGGATAGAGATATGCGAAGGTCAATTGGGAAGTTCACATCGGCGTTGATAGTCAGCTTGATACTGCTGGGTCTGCTGAGTAGTGCTGCGTTCGCCCAGGCGCTGCCTCCTGCGAAGGATGCTCCTTGGGTGGTGTCTGTGACGTATCAGAACGTCGGCACCGGACCCGCAACGATCTTGGTCGAGTTCTAATGCGGAGAATAGTGCTACCCCGATAACGTTCAATCCTATGGGGGCCGGAACCCTCGCCGCCGGTGCAGGGGCTTCGTTCTACATTGGCAGTGTCACGGGTGTAGCCGATGGCTTCCGCGGTAACGCTGTGATGTCGGCAGATCAGCCATTAGTTGCAACGGTAGTCCAGTCCCGCAGACAACGGGCTACAAGATGCGCCTTCTGTCTAACGGCTTCCAATCGTCTGACGCTCTGGATTAGTACTCGATTGCCACGACGTTGCCGAACAAGTTCAGCCGAACGACCGTCTTCTCAATCCAGAATACTGAGAATGAGGCCATCAACGCTACTGTTCGCTTCTACGACGCGGACAACAGCGGCAACTTGGCCGCCACGAAGGTCCACACGATTCCGGCTAACTGGTCCAAATACATCGATATGTCGCTGCCAGCCGACACCGGCTTGCCCGCAAACACCACTGTGTTCAACGGTTCTGCGATTGTCACGGCGCAATGGGTGTCCGCTCCGGGCACTGCGGCGAATGTCGTGGCAGCAGCCAGTGAGTACTATACGAACCGGCCAGTAGCTGCTAACTTCGAGGGGCTACCATTGGACCATCTGTTTTCACGGTCTATCTCGCGACGGGCCTGCGCCAGCGCTTTGGGCTTACACCTACGATGCAGTTCAGAATGCGAGCCTGACCAACAGCGCTTACATTGAGGTTAAATATAGGGACACGGCAGGAAATGTCGTGGCCACCGACGGCCGCTACCTGCTTGGGCCTGGTGGAAAGCGATCCATCGTGACTTGTGCGCCGAATGACGGCACAAACATTAGCAACTTCACAGGCTCGGCAGTCGTCAATAGCTACAGTGCAGCTACCGGTACGACTGCGGGAGCTCCGATCGTAGCAGTTGGGAAAGCGCAGACCTCTCAGGGCGCACCCACTGCAGGTACTGCTGATGCCTTCACTGCGTTCCTGAGCGAGCCGTCGGGCACTTCACGGATAGCGTTGCCGTTCATCCGGTGGGCAAGCAACGCCAACTTCATCCCGACCAAGCCTGGATCACAGCGTACCTACATCGCTATTCAGAACCTGGAAAGCACCTCGATCAAGGTTAATATCATCTACAAAGATCGGAATGGAGCAACCGTCCGTACGCCCCAGACTTTGACGATCGCGGCGTTTGCCAAGGGTAACTCCGATCCCTCGACGGCAGGTGCTGTCGCTGCAGGCGCTGCTGCGGGAATGAATCCGGGTGAGTTCGGGTACTACACAGATGGCGGCTATGGTGCGGGCGCCATCATCGAGGCCGATTCGAGCAATCCGTCGGCTAGCTTCATCGCCATTGTGCGCGCGAACAACTCCGGTGCCAGCGAGGACTACAACGGACCGTCAGCACAATAGCTTGCCCTACCTGCTGGGGATTCTGTTCCCAGCACACTGATCAAAAGCCTGCGCGCTCTGCAAGTTGCAGAGCGCGCAGGTTGGTTCTTTCTGAGACAAGCGAAAGCGCTGTAATTGGCGGCTTCGCTCCCGAGTTCCGGAGACCTTACGCGGCAGGTCCCAGATCCCCGGATTGACCATCCCCTCACCAAATCCGTCCGCGGTTCTTCCTTGTAGAGGGTTCGTAGCGCAACGTAGCTTGCTGAATCGTGAATCGGCGAGCTGCCACCTGCGCGTTGTGTGCCATCACAGCGGCAGGCTCCGGTGCTGACAGAACATCTAGAATAGCCAAGGCAAGTTGCTCAGCGTCTTCCACAGGTACCAGGTGCCCGGTACTTCCCGAACGTACATCTCCCGGCTCCCGGAGACATCCGTGGCCACAACCGGAACGCCAAGGGCCATAGCCTCCAAGATCACGGTCGGCAAGCCCTCCCAGAGAGAGGAAGAGACGAGTACATCCAGATCGAGCATAATATCGTAGACGTCGCCACGGCTCCCGAGAAAACGCACGGCTTCTGCAATACCGAGCTCATCAGCTTGACGACGGAGATCGCTCTCCAAGGGGCCGGCCCCTACGACAACAAACGCCGCAGGGACCGACATCAGCACTCGCTTCGCCGCTTGAAGGAAGTAGCTGTGCCCCTTTTGAGTCATCAGCCGACCTACGATGCCGATATTCGGAATGTCCCCGGATATGCCTGACAGAGACACTTGCCTAGGGGTAGAACCCAATGTCCCAAAGTCAACAGACTCTCGTCGATGCCGTTGTAGATCACCTGGGTCTTCCTTCCCATTAAGCGAAAGAGAGGACGTCCAGCAATGGCATCGTAAGCGGAGAGAGAGATGGGGACCTCGTGCCCGAAACCCCATGCAAAATCAGATTCATCAGCAGAGAGCCTAGCATAGGAGATCTTTGCCACTGCTGATCGGTGTGCATCGTGGAAACAGCATGAGGACGCGTTCGATGAAGTAAATGCCCCAACAAGTTTAGAACATCGGTTCTCTCGGAGTGACTGTTGACGAGATCGGTCGAAAGCTTTTCAGAAACTTCCAATATCGCTTGATGACTCGCGGAAACTCCTTTGCCAGCGGCTGCTGTGGGTCTCCCAGCAAGACAACTTGACGTCTTTCACTGCGAAGTCGCTCTTTCCATTCGTTCTCTGATCTTGAGCCATACTCCCACATGCCGCAGATTCGAACATCGAAATGAGCAGGATCAAGATGGCGAGCCAGTTCCACGCCGAAAAGCTCGGCCCCCCCCAAATCCTCGCCGATTGATATGCCCGCAACTAACTCGAGGATTCGGATTCGCCTTAACATAGGATATCCGTAAGGTAAGAGTTGATCGAGAGAACCCGATCGTGCATTTCAGCATACCGGCTCCTAATGAGTGGTATCAGTCTCCTCTGGCTGAGAGAGCCTTACTAATCAGAGAAGTTAGCTCTTGATTACTGATGTTCTCAACGGGAACCACGTAGTCTGTCAAACCGAAGTATGCCATAGTACCTACAGCCTTCGGTTGATACGCAATGAGCACTATAGGAACGCCTGCGCCCGCAGCGAAGATGGCAGAATGCATACGCGTACCAACCAGGCAGTCCAAGTTGGCGTAGTGAGAACGTAGGACATAAGGGTTCAGAATGGACTCGACTAGGCACACCCGATCCATACTGAGACTGAGTTGATCGTAGATACGACGGGCACAAATGCGGTCGTCTTGATCTGTACTCGAACCAAAGCACTGAGTATAGACAAACACCCGCACCGGCAGGGCATACGCCGATGTAACCCTTTTCACGGCAGACACGACCGCATCCTCATAGACCTGCTGGCCCAGGAAGCCAGGCTCTGAGCGCCACGGTCCATCACAGTAAGCCCTAGCCACACTTCTTCGGGATGGGATTCTGAGGCTTCAACAGGTGGCAGACCAAAGGCCAAGTCAGGCAACACAATGGACTGAGTTACTGGCAACAAATCCTGGAGGAATGCCTGCGATCCCCTTTCCCTCAACATGATCGTTCGCGCGTGAGTCAGTAGCCACCGCAATGCCGCTCGCTGCATCCGCCCAACCACCGGCCCAACTGACTGCGGAAGCAGAATCACTGGCTTTCCGAGAGCCAACCCGAGTGCAGCAGATAATAGAAGCCACCAAAACGCGATACTGAACCGACGGTGCGCGTATAGATTGCCCCCACCACACAATGCCACGCAGTCCGTCATCTGATATCGCCTCAACAAGGCGACCAGATCTGGCTGCCACCTCCCGATTACCCAATAGCCAGCATCACCAAGGAGCTGGGCCACCATAATCCCCACGATGACAGACACCACCCGCGTCCTTTTCCAATGCCATTCCGTCTTGGAGGCATCTATGACGAGATGTGTAAGCGATCCGGTGACATCAACGTCTGGCCCTGCGTGATGAATCCAGCTCTGGGGTCGTTACCGCAATGGTCACATGAACACCTCAACACGACCGGAGTAGGATCAAGGACTCGTACATAATCGCGTCATCACCCAGGTTCGCCGCAGAATGTACGCCAATCAGAAGCAATCGCATCCGTCCTCCTGCTCAGGTAATCTGCGGAATCGCAGAATGGCTACCGTTGTTCCGTACCCCACCAGTAACAGTGCCTCACTTGCCGTGTATACCCAGGGAACACCTACAAGTCCTATAGAAGCCACAACTACCACATTGGCCAAGACTGCGAATATGGCCGAGACCCACTGGATGCGCATGCGCCGTCTCTGACGGTTACCGACAATCAGGATCGTTGCCAACCCGAAATTCAGGGCCTTTAGGAAGGGGACGCCGCTAAGCTGTTTGAGCACAACGATTGAGGATGCATAAGATGGTCCAAACACTGTGCGAATACTGGGTGGGGCGAGAAACAGAAGAACTATGGCCAGAACAGCCCCTACGACCGCCTGTAAGCCTAACTGTCCCCACGCTATGAGCCAGAACGAATCGCTCTCTTCGGCGCGCAAGCGCGCCAGCAGCGGTGTTATCAGGAGATACACTGCTTGGGGTGCCATAAAAGTCAGGTTTGTCATACTCAGAGCTGGGGCATAGACGCTGGCAGCTTCCCTACCCAACACAGTGTAACTATCGTTAGGTCAGCTCGCAGATAGATCGCCACAGCCAGGTCTGAAAATAGATAGGACCGGGCCTCGCCCACGATGCTCTCGAGATGCCCAGACTATCCGAACGAGTTTTACGATCCTGCAGTATGATGACAAGGGCAGCGACCAGGACGACGCCGAACGAGACCGTTCGAGCCACGACGAACCGCACCATCTGATCGGACGAACTCGGAGAAGCCACTACTGATATCACAAGGGCCGCAGCAGCAATGGTCTGAAGAACCGCTACAGTCGACTGCTTGCCCCGTACCCGGAGCGCAACGTAATTCAGCAGAAGGATGCTCTCAAAGGCTGCGCTGATAGCTACACCCAGCGTTATCGCCGGACGGTATCGGTCTTGCGGCACGATGAACAACAAGCCGCAGACGCAGACGAGCCAAGCCGTCACAGCAACGACACGAAGCCATATAGCGCGTCCCCAGAGGGTCATTAGGTGGTCGGGGTCGGCCCTACCTCTTACAAGTAGCCAGGTATCCAGTCCAAGTCCAGGGATGACGACGAGGAGGTTCAACAAAGAAATGGCCGATACGTATGATCCGTACGCGAGGGGTGGTGTCCGACGAGCCAGTAGGATGAATAAGAGCAGAAAGTCCCTGGGCGGCCAGAATTCCACCGAAGGTCAGCCCGTAGTCCTGCGCCGCGGTCAGTACCCCACGCGTACTCAGAGCTCGCCCTTCGATGATTCCCCGGCCTCGTCGACCTCTTGATCCTTCCGAAGCATGCACTAGCGGATTAAATACGGGATGTTGCGCCCAACTGGAATCTCAAGGCCATCTACAGCTTCTCACCGGCATAGACAGAGGACCATGTCGCGACGAGAGCATCCCAATAGTACGATTCACACAGGCGGCCAATGCGCTCCCGCATAGACATCGACAGATCCGAGTCACGCAACAAAACGGCCAGGCCATCGGCTAACGACTGAGCGTCTCCCGGACGAGCCCCAAGTAACACCCCTCGCTCATCATCTGGCGTCTGTTGAAGCACTTCCCCGCCGGTTACGACAGGGACGCCACAAGCCCAACTCTCCACAATCTTGAGTGGCCATCGAGCACATGCAGAGGTCGTCCCCACGGATCGGATCGACGCTCACGTCGGCCAGGCGATAGTAGGTCGCCACCACATCTGGTGAGATGCGTCCAGTGAACAGAACGCTATCCGCAATATCCAAGCTGCGGGCGTACTCATGCAACCGATAAATATCTTCTCCCCCCCCTACACACAACAGCGTCACAGTATCTTCATCTTGCCGAAGCATAGAAAAAGCTTCAAGCAACAGATCGACAGGGTGGCTTGCGAGGCTCAACACCACCTAAATATAGGATGACCTGGCGACTGACAAGTCCCAGCGTTTCCCGAAGTCTCTCCACATCATCCAGACAGTCTTCGACAAAACGCTCGCGATCGACGCCATTGGGGACGACCACGATACTGTGTGGGAGAGCATCCCGAGAGAGACCAGCCGGTCTGCTGTAAACTGGGTATTGACAGTTACCCGACTGCAGAACCGGGGGTAGGTGATCCTCAAAGTAGACCCACCCAGACACCCCGCTGCCACGTCGAACTGAAGAGATTAGAGGCCGCTTCATAGTATCGCAGTCCAGATACAGGGGCTTGCCTTTGAGACTGGCTGGCCAACACCCCTGCGACCCCGTTCATAGGATGCGGCTTGGCAATATGGTAGACATCGGTGGGCACTCGCAGAGCGGCCCACAAGAGCCCAAGTGTCGCGCGGATGACCACCAGCAACAACTTCAGTTTGCCGAAGTATAGCTTCTCGTCGCCGGTCTTCAGAACGTGCATCTGGCCGACATACCAGACATCGATGCCTTCCTGGCTGAAACGGCGCCGCTTCAGTGCAGCATAGTTGTGATGAAGAGCCAGGACCGTCACGCTGTGCCCTAACTTTTCCAGCTCTTTGGCGACGGGCCATAACGTCCAAGCCCCGACGGGCCTCGAGGCTCTGTGTGAGCAGGAAAGTGATCCTCACAGCATCTAGATGCCCTGTCGCCCCATGCCCTCAAGAGCCGAAGCCAGCCGCGTCCATGAAAAAGCCTCTTGAAGCTGCTGAATCTCCCTTGAGTCTACCTGTCCATCAGCTAGACTGATCACATCACACGCAGCATCGGCTAGCGCAGCACTGTCCCCCGGCCGCACCACGCGATAGCACCTAGGCATGTCCAATCCTGAAACAGCGAATTCAGAATCGTGACCAGAGGCACGCCAAACCCGATGGCCATCTGCACCACACCACTGCCCGTCACCCTACGATACGGTGCGACCACAAGGTCGGCAGCGCCGAAGTAGTAAGGGATTTCCTCATTGGGGATGTAACGGTCGTCTATCATGATATTATCCTGAATGCCGAGCTCGCGATTTTGAGTTCGTAGTGCTCTCGCGGTTCCCAGAACTCACCTGCAATCAATAGTCGGACATTTCCAAACTGACCTCGGATTCTCGGAATCGCCTCAAGGAGATCCATAAGTCCCTTGTATTCCCGTACGATACCAAAAAAGAGGAGTACGGGAACATCCATAGGCAGATTGAGTCTCTGGCGGGCAAGCTCCCTGGAGGGTGGCTTCGACGAGCATGTCCAACACTGGTGTCGAGACGACAACAGGATCTGCCGACGATAGCAGATCCCCAGCCGGGCGCGCTCTACGTCCGACTGAACAATATGGCCTGTACCTGTCCCAAGACTAACCGGGCCAGCCACCGATCCCACCATTTCGCCTCATGAGGCAGAACATTGTGCACACAAAAACCAGCGGAGCGCGAAGCAGCACACGTAGCAGCATGGAAAGCGTGAACCAGGCAGGTGAGAGAAACGTGGACCACCAAGACAGAACAACCAAATCGGGTCGATTGCGTCGGATCCAAGCCGCTGTCGACAGCCATGTCAAAGGGTTCAGTAAATCTATCAGTGCGCGCGTTTTCAGCCCCGAACGGCTTCTGACTTGGATCCTGGTCACTTTGCCCCGGGAAGAGCCGGTCGGGATAAAGACGAGTGAATGAAACTAATGCCGCATCGTGTCCGCGGTCTATAAAGGTGCGGTGCAACATCGTAGTGTAGTGAGAGATTCCGCCACGATAAGGATACGTGGGACCGATCAACACGATCTTCATATCAGGTACGACGATCTATCTCAAGTCGCCTAATCCGATACAGCAGCTCCTCCAGCATTTTACGATTGAAGCCAATTAGATCCGCAACCAGCCCTATCAAGAAGCTTTGAAACCCGGCGATGAGCAATATCGCCGCCAGGATCAACGATTGGACTCTGCCGGTTCCCAGACCTTGGAAGTAGAACCATAGAAAACGTACGCCCAGTAACCCTCCCAGGAAAATCATCATGCAACCAATGAACAAGAACACCCTGAGCGGGCGATACATCGTATAGGTTCGGAGAATCGTCGCTGCGGAGTTGATCAAGTAGTCAGGTACGTTGCGCATCGGCCGCGACTTACGAGTCTGCGGAATTGACCTCAGTGGGCACATAGATCACGTCCATATGTTGTGCCCCGGCCTGAATCAATGATTCCAGTGTATAGGAGTACTGACTCAAGATAACAGTACGAAGCGCCGCATCCCGACTAAGCGCCCTGAAGCCAATCGTAGCATCGGGCGTGTATACACCTGACGCGATGCCGACGACCCAACTTCCCCATTTCTGAAGGCGACGTTTCAATGGAGAAAAACCTGCGATATCCATCACCCCGCGGTCTCCAACCACGATGTCGGCCCGGCCTTCCAGAATCGGTTGGACCAAGCGAGGGACATCACTCCCCCGGTACTGATGGTCACCGTCGGTGTTGACGATGATATCAGCGTCGTACCCAAGGGCAGCCTCAAGCCCCTTGACGAAGGCAGAGGCCAATCCGCGGTTGGACTTTAGACGTACAACGTAGTCGACCCCAAGACTCTCAGCTACGCTCGCCGTGTCGTCAGAACTCCCGTCGTCAACCACCAGAATACCGATCTCGTCGATACCATCGATATGCGTAGGGAGATCAGAATACGTTTCTGGCAGCGTGGCTGCCTCGTTGAAACAAGGTATCTGGATGATTAACTTCACGTGGCAGCCAACCTCGCTTTCAGCCCGGCGGTGTTATCCAAGGCCATTCTACCACGATGGGAAGTCGAGTCCAGGCGGAAAATCGGCATAAAGCCAGGGGGACCGCTTGACAGACAACTAGCAGCCCTAGAGGCCGATAGATATGGGAGAGGCAACGGGCGTCCGCCAGAGGAGCGCGATCGTCAGCACGCCGGCCTTGACTAGACAAGCAATCGTATGGACGTGCAGCGTATGGCTGCTGACTTGGCGTTTCTGTACGCCGTCGGACCGTAGAAACGGTGTGCACAATTCCTCTTTGCCCAGTGTATACACTCGCAATCAAGGAGCCACTTGGTAAACAAGCACACGAGGGCCACCGGTCGATATGGATGTCAACAACACAAACCGAGAGAAAAAGCTCTCATAGGCTTCTGTCTGTTCGACATATTTGCCCGGTGAGCGGTAGTAGCGAGCAAAATAACGCTCACTGAGTACCAGGTAATCATAGCTTTCATCAACGTACCACTGAGGATCGTGGTCAATGATCTCACTAAAACCGTATACCTCATACAGGTCGGGGGACACAAACGAAGCATAGGACTTCAGGCCGATCTTCGATCCCTCTGGGATATTGTGCTCAAGCCACACATTGCCAATCTGGCGCTCATCCGTTTTCTGCAACTGGGCGCCGGCGGTGAGTGAATTGGCCAGAGGGATCCCAAGGCCTACCAGCAACTCAAAAACCCCAACCGTCCTCCCAGAGGTAAATGGGAATGCCCTTAAGATCCGACCTTCAGCGCGCCATGCTTCGCCAATGACCATAGCGCCGAAAACTACGAGGAAAGGCACTGCTGGCAGAAACGTACGATCATTCCTGACTGTGAAGAACGAGATGAAGGCAAAATACGTCACAGGGAATGATAGAAGCAGAATTCTGTGCTTGTTTCGTAGGACAAATGCTCTCAGCATTCCTACAACGGCCACTACGACGACAGGCCCTTCCGTTTGCCAGGCATAAGTCAGATACCAGACAAGAGAGTTGCCCTCCATACCGGGATGTCCGGTGGAATAATACTCAACTTCAAAGACTGCGTCTTTGAGCAATTGAGGGTAATCCAGCACAGCATATGGATTGGCCGCTATGAACGTGACGGGCACCAGCGCAAGTGCAAAATAGAGATTCGGATCGCGCAGACCGCTGCGACCAACTCGCAGAAAGTGAGCGGTCAACACGCTGACCAGAGCGATGACACCGGGGTACTTGAAGCTTACGGCCAGCCCTCCTAGTATGCCGGCCAAGGAGGTAATCCCTGCGTCTACCTTGTCGCCGGCCAAATTAAAAGGAAACCCATACCACGGCAAGAACAGTGGCAGTCAGGAAGACATTGACGGTGATGTAGCGACTGTTGGCAACGTGGGTAGGCGATATCGCCAGTGAGATATTGGCCGCCAACAACGGTGTCACCCGGTCCTTACAGACCTGACGCGCAACTACGTAGGTAAGAGAAACACGCCCAGCACACCAGTTAGCGCTGTCAGAGAGCGTCCCATGATAAACAAGTAAGGGAGATGCCTTCCTCTGTACACCCATGGCTAACATAACAGGTGCCGATATGTCCAATGGACTATTGTATGCGCCAGACAGCTTTCCGACGTAGTATAGGGGAACGTACAATATAGCGTTTAGGTAGATACAACAGAGTTGGCTTGTTGAAATAGTGCGGGTTAAGGTTTCCTGTGCTTAAATATATTGGCTAGGCCATGAGGATCTTGTTTGGCTCATCAGGGTGGTATAGGAATGGTAAGCCGAAACCAATCGCCCGGAGAAGGCGAACGGCCAAGGCCAAGAGCAGAATCGCCGCTAGAGTTACTGTCTGCTCATATGATGGGAAGGCTGTGGGTAGGTGACTTACACCACAGTGACAGCGGCGATGATGAGGCCCTCTCATAGCGATCTGGGTAACACCCGCCCCGTTCGATGTTCCACCCCATCCGGGTGGCCAACGATAACGTCCGATACCGACCTCAGGAGCAGCCCGTGGGCCATGATCCCCGCACGGTCATTGAGCGCGCGAGCCAGGGCGTCGAGGTCCTCAATCGGCCCGAAGCCACTGTCAAGAATCAGATTGCCCTGGTCCGTCAGGAAGCGCGAACCGTCGTCCTTCTGCCGCACCTTGACCTCGGCACCGAGCGAGGCGAGATATTCCGCCTCGACGCGCCAACCAAACGGCACCACCTCGACGGGTACGGCCCAGTGCGTCCCCAGCGCCGGAGACAGCTTGCTCTCGTCAACGACGATGACCTCGCGCCGCGTGGCCTGTGCCACGATCTTCTCTCGCAGCAGTGCCCCTCCGCCGCCCTTGATAACGTTGAACGCATCATCTACCTCATCGGCCCCATCAATGGTCAGATCCACGCTGGGATGAGCCTCCAGTGTCGTCAGGGGTATGCCCAGTGTCCGCGCCGCATGTTCCACCTGAGTCGAACAGGGAACACCGACGATATCGTTCAGCGCGCCGGACTTCAGCAGGCTCGCCATCTTGCGAACGGCGAAGATTGCCGTGCTCCCGTGCCCTAGACCGACGACCATACCAGGCTCGACGAATCGTACGGCGAACTCGCCGGCTGCCTGCTTCAAGGCCTGTTGTGTCTTGGTCATGCTGTAAGTCACTCTGCCTTCCGAAGGAACATCCGCTCGCGGAGTCCGGAGATCGCCCTCCGAACGGGCGCCACCCTCACGACCAGGAGGATGCCCAAGATGACGGGATACCGCCAGGCTTCCCATGGATCCTTCCTGCTCCAGAGTACGTGCCACACAGCCATTGCGCCCGCAAGATAGACAAGACGCTGAACCCACAGCCACGCCCGCCCCATGCTGTCCCGAAGCGCAGACACTGAGGTTACCCCAAGTATCAGCATAAGCAAGAGCGCGACCACGCCTACGATGACAAAGGGCTGGTAGGCAAGGCCAATCCAGAGCAACGGCAGGTCGAAACGATAGTCCAATCCCGCGAAGGTGAAGAAGTGTGCACCCGCAAAGGCCAGAGCCCACAGCCCCAACGGGCGCCGCGCCGGCAATACCCGCCTGTAGCCCGTCACCACCGCGATGGGTGTGCACGCAAGTGAGAGCAACAGAAAAGCGATCGCCAGCCGGCCCGTGCGAATCGTGATCTCTTTGACCGGGTCGATCATCAACCCGCCTGTGGCATAGGTCCAGACCAGCACCGCTGCCGCCACAGCAGCACCTACGTGCGCAGCTACGCGTAACCAATGGCCGCGAAGCCACGCGAGTTATCTTCCCTATCACAGCGTTCTCTAGAAATACCAGTCCCGCGAGTCGAGATTGTCGTAGAGACCCGCGACCTCGTCGGCATACCCATTGAGAAAAAGCGTTTCCTTCCGCCGGTTCTCCCCGATCATCCGCTCCGTGGCCTGAGACCACCGCGGATGTGGCACCTCCGGATTGACATTGGCCCAGAACCCATACTCCGTAGGGCCCGATGCCATCCAGAAAGTCGTCGGCATCTCCTCCACCAAATCGATTTTCACGATGGCCTTGAGGCTCTTGAACCCGTACTTCCACGGGACGACAAGGCGCACAGGCGCGCCATTCTGCGGCGGCAGGTCACGTCCATAGACGCCGGTGGCAAGGAGTGTGAGGTCGTGCATCGCCTCGTCAAGACGTAGTCCTTCCACGTAGGGCCACGGGAATGGTTGGCTAAGGCCGGGCATATTGGCTTCATCGAGGACTGTCTCGAAACGAACATATCGTGCTTGTGACGATGGCTCCACCTCACGAAGCAGACTCGCCAGCGGGAAGCCGGTCCACGGGATCACCATCGACCAAGCCTCGACGCAACGCAGCCGGTAGATGCGCTCCTCAGTCTCGAAGGCACGCAGATCATCGAGGTCGAACGTTCGCGGACGATTGACCAGTCCACCCACCTCCACAGCCCAGGGTGACGTCGGGAAACCGGCGGCTGCGTCGGCCACGGTATCCTTGCCCAACGAGAACTCATAGTAGTTGTTGTAGCCGGCGACACCCGCATAGGGCGTCAGTGAGTTCCCCAGTTCATCGGTACGAGCGTCGTCCACCGACGGCTCCGTTTCCTCAGGCGTCACCTCGGATCCTGGCGACTCGATCGGCTGAGCCGTTGCCTGTGGCCCGCCACAGGCGGCCAGCAGGGCAGCGCCTGCCAGAAGCTTTGCTGCCCCCGTCATGAAACGGCGGCGCGACACATAGATGTGCTCAGGCGTAATCTCCGAAGAGCGGATCTTGATCATCGCCAACTACCCCCTCAAGTCCAACGGTATGAAGTGCCGGATGCCCGAATCAGGCGATGGCACAGCAACGGCTATACGATTCCCCATTCACTAATGTGCTCATGGATACGAAAAGACCGCCACCACAGGGTCGTGGTCCGACACGCGCTCCGGTGAAGTGTCGCCCGGTAGAGGCAGCGTGAAATCCGCATTGGTGTGCAACACCTGCACGCTGACCAGGCGCTCATAGAGCGGCGGCGTCACCAGGATGTGGTCCAGGGTCTCCGATTCGCCCTGGTAGACATAACTGTACGGGAGATTGGGCGCGACAAACTCATACACGTGGTGCAAACCCGAGTCCCGCAACGTGTCGATGGGAGCCGAATTGTAGAAGGAGTTCAGGTCGCCCAACACCGCGACCTGCGCCGCAGGATCGCGCGCCACCAGGTGCGCGACCAGATCGACATTCCACGCCGCCTGCGCCACCCGGCGCGGCTCGGTGGGCAGCTCACCGCCCGACATAGAGAGGAAATGGTTGTCGATCACGTAGACGGTCTGGTCACCGCCGGCAAGATGCACGGTCACCGTGATCATCAGCGGCGGACGGCTCGTGAGCCCCTCCGGCGCAGGATATTGGCCGGCGCTCTCGAGCGTCGCCTGATCGCCGCGCACCAGGAAGCCCACGTCGATCCCCCGCGAGTCGAAGCCCTCGATCAACACGGGCAGATAGCCGTAGTCAGCGATCTGAGGCTGCGCGACCAAATCCTCCAGGATGCCGATGTTCTCGACCTCCTGCAGGCCGACGATCGTCGGCGCACCCATCGCGTCGACCGTTGCGGCCATCTTCTCCAGATCGAGGTCGTAGGCGGCCAGTGTCGGCCGCGGCGGATCCGAAGGGTGTGGATCGAAGATGTCGAATAAGTTCTCCGCATTGAACGTCGCGATACTGAACTCATCCGGCCCGGCAGGTGACAAGGTGGGAAGCGTGACCTCGTGTGTGATCACAGTTGGCGCGGCAACGGGCTCGATCTTGTAAGCCTCATAGGTATAGGCCAGCGGCCCTACCAGGTTGCCGACGAGATCACCCTCGTTCACAGCTAGCGGCAACGTCGTCCGATCGGCGTGGGTCACGTTGGAGCCGTCATCGGCGAACATGATCATCCCTTTCGGCTCGCCCTTCCGCACCCGATCGATCCCCCACGAAGTCCGGACCAATGCAGTTTCACCGTACTGATCTGTCGGCCCGACCACCACCGCAGGCTCGGTCACGGAGACCAACATACCCTCAAGCGATTCGTAATAGCTCCTGGCCTCGCCCACATCTGCAGGTGGATCGAGCTCCACAGGTGTGGGTAGGTCGTGAGTATCGGTCATCACCTCGATCGCCGCGGGGTCCTCGACGTAGATCACAGTCTGGTCCGAGAGTTCGCGAACCCGACCCGAGACCTTCACGATATCCCCTGTGGACAGCAGAAGCTCCGGCTCCGGGTCGCCACTCATCACAAAGAGACCCTCCGACGTCAGCGGGTCATCATCGGGAACCGTCGACTGGATCCAGAAGCCACCCAGTTCCGGGAAGACGCCCGTCACGATGCCCTGGGTTGTCGCTTCGCTCCGCACGAAAGGCGAATGTCCACCGTCACCCTGAATTGCCCAGATGGGCACCCCTGTACCGACGAAGGTCAGCCTCGGCTCCGCGACGACCGGCGTCGGCCACTCCGTCGCGACGGCCTCCGCGTAGGCCTCAAAGCTGCCGTTCGTGATGCCCGTCTTGACCTTCACGGTGTAGCTAACGGTCACCGAGCCCCCGTCCGGCGCCAGCTCGCCGATCGCCCACACGAGAGTGCCGTCTGCAGACGCCGGATCGCCCGTGCTCGTCACCACATCGACATAATCCAGCGGGGCTTCTGCCGTGATCTCCAGGTCGGTCAGCGTCGAGGTCGTGGTGTTGTGAGCCGTCAGCGTGTAGGTTACCAGGCCCCCAGGGGCCACGTCAATCGGCGCCATCGCATCCAGCATCAACTCCGGCGGATAGACCCGCGCGAAGTCCTCGGCCAGGCGCGGTTCGATCTCCCACTGCCCATCATAGAGCTCGCTGATGCCTGTGACACGATAGCGGTCGCCCACGTCGATGAATTCGGGGCTGAAGTTGGCCTCCTTGTCGATGTAGAGAAGGACAGTATCACCGGCATCGTCCAACACGTCAGCCTCATAGCTGTAGCTGAACTCGTCCAGCCGCGTGATCGTCCCCTCCACCTGGACCAGGCGTCCGGGCACTGACGCATCGTGCGTAGCTGCATACGCCGAGACCGAGAGAGGCTCCGGCGGCGTCCCATCGGAGGCCAAAATCTCCACGTCATCCGGATAGGATCCGGGCACGAGCTCAACGGAATCCCGGTAGACCTGGATCTCGCCCGTCACTCGAACGCGCTCGTCGAGGTGCACGGTAACGATGCCCTGGGCGCCGGCACAATAGACCTGAACGCCGCCGGTCTCGTCCTGCAAATAGAACTTCGTCCCGGTCGACCCGGCGAAGAAACCGCCTGTATACATCGTGGCGGTCCCCTCAACCGTGACCGTCTCGCCAACCAGCCTCCGCGCCGTTGCGATGGGGATGGCGCCTCCCGCGACACTTACCGCGACGAAAGGGCCGTAGTCGCTCATCGGCCAATCCGCGGTGCTGACACTGTATCCCTTGAACTGCACCATACCATACCGCCAGGGGCTCTGCATCGTGAGCTCAGCCCGGTTCGTTGCGCCGGCGGGCAGTTCCGAAATGATCCACGCCACCTCTGTCCCTGCGGCGCCCGCTTCATCATTGGCGAGGGGCGCCAGATGCTCTCCCGAGGGCTCCGACTGAGCTGAGACGCCCTCAGGGAGTGGCAGCGTGACTTTGAGGTCGGCCAAGTCCCGATCGGTATGGTTCTCAACCGTCACCTGGACGGCAAACTCGATGCCGGGCGCCACCGTCACAGGCGCCGAGGCCGAGATCACCAACCCCTGGGCCTGCGCGGGCGTCGTGTCAGCACCGCTGTTCTGCGGCAGAGGATCTTGACGGGCGACAAAGTCCACCGAGCTATCGTCCGTGTCCTGGGCGTTGCCCGCCTGTCCGCCGGGTTTCCGCTCCAGGCTCGCACCACCCTCCGGCGCCGGTGCGGGCACGTCCGTAGCGAAATCGGCCGGCGCGTCTCCCCACCCCAGTGTATCCACCACCGCGGCATCGGCGTTGCGGAGCTGCAGCCCGCCGCGCTTCTCAAAGATCGGCACGTCAAACGTCGCATCAGACGCGACCCCCACATCCTCCCCCTCCCTCGCTAGAAGGAGGTGGCCGTAGCCTGGGAGGGCCGTGGAATTGCCCCAAATGTGGAGCCGCTTTTCCTCCTGATCGTCGGACATCCGATACCATAGCGACCATCCCTTGAGATCAACCACCCCCGGTCCGGTGTTATAGAGCTCGACGAATTCGTAGTTGTTGTCGCCCGGCACACCGGGTATGAACTCACTGATCAAAACACCACTCGTCTTGAGTGTCTCCGGGGTCGGGGTGCCGGTCGCCGAAGCTTGGGTCGGCTCCCCCGTGGGGGGCAACGTCGTCGAACATCCACCGATAAGTCCAGCCATCAACGCCACGATCAACACAACACGTCGGGACAACAAAGTCACAGGCAGATCTCCTCCACGGGAAGTGTCCCCATTATAGGGCAAGATGGGTGGTTGGACAGAGCTTGAGAGCTTGTGCCGCCGTTCAGTTGCCCTAGAATACGGACGGACAGCCGGCTGCGCCCGGCAGAGACGGTGGTATTGCCATATGCGCGGCCGAGGCGCGCACCAACGATGAGTCACAGGAGCCTATAGCGAATGCAAACCGTTCAGTTCGGCAACGCAACCCTCAGCAGACTGATCCTTGGCGGGAACCCTTTCAGTGGATTCTCTCACCAGAACCCGGATGTGGACCGCGAGATGGTGAGCTGGTACACGACGGCGCGCATCAAGGAGACGATGCACCAGGCAGAGGAACTTGGCATCAACACGTTCTTGGGACGCGCCGACAAACATATCCGCCGAACGTTGCTGGAGTACTGGGACGAAGGCGGTGCTATTCAATGGTTCACTCAGACCGCGCCGGAGTTCAGCAGTCTCACCGCCAACGTCGGGCAAGCCATCGACACAGGGGCGTCGGCGATTTATCTCCACGGCGGCCAAATGGACTTCCTCTTCGCCCAGAGGCAATTCGACATCATCGAGACCTTCGTCCGGCAGGTGAAGGATGCCGGTCTTCCGGTAGGTGTGGCGGGACACAACCCTGCGGTGCACACCTGGGCAAACGAGCACCTCGATCTCGACTTCCACATGTGCTCCTACTACAACCCGACACCTCGCGACAAGAACCCGGAGCACATCCTTGGCGCCGCCGAGAGCTTCGATCCCGATGACCGCGACGCGATGGTAGCGATCATCCAAACGCTGCGCGCGCCCGCCATCCACTACAAGATCTTCGCGGCGGGCCGCACCGATCCCAAAGAAGCCTTCGCCTTCGTCGCCCGGCATCTCCGCCCCCAGGACGCCGTGTGCATCGGCGTCTTCCCAAAGATCAAGGCGGATATGCTGGCGGAGGATGTGAGGCTATTCGAGGAGGCCTGTAATGCCCAAAACCCCGATTGACATCAAGATCGCCTACATCGGCGGTGGAAGTCGCTACTGGGCACAGATGGTGATGACCGATCTCGCTTTGTGCCCACACCTGACCGGCGAGATTGCGCTCTATGACATCAACTACGATGCGGCACTGAAAAACGTCGAGCGCGCCAAGGCGATCTATGGCCACCCGGAGGCGAGAACCACGTTCGAGGTCAACGCTTACCATACGCCGGAACAGGTCTTCGTGGATGCGGACTTTGTCTTTCTTTCGATCCTGCCGGGCCCGATGCAGATGTTCGCGAACGACATCGATATCCCCAAGGCCTACGGCATCCTCCAGAGCGTGGGCGACACGACCGGACCCGGCGGCATCAGCCGGGCACTGCGTACCGTCCCGACCTACGTGGAGTATGCTCATCAGATCATGGAACACTGCCCCGACGCCTGGGTCATCAACTACACGAACCCGATGACGCTCTGCACCGCCGCGCTCTACGCCGCGGAGCCAGAGATTAAGGCTTTCGGCTGCTGCCACGAGGTCTTCGGGACGCAGCACATGCTGGCAGAGCTGGTCCACGAGAGGATGGACGTGCCAATGCCGCGACGGCAGGAGATCAGGACCGACGTCGCCGGCGTCAACCACTTCACATTCGTCCCCAGAGCCGCGTGGCAGGGCGAGGATCTCTATCCATTGCTCTACGACCATATGCAGCAGGATGGCTTCTGGGATGATCGGACCGAGTGGTCCGAGATGGCCAAGGCCCAGGGACTATGGTTCTCGTCACAGCGCCTGATCGCCTTCGACTTCCTGCGCAACTTCGGCGTCCTCGGCGCGGCAGGGGACCGCCATCTGGCGGAGTTCGTCCCATGGTACCTGACGACCGGAAGCCGACCTCAACCGCTACGGCGTCATCCTGACGCCGTCCAGCTACAGGCTGGGGACGTGGCAGCCGCCGCAGAATGCGCCGGGCGCTGCGGCTCGTGCGCGAGCCGAGGAGGATGCCAAGTTGATCTTCTCGGGAGAGGAAGGCGTCCAGCAGATGCTGGCCCTGCTGGGCGTCGAGCCGCTGGACACCAACGTCAACCTCCCCAACTACGGACAGATGCCTGACCTCCCGCTGGGTGCCGTCGTCGAGACCAACGCCCAATTCCGCCACAACCAACTCACGCCCGCGGTCCCCGTCCCGCTGCCCGACGGGCTGCTCAACCTGGTGCGCCACGTGGTCGACGTCCAGCAGTTGACCCTGGATGCCGCGTTGCTCAAAGACAAAGAGCTCGCCTTTGAGGCATTGCTCCACGATCCACAGTGCCACATCCCCCCGGACCGCGCCCGCGCGATGTTCGACGAGCTTCTCCAGGCCAACAAGGCCATGCTGCCGGGGTGGGACATTTAGTTCGGGTATGGAGGTGTGGGCAGAGGAATGGATCTGACTTCATTGGCGCAATCGCTTGACGCGTCCGTCGATGAGAAAGACTTCTCCGGCGTGATTCGACTTCGCTACGACGGCACGACCATCTACGAGCGCGCGGCGGGCTTTGCCGATCGAGCCAATCGCGTCCCGAACGCCCTTGATACACGCTTTGGCATCGCGTCCGGAACAAAGTTCCTCACCGCGCTCGCCATCGGCAAACTCATCGAAGTCCAAGCGTCTCGCACTCAACACCCGGCTGGTCGACATCGTCGACCTTGGTTTCGCACAGTACGATCCGGGGATCACAATCCGGCATCTTCTCACCCACACGTCGGGGATTCCCGACTACTATGACGAAGAGAACGTCAAAGACTTTGACGGCTTCACCGTGAGCGTGCCGTGGTCCGAGCTCAAGGGGCCGCGCGATTACCTGGCCGTCTTCCCGGACGAGCCGATGAAGTTCGCCCCCGGCGAACGCTTTTCCTACTCAAACGGTGGTTTCATCGTGCTCGGCATTGTCATCGAGGAGCTGACCGGCTTAGCTTACCAACGGTTCGTTGAAACCGAGCTTCTTGGACCCGCCGGCATGGATCGTTCGGGGTTCTTCGCGATGAACCGCCTCCCGGAACAAACAGCACTGGGCTACGTAGAAGACCAAGTTGGCTGGCGCACGAACATCTTTGACCTCCCTATCGTTGGTGCATCGGACGGCGGCGTCTTCACCACTCTCGATGATCTGGCAAAGCTGTGGCGTGCCTTCTGGAGCAACGAGATTCTTTCGCACGAGTTGGTCACCATCATGACGACACCCTTTGTCCGCGCAGAAGCCGAGGGCGAACACATCTATTACGGTCACGGCACTTGGATACATGACGACGGAAGTGGAACCCGCGAAGTGTACATCGAGGGATGTGACGCAGGAGTATCCTTCAGGTCGGGTACGAACCGTGCCGAAGCGTTCGAGTACACCGTGATCTCGAACACGACCGGCGGCGCTTGGCCCCTCCTGAAAGTGATCGACACAGCATCACGCCTCACCTGATTTGCCACAGTCAGACAGCTGAAGAGAATTACGCCGTGCACTCGGGCGAATATGTGGTAGAGTCTTAGATACTGATTGGGTCCTCCGCAGGGGTTTCTGCGGACTCAGGGAAAGCGAGCAGGAAGAACATCGAAGAGGAAAGGTCCGGGTGGATGAACCCGCTGTATAAGCGGCTTGACAAGTGGCGCGAATACAACCAGATATCCAAAGTTGGTCAGATCGCACGTCGCGCCTTTGCGAACAACTCGTTTGACGGCATATTGACAATGGTCGGCGTAGTGATGGGCAACTTCGTCGTCGGCGTCCAGAACGCCCAGGTGGTCGTGGTAACGGGCCTTTCCACCGCGCTGGCCATCGGGGTCTCCGGCGGTTGGGGTGCTTACCTCACCGAGTCGGCCGAGCGGCAGCAGGAGCTCGATCAGCTCGAGCAATTCACGCTGACCGAGCTGCACAACACGAAGATCGGAAGGGCCGCGCGCTCGGCGGTATGGATGGTCGCCGCGGTCGACGGCCTCTCGCCTTTCTTGGCTGCATTGCTCGTGCTGAGCCCCTTCTTTCTCACACCGCTCTTCCCCTCAGTCCAGGTCGCGTACTACGCATCGATCGGCATGGCGCTGCTTGCACTCTTCGGGCTGGGGAATTACCTGGCGAGCATCTCCAAGAGGAGCATGATCGTCTCGGGCATCAAGACGGCCATTGTAGGCGTAGTCTGCATTGCACTCAGCTACCTTATGGAGCGCCTGACCGGATAGCGCGGCGACCCCAAGGCTCAGTCAGCCTCACTCGCATCGTTGTCATCATCTGGATCAAAGATGGCGGGCCAGTAGGACGTATCATACGTCTCTCGCCACTCCCGGCTTCGCTGCGCCATCTGCTGCGGCAGATCGAGCCCGCCCAATTCGTCCAGGAAGACGACCACGTCCTGCAGTTTGCCGGCGATGAGGTTGACGCCGGCTGGCCGCGTCGCCACATCGGGCCGCTCCTTGAGCGAATAGTGGAAGGCGTGAATCACGCGATCGATCGCGAGCATCTTCTCCTGGGGTGTCCGGGCTCTTGGGTAGTCGTCCACGAAGGCCTGGAAGTAGGCGACCGCCCCACCCGGGTTGAGCTGTCGCCGCTTGTACGTCCGCTGATAGGCCAACCACGTCATCGACCACCCGCAGACGGGGCAGCGCATCTCAGCATCGCGGCTGCCCACTCGGCGGATCAGTGTAAGCCTGCCGCTGCGATCACATCTCGGGCAAGTCACCACTCTCTCCGTCTTGGCGCGGTGGATTCGCAGGATGTCGCGACCACGCATAAACAGCGTCATGCCCACGTCATCGATCAATTCATCATCCCAAATGCCCTCCGCCACGCGCTGATATAGGCGCCGCAGCTTCCATTTTGGTACGCGGGGCGACCAGAGCACATCCTCTCGGTTGTCACTCATCACATGCGCTCCCGATCACGAAACGTCGCGGCCACCGGCACCATCACCCGCCGACCCTTTCCGCGCCATAGCGGAAGTATTCGGCGACCATTGCCGGCGCCAGTCCCTCGAAAATGCTGTTGCAGGTCGCCAGCAAATACCCACCACCGGGCACTCCTTCTGCGAGACAACGATCGACTTCCGCGCGCACCTTTCCGGAATCGTCGCCACATAGCACACGCACATCGATGTTCCCCACCAGAGCCAGATCCTGGCCGAAGGCGCGCTTGATGTGGCCAAGATCCATCCCGGCGATAGGATCGAGGCCGTGGACGCCCGCGAATCCCGCCTCGACCGCCATCGGCAGCAGCACCTCGACGTTCCCATCGGAGTGCCAGATCACGGGCACGTTCAGCGCCTCGACGATCCGCCGGTGAAGGGGCAGAACCATCTCACGCCAGACGGCAGGCGGGATCATGGGACCGTGGGTGCTCCCGACGTCGTCACCAAGCACCAGTACCTCTGCACCCAGCTCGACCGCCCGCTGATATACGGCAAGGCACCACTCGGTGCGAACCTCCAACAAACGGCGCATGAAGTCGGGATCGTCCATCAGCCGGAGAAAAAAGTGCTCGAAGCCCATTGCCATATAGGCAGCCGTGAAGGGGCCAATGTGCGTGCCGAAGATCAGACAGTGATCCGGATACGCAACCCGCGCACGGCGCACGGCATCGACGTCGAAACGCTTCATCGCATCGTCCAAAGGTGGCGAGTAGCGCCGCACATCGTCAAGTGTCTCGATAGCCCCACCGACATACGTGCCGTCCCGCCAGATCCTCCCCCACTCGTCCACGCCCGTGCCCCAGGCGTTGCTTCCCGGCAGCGGTCGCGAGGGCATCATCACGCAGTCCTGGCCCGCGGCGGCGTACACACCCACGGGGTCCGCGCAGCCTAACGCCTCGTAGCAGGCGTCAATCCAAATCTCGAACCGCGGCACCCGATCGAACACCTCGTGGTGCAGCGCAGCGAGAACCCGCTCCCGGGGCGTCATTCGGCGCGATCCGCCGGCTCCAAGCGAAGGCAGAGTTCCGCGACGACTTGGTCCGCCGTCTTCCCTTCGGTGTCGACGTAGGTGCCGTACTCCACCTGCGACACCAGGAAATGCACCGCGGCGGCCGCGTCCGGTCCGTACGACAGCTCACGCCCGCGATCCCGTGCCACGCACGTATCCAGCGACGCCGTCAGCGTGAAGACGGCTGCCCCTTCCGGCAGTCGGGAGACCAGATCCTCCAGCTGACCGAGATGGTAGAAGTTGCCGTCGAAAACGGCCGCGCCCCCGGCATCGAGCGCCGCCCGGGCCTGAGCCAAGGCAATCGCGTTGCCCTCGAGGAAGTTCCTCAACGGAATACATGGTTCGTCCGTCTGATCCAGCCCGTGGTCATCCAACACCTGATCGATTGAGACGTAGGGCCCCTGCAGGCGCTCTGCCAGCTTCCTCGCGACGGTCGTCTTGCCCACGCCAAGAGGACCCCGAACAATCACGGACCGCATCATCAGCCCTCCCCATTCCCCGCGGCAAGGCATCCTTCCGCCTGATACCGGCAGAACAGACGTCCCCACTCGCTCTCCTGTCGCCAACGCTTCGCGATGGCGCGATATCTCAACGGCCAATAGAGGTAGTCCTGCTCAATCTCGGCGATCAACGTGGGCACGATCACCAGCGGCGTGTGCAGCACCAGCTTTTGCAGCGCCTTCGTCGGACCATACCAGGCAAGCCAGGCGAGGAAACTATGGCTGTTGTGGCCCACTTTGAACCCCCAACTCTCGCCGGAGGACGTCATCGCCCACGATCTCGATCTCCGCGGGATCGCCCACCCCGAGTCCCTGCTCGTGCGCCAGGCGGATATACCCGATGCTCAACGGATCGAAGCCCATCAGCTTGGCGGCGACCGCATCAATGGCGACCTGATCGACCGAGGCGAGAAGCACGTTCTTGGTCACGGGCTTGACCATCCGCGGCCCGGCGCCATCACCTGCGGTGGTACCGTCCATCACGGCCACGATGCCCGGATGGATCTCCTTCTGAATGGCCAGCAAGTCCACCAGCGTCTGGTGAATCCACGAGTGGGTGTAATGACGGTACTTGCTCAATAGCCCGCCAAATGCGTTCTTCATCGCTCCCGTGGTCGTCGTGTACATATGTGTCTTGACGGTCGGTAGATGAACGATGTTCCTGCCGATAAAGTAGTCCGGGATGCGGATGCCTTCGGGATAGATGTGGTCCAGCGCCAGCATCTTCGCCTTGGGTTCGTAGGGTACCCACGCCATATCCCGATCGCGGAAATTGTAGCGCACGGGGATTCCGTGCCCCTTGAAAATCGGCATGTAGCCGTTGAGGTCTTCCCCCTTGAAGGCGTTGGTCACCACCGTCTGGTTCTGCACGCAGACCAGGTCGTCGAAGCCCGCCGCCCTCAACGCAAGAATCGTGCCCTCCAGTTGCCATGGCGTGGTGTTAGCGCCCGGCATCGGATAATGCCACGTGATGTTATCTTTGAGGATGGTTGTCGTGCTCGGCTGCAACGCCTGAGCCACGCCGGCCAGATCGAACAACCGGCGGTAGTCCTCTAGAACCGTTTCGGGTCGAGTATGAAGCACAGCTACGGTCGCTTGCATAGGTCTTGCTATCCTCGATTCAGTCTTGAACTTGAGCCCCGACGCCCATCCGAACGAAGCTCTCACCATAGGCTTCCTCGAAGCTCCGCAGCGCCAGGTCGCCTGTGCAGTGACTTGGTGCGACTCGTGCGACACCGGTTCGCCGAAGATCGTCCACGATGCCCGCAATCTGGACAGCGCTCGCGCCCTCTAGATGGAACCCACCCAGGGCAAAGGTAACGTCGGTCCCCGCTATCCGCTCAGCCTCGCGAACCATCGTGGCAATCCCCGGATGTGCGCATCCCGTCAAGACGGCCAGACCTGACGATGTCTCAACCATCAGAGCTTGCTCCTTCGGGTTGCTGCCGAGCTCTCCGGTCAGCATCGCTCCCTGGCAAACCACCGTTGGCCCGGACACCTCTACCAGCTTTGCCCCAGCGCCGCTTACCGTGGCACGCATCTGCTGAGGGAACGACGCCGGCACGTAGACCCTGACGTCACCATTCTCCGCCAGGAGTCCGGCAAGCCCGCCCGTGTGATCCGAGTGAATGTGAGAGAGCACGACAGCGTCGACGTCCTGTGGATCGATCTCCAGCGTCCGCATATTCCTCAATAGCATGGCCCAATCGCCACCGGTGTCGAAGAGGATTGTGTCGTCCAGGCCCTCCACGAGGCATGAGAACCCCCACGCTGTCTCCAGTCGCGGATCGTACGGTCGATTGTCATACAGGACGGTAAATGTCACCACGCTACTTGATACCTCCACAGTCGCTGTTGGCTGTTGGGTCAGGGCAGGAGGGATCTCAGGGCGTGTCGCTGTGAGCTGAGGTGTCGCCTCGATCACCGGCGTTGCGGCGGCCGCAACGGTGCCCGCGACTGACTGCGTCGCCGTGGGGCGCCCCGTCTGGCCCACTCCCACCTGGGAAGCGATAGGGTTGGGCTGGGGTGAGCATCCAACGACCACCAGAAATCCCAAGGCCACAATGAGTCGAACTACGCCTCGTGCCGTGCTCGCCTCCTCTCACCACAGAAAACGACGGCGCCCGTCGGACACGACCCTCACACAGCCACCATCATACCGACAGATCACGCGGCTGCAAGGTCTTGCGGCGCCGACATCGCTTCATGAGGGTTGGGATTTCAGTCTTCGGGGACCGCCGTCGCACTCTGGGCCATGCTGTGTGCCGCCAACCGGGCAGACCCGCCGCGGAAGACCGACAGGTTGGCAAAGATGCGGCGCTCCTCGAGGGAGAGCGAGCCGCACGAATGGTCCAACGCCGGGCGCAACCTCGGATGCCGCTTCGACATGCCCCGCATGGGCTGGGCCGGCACGTCGAGGCTCCGCTCACATCGGCCGCGACCTTACCACAGGAGAAGGTAGCCGCGGCGGAAGCGGCCGACTCGATCCCCGATGGGATGCTCTCGGCGAGCGTTTCATCAGATACTCAATTCGCCTGATGCGCCGGCGACCGCCGCATGCGGCGCATGCGCTTGTGTCACTGCGAGGGATACGCCGACCATGCAGCAGCGCCCCCGTAACGGGGGCGCTGTGTCTCCTATCGACAAGCCTGAGGGAAGGTTGCGGGCTAGGGCCTGTTCCCCTGGCCTTCTCCAGATTCGGGCTGCCCGTTTGCAGGGCCTGACGGTTCTGGTTCCGGCTGCTGTCCTGTTTCGCCTGAGGGACCTGGGTCCTGAGGAGACCCGGCATCTTCCGGCGGACCTGCATCCGGCGGTGGCCCCTGCGGCTCGCCGTCGCAATCGTTCACGCAGTCATCACTGGGACCGTTCGGACCTTCAGGTTCGTTCGGACCATTGGGACCGTTGGGGCCCGGGGACTCACAAGGCTCACAATCCGCCTCGCCCGCGCACGCTGTGCCGCACTGGTGCGGTGCCTCTACACCGTTATCACCGTATGGGCCGTCGCCAACAGGACAGTCATCGCCGCAGTCAGCCGGACCCTTGGGACCTTCAGGTCCGTTGGGACCTGCTGGCCCACTCGGACCTGCCTGCTCCCCAGGACCGTTCGAGTATTGAGGGCCATTGGGGCCGCCTGGCCTTCAGGCTCGGTCGGGCCGCTGGGATCTGCATTCGGCCCGTTGGCTGCCGGACCATTGCCGGGATCTTCTGGCGCACCGCCCTGCTGGGGGTCGTCGACCGCCGTCCGAAGCCGCTGCTGCAGCCGCAACATCGTCTGAATCGCCGACCCAATAGGCTCGTTCTCACAGACGCCGGCACTTGCACAGGCTTGCTCCTGCACTCGTTGCATCGTGTTGATGTGAGCAGTCAGTTGGTTGGCTATCCTCTCAGCGCTTCCTACGGAACCGCCTAAGAGCAGGCCAAGGACAATCAGGGCTCTCGTGAGTGTCAACATAATCACCTCCGCATCTCTTGGACAAACAGATTGATTGAGGACCAACTATATTGGGGATTCCCTTGATACCTACGACGCGAGGAACATTGTGAAGATACGGCTATCCACAGATCAGTTTCCGGCCCGGCCATCCTACGGGCTTTTGCTTTTCGCCAAGTTGGCATAGACTGGACCTAGCACTCAGTGCTCATCTATCGAAAGGACGTGCATCTTGAGCGACAGACCCGTGACACCTGAGAAGTGGCGCTGGTTCCCGGAGAGCCGCTATGGCCTCTTTATCCACTGGGGACCGTATGCCGCCTATGGACG
This sequence comes from uncultured Chloroflexia bacterium, assembly GCA_963775195.1. Lineage (GTDB taxonomy): Bacteria > Chloroflexota > Anaerolineae > B4-G1 > SLSP01 > PWVB01. The sequence continues at coordinate 804,708 of CAVZIC010000005.1, forward strand.
CGGCGAACAGGTGCTCTTCCGCGAGCATCTGGATCCCCGCGAATACGAGGAGCGAGCGTGCGCCTGGAACCCGGCGCATTTCGATCCAAGGCTTTGGGCCGAGACGGCAAAGCAAGCCGGATTTCGATATGCCGTCCTGACCACGCGGCATCACGACGGCTATTGCCTGTGGAACACAGCCACGACGACGTACTCCAGCGCCGTGCAGGCGCCCAGACGCGATTTCGTCGCCGAGTTCGTCGAGGCTTTCCGCGATGCAGGGCTGCACGTGGGCCTCTACTACTCACTGACAGACTGGCGAATCCCCGCCTGGTTCGAGGGGCCTGAGGTGGATCCGGCGGCGTGGGACACGATGCGCGACTATGTCCACGCCCAGGTCGAGGAACTCCTGACCAACTACGGCACCATCGACCTCTTCTGGTTCGACGGCGTCTGGCCGCGGACCCGTGAGGACCTGGCAGCCGATGATCTGGTCGCCCGGATGCGGTCGCTGCAGCCCAATCTCCTCATCAACAACCGCCTTGGCGGGCACGCCACCGGCGACATCGGCACCCCCGAGCACCAGATCCAGGCCGAGGATCGCCTCTGGGAGTCGTGCCAGGTTTCTACGTGGCGGCTCTGGGGTTACACCCACGGCGAGCGCTGGCGCCCCGCGGACAAGTTGCTCGATATGCTCTGTGAGTGCGCGAGCAAAGGGGGAAACCTGTTGCTCAACGTCGGGCCCCAGGCCGACGGACAGCTGCCACCTGAGTTCATCACCCGCGCCCTCGACATCGGTCGCTGGCTCGACGTCCATAGCGAAGCCATCTACGGGAACGACGGCGGCGACGTGACCGAGTTCATCACACGCGGCTGGCAGACCACAAAAGGCAATGACCTGTTCCTCATTTTCCGCTTCTGGGACGGGTGCCCCACGCTGCGTCTCGCTGACCTTGTCACGCCGGTGGAGCGCGTGGAGCTGCTCACGACAGGACAACTACTCCCCTTCGAGCAGAAGGGCGAGGAGCTCTACATCTACACGCTCCCCTGCATCCCGCCAACAGAGCTCTTCCCCGTGATCAAGATCACGTGCACCGCCAGGCCCGAGGCTAACCAGTGGGGCACCGAGCGGCTCTGGGGCGGAGATCCGCAGCGCGTCGCGGATTGGGCGCGCCAGAGGGCGGTCAGCAACTGGCAATCAGCAATCAGCAAGGAGCAGAAGAAGTAGGAAGTAGGGAGTAAGGTTGCTCGTGACCCGTTGCCGCCCACTCGTCACATCCGGTCACGCGTTACCCGTCACTGGTCACCCGTCACTCGTCACTTTACGAAAGGATCTCAAATGTCGCGCATACCCATTGGTTTGCAGCTCTATTCTGTCCGTGAGGATTGCCAGGCCGACTTTCCCGCAACCCTGAAGGCCGTCGCCGACATGGGATACGAGGGCGTCGACTTCGCCGGCTACTACGGCTACGAGGCCGCGGCTATTCGCAAGATGCTGGATGACCTGGGCCTCGGCGTCGCCGGGTGTCACACCGGCATCGACACCCTCATGGGCGACGAGCTGGCCAAGACCGTCGAGTTCAACCACATCCTCGGGAACAAGTACCTGATCGTGCCATCGATTCCTGACGCGTACCGCGACTCGGTCGACGCCTGGAAGCGGACCGCCGCCCTGCTCAACGAAATCGCGGCGAAGCTGGAGCCCGAAGGCATGGTCACCGGCTACCACAACCACTTCGTGGAGTTCACACCCTTCGAGAATGGCCAGAGCGGCTGGGACGTTCTCGCCGGTAACACCGGCAAGGGCGTTGTGCTTCAGATCGACATAGGTAACGCGCTCCACGGCGGCGGCGACCCCATCGCCTGCCTCAAGCGCTATCCCAAACGCGCCACCACCATCCACCTCAAGGCTTACGCCGCCGACAAGGATGCCGTCGTGATCGGCGAGGACGATGTGGATTGGCAGGAGGTCTTCGATATCGTTGAGGGCCAGGGCGTTACCGACTGGTACATTGTAGAGCAGGAGACCTATCCCTATCCACCGCAGGAGTCCGCCAGGCGTTCGCTTCAGGCACTCAAGGCGATGGGGAAATAGGACGCATCGGCACGTTAGCACGTTTGAACGTGGCAACGTACCGACGTCCAAACGTGCTAACGTCAGTAATCCAACTATGCCAAAGACGTTTCGCAATCCGATCCTGCCTGGTTTCTACCCCGATCCGTCGATTTGCCGGGTGGATGAGGACTTCTACCTGGTCACATCGACGTTCGAGTACTTCCCGGGACTGCCGATCTTCCACAGTCGAGACTTGGTGCGTTGGCACCAGATCGGCCACGTGCTCAATCGCCCGGGCCAACTCAACCTGGACGGCATTCGGCCGTCCGGCGGGCTCTACGCCCCGACCATCCGCCACCACGACGGCATCTTCTACGTCATCAATACACTCGTGGATGGCACGGGCCGCGCAGGGAACTTCATCGTCACCTCCACGGATCCTGCCGGGTCGTGGAGCGATCCGTATTGGCTGGCAGACGCACCGGGGATCGACCCATCGCTGTTCTTCGATGACAGCCGTGTCTGGTATGTCGGCAACCGCCACGCGTTCGAGGGCCGCTATCCCGGACACTGCGAGATCTGGCTGCAAGAGCTGGATCTGGAGGCGAAGCAGCTCGTAGGCGAGCGGTACGTCCTGTGGGACGGGGCGGTCAAGGGCGCCGTCTATGCCGAGGCACCCCATCTCTACAAGATCTATGGGCGCTACTACCTGCTGATCGCAGAGGGCGGCACGGAGCACAACCACGCGGTGACCATCGCCCGCAGCGAGGCGGTCACCGGACCGTTCGTGGGCAATCCGCGCAACCCCATCCTTACGCACCGCCACCTGGGGCTCGACTACCCCATCGTCGGCACAGGACACGCCGACCTTGTAGAAACCCAGTACGGGGAATGGTGGATGGTGGCACTGGCCATGCGCCCCTACGATGGCTACTACTACAACCTGGGCCGCGAGACCTTTCTGACGCCGGTGCGCTGGGAGGACGGATGGCCCATCGTCTCACCGGGCACAGGACGCATCGAAGCCGAGTACACCGTGCCCAATCTTCCGGGCCATGCGGGCGCCATACCCGAGGAGGCGCCGGAGTCGACCTGGCGCGATGACTTCGACGATCCGATCCTCGCCCTGACGTGGAACTTTCTGCGGACGCCGCGGGAGCCTCTGTGGAGCTTGCAGGAGCGGCCCGGTCACCTGCGCCTCTACCTGCGGCCCCAACAGTTAGCCGAGTGGAGCAACCCCACCTTCTTGGGTCGACGTCAGCAGCACCGAGACTTCGTCGCGCGGGCTGCGATGGATTTCGTGCCCGCCGCCCCAAACGAGTGCGCGGGACTGGCCTTGATCCAGAACAATGACTACCACTTCAGGTTCGTCTGCTGGCAGAATGCAGAAGGGCTGCGGGTCGTGCGTCTCACCAAGCGCCTCAGCGGCGTCGAGACGCTCCTGGGCGAGAAGACCGTGGGCGACGGGCGGCTCTATCTAGAGGTAGTGGCCAATGGGCAGGACTACGCCTTCTACGCGGCAAACACTCCCCCTCCCAGCCCCGGCAGACCGGCGCCTCCCTCCCCATCCGGCGAAGGGAGTTCAGACAGAGGGAGAGCCGTCGCGGAGCACGTCGACGGACGTCTGCTCAGCACGCCGGTGGCAGGTGGCTTCACCGGCGCCTACATCGGGATGTATGCAAGCAGCAACGGAGTCTCCAGCGAAACCTTCGCCGACTTCGACTGGTTTGAGTATCAGGGCACGTAGGGAGCACGGTCGAAAAGCCGTGTGCGGAAATCGATCAGCAGATCGCGCATTAGCCTGATCGACGCTGTGAGCTCCGGCTGGTCGCTTAGCGGGAACACGATGTCGATGGGCATATGGACAGGCATGTCGACATCGAATGGGAAGTCCATCTGCACCGGCACGGTCACCGTCGTGCTCACGTCGACCGCGGTATCCACGTAGACGGTGGTGTTAATCGGAACCCGGAAGGTTTGAGGCCCAAGTATGCCCAGGTTGACGACGACGGGCACGACCCCCTGGAATGGCACGTTGCCCTGGAACGGCACCGTCCCGGAGAATGGGAACTCGATCGTCTGGCTGATGGGCACGGTCCCGGAGTAGACGATTGTGTCGGAGAAGACATAGCTGAAGTTGAGGTCGCCGAAGCTGAAATCGTCCAGGGCGGCAATTGAGGCATCCATGACCTCGCGGCCTACCGCCTGTGTCGCCAGCAATTCGCGTATCAGCAGCGCGTTCACTGCTAGGGAAAGTGCTGCCACCAGCAGCGCGGCGATGGCCACAACCGCCAGTACCCATCGAAAGCGACCTGCCCGGCTTTCGCGAGGTTCACCTTCTGCGGTGTCCGTGGCTGGTTGGGCCGGGGGGCTCTCTCTTGTCGCCACATTCTGCGTGGGCGGAAAGGGTCTCCTACGAGCCGATGAATCCTGAACCTCGTTTGACGGCGATTGAGTCTCGTCCATGGCGATAGCTCTCCTATACCAAACGTAAGCCGCGAATCCAGGACCTTCCCAAAGGTGAAGGCGCCAACACTCTCAGTCGGCCGGTGACTGCCGCAAGGGAGCCCGGCGAGCGGCTGCCCCCGAACGGCGATTCCACTCCAATGCGATGAGGGTGGCCAACGGACTGTGCGTATGGTGCCACGTCTGCCGGGCGCGGCGCAGCAATGTGCCCGGGCGGTTAAGCCGCGAGATGAGACGCCGGGCGCCTTCCTGGAGCTCTCGCGGCGTCATCTGGGCAGGCCGAAAGCAGACGGTGTCCTGGGTATAGCCTGCGTAGTCCTCGGGGAAGTCCGTATAGAGCAGCCGTCCCTCGGCAGCCAGCCGCTCCCACAGGTCCGTGCCGGGCGTCGGCGCCAGGATATTGATCAAGGCACAGTCGATCTGCGTTTCCAGGATGAACTGCTCCAGTTGCGGGAAGACGTCGGGGGTATCGTCGTCCAGCCCAACGATGAAACTCCCGTAGACGCTCAAACCGTGCCGGTGCAGGTTCGCCAATCGCCGCCGGTAGCCCTCAGCATTCACCCCCAACAGATTGGGCTTCCCCATGTGCGAAAGCGCCTCGGCATTCAGAGACTCCAGGCCGACGAAGACGTAGATGCAGCCGGCCCGTTTGAGCCACATGAGCAGCTCATCTCGATCGGCGAGTGTCAGTGCGCCCTGGACGGCCAGCGGGCGCCGGACGCCGCGAGACACCATCTCGCGACATAGCTCAATGACACGACTGGGGGATTGAGTCAGGTTGTCGTCGGCGAGAAAGACGAGCTTTCTCGGACTCAGGGCTTCCAGCTCATCGACCACCTCGCTCACGGGGCGTACACGATATCGTTGGTCATAGAAACGCCAGATCGAGCAGAATTCACAGTGCCCACCACATCCCTTGGAGGTGATGGCGACTTGGGCAAAGTAGCCCCCCGGATAGACATCGCGACGAGGCCTCCGCAGACCGTCGAGGCTGCCGAAACCCCCCTCGTATCGCGGCTGCAGCGCACCGGATTCGAAGTCCGATAGCACCTGCGGCCACACACCCTCAGCCTCGCCGACCACCACGCTGTCCACGTACCGCCCTGCCTCCTCGGGCAGGGCCGACGCATGGACGCCGCCGATGATCACAGTCGCACCCGCAGCGCGATAGCGCTCCGCCAGCACGTATGCGCGAGGCGCGTTCGGTGTGAGCGCCGTCAGTCCCACGACGTCGGGGCTCCAAGTGAGCCCGTCCTCGACCCGTAAGTTCTCGTCGATGATCCTGATCTCCCACGAAGGAGGCGTCAGCGCTGCCACGTATCCCAGGTTAAGCGGCGGAATCGGGAACTGCGCAGGCCCGCGATAGACACGGCCATCGACCATGTGAGCAGGGTTGATCAGCAGCAGACGATGTGTCACTAGACGACGTCCTTGCGCTTCTGGAAGACAAGAATTGCACCCAGGAGCACCACATCGATGATGCCCATGTTCACCCAATCTCCGATCACGCTGGAGCCATAGATGAAGTTGAACTTCTCCCAGAAGCTCTTGAGCATGCCCTCTGCACCGCTAATCGCACGCTGACGATCCTCTTGCGAGGTCTGGTAGACGTCCATCTGGTCTTGCCAGCCGGTCATGTCACTCGACCAGGTATCCATACACGTCTGGACCTCGTCGCCCGAGGCGGAGGCGGACGTAGTGCACTCATTCAAGCCGCTGCAGGCGTCGCTGAGTCCGGACCACATATCCCTGAGACCACCTTCGCATTGGTTGAGGCCATCCTGATAGCCAACCAAGGCCTGTCGGAACGTCTCACACTGCTGGACTGCCGTCTGTGCGCTGGTCCGGGAGCACTCCTGGTTGGGATCGAACGGGAGTGGATCGTGCTGGCTGGGCTCGGGCTTCGGCGGCACCTCACACGTAGCCGCTGCAGTCTCTCCGGTGTCGTTGAAGCACGCGTCGGGGCTGGGCATGTCAGGCGCCACCGGCTCTTCGGCCAGGACCTCCCACGTGCTGGACGACTTGACGGCATCCAGGACACCATTCTCCAGGTCCTTGTTGTTGCTGTAGGTGGTACCCTCGAAGGTGCGACCCTCAGGTTTGTCCAGCCCAAAGAACTCCGGGTTCAGCATGCCGGGGAAGTCACTACATTGGCTGAACATATTCGGGCCCATACAGTTACAGCTTGCCACCTTCTCTTCGTTCGACGCCTGGAGCCATTCATTCCAACCGAGATCCGGCCCATCGATCGTGCGTTCGGTAGGCCAGCACACGTCGCCGGCAAGCTGTTCGCCCGTCCCGGAGAGACGGACGAAAGCCCCAAAGGCCCAGCGAGTCGTCGCCACCACGCTGATGACCCGCCCGCCGGGTATCAGATCCAGCGGCATCAAGGCGCCTGCAAAGAGGAACTGCGGGACCAGGACCAGGATCACCATCAGAAGGGCCACCATCTGGTTGGGCGACCCTGCCGAGATTGCCAGCCCCATAAGGTAGCCGGAGAGCGAACCGATGAAAAGTGTGATGAAGACGGCGATCCACGTATCGAGGCTCAGGAAGGGCGGCGCAAAGCCCACGAAAATCCACTTTGCCACCAGGAAGACAATCGCCTGGTAGAATGCAAGGACCAAGCCCACCCATAGCTTCGAGAGGACGTAGGGCGCGATCTTGAGCGCAATCGCCCGTTCGCGCTTGTAGATATCGACCTCTTTGACGATCTCGCGGACGCTGGCCATTGCGCCCACCAGGATGGAGATCAGCCCCATCATGAAAAGCATCGTCACGATGTTGAAAGCATCTCCCAGAGGAGCGCTGAAAAGCTGCCGCCCCCACATAAAGTCAGCCAGGCCAATGACGGGCGACAGTGCCAACATCAGGGCCAAGCTGGCCCTGTCCTGGGTCATGATGTTCAGGTTGCGCGCCGATAGGATGAGAAACTGTCGCAGTGCAGAGACACGCTTGACGGGCTTCTGTCGCTGGACGGCGCGCTGCTCCCGACCGGCGTCCGCCTGGTCGTGCTGAATCCGGTCGACCACGTACTTGCGATAGGCGGCAGAGCTACGGAAGCGCTCGTCCCACTCCTGGGGTTCGCCACGTTTCTCGTCCTCCAGGATCGTGTAGATATCGTCGAACTCGATATCCTTGATGCGGCGCTCGTATTCGGTCCGGTATTCGTCGAAGTAGACGAGCGCTTCCTCCGGCGGGCCAAACCAGGCAATGCGCCCCCCCCGCACGAGGATGATGACCTTGTCGCACATCATGACGTTCTTTGTGGCGTGCGTTATCAGCATGATGGTGCGGCCCTGATCGGCCAACTTACGCAGAAGGCGCATCATGTTGTATTCCGTGCCCGGATCCAGGCCGGAGGTCGGCTCATCCAGAAAGAAAAGCCGCGGCTTTGTCAGCAGTTCCACACCAATGGAGACACGTTTTAGTTGACCGCCCGACAGCTTGTGAATAGGTAGGTCCTTGCGCTCATCCAGATCCAGATCGCTCAGGACCTGCATGATCCGCTGGTGACGCTCCTCCCCTGTCGTATCTGCGGGCATCCGGAGCTGGGCGGCGTAGTCGAGCGCCTTGTAGACCGTAAGCTCCATGTGCACAATGTCCTTCTGCGGCACGTACCCCATGTCGTTCCGGAACATATCGAAGTTCTCATAGAGGTTCGTGCCGTTGGCCAGGACTATGCCATGGGTCGCCGGGCGGAAACCGTTGATCGCATCCATCAGCGTCGACTTGCCCGCGCCGGACAGGCCGACCAGCGCCACAAACTCCAGGGGCTGAATCGAGAGCGAGATGTCCTTCAGGAGGTTGAGATCCTTGGTCACCCACTTGTTGATCCGCACCACGTCGAGGCTCACGCCTTCTTCGGCAAGCTGTTGCACCTGGCCTGCAGCCAGACGCAGCTTGACCGGGCCGATGCGGATCTCGTCGCCGTCCTGCAACCAGGCCTCTTCATCGATCCGCTGCCCATTGACGAAAACACCGTTCGAGCTCTTGAGATCCTTGATGCGACGGCGCGTCCCCAGCCGCTCGATCAGTGCGTGATAGCGACTGACCATCGGATGGTCGAGCGTGATGGTGTTGTCGGGCGCACGCCCGATGGTAACTGACTCCTCGGTCTCCATCGACAACATACGGGTGACGCCGCGCGGACGCTCAGCGCCGGCGGGCCCGGCTGCAGCGCGGGGACCCACCGGGCGGAAAACGACGGGCGGCGTCGGCTGGACGCGCACCTGGGGTGCGACCGCGGAGGGTGCGGGCGCCTGTACCGAGATCGGCCGCACGCCCAGGGCAAACTCGTGGAGCTGAATCATGTCGCCAGGCCGCAGGGATTCCGCCCTGCGAGGACCCAGGGGCTGCCCGTTCAGCCGGGTACCGTTGAGCGACCCGAGGTCCATCACGGTCATCTGCCCGCCGGCACCTACCGCGAGCTCAAGGTGATGTCCGGAGACCATCGGGCTGTCGAGGATGATGTCATTGTCGTCCGCCCGACCCAGCGAGGTGGTGGGCTTCAGCAGCGGATACTCACCCTGCGAACCGTCAGCCAGACGCACCTGGAGCACCGCCAGTGGACGTCGATCATCTCGGGGCGCGTAATCCGCGTAGGCCGGGCCTGGCGGGCGTTGAGCCGGCGGCGATTGAGCAGGCGGCGATTGAGCAGGCCCACCCACATCCATCACCGTCTTCCCCTGTGACTGTGCTCCCTGCGGTGCGGCGGGCTGGGCGCCTGTGCCGGGGACGATCGTGATCGCGTAGGGGCCCACCGTCAACGTGTCGCCCACGTTGACGGTTCGCCACACCTGGGGCGGAAGGCGCTGCGCGTTGAGGAAGGTGCCGTTCGTGGAGCCGACATCGCTGACACGATAACCGTCAGCCGCGGCGACCAGGCGAGCGTGATGCCCGGAGACAGACGGATCCGGCAACACCACATCGTTGTCCGGGGCGCGGCCCACAGTCACCTCAGGCCGGGTGGGGACAAACTCAGTGATACCTTGGGCAGAATGTATGCGCAACGTCAACTGTGCACTCATCGCACGATTCTCCTCTCGCTGAGGACTGCGGTGTGGGTCACGCCCCAGTATAGGAAGGCTTGCATACGCGTCAAGCGCCAGCTCGCCTGCCGGGGCGATTGACGAGCGGGGTCAACCGAGTATCCTGGACACAGGACCTCGAAGCACTGCGGGTCCGCACGAATCCTGTCCACTACCATCTGACTCGAAGGAAGGAGAGCCGATGAAAGACTGCTACCCTCCCATCAATCCCAAAGCGCCGGTCCTTCTGCACGGCGGGGACTATAACCCCGACCAATGGACGCCGCCGGTATGGGAAGAGGACATGCGCCTGATGAAGCCGGCGCACTGCAACGCAATGACCGTCGGTATCTTCGCGTGGACCGCGCTGGAGCCTGCCGAGGGCGAGTATGACTTCGACTGGCTGGACCGCGTGATGGATATGCTGGCCGAGAACGAGGCGTACGCCGTCCTGGCCACCCCCAGCGGCGCCCGGCCCGCGTGGCTGGCGCGGACCTACCCTGAGGTGCTGCGTGTACGGCCCGACGGCGGGCGCAACCTCTTCGGCCGACGCCACAACCACTGCCTCACCTCGCCGGTCTATCGTGAGAAGACCTACGCAATCAACGCCAAACTGGCCGAGCGCTACCGGGACCATCCCGCACTGCTGGTCTGGCACCTCTCCAACGAGTACAGCGGCGCGTGCCACTGCGATATGTGCCGGGCAGCTTTCCGCCAATGGCTCATTCGCAAATACGGGACCCTCGACGCCCTGAACCATGCCTGGTGGACCGCGTTCTGGAGCCACACGTTCACCGACTGGGGCCAAATCGATCCCCCTAGCGAGATCGGCGAGACCTCGGTCCACGGCCTGAACCTCGACTGGCGGCGCTTCATCACCGACCAGACCACGGACTTCATGCTCAACGAGATCGCGGCGCTGCGAACGTACACCCCCGACACGCCGGTCACGACCAACTTCATGGGCACCTTTCCCGGCCTCAACTACTGGAAGATGGCGCCCCACCTCGACGTTATCTCGTGGGACAGCTACCCCTTGTGGCACAAGCCGGACGAGAACGGCCGCATCGACGACGTCGTCTTGGCTGCCGACGTAGCCTTTGTTCACGACATCAACCGCAGCCTCAAGGGCGGCAAGCCCTTCATGCTGATGGAGAGCGTTCCGAGCGCGACCAACTGGATGCCTGCCGCCAAGGTCAAGCGCCCCGGCATGCACGCGCTCTCGTCGCTCCAGGCCGTCGCCCACGGCTCCGACACCGTTCAATACTTCCAGTGGCGCAAGAGCCGCGGGTCGTCCGAGAAGTTTCACGGTGCCGTCGTGGACCATGTAGGCCACGAGCACACCCGTGTCTTCGCGGACGTCGCCGACCTCGGGACGAAGCTGGAGAAACTGGCTGACGTGGTCGGCACCACCGTGCGCCCCGACGTTGCCATCATCTATGACTGGGAGAACGCCTGGGCGATGAACGATGCCCAGGGACCCCGCAGCGGGGATAAGGGCTACCTCGAGGCCTGCAAGCACCACTACCGCGCCTTCTGGGATCGTGGGATTCCTGTGGACATCATCGACATGGACCAGGACTTCTCACGCTACAAGTTGCTGGTCGCCCCGATGCTCTACATGCTCCGGCCGGGCGTAGATGAGCGTCTGGCGGCCTTCGTCGAAGCCGGCGGCACGCTGGTGACGACCTACTGGTCGGGCATCGTCGACGAGAACGACCTGGTCATCCTGGGTGGCTGGCCCGGCGGCAAGTTGCGCGAGGTGTTGGGCATCTGGGCGGAGGAAATCGACGCGCTCTATGAGGAGGACGTCAACCTTGTCGAACCTGCCGCCGGTAGTGGCCTGGGACTCAGCGGCGTCTACGAGGCCCGCGACTACTGCGACCTGATCCATACGGAGGGCGCCGAGGTGCTGGCGACCTACGGCAGGGATTTCTACGCGGGCCGTCCGGCGCTGACGGTCAACGGATATGGTGACGGGCAAGGCGTACTACATCGCCTCGAACAACGACGACCGCTTCCTCGGCGATCTCTACAGCGCGCTTGAGCAGCGAACTGGACGTGCTCCACAGCCTGAAGGCTGAGCTGCCCCACGGCGTCAGCGCGCAACTTCGCACCGACGGCAAACAGCGCTATGTCTTTGTGATGAACTTCAACGTCGAACCGACATCTCTTGACCTTGGCGCCGCCACATACACCGACCTGCTCACCGGCGACACGCTCTCCGGCGCAGTGGAACTGGCGATGTACGACGTGAAGGTACTGACGGAAATGGCATTAGCGACTAGACTTCAGCGCTCAGCGGGGAAAGGAGTAGGGAGAACAGAAGTAGGGAGTAGGCACGACAGCGAAGCTTACTCCTTACTCCCTACTCCCTCCTACTCCTGCTGATTGCCGAAAGCTGATAGCTTCAGGAGGGAGAACCCATGAACAAAGTCGCCCTGATCACCGGCGCGGGCCGCGGGATCGGCCTTGGGATTGCGATGGCGCTGGCTGCCGAGCGGTGCGATATCGCCGTGATGGACGTTCACCCCGACGACGTCGTGATGCCCGCGCTCAGCGAGCTGCGAAGCGAGGGAGCGGATGTCCTCTACTGCCGTGCCGACGTGACCGACCCCGATGCGCGTGCCCGGACGTTGGACGCCATCGGCGCACGGTTTGGCCACCTCAACGTCCTGGTCAACAACGCCGGGGTTGCGCCGAGGGTGCGCGCCGACATCCTGGAGGCCACAGAGGAGAGCTACGACCGGGTGATGGAGATCAACCTCAAGGGCCCCTATTTCCTGACCCAGGCCGTGGCCAACTGGATGATCGCCCAGCGGGAGGGCGATGCCGAATTCAAGGGCTGCATCGTCAACGTCTCGTCGGTCTCCGCCACCGTCGCCTCGCCCAGCCGCGGCGAGTACTGCCTCTCCAAGGCCGGGGTCAGCATGGCCACACAGCTCTGGGCCGTGCGCCTGGCCGAGTTCGGCATCCCGGTCTACGAGATCCGTCCCGGCATCATCAAGACCGAAATGACGGCGACGGTGCAGGAGAAGTACGACGCCCTGATCGCTGAGGGACTCACGCTGCAGCCGCGCTGGGGCTATCCCGAGGACATCGGCAGAGCCGTCGCCGCCCTGGTCCGCGGCGACTTCCCCTACTCCACCGGCCAGGTGATCATGGTGGACGGGGGGCAGACCATACCGCGACTCTAGTGTAAAGACCAGAGAGACTCTCGGGAATGGACGTACTCGCCCGCGCTGAGACCTTTGGGGTTTGCTTCACAAGCAGGTGCCTACTCGACGAGAAAACCCCAAAGGTCTTCGCCGACCGTGGTAGCTTTCCCAAAGACGTTGCCTTATCTTGCACTAGGCCTCTCAAGCGGCACCTTCCGGGAAGCTTTGGTCGCAGACGAGGGCAGTTCACTTCCCGCCCTGTGACCTATCAGCTTCCCGGAAGGTAGAGGAGAAACCGCCCTGAGTGACTCACACGCTCTCCCGACATGGGCACCGCGGGTCGAGCCTGAGAAGATCCGGCGGCTCTACGAGCTCGACGCGCAGGGAATCTACGACGAAGAGCTGATCGCAGATGTCGGCTACGGCCTGCTGGCGCGCTGCGAGAGCTTCATCCAGGCCAACGCGGCAGTCCGCGGACATGCGAGGTGCCCCTCGTGCAACGCCGTCGTCGAGCATCACTCCGGCAAAGGGGAGCTGCTCCACTGTGCGTGCGGCTGGTCGCTCCCGTGGGCCGACTACTTCGCTACCATCCAGCACAAGCAGCTGAGTGGCGCCGAGCCTGTCCTCGAGCTCTTCCAGACCTTCGTCGATCGATTTCCCAGGGCACGGACGACGCAGCAGCGGATGGTGTTGATCGACACACTGCTCCACGGCTTCCACTGGTTCTTCAAGACAAACGAGCCGACGCGTCCGGTCGCCGTCAACCTGATCGACCTGCGCCTGTGGGACGTCATCGACTTCCTCGACACTCTTTCCTACGGCGAACACAGCACCCCGGGCGCGCAGGAGACCAAGACCGCTTGGGATCACCGCATCGAGAACGCCCGCCACTGGCGGAAGGGATGACGCGTTGCTCTGTCGGGATTGGATGGTATCCTCTGGCTGACCAGAGACATCCCATCCTACCCGGAGGAGCACCCATGCGCGCTGCCGTATACGAAGCCTTTCAGCAACCCTTGACCATCCAGACCGTGCCTGATCCCACGCCCGCCGCGGACGGCGTCGTCGTCCGTGTGGAGGCCACCGGCATCTGCCGCAGTGATTGGCACGGATGGATGGGCCACGACTCGGATATCCACCTGCCCCACGTGCCGGGCCACGAGTTGGCGGGCACCGTCGAGGCCGTCGGTCCCGAGGTACGCCGCTGGCACGCCGGCGATCGGGTCACCGTGCCCTTTGCCGTGGGTTGCGGCCATTGCCCCCAGTGCTTGTCGGGCAACCAGCACATCTGCGACAACTATTTCCAGCCCGGCTTCACCGCCTGGGGCTCCTTCGCGGAGTACGTCGCCCTGCCCCACGCCGACGTCAACCTGGTCGAGCTCCCCGAGGGCCTTAGCTTCGTGGACGCAGCCAGCCTCGGCTGCCGCTTCATCACCTCGTTCCGCGCCGTTGTGGTCCAGGGGCGCACGGCCCCCGGTGAGTGGGTCGTTGTGCACGGCTGTGGCGGCGTTGGCTTGTCAGCCGTGATGATCGCCCACGCGATGGGCGCGCAAGTGATCGGCGTCGACATCAAGGATGATGCGCTGGCGCTGGCCTCCTCGCTGGGCGCAGCGCACATGATCAATGCCCGCCGCGAGCCCAACCTGATCCAGGCGATCCACGACCTCACGGGAGGCGGCGCCCACGTCGCGATCGATGCCCTGGGCAGCGCCGAGACCTGCCGCAACGCCGTGCTCAGCCTGCGCAAGCGCGGCCGTCAGGTCCAGGTCGGGCTGATGGTCGCCGATTACAAGGACGCGCTCATCCCAATGAACCTCGTCATCGCCAAGGAATTGGAGATCCTGGGGAGCCACGGGATGCAGGCCCACGCCTACCAGCCGATGCTGGATATGATCATGGCGGGTACGCTCCAACCGCGGCGCCTGATCGGGGAGACGGTCACACTGGAGGAGGGGCTCACAGCGCTGACGTCGATGAGCGACTTCGCCATCACGGGCGTAACCGTGATCGACCGGTTCTAGCTCCCTCCATGAAGCTAGCTGTCAACTACTCAGCCGCCCTCGCCGATTTGGTGGATCGAGGGCAGGTCGAGGTCGACCTGTACAAGTGCCCGGCCTGGCCTGACCTGGTTGCGCGGCTCACGCCGGACGCTGAGGCTCACACCCCCTGCTACATCCACTTTCCTCTCCTGGTCGGGACCGGGGCAGGCGGCCCCATTAACACCGAAACCAATACCGCGCCGGATTGGGACCAGATCCAGGCGCTGCTGGCGCAGACCGACACGCCGTGGGTGAGCGCCCACATGGGCCCACGCCCGGAGGATCATCCCGACCTGGCAGGGCTCAGTGCCGAGGATCAGACCGGCGCCGTCGAAGAGATCCTCATCCGTGACTTCGAGCCGCTGATCGCGCGGTTCGGCCCCGAGCGCGTGGTCGGCGAGAACATCTTCGAGTTCTATGGGGTGCACCTGCGCGCGGCGATGCTGCCCGAAGTCATCCGCAGCGTGATCAAGACGGCTGGCTGTGGCTTCCTGCTGGATCTCTCGCATGCCCGGCTTGCCGCCGGCGAGCTGGACCTCGATCCGCGCGCCTACGTGGAGACGCTGCCGGTCAAGCAGCTCCGCGAGCTTCACATCACCGGCATCCAACGACTCGACGCCTTCTGGGTCGACCGCCTGCATGCCGCCGGCGTGGATGCCGCTACCATCGAGCAACTGGCGGGAAAACGCATCGATCATCTGCCGATGACTGACGAAGACTGGGACTTCCTCGACTGGGCGTTGAGCAGGATCCGATCCGGCGCGTGGCGCGAGCCCGAGATCGTCGCCTTTGAGGTCGGTGGGGTCGGGCCGATGTTCGAAGCACTGACCGTGCCCGAGGTACCCTGAGATCGCAGGTACCGCGACTCTTCGGGATGGTGCACACAGACGACTGATCTCCGTCTCAGCACGCCCCCCAACGCAACCCGCCGCCTTGCACCGAACGATGTCCACGAGCTGACAGAGACTAAAATCCGCCCGAATCGTCTGGAAGTGCACTATATATATCATATATTTGTCAGTATAATAGAAGATATCCATCTCTACCTATGCCAATGGACAGGCTAACGCGCTCTTTGCATCCTATACCGTGATACTGGAGGTGCCGTATGTTGGCGGAAGCATTTCGGCGTTCGAGTACTGCAGCGGGGCGATTGATGTTGGTCTTCTGGCTCATCGGCGGCGTGGCCCTTATCCCTGCCCCTTCTGCACTGTCACCTGCTTCACCAGATGGGGGCCCTGGCGCAATAGCAGCGGCCCCAAGCTCGACAACGACGACTGCACCATCCCCTTCCGCCGCTCCTTCTCTGCCACCAGATGCAGCTCCCTCAACTGGCGGCGGTGAGCCTCGCACGACGTACGCGTCGGTCCTCCAAACAGGGACCAATGTGTACAGCGCGACCATCTCGCCCGAGCCTCGCAACTACCTCGATCAGGACGGAAACTGGGCGCCCATCGATGCCACGTGGCGAGCCGCGCAGGACAGCTTTGTCGTCGATCACAACCTTATCCGCAGCCGGGCGGGCAGCCAGCGCGCCTGGGTCTCGGTCGCGGTCGACGCGACCGCGCTCCTCTGGCAGGCTACCTCCCTCGGGGTGGTCGGCAGCGACGGCAACTTTGCCTCCCTGGCGACGGCCCTCGATGCGCCCCCCACCTCGGCCGAACAGAGCGTCTCGGGAGCCACACTACGGTATCCCGGCGGGTGGACTGATCCGGCGCTCGGCGAGGCTATTGTCAGCACGCCCGGCAGTGTTGAGCAAGCACTGGTTCTCTCCGAACCGCCGCGCGCGGATGCCACCACGGGGTATCTCGAAATGCAGGCCAGCCTTAAGCTGGTTCCCGGTGCCATTCTCTACGCGGACGGGGAGCCGGTCACAGGCGCAGGGCAGGATGCTACGACCCTGGAGGTCCGCGACACGTCGGGTCAGCCGGGCCTGGTACTTGCACCCGTTGAGGCCTTCGAGGAGGGACAGCCAGACGTTGCGGTCTCCGGGAGCTATCATGTGCAGCCAACCGGTGACGCGACTACGTATCAGGTCAGCGTCCGGACGCCTCTGGCCTGGTGGCTGGATCCCCAAAGGGCGTATCCGGTGGTTCTGGATCCGGTCATCACCGTCAAGCGAACGACAGGTTATGGTGAAGGCATGGCCTGGGTGCGCAGCACAGGGAACAAGGCCTACGTCGTGGGCGAGATGCGGCTGGGCGCACATCTCCCCGACTACAACACCCAATCCCACGGGTACGTGCAGTTCAACAGCCTGCCCGCCCTGTTGAGCAATGCGCCGGTCCAGGTCACCGCCGCCTATCTCGACGTCGAGCCGACGGACCTCTTCATCCCCAAGTACTCATACAGCGGCAATGGGTTCACGGATTGGGATAGCGTCGCCCTCAAGCGCAAGGCTACATTAGCTTACGCCGGAGCCTGTCCGAACGACCCGGGCTGCAACGGCTTCTCGATGCAGGACGATCGGCTGACGAATGCAGCCAACTACAACTGGGACAACCAGCCGTCGGCCGCCGATATCGGCACGAAAACCTTGGTCGTCGGCCCAATCAAGGCCAGCGGCAACGCCAATCCCACAGTGACCACCTGGGATGTGACGGCCCAGCTTCAGAGCTGGTACGCATCCTGGTCCGACCAGCAGAACCCACGTCCGGGGCCTGTCTTCCAGCTGCGCATGGTTGATAACAGCGGCAACGAAGTCACGTGT
Organism: uncultured Chloroflexia bacterium; assembly: GCA_963775195.1. Taxonomy (GTDB): domain Bacteria; phylum Chloroflexota; class Anaerolineae; order B4-G1; family SLSP01; genus PWVB01. The sequence continues at coordinate 822,146 of CAVZIC010000005.1, forward strand.
CCCAAGCCAGGGCCCTATATCAGCGGCTTCGTCAACGGCAAACCGCAGTTCGACTCGCAGTTGGTGCCTCAGTGCACCCACTTCTACATCCCGCCCGGCAAAGTCACGCTGCGTATCGAGTACACGCAGCTTCCGCTCGCCATCGGGCAGAACCTGCTCAACTATCCCGGTGTGCCCAGCTACGCTCCACTGAGTGGCTCGACCGACAACCTCTTCGATACCCCCAACCACCAGTACGCTCTGGCCCAACCCACGGGCCCCGCGCACTGGCGGGCGGTCGCACTCCGCGGCAACCACGCCTACACAGAGTCGCTGCCAACGATCGCGAACCTCAAACTGCTGGACTACACCAACGTCGTGAACTCCGACGACGAACCCATCCAGCTTCTCAATCCCAAGGTTCAGGGCTCCGACAAGACCACATTTTTCCTGATCGATGACCATCTCGCCAGCAGCACGCTGGACACCTCAGACCTCCGCGCCGAGGTGGTGGCTTCGTCGGACAACGACTACACACAGGACCAGCAGCGCAACTATCGGATACAGTACGTCGAATCAGAGCTGATGCAGGTCCTCACCTATGGCACGCCCAATGCCGTGAACTTCTCCGGGTTTTCTGATGCCCTTATTAAGCTAAGCGAGTTTCCTCTTACGAAGGGCGACAGCGTCGGGATCACGGCCACCGTCCCGGTCAGCCTCGAGATGATGCTGCTCACACCTGCAACCGAGCCGGGAAATGCCGGGGCGCTCATCAGCGCTGGCCACAGCAACGTGAACGTCTTCCCCGCAGCCCAGCCCGGCAGTGAGGTACACACTTTCTCCTTCTCGGCACCGGTTACCGGACAGTATGCCATCGTCCTGGTCAACAAGGAACGCCCGGTGCTGAACCCCGACCGGAATCTGCCCGAACCGTGGTCAGTACAGGCAAAGATCTTGCTCTGCCCCGACGGCAGCTACCCCACAGCCAAGTACGGATGCCAGCCCCTGATCCTCCCCGACGGCCTGACGCCCCCGCCGAAGTCTGTGCCGGTCCCCGGCGGCGGGACCTTGAGCGTCTATAGTGAGGGCGATTTCACGCCCGGCGCAGGAGGGGATTGGTGCACGACCAACGAGGCTGCCGGCACCCCCATCATCGGGCCTAGTGTTAGCGGTCGATGGGTCGCCGTGGTCCAGGGATCGGTGTGCTATACCGGCGGCGTGCTCACGACGTCGCCCGACAGCGCCGTCGCGCTGGTCACGGCGACGCCCGCGCTTAACCCGGGAGACGGGCGACAGCATGCGCAGATCAGACCCATCCCGATCTACGGCGATTCGATGCTGCTGCCTACAGCCGGGCAACCCGACGGCGAGGTCACGCTGGTGACCGGCGGCACCCTGCAGCCGGAGACTGACACCATCCGCCGCATCATGCCCTTCGAGCAGTACTGGGGTAGCAACTATACCCACCTCACGGATAGCCTGTCGACTGCAGATATGCAGGCGCACGGCAGCGAGACGGTTGTGGCAACCGTGACCGTCGACGCCGCCGGCAGCAGCTACCCCATCAACTGGTCGGTGGCTTGGTCGCTCTACCCCTACTTGTGCCCGTCCTGTCCCGTCGAGTGGACCTTCGTCGACGATCCGGCGGAGCCCTCGGCGGCCTTTCCGCTGGAGTTGGACCTTGCCAGCACGACGCTGCGCATGCTCAATAGCGACGTCCTCGACGGCAAGGTGCGCACTCTAGACAGCTATCAGAAGGTGAGTGGACCGGTCGCGTTCCAGTTCCACAACACCACCGCCCGGCTGACACTAGGGCCTTTGCTGGGCGGCACGACCAAGCCGGTGGAAGTCGTCATTCAGCCGCCGGAGTGGCCGCGCGCCGCCGAAGGCGCAGGCAGTTGTGAATCAGGCGGTAGCCCAAGTAGCTGTCTCGACCTCCGCAGTGATGACTACGCGTGGGCGCCACTTGGCGACGCAGAGCAGAACGTGCTGCCCTGGTCGCTCCCGGATATGCACATCGAGACAGCGCCCGCGACGGTCGTTTTCAGCAGAGCGGGCCAACTTAACATTTTCAGCACCGACCATCCCGCAAGCGCGGCCGACTTCGCCCAAACCTTTAGCTTTGATACCTGGGAGGCTGGGGTACGTGTGACCCAGGAGAAGTGCGTGGCAAGTGACCCGGCCGAGACCACCGTGATCCGCGGCAACGGATTCATTGGCCTGCCCACGTTAGGAGACGACGGCAGCGGTCCGGAGGGCACCTGGATCAAGGTCGCCTTCCGTCTCTGCGAGACGAGCCTTCAGGAAGCCCATATGGAGTTCGGCATCCCCAAGCCGGGCATCCCCGTCGGCAGCACGGGTGTGGGGGTGCATTTGCTGGACGGCACCGTTGTCATCGACCCCAACACCGGCGAGACGCGCATCACGCTGGGTGTCGGCTTCGAGACCCTCGACGGCTTCACGCTCACCGACGGCAAGGGCACCGTGACGTTGGACACAGCGGGCCTGCTCTCACTGCAGGCCACAGGCAAACTGGTGGGGGTGGTCAGCGCCGACGAGCTACGCCTCGATGTGGCCTGGAATCCGCTGGACGTGCTGTTCAAGGGCCAGGTTTCTTACGGCGGTGGTCTGGTCATCGGCAATGTGGGCATGCACGGCTGGATCGGCCAGGGATGGCAAGGCAAGTATGCGTGGCTGCCGGCCAACGACGACTTCCACTTCACCGGCTCGATTGCAGCGACGGTGCGCATCAAGAGTGGGTCGGTCGTCGATGACTGGCCCTTCGTCCTGCCACCGTTTACGGTCAGCCTGACGGCGGAGGTAGCCTTCGGCGAATTCTGCACCAGCAGCAACTGCACCAGCTATGACTGGGGAATGTCGGCGGTCGTCGAGGTGCTGGGCTACGACGTTGGCGTCTATGTCGACAGCGGTGGACCGGACCTGATCCTTGGCTCCAACAGCCACAAACTGATCGATCAGGCCGGCGCAGCCGTCGCCCTGCTGCACGTGGCAGCCACGGACGCGCTCCAGCCGGTCTTCTATCCGGGCACCAACCAGATCAACCTCACGCCACCGTACAGCAGCCCCTTCGACGGTGCGACGCCCGACCAGGCGGCGACCGCGTGCACGGGCACCGGCACGCCTACGGTGATGTGTCCCTTCACCATCGGTCCGGGTGTCGGGCGAGCGCTTTTCCTCGTCAGTTGGGAGAACGGGGACCTCGACGTCTCGCTAATCAAGCCTGACAACACGGTCATTACGCCCGCGAACGCCCTGACCCACGGTGTGGTCGTCACCACAACGGGTCCGGGCCTACAGCAGGTCATCGCCTACAGCGCCATTACCCCCACCACGGGAACGGCCTCGACACCGGCCTGTGGAAAGTCCGGCTGGAGCACGTTGGGGAAGGCCTGCTGCCGGGGATGCTGAACAACTATAACCTGCTCTTCGCCGCGGATCCTCCCGCCGCCACGCTGACGTGGGATCCCCCGATCAATCTTTCTGCGACGACGAAGCGACTTCCGTGGAGTGCCACGCGGGGTGGGCAGACGCTTAACCCGGACCTCGAAGTTGAGCTCTTCGCCATTCCCGTTGCCCAGAAGCCGGTCACGCCCACGCTGATGGCCGGCACGACCATCGTGCAGAAGATCTCCGCCAACAGCGGTATGTATGACTGGGACCTCAGCGGGCTTGCCGCCGGCACCTATGCCTATGGCGCCCGGATTGACGATCATGCCACGGGCAATGGCCATGTTGTGATCTGGTCACCCTACACGGTGACCCTGGTTGACACGACGCCGCCGCCCGTTCCAACGATGGCCGGCAGCCTGGGTGGCATCGACACCCTGATCGTCTACTGGTTCCGCGACGACACAACGCCTGACCTGGCAGGCTATCTGGCGGAGTATACCTTCCCCGACTGGGATCTGAGTACACCGATCTCGGTAACCCGCAGGGTCTTGCCTGTCAAGAAGAGCTCGTCGCCGATCGTCCAGCGGGCACGGCTGGGTGGCCTCTCGCTCTCGGTCTCACAGATAATCAGTACGACCGTCTGCGTACGGGCGTATGATGCTTCCGGCAACGTGAGCGGCTGTACCCCCACTGTCTACGTTATGCCCGAATCGCCGTCGCCGCGGTTGGGACCGCCGGGACGCCTCGCGCTGGCGCGCAGCGGCATACGTATCATCGCCATTGGGCGCCGCCAGCGTGCGAGATCTCGGCGGATCGCTCCTCGACTACGGCCCGGTCGGATGTCTGCTCGATCGTCCGGAGCGAACAGCATCGGAGGGACCGTCGCCCCTCGTAGTCGGCCCCACCGTGACCAGCGCAAACCTCACCGGGCTGACGCCCGGACAGGTCTATGAGGTAGGCGTGCGCGGGTACCGGACGAACGGCGAGGTCGGGCGACGTGTTTCGGACAGCATCATGTTCATCGACCCGACCGACGGCAACGCCGATGGCATCCCTGACCAGTGGGCCGCGCTCTATGGCCTCAGTCCCGACATCGCAGACCTTGATGGCGATGGTCTCTCCGACGTGAACGAGTACAACGCAGCCTCGAACCCGCGTAATGCCGATAGCGACGGCGATGGCTACTACGACGGCGAGGAGGTGGAGGCAGGCAGCGACCCTGCGATCCCGCCAGCCGGCCCGACACGGTGAAACCCAAGCTCGCGCTCGTCGGTGACGCCGCCCTCCAGTTCACGGCGGCGGCAAACCTTGGCGCTCCCGAAACACAGTTCGTCTCGGTCTACAACGCGGGTCTGGGCACGCTAACCTGGCAGGCCGGCAGCTCAGCCGGGTGGATCGTCATCAGCCCCACTCGTAGCATCGGGCTTGGTACGTTGACCGTCACAGTGAACCCACACGGCCTGGCGCCAGGCACCTACTCCGGTTTCGTCACAATCACGAACGCCGGCCTGAGCGTGGCCGGCGTCGCGGCCGCGCAGGCCGAGTCCGTCACCATCCCGGTGACCTTGGTTGTGCTGCCACCCAAGCAGCAGGAGATCTACCTGCCACTGGTCCACCGATAGGAAAAATCGGGCGGGGCGGCTTGCAGGCAGGGCCGCCCGAAGGCATTATTGCGCTAGCGCGGATCGCTATCGCGGATCATCGGGCTTTCGCTTCCTTGCGGCTCGCAGGCCGCTTGCACGCCGAGGCGTCTTCGGGTGGCGGCACGATGTGGCTTCCGGCCTCGTGTGAAGGCAATGCGTTGACGGGACAGGCGGAAACACAGAGACCACATTCCACAAGCGCGCTCATCGATTGGTTATTCAGCGTCAGAGATGCTCAGGGCAGCAAAGCTGCATCGTTCGACGCAGTCTCCACAACCGGAACACAGAAGCTAGTCCACCACAGCGCGGAAAACCGAGCGAGCCACAAGTGCCGGCCAGGCGAGTCGGCCATACGCCGCAGTATGCACAGCAGCAGGTGCAGCAGTTGCAGATGTAGAAGTGGTTTTGGCGGTCGTTGCGCACGGTGTGCACGAGGCCGGCGGCCCGGCTGGGACAGGATGGTCAAGGCTTGGTCGCGTGATCGCACGGTCGACGGAGTTCCGTCGAAGGCATCCTCGAACGGCATAGACGAGGCAGTAATCCAGTGGCGCGTCGCAGCCTGACGGAAGAGCCGTTGATGGGTTCGGCAAATGCAGTCGCGAACGCCCAGGCCTTGGCGCTCGATACGCAGCAGCGCTCGTACGGATGAATCTCGACATCGTGCTGTACGCTCGCCGACCGGATCACGCGGTGCACTGGCGGTCTGACCGGATCCAAACTACGCGTCGCCCGAAGTAGTCTCCTCCAACCTGGCCATCTTGGCATCATCCGCGAAAGCTCCAGCCGTAGAAGCCGATGGAGCCGAGACACGCAGAAGCAGCTGCTCGCGCCCCGCCGCGCGAAGGACATCGTAATGTGGCCGTGGGCAGACGCTTCGAGCGTCACGGCGGCCGAGGTTCACGCCGCCGTTGGGCAGGCTCGGCGGTCCCAGCTCGAGGCTAAGACGCCACTAGCACGCTTCATCCGGGGTGAAGAGCCCTCTAGAAAACGCAACCGCCCCATCCCGTCGCGGGGATCCGCTCGGGATCTCGTCCAGCTACGCGCAGCGTCAGGTAGACTCTGAGGCACTATTGTGGGTCTGGTCCATGGGATGCACCTCTGTGCTGGTAACGTAAACGCCGCGCAGCAAGTGGGCGAAGCTTCCGATGGTCGGCAGTGGAAGGATTTGCGGGCGTCAGACCCTTCCTGCCTGCCGCAGGACGGCCAGCGCGTCGATCGTAACCCAGGGGTTCATACGCCTGCGGCTTGTGCCGCCCCAATCGACGAGCGAGCCGCCGTTGGCGGGGGTCTCCACGACCCGGTAATGCCTGCGCTCGGCGGGGAAGCCTTCGTCGGGCAGACGCTTGCTCTCCAGAAGGTCCAACGCGTCGGCACAGCGCGGGTCGCCCAGCAGCCCCATCTCTCCCAGCACCTTGAGCCCGAAGAGGATATCGTAGTGCCAGTAGCACGGGTAGTGCAGCTTGACGAAGTCCTCCTTCATCACACTGCCATCCGACTGCCGGCGGAAGAGCTTGCGCTTGAGGAAGATATCGGAGGCGCGCAGGGCCGCCTCGGTGGAGGCTGCGTCTCCGGTCAGGCGCCCGTACAGGGCCAACCCACGCATCGGGATCAGGCTCTCCATATACGAGGAGTTGACCGCGCCGGTCTTCCGGTCGCAGTTCCAGCCTCCATCGGGCCATTGCCAGCGGATCAGCAAGCGCGCCAGCTCGTCGGCGCGCCCATCCGCGATCCCCAGCGCCAACGTGGACCAGACGCGTTGCCTTGCTGCGAGGCGCAGCGGCGCGCGCGTCCGTCGATGACGGGTACGCCGGGCTGCGACTTGTAGCGCGCCGCCTCGCGCTCGACGACCCGCTCCTGCGTGTGCCTGGGTCCGGCCATGTTTCGTACACCTGATCCCGCAGCGGGACCAGGTCCGTGTCTCCCGCGGGATAACCGATGTCCGCGAGGATGGGCAGGATCCAGTGAGCACCGGTGAACTTGGCGTAGGCGCTGCCCGGCGTCCGGCCTTCGGCGTCGCGCAGGGAGAGCATCGCCGAACGCGGTCACTCGACCGGACCTCTTCCGCCAACATGCGCATCTCCGGCGACACCGCATCCTCCCCCAGGACACGCAGCCGCGTCTTGAGTCGGACACAGGGATCGTCTGAAGCGAGCAATCGACTGACAGCACTATCCATATTGAGTCGGAGTCCCTGGATTCTCACTTCTCAAGCTCAGCCACAAAGGCAGCAAACGTCATCGGCTCAGACAAGGGGAGGTGTCCATCTGGATCAGCATAAGGACCTGGTAGACCGGTTTGGTGATTATATCCTCGTACATCTCACACCCCCTTTCGTGACCCTAGCGCCACTCCGCCATCAATTCCGTTTCAGCGACCGGTACTTACCACGGCTGCTGGCGTTCTTGCCCAGGCGCTCGCGCTGATCCGCCTCGTAGTCAGACCAGTTGCCGATGTGGAAGGTCACCTGCCCGTCTTCCTCGAAGGCCAGAATGTGTGTGGCGACACGGTCAAGGAACCACCGGTCGTGGCTGACGACGATCGCACATCCGGCGAAGGCCGTCAGGGCTTCCTCCAGGGCGCGCAGCGTGTTGACATCCAGGTCGTTGGTGGGCTCGTCCAACATAATGACGTTCCCGCCCTCCGTCAACGTCTTGGCAAGGTGCACGCGATTGCGCTCGCCACCGGAGAGCGATCCAACCAGTTTCTGCTGGTCCGAGCCGCTAAAGTTGAACGAGGCTACGTACGCCCGCGAGTTCGTCTGGCGGCTCCCCAACGTCAGCGTATCTGCGCCTCCCGAGATCTCTTCCCAGACCGTTTTCTCACCATTCAGTGTCCTGAACTGGTCGGCATAGGCCAGGACAACCGTCTCGCCGACCCGGACCGTGCCCTCGTCCGGCGTCTCCTGCCCGGTGATCATCCTCAGGAAGGTGGTCTTGCCGGCGCCGTTGGGCCCAATCACGCCCACGATGCTCCCCCGGGGCAAACTTATGGACAGATCATCGATCAGCTTCCGGTCGCCGTATCCCTTGCTCACGCCCTCGGCCTCAATAACCACGTCTCCCAGCCTGGGGCCCGACGGGATATAGATCTCCAGATCCTCGCGCTCCCGCTCGTACTCTTGGCTCAACAGGCGCTCATAGGCCGAGACACGTGCCTGGCCCTTGGCCTGTCGCGCTCTGGGTGCCAGATGGATCCACTCCAGCTCCCGTGCCAGCGTCTTCTGCCGTTTGGACTCCGTTCGCTCCTCCTGTCGAAGCCGCTCCTGCTTCTGCTCCAACCAGGAGGAATAGTTACCTTTCCACGGAATGCCGAAGCCCCGGTCGAGTTCCAGAATCCACTCGGCCACATTGTCCAGGAAATAGCGGTCGTGGGTCACGGCAATCACGGTGCCTTTGTAGTCCCGAAGGTGGCGCTCAAGCCACGCCGTCGAAGCGGCGTCGAGGTGGTTGGTCGGCTCGTCCAGGAGCAGGATATCGGGCTCCGTCAGCAGCAGGCGCGTCAGCGCCACCCGGCGCCGCTCGCCACCCGAGATCACCCGCACCGGCGTATCCGGAGGCGGGCAGCCCAGCGCCTCCATCGCGACCTCCAGCTGGTTGTCCAGCTCCCAGGCGCCACGGCGGTCGATCTCCTCCTGAAGCTTGGCCTGCTTGGCCAGCAGCACGTCGAAGTCGGCCTCGGGATCGCCAAAAGCCTCGGTCACAGCGTCATAGCTCGCGAGCAAGTCGACCACGGGCTGGACTGCCTCCTGGACCACCTCGCGGACGGTCTTGTCGTCGTCCAACTGGGGCTCCTGCTCCAGAAGGCCTACGCTGTAGCCCTTGGACATCGCGATCTCGCCGACGTAGTCCTTGTCGATACCGGCGATGATCCGCAGCAGCGTCGATTTCCCGGAGCCGTTGAGTCCCAGGACGCCGATCTTCGCGCCGTAGAAAAAGCCCAGCGAAATATCACGTAACACCTGCCGGTTGGGCGGATAGATGCGCCCAACCCCCATCATCGAATAGATAACCTGATCGTTTGGCATAGCTCTATTATAACCCAAACGGTGGATGGACGTGGGCTGGCCCTCAGAGACCAGCAACCACACAGAACTCCCCGGCGACGAAGCTAAGCCAGTGATCCAGGTACCCGGTTCTAGGCCATCAAGGGGCTGAAAGTGATGGGGCGATTCCAGGACCTCCCGGATCGCAAAACCCTTGTCGATCAGGCCGTTGAAGATCTCCTGCAAAAAGTGGCGGTAGTCGGCGGGAACGCTCTCGTCGAGCCGGCGGACCGCGTAGGGTACGGTGATGCGGTAGCCTTCGCCATCCCATGCGTCCATGTCGACGAACTGGGTCGCGGGATTGTTGAACTCGGTGCGGTAGGTGCCCCCGGACGCAGGACGCGCCGAACCTCGGCAAAGACGGGGCGGACCTCGGGGACATAAGAGAGTGACGGCGCCTGCCAGACGAGATCGTACGCATCGTCCTTCAGCCAGGAGAGGTCGCGCATGTCGGCCTGATAGGTCGTGACGGGATAGCCGTAGTGTGCCGCCGCCTTCCGGTCACCGGCGAGTTGGCCTTCGGTCAGGTCGGCGACGGTGACGTGCGCGCCGAGCAGGCCAAAGACGGCAGACTGCTGTCCGCCGCCCGATGCCAGGCAGAGCACGTCCTTGCCGGCGACGTCCTCCAACAGCCGTGCGGGATACATCTCGATCAGGGTCTCGGGCACCGGCGACAACTCACCGCGGATGTAGCGATGGATGTCGTCGAGGTCAAGATCGAGCCAGGGAATCGTGAACCACAGGCCTCATCGACCATGCGCTCCCAATGCTGTCGGTTGATGTCCGCTATCTCGTCCAAGGGTCTGCCCTTTCGTCTCATCTGTTGGCTATCCGGAGGCGGCGTCCGGCGGAACACCCACCAGACGTCGTGTCCCTTGAAACCACACCGGCGATATAGAGCCTCAGGATGGCTCCCGTTGTCGATTTGACCGGCGACCGTCGTGAAGTCGGCGCGCCCCTCGATCCGCCGGAGCAGTTCGCATACCAACGCCGCCCCCCAGCCCTCTCCGCCGGTACGCCGGCAGCACCTGGACCCACTCAAGCGACGCCTCCGGCACCGTCTCGTCGAACTCCGCAATGCCAGCGCAGCGGGCGCGCCGGTTCGGCGGTCCATCACCCACAACCGGAGATCTGGCGCGTACACAGGATGTCTTCGTCCAGCCCTCGACGATGGCGTCGGTGAGTGAGGTCCATTGGTCGCACCGATTGACGAAGCCCGCAACACCGTCTGCGCCGTCCGCTTGCCGGAGCGAGAACCCGTCGGGCAGCGACCGTAAAGGAGCTGCGCCGGAGTGAATCAGGCGAAAGTATCTCTCCGGAGAAGCATGGCGTCCGAGTTGAGCCGTCGAGACATCACGATCGTGAAGCAGAAGGAGCTGGAATCCCGCCAGATATGGGAAGCCGGGCTCGACTCGGCCTCCTCATCAGTGCCAGTGAACGATCAGCCGCCGATCGTCGGTCGCAGTGAGCCGCACGACATAGCCGCTGCCGGGATCGATCGCCATCTCCAGAACCGGTCGGAAGCTTTCCCGGATCTCACGTAGGGTCTTCCACAGCGCGTTGGGCAGGACTTCGCACGGGCGGTCGCCATAGACGATCCGCCGCGCGGGCTCGAAATCGCTCAGTGGCACTCTTTCGGAGACAAGGAGCAGCAGCCCATTGAGGATCACCGTCCAGCCCGCCAACAGGACCAGGAGATTGAGTGCGACCAGCGGACGACAACCCAGTCGGAGAAGGCGTAGTGACACGCATAGCGCTCATAGAAGTAGCATCTTCACGGCATTGGCTGCCGGATGCGAACAAATGTAAAGGCCCAGCACCACACCGATACTGCCACCCAGATAGTGCACGCCGGTGAACGGGCCGAGATAGTGGAGTACACCGGAAGCACCGGCAGACGACAGAGTCAGGACCCAGAGCTTTGGCCAGTGCGGTGTGGCACGTGCCTCGTTCGCCCGGATCGGCCTACCGGTAAAGATCCTGGCGTTGCCCCACGAACCAGGGATTCCTCTGTCGCCGGATGAGGGCGGCTGCGGGATCCACGTCGGCCGTGATGATTCCCTCGCGGTCCCAGATCTCTGCCAGGAGATCGCCCGAGGGATCCGTGATGTTGCTTCCACCTCGGCAGTAACTTTCGGTCTCGTCGGGCCCCACACAGCACGACACGGCCATCCACATTGAGTTCCTTGCAGCCAGATCCCTGACTTCGGCGTGCCCACGGCTGTTGCGGTTGTTCAGCCAGAAAACGACAGAGCATCCAAGGTTGGCATAGGCGCGCGTCATCTCGGGGAAATCGCCATCGTAACAGATCATCAGTCCGCAACGATACCCCTTTACGTCGAACGTCACCAATCTGTTCCCGGGGTTGTAGAAGCTTGGCTCGTGCCGCAGGCCCTCTGCCGCCCACCATAGATGCGTCTTGCGATAGTTGGCGATGACGCCCTGCGCGGAGACGACCGGTGCCGCGATGTAAGTGCCGGCGTCATCGCGTTCGGTGAGCCCGTAGACGATCAATGCTTGGGTTCCCCGAAGCAACGTCTGAAACGCCTGCGTGGTGGGGCCGTGGAGAGGCTCCGCGAGGGCCTTAAGGTTCTCGACGTAGCCAACGAGCAGCTCCTCGTGAAACAGAATGACGTCTGCCCCCTGAGCCAGAGCATCTGCAGCAAACGACAGCGCCTTGGCGCGATTCTCGTCAACCCGCCCGGGATTGCCGTTCTGCTGGATCACCGCGATTTTGATCGTCACAGCAACACATCCTACTCTGGCGCCTCCAAAGAGAGCGCCCGCGCGCTCAGACCTCGCGCGCCCTGGTTACGCGCCTCGTCAGCAACAGCACCAACGATGGACTAATCAGCAGGCCGGCGACCGGCGTCAGCCCGACCTTTGTAAAGAGCGTGGGCATCAGTTCCGAGTACGCCCACAAGTGCTGATCGTAGGAACTGATCTCCAGATAGACCAGGAAAGCCACACAGACGACCGTCGTAATGAGGTAGCCAACCCATGGGCGCATCGGACGGCTGCGAGATCCCAGCAGGCCACCGCCGCGCACAAACCAGAAGCGGTCTTGATAGATCTGGCTAGTTAGCAGATACGCGCCCAGGATCAGCAGCGCGTCGAGGAGCGCCGCTCGCCAGAAGGTCTGGACGAAAAACAGCTTCATCGCGACGGTATTCTCGCCGAAATAGGGGATGCCGCGGTTGACGCCGGTGTACATCGGGATCTGCGAGACCTCCCACCAGAAGTTAAAGAAGAAGCCGAAGACGACGATCAGCAGTTCCGGCTGAACGAAGAACCGCACGAAGGCGTTGGATGCCTCGGGTCTCATCCGGAGCGGCCACGCTCGATCTCCTTCCTGCCGCCGGATGGGGATAGACAGCAGCACGGATGACAGGATGCCCAGGAGAATGATGCCAATGCCCGTGAACAGTCTGGGCAGACGCGCGAGCCCGGTGATGACAAACCAAGCCCCAATCAGAACCAACGCCACACGCACAACGCCACGGATGATCTTCAGTGTCTTCGTCATTGTGTTCCTCTCTCTGGGTGGGCGAGTATGAAAGTCAAACGGCCTTGACGTGGGAGAGACGCCGGACCGGCCTCCGGATCGATAGGATGTGCCATCCTAATCAAACCCGAGAGGAGCGCCAGAGTTACTGGACAACTCACACGTCAGAGCCAGCTCGGCGTGCCGGCCTCCGACGCAAGGGGGAATGTTGAGAGCAGAAACCAACTTCCCTCGACCCGAACGATCATCCAGATGCTTGAGACGTCGACGCGCAGCGGGAGGAGCGGGGATACCTCGCGCAGCAGGTCCGCTTCGATACGGTCCAACTCGGCCTCGCTCGAAGCGACCGCGACCGTCACGTGAGGCCGTAGTTCTTCGAGGGAGATCTCACCGCCATACGGAGGGTACTCGGGGAAACTGATCGCCAGGGTGTGGAGGAGTGTCGTCAGCCGATCGTCCGGCTCAGGCTCCAGGTAGAGAACGCGATCTCGCGGGAAACGATTCACACGGCCGAACTCGAGGGTGAACGAAGGTGTCGCGGCTGCTGCCATTGCCACTCTCTGAGCCCCCGCCGTATTCCATTCACCGTGTCCACAGAAAGGATAGAGCAGCGTTAGATGCGCGCCCACGCCCATCGCACCATCCGACGTGTACTTGCGTCGGAATGGCGCAATCACACCCTCAATGCTACGCATCGGCAGTATGAGTGCCGACACCTCAAACGTGCTGCCGCTCTCGGCTCGCTTCATCGTCGATCCAACAGCACATCAGACAGCGCAGCGCCCGCCCCCAGACTCTCGAACAGCTTCAGGTGTTCGGCAAACTCACCCACCTCATAGAGACTATGGGCGTCGCTGCCGAAAGTGAACTTCAGCCCCATGTCCAGGCAGATCCGCACGAACTCGGGCGGCGGCTGATTGTTGTGGTAGTTGATCTCCACGGCGACATTGTGATCGCGCAATAGCACCGCCGTCGGATGGAAGAGCCGCTCAGGGGGTGCATAACCTGCACTGCGGAAGATCCTGTAGGGATGAGCCAACACGTCGATATCCTGGGTGACGAGCCGTTCCAGGATCAACATGAACTCGCGAGCCAGCGCCTCCAGAGACCGAGCGGAGGGCGCCAGGCTGGGTGCCCTATGGATCACGCCAGTGATCCGGGTGAAGTGGCGCCGGTCATCAGGCTTCAGGACAAGATTACCCCGAAAGTCGGCATCAGTCTCCAGCCCAAAGACGATCTCGCCCGTCTCATAGGTCTGTTTCAGCGCGATATAGGCATCCATACGGTCGTTCTGTGGCGATGCCCCCGCGATACCCTCCCGCGCGCAGTCACCACCCCAATACCGGTCAGCCGGGAAGTAGAGTTGCCCTGAGTGCTCGGTGAAACTGAGGCCTGCGAGCCCGAAGTCCCTGGCCAGGGATATCGCCGATTCGACCGTCATATTGTCACTGCAGTAGGCCAACTGGGTGTGGACGTGGGAGTCTACCAGCCCAAGGTGCTGCGGCATCGCAAGCTGGTGACGATCAACCGAGGTATAGCCGCCGTCTATCGTGAGTACCGTAAGGTGAAACGGCCTCTCACAGAGGGCGGGTGCATTGACGAAGGTCGTCGTCGCGTTTCGGACCGTCTCGGCACCCGCGTGGTGGTGGCCACTTACAGACAGCTCGACCCCGGTCTCAGCCATCGCTGCAACGATCTCCTCCGCGTTCGTGTAGTTGTAGGGGATGTCGGCGAGTCCCGGAGGGGCCAGACAGACGTGCTGCAGTGCCACGATCGGCCCGTCGTAGTCCGCCCGAGACTGGCGAAAACGCTCAACATCCGCCTCCGCTCTGCTGGCATTGAAGCCGGGTTCCTCTCTATCGATGAAAGGGAGAAAGCGAAGGCCACACAGATCGACGATTGGGGCGGGGCGATCGAAGATCCTATAGAAGGCCTCGACGTCGCCATCATGGTTGCCCGGAATCGCAATGTAGGGAGATGCAAGCGTGTCCAAGATCTCGCGGATCCGCGTCAGGCGCTCTCTCGCCCCCGAAGAGGCGCCGTCATCCACAATATCCCCGAGGACAACGATGACGTCAGGGCGGATCAGGCGATTGAGGCGATGTACGGCCCGCTGCACCAAGACATCGGCGATCTCGCATCGTCGCTGCGGTGTCGAGCAGCTTGGGCCGAAGTGAATATCCGTCAGGACAGCAATCGTGACCATACCAGGCTCACGTAGTCCGTGTAGTAATCACGTGCCAGACCTCCACAGCCCTACTCCGATGACGATGTATGCGGCGGTCGGAGCTAATACACCCAGCCGGCGCGTGCTGGGGGACGGGGCACCTGACCGGCGCCCGCGCACCATCTTGCGCGATCGCCAGACGCGAAACAACGGTACGCCAATCGCCAAAACCCCGAGCGCTATAGCACATTGGACCATCTATGTCTCCAGGGCGGCCAAGCGTGCTCCTTAGATCTCCGGCGGTCGCCGGTCCTTCCATTGCCCGCGGGTGAAGTCCGGGAAGTCGACAGGCTGGTTGCCCGCAGCAATCGATCGTTCGCTGAGCGCCGACACTACACTCCAGGAGGCCGCATCGTAGACATCCATGTCCGTGGGCTGCCCGGTATGTAGGCACGTCGTCAGGCGATAGTCTGTCAGGTAGTCCATATTGCCGTGACCACCGATTCCTTCGAGACTGTTGATCGTCTCGGCCCATAGCGGGTGCTCGAACTCCGGTCGATAGGCCTCCAGCGGCTCCCACTCTTCGGGTCCGCTCCGGCCCTCAATGTGGATCTTCTGCTCGGGGTAGACGCGTACGATGCCGTTTGTCCCCTGAACGAGAATGTCGCGGCTATAGGGACGCGGCGAGTCGGTATCGTGCTTAACGACAATCGTCTGCCCACCTGCCGTCTGGATCAGCGTCGTCACGATGTCGCCTAGTGCGTATTCGGTCTTTGCGAAGGGACTGTCCGGGCCAAAGTGACGTGCTGCATACCTCTGCAAGCCCACCGATTTGGTGCTCATTGAGACAAGCCGGACGAACCGGTTCCCCCGGTTGATGTTCATACATTGGGCGACCGGTCCCAGGCCGTGTGTCGGGTAGAGATCGCCGTTCCGCTCTTCTGAGTGGGCCCGGCGCCACAGCCCTTCATTTCCGGGCTCGAACTTGGTGGCTCGCAGGTCGTGCAAGTAGCCGCACTCGGCATGCATCACGTCACCAAGGAGTCCCTTGCGCACCATATTCAGGATCATCATCTCGGGCCGGTCGTAGCAGCAGTTCTCGCTCATCACGCAATGCTTGCCGGTTGCCTCAGCCGTGTCCACCAATTGCCAGCACTCCTCCAGCGTCACCGCGGCGGGCACTTCGGTGGCAGCATGCTTGCCATTCTGCATCGCCGTGACGCAGACTTTCGTATGCCATTCCCAGGGCGTGGCGGTATAGACGAGATCGAGGTCCTCTTCGGCGCAGAGGCGCTCGAAATCACGCTCGCCACGGGTATAAAGCGTAGGCGCCGGCTGCCCGGCCTTCTGGATCATGTCGCCGGCACGCTGGGCGTGAGATGCATTGATATCGCACACCGCTGTGACGGCCACCCATGGCATCCGAACGAGATTGGTGAGATGGTTTGTCCCCATCCCGCCGACTCCGACAAAGCCGATGCGCACGACGTCAAGAGGGGGGCTGCCGTTGTTCATATGTAGTGGTCTCCTCGAGAATTATGGGTTTGGGGATCGATGACACACAGCAAGTGTGTCTTGGGTCACGTCACCGGTCCCGGCGATCGCATCGCCGTATAAGGCTCAGAGCCACGTAGGATCATACTCTCCAACCGGCGGAAAATCCAGCGCCCCAGCCACCCACGGCAACACCGTCGAGAGCTGCTGTTTCCGGACGGAACGCGCACGACGTGACCCTGGCTCCGCAGAGGCGATCGATACGCCCTTTCAGGTCCTCACGCATCCCAGCTCGCGGTAACGAAAACAGCCGACGAGGTGGTCGTTCACCATGCCCACGGCCTGCATGAAGGCATAGCAGATGGTCGGCCCTACGAAGCGGAACCCGCGCTGCTTCAAAGCCTTGCTCATCGCGACCGACTCCGGGCTCTGCGAAGGGATCTCGCGCAGCCCCTGCCAATGGTTCTGAATCGGCGCGCCGCCGACGAACTGCCAGATGTAGCGGTCGAAGCTGCCGGCTTCCTCCTGTATCGCCAAAACTGCCCGCGCGTTGGAAATGGCTGACGCGATCTTCAGACGGTTTCGTACGATCCCGGCATCGGCAAGCAGCCGTGCCTGATCGTCCTCGTCGAAACGGGCAACGCAGTGTGGATCGAAGCCGCAGAAAGCGCTGCGATAGGCCTCCCGTTTCTTGAGAATTGTGGACCAACTCAGGCCTGCCTGAGCCCCCTCGAGGACGAGAAACTCGAAGAGCAGCCGGTCATCGTGAACGGGGGCACCCCATTCGAGATCGTGATAGGCTACCATCAGCGGGTCGTTGCCCGCCCAGGCACACCGTTCCATCGGCTACCTTCCTCGCAGTCCCAAGATGCCCTGCAGCGCTGCCAGCGATTGTACCTCGAAACTGGGAACGATGCCGGTGGCGTTCGGCATGCCGTCCCGGTTCAGCCAGACGGAAACAGCCCCAGCGTCGTTCGCGCCCCGAACGTCGGCCTCCAGCGAATCACCGACGTGCAGCAGCTCGCCGGGCTCACAGCCTGCCTGAACACACGCCACGTGGAAGATGCCGGGGGCAGGCTTCTCTACCCCGACATCCTGCGCGAAGACCTCGAAAGAGAACCGCCCCGGCAACCCACACTGCTCGGGATAGCTGTTTCCGTTGGAGAGAAGCCCGATCACGTAATGTGGCTGAAGCGCATCAAGCACGGAAATGACATCCGGAAAGAGCTCCATATCTTCAAAACGGTGTCTGCGGTAGAGATCGTTCAACTCTGCGGCAACCTCGGCGTCATCGTAACCGATGGTTGCCAGCGTGCGCACAAAGGCTGCGTGCCGTATCTCCTCGAGTCGCTTTCCCGTGCCCGCCAACTCCTGTGCCACCTGGTTGCGAGTCTCGATCATCCCGTCAACCGTCAGGCCGGCAACAGCCTCTGCCGGCAACAGCTCGCGCAGCCGCGTGATCACGTGACCCAGGGCAGATCGCATCGCCTTGCGGAAGTCCCACAGCGTCATGTCACCATCGAAGGAGATGGCTTTGATGCGCTCGCCCAGCAGCACTATCTCACTCATCTGCATCTGTCCTGGCCTGATGCCGATCGCTGGACGTCATCTAAGGCTGAGAGCTGCCTGCTCGGCAACGGATGCTCATGCGAGAATGACGGCCGTTCAGGCACATTGTCGACCGGCAGCCACGAGCGATAGAGCGACCCCGTCTGCCCGGCGCTGGCGAAATCACAGAGCCTGAACCCGGCGTCCGTCGGTCGCCCGCGCCTCGAAGAGCAGCATCGGCGGCAGCCAGTCATCCCATACAGCCGAGGTCAGCGCCGGTGCCTCGGCATCCAGCGCTGGGACCTGCAAGCCTTCCGCCGTCGTCTTCCAGGGATCGAAACCGAACACGGCCGGCTCGGCATCTCGCTGAAGCTCGCGATTGTATCTTTGATCGTAAGCCAGCAGGATCGGCCCACGGTAGATCGAGGTAAGGCCCGCGCGCTCGTTGTCACCGGGCCAAAAGTGGGGCGCCATGTCGAGGTCGATCTCGATCGTGTCCTCGTCGAACCAGCGTCGTTCGATCCTGCAATACATCCCGGGCGTGACCTCGGCGACAGCCTCACCGTTGACCGCCACCGACGTCCGCAGCGACCACGACGGAATGCGGAGGTAGAGGCTAAACGCAGCGGCATGGGCGAGTGCCAGGTGGATGCGGATGCGGCCCGACGCAGGGTAGTCCGTCTCCTCCGAGAGTCCCACCGCCGGACCGTCCCGCAATGAGACACTCGCCTCCATAGGGCCGTAGTAGTTGAGGTAGAGACCTCCTGACCCCACCATGACGGCCCAGTCGCTGACCATCCCCAACCCACGGGGGCTGTTGACGCTGCAGCAATTGAGCTCGGGGCTGCCCGACCGCGCCTGGAAGACGATCTGGTGGGCACTGGCAAAGCGCGCACCATCCGACGGCGTGTTGTACGTTGACCAGCGCCCTGAACGAGCATGCATGCCCAGGACCGAGTTGAGGGTTGAGAGCTCGATCTCATCGGCCACCACGGAGTTACCCGTGAGCTTGAGCATCTCGACGCTCGCGGCAATCCACGCGATCGTGCAGCACGTCTCGATGGGCGAGGGATCGTAGGGGTTTCCGGTGGCGCGCTCGCCTGACGAGAACCCACCATTGTTGTGCCGGTCGTGGCGCACGATGGACCACCAGATACGCTCGAAGGCCTCACGATAGCTGGGCTCACCGGTGCCCCAATAGAGTTCAGCAAGCCCCATAATCGGATGCAGGCTCTCCCACCGGGGCTTCGGCATCTCGAAGAACTCCCTGCCTGCCAGCGCCTCGCGGAGATAGTCTCCCGCCAGCGGGCCGTCGAGGCCCACCGCGGTGAACTCGTCGACGATCTGCTGGGCCAGCTCCAGGACCTTCGGGTCGCCGGTCTTCGCGTGGAGCATCGCCAGCGCGTGCACGGGGGCGAGGTTCTTATCGGTCTCGCCCGTGTCCACGAGGCGCAGATCTGTCCCAAGAAACATGCGGCAGAAGAGATCGCCGATTCGGCGCGCTGCCGCCAAGGCTGCCGCGTCTTCCGTCTCCTCGTGCCAAAGCAGCAACCCCAGCATGACATGATAGTGTCCCCACGCATCCCAGGTTTGCCCATCACCGGCGACGTTGGGTGCCCGCCCCGTCAGATGCGAGCCACTGGGCCACGGGCCAAGATAACCGTCCTCTTCCTGCAGCGCAATGAGCTGCGCAACGAATGTCACCAGTTGGTCGCGAAGCGCCGTATTGCCGGTCGCGCGGAGCACTTGAACGGCTGAGGTGAGGTATTTGCCCGCGAACTCCCCGGCCCACGGGACCAAATTGCGATAAGGCCGCACGTCGCGGTCGGCGAACATCTCCAACATCGCCGGGTTAGCCTTGGGGGCGACCAAGAGCCACTGGTCGATCACGGCGGAAAGATAGTCATAATAGCTGCCGCGGAACTGATAACGGCTGCTCTTGGGACGATCGAGGGCCGGTTGTACGCTCATAGCACGCGCTCTCCTTTTTCGGCGAACGGATACACCCACGAGTATAAAGGGCTCAAGCCACCTTCGCAAGGGCTCGCATGCGTAACGGATGTCCCTGAAAGCCTCCGAGTGCGTGAGCGGAGGCGGCAGGCTAGGGTATAATCGTCTCCAATGTCGGAAGCAACGCAACTCACCCAGCGACCGCTCCTTGCGGAGGCTGCCGTCCACGGTAGCTTGGCCCGGGCAATCTGGCGTCTGGCTTGGCCTATCACGCTGAGCCAGACGCTTTCTATGGTGCCGGGATTGTACGACTCATTCTGGCTGGGACGTCTGGGATCGGGCGTCCAGGCCGCTGCAGGGCTCGCGATGTCGGTGCGCGTAACGATGATCAGCGTGCTGATGGCGTTGAGCGGCGCCAGTGGCGCCGTAGTGGCCCGTTACGTCGGCGCCAAGGATGAACGCAATGCAAACCTCGCGACGCTCCAGGCCGTGATCCTGATGACCTTCAGCGCAGGCTTTCTGGGCGTGGTGGGGTACCTCCTGGCCGAACCCTTGATGCGTCTCGCCGGAGCCGATCCGACCGTGCTCCCGCTGGCCGTGCGCTATGCACGCGTCATCTTCACAGGCCTCATCGCCATGGAGCTGTTGCCAAGCATCGGCGGCATGCTCAATACAGCCGGCGCGCCGCAAGTCCGGTTGATGATGACCCTCTGGAGCATGGGGACGCAATTGGTGACCGAACCACTGCTTGCCCGTCGTTTCGGGGTAGGCGGTGCGGCAGCCTCTGTGGTCGCAGCAAGTGCTGCTGGCATGTTCTGGGGCCTGGGCGCCTTGCTCCGCGGGCGGGCAACCGTTCGTATTGACCCGCACGACCTGCGTCTGGACTTTCCCATGATGCGCCGCATTGTGCGCATCGCGCTGCCCTCCGTCGTGCAGCGCGGCGCTCCCAACCTGGCGACCTCTCTTCTGATGCGCCTCATCTCATCGTACGGATCCGAGATCTTGGCTGCATGGGTCGTCGCCAGCCGCATTCTTGGCGTCATCCAGGTCCCTGCCACAGGCATCTCCGGCGCGGCTTCCGCCATGATGGGGCTGAACCTGGGGGCGGGGCGAGCCGATCGTGCGAAGGATGCCGTGCGCTGGATCAGCCGCGTTGCGGTCGGAATGTCGGCATGCCTGGTGCTCTTCCTGGTACTTGCCGCGCCCTGGGTGCTAAGCTGGTTCAATCTCGATCCCGAAGCGCTGGTGTCCGGCACCCTGATGCTGCGATGGCTGGGATTGGGATACTTGCTCCAGACTGTGACCCTGGTCTACGATGCGGCCCAAGTCGGTGCGGGCGACACCCTCTCCCCAATGCTCGTCAACTTGGCGGCGCTCTGGCTGGTGCAACTGCCACTGGCGTGGCTCCTGGCCGGCGCCCTGGGCCTGGGGCCTCAGGGGATCTGGTGGGCCCTCGTTGCCGGTTGGGGACTGCAGGCCGTGCTGATGGTCAGACGCTACCAAGCCGCGCGTTGGCAAGCCATACGCCTCTAGCTATAGCAGGCCTGCAGACCCACGATGCCTCTGCATCCGTCGTAGACTTCGACGGTTTGTCTGCCCCCTTTATCCTCGCAATGTCATGGGAAGATAGATGAGATGAACGCCTGGGCAGGTGACCGAGCCGTAGTTTGCGGCCTTGAGCCCACCGGTCTCCACCGCTCTGATCGTATAGCTATGGGTCGTGCCCAGGAGCGGGTTGCCACTGGAACCCAAGCCCCCACATGACACCTTAAAGCCGCGTCCGTGCAGATCGCCGGGCACGTACAATGATGTCGTGAAAAAACCCTGGTAGACGGCGCGGACCCGGCTGTCGATCGTCACCGTCATTTGGGTCATGTACTGCATTGCCGAACTCGCAACGTAGATATACTGCCAATTGAGGTAGCACTCATTCTGAACAGGATTTGACAGATAACAGGTTGCAGAGGGATTGTCAATGAACGAGATGTCAGGACTCGTACGACTCTGGGGCACCAAGTCCTGCCGGGAAGACGCCGCGGCGTCTGGAGGCAACGGCCCGACATCCTGTCCCATCACCGGTCTGCCGATCCCCGCCAGAGCCACCAGCAAAACGCCGACACAGATCCGCGCTATTTCCGTTTGCATGGCCCGCAGCTCCTCGTATCCGAATCAGCGTCGCTCACGGCAGATAGGCCGGGCAATATACGGTGCCGTAGTTCGCCGCCGATAGGCCTGCCGAGTCGCGAGCTCTGATCGTATAGGCATAGGCATTGCCGAGCTGAGGGTTTCCGCCGGCCCCGAGAGCACCGCAGGCCACCTTGAACCCTTGGCCATACATGTTGTAAGGGACGTATATGCTGGTCTGGAAGAAGCCCTGAGTGTGCGCGACTACTCGTGGGTTCAGCGTCAGGGTCATCGTGATCATGTAGTTCGGACTGGCGCTCACAGAGACGTAGTAGTAGTTGACATAGCAGACATTTTGGGCAGGATCGGGCTGAAAGCAGGTAGCCGAGGGCGAATCGATGAAACCGATGTTCACAGCGTCCGGGCTACTTGCCGCAACGCTATCCGAGGGAGCATAGATGACGCGCTGATTGTCGCCCACTGTCTCAGAGGCAATCACCTGATCTCCGCCCGTCGTCCCGCTGCCTTGACCGAGGACCGTGCCGAGGGTCAGCCCAAACGCAAGCACCAAAACCACAACGATACCAAATACCCATCCCTTACGTAACATTTCCCGCCTCCTTGAGAAGTCCCACCCTAAGCATAGCACCACGTCCGATGAGGATCTTGCGTAATCTATTATATTTATGTACTTAATATTGTCAATAAGGCCGGTCTACGCAAAGAGGCCACGCCCGGACTGCGAGCGTGGCCTTTGGATACCTCGCGCCTACCCTTTCACGCCGCCGGCGGCCAGGCCTGAGACCAGATACCGCTGCAAGAAGAAGAAGATCATCACCGCCGGGATCGACATCACGATCGACATCGCCGAGAACATCGCCCACGATGTGCCGGCGGCATACTGGCCCACCATTCCGCGCAGCACCATCGGCAGGGTGAACCTGGTCGGATCGACAAGGAAGGTCCACGCCAGAATGAACTCCGACCATCCCGTCAGAAAACCCCATAGCGCTGTCACGGCCATACCAGGAACGGCGAGCGGCAGGATGATGCGCAGAAAGCTCTGCGTTCGACTGCAGCCGTCGATCAGGGCTGCTTCCTCCAGATCGAACGGCAGGGAGTCGATGAACCCCTTCATATTCCAGATGGCAAACGGCAGTGCCGAGGAGGTATACGCAATCGCCAGCCCTACGAGCGACGTACGCAGTCCAACCGTGGAAAGAAGCACGAAAAGCGGCGCCAGCGTGCCACCCGGCGGAATCATCAGCACGAGCACAAACCCCAACATCCCGACACGGCGCCCGGGAAAGCTGAAGCGCGAGAAAGCATAGGCGGCGGTGGTGCCAACGGCGACAGCAAGCGCCGCCGTGCCTCCCGCGACGAACAGGCTGTTCCTCAGGAGTTGGGGGAAAGTAACCGGATTGGGCGACGGGCGGGTTAGTACCTCACCGTACCAGTGGAAGGTCGCCCCCGGGGGGATGATCGTGAGTCCGGTGGGCCGCGACAGGCTTCGCGGATCCAACGACATCGACAGAATCCATACCACAGGGAACACCACGACAGCCAGCACGATAAGCAGAAAGACCTGAATGAGATCGGCCCGCATCATCTCGCGGATCGCGTTGCGGTCCCGATCCCGCAAGAAGCGGCGCGCTGCCCTGCCATACCGAAGTAGCAAGACGGCGCCGATCACAACCACGAGCACCCCGCTCACTATCCTGGGCACGCTGGCCGTAGCGCCGGCACCCGCAGGTGGCACGGCCACGAGATAGATGCCGTAGACGATGAGTCCTACGGCGACAACCAACGCCAGGACGGCCCACACGATGGCGATCATGTCGCCGGTCGATAGATCAACTCGGCGCGAGCGGATGACTTGGGACATCGTCGGTTCCTCCTTAGGCGTAGTAGGGCTCAGTAGCCCGTGAGATCCGGTTCGTGATGAGGGTGATCACCCCGAGGATGATGAAGACGATGATGTTGAAAGCGGAGGCCACCCCGTACCATGCCTGCTGGTTCACCAGGTTGAACCCCTGTGTGACCAGGATCTGGGTCAGGCCAAGCGGGCCTCCACCCGTCACGAAATAGATGACATTGAACTGGTTGAAGGTCATCATGATGCCGATCATGATGGCGGGCACCATCGCCGGACGGATCATGGGCAGTGTGACATTCCAGAGCTTCTGCCATCCGGAGGCGCCATCGACGACAGCCGCCTCGTAGAGCTCATCAGGAATGCTCTGCAATGCGCCCGTGGCAATCGTCATCATGAACGGCCAGCCGAGCCAGACGTTGGCGATCAATACTGCGAAGTAGGACAGGGGCAGCACCAAATCGATCTGCGGCAGGTTCACCACCGGATTGGGATTGTCCAGCCAGGCGGTGTTGCCCGGCAAACCGATCTTCTGCAGCAGGAGATTGACGGCCCCGTACCGCTGGTGCCACATGTTGGCCCACACCATCCCGGAGACCAGCGAGGGCAGTGCCCAGGGGATAACAAAGAGGCTCCGGTAGAAGCGTTTTCCGGGCAGGTTCTTGGCGTTCAGCGCTACTGCGATCAGAATGCCCAGGGTAACGTGAAAGAAGACGTTGGTGAAGGTCCACACGAGGTTGAAGACCAGGATACGCCCGAAGTTATAGTTCGGCAGAGGGAGCCCACTGGTCAACACGCTCACGAAGTTGTCAAAGCCAACAAAGTTGGGGCTCCGGGTCCTGAGGTCGCTCAGCCCGAAGTCGGTGAACGCCATCCAGATTTGGTAGGCGATGGGATAGAACGTGATGAAAGCCATAATGAGAAACGCCGGCAGGATATAGAGGTAAGCCAGACGACCCTCCCATAGGGACTTTCCGAGCTGGATCTTACCCGGTTGAGGAGTAGGGGTGACGGTAGCCATCGCGCCTCCTTGTGCTTACATGGTTCGTTCGACGGGCCTAGCAGGTGCCGGACAGGCGCCTCGGGACGGCGTTGCGCCTCGGACGGCGTTGCGCCTGGGACGGCGTTGCGCCTCGGACGCTCGTGCCCGGCACCCGCTCTAGCGACTCAGCAGAATGATGCTCTGTGCGCTACTTGCCATTTGCTGTGTTGATGAGCTGACACGCCTCGGTCAGGGCATCTTGAGGCGACGCCACACCCTGCAGAATCTGGGTCACCGCATTCTGCATAGGATCCCAGGTGGCATTAAGCTCCGTGACCACGGGGAAAGGATCGGAATAAGGTACCTGATCCAGGAAGCCCCCTACGACCGCGTTGGAGGAGGTGTCCACGCTTTGGTTGGATGGAATCCAGTTTGCTTGGTCGAGGAACATCGTCTGGACATCGGCGCTAACCAGATACGCAATCAGACGCAGCGCCGCGGCCTTCTCTGCATCCGTCGCATTGACGTTGATCTGGATCATCTCAGACTGGTTCCATGGGCGAGGATAGGTCTCAGAAGGGATTGGCGGGATAGCGGTCACACCCACATTCCCCTCCCCAAGATCTGCAATGGCATCCCCCGCAATCCACGGCCCCTGGAAGCGGAACGCCGCCTGTCCCTGGCGGAACAGGATGTCCATGTCGCCATCGTTGGTGTCGCAGGTAACGCCCGGCGAATCGCACACCTGCTTGAAGTAGGCAAAGGCGTCGGCTGCCCCCGACGTGTCGAGGACACACTTATTGTTGGCGTCGAGGAACTGGGCACCAAACGCCGGAACCCACATATAGTTGTGGAACCAGTCAGCCGTGATGGCCAGCCCGTCCGTCGCAGCCATATTCAGCAGTTGAGCGAAATCGGAAGGCAGTGTATCGACCATAGTCTTGTTGTAATACATGGCCACGACCTTGTTGTTCAAGGGCACGCCAACGAGTACACCGCCGATGCGACCGCCGTCGACCGCAGCGGGGACCAGATCGTTGAGGAAGGCCTCGCTCTCGGGGATCGTGGCCAGCAGACCGGCCTCGTTGTACGCCGCCATCCTGTCTTGGGGGCCCGTGACGAGCGTGGAGCCACCACCGGTCGCAGCCTCGGTCTGGAATTTGCTCTGGAGTTGATCAAAGGGGACGGCCAAGAGGTCGACGGTCACGTCCGGGTTGGCGGTCATGAAGTCATTCACCGCAGTCGTGAAAGTCTCGGCCTCGGTCTCCGTATAACCATGCCACACCGAGATCGTCACGGGT
This sequence comes from uncultured Chloroflexia bacterium, assembly GCA_963775195.1. Taxonomy (GTDB): domain Bacteria; phylum Chloroflexota; class Anaerolineae; order B4-G1; family SLSP01; genus PWVB01. Next base: position 848,165 of record CAVZIC010000005.1, read on the forward strand.
TGGGGTGTCTCGGTCGGTCCTGCCGCCGATGAGGTGGGCATCGGTGTTGCTGTCCCGGCGCCACAGGCGGCCAACACGATACTTACCATCACAATGCCTGATACGATTGTGAGCAGCCGTCGGTCCATGATTCGCCTCCTTGCCGAAAAGCACAGCAAACTATAGAGATTGGTAAGGTGCCGTCGCTCTGGTACGAGCCACGAGTGAGAGCAGAGAGAAGAGAAGAGGAAGGGCGACGGCTTCCGCCGTCTGATCCGGTGAGGTTCCCGCCTACAAGGGATCTTCGTTTAGGATATGCCAATATGACAAATATGTCAAGTGCGACACGCAGGCCGCCGGACGGCCCCGCCTCCTATGCCTCGTCCTCCAGATTCTCTCGCACGCGCGGGACGACTTCCTCGGCGAAGAGATGGATCTGCGCATCGGTTCGGGGCCTTGGGCTGAAGATGAATGCATCCATTCGCTTATCCACGACCAGTGAGGTGAGTTCACCAGCCCAGAGCTCGACGGGCCCCTCGAGGTATTCCCCAGTACCGCCACCGGTGATACGGCCACCTACGTTGTAAATGCGCCGGATATCGCCTGGGCTTCGTCCGGCGGCCTCCGCGGCCTCATCGATCTGTTGGTGCATGCCGAGCAGTTGCCCCGGCGGAGCGTAAGACGCTGACGGCACCCATCCATCACAGAGCCGACCGGTCAGGGCCAACATCCGGGCGTGATACGCTCCCAACCAGATGCCGATACGGTGTGCCGGAACGGGGCCAGGGTCGACGCCCCGCAGTTGGTAGGTGACACCCTCAAAGTGCGCACCTTCCTCGCCCCGCCACATCAGGCGGATGACGTGGATCGCTTCCTCCAGCGCATCCACGGCCTCGCCCGGCTCGCGCTTGGGCCCGCCCATCGCGGCAATTCCCTCCCAGATAAAACCCGCCCCCAGCCCCAACTCGATCCGACCACCCGCCATTCCGTCAAGCGAGGCAACGGCCTTGGCCAGCATAGCCGGCGGGCGGAGGGGGAGGTTGGCAACGTCGGTGAAAAAGCGGATCCGCTCGGTCTGAACCGCCAGTGCAGAAATCACGGTCCAGGTGTCGAAAAGACGCCGCTCGTAGGGATGGTCCTGTACGCCAATGAGGTCAAGACCGAGCTCTTCAGCCAGGCGTACCTGTCGCAACAGATCCGAATAATCCCCTGCGATGGGGAGCAGTGAGTAACCAAACAGCACAGATCGAACACGTGACTTCATCATGTTGGCCCTCCTTCCGGATCTCCTGAAGCATCAGAGCGGCGCCCCCGCGCTCCAACCGACACCAGTGGAGCTTGCCCTCAGCGATCCACTGTTTGGTGATCTCGAAGCCCAGGCCATCCACGTAGTACCGAATGGACGCCCCGATGTCCGACACCAACAGAAGTGGCGCGGTCCGCCTAACGTTAGGCTGTGAGGTCATTGTCCAGTCTCCTTCCGTGACCCGAAGCCGATTGGCGCCGTCACACCAATGCAGGGCTATCGCATCAAGCCGTTCTGCACGCGCGGCTCTGAAGAGCTGGCTGGGGTTGGGGCCTGTCACTACGTCGAGCCCAACACCTCGCTTAGCCGCTCCCGCACGCCTTCCACGATCGGTTCGCCGTGGCCACAACACAGCACCTGGATTGGGAGCTCACGCAGCTTCTGTGCAGATCGTTGGGCAGCGTCGGGGTCCACGCTGAATTGGGGAATGGAGAAGTTGAGCGCAGGCCGTGAAGCAAATCGGCGCGAGTTGACCAACAGATCGCCGCTGAAGAGCACCTTCGCTTCGGGCTGGTAGAGGCAGATGCTGCCCGGCGTGTGTCCAGGGGTATGCAGGACCTGCAGTCCGCCCAGCGCCCCGAGCACTTCGCCGTCATCGAGGGCCCGGGTCACAGTGCAGTGGGACGAGTGCCCCATCAGGATGTCCGACAGCCCCATACTCGTGCGCTGAAACCACGACCGGTAGGGCAGAGACCGGGTCCCTTCCACGTAGGGCACGTCATCGCGATGCGCCAGGACTTGGGCGCCGCTCCAGCTGACGAGCCCGGCGGCCCCACCCACGTGGTCGATGTGCCCATGGGTAAGCACGATCGCACGGAGCTCGGTGGGGGCATATCCTGCCGCACCAAGCTGCGCCTCAATCCTCCCGGCTGCGCCGGGCATGCCGCTGTCGATCAGGGCCAGCCCGCCGTCGACTACCACGGCGTAGACATTGCCGCCCGGCAGGCCTTCCAGCCAGAACACACCCGCTGCGACAGTCCTCATCTCAAGCGGCCTCCTGTTCCCATTGCGACAGCGTTGTCTCCTCCGGGACGTCGGTGTCACTTTCGAAGTAGAGGTCGTATCCATCCGGGTCCGTGAGCCCCGTCACCCACATCGCGTTGCCCACGAAGGGCTCCCGGGCTTCGATGCCACGCGCCGTGATCTCGCGGTAAATCGCGACAGCATCCTCGCAAATGAAGTTAACGGAGACCCCAACACCCAGCTTCTCCTCGGGCACCCAGGCGTGAGGTCCCTCCTTCCAGAACTCCTGCAGCATCAGGGCAGCGCCGCCGAGTTCCAGCCAGCACCAACGCAGCTTGCCCTCGTGGACCCACTGCTTGGTGATCGCGAAGCCCAGGCCATCCACGTAGTAGCGAACCGAGGTCTCGATATCCGACACCGAGAGGAACGGCACGGCTTGCTTGACAGTACGGTCTGAAGTCACGGCCCAGCCTCCTTACGCACTAGCCCGAACCCGGTCCCTCGGCGCATGACGATTGGCAGATACACCCTGGAGGATACTATCAGCGTTCCCGTGTGTCCAACTCTGCCAGACGTCGGGTGGATTTCGGAATGACGGTGACACGTTAGTAGCTACGTCCAGGCCACCGGCTTTCTGTTCAACTGAGGAGGGCCAGCTCATGCTCGTAGACCCCGAAGCGCTCTTCCTCAGCCTCTTCGGGGTCTACATACTTGAGCCACATCGCGCTCTCCTTCCGTGGACCGGCCAGGGCGCGTCGGCTATAGGCCAACTCGCTCTGCACATCGTGCCACTTGACCTCGCCATCCTGCAGCAGGATGGTCTCGCCCGCATACTGCGCTACGAACTGCTTCTGATGATCCCGGTAGTAGAGCGCCTGCTCGCATGTCGAACGCCGCCACGCAGACACCATTTCGAGCGCATCCGTCTCGACGGTTTGAAAGGCAGCGACCGGCGCTTGCACTTCGGACCGGACGTCGACCCGGGAGAGATCCGCCGTACCATAGCCGGTCTCTTGCGCCAGGCGCAGGGCATTCCGGTCCCGCACGAAAGGCGTGTGGGGCCAGTCAGCCAGCGGGTCAAAGCCCATCAGATGAGCGCCACAGGCATCGGTGGTAATCACATGATCGCCCGCGATGAGCGTGTCCGCGATACGTCCTTCGCCTCCCCACTCGCGGCCCGATTGCCCGACCAGGCCATCGATGATGTTGAGCACAGGGTCGACGATCCGTCCCAGGTCCACCAGCACGTAAGGAAGGCGGATGATGTGGTGGAAGTAGACCCGCGACCGTCCCAACGGCGGCATAGGCGGCAGCCCGAAGAGGTTCTTCAGACAGAGCGTGACGCCCATAAAGGCATGGCACTTCATCTTGGATACCGAGACAAACGCATCGGTGTCCACTACCGATTGTGGGAGCAGGTAGTGACCGAACATCGCTCCGCCGCCCGGAACGGGACACACTTTATGCGGAGGCTGGTCGCCCTCCGCAAGGGTCACACCATATGCCTGCAGCAGAGCGAGATGGGCAACGTTGGCTGCGAGTGGCACGCCGGCGCGCCGGGCCTCGGGCGACGTTTCCGGACAGACAATCTCAGCGGTGGGGTTATGCTCGCGCAACAGACGCAGGGTGGCCCGAGCCACCTTGCCGTCCACCAACTCCTGAAGGACACCGTTGATCGTGTGCCGCTGCTCCGGCGGGAAGACCTGGTTCAGCTTGAGCGTGATGCGCCGCGCGCGGCTGAGCCTGTCCCACGCGGATTCAAGCGGCGCGGTGGCTCGTCTGAGCGCCCGATAGACTTCCTCGTCGTTCGCCCGGTGATCGCAATGTACGGCGCGCACCCGATAATCTGGTTGGGACATCGTCGCCGGTCCTGTTCTTGTCTCGAGGCCTGCGCAGCCTACATCGTGCGCTGCACAGCGTCGATCATCGCGCGCAAGTACCCGATGGAATAGGCCATGCCCGCGCGCTGTTTGGCGTCGCCTATGATGGCAGGCGAATGGTCGGGGCGGATGGGGCCGTCAAAGCCCACTTCGAGGTAGGCCTTGATCGCCTCGTAGGAATCCGCGTCGCCGTCGTCCTGGAAGGTCTCGTCGAACTTGGGGAACTTTCCCTTGATGTTGCGAAAGTGGACGAAGAAGATCTTGCCCTGCCGCCCGAAGTGCCGGATGACCTCCGGCAGCCGCGCGCCCCCTACGTCAGCCATCTCGATCACCGTGCCCTGGCAGAACTCAAGGCCGTTGTACGGGCTGGGGACGGCGTCCAGCACACGCTGGTAGCTATCGACGCTGATCATGTGGCGGCCCAGGCCGCGCAACACCGGGGCCGGCGGATCGTTGGGATGCACAGCAAGCTTCACGTTGGCCTGCTCCGCTACCGGCACAGCGGCCTTCAGGAAGGTGACGTGGTTCTGGAAGATCTCTTCCGCCGGAATCTCGCCTGCGTCCGTCAGAGGACCATCCTTGACCAAATCGTAGTCGAAGCTGGTTAGCCCCGCGCCACCACGTCCGCCCCCCGCCTGACCGTGACGATAGTGCCCCCACACGTTGATGATCGGCGACCAGTTATAGGCAAAGATGGGCACCCCCAACTTGCCCAGCGCACGGATGATCTCCAGGACGTGCTCGATCTGTTGGTCACGCTGGGGGCCGCCCACCCGCGCGTCGCGCCAGAGTGACTCGGGGATGTTCTCGATGCCGGCGATCCTGAGGCCGTAGAGATCGAGGCGGCTCTTGACGTTGAGCAGGGAGAGATAATCCCACTGCAATTGCTCTGTGATGCCGGTGCCCCCCAGGATCACAGACTTGACGCCCAACTGGGCTACGAACGAAAGCTCCTCGTGTTCCAACGTACTGATAGCTAAAGCCAGTTCCATAGGCCAACCTCCTCGGAATAGACCTCACGCCCTACGCATACCACGCTGCACGAAAACGCACCGGCTACCTCGCGAGCAAGCCCATCATAACGGGTTCAGGGCGGATCTGTGATCCGCCCGTCCCTCGGACGCGTCGACACGCTGCATCCGCATCCCTCTGACGGCTCACGCCTCTGCAGACTCGGGGCGCGCGCCAGGAACGCACGTGTGCTATGTGGTTATCTTCGGCACAGGCTCCATCGACAGGACGGACATTCCAACAGATTCCGCTCAATCCGTCGAGACCTGCTCGCCATCGGCGTAAGCTTCCCGCAGCAAGGCCATCGCCTGCTCCACGGAAGCGGCACGTCCCGTGAAAGCCAGCGCCAGTGCCAACAAACCCACCAGGGTATCTTCCGTTGTCGGGCACAAGCGATAATCGCTCTGAAACTTCTCGCTGATCAGTTGGCGCAGGATGCCGATCTGCGCCAGCCCCCCGGAAAGCACCAGGTTACGCCACGCGCGATCGGGTGAAAGGCGCAGGGCACAAGCATGATAGTTGTCTGCCATGGCCTGAAAAGCAGCCCGGAACAGGTGTCCCACGGTCAGTTCGGCCTCCCGGATATGCGCGATCTCGCCGTGATCGCCGCAAGCGCTATCAAAGAAGGCCAGATCCACGCGCATCTCCGTCGGGCCTGCCTCAGCGGCCTGGCGCGCGATGGTGGGCCAGGGATCGGCGAGGGTGAAGCCTTGCATCTCGGCCAACTCGGAGAGCACCTTGACCAGCGCGTTCAGCGCGCGTCCGGCGGGGATGTGGGTGATGGTGGATAGGAACTGCCCATCGAAAAACGGGCGGGTCTGGTAGTTGCCGACTTTCTGCAGAGGTGCCCGCCTGCCGCGGCTGGAGCAGGCTGACCTGTGATCCTGTGGAGATGTTGAGCGACAGCTCTCCGCGCGCCAACAGTGTTCCCGCCAATGCGCATTGGTAGTCGCCCACCGGCGTATAACACGGTATCGAGCGCCCATCGATGTGCAAGTGTCCTACGACCTCGCCGTGCTTTCGGATCGTCGGCCAACGTAAGCCCTGCACGCCCAGCCGCTCAAGTGCCACGTGATGCCAGTCACGGGTTTCCATGTTCAGCGCACCGTGAGATGCGGCATGGGTTACCTCGGTTGTAGGGATGGCGTGGCACAGGGAGGCCAGCACAAAATCGGGCAACGACGCAGGGACAACGTCCGGCCCGGGCAGTTGCCCTTGTTCGGCCATCCAGAACAACACGCCCAGGGGTTGGCCCGGTCGGAACTCGTTTCCCATCTGCCGTATCGCGTCGGGGCCGAGCCGTCCGCGCATAACGTCGAAGTAAGTTCCCTCGCCGGAAGGGTGAGGCTGCAACACGCGCTGATCCTGCCACGTGGTGAGGTTGGAACACGGTTCTCCATGTTCGGTCATGAGCACCAGGCCGTGCATCTGGCTGCACGTGACGATTCCCTCGCAGTTGCCGGCGTACGGCAGCAGGTCGTCCAAGAGGGATCTCACCGCCGCAAGCACCACGCGGGGGTCAAACTCACGATACAAAGGCGGCAAGCCGAGAAGCGGGTCGGGGAAGGGTACCCGGCGGACGTGGCTGATGCGCAACGCATCCACGTTGAGCACGGCGCCCTTGATGAACGAAGTACCGATGTCGATTCCTACAAATGCCATCCCTGCTGTCACCTCAGAGCACACCGTCTCTGAATATCAGCGCACGGAGACACCGACGTCGCATACCCAGGCGAACGGCACGACCTGCTTCACGTTGGGTTCGGACGTCCCATCGCGATCTACCATGTGGTACCTCCCTCACGCCTTCCTTTCACCGGGCACATACGGAATGAAACCTCTCCGATACGCCTCCTCCTGTATCTCACGTGGCAGGTAACGGGCATCCAGGATCATGCCGTTCAGCGAGATCATCCAAGCCATCATGTTGTCATCCACCCGACTGGGCAGAGTCCAATCCGGGTCCATTGGCCCGATCTTCAGCAGGTCCCGGATTTCCTTGGACTTGGTGCCGATCGTGCTCTTAGCCCGCCCGAAAGCCTCGGCCAGGTCGTCGAAACTGGTGTGGGGCGTCACGCTCTTGTCAAAGAGGAAGTTGACAGTCGCCACAGCGTGGACAATGCCGGCAGCCCACGTGTTGGCGGCCCCCATCTGCAAGGGGGAGAGACGCTTGCGGGCCAGCGTTGCGACCATCTGGCGGCACACCTGGGCACACTCATCATCCAGATACTGCTGACAGAATGCATCGGTCAGGGCCACGATCTCGTCAAATCGCGCCTGCATCTTGGCGGGTACGCTCTCGCTCGTGCTTCTCTTGGCCACAATAACCTCCCGGAATCACTTGGCTCAGGCCAAATCGGCATTTGTGAGCGTATTGTGGCCGGATCTGGGCAACTGGCAAGGTGCGGCCACGGCTGCCTCCCTCAGGCAGCCAAGCCTCCTGCTGCCGGCCCCACTAGTGCAGGACCAGCGGCAGGTAGACGTGAGCCGTCACCACCACCGTGCCGGTGTGTCCGGCCGAGTCGGCGTACGGATAGACTCCTGGTTGGATGAACTGCCGCCGATAGACCTGGCCCGGCGGCAAGCGACCGCTGTCCCAGCCCAGGACGTCCAAGAGGGGATCGCGCTGGCTCAGGATCTGCAGCGGTGGATCCGCCAGATGGGTGGCCAGGGTACCCGCGGTGACGCCGGCGTCCAGGGCAGAACGCCATTCTACCGTGCCGCCCGCCGGCACCGTGACGGTGCTACGGCTCAGACCTTCCGGTGCGGCCGTAATCTGCGAGATCTGCCCCGATGACCACGGGGTGAGCGGGACGTTGACGTGTACGATCTCGGTGATCACCTGCACGACCGGGCTCCGCCACGACTGATAGCCGTCCACCGCCTCGATCTGGAGGTAGTAGGAGCCGGGCGGGGTGAAAAAAGCGAAGTAGCCGTCGTCGCCCGTCACCTGCGGGTTGACCTGGTCGTTGTAGAGATAGGCGGGCCAGGGAACCCAACCGCCCCACGTGGGCATCGAGACCATCGCCGTGACGGTGACGCCTGCAATGGTGTTGCCAACCTCGGTGGGCACGCCGGTCACCGTGCTGCTGATGACGTCGAGCCCCTTGGTGACGTCGAAGACGAAACCGTCGGGGTCGATCAGGATCCATCCGTTGCTGTGATAGACCTTGGTTGCACCGGGAGTATTCTTGGCCACGACGCTGAAGTTGACGGTGTGGTTCGCGTGGACGGCGAATTGCCAATAACCACCAGCATCGGGGCCGTCCGGATCCTGGTAGAGGATGCCGTCGGCATCCACGATGATAGTGTCGACCGCGTAGCCTGGGTCGGGCAGCGATGCTGCATTCGTAGATCCTGAGCGTGGTATCGTGGAACCCGTAGGCGCCGGGCATCTCCCAGTCTGGTCGGTCGCCATCTCGCCGTTGGCGTTTCTGAAAGGCCAGCGGAACCAGTTCTCGCCCATCTTCTTCTCCCACACCGAGCGCTGCGGGTCCCACCCGCTGTCCGACCCCCGCACGGTCACGGCGTTGGAGGCATCGCCGCACGTCCCACCCGTGCAGTCCCGCACGGTCAGGACCACGGAGGACGTGGCGCCCCATTGGGTCGGCACGTAGCCGGCCTCAAACTCACCGGTGGACGATGCGATGGCCTGCGTCTGATACACACCGTCTTCGTAGACGTAGAGCGTGGCGCCCGGCTTGGCCAGCCCCCGAAGCTCGACCTTGCCAGCGAGGCTCAGGCAGAACTCCCCGTTCTCGGGCCAGGCGATGAAGGGCGGGAAGTTGGGAATGTACCGGCCGGCTTCCGCGGACGCGTACCCCGTCTCCCCGCCTGCCAGGACGTAGTCCACCGACGCGGTATTGGTGAGCGTCTTTCCGCCGTCCTCGGCCCCGGCGTTGCCTACCACCGAGATCCACGCCAGGCTGTCGGAGGCCAGGGGCGTCAACGAGTCCCAGGTCAGCGTGTTGCCCGAATCCTGAAACGTCATTGGCGGATAATGGACCTGGGCGGCAAACTCCAGATCGGCGGGTAGATCGTCCGTTACTGAAAACGACGTCATCGCCGTCTCGGTCAGCCCATTGACAAGTCGTATGAGATACTCCTGTTGGACAAGGTAGACCGGCGCGCCCCCGATCGTGCGCGGCGTGAGCAGGAGCCGCGGCGGTAGCGCCGACTTCTCGAAGGTGATGGCGTCGGCTGTCGGAGTGTGTCCGTAGGGCGACTCGTCTGCGCCGATGTCCGGCGCCGCGCCGCGGGGCCGCGGGTCGCCATCGATGTCAGACGTCACGCCCGCATCGATCCCGGCGTCCACGGCTGCTGAGGCCTCGGTCAGGTGATAGCCGTCGGCAGCAAAGGCCGCGGTGCCGGTGAGGTGCCCGACGTCACCGATCAACGTCGTGGTATCGGTGATGTTGTTGTCCCACAGCGTGCGCACGAAGTCGATCGAGGTGCCCCACCCACCACCGACCCCGATCACGTGGTCGGCCAGAATGGTATTGATAAACGCCGCCGTCCCATTGTCCCTCACGTAGATCGCGACCCCGTCACCTCCGGTGTTCCCCGCGATCGTGTTGTGACGAAAGCTGGGGGTATTGGGACTGATGGTCTCTACACAGATCGCGCTGCCGTGGCCGTCGGTGGTGTTGCTGGCGATTACGTTATTGACCACACTCGCGGGGGCGTTGCCCGCGTAGATTCCCCCTCCCCAACGTGCCGTGTTGCTCATAACAAAGTTGGCCGTGACGGTGACCATCCCGCCCTTCCACGACACCCCACCACCGATGTAAGTGTGTGCATCGTTGTCCACGATGCGGTTGCCGGTCAACGTCGTCCCGGCCCCCTCGATGGCCACGCCGGCGCCGCCCATGCGAGCAGCGCTGGATGCATCGCCACGCACTTCGTTGCCGTGGATGTCGTTGCCACGGAGCAGTGCAATGGCATTTCTGACGTAGACGCCACCCCCCTCGCCATCGTACACAGGGTCCGCGATGTTATCGACGATCGCGTTCTGCTCGATCGCGGCCTGCCCGCCCGACAGGAACAGGCCTCCTCCGTAGGATCTGTTGCTGCCCGTGCCGGCTTGGTTGCCCTGGACGACACTGTTCGAGAGCGTCAGGACCGTATGACTGGCGAACGCCCCGCCTCCCATACCGCCCTTCGTGCTGGCCGTGTTCGTCAGAATCCAGACGTGGTCGAGCGCGACCGTGGCATTCTGGACGCATAGACCACCGCCGCCGCCGCTGCCGCTCAGGGTCGTACACGAGTACTGTCCCATATAGAGGCCACCCATGTTGGTGGAGCGCCCGTTAGTGAATCGCAGCCCCTCGATGGTCACGTCGGCCGGCCCAATGATCGTCACCACCCTCCCCAGGACCTGGGCATCCAGCACCGTGGGGTTCGCCTCCGGATCGGGCGATGTCCAGTCGGACGTCGTGAACCCGCCCCGAAGGGTGATGGACTTGCTGATGTACACGGCCTGGGAGAGCCCGCCCTGGCTGGTGGCCCCGGTGTACGTCCCTGCGGATACACGAATCTCGTCACCGGCGATGGCGGCATTGACGGCCGACTGCACGTTGGCGTAACAGGGGCTGGCGCCGCCACAAGCGCCGCCGGGCGCCACGTAGCGCGTCACCGCAGCGGCGTAGGCGCGCGTCTGGGTACCGGCTGCCAGGATCACGACGCCCACCAACGCGAGTCCGATAATCACGGACAGCAAGAGCCGACGCATTCCGGACATCATCCACCTCCTCCAAACAGTACCTACCGAGACCGCGTGACCAAAGGCACGTGGATCAGCCAGAAGGGCCAGAAGACCTGATTCGAGAGCGGGGACCAGAGCCCCGCGGCGTCCTGAGATCTCAGGGCGAAATAGAGCGTGCTACCGGCATAGGGAACGTGTGCTATGTACGTGCTGGTGCTCGCCGGCAGCGCGTCCGTCAGCACGCTTGTGCTTCCCCAGGTGGCATCGGTGATGCGCGCGGCCGCGGATCGCACCGTCACCGTCATCGCGTCGGTGGGCGGCGTCCAGGAAAGTGTCGCGGTCAACGTCCCCGTGGCAGTGACCGCCGTGGTGATGCGAAGATCCGTCACCGGGTCGGGTGCACTGACCGCCTGCAGTGCCGCCAACGCGTCGATGCGCCCGTAACCGTAGGTGGGGTCCCAGCCAAGCGCACCAAGATCGACCGCGGTGCTCTCGATGACGCCCTGCACCTCGTCCGCGGTCAGCGTTGGGTCTTCGGACCAGACCAGCGCTGCCAGGCCGGCGACGAGCGGGGCCGCCTGCGATGTCCCCTGCAGATAGTCGTAGTTCTTGAGAAAGCCCTCCTGGCTGGTCAGATAGCACGCGTAGGTGGGCATGGTGCTGTAGATACCGCGGGGGTCTGAGTAGTACTGCATATACCCGCCAGGGGCTGCAATGTCGCAGTGAGCCCCGTACTGGGAATATGGGGCGTACGTATTCGTGGACGTGGTCGCAGCAACGGCGAAGACGTGATCGAGCGCCGCGGGATAGCTGGTGGGGTTAGTGGGGCGCTCGTTTCCCATCGCGGCGATGACCAACCGTCCCGCCGCGTGTGCGCTGTCGATCGCGTCCTGCATCGCTTGGGAATAGCTGGGGCCACCCAGACTCAGGTTCAGGACATCCGCACCGTGCTGCGTGGCCCAGATGATGCCCGCGGTGATCTGCTCGTTGGTGCCGGACCCGGTTTCGCCAAGGACGCGCACGGGCATTATGCGCGCACCCCAATCCATCCCGGCGATGCCTGTGCCGTTGTTGGTCTGCGCGGCAGCGATTCCTGCAACATGAGTGCCGTGGCCATTAGTGTCGTGAGGATTCATGTCGTTGTCGACGAAGTCATAGCCCGCCACGATCTTGGGTGCCAGATCAGGATGTGTTTCATCGATGCCGGTGTCCAGGATTGCGATGACGGTCGTAGCAGCGCCGGTCTGGAGGTTCCAGGCCCCGACCGAGTGGACGATCGTGTGGGCCCACTGCCTGCTGAAGAGAGGGTCGTCCGGCGTGCCGAACGCGCTGTAGATGTAGTTCGGCTCGGCATAGACGACGTCGGCACGGGCCTCCAGACGTGCAGCGACCGACCGCTCCTGCCCCACCGGAACGCGCCATAGCTCGACGTCACTGCCGTAGAGCGTGCGAGCTCGCGTCGCGCCGAATCCCGCTGCCACCTGCGCCGTGGACGCCGAGACCGACGGCTCGAACCGGACCAGGATCTCGCCGGGTACCCAATCGCTCTCTGGGCCCTGGCCCTCGCTCGCCGGGGGCACATCCGGCCCGTGAGCGTTGGCCGAACCGGCCACAGGGGAGCCCTGCAGCACCAGGGTCAGGAGCATCATCACCGCCAGGAAGACTCGCCACCTATCACGCATCGTCAATCGCCTCCTCGGAATGAGTGTCGCTCTGTTGCCCACCTGTCGTCGCATCATGCATCTGACGGAGCCAGACAAGCAGGCCCTCGCCATCTCGAAACGTATGGACTTCGTCACTCGTGACAGCCGTCACCACGCCGCGTAACGTATGGGGCTCATCGGTGTTCGTCAACAGCCGCAGGATAAAGGTCTGGATCTTTCGCACAGTGCCTCCGGGAACCAGCCGACATCCTTCACAGCGTAGCAGGACGAACTGACACTCTACTGACATAAGCGACGTCCCCCGCGATGTGGGTCATCGCGGGGGACCTGGAGAGAAGGCGCCGGCGCACCTCGTACTAGAGTAGTGAACGGTAGTAGTGCTGCAGATCAGCTTGAGGTGTGGTACCGATCTCGTCCCGGAGCCGTTGGGCCAGGTCAAGATAGAGGCGCAGGGCGCCGGCGCGATCGTTCAGCGCAACACTGGCCTGCATCCCCAGCAACGCGGCCTCCTCCTGCCACGGCTCCATCTGAAGGGCGCGGCGGGAGGCATCCAGGGCAGCGACGGCATCGCCGACTTCCAGTCTTTGCCGGGCCACGCCCACCGCGGCACGGATCGCATGGTGCCGCAACCGCTCGCGGAGCGGCGCGGCCCAGTCGGCGTATCGGTCACCGGGCAGTAGGTCCCCCCGGTAGAGGGTCAGCGCTGCCTCCCAGGCCTCGCCCGCAATGTGCTGCTCGAAGGTCTCGAAGTCGACCGACGAGCCGGGCGGCAAGTGCAACGTGACTTGCCCCTCCTCGACCGCCAGATAGCGCGAGGGGAACTTGTCAGGCAGATCGGGCTCGAGCGCACGGCGTAAGGAGGAGGTCGCCTGGTGCAGGAACGCCGATACCGAGTCGGCAGGCTTCTCAGGCCACAGCGCTTCGGTCACCTGCTCGTGCAGCAACGAGTGTCCTCGGCTGACCAACAGCAGCCGGAAGAGCTCCCCGGCCCGGCGCCGGCGCCACGCCCGCTCGTCGACAAGCCCCCCGCTCGACGAGACTGCGAACCGCCCGAGCGTCACAATCGACAATGCCGGCGGCGGGCACGTGCTCGAGATGCTGCAGCAACCTGGCGGAAAGCGCGGCCAGGTTGGAGTCCTCGCTGTTGAGGTAGGTTGCCAACATGGGGAAGGCAAGCGATCGCTCTCGTTCCAACAGAAAGGCATAACCTCCACCCGCAATGCGGGAGATAGTCTCCACCCAGGCGGACTCAGCCCGGGGGGACCCTTGCTCGTAGAGCAGCCCCGCCAAAAAAAGGCAGGCTCGCGCCAGATCGAAGCTCGCGTGCATAGGAAGCAGGAGCTCGATCGCGGCCCGCAGGTCGGCCTCGGCCTCGACGTGATTGCCCAGGTGCAGGGCGGCTCGTCCGCGTTCGATGAGGGCCGAGCCCCGCAGGTCATAGGATCCCGCGCGTCGAGCGATGGTCAGCGCGTCATCCGCCCAGTCAAACGCTGCCGGCGCATTTCCTGCAGAGCGATGATAGCGACTCAGCCCCAGGCGTAACTCGACGCCCAGGCCTGGGTCACCCGTTGACTCGGCGATGGAACGCGCCCTTGCGTACAGCGACAGGACCACCTCAGGCTGCTCGCCATCCTGAACAAGATCGCCGCGGAGGCAAAACCAATAGCCTTCGGCAAGCGATCCCGGCTGAACTACCTGACGCATCTCCTCCGAGACAGCCAGGGCAAGCTCCCGCCGCCCGGTGACCCAGAAGATCCACCCTTTCGTAAGCAGGGGCAGCCAGATCTCCTCAGTCTTGCCGAGTTCCATGGCAAGGCGAAGCGACTCCTCATCGGCAGCCAGCGCCAGATCGAACTGCCCTCGTGGGATATAGACACACGCCGAAAGGCTGTGGAGGCATCTATGGACGACGTAGCGGTAGGAGAGTTGGCGGCCCAGGTCCACCGCCTGGAGGTAGAATCCCTCGGCGGTCGCCAGATCGCCGGCCTCGTGGGCACAGTCCCCCAGAATGCGCAGCGCATCGGCGCGAGATCGGGCGTCCGGCGCGGCATGGGTCAGTGCCTCCTCAGCCAGCGCCTGAGCCTGATCATAGTGCCCAAGGTGGTCCAGGATGTAGGCTACGCACACCATCGCCGCCGCAATCGTCGCGGGATCGCCACCACGCTGGGCCTCGCCGAGCGCCTCCCTCGCCGTCCTGAGTGCCGCGCCGACGTTGCCGGACCGCTCCAGCGCGTAGCTCTCTTCGATCATTGCGGCAATGGCGGCGTTGGGATTCACTGCGAGACACCCTATCGCACGGTGGTCGGGACTATGAATGGAACGGCGGTCGACAACCTAACCTGGCTGATGTTAGTCCGGGGGACCGAAAACCGCAAACGAGATCGGTTACGGCAGTCGTACGCTTCGAGCTATCCGTCGTGGGAACTGTCATCCTGAGCGGGCGCCCACGCAGTGGGCGCGCGAAGGATCTACACCTACAGGACTAGGATGCTTCGCCTCGGTCTCAGAATGACAGTCGCAGCATGCAGCCTGACTGACGACTAGCTCTGTGCCTGCGCGCCGACGACGAACGTCGTATCGTCAGGCTTGACGGGGTTCTCCGTGAACTCACTGTACAGCCTGACGTTCGCGAACCCCGCCTCCTCGAAAAGGTTCCGCGCCTGAGCCTGCGTGTAGGATCGTGTCGCAGGCGACCGAAGGTAACGCGCTTCCTCGACCACCTTGATCATCAACAATCACCTGATAGAGGTCATCGGTGTGTTCACATTCATTCTCGGGGTCGTGACGCACTCGCACGAGACGCCGCACCGTTGCACCGTCCTCGGGTCGCACGACGGAATGATCCCATTCCGACTCCAGCGGATCGCCGGGCTTCCATAGCGTCATGATGGACGCAAAGGTCCAGCCGCCCGGCACGAGGTGGCCAAGCACAGCCCGCAGGGCTCTCTCGACCGCCGGTAGATCGGTAATCAGTTGGAGCGTACTCGACGGAATAAGGATCGTCCGGTAACGGCGCGGCAGGTCCATAGTCTCCAGCGACTGCTCGTGGACGCGGACTGACAGGCCGAGGCGCCCGGCCTTCTCGCGGCATAGCGCCAGCATCTCGGCCGAGTTGTCCACACCGTCTATGTCGATGCCCCGAGCCATATAGTCGAGCAACAGGCGCCCCGTGCCACACCCCACGTCCAGCACAGGTTCCCCGGACTCGGCGATCCTGTTGAGATAGAAGGCACGATCGGCCCATCCGGAGGTATCACCACGGAGCAGGTCCCAACTCCGGGCCATCAGACCAACGTATTCGACGTCCCGGTCACCTATCGGCCTTCTCACGCCGAGACGAGCAGAGACGCGATCTCATCTGCCCAGCCGCGGATCGCATCCCAATCGCGCAGGTCGGACACCGGCATGGCCTTCATCGCCGGTATCGCGCTGAAGGGGAAGCGGAGCGCCGCCGGGTCGAACTTGCCGCCGAACACTTTTGTGGCGACCGGGGTAAGCCAGCCGAACTCCGCCAAGGCCTTGTCGAGATGCCCGCGTGCCCCATCCATTGTTCCTCATTGTCCTCCATGGGCCCCATGGCGAAGAGCGCGACAGGGCAGGTCGCCAGCGCATCGCGGTGCCGTGAGAGGAATCGGCGAGCGTCCTTGTGCCACTTGAACATATAAAGTGCCCCGCCCAACACGACCCCATCGTAGCCCGCGAGGCGACCCACGTCCCGCGCGGGCTTGCACTCCACATCGAGCCCTTGGTCGCGAAGCGCCTCCGCTATCGTGTCGGCAACTTCCTTAGTCGAGCCATAGCGTGTCGCGTAAGCCACGAGAATCGACTTAGCCATCACTTCCTCCTCTGCCTAGGGAATCCCGGTACTTTCACACATAATACGTGCCTGCGACGATCGAGTCGCAACATGCATCTTGCCGCTCATAGAATCCACTTCCGATGGATATTCCGCAGGCTGACCCAGAAGAGCAGAAGACAGAAGGCCGCGATCACCGTGAAGTCCAGTCCGACCGGCAGGACATTTGCGCCACGAATCGCGCCGTGGAGGATGTCCACGCCGTAGGTCAGGGGCAGCAGATAGGACAGCGGGCGCAGGAAAACCGGGAGTGAAGAAATCGGGAAGAAGAGGCCGCAGAGGAAGATCATAGGAAAGCGGAAGAAGTTCGAAAACGTCTGCGCCTCGAAGACCTCGGTGACCGACACCGCGATGAAGAGGCCAAGAAATGCGGAGACCACCGCGATCATCACGACCGCGGGAACGACGGCAATCCAGACAACCCCGGAAAGGTCGGTGAGGAACAACGAGAGCACAATCGGGACGAAGGCATTGACCGTGCCGAAGAGGATGGCCCCGCCCGTCTTGGCAGCCATCAACAGCTCCAGGGGGATCGGAGCGAGAAGCAACCGGTCGAAGGAGCGACCCCGCTTCTCGAAAGTCACCGTCACCGCCAGCATCGACGTGGTGCCGAAGAGAATGGAGAGCGCAATCACGCCCGGAAGCAGGCTAAGGACGCTCTCCAGGCCGCTGCCCGACTTGATAAAGAACATCCCCGTCCAGGCCACCGGGAAGATCAGACCCCAACTGATATTTGGCGGCTTGAGATAGTAGGCGCGCATGTCCTTGACCAGGATGTTCCAGAAAGCGATCCACCATCTCATGGTCGGCCTCCCGTTCTCTCTTTCTCACTCCTCATCGCAGCCGGATCGAGGCCGGTTATCCGGACGAAAGCCTCCTCGAGCGATGGCGTCATACGACGGGCTTCCGTCACTTCGGCGCCATGGCTCTCGATGAAGCGCACGAGTGGTCCGAGGCTGATCTCCTCAGCCGACTCGATGCGAATCCGCTCTCGCGAGATAGCCTCACACTTGAGATTGGGGAAGGCCGCCGAAAACCCGCCAATGAGGTCGTCTGCGGGACTCGAGACGGAGATTTGCATCACTTTCGTCGCTTGTATCGGCTGCAGGAGGTTTGGAACGGTGTCCACCAGCACGATTCGCCCCTTCACGATGAACGCGATGCGCTCACAGAGCCGCTCCGCTTCCTCAATGTAGTGCGTCGTGAGGAAAATCGTCGTCCCTGCGGAATGAAGATCAGCGATGATCTGCCGGATCTGGCGGACACTGGCCACATCGATTCCCGTGGTAGGCTCATCGAGAAAGAGAATCGGCGGCTCGTGGATGATGCCCGCGGCGAACGTCAGCTTGCGTTTCATCCCCTTGGAATACCCTGCGAACTTTCGGTGGGCTGCCTCATGTAGCCCGAAGGTCGACAGAAGCTCGGCCGCCCGGGTCTCGCGCCGGCGCCTCGGCATACCATAGAGGGACGCGCAGAAGCAGAGGTTGTCGAAGCCCGACAGCTCAGGGTAGAGATTGCTCTCATCCGGCACCACCCCGATGAGATGTTGAGCCGCCTTGGGATTTCTGTCGCACGCCAGGCCTGCGATCCGGATCATACCCGAATCCGGTCTGGCAAGCCCGGTGAGCATGTTGATGGTGGTGGTCTTGCCCGCACCATTGGGACCGAGGAACCCAAAGAGCTCACCTCGGCGCACGTCAAACGAGACGCCATCCACGGCGAGGACCTCGTCGAATCGCTTGGTCAGGTTGGCCACTTGGATAAGCGGATCGTGGGCAGCCACTGGTGTCCTTGGTTTCTCCATTTTCATAGTCTCTCTTTGGAATGCCGTCCGGCAGCGCGATGTCCGGATCGGCCGATCAGCACCGGTTTTACGCCCATCACGCGCCAAAGTAAAGCGGCGCGGAGCGCATGGGTGCCTGCGATCCCGCATTGGACCGCACTCCCGTGCATGCATCGTGCCGCACCAGGGCTATCTGTCGCGGGTTTTTGTTGCTTGTCACGGGTTCAGCCCGGTGCTACAATCCGATCATGTCGACACCGGGCACCGCCGACTCTGGGTGCCGCGCGATTCTGGTACAGATTCCGAAAGGAGCCCGCTCATGCGCCTCGAGACGCTCACCGCTTCCGACCGTGCCTTCCCCCTCACTTGGGTGCACACTCTGGTCATCGGCAGCGGCGCCGCGGGGCTCAACGCCGCCGTGCAGTTGCGGGCCAATGGCGTCGAGGACGTGTTGATCCTCACGGAGGGCTTGGAGAAGGGCACGTCGATCAACACCGGGAGCGACAAGCAGACCTACTACAAGCTCTCGCTGTGCGGCGTGGAAGCCGACGCCCCGGAGTTGATGGCGGAGACCTACTTCGAGGGTGGGTCGATGCACGGCGATCTGGCCCTGGTCGAGGCGAGCCTCTCGGCCCGTGCTTTCCTCCATTTGGTCAACCTCGGCGTCCCCTTTCCACGCGACGCCTATGGGCAGTTCGTGGGCTACAAGACCGACCATGACCCCCGCCAACGCGCCACCTCCATCGGCCCCTACACCTCTCGCGAGATGTGCCGCGCGCTGATCCGTGAGGTGGAGAGACTGGGAATTCCGGTGCGCGAGCGGCGGAATGTCGTGGAACTGATAACTGACCGCTGTCAGCGATCGGCTATCAACGGTCAGCAAGAACCGGGGAGTGACAAGCCGTGCCGGGCGATCGGCGCGGTCGCGCTGGGGCCGGACGGCAACATTGAGGTGTACGCCGCCGAGAACGTGATCTTCGCCGTGGGCGGCCCCGGCGGACTCTACAAGACGAGCGTCTACCCCGAAGTGCACACGGGTGCGATTGGCCTTGCCCTGATGGCCGGGGCAAAGGCCCAAAGTCTGCCCGAGTCGCAGTACGGCCTCGCCTCCACCGCCTTCCGCTGGAACGTCTCGGGCACCTATATGCAGGTCGTCCCGCGCTTCGTCAGTACGGACGAAGATGGGTTCTCGAATCCGGCTGAGTTCATGCGATCCTACTTCGACAACGCCGGCGAGATGGCCTCGATGGTCTTCCTCAAGGGCTACCAGTGGCCCTTCGACTGGCGAAAAGTCCGGGGCGGCTCGTCGATCGTGGATATCTTGGTCTACATCGAAACGGTGCTCAAGGGACGCCGTGTCTTCCTCGACTTCCGCGAGAACCCGGAGGGCTTCGCCTTTGACGATCTCACCGACGAGGCGCGCACCTATCTGACGCGCTCCGGGGCGCTCCTGCCCACACCGATCGCGCGACTGGCGCAGATGAACCCCGGCGCCATCGCGCTCTACCGTGACCACGGCATCGACATCGCCACCGAGCCGTTGGAGGTGGCGGTCTGCGCTCAGCACAATAACGGCGGTCTGGCGGCGAACCTCTGGTGGGAGAGCCTCAACATGAAGCACCTCTTCCCGCTGGGCGAGGTCAACGGCTCGCACGGCATCTACCGTCCCGGTGGGTCGGCGCTCAATTCCGGGCAGGTAGCCGGTTTCCGCGCCGCGGAGTACATAGGCCATCGGTATGCGACGTGGACGCTGGACGAACGTACGCTGCGCGAGGCGGCGACCACCAACGTCTCGAATCTGGTGGCTTGGATAGCGGCGTCGGAGACCAACCCCGGCAGACCGTGGCAACTGGAGCGAGCCGAGTTCCAGTCGCGGATGTCACGCGCAGGTGCACACATTCGCTCGATAGCCGGGCTGCGCGAAGCTCTGCCGGAGGCCTGGGCCCAGTGGGCGCGCGTTGACGTCGCAGGGGATCCCGCGGATCTGGGGGAGAGCCTACGAAACCGGCAGCTCTGTTTCGCGCACGCTGTCTACCTGGAGGCACTGGCTTTCGCGCTGGAGAGCGGCACCGGCAGCCGTGGTTCCTCCATCACGCTGGATCCCGACGGCGTGCAAGTCCACGAGAAACTCGGTGCTGCGTGGCGGATTGTCCCGGAGGACGAGTCATTCCGGGATAGAGTACTGGAGACCGTCGCAACCCGGGCTGGCGAGGTCCGTTCGGCTTGGGTACCGCGCCGGCCGCTCCCCCACCCCGACGCGTGGTTCGAGACCGCGTGGGCGCGCTATCGTGAGGGCGCGATCTACGACGACTGGGAATTAGGGGGCCGTTGATCAGGGACTAGACCCGGAACTCGCAGGCTTGTTCTCACAATCTCCAATAGCCGGTTCCCGATCCAGGGTCAAGTATTGACACTTTGTCAGTAGAGCACTAGAATCGAACATAATACAGGGAGTCGAAATCGTGCGAACCTACCTTGACTGTTACCCGTGTTTCCTGCGCCAAGCCCTCGATGCAGCGCGCTTCGCCGGTGCCAGTGGCGAGAGACAGGCCCAGGTGCTGCAGGAGACCCTCGTTTTATTACAGCATCTGGATCCCTCGGCGACCCCACCCGAGATCGGCGACCAGATCCACCGCCGGGTTCGAGAATCGGTGGCTCACGCAGATCCATACGGCGAGGTCAAGCGGGTGGCGACCGAGGAAGCCTTGCGCCTCCGCCCATGGATGCGGGCGCTCATCGCAGATGCTGTGGATCCCTTTGAGCAGGCCGTGAGGGTCGCCATCGCCGGCAATGTCATCGACTTCGGGCCCTCCACAACCTATGACGTGCGAGGCGCACTCGCCGAGGCAACCGAGCAACCTCTGGCGATCGATGACCTGGATGCTCTTCGCGATACGCTGGCCAGAGCCCGGAGCGTTTTGTTTATCGCGGACAACGCCGGTGAGACGGTCTTCGATCGCGCACTGGTTGAGATCCTTGATCTCGACGTCACCTACGCCGTAAAAGGCGCTCCCGTGCTCAACGACGCGACTCTCGCCGACGCCAAGGCAGCCGGACTCGAAACGTGCGCGACCCTGGTACACACAGGCGGGGATACACCGGGCACGATCCTGGAGCGCACTGACCCGGAGTTTCAGCAGCGATACGCAGACGCCGAGGTCATTATCGCGAAAGGGCAAGCCAACTACGAGACGCTAAGCCCCGGTGACGCACGCGTCTTCTTCTTGCTAAAGGCCAAGTGTCCCGTCATCGCCGGCGACCTGGGCGTTGAGACAGGCGCGCTGATCGTGAAACAGGGAGAAGGGTAGGACACAACAGGAGGCATCCGTGCACATACTCGTGACCGGCGGAATGGGGGAGATCGGACGACCAACGGTGCAATGGCTGTTGGACCGTGGACACGACGTGCGGGTGTTCGACCTTGCCGTCGACAGGCCGATCGCAGGCGCGGAGTGCCTTGAGGGCGACGTGACGGATTTCGCGTCGCTCGGGCCAGCGATGGCGGGCATCGACGGCGTGGTGCACCTCGCGGCTATCCGGCACCCCGGCCTGGCACCGGAGCACCGGATCTTCCAGATCAACGTCGGCGGCACCTTCAACGTTTTTCGCGCGGCTGCCGATGCCGGCATCAAGCGCGTGGTTTGCGCCAGTTCCATCAACGCCCTCGGCTACAACTTCGGGATCAGGTTTCCCGAGGGCCAACTCCGGTATTTTCCCATCGACGAGGCCCACCCCACCTACACGACCGATGTCTACTCCTTCTCCAAGGGCACGATCGAGCAGGTCGGTGCCTACTTCTGGCGCCGTGAGGGGATCAGCAGCGTTTTCCTGCGTTTTCCCGCCGTTTATGATACCCATGTCGAGGGGCCATCCATCCTGATGGCCTTTGTCGCCGAGTGCTATGAACAGACTGCCGAGGTCATGGCGATGCCCGAGCCTCAACGCACCCAACGCGTCCAGGCCGTCGTGGGTGACTTCATGAGGAGAGCGGCAGCGCGGGAATGGGAGGAAGGCTTCGACTGGAGCTTTCCCGACGCCGTCCTTATGTTTGGGCGCAGCAACTTCTGGACCAGCCTCGACGTTCGCGATGCCGCCCAGGCTGCGGAGAAGGCTCTCAAGTCCATAATCGAGGGCAGCCACGCGATGTACATCACCGACACGCACAACTTCGTCAATATCCCGTCGCGGGCGCTCGCTGCGGTCTGGTTCCCCGAGGTTACCGAATGGCACGCACCTGTCGAGGGCACCGAATCGCTGGTGAGCATCGACGCGGCACGAGACTTGATTGGGTTCGAGCCGGCATTTCCATTTAAGAGTGAGGAGACATCATGACCAAAGAGCTAACCGGCATCATCCCACCCCTGACGACGCCCTTCACCGCTGCGGGCGACGTCTACGAAGCGGGCCTCCGCGACCTCGTCGAGTTCCAGATCGCGGGCGGATCGCACGGCCTCTTCATCTGCGGGACCTACGGCTCCGGCCCGATTATGACGCTTGAGGAGCGCAAGCAAGTCCACGAACTCGTCATCGACCAGGCCAAGGGGCGGATTGCAGTCGTCGCGCACGTCGGCACCGCTTCGACCGCGCAGTCGGTCGAACTGGCCAAGCACGCCGAGGCCGCCGGTGCGGACTACGTCGCATCCATCTCGCCCTTCTACCACCGCCACGATGAGCGCACGATCGTCGAGTTCTTCCGCGAACTCGTGGCAGCGGTCGACATCCCGGTCTACGTCTACAACAACCCGAAGGCCTCGGGCGTCGAGATCGCGCCAAGCTTTCTGCGCCGCCTCGCCGATGTGGGCGTCCAAGGAATCAAGGATAGCGGCTTCGGCTATATCGAGTTCGCCCACTTCGTACTGGAGATGGCCGACGACTACCCCGACTTCCGTCTCATCGTCGGCACCGAGGGGATCGCACTCCCGGCCTTTATGGCGGGCGCCAAGGGCTGTGTCTCAGGCCTGGCCAACGCCTTTCCCGAGTTGATGGTCGAGCTGTGGGACGCCTTCGTCGCCGGGGACTACGAGAAAGCGGCGCCATTGCAGATGCGTGTGATCAAAGCGCGCAAGCTGCTCCACATCCCCTCGTCGACCAATGCGGCGTGCTATGCCGTGCTCCACGCCCGCGGCGTGGACGTTGGCGTGCCGAAACGCCCAATTCTGCCTGTCACGGACGACAAGGCCGCACAGATGCTGGCGGCGTTCGAAGAGATGGGACTATTGTGAACACGTTGAAACGCTTCAACGTGTGAACGTGCAAACGCATCCGGTCACTCGTTACACCAATGGACCCTGATCCACCACAAGGTCAGTCCCGCCCGCCGCAGGTCATCTGCCTCGGGGAGACGATGATCATGCTCGCGCCGCCGGGCCACGAGTTGATGGAGCATAGCGAGACGTTCCGGGCGCTCATCGGCGGAGCGGAGGCCAACGTAGCCGTTGGGCTGGAACGTCTCGGGGTGCACGCGGGCTGGATCGGTAAGCTGCCACGCAATGCCCTGGGCCGGTGGGTGGAGAACGGCACGCGCCGGTACGGGGTAGATACGTCCGCCGTGATCTGGAGCAATCAGGGGCGGGTCGGCACCTTCTTTGTTGAGTTCGGGGCCACCCCCCGGGCCACCAAGACGATCTACGACCGTGCAGCGAGTGCCGCAACGACATTGACGGCGGACGAGCTGGATTGGGATTACGTCGGGCGAGCGGCGTGGCTGCATATGACCGGCATCACACCCGCGCTCGGCGAAATCTGCCGGGCAAGCACACCGGACATCGTACGGCGTGCTCGCGCCCTGGGCGTGAAGGTCTCCTTCGACCTCAATTACCGCTCGAAGCTGTGGCCACCGGCCGAAGCGCGCGCTTCCTGGCGCGAGATCCTGCCCGATGTCGACCTTATCATCACCACGGAGGCGGACGCGGAGCTGCTGCTGGACGCCGCAACGGACCAAGATACCGCACTCCGGGCTATCTTTGAGACCTACAGGCCTGAGGCCGTCGTGATCACGTGCGGGGGCCGGGGCAGCATCGCCTACGACGGCGACGAGACCGTCAACTTCCCGTCCTGGAAGCTGGAATCCGTCAATCGCCTTGGGGCAGGTGATGCCTTCGCCGCAGGGCTTCTCTATGGGCTCATCAACGCCGACTTGCGGACCGGACTGGCCTACGGGAACGCCATGTCGGCCCTCAAGTTCACCATACCCCAGAACCTCCCCCTGATCGATCGTGAGGATGTCGAGCGGCTCCTGGCGGGAGAAAACGTCCGCCTGGTCCGCTAGAGCATCATCGCGGCCCCTGCAGGCCAACCGGCGAACTCAAACTTAGCATCCTCGTCACGTCAACCTTTGTGGCTATCGCTATTGGACCCATATGGGCGAGCATCTGCTCCTTGCGAAGGTTTCCGTACCTTCGCAAGGTTGGCGACAGCCGTAGCTTCAACCTTCCACTGTGCTACTTGCGGGTTTCAAGTACAATAGTGTTGGCCCCCGCCGAGGCTCGGCGCCAGATAGGCGCCCGGACTTGAATAACATACCTGTGTAGCGTTATGGTAGCGGCACCGCTCGCTGGCGGCGCCGTGCAAATGGGGGTGTTGTGAGTACTATCGCAGTATCGCTGTTGGGACCGATGCAGGTTAGGGTCGGTGAGGTTACTGTCGCGGATTTCGAGGCGGAATCAGCCAAGGCGCTGCTGGCCTATCTGATGATCCGGCGCGAGGTGCCCAGCCCTCGCGAGCTGTTGGCAGGGCTGCTCTGGCCGGAATCACCCGAACCGGAAGCGAGGCGAAACCTCCGTTCGGCCCTCTATCGGCTGCGTCTATCGATCGGCGACCACGAAGCCCGGCCATCGCTTCTCAAAATCTCCCGAGACGCACTGCAGCTCAATGTCGAGAGCAATTACTGGCTGGACGTGGAGGCGTTCACGCGCCTCGTGACGTCCACGCACGCACACATGCATTCCGCCGTCGCGTATTGTCCCTCGTGTATCGCCAGCCTGACCGACGCCATGGTCCTCTATCGCGGTGACTTCATGCTGGGGTTTTCATACGACAGCGCGGACTTCGAGGACTGGCTTGACTTGGAACGAGAGGCACTCCGTCTGCAGGCTATGGAGGCCCTGGAGCACCTGGCCTTGCATCACGAGCAGATCGGCGACTATCCACAAACCTTGGCCTATGCCCATCGCCAACTGGGGTTGGAGCCGTGGCGTGAGAGCGCTCACCGCCAGGCGATGCGTGCGTTGGCGTTGAGCGGACAGCGCGCGAGTGCACTCGCCCAATACGAGACGTGTCGCCGCGTCCTGGGGGAGGAGCTGGGCATCGAGCCTGAGCCGGCTACCGAGGCGCTCTATGAGGAGATCCGCACCGGCAGGCTCGGCCAGGCGTGGGCCGAGTTCGCCGAACACCTACCAGACCCGGCCCAGCTTTTCAGAGCTCCGGTGAAGATCGGGCCTCCGTTCGAAGCCCCACCGCAGAGTCTCGACAGGGCACCCACCGCACCTGCGTCGGATCGCGACGCCAGGGATGAGCGGCATTTTGTCACGGTCCTCGTCGCGGAGATCAAAGGGGCGGCGGAACTTCTGGCCTACACCGAACTGGAATCCTGGGCGGCGGAGCTGGTCCGGATCCTAGTGTTCCTGGAGACCGAGGGCCGCCGGTTCGGGGGCACGCTGGACCATCGCGGCCATCAGCATCTGGCCCTATACTTTGGCGCCGAACCTACCCCTCAAGAAGACGCCGAGCAGGCCATCCTGGCGGCCCTGGCCATGAGAACCGCCTTTGCGACGCAGTTGTCCGGGGCTCGCGATGATAGCGTGCCATCAAGCGAGGCCTCGACCCGGTCTGGTGAAGGCCGGCTTCGTCTGCGCGTTGGGGTGAGCACCGGCGAGGCCACCGTCGTCGGCAGTGCTCAGACGCCCGGCGCACGCGCAGGGGTGCAGCACGACGAACCCACAGGACAATGGGCAGCTACCATCGTGGCCGAGCGTGTACTGGAAGGAGCACCGGAAGGCCCCGTCTGGGTCGACGACAGGACCTACCGGTTGGTGCCCTCGCATTTCTCATGGGGAACCGGCACCAAGATAGCGGTCAGTGGTCTGGAGCGCCCGGTCGTCCTCTACCCTGCCCTGGCACACAAGGAGAAAGTGGCGCGCAGACAACCCGAATGGGATGACATCCAGCCTACGCTAAAGTGAACAGCCGGGTCTCCCAACGTTTCATATCCAGCACCAACTCGGTAACGTCCGCCGCCAACTGTCGATCCGTGTACGCATCGGACACGGTCACCGGCTTCGGGAACCGGATCGTCCGCGTCCCGTCGTGCTGAGCGTAGACCGCCAGAAAGGCGTTGTTGCCCCAGAGCATATCGCCCTGGTCGTCGTAGATATGGACGCCGGCATCGCGGGCGAGGTTGCGCATCAGGTCCCACGGCAGCAGCGGCGCTGCGCTGTAGATCGCACGGTGGCCATCCATTTCCTTGACCACGAGGCCGGGCCGTCCCACCGCATCCAACGTACCCAGGGCCCGGGCGTCGGGATCATCGGCAAAGAAGAGCGGGCCGACCGCCGTCT
Source organism: uncultured Chloroflexia bacterium (assembly GCA_963775195.1). Lineage (GTDB taxonomy): Bacteria > Chloroflexota > Anaerolineae > B4-G1 > SLSP01 > PWVB01. Next base: position 874,866 of record CAVZIC010000005.1, read on the forward strand.
CCGGCAGATACTCGATCTTCGGTGGCCGCAGGTATTGCTCACGGTCGATCCCCGTACCGTATGCATAGCCCGACTTCAGCCCCCGCGTGATCGGGTAGTCAAAGTCAGTGAGCGTCACGTTGAGCTCTGACACCTCATTGCTGATCCCAAAGTGGATCCCGGTCAAAGCAGCCATGTTGGCGACGGAGGCACCGGCATCGTCGAGGTAACCGGGCGCGTAGATCCATAGCGCAGTGGCGCCATTGCGCCTGATCACCCGATCGACCAGGCGTCGTTCGGCTGCCGACAGGTAGAAGGCGTTGGCCATGATGTAGAGCTTGTACGTGGGAAGGTCCGGGCGAGCCAGGTCGTTCAGCAGCAGTTGCTCAAAGGGTGCACCCATTCGCGACAGATGCCAGTTGCGGAAAATCAGCTGCGTGACGTTGTGAAGGCCCTCCCTGGGCGCCTGGAACATCATCGCGCGCTGACTGACCACCAGCGCGATCTCGCCAAAGTCACGTCGCTCCCGTTTCTCCAGACGGACCTCGATCTCCCGCAGCCTCCGGATCGCCTCGCCCGCCTCCGGTGCGTCGAACCACGCCTGGTCGGTCAGATCCATCCACCATTGTGCGGTACCCGAGGCAAGTTGGTATGCGGCGTCCTTCTTCATCATCTCGATGGTCCCGGCCACCGTGGTGGGCTGGCTGATGTGCCGCTTCCACGTCACCGATGCCGGCGTCCACACCGTCTTGCAGTCGATCTCGTCGAAGTGCAGCTTCCCGGCGCGGCGGATGCTGTCGGACACCGCCTGCGGCGAGTGGTACCCGCCCTCCCCACGATTGCTGTAGGCGTGGGGGCTGGCCAGGAAATCCACCGAAGGCGAGGCCAACAGCCGCGCCAGGGCGTAGTGCCCATTCAACTGAGGCCGCGGCATGTCGCTGAACTGGTAGCCGTAGAAGACGCCCACGACCTTCTGGCCCGGCAGCGCGCCCTTGGCAGCCGTGCAGATCGCGACGATGCCGTCCACGATCGCATCGCTCATGCACTGCGTGTAGTCGATCGTGGGCCGGTCGGCGACCGGATCGTAGAACTCGCCATGGCTCGGATGAGCGCGCTCGCCCGGCTCGGGGATCGCCGCCTCCTCGAACGTCACCTCGCGCCCCCACGCACTCGAGAGCTGCGACGGATCATCCTCGTAGACGGCACGCAGCCAACGACGGAAATCTGCTTGTGCAGCCGAAGAATAATCTGCCAGCGCGCCGAAGTTGTACTCGTTCCAGTGGAACCACTCGTTGAACAGCCCGTCGGCCGGATGCCACGCCCATATCGCGTCAGCATACGGCTGCGCCTCGCAGTGCGCGATGAGGGCCGCTATAGCATCCGCGGCATCGCGACGCCAGACCTGCGAGTGCACCGAGTGGAGGTTGAGCCTTTCCAGCCGCACCTCGTGGCCCAGGTAGTGCAGCGCCTTGGGGTTTGGCAGCGATTGATCGACGACCTCGCCCGTGGCGATGTCACGCAGCACGTTCATCTCGTCCGGATGCGCTTCACCCCACCATGGCACCCCTTGTCCGCCCAGGTAGATCCGGGGCATGAAGTAAGCATCGGGAATCCGGTCGACGTAGTCGGAGAGATAAGCATCGATCCCGTCGAAGTCGTACTCCCCCGGCCCCACCCACCACGTGCCGGGCACCCCAAAGGTGTAGAGCTGCACCTCAGCGGACAGGAAGGTGCCGACGTATCGCGGCCCGACGTAGGCCACGATCGGCGGCACCGGCCGATTGTTCAGGAACAACGCAGGTACCCCGCCGTGTTCGCGCACATGGGTTGTAGTCATAACGCTACCCTCCTCGCCTGAAGCCTGATACAAGTATTGAAACTCCCGCCTATGGAACAGGTCACGCTATCGTAAGACCCATGTCTTTATGACGAGTATGATGGGCTGCTTCTTACGAGAGATCAATGAGTGTCTTGTCCCGACGATCGCGGCGTTTGCTGACAATCAGCCGTATGCTATGATCCTCCGCATCGTCCTCACCCAGCCACGCAGGGAGGTCTTATGTCCGGCGTCATTGCTTCCACGGAGTCGGTCGCAGCGTCACGCACCTCTAGCCGTGCTCTCCGCTACACGATGTTCGGCCTGCTCTACTTCACCCAGGGCACCATCCTCAGCTACTTCACAGCCCTCAACGGGCTCTACTTCCTCTCCCGCGGCCTGTCGATGACCGATCTGGGGATCTTCTCCACCATCGCCCTGATCCCCTTCGTCATCAAGGTCTTCTTGGGAATGCTGAGCGACCGCGTCAACCTGCTCGGGATGGGACACCGCAAACCCTACATCCTGCTGGGCTTGGCCGTCCAGATGCTCTGCCTCGTCGCCGTACCCTTCATCGATCCGGGCGCCGCCTACTGGGGCTTCGTAGCCCTGGCCTTTGTCCTCCAGATGGGGATGGCGCTCTACGATACCTGCACCGATGGGCTGGCGCTCGACACGACACCCGTGGCAGAAAAGGGCACGATCCAGGGCTTCATGGTCGGTGGGCGTGCGCTGGGCGTCGTAGTGACAGCCTCGGCAATGGGACTGATCGCCCAACACGTGTCCTGGCTGGCGGTCTTCTGGCTGCTGGCGGGGCTCACCCTGCTGCCGATTCCCCTGGTGTTGGGCGTCCGCGAGGCTGCGCGTCCTGTGGAGCGCACGTTCGACTGGAAGGCCTTCGGCGCCTTCAAACACGGCACCGTGGTAGCGCTGGCGGCGCTGGGCTTCGTCTTCTTCCTCATCATCGCCGGGCGCGAACCAGCTCGTCAATCCCTTCCTCGAGACGGAGTTCGGCATCGGCCTATCGACGGCGGGCTTCATCACCACCGTCTGGGGGATCGGCGTCGTGGCGGGCAGCTTCGTGAGTGGTGCGCTGGTCGACCGCTTGGGCGACCGCAACGCGACGCGCATCGCGCTGGGTGTGGCGCTGTTGGGCACGCTCGCCCTCGCGGTCATCGTCAGCCCTGCCCTGGCGTGGCCGCTCGTCGCCCTCTTCGGCCTGGCCTATGGCACATACCAGACCGTCTACTTCGCCTTGGCGATGGAGCACACCGACCCGCGCATCGCCGCATCGATGTTCTCCATCCTGATGGCGGTGACCAACGTGGCGCAGGGCGTGGGCATGGGCGTGAGTGGCGCGCTTGGCGGACGGCATCGGCTTCCGCGCCACCTTCCTGGCCATCGCGGCGCTCAACGTCTTGGCGATCCCGCTGATGCCACGGGTCTTCGGGAGGCGGGCTACATAGGCGATCGGCGAACCGATCACAGGGTTCTTGTGTTCTAACATATGCTGGCTAATATCGCCGTAGTAGCATTCCGCGGAGAGGGGGGACAGCATGGCGGGCGGGGCTGACCAGCATAGATACGAACCGTCAGGCAGAGTCCGGAGAACCACCCGATCGTCGTCTACGGCGCGATGGCCGCGAACCTCGTCATCGCCGTCGTCAAGTTCATCGCAGCCGTCATCACGGGCAGCTCGGCGATGCTGTCGGAGGGCATTCACTCCGTCGTCGACACGGGCAACGAGGCACTCTTGCTCCTGGGACTCAAGCAGAGCAGACAGCCCGCAGACGCCGCGCACCCCTTCGGGCACGGACAAGCCCTCTATTTCTGGGGGCTGATCGTCGCCATTATCCTCTTTGGCGCCGGCGGTGGGATGTCCGTCTACGAGGGCATCACCCATATCTCCAATCCGGCCGAGATCACTGATCCTACCTGGAACTACGTCGTCCTGGCCTTCGCCGCTGTTGCAGAGGGCGCGTCGTGGACCATCGCGCTCCGCGAGTTTCTCCACGACAAGCCCAAGGATGAGAAGTTCTTTCGAGCGCTGGGTGCGCACAAGGACCCCACCGTGTTCACGGTCCTTGCCGAGGACTCGGCGGCGCTTACGGGCCTCGCATTGGCCTTCCTCGGCGTCTTTTTCAGCCACCGGCTCGAACTTCCGATCCTGGACGGGGTCGCATCCATCGCCATCGGTGGGGTCCTGATCGGCGTGGCGACCTTTCTGGCCTACCAGGCCCACGGATTGCTCGTCGGCGAAGGCGTCGACGAGAAGACGCAGGCGGCGATGCGAGCGCTGGCAGAGTCGCAGCCGGGCATCGTGAAGGTAGAGGGCCCGATCACAATGTATCTGGGCCCCGACGAGATCCTCCTGGCCCTCGTGGTGCAGCTCCAGCCCGAACTCACGGCCGATGAGGTGGTCGCGGTCATCAACCACGTCGAGCGCCGCATTCACGAGGCCTATCCTGCCGTCAAGCACATCTTCGTGGAGCCGGAATCCTGGGACGAACATACCCCCAAGACCGATCTCCTGCCGGAGACGTACAATCTCGCCCCACCGGACGATGACAGACCCCACGAGCAGTCGTAGGGTCTCTCGCAGGCCAGACTCTCGCAAGGGTGCTTGGGCGCGCGATCAAGCCGCACAGCCACCATCCCAGAAGATCAGAAGGAGCCGGAACGATGGACAAACGATGGAAACAGCTTGGGGATCTGCTGGTCACCTACTCGGCCAAGGTACAGCCCGGCGAGCGGGTGATGATCGCTATGACCGAAACGGCCTCCTATCCGCTCGCGCACGCTATCTATGAGGCCAGCATCAAGGCAGGCGCTCTGCCCCAGGTGCAATTCCTCTCCGAAGAGCTCAATCACTTGGTCCTCAAGTACGGCACGCAAGCACAGGTCGATTGGGTGCCGGAGATCGAGGCCTACGGTATGGAGTGGGCCGACGTCTATTTCGGCCTGCGCGGCGCGCACAACCTGGCCGTCCACTGGGACATTTCCGCCGATCGGCTCGGCGCCCATCGCCGGGCGATGGGCAAGATCTCGACCCTGCGCTGGCAGAAGACGCGCTGGTGCCTGTTGCGCGTGCCCAACACGGCGCTGGCCGAGCAGGCCGGGGTGGATGAGGAGACGATCACCGACATGTGGTTCAACGCCTGTCTGCTCGATTGGCCCACGCTAAGCCGGCAGTGGAACCGGTGGGCCGAAACCCTCAATCAGGGCCGCCAGGTGCGCCTGGTCGGCAAGAACACCGACCTCTCCTTCTCGGTGAAGGGCCGCACGTGGGCGCCTGCCGTGGGCATCTCGAACATGCCCGACGGTGAGATCTCGACGGCGCCCGTTGCCGGCTCGGTCAACGGCTATATCACCTTCGAGTTCCCCGGCGTGCTGGGCGGGCGGCTGGTGGACGATATCCACCTGCGGTGGGTCGACGGCACGCTGGTCGAGGCCAGGTCGTCAACGAACCAGGACTTCCTGGACGCCGTGGTGCACACCGACCCAGGGGCGGGGCGGATCGGCGAGTTCGCCTTCGGGACCAACGCCGAAGTCACCCACTTCTGTAAGGACATCCTCATCGACGAAAAGATCGGGGGCACGATCCACATCGCACTGGGCCGCGCCTATCCCGACCGCGGGGGCACCAACGCATCCGCGATCCATTGGGACATCATCAAGGACACCCGGCACGAAGGCGAGGTCACGCTTGATGGCGAGCTGATCTTCAAAGACGGCGAGATGCTGCTGTAGGCGAATTCCGGATGACTACCAACACTTACCTTCTCGGCGTGGACATCGGCACCTACTCGTCCAAGGGCGTGCTCGTCACCCCGGACGGTGAGGTCGTCGCGTCGCACGTCGTCGACCACGAGATGTCCATGCCCCGCGCCGGCTGGTTCGAGCACGACGCCGACGCGGTTTGGTGGCATGACTTCGTCGCGATCGTTCGAGCGCTGCTGACCAAGAGCGGCATTCCGCCCACGCAGATCCTCGGAATCGGCACCAGTGCCATCGGCTCGTGCGTGCTGCCGATCGACGATCAGGGTCGTCCGCTGCGACCCGGCATCCTCTACGGCATCGACACGCGGGCCACGGCGGAAATCGAGGCGCTGAACACGGCAATTGGGGAGAGCGAGATCATCCGTGCCGGCGGTTCGGGCCTGACGACGCAAGCCTCCGGCCCAAAGGTCCTGTGGATCCGCAACCACGAGCCGGATGTCTTCGCCCGCACGCGGTACTTTCTCACGAGCCAGGCCTACCTCGTGTATCGGCTGACGGGAAAGCCGACCATTGATATCTACACCGCCGGTGGCTATGCGCCGATGTTCGACGTCGTGACACGGCGATGGATCCCCGAGCGGAGCAAGCACGTCGTGCCGGTGGAGTGCCTGCCGGACCTCCACTGGAGCTGTGACGTCGTGGGTGGCGTGACCGCCGAAGCGGCTCGCATCACGGGATTGGCTGAGGGTACGCCGGTCATCGCGGGTACGACCGACGCCGCCGCGGAGGCCGTCAGCGCGGGGCTCTCACAGGTCGGCGATATGCTGGTGATGATCGGCAGTAGCATCTTCTTCGTCCTGAAAACGAGCGAGCTCACACGGAGTCGCACCTTCTGGAGCACCAACTTCCTGGAGCCGGACACCTACGCCTTTCTGGGCGGCATGTCCACCGGGGGCAGCCTGACGCGGTGGTTTCGCGGCGAGTTCGGCCAACCCGAGGTCAGCGCCGAGGCCTCCGGCGGCGTGGATGCCTACGCCGCGCTGGCAAGCCTGGCAGCCACCTCGCCGCCGGGGGCCGCGGGCCTGATCGCCCTGCCCTACTTTGAGGGTGAGCGCACCCCGATCCAGGACCCCGAGGCGAGCGGCGTGCTCTTCGGGCTGCGCCTGCGCCACACCCGCGCCGACGTCTATCGCGCCATCCTCGAGTCGGTGGCCTACGGCATCCGCCATAATATCGAGGCGATGGCGCTGGAGGGCGTCAAGGCCCGGCGTATACTGGCAGTCGGCGGCGGTACGCGAAACCCGTTGTGGCTGCAGATTGTGGCGGACGTGGCAGACGTCACACTCGACGTCCCCGAGCAACAAATCGGCGCGAGTTACGGCGATGCGTTTATGGCGGGCGTGGGCGTAGGTGTTTTCGGAGGGCTCGAGGGGATCGCCACGTGGGTCAAGACGAAGCGCAGTTTCCAGCCGGGCGCCAATGTGAAGGAAGTGTACGACGGGACCTATGACGTCTACCGGTCGTTATACGCCCAGACAAAGGACCTGATGCACCAACTCTCCCATACAACACAACAACACGGCCAGAGAAGAGGTGACCATGAGTGAGCACTGGACACAAGAGCTATTTCAAACGCAGAAGCCCATCATCGCGATGTGCCACCTGATGGCACTTCCCGGTGACCCCCACTATGATCCGGAGGGCGGGATGGATGCGGTGATCGAGTGGGCGCGGCGCGACCTGCGGGCGTTGCAGAACGGCGGCGTCGACGGCGTGATGTTCTCCAACGAGTTCAGCCTCCCCTACCTGACCAAGGTGGAGACCGTGACCGTCGCCGCAATGGCGCGCGTCATCGGTGAGCTACATACGGAGATTCACGTGCCCTTCGGCGTAAACGTGTTGTGGGATCCGGCGGCTTCGCTGGACCTCGCCGTCTCGACAGGGGCCTGCTTCGTGCGCGAAATCTTCTCGGGCGTCTATGCCAGCGATTTCGGGCTCTGGGACACCAACTGCGGCGCGGTCGTGCGCCACCAGCATGCGATCGGAGCGCAGGACGTCAAACTCCTCTTCAACATCGTGCCGGAGGCGGCGCGCTACCTTGGCGGACGCGACGTCGTCTCTATCGCGCGCTCCACGGTCTTCAACCATCGCCCCGATGCCCTCTGCGTCTCGGGCCTCATCGCCGGTGACAGCACGGATGTGCAGACCCTGAGCGCGGTCAAGGATGCCGTCTCCGACACCGTTGTCCTCGCCAACACAGGTGTGAACCTCGACAACGTCGAGCAGCAGCTCGCCGTCGCCGACGGTGCCGTGGTCGGCACCACGTTCAAGTTCGACGGCATCTTCGAGAACCACGTCGACCAGGCCCGTGTCCGCGCCTTCATGGAGAAGGTGGATTCGCTGCGCTGACGGAAACTTCCGGGGGCGACTTTTCAGCCGAGACGTCTGGTATTACAATCGTCCAAACGACAGGGGACAGGAAGTAGGCAGTAGGAAGTAAGCCGGCGGCCCACGGCGGTTGTCGTACTCCTTACTTCTTACTTCTTTCTCCCTACTTCTCGTCGCATATGCCACAGGAGGCCAACACAGCCATGTACATCATTGGCAAGGAAGAAGTCGACGCCGTACAGCGCGTCATCGAGTCCAAACAGCTATTTCGTTATCGCGGCGGTGAGGGTGGAGAGTCCGACAGCTTCGAGAAGGAGTGGTCCGAGAAGATCGGGTCAAAGCACACCATCGCCGTCACCAGCGGGACCGCAGCACTGATCTCGGGGCTGGTCGGGATGGGCATCGGGCCGGGCGACGAGGTGATTGTGCCCGCCTACACCTTTATGGCGACGGCGCTGGCCCCGCTGGCCGTCGGTGCGGTGCCGATCTTGGCCGAGGTCGATGCCTCGCTGACCATCGACCCCAAGGACGTCGAGCGCAAGATCACGCCGAGGACGAAGGTGATCCTCCCCGTGCATATGGTGGGGCTGCCCAGCAACATGGACGCCATCATGGACATCGCCAGGCGCCACGATCTGAAGGTCCTGGAGGACGCCTGCCAGGCCGACGGAGGTTCGTACGGCGGCAAGCGTCTGGGGGCCATCGGCGACGCGGGTGCCTTCTCCTTCAACCACTTCAAGATCATGACCTGCGGCGAGGGCGGCGCACTGGTGACCGACGACCGCACGATCTACGAGCGCGCTCTGATCTTCCACGATGGTGGCTGCTCGTTTCGCGACCACGCCTCCAGCATCCAGACGCCCTTCTTTGCCGGGTGGAACTTCCGCATCAACGAGATCCTGAGCGCCATCCTGCGCGTCCAGCTCACGCGGCTCGACGGCATGCTCGACGCGATGTTGACTGAGAAGCGGACCATCATCGATGCCCTGAACGGCAGTGGCAGCTTCAGCTTCAACCCGATCCACGACGTAGAGGGCGACTGCGGCACCACGGTGGCGATGATGTTCGACTCCGAGCCGACCATGCGTCGCTTCCTTGCCGGCCTCAACGAGGCCGGCGTGAGCGCCAGCACGCCCATCGACAGCGGGCGCCACGTCTACACCAATTGGGAACCCGTGCTCGACCAGCAGGGGTCGCACAACCCGGCCTTCAACGCCTACGAGCTCACGCCCGAACCGGTGACCTATACCAAGGATATGTGCCCGCGCACCCTGGATGTACTGGCCCGCACCGCTTACCTCTACACCGACCCGACCCGATCGCGCGCAGATCTGGACGTGATGATCGAGAAGGTGAAAGGGGTTGCGGCGGAGCTGTAGAAAGCCGCCAACCTTGCGAAAGTTACGGATATGCCTACTCTTGCGGGCGCCCGATTAGCCGGTACTTGTTACACATAGTACGCCGTCAGTAACCTTCGCAAGGTTCAGGTGCCATAGCTCAAGGAGACCCACCCATATGCCCGACTACCCACGCATCGCATCGTTGCGGACGCCCAAGGCGTTCGCAACCCGACTTCAAGAACTGGGCCTCGACCTGGGCTTTGACGCCGAGATGGAGACCGGAAGCGCAGCTCCCCTGGCGCAGCCGGCCACGCTCAAGGATGGCACCACGATCGGCAATCGCTTCTGCGTCCTGGCCATGGAGGGCTGGGACGGCACCCCGGATGGGCATCCCACCGAGCTGACCGTGCGCCGCTGGCACAACTTCGGCCTCAGCGGCAGCAAGCTGATCTGGGGCGGTGAGGCCACCGCCGTGCAGCCCGACGGGCGCGCGAACCCCAACCAACTGATGATCGACGAGGCCACCGTCGATGATCTCGCTGCGCTGCGCCGGACCTTGGTCGACGCGCACCGGTCGCAGTTTGCCACCGTAGATGATCTGCTGGTGGGGCTGCAGCTCACACACTCGGGGCGCTTCTGCCGGCCCAACGAAAAGGCCCGCACGGAGCCGCGGATCCTCTACCACCACCCGATGCTCGACGCAAAGTTCGGCGTCGCGCCCGATTATCCGGTGATCACCGACGACTACATCCGGCGGCTGATCGACCGGTTCGTGGACGCGGCGAAGCTCGCGCAGCGGGCCGGCTTTGCCTTCGTCGACGTCAAGCACTGCCACGGCTATCTGGGCCACGAGTTCCTCACCGCAAGAACGCGACCCGGGCCCTATGGCGGGAGCTTTGAGAACCGCACGCGCTTCCTGCGCGAGATCGTGGCGGGCATCCGCGCCGAGGTGCCGGGGCTGGGCATCGGTGTCCGCCTGAGCGCCTTTGACTTTGTTCCCTTCAGTCCGGGCAGCGATGGCGTCGGCGTCCCGACGCCATTCGAGGGCGGGACGTACGACTACGCCTTCGGTGGCGACGGGACGGGCGTGGGCGTCGACCTGACCGAGCCCTTCGCCTTCATCGACCTGCTGGCGGAGCTCGACATCGAGCTGGTCTGCGTGACGGGGGGCAGCCCCTACTACGTCCCGCACATCCAGCGCCCGGCGCTCTTCCCGCCCTCGGATGGCTACCAGCCACCGGAGGACCCGCTGGTCGGTGTCGCCCGTCAGATTTGGGTGACCGCGCAACTCAAGCGACACCGCCCGGACCTGCTCTTCGTGGGCTCGGGCTACTCCTATCTGCAGGAATGGCTGCCCAACGTCGCGCAGCACGTCGTGCGCGCCGGGCAGACGGACTTCGTCGGGCTGGGGCGTATGGTGCTGCCCTACCCCGACCTCGCCGCCGACGCCCTGGCCGGCCGGCCGCTGGACCGCCGCCGGATCTGCCGCACCTTCAGCGACTGCACCACCGCGCCGCGCAAGGGGATGGTCTCCGGCTGCTATCCGCTCGACGACTTCTACAAGCAGCGACCGGAGAGGGCGCGGCTGGAGGAGATCAAGAAAGCATTGAGAAGCCATTAGCGATCAGCTTTCAGCCAGAAGCAGGAGTAAGGAGTACGGAGTAGGAAGTAAGCTTGCTCGCGCTTCTTACTCCCTACTCCTTACTCCGTATCTTGCGCTGACCGCTGAAAGCTGATCGCTAACTACTGACCACTATCTACCCACCACGAAAGGACTTATACCCTATGCGCCGAACACGCTACGTACAGGTCGGGCTGGGCGGGCGCTCGCGGATGTACTTCGGCAGCCTGCTGAACACATACACGGACACCTCGGAGTTGGTGGCGGTCTGCGACATCAACGCGGGCCGCGTGGCTATGGCCGTAGAAGAGGCCAAGGGCTTCGGCGCCGAAGTCAAGGGTTACCCCGCGCACCAGTTCGACCGGATGATCGCCGAGATGCAGCCCGACACGGTGATCGTCACGACGAAGGACTGCTTCCACGATGTCTACATCGTTCGCGCGATGGAACTGGGCTGCGACGTCATTACCGAAAAACCCATGACCACCGATGATGAGAAGTGCCAACGCATCATCGATACCCAGCACGCGACCGGGAAGCACTGCCGGGTCACCTTCAACTACCGCTATTCGCCGCCGCGCACGCAGGTAAAGGCGCTGCTGATGTCCGGCGTGATCGGCGAGATCCTTTCGCTCGACTTCCACTGGATGCTGGACATCCGCCACGGCGCCGACTACTTCCGTCGTTGGCACCGCAACAAGGAGAACTCCGGCGGCTTGATGGTCCATAAGGCCACCCACCACTTCGACCTGATCAACTGGTGGCTCGGCTCGGTGCCCGAGGCCGTCTTCGCCCAGGGCCAGCGGCGCTTCTACACACCCAAAACGGCGGACCGCTACGGTCTGATCGACCGCACCGAGCGCTGTCTGACCTGCCCCGAGACCTCCTGCCGGTTCCGGCTGGATATTCGCGACAACGAGAATCTCAAGCGGCTCTACCTTGACAACGAGGTCTACGACGGCTATTTCCGCGACCGTTGCGTCTTCAGCGAGCTGATCGACATCGAGGATACGATGGCGTTGGTGGTGAATTACCTCAACGGCGCCAAGATGAGCTACTCGCTCAACGCCTTCATGCCGTGGGAAGGGTACATCATCTCGGTCAACGGCACCAAGGGACGCCTGGAGCACACGACCATCGAGTCCTCCTACATCAACGCCGACGGGACGGTGCCCGGGCAGACGTTGGAACGCGGCACCCACATCCGCATCGTCCCGCACTTCAGCCCGGCATATGACGTCGACGTGTGGACCTCGCGGGGCGGTCACGGGGGCGGTGACAGCCGCATCTTGGACGACCTCTTCAGTGCCGACCCACCTGCCGACCCCTACCTGACCGCCGCCGATCAGCGAGCAGGCGCCTATTCCATCCTCACCGGCGTTGCCGCCAATCACTCGATGCGGACGGGCAAGCAGATCCGCATTGCCGACCTCGTCCACGACATCGGCATGCCCGACTACGCCCCGATGCCGACCGGTGACGAGCCGCTCTCCTTCGAGCCGGTCCCACCGACCGAGATCGCGCAGCCGGCCACGTTCTAACGTGCAAACGTTTCAACGTTGAAACGTCTGAACGTGTCAAACTGTAAACGAGGTAATCATGATCAACATAGATCCGACGACCGAAGCCGTCTACCGCGCGCTCGCGCAGCGTCTTGACGAGATGCCCAACGGATTTCCCGCCACGGAGAGCGGTGCCGAACTGCGGCTTCTGGCAAAGATGTTCACGCCCGAGGAGGCCGTGTTGGGCGGTGTCATGACGATGACGCCGGAACCCCACACCGTGATCGCAGAACGGGCCGGTGTAGATCCGAAAGCAGCCTTCCGAACCCTCAAGGATATGGTTCGCCACGGCCTTGTGACGATGCAGCGTCCGGAGCGGGACCTGCTCTTCTCCCTCATGCCCTTCGTCGTCGGCTCCTACGAGGCGCAGCTTCCGCGAATGGATGCGGAGTTTGCTGCCCTCTTCGAGGACTTCTTCCAGGCGTCCCGCGGCATCAGTGTGCCGGGGCCGTCCATGCACCGTGTCCTCCCCGTCGGAGAGTCGTTGAGCGGCGACGTGGAGATCCACCCCTACGAACAGGCCGCAGCGCTCCTGGAGGGCGCGAAGTCCTGGGCCGTGCGCGACTGCATCTGCCGCGTTCAGCAACACCTCGTGGGCGAAGGGTGCGACGCCCCGATCGAGGCCTGCCTGCTCTACGCTCCGGTTGAGGGCGTCTTCGATGGCAACCCGGTCGATCGAGCGATCGGCTTGGAGGAAGCGCTCGGGATCCTGCGCCAGGCGGCGGAGGCCGGCCTGGTCCACACCGTGGCCAACCGCCGCGATGGCCACAACTACATCTGCAACTGCTGCACGTGCTGCTGCGGCGTGCTCCGCCGGGTCGCGGAGTTTGGCGTGCCCACGGCCATCGCGCGCTCGGCGTTTCGCGCTGTGGTCGACGATGACCTCTGCATCGGCTGCGGCGCGTGCGAGGAGCGGTGCCAGTTCGGCGCCATCGGGGTGACCGACGGGCTCGCCGCTGTGGATCCGATGCGCTGCGTGGGCTGCGGACAGTGCACCCTCGTGTGTCCAAGTGATGCCCTGGGCCTCACCCGGCGCCCGGAGGCCGAAATCCTCGTCCCGCCGCTTGATGAGGCGGCCTGGCAGGCAGAGCGCCTGGCGGCCCGCAGAAGTCTGAATCACGGATAGTGCCGGGGACTTTCCGCAGTCCCCGGCACTTGGAGACAAGTCTACCGCGGTCGCGGGGGAGCCTTATCTTGCTGCCGGGGACCTCGCGCCGCGGACGGCGCCAAGGCTCGCCGGCACCATCCGGGTGGCCCTAGCTTGATGCCGATGGAGGTCTCGCCCGCCAACTCAAGGAGTCCTATGCCCCCCAACATCCTGCTCTTCCTGCCCGACCAGCACCGCCACGACTGGACGGGGTCGAACCCGGATCTGCCCCTGCGCACGCCCAACCTGGACCGGCTGGCAGCGCGGGGCACCCGCTTCGCCCACGCGCTCTGCCCCTCACCGCTCTGCGCTCCCTCGCGCGCGAGCCTCGCCGCCGGCAGGGCCTACCCGCGCTGCCGCGTGGACAACAACCGGCAGGATTATCCTCTGGATCAACCGACCTTCTATCGGATATTGCGCGACGGCGGCTATCACGTCCTCGGCGTGGGCAAGTTCGACCTCCAAAAGGCCTCGGGACAGCACAGCCTCGACGGCAAGGCACTCCTGGACGAATGGGGCTTCTCCGACGGCATCGACAGTAAGGGGAAGTGGGACGCGGTCAATAGCTGGGACGGCGCACCGCACGACGCCTATCTCGCCTACCTGGACGCACACGGCCTGGCCCAGGTCCACGTCGATGACATGGCTCGGTCGCCGCAGCGCGCCCTATGCTACGACGGCCCCCACCCCGCTGCCGGAGCACGCCTATGGCGACAACTGGGTCGCCGACAACGGCCTGCGCCTGCTCGACGATGCCCCCGCCGGCCGGCCGTGGTTTCTCCAGGTCAACTTCCCCGGCCCGCACGACCCGATGGACGTCACCCAACGGATGTCGGAAGCGTGGCAGGGCGTCGACTTCCCGCCGGCCCACGCCGGCCCCGAGTTCGACACCGCAACGCACACCGCCATCCGCCGCAACTACGCCGCGATGGTCGAGAACATCGACCGGCACCTGGGTCGCTACCTCGCTGCCGTCGCGGCACGGGGAGAGCTGGAGAAGACGCTCGTGGTGTACAGCAGCGACCACGGCGAGATGTTGGGCGATCACGAACTGTGGGGTAAGAGCACCTACTACCAGCCCTCGGTGGGCGTGCCCCTGGTCATCGCCGGGCCGGGTGTCACCGCAGGACAGACGTTCGACGGCCCGGTGAGCCTCCACGACCTCGCCGCGACCTTTCTGGAGGTCGCCGAAATGCCCGTCCCCGACGAGATGGACAGCCGCTCGCTGTGCCCGCTCCTGGACGGGTCTTCATTGACCCATCGCGAAGCCGCAGCATCGCCCCGCGAGGCCGAAGCATCGCATGGCGAGGCCGAAGCATCGCCCCGCGAGGCCGTGCTCTCGGGCCTGATCACGCCCAGGCGCACGTGGCACCTGGCCTACGACGGGCGTCACAAGCTCGTGCGCGTCGACGGTCGGCCGCCCATCCTCTTCGACCTGGACGAAGACCCGTGGGAGGATACGGACATCGCCCTGGACCGGCCCGCCGTCGTCGCGCGGCTCCGGGCGTGGCTGGATGCCGCATTGGCGGGAAGCTGAAGGGCGACTTGCGTCGGCGGCCCCCGGCGCGCTTCCACGCGGCGACTGCGCGCTTCCACGCGACGACTGCGCGTTTCCACGCGACGACTCCCTGCGATCCCCCCTCGACGGGCGTGAGCCTCAGCGGATATCTTTGCGTTTGAGGACGACCAGGCCCACGATGCCGAAGAGGACGCTGCACCCCGCCAGGATACCCCAATCCTTGAGCAGGTGCGGCGTCGTGTGGTCGTAGGCGATACGGAGCGCCCGCTGCGTCGCCACGTCCACGGGGTCCGGTTCGACGGTGAAGGACTTCGTCACGGTCTCCGTCACGGTCACGAGGTCGTGTACCGTCACTTGGGGCACGGAGATGGCGACGGTCTGCGTGATGCCAGGCTGCACAGGCATCGTTATTCCTTCGGTCGTGGTCACCACGGTCATTGGCACCGCAATCTCCTGGGTCGTGGTCACCACGGTCACCGGCACCCAGTCCTCGGCGGGCTTTGCCACCTCCACCTCCACCTGTTCCGTGACGGGGTCGGGCTGGATGCGGGTCAGCGTCATCGCGTTGAGCCGGCCCATATCCACGGAAGCGCCCAACGCCTCCATAGTCCAGCGGGTCAACGTCAGGGAGGAGAGCTGCTTCGTGATTCCCGGTAGATCGAACTGCACGCCGGCAAAGATCAACTGGCCCATCAGGACGATGAAGGCGACGTAGATCACGGTATTCACGTTGGGCACGATCGTGGAAATGACCAATCCGAGAACGATGGCCGCAAGCGCCGCGAGGCAGAGCGTGATATACATCTCCACGGGCGCCGGCAGGAGAAGCCCTTCGCCGGGGAAATCGACCCGCAGTCCCACCACCAACAGGAGCAGCAGACACTGGAAGAGCGCAAAGCCTCCCAGGACAATGATCTTCGACAGCAGGTAGGGCGCCAGCCGCAGGGTGACCATCCGCTCCCGCTGGTAGACGGACCACTCTTTGACGATCTCGTAGACCGAGGCGAAGAGCCCCAGGAGCACGGCGGCAAAGGCCAGGATAAAGAGCAGCGACTGACTGTCCGCGACGACGCTGTACGTCGCGCTGGCAGCCCCGGCTGCCAGCTCTGAGGTCAGCCGTTGCTCGATCGCGGCGGCGGTATCGCCCACAAGCCAGTTTGCCTTGGAAATCAGCAAAAGGAGGACGCCGACTACCGGCATAACGGCCATCAGCATCGTGAGCAGGAGTTTGTCTCGCAGCACCAGTTCGAGGTAGCGGCGCGTCAGCACCCTCAACTGCCGGAGAGGGTTCACCCGCGGGCCGTGGAGCTCGACCGACTCCGCCGTCTCCTGCTGCACCTCGGACAGCTTCCGCTGCCGGCCTGCCACGAACCGCTGGTACTGGGGCGAGGCACGGTAGGTCTCCTCCCACCGCTCAGCCTTGCGGCGTGCCTCGTCAGGATTGGCGTCGTCCAAACAGTCGTACACGTCGGAGAAATCGTCGGTGGCGACGTTGAAGAAATCGAACGTCTCCTCGGGTGGGCCGTAATAGGCCATCCGCCCCTGCGTCAGAAAGCAGACGTGATCGCACTGGGTGATATTGGCGGTGGCGTGCGTGACCAGCACGATGGTGCGCCCCCCATCGGCGAGACGCCGTAGCGTGTACATCATCTTCTTCTCCAGGCCCGGATCCAGCCCTGAGGTGGGCTCGTCGAGGAAGAAAAGCCGCGGCTCGGCGAGCAACTCGGAGGCGATGGAGACCCGCTTCCGCTGACCGCCGCTCAGGCTGTTGATGACCTGGTCCTTCTGTCCGAGCATCTCCACTTCTTCCAACACCTTGTCGATGCGCCGCTCGATCTCATCGGCGGAGGTATCCGGCGGCAGGCGCAACTGCGCCGAATAGCGCAGCGCATCGGCGACCTTGAGGTCACGGTGGAGAATATCGTCCTGGGGCACGTACCCGATCATCGTTCGGTAGAGATCGAACTGCTGGGCGAGGCTGTCGCCATTGACGAGGATCTGGCCTTCTTGGACGCGGTCGACGCCGCTCAGCGCCTTCATCAGCGTGCTCTTTCCGGCGCCGCTCGTCCCCACCAGGGCGATGAACTCCCGGGGATAGATGGAAAGCGAGATATCGTTGAGGATGCGCTTCCGCCCCTTGCGACCGCCCACTTCCCGGCTCACGTGGACGCCGTCGAGCCGGACGCCGCCCTTGGCGACGTACTGCTGCAACGCACCGGCCTCGTAGACCAGCTTGTAGGGGCCGATCTGCACCACATCGCCGTCCAGGAGCGGCTGGGGCGCGGTGAGGCGCCGTCCATTGACGAACGTGCCGTTGGTGCTGTTGAGATCGGTGAGCACAGGGCCTTGAGCCGTCTGCTCGACACGGGCGTGATGGCGAGAGACAATCGGGGCGTCCAGCGTGATCTGCGCCTGCGGGTCGCGGCCGATGATCAGGAACGAGGCGGCGTCCAGCATCCGCGTACCCGTACCCCGTCCGGGGGCGTACTTGTTGGGGGACCGCAGGCGTCCCTGTCATAGCCTGGGACACGACCTGCTGGTAGACCGAGATGCCGCCGGTCTCGGCGGTCGCGCGGAAGGTGAGCCCGACGGAGTTCCCCTGCGCCTCGCCGATGCGGAGCACGTCCCCGTTGCGGAGCATCGTGTGCTCCTGCTTCTGCCCGTTGACGTAGGTGCCGTTGGTGCTTCCGAGATCGGTGTAGGTCCAGCCGGAACCGCCGAGCTCGAACCGCCCGTGGTGGGCGGAGACGTACCCGTGCATCAGGACGATGTCGTTATCCGGCGCACGCCCCATCGTGAGCGACGAGCGATCGAGTATGACCTCGCGCTGGGGCTGCCCGACGACCCGGATGAGCAGGCTGGGGCCCGATAGCGAGACACTGTCGAGCGATAGAGCGGTCTGGCCCTGGTCGAGGGCTTGGCCGCAGGCCGGACAGAAGCGCGACTCCACGCGCAAGGCGACACCGCATCTGGGGCAGTTACGAGTCATCATTGCCTCTTTGCCTCACCGCATTCCCACGTTACACCTGCCACTCAAGAAACCCACGCTGGGCATTATAGCACCAGACCCTGACGCCACACTTCAGCCCCACCTTCCGGGTCGCTCACGCCGTCTGCGGCGCACAACCCGTAAGGTCACGGGCAGCGATCGATGATCGTTGCAGCAGCCTGGCACTCGTCGGCGTTGCACATTTTGCATCAGCATATTGGTATGCTAATATATCAATACCGGTTCACTCAGAGGGGACGAACCGACCAACACACCCACATGTTCCGCGTAGTCTGCATCCAAAAGAAGGGGGGCGCTGATGTTCAACGTCAAATCGTCCACGCTGTCAATCATCGGTAGCTTATGCCTCGTAATGGGCCTGTGCGCCCTGGCGGCGCTTGGCAGCCGCGGAAACCCGATGGCCCTGGCTGCCCCGGCGGCGACCACGTGGTACGTCGACGCCGCGACCGGAGACGACGGCGACGACTGTCTGTCATCCGTGACAGCCTGCGAGACCATTGGCGCAGCGATGGGCAAAGCCTCGGGCGGCGACACGATTGAGATCGCCGCAGGCACCTACAACGAGCACGACCTCGCGATCACCAAGGCCCTTACCCTCAACGGCGCCGGAGCCCAGGTCACCATCGTGGATGCAGGCGCAGCCGGCCGCGGGTTCACGGTCTCGTCCACGACGGTGATCTCGGGCGTCTGCGTGCAGAACGGACAGACGTCGTCGGGTGGCGGCGCCATCATGAACGGCGCTATCGGCGGCCTTACCCTGCACAATGTCCTGCTGACCGATAATGCTACGGTGGGCCACGGTGGCGGGATCTACAACTTAGGCGCCCTGACACTGGAAAACACCGTAGTCGTGAGTAACACAGCATCGGCCAGTGGAGGGGCCATCTACAACTCCGACCAAGGCACCATCACGATCACCCGGAGCACCCTTGCCCACAACACCGCACTTGGCTCCGCCTCCGGCGGAGGCGGGATCTTCGCCCGGGGCCGGGCCTTGACGATTGAGGACTCCACGATCGCCGACAATGCCTCCAACTATCTGGGCGGCGGATTGCACCTCTTGATGATCGGAGGGACAGCCGTCTTGGACCGCGTCACGATCTCCGGCAATCAAGCCACCCAGGGTGCCGGGCTGTATGCTGCAGTAGGTCCGATCACGCTGACCAACACGACCGTGACAGGCAATGTCGCCGGGAACAACTATGGCGGGCTCTATGCCTACGCTGGGTTCGGTTACCCGGTGACTCTGACCTTACAGAACTGCACGATTGCCAACAACACCGACCTCAACTCGGTAGGCACAGGTACGAATGGCCTCGTGGCCCTTGGCGATGCGACCGCCACATTACGGAATACGATCTTGGCCGATAATGAGGGGCACAACTGCATGGGCTCCGCGGTCCTGACCTCGCAGGGGCATAACCTGTCCGACGACGCCACGTGCGAGCTGACCCAGTCCGGTGACCAGCCAGGGGCCGATCCTTTGCTCGGCTTACTGGCCGACAATGGTGGCTTCGTCGAGACGCAGATGCCGCGTGTCGGCAGCCCCGCCATCGATATGGGGGACGACGCGCATTGCCCCGCGACCGACGCGCGTGGCGTGGCACGCCCCTACGACGGCGATGGCGATACCGTGGCCACCTGCGACATCGGCGCGGTCGAGACCCGTAACCAGTTCAATATCGCCGACACCACCGTAGTCGAGGGCGATGCCACCTCGGTCACCGCATGGTTCACGATCACACTAGCGCCCGCCGGCACCAAGACGGTCTCGGTGCACTACGCCACGGTGGACGGCAGCGCGACGGGAGGCGTGGACTACACGCCCGTCTCAGGCACCCTCATCTTCGACCCCGGCGACACCCAGAAGATCTTTCAGGTCACCGTGCTCGGAGACACCGACGATGAGGTCGACGAAACGTTTGACCTGCAGCTCAGTATGCCGGTCGAGGCGGATCTGTTCGATGGTGTCGCCACCTGCACCATCGTGGACAACGATGGCCTGCCGACACTGGCCATCGGCGACGAAACCCGGCTGGAGGGCAACGCCGGCACAGCGCCCCTGAACTTCGAGGTGACCCTCTCGCCGCCCAGCACCTCGGTGGTCACCGTGGACTATGCGACGTCAAACGGGACGGCGACGGCGGAAAGCGACTACACCGCAGCGGCAGACACACTCACCTTCCAACCCGGCGAGATCAGCAAGACAATCTCGATCGGCATCATGGGTGATCTCGTGGACGAAGGGATGGTTGAGACGTTCACGCTCCAGCTCGCCGACCCGGTCAGCGCGACTCTGGCGAATGGTCTCGCCATAGGGACGATCACCGACGACGACAACGCCCGTCTTGGCGCCCAGGCCGGCCCGCAGGTCCTCGAGGGCGACAGCGGCTACACCCCTGCCGTGTTCACCGTGACGCTGAGCACCCCTGCGCAGTTCACGGTCACCGTGGACTACGTCGTCTCCTCAGGGATCGGGGCCGGCGGCGCCATCGCCGGCGAGGACTTCGTGCCGATCTCGGGCACGCTCACCTTCCCGCCCGGTCAGACAGTGATGACTTACACAGTCCAGATCATCGGCGACACGGTGCAGGAGCCTGACGAGTCGTATCGAAGCACGCTCACCAACGGCACCGTGCCGATCATACCCACCACCAGCCTGGCAGCCATCCTCAACGACGACAACTACGTCTACCTGCCGCTGGTCCTGCACTGACCGGATTCGGTAACGGATTCCCAAGATCCATTGCGGCAGCTTGCCACGAATGGCAAGTTGCCGCAATGGGACGACGCTGATAAGCTGGAAAGCCCGTGAGCATTGACTCACCACTCAGGGCGACTTATACTGGTGCAAGGATGCGCTGTCTTGCACCGACCTTGAGCCGCGATCCCCGACACAACCTCCTCAGTCAGGTCCACGAGCGCGCCCGGGCAATCCGGACTCACATTGCGCCGGTACAGAGTTGTGGAGGAACGATGAGCCACACAAGATCCGCACGATGCGTTCGTCAGACCTCTGTTCTATATGCAGCGGGTATGGTCATGCTTGTCTTGGCGGCCTGTGTGCCCGCCACCGTTCCGGCGCCTCAGGTCACGCCTGCGTGGACGCAGGTTACGCCTACGCAGACGCAGGTGTCCGGAGAGCCGCTTTCCTACCCCCTTTCAGAACTCGGGCCATACACTGTGAGCAACCACAGGGTCGCGTTTGAGGACCCAAGCCGCGAAAACCGTGAGGTCAGCCTCACGGTGTGGTACCCGGCGATACCGCCTGAAGGCAAAGCGGGCGACCGGGTCGTGATCCGGCCCGACCTGACCCCGGACCTCAGCGGTGCCCCTTACCCGCTGATTCTGTCGTCGAGCCAGATGGCCAGGGACTTGGCGCCATACCTGGTCAGCCGTGGCTTTGCCTGGGTCAGCGTGAACGGGATCAATACCTATCTCAAGATGCGCGAGCAGATGTACGAGCAGCCGCTTGACCTTCTGTTTGCGCTGAACCAGGCCGCGTCCGACCGGTTGGAGGGGCTGGAAGGTGTGATCGATGCCGAGCACGCCGGCGCCATCGGGTACTCGTTCGATGGGTACAACAGCTTGGCGCTGAGCGGCGCACGCATCGACCCCGCATACTACCTGGCCCAATGTCCGGCCCCTGACCCGACGACCGAGGCGATCCTGTCGACCGCATCCAGCTACAACTGCGTCCCTGCAGACGAGTGGGACCGCTTCACGGCCCAGGCGGGCGAGGCCGCTACCGCCGGCGAGGATGGCCTGTGGCAGCCGTTGACGGACGAACGTATCCGAGCCGTGATGCCCATGGCCTGCGAGGGCTGGTGGCTGTTCGGCGAAAGGGGCCTGGCGACCGTTGATCGACCCACCCTGATCATCGTGGGCGCCGAGGACGCCCTCTATCCGGAGAATGCGCTGATCTACGAGCATCTTGGCACGCCCGACAAGGCGATGATTACGTTCGCGGATCTGGATCATATGCTGGTGTTCCAGACTGAACCGGTGGCCCGGATGGCGCATTTCGCGGCGGCATTCTTCGGCACCCACCTTCAGGGCCGCGAGGACCTCGCGTGGTATGTCTCGGAGGATTTCGTCTCTCAGCACGCCGATCTTATCTGGGGTGGTCATCCGGGCGAGTGAGATCGGCGCACCCGGCGCCGGGTTCTGCGGAGACTGTCCGGCACCGGGAATCATTGCAGTAACTTACCAATTATGGTATGATAATGCCATGAAATTCATGGATCTACTCGAGATCATCGAAGATACGCCGGTCTTCGAGACGGGGCTCCTTCTCGCAGGGAACGTGGATCCGGCGGATGTGCGGCGCCAACTCTCCCGCTGGACGGCGAACGACTGGCTCTATCAACTCCGACGCGGCGTCTACACGCTGGCACCTCCCTACCAGAAGGTGAAACCCCACCCCTTCGTCGTCGCCAACACCTTGGTGCACGGCTCCTACGTCAGCCTGCAGGCCGCGCTGGCGCACTACGGCCTGATCCCCGATATCACCATGGTGACGACGAGCGTGGCCACGGGGCGTCCTAGACGGTGGGAGACACCGCTGGGGACCTACACGTACCAACATGTCAAGCCCGGCTGGTTCCACGGCTACCGGCAACTGGCGCTAGGCGGGGGACAAGCAGCTTTTGTGGCCACACCGGAAAAGGCGCTGTTGGACCTGGTCTATCTGACGCCCGGCGGCGACAACCGGGCCTACCTCGAAGAGCTGCGACTCCAGGCGACGGAGCAGCTCGACCTGGCTGAGCTCGCGCGGCTGGCGGAGGAAAGTGAAAGCCCCAAGCTGCAACGGGCCGCGGGGACGATCGCGGCCCTGGCGCGGGCAGAGGATGAGGAGTACGAGACGTTATGAAGGACTACCTGGCAAGCCTGGTCAGCGCTGCTTCCACACCCGTTGATGGACGTAATGTAGCCCGCGAATACCTCCAAGCGCGGCATCCTCGGGGGAACTGCAGCGGGCCGGCGCCTTCATTCCGTTAGCTTTCCACGGAGGCACAGCACTTCGTTTTCTCTACGCTATGCCCCGCTATTCAGAAGATCTGGATTTTGCACTTGAGCGAGCCCCTGAGCAGTACGATTTTCGGGCCTATCTCCACAGCATCCAACGCGCCCTGCAGTCCGAGGCCTATACCGTGACGCTCAGGGTTAATGACCGAAAGACCGTGAACAGCGCCTTCGTACGTTTCCCCGGCCTGCTCTACGATCTACAACTTTCACCTCACGCTGACGAGACCTTGGCCATCAAGATCGAGGTAGATACCAACCCACCGGCGGGCGCCGGGCTTGCGACGACCGTCGTCCGTCGCTACCTGATCCTGCAGCTGCAGCATCACGACCGCGCCTCGCTGCTGGCCGGAAAGCTACACGCTATCCTCCAGCGGCCCTATCTCAAGGGACGTGACGTCTACGATCTGTTGTGGTATCTGAGTGATCCCACCTGGCCTGCGCCAAATATGGAGTTGCTCGATCATGCTCTTGCTCAGACGGGATGGGCGGGTGAGGAAGTGACAGCCTCCACCTGGAAGCAGGCTGTCCTTGCCCGCCTGCAGAGCGTGGATTGGGAGCGAGTGGTAGACGATGTGCGTCCGTTCTTAGAACCCGGCGCCGATGCGGGCCTGCTGGCCCTGACTACGTTGAAGAAGTTGCTGGTACAGAATTGATGACACAGTCTGTCAGGGCCACGCTACTACAAAGTCGGGAAAGCTATTCGGGAACCTCTCTCTCTGCGTTCCCCTGAAGTACTGTACCTTCATCTGAGAACGCCCTCGCGTTTGATGTCGGCTCACCGCTCACTCTATTGGATGGACGTTCTCTCTTCAGGCACCTTCCCCAAAAGGACCAGACCTCAGTTCTGTCCGACCTCTTGCCGCTACGGGCGCTGAGCCCGTTCCGCAATATCACGGTCCGTCTTGTGCCAGGCCATACAGCGGAACTCCTTCTCTATGCGGTACCCAAGCTTGCGAGCGATGGCAACGGAGGCTACGTTCTGTATGGTGCAGTTCCAATATGTTCGCTTTCCTGAAGCCTCAATCTCCTGGATGAGACGGGCAGCCACCATAGTTCCATAGCCTTTGCCGCGGTGTCTCTCCTGGGTAAACACACCCGGTTCATAGCAGCCCAGCGCGGAAGGTCCTACCGTTGCTTCACTAAGAATGTCACTACCACGCATCAAAACATAGCCAAAACAGGCCCTTTCCCAGGCATCGAGACCACCGTACATAGCAACATCATTCGGACCCCATTCAGTACGCAGTACCAAGTTGCGATCCAGGCGACAGACTACACAGTCTGCGGGAACTCTGCGAAGGTAGGGTCCGAGGCCCTGGCCAGCAGGACGATCATAGAACTCCAGTACACAACTATCGTAGTAAGGATCTGGCGGGAACCAGGCAAGCCGGGGATCGTCTAGCGGGCATGCCGATCAGTATGTCTCCCTCCTCACGTAATGCAGCCAGGACTTCGTGCAAAGCCGAAACATCCACGTTTCCGCCAAGGAACAGGCAGTTGTCGCCGGCTTCCTGAACCAACGCCCAGTGAGGATCAACGAGGTCGTCTACAAGTATCTTCCCATGAGGTGCTGACCCTTCCAGAACAGCAAAGCAGCGAACTGCCTGCATCTCATCAGTATGGAAAAGAGACCGAATTGCAGGTGTCACCCGGGCAGGCGTGATACGTATCATAGGGAACCTCGCTGAATGGATGTGACCGTAAAGCCGAATGCTATCCATTATATGCCTATGTGTCGTTCAGCCATGCGCAGAGGGCGTCGCCTGACACCGCTCTGTCAATCAACGTCAGCATCCGTCTTGGTGGTCCCCCCTCGCGTTGTGACCCTCGCCACCCCGCCTATAATGAACCCCAGACACGACGATTCCTATCACGCGGGAGCAATGGCGGTGAAAAACGACACGCGAACGCTGTACATGATCGGCAACGCCCACATCGACCCGGTGTGGCTCTGGCAATGGCAGGAGGGCTTCCAGGAGACCCTCGCGACCTTCCGCTCGGCGCTCGACCGGATGGACGAGACGCCCGACTTCCGCTTTACGGCAAGCTCCGCCGCGCTCTATAGCTGGGTCCGGCAGATCGATCCCGAGATGTTCGCCGAGATTCAGGCACGCGTCGCCGAGGGCCGCTGGGAGGTCGCGGGCGGCTGGTGGATCGAGCCCGACTGCAACATCCCCGGCGGGGAGTCCTTCGTCCGCCAGGCACTCTACGGCCAGCGCTTCTTCAAGGAGGCCTTCGGCGTCACCGCGCGCGTGGGCTACGCCGTCGACAGCTTCGGCCACCACGCCGTCCTGCCGCAGATCCTCAAGAAGAGCGGGCTCGACTTCTATGTCTTCATGCGGCCCGGCCCGCACGAGAAGGGGCTGCCCGGGAGGCTCTTCTGGTGGGAGGCCGAGGACGGCTCGCGCGTGCTCACCTTCCGCATTCCCTTCACTTATACGAGCTGGGGCCACGACCTGGAGCACCACGTCCGCCGCTGCGCCGCGGAGATGAAGCCCCCGGTCGACAGCTTCATGTGCTTCTACGGCGTGGGCAACCACGGCGGCGGCCCCACGCAGGAGAACATCGAGAGCATCCAACGGCTGGCAGGAGACCCCGACTTGCCGGAGTTGACCTTCGGCACGACGGGCGCCTTCTTCGACGCCGCGGTGGCGGCCGAGTGGTCGCTTCCCATCGTCCACGATGAGCTGCAGCACCACGCCAGCGGCTGCTATTCGGCCCACTCCGGCATCAAGCGCTGGAACCGGCTGGCCGAGGCCGCGCTCCAACGCGCCGAGGCCTGGTCCGCGGTCGCAGCGCGGGTGACCGGGCTTGCCTACCCCAAGGAGGCGCTCGCGCACGCCTGGCAGAACGTGCTCTTCAACCAGTTCCACGACATCATGGCTGGCTCCAGCCTGGAAATCGCCTACGAGGATGCGCACAACGCCTACGGCGAGGCCGTCACCCTCGCGGGCCGCGCGCTCAACGATGCGACCCAGTCGCTGGCCTGGCAGATGGCGATCCCGAACGAGGAGGGCATCAAGCCGGTCGTGGTCTTCAACGCCAACGCCTGGGCCGGCAGCGTGCCCGTGGAGATGGAGGCCGGACGCGTCGAGGAGGACGCGGTCCTCACCGACGAGGAGGGCCGCCCCGTGCCCGTGCAGCGCCTCCAATCGGGCGCCACCGCCGGCGGTCGCACCCGCATCGCCTTCGTGGCCGACCTGCCCGCGCTGGGCTACCGGGTCTACAGGCTGGGCGCCAGCAGCCTGGCGGGCGCCAGCGGCTTGGCGGGTGCCGGCGGCCTGGCGGGCGCGGGGCTAGCGGCAGACCCCGAC
Organism: uncultured Chloroflexia bacterium; assembly: GCA_963775195.1. GTDB lineage: Bacteria > Chloroflexota > Anaerolineae > B4-G1 > SLSP01 > PWVB01. The sequence continues at coordinate 901,310 of CAVZIC010000005.1, forward strand.
GACTCCGCGTCCGAAGGAGGCGGCGTCACCGCCACCGAGACGACGCTGGAGAACGATCGCTTCCGCCTGACCTTCGATCCGCAGACCGGGTATCTCGTGAGCCTCCTCGATAAGCCGATCCAGACCGAGGTCCTGGCAGGCCCCGCCGCCCGGCCCGTCGTGATCGACGATCCCAGCGACACCTGGAGCCACGACGTCTTCCGCTTCGAGGACGAGATCGGGGCCTTCCGGGCCACGCGGATGAAGGTCATGGCGCAGGGCCCGGTGAAGGCGGTGCTGCGCGTGGAGAGCGCCTGGGGCACCTCGCGCCTCGTCCAGGACTTCACGCTCTACGCCGAGCTGGACCGCATCGACGTGGACGTCACGGTCGACTGGCACGAGCAGCTCAAGATGCTCAAGCTGCGCTTCCCCGCGGGGATCTACGGCTACAAGGTGACCCACGAGATTCCCTATGGCCACATCGAGCGCTTCCCCAACGGGGAGGAGTACCCGATCCAGCGGTGGGTCGACATCTCGGGTAGCGCTCACACCGGCGTGCCCTACGGCCTGAGCGTGCTCAACGACGGCAAGCCAAGCGTCGACGTGAGCCACAACGTGATCGGGATGACGGTGCTGCGCAGCCCGGTCTACGCGCACCACATGCCGGTAGTTCTCGATCCCGACACGGACTACAACTATATGGATCAGGGAAGACAGACCTTCACCTACAGCCTCTTCCCCCATGCCGGGAGCTGGGAAGCCGCCGGGACGGTCCGCCGTGCGGCCGAGCTCAACCAGCCGCCCGTCACGCTCATCGCCACCGGACGACCGGCGGGCACGCTCCCCCTCTCCTTCTCCTATGCGAGCGCGGCGCCCGAGACCATCATGATCTCCGCGGTCAAGCAGGCGGAGGGCGGCGACGACCTCGTCGTGCGCGCCTACGAGACCGCCGGCGCCGCCGCCCACGCGACGATCTCGCTGCCCGGCTGGGACCGCACCATCGAGGCCGACTTCCGCCCCGGCGAGATCAAGACCTGGCGCGTCCCGGCGGACGGCGAGCCGGTGGAAGTAAACCTGTTGGAAGAGTGATACTGGATGTTGGATGGCGGGCCCAAGGCTGATAGCTGATGGCTGAGAGCTCTTGTCTTCACGAGATATATGGGATCGCTGACACTATGACTTTTCTCGCCGGCATCGACATCGGGGGCACAAAGTGCGCCGTCTGCATCGGGCGCACGGAGGAGGATCGCGTCGAGATCCTTGACAAGCAGCAGTTTGCGACGCCGCGCACGCCCAAGACGGCGCTGACGAAGCTCGCCTACACGCTAGCGAGCTTGCTCGCGGCACACCATGAGGTGACGCTCTCCGGCGTGGGCGTGAGCTGCGGCGGGCCGTTGGACTCGGCGCAGGGCCTGATTCTCTCGCCCCCCAACCTGCCGGGCTGGGATCGCGTCGACGTGGTGACGCCCTTCCGCACGCGCTTCGGCGTCCCGACGGCGCTCCAGAATGACGCCAACGCCTGCGCGCTGGCGGAGTGGCAGTGGGGCGCGGGCCGGGGCTGCCGCAGCATGGTCTTCCTCACCTTCGGCACCGGCATGGGAGGTGGCCTGATCCTCGACGGGCGGCTCTACGCCGGCCTCACCGACATGGCGGGCGAGGTCGGCCACGTGCGGCTGGCAGAGGACGGCCCGCTGGGCTACGGCAAGCGAGGCTCGTTCGAGGGGTTCTGCAGTGGCGGCGGCATCGCGCGGCTGGCGCAATCCCGAGCGCTGGACGCACTCCAGGCGGGATCCCCGCCCGCCTTCTGTCCGGCGTTCGCCGACCTTGAGGCGATCACGGCAGCCTCGGTCGGCGAGGCAGCGCAAGGCAGGGGACGCGCTGGCGCGCGAGATCTACGAGACCGTGGGCCACTACCTGGGCCGCGGCTTGGCGATGCTCGTCGATGTGCTCAACCCCGAGCGGATCGTGATCGGCAGCATCTACGGGCGCCAGCAGGCACTCTTGGAGCCGGCGGTGCTGGAGACACTGCACGCCGAGGCCCATCCCCGCGCACTGGAGGTGTGCCGGGTCGTGCCCGCGGGCCTGGGCGAGCACGTCGGCGATTACGCCGGGCTGGCGGTCGCCGCGATGGCGGCGGATACATACGAGGTGATGTGACTCGACCGGTATGTGACGTGGAAGCCTTGCCTTACGCTGTCGCAGTCGCGTCGCCAACCCACAACTGAAAACCGGAAACAGGCATTAACAGGTTCTTCTATCGCTCCCACTCCCGGATCATAGACCCGCCCTCGTCGCGAGGGGCATATATATGCGATATGCGTACGTGCGATATGCTCCGTGCACCATCACCTTGACCGCGACATCGCGCGTCAGCTCGCCCACAGTCACGGCGATCGTGCCATCCGCATCCGCGGTGGCGAGCGTCATCTTGGCGGCTTCGGAGGCCGTCGTGTACGGGTCCCACCATTCAATCCTGCAGACTTGCCCGGGCGCAAAGCCCGCCAACGTCAGCGTGCCCGAGGCAGGCGGGATCTCAGCCCTATCTACGACGGCCTTCCACGTATCTGCAGCGTTGTCGATCCACAGGAGCGTCCGTCCTGAAACTGCGTCCTGGACGCCCCAGGCGCGCAAGGCGCCCATTGCGTCGGTAATGGTGATCTGCTGATCGCCGGTCAGGTCAGTGCCGATCGCCACTTGGTGGCCGTTGGACAGCGGCTCGCCGGCCATGAACCGCTCATAGCCCGCGAACATCTTGGCGAGATCATTCTCGGCGTTGGGGAAGGCCCCGCCATTGACGAAGAGGCGCGGGTACCACTCGCCGTCGCACGTGTCGCCAAGGTCCCGACGTGGGCCCACAGCTTCTTGTGGTAGTAGGTGCCCGTCGGATCCTGTGCGATCTCTGGGTTCTGCGGCTCCGTGGCCGAGACGGCGACCCCGCCCTCCCCGCGGACGATGGGCTTATCGTAGCCGAAGGCCTCGCGATATTCGTTGAAGCGCAGCGCACACTCGCGGACGTAGGCCGCGGAGTCGTCCCAGACGTTGCTGATCAGCTCGCAGTGCTCGCCGTTGCTGTCGCAGGACGAGCCGGTCTCGTTGGCATACCAGTGCTTGTCCGAGTAATCCATCAGGTCGCCCCGCTCGACGTCGGTCCAGAAGCTATCGACCCACCATCCCCAGAAGGAGTTGGACATCAGGATATGGCGCGGCGAGAGGTCTCGTACAACCTGGGCGATGGCGAACGCCGCGTCCTGAGCCCGCGCGTCGAAGTAGTTCTCGTTGGCCAGCTCCAGCGAATGGAGGGCCGTCGAGTAGGACCATCGCCCCACGAAGTAGCGGGCGTACGCCTCCTCGTACCAGCGGGCGGCCTCGCCGTCGGCGGCGTAGAAGTTGCTGATGTTCCAGTCGCCCACCGTGCCGTCGGGCAGGAAGCGCGCCAGCAGGTTATCGTTCTTGTGGAAGAGCGTGAGCTTGTGGTAGACGCCGTAGATCTCGGAGAGGCGCAGGATCTCGTCCAACTTGGCCGCCGCCTGCGGGTCGATGTAGCCATAGGTGTCGGGATCGGAGCGCGTCAGCAAGTTCCCGCCCCAGTCCCCGTTGCCGGTCTCGTCGCGCTGCAGGCGGATCGAGTGTACGCGGACGGTGCCGGACTGCACACTGTTGTAGGGTGCGGGTGCGTCAGCCGAGACGTAGAGCCCGCGCACCGCGACGTCAACGGTCGTGCCTGAGCCGCCCGTCTGCACGATCACGTCGATCTCTTGCCAGCCGTCGTCGCGATAGGTGCAAGTGCCGCCGTCAGCCGCGTGGACCGTGCCCGTCGTCGAGCAGACGTCGACTGTGCCCCCTGCAAGGTTGCCGACTTGGGCGCGGACGACCTGGTCGCCGGTCACCTGAGCCGTAAAGCTCAACCGGTAGCGCGAGTTCGGCAGCAGCGTGACGGTCTGCCCGGAGTAGTAATACGGACGATAGCTGAACAGCTTGCCTGCGGCGGTATCGACGCCGTCCGTCGTCACCCAGCCGTCGCCGAAGCGCCAGTTGATGCGCATGGTGTCGGCATAGGGAGCGACGAAAAAGTTGGCGCCCTCGCCGGTCGGGAACCAGCGCAAGAAGCGGATGCCGTTCTCCCCCATCATCTTGATGTTCGCGCGGATGTCGGCAAGTGAGTTGAAAGGGCTGCCCTCCTCGACGTTGATCAGCGGCGTGAAAAAGGGCGTGCCGTCGGAGAACTCGAAGAAGCGTGAGTCAGTCTGACTGACGCCGATGAAGCCCTTGCGGTCTGAGGGAGCGCAGTCAAAGGACTCGGCTGTGCTCTCGGCAGTGCCGCTCGCGTCCGTCGCGCGCACCTTGACGTGCCAGGTGCCGACCACGTCAGGGGTAAAGCGGCAGCGCCAGTCCGGGTCGGCCACGGGGGAGAACGCGAGGCGGCTGCCGCTGCCCGTCTCCTCAACGGACTGGTAGTAGAAGCAAGGGAGGGACCGGGCCCGGTTCCAGTCCGTCTCGCCCGGAGGCAGCAGGAGCGCGTCGACGCTGATGCCCGTGCCCGGCTGGATACCGGGCGGCGGAGCGGGATCGTAAGGGAAGTATGGGTCCGTCGCCGTCGTCCCTGTGACGTCAAAGGCCAGCTCGAACGCGCATAGCGCGGGACCTGCCCGTCCGGGTAGTCGCCAAGGTTGGTGTGGAAGTTGGAGAGGGCGGGGCCAGACATAGTTTCAGTGACGGTTGCGGGTATGTCTACGGGAAGTGGGGCCGCGCATGCGGGTTGGATGAGCGGTGAGCGCGAGGCTGCAGAGGACCACGAGACTGAGCAGGTGCAGAGGCCGACCCCCACAAGCTGGCGAGGTAGATACCGGCGGCACTCGGCGACGGCTGCTCCCTGTAGCCCCGGTCCCCTGCCAAGCCCGAATCACAACGCTGATTCTGTCGAAGGCGTTCAGGTGAGTCTTGCTGGCAGCTGACCGGGAGGCATCTCTAACTAACATACGACTATATTATCATTTGTAGTTAGATCCGTCAAACTATCCACTTAGTGGCAGTTGTGTTAAGCCGTGGCCTGAACTATCTTATGTGGTGGTGAGGTGGCCAAGCTTGGAGGTGTGCCAGGTCTTGCCCGCGGGCCTGGGCGAGCACGTCGGCGATTACGCCGGGCTGGCGGTCGCCGCGATGGCCCTCGCCCCCCACAGTATCGAATTGGAGAGTAACGATGCCAACCGAAACCACAGCACCCATCCGGAATCAAGTCCAGCTGATCACCTATCCCGACTCACTCGGGGGTGATCTCAAGACCCTGGAGGCCCTGTTGAGCGGGCCGCTGTCGGGCCTCTTCGGCGGGATCCACCTGCTGCCCTTCTTCCCATCGTCGGCGGACCGCGGCTTCTCCCCGGTCACCTACCGCGAGGTCGACCCCGCCTTCGGCGACTGGGAGGACATCCGCCGTCTGGGCAGTCGCTTCGACCTGATCACCGATCTCATGGTGAACCACATCTCTCGCCGCTCGACCTACTTCCAGGACTTTGCCCGGCGCGGGCGCAGTTCGCCTTACGCGGACATGTTCATCACCCTCGACAAGGTCTGGCCCAACGGGGACCCGCCCGAGGAGGACCTTGAACGGATCTTCCTGCGCCGTCCCGATAACCCCTTCACCGACGTGACGATCGAGGAGACCGGTGAAACCGAGCGTGTCTGGGCCACCTTCGGCGGCGGCGTGGGCTTCGAGGGAGAGCCCGAGCAAATCGACCTCGACGTCCACTCGCCCCTCGTGCAGCAGTTCATCCACGATACGCTGCGCCATCTCAAGGACCAGCACATCCGCATCGTTCGGCTCGATGCGGTGGCCTACGTGAACAAGAAGGCGGGGACGAGCTGCTTCTTCGTCGAGCCCGACCTCTACAACTTCCTGGATGACCTTTACGCGTACGCTGGGTCGCTGGGACTCACGCTGCTGCCCGAGGTCCACATCCACTACACCCTCCAGGCCCGTCTGGCAGACCACGGCTACTGGGTCTACGACTTCGTGCTGCCCTTCCTGGTGCTCCACACGCTCTTCACGGCATCGAGCTCGATCCTCCAGGCATACCTCACCCACTGCCCGCGGAAGCAGATCACGATGCTCGATTGCCACGACGGAATCCCGGTCCAGCCCGACATGGACGGCATCCTGACGACGGCCCAGTCCAGGGCGGTAGTGGACCGATTGGTCGCACGCGGTGCCGACGTCAGCCCGCTCCACACCCGGGAAGAGCACCCTTCCGAAGGCGCGACAGGTCCTGTAGGCACTACAGGCCCTGGAGCTGCGACAGGCAGCGACTTCAACGCCCACCAGGTAGATATCACCTACTATTCCGCGCTCGACGCCGACGACGATGCCTACTTGGCGGCGCGCGCCATCCAGTTCTTCGCGCCGGGCATTCCCCAGGTCTACTACGTCGGCCTGCTGGCCGGGCAGAACGACCACGAGGCCGTGGCCCGGTACGGCGATTACCGGGCCATCAACCGGCACAACTACACCGTGGGCGAGGTAGAGGCGGCAGTCGGCAAGCCGGACGACCCATCGAGCGACCAGTCTGCTGGACACATGGTCCAGTCTGCTGGGAACGTGGTCCAGCGGCTGTTCCGCCTGATCCGCTTCCGCAACACGTTCCCGGCATTTGACGGCACCTTCGCCGTGCGCGAGACGCCGCCCGACCGCCTTTCGCTGGCCTGGGACCACGGCGACGCCTCCTGCACCCTAGACGTGGATCTCAAGACGCACCGCGCGCGCATCACGTACCAACAGGGCGCCGGCCCCCGCACCACCCTGGACGTCTGACCCTACCCAACTAGAAACAGAAAACAGGAAACTAAAGACTGGTGAGGCATATGCCCGAACAAAAATCCCCCAACATTCTGCTCATCCACGCCGACCAGCACCGCCTCGACTGCCTGGGAGCGTACGGCAATCCCGACGTGCGCACACCCAACATCGACGCGCTGGCAGCCGACGGCATGCGCTACGAGAACAGCTTCTGCCCGTTCCCGGTATGCACCCCGTCGCGCTACTCGCTGCTGAGCGGCCAATACGTCCACCAACACCTGGGCTGGACCAACCGCTGCACGCTCGCGCCGGGCATCCCCACCTTCCCCCGCGTGCTGCGGGACGCCGGATACCGCACCAAGGCCGTGGGCAAGATGCACTTCACGCCCACCTACCTGGACGTCGGCTTCCAGGAGATGCTCCTGTCCGAACAAGACGGCCCCGGTCGCTTTGACGATGACTACCACCGCTGGCTTCGCGACGAGGGCCTGGTCGACGGGCTCGATTTGATCGACCAGCGTCGCGAGTATCGTGAGAAAGCACCCGGCATCTACTGGGACACACTCGGCGCGCTCCGGTCCGATTTGGACGAGGCGCACCACTCGACGACGTGGATCGCGGAGCGCGCGATGGAGACCCTGGCGGGTTGGGGCGAGGGCGGCAGCCTGCTGATGGTGGGCTTCATCAAGCCCCACCATCCCTTCGATCCCCCGGCGCCCTGGGACGAGATGTACGATCCCGAACTGCTGACGCTCCTGCCGGGGTGGCTGGAGACCCCATTGGCGCGCGATATCGCCCGCGACGGCGGCTACTTCCGCCACGCAGGATCACACCGAGGCCAAAATCAGACGCGCGATGGCATACTACTACGCGGCCATCTCGCAGATCGACCACCACGTGGGTCGGATGATCGAGCTGCTCAAACGACAAGGGATCTACGACGACACGCTCATCGTCTACACCAGCGACCATGGAGATTACATGGGCTTCCACCACCTCCTGCTCAAGGGGAACTACATGTACGATCCGGTGATCAAGGTCCCCCTGATCGTAAAGCTCCCGGGACAGGTGCAGGCCGGCGAGGCGTCGGGTGAGCTCGTCAACAACATCGATATCGCGCCGACGCTGCTCCGCGCGGCCGGCTGCGAGGTCCCGCAGCCGATGCAGGGGCGCGACCTGGCAGGCGATGAGCCTGCCAGGTCAGAAGTCTTCGCCGAGGGCTGGGCCGGGTCGGAGTATATGGTCCGCACTACTGCCCACAAGCTTCTGCTGTGTCGCAATCCCCAGCAATCGCAGTTCTTTGACCTCGTCCGGGACCCGCTGGAGCTCGACAACCGCATCGCGGATCCTGCCTGCGCCGACACGATCGCTGTCCTGCGTGAGGCTTTGGCCCACTGGGCGCTCTTCGATGCACGGACGCAGACCTACCTCGATGAGGACGCGCCCGTGATCTCCGGTGTGAACGTACCCACCCGCGACGACGGCCACGTTGAGGAGATGGCCGCGTACTTTGCGGAGCGGATAGACCGATTGCCGGTTAAGATCAAAAGGAATGGAACTGAAATAAGTTAGAAACTAACTTGAGCCTTGACGCCCGTACCATTCGCCACTATGCTGATAAGGAGCAAGTCCGCCCGGACTTGCTCCTCTATTGTCGTAAGGCGCTGGCCTCCAGCGGATCCGTGACGGCAGAGCAGCTAGGAGAATGGTAAGATGAAGCGTACCGCCCTCTCGCGCTTGAGTATCGTGTCCTTGGTCGTGGCAGCCCTTTGGCTGAGTGGAGGGGCGCGGCTCATCCCAACCGGAGGCACCGCCCTACCCCCCGCCCGGGCCGTGCTGCGCGCCTGGACACAGGCGAGCCGCATCGGACACTATAGCTACGCGACGGACATCCTCCAAACGACAACACCGCTGCCGCTCGTGGTCAATGCCGGGCGCGGTCCCGAGGAGATGGTCTATCACGTCGAGGGTGACTGCCGAGGCTGCTCGGGCGAAACCGATGTGCGGAGCGCCGGCATGCATCTGTCGTTGTGGCAGGATAGCGCCGGCGGGGAACTCGCGGCAGACAAGCGCTCCGGGATCGAGATCAAGGTGGAGGGCGGCGCCGCGTATGGGCGCAGCATCGGCGCCGTAAAGTTGGGAGCCGATCGACAACGTCACGGATCTCTTCGCCCCTGCCGGTGACGCACTGACCTACCTGGCGGGCGCCACCGATCTCCGCGCCCTGGGCAGCGAGCAGCGGACTCTCCCCGACGGGAACACACTGACGGCGGCGCGCTATGCATTCACGCTCGATGGCCCCGCCCTGGCCAACCATATCCGCGACCTTTTAGAGGCACAGATGACCGCCAGCGGCGAACTCCCCCTGGGAGTGCAGTTGGCGGCGTCCCATCTCTACAGTGGGGCCACCGGTGACGGCGAGATCTGGCTGGATGAGCGTGGGCTTCCACTGCGGCTGACACTCGACGTGACCTTTCCCGAAGGCGAGCGAGACCAGATCAGCGCCCAGATCAAGACCGACTTCTGGGGGTATGGAGACTCCGGTCAGGGCATCGCCGCACTCCGTAACATCCTCAAGCCCGGCGGCGTGAGGGCCCTGGTGACGACGTTGTCGGCCTCGGAGACGCTGCGCCGTGACGTCTCCCGGACCGGGATTGCCCTGGGTACCGTGGCGCTCTTGCTGCTGGCAGTTACCTTCTGCCGGCGACCCGTCGTCTACGCTGCCGTCGCCGTCAGCGCGGTCATCTCGATGGTCGCCACCCCCCTGCTCAACGCCACCCAGGTGATGGCCTTCACGCAGCGGGTGGAGGACCAAAAGGCTGGTGACGAATCCCCCTCAGCGTCTACCTCCGCCGTCCCCACGGGAGATACGACCGGGACACGCTTGGCTTCCGGCTCCCCCTCTCCTGTTTCCCCATAGGAGTCGCGACCGGACACGCTTGGCTTCCGGCTCCCCCTCTCCCGTGGTAACGGGAGAGGGGGCGGGGGGGGTGAGGGCCCCCTGCACCACCAGCGACGCAGACGCCGACGGCCTCACCTGCGCGCAAGAGGTCGCCCTGGGCACCAACCCGGACGACCCCGACAGCGACGGTGACCTCATCCCCGATGGTCTTGAGGTGCAGGGATTCGCGTATGCCGGGCAGACGTGGTTCACCGATGCACTGGATCACGACACGAACCACGATGGGCGACTCGACGGATTCGAGTGCGCGGATCGCGCCTACACCGGCGATTGGACGACCTACACCTACCAACCGGTCGACACGCCGTGCCAGGATCTCGATGGCGACGGCCTCCCTGACCCCTTCGACGCCGACGATGACGGCGACGGCGTCCCCGACAATGTAGATGAATCGCCCGCCACCTACCGCGAACAGGACGACGAGTTCGACCTCATCGTCGACGACCTGGAACCGGGCGCGCCCGTCTTTGTCGATCTACAGCTACGACCCGCCAATGAGGACCACCTCTGGTGGGCGCTCAATGTCCTGGACTGGCCCAGCGGCGACGAGAGCGGGCAGATCCAGCGCAAGACGGGCAACGACAGCACCTATGCCGACCTCTACGGAGATGCTGCAACGCGTCGAGGCGCATGACCCTCGATTCAGTTACGGCGACATGCGGCTCGTCCCGATGTTGGAGATCACCATCCCGTGGGATTCCGAGACGCTGGGCAACCTGCCGGTGCGCTCCGACGCCCCCGCCACCATCACGCCGGAGACCGACCTGCAAGCCTGGCTCGACAACGACGTCCTCCAGACCTATGGCGTCGCGGTCAAGCGCGCCGACGACCTCGGCAACCTGGTCGCCTACGTCCCACTCAACACGGTTGTGGATCAGATCGGCGGCGCCCGCGTCGCCTTCTCGGCGCGCGTGCCCTATCGCCCCGTGGCGGCACAGTGGGGCAAGGCACATCAACTGCGCGTGGTCTGGCTCGTCCACGCCCTCACCGATGTCTGCACGGCCCAGGGCGATAACGGTCAATGCACGGCCTGGTCGCTGGACAACGAGCAGATCGTGCAAAGCTATTACGAGGAGTTCACCCTCGCAGGCATCTCCGTGCGTGAGGAGCAGGGGGTGGACCTCGCCGTCGTCTACGAGACCACCCCCGTTCTGATGGATGCGAGGGAGCCCTTTCCTCTGACTCCCCTCTCCCATTCGGATGGGAGTTTCGAGATGGTGCCAGACCAGGCCGGGCTGGGCCTCCCTCCGACTCCCCTCTCCCATTCGGATGGGAGAGGGGCCGGGGGTGAGGGCCTCTCCGATCCGGCCCTCTGGTCGCTCGCCGACAAGCTCGAGTCCACCTTTGTCAACGCCCGCGACAGTGACGGAGACGGGCAGCGCGATATCACCGTAAGCGAAATCCAGCGGCGCTTCAACCACGCCACGAACGGGGCCCTCCCCATTGAAACGCGATGGGGCATCAGCAACACGCTCAGTGTCGTCACACGCCACTATGACAGCCGGGACGCCATGCTTACCGCGTTGATGGCGACCGATGTAGAGCAGATCTTGAGCAATGCGTTCACACCGGCTGACACCCCTACGCTGCTCTTTGCCAGCGAGGAGACTTATCGAGCGGGCACGTTAGATCGGCAGACGACCGTCGATCAGGAGAGCATCACGATCGAGATGGATACGGCAGTCCCCGAGACGCTGGCTGCCGTTCGATGGCGTCCTTATGCCTACGTGGGCGGCGCGTGGGCGAGCCAGCCCTTGGAGACCTACCTGGACAATCTGAGCCAGCGCGTGCAGGACGATGATCCCTTCTTCGATCCTGATGGGCCGGGCAATGACGGGCAAGGAGTGGAACTCAAGCTGGATCTGCTGCGCAGTACCTATCTATCGTTGGCACAGGGTGTCTCCTCGGTCGTACAGCAGGGAAACACGCCGTTGACGCACGCCGGCCCGGTCGCGGTGGACGACGAAAGCTTGATGCAGGAGGAGTTAGCAGTCGGCAGGCAGTTCGGCGGCTACTCCAAGTACGTGGTGAGAGCCGCCTACATGCTCCGTGACTGGTACACCAACCGACAGGCCGAGCAGATGATGGCGCGGCTCGGATACCAGACCGTGGAAGACACCGGTGGCCTGGGCCGGGCGCTCGACAAGCTGTTCCTGGGAGTGCAGGAGCAGTGGCAGATGCTGGAAATCGGAGTCCAGCTCAGGTGGGAGGCTATGAGCCTCACGGCGCGGGTGGGCGCGGTGGCGGGTGCCGGCGTCGTGTTGGCAGGTATCGGGGTGGGGCTCTACTTCCTCTTCAGTTCGGACCGCGCAACGGCAGACAAGATCCAGATCATCACCTCCAGCGTGATGGTTGTGATGAGCACGGTGAGCGCCGTATCTACGGTGAGCAAGATCGTAGAAGCCGGCAAAACCGCCTCCACCTTGACCGAACGCCTGGAGGCAGCAAGCGAGGAGGTCACCGACGAAGCCAAGACGGCAGCCGTCGTAGGCGCGATCGTTGCGGTCGGCATCACCGTCGGTTTCTTCATCTACAGCATCGTGAGCGCGGGCGTCACCGTCGGCAGCCTGCAGTTCGACGCAGCGCTGGCGAACACCATCGCCACCTGCGTCGCGCAGGTGATCATGATCGCCATCGCCTTCATACCCGTCGTCGGCCAGATCATCGCCGTGGTCTTGGGCCTGATCGACGCGGTCGTCTCGCTCGTGTGCGGCATCGTGGGTGCAGATGCCGAGTCCTCGCCGGTCTGTGCGGGGATCACCGGCTGGCTGGCCAAGGGCATCGCCTGGGCCATCTATGGCCAGCACGTGATGATCGACCTCGATGATGCAGATCGCCTGCAGACCTACGACTTCGGGACCACATTTGCGGCCGACAGCAATGGCTTTGCCTATGGCAGTCAGCTCAGTTACCACCTCAGCGTGACCAACACGGTATCCAAGGCGGGCTTCCCCGCGAGTGCGCTCTCGTTGCCCTATTTCTGGCAGTGGACCGACAGCCGCGCCAAGACATCGGCGTTCGCCTACAGCCTCACGGAGGAACAACAGGATATAGACGACGTCTCCCGAGGCGATACCTCCTGGACGGGCGATGATCCCTTCGTGATGAGCAAAGTCGTCACCAGCCACGCGATACCCTTACCCGAGCCGGGCATCAACCGCACGGTGGACGGCCTCACCCTCAATGAGGGCTACTCGGTCCCGGCGCAGGAGTGCTGGGGGCTGCTGATCGCCTCGGTCTGCTACATTCGCGACAATAGCGACACCAACAACATCGAGGTCGGCAAGAACCTGAGATTCGACATCTTCCCCTCCACACTCGATGGGTTCTACAGCTTGGTCGAGAAGAACGGTGGGTACGCGCTGGCCTGGGGTCAGTCGGACGCCGTGACCTTCCCAAGGCTCCAGGATGCCGACGGCGACGGGCTGCGGAGCAGGGCTGTCGGCGGGGCCGATCCGAACGACAGCCGGTGGGACACCGACGGTGATGGCCTCTCCGACCCCTTCGAACAGCAGAGCGGGACCGATCCGGACAACGCCGACACGGATGGTGACGGACTGGAAGATCGGCAAGAACTGATGGCGGGCACCAACCCCTATCTCGCGGACAGCGACGGCGACGGGCTCACCGATAGCGAGGAACTCGACGGCTGGCTCTTCGTCTACGGCTTTGACGGCGACACCCCCCTCATGACCCGCGTGTGGCCGGATCCGCTCCAGGTGGACGCCGATCAGGATGGATATTCGGACGTCCGCGAGCGCATCTTTGGCTTCCATCCCCGCGTACCCTCGACAGGCGACATCCTGACACTCGAATCGCAGATCGACGAGCTGACCGCCACGGGCAGCTACACGTCAACCGACGGGTACATCCGCCCCGGCGGCCGGCTCCATTACGAGGCCACCGTATCCAATCATCTCGCGGAGCGCTATGCCCAGGGGCTCCTTCAGACTGTCTTCCCTCCGGCGGCCCAGGATAGCCTGATGCCTCAGAGTTTCGTCCTTCACCCTGAAGATCAGACCACACTGGCAGGTGACATCACGCTCGCCGCGAGTGCCGATAGCGGCCTGGTCGACCTGACCCAGGTCGCACAGGCCCAGATCACGGACCCGCGCGATCTGTTGGGCGCGCCCCGCATCTGGCTCACTTTCGACGAGGGTGCGGGCACCACGAGCTTCGCCGATACCGCCGGAATCTCGCCTGCCTATGGTGCCACGTGCACCGGCGAGTCCTGCCCCACCGCCGGAGGCCCGGGCGCCGTGGGAAACGCGGTGAGCTTTGACGGGGTGAACGATAGCCTCACTCTCGCAAGCGGCTTTGCCTTCGGCACCGACACCGCGGCCATCTCCGCGTGGGTCAGGCCGAACTCGGTCGATGGCACTCAGGCGATCCTGGTGCGCGGCGACACGGACAACAGCCACGGGCTCGCCTTCGGCATCGTCGACGGCCAGGTCTGGGTCGGTGGTAGTAGCGGCACCGGGTGGGTCGGCAAGTACGCGGGCACGGTGTCCACGGGTGAGTGGACCCACCTCGCCGCCGTCTACCGCGAGTACACGACGGCCTACTGGGATATCCACCGCTGCGAGGTCTACGTCAATGGGGAGCACGTCGAGACCTTCCCCGACTGCGACTTCCAGTTGGATGGCACCGGCTACGTGACGCGCATCGGCAGAAACCATGTCAGCGATATCCAGCACTTCGACGGCCTGATCGACGATCTGCGCATCTACACCCATGCGCCCACAGGATGGCACCTGCCGGCGCTCCAGCTCAGCTTCGACCAGATGCCGCCTACGGATGCGTCCGACTACAACAACTTAGTGAGCTGCGAGCCTCGCTGTCTCGGGCTGGTAACCGGGGTGTCCGGCAGCGCCGCCGGCTTCGACGGACACCATTATCTCGAAGCGAGCCTGCCGGGGCTTACCTTCGACCAGTATACGATGTCGGCCTGGATCTATCCCCAGGATTCGGGCAACAGCACCATCGACGCCACATCCCAAAGCGTGATCGGCGTCAGCGTCACCTACCCGAACGCCAGCCCCTATGTGGTCGTAGCCGGCAACAGGCTGAGGGTTGGCTTTGGTACGGGGAGGGAATTGCTCCAGTTCACCACGGGCGATATCCTGACGCGCAACGCCTGGAACCACGTCGCCGTCACGTTCGGCGAAACAGAGGGCATGTTCCACGTGTACGTTGACGGTGTGCTGCGCGGGAGTTACGATGCCGGCGACAGCCGGGTCTTCCAGGGCTCCTATGCTTCCCATATGACGCAGATCGGCGGCGGAGGACAACCAGGTGACTTCAGCGGCAGCTCAACTATGCGCCTGTTCTACGGCAAGCTGGACGATCTGGTGATCTACCGCGAGGCGCTCGCCGCAGACGAGGTGAATGAGCTCTACCAATCCGGCGCAGAAGCCGTTGTCCTGGGCTTGGACGATCCCCCCGGCGGTACCCGAAGCAGCGACACCCCTGACACGGCCTACTTGCAGAACGCAGCGGACGCCACAGGGCTTCACAATGGCACTTGCCGGGGATCGGCATGTCCCACGTTGGGCGTCGCGGGACGCGAATTCCGTGCGGCGCTCTTCGACGGCGTCGACGACGTCATCACGCTGGATAACACCAACGACAGCACCTTCACCTTTGACGGCTCGCCTGCCGTGCCCTTCAGCCTGGCAGCATGGGTCTACCCTCGCAGCGGTGGAGGCACCGTGGTGGGGAAGTTCGACTCGGGACGCGAGGGAGCCTACTTCCTCCGGATTCAGGACGATGGGAGCGTGGAGTTCCATCGAGAGGCCCCACCGTATAACCTGATCACCGGGACCGGCGTGGCCTTCGATCAATGGTCTCACGTCGCGGCCACCTATGATGGCAGCACGATGCGTGTCTACATCAACGGCACACTGGTTGGACAGATGGCCGACACCGGTGCAGTCCCGACGTCTCCCAACACACCCGTCACCGTCGGGGCACTGTACAACAACGGTAGTCTCGACAGCTTCTTCGACGGGATGCTCGACGACGTGCGGGTCTACCGGCGGGCGTTGAACGTCGCCGACGTTGCGGCACTCTATGACAGTGCCCCCTCGCTGCAGTTGGCATTCGACGAGCCCACCGGCGCCGGCACCTTTGCCGACGCAGCCGGTGGATTGGATGCGACCTGTGACGCAGGTGCCTGTCCCTCAGCAGGCGTCAAAGGCCAGGTCAGCCTGGCCATCGATCTGGATGGCGTAACCGAGCACATCAGCGTCCCCGACGACAACGCCCTCGACTTCAGCGCCGGGCAGGACTTCGCCGTCGCCCTCTGGATGAAGGCAGCCGCTGCCCAGCCTGACACGGGTGCAGTCGGCAATAGCATCGTCGACAAGGGCTCCTCCGGGGCACACTATCCTTACACACTCCAGATGGCAAACGACGGGCGCGTCGTCGCCTCCCGATCCGACGGCACCCATCTCCCCCAGGTCACCTCGGCCTACGCCGCCAACGACGGGCTGTTCCATCACATCGCCCTCGTCAAATCCGGCGAGACACTCACCCTATACGTCGACGGTGAAGTGAGTGGCAGCGCGTCGGACAGCACGAGCGGAACGACGACAAACACTTCCGCTCTTTACGTGGGGCAGCGAGATGATGGAACCGGCCACTTCGCGGGCACCGTCGACGAACTGCTCGTCTTCCAACGCGCGCTATCGCTCTATGAGGTCCGCGATCTCTTCAGGGCGCAGGCCGCACTGGTCGAGGATCGCCAGCACACCTACATCACCGTCGACGCCGACCCGCCGTCCTCACAGTTGGCGTCGGACCACGCCTATCGGCAGTTGGGAAGCTCCATGCTCTTCGTGAGCGCCGGCGACGCACACTCCGGCATCGACCACGTAGACGTCGCCATCAACGGCACGTGGGAGGCCGCGCCGCCTTGTCAGGATGCCGTTGCAGGAACCGGGTTCTGTCCGATCTTCGACCCGGCCGGCGAGGGTCGATACCGCCTGCAGACGCGGGCGACAGATCTGGCCGGCAACGTCGAGACCCCCGCTGCCGCGACCATTATCCACGTGGACGGGACGCCGCCTCAGATCACAATCGGTGCATCCGATGGCACACGCCTCAACTTGGTAGCGGACCCGACCGAGGCTACAGGATGGCTGCTGCCACTCGACGGCACGGTACAGGATCCGGTGCTGAACGGTGGCGATCCCGGCAGTGGCGTCGCAAGGGTCGAGGTCATGCTCGATGGCAGCACCGGCACTTCTGAACTCGCAGGGGTCCGGCAGGCCACCCTCACCGGCGGCAACTGGCACCTTACCTATTCCTTCCACGAACCCGAGCCGGACGGTGTCTTCACCGTCCAGGCACGCGCCATCGACATCGTCGGCAACGCCGGCCCCTGGGCGACTGTGACCGTGCAGATCGACGGCAGCGCGCCCGAGGCAAGCGCGGCCTTCCCGCGGACCACTGCCGGCAACACGCTGTCCGCAACATCGGCCATCACTCAGTCGGGCATCTTGCTGAGTGGAACGGTCAGCGACGTCGTGGGGAGCGTTCGCACGGGCGTCAGTGGCATCGACGTAGCTTTCTCACCCAACGTTCCGGGCTCGCCGGTCGTCAACGAGCGCCCTCCTGCCGGAGAAGTGCTCCACTGGTCGCTGGACGATATGCCAAATCAGTATGGGACGCTGACGTTTGTGGATATCTCCGGGGCGGGCAACAACGGCGGATGCGTGGGCACCTGTCCAACCTACGGCGTAGCCGGGCATCAGGGACAGGCAGTCGCATTCGACGAGGCGGACAGCGCGATCACCGTTCGATCTCCCCACGGGCTCGCACAGGGTAACGCCCCCTACTCGCTCGCCGCGTGGATCGACCTCACAGACATCAAGGCCCAGGACATCCTCCGGTTGGGTGCAGACAGCCTAAGCATCCACCAAGTCAGAAAATGCGTGGATCTGTGGCTCTTCACCTTCTGCTACAACGCCGGTCACACCCTCGTCTACGGTGACTACCAGAGCGGTCTGGCAGTCACAGCCGATGACCTGGAGGGCTGGCATCACGTGACGGTAACCTATGATGGTGTCACCTGGTCGCTCTACGTCGATGGCCGGTTAGGTGACCAGGATGGGTCTGCCGGCGCTGAACCGCCGGTCACCCCTGCGCTCCAGGTCGGAGGACAGGGATTCGATGGCCGGCTCGATGACGTAAGGATCTTCGCGCGAAGTCTCTCCGGCGGTGAGGTGGGTGACGTCTACCGGGGCAGCGACCCGGCCCTGATGCTTATGTTTGACGAGTCGCGACTCTGGCCGGATAGCACGAGCGTCGCCGACACCTCCGGGTGGCAGCAGCAAGTTGAGGTCCACGCCGGCCCAGGAAATGCATTGGCTACGATGCCCGGCAAGGTAGGCACCTACGCCCTCTCGTTCGACGGCGTGGACGATTATCTGGTCGCCGATGGCGTGAGTCGTGTCCTCGGAGACACCCGGGCGCTCTCATTTGGCGGCTGGGTGCTCCCGCTTCCACATACGGGTGAGGACGGCGAGATCGCGGCGTTCAACACCGGTGATGGTGGCAATCGCAACATGCTCCTGTACGATGCCACCCAACAGAAATTCGGCTACTACGACGATGCAGTCCACACTCAGTTGAGCCAGGACACTTTCGCGCCGGGAGCATGGTACTACGTGATGCTGACCATCGACGTGGACGACCGCGTCGTGCTCTACGTCGACGGGATGCCACAACTTGAGCTCACAACGTCCGTGCGCCCCGCGCCCGACGGCAGATTCAGCATCGGCCAGGAGTGGGACGGCAATACCCCAACCAACTTCTTCAAGGGCGCCCTGGACAACGTACGCGTTGACCCGCGTGCCTTGATGTCGACCGAGATCGGCATGCTCGCTGCGGGCGGCTGGCGACCGGCCCAGATAGTCACCACAGGGCCGGACACGGCCGATTGGAGCTACACCGTCCCTGCAGGCCTCGAAGGACATTTCCAACTCGATCTCCGCGGCATCGATGGGGCCGGCAATGTCGATCGCCACGATGCGGGCAAGTGGAGCGGCAGCGTTGACACGCTCGCTCCTCGCGTCGACCTCACACGCCAAACGGTCGCCGGCGGCATCCTGTACACAACCGTGGCCCAGGACTTCAACCTGGCGGAAGATGGCTTCAACTCGCCGTGTGGGCCCGGCGCTATCACCGGGCGCCAGGCCTATGCCTCGCCGTGGTACCTGGGACGGATCGCCCAGAGCGACACTACCCACCAGAGACTCTTCCAACTCACGGCGAACTGCGTCCTGTCGCAGGCCGTCGCCGAAAAGGCTACCGCGTGCGATGCCTATGGGCACTGTGCGACGGTCACCCAGGCCGCCGCTATGACATCATCGGGCCTATCCCGTCTCGCCACCCCCGCGCCCATGGACATCGTCTTCACGGACGTGCCGGCGACGCTGCTGTCCATTGCGCCGGTGACGCTGACCGGCAGCATCTCGGCGACCGAGGCGCTGGCAGCCCTGACCGTCACGGTGGGCAGTAGTGACCAGTCTGCTGGGCGCGTGATTCATGAGACCACCTGGACGATGCCGGAGGACGCGAGGCAGGCCACTTGGACGGCGCTGTGGACGCCGCCTGCGGAGGGTAGCTATATCCTCCAGGCGCTCGCCAGCGACTGGGCAGGGAACGTCGTCTCTGCGACAGCCCGTTCCCCCATCCTGGTAGATGTCACACCACCTGCCATCGACGCTACCGACGTCTTGACAGGCGATGCCCATACCCCTGCAGGGTACCTGCTGTTCCGTGGGACCGTGAGCGACACGGTAGGCATCGACCACGTGGTCGTCACGGCCATCAACGGCCCGCTGGACTCACCGATCGACGCCGCGGTTCTCGGAACTTCCTGGCAGGCAGCGTGGGCCGCCGGGTTCGATCGCGACCTGGACGGCGTCACCTACAATGTGACCGTGCGCGCTACCGACCTGGTGGGGCGCGAGACCGAGACGACAGAACCGGTCACTATCGACGTCGTTCCGCCGCCGCCCGCCGCCGTGACCCTGCGCAACGCGCAGACCGCAGCGGAGCTACAGCCGGGGGCCACGATCACCACGGCAGATGGTCTCCTGCGACTGGAATGGACGACCCCCGGCGACGGCAGCGGCCTGGGCAACAGCGTGGTCGTATGGTCAATTACTACGGGTGACGAAGTCACTCAGACGGTCACGACCCACGTGCCGGGTGGCAGCCGTTTCAGCGAACTCGCGGTCGACGAGCCCCAGCAGGTCAGCGTCCGGTTGGGCCGCACGGATATCTACGGCAACACCCGCTGGCAGTCGGCGGGCCCGGTCACCATCGACGGCCCGCTGACGCCCGATTACCTCGCGCCTCTGGGAGACGCGTGGCTAGACAGCGGCTGCACGCTCCTGGGCGTCGACGCACGCGGCCAACGCCAGGCTGCGGCGAACACCTCGCTTGACGTGCTTCAGCGCTTCTACACTACGTGGAATTCGGATGCTCTGGCATTCTCGTGGATCGGCGCCAACTGGGAGTCCGATGGCGACCTCTTCATCACCTTCGACGTCGCGGATTCCGTGACGCCGCAGGCTAGTGGCAGTGTGCGCGCGTACGATCCTTTCACGGCGACCTACACTAACACCGCCATTCTCCTGCCCTACGACGGTGCCACAAGCACCCAGATGACCGCGGACTACGTCCTATGGATCAAGAACAGCACGGACGTCAGCCTGATGGCCTGGGACGGGAGCACAGGGACCTGGAAGGAGATGCCGGCAGGGCCGGGCGGCCTCCGATCCGAAGGCCTGATCTACACCTTCCAACCGACGCCCGAGGGCGGCCTCACCGACATCCTCTTGCCCTTTGCATTGCTCGGCATTACAGACCCGGCCAACACCGGGCTCTCGATGGTCGCCCTGGCCAGTGAGGACGATGCACTGCGCCTGTGGGCTACGATGCCACCGCGCAACAGCCTGAACAGCGACCGCGTCATCGAGGCCGGGCCGCCCGGCATTCACCAATTTGCCCTCCAACAAGCGTACCACTGGGACGGATTGGGGCCTGGCATCTGCCCCAACGGGGTGCTCGACGGCGGACCCGTCCGGCTCCAGCGCGCCGATGTGAGCTTCGAGTTGAGCGCCGATCCGCCGGGTGTGGCATATCACCTCCTGCGCGACGACCTCTTCTACCTGATGGATCAGCTAGATCAGTTCGACACTCACGACTGGAGAACCGTACAGGACGAGCTGTGCGAAGTCAACCCTGACGATCCCCTGTGCGACCGGGCGATCACCCGAGGAACTGCTGCGCAGATGACACCATCCGGCACGGTATCTCTTGACGGCGGGATCACTGTCCCGCCGCCACCGGGATTCGGTGTCGCCCCCAGCGTGGCCCTGGCGGCAACAGGCGTCAATCCCTCGCTGCAACCACGAATGGATACCGACCACCCGGCCGTCGGAGATGGCCAACGCATCACCTACGCGCTGCGCTATACCAACCTGGGCGATGAACCCGTGAGAGGGCTGAAAGTGGAGGTCACGACCGAAGGGCCGCTTCATCTCCTGGCCGGACAGACTCTCACGGGCGCTGACGGCGAGTATGACTGGCTGCAGCTCGATCTGGGTGATCTGGCGCCCGGTGAGCACAAGAGCGTCATGTTCGTCGGGCAGGTCGACCTCGGCTTCGGCGAGACGGGGAAGGAGCTGGCCTCAATAGACGCCGTTGCCTACGACGAGACCGGCACCGCCTTCACCAACCAGCACGAGTGGCTCTATCTGGATCACGAAGTGGATGAGACCGGACCCGAGGTTGGGATCCGGGCCCTACCCCCGCTGGTGCCTGCCGGCGACACACTTATCGGCGGCTACACCTTCGACCAATCCCCCGTCCCGACGATCACGCTTCAGGTCCGGCTGCCCAATGGCTGGGAGTTCGAGCAGTCCTGCCCCGGTGTCCCAGGCACAGACACCGTGCTATCGAACGGGAAGTGGGAATGTGTCTGGAACGCGCCGGAGCTGCAGGATGGGGATGTTCTCCAGCTCCGCGCCAGGGGCACCGATAGCCACGGGAACATTGGAGCGTGGACCCGCTGGATATCCGTGACGCAGGACCTGACACCGCCTGAGCTCGCCCTGAGCGCAGCCACATCCCGAGCCCTTGCCGATGGTGTCCTCGGCCCGGACGAGTTGGCCCTCAAGGGAACGCTCACCGACAATACGCTGGTGGCAAGCGTCGAAGCCTGCCGATCAGCCGGCGGCGTGGAGACGTGCAGCCCAGTCCCGTTCACGCGGGACGCCGCAACGACGCCGCAGACGACCTTCGTCTACGACGACGTGCCTGCCACGCCCCTCCCTATGGGCGCCCTCACGCCGTGTGATCCGGGAGGCACGCTAATCCGCACGTTCGCGGTGAAGGAGTCGTTCGCGGTCGCGGGCGTGGAAGTGGGTCTCAACGTCGATCACGATGACCGGGCCGACGTCCGGGCGTGGCTGGTATCGCCATCCGGATCGTGGATCAGCTTGGCCTACGGAGGCACACCCGCCCACAACCTCAACGCGCTCCTGGTCGATGCAGCCGCGATACCGCTGATTGACGATACCGGGGATCATCTTACGTCGGCGCCTTTCTACACCCTGGCCCGCCGGCCGCGCCAGCCGCTGACACTCTTCGACGGCGAGCCCGCGCAAGGATACTGGCACCTCGTCCTGTGCGAGGCTACCTCGGCGGAAGCCGACGGTGCCTACCGTCGCAGCCGCCTGATCCTCACGTCCGACACCGTCCCTCAGCAGACGCAGGGGGCATGGGTCTATCGCGTGCCGGCCTCGACCGCCGGCGACGGCGTCAGCCATTCCGTTCGGTTCTACGGCCTCGACAGTGTCGGCAACCGTACCTCCGGGAATGAGGCACTCGCCATCACCTATCGAGTGGACACGGTCGCCCCATCCATCACAGCGACCCAGGTCGCAACGGCCATCCCACACCTGGGCACCCACCCGGTGCTGGTGGGGAAGGTCAGCGATGGCGAGGGCATCGGCTCACTCCTGTTACACGTCCAGACGCCCGGCGGCGCCGTCTATACCGAGCATCTCTCGCGCGAGGCGGACGGCAAATGGTCGGCCTCCTTGAGCCCGTCGATGCCAGGCGTCTACACACTCAATGTGTACGCCACGGATCTTGTTGGTAACACCAGGAGCATCGGTCCCTATGACGTGACCGTCTTCCTGAACCAGGTCTTCCTACCCTTCATCGCGAAGCACTGATGGCGAGATAGAACATATTTTCTGATTCTCGCCACGAATATGACATCATCTGACACCTTCCTGACGTAGCATGGAGACATAGAATAAAGGTTCTACAAAGGAAGGAGGCTGGAGATGAGCTGGTACCAGGATATGTGGATGGCCCGGATGATCGCCGAAGAGAAGGTCACGCCGCGGCGGCGGAAGGAGCAAAAGGCCCGGAGCAAGTTCTCGGCGGCGCCGCTGCGCCCGCTGGTTCGGGCCCTTCTGAGCTGGTTGTTCTAGGGCCACCAATCTATAGACGAGGCCCGTACGTACCGGGCCTCGTCTTCGTCTTCAGAAAAGACGCTTGTGAGACGCAGCAGTCCTATCATAGAGGCACTTCAAGGAATTGAGCAGCAGGAGGGCCACGATGAACGAAGTGCAGGTAGGTACGACTCGGACGACGTCCAGCCTCGTGCTGGAGCATGTGCCCCGCCTGGGGTTTGACATCTTTATGTCGCCTTTCCCAGGCTCTCTACACACACTTCTTACATATCTCGACGAACCGGTCGATTACGACATGATCATGGGCTTCACCGGTGCCTGCTTCCGGCGCCTCTGGAACCGCGACGACGGTGGTAACGTCGATCTCTCGTATCTCGGGGACGAACCCTTCCGGCGCGTCTTCTGGGCGTTGGGCTACGACTGGGAGAAGATACCGGTCGAGAAGGCCGCAATGATCGACGGGATCAAACGCAGCCTGGCCCAGGGGAAGCCGGCGATCTCCTTCGGTATCCTTGGGCCGCCCGAGGCCGGGCTCGTGGCGGGCTTCGACGAAGACGGCGAGGTTCTGCGCGGCTGGAGCTACTTCCAGGATTGGCCGGAGCACGAGCAGCCGCGCGATGCCTACTACACCAAACGCGACTGGTTTGAGACGCTGGACGGTAACGCGGGCAAGGGTCTGATCCTCCTCGGCGCGCGCCGCCCGCGGCCCGATCCGCGAGAGCTGCTGAAGAGCGCACTCGAATGGGCCATCGACCTGGAGACGAGGGGGACGCGACCCGGACTGCCCAACCACGTCGCGGGACTGGCCGCTTACAACGCCTGGGCCGATGCCCTGGAGGTCGACGCGGACTATCCCGCAGACGATCCCCAGGTCCTCGGGGTTCGCGTGATGGTCCACGGTGATCAGTGCACGATGTCGTGCGAGCGGCACAATGCGGCCGGATTCCTTCGCAAGATGGTCGGCACCGTACCCGACCTACCCGTAGAGACAGTCGAACACCTGCAGGCCGCCGCCGACCTCTACGACGCGGACGACCGAATGAGCGTGCTCTGGCCCTGGGGATACGACATGGGCGAGGATGCCCAGCGGGGCCTGGCGCAGCCGGATGCGCGGCGCCAAATCGCGGCAGAAATTCGGGGGGTCGCGGAGCGCGAGGCCGAGGCCGTAGCACACCTGGAGAGGGCGCTCGCAATCCTATAGGCCGGGAAAGACCTTTCGGGTTTCCCGCACGAGTGGACTCGGGCTTGACCCCTACAACCTTCGCAGGGTCGGAGGATCCGTAGGCGTCGCGTCAGCGATCCCCGTTGCGCGTGGAAGGCGGCAACGGGTTGAGCAGCACCGCATATCGCAGACTGTGCGATGAACTGAGGAACACGGGCAGATCGTGCAGCGCCGTCGAGAGATAGTGCAGCAGGTCCGGGTTCCCATATGCCCCGGGGTCATCCTCGGCATCGATGTCGAGGACGACGAAGAGCCAGGCGTCACCCGTTTGGCTCTCGGTTAGGACGTAACGATCGATGCACGGTTGGAGCCCGCCGTGCGCCAGGAGGCCCGGAAATTCTTGGGCCACGTAGCGCGCGGCGGGCAGATATCGGTCGGCACTCACGGCGGTCCCTCCCTGCTAAACCATAGCTGCTGCTCGGCCTCAGCAATCCAGTAGTCGACCGGTGGCTCAGACGGCGCTACGATCTCCACGTTCACACTCCCTGCGTTGGGAAGCTGCGCGTGAACCTGCGGGCGCAGCTCCGGCCTGAGCGTCTGATCCTCCAACAGCTCGCATTCCACGACCTTGCCGTCGACCAGGAGGAGTTGGCCCTCGCCGGCGTGACGTTCCGGGATCGCCCGGAGTCGCGCCTCCACCGCCGGGATGAGCCGCCGATAGGCACTCACGGCCAGGATGAGCAACACGACGATGACCAGTGCGAGCAATCCGAGAAGGACCGGGTTGAGGACAAAGGCCTGCCAGTTGGCGCGCCGATCCGCCTGCTGTTGGGCCTGCACGGCTTCGGCAACGAGCGCCGCCGCCGGCGTGGCCGTCAGGGGAAAGGCCGTCTGCGTGGCCACGACCTGCGCGGTCGCCGCGGCAACCGTGGCGCTGGCCTGGGCCACGGCAGTCTGGGTCGCCTGATACGCTACTGTCGCTTGGGCGATGGCCGTCTCTGTCACGTGGGCTTCTAGCACGGACTGGGTGGAGACGGCGGTGAGGGACTGAGCCGTCGCTGTGGCCTCTAGGGCCGTAGCTGTGGCTTCCACAGCCGTGATCGTGAACGCCGCGAACGCATCCTCTGTCGCGGCCGCGTCCGCCACCGCTTGGGCAATCTGGGTACTCTGAACGGCTATCTCCGCCAGCCGGACCTCTCCGGCGTTCACAGTGGCCTGCGCGGCAACGCCTTGCGCCTGAGCTACGCTGAGGCTGACCACTGTAGCCTCGCCGGACAGGCTTGTCAGTTCCTGCTGGCCGGAGGTCAAGGTAGCCTGCGCGCCCGCGGACGAGACATCCTGGGGGGAAAGGGAAGATGGGGGCGTCAGACTCACGACCGGTCGCAGAGAGAATGGGATGAGGTTCATGGATTGGCATGCGAAGAGCGCCGCGACGAACAGAACCAACACCAGCAGGGCGAGAACCCCATTTCTCTGGGGCGCACGCCCACGTCCACCACCACCCTCCTCAAGCATAGCTCAACGTGTCGTAGCCTACTGCTTTCAGAGCCATCCCAGGAGCCATGCCAGGATGACGAGGACAATCAAGATCCCAAGGATGCCGCTCGGCCTCCACCCCCAGCGGCGGCTGTAAGACCACCTAGGGAACGCACCGATCAGCAACAGGACCAATACGATTATCACGATCCATGTCAGCACACTACCCTCCGATTCCAGTTAGCGTCACTTTGTCTGACCTCGGCCCGTGCAGCCGGTGGTGCTTTCACCATGCTCATTATCACAGTACCACGCCGGCACAGGCGATGGCGTCGGTTGGACTTGCTATTGGCTTGCGTTGGTTAGGTCAGTCTTCGGAGGGGGCAGCCCTCTTCAGGGCGCGTTGGAGCGAGAGATATCGTCACCATCAATGTCGCCGACCAGGCCATAGCGCAGCGCAAGCACCGCGGCCTGTGTGCGATCGGCGACGTTTAGCTTGGTCAGGATGCTGCTCACGTAGTTGCGGATCGTACCTTCTGACAAAAAAAGGTGCCCTGCGATGTCCGCGTTGCTCAGTCCCCGGGCCAACAGCTCGAGGACTTCGAGCTCTCGCTCGGTAAGGTCTTGGATCACGGCCGGGATAGGCATCGGAGCAACCCGCGCCACCTGCGTCAGAAGCTTTCCCGCGACGTCGGGGTCGATGTAATGCTTGCCTTCGAACGTCCCCCTGATCGCTTCGATCAGTCCCTCCCTAGAGGTATCCTTCAGCAAGTAGCCGGCGGCCCCGCTGCGGACAGCGTCGAAGACCCACTCGTCAGCATCGTATGTGGTCAGGACTAACACACGCGTGTCAGGATAGCGATCGCGGATGAGCCGTGTCGCCTCAACGCCGTTGACCCCCGGCATCTTCAGGTCCATCAGGACCACGTCAGGCTGTAGTTGCGCCACTTTTTCGACCGCCTCGGCCCCGGACCCCGCCTCACCAACCACCCTGATCTCGTCCGTGGTGCTGAGAATTGCACGTAGCCCCTCCCTGACCACCACCTGGTCGTCGCAGATGAGCACCTTGATCATGTCGGTAGCATCCGTTCGGACTTGCCCGGCGGCCAGGCGGGCAGCACATCGCTGGGCACGGTCACGGTCACCGTCGTGCCCATGCCCGACTTACTGTCGATGGTGAGGTGCGCACCAAGCAGCTCCGCGCGCTCCCGTATGCCCTGCAGACCAAACCGGCCCTCAGGCACCGAATCCCCAGGCTCGAAGCCTGCTCCATCGTCTGAGATTACCATGGTCAGGCCGTCTTCTGAGCGGGTGAGTGCCAGGCTGAGGCGTGTTGCCCCGGCGTGGCGCACGACGTTGTCCAGCGCCTCGTGGGCAATCCGGTAGAGTCCCTGCTCGACAAAAGGCGTCAGCTCCCGCGGGGAAATCGGCGTCTCGGGCAAAGTCACCGTCACCCTCAAGCCGGCGCGCTCTCCCTGCGAGCGGGCAAGTTGCCGGAGCGCCAGCGCCAGCCCCAGATCCTCCAAGCGGGCTGGCGCGAAGCGCGCCGATGGCCCTGCGTGCCTCCCCCAGCCCCTCCCGTGTCATCGTCAACGAGCGGTCCAGCATCTCGCGGGCCGCCGGGGGATCGGTGTCCCATAGAGATCTCACCGCCTCCAGCTGGATTGCGACCGCACTGAGGGAGTGGGCCAGGGTATCGTGCAGTTCGCGGGCCAGCCGGTTGCGCTCGCGACTGACTGCCAGTTGTTCCAGCGTCGTGGCGTAGGCAGCCAGCCGCGCATTTGCCCGCGCCAGGGCCTCGCGCCGCTCGCGCTGCGCCGTCGTCAGACGATCGACGACATACCCCAACAGACAGAAACCCAACACCCGAACACCCATCAACCCAATGGTCGTCGTGGCACGATACCGCCCAATGGCTGCGAGCCCGGCGGTCAGAACAAAATCCAGTGCGGTCGTTGTCGCACAGAACACGAGCACGGCGCTGAAACTATACTGCCAGGCAACCAGGACCAGCGGAACAATCAGCGTGGGGATCAACTGCCACGCATCGGCCATCGCTGCCGCACCGGTGACGCCTCGCGCCATCCGAAGCGCCACCGTCAGCGCCTGCTCCACAATCGGTCCGAAGGAGGCTACGGCAATGGCTAACGGGAAGTAGACCTCACCGGACCGTCGGCGCAGTCGCGAGAGAAGGATCAACAGCCCGAGCGACTCCGCGATCCCCAGGAGTGGGTATCGCAACACCCCAGGCTCCCGGTCGATCGTCTGGCCCAGCAGGAGAAGCAGCAACACCGCCAAGCGCACGGCAACGAACCACCGGAAGAGCTGAAGCAGTCCGGGCTCGAGCTCTCTCTGTCTCATGAATTTCATTATAACTGCGACACGAGGGAACGCATGGGTGAGCGCCGTCACATCGGCGGGTGACGGGAGTCATCTGCTGCAGCCCGGCGGATCACGGAGGATTGTGACGCTGGGGACTACACTGTACGGACCGTATCGCGTATGATTAGGGCAGAATTACTATGCCTAGAACGTTGCCACAGGAAGCCCACTGCGATGTCGTGGGAAGTTGCCCTCGACGATCGGTCGGAATCTGTTAAGGTTACGTGATTAGCTGGTCTTCTTGATTGGGTCGAACATACTTCAGTCCTCAGAGGAGCACCAAGTTGCGCACGATGAAAAATGCGCTGCGCTCTCCCGGTGAGAGCGCAGCGCTTGTTATGAAGGAAGAACCGATAGCGCTGCCGATCCTGCGCCTGCACAAGGTCACGAAGGCCTACGAGACGGCGACCGGCCCCTTCGTGGCACTCAAGGGTGTCACGGCCAACTTCCACAAGGGTGAGTTCGTTGGAATCATCGGGAAGTCGGGGGCCGGGAAGTCGACCCTGGCCAACATGATCACAGGCGTGGATCGCCCCACCAGTGGTGAGATCTGGGTAGGCGATACGCCGCTCCATGACCAGGATGAGGATCAGATAACGCTGTGGCGGGGGCACAACATCGGCGTCGTCTACCAGTCCTTCGAACTGCTTCCACAACTATCGCTGCTGGACAACATCTTGCTGCCTATGGACTTCTGTGGACTCTATCATCCGCGGGAAAGCTACCGCCGCGCACAAGAGCTTCTCACACAAGTGGGGCTGGAGGCTCACATGTACAAGACCCCCGCGCGCATCTCCGGGGGGCAGCAGCAACGAGTCGCCATCGCTCGCGCCCTTGCCAACGATCCCTCGATCATCGTCGCCGACGAACCCACCGGGAACCTGGATTCAAAAACGGCGGAGACTATCTTCGAACTCTTCGTAGACTTAGCGGAGCAAGGCAAGACAATCATCATGATCACGCACGACGCGTCATGGGCGCGTCGCTTTGGCCGCGTCCTGCAGATCGTCGACGGAGCACTCGTTCCTCTATGAGTGCCATACAGCTCCCACAACCAACCGAGGTCCCCGGCGACGCCTTGATCCAGATGCGTCGTATCGTCAAGACATTTGAGACCCCCGCAGGCAGTTTCACCGCCCTGAAGGGCATCGACGTGAACTTCAATCAAGGTGAGTTTGTCAGCGTGGTCGGTAAGTCGGGAAGCGGCAAGTCGACATTGGTGAATATGATCACCGGGATCGACCGGCCCACATCCGGCGAGGTCAAGATCGGCGATGCCTACGTGCATCGCCTGAGCGAGAGCAACATGGCCAGGTGGCGCGGGCGCAACCTTGGCATTGTCTTCCAGTTCTACCAGTTACTTCCCATGCTCTCCCTCCTTGAGAATGTCATGCTGCCGATGGATTTCTGCAACATGTATGCGCCGGAGACCCGGGAGCAAAGAGCTCTGGAGCTCCTGGACAGGGTTGGCCTGGCAGACAGAGCTCACAAGCTGCCCTCCAGGGTCTCGGGTGGCCAGCAGCAAAGCGCGGCCATCGCCCGGGCTTTGGCAAACGACCCGCCGATCATCGTGGCCGACGAGCCCACCGGAAATCTGGACTCGCGCTCGGCCGAGGCCATCGTAGAGCTCCTCGACAATCTTGCTGCACAAGGCAAGACGATCCTGATGGTCACCCACGATAATGCATTGGCCCAGCGCACGTCTCGAAGGTTACTCCTGACCGATGGCGAGGTGGTCAACGAGGCCATCGCCAACACCCTCTCGCTGCTAACTGACGAGCAGATGCTTCAGGCAACCAAGCGCCTCGAACACCGCCACTTTGAGCCCGGCGAACCCATCATCACTGAGGGAACACGCAACGACCATTTCTACATCATCGACCGCGGCCGCGTCGAGGTCACGCTTCCGGATATCGGTGGCAAAGGGCCCGCCACCGTGGCCGAGATCGGCCCCGGACAGTACTTCGGGGAGATCGGTATGCTCAACCCTGGCCCCTCCAGTGCCACGGTCAGGGCTGCCCCCGAGGCCCCCGTGGAGGTACTGGTCCTCAATCGCGTAACGCTAATGGAGCTGCTGGATGATGCGCAGGCCATGCGTGAGGAACTCGCTCGCGTCGCGAGGATACGGGCAGCCGAGAACGCAGCCTTCCGGCGCCGACAAGCGCAGCAGCGCACGACCTTCGGCCTCGATGCGATCTTCCGCCGTCCGCTGAAAGGCGGCGTGTAGTGTCCGAATCACGCGTGCCCAGGGCACGGTTGGTGAAACCACGCTGGCACAAGGTCCTTGCAGACCTCTGGGGCAACAAGACGCGCAGCATGCTGGTGATAGCCTCCATCGCTGTGGGCGTCTTCGCTATCGGCCTCATTGTAGGAACGCTCGTCATGCTCAAGAGCGATCTCCGAACCAGCTACGTCTCCTCGAATCCGGCGAACATCCGCATGGCCACTGCGCCACTTACCGATGACGCGGTGGACGTGATTCGTCGTGTCCCAGGGGTAGCCGAAGCCGAGGGTTACGCGAAAACCAGCGTGCAACTTCGTGTCGCGCAGCAGAGCCCCAACACACTAAACCTCTATGCTTTCCCGGATTTCGACCAGCGGCTCATTCACCGCTTGCTCCTACCGGTCGGCAAGACGGTTCCGGCAGATCACGAGATCATACTGGAACACAAGACGCTCGCGGATATCGGAGCTTCGATCGGTGATACGATCACGGTCGAGGCCGCGGATGGCACCCGCCGGCAGCTCACCATCGTCGGCACCGGCGTCGACCAGAGCGACGTCGAGGATATCATCCTGGGCGACTACCGGGGATATGTGAGCTTTGAGACGCTGAAGTGGCTTCACCAACCCACCCCGATGACCCGGCTCTACGTAACCGTCTCGGACCAACCCAACGACAGACCTCACATTCAGCAGATTGCCACTGCCGTGACCGACCGCCTGGAGCGTGCCGGCCTCAGCGTCTATAGCACCGACCTGGCGCTGCGCGACGTGCACCCCCTGGCCTCAATTCTGGAGGCTCTGGTTGCCGTGCTTCTGATCCTGGGCGTGCTAACCGTCTTCCTGAGCGGCTCGCTGATCGCCAACACCATGTCGGCCCTGCTGACCCAACATCTGCGCCAGATAGGCATTATGAAATTGGTGGGAGCGCGGCGGTTCCAGGTCATCGCAATGTACGTCGTGATGATCATGAGTTTTGGCCTCGCAGCTCTGGCCTTCGCGATACCGCTGGGCAGCGTCGCGGCCTACGGGCTGCTGCGCTTCGTCTCGAGCATCGTGAACTTCGTACCCCAGGACTTTCGCATCGTGCCGCTGTCTATCGTCATCCAGCTTGCCATTGGGCTCGCAATCCCCCCCGTCGCTGGTATCGTGCCCGTCCTCAAGGGATCGGGCATCACCGTACAGGAGGCGATCAGCAGCACCGGCATCAGTGGCGATCCGGACGCTCATGGTTGGATCGACCGCCTGCTGGAGCGGCTGAGGATGCTGCCGCGCCCGCTCCTGATCTCGCTGCGCAACACGTTCCGGCGCAAGGGCCGTCTGGCGCTTACGCTGTTGACGCTGACGCTCGGGGGCGCGATCTTCATCGCCGTCTTCAACTCGCGGGTGGCGCTGTCCGGCACGATGGCGGAGGTCTCCCGGTATTTCGGCGCGGATGTGGAGCTGGAGTTCCCCCAAGATTACCGCATCGCAAGGGTCGTCAGCGAGGCCCAGACGGTCGAGGGCGTCGAGAGCGTGGAGGTATGGACGACGACGTCCGCCGAATGGCAGCACGAGGATGGTAGCCCGTCTTCGACCATCGGTGTCATCGCTCCGCCCGCGGACACCGCCCTGGTGGACCCGACGCTGCTTGCGGGGCGCTGGCTCGTCCCCGGCGACCAGAACGCGGTGACGATCAACGAGGCATTTTGGGACGAATACCCGGATATCAAGCCCGGCGATACGCTGCGACTGAAGCTTGCCGGACGCGAGCAGGATTGGACCATCGTCGGTATCTTCAAGTACACCGGGCTCGATCAGCTCGTCGCCTATGCCAATCGCGACTACGTCGCCGGCCTGCTCAAGGCCACCCAGCACGCCTCGAGCTACCGTATCGTCACCACCGAGCACACGCTCGCCTACCAGAAGGCGGTAGCGGACCGGCTCAACGTGCGCTTCCGCGATCTGGGCTTCGAGGGTGTCACGACGCAAGCCGGAAAGGCGATCAACGCCTCGGTCACCGATATGCTGGGCCTCCTCACCGCCGTGATGCTGATGATGGCCGTGATGACGGCCATCGTGGGCAGTATCGGCCTGACCGGAACGATGAGTATGAACGTGATGGAGCGCACGCGCGAGATCGGCGTGATGCGCGCGATAGGTGCCCACGACCGGATCATCGCGAGGTTGGTGATCGTCGAGGGTCTGGTGATCGGCCTGATTAGCTACCTGGTTGGCGGCATTCTCTCGTTTCCGATCAGTGGTCTGCTCTCAAGCGTGATCAGCCTTGCGATCTTCAATGCCCCCGCACCTTTCGTCTTTACGGCGCAGGGCTTCGCTATCTGGCTGGGCGTGGTCGCGCTGCTATCGGTTGCCGCGAGCGTGCTCCCTGCGCGCAACGCATCGAGATTGACAATTCGCGAAGTCCTGGCTTACGAATAGCCGGCTTCGAGGTTCGTTGGAGGATAAGTACAGTCGTATGAAGAAGTACAGAGGAATAATCGGTGTCCTGGTGATAGCGTTATGGCTCGTGGGATGTGGCCGGCCAAGTGCCACACCCTCGCCTACGGTGGACACCACGATTCCCACCGTCGAGAGCAATAACGCCGACACGATAAGTATCAAGGGCACGGTGGTGCCGGCACGATCGGTCACGCTCAGTGCGATCAGCGGGGGAACAGTGGCAGCAGTGCCGGTATCCGAGGGCGAGCGCGTCAGCTCGGGTACGGTGCTCGTCCGGCTCGATACCACGGACGTCGACCTATCGGTGCAGCAAGCCCAGGCCGCGCTCGCCGCGGCCCAGGCCCAGTTGGCATTGACTGAAGCAGGTGTGCGGCCCGAGCAGATCGCCGTCCTACAGGCACAGGCGGATGCCGCCGCCGCGGGCGTTGCCCAGGCGGCCGCGCAGCGCGACGAGCAGAACGCCGGTGGCAGCGCCGCGGACGTCCTTGACGCCCAGGCGGCGATGATGCAGGCCGAGCTCGACCACAAGCAGGCCAACGAGACCCACGACGATATGATGAAATGCTACACCGTGAATCTGCCCGACGGCAGCAGCCGGAACGTCTGTCCCACCTTGGGCACCTACGAGGAGATCACGCGCGCGCAGATGGAGGCCGCGTACGCGGCCATGCAGGCGGCGCGCGCCCAGTATGACGCGGCGCAGGCACTCCCCCCGCTGGAGAGCAGCACAGCGCAGGCCGCGGTACAATCGGCTGCAGGTCAGAGCGATGCGGTGCAGGCGCAGTTGGATCAGGCAGACGCGGGGAGCAGCGCGGAGTCGTTGGCACTCGCGCAGAGCAACGTCGCCGGCGCCCAGGCCGGCGTGGCCCAGGCACAGGGTGCGCTGGACTACACGGTCTTCAAAGCCCCCTTTGATGGCACGGTGACCGATGTTACGGTAAAGCCCGGCGACACGGCTGCCGCGGGTGATCTGCTGGTGACCGTGGCGACCCTGGACCACCTGCAAATCAAGACCACCGACCTGACGGAATTGGACGTCGTGAATATGGCCGTAGGCCAGAACGTGATGGTGGTGATGGACGCGATGCCGGATCAGCCGATCCAGGGCGTGGTCAGCCGGATAGATCCCCAGGGCAATGACTACCTTGGCGACGTGATCTTCACCGCCCTGATCGACGTCGATGCCCCTACGTGGCTCCGTTGGGGAATGACGGCCGAGATCGGCATCGACCAAGGCGCCGGCAACGGTGATATCACGGCGGCGCTTCAGGCTGAGGCGCCGGCCAACAATGCGCCGGCCTCGACGCCGATCATCGCCGATGGAACGATGGAACCGGAACACTGGAGCGCTCTGAGCCTGTTGGCCGGTGGTCGAGTAGCCGGCGTCGCTCGAACGACCGGTGACGTGGTGAAAAAGGGAGATGTGCTGGTGAAGCTCGACAGCACCGCCGCGGAACTGAACGTGCAGGCCGCAGCGGCTGCCGTGGCCACCGCCAAGGCCAGGCTTGCCGTCATACAGGCCGACCCGCAGCCGGCGTACATCGACGGCGCCCAGGCCAAGGTGCGGGCCGCCCAGGGCGACCTGCAGCAGGCGATCGACCTGCGCGATCAGCTCCAGTCCGGGGCCGACAACCAGACGGCGGGCCTTCAGGCCCAGCTCGAGGAGGCTAAGTCGGCCTACCAACAGGCCGTCATCAGCGCCGGTAACACCGACGATCAGGACGTCCTCAAGCAGATCAGCCTGCTCAACATCAGGACACAGGCAGCCCAGGACCGCCTGTCAGCGTCCCAGGAGAGCTTGGCGGCCCAGCTTCGCGGGGTGAACGCCGGCATCCTGGCCGCCCAGGCACGTGTGACCGCCGCGAAGGCCGAGCTGGCCCTATTGACCGCCCCGCCGACCGACGGCGAGGTCGCTGCAGCGCAGGCCGAGGTCGCTCGGGCTGAGGCAGCGCTGGCAGCGGCACAGGTCGCCCTCGATCGCACCCAGCTTCGCGCCCCCTTTGACGGCACCGTCACCCAGATGAACGTGGAGGCCGGCCAGTCGGTGGCACCCGGGCAGCCCCTGGTGGTGATCGCCGCGCTCGACCGGCTCCAGGTCGTCACCCTCAATCTCACCGAGCTCGACGTTGCGAAGCTATCCGTGGGACAAAGCGTCCGGGTCACCGCGGATGCCCTGCCCGACCAGGTCATCGACGGGCAGATCGTGCAGATCAAGGGTCAGAGCATCGACTATCAGGGCGACGTCACCTACCCCGTGACCGTCGCGCTGCAGCAGGTGCCCCCCGCGCTCCGCTGGGGTATGCGAGTCATGGTGGAGATACCACAGGCGTAGCACTGCTTCAAAGAGCCAACTAACCAAGCCGCAGCCCGGGCAAGGTGACGGTGAAAACCGTACCTTGCCCGGGGGTGCTGGCGACGTCGATGCGCCCTTGGTGCACTTGAATGATGGCGCGGGAAATGGCCAGGCCCAGCCCGAACCCACCATCGGCGCGGGACCGAGAATCATCGACCCGATAGAAACGCTCAAACACGTGGGGAAGATGCTCTGCAGGGATACCCATGCCTGTGTCGGCAATGGTGATCACAACTGCCTCCCAGTTACGTCGAATGTCCACTCTGATCGTGCCCCCCGCCGGGGTGTACTTGAGTCCGTTCTCGATCAGGTTTGCGAAGACCTGTCGCAAGCGATCCCAGTCACCGCGTGTCCGTAGATCGGCGTTGGCAGGGGCGGCAAAGGACAGATCCACGTGCTGTTCTACGGCACGCCGCCGCAATTCGGTGACGACGGACTGCAGCAACGCGTTGAGGTCGACGGTATCAAGACCGCTCGGCCCAGACTGCTCGACACGCGCCAGGTTCAGCATCGTCTCGACCAATTGGGTCATACGATCGACGTCCCCCTCCAGTTCGATCATCATCCCGAGTAACTCGTCAGCCTGGCGCGGCCTCGACCGTGCCAGGCTGATCTGTGTCTTCATCATCCCCAGCGGCGTGCGTAGCTCGTGAGAGGCGTCGGCCGTGAACTGGCGCTCCCGCCGGAAGGCTTCATCCAGGCGCTCAAGCATCGCATTGAACGTCCGGGCCAACTGTCCGATCTCGTCATCGGGCAGATCGATGTCGAGCCGTTGTCCGAGGTCTGCCGCGCTGATCTGCTGGGCGGTCCGGGTGATGTCCGATACTGGAGATAGGGCGCGGCCCGCCAGGAACAGCCCCCCGCAGGCCGAAAGCACCAGAACGAAGGGAATCGCTATCCCCAGGCTGACGAGGACCTGCCGGCTGGCAGCCCGAACGGGGGCTTTTGACAGCGCCAACACCATCGTCCCGAGCGTCTGCTGCCCTTCCGTCAGTGGGGCTCGGTAGAGCCGCACCGCTTCCCCACCATCCGCCTGACCATCAAGATAGTGACCGGAAGCAGGTAGATCAGCAGGTAGGGTCATAGACTCACCGTCGTTCACGGTGACCGCCACCTGGCCCTGGGGTGTCAGGACCCAGGCGGATATCCCTCGTTCTCTCAACACAGCGCTGTCCTGCTGTGGGATATCGAAGGCGGTCCCACGAACGTCCACGACGGCATTGAGTTCGGCCGCGCTAAGGCGGAGCGTCTGATCGATCTGGCGGTTCTGGATGTTGCGCATACTCACCAACGAGACTCCCGCCAGCACTACCAACAACAGCGCCTCCAGCGCCACCATCCACAAAACCAGTCGGGCGCGCAGGCTATTCAGCACTCTCACAACCCTCAATCGTGTAACCCAGTCCGCGCACCGTTTGGATCAGCTTGTCGTCATGCCCATCGTCGATCTTCTTGCGAAGCGAGTAGATATAGACCTCGACCAGCTTCGACTCGGCACTAAAATCGACGTCCCAGACGTGGTCGATGATCTGGTCACGCGAGAGAACCTGGCCGGGATGCCGCATCAGCGTCTCGAGTACCGCGTACTCCTTCGCGGTCAACTTGATGCTGACCCCGCGGCGCTGGGCCAGCTTGGTCGCCGTGTCCAGAACCAGGTCGCGCACCCGGAGCTGAGGCGTCCGGGTGGGGCCCTCGCGTCGGGTCAGGGCCCGCAGGCGCGCCGTGAGTTCCTCAATGGCGAAGGGTTTGACCAGGTAATCATCAGCACCACTGTCCAACCCTCTCACCTTGTCCGAAGTTGCGTCGCGTGCGGTCAGCATCAGGATGGGCATTGTGTAGTTCCCGGCACGCAGTAGACGGCAGACTTCGATGCCGTTCAGACCGGGCAACATGATGTCCAGCAAGACGACGTCATAGTCAGCACTTCGCACCCAATCCAACACCTCGCTGCCGTCACCGACGACGTCCACAGCATAGCCTTCCTCCTCAAGCCCTTGCCGGATCAGCGCTGCCATCCGGACTTCGTCCTCAACGACGAGTATTCGCATCTCTCTCCCCTACCCGAAAAACGCATGCTGGCGGGTCTTTCGCCCGCCAGCATGCATCGTCCCACGTTGTGAATGATCGGCCAACCCGGTTAGTCGCCCCCAGCCTCGGCTCCCGGCGCGTCTTTGGCGACGCTGGCGCTCTGGGTCGCGAACCCCTGTGCGTGCAGCACCACGGCTACGGTCAAGGCGTTCTGTCCGGTGTAGAACATACTGTTGGGGTCGGCCCTGAAGTGCCCCGGGGCGCCGGAGACGTCGAAGTGGAGGTGTGTGGTTGCCCCTGCAGCCAGCGTCAGATCAGGCAGTGACCTGTAGAAGCTCTGTACGTCGCCGGTTGTGGTGTCCGTCAGCGTAGTGTAGGTCTCGAAACCACGGAGTTCCTTGCCACTGATATTCGACACGGTCAATTCCAGATGGTCGGGCACAGCAACGCCGTTAGCATCCACGTTGTTCTCGACCATGAGGCTGTCGATCGTGAAACCCTGCGTCGAGCTGCTTTCCTGGATTGGATTGTCCGCACTTAGGGGAGCGGGGTCGGCGAGATCACTCTGCCCGTCCCCATCCGTGTCAGCGTTCTGGGGATCCGTCCCTAACACTGCCTCAGCACTGTCGGGGATGCCATCTCCATCAGCGTCCGGCCCGGATGCCGTCGCGGCGACGCCGGGGCTGGACGTAGTAGGCTGCACTGTGCCGGCGACAGCAGGCCCGCAGGCTGCCAGTAAGAGAAGTGACGCGATGAGACCGACCAAGATGGAAATCCGCTTGTGCATTTCTGTTCCTTTCATGTCATATCCGAATATGCAAACACGTTAACTTTCCTGCCGCAGGAATACCACGTAGGAAGCGCCCAGAAGAAGGACGTTGGGTACAAGTAAGCCGATCACGTTGATCGCCTTAAGGTGAAGTACCTCTTGCCAGGTATTGTTGGCAAACTGGGTCTTGATGCCCAGAAGAGCGAAGCTGATCCGCTCGTAGTGCTTGGTGGGAGAAAGCTCCTCCACGCCGTTACGGATCGTCTCATACCATTTGAACTGCTGCAGCGCAGCGGTTTCCTGCGCTCTGTTCATCCCCATGGAAGCGAAGAAGCCACCCGGAAGCTGGTTGTCGAGGTCCATCGTGTCGCCGATCTGGGGAAAGATGAACGCGAACACGAGCCATACGATGATCGTCAACAGCAGCGCATGGTTGGCATTTGGCAGCCAGATGGCGAAGCACATCGCCAAGAGGAAGAAGACCGACATGTACAGCCAAGACATCACCATAGTGAGCCCCACCTTGACGATCTGATCCACGGTCAGGCGAACGCTGCCGATCGTGCCCAACGCCAGTACGGTGACCACCCCGACCGTCGCCATGAGGGAAAGCAACAACAGCGCATTGCCCAACAGCTTGCCGGTCAGAAACTGGTCTCGGTAGACCGGGCGCGACAGAACCAACTGCAGGGTGCCGCCTCGGCGTTCTTTCTGGATCGTCGTGAACCCGAGGATCATCGCCAACAAGGCACCGACCATTGCCAGGTAGTTGATGAAGTTCTTGGACACGGCAATGGGGTTAAGAGGCGGCATCGGAGGAATATCGGTCCGTCCCAAGTCGCGAAGGACCTGAACCGACTGATTGTACTCAGCGATGCGGTTGTGGACCATGATCGCGCCGAGCCCGATGGCGGTCAAGGAAAGAGCCAGGAGCATCACGAGGGACACCACAAACAGCCGGTTGCGGAAGGCGTCGGTGAACTCCTTCTTTGCCAGCGCCCATAGCTGGCGTGCGACGCTGGGACGAGTGATTGGAGCAGCAGTATTCATTCTTGATCTCCTCAGTTCCGATTACCGGCGCCCGCTGACGCGGAAGTAGAACACCACACCAGCGATGCCGATCGCGACGATGCCTCCTGCGACCGCGAGATAGCGGGGATTGTTCTGAACGCGGACGCTCAGCGAACTCTGCGCACCATCGACCTGGTCGCTGTGCATCGACAGAGGCACGGGTTGGTCCATCGCGGTCTGCGAGGTGGGGACCGTGACGCTTGCGTGGTATGTCGCCTCGGCACCGGGCTCAAGGCTGCTAACCGTCGCGGGATCGACCTGCACGTCCCACGTTGCCGGAGCATCCACAGCAAGACTGACGTCCGTCAAGGTTGCCGCACCGGTATTCGCCGCGGTCACGTCAAAGGAGAACGTCTGCCCCCGGAAGGTCGTCACGTTCATGTTCCTGGCTGACGATCTCGACGGCGTAGGTGTTTTCTACGTTTAGGACAATAGGGATGATCAACTCCTCGCCATCGTCACGTGTAGCCATCACGGCGCCCACGTACCGCCCCACACCTGTGTCCGACGGGACGTCCACTCGGAGGGTCACTAGGCTATACGTGTGCGGCGCCAGCGTCACCAGCGTCGATAGCCGGGCCCGTCTGTAAGAAGGTCAGAGCCAGGCCATCCGGCAACCCGCGGGCGGCCAACCGGTACGTATGGCTATCCGGAGTTTCATTAGCCAGCTCCACCAAGTATTGGCCCACACCACCAGCCTGCACCGTCTGCGCCGGCGTGATGGCGTCGGCTGCGACGCAGTTGGGGCTCAACACCGCCAGGAAAACGATGACCGTTACTGCAGCGATTACGTATTTCACGGTGTTCGCCTATTCCAATGTCAGCGCTTCGCTGCGCAAGAAGGTAGCATAGGCTGCGGCTACGGCGGCGATGACCGGCACCAGCAGGACCAAGAGCGACGTCAGGCTACGAGTCACAAGGGCGCCGGGACTTAGTGTGGCACTGCCGGGCGACACCTCCAGCAGCTGATTGCCAATCGTACGCAGGTGCCACGTGGGTGACAGAGAATCAAGAGCCCGTGATACGAATGTGTCCTGTGGGATCTGGCTGGTCGTGCCGCTGACGCTGTTGACGACGGTGCTATTCAGCATCTGGGTCTCAGCCATCTGCGGAATCACGAAACTCACCGTCATCCAGAGGACCAGAGACACGAGAAAAACGCTGGTGCTGCTCTTCATATTGATACTGAGCAGGGTCGAAACCGCGAGAAAGACGCCCATGTAGACAGAGGCGATTCCCACGAAGGCGGCCAGACGTGCGACCTCGCCCGCGGTCGGCCAGACACCACGGATGGCGACGAGCAGGATCAGGTTTGCCACCAGGACGGCAGCTAGCAGGACGGCGATGATCGCCCCATTGCCCAGGAGTTTGCCGGTGAGCAAGCTGTCACGGTACACGGGTCGCGAGAGGATCAGCCTGAGGCCGCCCGTTTCCTTCTCCTCGATGAGAGTGTTGTAGCCCAGGACTACCGCGAGGATCGCGCCCACGATGGCGACGTATTCCGTCAGGTTCGACAAAATCGTCAACGTGTGAATCTCCGGCGCTTCCGGAAGTGCCTTGGCTCCCTGAGCCTTGAGCATAGCGACCGTCTCGTGGTAAAGCCGGATTTCCGCGCGCTTGGTCGTGCTGCCGATGTATACGGACAGCATCGAGAGGGCCAAGAACAGCAGTGTGATCGTGACGAACATTCGGTTTCTGAACGCGGTCCGGACTTCCTTTGCAGCAATGGTCAGAGTCGCGTTCATGCCGTGTCCCCTGTCTCCGTGGTCCAGCCGTTATGCTCGAAGTGCAGGTAGATCTCCTCCAGTGAACGATCATCAGCGAAGCGGGACACGATGTTGTTCAGCGAATCCGAGACCACCAGTCGGCCATGGTTCAGTATCCCAATACTCGTACACATTCGGGTCACCCGGTCGAGTTGGTGCGTGTTCATAAAGATGGTGATGCCGAACTCCTGATTGAGTCGCACGATCAGATCTTCGATCTCGTGCGCGCCCTCGGGATCCAGCCCTGAGGAAGGCTCATCCATGAACAGCACATCAGGCCTGTGCAA
The DNA here is from genome assembly GCA_963775195.1 of uncultured Chloroflexia bacterium. GTDB lineage: Bacteria > Chloroflexota > Anaerolineae > B4-G1 > SLSP01 > PWVB01. Next base: position 942,502 of record CAVZIC010000005.1, read on the forward strand.
CAGCGCCTGGGCGATACCGATGCGCTGCCGCATTCCCTTGGAAAAACCTCCTACCCGGCTGTCGCGCCACGTCAGGCGTCCGAGGAGGGCCAGAACTTCCGTGATACGCCTCGGCACATTCTCAACCCCCGAGAGGGTCGCGAAAAAGGCGAGGTTCTCCTCGACCGACAGGTCATTGTAGAGACGCACATTCTCGGGCACATATCCGATGCACCGCCGCACGGCCAGGTTGTCACGGACGATATCGTGACCGCCGACCTCAGCCTTTCCTGAGGTTGGCAAGATCAACGTCGTCAGCAGATTGACGGTTGTCGTCTTGCCCGCGCCATTGTGTCCCAGAAAGCCGAAGATCTCTCCCTGAGGGATGGTCAGGCTGAGGTGGTCAAGGGCAATGATATCGCCGTAACATCGCGTCAACTCGTGGGTTTCGATAGCTGGATTCCCCATAGATCTATTTGTTTCTCCCTTCCTGTCCTAAGGGCAGGCCTATTCTGAATACGGAGCCACTGTAAACCACCCAGGTAAATCTCAGTTGAAGTGGATCGGGGAATTCATCGCAGACTCCAGGAAGGGCACGTCGTCTATGAGGACTCAACGTGAAGCGTGATCTCTCATAACACGCAACCGCGCCCCCAGACTCATCTGGGGGCGCGGTTGGCGTATCCGCAGCTAACGGGAGTTAGTCAGCGCCACTCTCGGCGCCCAGTACGGAACCGGTCATTGCATCGACCTTCACGTCGGTACCGTTGATCTCGACACTGTAGACCAACTGACCATTCTCGTCATCCAACTCGACCTGGCTGGCCGTGCCGGCATTGAGGTACTTCTCGGCCGTTGCCTGAGCTACATCCGCCGTGATCGCGGGGGTGCCCAGAGGCGCGGCATCCTGTCCATCGGAGCTACCCTCGGCCTCGGCATCGGTCCCGGTATCGGGGCCATTCTGTGGACCCTCCTGCACGTCCTGAGTATCAGTGTCCGGACCCTGGGTCGCAGCATCCGCCTCATCGTCCTGAGCGGCGGGAACCTGGCCCTGGGTTGCAGGGGGCGTCGGCGACTGCGCGAAGGTACGGACGGTGACGACGCCCATAGCGCCAACGACCAGAAGAGTCAGTGCAGCCATTGCCACAAAGCGGTTCAGTTTCATTTTGAGACTCCTTCCAACTAAGTATAGGATTCGACGAGGTGGTTCGCTGATTACCCCGTCGTTGCTTCTATACTAATGGGGCGAGATGAAAGGAGCATGAAACGATCGTGAAGAATCCTTCATGTTGTGGGGAGACTGACGGTGAATACCGTGCCGGCTCCCGGCTCACTGCGGACCCCGATGGTGCCGCCGTGAGCCCGAACAATGTCTTGCGCAATGGCCAGGCCCAGACCGACCCCGTTGCCGGAACGTGAGGCGTCGACCCGGTAGAATCGCTCGAAGATGTGGGGGAGGTGCTCAGCCGGGATACCGACGCCTGTGTCGGAAACGGCTACCTGCGTTACGGCGCCATAGTGATGCGCACCTACGGCGATCTCGCCGTGGTCCGTGTACTTGACCGCGTTGTCCAGCAGGTTCACGAACACCCGGATCAAAGCATCTTCATCTCCCTGAATCACCAGGCCCGGGTCAATCTCGCCCCTCAGTGTCAGCCCCTTGTTCTCGACCAGAGGGCGTAGAGCCTCGGTCACGCTGTCCAGCAAGGGCGTAAGCTCGACACGTTCGTGAGCAAGCGCTCCCTGTCCGTCACTGCGTGCCAAGGATAGTAGATCTTCGACCAATGTGCGGAGACGATCTGCCTCTTCGGCCAGGTCGGCCAACGTCTGCTCATACTCGTCGGCGGTGCGGCGCTCCTCACGCATGACGCTGAGAATGGCCTGCATTGCAGCTAGTGGCGTGCGAAGCTCGTGGGAGGCGTCGGCGACGAAGCGACGCTCCCGGCGGAAGGATTCGTCCAGTCGCGCAAGCATCTTGTCAAAGGTGGCGGCAAGCCGCCCGACCTCGTCATGGGTGTTCGGCAGATTGAGCCGTGCGGAGAGGTCCTGCGACGAGATGTGATCCGCAGTGCGGGTGATGATGTCGATCGGCGCCAACGCCTTAGTCGCCAGGACGTACCCGCCCAATGCGGCAACGATAGCCACAATAGGTGCGCCGATGAAGAGGGCCGTGCGTAGTCGAGCTAACGTCTCTACCACGTCGTTGAGATTCTGCACGACCTGGAGGATCCCGGTGACCTGCCCGTTCTCCACGATTGGGGTCGTGTAGAGGCGGAGGGTCTCGGCGTCTTCAGCCTTAACCAGCGTGATGAAGCCGGACCTCTGCAGGCGAGCTGATGCCAGATCTGCAGCTCGTAACGGGATCGAACCGTAGGGACCAAACGCATCTATGAGGTTACCCTGGGGATCGAAAGCACGCACCGTTAACCCACGATCGCTCAGGTCGAGCCCGGCAGTGACGACGTCCAGGCCGCCGTCGGAGATCTCAACGCGACCATTTTCCGAGTTGATGGTCGCGATGGCCTGAACAGCGCTGAGCTGCAGGCTGTCATCGATCGACGCATACAGCCCGCGAGCAAGGCTGGAGTAGACGAGCCCGCCGAATATGACCATCACGACAACTAATAACCCCGCGACCCATATAGCGAACCGCGCGCGTAGAGTCATGGCCCGGCGCTATACCTCAACGTCGAGGCGATATCCCGCGCCGCGCTCGGTGTGGATGAGCTTGGGGTCGAAGTCGTCATCCAGTTTGCGCCGTAGGTTGCGGATGTAGACGTCCACCACATTGGACTGGTTAAAGACGTCGTAGTTCCAGACGTGCTCGGCGATCATCGTGCGGCTGAGCACGCGCCCCGGTTCGCGCATCAGGCACTCCAGGACAGCATGTTCTTTCGCCGTGAGGTCGATGCGCTGGCCACCCCGCTGCACCTGATGCGTGAGGGTGTCCAGGGTCAGATCTGCAATCTGGAGCACTACATCCTTAGGTTGCGTAGCGCGGCGCGTGAGGGCACGCAGCCGTGCCAGCAGCTCCTTGAAGGCAAAGGGCTTGGTGAGGTAATCATCGGCTCCTGCGTCCAACCCCGTCACACGATCGTCGACCGCATCGCGCGCCGTGAGCATGAGGATGGGGGCGGGCAGGCCACGCTCTCGCAACGTGCGACAAACGGCCACGCCATCCAGTTCCGGCAGCATAATATCCAGGATGACTACGTCAAACGTGGCTACATCGACCCAGTCCAAGGCCTCTCGGCCATCATATGCAACGTCGACGGCATACCCCTGTTCTTCAAGACCCCGCTTGACGTAGGACGAGATCTTGCGTTCATCTTCCACAATCAGTGCGCGCATGCGCTATTCCTCCTATACTTTGCAGGAGTATAGCCGCCGAAGATGAAGAGAAGATGAAAAGCGTTGCCAGGTTGCACCTCCCTGTCGTCGGCCCCTGCTACGGAGACCGGCGCAAGCGCCACCGGGGCATTCGCGCTACCGAGTTCGTCTATCGACTGTCACCCCGCCGCCGTCGCATTCGCAGGCACGGGGCCCATAGCATACGGCATCCCGTTCTTGTCGATACAGGCGACCGCCTGGACGATAGCTTTGGGATTCTGCACGGTGATCGGGTCATCTGCCACGTAGTTGCGCATGCGTGCGCCAAAGAGGCTGACTGTGAGGGGCTCATCGCCTCGCACCAGCACGAAGTCCTGTGACTGTCCAACTGTGGTCAGGGCGCCGTTCCCACCCGAGAAACACTCTACATTCGAGATCGCCGTGTGTCCCCGCCCCTCAATGATGAAGGGATGGATATCCTCCAGTGGGGCACCGGCGTTGGCGATGATCGAGCCCTGACCGATCTGCCAGTTGCGGTTGAAGTCGTTGTCGCCCAACTTGTGGATCCCTACACAGACACAGTCCAGGTTGAAGTTGGTCAACTGGCCATAGGTCGCCGCACCCAGATAAACACCGCCCCACGTACCAAAGGTGAAGAGATCCATAAGCTGGGCATTGTCGGTGTGGTCAATGATGTAGCTGAACGTCTTCCTGGCCATCACGGCATCGATCACGGCCTTCTTATGTCCGCCATCGATAAACCGCCGGTTCGCGGGATTGATGTGGCAATGCAAGATCCGAGGGATGTCATAGCAGTAGTCAATCGCGACGAAGGTGCCGCTGAGTGGATAGCCGTAGCAGTGCTCGATCAGTATCTGCTCGACAATCCGGCCTCGTTGCGCTCTGAAATCCATCGCCATAAACTCCCCATAGAAGGTGAGACCTGACAGCGTCACGCCCTGGGCACCACTGACTTGAGAGGCCTGAATAGTAGGTGGATAGGCGATGATCTTCGCAGCATCGTCCGCGGTCTGTCTTGGATACCAGAACTGGATTCCTCGGACCTGGGTCGCGTGTTCCACGGTCAGAAAGGGTCTGGACTCATCCTCGATCGCAAAGACGCTGCCGACGGGCTGTGGCCTATGCGGGTGACGGGTACCACGTCCCACGGGGCCGTGCACGCCGATCAGCGAGGCATTCTGGCGCAATATCACACCGCCTTCCACCGGGTAGGGCTCCTCGGTAGGTTCGATGAACAGCGCCGCGCCACGCGGTGAAGCCCAGTCGATGGCTGCCTGGAGCGCTTCACGATTATCCGCCGCCGAGTTCTCCGCCAAGACACCAAAGTCGCGAATGCTCTTGTACATCGTCACCTCGTCTCGCGCTACCTAAGGAATCACACAGAACACAAGCCTTCATAGTCCAATTGCACAGTCTCAGCAGTGTAACCACTCACGACAGCCTGGCAACCGATCGGTCGCGAGCTGCCGGTCCGCACCCCCTTGGCCACTATGGCGGTCTTGCGGGTCCGCCAAATGGCCTAGTACCTCGACCGCTGAACAACCCTTCGACGACCCGTGACCTGGTGCTATCCTAAGATCAACCATGCAAGGGTTTGGGTTCATTGCAGGGTCAGAATTAGGAGGCCTATATGGCACAGCAGGTCAAGGATATCGTTTGTGGGATGATGGTGGATCCGGATACCGCGCCGGCAAAGACGACGTACAAAGGTGAGACGTACTACTTCTGCTCCCCGGGCTGCAAGGTCTCGTTTGAGCGAAATCCGGAGCAGTATCTCCAGCCGGAGAACGCCGGAGCCCATCAGCACGCCCACCATCACAAAACACACTGACCACAGAGCGCAGCACTGGCCGTCCCTTGACGCCCCTCCAGGAAGTCGTAACGGTGCTCGTCACACGCCGGACAGGGAGCCTCGCCCTTGGCCAAGCCGATACGCTCGACGATCCCTCGCCACACGTCGACGTAGCGCAGATCGCGGCACAGGGCGTCGCAGTGACCGGTGAGCAGCTTGAGAGCTTCGGTCACCTGGAGCGCTGCGATGAGCTGCGGAACCGTTCCCAGCACCCCCACCATATCACAGGTGTCGGTCGTGCCGGGGGCGGGCAGGTCACCGACCATGCAGCGGAAGCACGGCCCCTCTCCCGGCACGAAAGGCGCCGTCATCCCATACATACCGATCGCCGCGCCATAGATCCAGGGACGCCGGTGCTTGAGACAGGCATCGTTCACCAACATCCGGACCTCAAAGTTGTCGCCGCCATCGAGCACGAGGTCGCAGTCGGCGACCAATGCCTCCACGTTGTGAAAGTCGACGTCTGCCACAACTGGCTCCACCGTCACCTGGCGGTTCACGCGCTGCAGCTTCCTCGATGCCGCCACGGCTTTCGGAAGGTTAGCGGCGATGTCATCCTCGTCGAAGAGCGCCTGTCGCTGCAGGTTGTGTTCCTCGATGTAGTCGCGATCCACCAGGCGCACATAGCCCACCCCGGCCCTTACGACGCCCGAGGCCAGCGCCGTGCCGAGCGCCCCCACACCGATCACGACGACGCGCGAGCGCAGCAGCCGCTCCTGCCCCTCAACGCCGATCTCAGACAGCAGGATCTGGCGAGAGTAGCGAGTCAGGTCGGGCATCTGCAAGTCGTCCCCCTTCGCGTTCCGCCTGCCGGCGAAGCAGCACAAGCTCTCAAGCCTGAGAGGTCCCCGCAGCGACGAGCGTCTCGCCTGCCAAGACCTCGTTCATACTGCCGCTGCGGAATCCCTCGAGATCGTACGAGCCGTCCACTCCCCCGGAGAAGGCCACCACCACGCTGCCAAGCTCGCGTAGTTGGTCGTTCAGCCGCGTACGCTTGTCAATCAAGGTATCCATCATCAGTCCGCATCGAAAAGCCGCGTGCTCAGGTACCGTTCACCGGTATCGGGCAGGATCACGGCGATCAGCTTACCGGTGTTTTCCGACCGCCGAGCGACCTGGACCGCCGCGTACACTGCAGCGCCCGAGCTGATCCCGGCCAGGATCCCCTCTTCCCTCGTTAGCCGACGTCCCATCGCTATCGCCTCGTCTCCGGTAACGTGGAAGACTTCGTCGATGATATCCGTGTTCAGTACCGCCGGCACAAACCCGGCGCCGATGCCCTGAATCTTGTGACCGCCCGGCGCCCCACCGGCCAGGACCGGGGACTCGGTCGGCTCAACGGCGATGGCCCGGAACCCCGGCTTCTTCGCCTTGAGCGTCTCGGCGACTCCGGTGATGGTGCCACCGGTGCCCACACCCGCGACCAGGATGTCCACCTGGCCATCCGTATCGCGCCAGATTTCCAGCGCCGTGGTCTCGCGGTGGATCTGTGGGTTGGCCGGATTCTCAAACTGCTGCAAAACGAAGGCGTCGGGCCTCTCATCGGCCAACTCAGCGGCCCTGTCGATCGCGCCTTTCATTCCACCCGCCCCCGGCGTCAACACCAGTTCGGCGCCCAGCGCCTTCAGCAGCTTGCGCCGCTCTATGCTCATCGTGTCCGGCATTGTCAGGACTAACTTGTAGCCACGTGCAGCGCAGACGAACGCCAGGGCGATGCCGGTATTCCCGCTGGTCGGTTCGATGATGAGCGTGCCCCGACCGATGCGCCCCTCGCGTTCTGCTGCGTCGGATCATGCTGACGCCGATCCGGTCCTTGACACTGCTCAATGGATTGAAAAACTCCAGTTTGGCTACGACTTCGGCGACCGCGCCACCGGTCACCCTGTTCAGTCGAACCAGAGGTGTATTTCCCACTAACTTCGTCATATCGGTTGCGATTCTCATCATCCGTCCTCCCAATGGGCAAACTTTCGTTACACTCATCAGTTATCCGGACCCGCTGGTTGCGGCCCAACGGTTCCGGCAGGAGGTTCGCCAAGCCGGACCTGAAAGACGGCCAGGCCGGCCCGCAGATTGGCCCTCCACGCGCCGATCTGCCGCGCCGGTGGAGCAAGGAAGATCTCGCGCATACGCTCCAGTCCGAGCTTCTGACAGAGCAGTCTGAAGTCCCGTACGGAGCACAGGTGGACGTTGGGCGTATCGTACCACTCGTAGGGCAAGAGAGGGGTCTTGGGCATACGTCCGTTGACGAGTAACTGCAGTCGCACACGCCAGTACGCGAAGTTAGGAAAGCTGATAATCGCCGCCTTGCCCACGCGCAGCATCTCCTGGATCACGCGCACGGGATCGGACGTCTGTTGAAGCGTCTGGCTCAGGATCACGACGTCAAAGGCGTGCGTGTCGTAGTTACCCATACCCTCCAGCATGTCACCGTGGTACACCGCTACGCCGAGGCGGATGCAGGCCAACACGGCCTCGTCGTCGATCTCGATCCCGCGCCCCACACAGTTCTTGCCCTCTGCCAGCTTGGCCAGCAGTTGGCCATTGCCGCATCCCAAGTCCAACACGCGCGCCTCATCGGGAACCAGGGATGCGATCAAATCGTGATCCGGGCGGCGCTGGTAGGGCTGCGCCCCTATTTTCGACGATCCGCTCACAACTCGCCCTCCCGCACCTTGCGGTGCACGTTGGCCAGGAAGCTCTGTACCGTCGTCCACAACTGGTCATTGGGCAGCAGAAACGCGTCGTGGCCGTAGGGATTCTGTATCTCCAGGAACGTGGTCGGCACGCCGTTCGCCTGCAACGCCTTGACCATCTCTTTCGACGCTAGGGTAGGGAAGAGCCAGTCACTGCTGAAGGAAACGACGAGGAACTCGGATCGCACATGCTTGAACGCCTCAACCAGAGATCGGTGGCCGTTGGCCAGATCGAAGTAATCGATGGCTTTGGTGATATACAGGTAGGAATTCGCATCGAACCGCCGGACGAAAGCGTCGCCCTGGTACTTGAGATAGCTCTCGACCTGGAACTCGGTCTCGAAGTCGTAGCCGAAGGACTCCCGCGTCTGCAGGCGGCGCCCGAACTTGGAGCGCATCTGCTCATCAGAGAGATAGGTGATGTGGCCGACCATCCGGGCGATGGCAAGCCCGGCCGAGGGCGGCGCCTGATCGTAGTAATCACCGTGCCGCCATTCGGGATCGGCCATGATCGCTTGCCGTCCGACCTCGTCGAAGGCAATTCCCTGGGCGTTGAGACGGGCAGACGTGGCGATGGCCAGCACCGATGCCGTGGCATCGGGATACCGTACCGCCCAGTCGAGCGCCAGCATGCCGCCCATGCTGCCCCCAGCGACGGCGAGCAGCCGCCGGATGCCGAGATGCTCCACGAGCCGCTTCTGTGCCCGGACCATGTCGGCGATGGTGACCACGGGAAAGCTCAGGCCGTAGGGCTCGCCGGTCCCCGGATCGATGCTTGCCGGCCCCGTGCTGCCCTTGCAGCCGCCGATCACGTTGGCGCAGACGACGAAGTAGCGGTCGGTGTCGTAAGGCTTGCCCGGCCCCACCATCGCGTCCCACCACCCCGGCTTGCGGTCCTCGGCACTATGGTAGCCGGCCACGTGGGCATCCCCCGAGAGCGCGTGGAAGATCAGGATCGCGTTGTCACGCGGGCCGTTCAACGTGCCGTACGTCTCATAGGCCTGGGTGACCGGGCTCAGGCGCCCGCCCGCAGTCCAATGGCAGCGGATCGTCAAAGGTCCACGTCTGGGTCTCGACGAGGCCCACACTACCGGAGCCGCCCAGCTTCGAGTCGTCCGCGATCTCGATCACGTTGTCGATAGACACAGCCGGCCTCCTAAGTGCGCTTCGGCGCCGCGCCCTCAAGCGCAACACTTCCTAGCGCATGGTCCAGGTCGGCGAGGATGTCCTCCGGCGTCTCCAGGCCGATGGAGAGGCGAATGAAGTCGGGGGTGACACCTGCCGCCCGCAGTGCTTCCTCGTCCAACTGCTGGTGGGTCGTGGAGGCCGGATGGATTGCCAGGCTGCGCGTATCACCGATATTGGCCAGATGGCTGAAGAGCTTCAGGCTCTCGATGAACCTGCGGCCCGCTGCCAGTGCCACCCTTGACGCCGAAGCCGAGCAGGCCACTCGCGCCGTCCGGGAGATAGCGTTCGGCAAGTGCGTGGCTCGGATGGCTTTCCAGCCCCGGATAGAGCACCCATGCCACGCTGGGGATGCGCCTCCAGGAAGCCGCGCCACCTTCAGCGCGGTCTCCGAATGCCGCGCCATCCGGAGGCTCAGCGTCTCAATGCCCTGCAGAATCAGGAAGGAGTTGAAGGGGCTGATGCAGGCCCCCATATCGCGCAGTACCCGCACCCGTGCCCGCATAATGTAAGCTTGGTCACCGAAACTCGCCACGTACTTCAGCCCGTGGTAACTCGGGTCGGGTTCGACAAGGTCGGGGAAACGACCGTTCGCCCAGTCGAAGCCACCGCCATCGACAATGGCGCCACCGATGGAGTTGCCGTGCCCACCCAGGTACTTGGTCAGGCTGTGCACCACGATGTCGGCCCCGTGTTCGAAGGGGCGGCAAAGCGCCGGGGAAGCCGTCGTGTTGTCAATCATAACAGGCACCCCCGCGGCGTGGGCAACCCGCGCAATGCCCTCGAGATCGGGGATGGTCAGCTTCGGATTGCCGATCGTCTCCAGGTAGACCACCTTTGTGCGATTGGTGATCGCGGCGGCGAAAGCCTCTGGCGCGTCACTGTCCACCCACACCGTGTTGATGCCCATGCGCGAGAGCGTGTCCTTGAGCAGGGTGACGGTGCCACCATAGAGACGGGTGGTCGACACAATCTCATCGCCCTGCGCGCACAACGTGAGCAGTGCCGTTGTGATCGCTGCCATACCGCTGGAAAGGGCCAGACCGCCCACCCCGCCCTCCAACGCCGCGACGCGCTTCTCGAGCACGTCGGTCGTTGGGTTCATGATCCGCGTGTAGATATTGCCGGGCTCCTCCAGGGCGAAGAGACGCGCAGCGTGCTCGGTATCCTTGAAAACGTAGCTCGTTGTCTGCCAGATAGGTACAGCCCGCGCCCCTGTCTCGTCCGGTGTATGTCCCGCGTGCAGAGCCAGTGTGTCAAACCCCTGATGGTCGTTCGTCATCGAAAACCTCCTATAGCTGTAGAAGCCTCAGCGTCCGGGTCACTGGGATGCTGCCGGACCCCCGCCGAGATCCATTACAAAAGTGAAAATGTAGGAGACCAGTCCATCGATCTGTTCGTCCGTGTAGATCTGGCCGTATGAGGGCATGCCGGTGCCCATCCCCCCGCGTAACATCTTGCCCTCAAGCCTCGCCGGGCTGGTCCCGAACATATGACGCGGATCCGTGAAATCGGGTGGCTGCATCGCCGTCTGCCCCCCCTCCAGCGTTTCGGCATCATACGGCGGCAGGCCCTGCACCATCACCCCATCGCCCTGCCCTGTCTCGCCGTGGGCTGCGGCGGCCTCTTGACGGTAGATGCGCCCTGCTTCGGCCAGTGAAGCCGGTGTCGTCTGCCGCGCCCAGATCCACGCCACCGCGTCCCAGACGTCCATGTCGCTCAGGGTGTGCAGCGCCGGCTCGCCGCGAAGCTGCGTCCAGAGCTCCGCCGGACTGTGGCTCCAGTAGGCGGCTTCCTCTAGCGCGTAGCCGGGCAACAAGGATGCCCACTGCCCACCGCGTTGCGCCACAGGTGTCGCTTCGGGCACCACCGCGGCCTCCACCGGCGCGTCCAGATCGATTCCCAGTCGGACGTATCGAGGCGTCCCGGTCGTCTGCGAGACTCCCTCGCCCGTCGGAGCAAACGAGGGGCTCCCCGTGACCTCGATCGTGCCCCGCATCCGCCAGTGATCGGGCCCACACCAGCGGGTGCAATAGAATGTATACGTGCCGGGCTCATCGAAGACCAGGGATGTCGTGGTCCACTTCCCCGGCAAGACATCGACTGCCGGGCTGTCGTGACGCCCTACGGCGAACCCGTGTGTCACATCGTCTGAGGTCAGCCGGAGCTGCAGCGGCACCCCTACCTGCGCCTCCAGGACATCGGGCGTCCATCCTCCCTCATCGGCCATCCGCCCGTGGAGTTCCACGGCGGCCCCCGCACGCCCGAGCCAACGACCGCCGATCGGGATGGCGACGGCACCGAGGACCAGAACAGTCACCACGACGCGTGCCAGACGTTCCAGCTTTGGAGTCGAGGCCGGCAGGTCGGGATGCCTCCGATCAACGCCGGCGTTCAAATCAGCAGCCATAGCATGCCGGCCGTGACGACCGAGCCATAGGCCAGTACCGGCAAGGATTGGCGGGGAGAGACGGCACGCCGCACCTCCACCGCCGCCCAGAACAAGCCAACCACGAGAATAGCTATCTGAAGCAGGGGCACCACGGACATCAGATACGGCTTCCAGGCCCACCCGGCAGTGCCCAGGAGGTTCCAACCTAGACCCAGGGGGTCGGAGAGGACGGGCCATACGTAGGCCAGACTATCAAAGGCGAAGCTCATCGTGAAGGCGATCCAGGCCGCCAGCCCCAGCGGGCTCATGGCGTGAGCCAGGTCAATTGCGCTCCGCCTCAGCGAGCCGGGCCGCCCTGCCATACGCCATCCCGTCCGTGCGGCCAACCAGAAGAGCCCCGGGCCGATTCCCAGCGTCAGGGCAAGGAACGCGAGGGCGTAGAGCCCCCAGATCGGCGTGCCGATCGCGTAAGCCGCCTCGGTCAGGTGGCCCCAGGGTCCGAGCATCACGGCGGCATAGACAGGGGCACACGCCAATATGAAGAGTCCGAACCAGGCGCGATCCAGGCGCCGCGCAGGTCTCGTTGCCCACGACGTGATCCCGGCGGGATCCGCAGCGCCCGCGGCTACCTCGGACCCCATCGGGCGCACCCAGAGCGCCATATTGTCATAGGGGCAAGTCTGTACGCAGGCCAAGCACAACCCACAGTCAAAGCTCTCCTTGAGAACCGCCGGGAATAGACCCCACGAGCAGGCACTGTGACAGGGCTTATCGCTGCACCCGGTGCAGACGCCGGGGTTGCGGACCCGAACGGCCAGCGGGGCAAGCTGCTGGTACCATCCAACATATCCACCCATGGGGCAAAGATAGCGGCAGAAGGCTCGCCGCTCGAAGACGAGAGCGAGGCCGGTGGCCGCCAGGAGCAGGCCGAGCAAGATCCACCCCGTGGCGCCGGGGCGAGTGAGCAGCACCACGCTGAAGAGCCCCATCGCCGCGAACCCGCCCAGTTGCAGCCATTGACCCCGCAACCGGCGGGGCCATCTCGCTTTGAGGCCTACGCCCTTGCCGGGGCGTGTGATCCCGCCCTGCTGCAGCCACTCCCCCACGACGGGGATCGGGCATATGCTGCACCACGTCCGTCCTCCGATGGGGATGAGGACCAGCTTCAGTACTGTCCACCAGGCAATCCATACGAAGATGATGGCAAAGTTGCGCCCGCCGACCGGCGTCCCCAGCAGCCCTGCGAGAATCGTGAAGACAAGGCCGGCCAACGTGATCGCTTGGCCCAGGAAACGTGGCCACCGGCGCCTCAACAATGGGCCCAGCCGGCGGACCCGGGTGAGATCGAAGCCGCGCTCCGGAAGCGACGTCATGCTCGCATTACCCTACCCGAGCGCTCAGAAGACATGCCAAAGACGGACGCCCATACTACCGCCGCCAATGCCAGCCCGGTTGCCCGCACCCACAGCCGGTTCGGACCTACCCGCAGCCTCCCGATCATGAAGGGGTGAATGTCGCCACAGGGCACGGAGCAACGAAATCGGAAAGATCCGGGACGGTCGGCCACGAAGGAAAGCGTCGCCACCTGCCCGGGATTCGCGGTCACAGAGATGTCGTACCCGTCGAGATAGAGCCCATGGACGACGTCGGTCGATCTCACCTCCAGCGTTACCCTGTCGCCCGGATTCACGGTGACGGTGCCCGGCGTGAAGCTGAACCGGGATGCCGAAATCGACACGACCCGGTCCTCGGGATCGGTCTCCCTGCCTGGCATGGGCACCCAGATGATCACGAAAACGGCCGCCAACAACACGAGCCATTGCCGGGGAACCTTAGGCATAGACCACGTCAGGGTGTCGGTGGGCCGAAACGGCTGTACTGCTGATCCACGTAAGCCCGGATCTCTGTGACCGACTTACCCTGCCCGGACATACGCATCGTATCGTGTGTGATGTCCACGCAGAGAGTGCAGCCCAGCGCATGGCTGTCGAAATGAACGGTGCCGTCTGCATCCGTGCCCTGCACATAGCAGCTATAGTTGGACGTGTGGCCCATAGCCCCACAACCACAGTAGCAGGGGACCTGCTGCATTACGTCGGGATTGGCAACCGCGAACTGGTAAGCCTCGCGCACCACCACAGAAGCCTGCTGCACTTGCTGTGGCATGTCGGCAATCGGCGCGAGTTGAGGGGCGGCATTCGCGCCCGCCGCGCCACAGCTTGCTACGACTGCAGCCACCACAAGCATGCCCACGACCATCCCCATCGTCTTCAGGTGTTGCGTCAACGTTGGCCTCCTCGAGAGCTGTCAAAGGTTGCGTGTCCCACTTCTGCCCAGGGCAGCGTCAGAGGACGAGGTCACGCTTCGAACAAGTCTAGCAGAAGCCGTCCTGGCATTTGAGGGCCAAATGACGAGAGCGGAACCCCGCCATTTGGCGGTGCCTGCATCCGGCCGAAAGCGCCTACTAATGCGATAGTGTGTTGGTTACCCTGATCTAGATAGGCCGATCGATCGCGTCCGTGGTCGCGTTTACTTATATCTAAGATATTGACTATAATAACGATGGACGCCTCGCTACCGAGCAGGAGAAGGAGGAAACCACGATGAGTAACGATTCGCAGAACATGGCCCATCACGCTGCGAGCGATCGAGACCAGCATGCCATGCACCAGGCGGCCTTGACGCACGCAGGCCACAACGGTCACGAGAACCATAGGGACGGTGGCAGTCACGGCGCTCACGTCGATCACACCGGCCACGAGCAGATGTTCCGGCGCCGGTTCTGGATCAATCTGGCCTTGACCCTACCGGTCCTCGTCTTCAGCCCTTTCCTCCAGAAAAACCTGGGCTTCAGCATCCCATCCTTCCCCGGCAGCCAGTGGATCAGTCCGGTCTTCTCCTTCATCATCTTCTTCTATGGCGGACTGCCCTTCATTACCATGGCCATCCCAGAGATGCGTAACGGGCGTCCGGGGATGATGACGCTGATCTCGTTGGCCATCATCGTGGCCTTCGCTTACAGCGTCTTCGCCCTCTTCACCGAACCCCGAGAGTGGCTTCTTCTGGGAGATGGCGACCCTGATCGACGTCATGTTGCTCGGCCACTGGATCGAGATGCGCAGCGTCCGGCAGGCTTCGGGCGCGCTCCAGGAGCTCGCCAAGCTGATGCCCGATACCGCCGAACGCATCCTCGATGGCGGCGAGACCGAGGAAGTGCCGGTGAGCGACCTCAAAGAGGGCGACCTCGTCCTTGTGCGTCCGGGCGCCGGCGTGCCCGCCGACGGCGAGGTCGTGGAGGGCAGATCCGGCGTCAACCAGGCGATGATCACGGGCGAGTCCAAGCCGGTGACCAAGGAGCCCGGCGACAAGGTGATCGGCGGGACGATCAACGGCGAGGGCAGCCTGCGCCTTCGGGTGACGGCGACAGGGGACGACACGGCGCTGGCGGGCATTATGCGCCTCGTCCAGGAAGCGCAGCAGAGCAAGTCCGGCACCCAGATCCTGGCGGATCGCGCGGCCGGCTGGCTCTTCTACGTGGCGTTGGGCGTGGCCGTCCTCACCGCCATCGGGTGGATTCTCGTCCAGGGGCTGCAACTCAGCGTGCTGGAGCGCGTCGTCACTGTCTTGGTCATCGCCTGCCCTCACGCGCTGGGTCTGGCGGTGCCGCTCGTCGTCGCCATCAGTACCTCACTCGGCGCGCGCAACGGCATCCTGGTACGCGACCGGCTGGCGCTTGAGGAGGCGCGTAGGTTGACACCGTGATCTTCGACAAGACCGGGACGCTGACCGAGGGTAAGTTCGGCGTGGTCGACGTGGCCGTGTCAGGTGACTGGGACGAGGCGCGAGCGCTCGCGCTCGCGGCCGCCGTCGAGGGCGATTCCGAGCACTTGCTCGCGCGGGCCATCCGGGAGAAGGCGGATGAGCGAGGGTTGAGCCTGCCGGAGGTCCGCGACTTCGAGGCGATCAAGGGGCGCGGCATTCGTGCCCAAAGGCGAGGGCCGCACGATCTACGTCGGCGGCCCCCAACTTCTGGAGATGCTGGAAACGGAGCTGCCGGAGGCCCTGCAGACCTTCACACGCGAGGCCGGTCAAGAGGCGCAGATCGGTCGTCTACCTCGTGGATGGGAGAGACGTGGTCGCGGCATTTGCGCTGGCCGACGTCATCCGTCCCGAAAGCCGCGAGGCGGTCAGGCGGCTGCGAGGCTATGGCGTCGAGGTCGCGATGTTGACGGGCGACAGCGAGGAAGTCGCCCGAGCCGTGGCACAGGAACTCGGGATCGAGACCTACTTTGCCGAGGTGCTGCCCGAGAACAAGGACCAGAAAGTCGCCCAGCTCCAGGCAGCAGGGGAAGCGCGTGGCGATGGTCGGCGACGGCATCAACGACGCCCCCGCGCTGACGCGCGCGGACGTCGGGCATCGCCATCGGCAGTGGGACCGACGTGGCCATCGAATCGGCGGGCATCATCCTCGTCGAGAGCAACCCGATGGACATCGTGCGGATCCTCGATCTGAGCAAAGCGACCTACCGCAAGATGATCCAGAACCTCCTGTGGGCCACCGGGTACAATGTGGTCGCGCTGCCGCTGGCGGCAGGAGTGCTGGCGCCGGCCGGCATCCTGCTCTCACCGGCAGTCGGCGCACTGCTGATGGCGCTGAGCACGGTGATCGTTGCGATCAACGCGCAGTTGCTCCGGCGCGTGGATCTTTC
>CAVZIC010000006.1:0-445910 GCA_963775195.1 uncultured Chloroflexia bacterium
TGATGTCCGTCTCCTGGAAGGCGTCCGTTCCGATCAGATACGTCTGCACCTGTCCGGTGATACATACGATCGGGGAGGAGTCCATGGCTGCCGTGGCGATGCCCGTGACCAGATTCGTTGCGCCGGGACCCGAGGTCGCGATGGCGACCCCGACCTTGCCCGATACTCGCGCGTAGCCATCCGCTGCGTGTGCGGCGCATTGCTCGTGTCGCATCAGAACGTGGTGGATGCCGTAGTCCTGGCGGGGATGGTGAGTGTGCATGATCGCACCCCCGGGGATGCCGAAGACGACCTCGACCCCCTCACGTTTGAGCATCTCCCATACGATTTCCGCACCGGTTTTCTTCATTGTGCTCCTCCTCTTCCTGGCTGTGAACGTCGCAGCTCCGGCCATCGGCCAACAAAAAAGCCGCCCTTTGGGCGGCTTCCTTTGGCTTCTTCTGGCCTTCTCCTACCTTGGTCTCAGGCTCCTGCTTGCCAATCTATCCGCCCACGCTCCCGCTCTTAAGCAGGAGCTCGACAATAACTAGGACGACAAGAATGAGCAGACCGAGGAGATCCCGGCTGACATCGATCTCATTCAGTTGGGCAGCAACTGCAATGACCTCTGCAGGTGCCGTAGATTGGTGAACGCGTGCCATCAAGCTATCCTCTTCACATAAAACTTGAGCCGCCCTGCTGGGCGGCTCCGGTTCGCACTAGACTTCAGGTGCTGGCCTCGTCTCGCCCAAAATGCTAGGCCCCGGTCCTAAGTGCTAGGACAAGTAGGTTGCGCAGCAGAACGATAGCGAGCTTTCCTGGATGCATAAGATGTGGCCTGTCCCTGATTAAGCGAGATTATACAATGCCCCCCCAGACCTGTCAAGTATCACTTGACGCGCGACGCGCAGATGACCTCGCCGGCAGGGAAAGGGTCATGCGATTTGCCCCGTGGCTGAGTTGGGGTATGCTCGCTGGAGTTTCAGCTTGGCGGCTGCGATCGCAGCCGCCAAGCCCCCAAAAACCAGCTAAGGAGAAGCGAGATGACTGAAGAACTGAATCCGTTTGAGATCGCACAAAGGCAGCTTGATGAAGCTGCCGAGATCATGCAGTTGGAGCCGGCCCTTCACGAGCTGCTTCGTTGGCCACTCCGTGAGCTGCACGTGACGCTGCCGGTCCGCATGGATGATGGATCCTCCGAGATCTTCCACGGTTTCCGCGTGCAGTACAACGATTCGCGCGGCCCGACGAAGGGCGGTCTCCGGTTCCATCCCCACGAGACGATCGACACGGTGCGCGCTTTGGCTGCCTGGATGACGTGGAAAACCGCGGTGATGGACATCCCTCTCGGGGGAGGCAAGGGCGGCGTGATCTGCAATCCCAAGGTGATGTCACCGGGCGAGCTGGAGCGGCTGAGCCGCGCCTATATCCGGCAGGCCGGTCGAATCATGGGAGAGGATATGGACGTGCCGGCGCCGGATGTGTACACCACGCCCCAGATCATGGCGTGGATGATGGACGAGTATTCGTATATGCGTGGGTACAACGTGCCGGGCATGATCACGGGCAAGCCGTTGCCGTTAGGGGGATCGGCAGGGCGCGGTGATGCGACCGCACGGGGTGGGATGATCTGCATTCGCGAGGCGGCCAAGTTGCTGGGGATCAACACGGTCGGCGCGCGGATGGCGATTCAGGGGTTTGGCAATGCCGGGCAATATGCAGCCACGCTTGGGCCCGAGATGCTCGGCGCAAGCGTCGTTGCCGCGTCCGACTCCCAGGGCGGCGTCTACAATCCTGCCGGGCTGGATCCGAACGCCCTGATTGCGCACAAGCAGGAGACCGGGTCGGTTGCCGGCTTCCCGGGGGCCGACGGTGTCACCAACGCGGAGTTGTTGGAGCTGGACGTTGAGATTCTGACGCCCGCGGCGCTGGAGAATCAGATCACGACCGAGAACGCGTCGCGGATCAAGGCCAAGATCAGCGCGGAACTTGCCAACGGGCCGACGACGCCGGACGCGGATGCGGTCCTGTACGACAAGGGCGTCTACGTGATCCCTGACTTCCTGTGCAATGCCGGTGGTGTGACGGTCTCGTACTTCGAGCAGGTGCAGAACGCCTACCGCTACTACTGGAAGGAGGCTCACGTCCACGAGCTTCTAGATGAGAAGATGACGACGGCCTTCTCCACGGTTGCCCAGACCGCGGCGGATTACAAGATCAACAACCGCATGGCTGCATACGTGGTTGCGGTCGGGCGTGTCGCCGAGGCCTGCAAGCTGCGAGGCTGGGTGTAGTCATATCGCCAACCCTGCAAAGGTTGCGACGGCGCTTACTTGTGAAGGCGCCTGCGTTTTCGCAGGCGCCTTACCTATGCGGCACGACATTCACCTGCGCAAGGTTCAGGAGGCACCAACCTTGCGCGGGCCCGATCACCCCCGCCCGTCCTGCGGCCCGGGATCCTTCAGAAAGGCCACCGCCCGCTCCTGCTCGTCGTTCATGATGATTTCCAGATAACGCCCCCGCGTGGCCGATGGCACGTCAATCACGTGGATGTACGAACTGTAAGCACTATCTCCGGGCAGGAGGTCCGACAAGCTATTTGGCGCACCATCGAGGAACGCAGTGTTGACCACTGCACCGCGGCTGCCCAGGGAGATGGGGAGCGGATAGATGCCGGCCTCGACGAGATCCTGGAAGAAGTGGGTGCCGTAGGAAGGCTCCGCCTCTGTGCCGTCTGCCGAGGAGACTTCGACGAGCACTCGCGTGTTGAAGATGTCGGCGTACGTCACCTTAACTCCCAGATCCACATCAGAGCTTCCCCAACGTCCGGGCCCGATCAGGATGAACGCATCTCGCGCGAGTGCCTGATTGAGCCGTCCGATGACCCGCGCGATCTCCAGCTTGGTGTCATAACTCGGCGCGTGCTGATAGCGGTCGGGGCGGACATGAACGATGTAGCGTACGTTCGAGACAGCGCCGTGAGGCACGAGCTCGGTGGTTTGCAGGATGAGGTCCGCGATAGGGATGCTCTCGGGAATGTCGACGCCTTGCCGCTGCTTGCGGCTGACCTGCGGCCTGCACTGCAGGAGATGAACCGTGTAACTCGTGCCCGACGTTCCCTGGATGATGTCGACCGCATACTCGATGTCTACCGGCCACTTGTGATAGCGCTCTAGCTTTGCCAGAATCGCCCGCATCAGCCCGATGAAGTTCCGATCCTTCACGAGCTGGTCGAAGGTCAACAACAAGTTATCGTCCTCGTCGCGAGGCACGCGGGCGATGATGGGGGCAATGTAGTCGCCCCTGTCGAGGGACGCCAAATAGCGGACGCCCGGATAGTCGGCCTTCACCACTTCCTTGGCCGGCAGGGTGACCATCCGATCGTTTTTCACGTCCAGCACGTCCATATAGCGCTGGGCATACTTGCGCAGTTTGATGGACCCGACGTACGGGCGAAGCTCAGGGTGGCTCAACGCGACCATCCGGGGGAAGTCGTTGGCGACGCGATTCACCGCGCGTGTGCCGAATCCTACAACGAGTCGCAGAAAGCCATCCTCCCGCTTGATCTTCGGGTTCCAGCGAAACGGATTGTGGCTGTAGCCCACGCCTGCTATAGCAGGAAAGAGGTAGTCGCGATATCGCGTGCCCTCGACCTTCTGGATGAGCACGGCCATACGCTCATTGTAATCCACCAGTCCCATCTGTTGGCGATAGAGAAGAGCATCGGGACTGAAGGTGCTCACGTAGACTCTGCTGACCGCCCGGAGCAGCTCTCGGAGGTTCTGCTCCGGCGTGCCCTGGTTGGGGCAGAAGACGCTCTCGTATTTTCCTGCCAGTGCGGCGCCGAAGTGGACCTCCAATAGGCTTGAGGAGCGCACGATCAGCGGGGCATCCCCCACCTCATCCAGGAGCCCCTTGAGGCTCTGGACAATCTCGTCCGGGAAGTCACCCGCAATATAGGCTTTGCGAATCTCGGGGTAGTCCGCCTTGATCTCGTCGCTGCTGCGGTATTTCTGGTTCATGTATGCGGTGAAGCCATTCAGCATCTGGAACTCGTAGAAGACGTCCGCGCCGATAAAGTACGACTCGGGGATCTGGACGTTGTGAAGCAGCCCGTTCTCTTCGTGCTCACCGCTCTCAGTCTTGTGGAGGATCTTCTGGGCCAGGAGCAACCCGGCTGCCTTGCCGCCAATCTTGCCGCGGCCGATGAGGTGCTTTCGTACCTCGAGGAGATCCTTGATGGTGAAGACCTCCTTGGCAATACCGACGAACTCCAACTGGTCACTGAGCATTTCCTTAATCAGCACCACAATGATCTCACGCAGATGGTGTCTCACCGTGTCCAGTTGGTCCGGCGGCAGGGATTCGAACGCCTCTCCCTGAGCAAAAAGCAGATCCATTGGTGCCAGTTCCGGATTGAAGGAGAGCGTGAGGGGGTGTGGCGCGTCGTGCGATGCCGATTCGGCCAAGGTGTCTTCGATCAGCTCTCTGAGCCGGTCGGGCGGGAAATTGTAGGCGAAATAGAAGTCGGTCAGTTGGTCCCTGATGACGGCCATGCGCGTGTTCCAGGTCGGTTCGGACTCCTGCCCGAAAGGGTCGGCAAGTCCCTCGCGATGCTGAGAGAGCACGGCCTTCTGCTTCACCTCGGTCTCAAAGGCCATGGCGGCGATGATGCCCTTGACGAACAGCTCACGACGCATGCGCTCACGGATTTTGGGCGCCAGTGTGGGATATTGGGCCAGTCGGATCTGGATCCCGTAGGCCTCGTGTAGTTGCTCGTAGCTTCTGGTGACCGCGTCCGGACAATCTACAGCCATGGTGCCCTCCCGGGGGGTGGAGTGTGCTCTGTAACTATTCTACCAGAACCTGGCGGATCGCGCACGGAGCCCGGGTACCGGGCTGTGGCAGGTCGGCAGGCGGCGAGCGAACGAGTCAGATCAGCACCATCAAGAGCGAGATCAGGAGGCAAGCCGCAAGCGCGGCGACGTCTGTCTTCCGGAATTCCAACCGTACGAGCGATGTCCGTTCCCCATAGCTGCTGTACCCACGCGCCTCCATCGCCACGGCCAGGTTCTCTGCCCGCTGTAGACTGACCAGGAAGAGCGGAATCAGGATTGGGAGGGCCTGTCGCACCCTGCGAAGCGGGCCGGCCCTGCCGGTGCCCCATTCCGCACCTCGCGAGGCCTGGGATTTGGCGATTCTCTCGGCCTCGCGCGCCAGCAGGGGCAGAAAGCGCAGAGCGACCTGGACCATGAGCACGAAATCCTGTACCGGGAGCCCAACCTTGCGCAACGGACGCAGCAGCGATGCGAGACCCTGGACGGTCTCCGTGGTCGAGGTGCACGCCGAGAACGTTGTGATGATCATGATAAGCGCGGGGAAGCGCACCAGCAGCTTGGCGCCGTTGAGTAGGCTGACCGTGGAGACGGTGAACGGCCCCCAGCTCCAAAGAGGTGCCGTTGAGATCTGCCCGTGCGAGAGCAATGGCCCGGCACCCTGGCCGAAGCTGCCGGGGCCCAGCACAACCTGCAGGGCCGCGACAAAGACGATGAAGGGCAGCGGCGGCAGCAGTCCCTTGAGGGCATAGGCCAGGGGAACGCGCGCTAGCACGGTGATTCCCAGGATGGCGGCCAACGCGATGCCAAGGCCCGCGAGATGCGGAGAGACGCTGGCAGCGACGACGAGCAGCAGTGCCCCGACCACACGGGTCCGCGGGTCGAGGTGGTGCACCGGCGACTCCGACGGGAGGTACTGGCCGATGGTGACATAGCGCTGAAACTCGAACTCTTCCATAGTTACGCGTCCAAACAGCCAAGCAAGGCTTCAACCAGCCCGGTCTCATCGATGATACCCGCCGGCAAAGGCCAGCCCTGAGCCAGGAGTGCCTCGGCTACCTGGGTGGCCAGGGGTTGTTCGAGCCCCCATTCGCCCAATCTGTCACGCTGGGAGAAGATCATACGGGCGCTGCCATCCGTAACCGTGGTCCCCTCCGACATCACGGTGACGTGGTCGCAGAGGGCGGCGATGTCCTCCATATGGTGACTCGAGAGGACCAAGGTCATAGCGCCAGCAGCCTGGCGGGCGCCAGCAGCCTGGCGGGCGCCAGCGGCCTGCCGGGCGCGCAGCCTGGCGGGCGTCGCCCGCAGACAGAAGCTTGCCGGCAGCGTGATCGGGACGGGGGGACGCGCGCCCATCTCCATGCTGCCCGAACTGCTGGAGCTGGGTGAGAAGCTCGCGGCGTGAGGCGGGGTCGAGGCCGGCTGTGGGTTCGTCAAGCAGGAGGACTGCCGGTTGCAGGGCCAGGATAGAGGCTAGCGCCACCTTGCGCTTTTCACCCCCGCTGAGGGCAAAGGTCAACCGATCCTTGAAACCCTCGAAATCGAGCCCCACGAGGCCCATCGCCCACCGGACGCGCTCCCTGAGTGCCTCGCCATCGAGACCTGCAAGGCGAGGGCCGTAGGCGATCTCGTCGCCCACGTACTGCTCGAAGATCTGCGTCTCCGGCATCTGGAAGACGAGGCCGACCATATGGCGTATCGCGCTCACATCCTCAGCGTCTGCCCGTTCACCGCCCCGGAGTATGAATCCGTCGACCCGGACCGTGCCCTCCTGAGGACGCAGCAGACCGTTGAGATGTTGTAGCAGCGTCGACTTCCCTGCACCCGTAGCCCCAATGAGGCCGAGGGCGCCCTGCTCCTTGACAACGAGATCCACGTGGTCCAGGGCGCGTCGTGCGAAGGGGGTGTCCCGCATATAGACGTGGCCGAGGCCGGTAGCTTCGATGATGGCAGGCTGCTGATCCAACGCGGGTGCACTGGAAGGCGACGGCATCGCCTCGCCCCCGGACCCGTGGCCCAATGCCGTCACCAGGTCATCAATCGTGGTCAATTGGTCCGGCAGGGTGCGAGCCCGCGACCTTAAGGCGTCAGCCACCCGCGCGACCATTGGCACGTCGAGGCCGAGCTTCCGCAGGAGATCCCTCTGGGCAAACACGGCCCCCGGACGGTCGTCAAGGACCACGCAGCCCGCGTCGATGACGAGGATGCGATTCGCATCGACTGCCTCCTCCATGACGTGGGTGATCGTGATCACTGTCAGCCCTTGCCGGTTGAGCTCGGCCATCAGTTGCCGGACCGTTCGTTTGCCCACCGGGTCGAGCATCGCCGTAGCTTCGTCGAAGATGATGCAGCGCGGCCGCATCGCCAGGACGCCGGCAAGCGCCAGACGCTGCATTTGCCCTGCGGAGAGCATGGAGGGTGGACGCGTTCTCTCCTCCCAGAGCCCAACAGTCTCCAGTGCACTCCGAACTCGCTCCCGGATTTCGTCACGCGGTAGTCCGAGATTCTCCGGGCCAAATGCCACGTCGTACTCGGCGACGGTGGCGACCACCTGATCCTCGGGGTGCTGGAAGACCATGCCAACGGTGCGTCGGATTTCGGCATGATGGGCAGGCTGCCGCGTGTCAAGGCCGCCAACCGTCACAAGTCCCTGATCGGGAAGCAAGAGCGCGTTCAGATGGCGGGCCAATGTCGACTTCCCCGAACCATTGGCACCGATCATGGCAACGTATTCGCCCTCACCTATCTGCAACGAAAGGTCGCGCAGCGCGGGACGTGAGGTGCCGTCGCGACCCTGGTAAGCGTACGTCACCTGTTCCACAGAGATCAATGGGCTCACACCACAGAGTATAGAGGGGGGTGGTTGGAGGTCAACGGGCACATGAAGCACGTCGCTAACCTTCGCATGGTTGCGGCGGTCTATTGCCCTTGCGCCACGCTGGTATAATGAGTTGGGGAAACCGGGACGGCAACCTCTTGCCGGCTCGTGTCACAAGGAAAGGATGCGGGGGAAGATGTCAAGCGATCGAACACGCAAGATAGTGATTGCCGGTGTCTTGGGGGCCATTTCGGCCCTGTTGGGGTGGACGCGTCTGGGCTTCATTCCGTGGTTCTCGGGTGCCTCGCTGACGATCATGCACGTCCCGGTCATCATCGGTGCCGTCCTTGAGGGCCCGTGGGTCGGGTCGGCGATCGGGCTGATCTTTGGAGCCTTCAGTATGCTTCAGGCTGCCATCGCGCCCAATGGGCCGACGGACGTGTGGTTCACGAATCCGCTGCTGGCCGTGCTGCCACGACTGTTTATCGGACCGTTGGCGTGGCTTGCCTATCGTGGGCTGAAGCGCTGGCCTGTGCCTGCTCTCATCATCGCCGGAATCGTGGGCAGTGTGACCAACACGGTCCTGGTTCTCGGAATGATCGGACTGCTCGGTGACCTGCCGTGGCAAGCACTGCCGGCCATCGCGCTTGCTAACGGTGTGCCCGAGGCGATAGCATCTGCTGTCATCGTGCTTGCCGTGGTGGCCGCTTGGCGCCAGATCCGCGTCGGATCCAGGAAAGGCTCAAGCATCTAGGCCGGCCACGTCACCTGACGAATCCATTGCGCAGTCTGCCCGAGCCCGGTGGAAGTACGTCGGGCTCGGGCTTGATCGCTCGCCGGCTCCAGCATGCCCTCCGTCGGCCTCGTAGGGCGGGCTAACTACCACTTCTCCGCCTCTCTCGTTCGCGTCTCCGCGTAACTCTCTGTGGGTCAGGGTGTATTAACGTGTTGAGTGCGATTCTGGCTATGGCCCGGTCGTACCCAAGGTGTTGCACACACTCGGGCGATCCGCGCACCGAGAACCGACGAGGGGAGATATGGGGGAGACGACAACCTACTCACGATCCGTGGCCGAGGCGGCACTCGAGGAGAGACGTGCCGATGCCCGTCAGGGCGGCGGACAGGTCAGGATCGATCGTCAGCACGCCAAGGGCAAGCGCACAGCGCGGGAGCGGATCGAGTTGCTGCTCGACCCGGGCACTTTCGTCGAAGTCGGGACCTTCATCACGCACCGGGCCACCGGTTTCGGCATGGAAGGTTCGCATCCGGCGGGTGATGGGGTGGTTACCGGCTCCGGGATGATCGATGGCCGGCCTGTATGCGTCTTCGCTCAGGACTTTACCGTGCTGGGTGGCTCCGTGGGCGAAGCCCATGGGCGCAAGATCGCCAGGATCATGGAGACGGCACGCCAGACCGGCGTCCCCTTGATTGGCCTCAATGACTCGGGCGGCGCCAGGATCCAGGAGGGTGTGGATGCCCTGGCGGCCTACGGCGAGATCTTCTACCAGAATGTGCAGGCCTCGGGTGTCATCCCCCAGATTTCTGTGATCCTCGGGCCGTGCGCCGGTGGCGCCGTCTATTCCCCGGCGATTACCGACTTCGTCGTCATGGTGTCGGAGACGGCCCATATGTTCATCACCGG
Organism: uncultured Chloroflexia bacterium; assembly: GCA_963775195.1. Lineage (GTDB taxonomy): Bacteria > Chloroflexota > Anaerolineae > B4-G1 > SLSP01 > PWVB01. Next base: position 9,278 of record CAVZIC010000006.1, read on the forward strand.
CCCACAGGTGATCCAGGCCGTGACCCATCAGGAAATCGACTTTGAATCGCTGGGCGGGGCCGCGGTGCACGGCGGCGTGAGCGGCGTCGCTCATCTTGTGGCCGCCGACGAAGAGGCCGCGCTTTCGCAGGTGCGCTGGTTGCTTTCCTACGTCCCACAGAACAACCTGGATCCGGCACCCTACTACCCCTCGGACGACGATCCCGACCGCGAGACTCCCGAATTCGCCGGGGTGGTCCCGGACGATCCCCAGCACCCGTACGACGTCAGGGCCATCATTGAGGGGCTCGTCGATGACGGGGAGTTCCTCGAAGTGCAGGATGCCTATGCGCAGAATCTGGTCGTTGGGTTCGCACGGGTCGAGGGATATCCGGTGGGCGTTGTCGCCAACCAACCGGACGTGCTGGCCGGGGTCATTGACATCAATGCCAGCGACAAGGGCGCGCGCTTCATCCGCTTCTGTGATGCCTTTCATCTGCCTCTGGTGACATTGGTCGATACACCCGGCTTCCTCCCCGGGGTCGAACAGGAGCACGGCGGGGTCATCCGCCACGGCGCGAAGCTTCTCTATGCCTATGCCGAAGCAACGGTGCCGAAGGTCTCATTGGTCCTTCGCAAAGCATATGGCGGTGCCTACATCGTGATGAGTTCGAAGCATCTACACGGCGACGTCAATCTTGCGTGGCCCGGCGCCGAGATCGCAGTGATGGGGCCGGAGGGTGCGGTCAACATTGTCTTCCGAAATGAGTTGGCCGGGGCTGAGGATCCGGCGCTGAAGCGTGCGGAACTGGTCCAGGCGTATCGTGGTGAACTCGCCAATCCCTTCATTGCGGCGGCCCGCGGTTACCTCGACGATGTCATCCAGCCTGCCGAGAGCCGGTCGCGTATTGCTGCTGCGCTGCGACTCCTGCGGAACAAGCGGGAGAGCACCCCCAAACGCAAGCACGGCAACATCCCACTCTAGGGGTCTATGCGATGAAAGTCCTGGTGGCAAACAGAGGCGAGATCGCGGTGCGCATACTACGGGCGTGCCGAGACCTGGGGTTACCGAGTGTTGCGGTCTATTCGGCGGGCGACCGCGAGGCTCTGCACACGCGGTATGCCGACGAGGCTCTACTGATCGGGCCTACGGCAGCGGCCGAGAGCTATCTGAGCATCCCCGCGTTGATCGATGCAGCACGCCGGTGTGATGCCGACGCCATTCATCCCGGTTACGGTTTTCTATCGGAGAACGCAGAGTTTGCCGAAGCCGTCGAGGATGCCGGGATGATCTTTGTCGGGCCGCGGCCGAAGACGCTGGCAATGACGGGGGACAAGGTCGTCGCCCGCAAGATGGCTCGTGAGGCCGGACTGCCGGTGCTCGGAGGGCCGGACCATGCGGTCGAGTACGACCGGGCAGTCGAGTACGACCGGGCGGTCGACTACGACCATGCGGCCAAGTATGACCAGACGGCCGAGTGCGACCGGGCGGCTGCAGACAGTCGAGCGACCGCAGACGGTCTGGCGGTTGGGAACGCCGCGGCTGTCATGGGCGGGCTTTCGTATCCGGTGCTGGTGAAAGCTGTTGCCGGTGGCGGTGGGCGGGGAATCCGATTGGCGCGTAGCGCCGAGGAACTACTTCCCATGATCGCCGCTGCCCGTAGGGAAGCGATGGCCTCGTTTGGCGACGACGGCGTCTACCTGGAACCTCTGGTCGAGCACGCGCGTCACATCGAAGTCCAGATCCTGGGTGACGGTCAGGGCAAGATCCTTTGCCTTGGCGAACGCGAGTGCTCTATCCAGCGCCGCCGTCAGAAGCTCATTGAGGAGTCTCCCGCTCCCGGCCTCACAGAGAGCCAGCGGACCTTCCTGATGGAGGCCGCAACCCGCTTGGGTTCCGCTCTGCAGTATCGCAGTCTCGGCACCGTGGAGTTCCTTCTGGATCGCACGGGCGCCTTCCACTTCATCGAGATCAACCCACGTATCCAGGTGGAGCATCCGGTGACGGAGATGGTCACCGGCGTTGATCTGGTGAAAGAGCAGTTGAGAGTGGCGGCGGGGCGGCCTCTCGGGTGGTGCCAGGGGCAGATCTCGCCACGAGGCGTAGCCATCGAGGCGCGGGTGCTGGCAGAGGACCCCGCTGACAACCACGGCACGAGCTTTCTGCCCACGATTGGTGAGATCACCTATCTCAAGGAGCCCGGGGGCCCCGGCATTCGGGTGGACAGCGCCCTTTACCAGGGGATGGTCGTGACCACGGACTACGACTCCTTGCTGGCGAAGGTGATTGCGTGGGGAGAGTCACGCGCGGTCGCCCTGTTGAGGTTGCGCCGAGCCCTGCGCGAATTCCAGATAGGTGGGGTGGTGACAGATTTGGAATTCTTGCTGCAGATTCTCGAGAGCGTGCCCTTTATCACTGCGAGGCTGGATACGACCTTCCTGGATGGCTTTGAGCCAAGGCAGCGCGAGCATTCGCCGGCATTGGAACCTGGGATCGCCGCAGCCGCGGCCTATCTGGCGCACCGGCGCCGCGCGGTGGTCCTCCCGCTGCCGAAGAGGCAGGCAGAGAGGTCGGACGGCGCGGGTGCGTGGCGCGCTAACGCCTGGCGTGAGCAGATGTAAGCATTTGTCCCGAGCCATACTCTACTGGAGACGGCGACGAAGGCGAATGGAAAGGAAGAAGGGGCTATGACACTTTACTCTGTATCAGTCGGAGATCGTCAGTACCGCGTCGAGGTGCGCGAATCGCAACTCCTCGTCGACGGTGAGCCTGTGGACTTCGAACTGACATCGCTCAATGGGAATGGCATGCATCTCTTCCGTCAGGGCGAGCGCAATACCGAGATGTACTTCAAGGCCGTCGGCGCCGACGACTACGAGGTCCACGTGCGAGGACATCACGTTGTCGCGCAGGTGGACCCCCTGGAGGGACGGCGTCGAAAGCTGGGTCTGGGGGTGCGGGCCACGCGCCCCGAGAAGGCTGCGGGCGATGTCACGGCCCCTATGCCGGGACTGGTCGTAGAGGTGTTGGTGGTCGCGGGCCAGGCGGTGGAGCAGGGCGAGGTGTTGCTCACCCAGGAATCGATGAAGATGCAGATGCAGCTTAGGGCACCATTTGCCGGACAGGTCAAGGCTGTCCACGTGGCCTCCGGTGATCAGGTCGATAAGGGCGCCCTCATGGTGGAAGTGCGGCAAGCGTAAGGCGCAAAGGTTCGGGGGCCAGGAATACAGGGGAGAGAAGTGATGATAGAAGAGGTGCTTGAAAGAGCTAACCGCGGATGGACCGGGGCCATCCTGAATACTGTGAGCGTGCTCGCGTGGGCCTATGTCGTTGCGATGAGCGCCCAGATCCGGCTGGTGCTGCCCTTCAGCCCGGTGCCCGTTACGGCCCAGACCCTGTTTGTGCTGTTGGGCGGGGCGCTGCTGGGGACGCGGCGCAGCGTGCTCTCTGTGGTCGTCTACCTCATTGGGGGTGCAGTAGGTCTACCGTTTTTTGCCGGTGGTGCGTTGGCCGGACCCACAGGGGGGTACCTGGTGGGCTTCATCGCAGCTTCGTATGTTGTAGGCGCGCTGGTGGAGAGTGGATGGGGACGTCGTCCGACCACTGCGTTCGCCGCGACTCTCCTTGGTAATGTGGTAATCTACCTCTTCGGCCTGCCGTGGCTGGCCGTGTACGTTGGGTGGGGATCGGTCCTCTCGCTGGGGCTGCTTCCCTTTGTCGCAGGAGATCTGGCCAAGGCGCTCTGCGCCTCGGGCCTCATCCTGGCACGATCTCGAGCCTGACGGTATTAGCGCGACCGTCCGCTGGCTGATCGCTGAAAGCTGAGAGCCATCACCTTTCAGCACACACCCTACAAAGGACCATAACTCAATGCAGATGTCACCTATTGCGATCGTCGGAAAAGCCGGCATCTTTGCCCAGGCTCACGACGCCCGCGAGTATTGGCAGAACATCATCGACAAGATCGACTGCATCGCCGACGTTCCACCCTCGCGCTGGTCGATCGACGACTACTACGACCCCAATCCGCAGGCCCGGGACAAGGTCTACTGCAAGCGCGGTGGCTTCATCCCGGATATTGACTTCGACCCGATGGAGTTTGGGATTCCCCCGAACCAGCTTGAGGTGACCGACGTCTCCCAGCTACTGAGCTTGGTCGTCGCCCGCGACTTGCTGATAGATGCCCGGTACGGGGAGGAGTACGGTGGCCGGCCCTTCGACCGGGCGCGCGTGGGGGTTGTGCTGGGCGTCGCCGGGGGGCAGAAACTCATCACACCCTTGACCTCGCGGCTCCAGTATCCGGTCTGGGAACGCGTGCTGCGTAGCCATGGTCTACCCGAGGATGAGGTAAGTGAGATCGTTGACAAGATCAAGCTCGCCTACGTCGAATGGAATGAGAACTCCTTCCCCGGCTTGCTGGGCAACGTGATCGCGGGCCGAATCGCGAATCGCTTCGATCTGGGCGGGCTGAACTCGGTTGTGGACGCGGCATGCGCCAGTAGCCTCAGCGCCATCAAGATGGCCGTGGGCCAACTGGCCGAGGGGAGCGCGGAGATGATGATCACGGGTGGGGTGGATACCGACAACTCCCCCTTCTCGTTCATGTGCTTCAGCAAGACGCCGGCTTTCACGCCCGGCGAGGCTCCACGGCCCTTCGACGCCGACGCCGATGGCATGATGGTCGGCGAGGGGTTGGGCATGGTCCTGCTCAAGCGATTGGCTGATGCCGAGCGCGATGGGGACAGAATCTATGCCGTGATCCGGGGCATCGGCGCCTCCAGCGACGGGCGATACAAGAGCATCTACGCGCCACGGCCGGAGGGACAGGCACTTGCCACACGCCGGGCCTACGAACAGGCCGGCGTGGATCCGCTGAGCGTTGGGCTGGTCGAGGCGCACGGCACCGGCACACGTGCCGGTGACCCCGCCGAGTTTGAGGGGCTCGTGCAGGTATTCGGATCGGCCAATGGCAAGGGGCAGCACATTGCGCTCGGAAGTGTGAAGTCGCAGATCGGTCATACGAAGGCAGCAGCGGGAGCCGCCGGTATCATCAAGGCCGCCATGGCGCTGGACCAGAAGGTATTGCCTCCTACGCTCCACGTCACACAGCCCAACCCGAAACTGAGCATCGAGAATACGCCGTTCTACATCAACACCGCGAGCCGTCCCTGGATCCAGCCCGAAGGCGTGGGCCCGCGGCGTGCTGGGGTGAGTGCTTTTGGGTTTGGGGGCACAAACCTTCACGTGGTGTTGGAGGAGTATAGTGCGGACCATGCCGTCGCGGACGACGGTGCCGTCGCGGACGACGGTGCCGTCGCAGATGACGGTGCGCCCGCAGACGCCCGAGCGGCCATAGGTGCACGTGGAGCTTACCGGATCAACCGGGTGACTCAGCCCGTCGTGCTGGCCGCCGCCACACCGCAGGCCCTGCTGGACCGCTGCGAGCAACTCCTGGCGACGATGGCAGGCCAGGATGAGGCGGCGGCGATGGCTGCCTATCGTGAGGTCACTCAAGCCAGCAAGGCACCCCAGGTACCTGCAGACGCTGCCCGGCTGGGCTTTGTCGCCGACACCCCGGAGGAGGCCGGCGGGCTTCTGAAAAGCGCCGTCACGACGTTGCGGGCCCGACTGGACGCCGATAGCTGGGAGCACCCGAAGGGGATCACCTACCGGCGCACGGGCATGGAGACAGAGGGGCACGTGGTGGCGTTGTTTCCCGGTCAGGGCTCCCAGTATCTCAACATGGGTGCCGACCTGGCGATGAACTTTCCCCCAATCCGGGAGATGTATGCCAAGATGGACGCTTTGTTCCTGGATGAGGGGCTGGCCCCGCTGTCAGCCGTCGTCTTCCCGCCACCGGTCTTCGATAAGGAGAGCGAGCGACGCCAGGAAGGGGCGCTCAGAGCCACAGATTACGCTCAGGCCGGGATCGGCGTTTTCAGCGCCGGGCTGTTCAAGCTGTTGGCACAAGCAGGGTTCCGCCCCGATTTCACAGCCGGTCACAGCTTCGGTGAACTATCCGCTCTCTGGGCAGGCGATGTACTCAGCGAGGAGGATTTCCTGAGACTGGTCAAAGCGCGCGGCAAGGCTATGTGTCCGCCCGATGACCCGGATTTCGATGCCGGAACTATGGCCGCTGTCCAGGGGGCACTTCCCGAGATTGAGAGCACGCTCGAGGCTTTTGAGAACGTTATCATCGCCAATCTGAACTCGAACTCGCAGGTGGTGATTGCCGGTCCGACGGCGGACGTTCGGCTCGCCAGCGAGGCGCTCGGTGCAAAGGGTCTCAAGGCCACGATCCTGCCTGTGTCAGCTGCATTCCACACGCCGGCGGTTGGCCATGCGTCTCAACCGTTCGCCAAAGCTGTGCTGCCCACGACGTTCCACGCGCGTCAGGCTATCGTCTTCTCCAACACGACCGGGGACCCCTATCCTGAGGAAGAAGATGCCGAGGCCGCCAAGGCGTTGCTTGCCAACCATATCCTGAACCCCGTGCTGTTCAAGCAGCAGATCGAGCATATCTATGAGGCCGGTGGACGCATCTTCGTGGAGTTTGGACCGCGGCGTATCGCGACAGGTCTGGTCGAAGATATCCTTGGAGCGGCTGCAGACAGCCGCGAGTATGTAGCCGTGGCGCTCAATGCAAGCCGCACCGCATCGAGTGATCGGCAGTTCCGTGAGGCCGTGGTCCGCCTGCGGGTCGCCGGTCTCAACCTGGGCGACGTCGATCCTTACGAGCTGGTGGAATAAAGAAGCCGGGAGGATAAGTATGGCATATAAAGTAAAACTCAACGGAAGCAATTACGTAAGCGACAACCGGGTCCACGCATTTCAGCAGTCCCTGTCGGAGAGCCATCCGGACCAAAGCAGCCGACGGCCCGATCTACGGCAGCCTGCGCCGCAGCAATCAGACGTTCAGGCGGACCCGCCCTCGAGCCCCGCGGCTGCGGGCGCTGTGCTGGAGGCATCGTCTCCGGCGACCGCCGCGGAAGTGAGCCGGGACGCGGCAGCATCCGAGGTCGCTCAGCCGCTACTGGATTACTCACAGGTCCTTGGCAGTCTGGAGAGAGGATTGGCGCAATCCTACGAGCACCAGAGCGAAACGCTGCGCGTTCACCAGTACTACCTCAACAACGAGGCGTCCTACGCCAGCATCTTCGCACAGCTCATGGAACAGGAAAGCACGCTCATGCTGGAAGGTACCGCCTCACCCGAGCGATCTGAGGTCGTGCTCAGCGTGCTCGATACGTTGACGCGGAGCGTCGAGCAGTTCCACGCACACCAAACCGAGACGCTCAACGTTCACAGCCAGTTCCTGAATCAACAGGCAACTTACGCTGAGGCATTCGTTGAGCTTCTGCAGGATCATTACGGCACGGTGCTGCACGGCAGTACGGGGAACGGGAATGGGCACGGCAATGGCAACGGGAATGGCCACAGTGATGGCAATGGCCATGGTTCGGGAAACGGGAACGGGCACACACGCCAGGAGGCAGCGCGGACGCAGGCGCCGATGAGCCGGGGCAACGGCAATGGACATCATCCTGCCGTCGGGCAGCCCGTTACGGCACAATCTCAAGTGACAGCCCCTATCGTGGTCGCGACGACATCTGTCAGGTCAGGGGCGCAACCTCAGAAGGTGGAGGCGCCTCGGACGGCGGAAGCGCCTCGGACGGCTGCGCTGCCTCAGGCAGTGGCGATTGCGCCTGCCCCTGCGGCGATGCAGACTCCCACAATCAGTGCCGAGGCCCTGTCAGCGTCGCTGCTCGACATCGTCAGCGACAAGACGGGCTACCCCTCGGAGATGCTCGACCTCGACATGGACATGGAGGCGGACCTGGGCATCGACTCGATCAAGCGGGTCGAAATTCTGGGCGCGCTGCAGGAGGTCTATCCGGGGATGCCGGAGGTGGAGACCGATGCGTTGGCCGAGTTGCGCACGCTCGCTCAGATCGTCGCCTACACCGGGCATCGGCTGCCATCCGGCGCGGTGGACGACGAGGTAGCGGCAGCCGCGGGAACCCTGATCGGAGGGGTCCAGCCCGCCGCGGTCGTCGAGTCGGTGCTGGTGGCTTCCGAACCTGCTGCAGCCGCCATCGATGTCGGCTCGCTCAGTGAAGACCTGCTGGCGATCGTCAGTGACAAGACGGGCTATCCGGCTGAGATGCTCGAGCTCGATATGGACATGGAGGCCGACCTGGGGATCGATTCGATCAAGCGCGTCGAGATCCTGGGCGCGCTCCAGGAGGAGCATCCGGAGTTGCCCGAAGTGGAGGCCGATGCTCTCGCCGAGCTCCGGACGTTGGCCCAGATTCTGGGCTATATGGAGCAGAGGACAGCCCCAAAAAAAGCCTGAAGCGGGTGAGCCCCGGCGAGCTTGAGCACCTCGGAGATCCCGAGGGCGCTCGCCCCGATGGCGACGTGCAGCCGGACGATGATAGGTTGCGGCCGGTCGCTGTTCGGGTCCGAGGTCTACCCGCTCCCGATGTACTGGAGTTTGGCCTCCCCAAGGGTCACGTTTGCCTGGTGACCGATGACGGTTCCGCGACAGCCCCTGCGCTGGTCGAGCGGCTGAAGACGCTTGGGTGGCCCGTGGTGATGCTGGGATTGCCGGAGAGCGTGGTGCGCGGAGCATCTCCCGGTCGTCCCCTCTCTACACCGTTGGTGCCGGTCGTCGGCCTGACAGGTGTCGAGGAATCGGACATCGCTGCGACGTTGGCGGACGTCCGGGCAGGTCACGGGCCCGTGGGTACGTGCATCTATCTGCATCCTCGTTTCACCGGACGGTCGCAGTCCGACCAGGTGCTCGCCCCCGAGGACCGGGCCTTGTTATCCATACCCTTCCTGGTCGCCAAGGCCCTTCAGCCCGATCTGGCAGCCGCGGCCTCGGCGCCCCAGACCCAGACACCGAGCCGGGCGTGCTTCCTTACGGTGACCGCACTCGACGGCGTGCTGGGACTAAATGGAAGTGGCGACGCCGGCCCAATGGCCGGCGGGATCGCAGGGCTGACCAAGACGCTCAGGCTGGAGTGGCCTGACGTCTACTGCCGCGCCGTTGATCTGGATCCCGGGCTAGATCCCGATCGGGCTGCCGACGCGATTCTCGCGGAACTGCGGGATCCCAACCGTCTGGTGGCTGAGGTAGGGTATGGTCCCGAGGGACGGGTGACGCTGGAACGGGCCGATGGGCAGATCAGCAAATGAGCAGATCGATGGATCGACGGGTCTGCAGACGGACATACGGGCATATGACGAGCGAATACATTGGCGGGTCGATGGCTGCCCACCTGACGCGGGAGCGAAGAGCGTGACGATAGGGAGTGATATGGCATTGGGCCGTGACCGAATGCCATCGGATCAGACAGTCTTTCTCGTCAGCGGTGGGGCCAAGGGCATCACGGCTGCCTGTGTCATCGCGTTGGCCCGCCGCTATAGGAGCCGGTTCATCTTGGTGGGGCGTTCGCGTTTTGAGGCGAACGCCGAGCCTGCGTGGGCTGCGGACGCTTCCAGTGAGGCCGATCTGAAGCGCCTGGCAATGGGAGCCGTAGCCGCTGCAGGCGAGCGTCCCACGCCCCGCCGGGTCCAGCAGATGGTGGCCCAGGTGACCTCCCAACGGGAGATTGCCGCCACACTTGATGCCATTGCCGAGGCGGGCGGGACTGCGGTCTATGTCGCGGCCGACGTGACGGACGGTCCTGGGCTGACCAAGGCTGTGGCAGAGGCGGGCGACCAGGTCGGCGCCGTCAACGGCATTGTCCACGGGGCAGGCCTATTGGCCGATAAGCTGGTGCAGGATAAGAGCGCGGCGGATTTCGACCGCGTGGTCTCTGTCAAGGTGGACGGCCTTCGCAATCTGCTCGCATGTGTCCCGTCCGAACGTCTCGAGTTTCTCGTTCTCTTCTCGTCCGTCGCCGGCTTCTACGGCAATACGGGCCAGGCGGACTACGCGGTGGCAAACGAGGTGCTGAACAAGGTGGCCCACTGGGTGCGGGCTCAATCCCCCGGGTGTCACGTGGTTTCGGTGGATTGGGGGCCGTGGGACGGGGGTATGGTCACGCCGGAGCTCAAGAAGCAACTTGCTCTCCGTGATATCAAGGTCATCGGGACGGAAGAGGGGACCGAGATCTTGGCAGATTTGCTGCGGCCACGGAGTGATGCCGGACGCGGAAGTTCGCAGGTCATGGTGGGGAGTCCGATGCTCCCACCGCTGCGTCAGCCTCCCACGGAAGAGCGCACCTACCACATTCGACGTAGGCTGCGCGTCGAGGACAATCCCTTTCTGCTCGACCACATCATCGGCGGAAAAGCCGTGCTTCCCACGGTCTGCGCTGTTGCCTGGATGGCCAACGCCTGCGAGCAGCTCTATCCCGGCTACCAGTTCCTGCGTGTGGATGACTACCGTGCCCTCAAGGGCATCGTCTTCGACGAGGATCTTGCGGCAGAGCATACGCTGGATCTCCGCGTGCGAACAGGTGCCCCTGAAATCTCAGCAGCCGATGATCGCCGTACCGGTGGACCGGGGGAATCCCCGGTTCCATCCCCGATCGGGCGACTGAATACAGTCGAGGCGGATGCGCTGATATGGAGTGACTCGGGGGGGGATCTGCCGCGCTATCACTACCGCGCCCAAGTGACGCTCTGCCGGACGTTGCCCGATGCGCCCACGCACCCCGTCCCGGACGCCGGTGTAGCGCCGGTGTTGAGGGGCTCCGACCTCTATGCGGAGCGACGTCTCTTCCACGGGCCTGGCTTCCAGGGCGTGCGGGAGATCCTCGCATTGGATGAGACCGGCCTGACGATGAAGTGCGAGCTTCCTCGTCTATCGAGTTTGGTGCAGGGGCAGTTTCCCGTGCAGATGTTCAACCCCTACGTGGTCGACGTCCAGCTCCAGAGCCTGTTGGTCTGGGCCAATCACTTCTACGGCTACGGTGGGCTCCCCCTGCGCATTCGGCAGGGGGTGCAATACCTGCCTCTGCGGTTTGGTGAGACCACCTACGCGTCGATGTATGTCAGGTCGCGGAGCCCCCGGAGTCTGGTCGCTGACGTCCTGATCTACGATGAGGCAGGCATCGTGCACATGGAAGTACGGGGCGCTGAGATCACCCTGAGCGAGCGGCTCAACACCCTTTTCGAGCAGAATCGGTTGGCGATAGCCGCACCGGTTGGGAATGGGACTTCGTGATGGGCAAAGCGGCTATTGTGAGCATGGCCTGCGTGATGGGCGACGCGGGTGGTCTGGAGGCCTTCGCTCGCGCAGTCACCATGGGCGTGCCGCTGTCCCCCGCAGCAACTCCGGCCGCGGAAGCGCATTTCCCGGCGGTTGCTGAGCGGCTTCTGGGCCCTCGACCCGCCGGGGCGAACGGCATGCCGGCACGCCGTGTTGGGGCTATTGTGTGCGCCGCAGACGCGACGGCAGACTCGGCGGCCACGATAGCGGCGACGCTCTCGATCTATGGCGCGCCGGGTCCGGTACGATACCTGGGTGTTGGGCAAGGTGCCGGAAGCGCTGGTGCTAGCCCAGGAATGGTTGGCACAGGCGACCGCTGATCTCGTTCTCGTCGTGGCACACGATCGGGTTGGGAGCTGTGGCGTCGTGGCAGCCCCTGTGCAGGCGGCGGCCTCGGCCGACATCTACGCTGTCATCGAGAGCGTTACGGTTGGCACAATCGATCAGGGCCCCGACGTCTACAGGCAGGGCCTGGAGATGGCCCGTGTGACGCCGGCTGACGTAGGGCTGCTGCACGTGTGTAGCTGGCCGCCGAGTGCCGACGTGGCTACGGGATATGTCACGGGATCCGGGGATCTCACGTGCGCCGTGGGCACGACGCTCGTGGAACCGGTATCCGCAGGAAGCCGTCAAGGCGAGTGCAGACGTCCTGTCGCCACTTTGGGGCGTCATCAGGACGGCGCTTTGTCTTCACAGGCGTCTGATCCCACCGACCGGGCCGGACTCTTTGTCGTTGCAGGGCTCTACGGAACCCGGTGCAGCCGGGTATGACGCGCCTTCCCGGCAGGACGTGCCGTTCTACATCGCACCCGAGGCCCGACCGTGGTTTGTAGGGAGTGGACGCCGCATCGCCTCGGTCGTCGGTGATGTGGATGCCGCCGTCTGGCAGATCGTGCTTTCCGAGCCCGCGTCGTCTCGGGAGAGGCAGTCCTCCGTCGGGCATATGGCCGTGCGGCCCGGTGCAGCCGGGGAACCCAGCGTCCTGCTACCCATCGCCGGCGATGACAGGGGCCGAATTCTGTCGCAAATGGACGATCTCCGCAGGCGACTGGAGGCGGGAGCGTCGGTGCCATCGGTGGTGGCGGTGGCCTACGAACGTTATGCCTCCGAGCCGGAGGCTCCCTATGCCCTCGCGCTCGTGGGGCGCAAGACCGGGCGGGCGGAGATGAGGGACGCGATCCTGAAGGAGATGGCGTTTGCGGCCGAGGGCGTTGCGGCGGCAGATAGGCAGGACTGGGAGACACCCGGCGGCAGCGTCTTCACGGCGCACCCGCTTGGGTCGGAAGGGGTGGCCTTCGTCTATCCCGGAGCGTTTAACTCCTACATTGGTCTGGGTAAGGACCTCTTTCAGCACTTTCCCGAGCTGCACGAGCGTCTCTCCGGCCTGGTGTCCGATCTGGGGCGGGCCGTAGCCGACAGACACATCTATCCGCGCAGCAGGGCTTGGATGACAGAGAAGGATCTTCTGGAGAAGCAGGCGCAGCTCACCGCAGACGCGCCTGCGCTGATCGAATCGGGCACTGTCTTCGCCGTGGCCCATACGCTTGTTATGTGCGAGGCGTTTGGGGTGCAACCACAGGCGGCGCTGGGGTATAGCCTGGGTGAGACGAGCATGCTTTGGGCCGCCGGTGTATGGCAGGATGGTGATGAGGGCGCAAGTGCGATGCGGTCGTCTCCGCTCTTCGGAGATCGAATCGTGGGACCCAAGGTGGCCGTTCGTGAACACTGGGGCCTCGATCCCGAAGAGGATGTCGACTGGGCGGTGTTCCTGCTGAAGGCGCGCGCCGGCGATGTCCGGGAAGCGCTCCAACGAGAGCCGCGCGTCTACCTGACGCTGATCAACCAACCCGGCGAGGTGGTGATCGCGGGGAACGCGGCAGGTTGCCAACGCGTGATAGACGCCCTGGCGTGCCACGTGCTTCCCGTTCCGTACGATGTCGTCATCCACGCGGAGGCGATACGATCCGAGTACGAGGCGTTCGCGGATCTATACACGCATCCGGTCGCTAACCGCCCTCCGATGCATTTCTACTCGGCGGCGGACTATGGGCGCCTGAAGTTGGAGAGCGAAGCCCTGGCGGATGCGATGGCGAGGATGACATGCCAGCCCGTGGATTTTCCCCGCTTGGTACAGCGTGTCTACGACGACGGCACACGGGTCTTTGTGGAGCTGGGACCCCTGGGCACGTGCACGCGACGGATCAAGCGCATTTTGAGAGGCAAACCTCATAGCGCGGTGGCGATCAATCCCAGCGTCGGGGATGACTTTGACGGCGTGATCCGCGCGCTCGCGCACCTTGTGGCGCATCGCGTCCCGATGGATCTCTCGTCGCTCTATGCGAGTCCGATGCCTTTGCCCGCCCCTCCACTATCGTGGGTGGAGGGCGAGACGCCAGAAGCGCCTCACGAGCTTCCGCCGGCTGGCCTCGAGGGACTCGTGGAGGCCTACGGCCGCCGGTTGCTGCCCCACCGGCAGCGAGTGGCGATGTCGCACGGGCGTTTCCTGGAGGCGCGCCACGCTGCCCAGGTGGGTGCCGGCGCCTTGATCGGCATGCAGCTCTCGGCAGGACGGGTCATGCTCGGGACGATGGAGCAGGCCGGTCATCGCCCTACCGCCTCCGCTTCGCCACCTGTCTACGGGGAGGCCGAGCTGACCGCCTTCGCCACAGGCGATGTGGAGAAATGCTTCGGTCCTGACTTCGCCGTATATCGTGGGCGGCGCTTGCCCAGGATCCCAAACGGGGATCTGCTTCTCATGAGCAGAATCGTGCACATCACGGGCAGTCCTGAGGGCGGCCGCAATGGCGTGGAGCCGGTGGATGAATCGGGGAAGTCGCTGAAGCGTGATTCTGCCCAAAGGCGGATGCCCTCCTTGCAGGGCGAGCACACTCTCGTGAGCGAGTTCGATGTGCCGGAAGGTGTCTGGTTCTACCAGGATGATGCGGCCGTACCCAGCCGAGCGCCCCGCCGCACCCGGCCGAGCGGCCGCGCCCGGCCGGGCGGCCGCAGCAGACCATAGCTATCCCGGTCTGCCGCCCTATATTGCCCTGATGGAGATGGGGCTGCAGCCGTGCGGTTTTCTCTCAGCACACCTGCGGTCCTCGCTGCTGCTGCCGGACACTGATCTCTACTTTCGGAATCTGGATGGGCACGGCCGCATTGTCGCGACCCCGGATCTGCGGGGTCGGACGGTCACCAACGAAGTGCGAATGCTCTCATCCGTTCGGGGGCAGGGCACGATCCTCCAGAGCTTTGCCTATGATCTCTTGTGTGATGGACAGCGGTTCTTCGAGGGTGAGGCGACCTTCGGCTATTTCAGGCTGGATGCTATGGAGCACCAGGTGGGACTGGATGGCGGGACAGAGGTGCGACCATGGCTGGGCGATGCGACTGTGTACAGTCGAGCGACTGGGTACAGTCGGGCGACCGAGTACAGCCGGGCGCTGCCGGGCGGCGTGGCCCGCATTCCTCCGGCACCGACCCCTGCGGTGCGCCAGTTGCAGGTCCTGGATGACCTGATCGTGGTCCCTGACGGTGGACACCATGGTATGGGATATCTGTATGCGACCGGTTCCATCTCTCCTCGCGACTGGTTCTTCCGTGCTCACTTCCACCAGGATCCCGTCATGCCGGGATCGTTGGGTGTAGAAGCCGCACTCCAGGCAATGACGTCCTATGCCCGGTGGCGATATCCCGGGTTCGCGGCTGCCGGCGTCGGATTTCCGACCGAAGCACACGCCAGGTGGCGATATCGCGGCCAGATCACGCCTCAAGATCGTGATTGGTCACTTGAGGTTCACATCGGTGAGGTCGATGAGGCGGTTGATACCGTCACGCTGGTCGGCGACGTCAGCGTCTGGAAAGCTGATCCGGATCTGACGGGCGGCGCAGGCCGCCGGATCTACGAGGTATCCGGTCTGGCGGTTAGGCTGGAGCACTCTGAGTGCTGATGCACGTGATCATCTCCCAGCGGGCTACAGCCGCCCGCGGAAGGTAGAAAGAACACTATGGCAGAGTATTCCGGAGCACCCTCGGGAATGGGCGGAATCGTGTGGTACGGCCCGCCCGACTCGATTGTCTATGACAAGCCCCGCATCCTGGAGAAAGTCGGGAATCTGGATGCACCTTGTTACGTTGTGTACTCGAACAATGGAAGCTCAGCGGACCGGAGGCGGACGGGCCGATCCATGGGCGTGACCCACGAGGGCGAGTTGTCATCCGACGGTGCCTCTCTCCGTGCAGAGGAAGGTCGGACAGGATCCGAGGTGCGTGACTTCGCGTTCGTCGCCCCTGCGGCGTCTCGCCGGTCCCTGGGAGATCCTGGGTTTGTCGAGACCTATGGGTTGGGATGCGCCTATATGGCCGGGGCGATGGCGAATGCCATCGCGAGCGAGGAGATGGTGATCGCTTTGGGTCGCGCCGGCATGCTTGGGTCTTTTGGCGCGGGTGGCCTCTCCCCGAGCCGGCTCGAGGCATCGATCCGCCGGATTCAGGAGGCGTTGCCTGACGGACCCTACGCCGTCAACCTGATCCACAGCCCTAATGAGCCGGCGCTGGAGCAGCGAGCCGTCGATCTGTTCCTGCAGTATGGTGTCCACACCGTCGAAGCGTCTGCGTACCTGGCCTTGACACCTCACGTCGTGCGCTACCGCGCCGCCGGCCTGACGGAGGACGGCGCGGGCAATGTTATCATCAGGAATCGGATCATTGCCAAGCTGTCGCGACGAGAGGTCGCCGCGCACTTTCTGCAGCCTGCTCCCACGAAGATCCTGGCGCAACTCGTCGAGCAGGGCTTGATCACGGCACAGCAGGCCGCGCTCGCGGAGCGCGTGCCGATGGCCGATGACATCACCGTGGAGGCGGACTCCGGTGGCCACACTGACAACCGCCCGTTGGTCTGTATGTTGCCATCCATCCTCGCGCAGCGGGATGAGGTCCAGACCGAGAGAGCCTATGCTACGCCTGTACGCATCGGCGCGGCAGGGGGCATCGGGACGCCGCTGTCGGCCTTTGGTGCTTTCATGATGGGAGCGGCATACGTTGTAACGGGCTCGATCAACCACAGTTGCGTGGAAGCGGGCACGTCGGAGCATGTGAAGGCGCTGCTTGCTCAGGCCGATATGGCCGATGTCATGATGGCCCCTGCGGCTGACATGTTCGAGATGGGGGTGAACTTGCAGGTGCTCAAGCGCGGTACGATGTTCCCCTTGCGCGCCCGCAAGCTATATGAACTCTATCAGGCCTACGACTCGCTGGAGGCCATCCCGGCACCCGAGCTGGCGAAGTTGGAGAAACAGGTGCTTCGGAGATCGGTGGACGATGTGTGGGAGGGGTGCGTGGATTTCTTCAATGAACGGGATCCGCGCCAGATTGAGCGCGCTCGGGACAACCCGAAGCGCAAGATGGCCCTCGTCTTCCGATGGTACCTGGGCTTGGCAACACGCTGGGCCATTGCCGGCGAGCATGGTCGCGAGCTTGACTACCAGATCTGGTGCGGTCCGGCGATGGGAGCGTTCAACGACTGGGCGCGCGGGTCAGAGATGGAATCTCCCTCGGGCCGTCACGTCGCTGAGGTGGGGGGGGCGATCATGGATGGTGCGGCACTTCTCTATCGGATGCACATGCTCAAGCTGGGAGGCCTGCACCTGTTCTGAGGTCAGTGGGAGTGGATTGTAGTGTTCGAGCCAGGAGGTCAGCGATGATGAAGAAAGTCTGTCCGAACTGCCGGTCGACGCACATCATACCCAATGCCGACGCGGTCGAAAACCAGAACCTCTCGATCCGGATCTATGAGCAACCGGATCTGGCGCTGCGACGCGAGCGCCGCTATCCACTGAAGGCATGGGTCTGCCTGGACTGCGGCTTCACCCAGCTCTACGTGAGCCAGCCCGCGGAGCTGGCCCGCAGCTACGATCGCTTCCTCGGCCGGGAGGCATAGAAGATCATCCGAACGTGGGAACGTTACAAGGTGAGAACGTTTCCACGTTCGTTCTCCTCTCCTCACCACGCGACGGGCACTCGCTTGATGCGGTACTGACGGTCGAAGTACTGGACGTAGCGGTGCTGTCTGCCGAACTCGTAGATGCGGTGAGTCACGTCCACATCTTGCTGGCAGTAGTCGAATATCTCCTCAACGCGTCCCTCGCGCCACCACTGCACAGCCTGCAGCCCGTCCGCGCTCTTTCCGACCTGGAGCGTCGCTGTCGCGACGGAGTCCAGTCTCAGCCGAAAGCCCAGACGTTTCTGGATTTCAACCATCATGTCGAGGGTGGGGAGCTCCGCCAGGGTCACCGCGCCTGCATACTGCTGCAGCACGACATAGTCGAAACCGAGCAGGTTATACCCCACGATCGGCCCGTTGGCGGACTGTGCGGCAGTAAGCAGATCGAGCGCCAGTTGTGGCGCGTCGGCCTCGCCGTAGCGATGAAAGGTGGCCTCCGATGTGTCGTAGGTGACCGCGACGGACATCCGCAGGCGCTCGGGATAGTGCCCACCGACTTCCTGGAACGAGTTCTGGGTCTCGAGATCAAAGACGATCGGCATTGAGGGCTCCTTTGGGCGTCAACAACCGGTGACGAGTAACGAGTGACGACTGACCGGGAATGTCCACAGTGTTGCATGCCATGGACGCGCGGATGATGCGCGATTCAGACAATCACGCCCCCCCCGAGGACTTCCTCCTCGCTGTAGAACACCACGGACTGTCCCGGCGCGACACCGAACTGGGGAGCATCGAAGCTGACGTGGGCTCGGTCGTCGCTTGTTATCGACACAGTCATGGGGATCAGCGGGGCGCGATAGCGAATACGTCCCTGCGCTGCGAACACCGGCGCCGGCGGGTTCCCCGCTATGAACGCCAGATCCATAAGGGTGCAGTCCCGGCGAGCCAGGGCGGATCTGGCTCCGACGATCAAGGCATTGTGATCCTGATCCAGTTCCAGCACGTAGAGCCGTTCGGGAGCGGCGATCCCCAGGCCGTTGCGCTGCCCGACTGTGTAGAGGGCAAGCCCGCGGTGCCGCCCGACTTCAGTTCCCGCCTCGTCGTAGATGGGGCCTGGGCGGAGCGCCTCCGGCCTTAGCGTGGCGAGCAGGTCGGCGTATCCGGCACCAGCCACGAAGCATAGATCCTGGCTGTCGCCCGCCTCAGCGGAGGGAAGCCCCAGCGTTCGCGCGATCCCGCGGACCTCGTCCTTGCTCTCGACGTCTCCCAATGGCAGGCGCAGACGGCGGAGGTAGCGTTGCGTCAATCGGTAGAGCGCGTAGCTCTGGTCCTTTGCCCTGGCATGTGCCATGACGAGATGACTTGGCTGCCCGGCGTGGTCCGTGGCGGTGAGCACGCGAGCGTAGTGTCCGGTGGCTACCCAGGGCGCATCGTGGGCATCGGCCTCCTCGATCAACGTAGCGAACTTCAGTGTCGGATTGCAGAGGGTACAGGGATTGGGTGTTCGCCCCGCCGCGTAGGCGTCCACAAAGGGCACCACGATGCGTTCGTAGAACGTCTGCCGGACGTCACGGTGAACCCATGGAATGCGGAGATAGTCGGCGACCGCCTGTGCTCGGGCCAGGGGCTTTGCTGAACCACCCGGGGACACGGTCTCCGAAGCATGCCAGGTTTCGAGGGTAACGCCGATGACGTCATAGCCCTGCTCCTGGAGCAGGGCCGCGGCCACCGCGCTGTCGACACCACCGCTCATGCCCACGACCACGCGTGGCTTGAGATTTCCACTTCTCATCCGCGTCATGGGGGCATTATAGCGCAGCCTGACGCTCCGGGAATGGGCGGCAACAGTACTTGACATTTCGTTCTATCGCCCATACAATGGTACACGGAGCGTAAGGCATGCTCTTATCCAGCATCTGTAGCTCATTCAGCAAAGGAGATGTACTATGGCAGTAGTGAATCCTCAACCTTCCGCAGAAATCACCGATGACGACAAATTGTGGGCATTGCTGTCCTGGATCTTCTCACCGATCGTCCCGATCATCGTGTTGTTGCTTGAGGACAAGAAGAACCGTCCGTTCATCAAGTACAACGCGATTCAGGGCCTCGTCGTGAGTGTGGTGGGCTATGTGATCTCGGCCATCCTCTCGGCCGTGGTCGTGGGCTGTTTCACGGGCCTTGCATTGCTCGTCTACATCATCTATCTGGCCATTCAGTCCTACCAGGGCAAGTGGGTGACCATTCCCGTGGTGACAGATTTCTGCGTCAACCAGGGCTGGATCGAGCGCGCTCCGTAGCCATATCCTATAGGTAGGCCACCTGCTTCGGCCGCTGCGTGGATAGCGGCATAGTGGCTTCCATGTGCCGGCGTGTCTGGGTGCGTCCAGGCGACAGCCCGTCGCGTGTGGTGAGCTTGCGGTTGCTGGGCAGGTACAAGCGCACGATCTGAGTTGGCAGAGAGCGGCTTCTCCTTTTCGGAAAGCCGCTCTTTCACATGGACCTCGCGGTGGTATACTACGGCGTTGCGTTGGCATTGGTGGTTCCACTTGGGCGCGCCTGCGTCCGTCTCGGGGGCTCCGAGACCCCGTCCGCGCCCTGACATAACGACTCGAGCGATATATGGAAACATTGACCCGTAAGCGTTGGATCATCGCGCCGCAGGCCCCCGCCGGGTTTGTCGGCGGCCTGCAGCCTCTGCATCCCCTCGTCGCCCAGGTGCTGTACAGCCGGGGATTCGTCGATGTGGACGTCGCCGGCCGATTCCTGGATCGTACTCCGCCGTTAGGCAGTCCCTTCGACCTTGAGGGCGTCACGGAAGCGGTGACGTTGATCCGCGAAGCTCTGTCGCGCGGCGATCTCATCGTCGTCTATGGTGACTATGACGTCGACGGCGTAACCGCCGTCGCTGTGCTCGTGGAGACGCTCCAGGCGCAGGGAGCCAAGGTCAAGCCCTATATCCCCAGCCGCGAGGACGAGGGGTACGGCCTCAATCCGGAGGCGATCGGCGCCCTGGCTGAGGAAGGCGCGCGACTGCTGATCACGGTGGACTGTGGCATCCGCTCGCTGGAAGACGTGGCGCTCGCGCGCAGCCTCGGCCTGAGAATCGTCGTCACGGATCATCACCAGCTCGGTTCCGAACTGCCGGATGCGGATGCCGTCATCAATCCTAAGCGCAGCCGGCCCGCCGCGTTAGCTTCCGATCTTGCCGGCGTGGGCGTGGCCTTCAAACTCGCCCAGGCACTGATCGAGATGAACCGCCGGGCGCCCCTCCCGACGACGGGGCGTGACTTGGATGAGAGTGACCTGCTCGACCTCGTGGCGTTGGGCACCGTGGCCGACATGGTCGCGCTGGTCAACGAGAATCACACGTTGGTCTTGCGTGGTCTTGAGAAGATCAACGCTGCCCACCGTCCGGGACTCAGTGCCTTGATGCGGGTGGCGGGCGTGAACCCCGGCACGGTCACGACAAAGACCATCGGTTTCGTCCTCGCACCGCGGCTCAATGCGGCGGGGCGACTCGATGAGGCGATGACCGCGTTGGAGCTGCTGCTGGCACCCGATATGGCCTCTGCTCTTCCTCTGGCCCAGGAACTCGAGGCACTCAACCAACGACGTCGCGAGATCACGATGGCGGTTCGGGAGAAGGCTGCGGCCTTGCTGCGGTTTGACGATGGCGTTCCCGCGCTGATCTTCGCGGCCTCCGATGAGTTCCCTCCGGGTGTGGTTGGGCTGGCGGCGAGCCGGCTGTTGGATGACTACTATCGCCCGGCGGTGGTGGTGGCGATGGAGGATGAGTTCTGCAAGGGCTCGGCGCGATCTATTCCCGAGTTCCACATCACGGAGGCGCTGGATTCGCTCGACGGGCTGCTCGTGCGCCACGGGGGGCACGCTGCCGCGGCCGGGTTCACAGTTCGGACCTCGCGCCTGGCTGAGCTGGAATCGCGCCTCTTGGCGCTGGCTGAGGAGAAACTGGGCGATCTGCTCCTCATGCCGACACTGAATGTAGACGCCGAGGTGCCATTGGAGGAGCTCTCTAGGGACCTGCACGATCAACTGGAGCAGTTGCAGCCCTTTGGATTCGGTAATCCCGTGCCTACCTTTGTCAGCCGGAGGGTGCGGATCCTGCACGCGCGTGCGGTCGGGAGCGAGGGGCGGCATCTGAAACTCTACGTCGCCGACGAACTCGGGAGATCTTGGGATGCCATCGCGTTTCGGCAGGGGTATTGGGAGGGGCGTCTCTCCCCATGGGTGGATCTGGCCTATGTGCTTGAGTTGAACGAGTGGAACGGCAGGACCAATCTGCAGCTCAATGTCCAGGATATCCGGCCTTTCGATGATGGCTTGC
Organism: uncultured Chloroflexia bacterium; assembly: GCA_963775195.1. Classification (GTDB taxonomy): domain Bacteria; phylum Chloroflexota; class Anaerolineae; order B4-G1; family SLSP01; genus PWVB01. Next base: position 30,771 of record CAVZIC010000006.1, read on the forward strand.
CGACGAGGTAACAGATGATGCGCATTCTGGTAACCGGTGCCGCGGGTTTCATCGGGAGTCACCTTGCTGAGGCGTTGCTGCAGCGTGGAGACACGGTCGTTGGCCTCGACAACTTCAACGACTACTATAGCCCGGCCCGCAAGCGCTCGAACGCCGCCCTGCTCGACACTCACGATCGCTTCACGATGGTTGAGGCGGACCTGCGCGACGAGGGGCGCGTTGCCGCGGCTCTGACCGGCGGCTGTTTCGATGCTGTCGCGCATCTTGCCGCGATGGCCAATGTCCGCTACTCGATCCTCCGCGCTCCTCTCTATACGGATGTCAACATCCGGGGGACCGTGAACGTACTTGAGGCGATGCGGTCCTCCGGCACACCGCACGTCGTCTTTGCCTCTACTTCGTCCGTGTACGGCAAGACGGAGCAACTGCCGTTCCGTGAGGACGATCCGCTGGGTAAGCCGCTGGCTCCGTATCCCGCCTCGAAGATCGCGGGCGAGCTGATGGGATACACCTATCACAATCTCTTTGACATCAGTTTCACGGCGGTGCGCTTCTTCAGCGTCTACGGCGAGCGAGGCCGCCCTGATATGATGCCCTATATCATCACCGACAGCATTGTTGCGCAGAAGCCCTTCAGGCTCTTCAACTCAGGAGAGATGTTCCGTGATTGGACCTACGTCGGTGATATCGTCAAGGGCGTGATGGCAGCGCTGGACCGCCCGTTGGGCTATGATCGGGTGAACCTTGGACGGGGCCATCCGGTGCGTATGGCCGACTTCGTGGAGCTCGTCGAGAAACTTGTTGGCCGACGCGCTGTCATGGAGACACCCCCTGCACCTGCCAGCGAACCGGTCATCACGTACGCCGACATTGCCAAAGCCAAGCAACTCCTGGACTATGCGCCGGAGGTCTCGGTCGAGGAAGGTATGTCGCGATTCTGGCGGTGGTATCAGGATGAGGTGATGGGCCGGCAGCGACCGACGCCGCCCAATGCCGGGGAGCCTTCCTCGGCGAGGCTCTAGCTCGGGTGTTGATCACCGTCGCTGCGGGTTGCGTTGGCGCGATAGGTGCCAGGGCCCTAGCGGGTCGAGGCCGCGCCGGACCCCTTGGCCTGGTACCGGCAGGGCAGGCTCTTTGTAGGACGGTTGGTCTGTGTATCTGAAGCCTGATCGAAAGCTGTTCCGGGGGCGCCGGGTTTACTGGGGCGCGCGCCTGTTGATCGTCGCACTGCTGCTGAGCGGGATGGGCTACTTCGGCTATCGAGCCTTCCAGAACTACGCGGAGCCACTGATGGTCGGGAGTACGCCAACCCCCGTACCAACGGCGACGCCGGCTGCGGGCTACTATGTGGCACAGGGCGACGATGCTTACTGGCAGGGCGCGAGCGGCGAGGCGATCGCTGCCTACCAGGCGGCGCTCGACATGCAGCCGGGCCAGACCGAGCTCTATCTTGCCTTGGCCCGCCTATTGACCTTTCAGGGACACCCCGAGCGAGGCCTTGAGATGGCACGGCAAGCGCTTGCGCGCCAGCCGGACAACGCGCTTGCATGGGCCTTGTTGGGGATGACCTATGATTGGCTGGGGCTGACGAACCAGGCCGTGACCTACTGCGAGCGCGCCGTGGACCTTGACCCGACGTTGCCCGAAGCTTACGCCTATCTCGCCGAAGCCTATATCGACGACGGCCAATGGTACGCTGCCAACGATGCCATTGCGACGGCAATGGAGCTGGACGATACCAACGTGGACGTCCTGCGAGACAGGGCTTACGTGCTCGAGAGTCAGGGCAACTACTACGGCGCCATCCAGGGATACCGCGATGCTATCGCCCTCAACGACAAGCTTGTCCACCTCTACCTTGGGATTGGCCGCAACGCAGGCGCGTTGGGCAACCTCCCAACGGCGCTCGAAGCGTACCAGGATGCCGTCGCAGTTGATCCCCACCACGCCCTCGCGCTGGACCAGTTGGGATGGACGCAGCTACTGCTGGGCGACTATACCTCCGCGCGCGAGAACCTCACCGCAGCCCTGGAGGTCGATCCTGATCTGGCCGATGCCTATGGACATCTGGGCACGCTCTACTTCCACCAGCGTAACTACGAGGACGCCATCATCGAGTTTGGCCCGGCGATTGAGTACGCAGAGGCGCGGTCCAGGCGGCGAACCGTGCTCTTCGTCTTAACCGCGGAGGAGATCAATGCGATTGGTGAAACGCCTTCAGGAGCACAGGTTGCCGTCGCCGAGTTCCTCCATCCCGCCGACCTTCAGACCCCGTTGCGCGGTCAGTTCTCGGCAGCGGCAGGTGGGGCGGGTATTGATGGGCAGATCAGGTTCGACGTGATGACGGGCAGGTATGATGCGACGGTTGGCGGGATCCCACCCGCACCCTCCGGAAAGGTCTACGTCGGTTGGTTTCTCCAGTTGCTCTCTCCGGAGGGGCGTCTGGTGCACACGGAACCGATTTTCCCGGCACCGAGTGGGCAGGTATCGTTGACAGGGACGACCGGCCACGTCAAAGGTCCTCCCATCGAGAACTACTACAGCTTCGCGCTCTCATACTATCTCCTGGATCAGTGCGATAAGGCGGTCCCGCTGATCAACGTGGCATTGCAGATCGATCCGGCGGACGCCAACGCTCAGGCCGCGCTCGATCTATGTCGCTAGAGACCGGACCCGCAGAACGATCCTCCCCTATGCGGCTTTCGCAGCCCGCGATTTGGCCTGAATCGCCGGCTGATGACGGGCGGCGGCGCTCGGCCTGGGCCATGGTTCAGGCGATCCTCGTGCCTGTCGTGATGCTCGTCTTCGTAACGTTGATCTATCGGCGCATCGCCGCGGGGCAAGTGCTCGCCGCAGGCGATCTCCAGCTCTATTTCTTCCCTTACTGGACGGCAGTCGTGAGATCCATTCGGGCCGGCAGCCTGCCACTGTGGAACCCCTATCTGTTCGCCGGATCCCCGCTGTTGGCGAACTCACAGGTCGGCGTCTTCTATCCACTTAATTGGCCCTTCTGGCTGTTGTCATCCTCATCGCTCCCGGGCATCGCTCACGCGATCCATTGGAGCGTCGTGCTTCATCTCTGGCTTGCTGCGGCGAGCGTCTATATCCTCTGCCGCAGGACGTCGGCGATTGGGCGCTGGCCCAGCGCTCTCGCAGGCATCGTCTATGCAGGCGGCGGCTTCCTGGGCGTCCACATTGATCACCTCAACCAGTTGCAGGCGCTGGCCTGGCTGCCGCTCCTGTTCCTGCCTGAGGTGCCCTGGGGCGGACAACGTCACCGTCGTGGCCGGGGTGCGGGTCTGGAGGGGCTCGGCCGCTCGGTGCCGCGGTGGCTGCGGTTGCCCAACCCGCTGTCCATCCTGGCGTTTGCTATGATCCTGTTGACAGGCCATACACAGATGGCCTTCATCGGTGCGTGCGGCCTGGCGATCTGGCACCTCGTGCGCTCCAGATGGGGCACCGGAGCGTCTCTACAGATCGGACGGTGGTTTCTCGGCTTTGTTGTCCGGATGACGCCCTTTGCGTTGGCGGGCCTGATCGCCGCGGTGCAGCTCCTGCCTACCCTGACCCTTGCGCGTCTCTCAGGACGCGGCGGTGGACTGGATTGGCGCGAGGCCGTTTCTTTCTCCTTGCCGCCGTGGGAACTGGCCAAGGTGGTGCTGCCACCCTATATCACGCCTCCGCTGCTGCCCGAGGGTGTGGCATACTTGGGCGTGCCTGGCCTTTTGCTGGCGGCGCTGGGTGGCTGGCGTAGCCTGCGTGCCCTCACTCCCTCACGCTCCGGAGGCACGTCCCGAACGAGGTCAGGGGAAGGGCCGGCGAGAGGCGTGTGGCTGGTGGTTGCCGCGATAGGGTTCCTGCTCGCATTGGGCGGGTACGACCCGCTCTACCTGGCGGCGGTGCGGCTCGGCGTTCCCGGCCTTGTCCACTTCCGCGCCCCGGCCCGCTTTCTCGCGCTCTACGTCCTGGCCGGATCGGTGCTGGCGGGTATCGGGCTGGAGTGGTTGAGCACTCTGAGCTTTCCGGCCGGACGAGGTGCACACGCGACGAGTGTGTCTCGACGGTTCGTGACTCTCCTGGCCATCGCGGTCGTCGGCGTGGAGTTGATGGTCTCGGGGCGCTATCTGCCACACGGGCGCGCGACCACGCCCCAGGCCTATACGGACTTACGTCCGGCGACAGCGGATCTTGTCGCAGCGACCAGGGCTGACTCCGACGCCGGAACGGTGCCTGGACGCTTCCTGAGCATTTCGCAGACCCTCTTTGAGGTCGGTGACAAGGCCGAGATCGAGACAGCCTACGCCGGCGCGCTGGACAGCGAGGCACTGATGAGCTACCTGGTGGCCACAAAAGAGCGCGAGGTCTTGGCGCCGAACCTTCCGCTGGCGTTTGAGGTGCCGGCGGTGGATGGCTACGACGGCGGTCTCCTGCCCCTGCGTTCCTACACTGCGTTCTCGAAGCTGGTGCTCCCGGAGGGCACTATCGACGGTCGCCTGCGAGAGAACCTGGCGGACATCCCTGAGGCGCGTTGGCTCGAACTCATGGGTGCGCAGTACCTGCTGACGGACAAGACGACGGATGTGTGGATCGACGATATCCTTTACGATCGCCAGTTCCATCCGACACTCGAGCCCGGGCAGACCCTTGACGTGGCGTGGCTGCCTGAGGACTTCCCTGCCAACGCCCTCGGGCTGCTCTATACGGGTGGGGGAGGGGAGGTCGACCTACGGCTGGTCGATGGGCGTGCCCTGTCCCTACAGCTGTCTCCGTCGGATGACCCGCATGAGGTCAGATGGATCCGCTGGGACGACGCTGTGCCTCTTCGGAGCCTCAGCATCATCGCTTCCTCTGCGAGCGCCGGGCCGCTAGCGCTCGGAGGGGCGAGCCTGGCTGACAGCCGGACCGGCGCGTTTTACCCCGTCGTGCTGTCCGATGTCTACCGGTTGGTGCACTCCGGTGATGTGAAGATCTATGAAGCGCTGACCCCACCGGCACGGGCCTTTCTGGCCCATCGCTCGTGCACGGTTCCTACCGAAGACAATGTCCTCAGTCTGATGCGCGGCCCAGAGTATGATCCATCTCAGGTAGTGGCATTGATCGGTACGCCATTCCCCGGCGAAACATGCGACCTCGCCTCCGGCCCGTCGACCGTCGTGGGCGAATCGGTGTCCGTCATCCGGTACGATGCAACCGAAGTGACGATTGATGTCGTCGCCAAGACGTCGGGTTACCTGGTTCTCACCGACACCTGGTACCCTGGCTGGACTGCAACGCGCGAGCCGCTCTCAACGGTAGCGTCCGCGGAGCCCGTGGAGATCTCACAGGCCGACGTGTTGTTCCGCGCCGTGCGTATCGACCCCGGAACCTGGCGCGTGACCTTTTCATACCGGCCCGTGAGTCATATCATCGGTGCCGCGATCAGCTTTGCCGGATTGGTGACTCTGGCGCTTTACACACTATCGGCAACCCGGAGCGTCAAGGTTAGAAACCGCGTGTGATTCTTTGCCAATCGTTAACCGCATGGTTATGATAGGGGCGGTGGGCTTTAACTGTTCCATGCTATAATGATCATATTACCCATCCCTAGGCAAGCTTCCCTATCGAGGTGAGGATGAAGGTACTCTATATCGAGGATAGCCCATCAAACCGCCTGCTGGTCAAACGTGTCCTTATGGCCGAGGGCTATGAGGTCCTAGAGGCTGAGGACGGCGGGGTGGGGCTTGATGTGGCGACGAGAGAGCCCCCCGACCTCATCCTGATGGACATGAATCTGCCGGATGTTGACGGGTACGAGATGACCCGTCGCATTCGGGAAACTCCGGAGCTCTCCTCCATCCCTATCGTCGCGATGACGGCGAATGTCATGCATGGAGATCGGGAGAAGGCTTTGGAAGCGGGATGCGTGGGCTATATTCCCAAACCTATAGACGTTGACACGCTCCCGACGCAGATCGCACGCTACATAGAGGCCAAGCTTTAGCGGTATCGCCGCACGATTGACGTTGCGGTAGGGCGCCGGCCGAGACACCACGGAATTCTGCCTTGGGGCTGGAGGGCTATCGATTATGAACTGGAAGGTTACACCCCCTTCGGAGGCGACCGTCCTGATCGTCGAGGATAACCTCAGCAACTTTATCCTGATGACGCGCCTCCTGGCGTATCTGGGCGTGAAGAAGTGCGAGTGGAAGGCTTCGGGTTGGAAGGTCCTCGAGTTCGCCGAGACGCTCGGCAGGATTGATCTCATCCTGATGGATATTGCGCTTCCGGACGCGGACGGGTTTGAATCCCTGGCTTCGCTGCGTTCGGACGATCGGTTCCAGGATGTGCCCATCGTCGCGGTGACGGCAGATATCTCCGCATCGAATCTCAACCGGGCCCGGGCTGCCGGGTTTGATGGGTTCATCGGTAAGCCCCTTGATCCCGACCGCTTCCCTAACCAGGTTCGTCGTGTGCTGCAGGGCGAGGAGGTATGGGAACGGGAGTGAGGGCCGCGCCGGACGAAGAAGGCACTTCCAGAGCTATCCCAACGACAGGGATGCGGGGAGGCCTGGGTCGTACGTTGCTGACTGCTTTTCTCATCCTCACGATATTGCCGCTGGTTGTTATCGGTGGCTACGCGGTCCGCCAGAACCGCGCGAATCTCGAACGCGAGGTGGCAGCTCGGTTGCTCTCCGTGGCCGCCGTCGAAGGCCAAACGTTGTCGCGCTGGCTCGATCAGTTGGAGATGTCCCTCTCGACGGCTGTGCTGGTTGAGAGGAACTATGGGGCGGGCGATGTGTCGGGCTATGCGATGTGGTGGTCGGTACAGCATCAGCAGATGCCGGGGCTCAGCGGGATGGTGGTGCTGGGAGACGCAGGTGCGGGCGCCTCGACCAGTCTGCTGGGCGCCTCGACCAGTCTGCTGGGCGCCTCGACCAGTCCGCTGGGCGCCTCGACCAGTCTGCTGGGCGCCTCGACCTCGCGCGTAGTGCTCTGGGAGACCGGTGTATGTCGACCGACTGCGGCGGCCATTATGCCCGAGCTACCTGCGTTAATTGGCACTGCCCGTGAGGCTGAACCTCCGATCTTCCGCCAGGTCATTGCCTTTGACCCGGGAGTGCTTGGGCCGGCGGCGGGCCTTGGCCAGTCTCCTGGGTGCATCGCCATCACCGTCGGAGCGGCCGCGGACGCCGGCGGCGGGTGGCGGGCTGTTGTTCTGTGCGTCGACGCGACGGCCGTTCAGGATGTCCTGCGGATGGGGACCGGGATCGGCGAGACCGGGCGTGTGAGATTCGTTCACGGGCCGGTCGTATGGCCCGGCGGCGCATCCAACGTCATGCCTGCAGTTGGGGGAACGGGTGATGTGGGTGCCGGTGGCCGGTCGCTCGGCAGCTACCAGGACGAGACTGGGACTCAGGTTGTCGGCGCTTGGTACCCACTCCCTGATCTCGGCGGTGGCATTCTGGTGGAGCAGTCTCAGACCGAGATCACGGCGTCGACGGATGGCATCGCGGCGACCCTGATTGCGCTCGTGCTCGCCGTCGCGCTCGCCACGACGGCGATTGCCGCAGTCGTGATTCGGCAGATCACGCGCCCGGTGATCGGCCTTACCGAGTCGGCAGTGGCGATGGCCGAGGGTGATCTTGACCAGCACCTGTCCGTGCGCTCACGTGATGAGATCGGCATTCTCACCTATGTCTTCAACGACATGGCGGCGCAACTGAAGTCGCTGTACGAGGATCTGGAGGCCAAGGTTGTCGAGCGGACCAAGCGTCTCCAGCAGGCCAACTACCAGATTCAGCGGCGCGCGCTCCATCTGCAGGCGAGCCAAGAGGTCAGCCAGGCGATCACGTCAATTCGCGACCCGGAGCAGCTGCTGATGCAGGTGACCAGCCTGATCCGAAACCACTTCGTCTATGGGGCGGTCGCCGTCTACCTGGTTCCGCCTGGAGGCAGCGAGGCGAGGCTGCAGGCGCCTCAGACGGCGGCGCCTCAGACGGCGGCGCCTCAGACGGCGGCGCCTCGATTGACCCCCCCCCGTCTCCGGGGGCATGGCCCGAGCGAAGCCGAAGGCAGAGTTCGGGAGGGAGAGTGGCCGGCAACCGTTCGCATCGGCGACAGCTCAGTGGTCGCGGCGACTCTGCGATCCGGCACCGCAATTGTTCGCCACGAGCCGGCACTGGGCGAGCACGACTGGCGTGCCAGGATGTTGAGCAGGGCGGCGGTGCCGCTCAAGATGGAGGACCGCATCGTCGGTGCCATCGCGGTCACGACGACGGTCCACGAAGGCATTCAGCAGGATGAATTGGACATTCTGGAAGTGCTGGCGAACCAGGTGACCATCGCACTGGAAAACGCCCGCACGTATGAGCGCGAGCGACAGGCAATGACACAGCTCGAGGAGGCCGAGGCCTTCAAGGCACGCTTCCTGGCCAACATGTCGCACGAGCTGATGGAACCGCTGAACACGATCCTCGGCTTCTCTCGGCTGCTCATCAAAGGCGTGGATGGTCCGCTGAATCAGCGTCAGCAGGAGGACCTGGACCAAATCCATGGCGACAGTCAGCGCTTGCTGGATTCGATCAGGGATATACTATCCATCTCACAGATCCAGGCGGGTCTCCTGGAATTGCGGCTGCAGCCAGTCGATCTCGGCGAGCTTGTGGCCGGCGTCATGCCGACAGCCAGCGCGCTGGTTCGGGGTCGAGCGATCAAACTGAAGCATGATGTGCCTGCGGATCTACCACGGCTGCGCGCGGATCCGTCTCGACTGCGGCAGGTGCTGGTCCACCTGCTCAACAACGCGGCCAAATTCACGGAATCGGGCGAGATCAGGCTCCGCGCATGGTGCAATGGCGATGCGGCATGGCCTTCCACGGACGCGGAGGGCCGTCAGGCCGTCCAGTCTGCGCGCCCAGCCGACTGGGCGACTGGGCGCGAGGTCTTTGTCAGCGTGAGCGACACGGGCATCGGCATCCCTACCGAGGATCGAGAGCGCATCTTCTCGCAGTTTGAGAAGGGGAGCAGGCGCCTCGGAGAGCGTTCGCGCCTTGGAGAGCGTTCGCGCCTCGGCGAGCGTTCGCGCCCGGGCCAGGTCGCCGGGGCCGCGGACGGCGGAAGCGCGTCGGACGACACGCAGACGCCCGGCCGGATGGTGGAGGTGCCCCGAACGGCTCCGAGCAGCGGTGCGGGTTTGGGCCTTGCCCTGTGCCGAGAGTTCGTGGAACTGCACGGCGGTCGCATGTGGGTCGATAGTGAGATGGGTGTCGGGAGCGTTTTCACGTTTTCGGTGCCGGTGTATCATCAGGAGGAAGAGGCAAATGCTGTCCCCGGCACGGCGGTCGCGTGAGGGGATGGCCTTTGTCGTAGTTTGAGCGTTTCGGGAGAGGCTGGCACAGATGGCCAAGCGGAGTGACAGGGATCGGGAGCTGAAGGTACCGCCGGTGGGCCGCGCCTCGCGCAGCCTACTACCTGCACTGCTCCATATGATGCGAATTACGACGCTTCTGGCCTTAGTCGTCATCGCCGTGTCCGCCATGATGTTTGCCCGCGACAGACTGTCGTGGGCGATTCCTCTCGGCGTCATCGGCGTGGTGCTCGCGATTGTCGGGGGCACGCTCACGCAGAGCCTACTGATCCCGAAGCTCGCGGCAAAGCTGATCTCCACACAGAGCGCCCTTCGCTCTATGGCCGACGACCGTGCGGCGCTGGCGGATCGGGTCGCGGGGCTACAAGATCACCGCGATGAGTTGCAGCGACGTCTTCTGGCGCTGGAAGGAGCGCCTCGGACGGCGTACGCGCCTGAGACGGCGTACGCGCCTGAGACGGCGTACGCGCCTGAGACGGCGTACGTGCCTGAGACGGCGTTGGCGCCTCAGACGGCTGCTGCAGCGCGGACGGGGGAACGCTTCGACGCGGCACCGCCCGACGAAACCGCCCCTCTCGATCGAGTGGATGAGATCCTCCGGTTGGCCGGCAGGCTGGTGACGGCAGGTAGTGTCTCAACCCTCTATGCGGTGGTCAATGATGCGGTACGGGGGAGCGGGCCATCGCGCACGCTCATCGTTGTGGGGAGTGAACTCAGCCAAGGCGGTCAGGCAGCTGGCGGCGGTCTGGTCGTCGTGAGCGATCTGGAGAGCAACGGGGCGGCTCCACCCGGGCTTGCTCCGGACCGTGTAGAACGATCATTGATGGCCTTGCATCCGCCGCAGTTGGCCGACTTCATCCTGCTTGGATCGGGGCTTTCCCGACCGTTGTGGGTTGAGGATCTGACCTGTCTTGATCCTACCTTGAGCCCCGAGCTAAGTGAGGCCCTCGTCGGCCTGCGGGAGACCTCCCTCTGTAGCGCGCTCGCCCTGATCCCGATCCACGGCGGGCAACAGCGGGGAGCGTCCGCGCCTGGGACGGCGTCCGCGCCTGAGACGGCGTCCGCGCCTGGGACAATGGCACTGACAGAGGTCGCTTTGATCCCGTCGTGGGGAGCGGTCGTTGCTTTGTTCAGCAAGGTCCATGCCTTTGGGCCTTTCGAGCGTCGGCTGCACGAGTTCCTCGGGGGCGTCCTGGGCGTCGCCTTGCAGCGGACGCGTTTGAGAAGGGATACGCGTGCTAGATTGGTGCAGCAGAACGACCTGTCGACGATGGGGCGTCAGATTCGGCAGGCCACGGATGCTGATACCATCCTGCGGATCTCGCTGCGGGAGTTGCGCCGGGCATTGGGGGCCTCCCGCGCGGAGGTCTATCTCGATCCGGAAGTGGCTCCTGAAGTTGTGGGACGCTCTCCGATGGGTGGCTCCGAAGACCCTCAGGTCTCCGCCGTCGTGCCCGGTATTGGGATCCCATCTCGCGCCCAATCTCCTGGGCGACGCGTCCAGGAGACTGGACGACGCGCCCGGATCACGGACCTGGGCGACGGGCGTCGCGAGCTTCTTGCTCCCATCTCGGTGGGCGATCGCACGCTCGGGTCGATCGGCCTGGAGCAGGATCCCGGCGGCGAGCCCTGGGGTGAGCGCGACGCTGCCTTTGTCGATGACGCGTGCGAGGAGATCGGCCAGGCGCTGGAATACGCCCGGAGGGCGGCGACTACGCAGGAGTGTGCTGATTTCGAGCGTCTCAGTGGAGAGATCGGACAGCGTATACGCGCCTCGGACGGCGTACGCGCCTCGGACGGCGTAGGCGCCTCAGACGGCGTAGAGCTGCGCCGGAGACAGAACCGCGGCTGGGATGGACATCGATCGTATCCTCCGGACCACGCTCGTTGAACTGGCCTCCGCACTTGGGGCAACTGGGACGATCAGACTTCAGGCGCCCGAGGGCCAAGGGGCGGCCGAGGAGGCTCGTGGAGATGCGGTTCGGCCGGGCCTGCAGGTTGTCGATAGCGACCCGGATGCGACGTCGCCTTGCCTCCACGACCCCGACGGCAGATGTCCGGACGGAGGTGTGCTGTGACCGGGCCTGAACTCCTCGTATTGGCCGCCGTCCTTGTTGGAGGCGTAGGCCTCGTCATTGCCTTCATCGTCTGGATCCGCCGCGACCGCGTCAGACATACGGCCTACGAGGCGGCGTTGCGCCGATCGGCCGCAGCACTTCGGGATGTCCAGGGCTCGATCGATGCTCAGGTGCAGGTCAGGACGAGGGATCTGCGCCGTCGTTCAGACTTTTTCCGGGGCGCGGCTGCTATAGCCAGGGATCTCGCTGGGATGGGCGACGAACACGAGATGATCTATTCTGTCGCTGAGCTGATCTGCCGGCGTTTCGACATGGATCGGGCCGCGGTCTTCCTGGCTGCCGACGGGGTCGGTGCGTCCACGGAGACTGGGCTTGTGCTGGAAGCCGTATTTCCCCGGCAGGAGCAGACCTCGCCGGGCGAGGGACCCGGTCTCGGTGCTGGTCAGGCGAGTGCCGTATCGGCGGCCTATCTCGCGGGTGAGGCCCAGATCAACCATGGGATTGGGTCCGAGATCGCGTTGCCACTCAGGCCGCAGGGGGCTGTCGATTTTCCACGCGACGTAGGGCACCGCGCCTCGGACGGCGTCCGAGCCTCCTCTACAGCGGTGGGGCGCATCGACCAGTCTGCTGGGCGCATTATCGGCGTCCTGGACATCCAGTCTGTGGAGCCCGGGGCGTTCAGCCGGGAGGACCTCGATGTGTTTGGCATCGTGGCCGATCAACTGGCGTCGGCGATCGACACTGTAAGGGCTCTGAATGAATGTCGTCAGGCCGTTCGGCGTCTCGATACGGCCTACGCCGCTCGTCTCGACGCGATGTGGCGCGAATCGGTGGTGCCCTGGCAGTATCACTTTGACGGGGTTGAGGTTCACAGTATTGGAGTCGACGGATCTGGCGCGGAGCGGGTGGAGCCTCTACCGGGAGAGCGGTCGAGTACGACCGAGCGGTCGAGTACGACCGGGGCGTCGGAGCCCGCCGAAAGCGACTTGGTGGTGCCGATATCTCTTCGGGGTCAGGTGATTGGCACGATTGCCCTGAGCCGAGACCGCGAGGTCCAGGGGAACATACCGGTCACCGGCGTCGCGGATGCGGCTTGCTGGTCGCCGCAGGAGCGCGCGCTGGCGGCCTCTGTTGCCGCTCAGGCCGGACAGGCCCTGGAGAGTGCTCTGCTGCTCAGGGAGAGTCGGATGACAGCGCTGGGTGAGCAGGCGCTTGAGCGTATTGCCTCCCGGACGCGACAGACGCCGGATGTGGATGCTGTGATCCGGACGGCTATGCGTGAGTTGCAGACGCTGTTTGATCTGGAAGCCGTTGACGTCCATATCGATCCGGCCGCGGCAGCGGGCGAAAGGGAGACGAGATGAGCCGCGGAACCACGCAGCTCAGCCGCAAAGCAGATGGAGCACCGCCCGCTCTCAACAGAGGCGGGTATGCGTCCGGGGGGAGCGGCCGGCCAAGGACTGTCATCCGTGGTTCCGTCCGCCAGCGTCTTCGGGTGATGCTACTTGTCTTCGGTGCGGTGACGCTTGCCATTCTGGTGGCCTTCGCTACGTACACCTTGTTCATTGGCCGCCAGTTGCACGTCGCTCTGGGGCTAGCGACCGTTTCCGACCAAGTGGCGCAAGCCTCAGAGCAGCTCGCATCCTCGCGTGCCGGCCTGCTCAGCTATGCCGGCGGGACGGTATCGGCGCTGGATGAGGCTGTTGCGAGCCTCGACCGTGGCTCGACTCTGCTGCTCGAGGCCCACGCCAGCGCCAGCCGGGAGTTGGGCGTGCAGATCGAGGAGCTGCAGCAAGATCTCCTGGATCACCGAGATCGGTTGGCATCCCTGGCTTCTGTGACACCTGCTGCGGTGAGACCCCTGGTGGATGACGCTGTGGCGTCGAGCCTCGGCCTCAGCAACAGGATTGGGCGCCTTGCCGCTGATGTTCGACAAGCATCGGCAGCTGCTCACGCAGTGCTGAGACTGCAGTTGTATCGTTGGGCGATGGGCATTGTGGGCGGGGCTTTTGTCGTCCTTGTCTGCGTTTCCTTCGTCCTTGTGAACACGACCGGGAGCATGGCCGGTGGGGTCGAAGCGCTGCACGCCGGCGCCTTACAGGTGGCGCGGGGCCGGCTCGGCGTCAGGATCCCCGTCGAGGGTGATGGCGAACTCGGCGCCGTCAGTGCGGTGTTCAATCAGATGGTAGCGAGACTGGCCGCGTTGGGTGGTTCGGAATCGGGTCCGGCATCTTCGTCCGAGCCGGCCCTGGATACAGGACGCGATGCCGATCTCACACGGGATGCTCAAGCCACGTCAGCCGCGATGGACGGCGTCATTCGGGTGGGGCGTGCGATAGCCGGCCCGCTCGATCTGGCCACAGTCCTGCACAAGGCTGCGGTGGAGATCCGTGGCGCGTTTTTCCTTGACTGGGTCGGGATCTACCTCGTGCCCAGCGGACCGGCCGATGTGGCCGGGGACAGGAAGGTGGTCGACCTGCGAGCGAGTGCGGGCGATGCTGACCTGCAGGAACGACGTCTGGCGATCGGCCAGGGCCTGGTGGGTGGGTGTGTCGCACACGGCCAGGTTCGGGTGAGCGCGCCAGAGGCGGTGCACGCCACCGCGCCGGCGTTGCCGAAGTCCCAGCGTGTCACGCGGATGGCGATACCCCTGCGTTCGGGGGCGCACGTTGTGGGGGCGCTGAGTCTGGCCCTGGATGAGGAACGATCTGGCTCGAACCCAACGGCGCACGGTCAGAATGGGCCGATGCCGCTCGACGTGCTCGCCGGCGCAGCAGTTGACCTTCTCCAGACGATGGCGGACTTGGTTGCGGGCGCGATTGAGAGTGCCCGGCGATTTGAGGCAGCGCTGTCAGCTCTGGCCGCCGCCCGTGGAACGTACCACGATCTGACGCGGGAGGGCTGGCGTCGCGTGCTCGGCGATCAGACGGCTGGGTACCGGCTGAACCGCACCGGTGAGGTGTCTCGCTCGGTGGGCTCATGGCAGGCGGAGTTGGAGTTTCCCCAGGCTTCAGACCAGGTCGTACGGGATGGGCCCACCATTATCCTTCCCCTCTCGGCGCGGGGCGAGGTCATCGGGGCGGTGCGGCTCCACAAGCAAGCACAGACACCGGCGGGCGGGCCGAACTGGACCTGCCGCGAGGTCGAGCTCGCGGTGCGGGCCGTGGAGCAGCTTGGCGTCGCACTGGACAGCGCACGGGTCTATCAGGATGCGCAGTTGAGCCTGGCCCGGGAGCGCGCCGCTCGTGAGGTCGGGGATCGGATGAGGGCCACACTCGACTGGGACGAGCTGATGCAGACGGCAGTTCGTGAGATTGGTCGTACGGTCCAGGCATCGCGCGTCTTCGTGCAGTGGGTGCCGCCCGAGGCGGAGTCGGGGCTCCGCCCCATCTCCACAACGGCGCCCGCGCCTCAGATGGCGTCCGCGCCTCAGACGGCGTCCGCGCCCCAAACGGCGTCCGCGCCCCAAACGGCGTCCGCACCTCAGACGAGGTCTGAGCCTCAGACGGGGGAGGACACGGCTGCCGGTGAGGAGTCGGGATGAACGCCACGCCCGTCATTGCCGTGGCGTCGCGCGTGTTGATCGCCGGAGCGGCGGTCGTCGTGATCTGGCTGCTCATCCGCGCTTTCCGGGCGGCGACAGTGGGCTGGCGCGTCGCAGGCATCCGAACCCGTTTGACGGTCATCTCGATCGCGTTAGTACTGGCGGTGGCGATCGCCGTAGGTGGTACCTCGGTCTTCGTAGGGGTACGCGCCTCGCGGCAGCGAGCCTACGATCAGCTCGAGACGGCGGTGATTCTCAAGCAGCAGGCGATCGATAGCTGGGTCCAGCAGCTCTCATTTGCGTTGGATTCTCTGATTGTCGAGGACTACGAGGTCCAGCGAGCTCAGTCGGTGCTTCTTGGGAACATGCCTGAGGAGTTCCGCGCTACCGCCAGGCAGGAGCTCAGGACGCGATTCTTCGGTGTGATTCACCGCACCCAGTGGTTCGACGAGGTCTCTCTCGTCACCACCGACGGCGTTGTTGCGCTGTCCACGGATGTCGATCAACAAGGTCGGAATGTCGCGGATGCCCCCTATTTCGCCGATGCCTTAACAGGCCCCTACGTCACGCCTCCATACTACGACCCCACCGCCGGCGGGGCCACGGTCGTCTTCGCGCGCCCCCTGCAACTGGGCAACTACGTCTACGGCATTCTCGCGGCCCGCTCGACCATGAGCGAACTCACACAGATCACACATGGGATCGCGAGCGGTGATCCTGCACCTCAGCAAGGGACGGGTGCCTCAGTAGGCGGCGCGACGTATCTCATTGGGCGCGACTACATCCTGCTGACCGCTCCCGTTCTGGCGGGTGGGTACGTTCCGGTTCACAGTCCGGCGGTTGATGCAGCCGTCGGCGCTCACGCCTCACTCGGCCGGGCGACCTATCAGAACCATCGAGGTGTGCCGGTCCTGGGTGTCTACACCTGGGTGCCCAGCCTCGAAGTTGGACTCATTGAGGAGCTGACCACCGCCGAGGTGCTGGCCGGTGCGCGGCAGACCTCGTTTGCCACCGTTGGCATTGCCGGACTCGCGGCCTTGGCTGCCGTGCTGGCGGCGCTGGCATTCTCACGCGGCATCACGAACCCATTGACGGATCTGGCCAGGACTGCCACCCGCATAGCTGAGGGTGACCTGCAGCTGGAGGCCACTGTCGAGCGCGAGGATGAGGTGGGCGCGGTAGCCGGGGCCTTCAACGCGATGACGGCGCAACTGCGCGACCTGATCGATGATCTCGAACGCCGGGTTGAGGCGCGAACCCGCGGCTTGCAGACTGTGGCCGAGGTCTCCCGGACGACGACCTCGGTGTTGGATCCCGATCTGCTCTTGCCGCAAGTTGTCGATCTGGTTCAGCAGCGGTTTGGACTCTACTATGTGGGGTTGTTTCTGTGGGTCTCGGGCACAGAAGCCTCTGCGCCTGGGACGGCGTCTGCGCCTGAGGATGGCGTCTGCGCGCCAATCGCATGCCGTCCTGCGTGCCGGGACGGGTGAAGCGGGTGCCAAGATGCTGGCGCAGGGGTGGCGGCTGGCGGTCGGGGGTGAGTCAATGATCGGACAGTGTCTTGCCACGGGCAAGCCCCTCATCCTCCAGAACGAGGGGGACAAAGTCGTGCGTCTGGCGAACCCGCTTCTGCCCGAGACGCGATCTGAACTCGCGCTGCCGCTGCGCTATGGTGAGCGCGTGATCGGCGCGATGACTGTTCAGAGCACCGAAGCGGGTGCTTTCGGAGAGTCCGACATTTCGGTACTACAGAACCTCGCCGATCAGGTGGCCGTCGCGGTGCAGAACGCCCAACTGTTTGCCGAGACCCAGGCCGCGCTTGATCGCGCTCATCGCATCCAACGGCGTTATCAGACGCAGGCGTGGTCCGAGTATCTGAGTCGCCTGGATGTCAGCGGGTATGAACTACGCGCCGCAGACGGCGTACGCGCCTCGGACGGCGTACGCGCCGCAGACGGCGTAAGCGCCTCGGACGAATCGGGCCTGCCCCTGCCCCACTCAGGGGGACAGCGTCTCGGTACTCCGGCAGGATGGGGAGAGGGGCCGGTTGGCGTAACGCGGCTGTCTGCGCTGACCGATGGCATACTGCCGGAGGTCCTGGAAGGTATGGCCCTGGATCGCCCGGCCGTGGTCGATCGCCTTCCGGTCGTAGCCGACCACGTTCCCCAGGGACCTCAGTTACGAATACCTCTTCGGCAGGGCGGACAGGTTGTGGGAATGATGGGTATCGAACGAGCCTCCGGATGGCAGGCAGATGAGATCGATCTGGTCCAGGGCCTGGTCGAGCAATTGTCTCTCGCCGCCGAAAATCAGCGGCTTCTTGATGACGTGACTGAGCGCGCGGCGATGGAAAGGACCATCGGCGAGATCACATCGCGGGTTCGCGCCGAGATCGAGGTAGAGTCGGTGCTGGAGCGCGCTCTGGCCGAACTGGCGAGGGCGCTGGATGCCGAGCGCGGATCTGCGCTTCTGGAGCTCAATGGATCTCCGGAAGAGGATTCGGCTCAGGAGGATTGCGCGTGACCCAGCGAGATAGCAGCATCGGTAGACGGTCGATGCGCAGCGGTCTTGCCGAACGCTGGCGACGGCTGTTTGCAGTCGATGCGCCCAGCGGACTGGTCGAAGCGCCCAGCGGACTGGTCGATGCGCTGAAGACGGCCGCTGGCGCCCGCCAGGCCGCTGGCGCGGAGACCGCCAGACTTGGCGCCCTGGTTACTACCCTCTCCGCAACCGGCTTCCTGATTGCTGCGGCACTGTTGGTCATTGTGGAGGTCGGCCGACGTCAGGGTTTCTTCGGGTCGGGACGCCAGGTGATTATCACCTCTCTCTTTCCCCTGGCTTTCTTACCGCTCTCCGTGTTCTGCTTCCTTATGGCCAAGCGGGGCCACGTGCGTGGCGCAGCCAGGGTCTATGCGTGGACGACGTTCGTGGCGATCGTGCTTGCTGCCGCGCTGTTCAACGGCTACTTGTCGGCAACGTGGTTGCTGGTCTTCTGGCCTCTGGCGCTGGCAGGCAGCCTGCTGAGCCCAATCCGTGCGGTTGAGTTCTCCGTCGTCGCACTATCCGTCTACGGCGGAATCTACGCGGCCGAACGTGTCGGCTGGTATGTGCCCCCCTTGCCGACTGCGCCCGCCGGGTTCCCGTACTTCGCACTATCGTTCGGTTGGTTGATGTTAATTGTAGCAGCCGGCCTGGTGAATTACCTGCATGGGCGGAGCCTACAGGGCGCCCTGGCCGAGCTCCGCGCGACCTCCCGCGACCTGGAGATGGCGCGGCGCGACCTTACCCTGCGCGTGGAGCAGCGCTCGGCGGAACTCAGGAGGCGTGCCGAGCAGTTCCGGGCCATCGCCGAGCTATCGCAGACGGCTGCTGCGATCCAGGATCCGGCCGAGCTTCTGACAGCAGCGGCAGCATTGATCTCGCGTGAGTTGGATTTCTATCATGTAGGGATCTTCATGCTCGACGGCGACTGGGCAGTCCTCCGTGCCGCATCCTCTGAGGGCGGCCAACGCATGCTCGCGCGAGGGCATCGCCTCCGGGTAGGCCAGCAGGGCATCGTGGGGTATGTCGCTGAGATGGCGACCCCGCGTTATGCTTTCAACGTTGGGGATGACGCGGTGTGGTTCAATAACCCCGATCTACCGGGTACCAAGTCCGAGATCGCCCTGCCGTTGATCGTCGGAGAACGTGTCAGGGGTGTGTTGGACATCCAAACGGAAGCGCCGGTCGCATTTGGCGACGAGGACGTTGGGGTGCTGCGGGTTCTCGCCGACGGCATTGCTATCGCAATCCAGAACGCCCGGTCAGTGCAAGAGATCCAGGCTGCGATGGAGCGGCTGGAGCGCTACCAAACGACGGATGTCCTGCAGGCCTGGCGGCAGACCCTGGCGCGCAAGGATCTACGGGTCGGCTATGTCTACGCGGATGGGGAGACCGTGCGGCGAGCCGCTTCTGAGCAGCAATCGACCAGTCCGCTGGGCGCATCGACCAGTTCGCTGGGCGCATCGGCCAGTTCACTGGCCGCATTGCCTAGCGCAGGCCGGGAGCCGGATCAGAGCGACCGATCCGCGGAGCGCGTCGATCAGTCGGCGGGCGCATCGGCCAGTCCGCTGGGCGCATCGGCCAGTCCGCTGGACGCGGCATCACGGAAGTGACCCAGCAGGTCACTGAAGAGGGTAGCTATCTTCTGCTAGCCCCGGTTCGGGCGGCCGGACGAGACGTCGGGGTCCTGTCCTTCGAGCGAGGCACGCCGTGGGGCACTGAGGCCATGCAACTGGTCCGAGCGGTCGTGGCACAGCTCGATCTGGCGCTGGAGAACGCC
The DNA here is from genome assembly GCA_963775195.1 of uncultured Chloroflexia bacterium. Taxonomy (GTDB): domain Bacteria; phylum Chloroflexota; class Anaerolineae; order B4-G1; family SLSP01; genus PWVB01. Next base: position 50,060 of record CAVZIC010000006.1, read on the forward strand.
CGTCTGTTGGAGGAAACACGCCGTCGGGCGATGCAGGAGGCGGCGCGTGGTGAGATTGTGGGCCGGATCCGGGCTACGACGAGCACCGACGCGATCCTGCGGAACGCTGCGGAGGAGCTGGGCCGTGCCCTGCAGGTCGAACGTAGCCGCATTCAGTTAGTGTTGCCCGAGGAGATGTGAGGCCGTGAACGGGCAAAGCGATCGGGCTGCACGGTCTGGCTCCAACAAGCGGATGACGCTGATCGTTGCGGGGCTTCCCCTGCTCTTTCTTGCCCCCCTCATGATCGCCCTAGGGTGGTATTACCTGGACGCCCATCGGGAGGACTCCTGGAGCAAGGCCGATCTTGCGACACTGCAGGTGCGGCAACTCGTGAATGCTCTCTCGCCATCTGTCAGCACGATTGGGGAGGCGCCTGGCCTGAGGGGCTACCTCGCTGAGACGGCCGCGAATTCGACGGACTTTGACTTCATGGCCCTGGTGGCCTACGACGGCACGGTGTTGGCGTACGCCAGCCCGCTGGCGCATGGCCTTCCGGCCGACACCGGGCAGCAGGTGGCGGAGATGGCGGCCCTCTACCAGGGAGCTGTCACACGTCGCCACATGCAAGCTCCATCCGCAGGATCGATGAGCGGCGTCACTCGACGCGCCTTCCCGGGCGGCGACGTCTACCTTGTCTGGCGCGCCGTCGCTATGCCGGGGGCTGGCGTGTCGGGCCCGGAGGGCAGGCTTTATATCGTAGTGGGCGAGCCGGTGAGCGTGGTCGATCTACCGATCTACCCGTTCGCAGTGGCGGGAGCCCTGGCGGCAGTGGTAGTTGTACTGATCATCCATCTAGCACTCCGCCTGCTGGTCACCGAACCTCTGGGGCAACTCGCAGAAGGTGCCGTTCGTATAGGCGCCGGAGATCTGACGCACACAGTTCGGCTGGACCGCGCGGATGAGTTCGGCCTCGTTGCGCGCGCCCTAAATGAAGTGTCAGGCAGGTTCAGGGCAGCCGTGTCGGGTCTGGAGCATACGGTTGCAGTGCGCACAGCCGAGCTGGAGCGCCGGAACACACAGCTTCGTGCGGTAAGCTTCGTAGGGCAGGAGGCCGCGCAAGAGCGCGACGTGAACTCGCTATTGACGACCGCGGCAGACGCGATTTCCGACAACTTCGGGTACTATCACACCGGAGTTTTCGTCGTCGATGATGCCGGCGAGTGGGCCATTCTGCGGAGTGCTTCGTCAGAGGGCGGCAGACGGATGCTCAGCCGGGGACACCGCCTTCGCGTCGGGCAGGTTGGTATCGTCGGCTACGTGGCAGATCGAGGCAAACCCCGCGTCGCTTCGGTCGTGGACGAGGACGTCGTCTGGTTCGACAACCCGGACCTTCCTGAAACCCGGTCCGAGCTTGCGCTTCCGCTGCTCGTACCGCATCAGCCCACGGCTCAACGGCTTGGCGCCCGCCAGGCTGCTGGCGCAGCGCCCTACGTCATTGGCGTGCTCGACGTCCAGAGCGTCCAGGAGGCGGCGTTCACCGAAAGCGATATCGCCACGTTGCAGCTCGTGGCGGATCAACTGGCTGTGGCCCTCAGCAATGCCCAGGCCAACGAGACTACGGCCTCGGCTTTGGCGGAGCTGCGCGATCTCCAGGTTGATTATGGCCGGAGGGGTTGGGCAAGGGTCGTGCGGCGGATGCGTCCTATGGCCTACGAGTACGATCGTGCCTCCACTGTGCCTGTGGCCCCGCTTCCCATCCCTCTCGATCTGGCGACGGGCCGGGTGTCATCCGGGGTCGTCATCGATGGAGGTGTCCCCACGATCTTGGAAGCGCTCCGGGTCGGAGATCGCACGCTGGGCTATCTTGGCCTGACCGACGCTACCCGGGTATGGGCCGAGGATGAGCTGGCCCTCGTTAGGAGCGTCGGCGAGCAGGTGGCTCTGGCGCTCGACAACGCCCGGTTGTTTGAGGATACGCAGCGCAGCGAGCGTCGGCAATATCTGATCAGCCACATACTGCAGGCGGCGGCTGCGCCTCGGACGGCGGAAGCGCCTCGGACGGCCGAAGGGCCTCGGACGGCCGAAGCAGAGCAGACAGGGCACGGCCCCGCCTCCACGGGCGCCGGCGATGGCAAGGAGCCTGAGGCCGCGGAGGTGCTGCGTGAGATCGCGGGTCTACTGGCTCAGGGCCTCAACATGGCCGTAGCCATCTTCACTTTCCCCAATCCGGGGCGCCCTATCGTGAGGTCGCATGCCGTTATCGATCCTGGTGGTGAGAGGCTGATGCTCTTTGGAGAGGACCTGGCGCTATCTCCCGAGCATTTCTACTTCTTCCACGGGCTGATGGAGCCCGAGCTGGGCCCGATGTCTCCGTTGCTGGAGCGCTCGAACGGTCTGCGCAGTGGGCCACTTGCTGCGTCCGGTCCACAGTTCGACGACGAGGTTCCTGCTGCCCTTCAAGGATTCGATGTCGATCGCGTGCTCTATGTGCCGATCGCCCGGATCGCGCAGGGACGTGCCCGCGAGGTCACGCCGACGGCGGCTTCACGCACCGTCGAGAGTCGCGCCGGCTTCATCGCCCTGATCCCGGTACGCGACGCTCCGCCGGTGGATCCGGATACGCGTGAGTTGGCCCAGGATCTCGCCAATCAGGTGGCGGTCGTCCTGGAAAACCTGAACCTCTCTGAGGAGACCCGTCAGCGTTCAGAGGAACTACGTGAGCTCTACCAGGTCTCACTGGAGCTCAGCGAGATCCTTGAACCTGGAGAGGTGCTCGCTCGCCTGACGGTCCGGGGCGCGGAGCTTATGGAAGCAGACGCGGCCAGTCTCTGGGTCTACGACACTGAGGTGGGTGGGCTGGTGTTCGCGTTTGATCACATCTGTACGTCTGCGGCGCCCGGTCTTGATGGTGGTGCGCTCGATCCCGAGGGGACTGCGCTACAAGCGTATGATGGTGGGGGACAGGCACCGGCGGCGCCGGTTGTCCGGCCGATTCGGTTGGGACGTGACCTGGCGGACGAAGCGCTCGACCGACAGCATACGGTCCTCTCTGACGCCCGAGCGGCCGGGTACGACGGAGCGGCCGGGTACGGCCGAGCGGCCGATGGTGTGGCTCCAGGGGAGTCGGGCGGGCCCGCAGAGCGGCTGCAGTCCCTGATGGCGGTGCCACTCCTGGGACGGTTGGGTCCTCTGGGCGTGCTTGTGGTCATGTCTGAAGCGGCGGGGGCCTTCGGTCCACGACATGCAGGGCTTGCCGGCCTCTTCTCGGCACAGGCTGCGGCGGCACTTGAGAATGCGCGCCTTCATCGGGAGGCCCAACGACGGGCAGAGGAGTTCTCTCAGCTTTATGACGCCGGCATAGACCTTATTACGATCCTCGATGTCGAGGATCTGCTCAACAGATCCGCCGAGTGGGCGCGTCGTGTCTTTGGCGCGGAGCAGGCGACCGTCTTCCTTCGATCGTCCGTCGCTTCGGTCGGACGATACCTGCGCGGGCAGGCGGCGTCTGAGGCGCGGACGCCGTCTGAGGCGCGGACGCCGTCCGAGGCGCGGACGCCGTCCGAGGCGCGTCATCTGTTCGATGAGGAAAGTGACCAGCCCCTCGTTGATGGGCTAGTAGAAGACATCATCAGCACAAACGAGAGTGTCATCATCCGCGATAACCGCGAATCGCCGCAGCCCAGCGCGGCGCGCCTGGTCGAGGCCGGGCTGCTTTCGCAGATGGGGACGCCTCTGCGCGTTGGCGGTGAGGTGATTGGCGTACTCTTTGTCGACGGAGCGGAGGCTGATCTGTACGGCGATCAAGATCTGAACCTGCTGGAATTCCTGGCGACGCAGATCTCGTCAGCGCTTCAGAACGCGATTCAGTTCGGCCAGACAGAGCAAGCGTTGGATCTCGTGGGGCGACAGGCACGGTACCAGACGAACATTTCCCAGGCGGTGGCGCTGCTCAACGAGCGGGGCACCGATGCCGCTCCGGATGTGCTGCGTCTCCTCGGAGAGGCTGCAAAGGCGCGGGAGGTCCTCTACTACACGGCGGACTATGACAGGCTCCGACTGAGTCATAGTGATGTCGGGGACGTCGTCTGGAGGCTGATGGGTGCCTGGGATGCTGGCGGGGAAGGTGCTCCGTCTTCGCAGGCCTCGCAGGTTGGTCTCCTGTCGGCGAATGAGTTCCCGCATTGGCGAAGTGCACTGGAAGAAGAAGGTTACTTGGCCACCAACAAGGGCAGGGAACCATCGGTTTCCCCTTTCGATGCTGCATTGTGCCTGGGTCTCGCCGTGCCTGCCGACGGTGCGTGCCCGGGCTTTCTCGCGTTGCTCAGTGACGGCGGCGAGCCCTGGGAGCAACAGGACATCGTTGCACTGCAGACGGTCGCAGCGGCACTCTCCAATACATCCGCGCGGGAGTCGCTCTTCCGGCAGGTTGAGACCACACTCAGCGAGACGGATGCTCTCTACAGGGGCAGCGCTGCTCTGAGCGAAGCAAGCACCTACGACGCGATTCTGGAGACTCTGCTGCTGCACACTGTTCTTGGTGAGGGATCCCAGAGGGCTACGCTTCAGCTGTTCGACCGACCGTGGAGCGACGCTACGGTGCCCAGGCCCTACGGTCGCCGCCCGGGGGAGGAGCGTCCCACGACACAGGTACCTCAGGACTCCGAAATCGTGGCTTACTGGCCCATGAGCCAGAGCACTGAGGTACGCGCGCGATACGCCGGGCGCAAGTTCCAGGCCCTGTTACACGCGCTGGAAGCAGGCGAGCCCGTCTTCATCGAGGATCTTGGGACGGTCGAGCTGGATCGCTCCCGCACGGACCGGCCTGCAGCCCCGGAGGACGGGCCGCTCGTGCTGGATCGCAGGGCCTTGGCCCTGTTCCGTAGAGCGTTGGGCGCGGAGAGCGTGATCTTTGTCCCACTCACCGTAGGTGGCCAGAAGATTGGGTTCCTGCACGCCGACTATGCCTCGCCTCAGGAGTTCTCGGATGCCGCAAGGCGCCGTCTGGTCGGCTTGGCGCAACAGGCTTCCGTCGCGGTGCTCAACCTGCGGCAGCTTCGCGAAACCGAGGCTCGTGTGCGGAGAGAGCAGTTGATCCGCCGGATTACGGGCCAGATCCAGGAGGCTCCGGACGTGGAGGGCGTGCTGAAGACCGCCGTTAGGGAGCTTGGCCGGGCCTTTGGGACGCCACGGAGCCGGATCTTGTTCCGGGCACCGGAGTCGTCATGGCGTGGCGAGGCTACGGCAGAAGCCGAACAAGGCGCATCGGCGGCGGATGGGGTGAGCGGGCCGAGTCAGCTCGATGACGAGCACGAGAAAGGCGCCGACCTATGATGCGCGCGGGCAAGAGCCGAGCCATGCTCCTTGACGAGGTGAGGGAGCTTCGGGAGCAGCTTGCCACGGTGTCGGGGGGCGATTTGGCGACCCGCGTCCGATTGGTTCAGCCACTCATCGACGCAATACCGTACCCAATCTACTACAAAGCTGCGAATGGCGTCTACCTGGGATGTAACGCCACTTTTGCCAAGGAAGTGTTGGGGATGACTCGCGACGAGATCGTTGGTCGCACGGTGGACGATCTGCCGGGAGCGTTTCCTGCAGGGCTTGGCGGTCTACATCATCGGCAGGACGTCACCCTCATCGCTTCGCACGGGACACAGGTGTACGAGGCGCCTGTCAGGTTCGCCGATGGATCCGAGCGTGATGTCCTCTTCAGTAAGGCGGTCGTTGAGGATTCCGAGGGCGAGACTGCCGGCATGGTCGGGATTATGGTGGATGTGACCGCCTACAAGGTGCAGCAGACCGGGCGCGACGCCGATTTGCTCGATGCAGAGCGACGGGCGACACGCCTGCAGACGGCTGCAGAGATCTCTCGGGCCGCCTCCTCGCTCCTGAGCCTCGATGAGTTGCTCCCGAAATCTGTGAATCTCATACGCGACCGGTTTGACCTCTACTACGCCGGGATTTTCTTACTTGATGAGCCGGCCGAATGGGCCGTTCTGCGCGCCGGAACCGGCGAGGCCGGCAGAAAGATGCTGGCTGCGGGGCACCGGCTGCTGCGTGGCGGCGACTCGATGATCGGTCAGTGTGTGGCCACCACTGAGCCCTGTATCTCGCTTGACGTCGGTGAGATTGAGACGCGCTTCGATAATCCCCTTCTTCCACAGACGCGCTCCGAGATGGCACTGCCCCTGATCAGTCGTAACAGGGTGATCGGAGCGATGACCATCCAGTCCGACCAAGCGGGTGCCTTCGCTGAAGAGGATATCACGGTTCTGCAGACGATGGCCGACCAACTGGCCAATGCCATCCAGAACGCACGACTCTTCGAGCAGATGGATCAGGCGGTTCGTGAGAACGAGATGCTCTACAATGTGAGCACCGCCATTGGGGACGCGCGGTCGCTCGAGAGTGTGCTGCAGGCGACGGTCGATGTCGCGACGTTCCTGGCGATGGATGGTGCAGCGCTCTGGACGTTCACGCATTGGGATGCCGAAGGCGTGCCCGTGGTGGTAGATGTGCGTAGTGTTACCTTGCGACAGACCGGTGCAGCGGGCTTTTGTGAGGAGCAGGGCTTAGCCTTCGGCCAGGATCTCTATGATTGGCTGTTTGCCGATCCCAGGCGCATTCATATTTACGGGGACCTGGGAGCATCAACGGATGTACACGTCGCTGCGGAAACGGAGGTTCAGCTCCCGCCCGTGGCAATTCGGGACCTTATGCGGCGCCAGGGTAGCCGCAGCCTGATCGTCGCTGTGCTGGTCTCACGTGAAAGACAGCAGGGCGTGCTGATGCTCTATGGCCCTGAACCCTTGAAGGTGCTCCCTGGCCATGCGCCCAGCGGACTGGTCGATGCGCCCAGCGGACTGGTCGATGCGCCCAGCGGACTGGTCGATGCGCCCAGCGGACTGGTCGATGCGCCCAGCGGACTGGTCGATGCGCCCAGCGGACTGGTCGATGCCTGGCGCATCCAGGTATTCGCTCGATCTCTGGTCGACCAGGTGGCTTCGGCTCTGGACCGCCATTTCCTGGCCGCCGAAGTGGAGCAGCGAGCTTCGCAACTGGCCGCAGCCGCTGAGGTCTCTCGCGCCCTCTCGGCGTACCTCGACCTGGAGCAGTTGCTGTCGGTGGCCACATCGCTCATCCACGATCGGTTCGGTCTGGCCTACGTGGGCGTCTATGCGCAAGCAGAGGCGATGAGGACTGCGCTTCCAGGTCTTAGTCTGCGCGCTGGGAGTGGTGACGCGGCGGGGCGATGGGATCCCCTCGATCCTCCTGCATGGATAGGCACATGCATCCAAGACCGGCGGGTCATACGCAGCAGTCCCCCTTCGTGGCTCTCCCCGCGGCTTCGCGCAGGACAAGCCCCCGGAGGGGAGGTCTCGCCGAGCCTTGTGGCCCTCCCGCTTGTCAGCCACGGGGAGCCGGTCGGTGCCGTGGTAGTTGAGGCCATGGCATCGGCGGCGCTTGATGACGATGACGTAGCGATCTACGCGACGCTGGCCGATCACCTGGCCAATGCGATTGTTAATGCCCGGCTGTTCGCGTCCTCCCAGGCGAGTCTCGAAGAGCTGCGTCGCCTGCAGCAGCAGTATGCGACCGGGATGTGGCGAGATTACCTGGCGCACCAGGAAGTCATCGGCTATGACTTCGATCGTGAACAGATTGTGCCGCTGGAGGTCCTCACCGCGGCGGAGGGGCCAGGAAGTACAGGGCTTAGAGCCGGAACCGCGTGGGAGCGGACACTCGAAAGCCCTCTGAAGATCCGGGGTGAGACCGTCGGGTTGATGAGCTTCGGCGCCTCGGATGGCGTCGGTGCCTCAGACGGCGTCGGCGCCTTGGACGGCGTCGGCGAGCTCGAAACCCCGCTGGTGTGGTCAGAGGACCAGGTCGTGGTGCTTGAGGCCGTTCGTGCGCAGCTCGAGCTGGCCCTTGAGAACCGGCTGCTCATTGACCGTTCGCAGCGCTCGCTCGCCGAGACAAGAGCGCTGTACCGGATCGCCCAACAGATCACGGACGCCCACGACGCGACGTCGGTACTGCAGGCCGCAGTAGGCGGCATCTCGGTTCGTCAGTCTGAGGATGCGGCGGGCGGGCCGGACTGGGTCACTGCAGCGCTACTTGAGCCCCGGACCGATGCGACCAGGCTTCGCATCGTGGTCTCACACAGTCGTTTCGGTAGGCCAGTGCCGGTGGACAGCCTCGACCTCGAGGAGTTCCGGGAGTTCTATGAAGTGCTGTCCGTCGAGGAGCGACTCGTCACGTCGGATGTCAGGGGACATCCAGCGATCGGCGAGGCTATGCAGCACTTCTTCGCCGAGTTGGCTGTTCGCGCCACGGCAGCATTTCCGTTGAGGGTCCGCGATGCCCACTATGGAACGATCATGGTCCATTACGAGAGCGTTCGGGGGTTCACGCCCGGCGAGCTGAGCTTCTATGAGAACGTGGCGCGGCAGGCCTCCGTGGCGCTCGACAACCTGAGCCTCGTGGACGTCACCCGCGCGCAGGCCGAGCGACGCGACATTCTGAACCAGGTTCTGCGCATCGCTTCGGGCTCCCTGGATCAAGCTACCATCGTCCGTGATGTCGGTGAGACGATCTCTCGGCGCCTGGACCGGGTTGTGCTGACATGGGATCACGACAGGACCTCAACCCGCCTGATGTCGGTACACGAGGCCGGCGGGCGATTGGTACCACTGCTTGAGACGACGGATACTCAAGTGGTCGGACCCGGCTGGCTTCCGTTGACGCAGTTGTGCGTGGACGTGGCTGGGGGGGGCGAGCCGGCCATGCTGAAGCGCCGGGCCAGTGTAGGAGATGGGGCACCACCTCGTCTCTATCTGGACATTGTCGATGCGTACGCCGTGCCCCTCGCCGCGCGCGATACGGTCTACGGCGCGATCGTTCTCGGACGCCAGGACGGCCAGGAGCCTCTGGATGACCTGGAGTGCGAGCTGTTGCGCGTTGTAGGCACCAGCGTCGGCACGGCACTGGAGACTGCTGCTCTCTATCGGGACGCCCAGGAGACGGCGGATAAGCTCAAGGAAGTCGACCGGCTCAAGAACCAATTCATGGCCAACATGTCCCACGAACTGCGGACGCCGCTGAACTCGATCATAGGCTTCTCCCGGGTGATGATCAAGGGCATCGATGGTCCATTGACCGAGATGCAGGAGACGGACCTGAATGCGATACACGACAGCGGGCGGCACCTGCTGAACTTGATCAACGACATTCTGGACATTTCCAAGATCAACGCCGGCAAGATGGAGATTATCTTCGAGCCGGTCGACCTGCGAGCGATGGTGCAGAGCGTTATGTCAACGGCCCTTGGTTTCGTCAAAGATCAGCCGATTGCCCTGTTGACTGACATACCGGATGATCTGCCTCTCGTCGTGGCCGATTCGCGTCGCATTCGACAAGTGCTCACCAACTTGCTCGGCAACGCGGGCAAGTTCACCGATCAGGGGTTCATTAAGGTATCGGCTACCTACGATGACTACCAGGTCATTATCAGCGTCCAGGATACCGGGATCGGTATCCCCTCCGATCGGATCCACGCTGTCTTCGAGCAATTCGAACAAGTCGACTCCACCTCCACGCGGCGTTACGGCGGTACGGGTCTGGGCATCCCCCTTAGCCGCGAGTTCGTCCTGATGCACGGCGGCGACATGTGGATTCAGGAGACGGTGGTCGGCCGGGGCACGATCTTCTGCCTCTCGCTTCCCCTCGGCGGACCCGACGCGCGGCCTGCAACGAACGGCCAAGGGACGGCTCCTCTCCAGCGCAACGACGCGGGCGTGCCAGGGAGTCGCAGTTTGGTCTCCAAGGTCGTCCTCACGGTCGACGACGATCCGGGGGTCGTAACCCTGTTCCGCCGTTATCTGGAGAAACAAGGGTACCGCGTCTTTGGCCTTACGAGCGGGGCACGCGTGGTGACGGAGGCCAAGCGTCTCAGACCCTATGCGATCACACTCGACGTCATTATGCCGGATGAGGACGGGTGGTCCATCCTGGAGAGCCTCAAGGCGGATCCGGAGACACGCGACATCCCGATTATCATCTGTTCGATCCTTGGGGACAGGCACAAGGGCCTCAGCATGGGCGTCACCGACTATCTGGTCAAGCCCATCTCCGAGCAGGATCTGCTTGAATCGCTGGCTCGACTGGATCTGAGTTCGGCTGGCGGATACGTGCTTGTCGTTGACGACAATGCCGGGGACAGGCAGTTGCTTCGGCGGATACTTGAGGGCGCCGCCTATCAGGTGGTTGAAGCCGGTGGGGGTGCTGCAGCGATCGCCCACATCCATACGTCGCGTCCCTCTGCTGTAGTGCTGGACTTGATGATGCCGGAGGTCGACGGATTCGAAGTGCTCGAGCAGCTAAAGGCGGACCCGAACACACGTCACGTGCCTGTGTTGGTGGTAACTGCGAAGGACCTCGGGGTAGAGGAGCGCAGCCGGCTGCAACAGCGGACCGCAGCGTTGCTCCAGAAGGGATTGTTCGATCAACAGCAGCTTCTGACCGACGTGGCCTCGGCGCTTGCCCGAGCTGAACAGCCTCGGGTCGCCTGATGGCGCTATCGCTCTAGCGAGTCCGAATCCTTCGCCGGGTGCCCCGACCTTGACACGCTTCCACCGTCCAGTACAATGGTCGACGGTTTGGCTTGAGACAATCTCACCCATTTGATAGGAGGCATATCCATGGCGTATGCGATTACCCCGATCTGTGAGCGTGCCGGTCTGTGCGTGGACGTCTGTCCGACGGACTCGATCCACTTCGTGGATGGCGACAGCAATTGGCCCATCTACTACATCAATCCGGAGACTTGCATCGACTGTGGTGCATGTGCGGCTGAGTGTCCCAACGAGGCGATCTTCGCCGACATGGACCTGCCGGCGCAGTATGAGAGCTCCATTGATATCAACGAGGCCTTCTACGCAAAGGGCCCCGGCGCGGCCCTGGTCTAGGCAGTAGCGTAGCAGCTTGGTCGAGGCCGACACGCGTCGGCCTCGTTCCTATTGGGGCTCCTACTATAGTGCATAGATCGGGCTGGTGAAGATCCAGCCCACTCTGCGCCCCCGGTATCTCCGGTATACCTCTACCCGATAGATCCCGGCCTCGGCCGACGTGTACTGCATGCTTTGGCCATTAACTCTTCGGATCACCCGACCATCGCGGCGAAGGTGGATCTCACCCGGCGCCGGCAGCGTGATCGTGAGGCTGATGGCCCCAAGTCTTCGGATTTCCTGACCCGGCACGGCGGAGGCGGATCCGCTCTGCATCTGGCACCGGAAGCCCTGGGTCGGGTACGGGAGATCGTAGCCCACCCACGTGCGTCCCGAGCGGAGCGCTTCGTAGATCAGGGCTTTATCGCCCTCCACGTCGCCTGAGAGCGAAGAGCTCGTCAGAATGTGGGTGTTGACACACCGGAAGAGGTATTCGTACGGGAAGATCGTGCGCGTAAACGGTCCCAGCTTGAAAGTGGCGGCACGGGCATCTGCCCCGCCCAGGGCCGCAATGTGGTATCCCTGCCCGAGGAGTTCGTCCCAGAGTCGGAGGGTCGTGCGATAGGGGCCGCGAATACCCCACGCGGGTCGATAGGCATACGCCAGCGCGACCAGCCTTGACCAGAGCAGCCCCTTGAACTCCGACATGTAGTTCCAGATCTCCATGCCGTGGACGCCCTCCGGTGGCCATTCGGTCCATACGGCGGGACGGCGCCGGAGTGGAGAGGAAGCCTGGGGCGCGCCGGTAAGGTTCGGGCTCATCGGAGTGTGATGCTCGATCGGGTGCGCGATATAGCAGACGCCGTCGCGTTGTCTGCAGGCCTGGATCAGGCTCCGGGTACCGCTGAAAGCGTAGGGAGCCATCTCCTTCTCGGTACCGTAGACGAGCAGGTGATCGGCCTGAGGTCTTCGGCGAACATTGTGTAATTCCTCCCCGGTAAGGACCAGTGTCTGTCCGTGATAGCCTTCTATGCCTTGGGGGCGGACGTTGTGGTCGGTGACGATGACGAAGTTGAGCTTGGCTGCCGCCGCCGCCGACGCAATGCGGCCATAGCCGCCGGTCCCATCGGAGTAGACCGAATGGACGTGCGGGTTCCCGGCGTACTCGCGGTAGGTATCCATGACGCTTGGGCTCATCTACCGTCCACGCGACGCACCAGAACCGCGCTCTGCCCGCCACGGTTGTGGAAGGTGTGTATCAGGGCCATCTCGTCGGGGGTGCATCCAAGCAATACCTTGACTTCCACGTCCCTCTCGATCCGATCGATAGTGCAGACGACGCCCGTGACTTCGCGACCGGACAGGCTGCCGACCCAGACATCCAATCCCTCGCCGTCGCCTGACGTCGTGCCCCTCAAGTATCCGTAGTCCAACGGGTAACATACCTCAGGGTAGCGCGGATGTCGCGACCCCTTCGGCCGGTCGATGACGAGATCTGTCGCGTCAACGAACGTCGAGAGCTCGTGCCAGAAGCGGGAAGACTCAGGGGCACCGTCCACGTATGTTCCCTGCATCAGAGTATCAGCATCGCATCGCCGAACGAGAAGAACCGGTATCGTGCCTCGATGGCTTCCTGATAGGCGCGGCGGATGTTGTCCACGCCGGCAAACGCCATCACGAGGGCCATCAGGGTGCTCCGGGGCAGGTGGAAGTTGGTGATGAGGGCATCGACCACGTGGAACTGAAACCCCGGCGTGATATAGAGATCGGAGAACCCTTCAAACGGAGATAGGGTTCTCCAGGGACACTGCTGCGAGACATTGTCCGGGGTGCACGCGCCGGCTTCCGGGTTGGCCTCCACAGGCGACTGCAGCAGCCCATAGCGCGCCGCCGTTTCCAGGACGCGTACGCTGGTGGTGCCTACGGCCACCACACGGCTGCCGCTCACCTTGGTCCGGTTCACCTGTTCCGCCGTACGGAGATCGACCTGGCACCACTCGCGATGGATCGTGTGTCCTTCCAGGGTGTGTTCCGTGATCGGCCGGAAGGTGTCGAGTCCAACGTGCAGCGTGACGAAAGCCAGGCCGATGCCCTCGGCTCTCAGCGACAGCATAAGGTCCGGCGTGAAATGCAGCCCGGCCGTTGGCGCAGCCGCGCTCCCAGGTGTTCGTGCGTAGATGGTCTGGTAACGCTCCGGGTCATCGAGCCGCTTGTGGATATACGGCGGCAGGGGAGTATGTCCAAGTGCCTCGAAATACCCTTCGACAGGCTCCGAGAAGCTCAACGTACGCTCGCCTCTCTCGCCGCTCTCGGTCACTTCGGCCGCCAAATGCGAAGGTTTGTCGTCCCTCAGCAGCCGGATCCTCGACCCCTTGCGTGTCGTTGCACCACCCACCAGGCAGCGCCAACTTCGCTCGCCTAGCTTGCGCAGGAGGAGGATCTCAACTCGGCCCCCGGTGGGCTCTTTCTGACCGTACATACGGGCCGGAATGACCCTGCTCTCGTTGGCTACGAGCAGATCGCCGCCCACCAGATAGTCACCCACGTCGCGGAAGATCCGGTGCTCGATCTCGCCCGTGTCGCGATGAAGTACCAAGAGGCGCGACTCGTCACGCTGCTCGATGGGTTCTTGAGCGATGAGCTCCTCAGGGAGCTCGTAGTCCAGTTCGTCAGTCTTCATGGAGTGCTTTCTTGGGCGGGACGTCTCATCGTTCGGGCAGCAGCACGGGTCTGAGTTCAGGAGCGTAGGCATCCAGGAGCTCCGGCGTGAGCGCGTTGCCGCGGGCGATGGCAGCATAGAGATCGGCGCTGGGCCTCGGCTTCCGCTCCTGTGTCTGTGGATCGAGTTCGATCAGGCCAAAGGGAAGCGTCCAACCCTGCGACCACTCGAAGTTGTCCACCAGCGTCCAGTGGTAGTAGCTCATCACAGGGACGTTCTCCTGGAGGACGCGCCATAGTTGATGGAGGTGCAGGAGCAGTGCCCGTGGACGCTGGTCGTCGTCGCCGTCAGGAATCCCGTTCTCCGTGATGTGAATCGGAAGGTTGAAGCGTGCAAGTCGCCTGGCCGCGCGGGCCAGGCCCTCGGGATATAGCTCCCCGTAATTACCGTCGAGCATCTCCGCATCCTCGCTGTGCAGCATATGGCTCATCCCGGGCTCTTCTGAATGCCGGTCAAACCGGATCAGATCGCGGGTGTAGTAGTTGAGGCCGATCCAGTCCAACGTGCCCTGTGTGGCAAATGCCGGATGGAAACCGAGTGGCGGCAGCCACCACCCGAGCGGCATTAGCTTGCCGGGCGCCAAGGCCCTGAGTGTGGTTTGGTTGAACCATAGATCGTGCACCCACGCCGCTAGGCGGTCGAAAGGGCGCCGGGGGTTGGCGGGATCGAAGAACCGTAGGTTATGTGCGAGGCCGACCTGGGCATCCTCCTGGCGCTTGTGGATCACCCGGTAGGCTGCAGCGTGCGCCCGCAGCATGTTGCGCAACACGGTTGCCGCCGTCCCGAGATCCTGCACTCCCGGGGGAAATGTGCCCAGGATGTAACCCTCTGAGGCATAGACGTTGGGCTCATTGATCGTGCACCACAGCGTGGCATACTCGCCGAGCGCTTGCATCACCTGGTCCACGTACCGGACGAAGTAGGGGACGACGTCAGGGTTGGTCCATCCGCCCTTCTCCGCCAGCCAGAGGGGATCGGAGAAGTGATGCAGGGTCACCATAGGCTCGATGCCGCGTTCGTGCAGTCCTCGCAGCATCTCACGATAGCGGTCCAGCGCGGCGGTGTCAATCCTGCCGGGGGCCACCTCGACCCGACTCCACTCGATGGAGAGCCGCAGCGTCGTCAGGTTCATCGCCGCCGCGCGGTCGAAGTCCGCCTCGGCATTCTCCCACCAATCGCAGGCCGGGCCGGAAGTCTGGCCATTGGCGATCCGACCGGGCTGCTGTTCCCATGCCCACCACTGATTGTTGGTGTTGTTACCCTCGACCTGGTGAGATGCCGTGGCGGCACCCCACCTGAAGTCGGGAGGAAAATGATATGTGGCATCGGGCATGATAGGCTCAGTCGTCACCAGGTCGGACACATTCGTACCCGCAGTCAGCGGGACGCTGCAACGCATTATAGTCGGTCCGACCTGCGTGGCAATCGCACGCCTGCCTTGGCCCTACGGCGCGACGTGGACCGTCTCACCGAGCGTCACACGGTTCGCCTGTGTCGCCTGCGGATCGGGCGTGACCGCTGTCAGGCGGTCGCCCGTCTCCGGATCGTACCATCCCACACCCAGGCGATACGTGCCCTCGGGGATCTTGGCAAGGTCGAGGGTCACCGTCTCGCTGACCACCTCACCGGCCATCCAGAGCGTGGTCGGATAGGTCCAGTCTCGCGGCATCGCGTCGCTCTGTGCGACGACAGTCTCGGTCTGCGGAGCATAGAGATGCACAAAACGCTTGTAATCCTGCGAGGGCGTGGCCGCGGCCTGCCACCACAGCGTCAGGGTTAGCTGCTGCGCACCCGAAGCGGTGTCATAGCCCAGCAGACGGATCGTGTCTCCTCCGAAGGAGGCCTCTGCTCCGAAGGAGGCGTGCTCCGGGTGAGAGACCGTCGGAGCGGCGAAGAGCCGGGGACGCGCAGCCACGTGTACGGTGGCCACAGGCCCGCACGCGGTGACGCCCGATGCCTCTCCGGTCAGCGTCAAGCCGAGTAGATAGGCACCCTCGGTGAGTCGCGCCGGGAGATCGACGGTGATGGGGGATAGTGCCCACGTGTGCCGCGGCCATTCCGACGTCGTGCTACCTGGGGCCAGCGGGGCCGTCGTGGTCCCCACTGCGTCGCCGCGAGCGTCCGTGAGCGTCCACGTGGCACTGACATCCTCAGTCGGCTGGAGCAGGGCGTTCCACTCGGCCTGGAGGTGCAGGCTCTCTCCTTCCTGGATCGCATCGGGCGCGTCCAGGCCAAGGAGGGCCACCTCGTCGTTCTGGCAGAGGATCGTCGCACCCTTTCGAGTTTGCTCGCAGCACGCATCGCGGAGATCATAGAGGGTGGGTGTGTCGAGACGTAGGGGGAGGTCGGTCTGCCCTCCGCCCTCCATGGTGGCCTGGAGGTAGGTCACGACCTGGAGGGTATAGTTACCCGGTGCCAATCCCTCGGGCAGGGGCACGACCACGGTATCCACGACGAGCTGTCCTGGCTCCCAGAGCGTGGTCGGGAGGTAACCGTAGCCGGGCTGTAGATCCTGCTGTGCAAGCAGCCGCCCGTTCAGGTCCAGGACCCTCAGTGAGAGCCGCCAGTTCCTGGCGGTGGCTGCAGAGGAGACGGGGCACCGCCCTGTCTCTACGGCGGCAGATGCGCTCTCGATGGGGCACTCCCCCGCCTCGGCGATGACGCTCTCGCTCTGGGCGGAACACGGCTCGGCTGCTGTGGCGACGGCCGCGGGTTGGGCACACGGCACAGTCTCTGCGCCGGCCTGCCGCAGGCGCAGAGACCAACTCATCTTCAGGCGGAGCGTCTCGGGCTGCGGCTGCTCTGTCGCGACCGCGAGCAAATCCAGATCTTCGAACTCGGCGAGCACCGGGACATCGCCCAGAGGGGGCCCCTCGGGCACACGCAGTACGCCAACGTAGAGAGGGCCCATCGTGTGCCCCTCGGCGGTCGTGGGGAAGATCTCCCCCCGGTGGCCGGTGACACGCAGTTGGACAAGGTAGAGCCCTCGGGATAGATCGTCGGGAAGCGTTAACGTCAGTCGGCTCGGGGCTGCGAGGGAGCCGGTGACCTGGGCGACGGCAATGTCGACGCCGTGGCGTGGCTCGGCCGGCGACACTGCCCTAAGCGTCACCGTGACGGGCTCCGTCGGCGATGCGTCCCATACGAGGTCTGTGGTGATGTCCTGGCCGGGCCGCGCGGTCTCCGTCGATAGCCGGACCGATTCCAGGTGCAAGTCACCGTAGGCCACGGGCCCGCGATGGGGATAAGGCATCTGGTCAAAGTCGAAGAAGACGGCCTCACCAGCGGCAGGCTGGCCGAAGACGACGCCCGGCTGAAGGAACAACGGGCCGATCAGGGCTGCGCCAAGCACGCCTACGGCAATCCCTGCGCCGCGCGGCAGCATGCCGAGCCCACTCTTCCGAACGTGCCGCCTCCAGCCGCCGGCCCACATCATAGCGACGGCAGCAAGCATGACCGAGCCAAGTGAACCCAGCGATGCGATGCGCTCCAGGGGCGTCGCCTGCAGCCTCAGTGTGACGCTGTGACTGCCGGGCGTGAGATCCACCGCCAGCCGGCCGGAGCCCGCCACGGCATAGGATGGTGAGAGTGCACCATCCACGGTCGCTGTCCAACCGGGCCACCAGTTTACCGGGAAGGCCACGGATGTGCTGGCATCCGGGACCGTAACCGACCACGTCTGTTTCACCGGTGTGGAAGCCACCAACCGGCTGCTGACCGGTCCGCTGGGCGCATCGACCAGTCCGGGTCGTGCCAAATCTCCGACATCCACGGTGCGCAACGATCCGGCGCCGTCGATCACGGCCTCAGAGATGTAGAGCCGGGGCACCACGGCAGCCGGAAGGTACTCGTAGCGTATGGTGGTGCCGATGTTGCCTGTGAAAGTCTCGTAGAGCCGGAGGTTCTCCCACGTCACGTCACCTGGCGAGATAGCGAGCCGGTCGGGATGCAGACCGAGCAGCCCCGCGGCCACCATAGGGGCTCCTGCAACCAGGGCAAGCGCACGTCGCATATATGGCCGCCGCCTGTACGGCTGCGCACTGACATCCGCGTCCGCGATGCGCGTCTCCAGGCCGGGCATAGGCTCAACGATGGCGCCGGCCAAAATGGCGGTGAAGAGTGCCTGGATCGATAGGAAGCGCCAGGGGAACTGTGTCAATGCGAGAAGCGGCAGCTTGTCCCACAGAATGGCTGACAGCGGCGTGACCATGAACGTGCTCAGCAACAGCCCGGCGAGATGGGCAGACGGCAAGTAGCCGGCCGGAAGGCTGCGAGGACCGATGGGGCGACCTGTCCTGGGGAGCGATGCGTCGCCGCGCGCCCTTGCCGCCAGGCGGCGCCAGACCGCGAGGGCGATTGCCGCGCAGCCCCCAAGCGTGAGCAGCGCCTGGATCAGGCCCATTGCGAACGGACCGGCAGCATCCAATGTGCCGGCTACACTGTAGTTGAAGATTGGAGTACGCTGGACGAGGTTGAGCCCGCGGAAATGGTTGCTGTAGTTGAAGTACCCTTCGGTGAACGCAGACCCCATCTGTCCATACTTGGTCTCTGCAATGGCGGGCAGCCAGAACCATATCGTCAACAGGATCCCTGTCACGAACGACATCAGGACGCCGAAAAGCCGGAAGACCCTTGGGGCGAGCCTGGTCCGCTCGGCCCAAGCCCGAGTCCGCTCGGCCCAAGCCCGAGTCCGCTCGGCCCAAGCCCGAGTCCGCTCGGCCCAAGCCCGAGTCCGCTCGGGCCAGAACCCCCAAAGGTGTCAGGGCGGGCGATCCACACCGACACCAGGGCGTAGAGGAGTGCAAACGGCGAGAAGATCAGCGCGGAGACGTTGTGGGTGAGAATGAGCGCCCCGTAGGCACCCCCTGCAGCCAGGACCCGTCCAATCGTGGGTTTGGATGCCACCCGATCCAGCGCCCACAGGATGAGCGGAAACCAGATGAAGGCGTAGAACTCCGATAGGGAATCTCCCCGCACGTAGACGTTGACCAGGTGGAAGGGGGCAAAGGTGTAGGCTGTTACAGCCAGCAGGCGCGCAGTGTTGCTGCGAAAAACGCGGCCGGACCAGAGTCCCATTGTGACTGCGGCCATGATGAAGCCAAGGGTCTGCGTCGCCTGAATCGCCGATAGCACGTTCATCCCCAGGGCCGTGAGTCCCCCACTGACATAGTAGGGCAGCGCTGCATAGTAGTTGAAGAACGGAAAGCCAAGGCCGTAGGCGGCGTGGGACATCCAGCGGGGCGGGAAGACACCGTGGGCCAGGTTATCTGCCATGTCCATCGTCCGCTGCAGAAGAAACGGGCTGTCGCCACCGCCACGAGTGTTGACGATTCCCGGTCCCCACAGAGCGGCTGCAGCCAGGAGGCCGAGGAGTAGCCAGATCAGGAACGGCCTGGAAGCGGAGATCCCGCGGCGGGAACGGGGCAGCGGGCGCCCTTGCCGATTCCGATCGGCGCTCTGCCGATTCCGATCGGCGCTTCGCCGATTCCGATCGGCGCTTCGCCCCTGCCGCGGTGTATATAGTATCGTCATTGCGGTGGCTCGGTCAGGATGACGGGCAGGTTGACGCTTCCTGTCGTCAGCACCCCGTTGACGTGTACCGCCACGCCCTCGCCTGTCTCTGAATCGTACAGTCCCACCATCAGGCGATCCTCGCCGGGAGAGGGGCTCACGTCAGCGACCGGATGCGGGTCGAGCACGAGATCGCCGGGCTGCCAGAACGACGTGGTGAGATGGCCGAAGCCGGGCTGCCCGTCGTGCTGGGCGATCCTGACCTCGTCGCGTAGATAGTGGACGAAGACGGTGTAGTTGCGTTCGAGAGGTTTCGTGGTCTCCCACCACAGGTAGACCACGGCTCCTGGAGAGGGATCGGGCTCCTTCCCCTGCGTGGGGAGGGCAGGGGAGGGAGTAGGCGCGACGAGCGCCGCGCGCAGCACCACGCCGTTGTCGAACTCCGCTACCGGTGGCGGGACGTCGGGACGCTGGCGGGCGATGATGATCGTTGCGATGCTATAGGGCGCCGGGTCCAGGTCTCCCTGCGCCTCCGGCCCCTGCCTTACTTGCAGGTAGGCGGGGTGGGGTAGATAGGGCAGCACGTCCGGCTCCCAATCGCGGTAAGGCCAGACAACGAAGGCCAACTCGGAGGCGTCCACCGGCGCCTGCTCGATTGGAAGAAACGCCACCGACGACGCGGGCACGAGGAAGGGCAGCGATGTCCACTCATCCCAGATCTGGCGGTCGACGTACACGCGCGTTCGCTCTACTCCTTCGGGGGACAAAGCCGCCGGTGTGCCGGCGCGGGGAAGGGGAACGGTGTGCAGCATGCGCGTGCCATCCCAGCCCCAGCCGATCAGTGAGTTGATCTGCCCGGCGAGGCTGACCGGACCCGCCTCAAACCAGTGGTAGGCCGGCGGCTCCGAAGCGTACCGTACGAAGTAATCGTTCACCGTACTCCCGAGCCCTGCCGCGAGGACGAGCACGGGGAGCAAGCCCGTCAGGCCGCGCCCGCCGCGCACCGGCACCGCCTGCGACAGCCAGGTGAGGCCGAGGACAGGCACCAAAGCCGCCGTGGGCAGCACCCCTACACCCCGCAGGAAGTGCGGCGCATCCTCAGCCAGCAGCGTGGGGATCATCATGGTGCCTGTCCACAGCAAGACGGTCGCCATCGCCGCACTACGCCGGAATCGTGCCAGGGCGACCCCGACGCCGATCGTGAATGCCAGCCCCAGCGCAGGACCCCACACCGGGCGGTCGGGAACGTTGTGGCGCCATATCCGATCGCCCTGGATCGTGAACATGCCGATGGTCGCCAGCGTGTGTTGCCCCAGGGTCTGCCAGAAGTGGCCTCCGTTGATCCGCTCGCTGAACACCGATACCTGCCCGGTCCGCGCGAGCACGACGTCTGGATGCCCCAACGTGTAGAGGCCAAGGGGCGCCAAGACGACCAGCGCAGCGAGTGCGGCGAGTAGTGCGCCGCGCCACAACCGCTTCATCTCACCTCGATGGAAGATGAGCCCGTAGACGGTCACAAGGACGATCGCAACCGGCGTGAACCGCGCTGCGTTGTAAGTGTACCAGCTTGCCCCGTAGAGAACGCCCGCGCCGATCCAGTGTGCCGCGGCCCGAACACCGAAAGCATTGCGAAGAAAACCAAGGAGCCGCGTCACCAGGGCATACACGATCCCCTTGGCGCCTGGTTGCTGGGCGACCGTGTGACCTGTGCGAGGTAGGTCTTCGCCTCGCAGTGCCGTCCCCGCACGCACGGCAGTAACCTGCCGCACGGCAGTAACCTGCCGCACGGCCTTGATCGCCTGGGCGAGGAAGAGCGCTGTGAAGAGCGGGAGCAGGACCGCGCGAAACCCAACCCGGCTCAGGTGAATGTGCCACAGCGTCACGGCGAGGACGCCGAGCGCCAGACGCCCCGCTCGCCGCCCCCAAAGTGTCCGACCCAGATCATATGTCGCCGCGAGGGTCAGAAATCCGACGAAGAAGGAGGGCAGGCGCACGGCGAGGGGACTGCGGCCCAGCATTGCGACGCCCAATGTCACGAGGTAGACGAACAGCGGCTCACGCCCGTTGTTTGCCTCGAAATAGAGCTGTGGGTGACCACCCAGGACGGCGAGGGCATCCAGCCCGTGCTGGGCTTCGTCGTGGTACAGACCTGGCGGGATCTGTCCGGGGGCGAGAAGTCGCAGAGCCGCCCCCAGCAGAAGGAGCCCCAGAACGAGCAGGCGACCTCGCCAGAAACGCTTGTCCCACTGTGTGGCCGGTTCGGTGCCGGAGGCAGTTAGGCGACGCATCTTGGCGACCAGCGCGGCCTCAGGTCGTTGGTGCAGACGCGCAGATCAGTGTGCCGTGGGCGAATCCTTCCGGATCCAGCAAGGCATCCCTCAGGCAAGCGGAGTCTGCCCCCGTCCCCGATCCAGACATGATCCGCACGCGGAGATGGGGTTGCTGTCTGACCAGGCCGACCATCTGTTCGACCTTGTCGGCCATACCCCCGGTGACGTCCGTGTATCCCGACCGGCGAAGGTGCTCCCGGACCTGAGAATAGCTCTCCGGGGTGATCGTTGGGATGGTCTGTCGATCGTCGTCGAGGACGCCGGGCGCGTTGCCCAGAAGCAGAATCCACGCGGGACGCATCGTCTCGGCCAGATATACGAAGATGTCTTCGGTCGACAGAATCGTTCCGCCCAGAACCTCGTCGAAGGCAACGTCCCCGAAGACCAGAGGCACCAGTCCGTGATCGAGGGCCAGGCGAATCGACCCCAATCCGAGAGATGCAATCTTGCCGTTGCGGGCCAGCGCCGAGGCGGAGGGCTGCAAGCTGATCATCGGTACGCCCGCATTGACAAAGCTGTTCACCACAAGGCGGTTGAGATGGAGGGCTGCCGCGCTGACTCTTGCGAATCCGTACCACGCAGCGGCCGTGGCGACGCCGTCGCGTGTGCCATACTGGCTGGCTTCCCAATGCCCGAAGGACCCCGACCCATGTCCAAACAGCACCTCCAGCTCCGGCTTAGCCTGGCGGACCTCGGCGAGCTCGCGCGCGAGTCGCCCGATCACGTCGAGCCTTGGAGTCGCTTCCTGGCGCTTGTCCGTGATGAGTGAGCCCCCGAGTTTGACGAAGATCAAGGGATGGGCCCCGGCAGTCATCGCCGTTCCTCCTCCGGTCGACACTCGGCGCCGTCAGCGCGGTACTCCGCGCCGTCAGCGCAGTACTCGGCGCCGTCAGCGCGGTACTCCGCGCCGGGCGCCTCTGACGAAATCGCGGACGCGGATTCTGAGGAGGCGAGGCCTTGATCCGCGCCCACACACGTGTGCCAGATGGCAGCGACTCCCGTCCTCATCAGGGCTTCCTTGACCCTCTCCAGCGAGTCCTCTTCGACCAGGACGATAATATTCCCGCCCTGCCCGGCCCCTGTCAATTTCGCACCCAATGCGCCGGCTTCGCGCGCTGTCTGGGCCAGACGGTCAAGCTGGAGCAGCGATACACCCATCTTGACGAGCAACTCCTGGTTCTCATTGAGCAAGCTCCCAAGCGCCTGGAGCGCGCCCTGTTCGACGGCGGCCCGTGCTGCCCGAGAGATGGCGCCGATGCAGTCGAAGACCACATTGTAGTAGCTGGGGGTGGCTTCCCACCGGTGCCGGACTTCGGCAACGGCTTCGCGCGTTGAGCTGGCGATCCCGCTGTTAGCGATCAGCAGATGAAAGGGCGTGTGGATCCGGATGACCTCAGGCGGCGCGCCTCTGACGAAGTAGATGGGCCGTTCCAGGGCGATGACGCTGTTGTCGATGCCGCTGGGTGTGCCGTGATGGATCTTCTCCACCTCGTACGCCAGCTCGCTGACCTCTGCGTCAGACAACTCGGTGCCCAGACCGGCGGCCATTGCACGTGCGGCAGCCACCGTGATGGCCGTGCCGCTGCCCATGCCGGAAGCAACCGGTAGATCGGACTCCAGCGTGAGCACCGCATCGGGTTCAGGTAGCTGCAGCCGGTCCAGCACCAGCTGGACAGCCTTGGCGAGAGGATGCTCCGGGCTGGTCTCGCGGTACAACAGTTCTTGCCGAATGTCCACAGCTTTGATCCGCAGCCCCGATCCGGGAGGCCCGGGCTCGATCCGGGCGTGGGCGCGGACATCTGAGACCGGAACAGCAATCGCAGGACGCCCGTATACCACGCTGTGATCCCCACACAGGATGACTTTCCCCGGCGCCGTACGTTCCACCTTCTCGACACTCATTTGCTCATCTATCCCAAGTACATGATGACAATTGCAGTCATGCCCCACAGGGCAACGTCCGCCAGGAAAGGCCAGTCGGTGAGCAGGACTTCGTCTGGTGCGAGCGTGCAATTCTCGACGTGGATAAGGTACATATAGCGGAATAGGCCGTAGATCACGAAAGGTATCGTCAGCATCATACCGTAGTTCTTGGGCAAGTTGGGCGCCGAGAACGTGTAGAGGGCATAGGCCACAATGGTGGACGACGTGACCATCGAGATGAGCTGGTCGAGCAATTCCAGGTTGTACACCCTCAGAATGGGCCGGTGGTTCTCAGCCTCATCCTCGAGCGCGACCAATTCACCTCGCCGCTTGCTGAGCCCGAGGAAGAGTGCCAGCAAGATGGTGCAGATGTAGAGCCACGGTGATATAGTGGCATCTGCGAGCGGGGCACCTGCGGCTACCCGCAGGACGAAACCCGCTGCAATCGCGATGACGTCCACGAGAACGATGTGCTTCAAGAAGAAGGAGTAGGCCAACTGCAGAACCAGGTAAGCCGTCAGGCTCACCGCAAACTGCAGATCCAGCCGCCAGGCTGCCACCAGCGAGCCTGCCCCCAGCAGGATTGCTGCACCTGCCGCGAATCGGGGGGACAGCTCTCCGGCAGGGAGCGGGCGGCGGCATTTCCTGGGATGCTGCCGGTCCTTGTCCAGATCGACCAGGTCGTTGACCGTGTAGATGACGCCCGAGACAAGGCAGAAGAGCCCGAAGCCGGCAATCGTTCGCCAGAGATAGGTCGGATCGAGCAGTTTCAGGTCGAAAACCAGAGCAGCGAAGATGACCGCATTCTTCGTCCACTGACGTGGGCGCATCGTCTTCAGGAGTCCACGAAGCTCTTTCACGTAGTTATTTCACCTGGACGGGTTGGATTGGATTGGTACCGGGCACCTATGGGCTTGAACGAGAGCAAAACAGAGTGCACAGCGCAATGATAGCGTGTTCAAAGGGATTGACAACTTGCTGCCCGTAGGTATACTGAAAAGAGTACCGGCCAACGACAGGTTGGCTACCGGACGGTCCGCTTGGACCTCCGGGTAGGATGGCGGGGGTCGCTGATACGATTCTGCTGATCATGTAGGGTGGTGGGGGCTTTGACAAGCGACGATCGGCAGAGAACAAGGGCCATATAACGACAGGCAGATGTAGACATAACCTGCGGTGGGGAGTTCATCCTCGCAGGTGTCACGCTGCCTGTCATTCGACGTTGACAATCCCCGCAGGTGCGCTATAATGTCGCGAACCATGTCGTAATTACGACAGTTGGGTAACAGGAGCACTGAGAACCATTTGCTCAGCTGCTCGTTTTGTTTCTAAGGGCCCTTTGGGTCCGATCTGCTAGGGGAGGAAGAATGAACCGTGACGAACGGGTGACGGAAGCACGCACGTTTAAGGTTCTCCGAATCAGCTTAGCCTCGCCTGATGACATTCTTTCTTGGTCATATGGTGAGGTAACGAAACCCGAGACCATCAACTATCGTCGGCTTCGTCCCGAGAAGGACGGGCTTTTCTGTGAGGCCATCTTTGGCCCATCGCGTGACTATCAGTGTTACTGTGGCAAGTATAAGGGTATCCGGTATCGTGGCATCATCTGCGACAAGTGCGGCGTTGAGGTAACGCGCTCCTCCGTACGACGCGAGCGCATGGGGCACATCACCCTGGCGGCCCCGGTGGCCCATATCTGGTATACCCGCCGAATCCCCAGCCATTTGAGCGTACTCCTCGATCTGAGCAAGCGTAACCTGGATCGCGTCCTCTATTTCGCGCAGTATATCGTCGTCTCGGTTGACGAGGATGCACGGCAGCGTGCGCTGAAGCGCATTGATGACGAGGAGAGTGCCCGCACTACGCGGATGGAAGAAGCTGCTGACGCTCGCATCGGAGAGCTTCAGGGCAGGGTGGATGAGCGCCAGGAGAAGCTGGAAGCAGCCCAGGACAAGTTGTCCGAGCAGCTCGAAGAGGAACTGAACACCCGTACCGAGCAGATCCTCGGTGAAGCTCGGCGCTTGCAGGATCGCCTTGAGGGCATGATGGGGCGGTCCTCCGGTGACCCCATTCTCTTTACGCCGACCGACACGGTGATTGTCGAGGCCGATGATGTTATCAGCCGTGATCACTACGCGGTGCTCAACACGGTCGCCCAGGATGCTCTCGACACGCTGGAGAAAGAAATCCGACAGCGCGAGGCCGATGTGCTCAGCCCGGTCGAGGAAGGTGTGGAAGCCCAGGCCGAGGACGTGCAAGTTGAAATCGGCCAGGTACGCGAGGAGTTGGCCGACAAGGTCAATATCATCCGCACGCACTATGGTGACCTGCGTGAGGAGTTGCTGAGTCTCGCCGAGCTGCAGTTCTTCAACGAGCAGCGCTACCGCGAGCTCCGTCAGCGATGGGGTCAGGTCTTCAAGGCAGGTATGGGTGCTGAGGCAGTCTACGAACTGCTGAAGGGCCTCGATCTTGAGGATCTTTCCGAGAAATTGTGGCACGAGGTTCGTTATGGGCGATCAGCCCAGCGTCGAAAGCGGGCCACGCGCCGGCTGCGCGTCGTCGAGGCGCTGCGCAAGAGCCGTAACGATCCCGAATGGATGATCCTGACAGTGTTGCCGGTGCTGCCGCCCGAACTGCGACCGATGGTCCAGTTGGACGGCGGTCGTTTCGCGACTTCAGATCTCAACGACCTCTACCGCCGGGTGATCAACCGCAACAACCGTCTGAAGCGACTTCTGGAGCTTGGCGCTCCTGAGGTCATCATCAACAACGAGAAGCGGATGCTGCAGGAAGCGGTCGACAGCCTGATCGACAACAGCCAGCGCGGCAAGGCAATGAGCAGACGCGGACGCCGACAGCTCAAGTCTCTCAGCGACATGCTGAAGGGTAAGAAGGGCCGGTTCCGCCGCAACCTGTTGGGCAAGCGCGTTGACTACTCCGGACGCTCCGTCATCGTCGTCGGTCCGCACCTTAAGATGGATCAGTGCGGTCTGCCAAAGACAATGGCGCTTGAGCTCTACCGTCCCTTCATCATCCAGCGACTGGTCGAGTACAACTACGCCACGAACGTCAAGGCTGCGAAGCGCCTGATTGAGCGTCAGCGTCCCGAGGTTTGGGAGGTCTTGGAAGAGGTGATCTCCGACCGGCCGGTGATGCTCAACCGTGCCCCAACGCTTCACCGTCTTGGTATTCAGGCCTTCGAGCCCGTGCTGGTCGAGGGCAAGGCCATACATTTGCACCCGCTGGTCTGTTCTGCCTTCAATGCAGACTTTGACGGCGATCAGATGGCTGTACATGTTCCACTCTCACGCAAGGCTGTTGAGGAAGCGCGGAAGCTGATGCTGGCTACCCGCAATTTGCTCAAGCCCTCGGATGGGCAACCCATCGTCGGTCCATCCAAAGATATGTGTATGGGCATTTACTATATGACGATGGATATGGAATCCGACAAGGGTGACGGTAAGGTCTTCTCCGACATAAATGAAGTGGAGATGGCTTACTCGCTTGGCTACGTCGGGCTCCACGCCAAGATCAAGCTCGCCCAGATCTACGACGAGCTGCCCGCCCCTCCCGATCTTGTGGATACCACGGTCGGCCGGGCGCTCTTCAACCGGATCGTGCCTGATGCCCTTCGGTTGATCAATCACCCGCTGGGTAAGAATGAGCTGAACGATCTGATCGCGCTCTGCTACCGCCGTCTGGGTCGCGAGATCACGGTCGACTTCGCCGACGCCATCAAGACGTTGGGCTTCGAATACGCGACCGTCTCTGGTGTCACGATCTCGGTCTACGACCTGACCGTGCCCGACCAGAAGGCGCTCATTCTCGGCGATGCTACGGACGAAGTCTCCGAGATCGAGCGTCAGTACCGGCGCGGTCTCCTGACCGAGGAAGAGCAGTATAACCGCACGATCGAGATCTGGTCGCGCGCTCGTGACACAGTATCCAAGGCAGTTGCCGCCCGGCTCGATCCCTACGGCCCGATTTCAGTGATGGCCAAGTCGGGCGCCTCCAAGGGCGGGTTCGGCCCCATCTCCCAGCTCTCCGGGATGCGTGGTCTGATGGCCGATCCTTCCGGTCGGATCATCCCGCTGCCGATTCGGTCCAACCTGCGCGAGGGCCTCACGGCGCTGGAGTACTTCATCTCCACCCACGGCTCCCGCAAAGGCCTGGCCGATACCGCGCTACGTACGGCCGATGCAGGCTATCTGACCCGGCGCCTCGTGGACACGGTGCAGGACATCATCGTCAACTCGCACGACTGCGGTACGCGGGCCGGCATCTGGGTCAGACGGTCTGACAATGTCGGTGGGCAGCCCCTCGTGGCGCGGCTTCTGGGCCGTGCCGCTGCGGCGCCTGTCATTCACCCCAAGACGGGTGAAGTGATCGTGGACCGCAATGAGGAAATCGACGAGGATCGGGCGGAGTTAATCGATCGGCTCGGCGTCGAGGACATCTTTGTTCGGTCGCCGATGACGTGCGAACTCGAACACGGGATCTGCGCGCTCTGCTATGGTCGGGACCTGGCCCGCGGCGGATGGGTCCAGATCGGCAGCGCGGTCGGCATCATCTCGGCACAGTCGATCGGCGAGCCCGGTACGCAGCTCACGCTGCGGACGTTCCACACGGGTGGCACGGCTTCGTCGAGTGGAGACATTACGAGTGGTCTCCCGCGTGTGGAGGAGCTGATGGAGGCCCGCAAGTCGCCTCGCGGTGAGGCTGAGATCGCTGACATCGGCGGTGTGATTCACATCACGCGCCAGGGAGATCTCGCCGAGGTCACGATCGTCGACAGCCAAATCAAGAAGGTCAGTTACGATATCCCCGAGGGATGGGAGCTTTTCGTCGAGGATGGTGATGACGTCGCTCAGAATGACATTCTTGCGCGTGGTGAGACCGAAGAGGGCGAACATGAGCTTCGCGCGAAAGCGGGTGGGCGTATCAGCCGAGAAGGACAGGATGTGACGCTCATCTACGAGATTCGCGAGGAGCAGTCTTACGACGTGCCGCCTTCTGCACGCCTGCTGGTTGCTGAAGGCCAGAAGGTAGCGGCGGGCATCCAGTTGTATGAGGGTGTGCCCAACCCGCACCGTATCCTGCAGGTCCAGGGCCGGGAGGCCGTGCAGCTTCACCTGTTAAGCGAGGTTCAGCAGGTGTATCGTACTCAGGGCGTGAACATCGCGGACAAGCACTTCGAGGTGATCATCCGCAGGATGCTAAGCCGTGTTCTGGTGACGGAGTCAGGGGACACCGAGTATCTGCCGGGTGACCTTACCGACCGCGTGCAGTTCGAGCACACCAACCGTGAGTTGGTGGCCCAAGGCAAGACACCCGCCCGGGCGCGCCAGGTGCTGCTGGGGTTGACCAAGGCCTCGCTGGCGTCGGACTCGTTCCTATCCGCAGCCTCGTTCCAGCAGACGATCAAGATCCTGTCGAACGCTGCAGTGCGATCTGCTGAAGATCCGCTGTACGGTCTGAAGGAGAACATCATGATCGGAAAGCTGATCCCTGCCGGTACGGGCTACCGTGGGGACATCGAGGGAGCCGACGGGCCCATCGATACCTTTGAGGGTGTGTCTGTGGAGAAGGAGCTTCCGAAGGGAACGTTACTTAGCCAGGTTGAGGAGGAGCCCGAGTCTCTGCTGCTCTCCGACCTGCAGCAGCCGTTCCGCCTGGAACCGCTGTAGACTTTACCGATGACGAAGAAGGGGGCGACCGATCGGTCGCCCCCTTTTTCGTGGCAGATGGAACCTTGCGAAGGTTGTTGACTTCCCACGTTGACAAGCGACCTGCGCTCTGACTACCCTGTTCCATGCAACTCTCGTCTGACATCGTCGTATAGACTTATGTATCGGATAGCGGACGTCGTTTCTACGCACTCCCACGTGTGTGGCGAGTCAGGTTGGAGGCAATGGAAGAAGAGGGTTTTCTCCGGTTAGCGCAGCGAGGCGATGAAGAAGCGATTACCCAACTGGTGGAGACATACCAGAGGAGTGTGTTTGGCGTCTGTTACCGCATGCTGGGCGAGGCCAAAGAGGCCGAGGACGCCACCCAGGAAGTCCTGGTGAAGGCGTTGACAAACCTACATTCGTACGACGTCGACCGGCCCTTCAGGCCCTGGCTGCTGCGGATTGCCTCCAATGAGTGTATCGACCGGATCAGGCGCCGAAAGGAGACGCTCTCGCTGGACGGCATGGGAGAAGACGGGGCGTGGGAGTGGAAAGCGGGCAACAGCCCGAACCCCGAGAGTCAATTGCTCCACGAGGAGCGTCAGGCCACGGTGCGCGCGATGCTCGAAGAGCTTAGTCCTGCGGATCGCACCGTGGTGACCTTGTTTTATTGGGAGAACCTATCCTATGTGGAGATCGAGCAGGTGACCGGTCTCACGATCTCGGCTATCAAGTCCCGGCTATTTCGGGCCCGAAAGCTGATAGCTGATCACCTGGTTGAGGAGGAGATCTATGCCTGAGGAGACGAAGGGTATCTCGCAGGATATGCACAGCGAGGAATGGTGGGTGCGTGTGATGGAGAATGCTCTGAGCCCTGATGAGCAAGAAGCTTGGGACCGTCATCTCTCGACATGTGTGCAGTGCCAGCGCGAATGGGCGGCCCTGGCCTCGGTCGACGAGTTCCTGCGCCTCGCGCCGGCGCCACCGCCGTTGCCCCGTGATTTCACCTTGGTCACGGTGCAGCGGATAGCAGAGAAGCAGCGCCTGCGTCGGCTACTGAGCTTCATCGCGGGGACGCTGATCGTTGCCGTGGTCGCCGTTGTGGTGTTCGCTGTCGTGGGGTATGCCTACACGTCGATGGAGAGGGGCATCGGTGCGGTCATATCTGCGCGGCAGATCCTCTTCCAATCACTCGTTCACTCATTGGTCGGCCTCATACTGACTTGGAAGGCAGCGCTGCCGTTCATCGTGGGGGTAACGGTCGCCGTCTATCTGGTGATCATGCCGAACGGCATGCTTGTGACTGCGGCATTGTTCTGGCTATCACGCCGCCGCTCAGCGGGGTAACGCCAGGTATCGGCTATCGGTGGTCCGTTTCCGGTCTTGGCGCGTGAATGCCGGTTTCGTCAACCGACAGCCGATAGCGGAAAACCGTCTTTGTGGAGGTTACTGATGAAAAGATTGGCATTTCTGATGATCCTGATGGTTGCGGTCGCCTGTGCGCTCATCGCCGCGCCGGTGCTGGCTGCTCCTGGGCCGGGTGCACCTGACGTACAGGACAGTGGCGGCGTACATTTCGGCGCCTACACATTGGAGGCGGGCAATAGCGTCTCGGGCGATCTCGTCGTCTTTGGCGGACCCGTGGCGTTGAGGTCCAACTCCCAATTCAACGGTGACTTGACCGTCTTTGGCCAGGTCAGCATGGAGGAAGGCTCCACCCTGGCGGGCCAGCTCGTTGTGTTCGGCTCCGCCGACGTCGCGGGCACCATCGACGGCGACGTCTTTGCCATGGATTCGATCGCGTTTCAGAGTACTGCCCACGTTGGTGGAAATGTCTCTGCCGTGGGAAACGTCGACCAGGCACCTGGCGCAGTGATCGAGGGTCAGGTCAAGCCGATCGATCAGAGTGGGTGGCAGTGGCCCAGCGGGATCACATTCCCTCACCTCCCCTCGAATCCTGTAACCGGGGCTGGGCAGATCGGTGGGAGATGGCTGAACTTCCTGTGGAACGTGGTGCGCGGTGTCGCCGGTGTGGTGATCATGGGGCTGCTAGCGGCTGTGATTGCCAGCCTTTGGCCGGTACAGTCCGAAAGGGCCGGCCGCGTGATCGAGGAGGCGCCGCTTGTATCGTTTGGAGTTGGGCTGCTTGGCCTGATTCTGTCCGGCCTCGCCGCTGCCCTCCTGGCCATTACGATCTGCTTGAGTCCCTTCGCCGTGATCGGTCTGATCATCGTTGGTGTGGGGCTGCTATTGGGGTGGGTGTCCTTGGGCCTGGTTCTGGGTCGCCGAATCCTGGTAGGCCTACTGAATCAGACGGCTCCCTCTACGGCAGTGGCGGCTGTGGTTGGCACCACCCTGCTGACACTGCTCTTGGCGATATCCCGGATCTTCGGCGTTCTGAACGGCCTGCTCGTCTTCCTGCTGGTCCCACTTGGCGCTGGTGCCGTGGTTCTGACGCGGTTCGGGTCGATGCCGTACGCCACGCGGGGGAATGTGCCGACAGGCACGGTGGTTAGTGCGTCTACTGCGCGTCCTTTGGCCCCCTCGGCGCCGCAGTCACCGGCACCCCCGGCAGCGCCGCCGGCATCGACGCCTCCCGAAAACGAGGAGAGCTCCCCGCCCTCTGAAGCGGACGAGGTGTAGTACGCAGCGCTCGCAGACGTCCGGCCTAGGATGCCGGAACACGAAGTGGCCCGGTATTCGACGATACCGGGCCGTTCTGTTAGTTGTTGCCGAGAGGCGGGGGGCTATAATCCTGCGTAAGCATTCGACCGTACGAGCGGGGGAGGGACATGGACGATCGTTACGCGCGCCAGTTGGTGATACCTGAGATCGGGGAGCCGGGTCAGGCACGGCTGCGGTCATCCAGGGTGCTGGTCGTCGGCGCAGGTGGTCTGGGCTCGCCCATTCTGCTCTACCTTGCCGCGGCGGGGGTGGGCGTGCTGGGCATTGCCGACAACGACAAAGTGGGGCTCTCCAACCTCAACCGGCAGATTCTCTACACGACAGAGAATCTTGGGCGGAGCAAGGTCCTGGTGGCCGTCCAGCGCGTGAGAGCGCTCAACCCCGCGGTCAAGGCTATCCCCCACGAGGAGCGCGTCCTTCGCGAGAACGGTGTGGCGTTGGTCCGCCAGTACGATCTCGTCGTGGAGGCGAGTGACAACCTGGAGACGAAGAGTCTGATGAATGAGCTCTGTGTCGAGGCCGCCATCCCCTTTGTCTGGGCGGCGGTGTCGCGTTTCGAGGGTCAGATGGGTGTCTACCTGCCCGGACACGCCTGTCGGGGATGTATCTTTCCGGAGGTTCCGGTGCCTGGCACCTATCCCTCACCTGCCCAGCTCGGCATCGTCGGGGCTGCTGCAGGCGTGATGGGATCTCTGGAGGCTACGGAAGCCCTGAAAGTCCTCCTGGGGATTGGCGAACCGCTTGTAGACCGGATGCTGCTCTGGGACGGCCTCAACGCCTCGTTCGACTTGGTGACGTTCGAACGCGACCCGGCCTGTCCCGTCTGCGCAGGCCGCTAGGCTCTCGGTGCCTGGCACCTGAAGCATCGACACCCGCAGTCGAGAGGTCCGTCCCTTCAAGTGCCGGGGACTGCCGAAAGTCCCCGGCACTGACAAGCCCTAATACGACTTCCCGAAGATCGCCACCTCGGTGGCGGGTTGCCCGGTGTACACACACGTTCCGGCACCGCCCGGCTGATCGATAGGGATACAGCGCACCGTCGCCTTTGCCTCGTCCTGGATCCGGGCCTCATCTTCGGCACTGCCGGCCCACCAGGCCCTGGCGAACCCACTCTCCACGGCTTCCTTCAGCTCGTCGTAGGTCGAGACGTCGTAGGTGTGGCTGTCGCGGAAGGCCTCGGCCTTTGCATAGATCGCCGCCTGGACCGTCTCCAGTAAGGCCGGGATGTTTGCCTCGATCTCGGCCATTGGCATCACGACCTTGCCCTCCCTTCCGGGGATGTCGCGCCGCGCGACCATCACGTTCCGGTTGGCGATGTCACGCGGTCCGATCTCAATCCGCAGCGGCACGCCGCGCATCTCCCAGTCGTTGAACTTCCATCCGGGGGAGAACCCCTCGCGCCGGTCGAGCTCGACCCGTAGCGAGACTGGCGCGCCCGCCAGGCGCCGCCGAATCTGCTCCGCGGCCTCTATCACGGCCTCTCGTTCGGCGTCCTTGCGCCAGATCGGCACGATCACGACCTGAATCGGGGCCACGTGCGGCGGCAGCACCAGTCCCTGATCGTCGCCGTGGCACATCACCACGGCGCCAACCATCCGGGTGCTGAGCCCCCAGGACGTGGTCCAGGCATACTGCTGCTCGTTGTTCTCGTCCAGGTACTGGATACCGAAGGCCTTGGCGAAGTTCTGGCCCAGGAAGTGGCTGGTGCCCGACTGCAGCGCCTTGCCGTCCTTCATCATAGCCTCGATCGTGTAGCTCGCGATGGCCCCGGCGAACTTCTCACTCTCGCTCTTGCGCCCTGGGATTACAGGGATGGCGGCTTCTTTGACGGCGAAGTCGGTGTAGACGTCGAGCATCCTGAGCGTCTCCTCCATCGCCTCTTGCTCGGTGGCGTGGGCCGTGTGGCCTTCCTGCCACAGAAACTCCGTGGTCCGCAGGAAGAGCCGCGTGCGCATCTCCCAGCGGACGACGTTCGCCCATTGGTTGATCAGCAGGGGCAGGTCCCGGTATGACTGGATCCACTTGGCGTACATGTAACCGATGATCGTCTCCGACGTGGGACGCACGACCAAAGGCTCTTCCAGCTCCGCGCCGCCCCCGTGGGTCACAACCGCCAGTTCGGGGCTGAATCCCTCGACGTGGTCCGATTCCTTCTCCAGGAAACTCATCGGGATCAGGAGCGGGAAGTAGGCGTTCACGTGCCCCGTCGCCTTGAATCGCAGGTCGAGCTCGTCGCGGATCCGCTCCCAGAGCGTGTAGCCATAGGGTTTGATCACCATCGAGCCGCGGACCGGCGAGTAGTCGGCCAGATCGGCCTTCAGGACGATCTCGTTGTACCATTTGGAGAAGTCTTCGCTCTGTGAAGTCAGAAAATCTGCCATAGTATCCTCTCAGCCTTGTCTTCTGTAGATGGTCTCGGTCGCCCGTCGCTCAGCCGTGATGTAGGCCGCCGGCCACCAGATGACCTTGTTCGTAGTCAATGATGCAGAATGGCTCTATATTGATGACTTCGGTCTCCCGATACTGTGTCCGCCATTCCGCAAGTCCGTATCGACGGTTATGCCCGTGCAGCAACAGCCGCGGGCGGAACCGGCGCATCAGACCGAGGAATACCCTGAACCCCCGGTGGGCCCCCTGGCGGCTGTCGTGAATGCCTGCCGGCGGCGCGTGCGTAATCAGGATGTCGAGAAAGCGGCCATGCATCACACGCATCAGCAGCAGCCGTAGGACCAAGCGCTGCGCCCGCCGCCGCATCTGCGCCTCGGTGTACTGGTAGAGCCCACCGGGCGAATAGCGGATGGAGCCTTCCAACCCGCCGACGATCAGATCGAGATCCTTGACATAGACAACCGCCCGATCGACGTTCTCCCAGCCGCCGGGGCTCTCAATCACCTCGCCTTCCGACAAGGCGAGCGGCTCGTCGTGATTCCCGTGGACGAAGTACGCATCGCGCACACGAGTCTGCGTAACGATGTACTCCATATAATCGTAGGGTAGATCCCCGCACCCCAGCACTACGTCAACGGCGCCGGTCAACTGCGTAAGGTTCGCATGATAGAGCGCGCCACTGACCTCGTCGCTGATCGCCAGGATACGCATCACCTACCCAATCTGTCGCGCCGATGGCGACGACGGTGCTTAGTCTAGTCTCTTGTGCCCTCAAGTGCGGCGTCCGCCGCCTGCGTCTCCGACCCGAAACGCCTATAGTTCACAGCCAGCTTATCGGCGACGGCCTGGCTAAGATCGATCCGGGTCAGGTAAGCGAGCTGGAGCAGATAGAGCATCACATCCGCTAACTCCTCGGCGAGTGCCTCCGATTCCGCCGTCTCGCCCCACTGGAAGTGCTCCAACACTTCGGCGGCCTCAAGAGAGAGCGAGATCGCGATGTTGCGGGGTGATTGCTTGAATCGGGAGTCGGAGCGGTACCACCCCATCGCCTCGACGAAGGCGTTCATCGCCTCGGTCAGCTCCTGGATGCTCTTCGGTTCACTCATCCGCTCACGGCTTCCAGGTGCGTAGCGCCTCGATGAAGAGCCTCACGCCGAACCCCGTACCGCCTTTGGGTGCGTAGGGCGTGGCCGTTTCGACCAAGTCCAGTCCGGCGATGTCGATGTGCACCCAGGGCACTCCATCGGGAGGAAACTTGCTTAGGAAGAAAGCCGCGGTGATGGTACCCGCAGGTCGTCCTCCGATATTCTTCATGTCGGCCACGTCGCTCTTGAGTTGCTCCCCATAGGCCTCGAAGAGGGGCAACGGCCAGACCCGCTCGCCGGTCATCTCCCCGGCCTGCCGCAGATGCTCGATCAGAACCTCGTCGCCCAGCACGGCGGCGGCGTGAGCGCCCAGCGCGATGATGCGGCTCCCCGTGAGGGTGGCGATGTCGAAGATCGCGTCGGGATTGAACTCGCCGGCATAGGTGAGCGCGTCGGCAAGGATCAACCGCCCTTCGGCATCGGTACTGATGATCTCGACCGTCAGACCCTTGAGCGAGCGGAATACATCTCCCGGCTTGGTGGCCAGACTATCCGGCATATTCTCGGTGACTGGGGCCAGGCCCACGACGTGGAGGGGGAGGTCGAGAAGCGCGACGGCGCGCAGGGCGCCCAGAACAGCTGCGGCGCCTCCCATGTCACCCTTCATGGCCTCCATGCCCTGGCTCGGCTTGAGGGAGATGCCGCCTGTGTCAAACGTGATCCCTTTGCCCACCAGGACAATGGTTGGCAGATCGGCGCGGCCGGGATTGTGCTCGAGGACGATCATGTGCGCAGGCTCGTTCCCGCCCTGATTGACGCTGAGCATGAGGTGCATGCCCAACGCTTCCAGGGTCGCCTTGTCCATGATGCGACACGTGAGGCCCGTGGTCTGGGCGATGGTCCGGGCTGCCTCCACCATATGGAGGGGCGAGGCGATGTTGGCCGGTCGGTTGATCAGGTCGCGCGCCAGCGCCGTCGATTCGGCGATGATCCGTCCGGTACGGAGGGCCGCCTCTGCGCTCGGCTGAGTGCCAGCTTTCACAACGACGACCAGGCGTTTGAGATCTGGGCGCTCGCCCTCCAGCTGCGTCTTCAGCTCGGTGAATCGGTAGCTGCCGAGCAGCGCTCCCTCAGCTGTGGCCTCGATGACGCGCTCCGGCGTAGATTCCAGTGCATCGTCGAGACCGTCGGAAAGGACCGGGACGCTCAACGAACTCAGCCCCAGGTCGCGGGCCTTGGTAGACGCCGTTGCCGCCGCCTGCCTGACGCTATCGATCGTGAAGGCATCGCGCTTGCCCAGGCCGACGAGGATGACCCGCTTCGCGGGGATCCGCCCGAGCGTGTAGAGCACCAGCGTCTCGTTCCGCTTGCCGCGGAAATCGCCATCCGCAATCAGCGCCGCGATCTCCTGTCCAAGCGCGTCATCCAGAGCAGCCGCCTGGCCAGTGAGCGGGAGCTCGACAGCCTCAAAGAGGCCGACCGCGACCGCGTCTGTCTGCTGAACTTCCAGATCCTGTGCACTCGCAACGATTTCCATCGAAAGACTCCCTTCGACTGTTGGTCTTCTCGGTGAGACAATTCACCCATTATACCACTCCGGCTCCCCGACCCTGCGGGAGTTGGCGCCCGAGTCCGCTCGGGCCGCCTTCGTAGGGCTCACGCGCACAACGGCAGTAGCCGTTTGCAGGTAAGTATGCTATAGTCTGATGTGCGCTTAACCGGCTCACTTGCCACTGCTGCCAATACCAACCTGGGTATGAGATGACCGAAGATAGTTCAACGCTGACTCGCCGGATTACGGATGCCTGGTTCGAGGCTGTCACCCGCGCCAACCCCCTACTGGATACCGGCGAGGTCCGGGCGCACCTCGCCGGCATGGCCGCGGACCTTGTCACCATCCTGATGGCCACTTCGTTTGACGCTGGGGCTGCCCGAGCGCTTGGCGCACAGCTCTACGAGTTCGATCACCTTCAGCCTGCAGAATCTCGAGGATGTCCAGCTCAGTCTCGTGCGCGTGCTGAGACAGGGCCCGGACGCCACTGTGGGGTATCTCCCGCACGCTGACATCGGGCCGGATAGGCCAATGGAAGCGCTTTTCTGCCTGGCCTCCGGTTTCTTCGCGGCCACCGCTGCTCGCGCGAGCGGGCGCGAGGTCGAAGCGATCTCCAAGATGGGGCACGATCTGAAGACGCCGATCAACGCAATCACGGGCTTCTCGCGCGTGATGCTGAATGAGGTCGATGGGCCGATCACAGATCTCCAGCGTGAGGATCTCACGGCGATCTATGAATCCGGCGAGAAGCTGCTGACGATGCTAGATGATCTGTCCGTCGTGCAGAAACTGGACGCAGCCCGGACTCATCTCTACGGGGAACCCTTTTCGGTCTCGGATCTGTTGGCGGACGTGCTGCGCCTCACACAGTCGTTGGCCGCGGCCAGGGATCACGTGTTGACCATCGGGGCTGCCGGGGACCTTGGATTCCTGGCACAGGATGCGACGAAGGTGAGGTGGGTCCTGCTGACGCTTCTCCTGTACGCCATCCGCAGCGCGGTAGCCGGTGAGATCGCCCTGATGGCCGAGCGCGACCCGCTGAATACCGGATGGCTCATGGCCGAGGTCTCGTACAGCATGCCTGAGGGACTTCGCGCGTTTGCCGGCGACACCCAGGCTAGAGACGACGGCCTCGACGGGTCCACGGATGTGGGACTTGGCGTGTGCAGGCGATTCTGCGAGGAGATGGGAGGGACGGTAACACGGACGGGGGAGGAGAACGTTGCCTTTACGGTTCGTCTGCCGGGTCTGAGCACCGAACCGCAGCTCTAGTTTGTGCAACCGGCGGGCGATGGGTTGCGTAGATATGGGTAGGCTACACAACACAAGTCGGGAGGCACGAAAATGGAAACAAACATCAAGGTTCTGGGCTGGTTGTATATTGTACTTGGCATTCTTGGCACGCTTGCTGGGGCGCTGGTGCTGGTGATACTCCTGGGAAGCGGGCTGCTCTCCGGTGACAGACAGGCTATGGCTATTCTCATGATCGTGGGTGCGGTCGTGGCGGGCGTCGCCGTGATTGTGTCGGCACCTGGGATCGTCGTGGGGGCAGGGCTGTTGAGGTTCAGGCCTTGGGCGAGGGTTCTCGCGCTCGTGTTGGGATTCCTGAACCTGCCGGGATTCCCGCTGGGCACGGTCCTGGGCATCTACACCTTCGTGTCGCTCCTTAACCCCGAGGCAGAGGCCGTTTTCGCCAGAAACTAACGGACCGCTGTAGCACGGTAAACACCCCCGCCGGCTGCCGGCGGGGGTGTTTTTCATGTGGGGAGCGCCACCCAAGCGCGGTCAGTCGGGATAAGCGTAC
Organism: uncultured Chloroflexia bacterium; assembly: GCA_963775195.1. Lineage (GTDB taxonomy): Bacteria > Chloroflexota > Anaerolineae > B4-G1 > SLSP01 > PWVB01. Next base: position 88,652 of record CAVZIC010000006.1, read on the forward strand.
GGTGCCAAGCCGAGTGCCGCCGTGCGCATCAGTGCACCATGGTGGCTGACCGCATCCAGTCCAAGAACGCCGCCGTCGGCGAAGTAGGCGAAGTCGAAATGGACGGGATCTCCGGCGGCTTTCCCCGGAAGCGGCATCAGACGTGCGGTCAGCGGCTTCTGGAGCCGAAGCGACAGCGCCGCGACGTCGAACAGGAGCGAGGCCAGTGCTTGCTCACTGACGTCGCCCGGCAGAGGCACGGTGTCAAGGCCGGTGCCACACACTGCGGACCACTGCAGCAGGTCGCTAACGTGCAGACGCCCCTCAGCAGCTCTCTGTGCCAGGACGCTGTCCTCCAGGACCGGCAGCATCAATCCACAGAAACCCACGTGGGGGAAGTCCGCGCCCTGGACTGCATCGGTCAGGGTGGCGGCCGCGGCCAAGGTTCCGGGAGCGCCCAGTGGCTGCCCGGTCAGAGCCTCTAGTGCCCCGCCGATACTGATCGCGGGATCCGGATGGGGGGCGAGCGAGAAGTCCACGCCCAGGAACCTCACGCCGTGTGTCTGTGCGGCGTCCCGACAGACCGTCGCAAGCCTACTGCCGTGGGTGGCCACCGCGACCCTGAGGCGCCGGTGTGCCTCGGCGGCATCTGCCGACCCGCTGCAGGCCGAAAGCGCGAGATCCGCCGACTCCGTCGCGATGGCGAACGCAGGCATCTGGTCGGTCCAATAGGCAGCCGGAAAGAACGGTGTCCCCGGCGCGACGTTCGCCAGCGCCGCGAATCGAAGGTTGCCGAAGCCTCCCTCGATCTCCGCGGCTGCTCGGATCACCTGCGCGGCGCCGCGGATGGCTGCCCCATCGATCGCCCCATCACCGGGGCGCACGATGTGGGCGGTGGCAAAGACCGTCTTTGTGGCTTCCAGGATGGTCGGGAGGTGTCCCAACGCGGAGGTGCCGGCAGGACCTAACGCGACGTAGTCGAAGCCGGCAGCGAGACACCGGGCCTCCAGGTCGCGAACTGTCTTGACGATCTGTCCCTCGCCGCTCAGGCCTTCCAGCCCCGGAAAGGCATCGGTGGCATATCTCAGCGTCTGGACCTCATAGCCCGCGGCCGTGCAGGCCTCGGCGACTGCCCGTGCGACTGTGCCCAGGCTCGCGATGCTCGCCGCATCGAGCGGTAGCCTGGTCCTTTCGAATACCGTGATGGAGCGAATCCTCATCTCTTTCTCCCCCTTACTGGCGTAATGTGCCTGGCCAACCACGAGGATTATAGACCGGATCTCCGCAGCGTGGACTTGGCCTCCGCTCCACAGAGACCATGCCGGGATAGGGGCAGACGCCTCGCTCCGGTGGACCGTGAGCGGGACCCATGGGGCGCACACCCTTCTCAGTGCCGGGCACTTGGCGACAGGTCTACCCCGGCTGTGCGTGTCCCCGGCCCGGGCACCGCTCGTGAGCACCCTGCCCCAAGGCGTTGGCGAGGTCTCGCCCTCGAAATCACATACACTCCGCTCTCACGCAATTGCGGCGTCGCCTACTCTCTGCTATATTAGGCATGGGCGCGGTCGCGCAGCACCACTGGTCGCCCCGCGACTCAGTTCTGTCTTCTCTCTCGAGTACCCAAAGGGGGTAACGATGCCGGTCATAACGATTTCTCGCGAGTATGGAAGTGGGGGCACGCAGATCGCCCAGCGCCTGTGCCAGGTTCTCGGCTACAGTTACTTCGACAAGAACCTGATGGTCGAGGTCGCCGGCGAGACCGGCGTCTCTGAGGCAAACGTGGTCGATTTCTCAGAGGACACCTACAGAATGCGGAGCTTTGTCGAGCGCCTCTTTGGCCGCCGCCGCATGAGGACCGACGCCCCGCCGGCTGATCCCGGGGTTGCGCCGCTGCGGGTCGAGACGTTGAGCGAGGCCGATGGCATCAAACTGGTCACCGATACCATCCTGGCTGCCTATGACCGCGACAACATGGTCATCGTGGGACGGGGCGGGCAGGCGATCCTGCAGGAGAAACCCGGTGTGCTGCACGTCAGGGTCATCGCGCCGCTGGGCGGGCGGGCACTGCGCGTGAAGGAGCAGCACAATATCTCGCTGTCTGAGGCGACCGAGTTGGCTCAGGCGAAGGACCAGGCCGCCGAGGCCTATCTCGAGCGCTTCTTCAGCATCGACTGGGATAACCCCATGCTCTACCACCTGATCCTCAATATCGGCAAGTGGGAGATCGAGGGGGCCGCCGACGTCATCATGGGCGCGCTGACCAACCTGAAGACACTTCCCGAGCTCTAGGCCAACCTTGCGAAGGTTAGGCGGTGCCCCTCGATTGCGGGTGCCGACGGTCGCGCAGGCCCCTGGTCCTGAGGGCACGACCTAACCTTCGCAAGGTTTTCGTCTACCGCCTCAACGCCTGATCGAGGTCCTCCAGAATGTCCTCGGGATCCTCAATCCCAACGGCAAGGCGGACGAGGCCATCCGTGATCCCCGAGGCCAATCGTGTCTGATGGGGCAGGCTGCGATGCGTGGTACTTGCAGGGTGGGTGATCAGGGTTCTGACGTCCCCGAGGCTCACCGTACACGCACACACAGCCACGTGATTCATGAGATGCGTGCCGGCCTCCAGGCCGCCCTTGAGCTCGAAGACGACGACGCCGCCTCCGCCGCCCGGCATCTGGCGTCTTGCGAGGTCGTACTGCGGGTGCGACGGATGCCAGGGATAGCGCACCCAGGCGATGTCCGGGCGCTCCACCAGCCATTCGGCGACCCTCAGCGCGTTCGAGTTATGGCGTGCCATCCGCAATGGCAGTGTCGTGATGCCGCGCGCGATCAGCCATGCGTTGAAGGGGCTGATGCAACCGCCATACCGGCGTATGGGGCCCTTGAGCACGCGCTCGATGAAAGCCGCCGAGCCCACCACCGCGCCGCCCAGTGAGTCCCCGTGGCCACCAAGGAACTTGGTGGCGGAGTGAACGATCACGTCGATGCCCAAATCGATGGGGCGCTGGTTCACCGGTGTCGCGAACGTGTTGTCGATGATGGTCATGATGCCGTGATGCCGGGCAAGGTCGGCCAGTGCGGCAATGTCGTTCATCATCAGGGCCGGGTTGCCCGGCGACTCCAGATAGATCACGCGGGTATTTGGGCGGAGCGCTGCCTCGAAGGCTTCAGGGCTGGACGCCTCTGCGAGGGTGGCCTCGACCCCATAGCGTGGCAGATCCTCCGTGATCAGGTGATACGAACCGCTGTAGAGGCCCGTGGTCGCCACGATGTGGTCGCCCCCCTCGACGGAAGCGAGAAGCGCAGCGCTGACCGCAGCCATGCCGGAAGCGGTGGCCACAGCGGCCTCCGCACCCTCCAGGGCTGCGACCTTCTGTTCCATCACGGAGATCGTCGGGTTGCCCCAGCGTGTGTAGATGGGCTGGTCTTCCAGCTCGAATGCGCGAGCTGCCTCTTCCGCACTTCCGAAGATGTAAGTGTTGGCCATATGCAGCGGCGGTGAGACGTCTTGTGGCGACAGCTCCGTGCCGGTATGTACTGCCTTCGTCTGTAGACCCCATGATGGTTTGTTCATTGTCGTGACCTTTCTCATAAATGCGGGCGCCGCCGGGCCCCCTGACCGCCAAGTGTAGCACGGTCGCCGTGCTTAGCCACGCCGTAACGCCAACCGTCACCGTCACACGCCTCGCCATCCCGTCGCGATGGGTTGCTTCGGCAGCCTTAGAAGGTAGAATCCTGGGAGCACTCAGGCTTCGAGCGCATCAGGCACAGGAGAGCATTGCATACGACATGACCGGCATCGCACAGATCGCACCCTTTGACACAGAGCCCCCGGAAAGACCCGGCCGACATCGCGCCAAGATCGACGCGTGGAAGGTGGCGTACCTTGTGATCCTGGTTCTCGCGCTGGCGACGCGTCTGGTCGCGCTCGGCGACCGCGCCGTCAGCCACGACGAGACCACGCATGCCAAGTACTCGTGGAACCTCTACACCGGACGCGGCTTCCGTCCCGATCCCCTGATGCACGGCCCCTTGCTGTTCGAGGCCACGGCGTTCTTCTTCGCGCTCTTTGGGGTGAGCGACTTCACCGCACGCCTCTATACCGCGCTGGCGGGCGTGGCCCTGGTCATGGCACCGTGGCTGCTGCGAAAGTGGCTGGGACGCCTGGGGGCCGTCCTCGCCTCCGTGGCCCTCCTCATCTCGCCGACGGTGACCTTTTACTCGCGCTATACGCGCCACGACATCCCGATGATGTTGTTCGCCCTCCTCCTGCTCTGGACGATCCTGCGCTATCTCGACAGCGGGCAGCCTCGCTGGTTGTGGCCGATGGGCGTGTTTTTCGCCCTGATGTACGCCACCAAGGAGAACGCCTACATCTACACCGCGATCTTCATGGGCCTGATGGCGTTACCCTTTCTGTGGCAGGTTGTGAGGACGCGTTGGGATCGCCCTGGCCTGATACCACTGATGGTGATTCTCCTTGTCGTTGCGCTAGTGGCGGGTGGCCTCTATGCTGTGTTGCTCCGCCAGGCGCCGGCCGTCGTGCCGGAGGATGGCACTGATGTCGTCGCGTCCGCCGCCCCACCGGCCTGGGGACGCCTTGTTCTCGGCCTCGGGATCGCCGCTGTTGCGTCGATGGCGGCGGTCGGGGTCGCCGCAGTCGGGGAGTCCAAGCTCCGTTCGTTCCGGCTCTTCGACGTGCTGGTGGTGCTCGGCACCTTTACGCTACCCCTGGGCTCCGCCCTGTTAATGCGCTTGATTGCCGGTGTGGACATGACGCTCTTCTATGGGGCGTTGATGTCGGGCAGCTTCGCCAACGTGCCGGTTCTCTCTACCGTGGGAGCCTTTGTCACGCTGGGCGTCTCGTTGGCGGTGAGCGTCGGTGTCGGGCTCTGGTGGAACATCAGGCGGTGGCCTATCATCGCGCTGGTCTACTACGGTGTCTTCTTCGTCCTCTTCAGCACGATGTTCACGTATGGGTGGGGTGTGCTGACCGGGCTCGTGGGCGGGCTGGCCTATTGGATGGCACAGCAGGGCGTTCAGCGTGGCAGCCAGCCCTGGTACTACTACGGTGTCATCGGTTCGCTGTATGAGTACATGCCGATTCTCATCTCGACGGTAGCCGGGGTCTGGCTGGTCGTCGGCGCCGTGCTGCGTGGGCCGCGAGCCCGAGGGCCGTGACCTCGAGTCCGAAGCGGGCGCTGAGGACGCCGAGCCGGCTGTGCCCGGCATCTCCGAACTGTTGCCGCGACTCTTCCCGTATTTCCTTTTCGGCTGGGCCATCCTATCCTGGCTCGCCTATGCCGTCGCCGGTGAGAAGATGCCTTGGCTCACGGTGCATATCGTGTTCCCCCATATCCTGCTTGCGGCGTGGGCCCTCGATCGGGCGTTCCGCAGCCTGACCTGGCGCCGGCTCGTGGCGGACCGGGCCTGGCTGGTGCCCGTCTCGCTGATTCTCCTCGGGTTCGCGTGGGCAGCGTTTGGCGAATCGTCGGGCAGCATCCGGCAGGTGCTCCAGCAGAGCGGGGCCGGAGAGCAACTGGCGCTGGCAATTGAGCAACTGGAGCCGCTGGGTCGTACTATCGGTGGGCTGTTGGGGATCCTCATCTTTGGCGGGCTGCTCTTCTATGCCATCGACGTCCTGGGGTTCAGACGCAGCCTCCGGCTGGCCGGCGTCACGGCTGTGGCCGTCCTCGGCGTGCTGACCGTCCGCACGATGGTGATGGCCTGTTTCATCGACGATCAGTTGGCGACAGAGTTTCTGGTCTACGCCCACGGCACTCCTGACGTCAAGAAGGTCCTGGCCGATATCGACGCGATCTCCTGGCGTCTCACGGGAACGCCGGACCAACTCCAGGTGGCCTATGGCAAAGAGGTAGCCTGGCCATTCTATTGGTACATGGACTCCCGCTATCCCGACAACTACTACTTTGAGACGCCCGATCCGGACCGGCTCCTGGCGTCGCCGGTGATCATCGCGGCGAAGTCCGAGTGGCCGGCTGTGGACGAGATCGTGGGTGACCGGTACGACTATTTCCTCTACAAGCAGATCTGGTGGCCGATCGAGGATTACAAGAACCTTACGTGGGAGCGTATAAGCTACGCCCTGACCGACCCGGCGTGGCGGCAGGCCGTGTGGGACATCATCTGGAATCGAGATTACACGCGTTTTGCACAACTGCAGAATCCTGCGAGCCCGTTCACGTTGACGACCTGGCCGAATCGGCTGGAGTTCCGCCTCTACGTGCGCAAAGATGTCAATGACCTTGTCTGGGCTCAGCGCCCCGAAGGCGGGCAGCCGGCGGCATCGGGCACGTCGGCAGATGACCCCTTCGCGGCGGGCGAGCGCGCCATCTCCGCGGCCAGGACGATCGCGCTGCCGGGCACGACACTCCACGGTATCGCCACGGCCCCCGACGGCACGCTCTACGTGGCGGATTCCGATGGCAATCGGGTCTGGCACGTGACGGCCGACGCCGAGATCCTGCAGGTCTGGGGCAGTTACGGCACCGCTCCGGGGCAGTTCAACCGGCCATGGGACGTCGCCGTGGACGCCGCGGGCGACGTCTACGTGGCCGACACCTGGAACCACCGCATCCAGAAGTTCACCGGCTGGGGCACCCCGCTGCTGAGTTGGGGACGGTTCGCGCAGGTGGACGAGAACGACCCGACAGGGTGGGGCGCCTTCTACGGCCCGCGGGGTGTGGCGGTTGGCCCCGACGGTGAGGTCTACGTCGCCGACACCGGGAACAACCGGGTCCAGGTCTTCGACGAGGACGGGCAGTTCCTGAGAGCCTTCGATGGCAGCGCCATCGACGTAGGTCAGGGCACTCTCGTGTCGCCGCTGTCTGAGCCGTCGGACGTTGCCGTCGCGGACAATGGCGACGTCTACGTCGCGGACCTATGGCATCGCCGGGTCCAGGTGCTGTCGGGCGATGGCACCTACCTGCGGGGATGGGACGTACCCACCTGGGCGAGCGGCACATCAACCAACCTGCCCCAACTCGCCGTGTCGGGCGACACGGTGCTGGTCACCGACCCGGGCTACAACCGCATCCTCAGCTTCACACCCGACGGCACCTTCGTCGAGGCGCTGCGCGACACCGAGAGCGGCGATGTTCCCGCAGGCGTGGCCCTCCACATAGATGGGATCGCGGTCTCGGACGTGCAGGGCGCCCAGGTGCTGGTGTACCAACGATGACAAGGAGTAGGAAGCACGGAGATGGGAGTAGGGAGTAGGATCACCCTACTCCTTGCTCCTATCTCCTTACTCCTGTTATCTCAGATGATTCGGATCCGTCACCCGCTGATCCTCCACGTCCTTGTCCTTCGACGTGGCCTTCTTGGCCTCAATGAAGGCATCATACGCGGCCCGGTCGACGGGAAGATCCACCGGCTTCCCGGTATGTCCGGAAAGGAGAATCGCATCGGCGAGTTCGAGGCTGTAGATGGCCTCGGGTCCGGGCGAGATGAGCGGCTCACCCGTCATAATGGCCCGGGCCACATTGGCGACGATGGCCGCGTGTCCGGTTGGGCGTTCCTCGAGCTCTACTTCGATCTCCTCAGCATCGGGATGCCCCCACATGGCCTCGACGGCATCGGAGGCGGCCCGCACGCCGGGCGTGACTTCCCAGAAGTGCAGGCCGTCGTCGGCGATCACCACCTTGCCCCGCTCGCCGCACAGCTCGATGCGCGTGCCGGTGGGGAACTCGTTGACGCTCTCCAGCAGGTAGCCGGTGGCGCCGTTCGGGATACTCGATCAGGGCCGTGGCTTCGTCCTCGACCTCGATGGTGTGTTGCCGGGTGGCGACCTTGGCGATCACGCGGGAGGGCATGCCGCCGAGCCACGTAAAGAGGTCCATCCCGTGCGGTGCCTGGTTGAGCAGGACCCCGCCGCCTTCGCCCTTCCAGGTGGCGCGCCAGCCGGCCGAGTTGTAGTAGGCCTGGCTGCGGAAGTGGCTGTCGATCAGCAGTGTACGGTAGAGCTCGCCCAGCCGGCCCTCGTCGACGAGGCGCTTCGCTGCCTGGCTCACCGGCAGTGTACGCTGCTGGAACATCACGGAGAAGACGACGCCCGTGCGCCGGGCCGCCTCGATCATCGCCTCCGCGCCCGAGACGGTCACCGCCATCGGCTTCTCGCTGATGACGTGGATCCCGCGTTCCATCGCGTCGATGGCGATGGGCGGGTGGAAGTAGTGCGGGGTCGCCACGATCACCGCGTCGACCAGGCCGCTGTCCAGCAGTTCGGTATGCGTGGCGAAGCCGGGAACGCCAAAGGCCTCTGTCGCGACCCCAAGCGCCTGCGGCGAGATGTCGCAGACCGCGGTGAGCTCTACTTCGTCGATAAACGGCATATTGCGGGCGTGGCCGCTGCCCATCCCGCCAACGCCGATGATCCCAAAGCGAACGGTATCCATTGTCAGCCTCCTCGTAGCCGAGAACGTGGGTATGCTGCGAGCGAGTATATACCGTGTCGGGATGGATGGGAATTGGCGCACTTTGTGCTTGGAGATGTCGATAGCTATGCTTGTCTATCAGCTTACCATTTTCATTTCTGCCATTCTGCTCTTTCTGATCCAGCCTCTCATCGGCAACGTGATCCTTCCCTGGTTTGGCGGATCGTCCGCTGTCTGGTCCGTGGCGATGCTGTTCTTCCAACTGCTGCTGGTGGTGGGCTATGCCTACGGCCATGTGCTGGTCCGGCGTCTGGACCATCGCCGCCAGGGATGGGTGCACCTGGGTCTGCTGATCGTCTCGCTGCTCGTCCTGGGGTTCAACTTCATCGTCTGGCCCACGGCGATCACGCCCGGCGCCCGCTGGGCGCCCGTCCCGGGCCAGGCGCCGCTGGCCCGGGTGCTGCTGACGCTTGCCGTCAGCGTCGGCCTTCCGTATCTCGTGCTCTCCACCACCAGCCCGCTGATGCAGGCGTGGTTCGCCGCCCGCTATCCTGACCGCAACCCCTACCCGCTCTACGCGCTCTCCAACGCGGGATCTATCCTGGCGCTACTCGGGTATCCCCTGCTGCTGCAGCCGCTCCTCGGGATCCACGGGCAGGCCAACGCCTGGACCGCCGGCTATCTGGCGTTCGCCGTAGGGCTCTTGGTCGTCGCTCGGTCTGTCCTGGATCGGGTCCGGCGACAGCCCCTTCTCCAGCCTCAAGAGCCTGTCGAGCCCGCAGCGAGGTCCCGCGGGCAAGCGCGCGGCCGGTGGCCGCTCTGGTTGGGCTTCTCTATGGTCGGGTCGGTCCTGCTGCTCGGCACCACCAACGAGATCACGGACAACGTCATGGCCCTGCCGATGCTCTGGGTGGGACCGCTGATCATCTACCTGCTCACCTTCGTCATCGTCTTTAGCGGCAAGCGCGGGTACTCACGCTGGGTCCTCGTCCTCTTCCTCGTCGCCACCCAGCTCTTCGGATCCGTCTTCTCGCGCGGCAACGCCGACGCACTCGTGCTGCAACTCGCCGTCTACGGCGTGACCCTTTTCGCGGGCTGTATGGTGAGCCACGGCGAGCTCGCGCGGCTGCGCCCGGAGGCGGGCGAGCTGACCCGCTTCTACTTCATGCTCGCACTGGGCGGCGCGCTGGGCGGAGCCTTCGTCAACATCGTCGCCCCCGCGCTGTTCAGGGGCACTCTGGAATATCCCCTTGCGCTGCTGGCGTGCTGGGTGCTTGCGGCGCTTGCGGTGGCGCTCGACAAGCGCTCACCTATCGCAAAGCGGCAGATGCTGCAACTCGTCGTGTTCCTCTTCTTCCTCGTGGGGATCCTGACCAGCACGTACCTCGTCCGCATGTCCGTCGTGGGCTTCAACGCCTCCACCGTCGCCTCTGAGCGTAACTTCTACGGTATCCTCCGGGTGCGGAACGCGGCCCTGGGCGATCCGTCTCACGCCATCTACGAGATGGTGCACGACACGACGATCCATGGGGTGCAGTACGTCGAGCCGGACCTGCGCAACCGGCCGACGGCGTATTACGGCGAGACCAGTGGGGTAGGGAGGGCGATCCGGACCGTCGAGGCACGGGGCGGGCCCATTCGGGTCGGCGTGCTGGGTCTGGGTGCGGGCACGATCGCTTCATACGGCCGTCCGGGTGATGTCATACGCTTTTACGAGATCGACCCCGCCGTCATCCGCTATGCCGAGGGCGAGGGGGGCTACTTCAGTTTCCTCGCCGATGCCGCCGGGGAGATCGACATCGTCGCGGGTGACGCACGGCTCTCGCTCGCGCACGAGCTCGCCACCGGCGGCTCGCAGGACTACGACCTGCTGGCCGTCGACGTCTTCAGCGGGGACGCGCCCCCTGTCCACATGCTCACCCTGGAAGCCCTCGACCTCTACTTGGCGCACCTCACCGATGACGGCCTCCTCGCGATCCACATCAGCACCACGCACCTGGACCTCGTGACCCTGCTCGCCGTAGAAGCGCAGCAACTGGGGCTGCACGGTATCATCGTCAACGACCTCGGGGATGACGCCGGCAGCTTCCCGTCGCAGTGGGTAGTCATGAGCCGCAATCCCACCGCCCTGACAGGAGGGGGGTTCGGCGACGCCCCCGACCTGGCCACGCAGTTCGACCCCGCCGTCCGTCCCTGGACCGACAGCTACTCCAACCTCCTCCAGGTCATCACCCGCTAATCCCTCTGCGGCGCCTACCCGTTCTCGGTGCCTGGGACTTTCGACGCCTTCCGAGGCGCGAGTCCCTGGCACCTGCCCCCACCGCATTGCCGCCTCTCCCTGAAAGCGCTACAATACCCCTCACAACCGACACACGACCGTAAGAACCGTCAGCATGATGCGACTGCCAGACCGTAGTCAAGCCTACATCCCACCGTCCAAGCTGACCGACTACCTGCTCTCAGAGACCCACGCCGTCGGCAGGTCGAAGGCCGGATTCTGATATGATACGTGAACTGGACACCGTCGTGCTGGCGCACGACATCGATGCACACGGTCTCAAGCGCTTCGCCGTCTGAGGCGCACGACCTCGGCGCCGTCGTTCATCGCTACACCGACGGCCTTGCCTTCGAGGTCGAATTCGTCACCGGCGAGGGCGAGACCATCGCCGTCCTCACCCTCACCCCCGACGACATCCGCCCCATCGGCCGCACGAGATCCTCCACGTCCGCGAGACTCGCGCCCGCCTAGGTGAGGGCGGGACCTTCCTCGACCTCCACCGTCGCCCACCGCCGACCCGGCAACACTCGCGGTGTCTACCCTGACCATCGGCGCGACACGCGACATCGATGATTCCGCCCACATGGCCCATCGTCGTGAGCAGGGTCGTGTCGATCGGCGTGCTGGTGTTGGGCGGCTACCCTTCCTCAAACCCGAACGTGTCGAACTTCAGCGTCCGGCTGTTCTCGCTGATCGTACGCACGGTCGCGTCGTCGAACCCGTCGGGCTTGCGCGCGGTCACCTCGACCGTGATCTCCACGTCGCACCCCACCTGGCTGGTGAGCCGCTGGATCACCTCGTCGACGACCATGCTCATCTCCCGCGCCCACGCGCTGCGCGTCGACGGTCAGCCGCCCGTAGTAGCGGATGGCCTTGGGCGTGGGCTCCGGCTCGCCGTCGACCACGGCTCCCCCGCCGCCAAACTCAGGCACCACATCGCCGGCCCCGCCCGGCGACGCCTCGCCCTTGCCATTGCGCACGCCCACCGGCCCCGGCGCGGGCCGCGCCTTCACATGGTCCTGCGTGCACGATAAGGCTGCGATCGTCGAAGTAGATGCTCCCGCTGTTCTGGACGACGACGCCGGTGTGATACCCCTCGGCGTCCTTGCCCGTGGCGTAGGCGAACGTCGGCAGCAGCCGCGAGACCCCCTCCTGGACCGCGTCCAGCAGCACCTCGTGGTCGTAGAGCCGCGGGAGATAGACGTACTGCGCCAGGTACTCCCAGAGCTGTTTGAGCCCCACCTCCCAGCCCTTCCCCTCACCCCAGATGTAGCGGTCGAGCTCCATCTTGAGGTTGTCCGGCGCCCACCGCGTGATCAGCAGGCCGTCGCCGCGCAATCGCCGCGCAGCGCGGTCGTAGAAGCTGTCCTCACCGCTGATCCGGCTGCTCGACAGCTCAATCGGCCCCAGCGGATCGGGTTGCGTCGGCACGAGCAGCCAACTGTAGGTGGCACGCAGCCGCAGATCCACCGTCTGGTCGGCCTTCTCCAGGCTCGCGTGCACCTGCCGCGCCTGCTGGGCATCGAGGTTGAGCGCGTCGCGTTCGTCCTCGATCGACTGCCACGCCAGGAAGTCGCGCACGCCCGCGCGCAGCGCCTCGGCATCGCCCTCGTCCGGCGCGATGAAGACGAGCATGTTCTTGTAGAGCCGCTGCGAGTTCCCCCGCTGCTCCAGCAAAGCCCTGGCTCGGGCCAGGGCCGGGGTCTCCCGTGCTTCGCTTATGGACCGCGTCGGGCGGCAGCACCACGACCCGCACGCGATCCTCGTCCACCACGTCAGAGGTCTCGGGAGGCGCCACGTGGAAGGCGGCGAAGTCCCGCGTCTTGGGCACCTTACGCAGCCGCGTCACGATCTCCGCCGTCACCACCTCCGGCGGGTAGCCCTGGGCGCGGTCGCGCGCCAGCTTGTTCACGGTGGGCCGCGTGTCGTACCAATAGCGGCTGCCGTCGGTGTAGAGGTAGGTGAGTTGGGCGCTCAGCCGGCGCAGCGCGTCGCCGAAGACCGCGGACGGCTCACCCGGCTGCGCGCATCCCAGCCGCAGTCGCACCTCCTCCAGCCCGCGGACGTGCATCTGGGTCACCGAGGGCGCGCTGCCGATAAAGACGGTGCGCGCCACCCGCCGCGCGGCGTGATAGCGCCCCAGCGCGGGCACGTCGCCGTCAAGCCGCAGCGGGCGCGACTCCGGCCCGTCGATGTCGACGTCAAAGACCGCCGACCAGGTGTCGGGCAGGTAGCGCAGCAGCTCGTTGCGCACCCCACTGGCGTCCAGAGGCAGCGTCCCCGGCAGGATCATCAGCGAGGCGTCGCCGCGCGACCACAGCTCGTGGATCACGGCCGCCATCAGCCGCAGCACACCGCGCGTACGCTGGAAGCGGTCGAGCGTCGACCAGTCCTGGTAGAGCCGGTCGAAGAGCTCGGGGTGGATCGGGTAGGCGCCGCGCATCCGCTCCAGATAGTCGCGCTCCGCCACGCCGCCGGGGAACTCCCCTGCAGCATTGCGAGTACATGTCGCCGAACGCCGCCACCACCGCGTCGCGCGCGGCATAGTCCATCCCCGAGGCGAAGAGCCGCCGCCGCACGATCTCGAAGCTCTCGGTCGCCGAGACCGGCTTCCAGATCGACTCCACACGCCCCACGACGTGGGCCATCATCTCCAGCACCTTCCGCCCGGCCTCGCCCCCGATCTCGATATTCGACTCGGGCAGCGAGATCAACAGCAGCGCTTCGTCGGTGCGCTTCACCGCCTCGGTCAGCGACTGCATGAAGGTCATGATCGCGCCGAAGGTACCCGCAGGAAGGCCATCGACGCCGTAGAGGTTGCGGGCATAGGCCACCAACTCGTCGATGATGATCAGCGCGGGGCCGAAGCGGAAGAACAGCCGGCTCAGCGTCTCCGACCCGGGGCTGACCCCCGCGCGGTCGGCTTCCGCGACCATCTCGTACCCCTCGCACCCGCCGAGCTGGTAGGCCATCTCGCCCCACAGCGTGCGCACCACGCAGTCAGCGTACTCGCGCGGTTTGGTCGGATCCAGCGCCGTGCCCACGAGCACCGCCGTCCGCGTCTCGGGTAGATCGATGTTGCCCACCTCCGCCGCCAGCCGCTCGCCACCGGGGATATCGCCCAGCTTGAGTTGGCCGCTGCACAGATGGTACAGCGCCAGCATGCTGTGGGTCTTGCCGCCGCCGAACGAGGTCTGGAGCTGCACCACGGGCTCGCCGCCCTGCGCCGTCAGTCGCCGGATGCCCGTGACCAGCAGCGCCAGCAGCCCCTCGGTCAGATAGGTGCGCCGGAAGAACTCGCGGGGGTCCTGGTACTCGATCGCCGCCGTCCGCGCGTGGACCTGCGCGAGGTCCGCGGCGAACTCGGCCTGGATATAGCGCCCACTGGCGACGTCGGGGTGCGGCTGCACCACGTCGCGCCAGGCTTTGAGCCCCGCCTGGGTCGGCAGCAGCTCGGGCTGCTGCACCGTCACCTCGCGCTTCGACCGCGTCACATCCTGCGCCAGCTTGATGTCCAGCAGGTCGCGACTGATGGCATCCACCGTCGCCGCGGCGTCCGCGGCGCTCACCGCCTTCAGCAGCCGGCCGGCGGTGTCGGCCACGCGATGGGCATCGTCGGTGGTGAAGGCCTCCTGGTGGGCCCAAGCGTTGCGCGCCGTCATCAACTCGCTGGTGTAGGAGCGCCCGTTGTGGCCGAGCTTGTCCATGAAGACCTCGTTCCACCGCCGCCACATCAGGTTGAGGCACGCCGCCACGTCGAGGCTCGCGGCCAGCGCCGCGTCGTCCTGCCACGCCTCGGCGGGGATCCCCGGGTAGCTGGCCGTGCTCAGCGCCGCGTCCATCTCCCCCAGCGTCCCCTGCCCGTACACCGTGCGATACTCCCGCACGATGAACGGCGCCAGCCCCTCCCGAAGCGCCTCCATGATCCTTCCTACCCGTTCGCGATTGCTCAGTGCCATAGACTACTCCTCCAGTCAGACTGGACGTTGGATTCCGAAATCAGGTTCGTAGGTGCGACTTCAGTCGTTCTGTAAGCTACAGATAGCGGATCGGATTCGACCCCGTCTCTGCGAACTCGGGCCACTTGAGCTCCGTCGTGCCGACCATCTCGATCTTCGCCAAACGGATCACCCACCGACCGGCCACCGGGCTTGTCTCCATCTCCGCCGGCACCGCCGTGAAGACCTCGTTGGTACCGCTCTCCTGATGGCGTCGATAGATGATGACCTGGTCGAACGGCCGCTCGACATTGATGCGCCAATATCCGGTGCTCCCCGTCCCATCATCCCCAATGACGAACGTGCGCCCGTCGGTATAGATGATAATCGCGGCAACGCCCTTAGCGACCAGATCCCTCGCCTTCATCCCTCACCCCCTGCCGGTTCGGCATCCTGACCGTCGTGACGTGCGCCAGCACCTTCATATTGAGCTCCGCATCTGACAGCTCAGGGAACCGGCTGCGGAAGGTCGCCTTCAAGCCTGCCACCACGAAGGCGCGGGCCTCCATCGCACTGCGGATGCGCTGCCCCGGCGACAGGCGCGCCACTAAACGCAGCTGCACCCAGTCGATCGGCGCAAGCCCATCGACGAGCGAGGCGATATCTGGGGCAAGCGACACAACGTCGTAAGAGGACTGCCCTTCAGCGACACTCCCACTCTCTGTTGCGTCCTCGCTGCCTCGCCTATTCGCTTTCTCGCTCATTCTTCATTCTCGATTCTTGATTCTCCGATTCTGCATTCTCCCATTCTCAGATTCCCGGCAGCCGCCCCTGCTGCACCTGCTCCCGCAGCCCCCGCGCCTGCTCCTGGCTGGCACCCCAGGAGACCACCAGGCCGTTGTAGTCGCGCGCGGGCTCGGTCCAGCCCTTGCGCTCGCAGATCGCATAGAGCCGGTAGGCGAGCTGCCGCGCGTCGGCGGCGAGCTCGGTGGGCAGCGCCGCCAACACCGCCGCGGCACCCGCCTCACCCTCCGTGTTGAGCGCCGCGACCAGCCGGTGCGTCGCCTCCCAGACCGTGGGCCGATCCGCCGGGTCGAAGTCCTCGTCCAGATCGCGCCACGTCAGGAGCTGCACCTTCCCGGCGCCCGAACGCAGTAGCCCGGCGTGCGCCAGCGCGTCGACGCTCGTGTTCTTGGCCCGCGCCAGCACGTCCGCCGTGCCGAACTCCCCCTCCTTGAACCCGAACTGCTCGAACCAGGCGACGGCAAAGCGGCTGGCCTCGTCGAGCGCGCCCTCCTGCTCGGCGAGATACTCGTCGAGCACCCGGTTGATCAACTGCAGCGCCGCGCGCACCGTCAGCCGGCTGCCGTCGGGCTCCAGCACTTTGCTGTAGCGGCTGTAGACCGCCATCCCGGGCCCGATGCTGGCCTGGGCCAGGTCGACCGGCGCGATATTGCCGGTCTGCATCTCGTGGAGCGCCGCGGGCAGCTCTCGCTGCAGGGCAGCCGAGAACTCCCGCCGCGACGTCATCGGCGCGTCGTCGGGCCGCGGGCGGCAGACGAGGACGATGGAGGAGGCCAGGGCGTTGGTATCCACTGGCAACCATGGCGCGTCCGCTTTTCCGTGCGCATGGGCCAGGTTCCGACAATCGCGAAACCGGAGTCGACCAGGCTCGTCAACATCGTCTCCCAACCTGTGTTGCCGGTTCCCTCCCTCGCACACATCGGCTCTGCTGCTTGAAAGCATAGTAGACGGTAAAGGGATACTCGGATGGCAATGAACTTCCGAATCCTATCAAAGGTCCGAGCCAGGCCTTGCTCGAAAATGCCGCTCGGCCTCTTCTCTGTCGCCGTCGAAGCGATAAGGCGTTGCGATAAGTTCCGGGGCCTTTGGGACCAGCACAGTGGCGAACATGTCTGGGAAGATATGAATTGAACGATCGGACGTAGCCAGACATAGAAGAAGTCGGAAAGGTCGGCATAACCAACATTGTCGTAGTAGGGTGGATCCGTGGATACTAAGCGGCTGCCGTCGTCTGATCTCGTCGCATCTCTGCTGCCGTCCCAAGCCCTGTGCCAGTCTCTGCCGATGGCCACTACCAAAAACCCAAAGGATCTGCAACGCTTGAAGCAGACGTACCAACTGCCGGTTGAGCTGCTGAACGGATTGGTTTCAGCATAGTCCCATACCATGGGGATCGCCTGACGTCCAAAAGCTATGCTGCATCTTCTCGCCCGACAGAGTTCCAGCTAGCAAGATATTGTAGACCGTCATCAGCAACTCCTGATCCACCGCGAACGCCAGATACATACCACGCCTCGGCGTAGGCCTGGGCGCCGGTCCGCCCTCGCGCAGGGGCACGTCATCGTCCGCCAGGCCAGCGGCGAGAGCATCGCTGCGATCTGCGCCCGCGCCTCGCCCACCAGGTCGCTGAACGTGGTCAGGGCGACGAGTTGGCGGGGGGTGAAGAGGTCCCGGTGACGTGTCATTCCGTACAGTGGACACGGAAACCAAGGGCTTGCTCCGGCAAGTCAGTCGATGGGCGCTCAGGACTTCGGGACGTTGCGTCAGCCGTGACCTCGTGGTCGCGTGTGGGGGCATAGTAGCTCCGGCCATTTTCGCCCTCTGTTACTATGGCCATGAGCTGGGCGCCCATTCGATCCGCGCTTTCACTTCGTCAAGGATGTGGTCAAATGGCACGGGCGTCGCCACAGACAAGGCAACGTGCGCCAGTTCGCCCAACCGTGGGCGCTCGGGTGCTGCGCCCGCGCCCGGTTGAACCGTGAACGAACCGTACGACTGGCTTTGTCAACTTCGGCTCGACCCATACCTGATGGCCTTTCTTTCGGCCCAGGTCGAACTGCGCACCAGCGGCATCTGCGCGCCACATGCGGGGTTCGGGCAGATCACCGTGCGCGCCCAGAGCCACGCGATGACCGTCTCCGCCCCGTCAGGTGAGCACTCCGGGTAAGATGCCCGATACGCTCCCAGGCGCAGTCACGCATCCACTCCCCGTAGTACCGCACGTCCGCCGCCAGCCCCGCCGCACCCTTCCAGCTCTCAGCCATCAGCGCCGAGCTTCCAGCCTGACCCTTCTCCCTTGTTCCCTTCTCCCTTATCGCCTGTCCTCTCTCCCCTATCCCTTGGATTCACCGGCGGTCTCCCCGCAAACATCGGCGGGATCTCGATCAGCGCCTTGTTGATCATCACCGCGACGGGATTGAGGTCGCTGGCGTGGGCTTCCAGGCCCAGCCGCTGCGCCTCCAGCGGGATCGACCCGCCGCCCGCGAAGGGGTCAGCAGCGGCGGCGGGTTGCCGTCGGTGGCGAGGCGGATCAGCTCGCGCGCGGTGCCCAGCACCTGCTCGTCGTTGGTGGACTCCCAAAGGACCAGGCGCTCGATGAAGTCGAAGAGCCGCTGGCGTGGCGTGTCGTGATCGGCGGCGTTTTTGCCCAGCGGCAGGCGCCTGCATGCCTCGACGAAGGCCCGCGGCGGTGGCGCCGCGCCCTCGGTCAGCTCGGGGTCGCCCGGATCGTCGACCAGCGAGGCGAAGATCACGGCACGGCAGGCCGCGAGCGGTCGCCGCGCCCACCAGAGGTGGAGCGTGCTCGGGTGCCCGTGCCGGATCGACTTCTCCCGCGCGCTGGCGACGTTGATCGCCTCCAGGGGGAGCGCGACTTCGATCAGTTTCTTGCGTTTTGGGGGCATTTATCCTCTTCTCTCAATTCCTGCGACAGCTTGTTCAGGCAACCGTACTGCGAGCCTCATGTGGGAAGCCGCAGAAGTAGCAGTAGATTGTAGAATCCCAACTCTCGTCCACCTTGATCTCCGTCCACAACACGGAAGATCGAACGTCTCCATGTCGTTGATCTCCGGAGACATCCATGGCTCCTGCTGCTTCAGGTCTTCGCTCTCAAACCGGAGCGACAACAGGCCAGAGCTATGTCTGCCAAACGACCTCTTCAGTGGACGAATGAGTTGCTCATTCACCATCTTGGCTAGGATGTTCTGGGCAACGACACCGACGTAAGCAAGCTGCTCCTGTGTCCACCAGCTATCTTTTGGCACCTGTTGCCCACAATACGGGCACGTGAACTCGGTTGCTGTCGTCTCGTCACCTGCTTCTGCCGCCTGTCCCTGCGTCTCAAGCATATACGAATCTATGCCCTCCTGAGCAAGATCTGTCAATTCATCCTGTTCTAGGAGGATCTTGAACCCTCGATAACAGAGCGGACACTCCCTTCGGAGAAAACCGTCGTCGTCCAGCGGGAAAGAAAGACTCATTTCGATCACTCTTCCACCCCTTTCGCGTGATTGAAGCGACGCACGATCATCGTCGAGAGAGTAGAGGCAGCGTTGATCGCCAGTTCTGCTATGCTCTCTGGAACGTCGGGAGGCACAACGCCTCTGCCGTGGGCATCTGCCAGGGCGTTTCTCAATCCGCCCAGGTGGCTCATTGTCCCCGTCAACGCGTTCAGGAGTGCCGGAGTCGTGCCAGACAGATCAAGGGAGTTGAAATCGAGTATGTCCCGCGTCGACTTCCACAGATCTGTCACCTGCTTTTTTGTCGGCAGGGGCCTGTCAAGCTTCTCGTGACAGATTCGCATCGTGCTCTCAAGACAGGCGATGCTGTGAGTGATCGCGCTCTCGAAGTTGCCATCTCGGATCGACTCACGAGCTTTCTCCAAGTCTTGGTATGCCGAATAGAAACCCTGTGCCTGAAAGAGCCCCCGAGTCATAGTAACGAGCTGACGAGTCGTCTCCGCGGTGACCAAATCGCAGGTATGACAGATTCCAGCGTGGTGCTCCGCTTACGGACCTTGCAAAAGAGATCCTCTACGTTAGCGTCCAATGTCCTGGCAAATGGGTAGATCCGTATCTTGGGAAGAACAGCGTCGCACCCGACCTCGCGGTATATCCTCCCAGCCGGGCAGTTATAGCAGATGGTCGGGTTCACTTCATTCGTGGTTTTGTCCCCTGTCTGTCGGGCCGCCCTGCACACAAGCGTGCCCATCCCTACCTGCTGAAGGTGGCAGTCATACATGATCGTTTTCGCCAGGTTCTTGAATCTGGTTCAGCATAGGTCGCCTCCTGAAATCAGCGGCAGGCACTCGAACACGAGACTCGGACCATCCAATCGCCAGTCTATCGGGCGTGCATCACAATTCCACGCGTTCCGACACGATTTGACCCACCGCACGATCGAGCGTGGATCAGATCTACTAGAGGCAAGGTCAAGCTTACTACAACGGCGTCACAATCGGCGACTGGTCGGGTGAAACCGACACCAGTTCCTCAAATGCGTGGATGAGTCGCCGAAAAGAGCGTGAACGCAGCGCCATCGGCACATCCAACTGTCGCGTGTACGTCGCTTGGTGGTAGACCTCTCGATAGCCAAACTCGCGCTCAAGCCAGCCCTTGGCATCCCTTGGTCCCTCAGGATCATCTGGATAGACGTGACCGGGATGAATGGTTTCAAGACTTGCCAAGAACCAGCTCTCGTACTCGCGATGTGCGCAGACCACCGCGACGAGAAAGGCCAGTGCCAGCGTCCGCATTCTTCTGCGCCACCTCTGGCCCGATCTCCGCGGGGCAGCCATCGTCCAGGTCGAACAGCACCAAGACCGCCGCGCAATCGGGGAACTTGCGATGGGCACGCAGAACCTGCAACACGTTGTCTGTGTGAGGGTAGAAGTCACCGCACGAGTCCATTCTGTATGGCTGATACCTCGCGGGAAACTCAATCCCACCGCTGCACATGGTTCAGCACCTTGGCTACAAGGAGCTAAGCGGCCGGCTCGACGCCAGGTCCGGGCGGATCGGCCTCTCCGTGTCCCGCCACGATGATGTAGACCTTGTCGCGCGGCATTGTTATGCCGGCTCCTCCATTCGGTAGAGCCCCTGGCCACGCATCAACTGGCCCGGGGACAGAAGCCGGTCCCGGATGATCTCTTTCTGTGCATCATCAACGGGGCCGACATGTGAGATGCCACTTCCTTCTCGACAATCCGCAACGCGTCGGCGTCGCACATATCGAGCAAGTCCGGACTGTGGGTAGTGATCAAGATCTGGCTTCTCTGAGACGCCTTGCGCAACTCCTCCCACAATACTGCCAAGGCCCCAGGATGGATCGTAAGCTCGGGCTCCTCTAGAGCAATCAGCGACCGTGGCGGAACTTGATAGAGCGCGGTCAAGATGCCAAGAAGCCTAAGCGTTCCATCAGATTCCTGGAACAGCTCGAAACTGGGCGATCGATCCGCCTCAACACCGTGGTGGCGGAGGCGAGTGACGAGGTAGCTGCCGACCTGGCGAACCTGGTAGCTCTCTATATCGTCAATCATACGGCTTAGTGAGGCTTCTAGGGCTATAGCACTCGCCTGCTCCCCCTGCTTTAGTTGGCGCAGAACGCTGGACAAGTTCGTGGCTTTCTCGTCTAGGGGATACGGGTTGGTCGGGGCCTGAGGTTCCTGGAGTATGTCCGGCATGATCGTGTAGAAGCTCATCTGCGTCAGAAACTCATAGACATCGCCAAACATTGGCAGGCCTGTCAGGAGAGGCAACGTCAGTGCCCTGGATTGAGTCTCCGTCTTGCGCACCGCCTCTGGCCCACGCTTCCACTTTCCTTTCTCCACCCAGAAGCCACGCTCGATGCCGTCTCCGGCGTGGAACTCGCACATCTCACTTTTGACCTGGTAGTCTCCGCGTGTAGCGCTGCCCAATGTAACGACATACAGCGCATCCACCTCGCCAAGATCAAGCTCTACTGCAATCTCGACATTGTAGGGTCTCCCCTTGCCCGACCACCGACGGAGGGCACTCATACCGCCACGCTTCGTGATCGCGATGTCGAGGCCTGACAGCAGTGCATCCCTTAGAAATTGAAGGGCATCAACCAGATTGCTCTTGCCGGCGGCGTTGCGCCCCACCAGCACTGTTAGGCGCTCGAGCCGCAAGTCGACTTCCTCGAAGCTCCGGTAGTTCTTGACCCATAGCTCTGTGATCATACGCACTCCTTAACCTCACAGCCCCGCGACTCAGCCATCTAGATCGGCCCGCGCCGCCTCGACATCGGCCGCAACTTCATCATCGGTGAAGGCCGCGTTGCGTTCAGCCATCCGCTCCGTGAGCGCATCGAAGCGCGCCAGGATACCCTCTTCTTGCAGGGCCTGATAGCGCAGGTATTCCTCGTAAGAAATCATCGCGACTTCGGGCCGGCTGCCGCGTGTCAGCACGTACGGAACGTTCTCGTTCGCCACCTCATCAAACACAGCCCGAAAACGACGCTGCAACTCCGTCACCCCAATCACCTTCTGCATTGTCACACCTCCCCAACCGTAATATGTATCCTACTATATATTCTACTACATACTACCCTCGGTGGACAAAGACCTTTGAGGTTTTCCGGAACCTCAAAGGTCTCCGATGTGCCGTGGTCACTGTGGCCCCGTGCTGCGCCCCAGCAGCTCCCGCAACTCGTAGTTCACGCTCTCCACGCCGAAGTCGGGCTCCTTCTGGAACGGCGCGCGCACGTAGCGCGGCGCCTGCCCCTCCCCGTCCCGCACCTCGACCAGCGCGAGCACGAACTGCTCGGCGCTGTTGATGCCGGTCAGGATCTCGTTCTTGGTGACGGTCACCGCGCGGGCGCCCGCCCCGTACCCCTTGACCTCAATAAAGCGCAGGCGCCCATCGGCCGGACTCTGGTCCGCAGGATCAGACTCTCCACGTCATACCCCAGATTGTGCGCGCTGACGTCAGCCGGGTGGTTGCCCAGCGCGATCTCGGCCTGCATCACGGCCTGCATCGCGATCTGCTCGGTGATGCGGGTATGCAAGAGATCGGGTGGCGTACGCGGCCCCAGCAGCAGCCCGGCGGGCACGACCAGGGCGCCGCCCACGAGCACCGGCGGAGCAGCGGAGACGTGACGCTCCCGCGAGAGCGTCTCGGTCCGCGTCTCCAGCCGTGAGGCCAGTTCGTCGGCACGCTGGGCCGCACGCTCGGCATTGAGTTGCAGCCCCGGGCGAGCGCGGCGGCTCTCGTGCACCTGTCGCCGCAGGTCGGCGGCCCGCAGATCCCAATAGGTGATCTCCTTGGTCAGCCGCTCGTGGACTGCGGCCAATGTCTTGTCGATCAGCGTCTCGCGCCGCTTGCGAACCTGGCCGAGGTGCTCGGGCACCAGATGCTCGATGGCATAGGAGAGGCCGGTAGCCTCCAGTGCGTCGCCTGCCAACCAACGATCGTCCAGCACGTCGGTCAGCGCGGCTCGCTCGGCCTCGGTCGCCGGGCGATAATCGAGGTAGGGTGCGGCGCCGCCGCGGCGGACCGTCGCCGATTGCTCGCGCCCCATTTCGACGAAGTGCACCTCCTGCGAGATCACGTGGTCGGTGGCATCGCGAATGCGCTGCTCCAGGAAGAGCAGCACGCGGGGCTCCGTGCCGGGGTCGGTAGCGTCGACGAGGACGGTGCCTTCCCGCAGCAATCCGCGGCCTTCATCCAGGACCATCCGGATGACGGTGTCCAGCAGCGGATGGCCGGGACAGAGGAAGTCGGCCTGGACCGCGCCGGTCTGACTCATCAGCGCCTTGTCGAAGCAGACGCGGTCGTAGCTTTCCAGCACCGGCACCGCCGTGCCCAGCGCCTTTGCCCGGTTGCGGATGCGCGCGGGCACGTGACTGATCCGGTAGCGCCCGGGCTCGCGCTCGTGGAGCGTGCCGCCCAGCCGCGTGAACGCCTCCACAAAGAAGGCCTGAACGTAGTACGGCTGCAACCGCCGTGCGGCATAGCGCTCCATCTCCTCGCGGATGCGCACGATCTCGCTGGTATCCATCGACTCGGTGGCCAGCGACCGCGCCTCCAACAGGTCGCGCACGCGCTCCCGATCGACGGCGTTGTCGACCGCCTCCTCCAGCCTGGCGCGGACCTCGGGCTGGTCGCCGTAGCGGATCGCGTCCACCAACAGCCTGCGCAGCGGGGTCTGATCGAAGAGCTGGCCCAGCACGTCGAAGACCTTGCCCTGCAGCGCGGCGTTCTCCGCCGCCAGCTTCTGCAGCAGCCGGGCGTACACGGCGCCCTCACGCGTCTCGGCCGAAACGAGGTTCCAAAGGTGGCAGACCTCGGTCTGGCCGATGCGGTGGATGCGCCCAAAGCGTTGCTCCAGCCGGTTGGGGTTCCAGGGCAGGTCGTAGTTGATCATCAGGTGCGCCCGCTGCAGGTTGATGCCCTCGGCGGCGGCATCGGTCGCCAGCAGGAAGGCGACGTTGGGGTCGTTGCGGAAACGGTCCTCGGTGGCGCGACGTTCCTGTCGCGGGACGCTGCCGTCGATGTGCACCATCAGGTCGCTGCGCCCGAAGAGCGTCGCGATCCGCTCTTGGAGGTAAGTCAGCGTGTCGCGGTGCTCGGTGAAGATGACCAGCTTCCGCCGGACGCCCTGCTCGTCGACCATGCTGACCGGACCGGCGTGCCTACCCCCAGCGTCAGCGGGGGCTCGCTTTGAAGGATGCTGGCGAGCTGTTCCCACTTGCGGTCGGTGCCGCTGTGGCGCACGCGGTAGCCATCGCCTCCAGCCCCTTGAGGATTTCGATCTCCGCCTCCAGCTCGGCGACCGTGCGCGCCGCCGTGGCGCTGTCGCTGATCAGCTCCTCCAGCGCCTCCAGTTCCTCGGCGGGCGCCTCGTCCTCCATCTCATCCCAATACGCCTCATCGGAAATCAGCACCGAAAATCCGGTGGGGCATCGATATCCGCCGTAGGGGCGCAGCCCACCGGTTCTGACCGGCCTGCGCCCCTACGATCTTGCAGCTCTGCGCTTCGTCCAATCGTCTCTCCAGCCGCTCGCGGCGGCGCACCAGCGAATGGTAGATCGCCGCAGGCGACGACGCCAGCCGCCGCTGCAGGATGGTCAGCGCGAAACCGACCGTCCCCCGGTGCTTGTCGTCGAGCAGCGCCTCGGCGCGGTTGAACTCGTTGCGCACGTACTCGGTGACGGCGTCGTAGAGCCGTGCCTCGCCCGGCGAGAGCGGGTAGTTGACGGTGTAGGCGCGCCGCTCGGGGAAGAGCGGGCGCCCGTCGAAGCGCCGCAGGTCCTCCTTGACCATGCGCCGCATCAGGTCGGAGATGTCGACCTCGTGGACCTCCGGGCGGTAGCGTCCTTCGAAGCGGTCGTGGTCGAGCAGCGCCAGGAAGAGCTGGAAGTCCTCCTCCTTACCGTTGTGGGGCGTCGCCGTCATCAGCAGGAAGTGGCGCGTGATATCGCTGAGCAGATCGCCCAGCCGGTACCGCTGGGTCTCCTCCAGCCGCAGCCCCCAATAGTGGGCCGACATCTTGTGCGCCTCGTCACCACCACGAGGTCCCAGTCGGTGCGCCGGAGTTGCGCCTTCAGGTCGTCGCTGCGGGCGACCTGGTCGAGCCGGATGATGGCGCGGTCGTGCTCGGCAAAGGCATTGCCGGTCACGGCGGCGTCGTAGGTGTCGCGGGTCAGGATGTCGAAGTGGAGCCCGAACTTGAGCCAAAGCTCGTCCTGCCATTGTCCGGCGAGGTTGCCGGGCACGCAGATCAGGCAGCGCTGCACGTCGCCGCGGACCATCAGCTCCTTGATCAGCAGCCCCGCCATGATCGTCTTGCCGGCGCCGGGATCGTCGGCGAGCAGGAAGCGCAGCGGCTGGCGCGTCAGCATCTCCCCGTAGACCGCCGTGATCTGGTGGGGCAGCGGCTCGATCAGCGAGGTGTGAACCGCCAGGACAGGGTCGAAGAGGTGCGCCAGATGGATGCGATACGCCTCCGCCGCCAGCTTGAAGGCGTTGCCGTCCGCGGCAAAGGCCCAGGTCGTGGCGCCCTCCTCCAGTTCCAGCTCGGCTTCGTCGCCGCGGAAGAGCAACTGCGATCCGGGCTGCCCGTCGGCACGCTTGTAGGTGAATTCCACCGCCGTGGAGCCGTGCCACTGCGCGTCGATGACGGAGACCGCTTCGCCGGGGATCAGGCCGCGAATACGGACACCGGGTTTCAGGTCCTCAAGTCGTGCCATTTGCTGCGCGAGTATAGGCCCGCGCCGGAAGGCGTCAAATCGATCTCGGATAAAGAGGATGCGGGCCACAGGAACCGCACGTCAGATTGCATCGAAGTGGCACGCCCCGAACCGCGCGAGTCCTGACGAGCAGCAGCCCGCCCGCGGCCCACAGGCTAGGTCCGGCAGCGGTGCCTCGTCCGTCAATGTATCACCCGCTGTCCGTGACATGCGAGGCGGCCCGAGCCATCGAGTCCAGATTGGCCCGCCCATCCATCGTCTTCAGCTCGGTTGACCGTGCTTCACATACCGGCCGCGGCGCGCTGTCCCGGGTATGCCGCGGCGCACGTCCCACGGCACGCATCTCCCGCAAGCGGGCGTGCGTCACCTCTCCGCCTTGCTTCTCACGACCGTCGTAGAGATGCGCCGGTGCCCGCCGTCCGACGCGCCGCGCCTTCCGGCGTGCGGTCGCCATCGGATGCCGGCATAGGCATGGCCTTCGTCGTGAGCACCCAAGTATCGCAGGTGACCCTGCGTCCGCAGACGGGCCTCCCCCTCTTCATAACAGCGTAGCTGCGGAAAAGTGACCCACACGCGATCCCCACCTCCAGACTTGATTGGCCCCGTTTCCTGTGCTATAGTAGGGATATGAGATAGAACATAAGTTCCATATAGCCCTGGTGGCACGATCTCCCCGATGCTCAACACTCCCAAGGAGCCTTTCCTATGACCACCCAACCCGGCACTGTCTGCCTGGAAAGCGATATGCTGCACGATGGATGGACCAGGCTGCCCCACGCCCTCATCGACCGGCTGCCGCTGATGACCGCAGCGGCGGAACTCAGGGCCATCCTCTACGGGTTCCGCCACATGTGGCCCTACCAGGACAACAAGTGAAAGAAACCCTTGATAGAAAACCTATGAAAGCGAATACAACACCCACCCGCGCCGGCGCGGCGGGTGGGGTGGGCCATTCGACGAATCTGCCGATCCTTCCGGGCGCATGCCGGTCTGCGGGCACACCGGCCCAAACCGCAGATGGTCAGACGGGCGCACCCGCCTCTCGCCATTCGGCAGGCCGCCGATTGCCGAAATCCCGCATCCGGCGGGTGGCCCGCAACCGTGGGGACGCACGTAGTCCCGGCATCACCCGCGACCCATCACCTCGCCCGGACCCGTCATAGCCTCCGCCTCGGGGAGATCGTCTTGCCGGTAATGGGGAATCGTTCATCGCCATTGACATCCGCCGGGCCGGGCCTGCCGCGAAACGAACCATATGGCCACTGAGGCCCCGTCCGCCCAAGCCCCATTCATGTGGGCGCTGCCATCTAGCCCGGCGACTTCATCGCCGGGCGGGCCTCGCCGGGCGGGCCTTCATCGCCGGCCTTCATCCGCCGGGCGCGGCCTTCCTACGCCCGCCCCTTACCAAACGAACCCATTTTCGGCCCCTTTTCTCCTCCTACTCCCTACTCCCGCCCTTTACGAAACGAACCCATGACTGCCCCCTGAGCCCCCGTCCGCCCAAGCCCCATTCATGGGGCGCTGCCATCTAGCCCGGCGACTTCATCGCCGGGCGGGCCTCGCCGGGCGGGCCTTCATCGCCGGGCTTCGTCCGCCGCGCGGGCCTTCCTACGCCCTCCCCTTACCAAACGAACCCATTTTCGCGCAGCCTCATCTCCCTCTGCTCCCTACTCTACTCCCTTTACGAAACGAACCCATGACTGCCACTGAGGCCCCCGTCCGCCCAAGCCCCTCATGGGGCGCTGCCATCTAGCCCGGCGACTTCATCGCCGGGCGGGCCTCGCCGGGCGGACCTTCATCGCCGGCCTTCATCCGCCGGGCGGGCCTTCATCGCCGGGCGGGCCTTCGTACTCCCTCCCTTTACCAAACGAACCCATTTTCGAGCAGCCTCATCTCCCTCTGCTCCCTACTCTCGCCCTTACGAAACGAACCCATAATGGCCACTGAGGCCCCCGTCCGCCCAAGCCCCATTCATGGGCGCCGCCATCTAGCCCGGCGACTTCATCGCCGGGCGGGCTCGCCGGGCGAACCTTCATCGCCGGGCGGGCTCAGCCGCGCGGCCTTCATCGCCGGCGACTTCATCGCCGGGCGGGACTTCGTACTCCCTCCCTTTACCAAACGAACCCATTTTCGGCACCTCATCTCCCTCTGCTCCCTACTCCCCCGCCCCACCATTTGCACCCCCTCCCCGCCGGGCGTACAATACCCGCAGGCGGTAGGACCACGGTCGTTTCTCTCATACGAAGGAGGGTAGGATGGCGATCGACTTCAGAGGGCCTTCGGGCGTTCCCCTTCTGCTCAACGTCAATGGTGAGGAGTTCCACGTCTTTGTCGAGCCGCGGCGCACCCTGCTCTCGGTTCTCCGGGAAGAGCTTGGCCTCACGGGCGCCAAGCGCGGGTGCGGACACGGGCAGTGCGGTGCGTGCACGGTCATCTTGGATGGCGAAACGGTCTACGGTTGCCTCACCCTCGCGATCGACTGCGAGGGCCGCGAGATCCGCACGATCGAGGGCCTCGTCCACGGTGAGGACCTTCACCCCGTGCAGCAGGCCTTCATTGACCACGACGGCTATCAGTGCGGGTTCTGCACGCCCGGTCAGGTGATGTCGGCTGTGTCGCTGCTCGAACACGTCCCCCATCCGACGGAATCCGAGATCCGTCAGGGCATGGCGGGCAACGTCTGCCGCTGCGGGGCCTATCCGAACATCATCGATTCCGTGGCGGCAGCAGCCGAGATGATGGCCGGAGAGGGGGACTGACCCGATGCCTACGATCCGAAAGACACAGGTCGAGTTCGAGGGCCGCATCGAGGAACGAGAGGTTATCGTCGAGGAGGAGCACGTCGAGCCCTGGGGCCGGGAGGCCAGGTTGCGCCTGGTGGGCCAACCGACCCCGCGTGTCGACGGCGTAGCGCGGGTCACCGGGCGTGCCGTCTACACCCACGACGTGCATCTCCCGCGGATGCTGATTGGGCGATTCCTGAGATCCCCGCATCCGCACGCTCGCGTCAAGGCCGTGGACAGCACCAAGGCCGAGGCACTGACCGGCGTGGCGTTGGTATGGCATCATTTCCAGCCACCTTCCATCGGCTATCTCTTCGGCCGCGAGATCTTCCCGGAGGAGGTGGTCTACGAGGGCGCGGAAGTAGCCTTCGTGGCGGCGCGCGACGAGCGCACGGTTGAGGATGCCCTGGCGCTCATTGAGGTCGAGTACGAACCGCTGCCGTTCGCCTACGACTTCGATACTGCGACGGCGGAGAACGCTCCCTGTGTGATAGAGGGAGAGGACAATTGGGTGGCGCCGGAGGGTGACGTCTACGAGCGCGGTGACCTCGACGCCGGCACACGCGAGGCCGACGTGCTGGTGGATCTGACGTTCACGACGCCCCTGGCCTCGCACTGCTGCCTGGAGACCCATGGCAGCGCTGCGAGCTGGGAAGGCGATCAGGTGACGGTGTGGCACTCAACCCAGAGCGTCTTCGGCACCCGTAGCAGCGTCGCCGACGCCCTCGATATCCCCATGGACAAGGTCCGGGTCATCTCGGACTACATCGGTGGGGGCTTCGGCAGCAAGTGGGGGGCTGAGCCCTATACGTTGATGGCCATCCTCGCCGCGCGTGAGACAGGGCGCCCGGTCAGGGCGGTCCTCGAGCGTGGGGAGGAGCACCTTGCCGCAGGCTATCGGCCCGGCAGTTGGCAGCGCGTCCGGTTGGGCGCCAAACGGGATGGGACCTTGACGCTGATCGAGCACGAGGCCAAGGTGACCACGGGCGTTTTCGGCGGGGCGGGCCCCGTCATCGGTGGCCCGGCAAAGGACCTCTACCGGTGCGCAAATGTGCGCACCGTGGTCTGGACCGCCCGCGCTAACGCGGATCACGCCCGGGCCTTCAGGGCGCCGGGATACGTCGAGGGTACCTTCGGGCTGGAAGGTGCCATGGATGCCCTGGCCGACAAGCTCGGCATGGATCCCCTGGACCTTAGAATGAAGAACTACGCCGAGAACAGCCCCTCGCGCGGGGAGCCGTATACCTACAAGGGCCTGCGGCGGGCCTACGAGATGGGTGCGGAGCGCTTTGGCTGGTCCGGCAGCATGGCGGAGTCGGAGAGGGTGGAGGGCCCCTGGCGACGCGGTCGCGGGATGGCGAGCCAGATATGGGGTGGTGGAGGTGGTCCACCGGCGAACGCGATTGTGAGGCTGCTGCCCGACGGCACGGCTGAACTCAGCGTCGGTGTTCAGGACATCGGGACCGGCACAAAAACCGTGCTGACCCAGGTCGCGGCCGAGGAGTTGGGGCTGCCCCTGGAGGACGTCCGGTGCATCATCGGCGACACGCTGCCGGCTCCCTTCGGACCGGGCAGCGGCGGAAGCGTGACGCTGGCCTCATCGACCCCGGCGGTCCGCTCTGCCTGCCGCGAGGCGTTGCGACAGGTGATTGCCTTGGCCGCTGTGATGATGGGGCTGGAAGGCGCCGACGTCGACGGCTTCGACATGACCGATGGGGTGATCGTCTACCGGCAGGACCCCGACAAGCGCCTCGGGTTCACCGAGGTGACGGCGAAGATGGGCAACTATACCATCGTGGCCAAGGGCGCACGCGGGCCCAACCCCGACGATATGGCGATCAACACGTTCGGGGCACACTTTGCGCAGGTGGCCGTCAACGTGGAGACCGGCCGGGTGCGCCTGGAGCGCATCGTGGCGGCTCACGATATCGGCCGCGTGGTCAATCCTATGACAGCCGCGAGCCAAGTCTACGGCGGCGTCATGATGGGCTTGGGGTTCGCGACGACCGAGGAGCGCGTGATTGATCCGGACACGGGGTTGCAGCTTACGGCCAACCTTGAGGACTACAAGGTCCCGCTGATTGTCGATACTCCGGCGATCGAGGCGCTCTTTGTGGACATCGCGGACACCGAGGCCAACAGCGTCGGCAGCAAGGGGCTGGGTGAGCCGCCGATCATCCCTGTGGCGGCAGCCATCGCGAACGCGATCTTCGATGCCGTGAGGATCCGGGTGACCGACTTGCCGATCACGCCTGACCGTCTGCTGGGCCTGCTGCCAGGCGCTACGCCGGACGCTGCCGGCGTTCCCGAGGAGGTGGAGTGATGACGCTGCATCCGTTTGCGTTTGCCGATGCCACCTCTATCGAGGAGGCGGTTGAGAATCTTGATGCGGTGACCTGGCCGCTGGCCGGGGGCACCGACGTGGTGGCGTTGATGAAGGATGGCCTGGCTGCCCCGGAGCGTCTGGTCAACCTCAAGACAATCCCGGGCATGGCGGACGTGGCAACGAGCCTGGACGGACTGCACATCGGCGCCGTCGCGGCCCTGTCCGATCTGGCGACAAACCCGGATCTCCGACGGCGGCCCGACCTTGCCGCACTGGTCCGGGCGCTCGACGAGACGGCGACGCCCCAGTTGCGGCACATGGCCACGATCGGGGGTAACTTGCTCCAGAGACCTCGCTGTTGGTACTTCCGCAACCCCAACGTCCCCTGCTGGCGAAAGGGCGGACGTCGCTGTTTTGCATTCCGCGGCGAGAACAAATATCATACGATCCTGGGGGGCGGACCGTGCTATGCCGTGCACCCGTCGGACCCGGCTGTAGCCCTGCTGGCGCTGGACGCCTCCGTGCTGCTGATCGGCCCGCGCGACCGCCGGGTTGTCCCGCTGGACGAGTTCTACGCACTGCCGAAGCGGGAGCGCCAGACGGCAGACGGCTATCATCCGGTTACGGTTCTCGCGACCGACGAGATCGTGGCCGAGATAATCGTCCCCCAGGCCGAGGAGGGGACGTGGTCCGCCTACGTCAAAGTGATGGAACGCGGGGCCTGGGACTTCGCTTTGGTCAGCGCTGCCGTCAGTCTCACGATGGAGGGTGATACCGTCCGTTCCGCACGCATCGCGCTGGGCGGCGTTGCGCCGATTCCCTGGCGCGCGGAGGCGGCCGAGGCCGCGCTCGTCGGTCAGCCGCTGACGGGCGATGGGCGCCTTCCTGGCGCCGCGATCCGGGCGGCCGCGGAGGCGTCGATCTCCGGTGCCCGCCCGCTGGAGCATAACGGTTACAAGGTGGAGCTGGTCAAGAACGTGGTGTCGCAGGCGTTAGGGGCGCGTTAGTAGGTTGCCAGGTTCGAACGTTGGAACGTTCAAGGATACGACTATCCGAACGTTCCAACGTTTTCTGTGTCTCAATGGGCGAATGAGGCTCTCGAGAAGGATGTGCGGTGGCTGATCGGCGGTTGTGTCGTAAGAGCCCTTTTTTTTTTTTTTTTTTTTTTTTTTTTTTTTTTTTTTTTTTTTTTTTTTTTTTTTTTTTTTTTTTTTTTTTTTTTTTTTTTTTTTTTTTTTTTTTTTTTTTTTTTTTTTTTTTTTTTTTTTTTTTTTTTTTTTTTTTTTTTTTTTTTTTTTTTTTTTTTTTTTTTTTTTTTTTTTTTTTTTTTTTTTTTTTTTTTTTTTTTTTTTTTTTTTTTTTTTTTTTTTTTTTTTTTTTTTTTTTTTTTTTTTTTTTTTTTTTTTTTTTTTTTTTTTTTTTTTTTTTTTTTTTTTTTTTTTTTTTTTTTTTTTTTTTTTTTTTTTTTTTTTTTTTTTTTTTTTTTTTTTTTTTTTTTTTTTTTTTTTTTTTTTTTTTTTTTTTTTTTTTTTTTTTTTTTTTTTTTTTTTTTTTTTTTTTTTTTTTTTTTTTTTTTTTTTTTTTTTTTTTTTTTTTTTTTTTTTTTTTTTTTTTTTTTTTTTTTTTTTTTTTTTTTTTTTTTTTTTTTTTTTTTTTAAAAAAAAAAAAAAAAAAAAAAAAAAAAAAAGACGTGCCACCGGCACGTCTCTACGGCGGCGAAGACAGATTGGGAATTGTCCAAGGACATCAAAGATGACCGATCAACAACAACCCGAGTTCGCGACGATCGAGGCGCACGGGCGCCCGCAGCCGCCCGATTGGGCCGTGAAGCAGCGGTACCTGATGGAGTTGATGGATGAGGCAGCCGAGACCTTTGTCGAGCGGTATACGCGGCCCGACGGCACGCTCATCTGGCGAGACACGTGGCCGGGCATGGACGGCTCCGACGATGGATACGAGAGTTTCATGTCTTTCGCGCTCTTCTACCTTCTCGGGGGCAGCGAGCGAGTGCACGCGCTGGCCCGGCGCGAGTGGAATGCCGTGACCTGGCAGTTCACCGAGTACGGCCAGGTCAGGCGCGAGTACGACGCGTACTACGACTGGATGCACCACGGTGAGAGCTCGACGTACATCTACTATCTGGGTATGGCAAATCCCTATCATCACGTCGATCGCACCCGTGCCCTTCGCTTCGCGGCGATGTATGCGGGGCTCGATCCGGAGGCGCCCAACTGGGATCCGGACCTCAAGATGATCCGGTCGCCGATCAACGGCAGCATGGACCGCGGGCCGAGATGTCGGCGGAGGACTGGGTCACGCACCGCCCGGTGTTGGCCGACTATCTCACCCCCTACGAGGACGTGCCCGGCTTCGATATCACGGATCCCTTCACCAAGCTCGACTGGAACGACGACGAGACCTTTGCGAAGATCCTCAAGACTGATGAACGAGCGGATGGTGCCGGGCGACGTGCCCCTCAACCTCAACGCGACCAGTCTGATCACCAGCGCCTATCTCTACACCGGCGACGAGGTCTACAAGCGCTGGGTGCTCGATTACCTGGGCGCCTGGCGTGAGCGGACCGAGAGGAACGGCGGGATCACGCCTGACAACGTCGGCCCCAGCGGCGAGATCGGCGAGCGAATGGGTGGCAAATGGTGGGGTGGCTACTACGGTTGGCGCTGGCCCCACGGCGCCTGGATCATCCTCGAGTCGACGCTGATTGCCGGGCAGAACGCGACGCTTCTGACCGGTGATCCCTCGTGGCTGGACCTCCATAGGTCGCAGGGCGACCTGCTCTGGTCGCTGCGCAGGGAGGAGAACGGTGGCGTGACGGTCCCTTCCGCCATGGAGCCGGTGGGTGGTTCGACTACCGGACGATGGAGCCGCGTCACCATGCGCACCTCTATTTCATGAGCCGTGATCCCGCCGACTGGGCGCGGATCGAGGAGCGATATCCCGACCGCGCATCGTGGTACTGGGGCTGCCACGTTTCGGCAAGTCCGGGCATTTCTGGCCGGAACGCTGGTTCGGGTATATGGTGGGCGAGAATCCCGGCTTTCCGGATCAGGCACTTTCCGAGACCTACACGTGTATGCAGCAGCGCCTCGACAGGATCGACCACGATGACTGGAGCAAGCTGGAGGAATGGGATGTGCACCACTGGCAGGATCTCAATCCTGTCGTTCCCGAGGGGCTCATCCAGATGGCGATGGGCACGCCCGCGGCGATCTATCAGGGGGGCGCTGCATGCCAGTGTGCGCTATTTCGACCCGCAAGGCGAGCGTCCGGGTCTGCCCGCCGACGTCGCCGCGCTGGTCGAGGCAATTACGCCCGAGGGACTGACCCTCACGCTGGTCAACACCAACCCGTTGGCGCTGCGTGAGGTCCTGGTGCAGGCCGGCGGATTCGGCGAGCACCGGTTCACCGAGGTGCGCGACGCGGCGGTTCCGGGTGCGCCTGCGGTGTCGGTCAATGACAGTGTGCTCCGGGTGAAACTCGGTCCCTGGTCGCAGGCCCGGCTCCAGGTCGGGATGGCCCGATATGTCAACCGGCCGACGTACGCCTTCCCGTGGTGTGTCTAGTGACGGATCAGGGCGGTCGTCGGGCATGAGACCTCCGGCGACGCACACCCCAGGGGGATCTCTTGATCCGCTGGGCGCACACGCGCGCGGAAGGGCATTCCCGAGGAACTGCCATGCTGATACACCGAGAGCAGCTTATAGGATGGGCCGGGTCGGAGACATGATATGCCGCTCTATAAAGAGGCGCCCGAAGTGGAGAATGAACACCGTGAGGTATTCCTGCAGCAGTTCGAGGCGTGGCTGGGACGTGATTTTTGAGGCTGCTTCCGCCGAGCGCGAGCAGTTCTTCCGGCCTGACTTCAGTTCCGTTGAGGCGTACGAACGTTCGATCGTACGCCTCCGTGAGCGGTTCCGGCAGATGCTGGGCCGCCCGCTGACGGAGCTGAACAATCCGGATCCCCTCGCAGGGGCGCAGCATACGGCTACCGACGGATCATCAGCCCGCCACAGGCGCGGGCACACCCTCTCGCGTAGCGGCGCAACATGCCGCGCCCCGCGTAGGTCGTGGGGCCGTCGCCCCGCCGGCGGCGCGCACGGTCCCTGTGGCAAAGGATGACCTCGGGCATATCGAGCGTATCTGGATCGAGGTCTTTTCGGGGCTGCAGTCTTACGGCCTGCTCTTTGTCCCCCACGGCGCCGGCATGCATCCCCTCGTGATCTCGCAGCACGGCGGACTGGGCACGCCCGAGCTGACCGCGGGGTTCTTCGGTTCGGCGAATTACAGCGACATGACGCGTCGCGTTCTGCGCCGCGGCGCCGTCGTCTTCGCCCCCCAGGCTCTTCCGCTGGGACGTCAGGTTCGGCCCCCAGCCGGATGTGGAGGAGCTTGACCGCCAGATGAAGCAGCTCGGCGGATCGATTGCGGCCTTCGAGCTGGCTTGCCTGGCGCGAGGGTCCTACTACCTGGTGACACGATCGGAGGTGGACCCGGAGCGGGTGGGGATGCTGGGGCTCTCTTACGGTGGGTTCTTCGCGCTCTACGCCGCGGCTGCCGATCCGCGGATCGGCGTGACGCTGTCGTCGTGCTTTTTCAACGACCGGCGCCGGCTACGGGAGGCGCGACTGGGGATTCTTTGACGCTGCCAATACGTTCTTCGACGCCGAGGTGGCGGGGCTGGTCTGCCCTCGCTATCTATATCTTGAGGTGGCGCAGAACGACGAGCTGCTGGACGTGGCATCCGCGAGGCCTGAGGCCGAGAAGGTCGCGGGTATCTATGAGCGCCTGGGGATCTCGGAGCGCTTTGTCTATCACGAGCACCCCGGCAAACACGAGTTCGATCCCTCTGACGAGGGGATCGATTTCCTCTGCCGCAGATCTGGGATTGGCCAATCGCTGATCCTATCTCAACACCCGAGGTGAAAGTCCGTGTCTGATACACTCTATGCAAGTATCGATCTGGGCGGGACGAAGGTGGCCTGCGCCTTCGGGACCGCAGAAGGTGATGTCGTCGCCGAGAGGACGGTTGCCGACGGAGTCGCACAGTGGGCCGCTTGCCGTCCTCGACCGGACGCGCGCGGTATCGTGAACGAGATGGCGGCTGAGGTGGGCGGTATCGCCCGCCGCAGCCGGCATGGGGGCTACCGGCCTTGCGGATGTGGCGCGAGGCATAACGCGCTTCTTGCCCAACCTGCCGACGCAGTGGCGCGACGTGTCCGTCCGCGACGTGCTGGCGCCGAAGATTGGCTGTCCTGTACCTACCTGCTCAACGACGTCCGGACCGCCACGCTCGGCGAGTTGGTCTTTGGGCACGGCAGGGACGCCTCTACGATGGCGTTCTTCGCCCTGGGCACCGGGATCGGTGGCGGCATCGTGGTCGATGGCAAGCTGCGGGCTAGGGCCGTTGGGTGCCGCCGGGGAGCTGGGCCATCAGACCATCCTGCCGGACGGCCCACTGTGCGGCTGCGGGAACCGCAGGTGCCTCGAGACGTTGGCCAGCGGCCCGGCGATCACCGCGCAGGGCGTCTGGCTGATGGCGTGCGGCCGGGCGCCACGACTGTACGACCTGGTGGAGGGTGATGCGGCACGCGTGACCCCGCGCGAGATGGCGCAGGCGGTCGCGGAGGGAGATGAGGCCGTGCGCGATGCCATCCTCCAGGCCACGAGTCCCTGGGCATCGGCGTCGCCAACGTGATCATCACACTGCATCCCGACCTGGTTGTGCTCGGCGGTGGCGTGGCGCAAATGGGCGACCTGCTCTTCGATGCCGTCCCGCGAGCCCGTATCGCGACGCGTCCGGATGTTCCCGGTTGACGATATCCGCATCCTGCCCTCGCAGCTCGGGAGCCGCGCCGGAACGCTGGGCGGCATTGCCCTCGCCGCGAAGGGTGGGGTGGTGATCAGGGGGGTGATCTCTTCGGTGCGTGGCACTTTCGACGCCGTCTGCGGCGCGAGTGCCTGGCACCTGAAACAGCGGGAGCATCCGCGACCGCGGTCAACTTGTCTTCGGGATACCCGCCAGGCACTGAGAGGAGGATCCATTCCATGAAAGCAATCCTTATCCTTTCTGATTCCCTTAACCGTCATTTCCTGCCGCCCTACGGAAACCAGTGGGTCATAGCACCGAACATCCAGCGATTCGCTGACATGTCGGTGGTCTTTGACAACCACTGGATCGGCTCGGCGCCTTGTATGCCTGCCCGGCGCGATATGTTGACCGGGCGGCTCAACTTCCTGGAGCGGGGGTGGGGCGGGGTGGAGCCGTTCGACGTGCCCTTCCCGCATCTGCTGCGCGACGAGGCGGGCATTTTCTGCCACATGGAGACCGATCACTACCACTACTTCCACGGAGGCGAAGAGAACTACCACATGCCTTCAATACCTACACCTTCCACCGTGGGCAGGAGGGGGACACGATGGTCTCGCGGGTGACGATGCCCGAGGAGCCCACGCACCTGGGCCAGTGGCGGGGCCAGTATGCGCTCAGCCGACTACCTATCACGAAGCAGCGGATTACCCTAGCGCGGACCTTCCAGGGAGCGATCACTGCTGGAAGCCAACAGGGGGAGGACGACTACTTCCTCTGGGTGGAAGCCTTCGATCCCCACGAGCCCTTCGACTGCCCGGACAGCTACCTTGACCTCTACGACGACGATTGGGAAGGCCCGCTCTACAACTGGAGCGGCTATGAGAAGGTCGACGAGAAGAGTGAGGCGACGCGCCACCTTCGCAAGCAGTACGCCGCGACGCTGACTATGATGGACGAGTGGTTCGGCAAGTTGCTGGACGAGCTGGAGCGCCAGAACGCACTCGAGGACACGTTGATCATCCTCACGACAGATCACGGGCATATGCTGGGCGAGCGCGGCCTGACGGGCAAGAACGCCTGGCACGCCTGGAACGAGATGGCGAACATCCCGCTGATGGTGCACCTGCCGGGCGGCGCCCACGCGGGCGAGCGGCGTACCCAGCTCACGCAGAACGTCGACATCGCGCCGACGCTCCTCGACTGGTTCGGCGTGGAAGCCGGTTGCGCGCTCCACGGCGAGAGCTGGATGCCGATGTTGAAGCACGACGCTCCGCAGGAGCGTCGTGCCGTGCTCTACGGCTGGTTCGGTCAGACGGTCAACATGACCCACGGGACGTACACGTATCTACGTGCTCCCGCGACTGAGGAGAATCAGCCGCTCTACCGGCACTTCCTGACGCCGGGGTCCTTCAGCATGCGCGATGTCGCCCCGCTGTCGTTCTACGACGAGGCCGAGTTCGGCCACTTCCTGCCGTACACGCCCTACCCGGTCATCCGCGCGCGGGTGCAGCGATCGCGGAGCCCCGACTGGGCCGACACGCGTCTCTACAACATCGTCGAGGACTACGCCCAGACACGGAATCTCGCGGGCACGCAGGTGGAAGCGGACTACGAGGCGCTGTTGATCGAGACATTGGAGGCGATGGACGCCCCACCGTCGCAGTATGAGCGGCTGGGACTAGATATCTCATAGCGTAAAGACCTTGTATAGAATGGTCATGGAGTTGCGGCAGTGGGTGTTCCGGAGAGACTAAGAAGTAGCTCAGGTGAACTGAGCCGCGGACGCTCCGGGTAAGTCTGCTAGACCTTGCCGGATGCCCGGTGACCAGCCGGGCGTCACGTCTCCCAAAGCCTGTCTCCCGGGGTCTGTGGCGGTAAACGGCTGACACGCACCATGGTCCCTGAACGCCAGGGGAGAATGCGCTAGGTGGTAGCAGCACTGCGCTCTTTTTATCTGCCCTGACGGGTCAGGACTGAGGTTGGCCGCAAGGATACCCCGCCGCAGACCGCCGGAACACCCGCTGCCTCCGCTCCTTCCACACGCATGAAAGGAGTTACCCCCATGACCTCACGCCTACAACTTGGGATCGATTTCAGCACGCAGTTCATCGACGTGTGCTTGCTCAATCCCGAAGGCAAACGCCTGATTCCCCATCAGCGCTTCAGCAACTCGTTGCCGGGCTACGAGGAACTCAAGCAACGCTTGCTCGACACCCTGGCCGCGGAAGAAGCCCCACACCTCGACATCGCCGGGGAAGCCACCGGGCATGTATTGGTTGCCCTCCTTCCTGCAGTTAGCGCGCGACCCGGAGCTAGCGACCTACGACACGCAGTTGTATGTGCTCAATCCGCGCTGGGTGGCGTGGTACAAGAAGTGCTTTGGCTCCAGCGACAAGACCGATGCCCACGACGCCTACTACATCGCTGACCACCAGCGCTTACACGCGGGAGCCCACGCGTGGCATGCCGACCCTCGCGCACTGGCCTTGCGCGCCTACACGCGCTTTCGCTTTCACTTCATTCAGGACCTCGCCCGCGAGAAGGCCTTCGACTGCGCCCTACCTGTTCCTCATGGCCAATGCCTATCGCCGCCTCAAGCCCTTCAGCGATGTCTTCGGCGCGACCAGCCGCTTGGTCCTGGGTCAGGCGGCAAGCCTGGATGAGCTCGCCGCCCTGCCGGTGACCGCGCTCGCGAAGAAGCTACACAAGCTAAGCCGCCGCCAGCCTCCGCGATCCCGTGCGCAACGCTACCCGGCTTCAACGTGTGGCCCACGAGAGCTTCGCCCTTCCTACCGAGCTGAGCCAGCCGGTCCAGCGCATCCTCAACACCACTCTGGACCTTATCGCCTGCCTGGAGAAGCAGATCGCCAAGGTCGAAGGCTGGATCGCCGACGAACTCGGCGCCTACCCGGCCATTCAGCAACTCACCACCATCCCCGGCATCGGCCCGGCCTGCAGTGCCGGCATCGCCGCCGAGATCAATCCGCTCGAGCGTTTCCTTGGACGGCACCAAGTGGGGATCCGCGCCGCCACTGCGAACGTCCCAAGAATCTGCGCGACGCCGAAGACGCCATCGCCAAGATCGCCGGACTCTGGTGGCCCAAGTCGCAGTCTGGAAGCTTCGAAGCCGAGGATCGCCACATGTCCCAAAGCCGGTAACACCTACCTGCGCTACTACTTCGTCATGGCGGCCGAGCAACTCCGCTTATATGAACCTGCGTACCGCCGCTACTACCAGCGCAAGTACGCCGAGACAGCTACCCACAAGCACAAGCGGGCACTGGTCCTCACCGCCCGCAAGAGCGTCGGGCTCATTGTCGGTCTGCTACACCGCAACGAGCCCTATCGCTCACTGGAGGGCCCGCCGCACCTAACCTACAGTGCCGCGGAACGCTGACAGACGGCTGTGAGCTGTGAGCCTAACGTCCTGCTGTCACGCTACCGCCAATAGTGATCTTGACTATACCCCCTTCTCGCGAAAAATGGTGCCGAAGGGGGCTTGGTACCGCACGTCTCTGTTTGCCCCTCTCGCGCCCGTTCTCGGCCTGAAATTGGCTCTTGACTTATACCGCACTCTTTGGGGTATGCATTCTTTAGCGGCCACCTGCTCGACAAGGAAACCCCAAAGGTCTCCAGAATAGCAAGCGCGGCACGGTAATCTACCGTGCCGCGTTTGCTTGGTGTGCCCGAGAGAGGACTTGAACCTCCACGTCCAAAAGGACACAGGTCCTCAACCTGCCGCGTATGCCGATTCCGCCACTCGGGCTTAACCGCCCTAGATTATACGGGATATCGTGGTTCTGTCAACCCGCCGACGCCGCAAAACCCTTGCGAAAGTACTGGCCCGAGCCCCCGGTGGATGGTACCGGGGCTCGGGCCAGTGACGCAGCGTTCGCTCCCTTCGACTACCGGACCGCCTTCTCCGTCTGCTTGTCGAAGATGTGGATCCGGGCCATATCAAAGGCGGTGCTCTTGACCATCCCGACCGAGACCTTGGTGCGCGGATCGAAACGGCCATGAACTCAGTGTGGTCGGTGTTGAAGAAGACGTTGATCTCGTTGCCCATCAACTCCGTGATCTCGACATTGGCCTCGACGAGGGCGGGCTTAATGCCGGGTGGCGTATACTCGGGATCGTGGATGTGCTCGGGCCGCAGGCCCATCACGACTTCCTTCCCCAGGTAGGGCTTGTAAGGAGCGGTGTGCTCGCTGGGAATAACGACGCGGAAGTCCTTGCAGTCCGCGTACATCGTGCCATCCTCATCGACCAGCTCCGCGTCGAAGAAGTTCATGGCCGGGCTGCCGATGAAGCCGGCGACGAAGATGTTGGCCGGGCTGGTCGTAGAGGCTCTGGGGCGTGTCGACCTGCTGCAGGATGCCGTCCCGCATCACGGCGATGCGGGTACCCATGGTCATGGCCTCGATCTGGTCGTGGGTCACGTAGATGAAGGTGGTCTCCAGGCGCTGGTGCAGCTTGGTGAGCTCGGCGCGGGTCTGCACGCGCAGCTTGGCGTCCAGGTTGGAGAGCGGCTCGTCCATCAAGAAGACGTTGGGCTCGCGCACGATGGCGCGGCCGACGGCCACGCGCTGGCGCTGGCCACCGGACAGCTGCTTGGGCTTGCGGTCCAGCAGGTGCCTCGATGCCCAGGATGTCGGCGGCCTCGTGCACGCGGCGGTCGATCTCCTGCTTGGGCGTCTTGCGCAGCTTCAGGCCGAACGCCATGTTGTCGTAGACGGTCATGTGCGGGTAGAGGGCGTAGCTCTGGAAGACCATCGCGATGTCGCGATCCTTGGGGGGCACGTCGTTGACCAGGCGGTCGCCGATGTAGATGTTGCCCTCGTCGATCTCCTCCAGGCCGGCCAGCAGCCGCAGGCACGTGGTCTTGCCGCAGCCGGACGGACCGACGAAGACCAGGAATTCCTTGTCGGCGACGTCGATGTTGAGGTCGTTACGGCGGCGACGTCGCCGAACCGCTTCGTCACGTGCTCGTAGGTAACGCTTGCCATGTAAGCTCCTCTCTATCTCTTTGAACCTTGCGAAGGATACCGGACCCTTCGCAAGGTTGTTGTTGAACTTCAGCGGCCGTTGTAACCAAAGTGCCTAAGTCAATACCACCCGAATCCCCAACTCGCTCAGATCCCATAGCGGCAGATTGTCCGCCTCGCGCCCGGTGATCAGGACGTCGATCTCGCTCGCCGGGGCCACGAAAAGTGCGCCTGCGCGTCCCAGCCGCTCCGGTGAGATCAGCACAATCCGTTGCGCCCCGAGCGAGAAAGCGCCCGCGTCATGTCGGCGGTCTCGCGGTCATCGTGGGTGACGCCACTCTCGGCGTCGAGCCCGTCCGCCTCAAGGACCACGAGGTCCGCGTGCAATCCGGCGGAGCGCCTCCGGATCGCCGTAGATGCCGTA
The DNA here is from genome assembly GCA_963775195.1 of uncultured Chloroflexia bacterium. GTDB lineage: Bacteria > Chloroflexota > Anaerolineae > B4-G1 > SLSP01 > PWVB01. The sequence goes on from CAVZIC010000006.1 coordinate 130,599, forward strand.
ACCGGTGCTGACCTGTCCTCCGATGACGTGCAACGTGTGTCGGCGCTGCCGGGCGAGGTGCCACGCTGCGTCCAGCGCGTTTGTGATGATGGTGAGGTGGTCGTGCGATCGGAGGAAGGGAACAATCTCGCCTGTCAATGTGCCGGGGCCCAAAAAGAGCACGCTCCCATCGGAAATCGCCCTCACTGCGGCCTCCGCGATACGTCGGGCCAAATCGGGTGCGCTCCGGCGGCTCTCCTCGCCCTCACGGAGGACAGCGCCCCCGTGTACCCGCCGGATCCGATGCTGCGCCTCCATCTCGGCCAGATCCCGCCGGATTGTGACGGGATCGACGTCCAATAGCTCTGCCAGATCGGTCACCTGCACCGCGCCCTCTTCGGTCAGCTTGCGCAGGATCACTTGGTGGCGTTGGTTCTTGAGCATAGGCGTCCTCTCCGACGTTTACACTATAGCACCGGCTGCACGGTGTGTCAACGGAAAGGGGCAGAAGCGTGCAATATCGTGCGAAGACGGACAGAAGCGGACGCGCTTTCAACCTGCGGAGGTCTGGAGACCTCTGCCGGATTGGCTGCGTGGCCTCCGAATCCGGGATTGCGCGCACTGCACTTGCACGGATGACCGAGCCTGGCAAACCCGGTCCGGGAAATCTGTGAATCTTGAACCGTATTCAAGGACGAGCTAATCTCCGGGCTCGCCGACGGCCTCGGGCAGCGGCGTGATGGGGAGGCCGTAGTAGCCCTCGATGATCTGGCGGAACATCGGTGCGGCGACGCTCGAGCCCTCGCCCGCGTTCTCCAGCATCACGACCATCGCGATCTCCGGGTTGTCCGCCGGGTAGTAGCCCGCGAACCAGGAGTGGGGCAGGTCCGTCTCCTGTGCGGTCTCGGCAGTGCCGGTCTTGCCGGCCACGGGGATGCCAAGCCCGGTGAAGCGGTGGGTGGCGGTGCCTAGCTCGACGTTGGTCGTGACCCCCAGCATCGCCTCGCGGATGATCGCCAGTTGCGCGGCCGATACGGGCACGTTGCCGACGGCCTCGGGCTGGGTCACCTGGGCGGGTACCTGGTCGTTGCCCTCGATGTGGTCCACGAGGTAGGGGCGGTAGAGCGTGCCGTCGTTGGCCACGGCGGCGACCATGCGTGCGATCTGCAGCGGGGTCACCAGGAGGTAGCCCTGGCCGATGGCGAGGTTCACCGTGTCGCCGGTGGACCAATACTCGCCGTAGACGGCCCGCTTCCAGCTGGGATCGGGCATCAGGCCGGTGGCCTCGGGAAGCTCCTTCAGCCCCGTGACCTCGCCCAGGCCGAAGCCCTTGCCGAACGTGGGCAGCGCGGTGTCGTCGATCGCGTCGAGCCGGGCGCCCACCTCGTAGAAGACCACGTTGCAGGATGCGGTCAGGCCGTCGGCGAGCGTGATGTCGCCGTGCCCGGTCTCCAGCCAGCACATCTTGCGGTTGGCCTCGCCCAGCCCGTCCCAATAGCCGGGGCAGAAGAAGGGCGTGCCGGCGGTCATGCCGCCGGGACCCAGGGCCGTCGCCATCGTCACGATCTTGAAGACGGAGCCCGCGGGGTACTGGCCGAGGGTGGCCCGGTTGAGCAGCGGCTGGGCCGGGTCGTTGAGGATGACGCTGCGCTCCCAATCGTCGTTCGGGCGGAGGAAGGCGTTGCTGTCGAAGGTCGGGCCGCTGGCCAGCGCCCGGACCGCGCCGGTGTGGACGTCGAGTGCCACGACGGCCCCCTTACGGCTGCCCAGCGCCTGCTCGGCGGACGCCTGGAGGGCCCGGTCGATCGTGGTGAAGATCGCGCGCCCGCGCTCCGGCATGCGCTCCGCCATGCTGCCCTGGTAGGTGCCGTCGGCGTTGACGAGATAGAGCCGTGCGCCGTTGGTGCCCGCCAGAATCGATTGGCCCCAGGCCTCAAGGCCGCTGATGCCCACGTACTCGTCGCCGCGGTAGCCCTCCTGCGCGGTACGTCCGGTAGTCCTCCGCCGGGATCTGCGAGAGCCAGCCGATGACGTGGGCGCCGACCCCGTTCAGCGGATAGAGCCGGCCCTGCCGCTCCCTGCGCTCGATCCCCGGAAGCTGCAGGGCAGCGTCGTTCGCGAGGCTCTCGTCGCTGGTGATGTCGGCGATGGGGAGGTACCAGTCCGCCGGCTGCCCGGCATAGTGGGCCTGGATGTCGCCGGGCGTCATTCCCAGCACTTGCGAGAGCGTGTTCAGCAGCAGCGTCTCGTCGGTGATCTGGTTGGGGACCACGCCGACGGTGACGATGGAGGCGGGCACGGCGAGGCCGGCGCCCTGGTCGTCGTAGATGTTGGCGCGGGGCGGGATCTGGTACTCGATCCCAAAGGTGCTCCCGTCGGCCAGGTCGGGCCACACCGCGCCCTGGTCCCAATCGACCCACCATTGGTCGCCGCTGCGCACCATGTTGAGACGGTTGTGTGCCTGGAGATCGCCGAAGAGCGCCGTGTGCCAGATCTCGCGGAAGTCGATCCACGCGACGCCGTTGTCGATGTTGAGCGTGTCGGGCAGGACGGTGACGCTGACGGTGGTGGTGGTGTCGAGGGGGGTCAGATAGCCCGCCTGGAAGTCGCCGGCCGTCATCTCGTTCCGCAGCGCCGGGGTGAGGAGGCCGTACATCTTGGTGTAGTCCTCGTCCTGCCAGGCGTTGAGGAAGCCGGTGCCGATCTGCTCGGGCGACACGACGTCGAGGGTGGGGGTGGCCAGCGGGAGCAGCGTCGATCCCTGGGTGGGGCGGAAGGCCGAGAGCGGCGTGGGCGTGGCGCCGCCGCAGCCCGCGATCAGGAACAAGCTGAGGATGATGGCCACGTAGGTCACCCTAACGCAGAGGCGCAGGGGCGCGGAGATACAGAGATTCTTTGGATCAGATCGGCTACGAGCTCTATGTTCTCTTGGCATCGCTTGACCTTGGTCTCTCTCAGCGTCTCCGCGCCTCTGCGTTGATCATGCCGCTGCCGCCGTTTGGGTTAGCCATTTACACCTCCGTTCCCTCATCGCCCGCGCAGCCGCGATAGCCGAAGTGCTGTGCGCAGAGCGCCGGGATGTCGACATCGAGCGTCCAGCCTGTGTCACGAAGCAGCCTGACCACGGCGCCGAGCGGGAGGCCGACCACGTTGGCGTAGCAGGTCTCCAGACGCTCTACCGGGTGAAAGCCGGGGTGCTGGATGGCGTAGGCGCCGGCCTTGTCCATTGGGATCGCCGGTGGCGATGTAGGCCGCGATCTCGGCGTCGGTATAGGGCCGCATCACCACGCCGGTGGTGACGCGGCGCACCTCGACGGATCCCGACGGGCCGGCGAGCGCGACCGCGGTATGCACCCGGTGGCGGCGTCCGCGGAGCGCTTCAAGCATCGTCCGGGCCTCGGCGGCGTCCGCGGGTTTCCCGAGCGTCCGCCCGTCGAGGTCGACCACCGTATCGGCGGTGAGAACGCGCCCAGCAGACTGGGCGATGCGCCCAGCGGACTGGGCGATGCGCCCAGCAGACTGGGCGATGGCGGCGAGCGCTTTGTCGTGGGCGAGCCGTGTGGCCAGACCGGCCGGGGCCTCGCCGGGCCATGGCGTCTCGTCCACCTCGACGTCGAGGGTCGTGAAAGGGATCCCGAGCCACCGGAGCATCCGCTGTCGGCGCGGCGACCGGGAGGCCAGGATCAGTGGGTGTGGTGCCAGCATAGCCGGTAGTATACGCGAAACGCGGGCGAGAGCCATGGCGGAAGCTGGTAGCTGATAGCTGATAGCCGGCAGCGGTCGGCGTGCGCGGGCGCGAAAATGGGTTCGTTTGGAAGAGGGCGGGAGTAGGAAGTAAGAAGTAGGGAGTAGGGAGTAGGAGGAGATGGGGCGGCGAAAATGGGTTCGTTTGGTAATGTGCGGGTGGGGAGGAGAGATGACGGGTTGCGGGCATCGTGGATGGAGCGTTACCGCTATTCCTGAGTGTTGCCTCACGGTTATGTGGCTGATGCCGGGCATCTGCCGGACCTCCTGGGCGTGTGATAGACCCTTTGTTCTATTATAGGGCATACCAGGTGGGCAATCAAGAGGCCGGCGCGAAGTGGGTGTGCGTCAGTTTTCCGCAAACTAGCCCGCGCGAACGTTTCAAGCGTGCCCTTGAGCGTCTACCTCCCCTCACGACCCTGCCATCCTGAGCGTCTCGTGCGGGCCCGCAGTAAAACCAGTCACTAGACGCTCAGAATCTCCGTCTGCTGTTGGACCGCCGGGTGGCAGCGCCGCCAGAGATCCTTCACTGTGCTGCCTGCACAAGCAGGACAGTCCGCGTGAGCCGTTCAGGATGACAGTAGCGTGGGTTATGGCGGATTGAACCGCCCCCTGATGCACAACGAACTGCGGCCAACCCAAGAGACTGCAGTGCGGAAAACTGACGCACACCCGTGCGAAGTTCGCGGAAGCGAAGCTGATAGCTGTCAGCTATCGGCTTCGCCTTACTTGGCCCATCCTTCCTCTTCCGAATAGTACCAATCTCCTATTGCGTTGGCGTATGAGATTGGATAGAATGTAGTCAAGTTCAGGGGAAGTTACTCACTAGCTCAATCAATCATTCAGGGAGGATTGCCATGTTGTATCTGCCGAAGGAAGAGGGCCAGGGCCTCGTAGAGTATGCGTTGATTCTGGTCTTGATCGCCATCGTCGTCATCATCGTCCTCACGCTGCTGGGCACGAAGGTTAGCTCGGTGTTCAGCAAGATCGCGGGAAGCCTCAACGTCTAGGCGACCAGCTCAGCGCAACGAGAGCCCCGCAACTGCGGGGCTCTCGTTGCATTGATCCAACTCAGCGGCCGGTCGGTGTTTTTTCTCATGCGTTTGTCTCCTTACGTTCGAGCCCGACCTTGGTCTTGACTGCTGGTGTGGCCGTCAGAGGTGTAGGCAATGACATCGATTCTGAGCATCATCATACCTGCGTACAACGAGGAAGATACGCTGGCCGAGGTCATTGAGCGTATCGATCGGGTCAGCACCGAACCCTATGAGAAAGAGATCATCATCTGTGATGACGGCTCCACAGATGCCACCGCGGATGTGATCCGCAGGTTAGTAGCTCAGCGTTCGCACCTCATCACCTACGTGGCACCAGTGAACATGGGCAAAGGAGCGGCCGTGCGAGTCGGGATGAGCAAAGCAAAGGGCGACATCGTGCTCATCCAGGACGCCGATCTCGAGTTGGATCCCCAGGATTACCCGCAACTTCTCGCGCCGTTCTCCGATCCTGATATACAGGTCGTGTATGGCTCGCGGTTTTCCGGTGGGCAGAATGACGTCCCGAGGACCAATCGCTGGGCCAATCGCTTTCTCACGTTACTGACGAATCTTCTGTATAGCGCTCGGTTGACCGATATGGAGACCGCTTACAAAGTGTTGCGCCGACAGGCGTTGGCGGATCTGCGGCTCAGTTGCGTCCGGTTCGACTTTGAGCCCGAGATCACGGCCCAATTGCTGCGGGCCGGATATAGCGTCCACGAGGTCCCGGTATCGTATGCTCCGCGGAGTCCGTCCGAAGGGAAGAAGACCGCATGGCGCGATGGCCTGGACGCTATCTACACGCTCATCCGATGCAGAATCTTCGGTTAGGGCGAGGACTCAGAGCGTTGACCCCTTCAGCCGTATGGCGGAGCGCGATCTTCCGCGTAGCTCGATGGCCGCTGCTCGGCATCGGTTTCGCCATCGTCCTCGTCGCAGGCGCACGTGTACTGACCTCGCCCGGGCTACTGGCAACGGATGACTTCGTCCAGTATTGGGCGTCCGGGCGCGTCGCTCTGCTGGGAGGAAACCCCTATGACCCGGCGGCCCTGAAACACTGGCAGACCGTGGCCGGGCGCAGCGCATACGAAGTTGGCGCCCCCACGATCGTCTGGAACCCTCCTTGGCTCCTGCCATTCCTGATACCGTTCGGAGCTCTGCCGTATGCGTGGGCTCGCGTTGCCTGGTTCTCCCTCCAATTGGTTCTGATCGTCGTTAGCTCGGATCGGTTGTGGCGCCTGTATGGCGGCAAGCCGGATTCGCGTGTCCTGGCTTGGGCGCTGGCCCTGGCGTTTCCCCCCACGCTGATCGTCCTAGGTGTGGGACAGCTAGGGCCGCTCCTAATGGCTGCGGTGGTTGGCTTCCTTGTAGCGGAGACCCGCGAGCGTTGGCTCGTGGCCGGCGCCTGTGTCGTCCTCCTGGCGGCAAAGCCACAGCTCTTCCATCTGTTGTTCACGGCGATGGCCCTCTGGATCGTAACTGAGAGACGGTTCTCAGTTGTCCTCGGTGGGACAGTCGCGCTGACGGTGACCCTCGGCCTGTCACTTGCAGCGGACTCTGACGTAATCGCCCAGTACGTGACTGCTGTGACGACTTACCCTCCTGTCGAGTGGGCGACGCCCACCCTCGGCGGTTGGCTGCGCTTGGCTTTCGGTGTACAGTATTTTTGGCTGCAGTTCTTGCCTGCTGTGTTGGGGAACGTCTGGTTGTGTTGGTACTGGTGGCGCCATCGTCGGTCGTGGACCTGGGCCGAAGAGATGCCATTTATCCTGGCGATGGCATTGGTGACCGCCCCCTATCTCTGGTCCTATGACCTTGTGCTGCTGGTGATGCCGGCAATCCAGGTCGCAAGCCGCAGGCTGCCAGCGAGCAGAGGAAGAAGCCTCCGGGCGAGCAAGTGGGCTATATCTTATGTCGCGCTCGTTCTGATGATGGCCGTACAATCGCAGTTGGTGCAGAATGATTTCTGGTCTCTCTGGTTCGCACCGGTGTTTATCCTCTGGTACGTGCTGGCGCGACCCAAGGCGTCTATCACGGCTCAGAGTTAGCATACGCTTTGTCCCTCTATGAATGTAAGATCATTCACCGGAAGGTGCCGGCTGGACACGTCTCACCTGTGGCCATTGATCATATTGGCCGCCTTTGCTTTCTACGTCTCGCTGGTGCCCACACCGCCAAATGATCTGTGGTGGCATCTCCAGGTCGGAAAAGCGATCGGCGAGGGCCACACGATACCGTCGACGAACCAGTTTGCCTGGACCCTCCCTGCGGACAAACCCTACGTCTATGGTGTATGGCTCGGCGATGTCCTTATGTACCTGCTCTACCATCTGGGCGGCGTAAAGCTCCTGACAGCTACCCGAACGCTCATCATGACGATTGCATTCTGGTTGGTAGCTGTTGAGGCGCGACGCAAGACCGGGTCCTGGCGAGTGGCAGCGCTAATCCTGGCCTTCGCTTGCACGATGTCACTCAACAACGCAGTAGTCCGGCCGCAAATCTGGTCATTCTTGCCTGTGATGGTCTTCGCCGTGCTCCTGGACCGGTTTGTGCACGACGAGCTGTCACCCCGATGGCTGCTCGCGTGCCCTTTGCTGATGTCCATTTGGGTGAACCTCCATGGAGCATTTGTCCTCGGGCTGGTCTTGATTGCTGCGTTTCTTGTCGGTGAGGCGGTGGGTGCCCTGGTCGGCCCGGCGAAGGAGCGTGCCAGGCGAAGGCTCGGCTGGCTCTCGATTGTGGGCGTCCTGACGGCCTTTGCGACCCTGGTCAACCCCAATGGAGTGAAGATCGTCGACTACGTGTACAAGCTGATGACAGATCCGACAACCCAGCGATTGCTGGCGGACTGGCAGCCGCCGATGCCGTCGGGCGTTTCCAACGTAGCGTTCTACCTGAGTGTCCTCCTCCTCGTATTCCTCTCCATATACTCTCACTACCGCCCAACTCCTGCAGAAGCGCTGCTTATCGGGGGATTCCTGTGGTTAGCGTGGAGCGGGCAGCGATACGTGATCTGGTATGGGCTGCTGGTCATGCCGGTCCTCGCGCGAATGCTTGGGGGCCTGTCGGTTCGCCTCTCGGCTGCAGTGACGCGACGCAGTTGGGCCAACACAGCCTTGGCTTTGCTCTTGTTTGTGCCGGTTGTGATGGTGCAACCATCGGTGGTCGCGCGCGCTCCGTGCCTGAGAAGTACTGGGCCCAGGTCCTCGTCGGCACGGACGCAGGACCACTGCTGAGCACGTCAACGCCTATCGGCGCCGTTGAGTATCTTGAGGCACATCCAGGGGGGCACGTTTTCAATGAGATGGGATACGGCAGCTACCTCATCTGGGCGATGCCGGAGGAGGGCGTTTTCTATCGATCCGCGGGTGGAGCTCTATCCCGAGCAGGTGGTGAGAGACTACATCCGGATTAGCGCGGGCGTGCGGTACGACGAGCTCCTCACAGCGTATGGCGCCGATCGCATCCTACTTGACCTCAGCCTGCAAGCGGATCTGGCGCTTGCCCTGGCAGATGACCCCCGATGGGTGTTGGATATGAGGACGAAAATGCGCAGCTCTGGACCTCCGGTGCTGCCGCCGTGTCTGCCCCGGCTGAGGGCGTAACGAGAGCGGAGGAATGGTGGTAGACGCGCTCAACGCTTTCCTCAATCCGAGGCGTCTTCGGGATTACCCCAAGCTTGCCCTGATTGTGATGTCGGCAGTCGTGATTTTCAACTTGCTCGCCCACGATGGCTGGCTGGGAGGGCTGGGACAGATGATCGGCCACGATTTCATCGCGGAGTATACGGGTGCGCTTGCGTACCTTGCCGACCCGACGCAGCTCTATGACTATTCCGTTGGCTGGGAAATCCAACAAGAACTGGTCGCGCCGACAGAACTGCCGGGCTTTGCGCCTTTCCTGAACCCTCCGTACAGCGTCTCGATAGGTGCCACGTTGATGAAGTTGCCTGTGGCTATGGCGTTGTGGAGCTTGGGCATGTTGGCTGCTGTTGTGGCGGCCAGTGTGTTTGCGGCGCGCTATCTTGTACCTCCCCCTCCGTTCTCGTCAGCTCAATTGCCAGCTTCTCGCATCTCGGTCTTGGTGTTCTCGTCTTTCGCGTTCGTCGAAGGGTTCGCGGTCGGGCAGAACCATGCCCTGACGTTGTTGATCGTCGTCGCAGTCTGTGCAGCTATGCTGAAAGGCAAGCCCGTGTGGTCGGGCCTCCTTGCCGGACTGCTCATCTACAAGCCCCATCTCGCCATTGGTCTGGTTTTGGTCTGGCTGACCTGGGGCGACCTCCGCGCGCTCCTCTCGTCTGCCGCGAGCGCGACGCTCTGGGCGGGTACTTACCTGCTGGTCCACGGTCTTGACCCATTCATAACCTATCTCAAACTCGGTGGCCGGCTGATGGCGTTGTCCTACGAGGGCAATCCGGGGTATATCATGACGACGTTGTACGGGCTTCTGACCAGCCTGTTGCCTGCGACGAGTATGCACTGGTTGAAGATAATCGCCGCAGTTGTCTAGGGCCCTGGGGATGACAGGAGCGCTGGCTGCTCTGGCGTGGCGATACCGTCATGGCTCTTTGTCGCAGCGGGCACCGGTGTTTGCTATGGCCCTGCTGTATCCCTTTGTCGCTTCCCCATATGCGATGCTGCACGACCTCGTGGTGCTCGTTCCCGATCTTCCTCCTGTTGGCCTGGGGCTACCGTCAGGATGGTCAAGTGCTTGGGTGGGCCGCGGGCAGCTACGTCGGCCTGCTGGGCCTCACGGTTTATCGGGCAGGCGTTGGACGTCGCCTTGCTGTCCCTCATACCCCTGGGGCTGTGGATTTCACAGTACGTCTATCTATGGCGACGAGTTCAAGCGCGCCAACCATAGCCGGCGCCTGGCACTGGCTTACGCCCGGCCGGCTCCGGTGTGCTTTCTATATGGGCGGCGCACTGTGGCTGGCCTGGTTGCTGAGCCTCCTGTTTGGGCCGGGCCTGCTGGATCTCGCGGGCCAGCCCGTGGGCACCGATTACCTCCAGTTCTACGCCGCCGGCGCGACCGTGCGGACGGGCCAGGCTTCACATCTCTACGACACTGCTTACCAGGCCGCCTGGAGCAGCAGTTCGTCAGTCCCGGGCTGACCTCCTCTCGCACCCTTCTCATCACGGGGCCTCCCTGGCCTGGCTCTTCGTACCCCTATCGGGCCTATTATATAGCCTCAGCTTCGCGATCTGGTGTCTGGTGGGGCTGGTTTGTCTCTGGTTGAGCCTCGGTCTGTTGCAGGTGCGGGATCGGTGGAAGACTGCGATCTGGACGCTGACGTTCTTTCCCGTCTTCGCATCGGTGAGTTTTGGGCAGAATGCTTTGCTCACGCTGCTCATTCTGTGCGCGGCCTACCGCCTTTGGATCGAGGACCGCGGGGTAGCTGCCGGGCTCGTCGCCGGGCTGGCAATGTACAAACCGCAGCTTCTCATGGGTGTAGCCCTGATCTGGCTGCTCGATTTCAGGCGATCTTGGCGGGCGTTGATGGGACTCGCCATCTCGGGGAGCAGCGCTGGCACTTCTGAGTTTCGTCACCCTGCCCGAAGCAAGCCGGGCCTACGTCGTCTTTGCCCGGACCGTTATGCCCCGACCTTCCCAATTGGGAGGCGTTCCCGATCTGGCATCTGGACACGGTACGCGGCTTTTGGCGTCTGCTCCTGCCGTGGTGGCCGGGTCTTGGGGATCTTCTGACCGGGATTGCGGCTGTGATCGGGGTGCTGGGGGCGGCGCGCGTGACGCGGCGGCTGCAGGGACGGCGCGATCTACTCTTCGCTGTGGCCGTTGCGCTCAGCCTCTGGCTCACACCCCACGCAATGGTCTACGACCTGGTACTCCTGCTGATTCCGGCGCTGCTGCTTTGGCGCGAGTTCTCAAATACTCGTAGTCCGTGGGTACCGCTCTATGCGCTCGTCTGGATTGCCACTCTTGTTACCGCACCGCTGACCTTGGCTCAGCTCCAGTGGCTTCCAGCGGCTGTACAGGTCGTTGTACCTGTCCTAACCTATGTCTACGTCCGGGCGTGTTACACCCTGCTGTCCGGTTAGGCTGCCCCGGCAGCCACCGATGGAGCAAGGTGGGCTTGCTCTATCTAATACCTCTAGTTGGGGGCCCGTCGTATCAAGATGACCGCGGACTTGTCGCCATAGATCTCGGTCCATATACGGGAGCCTCTCGCAGCGGTCGGGAGGATTCGGCTGCGTGGTTGGGCTCACTATCAAGGGTCTGGATGCCGTACGCGTCGAGTTGCACCTCCCAGTCACCCTGGGCTGCAGAGATTGTGATGTAATCGAGCCAGATGTCCAAGGGATACAGCTCGATGCGCGGGTCGATGAAGACGGGGTAGTCCGGTTGTGCAGCCCAGTCCAGATAGCTGCCGAAGCCAACGTCGTTGAATATCGGGACCAGGGGGCTGCGCCGTCAGCAAGTACTCGGTTGCGTCAATGGGGGTCTCCGCGGCGACCAGGCCAGCTTTGGGTGGCGGCAGCGGAAGGTAAAATTTGAGCCATGGGAGTGTGACGACGACGCTCAACAGGAGCGCGGCTCGCAAACGCGACATTCAGCGCCGGCGGATTCGGGGGCCGCAGGGGAGTTACGTTTGCGGACAGTATCGTTCACCACGAGGGCGCCGACGTGGTCTACAGGATGGGGCCATAACCAGACCGAACCAGATCGATCCCCGCGCAGTGCGGAGCCCAAGGGCGCCGAAAACCACGAACGCTGCGAGCTGGAAGGGGGTGGGCCGGCGAGGAGAGACGGCCAACAGCGCGGCCAATGCGAGAAGCGCGCCGCCGAGGAACAGGGCGCCGTCGAGGCTAGCCAAAGGTGGGGGGAGCCCATTCCGGCACCAGCTCCTGGACGGCGGGGTTGGACGTAAGTCCCGTGACGTAGCTCAGGACGCTCACGCCCCCGGGGTTGAGAAGGCAGCTCGAGGCTTGCCGCGGCAAGCGCCGCTGCCGGCGCCGCAAGTCGGCCAAACACACGTTTCCGGGTCGTCGCGGATGCCGGCGCCAGGATCTGCCAGGCTTCGTCGGCAAGCCACAGGCCGATCAACACCAGGCCCAGCTCGAACAGGCCATGGCGAATTCCACAATCATCATGCCCAGCGGGAAGGCGGAGAGCAGCCGTCGTCGTCTGCCGCTCGCGATAGGCTCGGATCGTCAGGAGAAAGAACGGCGCAAGCCAGAAGGTGAAAGCCTGCCGGCGGACGTCCAGTCGTTGATCCCCAGTGCGGCAGCGACGAAGGTCGCCAACGCGGCGATACGCCAGCTGCGTGTCAGTCGGTAGCGAGCCACAGCGTCAGCGCATACGCGGTCGTGACGATCAAATATGGAAGAACACGATCAACGCCGGGCCACCGAGGCCGTAGATAAGGTAGAAGGTCGGTCTCTGCCAGCCAATAGACACAGTAGGCGGGATAGGGGCTACCCGCAGCCGTGAACGAGTGGTCTCATCCACCTTGGGATATCCCCCCGTGGTCACGATCTCCCGTCCGGCGGCCATATGCCGCCAGAAGTGATGTGGCCGGATGGGGTGGGTATTGAGGAAGACGAAGGTGCCGACGAGTATGGTCAGCGGCCAGAGGCGCGCGATTGAGATCCTAATTGAATGGTCGTGCGTAGGTGTGATTCTCATCGGTCCGTTCCTGGAGTCCTCTACGACAAGAGTTCACTGATCGTACTTTGAGCTTTCACCCTGTCAAGCTTGCCTGCTCGTTTGCTTTGGGTCCCATTGAGCGGCAACACGCTGTAACGCAGTTCCGTGGATCGCTGTCGCTTGCTATTGGTGCACGTGCAGGCGGCAGGTACAATAGTGTGCCGACAAGGGCGAAGGGGGGCAGGAATGGCTACATTGAAGTTGCTTATCGTACGTCGTACACCTCGTCTGGTTCTGGGGGCGATCAATGCCGGACTGGCTCTGGGGTCATTAGGTCTATGGGTCATTGCTTACGCCCAAGGTCTGACCTGGCGCGCCGACTTCACGTCGTTCTACACCGGTTGGTCATTGGTTATCAAGGGATTGGGGATGAACCTCTACGACTAAGGATTACAGGCCGATATTCAGCAGCAGATACTCGGCGGGCGGCACTTGGAGGGTGGTGTCCTTCCGTTCTGCAATCCTCCTGACGTGGCCCTTCTGTTGTCCCCTGGCCTTCTTGTCCTTGGATCGGGCTTACTTGGTGTGGTCGGTGCTGCAGTGGGGGCTCCTGGTGTGGCTATGTAGGATATTGTGGCTGCACTTGGGGGAAGAAGGTGTGGTTACCTCTACGAGGTGGCTGGTTATTTCCGCTGTAATGGCATTGCCCTCGGCTAGGTAGTCGCTCTTGCTGGGAGCATCTCTATGTTGATGTTAGTGGGATTACTGAAATACGCGTTGGCTGTGAGGGCGAGGCGACGATGTCCAGCCGCTTCTGGGTGGTTGTCCTGACTTTGAAACCGCAGACGTCTGTGATTCCCGGCTTGGTCGCGGCCGCCGACCGTCACTGGAAGACAATCGGGGTGGCAGTCGGTTGTGGTTTGTTCATATTTGCTGTCTCAAGTATATGGCTCGGCGGTGGTGTTTGGGTGGATTGGGTCCGTGCTCTGAGGACAACGTTCAACGGAGATGAGACACTCGGTGTAGCCACTGCAGCTATGGACAACCTGAAGGGTATCCTGGTGAAGTTGTTTGGCTATGAATCGATACCAAAGGTAAACGTCATCAGTCTTCTGGCGTTTCTTGTCTCTATCCTTTTCGTCTTGTGGTTCTGGTCCGATCGGAGGTTCAGGGCCCTAGGCTTTGATCTGCGAATGTCGGTGACTCTCTTGGTGGGAATCCTGTTTAGCCTACATGTGCATCCACAGGATGGTGTGCTTCTTGTTGTCCCGGCCCTGCTCTTCTGGCATCATCTACGACGTGTTGGACGAGGAGCGACGCTGCTGGGTAGCATCGCATTGATGTGCCCGCCAGTCTTTTGGATAACTGAACGATTCGTGCCAACGCCGGTGCTTGGGATGCGGACACCTGCTTGGGCTATGGTGCTCTTAGGGGGCTGGATGCTGTCTGAGGTGGCGATGGCGGGTGGTCTTGTACAAGGAGCCTCTGTTGGATGAGTGAATGTGTGTGGCGAACTGCATGCGGACATATGTATCTGTGTAATCTTTGCTGTAGCGCAGTATAATGTGTCTCGTGTCTCGCAGCGATTGTCTGTACATCGGTGCGTATCGGCTGAGTCAGCCGCGAATGGTTCTGTTGAAGTTCGGTCTACCAAGATGGCATGATAGGCATCATGGCTAGGTTGGTGCACTGATGCTTGGGATAGCAGTTCGCGATTCGCTTTGCCGCAGCACCGGTCGGTGATATGGTAGTGTGAATCGTCACTCCAAAGGTAGCGCTTAGGTCAACCATGGCGGTGTTTGGTCCTGTCTGGCGTTACGCTTGGTATGCAGCTGGTAAGGAGACGACAGCGGCAAGTTGAGTCTGCACCGTAAGGGTTGCAAAATGGTGCGTCTGAGCAAGTTGGCTCTACGCTACTGCGGTCTCTCGAAGATTTCTGGCCGTCATTCTGATCACTCGGCTGTGTCGATGCGGAGTTGGGTATGAGCGGAGCTCGTCGGGTTTCCATCCTTTTTCTCCTGCTGGCCTTCGCGCTGCGCATATGGAGACTAGATACCGATCCTCCTCCTGCGGACCTGATTCGTGATGAGGCCCCCTGGACAGACGAGGGCACGATCGCTGACCCTGTAATTCGGGCTATTCGGAGCGGCGTGGGTTGCGGTTCCCTTGCTTTCGTTGGTGGACGTTCTCTCCATCAGGTGATGCTGTGCAATGTGTTTCAGCACTTTGGCATAGCCAAGCTCACAGGTAGGCAGCTGACAGCTCTCTTTGGAATGATCGGATTGTCCGTGCTGGGGTGGATGGGGTGGACTATCTGGCCGAAGTACGGAGCCCAACTGACGTATGGATTGGCCGGTACAGGCTTCCTCTATGTGATCTTTGACCGACTACTCTTGACGGAAGGGATCCTTATCGCTTTGCTTACCTGCTGTGCCTGTTTGGGTATCATAGCAGACAGAAGATGGCAGGGCTTCTTGGTAGGATGTCTCTTGGGAACACTGGCTATGGGTTTCAAGCTCCACGCGCTGGCGTTGGCTCCTGCCCTTCTAGCGATGTACCTCCTAAGGCGTCGGCGTATTGTGACTCCATTTGCCCTGGGGCTAGTGCTCGTGGTCTTCGTCTGGCGGGCTTGCTTAGTTCCCGGCGCAACGATCTCGCGCATGGCTGATGTTCCATCTAGGGTTGTCGACAGCACTATGGGCCTTGCTGATCCGCTCGGCGTACTCCAGCAGATCTGGTGGTCTGGCATCTCGGCCCGGTTCTTCCCTAACCAGGTTCCCATACTGGTCTTTGCGAGTATAGATCTTGTAGCTTGTCTTCTCCGGCCCGGCCGATGGGTTAGGAGCGCTTCTACAACCATGTTGGTGGCATTGCCCTGGTTTGTTGTAGCGCTTCTGGGCGCTTGTGCATTCAGATATGGCCCGGCTCGCTATTTTCACTTTGTGTCACCACCACTAGTGCTTCTCTCGATATCTGGAATGCGACGTCTCTGGGAAGGCAGCCCTTTCCCCGCCGTTTCACACACGCGCCGTCTTGCCGTGTCGTTGGGGTTCGGCATCTGGTTGCTGATGCAGGTTTTCTCTCCTGTATCGGTTCTCGGCAGATGGCGGGGGTGGGTTCCTCTGCTAGGAGTGCCACTACCGTTGTACATGTTCTGGCTCTTGAATCAGCCACGTGACAGTTGGGTGATGGCGTTTGCCCGCTCACGTCGCATATCACTCCTAGTCTTGCTGACCGTTCAGGTTCTGCTTCAGGGCACCCTCTATACTACTGGAGTGGCTATGAGTACGCCTGACCTATCGAATGCGTCATCAGATCTCTCGTCAACACTTCCCGATGGCGCTATATTGGCGGGGCGGTTGGCTGGTACCTTGGCTTTGACGGGAAGCTTCCAGGCATTGCCCCTCCTGGAGGATGTCAAGATCTCAACGCTCACGAGTCTGAGCGAGGCCGGACCAGTCTGGGTGATTCTTCTAGAGGGTGATGAGTTTCGAGTCGAATCTGCGCTGTGGTCACGTCTGACGCTGATACGCACATATCCGGTACACTACCTTCGCGACTCCCGGTCGCTGTCGCTATGGAGATTCGATGCGAACGGCAGGCTTCCGATGCCTGCCAACTCGTGCGTTCAGCCGGAGCGGAGATGCTAAGTGCGACTCCCCGAACCGCTGACTATCAGATGTGTGAGCATATCGCGCTTATGTGCTCTGTGACTTTATCCATACATACGCTATGTCATTTTTCATATTGCAAGAGAATGGTTATAATAGTACAATGGTTTTGGCGTGTGATAAAGAGTCCCGCCCTCTTTGATCATCACGCTGTTGGTTACCCTCCTTTCGCAGAAACACGCCCCGCAAGGGGCGTGTTTCTGTTTATGGCAGTCGCGTTGCTGCAGGTGATCGCCTTTGGTAATGCGATCTGTTACTCGCGGTCCCGTCTCATACTTACTTGCCTGATCCGAACACCGCGTTACAGCTAGAGCGCTGCTGACTTGTGCACGGTACGTACCCACACCTGAACCCGATGGAAAACTCAGCTACAAGGCACTGCAGGGGTGATCAATCATGCCGAGGCAAGGGTAACACTCCTCGCCGAGCGGCTGATGCGCTGGTTCTGGCACTCTTGTTGGTGGTCGCAGTCCTGCCTGCATTCCTCAGAGACTCCAGCGATTTCGTGTCGTCCTACCACGCTGCCCAGAACTGGCGGAGCCTCTATACATTGGACGCGCCTCAGTTTTTCTATCTCCCCTGGGCCATCGCGCTTGTGATCCCCTTTTCTTTCTTGCCTGTCAAGATTGCGTGGGCGTTGTTCAATGCTGCAGGATTGGCGGCATTTGGATCGCGCTTAAGCGACTGTGTGCGGATCCAATTGGCCGGGCTGCTTCCATCGCAAGACTTCCATTTGCCTTGCTCTTTACGTGCGGCCAGTGGGATGCGTGGAATGTCATCGCCGCGCTTGTAGGTGTGTGGGCCTTACAGGCCAGTCAGCCTGAGGTGTTGGGGCTGGCAGTGACCTTGCTGATTGCCAAACCCAATACTGTGCTGCCGGTGGTGCTGGTGCTGCTCATCTCGCTGTGGCGGAGGTCGATGAAGTTTCGGCTGCGTGTGTTTTACCCTATTGCCGGGACTGTCGTACTATCGTTCTTCATCTGGGGATGGTGGGTGCCGGGCTACCTGGCTTTTATGCACGTTGATTCCCCCGGAACTATGGAGGTGCTGGTTACAGCCCGGCGGACGTATCCTGTGGGGTTGCGGATGTCGATGGTAACGAGAGTCCTTTTTGTGATTGCCTGGCTCTTGGTGCTGTATAGGCTACGAGGCCGCGGCTCCCAGGTCGCCGTTGCGTTTGCGCTGGTTTTCGGCGTCGTGCTCTGGCCTTACGCCAACCTCTATAACTACGTCAACACGGCGCCGGTCATCGCCTGGCTCTTCGCGACCCACCGCCGCCTGGGGATCGCGGCGGTCCTGGCTGAGTTGGGTGCCATCGGCGTGCTCCTGGCAGGTGGCCCTGCCTGGCTTCTGCCACTCGTATGGCCCCTGGTCGGCGTTGTGGTGACGGCGCTGGAGCCCGACGCCAGTGTCGACGAGGCGCCTGCCGGGGCCCTATCTCCCGCGACGTGACGAGGAACTGAGGGTGGTGCTACCCCGCCACCAGCAGCCGTCGACAACTATCGCAATACGCCTCCTGGCCGCGCTCGACCTTGACGCGCGTGGGGCGGAGGACTTCGGTGCCGCAGATGCTGCAGGTGCCGGCCCTGAGCTGGGCGACCGGCAGGTGGCCGGTGCGCTCCCGCAGGTAGCCGTAGGTGTCGAGCATCGCCGGCGGGATCTCGGCCGTGGTGGCTTCCCGCTCTTGCGCTAACGCCGCAACGACGGTGTCGATCTTGGCGCGCTCCGCCAACAGCTTGACACGCAGGTCCTCCCCGCGCTGCTCCAGCGCGACGACGCGGGCGGCCGCCTCTTTGGCGGCGAGGTCGGCCTCCTCACGCTCGATCATGGCCTCCAGCACTTCGTCCTCCAGTGTGGTCACACGACGCCGGAGCGCCTCGAGCTCGGCCTGGAGGTCCTGCAGCTCGCGGCTGTTGATGATGCGCCCGCTGTAGAGGTTCTGCTCCGTGCGGGCGCGCTTGGTCTGAACTTGCCCGAGTTCGAACTCCAGTTCGTGCTGGGTGTGGCGGGCGGCTTCCACGGCGGCGTCGGCTTGTTGCGCCAGGCGCCGGGCCCGCGCAAGTTCTGCGTCCTCCTGGAGCTCCAGCGCGATCTCGTCCAACCGCTCCTGGTGCTCCTCTCTCTCGAGGTCTATCTGCTGCAGGCGGATCAGCGCTTGGGGCCAGGGCATGGGAGCGTCTCCTTTGGGAAGCAATGAAGCTGTCAGCTATCAGCGGTCAGCAAGGAGTAGGGAGTAGGGAGTAGGGAGCCTTGTAGCGCGCTCTACTTCTTACTTCCTACTCCCGTTGTCTCGCTGACTGCTGACAGCTGATGGCTATCAGCTAGTCGGCCGAACCACTCTTCGTGCGATCAAGACTGCCGCGCCGACGACGAAGAGGCCAATCGCGATGACTTGGGCGGTGGCCAGGGACGGGGTGGCCATCCAGGCGTCGGGGCGGAGGAATTCGGTGCCGAAGCGGATGACGGCGTAGCCCATCAGGTAGATCACAAGGATGTCGCCGTTGCGCAGCCGGTCACGGAAGCGCCTCGTGGCCCAGATCAGGAGCACGCAGAGGGCCAGGCAGGCCAGCGATTCGTAGAGGAAGGTCGGCTGGAAGCGCGTCGACTCCGGGTACTGCGTCAGGTCATTGAAGGGCGGGATGCGGTACTGGGGCGGGATGTTGAGGCCCCAGGGGAGGGTGGTGGGGGGGCCGTAGAGTTCGCGATTCATGAAGTTGCCCCAGCGGCCGATGGACTGGCCCAGCGCGGCGCCGGGCGCGATGAAGTCGAGCCATTGGAGCACGTTGAGCTTGCGGATCCAGCAGAAGATGACGACGCCCAGCGCGCCGCCCGCCAGCCCGCCGTAGATGCCCAGGCCGCCGTTCCAGATGGCGAAGATCTGGAGCGGGTTCTGCTTGTAGTAGCTCCAGCCGAGCATGCCGCCCTGGGGCGACGAGAAGACGTGGTAGGCCCGCGCGCCGATGAGCGCGAGGATGACGACGACGATCAGCATGTCCCAGATCGTCTCGGGGTTTTCTCCGGCCTGATCGGCCAGGAAGGTGGCAACCCGTGCGCCGAGCAGAATCGCGGTGGCGATCAGGAAGCCGTACCAGAAGATGGTGAGCGGGCCGATGTGTAACAGGACGGGACCAAACGGTGGTTGCATTATGAGTTCCTCCTCCCGGAAATGAGCGTATTGCCCCATTGTACGACGAATCGGCGGAGAGGGGTAGCGTGTGAAGATTGGTCCAATCCGGGAAGATTGGGCCAGCCGCGGAAGATTGGTCCAATCCCGGAAGATTGGACCAATCAGAGAGCGGCGATGCGGCGCCAGGGCCGGTAGCGGATCAGCAGGTAGACGATCGCTGCTGCGGCGAAGACGGCCGCGAGTCCCTGGGCGGAGGTGTTGTCCGTGCGCCAGTAGTCCATCACGAAGCGGATGATGGAATAGCCGATGAGGTAGCCCGCGAGGAGCGTCCCCGGCTTCAGCCGGCCGCGGTACCGGTCGGCCAGCACTACCAGGCCGACGCAGAGCAGGAGGTTGGCGAGCGACTCGTAGAGGAAGTTGGGCTGGAAGCGGGTGTCGAGCGGGTAGCGGGTGAGATCGTTGTAGGGCACCACGCGGGCCTGCAGCGGGATGTCGAGACCCCAGGGCAGCGTGGTGGGCGGGCCGTAGAGCTCGTAGTTGACGAAGTTGCCCCAGCGGCCGATGGCGTGGCCCATGGCCATCCCCGGCGCGGCAAAATCGAGCAGGCGCAGCGGCCGGATCTTGGCGAGGGCGGCGTAGCCCAGCACGCCCAGCGCCCCGCCGGCGATCGCGCCGTAGATCCGCAGCCCGCCCTGCCAGATGTAGAAGGCCTCGTCGAGGTGTTGGCGATAGTAGGCCCAATGCGGGGACACCAGCACGTATTCGACGCGCGCGCCGATGATGCCCACGATCACGGCGATCATGAGCGCATCCCAGATGCGATCGGGGTTCTCTCCGGCGCGCTTCGCAAGGTAGGTGGCGACCTGCGCGCCCAGCAGGATGCCGGTCACCACCAGCAGGCCATACCAATGGATGGCGATCGGGCCAAGTTGGACAAGGATGGGGGATACGGGTGGGGTCAAGGGGCCTCCGTGGGAACGTGTGAGCGTTAGCACGTTGGAACGTGTGAACGTTTACACGTTGGAACGTGTCAACGTGCTAACGTGTTAACGGCTTTCTGCTTCACATCGTCGAAGTACTCGGCGAGGTAGGGGTAGCCGACGGCAATGACGCCCAGGCCGAAGAGCGCGCCGGTCAGGGTGCGCATCGCCGGGATCGTCTCGAAGGGTTCGGCCAGGAGGCCGGGAAAGAACTGCCAGAGCGCGTAGGAGATCCACTGGATGCCGCCGTCGAGCATCATGGGCATGACGCCAAAGGCGAAGTAGAGCCACATCGGCAGCGCCGGCAGCTTGACGATCTTGCGCAGCGGCGCGTAGACGAGCCCCGCCACCAGCATCATGCCCGTAGATGCCGACATCGCGCTCGCACATTGCCACCTTGTAGCCGGTCACGGGGTCGCCGATGAAGCCGCGCAGCGCGTTCATCTGCAGGATCGAGATCGGTGCGTGGAGCGGGTACGCCGCGGCCCGGCCGAAGAGAAACCACGACCGGAAGGGGTACTGGTGACAGAAGGGCTTGTAGAAGGCGTAGAGCGCGGACGCCAGCCCCGGTCGCCCGAGGTGCATCAGGACCGGCGCCAGGATCGCCCCGCCCAGGTAGAGGGCGATGACGAGGTTGAAGAGCGCCACCCAATGCCGGGCCAGCCAATAGACGCCTCGATTGAGGCGCCCGGACGTTGACAGGCTCCCATCCGGCTGCTCCCGCCGGTTCCGCGCCTCGATCCGGCGCTCGGCCTCGCGCGCCGCGAGGCGCCGTTCTGCCTCGCGCACGATCTCCTCTGCCGACGTTATATCCCCAGATCCCATCCGATCCCCCGTGCTTCCAACCACTGTCCAATGACCGCGAAGCTGTCGGTGAAGAGCACCACGCCCACCAGCACAATCAGGACGCCGATGGCGCGGTGGATGATCACCTGGTAAGGTGCGAGGCGACGAATCAGGCCCGTCACGCGATCGACCAGCACCGCTGCGAGGACGAAGGGGACGCCGATGCCCACCGAATAGGCCGAGAGCAGCAGGACCCCGTGCGCCACCGTGTTCTGGCTGCCGCTCAGGACGAGGATGCTCGATAGGGCGGGCCCCACGCAGGGCGTCCACCCGGCGCCGAAGGCGAGGCCCGCCAGCACCGACGAGGCATAGCCCCAGTCGACGCGCCGCTTGATGGAGAACTGCGCCTGCTGGTCGAAGAGCGGGATGTGGATCAGGCCCATCAGGCTCAGGCCGAAGAGCACCATCACGATGCCGCCCACGTAGCGCAGCCAGTCGCCGCGCACCAGCCGGCCGAGCGCGCCCGCCGCGGTGCCCAGGAGGATGAAGATCAGGCTGAAGCCCACGACGAAGAAGATCGCGTGGAGTACGACGCGTGTCCGAATCCGTACGCGTGCGCCTGCGACCTGCTCGCCCGCGCCGGCGATCGTGTAGCCGCTCAGGTAGCTGAGATACGCGGGGACGAGGGGCAGCACGCAGGGCGCGAGGAACGACGCGAGCCCTGCGAGAAAGGCTACCCCGATGTTGATCTGAGTCGTGAGCATGTGCGCATCCTTTGGTGTTGGATACGCGATTATACCACGGGGAGGAGGGACGGGGAACGAGTGACGCGGGCGGAGAAAAGATTGGACCAATCCCGGAAGATTGGTCCAATCTAGGTTACGGCGACGCTACGCTTCGTACCGCAGGATCGGGTTGCGGGCGGCCCGGACCTCGTCGAGGCGGCGGACCGGGGCGGCGTGGGGGGCGTCGTGGAGCAGGTCGGGATCGGCGCGCGCCTCTTCCGCGATGCGCAGCAGCGCATCCGCGTAGTCGTCGAGGGCCTGGAGGCTCTCGGTCTCCGTCGGCTCGATCATCAGCGCGTCGTGGACGATCAGCGGGAAGTACATGGTCGGCGGGTGCACGCCGTAGTCGATCAGGCGCTTGGAGATGTCCATCGCGCCGATGTCGTCGACGCCGTGGAAATGGCCCTCGGCCACGAACTCGTGCTTGCACAGGCGGTCGTAGGGGATCGGGTAGGTGCCCTGGAGGCGGCTGCGCAGGTAGTTGGCGTTGAGGACGGCGTGTTCGGCGACGTCGCGCAGGCCCTCGGCTCCGTGCATGCGGATGTAGGTGTAGGCGCGGACCAGCATGCCGAAGTGGCCCCAGAAACTGCGGACGCGGCCGATGGTGCGCGCGGGATGCGCGAAGCCGTAGGACTCCGGTTTGCCCTGCCGCCGGAGGGCGGTCGCTGCGTGACGCACGACCACGGGATCGGGCAGGTAGTCCACCAGGTGCGGGGCGACGCCCACCGGGCCGGAGCCCGGGCCGCCCCCGCCGTGGGGCGTGCTGAAGGTCTTGTGCAGGTTGAAGTGCATGACGTCGATGCCGATGTCGCCCGGACGCATCACGCCCACCAGCGCGTTCATGTTGGCGCCGTCGCCGTAGACGAGGCCGCCGCACCCGTGGACGATCTCGACGATCTCCCGGATGTGCTCCTCGAAGAGCCCGAGGGTGTTGGGGTTCGTGATCATCAGGCCCACGACCCGGTCACAGACCTGGCTGCGGAGCGCGTCGAGGTCGACGTTGCCGCGGTCGTCGGAGGGCAACTGGACGACACGGAGGCCGCTCATGCTCGTCGAGGCGGGATTCGTGCCGTGCGCCGAGTCGGGCACCAGGATCGTGTCGCGCGCCGTGTCGCCGCGGTCGAGGTGGTACTTGCGCATCATCAGGACGCCGGTCAGCTCGCCCTGGGCGCCCGCAGCGGGCTGGAGCGTCACGCCGGCGAAGCCGCCGATCTCCTTGAGGAGCTCCTGGAGCTCATACATAAGCTGCAGCGCCCCCTGGGCCAGCGCCTCGGGCTGGCGTGGGTGCGCGTTCGCGAAGCCCGGCAGCCTTGCGGTCACCTCGTTGATCTTGGGGTTGTACTTCATCGTGCACGAGCCAAGCGGATAGATGCCCTTGTCGACGGCGTAGTTGAGCTGCGACAGGCGCAGGAAGTGGCGGACTACGTCGATCTCGCTGACCTCGGGAAGGGGCAGGTCGGCGCGGACGAGGCCCTCGGGGAGCGCGGTCTCGGGGACGTCGAGTGCGGGCGTCGTCGTGCCGTGGCGTCCGGGGGAGGAGAGTTCAAAGATCAGGTGCTCGGTCATTGCCGGCCTCCTTCACAGGCGCGGAAGCCGCCCAGGGCCTCCACGAAAGCGTCGATCTCCGCCCGCGAGTTCATCTCGGTCACAGCCACGAGCATCCGATCCTCCCAGCCCGCGATCTCGTTGCCCAGGTCATAGCCGCCGAGGATGGGGCGGTCCAGGGAGGCCAGGTGGCGGTTGATCTCGGCGACCGGGGCCGGGCAGCGGACCACGAACTCGTTGAAGAAGGGCGCCGCATCGTCCACCGCGTAGCCGTCGAGCCGGGCGATCTCGGCTGCGGCATAGTGCGCCTTGTGGTAGTTGAGCTCGGCAATGCGGCGGAGCCCGTGCTTGCCCAGCGTCGAAAGGTAGACGGTCGCGGCGAGGGCCATCAGGCCCTGGTTGGTGCAGATGTTCGACGTCGCTTTGTCGCGCCGGATGTGCTGCTCGCGCGTGGTCAGGGTCATCACGTACCCGGTCTTGCCCGCCGCGTCGGTGGTCTGTCCGACCACGCGCCCGGCCATCTGGCGGACGTAGGCGAGGCGTGTCGCGTAGAAGCCAAGATAGGGGCCGCCGAAGTTGAGGCCGAGGCCGAGGGGCTGGCCATCGCCCAGCACGATGTCGGCGTCGTAGTGGCCCGGCGGCTCAAGGAGCCCCAGGCTGATGGGGTTGGTCACGACGACCAACAGCGTCTTCGGGTCCTGTGCGTGGATGCGGTCCGCGAGTCCGGCGAGCGGCTCGATCTGCCCCAGAAAGTTGGGGCTCTGCACGATCACGCAGGCCGTATCCGCGTCCACCTGCGCCACGAGGTCGTCGAGCGTGGCGTCGATCGATCGATCGCCCGCGATCTCGACGTCCATCCCCTGGGTATACGTTCGGACCACGTCACGGTACTGCGGGTTCAGGGTGGGGGAGAGGAGAATCTTGCCGCGCTTCTTGCGGAAGACGTTGTACGCCTGGATGACGGCCTCGGCAGTCGCCGTCGCACCGTCGTAGTGGCTGGCGTTGGCGACCTCCATCCCGGTCAGGTCGCAGATCAGCGACTGGTACTCGAAGATCGCCTGGAGCGTGCCCTGGCTGATTTCCGCCTGGTAGGGCGTGTAGGCCGTGGCGAACTCACCGCGGCTGATGACGTAGTCGACGACGCTGGGCACCCAGTGGCGGTAGGCACCGGCCCCAAGGAAGCTTGGGGGTGCGCCCAGAAAGCTGGGGGTGCCCTGCGTGGCGAGGTTCCGACCGGAGAGTTCCTGTAGCTGCTGCAGAACCTCCATCTCCGAAAGAGGCGACGGCAGATCGAGGTGGGGGAAGCGGTAGGCCTCCGGGACATCCGCGAAGAGATCCGCCATCGTCTCCACACCGATGGCTGCGAGCATCCGCCGCCGCTCGGCTTCCGTGTGGGGTGTATAGACCATAGGTTATGCTCCTCATTGGAAGAAAGATTGGACCAATCCAGGAAGATTGGTCCAATCTAAGACCCACCCGCCGGTGGGCGGGCGTTTCGGGTTAGTTGCATGCAACTAGCCCGCCTGCTCCTCTTCCACAATCTTCTTGTAGGCATCGACTGTCAGCAGGTCGTCCCATTCTGCCGCATCGGTGGTCCGGATGCGGACGAGCCAACCCTCACCAAATGAGTCCTGATTGACCAGTTCCGGGGCGTCTTCCAGCGCATCGTTGACCGCCGTGACCTTGCCGCCCATCGGGGCGTAGATGTCGCCCGCGGCCTTGACCGACTCGACGACGCCGAGCTGATCCCCTTTCCCGACTTCCTCGCCAACTTCGGGGAGCTCCACGTACACGACATCCGACAACGTACTCTGCGCGTAGTCGGAAATGCCCACGGTGATCTCGTTACCCTCCTTGCGAGCCCATTCGTGTGTCTCAGCATAGCGAACATTCGGATCGAACTCCATCATTCACCTCCGTATTGTATAGAAGACTGGTTCCCCTCGGTTCCTACGGCTTGACCCGCAGTCGCGCTGCCATGATCCCCCACAGGTGAGCGAAGGGTGTAGGATCAGCCAAATCGTCGAAGCTGTCGGTGTAGGGGATGTAGACGTCCGGCGTGCGTGGCAACCCCAGCGAAATGTCCACGGGTTTCTGGTTTGTGGCATCGTTGAAAATCAGCAGCAGCGACCGCGGGTCGACATCTTGTTCGGGCAGCGACTGCATCGCGACCCTGGCCAGCGAGCGGGACGTCGTATCCGCGGAGGTGATCACCCCGGCCCAGTCGCAGAGCGTCATGGTACGCCACATAATGGGTAGCGTTCCACGCCCGAGATCCAGGATGATCGTATAGCCCTCGTTTCGCAGGACGCTGAGCACCTGGTCAAGCGCCTGGAGCCGGATGCCGCTGAGGTCGGTGACACTTGCCGGCCCGGGGATGAAATAGGCACCGTAGACGTTCTGCAGGCTGTAGTTGCTGATCAAGCCGATGTCGATCTCCGACGGCGCCCGCGAGAGCAGGCTCACCGCGTGGCGCGGCCCGCTGATTCCGCTCCACAGGCTCAAGCTGCCCACCGGGAACGCCAGATCGATCAGGATCACGCGGCGATCGCTTGCCGTTGTGGCAAAGCGCGCCAGGTTCATCGCGACGGTGCTGACCCCTACGCCGCCCCTCAAGGAAAGCAGACCGATGGCCATTCCCACGCCGCCGGCTTTCGGGGCATCTCCCATCCGCTCCGAACGGTCGAGCGAGGCCTTGATTCGCACACCGAGCTCCCTGTAGTCGATCTGGCCCTTCGTAATGAAGTCGTCCCCGCCGATCGTGTAGCCCTTGATGCGGTCGTCGATGCCATCCAGCGCGGTGAGAAAGAGGATCGGCACCGCATGGAAGCTGGCGTCGGTCCGCAACTGCTGACAGACCTCGTAGCCATCCATGTCGGGCATCATGATGTCCAGGATGATGAGGTCGGGAGCCTGCCGCTGCGCCGCCCTGATGCCCTCGCGACCGGTGGTTGCTTCCGATACCTCGTATCCCCAGCTTCTGAGCATGATGGCGTACATCATGCGGGCATCGTCATCGTCCTCAATGACCAGGATGTGCTTCTTGGGCATCAGATTCCTCTCCTTGGGAATGGCGTCTTCTCGCTCATTATAGCATCGACGTTCTGTCCGCGAAACTTTGACGATGCAGGCCGCTATGCCTCGCTCACCGGCAGGGCGAAGCTGAACGTCGTGCCCTCGCCATACAGGCTGTCCACGTGGAGCTCACCGCCGTGCATCTCGATGATGCTGCGGGTGATCACCAGGCCCAACCCGGTCCCCTGGACGGCGCGGACGGCGCTGCTTTTCGAACGGAAATACTTGGTGAAGAGCTGGGCCATCTCGGCATCGGTCATACCGATGCCGTCGTCGCTGACCTCCCAGCGGACACACCGGTCCTGACCGCACGTCGACGCTATGGCGCGCACGGCCACGTTGCCGCCCTCCGGTGTGTACTTGTTGGCATTGCTGATCAGGTTGGTCAGCACCTGAATGAGGCGCCCACGGTCGCCGACGACCTGCGGGAGGTCGTTGTCGATGGTCACCTGCAGGGCCTGGTGTTTCTCCGTGAAGGCCTGTTCGTACCCCTGGATCGCCTCGCGCGTGATCGTCTCAGGTGAGACCGGACCCATATCGAGCTTCAGCCGCCCTGCCTCGATGCGCGACACGTCCAGGAGGTCCTGCACCATGCGATCCATCCGGTCGACGTTGTTCCTGACGACGTTCACGAACATCGCCTGCTGTTCATTCAGTGTGCCACCCACGCCCTTGATCAACAGGTCGGCGTATCCTTTGATGGACGTCATCGGCTGTTTCAGCTCGTGCGACACAAAGGAGATGAACTCGGTCTTGGCGGCGTTTGCTCGCTGTGCCTGCTCATAGAGCCTGGCATTGTCGATGGCGATGGCCGCGTGGTCGGCCAGGCGCTCGACAAACTCCACGTGCTCCTCGGTGAAGCTCGCGGGATCCGCCGATTCCAGCGCGATGACGCCAATGACGCGTTCCTCACGCCGGATCGGCACCGTGAGCTGCGCTTCCATTCCCGGCGCGATCCCGCGGTAATGGGGATCGGCAGCAAGATCGGTCACCAGCGTGGTCTCGCCGATCCCGGCGGTATAGCCCACCAATCCCTGGCTCAAGGGCCATAGCCGATCCCCCATGTAGGGGGCCAGGCTCGCCTCATCGTAGCCCCGTTGGGCCAGGAACTGGAGGCCTGGTCCACCTTCCTCGCCCTCGTGAAGCGCGGCGACGGCGCCCGTGGTCGCGCCGGTAAGGTGCAGCGACCATTCCAATGTCTGCCCCATCACCGCGCTGTAGTCGAGCGAGGTATTGAGCTGTCGGTCGATGTACTGCAGGGTTGTCAGCTCCAGCAGCCGCGCCTGCAGCGCCTGATCGGTGGTCGTGAAGAGACGCGCGTTCTCAATGGCCATCGCGGCCTGGGAGGCAAAAGAAAGCAGCAGGTCCGAGTCCTGGGACGTGAACTGCCCCTCCTGCTGCCGGTTGACCACCTCCAGGACACCGATCGTCCTCCCCCGAGCATTGAGGGGCACGGCGATGACGGACTGCGTGATGAACTGGGCGTGTGTGTCGAAGGCTGCGTACCAGCGTGTGTCGGCCTTGGTGTCACCGCTGATCACCGGGCGATTCTCGGCGAAGGCCGCGCCGGCAATCCCCTTACCCGCGGGGACCCTCAACCCCACGAGGCGCTCACCGGCGGGCCCGCTGGAGATGCGGAACACCAGGTCACCGGTCGCCTCGTCGAGGAGCAGCAGCGACCCTGCCTCGGAGTTGAGGAGGGAAGCGGCCTGTTTCACCACCAAGTCCAGCACCTCATCGAGGTCGAGACTGGATGCCAGCAGGTTGCCGATCTCGTTGAGCGTTGTCAGCTGGTGGGCGCGTGACTCCAACTGGGCGGAGAGGCCGTGCCGCTCCAAGATCGCAGCCGCACACGCTGCGACGGTGACGAAGAGGTTCTCCTCTGCCTGAGAAAACGCCAGGTGGGGATCGGGAGTCGAGGCAACCATCACGCCCACATTACGATCTGCCGCAGTCAGGGCCGTTCCCATCCACACGGGGCCGAATCCAGGCTCGCCGGGCTCGACGCCGTGTCGCCGGCATTCCTCGACGTAGTCAGCGGTCCGAATCGTGGTCTTGTTCTCGAGCAGGACGCCCGTCAGCCCTGCGTCCGCAGGCCAGGTGTGATCGAGATGCAGCCGTTCGCCGGCCTCGACGCAGAATGCGAAGGAGAGGGTCTTCTGCACGGGGTCCATGAGCGCGATGTAGAAGTTGGGCAGCCTGATCACCCGCTGTAGCTGGGTGTAGACCAGCTCCATCAAATCGTCCACGTTCATCGGGAAGTTCACGGCCTGGGCGACCCAATAGAGGACCTCCAGCTCGTCCTGGTGCCGGTGCCGGGCCTCGAGCAGCTCCGCCTCCAGGAGGCGGTCCGAGGCTGCGCGGGCGAGCAGGTGCAGGAACCCAAGAGCCTCCGGCGCATAGCCATCTCCCTCGGTCGGCCGTCCCAATGCCACCCAACCGGGCTGCCCGAGAGAGATCGCGACTTCGTATCCGGGCGCAAGGCCTTCGCCCGGCCCTGCCGGCGCGTCGGAGTCCGAAAGCACGACAGGCACCGCGATCGGCTGATCTGCCACCCACGAGGCGAGCCTCTCCGGGTCCGTGACCAAGGTCTGTCGATCGCTCAATACAACCCGGACGCGTATGGGGTGGAGGGCCGTATCGATCTCGGCGCGCAGGGCCTCGGCGATGGCCTGGCGCGGGGCATCCTCGGCAGCGGCATGCGTCAAGCGCTCCAGGGCTTTGACCGCGAGCCCTGTCAAGCGTGATTGCCGTGCCCGTGCCCGCAGCGCGGCGTCGGCGACGAGACGACCCAAGATGAAGGCCGCGCATACAATCAGCGTCGTGATAGCCAGGTTCAGGGGGATCTGCAGTGACAGGTCACCGCCGAAGAGGGCGGCCATCAGCCAGAGCGTCAGTGCCGCAGGGATCAAGGGCACGATCCAGGTGACCCAGCGTGCTGACCTGGATTGCATCTGTGCTCGGATGAAGGCATCAATGGTGTATGGCGTTGGCGATCGGCTCTTCATATGCCCGGGTCCTACGTCATGGGGGAGACCTGCAGCGATTGTAGCACCATGTGTGGTCAGCGCAATGAGTAGGTCGCGACGTCCCCGCCGGCGGACCTCAGGGGCGTCAATCGGAAGCGTTCGTAGACTGCCACGGAGAAACGGGACGGAGATGCGTCCAGATCTGCGAAGGGGTGGGGGTCACGGATCAAGTCGCCGCGCGTCACCCACTTCAGCGTGGGGAATGCGCCGAGGCCGGGCTGCATGTCGTGCATCCCGAGCCAGGTGCCACCGGCATCCTCCAACCGGACGCTGACCGCATAGTCCGACTGGAGCGGTGCAGCGGTGCGCCAGAAGAGGGTCAGGTCTGCCGTGTCCCGGGTCTGTTGGAGGCTATCCCCCACCAGCACCATCTCGCGGCCAAAGGGGAGATATCGCTCGCCGGCCCGGGGCGCGGGCAAGGGCAGCCCAACCAAGGTCACGGGCGTGCCGTCGGGCCTCGACAGCTCCAGGGCCGGGGCCAGGTGCGATTGGAGTGCCAGACGCACTGTGTGGCACTGACCAATGCCGAGCCGGTCGACGGTGGCCCGCGCCCCGCCACTGGCCACCACCAGCGCGCCCCCCGGCCCGCACCATTGGAGATAGGCGGTCATAGTGCCATCGGCCCGCGTGTCGTAGTCGACGCCGCGCAAGCGGGGACCCTTCACCCACGCGAAGCCCGGCCAAGGCCGTTCGACGGGGAGTTTCGGGTAGTTGCACGTGGCCTCGAGGGGCGGTAACGAGACCGTCCCCAGGTCCGCGAAGCCGCCATCCGCGACCGCATACGTGCCGACCGTGGGGGCGATCGATGGCGTACAGCGGTCGATGGGGAGCTGATGCGTCAGGAGGGTGAAGCGGACCTCGCCCGGCAGGGTCCCCTCGCCGAGGGCGCGATCGGCGTCGGAGAGCAGACCGCCTTCGGCGTCCCAGAGGCGTGTGGCGAAGGAAGGGGCCGGTTCCTGGGGCCCAACAGCTTGCCAGGCGAGCTGCAATTCCAGCGTGCCTCCCGGCACTGCGTCACCGACCCAGCGGTACCCAAGGAGCCGGATCGGGCCCAAGTCCGCGTCGATCCCGGTGAACCCGAGATCGGACGGCAGATCGAGGAGCGGGCGAGGATAGAGACGGTACCCGCCGCCCACCGGCGCGAAGGTCGTGTCGTCCCAGTCGTAGCGGTGGGTCGTGTACACCGGTGCCCCTGAAGCGCCTCCTGCCTCGGCCCTGGCCCGCCAGACGTCCTCGTACGGAACGTCCTCCACGGGATAGACATACGCCACCTCGATGCCAGGGGCGAGGCCCTCGACGCTCTGGAGTACCCACAGGGGGGTTGCCCATCGCCAATCGGCCAGAATCGTCGCGTCCGACGGCGCCTCCATCAGCAGTGGCGCGAGGCGGTCGCGTATCGACGTGTCGGCTGCAAGCTCGGTGAAGTCCCGGACGTGGCCGGGTAGCTGCGCGGCAAGGACCAGCACGATGAGGGCGACCGCGGCGGCCCAGAGGGTGCGACGGTCGATGGCCGTCCGCCTCAAGTGCCGGGGACTCGCGCCTCGGAAGGCGGCGAAAGTCCCCGGCACTGCAGCGTGGCCCTGGTGCGCAAGATGGTTCGGATGACGAAGGCTCCCCGGCACTGCGACCGCCAGCCCGAGCGCCAGCGCCATCGGCACGTAGGCCGGCATCAGGTACTCCACGGTCTGGGGGGCGCGATAGGTGATCGTGATGAAGGTCATGACCACCCACGAGACGAGGAGCGAGACACCGAGGCGGTAGTCACGCCGGCAGAGCCACACCCAGCCGAGCGCCATCGCGATGAGCACGGGGTGGGGAACTGCATCCGGAAGAGCGAGGGGAGCAGCGGCAGCCGCTGGGCGAGATCCTGGCGGGTGGCGTAGGCGAGCATATCACCCCCGAAACCACGGGCGAGCACGTGGTCCCAGAACCCCTGCCAGGTCGTGAGATCGCCGGGATTGAGTGGCACGGCGGGCATCGCGCCGCGCAGCGGCAGGTAGAGCTGCGGGATCGCCCAGGCGGCGACGGCGACGGCGGCGGGTTTCAGCCATCGCGCGGGCTGGGTCGCGAGCCGTGGATCCAGGAGTAGCAGATAGAGGGCCCATCCCACACCGACGAAGGCCAGCGAGGGGTGGTGACCCACTCCGAGACCTGTGACCAAGGCCAGCAGCAGCAGCGCGCGGTCCTGACGCGCCCGGTTGCCCTCGGCTGCCCGGTAGCGCGCCAGGGCGACGTACCCCCCCGCGACAAAGAGCATGGTGGGCATGCGAATGTTCGTGGTCGTCGCCTGCGCCCAGAAGGTCGCAGCCGAGCCCAGTGCCAGCGCCGCGACAGCTCCACCGAGGAGCGCGCGGCGCTCCGAGCTGCCCATCGATCGGGCCCAGAGGCTGACGGCCTGCGCGCACAGGGCCAGCGTCGTTGCGGCCAGGAATGCGCTGAACAGGCTGGCGCGGAACGGGGCTGAACCGGCGGGAATGAGGTGCACCCAGAGGGCCGCGGCCATCGTGTAGAGCGGGTAGCCGGGGGGGTGCCCGATGCCCCACCGCGCCGCGATCAACTGGAACTCGCCGCTGTCCGCCGGCAAGATGTCACGGGCGGTCGTGGCTGCGTAGGCAAGGGCTGCCACCGACCAGATGGCGACCGTCATCCAAAAGCCCGCGTGGGCAAGCCCCGGCAACCACAGGCCTGCCCACGCGCGTTGCCGCTTAGCGCTCAAAGCACTACTCCGCCATGAGCCTCTGTGCTTGTTCGGCGATGTGCTCCGCAGTGAAACCGAACTCTTGTTTAATCCGCTTGGCCGGTGCCGAGGCACCGAAGTGATCAATCCCGACGACCGAGCCATAGCTGCCGACGTAGCGCTCCCAGCCGACCGGCGTTCCGGCCTCCACCGCGAGTCGCTTGATCACGTTGTCGGGCAGCACGGTGAGCTTGTAGAAAAGAGGCTGCTCGTCGAAGAGCAACCAGGACGGCATGCTCACGACCCGCGCCCCGATCCGCCGTTCCTGTAGGAGCTTCTGAGCCTCCAGGGCGTCGGCGACCTCCGATCCGGTGGCGATAATGATCATGTCGACGCGATCCAGCGGTGATTCCCGCAGAATGTAGGCTCCCCGCGCCACGCCCTCGATCGCCTTGCCGGCGGTCTCGGGAAGGGTCGGCAGGTTCTGACGCGACAGGGCGAGCGCTGTGGGACCATCGGTTCGCTCCAGCGCCACTTTCCAGGCGGCGGCCGTCTCGTTGGCATCGGCGGGACGAATCAAGGCCAGGTTGGGGATCAGGCGCAGCGACATCACCTGCTCGATGGGCTGGTGCGTCGGGCCGTCCTCACCGAGAAAGACCGAATCGTGGGTCCAGACGTAGACGACGGGCAGGCCCATCAGGGCTGCCAGCCGTACCGACGGGCGCATATAATCGGAGAAAATCAGGAATGTGGCGCCGTAGGGCCGGACACCTCCGAAGAGTGCCATGCCGTTCAGCACAGCCCCCATGCCGTGCTCACGCACGCCAAAGTGGAAGTTCCTGCCCTCAGGCGCGTCCTTAGCGAAATCACCGAATCCGCCCAGGTAGGTTTTCGTGGACGGAGACAGATCGGCCGAGCCCCCGATCAACTCGGGGACCACCGGCGCCACTGCATCCAGCACCTTCCCGGATGCTGACCGCGTGGCGATGGGTGGGCTGTCGGCGCGGTAGCGTGGAAGGGCCGTCGCCCAGTTCTCGGGCAGCCGGCCCTCGAGCACGCGGTGGAGTTCCTTGGCCTCCTCCGGATAGGCCTGGCCATAGTTGCTCAGCATATCCTGCCATCTCGCCTCGCCCCTTTCGCCCTGCGGAACGGCCAGGCGATACTGCGCCACGACGTCATCGGGTACCCAGAACGGTTCGAGAGAGGGCCACCCCAACGCTTCCTTGGTCGCGCGCACCTCGGCCTCGCCCAGTGGGGCGCCGTGGGCTGCCGCATCGTCGTGCATATGAGGGCTGCCGAACGCAATGTGGGTGTGACACACGATCAGGTGCGGCCGGCCTTTGGCTGCTTTGGCCGCCCGAATCGCCGCATCGACCGCGTCGGTGTCGTGCCCGTCGATCTCCTGGACGTGCCACTCGTAGGCGCGGAATCGCGCTCCGACGTCCTCGGTGAAGGCCAGGTCTGTAGATCCCTCGATCGAGATCTCGTTGTCATCATAGAGGTAGATCAGGTTGCCGAGCCCGAGATGCCCTGCCAGCGAAGCGGCCTCCTGTGAGACACCCTCCATCAGATCGCCGTCGGAGACGATGGCGTAGACCCAGTTGTCGAAGAGGGGGTAGCCCTGACGGT
Source organism: uncultured Chloroflexia bacterium (assembly GCA_963775195.1). Lineage (GTDB taxonomy): Bacteria > Chloroflexota > Anaerolineae > B4-G1 > SLSP01 > PWVB01. The sequence goes on from CAVZIC010000006.1 coordinate 164,271, forward strand.
TGAAACGCGCGGCCATGTGCCGGGCCGCGATTGCCATGCCCACGCCGTTCCCGAATCCCTGGCCCAGCGGCCCTGTGGTCGTCTCAATTCCAAGATCGATGTCATACTCGGGGTGACCCGGCGTCTTGCTGCCCCACTGGCGGAATTGTTTGAGGTCGTCCAGCGAGATGGGATAGCCTGTCAGGTAGAGCAGGCTGTACAGCAACATCGATCCGTGTCCTGCGGAAAGCACGAATCGGTCGCGGTTGGGCCACCTGGGGTTGCGTGGGTTGTGTTTGAGGTGGCGCGTCCATAGCGTATAGGCGACGTCAGCCATCCCCATAGGCATGCCCGGATGGCCCGAGTTGGCCTTCTGGACGGCGTCCATGGCCAGGACGCGCAAGGCGTTGATACAACGCTGCTCAAGATCGGTCTTCGGCATCATCTTCCTCCCGGTGATGAGTAATAATTGGTGATCCCGCAACGGCCGGCGGGACGAGCTGATGGTTGATCGGGCGCGCCTGCTCGACCAGCGCGCGAAGCGCGATGGTCACGCGGCGCGGGCGCGACGTAAGCAGTCCAACCTCCTCCCACGCGCGCGCGAGCGCGGCCAGCGAGTGATAGGAGAAGTGATCTCCGAAGGCATCGTGGAGTGCACGGACGGTGAAGTGCCCCTGGAGCTTGTCGATCGCGTAGGCAACTATGTCGCACTCATCCTCGGTAAGGGCCGGGAATGAGGAGGGCGAACTGATTTGTGGGTCAAGAACGGTTGCCACCAGCGTCTCCAACCATAGGCCGGCATCGTCGATGAGGTGGCCCATCTGGAAGTAGAGCCGGTTGGACCACTCCGCACTTCCGTCGAGGTCGTGGATGAAGGGCGGCGACTCCAGGAGCGTACCGTACATTCCAAACGGGAAGTCCGCGGCACTGAAGAGGCCGATCTTCGGCGTCACGGCCTGGCCATGAAGAACATCCCACCGCTGTTCGGTGACCCGGAAGTCGAGCTCGAACGTGGTGAGGATGCCGCCATTCAGGCGCCAATACCACCGGACGCCCAATCTGCCCTGGTAGCCGGGCACCCGAACGGCGATGGCCTCGACGATTTGGTCGGCCAGGCGCAGCGCCTGATATGATGGGAAGAATTGGCTCACGCTTCAGCCTCCTGGGAGCGATCTTTGCTGCGGTCTCGCGACCCGTAGCGCGCCTCCACCAGCGCTATCTCCTCCTCGCGTGTCTGTAGGGTCCCGTTCAGACGCGCGTCTCTCACCGCGGTGAGGATTTCGCGGAAGAGCGGCCCGGGCTTGAACCCCATTTCCTTCAGGTCATCGCCGTCCAGGATCGGCTCGACGACGCGCCAGCTCTCGACGTACCGAATGAGTATATTCCGAACGTGAGCATCCTCCGTGACGAGGCGGCCGAGGGCCAGAGCCTCCAAGCTGAAGGGATCAAGCTCCGCGGCAATGTCGCTGGGTCTCTCCAGAGCGGGCAGCCGCGCCAGCGAAGCCTCCACCGATGCTCGCGACGCATGGAGTTCGGCGACATACCCCGGCAGCTTCAACCTGGCCCGGAGGCGCTCGAACGCCCCCTCGTCGAGTCGATAGGTGAAGAGCGCCCAGTGCAGGGCGAGCATGTCCTGGGGCGCATCCATCCCCCAGCGATCGGCGGCGAACTCATCTCGAAGCAGCACGAATCGCTCTGCCAGCCACGCATCGCTCGCCAAGCCCGGGCTGATGCACTTCAGGGCACCGAAGTCCTCCAGGCGCTCCAGCGCTGCCTCGGGTTTGCCTTCCTGGAAGATCAGGTCGAGTTCGTGCCGGATTCGCTCGCCGGTGACCCGATCCAGGAGCGGTAATGCATCGGAAATGAGTGCTTCGCTTCGCTGGTCGAGGTTGAAGCCGAGGCGGGCTTCGAACCGCGCGGCTCGCAGGATGCGTGTGGGGTCGTCCACGAAGCTCAGACTGTGCAACACCCTGAGCACACCTGCTCCGAGGTCCGCACGCCCACCATAGAAGTCGAGCAACTCGCCCCAGCGCTGCGGGTCGAGCCGGATCGCCATCGTGTTGATGGTGAAATCCCGCCGGTGAAGGTCCTGTTTGATCGAGCTCTGCGCCACCAGGGGCAGGGCCGTTGGGTGCTCGTAGAACTCCGTTCGGGCGGTGACCAGATCGACGAAGGTCGGCAGATTCCTCGCACGAGATACGATGGTCTCCTGCGGCGCATGGTCTCCCGTCTTCGACCGCATCTGATCCCAGATGCCCTCGGGTAGCAGCCACTTGGCCGTGCCAAACCGGCTGTGGCTGCGGATCTGTCCGCCATATAGGGCCGCCATGGTACGACCGAGTTCGGCTGCGTCCCCCTCGACCACCAGGTCGACGTCCACCAGATTCTGGCCCAGGAGAAGATCCCTGACAATGCCGCCGACGAAGTAGATGACGTAGCCGGCATCCGCCGCCCGGGCGCCGGTCTCCCGAATCAGCGCCAGCACCGGCGCGGGGACCGCTTGAGCCATCAGGTGTGCGATGCGCTGGCGCTCCGCGGTCCTGGCCGAGGAGGGGTGGAGACGGATCATATCGGTTCGCGTGACGACCCCGATGACGCGACCGTTATCGGTGACGGGGATCTGTCCCCAACCTGACTGGATCATCAGCGCCCTGACGTGCTCGACGGAGTCCCCCGGGGACACGGTGATCGACCCCGGCTGCATCACCCGGCGAACCGGCTGTTGCCCCAGGCGGTGCTGGATGCTGCGATCGACGGCGTTTCGTGTGACGAGCCCCACCACCTGGTGCAGGCTATCTACTACCGGGAAACCCTCGTGGCCCGTCTGCAACATCTGCCGCGCTACCTTCTCAATGGTGTCGTCGGGGCCGACAGTTCGCACGCCGTAGGACATCAGGTCGTGTACCTTAACGCGAGGCTGCACGTAGGCCGGCAGCATTTCGCGTAGCTCGTCGACGAGTGTCTGGGCGGACTGCTCGCGAATGAGCGCTGCCGCCGCCCGATCGTGACCCCCTCCGCCGAAGTGCTCCGCCACGGCTGCGACATTGATGTCGTCGGTCGCGCTGCGGGCGACCATCTGCACGTTGTCGCCGATCTGCACCAAGATGAAGAGCGCGCTGGGCTCCAGCAAGTTTCGGAGTTTGTGCGCCAGCGTGGAGACCTCTTCCTCCGTGTCGGGTGGCGAGAGCGCCCAGCTCAGGATCACCGGGTGTCCATCGATCTCAAGCGTCTCCATATGGTCGCGCAGGCCCGCGTAGATCTGTTGCTGGGCGGCCGTCAGCGGGTGTTCGAGGAACTCCGTGGCGATCTCCAGATCGCCGCCTTGATCGATCAACCAAGCCGCAGCGCGCAGGTCGCGCGGTGTCGAGGAAGCGTACGTGAGGCTGCCGGTGTCCTCATAGATCCCGGCCAACATCAGCGTGGCTTCGATCGGCGTGATCGGGATCAGACGCGCAGAGATTGCCTCGACGAGGAGTGTGGTTGCGGCGCCGAGAGGCTCTCCCTGGAAGCGCCATCCCTCCGGCGTGGTGTCCGGCGGCGCGTGGTGGTCGATCACAAGAACCTGGCTGACATCTTGGCCCATGCCACGCACAAAGGTGAGCTTCGACGTGTCGACGAGGATCACGCGCCGGATGTGCTGTCCCCTGGGTAACTCATCCGGGTCCAGAAAGGGAAAGCCGGGGCCGTAGAGCGAGAGGAAGGCTTGCACGTTGCGGTTCACGCGATGCGGCAACACGGGCTGCGCACCGGGATAGAGCTTGTGCGCGGCAAGTAGGCTGGATATCGCGTCAAAGTCGGCGTTTTCGTGTGTGAGTATGACATGCATAGGTGGCGTCCCTCAACCCGCGATTATAGCATGGATGGGCGGTTGCGGGCTGGCGCGATGGGCGCTACAATCTCCTTGGGTCGTTTTTTGGTTATGGTTCGCTACGGGCCGGCGCGGCTGACTTCGGCGCCGGGGAGGGCGAAGAGGGTGTTGCGCGCACATCTGCTGGGCGGACTGACGCTGGCGTGGGGCGATGAGCCCCTGCCCGCGATCCAGAGCGGCGCCGCGCGCTCGCTCCTGGCCTACCTGATCACCTACCGCGACCGCCCCCATACCCGCGATCTGCTCGCCGGCACCTTTTGGCCCGACCTCCCGGATGCCGTTGCGCGGCGCCGGCTGCGCCAGGCGCTGTGGCAGATCCGCCGCGCGCTGCATCCCCATCCGGTCCTCGTCGCCGAAGGCGAGAGCGTCCAACTCAACCCCGCGCTGCCGCTGTGGGTCGACGTCGATGGATTCGCCGGGCGCCCGCCGCATGGCGCCGGCGGCGCTGCGGCGTCCCTCACGCGCGATGAGCAATGCCTCGAGGCCTACCGGGGCGAGTTTCTGGCCGGCTACTACGAGGACTGGATCCTGGTGGAGCGCGAGCGGCTGCAGGGGCTGCTGCTGGAGATGCTGAAGCGCCTCGTCAAGGCCGCCAGGAGCGGGGGCGACTACGAGCGCGCGCTCGCCCACGCCCGGCGGCTCGCCGCCGAGGATCCCTGGACGGAGGAGGGCCACCAGGAGGTGATGCGCCTGTGCCACCTCCTGGGTCGCGATGCTGAGGCGCTGCGCCAGTACGAGGTCTGCCGCCGGCTCCTGGCTGACGAGTTGGGGATGTCGCCATCGCCGGAGACCGCGGCGCTGCTTGCCGAGATCACGGCGCGGGCGGACCTGCCCGCGTCGCCGCTGCTGCCCGCCGGACCGCGGCCCGCTGCGACACCGTTTCTGGAGCGGCCCGACCGGCTGCCGCTGGTGGGACGCGAGGCGGAGCTGTCCGAGCTCCTGCGCCAGGTTGAGGCCGCGCGCGAGGGCGCCGGAGGCCTGACGCTGCTCTACGGCGAGGCGGGGGTGGGTAAGAGCCGCCTGCTGCGCGAGCTTGCCGGCAACGCGCGCTGGCGTGGCGTGCAGCCCCTGTGGGGACGGTGCTATGAGCTGGCTGCGCCCCTCGCCTATCAGCCCCTCGTCGAAGCGCTGCGCGAAGGCCTGCCGGCGCTCGGCGAGGCGCTGCGCGATGGCTTGCCGCCGCTGTGGCGGGCGGAGCTGGCGCGGCTGTTGCCGGAATTGCCCACAGACGAGGGACCGCCGCCCGCGCTGCCCGGGGACGAGGAGAAGCGCCGCCTGCTGGAGGCTATCGCGCGCGGTTTCCTGGCCCTGGCCGAGGCCGGGTATCGCCTGGTGCTGTTGGAGGACGTGCACTGGATGGACCTGGCGAGCCTGGAGGCCGTGCGCTACCTGCTGCCCCGGCTGGGCGACGCCCCCTTGCTCGTGGTGATCGCTGTGCGGACGGGGGAGCTGACCCCCGAGGTGACGAGCGCCTTGGCGACCATCGAGCGCACCCGCCTGGCGCGGCGGATCACGCTGGACCGTCTGAACACGGTCGCGACCGAGGAGTTGGTCAGGCGGGCGCTGGACCTGGAGCGGCCCGCGCCGCGCTTTAGCGAGCGCCTGTACGCCGAGACCGAGGGGAATCCGTTCTACGTCGTCGAGACGCTGCGGACGCTGGTGGAGGAGGGCATGCTCTATCGCGACGAGCGGGGTGGGTGGAGCACGCCCTGGGATGCGTCTACCCGGGACTATGCCGAGATGCCACTCCCGGCAGGGGTGGTGCAGAGCATCGAGAGCCGGTTGGCGCGGCTGCCGGCCTCGCTCACCGAGCCGCTGAGCATCGCGGCGACGATCGGCCGAGGGCTGGCGTTCGGGCTGTGGCAGGTGGCGACCGGCTGGGAGGAGAGCGACCTATTGGCGGCCGGCGATGAGCTATGCGCCCGGGGACTGTTTCTGGCTCCGGACCCGGGCCCGGAAGCCGCCGGGCCCGGCCCGGAGGTTGGCCCCGACTTCGTGTTCGCCCACGATCTGATCCGGCGGGTGGCCTATGGGCGTCTGAGCAAGCCGCGCCGGCGTCTCTTTCACCGCCGGGTGGCAGAGGCGCTCACGTCGCTGGCCCGCGACGAGCCCGAGGCGCTGGCCTATCACTGGGGGCGGGCGGAGGCCTGGGACAGGGCGGCGGACTACCACCGCCAGGCGGGCGACAGGGCGTGGGCGGTGTATGCCCGCGCCGAGGCTGTGGACGCCTATACGAGGGCGCTGGAGGCCCTGGAGCGCGTGCCGGGGCCGCCCGACCCGGCACGCGTGTTCTCACTGCGGCTGGCCCGCGAGACAGCGTATGATCTGCAGGGCGATCGGGAGGCGCAGTCCCACGAGCTGGCGGCCCTGACGGCGCTCGGCAGCGTGTTGGGCCCCGACGCGCAGGCGGAGGTCGCGCTTCGCCGGGCAGCCTATGCCATCGTCATTGGCGATTACCCCGGCGCCATCGCCGCGGCCCAGGAGACGATCGACGCATCCCGCGCGGCGCAGGTCTCCGCGGCCGAGGCGCCCCCCTCCCCGGCCGTCCAGCCCACGGCGCGCGAGGCGATGGCCTACCTCCACTGGGGGACGGTGTTGTGGCATCAGGGGACCTATGGGCCCGCCCGCGATCGGCTCGAACACGCGCTGCACCTGGCTGAGGCTGCTCCAACCGGCGAGCCTGCCGGCCCGGTCGTGGGCGATATCCTGCTGAGCCTCGGGCGCCTCATCCAGTCCCAGGGCGACTATTCGCGTGCCGGAGCCTACTTCGCGGAGGCGCTGGCGCTGTACCGGCAGACCGGCGATCTGCGGGGCCAGGCCGCGTCGCGTGAGAGCCTCGGCAGTATCAACGGCGTTCAGGGCGACTATGCCGCAGCCCGCACCCACTTCGACGAGGCGCTGCGCCTCTTCAATCGCATCGGCGACCGGCAGGGCGAGGGCCGGGCGCTCCATCGCCTGGGTTCGGTCGCCACCCACAAGGGCGATCGCGCCGCTGCTTGGACTTACCTGGAGTCCGCCCTGCGCATCGCCGGCGAGATCGGAGACCGGGTGGCTCAGGGAAGCCTCTACGCGGCCCTGGGTGGACTCGCCAACAGGGAGTGCGATTACCGCACGGCCCGCGCGCATTTGGAGCGGGCGCTGGAGATCTGCCGAGCGCTCGGAGAACGCCGCGATGAGGGCATCGCGCTGACCAACCTCGCGATCGTGGCCTACTGCCTGGGGGAGTATCCGCAAGCGACGTCCTGCGCGGAGCAGGCCCGGCAGATCGGGCTGGAGCTGGGGGATCTCCGCTATCAGGCCTGGGCACTGCATACGCTGGGCAGGGTCGCCGCACAGCAGGGGCGTTGGGATGAGGCGCGGAGCGGCTACGAGCAGGCGCGCCGGATCGGCCAAGATCTCGGCGACCGGCAGCTCCAGAGCGTCGCGCTGAACGCCCTGAGCCTGCTGGCCCACCAGACCGGTGATGATGGCGCCGCGCTGGCGCACGCTCAAGAGGCGCTGGGAATCGTCGAGGCGATCGGTGAGCCGGTCGACGCGGGCTATGCGCTGACCGCGCTGGGCCACGCGCTGGTGGGCCTGGGGCGCCCGGAGGAGGCGATCGACGCCTACCGGCGGGCGGTGGAGGTGCGTCTCGCGCTGGGCCAGCACGCCCTGGCTGCGGAGTCCCAGGCCGGCCTGGCGCGGGTCGCCCTCGCCCAGGGTGACCTGGCACTGGCGCGGTCGCACGTCGAGGCGATCCTGAGCACCTTGGAGACCGGAACGCTCGATGGCGCAGAGGAGGGGCCGCGGGTGTACCTGACCTGCTATCGGGTGCTGGAGGCGGCGTGCGACCCTCGCGCAGACGCCGTCCTGGCCGCCGGGCACGATCTGCTGGAGCGGCGCGGGGCATGCGCGGACGTGCCCACGCATCGTGAGATCCTCGCCGCCTGGCAGGAGCCGCGGCCGCAGCGGATCGTGGTGCGGCTGCCCTCCTCCGCAACCCTCGGGCGTGAGAACGCCTGCCCCGCGGCGGAGGGGAAGGGGCACACCGTCGACGTGACCTGGACCGTGGCGACAGCCGAGGACGCGGAGATCGGCGACAAGGGCGCCCGGCGCCGGACGCGCCTGCTGCGCCTGCTGGAAGAAGCTCGGGTCCAGGGGGCTACGCCGACGTACCGGCACCTGGCGGATGCGCTTGGCGTGAGCCGGCGCACCATCGAGCGGGACATGGCGCTGCTGCGCGCCGAGAACGGATCCGCACCCCCGACCTGACACAAAATGTCGGTTCGGCCCGCGTGTAGCCGCCATAGGTCGAGACGATCCCGAGACGCTCATAACGTAGACTGCCACCAGGTGAGGTGGCAGTTTTCTGTGGACACGGAAACGACGCAGCGCGAATCGTTCATCATTCGGGTTTCCTGGAAGCCGGGGCAGGTCGCGCCCGAGATTTGGGCGCACCATGTTCGGTCCGGTGCTTCGGTCATGCTCCACGATCTCAACGACGTCAGGGCCTTCGTCGAGCGTTGGGCCCCCAAGATTGCCACAGAGCGACAAGGTCTCAGGTGAGCCGCGGCGACGAGCGTCGCCCGGCGGCATACAGCAGGAGGCACGCAATGGAGAGCAGGGTCGAGGGCAAGATTGGCGGAGGCGAAGCGGGCGAGAGGTCCGCGGTCCCAACGGCGGCAGAGCGGGCGAGTCGCCCGCGGTCCAGGCAGACCGGCGCTCTGGGGGCGGTGGTGCTGCTCCTGGCGTTGATCGTGGGCGCCGCCCGGCCTGACGCGCTGTTGGCTACCAACACGATAGCCTGGTCGGAGATCGACCCGCCCGCGGCGAGCGGCTCGTTCGTGAGCCTGGTGCAGGGCGACGTGAACCGGGATGGGTTTCTAGATCTGGTCGGCGGCACGATGGCCGCGGGCATCGGGGTCGCCGCGGGCGACGGCGCCGGGAAGTGGACGTCGCTGGGGACTGTGGTTGCCACCGGGGGCTACTATGGCCTGGCGTTGGGCGACCTGGATAATGACGGCGACCTCGATCTCGTTGGGGCCGAGAACGGCAGTGGCGTCCACGTCTGGGCCGGGGATGGGGCCGGCGGGTGGTCCGAGAAGACCTCACCGTTAGCTACCGGCATCGTCGCGAGCGTGGCCATCGGCGACGTGAACGGCGACGGCAACCTGGACATCGCCGCCGGCAGCGGCGGTGGCGGCGCCGGCGGCTTGGGAGAGGGTGTGGGCGTCTGGACCGGCGACGGCGCCTTTGGCTGGACGCTGGCGTCCACCGGTCTGCCGACCGTGGGCATTGCCACCGATCTGGCGCTGGGGGATGTGGACCGCGACGGGCGGGTGGACCTGGTGGCGACGGCGTACGCTGCGGGCGTCCACGCCTGGCGGAACACCGGCGGTGGGACCTGGACCGAGCGGTCGACCGGGCTCCCGACTACACTGAATCGTTACGGGGTGGCGCTGGCTGACCTGGACCACGACGGCATCCTGGACGTGGTGGCGGGCGGCGAGGGCGTCGGCGTCAGGGCGTGGGGCTGCAGCGGTGGGTTGGTCTGGAGCTGGGTCACGATGAGCACCGGGCTCCCCAGCACCACGGACGTCTGGGACGTGGCGCTGGGCGATTTGGACCACGACGGCGACATCGACATCGCCGCGACTACGGCCGGCAGCGGGGTGGGGGTCTGGACGGGCGACGGCGGTGGCTCGTGGAGCGCTGCGTCGAGCGGGCTTCCCGCTGCCGAGGACCACTGGGGCCTGGCGATGGGCGACTGGGACGAGGACGGCATCCTCGACCTTGCCGCCGGGTATAGCACCAAGGGGGTGGCGGCCTGGGTCGACGCCGGCACGCCCGACGGGCCGGCCGACTGGAACCAGATCGTCTCGCCCACCGCGACCGGCGCCTATCAGGGGGTCGATGCGGGCGACTGGAATCACGACGGGCTGAGCGACGTGGTGGCCGCCGGCGTCGGAACCGGCATTCAACTCTGGACAGGCGACGGCGGCAACGGTTGGGATGAGGTCGCCGGCTGGACGAGCCCCGATCTGCCGACGACCGGCACCTATGATGGGATCGCCTGGGGCGATATCGACCACAACGGCTGGCCCGATGTGGTCGCCGGAAGCGGGGCCGGCCTGGGCTTGCGCGCCTGGGCATTCACCGATGGCGCCTGGGTCGAGGTCTCGGACAAGCTGCCTACCACCGGCACCTTTACCGACATCGCGATGGCCGACCTGGACCACGACGGCTATCTGGACTTCGCCGCAACCGGCGACGAGGGGACGCGGGTCTGGATGTCGGTGGGATTCGAGTCGATCTCGACCGCCGGATGGGGGGAGGCCTCAGGTGGCTTGCCCGCCGGCGGAGACTACACGAGCGTCGCCATCGCCGATCTGAACCGCGATGGCGACCCGGACATCGTCGCGGGGGGCAAAGACGTGGGCATCGGGGTGTATGAGGGCAATGGTCTGGGAGCCTGGACCGCCCGGACGACGCCCCGGGCCTCGGGCACGTTCCTGTCCGTCGCCGTGGGTGACGTGAACGGCGACGCCCGACCGGACCTTGTCGCCACCGAGGACGGCGCCGGAGTGTGGGCCTGGTCCGGCGACGGGGTCTATGCCTGGACGGCGCTGGCCAGGCCCGACACCACCAACACCTATGCCGATGTCGCGCTGGGTGATCTGAACAACGACGGGTGGCTCGACCTTGTGGCGGGGCGGTATACGGATAACGGCCTGCGGGCGTGGACCGGCAATGGCGGCGCCGCGTGGACCGCGCTCTCGACGGGGCTGCCCACCACCGGGCGATACTACGCAGTGGCGCTGACCGAGGTCGACAATGACGGGTTGCTCGACCTGGTCGCAGCCAAGTATGGCACGGGCAGCGTGCACGTCTGGACCCGCGGCGACGGCGCGCCGCCGAGCGGGTGGACCTCCTTTGCGCCCAGCGGCTGGATCTCGGACACCCAGAAGGTGGACGCCAGCGTCGTGGTGCAGGATACCTATTCGGGGCTGGACGTCGATAGCGCCGAATACCGCTATCTGGGCGCCGGCGGCGTCTGGAGCGCGTGGGACAAGGCCGCGTGCACCGGCACGAGCAACACCACCGCTCCGCAGACGATCAGCATCGCGCAGGTCAATTTCGGCCAGGATTCGGGACCCGGCCCCAGCTACGCGGGGAACGCCATCCAGTTCCGCATCGCCGACATGGAGGGCAACGTCGGCACGAGCGCCGACTACCTGGTCAAGATCGACACGACGCCGCCCACCAACCCCACCAGCTTCCCCGATAGCAGCCACTGGCCCGGCGGCGGATGCCTGGACGACGATACGATCTGGGTGGACTGGGACGGCGCCGCCGACGCGACGAGCGGGCTGGGCGGCTACTCCTTCGCCTTTGGCACAGGCTACACCCTCCCGGACACGATCCTGGACACCTGGACATCGGAGGGCACGAGCGCGGCGCTGGCTGACGGCATGTGGTATATCTACGTCCGGACGCGAGACGCGGCGGGTAACTGGGCAGAGGCTGCGACCTATGACGGGCCCTACTGTGTCGACACGGCCCCGCCCACCAACCCGACGGGCTACACCTCCAGCCACACCGTGGGCGTCTGGTCGCGCGACAACACCATCCAGATCTCGTGGACGGGGGCGGAGGATCTCGGCAGCGGGATCTTCGGGTACAGCTACCTCTGGAACACCGCGACGACCTCCACGCCCGACACGACGCGGGATACGGAGGCTGCGACCGCCACAAGTGCCGCGCTGGCTGACGGCGCCACTTGGTACTTCCACGTGCGCACCGGCGACCGGGCGGGCAACTGGGCTGCCGGCGCCACGCACTGGGGGCCCTTCATGGTCGACGTCACGGCCCCGACCGGCTGCTGGATCAACAGCCCGGCTGAGGCGACCGCCTCGACGTTCACCGTCAACTGGGCCTACAGCGACGCCACGAGCGATGTGGCCAGCTATGACCTGCAGGTGCAGGATGTGGATGTGGGCATCTGGACGGACTGGTACACGAATCTGACCACCACCTCGCACCTCTATACCGGCGCGCAGAACAATCACACCTACGCCTTCCGCGTCCGCGCCGAGGACAATGCGGGGAATGTGAGCGCCTATGCCTGCAGCGACCAGACGGTGGTGCACATCCCGCCGAGTACGGCGACCTTTAGCCCGACTACCGGCTTCGCCGGCGCGGGCGCGGCCGGCCCATCGCTGCAGCTCGTGCCGGGCACCACGGTGATCATCACCGGCACCGGGCTCTCCGGAGGGGTCGCGCGGTTCAACGGCACGCCGATGGAGCCCACGCTGAGCCACGTGGTGAACGACTCGCGCATCGAGGCGGTCATCGGCGTGGGCACGCCGACCGGCAGCGGGCCGATCTGCGTCGAGACCGCCCACGGCACGGGCTGCTCCGCTGCCAACTTCCAGGTCGTGGCGCAGCCCTTCCCGGTGCGCTGGGGTATGGGGTTCGACAACTTCTCCACGCCGGCAGCCAACATGAGCTGGTCGATCTTCGAGCGCGCCTTTGGGAGCTGTTCCGTCAACATGTGCCCGCTGCCCAACCCACTCATGCCGTGGCGGCTGTGGCCGTGTGAGTGGGGGTGCCCGATCGACATGGTCCGGCGCCCCACCGCGAGGGCCTTCTATGACTCCACGCGCGACGTGGCCGATGGCGGAGACTGTTACGGCTTCTCATACCTGACGATGGACTGGCTGTCGGGGCTCGCCCCGAGCACGTTTGCCGCCGGGGCGGATGTGCCGGCGAGCCTGACCTTCGGTACAGCCACGCTGGCGGACGAGATCCGCGCACGGCAGTGGCGCCAGAAGTCGCTCGAGGCGCAGTTGGCGAAGGGCGTCGAGAAGGCCGCCTACGCGATCGGCGGGCCGGACAGCGTGCGCGAGCGCGTCGCCGATGCGCTTGCCGACGGCGAGCGGGTCATGGTCTGCATTCGCGATGACGACAATCCCGCGGGGGCGCGGGGGCACTGCGTCAACCCCTACGCGGTGGAGGGCAACCTGATCCGCATCTACGACAACAACTGGTCCTACATGATTGATGGCGACCAGGCGATGCAGCGGGCGATCATCGCCGACGACGACTCCTGGTCCTATGGCACCTATGGCGACGTCTGGCCCGACCCCGACAATGTCATGTTCATGCTGCCCCGCGCAGCCGTCGCCGGCCTCAACACGATCCCCTCCGATTGGACGGCGGCGATCTTTGGCGCGAGCGGCGCCGGGAGCTTCTCCGTGACGGATGCTCAGGGCGGCTTCGTCGGCTACGACGAGACCGGCGAGTACATCCGGACGAGCACCACGGTTGAGCCGATCGTCGACTTCGAGTCTGAGCCGGCGCCGATCGACAGCTTCCAGATCGTCGAGCCCGGGCAGGTCACGCTCCGCGTCCGCGGCACGGGCGCGGGCGCGTGGGACGCGACGGTCTACCCGGGCGACGGCGGGTCGGTCGCGCTGGCGGGGGTGCCGCTGGCTGCGGGTGAGGTGGATGCGGTCACCTTTACCGCCAGTGTCGGCGGCGACGCAGGTGGCCTGCAGGCTGCAGAAGTCAGCGCGGGGGGGCCGGTGGCCATCTCGACCACTGCCGGCAGCAAACCGATGACGGTCACGCTCACGCTTGGGGGCGGGGACCAGGAGCGGAGCGCCAGGGTGATGGGTGTCGATGCGGGCGCCGGGCAACCGCTGACGGTCGATCTTGGCGGCGGCGCCGGGAGCCTGCTCCTCGAAGGCGGCAGCGGCGGCAGCTATGACGTCTGCCTTGGCGGTATGACCGCCGACTTCGTGCCCGCCGAGTTCTGCTGGACCGGGATCGCGCTCGGTGCTGGCGACGCGCACCGCCTGACGCCCGAGGACTGGGATGCGCTCAACACCACCCGGGTGCGGCTCGAGATCGACGCAGACGGCGACGGCACCTACGAGAGCTCGCAGTGGCTGGTGGGGCACGGGCTGGGTCTGGCGCTCAAGGGGACGCCCGCGGTCCTCCACAACGGAGATCGGATCACGTACACGATCACCTACACCGTGACCGGCGCGGAGCCGGCGAGCGGGCTGGTGTTGACGACAACGGTGCCGGCGCTCACGACCTTCGTGAGCGCGACGGGAGGCGCCACGCCGGTCGGCGGGCAGCTCACCTGGGCGCTGGGCACGCTCGCGGCAGGGGCGAGTGGGCAAGTGAGCTTCGAGGTGGACGCAGCGAACGGCGTCGAGTCGACGGCGGTCGGGACCGCGGCCTGGCTGCGCGACGCCAGTGGCCGGTGGGCGATGGCCTCGACCGTGTCGCTGGGCGCCGAGTTCCTCTCCGGCAACACGCTGTACCTGCCGCTGGTCGTGCGCTAGGGTCTCAGTGCCGGGCACTGCCGAAAGTGCCCGGCACCTGGGATGTCGAGAGCGGCGACCGCGGGACCCGTCACCCCAAGTGCCAGGCACTGCAGAGACTCCGGTCGCCGTGGGAGAGGCGGCTGCTATCGAGTGCCCGGCACTGCGGATTTCCGCTTTCCAATCCCGCCGTGTGAAGTAAGATGGCGGTGATATGTGGGACCAACTGAACCTGTTCGCGCAGCCAGATCGCCCGCTCACCGTGAGTGAGGTCACGAGCCGGATACGCACGCTGATCGAGCGGGAGCCGGTCTTCCAGGATCTGTGGATCGAGGGAGAGGTCTCCAATCTGTCACGGGCCTCCTCAGGCCACGTCTATCTCACGCTCAAGGATGCCGGCGCTCAGATCGGCGGTGTGATCTGGCGGAGTCAGGCTCAGGGGATGACTTACCTGCCTCGCTCCGGCGATCAGGTGCTGGCACATGGGCGGATCGGCCTCTACGAACAGAGCGGACGCTATCAGATCTACGTCGACTACGTCCAGCCTGCAGGCCGCGGTTCGCTCTACCAGGAGTACGAACGCCTGAAGGCGCAGCTGGAGTCGGAGGGTCTCTTCGATGAGGCGAGAAAGCGCTCGTTGCCTGCGTTCCCGACGTGCATCGGTGTGGTGACCTCGCCGACGGCTGCGGCGCTGCGCGACGTGCTCCACGTCCTGAGCCGCCGTTATCCCCTTGCGCGCGTGTTGCTGTCGCCCACCCTCGTCCAGGGGGAAATGGCGCCGCCGCAAATCGTGGCGGCGCTCGCGCGGCTCAACGCTCGTGACGACGTCGACGTTATTCTGGTCGTGCGGGGCGGCGGCTCGCTGGAGGACTTGTGGGCCTTCAATGACGAACGGGTGGCCCGCGCCATTGCGGCCTCGCGATTGCCCGTCGTCTCGGGCGTCGGGCACGAAACCGACTTCACCCTCGCCGACTTCGCGGCCGACCGGCGAGCGCCCACACCGTCCGCCGCTGCGGAGGTCTCGACGCCCGAGATGTCCGAACTCGAGGCTGCGCTGTGGCAGTCGCGTGCGCGTCTGGCGCGGGCGATGGCCCGGCAACTCGATGCACGGCGCGAGCGGGTTGACGGTGTGCTGCGGGCCATCCAGTACCTCTCGCCGATGGCACGGATCACCGGGGCACGTCAGAGGGTGGACGATCTGTCCACGCGGCTCGAAGGCGCCTTTCGCTATCGTCTCCAGATCGCGCGGCGCCAGGTCGATGGGCTTCACGCACGCCTAGTCTCCCTGAACCCTGACGCTGTCCTGACGCGGGGGTATGCGATCGTTCGGGATCGTGCGACCGCCGCCGTCCTTACTTCGGCGCGCGACATCACGCCCGGCCTGTTTCTGGCGCTCCGGTTCCGAGATGGCGAAGCGTTCGCCGTAGGCGACCGGCACCCCGAGCCAGAGGAGGCGTGAAGCTTTGACAATCGGGCTTGCTGGGGCATAATGGGCGGCATGGATTCTGATACGAACCGAACCGTTGGCGAAGGCATTCCGTCACCCGAGGTATGCGCCCTGGAGGTCGTAGACACCCCGCAGGCGCTGGCGGCGTTGGCCGAGACTCTGATGTCGCAGACGCGCGCGGCGGTGGATACGGAGGCAAACAGTCTCTACGCTTACCGTGAGCAGGTTTGCCTGATCCAGATATCGGTGCCCGGGGCGAACTACCTGGTCGATCCTCTCGCGTTGGACACTCTGGCGCCGTTGGCGCCCTTCTTCGAGACTGACGACGTCGAGAAGGTGTTCCACGCCGTTGACTACGATTTCATCGTGCTGCGCCGCGACTTCGGGTTCGAGATAAGCGCTATCTTCGACACGATGTGGGCGGCGAGAGTCCTGGGCTGGCCGAAGGTCGGCCTGGCAGATATCATGAGCACGTACTTCGGCGTGCAGGCCAACAAGAGGTTCCAGCGATACAATTGGGGCAAGCGTCCCCTGGATCCGGAAGCACTGACCTACGCGTGGATGGATAGCTACTATCTCCTGCCGCTTCGGGAGATCCAGAAGGCCGAGTTGGAGAGGACCGGACGATGGGACGAGGCTCAGGAAATCTTCGAGTACCTCACGGCAACGGTGGAGGTCCCGCCGGACGACAATGTCGCCAAGCATTTTTGGCGGTTGAAGGGTCTTCACAGTCTCTCTCACAACGATCGGCGGCGGCTTTTCCAGCTCTTTGAGTGGCGCGAGCGCGCCGCTCGTGACCTGGATCGCCCGCCTGTGATGGTCATGTCAAACCGGCGCTTGATGCGGGTGGCCCACATCCAGCCTCACAGCCGTGAGGAGCTGGCAGCCGCCGGACTCACGCCCGGACAGATCCGGCGTTTTGGTGCCGACATCCTCAAGGTGCTTAGCTCGACGAACCTTCCCGAGTTGCCGGAAGAGCCGCACAACCATCGGCTACCCGATGAAGTAGTCGAGCGCTTCACCGCACTGAAAGCCTGGCGCAAAGATGTCGCAAAGCTCCGAGGGGTAGACTCCGACGTGATTCTGCCGAACGCTGCCTTGTGGGACCTGGCGAAGCATCCGCCACAGGATGCTGCGTCGCTGCTGGAGGTGCCCGGGATCGGCCCTTGGCGTCAGAAGACCTATGGGCCGGATCTGCTGCAACTGGTGCTAGACTGAGAGGGCAAGAGTCCAGATGAAGATCACGTTCCTGGGGGGCGTCGGCACCGTCACCGGGTCGACGTATCTCATTCGCACCAACCGGACCAACATCCTGCTGGACTGCGGGCTGTACCAGGGCAAGCGGCAGGAGACCTACGACCGCAACCGCAATCTCCCGGTCGACGTACGGCGCCTCGACGCCGTGATCCTCTCCCATGCGCACATCGATCACTCGGGCAACCTACCTACGCTCGTCAAGGCCGGGTACGATGGGCCGATCTACACGACCCACGCGACCCGTGACCTCTGCGGCTCGATGCTGCCGGATTCCGGGCGGATCCACGAGTACGACGTGGCGTACGTCAACAAGCGTCGTGCGAAGAAAGGTGAGCCGCCCGTCGAGCCTCTCTACACGGAGGAGGACGCGCTGCGCTCGCTGCGTTACTTCGTCGGGATCGGCTACGATCGCCCGACGCAGGTCGCCCGCGGGATCCACGTGACTCTGCTCGACGCCGGACACATTCTCGGGTCGGCGATCGTCCTCGTGGAGTCGGTCGAGCACGATAAAGTGGTGCGACTGGTGTTCACCGGCGACCTTGGGCAGCCGGATCTGCCCATCGTTCGCGACCCCACACCGATGCCGCCTGCGGATGCCTTGATGATCGAGAGCACTTACGGCGATCGCGAGCACCCACCGCTTGAGGACATCAAGCGCGACCTGGCGAAGGTCGTCAACGACGTGGTCGATCGCGGCGGGCGCATCGTCATCCCTGCTTTCGCGGTGGGGCGGACGCAGGAGCTCGTCTACCACCTGCACCAACTCACACACGAGGGACGGATCCCCGAGGTGCCAATCTACGTGGACAGCCCGTTGGCCGTGAACGTGACCGAGGTCTTCCGCATGCACCCGGAGTGTTACGACCGCGAGACCCGCGACTTTCTCGCGGAGAGCGGAGACCAGGACCCCTTCGGTTTCTACCGCCTGCGCTATGTGCGAAGCGTGGAGGAGTCGAAATCGCTCAACGATGCCAAGAACCCGCTCATCATCATCAGCGCCTCCGGGATGGCGGAGGCCGGGCGCGTCCAGCATCATCTCCTGCACGCGATCGAGGATCCGCGCAACGCAGTACTGATCACGGGATGGCAGGCGCCGTACACTTTGGGGCGGCGTATTGCCGATGGTGCCGAGCGAGTCCGGATCTTCGGCGATGAGTACGCCCTGCGGGCCGAGGTGCACACGTTCTACGGCTACAGCGCGCACGCGGACCGGGATGACCTTCTCTCGTGGGCCGCGCCCCGGGCGTCAACGGTCAAGACGGCTTTTGTGGTCCACGGCGATCCCGAGCCGGCCAAGGCCCTGGCGGACGGGCTGAAGGATCTTGGCTACGGTCGAGTCATCGTGCCCGGACGCGGGGACAAAGCAACGCTCTAGTGGTCAGTTGAGAAGATGGTTGAGGTTGGTAGTAACGACTTCAGTCGTTCCGGTGCCTCAGAAGGCGCGCCCACCAGACTGGGCGGGAGCAGAACCGACGAATCGGCTACTACGAATCTGCTTAGCCGACCCCTAGCCGGATTCCCGCCGCGATGATGAATCCCGTGGGCCTGAACCAGCGCACCCGCCGCAGCCTTCTGGTCACCGGCGGGCTGCTTGCGGTGCTTACAGCCGTGCTTTACGTCCGCACCCTTCACCCGGGTGTGGGACCCTATCTCGATTCGATCCAGTATCAGATCACGACCCTGGTCATGGGGGTTTCGCACCCGCCAGGATATCCCTTCTATACCTGGCTAGGCGCGCTCTTCGTTCACGGTCTGCCCTTCGGCAACCCTGCCTTCCGCCTCAACCTTATGAGCGCGGTCACCTCTGTGGTCACCGTGGTGCTGATCCAACGGATCACCTACCGGCTAACCCGGTCTGTGGCTGCGGCGACGCTGGGAGCGCTATCGTTGGCGCTGGCAGTGCGGTTCTGGTACCAGGCCACCTACAGCGAGCTGTATCCACTCTATAATACCTTGATCGCGGGCACCTGGCTCGCACTCCTGACCTATATGGAGACCAAGCGCCTAGGTGCCTATCTCGCCGCCGTCACGCTCTATGCGTTGGCCTTTGGCGTCAACGTTCCCGCGATCGTGCTTCTGCCGATGTGGCTGTGGGCCGTCCTTTCGACGGACACGCGTGCGTTCTTCCGGCCCAAGCGCCTGGCCCTCACCCTGGGCATCGTCGCCTTCGTCGGGCTCCAGTATCTGTGGGTCCCGGCGCGTGCCTTCGCCCAGCCGCCCGCCAAGTTCTGCAACTTCTGCCCCGGTGCCGGCGATTGGCAAGGGGTGGTGGACTTCTGGCTTGGCAAGCGGTGGTGGGGAATCTCCTTCGGACTCCCGCCCAAGTACTGGCTGCAACGGTGGGCCGACTCCGGATACCAGTTGATGCTGCAGTTCTGGCCGATCGGGGTGATGGTCGGGGGGATCGGCGCTTACGGGCTGCTGCGGAAGAGCCTCCGGGTGGCGATGACGTGTCTGTTGGGGCTTGCGGGCGCGTGGTTCTTCGTCTCGACCTACGCCGTGGTCGACTGGAGCGACTTCATGACCCCGGTTTTTCTGTTCTTCGCTCCCCTCATTGGGGTGGGGGCGCAGATGGGCTGGCGCCGGCTGCGCGCGGGTGTGGTGGCATGGCGTCCCCGACTTGTGCCCGCCGCGCGAGGGATCTCACTGGCATTGGTGGCGGTCGGCTTTGGCCTGGTGATGGCGAACAACTACCCGCTCGCCGACCAGAGCGCGAAGACCGACTGGCACGCCTGGGCGCGGGAGCTGCTGCCGCAGTTCGAGGACGATGCGTGGCTGCTCACGCCGCCGACCGCGACGGACGGTTTTGTGCAGACGTGGGTGCTACGCTATATCTCTTGGGCCGAGGATCTGCATCCCGAACTGACCGTGGTCTATGTCCCGGACGGCTCTTTCGATCCGCCCGGGCCTGAACCCTACTATCTCACGTGGAAAGAAGCCGAGCCTCACCTTCGCGAGCACCCGGTCTATCTCATCGAACTCAACGATCCACGGGTGGCCGGCTGGGTGTTACTGCCGATCCTGCGCGACGACGGCTGGACGATCGGCTATCGCGTGGTGGGCGAGCGTTCGGCCGATGGCGCGATCCCCTGGGTCAGTGACGACGTGTGGGCGACGATCAAGGATGACGTCGTGATGCCGTGATGGTCCCTCACGCGACATGGCGATTGCTGCTGGAACCGCATCCCCGACCGGGCGCGCTCAACATGGCGATCGATGAGGCGGTGCTGCGGGCGGTGGCCAACCGGACTGCTCCGCCGACCGTCAGGCTGTACGGCTGGGCGCCGCCGGCGATGACACTGGGGCGGGGGCAACCCTGCGCCGACGCCGACGTCGCCGCACTGCGGCGGGACGGCATTGACCTGGTGCGCCGCATGACCGGGGGAACGGCGGTCCTCAACCGTGACGAGCTCACCTACACCATCGCAGCGGTCGACCGCGAGCCCCGCTTCGTCGGCAGCATTGCCGAGAGCTATCGTGGCGTCAGTGGCGCGCTGCTGCGCGCGCTGGAGCGGGTTGGGCTGACGGATGCAGAGGCGGAGGGGAGCAGAGGTGAGGGTAAAGGGGTTGAGACGAGCGACCCTGAGTCCGATCCGCGGCGACCTCACGGGCGGACACCGGTCTGCTTTGAGATTCCTTCGGCCTACGAGGTGACCATCGAGGGGCGGAAGCTCGTGGGAAGCGCGCAGATGCGCGTCCGCGGCGGGATTCTCCAGCACGGGTCGCTGCCGCTCACGGGTGACATCGGCGACATCAGCCGCTACCTCGCCGACCGGCCCGACCCCGACCGAATCCGATCGCACGCCCTGACGCTCTACGACGCACTCGGGCGCGTTGTCTCGTGGGACGAGGCTGCCGAGGCGCTTCTGGTGGGACTGCGTGAGGCGCTCAACCTCACGCTGCTTCCCGGCCCGCTCACGCCGGAGGAGCGCGTCCACGTCGAGACGCTGCTCGTCGACAAGTACGCTACTCCCGACTGGACCTCAAGGATCTGAGCGTGCCCGGCCCTCCTTGCCGGGGGGCCTCCGCCATGCCTTCGCCTCTGCCGCAGAGAAGGGGCGCCGCTCAGTCTGCTGGTGTACAGGCGGCGTTGGAGGGTGGACTAAGGCCAGAAGCGTTGCTGGGAGCGCTCGAAAGGGATTGTTCCGCAGCAGGTCCGGCCATTCGGCGGAATCACCCGCGGGTCTGTAGCTCGACCTCTGCGCTGTTGATCCCCGGTCCCTTCAGCAGATACCACGGGCGATGCATATCCAGTATCTGGGGTCGGATTCCTTTGACAAGGCCGATCACGACGAGCATCGCCAGGCCGCCGGCGAACCCGTTGTTGTAGAGGTTCATGTAGCCGTGCAGGCTGCCCACGTGCATCACCATCGGGAGGTGCACCGCCCCGACGACCAGCCCGGCGAAGAAGCCGAACTGACCGGCGACCGGCGCAAGCGTGGTGCAGAAAAGCGCGGCCAGCAGCGGGCCCGGCTCAGCGTGGGTCCAGACCTTGGGTATGCACATCAGGTACACGCCCAGCATGATTGGGAGGATATTGCGGAGGTGCTTGCCCAGCGCACCAAAGGCAACGATCGTCAGCACGCCTGCCAGCGTGGCGCCGTTGACATCGCCGCCGACCATCAGGATGTAGGCGAGACCCAGAAGCCCCACAAGGCCCATGTTGACCAGCGTGGTCGGGAGGCCTGCGATCTCGACGAAGTCGGTGGAGAGCTTCCCCGTCTCGTCGCCGATCTTCCGGTACGAAGACCAGTTGGCGCCCCAGATGACACCTAACACGATGAGAACAAAGCAGACCACGAGGGCCAGAATCGCCAGAAACTGAGTGTGCTGGGTCGACCAGTAGAAGGCCGGCGTGATCTCGAGGCCGAAGCCGCGCATCATCATATAGGCCACCATTCCCACAAAACCGCCGGTCGTCCCGGTGTTGTAGAGATTGTACCCGAGATGGATACTGTAGATGTGTCCCATAAGCGCCGCGAGGAGGAAGCCGCCGAGCAGCCCCGCGGCAACGGCGCCGAATAGGCCGGCGAGTCCGAAGTCAAACCCGAAGGCCACCTGTCCGACCAAGGGCCCCAGCGTGGTTCCGAAGAGATAGGGGGCCAGTAGATCGGCCTGTTCACGCCCGGCCACAACCCCGTAGAGATAGATTCCCCCGAATATGGGAAGGGTGTTCAGAGGATTCTTGCCGAAGAAGGCGAACCCCATCATCGTGAAGGCGCCGGCGAGGAGGTAGCCTGTGAACTTAGCCCCAATGACCCAAGGAATTGCCAGCGCGATCAGCGTGACGAGGCCGGCATTCACCAAGGCAGCCCCGAGGTTCGCGAGAGCCACATAGTCGGTGATCAGGATGCCGGGTGAGGTGAAGATCGTCCACAGGCCCGCGATAACATCGCGCGGTGGTGTCACGAGCAATCCGACCGTGATGAGGCCACCACCGAAACCCAAGAGCAGCATGGTAATGCGACGTCGGTTCTGAGCAGCCGGATCCATATGTCCCCCTTCTTCGGTGGCACTTGAGCCAGGAGAGCACGACCGTTCGGGCTATGTGCAGCCCCGGGCCCACCTGCGGGTCACGGTTGCCCCGAGAATCTCCGGAGCGCTTGGTCAGTAATGCGACGGACACCGTAACTGGGATCATAGTCAACCGGCCCGATTTGGCAAACGTCGTGTTCGGAGGCCGGAGGGGCGCGCGTCGTCTCAGGGGCAAAGCGCAGATGATGATCTGGTGTCCACCAAAGAAAAGGGGCAAGTCCAGGGCTGTCTATCACTCTCACGTGTAAGAGTCCTGACGGATTGCCCCAGACGGGAGTGGACTCTCGCCTCCAACGGGCAAGCATCGTTGCGCGCTAAGGTCACGTCACTGTCATGGTGCCCCATTGACGGGAACAGCGGTCACTGTAAGATTACTACACTGACCCGATCGTGCCCCGGATGCCTCGCCGCCAAGGGACGCTTTCCTGTCTGTTCTGGGTCAGCCACACTACAAGGCCAGGTCCCTCGGCGGTCATCCCTACTGTTGGAGCTTGGTTGCCAGACTGAGATACAAGGAGACGGAGATGGGAAACGAACAGGCGGCACCTGAGACGAAGGGTGTTACGGTGAAGCTGTTAGCAGCGCTTGACCTCGGCCCTGAAATCGAGGGCATGGCAGGGCGCCAACTTCGAATGCGAATGGTGACCATCGAACCTGGCGGCGTCTTCGGCCCGGTTCACGACCATAGAGACAGGCCGGGCATGGTCTACATACTGCAAGGAACGATCACTGATTATCGGGATGGAGTGGCCAAGGAGTATGGTCCGGGAGTGGGCTGGCCCGAGGATGCGAACACCACGCACTGGCTTGAGAACAGAGGGACGACCTCGGCGGTGGAGATCTCTGTCGACATCGTCAGGCAACAGTGATGGGTTGTCCGTCTTGGCGCGGCAACTCAGCCTCACGTTGGCTGCCGGCAACGCGCGTTCTTGATCACTCACATGGTGCTCACGGCACTACTCCACCTCGAATTCGGGTGATAGGATCTTCTCCGCCGATTCTCTTGCTCTGACGGCCAACTCCATCGGATCCCATTCCCAAACCCCGAGTCGGTCATCGAGGCAGTTGAGGACGTCCCCGGAAGATATAGCGACTGAGATGCGTAGGCCTTGCGATCACCGGGGAATAGTGCTGTAGGCTGATTGCTGTATGCTATGGCCAACACCACTCTTAGGAGGAGCCGAACTATGTCAGAGTTCAACTGGGACAAGGACAACATTCGTCATCTGGAGATCACCGACCTGGAGCGTATCGCGCGATTCAGGCACGCGGGCTACGGGGGGAGCGTTTCTGACTCGCTCAACAGCCTGGGCGTGCGGGACACGGTCTTCTCGTCGCAATTCAAGGCGCTGCGCCAGGGGATGCAGTTGGTCGGCCGGGCGCTGCCCGTCAAGCTGCACTCGATGGTGGAGCGCAAGCTCACCAAGGAGGAGTGGGAGGCGGAGCAAGCCAAGTGGGAGGCCCAGGGCGGCCATCCGCAGAAGCGCATGATGCGTGCCGTGGCCGAGAGCGAGCCGGGGTCGGTGCTGTGCTTCGACTGCGGCGGCGATATGCAGCCCGCGCACTTCGGCGAGATGAGTTGCCAGGTCGCCTACGCCCACGGCTGCCGTGGGATGCTGTTGGCGGGTAACTGCCGGGATACGCAGTACGTCCTGAAGATGGCGGACTTCCCGATGTTCAGCTTCGGCACTCGGCCCAATGCCTTTGGCGGGTGGATCGTGACGGATGTGAATGTGCCCATTCATCTGCCGGGACATCTGACCCACTACGTCAACGTATTCCCCGGGGACTTCATTTTCGCCGACAACGATGGCGCACAGTTGATCCCCAAGGACTTGGTCGACGAGGTGCTACTCCGCGTCGAGGACATCTTCGCGAAAGAGAACGAGGAGCGGGAGCAGTTGGCGGCCGGGATGCCGATCGATGAGATCTATCGCGTCTTTGGTGTCCTGTAGCGAAGGCGCAGGGGCAGCGTGAACGAAAAGCCGCTGATGGGCAGGACGGCCTGGGTGACGGGGTCCTCGCGAGGCATCGGGCGGGTGATCGCGGCGCATCTTGCGAGCCTCGGGGCGCGGGTGGCTGTGCACGGCACAACCCCGACCTCAACCCGCGCCTTCGGCGAGGCCGAGTCGCTGGATGCGGTTGCCCGGGAAATTGCCGATGAGCATGGCACGGAGATCGTGCCCGTCTGGGCCGACCTCACGGTCGAGGCCGAGGTGAAGCGGGTCGTGGCCGAGATCCGGGCGCACTTCGGCACGATCGACATCCTGGTCAACTGCGCCGGGGGCGATATCGGCGCGCAAGGGGCGATGGGCGAGAACGCGGGTAAGCCGGCGGGCAACGATCCGCTGACGATCTCGCTGGACGATATCCGCGTCGTTCTGGACCGCAACCTGATGACGTGCATCCTCTCGTGTCGTGAGGTCGCGCCGGAAATGATGGCACGGAGGTCCGGGTGGATCGTCACCGTGGGCAGCGTTGCGGGGCTGTCGGGTCATGCTGCCGAGGCCATCTACAGCACGGCCAAGGCTGCCGTCCACGAGTACTCTCGCTGCCTGGCTGCCATGCTGCGACCTTACAACGTCCTGGTGAACGTGGTCGCACCCGGTGAGATCGTCACAGCGCGTTTCCTGGCCAGCCGACCGATTGACGAGGCTCGTCTGAACGAGGCTCGTCTGAACGAGGCGACGGAGGGCTCACTGGAGCGTTACGGGTGGCCCATTGAGGTCGCACGTACCGTGGCCTTCCTGGTCAGCGACCAGGCATCCTACATCAGCGGCCAAGTGCTGCGCGTCGACGGCGGCGCGCAGCTCTGGCCCGCGTGAGGCTATGATGAAGGTTCTTGTGGGTGGCTTCGGCCACGAGTCCAACACCTTCACTCCCTTCCTGACGCGACTTGAGGATTTCCATCCTCGCTATGGTCCGGAGACACTGATCCCCTCCGCACGGCGCGGTGCATTTGGCGGCATCGTGGACGTCCTGCAACCCCACGAGGACGTCACGCTCATCCCCACCATCACGGCACACGCCATGCCCGGGCGGCATCGTCGAGCGGGAGACGTTCCGTTCCCTCAAGACGCGAATCGTCGAACAGGCGAACGGGGTGGATGGTGTCTGCCTCTATCTGCATGGCGCGATGCGGGCCGAGGG
The DNA here is from genome assembly GCA_963775195.1 of uncultured Chloroflexia bacterium. Classification (GTDB taxonomy): domain Bacteria; phylum Chloroflexota; class Anaerolineae; order B4-G1; family SLSP01; genus PWVB01. Next base: position 189,823 of record CAVZIC010000006.1, read on the forward strand.
GGTCGACACCTGCGAGAACGTCCTGCTGCGCGAGCTGCGGCAGCGGCTTGGCTCGCACGTCCCCATCGTCATTGCGCTGGATATGCACGCTAACATCGTTGCCGAGACGGCGAAGACCGTTAATGCGATGGTCGCCTATCACACAGCGCCCCACGTCGATGCCTACGAGACGGGCGCAAAGGCAGCCGCGATGCTGCTACAGATCCTGAAGGAGCATCGTAGCCTGGCGATGGGCTTTGCCAAAATCCCGTTCCTGTTGCCGGGAGAGAAGGCCCGGTCCTCTGTCGGGACGATGGGGGAGATGATGCAGGCCGTCGCCGAGATGGAAGCCCGTCCTGAGATCGTCTCGGCCTCGCTGATGAACGGCCATTGTTGGGCTGACGTCCCCGATATCGGGGTGGTCGCTGTGGTCGTGACCGACGGCGACGCAACGTTGGCCCAGGCCGAGGCCGACCGTTTGGCCTCGATGTTCTGGGAGCGACGGGCCGACTTCGATTTCGGCACCGAGGCGTATCCCGTGGATCAAGCCGTTGAGACCGCTATGGCGGCTCCCGAGCCCACCGTCTTTCTCTCCGACTCGGGCGACAATCCCGGTGCCGGCGGCACCACCGACGTCACGGCGGTGCTGGCCTCGCTCCTGGCACACGGCGCCTCCAATACCGGTGGTCGCGTCGATTTGGGATGCGGTCAGCCGTAGAGGCGTGTATCTCTGCCGGGGTCGGCGCCGAGGTCAGCCTCTCCCTGGGCGGGAAGCTGGACACGCGCCACGGCACCCCACTCGACGTCACCGGTAGGGTGCGGCTGATCAGCGATGGCGAGTATTACTGGGGCGGCATACGCGAGCCCACATCGCCGTGTCGCGACGCGGGTCAGACGGTCGTGCTCACCGTGGGTGGGGTCGACGTGATCGTCACCGCCGAGCGCCACAGCTACGTGGAGCCCGCGCAGTTTCACAGCCTGGGCATCGATCCCCTGGCGTACAAGATCGTGGTGCCCAAGCGCGGTTACCTCACGGCGCCGCTGGAGGCGATCAGCCCGCACTCGATTCTGGCCATCAGCCCGGGCGTGACCAATTGCGACGTCACTCAGCTCGACTACCGGCGCGTGAACCGCCCGATGTACCCACTGGACTTGGATGCTACGTGGGAGGCTTGAGGGAGAGCCCTCAATTGCACCGAGACCTTTGGGGTCTGCCTCGTTGTGTAGGTACCTTCTCCACGAGGCAGACCCCAAAGGTTTTCATTACTTGTGTTACCTCGCGAAGGCGATTTCGTCCAGATCCTTGGTCTTCGTTTCGTAGGGATTCACCCCGAGAATGATGGCAATGGGTACCAGGACGATACCCGCTGCCGCCACCCAGAACCATTCCATCGTCGGCGATGCCTTGAGCAACACAGCCGCCAACGCCGGTCCGGCGACGTAGGAGATGCGGGCGACGGTCGTCGTCCAGCCCATGCACGCGCCACGCCGTTCGGTGGGGAAGACCTCAGGAACGTAGACCACGATCCAGGTGTAGGTGAATGAGGTGAAGAAACCCGTGATCGCCGTCACAATGGGCAGCAGGATGCCATTGGCGAAAGCCATCGCGATCAGGAAGAGCGAGAGGATCACGCATCCGGCGACGAGCGCCGGCTTTCGCCCGATCTTGTCCATGATCGTTCCGGCGGCAAAGCCGCCGGTCATCGCCATCACCAGCGTAGCCAGGAGCACCAGCGACCACTGCCCCAGCGTGTAGCCTTTGATCGTCATGAAGTAGTAGCCGGCCCAGTAGTAGAGGACGGAGTAGACCAGCCAGCAGAGCCAGATGGAGGACGAGATCGCGATGTAGCGCAGGTCCCGGCGATCGATCACGCCCACGCCAAAGAGGTGGCGTTTTCGCGTGCCGTCCTGACGCTGGCGCCTGATCAGGTTGTAGCGTTGGGTCTCCTTCATGCGCTGCCACATAATCAGCATCGGCAGCATGAGGATGAACATTACGCCGTACATCCATCGCCAATCCAGCTTGAGGACGTTCAGCAGCAGCGGTGGGAGGAGCGCCTGGAGTGGGATCAGGCCGATGACGTAGACCAGCGAAACGTACTTGCCCCGCTTTTCCGCGGGCGATTCCTCGCTGATGGGGATGGTCCACATGTTCGAGACTGTCGTGAACATCGCGATGGTGTAGAAGATCATGAACATGGGCAGCGTCGGCGTGTAAAGCACAATGCCGATACACGAGATGCCCATCAGCAGAACCAGGATCAGGATGGACAGCCTTCTACCGATCATGTCGTTGAGGCCATTCAGCAGGAAGATGAAGAAGGTGGCGATCAGGTAAACGGCTTCCAACCAGGAGAAATCGGAGGCGGTGATACCATAGGCCTCGATGATGTAGGGAATAGCCGTCGTCTTGATGGTGGAGATGTACTGATCCATCACCGCCACCAGTCCCATGAAGATCACGAGGTAGACCAGGTAACTGGTGCTCCTCGCCCGGATCTTGGTTCCTAGTGTGAGGTCCTCGGTAGCTTCCATTAGTCCTCTTTCCTTCCTGTGCGACGCAAGATTTGGGATTGGACCCATCGGTCGGATGGGTCCAATCTACGGTACAGCCGCCTGCCTGGCTTTCCGATCGTATGCTTCAACACCTCCTGCTGCCTCGATGACATCGCGTCCGAGCGAGATCTGTCGCAGAACGTTGACGTTAATGCGCTCCATAGACCCGGGCGCGATCCTGTGAAGCAGCCAAGACCCGGTCGCCAATCCCGGTGGGAGCGACTCCAGCCGCATGATCGTGCCGGGTCGGGCATTGAACCAAATGCCGATGGCGTCCTCGCCGAGCCTGCTGATGGGGATCCCGGCAGCGGCCTGGCGCTCGGCGGTCGGCCCGACGTGGGCGACCTGCCACTCGCCGTCGATCAAGGCCTCTCCCTCTCCCTCAAGCAGGAAATAGCCCAGCGAATCGTGCCACTTCTTGACCAGCGGGTCGACGTCGATCGTCGCCTCGCGCCAGGCCTCGATCATATTGGTCGAGAAGATTTTGTAGCGGGCCCTGATCCCTGCGGCGCGGCACAGGGCGATGAAGACACCAATGAGCTCGAAGCAGGTGCCCGTTCCGCGCTCAAGCGAGGCCTCTACGCCGGCGATCGGCGCGATCTCCAGGACCATCTTCTCTTTGGCGAATCCGAAGGCGGCCTCGGCGAAGTCGCGGTCCGACTTCCGGAAGGCGCCAAGCTCGTGGGCGAGCGCGACCACCACCTCCGCCCGGCTGTTGCAGTGCCGCGTGGGGCGCAGAAACTTCCCTTTGCTGCGCAGGACGCGCATGTTTGGTGAGAAGGCCGGTAGATCGTAGCGGCGAGGCGGGCGGAGGTAATGATCCTCGACACTGCTCGTCTGTCGGAGCTTTCGAACCTGTCCGGCGCTGGTCACCAGCAGCTTGCCAACTGACAAGACGCCCTTGAGCATGAGCGTCGCGTAGGTGAGCCGGCCCTGGAACTCCTCGTTGGTGGTGGAGTACGCTGTCATAGTTTCCATGCCATAGTGATAACACGGAGGGGGGCGGTCAGTTACGGTGTGCACCAAGCTCCCTCACCTTGCGAAGGTGGCCCGGCAGATAGGCCTTGACCTTACGCAGGAAGTAGGTGTAGTTGTCTGCTTCGACGAAGATGAGTTCGCGATTGCATCCGCGGTTGTATATGTGGTAGTAGCCGGCGCGTGCATAGTTGCTCCTCTCTAGGCTTCCGGGCCTTCGTGAGGCATGCGTCGACGAACCTGACTGGACAAGCGACCTTGCTCGCGCGCCAACCTTGCGAAGGTCCAGAAACCTTCGCAAGGTCTAGGTGCCGTCAATATCCCACGCGAAGAGGTGCGCTTGATCGGCGCCCCAGGTTGCCTCGGGGACAAAGCGTACGGCGGACGACGGACGTCCGTGTCCAGTTTCACCAGCCGCTGGTGGTTGTTCTTCACCCGGCGACATCGACCCATTGGCCATCGGCCTCGGAGCGCTTCGACCCGGAACGCGCGCACAAGCGTCTGCGGCGGGGCTACGGGCTCGATATCCCTCGGATAGCTCGACGGCTGGTTCTTCTCCGGGCGGTTCAGATCGCTGTCGAAGACGAAGCGGAGGCGTGCTGCACGTGGGTTGGCGCTCCGAAGTCATACCGTACCCATGCTCCCGAGACTTCCCCGTCCACCCGTTGTCGTCGTCCCCGATCGGCCGATCGAGCCCGTTGCGCAGCGGCTCAGGGTCACCCTCGGAGGCGGTCAGCCGCGCCGACCGCGTGACCTCAGGGATCGCCCGGGTGTTCCAGGGCAGATAGCAGTCATCGTCCATCAGCGTCTGCTTCAGCTCGCCGATGTAGTCCTCGTAGATGCCGCGTGGCGAGGACCGCTCGCGGACCGCAATCGCTGCTGCCGTGCCTGCTGCTTGGCCGACGACGGCGCAGGTCGCCATCACGCGAGTCGCGCTCATCGCAGCGTGGGTGACGCTGATGTTGCGTCCTGCGACGAAGAGATTGGAGATCGAGCGCGAGTAGAGTGTTCGATAGGGAATGCCGAACGGGGAGGGGGCCGGATGGAAGATCGTCGGCTCGCCCGCCCAGTCGATGCCACCGGGATGGTGGTCATCCATCGTCCATCCGCCGTAGGCGACCAGGTCGTCGAAGCGGCCCTCCGCGCGGACGTCATTCTGCGTCAGGATCACGTCACCCTCGTAGCGGCGGCTCTCGCGCTTCCCGGGCAGAAAGCCGATCCACTCGAGCGCCCAGGTCTCTGCCCCGTGGTTTCCCCGGTTCTTGAGGTGATCCCACACGCCAAAGGCCACCTTGAGGAGCCTGTCGCGTATCTCCTCGGTGTCGTGGATCGCATCCTGCTCGCCGCCCAGCTCGATCCACCAGTAGTTGGTGGTGAGGAGATCGTGCCCGCGATGCGGCAGGTCTGCGTCGCTCTCGTAGACATAGGCCCACGCAGGTGGGATGAAGTCTTGGGGGCGTCCAGTGTCGCGCGCCTGGATGAGACAGCTCATGCCCATCGTCTTGCGGTCCGCGTTCTCCGGCTCGATGTCCTCGTCGAACTCGGCGCGTGCCTCGCGACCCATACGGAACGCGGCGCCGGTTAGCGGGGCGAGGATGCTGTCGCCGGAGCAGTCGGCGAAGAGATCGGCCTCGACCGTATGCCACGTCTCGGTCGTGAGCTGCCAGCCCTTGACCGACGCGATCCGGTCGCCCACCATCTCCAGGCTGTTGCACGAGCAGTTGAGAAGCAGCGTGATGTTGGGCTCGAAACGCACCTTCTCGTAGAGCACGCTGTCCCAGATCGAGTAGTTGCGCAGGGGATTCCGATAGCGGTTTTCGAGCTCGATCTCTTCGACGATGCCGGTCTCGCGGTTGTTTGTGCCGTGGGCGCCGCAGATGTGCATCCGTACCTCGGACGAGGCGTTGCCGCCGAGCACCGGACGGTCTTGGATCAGGGCAACCTTCGCGCCGTGACGGGCGGCGGCGATCGCCGCGCACATCCCGGCGAGCCCACCCCCGACGACGCAGAAGTCTACGCGATGGGTGATCTCTCTCATTCTGTATCTCCTCGGTTACTTTCCGGGTTGCGCGCCGCAGACGACGTTAGCAACCCGGAAGGTTCTGCCCAGGTTCGTAGTAACGACTTCGGCCGTTCCGGCGACTCACAAGGTGAAAGCGGAACCGATGAGTCGGTTACTACGAACCCTTTTCTGAGCTATTCTACTTGAAGGTCCAGACTCACCGTCGGCAGATACTGGGGCGGACGCCGAACGTGGGTCGCCTGCTCGAAGGCATAGGCGAGCCTGATCAGAGTGGGCTCCTGATAGGCGGTGCCGATGAATGAGATCCCGACCGGGAGTCCATGGATGAAACCGGCGGGCACGGTGATCACCGGGTAGCCTGCCGGCGAGGCGGGTGGGGGGCTACCCCCGCGGTAGTTGTCGCCGTTGACCCAGTCCGTCAGCCACGCCGGCCCGCCTGAAGGCGCCACGATGGCATCCAGGCGGTGCTCGTTGAGCGTCGCGTCGATAGCCTCCGCTTGTGCGAGGCGCCGGCGAGCCAGCAGCGCGGCCAAGTAGGCCTCGGGTGTCTCGGCGGCCTCCGCTGCCCGAATCATCCTCTCCTGGCCGAAGAAGGGCATGACGGTCGCCGCGTGCTCCTCATTGAACGCGATGAGTTCTGCCAGCGAATGCACGGCAACACCGGGCGCGAGCCCGGCCAGATAGGCGTTGAGGTCGACGCGAAAGTCGTAGAACAGCACGGTACCCTCGTGCCTGTCCAGGTCGGGTGGCTGTGCCAGGTTGGCCGGGTCGATGACCTCCGCGCCGAGCCGTTTCATCGCGTCGATGGCGGCCTCCATGACGCTCTCGACCCGCGAATCGCGTCCGAAGTGGTTGCGCGCCACGCCGATACGGGCCCCCTTCAGCCCCTCACGATCCAGAAAGGGTGTGTAGTCCGTGTGGGCCTTACCCTCGCTCGGCCTTGTCGCGTCATCTCTTGGGTCCACGCCCGTCAGCGCGCCCAGGAGGATCGCGGCGTCGGTGACCGTACGCGCCATCGGGCCGGCGGTGTCCTGGTTGTGCGAGATGGGTATGATCCCCGTGCGGCCGATCAGGCCCAACGTCGGCTTGATGCCCACGATGCCGTTTGTCTGCGATGGGCAGATGATCGATCCGTTCGTCTCGGTGCCGACGGCGGCGGCGCACAGGTTCGCGGCGACCGCGACCGCGGATCCCGAACTGGAGCCGCAGGGGTTGCGATCCAGGGCATAGGGGTTGCGCGTCTGACCGCCACGACTGCTCCAGCCGCTGGTGGAGTAGGGCGAGCGGAAGTTGGCCCACTCGCTCAGGTTTGCTTTGCCGAGGATGACGGCGCCCGCCTCGCGGAGCCGCTGGGTCACCGTGGCGTCGCGGGCTGCGATCGAGCCCAGGAGAGCCAGCGATCCCGCAGTGGTCATCATCTTGTCCGCGGTGTCGATATTGTCCTTGAGCACTACGGGGATGCCGTGGAGGGGGCCGCGTGGGCCGGACTGCTCACGTTCGGCGTCCAGCGCGGCGGCGATGGCCAGGGCATCCGGGTTGATCTCGATGATGGCATTGAGCATCGGCCCGTGCCGGTCAAGTTGGTCGATGGCTGCGAGGTAGGCCTCGCTGAGGCTCCCCGCCGTCAATTCGCCTGCGGCCATCTTGGCTTGCAGTTCAGGGATGGTCAGTTCGTCCATTGGCTTGTCAGTCCTCCATTGCTCCCGACAACTCTGCGAAGGTGAGCGCCCGCGCTGAGACCTCTGGCGTTTTCCCTATAGGCCGGTGCTGACTCGACAAGAGAACCCCAAAGGTCTTCGCCGGCCGAAATGGCTTTCCCGAAGCTGCTCCCTGATCTTGCGTCAGCCTCGAAGCTGGCGCCACCGCCCGGCCAACGCCACGATCAAGAGCACACCTGCGGCAGCCAGGAAACGCTCCGGCGTACCGGCTGCCACCGATGCGTCGGTGGCTCCCAGAAAGTCCAGGCCGGGCGCTTTGGCCCCCTGAAGCGGGCCGATGTACCACAGGATGACGTAGACGACTTCAAAGAGACGGCTGCTGCCGCTCCAGATGCCCAGCGCCAATGCGAGCGATGGGATGAAGAGCGCGCCGGCAAGCCAGCCGGTCAACCCGCTCCAATCTCCTGCGGCGAGGAGGCGCACGACGACGCCGCCACCGATGAGCGCCGTCATAGCGAAGCCCGCCATCCACGTGGCCGGAAACTGCCGCAGGAGGGGGTGGGCGGACGAGAAGACGATCTGTTGGGTGCGATAGCGCAGTTCGCGCACCCCCAAGCCTGACCAGAGTGCCAACGGCCAGATCCACGCGGCGACGAGCCAGCCGGACCGGGCCTCCGCCAGGGGGCTGAAGAGGCCGCCGAGGACGAGGACCGCCACACCGCCGTACCACCACCAGTGCTGTCCCTTGATGAGGATGCGCAACTCGGCAATCAGCGCACGGCCAAGAGCTGCGGAGCGTGGCCGGCCGGCGAGAGCCGAGAGCCCCACCGTCTCAAGGGGATACGGCTCCGCAGGCTCCGGGACTTCCTCGGCCAAGATCTCTTCGCTCACAGTCAAGCCCTTGCGGCGCGGCCTAACGCGTGAGGGGTCGAACCGGTTGAAGAGCAGAGATGCCACGAAGACCAGGCCTACTGCCACGCCGACCCACAAGAGCCGGCCAAGCACGATATCGGGCGTCCAGACGATGCCCGTCCACTTGAAAGTCTGCATCTCGGTCGGTGGTGTGAAGGTGATGTTGAAGCCGACACTATAGTCGGGAAACTGGCGCCGAACCGCCGCCGCCATGCTCTGCCAGATCACGGCGGTGCCCGACCAATCGGCGAGCGGCTGCGTGCCCAGGAAGGACAACGAGAGCGTGGCCGTCCAAATCGTGATATAGACGATGGCGCCGACGGCCCCTCGAAGCCAGGATATCGTCTCAAAGAGAACGGCCAGCGCGGCGGTCACGACGAGCGCCGGCAGCACGACGCCCAGAAAGGGCGCCACGAGCGCGCCAATGTCAAAGCTCCCCGCATTGCCCTGGAGCACCTGCATGGCGAAGGCGGCCAACACCAGGATGGCGACGGGCACGATGAGGAAGAGGAGGTTGCTGAGGGCTTTGCCGGCGATATACAGGAACTTGCCGAGGGGCGTCGTCGCGATAATCTGTCCGACGCCGGTATGCTCATCGCGGTCGATCGCGTTCCTGACCAGGAAGAAGCCGAAGAGCGAAAGGAAGAACGTCGCTATGGTCGCCATGACGCCACCGATCCACGCTGCATTGAGTTCGCCCTGGTACTGGTCCAGCTTCAGACGGAGCGTCCCGGCATTGACCAGATAGCCCAGGTAGACAATGGCGCCGAGGGTCACAAGGAAACTGGAACGCCGCGTGCGTTCCAGGAGGTCCGCACGGGCTAACTGATAGAGCGCGCGGAGCTGCCTCATCCGGCCCGCGCTCCGTTGGTCGCCGCCACGATGCTCAGGTAGGCATCCTCAAGCGTCGGCAGTGCCATCTGCGCAGACGGGTGCGGCTGGCGTCTCTGAGATGAGGCGAAGGTGGACGCCGTCACTGCGCCGAACTGTGCCGCTGACCAGGTGTCGGCGTTTGAGCTCCACCAGATCGGCACTGGGCACAACCCACTCCCAGACTTTGCCCGTCACGCTGTGCAGAAGATCCTCCGGCGCAGCACGGGCCAATAGGTGACCGTGGTTGACGATCGCAATGTCGGTAGCCGTCGCCTCGACGTCCGAGACGATATGTGTCGAGAGGATGATGATGCGCTCGCCTGACAGCTCCGAAAGCAAGTTCCGGAACCGAACCCGCTCCTCGGGATCGAGGCCTACCGTCGGCTCGTCGACGATCAGCAGCTCGGGGTCGTTGAGCAGCGCCTGCGCGATGCCGATGCGCTGCCTCATGCCGCCGGAATAGCCGCCCAGGGGGCGCTTGCGCGCCTCGACGAGGTTGACGACACGCAGGAGTTCCTCGATCCGCCGGGTGGCGGACGCCCGGCTGAGTCCCTTGATCGCGGCGAGGTAGCCCAGGAATTCCTCAGCATTCAGATTGGGATAGACGCCGAAGTCCTGTGGCAGATAGCCCAGCACGTTGCGGAGGCCGTTCGGCTCGCGCGCAATGTCGATTCCGTCCCACGTAACAGTACCCTCGGTGGGCTGAGTTATGGTCGCCAGGATCCGCATCAGTGTGGATTTCCCCGCGCCGTTGGGACCGAGGAGGCCCAGGACGCCGGGCCCAAGCTCCAGCGAGAAGCGCTGCAACCCCCACACTTTTCGACCGTATCTCTTACTGACGTTGTCAATGGCGAGGCTGAGTGGCACAGGTGGTCCTTTCCAAGCCGGGATGGGTATGGGCGCCATTATATCAGCGTTGCCGTGTCCTTGCGAGGGTTTTCCGGCCCTCACAAGGCTTCCGATCGTGAACGCGGATCAACCTTGCGAGGGTGCGGAGCCCCTCGCAAGGTGAGAGCGGCTTGCTGTCCGTGCGCCCGATGGTAAGCTGGATTCTGTCGCCCGGTCAACGGGCCTACCAACGAAAGTGTTAGCGTCGAGGAGGGCAAGGATGATGTCTGGAGCTATCGAAGCGCTGATCCCCCGGCCGCAACGCTCTGAGGTGACCGGTGGGGCGTTTGTCGTCCCACCCCTGATGACGATCTATCTCGCCAATGCCGTCGAGGCCACGCATCCGGTGGCGCAGTGGCTTTCGGATCACCTGGCAGTTCAGGACGTATCGACCCGCCTGACGGCGACGGACCGGCACCTGAGCGGTCCATATGTCGCCCTCAGCATCGATCCTCAGAACGCTACCCACGTGCAGGGCTACCGTCTGGACATCGGACCCGATAGGGTGCTGATCACGGGCGCCGACGCGGCAGGACTCTTCTACGGCGCCTGCACGCTGCTGCAGTTGATCACCGCGCATGCAGGGGATGGCGCCATTGTGCTGCCCGGTATGCGGCTCGTGGACTGGCCCGATTTTCCCAACCGCGGGGTGATGCTCGACGTGAGCCGCGACCGTGTCCCGACGACGGAGATGCTCTATGAACTGGTGGATCTGCTGGCAAGCTGGAAGATCAACCAGTTGCAGCTCTACATGGAGCACACGTTTGCCTATCAGGGCCACGAGGTGGTCTGGAAGGATGCGAGCCCCTTCACGGGGGAGGAGATCCTGGCCCTGGACGCCTACTGCAGCGCGCGATTCGTGGAACTGGTGCCCAACCAGAACAGCTTTGGACATATGCAGCGTTGGTTGATCCACGAGCCCTACCGGCAGATGGCCGAATGCCCTGAGGGATGCGAGCTTTGGCCCGGGCACCCGAGCGAACCCTACAGTCTCTGCCCGGTGGACCCCCGATCGATCGGGCTGCTGGAGGATCTCTACGACCAACTGTTGCCACACTTCAGCAGTACCACTTTCAACGTCGGGCTGGATGAGACCTATGACCTTGGGAAGGGGCGGTCGGCAGAGGCATGTGCCACCCTTGGCACCGAGCGAGTCTATCTCGACTTCCTGAAGCAGATCCACCGGCAGGTGGCGACGCGCGGGAAGACAATGCAGTTCTGGGGGGATATCATCCTCCATCAGCCTGACCTCATTCCGGAACTCCCCGCCGACGCGATCGCGATGGAGTGGGGGTATGAGGCCTCGCATCCCTTCGAGGAGCATTGCGAGCATTTTGCCGAGGCGGGCTTGCGGTTCTATGTCTGCCCCGGCACGAGCAGTTGGAACGCGATCGCCGGGCGAACAGAGAACGCGCTGGGTAACATCCAGCGGGCGGCGTCGAGCGGAAAAGCCGGGGGCGCCGTGGGCCTGCTCAACACCGATTGGGGTGACAACGGGCATTTGCAGCCGCCCGTCGTGAGCATTCTTGGCTATATGGCAGGGGCAGCGGCGAGTTGGAATGCCGGCGCCCAACTCGGCGATATCGACCTTCCTGGGCTGCTGGATCTGTTCGCCTTCCGCGATAGCGCCGGCGAGATGGGGCGGGTGGCCTACGATCTGGGCAACGTCTATCAGGTCCCCGGCGTGGCGACGGTCAACTCCTCGATCTTCTTCGACGTTCTGATGAACGCCGATCGCGGTTGGGGCAGTGGTCGATGGGAGGGATTGACAGAGGAGGGCCTCGAAAGCACATTGGCGGTCCTCGAGGACATCCGCGGGCGTCTATACCGTGCGGCGATGGATCGTGCAGACGCAGACTTGGTCAAGGCTGAGTTCTCGTGGGTCGCGGACCTGCTCTCCTGGTCGGCGCGGCTCGGTCTCGCGCGGATACGGCATACCGCAGTCGACAGTGCGGCTTCGCTCCCCGCCGAGATCCGGCTCGCGTTGGGCACCGAGTTGGGAGATCTTACGGGGCGCTATCGTGCGCTGTGGCTACAAAGAAGCCGGCCGGGCGGCCTCGCCGACTCGGCGGCCCACCTGGAGCACGTCGTATCACTGCTCGTGGAGGAAGAATGACGGAGTTCCCGCCTGAGGGTTTCGTGCCGGTGCCGTCGGCTGTGCCCGGCATCGTACTCTATGCACCCGCCCCGGAGCAGAAGCAGGAGGAAGCAGCGGTCGTCGACTTCAAGTGCCCCCGCTGCCAGGCCACCACTGCGTACAGCGTGGCCGACGGCGGTCTGAGGTGCGCCCATTGCGGCTACTACGAGCCGCCCGAGACCCCGATCGTGGGGAAGGGCGCCAAAGAGTTCGAATTCACGGTCGAGACCGTGTCGGCGGCGCGTGCCGCACAGGGGTGGGGCACCGCTCGCAAGGCGCTCAAGTGCCAGAGCTGCGGCGCCGAGACCTCGCTGCCGCCCGGCAGGCTAACGCACACGTGCCCCTTCTGTGGCTCGAACCAGGTGCTGCAGCAGGACGCTCCCCAGGACCAACTGCGCCCGCACTTCCTGATCCCGTTCAAAGTCGAGCTCGATCGGTGTCGTGAGATATCGCGCGAATGGCTCGGGAGCAGTTGGATGACGCCCAAGGCGCTCAAGGAGGCCGCGGGCATCGCTGACTTCAGCGGCGTCTACATGCCCTACTGGACGTTCGATGCGCGCACCTCGGGCGCGTGGCGGGCGCAGGTAGGGCACCAGGTATCCGAGCGCTACTATGACGCCAGCAGCAAGTCGTGGAAGACGCGGACCAGGACCGTGTGGCGCTGGGAGTCGGGCCGCGCGCAGCAAGTCTTCGACGATCTGCTGGTCCCCGGATCGACCAGACTTAGCTCGCTGCTGTTGGAGCGCCTGCAGGACTACGATACGCGCGCGCTGGTGCCCTACGCCGCATCGTACCTGGCCGGCTTCCTCGCACAGGCTTACGATGTCTCGCTCGACCCGGCGTGGGAGCTGGCGCGGGAGCGGATGCGCCAGGCGACGCAACAGGCCTGTCGCGCGCAAGCGAGCACCTCGCAGATCCGCAGCTTCTCGATGTCCCTCGACTTCAGTGACGAGAGCTGGCGCTACGTCCTGGTGCCCCTCTACGTTGCCGCGTATCGTTACGAGGGTGCGGCTTACCGGGTGATGATCAACGGGCAAACGGGTGCCATTGCGGGGCAGCGCCCCGTGGACTGGACCAAGGTGTGGCTGGCCATCGCCGCTATGGTCGCGCCGGGGATCCTGCTCGGATTGCTCGGCGTGCTGGCCTCTGCGCTCGGCGCCGTGCTCCCACCCTCTCTCGTCGTGGGCGGTGGGGTGCTCGTGCTGGCGGTGATCCTCGTGCTGGTCGGCGGGATCTTCGCCGTGATCACGTTCAACAAGGCAAGGGCGATGGACGATGTCTGAGATCCAAGGTCGACGGACGGACGGAGATGGGCGCGGGCCCGGCGGACGGCGTGAGTCGGGCCATAGCGGAGGGGTCGTGATCTGTCAGGCCTGCGACTGGCGCTACCTTGTGCCTGAGGGGGCGGCGCCCGCCATCTGCCCACATTGCGCAAGCTCCGAACTCGCCCGGCTCGAAGCAGGCGAGGCGGAGGCAGGGTATGAGCCGGAGCTGGTCGTGCCCTACGTGGTGAGCGACGCTGCCCTGGCGGCGCAGATCGCGCAGTTTGCCCAGGGCATTCCTTTTCCACCACCGGACCTGGATCCGGCCATCCTCGGGAAGCGACTCCAGCGGCTGTATCTTCCGATGTGGCTCGTGGACAGCGATGTCGCGGCGCGTTGGAGTGCCGAAGTTGGGTTTGACTACGAAGTCGTGAGCCATCAGGAGCGCTATGCCGACGGTGCCGGATGGCGGACGAACGAGGTCGAGGAGACCCGAATCCGCTGGGAGCCCAGGGTTGGGACACTCCAGCGCCGCTATGAAAACAGGGCTGCCCCCGCTCAGGAGGCGTATCACGCGTTGCAGCACGTCCTAGGTACCTTCCGGCTGAGCGACGCGGTTGCCTTTACGCCCGACGTGCTTGATACCGCTCTGATGTGCCTTCCCGACCGGACCTCGGAGACCGCATGGCCCGACGCCGAGCTGGGGCTGCGCCAGTCCGCGGCGCAGGAGTGTCAGGACGCAGCCAAGGCTAGTCACATCCGCGAGTTTCGCTGGACGCCTGTCTATGGCGAGAAGCACTGGACGCTCCTGCTCCTGCCGGTGCTGGCGACCGCCTACCTGGACGACGACGGGCAGCCGCAGCGCGTGCTGGTCAACGGTCAGACCGGACAGGTCTACGGCGCCAAGCGGGGCTCGATGGCGCGCGCGGGACATCGGTCTTTGATCATCGGTGCGGTCGCGCTGGCGATTTTCGTCCTCGGCTTGGTGGTCGCGCTGTTGTCGCTGCTCTTCCCGCCGCTGCTGGCCGTCGGGATTGTCGTTGCAGTCCTTGCCATTCCTGTCGGTATCGCGGCGGCGGTCCCTGTTGCCCGTGTGTGGACCTTCAATCGTCGAGAGGCGCGGCAGCCGCTGGAGGTATGATGTGAGGATCCTCGTGTTGTCTGCAACCGGCCTGACGCTCACGCTAGGTCTACTCTTTGCCGTCGTGGACTGGATCGCCGTAGTGCTCGAACGCCGGCGGCTCGAGTATGTCTTCAAACCGGCCACGATGGTGGTCATGATCGCGGGCGCGGCGCAATTGGCCTTCTTTGTGGGCGGTGGGCGGGTAGCGGCCTGGTTCCTGCCCGCGCTCGCTTTTTCCCTGCTTGGCGATGTCTTTCTCATGCTGCCGGGCGAGCGGTGGTTCCCGTTTGGCCTGGGCGCGTTTCTCCTCGCGCACGTCTGCTACATCATAGGGCTGAACCCAACGCTGCCGCCCGCGAGGTCGCTCTGGCTCTTGATCGTGATCGGCGTTCTGGACGCCATCGTGCTGCCCCACGTGGTTCGCGGCGTGCGCGACCGCGGGTCCGCAGAGCTGCGGTTGCCCGTGATCATCTATGGTGTCGTGCTCAGCGTCGTCCTCTACTCGGGCTGGGCGACTTGGATGCGGCCCTCCTGGTCCCTCGCGGGCCGAGTGCTCGTGAGCGTCGGCACCACGCTCTTCTTTGCCTCGGACCTGATGTTGGCCTGGAATCGGTTCGTCCGCGGGTCGAAGGTGTTCCATACGTTGGTGATCGTGACGTATCACCTGGCCCAGCTTGCTTTGGTGATCACGATCGGCCTACATCGCTGAGTACCCGCGGCCTGGATCCGGCGCGAGATCGCGATATGTCTCGGAACATTTGCTTGCCTGACAACGTCTAGAAGGAAAGCAGGAGCGGATCGCCGCATCAGGAGGAGTTTCAGGCATGGATGACGATGGGACGTACGATCGCGGGCAACGTCTGCCAGGGGGACAGCGACGGCTCATATTCGGTGTGGCGATTGCGATTGCAGTTGCCATCCTGTTGGGAGGTTTTTTCCTCGTCCGGCTCGCGTTACGCGTCGCCGGTTACGGACCTTCGGCGTCACCAACGCCGACTGTCTTCGTCACACCTGAGGCAGGGCCGGTACTGGCCCTTGAGCCCACGGTGGCGCGAGCCGGTGCCGAGATCGCGGTACTTGGTGCGGGATGGGTGCCGGGAGATGCCGTCACTTTGCGGCTGGTGCCGCCGAACCCGGACCAAGGGGCGTCGGTCGATCTCCTGACGATACCCGTGAGGGAGGATGGCACCTTCGTAACTTCCTTCACCGTTCCAGTCATTCCGCCGTGGTCGACCTACCCAAGTCTTCGGGTGCAGGCCGTCGGTGCCGTGACCCAGGCCACGGTCAACGCGGTGCTGGAGTTGCAGCAGCCCACACCCGCGCCTACGTCGACCCCAACGCCAACCCCGACGCCTGTGACGCCGACCCCCACTCCCACGCCGACCTTCACGCCTGTCGTCCCCACGCCGGTCACACCGGTTGCGTCACCCACTCCCGTGATCACGGCCTGGCGCGGTGAGTACTATAACAATCCTTCGCTTGCGGGCAGTCCTGCGGTCGTGCGGAACGACCCCATTCTGAGTTTTGACTGGGGCAGCAACCCGCCGGCATCGGGGATCCTCGCGGATGGCTTCTCGGTCCGGTGGACGCGCACTGTGGCATTTCCCGCAGGTACCTACGACTTCTACGCAACGGCCGACGACGGCGTTCGTGTGTGGCTTGACGGCGAGTTGATCATCGACCAGTGGCATGGCGCCCAGGCCGTGACGTATACTGCCGAGCGAACCCTCGGGGCGGGCGATCACCAGTTGGTTGTCGGCTACTACGAGATCTGGGGTGACGCCCGGATACAGTTCTGGTGGGAGCGGCAGGGCGACTACCCACAATGGCGGGGCGAGTACTACGCCAACGCCGACCTGAGCGGCTCACCCACACTGACTCGCAACGACGTCGCCGTGAACTTCGACTGGGGCACGGGCGCGCCGGCCCCCGGACTGCCAATTGACAGGTTCTCCGTGCGCTGGACCCGCACCGTGGCCTTTGCTGCAGGCTCTTACCGCTTCCGGATTCTGGTGGATGATGGTGCTCGCGTCTACGTCGATGGAACGCAAGTCATCGATGCGTGGGCCAACGGCTCGGAACGGGAGGTGACCGGCGACATCTCCCTGGCACAGGGATACCATACCGTCCGTGTCGAGTACTTTGAAGCCAGTGGTGACGCCGTGATGGAGTTGAGCTGGGAGCAGCGCAACGCTTATCCTGACTGGAAAGGCCAGTACTGGAACAACCAATCGCTCCAGGGGCTGCCGCTCCTCGTCCGCAATGATGCCAATCTGGACTTCGATTGGGGCACCGGCTCCCCGGCATCCCAACTCCCGGCAGACGGCTTCTCCGCACGTTGGACGCGGGCGCTTGACTTCGCCACGGGAACCTACCGCTTCCACGTTGTCGTGGATGACGGAGCGCGTCTCTGGGTTGACGATCGCCTCGTGATCGACGAATGGCGCGATGGCGCGGCCCGCGAGGTGACCGCTGACGTGCCACTGGCAGCGGGGACCCATACGCTGCGGCTGGAGTACTATGAGAACGTGGGCCAAGCACGCATCCGCCTGTTTTGGGAACCGGTGACACCAAGCTTTCCCGACTGGAAGGGTGAATACTGGTCGAATCCGTCTCTGACGGGAACGCCAACCCTGGTGCGCAATGACCCGAAGATTGACTTTGACTGGGGAAGCGGTTCCCCTGACGTCGGTCTGCCCAGCGACAACTTCTCGGCACGCTGGAGCCGCACGGTGGCACTGGATGCCGGTCTATACGAGTTTACGGCGATGGCCGATGACGGCATCCGCATCCTTGTGGACGGCCAACTCGTGCTCAACGAGTGGCATGCAGGGTCGATTGACCAGAAATACCGGCAGGAGTATGCGATTGCAGCGGGACAGCATCTGATCGTGGTGGAGTACTACGAGGGTGGGGGCGATGCAGCGGTGATGGTGAGCTACCGGCGGTTGGGTGGTCTGCCGACGCCCACGCTCACCCCGTCGCCGACGGTGCCTCCGACGCAAACACCGACGCCCACCCTTACGCCAACGGCATCACCGACGCCTACGCCGACTCAAACGCCCACGGCGACGCCCACATCGACGCCCACCTCAACCCCGACGCCTACGGAGACGCCGCAGCCGACGCTTGAACCTGACCTGGTGACGGTACGCATCAACGAGGTGATGCCGCAGCCCGCGACGATTGACTGGAACGGTGATGGCGTCGTGGATGAGGGCGATGCGTGGGTCGAGTTCTACAATCCCACTGATGAAGCCGTTGATCTGAGCCTGTGGGTGCTGGACGATGATGGCTCGGGCCAGATCGCCTTCACCATCCCCAACGACACGACGATCGAGCCCGACGGCTATCTCGTGCTCTTCAGCTCCGAGACGGGGCTTGCCCTGACGAAGGGAGATCTGAAGCTGATGCGGGGCAGTGTCGTCTTTGATGACGTTAGGCTGAAACGGATGATGCCCGACACGAGCCTGAGCCGCGACGGCGATGGGAAGTGGGAGGCCGGATGGCCGCCGACGATTGCGGCGGCGAATGAGCGACCGGCCTTCCGAGCGCGGGCGCGGTGAGTGGGGCGCGTCGTCGTCGGGGGCGGCGGGGCGCCGCATCCGCGGGTGAGGGGTAGCGGGGAAGACGACCCGCCGGGTCGTCTCTACGGCAGAGGTGAGCGGCGACCGGCCCCTCGGGCTAGCAGGCTACCGCGTCCGCCGGGACCAGCGCCGGATGGACGTGCCGGGAATCGCCGTCAGGGTTCTCCACCCCCTCTGCCAGCACGGGGCGCAGATACTGGCCCGTATAGCTTCGCTCGCACATCGCGACGACCTCAGGCGAGCCCTGAGCGATGATGTAGCCCCCGGCCTCGCCGCCCTCCGGTCCAAGGTCGATGATCCAGTCCGCCGTCTTCACCACGTCGAGGTTGTGCTCGACGACGATCACGGTGTTGCCCGCGTCGGTCAGCCGGTGCAGGACGTCGAGCAGCTTCTGGATGTCGGCGAAGTGTAGTCCGGTCGTCGGCTCGTCGAGAATGTAGAGCGTGCGGCCCGTCGCGACCCGACTCAGTTCTTTCGCCAGCTTGACGCGCTGGGCCTCGCCGCCGCTCAGGGTCGTAGCGCTCTGGCCCAGTTTCACGTAATCGAGGCCGACGTCGTGGAGCGTCTGCAGCTTGCGCATCAGCCTGGGGTGAGCCTCGAAGAAGACCATCGCCTCCTGAACGTCCATGTCGAGCACGTCGGCGATGGACTTGCCCTTGTAGAGGATCTGCAGCGTCTCACGGTTGAACCGCGTACCACCGCATTCTTTACACGTCACCCAGACATCGGGCAGGAAATGCATCTGCACGCGTTTCTGTCCGTGACCCTTACACGACTCGCAGCGTCCGCCCTTGACGTTGAAGCTGAAGCGTCCGGCGCCATAGCCACGCATCTTCGCCTCCGGCGTCGACGCGAAGACGCCCCGGATCTCACTGAAAAGCCCGATGTACGTTGCGGGGTTCGACCGCGGCGTCCGACCGATGGGGTCCTGGGTGATCATGATCACCTTGTCGAGGTGCTCCAGGCCATCGATGCCGTCCAGCGGGCCCGGCCTGGTGTCCGCCCGGTTGAGATCGCGTGCCAGCGCGGGGTGGAGTGTCTCCGCGACGAGGCTGCTCTTGCCGCTGCCGCTCACGCCCGTCACGCAGGTCATCACCCCCAGCGGGAAACTGACGTCGATGTGTTTCAGGTTGTGCAGGCTCGCACCTCGCAACACGAGGCTTCCGTTCTGGGGGAGCCTGCGGACCTCGGTGGGATTCACGACGCTGAGCTCGCCGCTCAGGTAGCGCCCGGTAAGCGAGGCGGGGTTGGCCCGGATCGCATCGGGTGTGCCTGCTGCGACGATCTCGCCGCCCAGAATGCCCGCACCCGGCCCCAGGTCGATGATCCAGTCGGCCGTCTCCATGGTCTCGGCGTCGTGCTCCACCACCAGCACGGTGTTGCCCATATCGCGCAGCTCCAACAGCGTCTCCAACAGCGCCCGGTTATCGCGCGCGTGGAGCCCGATCGAGGGCTCGTCCAGGATGTACAGGACGCCCACCAGCCCGCACCCGATCTGGCTTGCCAGGCGGATGCGCTGCGACTCACCGCCCGACAATGATGGAGCTGCACGGTCGAGGGTCAGGTAGTGCAGTCCCACGTTGAGCATGAACTGCAGCCGGTCGCGGATCTCCTTGAGGATCTCCTCGGCGATCTGCTGCTGTTCGGCGTCGAGCGTGGCGTAGAGGTGTGTGATCCAGTCGTGGGCGTCGTCGATGGTCATCGCGCCAAGCTCCACCAGCGTTCGGCCGCCCACCGTCACGCCCTGCGCCTCGGGACGCAATCGGGCCCCACCGCAGACCGAGCACGGCTGCTCGCTCATGAAGCTCTGATACCAGCGGCGCGTGTAGTCCGACCTGGTCTGGTTGAAGAGCCGGTTGATGTGATAGATGATGCCCTGTACCGGTCGGTAGCTTTTTCCGGACCACGAACTGTCCTTGCCTTCCGAGTGATACTCGAAGTGGACGCGCTCGTCACCCGATCCCCGTATGATGACGTCCCGGAAGTGCTGGGGCAGCTCGCCCCAGGGCTGATCGAGGTCGACGCCGTAGTGCTCGGCGATGGACGCCAGTTGGCTGATCTGCCACGTCCGCTTCTTCTTCCGAAGGTCTCCGTACCACCGTAGCGCGCCATCCAGGACCGAGAGGGTGGGATCCTGGACAATCAGCGTTGGGTCGACTTCCAGCTTGGTGCCGAGCCCGTTGCACTCCGGGCACATCCCGATCGGTGAGTTGAAGCTGAAGAGCTGGGGGGTCAGCTCCGGGAGACTAATCCCGCAGTGCGCGCAGGCGTGGTGCTCGCTGAAGAGGAGTTCGCCATTTCCCGCGATCTCGACCAGCAGGTTACCCTCCCCGACCTTGAGTGCCGTCTCCACCGAGTCCATCAGTCGTGTCTCGAAATCGGCGTCAGCCGACTCGGGCACGCTGAGCCGGTCCACCACGACTTCGATGGTGTGCTGCTTAGTCTTGGCCAGCTTGATGCTGCTGCCCAACTCCACCGGCACGCCATCGACGCGCGCGCGAAGGTAGCCGTCTCGGCGAAGCTGCGCCAGTAGGTTGCGGTGGGTGCCTTTGCGCTGCTTGACCAATGGGGCGAGGATCTGGAAACGTGCGCCGGGGTCGAGTTGCTCGATCTGGCCTGCAATCTGCTGCGCGCTCTGCGCCTGGACCAGGCGTCCACACGTTGGGCAGTGCATCTCACCGATGCGTGCGAAGAGGATGCGCAGGTAGTCCATGACCTCGGTCACCGTTCCGACCGTCGACCTGGGGTTCTTGCTCACGGCCTTCTGCTCAATCGCAATCGCCGGGCTCAGACCGCCGATGTAGTCGACTTTGGGCTTCTCGGTCTGCCGTAGAAACTGGCGGATGAACGATGAGAGGCTCTCGACATACCGCCGCTGACCTTCGGCGTAGATGGTGTCAAAGGCCAGCGATGACTTTCCGCTGCCACTGACGCCCGTCAGGACAACGAGCTTATTGCGTGGGATGGTCACATCGATGTGCTTCAGGTTGTGTTGCTGCGCGCCGCGAATCGTGATCTGCTGAGGTTCCATCTCTTATCCTTGGTCACACTGTTGAACATCATGCCCCCTCCGTAACCTTGCGAAGGTGCCGAACCCTTCGCAAGGTTACGGAGATCGAACAAACATTCTACATCCTAGGACAGGAATATGTCAAGGTGTGACAGGTTAGAAGGTCGGATTCACAGCCGCGCGATGATCTCGGTCCGGCGGAAGGTGCGCACGGCGAACCACAGGATGACCGCGTCCACGATCCACAACACGACGCCTACGAGGAAGACGAAGATGGGGCTCAGATAGACCACGCCGCCGACCTGCCCCAAGACGAGCAGGACGATCGGGATCACGACCAGCGACCCGAGCTGGTACGCATCCTGGAATGTGCTGACTTTCGTCGACACCAGGACCATCGTACCCAGCCCCAGGGCGGCAGCAGCAGGAGATAGCCAGAGGATCATCACGATCCACATAGCATTGGGAATGAAGATCCGCTGCATCGTCTGCCACGCCGATGCATTGGCGACGACGGCGTACAGCACGAACCCACCGAAGCTGACCAACAATGCCGGCACCAGCGAGCTGAGCATCTTGCCCAGGACCAGTTCCGCGTCCGTGGCGGGTGTGTAGAGCAGGGGTTCCAGCGTCCGGCGCTCCTTCTCGCCGGCGAAGCTGCCGGCAGCAATCGTGCTCGCCGTCATCATCGGTAGAATCAGGAAGAGCGGGGCGAACATATAGACCAGCAAGAAGACAATCATTGTCTGGGTCGGGTTGTAGCCCTGGAACTGCTTGGCCATCGATGCGGGCATCATAGCGAAGAAGCTCTGGAGATCCTGCAGGTCACTCGCGTTGTTGGCGATGGGCACCAGGAGGCCGACGGCCAACGGCATCAGTACGAGCAGGATGATCGGGACGAGGGCGATGGGTAGGACGATGCTGCGGCTGCGACTGACGAGCATCAGGTCGCGCTTGGCGATCGTTCTCACGGTGCGCCAGTCAAATCTCGACTTTCGAATCGCGTCAGGTTGGGATGTCATCGCTTCGATTCGCTCCTATCGTGGATGGCGAAGTACACATCCTCCAAGGTCGGTTCCACGGGACTCACGCGATAGATACGCGCACCCGCTGAGACCAGTGCGGCAACGAGGTCGGGGATTGCCTCCGACGTGGGCAGCCACACGCCGGCAACGTGTTCCGCCTCGTCCCACGTTATCTGTTTCGCCTCGGCGGGGAGGTTGGACGCATCCAGCGCCCCGTCCGGCGGGCGAGAGGCCGTTGCGATTTGCAGCCTCACCCCTTTCTGGAGGTCGCGTGCCAGGCCCTCGGGCGTTCCCAGGGCGACGAGGCGGCCATGCTCCATCACGCCCACACGGTCACAGAGCTTCTGGGCCTCTACCAGGTCGTGTGTGCAGAGGAAGACGGTCCGTCCATCCCCGCGGCTGAACTGCCGGATCAGCTCGTGGACGTCGCGCTGTCCTACCGGGTCGAGGCTCGCGGTGGGCTCGTCCAGGAAGAGTAGCTGGGGATCGTGGACCAGCGTCCTGGTGAGGGCCAGGCGCTGGCGCATGCCTTTGCTGAAGCCACCCACCGGCTCGTCGGCACGTTCTCCGAGTCCGAACTCGTCCAGGAGCTTGGGCACGCGATCAGCGAGTGCGTCATCGGCCACGCCGTACAGCTCGCCGTAGATCGTCAGCATCTCCCTCGCCGTCAGCCTGTCGTCGAGCGAGGGGGATTCGGTCAGCACGCCGGTCTGCCGCCGCAGCGCGGGACCGTTGGTCAGAGGGTCGAGACCCAGGACGTCGATGGACCCCGCGGAAGGCCTCAAGATGCCATTGAGGAGGCGGACAGTGGTGGTCTTGCCGGCACCGTTATGGCCGAGGAAACCGAAGACCTCACCCTTGTCGACTTCCAGTGTGAGGCCGTCAACCGCCAGGACGTCTCCGAACCGGCGAGCAAGCTCATGAGTTTGGATGATAGAGATCGCGGTCATCCCCAATCCTTTCCACGAAAACCTTCCGGGTTGCGCTCGTCGAGCGCAACCCGGAAGGTAGGTTATGCGGCTAGAAGATACTGCGAATCATCAGCATGAAGCCGAAGATGATCAATGGAATCCCTACGATCGCGCCCACGACCGTCACGGTGAGGATGACGCCGACCACCATCAGCACCAGGCCCAGTACGGCTGCGACGAGACGACCGGTCAACTGCAGAATCCACGCGATGAGATCCCACAGCGCCACGAAGGGCCACAATATCCAGGGCGTTCGCTTCCTATTCTCTGCCATTTCTATCCTCCTCTGAAATGTAAGCATCTTGCATGCTTACTGCAGGAGATAGTACGTTCACAGCATCGGCCGAGTTGCACAAATGCCACAAAGCCGGACTACTGCCCCGGCGCTACCGGGCTATGAGCTGCCCCGCCGGCATGGCGTGGTCGCCGGGCATAGGCGCCTGTTGCGCCTGCGAACGCCATACCGCGGTGACCGTCGTGCCCTCTCCGGGGGCACTGGCGATGTCCAACGTCGCCCCGACCGCGGCTGAACGCTCGTGCATAATCCGCAGCCCCAGGTTGTCCGGCAAGAGCTGGTCAACAAGGAATCCTACTCCGTCGTCGCAGATGCACAAGCGAGCAGTCTCGCCGTCGTAGCGCAACGTCACGTTGACCTGGGTCGCGCCGGCGTGCTTGGCGATGTTGTTCAGTGCCTCCTGCGCGATACGATAGAAGGCGACTTTCACGTTCACGGGGAGCTTATCGCCGGACTGGGCAGCCACGGTGACCGGCACCCGTGCCCGCCCGACGATAGCCTCGCCAAGTTGCTGCAGCAGCTCGCCGATGGGCGTGTCGAGCAGGGCCTTCGGCCTCAGCTCCAGCAGCAGCGTCCGCATTTCGGCCAGGGCGCCGCGTGTCAGGTCGCGCAGCTCGTCGACCCTGTGGTTGGCCTCCTGGGGGTTGACCTTCCACAACTGGGGAAGGACGTCGGCAATGATGCTGGCCGAGAAGAGCGTCTGAGTCACCGCGTCGTGGAGTTCGCGCGCCAGGCGCTGACGCTCCTCGAGGGTCGCGGCTTGCTGTGCCTGGGCATACAAGCGGGCGTTCTGAATGGCCGCCGCCGCGCGTTGTGCCAGCGCGAGGATCAACCGGACATCCTCGTCACCAAAGGCAAAGGGCTCGCCGTAGCTGACGTTGAAGACACCGAAGACCTCATCGTCCAGCACAATAGGTACGTGGATGAACGAGCGGATCCCTTCCGGATACGTGATCTGCCAGTCCACGCGCCGGTCGGCTGTGGTGTCCTGGATCGTGACCGGGCGGCGCTCAGTCGCGACTTGGCCGACGAGTCCCTGGCCCGGTGCGAAGGTCAGTCGCTCCAGCGTATCCGGGCGAAAGCCTCTCGATGCGCCCGGATGAAGGTGCGTATGGGCCTCGTTCCACACCAGCAACATGCTCTTGTCGGCCTTGAGCGTCTCCACCGCGACATTCACGAGTGTCGTTAGCACCCCATCCATGTCGAGGTGAAGGTAGAGCTCCTGGTCGGCGTGATAGAGCGCCTCAACTTGCATGGTGCGTTGAGCAGCTTCTGAGAAGAGCCGGGCGTTATCGAGCGCGATGGAGGCTAGGCGCGCGAAGCCATCCAGCAATCGCACCTCGCGGTCCCCGAAGTTGCGGCCGGACTCGCCTGTGTAGGCGAGGCCGATGACGCCCACGATCTGTCCACCGGATGTCAGTGGAACCCCCATCACTGCCTGAATCAGCCTGTCCTGTACTCCCGGGATCGACACCCGGTTCGCCCACGCTCCATAGTCGTTCACCAGAAGGGGCCCCCCCGTCTCCCAGACGTGGCCTGCCAGCCCCTGCCCGCGCTCCAGCGTGAACCCGATGGACTGAGCGTAGAATCCCACACCGACCTTGCGCTCCATCATGTTCCTTGCGGGATTCACCAGATAGACGTAGCCGTGCTCGGTCCCCAACATCTGGGCGGCGCGGATGACAACGGTTTCGAGGAGATCGGCGGTATCCAAGCGGTTCATCAGGGCCAGGCTGGTTTCGTGGAGCGCGGCAAGGTACTCGTTGTGTTGGCGAAGCTCTTCCTCCGCCCTCCGGCGTTCCGTGACTTCGGCCATCAGAAGATGGTAGGCCCGCTCGAACTCGCCGCTGACGCTGCGCCTGATCGATACGACCAGGAAGACGCCAAAGACCAGCAAGAGGGCGCCGATGCCGACGGTCAGTGTCTGCGAGGTGCGCTGGAGTTCCAGCGCCTGATCGATGCCGGCGTAGAACTCCATCTCTTTCTGGGTGTAGAGCGTCTCCATCTGGCTATCGAGTAACCCGAGCACATTGTCCAGTTGGTCGGACGCGGTCCGGAACTGGATCTCGGTCGGATTGGCGGCCAACCGGTTGATCTCGTAGTCAAAGTGGTCCAGCAGCATCTCCAGGTTGTAGAGGCCGCTGGAGATCCGCGGAACGCCAGAGGACTCGATGCGGGCAAGTTCGATCTGTCGCTGGAGGTTGTCGCGCAGCGTGCGGAGCGGCGCGAAGTCCGGCGACCGATCCCGCAGGAGGCGGTTCGTTTCCACGTGCAGCTCGATGACGCCGCGCTGAACGTTGGCCAGATTTGTGAGGACGTAGGCAGATTGGAAGGAGGCCGCCGTGTTGATGTTGATGTAGGCCAGCACGACGACGCCCGCAAGCGCGACGACCAGAAGAATCAGGGTTACCGCCAGAATCGTCTGACCCCTCGACAGCAGGGGGCGTATGGCCGAGAGCCGGGATCTTCGCCGCATCCTTCTCACCTTGATGCACCTCTACGCCCAGTGTACCATGGAACGTCCGCTCGCGTATCCTTGCGAAGGTCTCAGCAGCCTACGCAAGGAGGGCTGTCAGCCGGTCGGCCTGACGCCAGAGCGCGCACGACAGAACCCTGTCGTGCGCGCTGGCATCTCACACGCTATGGCAACCGTGCAGCCAATCAGTCGACGCGCGTATACACCTTTGTGTTGCATACCGGACAGCGCTCCGGAGGAGTGTTTCCCACGTGAGTATGGCCGCACGTGTTGCACACCCAGTAGGTCAGTTCTTCGGGCTCGGCGCCGCTCTCGAGTTTCTCCAGCGCCTGCGTGTAAAGCTGCTCGTGAACCTTCTCCACCTCCCAGGCCCACTCGAACGATCGCTCGGCCTTCGTCTGATCCTCGGCCTGGGCGTCCGCGATAAAGTCCGGATACATCGTCACGACCTCATAGTGCTCCCCGGCAATTGCTGCCTTGAGGTTGTCCACGGTGGCGTTGATCTGGCCCATGGTGCGAAAGTGGGTATGTGCATGGATCGTTTCAGCGGCTGCGACGGCGCGGAAGAGACGTGCGATGCCGGGCTGACCTTCACGGTCGGCTTGCTTGGCCCAGGCCAAGTACTTGCGGTTCGCCTGGGATTCACCTGCGAAAGCGGCCTGAAGATCCTCTGTCGTTTTCACGCTTGACCTCCTCTTCGGTAGGATGAAATGGACACGGTAACGTTACTATCCTATGCGATTCGGCGTATGTGTCAATTCGATGATGTGTTTCTGTGCTCCCTTGACCGTTTGTCATCGCGCGTATAATAGCATGCTAAAGGCCACTGTTTGCTATGCAGACAGTGGCTCTTTTGCAGCCTTACTGTCGGCGATTATTCACACAGGAGATAGGAGATGAACATTCTTGGACTGGCCAGGCATGGTCTCGATAACTTCGAGCAGCTTGCCATCATGGGCGTCGTGGTTGTCGCGGCGATCAGCCTGGTTTACGCTTGGCTGTTGCGTGGGAGGGTTCTGGACAAAGACAAAGGCACGGCAAAGATGCAGGAAGTGTGGAATGCTATCCGCATCGGCGCCAACAGTTACCTCAAGCGACAGCTAAACACCATCCTGCCACTGGTCGGCGTGCTGGCCGTGGTGCTTTTCCTCAGCGTCTACATTGTGCCTCCCACGGCTGAGGCGACCCAGGAGTTTGGGCAGAACGCGCATATTGTCGTCGCGATCGGCCGCGGCGTCGCCTTCATTATGGGAGCCTCGTTCTCGCTCCTGGTGGGCCAACTCGGGATGCGGATGGCCATCCAGGCGAACGTGCGGGCGGCCTCGGCAGCGCGGCGCAGTTTCAATGAGGCACTGACGATCGCTTATTATGCAGGCACGATCACCGGGATGCTCACCGATGGGCTGGGCCTCTTCGGTGGCAC
The DNA here is from genome assembly GCA_963775195.1 of uncultured Chloroflexia bacterium. GTDB lineage: Bacteria > Chloroflexota > Anaerolineae > B4-G1 > SLSP01 > PWVB01. Next base: position 216,996 of record CAVZIC010000006.1, read on the forward strand.
GGTGATTTTCATCATTTTCGGCAAGGCCGCGCCCGATGTGTTGTTGGGCTTTGGCGTCGGCGGCACGCTGCTGGCGCTCTTTATGCGCGTCGGTGGCGGCATTTTCACCAAGGCGGCCGATGTGGGGGCCGACCTGGTGGGCAAGGTTGAGAGGGACATCCCCGAGGATGACCCGCGCAATGCGGCGGTCATCGCCGACCTGGTCGGCGACAACGTGGGCGACTGCGCCGGGATGGCTGCGGATATCTTCGAGAGCTACGAGGTCACGATCGTCTCGGCTCTAATCCTCGGACTGGCGTTGATTGCACTCGACCCGAGCCACAGCCTGAAGTGGATTGTGTACCCGCTGATCATCCGCGCCATCGGGGTCATCAGCTCGATCTTCGGCACGTTCACCGTGCCGGTTTGGCAGAACTTCCCTTTGAAGTTCCTCCGCGCGCACGACGCCGAGGAAGCGATGTTCCGCTCGTACGAGGTCTCGAGCGTCAACACGATCGTCTTCTCGTTCCTGGTGGCGATCTTGTACGCCGGGGATTGGAAGCTGGCGGCCTTGACCACGGTCGGCGTGGGGTTGGCCATCGCGTTCAATCCGCTTACCTCGTATTTCACCTCGACCAAGCACGAAGCGGTCAAGGAGATCGTCAAGTCCACGCGAACGGGCGCCGCTACCACGATTCTGACAGGCTTGGCGGTCGGGATGGAGTCAAGCGTATGGGCGGTCGTGGCGATCGTCATCAGCTTTGTGTTTGCCCTTGAGCTGTATGGGGGCTATGCCAGCCTGACCTATGTACTATACGCCATAGCGATGATCGGTATCGGCATGCTGAGCCACACCGGGAACAACGTAGCGATGGACTCCTATGGGCCGATTTCCGACAACGCGAATGGCATCGGCGAGATGGCCTGGCACGGTATGGACGATGAGGAGACACTCAAGGCTCGCCAAATTCTGGCCGACCTGGATTCGGTGGGCAACACCACGAAGGCGATCACAAAAGGCATTGCCATTGCCTCGGCCGTGATTGCCGCCGTCAGCCTGTTCGCATCGTTCATCACCGACGTCGAGCTCGTGCAGGCACAGCTCGGTGTCAATCTGGCCGATAGGCTGGAAGCGATCCGCGTGTCAAACATCCGGGTCTTTATCGGCCTGCTGTTGGGCGGTGCGCTGCCGTGGTTGTTCAGTTCGCTCTCGATCCGCGCCGTGAGCCGCGCGGCCGGCCTGATCGTCGAAGAGGTCCGTCGCCAGTTCCGTATCCCCGGTCTGATGCAGGGGAAGGTACTACCTGACTATGCCCGTGCCGTGGGTATCTCGACGGTTGCTGCCCAGAAAGAGCTGATCCCGCTGGCTACGATTGCGGTCATCGTGCCCATCGTGGTGGGTGTGGTTCTGCAGGTCGAGGCGTTAGGTGGGTTCCTTGCGGGCATCATCCTCAGCGGCCAGATGCTCGCGGTCTTCATGGCCAATGGTGGCGGCGCGTGGGACAACGCCAAGAAGGTGATCGAAGACGAGCCGCGCGACCTGGTCGGCAATACCGGCAAGGGCTCTGAGCGGCACAAGGCGAGTGTCGTGGGTGATACGGTGGGTGATCCGCTAAAGGACACTGCCGGCCCGGCACTGAACCCGATGATCAAGGTCGTGAACCTGGTCAGCTTGATCGTGGCGCCGATTATCGTTGAGTATGATACCGGTAAAGGCGTAGGTTTCTATGCCGTGGTTGCCCTCCTGCTGGCTTCTGTGGTATGGGCCATAGTGCGCAGCAAGCGCGAAGTGGTGATGCCGGGCGAGAAACCAGAGGCATCTGTCTGACGGCTGACACCCATCAGGCAGGATGTGGACGCGCAGGTTGGCTTGAGAGCCAACCTGCGCGTTTGCATGGCGCGGGAACCCAGGCACAGCCGGGGCGAGTTCGCTGCTTCGCCTACTTGCGCGCGTTGCGCAGCAGAATGTAGCCGCCCACCAGGATCAGGGCCAACGGCCAGATGAGGTTTGCATAGGGTGTCGCAAGCCCGAGGAAGATGACGCCCATCACGCCAAGGATACCCGCGGGGATGAGCGCCCATTCCATGTGGCTGTCCGGAGTCCGGAGGAGATAGACCAGGGCAAAGGTCAGCCCCATACCCCCGAAGAAGACCCCGACGAAAGCGTTCTCGCCTATCCATGGCTGCAGACCGATCGCCACGGCCAGCGCTATCAGAACCCCTCCGGGAATGATGCTCCACCACTGCTCTCGCGACGTGATCAGGTAAACGATCCAGAAACTGAGGCCGATAGCCCCAAGGAACACACCTGCCCCCAGATCGCCGCCGGCGACGGGGAAGAGCGTCGAGAGCCCGATCAGGCCCGCAAGCCCGAGCAGCGACATCGCCGGGATGACTGCCCACCATCGCTCCCGATCCTCGATGACCATGTAGCCGAAGACCAAGCCCGCGGCCGCGAAGAGGAAAGCCCAGGCGCCACCCAAGCTGATCACGGTCAGGCTTTCGAGTAGAAAGAGCAGACCTACGAGAATGAGCAGCAATCCCCACAACACGCGTGAGCGTAGTAGTCTCATTATCCTGCCTCCTGATGTCTAGTGAAGGGTTGTCGATCCAGCCGAGCTAGCGAACGTCGACCGATCCGAGACCCATCTCGAACTGCAAGTCGATCCGGTTCTCGGCGGTCTCGTAGTCGGGAGATTCATAGGCGCTGCCCACGCGGGGGAAGCGCCGGCGATTGACGGTCGTACTGGCCAGTCCGCCGTGGGTGCGGATGCGGGCAGCCACCCCCTCAGGGACCCTGAAGACGACCGAGGCGGCCCCACTGGATCCATTGACCTCGGTGTATCCTGCGTGTGCAGGAAGTGTGACGTCCGTGGAGCTGGCGCCGGTGTCGAGACGCAGCCGCGTCACCTTCAGGGCCTGTAGGTCGAGGTGACAGTCACTGGCGCCCGTCTTCACGACCAACTGCAGGGGCACCCGATCGGTTAGCCGGAGCGTCCAGCGTCGCCGCGCCATGGGCCCCCACCGCCAAGGTCCGAAGGCGATATCGTGTGATGAGAGACGGACGCGCGTCTCGTTGCTGCTGCGCTGCACATGGTCGTCCATGCCGCCCTCAAAGTGACCATCGAGGAGGTTGCCATCCGCGGCGCCGCCGGCTACGTACATCTCGCCTGCGCCGTAGTTCAGCTCGACGTTGCTCGTGGTGGTGTCCTCCAGATCGACCGCGAACTCCCTGCTCTCGCCGCTATACCGACGTCCGGCCCGGGCGCCCAGCAGAAACCAGATGCCGACCCCAATCAGAGCCAAGGGCCAGAAGATCTGCCACACGTTGACCCCCAGGAAGTCGAGATATCCGAGGTTCTGCAGCAGCAGCAGCACCCCGACGACCACCACAATCAGTCCCCAAGTAGCACTCCGTCGCATAATAGGCCTCCTGTTTCCTTACTGTGCTGGTGGTTCGGATGATCCGGGCCTATTGCGCCGGTCGAAAAGCGCGCGGATGAACATGAAGACGCCGAGGGCGATCAGCAGTAAGGGCAGGTAGAACCCGAAGGGGAAGTAGCCGAACATATTGCCCATCAACGAGCCGAAAATCAGGAAGAGGACGGCGCTGACGAGCACGGTCTGGAGGCCGTCGATGATCTCCCGCCTGTCCCATTTCACAAGCCCGGCAAGAAAGATGCCGATGCCGACAAACCCTGGGATCAGCGTCCACAGATAGGCCCAGCTCTCCCACGTGATGATCCCGGCATTCTGGAAGTAGAGGATGCCGCCGATGCCGCCAACGATACATGCCGGTATGAACATCTCGGCTGTGCCGGTTAGCGCTCCGATGAGGAGAAGCCCAAGCGCTCCGAGGAAAATGCCGACCGGCCAGGAGAACTCGCGGCCGGCCCACGTTCTCAAGACGGGGATCACCTGGAAAGCCAAGAAGCCCAACCCGACCAGAATGAGTATGATGCCCGATGTAACGCCCCTGTGTCTGTTGCTCGACATAGCCCGTTCCTTTCCGTGATTGCGGTTGACCATAGGCCGACCGGCACGCAGCGGGATGCGGCCCGGCAGCTCTCCTACATAGTACGCCTATCGCAAGGAAAGGTTGCACGCCGGCGGCGCGTCGTAGGCCGATTTCGGGGGAAGGGGCGGCGCCGCAGGCGAAATCTACGCCGGGGGCACAACGGGTTGTACTCAAGCCGTGGATGTGCTATAGTCTCCCGCAACGACAGCCATTGCCGGAGGAACTATCGCATGCGTAGGATGCTGAGTCTGGTGTTACTTATCGTGTCGCTACTGGCCCTGCCCCAGGGCCGGGTCAGTGCTTCGCCCAGGGCCGCTGCTGATGGTGTAGTCCACGCCGTGCTCTTCTATCGCCCGGATTGTCCTCACTGCCATTACGTGCTGACGGAGGTCTTCCCCCCGCTTCAGAAGCAATACGGCGACAGATTGGTGATCCTGGAGATCGACACGAACACGCCCCAGGGCGATGCGCTCTGGAAGACCGCTCTTGCCATGTACGATCTCTCCCGCGGCAATCCGCCGCAGGTAGGGGTGCCGACGCTCCTCATCGGCGACCAGAACCTGGTCGGATCTCAGGAGATCCCCGATCAGTTCCCGGCCCTTATTGACAAGTACCTGGCCGACGGCGGGGTGGGATGGCCTGACCTGCCCGGCATCCAGACGGCAATAGCCGACCAATCGCTCGTCGAGCCCACTCAGAGCCAGGGCTTCTGGGCGACCGTTGGCGCACGGTACACTCGCGACCTTGCCGGCAACATCCTTGCCACGCTGGTCCTCGTCCTGCTGCTCGCCACACTCGTGGCGGTAATCCGCCCGCGGGATTGGCAGGTAGCGTGGGCCAGGCGGGTGGGCCCGGTCGGGTTGCTGGTTGTGATCCTCATCGGCACGGGGGCGGCCGGCTATCTGACCTACGTGGAGACCACCGGAAGCTCTGCGATCTGCGGGCCTGTCGGCGACTGCAACGCAGTACAGCAGAGCCAGTACGCGTTTCTCTTTGGCTTCTTCCCGGTAGCGGTGTTGGGGTTAATCGGCTATCTGGGGATCCTGGCGGGCCACGTCTACAGGTCGTGGATCCGCGGCCCTTGGTCAGACTACGTTACGCTGATCGTCTTCGCGATGGCCCTGGCCGGGCTCGCCTTCTCGATCTATCTGACCTTCCTCGAGCCTTTTGTGATCGGCGCGACCTGCGCCTGGTGCCTGACCTCTGCGGTCTGTATGCTTATCGTGACGCTGCTGACCGCGGGTCCGGCCTGGCATGAGCTGGAGCGGCTCGGCCACGTCAAGGCGACCCGGTGATCAGTAGGAGGCCTGCGCGGTCACGCTCTGTGTGACCGCGGTCTCTGTGGCCTGGACGAGTGCATTGAAGGCGGTTGGGCTGGCATCGATGGGCCCCGATGTGTAGGGCAAGCTCCCGGAGAAAGCGAAAACGCGCCGCCACAAGGCGTGAGTACCATCAAGGGGTACCAGGTAGGTGGCAGCCTCTGTGAACGGATGGCGCGTGTGGATCTGTACCGGTTCTGAAAACCTGACCTCCAGCATCCGCGATTGGCTGCGATACGTCTCGATGCTCTGTTCCGAAAGCGCGACCTGCCACTCGAAACCCGCCGGCTGCGAGACGGCCTGGGCGAAGGCATCCATCACTCCATCATAGCCCGCGTCGCCCGGATGCAGGGTCGTGGTCTGCCCGTCCCAGTAGATAACGATGGCTTCTGCTCGCGCATCAAACCGATGGAGGAACCAGAGCGGATCCTCATTGGTCAGACTTGTCACCGCCCATACGATGAGAACGGCAAATACACCCACGGTGAGGAGCGCAGTCAGCAGCTTGGGCTGATTCGGTTTCACAACAGCTTCATTCATCCTACCCTAACTCCGTCAGTTTCTGAATATGCCCTAATCTTACCGCTCCATCCGGCGCGGACAATCCCCGGTTCAGCGCACTGCAATCCGGCGAATCGGCACCACAAACGTCCTGCACATAGTGCGATGCGCCCGCTTTCGGGCGACCGGCACCCTTGCTCAGACGCTTGATCCTGCGAGCTGACAGGCTTGCGGCGATCCAGCACGGCGCAAGGTGGCCCAACCGGCGGGCTCGATACAGGGGTCGGCGACGCGATCCAGGATCTCCTCCAGGTCATCGGGGGGGTTGCCCTTGCTCACGAAGGCATCCGGACAGACGGAGCGCGCGTCGTCCTCCATCTCCGGTCGGCCGCTCAGGACGACGATGTAGGCTCTGGGCCAACGCTGCCGGAGCGTCTCCACTGCTGCCCGACCACCGCCTCGCGGCAGCGACCAATCTACCAGCGCGAGATCGATGTCCGGCAACGCGACCAGCCTATCCACGTCGGCTGTGGACGCTGCCTGCAGGATCTCGGCCTTCTGCTGCCGCTGTCGCACGAGCAACGCCAAGGCAGACCTCACCTTCGGCGCACCATCTGCAATGAGCACTCGCACTCCACACCTCGCTGGGCCTTCGTCCATGGCTCCGGACCAGTACCTGCACGATCAGAGCCTGCCGCGGTGTACTGCAAGATCGCGGCGTACCGCGAGATCGCGGCGGGAGCCGGCCCTCTGCTCCGGAACAAGGATAGCCCTTGGCGATCGTTGTGGCGCCCTACCCATGGCGAGAAACGGAGATGGACACGTGGTGAGATTTGTGCCTGGTCGACTGGCCAGGTGGTCGCTAATCGACCGGGGCGGCGGGCTGCGGAGCAGCCCTGGGGTCAGACGAGATCGTTCTGCAGCGCGATGGCCACGGCTTCCGTGCGACTGTCGGCGTTCAGCTTGCTCAGCACGTTACTGACGTGGAATTTGACCGTGGACCGACTGACGAAGAGCCGCTCGGCGATCTCCGGATTGCTCAGCCCTTCGGCCATGAGCTTCAGCACCTCTCGCTCCCGCTCCGTCAAGTCCTCGCCCACGGCCGGCTTGTGCATTGCTGCCTGGATCAAGGCTTCTGCAGCCTCAGGCGCCAGCGTGGGACGGCCTGCTCGGGCCGAGCGAATGGCGTTGGCCAGGTCGTCGGCCGACACGTTCTTCAGCAGGTAACCGATTGCCCCTGCCTGGAGCGCGCTCTGGACGAGATTCTGCTCCTTGAAGCTGGTGAGGGCGATGACCTGTGTGTCAGGCCACCGCTCTCGAATTGCCTTTGTGGTGGCCGCCCCGTCCAGGCCAGGCATTACCAGGTCCATCAAGATCACGTCGGGGTGGTACTTCTCACACAGGCGGATGGCCTCTGCGCCGTTGGCGGCGTCGCCGACGGGCAGTAGGTCATCGTAGACCATCAGGAAGGCGCCAAGACCGCTGCGCACGACCGCGTGGTCGTCCACGATCAACACACGTATGGGTTCTCGATCGGTCGTCATTCGTCAGCTCCTCGCGCACTTCTGCCGGAACGAGTTTCATTGTACCACAGAAGGCGCGTCGAGCTCGGCACGCGAACCTCATCCGAACCTCGCGCAGGTTTCCGAAACCTTCGCAAGGTTTGCCGTGCAGGAGCTACCGGCGCGAGAAGCCGTGACGTCCCAGCCGCCTGCCCAACGCCCAATACGACGAGTGGAGATAGCACAGCGGATCCAGGGCCTCCACAACCACCTGCCCCTCCCCATCCAGCGCATCCTCAGCGACGTGCACGGCCAGGGCCTCACCCAGGAAGAGATCGTGATCACCGATCTCCTGGATGCCGATCACACGGCATTCGATGCTTACAGGACACTCCGCGATCAGGGGTGGTCGCACGTGCTGGGCGGGCTCCGGCGTCAGGGGAAGCACATCAAACTTATCGACGTTGCGCCCCGACATGGTGCCGCAAAGATCGACGGTCCGGACCATCGCGGCGGTCGGTAGATTCACCACATATTCGCGCGTCGCGCTGATGAGCTCGTGGGAGTAGCGTTCCTTGCGGATGGCGATTCCCAGGATCACAGGTGTCGCGATGCTGACATTGAAGATCTCGCCCAGGGTGAGGACGTTCGGTCTCCCGTCGAGGCTGATCGAGGTGACCAATCCGGCGGGCGATGGATAGACGGGACGGAACGGTTGGATCGTGCGCTTCTTCATAGGTACCTTTCTGTCATGTGTTGGGGCTCGTAGTGCCTATTTGGGTTCGATTCGCAGTGTGCCGAGCGGCACGAGGTCGTTCACCAGGTGCCCCTCGGGCCCATAGGCAGCAAGGCGTGTGCTGTCGACCGGCCGGTAGAGGCCCGCCCAAAGAGGGTAGACTCCCGGCGGAAGATCCTCGGGCAAGCGTAGCGTGTGGGCATCCGGTATCATGTCGCCGGCTCGCCACGCTGAGGTTGGGTACCAGCCGGCCCGGGGCCGGCTATCATCCTGGGCCAGCGGGGAGGGAGTTCCCGGCTCCCAGAGGTGCACGAAGGCGACGTAGTCCTGCGTTGGCGTCGACGTTGCGGCCCAGTTCAGGGTGACATCGATCTCGTCTCCGGCCTGTGCCGTGCCGGGGCCCTCGTATCCGGTAAGGGTGATCCCGTCGTCGAAGACCGCGGTCATGGATCGCGCGGGGTCCGACGATCCTGCATCGGGGGATACGACGCTCACCTCGCCGACCACCGGTGGGTCAAGGGGCCGGCCATCCACGTCATAGGCAATCAGGCGGTCGCCAGTCTCGGCATCAAACAGGCCGACCTCCACCCGGTAGAGGATGGGCGCGACGGCCCACCCGGCGACCTCGCCGGTATAGGTATCGCAGAAAGCCTTGCCCGGTGCCCACGCGCTGGTGGGATACTTGCCGAGGCCGGGGTACGTGTGCCGCTCCATCACTCGACTCGCCTGCGGCCCGATCAGGTGCACGAAGACCGTGTAGTCTCGATCCATCGGTGCCAGCGCCGTCCAGCACGCCGTGACGCTCACCTGCCCTCCAGGTGCCACACGCTTGGGGCTGACCACGGCACACAGGAGCTGAGCCTGTCCGCTATAGCGGAGGTCGGCGGGCGTCGCGCAGGTGGCACTGACTTCCTCCGGCGGTTCCAGGCGCGGCGGGGCAAAGGTTGTCGCGATTCGTGCGCCAGGCGCAAGCGCGGCCAGCACGACGAAACTCGCGGGCACCGCCCGGGTGACGACTTGTCCGATGCGTCGCCGGTACGCGACCAGTTGCCTCAGGCCGAGTCCAACGAGTAGTGCCCAGGCGCCCAGCGCCGGGAAGAGGAGACGTCCGTGGGGGGCCTCGACCTCCTGCATCCAATGGACCAAGGCCGCGACAATTCCCGAAAGCCACAGAAGTGCAAGCGTGCCCGAGAGCATGGCCGGGTCCCCCTCTGTCCGCGGTCCCAGGAGCGATCGCTGCACAGAGTGATCACGGAGTGACCTCGCCCAGGACTGCCATAGATGGACTACGGCCAGCGCAACCAGGGGCAGCGTGACGCCACAGAGCACGATGTAGACGCTCGCCGGCCACGTGATGTGACCCCAACCGTAGGCGCCCCAGAACGACCGGGCGAGCAATGGAATCTCCGGCAAGAGCTGAACGAGGGTTGCGGGCTCGGCGCGGCCCCAGAGGGTCTGCGTATGACTCGTCAACCCAAGCGGGTCTCCCCAGCGCAGCGCGTTTCGCACGTACCACCAGCCGCCCACCAGCGCCGTGACTGTCAAATAGACGCCGGCGGCGGCAGCGATCCACGCCGCCCGGCGACCCCGCGGCAAATCCTCCGTCCGGCGCCACGTCGACCAAAGCGTGACCACCCCGAGCACGCCCACCATCGGCAGGACACTCGTTTTCGTGAGCGCACCAAGCCCCGCGATTGCACCTGCGATGGCTGCCGTCCCCAGCGCGGCGGGACGCACCTGGGGGCCAAGCATTGGGCGCACGCCAGTATTCGCGTCCGGCGCACGCCAGTACTCCGGCGCACGCCAGTACTCTGGCGCACGCCAGTACTCTGGCGCATGGCCCGCACCGCGAACCACAGTCCGATCGTCGACAGTGCCGCGGCAGCGCTGTCGTTGTTCACCACACTTGATAGAAAGACAAACTGCGGCTGGAACGCCACAAGTGAAGCTGTCACCAGCGCCCAGCGCTGATCGTGGGTCGCTTCGTAGGCCAAGCCCCACGTCGCGGCTACGGCCACCAGACCGAAGAGCCACGACGCCAGCCGCGTGGCGTGGATAGCGCCGGCTGCGCCGGTCCACGCCCACGTGTCGGGGAGGTGGATGAGCATATTCTTGTTGTCGGCCGATGTGCCCGGCGCCTGGTAGCCGAAGCCGGGATTATGCCTCAGGAGTGTGGCGAGGTCGCCATCGCCGAAGTTCCGGCTGATCGCGGCGGCTACTGCATAGTAGAGCGGAGGTTGCGCGACCTCCTGATTGGCGCCACTTTCGTCGTTGTCGAGCGCCGGGAGGCCGTGCCCTTCGGCGATCCAGCGCACGTAGGCATAGTGCCAGACCTCATCCGGGGCCTCGAAGACGGGCGTGGCGAGCGTATGGAGCAACACCAATAGGGAGAACGCGCCGCACAAGACCAGCAGCATGCGTGGGGCGATCCTGGTTCGAGATTGCTTGGACATCACCATCTGTGGCCAGTATAACACGGATCATTCGATGGACGATGACCACGGCTGACCCTGCGAAGGCGTCGGGACCTTCGCAAGGTTGCCACCGTCCGGGGGGCAAGTAGAATGGCGACAGGACAGGTCAATCGATGAAGGAGAACGATGGAAAACAACGAAGATGAACGCGATCAGCCGCAGGCCGATAAGCAGATTACCCCGCCGCCGCCCCAGACTTGGGGACGGCAACTCGTGGGAGCGTTCATCGGAGGTGGGCTTGCGCTGATACTCGGTGCAGGAGCGCTCCAACTGGGCTGGATTCAGGGGAACCTCGTGCGGTTTGCGCTATGGGGCGGCGTGATCGGTGGCCTGATCGGGGGCTCGGAGGCCCTGGCGGCTGCGGGCCGGCGGCTGACCAAGCGTGACAATGCTGTACTGAACGTCGCTGTCGCGCTCGTGGGGATGGTCGTGATCTTCACTGTGCTCTTCGCCCTGGTCTACTGGCTGAGCACGTTCATTCGCCGGATGATGGGAAGCTAGGGATTGCCGCCGCGTTATCCAGAGGCGTCACCGCACAAAAGCGCCCCCAGCCTGGCAAGGCTGGGGGCGCCGCACTTAGGAGGGTATCGGTGAGGGCCTAGCCCTCGTCCTCCGAGGGAACCTCGTATTCCTCTGTCTTCGACCGCAGCTCCAGGATCTCGGCCATGTGCGCGTGGACGCTTGTGAAGGACTCAGCGGCCAACTCGACCTCTCCTGCAACGATCGACTCCCAGATCACACCGACCATCAGGAGCGACAGGTTGAAACTGGCAACGGCAATCGGGCTCTTGGTCGGCACGATGACCGTGACGTCGGCCTCACGCGCCGGCAGAACGGTGCCGGAGTTTGTGATACAGACTGTCTTGAGGCCCTTCTGACGCGCCAGCCGGACGGCGTAGCCTGTATCGAGCCCGGGGATCCCGATGGCCAGGGCCAAGAGGGCCTCGCCCTCGTTCATCTGCGAGACCGCAGCCGCGGTCTCGGAGATGCTGGGCTGGAAATGGACCGCCGGGATGCCGACGGTCGGATCGAGGCTCTTGGCCAGGTAGGCTGCCATATCGTGAGACGTGAACTCGCCGGTAACCCATATCCGGGTGGCACCCTTCAGGATCTCCGCCGCCTTGGCCAGCGACTGCGTCTCGGTCGTGCGGAAGTGCTGAAGCTGTTGTTGCGTGTTATCGAGGATGACATTGATCACATCCTCTTCGGTCTTGGCCTCCTTGGCCTCTCGATAGGTCGCGGTGACCTGATCTCGTACATATCGCTTGATCTCGCGTGAGAGCTCGCGATAGCCGGAGTACCCGATCTCCTGGGAGAAGCGCACGACCGTGGCGGGATCCACGTTGACACGGCGGGCCAGCTCGCTTGCAGTGAGGAAGGCAGCGTCCAGGGTGTTCTGCATGATGAAGTCCGCTAGCTTCCTGAAGCCAGGGGTCAGGGCATCGTAATACTCACGAATGCGCTCTTTAAACACGTTCGACCTCCTCTTTCTACTTTGCTGGGTTGAATGTATGGCTTCGTTTGGTGAGCCCGGCTCAGGACCATCCGGAACCGGATAGCCACAGCCTGCTGCAATAGGCACCGTGGGCGCGGTGCCTGGTTGCTGAGTTGGGTTGGCGAACCTGTTAGCTCTGCCCGACGTTCTCCTTCCAGATGTTCTGCGGTCCGGCGACCTCGTATTCGGGCGTCTCTGCCCTCAACTTGAGCAGCTTACTCATCTGGCTGCGGAGCGCTTCGGCGTGGCGCCTCATCTCATCTGTGGCCGGGGTCATCATAGCCTCCCAAATGAGGCTGGTGACCTCCAGCATGGGACCGAAGGAAGCGACGCCTGCAGGGCTCTTATGTGGAACGATGACGGTGACGTCCGCGAGACGTGCCGGCAGAGCCACGCCGGAGCCCGTGATGGTCACAGTCTTCAGTCCCAATTCCTTTGCCAGCCGCACGGCGTAACCTGCATCAATGCTTGGATCGTTGCCTGCGAAGGTCAACAACACATCGCCTTCCTGCATCCGCGCCAAAGCGGTGCCGGTGCTCGCCATACTCGGTTCGAAGGCGACTGCCGGGATGCCCTGGGTGGCGAGCTTCTTCGCCAGGAACTCCGCGATGTTGTATCCGGTGAACTCACCTGTGCACCAGATCTTCCGCGCGTCTTTGAGGACATCGACGGCTTCGACCACACTCGCCATATCTGTGGTGATGAAATACTCGACATTCTGCTGGGCGTTCTCGACGAGGCCCCGCAAAGTCTCTTCGGTGGACCCTGCCTCTTCTACCTTGCGGTAGGAGGCTGTGACGCGATCGCGCACGTAGCGCTTGATCTCCCTAGAAAGCTCCCGGAAGCCCGAGTATCCGAGCTCCTGGGCGAATCGAACCACCGTTGCCGGATCCACGCCCACTCGTCTTGACAGCTCCGTTGCCGTCAGGAATGCCACGTCCAGGGTGCTGTCCATGATAAAATCGGCGAGCTTCCGGAAGCCAGGGGTCAACTCATCATAGTTTTCCCGTATGCGTTCTTTGAACATTGTCGGCCTCCCACACTATGTACCACAATCCAGCTCTACTGCTACCGCAAAGTCCATACCACTGAACTGAGGAATATTTTGTTTCACCCTGATTCTAGCACTCAAAAAGCCATATGTCAAGCACACGCTTGCCGATCCAACATAAAATGGGTTGGAGATGCAGGAACCTGCGCTTGATCTGTAGGCAACGAACGCTATAATAGCGCGGTTATGAAGCGAAGATGCCCCTTGCTGAGGCGGCTGGGATGGGTGTCAGTGGGCGTAGTGCTCGTCCTGGGCCTGTCCGGCTGTGATCTCCCGGGTATCAACCTTGTGAATCCCCCGACGCCGACGCCCGGTGTGCTGTCGCAGTGGGCCGTCGCCGCAACGGCCAGTTCGTCCTACGCGTACCCCGACTGGAGTCCGAATCGGGCTACCGGCGCACCTGAGATCGGTACCTGTGCTGACGACCCCCGGGCCTGGACTTCGGCGCGGGGCAACGGCGTCGAGTGGTTGGAGCTGGCCTACGCAGAGCCTGTCTACGCCATCGAGGTAAGCATTCACCAGAGCTATGGCCCCGGAGCGATCTCGCGGGTCACGTTGATTGACGCCGAGGGGGAAGGCCTGGTCGTTTGGGAGGGCACCGACAACACGGAGCCGTGCCCGGCGGTCCTCACGGTGCGTGTCCCCACGCTGCCGGGGCCAGTTGCGACGGTTCGCATCGATCTGGACGAATCCCGGACCGGTACGTGGGACGAGATCGACGCGGTGGAGTTGGTCGGCACGCGTTAGCGCCTCACTCCTCGCCGAGTAGCCGGCGGCGCAGTGCCTCAGGGATGTTTCCTCCTCTACGCAGGGTCGTCAGGATATCGTCCGTTGATAGGGGCGGCCCAACGTCTTCCTGACCCAGCCCCAAGACGGGCTCGACATCGCCCTGCCCGGCTGCCTCGCCGGCGATAGCGGATGGAAGGGGAACGTCGCCTGCGAGCCAGTCCAGCAGATCGGTTGGCGTTCGAACTCGCAGCACGTTAGCTGCCGCCCTGACCGGGTCTGCCGCCCTTAGTGCTGCGCCAGGCAGGGCGACAAACGGCTTGCGAACCTCATCCGGCTCGACGTCGGGTGGCACGTCGACTGCGCCTGTCAGGACGATCCGGTCGGCAGCGGCAAGGGCAACCCGCTGCAGGAGGGGAGTCCATGCGGCCTGATAGGCGGTGCCGGGCGGAAGCGGGCTCACGATCAGCCGCCGCTCAGAGATTCGCGGATCGCCTTCCGCGGCAGTCTCTGGAGAGCTCCCGAGCCCCGAGCGGGCGAAGAGCAAGGCCTCACCTTCTGCGGCGGCCATCTCCTCGAGGAGCAGGGTCGCCTGGGGGCTTCCCTCATAGGCGCCCAGCAATGCGATCTCGCCCAGCAGCAAGCTGATAGCCTCGCGCGCTGCCTCCTGGGCCTCGAGATCGATGTCCGCCGGGGGGAAGTAGATGATCGGCCGGTCAAGTAGCGCGGGATCGCCGAGGTAGGTGAGCAGCGCAGGGCGCTGTCGCAGGGGCAGTGCCAGAAGCCCTCTCGGATAGCCTGGATCGATCCAGGTCAGGGCTGGTAGGCGAGGCGCGGCGGTCGGCGATTGCCCGCGGAAGCCCGCGGTCAGGCGGAGGGCCTCGTTGGACGTCACCCCCAGGGCGGCAGCGCCTGCCGGCAGCTTCCGCAGTGCCTCGAGCGGCGAGATCCCGGCATTCTGCCACCTCAGCAGGAGCTCTTTGACCCGCAGGGTGGGGAGGCCGCTCGAGAAGAGCAACCAGGCCCAGAGCGCCGTTTCCGCTTCCACCTAGTCCTCTGCCGGCGTTCGTTCGAGGAGAATGGTGACCGGTCCGTCGTTGACCAGTTCGACCATCATATGGGCACCGAAGACACCGGTCTCGACCTGCACACCCTCCGCCCGAACCGCAGCGATAAAGAGTTCTACCAGCGGCTCCGCGACCTCGGGTGCCGCCGCGGATACGAAGGAGGGCCGGAAGCCTTTACGGGTGTTGGCGATGAGCGTGAACTGCGACACCGTCAGAACCTTGCCGCCCATATGCTTGACCGAAAGGTTCATCTTGCCCTCCGCATCGGAGAAGATGCGCAGGTTGGCGATCCGGTGCGCCAGCCAAGCCGCCTCGGCCTCCGTGTCGCCTTCGGCGACGCCCAGCAGGACCAGGAGCCCGGGGCCGATCCGGCCCATACCGCGGTCGTCGACGGTGACCGACGCGCGGGAGACCCTTTGGACGACGGCTCGCATGTTTATGACCTCCAGTGCTCGTGTTGGCGGCGGATCACAGATCCGCCCGGAACGCTTCCGGGGTCGATCTCGGTCCCGCAGGTGTTGGCGGCGGAGCTAGTACTCAGTCTGCTCAGTCGTCGCCGATGGCGACGACCTGGGCGATAGCCACGCCGCCATCGTGGCTCAGGCTGATTGACCACGTGGTCAGACCGAGCTCGGCCGCGCGGGCTTCGGCGCGCCCGTGCAGGACGACGTAGGGTTGGCCGCTCTGCAGGTTGAGTGTCTCCACTTCCTGCCAGCCGATCCCTGCGGGGGACATCAGCCGCATGCCGACGCCCAGCGCCTTGGACACAGCCTCTTTGGCAGCAAACCGGGCGGCGAGCTCCGCGAGCCGTCCGCGTGCAAAGCGCACCTCGGTGGGCGTATAGACGCGCTGCAAGAAGCGGGAATCATAGCGCCCGAGGACGCGCCCCACGCGCTTGATCTCGACGAGATCGACGCCGGTCGCCAGCTTCACGGCCCCTCCGCCGCACGCCCATCCGGCCCTGCGATGGCCAGGGCATAGTGGTCCAGATCGAGCCACCTCCGGGCGACGTCCTGCACCTGCTCAGATGTGACGGCATCGATCATTGCCGCGTAGGTGCGCAAGTAGTCGAGGCCCAGCTCATACCGCTCGATATTCACCAGCGATCGGGCTACGCCCTCGTTTGTCTCCAGGTAGAGCGGTAGACTTCCCGTGAGATAGGAGATGGTGTCGTCGAGTTCATCCTTCTGCACGGGTTGCTCCCGAAGGACCCTCAGCTCATCAAGAATCAACTCGATGCCCTGCTGGACGTTCCGGGGATCGAAGCCCGCGACGACGCGCCACGGACCGGGTCCGCCGCCACCGTCGAGGCGACTATAGACGTAGTAGGCAAGCCCGTGCTGCTCGCGCACGCGCTTGCCAAGCCGACCGTACATCCCGAAGACCCCCAGTAACGTGTTGGCAACGAAGCACGGGATGAAGTCCTCGTGACCGCGCGCCGGGCCGGGCCACCCGAGCACAAGGTTGCTCTGCGTCTTGTCGTCGACCGTCAGCCACTGTTCCTTTAGTTCTGCCAGCGGCGCAAGCGGCGGCGCAGGCATCCGGGCGGGGCGCGTCTTGTGCCAATCGCCGAAGATGCTCCGGACGGCGTCGATCGCCCGCTCGACCTCAATCCCGCCTACCACGGCGATGACCATGTTCTGCGGGGCGAAGTACGTCTCGTAAAAGGCCACCAGGTCATCCTGCGTGATGCCGGCGATCGTCTCGGGGTAGCCCATCTGGCTCCAGTGATAAGGATGCTCCGGCGGGTAAGCCAGCTCGTAGAACGCGAGCGAGGCGAGCCGGCGCGTATCGTGCGCGCGCTCGTGGAGATCCGTATAGATCTCGGTGCGCACCTTCTCGATCTGTTGCGTGGGAAAATCGGGCGCCCGCAGCACATCGTTGAGGATATTGAGGAGCACCTGCAGGTATTCCGCAAGGCCTTTGGCGCCGAAGGAGGTGAGGTGGATCCCCGAGCTGATGCCAAACCCGGCACCAATCGACTCGACCTCCTCATAGAGCGCGTTGAAGCTGCGATGCCGGGTCCCCCGCTGCATCACGTCAGTCGTGAAACCCGCCAGGCCGTGCTTGCCGTCCGTCTCATCCTCGGCACCCGCCTGCAGGTAGCCATTGACAACGACAGCCGGGCTCGCGAAGTTCTCGCGTACCATGACCGTCAACCCATTGGGCAGTACCTCGCGGCGTGTATCGTCCGGTCCGGGGAGAGAGGGTTTTTGGCGCATCTGTTAGCCTTCGTTCTGTTGGCCGAGATACCAACCGGTGGTCCGGTTGGACCGGGCGAGGTAAGTCTGCGCCACCCGCTGGACGTCCTCCGCGGTCACGGCTTCGATACCGTCGAGGTAGGTGGCGAACCAGCCATAGTCGGCGAAGATGCCGGAAAAGCCAAGCCAGAAAGCCTGGTTTGAGATGCTCTCGCTGGAGTATGCGAAGAGGGCTCGTGCCTGCCTACGGGCCTTGGCCAGTTCATCCTCCGACACCGGGTCCTCGCGCAGCCGGGCGATCTCCTGCTCGATTCGCTCCTCGGCCGTCTCGGGGGCCACCTCAGGCCAGAGGGTGGCAGTCAGGCGGTAGAGGCCGGGATCTATGGTCGGGCTCAGGCTTCCATCGATGTCGACGGCCTTCTCTTCCTCCACGAGCGCGCGGTAGAGCCGGCTCGTATGGTTGGTGATGTGCCCGCGGCCCACGAGAAAGCCCGATCCGCCCGACAGGATAGCGTTCAGCACCGTCAGCGGGTGAAAGTCGGGGTGTGTCGCCGCCGGAACGTGATAGGCGATGTCGCAATAGTGCGTTTCACCTGCTCCCTCGACGATGACCCGGCGCTCGCCGCGCTGGCGGGGCTCCACGGCCCTCACCGCCGGCGGATCGTCGCCTCTGGGCACATCGCCAAAGGCCCGTTCCACTGCAGCGGTGATCTCCTCGACGTCGACGTCGCCCGCCACCGCCACGATGGCGTTGTTCGGGACGTAGTAGGTGTTGTAGTGATGCTGGAGGTCGTCGCGCGTGATCGCCTCGAGATCGCAGGCGTGGCCAATCGTCTCGTGCCCATAGGGATGTACCCGGTAGGCTGCCGACGTCACTTCTTCGCCCAGTAGGAAGAGGGGAGAGTTCTCGCTGCCCTGGCGCTCGCTGACGATGACTGTGCGCTCCGACTCGACGTCGGCTTCGGCGAAGTGCGCATTCTGCATACGGTCTGACTCGATGTCGAGGGCGAGGTTGATCTTGTCGACCGGCAGCGTCTCGTAGAATGTCGTGAAGTCGGACCACGTCAGGCCGTTGAAAACGCCGCCCTCGCGCGAGACGCGTTGGTCCGCAGTGCCCGCAGGCCACTGCTCGGTGCCCTTGAAGAGCATATGTTCGACCCAGTGCGAGATACCGGTGATGCCCTGGTGTTCGTTGCGCGTTCCGACGCGATACCATATCCAAAAGCTGCCCACGGGCGCCGTACAGGACTCCTGTGCGAGCACTCGTAGCCCGTTACCCAACGTTGTCTGGAGCGGTTTCACAGCTTGTTCTCTCTCCAATCGTTTGGCGCTCAGAGCACGCCTGTCTGGTCCAGGGGATGGCGGACGCCGCGTCCTTCGTAGCCGCGACCGATACCGGTGTATTCAAAGCCCAATTCGCGGACTTTGGCCGGGTCGTAGATGTTGCGTCCGTCGACCAGGACCGGCCGGACCATGGAGGCCTTGATACGCGCCAGGTCCAGGTTCTTGAACTCGTTCCATTCGGTGACGAGGACGAGGGCGTCGGCACCGTCGGCGACCTGGTAAGCATCCTGCGCCATCTCGACATCCTGAAGGATCTCTGCGGCGCGCTCCATTGCCACCGGATCGTAGGCACGGATGGAGGCGCCCCTGCGCTGGAGGTTCCGAATGATGTCGATGGAAGGCGCGTCGCGCATGTCGTCGGTGTTGGGCTTGAAGGCGAGGCCCAGAATTCCGACGACCTTGCCCCGCAGATCACGACCGAGGAAGCCCTCGACCTTGCGCACGGGTGAGTGCCGCTGGTCGCGGTTGATGTCCATCACGGCGTGCAGGAGATGGGGGTGCCGGCTCTCCACCTCGGCCATTGAGGCAAGGGCCTTGACGTCCTTGGGGAAGCACGACCCGCCCCAGCCCAGGCCTGCATCGAGGAAGGCCGGGCCAATGCGCTTGTCCAGCCCCATCCCGTATGCGACCTCTTTGACGTCGGCCCCCAGGGCCTCACAGATGTTGGCGATCTCATTGATGAACGAGATCTTGGCCGCGAGAAAGGCGTTTGAGGCGTACTTGACCATCTCCGCGGTCCGGAGATCGGTGATCATCAGGGTTGTGCGCAGCGGCAGGTGGAGTTGCGCCACCTTCTCCGCGGCCTCGCGGTTGGTGGACCCAAGAATCACCCTGTCAGGGCCGGTGAAGTCGCTGATCGCCGACCCTTCGCGCAGGAACTCGGGGCACGAGACGACGTCGAAATCCGGCACGTCGTGTCTGCGGCTGCGGATGATGTCGGCCACCCAATCGCCCGTGCCCACGGGGACCGTGGATTTGTTGACGATGATCAGATAGTGGTCCATCACGTCGGCGATGGATTCGGCGGCCATCCGCACATACCGCAGATCGGCCTGCCCATCTACATCCGACGGGGTGCCGACGGCAATGAAGACGTAATCTGCATCTTTGAGCGCATCCTCATACGAGGTGGTGAAGATGAGGCGACCCGCTTTCACGTTGCGCCGGGTCAGCTCCTCAAGCCCGGGCTCGAAGATGGGCATCACACCGCGGTTGAGGTTGGTGATCCGCTGTTCGTTGATATCGACGCTGGTTACCTTGTTCCCGAGATCGGCAAAACACGCACCACTCACCAACCCTACGTAACCGACGCCGATCAGCGCGATGTTTTTCATAACACGCGTGCTCCTTCATCTTATTTTGCGCGGCGAGCGCCGCGTTTGAAGACTCTCCGCCGCGGCAGTCACCGCAGAACCACAGGGGAGACTATCGACTATGCAAAAGATGATACCACAATTGAGTAGCAGTCCAACCTTGTAGAGCCCGCGCCTGCGAAGGTTACGGGTGGGCCGTGTTAACAGGGCCAGAGCGCAGTGGTGATGATCTTCGCGACATCTCCAACGGTACGATAGTTTCTCGTCTCGGGGAGCAAGAAGAAGCGGCTCACACGGCTTTACCGCCCACGGACTCGATGCTATGATAGGTCGAATGACTACCAAATCACCCTCGACCCCCTCCTATGCCTTCCTGGCGTCGCGCATCGACGACCTCACGAAGGAGACCGCCGAGTCGCTCGTCGCCGATCGCAGGGACTTCCACCGGTATGCCGAGACCGGCTGGTGTGAGCTTCGCACCGCCTCGCTGATCGCCCGCCGCTTGACGGAGCTTGGTCTGGACGTGAGGGTGGGGCGGGACGTGATTGATGGGGCGTCGCGCATGGGAGTGCCCGCTCCGGCCGATCTGTCGGCTGCCCTGGCGCGTGCCGGCGCACAGGGCGGAGACGCGGAGTTCCTGGAGCTCGTTAGGGATGGTTTCACCGGCGTCGTGGCCACGCTGGGGCGCGGCGATGGCCCGACGATCGGCCTGCGCTTTGATATCGATGCTCTGGACCTCGTCGAGAGCCATGCCTCGGGTCACCGTCCGTGGATCGAGGGATTCGCCTCAGTCAACGACGGCGCCGCGCATGCCTGCGGACACGACGGGCACGCCGCCATCGGGCTCGGTCTGGCGCGTGTGCTCGCCGGTCTGCAGGACTCGCTTCGGGGCACGGTCAAACTGATCTTCCAACCGGCAGAAGAGGGCGTACGCGGCGCGAAGGCGATGGTGATGGCCGGGGTGACAGACGACGTCGATCTTATGTTCGGTTTGCATCTCTACAGTGGTTGGCCCGTAGGGCAGGTGGCGCCCGGCAAGGGCGGTTTCCTTGCGACGACGAAACTGGACGCGTTGCTGACCGGAGAAGCCGCGCACGCGGGGGCCAACCCCCAGGGTGGGCAGAACGCGATGCTGGCAGCAGCGACTGCCGTCCTGAATCTTCACGCGATCCCACGGCACCGTGACGGCGTGACCCGAATCAACGTGGGACGCCTGATCGCAGGGCAGGGCCGCAACGTCATCGCGCCCTCCGCGCAGTTGGTGCTGGAGACGCGCGGGGCGACGAAGGCCCTCAACGACTATATGGTGACATCGGCGAGACGCGTGCTGGAGGCCGCCGCCGCGATGTACGGTTGCAGCCTGGAGATCCGGCCCATGGGCGGGGCACAGAGCGCCACCAGCGACCCACTCCTCGCGGGGCGCGTGGCCGAGATCGTGAACCGCCTGCCGGGAATGGAGTTGCGACCGCGCGATTCCGGAGGGGGCAGCGAGGACTACACTTATATGATGCGCCGCGTCCAGGGGCGGGGTGGATTGGCGACCAGCATCGGCTTCGGAGCGGATATCGGTGGCTACGGGCATCACACCGGGGAGTTTGACTTTGACGAGGCCGCGCTGCCGCTGGCGGTCCGGCTCCTCGCTGCCGCCGTGGTCGATCTCCAGCAGCGGCCTTTGGCTCCTGGCCCCTAGTCTCTGATCTCCGCCAAACGCCTGAGCAGTGCCTGCACGCGTCCGCCTGTGAGCACGTGCCCCCAAAGGCCGTCGCCAAATCGCTCGCCCCGCACGCAGTAGGTCAGCATCGTCTTGATCTCGTCGAGTGTCGCATGGGCGATCACGTCGTCGTCATAGAGCATCTCGTGCGCGGTGGCCGGTTCGTACTCGTAGTCGCTCCAGACTTTCCGGCCTGCCAGGCGGAAAAAGGCGACGACATCCTCCTCGTATTCCGGGAAGGGGAAGGTGCCATCCCCACCACGCCACTTGCGGACGAATTTGCGACCCCTTACTTCGAAGCCCGGCAGGAAGGCGAGGAGTGCGTCGATCTCTTCTGCGGTCACGCCGGTGGGCCCGTTCATCATCGCATCCCCAAGGTCTCGCCCCTCTTGATCCGCACGATCGCCTCCGCAAGGCGGCGCTGCTGTGTCGCCTCGCGCTTGGCACTCGTGATCCATCCGAGATACTGTCGACGATGTGACGGAGCAAGCCGTTCGAAGTTAGCCCACGAGGGTGGGTGTGCCTGCATCGTCTCTCGAATCCAGTCGGGCACCACGGGGTCGCCTCGCAGCCGGCCCGCATCGGGGTCCTCGTTCTCGTCGAAGTCGACTACGGTAAGGCCCGCCTCCGTCATCTTGCCCGCCGCCTGCATCTTCGCCAGGCGCCGGCGGTTGGCCCCGGACCAGTTAGAGCCGGCCCGGCGCGGCGTGAACTTGCGCGCGTAGCGCTCGTCGTCGATCCGCTGGATCAGGCTGTCGACCCAGCCATAGCAGATGGCTTCCTCAACCGCGTGCTCGTAGGGCAAGCTTGGCTTGCCGGTACCCGCCTTGTGGAAGATCAGCCAGACCTCCGCCGTGTCCGTGTGGTGGTCTATCAGCCAAGCGCGCCACGCCTCGCGGTCCGCGACGTACAGCGTCTCGCTCATTTCCATCGATGCCTCCTCAGTGCCTCTGGTGTGAGTGCGGGACCCAGAGCTTATAGACCTGCTCGTGTCCCCTCAGCGTGAAGCCAACCTTGCGCGCCACGGCGTCGGACGCCAGGTTGTCGGTCCAGCAGTGCCAGACGGGCACGTACGCGCGCGCCAGGCACGCGGCAACGCAGCTCGCCGTCACGGCCGTCGAGAGACCGCGACCCCGGAAGAGGGGCTGCGTAGCGGTCCCGAATTCCTGGAATCGACCACCGGTGAAGACTGAGACGCAGAGGCTCACCACCGTGGACCCGTCGGCGAGGGCGACGGCGCCAATGCCCTTCGCCAGGAAGTCCTCCGCCGTGTGCCAATAGGAGTCGATCCATCCGCGAAGCCAGTCGAGGCCGCCCAGCCCTGTGCAAGCAAGAAGCTCCGCGTCGACCCGTCGGATCTCGACGCCCCCGCCAATCGGCTGTTCGGGCACGGGTAGGCCGCTGTGTGTGTAGGCATTGCGACTTGCTGCGGTCAAGCGCAGGTCAGGCAGCATCCCCGGCAGCGCACCGGCCCATATCGCAGGCCTGTAGGCCAATGTCAAGGCGTCGATGCCGAAGTCCTGGGCCTGCGGGAGCGGTTCCTCGTCGAGCCAGGTGCGCAGGCCTTTGGCAAAGGCTTCGTCGCCCGGGCGCCCGCCGATGAAGAACGCAGCGAGCCTGTCCCAGACAAGGATTGCCTGCGGAGACACGATATCATCCACAAAGATCACGCCCCGCGTGTTGCCGTCGAGGACTGAGGTGACCTCGATCTCGTCGTCGAAGGGCGTCAGGAGTGTGCGGACGCGGTCATAGTCGCCGCGCGGTAGCTCCGTGAACATAGCTTCTGTGCTAGCCGACGGCTGACGTGGCAGCAATGGCCGCCGCGGCCGAGTCCTCCTGCTGGAGAACAATGAGGTACCAACCGACGAGCACCAGGAGATCCACGTCGGAGGAGGTGCGACCACGGTCGGTGACCTCGACGAGAGCCTGCATTTTGAAGAGCCCTTTCATCCCCGACTCGACACCGCCTGAGCGGTAGGCGAGCAGCGCACTCCCCTCTGTATCCTGGACCTCGTAGCGGGTCGCCCAGAAGTTGGCGACGTGCCAGTGGTAGATGCGGCCGTCGGCGAAGGTCAACTCACCCTCCGTCCCACTCCACCGGGGCCGGTAGACCGCGATATCCTCCGTGCCGCCGGCCAGGCGCACGGTCACGTGGGGCTTGAAGAACCCCATACGCTTGAATGACCAGGTCTTTCCATTTGCCACGGCTGTGGCCAGTGAGCCAAACGCCGTCTCGAAGCTCAGGCTGCCGACCAGATCCTCGCCTGCCTTGAGATCGAAGGCACGCTGCCTCGCCTTGGGTTGTACCCAGGACAACTCGGACGTCAGATGGTCTGATAAGGATAGCATGATCGCCTCCTCTGACACACATGCTGCGTGACAGTGACAAGTGACGAGTGACCGGCGCAACCCGATTCGCTCTCCGTCCTGTGTATAGTGTAACACAGCTATGCGTTGCGCGTCATCGGGCCGGCGGCGGATTCAGGGCTGTACCTGCGACCAGTACGGGGTGCTTGATCTCAGAAGCTCGCAGAGCTGCGCTCCATCTCAGGGATTCCGGCTCCGCCTTGTCTTCTGCCCGCAGCACCCACGGAGCGAAGCCGGAAGACGCGGCGCCTCGGACGGCGACCGCCGGGGCGTCTCTACAAGGGCGGCGACCGAGATGCGTACACCCTGGCTGCGTTGCTCTCCGGGGGGTGCCGGGTATACTGGCGATCGATCGTCCACATACGCGATGCGGCTCGTGCGGCCAAAGGCTGCCGTCGAGAGGATCGATAGCCTCTATGCCATGACCGGGGTCGTGAGTAGGGGCTTTTTTCGTCCTGGGGTCCAGGCCAGCACGGCAGTGCCGAGCGACTTGCCGGTTCAAAGGAGTGACGGGACACACGATGCACATGAAGATGACGGGTCCGCTCGGGGATATTCTGTATCTGTCGTTGGGTGCGGCAGCGGGGGCCAACCTGCGGTATTGGTTCGGCGCCTGGCTGTCGCAGCGATTGAGCAGTACGTTTCCCTACGCAACGCTCATCATCAACGTGACCGGGAGCCTGGTGCTGGGTTTCGTCATGACGTTGGCGACCCAGAGATACCTCGTCAACCCACGCCTCCGTATGGCGCTGACGGTCGGCTTTCTGGGCGCGTACACGACCTTCTCTACGTATGAGTACGAGAGCGTAAGCCTGATGCTTGCCGGACAGTGGCGGGCGGGCTTGCTGAACCTTGGCGAAAGTGCGATCATCGGGGCGGTGGCCGTGGGCGTTGGCGTCCTGTTGGCCCGGGCCGTTTGAGGGGGTGGACATGGGCAACGTTGAGCTGGAGGGGCAGGCACAGAGACTGTGCGTCTACATCGGTGAGAGCGACAGTTGGCACGGGCAGCCGCTGTACGCAGCTATCCTGGAGTCGCTCAAGGTGCACGGTCTGGCGGGGGCCACGGTGGTGCGCGGCGTCGCCGGGTTCGGCGCACATTCACGCGCCATCCACACGGCCGCGATCCTGCGGCTCTCCCAGGACCTGCCGCTGCGTATCGAGGTGGTCGATACACAGGAGCACATCGCCAGGGCCCTGGATCTCATTGAGCCGATGGTCGGCGAGGGGATGATCACGCTGGAGGCCGTCCAGGTTGTGCGCTACACGCACCGCTATCTCAACCCGCTGCCGGCCGATCGGCCTGTCTCGGAGGTGATGACCCGTGATGTGGCCTCTGCGAACACCACGATGACTGCGGCGGAGGCGTGGCATCTGATGCTCAGACGGAATGTGAAGACGCTGCCCGTGGTGGACGCGCAGGGCAAGGTCGTCGGGATGCTGACCGACGACGACCTGCTCGAGCGCGCCGGTTTGCGTCAGCGACTGTCAGTGGCGCGCCAACTGGACTCCGCCCTGATCGAGGAGGAGCTCGCGGCGCTCGAGAGATCCCCCCAGCGTGTTGCGCAGATCATGAGCCAGCCTGCTATTGTCATCCGCGACGACGAGTCGCTGGGGCACGCGGCGCGGCAGATGACGCGCCACGGCGTCAAGCGGCTGCCCGTCGTGGATGCCGAGGGCAGGCTCAAGGGTGTGCTCTCGCGCGTGGACGTGCTTTGCCAGGTCGCGAACTCGAAGCCGGGCCGTCGCCTCGACAGACCCTCGCCGCCCGTCGGCCGCACCTTAGGCGAGGTGATGTCGCCGGTCGTGCCCATGGTATACCGGGACGACGACCTCCAGGCCGTCATCGCGGCCTTTGTGGCGACGGGCTCGCATCGCCTTATTGTGACGGAGGAAGGCGGGCGCGCGATCGGCCTGGTGAGCGACGCCGACGTGATCGGCAAGCTGCCGACGACGCACCATCGAGGGCTGCTCTCGGCGCTTCGCGGGACCGGCACGGCGCCGCAACTCACGCTTAGAGCGCAGGATCTGATGTCTGAGGGCGTGCTGAGCGCGTCGCCCGACACGACGATTATCGAGGCGCTGCGCCTCATGCTCCCCCAGGAGCGGAAATGGATTGTGGTTGTGGATGACGCGGGGAAGCCGTTGGGGTTAGCAGACCGCGCGATTCTGCTGGCGTCGATCACGCCCGGGGCGGATCTCTCGGCCTCGATTTGACTCTCTTTCGGCGCCGGCTTACACTGCTTCCTGCTCACCTGAGTGACTAGGGTTCCGCTGTACGGGCAGGCCTGGACCGAGCGTCACAAAAGCCATCGCGCGTAGCACCTGATCGGATAGAAGCCGGGAGGGGTTAGGTAAGCACGCGATTTGTCGTGCCTATCATCCGATGGAGGTGCTCTGATGTCGTCGTCAAGCCGTGTTCGCGCGATCCTCGAAGCTTTGCTCGTGACCTTGCTCTGGTCCACGTCCTGGGTGCTGATCAAACGCTATCTCGCCGAGATTCCCTCGCTGATCTTTGCCGGGCTCCGCTATACCCTCGCGTTCCTCGTTCTGCTGCCGGGCCTTTTCCGGCATCGGGCGAAGGTGCAAGCCCTGACAGGTCGTGCATGGGGGCGTCTAGCGGTGCTGGGCTTGGTCTTCTATACGCTAACTCAGGGCGGGCAGTTCGTGACGCTAGCTCACCTGGAGGCGGTGACCTTCAGCCTGCTGCTGAACTTCAGCGCGGTCCTGGTTGCGCTGGCCGGGATTGTGGCCCTGCGCGAGATGCCCTCGCGGTTGCAGTGGACCGGCATCGCGCTGTTTGTGGTGGGGACGTTGGTCTATTTCTCGACGGGGGCGACGTGGGAGGGCCGCGCGCTGGGTCTCACGTTGGCGGGGTTGACGGTCTGCGCGAATGCGGCGGCCTCGCTGCTCGGGCGGTGGGTGAACCGGGAGCAGACGCTGCCTCCGATTGTGGTAACGTGCATCAGCATGGGCATCGGCGCGGTCGTGATGCTGGCGGTGGGGCTCGTCGTCCAGGGATGGCCCGCCATCACATGGGGGGGCTGGCTCGTCATCCTCTGGCTGGCCGTCGTCAACTCTGCGCTGGCCTTCACGCTGTGGAACCACACGCTCACGGTGCTGTCGGCGACGGAGTCGTCGATCATCAACAACACGATGCTGATCCAGATCGCGGTGCTGGCGTGGCTCTTCCTCGGCGAGCGGCTGGATGCCCGCGAGATCGTTGGCCTCGTCGTGGCTGCCGTGGGCATCCTGATCGTGCAGGTGCGGCCCAAACGTGGCCTCCGACAGGTCACGGGTGGGGCCTCCAGCGCATCGCGGGAATCCCATCCATAGACATCGGGCCAGGGTTGGCGGTCCGAGTGGGCTGGCCGCGAGAGGCCCTCACCCCCTGCCCCTCTCCCATTCGCGCAGACGCGATGGGAGAGGGGGGCACGGATATTGCTTGAGCGCAGCCCACCATCATTCGCGCAGACGCGATGGGAGAGGGGGGCACGGATATTGCTTGAGCGCAGCCCACCATCATTCGCGCAGACGCGATGGGAGAGGGGGGCACGGATATTGCTTGAGCGCAGCCCACCATCATTGCGCAGACGCGATGGGAGAGGGGGGCACGATACTGCTTGGGCGCAGCCCACCGATCATTCGCGCAGACGCGATGGGAGAGGGGGGCGCTATATCTGTTGGGCGCAGCCCACCATGTCCACGGTCCACGCCCAGAGCTTTTTCTGGGCCTCCTCGTCGTAGGTGAACCGCGCCGAGCGGACCGGCTTCTCGTTGGTGAAGTACTTCCCGGTGACACTCGCGACGCCAGGGTCGGTGGCAAGGAAGACTGTCGTAGATGCGCCCTGCTCGGGCGTCTTGGCGATCAGCCCGATGAAGAACCGGACGATGGCGCTGGCACACCCCAGGTTGCGGAAGAGATATGTGTTCACGAAGCCCGGATGGAGCGCGTTGACCGTCACGCCACTGCCCTCCAGGTGCCGCGCGAGCTCGTACGTCATCATGATCATCGCCGTCTTGGACTGCCCGTAGGCCTTGAAACCGCGGTACCGCTTCTCTCCCTGTGGGTCCGAGAAGTCGAAGCGTGAGCGCTCGTGCGCATCCGATGCGACGTTGACGATACGGGATGGGGCGCTCGCCTTGAGCTCGTCGAGGAGCAGGCAGGTGAGGAGAAAGACGTTGAGATGATTGAGCGCCAGCGTCATTTCGATGCCGTCCGGCGAGACGCGCCGGCTCATGAAGTACCCGCCGACGTTGTTGATCAATACGTCGAGCCGCGGGAAGAGGGCTTTGTACGCCAGGGCCAGTTTGCGCACGTCGGCTTGGGCCGAGAGGTCGGCCTGCAAGTACCCGACCGTTGCCGAGCCTGCCTCCCGCCGGACCGACGCCACGATCTCCTCATCGTGCTCGGGGCGGTGTCCCACCATCACGATCGTGCCGCCCCGGCGCGCCAGCGCTCTTGCCGTCGCCAGCCCGATTCCCGATGTCGCCCCGGTGATGAGGTAGATGGGCGACGCCTCACTTCGATCCTCCGCCATTTCGTGTCCCTCCTGTCGTAGATTGGCGGACCAAGCGTTGGGTGCCATTTGACGCCAACGCAGATCCGCCTGGAATCCGAACAAGGGCCGGTGGTTCCCCGTGGATCGCAGATCCGCGGGGAACGTCTCGACCCAGGGTGTCGGGTCAGTCGTGAACTCGTAGGGCCGTTAACACCTCGTCGAGTGCGGGAAGGGGCTCCGCATCCTTGTAATCGGCGATGCGCCGGTAGAGCTCGGCGGCCGCCTCGTGGAAGCCACCCGGCAGCCCAGCCTCGCGGAAGGTCGCCGCGATCTCGTCCATCTCTCCGGCGAAGCGCCAGGCTCTCGCGGTCACGTTTCGGACGCGATTGCGCGTCTGCCCGGCGAAGTCGGACCCGCCGCGAGACCAGAGCGCCTCCAAGGCGTCCGTGACGCCGGTGGCCTCCGCCGTGGCCAGGATCCCCGCGAGGAGCGCGGTGGTTCCCTTGGTATAGGCTGCGAAACACATCTTGAGGGCAGCCGCCTGGCCGATGTCGCTGCCGACGATGGCCGTCTCGAGTGGCCCGGATGCGAAGCACGCCACCGCGCGCTCGGCCTCGGGTCCGGCCAGGTGGAGCCACGTCCGCCCCGGCTCCCACGCCGGCCCGCCTGTGATGCTCCCGTCGACGAAGGTGGCTCCCACCGCCGCCATCGCCGCGGCAATGCGCAGGGTGCGTCCAGGAGAGATGGCGTTGGCGTCGATGTAGAGTCCCTGGAAGCCGCACGCCACCACGTCGGTGGCGATATCCTCCGCCGCGTGCGGCGGACAGATGCTCACGATGACCGAGCACGTCTGGCAGAGTGTCTGCAGCGTCCCGGCGTCGACGAGGTTGTGGGCCTCAGCCCTGGCGTGGGTCGCCTCGCTGCGGCCTTCCGAGGCCCAATAGGCCACGTGCCCGCTATTCTGGGCCGACGCAGCGAGCGAGACGCCCATATTGCCGGGGTGTAGGAATCCGATGTGTAAGCTTGTCACGTGATGCTCCTCCCTGGGTGGAAAACCTTGCGAAGGTTCCCGAAACCTTCGCAAGGTTGGGGATAGGTGGGAAGCCGGTGGCTCCGATTGTCACCTGGAAATGTCCATCACCGTCTGCACCGTCAGCTCGCGGGGCACCGTGTGCCCGCTGTCGTACATCGTCAGGGTGGGCGTGTAGCCCGCGGCCTCCAACCGGGCCTTGAAGGTTTCGGCAACCTCCACCGGTACCGTCGTGTCGAATTCGCCCTGCAGTAGCGCGATCTTCAGATCGGCGGCGCTGCCCATCTGCGATAGCAGCGTGTAGAGGTCGGGGACGCTCACCTTGAAAGTGTCGGCCAGCGTGTAGGCACCGCCGATGCCGACGAATGCCCGAACGGCAAGGGACTCATCGGATGCCGCGCAAGCCGCCTGTTGCGGCGGGCCGTCGTGCGCCGTGGCGTAGGTGTCCCAAAGCCGATCGAGGTGACTTGCATTGAGCGCCACGAAGGCCCCGACCCCGCCGCCCATCGAGAAGCCGGCAAGCGTCAAGTTGTCGGGATCACCGCCGTACGCAGGGGCATTCGCCCTCGCGAAGCGGACGGCGCAGGCCATGACCTCGGTCATCTCACGCCAGGACGCCGCCGACGACGGGTCGGTCGGCCAGCTCGGCGTGAAGACGACGGCGCCCTGTTCGGCCAGTTCCCGGCTCACCGTCACCATGGCGGCCTTGGTCTGTCCGAACCCGTGAGCGAAGACGACGACGGGGTGCGCTGTCGCTGCATCCTGTGGTAGGCCCGGCGCGTAGATATCGAGCATCTGCACATTGGCCGTGCCGGCGACCGGCAGCGCGTAGACCGCGTCCTGAACGATGTCGACCGGGGGAGCCTCGGTAGGAGAGGGCCGCGTGGTCGTGGCAGGGATCGGGGTGGGGAGCGCCGTTGCCGGAATCAGCGTCGCAGGGGGCGGCTGCGAGCAGGCTGACAGCACCGCGAGCACGGTGAGCAGGGACCAGATGAGCGGCTGCCGAGCCCTTCGACGCATCGCGCCTCCTCGAGAACGGGACATCACACTGGTTGCACCATACCGATGAACACCTACGTGTCAAGCCCGGTTGCCGTGTCGCAGTCCTCTCTCCGGCCCCAAGACAGGCTCCCAGTGGCAGGCGGGAGCCTTACCGCCGACCCTCCGCTTCCAGCAGCAGCACGGCGTCCTCCCAGGCTTCGGGGCAGGTGAAGGCAATGCCCGCAGCCGTTACGCTTCCGCGTGCAGACCTACGTTGACCCGAGGAGGGGTGGACCCATAGAGCGCCGTCCTGTACGGCAGGAACCCCCGGCGGAACGGTCACCGTGCACGGCTCGCTGAGATAGATCATGGTCCAGCGCGCATCTGCAGCGCGTGCTGCCATCGCCCGCAGGGCATTACTTCTGCCATCGGACACCAGCAGCTTGGGGTCCGGCACAAGGGTCCACCAGGCGTCCAGCCCTTCGAAGATCTCACGGAACGTGTGCAGGTCCCGGGCGCCGGGCGCGTCGAGCCACGCTTCGTAGGCCAGCGGCGAGGTCCATGCGTCGTTGTGGCCGTAGACGTGGTGTCCGCCCGCCAACTGCGACCAGAAGGCCTGTTTGCGGATGTCGTGCGGCGTCTGAAGCCGGTCGAACTCCACGCCCTCGTAGCCGCCCTCGGCCATCACCACGGGCTTCACGGGCGTCCTGGCGTAGTCGGCAGCCACTGCCTCGGGGATCTGCTCGTAGGTGATGCAAGTCTGGATCATATTAAAGGCCAGCCACGGCTCCGCGTGGATGAAGCTGGAAGAGGCGACCGACGGGTCGGGGTGGACCGAGATCAGGTGACGTCCCGCGTCGCCCTCCTGCAGCCCCGCGGCCAGCTCGCGGCAGACGGGGATATAGCTCGCCTCGGCCCTGGGGTACATAGACCACATCAAGTTCGGCACGTCTCGGTAGCGGTGGGCAACCCAACTCGCCCAGTTGCGTGCTTTGTCGACCGTGATGATGTCGCGGTGCCACTGGTGAAAGACACCGACGACGAGTGTCTGGTCGGTCTCGGCGCCCAGGCCGATCACGTCGTCGACGTGGCGGAAGTAGCGTTCGTTGGGTCTGGTGGGGTCGTTGTCGATCCACGGCAGCTCACCCTCCAGGTTGGTGTAGGGGGTATCCGGACCGCCCCCAATGTGCGCCATGTCTACGCCGGTCAGCATCACCAGGATGACGCTGAATCCCTTGGCCTGGCGGTCCCGCAGGATTCGCAGCGCCGTCTCGGGTGAGTAGCGGCGGAACAACTCCCACTGGGTGTCGCCCAGCCAGAAGGAGGGGCGCCCCTCGCTATCGACGAAGTAGCGTCCGTCGGGGCTTACGCCGATGGGGTTGCCGGGGGAAGGTCTCGATGCGTTGGCCATATTCGGGTTACCTCCATGTGTAGTATCTCAGCATCAGCGAGAGGGCCTCCCCGGCGCATCCCTTGCGGCGGTGCTCCAGGGCGATAGCGATGCCGTGGTGGGCGCGCTCACCATCCAGGTTCCACTCGTAGAAGATCGCTGCGTCGCCGGGCTCCATCGCCCTCAGCCGAGCTCGTTGTCCCTGCCAGAAGCTCATGCCGGATCACCTCCGATCACCGTACTTCGGCGCTCCATCAGCACGACGTCGCGCCAACGTCCGGCATAGGGTCCAAACGTCATATAGCCGACTCGCTGGCGGACGCCCACCCGGCGGAATCCGTGCCGGGCGTGCAGGGCTAGGCTGGCTTTGTTCTCGGGGAAGATGCCCGCCTGCAGAGTCCAGATGCCGCGGCTCTCCGAGGCCACGATGAGCTCCGCCATCACCTGCGAGCCGATGCCCTTACCACGATACGCTGCGCCGACGTAGAGGCTCACCTCCGCAACGCCGGCGTAGACCTCACGAGACGAGGTCGGGCTCAACGCCGCCCAGCCCGCCACTGCGCCGGTCGCCATCTCGCGGGCTACAAGGCTACAACCGGGCATCTTGGCCGCGTTCCATGCCTCCCACGACGCGGGTGGCGCCGTAGCGAACGTCGCGTTCCCTGTGGCGATGCCTTCGCGGTAGATCGCGGCGACTTCGGGCCAGTCGACGGCGCTCATGGGTTCGATGTGGATTCTCACGGCGTGTCCGCTCCTCTACCCTCCATATGTGCAGTATAGATGTTGCGGCGTGCGGCGCCAGTTGTGGTACGGTCTACTGAATCCGTGATTCTGACAACGCTTCCGTCTTGACACCTCTCGTTTTCAGTGTTAATATATGAGCGATCATTCATATATCAGGCAATGCGGAGGCGATGGAGACGGTGATCGAACGAGGTGCGGCGTGCGACTATAGAACGGAGCGCGAGTGCGGTGAGGCGCCGGTCGAGGTACTCGATGAGGCGACGGCGGCCCGGCTGGCAGCTACGTTCTCGGTACTCGCGGATCCGACGCGGGTGAGGATGATCTCGGCGCTGGCGGGCTGTGCGCTCTGCGTGCACGACCTGGCGACGGCGCTGGACATGACCCATTCCGCCGTGTCGCACCAGCTCGCGACCCTTCGTGAGATGCGGTTGGTGAGCAATACCAGGCATGGACGCCACGTCTACTACACGCTCGACGACGACCATATCTTTGATCTCTTCCAGCAGGGTCTGGCACACATACAGCACGAGTGAGGCGGTCCAGATGGCACTACATATGCATGGCGCGCATAGCGCCACCGAGGAGCAGGAAGCCGTCGCTATCGTCGGCAGGGACGGCGCTGAGACGCTCACGTATCGAATTGAGGGGCTTTCCTGTATCGATTGTGCGGGGCGGATCGAGGCGGCGGTCGGCCGGGTCGACGGCGTGCGAGCCGCTGAGGTGAACCCTGCGACCGGGATGCTCTCCTTCACCGTGGGCGTCCCCGGGTTCGACGTCACACCCGTGGCCAAGATCGTCCAGGACACGGGGTACAAGCTTGTGACGGAGCGCGAGCGCTCGCGCGTCACCGGTGGGCCGGCGGGCTTCGCCCGCTTTCTGCTCGGTTCCCGCGACACCATGCTGACCGCGATAGCGGGCGCCGTGACGCTGATCGGGCTGGCATTGCTGGTGAGCGGGCTCCCACCCATCGTGTGGATCTCGGCCTTTGCGCTCGCTATCGTTGCAGGAGGAACACCGGTGGCGCTCCACGCCTTCCAGGAGATCTGGATCGCGCACGGGTTGGGGATCAACACCTTGATGGTGATCGCGGTGACCGGTGCCGTGCTGATCGGAGAGTGGTGGGAAGCCTCGATCGTCGTCGTGCTCTTCTCCCTGGGCGAGGCTCTGGAGGGTTTTGCTGCCGAGCGGTCACGCGGTGCGCTGGAAGCGCTGCTGGATCTCGCTCCGCCGACGGCGTTGCGGATGGGGGTGGGAGGCACAGTCGAGGAGGTGCCCGTGGAGGCGCTGTCCCTGGGCGACCACGTCCGCGTCAGGCCCGGCGACCGCGTGAGCGTCGATGGCGTCGTACGCAGCGGTGCCAGTGCCGTGGACCAGGCGGCGATCACCGGGGAGAGCATGCCGGTGGATAAGGCACCGGGCAGCGACGTCTTCGCCGGCACCATCAACACCTATGGAGCACTGGAGGTCGAGGTCACGCGGCGTCAGGAGGACACGACCCTCAGCCGGATGGTCGAGTTGGTCCGCGAGGCCCAGGCCCGCCAGGCACCGGTGCAGCGCTTTGTCGATCGTTTCGCCACGGTCTACACGCCCGTGGTCGCGGCGGTGGCATTGTTGGTGGCTGTTGTGCCGCCGCTGTTCTTTGGCCAGCCTTTTTGGGGAGACCACGGCTGGCTGATGCGCGCGCTGCAGATGCTGGTCATCGCGTGCCCCTGTGCGTTGGTCATCAGCACGCCCGTAACGGTGGTCAGCGCGTTGACGAACGCCGCGGCACACGGTGTGCTCATCAAGGGTGGAAACACACTGGAGACGCTGGGGCGCGTCCAGGTCTTCGCTCTTGACAAGACGGGAACGCTCACGATCGGCAGGCCGACTATTACCGACAACCTCACAGTCTGCAGCGACACCTCACACGAGCACGCGGGGCTGGGCTATGCGGCGGCGGTGGAGACGCAATCGTCTCACCCTCTGGCCAGGGCGCTCGTTGAGGAGGCCGCAGCCCAGCATGTGGCCGTCCTGCCGTCGTCCGAGGTGAGCGTGCTGAGCGGCCGCGGTGTGACCGGTCGGGTCAACGGCCGCCAGGTTACGGTCGCCAGCCATAGTTTCTTCGATCAGAGTATGCCACACGACGAGGCTGTCTGTCTCGACGCAGACCGCCTGGCTTCTGAGGGCAAGACCGTGATGATGGTCTGCCACGATGAGAACGTCTGCTCGATCTTCGCGGTTGCCGATACGCCCCGGCCCGAAACGGCAGAGGTGGTATCCGCGCTTCGGGCCGGGGGCGTGCGCACCGTGATGTTGACCGGTGATGGCGCCTCGGTCGCCCAGGCGATTGCGGCCGAGGTGGGCATCGACGAGGTCCGGGCCGAGCTGCTGCCCGAGGACAAAGTGGCCGCGGTCCGCGAACTATCCGAGGGTGGGGTCGTCGTCGCGATGGTCGGGGACGGCGTCAACGACGCTCCGGCCCTCGCCCAGGCGTCTGTGGGGATCGCGATGGGCGGCGCGGGGTCCGATCAGGCGATGGAGACCGCCGACGTGGTCTTGATGGGCGATGACCTGCGCCAGTTGCCCGTCCTGCTGCAGCTCAGCCGCAGGACGCAGCGCACCATAGGGGCCAACGTAGCCTTTGCGCTGGGCATCAAGGCCCTGGTCTTCACGCTGGCGGTGTTGGGTGTCGCCACGCTGTGGATGGCCATAGTCGCCGACGTCGGTGCTTCCACAGCCGTTATCCTTAACGGGATGCGGTTACGAAGGGGCTGAGCCTAACCCAGACCATACGCCTCCGGCAGGTAGAGTGCGCGGTACGTCGGACTGAGTCGCGCGAGCAGCGCCTCCGCATCGTCGGGTAACTCGGCGACGGCGCTGCTAAGTCGTGCGAACCACCTGGTTTCACGCTTGTCGAGCGCGACATGGCCCAAGTCGACGGCTTCCCGGATCGTCTCCACAGCAAAGTGCGCCATCGCAAGCGTCTGCGCGTAGGGATCCTCGCCCGCGGCGACGATGCGTTCGCCGGCGGCATACATCACGGTCGGGTCCAGGACGAGCGCCTGGGGATCGAGGTAGCGGTCCGATCGCACGAAAATGTCACGCAACTGGTGAGCTAGCCCCATTTCCCTCGCAGTATTCATCTGGCGTGCGTCATAGATCAAGATCTCGGCGAACGTCTCGGGGGCATACCCGCCCAACAGGCGGACCTGCTGGACCGACTCGTTGCTCCACAAATCACAGGCCGCGGCGGCGATGTTACCCAGCGGCGACGAGTGGGCGCAGGCACTGGATTTCCCCTCCATCGAGATCGGTACGCCGGTGATGGCCTTGATGACCGGATTCTCGTAGCCGCAGTCTTTCAGCGGGCCTGTCGCACCGTGAAGCACCGCCACCAATGAGCGTGGCGCGGTCATCAGCCGAACGATGGCGGCGAGCACCTTGGGGAGCATGCCCTGGTGAGCGAGCTGCATCGCGGTGTTCCCGAAGCCGCAGGCCGTGTCGCCCCCTGAGACGATGCCGTGGTCGCGGGCGATGGCCGTGATGTGGTCCCATAGAAAGCCCATGTCGCGGGGCGCCAGAACGCCCAGAGCGTAAGCAAGCCCGTCGAGATCCGCCTCCAGCAGAGCCTGGTCCGAGACCTCCTTGCCCCCGGTGCTCTCGATGGCCAGGATATCCGCACCGGCCTCCGCACAGCGATCGAAGGACTCCAGCATACTGTCGAGCAGTGCACCGTGCCGCATCTGGGGTGGTCGCGTCTGTTCCCTGATGTCGGCGACCGTGACGCGCAGGGCGGTCCGCAGGCCGTAACGTGTGTGGAATTCGTCCATTATCTCCTTGAGGTCCGCCGTGATGGCGGCGCCGATCTCCGGATGGAGCGTCATCTCGTAGAGTTGTTCGAACTCCAGCACCAGCGCGGGCTGTGATAGCTGCACGGCGCGCTGCAGTACCTGCGTGGCGATCTCTCGGTAGATCCGGTGGATCTCAGGGAGGGTGGCCGGCTCGATCAGGATGGCCGGCAGCGTGAACTTCACCTCGGGGAGTACGTCGCCGCCGCCGATGACGACGCCATAGCCGGCGGTCACCGGCTGCGTGGCCGTCCCGAAGATCAGGGCATCCGCTGACGGAAAAGCCAGCTTGCTCGCGTACGACCGACCGGATGCGTCACCACTAGACATTGTTACCTCACTGTTGGCTGATGGGCTTCGGTTATCCTGCCTCAATATCCCAGTCTACGTGGGTTGGGGCGCGCGGGTGAGCGCGCAACGGCGGGGGCGCGTCCCCGCCATTTGGCGGGGATGCAGGCCCCGGCGGGTGGACCTTGCGAAGGTGGCCCGACTCCCCGGCAGACTGCGCCGGGGCTCGGGCTTGGACCTTCGCAAGGTTGGCGCCCAGCATGTATAATGGGGACATGACGAGTCAGGACAAGACAAGGCAAAGGAGACCCCATGGGCAACGATCACGGCGCAGCACCCTATCCACCCAGCGAGGTGGTCACGACATTCAAGTGGGACGATGACATCCTTCGCTATGGCGGTGAGCGGGCAGGCGACAACTGGGCCCTCACCTGGGTCGCCGCCGGACAGTCGTCCGCGGACAACCGTTTCATCACGTCATACGGCGACGGCAATGGGTTCGCTCCGCGGCCGGAAAACTACACTCTGGCCTTCGCAACCGTGGATGGCCAGCCCCCTGACCTCCACGTCGCAGACCTGGCGACGGACATCGATACACCTGTGGGATGGGGGAAGAAGGGGATCAAGGCCAGCGGGCTCCTGATGGTTGAGGACGCGCTCTATCTCTTTGTACGCAACTACGAGGTCGGCGATGACTGGCGTCACGCCCGCCTGGCGGTCTCGCTGGATCAGGGCGAGACCTGGACCTGGGCAGATTGGCACTTTGCCGAGAGCTTCGGCTGTCCCGAGTTCGTGCAGTATGGACCTGCCTACGCCGATGCCCGCGACGACTACGTCTACGTCGTCTCGCAGGACGGGCGCAGTGCCTATGATTTCGACCCGAACGTCGTGATGGCCCGCGTCCCCAGAGCCCAGGTGGCCCGCCGCGAGGCCTACGAGTTTTTCGCCGGCTACGGTGCCTCCGGGCTAAACTGGGAGCCCGATATCGCGCGTAGAAAGCCAATCTTCACCGATCCCCGGGGGACCCAGCGGGTGGGGCTCACGTACAATCGTGGACTGGGGCGCTACTTCCTGGTGACGGCGCACGCCGTGGGCACCGGTGCCACGCACACGCCTGCGCTGGGCGTCTTCGACGCGCCTGAGCCGTGGGGACCGTGGACCACCGTCTATTACGACGATGCGTGGGCCGACGGTTGGATGATCCACCACAAGTTCCCCACCGGCTGGATGAGTGAGGACGGGCGCACGATGTGGCTCGCCTTCTCGGGGGAGTACCGGCCCGGCGGCGTGGATTACTGCCTGTTGCTGCGACGCGCGGAGCTTGTGGCCGTCAGCGATTAGCCGCCAGCGTTCAGCCCGTCAAGATCCTCAGCAGATCGGCCAGATTGTGGCCGGCGTGGGTCGTCGATGACGAACATCAGGTTTCACCGCCCGGCGACGCCGGAGCCATGATCCTGCAAAGTCTGACCCGGCGTTCCCGACCAGGAAGTCGGCCCGAGCCCCGGGCGTTCTGCCGGGGCTCGGGCGGCTTTCACAACGTCAGCCATCGACTTCCGTCTAGCTCTTGAAGGGCAAGAGTGGGCACTGGAAGTAGGGCGTCAGGTGCCCGGCGTCCGTAGCGGGCCCGTCGATTGTAAGGTAGCCCGCCATCGCCGCAGCCTGGAGTTGGGCGAACGAAGTGATCTGGGAGCCAATGGCCCCGGGATCCGTCACCGTCACGTGAGTGAATACCCACCGGCCGCCGTTGTACGCGGGATTTCCCGGCCCGGCCTCGGCAACCGGAGCCTGCGAGGAGCCGTCAGGGTACATCACTGCTCCTCCATCCCCCAATGTGAAGAAGTACAGGCCCTCGAAGGACTGGAGATTGTGCCCGTGCGGCGCGGGCAGATACGTGGTCAGCTTGGTACCCCACTGCCGACCGTCTGCCCAGATCCCAGCTCCAAAGGCCGGTCCTGCCGCCGCAACCGGAGCCACCAGCAGTAACGCTGCAACTACCACCGATACGACTACCGTCATTTTGCGTGCCATGTCTATCCCCTTTCGTTCTACAACTACTCAGAGAATAGCAGGCAGAGGTTACGCTTATCTGTACAGACTCTTACAGGTTTGTTAAGTCCGCGCTCCCGGCAGGGTGAATCTGAATATCGTACCCGTCGCGCGATCGCTTCTCACCGAGATCGTCCCACCGTGCGCCTCCACGATGCCCTTGACGATGGCCAGACCCAGCCCGGCGCCGCCGGTCGCCCTGGATCGCGATCTCTCGCCGCGGAAGAACTGGTCGAAAACATGCGGCAGATCGCCGGCGGTGATTCCCTCTCCGGTGTCCTGCACCTCGACGCAGACGACGCCGTCACACGCCAGCGCCTCGATCCGCACGACGCCTCCCGCGGGCGTATGGCGCAGCGCGTTGTCGACGAGGTTGGCGAGGACGCGCCCGATCTGCCGGGCGTCCATCGTGAGCGGGTCGAGCCCCGGGGCCACGCGCCCTTCGAGGGCCACCTCCTGCCGTGCGGCCTGGACCGAGAAGGCCTCCAGCGTGTCCGAGATCAGATCGGACAGCGAGCTGGCGGCAAGGTCGAGGACCAACCCGCCTGCGTCGATGCGGGCCATATCGAAGAGGTCGTCGATCAACTGCGAGAGCGATGCGATGTCGTTCTGCACCGTCTCGAGATATCGCCTCTCGGTCGCCGGATCTTCCACGACGCCATCGGCCAATGCCTCGACGATGACCCGCATAGACGAGAGGGGGGTGCGCAGGTCGTGCCCGATCCAGGCCACGAGGTCGCGGCGCATCCGGTCAAGCTCGCGCTGCCGCTGCGCCGCGGCATCGAGCCGGTCGGCCATGTAGTTGAAGTTGCGGGCAAGCTCCCCGACCTCGTCCCTGCCCGGTGTCGCCACCCTGGCCCGCAGCTCGCCGGCGGCGAGCGCCTCGGCGGCGCGGTTGAGCGAGACGATGCGATCAGTGATCGAGACCGAGAGGAAGTAGCCCAACGACGCAGCAATGCCTCCGGCGAAGATCAGGAGCACGGAGGCGAGGATCAGGTCGTGTTGGCTGACGAACATAAGGCGTGCCGTAATCCAAACGCCGATGAAGGCCAGGCCATTGGAGAGGACGTAGCCCCCGAGCAAGGCCCAGGTGAGCGATGGCGATCGATAGATGAGGCCCAGACGATAGGCGCCATAGCCCGCGGCGAGTGCGACCACAGCCGTGATCGAGAGGAAAACGGCCAGGGCCACCAAGTCGCGGATGGGTGGGCGCAGCAGTTGGTAGAAGACAGCCAGCGTGATCACGGAGATGATGACGACGCCCGCGGCAACCACCAGCGCCAGTCGCCGCCGGCCGCTCTGCAGCTCGTCGGGCCGCGCCGTTCTTTCGCTCGGGTCGAGGGGCCTCATGGCTCGAACCTATACCCGACGCCCCAGACGGTGTGGATGTGGCGTGGGTCGGCAGGGTTCTGCTCGATCTTCTCGCGGAGCCGGTGGATGTGGACGGTCACGCTGCTCGGATCGATGTATTCCGTCACGCCCCAGACCAGGTCGAGGAGCTGATCCCGGTTGAAGACCTGGCGAGGATGGCTGGCCAACATCCACAGAAGGTCGAACTCCTTGGCCGTGAGGTCACGCTCGTCCCCCTCGACCGTCACCAGGTGGGTCAGAGGGTCGATGCGCAACTCGCCATACTCGAGCGGTCGTTCGGCGCCGGCGTCCGGACCGGTCTCACCTTCAGGCGAGGCTTGCGCACGGCGCAGCACGGCCCTGACACGGCTCACCAGTTCTCTGGGGCTGAACGGCTTGACCACGTAGTCGTCCGCGCCCATCTCCAGTCCCAACACGCGGTCGGTCTCCTCACCACGAGCGGTCAATATGATGATCGGCGTGTTTCCCTGTGCGCGAACCGATCGGACGATCTCCAGCCCGTCGACCTTCGGCAGCATGAGGTCCAGCACGATCAGGGCCGGGGGCTGCATCTCGATGGCCTGCAGAGCCGCAGTGCCATCTGAGACCTCGACGACGTGGTATCCGGCGCGCTGAAGGTAGAGCGTGACCACTTCCCTGATACTGGGCTCATCGTCGACGACGAGCACGGTTGCCGGTTCTTTCATCTCCTCAATCCCCGCTTGGATTGTTGACCAGCGCGTCCGCACTGCTAAAGTGCATCAGGGCCACCAACATCCAATAGGCGCTCAGCAGGAACAGAAAGAAGAGGCCGGTGAAGACATACGGCTCGGGATTGGCGAGCGGATGGCGTAGCTGGCTGAGGATGTCAATCAGGAGCCTGCCCGGTTGGGTAAAGACATCCCAGCTGTTCAGTCGCAGAAAGCGGCCAAGATAGATGCCGAAGCTGCCGGCTGCCAGTGTCCCCAGGGCGAAACCCCAACTGGCGAGGAGCCCGGCCATCCGGCGGATGACCGACTGCATAAGGAACAGCGAGGCAAGGCCCAGGAAGGTCCCGGTCCACGCGAACGAGATCAACAGAATCAGGTCGAACCAGACCGGGGCATTGGAAGCGCGGAGGTGCATCAGGTCGGTCAGCAGGTAGGGGGCGTTGGGAAAGAAGATCAGCCAGATGAAGGCCGAGGCGACGAAGATGACCGTGCTCAAGCCCCAGTGGCGGCGGTACGCGTTATGGGCAGCGAGCGAGCTCAGAACCGGGAGCCAGGCCAGGAAGAGATTCCACAGGAGGCCCGCATACCCGAAGCCGCGAGTGTAGGCCATGCGCAGCAGGAGGAGACCACCACAGAGCGCCGTGGCGAAGACCAGTGACCCGACAACCCATAGCTGGCGATGATACGGGGACGCTTGTGGCTGGCGTTGTGGCATCATCCACTCCTTGGGATGTTAGCTGTGCATCAGCACCTTGAATCACACTTGAGACGTCGAGATCGGGTGTGGCGTTCCCGCGGTTCTGACGTACAGCTAGGCTCCCCAGTGACCAAAAGAGATCCGGTAGAGCAGATAGTCGAGCGTATTGCCGCCCAGGTTCCCGACCCGGATTACCCGCAGGGCCAGGTCGATGGCCGAGGCGGTATCGGGGCCATAGAGCGTAACCAGCCTTGCCCGTGCCTCGGGATCCGGTTCACCGTCGGCCTCAGCCCAGTGCTGGGCATAGAGCATAGCAGGGCGCTCTTCCGGCGGGCTTGCGTCGAACTCGCCCTGTGTCAGGGCCTGGACCTCGTCGGTGGTCAGACCCTCGACCAGCGCCTGGCGCGCATGGTAGTAGGAGCAATAGCGACACGCATTCACCTCTGTAACGACCAGCATCAGACGCTCGCGGAACTGTGATGAGAGTGTCTCGCCGCGCATCAGCGCCCGCATCCGATCACGCCGCCGCAGAATGGCGCGAACATCGTTCGCGATCTCTCCTATGCGTTTGTAGTGGCGCCGTTTGAAGGCGCTGCGAGTCACCACACCCAACTCACTCTCACGTTGCATCGCAGGTCCACTCTCCTCACTCCCCACCTGGCCTATGGCCAAACAAACTCGCCCCCAGCAAGGAGCCGCGTGGTTCGCAGTCTGTGCTGGGGGCGTCCACAACCAAATCAAATCAGCCGTGGGCCCCGATTACTTGTCCTCTTTGGGCAGGAAGCGGGTAACCTTCGTGCTGCATACCGGGCATGTGCCCTGAGCCATCTTTCGCCCGTTGGCGGTTTCCTTCACCTCGCCGTCGGTGACTTGCCGCTTCTCTCTACACTTGACGCAGTATCCTTCGAACTCCATATTCATAGCCTCCTCAATTATGGTTTGAGAGCCTGATCGGCCCATCGGCATGCATCCCGCACACGATGGCCATCCTGGCCGAAGCGCCCGTTGGGCTTACCTCCTTCCGGGCGTTCGCCGGTACCGGCTACTGCCGGGCCGGCCTCAGATTCTACAACAGTATAATACACCATGAATCAGGTTTTGCACAGGTTACCGCATTGCAGGGTTATCGCATTTGGGCACCGCACGGGTGGGCGTCTGCCCGTCCTGTATCGGGAGTACAATACATCACGACGCCCGTTTGCCATGGAGGCCCTATGAGATCGTCGCTTAAGAAGGCGCTGCTTTACGTGCTCTTGCTCGCGTTGGGGCTGCCACTTGCGTTGGCAGCCCTCGTTGTGGGCATCTTCAAGCTCGTCAACCGTACCAACGGCACGCTCATCTCGTCCGGCGAGCGGCGCCGGTATCTCCTGTATGTGCCCGAGAGCTACATGCCCGGTGAGCCGACCCCCCTGGTCATCAGCTTCCACGGCTTCGCCGAATGGCCCGCCCACCAGCGTGACATCAGTCACTGGAACGACCTCGCTGACGAGTACGGCTTCATCGTGGTCTACCCTATGGGTACGCGGTTCCCGCTCCGCTGGCGAACCCACGGGGCGCCGGACACAGAAGCCGACCGCAAACGTGACGTCACCTTCATCTCCGATCTGATCGATGCCGTCAGCGCGCGCTACAGCATCGACCCCGACCGAATCTATGCCAACGGGCTGTCCAACGGCGGGGGGATGACCCTTGCGTTAGCATGTGACCTCGCCGAGCGCATCGCTGCCTTCGGATCCGTCTCCGGTGCCTATCTGCTGCCCTGGGATGAATGCACCCCGTCGCGACCGGTTCCCGGCATCGTATTCCACGGCACAGCGGACCGCATTGTGCCCTTCGAGGGCGGGCCGTCGCACGCCTTCGATATCCCCTTCCCGTCCATCCCGCAATGGGTCGAGACCCTGGCGCAGCGGAACGGGTGCGATGTCGCGCCGCAAAGCCTTCCGGCGCGCGGCGACGTGCGCGGGGTGGCATATACCGGGTGCGACGCCGACGTCGTCTTCTACACGATTGACGGCGGCGGGCACGCCTGGCCCGGCGGCGGGTCGATGCCAAGGGCCATCGTCGGCCACATCACCCAGGACATCGATGCCACGCGTGTGATGTGGGCGTTCTTCGAGAGGCATCCGCTCGCAGGCCGGTAGGGCGCCGCGATCCTGACGGCGCCGGCCCGGGCAGCTCTGCGCCGGCTTGCGTATCGGCGTTAGCGCCGCATGATAGATGTGTAGCCGAGATTACACCCGGCATCTGTCGGTC
Organism: uncultured Chloroflexia bacterium; assembly: GCA_963775195.1. Lineage (GTDB taxonomy): Bacteria > Chloroflexota > Anaerolineae > B4-G1 > SLSP01 > PWVB01. The sequence goes on from CAVZIC010000006.1 coordinate 260,618, forward strand.
ATCCATGCCCTTGGCCAAACATCCGAAGGAGAAACCCATGGCAAAGAAGATCACGTTCATCGGTGCAGGCAGCGTTACCTTTACGCGAAACCTGGTGCGCGACATCCTCACCTTTCCTGCCTTCCGCGACTGCGAGATCGCCCTGATGGATATCGACGCGGACAACCTGGCGCAGGCCAAGCAGGTGGTCGAGCGCATCGTCGAGGCCGGCAACTACCCGGCAACGGTGACCGCGACGGTCGACCGTGCCGCGGCACTGGACGGTGCCGACGGCGTCCTCACCACGATTCTCACCGGCGACGACCAGGATGTCTATACCGACATAGCCATTCCCAAGGAGTACGGGATCTCCATCAACGTGGGCGATACGCGCGGTCCGTCGGCGATCTTCCGCTTCCTGCGGACGTGGCCCCCAATGCTGGAGATCCTGCGCAGTATCGAGACCTACTGCCCCGACGCCATCTTCCTCAACTATACCAACCCGATGGCAATGCTCTGCCGCGCCATCCAGGGCGTCTCGAAGGTGCGCGCGAGCGGTCTGTGCCACAGCGTGCAAGGCACCGCAGAGATGCTGGCCCGCTGGATCGGCGCCCCGATGGATGAGGTCACGTATGTCTGCGCCGGTATCAACCACCAGGCGCACTACTTGACCTACGAGTGGAACGGGAAGGATGCCTATCCCTTGATCCACGATGCTGTGACCCAGCGGCCCGAGATCTACAACGAGGAGCAGGTGCGCAACGAGATGTTCCTGCATCTGGGCTACTACGTCACCGAGTCGAGTGGTCACAACTCAGAGTACAACTGGTGGTTTCGCAAACGCCCTGACCTGATCGAGACTTACTGCACGCACGGCACCGGCTGGAATCCCGGCAAGGACTGGATGGAGCGCCATGACCCCGCTTACGGTCACAAGGAGCGCCGCGTGGCGGAGTTCAACCGCTGGATCACCGGGGACATTGACCTCACCCGCGGGCGTGAATACGCTGCCTATATCTTCAACGCCGTCTTCGGCGACCACACGATGTTCGAGTTCAACGGCAACGTGCGCAACTGGGGTCTGATCGACAACCTGCCGGCGGGCTGCTGCGTCGAGGTGCCCGTGCTGGCCTCACAGGGCGGTCTGCAGCCGATACACGTTGGCCCGCTTCCCCCGCAGCTTGCCATCCTGAACGGCATCAACGCCCAATGCGAGGAGTTGGCGGTGGAGGGTGCGCTGGAAGGCGACCGGGAGAAGATCTACCACGCCTGTCTCTATGACCCGCTGACCGCAGCCTTGCTCTCGATGGCCGAGATCGAGGAGATGGTCGACAAGCTCTTCACGGCTGAGGAGAGGTGGTTGACCGAGTTCGTATAGACCGAACCGGTCGATGCGGCGGGCGGAAGACGGGGCAGCGCCCGTCTCTACCACGGCGGCGGTGCGGGTGTTGTCGGTCGCGTGGACTCGGAAGACGGTGTAATTGCAGCGCTAGCCAAGTCACGGGAGGCATCGTATGAAGATCGCGCTGAGCCTGGGCAGATCGGAGAGGGATCTCCGGTTTGCCCGGCAGTTGGGTCTGGACTATGTTGTGAGTGCCCTGCCGGCAGACCCCAAAGGATACCTGGCGTTCGATGACCTGCGGCAGGCCCGCGAGGAGTTCGCGGCTGCCGGGCTCTCGTTCGACGTGATCGAGAATCTGCCGACGCCCCACTATGACAAGGCGATGTTCGGTCTGCCGGGACGCGACGAGCAGATCGCGTGCGTCTGCGAGACGATCCGCAATATGGGCAAGGCGGGCATCTCCGTCCTGCAGTACCAATGGATGCTGCTGGGTGGGTTGCGCACCGAGTATTGCCCGGTCGGGCGGGGAGGGGCGCGCGTCTCGCGGTTCGACTGGCAGGTTGCCCAGCGTTCTCGCATTGCGGCACTCGACTGGCGCCCCGGGCCGGAGGGTCTGATCCATACCCCCGACCGGGAGTTGAGCGCAGAGCAGGTGTGGGATAACCTGACGTATTTCCTGGAGGGTATTATCCCCGCAGCGGAGGAGGCCGGCGTGAAGATCGCCGCGCACCCGGACGATGCGCCCATCCCTTCTTTCATGGGTGTGGCGCGTATCCTGACGAGCCTGGAAGGGTTGCAGCGCCTCATCGATGCGGTCCCGAGCCCGTGCAACGGCCTGGGCTTCTGTCAGGGCACGATCGCCACGATGGTGGGCGTTGACATGATCGAGGCAATCCGTCACTTCGGGCGGCAGGGCAAGATCTTCTTCGCTCACTTCCGAAACCCGCGCGGCAAGGTGCCCGTCTTCGAGGAGGTTTTCCCCGACGAGGGCGACACCGACATGCTCGCCGCGGTGCGTGCTTATCAGGAGGTGGGGTTCGATGGCGTCATTCGCGTCGACCACGCCCCGGCTGTCGTCGGGGACACTCACAGCGAGCGCACTTTCGCGTACCAGGTCGGCTACTTCAAGGGCCTGGTCGATGCGATCGAGGTTTTGGCCGCTCAGGGGGTGAATTGAGATGCATCTTGCACTGACGCTGAATCCCTTCGAGGACACAGACCTGCTCTATGCCCAGCAGTTGGGTGTCGAATGGATCGTGGCCGAGGTACCGAGCTGGGACCGCGACACGCTGGCGGCAGCGAGGAACCGAGTGGCGCAGGCCGGCCTGACACTGGCGGTACTCGCGCCCCTGCCGGACTCGCTGGTGAGCGATGCGCTGTCGCCGGAGCCGAGCGGTCGGGAGGCGGTCGACCGCCTCTGTCATATCGTTAGCGATGTGGCTGCAGCCGGCATCCCTGTGATGAGCTATCGCTTACCCCTGAGTGGGCCGAGGCGCGCCGCTGCGCGCGCGCCGGGCCGCGGCCAGTCTCAGCGTGCGGTCTACCCTGTGACCGACGGCGTTTCACCCGTAGTCGGAGAGGCCCGCGAGCGGTTGTGGGAAGCCCTGGCGCGAGTGCTCGGCCGCGTCGTGCCGGCAGCCGAGGATGCCGGCGTGCGTCTCGCGTATCAGACGGATCTCGCCATCGCATCGCTGCCCCCTGAGGTGCGCATCCTTGACAGCGTGGCTGAGCTGGATCGTCTGCTCGAAACTAGCGCATAGCTCCAGCCACGGGCTGGACCTGGATCACGGCTTCGTCACACAGGTGCTGGCGACCCCCACCGGTCCAGGGGTCGGTGAGGTGATCCGGCACTTCGGGGAGCAGAAGGCGATCCTGGTCGTCCGCATGCGGACCCTGCGTCGCGCCGGGGATGGCGCTCAGGAGCTCTTTCTGGACGAGGACAAGGTCGCGCTCGTGAGCGCGCTCCAGGCCTATCGGGACGCGGGATTCAAGGGCTCGCTGAGTCCGATGCCATCGCCCGAGATGACCGATGACAGCGAATGGCGGCACAAGGGCGCCGCCTTCGACGTCGGGTATCTCCGGGCGCTGCTGCAGGCGCTCGGCTAGCCGTTCGGCTGGACCTCCGCGACGACGAGGCACATTTGCCACGCCGGAATGCTGGGGAGGATGAAGCGCCGGTAGGCTGTGGCGACAGGCTGTGAGACGTGTACCTGGGTCGCGCCACACTGCATATCGTAGACGGAGGCGCTGCCGGCCTCCGTTCGCAGCAGCAGCTCGACATCCTCTGCGGGGTCGAGGCTGGCGTTGAGAAGTGCCACCGCGAGCTGTCCGGTACCGGGACGCCGGACCCACAGGTTGGTCCTATGGAAGGAGCTCACATACGCGTCGAGGGTGTCCCCCGAGAGCCAGCGGAAGACGGCCTTGATCTGCTGCGCCTTTGAGAGGCTCTGGAGATAGGTCCACGGGTAGTAGCCGGCGACGCAGACCCGCCCCCCGAGCGCGTTCTCGAAGGTGCCGCTGCAGCAGGGCGCGATCTCCTTCCCGGCGTAGTCGACGATGCGTGAGAGTGACTGCGCGGCCCCATCCGTTGCCTGGAGGACCGCCGCAGGCACCAGCCAGCCGAGGAAGGACTGACGGCAGTCTCGCAGCCGACCGGCATAGGCACCGTTGAGCGGATGGTCACAGAACTGCTCTATCGCATCCTCCCGGACGAAGCGCTCGACCTGGAAGCCGGTCAGCGCGCCGTACCCCATTTCATTCAGACGGGTCAGGGCCTGGGGATCCAGATAGACGCCCGACGAGAGGATCCGGCGGATCTCGGCGTCGGAGAGGGCCAGCGGGAGATCGCCCGCGAGCGCGGTGACCGAGGCGTGCTCGAGGCTGTACGCGGCGGGTAAGCCCAACTGGAGGATCTCGTGGGCCGGCGCGCTGGTGATGCCGCCGCGAAACCAGTCGGCCTCGGCGCCGTGAGCTATGTAGCTGTCCCTGGTCCAGCCGGTGTAGACCCCCGTCGGGCTCGATCGGCCCAGGGTGCGAGCCATCAGATCGAGGAAAGGGCGGGCCCGTCTGAGGCCGGCGACGAGCGGCTCGTACTCGTTCAGCGGCTCGTCATACATCGATAGCACGTTGAACGCCGCGCCGGTGCAGCCTGCGGCGATGTGTGAGGCCGCCTCGAGCGCCGTCGTGTGCGCAGCTTTCTTCAGCCGCTGGTAGGGGAAGTTCTCGATCTCGGACTGGATCGCAACCACGGCATCGGGCAACTGCGACACCTGGCGCCCGATGTCGTGGGATTTCTCCACGAGGCCATCGAGCTTCTCGTCCGCGTAGAACCCTCCACCTGGGCGCCACATTACCTCGACGTTCCGGGGCCCCGCCAGCGCCTCTGCCCACGACGCGAAGTCGTAGCCCTCATAGAAGCGGTCGCCGGTCATGAAGCCCAAGGGCAGGCCGGGTCGGATGGCGTGAACGGTCGCCTCGATGAGCCGGAAGAGCCCGGTCAGCGTCCTGCGGTTGTGCTCCAGCCACGCACGCCGCAGCGTCAGTCTCTCGTCCGGCGGCGACTCCGTCAGCGCGTGCCACAGAGCAGCACGCGAATAGACACCTCCCTGTTCCTCGTTGAACAATGCCAGGCAGCGGTCACAGAAGCAGCCGGCAGGAATGGGCATGTGCCCGAGGAGGCGGACGTCGTCATCGATCCAGATGAACTCCGGCCGTGCGTCAGCGACCAGCTTGTACAGCGGCGCGACATATGCCTGCCTGAAGCCCTCGTCGTTGGGGCAGTACGAGCCGAGGCACTGCCGGCCGTCCGGTGCGGTCATCCGCGTGTAGTCGCCGCCAAGCGAGTTGGCCAGGTTCTCGTTGTGATGGCCGATGGTTGCCAGGACGTTGATCCCCGCGCGGTAGCCACGGCGCCGCGCCTCGTCCATCCGTTTGCCCAGAACTCCCGCCCGCTCTCGGATGGTGGTCAGGGGCAGAGGCGCGTGTGTCTCGGAAGTGAAGAACGCGAGTTCGTCGGTCACGCCCGGATGACGGCCAAACAGGTCCAGCAGCTCGATGAAACGTGCCTCGGGCAGCCATAGTGGTGTCCCGATGCGGAACGAGATAGAGGCTTTGTCGATCGACCGGCTCATGGTTGTCAGTGAAAGAGCGCGCAGCGCATCGACACTGTGCCGAAGACGATGTCGGTGGAGAAGAAGGTAAGGCGATCCTCGGGCAGGCGTGCGCCGATCACATGCATCAGGGGAAGATAATGATCGTTGGTCGGCACCGACATCCGCGCTATCTCCCCAAGCCCTTCGTAGTCGATCAGGGGCTCGTAGTCACCTGTCTCCAGCAGTTCGGCGACTTTGGCGTCGAAGGCCGTGGCCCACGGTGCGGCGCCCGTTGCGGTCGGATCAGCCCGTCCAAGGTTGTGGACGATGTTGCCGCTGCCCATGACCAGCACGCCGTCGCGCCGGAGCGCGGCGAGTTCACCGCCCAGGGCATAGTGAAACGAGGCGGGGCGGGTCTGGTCGATGCTCAACTGGAGGACAGGGATATCGGCCGCGGGGTACATATTCGCCAACACCAACCAAGTGCCGTGGTCCAGCCCCCAGTGGTCATCCGGGATCACGGGTACCATCGTGATGGCATCGGCAATCGTCCGCGCAAGGGCCGGATCGCCCGGGGCGGCATAGCGAAACTCGTGGAGCCGGCGCGGGAAGCCCCAGAAGTCGTGAATTGTGGGTGGCACGTCCATTGCTGTGATCCCCGTACCGCGCGTCAGCCAGTGCGCCGAGACCGACAGAATCGCGCGTGGCCTGGGGAGACGCTCGCCGAGTGCCCGCCACGCCTGACTGAAGGCGTTGTCCTCAACGGCATTCATCGGCGAGCCATGGCCTACGAATAGCACCGGCATCACGTCGCCGGCAAACTCCAATGAATCAAACGTACTATCCGCTGTTGCTGCCATTCCTACCCTCCCTTTCGTATTCGCAACCGCCAACCGGGTTACCGGCCCGGCCTACACCGGATTCCGCGCGCCTGCCGCTATCCCTCAGTTGGTGAGGCCGGCAGCGTACGCAGCCGGCGTGGGCGCAAGCACCGCCGCTGCCCCGGCAACCGGATCTGTGAACGAGCAGGGCACCATGCTCACGCACTTGCCACAGACGTCCGCGAGGCCCACATCCTCGAAGCGTGCCGCGTTGTCCAGGCACACGTCGTAGCACGCCCGGCGGTCGAACTCCTCCATGTTCAGGGCGCCGGCCGGGCAGCGATCGACGCAGACCTTGCAGGAACCACCCGTCTTGGCCAGGCACGCCTCGGTAGACTTGCGCGGGGTCGACGCGATGCGGGCGTTCGTCACCAGGCTACCAAGGCGTCCACAGCACCCCTGGTCGGTGATGAGCATATGATGGCGCCCGAAGGTGCCCAGCCCGGCGACATAGGCTACGTGTTTGTGGCTCCAGTCGCTGATGAGCCGCTCCTCGTCGAAGTTGTGGGTTGGCGGGAGCACCGTAGCCCCATAGCCCACCAGCTCCAGGGCCCTCGCCACCCGCTGGTTGATTGTCTCCAGGAGCCGGTTGGTCTCAACGTAGGCCACCGCCCACGAGTGAGAGGCCCCGTCTCCGGGGCGATTGCTGCGTGCGATGCGCTCGGCAAAGGGCACAAAGTAGACGATGACAGTCTCGGCCCCCGGCAGCAGCTCGCGCGGCGTGAGGTGGCTTGGGGAGATGACCGTTTTCAGTTCCCGGAAGATAGGGTCGTGTGCGCTGGCGTAGGCTACCAGCGGCGTGCGCCACGACGTGCGGATATCACCGCCGGCCTCAAAGCACCGGACGGCATCCTCGATCTGCTCCTCCACCCAGTTCTTTAGATCATCCACGTGGCTCTCTCCTGTAGGCTAATGATGGTCGATGGCGTCGTAGGCCCGCTGGACAGCCTCCTGCAGCGGGCCTATCTTCGGCTGGTAGTCTTGTGCCCAACGGGCTGCCAGCCGGTCAAAGATCGCACCGCTTGCACGAATCAGTTCCAGTATGCCCTCGGCGGTGGGCGGCTGTGCCGTGCCGGCAAAGGAGGCGACGATCTCGTTGCTCATGCCGCCGGTCCGGTGCACGTTGGTTCCCTCCGCCCGGTCCCGCAGCATCATCGTCAGCACACAGCCGTCCTGCAGCAGGCCCAACGCCAGGTGCAGGGCAATGACGAGGTCGTTGCGTGCCACCTTGGTGACGGCGACCATCGCCCTGAACCAGAAGCCGTCGACCATGTCCGCGAAGACCCGGTCGGTAGGCGGTGTGAACGGTGCGGACGGAAATCGGCCGGCCAAGCGCTCCGAGACGTCGGTCGACCGCGAGAAGAGCACCCGCAGCCCCTGGGCAAATGCCACGTGTGGCCATTGGTCGATCACGCGGAGGTCGGATTCGGTCGTGAACGTGAGATCCAGCTTGCGCAGATCGTCAAAGCATACGCGGGTGGTACTGGCATACTCCCCGGCGAAGCGTTCCTTCGCGAAGACCTTGCCCAGGGGCTGAAGCCAATCGGTCGTGGGGAAGAAGCGCGTGCTCTCGCCGTCGCGCAGCACGATCAGCACGTCAATGTCACTCCACTCGTCCAGGTCCTGCGGCCGCAGCACGGACCCGTAGACCGCCACGGCGATGACGTCAGGATCGCCCGCCAGGTGATGGGTCAGGCGGTTGAGTGTCGACGCGTGCCAGGTCTCGGCGCGTTGGGCGGCATTCATGCGACAGCATTCCTTCGTGCGGGCCCGGTTCGTGGTACCCGATTCATCGGCTCCGCACGGGCACCGGAACGACTGAAGTCGTTACCACAAACCTGACTTGTATATCTCATGCAGGCTCGCGGACAAAGGCGTAGTGTCCCGACCCGACGTCAAACGTCACCACATCGCCGCCGTCCCGGACGCCGTGGATGCCGGCATTCTGCCCCACCTGTCTGTCTCGATCCCAGATCAGACTGTCGCTCTCCGCGATCCGGCACGGTCCGCCTTCGCCGGGCTTGGGCACGCTCACCGTGGCCCGGCTTCCGGGGGGCACGACCACACGCATCGTGAGGCGATCGCCTTCGAGCTCCCACTCCGATGCCACGAGACCGCGGACGGTCTGCAGCGATGCCCGTGTCTCAGTGAGGTCACCCACCACGTGGGGACGCACGCTGAACCGGGCAAAGCCGGGGCCCGCCGGGTCCACCGTGATCCCGGCAAGCGCCCTGTAGAACCACGCACCGACCGACCCGAGCATCGGGTGGTTATGCGAGTTCATCCCACCGCCGGTCTCCAGCTCCCAGCGCTCCCACAACGTCGTCGCACCGTTGGCGAGCATGTAGCCCCAGCCGGGGTAGCTCTCCTGGGTCACGATCCGGTAGGCGACGTCGGCGCGCCCCGCATCGGTGAGGACCTCCAGCAGATACTTGGTGCAGAGATTGCCCGTGGTCAGGTGCCCATCGTGCAGGTCGACCACGTCGTGAACCAGGTTCTTGACTACCTTTGCCTTGCACTCCTCGGGCACGATGCCGAGGTAGAGCGAGAAGGCATTGCAGGCCTGGTTGTTGGAGCCGTAACCGCCGGTCGCAGGATCGTAGAAATGCGTGTGGTAGGCACTCGCGATGCTGCTCCGCCAGAGCTCCATAGGACGCCGCGTCTGTCCCCTTGCCGAGCACCGCAGCCATCTGGGAGAGGAGTCGCGCGGCGTAGAAATACATCCCGGTGGACATCAGGGCGCCGGGTGTGTGGGCGGAGACCGGCGACGGGCCGGAGGGGGTCCGGATCCCCTCGGCAATCGGCGGCGCCCAATCTCCCCAGTAGCTGTAGCTCACCACGTGGTCCTCAGCTCGCGTCGTCAGGAAGTCGACCCAGGCGCGCATACCCTCGAAGTGCTCGGCCATCGTGCGCGTGTCGCCGTAGTGCCGGTAGAGCAACCAGGGAATCAGCAGATAGCAGATGCTCACAGGGTCGGCAGGGCGGTGGCCCCACCGGTAGGGTGCCGTGTCGGTGATCGCGCCGGAGACCGGGTCCTGTGCGTCGTGGATGTCGCCGACCCACTTGGCGAGAAAGCGCGCGACATCGAAATTGTAGCACGATCTGCTCGGAGCGCGCGGCCATGTCGTTGAGCCATCCCATCCGTTCGTCGCGCTGGGGACAGTCGGTGGGGATGCCGGGCTCGTTGCTGACCTCGGTCCACCACACGAGGCGTTGGATATCGTTGATCAGGTGCCGGCTGCAGGAGAAGTCGCCGGTTGGCGCTGTGTCGGACCGCACCACGCATCCGAGCAGCGATTCCCGGTCGGGGATGCCCGGGTAACCCTCGACCTGGACGTAGCGAAAGCCGTGATAGGTGAAACGAGGCTCCCACGTCTCCGGGCCCTCGCCTTTCAGGATGTAGATGTCCCTCGCGGCGGCGTAGCGCAGGTTCTCCTGGTTGACGGTCCCGTCGGGGTACAGCGACTCCGCGAACCGCATCGTCACCGTGGTACCACGGGGGCCGCGGACGTAGAGACGAGCCCAACCCGCGAAGTTCTGGCCCATGTCGTAGACGAAGACGCCGCGCTTTGGCTCTGTCAGACCGACCGCGGTGATGATCCGGGTCACCCGAATGGGGGGCATAGGGCAGGCCACGAGGCGCCCACCGGGGCCTTCCGTGGCCATTGCCGTGGACCACCGGCCCCCGGGCTGTACGTTCGGCATGTCCCAGCCGGCGATCTCGTGGCGTGCGTCATAGACCTCGCCGTCGTAGATCGAGTTCTCCAGGATGGGGCCTGTCGCTGCGCGCCACCCTTCCGGGGTTGTGACGAGGATCGACGTGCCGTCGGTGTAGTCGATCCTGAGCTGGAGCAGCAGCTTGGGCGCCCCGTACCAGCCATTGCCCAGGATGGCGCCGACCACGTTCTCGCCCTGGCGCAGATAGGGGGTGACGTCGTGCGTCGTCGTGAGCACACGATGGTCGTACGCCGTTGGGGCGGGATCCAGCACGTGATCGCCCACGATGTCGCCGTTGAGGTGGAGTTCGCAGTACCCCAGGCCTGCGACGTAGGCGCGCGCCCGTGCGACGGGCTTGTCGATCAGGAAACTGCATCGCGCATAGAGCGCCCGACCACTCGACCCGCCGGGATAGCCCAGCCACTCGGCCTCCCAGTCTTCGGGCGTCATGAGGCCCATCTCGAACCAAGTCGGCTCGCTCATCGGGCCCGCCGCGCCTGACCCGTCCCACGCCTGTACCTGCCAATAGATGCGTTCGCCGCTGCGGAGTGGGGGGCCGCCGTAGAGGACGATTTGGGCATCGGACGCCACCTGGTCACTATCCCAGAGGTCAGGCGTCGCCTTCCGCAGTAACTCGGGCGTCGTGGCGGCGGAGATCCGGTAAGCGGTCTGGACCTGGTCGCGCTGCTTGGACTCCAGTTGCCAAGACAGCCGCGGGCGGGGCACGTCGAGGCCAAGGGGCGTTGAGGTGGTCTCGCACTTCAGATTCGTGGTTACGATTCCGTCTTGTCCCCCGTATTGGCCGCGCTCCGTGGGCTCAGCCATACCCGAGCAGCGTCTCCCGCAGGAATCGCGACGTGCGGACCGCGTCATCCGCGGCGACGAGGGCATCGATCTCGGCCCGGTGCTGATCGAGGATCTCATCGAAACGCCGCAGCCAGAGGATGGACTCGCCGATGGCGCCCGCGGCATCCTCGCGGTAGGGGTATTGGTCCATCGACAGCCACCCTTCGTAACACGTGCGGTCCAGCCAATAGAGGATCTCGAGATAGCGGATCGTGTGGACCGATCCGGCGATCATGTCGTCGTCCCAGCTCCCGTGGTTATCGTTGAAATGCATGTGGAAGAGCCGCCCGCCTGCGCGCTTGGCCAGCACAATGGACTCGCCCACCGTCTCGCCTCCGACGAAGGCGTGACCCGTGTCGATGCAGACGCCGACGTTGTCGCAGCCGGTCTCCTGCGCCATCAGCAGCGTATCGGCCATGCGAGCCAGGGTGGAGTGGGTGCGCGGCTCCTTGGCCTTGTACTCCAGCGCGAAACGCAGTGCCGGGTAAGCGGACGCGAGTTCGCCAATCGCCTCGCACATCCACTCGCGCTGCGCATCGTAGTCCGCGGTCAGGTTGTAATCGTATCCGTCCTGTCCGGGCCAGATGTTAATCGTGGTGCAGGCCAACTGCCCCGCGATATCGCACATCACTTTCGTGTAGTCGATGGCGTGGCGACGCACTGCGGGGTCGGTGCTGGTGTAGCTGCCCTTCCAGTAGAGCGAATTGCCGAAGAGATCGGGGATGATCGAGACACAAGTGAGACCCAGATCGACCAGGGCCCGACCCATCTCCGCCGCGTTCTCCGGGCTGATATCCCACGTGCCCACCAGCTCGATCCCGCTGACGTGGGGGATGGCGGCGGCCTGGCGGAGCATCTCCGCCGTGGGGGGCGCCGTCTTGTAACTGCCGCAGAAGCGATCCTTGGTGTTGCCCAGGTTGCCGAGAATGACGGCGTAGCGACGTTCCATCGGGCAGCCTCCTCTCGTGTTGTGGCTACAAGCGTGAGTATAGCCCTGTATGATTGTCCTGCCAATCCAAGGAAGAGCAGGATCAAATGACCTGCAGGGTGCTCACTCGATCGTCACCGCCATCAAATGGAGAATGCCCGGATCCTCCGGCGGGCTCCCCTCGAAGGGGACCACCTCCAGCGAATAGGTGTCATAGAGGACCAGGTCGAGGCCGGCAGGGCCCGCGGACGCGTCCGCGGGCAGATCCAGGTAATAGACGTCGCGGAAGCGCCACCCCGTCTCCCACCAACTGGTGGGTTTGCTTCCGGCGCCGGGCAGGCTGTCGTGCTGGGCCAGAAGCGCCCCGCCGGCGCCGGCGATACGCACCGAGACGGTGCGTTCGGCGCCCGGAGCGGCCAGGGCCTCCCAATAGAGCGTGACGCGCACACTTTGGCCGGGCCGGAGCACTGCGGGCGCCGCGGTCACGGGCCGGTAGATCCCGCGGTCGCCGGCGACCGCGACCTCGACGCGGTCGAGATGGATCGCACCCTCCGCCGTGCGGTTCACAGCGAAGGACGGCAGTTGGGGGACCCGTCTGTCGATCACGTAGAAGCCATCGGCCTCCGCCGCCACGACGACCGCCGGATCGGCCACCAGGCGGTCGATCGCCTCGTTGATGCCCATCGGGTCGAAGGGGTAGGCCTCGGCGTTCCTGTCCAGGACGAAGGTGTCGATGGCGTCCTCGCCGATCCGTATCCACGGATAGAGGTAGATGTCGGGCCGCAGTGCGAGGTGTGGCACATAGGGTACCTGCGCTGCGACCTTGGCATCGGGCGGCACGGCCTCAAGCAGGGTCAGTGCCAGCCGGTCGTGCTCCGTGACGGCGTAGGTCGTGGCGTCAAAATGGCCCCCGAGCGGCGCCGGGCTGAAGAGCGCGTAGCCCGCTAGCGTCGTGGCGAGCAGCACCACCATTGCGGGGACCTCCCACCGCCGGGGCAGGCGCTCCCATCCGACGGCGATAGCGGCAAAGAGCACGGGCAGGATCGTGGCGGGATACCACTTGCCGAGCTCTATCATGTCGGCGTCGGAGCTCAGAAACATCGTGGCGACGTAGGGCGCGCAGAGCAGGGCCAGGCGTGGCTCAAGGAAGGGCAGGATCAGGCCAAGCGGCAGCAGGATCCGCCCAATGGCCAGGAGCTGGGTCGGGCCGAACATCTGGCGGATCAGTTGGAAAGGCGTTCGCACGATCGTTGTCAGGATGCTCAGGTAGTCGTCACCCAGTTGGTTGAAGTAGTAGAGCTGTGGGTAGACGAGCATGTTGCCCTCCGCAGCGCTGAACTTGGGGATGACCCAGAGACTTATGCCGACGAGCCAGAGCGCGCCAAACGCCATCAGACCCGCGCCCCACCATCTGTCTCTCCGGAAGACGAGCAGGTAGAAGCCGATCATGAGAACGTAGAGGCTGACGCTCTCCTTCGCCAGTAGCGCGACGCCGAGGCCGAGCAGCATCAACCCGCGCTTGCGCGTCACCAGGCCGTAGAGCCCAAGGGCCAGGAAGGGCATGCCGAAGACGATGCGGCGCACCTCGAAGAGCGTCACATCGTGGAGTGCGGGGTTGAGGTAGAACGCCAGCAGGAACCACGGGGCGAGCTTCGGGCGCTGCTCGCGCATCAGGGCATAGAGGATCAGGCCCGTCGCGGCAGCGTTGACGGCCTGGATGAGGAAGAGCACGCGCTCACTTCCTGTGATCCAGAGCAGGGGCGAGGCCAGCGCCAGTAGCGGCGAGAAATGGTTGCCCAGGATCGAGCCATACGTGATCGTGGTGAAGAGAAAGCGGCCGTGGAGCGTGTTCCAGATGGCCTGGGTGAAGCGGGCGAAGTCGTAGACGCGGGTGTTGAACGCGTCGTGCTTCAGGTTCATCAGCGTGAAACTGCCCGCTACAAAGGCAACGGCCATCGCCCAGGGCCCCCATCGCAGCCACAGGCGTGAGAGGGTGGGGGCATCACGCTTCTGCATTGCATATTCACCGCCCCGGCCAGAGGCTGAGTTCGCAAGCCGTTGTAGAGACGGGGCGGTGCCCCGTCTTCTGCGGCGCGAACACAAAGCTCGCGATGGCACGCCTGCGTCCGGCAGACGCCCCACCGGGGCGTCTCTACAGGTACGGCCCAGATCGCCGGGGAGATCGTTCATGGGACGCTCTCCGATCGGGAATGGCACCACGATGAAGGGCTCGCCGTCGGGAAGCGTCAGAGGGATTCCCGTCTCACTGTCGTAGAGCCCGATGCGCAGCGAGATCCGGTCGAGCGGCACCGGCGCTGTCCACGTGAGCGTGTGGGTATCGCGGATCGTTGTTCCGGGCGAGAGCACGCTCGTCGGGCGGCTGGTGTCGGCGGGCCAACTATCGTGCTGCGCCAGCAGTTGCCCGCCGCCGTCCAACACGTGGACGAACGCCGTGTAGTTGCGCGTCATCTCCTGCTCCGCCTGCCAGATCAGCGCGACGCGCGCCGTGGTCTCCCCCGGCGCCGCGGTGGTGAGCTGAAAGGGGCCATCGGCGGTGGCAATGAGGGCGGTGTAGCCGGTCAGGGTGAGCATGTCGCTCCACGTGTCGTGCCTTGGCACCTCCGGTACCAAGTTGTCGGTCCGCCGCATCAGATAGAACTCGTCGACCTGGGCCGCGATCTCGTAGTTCGTGGACGCAAAGACATCGTAGAAGTAGGACCAGTATTGGCCGTACGGCAGCGGATAGGTACCCATGCTCCGGTCGAGCGCTACGTAGTCGGCGGTCTCGCCCTCGGGGACCCACGGATAGAGATAGATCCGCTCGCGGTGGGAGAGATGCGGGACCAGGGCGTCCTGCGCCGACACTGCCGCGGCTGCCGGCACGGTCTCGAGCACCTGTCTGACCGCCCGATCGTGCGGCACGATCTCGTAGTTGCTGGGCCGGAATGCCGCACCGGGCCACATCGGGCTCCACAGCAGCCAGGCGGCGGCCCCTGCCGCCACGAGCAATCCCCCGGCGGGACGCTGCCAGCGCTTTGGCAGCCGCCGAGCGCCCACTGCGACGGCCCAGAAGAGCACGATCAGCGGGATCGACGGATACCAGTCCTCCAGGTGCCCCATGCGGTCGGCGGTGCTGGTCAGCAGGAAGCCGAGGTAGGGAAGCATGAAAGCTGCCACGGCGGGCGCGAGCAGGAAGAGGAAGAGGCTGGGGGCCAGAAAGACCAGCAGCGCGACCAGGCGGTCAGTCTTGAGCATCTGGCCCAGCAGGAGCCCAGGCTGGCGGAGCAGGTTCGGCACAATCTGGTCGAGCGACGTGCCCAGGTAGCCGAAGCTATCGCCGGCGTGGCGGTAGCCGGTCGTCCCGTTGAGTGCGGGCAGAAGGACAAAGGGGACGAGGACGAGGTAAGCCGCGCCGACCAGCGTCAGCGCGGTGCCGAGCTTGCGCTGTCGCTGCACCAGCGCCACGTAGAGGCCGACCGCGATGGCCGTGAAGGCCATGTCCTCCTTGCAGAGGAGCGTGACCGCGAGTGCGATCCCCATCGCCCAGTATCTGCGCTTGAGCATCCAGTAGAGCGTGAGTGACGTCGTGAAGACCGCCAGCGTCACGCGACGGAACTCCACCAACGTCATCTGGTGGAGCGTGGGGTTCATCAGGAAGGCAGCGAGGACCGCCAGTCCCAGCCAGGGGGCGTCGTCACGCAGGAAAAGGTAGATGAGGAGCCCCGACGCCGCCATCAGCACCGATTGGGCGATGAAGAGTATACGGACGTTGGACCACAGCCAGAAGAGCGGCGCATAGAGTGCCAACGCGGGCGAGAAGTGGCTCTGGAGCACCGAGTCCTCGCTCATAGTGGTCGCGAAGGGGCGGCCCTGGGACGTGTTCCAGATCCCCTGATCGAACTTGGCGAGGTCGAGCGCGCGTGTCCCGAAGCTGTCGTGCTTGCGGATCGTCGCATAGGAGAAGGCGAGGCTGAAGAGCACCAACAGGACGATGGCGATTCGGTCCGCCCGGTGCAGACCGGATGCCCACGCCTTGAGGGTGGCGGTAGCCCGCATTAGGGTAGTGTGCACGGTCGCAGGAATGGGTTCACGTCTCACGGTTTTCGATTGGCGAGCGCCGGGTGGGGTATCGCCCGGCGCTACGCAGCAATCGTACCGCGTGGCGCATCGATGTCAACCCAGAGCCGGACGACGTGGCCTCGGCGCCCGACATCTACTTGGCTGCAAACCTTGCGAAGGTGCGGAAACCTTCGCAAGGTCCAGATACCAGATCAGCATGACCTCGTGGGCGACGTGGGGATGGCCGGCGTAGGCGTAGCGGTCGATCTCGCCGAGCTCGCAGCCCTGGCTGTGATAGAACCGGCACGCGGGGACGTTGACGTTCTGGGTCTCGATCTTCATCAGGCGGCAGCCCCGCGCCCGACACCAGCCGGCTGCACGCTGGAAGAGCGCGCGGCCGATGCCGTGCCCGCGGTGCGCGGGATCGACGCGGATATCCCAGAGCACGCCGAGATCGCTCCGCCCCGCAAGCATGTTCACGCCGGGCGTGTTGTACGCGATGGCGGCAGCGCCGACGGGCACGTCTCCGTCGAGGGCAAGCAGGAAGCCCCAGTTCGTCACGTCGAACTCAGAGGGCCAGTCCTGTGGACGGCCCTCGCCGTACGCGTCGTAGTCCTTCAGGTAGGGCGTCGACAGTGCCTCCTCGCGGAGGGAGATCCCGCCGAGTCCGCGCTCGATCAGCGTGGGGCGCAGGAACGAGCGGACCTCGAACGCGATGGAGACCGCCGCGTACCGATCGAGCGCGTCCGCGCCGACCTCGTGGATCTCAATGGGCATCCGCCCCTCCTGCTCTTGCCTGCGAGCCACCTTCCGGAACCGATAAACCGGTTACTACGAACCTACCTGCGCGACCAGCGCCTCGATCGCGTCGATCGTGTCCATCAACCGCTCGTACTGCGCCTCGACCGCGCCGTCGCCTTGCCCCGGGTAGAGGATGGCGTTCACGGCCTCGATGAAGCCTTCCGGTACCTGCTCGAAATGCTCGACGAAGATCAGGCTGTTGCCGTCGCCCGCGTAGTAGGTCTCGTTGAGCGCGAAGAGGATCTGGATCAGGTCGTGGACGAGCTTCGACGTCAGCCCGGCGAGGAAGACGACGTCCCGGCGCGCAACCTTGTGCCGGTAATGGTAGTCGTGACGCCAGTAGCGGATCGACGCAAGGTGCTTGTCGAGGATCGCCGCCTTGAGCTTGGGCGGATAGACCGACAGCCTGGCGTGCCACCCCGCGAGGATGCCATCGGGATCCTCGATCACTATCTGGTTATACACGTCGGTCAGGATGTGATACCCCCAGATCGTCCAGACGAGGTCCGGCGTCGTACCCTTGCCCTCCTCCCATGCGTCGATCTGGGCCTCGATCTCGCCGACGGTGCGGACCCAGCAGCCGTCGATGGTGACGCCCTGCGCGGCCCAGCGGTCGATCGCCTCCTGGAGCACGGCGTATGCCGCGGTCATGGCTTCCGGCGTGGGCAGCCGCCGCTCGCAGAAGAGGCGAAAGTCGAGGTCGGACGTGCGGTCGAAGGTGCCCTTGCCGTACGAACCGCCGATCGAGACGGCGCGCGCGCCCTCACCGAGCGCCCGGCAGAGCGGGAGCAGATCGTCGATGACGGGCTGTGCTTCAGGTGGAATCGCCATATCGGCAGTACTCTCCTAATCGTGACATGAATGGATCAGACGTCTGTAACTGCATCCGCATCGGCGGCAATGCGGAATCCATAGAACCGGATCCCGGAGTCAGCCAGGTCCCAGTCGTGAAATGTACATCGCGCCTGCAGCAGGTCGCCGACGAAAGAGCCGCCACGGATGACCCAGCGCGTACCGTTTGCGGTTCTGGCCCACTCCCAGACGTTGCCCGCCATATCGGTGCATCCGTACGGGCTGTCACCCCGGGGGGAATAGTATCCCACCGGCGTGGTCGTCAGAACTCCCGATTCAGCCGTGTTGCATCGGTCCTGGTCCCAGGCGCCCCAGGGGTAGCGACGGCCGTCCGTCCCACGGGCGGCCTTCTCCCACTCGGCCTCGAAAGGCAGACGTCCCCCGGCCCACTCGGCGTAGTCCATGGCGTCGTACCAGGCGATGAGCGCGACGGGGTGTTGCTCCTTGCCGGTCGGATAGGACCGCCGCTCGCGATCCCAGTTGTAGGGCGCGGCCCAATCGCTTGCCTCAAAGGGGACCGGATGCTCGGGGTTTTCGTCGATGAAACGCTGGTAGGCAGCGTTGGTCACCGGCGTCCGATCGATCCAAAAGCCGGACACCGTGCGTTCCTCCTTGCCGGGTCCGTAGAGAAACGGGCCGGCAGGAATCCACACCATATCGCGTTGACGTCCGCCAAGCTGAATCATCTCGAGAGGGTCCTTGAGAGAGGCCCGGACCATGCCTCCCAGAACCAGGGGACATAGTCCGGGCCGATCACTTGTAGGGAACTGCTATCGCTACGCCAGCTTCTCCAGATCTCGGGCGACGCGGATAGCCTCGGTATCCTCGGCGGGGATGTTCGACATCCCCTGCGCGATGGCGCCGATGCGCGTGCACTCGGAGATGGCCAGGCCGAGGTCCAGCGGCTTCGGCTCCGGGCTCGCGAACTTGGTGAAGTTGCCGTGATAGATCTTAGCCAGCACGTCGTCGGGCAGCAGCAGGCCGTGGACGATGCCGTCCTCGGGCTCGCCCAACAGGAAGTCTACACCATCGGGCATCCGGAACGTGTCCTCCGACTCCAGCCACCGGTAGACGATGCCGGCGCGATAGACCGATTCGTCGATCGTGTTGCGGCTCGAAATGTCTGTGCCATAGACGATCTGGTCGGCGTACTTCAGGAAGAAGTCGCGGGTTGCGTCGGGGTCGTGCGACATGTTGTAGAGCATCTCGATGCCGGGTGTCAGATCGAAGTGGACGTAGGGGTGTGCATCGAAGAAGCGTGAGGCGCGATCCAGGTCCGCCGACAGGAAGTAGAAGTGGGCGAAGACGATGTGGAGGTTCGGGTGCTTGGCCAGCACCTGGTCGACCTCGCTGTAGAGCTGCTCCTTCGTGACGTCGTTGGGCCCGTAGCCCCAGCCCTGCTTCTGCGCCCAGGCGGGCAGCAGCTCGGGCTGCCAGAACTCCTCGGGGTCGTTGACGTGCCACACGATGGGGGTGCCAAGCTCCTCGACGCGCGACCAATAGTCGGCGAAATAGGGATCCGTCACCGGGATATCCATCATCTGGCGCGAGGTCGGCTTGCCCTCGATCATCTTGATGCCGTCACACCCCATCGCTTTGAAGCCCTCGGCCTGCGCAACGAGGCTCTGAGTGTTCACGCGGCCCTCGGACAGCTTTGCGCCGTGGTTGAGACCGGCGAAGACAAAGAACTTCCGGGGGTGATGGGCTTTCATATAGAGCGACTGCGGAAGCCCCGATCCATCGGCCGGGTTCTGGATGGAGACGAGGTTCGATTTCTCGGCGCCAATCGCGTTCTGGATATCGAGGATCAGGTTCTCGGTGGAGATGGAGCCCATATGGACGTGACCATCCACAATGCCTGTCATCCTAGACTGCCACTCGTTCATGTTTTCCTCCTGGGGCGGTAACGGTTGTCAATGCGCTTTCAGTCTACAGTAGATCACCGAGACGATCAAACCGGCTGCACCTCCGCCATCAACGCCATCGTATGGCCCTCGGAGTCCAGGAAGAATGACATCCAGAGGTCGTGGTCGGGCATCTTCGCGATCATGTGTGGCTCACTCACGATCTCGACGCCACGCATCCGGAGGGTTTCGGTGGCGAACTCGATATCGTCCACCCTGAAGTAGAGGATCGAGCTCGCGTGCCCGGCCGCCTCCTCAACCCCGTCCAGCAGCAGTCGCGTGCCGTCGCAGTCGAAGAAGGCGAGGTTCCCCGCCTGGAAGAGGAACGGCAGTCCCAATACGTCTCTGTAGAAAGCCACGGCCCGCGTAATGTCCTTCACGGGTACCCCGATCTGTCCGATGGTCGAAAGCCCGCCGGCCCTGTCGTCTGCCATCGTCCAACCCCCTTTCCGTTTGAAGGTGTACGCTTCTTCCGGCGCCGCAAGGACAGCGACGCGTTCGCCTGCCGTATTCTCACTGAACTGAAACGATATCCCGCTGGTGGCGAGGGGCCGATCATAGATGATGAAGGTCACGTCCGTATTGGCTTCTGTGGCGTGACTGGTGTGAGCGGGCATCCGGGGACACCTCCATCTAGCGGTGGAGGAGACCAAACGGCAATAGCAGCAGCCCAATGACGGCGAAGCTCGCTGCAGCCACCATGGCGAACCATTCCGGGTTGCTGGTGATCCGGGCCTCCGTCTGTGTTCCGTTGACGTACGCGTTGATCCGGCCGGCCATCTCGTCCTTGGGGCTTGCGCCGGACGAGTACGATGAGGTCAGCGGGACGTTGCCGCGATCCGCCTGGAGCATCACCCGGTAGGTGCAGTCCTCGTCGCAGCTTTCCTCGACCCAGGCACCCTCCAGCCCCTCGATCGTCTGTGGCTTGCCAAGCCTGAACCCCATGAACGTACTCTCGCGCTCGCAGATGATGTGGATGGGTTCCTGGCGCGTGCAGGCCAGGGTGATTGTCTGCCCGAGGACCACGGTCAGGACCGACCCAAGTACCACGAAGACCAGCGCTATGATGATGGTCGTGCACCCGCGACGAAACGCCGCCAACAAGGGCATCATCAGGCTCCCGCCTTCCGGTAAGCGTCGATCCTCGCCTTGACTGCCTCCCAGGAGGGCGTAATCAGGAAGCTTTCGTCCATGTTGCCGGCCATCTGTTGAAGTCGCGCGAGCGGCACGGTGAAGGTCAGCACATCGTCGGCAACGCAGGGCCTAGCCGAGACGTCGAACATCCCCAGGACGCAGCGCGGATTGTCCGACCGGGCCTCGGCGTAGGGGTAGGCGACGATCGAGGAACAGCCCGACCCCATCGGGGCGACGACACCGTAGGGATCGGCCACGTCGTAGTTCGCCAGCGTATAGAGCCCCGAGAGTACGTCAGGGGTCGCGAAGAAGATCGCGGCCAACGGAGTGTCATCGTCGCCGAGTTTGTCCCAGCGCTTGAAGACGAGGGTGCGGCCCGGCGCCTCAAAGGGTGGTTGCTGCGTCATCCATTGCCGGACCAGTTCCGGCGATTGCTTATATCGCTCGCCCTCCATCTTGCCGGCGATGCCACAGGAGAGAAAGTACTCGAAGTTGGGCCGCACCCTATTGGCGAACCCGGTGTAGCGCTTGCCGCCGGGGCAACCGGGGGTCCTCGCGTCGTAGACGAGCGTGGTCCCATCGAGCACGCCCGCGACATTGCAGATCAGGCACCGGTTGCCAGGAGCGCTCCTGTCCGGTTCTTCGTCGGTATAGTAGAAGGCGACCGGCAGATCGGCCTGCCCGAAGTAGCGCTGCCAACGATCAAGGAAGAGATCTCGAAACTGTGGTTCCATTGCGCCTCCTATGTTGTTTCGTTCGGGCCCCCGCTGACGAGTCGGGGCGTCTTGCCTCTGAGGGTGCTCCTGTGCCGTGACAGACGCCATGATGACGCGTGGCCATGCAGCGCTCGCACCTACGGCTTTCGGCGTCAGTCGTAGCTGTCGCGCGTTTGCTTGTCCGTCATTGTGGGCTCGAGACGTGGGGCCCACCCGGCATCGTCCCAGGTGCCGAGCCGTGTGTGCATCTCAAGATACTTCGTTGGTATCGGGTGCGTGCCGACCACCACCTTCAGTCCGTACCGCTCGCGCAGGTACCTCTCGAAAGTGTCGATGTAAGGGCACGGTGGGTAGCCTACAACCATGCCTGTCGCCAGATGGACGACTTCGGCACCGTTCTTGACCATCTCGTCGGCGGCATACTCGACATTGCCGCCCGGGCAACCGTCACACGTTGTGTAGCCTACCAACTCCACGTCCGTATCAGCGTAGGCCTCGAACGCGCCCTGCCGATTTCTGAGGGCGCGGAGACATTTCCCCCGGCGCAGCGCCGGTAGCGATCGCAGATGATGATGCCAACTTTAGTGGTCACTCATTTCTCCCTTGTGTTATGCAGCAGCGTCGTGACGCTGCTGCGGATGTCCGAAGTCCGACCGCGGCCTGTTCGCCGGGGCGAGCAAGCTCCATCCTGATCCGAGTGTAGGTATTGTCAAGCTTGGGATACAGTGCGAAGGCCCTACAGACCGCTTCCGAGCGGCGGATCCCCTTTGCCTTAGGCGTCCCCCAGCCTCGCTAACAGCCGCGGGTAGTAGGCATCGAGGGTGGGGTAGCGGTCGCGGGATGCGACGTAGTCGCGGATGCCATCGAGCAATGTCTCGACAAAGGGCAGGCCTCGCGCTTGCTCCGCCGCCAGCGCGGCCTGCCCGGCCTCGTCGCTCTCCTCGAAGGCGAAAAACGTCGTGATGGCGCGGATGATCTGCTCGTTGACACATTCCTCCCAGTCGCCGCAGACCTTCTGTGTGGCGGCGGGCGGCATACGTGCGAAGAGGGCCTGGGCCTGCTTGACGAGGTCCGCGTGCTTCTCCGTCAGCGGGTTGACGAAGGAATGGCTGAACTCATGCTGCTGCATGTAGGTGAAATAGGCACGATCGCCGAACACGGCCAGGTCACCCTGTTGTCCGCGGGGACCCAGGATACTGTAGACGTGTGTGCCGCCGTCGCGTGTCCGGACCAGGGGGCCAAACCCCACCGTCCCGTAGAGCGGGGCGAGGATCAGGGAGTAGCTCTGATGCCGGACACCGTAGAAGGCCTCCAGCCGTGCGACGAAGCTCATGCCCTGGGCGGTACCGCCGAGCGTGGCCTTGACCCCCTCGATCATCGCGCGGTACGTGGCAGCGTAAGAGGTGTAGAACTCATTGAATGCCGAGCGAGTCGCGAAGTCTGAGAGCAGGCCGGCGAAGCGCTCAAACTCGACGGTGCCTCCTGCTCGATGCAGGGTGGCCTCATCCGGGACCGTGTCCGCGCGGAGACGCAGCTCTTGATCCAGGTAGAGCATCGAGGTAGGCGGCGCACCGAAGTTGTACATCGCCGGCTGCAGGCTGATCCCATCGAACCAGGCAATGGCCCCGTGGTCGGCGTAGGCACCAAACCGGGCGTGCACCTCAGCCTTGTAGGGCAGATCGCCCCGGTTGAGCAGGAACGGGAACTGCGTCGCGTAGGCGCTGAGGCTCTGGACAATGGCCAACAGCTCGATGCGGGGATCGACACGGATGCCGATCCCGTTGGCGTGGTCCCGGACGGCGTCGGGGAGTTGATAGTGTCCGCTCAATGTTGCTCCATCGTGCTTGCGTCAAGCTTGCGAAGGCGGCCCGAGCTGACTCGGGCTTGACCCTTCGCAAGGTCCCTGCTGTCGCCACCTACTCGTTGAGATATTCCTCGCGCACGGGCGAGAAGAGCTCGACGATCACCGAGTTCTCCAGGACGCGCACGCCGTGACGCTCGTCGCCCAGGAAGCACCAGTTGTCGCCGGGCGTGGTGTCGACCTCGCCGCCCTCGGTCACGAAAATAACGTGACCACTGATAAGGTAGCCTGACTGCTCGTGGGGATGGCTATGCATCGGGATCTCGCTGCCCTCCGCCAATTGGAACTTGACCATCAGCGTCTTCTCACCGTGGCACAAGGTTTGCATCCGGATCCCAGGCAGCATCTCCCGGTAGCCTTCCATCGTCGATTCTCTCAGCATCCGTCGTCTCCCTCCTAATATGTTGGTCAGCGCCTCAGGCCCTTTATCCGGGTTACACTGCATTGTCCAGCCAGATCACCTCGGACTCGGGTAGGTTCTTCGCACGCCACGCCGCGCATTGTTCGGCGAGCTTGCTTGCGTGCTCGTAGAAGTAGGGCTCGTGGCGGCGCTCCCGCTCGTAGAGCACGTAGGGCTCCAGCTTGGTCCAGAGCTTGGAGACCATCGGGTGCATCCACGGCAGCACGACATCGTAGGGTATCCAGCCCGCCTGTGTCAGGAATGCCACGCGGTCCAGTGAGTTCAACGCTGACTTGAGCGACCGTTGGCCCAATGGCGGGATGGTTCGTACGCCCTCGGCAGGATCCTCCGGCAGATGCTGGTAGATCCAGCGGCGTGCCTCGATCGCCTCGGGTGCGTTGAGTTCCTGGAAGAGCCGGTCCGCCACCTCGACGTAGCGGCTGGCGGCGGCCTCGGAGAGCTCGCGATAGGCGATGAAGCCCGCGCTGAGCACGGCGGCTGCCGCAACGGCGGTCGACAACGCTCCCATCATGGCCCAGAGATCGGTGGCGACGCCCAGTGCCCGCAACAGAAACCACACCCCAATGAGGTCCGCGACCCACAGAGCGGAACCCACGACCACGATGGCGATGAAGAGCCCAAGTGTCATCCAACCCGGCCAGTTGACCCTCACGTTCTGATCCTCTCCTTCGTCCGGTGCGAACGATGCCGGGTCCAGTATAGGTCGGTTTGTGGGTCGTGCCAGCTCTCGTATAATCGTAGGTGAACTCAGGCATGTTGCAGGTCAATCGAGACTCAAGGCTAACGCTGTATCGATCTATGAGGCTACGTCATCTTGGGGACCTGCACTCATTCTGTGGCGAGGAGGCGGGATATGGTCCGTAGGGCACGTGGAAGATGGATGATAGCAGCTTCGGTGATGCTTGCAGGGCTTCTGTGGCTGACCATGAGCCAGGTGGTCGCTGCAACGGGACCGTCTCAGCCAGTAGGCGACGATGCCTGTACTCGCCGTCGACCACTGCGAAGATGGCATTCAGACGAGTGGGGCGATCTACAGAATCTGCATGCCCACTCTCGCAACGTGGAACAAGCAGCTCGTGGTCTACGCCCATGGCTATATGGCGATCTATCGACCGGTGGAGATCCCGGAGGAGCAGATGTCGCTGGAGGGTTCTTCAGTCACAGTCGACGAGTTAATCACTGCGCGAGGCTACGGCTTTGCGACGACGAGTTACTACACCAACGGCCTCGCTGTGGAGGCCGGCATGGCGGATCTCACCGACCTGGTCTCGATCTTCGCCATTGCAGTGACCACACCGAGCAAGGTTATTCTCGCCGGGCGTCTCCGAGGGGGGGCTCAACACCGCGTTGGCGGTCGAGCGCTATCCCGACGTCTTTGACGCCGGATTGGCGATGTGCGGGCCCTACGGGAGCTTCCAGCGGCAGATCGACTACATCGGCGACTTCAGGGTGCTCTTCGACTATTTCTTCCCGGGCCTGATGCCGGGCAGCCCCATCACCATTCCCGACACGCTCTTCAATACCTGGGAGACGAGCTTCTACTCCACCACCATCCTGCCGGTCATCTCGGACACTGCCAACGCCCTGACGGTGACGCAGTTGCTGACGATCGCCAACGTCTCTCCTTGGGCTTACGACCCGCCGACGAGCTCGGAGGCGATTGAGAAGTTGCTCTGGTACAACGTTTATGGGACCGAGGACGCCAAGCGGAAGCTCGGCGGGCAGCCCTATGACAACATCGGGCGAGTCTATCCCGGTTCACAGGACTTGAACGACAACGTCGCGCGGTTCGCCGCCGATCCCGCGGCGACCCAGGAAGTCGCGCTGCACTACGAGACAACGGGGGTGTTGAGCGTTCCTCTCGTCACGCTACACACGACGGGAGACCCGCTCGTGCCCTATTGGCACGCGCTTCTCTACCAGGACAAGGTGGACGCCGAGGGCAGCGAGCCGTATTACCGTCACTTCCCGGTAGACCGTTACGGTCACTGTAGCTTCACGGCTGAGGAGGTCCTGGGCGCTTTCAACGCACTTGGCGGCCTTCCGAATTTCCGCGTCTTCGTCCCTCTCGTCCTGCGGCAGTGATCCGGCGCCCCGCAGGCGCGCAGCATAGCCGCCTCGTCATCTACGCCCTGCCATAACGAATGCCGGGTGACTCTCAGAGTCACCCGGCGATGCAGTGAGCGCAGGTCGCGATTCCTCGGCTCATTCACGGAGCTGGGTTGTGCATGACCAGGGGGATCCATATGCCGCGCACCGGCGTCAGCGCGAACTCCTTTGGCCTGCCTATAGGTCGCGCCGTTGAACGGCGGGAACGTGTCGGTGAGCGCCACACTCACGATCGTGCGCAGAAGGTTGAACGCCAAGCACGGCGGCCTACTTTGCGAGCACCTCCGCGATGACCTCGGCGAGTTGTTCGAGCCTCGGTGGCTTGTTGATCCAGGCGCCCAGCCCCTCGTCGAGCAGCGTTTCCAGGTCGTGTTTCATCGAGTGGCCGCTCATCACGATCATTGGCACCGTGTCCCCGCGGTCCCTCAGCGTGTGGAAGAGCTGGATGCCTCCCATGCCCGGCATCACGGCATCGCTCAATACCAGCGCGATCTGCGTATCCGGCATTGTGAGTACCTCAAGGGCTTCGTGGCCATCGGTTGTCGGGATCACGTGGTAGCCAAGCGTGGTGAGCGCCTCGCTCACGGCCACACGGACGGCGTCATTATCCTCGACCAGCAGTATCCGTTCCTGGTTCCCGGTTACGAAGGCTGCGCGCTGGGCTTGGGTGACCTCGGACACGATCCCCAGGGGCACAGCAGGAAGGTAGATGGTGAAGCGAGTTCCCTGTCCGGGTTGGGAACTGACATCGATGTGGCCTTCGTGCTGGGCGATGATGCCCCAGACCTGAGCCAGCCCGAGCCCCGTGCCCTGCCCGCGGGGCTTAGTGGTGTAGAAAGGCTCGAAGACGTGGGGCATCACGTCGTCCGGAATGCCCGTGCCTTGATCTGCTACCACCAACCTGATCCACGTTCCCTGTTGCATCTGCGGGAGCGGCGCGGTGGCGCTCCGGTCCACCTGCAGGCGATCGAGCACGAGGTCCAGCTTTCCGCCCGACGGCATCGCGTCACGAGCATTCAGGGCCAGGTTCATGAGGACCTGCTGAATCCGTGTGGGCTCGGCGTTCACCAGATACGATCCGGGCTCTGATTGCAGTCGGATCTCGATGTGCTCCGGGAGCGTTCGGTCGAGCAGTTTCACCTGTTCCTTGATGAGGGGCAGCAGGTCAAGGGTCTGCTTGGTCAGGACGGAGCTGCGGCTGAAGTCCAGGATCTGCGTGATCAGATCGGAGGCCAGTCGGGCCTGCGAGTTCATCGTGGCGAGGCGTTCCCGTATCCTGGGCGGCACGTTCGGCACCTGGATGGAGATCTGCGCCTCGAGAATGATGACGGCCATGATGTTATTGAAGTCGTGGGCAATGCCGGACGCAAGCTGGCCCACCGCGGCGAGCCGTTCCTGCTGCTGGATCTGTCTCTGCGCCTGGCGCTCCGCCGTCGCCTCGTGAACGACCAGAACCCAGCCACTGGACGTGATGCCGCTCTCGATCTGTCGGGCGATCACTTCGTAGACTTCGGACCCTACCACTACCTCGTGCCACAGTCCCCTCGGCGGAGAGGTGAGGATCTCGGCCATGGGCCTGGACGCCAGGGAGTCGATGCGATCACCGACTCCTGCGCCGGTCAGTGTCGTCAGATACCGTTCGCCGGTAGGATTCGCCAATATCACCTGGTGGGAGGGGCCGAGCAGGATCACACCGTCCGGAACCGTGTCGATGACCTGCTGGATCTGCCTGGCCTGAGCCTGGATCTGACCCAGCAACCGGCTGCGCTCTGCTTCGCCTTCGACGCGCTGGGATATGTCCACAATGGAGGCGCGTCCTTCCACAATCTGTCCGTCCGCGGCGCGCAGGGCACTGACCGTCACGCTGGCCCAGATGAGCGAGCCGTCCGCCCGCTTCATCTGCACGACCCCATCTGTGGTCTCGAGACCGGCCTGGAACTGGGCCATCAACTTGGCAGCGGCGGCCTGTCCGCTTGGTGTATCCGCGCAGAGGTCGAGCACCGGGCGGCCAATGAGTTCCTCGCTGCTATAGCCCAGCAACTCCACGGCACGGCGGTTGCAGCGCTGGAGGCGGCCATCGCCACCGATCGTGAAGTAGGCGGTGGGTGCATTGTCGTAGAGATCCTGAAACTGGTTCTGCGAGCGGCGCAGCGCCTCTTCTGCCCGGCGGCGCGCCTCCTCAAGCTCGACGCCGTGCAGGGCGAGGCCGAGATCATCCGCTACCTCGCGCAACATGGCGATCTCCTCATCGTCAATCGCAACCCCGGGCATGGCAGCCAGGGCCATCCGACCGAGGCTCCGTTCATCGTGGCGGAGGGCGAGGCTGATGCCGTCGGGGGTGCACCATTCTGCTGCCATCGGACAAGTGCCGCACTCGTCCGGTAACGCGTCCGTCGTGTCGAGGAGGGCACTATCTGCCGTCCACGCCGCACAGGGCGGCGCCACGTCTCCCACAATGTCGCTCAACACCTGGGGGCGGCTGTCCTTCCAGCCGCTCTCTGCGTACGCCTGGATCTGCTCGGCCGTGTCCCACGCCATCATCCAGACGCCATAGTAACCTCGCGTCCGGATGAGCGCATCGCAGGCTCCACGCATCAGCCGCGTGCGGTCCTTTTCCCTCGTGATGAGCTGGTTGATGTCTCTCACGGCGTTCAGCACCGTGTTCAGATGTGCCAGCCGTTTCTCGGCCGTCTCCCGTTCGGCGACCTCTCGGGCCAGTTGCCGTTTCTGATTCTGGAGGGTCAGGAAGATGTTGACTTTGCCCTCGAGAATGTCGTTGTCAACCGGCTTTGTGATGTAGTCGGACGCGCCGATCTTGTAGCCCATCCTGGCGAAATCGTCCGCCTTGTACACGGCAGTGATGAACAAGATGGGAAGATCTCGAAATCGGGGCTGCCCGCGGATCAACTCGGTGGTCTCGAAGCCATCCATGCCGGGCATTTGTACGTCCATCAGCACCAACGCAACGTCAGGGTTCTCGATGAGTGCCTGCAATGCACCCTCCCCCGATTCGGCGGTAATCAGGTCGAGGTTAGGCGCTCTGAGAATGCTCTGAAAGGCATAGATGTTGCTCCGATTGTCGTCGACGATGAGCACCTTGCTTGTGTCAACAGATATTCCCATTATGGGGTGCCTCCGGACGGGTGGTCTAGACCGCTCCCGGTCGCTGGTGCAGACCTGGAATCTGAGCTCGTCGGGTGCGGGCCCACGAGAAGCGGTCCCGCCAGAAGTCGCCCGATCTCACTCAGGGACAATACTTGGTCGACAACCCCGGCCTCTACAGCCCAGCCGGGCATATAGGATGCTTTGGCAGTCGTGGGATCCTGGGCAACCGTCAGCCCGCCTCGCTGTCGGATGGCCCGGAGCCCTTCGGCACCGTCCCGGTTCGCACCGGTGAGCAGGATGCCAATCAAGGCCGACCGGTAGGTGTCGGCTGCGCTTTCGAAGAGGACGTCAATGCTGGGGCGGGCGTAGCTGACCCGCGGATCCACCGAGAGCGACAGGGTCTCGTCCAACTCCACCAGGACATGGTAGTTGGCAGGGGCCAAGTACACCGTACCCCCACAGACCCGCTCTTTTTCGTCCGCTTCCTTTACGTGTAACCGGCAATGTGACGCCACCAGTTGTGCGAGACCGTGGCGGGAGGTCGGTTCGCGGTGCAGGACAACCAGGACCGGCAACGGGAAGTCGTCCCCCAGCACGCTCAGGATCGCGATCAGCGCCTCGAAACCGCCGCTGGAGCCGCCGATGGCGACTGCACGATAGGGCTGTGAGCTGCTCATGCTCTTTGCTGCCTCTGTTTGTACTGATAGATCCGATGCTCTGCGTCGATAACCACGAAATCGCCCCTCACGGGCGAGAACTGGAGCGTCTCCTTGCTTCCCAGGCAGAGGAACCCCTGATGGCAGAGACTGTCGCGCAGCAGACCGAGCGTGCGTTCCTGTAGCGGGCGGTCGAAGTAGATGAGCACGTTGCGGCACAGGATAAGGTGCATGTCGGCGAAGACGCCGTCGGTCACCAGGTTGTGATTGGCAAAGGTGATGGCCTCGGACAGGACGGGGCTCAGAATCGCCGAATCGTAGCCTGTCTGATAGTAGTCGGCCAGGGACCGCTTGCCCCCCGCCCGTAGATAGGCGCTGTTGTACCCCTGCATCTTGTCCAACGGATAGATGCGCTCCCGCGCAGCCTTCAGCGCGCTATCATTGTAGTCCGTGGCGTAGATCCGACAGCGGTCATAGAGCCCTTCCTCCAGGAGCAGGATGGCCAACGAGTATGCTTCCTGGCCGGTAGCGCAGCCGGCGTGCCACACGTTGATGAAGGGAAAGGTCTTCAGGAAAGGAATGACGCGGTCGCGCAGCGCCCGGTAGAATCCCGGATCTCGGAACATCTCGGTCACGGTGATGGAGAGGCTCAGCACCAGTGCTTCGAAGGCCGCGCGATCGTGGATGACCATGGGGATCAGATCCGCGACGGTCCGGGCCCCTGCCTGGACGATGTGATGGCGGATACGCCGGGTGATC
Organism: uncultured Chloroflexia bacterium; assembly: GCA_963775195.1. Lineage (GTDB taxonomy): Bacteria > Chloroflexota > Anaerolineae > B4-G1 > SLSP01 > PWVB01. The sequence goes on from CAVZIC010000006.1 coordinate 290,779, forward strand.
GAAGCGCGGGCATACTGCCGGAAGTCGTAGCCGTAGCGGCGATAGATGGCCTCCAGAAGTAGGTCGATCTCCAGGGGCTCCGTGTCGGGGTCGGGAAAAGCCATCGTCTCTGTCATCGCAGGTTCCTAGCGGTACAACCAGACCCTGAGCATCGCGAACAGGCGGTCCGTGTCAATGGGCTTGGATAGGTAGTCGTTGGCGCCCGCCGCCAGGCACTTTTCGCGGTCCCCCTTCATAGCCTTGGCGGTCAACGCCAGAATAGGCATCCGGTCGAGACTCGGCTGCGATCGGATGCGCCGAATGGCTTCGAAGCCGTCCATCACCGGCATCATCACGTCCATCAGGACCAGATCGATCCCGTCCGGACCGGTCCCCAGGACCTCGAGTGCCTTTTCGCCGTTCGTCGCCATCTCAACCAGCATGCCTCTCCCCGACAGGAGACTGGAGAGGGCAAATGCATTTCGGACGTCATCGTCGACCACGAGAATCCGCTTGCCGGCCATCGCCAGCTCTCTATCGTGGAGATGACGTATCATCTGCTGCTTGCCGGGTGGCAGGTCGGCGACCACGCGGTGCAGGAAGAGTGCGGTCTCGTCCAACAGCCGCTCCTCTGACCTGATGCCTTTGACGATCACCGTGTCGGCATACTGCGTCAGCCTGTCATTTTCCTGTCGGGTCAGCTCCTTGCCCGTATATACGATCACCGGTGGCCGATGGCCCTCCAGATCGTGTGCCAATCTATCCAGCAACTCAAATCCTGACATATCCGGCAGCCGCAGGTCAAGGATCATACAGTCGACCTGCCGCGTATGCAGCACATCCAGCGCGGCGGCAGCCGTCTCCGCCTCGATAAACTCCACGTCATCGTCGCCGATGAGAGTCCGGAGTGCGTGGCGCGTGGCTCTGTCGTCCTCGACGATCAGCAAGGCTTTCAGGGATCGGTGTATGACCGTATCAATGGACCGGAAAGCGGCTTCCAGTTCCTCCAGCTTGACGGGCTTGGCGATGTGCCCGATGGCACCGTGGCGGACGGCCTCCACTGTTGCGCCTTCTACAGAGATGATGTGCACCGGGATATGACGCAGATCAGGGTTCTCTTTCAGGTCATTCAGCACGTCCCAGCCACTAATGCCCGGCAGCTTGAGGTCGAGCAGGATAGCGGCGGGACGATGCTTGGCCGCCAGGCGCAGAGCGTCCTCGCCGCTGGGACACGCCAGACATTTGAACCCCTTGCGACGGCCGAAATCGACCAATGTCCTGGCGAAACGCGGGTCGTCGTCGACCACAAGCAGAACTGTGTCATCGCCGGCAAGACTGTCCCGATCGTCGGGCACCAGCCGGACCGGTAGGGTGGGTGGGACCTCGCTCGGGTGAACCGCCTCCGCGATCTCAGCCATGATCACAGGGGGCGCGAGGTCGGCAGGCTCCGTCAGGACCTCGGGTAGATAGAGGGTGAACGTGCTGCCCTCACCCAGCACGCTCTCCACGCCGATCTCGCCACCCAGGAAGCCGGCCAGTTCGCGGGAGATGGAGAGGCCGAGACCCGTACCGCCGTATTGGCGGCTGGTGCTCCCGTCGGCCTGCTGGAAAGCCTCGAAGATGACCCGATGGTGCTCCGGCGCAATGCCGATGCCGCTGTCGATCACGCTAAACGCGATTGTGCGCACAGGATCGAGGCCGCTGTGGGACAGATTCACCGTCGGCTCGGGTCTACGGATGACGACGCTTACGCTTCCGCTCGGCGTGAACTTGACGGCATTGGAGACCAGGTTTTTCATCACCTGCATCAAGCGCTGCCGGTCACTCTCGATCACGATCGGTAGATCATGCCCCAGTTTCGTCTCAAAAACGAGCTCCTTCTCGTGTGCTACCTGTCTGAAGTCCCGCTCGATAGCGGTCAGAAAGTCGGACAGGTCGATCGGCTCCACGTTACGGGACATCCGTCCCGCCTCAACCTTGGCCAGGTCGAGTATGTCGTTGATCAACGATAGCAGGTCGTAACCGCTCTCGTGGATCACCGTGGCCGCCTCGACCTGCTCCGCGGTCAGGTTACCGCCCTCATTGTTCATCATCATACGCGCAAGGATCAACATGCTCGTTGAGGGGGGTGCGCAACTCGTGGGACATATTGGAGAGGAACTCGGACTTATACTTGCTGGCCAGGGCCAGGTCCTCGGCGCGGCGCTCCAACTCGTCCCGTGCGATTTCGAGATCGGCATTCTGCTGTTCCACCGCCGCCCGCTGTCGCTCCAGCATCAGGGTCTTCGCGGTCAGCTCGTCGTTGGTCGCCCGCAACTCCTCCTGCTGGGCCTGCAGGTGCTGCTCCGACTCACGCAACGATCGGCTCTGCTCCTCCAGTTCCTCGTTCGTCTGCCGCAGCTCCTCCTGCTGGGCCTCCAATTCCTCGGTCTGCACTTGCAGCTCTTCCGTCTGTGCTTGAAGCTCCTCGGATTGCCGCTGAGTCTCAGCAAGTAGTTCGATCAGGCGAACGCGGGCCTGCGTGACCGTGAAGCCGATGCCGACGTTCTCGGCGACACTTTCCAGGAAGGCCGTCTGAGCATCGGTCCAGCCGGCGAAGGAGGCCAACTCCATGACGCCGATGACCTGGCCTTCGGTGAGGAAGGGCAACACGACGATGTGAGTAGGCGCCGCATCGCCGAGACCGGATTGGATGCGGATGTAGTCATCGGGCACGTCGTTGAGCAGGATCATCTGCTTCTCGAGTGCGGCCTGTCCCACGAGTCCTTCGCCAACCCCGAACTGCTGTGAGAGGCCTTTTCTGCGTGTATAGGCGTAGCTGCCGACCATCGCCAGGGTCTCGCCTTCGACGAGGTAGATCGCACCAAGCTGGGCATCCAGGTAGCGGCAAAGGAAGGTGATGATCCGGCGCGCCAGATCCGGCAGGGGCAGTTCGCCACGCATCTCATCACCGAGCTGCGCCTGGCCGGATGAATGCCAGAGTCGCGTCTCGTTTTCGGCTGTGACTCTGCGCAGGTCCGCCACCATCTGCCGGATGCTGTGGCCAAGCGCGTCTTCGTCCGATCGTGGTTTGACCTCGACGTCCAGATTGCCCTGCGAGACTTCCTGGGCCACGCTGGTGATCTCCTTGAGATAGGCGATCATCTGCTGGAAGGCGGCAGCGAGGTCGCCTGTCTCGTCGCGACTCCGAACGGCGATCGATGTGTCGACCCTCCCTGTGGAGATTTGCTCGGCGGCGGAGACCATCGTCGCGAGGTTGCCGGTGATGGAACTCGCAACCACGATGCCCAATGCGAGTCCGGCGGCGAGTGCCACAGCGATGGCACCCAGCATCAGATTTCGGGCTCCGCCATAGCTCGCGTCGCTGGTCACCTTGTCGGCGGCCATGTCGGCGTTGTTCTTGGCCACGATGGCGTCCAGATCGGCCTGAGCCAGGTCGGAAGCAGCCCGGGCGGCTCCCTGGGAAAGGGCGATGGCCGCAGGTGTCTGACTCGCCGCCACGAGGCTGCGCACCTGCATGTGCTGCTTGAGATAGGCTTGCCAGTGTTGAGAGAACTGCTCAAGTTGTGTGGTGCCGGTCGCGTCCGCAAGCCCCGCCAGGGCTACCTGCTGACCCGTCATGGCGGCGATCATAGCATCGGCCGCGGCCCCATAGCGCTGGCGGTCCTCCGTCGTGGACGCCAGGATGAAGTTCTTTTCGGCTCTGACGACCTCGACAAGGCTGGTGTCGAGGTCCCCTGCGAGGCGCACCTTCTCGGCGGATACGTCCACGAGGTGGATCAGCCGTGTGTTCATCTGGTTGAGGTAAATGAGGCCGGCGACACCAACGACGACGGTGAGGGCGAGCACAACGAGGACTACGCCGGTGATCTTCGTGCCAATGCGGAAGCGGTTGAGCAGGTCACGCATGACGTCGTATCCTTCCCAAGTTCACGTTCAGAGTATCTACCAGCCACCGACTGTGGCGACGCCGGCTGTGAGGGCACAGACCGGGAGGAGGTAGTGGACAGCGATTCTGATGCGATAATCCCATTATACGTCCGTTTTTCGTGTTTGGCACTGCCAAATGGCAAGGTTGGTGCAGGGGTGACCGGCTGTTGCAGACGGAGATCATCCTGCTAGAATTGGGCTGGAGGCCAGTTAGAGATGTCCTTCTACACGCAACTCGCGGATTCGTATGAGTCCATCTTCCCCTTCAACGACGGCATCTATGGATTCGTGCGCCGTTATCTGCCCGCGCCGCCCGCGAGCGTCCTGGACATCGGATGCGGCACCGGGCACTACACCGGGGCGCTGGCGGGTGACGGCTACGCTGCGGTGGGGATCGACCTGGATGAGGGTATGATCGCCCACGCGCGGGCACACTACGCTGCGGCCCGGTTCCACGTGATGGACATGCTCGATATCGCGGATCTAGACCGCACCTTCGATGGTCTCGCGTGCATCGGCAACACTGCAGCTCATCTGACGCAAGCACAGTTCGCGCGCTTTGTCGACGCCGTGGCAGGGGTCAGGGCACCCGGCGGCCCATGGATCCTGCAAGTGATGAACTGGGATTACGTTGTGACCCGGTCCAAGGTTACCTTTCCCGTGATCGAGGGGGCCGGTAATGCGGTCTTCACCCGCGAGTACCGCGACATCACCACGACGCAGGTGACCTTTGCCACGCGGCTCGAGGTGGGCGGGGAGGTCGTCTTCGAGGATGCCGTGCGGCTCTACCCCATGCTCTCGGCCGAAATCATCGATTGCCATCGCGCGCGGGGGTTCGAAGTCGTCGAGCACCTGGGCAGCTACGCCGGCGCGCTCTACGATCCGGCTGTTTTCTCGGCGAATCTGTTCGTCTTTAGATAGGAAGATGGATGGTGAACGTCGTGCCCTCGCCTTCGATGCTCTCGACGCCGATGTCGCCACCGTTCGCCTCCACAAGGGTCTGGCACACGACCAGCCCCAACCCGATTCCACGGGGCTTGGTAGTGAATAGCGGCTCGAACAGGTGGTCTCTCTGACTTTTCGGGATGCCACAGCCCGTGTCGGCCACGGAGATGGCGACGCTCTCCGGCTCGCTCGTGGCGGAAATGGTGAGCGTGCCGGTCTGGGGCATGGCATCATAGCTGTTGGTCACGAGGTTCCGGAGCACGCGGGCAATGTGGTCGGGATCGACCACGACAGCCGGCAACTCCGCCTCGCATCTGACGCTGACCGTCACCGCCTCGGGCTTGGGCACCGCGCCCAGGCCTTGTTCTATCAATGATGAAACCAAGACGGACTCTTTGTGGGGCACCGCGGCCACGCCGGTCCGAGAGAAATCCAGCAGATCCGTGATCATTCTGCTCGCCCTCATCGTCTCACTCTTGATCATCCCGAGGTATTCCATGGCCGTCGCCTCCGGAATGTCGTCGTCCATCTGCAGCAGGTCGACCGCGCTCACGATGACGGCAAGCGGGGCTCGCAGCTCGTGACCCACCGTGCCGGCCATCTGGCCGAGCGTTGCCAGACGTTCGCGGCGGACGAGTCGCTCCTGTGCCGCAGCCAACTCGGCCGTGCGCTCTCTGACCCGGTATTCGAGTTGCTCCTCACTTTGCCGAAGCAGGGCCTCTGCCTGTCTGCGTTCTGCTACCTCCGCCTCCAGGAGACGGTTCGTTCTCGCCAGATCGTCGGTCCGTTCGGCGACACGCTGTTCAAGGGTTGCGAGCACATTTTGGAGCTGGGCTGCCATGCTCGTGAACGACCCGGCAAGTCTGTCGACTTCCTCGATGGGCTGAGCGGCGATTCTCCGGTCAAACTCGCCTGCAGCCAGCACGTCGGCAGCGGTGCTGATCTCCCGGATAGGGTGGACGACGCGGCTGGTGATACCCCAGCCGATGGCCGCGGCTACAATCAGGGCAAACGTCGACAGGATAATGTAGCTCACGGCATTATCCTTCACCGCATACAGTAGTTCATTGGCCTGTATGATGTTCACGATACTCCAGTCCAGGCCGTAGGCATCGGTATAGGGCGAGGCCATCAGAAGATAATCACGTCCGCCGATTCTTACGGAGAGCTCAACGTCATTTGGCAGGTTGCCGAAGCCTCCGTGGGCTGCTCTCAGGGCCTCAGCCGCTGCACGGATCACAGCATCGCGGGCCTCGCCGGCCGCTATCCGTTCAGGCACGGAGCCATCGGCCGATGCGCGCAGCACCGGCTCTCCGTTGGAGGTTGCTACCAGCAGCCCCGACGGCTCCACAATGAACGATGTGCCGGATCCCCTGACGCGCATGCTGCCGAGGAAGTCACTGATCTGGCCAAGCGTCAGGGCTGAGAGCTCGACACCTTGGAGGTTGCCGGCGTCATCCTTGACCGGGAGCACAGCCGAGATCCCGATGTTTCTCTCGGAAGCCCACACGTAGACGGGGCTCCAGGCCGGGCCACCCTTCGTCTCAGCCGTCACGTACCACGAGCGCGTGCGGGCATCGTAGTCGGGTACATCGGTCAGGAGATCGAGCGGGTTGCCGCCGGCGTCCATCGTATAGTGGCGATAGGTGTCACCTTGGGTGCGATCGTAGATCGCCGTGTCGAATCCGCCATCGGACAGCCGCCCGACACCCACGAACTCCCCATCGGCCGTACCGAGCGCGCACGTCGTCACTTCGGGGAAGACGAGCAGTCGCTCGAAGTACGGCTTTCGCAAGTCGCTCAGGTGATCGACCCTATACCCGCTGTCACGGAACGCGAGCGCATTGAGCTGGTTGATCTGGTGGGGAGCGGAGAGAAAGTCCGGCAGTTTGTCCTCAATGGCGGTAACGAGCTCCGCTTGTAGGTCGCGGGCCAGGAGGATCGCCGCCGTGCGCTCGTTGCGATAGGAGAAGAACCCGATGAGCGCCACCGTGAGGACGATCAGAACCAGGAAGGGCACGGTGACAGCCGTACGGAGGGAAATGCGTCTCTTGCTGCGAGCGTCGTCCGCCCGATGAGGCAGGCCCGTGCTTTTCATAATCACACCTGACTGTCACAGAGCTTCTCGCCATGGTATGGTGGCGGCGAGGTGTGCCAACCGACGATAGTGCGGACGGCCGCGGGGCACCGCTGACTTACGCGACCTGAGCCTCGCCCTGCACCACCGGCACGGGCGCGGTTCGAATCGCCAGCGCGAAGGGCACCGAGAGCATGATCACGGTCGCGGCGCCGTAACAGAGCGCCTCGTAGCCCACCAGGCTTAGCAGTGTCCCCGCCACCAGCGACATCGACACAGAGGTGATGTGGTTGACGCTCACGCCGGCGGAGAGTGTGGGCGCAAGCTCCTCAGCCGGCGCGATCCGGTGAACGTAGGTTGACAGACCGATGCTCAGGGTCACCAGCAGATTGATGCAGATGAGCGTCCCCGCCAGGAAGTAGACGTTGTGCACGGTGGCATAGCCGACGAAGCAGAGTGCGAGAGCGATGTAGCTGATGGTGAGGGTCAGTCGTTCGCCGACCTTGTCAATCAAGTGGCCAAGCCTCGGCGCCAACACAAAGTTGACGACACCGCTCACCACCAGGATCAGGCTGATGCCGCGCGCGCTGAGTCCGTAGTTCTGCACCAGGACGAGCGTGCCGAAGGTGCCAAAGACCTGCATTCTCGATCCTTCGAAGAAGGTGAGGACGTAGTAGAGCCAGTAACGGCCCTTGAGGATCATGCGCGGTTGGGCCGTCTGCGTCACCCCCACACTTGCCGGTATCCGCGAGACGAGCAACCCGCCGATGGCGATGATGATCCCGCCGCCGATATAGAGGGCGCGCAGTGGTACGCTCGTGGCCACCAGGGCCGTGAACGCCATCCCGACGATTGAGGCGAGCGCAGCCATGGACGAGAGAAACCCGAGGACGCGGCCGGAATTGGCCTTGTCGGTCAAGGTGAGGCCCAGCGTGCTCTGCAGCGGCATCCACGTGTGGAAGCCGAGGCTGGCGACGACTGCGGTTGCCAGCAACGCCGTGTAAGAGTGGATCAGCGAGTAGAGGACATAGCCCGTGCCCATGAGCAGGAGCGAGACAGCCGCCCGGCGTGAGAGCGGCCAGTGCATGATGAGGGCCGCGATGAACATCAGCGACAGGCCGGGGATCTCGCGGACGCCGGCGAGCCAGAGCACTTGCTTGCCGCTCAGGCCCAGGACGTCGACAAAGAAGTTCGTGGCGGCGCCGTTGATGACGCCCTGACCCAGACCGACGCAGAAGACGGTCGTGGCAAGCATGAGGACATAGCTACTCCATACGGAGGTGACGGCCTTCAGGCGGTCGCGAAGCGTGAGTTGCATGGTTGTTTATCTTACCTCGGGATCGGATACGCTGCTCGGCAGACTCTAGCACACTTGGCGTGCAGCGCAAGGGTTCAGCTCGATCAGCGTGCGGGCTGCTCCGCCGGTCTTGTGAACCGAACCGTGTAGGCCCACAGATTGCCGAGCAACGCCGCGACCTGGAAACCGGCATTGATGCCGCCACGGACCGTGGTGCTGCTCAGCACGTAGTCGGGGTCGGTGATCCACTCGGTCACCGCCAGGATGCCACCGGGCCGCAGGACCCGCCGGATCTCAGCGAGCGTGCGGGCGCGGTCGGGGATCTCCTGAAGCACCGTAACCATATAGACCAGGTCGAGCTCCCCGTCCTCAAAAGGGAGGGCATAGGCGCTTGCCTGATGGAGGCGGACATTTGTGAGCTCTCGATTTTCGGGCCGCTGCAGCTTTCTTGCCAACTGGGCCAGCATCGCGGGCTGGATGTCGAGAGCATGGACCTCCCCGCTCTCGCCGACCGCCCGCGCGACGAAGGTCGTGTAGGCCCCGCTGCCGCAGCCGACCTCCAGCACCTGCATTCCCTCGGCGATGCCGCTGCGCGCGATAATCTGCTCGGGCGGCTGCAGCCATCTGCGGAAATCGCTGTCGAGAAAGCGACCGATGAACGCCGGTGCTGGGACATGCCACAGCTTGCGCACGAGTCGCAGGATGATCTGCCCTATGATCGCGATGCCCACGATGGTCGCGATCGTGCGGGCGATGGGTTGGCCTCTTTTCATACCCTCACCTCCGAACGTCCGCGTTATTATCCGCCTGGAAGACCTGTGTGACAAGGGTTATCTCCACCGAGCGTGCATTTCAGCACCGATCCTGCCCTTGCGGCGCAGTGACATTCGGTGTAGAAATGGCCAAGCGGTTCGACCTTTCATGGAGGTGTTCGCTGTCCCAACCAGTGCTGCGGCGCAGTCCCCTGACAGCCCGCGTCGGCATCCTCGGCGTCGGCCTTGACGTCTATTGGGGACAATTCCCCGATCTGCTGGCAGTCCTGCTCGGCTATCTCAGCACCTTCGAGCACCAAGTGCAGGCGCGGGCCGTCGAGACGGTCAGCTTTGGCATGATCGACAACGCCCGGTCGGCCTACGCGGTACTGCCCCGGCTCAAGGCTGCATCATTGGACCTTCTCTTTGTCGACATGCTGACCTACGCCACGTCGTCCACCTTCGGCATCCTGATCCGCGAGCTGGATATCCCGGTGGTGCTGGTGGCGCTACAGCCCCTGGCCCGCCTGGACTATGCCCACGCTACCATCGAGATGCAGCTCGAGAACGACAACGTCTGCTCGCTGCCCGAGTTCGCCGGCGTCGCAGTGCGGATGGGCAAGCCGGTGCCGCCGATGATCATAGGGACGCTGATGGACGATGCCCGCGCCCAGGCCGAGGTCGACCGATGGTGCGCCATCGCGCGGGTGCTCCACGACCTCAAAGGCGCGCGGATCGGCCACTTCGGCCATCCCATCGAGGCGATGCTCGATATGCACACCGACCAGACGGCGATGACAGCGGCGTTCGGGCTGCACGTGGTCCAGACCGAGCTAGACGACCTCGTGGGGTTCGCGCGCATCGTGACCGAGGAGGAGATCGCAGCAAAGCAGGCCGCGATCCTGGCGATGTTCGACACCCCGGATCCCGGATCGGACCCGCTGACGCGCAAGCTAACCGATGAAGACCTGACGAACGCCGCACGCATGGCAGTGGCGCTCGATCGCTTCGTGACGGCCTACGATCTCGACGGGTTGGCGTATTACTATCGGGGCGAACCGGGGAGCGAGCGCGAGCGGGTCGCCGCCAACCTGATCGTGGGCAACTCGCTGCTCTGCGCCGCCGGTTTCCCAATGTGCGGCGAGTCGGATCTGAAGACGTGCGTGGCGATGCTGATCATGGACCGGTTGGGGATCGGCGGCAGCTTCGCCGAGTTCCATCCCATCGACTTCGCCGAGGGCTTCGTCCTCGTGGGCCACGATGGCCCGCACCACGTCAATATCGCGGAGGGGAGGCCGGTGCTGCGCAGCCTGACGGCCTACCACGGCAAGCCGGGGTCCGGCGCTTCGGTCGAGTTCAAGATCAAGGAAGGACCGATCACGATGCTGGGCATCACGTCGACGGCGCGAGGGGCGTTCAAGTTCGTGATCGCCGAGGGCCAGTCGGTCGGCGGCCCGATTCCGGCGACGGGCAATACCAACACCCGCGGCTACTTCGAGCCCGACGTGGTCACGTTCCTTCAGCGGTGGCTCGCCGAGGGGCCGACCCACCACTTCGCCCTCGGCGTGGGCCATCACGCGGAGACCCTCAGGCTGATCGGCGAGGCGTTGGGGATCGAGAGCGTGGTGGTGACGGGATAACTATGACCTTACAGGAGCTAGCATGACAACCGACTACCAGGAATGGCCCAAGGTCGAGCTGCACCTGCACCTGGAGGGCGCGATCCCGCTGCCGGCACTATGGACGCTGATGCAGAAGTATGGGGGAGACCCCGAGGTGCCCGATGAGGCCGCGCTTGCCCGGCGGTTCGCGTACCGGGATTTCCCTCACTTCCTCGAGATCTGGAACTGGAAGAACACTTTCCTCCGCGAGGCAGAGGACTTCGCGTTCGTCGCGGAGGCTGTTGCGCGCGATCTGGCTGCCCAGAACGTGCGCTATGCCGAGGCTTTCTACTCGCCGTCTGACTTCGCCTATCACGGGTCTGAGCGCCCAGGAGATCACCGTAGCGCTCCGCAAGGGGCTGGACCGCGTCCCCCAGTTGGAGGTGGCGTTGATCGCCGACCTCGTGCGCAACCGTGGCCCCGAGCACGGCCTCCGAAATCTCCTGGAGATCGACGAAATCAAGGAGTACGGCGTGATCGGCATTGGGATTGGAGGGGCCGAACACGACTTTCCGCCCGAGCCCTTTGCGTCGGTCTACGACCGTGCACGTGCCCTCGGGTTTCACACGACCGCGCACGCGGGCGAGGCGTCCGGCGCGGAGAGCATCTGGGGCGCGCTCCGGACACTGCACGTCGAGCGGATCGGGCACGGCACGCGGGCCGGCGAGGACCCCCGGCTGCTGGACTATCTGGTAGAGACGCAGATCCCGCTGGAGATGTGCCCGCTGTCCAACGTGCGTACCGGCGTGGTGCCTTCGATCGAGGATCATCCGATCCACCGCTACTTCGACCGCGGCCTGATGGTCACGGTGAACAGCGATGACCCCAAGATGTTCGGCAACAGCCTTGCCGAGGAGTACGCGACGCTGGAGCGCGTGCTCGGCTTCACGCCCGACGAGGTGCGGACGCTGATCCTGAACGGGGTCCGGGCTTCCTGGTTGCCCGATGTCCGGAAGGACGAAATGCTTGCCGAATTCAGAAGGAGTCTATGAAAATCATCGATATCGTGAACCGAGCTGCTGCCCCCGAGCCCTGGGCCGAGGGGGAGAAGATTCCCTGGAACGAACCGGGTTTCAGCGCCCGGATGCTCAAGGAACACCTCTCTCAGGCACACGACGCCGCGAGCCGGCGCTTTGCCATCATCGACCGTCACGTCGCCTGGATCCACGAGCACGTGCTGAAGGGTCAGCCCAGCCGCATCTTGGACATGGGATGTGGACCGGGGCTGTATGCGAGCCGACTGGCGCGCCTGGGCCACATCTGCACGGGCATCGACTTCGGCCCGGCGTCCATCGCCTATGCCCGCGAGCAGGCCGATCGGGAGGGCCTGGCCTGTACCTACCACCTGGCCGATCTTCGTGAGGCAGACTTCGGGGAGGGCTACGGCCTGGCGATGCTTATCTTTGGGGAGATGAACACCTTCCCGCCGGGCGACATCCGCAAAATCCTGCGTAAAGCGCACGCAGCACTGGCGCCGGATGGCGTGCTGCTCTTGGAGCCCCATACGTTCGCCGAGGTCGAGCGAGAGGGCAAGCGAGCGCCCTCGTGGTATTCGTCGGCCTCGGGGCTCTTCTCCGACGTACCACACCTCGTCCTCACCGAGAGTATCTGGGATGCCGATCGAGCTGTTGCTACGAATCGAAATATCATCATCGATGCGGCATCGGGCGAGGTGTCATGGTATCCGGAGAGTATGCAGGCCTACACCGACGACGGCTACCGGGCGCTGCTCGAAGAGTGTGGATTTACGGAGGTCACCTTCTACCCCTCGCTTACCGGCGAGCCCGTCGAGGGCGATTACGGCCTCTTCGCGCTCGTCGCGACGCGAGGATGACCCGGTCTCGTCGTGAGTGCCGGTGACGCGACGGCCCTTGACCGTCGCGCCCCGGCTCCCGAAGGACCGCAAACCAGCTCTTGGCCCGTCACTGCCGCAGCGCAAGAGCCGCCGCTGCGGCGAGGCCCAACACGAAGATCATGATTCTTTCGCTACGGTCCGGGTTGGTATTGGCTCAACGGCGTGAGCGTGATCTGCGTCGAAAGATTGTAGGCAGTGGCCAGATCACTGTCGCTTTCGACGAGCACCCGGCCGATGACGAGCACCCCGTTGCTCGGCGAGGAGATCTGCCCTGCTATCCCCTGCGGCACGGTGCCCTTTGTAGCCCGGGCCGCTGATGAGATAGTCGCCGGCGTTCGAGCCGGTGGCGCGGGTGCCGACGTAGGCGAAATCGGTGCCAACCGGGTCGGTGAACTGCACGGCGTAGTAGCGATCCGGCATGGCCGGCACGTGCAGGACCAGCGGCCCTTGGGACAGATCGAGCCAGCCCATCGTAAGGAGCGTGTCGCGGTTCACCCCGGTGGTCAGCAGTTTCGAGGCCGAGGCGGGCGGGTGGAGGGGATCCGCGAATAGGGCCTGTGACTCCGTATAGAGCGTATTCACCGGGATGGGGCCATTGCCTCCACCTTGGACGAGGATCCCATTCCGGAAGGCGTTGTACGCCAAGTGCGGGTAGAGGGTGACATAGATGGGGAGGCCGGCGCCCCACACGATGACGAGCGACACGAGGAACGTAAACCAAAAGGGATGCCTTGCCGGCCAGGAGCGGTGGGCCGCGGTGGAGACAGCGGACGACGACACCTTCTCGTTGGGTTCATTCTGGGCCATCACTGCACCTCCTGGACCGCGGGCACCGTGTACTTGCCGTCGACGACGGTCGCGCCGGGCAGATATACGCGCAGCCAAAGGTGGAAATCGCCCGTCGGGGCGGGCAGCCAGTTGGACTCGAGGCCCGCCGGCGCGGCGTTCTGAATGTAGATATCGACGGAGCCATCGGCGTTCGCAACCAGGCCCGAGCGATCGCCGACGCTGTACCGGTTGATCGGATTCGGCACAAAGTGGTTCTGGGCATCGCCCATCGTCAGCGACCAGAAGGCACTGTTGGGCGGAAGGCCGCCCGCCGGGAAGTGCAGGGTATAGTCGTGTTGGCCGTTGAGGGTCTGGCGCGCGCCGTCTCTGGTCGTCGTCCAGTACACCGCCTCCTGCGGCACGTTCACGGCAGGCAGTATCTCCGCACACGCCATGCGCATCAGTGCGCCGTTGCCGGGCTCGCCGCATCCGAAAACAGTGATCCAGCCATTGACCGCCGTAGCCCTGGTGCTTGCGAGAACTCCGGCGGTGAGGACCACCAGAACTGCGCCGATGACGACCCCCGGGATCAGGCCCAGGATGACTTTGATGATTGTTCTTGCCATACGATTACACCCCCTTAGGCTCACAGCCACTTGGTGAGGATCTCATCTCTCTGAAAGATCCTTGTACTCAAGAAGAAGAGCGCAATCGCCAGGACCAGGAAGATGCCGGCGATGATCCCGAGCGTCGTGATATCCAGCGATATCGCCCCGATCTCGCTGGCGACATAGACGATGATCAGAGGTAGTGTGACGAACAGGCTCTGCATCTGGGCGGAGCGCGGGTCGCTGGCCCTGGAGGAGACCACGACACCCCACTCGACCGCAAGGATGGTCGCCAGTGGCACCAGAAGCAGAAGTGTCTCTGCGATAGGCCAGTTCGGGTAATACAGGTACCCCAGAGTCTTGTGGGAGAATAGGTCCGTCAGGACCATGAAGGCGATCGCGCTGAGATAGAGCGCGACGAGCGATGGAAGGAAGGCGGCGATGGCCTTGCCCAGAAGCAGTTCGCTGTCCGTGATGGGCGCAGCCAGTAGGGGTTCGAGGCTTTTCTCGATCTTCTCACCGACCAGGCTGTAGGCCGCCAACACGGTCGGCAACGCCGCCGCCCCGATCACGAAGAAGAAGGAGAAGGCGCTCATAAGGGTCGGTAACCGCGCTGCAACGGCAGCCCCCTGCCGGTTCGTCACGATGTGAATCACAAAGGGAAGTCCAATACCAATGACGAGCGGAAATATGATGAGGGAGTAAGCGACGTACCCTCTTCTGAGGAGCATCCGCATGTCCTTGGTGGCGACAAGCCACGCTTTCGATAGTCTCATTTCGCTTCCCTCGTTATCTGCAGGTATACGTCCTCAAGCGTTGCGACCTGTTGGCTGACCTCTCGCACCTGACCTCCGGCTGAGGTGATGGCATTGATGATGACCGGGTTTTCCTTGTCGGGATCGGTGACGTCGACCGTGAACGTATCGCCCGAGGTCTGGACGTTGTTTGGGATGGCTTTTTTCACAGCGCTCAAGACGGCTTCGGTCACCTGGGCCAGCCTGATCACGGTCTTGGGACCGGAGAGGGACTCCCGCAGCTCTTCGGGGGTGCCAGCAGCCAAGAGCCTCGTCTTGAGGATGGCGATCCGGTCGCAGATCCTCTGGGCTTCATCGAGGTTGTGTGTGTTGAGGAAAATGGTTCTGCCCTGATTCTTGAGTTCCAGGATGAAATCGCGGACAGTCTTCGCAGCTTCAGGATCCAGGTTCGCCGTAGGCTCGTCCATGATCAGGACGCGCGGCTCGTGAACGAGAGCGCGCGCCAGCGCGAGTTTCTGCTGCATCCCTTTGGAGAACGAGCCCGCCCGGGTGTCCCGCCTATCCCAGAGCTCCAGCATCTTGAGAAGCCGCTCGATGTTCTCCTTTCTCCGATCGTCAGGGACGTCATACAGTTTTCCGTAGAAATCGAGGTTCTCATAGGCCGTCAGATCCCCGTAGAGACCGGGACTGTCCGGTATCAGGCCGATCATCTTCCTGATCGGTAGCGAGTCAGATGCTTTGCCGATGCGGTAGTCACCAATCGTGGCCTCGCCGCCGGTCTTCGATATCAAGCAGCAGAGCATCCTGACCGTCGTGGTCTTGCCGGCGCCGTTCGGCCCCAGCAAGCCAAAGACCTCGCCTTCCTTGACCTCGAAGGTGAGCCCCTCGACCGCGGTAACGTCACCATATCTCTTGGTCAAACCCTCAACAGCAATCATATGCCACCTTCATGCAAGTTCCTCCTGCGACCTGTTACTCCAGTGAGGCGAGCCTGGATTATTGCCTACTGCGTCACATTTCCCTCTCATTGTAGGGGCGGCGAGGGGCCGTCGCAACAAATCCGGCGCGAGTGGCGCGTTCCCGGTGCCGAGTGGCGCCTGGAGGAGGACGAGCGGCAGGCGGATGCCGTTACGTGCGTCGTGTCCTGCCACGGGATCGCCTTCTCACCTGCTCCGTCGTACTCCCTACTCCATTGCCTGACGACGCAGAAACCAGGCAGAGGCGGCAAGGAGCGCGAGCGTACTCCCGAGTATGATCCCGAAATTGCGCAGGTTGCCGGCGAGCGAGCCGAGATTCTGTGCGGCGTCGTAGACACCCTGGGCGATGTAGAAGGTCGGCAGGACCCTGGCTATCGCCAGGGTCGGCCCGCTGCCCGCGAGGGTCAGGCCCGCCGGGCTGAC
The DNA here is from genome assembly GCA_963775195.1 of uncultured Chloroflexia bacterium. GTDB lineage: Bacteria > Chloroflexota > Anaerolineae > B4-G1 > SLSP01 > PWVB01. Next base: position 306,806 of record CAVZIC010000006.1, read on the forward strand.
GAAGATTCCGCCGATGACGAAGGCAGAGGCTGACGAAGCCCGCGACGGCTGTGGCGGCGGCCACGGTGCGAAAGGTTGTGCCGAAGAGCAACCCCAATGCCACGGCAAAGCAGGCCCCGAGAAAGGACGTAGAGTAGCACCAGCCCCACTCGCCCGGTGAGGCTACCCTGGATGGCCAATACCGCACAGGTGACGGCAAGCTGGTAGGCCAGCACGACGAGCAGCTTGCCCAGCAGGACGTCCTCAAACGAGGCCGGTGTGACCATCAGCGTCCGGAGCGTATGCCTCTCCTTCTCCTCGATCAGCAACTGGGGGACGAAGATCGTGCCGACGGCGAGGGACAGCAGGAGTGTGAGCGGTGCGTAGATCTGGCCCAGCAGGACGTCTGCCGGCGTCCGACTGTGGGCGGCCGGCCGATCGTCGGTCGTCACGACCTCGACCGCCGGCTGCGGGTGGATGAGCGCGAGCGCATAGCCCGCGATCGTGCTGCGCACCAGCGTCTCCATTTGGTTGCTCAGCGTCGATCTGTCCAGGTACAGGTCGAGCTGGGGCCGGCTTCCCTGCCGCGCGGCCGTCGTCGAAATCCGCCGGGATCACCAGCCCAATGGCATACGGCGCTTTCCGGCCGGGCCGTCGTCGGCGAAGGCGGCTGAGACCTGTGCTGCCGAACCGGCATAGGTGACAGTGGTGACTTCGAGAGCGCCGGCGATCGCCTGCACGATCGCCGAATCGCCGGGGTTGTAGACGAGGATGTCGACAGCGGCGCCGCCGACCAGCCTGCTGATAAACAGGAACACAAGCGACATGAGGATCGGGTAGAGGAGGTTGCCGCGGGTCGCCCTGTTCCGCAGGATGTCGAGCGCGTCCTTGCGCGCGATCGCCAACACGATCCGCAGATGCACCCTCGAGGGCATGCGTATCGCCACGTCGTCAGCCCGCCCGACCAGCTTCACGATCCGCGCCAGCGTAGGCGGCTGCCCGTACATCAGCACGCCGTAGCGGTACAGCCGCGCGCCGATCCACGCAAGACCGAGGAACGTAAGCAGCATCAACACCAACGTCATCAGGATCTCCCACCACATCACCGTGCTCAACACCAAGCGGATCAGGATCAGGGTGGGCGAGAAGACTGGAACGTACGAGGGGATCCGCACCAGCAACGAATCGGGCACGAAGGCCCCGATGTATATGGTGACGAAGGAAAGGATGATCGGGAAGTAGGTGGTAATCTGCCCACGCTGCAGCTCCTCTTGTCGCTTGACCGAGATCATGTACATCGTCGTGGTCTTGCCCGCGCCGTTGGGGTCGAGCAACCCGAAGATCGCACCCTTCTTGACCCCCATCGAGAGATCCCGGATCACGTGGAGATCACCAAACCATCTGTTGACGTGCTCGACAAGCAGACTCATCGCATCTCCTCTTGCTTCTCTTACCAGTATAAGAAACCGAGCGCGCCGCCGCAACAAATAGGGGCTGAATGGTGCACTGGATGAGGCAGACGGCGTGAGGCGACGCCCAGCGGCGCAGTCCCGCCCCATGTCCGCCGCACCTTGCTCCCTGTTCCCCACTTCCTACTCCTGCTCTCTGCTGACCGCTCTCCCTCAGTACCCGAGCAGCTCGCGCAGCTCCGCCGCGGAGCTCTTGCTGAGCGGGATCTCGGTCCCGTCCGCATCGTCGAGAATCAGGCTGAAGGCGTTGCGGGTGTAGGGGATCACGGACTTCACGTGCTGGAGGTTGACGAGGTAACTGCGGTGCGCTCGGAAGAAACCGCGTCGGGCCAGACGCGTTTCCAGCTCGCCGAGCGTGAACTGTGCCGGCAGCTCACCGGTCGTCGTGCGCAGGATGCTGTGCCCATCGGTGGCGGCGGCGAAGAGGATGTCCGCAGGGTTGACCAGCGCCACCTCATCCTCCAGCCGCACCGGGATCTTCAGGGGGAGCGCTTCCGAGGCGTCGTCACCGGGTCTGCGGGTCTCCACGATGCGCCCGCGCTCCATCACGTGGATGACGTCACAGAGGGGGGCGAGGTGGGCCGCGTCGTGCGCGAGGATGAGGATGGTGGCGGCGTGGGACTCGGGCGCCTCTCCCGCAGCGAGCGCGTGAACGCGACGGGTCAGCAGATCGACGGTGGCGTCGTCACAGTCCGCGAACAGTTCGGCCAGCACCAGCACGCGTGGGGCGTGGAGTACCGCACGACCGAAGGCGAGCCGCCGCTGCAGGCCCGGCGCGAGGTTCCGCGCGTTCACGTTCGCCTGGTCCGCCAGCCCCACCTGGACGAGCACGGTTTCTGCGCGGGCCCTGGGAAGGTCGCGCAGACGGCAGTCGAAGCGCAGGTGTTGCTGCGCGGACAGCCGGGCGTAGAGGGCGTTTTCGGTGAAGAGGACGCCCACCGTCGTGCTCAGGCTCACGCGGTCGGCTACAGGGTCGATGTCGTCGAGGTGGATCGTGCCAGCGGTCGGGCGGCTGCGGCCGATGAGGAGATCCAGCAGGAGGTCGAGGCCGCTGCCGGGCGAGCCGACGATGGCAGCTACCTCGCCTTGGGCGACGTGAAGCCGGTCGATCTCCACGGCCGGCTTGCCGTCCACGATCTTCTGCACGTGGTTCAGCTCGATCATCGTCCCGCCTTTCACCCTCTCAGCGATGCGCTTCACCTTAGCCCAAGCCGCGAACGTGTCAATCGCCCCGGCATCTTGACAGCCTTTTCCGTTGGACATACGATTAGCGCGTCACCCAGGTCCTTTTGTCCAAGCTGCCTAAGGAGGATGGTTGCATGAAGAGGTTGCTGATTTCCGTTGCCCTGATGCTCATTGTTGCTGTTGCGTTGGCCGGGTGTGGAGCGGGTGCTTTGGGCACCGAGAAAAACCCCATTGTCTGGGCGTTCGTGCCCTCCGGAGAGACCGCGACGGTCACAACAGGGGCTGAGGATATTGCCGCCCTGTTGCAGGACCAGACCGGGTACGTCTACAAGATTCTGGTGACCACAGAGTATGCCGGTGCTGTTGAGGCGATGTGTAGCGATCCGCCTGAGGCTCAGATGGCGTCGCTCAACACGTTCTCGTACGTCCTCGCGAATGAGCGGTGCGGCGTGCAGGCCAAACTGGTCGCGACGCGCTTTGGCACGGCGTCGTACAACGGGCAGATCATCGTGAAAGCTGACAGCGGCATCACGGGACTCGCCGATCTTGCCGGCAAGACGTTCTGCCGGCCCGACCCTCTCTCAACCAGTGGCTGGATTATCCCCTCACTCTACCTCCGTGCTGCCGGGGTGAACCCGGACACGGACTTGGCCGAGGTGGTCGACGCGGGCTCGCACGATGCGGTGGTGGCGGCCGTCTACAATGGCGACTGCGATGCCGGGGCCACCTACGTGGATGCTCGCACCACGCTTGAGGCCGATCATCCCGACGTGATGGACGTGCTGACCGTCATCTGGATCTCCGACGATATCCCGAACGACGGCGTCCAGTTCGTCAAAGGCATGGATCCTGCAATGGAGGAAAAGGTCATCCAGGGGCTGCTCTCGCTGACCCAGTCGGACGCGGGATTGGCCGCGTTGGATACCGCATATAGCTGGGGCGGTCTGGAGGAGCACGGGGACTCGTTCTATGATCCTTTCCGCCAGGTCCTGCAGGCTTCGGGGCTGACCATCGAGCAGTTGACGCAGCAGTAGGGTTGGCCTGTCCCTACGGACACGATCTGCAAAGGGGGGACTTTGTCCCCCCTTTGCGCAATTCGGGGGGAGGAACGCCGAGATGCTTGAGGTTAGACATCTGACCAAAGTCTATGAGGACGGGACCGTCGCACTCCGGGACGTCAATTTCACCGTCAAAGATGGCGAGTTCCTGATTGTCATCGGCCTGAGCGGCTCGGGTAAGTCGACCCTGCTTCGCTGTATCAATCGCCTGGTCGAGCCCACCGAGGGCCAGATTATCTGGGACGGTGAAGATATCACGGCGGCCGACCAGGCACAGCTTCGCCTGATCCGGCGGCACATCGGCATGATCTTTCAGCAGTTCAACCTCGTGAAGCGGTCGAAAGTGATCGCGAACGTCCTGAACGGACGCCTGGGTTACGTGAACCAGTGGCGGAGCCTCATCCGGGGGATGGGTAGGAAGGACGTCGAAATGGCGTGGGCAGCCCTGGAGCGGATGGGCATCGCCGACCAAGCCCAGAAGCGGGCCGATGAGTTGAGCGGTGGGCAGCAGCAGCGAGTGGGGATCGCGCGGGCGCTGGTCCAGGAACCGAAGATCATCCTTGCGGATGAGCCCGTCGCGAGCCTCGACCCCGTGCTGGCTCACTCGATTCTCCAGCACCTGGAGGACCTGAACCAGGAGGAGGGCATCACCGTGATCTGCAGCCTCCACTACATCGACCTTGTCCAGCGGTATGCCACCAGCGTGATCGGCCTCCGGGATGGGGAGGTCGTCTACAGGGGGACACGTGCCGACATCAGAGCCATGACCGACCAACAGTTCCGGGACATCTATGGCGAGCAGGCGGTGCGGGTCGGTGCCGGCCTAGAGGGTACGGTTGGAGGTGCGGCATGACGATGGACAGACCTCCTTCCGAGGAAGCGCCCCCCCCGCATCGCGGCCCGTCGGGGCCTCGCCGTCGGGATGTTGCGCTGCCAAGCCTGGTACCTGCGCCCGTTGCCGCGATTGCCAGTCTCATCATCCCCGGCCTTGGCCAGGCCCTCGGGCGGAATCTGCGCCGGGGTCTGATTCTCCTGGGGTCCGTGGTCACGATCATCCCGCTCCTCGTATGGCGGATCGACCTGGTTGCCACCAGGCAGATTGGGTTCGTGGCGAAATACAACCATGCGCTTGTCCTCGAGCCGTTCTTCATCGGGCTGATGACGGTCGGGATCGTGCTGCTTTGGCTCTGGAACGTATGGGATGCCTACCATCAGGCGCAGCCCACGAGGCGGGGCGGCGCAGCGATATTCCTGCTGATCACGCTGCTGTTTTTCGCCCTCGGCTGGCAGATCAGCGAGATCAATCCCTATAAGGCCGTGACGGAGTTGTCGGATACCTGGCCGCTGCTTTCCAAGGTACTTTGGCCGTGGCAAGCTGCGGTGACGCGAGAGACCGCAACAGTCTCCGCATCGGCGGATATAGAGGTGCCGTGCACCGGTACGCCGCCGCCCCCGCCGGTTGAGACACCCGGAAAGCCCTATCTGTTGGCCGAACCCACCTGCGGCAATCTGTCCGAGGTGGACCAGAACAACAACATCATTCCGGGCACCACGCTCCACTTGACCGGGCGCAATTTCGAGCCGCGCACGGAGACCCAGATCTGGTGGATTGACCCCATCGACAATGAGTTCCAGGTGCGCCAGGAAGGGGCGTACGTGTCCTTCTTGACGGACGACGCGGGCAGCTTTGAGGTCGACATTACCATGCCCTACCGGCTGCTTCCGCCAAGCGCCACGGGTCCGCAGATCAACCGGGTTGAGGCGCGGCAGGTCTCCGACGTGGGCCCCCTGGTTCCCAGCGAGCCGCTCAAGTTGAGTGTCGAGCGGATGGTGGAGACCATTTTCCTGGGCATGATGGCCACCGCCTTCGGCATTGTCCTGGCTGTACCGGTCAGTTTCCTGGCGGCCCGCAATCTTATGTCACACTCACCGATCACGCTGGTGATTTACTACATGACCCGCACGGTTCTCAACATCGTGCGGTCTATCGAGCCCCTGATCTGGGTCATCATCGCGACGCAGTGGGTGGGCCTGGGGCCGTTTGCAGGCATCATCGCGTTGACGATACACACGATGGCGGCGCTGGGCAAGCTCTATTCCGAGGCTATCGAGGGCATCGACCCCGGTCCTATCGAAGCGGTGCAGGCTACAGGGGCTACGCGGCTCCAGACTATCCGCTACGGCGTCATCCCGCAGATGATTCCGCCGTTCGTCTCATTCTCCATCTACCGCTGGGACGTCAACGTCCGCATGTCCACCGTGATCGGTATGGTCGGTGGCGGCGGAATCGGCTTCATCCTGATCCAGTACATCCGGCTGCTCAACTTCCGCGCCGCCGGCATCGCGGTGTGGTTCATCGCCATTACGGTGGCAATCCTGGACTACGTCAGCGCCGAGATCCGGGAGAGGTATACGTAAGGCAAGAAGGTTGGGACGTTTTCACGTTTGAACGTTCACACGTGAAAACGTCCCTGTTGAACCAAACTGTAACGAAAACGCAATGGATCTATAACCGAAAACAAACTTACCGTGCTATAATGGGAGTGTAGATCCACATACCGCGAGCACTGCCGACAGTGAGGGTCGGACCACCAAAGTGGCTCGCTGAACAGGCGTACCGTTACTGGAGGGCGATCATGACCGTGCAGATGAACAGAGTCATCTGGTTTCTCATATCCATTGGCCTGGTGGCAGCACTCCTCGTTGCCAGCGCCCTCGTTGCGGGCGCCGCGATTCCCTAACCTAAAACAGACCCCAAAGCCAATCGCAGCGCGCGCCGCACGATGAGCCCATGCGTGCGACGCGCGCTGCGATCTGGTTGTGCGCTAGACCTGCTCCCAGGGACCGAGCACCTGGACGTCACCTGCGCTGTGGTTGGCGATACGCAAGGGACCACTGCCGGCCGTTGCCCCCACGATTGAGGTATAGGCGACGTCTGCCCCCAGCGTGATATGCGGCCCGGTGGGTGTAGCGTTCATGAAGTCCGCCCCGTTGACGAGGAGCTTCCCCGCCTGTGCGTCGACGCATGGCACGCCCTGGCGATCCTGATCCCAGGCACTGAAGTGCGTCGCGGTCAGGAAGACCGTGCCGCTGCCCTTCAGGACCATCTGCGAGCCCGCGCCCGCGCGTCCCCAGAAGCCGCAGTTGCTCAGCTTCACGGGTCCCCGGTTCTGCGGTGCGATCTCAAAGCCTGACATGAACTGGCAATTCTCGAACGCGACCCCGGCGTGAGCTTGTACCGCTTCGACCAACACCGCCAAAGGCCCAAGATCCGACCCGCTCTGGGTGATGACAGCGTTGCCGGTGCCACCACTCGGCGTCTCGGAATCGATGAAGCGGAAGCCGACCTTGGCCCAGATGACGAACGAGTTGCTGATGTACTCCCAGTCCGTTCTGCCGATGATGAAGCCCTCCAGGTTTGCCAATGTGTAGGCATTGACCTGGGCGACCTCCTCGCGCGTCAACGATCGCTCGGGATAGTGGATGCGCCACCAGTAGACGCTGTGAATGTGAACGTTCTCCAGCCTGCCGATGTCGGTGGTCTGGTCGATCAGGACCCCGCGCCGCAAGCAGCACATCAGAACGTTCCGCAGGAAGTGGCCCTCGTTGTGGAAGGTGCCGCAGTCGATACCGTTGTAGGCGTTGGCAATCGTCACGTCGATGACGTTGTAGTGCTGCCCGCGACCCTGGATGGTCCAGGGGTAGGGGTGGATGTCGTCCGGCAACTGCTCCGGGTAGTAGACCGTTACGCCCTTGAGCGTGCTGCTATGTGTCAGGCTGATCAAGGGCGTGCTCTCCTCGTGGTCCCGCCCGGCGTAGGCCAGCAACACCGTCCCGCGCTCCACCATCGACGTGTGGGGTCCGGGCCAGCTTCCCTCCAACGTCACGCCCGCCGGGATCGAGAGCGTCCCGTCCAGCCGGAACTGCCCCGCCGGCACGACCACGCGCTTGCCCTTACCCGCCGCCTCATCCAGTGCGGCCTGGAACGCCCCCGTGTCGTCGTTCTGGGCGTCGCCGTAGGCGCCAAAATCCAGTACATTGAGTGTTGGTGACTCTGTCATGTCAGTTCTTCCTTTCGCTCTTTCGTAGCAGATACTTTCCTATGACCAGGGCATCGAGCCCCGAATTGTAGAAGCAGGCCACCGCTTCCTTGGGAGAGCAGACGATCGGCTCGCCCCGTACGTTGAACGAGGTGTTGAGCACGACAGGCATCCCCGTTCGCTCGCCAAGGTGTTCCAGCAGCCTGTAGTAGAGCGGGTTGCTCTCGCGGGTGACGGTGTGCAGGCGCGCGGTGCCGTTGACGTGGGTGATCGCGGGGAGCCGCTCCCCCACACCGGCGCGCACCGGCGCGACGCGCAGCATGTAGGGCGAGCGTCCCACGTCCTCGAAGTAGGTGTGGCTGGCCCCCTCGATCACCGAGGGGGCGAAGGGCCGGAAGGGCTCGCGAAACTTGACCGCGGCATTGATGCGTTCTTTCATGTCGGCACGGCGCGGGTCGGCCAGAATACTGCGATTGCCCAAGGCACGCGGGCCGAACTCAAGACGCCCCTGGAACCAACCAACGATCCGGCCCTGCGTCACAAGGTCCGCCGCGGTCGCAGCGGGATCGTCGAGCCGCTGATAGTCGAGCTTGCCCAGGCGAAGATGTGCCTCGATCTCCTCCGCGCTGTATTCGGGCCCGAGGTAGACGTGGGCGAGCGGCTCGCGTGCGGCGTTCCCCAGGACCGTGTGGTATGCATAGAGCGCAGCACCCAGCGCACAGCCCGCGTCGTTGGCCGCAGGCTGGATGAAGATCCGCTTGAAGGGTCCCTGCTGAGCGATTTTGCCGTTGGCGGCGCTATTGAGCGCGACCCCGCCGGCCATGCAGAGGTCCGATAGGCCGGTGCGCTTCTGCAGGTGATCGACCAGGTGGAAGACCGCATCCTCGAGCCGTTGCTGGACGCTGGCAGCCAGGTCCGCATGGGATTGTGGGGGCATATCGCCGGTCGCCGACGGCGGGCCGAAGACCTGTTCCATGTAGGGGCTGTACCAGGTGGATCGACCATAGTCGTGGTGGAAGTTGAAGTACCGCAGGTCGAGCCGGTGCTGTGCTCCATCGGGTAGGCGCAATACCTCGCGCATACGCGCGTCGAAGCGGGGCTCGCCGAAGGCAGCCAGGCCCATCACTTTGTACTCGCCATCGAAGGGATTGAAGCCCAGGTACTCGGTGAAGGCCGAGTAGTAGAAACCGAGGGAGTGGGGGAAGCTGACCGATTCGAGTGCTGCCAGGCGGTTGCCGGCGCCCCGGTAGAGCGAGGTCACCGGCCATTCGCCCATCGCGTCCACGACGAGTACGGCGGCCTCCTCGAACGGTGAGACATAGAAGGCGCTGGCAGCGTGGGCTAAGTGGTGCGGCACGAAGACGACACGTGTGCGGGCCGGGAGCTTCAGTTCGTATCGGGCGTAGGCGGGCGGCGCGAGATACCACAGGCGTCGCGCCAGCTCGGCGAAGGCAATGAAGTTGGCCCTCGGGAAATGGCGCAGGGCGTGCCAGATGCCGCGCCCGAGCCCCACGGTGGGTGAGAACGAGAAGGCGATCACGTCCACATCGCGCGGGGTCACGCCGCCTGCCTCCAGGCAGTAGCGCGCAGCACGTGCGGGGAAGGCGAACGGTGCGTGCTTGATACGGCTAAGCCGTTCCTCCTCGACCGCCGCGACCAGCCGTCCGTCCTGCAGCAGACTCGCGGCACTATCGTGCTCGCCCCAGTTGATGCCCAGGATGTTCATGGTGCAGACCTCCCCCCGATCGGTCCGGGCCGTGACGTGGTGACTCCGGGTCCCTGAGGTAAGGTTGTACTTCGGAGCGTCGTTTCCGTCAACCGGGAAGAGGGCGATTGAGGTAGGGTAGAACCTGCAGCAGCCCGGCAGTTGACCGCCCAGGCCGCGCATGTATCATCGTAACCGATCTCATCCAACTGACCTCGCCGGAACGGAGCGTAATCCATGGACGTCCTATCAGATCGCCCAACCCCCTATCCTGACGTCAATGCGCTGCTCGCCGTGCTGCTGGCGGGAGTCCGGGCGATCCTGGGGGACGGGCTCATCGGACTCTATCTTGACGGCTCGCTGGCGACCGGCGGTTTCGATCAGGATAGCGACATCGACTTCGTCGCGGTCACCCGTTCCGCGGTCGGCGAGAATGACTTCCTTGCCTTGAGCGAGATGCACGATCGCATCACCACGCTCGACTCCCCGTTCGCCTTTGAGCTTGAAGGTTTCTACGTCCCCGCGTCGGCGCTGCGACGAGGCGACCCCAGGGTCGTTCGGTGCCCGAATCTCGAGCGGGGCAGGGGAGAGCGGCTCAAGTGGGTGCAGCTCGACACGTGGTGGGCCGTGCACCGTCATGTGCTCTACGAGCACGGTGTCTTGGTGGCAGGCCCGGCCCTTCAGACGCTGGTCGATCGCGTGACGCCGGACGAACTCCGCGACGCTATGGCGCCACTCCTGGCGGACTGGCTGCCGGAGATCCGCCAGGACTCAGCGGAAATGGCGTCTCGCGGCTACCAGTGCTATATCGTCCTCACGCTCTGCCGGATCCTGTACACCCTGGCCCAGGGCGACGTGACGTCGAAGGCCGCCGCGGCGCGCTGGGCCCGCGACGCGGTCCCGTCGCGCTGGGTGCCGCTGATCGATGACGCGTGGGAGGGCCGGCACGCCTCGGGTGGCGCACCCTCGGCCCTGATCGTGCAGGAGACGCTGGGGTTCATCCGCTTCACAGTAGAACGTGGCACGTTGGACTATGCGTCGGATCAGTCGTCCGTGTAGAAGGCGATGCCCAGCGTGCCCGGTCCACCGTGGGTGCCCACGGCGGGCGTCAGGATGCGCGTCGTCATGTGCTCGGGCTTGAGACGTTCGGCGACCATTTCCGTGAAAGCCGGTAGGTCCGCCTGCGCTTCGGGCATGAATGATGGATAGCTCTGCCGGATGGCGACCGGCAAGGCGGTCCTCGGCGATCTCGATGACGCGGCGCAACGACTTGCTGCGGCTGCGGACCTTCTCCAACGGCTCGACGCGCCCCTGGTCGATCATCAACACGGGCTTCAGGTTCAGCGCTGATCCCAGCAGGCGTGCCGCTCCGCCGATGCGTCCGCCGCGATGCAAGAACTCGAGCGTGTCCACGGCAAAGATGACGTGGCAGGCATTCTGGCACCGATGCACCGCTGCCATACCCTCCTCGATCGACCGCCCCTCGTTTGCTGCCCGCTGCGCCACCAACACCTGCAGGCCCAGGCCCATGGAGACCGAGTACGAGTTGATGAACTCAATGCGCAGATCGGGATCCGACTCAGCCAGATATGCCCTGGCCTGCATGGCGGAGGCAATCGTGCCGCTCAACTCGGCTGACACGAACACGCCAAGGACCGCATCGACGCCCTGCGACTCTGCGGCTGCCTTGATGAACTCGATGAACGCACCCGCGGAGGGCTGGGACGTTTTGGGGAGCTCCTTGCGCTCTCTGAGCCAGCGGTAGAACGTCTCGGCATCGAGCGTCACGCCGTCGAGGTAGGTTTCGCCGCCCCAGTGGACGTTGAGAGGAATCACGGGGATCCCGAGCTCCTCAGCCGGTCCTGGCGATAGGTTCGAGGTGCTGTCGGTAATGACTGCGAAGTGTTTCATAGCCGGCCCTTTCTGCGAATCGCGTTGGCTCGAGCCCTCTGAAGGAACTTCTGTGCACGCAGTCGTGAACGGCGTACGTGGATGGATGACGATCGTGCTCCAGTCATAACACGCGTAGTGGACAAGGGATACGTCTATACGGTGGGGTGCAGCGCGGATGCCAGGGCCTGGCCCAGCTCCAAGAGATCCGGCGGCTTGCGCAGCCATGTGTGGATGCCCTCCTGGCGCAGCGCAGTGGGATCCTGGCCCTGCGCGTGTCCGCTCATCAGGATCACCGGCACCGCGGAGCCCTGGGCCCGCAGCGCGCGCGCCAGCGCGACGCCGCCCATCTGGGGCATGACGACGTCGCTGAGCACGAGGTCGACCCTCACGTCCTCGCGATCAAGGAGCGCCAGCGCTTCCGCGCCGTTCCCTGCCGTCTGCACAGCATAATGCCAACTGGTCAGCAGTTCCCGGAACGCCTGCTGCAGCGGGGCATTATCTTCCACGACCAGCACCAGCTCGCCATGTCCCATAGGAATCTCGTTTGATGTCACCGGCGGCCGCTCGGGGACCGCGAGGGAGAGTGCGGGGAGATAGATCGTGAAGGTCGTTCCGGCTCCTGCCCGGGTCTCCACGTAGATGTGGCCCTCGTGCTGTACAACGATGCCATAGACCTGCGCGAGTCCCAGGCCACTGCCCTCGCCGGGCGGCTTGGTGGTGTAGAAGGGCTCGAAGATGTGCTCCATTACTCCGTCCGGGATGCCGGTGCCTGTGTCACTCACGGTAAGCTTGACCCAGTCGCCCGCCGCTATCCCGGGCGGGGAGAGTTCGGCACCCTCGGGGAGGGTAAGGCGCGCCAGGGTCAGCCGCAGGTCCCCGCCCTCGGGCATAGCGTCCCGCGCGTTGATCGCCAGATTCATGACCATCTGCTGGATACGCGTGGGATCGGCGTTGACGATGCACTGTTGATCGCGATAGGTCAACTCGACGCAGATGTGCTCCGGCAGTGTGCGCTGCAGGAGCACGATTTGCTCCTTGAGCTGGGGAACGAGGTCTAGCGGATGGCGGGAGAGCATCGAGCGCCGGCTGAAGTCCAGAATCTGCTCGATCAGGCGGGTGGCAAACTGAGCCTGCTGGTTGACGGTTGCCAAACGCTCGCGATCACGAACGGTGAGGCCTCCGCTCCGCGCAACCAACTCGGCCTGCAGAACGATCACCGCCATGATATTGTTGAAGTCGTGCGCGATCCCGGCTGCGAGCTGCCCCACGGCAGCGAGGCGTGCCTGTTGGTGTAGATGGTCCTGGACCTCGCGCCGTTGCGTCACGTCGTTGATCACCACGACCCAATGCTCGGAGTCGACGCCATGCAGCATAGGGCGCGACGTGATCTCGTATGTACGATGATCGACATGGACCTCGTGCCATGCTCCGCCGGGCGCGGAGGTGAGCAGCTCGCCGAGAGGCCGGCTGCCCAGATGGGTGACCTCGCCGTCAATGTCCGGCGCGAGGATGGTGAGGGCGTGCTGAGCTGCCGGATTTGCGAGGACGACGGCGCCCCCGCCCAGCAACACGAGCACGCCTTGGGGCACCGTTTCGAGAATGTCCTGTAGTTGGTGGGCCTGCGCCTCGATCTGCGCCACGAGACGCCGCCGCTCGATGTCCGCCTGGTGCCGTTCGGTGATGTCGTGTCCTGTACCGACAAGGCCCACGATCTCTCCGGCTTGGTCGCGCAGCGGGAATTTGGAGGTCAGCAACCACCGTTTCCTGCCGGATCTGTCGGTCACGGTCTCCTCACGATCCCGGATCGGCTCTCCGGTCTCAAGGACGTGACGGTCATCGGTCAATAATGGTTCGGCGACCTCGGGCGGGAATAGCTCGAGATCCGTCTTGCCGAGGACCCTCGCCTCCGCGTCCGCCCCCATGAAATCCAGATCGACCTGGTTCGCCAGGATCTTGCGAGCCTGCACATCCTTCACATAGACCGAGTCCGGCAGGTTATCAATGACGGTGCGCAGCAGACGGCGTTCTTGCGTGCGCGCCTCTTCGGCACGCCTGCGATCGGTGATGTCATCGAGGGCCAGCACTGCGCAAGGGCGACCATAGAGCGTGACCGGGTTGACGCGATAGCGCATCCAGATAGGTTCCGGAGAGGTCCTGAGGGTAAACGCCGCCTCTCCGGAGAGGTCTCCGGACCCGACGCCGGACAGCGCCTGCCGCAGGGCTACGGTCAAAGGACAGATGGTGCAGTCGGCATCGTAGCTGCCCCCGCGGGGATCCTGCCGACGATGGGCGCATGCGATAAGGTCGCCGCACCTCAGGTGGCCCAATTCACTTTCCTGCTTCCCGAACGCTTGTGCTGCCGCAGGGTTGGCCATCAGCACCTCCTCGTGTTCGTCGAAGACGAGCATCGCGACAGGCGCCGCCGCCAGCACCGCTGCCAGGTTTTCTTTCTCTTGGTGGAGTGCCGCATCTGCGTCCCTGTGCAGTAGCGTCCGCCAGACTACGTCCATCAGCAGGTTAAGCTGTAAGCCATCCACCTCGGTGTAGTCTGTCGCCTTGTTTGCGACGGCCACAACCGCTACGATCTTGCCTTCATAGTTGACGGGGACACTCAGGAAGCGCCTCAGCGGCTTGTGGCCTTCCGGAAGCCCTCTACGGAGGGGGTTTGGCGTTCTGAAGTCGTTGAGCATGATGGGCTTGCGTTGCCGAACGGCCTCTCCCCACAAACCGGTCTGGTCGAGATCGGCGACCTGTCGCAAGCTCGAAAGCCTGTGGTCGGCCGTGGCCGAGCCGGACAAGGCGATCAGCCGGAATCGGCGGAGATCCTCATCGTAGGTGTTCAGGAAACCCATCTCGCTATCCGTCAACCTGACCGCTTCATCAAGCGCGAAGTCCAACACATCCTGGGCCGTCTCCGCAGGGTGCTGCAAGACGTTGACCACACTTCGTAGCCGGGCCTCGTTGCGGCGGATCTCCTGCTGAGCCCAGATCTGGTCGGTAATGTCGCGGACAAAGCCGCCGACGCCCAACGTCTCGCCCAACGGTACGGCGAACTTGTGCGTCTCATAGATCCGGTTATCGACCTGCTCTCTGTTGATGACCATGGCGTCTGCGGACAGAGCCTCTTCGTCCGAGAGATGGCAGGCTTTTGCCATCCCTTCGGGCATGAGATCGGAGTCGTCCTTGCCCAGGATTTCGGGCTCGGATCGCCCCATGAAAGCCCGGTACTTCGTATTGACCATGACGTAGTGGAGCGAGGCGTCTTTGAGGAAGGCCATGTCGGTAGAAGCGTCGAGGAAGGCGCGATAGCGCCCGTCGCCTTCAGGCATAGCCGCCTGTAGCTCAGTGTCGCCTCCTGAGTGGCCGGCTTTTTCGGTGGTAGTCGCATCTTCGGTGGCCGGACGGTGGTTTCCCGGCATACCTTGTCGCTCGGCGTCCAGGGCTGCTTTCAGGGCACGGATGTCCAGAAAGGCCCTGATCTGCGCCAAAAGCGCGACGGCGTTCAGCGGTAGGAAGAGGTGACCGTCCACGCCGTCCCCCAATGTCTCCGCGGGCGCAGCGTGCGGATCGGCGGCAGCGTCGGACACCAATGCGACGAAGGGATTGGGCGGTCCCGCAGCGGCTCTCAGCGCCTGGAGGGCTGCGGCATCGACACCATCGCCCGGCGAGGCGGGGTAGAGGATGAGTGCAGGGTGGTGTTCACGAGCCTGTCGGCATGCAACTTCGCCGGGAGGCGTGCGATGGACGTGATAGCCGGCGGCGCCGAGCGTTTGGGAATCTATGGAACAGACGCCGCGGCCGTCTTCGATCGCGAGGATGGTCTCCATCATCCTGGACTCCTTGTGTCCGGCAGTGACTATGTCCACAGTTCGGTCGACCGGCGGTTGAGCGCGTGTAAGTTCGGCACCGCAGTGATGGCAAAGCGCTTCTGGGCCGTTGCTCGTGGCGGGATCCATCAGGGCATGACGAGGCGCGAGTGGGCATTCGTGCAGCTCGCACACTGCACTACATTATATACCAAACATACCAATATGCTCATTGCGTGGGTAGGGGCTATCTATGCAGCGACAACGGCGATGGCGCCAAGCTACGATGCTTGCGCCCGGGCCCTCATTCTTAATAATCAGATTGTTGCACGACCATCCTCCGCCCTATTGAGATGCTCTCACCTCACATCTACCGTAGTTCTCTCCGCCGACGGCTTCTGTGACGTGATCCATCCGATCTGTGAATTGGGCGGCAAATGTGACATATCAGCGCGTGGCCTCGACGCATTCCTGTGGATTGGCGCCGCCGTGACGCTTCTCTTGACGTTTTGTTGATGATTGTATGCGATGATACGTGTGAATCTGAGTCCAAACCCACCGTTTTTCTTTAGTTGGGAAAGGAGACGCAAATGGACGCCGAAAGAGCAGCTCTCGCGCAGACAGGTTTCACCCACTGTGGTTTCACGACGTATCGCGTGGACCCGGAGCACATCGATGCCTTCATTGCGACAGTACACGGCGACAAGCTGAAGCAGATGGGCGAAGAGGTGGGCGTGATGCAGAGCAATGCCCTGCTGCGCTCGATGGTCGACCCTACGGTGTTCGTCAACCTGACCTTAACACACATCGAGACACCGGAGGAGATGGCGTTGGCACAGTCGATGGCGAAACACCCCATCCGTCTGGAAATCCTGGAGGAGTTGAAGCCCTATCTTCTTGACCAGCCCAACCTGGAGGGCTTCCACATCGTCTCGATCCTCGACTACAAGTAGGCCGGGAAAGTCAAGTGCGACGATGGACACCTTGGAGACCATTCGACGGCGACGCAGCATTCGGAAGTATAAACCTGATCCCATCCCCGAGGACGTTTTGGCGCGGCTGTTGGAGGCGATGCAGTTGGCGCCCTCGGCCAAGAACTGCCAGCCGTGGCGCTTCATCATCGTAAGGGATAAGGGCGTAAAGGCGCAGGTCGCTGCGGCGTGCCAGTGGCACACGGCGACGGGCAAGTTGGTCACCCAGCGCTGGATCGACGATGCGCCGGTGATCGTTGTCGGCTGTGCGGTCGAGCGCGAGGCGGCGCTGCGCTACTACAAGGCTGGGGAAGTCTATACCGCCAATCGGGATGACCTTGCCCCGGAGGACTGCCCCGCGGCCTACGACTCGCCGGTTGACGCCGATCTCGCCATCGCGCTGGATCACTTGGTGCTGGCGGCGACGGCCGAGGGGATCGGCACGTGCTGGATCGGCGGCCTGAACGAACCCAAGCTCAAGGAGGCGCTCGGCATCCCTGATGACATCCGAGCCCCACTGGCGATCGTCCTGGGGTATCCGCTATCGTGGCCTGAGCCGAGGCCGCGCAAGGCGCTGGACGAGATCGTGAGCTATGACCGATTCGGCTGGTAGGAGTGCTAGAGTGGGGCAGGGGCGGGCGCGTGTGCGTGGCCAGGGCCCAGATCTGCCCGATAGGGTGTACTAAGCTCAAAGGAGGACGCGATGATTGCATGGCGCAACACCTGGACTGTGAAACCGGGCAAGATGACGGAGGCGATTGCGGCGCTCAAGGGGACGATTGAGGCGACGGATCCCGACCTGAAGGCAGGCGGCGTTGCCCGGCTGTACACGCCGTTGGATGATTCCAGCGAGCTGGTCTACGAGGAGGTCTGGGAGGACGAGGCAACGCAAGCCGCTTTTTGGGAGGCGTATAACGCATCCCCCCAAGCTGCCACCTTCTGGGCAAAGTGGGCGAGCTTGGCAGAACCGGATTCACACGCTACAGTGATGTGGCGTGTGATCGAGTGGCAATAGTCCCATCGTAGGGACACAGGGCCGCACACCTGGCACGCACGCTGTGCGGCTCGATAGGAGGTCATACGATGCATGATTCGCTGAAGCGGGCCATCTTCTGGACGCCAAGGGCGTTGGCGATCATCTTTGCGGTCTTCATCAGTCTCTTCGCGCTCGACGTCTTTGGCGGGGGCCGCGGCTTCTGGCCGACGGTGGCAGCACTCCTCATCCATCTGATTCCCACTTACCTCGTGCTCATCGCCCTAGCCGTCGCGTGGCGTTGGGAGTGGGTCGGCGCGGTACTCTTTGCAGGGTTGGGCGTCTGGTACATCGTGATGGCCTGGGGACAGTTCGTCTGGGTGACCTATGCTATGATCTCCGGGCCGGTGTTTTTTATCGGCGTTCTCTTCGCGATCGGCTGGATATGGCGAGGAGAACTCCGAACGAGCGCTTGAGCGCTATGATTGGGCACGAGGCCTCGCGTGACCTCGTGGAACGCCAGCGGCTGTGATCTATACAATGGGTGACGTTGCGCCGGCTGGACGGGGAGTTGTCTCGAGCGCGGAGCTCCATACACTCGCGCCCGAGATCACCTTGAGTGCAACCAGAGGGTAGGGGAGGCGTTCGGATGCGTCTGCGGCTACATCGAATCCTTTTCTGGGTACCCAGGATCCTGGCAATCGTATTTGCGCTATTCGTCGGGCTGCCGGCGCTCGGCGCTTTCAGCGTAGGGATCCCCTTCCGGCAGGCGCTGGGATCATTCCTGCTTCAGCTCATCCCAGTCGCTCTGGTGTTGATCGCGCTTGCGGTCGCGTGGCATCGGGAGCGGCTCGGCGCGCTGATCTTCGCGAGTCTTGGCCTCCTATATATCGTCTTTACCTGGGGGGCATTCCCGTGGTTCGCCTACCTCGTGATCGCCGGTCCTCCGCTGCTGCTGGCAGTTCTCTTCATGGTTAGCTGGGTCTGGCGCGGGGAACTGGAGATACGGTCGCGACCATAGGGCGGTTTTCCGAGTGCGAATGGATAGCGACACCTGAGGGGGAATCCTATGGAAACTGATGAACGTAAGGCGGTTGCCCGCCGCCTTGTGACCGATTCAGCCACGGCGCCGGACCGAACGACCTCGTTCTGGCGTGAGGGCGTTCAACGGATGACCGAAGGGTACACCTGCGCCGAGGCGGCGCTGCACGTGTTGTCGAAGGCCCGCGGTTGGGACCCGACGCTCGACGCGTGGGTTGCGGCGGGATATGCGGGCGCGATCCAGTCCGGCAAGACGACGTGCGGCCTGCTCTTTGGTGCCACGATCTACTTGGGGCTCCTCCACGGCGAGGGCGACATGGGGCCACCCGTGGCCGGGAGCGACGCGCGGTCGCAAGCCATCGCGGCGGTGCACGACCTCTACCGTGGCTTCATCGTCCGGTTCGGAGACACCGACTGCCAGACGTTGACAGGCTGCAACTGGGGTGTCGCGGAGGATGTCAGGCGCTACTACAAGGAAGAGGTATTCGACAGGGTTTGCTCTCGACAGTGGATGTATGTGCTTGGCAAGTGCCTTGACCAACTGGAGATGTGACATGCTGGGTCTCAGTGAGGAGCAGATCGCGGCAATTCTGGACGCAATGCCGTTCGAGATGTCGTTTGTCGATGCGGATGATCGCTTACGGTACAGGAACAGAGTGGGCAGACGTATAATCCCGATCGGCGATGAGCTGATGGGGAGCGACGTCAGGGGATGCCACCAGGAGGCCACACTGCCAAAGGTTGAGGCGATTCTTTCAGACCTCAGGAGTGGGAAACGGGACGAAGCCTGGTTTTGGGTATCACCCAGCCAGCCAAGAATCCTCAACCGCTTCGTCGCCATCAGAGACGCGTCAGGGAGGTACCTGGGCACGCTGGAGTACCTGCTCAACTTCGACGCCGTTCAAGCGATCGCTGACGGCAAGTAGATCTGTAGGTGGGAAGCGGTGGACAGAAAGCCTCCTATGCTGCCGGGCGTAGGGATGCCCCAGCGAGGTCCGCTCATCGGCGCTGCGTCAGCGGGAGGTACACGCCGTAGATTCGCGCCACGACGTCGAGGCGAACCGGGAGGACGAGCGGGCTCTCCGGCACGTCGGGCACGTCGGCGGTCAGAGCGAGGGTGGCGGTGTAGGTGCCCACGGGGAGCCCGCGCGGGTCGACGGTGACGGTCAGGCTCGTGTCGCACACCCCCGAGGGTGGATCGATCGTGACTGAGAGCGTGGTGGTTGAGACGTCCGCGCGCCACGCGAAGTCTACCTCGCCGGTGTTGCGCACGGTCACCACGCGCGTCACGACCTGGGTCTCGCTTACCGCTTGCATCCAACTCAGCGCCGCGGGTGCGGCGGCCATGCCGCCGATGGCCCACGACCGCGGGTGTTTGTCCATTTCCGCGAGCGCCGTGTAGGCCGGGCGTGGGGTTCTGTCCTCGTTCAGAATCGCGAAGTAGCGCAGCGGCTCGCATGCGCTGTACCAAGGCATGACGCTGAAATCGAGGTTGGAGACGATCATCGGCCCCATCCAGGGCCAGTGCTCGTCCGCGTAGGCGAAAGCCTGCACCAGGTAATCGGCTTGCTGCTGGGCGGTGACCTGCTGCCAGGCGAAGCCGATCTGTTGCCAATACGCATTACACGTCGCTGATTCGTGGAGCCAGCCGAACTCGGTCGCCCATACGGGCATATCACCATCGCCGTGAGCGACCATCACGGCGTGGATGTCCTCGGCGCGCCGGAAGTTCAGCAAGCCGTAGCCCCAGTCCTTGTCCTCAGGTGGCCCGCCGTAGCCGTAGTTGTGGATGCCGATCGCGTCGAAGTGGCCCTGAAGTCCGGCGGCGTACATCGCCTCCAGGTAGGCGACGTCGTCCATCGCACGCCCGTCAGGCAACCCCCCGGTAACGGCGAGGCTCCCCGCCACCACCAGGATGTGGGAATCTCCGGCCTTGGTGCCGGCATAGGCGCGCTTGACCATCTCGGTGTAGCGCACAGGGTCCACCGGCTGATAGGCCCACTGGAAGTCGAGGTTCGGCTCGTTCCAGACCTCGAAGGCGACGCGGTAGGGGAACTCACACGCCAAGCGCTTCTCGGCAACGTGGGCGGCGAGGTCCCGAAAGAACGCCTCCCACGCGGCCATTTCGCCGTCCTGGATAGGCGTCCAATCCGACGGATCGCGCTCGACCCTCAGCAGCACGTGAAGCTCCTGTTCGCATGCCTCATTCAGCCGCCAGTCGACGGTGTCCCAGGCGTAGGCGCGGTCGCGGTTCGCATCGACGACGTTCCAGTCGACGAAGTACTTGAACCAGTCGAACCCGGCGTCGCGCACGAGCGCGACGTGGGTAGGGGGATAGGCCAGCATCATGCCATAGCCCAGGTGCGGCGGCGTGTCGGCGCCGGCAGGTACGGACACCAGCCCCAACAGCGCCCCGGCCAGCAAAAGGCCGGCGATGAGGTGGCGGAGATGAGGGCAGGGGCGCACGAGGTTGGATGGGTTATGGTTTGGCTGGGCAGCATCCATCGTGAGCGAAGTGTAGCATGGATTGCAGGATTCGCCCGGCGGGGGTACACTGCGCACAAGACCATCGCGCTCCCGTCTTCCGGGAGGCTAGAAGGCTCGTTTCTGCCGAGGATCTCTCGCGACAGTGGAACTCTCTGTGCCTACGGTGTGCCCGGAAGCTTCCCGGAAGATCAGCGTGCGCCTATGCGTAACAGCCGGCGAATATCTCACAGGAGGCTCCACCCTATGACTGTCCTAGAGCTCAACTTTCTCTCGAAGTACCTCGGATACCAGACTAACGTCACCGTGTGCCTGCCACGGCCAGGCCAGGACGATGCCGCTGACTTCTACCGGCCGGGGATGAAGTTCCAGACACTCTACCTGCTTCACGGCTATTCCGGCGATAGCACCGATTACCGCGATTTCACAGGCATTGTTCGCTACGCCAACGAGGCCAGGGTCGCGGTTGTGATGCCGTCGGGCTACAACGCTTTCTACACGGATAATCCCAAGGGGCCGCGCTACTTCAAGTATGTCTCGGAAGAGCTGCCCCAGGTCTGCCAGTCGCTCTTTCCGCTCTCGGCCAAGCGAGAGGACAACTTCGTCGCGGGGCTTTCTATGGGTGGTCACGGCGCGATGAAGATGGGGATTATGAAGTGCGAGAACTACGCCGCCGTGCTCTGTATGTCCGGTTCCTCGCCGAACCCCGACACGATCAAGGAGTACGCCTCGCGTCGCCGCCGTCGTGCCGTCGACAAGGACTTGCCGACGATCGATTTCCGCACGCTCTACGGCGATCTCGATCGCTTCAAGGGAAGCGTCAACGACGTCTGGCATCATGCCAAGCTCAACGTCGATGGGGGTAAGCAGCTTCCCCAGTTCTTCATGACCGTGGGCGACGAAGACTTCGCACGCGAGGGCGTCGAGAGCGCCGCTGCATACCTGACCGACCTGGGCTATGACACGACTCTCGAACTCGTGCCCGGATACGGCCACGAGTGGGATTTCTGGGATCTCACGCTGCGAAAGGCACTGCGCGAGTGGCTGCCGCTGCGCCACAGCGTGATCTACCCGGGCGAGGCGTGACAGACACGCAAAAGAGAACGGAGGACCCGATGACTGTGAAGAAGATCCTGATGCTGGTTGGCGATTTCGTCGAGGACTACGAGGTAATGGTGCCCTTCCAGGCACTGCAGATGGTGGGCCATACCGTACACGCGGTCTGCCCGAACAAGGCGGCGGGTGACAAGGTGCGCACCGCCGTGCACGACTTCGTGGGCGACCAAACCTACAGTGAGAAGCCCGGTCACGACTTCGAGCTCAACGCGACCTTCGCCGAGGTGAAGGCCGAGGATTACGACGCGCTGGTCATTCCCGGCGGGCGTGCGCCGGAGTACATCCGCCTCAACGAGACGGTGATCTCGATCGTCCAGCAGATGGCGGCGGCGGGCAAGCCCATCGCGGCAATCTGTCATGGTCCGCAGGTCCTGGCCGCAGCGGGTGTCCTGGAGGGTAGAGCATGCACCGCTTACCCGGCGGTGGGGCCGGACGTCACCAGCGCCGGGGGCCGGTTTGTGTCCACAGCGATGACCGAGGCGTATGTGGACGGCAATCTCGTCTCTGCCCCGGCGTGGCCCGCGCATCCCGACTGGATCGCCAAGTTCCTCCAGGTGCTGGGGACGAAGATCGAGCCCTAGGGCAGCGTTAGCGCCACGCGGAAGCCGAAGTAGTCCTCACCTTCGTGGGGCATCGACTTCAGCCGCGCGGCGCTGCGACAGAGCGTCGGCGGGTCGTGCCAGCAGCCCCCGCGCAGCACGCGGGCCGGCCCGCCGCCACGCTCCCACGCGGTGCCATCCGTCGGTGCGCCCTCGTAGCTATCGTGCCAGGCATCGGCGCACCACTCCCAGACGTTGCCGTGCATGTCGTGGAGCCCGAAGGGGTTGGGGGGAAAGCTCGCGACGGCGGTGGTGACGTGCCTGTAGATGCCCTCCGGCTCTGATCGGTAGGTGTGGAGCCCCACGTAGTTGGCCAGGTCAGTCGTGAGCGTCTCGCCGACATAGAAGGGCGTCCGAGTCCCCGCGCGACAGGCGTACTCCCACTCCGCCTCGCTGGGGAGGCGATAGCCACGCTCCGGTCTGCTCTGACAGCCGTGCGAAGAAGGCCACGGCGTCGTGCCAGGAGACCCGGTCCGCAGGCCGCGTTGCCCCCGTGCAACGATAGGGCGGCGTCCGGTCCATGACCGCCGCCCACTGCGCCTGTGTGACCGGGACCTTGCCCATCAGGAAGGGTGGGATGCTGACGCGGTGTCGGGGCAATTCGTCCTCGTAGCCGGTCCCGGCGCGCGACCCCATCCAGAACGCACCCGCGGGGATCAGGATCAGTTCGACGGGGACGCCTGCCCGGAGGGTGTCGGTGAGTTGCCGGGCCTTGTGGCTTCCGCGCGAGATCACCTGCCCGCGGTCATCCACCGTCACCGTCTCGAAGCTGACGGTCTGGTAGCGCTGTGTCCGGTCGTGGCTCGGCGTCAGATCCATATCACTCGTACGAGTGTGTCCCTCACTCTAGATCATCCCCAATTGGACGCGGATCGCGCCTTCCACGGCCTGCATCTCAACCTCGCTGAGGGTGTCGCTACGACGTACCAACCGCAACTTACTCACCGTGGTGAGTTGGTCAGCCATGGCTTTGCCAGGAGTGCCCTCGAAAGTCACAGGTGCTTCACTGGGGTAGATTTTCAGTACCTGCGAGCTCAGCGGCACCACCTGAACACGGTTGAGATGGCGGTTGGCCGCATCGTTGCTCACTACAACAGCGGGCCGCTGCTTCCGTATCTCACCCCCGACGGACGGGTCGAAGTTGACCCACCATACTTCACCACGCCTCGGCATCTGCGTCTCCAATGACGGCTTCGGTCAAGGCGAGAGCCTCCGATTCGCGGGCCTCATCCATTGCCATTTCTTCGTAGGCAGCGTCCAGGTCGGGTATCAGCACGAGTGGACGCACCAACTCCTCGATGAACCCGCTGATCTTTCGCGGTCCCACAATGCGGTAGAGGCCCTCGTACACCTCCTCATCGATTGTGATCGTCAGCTTCTTCTGCATCATACCCTCCGATCATTATACGTGTACTACACGTACTATAGCGTGGAGCAGTGTATAGGCAAGTCCTCCATCGGTCAACCCAGCAGTGCACCGCTGGAGATGTTGACGAACTTGCCGGTGATCGTGCGCGCGGCGTCGAGGAGTACTCCCCGACGCCGCGCGGTTTGGTGTAGAACCGGACGTCCCCTGCCTGCGGCTCAGAGATTCCGGACAACCAGCGGCACGTAGACCCGGAATCCACCATCGTCGTAGATGAGGCCTGAGGCACTGCTGCGGGCAATGGTGGTCCCGCCGGTGGGCGTGTTGAGCGACACCGTGAAGGTCTCGTTCGCCTCGCTGACGTCATCGCCGACGATCTGGACGCTGATAGTCTTGAGCGTCTCTCCGGCGGCGAAGGTGAGCGTGCCGCTGGTGTGGATGTAGTCTTCTCCGGCCTGGGCCGTGCCGGGGTTGGTGACGTACTGCACCGTGGCCGGCTGGGTGCTGGGCTTGGAGAGCTCGACGGAAAACACCATCGTGCCGGTGCCGCTGTCGCCCTCGATGACGAAGGCGTCGTTGATCGTGAAGGCCGGGGCATCGTTATCGGTGATGGTGCCGGTGCCGGTGGCGTCGCCCAGCGTGGCGTTGACGGGACTGCTGAGCTGGACGGAGAAGGTTTCGTTGCTCTCCTTCCAGTCGTCGCCGATGACGTTGACGGTCACCGTCTGCGCTGTGACGCCCGGCGCGAAGCTGAGTTGCCCCATAGCTGCGGCATAGTCCTCGCCGGCCAGCGCGGTGCCGTTGGCGGTGGCGTAGTCCACGGTCACCGTTTTGCCGCTGGCGCTGTTGAGGCTCACGGTGAAGACCATCTGCGTCGTCGTGCCCGCGTCCCCCTCTGTCGTCACCCGGTCATTGATCAGTAGCGAGGGCTGCGGGCTGCCGTCGGTAATGCTCCCGATCGCTTCGCCGTCGGCGATCATCACCCACTGCGGGTAGTAGAGCCGCACCCTGAAAGTCTCGGTGTTCTCGTTGTAGGTGTCGGTGAGTGTCGTCACCAGGACCGTCTTGGCGGTCTGTCCGGGCGCGAAGGTGAGGGTGCCGGCGACGTGGGTGTAGTCCTGCCCCGCGATGGCGGTGATCGCGGTGGTGGAGTACTGCACGGTGAACGTGATCTGTGCCGGGGCCGAGAGCGTGACATTGAACGTCGCCGTGCCGCCCTCGGTGACGGTGACGTCGCCAATGGACAGGTAGGACGGGATGTGCTCCACCGCACCGCGGTCGCAGCGCGCGACGCCGTCCGTGCCGCCGTCGATGGGTCGGGCCTGTCCACGTTGGTCGATGGCCTCGCAGGCGTTGCCGCCGCTGCCGGGCGCTGCAGGGTTACCGAGGTCCACCGTCACACCTGCCACATAGGAGTACGGCGAGTGGTTGAGCGTCGTGCCGCCGTTCAGTTGGAGCGGCCCCAGCCCGGCGCCGTAGGTCAGATAGAGGGTGTTGAGCCAGGACCCGCCCACGGAATCGCTGGTCGTGCCGCTGAACCCCTGGCAAGCGGGGGTGGAGGCGTTCGAGGTCCGGGCCTGGTCGCCGATGAGGTTGTAGCTCTGACTGGTGTAGGTTCCATAGCAGTCTGCGACGCCGTCGTGATAGGCGCCGTGGCTCAGGTCGGTGTTCCCGGCGATGATGGAGTTCTTGGCGTAGAAGGTGTAGCCGTTCCACAGGCCCCCACCGTCGCCGCCGTCGTTGTCGGAATCGGCGGTGTTGCCGGTGACGGTGACATTGTTGAGGTAGGCAGTCCCGAGCAGGTTGAGGATGCCGCCACCGTTGCCCCGTGTCTGGTTGCCGGAGAGCGTCGTGTTGCGCAGCGTGGCTGTGCCGAGATAGAGGTAGATACCGCCCCCACCATTGGTCTCAGCGCCAGCGGTGTTGCTGATGACGGCGCAGTCGCTGAGGGTGAGGCCGCCCGAGGTGTAGATCCCGCCGCCGCTGCCGCTCGTGGACGCGTTTTCCTGTACACTGACGGCATCCATCGACAGCGTCGCACTGCTCGCCACACGCACGCCACCACCATCCCCGGCGGCGACGCTGCCGCCCTTGACCGTCACGCCTGAGATGGTGACGATGGCGTTGGCCAGGATGTCGAAGACCCGATCCGCCATCTGGCCCTGGATCGTGGTCACATTCGCGCCCGCACCGCTGATGGTCAACTCACCGCTGATGTCCAGATCGCCGGCTTCGACGCCGCCCGCGCCGACGATGGTCAAGGGGTATACGCCGGCGGGCACCAGGATAGTGTTTGCGCCGGTGGTGGCATTGGCCTGCTGGATGGCGGCGCGGAGGGTGCACTGCTCGCCGGCGACGCCGCTGCTGTCGCAGATGCCGTCGGCCGTGTTGGTGTCGGCGGCATCGCCGGTTGTGTTGACGGTGAGAACGGCGGCTCCCAGGACGCCCAGGGGGCCGGAGCAGGCCGAGAACTCCGACGTGTTGCCGTCCGGGTCCGTGGCGGTCGCGGCCAGGAAGTGGCCCGCGGTGGCGGCCGTGCCTACGGTCAGGTCGATGTTGGCCTGACCGCCGGCATTGGTGGCGACGGTGCCCTGGCCCAGGTAGGTCTGCCCCTCACCGTGACCTGAGGGGTCGCAGGTGGGGTTGCTGTAGAGCCGGATGGTGTAGGTCCGGCTGGGGAGGCTGTCGAGCATGCCCTGCACGCGTGTGCCGGTTGCGACGATGCCTGCCAGCGTGATCACCGGGTAGTTCTGCAGGGCGTTGCCCCCCGTGTCGCCGTCGCCGGTGTCGTTGAGGGTCACGCCTGCCGGACTGAGGTCGATGCCCAGGGCCGTGTTGCCCCGGATGCTGTTGCCGACGATGGCGTGCCCGGTGCCCTGCTCGATGAGCACGCCGGTCCCGTTGTAGGCGATGGTGTTGTCCCGAATCGTGCTCTGTGTGCCACCCAGGATGCGGATACCGTAGAGATTGCCCAGCGCAGTCGTGCCGTTCAGGCCGACGCCGATCTTGTTGTTGCGCACGGTCGCGCCACTGCCCCCTGTGATCCGCACCCCATCCGCCAAGTAGACCGCTCCTCCGCTGATCACGTTGCCGTCGGCGGCGCTGCTCCCGCCGATGGTGGTGGTCGTGCCGGCGATCGTGATGTCGGCTTCGTAGTTCGGCGCCGTAGCGTTGCCGGTGGCATCCACTCCCAGCATGTTGCCGCGGACGATGGTCCCGATTGCCGTGCCGTCCACGGCGATCCCGATGATGTTCCCGTGGATGCGGTTGCCGGTCCCGATGGTGTTAGACGTGCCACTGACCAGGACGCCGGTGGCCGCATCCCTGACGACGTAGCCTGACAAGGTGTTGCTGTCGCCGCTCATCATCACGCCGTAGGAGCCCCCTCTGATCTCCTCAGAGAGGTCGTTGGTTAGCGCGTTACCGGAGCCCAGAAGGCTGACGCCGATCTGCAGCGATTGGATGTCGTTGTAAACGGTGTTGTTGCGCAGCGTGTTGTCGTTGCCCGCCACCAGGATGCCGGAGTGGGTGACGCCGTTCGCGCCGACGGAGTTGCCGGTGAGGGTGGACGATGACCCCACGAGGTAGATGCCATGGGCGTGGTTGCCGCTGATCATGTTGCTGGTGATGGTGAACTGCCCACCCCGCCAGGTGTCAATGCCGCTCTGCCCGTTATTCCGGATGACGTTATTCGTTATCTGCACGCCGAGGAGGTCATCTGTCGCGATGCCGTTCTTCCCGTTCCCCAGGTCCGCCGTGCCGGCGCGGTTCGTCCCGATGTGGTTGTAGCTGATGACGTGAGCCAGGGTGCGCTGGATGAAGTACTCGAGCCGGATGCCGTCGTCCGAGGTGGGGCTGCCGCCGATGACGTTGTGCAGGATCTGAACGATCGAGGGTGCATCGACGCGGATGCCGGCGGTGGTGTTGGCGATGGCTGCGGAAGCGTCGGCATTCACGCCGATGAAATTGCCCTGGATCAGGGTGTCGGCGGATGCGAAAGCGTGGTCGATCTCGATGCCCAATGCATTCGCCCCGATCAGGTTGCGCCCCGCATCGGTGTCGACGCCGATCGTCGTCGCTGCCGCGCCGTTCACGATGAGGATACCCCGACCCCCGTTGCCGAGGGCCTGCGTTCCTGCTGCGTTGAGGCCGATCGTGTTCTTGACGATCAGCGTGCCGTTGGTCGCGGTATCGGTCAGCCGGATGCCGGACACGCGGTTTCCCGAGATGACATTGCGGCCCGCGCTGACGCCGGCGGGCGGGTCCGCATCCCCGATCTGCGTGTTGGTCGCCCCGGTCACCTCGATGCCGGTGTTGTTGGTGGGGCCCGTGCCGCTGGCGCCGAAGCCGATGGTGTTCGCCGGGCCGACGATGTTTCCGCTCCCGCCGGTGACGCGCACGCCGGTGGCATTACCGGCGATGACGGTGCCGTGGATGCGGTTGGCCCCCGATGCGAGCTCTACGCCGACGCCGCCGTTGGAGGGGCCAATCTGGCAATTGCGGATGGTGTTTTCACCGCTCACACTGATCTTGATGGCCGGGTTGGCG
This sequence comes from uncultured Chloroflexia bacterium, assembly GCA_963775195.1. Classification (GTDB taxonomy): domain Bacteria; phylum Chloroflexota; class Anaerolineae; order B4-G1; family SLSP01; genus PWVB01. The sequence continues at coordinate 335,039 of CAVZIC010000006.1, forward strand.
TTGACGAAGCTAACGAACGCCAGATCGTCCAGCCAGACGTTGAAGGTCTTGATGTGCAGACCAATGCCCACGGGGACGTTGCGCCCATCGATGATCTGCATCGAGCCGGCGACGACGTCCCGGATCCAGACGGTCTCGGTGACATCGGGCAGCGCGCTGGACGGCAGGATGCTGTCGGTGGACCAGAAGCCCCGCTGAATGTCGAGCTGAATGTCGTCGGCGCCGGTGCTGGCGTTGGCCTCCTGGATCGCGGCCCGTAGCGTGCAGACTTTGGTTCCGCTCAGCAGAACGACTTCGCACTTGCCGTTGCCAGGATTGCTGTCGGGTTGATCGCCGGGCGAATCGACCACGAATGTGTGGACCACCGTGGCGACCAGTGGCACCGGTGCGAACGCGCCCTCGGTCAGTACCACCAGATCCTCGAACGGGTCGTCGTTGAGGTGCACCGGCAGTGCGGCAACGACCCCGGTCTCGGTGCTCAGCATTGCCAGCGCGCCGGGGCGGACCGCCTGCTCGACGTTGCCCCCGGGCGTCATCCGCTGCCCATCGAGGGTGACGATCTCTACTTGGCGTCCTGCCGCGTCCACGACCAAGAGGTCGTCGGCGTTGAGGCTGGAGAGGTGTGCCCGGAGCAGTGTCGCCGGACCCTGCACGGCAGTCGACGTGCCGCCGATCGCGGCACCGCTGCGGTCGAGCAGATGGACCTCGCCGTTCCCGGCAAGCAGGGCAATCTCGGCGGTCTGACCGTCATCGCTGCGGAAGTCACCGATTGCCAGGGAGACCGGTGTGAAGGTGAGGGGAAAGACCTCCAACGCAGGGGCATCGACGCTACTTATGACCTGGTCGTGTCCGTGCAGGACGGTGAGCGCGTCGCCCGCGATAAGGGCCAGGTCGAAGGGATAGGCGTCGTCGAGCTGTCCCATCGCCAGCGCGGTGATGGGCGCAGGCAGGACGAACACCTCCGGCTCGGATGCCTGCACGCCCTGGGGGCCCACGAAAACGAGCAGGCGCGCGCCCTCAGGCGTGCCGACGCCCACCGCGAGGTCCGCCATTCCGTCCTGACGGTAGAGCTCACCGACTGCCAGCGCTGTGAGCGTGCCGGGCAGCTTCACCGGCGCCGGCAGGCCCAGGCCGCCCGCGCCATCGCCGGGCAGGAACCAGAGCGCGTCGCCGCCGCGAGATGCAGCGACCACATCCTGGTAGCCGTCGGCGTCGAAGTCGCCCGCGCCGAGGAAGTCGGGCGCGCAGGGCAGCGAGACGAACTGCGGCACGCCGCCGCCGGTGACGTCCGCGTAGCGCGCCAGCAGCCCGCCGGACGCCGTCGCGTAGCCGGCGATGAACTCCGACGTGTCGTCGCCGCCCAGATTGGCGGCGGTCAGAGACAGGGGCTTGGCGCCCTCGGTCTGGGGTGCCGTCATAGCCGACACGTTGACCGCGACCGAGGTCAGATTCACCCAGGGGCCCGCGAGTTCTGTGATCTCGACGGTGGGCGCTGCAGCCTCCAGGGGCGGAGGCGATGCGGCAAGCACGCCGGGCGCCCGCCCGATTCCTATCCCGATCACGATCACCATCAGAGCCAGCCCGGCTCGTCCCAGCATGCGACCACCATAGACGATCATGTCCAGCCTCCGTATCCCGAGTCACTTGGTTGGGGGAGTCCTGCATGCAACATCCATAGTGTATGTGGGCGTGTCAAAGAAACGTCAAAAGGGAGTGTACGGGCCAATCCGTCGCGGGGCCGGATTGCGGCATGGCAGCGGCGCGGAGCTTTCGCTCCGTGGTGCAGGAATACCCGCTCCTACGAGGACCAACCCGTCGCCCAAGGGCTGATGGATGGCACAGAGCGACAGGAATGGACGCCCTCGGCACCGACGCAGACCTTTGGGGTTTCTCTGTCAAGGGGGCGCCTGCTCGACAGAGAAACCCCAAAGGTCTCATAATCGCGGGTACTGAACCGCGGCTACCTCGCCGCTAGTCCCTCCGGTACAGCCAGATCGCGCCGTTGCGCGGCTCGAGCGCGAAGGTCAAGCCGTCGTCGATCAGATCTCGCCCCGTGAGCTTGCGCGTTTCTGAGGTCTCGGGGTTCTCCAGGGCGTAGGTCGCCTCGGGGTCGAGTCCTTCGGGATGCACGGTGTAGGCGGCGCCGGGCGCGTCCGGGAGACGGATCGCCTGGATCAAGCCCCGGCCCGCCTCCGGGCGGTCGAACTGCCAGGCGACCCACCGGTCGGCGCCCTTGTGGAACGGCGTCTGCGGATAGTAGTCACCGTACAGGATCAGGTCGGCGGACCGGCGCCAGACATCGATCATCTTCGCCGCGAGCGCGAAGTCATAGTCATCCCGCCGGATGTCCAGCGAGGCGAAGAGCATCGGCGCCATGCCGCAGTGGAACGAGTAGCTATCCACCTGATGGTCGTATCTCGAAGGCCCGCCGAGATCCCAGGAGACGGAGAACTCCTTGAAGTAGGGGATCCACTGGTAGAGCGTGTGGTGGAAGGCCAGCTTGACCGGGTGGTCGCCGTAGCCGTAGTCGGAGTAGTGCAGTGGCACCGCCCGACGCATCGTCTCGAGGTCATTGCGGCGCCCGCCGCTGGAGCACGAGTCGATCCACAGCCCAGGGTTGCGCGCCAGCAGGTCGTCCCAATATTGGAGGTAGCCCTGGACGTGAAGGTTCTCGTTCATCCCCTGGCGGTCCTCGGCCTCGTTCTGGCGCCAGTGCGGGAGCGGCTCGAAGTTGAAGTCCTGCCGGTAGATGGCGATGCCGTTGTCGGCGATGAGCTTGCTGACATGGTCGGTGAGCCACTGGCGGCATTCGGGGTTGCCAAGAAAGAGCAGGCGATTCGTGGTGTCTTTGGCCTTGAAGAGCCACTCCGGATGCTGTACATCGAGTTCCGTGCCAACCTGGACTCGCTCGGGCTCAAACCAGACCAGCAGGTCGGCCCCATAGCCGGCCGCGGCGTCGGCCACCGGCTTCAGCCCACGCGGGAACCGCTCGGGGTCGGGCTTCCAGGTGCCGGTCATTCCCCAGTCTCTCTGGCGGCCCTTCTTGTAGCACGGATACCATCCGGCATCGATCCACCAGACGTCCGGGTGAATGCCCCTCTGTTCGAACCGCTCGAGGAATCGGATTTGGTTGGACTCGGTCGCCTCGGTGAATTCGTCGCCCTCGTCGCTGGTGGCACAGGCCAGATGCGGCTGCATCGGCCGGCCGTCGGGTCGCGGGAGGATGTGGGCGAGGTACCACCGGCGCCAGAGGTTGACGGCCCGCGAGGCGTCGCCCGACCACGAGAGGATGGTGATGCGCGGCGTGCGGATGCGCTCCCCAGGGCATGAGCTGCAGGTTGGTGAGCTCCTGGCCCGCCCGGACGTGGACGCCATCCGCCGTCCTGCGGTAGCTGACTGCCCACTGGGCGGGCCAGCCGATGGCCAGCGAGAGCCCCCAGTCCTCGAACGTGAGCCGGTAGTAGGGGAAGGCGCCGTCACTCGGTCGGCCCCCGTTGGGTGCGAAATGGAGCAAGCTCCCTTCGTCGAGCGCCGTCTGCTCGGGCGTGTAGCCGTCGGCGCTGTAGAAGTCGCCGTTGCAGTGCGTCACGACGGGCCGGGTGCCCTTGAACGCTCGGTCGAGCGCCTGAACGTCGCCAAGGATTGGGGTGGCCTCGGGGCCGGTGGCCTCGAACCACGCCACCCATTCCACGACCGGGAAATCCTTGTATTCCGTTGCCTCGACCCGGACCTTCAGCCCGGTTCCGGGATCTGTCCCCTCGAAGACGGTCTCAATAAGGTTGGCGTCGATCCGGCGCCTGGTCATCGTCGGATGCCACGCCTCCGGAATGCCGCGGATGGCTCTTCCGCCGAGGACGAAGGAGATCGGTAGATCGGCAGCGTTGGCGAAGAAGCGTCCCGCTCCTTCGCGGCTTCGCGCCATATCCTCCGGCGTGGTGATCAGCATCGTCTGTGTTGCGCTCATGTGGCCTCCTATCGCGAATCCCGTGGTCTCTCTCGGCCATCGTAGCACAGGCGACAGTGGGCGCAACGCAAGCCGCGCGCGAGTCCGCACCACGATGCCAACCTTCGGACCACGCGCCAATTGCAGTCGCTTTGCGATGCCTATAATGAGGGCATCAGTCGGCACCTGGCCATTGCAGGTCGCACGCCAGGGCGGCCATTGCGAAGCATCACCAAGCGGTGCCTACACAGAGGAAGGTGGTATCACATGACCAAGATCGTTGTCGTCGAGGGTATCGGGAGTGTCTATGCCAAGAAGCTGATTGCAGCAGGCGTAGCGACAGTCGAGGCTCTGCTCAAGACCGGGGCGACGCCCAAGGGCAGGGATGCGCTTGCTGAGGCAACGGGTATCAGTGGGAAACTCATCCTCGAATGGGTGAATCACGCCGATCTGTTCAGGGTGAAGGGGGTCGGTGAAGAGTATGCAGACCTCCTCGAAGAGGCCGGTGTCGACACGGTGCCCGAGCTGGCACAGCGCAACGGCGCGAACCTCTACGGGAAGCTCAAGGAGACCAACGCGGCAAAGCACCTGGTGCGCCGGCTGCCCTCGCCGGCGCAGGTTGAGGGCTGGGTGACGGCCGCCAAAGGCCTCGATCGCGCGATCACCTACTGACGCGGCGCCTCTATGTACTTGCGTGTTGTGGGCGCGAGCTTTGCCACAGCACGCGTGTGCGCCTGGGCGAATCCGGTCCGAAGCTGACCCGGGGAACGCCTGGTCGTGATCGTCCTGCTTGCCTATCGTCGGTACGCCAGTGCGAGCGTGCGCGGGCCAACGATTCGCGCGAAGTCGGCATAGGCCATGCGGATCAGTTCGCCGTGGGTACCACTCCGGAAGACGATGCTCCGCCTGAGCGACAGGCTCTCGTCGACGAAGACCTCCACCCCAAAGAGCGGTCCGAACGGCGGCATAGCGCCCACTTCGCAGTCCCCGAACTCTCCCTTGAAGTCGCGCTCCTTGGCCAGCTCCACATGTGCCGCGCCAAGTGTCGCCTTGAGCCGCTCGCAGTCAACGCGCGCATCGGCGGGCACCACCGCCATCACCAGCCGGTCATCAGCCTTGACGATCACGGTCTTGGCGAATTGCTTGCCGGAGACGTGCGCTTCCGCTGCGACGTGCTGCGCGGCATAGACGTGACCGTAAGGGACCGTCTCGTACGCTACGCCATGCTGCGCCAGATAGGCTTTCACCGATGGGGTAGGCATGCCAACCTCCTTCGATATGGATGCGATCCAGACCGCCTAGGTGGGAACCGGTGATGGTGTGCGAGGGTGGTGTACACGCGAGGGAGATCGGGGTAGGGTGCTGTCGGATTCCCCACGCTCATGATACTGCCGTTCCCGCTCGTCCGCAACCAGAGGGAGGTGCAGGGCGCATGCGGGGTAGACTTGCCGCCAATTGCCAGGCACTGAGAGGGGGGAGTGCAGGCCCAACGAGTCTCGTCCGCACACCCCCCCTGGGTCTGGGGCTGGCGTCGCCTTGTGCGATCGGCTATACTTCGACATGGGTAGGCGACACCCCTCAGCGCCTACGGGAAGGTGAGGCTAAAGATGAGGATCACCATCTTCGCAGCCGGCTCGCGAGGCGATATCCAGCCCTGTATCGCCCTCGGCAGGGGGCTGCAGCGCGCAGGGCATCGCGTATCCCTGGCTGCTCCTGCGGATTTCGCCGGCTTCGTCCAGAGCCATGGCGTGGGCTTCCGACCACTGCGGGGCGATGTGCAGCGGATCATGGCGGGCGACACCGGGCGGGAGTTCATGGAGACCGGTGGCGGGAATCCCATCCGGTCGATTCGCGCGGTCAGGACGATGATTGCCCCGGTCGTCATGGAGATGGCGGAGGACGCCTACGCCGCGTGCAGCGATGCTGAAGCCCTGATCTGCCTGGGTGTCTTCAGCGCTTTTGGGCACTCCATCGCCGAAGCGTTGAGCATCCCGACGATCAACGTCGAGCCGACGCCCCTGCTTCCGACGAGGGCTTTCCCGGCGCCGTCGTGGCCCATTCAGCGAAGTCTGGGTGGGCTGCACAACTACCTGTCCGGGCGGGCCATGCTCCAGGTGGTCTGGCTGTGGTACCAACCTTTCGTCAATGGCTTCCGACAGCGCCTGGGTTTGCCGAGATACAGCGGCGGCCGTTTCTACCGCGTCCTGAGATCGACCCCGATGCTCAGCGCGTACAGCCCGAGCATCATCCCGCACCCCCCAGACTGGCCGGAGAGCCTGCACGTCACCGGTTACCTCTTCCTGGACACCCTGGCTGACTGGAAGCCGCCCTCCGAACTGAGCGCGTTCCTGGAGGCAGGCGATCGACCTGTCTACATCGGGTTTGGCAGTATGGCCGGACGCAACCCGGAGGCCCTGGCTCGGCTGGTCGTGAGTGCTCTCGCGGAAAGTAGCCAACGGGGGATATTGCTGACGGGGTGGGGCGGGATGCATCCTGAGCTTTTCCCGGACAGTGTGTTCGTCGTGGAGTCGGCGCCCCATGCTTGGCTGTTCCCGCGCGTGGCTGCCGTCGTGCACCACGGCGGCGCGGGGACTACTGCCGAAGGGCTGCGCGCCGGCCGGCCTACCGTGATCGTGCCTTTTGTGCTCGATCAGCCTTTCTGGGGAGCACGGGTCAGAGCGCTTGGCCTCGGACCGGATCCCGTGCCGCAGAAGCACCTGACCGTCGAGCGTCTGGCCTGCGCCATCACTACCGCGGTTACAGATCCCGCGATCCGACAGCGTGCCGGCGCATGCGGCAACGCCATTCGCTCCGAGCACGGCGTCGATACCGCGGTGGATGCCATCGAGCAGGTGCTCGGATGACTCGTAACTGACACAGGGGAACGCGATTGATGAAGCAGAGCCACGACACCTATGCGATACTCCCATATCCCAGGAGCCGGCTCCTGATGGCCGACGGTGGGCGGATGGGCCTGAAGAAGCATACCATCCACGGGCTGGTAGAGTTCGACATCACCGGAACCCGCGAGGCGATCCACGGCTACCGGCGTAGGACGGGCGAAGCCATCTCGTTCACGGCGTTTTTTCTGGCCTGTCTGGGAAAAGCGATCGACGAGAACAAAGAGATGCACGCCTATCGAAACTGGCGCCGCCAACTGATTCTCTTCGATGATGTTGACGTGAACATGTTGTTCGAGGTCGACGTCAACGGTGAGAAGACGATCCGCCCGCATATCCTCCGAGGGGTCAACACCAAGAGCCTGCGAGAGCTCGAAGAGGAGATTCGCGGATTCCAGGCGGGACACGAGACCAGCCGGGAGTCGCAGTTCATCGAGTGGTTCGTGCGACTGCCCGGATTTGCCAGGCGATCATTCCTATGGGCCCTCTTGAGGACGCCGCAGATGGTCAAGGACTACTACGGGACCGTGTTGGTAACCTCGATCGGGATGTTTGGGCGGGGCAGTGGATGGGGGATCCCCGTCCCCAACCATACGCTCCAGTTGACGCTCGGGGGGATCGGCGAGAAGCCGGGCGTGGTCGATCACCGTGTCGAGGTCCGCAAGTATTTGAGCGTGACCATCAGTCTGGATCACGACGTCATCGATGGTGCACCCGCGGCGCGCTTCATTGAGCGGCTGAGGGGGCTCGTCGAGAACGGCGATGGGCTAGGCGGTTAGCGCAGCACCAGGGTAGTCATCTGGGAGAGGCGGCTGTAGAGGAGAGCACTCCATTCGCTCCCCGCCGGCGGGCGGATCACAGATCCGCCCGGAACACCCGTGACCGGGCTCCTCGGACGCGATTGTTCGCGACGGATCACAGATCCGCCCGGAACACCCGTGACCGGACTCCTCGGACGATTGTTCGCGACGGATCTGTGATCCGTCGCTCCGGTCTGCCGGGAACACCAGCTCTGTTGCTGCCCGGCGCCTGTCTGTTTGCATCGCTTGTCAGAGGAAGTCCGGAGGATGACCGACGAGGTCGGCTACCACACGTCGCCCCCGATCACGCGTCCAAGGGTTTGATGTAGCAGCGCCGGCGTTTGTGCCGGCGCGTCGTGTAGTACTTCCACTGCCCCTGCACGTCGGCGTTTGTCTCGAGCTCGGGATTGGACTCGACCGTGCGGATCCCACGGTCGGCGAACACCTGGCTCATCATATGCATCAACACGGCATTCACGCCCTTGCCCTGGTACTCGCTGCGCACCGCCACCAGGTAGAGGTCTCCGCGATCGTTGTGCCTCAGCGCCCTGAGCAGGTGAATCGCCCCAAAGGGGAAGAGCCGCCCGCCGCCTTTCTGCAACGCCCTCGACAGTGACGGCATTGTGACCCCGAACGCGATCAGCCGATCGTTCTCATCCAGGACCGCGGGCGTGAAGGCGGGATTCAGGAAGCCGAAGTATTGTTTCACGTAGGCCGCGACCTGCTTATCGGTCAGCGGCGTCACGCCATAGAGGTGCTGATACTCCTCATTGACCATCCGCAGCGCCTGATGCGCGTAGCCCAACAGCTCCGACTTCTTGCGCACCTGGAGCTTGCGCAAGTGGTAGCGGCGCAGGACCATATCGGAGATCCTGGCGATTGTCTCGTTCGGCTCGGCGGGCACCGTGATCTCGTACTCGACCCAGTCCACATCCTTGGCGTAGCCCAGGCGCTCCATATGGGCCGGGTAATAGGGGTAGTTGTAGGATGTCGCCAGCGTCCCCAGCTCGTCGAACCCCTCCACGAGCATGCCCTCGCGATCCAGATCGGTGAAGCCCAGGGGACCATGGACTGCCTCGAGTCCCTTCTCGCGGGCCCACGCCTCGGTCGCACCCAGTAAGGCGGCGGAGACCGCCGGATCGTCGACAAAGTCGATCCAGCCGAACCGCAGATAGGGCTGGTGCCAGTGCTCCACGTGGTGCGGATTGTAGATCGCTGCGATTCGGCCCACCGCGCGTCCCTCGCGATACGCCAGCCAGTACTTGGCCTCGCAGAAGTCGAAGGCGGGGTTCTTGTCACGTCGGAGCGTGGCGAGGTCGTCGGAGATCAGTGCCGGTACATAGTAGGGATTCCCACGGTAGAGCGTCAGGGGGAAACGGATGAACGTACGCAAGTCTTTGAGCGTGAGTACTTCTTTGAGCTTTATATCCACGGTGTTCCTCGATGGGTGCGCCGATCTTCCTACGGGTCTAGGCTGGGATTCAGGGATTCTACCATCCAGCCCCCGCAGGTCAAAGATGCGACGGCTTGGGGTGGATAGCTTCGGTGAGAGATGTCTGTTTCCCGGTATCAGGACCTCGGCACTGAGCGCATCGCTGCCTACGGCAGCAAGTGGCACGGCGAGACACAAGCCCTTGGCCGGCGGCCTGCGCGCCAGGCCCGCTGGTACAAGATCAGGCGACGTCATAGGGAAAGCCACCGCGGTCGGCAAAGACCTTTGGGTTTTCCTCGTCGAGGGTGATCAGGATCGCAGCGCCGGGGGCCTTTGTGGGGTCCCCGGCGCATAGTGACGATGATCAGCGTTACAGCGACCGGTTCGGGCGCAGTGCTACCGCATGGCCAATGGTAGGTAGACGGTCTTCGCCAGGGGTAGACGCCACACCTCGCCACCCGAATCGTTGATCGTGCCGACGTAGAGGTCATACCGGAAGAGCACACCGGCTTTGTCGAAGTAGTCGGCATACCCGTTGGCGCTATCGCCCCAGCCGTTGTTGTTGGCACGGTCCCAGGTATCGCCATCGGCAGTTCGCCACACCTCTGCACCGGTCGAAAGGTTGCTAATCACGACGTAGAGGCTGTTGTGCCGTGCTGACAAGGCCATAGACGCGCTGGTTATCCGGATTACCCAGACCATACTTGAAGACGGGGGTCCACTGAAGGCCATCCGCCGAGCGCCAGACCTGCCCCCCGGTCGCGACGTTGCGAGTTCCGATGTAGAACGCACCGTCGAACTCCGCCATAGCAGCCACGTGGGTGTTTGCTTCGCCGAGGCCATTGGTGAAGACCGGCGTCCAGGTTAGCCCATCGCCCGAGCGCCACAGCGCGGCGCCACCTACCGCTGACGTACCGACGTAGAGGTGTCCCTGGTACACGTCCATCACCCCTCCGAGGCCGTTGGCGACCGGCACCCAACTGCCGGCGTCACCGCTGGCACTACGCCAGATCTCGGGGCCGGTGTCGGCATTCGCCGTGGCTACGTATAGCGTATCAGAGAAGACCGCCAGAGTGTCCATCCCGGTGTTCTTGGCATCCCCAAAACCGCCCTGCGCAACGGGTGTCCAGGTCACACCATTGGTGCGCCAGAGCTCACCGCCTTGCTCATTCTGGGTCCCGACATAGAGATAGTCGCGAAAGGCCTCCATGTCCGACACATTGGTGTTCGACACACCCCACGACGGCACCACCTGACTCCAGGATCGTCCGTTGAGTGTGCGCCACACCTGCGCTGAACCGGCCGTGCGCCACGTCCCGGCGTATAGCCGGTCGCCATACACTGCCAGAGCGGCGACACTGGCGTTCTCCGGGCTGCCAAACCCGTTCGCGTTCGCCTGCTCCCATGGCAGGTCGCTGCCCGCCTCACCGGCGACGGCTGTGTACCGGTACACGCCCGGAGGAAGAGGCGCGACAGGATCTGTTAATGCCAGCCTCGCCGTAACGATTCCCGGGAGGCTTCCCCCAGAACTCCCAACGTACAGAACCGAGCGATCGCCCACCCGTGTCGCTGCCAGGGATAAGGCGGGCATCTGGCCCAGCGCGCCGGCACTCCGTGACCAGCCCACGGCGCCATCTGTGGTATAGAAGAGCCCGTCGTGAGTAGCCGCGTACAGCCTGGGCGGTGTGTCGCCGGTGAACCTCATCTCGTTGACCCAGTGCCCGAACAGGCCCGAGGGTGCCAACTGCCAGGTGTCGCCATGGTCTGAAGAGATGTAGATGCCGTTCCCGTGGTCGCTCGCAGCGTAGATCCTATAGGGTGGCACCGGCTCGGCGGCGAGCGCGTCTACGTGGTCCAAGGCTCCTATGCTTGCGCCCACGCGCTGCCACGTCTGGCCCCCGTCGGTGCTGCGCAGCGTCCCGCTACCGTTGCTCAGAGCGTAGACCGTCGTGGGAGTCAGCCCGTCGTAGGTGAGGCCGCCGACAGGGCTATCCACCCCCGCAGCCCCATCGATCGTGGCCCGCGTCCAATGCGCGCCGCTGTCGGTGCTGCGATAGATCGCACCTGCCTCAAGCCAGGGATTGCCGAACCGGATGAGATTCAGGCTGGCTAGCAGCGTTGATGGCGTCCCCGGTTGGCCGATGAGCATCGTCGGCATCGTCACATTGTAGTCGGCGTAGGGCGCGGTTGTCGAGACCGTCGCCGTCGTCTGCCAGGTCCACCCACCGTCGTCGCTCGTCACCAGATCCCACGCGTAGCTGGTGCCCGAAGTGGCGTACACCCGGGAAGGTGTCTCTGCATCCACGGCATAGGCATCGGTGAGATCGCCGTTGAGCAGCGCCCAAGTGGCGCCACCTTGGGTGAGAAGATAGAGGCCATTCTCAGTCATAGCATAGAGGCTCGCAGGGTCATCGGGCACGGAGACCAGGCGTTTCGGAACCACAGCCGCGATACCCCGGTTCGTGACATCCCAGCTCGCGCCGGCATCGACGGATTTCTCGACGCCGACACGACTGCTAGACACGAACAGCGTCCCTGCCTGTGTGGGATGGAGCGCCAGGCTCGCGTGATAGTCGCTATAGTCCACGAAGACCCCGCTCGCCCAGGTCACGCCATCATCCATGCTGCGCGCCACCGTGTTGAAACAGCCGGCGAGATAGACCGTTTCGGAATAGGGCTCACCCCAAGCGATAGGCGCGAAGGCGATTGTGGCCGCCGAACCCACGGCAGTGGTCAGCGGCTCCCAGGCCGTTAACGCGTGATTCGTGCTCCTAACCGTCCGGTTGATCGTGGAAAAGCACTCGCTGGAGGCCCAGACCTCGTAAGGATCACGCGGGTTGATGGCCAGGGCACCGATGGAATCCAGTGGTTTCGCGATGTAGTGCCAGGAGTTACCGGCATTGGTCGACCCGAACAGGTTTCCGTTGACGGTGCCGACGTAGAGCATATCCGGGCTGCTCGGGTCGAAGACCAAGCCGGATACCTGAGTGTCGGTCAAGCCCGTCGTCGCCTCATTCCACGTGACGCCGTAGTTATCGGATCGCCACAGGTGAGGCCCTCCGGTGTAGTCGTTCGATGCCATGTATGTACGCCCTGGGACTGACGGATGGGGGTAAGGCATGCCAAAAGCGGACATCGGCGACCATGTCAAGCCGCCATCAACCGAGCGCGCATCCTGACTGTACAGACGATCCGCGTCGAGCAGGTCAAGGGCCACGTGCCCGGCGGTGCCTGCCCAGACGTAGGTCCACGAGGTGCCCCCATCGCGACTCCTGAACAGACCAAGGTCAAACACTGCGGCATAGACTGCGCCGGGGTCCGCGGGGCTGATGAGCACTTGCTCCACGCGACCACCGTCCAGCGACCCTGCCGTCCATACACCGATGCCCAGGGTGACCGTGAAAGCGTTGGATAGCGTCACCGGCGACTCAGCCGGATTCGTCACCGTCACGCTGTAAACGCCTGGTGCAGTTCCCCACGGCACAACCGCGGTCAACCGGGTTGCGCTGACGACGGTGACGTCGGACAGAGCGATGTCACCCATTACGGCGGACGCGCCGCTGATGAACCCCGAGCCCCCAATGACAATGTCGACGTCCAGATCATTCTGTCCCGACGGTGGATCGACCGAGTGTATCTCCATGTCGACCATCGCCGACTGTCGCTCGGCCCGGACCTGGGTAGGCCCGGGCACCCCACCGTGATGCGGCAACCAGAAACCGGCCACGACGACAGCGGTCATGATACTCACGACGACCGTTCCGAAGCGTCTCACTGCACACCTCCCCACTCATCATCAGGACATGAACCGGAATGTGACGTCAGAGGGGTTCTCTGGGCGAGATGTGCGTTCCATAGGCAGACCCGCCGCGTCTGGGGCGCAGCGGGAGCGCCGGTCACCCACGGAGGAACGCGCACGAAGCACTCGCCCGAACCGGCACACGGGGGACAGTCGGACCGGCGTGCAGCGCCGGCGACAAGGCAAATGAGAAGAACCAAGTGGGGAGAGATACCCGATCACGCGGCGGAGCGGTGCCGGTGCAGGCTCTCAGCGTCAGCTACCATACTATGCAGATCAGAAGGCTTGTCAAGCGACAGCCCCCAGGCGGGGGGGGGCACGAGGTGCATCGTCTCGGTGAGATCACGCTCTGTGAGGTTCTGCAGGGTTTCCGGCGTCAGTCTGACTTCGAGCGGGCTCGTGAAGCCTTGCTGGCCTCTCCTATCCACGAGACCGGTGGCAAGGAGACCGCATTGCGGAGCGCCGAGAACTACCGCGCTCTGCGGCGCCGCGGAATTACCGTTCGGAAGACCATCGACTGCTTGATTGCCACGTATGCGTTCGATCATGACCTGTGGTTACTGCACAGCGATCGCGATTTCGATCCCTTTGAGGCGCACCTGGGTCTCCAGGTCGTGCGTTGAGGTCGTCCGGCTGCGCCTGCTTGGTGCGTTGGGCGTCGAGGCCACACCCTAGGGGATCCATCCGGTTCCCATGAGACTGAGACGGATGGGGTGGCCGGCATCGCTTTTCGGGCTGTTCGTTATGGTGCGATCATGACCTTTACTGCACCCGACGTCCGCTTGTCATCGGCGGTCGCGAAGGCCTGGGCAATCTCGTCGAGCGGGAAGGTGTGCGTGATGTAGCGTTCCGGCTTGAGCTTGCCTGCGGCCATCAGGTCCAGCGCGATCCGGAACTCCGGAACGCCCTCCCACCGACCATAGCTATTGCTGAAAACGATCCTGAGCTCCTTCTGCTGAGGCTCGAACGTGTCGAGGCTCTGTGCCTTGGTGTACATGCCCACGATGAGCACGGTGCCGCCGCGCGCTGCCATACGGAGGTCGGCAGAGAACGTCGGGGCCATGCCGCCGACGGCCTCCACCACGACATCCGCGCCGGCGCCGCCGGTGAGGTCCATCACGGCCTCGACCACGTCTGTCGCCGCACTGTTGACGGTCGCATCGGCCCCAACCTGCGCAGCGACCGCGAGCGGACCGGCCAGCACGTCGCACATGATGACCCGCCCCGCTCCACTCAGCCGGTACACCTCGGCTGTGGCCAGCCCGACCGGGCCGGCGCCCTGGATCACCACGGTGTGCAGCGGTTTGGCCGGCGCCAGATGCAGCGCATGGACGCCGCAGCTGTAGACGTCGAGCAGCGCGGCTTCGGCGACGCTCAGACCGTCAGGAAGAGGGTAGACGTTCTGCTCCGGCTCCAGGGAGTACTCGGCGAACCCCGTGGAATTCAGATACCGGTCCCCAACCTGGCCCCGGGACGGGCAGAGCTGATAGTCGCCGCGCAGACACCAGCGGCAGTGGCCACATCCAACGAGATGGCGAGGTTCGACCGCCACGCGCTGACCGACGTGTAGCCCGGCAACGTCAGGGCCGAGGAGGGCGATCTCACCCGCCAATTCGTGGCCGCGCAGCAGCGGGAGTTGCACGTTAGCGCGCTGTTGCCCGTGGCGATAGAAGTGCAGGTCGCTACCACAGATGCCGGCGGCTTTGACGCGCACGAGGACCTCTCCGATGGCGGGTATCGGGTCCGGCGTCTCCTCCACACGGATATCCTGCTGTCCATAGAACTTGGCAGCCTTCATAGCACCTCCTCAATGGGAAGCCGCGGGTAGAGCTCGGTCATCTGCGCCTCAAGGTCCAGGTAGACGCGATAGAGGCGATCGTAGAACGCGACATCGTCAGGATCCGGCGTGACGCGGTCTGCGATGCGGACAACCTCGCGCGACGCTTCCTCCACCCCTACATAGGCGCCCACGCCAACGCCGCCCAGAATCGCTGCACCCAGCGCCCCCGCTTCCAGGACTGCGGGCACCAGGACGGTCGTCCCGGTCACGCCGGCGATGATGGTACGCCAGAGCGCGCTCTTGGCACCCCCGCCGACCACGATGATCTCGGACAGAGGCTCTGCGACGAGCAGATCCAGGATCGAGCGGATGTGGAATGCGCACCCCTCCAACACAGCGCGCGCGATCTCGGCTTTCCCGTGGGCCAGCGTCAGACCGAAGAGCACGCCCTTGGCGTCAGGGTTGTAGACCGGACCGCGCTCTCCCATCAGGTGGGGCAGAAAGATCAGACTCCCGGCGCCCGGGGAGGCCGTGGCCGCCTCCGCCAGCAACGCCTCGTAACGCTTTGCCGGCGGCCGGCCCTGCTCCGGCGCGAGAAGCTCTACCAACCAACGGAGGGCCGCGCCCGTCGTGGCCGTGGCGGCGAAACATCCCGGTTGTTGTCGAGGCACGGACATCCACGCCGCCGTCCCCAGATAGACGCAGGCTCGCCCGTTTCCCTCGGCATCTGCGCCGATGCGTGTGGTGGTCGTGTCGCCGGCACCGACGACTACGGGCGTCCCAGCCCTGAGCCCGGTAACCTCTGCGGCTCCCGCAGTCACGCCACCTATGACCTCCGCCGACCCGTGAATGGGGGGTAGCTTCGCAACGGGAACGCCGATCACGTCCAGGAGCGGCGTGCACCACTGCTCGCTGTGTACATCCAGCAGCATGGTGCCGCGCGCGTCCGACGGGTCCGTGGCAACTCTGCCCGTGAGCCGCAGCCGGACGTAGTCCTTCATCGGCAGGAACACGGACGTCTGCCCCACGAGCCGTGGCTCGTGCTCGACGAGCCAACGGAGCTTGGGGGCAGAGAAGGTCGTGGTCACGTGTGTGGACCCCGTTGCCGAACGGATGAGGTCGCTATGTTCCCGCTGCAGCCAGGCTGCTTGAGGCGCGCAGCGGTGGTCCAGCCACAGCATCGCCCTGGAAAGGGGTGTCCCTTCCGCACCAACCGGAACGAGTGCGTGGAGCAGACCCGTGAGGCCTATGACAGCCAGACGGCGCGCGAAGGAGTCGTCCTGTCCCAGGACCGAGCGGATGACCTCGATCGTCGCGTTCCAACACTCCTCCGCGTCCAACTCCGCCCAGCCCGGCCTGGGGTGGACGATGGCGACCTCGCGGTAGGCTTCGGCAACCGGGTGACCCTGCAGGTCGAACACCAGCGCGCGCGCCGTCGTCGTGCCCACATCGAGACCCAGCAGCAAGTCCTGCGTGCCCGGCGTCTGACCGGGGACGGTGTCGCCGTTGAGCGATTTCAGTGGCTGCATGGACCGACACTCCATAGGCATCGATGCTGCCTACATATGGACACTGACCTTCAGGCCTTTACGGCTTGCGACGATGTCGAACCCCTCTTTAGTGCGCTCCAACGGGAGATCGTGGCTGACGATCGCATCCACATCGACCGCTCCGAGCTCGATGAAGCGAAGGGCATCGCGGAAGTCGATGGGCCCGTAGTCGTGGGAGCCGGTCAGCCGGATCTGCCGGTAGTGGATGAGGTTCGGGTCAAGAGGGATCGTGGCTGAGGGATAGGTGCCCGCGAAGTAGTTGATCGTGGCTCCGACGCCCGCCATCTCCAGCGCCTGCTGCTCCGCACTGGGCGCGCCGACGGCGACGATGATGACATCAGCCCCACGCCCCCCGGTGAGGTCCTTGACTGCCTGGACGGGATCCGTCGAGCCGGCATCGATCACCTCGTGGGCCCCCAGCTCAGCGGCTTTCTGCAACCGCTCCGGTATCATGTCGCTGACCATCACGCGGGCGCCCGAGACTTTGGCCAGTTGCAGGTGCATCAGCCCGATCTGGCCCGCACCGAGGATCACGACGTCGGCGCCGAAGGTGATCTGGCTCTGCTTGCTGCCGTTCACGCAGCAGGCGAGCGGCTCGCCGAACGATGCCTGCCGGTAGGAAACGCTCTCGGGGATCCTGTGCAGGCTAGCAGAGGGCGCGACACCGTATTCGGCGAAGCCTCCGCGAACTCTGCCGCGCTGCAGGTTTTCGCAGAAGCTGTAAAGGCCACGGATGCAGTTGTAGCAAGTGCCGCAGACCAACATCGGGTTGGGGACCACACGGTCACCGGGCTCGAAGCCCTCGACCTCGGCGCCCACGCTGACAACCTCCCCCGACCACTCGTGACCGGGAATGTAGGGCCAATTGCGCTGGCCCTGGCGCAAGCCGGTGTAGGCGCGTAGATCGCTGGGGCAGACTCCGCACGCGTGGATGCGCACGAGCACTTCGTCCGGCTGGGAAGGGACAGGGGGGTCCCACTCCTCGACACGCAGATCGCCGACGCCGTAGAGCAGTGCTGCTTTCATGGTGTTCCCCCTTTCGACTCAGGGTTGTAAGATCGCCGATAGGTTCGAACAGGCAGGGCGTTACGTAACGTAGGATAGCGGTTGCTGGGCGTTACGTCAACCGGCCGTATTCGCCCACCGAAACACCTATGCGCTGCTCCTTGACAGCGATTTCTCATAGCATAGCATACTCGACAGAGGGCGATCAAGCAGACACTGGAGGCTTCGGATGGCGCGCGGACGAATGGGGTGGCTGCTGCTGGTGCTTCCGCTGCTTGCGGGGCTTCCCTTCCTCGCGATCGGTCTCTTTGAGGTGACCAAGACGGCGAGGATGGTCGACACCTTCGTAGAGGCCCAGGGCACCGTCGTCGGCAACAGCGCGGTCACGTCCTCCGAAGGGGGGATGGTCTACGTACCCGAGGTCAGGTTCTTCACCAGGAACGAAGAACTGGTGCGCTTCACCGATGGGACCGGCACCTACCCCGCCGAGTACGAGGTGGGGGCCCACGTCAACGTCATCTACAATCCGGAGGATGTCCACGACGCGCGGATCAACACGTGGAAGCGCATATGGTTCGGCCCGGTATTCCTCGTCGGGATTGGCCTGCTCCCCCTGATCATCAGCTCCGGCGTGATCCGGCTCCTGCGGCGCAGGGGCATTGTCTGGTAGCTGCTTGCCCACACTCGGCCTGCAGCCACGGTGCCGGTGTGTCATTTCTTTGTCTTGGCAGAAATGCCGGCGGGCGCTTGCGCTCAACCGTCGCCTGCCCTATCATGGCGGCAGCGTTTCGTCCGGGACGTAGCTGCCCTTGGAGGATTATCATATGTTCGTGTCGCCGGTGAGCCGGACCACCAACCCCGATAAGCGAGCGTGGGACAACTTCACCCTCTACGACCGCGGCACCTTCTATGCCTTCTTCGGCACGGGGACCCGGGGCCCGACCAACCCCGATGGGCGTCCGATCGCCCTCGACATCGCGGTCTCCGAGGATGGCGTCCACTGGCGGTTTCTCGCGCGGGAGGTGGTGCCCATCGCCGGTGCGCACGCGGGCTTCGGCGTGGTGCGTGTCGGGGAGCGGATCTTCTACTACCCTACCTGTTCGACCCCCGAGCAGGGGGTACACTTCAAGGTCTACGCTTCCCGGGACTTCCTGCACTGGGAGCCTCTTGGTGATCGGTATGACGTCGCACCGGACCGCGCCATTTACCACGAGCGTTGGGATGAGCTGATGGTCCTCAAGGAGCGGGAGGGCGACCGGGACGTCATCTACGGTTACATATCGTCGGAGGTGCGGGAGGATGTCGGGCCGCCCGGCGCCGGGATGGTCAGGAGTTACGATGGCCTCACCTGGGAGGTCCTCCCGCCCGCGACCATCGATTGGGGTGAGGTGCCGGCGCAGCATATGGAGGTCAACTTCTGCGAGCGTATCGGCGACAAGGTCTACCTCTCGATGTCGGGTCGCATGTACCTCGACAGCTACGGATACTCGCTCTACACGTTTGTGGGCGATTCGCCTTATGGACCGTTCAGGCCCGATCTCCCGATGTTCCGCCTGGCGGGCACAAGCCGCCACGACGTGACCTGGCTCGGCCACACGTTCAGGACGCCCGACGACCTGCTGGTGGCGCTCTGGCTCAGCGCGCGGCAGACGCCGGAGATCCCCAGCTACAACTTCGGCATCGGCCCGCTCAAGCGGCTCAGTTGCGAGGATGGCCATCTGCGTCTCCGGTATTGGCCACAGAATGAGAAGGCCAAGGGCGATCGCGTGCCGCTGCCGCCGGAGGGCCTCCGTTGGGTGCACCCCGCGGCCTCGCTCCGCACCGAGCGCGATACGCTTGCGCTCGACCAGGATGCCGTGGCTATCTCGGCCGGGCGCGATGGGGCTCTGGTCCTGATCGACCACCGCTTCGATCCCGACCGGGGCTTCGTCATCGAGGGACGTGTGACCGCGTGGGAGAACCGCGGGCACATCGCGAGCCACCAGCACGCGGCGGCTGCGGGCCTTTTCCTGGAATCTCGCCCGGGCGAGGGGCGAGCCATCATCCCCGACACGCTTGGCGTCACCCGAACCGGCGACCTGGCCTACGCCGATCACCGGATCACCGATGTCGACGTGTATGCTCACGCAGGGGCGGGGCTGGTCGTCGCGCCGCTCGGGTGAGCTGCAGGGCACGTGTGCGTTCACCTGTGAGGACACCGTGGGGCCGTTTGGGCACGCCGCCTATGCCGGCATCCGGCACGGTCAGAGACACGCGTTCCGGCTGATCGCCCGCGGCGACTTCTTCGAGTTCTACGTGGATGACCTGTACGTGCAGACTTTCACGCTTGCCGATTCCCTTCACCGGTCGGGTCGGCCTGTTGGCCTTCGATGGACGGTGCCGGTATGAGGACCTTCAGGCGTGGGATCTCGATCTGTGACCGGCGCGCAGGGACTCAGGGGGTGGGAGGCCGGCAGGGGCCCTATTGCGCGTCAGGTGGGAATAACCAGGGAGGCTGGTTGATGCCAACACTGCCGACATACGAAGACGTCCTCGCCGCCGCGGAGCGGATCCGGCCCTACGTCCACCGTACGCCGGTCTTCACGAGCGGCACGCTCGACCGGATGACCGGCGCGACGCTGGCCTTCAAGGCCGAGAACCTGCAGAAGGTCGGGGCGTTCAAGGCGCGGGGTGGGTGCAACGCGGTGTTTTCGCTGTCCGATGCCGAGGCGGCGCGGGGCGTGGCGACGCACTCGTCGGGCAACCACGCGCAGGCTGTGGCCTATGCCGCCGGGCTGCGCGGTATCCAGGCTACGATTGTGATGCCCGAGGACGCGCCGCCGGTCAAGGTGGCGGCGGTGCGCGGCTACGGCGCGCGGATCGTCTTCGCGGGCGGGCACCCGCTCGACCGCGAGCGGACGCTGGAGACGGTGTTGGCGGAGACCGGCGCGGTTTTCATCCATCCGAGCAACGATCCGCGCGTGATCGCAGGGCAGGGGACGGCCGCGTTGGAGCTCATGGCCGACGTGCCGGACCTCGACGTCGTGATGACGCCGGTCGGGGGTGGGGGGCTGCTGTCGGGGACTGCGCTGGCAGTCGCGGGGCGGGGCGGCGGTCGCACACGCACGGTCGGCGCAGAGCCCCAGGCCGTGGACGATGCGTACCGCTCGCTGCGCGACGGCGTGATCTACCCCCCGACCAACGGCGCGACGATCGCCGACGGGCTGCGCACGTTCCTGGGCGACGTCACGTTCCCCATTATTCGCGAGCACGTGAGCGAGATCGTGACGGTCACCGAGAAGGGCATCGCCGACGCGATGCGCCTGGTCTGGGAGCGGATGAAGCTGATCATCGAGCCCTCCGCAGCGGTGCCGGTCGCGGCGCTCTTCGAGCACCCGGAGGTCTTCCGCGGCCGGCGGGTGGGGATCATCCTCTCGGGCGGCAATGTCGACCTCGATCATCTACCGTGGTAAGATACTCCACTTAGCGTAGTGCTCCGGCCTCGATCCGCGGTGTGTGGTCCCAACGGTACGGCCGTGTGCCTCGTACAAACAGCTTTCCGGAGGAGAATGACTTTATGGTTCTGCATGGCAGATGGACTTTTCAAGATCGCTTTCGACGGCTATGTATCCCGAGTTGCCTCGTAGCGATCGGGCTCTTAGTGGTAGGGTGTCTTGGACAGAACGCGCCCTCACCGACGCCATCCCCAAAGCCGACGGTCGGCGTGATCTCGAGCACGGTGCGCACCCAGGATGGGATGGTGATGGTCTATGTGCCTGCCGGGACGTTCACGATGGGTAGAGATCTCGCGCCGGACGACCAGCGTCCGGGGCACGATGTGACCCTGGATGCGTTCTGGCTGGACCAGACCGAGGTCACCAACGCGGAGTACGATCCGTGCGCCGCGGCGGGCGTTTGCAGTGCATCGGACTTCGCCGATGACCGGCAACTGAACGGGGATACGCAGCCGGTTGCCGGCGTCTCCTGGTTCGATGCGGATGCGTACTGCGCATGGGTAGGGGCGCGACTGGCGACAGAGGCCGAGTGGGAATACGCCGCCCGCGGCCCCGAGGAATACGCATACCCGTGGGGCAATGAGGCGCTGCCGGGGTATGCGAACTGCGCGAACGAGTGGTGTGGCGATCAGTTTCCCGCCACCGCGCCGGTCGGCAGCTTCCCACAAGGAGCAAGCTGGGTGGGGGCGCTGGATCTGTCCGGCAACGTCTGGGAATGGATCAACGATTGGTATGCCGCAGGCTACTACGGTGTGTCTCCAGAGCAGAACCCGTCCGGCCCTGCGGAGGGAACGACCAAAGTGATACGCGGGGGTAGCTGGCAGTACAACCTGGCCAACATACGGGCAACGATGCGTGGTGCGGCCTATCCCGCCGCCCGCAGCCAATACCTTGGGTTCCGGTGCGCGCGATAACAGGCACTGAGACCCAGGGTACCGGCGGTGATCAATGGGTTCCTGACGTATAATCGACCTACATCATCGACAACGGAGGGCAGATGACCGAGACGCTTCTCTTCAACGGCGGGGTGGTCACGATGGACGCGGCGCGCCGGCAGTTCAACGACGGCGCCGTCCGCGTGCGCGACGACGTGATCGTGGCTGTGGGCCGGTCCGAGGAGCTTTTCGCCGAGGCCGGACCCGAGGTGATCCGTGTGGATCTGCGCGGGCGCTGGATCCTGCCCGGACTGATCAATACGCACGTGCACACCTCGCAGCAACTGGGGCGTGGGCTGGGCGATGACGTCGGCCTGCTCACCTGGCTCTACGAACGGATCTGGCCCTACGAGTCCAACATGACGCCGGAGGACAGCTACGTGAGCACGCTTCTGTGCGGGCTGGAGCAGATCCGCAGCGGCGTCACCTGCTTTGCCGAGCCCGGCGGGCAGTTCGTTGGCGGGATGGGTCGTGCAACGACCGAGCTTGGGCTTCGCGGTATCCTGGCGCGGTCGACGATGGATATGGGGGAGGGGCTGCCGTCCAACTGGACCGAATCGACCGACCGGGCGCTCGAGATCCAGGTCGCCAACTACGAGCGATGGCACGGGAAGGCCCAGGGCCGCATCCGTGCCTGGTTTGGCCTGCGTACGATCTTCAACAACTCGGACGAGTTGATCGTGCGCACCAAGGACCTGGCCGACCGCTATGGTGTCGGCGTCCATATGCACGTCGCCGAGATCAAGGACGAGGTCGAGTTCGCCGCGGCGACCCGCGGGGCGACGACTGTGACGCACTTGCGCGACCTCGGCGTGCTCGACGAGAACTTCCTGGCGGTCCACTCGGTCTGGCTGACCGACGACGAGGTGCAGATCTTCGCCGACCACGGCGTCAAGGTCTCGCACAATCCGGCGGCGGCGATGCGCGTGCTGGGCTTTGCGAAGGTGCCCGAGATGCTCGCGGCGGGCGTGTGCGTGGCGCTGGGGACCGACGGCGCGCCCTCCAACAACCGCATGACGCTGATCGATGAGATGTGGCTGGCGTCGCTGATCCACAAGGGGCGCACGCTGGATCCGACCGTCGTGCCGGCGCAGGCGGTGCTGGCGATGGTCACGTGCGATGCGGCGCGGGCCCTTTTGTGGGAGGACGAGATCGGGTCGCTGGAGGTGGGCAAGAAGGCGGACCTCGTGGTGATCGACCCGGATTCGGCGGCGATGCTGCCGATGCACGACCCTATCGCGAACATGGTGACGTCGATGCACGCGCACAACGTCGAGAGTGTGATGGCGGACGGGCGCTGGTTGATGCGCGACCGCGAGATCCTGGTGGTGAACGAGCAGGAGATCCTGGAGGAGGCGAAGGTGCGAGCGGCGGCGATCGCGCGGCGCGCGGGGATCGAGCTGCCGAATCGGTTTAGCGTCGCCTGACCTTGCGAAGGCGGTCCGAGTAGACTCGGACCAGACCTTCGCAAGGTTTGTGTGGTGGAAGGGCCCAAGCGTATCGAGCACTACAGGAGGGACACAATGGACAATAAGGTATTCGCAGCAGCGTTGGGACAAGTGCCCGCGGACCTGGTCATCACGAATGGCCAGATTGTGAACGTCTTCTCGGGCGAGATCTACCCGGGGGGCGTCGCCATCTCGGGGGAGCGGATCGTCGCGCAAGGGGACGTGGCCTACACTATTGGGGAGGGGACCGAGGTCATCGACGCCGAGGGTCAGTACATCCTGCCCGGCTTCATCGAGGGCCACATCCACCCTGAGAGCGCCAACCTGAGCTTGTCGCGCTTTGCCGAGGTCGTCCTGGCGCACGGGACTACGACGATCTTCACCGACCTGCACGAGATCGGCGTGGTGGGTGGCGTCGAGGCGATGGACGCGGCGCTGGCAGAAGGGCGGGCGACGCCGCTCACCTTCAAGTTTGTTTTCCCGTCGCACATCCCTTTCTCGCCCGGGCTGGAGACCAGCGGCGGGCACATCGATGCTGCTGTCATCGAGGAGGCGCTCAAGCGCGATGACGTCGTGGGGATCGGCGAGGTCGTCTCACAGTACGTCGCGTTCGGGCTTCCGGACTTACTGCGGTCTATCGAGGCCACGCGGCTCGCCGGCAAGGTACTCTCGGGCCACGGCCCGGAGACGAGCGGGCCGGCGTGGAACGCCTTCGCCGCCCTCGGCGTGGCCAACGACCACGAGGGGCTATCGTTGGACGACGTGCTGATTCGCGTGCGGAACGGGGTCTATGCCCACCTCCGTCACAATCTGCTCGTGCCCACTCTACCCGAGCTGATCAAGGCCATCACCGAGAAGGGGCTGGACACGCGGCTGATGTGTCTGGTGACCGACGACACGAGCGCCATCACCCTGACGGAGGAGGGGCACCTGGACTATCTATTGCGCCTCGCGCTGTCGCTGGGGGTTGATTTCGTCACCGCGGTTCAGATGGTCACCCTCAACGTCGCCGAATCGTTCCGTATGGCCGGCCAGATCGGCAGTCTGGCGCCGGGACGGATCGCGGACGTCAACATCACGACCGGTCCGGAGGCATTCAAGGTGCTGACGACGATCGCCCACGGCGAGGTGGTCGCCAGGGATGGGCAGACGGTGAAGGTAGTGCCGGTGCCGGAGCACGATCCGGTCCTGCTCAATACGTTCCATCTGAAGGCGCCGGTGACGGGCGCAGACCTGGTCATCGCTGCGCCGCCCGGCACGACCGGAGCGCACGTGCACGTGATGCGCACGCTGCCGTGGATCCCGATCACGGAGGGTGCCGAGGCCGATCTCAAGGTCGTCGATGGCCACATCGCGGCTGATGTCGATCAGGATCTGCTGCACATCGCGGTGGTGGAGCGCCATCACGCCACCGGTAACATCGGCAAGGCCTTCATCGGCGGCTTCGGGCTCAAACGCGGTGCCCTGGCTTCGAGTATCGCCCACGACAACCACAACATTGTGGTGATGGGCGTCGATCCGGACGACATGGCCGTCGCCGTCAATGCGGTTGCCGACATGCAGGGCGGGATCGTGGTCGTCGATGCCGGTCGGGTGGTGGCGTCGATCGAGCTGCCGCTGGTGGGATTGCTGTCGGATTTGGACGCCTGGACGTTCTCGAAGCAGCGCCAGACGGTCCTGGCGCAGGCCCAGGCGCTGGGCTGCGCTGTGCCCGAGCCGTTCATGTTTCTGTCGTTCATCACGCTGGCTGCTATTCCCGCCTTTGCCATCACCGACATGGGTTACGTGAACTGCTTGACGCAGCAGCTGATGGATCCGGTGTTGAGCTGGGAGTAGGACTGCGGGGAGGCATCTGGTGACTAAGAGGATAGACATTGCGGTATCGAAGCGTTACCTCAGGCTGCCGGTCAGGAACGATGCGCCGATGCGACGGCTGCACATCGAGGCCGACGGCGAGGAGGTCCTGGCCTGTGACATCGAGCTAGCCGAAGGGGAGCCCGACTTCTGGGTCGCCGCCGATCTCGGCCCGTTCGTCGGGCTCAGCCTGGCGCTCACCATTGACGGGATGGAGGACCCCGCAGGGCTCCTGGATGCAGCTTTCCAGAGCGACGCGCCCGTGGACCGTGAGGGTCTCTACCACGAGGCCTTGCGGCCCCAATTCCACTTCTCCTCTCAGCGTGGCTGGAACAACGACCCCAACGGTCTGGTTTTCTACGAGGGTGAATACCACCTCTTCTACCAGCACAACCCCTACGGTTGGAAATGGGGCAACATGCATTGGGGCCACGCCGTGAGCCCCGACCTCGTCCACTGGCGGGAGCTCGGCGACGTGCTGGCCCCGGATGCCCTTGGCACGATGTTCTCCGGCTCCGCCGTCGTCGACTGGGCCAACACGACGGGGTTCCAGGGGGGCGACCGTCCGCCGCTCGTCTGCATCTACACGTCCGCGGGCGAGCCCTTCGTCCAGAGCATCGCTTACAGCCTGGATAGCGGTCGGACGCTGACCAAGTACGCGGGCAATCCGGTGGTCGAGCACATTGTGGGTAGCAACCGGGATCCCAAGGTGATCCGGCACAAGCCAAGCGGGCAGTGGGTGATGGCGCTCTATCTGGACGGCCATGACTACGCGCTCTTCGGGTCGCCCGATCTCAAGGCGTGGCGGCGGCTGGATCGCCTGACGCTCGGCGAAGCATCCGAGTGCCCGGACCTCTTCGAGCTGCCGGTGGATGGGGACCCGGCGGACACGCGCTGGCTCTTCTGGGGCGCCGACGGCAGCTACGTCCTGGGCGACTTCGACGGCGAGACCTTCACGCCCGAGGGGGAAATCCACCGCTATAACTGGGGCGGGGACGCCTATGCGGCCCAGACCTGGAGCGACATCCCGGACATCGACGGGCGGCGGATCCAGATCGCCTGGCTACGCGTCAATCTGCCGGGTATGCCCTTCAACCAGTCGATGACCTTCCCCTGCGAGCTAACGCTCCGCACGACGCCCGAGGGCGTGCGGCTCTTCAGCCAACCGGTGCGCGAGGTGTCGCTGCTGCATCGCGAGTCGCGCTGCTGGCCGGAGCAGGCCATGCAGCCTGGCGACCCCCTACCGGTAGGCGTGAAGGGAGATCTTCTCGACATCCGCGCCGAGTTCGCGGTCGGCGCCGCGAGCGAGGTTGGCCTCGAGATCCATGGCATCCCGGTGCGCTATGACGTTGCCGAGGCTGCCCTGATCTGTGAGGGGCGCACGGTGCCCTTGCCGACGATCGATGGCTGCATCCGGCTGCAGATCCTGGTCGACCGGACGTCGATTGAGATCTTCGGCAACGACGGTCAGGTGGCGCTGCCGCTCGGCGTGATCGCACCCGCCGACGAGCATGGCCTCAGCATCTACGCCGTGGGTGGCGATGCCGCGGTGCGCTCCCTCGTCGTCCACGAGCTGGCCTCGGCGTGGCCCCGGTAGGCTCTCGGGCTTCAACCCTGCGAAGATCCCGGAATCTTCGCAAGGTTCATGGCAAACGCCGCGGACGTGGTATAATAGGTGCTGCAGATACACCTGTTTTGAGATAGTCAGAATCAAGCGAGGCTCTGCCGGTTGGCAGAGCCTCTTTTCTTGGGAAGTGAGCGCACGAGATGAGTGAAGCATTTCAGGCTTTTGACCTGCACCCGCTGTTGCTGCAGGCCGTGGACGAATTGGAGTACGAGACACCGACCCCGATCCAGGACAAGGCGATCCCGGCGATGCTGGCCGGACGCGATGTCCTGGGCCAGGCCCAGACGGGTACCGGGAAGACGGCGGCTTTCGCGCTGCCGATGTTGCACCGCCTTGAGGCGGATGTGCGAGGCGTGCAGGGGCTCGTCGTAGAACCCACACGGGAGTTGGCGATGCAGGTCGCCAGGGCCTTCCGTGACTACGGCCAACACCGCCACGTCAGCGTGCTGGCCATCTACGGCGGTCAGTCCTACGACCGCCAGATCCGGCGGCTGGAGCGGGGCGTCGACGTCGTGGTGGGAACGCCCGGGCGGATGCTCGATCTTATCCGGAAGGGTGTCCTTCACCTGGATGCGGTGCGCACGGTGGTGCTGGACGAGGCCGATGAGATGCTGTCTATGGGCTTCATCGAGGATATGGAGGCCATCCTCAGCGAGACGCCTGAGACACGCCAGACGGCGCTTTTCTCGGCGACGCTGCCGAGGCCGATTCGTAACCTGGCCGAGCGCTATATGCATACGCCCGAGACCATCGCCGTCGATCCCGAACAGGTGACGCTGGAGACGACGCAGCAGCGCTACTACCTGGTCTACGAGAGCGACAAGCTCGCCGCGCTGACACGTCTCTTGGAGGTGGAAGAGGCGACGCGAGTCTTGATCTTTAGCCGCACGAAGGTGGGAACGGCCAAGCTCGCCGAGGATCTCTTTGCCCGTGGCGTCCCTGTCGAGGCGCTCCACGGCGACATGCCGCAGGTTGCACGCGAGCGGGTAATGGCACACTTCCGCGAGGGTCAGATCCGGATCCTGGTGGCCACCGATGTAGCGGCCCGCGGGTTGGACATCGAGGACATCTCGCACGTCATCAACTTCGACGTCCCTTCGGATCCCGAGGCCTACGTGCACCGGATCGGGCGGACGGGGCGCGCCGGCAAGGCGGGCATCGCCCTGACGCTGCTCACGCCGCGTGAGAGCCGCCGCCTGCGCGACATTGAGGTGTTCACCCGTCAGTCGATCGACCGCGCCGAGGTGCCGTCAGAGGAGCGCGTTCGCGCTCACCGGGATGCCAAATTCCTGCAGACGATGCTCCAGGCAGTGACGCAGATCCAGGAGTCGGAGCACGGTCTGGTGGCCCAGCTCACCGATCTTGGCTTCGCGCCCGAGACCGTCGCCGCGGCGGCGATCCAACTCGCGCGGGCAGGCGAGCCGACGCTGCCCATCGAGCCGGTCGCGGAGGTGCGGGAATCCTCACGGAGACAGCAGGGCATGAGCCCGCGGACCTCGTCAGCCGGTGGGCACAGCAGCCGTCGCCGCCGTGACAGCTCACAGAACAGCGGCGGCATGGTGCGGCTCGCGATGGACCTGGGCGAGGCGCAGGGCGTGCGCCCCCGCGACGTCGTGGGCTCCATCGCCGGCGAGGCCGATATTCCCGGCAAGAGCATCGGCGCCATCGACATCCAGAAAGACCGCACGCTCGTCGAGGTGGCCGGCAAGTACACCGAGCAGGTGCTCAGCCGGATGCGCCGCTTCCGGATGCGGGGGCATTGGGCCACGCTCTACAAGGTCGAGTGAGATCCGAGACCTTTGAGCTTTCCTTGTCGAGCAGACACCTTGTCGACGGGCAAAGCTCAAAGGTCTTCTTCGAGAGCGACGGACCTGCCTACGGAATCAGCAGCAGCTTCCCCATCGTGCGGCGGTCTTCCATGTATCGGTGTGCCGCAGCCGCCTCTCGCAGCGGAAACTCACGGTCGATGGGTACGTCGAGCTCCCCGGCGGCCATCCACGTGAAGAGATCGGTCGCCCGCTGTTGCAGCTCAGCGTGCGTCGCCACGTAGTCCCCGAGGGTGGGGCGCGTCAAGTAGAGCGATCCCTTGTGGTTGAGTACCTGGGGATCCAGCGGTGCCACCGGTCCGCTTGCTGCGCCGAAGAGTACCATCATGCCGCGGCGGTGCAGGCAGTTGAGGCTACTCATAAAGGTGGCTTGGCCCACGCCGTCGTAGACCACGTCGACTCCGGCACTTTCCGTGAGCCGCCTGACCTCCGCCTCGAAGTCGGTCTGCGAGTAGATGATGACCTTGTCGGCGCCCAGACCCCGGACTCGTTCGGCCTTTGGCTCGGAAGAGCATGTTGCGAAGACGACGGCACCCCGGCGCTTCGCGATCTGCACCAGCAGCCCCCCGACGCCGCCGGCCGCAGCGTGGATCAGCGCCACCTCACCCTTCTTCAGCGGGTAGGTGCTGGTGGCCAGGTAGTGTGCGGTCATACCCTGCAGGATCACCGCAGCCGCCTGCCGCGCGTCGATGCCCTCGGGCACCACGGCAAGCTTTGCCTCGGGGACGACGGCGAACTCTGCATAGCTCCCGCGGGACGTCCCGTAGGCCACGAGATCGCCCGAGCGGACGGCGGTTACACCGGGTCCGACCTCCGTCACGCGCCCGGCGGCCTCCTCGCCCTCCGTGAAGGGCAACGATCCTTTGTAGCTTCCCCTGCGACGATAGATGTCGACGTAGTTCACGCCTGCCGCCTCGATCTTGACGAGCACCTCGCCGGGTCCCGGCGAGGGCGTCTCGACCTCCTCGTAGACCATCATTTCCGGCCCGCCAAACTCGTGTATACGCACTGCTTTCATCGGTATGCCCTCCCTTGCTGCGAATCCCTGAACCTAGCTTACCCCATTTCGCCATTTCGGCAGCAGGTCTGAGGTGCTGTGGCGCGCCTATGTTAGGGGGAGGCATCTGGAGGTGTGCTACTAGCGCGGCCCCACGGGCGCCGTCCGTTCTGAAATACGCCTGGGCAGCTTTGGCCCGCGAACAAATGCTGCATCGGTGAGACACCAGGGCCAAAGTGGTCTTGGACACAATTCACAGCTTTGAAGCGCGCAGGCTGTCCGCACAGCGACAGCGGCCCATAAGACTGTGTGATCTAGCGGATATGCACCTTCTATTCCAGCCAGTCAAAGCGCTCGATCAACAGGGGTTTCCCACGGTGTTCTTCGCCCACATACTTAGCTACCTCCTCGAAGAAAGATTCAAGCTCAAAACACGCCTCAGGTGGCAGGACTCCGTGCATAGATACTTCCCCCCTTAGAATACGCAGAGCTACGATTATGAGGGGAACGCTTGTCCAATCCAGAAACATTGCCGGCCAGCACAGATATCGTGCTTTCCGCCCGTTCTTCCGCCCTGTCACACCAGCCCACATCCACCACCCGCCAGGATAACCGTGTGGAGTTGCGAGCCAGCATTCCTTGTCCGCCAAAGCTGCTTCATAGAATGCCACGATTGCACTGGCCGGATCAATTTCATCTTTCACCATCCGGTGGCCATGCTGCAATATGAGCTCGTTAAGAGGAGGCGGGACGAAGCTCATCAAGACGGATATGTTTCTCACCCCAGGCAGGTAATCAGGTAAGGTTACCGCCTCCGAGGCATCCAAAGGATAGGCGGTGATCATGGTCCCCGCCGGATGAAAGATCTCCATTGGACCTTCGATCGGTTCGATAGAGAGCCAGTTCCCTGCTCGATATATCTTGACCGGACCGCGTGCACTTTCCATGATATCTACAGCGCTGGTTTCTACGCGACCGTGCTTGTGCACCCTGGCGAGGAAATTCCCAGGCGAGAAGAATCCTCCTGGGGAATAGTCGAATTGAAAGCAGGCGAACAACTCGTCGATTTCGTCAAGTTGGTGTGCGGCGTGCACTGTCATCAGACTACGAATAGCACACCAGCCGGTACCGATGATGGCGGTCACACCTTTCGCCTGCGCCTGTGAGTTCAGTTTGAGTGCTTTTTCTGCAGTTCGCCCGAGAATACCCAGATCGCAGTAGTGGACACCCGCTTCAATAGCCGCCCGGATCGCGGGTAACTGTGTTTCAGACGTGGGTCCGGCAGCATTAACGATGATATCGTAATCACTTGCGATAGACGAAAGCTTGGTCAGATCTTTGATGTCAACGCACACTGCGCGCGCTTTGTCACCGATATTTGATGCGGTTCGTTGTGCGGTATCGAGATGCCTGCTAGCAACCGCTATCTCGGTGATCTCTATCTCACGGGCAAGGAGAGCTGCTGCACTTTTCCCAAAGGCGCCCGTTCCACCAAGAAGAAGTACTCTCATGGGAACCTCCTTCTCATCACCTTCTGTATCGCGTTTCCTGGTCTTGACAATGGGGGTCACTCTAGTCTTCATAGCGAAGCCGCTTACGGACAGAGAGTGATTCACATGCAGCAGTGGTACCAGGTTTCTACTGCCAGTTAATCAAGTATGGTGAGATCTGTCAACCCCATTAGAGTCGGCAGAATATCTTCCGGGCAAATGGTATGTAGATGATGTCATGCTGTTTTGCCCAGTCCTCTAGAACTGATCGGGAACCGGACTCTTACAGAATCCTCACAGGATTCGCACTGCCTTAACCGCTGGTGTCGCCCCGAAGTTGGAACACCCCCGCCGCGCCGGGAATAGGTAGCACCAGCAGCTTGGACTGCATCGAGAACGAAGCTCTAGTTGGGTCGCCAGATATGAACAGCGACGATCACTTGGAGGTAATAACGATGGGTCAACGTTACGCAGCAATGAACGACGAGCTGAAGGAATTCATCGGACGACAGAGGATCTACTTCGTGGGAACAGCCGCCGTAGACGGGAGGGTCAACGTATCACCGAAGGGGCTGGATACGTTACGGGTCCTGGGCGACAACCGCGTAGCTTGGCTAAACCTAACCGGCAGCGGAAACGAGACCGCGGCGCATTTGATCGAGAACGAACGAATGACACTGATGTTCTGCGCATTCGAGGGTGACCCACTTATCTTGCGTTTGTATGGGCACGCCCGATCGGTCCATGCACAGGATGACGATTGGGCCGATCTGATCTCACGCTTCCCTCAGCTTCCGGGTCCCCGCCAGATCATCGATATGCACGTTGACCTCGTGCAGACATCGTGCGGCTCAGGTGTGCCCTTGTATGATTTCGTTGGGGATCCTGACAAACTGAGGAGTGACGATGACCATCGTACCCAGCAACGAGGCAGAACCGATCCTAGAACCATTCTGGGATGGTGCATCGAGCGAGCATCCGACCGACAAACGCAGTCTTCCGTATGCCTAGACGATCTCCATCCCGGAGAACGTGATCGGTGAGGTCGACCAAACCTGGTGCGCTATCCGCGTGGCCCTCAAGAATGGCACACCTGGTGCGACGATTGCCATGCACAGAACGTGGGATCTCGCTGTCGACGACATGGATCTGCTTCTCTGGGAAATCGACGCGTGCGAGCAGCTGTCTGAGGATGAGTTGCTCCGCCTGGGGCAACCTCTGGTGTGCCAGCCAGGCCCGGCCCGCGGCCGAAGACAGCTCCTTCGGCCTCAGGCTGTGCCCAGTGCTGCTAGCTTAGCCCTTCCCTCGCCTCAAGTCCTCTCTCACCTGCCTCTCACAGACTAACATTTCACAACGGGGGCGAAGTCATCTGAAAGGGGTGCTGTTGCCGCAAGCACACGAGTATCGCCCGTTGTGAAATGTGCCTTGGCAGTTTTGGCCCTCAGCCGAGGACTGCATCGGCGGGATGCCAGGGCCATAACTGCTGTTGTTGCCCCCAGGTTGGAATGCAACCGAGGCGCTGTTGCCTGGCCCCCCTGCAACGAGTCCAGCGGGCGAACGGGGCCGGACCTCCAGGTGCCGGGGACTGCGGAAAGTCCCCGGCACCGGTACCCTGCCGCGCCCGGGACCTGAGGCGTCAAGTTCCGCGGGAGCGAGCGTCTTGCTTGGAATGCCCTGGAGCGGTAGAATGCGCCGTGTGAACACCTTTGTACCCCTCCGAGCCCTGATCCGCCCGCTCCTCGTGCGGGCCGTCGTGGCGTTGCTCGGCGCCTCCTTGCTGGTGGTGGGTGCGACGAGCTGCTCACCCGGCTGCTCGGGCACCCCGGATTTTGGCGCGGTCGCCGCCTGGCTCGACGCCCAGGCGCTACCCCAGGAGAGCGTGGCCGTGCCCGCAGGAACCGAGGGCTGTTTCGCGGGGCGAGAGGCCATCGCGCTGCCGGTGACGGTCGACGCATACGACGTGCTTGCTGCGCTCGACGCGGCCCGCCCCGATTACGTCCTTGCAACGGGCGGCGTGGCCTGGGACGGCGCGGTCGCGCAGCCTTGGTTTGCGGACCACTACCGATGGCTGACTGCGTGGCCTGCGCCAGGGCTGGCGGGAGGCACAGCGACGCTCTTTGCCTACACGCCCTCGCCTTTCGATGCCGGTGGCACCACAGAGATCACCGGGCAGTTCCTCAGCGAGGCGGTCGCGCTGCGCGCTTTCCGGGTTGCCGGCCCGCGGGTGACGCCTGGCGAGCCGGTTGATCTGACCCTTTTCTGGGATGACGTGCCGGGACGCGACGCCGCACCGTTGCGCGTCACGGTTCGGCTGGTCGAGGCCGGCACCGGCAAGACCTGGGCACAGAGCGAAGCCCGCCTCGCGCCGTCCGGCATCGCCCCGCTGGCCGACGCCCGTCTGACGGCGCGCTATGTCCTGGCGCCGCCGGACGACCTGCCCCAGGGCTGGTACCGGGTCACCGTCGAGTTGGTGGAGCCCAATGGCAGACCCGTGCCCTATCTGGCAGCGGGAGATGAGATCCAGGATGTTGTGACCCTCACCGAGCTGCTCCATCCGCCGGATGCGAGCGCGACGCCTATCCCGATGGACCGGGACGTGAGCTACGTCTTCACCGGGCCCGGCACCGGCGAGGGCGCCTCCGATGAGATCGAGCTCCTGGGTTATGATGCGCCGGAACGTGTCGCGGTTGGCGCGTCGTTTCGCGTAGCACTACTGTTTTCGGCCGACAGGCCGGTCGCCGGGAGCTATCGGGTCTTCATTCACCTCCTTGATGGCGACGGCAAGCTGGTGACCCAGGATGACGGCGTGCCGGTCTACGGCTTCTATCCGACCGACGGCTGGACGCCGGGCGAGTACGTCCGAGACGAGCACCTCCTGACCTTACCGGACGACGTCGCCAGGGGCGACTACACGCTCGCCGTGGGCCTCTACCTGCTGGAGAGCGGCGAGCGCCTGGTACCGCGCGACGGATCGGGCGCGCCACAGGCAGATGGCCGGGTCGTCCTCCAGTCGTTGGCAGTGCGATGATGACGCGGCCCATGGGGTGTGAGCCCGCGTGGGGTATCACGCGATGAGCTCTACGCTACGAAGAGCGCTGGCGCTCGTGGGGTTGGTGGCTGCCGGCGCCGTGCTTCTCTTCGCCGCCGAGGGCCTTTCCCGCCAGGCCGCGCGTTCGGATGCGGGTACCGTGGGAGGCACGGTCACGTTGTCTCCGCCGCCCGGTGTCTACGCGCGCGATGTCGGGCTGGTGCTGCGTCCCGCCGAGCCGGGCGGACGCGTGATTTACACACTCGACGGCACCATGCCGTCCGCCACCGTAGGCACGCTCTACACCCGCCCCGTCCGCCTCGGAGTCGTTTCCCCCGGCGTCCACATTGTGCGCGCCGTCGAGATCGACGGCGACGCGGCCGGCCCGGTCGTGAGCGCCTCGTACGCCGTCGGCCTGT
Organism: uncultured Chloroflexia bacterium; assembly: GCA_963775195.1. Taxonomy (GTDB): domain Bacteria; phylum Chloroflexota; class Anaerolineae; order B4-G1; family SLSP01; genus PWVB01. Next base: position 369,366 of record CAVZIC010000006.1, read on the forward strand.
CGCCCGCGCTCCCTGTGGTCTCCGTCATCGCCGAGCCCGCTGACCTGTGGGGTAAGGAGGGTGGGCTACTCGCAAACCCGTCGTGGCGTGGCCAGGCGTGGGAACGACCCGCCCACGTCACCGGCTTCCTGGGCGGCACGACGTGGGCGCTGCCTGCCGGCGTGAGAATCGATGGGCGCGAACCCCTCAGTGCGCTAAAACAGACGCTCCGTCTCTACTTCCGCCAGGAGTATGGTCAGGCGCGGCTCGATACCTCTCTTTTTCCGGACTCCCCGGAGCAGGCGGCCGATGGGGGGAGCTATAAGCGGCTTCTGCTTCAGGCGGGCGATCATGCGGCGACCGGCGCTATGAACTGGTCTTTGTTGCGCGATCAGACGGTGACGGAGCTCTGCCGCGAGTTGGGCCTCCCCGCGGCGCAGGGGCGCTTCGTCCTGCTCTTCCTGAACGGTAGCTCGTGGGGCATCTACCGGCTGACCGAGCGCATCGATCGTTTCTACCTGGCGGATGCCTTGGGCATCCGCGATGCCGATGTCGTGCAGGAGGGCGACGCGCGCGATGGCTCGAAGGCGGACTGGAAGGCGTTCATGGATCGGGTGGAGAGTAGCGATCTCTCCGAAGATGCAGCCTATGCCGAGGTGGCCGCCCGCGTCGACATTGCGAACCTCATCGACTTCGCCATTCTTTCCCGCTTCTTCGACCTGCCCGCGGGCAGCCTGATCGCCGTCCAGCCGCAGGGTGGGCGCTGGTTCTGGTCCTTCGAGGGTGGGTCGGCCGGTGAGGTCGCGCAAGAGCCGCAGCTCGTCGCGATTCATCGCGCGTTGATGGCCAATCCTATCTACCGGCAGCGCTACACGACGCGGCTGGCCGATCTGCTCAATACGTCGCTGCTGCCTGCCGCGGTCGAGCGCCAGATGGCCACGTTCTCAGCTCCGCTTTCGGAGGACTACGCGCAGGAGCGCGGCCGGTGGACGGGTGTGCGGACGTGGGAGGACGAAGTCCAGGCGTTTTCGACCTTTCTCGACGAGCGGACCCTGGCGGTGGCCGAGGAGGCATCCATCGACACGACGCTGCATGTCGCGATCACGCCGCCCGACGCAGGAACCCTCTACGTCAACGGCACGCGCATCGCGCCGGATGGGGCGACGTGGGATGGGTGGTACGCGCGCCAGACGGCGGTGGATGTCGTGGCGGTGCCTGAGGATGGCTACGAGGTCGGTGAATGGATGTCCTTGCCTGCCATCGATGCTGCGCCGCGCGCGAGTGAGATCCGTCTGACCATGACGAGCCCGCTATCGCTCACGGTCTCCTTTCGGCCCCGCACCTCTCGCGACACGCCGGCGCCGGATTCCGTGATCGTCAACGAGCTGTGGATCAATGACGACGGCACGCGCTACCCCTCGCTTGGCCAGGCGCCGTTGGAGGGCGACTGGATCGAACTCCTGGTCCGCGCGCCGGGCGGGCAGGATCTGCGGGGGTGGCGCATCACCGACAATGCCACCAAGACAGACACGACCGAGGGGTCGCTAATACTGCCCGAGACGGAGGCACTGGCCTCTGTCCCCTGCGGGACCGTCATCCTGATTGCGGCGACTGAGAGCCCGGTTAACGCGGCATCCTTCCCCACCGATGACCTGGATGCTCGCGACGGCGTTATGATCTTCTACGTGGGAAACGGTGCCCTCGACACGACGACGGACCCGGGCTTCGGCATCGGCACGGCCGACGACAACGTGGTGCTGCTGGCGCCCGGATCTACGTCGGCGCTCGATGATGACGTGGGGGTCGACTTCGTCGCCGAGGGGCATCTCACGACGCCGGCGACCTTCGGCGTGCTGCGCGACGGTGTGACCTTTGACAGCCCGTTCAGCCACCTGGGCGCCGACGACGGCGCGGTCTTCACCGGCACGGGCAGCAACGACGCGCTTGAAGGCTGGATCGTCGATCCGCCCGCCTGTGCGTCCGGGGACGCTCAGTGCTACGGCGTCGCGACCGTCGTCACGCCGGGCGCGCTTAACCCATCGCAGCGCGGCTTCCGCGTCACCTGCTTCCTGCGGCAACTGAGGGCGCCGTGAGCCTGCCGACAGGACGTCGCCGCGTCTTGCATACCGCGTCCGGGTGCACCGGCTACTGCTTGAGCTTCATCTCCTCGCCGCAGCACGAGAAGTCGCAATGCTCCGTACATCCACAGGAATCGGCGTCCTCGCCGCACTCCTGGCACTCCTTGATGACCTTGAGTTCCAGTCCGCACTCCTCACAGACATACACCTCACCCAGTTTCATATCGTGACAGCTTGGCATGTTGGTTCTCTCCTTACTAAAGTGTCTCAACCTATGCCAGCGAGTATGATCCCGTTCAGAGAAGTGTCAATGGTGCGACGACAGCGCGGCTGAACGCGGCGGACGTGCTATAATGTGTGCCTTGCGCGCTCTCATCTCAGATTCTCCGGGACGGTAGATTATGCCCATAGATCAGTTGATTGCTTTTCCACCCGCCTCCCTGGCAACCTTCGCCGTCGATATGCTCTTGGGGCTGGCCTTGAGCCTGATCGTGGCGTGGTATTACCAGGCCTACGGCCAGGCGATCACGAACCGGCGGAAGCTGGCGACCCTGATGCCGATCCTCACGGTAACCACGGGGATCGTCATCGCGATCGTGAAGTCGTCGCTCGCCCTCTCCCTGGGGCTGGTGGGCGCGCTCTCCATCGTGCGCTTCAGGACGGCGATCAAGGAACCCGAGGAGCTGATGTTCCTCTTCATTGCCATCGCCATCGGGCTGGGCGTGGGCGCCGAGCAGCGCTGGGTGACCGTGGTCGGTGTGGCCGTGCTGATGGCGTACATGGCCGTGAGGCTGGTCCTGGGGCGCAAGACGCAGCCTCACAATCTCTATCTCAACGTGCTGGTGAATGACGATGGCTCGGCCTCGCTCAGCCAGGTGAACGCCTGCCTGCTCAGCCACGTCGACGTGGTCGACTTCCGCCGCCTCGACAGCCGTGACGGCACGCTCCAGCTTACGTACTACATTTCCTGCCCCGACCCGCAGACGGTGAACGACCTCGTTGCCGATCTCAAGACGTCCTTTGCTGCGGCGGAGATCAGCCTGCTCCAGCAGGAGCACGTGCTGGGGGACTGAGTGCGTATCACGAAAGCGGGCGTGGCCAAGAAACCGGCTGCCGGTAGGGCGGGGTGGTGGGTCGGCGGTGTGATTGTGGTTCTCACGCTCGCGATTGCCGTAGGCGTGATGGGCCGGCCGCGACCACCGGCATCTTCACTTAACCTCGTCGTTCGGCACCCGCGCCTGGCGCTGGCTGCCTGGCGCGCGCGCAGGACCATGCCCACCGTGAATCTGAGCGTCGATTTCACGGCCTATCAACAGTGGCGGGCTGCGCAGGACCGCCTGTCGGCGGGTGAGGGCGTGGTGACCCCGCAGGACTGTGTCCTTGCGGAGATAGGGACTTCCGGGGAGTTGGGCCCGGCAACGTTGTGTCCTCACCGGTGGAGCGGCGCGCGGCCGGGTACGCCGCCCTTCGAGGTCACTATGGCGGAAGGCGAGGGGCTCCTGGGTATCCGGCACGCGACGTTCCGACCCGCCGGCGCCGAGAGTGTGCTGGGCGTGGGGTTTCTCCGGTCGCTCGACGCCGCAGGCCTGCCGGTGCCGGAACTCCGTTTTGTGCACCTCGTGGTGAACGGCAGCGGCTGGGGTATCTACGCGATGGAAACGTCGATGGCAGAGGCACTGTCGGCGGATCCGGCGGTGTCGCCGGGCAGCATCCTGGTGTCGTTTGATGCCCGCCGATTGCCCACCGACGGGTTTGTCGGGCCGGACGCCGGCTTTGCTTACGCCGACGTGACGCTGACGTCGCTCGATGCGACCGATCAGGTAACCGGGGCCACGCTCGTAGCTCCGGCTACGAGTACGCTCGAGGCTCAGGCTACGAGTGCGGGTGTTGTTCAGCTTCTGGCGAGGCTGGAGCGGGGAGAGGTGGCTCCGAGGGAGGTGCTCGATCCGGATGAGATGGGGCAGCTCATCGCGGCGACGGCGCTTTGGTATGGCGGGCTGTCGCCGGACTGGCAGACCCTTTACCTCATCTACGATCCGACCACCGGAATGCTGCATCCCACCAGCGCCGGATGGCGCTACGACGTGAGCACGCCGCTGCCGCCGAGCTTCAGCGACGACGCGCAAATCCAAAGCGCCGTGGCCCGCCGCCTATCTGTGGTCGCGCCGCAAGGGTATCCTGGTTCCACCGTGCCCTTGGACCAGATGGATGCCCTCTATGTGGCGCTGGGCGGGGCGCCGGGTGCCCTGGAGGCCGAACTGGCGAAGCATCAAGCGACGATCCTGGCCGAGTTGCGTCCAGCGCGCACCCTTGTCGCCACGGCGACGGGGGACACAGGCGTCATTCGTCTGCAGCTACGCGCTGTGCTTCCCTTTCCTGTGGAGGTGAGTGGGCTCGACTTCGGGGAGCAAGGCAGCCTGACGCTCGATCCCGCGTGGGCAACCGGCGACGGCCTGGTCGATGGCGCCGGTGCCGTCGTGCTGAGGGCGCAGGTGGGCGCCGATCCGGTCGAGGTCGCCATCAGCGTGCCGCCGGCGGCGCTGCCCGAAACAGTCGATCCGGGGCTTGGAGGCCTGGTTCTGACGACGCGGCTATGGGGACTCAACGATGTGGTCAGGGTTTCTGTGGACGCGGGGATGCAGCCATGACGTGTTCCGCTGCAGTCCGGTGTGCGGCCATCCTGACGACATCGCCCAGGATTGAGGCCAAGATTCCCGTTCCGGCGAGCCTGCTCGACGAGGTCGACGCGTGGGTGCGATTGCATCCGGCCCACTGGCGCCGTACCTATCCTCCGCGCCGCGTCAATAACCTCTACTTCGACACCCTTGACTACGCGGGGCTCAATGCCAACCTGGCGGGTATAGCCGAGCGTGCCAAGCTGCGCCTGCGCTGGTACGGTCCGGATCTCGATCGCATTGGGGAGGCCCAGTTCGAGCTGAAGCAGCGGCAGGGAAGTGCCGGGTGGAAGGAGGTCGTGCCAATGGCCTGCGCTCTCGATCTCTCCACGGCCTTGTGGTCCACCTTCGATCGCGACCTGTGTGCTGTCCTTGGCGGTGCAGGCGTCGACTGGCTCTCGCGATTCCCGGCGCCGATCCTGATCAATAGCTACCGCCGCGCCTACTACGCGACCCCGGATGGTGAGCTGCGGCTGACGGTCGATACCGGTCTGGCGACCTACGATCAGCGCGTGTCGGGTCGGCCGAATCTACGCCGCCGGGCGTGGACGGAGGACGTCGTGATCGTCGAGCTCAAGGCGCCTGTGACAACGGCGTCGATGCAGCGTCTGAGCGCTGCGGTTTCGTGCCTTCCGGCTCGCGTCGATCGCTTCTCAAAGTATGTCCACGGCGCGATGGCCGCGCCGGATCTGTAGGGGGGTCTTGCGAGATGGGTACGGAGAGCGACGAAGGTCCGCGGCACAAGATGGGCGGCGCGCGCGCCGGCGGACCCGTGCAGCGCATAGGGTGGATCACGTTGGTCGTGCTTGCCTTCGCCGGCGGATGGTTGCTCGCCCGCGCCGGGCGTCCCGATGCGGCTCCAGACCTGATGGTCGGGGCGCAGGCGCCCGCGACCGCCACCGCCCTTGCGCCGACGCCCGTGCCGGTGCCGACCGCAACGCCGACCTCGCCGGAGGCCGGGGATACCCTTCCGACCCTCTACATCGACATCGCGCCCGACGACTTTGCCAAGATCGAGGCGAAGCGCGAGGAAGCACTCAAGAACTGGATCCTGCTGGCCACCAATGCGGACTTCGTCCCCGCTACCGTCCGTGTTGGCGATGGCGATCCCGTGCAGGTGCAGCTTCGCCTGAAGGGCGACTGGGGCGACCATTTCGCGCACGACAAGTGGTCCTATCGCATCGAGGTACAGGGCGGTGACGCTGTGATGGGAATGAGCGTCTTCTCGATTCAGGATCCCTCGACCCGCACTTATGCCAATGAGTGGGCTTTTATGCAGGCCTTGAGGCGCGAGGACGTCCTCACGGTCGGGTACAGTTTCGCGCATGTCGTCCAGAACGGGCAGACGATGGGCGTCTACGCCGTGGAGGAGGGCTTTGCCAAGGAGCTCCTGGAGTCGCAGCGGCGCCGCGAGAGCGTGATCATCCGCTACAACGAGGACTTACTGTGGGAGACCTGGGCGGCCTACGACAACGACTTTGTCACGCCGCCGGGTATCACCGAGTTTCACCTCATCGACGAATTCGACTCGGGCGGTGTCGCCGCGAGCCCGACGCTATCCGCGGCCCGTGATGCGGCGGTGGGCAAGCTGCGCGCCTGGTGGGCGGGGGAATTGCCGGCCTCCGAGGTCTTCGATATCGACCGGATGGCGCGCTTCTGGGCGCTCGCCGACCTCTGGGGGGCGAACCATGCGCTCGATTGGCACAACCTGCGCTTCTACTATAACCCGCTGACGACACGGCTGGAGCCCATCGCCTTTGATGCGCAAGCTCTGGGAGAGAGCGCCGTTGTGGATGTGGCGGAGCTTGCCGGGCGCCGGGAGCTCCTGGCCTACGGCGATGACCGGCTTCGCCGTGCCTACGCTCAGGCGCTGGCAGCCTACACCGATCCGGCTTACCTCGCGGCACTCCAGCAGGACGTAGGCGGCGATCTGGCGTCCGTGCGTGCGAGCTTGCTGCCCGAGTTTGGCGGCGTGACCACGCCCGACGGGGGCGGGGTGCTCGACGCGCCATGGGATGCGCTGGCGGAGCGGGCGTCATCACTCCGTGATTGGCTGAGTCCGCCCCAGATGGTGTATGCTTACCGCCCGGCGGACGTCCCGACCGACACGCTGGTGCTCGACGTCGGCAACTTGCTGGGGCTTCCCGTGCAGATCGATGGTGTGTTCGTCGATGGGGACTGGTTCCCGGCTGATGCATCGTGGGCCACGCCAGGCGCCGTCGATGAACTGGTTGGCCCTGTAGATGCCGCCGGCGACGTGGTCCTCAAGGCTCTGTCGTCCGATGCGGAGTTTATGCCCTACGCACGGCTACGTACGTCGGCAGTGCTGCCTCCGGAAGCCGAGACGGCATCCGTCCAACTGGTGACCCGGGTGTGGGGGCTCAGCGAGACCGTGACCCGCCCGGTGATGGCCTCCTATCCCCCTATTGTGCAAGGTGCGCTGCCAACCGCGCCGACGGTTGAGCAGGCGCTGGCGGCACATCCCTACCTGCAGATCGACGACACGGCGGCGCGGACGCTGACGATGCCGGCAGGTACGCACGCCGTGAGCGGCGGCTTGATCCTCCCGGAGGGTTACGGGCTGCGACTCGTTCCGGGCACGACCCTCCGGTTCGAGCCCGACGCCTATCTGCTGGCGCGCGGCCCGCTACAGTTCGATGGCACCGAGGACGCTCCAATCGTGCTCGGACCGTCGGAGGATCTTTGGCACGGTATCGTCGTCCTTGATGCCGGCGCACCATCGACGTGGGCTTACGTGACGGTCGAGAAGACGGTCGCGGTCTCGCTGCCGGGGTGGACGGTGACCGGCGGCATTACGTTCTACCAGAGCCCGATCTCGCTCGACCACTGCCGCATCCTGGGCACCCAAGCCGAGGACGGGCTGAATACGATCCGAACGACCTTCCACTTTGCCGACACCGAGTTCGCCTCGACCTTCTCAGATGCTTTCGACTCGGACTTCTCGCAGGGCGACGTCGTAAGATCGTCGTTCCACGACATCGGGGCCGACGGCATCGACGTCAGTGGCACGCAGGTCGCGGTGAGCGACATCCGTATGGTCAACCTGGGCGACAAGGGCTTCTCGATCGGTGAGGCCAGCCAACTCACGGCTACCGGAGTCTCCGTTGAGGACGCCGACTTCGGCATCGCGAGCAAGGATCTGTCTCGGGTGGTGGCGCAGGACGTGACGGTGGCGCGGGCTCGGGTTGCGGCCCTGGCGGCGTACATCAAGAAGCCCGCCTACGGCCCCGCGACCATCGTAGCGAACGGGGTTCACTTCCAGGACATACCCGACGATCGGCTCACGCTCGTGCAGACCGGGAGCTGGATCGACCTCGACGGCGAGCGTATCTGGGGCACCGAGGTGGACGTCGAAGCGCTCTACGCGCCGTAGAGGTGTGGAACGCGACCGACGACGCATCCGGCATCCGATGGCCATCCCAGGACGGGGTAGACTTGTGGCCAAGTGCCAGGCACTCCGCCGCAGACGGCGGGAAGTGCCAGGCACTGAGAGGGGGGAACGCCCAATGGTCTCGCCCGCGGTCCACCGGAGCGAGGTGTCTGCCCCTATCCTGACATGCATCCCCCTCGGCCGTACGATTGCATTCCTGACGCCTCAGGGGTAGAATCCCCCGTGTGAACGTGGCGTCGGTCATCTGCGCGGGGGAACAGCATGTACAAGGATGAGATCTGGTACCGGAAGCTGACGGCAGCCGTCGACGGGCACCGGGAGGCCTTCACGGCCAAGCAGTGGGCCAAGTACCGGATCGATGATGTGCTGAAGGTGGCAAACCGCGTCCGGGAGTCCTCGGAGAGCTGTGAGGTCTGTCAGGGCTATCAGCACACACTGAGCCGCCTGGAGGAGGAGTTCGCGGAGCTGCCCGGCTCCCGGGCCCAGCGCCAGTACCAGGAAGGGCAGTTGCGCCGGATGGAAGAGCACTTTGTCGACGTTCACCGCCTGGCGCCCCCCGGTTTCTTCCTGCGCAAGTGGTTGCGCATCGGTGTCTCTGTGGGGCTTGGGGCAGGGCTGGTGAGCGTGGCCGCGACCGGCTATCTTGCCTTGCTGCCCCTGATCCCGCTCACAACTGCCTTAGTGGCGGCGCTCTACGGCTGGGCCGTGGATACGAAGTACCAACGAGAGCGCCGGCTGATCTAGTGGCTACGCCTGAAAGCCCACGAGGCGGGGCTTCTGATGGAGCGACTATTGTGTTCGAGCCGGTAACCAGACGAACGGATCGGCCAAGTGGGGGTCTTCGGCGGGGCGCAGCCATCACGCGAGCCGCGAGGTATCTCGCGGTGGCACTCGCGGTGCTCGGGGCGTTGGTAGCAGTCGGCCCAGCCCTGGCGCAGGTGCCCGACGGGCCTCCGGCACCCGATCCCGCGTGGATGCGCTGCTGGCTCGACCGGACGGGCCTCCCGCCGGCCCACGTGGCGGCGGCGCAAGCGCTGTTGGGCGCAGGCGACTTGTCAACCGTCTTCGCCTTCCGGGGCTCGGATCGGCTGGTCCGCTCGGCGATCGCCATCGCCGGGGGCTTGGCGGTCCCGCCGGACGTGCTGCTCGATGCCGGTGTGCCGTTCTGGCGGGCACCGCGTGCCGATGTCGCGCCTCGGGACCGGGGAACCGTTCTCCCTGACCCACGGCGTCAATGCCTGCCTGCCCTATCCGGTCAGGGCTGTCGCGCTCTCACCTCAGCCGGTGGTGCGAGGGCGGACCGTATTCCTGATGATTGAGACGGATAGTCTGTCGTTTTGCCACGTCGACGCGCTTGGTCAGGGCGAGCCGTGCTATCGCGATGGCGATACCCGGCTCTACGTGCCGGTGGGGGTCTCCGCGCTCGCTGATCCGGGGTCCTATCCGCTCGACGTGCAGTTGGTCTCCGGCGGGAACGAGGTCGACTTCTCCTTGACGATCGAGGTAACGCCCGGGAACTACGGCTATCAGGTCATCGCAGCTACGCCGCTTCTGGCGCCGCTCGATGGAACCCGAGGTCATGGCCGCCGCAGAGGCCTACATTGCCCCGTGGCGGGCGATCCGATCCCCGCAACGCCTCTGGGACCTTCCGCTCTCCGCTCCCCTACAGACCTTGCCGCCGGTCTCCGCAGACTACGGGGGGCGGCGCTCCTATGGCGGTATGGTGGATGGTTACCACAGCGGCCTCGACTATCCGGCAGCGACAGGGACGCCGGTTCTGGCGCCCGCCGACGGCGTCGTCGTGCTGGCGGAGACCTTGACGACGCGCGGAAACGCCGTCCTGCTGGATCACGGCGGGGGACTTGTGACGGGGTATTGGCATCTGTCGCGGATCGACGTCCAGGTGGGGGATTACGTTAAGCGGGGGCAGCCCTTTGCGGCGGTGGGCAGCACGGGGCTCTCAACCGGCTCGCACCTGCACTGGGAGGTGTGGGCCGATGGTGTCTCGGTGGACGGCAGGCAGTGGCTGACTGAGGATGCTACCGGCGGGGTCCCCCTCTCGCCGCTGCCGGTGTCGCCGTCGGTCCCGGTGCAGTAGAAAGGAGGCAGCGCGATGTGTGGAAGATTCACGCTCTGGGTGCAGTTTGGCGATCTTCTGAAGGCGTTCCCCGACTTTGAGTTTCCGGGTGCACTCCCGCCCCGGTACAACATCGCACCGACGCAGGATGTCGCAGCGGTTCCGAACGACGGTCTGAATACGGTCAATCTCTTCCACTGGGGTCTCGTGCCGTTCTGGGCCAAGGATCCCTCGATCGGGGCGCGACTGATCAACGCGCGATCGGAGACGGCCTCCGAGAAACCGGCCTTCCGGGCCGCGTACCGGCGTCGCCGTTGCTTGATCCTGGCGGATGGCTTTTATGAGTGGCGGAGCGAGCCGGGCAGCCGGACGAAGACGCCGATGTATGCTCGGCTGACGTCGGGCGAGCCCTTCGCCTTTGCGGGGCTATGGGAGATCTGGCGTCCCGACGACACGCCGCTGATCTCGTGCACGATACTCACCACCGAGCCGAACGAGCTCATGGCGCCGATCCATAACCGCATGCCCGTTATCCTTCCGCGCGAGGCCTACGATCGCTGGCTCGACCCCGCAGAGGTGCGGTCCGGCGCGCTGGACGATCTACTGGTGCCCTATCCGGCGGAGGCGATGACCGCCTACCCGGTGTCGACGTTTGTGAACAGCCCGGCGAACGATGCGCCCCAGGCGATTGCGCCTGCGGCCTAAGGCCGCGCACGAAAGACCTTTGAGCTTGCCGGTTTGGCAAGGTCCGACCTGGGTAAAAGCTCGGAGATCTCATTCCTTCTCCAAGACAGGTGACCCATGACCGATGACGCCTTGACCTACGCCCACGAACACGGAGAGCGATTCCTTGACGAGCTCAAGGCCTTCCTCCGCATCCCGAGCATCAGCGCGCAGCCCGTTCACGCTTCTGACGTCGAAGGCGCGGCGCGTTGGCTGCGCGACCATCTACTGGCGGCAGGCTTTCCCCGTGCCGAGGTGATGACCACGCCGGGGCACCCCGTCGTCTTCGCCGAGTGGCTTGGCGGCGGGGCCTGACGCACCGACGGTCCTGATCTACGGCCACTACGACGTACAGCCGCCGGACCCCATTGCGGAATGGAAATCTCCGCCCTTCGAGCCGACGGTGCGCGGTGACAACCTCTTCGCCCGCGGCGTCGCGGACGACAAGGGCCAGGTGTTCATCCACGTGAAGGCAATCGAGGCCTTCCACGAGACTGTCGGGGCCCCGCCTGTCAACGTGAAGTGCATCTTCGAGGGCGAGGAGGAGATCGGAAGCCCGAGCCTTGCGCCCTTCGTGGAAGGCCATCGCGACCTTCTCGCCGCGGACATTGCCGTCATCTCGGATTCCCACATCCTGGGACCTGATACACCCAGCATTGTATACGCCCTGCGGGGACTGGCCTATCTCGAGGTCGAGGTAACCGGGCCGGCCTTCGATCTCCACTCGGGGATCTATGGCGGCGCAGTCAACAATCCGCTGAACGCGCTCTGCCGGATGATTGCGCAGTTGCAGGACGCCGGCGGGCGGATCACGATTCCCGGCTTCTACGACAGGGTCAGGGAACTGGCGCCCGACGAGCGGCGCGAGTTGGCCAAGATTCCGTTCGATCGCGAGGCTTGGTTGGCGGAGGCGGGCGTCCCGACCGACTGGGGCGAGCAGGACTACACGGTCGTCGAGCGGACGACGGCGCGACCGACATTGGACGTCAACGGACTCTGGGGCGGTTACATGGAACCGGGGGCCAAGACCGTGCTGCCCGGCAGGGCGCATGCCAAGCTATCGATGCGGCTTGTGCCCGACCAGGACCCCGAGGAGATTGCCCGGCTGGCTACGGCCTACCTGCACGAGATCGCCCCGCCCTCGGTCTCGGTCGAGGTCCGTAATCTGCATGGCGGCGCCGGGGCGATTGTGGACCGCAACAGCCCGGCGATGCGGGTCGCCTTTGAGGCCTACGCTGAGACCTTCGGGGTAGAGCCTATCTTCGTGCGCGAGGGGGGCTCGATCCCCGTCGTCGCCACGTTCCGGGCCGAGTTGGGCATCGAGACCATCTTGATGGGCTTCGGGCTTCCCGACGACCGGCTTCACTCCCCTAACGAGAAGTTACACCTGCCGAACTTCTACCGGGGCATCGACACGATGATCCGCTTCCTCGACCTTCTGTCTCGATGAGAGGCTGACACCAGGTGAAATCTCGTATCAGCGGGTCGGCGCTCGTGCTCTGCGGCCTACTCGCGTTGGCGCTTGCGTGTGGGGTCCCTTCGTTGCCCGAGTCGCTTAGGACACCGACCGCGCCCCCACGAACGCCGACGCCGAGGGCCTCCACGACGCCGCTGCCGGCCACCGTCGAACCCACGGCAACCGCCACACCCCAACCCGCGCCCACCTTTACGCCGACCCCACTGCCCTCACCCACGCCGACGCCGCAGGACGACCCCAGGCTGACCGCCACCGGCTTCCACCTGTTCCCCTGGCCGCTCTACGCCGGCGACCTCCTATCGGTGGACGTGGACCCGGTGCTTGCCGGCGTCGAGGGCGACACCTCCGTGGCGCTGATCCTGGGCGATGGAGCGGACTTCACGGCCAACGTCGAGCTCTCCGGGCTGGATAACGTAGAGCGTGCCCGTTTCTATTGGATCGCCCAGTTACCCGTGACAGCGACGAGCGAAGCGTTGACGCTGACGCTCCAACTCCCCAAGAACGCCATTGATGACAATCCGGAGAACAACCGCCTGGCGCTAACCGTCCCGCTTCGTCCGCGTGATTCACTGCCACCTCCCGAGCTCGAGACGTCGTGGGCGGTCACCGAGACGGTAGGGTTCCGCCTACACTACCTCACCCACTCCGCGGCGGCGCGTGATCTCGACAAGATTATCGTCGAGGCAGGGGCGGCCTATACCGACGTCAGCTCGCGGCTGGGCGCCTCAAGCGACGCCGTGGAGATCTACCTTCTCGACCGGGTGCTGGGCCAGGGCGGGTATGCCTCTTCGGATTGGGTGGCGATCTCTTACGTCGATCGCCAGTACTCTCCAACGTCGCTCGGCACCGTGCTGAGACACGAGTTGACGCACCGGCTCGACAAGGGTATCGGCTGTGAAGCGGCCCCCGCGATGTTCCGCGAGGGACTGGCGGTCTACGTCGCCGGCGGACACTATCGGCCGGAGCCATTGCGTGAGAAGGCCGCGGTCCTGCTCTCGTCACCACGCTACGTACCCCTGGGCGCCCTGGTCGAGGATTTCTACACGCATCAGCACGAGGTCGGTTATCTTGAGGCGGGCACGGTCGTACAGTATATCGTGGCGCACTATGGGTGGGATGAGCTATCCAAAATCTGTGCTGCATCTGCGGACGTGAAGGATGGGAACGACGAGGCGCGGTGGCAGGCAATGGTCGCCGCGCTGGGTCTGCCCGACACGGCGGCTCTGGAGGCGAACTGGCAGGCGTGGCTCGGTGAGGTCTCGGTGACGCCGGAGCGTGAGGCGTTGGTGGGTCTTGAGTTCCAGCTGATGGACGAGATGCGTGCGTACCAGCTCGCCTATGATCCGTCGGCGCATTTCCTGGAGGGCATCCTGTTCAGCCCTGCCGAGGGGGAGCGTCTGGGCATCGTGGCCGACTTCGTACGTAGGCCGCGCGAACCCGAGCCGGTCGCGATCGAGCTCGTGCTCGCCCTGGGCCAGGACGCCCTGGTCCAGGGCGACAGCGTGCTCCTGGGCATGCTTGTGGATGACCTCGGCGTTGCACTGGATGGCAATCCTGATGATGCGCCGGTTATTGGTGACGCCGTCCGGATCACGTCTCTGGCCCTGGCCCGCGGGTGGGAGCCGTACGGACTGATTCCTGAGGCCCCCGGGCGGTATGGTTTGCTGGTCCTGAACCGCGATGCTTGGCCCCAACAGGCAGCGTTTGAGGCGCAGCACCTGGAGGACTTCTGGCGGCTCGTGGGACCGCAATACGGGGATTGATGAGGGGAGACGACGCATGGCCGAGCTAACGCGATCCAGTATCATCTTCACCGAGATGCCCCTCGGACTGGTATGGCTGTGGGCGACCGAGCACGGCCTTTGCGGTGCCGGATTTGGCGACAGCGTCGGGCACCCGATCCTGCGCCGGATGGCGCGGTTCGGCATCGCGTCGCCGGACCCCGTGCGCACCGATCTGCTCGCGGAAGCAAGGTCCCAGCTCTTCGCCTACTTCAATTGGCGCCGGGAGACTTTCGACCTCCCGCTGGACCTGCGCGGCACGCCCTTTCAGCAGAGGGTATGGGAGCAACTGCGGGGGATCGGCTACGGCGAGACCTCCACCTACGGCACCATCGCTACGTTGCTCGACACGCCCCACGCCTCACAGGCTGTCGGACAGGCTGTCGGTGCGAACCCCGTTGCCATCGTCGTGCCGTGCCACCGCGTCATCGGCGCGGACGGCGCGCTTCTCGGCTATGCCGGCGGTATCGAGCGCAAGGCCGTGTTGCTGGAGCTGGAGCAGGCGGGGCTGCAGCTCCAGATGCAGTTACGGCTGTGGTGAGAGACAATCGGGTGTTGTCAGTTACCGGTCGTCAGTTGCGCCTTGGGCGTGGGCTACCGGCCCGGCTCTAGCTCCACGAAGATCGCATCCGAGCCGCCCTGGCTGCCGACCGGCCAGCGCGCCATCGTGTCGAGCCAGTAGGCGCCTGTCCGTAGCCAGGTCATCGTCCCCGCATCGGGTGCGGCGAATCGGTGCACCTCAATCAGCAGGTCCCCCTCCTGCAGGTCATCCGGCGCCACGCCCAGCCCGTCGTCCACGCCAAGCGAGGTGCCATCTGCGGCAAGCAGGTGGCCTATGATTGAGAAGGGGCGATCGGATGGCACGGAGACAACACGCCACCACGTCTCAACCTCCAGCGTCGCGCCCTCGGTGTAGCTCTGCGCGCCCAGGAAAGCCAGCGGCCCGTCCAGCGCCACCGGCAGCAACGCGCTCTGCGTTTGGCTGACCTCGGCCAGGGAAGCATCGGCCCGACCCGTTTGAGCCGTGATCTGCGGTGGGGCAGGGGCGGCCCCGTCGGATCGGAAGATGGCGAACGCGGGGTCGAAACGGTAGGCCCTCTGGCGATAGGTGATCCGGACCTCCGCGAGCCGCCGTGATACGAAGGGCTCGGTCGCCTGAGGCGCAGTCAGATGGAGCCGGTCACGCAGGGTGTCTTCGAGCAGCGCCCCGTGGACGACGTAGGCTCCCGGATCGGGCCTGCCGCCGGGGAGGACCCAGGCACGGCTGCAGTCGAATGATAGCACTCGGTCGGGAAGCGTTGCGAAACCGCCTTGGATGGCCTCGGTATCAAGGGGTACCATGGGCTGCGTGCACTCCGCTACCCATGCCGTCTCGACTTCCTTCGGCGTAACGTCGTAATAGAAGAGCGCACCGGCGACGCGCGTGTCGGGCTCACGCCATCTGAACCAGTCGTACATCTCAGGGTCCGCGGTCGGGATCCCGTCCAGCGGCGTGACGCTGATCACGTAGGCGCCGGGCTGCGGGGCGAAGCGCGATGGAAAGAGCGCGGGTGTGTCGCCACCGAGCGGCGGCAGCGGCGTGTAGCGGACGCCGTAGAGGGCAGGATCGTAGAAGATGAAGGCAGCGAGCTTCACCGGGCCGATTCCCTGTGCTTCCTGGAAGCGCGCCAGCGCCTTGTAGCCCTGTCCCCAGTCCGTATTGGAGTCTGCCAGGTAGCGCCATCCCTGATCGGCGCCGCCGCCGGCGATGTTGAAGAAGGCGATGAGGTCCGGCGTCCGGCTGAGCGTCGCACTCGCCTGGCCCAGGACACAGGCTGCCGCCAGGATGGGCAGCAGGCCGAAGGCCTGCGACCAGGAGCCCAGGCGGAGGAACCGGCTATGCCGGCGCAGGGCAGCGCCCGCTGCCAGGTAGCCCAGCGGGAGCAGCGGCAGGAGGTGACGGTATCCGATGTTGAGGGGACTTGCGATGGACGCGACGACGTAGACCGCGGCGAAGAGCGCCGCCGGAAGCCCATTGAGGCTGAGCTGTCTCCGTCGCAGTGCGTCAGCCAGCAGCACCCCCAAGCCCACGGCCATCGCGGTCAGGCCGGCTATGGGTGTCTTGAGCAGAAATGCGACCGGAAAATACGCGGGCCAGCCATAGGTACTGTTCTCCCCGAGTAGGAAGGCCTGGTGTCCTCCCTCGCTGTGGGCGAGAAGCCGCAGAATCGGGATGGCGTGAGCGGCGGCGGGGACCGGGAAGGGGAGCCCCGGCACCTGTCCGATCTGAAAGCCGTAGATAGCCCAGAAGACCACGGCGCACGCAGCCAGCACGGCGAGACCGCCGCGGACGAGCCGTCTGCGGCGCCTGGGCGGCGCGACCGCGAGAGCGATTAAGCCCGCCAGCCCCAGTGCCGGGCCTAGCAGCAGGGCGGTCAACTTGGTAGCGAGCGCGAGTCCCAGGAGCCCTCCGACCACAACGGCGGACCGCCACCTAGGGCGCTTGAGGAAGCGCGTCCCCTGCCATAGCGCAAGAAGCATCAGGGCTGTGGCACCGATGTCCGTCGTTGCGACGGCGCTGTGCGCCAGCAAGTTTGGATCGAACGCTGCCAATGTCACCGCAAAGAGCGCGCCCGGTACACCCGCGAGGTCGCGTGTCCAGCGGAACAGCGCTGCCAGCAGGAGCACACCTAACAGTGAAGCCATAGCCCGCGCCGGGAAGAGCCACCCGTCGACCGGCGTATGGGGGTAGAGCAGTTGCTGCGCCATCTGGAGCAGCGGCAGGCTCTCCGTCGTCGGTTCGGCTGCCTCCTGCCAGGCGGGCAGCGTCACCGGGTCAGCCAGGTCCTTCAGCGGCAGCAGCGGAATGGCAAGCCACAGCTTCACCAGCGGCGGATGCTCCTCAATCAGGCGATAGTCGCCGGTCCGCCAGATCGTGTAGCCGCTGGCCACGTGCAGCCCCTCGTCGACCGTCATCGACGTCGCGCCGGCGACGGCAAGCGCCTGGCCCAAGAAGCACCACAGGGCGACCAGGGCCAGCCACCGGCCGGCCCCGGCAAGGCGCCCTGTAGCGATACGACCCGCCATCACACGGTTAGGGCTCCGGCACGACAGGACCGGGGAGCAGTGTCGCAGCCTTGGAGGACTGGAGGGTCATCATCTCATTCGTGGAGAGCGTCAGTTGGATCAGATCGCCGGCCACCGTGCCACACGTCGTGCCGTCGGGCCGCCGTGAGAGGATGGCAAAGACGATGGCTTTGTCCGTCGGCAGCCCTGAGATGACGACCTGGTGCTGTGTCGACGTCGACGTGATGTCGATCGGTGTCATGTAGGTCGGGGTAGGGGGACGGAAGGCGGCCACCATCGGGAGGTAGGTCGTGTAGGTCATCGACTCGGTGGGCGTTACCACGGCCGCCGGCTCGTAGATGGCGTACCAGACCTGGGTAGGGGCGGCGGCACCCGTCTCCCAGTTGATGGTGACGCTGTTGCCGTTCACCTGGGTCGTGACGTGGGAGATGAAGTCCGACGGATACCACGAGGCCGGCGCAGGGAGCGTGGCATCAGGGAATGGCGTCTGCACAAGTGACCCGTAGTCCCAATAGGCCGACTGTGACGGGCCTGAGTCGGGATTGGCGTAGGTCCAGACCGAAATCGTCGTGGCGACCGCCTCCGCCGTCACGCTGATGGGCGCCCAGGTCAGCGCGGGCTGGTGGGACTCGGCAGACCATACCGTGGTACTCGGGAAGCTTGCCACGTAGGGATCGGGACAGGGGGAGGCACCATCGGGAGGGCAGTTCTCCAGAGGATTGCCGCTGGGCTGGGTGATGATCCAACCTGCCCTGTCAATGGCGACCTTGGCGTGGTAGTTGGCCGTGTCGTTGCGGTTGTAGATCTCGAAAGTGTAGAGCGTGCACGGTATCACGTTGTGCACCGGCTGGTAGATACCCGCGGCGAACAGGCCTCCCCAGCGGATGTAGCCCTGCGAGCTGTTGTTGGGCGCGCCCACGGTGCTGTTGTGACAGTGGCCATCCACCGGCACCGGATAGCACTGGTTGTGGTACGAGATTCCGCCGTCGATGTACTCGGGGATGGCGGTGTAGTCCGCCCACCACTCGAACCACATCCCGGCGACGTAGTGGTTCTTTGGCCTGAAGTAGAAGCCAAGCTGGTCCATATCGCCGTTGGTGAGCAGATTCGTGGCGCCGGTCGAGCGGATGGCGACGCCGCCGTTGGTTCCGGGATCCGGGTCGATCATGGCGGCTGGACCGTAGACCGGCTGGGCCAGTGTCCTGCCGCTCGCCGAAAGGGCGATGATCGTGAGCAGAGCTATGAGGATAGCTGAGACTACGCTCCTGTGCATGGGTGGTGATCCTCCGTCAAGGTGTTTGGGGGCGTGCCCCCTTGGCGACATTATACCTGAAGGCCATGGGCATACTAGCGAAGGGCCTCGATCAAGACTGCCTACCCGGCGCGCGACCTTCCGGGTTGCCACGGTGTGACCTTCAGGCGTGGGCATCACCGCATAGCAGCCCGGAAGGCAACGGTCGTGGTCTACTTGCGAATCACCTTGAACGCCGGCGTGCCGTCCGGGTGGAGGATGACCAGTTCGGGTGTGACGTCCGTAAGCATGTGAGGCCGCACGACGAAGAGACCGTGGTCGAGCTCTTCGTAGAGCGCCTCGGCGTTGCCCGTCCTGTACTTGTCTCCCCATCCCGTGAGTTTCTCCGAGAGCCTGTCACCGTAGGGCGCGTGAGTTGCCTGGAAGGCAGCCGGATCGTAGCGTTCGAAGAAGACGGCGAAGATGTGCGGCTGGCTGATCCAGTCGGTGAGGACGATCGTGTCGACCTCGTCCTCGTGCGCCATCACGTAGTCCATCGCCTCGCGGATGCCGTACTCGAAGGCGCGGGCGGTCTGGACGGGGTAGACGGTGAAGTAGTCGTGGAGTACCGTCCCGGCATTCCACAACAGCGCCCCTACGACGAGGCCCGACAGAACGGCGCGAAGCCGCACGTGTCGCCAAGGTCGCTGCACGACCAGGGCCAGCCCCAAGCCCGGACAGCACGGCCCACGCGCCCACGCTGGCGATGCCCCGCATCGAGTTCGGCGACCCCATATCCTGGCGCGTCAGGGCGGGCGGCACCGCGCTCACGGCGAGCCACGCCAGCAGCAGCAAGCCGGCCCGACGATCGCGCCGCACGCGGAAAGCGTTCACCAGCCCCAGTGGCACCAGCAGCGCCTCGATCCAATACAGCTGACCGTAACCCTGAATATGGTGGATCGGCGAGGCATCCCCGGTCAGGAAGAGGTACTGCGGCGAGAAGTGGCCCAGCCATTGCCGCACCGCTAACCAGCCGCCGTTCGCCTCGGGGTCGGCCATAACGGAAATCGCGTTCAGCCGGTTCCAGGTCACGGGGTTGGTGACGACGGCGACCGCCAGCGGGACGGCGACCACGACGACGACCGCGATGGCGGCTGCGCCCCATCGTGGGCTCTTCCGGAGGGTATCGAAGAAGATGAGGGCGATGGCACCCAAGAGGAGCGGGGCGAGAGCCTGGGCGACCGTATAGGTGTAGAGCGAGAGACCGAAGACCAGTCCGGCGCCCACCAAGAACGCGGGACGGCGTGTTCTATACCACCGCCACGCCAGGATGAGGCCGCCCATGATGGCGGGCAGCAGCGGCCCGGAGGCCTCGACGCCAAGCCTCGAGAAGCCGACGTGCCACGAGGAGAGCGCGAGCATCAGCGCTGCCGCCAATCCGACCCGGCGGTCGAAGAGATCGCTTGCCAGCCGGTAGACCAGGACGACCGACAGCCATCCCCAGAACGCCGCCATCGAACGAATGGCCGTGATCGTCAGGCCGTAGATGGCAACGAAAGGTACGGCGCTGTAGATGGTGGCGGGGCGCCGGTAGTCGTTGAAGGCGCGGAACGTGATCGGCCAGGGCTGTCCCCATTCATCGTGCCCCGTGCGCAGGATCGAGTAGGCCTCGTAGGCGTGGAGTGCCTCGTCGACGTTGAACGGAGGCGGCGTGCGCTCCAGAGCGATGAAGCGCAGCGCTGCTGCCAGCAGCAGGATGGCGACGATGGCCAGGCGGTGCAAGTGACCCTTGCGAAGGGACGGAGACCTTCGCAAGGGTGTCTGAATCACGGATCCTGCCGCGGGGACGCGGACCGATTGCACGGATTTCACCGCCCTATGCTTACATCTGTCAGCGCGACCCCGGTCGCTCCGGTCTGCGGCCCGCCGGTGACCGGCCATCGCTCCAGGGTATCGAGCCAATAGACGCCTGCCACCACCGTGGCGTCGCCGGGTGCGACGCCCGGCGGGATCTGCAGCACGTGGCGTTGGATGATGACGTCATCCGCGCGCCACATCTCAGTAGGTACCGCGAGGCCGTCGCCAACGGCGATCGGCGCCTCCCCGGGGGCGCCAAGGTGAAGCATCAGGGAGAGCGGTCGATCGGGCAGCTCTTTCACCTGCCACCACGTCTCGACGTCGAGCGTCTCACCGGGCGTCACGGCGGGCGACGACGCCGTGTACCCCAGGAGGGTCACCGGCCCGAACGGGATCGGGACCGGCAGTACGACCTCGGGCTGGCCCATCGTCGCAGGCTGCGCGTAGATGTCAAACGGCGGCAGCAACCCAGGCTCCCGCTGCCGGTAGCTGAGGGTCGCGCCGCCACCGGCGAGCTCCCGTTCGACGAAGCTATCCTCACTCAGGGCACGGTGAACCACGTACCACCCTACCTCGTTCCCGCCGGTGGGCTGGATCCAGCCGCCGGTGCAGTCAAAGCCGATCTGGCGCAGGTCGGTCCGCCCGAAGCCCTCCGCGAGCGCCTGCTGCGTCAGCGGCGCGACCGGCTGTGTACACTGCGCCACCCAGGCGGGCTCGGTCGCGCTTGGTGCCACGTCATAGACCAGTAGCCCGTAGCCGGGTTGGGCCGTCGGCTCACGTTCCCGGAACCACGCATAGAGGTCCGGGTTGGCGACCATGACGCCTTCGAGCGGCGTGGCACTGATCACGTAGACGCCGGGTGCCGGGTCGAATGGTCGGGGGAAGGTGGCGGATTCACCGCCCGCCGGAGGCAGCGGGGTGTAGTCGATTCCGTAGGCCGCCGGATCGATCCACGTGTAGTAGCTCAAGCTCACATGGTCGATGCCCTCCCCGCGCATCCACGTTGCCAGCGCCTTGAATGACTGTCCCCAGTCCACGTTGGAGTCGACCAGGGCGCGATAGCCCTCGCGCGGGCCGCCCACGAGTTCGTTGAAGTAGGCGAGACCGAAGGGGAAGACCGTCGCCGTCTCGACGGCCTGCCACGAGATCAGGGCGATGACCGCGAGGACCGCAAGCCGCGGCTCGGACCGCGGGCGTCTCGCCCGCTCCGCGCCGGGCAACGAGAGGGCAGATGTCGCTGCCGTGCGGCGCCCGTATGCGTGCGCATGCGGGCGTGACGCCCGCGGTCCAGCGGAGCGAGCCATCACTTGCTGCACCAAGGCGGCGATGGCGACGTAGCCGAAGGGGAAGATGGGCAGCAGGTGGCGGTAGCCGATGTTCATCCCGCTGAGCGCCGAGGTGCCAAAGTGGACGAGCGGGTAGAGCCACAGGCCCGGCATCGCCAGCAGGCGGCGGGGCCTGGCCAGCCACGCGACCCCCGCGCCGACAAAAAGTGCCAGCAGCGGCAGTGGCGTCTTGACGGCGAGGGCGAAGGGGAAATACCACCACCACCCGCCCTGGCGCACCTCACCCAGGAGGAAGGCCGTCCGCTGCTTCTCACTGAGGATGAGGCTCACCATTTTCGCGTGTGCAACCAGCGGCAATCTCAGGTTTCCCCACGGTGAGGGTTCCAGCCGGAAGCCGTACGTCGCCCAGAGCACGGCGAAGCTCACGAGCAGGACCAGACCGCAGTCGCGCGCCCAACCCTGCAATGCCTCCACGGCGCTCAAGCGGTTGTCGTGTTGGGTGGCCCGGCGCCACGCCAACAGCGCGAAGATCACCGGCACCAGCAACACGCCCGAGCCCTTGGATGCCAGCGCGGCGCCCAGTGCGGCACCCGCGCCGAGGATCCGGGCCGTGGACCGCCTTCCCTGCGTCACCAGGTAGACCGCAGCAAAGGTGAAGAGTGCCACGCCGAGGTCCGTCGTGGCAAGCTGGCCGTGGGCCACTATCGCCGGGTCGAAGACCATCACCGCGACGGCAGCGAGCGCGCCGGTCCGGCCAAAGGCCTCCCGCGCCCACCGGGCCACCAGCGCCATTAGCGCGACGCTTAGCAGCATCGTGGGGACGCGGGTCACGAAGGCCTGGCGATTGATGGGCCCCAGCAGCGGCCACAGGTTACGCACGAAGACGACGAAGTCCTGGTGCCACCCCGGCACCGTCGCCGGGTCGGGGTGCTCGGGCTGGAGCAGCAGGGGCACGGCTGCCAGCACGTTCAGCAGCGGCGGGTGCCGGTGTTCGCTCAGCGCCCAGGTGTCGCCCGTGGCGAGCATGATGTAGCCATGGGCGACGTGCGGGGGTTCGTCCGAGGTCATGGATAGGGCCAGCGATCCAAAGGTCAATTGGGCGAAGAAGCCGAGCATCAGCACAAGGATCGCGGCACGAGCGCCAAGCGCTTTCGCGGGAGCGCGCCCGGAGCTTTGCTGCCCGGGGCTGCTCCCGAGGCAGTCAGGGCTCAGGCTTGAGCCTTGTGCGCTGCCGCGTCTGTGTGGCTGTGTGTCGTCCATTGATCCCTTACGGCTCAGGTGTCAGGGCGACCGTGATGCTGTCGCCGCCACCGGTCGTGGGCCAGCGCTCCAGGGTGTCCAACCAGTAGGCGCCGATCTGGAGCGAGATCGCCTCACCCTGCGGCGTCCTGCCGGCCGGCTCGAACCGGTGCGTTTGCACGATGACGTCGCCGACCTGCCATTGGTCGATCGGGAAGCCCATCCCGTCGCCAACGGCCAAGGTCGTTCCATCCGGGCCGATGAGGTGCGCCATCAGCGAGAGCGGTCGCGCGGGGACGTCGACCACCCGCCAGTAGGTTTGGATCTGCAGCACGCCGGGCGTCCCTGCTGCGGAGGCCCCGACCGTCGTGCCCAGGAAGGTCAGCGGGCCGATCAGGGTGTCCCCGACGGGTGCCGGCGCCTCAGGGCGCACGTCATCGACGGAGACGCTTCGCACGATCGCCTGAGTGTCTCCACCGGCGTTGCGCAAGGACAGCAACGGGTCGCCCACGTCCGGCTTCGGCAGGTCGGGCGGCAGCACGATCAGGCCCGGCGTCTCCGAGGCGGGGATGACGAGCGCCTGGTCGCAGGCCGGCTGCACCACGCGCAGATCGTGCACGCCGACGCGACGGCGGATGGTATCGGCGCTGATAGCCTGCGTGCAAAGCTCCGCCCAGGCGGGGGGCTGGTCGTCGTCGACCTGATAGAGGAAGAGCGCGTTACCCAGCTTGGCGACCGGCGTCCGGTCGCGGAACCACGCGAAGGTGTTCAGATCGGGGGCGTAGGGGCCCTGCAGGACCGTCGCGCCAATGGCGTAGAGGCCAGGCGCCGGGCGCCACGGATCGAACGGTACCGCGCGCGGATCCGGTGGTAGCCAGTCGGCCTCAATGCCGTAGGTGTCGGGCCGCGCCGGGCTGTAGTGCGCGTAGGCAACGTGCGAGATGCCGTGCGCCGCCATCCACGCCTTGAGGTCCCACAGATTCTGGCCCCAGTCGAGGTTTGAGTCGACCAGGGCGTGGTAGCCGTTGGCGGGCCCGCCCGCGATTTCGTTGAAGAAGGTGAGGGGGTAGGGGAGCGTGGCCAGGGTTCCGACTGCGAGCCAGAGGAGCAGCCCTGCGAGGGCGACTCTCGGCGCTAATGAAGGAAGCGGCGACGCTGAGACCTTTGAGGTTTCCTTCTCTAGCAGGCGCCTGCTAGAGAAGGAAACCTCAAAGGTCTTCTCCGTTATACTGCCGATGGCGACGTAGAGGAAGGGAAGAATAGGCAGCAGGTGGCGATAGCCGATGTCGACGCTGCTGAAGAGGCTCGCGCCGGCGTAGAGCACGGGAAAGATCCCGATCGTGCTCGCGGCTAACCAGGAGGACTTGTGAGTGCTGTATGCTTGTAGCTCTGGACCGCGGGCGTCTCGCCCGCATGCGCATGGGTCATCGGCGCAGAGCGGGCGAGACGCCCGCGGTCCGGTTAGGCGATGCGCCGGATGTGCATTGTCCAAACGGCGGTTCGTAGTAACCACTCGGGTGATTCCGACGACGGCAGCCGCAATCGCCAGCAACAGCACCGGCAGGGGCGTCTTCAGGACGAAGGCCAGCGGGAAGTACCACCACCACCCCTGCGTGCTTACCCGACCCAAGGCGAAGGCCGGATGGCCCAGCTCGTAGTGGGTGTCGAGCGAGCGGAAGATCTCGATGTGCGTGGGAGCGGGTACCGGCAGGGGGAACCCCTCAATCCGTCCGACCTGGAAGCCGTACCCGGCCCAGATCACCAGCGCCGCGATCCCTAACACGACCCCTACGTGACGTGTCGCGGCGCGAAGGGTCGAACCAGCGCGCCGGTGTGCCTCCCACGCGTGCAGAACGAGGATCAGGGCGACGACAGGGATCAGCATCAACGCCGAGACCTTGGTGATCTGTGCGAGGCCCAGCAGAACCCCGGTGCCCAGAAGGGCGCGACGCCTGGCGGGCCTTAGCGGCTCGGTGACGTACCGGTAGAGGGCATAGAGCGTGGCCACGATGAACAGCACCGCCGCGGCGTCGGTCGTGATCAGCGCATTGTGGGCGATCACGTTGGGGTCAAGCGCAAAGAGCCCGAGCGCCAGCAGCGCGCCGCGCCGCCCGCCAAGGTCGCGCGCCCAACGGAAGACGAGGGCGGCAGTGAGTGTGCCGAGCAGCAGGATGGGCACGCGGCCCGCGGTCGCGATACGCCGTGGGCTGGGGTAGGCCCAGACGACGGCGTCGGTAATCGCGGACAGGCTGCTCACCTCCCAGCCGTCCACCGATCGGGGGTCGGGCAGATCGTGCTGGAGCAGAAGCGGCGCCGCTGCGAGCACGTTGGCCAGCGGCGGATGGATGTGCACGGGCTGAAGCCGGAAGTCGCCGGTACGGAGCGTCGCGTAGCCGATGGCGAGGTGAGGCCCTTCGTCGAACGTGATCGACGCCCGCACGACCTGGGCCATTCCCAGCGCAAAGGCCACGAGTAGGAGCAGGAGGGCGAGCCGGCGACCCCGAGTGCCGATCATGGCAGGATTCGGATCGCGGTCAGCCCGGCTGCCGCGTCCCCGTTCCGGACCGGCACCTGCGCCCCCGACCCGTCCTCGATGCCCACGACCAGGTGGTAGGTGCCGGGCGGCGTGACGGGGTTGAGGTTCACGTCGTAGTGCGCCTCCACGATGGTCGTCGCATCCCACTCCTCGGGCGGGTCGCGATGGAAGACGGTCGGCGGGCGCTGCAGCTCACCGCCCCAGACCCCGCCCTGGTCGTCCACCAGGCGGACGAAGGGTGTGAAGTCGCCGGGCGCGGGCGCATCGCCCCAGCGCTGCCAATAGGTCGTGACGTGGATCCAGTTGCTTGGCGGATGGAGCAGGTCGTCGGTGGGCTGCAGCGCCTGCGTGTCGACCGCGTAGCCGACGAGTGCGAGGCCGTTCGCGAAGCCGGCATCGACCGGCGTTGCGCTCTCTGGCAACCGGTCGTGGCGCCATTGCACGCTGAAGCCGAGGACCGCGATCTGCCCGTCGTTGGGGTAGACGCCCGTGATCTGGGGGTAGAGCAGCCCGGCGGCGTCGCGGAGGCGGTTCTGGGGCGCCATCGCCTGATCCTGGTGTAGCACCAGCCACAGCGTGTGCACCTGATTCTGGTTCTCCAGCACGTCCTGATAGAAGGGCTCGGGCTGATACGCATCGCCCTGGAACCGGACGACGGGCAGCGAGCCGACTTCATAGCGTTTGATCGCGCGGTCGACGTAGTGCGCGTAGGCGATGATCATATCGTCAGGCGCCGCGTGGCCCTCGATATAGGTCACGGCTGCCCGGAAGTCAGTACGCTGGTAGTAGGGATCTGTGAGAATGCGGACGTTCACCCAGCCGTTGAGGACGACCAGTCCGGCCAGCCCGAGCCAGCCAAGCGGGCGCCACCACGTTCCCAGTTGATCGACGGCCAACCCGAATGCCAGCGTGACCATCAGGAACGTGGCACTCAGGTACTTCGGCGAAAAGACCGGCACAAAGTATGAGATCGGATAGAAGATGGCCACCGGCAGGACCATCAGACCGGCGACCCAAAGCGCGCGACGCCAGCCAGTGCGCCAGGCTCGCACCAACCCCAGGACGAGTGCCACCGCGGCAAAGGCCATCAACGGCCAGAGATGCGGCACGTAGATCCGGGATACCCGCAAGATGTATTCCGAGGCCAGCTCCTGGAGCATATACTTGAGTTCGACGAAGCCCTTGCTGATGTCCTGCATGTTGAAGTTCGGTATGAGGCGCCAGGCGAAGCGCACCACAGGGATGTAGGGCAGGGCGACGATGGCCATCGTCACGAGATAGCTGCGAGTGGCTCTGATCTGCGGCTTGCGCAGGTGCGTCACCACGAGCAGGATTCCCTGGGCCAGGATCGTGAAGGCGCCAAAGAAGTGGCTGTACCCCAGCAGGTTGAGTGTGATCCCGTACGCAAGCCACAGCGTCCACCGGTTGTGCCTCGCCGCGCGGATCAGGAGCAGTGTACTCAGCGCCGCGAGCAGCATATGCAGGGCGTACATCTTGGCTTCCTGCCCGAACCAGACGGCAAAGGGCGAGATCGCGAGCAGTAGGGCTGTGAGCCCGGCTACGCGCCGCCCAAACCAGGTCCGCGCCAACTGCCAGAGGACCGCAACCGTCAGGACCGAGAGCAGGTCGGAGAGATAGCGGATCGCGAAGTCGCTCGCGCCACCGATCTGGCGCCATCCCCAGAGCAGGAGGAAGTAGAGCGGCCCATTGTTCTCAGGCGAGATGAGGAGCTTGACGGTCTCCTTGAAGGAGTGATCCACAAAGTAGAAGGCCTGCACCTCGTCGATCCAGAATGATTGGAGGTCGAGCGAGAACGTGCGGAGCAGGTAGGCGAGCAGCACTGCTGCGGCGGGGATCCAGAGCAGCTTCGAGCGCTCAGCGTTCAGCCCTGTGGTAGCTCGATCGGCGTCGGCATGCCCTGCGGTCATCACCACGGCGTCGCTCCGCCGGCAACCTGTGCTTTTCTGCTTACCCGCGTGCGCACGATCTCGGCGAACCGCCGCAGGATCGTGCTCCCAGTCGGTGTGTCACTGCACGTGGCGGCTAGCCTGTCGGGGTCCTGCCCCTCCGCGGCCAGGGTGGTCCTGAAGGCGTGGATATAGGTGCGCGCCACCTCGGCGTCGAACTCGGGATGGAACTGCACCCCCCAGACGACCTCACCTATCGCGAAAGCAAAGTGGTGGTCCAGCGCGCTGGTCGCCAAGAGCCGAGCGTCCGAGGGCAGGCGCAAGACGGTCTGTGTGTGGCCGGTATGCACCCGGATCACGTTGCCAAGTCCGCCGAGGAGCGGGTCGTCCGCGGCTTGCGCCGTCAGATGTGCCTCGACGGTGCCGAACTCGCGACCCTGCGGGTTGTCGTCGACCTCGCCGCCCAGTGCGTGCGCCAGCAGTTGGTGGCCGTAGCAGATGCCCAGAATCGGCACGTTGACCAGCACGGCCTCCCGCAGCCACACCGCCATCTCTTCGCTCCAGGGCTCGCGATCGGTGACCATCGCGTGCGAGCCGGTGAGCACAATGCCCGGCAGGGCGTCGGGTGGTGGAAGTGCTTCTCCCTGGGTAGGGTCGATGACCCGGACATCATCCCGTGTCAGCCCCATCCCGCTGATGACCCAGTCCTCGAAGTCTCCGTGCCGGGTTGCCAGTGACGGCATCGTGCTGCCGAGTTTGATGATGGTGGGGTTGTGATCCATGGGGTGCATTTTACCACGTGTCAGAGGGAGAAGGAGGAGCCCTCACCCCCGGCCCCTCTCCCACCTGTGGGAGAGGGGAGCGGACCTGCCCCCCTGGCCAGCCTGCCATCTGCGGGAGAGGAGAGTGGACCTGCCCCTCTGGCCAGCCTGCCATCTGCGGGAGAGGGGAGCGGACCTGCCCCTCTGGCCAGTATGCCATCTGCGGGAGAGGGGAGCGGACCTACTCCCCTGGCCTGCCTGCCATCTGTGGGAGAGGGGAGCGGACCTGCCCCTCTGGCCAGTCTGCCATCTGTGGGAGAGGAGAGCGGACCTGCCCTCCTGGCCAGCCTGCCATCTGCGGGAGAGGGGGGCGGACCTACCCCCTGGCCAGCCTGCCATCTGCGGGAGAGGGGAGCGGACCTGCCCACCTGGCCAGCCTGCCACCTGTGGGAGAGGGGAGCGGACCTGCCCCTCTGGCCAGCATGCCATCTGCGGGAGAGGGGAGCGGACCGCAGAGCAGACACAGCCATCACCAGCAGTGCCATCGCCGCGAGGCCGAGACCCACGCGGAACGGCACGGGCCGGTAGCGCATGGTCACGCGGTGCTCGCCCGCAGGCACGACGACGCCGCGGAAGATGCCGTCGGTCTTGTAGAGCGGGGCCGGGTTACCGTCGATTCCGGCGATCCAGCCGGGGTAGTCGATGTCCGACAGCACCAGAAGTGCAGTCTCCGACGTGCGTACGATCACGTCGACGCGGTTGGCCCCGTAGGCGGCGACCTCCAACGATCCCGTGCCCTCGCCGTCCAGATCGGGGCCATCTTTGACGGTGGCGACGCGGGCAGGCTCGAAGGTCGGGTCGAAGACGACGGCGTTGGCGGCCTCGATGCTGTCGACGGGCAGCGTATCGTAGACGAGCCAGACCCTGGGCAGGGCGTTGGTGTTGAGGTGTACGTCTACCAGGGGCGCCTCGGTGAAGACGGGCCAGATCCCCTCGCCCCCCGGCAGCGCATCTTTGGGCACGATGATGTACTTGGCGCCGAGCAACTGATAGGTGGGCGAGCCCTTGGTGGGAATCGCCCAGTAGAACTGGGTATACGAGAAAAGCTCCATCGGATTCCCCGACCCCTGCGGCACGTCGAAGCCTTCGTTGACGAGGACCGATGGCGACAGCAGCCCGCGCGCGGAGGCGTCGACGTCGACACGATACCAGTTGGGGTCGGTGCGGAGATAAGTGATCACAGGGTCGGGCGGGCTGTCGCCGGTCGCCTCAAGCTCGACCCCGGAGCCGGTGAGGATCATCTCGCCCACGAGCAGCAGGAGCAGGGCCGTCGCCGCCCACCGGCGCCGCACGGTGCCGGCCCACGCCAGTGCCACGACGGCTACCGCCGCGATACCTGCGATGACGAGGGCCTCGGCGGCATCGGCGCGCCGGCTGCCGG
Source organism: uncultured Chloroflexia bacterium (assembly GCA_963775195.1). Lineage (GTDB taxonomy): Bacteria > Chloroflexota > Anaerolineae > B4-G1 > SLSP01 > PWVB01. The sequence goes on from CAVZIC010000006.1 coordinate 398,892, forward strand.
GAACCTGGGACAGCCATTGGGGTAGCTCGGTCGAGAGGAGAATGGCGCCGCCGAGAAGGAGCGCGGACCACAGGACGAGTGGGAGCGCGCGTGAGCGTAGCCTGCCCGGCGATAGAGCCGCTGGGCGTTCCGCGGCGGGCACCGATGAATCGGTTACTACGAACCAACGGCGCAGGTCGGTGGCCCGGGCTCGCAGTGACGACGTCAGTCGTTCCGCTGTGCGCGGTGGTTGGACCGCCGGCAAATCGAGCCTGCCCGGCGATAGAGCGGCTGGGCGTTCCGCGGCAGAGACCGATGAATCGGTTACTACGAACCAACGGCGCAGGCGGGTGGCCCAGGTTCGTAGTAACGACTTCAGTCGTTCTGCGGCAAAGACCGATGAATCGGGTACGACGAACCACCGGCGCAGCGCGTCCGCACCGGCGGCAGCGAGGACGGCGATGGCGAAGGACAACAGGAAGATGGCCCGCGCGGGCTTGTTCATCCGTGCGATGAGGTCGATGTGCGTGAGGATGGGATAGAGCGGGCCGCTGAATCCCAGGGCAAAGAGCGTGCCAAGCGCACCGATGGCCGCGAAGATCCACGTACGTCCGCGACGCAGCCCATAGAGCAGGCCGAGCCCCGCGAGGAGGAGCGCGACGGCCCCCACGTAGCCGCCCTCGACCCTGGCCCACGGTGCCCAGAAGCCGACCGTGCCCCGCCCGTGGAACCCCGGGGCGAGCAGGTCGATGGCCATCGCCGGGGGCCAGTTGTACCCGGTCCACGGCTCGATCTGCAGGATCGACCGCTCCGTGAAGGGGTAGCGCTCCAGGCTGGCCAGCAACGGCGGCGCGGCGAGCGCGGCGGCGCACACGGCGGCGAGCCCAAGCCGCCCCGCGTGGCTCGTCCACGTCCGCCGCGGTTGGCCGAGAAGCCGCCAGAGTGCGTAGAGCGCCGCTGCGGCTGCGGTGAAGAGGATCGTCTGGTAGTGGCCCGACAGCGCGACGAGCCCCAACACCGCCGCCGTCTGCGGGCGGAATCGTCGCTGCCGGATCGTCAGATCGACCGAGAGCAGCGCCCACGGCAGCCACGCCATCCCGTCGTTCATCTGCGGGTGGCCCAGGTGCGTGATGAAGGGGTCGGAGAGCATGTAGGCGACGCCGCCGAGCAGCGCGGCCCCGTGCCCGAGCCGCCAGACCGGCGAACGCCGCAGATAGGTGTAGAGCCCCGCCCCGGCGATGTAGAGGGGAAGCAGCCCTCGCGCCAGCACCAGCCCCCTGGGCAGCGCCCCCGACGTGAGCGACACCGGCGACAAAGAGCCACCAGTTCAGCGGGTTGAGCAGGCCATACTGAGGCTCGGCGATGATGGGATCGCCCGCCATGATCTGGGTCGACCAGAGCGCGAGCGTGCCGTGGCGCAGGAAGTGCCCGACGTAGGTCCAGACGGGCAGCAGTTGTCCCCAGAGATCGCCGCCGCCGACGGGGAAGGAGGCGCCCAGCAGCCATACCGGCCAGAAGAAGAGGCCGAGGATCCCGGCGAGCAATAGGTAGGGCGCAAGCCGCCGTGAGGCGGCCCTCATTTCACCCTCTTCTGGCCTCGACCGGTGCAGGGCGGCTAAGCTCGTAGCCAGGGGTTCCGACGGCTAGACGTGCTACGACGAGGCCCGAGGCCTGTAGCGTTGTCCGCTGGCCGCGAGGCACCGCCACACCCACTGGCGCCGCCACATCTACCGGCGCCGCCACGTCCGCTGGCGCCGCATCAGCGCACCCGCACGGTCGTCAGCACGATGTCCCTGGACGGCATCTCGGCATTGCCAAGCGAGACGGGTAGGTGGATCAGATCACCGTTCCCGTCGGGCCGGTAGAGCGAGATGCGCAGGTCGTAGGCGCCCGGCACGGCGTCCGGCGAGAGCGCCAGCACGCGGGTTTCGGAGATCCGCCGGCCGACTTGCCACGATGAGGTCGGCGCCTGCCCGTCCAGTGGCCAACTGTCCACCTGCGCAGCCTTGTGCCATTGGGTGTCGATGACCTGGACCGAGACGGTGTAGTCGTCGGGAACCGGGGCGGTGCACAGCCAGTCCAGCGTCACGGTCAGGTCCGCACCCGGCGCGACCACGACGTCGCTTAGCGCGTAGCCCTCCAGCACGATTCCGTCGCCGAACTGCACGCCGAGTGCGGCCTCGCTGGCCGCGGCATTCAGCGCGACGTCACCGAACCGCGCACTGTCGGCCCCCTCCGCGATGGACGGGCCTGAGGGCGGCGTGCGTATTCCGGTGGCGGTCTCATAGACGCCCACGGCGAGCGCCAGCACGTCGGGCGTGTAGGCCGTGCGCGGGATCGAGAGCACGTGGCGCTCGACCCACGTGCGTCCCGCGGCAAGCTCGGTCGTGGGCAGCAAGCCGTGTCCGGGGAAGGTGTCCCGCTGGGCGACGATGCGATCGCCCTGGCCCAGCACGTGAAGGAAGATCGAGCGGTATGTCGGCGTCTGCCCCAGTGCCCGCCACATCAGGCGGACTTCGACGGGCTGCCCCGGCACCACGGCGCTGGTATCGACGGCGTAGCCCAGCAATTCCAGATCATCGCCAAACCGTACGTCCAGCGGCGTGAGCCCGAGGTCGGCGGGTGCGCCGGCCGTGGTCTGTGGCGGGCGGTAGGCCGGGGCGATCCACGCGGGCAGGGCGACGACGCTCAGGCCCAGGAGTATGGCAGCGAAGGCGATGCCGGGCAGGCGCCGGAGGTCTCCGGTGCGCTTGGGCAGCCATGCGGTCAGCCCCAGGACCAGCGCCAGCGACCACATCGAGATAGCGGTAAAGATCAGGCGGCCCTGTGACGACCACGTGACGGTTGCCCACCGGCTCCATGAGACGAAGACACCCACGGGAAAGGCCCACGCGAGCGCGCGGGCGGCGGTGGCGTTCGACCAGGCAAAGGGCCACACCTTCTCGACCCACGTGCCCTCCGACGTGTCAGGCCAGCCAGGTGCCCAAGCGCAATACCAACCCGGCGGCGGCGACGATGGCGGCCCAATCGAGCACTGTCGTGATCCAGCCGGGCATCGGCACGTTGAGCCCGCCGAAACTCCCCCAATAGCCGGAGGCGAAGGCCATTCGCTCCGCCCAGAGCTGACCCAGGTCCGCCGGGACGTCACGCGTCCCGAGGACGGCGTAGAAGGCGTTGAAGCCGAGGAAGTCACCGTAGAGCCGGACGTTGCGGACGAACCACCAGCCGGCAATCACCGCCGCGGGCACGAGCATCACGATTGCCCGGCTGCCCAGAAAAGCGGCCCGTCTCCCCCAGCCGACATTACCGGGCAGCCGCCAGGTTTCCCAGGCCAGCGCGGCCAGTGCCATGGCGACCAGCGCCATCCCGCTGGCCTTGGTCAGCAGACCGAGCCCGATCACGATCCCCAGCCCGGTGTAAGCATACGCGGAGGCAGACGCTCGGGTCACCTGCCCTGCCTGCTTCACACGGCGCACCATCAGGAGCAGCGCCAGCGTGCTCAGGGGCACGATAAGGTTGTCGTTATTGACCGAACTGCTGATGAAGAGATACATGGGCGTAAACCCGTGGACGGCGGCTGCCGTCAGCGCAAGCCAGGGCTGCGCGGGGAAGAGTTCGCGTACCAGCGCCCACGTGAGATAGACGGCCCACATGCCCAGGGCCACCGAGAGCAGCCGCACGATGTGCACGGCGAGCACCGTCCCCGACCAGGGGAACCGCTCGGCGGAGGGATTGTGGATCACGAGGTTGACATTGTCGCGCTCCGGTGTGATCTCGCCCGCGCGGGCGTGCGGGTTCGGCTGCCGTACCACGTCCAGGTCGCTCGTGTCGATCCAGAACGTCAGCGCGGCGCCGAGCGCGTAGTAGAGCGGGGGTTGGCTGCCCTCCTGACGCCACGGACCGCTGCTGGTGCCCGGCTCGGTCGGTTGGACGGGCAATTGGCCCGTCCTCGCGATGACCTCGACCATCGGGTAGTGCCAGAGCTCGTCGGACGCCTCGAAGATCGGGGTGACCACACTGTAGAGCGTGCCCAGGGTCGCGAAAAGAATCAGGACGATAGCCAGGGCTCGGGGTAGCTGTTGGCTCATAGGTCTATTCTACCACGGCGTGTGAAGATACGTTCCGCTCTTGCCTATTTCGCGAGGGCGCGGTTGACCGGGGGAGGGAGGGGAGGGGGCCCGTGGGGAATTCACCCCGCGGGGCGCAGTTCCTCGAAGAACGCCGCGGTCTCCGCGGCAATCCTCGGCCACGAGAAGCGGTCTGCGAGCGCCGCCGCCCCCCGGCCGATCCGCGCGCGCAGTGTGGGATCGGCGGCTACTTTCAGGATGGCTTCCGCGAGTGCCGTGGCATCGTCGGGTGGGGTGAGCACGACGTTCTCTCCGTCACGCAGTTCGGGCGCCGCATCGGCGTGCGCCGCATCGGCGGGCGCCGCCGCGGGTGACGTTGTGGTCACGATGGCGCAGCCGTGAGCCAGCGCGGCGTGCAGCGTGCCGTGGCGTAGGTTTGCACCCTCGCGATAGGGCAAAACGCAGAGGTCGATGCCGAGCAGGGCTGCGGAGACGTCGGTCGCTTCAGCGAAGCCCGTGCGGTGCACGCGTGAGCTCAGTCCAAGTGCCTCAATCAACGCGTCGACCTCATCTGCATAGGCGGCATTCGTCACGTCGCTCGTGCCGGTGCGCCCGCCGATCAGCAGCAAATGGATCGGGCGGGTTCCTCTGTCCAGGATGGCCAGCGCCTCCAGCAGCGTCTCGATGCCCTTGGTGCGGTTGAGAAATCCGAAGAAGCCGATGATGAGATCATCAGACCCATAGCCGTATCGCGCACGCCATGCCGCCCGGTTATACCCGAACGGGGGCGAGGCGGAGATGTTGCTCCCGATAGGGATGAGGCGGGTGGGGGGCGGGGTATCGTGTAGCGCCCGGCCCAGCCGCGCCAGATCCTCACGGTTTGTCACGACGATGCCGTCCGCGCCGTGCGCTAGCTGCCAGACGCGCCACTGTCGCAAGGGCCCGGCCTTGGGGAAGAGGTAGGGCGGCAGCAGGTCGTGGAAGGTAACGACAAGGGGGGCGCCGCGCTGCGTGCTCGTGAGCGCGCGGGCGAAGGTGATGCCCCCGCGCATCTCGTAGGCGGCGGGCTCGTATTGCACGTTCACGACGTCAGGTGACAGCCGCCTGATCCAGCGCCGGGTCCGGAGGATTCCCTGGGGTCCCCATCGCGCGATGCGCCGGTGGACCGCAACGGCGCCCTCCTGGACAACGTCCGTGCGGCCACCCTTGATGGGCGACGTCAACACGTCGATGGTGTGGCCTGCGTTGGCGAGCGCCATCGCCAACTGGCGGGTGTAGGCGCCCACACCGCCCTCCATCGGCGGGTATTCCCCGGTGATCATCGCGATGCGCATACCGGCCATTGTACCCGGCCCAGACCGATACGCTATTCTTGGGCGTCGTGTGAGGCGCGCCCGCGGCATGCGGCGCGCGATTGGCGCTCCGATATGGGGGGGCTTTGCAGAAAGTGCCGGGCACTGCGGAAAGTGCCGGGGGGATTGCGGAAAGTGCCGGGGACTGCGGAAAGTCCCCGGCACTGAGATCATTGCGCGGGTCTCCGTGGTCTTGTGTGCCCTGCGGGCATCCAGTATAATGGTCGCCACGCCGGATGCTCTGCGATGTCGCCGGCACTTCCACAGTAGGCCGGACCGATTAATAGGAGGATTGGGATGAGACGCTCGGTATTGACCTGGTTGGCGGTTGCGCTGTTGGTGACGGCGCTTGGCTGTGGCAGCATCTCTCTTGGTGGTGGGGGATCGTCGACAAGTGGGGTCGACGTCAAGATCGCCAACCACACGCCTGATGAGATATGCTATGTTTTCATCTCGCCCAGTTCGCAGGACTCGTGGGGCGACGATCAGCTTGGTGGGCAGGAGACGATCGCATCCGGAGCCAGCAAGACGTTCAACATGGGCCAAGACACGTACGACGTGCTCGTCCAGAACTGTGATGAGGCTACGATGGCGACGGCGTGGGATGTGGCCTCCGATACGACGGTCGATGTCGGCACGACCGGTGCGAACGTCCGTCTGCTCGTCGACAATCAATCGAGCAAAGAGATCTGCTATGTTTACATCTCCCCGTCCACCAGTGATCAGTGGGGCGACGACTGGATGGGCTCGAAGGAGAGCTTACAGCCGGGCTCGCAGCGGCTGTTCTACGTGACAAGCGGCACCTATGACCTTCAGGCGTCCGACTGCGACGGGAATTCCCTGAGCGAGGAGCAGGGCGCCGACCTCACCTCGGACTTGACCTGGACGCTGACCGACTAGACGGGGGAGCTCGATATCCTCAACGGGTGTCGGACGCCTGCGTGCAGTCGTCTGACGCGGAGCCTATCGGTAGGGGCGTTCGGCACCCGATCTACGGAGGCATGGAATGAAACCACAAGTATTCGCACTGATCACGGCAATCGCGTGGGGCGTAGGGGGATACTTCGAGAAGCGTGGCCTAACCCTCGGAAACCTCTCGCCGCAGGTTGGTATCACGATCCGTACCGCTGTCGCCTTTCTCATCCTCGGCGCGGTCAGTTTTCCACAGTGGAAGTCGATCCCCGAGGCCGGCCCCAGTGCTCTGTTGATGATGATCATCGGTGGCGGCATCGTGGCCGGGTCGGTGGGTATGCTCTCGTTCTATGCGGCACTTCGCGGCGCAAGCTCGCTAACGCAGGTGATGCCCATTGCTTTCACCTCGCCGCTCTTCAGTGCGCTCACGGGGGTCATCTTTCGGACCGAGCGGTTGACGTGGCAGTTGGGCTTGGGTATGGTACTCACCATCGCAGGCATTGTTGTTCTCACGACGTCGCCAAGTCATTGAGGGGACGCGTGGGAACGTTTGAACGTTCAAACGTCCAAGCGTTTTCACAGGAGGGTATATGACGGCAATCGAGGTAAAACCCGGCATCCATTGGATCGGTGTGAACGATCGCACCACCGATCTCTTCGAGGGACTCTGGCCCATCACCAGTGAGGGGATTTCGTACAACTCCTACGTGGTGAAGGGCGAGAAGAACGCGTTGATCGACCTGGCCAAGGATTTCAAGAGCAGCGCACTGATCGACCAGATCGCGGAGGTCGTGGACCCTGCCGCTATCGACTACATTATCATCAACCACATGGAACCGGATCATACGGGGGTGATACGCTCGCTGCGCCGGATCGCACCCAAGGCGACGATCGTGTGCACCAAGCGGGCGGTACCTCTGCTGTCCAACTTCTTCCAGATCGACGAGGGCGTGCAGATCGTCGAAGAGGGTGATACCATCGACCTGGGGACGCACAAACTCCAGTTCCACATCACCCCGATGGTCCATTGGCCCGAGACGATGATGACGTACGAGATGACGCAGAAGGTGCTTTTCTCGTGCGATGCCTTCGGCGGGTACGGCGCGCTCCAGGGCGTCGTCTTCGACGACCAGTGCAAGGACAAAGCGTACTACGAGGACCAGGCGCTACGATACTATGCCAACATCATCGCCATCTACGCCCGCCCGGTGGTCCGTGCCATCGACAAGTTCAAGGGCGTGCCCATCGACGTGATCGCCCCCTCTCACGGGCTGATCTGGCGCAGTGATCCCGGACGCATCGTGGAGCTATACCGGAAGTGGGCGAACTACGCGCTCGAAGGTCCCGAGGTCGGCGTTACCTTGCTCTACGGGACGATGTACGGGAACACCGAGCAGATGGTCGATTCGGTGGCAGCCGGTGTGACGCGGGCGGGCGTGCCCCTGGAGATCTTCGACGTACGCCATATCCACGCCAGCTACATCCTCTCGTCACTCTACGCGCGCGGCGGAGTGCTCGTTGGGGCGCCAACCTATGAGGCCGAGCTTTTCCCGCCGATGGCCCACGTGCTGGATATGGCCGCCCGGAAGAAAATCCAGAACCGCAAGCTGGCCTACTTCGGCAGCTATGGATGGAGCGGGGGCGCCGCCAAGGAGATCGCCAAACTCGCCGAGGGGCTGAAGTGGGATCTCTTCGAGGAGTGGGAGTTCCCGGGCGGTGCGACCCACGAGAAACTCGAACGCGGCGAGGATCTGGGCTATCGCTTCGCGATGAGCCTGAAGGGGTAGTCGCCGGCTAACCTTGCGAAGGTTTCCGAAACCTTCGCAAGGTTTTTTCCCTCGTTACGCCAGGCGCCGCCCGGCTTCGGCCAGCGCCTGGGCGACGTCACCCGCAGCGGTGCCCGCGGACCCCAGTCGTTCGGTGGCGATGTCGCCGGCGAGCCCGTGGAGGAAGGCGCCTGCCACGGCGGCCTCGAAGGCACCGACGCCCTGCGCCCGCAGCCCGACGATCGTGCCCGCAAGGACGTCACCGGTTCCCGCCGAGCTGAGGCCCGGGTTGGCAAAGGGCAGCACCACCGGCTGCCTGGCGGGCCCCGCCACGATAGTGAAGGCCCCCTTCAGGACGACCACCTGGTGCCAGGTGTCGGCCCACCTCTGCGCGATCTCCAAACGATTGGCCTGGATCTCGCCGATGCTCAGCCCCGTCAGACGTGACATCTCACCCGGATGCGGCGTGAGCACCGTGCCCTCCGGGAGCAGGGCCGGCCAGTTCTCCGTTTCGCTCAGGATATTGAGCCCGTCGGCATCGACGACCAACGGCGGTAGGGATCGTAGCGCCTCAGGATCGGAACCGGCCTCGGGGTGAAGAAACCCCGTCGACCGCTTTCCGCTTCGGGGCCGCAGCAGTGACCTGAGGAACTCGCGCGACTCGTCCGTGTTGCCCATCCCAGGTCCCACCAGGAGCGCGTCATACCCCTCGACGTTCTCCAATACCACGGGCACTGCATACTCGTCGACCACGCCCATCGCGTGGGGCAGCAGCACGTAGGTCACCTCAGGAATAGCCGAGACGACTGCTGCGTGGAGCGGGTTGGGCAGGGCGAGCGTCACAAGGCCGGCGCCGACACGGACGGCAGCCGTCGATGAGAGGATCGCGGCGCCCGTGTAGTTTGCTGAGCCCGCGATAATCATCGCCTTGCCGAAGGTCCCTTTGTGGGATCCCATCGGGCGCTCGGGGAGCCACGACCGGATCAGGTCCGGGGTAGCGAGTTCGGGCCCGCTGGGGATTTCGACCCCATCGGGAATGCCGATATCCGCTATCACCAGCTCGCCGATCCGGGCGGCACCCGGCAGGCGCACGTGGCCCCACTTGGGCGCTGCGAAGGTCACGGTGAGATCGGCGCTCAACGTCATCGGGTCCACCTCGCCGGTGTCAAAGTCGAGACCGGAGGGACCGTCGACGGCGACCACGAGCGGGTGATGGGCGCGAGGCTCCGGCACGCTACGCACGGGCATCAGAGGATAGGGTTCCGGTCGTGAGAGACTCTGGTTGACCGTCTCCAGGATGGTGGCGATGCTGCCCCGGAGCGGGGGTGTCGCCCCCGTGCCGAGGAGCGCGTCGACGATCACGTCGGCGCGCGCGGCCAGGTCACGCAGGCTCGCGCCGTCGCCGTCGTCCGCCACATCCACGATGGCCACGCCGGCAGCTTCGGCAGCCTCGAAAACGCCATCCTCCTTCGGGGCGCGCGTCTTGGCCAGATATGCCGTCACGTTGGCCCCGGCCTCGTGCAGGTGCCGAGCAGCCACCAGGCCATCACCCCCATTGTTGCCCGGGCCTACCAGTACGAGCACGCGCCGTCCGGCAAGGGACTCGCGCCCGGCAACTGCCCGGGCCACGCCCTCCCCGGCGAGCGCCATCATCGCGGCGTAGGTTTGGCCCGCCGCGTCGGCTGCGGCCTCCACGCCCTGCATCTCGGATACGCTAAGCAATCGCATGGCCACTCCTATCAGATATCGCGCTGAACGAATCGAAAGCTGTGGAGCGCCTGGTCCGTGGGCTCCTCGCGGATCAAGGCAACCGCGTGGTGCAGCACCGATAGCACCGCACGCAGATTCTCAACCGCACCTTTAGGGCTTCCCGGCAGGTTGATGATCAAGGTGCTCCCGCGGATGCCCGCGACAGCGCGGGACAGCATCGCGTAAGGGGTGACCTGGAGCGACGCTGCTCGCATGACCTCGGCGAGGCCCGGCGCGGCGCGCTCGATGACATCTATCGTGGCTTCCGGCGTGACGTCACGCGGCGAGAAGCCGGTGCCGCCCGTCGTCAGAATCAGGTCCACGTCGTCCACATCGGCCCACTTCCTCAGCCTCTCCGCGATCTCGCTGCGCTCGTCCGGCACGATCACCATCTCCGCTACCTCAGCTCGGAGCGCATCCTTCACCAGGTTGGCCAGCGATGGCCCACTGCGGTCCTCGTAAGTGCCCGCCGCCGCCCGATCGCTCACCGTCAGGATGGCGACCCTCATCTTGTCTGTCGACATCGCTGCTACTCCTCTCCCACGAGCGCGGCCCACTTGTCGTGGATACCCTCTTCTGTGACCCCATAGTAGACTCGCAGGTCGTCGCCGTCCCGCTGCACGAGATCCCACCGCACCCGGCCCCGGTACTCGCGCTGTTTCCACACCCCGATGGTGTCCAACCAGCGGACCTGGGCCGGATCGACCGGGTTGTCCTCTGCCTCCTCAATGGCGTAGCGCCACAGGTGACGCGCCGACCGCTTGGTCACGTTGTTCACGAGGCTGCCGTTACGCAGATCCCGCATCGTGTAGTAGCACGTGTTGTTCCTATCGATGGTCTCGGCGATCTCAACGCCGGTGCGTGGCGGGTCCAGCGACGGGTTGCTTACGGTCTCCTGGTCATCCTGCACCACCTCGACGGTGGGATCGGGCTCCATCGACGGTGTGGGAGACCCCTGGCCAAGGCCCCGCCGTGTCAGCTCGACAATCTCATCCCGAACCGCCACAGTGGTCTCGGCCTCGCTGCGGATGAAGATATCGCTCTCATCCATCGCGTAGGGAGGCCTATGCCCCCTGGGCACGACGATCCGTACTACCTTAATGCCCTGGGTGTCTTGGATGTCCGCCGTGATCTGAAGCTCCGGGGTGACGCGTTCCTCGACCTCCTGCTGAAAGAGGTTGACGACGCGGGTGGGGGAGGCGCCTACGCCCGTGGGCGCCTTCTTCGCGTCCTGGGGAACACCGATGTAGAGGGTGCCCCCGTTGGTATTCGCGAAGGCGCAGATATCGGCGATGATCGCGTCCCGGTAGCCCCCGCGGCTGCTGTAGCGCTCGTGGAACTCCTGCACGATGTTGGGCCCTTCCTCGCGGGCTGCCTGGACGTAATCGACAGGCGTCGCTTGAGGACGATAGGGCCGCGTGCGGGCGAAGTCCTCTCCGAGGAGAACCTCCTGCAGCGCCTCGAAGCTGCGGTCGGTGAGTAGCACCTCCGTCATACGGTCCCCGATACCGGGGTTGCGCGATCGATCGCCCTGGCGGGTGAGGCGGTGTGCGTCGGAGGCCTGAATACAGCGCATCCTGCGGGGATACTCGGGTTTGGACCCATCGAAAAAGCGTGCGGTCGTCTTTCGCCCCTTCTTCTCGAGGTCGGTCACCTCCAGGGCGTGCAAATTCTCGTCCTGGGTGAATGCGATGCGCGTCTGCCCCCCAAATTGCATTCCGTGTAAGGCTACGCCGTTCGAGGAGTTGGCATGAGCTGCGATCACAATGCCACCGGCCTGCGCGATGAGCTGGTAGGCGGTCAACACGTCGGAGGTAGCGCCCACGTCTGTGGCACCCTCGTCCAGTCGGTCCGCAGGGATGTGCAGCTTCAGCAGCAGAAATTCCAGATCCCGCAGCGGCATCTCGGGATCGAAGATACCGATGATGTGGAACCCGAATGTAGCGGTGAACTCAAAACCCCGCAGGAGGAGCACCCGCTCCAGCAGCCGCCGGTATTCCTGTAGAGTCTGCTTCTCGACGTTCGTGAGCCTCCCCAGCCTCTCCAGTAGCTCGAGATTCTCGATCTCGTCGTTCATGGTCCGGTATCCTGCCACGGTGTTGTGGTCGGTGAACGCCAGGATATGGACGCCCTTTCGCTCCGCCTCGCGTAATACGTCGAGGAGTGTGGTGTTCTCCTGTTGGTAATCTGCAGATGCGGGGGTGTGCACGTGCAGATCCATGGTGTACCACGCTTCTTTCGCTTCCGGTCTTTTCCTTCGTCGTCTTGCCATTACACTTCTCAATCCTCCAATACAAACAACCCAATGGGCGCCAATAGCTGCTACGCCGCGAGTAACTCCCGAATTCGCTCGAGGAGCTGTGCCGGGCGGAAGGGCTTCAAAATAAAGCCGTTGGCCCCGGCCCGGAGACAGGCGACCTCTCGGTCCATCCCCGACGCGACGAGCACCGGGATTCTGCCCAAGTCGTCGCGCGACTTGAGATCGGCCAATGTCTCCAGCACGTCTCCGCCGGCCAGATGGTAGTCCATCAGGATCAGATCCGGCTGCTCCCGTTCCACCGCGGGGATGATCTCGCCCGGGCGCGTGACGGTGGCGATCCTGTTGCCCTCCAATTCCATCAACGTGGTCAACAGCCCGAGCATTACGGTGTCGTCGTCGGCGACAAGTATCTTGGCCATTTCACAGTGACTCCTTGGCAGTATATGCATCCCTGAGCTTCCGCAGGTATGTGGCTTTCCAAGAATCCATGATATAGTATTCTACCATAGAATGGACGGCTGACACACCGGCCATCGACGTCAAGACGGGCGATGGGCCTGCTAATCAGTGGTTCCACGTGGCGCTCACCGGAGCGATGCCCCGGATGGGCCGCGACACGCCGCGACTTGCCTGAATGACACTGTGCCAGGAGGCTGGATGAGTCCACAAGGGCTTGTCACTCGAAAGAATTATATCCCGCTGCTCGTCGGGGCGCTGCTCGTCGCCGCACTCTATGCGATGAGCACCCTCGACTATCTCCTTTTCCACAGCGTTGCCGAGATCTTCAGTATCGCCGTTGCCTTTGCGGCTTTTACCGTTTTCTGGAATGCCCGCCGGCTGATGGCGCATGACTACCTGCTTTTGATCGGCATCGGCTTCCCTTTCATCGCGGGGATTGATCTGATCCACACACTGGCCTACCGCGGCATGGGCGTGGTGCCGTTCACGGGGTCGAATGCCGCTACGCAGCTCTGGATCGCGGCACGCGGGCTCGAGGCGCTGACGCTGATCATCGCCCCGGTCTTTCTGAGACGACGCCTCAATGTAGCTCTGACGATGTCGATCTACCTCCTCGTCACCGTACTACTTGTCGCCTCCATCGTCTGGTGGCAGATCTTCCCGGTCTGTTACGTCGAGGGCGTCGGCCTGACGGCCTTCAAGCGGGCTGCCGAGGTGGTCATCTCGCTGATGTTGCTCGCCGCCGCCGGGACGCTCTGGCGCTACCGGTCAGAGTTTCCGCGCACCGTCTATCGCTGGTTGATGGTCTCCTTCGTCGCCACGATCCTCTCGGAGCTGGCATTCATCTTCTACGTTGACGTCTACGGCTTTTCGAATTTCGTCGGGCACGTCTTCAAGATCGTGGCCTTTATCGCGGTCTACAGCGCGCTGGTTGAGGCTTACCTTCGCCAGCCGTACGCGATGCTTCTGGAGTCGCGGACGGACCTGGCGCGTCGGGTCGCCGAGCGCACGCGGGATCTCGCCGACGCCAACGCTCAACTCCTCGAGAGTGAGAGCCACTATCGGATGCTCTTCCGCGAGATGATCAACGGTTTTGCGGTCCACGAGATCATACGAGATGCGAAAGGCGTCCCGGTGGACTACCGTTTCCTGGAGGTCAATCCGGCTTTCGAGCGCCTCACGGGCCTTCGGGGCGACGATATCATCGGGCGGACGGTCCGGGAGAGCATGCCGGGCACCGAGTCGTACTGGATCGATCGCTACGGCAAGGTCGTCGACACAGGCGTGCCGCAGTCCTTCGAGGCCTATTCAGGCCAATTGGGCCGGCACTTTCAGGTGACGGCCTACCGCACGCGGCCCGAACAGTTCGCCGCCCAGTTTCACGATGTGACGGAACACCACGAGATGGATGCCCAACTGCGTGAGGCGCTGGCCGAGCGTGAGGTGCTGCTGCGCGAACTCTATCATCGCACCAAGAACAACATGAGCGTCATCAGCGCGATGCTGGAGCTCAAGTCGATGGAGACCGACGACGAGGCCGTCATCCACGTGTTCCAGGAAATGCAGGGCCGCATCCAGGCCATGGCCCTGGTACACGAGAAACTCTATCGCACGCAGAATCTGTCCAGCATCGATCTCGGGACCTACATCGAGGATCTTGTGCCGTTGGTCGAGGCGAGTCACCATGCGTTTGCGGGCGACGTCAACGTCAACGTCGACGCGGAGAGCATAGAGGTCCTCTTCGATGCTGCGGTTCCCTGTGGCCTGATCTTGACCGAGTTGCTCTCGAACGCCTACAAGCACGCCTTCAAGTTGGAGGGAGAGCATCGTGTCGACATCCGCCTGCGGCGCCTCAATGGCAACGGCCTGGTGTCGCTGCGTGTAGCCGATAACGGGACCGGAGTTCCTTCGGCCTTCGACTTTCGCAGTGCGCCCTCCCTTGGATTGCAGACCGTCTTCGCCCTGGCCGAGCGCCAGCTCGGCGGTGAGATTCATTTCGAGACGGAGGGTGGGGTCGCATGCGAGGTCATCTTTCGGACCGACACGTTTGCTTCCCGCGTGTGAGAGTCACGTTTCTGGCGTGGCGTCCGCACGCTCACGGGCCGGGTCAACAGCCGACCATAGGTGAGTGATGGGCGTCGACTGATGGCAATGTCCAGTTTCTACTCAGTCTCCGACGCTGCCGTCTACTGCAGGCATCGTGGGGTCCAGAGCGGCGTTCTGCGGGCACTACTGGCGCTTCCGATGTTTGGGGAGGCCGCGGGCCGGGTGCTGGAGATCGGATGCGGCACGGCAAACCACTTGCGGGCGCTTGTCGACGAGACGGGCTGCCTGGGCTGGGGCGTCGATCCCTCGGGGGGTATGCTGTCGGAGGGGCGTGGTGCCGGGGCCGCCCTATGGCTGGGACGGGCGCGCGCAGAGGCGCTGCCCTTTCCGGACCGGAGCTTTGACCTGGCCTTCTCCGTCGACGTGGTGCACCATATCGGCGACCTCGATGCAGCTTTCGCCGAGGCCTCCCGGGTGCTGCATCCGGGAGGGATGCTGCTGACGGCAACAGACTCCAGAGAGACCATTCGTGCACGGACGGTGCTCTCCGGCTATTTCCCGGAGACGGTCCCGCACGAGTTGGCGCGGTACCCCTCGGAGGACCGGCTGTTGAGCCTGCACCGGCAGTGCGGCTTTGAGATTCTGGATGCCTTCGTAGTCGAGCATCCCTACATCCTGACCGATACCCGGGCCCTGCGCGAGCGGGCGTATTCCTGTCTGCATCTCATCTCGGATGCGGCGCTGGTGGCGGGTGTCGCACGGGTGGAGAAGGTATTGCCCCTCGCAACCGTCTCGCGGAACTACGTGATCGTGGCGAGAAGATAATACTCCGTGAGCACTCTCTTTTCCCGCCTCCGCAAGCGTGCGCGGGCGCTCAAGGCCGAGACCTACGCGCTCTACCTTGCGTACCGGGATCCGCGTGTGCCGTGGTACGCCAAGGCGCTTGGCGCGGTCGTGGTGGCATATGCGTTCAGCCCGCTCGACCTGATCCCGGACTTCATCCCTGTGCTGGGTTACTTGGACGACCTGATCCTGGTACCCCTGGGCATCGCCCTCGTCCTGAAGATGATCCCGCCTGAGGTGATGGCTGAGTGCCGCGAGAGGGCAGCAGAGATGATGCAGACCGGCAAACCGCGCAACTGGGTGGCTGGCGCCGCCATCATCGGCATTTGGCTGCTGCTGCTGGGCCTATCCATCGCCATCGTGCTCAAGATAGCATAGGCCGTCGATTACCGGATGTTATCCCAACGTGGTAGCGTGGCATCGCGTGAATGCCTGCCCGGCCAACCACCCAACCGACAGTTCACCCGGAGGTCCCCATCGTGGATTTCATTCTCATCGCCTACATCGTCCTGGTCCTAATCTACCGTTTTTCCGAGACCTGGGCGATGGCTAAGGCCGGCACGGTGACGCGGAGGCCCGCACAGGATTCGGCATGGCTGACCACTGCACCGTACTGGCTTGTGGTCATCGGGTCGGCCGCCGAGTACGTCTTCCTCGACGAGCCGCGCCCCGGGGCCATCTCCCTCGCCGCGGGCGTGGCGCTATTCGCCGCGGCAACCTTCGTGCGGGTGCGCGCGCACCTCGACCTGGGCAATCAGTTGTCGAGGTTTCTCGAAGAGGGCAAGGTGGGAGGGCTCGTGACGACGGGGCTCTATGGCACCATCCGGCATCCGCTCTATTTGGCTAACTTGCTGCTCTTCCTGGCTTGCCCAACCTTCCTTGCGGCGCGGCTGGCGTGGGTGTCGGTCTTGCTGGGGCTCGTGGGAACCGTGACCCGCATCGAGACCGAGGAGCGCTATCTGCAGCAGAATTTCGACGGCTACGCCGCCTATGCTGAGAAGACGTGGAAGCTGATTCCGCGAATCTACTGAAGCCGGTAACTGCACCATCGCCGGCTCCAATTCCGCGAATGAGTGCGGAGACGGCCCATCCGGCCGGATGGGCCGTCTCCGCGCCACGTCATCCTCGTGGTCGGTCAGGCAAGTCTGTCGCAACCGCCGCATCCGTTCTACCGCCGACTCCGGAGGTAGCAGGGCGACCGAAGTCGTTACTACGAACCGCACCTAACAGCCTGACAGGACACTAGGTCGCGAAGCTCTCGCCACTCGGGCCGTCCTCCTCGGAACTCCATACCTCGTCGTTGCTTTCCACTTCATCGCTGGGCGAGGACCATTCGGCGTTGGCCTCGGCCTGGCGAGTGACTTCCTCCGCTTGGCGTCCCGCTTCCTCTGCCGCAGCTTCTGTGGCCTCTACCGCAGCTTCTGCGGCCTCTGCCGCAGCTTCTGTGGCCTCTGCCTGAGCTGCCCAGTCGTCGTGCTCGGCTTCATCGTGCTCGGGTGCCTTCTCATCAGAGCCACTGTAGTACTTCAGGCCCACCATGCTCTACGCCGCGCAGGCTAAGCCCGGGCTCTATGACGCCTTTGAAGTCGGCGTCGGTCAGATCACTCATGCTCAGATCGGCGCCCTTCAGATCCGCATCGCGGAAGTCAGCGTCTACGTATGTGCCCTTGCTCAACCTGGCGCCTCGCAAGTCCGCGTTCTGCACCTTTGCGTCGCTGAAGTCACTGTAGCTGAGGTCGGCGCCCCTCAGATCCGCCCCGCGGAGGTCCGCGTCGCTGAAATCGGCGTAGGCGAGGTTCGCGCCCTCAAACCGCGTGCCCTTGTCCAGCTTTGCGTCGCTGAAGTCCGTGTGTTCCAGCCGAGCGCCCTGGAACCGGGCGCCCTGAAACTCCATGGGGCCGGGCGGCGTGCCCTGGCCCTGGTTGAAGGGGAACCCCTTCCCGAAAGCATCGCGCATCGCGTCGCCCACGATCCGACCTACGTCGGGCATCTCAGGCACCGAAGGTATCGGCGGGATGGAGATGTTGGGCATCTGGAACCCCGTAGGGGTGTGGTGCCGTGGCCCTCTTGCGGCGGCAGCGGCTGCAGCCTCAGTGGCCTCGATCTCCTGGATTTTCGCGAGAAGGCGATCCGCCTCCTCCACAGTCAGCTTGCCATCCTCAAGCATCTTGAGGATCTTCATCGATTGGTCGCTCATTTCATGCTCCTTTGTTCGTCACAGTACGGCGCGTGTGCGTCAGGTCGGTCTGGGTGCGGGGCTTCCCCTGCACCTAGTTGGCCCTCAGCTCGGCCAGTTGCGTCGCCGCTTCGTCCGGGCTGATCTCGCCTCGCTCCAACAGATCGAGGATCTCCATCTGGCGCTCCGAGGTGTCCTCGGGCGTCGGCGGCGCGGGCTCGTAGCCCAACGCCTCGATGAGTTCGTCCACCTGTTTGCGGACCGTCCAGTAGGAGATGTCGAGCTCGCGAGCCATCTCCTTGACGTTGCCGCGGGAGCGGACGAAGGATTCCAGCAGCCGGGTGTGCTCCGGCGAGAGCTGGCAGAAGTGGCAGGGCGCCCACGCCCCGGTGATGACCGTGCCACAGGTCGGGCAGCTCATCCGGGTGACCGCCAGGTCACTACCACACGAAGGACAATGCTCCAGGATCTTGCGCATGATCCACCTCCCTAAGTTCGTTTGCATGATAGCATAAGAAGTGAGGTGTGTCAAGCATGTATCACCTAATAGTTTGGTGGAACTACAAAATAGTTGTATAACTCGCGCAATGTATAACGAGTGTCGGGGGTGTGGGTCGCGCATTCCATGAGGGTTCTTTGTAGAGACGGGGCGGGGCCCCGTCTTGAGCGTGGAGGCAACGCGCGGCAGGGCGAAGACGGAGGGGATTTCACGGTAGGCCCCCGCTGATCCGTGCTGTCTTCGCCCTGGGCGGATAGCCTTTCCCGAGAGGCTATACTGATCCGGCGCTAGTGGTCAGGTGAGCCGGTGTCCGGCGTTTGAAGGCATGACCCGGTCGTCCCGGTACCTGAAGCGGCGTCGGCAGAACCGGTGTACCGGTTACTACGAATCCGTCTTGCTGACCACTAGGCGTCGACGGTGGCTGCCCGCGCAGCAAGCTTCTCCAGTAGTTTCCGGTTACGTGCCTGGGAACGCAGGAGGGCGAAGATGAGGATCAGCGAGAGCAAGCCCAACGCGATCGTGCCAATCATCTCAGACACAGTCACGGGCGAAAATGTATCAGGATTGTTGAAATTCGACCTCTGGTCGGCAACCTTATCCAGTTCGGGCTCTGTATCCATCGGTCCTCCTTACATCTGTGATTGTCTCTTCCATCATGATACACGCGGTATGCGCCACCACAATATCGGATCCGGATGCCGGCTCGTCCTGGAACGGAGCGCACCGCACGTGCCGCGGCGCCTTGCGAAGCTCTGATGGTGGTGCTATATTCGGAGCAATGGCTGATCCCGGAGTTGGCGGGGAGAGGGTCGGCTTCTAGTAATCCTGCATACGAAGGAGAAGACCGGGGGCGGGCTGGGTTGGTGGAGACCCGGCGCGTTGCTGGTCGCGCTTCGTCCTACACGGTTCCGTTCTTCTATGTTGGGTCTTAGAAGCAGGAGGCGACGGATGCGAACCTCGCGATCTTTGGGCAGCCTTGCTGCGTCCCTGTTGTTGGCGTTGGGGCTGATCTGCGTCGTGAGTGCAGCCGTCCACGACACAAGCGCGGCGCCGGCGCCGCGTCCTCTGGCCGCTCCTGCAAACCCCATGGCGTCGCCTCCGGGCGAGGCGGTCGCCGTGACGCGTACGGCGACGGTCGGCATCGCCTATGACGAGGTCATCGATCCGGCAACGGTCTCCACACGCACTTTCGCGGTCCACGGCATGCAGACGGGCCAACTCGCGGGTGCCTATGGCGTCGCGGGCGGCGCCATCGTCTTCACGCCCTCGCTCTCCTTCAAGCCCGGTGAACTGGTGCGGGCCAGTGCCACGACCGGGACGCTCAACCTCGGAGGCGAAGGGCCTACCGTACCCACGGTGTGGCAGTTCACGGCGGCGGCGGGGCAGGGCAACGCCGTCTTTGCCGACAGTGGCCAACGGCTCAGCGAGGGCGACCGCAGGACCGCGGTGCTGGGCGATCTCGACGGCGACGGCGACCTCGACGTGGTCGTCGCCGGGTTCCTCACCGACCCTTCCCGGGTGTGGCTCAACGATGGCGCCGGGCGATTCGCGGTCACGGCCCAGTCTCTTGCCACGGGTTTGGTCCGTACGGTGGCGCTGGGCGATCTCGACGCGGACGGCGACCTCGACCTCGTCTTCGGCTATGGGCCGGGGGCCAATACGGTCTGGCTGAATGACGGGGCCGCGAACTTCGCCGATACCGGGCAAAGCCTCGGGTCGGGCAGCACCTATGGGATCGCGCCGGGCGACGTGGATGGTGACGGCGACCTCGACCTGGTCGTGGCGCGGGCCGGCGACCCCAACACCGTGTGGCTCAACGACGGGTCCGGCACCTTCACCGATAGCGGGCAGGCGCTCGGGAACCTCGGAAACGAGACTAACCTCTGCGTGGCCCTGGCCGATCTCGACGCGGACGGCGATCTGGATGCCGTCTTCGCGGGCTACTCTCCTTACTATACCGAGGTGTGGGAGAACGATGGGCTGGGGCACTTCGGCTACGGGGCACAACTCGGCGTCCGCTACACCTACGATCTGGCGATCGGCGATGTCGACGGCGACGGCGACCCGGACGTGATGCTCGCCAACGACTTGCAGCCCGACACTATCTGGCTCAACGATGGGGCCGGCGGTTTCACCGACAGCGGTCAGAACCTGGGTTCTGCGGCGAGTCGCGGGGTCGCGCTGGGCGACGTGGACGGCGACGGCGATCTCGACGCATTTGTCGCGGTCGGCGATGACTACGCCCACAGCATCCTGTGGCTCAACCAGGGCGGCGACCAGGCGCCTGGGACGGCGGGCCAGTTCGCCGACAGCGGACAGACGCCCTTGGTGGCGAGCACGGCGGACGCCGCTTTGGGGGATGTGGATGGAGACGGCGATCTCGACGTGCTGCTGACAGCGAACCCCGTCTCGATCTGGGTGAACGGGCTGCGCGATCTGGTGGCTGAGGATCTGCAGATTGGCGCCGACACCGTGGGCGTGGGCGTCTCCTTCCCCGTTACGGTGGTCGTTGCCAACCGCGGGTCGGGTGACGTCGACGTGGCCTTCTCGACCGCGCTCTACAGCGACCTGACGCCTACGGCCTGCGATGCAGGGGCGGGCAGCGTGGCGCAGCAGGCCACGCCTTCACTGGCGGCGGGCGGGGTCGTGACGCTGAGCTTCACGCATCCCGGCTTCGCCACGCGGGGGATGCACGAGATCACCGTGCAGACCGACGCCGGCTGCGCGACCGACCAGGTGCCCGCCAACAACGTGGCGGGACCGGTCGTCGTGTGGGTCGATCCGCTCCGGGTGGTGACGACCTCGCCCTTGGGGAACGGACGGGCGATCGCCGCAGACGGCGTCGTCTCGGCGACCTTCAGTGCTGCGCTCGACACCACGACGGTGACGACGGAGACTTTCACGCTTCGGGGAAGGATGACCGGTGTCTATACCGGTAGCTACGCTTTCGGTCCGGCACCTGCCGATACGGTCGGATTCGACGCGGCGCTGCTGTTCCACCCGGGCGAGACCCTCGATGCCGTGCTCGGCGGCGGGATCACCGCCACCAACGGCAGCGGCCTGCGGCCGTACGTCTGGCAGTTCCGCGGCGCGGTGGGTGGGGGGACGGGTGTCTTCAGCGACACCTTCCAGACGCTGGGCACCGGGACCACGACGGACGTCGCGCTGGGCGACGTCGACGGGGACGGCGATCTCGACGCCGTGGCGGGAGACTATCCCACGAGCACGCTCTATCTCAACGACGGCGGCGTCTTCACGGCGAGCCCGGTTGTGCTGCCTTACGGGGCTCGGCGTCGTGCTCGCCGCGCTCGATGGTGACGGCGACCTCGATCTCGTGGTGGGAACCGGCGCGGGCGCTGAGGTGTGGGTCAACGTGGGTGGCGCTTTCACGACGACCGGGCAGACGTTGGGCGCCGATGAGGTGACCGCGATCGCTCCCGGTGACGTCGACGCCGATGGCGACGTGGATCTGCTGGTCGCGTACCAAGGCGCGCCCGACGTCCTCTGGGTCAACGAGGGCGGGCGGCAGGGCGGGACGCCGGGTATCTTTGTGGACGGGGGGCAGCACTTCGGCAGTGTCGCTGCGGACGACTTGAGCACGAATGACGCGGTGCTGGGTGACGTGGACGGCGACGGTGACCTCGATCTGGTCCTCGCCCGATACGGCGACGGGTCGGTGCTGCTGCTGAACGATGGCGTGGGGCGCTTCGCCGACAGCGGTGTAGCCCTCGGATCCACTCTTCGCGGCATCGCCATGGGCGACCTCGATGGTGACGGCGACCTCGATCTGTTTCTCAACCATACCGGCGATCCGGTCCTGCTCAACGATGGAGGGAGCTTCTTCGAGGGCGGCGCCCCCGCACTGCCCGCCTCGCTCCTGGAAGTGCTGCTGGGCGATGTCGATGGCGACGGCGATCTCGACGCCTATCTGGCGCGCGGCGGAGAGTCGAACGTGCCCGATTCGCGTCTGGCTCAACGACGGCGCGGGCGGGTTCGCCGACAGCGGACAGGCCCTTGGCACCCAGGGCACGTGGTCTGCGGCGCTCGGCGACCTCGACGGCGACGGCGATCTCGACGTCTTTGCGGGCAACGGCGGCAACTATGGCCAGCCGGACCGTATCTGGCTCAACAACAAGAACGCGCCCTCGGCCGTGGACGACCACTTCATCGTGGTTCCGGACTCGGTGGGCAACGTGCTGGGCGTGCTCGCCAACGACAGTGACGCCGATGGCGACATGCTGTCCTTGCTCGCCGTGGGGACCCCCAACTACGGTGGTACCGCCATCCTTAGCGGCACCACACACATCATCTACACGCCTGCCACGGGGTACTACGGGTCGGAGGTCTTCACCTACACCGTCGCCGATAGCGGCGGCCTGACCGCTTCGGCGACGGTCACCGTCGACGTCGGCGGCGCCAATTCTGCGCCCGTGGTCGTTGACGACACGGCATCGACCCTGGAGGATGTGGCGGTCGACATCCCGGTGTTGGCTAATGACCACGACCCCGATCTGCAGACGCTGTCGATCGTTTCGGTCGGGACACCCATCAGCGGGTCTGCGAGCATTGTCGGCAACGTCGTCCACTACGCGCCCGCCACCGATCTCTACGGCCTCGATCACTTCGACTATGCCGTCAGCGACGGGTGGCTCACGGCGACCGCCCACGTGACCGTCACCGTGACCTCTGTCGAGGACCCGCCGACCGTCGATGCGCACCCTGATATCGCCATTCCTGAGGACGCGCCCACGCAGACGATCCACATCACCGGCATCAGCAGCGGCGCGTTCAACGAGGATCAGGCGCTCACGGTGACGGTCCAGCGCACCGAGGTGGCGCCCTACGCCGTGCCGGTGCCTACCGTGGTCTACACGAGCCCCGATACGACGGCGGATTTGGTCTTCAGGCCGACGCCCGATGAGTTCGGCGTCGCGTTTCTCACGGTGGCGGTAAGCGATGGGCTAGGCACGACCTCAGTGATGTTTCAGGTGGATATCACGGCGGTCAACGATCCCCCGCAGTTCGCGGTCCCGGTGAGCGTCACGGTCGCCGAGAACGTCGGCACCCAGAACGTCCCACTTTCTGCGATCAGCTACGGTCCGACCAACGAGAATGCGCAGCGGCCCGCACTTGCCTTCACCGCCAGTTCGACCAACCCGGCGTTAATCCCGCAGCCGGTCATCCACTATGACAACGGTCCCGGCACCTACACCGGCGGTTCGGTTTCGATCACGCCGGCGCCCTATACGCCCGGGACGGCGACGATCGTCGTTACGCTCACCGATGGGCTGTCGACGACCGTCAAGAGTTTCCCGGTCACGGTGGTGGCGGTGAACGATCCGCCGACGCTGGACGCGCTCGCCAAGCTCCTCATCAAGGAGGACGCCCCGGCCCAGACGATCGATCTCTCGGGGATCGGCCCCGGCCCCTATGAGAGCGAGGCGGTCACGGTGACCGCGGCCTCGCGTATGCCCACCGTCGTGCCCCAGCCAACGGTGGTCTACACCAATCCTGATATGACGGGCCGGCTGATCCTGGCACCCGCTCCTGACCGGAACGGCTGGGCGACCATCGACGTGACCGTGACCGATGGCCTGCTATCGACCGTTCGCACGTTCGACGTCTACGTTGCCCCGGTCAACGACCCGCCCACGTTGGACGCGATCGGCGGTCAGAGGCTCGACCAGGACGGCCCCGCGATCGCGGTTGGCTTGGCCGGGATCGGGCCGGGGCCCTACGAGAGCCAGCCGCTGGCGGTGGGTGCGGTTGTGGCGGATACGACGCTGGTGCAGTCTGCCGTGGTCGGCTACGCGAGCCCGGCCGCCACCGGTACGATCACGCTGACGCCCACGGGCGACACGTTCGGGGTGACATCGGTTGCCATTAGCGTGACCGACGGACTCTCCGTGACCACGCGTTTCTTTGATGCGACGGTGCACCCGGCATTCCGGGTCTTCGAGATCGGCGCGACGGCATCGGCCACGTGCACGCGGCCGATTGCAGGCAATACATTGACCTCGGAGAGCTTTATCGTTCGCGGCCAGCAGAACGGGATCTATGCCGGGGCGCGTACGGTGCGTCTCACACCCCACGACGTCTTCTCGTTCGGCGTCGCCGACTTCGCGCCTCAGACGGCGTTCACGGCCTCGGCCGGCTACCGGCCGGGCGACATCGTCGAGGCCACGTTGACCGGCGACGTGCAGTCCACCGACGGCCGGACGCTCCCGGCCTACACCTGGCAGTTTCGCGCGCCGGTGGCGGGCGGGACCGGCGTCTTCGACCGGGTGGATCTCTACCCGGTGGAGACGGCAGCAGCGCCGGCCTCGCCGGAAGACGCCCCACCGGGGCGTCTCTACAACAGCAGTATCGTGCGGCCGCAGAGCGTGCTTGACACGCAAGCCGTGGCCTTGGGCGACCTCGACGGCGACGGCGACCTCGACGGCTACGTGGTGCGCAACGGGGCGCCGGATGCCGTTTGGCTCAATGACGGCACCGGCACGTTCGTGGATGGCGGGCAGGCACTTGGCCTC
This sequence comes from uncultured Chloroflexia bacterium, assembly GCA_963775195.1. GTDB lineage: Bacteria > Chloroflexota > Anaerolineae > B4-G1 > SLSP01 > PWVB01. The sequence continues at coordinate 423,530 of CAVZIC010000006.1, forward strand.
GCCCGCAGTTGGGCCGTGGCGCTCGGCGACCTGGACGGCGACGGCGATCTCGACGCCTTTGTGGGGAATTACGGCGGCGCCGATACGATCTGGCTGAACCAGACCGCACAAGGCCAGGCGGGTCACTTTGTCGACAGCGGCCAGAACCTGGGCAGTACCGATACGTACGCCGTCGTGCTGCTGGACGTCGACCACGACGGCGATCTCGATGCTGTGACGGGGAGCGATGTCGGTCAGCCGAACGTGCTCTGGCTGAACGATGGTGGCCTCCAGGGCGGCACGCCAGGTACCTTCGTCGCCGGTCGCACACGCCTCGGTTACGAGTCGGTGCGGGCGCTGGCAACAGGCGACTTCGACCGCGACGGCGACCTCGACTTGTTCCTTGGGATCGCGGGCAATCGGCCGAACCAGGTCTGGCTCAACGAAGCCGGCGTCTTTGTCGACAGCGGACAGCGTCTCGGCGCGGCTGACACTTACGCCGTGGCCACGGGCGACCTTGACGGAGACGGTGATGTGGACGCGTTCGTCGGGAACATGGACGGGCAGCCCAACGAGGTCTGGCTGAACGAAGCGGGAGCCTTTGTGGACAGCGGGCGGCGACTTGGCGCGCGCGCGACGTGGGCCGTGGCGCTAGGCGACGTCGACGCCGACGGCGATCTCGATGCCTTTGTCGGGAATGCCCGTGCGCCACTGGTGACGCAGTCAGCCGACCAGATATGGACGAATAACGGCTCCGGCGTCTTCGCCAACACCGGGCAAGCGCTGGGCGACTGGGACACCTTGTCTGTGGCGCTGGGCGACCTGGATGGTGACGGCGACCTCGACGCCCTCACCGGGACGAACAATGGCCTGCTGGCGCCCAACGCGGTCTGGCGCAACCGCCCGACGCCACCGTTCGCCCTCGACGACGCGTTCACGGTGCTTGCGGACGCCACGGCGTCCTTGAACGTGTTGCGCGGTGACGTCGATCCGGAGGGCTCCAGCCTTCAGGTGAGCGCGCTCGGTCCGCCCAGTCACGGTACGGCCACGACCGATGGTCGGCTCGTGGCCTACTCCCCGGCGCCCGGTTTCACGGGACGGGACGTCTTTACCTATACCGCACGCGATGCGGACGGTCTCGACGATGCTGCGGTTGTGGCACTCAACGTTCTTCCTGAGATCTTCGAAATCGAGGTTGGCCCCACGGTGGGCGGCGTGCTGATTCACGCCGATGCTCGAGGGTACCCCACGGTCGTGGAGATTCCCGCCGGAGCGGTAGCCGTCTCAACGACCGTTGGCTGTGTACCTATTCAGAGGACCATGGCCTCCGGTGTACTGGGTGGATTCACAGGCCACGCATTCGCACTGACCGCAGGTCGAGATGAGGCCCCGCTGCCGCCGATCGCCTTCATGCGTCCGCTGACCGTGACGATTGCCTATGGTAACGACGAGTTCGCTGATCAGGACGGGGTCGAGGTCGAGCTCAGGCGATGGAGCGGTACCGCGTGGATCTCTGATGGCGTCGACGTGCTTGATGCCGATCCGGCGCTGGGGCAACTGGTCGTGCAGGTCTCGCAGACGGGCGAGTACGCGCTCTTCGACGGCGCGGATCGCGGTCCGTGGGAGGTCTTTCTGCCACTGCTGAGGCGTGGCGAGTGATCCGGATGCCGGGGCCGGACGTGATTCGCCGGCGCCGTCGCGCCGCGGAGCGCCGGATCACAGATCCGGCGCGAACGCCACCGGCGTGGGGCGTGGCTGCCGGGGCGCGATCCGAGAGGGAGGGCTCGCCGCGGAGCGCCGGATCACAGATCCGGCGCGAACGCTACCGGCGTGGGGCGTGGCTGCCGGGGTGCGATCCGGAGAGGGCTGGCCGCAGGAGCGCCGGATACAGAGCCGGCGCGACACCATCGGCGTGGGGCCTGACCGCCGGGGTGCGATCCGAGAGGGAGGGCTCCGGCGGGGCGCGGATCACAGATCCGGCGCGAACGCTATCGGTGTGGGCGTGGCTGCCGGGGTGCGATCCGAGAGGGAGGGCTCGCCGGGGGCGCCGGATCACAGATCCGGCGCGAACACCATCGGCGTGGGGCGTGACCGCCGGGGTGCGATCCGAGAGGGAGGGCTCGCCGCGGAGCGCCGGATCACAGAGCCGGCGCGAACGCTACCGGCGTGGGGCGTGACCGCGGGGTGCGATCCGAGAGGGAGGGCTCGCCGCGGAGCGCCGGATCACAGATCCGGCGCGAACGCCACCGGCGTGGGGCGTGGCTGCCGGGGTGCGATCCGAGAGAGGGCTCGCCGCGGAGCGCCGGATCACAGATCCGGCGCGAACGCCATCCAAGCGCATGTCCTCACTGCTGGGGTCAGCCGACCGGCGCTATGGGGGCGATACATCCGATCCGTGAAATCAGTGCAATCCTCTAAATCCGTGATTCAGACGCTATGACTGGACCGGAGCAACCCGGAACGCAAAGACGGAGGCATCCGATGAAGAAACGATCTGTCTACCTTATCCTCGTCCTGTTGATGCTTGCGGTGTGTGGCTTTGCGATCGCCCGTCCGGTCTTCGGTGCCTCTGCCGAAGATCCTGGGGTCACGGTCCGGCGCGCCTGGCGCGAGGCGCAGCGGATCGGCGCCTACGCCTATTCGACGGACATCGTCCAGCGCACGTGGCCGACCCTGCGGGTGGAGAACGCGGGGCAGGCGGCTACCGAGGATCGCATCTACGTCGAGGGACAGACCGACATCTCAGCCGGGACGATGCATATGCGGCTCTGGTCCGGCGATGGCAGCGCCGTCGGACAGGACGGCAGCATCGAGCTCAAGGTCGAGCAGGGCACGACCTATGGCCGGGTCGGCGGAGAGGATTGGCGCGAGGTCGAGGCCGGAACATCGCTCTTCGCACCGGGTAACGATCTCCTCAGCTATCTTGCCGGGGCGACCGATGTGCAGTTGCTGGGCACCGAGTCACGCGGCGGTGTGATCTTCACGCGCTACGCCTTTACGGTAGACGGTCCGGCCTTCGCGGTGCACATGCGTGGCCAGCTCGAAGACGAATTCCGCCGGCAGGGCAAACTGCCTGCCGGGGTGGATCTCGCGACCCCCAACTTCTATGCCGATATGACGGGCGAGGGTGAGGTCTGGCTTGACGCGGACGGGCTCCCACTGCGTCTGATCGTTGACGCACATTTCCCGCCCGCCGGGCTTGACCAGGTGGACGCGACGATCACCACCGATTTCAGCGGCTGGGCGCGACAAGCTACGGCAGGTCCATTGAGTCTTCCCGCCGCGACCGTGAACCGGCTCGCGCGAGCCGGGTCCAATGCCGGCCTTTTCGGTGGGGTGGTCGCCTTTCTCGTCGCCGTGCTCGTTTGGCGCCGCTCGCGCGTGATTTACGCGGGGTTGGTCGGGTTGTTGGTCCTGTCGATGGTAGTGGTGCCGCTGATCCAGGCGCAGAGGGCGTACGCGTTCGGGGCCGATCAGGAGGCTCGGTCCGAGGCTTACGATCAGGAGACGGCGCAGTCGCGGGCCGTGCGCGATGCACAGGCGGAGGCCACGACGACGGATTTCGACCCGCACGTGAGCCCGCTGGCCGCCGGACACCCTACCGGGGCGTCGCTACAGGGGATGCTCGTGGACAGTGCGCCGGGGAGCGGAGATGATGCGCCTCGGATGGCGGCCGACACGGATGGCGACGGCCTGACCGATGCCGAGGAGGCGGATGCGTGCACGGACTCCGGCACGGCCTGCGCTGCGGGCGATGCGGCCTGCCTGGCGGCAGCCGCCGATAGCGATGGTGACGGACTCAGCGATGGGGTGGAGGTCATCGACCTCGGCACGCACCCCTGCCGGGCCGACACCGACGGTGACCAGATCGACGACGGCGTCGAGGTGGCGGGCTTTGAGCTCTACGGCGTGCGCTGGTATTTGAACCCGATCGATCCCGACACCAACCACGACGGCATCTCGGACCTGGATGAGTGTTACGAGTTGAGCAGTCTCAACCCCGGCGGGCTCCTTGACGCCTGCGCAGACACGGATGGGGACGGGGATCCGGACGTCTTTGACGTGGACGACGACGGGGACGGCGTGCCGGATAACCAGGATGCGGCACGCACGGCGGTGATGGGTGGGGCGCGCGATGCGGAAGGCAACGTCACGGGGTTGGAGGATGGCGGTCTCGATCTGGATCTCACATGGTCGAGTCAGTCTATCGGGACCCCCATCTTCGTCGACTTCCAGTTTCGCCCGACCAACCCCGATCACCTCTGGTACAGCCTGAGTGTGCTCGATTGGCCGTCGGGCGACCGTGACGGACAGATCAAGCGGGTCAACGACTCGACCTTCGCGGATGCCAACGCGTTGGCGGGAGATCCGGTCAGCGACAAGGACAACCAGGGTGACATGCGTCTGATCCCGATGCTGGAGATCGAGATCCCGTACACGGACGCGGATCATCACGGCAACCTGCCGGTGGTCTCGGGGGCACCCTCGCTGTCGGCTACGACGCCGGTGACGGCATGGCTCGACACAACTCAGACCGACAGTATGCAGATGTCGGTACGGTACAAGGATGACGCCAGCCAGCCTTCCCTGCTGGTCTATGCGCCGGTCACATTAGTCCGCGATCGGACCGGCAACAGCCCGGTGGCCTTCTCATCACGCATTCTCTATCGACCCGAGCAATTGGACTTCGGCAAAGCGCAGACGGTGCGCCTGGTCTGGCTCGTGGAGGCCATCACGGATTATTGTGCGCCGCCTGACGGTACAGACTTCGACACGCTGGGCGATGCCTTCGCCGAGACGTGGTGCGCGGACGACGCCAACTGGCGATCGAACCCGCCGCGCGTCATCCATTCCTATTACGATGACTGGTATCTGACCGGGCTGACCGTGCGCGAGGACCACGGTGTCGACGTTGCCGCCGTCTTTGAGAACGCCGACTCGCCCGACCGCAACCCCACCTACGAGCGCTGGCTGTGGCAGGTCGCGACCAACCTCAGCGAGACCTTCGTGACAGGGCGTGCGAGCGGTCAGGGCGAGGCCCGCCATCGCGATATCACCGTTCCCGAGATTTCCCGCCGCTTCGACCTCACGTCGACGGCGACGATCGACGAGCGCTGGGGCATCACGCCGACGCTCAAGGTGCTCAACGTCGAGACCTTCTCGTTCTCCGACCAGAGTCTGCTGGCGGAACTGCCGATGACGCACACCGCCGAGCTTCTCGACCGCTACTTCCTCGACACCAATGGCGTGCCCAAGGTGAACGCGCCGACCCTTCTCTATGCCCGCGAGGAGCACTACCGCAGCGCCAGCATGGACAAGGATCTCTCCGGTATGGTTGTCGACAACGCTGTCACTCTCTCGCTTTCATCAGCCTCGGCCTACGACGAGGTGATGGCGGGGCTCAGTTGGGCGCCCTACCGCTATGACGCTACCGATGGGTGGGAACCCTATCCTATCGAGGAGTACTGGAGCCACCTGGATAGCTACCTCGGGGAGCTCTTTGCCGACGTCGAGGGTGACCCTGAGGGCTACGAGAATCAGGGCCGGATCATCCTGAGCCAGAACTACTATCTCGCACTCTACCACGGGCTCACGGGCGTCGTCGAGGCCGGGAATGTCATTTTCGACCGCAGTGACGACAGTGCCACCGACGTAGGGCTGTCGTCGGACTGGAAACGGATCGCCAACGTCCCGCTGACACTGGTCAAGCAGATCATGACCGGCGCCATTGAGGAGCTGCGCAAGCTGCCCACGCGTCTGACGTATGTTGGAACCACGAGTGAGGCTCTGCTGGCCGCCATCGGCGGCGCGAAGGGGAACCTGAAGGCCTCGTGGATCGACAACATCTTCGACCTCGAGTTCTACGGCAGCGCGGTGCCCGCGGGCATCGCCGTGGCTGCGGGTGCTGCCGTCGCGGGCGCCCTCATCATCGTCACCTATGCGGTTCTTTCAGGGGCCAAGGGTGAGGATATCGTCTTCGCGGCTCTGCAGGCCATCGACTTCGTGATGGCCGTCAAGGATGTGCTCGACGCAGCGCTGGACATCTACAAGGCGAACCTGCTCGGGCAATTCCAATACGGCGTTCGGAGCGCGATCAAGTCGGCTTCCGTTGACTTCCGTTCGGCTGCCAACGTTGTCGCGATCATCGGCCTCGTCATATCGGCTGCTATCGCCGTGGGCTTCTTCATTGCCGAGATGGTGATGGGTGGGGTGGGCTTCGCCTCGCTGGAGTTCAATCAAGCGCTGGCGGGCGTCATCGCGGGCATCATCGTTTCGGTCATCATGTTCGCCATCGGCCTGATCCCCGTCGTCGGCCAGATCATCGTCGCGATCATCGGACTGATTGACGCCGTCATCGGCATCGTGTGCACGGTCACCGGACTCGACAAGTTCGGAGCTGATGATCCCGATGCCACCGCCGGAACCGTGATCCGCGACTACATCTGCAAAGGCATTTCCGGCGCACTGGGCCAGCTGGTCCAGTTTCTAATCTACAGCCAGAACCCGATCGTGGATCTGGAGAACACCGACCGCCTGAGCGTCCAGGGGTTCGCGGTGGATCTGCGGGATACCTATCCCAAGGTCGGCTTTGTCGACGGCAACGAGCTCAGCCTGAGCGCCGACGTGACGACCTATCTCTATCGTCACTGGCCGATCTCGCCTCTTGCTTACACTTACGGATGGCACTATGCCAACGGCTATCTGAAGGAATCGACCTTTGCTTACAGCCTTGCGCCGTCCGAAGAGGACCTGCATATTCTACAAGGGCTGACCACGTCGACACCCTCAACCTGGTACGGGACGTATCCCTTCCATCGCGAGACCGAGCTGGCTAGCGGTTACGACTTCCTGCTGACGCCTGCCGGTATCAACGTCGACGTTCCCGCTTATCTCAATGAGGGGCACGCGATCAATGCGCAGGAGTGCTTTGTCGTCCCGAACCCGCTCCTGACCCCGCCTGTGATTCCTGTGTGCTATCTCCGTGACAAGAGTGACTCGCTCCATCTGGACCTGGGCCTGGTCTTCGACATACTGCCCGCGACGGTTGACGGCTTCTTCACGCTCGCGCCCAAGGACGGCGGCTACGCGCTGGCGTGGGGGCAGTCGGGGTCGACGCGCTTCCCGGCGCTGATGGATGCCGACGGAGACGATTTGCTCAGTGCCGCCTTCGGCGGCAACGACCCCAGCGATCGCACGCCCGACACCGATGGCGATGGCCTCTCGGACCTCGTTGAAGTCCGTTGGGGAAGCGATCCGACGCTGGCCGATACCGACGGCGACGGCCTGTCAGACTACGACGAGCAGCGGTTCCGGACCGACCCGCAGCACGCCGACACCGACCACGACGGCCTCATGGACGGCGATGAGGTGAAGGGATGGGAGTTCGTCTACGGTTTTGCGCCCTCGGGCGCGCCGCTGATCACGCGCGTGACCGCCGACCCGCTCTCGGCCGATACCGACGGCGATGGACTGATCGACAAGCTGGAGAGCGTCTACGGAATGAATCCCCGTGTCCCCGGTCCCGCAACGGTGCTGAGGATCGAGTCCACGGTCAGCGACGAGGACGGGCTGGTCAAGCCCGGCGATACCGTCGCCTACACGGCGACGGTCGCCAACGAGCTGCGCGATCGCTACGCGCTGGGCCTGCTGGAGGTAGACTTCCCGCCTGCCGTCCAGGATGCAAGCCTGGTCCCGCAGCCTTACGAGCTGGGTCCGCTGGCCGAAGCGACGCTGACCGGCGACGTGACCGTCGACCCACTGGCGATCTCGCAACAGATCAGCCTGACAAACCGGGCGGGCGCGGTCATCGCCAACATCCGTGAGGCCGTGGTCGATGGCCGCGACCTCTGGCTGCATCTTGATGAGGCTGCCAGCGCGACGGCCTTCGCCGACGCGTCGCTCGCGGGGCACGATGGTACCTGCAGCGGCTCAGGGTGCCCGGCGGCGGGCGCCGACGGATACTTTCTCAGGGCGCTGAACTTCGGCGGCAACGATCGCGTCACCAGCGGCGTTGACGCCTCCGAGGAGAACTACACCCTCTCGCTGTGGTTCAAGACCTCGTGCAAGAACTGCGGCATTGCCTCCGCGATCAAGGCCGGGACCGCACAGCACGACCGCGACCTCTATCTCGATGGCGGTAACCTCTGCGCCCGATTGGGGCGCGGTACGACCGAGACGATCTGCACGAACGGCGTCGACTACGCCACCGGCGCCTGGCACTACGTCGCTTACACTTTCGGCGGTGCGCAGGGAGGACAGGCGATCTTCGTCGATGGCGAGCGCCGGGCGAACGGCGCCTTGACATCGTCGGATTTCAGCGGGCAGAATGCCTTGCTCTTGGGCTATGCCGCGGCGGCGGATACCGACTATCTCACAGGCTTGATCGACGAGGTGGAGCTCTACCCGCGGGTATTGGGCGCCGACGACATCCGGTCCCGGTTCAGGGAGCCGGTGCTCCAGCTGAGGTTCGACGCTTCGTCGGCCTCGAACTATGGGGACAGCTCCTCGCACCACCACGCCGTCACCTGTACGCAGTGTCCCGACGCGGGAACGGCGGGGGTCGTCGGAAAGGCCGCGGACTTCGACCAGACGTCCTACCTGACCATCTCTGCGGCAGACGACAGTCTCAACCTGCACCGTGACGAGGGCACGTTTACGATCGCCGCGTGGATCAACCCGCGGCCCGCCTCCAATGGCTGGGTCGGGGTCTTTGGCCGGGACGACCACGATGCCCCGGAGCACAGCTATCCCGGTCTTTACGTAGACACATCGCTCAAAGAGATCAAGGCGTCGTTCGGCAACGGCAGCCAGGTCTGCGACGTGACCAGCAGCAGTAATGTGCTCAAGCTCAACACCTGGCAGCAGGTCGCCGCAGTCTTTGACGGCACGAACCTCACGCTCTACCAGAACGGCAAGGCGATTGGATCCAGCGCGACATGCGCGGGGACGAAGCCCTACGCGTCGAGCTCGCTGGACATCGCGTCCAGCGGACTGGACGTGGGCCGTGCCTCAAGCGCCAGCACTGTCATCTTCGACGAGGTCGTGGTCGACGACGAGGGCGACGGCTCCGGTTCTGCGGAGTACAACGGCTTTGTGGATGGACACCGCATCTGGGCACAACTCGACGTGATCCCCGGAACCTACTCGCTACCCTACGCCTATACCGTCTATGGCGACTGGCTGCACTCGGTGACGATGACCGAGCTCGACAAGAGTATCAACGAGCTCGCCCGTGGAGACGACGATCTGGAAGTGAACCGTGTCTTCTGGCCCTATCAGATCGGCTACACCTCACAAGACTACACCAACGACGGTGAGGGCACGCTCTATTGGTCAGTCCGGAACGAGTTTTACGATGGCGGCCTTGATGACCTCCGCGTCTACAGGCAGGCCCTGGATCCCTTCGAGGTCCAGGAGCTGTACCAGAGCGCCGTCCGCGTGCTGGAGCTGCGGCTGGACGAGCCACCCGGCGCCGGCGTCTTTGCCGACGATTCGGGCAACGGTGACGCCGGGATCTGCGACGGGAGTCGCTGCCCCGTGACCGGCGTGGCGGGGCGAGCCAACCAAGCCGTTCATCTCGACGGTGTTGACGACCGGATCCAGGTCGACGTCGACGTCCCTGACACCGAGGCGGCCGTCTCCTTCTGGTACAAGACCAAGGCCTACGGCGACCAGTGCGCCAACTGTGGGCTCTTCTCCGTGGAGGATGACGACAGCCAGCAGGTGCAGATCTACCTCAACGGGGGTACGCTCTGCGCCAAGGTGGCCTCCCAGACGATCTGCAGCACCGAGGCACTCTCGGCCGGGACATGGCACAATGTCGTGCACACGATCGGCAGCTCGGTCGGTGGGCAGAAGCTCTACGTCGATGGTGCGCTGGTGGCGTCGGGCTCTCGAACGACCTTCGGCTTTGCCGGCGCCACCGATCTCACGATTGGGCAGGCAAATGCGGCGGGGAATGACTATTTCGAGGGGTACCTCGACCACGTGGTCGTCACCCGCAGCGCGTTGTCGGCCGGTGAAGCCGCGGCGCTGACCAAGGAGATTCCGGTGCTCAACCTGCACCTGGACGAGTCCCTGGGCGCGACCTCCTTCGCGAATGAAGCCGGTGCTGCGTCTGACGCGGTCTGTTACTCCGATATCAACGGCACCGACACGTGCCCCAAGAGCGGCACCGACGGTTGGATCCGTGGCGCGCTCGGATTCGACGGGATCAACGACAAGCTCAGCTACAGCGGGGATGGCGTGCCCACCAGCGACTACAGCGTGGCCATGTGGGTGAGACCCACACAGCGGCGCGAAATCAGCCAGACGCTCTTGACCCGTGAGAGCTATGGAGCGGGCATACGCAGCCTCGGGCTGTTCATCGCTCCGGACTCCACGACACTACAGTATCAGGACTGTCACCAGGCACTCACGAGCACGCCGGACGCGCTCCTGCAGGACCAATGGAACCACGTTGTGCTCACCTATGGCGCTGAAGGCCTCGCGCTGTACGTCAACGGCTCAAGAGACGAAGCGCTTGATCCTCCACTTCAGCCATGTCAGTCGGGGCTCCCGCTGTACATCGGCGCCACGAGCTCAGCGGGGTGGGGCACGGGCCCTGCGCTGCCCTTCGCGGGGCAGATCGACGAGGTAGCCGTCTACGGGCGGGAGCTATCTCAACGTGAGGTCAACGCACTCTACGACTACCAGGTCTCCTGGGTCGACGTCAGCGCCGAACACCGCATCACGGTCGACGCCGACGCGCCGACCGTCGCGATTGACTTCACGGCTCCCGTCGTCGACATGTCGCCGCAGCGGGTGATCGTGGTCGAGGCGCAGGACGCGACGTCGGCCATCGACCACGTCTGGTACCGGATCGACGGCGGCGTGTGGCACAGCACGACGGCTGATGGCGCCGCGTGGCTCTTCTACTTCACGCCCTCACACGAGGGATCGACTACGATTGAGGCGCGGGCGTGGGATGCGATAGGCAATCCATCGAACATTGCCAGCGTGACCTTCGACGTTGACGGGAGCCCGCCAGCAATCACCGTTGACTCCGCCTCCACGCAGCGGACGCTACCGGTGGAGACGGTCGTGGATGAGGTCGACGTTCCTGTGGCGACCGAGATCTTCCCCGCCAGCGGCGACGGCCTATACACGGGGCTCAACGGGTGGTGGCACAGCGGCGCAAGCGCCACCGGCTATCGGACCATCGACGCCGACGTGGTCGATCGCGTTGACATGCACTTTGCGTTCGAAAACGAAATGTACACGGGGAGCACGGCGTCGTTCAGTGTGAGCATCAACTACGAGGTGGTCGGTACCTTCGAGGTGCTGGCCGGAGAGACCGAGAAGGACGTGAGTTTCTCCTTTCCTCCGACGCCGAAGATCGCCGACAGCTATTACGCTGTAGAGCTTTCGTTGGACTCCGGAAACAACCTGAAGATCCCCTTGGGCACGTCGACGGTGACCTTCTTCATGCCACAGACCCGGACTCGTCAGGCCGTACAGCTGTCGGGAGGGGTGCGCGATCGAGAAGACGCGGGCGTTGGCGGCCTCTGGATCGATCTCCTCGACCAGAACGGCGTATCGCTTGGTGGACGTCAGGCGGCGATTGTGGATGGTGAGCGCTGGCAGATCGCCTACACTGTGCCCAATGACGTGGACGGACAGTACACGCTCAGGTTGGAGGCGAGCGACGCGGTCGGAAACGCCGTCAAGCGCGAGCAGGAAATCGTCTCCCTCGACGGGACGGCGCCCAACGCGGAGGTGACGCGCTCGGACAGCGACGGAGGGCTGATGACCGGTGTTGGTGACGATACGCCCGTCCTGGCCGGCACTGTCGCGGACGTGCCCTATCCCGCCGGGAGCGTGCTTGCCTACAGGTTCGAGGATCCGCCAGGCACTACAACGCGCCCGGCGTTCGCGCCTCAGACGGCGTTCAGCGATGGGTCCGGTCGCCAGATGGAGGCGACGTGTGTGGAGGGGTCTTGCCCCCAGGCCGATCAGGCCGGCCGTCTCGGCGCCGGCATCACCTTCGGCGGCGACAACTATCTCGTCGTCACGGATCGGGTCGTCAGCCCCACGGCGACGATGACCGACGTGGTGCACGCTTTCGAGCCGACGGATGCCACGATCGCCTTCTGGTTCAAGACGTCCGCGGCGGGGCCGCAGACGATCTTCGCAGCGACGGTGCCCGGTGACGCGTCGCACGGTCTCTGGGTCGGCCTGGACGCGGATGGACACCTGGCCTTCACCTACCGGCCTACCGGGACGCGGACGGTGGTCGACTCGCCGCTGACCACCAACGATGGGGCCTGGCACCACGCCGCGGCCGTCAAGAGTGGGGACGAGATCGCGCTGTTGCTGGACGGCGTCCGCGTCGACAGCGCAGCCGTCACCGACGCTCTATCGAGCGCACTCAATGTGGCGATCGGGAGACAGTCGCAGACCGGTGCGAGCGCGTACTTCAGCGGCTCACTCGATGAGGTTGTCGTGTACCAGCGCGCGCTGTCCGACGACGCGGTCCTTGCGTTGGCGCAGTCCGTGGCCTCGGGTGTGACGCAGCTCTCGATCGGCCTCCGCCACGCCAAAGGCGCCGCTCTCTACGAGGGACTGCTGGGCTATCTACCCTTCGATGAGCCAGCCGGCAGTCACCTTACCTTCGACAATCTCGGGTCGTTGCTGCAACCCGGATACTGTCAGGGCGCGGGGTGCCCCGCCGCCGGGCGAGCCGGCCTCGTCGACGGCGCCGTCGCCTTTGACGGCACCGACGACAGCGTAACGCTGGGGCCGGTGGCGCTCGGAGGGCCACTGACCTTCGCGACGTGGGTGCGGCCGGATGCGACTGACGGCACCCGCACGATCTTATTCCACGGCGTTGGGGGCCCCAACGCGGCCAACGAGTTCGGCAGTGTTACGATGCGCATCAAGGACGGGGTCTACCAGGTCGGGGAGCTCGACCCGGTCTACGGCAACAATATGGCGACCTACGCGGTGCCTGCCGAGGACGCGGGGTCGTGGGTACACCTGGCGGGTGTGCGGACCGACAACGGATGTTGGCTCCTCTATCGCAATGGCCAACGGGTGGGCGTTTCGTGGGCTTGCCGGCAGGATACCGACTCGCGGCGGGTGCCCCTGATGATCGGGGCGCAGGATGCCGTACCGACCGACTTCTTCATGGGCGCGCTCGACGAGCTGGCGATCTATGATCGCGCGCTCAAGTCGTATGAGATCGAGGCGTTGGCCGACCCGCAGCGTTGGCGCGACGTGCTGCTGACGGAGACCGGTGCCCCGGCCAGCGGCTGGAGCTTCCCCATGGCAGGCCTCGAGGGGCCCTACCAGGTGGACCTCAAGGTGACTGACGCCTTCGGGCATACGCGGCTGATCCCCAACGTCTGGTCCGGCGAAATCGACACCGCGCCGCCGCAGGTGAGGATCTCGGTACAGGGGTATTCCTGGACGTCGAGCCGCTCGATCTACTGGCTCTCAGTCTCTGACTACAACCTGCTCGGGCATACGCTCACCGACGTCAGGGGCACGGACCGCACCTATACCGACACCGAGGTTTACATCGATGAGCCGTGGTATACGGCGATCTACAGTCAGACGCGACTGGTGGCGGTGAGCCCCATTGGGCGTGGCCTGGAGGCTTCCAGCGCGCCCTACACGTTGACGGCATGCGACATCTTCGGCCAGTGCGCCTCGGTGAGCGCCGGGCCGGGCGGGGTGATAGCGCCTCAGACGGCGATAGCGCCTCAGACGGCGGTAGCGCCTCAGATGGCGGTAGCGCCTCAGATGGCGGCTGTGGTGTCCGAGGAAGGTATGCCCGCGGCTGGGGTTGGCGCACTCGCGCCACTGGACGCCCCTTCCTCTGCACAGAGCGCCGTCCTCTCCCCGCCTGACGGGATGGCTTACGCTACTCATGCTCCGATCGAAATCACGGGTCACGCCTATGCTCCTGAGGCACTGAGGGCCCTCACGGTGACGGTCAGCAGCGTGCCGATCTCGACGACAACTTGGGCGACCGCCGACGTTACTGAGACGCTCTGGACCACGAGCTGGACGCCGCCCGGTGACGGTGTCTACACCCTCACCGCGCAGATCGCCGATTGGGCAGGCGGCACGACGACGGAGACCGTTCCCGCGCCCACGATCACCGTGGACACGGTGCCCCCGGCAGGGCTGTTGACGACGGGCGCCATCTCCAGCGCCGACTTCACCGGCGCGGGGTACATCACCGTGCGCGGCCTGGTGACCGATACCTTCGGAATCGCCGGGCTGCAGGCACGCTACAACGCCGGCCCCTGGACCAGTGCGGTGGTGCCGACAAGTACCCACGCCTTTGCCGTGCCCGTCTGGACGGGGAGCAACGTCCCTCCGGACGGCGAATGGGCAACGCTTCGTGCCCGCGTTACCGATCACGCCGGCAACACGGCGGAAATCAGCCGGACGGCGTGGGTGGATGCCCAGCCGCCCGAGCCCGTGACGGTGACGCTCTCGTATCTCAACGCGTCGGGCGTGCAGACCGTGATCTCGCCCGAGGCCACCATCCGCGATGTCCTGGCGCCGACGCTCGACATCGCCTGGTCGGGCAGTCTGAGTGCCGATGTGGTGGGCTATCTTGCCGGTTGGACAACGTCGCCTGACCCCGACGGTACGCTGGTCGCCTACGGCCTGTCGGGGCGCGTGCACCATCAGGGGGTGGGGGAGGCGCAGCAGCTCTACGCGCACGTCGTCGTCGTGGACGCCTCCGGCAACCGGACGGTGCAGACCGTGGGGCCGGTGTACGTCGACTACGGCCGGACCCCGGCCTATGCCGGTGCTCCCTACGACGGCTGGCTGGATGAGCCCTGCAACCTCGTCGGTGTGGACCGACGCGCGGCGCGCACTGGCGCTGCCGAGACCTCTGCGACGCCCGAGCAGCGCTTCTACGCAACGTGGACGGCCGATACGTTGCGCCTGGCGTGGACGGGGGCGGACTGGGATGTCGACGGCGATCTCTACATCTATCTCGACACGGCGCCGGGCGGGACGAGCGAGACGCTCAACCCCACTATCGACGATGCTGAGACACACGTCTATCTCCCGGGGGTGACCCCCACGACGCTGCCGGGCGGCATCAGTCGGGCCGGGGATCCCGCGCCCGCGATGCTCGCCGACCTGATGGTCCGGGTGAGCGACGACGCGACCGCGTGGCTCTGGCGCTGGGACGGCGCGACCTGGGTCACGCAGACGCAGTTAGCGGCGGCGCAGTTCCGTTACGACCCCGCCCTGAGGGACGGGCTGACCGACCTTGTGCTTTCCTTCGATCTCCTGGGGCTGTCGGCGGACGGCAGCGGCAGCCTGGGGTTGGTTGCTTTTGCCAGTGAGGACGAAGGACCTCGGACGGCGGGGCTCCGGCTGTGGGCGACGATGCCGCCTCAGAATCCGGTCAACAGCGCACTTGCCGGGCAAGCCGACTTCGCGCTGGCACGCGGCTATCTCTGGCCAACGCTCGGGTCGGGCGTCTGTCCTGCAGATAAGAGCCCTGACACGGACGCCGCGCTCGACGTGACGGCGGCGCCGGACGGCATCGTTGCCCGCTACCTGGGCGATGGCCTTGCGGGGCTCTGGGACCCGATGTTCGGGACGCCGCCTGCTGACGTTAGCTCGGGCTTCAGTTTCATCGACACCCACGTCCCGCAGCTGGGGATAGGGCAGGTCGTGACCTATACCGTGACGTATCACAACCGCGGCAGCGTCACCAGTGAGGGTGTGAGGCTGGTGGCCCAAGCGCACTACGGCCTTGGGCTGCTGGGCGGCGCGCCCGACCGGCAGGTCATCCCGCTGGGGAACGTGGACGCCGGCGGTGAGGTGGTTATGACGCTGCGCGGCGTGACCCAGGCCGCAGCCGAGCCTTGGGCCGCGCTCGATCTTTTCGTCTACGACGACGTCCATCCCGAGGGCGGGCCGCCCGTGGAGTGGGTCTGGGTCGATCACCGGCTGGACACGACAGCCCCGGTTTTCTACGGATTGCAGGCGCCCGACTACGTGGTGCCGACGGGCACGACCACGCTCGCGGGCTACGCGTATGACGCCTCCGGCGTGCCCCTGGTGGCCCTGCGCGTTCAAACGCCCGCTAACGGTGTGCAGACGCAGACTTGCACAGGATGGGCAGCTCAGGGCGGCGGCTGGTCGTGCCCCTGGGATCTCACGGCACTCAACGGTGGCGCCGTGCCCAAGGACGGTGATGCCTTTGCCATCCAGATCCGGGCGACCGACACCTTTGGACAGGTCGGCGCGTGGTCGGGCGCCTATCCCTTCATCGTGGATAGTGTGTCACCGGTTGTTGCGCTTAGCTTGGCGCCTGAGCAGCAGGCCGCTCAAGGAACAGGCGCGCTTCTCGTACGCGAGACACCCTTCGCGCTGCGCGGCACGGTAGAGGACAACCGCGGGCTGGGGGAGGTGGTCGTCTGCGAATCCGGGGTCTGCGCGCCGGCCGACGTGCAGCTCGATCCCGGGGCGGCGGACGTGGTGGTGGATGACGTGCCCGTTGGTCCTGCCGTCACCGGAGGTGGGACGGCGTGCGTCGAGCGGACCTTCGTCGTCACAAATGCACTCGCTATCGGCGAGGTGCGGGTGGGTCTCACGATCAGCCACACGCATCGCGATGATCTGGTAGGCGTGCTGACCTCGCCGGTCAACACGCGGGTTGAGATTCTGAGTCCTGACGGGAGAGACCCAGCCGAAAGCTACGACGTGCTTCTGAGCGATGCTGCTTCATCGGCGCTCCACGTGGGACGCGGCGATGATCCCGCCGCGCGTGCTTACACCCGGCTCGCCCGGCCGTCAGCGCCGCTCCAGGCCTTCTTGGGCGAGGAGGCGGCGGGCACCTGGACGCTATCGTTGTGCGGCGCCGACGTAGGTGCTGCGGAAGGCCAATACCTCCAGGGTCGCCTGATTCTCGTGCCGCAGGACACCGGCTCCCGGGCCGGGCGCTGGTACTATCCTGTCTTCGATGGTGCTGCGCCGATCGGAATCGGCGAGAGCGGCTACGTCGAGCGCTCGTTCCAGGTCTACGGCGTCGACGCGGTCGGCAACCGCTCGACGGCACTCGACCTGACGCTCATCATCGACGCAACCGGCCCCGACATCACTGTGACCGAGTGGCCCGATGGTCCGGTGTCGATGGCAGGGCCGCTGCGGATGGCGGGTGAGGTGGCAGACGCGGGCGGCGTCAGCGCCGTGCGTCTGCTGGGCGTCGCGCCGGACGGCTCGAAGGTCGGTGCACGCATCCCGTGCGTGGGTGGGGCGTGGGCTTACACCGACACGGTGCTCTTCACGCGCGATGGTACCTACACGTTCTTCATCGAGGCGCAGGATGCCGCCGGCAACCAGTCGACCGTTGGGCCGCTGCCGGTGATGGTGACGACGCGCAGGACGCCTACAATCGTATATCTCCCGGTGGTGACGCAGGATTCCTTGCGGGCGCCCGACCTCATCGTGGACGAGATCCGCGCCGATGCCAACAGCGTCGAGGTCGTGATCCGCAATCGGGGCAACGCGCCGGTCGTTGACGCCTTCTGGGTCGATCTGTACGCGAATCCGAACCCGGCACCGACCGGCGTCAACCAGGTCTGGGAGGATCTGGCGAGCCAAGGGCTCGTCTGGGGTGTCGAGGGGAGCGCGCTGCCGCTGATGCCGGATGACAGCCTGACGTTGCGAGTCGGGGACGCCTACTTCTGGGAGAGTTACAGCCGCGTCCGTTGGCCCCTGGCGCAAGGTACCGTTCTTTATGCCCAGGTCGACTCGACCGATGCCGATACGACCTATGGCGGCGTGCTGGAGAGCCACGAGATCCAGGGAGGCTTCTACAACAACATCGACGTGGCAACAGTAGGGCAGCTCAAAGTCGTGCACGGGGTTGTCGCCTCCAGCCAGGCGCCGGACCTGCGCGAGGGACTCCCACCGCGAGCAAAACGGCCTGTGGGGCCGCGCTAGGGGGAGGGACGCAGCACACGCTCGCTGTAGGCTGGTGTTTGTCGACATCGTGTCCCGCATGCGGTACAATACTGTGGCAGCTCAGGAAGCAGAGGAGGAAACTTTGACGCAGCGATACACTATTCAGGCTGTGGTCTACCCTGGTGATGAGTCAGGATACGTGGCAGAGTGTCTGAATCTGGCCATCGTGACTCAGGGTGTAACTCTGGATGAGACGATCCAGAATCTTCGGGAAGCGATTGGACTCCATCTGGAGGGCGAAAACCTGGCGGCCACGTAAAGCTCAGACGCATTGGATTCGACGGACAGCGGCAGACGCTGACGGTCCCACTCCATACAGAGTTGGATGCAGGGACGGTGCGGGCCATATTGCGGCAGGCAAGCCAGTATGTGCCGGAGGAACAACTTAGGTCTCACTTCTATACCGAGTAGGCAGTATGACTCGAACTGTCAGACGACAACAGAGCCCAGTCCGATCAGGACCGGGCTCTGTGGCTCTCATGTTCTCTGTGCGCCCTAGTTCGCCTGCGCCTCCGCCTGGTGGAGGCGCTCAATGACCGCGTGCACTGCCTCCTTATCGAGGCCGAGGGCCTCGCACACGGCGTCGGTGATCTTGATGCCGTGGGGCGGACAGCCGCCCACCCAAACCCCCAGGCTCTTGTAGTCGCTGGGGCATTTGCCCACGATCACAGGCGTGCCATCGAGGTCGGGGATCTCGTCGGGCGTGCCCATCACGAGGATGATCTCCTTGAGCCGGTCGCTGAACCCGGCCTGGTTGAGGTAGAGGAAGGCGCTCTCCATCTCTCCCCAGCAGCCTGTGCACGAGTTCTTCTCGATGATCGTCGCGTCGCCAAAGCGTTCCTTGGCGGCCTCGACGTAGGGCTGGAAGGGAAGGGCGACGTTCGCAATCCGTTCACCGTAGACGTGGATGCGGTCGAGGTCCGCCTCGCCGATCCCGGCCTCATCGGCGAGCCGAATGTGGAGGATCTCGTCGACATCGAAGCCCATGATCGTCGCACAGACGGTGTCGACGGCCACCACGTCGGCCCCGGCGACGATACAGTTCAGCGTCATCCGGTCCTCGTCGCGAGTGTGCGTCCCTCCGCGACCGACCAGTCCATCGACGACCGTGAGATGTGGCTTCATCACGCGGTTGAGGTCTACAATGCCGCGATCCAGGCCCAGGCGATGCGTCCGCTTCTTCTCTTCGCCGGGCAGCACGCCCTTCATGTTCTTCAACCCGCAGGTGATGCCCGTCCGCGAGTGCGTCTTGAGCACCGGTAGGTCGATGATGACGTCGGCCTCCCACGCCGTCTTTGCCACACCGAACGTCTCCATCACGTAGGCATCCTGCGCGTGCACCTCTACAACCTCGTCACGGTTGAGGTCTACCATGTCCAAGCCATACTTGCGCGCGACATCTGCAGTGCCGCTGACCTCCATCGCAGTCAACGAGTCTACCCGTCCCGGCATATCGTAGCCGATCGACGAGCCCTCGCCGATGATCACGCGTCCGGGCTTGTGTTCCAACACATACCGGACGACCGCTTCTGTCACTCGCGCATCGGTGATGATGCCCGAACCGGAGGGGGAGGGTTTCACGAGGTTGGGTTTGATGAGGACACTGCATCCCGGTGTGAGGACCGACATGCCGTTAACCAGGTCCACGGCCTGCCGCACAGCATCATCCACGCGGCTGTTGTGCACCTTCACGATTGACACAATGCTCATAGAATGGCCTCCTTCTCGGTTGCCTGCGAGCTGACGCATCGTACCGGCTGCGCAGACGCCCGGCTATCTCACGTGACACCCAGAATGAAAAGGCCCAGACATTCTAGGGCGGAAGTTCGCTCGGTCAAGGACCAAAATCTGCCGGACTGGGGCAGCCCGCGGCGAGGCAAAGCTCTATGTAGGCCGTCACCTCATCTGCCGTGTTTTTGTCAAAGCCCTGCCATGTGCGCTCGCCGATGAAGATCATGGGGACGCCGGAAGGTTCGACGCCGTATGCCGCGGCAATACGTCTGAAGGGCGCCGCGCTGGTCGTGTTCATCCACACCTCGTAGGCGTGCACCTCGAGTTCCGGGTACTGGGCTGCCAGCGATCTCAGGAAGCTGAGGGCCTCCGCGCCCGAATCGACGCCGATCTGGACGAAGCCGGTCGACGTAACGTGGTTTTCCTTCGTGCCGGTGCACGCTGAGCAGCCCCAGTCGCCGTAGAACAGGGCCACCTCGACCGGCGGGCCCGGCTCCTTCTGCCGTCCGGGAGGCCTCCCGGTGTGGGGCACAATGACCAGTGTGAACAGCAGCAAGAAGAGTACCAAGCCTAGATTGCGAATGCGATGGGTCACCACAGCTCCTGGGTCGACGTAGGGTTAGAATGCCTATCCCGACAGTGCACCCGGCACCATCTCAGGAGATATGGTACCCCGAATAGGGTAAGCGCCAAGATCGGTGGGGTCGCCCGTGCGCTGTGGAGCCCAGAAAAGCCACGAGGGCGGCATTCGCCGCCCTCGTGGTAGGTCACCGGCCTTGACTCAGTCGGAGTCCTGGGCCATCAGTTCCTTGATTGCCTGGATGGCCTCTTCGGTGTTCTTGTTGCGGATATCCACGCCGTGCAGCCGGGTCGATTCGAAGCCGACGGCTTCGAAAGCGTCCCGATACATCTTGACCTGCATGTCGGGGTCACACGCCGCCACGTAGAGGGCGTCCGTCTTCTCATCGTCGCTCGGCACTGCTCAACAGCGACTTGAGAAACTGATCGCCATCTCTGGCGCAGAGCTGCGGATGTACGGCGGCGTAATCCACCAGCTTTTCGCGACGAATCGCGTTGCCCACCTCGAAAATGTTCATATCGTGGAACGAGGGACAGGTGCCCTGACAAACGCACAACAACAGACCCTTCTTACCCATCATAGACCTCCTGGCGGTGTACCGCCTCTCTATACGTCCGTATCGCCGAAGTAGCTGATTGCCTCAGAGGGGCAGATCTTCGAGCAACCCAGGCAGAACTCGATACAGTGATCCGGATTGACGACCTGCGGCCGACCGCCGTCGTCAATCGCAAAGACACCGTGAGAACAGAACTCCACGCACGTGCCGCAGCTCGCACAGCGCTCACTATCGATTATAGGATACCAGTTGCTTGCCATCGCAAAGACGACCTCCGAATTGGTTGAGCCCTCACCATTACAGCTCGTGACACGGGCTCGCAATAAGATTCAGTTTTATGAATATGATTGTACTTCTTCCAGATGAAATGTCAAGGGCAACCCACGCGGGAAATCGGCGGCGATACAATATTGACATAATGACTATAGTCTGATATACTGTAGTCAATGAGGAGATACAGGAGGCGGCGTATGATGATGGGTCATGGACGACACGGTCGTGGACATGGAAGGGGCCCCGGGCCGCGGCCCGGATATGGGCGTGCGGGCCACATGCTGGAGCCGGCACTGCTCTGTGTATTACTGGCAGGCCCCGCGCACGGCTACGCCCTGGTGGAGCAGTTGGACGATTTCGGTCTGGAGACGGTCTCGCTGCGGCGGGTCTACAGGATGCTGCAGCGGATGGAGGAGATGGGGTGGGTGACGTCCGATTGGGAGTCGGGCGAGACGCAGGGCCCGCCCCGCAGGGTCTACGCTATCGCACCGGACGGTGAGCAGGTCTTGGCGGATTGGATGACTCAGTTGCGCGAGAGCAAGGCTGCCATCGACCGGTTGCTGGAGGCGTACGAACAGCGCAAGGGCTAGGTCTCGCAGGCTTGCGGATCAGATGGTGCATCAAGGAGGTGAGCAGATGCCGGCATTCGATGGATCAGGGCCGAAAGGTGAAGGACCCTTGACGGGGCGTGGCCGTGGAACCTGCACGGCCGCTGAGGCCAAGGATGGCCGCCCCTACGCTGTGGCGGGTGGCCGGCAGAGACCGTTCGGCGGTTTCCTGGGGCGGTTTTCGGGATGGATGCCATGGTCAGGCCGGCGCGGGCGACGTGCCGGTCGCGGTCGCGGTCGGTGGTAGTAGATAATCAATACTCAGAAAGTGCAGGAGGATAGATATGCCGAGAGGCGATAGAACAGGACCGGAAGGTGAGGGCCCGCGCACGGGTCGCGGGATGGGATACTGCGCGGGCAGTGAAGCGCCCGGCACTATGGCCGGAGCGCCGGGAATGGGAGCGCGGTATGGACGCGGCCAGGGGTGGCATCACCACATCGGGCGGCACCACCGTCACTGGTCGCGATGGGGCAGTGGCTCCGGGTGGGCACGGTTTGCGCCGCCCGACTGGGGGCCGGTACCCCCTGAGATCGCGGCAAAGCAGGAGGCGAAGGAACTCGAGGCGCAGGCCGGCTGGCTGCGCATCCAGTTGGACGCCGTCCAGGCGCGCATCGACGAGCTCGTCGGGCCTCCGAAGGAAGGTGCCGAGACCCAGGAGGGCT
>CAVZIC010000007.1:0-22491 GCA_963775195.1 uncultured Chloroflexia bacterium
GCCTCCGTCCAATCGTCTCTCCAGCCGCTCGCGGCGGCGCACTAGCGAATGGTAGATCGCTGCGGGCGACGACGCCAGCCGCCGCTGCAGGATGGTCAGCGCGAAACCGACCGTCCCCCGATGTTTGTCGTCGAGCAGCGCCTCGGCGCGGTTGAACTCGTTACGCACGTACTCGGTGACGGCGTCGTAGAGCCGTGCCTCGCCCGGCGAGAGCGGGTAGTTGACGGTGTAGGCACGCCGCTCGGGGAAGAGCGGGCGCCCGTCAAAGCGCCGCAGGTCCTCCTTGACCATCCGCCGCATCAGGTCGGAGATGTCGACCTCGTGGACCTCCGGGGCGGTAGCGGCCTTCGAAGCGGTCGTGGTCGAGTAGTGCCAGGAAGAGCTGGAAATCCTCCTCCTTACCGTTGTGGGGTGTCGCCGTCATCAGCAGGAAGTGGCGCGTGATATCGCTGAGCAGATCGCCCAGCCGATACCGCTGGGTCTCCTCCAGCCGCAGCCCCCAATAGTGGGCCGACATCTTATGCGCCTCGTCGACTACCACGAGGTCCCAGTCGGTGCGCCGGAGCTGCGCCTTCAGGTCGTCGCTGCGGGCGACCTGGTCGAGCCGGATGATCGCCGGTCGTGCTCGGCAAAGGCATTGCCGGTCACGGCAGCATCGTACGTGTCGCGCGTGAGGATGTCGAAGTGGAGCCCGAACTTGAGCCAAAGCTCGTCCTGCCATTGTCGGCGAGGTTGCCGGGCACGACAGATCAGGCAGCGGTGGACGTCGCCGCGGACCATCAGCTCCTTGATCAGCAGCCCCGCCATGATGGTCTTACCGGCGCCGGGATCGTCGGCGAGCAGGAAGCGCAGCGGCTGGCGCGTCAGCATCTCCCCGTAGACCGCCGTGATCTGGTGGGGCAGCGGCTCGATCTGCGAGGTGTGAACCGCCAGGACAGGATCGAAGAGGTGCGCCAGGTGGATGCGATAGGCTTCCGCCGCCAGCTTGAAGGCGTTGCCGTCCGCAGCAAAGGCCCAGGTCGTGGCGCCCTCCTCCAGCTCCAGCTCGGCTTCGTCGCCGCGGAAGAGCAACTGCGATCCGGGCTGCCCGTCGGCACGCTTGTAGGTGAATTCCACCGCCGCCGAGCCGTGCCACTGCGCGTCGATGACGGAGACCGCTTCGCCGGGGATCAGACCGCGAATATGGACACCGGGTTTCAGGTCCTCAAGTCGTGCCATTTGCCGCAGAGTATAGGCCCGCGCCGGAAGGCGTCAAATCGATCTCGGATAAAGAGGATGCGGGCCACAGGAACCGCACGTCAGATTGCATCGAAGTGGCACGCCCCGAACCGCGCGAGTCCCGACGAGCAGCGGCCCGCCCGCGGCCCACGGCTAGGTCCGGCAGCGGTGCCTCGTCCGTCAATGTATCACCCGCTGTCCGTGCATGCGAGGCGGCCCGAGCCATCGAGTCCAGATTGGCCCGCCCATCCATCGTCTTCAGCTCGGTTGACCGTGCTTCACATACCGGCCGCGGCGCGCTGTCCCGGGTATGCCGCGGCGCACGTCCCACGGCACGCATCTCCCGCAAGCGGGCGTGCGTCACCTCTCCGCCTTGCTTCTCACGACCGTCGTAGAGATGCGCCGGTGCCCGCCGTCCGACGCGCCGCGCCTTCCGGCGTGCGGTCGCCATCGGATGCCGGCATAGGCATGGCCTTCGTCGTGAGCACCCAAGTATCGAAGGTGACCCTGCGTCCGCAGACGGGGCACCGCCCTCTTTATAACGGCAGCGTAGCTGCGGAAAAGTGACCCACACGAGACCCCACCTCCAGACTTGATTGGCCCCGTTTCCTGTGCTATAGTAGGGATATGAGATAGAACATAGGTTCCATATAGCCCTGGTGGCACGATCTCCCCAATGCTCAACACTCCCAAGGAGCCCTTCCTATGACCACCCAACCCGGCACTGTCTGCCAGGAAAGCGATATGCTGCACGATGGATGGACCAGGCTGCCCCACGCCCTCATCGACCGGCTGCCGCTGATGACCGCAGCGGCGGAACTCAGGGCCATCCTCTACGGGTTCCGCCACATGTGGCCCTACCAGGACAACAAGTGAAAGAAACCCTTGATAGAAAACCTATGAAAGCGAATACAACACCCACCCGCGCCGGCGCGGCGGGTGGGGTGGGCCATTCGACGAATCTGCCGATCCTTCCGGGCGCATGCCGGTCTTCGGGCACACCGGCCCAAACCGCTAGATGGTCAGACGGGCGCACCCGCCTCTCGCCATTCGGCAGGCCGCCGATTGCCGAAATCCCGCATCCGGCGGCCCGCAACCGTGGGGACGCACGTAGTCCCGGCATCACCCGCGACCCATCACCTCGCCCGGACCCGTCATAGCCTCCGCCTCGGGGAGATCGTCTTGCCGGTAATGGGGAATCGTTCATCGCCATTGACATCCGCCGGGCCGGGCCTGCCGCGAAACGCACGCCCTCCCTTTACCAAACGAACCCATTTTCGCCGCCTCATCTCCTTCTGCTCCCTACTTCCTACTCCTTACTTCGTACTCCCTCCCTTTACCAAACGAACCCATTTTCGCCACCTCATCTCCCTCTGCTCCCTACTCCCTACTTCGTACTCCCTCCCTTTGCCAAACGAACCCATTTCCGCCACCTCATCTCCCTCTGCTCCCTACTTCCTACTCCTTACTTCGTACTCCCTCCCTTTACCAAACGAACCCATTTCCGCCACCTCATCTCCCTCTGCTCCCTACTCCCCCGCCCCACCATTTGCACCCCCTCCCCGCCGGGCGTACAATACCCGCAGGCGGTAGGACCACGGTCGTTTCTCTCATACGAAGGAGGGTAGGATGGCGATCGACTTCAGAGGGCCTTCGGGCGTTCCCCTTCTGCTCAACGTCAATGGTGAGGAGTTCCACGTCTTTGTCGAGCCGCGGCGCACCCTGCTCTCGGTTCTCCGGGAAGAGCTTGGCCTCACAGGCGCCAAGCGCGGGTGCGGACACGGGCAGTGCGGTGCGTGCACGGTCATCTTGGATGGCGAAACGGTCTACGGTTGCCTCACCCTCGCGATCGACTGCGAGGGCCGCGAGATCCGCACGATCGAGGGCCTCGTCCACGGTGAGGACCTTCACCCCGTGCAGCAGGCCTTCATTGACCACGACGGCTATCAGTGCGGGTTCTGCACGCCCGGTCAGGTGATGTCGGCTGTGTCGCTGCTCGAACACGTCCCCCATCCGACGGAATCCGAGATCCGTCAGGGCATGGCGGGCAACGTCTGCCGCTGCGGGGCCTATCCGAACATCATCGATTCCGTGGCGGCAGCAGCCGAGATGATGGCCGGAGAGGGGGACTGACCCGATGCCTACGATCCGAAAGACACAGGTCGAGTTCGAGGGCCGCATCGAGGAACGAGAGGTTATCGTCGAGGAGGAGCACGTCGAGCCCTGGGGCCGGGAGGCCAGGTTGCGCCTGGTGGGCCAACCGACCCCGCGTGTCGACGGCGTAGCGCGGGTCACCGGGCGTGCCGTCTACACCCACGACGTGCATCTCCCGCGGATGCTGATTGGGCGATTCCTGAGATCCCCGCATCCGCACGCTCGCGTCAAGGCCGTGGACAGCACCAAGGCCGAGGCACTGACCGGCGTGGCGTTGGTATGGCATCATTTCCAGCCACCTTCCATCGGCTATCTCTTCGGCCGCGAGATCTTCCCGGAGGAGGTGGTCTACGAAGGCGCGGAAGTAGCCTTCGTGGCGGCGCGCGACGAGCGCACGGTTGAGGATGCCCTGGCGCTCATTGAGGTCGAGTACGAACCGCTGCCGTTCGCCTACGACTTCGATACTGCGACGGCGGAGAACGCTCCCTGTGTGATAGAGGGAGAGGACAATTGGGTGGCGCCGGAGGGTGACGTCTACGAGCGCGGTGACCTCGACGCCGGCACACGCGAGGCCGACGTGCTGGTGGATCTGACGTTCACGACGCCCCTGGCCTCGCACTGCTGCCTGGAGACCCATGGCAGCGCTGCGAGCTGGGAAGGCGATCAGGTGACGGTGTGGCACTCAACCCAGAGCGTCTTCGGCACCCGTAGCAGCGTCGCCGACGCCCTCGATATCCCCATGGACAAGGTCCGTGTCATCTCGGACTACATCGGTGGGGGCTTCGGCAGCAAGTGGGGGGCTGAGCCCTATACGTTGATGGCCATCCTCGCCGCGCGTGAGACAGGGCGCCCGGTCAGGGCGGTCCTCGAGCGTGGGGAGGAGCACCTTGCCGCAGGCTATCGGCCCGGCAGTTGGCAGCGCGTCCGGTTGGGCGCCAAACGGGATGGGACCTTGACGCTGATCGAGCACGAGGCCAAGGTGACCACGGGCGTTTTCGGCGGGGCGGGCCCCGTCATCGGTGGCCCGGCAAAGGACCTCTACCGGTGCGCAAATGTGCGCACCGTGGTCTGGACCGCCCGCGCTAACGCGGATCACGCCCGGGCCTTCAGGGCGCCGGGATACGTCGAGGGTACCTTCGGGCTGGAAGGCGCCATGGATGCCCTGGCCGACAAGCTCGGCATGGATCCCCTGGACCTTAGAATGAAGAACTACGCCGAGAACAGCCCCTCGCGCGGGGAGCCGTATACCTACAAGGGCCTGCGGCGGGCCTACGAGATGGGTGCGGAGCGCTTTGGCTGGTCCGGCAGCATGGCGGAGTCGGAGAGGGTGGAGGGCCCCTGGCGACGCGGTCGCGGGATGGCGAGCCAGATATGGGGTGGTGGAGGGGGTCCACCGGCGAACGCGATTGTGAGGCTGCTGCCCGACGGCACGGCTGAACTCAGCGTCGGTGTTCAGGACATCGGGACCGGCACAAAAACCGTGCTGACCCAGGTCGCGGCCGAGGAGTTGGGGCTGCCCCTGGAGGACGTACGGTGCATCATCGGCGACACGCTGCCGGCTCCCTTCGGACCGGGCAGCGGCGGAAGCGTGACGCTGGCCTCATCGACCCCGGCGGTCCGCTCTGCTTGCCGCGAGGCGTTGCGACAGGTGATTGCCTTGGCCGCTGTGATGATGGGGCTGGAAGGCGCCGACGTCGACGGCTTCGACATGACCGATGGGGTGATCGTCTACCGGCAGGACCCCGACAAGCGCCTCGGGTTCACCGAGGTGACGGCGAAGATGGGCAACTATACCATCGTGGCCAAGGGCGCACGCGGGCCCAACCCCGACGATATGGCGATCAACACGTTCGGGGCACACTTTGCGCAGGTGGCCGTCAACGTGGAGACCGGCCAGGTGCGCCTGGAGCGCATCGTGGCGGCTCACGATATCGGCCGCGTGGTCAATCCTATGACAGCCGCGAGCCAAGTCTACGGCGGCGTCATGATGGGCTTGGGGTTCGCGACGACCGAGGAGCGCGTGATTGATCCGGACACGGGGTTGCAGCTTACGGCCAACCTTGAGGACTACAAGGTCCCGCTGATTGTCGATACTCCGGCGATCGAGGCGCTCTTTGTGGACATCGCGGACACCGAGGCCAACAGCGTCGGCAGCAAGGGGCTGGGTGAGCCGCCCATCATCCCTGTGGCGGCAGCCATCGCGAACGCGATCTTCGATGCCGTAAGGATCCGGGTGACTGACTTGCCGATCACGCCTGACCGTCTGCTGGGCCTGCTGCCAGGCGCTACGCCGGACGCTGCCGGCGTTCCCGAGGAGGTGGAGTGATGACGCTGCATCCGTTTGCGTTTGCCGATGCCACCTCTATCGAGGAGGCGGTTGAGAATCTTGATGCGGTGACCTGGCCGCTGGCCGGGGGCACCGACGTGGTGGCGTTGATGAAGGATGGCCTGGCTGCCCCGGAGCGTCTGGTCAACCTCAAGACAATCCCGGGCATGGCGGACGTGGCAACGAGCCTGGACGGACTGCACATCGGCGCCGTCGCGGCCCTGTCCGATCTGGCGACAAACCCGGATCTCCGACGGCGGCCCGACCTTGCCGCACTGGTCCGGGCGCTCGACGAGACGGCGACGCCCCAGTTGCGGCACATGGCCACGATCGGGGGTAACTTGCTCCAGAGACCTCGCTGTTGGTACTTCCGCAACCCCAACGTCCCCTGCTGGCGAAAGGGCGGACGTCGCTGTTTTGCATTCCGCGGCGAGAACAAATATCATACGATCCTGGGGGGCGGACCGTGCTATGCCGTGCACCCGTCGGATCCCGCAGTGGCCTTGCTGGCGCTGGACGCCTCCGTGCTGCTGATCGGTCCGCGCGACCGCCGGGTTGTCCCGCTGGACGAGTTCTACGCACTGCCGAAGCGGGAGCGCCAGACGGCAGACGGCTATCATCCGGTCACGGTTCTCGCGACCGACGAGATCGTGGCCGAGATAATCGTCCCCCAAGCCGAGGAGGGGACGTGGTCCGCCTACGTCAAAGTGATGGAACGCGGGGCCTGGGACTTCGCTTTGGTCAGCGCTGCCGTCAGTCTCACGATGGAGGGTGATACCGTCCGTTCCGCACGCATCGCGCTGGGCGGCGTTGCGCCGATTCCCTGGCGCGCGGAGGCGGCCGAGGCCGCGCTCGTCGGTCAGCCGCTGACGGGCGATGGGCGCCTTCCTGGCGCCGCGATTCGGGCGGCCGCGGAGGCGTCGATCTCCGGTGCCCGCCCGCTGGAGCATAACGGTTACAAGGTGGAGCTGGTCAAGAACGTGGTGTCGCAGGCGTTAGGGGCGCGTTAGTAGGTTGCCAGGTTCGAACGTTGGAACGTTCAAGGATACGACTATCCGAACGTTCCAACGTTTTCTGTGTCTCAATGGGCGAATGAGGCTCTCGAGAAGGATGTGCGGTGGCTGATCGGCGGTTGTGTCGTAAAGACGTGCCACCGGCACGTCTCTACGGCGGCGAAGACAGATTGGGAATTGTCCAAGGACATCGAAGATGACCGATCAACAACAACCCGAGTTCGCGACGATCGAGGCGCACGGGCGCGCGCAGCCGCCCGATTGGGCCGTGAAGCAGCGGTACCTGATGGAGTTGATGGATGAGGCAGCCGAGACCTTTGTCGAGCGGTATACGCGGCCCGACGGCACGCTCATCTGGCGAGACACGTGGCCGGGCATGGATGGCTCCGACGATGGATACGAGAGCTTCATGTCTTTCGCGCTCTTCTACCTTCTCGGGGGCAGCGAGCGGGTGCACGCGCTGGCCCGGCGCGAGTGGAATGCCGTGACCTGGCAGTTCACCGAGTACGGCCAGGTCCGGCGCGAGTACGACGCGTACTACGACTGGATGCACCACGGTGAGAGCTCGACGTACATCTACTATCTGGGTATGGCAAATCCCTATCATCACGTCGATCGCACCCGTGCCCTTCGCTTCGCGGCGATGTATGCGGGGCTCGATCCGGAGGCACCCAACTGGGATCCGGACCTCAAGATGATCCGGTCGCCGATCAACGGCAGCATGGGACCGCGGGCCGAGATGTCGGCGGAGGACTGGGTCACGCACCGCCCGGTGTTGGCCGACTATCTCACCCCCTACGAGGATGTGCCCGGCTTCGATATCACGGATCCCTTCACCAAGCTCGACTGGAACGACGACGAGACCTTTGCGAAGATCCTCAGACTGATGAACGAGCGGATGGTGCCGGGCGATGTGCCCCTCAACCTCAACGCGACCAGTCTGATCACCAGCGCCTATCTCTACACGGGCGACGAGGTCTACAAACGCTGGGTGCTCGATTACCTGGGCGCTTGGCGTGAGCGGACCGAGAGGAACGGTGGGATCATGCCCGACAACATCGGCCCCACCGGCGAGATCGGCGAGCGAATGGGTGGGAGGTGGTGGGGTGGCTACTACGGTTGGCGCTGGCCCCACGGCGCCTGGATCATCCTCGAGTCGACGCTGATTGCCGGGCAGAACGCGACCCTTCTGACCGGTGACCCCTCGTGGCTTGACCTTCATAGGTCGCAGGGCGACCTGCTCTGGTCGTTGCGCAGGGAGGGTCACGGGGGCGTGACGGTCCCCTTCCGCCACGGAGTCGGTGGGTGGTTCGACTACCGGACGATGGAGCCGCGTCACCATGCGCACCTCTATTTCATGAGTCGTGATCCCGCCGACTGGGCGCGGATCGAGGAGCGATATCCCGACCGCACATCGTGGTACGTAGGGCCGCCACGTTTCGGCAAGTCCGGGCATTTCTGGCCGGAACGCTGGTTCGGGTATATGGTGGGCGAGAATCCCGGCTTTCCGGATCAGGCACTTTCCGAGACCTACACGTGTATGCAGCAGCGCCTCGACAGGATCGACCACGATGACTGGAGCAAGATGGAGGAATGGGATGTGCACCACTGGCAGGATCTCAATCCTGTCGTTCCCGAGGGGCTCATCCAGATGGCGATGGGCACGCCCGCGGCGATCTATCATGGGGGGCTGCTGCACGCCAGTGTGCGCTATTTCGACCCGCAAGGCGAGCGTCCGGGTCTGCCCGCCGACGTCGCCGCGCTGGTCGAGGCAATTACGCCCGAGGGACTGACCCTCACGCTGGTCAACACCAACCCGTTGGCGCTGCGTGAGGTCCTGGTGCAGGCCGGCGGATTCGGCGAGCACCGGTTCACCGAGGTGCGCGACGCGGCGGTTCCGGGTGCGCCTGCGGTGTCGGTCAATGACAGCGTGCTCCGGGTGAAACTCGGGCCCTGGTCGCAGGCCCGGCTCCAGGTCGGGATGGCCCGATATGTCAACCGGCCGACGTACGCCTTCCCGTGGTGTGTCTAGTGACGGATCAGGGCGGTCGTGGGGCATGAGACCTCCAGCGACGCACACCCCAGGGGGATCCTTGATCCGCTGGGCGCATCAAGCGGGAGCGGCGGGTTTGGTGTTCGGCATGCCGGGCACCAGGGGACGATCTGGTGCGCCAAACGGAGCGCCGGCAGGTCACGGGCTCGCAGGGAGGGATTGGGATGGGAAGGGCATTCCCGCGGAATTGCCATGCTGATACACCGAGATGCAGTTGATAGGATGGGTCGGGTCGGAGATATGATATGCCACTCTACAAAGAGGCGCCTGAAGTGGGGAATGAACACCGTGAGGTATTCCTGAACCAGTTCGAGGCGTGGCTGGACGCCAATTTCGAGGCTGCTTCCGCCGAGCGGGAGCAGTTCTTCCGGCCTGACTTCAGCTCGGTTGAGGCGTACGAACGTTCGATCGTACCCCTCCGTGAGCGGTTCCGGCAGATGCTGGGCCGCCCGCTGACGGAGCTGAACACTCCGGATCCCCTGGGAGGGGCGCAGCATTCGGCACCGGCGGACCATCAGCCCGCCACAGGCGCGGGGACACCCTCTCGCATAGGGGCTGCGCCCGTATCGGCAGATCAACGAAGGTCGAGTGTGGGAAATGCGGTTCCGGCCGCGCGCGCGGTCCCTGTGGCAAAGGACGACCTCGGGCATATCGAGCGTATCTGGATCGAGGTCTTTCCGGGGCTGGAGCTCTACGGCTTGCTCTTCGTCCCCCACGACACCGGCGCGCATCCGCTCGTGATCTCACAGCACGGCGGACTCGGCACACCCGAGTTGACCGCGGGGTTCTTCGGCTCGGCGAATTACAGTGACATGACGCGCCGCGTTCTGCGCCGCGGCGCCGTCGTCTTCGCCCCCCAGCTCTTCCGATGGGACGTCAGGTTTGGGCCCCAGCCGGACGTGGAGGAGCTTGACCGCCAGATGAAGCAGCTCGGCGGGTCGATCGCGGCCTTCGAGTTGGCCTGCCTGGCGCGAGGGCTCGACTACCTGTTGACGCTATCGGAGGTGGACCCGGAGCGGGTGGGGATGGTGGGGCTCTCGTACGGCGGGTTCTTCGCGCTCTACGCCGCAGCCGCGGATCCGCGGATCGGCGTGACGCTGTCATCGTGTTTCTTCAACGACCGGCGCCGCTACGGGAGACGCGACTGGGGGTTTTTCAACGCCGCCAATACGTTCTTTGATGCCGAGGTGGCGGGGCTGGTCTGTCCCCGCCACCTCTACCTGGAGGTCGCCCAACACGACGAGCTCTTGGACGTAGCGTCCGCCAGGCCGGAGGCCGAGAGGGTCGCCGCACTCTACGGGCGCTTGGGGATCTCCGAGCGCTTTGTCTATCACGAGCATCCGGGCAGGCACGAGTTCGACCCTTCTGACGAAGGGATCGATTTCCTGTGTGAACGCCTGGGGCTTACAGTCTAGAGATGAGGTGAACGTCCGTGTCTGATATGCTCTACGCAAGTATCGATCTGGGTGGGACCAAGGTGGCTTGCGCCTTTGGGACCGCGGAGGGCGAGGTCGTCGCCGAGAGAACGGTTCCGACCGAGTCGCATAGTGGGCCGCTTGCCGTTCTCGAACGGATGGCAGTCCTCGTGAATGAGATGGCCGCTGAGGTGGGCGCATCGCCCGCCGCAGCCGGCATGGGGGTGCCCGGCCTCGCGGACGTGGCGCGAGGCATCACGCGCTTCTTGCCCAACCTGCCGACGCAGTGGCGCGACGTGCCCGTCCGCGACGTGCTGGCGCCGAAGATCGGCTGCCCTGTCTATTTGCTCAACGACGTCCGGACCGCCACGCTCGGCGAGCTCGTCTTTGGGCACGGTAGGGACGCCTCCACGATGGCCTTCTTCGCCCTGGGCACCGGAATTGGTGGCGGCATCGTCGTCGACGGCAAGCTGCGACTTGGCCCGCTGGGTGCCGCCGGGGAACTGGGCCATCAGACGATCATGCCGGATGGCCCGCTGTGTGGCTGCGGGAACCGCGGGTGCCTTGAGACGTTGGCCAGCGGCCCGGCGATCACCGCGCAGGGCGTCTGGCTGATGGCGTGCGGACGGGCGCCGCGGCTGTACGATCTGGTGGAGGGTGATGCGGCACGTGTGACCCCGCGCGAGATGGCGCAGGCCGTCGTGGAGGGCGATGAGGCCGTCCGCGATGCCATCCTCAGGGCTGCTGAGTTCCTGGGCATAGGCATTGCCAACGTGATCATCACACTGCACCCCGACCTGATCGTGCTCGGCGGTGGCGTGGCGCAGATGGGCGATCTGTTGTTCGATGCCGTCCGCGAAACCGTGTCGCGCCGCGTCAGGATGTTCCCCGTCGACGACGTGCGGATCCTGCCGTCGCAGCTCGGGAGCCGCGCCGGGACCCTGGGAGGCATCGCTCTCGCCGCCAAAGGCGGGGTGGTGTAGGTGAGATGAGAGCGGTCCAGTCTGACAGACCGGACCGCTCTGCGGAGTCCGCGGCACCTGAAACGGCGACATCCGCGGCCGCGGGGGACTTGTCTTCAAGTGCCGGGGACCTCGCGCCGATCGGAATCGGTGCCAAGGCTCCCCGGCACTGCAGAGGAGGATCTACGGTATGAAAGCAATCGTTGTTCTTTCCGACTCGCTGAATCGTCACTTCTTGCCGCCTTACGGCAACCGGTGGGTCATTGCACCCAACATCCGGCGCTTCGCCGAGATGTCGGTGGTCTTCGACAATCACTGGATCGGCTCGGCACCCTGCATGCCCGCGCGGCGCGACATGCTCACCGGGCGGCTCAACTTCCTGGAGCGGGGATGGGGCGGGGTGGAGCCGTTCGACGTGCCCTTCCCGCGGCTGCTGCGCGACGAGGCGGGCGTCTTCTGCCACATGGAGACCGACCACTATCACTACTTCCACGTGGGCGGCGAGAACTATCACATGCCCTTCAATACCTACACCTTCCACCGCGGGCAGGAGGCCGACACGATGGTCTCGCGTGTGACGATGCCCGAGGAGCCCGAACACCTGGGCCAGTGGCGGGGGCAGTATGCGCTCAGCCAGACGACATACCACGAGGCGGCGGATTACCCGACGCCGCGGACCTTCCAGGGCGCCATCGACTGGCTGCACGCCAATGAGGGAGAGGACGATTACTTCCTCTGGGTGGAGGCCTTCGACCCCCACGAGCCCTTCGACTGCCCCCAGCGCTATCTCGACCTCTATGGCGACGACTGGGAGGGTCCGCTCTACAACTGGAGCGGCTACGACAAGGTCGACGAGGGGAGTGAGGCGACACGGCACCTCCGCAAGCAGTACGCCGCGACGCTGACAATGATGGATGAGTGGTTCGGCAAGCTGCTGGACGAACTGGAGCGCCAGGGCGCGCTGGACGACACGCTGATCATCCTGACGACGGACCACGGGCACATGCTGGGTGAGCGAGGCCTCACGGGCAAGAATGCCTGGCACGCCTGGAACGAGATGGCGAATATCCCGCTGATGGTGCACCTGCCGGGCGGGGCGCATGCGGGCGAGCGGCGCAGCCAGCTCACACAGAACGTTGACCTCGCGCCGACGCTCTTCGACTGGTTTGGGGTGGAAGCAGACCTGCCGCTCCACGGCGAGAGCTGGATGCCGATGCTGAAGCGCAACGCGCCGGCGGCGCGTCGAGCCGTGCTCTACGGCTGGTTTGGCCAGACGGTGAACGTGACGGATGGCGAGCACACGTATTTCCGTGCCCCGGCGACCGAGGAGAACCAACCGCTCTTCCGGCACTTTCTGACGCCCGGCTCGTTCAGCATGCGCGATGTCGCCCCGCTCTCGTTCTACGACGAGGCCGAGTTCGGCCATTTCCTGCCGTACACGCCATACCCGGTGATTCGCGCGCGGGTGCAGCGACCGAGGAGCCCCGACTGGGCCGATACGCGTCTCTACAACATCGTCGAGGACTATGCCCAGACGCGGGATCTTGTCGGCACGGAGGCGGAAGCGGAGTACGAGGCGCTGCTGATCGAGATGCTGAAGGCGATGGACGCCCCTCCGTCGCAATACGAGCGGCTGGGGTTGAAGCGCAAGTAGCAGAAGACCTTTGGGGTTTTCCTTTCCGAGAGAGCGCCTGCTGGAGAAGGAAACCCCAAGGGTCTCCAGAACAGCAAACGCGGCCAGGTGATTCACCTGGCCGCGTTTGCTCGGAGTGCCCGAGAGAGGACTTGAACCTCCACGTCCAAAAGGACACAGGTCCTCAACCTGCCGCGTATGCCGATTCCGCCACTCGGGCTCAACCGCCCTAGATTATACGGGATATCGTGGTTCTGTCAACCTACCGGATCGCCTTCTCCGTCTGCTTGTCGAAAATCTGGATCCGGCTCATGTCAAAGGCGGTGCTCTTGACCATCCCGACCGAGACCTTGGTGCGCGGATCGAAACGGCCCATGAATTCAGTGTGGTCGGTGTTGAAGAAGACGTTGATCTCGTTGCCCATCAACTCCGTGATCTCGACGTTGGCATCGACGATGGCGGGCTTGATCCCGGGTGGCGTATACTCCGGGTCGTGGATGTGCTCCGGGCGCAGGCCCATGACGACTTCCTTGCCCAGATATGGTTTGTAGGGAGCTGCAACGTCGCTGGGAATCGCGACCCGGAAGTCCTTGCAGTCCGCGTACATCGTGCCGTCCTCATCGACCAGCACGGCGTCGAAGAAGTTCATCGCCGGGCTGCCCATGAAGCCGGCGACGAAGACGTTCGCGGGCAGGTCGTACAGCCGCTGGGGTGTGTCCACCTGCTGCAGGATGCCATCTCGAAGCACGGCGATGCGGGTACCCATCGTCATGGCCTCGACCTGGTCGTGGGTCACGTAGATGAAGGTGGTGCCGAGGCGCTGGTGGAGTTTGGAGATCTCCGCCCGCGCCTGGACGCGCAGCTTGGCGTCGAGGTTGGAGAGCGGCTCGTCCATCAAGAAGACGTTGGGCTCGCGGACGATGGCGCGGCCGACGGCAACGCGCTGGCGCTGTCCACCCGACAACTGCTTGGGCTTGCGGTCGAGCAGGTGCTCGATGCCCAGGATGCCGGCGGCCTCTTTCACGCGACGGTCGATCTCCTGCTTGGGCACCTTGCGCAGCTTGAGGCCAAACGCCATATTGTCGTAGACGGTCATGTGCGGGTAGAGGGCGTACGACTGGAAGACCATCGCGATATCGCGATCCTTGGGCGGCACGTCGTTGACCAGGCGGTCACCGATGTAGATCTCGCCCTCGTCGATCTCCTCGAGGCCCGCCAACATCCGCAGGCTCGTGCTCTTGCCGCAGCCGGACGGACCGACAAAGACCAGGAATTCCTTGTCGGCGACGTCAATGGTGAGGTCCGATACGGCGGCGATGTCACCGAACCGCTTCGTCACGTGCTTATAGCTAACGCTTGCCATTGTAAGCTCCTCTCTATCTTATGAACCTTGCGAAGGTTACCGAACCCTTCGCAAGGTTGTTGTTGAACTCCAGCGGCCGTTGTAACCGAAGTGCCTAAGTCAATACCACCCGAATCCCCAACTCGCTCAGATCCCATAGCGGGAGATTGTCCGCCTCGCGCCCGGTGATCAGGACGTCGATCTCGCTCGCCGGGGCCACGAAAAGCGCGCCTGCGCGTCCCAGTCGCTCCGGTGAGATCAGCACAACCCGCAGCGCCCCGAGCGAGAAGAGTGCCCGCGTCATGTTGGCGGTCTCGCGGTCATCGTGGGTGACCCCGCGCTCGGCGTCGAGCCCGTCCGCCTCAAGGATCACAACGTCCGCGTGCAATCGCCGCAGTGCTTCCGGATCGCCGTAGATGCCGTAACCGGTGCTGACCTGTCCTCCGATGACGTGCAGTGTGTGTTGACGCTGCCGGGCGAGGTGCCACGCTGCGTCGAGGGCGTTTGTGATGATGGTGAGGTGGTCGTGCGACCGGAGGAAGGGAACAATCTCGCCTGTCAATGTGCCGGGGCCCAGAAAGAGCACGCTCCCATCGGGAATCGCCCTCACTGCGGCCTCCGCGATACGCCGAGCCAAATCGGGTGCGCTTTGGCGGCTCTCCTCGCCCTCACGGATGACAGCTCCCCCGTGCACCCGCCGGATCCGGTGCTGCCCGTCCAACTCGGCCAGATCCCGCCGAATGGTGACGGGATCGACGTCCATTTGCTCTGCCAGGTCGGTCACCCGCACCGCGCCCTCTTCGGTCAGCTTGCGCAGGATCACTTGGTGGCGTTGGCTCTTGAGCATAGGCGTCCTATCTGACGTTTACACTATAGCACCGGCTGCACGGTGTGTCAACGGAAAGGGGCAGAAGCGTGCAATATCGTGCGAATTCGATCGCAATCGAACGCCGGGGTGTGCCCTGATTCACAACCTCCATGAGTTCGCGAGAACCTTCAAAAAATGCTTGACAGCGACTGCGGATATTGGTATAATGTTGTACAGAATCCGGTAACGATACCGGTACCGTTTCCGCCTCACTGTTGCTACAAGGTTGTGACTGCAGGCTGCTCCAAACCTCACAGACATGAGCAAAAAGAACGTCACCATCCAGGATGTCGCACGAGCTGCGGGTGTATCGGTCTCCACTGTCTCCCGCGTGTTAAATAACAAGGATGACGTGGCCCAGGCGACCTGTAGCAGGGTCCGGGCCGTCATCGGCGAACTGGGCTATACCTCCAATCTTGCGGCCCGTAGCATGCGCAGCCGCCGGACCGGCGTGATTGGCTTGATTATGCCGGATCTCGAGGATCCCTTCTGCATTCAGGTCCTCATGGGCATCAACCAAGCCATCGTTGCCCTGGATTACGATCTGATCGCTTACGCAAGCAGCAGTATCCAGACCAAGTCGAAGGCCGAGCGCGAGCAGTATTACGTGTCCCTGCTCAACGGCAGCATCACTGACGGCGTCATCATCGTCACGCCCACCGCTACAAGCTTTGCCACCGCTGCACCCGTCGTGGCCATCGATCCCAACGAAAGCTGTGTGGCCTGCTCGATGGTGACTGCGATGAATCAGGTCGGTGCCCAGGCTGCGATGGAATACCTCTTGAGTCTGGGACACCGGCGCATCGGCTTCGTTGGCGGACGTCCTGATCTGCTGTGTGCCCGGCAGCGATTGCAGGGCTACCGGGATGCCCTGCAGCAAGCAAGTGTTCCATTGGACCCGGACCTCATTACGATCGGCGATTTCACCATCAGCAAAGGCGAGGTCTGTGCGCGGACACTGCTGTCGCTCCCGTGTCCACCGACGGCCATCTTTGCCGCCAACGATCAATCCGCTTTCGGTGTGATCGAAGCGGCCCACGAGATGGGTCTCCGAGTGCCCGACGACCTATCCGTGATCGGCTTTGACAACGTTGCCAAAGCAGCGTACGTCCATCCATCCCTGACCACGGTCGATCAGTCCCTCACGAAGATGGGATACGTCGCTACCGAGATGCTGATCCGCGGGATCCGAGACGGGCACGACGTGGGAGACCAGTACGTCATGCCCACCCAGCTCGTCATCAGGGATTCCTGTCGCGCCCTGACAGCGGGGGAGGTCTAGCGAGATACCGAGCCGTGGGGTGGTGGGAATCCACCCCGATGATAGGCATGGCAACAGGTCATCGGCTGTCTTACCCAGCAGCAAGATGACCTGCACCAGAAGAATGGGGAGCGTCGCTCCCCATGGCATGGAGTCCATCCGTCGTATCGCCTGCAAGCAACTCAAGGAGGAAACGGAAGATGAGAAAGCCAATCCTGTCTATGGTCAATGTAGCGGTGGTATTCAGCATGGTGATGGCCCTGGGGCTGATGGCAGGCTGTGGCAGCACTGCCGATGCGATGATACCCGTCGAGGTCACGCGGCTCGTCGTCGAAACCCAGGTCGTCGCGGGCGAGCCGGTCGAGGTGACCAAGGTCATCACCGAACAGGTGATTGTCACAGCGACGCCTGAACCGGTGGTCAGGGAGGAAGCGCCCGACGTCTTCGGCGGTCTTCCACGGGATGAGACGCTGATTGTCGGCATGCTGACAGGGCGCGTCGGTTCCCCCAGCAACTTCAACAAGTGGATAGGCTGGAAGTGGCAGGACCGCGGCATGCAGAACCTGGCGAACGAGCCACTGTGGTCTGTCGATTTTGCCACCGGCGAGATCATCAATGGGCTCGCCTCGGGCGATCCGGTCTACAACGAGGACTTCACACGTGTAGAGATTCCGCTGCGTGAGGGGGTCGCGTGGGCCGACGGCGTGCCGTTTACGGCGGATGACGTGGTCTACACGGTCGAGACGATCCTGGCGAACGAGGGTCTGAACGACTATTCGGCGCTGGTCGAGGACGTAGACGCCGTCTACAAGGATGGTGACTACCGGGTCGTGTTCGAGCTCAAGCAGCCCAACTCACGGTTCCACACGAAATTCCTCGATCGTTGGGGCTGTATCTGGATCATGCCAAAGCACATCTTCGAGACGGCAGAGGATCCACTGACGTTTGAGTTCGACCCCTTTGTTGGCACCGGACCCTACAAGCTGCACAGCTACGATCCGTCCGGCTACTGGACCATCTGGGAGAAGCGCGACGATTGGGACAAGAGCCCGACAGGCATTCTCTACGGAGAGCCGAAGCCCAAGTACGTCGTTTTCCAGACGTTCGCCAACGAGGGCGCCAAGATCATGGCTCAGTTGACGCACCAACTGGACGCCGTAGACCTCTCGGCGGAGGGGCTCACAGCGGCGCTGGCGCAGGGCGACACCATCCGGGCCTATCAGCCGTCCTTCCCCTGGGTGGTGAACAACGACCCGTGCATCACCGGGATCTTGTTCAACACGGCGGTGGCCCCGTACGATAACCCCGACGTGCGCTGGGCACTGCTGCTGTCGATCGACATCGTCGAGTACCTCGGCCAGGCTGTTGATGGAATGGCCACATTGAGCCCGGTCCACATTCCATCGCTCGGCTCCTACCCCGCCAACTTCATCAAGCCGATGTTGCCGTGGCTGGAGTCGTTCGAGCTGGACATCGGCGACGGTGAGACGTTCAAGCCCTTTGATCTGGAAGCGCCGGCCCGGATAGCAGAGTACGCGAGATCGCGAGGCTATACGTTCCCGGACGATCCTGCATACACCGAACAGGCATTCGGAATCGGTTGGTACAAGTACGCGCCCGATGTCGCCGAGAAGCTGCTTACCAACAATGGTTTCTCGCGGGATGCGGACGGGATGTGGCTTCTCCCTGATGGCACACCGTGGAAGATCGAGATCATCGAGACCACCGACACCTCGACCCATGGATTCAAGAACGGTAATGCTGCTGCTCAGCAGTGGAAGCAGTTCGGGATCGATGCGGTCTACTTCCCGTCGGATGCGCAGGCGACCCTACAGGGGAATGGCGAGTTCCAGGTCAGTGCCAGTTGGCCGGCCCAGGAGCCGTGGGGTGCGGGTGTCGACCTCTACAGAACGTTCAACAACTTCAACTCCGCCTACCAGAAGCCGCTCGGAGTGCTCAACCAAGGGAATAACTCTCGATGGTCGAGCCCGGCGATGGACGCCGTCATCGAGGGGTTGAGACAGACCGACCCCACCGACACCGAGGCCGTGGCCGCCCTCGGCATCGAGGGTCTCAAGATTCTCGTCGAGCAGATGCCGGGAATCCCGACCTACGGCTACGCCGGTTTCCTCACGTGGGACGAGTACTACTGGACCAACTGGCCCGGTTCGGAGAATCCCTATACCCAGCCCTATCAGCACTGGGGTCCGTTCAAGTACATGATGCCGTTCCTGGAGTCGACCGGACGGTAAGCTAGAGAGATAGGATCCTAACACACACTCCGGGCGGGCACGATGGCTCGCCCGGAGTGTGAGTTCGCGACTAAGTAGCACAAGATGGAGGAGAAACAGCCTTGACGTTTGTAAAGCGACATCTTATTCCGAGGCTTGTTCAGTACTTCTTGGTCATTTTCCTGGGGATCACCGCCGTGTTCATCATTCCCCGACTCACCCCGACCGATCCGGTCTATCAGACAATCACGGAGCTGAGATCGCGGGGCTCGTATCTCGATCCTGCCATCGTAGATGACATGATTGCGGATCTGAACGAGATGTATGGGCTTGAGGGATCGATGTTTGATCAATACCTCGCATTCTGGGCGCGGTTATTCAAAGGGGACTTTGGCGTCTCCTTCCTCCAATTCCCCACACCGGTAAACAAGCTGATTGCCATATCGCTGCCGTGGACCTTGGGGTTGCTCTTGACGACGACCCTCATCAACTGGACGATCGGCAACGTCGTCGGTGGATTGGCCGGCTACTTCTCCCGCAGGCAGTGGTCAAAAGCCCTAGATGCCGTTGCAATGGTTATCAGACCCATACCTTACTACATCTTCGCCTTTGCACTCCTGCTTCTGTTGGCCTTCGTCTTCAAGCTCTTCCCCGTCGCCGGAGGTACGGTTGTCGGGAGGCAACTCAGGCTCAACTGGGCGACCATCGCCGATATTCTCAAGCACGCGTTCCTTCCTGCTCTGTCGCTTGTCATCCTTGGTGCAGCGGTCAACTTCCAGACGATGAAGCTGATCGTGCAAAACGTCAACGCCGAGGACTTCGTTCAGTACGCCAAGCTCGGCGGCGTCACGGAGGGCAGGATTGTCTGGCGATACGTCATCCGCAACGCGATCCTGCCCCAGATCACGGGGCTGGCGCTCTCGTTCGGGCAGATCTTTAGTGGTGCGCTGATCACGGAGATCGTGTTCACTTATCCGGGGCTCGGCACACTTCTCTACAACGCCATCGTTACCGGGGACTACAACCTGATTATGGGAATCACGGCCCTGTCGATACTGACCATTACGTCGGCGATTCTGATTGTCGATTTGCTGTATCCCATGTGGGACCCCCGGATTAGATACACGTAAGGAGTTCAGATACTGTGAAACTACTCCGAGACCTGTCTAGGGACTTCAGGTTCGCGCTGAGCTTCGGCATGCTGTTCTTGTTGCTCGTCCTGGCATTACTCTCGGCTTTCTCGCCCTACGATCC
The DNA here is from genome assembly GCA_963775195.1 of uncultured Chloroflexia bacterium. Taxonomy (GTDB): domain Bacteria; phylum Chloroflexota; class Anaerolineae; order B4-G1; family SLSP01; genus PWVB01. The sequence goes on from CAVZIC010000007.1 coordinate 19,731, forward strand.
CACTTTCTGGGGTGTCGTTCCCCGTGACCTGAAACCGTCGCGTGAGCATCTACTGGGAACCAACTCCAAAGGACAGGATATCTTCTGGCAGGCGACCTTCGCCGTGCGCAACTCACTGATCCTCTCGGTGATCGCCGGATCGGTTTCACGCGTCATCGCGGTCGTGGTGGGCATGGTCTCAGGATACGCCGGCGGAAAGACGGACCGGGTCATGATGTTCATTACCGACAGCTTGCTGGTGATCCCGCTCTTTCTGATCATTGTGATGCTCGCTATGCTCATACGGGACAAGCTGACGCTGCCGACCTTGGGGCTCGTTTTGGCGTTTTTCGGATGGGCCTGGGACGCCCGCGTTATCCGGTCTCTAATCCTGAGCTTGCGCGAGCGAGGCTTTACGCAGACCGCGGTTCTCTCCGGCACAGGCACGCTGCGTCTCGTCGTCAACGAGTACATGCCATTTGCCATGCCCCTGATCTTCTCCACGCTGATCAACAATATGTCGTGGGCGATCGGGCTGGAGATGACGTTGGCTATCCTGGGCCTGGTCAACATCGACATTCCCACGCTTGGGACGATGCTGAACTGGGCCATCAGCTATCAGGCGACGCTGCTGGGATATTGGTGGTGGGTGTTGACGCCGGTCGTCCTGGCGATCTTTCTGTTTGTGGCCCTCTATTGGCTCTCGGTCAGCATCAGCGAATACCTGGATCCACGAACCCGGACGCAGCGCGTCGGGGTACAGTGAGCATGCTATGAATGAGACAACGCCCATACTTAGATCTGAGCGATTGAAGGCCTTCTACGAACTCGATGTCCACGGGACGCAGATCGTGGTCAAGGCAGTCAACGAGGTCGATCTTGCGATCAGGGAGAACGAGGTCTACGGCATCGCGGGTGAGAGCGGGTGTGGCAAGACGACGCTTCTGAAAACGCTCCTTGCCGCGATGGAGCCGCCGTTGAGGCTCATTGGGGGAAAGACCTATTACCGCGTGAACGGTGAGGAGGTCGACGTCTACGCCCTTAACGCGGAGGAGAGGCGCAGGCTGCGGTGGGAGTACATATCCTACGTGCCGCAGGGCTCGATGAGCGTGCTCAATCCCGTGACCAAGGTGAGGGAGACCTTCCGGCATTTCGTCGAGAGCCACGTGAGCGGTAAGACCAAGGAGGAGGCTTTCGAGATCGCGAACAGTCACATCGAGGAACTGGGGCTTCCGCAGCAGATCTTGGACGCCTATCCGCATCAGTTGTCCGGTGGGATGCGCCAGCGGGTCACGATTGCCCTGGCCACGTTGCTCGGGCCCCGGATCATCGTGGGCGACGAGCCCACCACAGCGCTCGACGTCGTCGTCCAGAGAGGGGTCGTGCAACTCCTGAAGGACGTCCAGAAGAGGCTGAACAACACGATCATCCTGGTCACCCACGATATGGGGGTTCAGGCGAATATCGCCGACCGCGTCGGCATTATGTATGCGGGCAAGATCGTCGAGGAGGCGACGACCGAGAACGTCTTCGGGGATCCGCACCACCCCTATACCCAGTATTTGATCAATTCGCTGCCCAAGTTCGGGGACAAGACGCCCAGGAAGAGTGCGCCCGGCAGTCCTCCCTCCCTGATCGATCTGCCCGACGGCTGTTCCTTTCACCCGAGGTGTCCTTACGCTATGGAGATCTGTTCGAGAGAGATGCCAGGCTTGACCGGGTTGAAACCTGACCACAGGGTCGCCTGCTGGCTGGCCGGAGGGGATGATGGGAAAACTGCTTGAAGTCGAGCACCTGACCAAAGTATTCCTTCAAGGAAGCCTCTTCTCACGGATTAGAATCACGGCGGTCGATGACGTGTCCTTTCACATTCAGTCTGGCGAAGTCTTCGCCCTGGCGGGAGAGAGCGGCTGTGGCAAGACGACGACCGCCAAGATGATCTTGGGGTTTGAGGAACCGACTTCCGGCACGATCGTCCACGACGGCAAGCGGGATGAGGACATCAGGAACAGGAAGGTGTGGCGCTCCGAGGGCATACAGGCGATCTTCCAGGATCCTTTCGGCACGTTCAATCCCCTTCGAAAGGTTCAGCAATACTTCTTTGAGACCATCCAGAACTACCGGCTGGCGCGGCGCCGCGAGGAAGCAGTGGCGCTGATCGAGGAGAAGCTGAACGCCGTGGGGCTTGCCTACGACGAGTTCTCCGGCAAGTATCCGAGTGAGTTCTCGGGGGGGCAACTGCAGCGGATCTCCATCGCCAGGGCTCTGCTGACAAACCCCACGCTCTTGATTGCTGATGAGCCCGTTTCAATGGTTGACGCGTCCCTGAGAATGTCAATTGTGAACCTCTTCAAACAGCTCAAGGACGTCTATGGGGTCAGCGTGCTGTATATCACGCACGATCTGGCGACCGCCTACTATATGAGCGATCGCATTGCCGTCATGTTCCGGGGGCACCTCGTCGAAATGGGGGCCGTGGAGAAGGTGTTGATGGCGCCAAAGCACCCATACACGCAGTTACTGCGGGAGTCTATCCCTGAAGCGGACCCGCGGGCGCGGTGGCAGGGCCGGGTTCAGCTCTCGGACATCGAACAAGAGGAGTACCTGAGGGAGGGCTGTCGGTTTGCAGGACGGTGTCCCGCCGTGATGGAGCGGTGCAAGGAGCACGTTCCACCGGAGGTCTACGTCGACGGCGTGCTCGTCAGGTGCAACCTATACGCGGCATAGCGACAGGATCGATAGTTCAGTCCCCGACGCCGTCCGAGCTCTCGGGCAGCGGCGT
>CAVZIC010000008.1:0-46880 GCA_963775195.1 uncultured Chloroflexia bacterium
GTCGCGTGCCAGATCGACGTTCTCGCTGAGGCTGCGGCCGGTAAAAGCGATCTTGCGCCGTGTGCTTGGCCGTCAGGTAGATGATTTCCTGCACGCGTGCCAGCAGCGAGGAGAACGTGGCGATGATGATGCGGTGCCCCTTCGCCTCCTCGAAACAGTCGGTCGAGCGTATCGGCGAACGACGCGCTCGGTCTGGGTTTGCCCGGCTTGTCGGCGTTGGTGCTGTCGGCCAGCAGAGCCAGCACGCCGTTTGGCGTCAGTTCCTGAAAGCGGTGCAGGTCGGTCGTACGACCGCCCGCAGGCGTCTCGTCGAGCTTGTAGTCGCCGGTGTGGACGATCGTGCCGACAGGCGTGTCGATGACCAGTCCGCCGCGTGCGGGATCGAGTGCGCCACGGCACAAACGGGTCACCGAGAACGGGCCGAGATGGACCGTTTCTGACCTTGACCGTGATGAGGTTCGCCTGTTGCAGCATGTTGGCTTCTCGGCAGTTGGCGTTTGACCATGCCCAACGGTCAAGGGTGACCGTAGATCGGCGACTTGATATGCGACAATCAGGTAGGGCAGCCCGCCGATGTGGTCGAGGTGACCATGCGTGAGCACGATACCGCGCAGCTTGTCCTGATTCTCAACCACATATTCGAAATGCGGCAGCACCAAGTCGATGCCATACATGTCATTCGCCGGAAACATCACACCACAATCAACCACCAATAAGTTGCGGCCATACTCATAACGTCATGTTCTTGCCGATGCCCCCTAAGCCGCCGATAGGGGTGATTTGTAAATTCTTAGCCATATACTCCTAATTACCCTCACTCTAACCAATCGCACAGGCACGAGTGTCCACGCCTACCCCAACTACCGCTTACAGACAGCGTATCAGGCAGGGGCGAACCTCATTTGAGGCTTAACAAGCTTGGGCGGGCCAATATGCGCTTGCGCGCGATCCCGCATCGGAGACTGCTGCGAATCTGAAGTCGATCTGCTACCAGTCTGAAGCGTGTCACAGTTGATGTCTAACTGGTACCAGCTAGGGGAACTGCCGCCTGTGGAAACTCCACCTGTATTTTCTAGCAAGGATTGTACCTTATTCGGGCCAACTGTCAAGGCGGCGGCACGCCGAACGTTGGCGCGTCGACACGTTAGCACGTTTCTCTTGGCCCCAAGTGCGGCTGGTGTAGAATGTCCGTTCGGCTCTCAACACACAGACCAGGAGATCGCCGGTGTCCGTGAACGGATCATCGCTCGACATTCTGAGGCAATACCAATCGCTGCTCAGCACTTATCTGCGCCCCCTGAAGCGCCAGGTGGCGCTGCTGGCGCTGCTGCTCTGGCGGGTATCGGGCTGCAGTTGTGGACGCCACAGATCCTGCGCCAGTTTATTGACATAGCGCAGGCTGGTGGTGTCTCCGACAAGCTGGTCCACCTGGCCACGCTCTTCTTTGCCCTTGTGGTGATCGGGCGGGTGATCCAATTGGTGACGACCTACGTGACGCAGGACGTGCGTTGGCGGACCACCAATGCGATGCGCGGCGACCTGGCGGGGCATTGCCTCGGGCTGGATATGCCGTTTCACAACGCGCAGACGCCAGGCGGCATTATCGAGCGCATTGATGGTGACGTGGACGTGCTGTCCAACTTCTTCTCCCAGTTCGTGATCCAGATCCTGGGGAATGCCGTGCTGCTGTGTGGGCATCCTGGTGCTGCTGTTCCGGGAGGACTGGCGGATCGGCGCCAGCTTTCTGTTCTTTGCGGCGGTTGTGGCGGCGGTGCTCAGCAAGTCGGTCAGTATCACGGCGCCGATGTGGAAGGCACAGCGCCAGGCCAGCTCGGAGCTCTTCGGTTTCCTGGAGGAGCGCCTCGGGGGTACCGAGGACATCCGGGCCAACGGTGCCGTGGCCTACGTGATGCGCGGCTTGCAGTTGGCCATCACCGGGCTGTTCCGTGCGAGCCGGAAGGCGTTCGTCGCCAGTGTCGCGCTGAACTGGGGTTTCACCGAAGGGGTGCTGGCGCTCGGCACGGTCTTGGCGTTGGGGCTGGGTGGCACTCTGATGCTGCAGGGCAAGATCACGATTGGGGCGGTCTATCTCGTCTTCCAGTACAATACGATGCTCCAGTGGCCGCTCAACCAGCTCGCCCGCCAGCTTCGCGACCTGCAGTCGGCGACCGGCAGTATCGAGCGGATCCGCGAGCTCTTTGACACGGCGCCCAAGGTCCAGGAGCCCCCTGCGGAGCGGGCGCTCGGTCTGCCCGCCGGGCCGCTTGCCGTTGACTTCAATGACGTCGACTTCGGATATGAGGACGAGGGTCTGGTCCTCAAGGATCTTGGCTGGTCCCTGGATGCGGGGCAGGTCGTCGGCATCCTGGGACGCACCGGCAGCGGGAAGACCACGATCACGCGGCTCCTATGCCGGCTGTACGATCCGTTGGGCGGCCAGGTGCGGGTGGGTGGGGTCGATCTGCGGGACATGCCACTGGCGGACCTGCGATACCGGGTTGGGATCGTGACCCAGGACGTGCATCTCTTTGAGGCCAGCGTTCGGGACAACCTCACGCTCTTCAACGAGAGCATCACCGACGAGACGATCCTGGCGGTCGTTGAGGAGTTGGGGCTCGGGCCATGGCTCGATCACCTGCCGGAGGGTCTGGACACACCGTTCCAGGGCAACAGCGCAGGGCTCTCCGCCGGCGAGGCCCAGCTTCTGGCCTTCACCCGCGTCTTCCTGCGGGATCCGGGACTCGTGATCCTGGACGAGGCCTCCTCGCGACTCGACCCACTGACCGAACGGCTGATGGAGCGTGCGATCGACCGACTCTTCCGGGGGCGAACGGCCGTGATCGTGGCCCACCGTCTCGCCACGGTCCATCGCGCAGACAAGATCATGATCCTGGAGTCCGGCCGGATCGTGGAGTTCGACGACCGGCTCACGCTTGCCGCGAACCCTGACTCCCGGTTTGCCGGCCTGCTGCGCACCGGGCTGGAGGAGGTGCTGGTATGAACGTGTGGGGCGCGACCGTCAAGATCATCCGGCACTGGCCGCGGCAATACGCGCTCTCGCTGTTGAGTTGGACGACGATCCGCTTCCTGCCTCTGCTGCCGGGTCTGATCACCCGGCAGGTGTTCGACGTGCTCACCGGTTCGGCGCCTGCCGGGACCAACCTGCCCACCTGTTGGCACTGCTCGTGGGGATCGCCGTGGCCCGGATGGCCATGCTGATCGTTGGGCAGGCAGCGTGGGTGCCCTTCTACTTCGAGACCTTTGGTCTGCTGCAGATGAACATGCTTGAGCACATCCTCAAGCGAGCCGGGAGCCCGCGCGCTACCCGGCACGTCGGGTGAGGCTATCAGCCGCTTCCGTGGCGACGTCTATCACATGGCCGACTTCAGTGCCGATTGGACGGTCGAGGTGATCGGCCAGTTTGGTGCGGCGCTGGTAGGATTGGCCATCTTGCTGCGCGTGAACGCCCGTCTGACCTCTGGCGCTTCTGATTCCCCTGGCCATTGTCATCGTGACGGTCTTCATCCTCAGTCGCTATATGCAGAAGTACCGCGCTGCCAGCCGCGCAGCTGCCGGGCGCGTCACGGCCTTCATCGGCGATGTCTTCGGTAACGTGCTTGCGGTCAAGGTGAACGGCGCCGAGGGGCGGACGAAGGAGCGCTTCGACCGGATCAACGAGGCACGGCGCAAGGCGGCTTTGAAGGATGCGATATTCTCCGAGATGCGGTGGACCATCCACGATAGCGCCGTGGACATCTGCATGGGCCTGATCTTGCTGCTGGGCGCCCAGGCGATGGGGAACGGCACGTTCACCGTCGGGGACTTCGCGCTCTTCGTCACATATCTCAGCCCCGTCACGTATGGAATCACGGCTATCGGCGACATGACGGCCTGGGGCCAACAAACGACGGTCTCGCTGCGACGGATGACGGAGTTGCTGCAGGGCGCACCCGCGGAGACGCTCGTCGCACCCCGTCCCGTCGTCGTGAAAAAGGAGCTTCAGGAGATCCCCTTCGCGTTGCGAACTGCCGAACACCGGCTTGTGTCACTGAACGTCAGCGGTCTTACCTATCGCTATCCCGACACAGGCCGCGGTATTGAGGACATCAATCTGCACATCCAACAGGGCGAGTTTGCCGTCGTGACCGGGAGGGTTGGGTCGGGCAAGAGCACGCTGCTGCGCGCCCTATTGGGCTTACTGCCGCGCGATGCTGGGGAGATCACGTGGAACGACGAGGTGGTGACGGACCCGGCGACGTTCCTAGTTCCGCCGCGGTGTGCTTACACGCCCCAGGTGCCGCGGCTTTTCAGCGACACGCTGCGTGACAACATCCTGATGGGCATGCCCGCCGATGGGGCGGGCGTCGACGTTGCCGCCGCGATCCACAAGGCCGTGATGGAGGAGGACCTCGCGGCACCTCGACCACGGGCTGGAGACGCTTGTCGGTCCGCGAGGCGTCAAACTCTCGGGCGGGCAGATGCAGCGCGCGGCTGCGGCGCGGATGTTCGTGCGCGATCCGGAGCTCCTGGTCTTTGACGACCTCTCGAGCGCGCTGGATGTGGAGACCGAGCAGGCGCTGTGGGAGCGGGTCTTCGCGCGACGGGACGCTACCTGCCTGGTCGTGTCGCACAGGCGTGCCGTGCTCGCTCGGGCCGATCGCGTGATCCTGCTCAAGGATGGTCGCGTCGAGGCTGACGGCCCGCTGGACGTGCTGCTGGCGACGAGCGACGAGATGCGCGAGCTCTGGCAGGAGACGGCGACGTAGGAGGATCTTAGCGAGGCAGGGGCACGCGCTTGCGCTCCAGTGATTGCCTGCCGCCCGGAAAGCGGAATAGGGAGCGAATCGCTGTGACCAGCCCGCGTATCCCGGGCCGGGGCAAGTGTCCGGATCGGACCGCTTTGCCGCGTCCTGCCTGCGCAAACGCTCGATCGTACATCTCCTTCGCGTGCATCGTGTTCTCGTAGAGCCCGCTCATCGCTTACCTCCTGCTTTGTGCTGTGAGCTAACTTCATCTGTAAACCCGTTTCTATCGTAGTGCAGTGTCGTGAGCATCCCGTGAGAAGAGCGTCACCATAGCGTGAGTACGGTGGTTGCGGGCAATGAGAAGATGATCTATAACACGGTGCAGAGAACTGGGCTGCCCACGCTCACGTTCAGTCACCCTGTACTCGTTTTGGGAGAGAGGGGATCGAGCGGAAATGACCCGACTCACGGTGGGGTTGCTGGGAGGCTTTGCCGTCTGCCTGGATGACGAAGCCGTCGTGGACTTTGGCTATGACAAAGTCCGCGCGCTGTTGATCTACTTGGCCGTGGCGCCCGATCGTCCACACCGGCGGGAGCGGCTGACAGGGCTCCTGTGGCCGATGAGCCCGAAGCTGATGCCCGCCGCAATCTCCGCGCTGCTCTCTACCGCTTACGTATTGCCCTCGGCGATCATCGTGCCGATCCCCCTTTCCTGTGGATCACTCGCGACTGCGCTGCGCCTGAATCTTGATGCCGATATGTCGGTGGATGTCCGGACTTTTAGCCGACCTGGTGGTATTGGCGAACGCCACGGTCACGAAAGGCCGGAGACCTGTGCGACGTGTGCTGAGAAGCTGTCAAGGGCGGCGGCGCTCTACAGGGCGACCTCGTGCCAAGCTTCAGCGCCGACAGCGCTGAGTTCGAGAGCTGGCTGGTCGTGCAGCGGGAAACGCTACACCGGCAGGCCCTGGAAGTCCTCGAACCGGCTTGCAGCATTTCACTTGGTGCAAGGGAACTACACGGAGGCCCTCGCCTGTGCCCGGCGGCAGCTTGAGATGGAGCCGTGGCAGGAGCGTGCACACCGCCAGGTAATGGAAGCATTGGCATTGAACGGCCAGCGGGCTATGGCGCTGCGGCAGTACGAGAGTTGCGTAGAGACACTCGATGTGGAGCTAGGCATTGGGCCGGAAGAAGCGACCGAGGCCCTCTTTGAGGCAATTCGACGGGGTGAGGTCGTGGCGAGTGCCCCGGCTCCTGCACGAGCGACGTTCAGAGGATGATTCCGCAGCAGAGGACCCGCGATCCGAAACGCGGCCCATCCAACCACATCCCCCGCATCTGCCGGGATTTCTCGATGCCGGAAATCGAGGCCGGCGGCCCAACCTTCGGTTTCGTGGGGCGGGAGGAGGAGCTGGCACGGCTGGAGGTATCATCTCGAAGCGGCCATCGCCGGAGAGGGGCAGGTGGGTATTCGTGATCGGGGGCGCAGGCCGCGGAAAGTCGGCGCTCTTGCGCGCATTTGACGGAGCGGGCCATGGAGGCCCATCCCGACCTGCTGGCCGTGAACGGCGCCTGCAATGCGACCTCCGGCGTCGGCGACCCCTTTCTGCCGTTCCGCGAGGCGCTCGAGATGCTCACCGGCGACGTCGAACAGCAGTGGCGCGTGGGCAGTATCTCCGACGATCAGGCGCGGCGGCTCTGGCGGCGCTGCCGTCAACGTTGCCCGCTCTGGTGGCGCACGGGCCGTCGATACCGGGTGTTATGGCCTCGGCCCGGGGGCTGGTCGCGCGCGCCGAACAAGCGGATTTGCGGGGGCGGCGATGGTTTCGGAGCTTGAGGCGTCGCTGTCGCGTCCACCGAGCAGCGGGCTGGCGCAGCAGGCATTGTTCCAGCAGGTGACGAACGTGCTGAGGGCATTTCGGAGGCGTCACCCGCTGCTGCTCACGCTCGATGACCTGCAGTGGATGGATCAGGGCTCGGTAGGCTTGCTCTTCCACTTGGGACGGAGGCTGGCGGGCTGCCGGATCCTGGTGGTGGGGGCTTACCGGCCCGACGAGATGGCGTCGGCGGCGGTACCAGATTCTACGCCGGATGGCTCATCGTTGGGAAAGGTGTTGGTGGAGTTCCGCCGCGACTATGGAGATGTATGGGTCGACCTGCGGGAGACCGATGCCGTGAATGGGCGGCAGTTCGTGGACGCCCTGATCGACACGGAACCTAACGGTTTGAGCGAGGGATTTCGGCAGGCACTGCTGGCGCGACCGGCGGACATCCCTGTTCACGGTGGAACTGCTTCGAGCGCTCCAGGATCGGGGTGACCTCGTCCGGGATGCGGACGGAGGTCTGGCGCGAGGGGCCACGACTGGATTGGGGTGTACTACCCGGGCGGGTGGAGGCGGTGATTGCGATGCGCCTGGGGCGCCTGGAACAGCGGGCTCGCGATCTGCTGACGGTTGCGGCCGTGGAAGGTGAGACCTTTACGGCCCAGGTGGCGGCGCAGGTGCTGGGTCTGGGCGAACGCGAGGCGCTGACCATACTGTCCCGGGACCTCGGGGCCAGGCAGCGACTCGTACGCGAAGCCGGAGAGATCAGGGCCGGTGGGCGGTTTGTCACCCGGTATACCTTTGGCCATGTCGCTCTTCCAAGAACATCTGTACCGGGAGTTGAGCAATGGGGAGAGACGGCTGTTACACGACGAAGTAGGCACGGCGCTGGAGCATCTCTATCGTGAGGGGAGCACGAACACGTCGCGGTGCAGTTGGCTTTCCACTTCGATAGAGCCGGCAACCCAGCCAAAGCGGCCGAGCATTAGTGCACGGGCAGGTGATCAGGCGATCACGGTCTATGACGACGACGAGGCGCATACCGCTTACTTACGAGCCCTGGATCTACTTGAGCCCCTACTGGCGACCGAGACGACCAAACACCGGCGCCTTCAGGCCCTGATCGGGTTAGGAAGGCTCTCCTACAAGACCAACAGGGTCGCTGACCTAGCGAGGTATATGGAGGAGGCGATTCGCTCGGGCGCACGATAGATCTGGATCCCCAGGAGATGGCGCTGCTCTATCATTGGCTGGGCGAAGCGCTCTGGTGGCAACACAAGTATGAAGAGCGGGCCCGTCTCGGAGAGGAAGGACTGGCCCTGTTAGGAGACGATACGGAATCGCTGGGCGCAGCGTTGCTAAACCGCACCATCGCCTACGGCATCGGGTGGGCCACAGGAGATTGGGAGCAGGCTTATTCTTCTGCTCGAACGGACGACCGGCTTCGTCCAGCAATTGCCTTACGTGGAGGAGTTGGTATTCGCCTACGATCACATCATTGAAGAGCGCATGTTCCACAAGGATATCGAGGGTGCCCGGCATTGGCTGGGTGCGCTCGAGGAGAAGGTAAGACAACACTATCATCAGATGGGCACCGGATTCATTGGCGTATACTACACCGCAGGGAACCTTATGGAGTCCATTGGTGACATACAGGGCACGGTTTCGCAGAGTCATCTATGTTGGAAGCCTCAACACGCCTGGGCGACACCAACCATCAAGCCTGGGCACATTCTCAACCTTGCACGCCACGCTCTGATCCTGGGGGATCTTCAGACGGCTGCCCTCCATGTGGAAGCAGCACGCGCCCTGACCACGATCGCCGGAGACGAGTCCGACACGGGTCGGGATATCAGTTGGCAGAGTCAATTGCCCTATGCCGAGGCGATGGCCGGCAGCGATTAGGCATTCCGCAAGGCGGAGACACTATGTATGGGGCGTTACGGCGTCGCCAGCCTCGCCTATGCTCGCTATTGTCTTGGACGCGTCTACGCCCACCAGGGAGATGAGGAGCGCTCACGGAATTGCTTTGCGGAGGCCGTTGCAGCTCTGGCCGAGATGAGGGACGACCCTGACCGCGGGTTGCTTCTGGTTCAGGCCCTGAGCAGGCTCGAGGAAACATACAACGATTCCGCCGCCTTCCGGTCATGGTGCGAGGGACTTCGCGCTCGCCCATCCCCATCTTGAACGACCTGATCGGTCAATGGGCGCTGGAGCCCGGCACGGACGATGATGCTTAGTGGAGGGTCAGCCGGCGATCGACGGCCTCGACTCTCATCACCCGAGTGGACGTGGCAGGATCCCTTCAATGACTGCTCTTTAACGGATTCGATGGTGAGGTGGAACTCCGTGCCGTGAACGCGCGGGTACTGTGGCGTGCGAACCTGAGCGCCCCGCGCCTTCTGCGGCCCTGGCCCGGCGACGTCGTTCATGGCACCGTTCAGGTGGTCTGTGCGCCGACCGCCTCAGGAGGTCCTTTCAGTGGCGGGCTCCTTCTCTGGCGTGACGCGCAAGACTACCTCTGGCTTGAGGCGGGAAGGTTCGGCGCGCGGGACGTCGCTTTCGGCGGGTGTCTGGACAACAAGGATCTGTTCATCGGGACGGGGACGTTTGCCGGATGGCCGCGCCGAGGAGAGGGTAGGGGAACCCGTCACGTTGCGCCTGGAGATCGAGGGTAATCACGTTGAGGCTCTCTGCAGCGTTGATGGCGGCCAATGGTACACCGTGGGTCGCGCCAAATTCACGATGGACAAGCGCGTGCAGGTGGGCATCCACGCCGTCGGCGACGTCGAATGGTAATACGATCAGCCCCGCCTTCTTTCCGGTGGACGGTGACATACAGCTAGAAGATTGTGCGACAGATAGCGTTGATCGCTCGATTCGCCAGTGCGCCTATCCGTATATTACGGCGACCCGGTTTGCGTCGTTCAGATTATGGGTGTGACGTGCGTCTGGATCTCTTGAAGCACCTTGGCCAAGTCGGGAGCCGACGACTCAGAACATTGATCCTCAATCGGTCCTGAGTGTCTCCGCTTTCACCTGAAGTCGCGCCAGCATACGATACTCACCGACCATTCGGCGTACTCTAGCGTTTCCGGGAATTCGTCATTCTCGTGGCGTTGAACAAAGATCGGCGTAGGTAAGCCATACTGAACCTCGAAGCTGCGCAACCTCTCCTGAGTTTGTTCGATGGCTACTTGCAGGAGTTTCAGTTTGCTCTCAAGGGCAGCCTCCAAGAGTGGACGGAGCGGTCGCTCTTTCTCAGAGTCACGTTACTGTTGTCATATCCTATGCTTCCAGAGAAAGTACACTGTTGTCCTCGCGAGTTTTCCACCACAGGCTCTTTGTTCGAGCGTCAAGATGATCTATACTTGGCTCCGTTTAGGATGCCGCTCACGCAAGGCGCCGGGGAGGCCCCGCATACCAGTTACAGGAGAGGTCAATGATCATCAAGAAGCTACAGGACGTTCCCTTCGCCGCGGCGCCGGGCTACGAGGGTGTGAAGAAGCAGGTAATGATCGGGCCGGAAGACGGCTCGAACGAGATCGTGATGCGCTATTTCCGGCTGGCGCCGGGCGGCTCAACCCCGCACCACGCGCACGATTGGCCGCACCTGGTGAAGGTCGAGGTGGGCAAGGGCGTGGCGGTCGACGTCGACGGGAACCAGACGCCCATCGAGGCCGGGGACTTCATTACGTGCCCGACAACGAGGTGCACCACTTCGAGAACGCGGGCTCGCCGTCGTTCGAGTTCATCTGCATCGTTCCCCGCCGCGGAGAATCATAAGACGCGGATTGTCTGAATCACGGATTCGCGGGATTACTCTGATTTCACGGATGCACTTCTCACCTTCCGGGTCCCTCACGGTGCTGCTGCGTATGACCCGGAAGGTGAAGAATCCCTCCGTGTCATCCGTGCAATCCGCTGAATCCTTGATTCAGACGCTCTACATCCCGTATAGTACAGCACCGTCGATCGCGGCTGCAGCGTCACGCTGATCTCTGACGTATTCTCGGCGATCGTTTCCCGCTCGAAGAGGTCGTAGACCACCTCGACGGGATGCGGAAGACGGAGTGCGCGGGCCGCCCGAGACGGTGTGCGCCCCAAAAAGTTGGGGTGAGCGAAGAGCACGTCGCCCGCCTCGCTATAGAGATGGACGCCTGCGGCGCGGGCGATGCCACGCAATACCGGCGCCGGCAGGTTCGGGACGGCGCTGTAGATGGAGGTCCACTCGGGAAAGACCTTGACGCCAAATCCGGGCCTGCAGCGTCCCTGGGCATAGACGTTCTCGCCGAGGATGGTGGCCTCGTTGTCCTGCAGGTGGAACTGCGGCCCTACCTTGGCACCGGTCTCCCACGAGAGGTCTTGCGGCAGCCCCGCCGTGATCGGGTGATCGAAGTTAGTGAGGTGCATCGTCTGGATCCAGGCGTGTCGCCCCGCCCGAAGCTGAACCCCGTGAGGGCCTCCATCGAATCCAGGCCGGGTGTCTCGTCGATGTATCCCGGTGCGTAGAGCCACAGCGCGGTACGTCCGTCGCGCTTGAGTTGCCGCAACAGGGCTGCCCGGCGCGCTGCATCCAGGTGGAAGGCATTGAGCAAGATGTAGAGCTTGTAGGGCGGCAGGTTCCCATCGATCAGGTCCTGGAGCAGGTAAGTGTCGGTGGGCGCGCCCAATCGCGGAATCCCCCACAGACGCTGCTGTGAGATCAGGGCCAGGTCCAGGTCGCTGCGCAGCGACTCGTAATAGTAGCTCTCGTCGTCGACCAGCATCGCGATCTCGGCGACCGGCGCCCGATCCAACGAGAGGGCGAAGGTGCCCAACTCCTGGAATCGAGCCAGCAGGGGTGCGAATGCGGGCGCCCGCACCGGGTCGATATGCCCGGGGTTGCCCAGCCACCAGATGCCATAGCCGCGGGTGACCACCTCGGCGAAGTTCCGCTCGAGGATGGCCACGCTGTCGTCCGGCGAGGCCGCGCGCCCGAAGCCTGCGTCGATCGGGGCCAGATGGGTGCGGGTATCATCCTCGAAGATGAAGAGCTTGCCGTGGCGTCGCATCGACTCCGACGGCGGCATGGCGGCCCCGTAGCCGCCAATGCCCCGGAAACCGTAGCTGTAGGGGCTGACGAGGAAATCGACCTCCGGCGCATGGAGGACCCTGTTGAGGCCCAGATGCCCGCTGCGCTGTGTCGTGCTATACGGGGAGTCGACGTTCTCGGCGAAGAAGCCGGCGTTCCACGCCAGCTCCATCAGATAGCCGTAGAAGGCGCCGGCCAGGGCCTGGCCATGCGTCGCCGTCTTGACAGTGCTGCAGAAGTCGACGATCAGATCGGCGCAGCGGTCGGCAAGACAGCGATAGGCGTCGATGACCGCCTGTTCGTAGCGGGGGTCGCGGAACGCCATGTGCGTCGTGGTAAGCTGGGCCAGGGCAGAGGGCACCTGGGCGGTTTCGAAAGACGCCGAGGGGTCATTCCATGCCGCCCGCAGCTCCGTGACGTCGTCGTGGTAGGTCCGGGAGAGCCAGTCGCGAAAGCAGCGCTGCATCGGCAGGCTGTAGTCGCCGCAGGTATGCCACATTGAGGTGTGACCTTTGACCCACTCCCCGGTGTGCCCGGCGCCGATCTGGTAAGCGATGACGTGCGTGTCGAGCCCGGTGTCCTGGAGGTGCGCGATGTAGGCCTGGAGGAAGGCGTTGCCCTGCTCCCTCCACACCTCCGATGCAAAGGATTGGGTGATTCGCTCGCCCTCTGAATCCAGATCGCGCTCGTCGGGATAGCGGTCCAGCCACCAGTCATTGCGACCGCGCCGCAGTTCGAGGTGGACGCGCAGGTGGAACTGGGCGTCAGGGTCGGCATTGAGGATGCGGCCATAGCGGGCCTCGACGGTGGAGAAGTCGTAGGGGCTCGAGTGGCCCGGCCCCGGCCCGGACCACTCGGGCGTCTCGCCGACCGAGCCCACGTCGAACGCGTGCAGGTGAATGCCGGCGTCTGCGTAAGCTCGCACCACGTCAGCGACCGGGTAGTCCGTCGTTGTGGGCGCGGTGGCCCACAGGTAGCCGGCAAAGGCCGGCTCACCGTCCAGGAAGAGCGTGGGTGTTCCGTTGTGTAGTCTGACTTCAGCTTTCACGGCAATCCTTGTGACCCTAGCCTTTCATTGGTGACTAACGTTGGCCAAGCGCTTCGATGGCTTCGAAATCCTCAGCATCAAGTTCCCAGTCAAAGATGTCCATATTGGCCGCGATGTGGTCGGGGTTCCCAGACTTCGGGATGACCACGAGTCCCTTGGTCAGCAGCCATCTCAGGACGACCTGGGGCATACTTCGATCATACTTTTCCGCGATGCGCCTGAGCGCTGTGTCGCCGATCAGCGAACCGTTTCCGAAGGGTGAGTAAGCGGTCACTACGATCCCCTTCTCCTTGCAGTAGTCCAGGAGATCCCGCTGGTTGTGATAGGGGTGGAATTTCACCTGGTCGACCGTGATAGGCACCTCGGTCACACGAAGCGCCTCCTCCAGATGGTGGATCATAAAGTTGCTCACGCCGATGCTGCGCACTTTGCCCTGTCGTACTAACTTGGCCATTGCAGGCAGGGTCTCCGAGAGTGGGATCTGGTCGTTGGGCCAGTGGATGAGCAGGAGGTCAAGATAGTCGACCCCGAGTTCCGATAGCGCACGGTCGGCCATCGCCAGCACGTCATCGTGCCGCAGCTCGTACGCGGGATCTTCGTCGTGATGAAGAGCTTCTCACGATCATATGCCTCCAGGGCCTCCCGGATCGCCGTGTGGTTGCCATAATTTCGGCGGTGTCGATGTGATCATACCCCAGATCCAGGGCCGTACGGACCGCCTGCGAGCACGTCCTGCCTGTCAGTTGCCACGTCCCCAGTCCCAGCGCGGGCATCTTGTAGCCTGTGGCGAGTTCAAGTACTGCATCTGGTCGCTCCCTTCTTGTTAGTAATCCTGCCTTTCGTGCCCATTGTAGCATAGGACGGACGTTGGGCAAAATTAGCCAGATGACGATCTCGCAATTATCTGAATCACGTATTATGCCGCTCGGACGCATCTATTGACAAACTGTCATTAGAGTGTACAGTGGGGGTGGAGGTGGATGTGAGAATCGGCGGCGTCACTGCGGAGGGCAAGGATGCAACCGGCGGATCGGGCAGTTCCTCGACCCCGCTCTACTGCTGTTGCTGGAGCAGGCTCCGGCCCACGGCTACACGCTCCTGGGCCGGATGGCCGAGTTTGGGCTGGATTTCCTGGCGCCGACCGTCATCTATCGCGCCCTTCGCGAGATGGAGGCGCAGGGCCAGATCATTTCGACGATGGATGACGACACGACCCAGGGTCCGCCGCGGCGGGTCTATGCGCTCACGCCGCTGGGACAGGAGGTGCTGCGCTGCTGCGTGGCACAACTGCGCGGAACACAGCAAGTGATCGAGTATTTCCTTGCGCTTCACGATGAGCTTGGCCCTGCAGGCGAGTCAAGTAGTGCGAAACTTCCTATCTATGAGAAGGAGGCTGTGATGCAAATCGTCATTCCTGCCAATGGTGCGGACCTGGATGCACCGACCAGCGCGGTCTTTGGGCGCTGTCCGACGTTTGTCTTCGTGGATTCCGAGACGCTGGCGTTTGAGGCGCTGCCCAATGCGGCTGTGGGTGCGTCTGGTGGTGCGGGGGTGCAGGCGGCACAGACCGTCGTGCAGCACGGTGTGCAGGCTGTTATTGCACCGAGCCTGGGTCCCAATGCTTTCCGCGTGATCCAGGCTGCCGGCATCCCTGTCTACCGGATGGTGGGAGAGACGGTTCGGGAGGCTGCGGAAGCCTTTCAGGCCGGACGCCTGGCACCGCTGGACACTGCTGGGCCCGACCACGTGGCCTTTGGTGGTGGGCGCCGCCACACGCGCTAGGTCACTTATCTTAGTCGATCAGACAATCATCTGTTAGGAGCTGTTATGACCATGAAAATCGCTGTTTCCGTCGGTACCGACCAGGGCCTAGATGCCCCCATCAGCCCTCATTTCGGGCGCTGCCCGTACTTCGCCGTGGTGGAGGTGGAGGGCCAGGATATCCTGAGCGTGGAGACGGTGGCCAACCCTTTTATCCTAATCACGAGCCGGGACAGGTGCCTGGTTTATCCACAGCCTGAACGCGAACGTGATGCTCAGTGGGGGCATGGGGGGCGGGCGGTGGACTTTTTCCGCCAGTATGGGATCGAGCCTGCAACGGGGGCCGGTCGGCACGGTCCGCGACGCCATCGCGCAGTATCTTGACGGCGGGCTGAGCGGCGCCGCGCCGTGTGCCGAGAGCGTCGGGCACGGGCATTAGCCATAGATGCTTTGTCCAGACGTCGGGCTGGGTACGCTCCATTTTCCGAAGTATCGATGGGCCAAGAGCGCGATTCTGTAGGGCGGGCCGGCTTGTCATTCTGAACGCAGTGATGAATCTTGCACGCGGTAATGCCGCGTGAAGGGAGGTGCGTGAGTGATGGCCAAGGTGTGGATCGATGCCGCGGTATGCACCGGCTGCGGGGCTTGTGTGGCTGTCTGCCCGGTTGAGGCGATCAGCCTGATCGAAGGACGGGCTCAAGTGGACGACGATCGCTGTGATGGATGCAAGGTCTGCATCGAGGTCTGCCCTGTGACGGCCATCCGCGAGATCCTGGAGGTCGAAATCGAGGACCGGCCGGGGCAGACGCTCGTTTCACAGCCCACAGCCCCGCCGGCTCAGCGACGTCCCGCACCACTGACGCAGCCGGTGGCTACCGTGGTCGCGGCGACGGCTGCTGGACTGGCGCTGCGGGTTATGCGCTCGCTGGTGCAGGTCGCAGGTCGCTGGCTGCTGAGCCCCGGCTCGGCAGACGCGAGCCTGCCGAGGGATCGCTCCCAAACAACTTCGGGCGTATCCCGATCGGGTGCAGGACTCGCCGGTCGCGGCGGGCGTAGGTCACGCCAGCGGCGTCGGGGAGAGAGGTAGGGCCGAGTCAAGCGTAACGGATTTCCATAGGAGGTGAAAGAATGGGACGCGGATCAGGGGGTGGACGAGGAAGGGCGGGGTCGTGGACAGGGCCTCGGTCGAGGGGGTGGCGTCGCTGCAGGGCCGGGCGGGGAGTGCGTGTGCCCGGCATGCGGGCATCGGGAGCCGCACGTCGTTGGACAGCCTTGCACGGATAAGACCTGCCCGAAGTGTGGGACACGGATGACCCGGGCGTGAAGCTGACCGTTGCCAGCGGCAAGGGTGGCACAGGCAAGACAACCGTAGCCGTGAGCCTGGCTCTCAGTCTGGAGCAGGCCTCGCCGCTTTATCTAGACTGCGATGTGGAAGAGCCCAATGCGGCGCTCTTTCTGCATCCCAGGCTGACGGAGCGCCAGACCGTCAATAACTTGATCCCTGAAGTGGATGCTGATCGCTGTACAGCTTGCGGTCGCTGTGCAGAGGTGTGCCAGTACCACGCCATCGCTGTGATCGGCAGCGAGGTCCTGGTCTTCCCAGAGTTATGTCACGGCTGCGGTAGCTGTACTCTCAACTGCCCGGAGGGTGCTATCCACGAGGTGCCGGACGCGATCGGTGTGTTGGAACGCGGGCACGCAGGCGCCATCTCATTCGCGCATGGCACGCTGAACGTCGGCGAGCCGATGGCTGTCCCAATCATCCGCCAGCTCAAGCGCTGGGTGCGTATGGACGAAGTTGATGGACGCCCCGTGATCCTAGATGCGTCGCCGGGTGCCTCGTGTCCCGTTGTCGAGACGATGCGAGGCGCCGATGGGGTCCTCTTGGTGACGGAGCCGACGCCCTTTGGATTGCACGACTTGCGCTTGGCGGCGCAGGTGGCCCGCGACGAACTCCGTCTGCCCGTGGGCGTCGTCATCAACCGCGACGGCGTCGGCGATGACGGTGTGGATGCTTTCTGTGCAGCTGAGGATATCCCGATCCTGATGCGCATTCCGCTGGAGCGGGAGATCGCCGAGGGCATTGCCCAGGGGCAGTCCCTCGTCGCGATACGCCCAGCTTACCGCGCACGATTCATTGACCTCTGGCGCCAGATGGCGTTGGTGGTGTCCCAGCCCCGTGGCGACCAACCGAACTCCGCTGTGACCAGGGCCCTGCCTAAGCTCTGAGCGCGCCCCGTTGTATCAGGAAGGACTGTGACCTTTGAAACAGCTTGTTATCCTCAGTGGCAAAGGCGGCACGGGCAAGACGACTGTGGCGGCGGGCTTGGTCCATGCGGCGCGGACGCCGACCGCGCGGACGCCGAGCGCGCAGATGCCGTTGGCTTCAAAACCACTGCGCTTGGTGCTGGCCGATGCCGATGTAGACGCCGCCAACCTCGGGCTCGTGCTATCGCCCGTTACGGAGGAGACTTACGATTTCACCGGTGGGAGCCTCGCGGTCATCGATCCAGCTTTCTGTCAGGCCTGTGGGCGCTGTGCTGAGGTATGTCGCTTCGACGCTGTGACGGTGACTGCGGATGCCTATGCTGTGGACGCTCTGGCGTGTGAGGGCTGTGCCGCGTGCTACTATGCCTGTCCGGCAGAGGCGATCACGATGGTGCCGCAGCATGCCGGGGTGTGGTTTGTCGCATCCACGCGCTATGGACCCCTTTATCACGCGCACCTCTTCGCCGGACAGGAGAATTCCGGCAAGCTGGTCACCTTGGTCAAGCAAAGAGCACGGCTGCGCGCTATGGACGAAGAGGCGGACCTCTTGTTGATCGATGGCCCACCGGGCATAGGGTGCCCAGTGATCGCAGCGCTCTCGGGTGCGGACGTGGCCCTCATTGTCACGGAGCCCACGGTGTCCGGGGCACACGATATGGAGCGCATCCTTGGCGTTGCGGCCCACTTCGGCGTGCCTGCTGCGGTCTTGGTCAACAAGGCCGACCTGAACCCAGTTCAGACAGCAGCCATTGAGCGAGCGTGTACTGCGGATGGCGTCCCCCTGGTAGGTCGACTTCCCTACGATCCTGCGGTGACCGAGGCGATGGTTCGCGGCGAGCCCATTACGACGGCGGATGGGTTGGTGGGTACGGCACTGCAGGACGTCTGGTCGATCGTTCGGGGGCTTCTGTACGATGGTTTGTCTATCAAGTAGATTCGAACAGGTCTCCGGTCAAGCCTAAGGAGGTGTGGGTTGGATCTGCACGTCGTGAGTGGATTCTTGGGCAGCGGCAAGACCACGGCCATCGTGAGTGCGCTGAAAACACTTCTGGCGCGTAGTGTGCGTGTCGGTGTGATCACGAACGACAAGGGGCGGTATTTGGTGGACACTGCGTTCCTGGGTGGCACCGGAGTGCCCACTGCCGAGGTGCCGGGGGATGCTTCCGCTGCAACTATGGTGATTTCCAGGAGCGCATCCAACAACTGCAGCGCGAGGCTTACCCGGACGTGCTGTTCGCCGAGTCGGTCGGCTCGTGTGTGGATCTGGTCGGGCCGGTCCTCCGGCCGCTGGCGGCGGTGATCGATCACGGTGAGGCGAACATCACTTTTTCGGTCTTCGTGGACATCCGTCTTTTGCGGCGCCGCTTGCTTGGCCTTCCCCTTCCATTCAGTGACAACATCAGCTACATCTTCGACAAGCAACTCGAGGAGGCCGATCTTCTGGTCCTCAACAAGGCCGACCTGTTGACGGACGAGGACGGTCGCGAAGTGATGGGGCAGCCCGCCACAGGTTCCCGGACAAGACGTTGCTGCTTCAGAGTTCGTCGACGCCGGCGGGTGTCGCGCCGTGGTTGGCAACCCTGTCCACAGGGCTCGATCTGCCACCTGCGTTGGCTCTGGACTACGGTCCCTACGTCGCCGGTGCTGCCGAATTGGCGTGGTTTGACGAGGGCGTGACCTTTATCCCGCCTGAGGGTGAGGAGCGCGACGTGCTCGTGCGGATGATCGGCTCTATCATGGATGAGCTCCGCCGTGCCGCGCATCCGGTGGCGCACGTCAAGTTCTACGTCGAGGGCGCTGCGGGCGGGACCAAGCTCAGTTTCACCTCGCTCGACGCGTCGGGTTGGGAGACCATCGTGCCTGAGCTGCCGCACGGGCCCGTGACCTTGATGATCAACGCGCGCGTACAGGCAAAGGCAGAGGATCTCCGAGATCTGGTCGCATATGCCCTGAGTAGAGTGTTGGAGGACGCTGGGATAGCTTTCCGAACTACAGGGGCAACCTCGTTCGCACCTGTGGTGCCGGAATAGGCGCCGAATCCGGAGTCGATCCATAGGCAAGCGTGCTGAGATGCCGACGGCGCATTTCACCAGGCCTAACACCGTCAAGCTTTTCCAAACCTCCTCGCGGTCGAGGAGCACGTGTTGACGGAGACCTTTGGCCAGGCGTGGGCGGGCTGCCGTGCTCACGTCATACGCCGGATCTGGGGACGTGGACCGGCCCGTCGCCTTGCGATTCTGCTGCCCACGACGTATACTGGCCCCTATCCGGGGCACTGTTTGGCGAATGGGCGGTATCTCCGAACAAGACCGGCATTATCCCAACACTGGAATCAGGCCACGACGCGGGTCGTGGCAATCTCCTGGGCATCCAACCGTGGATGACCACGGCCGACTATGTCTCCCAAGAGGTCCTCTATCATAAGCTGAGCGGTTACCTGGAGGCGGCCCGTCGCAAGGGTTGGCTGACGCACGCACCATCGCCGTCTGGCCCGAATATGTCGGGACGTGGCTGGTGATTGCCGGCGAGGGGCAGGGCGCCGCCCGTGCGGCCACGCTCAGCGGCGCGATGGCACGTCTGGCTCTGAGGCATCCCGTGAGGCTCATCTCCCATCTGATTCCGCCCGGGAGAGCGATCGTGTGGCTGCCAGCCTCTTCCGGATGCAGGCGAGCCGTGCTGCGAGTCCTATCAAACCGTCTTCTCACGGTTGGCCAGAGACCTATGGCGTCACGGTCGTCGCGGGGTCCATCGTGCTGCCCTCCCCAGGTCCACAGGTCGCGTCGTGGTGGACGTGGTTCCCTCCAGGGCGTTTCGGCCGTTTTCGGTCGGATGGGGCGTCTGTCCCGACCTGGTGGAAAAGCCTATCCCATCGGCACTGAGTGTCCGTTTCTCACGGCGGCGAGCCCTGACGAGCCCCGTTTTCGACACCCGGCCTCGCGTTCGGGGTGCTTGACTGCGCCGATTCGTGTACCCGGCGCCATATGCGCGCCTGAAGGCACAGTGCGTCGAGTTGATCGCCGTCCCCTCCTACGTCGCTCACGATGATGCGTGGGAGAACCATGGCAAGGCTATGATGGGCACGGCGCCCGATGGCGTCGACAGGCGAGATGTGGGCAGATCGACCGAGGGGCAGGCGTGGCGCAGGTATGCCCTGACTGAGAGGCTCGATAGTACGGGCGCACGTGCAGGGATCAATGTCTTTCTTTGCGGGTCATTGTGGGATTTGGGCGCCGATGGGCGCTCGGTGATGATTTTACCGGGCCGGGCACCTGTGGAGGCTCCGGACTGTGGCGCTGCGCTACTCAACCTCTGGCTGTAAGGCGCGGGCGATGGGGTCTGCTGTCCGACGGGCATACCAGCCTAGTCGACGCCGAGAAGGGCGTCGATGCCATACGAATCCTTGCCACAAGTCGCCGTATGGATCGGCCGGCGTGGCCCTATGTCAGGGACCCGCGGCTGGGGCGCCGTCATAGCTCAGATAGCGATGATCTCGTGCGAGCACAGGAGACGGCTGGGAGCCGCCGCTCGCCGCTCGTCGCGACGCATGAGGCTGTCGTCACGACCGCCATATCTTCCTGGCAATGCGTTGCAGGCCCTGCCGCGGCCTTCGCCCAGGAACATGCACGCCGCGGCGCCAAGCTGCATCGTCGCGATCCGGGCCGGCACGATCGATCGAGGTCAAAGAAGTCATTCGCCATGAACCTGGCCCCGCTGGAAGTGGAAGTCTGGATCTGGGGCAGTTGTGACAGGGCGAGGCTCCCAGAGGAGCTCGTCAAGGCGGGCCTCTACGATGAAGCTCTGGACCCGACGCCAAAACGCGTCACGAACTCCGGATCGCTTGGTCAGTCGAGAGTCGTCCCAGGTCGATGATCCGTCCGAGATACGCCTCAAGGGCCCCTGCGCGCCGGTAGAACCGGGATATCGTCGACAGCTCGGTCTTGCTATCGAAGATCACCTTCGCAGCGCTTCGCGTCCAACGAGCACTGGGACATGCTGATCGAGCGTGACAGCCCATCGTCGCAAGGCCACGTCTCCGGCGGCCCTGTGCACCGGCTGCGCGATGTGCACGGACACCGGCCTACATACGACTATCGTCGATCATCCGCGGTCGCGGCGTCCCCGATGCCTCGGCAGAGCCCGCGTCTGCAGTTGGACGGAGATCTGCGATGAGAATCGCGCACCGCTTACCACAGGTGCGTACTACCGTAGGCTCGACAGAACACCTTGAGCCATACTACATGATGTCGTTGCGGTGACGGCAAAGATGATCCAGCGTTGGTTGAGCCTTGGCCCGGCCGGACAGATCGCCGCGCTGCGAATCGCCGGTCCGGTGGCCGACAAGAAAGCGATCCACCAGAGCGAGGTGATTCCTGTGTGAATCGGTCTTGCCAGTCTACGGCCATTACGTCGTGAGTCGTCGGGAGAGACGAACCGTCCGTACGGTTCGAGCGCCTATATCCATATCGCCACGATAGCCATGATGCCGAACCCAGGTCATGGCCAGCCATTTCTGCCAACGGTCGCCCGGCCTGTCGAACTCGGTCCGCAGGATGTCGAGCGTGGCGATGTAGACGAAGGTCCCTGCGCCCAGAGAGTCGAAGACCGACTCGAACCATAGTGCCCCGGTGGACGAGGTCAGCGCACTGATCCCCGTGCCAATGAGAATCCCGAGCGGTGTCATGCTTGCGAAAAGCGCTGCCTCGGGTAGGGTCTGCCGGGGCGTGAAGCCGGCCCGCTGATAGGCGACACCCAAAGCGAACCCGGCCGTTGCCTTGTGAGCCATAACTGCAGCAAACACGATGGCCGCGGTACCAAGTGCGTGCTGCGCGCCGAGGGCCGTGCCGACGATGACGGAGTGGATCGACAGGACCAGCAGCAGGACAAATGGGAGCGCGCCGTTGCCTTCTCGATGGTCGGTTCTGGCCAGTGCGCCGTGCGCGGAGTGGCCCGCTTCCTCGGGGTGGGAGACGATGACTTCCTCGATAAGCAGGATCAGCAGGAATCCGCCTCCCGCGAGGACAAACGCAAGGGGATAGGTCAGTCCCGGTGCGGCGGCCCGGAAGCCGGTGACCGCGGCGTCCAGCAGGTGGATAAGCCCGGCTCCCCCGAGCACGCCCGCAGAGAATGCGTTGCCCAAGTCTCTGACTCGCTCGTGAGGCGCTTTGGTCTGGAGAATCCAGGGTAGCGATACTCCCAGTCCTCCAGTGGCGAAGACGATAGCAGCGAAGATTACTTGTACAGGGTTAGGCTCATAGGCACCTTTCCGGATGATCAGCTCTCTTTGACACGGGATCCGATCGATATGATAGAGGAGGGAAGCCCTGACGCAAGCGCCGCTTAACCCTTAACACCGACCACGGCAGCAATCCCAACCAAATCCCGCGATTCAGACCATCGAACTGCGCTACGATAGTCATGTGTCAATGTTGGGGCAGCGTTTGGCCTTCCGCAGGCTATGTCTGTACCGGCCGATTTCGTTGTGGAGGGAGAGGTCCATGAACGGTATGACGAGAGAACTCATCGGCGTATTCATCGCCTTTCTGGCGTGGTGGGCACTAGCACTCGTTATCGGGCTTGTGATGTACGCGGCTTTCCCATCTTCTATCCCATTACTGGCTGCGAGCAGTACCTCGCTGGATCTTCAAGCCGTGCCCGGTGATGTGATAGGGTTCGTCGCCGCACTCTATGCATTCCGTGGCGTCACCAAGAACCGGGACGACTATTACCTCTGATCTGAGGGCCGATCGCCAGAACTTCGCTGCTATGCTTGCGGTTGGCGACGTAGGCTAGCACGCTCTTTCTTGTTGCGTAGGTAGACCAAGCTCGGTTCTCGAGCAGCGTTCCTGATTCTGCGTTAGGAAGATACCCCACGCCTGTACGCAATTCCCCATTTTCGGTCGATTCTCTCTTGACAACCCCTGTCGTACCGGTATAATCGTTCGACCTTTCGGATCTATTGGTTGGGTACAATCGATTGGAGGAAGAAATGAACGAAGTCTCCTTCATGCAGAGCATCACGCAGTACTTGGTCGACGCCGGGCCGTCTTCATGTGACGATGAGCCGGTGAAGCTCCCGTCGCTTGGCGATCTTGCCAAGGAAATGGGGATCAGCCGGGGCAAGTTGCGCGAAGAGCTTATCGCCGCACAGGCCTACGGCGTCATCGAGATGCGACCTGGCGATGGTACCTACGTCCGCCCCTTTGACTTCTATGCTGCCATTCGCCCTGCCGTCCTGTATAGCATCGCGTGCGACAGGACCAATTTCGAGGCGTTTCGGAAGCTGCGGGCCTATCTAGAGGTTGCCTTCTGGGACGAAGCCACGCAAGCCCTGGATCAGGAGGATCTCGATGAGCTCGACCGGATCGTCGAGAGCGCGCAGCGCAAGCTTGTGGGCACGCCGATCCGGATACCCCACGCCGAACACCGGCAACTGCATCTCGCGATCTTCGCCAAGCTGGACAATCCCTTTGTCCAGGGGCTTCTGAGGGCTTATTGGGATGCCTATGAGGCAGTGGAGCTACACCATTACTTCGAACTCACCTACTACGAGGAGATGTGGTCCAGCCACCGCGCGATGGTCGATGCACTAAGGGCGCACCGACCGTACGAAGGTAAGGAGACCCTGATCAAGCACTTCTCGATTCTCGAAAACCGCTTGCAGACGCCGGAGTTGTCGCCGGCTTCGTCATAGTGTTGGTCGTACCTAATAAAGTTGGCTCAACGTTCTGCGACGAGGGGGAAAGCAATGCCGTTTACAATGCTCACACCAGAATTCCGTATAGAGCGCGATGAGAGTCGCTGCATCGCGTGCCAGGTTTGCGTGAGGCAGTGTGCCAACGATGTCCATGCCTATGATCCCGACGAGGACTGGGTCTATAGCGATTACTCCCGTTGCGTAGGTTGTCACCGCTGCGTGACGCTCTGTCCGACCCAGGCACTGACCGTATATGAGAATCCCCTGGATTTTCGTCCCAATGCCAACTGGACGGCGCAGCGGCTCAGGAGCATCTACAAACAGGCCGAGACCGGCGGAATCCTTCTATCGGGCATGGGGTGTGACCGTCCCTATCCTATCTACTTCGATCATCTGCTGCTCAATGCATCCCAGGTGACCAACCCCTCTATTGACCCACTGCGCGAGCCGATGGAGCTGCGGACCTATCTGGGGCGCAAGCCCGACCGCGTTGAGGTGACCCAAGGGCCTGACGGCGTGAAGTTGACGACCAAGATGGCGCCGCAGCTTATCCTCGAGACCCCGATCTTGTTCTCGGCGATGTCTTACGGCTCCATCAGCTACAATGCCTGTCTGTCGTTGGCCACGGCGGCCAAAGCGAGTGGGATTCTCTACAATACCGGCGAAGGGGGGCTGCATCGGAACCTCTACGAATTCGGCCCTTACACGATCGCTCAGGTGGCGAGCGGACGGTTTGGTGTGCACTCCGAGTACCTGGGGACGGCGGCAGCGCTGGAGATCAAGATCGGGCAGGGCGCCAAGCCGGGCATCGGGGGACACCTACCCGGCGAGAAGGTCTCCGCCGACGTCTCGCGGACCCGGATGATCCCGGAAGGCACCGACGCACTCTCGCCGGCGCCACACCACGACATCTACTCCATCGAGGACCTGGGACAGCTCATCTTCGCGCTCAAGGAGGCGACTAACTATGAGAAGCCGGTGGGCGTCAAGGTCGCGGCGGTGCACAACATCGCCCCGATAGCCAGCGGCATCGCCAGGGCAGGCGCGGACTACATCGCCGTCGACGGAATACGCGGCGGTACGGGCGCGGCGCCTACCATCATCCGCGATAACGTCGGCATCCCGATCGAGCTTGCCATCGCCGCCATTGACACCCGGCTGCGCGAGGAGGGGATCCGCAACCAGGTCTCATTGATCGGCGCGGGCTCGGTCCGCAACAGCGGCGACGTGATGAAGCTGATTGCCCTAGGCGCCGACGCGGTCTACATCGGGACGGGCGCGCTGGTCGCGATGGGGTGTCACCTTTGTCAGAAGTGCTACACGGGCAAGTGCAACTGGGGCATCGCCACTCAGGATCCTTATCTGACCAAGCGGCTCAACCCCAATATCGGAAGCCAGCGGTTGGCCAATCTGATTCGTGCGTGGTCGCTGGAGATCAAGGAGATGCTCGGGGGCATGGGCATCAACGCCATCGAGAGCCTGCGAAGCAACCGCGACCATCTGCGTGGCGTGGGGCTCAACCAGGTGGAGTTGGATGCGCTGGGTGTCAAGGCCGCGGGCATAGCGTAGGACCGGGGAGGAGAGCGATGAAGCAGATCTACGTCAACGAGGAATACTGTATTGGTTGCCGCTTGTGCGAGATCCACTGTGCAGTACAGCATTCGCGGTCGAAGAAGATCATCAAGGCCTTCAAGGAGGAAGCTCCCCGGGCAATGGCGCGGGTGCTGGTCGAGGAGGAGGGCCCGCTTTCCTTCGCGATGCAATGCCGGCACTGTGAGGATGCGCCCTGTATCGAAGCCTGCATGGTCGGGGCGATGCATCGTGACGAGGAGACCGGGGCGGTGCTCTGCGACGAGGATCGGTGCGTGGGGTGCTGGATGTGCGTGATGGTCTGTCCGTTCGGCGCGATCCAGCGGAACCTGGTCGGGAACAAGGTGGCCTCGAAATGCGATCTGTGCTACGGTGAAGAGATGCCGGTCTGCGTGGCCAATTGTCCCAACGAGGCGCTGACCTTTGTGGATGCTCCGGTCGCGGAAGGGGAGAAGCGATGAGACACGTCATTATCGGCAATTCTGCGGCAGCCATTGGGTGTGTTGAGGGCATCCGTCACCACGACCAGGAAAGCGCCATCACCATCGTTGCCGACGAGCCCCATCACACATACTCACGCCCCCTGATCTCCTATCTATTGGGAGGATTGGTGGATGAGTCTCGAATGAGCTATCGCCCTGCGGACTTCTACGAGTCCAACCGGGTCGAGACGATGTTGGGCGTGGAAGTGACCGAGGTCGCCCCACAGCAGCGTGTCATTTCCCTTGCCGGCGGAGGGACCCTACCTTACGACCGGCTGCTGATCGCGACGGGGGGCAAGCCCTTTGTTCCGCCGGTTGCCGGCTCCGATCTGCAGGGAGTCTTCACCTTCGGCACGTGGGATGATGCCCGGAGGATCGGTCGCTACATCGATGAGGTTCACGTGAAGTCGGCCCTGGTCATCGGCGCGGGGTTGATCGGGCTCAAGACGATTGAGGCACTGCTCGCACGCGGCGATTCGGGTTACGGTCGTGGAGCTCGCGGACCGGGTGCTGAGCACCATCTTCGATCCCACGGCCTCGAGACTGGCCGAGATTATCCTGCGTCGCGAAGGTGTGGAGATCAAGACCAAGACAACGGTGACGGAAATCATCGGTCGAGGTGGGCGGGTCGATCACGCGCTGCTCAATGATGGAGAACGGCTGGATACCGACATGGTCATCTTCGCCATCGGCGTGCGCCCCAATACGAGTATGATTCCGGCGGGCGCGGGCATCCGCGTTGAGCGGGGCATCCGCGTGGACGAGCATATGCGCACCACGGCCCCGGATGTCTACGCAGCCGGCGACTGTGTCGAAGCTTACGACAAGCTGGTGGATGCCTATCGCCAGATTGCGATCTGGCCGCTGGCCTATCGCCAAGGCCACGTCGCCGGTGCCAACATGGCTGGGGTGGAGCGCACGTACGAGGGTGGGTTCCCGATGAACTCGATCAGTGTGTGCGACGTGCCCACGATCTCCGTGGGGCTCACCGACCCACCGCAGGATGGCGAGCGCTACGAGATCATCGACGACTACGACCGTGAATCGTTGGTCTACAAGAAGCTCGTCCTGCGAGGACATCGCCTGGTAGGGGCGGTCTTCATGAATGAGATCGATCGGGCCGGCATTTACACCGGGTTGATTCGTGACCAGGCTGATGTCAGTCAGTTCAAGAATCATCTGCTGTCGGGGAGCTTCGGTTTGATTTCGCTGCCCAAGGAATACCGGAAGCACCTGGTGGTCGGAAGCGGGATAGAAGTCTAGCTGATAGCTGATAGCTGAAAGCGGATTGCTTCGTTAGAACGAGGGGGAACTCACAATGAACATCACGTCGCTTGAGAATCCATATGGCGATGACAAAGTCTACGATGCTTGCGGCGTCTTCGGGATGATGGATACGACCGGTGAGCGGTTCACCGGTGAGGACGTCGTGACCGGCCTGGTCAACATGACGGAACGGGGCAACGGTCTGGGATCGGGATATGCGATCTATGGCTGCTACCCCGAATATGCAGACTGCTACGCCTTCCACGTGATGTATACCAACGCGGATCATCGCCCTCAGGTAGAAGCGCGTTTGAGGAGCGACTTCGTCTTCGTACACGCTGAGGAGGTCCCTCACAACCCGACCCCCGAGCTTCATGATGCTCCCGTGATCTGGCGCTATTTCCTCACCGTCGATGAGAATCATCCCCTCGTCAAGCTCCTCGGTGAACTCGAGTATGTGGTATCCAGAGTGATGGAGATCAACGTCGCGGGGATAGGCGCATATATCTACAGCAGCGGCAAGAACATGGGGTCATTCAAGGGTGTGGGCTTTCCCCAGCAGATCGCCGATTACTTCGGGGTAGAGGAGTACGAAGGCTATATCTGGACGGCGCACAACCGTTTCCCGACCAACACGCCGGGATGGTGGGGTGGGGCGCATCCCTTTGGCTTGTTGGACTGGACGGTCGTCCATAACGGTGAGATCTCGTCCTATGGTACGAACCGCCGGTTCCTGGAGATGCAGGGCTACCACTGCACGATGACCACCGACACCGAGGTGATGGCGTACGCCGCCGACTACCTGATGCGACGCCATAGCCTGCCGGTTGAGTTGGCGGTCAAGGTGCTGGCGCCGCCTCTGTGGGACGAAATCGAGCGGATGCCATCCGAGCAGCAGAATCTGTATCGCACGTTGCGGCAGGTCTATGGTGCGTTGCTGATGAATGGACCGTTCACCATCATCCTTGCGCATCAGGGCGAGATGATCGGGCTCACCGATCGCCTTCGCCTGCGCCCCATCATTGCGGCAACCCGCGGCAACCGGCTCTACGTCTCTTCCGAAGAGGCCCCTATTCGCCTGGTCAGCCGGGAGCTCGACCGGCTGTGGAGCCCGGTCGGCGGTGAGGCGGTCATCGGTCGGTTGGGTGTTCCCTTGCAGGCAGAGGTATCCTCGGTAGCCTCGCGGCAACCTGTGGCTGCGGTCGCCTGATTGGGGCGCCGGAAGGAGTGAGGGAGATGACAGAGGTCCAGACTGCAGTCTACAAGATCGACGCGAGCGGCCTACACTATCGGGAGCTCAACACGAAGCTGCGCGAGGCCGTGAACGGCCAGGGGATAGGGCACATCGAGATCGACAATGTCTACGGACAGCGTTACCTGGGCACCGATCTGCACCACCCTGTCCAAATCGACATCCACGGGACGCCCGGCAACGACCTGGCCTCGTTTATGGATGGGCCGCGGATCGTCGTATATGGCAATGCCCAGGACGGGTGCGGCAACACGATGAACGAAGGGGAAATCATCATCCACGGGCGGGCCGGCGACGTCACGGGGCACTCGATGCGCGGCGGCAAGATATGGGTGCGCGACGACGTGGGGTACCGGGTAGGCATTCACATGAAGGCCTATCAGGACAAGGTCCCGGCCATCATCATCGGCGGGACCGCACAGCACTTCCTGGGGGAGTACATGGCCGGTGGCGTGTTGATGGTGATGGGGCTGACGCTGCGTCCCGGCGAGCTCTACGCGGCGCGGTTCGTCGGCACGGGGATGCACGGCGGGGTCATGTACATCCGCGGTGAGCTAGACGACTTCCAACTCGGGAAGGGCGTCGGGCGGGTTCCCCTCGACGCGGACGATGAGGCGCTGATCTCGGAGTTGGTCGAGGGTTACGCGTCACGCTTCGGGTGCGACGCGTCCGAGATCCTGGAGACGCCCTTTGTGAAGCTCGTCCCGCTCTCGCTGCGTCCTTATGGGCGGCTGTACGCCTATTGAGCAGCCTTGCCCCCGAGGCGGGACCCTCTAGGGCAAGGGATAACCTGTCCTCAGGTCCAACTCCGGAATCCGGCCCGGGCCCGATGACAGGGCGATCATTCTGGGCTATCATCAGGACACGTTCTTGACTCAGTACAAAAGCCTTATGAAGAGGAGTCCTGATGGACACAATGACGCCCAACACCCCCGAGCGGGGGAACATCTTTGCCAGGTCTTTTGGCCTGGTTCGCGAGCATTGGCGCGCCTGGCTGGTCGCCAACTTCGCTTACTTCGGTGTCCTGATCGTGGGGCTGGTGGTCATCGTCTTCAACCGCGATCTGCAGCAGGCGCTCTACGACGCGATTGGACAGACCTTCACTCAGGGCGGGCCGCTTGCTGCCGTCGGCGAAGCCTATACGAGCGGACAGGCCGCCAAGGCCATCGGCCTGACCTTCATCGTCAACCTCGCCATCGGCACCTTTGTGTCGATCACGCTGCCCTCTCTAATCATCCCCTTCAGCGGCTGGTTGATCGCATTCTATCGCGCGCTTCTGTGGGGTTTCATCTTCTCGCCTGCATCAGGCTCGCCGCTGTCAGGTCAAGGTGTTCTCACCGGGGTGCTCATTGCGATCCTGTTGTTGCTGGAAGGTGAAGGCTACGTGCTGGGCGGACTGGCGGCGTGGATCCAGGGCCGGTCCGTGATCTCGCATCGACGGCTAGGCTATGAAACGCTCGGCGAGGGCTACGTTGCCGGGCTCAAGCAGACGGCGCTGATGTACATCCCGATCGTGATCGTCCTGGCGATTGCTGCAGTCTACGAGGTGGCTATCTCGTTTGTGATCAAGTAGGCTCGATACCGGAACCGGTGTACTGACCCACAATGAGCGGCGAGCCCTGGTGATACTGGGCTCGCCGCGTTTCGTTACTCTGCGGCCTTGGGACTTGGGGAAGTCCCCCCGCCATTACTCCTCGGTGATGGTACGGCCTCGCATCTCACTGACTATCCATGTAGTGCTCCATCGCTGCAATGAGCCGCGGGACGATTCCATTGCGTACGTCGGGATGGCGCCAGTCGTCGAAGTCGTGCAGCACTGTATTTAGACCGGGGTCATCCAGCTCTGCGAGCGGTTGATTGAGCAAGACGGTGAGCGGTCCGCCGTAGGCATCGACGAAGCCCACGCGCTGTTGGTAGGCAGTGAAACGCTCCAGCGCCGCACCGAGTGTGGGGCGCACGTCGTGGCGCTCCTTGACGGCCTGTCCGAACCTGGCCAACGCAGCGCGCAGCTCCAGGTTCATCGCCAGGTCAACCAGGAATCGATCGGCGTCGCCGAAGAGCAGGCCGCCGAGATCACCCAGCCTATGGTCTGTGCCTACCGTTGTTCGCAGGCAGCGCGCTGCCTCGAGCTGGCGTTCGGGCTCGGTCGACTCGATCGCGCCCCAGGCCTCGGCAATCGGGTCGCCGAGGCCCGGGAGCAGTCTCTCTGCAAATCCGACGAGATCGGCGGTAGCCATCGTCCCGCCCCGGGCCAGGTGGGCGAACCAGTAGGTGTGGGGCAACTGAAGGCAGTGGGTCTGGGCATTCCCCATCACGCCCAGGTGGTAGGGCCCCATTGCCTCAGGCGTGAGCCGCTTTTCGAGCCCCCCGTAACAGACGGTCAGCGGAAAGACCGGCTCGCCCTCGATCAGGCCGTAGGGGTAGAACATCGCCCGGTCCCTCAACTCCAACCGGTCGATGGCCTGGAGATGGCGGTCGAGATAGCCCGTCAGCCACCACGGCTCGGGCATCCTTGCCTGGAGCAACGCCAAGGTATCGTCGAAGTCCGAGGGCTGCTGATAGGGCCAGGGATTCGGGTCGGGTGCCTCCGCGTTGCGCTGCGCTTCCCAGAATCGGCAGTAGGTCTCCCATCCGACGAGCATCCAGTAGACGAACGCTGCCGAGGGGTTGAGATCGCGGTAGACTGCCATCTGCCTCACGCACAGGTCGACGAACTCCTCATCCGTGGAGCCGATGTAGCCGCCGGGGTCGCTGTCGATGATAGCGATTGCGTCGGCGTTGGGCACGAAGCTGAGGGCATTGTGCCGCTGGACCATCAGCGTGGCCACCTCATCCTCGTCGGAGGGGTTGACCTTCCGCTCACAGATGAAGTACGGCCGGCCATGGAATTCATAGCCGGCCGCTTTCTCGTTGCCCATGCAGTTGGCCGTGAGAACGAGGATGACCTGCATCCCGAACCGATCGTGCGCGGTCTCCGTCGCCTTGGCCAGCGTGTGGAGGTACGCAGCGTCGCTGGGCGTAGGGTTGAGGGGCATGGTGTCGATCTGGGGCCAGATCTTGACGGCGTCGAACCCCAGGTGCGACAGGCCCTCCAGGTATCCCTCCCAGTCCGGCAGGGTCCACCGCCGCGCCGAATAGGGACGGTTGTACCCCCAGTGCGTGTGAACGTACATCCCGAGCATCGGGCGTCGCCTCGGGCCGTCTACAGCGTCGGGATGCGTCGGACCAGCTCCGTCCAGCCGTCGCCGACCGCCGTTTGGACGAGTCCCTTGACCTGCGCGAAGACCGGGGCAGGCATCACCATCTGCCAGATGCGAACCATATTCTCACGATCGTCGTCAGCAATCAGCGGGAACATCCAGGCGATCACGTCCGGGAAACGCTCCTGTGGTACCGTGCTCGCCATCAGGCCTGCCGCCTTGGCCTGGTCGGGTATGGGTACACGTTCTCTGATCAGGCGATACAGGTGCGCATCTTCCTTTGCGAGATGTATGTCGTGATGGTACTTGAAAGCTGCGGAAGCGCGTGCTGTTTCCAGGACGTCGTGGGCCGACACGGCAGTTTCCAGGGCCGCCATCCCAGACTCCAGGTATCGATGATCCCGCACATAGGCCTCGGCGACGTCGGGTGCCACAGTTTCGAGCATAGGGAAGATGGCTAACTCTTCGCCCTGCGCATGCCACGTCAGAATTTCGTTGAAGAAGCGGAAGCGCTCGATCCCCGCGGCAGTGCCAGGTTGGCCTCGGGCGGCGTCGAGCGCTGCAGTGTCGATCGTTGCGATATCGTGCCGGAAGGCGTTGTGGATTGCCAGTATTGCGTCCATTGGTTCAGTCATGGTTCGTCCCTCCTGTTTGTGCTAACAGTCATCTTGATTTCGTGCCGGCAAACCAGCTAGATATCCTCGATGTCGGCCCTGCCAAGCCAGTTCCCGCGTCCTCGCCCCAGGCCTGGCCCTAGCCGGCAGTCGTGTTGTGTCGTGCCCTGATGCACCAATCAGGGCACGACATTGGGCCGCGCGATATCCTAGTCCTTCAGCTCCAGTTCGATCACCGGGACGATGACGTCGGGCTCGACGACCGGCAGTTCGAGGACGAGCGTGTTGGCCCCGGCCTGCAGGTGGCTGGAGGTCCAATCCCTGTGGCGCAGGGGGATCTCACTGCCGTCGTGGAGGAAACGCGCGAAGGCGACCTTGTCCCCCAGGCCGTCGAGGTAGAGATGCTTGAACGGCCACGCGAAGACGTGGACGTAGACTTTGTTGCCCTTCTGGGTCAGGCGGCAATCCTGTGGTTCTACGAACTCGCTTTGCGTGCAGCCGTAGATGGCCTCGCTATGGAATGCCATCCAGTCGGCGTAGGTCTCAAGGGCGTCGATGGCGCGCTCGTCGAAGGTGCCCCGCGCAGTCGGACCAACGTTCATGAGCAGGTTGCCGCCACGCGCGACGGTGTTGACCAGCATGCGGATCAACTGACCGGGCGATTTCCAGGTCATCTCGTCCCGGTAGTAGCCCCACGAGCCGCTGAACGTCTGGCAAGCCTCCCAGACGACCGGCTCGCCATCGACCTTAACCCACTCCCGCGGCTGGTACTGCTCAGGCGTGTAGATGTCGGCCGCGACAGGCAGGTCCAGCCGGTTGTTGAGGATGATATTCGGCTTCAGCTCGCGGATCATCTCGAGGAGCTTCTCGCTCTGCCAGTCGTCACGCCCCTTGCCGGGCAGTCCCTTGTAGTCGCGCCCCGGATAGGAGAAGTCGCACCACAGGATCTCGGGTTCGAAGCGGGTTATCAGCTCTCTCACCTGATTGTGAAGATAAGCCGCGTACTTCGTGACGTCCCGTCCCGCGTTGAGCTCGGCGGCATTCTCCGCATTGCGCAGTGGGTGGATGACGTCGATGGGGAAGTCAGGGTGGTGCCAGTCGATGAGCGAGTAGTAGAAGCCCACGTGCAGTCCCTCCGCGCGGAACGCTTCGACGAAGGGCTCCAGCAAGTCCTTGCCGTAGGGCGTATTGGTCACCTTGTAGTCGGTGAAGGCGCTGTCCCAGAGGCAGAAGCCCTCGTGGTGCTTGGTGGTGAGGACGACATACTTCATCCCCGCCTCGGCAGCAAGGGCGGCCCACTCGGCGGGGTCGTAGTCCTGCGGGTTGAAGCGCTCGAAGTACTTGCGGTACTCGTCGGGTGCAATCTCCTCGCGCGACTGCACCCATTCGTGGCGGGCGGCGACGGCGTAGAGTCCCCAGTGAATGAACATGCCGAAACGGTCGTGAACGAACCACGAAGTATCACCGGCGGTCGGTTTGGGCTTGTACATAGCTCCAATCTCCTTGTCTTAGTGTGACGGGTACTTGCTATGTCCGGATTGTACTGTTGGCATACAGAAGCTGCAAACATCATGTACGAACACGGAAGGCGATAAGCCTAGAAGCCGAGCATTTATGTGAGTGTTGGCCTTCTCCGGAGTGCCTGATATCTGAAGCCCTGATCTCGGTCGATATCTGCGGGCGCGCCGATCGCGTGGGCATCGTTTCCTTCCAGCAACGACTCGACATAAGCTTGGATTTCCCGCCTGGTTTCCTCATCGTAGTCGATCCAGTACCTGCTCCCAATGAAGACCATCGGCACACTTGAGTGCTGGGCTCCTGCGGATGCCGCTGTGGATTCCAGGCGGTCACGGTTTTCCGGATTGTACGCTACTTCGAAATCCACGATCTGCACTTGAGGATACTGCGCGACCAGATTGTCGAGCAGTGATCGCATCTTCTCGCTGCGCTGGGCTTCGTTTCCCGCCTGCTCCTCCGACTCATCATGCAGACACTGAGTACAAGCGCCGCTCCAGAAGAAGTAGGCCTCGATAACAGCGCCTCCAGGCACTTCAGTGTGTTGTGGGAGTGACTTGGCAATCCCGAGGCTACCGCTGCATCCAGCCAATATGCCTACCGTTGTCACAACGGCAAGTTTACCTATCAGGATGTGTGTCTTTGGGCCCGACGTGAGAACTACGAGCAGAGCCGCATAGGGCAGTGTGAGATCCCATCCAAGTCCGGGCCAAACGTAGCTGATTGCCAGCAGCGTAGCCACCCCGATGGACAACGGCAAAACGATATGAGTTCCCACAAATCTCCAGGCTGTGCGCACGGCTCTGAACTCCATGATAGGATCTCCTCGTCTGTGTTCCTCAGTGACAATACCGTAAAGGACTTACAATTGTCACATTATCATACTAATATCTTGACAAGCTAGGGTCTCTCGCCTATACTTATCTTAAGCATCCTGTATTCACATACTGTGTACAGAACGGTCGGCTTCAGGTTGTCGCTTTGCCGATTGCGACTGGCACTTCCTCTATACTGTTGATTTTCTGCGTAGACTCACCTTTCACTGCAATGTTGGGTTTTTGTCCTGCGGAATCACGCACACTGACTATTAGCCCAAGCCCATCCGGTTCGCAGGCCTCATGCTGTCAAGGGAAATGGTTCAACGGTGAATCCGAATTCCTTGGTCCCCATCAGGCAGCCAGAGCGACGCACGTTGGCTGAAAGAGCGGTCTCTCAGATTCGCGATGCCATTGTGTGGGGCAGCCTAGTTCCGGGTCAGCGTTTGACTGAAACGGTGCTCGCGGACCAACTCAACATCAGTCGCAGTCCTGTGAGAGAAGCGCTGTTTCGTTTGGAGTCTGAGGGGTTGGTTGTTGGCTTGGCGTCGAAGTGCGTCTGGCAGCCGAGCGTGGCAGACATCGATGACATCTACGATCTTCGTGAGACGCTTATCCTCCTAGCGGTGAGATGGGCAATCAGCTCGATCGCAGATAGCGATCTTGACGCTTTGAGGTCACTGATCGAGGGGGAGCTCCATGCCATGAGTGCGGGGGAGGCCATACCACATCAAGTGTTGATTGACGTAGATCGGCAGTTCTTTGAGTATCTGTTTGTGACGTCTGGACATCCCATGTTGCTACGATGGTGGAGGCGCCTGTTTGTGCTGTGGGCGATCTCGATACATTGTTATTCCAGTCGTTCGGGCGGATGTCAGAGCGTCACTCAGGTTGCCCTGACATATCATCGCGCGCTTCTGGAAGCGCTACGTCGCCGAGACCTGGATACGGTGAGGCGGCTCAGTCAGAACGTCAACAGGGAGCTCTGTGAGCAGATGAAGGGGATCTTGCAGGAGTGAGCGTGTGACGGTTTGCCCGTCGTTGTGCACCATTGGCACCTGAGATCAGCGGGGATCCGGTGGTGGCAGACGAAGGGCCCGGTAAGCCACATGTCTCACGCAAGCTGCATCTTCCCAGTCTCATCAATATCGAATTCGAAAGGAGGCGCACAAAACATACATCGATCTATGATCGGCACAAGGCTGTGTGATTCTCGGCGATGTCTGGGTCCGAATTGTGCATCTAGGTCAGCGATGAAGGAGGATGCAAGATGACGAAGCCTGCAGAAACTGGAACAAACGGGAAAACGATCGGTCGCAGGGATTTCCTGCGTCTGGCTGGTATCACTACTGCTGGTGCGATCCTGTCCGCCTGTGCACCGGGAACGCTTGCGCCAACAGAAGTCCCACCAGAAGGAGGAGTGACAGACGCCACGGTACAGCCAACTACAGCGACAACAGCGGGCCAGATCGGACGTGAGGATACGCTCATCATTGGCTTTGAGGGTGAGCCTGTGCAGGCGCCCGACATGGCGAATCCGTACACCCCCGGCTCGCGCATCAATCAGGGTTATCACCAGGCAATGATCGAGTCGCTCTGGTACCTCAACTATCAGACCGGCGATTCGATCCCCTGGCTGGCCGCCGTGCCCCTGCCAGATCTGCAATGGAATGCCGATTATTCTCAGGTCGACATCCCACTCCGTAAGGGTGTTGAGTGGAGCGACGGCGAACCCTTCACGGCTGAAGACGTGGCGTGGACACTGAATATGTTGAAGGATAACACGACACTCGCCTATGGTCCAACCATGGAGACGTGGGTGGAGAAGGCCGAGGTCGTCGACGATTTCACGTGCCGCGTTACACTCACCGATACCTATCCTCGGTTCATCTACGACAATTTCACCGTCCGAATCTGGGGAGCAGTCCGGATCTTGCCCAAGCACATTTGGGAAGGACAGGACCCGATGACCTTCACCAACTTCGATCTGGAAAAAGGGTGGCCTGTATTCACAGGTCCCTATCGGTTGGTGAAGGCGAGTGCCTCTGAGTTTGTTTATGACCGTCGTGACGATTGGTGGGCAGCCAAGACCGGCTTCAACCAGCTTCCGGCCCCGAGGCGGCTGATCTTCATCGAAGCAGGAGCAGATGAACGCAAGGCCGCGATGCTGTCAGCCAACGAGGTAGATGGGGAGCCCTCACTGCAGGTTGATACCTTTGCTGACGTGCTGACCAAGAATCCCAAAGCTCTCGGATGGACGGCCGATGCTCCGCATGCCTGGATCGACCCCTGCCCGGGTCAGGTCGGGTTCAACTGCGAGCGAGAACCCTGGAACGATGCGGACATGCGGTGGGCTGTGGCCTATGCGATCAACCAGCAGGAGTGGGCGGAGACCACGGGGGGTGGTTTCGGCATTCCGGCTCAGTACAACTTCCCACTGTACCCGGGTCTCATGGCCTGGCTGGACGAGAATCAGGATCTTCTGGACAAGTATGATGTCACTGTCTACGATCCTGAGAAGGCCAAGCAGCTCATTGAGAGCAAGGGCTATGTGATGGGGAGCGATGGCATGTACGCCAAAGACGGCCAGAAGCTCTCGGTGGATATCTTGGTCAAGGCAGAGAACACGGTGGTTCCGGCCCTCATCGTCAAGTACTTGAGGGACGTCGGAATCGACGCTGCTCCCCAATCTCTCGCGAGCGCACAGTACTATGATAACCGCAGCCGAGCCCAATTCGACATCGAGACGACGCACGTGGTCTGCGGTAGTGTGGCTGAACCCTATGCTGAGCTCAACCAATTCCACAGCCGGTGGATTCTGCCTGAGGGCGAGATCAGGTCAGCGAATGTCCACGGGTTCAACAATCCGGAGTACGATGCGATCGTGGATCAGATGGGGCAGTTGCCGCCTAGCGACCCCAAGCAACACGAGCTTTTCCGACAGGCTCTGGAGATCCGACTGCGGGAGATACCGATCATCTCGATCTCGCAGCAGCTGCGCGTCGTGCCCTACACGTCCACGTACTGGAAAAACTGGCCCACGGAGGCGAATGATTACTATCATCCACCGAACTGGTGGATGTGCTTCCTCATTCCCATCGTGAACATCCAGAAGGCATGAGTGGGCGTCGATGCTGAATAGGGGGAACTCCTCCAGCGGAGGAGTTCCCCCCTGTTCGACCCACCGGTAAGTGAGGCGAAACTATGACGGTCAGATACGTCGTGACGCGCGTGGCAATCTTCTTCCTTGTCATCTGGACGACGGCCACGATCAATTTCGTGGTCCCCCGCCTGGCCCCCGGCGACCCGATGTCCGCAATGCTGGGGCGCATGCAGGAGCAGGGACAAGTCATCGAGGGCGGAGGGCAAATCGTCCAGGAGTATCGGACGCTCTTCGGCCTGGATGATCCCATCCTTGTCCAGTATGGCAAGTATCTGTGGAATCTGGCCCACTTCAATATGGGGTACTCCTTGGCGAATTTCCCTGCGAGGGTAATGGATCTGATCCTCGACGGACTCCCATACACCTTGGGCTTGCTGGGTGTCGCGGCCTTTCTTCAGTTTTCGTTGGGCATCCTCCTTGGTGCACTCTTCGTCTGGCCCAGAGCTCCCAAGATCGTGGGGTTCATCGCACCACTTTTCTTCGCTATCTCGCCGATTCCATATTACCTCCTGGCCATGTTTCTCATCTACCTCATGGCCTACACACTCCACGTCCTGCCCCACAGTGGTGCGGTCTCCATCGGGCAGATCTATCAGGGATTCTCCCTGGCCTATGTAGGAGATCTCTTGCGCCACTCCATCCTGCCGGGGCTTTCCATCGTCCTTTCGGGGATGGGAGGATGGGCGCTCGGTATGAGAGGCATGATGATCACCGTGCTGGGCGAGGACTTCCTCACACTGGCTCGGGCCAAAGGGTTGCGCGAGGGCTGGATCTTCACGCGCTACGCTATGCGCAATGCAATGCTGCCGCAGTTCACGGGCTTGGCCATCAGTATGGGCTTCATCGTATCGGGTTCGTCGATCGTGGAGCTGATGTTCACCTATCCCGGTGTGGGATACAAGCTTTACCAGTCAATTGTGAATGCAGACTACACGGTGATGCAAGGGATCACGTTCTTCATTGTGGTGTCCGTGGCCACCGCCGTGTTGATCATCGACTTGCTCTATCCGGTCCTCGATCCCCGTATCACCTATGAGAGGAGGTAGCAGATGCCGACAACAACACCCGAAGCAATCGTCGCGGGACCGATTGAGCGCGAACGAGGGCTCTGGGCCGGCGTGCGCTACTGGCTCGGTAACTGGAAGCTCACAGCGGGGCTGATCTTGGTCCTATCGCTGGTGTTCTTCAGCGGTATCGGGCGGCTTTTCGTGAGTTACGACGCGACGCAGGTTGCCTACGGTCCGTTTGGCGATCCTCCTTCCGGGGAATACCTTCTCGGCACCGACAATGTGGGCCGCGATATCTTCGGCCTGATGGTCTATGGCATCCCCACCTCGCTCGAAATCGGCCTCATTGCCGGCGCCGTGGGGACCGTGCTGGGGATCATACTTGGGCTGACGGCCGGCTATTACGGCGGCACGGTAGATGGCATCATCCGTACCGTGACTGACGTGGTCCTAACAATCCCTTCGCTGATGATGCTGGTGGTCATTGCTTCCTATCTGCGAACGACCAGCATCGAGCTCACAGCCTTTATCATAGCGATCTTCGCCTGGGCCGGCCCCACCCGGTCGGTGCGCGCGCAGACGCTGAGCATGCGCGAACGCGGCTTTATTCCACTGGCGAAGCTCTCGGGTCTCTCTGATTTCCAAATCCTCTTCGGAGAGATCCTACCCAATCTGATCCCTTTTGTCGCAGCCGGTTTCGTGGGTGCGGTCTCCGGCGGCATCCTTGC
Source organism: uncultured Chloroflexia bacterium (assembly GCA_963775195.1). Classification (GTDB taxonomy): domain Bacteria; phylum Chloroflexota; class Anaerolineae; order B4-G1; family SLSP01; genus PWVB01. Next base: position 39,046 of record CAVZIC010000008.1, read on the forward strand.
CTCCGTCGGTATCCAATTGCTGGGCCTTGGCCCGCTGTTCGTGCCCAACCTGGGCATGATCCTTCAGTATGCCTTCGGGGGGGCAGCGCTATTCCGCGGGCTGTGGTGGTGGTGGCTGCCGCCAGCCGTTGCGCTGGTCATCCTCTTCATTGGTCTCTTCCTGATTAGCATGGCACTGGATGAGTATGCGAACCCCAAGCTTCGCGAGAGAGTAGGGTGAATCCCTTCGCTGTTCATAGTCTCTGTTTCAGGCACTAGATTAGCGGCTGAGAAGCCAGGAGGTAGGTGACATGAACGCCACGGACAAGCTCGTGTTGGCTTTTCACTATGTATGGTACGGTACGCCTTTCGGCCCGGCCGGCGAGTGGCGCGGCTGGCCTGGAGGCTACGAGGCGCGCTACAATCCGGACCTCGTCTTCAACGGCCGGCGCATGGTCGACTCGCCGAACTATCCACTGGATGGCCCCTATGACTCGCTGGACCCCGCCGTCATCGAGCGCCAGCTTCAGGAGCTCAAGCAGGCACGGGTCGACGGCTCGATTGTCTCGTGGTGGGGAATGGAGCACTACTCCAATCGCGTCCTTGACGCGTTGGTGGCGCGGGTCTCCGGCACCGACTACAAGATCACGCTCTATTACGAGACGCCGATGGTCAAACGGCGCAAGGGTGATGCCTCCGAGGCCGACTGCATCCTGGCAGATATGCGGCACGTCCTGAGCACGCACGGCGAGAACGACGCCTGGCTCAAGATCGATGGCAAGCCGGTCGTGGTCATCTATGTCCTCGACACCTATCCCCTGAGCGTTTGGCAGGAGGTCAAGGACCGGCTAGGGGCCGAGGGGATCGAGCCCTTCTTGATGGGCGACACCTTCAAGACGGAGGCTCTCAGCGTTATGGATGGGCTGCATACCTATAACCCGGTGGGCCGCCTGGTGCGCGGCGAGGATGTGGCGGGTCTCTACCAGCGTGTCTGTAAGGAGACGCACGATCAGGGCAAGATCTTCGCCGCGACGGTGATTCCGGGCTTTGATGACCGAAAGATCCGGACACCCGGGACGCTCCTGATGCGCGAGGACGGGGGAACGTATAACCAGACCTGGCGGGCTGCCGTGGATAGTGGCGCCGATTGGGTGATGGTCACGAGCTGGAATGAGTGGCACGAGGGCAGCGAGATCGAGCCGAGCCTTGAAGATGGCACCCGGTACTTGTGGCTGACTCAGCAGTGGGTGCGAGGATGGAAAGGTTCATAGGGGAGATGACGATGACGGACCAGAACGGCCACATTCTTGAGGTCGAAGGTCTCAAAGTCTACTACTGGACCGCCCGCGGACCGGTGCAGGCCGTCGACGACGTTACATTTGACGTACGAAAGGACGAGATATTCGGCCTGGTGGGCGAATCCGGCTGCGGCAAGTCCACGACTGCAATGGCACTTCTCCGGCTTATCAAGGCGCCGGGATCGATTGAGGGCGGTCAGATTCGGCTTGACGGGCGGGATATCCTCCAGCTCAACGAGGAGCAGATGAGGCGGACGCGCTGGGAGGATATCTCGCTCATCCCGCAGGGCGCGATGAACGCCCTCAACCCGGTCATGCGCGTCCGCGCTCAGATTAGTGACGGCATCACCCAACACCAAGGTGCGTGGTCTGGCAACAATCTGGACGAGCGCATTGAGGATTTGCTTAGGGTTGTAGATCTGCCTCCCGAAGTCGCGAACATGTACCCTCACGAGCTGAGCGGCGGCATGAAGCAACGGGTCTGCATAGCGATGGCGATCGCGCTGGAGCCGGCGCTGATCATCGCCGATGAACCGACCAGTGCGCTGGACGTAATCGTCCAGCGGGCTGTGATGGAGACCCTCACTGAGGTCCAGGAGCGCATGAAGTCGTCGCTCATCCTGATTGGACACGATATGGGGCTACAAGCCCAGGTCGTCGACCGTCTAACGGTCATGTATGCGGGCAAGATTGCGGAGATCGGGGAGGTGGAGGATATGTTCGCTGACCCTCTACATCCCTACACTGAGCTCTTGATCGCATCGCTCCCATCACCGACGGAGAAGAGGACGCGCGCGGCGATTCCGGGATTGCCTCCTACGCTGCTGAATCCACCATCGGGTTGTCGCTTCCATCCTCGGTGCCCGCACGTCATGGGTGTCTGTTCCGAGGTCATACCTCCGCTGGTCGAGGTGCAGCCCGGTCGGCTGGTTGCTTGCCACTTACGTTACTAGAGGGCGGAGGCCAGGATCGGGAGTTGACACGATCGCCCAGGCCTGTGCGCCGGGCATGGCGTTGGGTATCGACACGCGGGGAGCAAGGCACGCATCTGCATATGAGGTGAAGAATGGCGCCACCATTACTGGACATCGAAAACGCAACCAAGATCTACGGCGGAGGTCTCCTTCACAGAGAGCACACCGTCGCGCTAGAGGACTTCTCCATGTCCTTGGGAGATGAAGGTGAGGAGCCCAAGATCATCTCGATCGCCGGCGAGAGCGGTAGCGGCAAGACCACGCTCGCCAATCTTGTACTGGGCTTCATCACGCCCACCGAGGGCCGGATCCTGTACAAGGGTAGAAACCTCTCGGACATGGCCCGGTCGGAGTGGATCGATTTCCGCCGGGAGGTTCAGGCCGTCTTCCAGGACCCCTTCGGGGTCTATAATCCGTTCTACCGGGTGGATCATGTCTTCGACACGATGATTCGGCAGTTCGATCTGGCGAAAAACCGTCGGGAAAGCCGGGAGATGGCCATTGACGCGCTAGAGACGGTAGGGCTGCAGCCCTCCGAGATTCTGGGCAAATACCCCCACCAATTGAGCGGGGGGCAGCGTCAGCGCAGTCATGATCGCGCGCGCTTTCCTGCTGAAACCTCGCCTCATCATCGCCGACGAGCCGGTCTCTATGATCGATGCCTCGCTTCAGGTTAGGATCCTGGAGGTACTGCTGCGCCTGCGGGAGGACTTCGGCATCCCGTTTCTGTATATCACCCACGACCTGGCCACTGCGTATCAGATCAGTGACGAGATCATCATTCTCTATCTGGGGTGGGTCATGGAGAAGGGGGACATCGAGTCCGTGATGCAGAATCCGCAGCATCCGTACACGCAGTTGCTGGTCGACTCCATCCCTGCGCCGAATCCTGGCGAGAAGTGGGAGCGCAAGCTGGACCTGACGTCGATTGAGGTCGTCCGTGCAAAAGGTGTCGGCACGGGTTGTCGGTACGTGCAGCGGTGCCCATATGTGCAGCAGGAGTGTTTGAATGCCCCACCGCCGCTCTACAAAGTAGGACCTAACCACTACAGTTCCTGCTACCGGCACGCCGGTGAGGTGGAGGCCTGATCTCTGGCGTCCCGTGCACATCCGGTTGCTGCACCCGCGACCAAGGAGGGTCCCGACATGAGTGAGCGAACGATAGATGAGGGTTTGGAGCCTCTACTGTTACTGGATATCCATCATTCCGGTTATGTAGGATGGGGTGTGTGGCGCGGACAAGACGCCCCGGAAGCGTGGACCATCGAGACGGTGGAGCGGTTGATCGATCACCCGCACTACAAGATGGGTCTGAACTTGGGTGCACAGACCTATGAGTGGAGTCCTGACTTCACCCGGCGGATCCGCGAGTGGCTGGACCGGTTTCCCGACCGGCTTTCGATTACCGGCGGCGATTATGCTCAACCCACAGCCTGCGTGAGATCCGGCGAGGCAAACCTCCGGCAGCTCCTCTACGGACTGCAGGTGATCGAGACCACATTGGGTCGATCGGTGCCGATCTGGACGGTGAGTGAGCCAGGCAACTTCGCGCAGCTTCCCCAGATCCTGTGCGACCTCGGCTATAAGGGCGCCCTTATGCGCATCCACGGTCCGGGCCAGGAGGGCAGCCTCACGCCTCGGGCGGATGAGGGCGTGGTCTGGTGGAAGGGCCCCGACGGCTCCCAGATCAAGGCCGTGCCCGAGTATCATGGGGATAGATTCGGACTCAAAGGGGCCGTGCCCCTCTCTATGTGGATAATGACCCGCTACCGGAATCCCAGGGCGGCGCGAGGCAACTATAGCCTCGCTGACCTCTGGGCCTGGAAGCAGAAGCAGGCTGCAAAAGGGATCTCGCCGGTGGTCATGTCGAAGGACGATGACCATAATAACCAGTACGGTAATAACAATCTCTGCATGACCTCGGGACACCTGTTGGCTGCCGACACCGCCGGTGATCTGCGGTTCCGTTGGGTGACCGCTGAGGAGCTCTTCGGCGAGCTGCCCGAGCCGTCGGTGACGTTGGCGGCGGACCCTAACCTCTTCGAGACCCGGAAGACCTCCTTCTGCGACTACGGGCATCACGAGAACGCCGACTGGATGAGCGACCTCAAGTCTGAGGCCGCACTTCGCATGGCAGATTTCTCTACCGTGCTGGCGGATCGCCTTGGGCGGCCCGGTGACGAAGAGACGTGCATGGCTCAGGCCTGGAAGTCCCACCTCATGGCGCAGAACCACGATCTCTCGCTCAAGCGCAGCCTCGACCTGGCCTACCACCTCCAGTACGATGCCCAACGTATGGCCGAAGGCGTCCGCGATGGCGCTCTGGCCGGGGTGCTGAGAAATCTCGATACCGGCGACGGCCTTGGGGCCGTCGTTGTCTTCAACCCTCTTGGCTGGGATCGCATCGACTATGCCGAGATCTCCGTGCCCGCGGAGATTGCCGATCGGGGGACGCTTTTCACCGACGAGGGACCGGTGCCGTGGCAGCAGATGCGCCGCGACGCGGAACGGGTGGTGATGGGGTTTGTAGCCCGCGTGCCCGCCTTGGGTTATGCGACCTATCTCATCCGGCCCATCCCAGACACCAGGTCCAGCGAAGTCGGGGCGGTGTCGGGCCGGGCGACGGGGATCACAGTGGATCCGGTGTCCTCTCGGATTACGACCAGCCACTATACCGCCCAGTTGAGTCCCGACGGTGGCCTAACCGGCGTGTGGACAGCTGTGGGCACTATCGTGGCCAGTAACGGTACGATGAAGCTTTCCGGCGAGATCGGCGGCAAGCTGTACCACTCGGAAGGCGTCATCGAGGAGATCGAGCAGGGCCCGGTTTTCACCCAGGCCTATGAGGCGGGCCGCATTGGGCCACACCACCGCTATCGTGCCACCTACCGTTTCGCCGACGCGCTGCCTTACGTCATCGTGCAGGTCGATATCGAGGCCCATTTCGAGGATGGTACGCCGGGAGCGCCTGCGGCCATCGGCATGGAGGGCCCCAAGCTCGGTGCCGAGATTCGCCTGCCTGAGTCGCAGGGCGCGCTTACCTGTATGCGCGAGCAGCCTTTCCTGGTCTGGCCCTACGATCTCAGTCTGGACCCGGTCTTCGCGGCCCCGCACTGGGTCGACTTCTCAGAGGGTGAGGCGGGAGTTGCCGCTCTCAACCGGGGCGATATCGGTTACCGGTGGGACCCGTCGACGCGTACGCTTTCCAACATCCTGGCTACCGGTCAGCTCAGCGAGCTGCATACCTGCTTGGGATTGCTGCCGCACGACGGTCAATGGCTGGAGGGGCGCGCGCATCAGGCCGGTGTGGGTTTCGGCAATCCTCTCTATTGTGTGTACGAACCTGCACATACCGGTCATCTTGGCCATCAATTGCAGCTTCTTCAGGTGGAGCCGGAGACAGTCACGGTGAGTAGTGTCTTCCGTCAGAAGGGCAAGACCTACGTTCGGCTTTTCGATCACGCTGGGGTGGAGGGATCAGTGGCCCTTAACGCGCCTGGAGCCGAGCTCACTGCTCGACCGGTAGATCTGCGGCTACACCGTTCCGGTGGTGGGCTTCACATCCACAGTCACGGCCTGATGACTTTGGAGCTGGAGTGGGTGACTTGACCCGTATCCAGAGGGGAAGGACCAAATAGATGGGTGGCCTCCCCGGAGGCCGCCCCTATTGTCTTCGGTTCACTCGTATGTCCCTCAACTATGTTCTGCGCAGGCTCGGTACATTTCTACTGACTATATGGTTTGCCGCCACACTGAATTTCGTTGTGCCGAAGCTGATGCTCCATGCACGGGGATCGATCCGCCCCAACCAATCCGTGGCGACGTGGTTGACGGCACTGGAGAGCGATTCCGAGGCTGTCCGGCACAGTGCCGCGCTGCGGGAGTTCAGAGAACAGTTCGGCTTCGATCAGAATCTGGGCATACAGTACCTCAGGTATCTCTGGGCCACCACTCGTTTCCAGTTTGGTTACTCGCTGGCGTTCCTCCCCGCGACGGTAATGAATGTTATCTGTGTCTCACTACCTTACACGTTGGGCCTTATGTTGGTCGCCACTATCGTGTCGTTCGGCCTGGGTTTGCTGGGTGGGGGGCTCATCTTGTGGCGCGGCACCCCCCGCACGGCCAAGATCGTGATGTCCTTCGGCATGGCGATGGCACCCATCCCCTATTATCTTGTAGCTCTGATTCTGCTCTATGTCTTGGCTTATACCCTGCGGCTCTTTCCCATCGGTGGGGCCGTTTCAATTGGTCGTATTGCGCCCTTCGACGCCTCTTACGTTGTGGACCTTGTCTATCATGCCGCCTTGCCGGCGCTCTCCATCGTGCTCTGTAGCACGGGGCAATGGGCTCTAGGGATGCGTGGGACTATGGCTACCGTCCTGGGCGAGGACTATCTTATGTTGGCGGAAGCCAAAGGGCTCAAACAGCGCTGGATTTTCCTTCACTATGCTATGCGGAACGCAATGTTGCCCCAGGTGACGAATCTGGCGACGTCGCTGGGCACCCTCGTTGCCGGGGCGGTGCTTGTAGAGACGATCTTCGCCTATCCCGGGATGGGGCGACTTCTCTATCGCTCCATTGCCAATGTCGATATCACGCTCATACAGGGCATTACCTACATCCTGGTTTTGGTTACAGCGATGGGTACCCTCACTATCGACCTAGTCTATCCTCTGCTGGATCCACGAATTTCCTCCGGCTAGCGGTATTCAGCGTGCCGTGGCGATGGGAGGCAGTAGGGCGCTCCCCTTTATGAGTGTATCGACTGCAACATAGTCCACCAACCGCGCATCAGTTGAGATAGTACGGGTCCCCGGTGCCCCCGCCAAACGGCGGGGGCTGTATACGTCATTTGCCGCCCACGCCTTCAGCTCTGCTGCGGTATACTTATGGTCAAGTGCGAAGAGATTGGGAGGCGATTTCATGATGATGAGTGGTATGGTCACTTGGTCTTCTCCTGTTGCTTCTGGTAGTGGGCATCCTTTGCTCCTGCTGATCGGTGGCGGGGTGCTGGTCTGGTCGAACCGGGGTGGCAGTCGGAGCTCAGTCGGCGGGAGCCGGCGTACGTTGGGTGAAACACCCCGCGAGATTCTCGACCGACGACTAGCAGCCGGCGAGATCGATGCGGACGAATATCGTGAGATTCTGCGTGAAATCAGTGATGGAGGAGGTTCAGTATGATGGGTTGGGGTGGATTCTGCGATCGATTTGGCGAATACGGCATGGGCCATATGGGAGGTCTTAGGGGTGGCGGGGGCATGTTGGGTATCGTCGGGCCGCTCTTGGGGTTGCTTTTTCTTCCTGGGGCTCCTTGCCCTGTTTGTTCTGGGGACCATCTGGCTCATTCGGCGGACTCGCACCACCAGTGGCGTGACCGCGGGCGGGCCTGATCTGTCCGGCTCACCGCTCGATTTGGCGAAGCGTCGCCTGGCTGCGGGCGAGATCACGCGAGACGAGTATCATCAGATCCGAGAGGAACTTCGCGAGCCGTGATATCATAGCGGCTTAGCCCCGCACATCCGACATGCGTATGGGCACACCCGTTGTCTGGGTGTGCCCATTTCCTTGTCCTCTCCTCTACCGT
>CAVZIC010000009.1:0-8946 GCA_963775195.1 uncultured Chloroflexia bacterium
GCCAGCAGCCAGCCGGCGGCGACCGGAGAGTATCCCCCACGTCGCCGCCGTTGTACGGAATGCGAGGTACCTAAAGGCCTGCTCAACCGGAGTTCACTGGGGAAAAGCAACGCGCCGGCCCTCCCGTGACAGCCTGCCGCTTGGAGTCCGCGTCGCGTAATGCCACAACCAGACCACGGGCCTTAGGTCGGGGTGCGCGCCGGGGTCCCACTGCCACACCGCGTCCCGTCTCCGCGACGCTTCGATCGTACATCTCTTTCGCGTACACTGTCTTCTCATAGAGCCCGCTCATCGCATACCTCCTGTTTTATCCTCTTCGATCTCTCGGTTTTTCTGTTAACCTGGCTCTATCGTAGTGCGGCGTGGTGAGCAGGTCGTCAATCAAACCTCAGTACAGCGTGAGAGGGTGGTTGTCGTCGACGGAAAGGCGATCTATAAGACTGTGACATAAGAACTTCAGGCTACGGTTCGCTCGCATTCAGTCGTTCTGTGCAGGAATCCGGAACGAGAAGACTAGAGCGGAAATGACCCAATTGAACCTGAAGTGCTCGAAACACTGCGGTTCGCGTGGACGATGAAGCCATCGTGGACTTCGGCTACGACAACGTCCGCGCGCTGCTGGCCTACCTGGCGGCGGAGCCTGACCATGCCTGCCGCCGTCGAACCAGTTAACCGGACTCCTGTGGCCCGATGTGGCCGAAGCTGATGCCCGCCGCAACCTCCGCGCCGCCCTCTATCGCTTGCGGATTGCCATCGGTGACCGCCGACGCGATCCTTCCTTTCCTGCAGATCACGCGTGACACGCTGCAATTGAACCCTGACGCGGGCATCTCCGTGGATGTCAGGGCTTTCAGCGACCTCGTCGCTTCGGTGAACGCCCACGGCCACGAAACCCCGGGGCCCTGCATCAAATCTGGGCTCGGAAGCTGGGGCAAGCGATGGCGCTCTATATCAGAGGTGACCTCCTTCCAGGCTTCAGCTTCGACAGCCTCAGTTCGAGAACTGGCTGGTCCTTGGAGCAAGAGACATCATCGGCAGGCTCTCTGGGAGTCCCTGGAATCGGCTGGCAGTATTCCACCTGGCGCGGAGGGAATACCAGGAGGCGCTGGGTTTTCGCCCGGCAGCAAATCGAGATGAGCCGTGGCAGGAGCGTGCGCACCGTCAGGCGATGCGGCGCGTTGGCGCTGAACGGCCAGCGGGCTATGGCGCTGCGGCAGTACGAGCGTTGCGTCGAGACACTCGAGGTTGAACTGGGCATCGAGCCCGAGGAAGCGAGCGGTGGCGCTCTTCGAGGCGATCTGGCAGGGGCGAGGTCGCTGGCGGGTAGTTCGGTTCCTCACGAAGAGACCGTTCCTGCAGTGCAGGGCGGCGCAGCTCGATAGAGCTAACGGCGATCCGTACAGATCACCTCCGACGAAGACCACACAATCCTCGATGCCAGAAGTCGATCGGCGGTGGCCCAACCTCCGGCTTTTTGTAAGGGGACGCGAGGCAGGAGCTGGCGTGGCTCGATGAACATCTTGAAGCGGCCCTCGCCGGGGCAAGGGCAGGTGGGTATTCATCATCGGCGGTGGGCGAGGTAAGGTCAGCGCTCTTGCGCGCGTTCGTACGTAGCGGGTGATGGAGGCCCACCCCGATCTGCTGGCCGTGAACGGCGCCTGCAATGCGACCTCCGGCGTCGGCGACCCCTTTCTGCCGTTCCGCGAGGCGCTCGAGATGCTCACCGGCGACGTCGAAGCGGCGGTGGCGGGTGGGCAGTGTCTCCGACGATCAGGCCCGGCGGCTGTGGCGGCGCTGCCGGCAACGTTGCCTGCTCTGGTGGCGCACGGGCCGTCGATACCGGGTGTTATGACCTCCGGCCGGGGGTTGGTCGCGCGCGCCGAACAAGCGGGTTTGCGGGGGAGGGATGGTTCCCGGAGCTTGATGCGTTGTTGTCGCGTCCGCCGAGCAGCGGGCTGGCGCAGCAGGCATTGTTCCAGCAGATGACGAACGTGCTGAGGGCCATGTCGGAGGCGCATCCCCTGCTGCTCACGCTCGATGACCTGCAGTGGATGGATCAGGGCTCGGTAGGCTTGCTCTTCATCTGGGGCGGCGGCTGGCCGGTCCGGAACCTGGTGGTGGGGCTTACCGGCCGACGAGATGCGTCGGCGGGGGTGTCAGTTCTACGACGGATGGCCGTCGTTGGGAAAGGTGCTGGTGGAGTTCCGTCGCGACTATGGAGATATGGTCGACCTGCGGGAGGCCGATGCCGTAAATGGGCGACAGTTCGTGGATGCCCTGATTGACGCGGAGCCTAACCGTTTGGGTGAGGGATTTCGGCAGCCTGCTGGCGACCGGCGGACATCCCTGTTCACGGTGGAACTGCTTCGAGCGCTCCAGGATCGGGGTGACCTCGTCCGGGATGCAGACGGAGGTCTGGCGCGAGGGGCCACGACTGGATTGGGGTGTACTGCCCGGGCGGGTGGAGGCGGTGATTGCGATGCGCCTGGGGCGCCTGGAACAGCGGGCTCGTGATTTGCTGACGGTTGCGGCCGTGGAGGGTGAGACCTTTACGGCGCAGGTGGCGGCGCAGGTGCTGGGTCTGGGCGAACGCGAGGCGCTGACCACACTGTCACGGGACCTCGGGGCCAGGCAGCGCCTCATACGCGAAGCCGGAGAGATCAGGGCCGGTGGGCGGTTTGTCACCGGTATACCTTTGGCCATGCGCTCTTCCAAGAACATCTGTACCGGGAGCTGAGCAATGGGGAGAGACGGCTGTTACACGGGAAGTAGGCACGGCCCTGGAGATCTCTATCGGTGAGGGGAACGATCACGTCGCCGTGCAGTTGGCTTTTCACTTCGATCGAGCCGGTAACACAACCAAGGCCGCCGAGCATTATGCACGGGCAGGTGATCAGGCGATCACGGTCTCTGCCGACGACGAGGCGTATACCGCTTACTTCCGGGCCTTGGATCTGCTTGAGCGCCTACTGGCACCGAGACAACCAAACACCGGCGCCTGCAAGTCCTGATCGGGTTAGGAAGGCTCTCCTACAAGACCAACCGGGTCGCTGACCTCGCGATGTATATGGGGAGGCGATTCGCTCGGGCGCACCATAGATCGGATCCCCAGGAGATGGCGCTGCTCTATCATTGGCTGGGCGAGGCGCTCTGGTGGCAGCACAGGTATGAGGAGCGGGCCCGTCTCGGAGAGGAAGGGCTGGCTCTGTTAGGAGACGATACGGAATCGCTGGGCGCAGCGTTGCTAAACCGGACCATCGCCTACGGCATCGGGTGGGCCACAGGGGATTGGGAGCAGGCTTACTCTTCTGCTGAAACGAACGGCCGGCTTCGTCCGGCGCCTGCCTTACGTGGAGGAGTTGGTATTTGCCTACGATCACATCATTGAAGAGCGCATGTTCACAAGGACATCGAGGGGGCCCGGTCGTGGTTGGGTGCGTTTGAGGAGAAGGTAAGACAACACTATGATCAGATGGGCACCGGGTTTATTGGCGTGTATTACACGGCAGGGAATCTGATGGAGTTCATTGGTGACATACAGGGCGCGGTTTCGCAGAGTCATCTGATGTCGGAAGTTTGAACACGTCTGGGCGACACCAATCATCAAGCCTGGGCGCTTCTCGACCTCGCACGCCACGCTCTGATCTTGGGGGATCTTCAGCCGGCTGCGCTCCATGTGGAGCAAGCGCGTGCCCTGACTACGATCGCCGGGGACGAGTCCGATACCGGTCGGGGATACCAGTTGCGGGGCGATTGCCCTATGTCGAGGCGATGGCTGGCGGCGATCGAGGCATTTCGTAAGGCGGAGACACTATGTATGGGGCGTTACGGTGTGGCCAGCCTCGCCTACGCTCGCTATGGTCTTGGACGGGTCTATGCCCGCCGGGAGACTGAGGAGCGCTCGCAGGCGTGCTTTGCGGATGCCGTTGCGGCTTTGGCCGAGATGAGGGACGACCCTGACCGCGGGTTGCTTCTGGTTCAGGCCTTGAGCCGCCTTGAGAATACATACAACGCTTCGGCTGACTTCCGGTCGTGGTGCGAGGGGTTTCCGCGTGGCCCATCCCCGCTGGACGATCTGATCGGCCAATGGGCGTTGGTGCCGGGCTACGGACGAGGAGCATGGTCGGAGGGTATGGTTATCGACGGGTTCGATCTCGCATCATCCGAGTGGACGTGGCAGGATCCCTTCGATGACTGTCCTTGTAGCGGGTCCGATGGTGAGGTGGAACTCCGTGCCGCGAATGTGCGGGACTGTGGAGGCGAACCTGAGTGCCCCGCGCCTTCTGCGGCCCTGGCCCAGCGATGTCGTCGATGGTATCGTTGAGGTGGTCTGTGCGCCGACCGCCTTAGGAGCGCCTTTCAGCCGGTGGCCTCCTTCTCTGGCGCGACGCGCAAGACTACCTCTGGCTTGAGGCGGGAAGGTTCGGCGCGCGGGACGTCGCTTTCGGCGGGTGTCTGGACAACAAGGACCTTTCATGGGACGGGGACGTTTGCCGGATGGCCTGGCGCGGGGGGAGGGTAGGCGAACCCGTCACGTTGCGCCTTGAGATCGAGGGCAATCACGTCGAGGCTCTCTGCAGCGTTGACGGCGACCAATGGCACACGGTCGGTCCGACCACAATTCACGATGGACAAGCGCGTGCAGGTGGGATCCATGCCGTCGGCGACGTGGAATGGTAACTTCAGCCCTGCGTTCTTCCCGGTGGACGGCGAACAAAGCTAGAAGATTGTGCGACAGATAGCGTGATCGCTCGATTCGCCAGGCGCCAACCCGTACATTACGGCGATCCGGTTCGCATCGTTCAGGTTATGGGCGTGACGTGCGTCTGGATCTCACGGAGGACCTTGGCTAAGTCGGGAGCCGACGACTCAAAACAGCGTTCGATCCTCAAATCGGATTCCCTTGAGTGTCTCCGCTTTCTCCTGAAGTCGTTCCAGCATACGGTACTCACCGACCCATTCGGCGTACTCTAACGTTTCCGGGAATTCGTCATTCTCGTGGCGTTGAACAAAGATCGGCGAAGGCAAGCCATACTCAACCTCGAAGCTGCGCAACCTCTCCTGCGTTTGTTCGATGGCTACTTGTAGGAGTTTCAGTTTGTTCTCGAGGGCTGCTTCCAAGAGCGGACGGAGTGGTCGTTCCTTCTCAGAGGTCACTGTTACTGTCGTCATATCCTATGCCTCCGAGCAAAGTATACTTTGGTCCTCGCGAGTTTTCCACTGCAGGTTCTTTGTTCGAGCGTCAACATGGTCTATACTTGGCTCGTTAGGGAGCCGCTCACGCTATAGACGTCGTGGAGGCCCCGCATACCAGTTACAGGAGAGGTCAATGATCATCAAGAAACTACAGGACGTTCCCTTCGCCCCGGCGTCGGGCTACGAAGGGGTGAAGAAGCAGGTATGATCGGGCCGGACGACGGCTCGAACGAGATCGTGATGCGCTATTTCCGGCTGGCCCCGGGCGGCTCAACGCCGCATCACGCGCACGATTGGCCGCACCTGGTCAAGGTCGAGGTAGGGAAGGGCGTGGCCGTCGATGCGGACGGCAACCAGACGCCCATACAGGCGGGCGACTTCATCTACGTGCCCGACAACGAGATCCACCACTTCGAGAACGCGGGCTCGCCGTCGTTCGAGTTCATCTGCATCGTTCCCCGCCGCGGAGAATCATAAGACGCGGATTGTCTGAATCACGGATTCGCGGGATTACTCTGATTTCACGGATGGACTTCTCACCTTCCGGGTCCTCACAGCGCCGCTGCGATGACCCGGAAGGTGAGAATCCCTCCGTGTCATCCGTGCAATCCGCTGAATCCGTGATTCAGACGCTCTACATCCCCCGTATAGTACAGCACCGTCGATCGCGGCTGCAGCGTCACGCTGATCTCTGACGTATTCTCGGCGATCGTCTCCCGCTCGAAGAGGTCGTAGACGATCTCGACGGGATGCGGAGACGGAACGTGCGCGGGCCGCCTGAGACGGTGTGCGCCCCGAAAAGCTGGGGTGACGCGAAGAGCACGTCGCCCGCCTCGCTGTAGAGGTGGACGCCTGCGGCACGCGCGATGCCACGCAGCACAGGAGCAGGGAGGTTCGGGACGGCGCTGTAGATGGAGGTCCATTCGGGAAAGGTCTTGACGCCGAATCCCGGCCTGCAACGTCCCTGGGCATAGACGTTCTCGCCGAGGATGGTGGCCCCTTCATCCTCCAGGTGGAACTGCGGCCCAACCTTGGCACCGGTCTCCCACGGAGATCCTGCGGCAGCCCCGCCGTGATCGGGTGGGAGAAGTTCACCAGGTGCATCGTTTGGATCCAGGCGTGATCGCCCCTTCCGAAAGTGAACCCCGTGAGGGCCGCCATCGAATCCAGGCCAGGTGTCTCGTCGATGTATCCCGGCGCGTAGAGCCACAGTGCGGTACGTCCGTCACGCTTGAGCTGCCGCAACAGGGCTGCCCGTCGCGCCTGCATCCAGGTGGAAGGCATTGAGCAGGATGTAGAGCTTGTAGGGCGGCAGGTTCCCATCGATCAGGTCCTGAAGCAGGTAAGTGTCGGTGGGCGCGCCCAATCGCGGCATCCCCCACAGGCGCTGCTGTGAGATCAGGGCCAGATCCAGGTCGCTGCGCAGCGACTCGTAATAGTAGCTCTCGTCGTCGACCAGCATCGCGATCTCAGCGCCCGGCGCCCGGTCCAGCGAGAGGGCGAAGGTGCCCAATTCCTGGAACCGGGCCAGCAGGGGGCCAAAAGCCGGCGCCCGCACCGGGTCGATATGCCCGGGGTTGCCCAGCCACCAGATGCCATAGCCGCGGGTGACCGCCTCGGCGAAGTTCCGCTTGAGGATGGCCTCGCTGTCGTCCGGCGAGGCCGCGCGCCCGAAGCCGCGTCGATCGGGGCCAGATGGGTGCGGGTATCATCCTCGAAGATGAAGAGCTTGCCGTGGCGTCGCATCGACTCCGAAGGCGGCATGGCGGCTCCGTAACCGCCAATGCCCCGAAAACCGTAGCTGTAGGGGCTGACGAGGAAATCGACCTCCGGCGCGTGGAGGACCCTGTTGAGGCCCAGATGCCCGCTCCGTTGGGTCGTGCTGTAGGGTGAGTCCACGTTCTCGGCGAAGAAGCCGGCGTTCCATGCCAACTCCATCAGATAGCCGTAGAAGGCGCCTGCCAGGGCCTGGCCCTGTGTCGCCGTCTTGACAGTGCTGCAGAAGTCGACGACTAGATCGGCGCAGCGGTCGGCAAGACAGCGATAGGCGTCGATGACCGCCTGTTCGTAGTGGGGGTCGCGGAACGCCATGTGCGTCGTGGTAAGTTGGGCCAGGGCAGAGGGCACCTGGGCGGTTTCGAAAGACGCCGTGGGGTCATTCCATGCCGCCCGCAGCTCCGTGACGTCGCCGTGGTAGGTCCGGGAGAGCCAGTCACGAAAGCAGCGCTGCATCGGGCAAGCTGTAGTCGCCGCAGGTGTGCCACATAGAGGTGTGTCCTTTGACCCATTCCCCGGTGTGCCCGGCGCCGATCTGGTAGGCGATCACGTGCTTGTCGAGCCCGGAGGCCTGGAGGTGCGCGATGTAGGCCTGGAGGAAGGCGTTGCCCTGCTCCCTCCAGACCTCCGACGCGAAGGACTGCGTGGTCCGCTCGCCCTCTGAATCCAGGTCGCGCTCGTCGGGATAGCTATCCAGCCACCAGTCATTACGACCGCGCCGCAGTTCGAGGTGGACGCGTAGGTGGAACTGCGCGTCAGGGTCGGCATCGAGGATGCGGCCATAGCGGGCCTCGACGGTGGAGAAGTCGTAGGGGCTTGGCGGTTCTCACCGGGTCCGGCCCACTCCGGCGTTTCGCCAACGGAGCCTACGTCGAAGGCGTGCAGGTGAATGCCGGCGTCCGCGTACGCCCGCGCCACATCGGCGACCGGGTAGCCCATCGTCGTGGGCGCGGTGGCCCACAGATAGCCGGCAAAGGCCGGCTCACTGTCCAGAAAGAGCGTAGGAGTTCCGTTGTGCGGTCTGATCTCGACTTTCACAGCTATCCTCGTGATTGTGTTGTCCGGGCTGACCTTACCGTTGGCCAAGTGCCTTCGATGGCGTCGAAATCCTCAGCATCAAGCTCCCAGTCAAAGATGTCCATATTGGCGGCGATGTGGTCGGGGTTCGCAGACTTTGGGATGACCACCAGTCCCTTGGTCAGCAGCCATCGCAGCACGACCTGGGGCATACTTCGGTCATACTTATCCGCGATGCGCTTGAGCGATCTGTCGCCAATCAGCGATCCGTTTCCGAAGGGTGAGTAGGAGGTCACCACGATCCCCTTTTCCTTGCAGTAGTCCAGGAGATCCCGCTGGTTGTGATAGGGGTGGAATTTCACCTGGTCGACCGCGATTGGCACCTCGGTCACGCGAAGCGCCTCCTCCAGATGGTGGATCATAAAGTTGCTCACCCCGATGCTGCGGACCTTGCCCTGTCGTACTAACTTGGCCATGGCAGGCAGGGTCTCCGAGAGCGGGATCTGGTCGTTGGGCCAGTGGATCAGCAGTAGATCAAGATAGCCGACCCCCAGTTCCGATAGCGCGCGGTCGGCCATCGCCAACACGTCATCGCGCCGCAGCTCGTGGCGCGGGATCTTCGTGGTGATGAAGAGCTTCTCACGATCATACCCCTCCAGGGCCTCCCGGATCGCCGTGTGGTTGCCATACATTTCGGCGGTGTCAATGTGATCATACCCCAGATCCAGGGCCGCGCGGACCGCCTGCGTGCACGTCCTGCCTGTCAGTTGCCACGTCCCCAGTCCCAGCGCGGGCATCTTGTAGCCTGTGGCGAGTTCGAAGTACTGCATCTGTAGCTCCCTTCTTGTTGGTAATCCTGCTTTCCTCTCATTGTAGCATCAGAAGGCCGCTTAGGCAAAATTAGCCAGATGGCGATCTCGCAATTATCTGAATCACGTATTATGCCGCTCGGACGCA
>CAVZIC010000010.1:0-19218 GCA_963775195.1 uncultured Chloroflexia bacterium
AGGAGCAACACGGCGCATACCGGCCCGGCGAAGATTCGCAGCGCATTGATGGCGGCAGCGGGCTGCTGCGGCAAGGTCGCGGCGCCGGCCTGCGGCGTCACGTACTCCCGTCAGGGCGAGCAACTGCGCCATCAACCAGAGTGCCAGCCCTGTGCCCAGCTTCTGAAAGAAGGCCGCCAGCGCGTAGTACGAGCCCTCGCGCCGCTGCCCGGTGCGCAGTTGATCGTGCTCGATGACGTCGGGCAGCATCGACCACGGGATGACGTACGCCGTGGCGACGCCGAATCCCGACAGCACGGCGAGGACGTAGCCTAGCATCACCTGGTCGGGACGCAGAGCTGCGATCCCGAGCAGGGTCACGATCCACGTCGCCGAGCCGATCATGAACGACCAGCGCTTATCGAGCACTTGCGCGATTTTGACGCTGAGCGGGGATGAACAGGATCGCCGAACCTTGCGCCGCCAGGACGAAGTAGTTAGCCTGATCGGGAATCCGGAGGCGATAGCTCGCCAGATAGACCAGGATCGCCGAAAGGATGCTGGCGGTCGTCCAGCTCAGCAGATAGACGGGCCATGACGAATGCGGAAGGGCTTGCTGGCCAGAGTGTGCTTGATCGCTTCCCAGGGGGGGAGCGGGTTGTCCGGTGTCTCGGTGGCATAGTCGCGCGTGACGCGGAAAACCACGAGAGGCGGTACGGCGAACAGCACCCCCAGGACGATGCCCACGATCGAAAAGAGCCGGCGCGTGGTGCCCAGCGACCAGCTCAAGACCGTCACGAGGATGACGCTGCCCAGCGAGCCCGCGATGGCGAAGGCCATGCGGTACCCAGCTAAGGTCGCTGCGCTCGTCATAGTCTTTCGTCAACTCCGGGGTCAGGGCGTTGTAACCGACGTGGACCGCGGATTATACGCCGTATCGAAAAGCATAAACGTGAGCGCGTAGTCGGCAACGAGCCCCTGCGGTCCCGGAGGCGGGATGATCCACATCAGGCATGAATGCGAGGCCGAGGGGCACTGCCCCCAGCAGGAGCAGGACGCGCCGTCGCCCCCACCGGCTGCGAATGCGATCGGAGAGCACGCCCAAGAGGGGATCGTTGATCGCATCCCAAACCCGCCCGATGGCGATGGCCCAGCCTGCCAGATCCGGGCGGAGGCCAACAATGTCGGTGAGGAAGTAGAGCTGATCGAACATCACGATGGCGATGGACCCGCTGGTGGTCAGGTCGCCGAGACTGTAGATGACCTTGAAGCGGAGCGGCAGGCGTGCCTGCTGCGGCTGAGCGAGCTCTGGTCTCTGACATACGCGTCTCCGGTGTTGTGCTGGATTGCGAGTTCGCCCTACGGCAGGCGCTCTCGGTGTAGCGGAAAGAGCATGGAGCATGACGACGGCGGTGACGCCCTGCGGCAGTCGGCTGCCTGCGGGCAGGGTCAACCTGACGCCATCGAGACGCCCCTCGGTGCCGGTGAGCGGCGTGAGGTTGGCCTGGTAGTCGAGAGAGACAGCCTCGCCGAGCGTTTCATCGATGAGGACGATCGCGGGCAGGTGTTGGGCCGCCGGGACAACGTGTCCCGGAGCGGAAGCAAAGCGCGCGGTGACGTGCCCGGCGTGCGACCGCGTGGGCCGCCCGCTCTCTAGAGCACTCACGGTCAGGCCATCCTGACGCTGGTTTGCCGGACCATCTTCGTAGGGCCGGGTGACGTAGGTTGCCATCGTCAGCAGACGCTGCCATCCATTGCTCGCTAGGCCCGCGAGGACCAGGAGCGGTCCAAAGGTGGGGATGCGGAGCGGTCGCGCTCCGCGCATACGCCGTGGCCGATATCCCCGACACGGTAGTCGGCGCCCAGTACCCCACGGATTTCGAAGGTGTCGAAGGGAATAGGGATCCCCGTGATCCGCATCTTGAAGCCCCGGTTCGCCAGGCGGAAGGCCTGGCCGCGGTAGCGCCCGCTCAAAGGCAGCACGAAGTCCGTCCCCGGATCGCTCACCAAGACGCCCTCGGCGTTGCGCCGCCCGCCGATCGACCCAGAGGATCAGCCTGCCCTCGCCCCGTGCATCGGGCTCGGCGATGTCAACGACGCCGGCGATCCAGTCCATGTAGTCAAAGCCGATCTGGTTGAGACTGGGCATCATCGTCGGAATCGGCACGGCGAAGCGCGTGAGTTCGAAGGCGGAGACGGCGTCGTCAGCCAAGGTCAGTGGGATGTGCGCCGGCGTCGCAGCCGGTGTGCGGAAGGTGATGTGCTGTTCGAAGCGGCCCGATCGTCGCCCGCCGAGCGTCAGGGCCCCAATGTGCATGCCGCCGGTGTAGGTGTTCGCCTCGACGTGGACCGTGTAGCTGCGGTCAGGGTCCAAGAAACGACTTTGGAATGACGTGCAGGTGGCGTCCGTCGGCACTGGTCAGCGCATCGAAGGGGAAGGGCGGATCCGTTGTGACGTGCAGGGCCCGGCCCGGTCTGAAGAACGGCCGGTTGTACAGCCGCGCGCCGTGGGGCGTTCCTTGCCCGCCGGCAGCCAAGCCGCAGGGTGATCACGGCGGAAGTCGGAAGTGACTCCGGCAGTGTAGGACTGAGGTTTCCGCCGGGCGTGACGTAGACCAGCGTGGCCCGTGCTTCGGGTACCTCTTCGCCGGGCGCGGTGGTGCCGCGCGGGTCTTTGTGGTGGAGAGGGTAGTCGTAGGGCACGTACCAGACTTGCCCGTGCTCTCCACCGATCACGATGCCACTCGGTCCCAGGGCGGGCGAGCCGTTCAGATCATTGCGGTCGCGCAGCTCTGCCAGATCGGGCGTGGTATCGTACGACCAGCGGCGTCGGCCCGTTGCCGTATCCAGCGCGTATAGCTTCCCGTTTCCAGCCCCGAAGTATACGATCCATCCAGCTTCGCCCTCCGGCTTGCGTCCCAGGACCGGTGACGAGCGTATTGGGGCACCGGTGTCGTAACGCCAGAGCAGCGTGCCTCGTGGATCGAGGGCATAGAGGACGCCGTCGGCGGAGCCGAAGAAGAGCGCGTTCGTCTCTCCCTGCGCATCGACCGAGAGTGCGGCTGAGCTGTAGATATGGTCGCGCGTCCGGAACTTCCACCGCGTGCGACCGGTCTCGGCGTCGAGCGCATATAGGCAGTGGTCGAACGACCCGATGTAGACCGTGCCATCGGTGCTCAGTGTTGCCGAAGCAGCGATGAAGCCCAAGGTACGCTTCCGCCATCTCCGCTGACCGTCCGGTCGGACGGCGTGGACGAAGGTATCGTTCGACCCCCAGAACAGTGTTCCATCGCCGGCAATGGCTGCCGAAGACCAGGCGTTGGCGCCCGTCTCGTACGTCCAGCGGAAGGTGCCTTCGGGGCTGATGGCATAGTAGTTGAAGTTGGTGTTCCCGGCGTAGATGGTGCCGTCGGCCCCCAGGGCGATGTTGGCCTCCCACCAGTTGTTGTAACTTGCCCGCGGCGCTACCCGCGGGTCGAACGTCCAGAGCACCTTGCCCGTCTCGCGCTGGAGACAGTATAGGGTGCCATCACCGGACGGGACGAGGACCCGCGAGGGCTCGCCGGGGACGATGTCCGGCAGCGCTGCGGCGGAGTCGATGATGTCGCCGGTCTCGAAGCGCCAGCGGAGGTGCCCGTCGGCGGCTAGTGCGTAGAAGCTGTGATCTGCCGAGCCAACGAAGACGGCACCATCACGATCGATGACCGGAGTCGAAAAGATGCCCTTGCCCGTCTGGAACATCCAGGGATGGTCGTGCCGGTAGACCGCGCGGATCGGACTACGCCCGGTGTTCTGGCGGTCGTGGCGGAAGACCGGCCATACTGCGCTGTTCGGCCCGACAGCAGCGCCGGGCATCATCCGGGATGTGGAATTCCCTGGTTTGGGATCTATGAGAGCACCGGCTAACCTGAGTTGAGTTGCTTGTCCGCGGGGACACTGCTCCCACGGGACTTGCCGGCGAGCGCTTTGGTCGCCTGGTCTGCCGCCAGTTTGCCGGTCAGGATAGCAGTCGGAAACCCAGACGGGCTGAACGTCCACTGCCCGGCCTGAAAAATACGCCGGGGAGCGGCGTTCTTACCGAGTTAAAGCGATCCTTTGCAGCCTGTTTTCCGCCGGCATCGGCGTGTTAGAAAAGCCCACCCGGTGATGGCGCCTTCCGATGTTCCCGCGACTCGCATATCGTCACCGGGGTGGATGAGAAGTCCAGAATGGCGTCCCTGATGCCCGGAAAGATCGACGCGTCCAGCGTGTCAATCACGCCGCACTCGCAAAGTACCTTGAATTCGTCGTACCATCCCATCTCCTCAACCTGCCTCGTGAGCCCGTAGTCGAACAGCAAGTCACGATAAGGCCGGTCTTGCCAGGGGTGGCAAGGCCCCGTCCCGCAAGACCGGGCAAGGATACCCCGTAGGTGGTCAGCGCCAAGAACTCGAGCCACGCTTCCACTGTCTCACGTGGCTCACCGGTGGGCAGCGGACCGGCCTCCGTCTGACCGGTCCTGCGGGGCGTGTAGAAGAAGTGCTCGGTAGCCCTACCCGCGAAATAACCCGGATCCAGATCCAACGCCAGAAACACCGTGGGGACACAAAGTCTCCATCTGCTTTTCGAGTAAGTCGGAGCGTCGCTCTTGCACGGCGCGCCTCACTTGGCCGTCGTCGAAGCCGTCCGGATTCACGATTGAGTAGAGTGCTTTCAGGTCTGCAGCCCAGATCAGCGTATGTAGGCGAAGCACGTGCCTTCACCGTCCCCAATGCAACTCTGTCTCGGATCGTCGACATAATCTTCGTCTGGGTCTTTATCGCGCCATGATGTTCGCCGATGTACTCGGCCAGACCATCTTCTCCATGTGCCCGTCCCACCCCGCGGATAGTAGTAGTCAAGGTACAGCTTCAAGTAGCTGAGCGCGAAGAATGCAGGAGTGCCTCGGAAGAAGTGCTGCGTGATGATATCGAACAAGCCCTGGTTCTGGGTAAAGCGCCGTAGATAGTCCTCGACCGGCACCTTCATAGCGTTGACCTTCCGATGGTCAAGGCGTACTTCAACATCCAGGGAAGGATACCCGTGCAGGAAGTATCGCGATCCTCCTTCGGATCGAGAAAGACGGGATTGTCGATCCCATATTGGGCGTCCATGTAAGTGGATGATCCTGCGGATTTGCGCGAAGATCTCGTCGATTTCCTCCCTGCTTCCGGATATAGTTCCGCGAGCAGCGTCTGGTATTCTGCACGCTCCTCAGAATCCACCCGGATCACCCGGTCTTCGATGCCGAGGGAGACATGGTTCTTCACAAATGAGACCTCCAGGCCAAGATGTTTCATCATCGGGAACAACATACCGGAGTCCTCCATAGCCCGGATGCCGCCGTCGAAGAAGAAGCCACCGCGCTCGAACGTGTGCACGAGACCCCCGCAGGTGATCTCTTTCTCGCGCAGCAAGGTCAGTGTCCCCCCTTCGCCAGATAGGCGGCTGCAGTCAGCCGGCGATCCCGCCCCGACGACAATCGCATCGTGGTCCATAGGAACCACCCCAAAACCGGGGTCAGTCTGGAACGGCGAGACCGGTAAGCTCCTCACTTATCTGCCAGACACGTTTCCCCGTGTAGCGGTCCATGACGAGGGGGCGGGTTGCTCATCGATCGTGAGGTTGAAGAATTTCCCGCTCACACCTGCTATCTCCGGGGCCGCCGCAAGGTAGTAGACGGCGTCGCCCGAAATACCGGATCTTTGAGCAATAGTCCACCACGTAGCGCCGGTACCAGCGGTAGAGCAGGCCATTATCCATCCCAATATTGGTCTTGACCTCACCGGGACTCATCGCGTTGATGGTGACACCAGTCCCCTTCAGCCGGTCCGCCAGTTCCCAGACCGTGAGAAGCTGCGCAACTTTTGACGCGCCATATCTCCGGAGCCCGTTGTATGGCGCGCTTCCAGTTGAGGTCGTTAATGCTCAACCCGCCGAAGCGATGCCCCTGGGAGTTCACCTGGATGATGCGTGCGGGGGCGCTTTCCTTGAGTCTATCGAGGAGCAGCCGAGTGAAAGGAACGATGCCAGATGGTTCACACAGAACACGGTCTCGATGCCGCTCTCGGTCAAAGGTGCGCCGCGTGCTGTGGATGCCTGCGCTGTTGATCAGGACATCGATGCGCTCGTATCTGCCCAGGATGGCTTTGGCGGCCTCACGGACCTCTGTGAGCTTTGTGAAGTCTGCGATCACTACATCCGTGCTTGCGCATACTCCTGCTTCAGTTCTTGCCCTACCCGTGCCGCTTTCTCGGCGTTACGGCAACCATGACCGATCGTCGCCCCTCCCTGCGCCAGGCGTTTCGCCGCCTGGTAGCCCACGCCGGAAGTTGCGCCGGCGATGATACAGAGACGCCCATCCATGCGCGCATCTGTCGTTTTCTGCGGCAGGTGCGCGTTTGTCAGAAAGATCAAATTCATCGGGTAGTTTCATGGATGCTAACTCGCTATCCGAAGTAGCGGCGCATAAACCGCCGGTACAGGCGGCGGAATCCGGGTATCCCGTTGAATATATCTCCCCACAGGTCGTAGTAGTCACGCTGATGGATGATCCTGCCGTCACGCCCAGTGTGAGCTTGGAGCATCCGTGGATGGGGGAGCTGGGCCATCGCCTGAACATCATCGTCATAATCCATCCAGGAAGAACCCGTCCGGCGCCGCGACGATGGATCTGATATCCATGTGGAGCTGCTTGCATCTCGCGTCAGGCGGTTACACAGTGCGGTGAACGCGCCGATGCCTTCGATGCGTTGGATGCTGTCCTGGAAGACGATATCCTCGTGATAGTAGGGGAGATGTGCGACCAGTCCGGCTTCCCCTCGCGGTTGTAGGTCCTCGACCAGAGCTCACGCACGCGGTCCACGGTGAGTGGCACAAAGGCTACCCGGTCGTCTTCAGTATCAGTTTTACCCACAGATATACTTCAACCTTGAGTCCAGGGTCGGCCAACCTCTCCCGCCAATCATACATGAACTAGGGAGGAGTCAACCATGAACATGGTCAGGGCAGGGCAGCCGGGAGATTGCGCGTTCTTCGATGACGTGCTAAGATCCCTGCCGTCTGAAGTGTAGTCGGCGATCCCTAACTCGATGTGACAGAGGTTTCTCCTATGGGCAACTGGAGGGTCGTGGGCAATCGTCACCGGCGGTGCGTCGGGCATTGGTCGCGCGTGCGCGATACGCCTCGCGCGCGCCGGTGCGCGTGTGGTGATCGGCGACGTTCGTGACGAAGGGGCAGCAGAGACGGTCGAGTCTGGTGTGTGCCGAAGGCGGTGAGGCAATCGCCGTTCACTGCGATATCGGCGACGAGGATCAAGTAGCCGCGATGACCGCCAAGGCGGTCGAGGCCTACGGTCGGGTGGACGTGCTCGCCGCCTGCGCAGGGATCAGCACCCGCGCGCCCGTGCACGAGCTGGCGTTGGCGGACTGGAATCGGGTGATACGCGTCAATCTGACCGGCACGTTTCTCTGTACGCGCGCGGCCTTAGGCCAGATGCTGGCCCAGGGCGAGCTCACCCAGGGCGAGGGGGCAGCATCATCACGATCGGCTCCGTGCAATCGCTGGTGATGTCGGGGACCGGTGCGGTGAGCTACAAAGCCTCCAAAGGAGGCATCCTGATGCTGACGCGGTGCATCGCCGCCGAGTATGCGGATGACGGGATCCGCGCCAACTGCGTGCTTCCGGGATGGATCGACACCCCGATGGTGGCGCACATGGAGGAAGAGAAACCGACCTGGGTATCGCAGGGCAGCTACCAGGCGCGCACCTACCAGTTGGAGGCGCCCATCCGCAGGCCCGCAGATCCCATGGAGGTCGCTAATGTGGTCGCCTTCCTGGCTTCCGACGAGGCCTCTTTCATGACCGGCGCAGCGGTGCCGGTCGACGGCGGCTATCTGGCGATCTGAGCGGGCGCCCGGCTAGTCCTCCGGGGGAGCCGCTCCTCCCCGATGATCTCCATCGCCCACTCCGCCGTCCGCCGCACGACGCCCGTGCACTTATCCTCGTGCGCTCCGGCCGCCTCGAAGGCCTCGCGTTCTTCAGGATCACGCAGGTCGTAGGGGCGGCCGAAGATGGCGCGATGAACGGCCTGGCATGTGATGCCCCCATACTCGGCCACGTACCGGTCGCGCAGCTGCTGCACCATCCCATACGTCCGGTATTTGTTTTCCCGGTCGCCGCCAAAGGCCTGGCGGTGCCGCGGGTAGAGCATCCCGAAGGCCATCGACGCACCGACGAGCGCGCCGCAGGGGCCATCGCCCTACAGCCCAGCCCGCCCGCAAAGCCCGTCGCCGCCTCGAAAGACGGCGTCGGCGGCGCAAGTGCCACACTCACCCAGTATGTCCATGATCGCGGCAAACGTGCACTGGCCACATCCGTGATAGGTCTGCTCGTATTGGAAGGCTAGTGCTCCTGCCTCCCGCACGCGTTCGACCAGATCGCCTCGCTGTAGCCGCGTGTAGGCCTCGTTCACGGCTCCGACGAGGTCGGCCTCCTCTTCGCCGAATCCACACAATACGTGCAGCGGCGCCGCCAGGCCCAGATCCATCACCTGAGCCTGCACGGCCATTGCGCCTGTGTCGTCGGGATCTGATAGAGCAGGGCCGCCGCCAGCACACGCGTCAGGTACGGCGCGGGAACGTCGTGGCGGCGCGCCAGCAGCAAGGGCCCGGTGATGCGGTCGCTGCGCCGCAGCTTGCGGCGCGGGTCGCGCCGTACCGGGCGACGGTATCGCCCAACGCGGGATTGTCGGTCTGGCGACCACGCCGTCGGTCCACCGCGCCATCTCGTCGTCGCGCCAGCCGTATTCTGCCTGCAACGCCCGCAGGACTCGCGAGGGCGCCCTTGGCATCGAGGACGGCGGGGTCCGCGAGACAATCTACGACCGTCTCATAGCCGTGAAAGTGCCCCGATAGGCCAGTGCAGCGTGAAACGTGTTGTAGGTGTAGAGCTTGCGCATCTCTTCGGCGCGCATGTCGTCTACCGGACGCAGGCCGGGTACGGGGGGAAGGTGCCTTGAACGCCTCGCGCTCCACCGGAAACTCGGCAAAGCCATTGGTCCACACAAGCAGCGGATCGCGGGCCAGTTCCTCCGCCGGAGCCTCGGCTACCATCCGGATGACCATGCTCTCGACGATGCCAACGTGTGCCTCTGCCCAGGGGCGAGGTCCGGCGGCATCGCTGCCAACAGCGGCTCGCAAAGGCCGGGCCGGCGTGAGCAAGGTTAGTGCAGAGAATGATGTCCAGCGGTGCCTCAGGCCGTTCCGCATGCTGAGAACGAGGCCGGATGCCATCTGCTGCGCCACGGCGGGGAAGTCCTTGGGGAACACGGCCACGGCCATCAGGTCCGCGGTTGAGACGGCAGCGGCGACCTCGGAGGTCTGCGCCGTTGAAAGGGTATCGAATCCCCGGATGGTTCGGTCTCGTCGCTCGTGACCGTCTGTGTGCACGACCGTGTACTGCCCTCGCCGCGGAGATCGGCGACCAGAGCTTCAGCCTGATCCACAAAGACGATGCGGTACCCGGCATCGGCGAACAGGTCGGCGACAAAGCCGCGGCCGATCCGTCCCGCCCCCCAGATCACGATGGTTGGAGACACAGCTACTCCTTTCCGGCGTCAGCCCGACACCTTCTCCCACTGGCGGCTCTCTGCCGACCGGTACATCGCCAACACGGTCCGCAGGTCGCCCAATGAGTCCTCGGGCGTTGCCGTCAAGGGCTTGCCTTCCAACACGGCTTGGGCAAAGTCGGCGAGTTCGAGGCCATAGGCTGAACTACGCGTCTCGCCCGCGGGCAGTGGGATGTCGCGTCCCTCAGGATGGTGTGGATCGTAGAGGAGCGTGCGTCTCGTGCGGCCATTCTCGATGACGAGAATGCCCTCGGTGCCGGTGACGCGGAAATCCTCGTTCGGCGCCTGCGCGGCGCCCGCGCGAAGCGCCTCATAGGCGGCGAATCTGCCCGACGTGAAACGAAAGATGGCATAGGCCAGCGACTCGCCCTCCATTTCTTCGTAAGGATAATCCAGCGCGGCGACGACCTCGTCGACATCACCCAACCACATTCGCAGGGGGCGTATCCAGTGCAGGCCTCCGTCGATGCAGATGCCACCGCCGGCCTCGGCTTTGACCAACCGCCAGGGCCGCGTCGGCCCCTGCGCGCTCACCGGCGGCTCGACGGACGCAGCACGGGCCGTGATGATCTCGCCGATGGCCCCGTCCCGGATCAGTTGCTGCACCTTGACCGCGTCGGGCCAGTACTGCGACTGCTCGGCGATCGATGAACACCGTCCCGGCCTCTCTCGCAGCCGCAAGGATACGGTCGCAAGCGTCTATGGTCGTCGCCATAGGCTTCTCCAACACAACGTGCTTCCCTGCCGCAAAGGCCAGGATAGCGGCCTCTTCGTGCACGTTGTGCGGCAACATAATGTCTACCGCATCGAAGTTGCCCCAGGCAAGGGCATCGTCCAGCGAGGTAAACGCCCGTCCGCCCGTCTGACCGGCCATCTCGGCTGCCCGGGAAGAGTTCTCATCAACAGCAGCCACGACCTGCAGCTGCGGAGCATGGCTTTGGATGCCTCGCCAATGGGCTTGGGCGATATCTCCACAGCCGATGAATGCAATTCTCACGTTGTTGGACTCAGCCATCGCTTCCTTCCATCCCGAGATAGTTGGTGGGAGTGTTGTCCCGGTTCCTACACTTCGCAGGGCGGCTCGTCACGAACGGAGCGGATCAAACCCGCGGCGGCTGCTTGTTGCTCCGGTGTACCGTCGACCCCGACCCACGCCGCCCCTTCGGCGCCGTAGACGCCGCCCGCGGCTACCAGCATGGCCTCCGCGCCGGTCAGCAGTCCAATGGCATCCAGCTCGGTGAAAATGGTGCCGGGAATCGGATAGAGCCGCGGCCCCGAAGCGCCCGGCGCGTTCACGTGGCTTGCCAGCTCGCCGACATCTTCGAAGACGCGCTTTTCCACGCCCACCGGCACGATGAGCTGCACGCGGCGACCGTAGACCGCAGCCAGGGTCGCGTGGATCGTTCCGCCTTGCGCATCACCGATCTGTACCGCTGCATGTCCGTACGGATCGAAAGCGTTGGCCCCCTTCAGCACGATGTCGCCTGCCTTGAGGCCGTCGACCGCGTCATAGATCGTCTTGCCTCGCAGCCACGTCCCGTCGACGATGACCACGTCCCCCGCGAGCGGTGCGTCCGGCAACGTGGCGCCCGGCGCAACCGTGACGCCCCGCCGGAAGCCGATGCGGGTAAAGCCCTCAGCTTGCCCCAACGCGCCGAGAATCTCCTCGGCGACGTAGCCGTTGGTCGTGCCTGCGATGATGACGAGTGTGCCTTTTTCCAGAACGTCCTGAATCCGGGGCAAGTGCGCGATGCCCTTGCCAATCAGGCGCTTGCCCATGGCGGTCGTGATGCAGAACTGCTTCATCGTGGCTCCTCCTTACGCTTCGGTTGGATAGGATGCCCAGACGGCGGGCAGACGGTCGAGCGCTTCGGCGGGCAGTGGCCCGCGGTTGGCGTAGGTGACGGCTTTTTCGAGTTGCTCAACATCGGAGATGCCCACCAGCATCGTTGAGACCTCCCGCTTGCCGATCGCGAATCGGATCGCAGCCTCGACGAGGCTGGTAACATAACCCTCCTCGGCCAGAAAGCTGAAACGCCTGGCCAACGCGACATCCTCGAGATAGCTTGTCCCCGTGCCTATCGGCGCGACGCTGGGACGCAGCGTTGGGGGCTCGGTCGGGAGATCCGCTGAGTGCGCCGGCGGCCAGGACGCGGATGGCAATGACACCCATGTGATGCGCGGCAGCCCCATCGATCAGTTGCCGGTAGTCCTGGAAAGGGAACGCCGTCGGCGTTGGCAGGCCCGCAGTAGGGTTGATCAGGTTGAAACACGACTGCACGTTCTCCGCGCGGCCCAGATCGATGGCTTGGTGGAGCACGTCGGTATCTCCGAGTCCATTGATGCCGTAATGGCTCACTTTGCCCTGCTGCCTGAGCTTCTCGAATGCGGTCAGCACGGCCTCGACGTCGGCGAGACTTACCCAGCCACGGGCTGCTTGCCGCTCGTGTCGGACGACATTGTGCAATTGGATCAGGTCGATCCGGTCGCGTCTCAGGCGCCGTAAGCTACCCTCTACCGAGTCGATGATGGACTGCTCAATATCGGCCATCTCCTCAGCCAGCAAGTTGACCTTCGTTCCGACCACGACGTCGGCCCGTAACTCCTCGAGGACGCGACCCAGGCTGGCCTCCGATTGGCCGTTGCCATAGGCGCGGGCGGTGTCGAAGTAGGTGATGCCGGATTCGATGGCGCGAGCGACCACGCTGCACCATATCCTCAGGGTCGCCCCTGACCAACAGGCCCCCAACGGCCCCACACCCAAAACCAAGCGCCGATACCTTCAGACCCGTACGGCCGAGATGTCGATACTCCATTTCATCTGCCTCCGACATCCGAAACCACATCTTCATGCTCTCGACAATCCCACGACGCCTCTGGAGGAGCGCCGCAACTACGGCGAGCGGGAAACAGCATGCCAGGACCAGAAGGGACCACTGGAGCTTGAGAGTTTGGTTGACGTAGAGGTCGACCGCTCCCTCCACGACGATGCAGAAGACGCCGAGAGCGATCAAGATCGCAGCCACCACGTGCAACTCGCGGAGGACTTTCCGACGTGCGAGTTCGACGATCAGGAGGGTCAGCAGGCTCAAACTCAGCGTGATCGGCACCGCAAGCGGCACGAACCATTCGCCGGTATG
Source organism: uncultured Chloroflexia bacterium (assembly GCA_963775195.1). Lineage (GTDB taxonomy): Bacteria > Chloroflexota > Anaerolineae > B4-G1 > SLSP01 > PWVB01. The sequence goes on from CAVZIC010000010.1 coordinate 12,766, forward strand.
CGAGATGGCGTCAACTACATAGAGGAGACCCAGCATCGCTACCGTGTCGGTGGCGATCCACAGGGGCACGATATTGCGGCGGTAGAGAAACGGACTGACGGACCAGACCCATGCCGTTCCCAGGGTCGCGGCAACGTAAAGCGACCACGTGAAGCCCTGGCCAAAGACACCGTCGATCACCAGGGAGACCAAAGCGGGGATGAACATCAGAACGGAAACTACCTGGATCCAGAGGCTCTTGTCGAAAGTCGCTCACCACAGTGTCTCGCTGCTGTGGCAGGTTGCCATTCGTCGTGGCGCCGCGAAGGGACTCCGGCAGCACGACTTCCACGCCACAGAGTGGACAGCGCTTGGCGCTGTCGCTCAACTCCACCCCGCAATTCACGCAATAAGGCATAGCGACTACCCGGTGTTGCTCTCGACCTTGACAGGAATGCCTTGGCGTACGAAGTGCGTGAAAAAGGCGTGTTCCACCGTTGGCTCCTCGATGACGCGCGCGAAGTTGATCCGTAACTGGCCATTGTAGCCCAGGACCGCGCAGTTGGTATTGGTGATCTCCGAGGGACCGAGGTTGAAGTCGAACATTTCGACGTGAGCCGCCATTTCCGGTGGCACGTCGACAACACCCAGATTGGTCAGGACGCTGGTGAAGATCGCTGGACCCGAGAGCTTGTACCCCAGACTGATCACGCGATTCTTGAGGAGCAGCGGCATGATCCTCACGATTGGATTTCGTTCGGTGCGGATATTGACCGCTACGCGTGACCGCAGGTGCTTGTCGGTCACCTCATATCGCATGAAGCGGTGCACCAGCGACAGCACCTCCTCCAAGGTGTAGTCGCCGTGCGTCGGATCGATGCCCACGTTGACGTAGGACGAGAAGTTGCGTAGAGTTTCGCTCGGGTGGAATCGCCGTAGGTTGACCGGCACCTGCACCTTGACGGGGAGTGACCGAAGCCGATGTTCAGATATCTGGATGCCATGCAGAACGTAGAGATACACGCCGGTCAGGTACTCGGTGATCGATACACCGTGCCGCCGGCCCTCCTCTTTCACTGCATCCACCGGGAGCGTTCCGGTGATAATCTCGATCTGATGGCGGGGAAGCCTTGTCCCGGCAACATGATACGCACGCCGCTCCCGCCGGCTCCGGGGGGCGCTGTGACCGGCAAACGCAGCGAAATCATCCGTCGCTTCCCCGGGCCTTGGTGACACGTCGCAGTCGAGCACGCCATGGGTGGCAGACACACTGATGCCACGAAGTGTCAAGTACTGCGCCAGCAATGTCTTCAAGAAGACCATTGCCCCTGAGCCATCCGAGACCGAGTGGAATACCTCCAGGGCGATACGACGATCGTGGTAGCGGACGCGGATCTGGAACCCGTTGTCTTTTCTGGACGATAGGGCCATGCAGGGGTTGATCACATCTTCCTGGATGTGGAGCGTGTCACTGGAGTGGCTGAAGTAGTGCCAGAAGAGCCCCGACCGCATCCGTACGGAGAAGCTTGGGATGCGTTTGAGCGTGGTATTGACTGCTTGCTGAAGTAGGTCGGGCCGGATGGGCTCGTTGAGTGTCGCCGATACTCGAAACAGGCCGGGGCGTCTCCGGTTTCTAATCGCGGGGTAGACATTCGCTGCATTGTCCAGGCGATACCATCCGCGGGCATCGTGCGCCTGGTTACTCACGCTGCGCCCCCGATATGTCTGCTCGCGCCTTCGTGAAGGTTCCTCACTTATCACCTAAGTGATAGTATACCACTTCGGTGGGCGATGCAGAGCGTGAGTTACTGCCGGGCGCCGGTTACCCTCGATGCACCAATGTTTCGTACTGCTCGAGCATCTCGTGCACGGTCATAGTGCCGGCGTCGAAGCCCAAGTCCCGGCAGCTCTGTGCGAGTTGCGTGATCTGGGGAGGCGCCAGGTGGGTCTCTTGCAGTACCTTGGACATGGCAAAGACTTCTCTTGTCGGACCGTCTGCAACCACTCGGGCGCGTCCCATCGCAACCACTCTACGTGCGTACTGTCCCACGATCGGCATGTCGTGGGTGATGATGATAACCGTGTGCCCGTGCCCCTCGTTCAGCGTCTTCAGGAAGTCCATGATTTCCAGCGACTGCCGGGCATCCTGGCCCGTCGTCGGCTCGTCCACGATGATGACCTGGGGTCTGAGAGCCAAGATCGATGCGATGGCCACTCGCTGACGGAGCCCCTTGGACAGGAAGAAGGGATGTTCCTGGTAGTAAATCTCGGGCAACCCTACGACGGCGATGGCTTCCTCGACGCGCTCCTTGACCTCGTCTTCGGGGAGCTGGATATTCCGTGGCCCATAGGCAATCTCGTCCCAGCAGTTGTTGTTGAAGAGCTGGTGATCGGGATTCTGGAAAACGTACCCCACGCGTCGCACCATCTGGACGATCGAACTGTTCTTCGAGTTGAGGCCGTCGACGATCACGTCGCCGGAGGTGGGCTTATACAGCCCGTTGAGGCACTTGGAGAGCGTCGTCTTGCCCGAGCCGTTCTGGCCAATCAGGGCGATGAACTCTCCGATGCATATCTCCAGGCTGATGTTCGATAGCGCCTGAGTGCCGTCGGGATACGTATAGCTCAGGTCGTTGACTCTGATATAGGGCGTACCATCTGCCATCGTTGATCCTTCCGATTCAGGCCCTGACCAAGCCGTGCAGGAGGGCGCTTGCTTCCTCAACCGTAAGCGGGTAGCGCCCCTGGTATTCCGCTCTCCGGCTCAGTTCGTGGAAGAACCTCAGCGCGCCGGGAGGATAGACGTTGTGCTCCAACAGCAACTCGGTCTGTTGGAAGAACGTCTGGGTTTCATCTTCCAGAACGACTTCACCATCCACCAGCAGGACCATACGATCCGCCAGCGGCACGAGGTTTTCGAGGCTGTGCTCAATGACGATGATCGTGTTGTTCTGCTCTGCCTTGAGCTTGGCAAGGACGTCGAAGATTCGGACGCGGCTTACCGGATCCAGCATCGACGTCGGCTCGTCGAGGATGAGCACTTTCGGCATCATCGCAAGCACAGCTGCCAGGGCGACGCGCTGCTTTTGGCCGCCGGAGATCTCGTAGGGGGGTTTTTCTAGCAGGTGTCCCAGCTCCGTCAGCCCCGTAACCCACTCGAGCCGCTCGCGGATTTCGGGGACGGTGAGCCCGATGTTCTCCATACCGAAGACGAGTTCATCCTCCACCGTCATTGCCGTGAACTGTGCTTCGGGATCGGAGAACACGACGCCTATCAGCCGCTGAAGTTCGCCCTTGCCATAATCCTCCACCTCTTTCCCGAAGACCTCAACGGTCCCATGTTCGATGCCGTTGTACTGCCCCGGGATCAGTCCGTCCATTGAGTAGGCCAGCGTCGTCTTGCCCGACCCGTTGGGACCGATGATGCCCACAAAGGCTCCCTCCTCAATAGTAAGATTGATGCCGGCAAGCGCCGGAGTCTTTGTGTGGAGGTACTTCCAGGTATAGTCGGCAATCTCTATGATGTTTGGCACGATCTTCTCCGGCTAGGTAACGACGCTCTTGAGCCAGGCAAGGAACCACGATTGCTCAACGCTGAAGGCATTGAAGCCGTAGCGCATCACCAACAACGTGATGAATGCGACGGATATGATGGCTGTGAACACGTAATCAAACCATTTATATGAGTAGTGGGTGAGAATGTAGTCGGCCCGTTTCACTTTACTGGCGTCGCCGGTAAAGGCGTAACCGCGGGCAACCAGGGCATTGGTGAACTCCTCGGAACGCCTGAGGGACAGCGCGAAAAGCGGAATCATATACATCACGTACTGGCGGATCTTGTATGGCAGGGACTTGCCGGCAGGGTCGTACCCGCGTGCTTGCTCCGCTTGCCGAACAATCTGGAAGTCCTCCAACACCATGCCGGCGGCCCTCAGGGCCATAGCGAAGACGTAGGTCACGACGAAGGGGATCTTGATGCTGCGCATAGCGACGATGACGTCTCGTTCGCGGGACGTGCTCAGGAAGAAGACCATCGTGAAGATCATAGGCAGGATGCGGAAGTAGACGACGATGGCGTCCCGAATGCGCTCCCAGTAGATGTTCACTTTCCAGATCCGCGTGACGAGCTGAAACTCAGGATGGGTGCCGCCCAGCACCGTATAGGAGATCAGGATGATAGTGCCCATGGACACAGCTACCGGGATGTAGATCTTCAGCGTGCCATGTCGACCCGCGCGATCCACATCAGCACCACGATGACGGCCATCAGCGCAGCATTCCACTCCGGGGCGGAGACAAACATTGGAAACAGGCTGACGACCAGCATGAAGTAAAGCTTGACGAACGGATGGACGTCGTATATGGGCGACTCATCGGGGATGTAGCCCAGGAGTGTCTTATGCATAGAGCTTCCTCAAAACAGGCTCCGTGAGGGTATCTTCCCTCACGGAGCCGCTGCTTATGGCAGAAGGTGGTCGGTCACCGGTGTGGGACTACGCCCACCACGTCTTGACGAAGGCCGTCGTGCGGATGACGACGGGGGACAACACCTTCAACAGGATAAAGTTGAACACGATGCCGGCCACGACGTTGCCACCGAACCATCCCCAGATGAACAGAGGCACCGAGTCCGTGGTCAGCAGGCCGAAGCTCCTAAGGACGACCAGGGGTGACCACAGGGCGCCGAAGGCGCTCGAGACCACCATAGCGGCAAGCAGCCATACCCAGTCGCGCGTGGACTTCAGACGCGGATCCAGCTTGAAGCGCCGGAAGACCCAGGCGGGCAAGAACGCCTGCACGGCATTGGCGGGAATATAGGCGAGAGATACGTAGAAAGGCGTGCCGGCGATCGCATTGGAGAAGAAGGGGAAGATCGCCCCGGCCAACACGCCCCAGCCGCCAAACCAGATTGGTCCCACCTGTTGGACGGCAATGCCGGTCCAGAAGAAGTTCACGCCAAATCCCAGCGGAAAGCTGATGCTACCAAAAGCACCTACAACGAAACCGATCCCGATGAGCAAGGCAAGGATCACGATGTGGATGACGCCCACCGAGCGTCTCTCGCCTTCCTGAACGGTCCAGATCTCTTCCGCAGTCAGTTCGTCTCCAGATACTGCAGTCATGTCTTCCTCCATAATTGATTGAGATAATTAACGGAGTTTGGTGAAGCTGACCTACGCCGTATTCTCGATCGTTCACCTCCTTTCAACAGAAAGGTCACAGAGGTGGCCGGTTGCAGAAGGATTCCTGGAGCACCCAAAGCATAGCACTCCAGCGCGGCTGTGTCAACTACCCGTATAGGTAACTTTCGCTCATCAGCAAATCATATCCAGCATTGAGCGGACGGATTTGAAGTCCTCTGGCAGCTTGAGGGTGGTGTAGATCCGGCGTGCTTCGGCACGGCCCTTACAGAGCCAGATGCCGTCGACCTTGGTCAAGTTCGCGCCGTTGCAGTCCTTTGGACACTTGACACAGTGAAAGGACTCAATCGCCTCCCGGATCGTGTCGGAGTAGGTATGTCGAGTCAGGATGATCTGCTCAGCCGCCTCGACCGGTAGGGTGAACTCGATGAAGATGATGTTCGATCCCACCGTGAAGATGGCCAGGGGTTTCTTTCGTCCCTCTGAGAAACTGATGCTCCACGATGGCGACGCACCGTAGTGCCAGAAGCCCGAACAGGCCAGGCCGCATTGACCGACCAGGCTTCCCACCAGGTCGACCCACGCTTGTTGGTAGGTGTCGACCGTGCGCAGGATGTCATCACGCAACGGGTCGAGGCTGTCCCGTGGGATCGGCTTGCCCATCATGGCCGCTTCGTAGTCCGCCTTCAGGAAGGTGGCGACTTGGTTGTAGATCGGGTTCCTGTCAGTGTGCATGGACGCTGTGCTCTCAGCGAAGTGCTTGAGGGCAGGCACGAGTCCCGGATGGCGACCATACGCCAACGAGATATGGGATGCCTGGCTCAGGGATGCACACGGAACGCCGTCGGCAAGGTACTGTCCACAGAACCCGTGGTGCTCCAGGTGTCGAATCCGACGAGTCAGGCTGCCCTTCCTGTAGGCTTGGCTCAGCGTTTCTTTGTCGATCTGCACATAGGCCCCCGCAAGGCCCGACGACAGCGACCCGAAGGCAAAGATCGCATACAGGAAGTCGACCGTGGCAATGAGGTTGGCATACTTGTCCTTGTCGGCCTTGCCCTCGATAGCCGAAAGGTCAGAGTAGATCGCCCGAAGCAGATCGAGGTATGCCCTCAGCCCCTCAGCCATACCGCCCGCGGCCTGTTCGAATGCGGGATTGCCGGGGTAGGCACAGATGTTATCGTGCAAAAACCGGGCCTGCCTCTCGAATGGTACATCCTTGAGGATGATCATGCAGACCTCCGTATAAGATCCCTAGAGCACTGCCGCGATCTGGCGCAAGCACGCCACACCTTGACGCTCAGCCGCCGCTGCTTCGCGGACCAGAGCCGCGCCC
>CAVZIC010000011.1:0-3393 GCA_963775195.1 uncultured Chloroflexia bacterium
CAAACGCTCGCCCACCCGTCTTCTTCGCCATCTGGGCTGCCCGGGATAGGTCTCTCCTCGATGGTAGCCGTTACGTTTAAGTTATCGGGCCATGGCTCTGGATACCTCGCCGATGAGCTTGCGCGATGTCTCCACAGCCGACGAATGCAATTCTCACGCTGTTGGACTCAGCCATCGCTTCCTTCCATATCCGAGATAGTTGTCGGGCGCGTTGCTCCGGTTACTATACTTCGCAGGGTGGCTCGTCGCGCACGGACCGGATCAAGCCCGCGGCGGCTGCTTGCTGCTCCGGCGTGCCGCCGACCCCGATCCACGCCGCCCCTTCGGCACCATAGATGCCGCCGGCGGCGACCAGCAGGGCCTCCGCGCCGGTGAGCAGCGTGATAGCATCCAGCTCGGTAAAGATAGTGCCCGGAATCGGGTAGAGCCGTGGCCCTGAAGCGTCCGGCGCGTTCGCGTGGCTTGCCAGTTCGCCGACATCTCGAAGACGCGTTTTTCCACGCCCACCGGCACGATGAGCTGCACACGGCGACCGTCGACCGCAGCCAGGGTCGCGTGGATCGTCCCGCCCTGCGCATCACCGATCTGTACCGCAGCGTGTCCGTACAGATCGAATGCATTGGCTCCCTTGAGCACGACGTCGCCAGTCTTGAGGCTGTCGACCGTGTCGTAGATCGTCTTTTCCCTGCACCCACTTCCCGTCGACGATAACCACGTCACCCGCGAGCGCCGCATCCGGCAACGTGGCGCCGGGCGCAACCGTGACACCCCGCGGGAAGCCCATGCCGCGAAAACCCCTCGGCCTGGCCTAACGCTCCGAGGATCTCCTCGGCCACGTAACCGTTGGTCGTGCCCGCAATGATGACGAGTGTGCCCTTTTCCAGAACGTCCTGAATCTGCGGATGGTGCGCGATACCCTTGCCGATCAGGCGCTTCCCCATGGCGGTAGTGACGCAAAACTGCTTCATCGTAGCTCCTCCTTACGCTCCATGTGAATAGAATGACCGTACTCCATATCATCATCATCATCGGCCTCCTACATCCGAAACCACATCTTCATGCTCTCGACAATTGCTCGGCGCCGCTGCAGGAGCGCCGCAACCACCGCGAGCGGGATACAGCGGGCCAGGACCAGAAGGGACCACTGGAGCTTGAGGGCTTGGTTGACGTAGAGGTCGACCGCTCCCTCCACGACGATACAGAAGATGCCCAGAGCGATCAGTATCGCGGCCACCACGTGCAACTCACGGAGGATCTTCCGGCGTGCGAGCCCGACGATCGTAAGGGTCAGCAAGCTCAAGCTCAACGTGATCGGCACCGCAAGTGGCACGAACCATTCGCCGGTATGCGAGATGGCGTCGACTACGTAGAGCAGGCCCAGCATCGCCACCGTGTCGGTGGCGATCCACAGGGGCACGATATTGCGGCGGTAGAGAAACGGGCTGACCGACCAGACCCACACCGTCCCCAGGCTTGCGGCAACGTAGAGCGACCACGTGAAGCCCTGGCCAAGGACGCCATCGATTACCAGGGAGACGAGGGCGGGGATGAACATCAGGACAGAAACCACCTCGGATCCAGAGACTCTTGTCGAAGGTGCTCGCCACAATGTCCCGCTGTTGGGGCAGGTTGCTATCGGTCACAGCGCTGCGAAGGGACGCGGGCGGCGCGACTCCACGCCACACAGGGGACAACGCTTCGCGCTGTCGCTCAATTCCACCCCACAGTTTACACAGTAAGGCATAGCGACTACCCTGTGTTGCTCTCGACCTTGACCGGAATACCTTGCCGCACGAAATGCGTGAAAAAGGCGTGCTCCACCGTTGGCTCCTCGATGACGCGCGCAAAGTTGATCCGCAACTGCCCATTGTAGCCCAGGACTGCGCAGTTGACATTGGTGATCTCTGAGGGACCGAGGTTGAAGTCGAACATTTCGACGTGAGCAGCCATCTCCGGTGGCACGTCGACAATACCCAGATTGGTAAGGACGCTGGTGGAGATCGCCGGGCCCGAGAGCTTGTACCCCAGGCTGATCACGCGATTCTTGGGAACAGAGGCATGATCCTCACCAGGGGGTTCCGTTCGGTGCGGATATTGACCGCTACGCGCAACCGCAGGTGCTTGTCGGTGACCTCGTAGCGCATAAAGTGGTGCACCAATGACAGCACCTCCTCCAGGGTGTAGTCGCCATAGTCGGGTCGATGCCCACGTTGACGTAGGAGGAGAAGTTGGCCAGGGTCTCGCTCGGGTGAAATCGCCGTAGATTGACCGGCACCTGCACCTTGACGGGGAATGGGCGAAGTCGATGCTCCGATTCCTGGATGCCGTACAGAATGTAGAGAAACACGCCCGTCAGGTACTCGGTAATCGATACGCCGTGCCGCCGCCCCTCCTCTTTCACTGCATCCACCGGGAGCGTTCCGGTGATGATCTCGATCTGATGGTGAGGCAGCCTCATCCCGGTAACGTGGTACGCGTGCCGCTCCCGCCGGCTTCGGGGAGCGCTGTGACCGGCAAACGCGGGAAAATCATCGGTCGTTTCACCGGGCCTTGGTGGCACCTCGCAGTCAAGCACGCCGTGCGTGGCAGGTACACTGATGCCGCGAAGCGACAGATACTGTGCCAGCAATGTCTTCAGGAAGACCATGGCCCCTGAGCCGTCCGAGACCGAGTGGAATACCTCCAGGGCGATACGACGATCGTGGTAGCGGACGCGGATCTGGAACCCGTTATCCTGTCTGGACGACAGGGCCATGCAGGGGTGATCACATCCTCTTGAATGCGGACCATATCGTTCGAGTGGCTGAAGTAGTGCCAGAAGAGGCCGGAGCGCATCCGTACGGAAAAGCTGGGGATGCGCTTGAGGGTTATGTTGAGGGCTTCCTGTAGTAGTGCGGGTTGTACAGGTTCCTTGAGTATCGCGGACACGCGGAAGAGCCCCGGCCGTCGCCGACTGCGAATCGCAGGATAGACATTGGCGGCATTGTCCAGGCGATACCATCTGCGGGCACCGTGCGTCTGGGTCTCACGCCCCGCCCCTGATATGTCTGCTCCCGCCTTCGCGAATGTTCCTCACTCATCATCTGGGTGGTAGTATACCACTTCGGTGGGGGATGCAGAGAACGAATCACTGTATGGCGCTGGTCACCTTCGATGCACCAAACGGCGTGGGATGCCTGGTTGAGAGATGGGCAAGGCACACCATCGGCAAGATCCTGTCATACAATCCGTGATGCGCCACGTGCTGCAGCCGGCGATTCAGGCTGCCCTTTCTGTAGGCCGGATCGAGCGTCTCCTTGTCGATCTGGACGATGGTTCCCTGAGGGCTCAACGACAGGGTACCTTCTTCAGGATAATCATATTCACTTTCCAAGATGCACTAGAACGCCTCTG
>CAVZIC010000012.1:0-33874 GCA_963775195.1 uncultured Chloroflexia bacterium
TGGCACGGCGTATCGAGCGAGTAGCGTGAGCGCCCAGGTGACGAGCTCTCTCATACAACAGAAGTGTCACACGGCCAAGCAAATGCCAGACTCGGAAAAGTTATGTTGGCGGCGACGATGGCAAGCTCTGCGCGGTGGACGCTGCGTCCGGGACGCCTGCCTGGGCCTTCGAGACGGGAGGCATCGTGCGATCGCAGCCGGCGGTCGCGGGAGGGCATGCGCTGGTGGCGAGTGACGATGACGAGCACATCTACGGCAGGGCCACGGCTGGGGCGCGCCCAGGGAGGCGATAAGTAGCGCGAAAGGGGGGTTTTGAGGGATCTGGACTACAATGAACTCCGCAATCCGCTATTGGAGGAAAGCCCATGACCCTTTCGCAGCAGACAGGAAACGCTGAGAGAACTGGGGCGCCAGATCGCCGAGATCGCGGCACTGCCGGTCCAGCAGGAGACGATCAAGCTCTGGAAGGCGCTCAACGGCCTGAAGCCCGTCCGGCCGATGGTGATCATCGACCAGGTCTGCTGGCACGAGATGGACGTCGACGGCGAGCTGACCCTCCGCACGAGGACCATTCTGCCGCCATCGAGACCGGACTGCGCCGGACGCTCTACGCGCTGGCGTCACATGCGGGCCGACATGGTGGTCGAGCCCGTGGATCGACATCCCAAGGTCGATCCGCGCACCGGTTTCGGCATCCAGCCCGATCGAGGACCGGTCGTCACTCGATCCCGCCAACGACGTCGTCGGCCACTACTACATCGATCAACTCAAGACCGAGGAGGACCTTGAGAAGATCCGCATGCCCGAGGTCTCGCTGGACGAGGAGGCCACGGCGCTCGCCGAGGCTCGGCCCACGAGATCTTCGACGGCATCCTCGAGGTGCGGATGCAGGGCCTTAGCCGGCCTTTCGCCGTCTGGGACATCGTATCGTGGAGTGGCACGGCGTCGAGAGCGTCCCTCGTCGATCTGGTCGATCGCCCGGAGTTCATCCACCGCTGATGGCGCGCATCACCGATGCCTACCTGTCGATGCTCGACCAGCTCGAGGACCAGGGCCTGCTCGGCCAGCCGCAGTCGCTGATCCACTGCACGGGCGCCTACACCGACGAGCTTCCCGCGCCGGGCTACGACCCCGCGCGCCCGCAGAGCGAAGGACCTGTGGACGTTGGGCATGGCCCAGATCTTCGTCTCGGTCTCGCCCGGCGATGCACCAGGAGTTCGAGCTCGACTACGCCTACCGTGGTACGAGCGGTTCGGCCTCGGCTACTACGGCTGCTGCGAGCCGCTCGACACCAAGATCGACATCGTCCGCAAGATCCCCAACGTGCGCAAGATCTCGATGAGCCCCTGGGTGAAGGTCGAGCGCGGGGCCGAGCGCATCGGGGGCGACTTTGTCTTCTCGCGAAAGCCCAGCCCCGCGCTGCTGGCCAGCGACACCTTGCACGCCGCACGCCGTCCGAGCGGACCTTGAGGCGACGCGTGACGCCTGCGCACGCCACGGCACGCCGCTGGAGTTCATCCTCAAGGACATCAGCACCGTCCGCTACGAGCCCCAGCGGCTATGGGAGTGGGCTGACATCGCGATGCAGGTCGTACGGGCCTGATCCGCTCCGCCAGGGCCGGGGCGGACCTACACGCCCCGGTCCCACTCCATCGTCGGATAGCTGCGTCGAAAGCCCAGGGCTTCGAGGATCGAGGCACCGTCGCTATCGAGGATCGGCTCGCCGTTCCATGTGGCGATGGTGATACGACGCTCGAATCCAGCCAGGTGGTCGAGAAGCTCGCCGATCGCACGCTGGACGAGGCCGTCGTCCGCGCCCTCGATCGTGGTCAGGTCGGCCCCGGTGCTGCTGGCTACGAGCAGCGGCAGTCCCCGGTGCAGCACCAGCCAGGTCGAGGGCAGGCGCGAGAACGCGATAGGCTCGCCCGACGCGCTGACCGGCCCGTCCTCCCGCGTGGGGCCGTATAGATTGGCCGGATCGCACGCGCTCATCACGACGACCGCGGCGTCCGCCGGGTCGTCTCGCAGGGCGCGCAGCCGCTCCACCACGTCGGGCAGCGCGAACTGCGGGCCGGGCAGCCCCTGGACGAAATAGCCGCGCCGCAGCTCACCGCGAAGCTCCATCCGCTGGAGGTGGCTGTAGATGAGTGGCCAATCCCACGCGCCGGCCTCATCGGTCAGGCTCTCGCGCGTGACCACACCATAGCGTGCCAGGAGCTGCCGTGCCTGCCGAGCCGCACGTTCCGCCTCCGTCACCGGCTTGCCAAGGATACCGAAGCGGTGAACCGATGTCCAGCGGCCTACCCAGCTGGGCGCCGCCGAGGCGGCGACGTGCGAATAAGCCGGACGCTGATGCTCGAGCCGCTCGCGCACGCGGCGCTTGGCGGAACGGTAGCGAGAAGGGTCCGACAGGCGCGTGACACGTCGGTCGGGCACGCCCAGATCCGCCTTGCGTCGAGCCAATTCCTCCTCCAGCGAGCTGAGAGGCCGCCTCGGCTGGCTGCGTGACTCGCCGTCCGATCGGACCGTGGCAACCGGCGATGCCGTCTCGACGATTGTGCGCATCGCCTCCAGGCTATCGTTGGTGACCAGCCCCGCCATCACCAACTCAACGAGCGCGCCCTCGACCCTCGATGCCTCCAGCTCCAGCGCCAGACGAGGTCATTGAAGAAGACGGCACCTTCCGACTTGAGGAAAGCATAGACCGCCTGCGCAGCCTCACCGAGATCGCCAAGATCGGCGGCGATCGAGGTAGGTGTGGCCCTCCCCGCGGAAGAGGAATTGTACGCGGCTTCGCCGCGGATCGACGCCGCCCGAGCCGATCCAGGCGACCTCCCCGCTCTGGCAAAGGCTGTCGAGCTCTGAAGGTTCGTAGGCACGCAGCCGCAGTGGAAGGACATCGCGCTCCCAGACGCGGCCCACGACCGGGGCGGCGCGCAACTGCTGCAACACCGTCACCAGGGCGCCGTCGCCGGAAAGCCGCTCGCGGGGATGGAGGTGCTGCCAGCGTGCCAGAAAGTCCGCATAGGTTGTGAAGGGGACCGGCTGTACCTCCGCGCGCAGGATGCCCATCGTGCGGCGGTGAATCTGTTCCAGGGCACGCCGGTCGACAAACTCCGCCCCGGCCTCGCCAACAGCAGAAGAGGGTGGCTGAGGTGTGAAACGCCCGTGACGGCTCGCGCGCCTCGATGAGCCGCTCCAACTCCGCCTGTAGCCAATCCTCAGGGAAGCCATAGCGGCCAGGATGGTCTCCAGGGTCACGGGTCCGGCCTGGCCAAGGTACCGCTCCAGGATCGTGCGCCGTGCTGCCTCTATCTCCTCTTCCCCCCGTGGAGAGAAGGCGGCGGGGGTGGAGGCTGGCGCCAGGTCGAAGGCCGCCACGTAGTCCGAAACGTACTCCGCAGGGACCCATCGGTAGTCGCTGCCGCGGCGCGTAGGGATCTCCAATCCGTAGAGACGTCCCTCCCCTGTCAGTCGGGCGATCCAACTCAAGGGGTCCACAGAGGTCCGCTGCGCGATCTCGCTCATGACAGATCCCCCAGTTGCAGAAGCAGCACAGCCAACTCCTCCGACGTGCGGGCCCATGCCGTGGGAGCCGTGTGCTGCAGGCGATCCTGGACGGCCTCGATAGCCTCGGGCCGCAGCAATTCGTCGAGTGCGACGTCCTTGAGCAGATCCTGCAGCAGATCGCGATTCACCGCCAAAGTCTGGAGCTGGCGCTCGGCCCGCGGCGTGTCCTGCTCATACATACGGGTGCTGACAAAGTCCCAGAGCAGGCTCTGGGCGACCGGGGAGGGCGTCACCGATTCGACGGCCACGATCTCCACGGTCCCCTGCTGAATGGCCCCCAGGATCTGCTCAAGGTGGGGCAGATCCAGCACATCCTCCAGACAATCTCGATAGGTCTCGGCCACGATCGGGAAATCCTCAAAGTGGCGGACCACTTGCAGGAGGTCCCTGGCCCTTAGCCGCTGCAGCCAGAAGGGCGTACGCTTTCCGGGTCCTGAGCCCGGCAGCAACAAGGCACGCGCCGCATTCTGACGGAAGTGCGCCCGAAGACGGCCGAGTCGGGCAGCTCGTGCAAGATGCGTTCACGCGCTTCGGTCGGCCCCATATCGGTGACGACGTCAAGGGGGAACTCGGCCTCCGAATCCAGGAGGCGCAGCAAGATGCCGTCGTCGTTGGTCTCGACCTCGATCTCGACACCCGTACGCTCGCGGAACGCACCCGCCAGCGCCAGGCCCCACGGGCCGTTGACGCGTCCCCCGAAAGGGGAGTGGACCACAAGCCGCGGGTCGCCCAGGGGATCGACGAAGACCTCAACCAGGATGGCGCGATCGGAGGAGAGGGTGCCGGCGTGGGCCAATTGCCCGGCAAGATAGTCGACCGTGTGCCACGCGGAGCGTGCATCCAGAGCGTAACACGCCTGAAGCCACACCAGCAGATCCTGCACCTCCGGGGTGTCGCGCAGACCTCCAAGCTCGCGGAGATCGTCTACGCCAAGTTGGCGCCCGACCACCTCGATACGCTCGGCGACGAGACGCCGGAAAGCCCCCACCTTGACGCCGAGCTCGTAAGGCCGCCAGGGGAAGTCGCCCCGCCAGAAGGGCATCCGTGGGGTTGCGCCCGGCGCAGGTGCAACGAGGACCCGGTCGTCGGTGAGATCAATCACGCGCCAGACCTGGGAACCCAGCATCATCGTGTCGCCGATGCGCGTTTCGAAGATGAACTCCTCGTCCAGCTCTCCCAGTTTGGTCTTGCCGTCCCCCAGATAGGCCCCAAATGCACCCGAATCCGGATCGTGCCTCCATGGTCAGCGCCATCATCGCGATCCGGGAAGGGAAGCCAGCTTGTTGTTCACACGGTCCCAGCTCAGCCGGGCGGAAGCCGCGGTAGGATTGGCTGGGGTACCGCCCTGCCAACATCTCCAGTGTGGCCTGGACGCCCGCCAGGTCAGGTCGTTATAGGGATAGGCACACCGAATCAGGTCAAACAGCGCTTCGACGTCCTGCGTCTCCACCGAGACCATCGCCACAATCTGCTGCGCCAACACGTCGAGGGGATGGCGCGGCGTATACGTCGGCTCGACCTCGCCCCGCAGCATCCCACCCGCAATTGCCGCAGCCTCCACCACTCCTCGCGATGGGTAGGAAAGATGCGGCCCTTGCTGGTCTGCCCCACAAGGTGCCCCGAGCGCCCCACCCGCTGCAAGCCCTGGGATACCGACTTAGGCGACTGCAGCTGCACGATCAAGTCGACGGAACCAATGTCGATGCCCAATTCGAGGGAGGAAGTGCCGACCAGGACAGACAATTCGCCTGCCTTGAGCTGGCGCTCCATCTCCAGGCGGGCTTCCTTCGCGACACTGCCGTGGTGAACGCGGACCGGCACTCCTTGTCCCGACGCTCCCGCAAGGCCCTTCCCGGTCGCCATCAGTCCGATACCCTTGACGACGCCGTCCTCGATCAAACCCGTTGCCCTGCCCGCAGCCTCCGCCGCCATCTGTTCGTTCAGTCGGTCGGCGGTCTGCTCGGCCAGCCGGCGGTTGTTGGTAAAGACGAGGGTGGTCTTGTGTTCCCGAATCAGACCCAGGACCCGTGGATAATCGAAGGCCAGATGGAGCCCCCGGGCAGGTTACGAAAATCATCGACAGGCGTGACAACCTGAAGGTCGAGGGGCTTCCTGTAGCCGGCATCGACGATCGTGACCGGCCGGGGAACCAGGTCGCGATCTCGCCTCGGGCCTCCCACTGGCTACCACCCAGGAAATGGGCCACCTCCTCCAGCGGCCGGATCGTCGCCGACAGACCCAGACGCTGGACGCCCTGATCGGCAAGGGCCTGCAGCCGTTCGAGACTCAGGGCCAGATGAACACCGCGTTGTTACCCGCCAACGTATGGATCTCATCCACGATCACCGTGCGGACAGAGCGGAACATACCACGGGCCTTGGGGCTTGTAAGCAGGAGATATAGGGACTCCGGGGTCGTGATAAGGATGTCCGGTGGCTGCTTGAGCATTGCGCGCCGCTCGCGCTGAGGCGTATCCCCAGAGCGCACAGCCACACGGATCGGCGGCAAATCCAGCCCATGTCCTTGGCCTTGTGACGGATGCCCGCCAACGGTCGCCTCAGGTTGCGGTGGATGTCGTTGTTGAGGGCCTTCAGGGGAGAGATGTACAGCAGCCTCACGCCCGACTCGTCTCCGGCTGAGGCTCTCTCCTGTCCTTCCGGCTGAGGTGGCGGCTCGGCGAACAACCGGTCGATCCCCCCACAGGAACGCGGCCAAGGTCTTGCCTGAGCCGGTAGGTGCAAGAATCAGGGTATGCTCACCACGCTGAATCGCGGGCCAGCCCTGCGCCTGCGGCGGCGTGGGGGCACCAAGGTCTCGCGAACCAGGCCGCTACCGGCGCGAGAAACACGGAAAGGTCGTATTCGGGCGCATCCGAATCTGTAGACAAAGATGACCGCTCCCTCTGCTGTGATCTACGTTCTCCAAGTATACTACGCAACCTCTCGAACATCGCGCTTTAACGGAGCGACAACCTCCAACGCTGGGTCACAGAGGGAGTCAAGCGAAGAGACAGGGCCGAAACTGCTCCCGCAGATGGTTGCACTTAGGCGAATTTGTTGTAGGCTATAGGGCAGTGCCACGCGCCGAATTCCATGCGATGCGTGGCACTGGCAGCGAATAGTTACAGGGTGGGCCCGCCCTGGACATTCGTGTCGAGCACGAGGTATCGATACCAACCTGGAAAGGGATATGGGCCATGACACTGTCCTTCTGCAAGACCCGCAGTACTTCCTGACGTCAGAGTCCGTGACGAAGGACACCCCGACAAGATGTGCGACCAGATTTCCGACGCGTGCTGGACGCAATACTTGCGCAGGATCCGGATGCTCGCGTGGCGTGCGACTGCGTGGCGACGACTGGCCTGGTGCTGGTGACCGGCGAGATCACGACCTTGGCCTATGTCGACATCGCCGATCTTGCCCGGAAGACGATCACCGACATTGGCTACAACCGGGCCAAGTATGGTTTTGACGGCGAGACCTGCGGTGTGATCGTCTCCATCAAGGAGCAGAGCGCAGACATCGCACTGGGCGTTGACGAGGCTCTGGAGCACAAACAGGGCCACATGAGCGAACGAACTGATTGAGACCATCGGCGCCGGTGACCAAGGGATGATGATGGGATTCGCCTGCGCAGAGACACCGGAGTATATGCCGCTCTCGATCTCATTGGCACACAAGCTGGTACGGCGTCTGGCCGAGGTTCGGAAGAACGGGACGCTGCCCTACTTGCGCCCTGACGGCAAGAGCCAGGTGACCGTCGAGTACGCTTACGGCAAGGTGAAGCGCATCGCCACGGTCGTCATCGCAACCCAGCGTCGCCCCGGATGTGACCCACGCCCAGATCGAGGCTGACATCATCAAGCACGTTGTTCGGCCCGTGATTCCGGAGAAATACCTGGACGCGGACACGAATTTCCTGATCAATGCTACGGGCCGCTTCGTTACCGGTGGCCCGGCGGGGGACGCAGGCCTGACCGGCCGCAAGATCATCGTCGACACCTACGGTGGCATAGCACGCCACGGTGGGGGCTGCTTCTCCGGCAAGGATCCGACGAAGGTCGACCGCTCTGCAACCTATATGACCCGCTACATGGCCAAGAATTCTCGTAGCGGCCGGCATCGCCGAGCGCATAGAAGTCCAGGTGAGTTACGCAATCGGCGTGGCTCACCCGACCAGCGTGGCCGTGGAGACTTTTGGGACGGGCGTGATCCCCGATGAGAAGATCGTTGAGCTCGTCAGGGACAACTTCGACATGCGTCCGGGTGCCATCATCCGTGACCTCGGCCTTCGCCGCCCCATCTACAAGCAGGTAGCCGCCTATCTGGCCATTTCGGACGCGATGACCTGGATCTGCCCTGGGAGCGCCTCGATAAAGTTGAGACACTGAGAGGCGCAGGCAGGGATTCGCCTAAGCCAATCTGTCACGGCAAGCCATTCAGGAGCTCCTCCTCAATTTGAGCAGGGAGCTCTTCTTGTCACGAGAAGTATGAAGTACGGGGTAAGATCGCTCTCCCTACTGCCTACTTCTTACCCCTTGCTCCTTGAGGTACGCCACGTCCGATGCTACCAGGTCGGCGACCACTATGCCCGTGCCGATCCTGCCGACCAAGCTGTACATACCGCCGCAGCGGTCCGATCTGGTGCCGCGCCCGCGCCTCCTTGACCGGCTGGATGACGGGCTGCAGAGAGGGACGCCGCCTCTCGCTGATCTCGGCCCCTGCAGGTTTCGGCAAGACCACGTTGGCTACCACCTGGCTCTACAGCGCGAATCGCCCCATCGCCTCGCGCGCCGCGGGCGTGGGTGACCCTCGACGAAGGCGACGACAACCAGGCGCGGCTGATCGCTCACGTAATTGCAGCACTGCAACAAGTCGACGGCACCGTGGGCCGCACATCTCCGGGACTGGGTCTGCTTGGAACGCTCCAGGGGCCTCCCCTGGAAGCGCTGGATGACCGGACTAATCCGTGACCTCGTCAGCGTCGACACGGCCTTTGTGCTGCTCTCGTTCCTTCGCCTCGAGTCGGCGCCGGAGATCCCTGGTGGGATCGATTTCTTGGTGGCCCCCAACAGTGGAGCGATTGCACCTGGTCGTGACAAGTCGTGATGAGCGGCCCTTCGCCCTGCCCCGTCTTCGGGTGCGAGGTCAGGTCACCGAGATCACGGCGCAGGATCTGCGTTTCACCAAGGGGGAGGTCACGCAGTTCCTGCGGCAGACACAGGCCCTATCGCTCTCAGACGACGAGATCACGGCAATCTAGCTGACCGCACCGAGGGATGGATCGCGGGGCTGAGACTCCTGACGCTGACGATGCAGGACGGTCAGGATGGCCGGACATGGCGCGATGACGGCGGCGGACCGCCCCCTGCGCCTGAGGATCCGGCCGGAGGTAGTCGCTACGTGGCCGAGTACCTGGTTGCGGAAGTGTTAGCCCGACAGCCGGAGGCTATTCAGGCGTTCCTCAAGGCCACGTCGGTCCTTGACCATCTCACCGCATCACTCTGTGACGCCGTGACGGGGCGGACCGACAGTGACGAGCTTCTCAGAACGCTGGACGAGGCCAACCTCTTCATCATCGCATTGGACGACCGGAAACAGTGGTATCGCTATCATCGTCTGTTTGGCGAAGTCCTCCACGGTATGCTGAGTGCGCAGGAAGACATCGACCTACACCGGAGAGCTATGCATTGGTATGAGGACGAGGGTATGCCGGATCGCGCGGTGCCCCACGCCCTGGCGGCAGCGGCCCTCACCGGCGTGACGGCGGATGCCGAGCGTCTGATCCTATCGACGGCCGAGGAGACGACGACCCGCGGCGAGGTGCTAACGTTGCGGCGTTGGTTGGACGCGCTGCCCGAGACGCAGGTGCGGGCCAACGGAGAGCTCTGTGTCTACAGAGGTTGGATCCTGGCCATGACGGGGGATCTACCCGAGGCCGGCGACTATGCCCAGACGGCTGAGACGCTGTTCCAAGCGTCCGGCGCCGGTGCCCCCAGATGCCTCCCCTCATCTCCATCACAGCTTGGGCAAGCTGCGCGCGCTGAGGAGCTTTATCGTTCTGCTCAATGACCAGGCCTATGATCTGGCGACCCGCTACGCCGAGGACGCTCTCGCCCTGCTACCCCACGGACGCCACACCGTGGGCTGTGCTGGCGCTCTGGGCCAAGGCCGAGGCTCTGGAGCGACTGAACCGCGCGAGCGGAGGCCATTGAAACGCTGAGGGAGGCGCAGCGGGTCAGCAGGACGATGCACGAGGGGTACTCTTCGGCATCGTGGCGGAGGGCGGGCTCGTGAAGCTGCTCAACGACCGAGGTCGACGCCTGGATGCCGTGGCGATATGCATGGACGCGCTGCATCACTACGCAGATGCCGGGGGCGCCCCGCTGCCCCTCGCCGGGTTCATCTACAGCCAGTTGGGCGTCCTCAACTACGAAGCCAATGAGTTGGTGGATGCACGTGCTCACCACGAACAGGCATTGGCACTGGGGGAGCGTCTCGGGCTGGACTACCAGATGATCTACGCACGCGCCCTTGCAGCTCCGACTTGGTATGCCCTTGGCGAAACCGATAGAGCCCTGTCCGCGCTCAGGGATGGGCCTACCGGCACGCCAGTGAGAAGGGCTACGCTGATGCAGACTGGTTCCTAGCCTGGGAAGCCAATATCCATCTCTGGCGAGGCGACTACGTTTTTGCACGAAGCTGGGCCGATCGTGCTCATCTATCACCGCAGGACAGCCCTCGTCTGCTGCGTATCGAGCAACACATCACCTATGGTCGCGTGCTGATTTCCCAGCGCCGGCTTGACGATGCGCGCCGTTGGCTCACCCGCCTGGGAGATTTCGCACGCGAACACGATCTCGACCGCTGGCAGATCTCGGCCAGGCTGCTTCAGGCGATCGTAGCGGACCGCCTGGGAGATAGGCAGTCTGCGCTGGATCTCATCGCGGGCGCGATCGGATTGGCAGCCCCACAAGGATACGTACGTGCCTTTCTCCAGGAAGGACCACGGGTGCTGACACTCCTTCCGAAACTCCGGGACGTGGACCCCGGATTTGTGGACAAGATCCTCCTTGATGCCGGATCCTTGGCCGAGGATCAGGGCGATCCATTGACCCTCGCCCCCCTGCACCTCATCGAACCGCTAACCGGCAGGGAGATGGAGGTTCTGCACTTGATTGCCGCCGGCTACTCGAATCGAGACATCGCCGAACGCCTTGTCATCGCCGTAGGTACGGTCAAACGCCATATCAACAACGTCTACAGCAAGCTGCAGGTTGGCCGCCGGACCGAGGCAGTCGCAAGAGCGCGAGAGATGGGCATAGTATAAGGAGTTGAACGTGACATCGTTGAGCCGCACGGAAACAACCACGTCTCGGTCGGACGATCACCTGGCGCGGATGGCGTCCACCCTCTGCATCACGTCGGCTGCCCTTATGGGGTGGCTCTACGTCAAGCCGAAGACGCGGGGACTCACAACCTACCTGATTGGCTACGGGTTGAAAATCGTGGCGGGGGCCCTGTCGCCCATCCTCTCCATAGCGGGCTTTGCCGGCGCGGTGTTAGCCCGGCGCACGCAACGTCCATTTGCTGCCGTCCTTGGTGCGGTTGGTTCTTTCCTGGGAGCCCGGTTCATCCAGCGCGTAGTCACGCCGGTCGACGACTTCGATCGCGCTTTCGGCTTCGGGTCCCCTCGGTCCCCACTTCCTCCAGCTCAGGAGGCCGAAGGGGTATGCTCCTTTCCTCTCGGGGCAGAGGCTGCCGAGGGAGGCCCGCTCCCCCTGCAGGGGCATGTGCCCGGCGAAGGTCGCGGGTAGGGCGGGAGATCGAGCACCGCCTTTCCAGGCGCTGGCATTGGGGCCAGGTCACGATGGCGGCCTCTCCCCGGATGATCAGGAACCTGGCTTTCGCCACGGTGCCGGGGACCGACCGGGCGCTCCTATGTGACCTCTGGCAGCCTGGACACGGCACGAAGCGGTCGGGAGTTGGCGTGATCTACCTCCACGGCGGCTCCTGGCAGGCTTTCGACAAGGATGTCGCCACACGCCCCTTCTTCCGCCACCTGACGGCGCAGGGTCACGTTGTGATGGATGTCGCGTACCGGATGGTTCGCGAGACGGATATGCAGGGGCATGCTCGGCGATGCCAAGCGCGCCATCGCATGGCTCAAGGCCAACGGCGTCGCTTTCGACGTTCGATCCTACGAAGATCGTGATCGCAGGAGGATCAGCGGGGGGACACCTGGCCCTCCTGGCGGGGTACACACCTAATCAGTCCCAACTTCGACCCGGAGGATACCCGAAGGGCGGACACCTCGGTCAGCGGCGTCGTCGCGTACTACCCGGTCGCCGACCTCCGTACATTGGCCAAGCTTTGGTCCGAGCAGTCGATGCATCCTCTGGCAACAGCCGTTGGGCGGATTCTCGGCTTCTTTCCTCCGGAAGGCTACTTGCCCTGGTCAAAGCTGGCCCCGCGGCTCTTCGGCGAGCCATTGGCTGACATTGGAGACGACCTGCTGGCCTATTCACCGGTGGCTCACGTGGGGCCCCACTGCCCTCCCACCTTGCTCATTCAGGGCCTTCACGACCACATCGTCCCGGTTCAAGACGTGATCTGCTTGCACAGGGCGCTGGTCGACGCGGGGTGCCGGGCAGCTATCGTCGAGCTACCCATGGTCCAACATGCCTTCGATATGATTGCCCTGCAGATCTCGCCGCCGGCACAATCGGCGCTCTATGACGTGGACCGGTTCCTCGCGCTGATGGCGTGAGAGACGGGAGAACATATAATGAGGCTGCAAAGGTGCTTGATCACCATCCGTGAGTAGCATCTCCACGAGAGGAGACAGTGGCATGGCATCGACGAAACCGCCCCTGCGCGTCGCCATCGTCGGCACGGCGCGACGCTCCAGCTATACTGTACGGTCCGATTCTCAAAGCCTTGCCCCGAGATGTCGAGTTGGTCTCGGTCTGGGGGCGTAGCGAATCACTCGGCACAACGTCTGGGCGACGGACTTGGACGTGCCTTGGTTCACGAGTCTTGACCGAGTTGGTCGAGGAAACTGAGCCGGAGATCGGTATCGTCTCCGTCGCCTACGGCGCCAACGGCATTGTCGGGCAGATGGCGGTGATCATCGAGGGCTTCACGTGCTCCTGGAGACCCCCATCGCCCACGACCTTGAGGAGGCGGACGATATCATCCGGATCGCCGAGGAGAAGGGGCTGAAGGTAGAGGTGGCAGAGCAGTTTCACCGGCGTCCGCTGGAACAGCTAAAGCTCAAGCTCATCGATTCGGGCCTCTTTGGGAAAGTCTACGTCTCCTTCAACGATTACGCGGGCCACGGCTACCATGGCATCAGTGTGATGCGAAGCTACCTCGGGTTTGATGCCAGGCCCCTGCGAGTGACCGGCTCGGTGCACAGTTACGATCTCCTTCCACACTGGTCGCATGAACGCCAAAGTCTTCGGTCCGCGCCGCGAGACACAGGAACACGGCATCGTCGAGTTTGCAGGCGACCGGCTCGGCGTCTTCCATTGGACCGACGTCGGGCTACGATTCGGGCCTGCGCTGGTGGCGCAGCAGCCGCTTCCTGGCCGGAAAAGGGGATGGGCGTCACCGTCGGGACCGGATCTGGACGTGGAGGAGCGGCTCTCAGCCTGCTGGCCCCGGGCGGTGAGGCGCCGCAGCTTCATCACCGCTGGAGCGCCGCTGGGAGCGGTGTCGACGGCGGCGCGCTGGTGGCGATGGTCGCCCACACCGGCGGACCCGGACGCAACCCATCGTGCCGTGGGAGAATCCCTTCCGTCCGGAGACCGGCAGGGGCACGGCCCACAGTGGCACGACGACGAAATCGGCGTCGCCGGATGCCTGATGAGCCTCGTCAACGCGGTCCGCGACGATGCGCGAACCCACCTACGGCCCCTACCAGGCCAGACTCGACCAGGAACTGATCCTCGCCATCCGCCGCTCGGCGGCGTCCGGCGGGCGGCCCGTGGAGCTAGAAAGCAGCGGGTAATCCCGGCGATTTTGAGTTACCATCCACGTCATCTATAATCACCGGCGACACTATCAAGGAGGGCTTTATCTATGGAGTATCGGAAGCTAGGACGGAGTAACCTGGAAGTAAGCACGCTTTGCATGGGCTGCTGGGCCATTGCAGGCGATCGAGTCTGGGGCCACCAGGACAAGCAAGCGGCGATAGCGGCCCTGCACACGGCAGTCGACGTGGGCGTCAACTTCTTCGATAGCGCAGAGGCCTATGGCGCCGGTCGGTCGGAGGAATTGCTGGGCGAGGCATTCCAGGGGATGCGCGAGGACGTCATCATCGCAACCAAGGCCTCGCAGGATCACGCACGCCCCGCCGATCTACGACAGGCGTGCGAGGATAGTCTGCGCCGTCTGCAGACGGACTATATTGACCTCTACTATCTGCACTGGCCAAACTGGGAAGTACCCTTCGAGGACACCCTGGGCGAGATGGCCCGTCTGAAGGAGGAGGGAAAGGTACGCTTCGCCGGCTGCTCGAACTTCGGGAAACAGGACCTCGAGGCAATCCTCAAGATCGACCACATCGAGGTCAACCAATTAGCCTACAATCTGCTCTTCCGTGCCATCGAATATGAGATCGTGCCGACCTGTCTGGCGCACGACGTCAGTGTGGCACCCTATAGCCCGCTGCTGCACGGCATCCTCACCGGCAAGTTCGCTACGGTGGACGACATTCCCGACGGAACGCGCCCGGACGCGCCACTTCTCGTCCGAGCGCCGCCCGATGACCCGGCACAGCGGCCCGGGCGCAGAGGACCTGACGGCGACCGCGCTTAACGCGTATCCGTGAGATCTGCGATGGCGCCGGGCTGCCGATGACCAACGTGGCCCTGGCGTGGCTGCTGGCGCAGCCTGCGGTGACCACGGTCGTCGCGCGGCAGCACGCAGTCCCGAACAGATCACGTCGAACATCGAGGCTGTCGAGTTGGAGCTCTCCGACGACATCGTCCTCGCGCTGACCGAGGCCACAGACCCCTTGAAGGCCGAGTTTGGAACCAGACGCCGACATGTCGGGAGAATGAACAGAACGTGCGCGTCCGTTAGCGATGCGAAGGTGAAGAAGACCGGCGCACGATAGCTCGTCACGCACGCCGGCTGCACTCCACGATAGGAGAGGTCCTGCCCATGACGCATAACAACTTGGCGCGCCCGCAGACGATGCGCGCCATCGGCCTGTTTGGCCTACACGATCTGCGGATGATCAATCTGGATCACCCGGGCCACCCGGGGCCCGGCGAGGTGCTATTGAAGGTGGCAACCGTCGGTATCTGCGGTTCCGACCATCACTACTATAACGAAGGTGGGATCGGAGACGCCATCGTCGACCAAGGGCATGGTCATGGGCCACGAGTTCGCCGCCTGGGTAGCCGAGACGGGCAAAGGCGTGGAGGGATTGGAAATCGATCAGCTCGTAGCTGTCGACCCTGCCATCCCGTGCGGCACCTGCGAGTCCTGCCTTCACGGTCACCCCAACCTTTGCCCCAACGTCCTCTTCTGCGGGTCTCCCGACCACATTGGGGCCATGGCCAACTACATCCGCCATGCCGGCGGAGAACTGCTTTCCGCTGCCGGCAGGGACGACGCCCGCCGAGGGCGCGATGCTTGAGCCGCTGGGTGTTGCCGTCCATCCGGTGGATCTCGGGCACCTGAAGGTGGGCGACACCGTCGCCGTCCTTGGGGCCGGGCCAATCGGCCTGCTGACAGCGGCTGTGGCGCGCGCAGCAGGTGCGGGTGCAATCTACATGACCGAACCGCTGGCATCTCGCCGCGCCTTCGCACAGCGCTACACGGCTGACCTGGCCCTCGATCCGTCCACAAAGGACGTAGTCGGCGCCATCCTCAATGCCACCGGGGGGCGGGGTGTCGATGTCGCCTTTGAGGCAGCCGGTGCCGCCGAAACGCCCGATCAAGCCGCGCGGGTGACACGCCCGGGCGGAAAGGTCGTCCTGGTGGGCATTCCGGACGACGACACCACGACCATGACGGCGTCAGTGATCCGCCGCAAGGGCTTGACGATCAAGGTCGTGCGCCGGATGAAACACACCTATCCGCGTGCCGTACCGCACTCGTGCACTCGGGCATCGTCGATGTCGCCCAAATCGCGACACATGTCTTCCCCGCAGAGAAGGCGAAAGATGCCTTCGAGTTAGTCGACAACTATGGAGATGGCGTGTTGCGTGCGATGATTCAGATGAGCGAGGAAGCGGAATAAAGGACTAGGGAGGAGAAACAGATGACAAAGCTGCGCTTAGGCGTGATGGCACCGCTGGAAGTAGGACCGGAAGCGACGATTAGGGAAGTCCGAGACTTCGAGCTACCCACGTGTCAGGTGAGCTGTTGGCAACCGGATCTACTCAATGCCGAGATGGCTGACCGTCTGGCTGCTGCATCCGACAACGACGGCGTGGACATCACCACGATCTGGGTCGGGATGGCAGGGCCCCACGTCTGGGACTTCGTCCAGGGTCCCCTTCTGATCGGGCTCGTGCCCCTGAAGACCCAGCAGGAGCGGATTGCTACGCTCAAGCGGGGGGCGGACTTTCGCGGTCCGCGCTGGGGTGTCAAGCATCACCACCCACGCGGGTTTCATCCCTGAGAATCTGACCAACCCACTCTACCCTAAACTCCTCGACGCGCTTCGCGAAGTCGTCGAGTACTACGGCGAGCCGGCATCGACTTCTGGATGGAGACAGGCCAGGAAACACCCGTCGTAGTGCTCCGCGTGTTCGAGGATCTGGGATACGACGACATGGGCACCAATCTTGATCCCGCCAACTTGCTGATGTACGGCAAAGCGAATGCTCTGGACGCCCTGGATATCCTAGGGGCTTACGTCCGCGGCGTCCACGCTAAGGATGGCGAGTATCCCACCGGTGGTCGCGAGCTTGGCGTCGAAAAGCCCCTGGGTGAGGGACGCGTCAACTTCCCTGCGTTTATCGGCAAGCTGAAGGATCTGGGCTATGCCGGCGCGCTGACGATCGACAGGGAGATCACCGGACCGCAGCAGATCAAGGACATTCGCCAGGCCATCAAGTTCCTCTCAGACCTGGTCTAGGGGAGACGGCGATGATCCTGGATAAGTTCTCGCTGGCGGGTCAGGTCGGAATTGTGACAGGTGGGGGACAGGGGCTCGGCAAGACCTTCTGTCACGCCTTTGCCGAGGCAGGAGCGGACATCGTTATCGCGGGAGATCAACGACGAAACCGGACCGGTGGTAGCGGAGGAGATCAAGGCAAAGGGGCGGCAGTCGCTCTTCGTCCGGACGGACGTGAGCGACCAGACCAGCGTCGACCGGATGGTAGAGCAGACGTTGGCCACCTTCGGGAAGATCGACTTCCTGATGAACAACGCCGGCATCGTCCAACACTTGGAGGCCGAGGAGGTGGAGGCGGCGGATTGGCGCCAAGTCCTGGATGTGAATCTGACGGGGGTGTTCTTCTGTTGCCAGGCCGTGGGGCGGCAGATGATCGAACAACAGCGAGGTAGTATCATCAACATCGCCTCGATGTCAGGGCTCATCGTCAACTTCCCGCAGTGTCAGGCGTCCTACAATGCCTCCAAGGCAGCCGTCATCCAACTGACCAAGTCGTTAGCATCTGAGTGGGCTCCCCATCACCTTCGGGTCAATGCAATCGCCCCGGGTTACATGAACACCGCGATGGCACGTCCGTTCTTCGACGATCCCGCTTACGGCGGGGTGTGGATCAATGCAATTCCGATGAAGCGCCCCGGTGAGCCCGAGGAGCTGGGCCCTGCGGCGGTCTTCCTGGCATCGGCGGCATCCAGCTACATGACAGGCACCACGATCGTGGTCGACGGCGGCTACACCGATCTGGTGACAAGAGAGGACCATCTGAGAACAGCGTGAGTATTCTGCAAAACGTTCGCTGGTGGGTCGTCGGCCGGTTCGCCCCCTTCTTCGAGGCCCCGATCCCCAGCACGTCCGGCAGAGGAACATCTGGCACCTCTAACAAACCTGCAGTGGTTCGGTATCGCCTCAGCGGCAAGCACTTACATCAGCGTGTTCGCTATCCGTCTCGGAGCGTCAACGCAGCTTATTGGGCTAAGCGCGTCTATCCCCGCCCTGTTCGTCGTGCTGCTCCGGATCCCGGCAGCCCAGATGATCGAGCGCTCCCCGAACCGACAGTCGCTGATCGTCAGGGGGTTACTGGCGGGTCGCTTTGTATACTTGCTCATCTTCCTGCTCCCGTGGCTTGCGCACCTGCCACTTCTGCGGCGGATCCCCGAGGCACCGCTCTTGGTGTGGTTGGTGATCTTGATGGGCATCCCGGGCGTGCTCTCCGCAGCCGGCTGGGACACCTTCTTCGCCAACGTCGTGCCGGATCGGCAACGGGCCCGGGTCGTCAGCACGCGCAATGCCCTGTCCAGCCTGATTACACTGTCGATTGTGCCGCTGATGGGCATCTTCCTCGACTGGACCGCCTTCCCGTTCGGCTATCAGATGATCTTCCTGGTGGCGTTCCTCGGTGCGATGGTCAGCACCTGGCACGTGAACCACATCAAGCCCACTCGGGCCTCGGAGCCGTTGGACAGAGAGCGGACCTTCACGCTCCGGGAAGTGCCCGCCATCGTCAAGGGATCGCGGGAATTCGCCCTGATCCTGGCTGGAACCTTCGTCTACCAATGGGCGATCTCCATCGCCTCGCCGCTCTTCAACATCTACTTCATCGAAGATCTCGGCGCATCGGATAGCTGGATCGGGTGGCGCACGACGCTGGCCAGTATGGCCTCGATCGTGGCCTACCGCTTCTGGCCCAGGCCGATCGAGAGCCGGGGCGAGTCGAAGATCATCCGTTTCGCCACACCGATGATGGCGCTCTTTCCCCTCCTCACGGGGCTCAGCCGCTCGCTCACTGCGAATCTGCTGATCGTGCTGATCCCCCAGCTCTTCGGCGCCGGCGTGATGCTGGCGCGATACAACATACTGCTTAGGGTTTCACCAGCCGAACGGCGCCCGACATATATCGCCATCTATGCGATCCTGGCTGACATCGCGGCCTTCCTGGCCCCCCTCGCGGGCGTGGGCCTGGCGAATTGGATCGGTATCCCTGGTGTGTTCTTCGTCTCAGCAGCGCTGAGGCTCACCGCCGGCCTGATCTACGGCAGAATTACCCGAGGTGCCGTCGGCAAGCAAGGAGGTGCTCGTGGGTGACAGATCTCCCCCCTGACGCGTGAGCTCTCGTGGTTGTCTCAGGAGCGTGCTCCTGATATACTTCATACAAAGCTGGCGTTTCGACCACCCATTCCATTCCCGCACAGAATTGTGCTACAGGTAAACTGATTATGCTGAAACTTGTCTACAGAGTCATCGGCGTCATCCAATTCGCCATTGAGCGGCTGGTTCACAACCCTGGGTTGACCTTCCTGGCCCTTCTTGGTGTCATTCTTGCAGTGGGGCTGGTCAGCAACGCTGCGTTTTAAGCTCAGGCTGTGGACCAGGTCATCCTCAACCAGGAGCTTGGCGCGTTCAGTAAGATGACAGGCCGCCCCCCGTTCTCTACTAGCGTCTACACGTTGCCCTCAGTGGATTCACCTATCTCTGTCTCCCTAGCGAGGTTCTGGGGAAGAACGTTGCCGGTACCGTCTCATCCGAGGTCGGGTTGCCCGTCGACTCCCTGAATATGGAGATTCACAGCGGGAACATCATGCTGAGCCCTACAGCGGAGGACACCCAATACGGTCAGGGCGATTCGCTAGGATCTGCGGGACATGGTGTACATCCAGGCCGTGTCCCCGCACATGACGATCCTGGCGGGTGATCCTCTCGATCCGGACGGCGTCTCAGGCGACGTTATCGACGTATGGATGCACACGCGATTGGCAGAGAAAATGGGGATCAACGTTGGGGACGAGCTGAACATCGCCGCCAACGTCAACTCCACACCTTCGACGGTGCGCATCGTCGGCATCTGGCCAACGAACCGACCCGAGCTCTGACTTTTGGTTTGAGAATCCAGATGCGACGCTGCAGAACGCGTTGTTGGTTCGACGCGCCGACTACATCGATCGCATTCAACCCCTGATCCCATCGCAGAGTTGGTATGTCGCCTGGCACATCATCCTCAATGGCGACAAAGTCTACCCGGAACTGGCGCAGGACTACCTCCAAGGGTTCAATCGCGCGCAGGTCATCATCGACAAGTATCTGCCGAAAGCGAAAATCAACACGCCACCGCTTGATCCTCTCAAGTCCTTCGTCTCACGGGGCGACACGCTCACGGTCATCTTGTTGAGCTTCAATCTGCCGGCCTTTGGTTTCCTGCTCTACTTCCTGGTCCTTTCCTCAGCGATTATCGCTCAATGGCAGCAGCGCGAGACGGCGATGCTGGTCGGACGGGGAATGCGTCCATCCAGCATCTTGACCCTCACGATGTTCGAGGAGATCATCCTCTTTGTCCTCGGATATCCCTTAGGGATCGGACTGGGGATGATTCTGGCAAGAGTGATGGGGGACACCTCAAGTTTCCTGGCCTTCACCTCTCGCCCGCCGTTGCCGGTAGCCCTCAGGGGGCTGAACATTCCGGTCACGATCATCGCCCTCCTGGTCGCTTTCGCAGCCGTCTAATCCCGTCGGCCCGCGCGACTCGGATGAGTGCCGTGGAGGTCGATAGGACCCGGTCGCGACCCACCAAGGGGCCGTTCTGGTACCGGGCATACCTGGACTTCTTGCTCCTGGCCCCGACCTACTATCTCTACCGGCAGGTCTCGCTCAAGGGCTCATTGTCGGCACTGGTGCAGAACTCTCCGGCGGATCTCTACCAGGACCCGCTGCTGATCCTGGTCCCGGCCCTCTTCATCCTCACGGCATCGCTGATGACCCTCCGGCTCTTTCCGTTCTTTATGCAGGCGCTGGACTTCGTCGCAAATCTCGTCCCCTGGGCCACGCCACACCTGGCACTCCGGCAACTCGCACGCCGCAGCCATACCTATATCGATCCACTCCTGCTGGTCATCGTTTCGCTGGGACTGGGTGTCTACACGCTTTCGATGGCGGCCAGCCTTTCGACCAATGGTTGATCGATCGGGTTAACTACCAGGTGGGAACCGATCTCACGTTCGTCCCATTGCCGCTAGCCCAGGGTGATTCGACAGAAGGGGTCACGGTCGTCACGGGGGAGTGGATCCCCTTGCCGGGGAACTTCCAGCAACTCGATGGGGTGAAAGCGGCGACGCCTGTCGGGGACTATCCTATGTCCGTGAGTCTGATGAACAGCGGCAACGTCCATGGGCGGTTCATGGCGATTGATCGTCTGACCTTCCCCAACGTCGCCTGGTTCCGCAAGGATTTTGCCAAGGATTCGCTTGGGGGACTGATGAACCTCCTCGCGTCATCGCCGAATGCAGTGCTGATGTCACAGGATCTCTTTGACAAAAACGACCTCTTCATCGGAGATCAGGTCAACATCAGCATCGGCGTCAACTACGAGTTCCACATCAGTGATACCTTCACCGTCGTCGGGACTTTCGACTACTTCCCGACCGTGTATGAGGATCAGCAGGTGTCGATCATCGGCAATCTGGACTACCTGGATTTCTACGTTGGCATACCGGTGCCCCACGGCGAGTGGCTCAGCGTGGACAAAGGTGTGAATCCCGAGAGCATCATCAAGCAGATTCCGGCGGCACTGAATATCAGCGCGCGGGAAAGTCGGAGGATGCCGTCACTATGATTCAGGACCAGCAGGGGAAGTTCGAACGGGTAGGCGTCTTCGGCACCCTGTCGGTGGGCTTCCTGGCTGCCGTGGTGATGGCGGCGATGGGCCTGCTGATCTCCTCCTATGCCTCCCTTCGGGAGCGACTGGAGCGCTTTACGATCCTGAGGGCAGTAGGGATGCTGCGCAGCCAAATCACGGCCCAAGTCGTGATGGAATACGCCTTCCTCACAGCCTATGGATCGATCGCCGGGGCACTGATCGGTTCCTTCGCCTCGAGCCTCTTCGTCCCGCTCTTCCGGATCACCGGTGAGCAGGGAGTACCGCTGCCGCCGCTGATTCCGGTCATTGCAGTGGATCAGGTGCGCTGGCTCATCGTGATCTTCGTAGGCACGATTATCGGACTTGAGGTGTTCGTTATCACCAGAGCGCTATCGAGGCGGGCATTCAGCCTCCTCAAGGGCGTCTTTGGCTAGAGAACTGCCGAGGCCATCTTAGGGCCAGGGTGAAGGACGCTCTCGCTGCGCATCACCCTCACTCAAGGCATACGCCAGAGCGACGTTGATGCAGCGAACCGCATTGACGCCGCTCGGTCTTTTCTGTCTCGGAGCATCAAGGGCAGCAGTGATCGGCTTAGATGGGCACGTGGGAAGGCCGTGGGTTTTGTGAAGCCCGGAGATGCGGCTATCATCAAACGCGCTTCGAAGAGTGCAGAGAGAAGATAATGGAAAGACGGCTGAGAATCGCGATGATCGCTTCCGAGTGCGTACCTTTCGCCAAGACCGGCGGCCTCGCGGACGTTGTCGGTGCCCTGCCCAAAGCGTTGAAAGCCTTGGGGCACGATGTCCTGGTCGTGATGCCAAAGTACGGGTCCATCGATGCCGCAAAGTACGGGCTCCGCCCCTTCTTCGGACAGATGTGCGTTTGGATGGGAAACACCGAGGAATGGTGTGCCGTCCAGGTCGCGAGTACCGGCGGCACGGACACAGACGGAGACGTGCCCGTCTATTTTATCGAGTCGGACAAGTACTTCGATCGTCAAGGGCTGTACCACGACGCGGAACTACATGACTACGGCGACAACGCCCGCCGCTTTGCCTTCCTGACGCCCACGCTGGGGGGTCCGCGACATGGGATTCGATGCGGACATCGTCCACGCCCACGACTGGCAGACCGCGCTGGCGCCCGCCTATCTCAAGATCTGGCATTGGAATGATGCCATGCTGGGTGACGCGGCCAGCGTACTGACGATCCACAACATCGGCTATCAAGGCATCTTTCCACCAGAACACTACGACTACGTCGGGCTCCAGTGGGGAAATTACACGCCCGACAAGCTTGAGGACCACGGCCACATCAAGAAAGAGCTTATTTCAAAGGTGGCATTGCCTATGCGGATCTCGTCAACACCGTGAGCCCCCTACCTATGCCGATGAAACGCGCACGCCCGAGTATGCGCAAGGCATGGCGCCTTATCTCACCGATCGTGGGGACAACTACGTGGGAATCCTTAACGGCGTCGACTACAGCCGTTGGAACCCCGAGACGGACCCACTCATCCCCGAGCGCTTCTCGCGGCGCGATATGCACGGCAAGGGCATCTGCAAAGAGGCGCTGCAGAAGCGGTTCGAGCTTGACGTCGACCCCGCTCTGCCCATCGTTGGCGTCGTGAGCCGTTTCGCGGAACAAAAAGGGCTCGATATCCTGGCGCAATGCATCGAAGCAATCGTGACCGATATGAAGGTGCAGTTCGCCATCCTGGGCTCAGGGGCAAAGAAGCTCGAGGCGTTCTTCGACGGGCTGCCCGCGCGTTATCCCGGACGAATCGGGGCACACGTCGGCTACAACGAAAAGCTTGCGCACTGGACTCAAGCCGGCGCGGACTTCTTCATCATGCCGTCCCGCTACGAGCCTTGTGGCCTCAACCAGATCTACTCTCTCAAGTATGGCACCCTGCCTATCGTGCGGAACACAGGCGGGCTTGCCGATACCGTGGAGCAATACGGCGAGCGCCTCGGCACCGGCACGGGGTTCAAGTTCCAGCGCCTCGACGCCAAAGCTGTCTACTATGTCGTCGGCTGGGCGGTGAGCACCTGGTATGATCGTAAGCACCATATCGGCAAGATGCGGCGAAAAGGCATGGCCATGGACTTCTCGTGGGAAGAGAGCGCAAAGGCCTATTTGCGGGCGTACGAACAGGCCATCGAGAACAAGCGAAAATTTAGCCATACAGGAGGTTGACCGATGAGACTCGGGGCACCCGTCTTCGTCAAACAACTGACACCAGAGAGCTGGGTTGCTGCACTGAAGATGGCCGGATACCGGGCGGCGTACTGCCCGGTCGGCGCTGACGCCGACGACGCGACTGTCCGGTCCTACGTCAAGGCCGCCGGCGACGCCGATATCGTCATCGCTGAGGTAGGGGCGTGGAGCAATCCAATGAGCGCCGATGCCGGCGAACGGAGAGCCGCCCTTGAGACGTGCCAGATCCAGCTTGCCCTGGCCGATGCAGTCGGCGCACGGTGCTGTGTCAATATCTCGGGGTCGCGGGGACAGCCGTGGGACGGACCCCACCCTGCCAATCTCACGAGCGAGACCTTCGATGCGATTGTGGAGAGCGTGCGTACCATCATCGACGCCGTCAAACCCAAGCGCAGCGTCTACGCCCTGGAGCCCATGCCCTGGATGTATCCCGACACGGCTGATAGCTACCTGGCGCTGCTGAAGGCTGTCAATCGCGACCGTTTTGGTGTCCACATCGATATGGTCAATGTCGTCAACAGCCCGCAGTGCTACTTCAGCAGCGGTGACCTGATACGGGAGTGGTTCACCAAACTGGGCCCCCATATCCGGAGTTGTCACGGAAAGGATACGCTGCTCTCGACCAAACTGACCACCACCTGGACGAGGTGCGTCCCGGAATGGGCAACCTCGATTACCGCACGTTGCTGCGAGAGCTCGACAAACTGGATCCCGACACTCCGCTCATGATCGAGCACCTCCAGTCCGAAGAGGACTACCGGCTCTCTGCTGCATATATCCGCGATCTAGCTGACGAGATCGACGTGAAGCTGGGCTAGCCACACAGGAGGCTGACGATGCAATACGGCGTATGTGCTGATCCGGACTCCGCATCCGTTCTCGCCGATGCCGGATTCGATTTCATTGAGCTTAACGTTCAGAATCATCTGAAGCCCTTGGCGACCGAGCCGGTGTTTGCGACTGAGCTCGCTCGCATCAGGGATGCGGCCCTACCTGCACTTGCTGCAAACAGCTTCGTGCCCGGCTCACTGAAGATCACAGGTCCATCGGTTGACCGGAGCGCCCTTGAGGACTACGCCGTCACGGCATTTGCGCGCGCGGAGTCCGTAGGCGTGAAGACCATCGTCTTCGGATCGGGGGGGGCGCGTCAGGTCCCCGATGGGTTCGATCGAGAGCAGGCCTGGAGCCAACTCGTGTGGTTCGGAAAGATGATCGGCCCCCGGCACAAATACACGGGGTGACGGTGGTCGTCGAGCCGCTGAATACGACCAGGGGCGAGTGCAACGTGTTGACGTCGGTTGGAGAGGGCGCCCGGTACGTGAGAGAGGTAGATCATCCCAACGTGCGGCTCCTGGCGGATGCCTATCACTGGGGCCTGGACGGCGACAGCTTTGACGCCCTCGTCGAGAATGCGCCGCTGCTCTGCCACATCCACGTCGCCACGGTGACCTCACGCGTCCCCCCGGTTTTCGAGGCCTGCGATTTCTCCCGTTTCTTCCACGCGCTGGCCCTCGGCGGCTACGACGGGACGATCTCAATCGAGGCTCGCTGGACGACATGGCGATGCAGGCGGGAGCAGCGTATAGGACGCTCAGAGAGCTCGTGATAGCGTAGTAGGAGGCACCTATGACTACAACCCGCGTTCACGTCTGGGAGAAGGTTGAGATCGTCCTGACGGCTAATGAGGCCTAGGCGAACCCGTATACGGATGTCCCGTATGGGTAGATCTGGAGGGCCCGGACTTCAAGAAGCGCGTCTACGGCTTCTGGGACGGCGGAAGCACCTTTCGGGTTCGCGTCGTGGCAAACGCACCGGGCGATTGGGTATGGCGCAGCGGTGCCAACCACGCCGACGCCGGCTTGTGCGGTGAGCGCGGGCATCTGGAGGCCACACCATGGACAGGGGATGAGCTTGCAGGAAACCCCAACCGCCGCGGTTTCCTGCGCCCCACCCCCAACGGCCACGCGCTGACCTATGCCGATGGCACGCCCTGTTTCCTCATCGGCGACACCTGGTGGGCGACGCCGACCTATCGCCATCGCTGGACCGACGAACCCGAGGGCAGGCCGGTCGGGCCGGGGATGGGATTCAAGGATATGGTCCGCTACCGCAAGGCTCAGGGATACAACCTGATCGCGATGATTGCCGCGCTCCCTGCATGGGCCAACGACGGCAGGCCCGCCCGAATCTGGTACGATGAGGCCGCAGGGATCGGCATTCGAGATGCCTGGCAGCAGGCGGGCACCTCATCCGCAAAGGATATGCACAACGAGGGGGGACGGCCCTTCGAGTTCCCGGCGGATCCCCGGCTACGAGGACGTCGTCCCGGACTTCGAACGCATCAATCCCGAGTACTTTCAGGTAATGGACAGGAAAATCGACTACCTCGACGCCGAGGGTTTCATACCCTTCATCGAGGTCACGCGGCGAGACGTGACGACGGCCTGGCGTGCCTTCTATGACTGGCCCGAGTCGTATGCCCGATATGTGCAGTACGTCTCAGCCGCTACCAGGCGCATGCCTGTATCCTGAGTCCCATCCATTTCGACTGGGTAGGGATGTCGGTTCCCTCACGCGACTATAACGAACCGGTCGGCAGGGTCTTCGAGCGGTTCGGCCCGCCTCCCTTCGGCACACTCTGCTCGGCCAACTGCAGCGGATCGACGCTCATCAACTTCGACCAGGCGTCGTGGCTCACGCTCCACCAGATCGGCAACTGGCGGGACCACGACAGTCACTGGCTGCTCACTGAGATCTACCACGAGGCCGACCCAACTCGCCCTGCGCTCAACGGCGAACCTTACTATGCCGGATGGGCCGACCACCGGGGCTGGCCCACCTATGAAGGATGGTCGCAGGGCGACTTTGTAGGGGGCACAGAGGCCGACGATGCAGGCTGTCGATCGGGTATGTACGGCAGCTTCCTTTCAGGCGGATTGGCCGGTCACATCTACGGGGCGCAAGGCATCTGGGGTGCTGATATCGAGCCCGAGGTGGTGAAAAACACACTCTGGGAGGCGCTCAGTGGCGCTCCGGCGCCCAGATGGCGCATCTGCGCACCTTTGCACTGTCGGAGAGTGCCCGATACCAACACCTGGTGCCCTGTGCGGACCTGGTGACGCCGAGCAAGACCGCGGAGACCAAGGGCAATGAAGGATGGGCCTATGCGGCCAGAACACCCGAGAAGGACCTCTTTCTCCTGTACTTCGAGCGAGGATACGCCATCCACGCCGTTGAGGCGCCCGTCGTCCGCGGCGCGCTCCCGACCGAGGTCTAATGCAGATTGGTTCGACCCGCGGGCCGGTGTCTGGCACGACGCCGGTGCACTTACCTCGGATGCCTGGTGTCAGATCGCTTTGCCGCCCCTTCCTTCCGGCGAGGATTGGGCTCTGAAATTGGTTGTGCAGCGGGCACGTGAGTCGGAGATATAGTAAACGACAGAACCACCATCCGGTAACCTACGAAGGAGCCGCCCATGACAACCGGAATCCCCGAGAGTGTCGGATTCTGATCGGAACGGCTGAAGCGCATCGACGCACTGATGAACCAGTACGTAGACGAGGGCAAGCTCGCCGGCATCGTGACGACCGTCGGGCGTCGTGGCAAGATCGTCCACAACGCGGCCTGCGGTATGATGGACATCGAGAAGCAGAAGCCGATGCAGCCCGATGCGATCTTCCGCATCGCGTCTATGACCAAGCCGGTGACCAGCGTTGCGGCTATGCTGCTCTACGAGGAAGGCCACTTCGACCTTCACACACCTCTGTACGAGTTCATCCCCGCGTTCAAGGACGTGAAGGTCCTCCAGCGCACGACACCAGAGAAAGACGACCTCGTGAACTCGGTTCATCCGATAACGATCGGGCACCTGATGACCCACACCTCAGGTCTGAGCTACGGATGGGACCCGAGCGACCCCGTCGACCAATGCTATATCGCAGCGCGAAGCAAGCTGGTCGAGCGAAGCCAGCCCCGACCTCGAGGATATCGTTGATTTCCTCGCAGCCCAACCGTTGGCTTTTGAGCCGGGCACGAGTTGGCGCTACAGCCTCGGCATCGACGTATTGGGGCGTATCGTTGAGATCGTCTCGGGCAAGCCACTCGACGAGTTCTTTGCTGAGCGCATCTTTGAGCCGCTGAGGATGGTCGACAGCGGCTTCTATGCTCCAGAGGATAAGCTGCCGCGTTTGGCAGTCCTTTACGGGCACGTATCCGACAAGCTGACGCCGGTGGGCGCGCCGGCGGGGCTACGCGGCTCGGAGAAGCCGAGTTGGTTCTCAGGCGGCGGGGGGCTGGTCTCCACAGCCTCGGATTATGCACGCTTCGCGTCGATGCTGTGCAACGGCGGCAGGCTCGACGGCGTGCAGTTGCTCAGCCCCACCACGGTGGAGCTCTACAGGATCAACCACGCTTCCGACGAGGCTCTGCGGACCTACCGTGGTCTCTCAGACCATAACGCCGGATATGGGTTCGGCCTGGGCGTCCAGGTGTTGACGGACGTGGCGGCCTCGGGCAAAGCCGGGTCGGCGGGGGAGTTTGGCTGGAGTGGCGCATTCAGCACCTACTTCTGGATCGATCCGGTAGAGACGCTCTACGGAGTCCTGATGACCCAGTATACGCCAAACAACATCTATCCGATCTGGGGGCAGTTCAAACAACTGACGTATCAGGCGATCATCGGCTGACGGCGGATGGGCAACTTACATCCTCGCGCACGATCTGGGCACCACGGCAACAAGGCCACACTCTACGACGCCGATGGCGTCCTCATCGGGAGCGCGTTCCACGCCTATGCGACGCGCTATCCCGCGACCGGATGGGCCGAGCAGGATCCCCAGGACTGGTGGGCAGCGGTCTGCGACTCGACACGGCGGCTCCTCGCCGAGACGGGCGTGGGTGGCAGCGACATCGCGTGCATCACCTTCAGCGGCCAGATGATGGGATGCGTCCCCCTGGATCGGGAAGCACACCCCCTGCGCTCGGCCATCATCTGGGCCGATCAGCGTGCCGTGGCCCAAGCACTCTGGGTTGGCGAGCGCGTTCCTTTCGAAGAGATCTACCGGATCACGGGCCACCGGCTGAGCTCATCGTATTCGCTGGCCAAGATCCTGTGGTTGCGGGATCACCAGCCCGAGGTCACCGCCGCGCCTACAAGTTCACCCACGCCAAAGATGCTATGGTCGCCCGCCTGACGGGAGCTTTCGTCACCGATCCTTCCGACGCTTCCGGTATGAACCTCTACGACTTGGCGACGGGTGCCTGGTCGCCCCGGATACTCGATGCCGTCGAGCTCGATCCCGCGCGGTTGCCCGACATCCGACCGTCCAGCAGCCGTCGTCGGCCATGTCTTGAGGGATTGCCGATGAAGCCGGCGTACCAGCGGGCACCCCGGTCGTCATAGGCGGGGGTGACGGCGCTTGCGCCGCCGCAGGGGCCGGCGTGGTCGCCGAGGGATCAGCGTACAACTACGTTGGCTCATCCTCCTGGATTGCCCTGGCGACCGTGGCGCCGATCCTCGATCCCGACTACAAGACCTTCACCTTCGCACACCTCGTGCCCGGGATGTTCATGCCCGATGGTACAATGCAGGCGGCGGGTGCCTCGTACCAGTGGACGCGCGATCAGCTTTGTCCCGGTGAGATCGACAGTGCCGACGGCCCTGCAGATCAGCCCCTACGAGCTTATGAACGCCCAGGCCACGCAGTCGCCGCCGGGCGCAAACGGGCTGCTCTTCCTCCCCTACCTGATGGGAGAACCAGCCCCCACTGGAATCCCAACGCGCGGGGCGCCTTTGTCGGGCTGACGATCCGCCACACGCGGTCGGACATGATCCGCGCCGTCCTGGAGGGGGTAGCGATGAACCTGCGCCTGATCCTGGAGGCCTTCCAGGCGCAGGGCGCCGAGGTCGAGGCGATGCGGCTGATCGGCGGCGGAGCCCGCGGGCGAATATGGAATCAGATCATGGCCGACATCTACGGAATCCCGGTGCAGCGCCTGGCGATTCTGGAGGAGGCGACCTCCATGGGTGCGGCCCTGGCGGGCGGCATCGCCGTGGGGCTTTATCCGGGGTTCTCCATGGCCACCGAGATGAACCCCGTCGCAGAGGTGATCGACCCGGACCCCACCCTCCGGGCCACCTATGCCGAGCTGACCGAGATCTTCAAGGAGACCTACCGGGCGCTCGCACCGGTGTATGAGCGGATGGCAGGGATATAGGCCGAAGCGCCATGACAGATCCCTGAGTAAGTCGTGGAGACGCCCCGGTGGGGCGTCTCCGGACGCGGCGTCATCGCCGATCCGAAGGCGTGCACGACGAGCGCGCATGCCGTTCAACGGTATCCGCCCGCCAGAAGACGGGGCGCCTCGGACGGCGGGCACCGGCCCGTCCCT
The DNA here is from genome assembly GCA_963775195.1 of uncultured Chloroflexia bacterium. Taxonomy (GTDB): domain Bacteria; phylum Chloroflexota; class Anaerolineae; order B4-G1; family SLSP01; genus PWVB01. The sequence continues at coordinate 29,942 of CAVZIC010000012.1, forward strand.
ACGACGACCGTGGTAAGCGGTGCCTGATGCTAGCGCACGTCTCTAGCGTCGGCTAACCAGCTACTCCGCCTTCAGCGCCTCCGTCACAAACGCCGCCAGATCCGCCTTCAGCTTCGCCAAGGATGGCTGGTGCAGATACATCATGTGGCCCGCCCCATAGTATCCATCGAGACGTGATCCTGCAGCGTCGGATCCAGTTCCAGGTGGTTGAAGGTGTACTGCGTGGCAAAATAGGGCGTCGCGAGATCGTAATACCCGTTGGCAACGAAGACCTTGAGATAGGGATTGTAGGTCAGCGCCTGCCGGAGATTCTCCGCCACGTTGACATACTGGTTCTGGTATTTGCTGTAATCCCAGGGCTGGACCTTGCCCGTAAGGATCTCATAGGACTGGTCGCTCTTGAAATCAAGCACGGAGCGAACGTAGTGATTGAGGGCAGCGGTATAGGCGCCCTGGACCGTGGCATAGCTCGGGTCGTACTCGTGCTGCTCCCCGGCGGCATCCCGGTCGATGCCCGTGATCCGCGAATCGTACCGGCCGATCGTCCGACGCTGGTCGCGCAGCAGTTCCTTGACGAAGCGATGGATATTGACCCGCATGTTAGTCTGCTCGACGTAGGTCTCGGTGAGCCCGGTGTAGCGCGCGAGGGTTGACACGACCTCGGCGCGTTCTTCATCCGGCAGATCCGCACCTTTCATCAGGGCGATGTTATAGGTGCCACGCGCGAACTCCTCGACCTGGGCCAGGAATGCTTCTAGGGTGAGGGACTGCAAGTTCGCCGGCAGCTTCTTGTGATACCAGGCCGTGGCTGCATACGTGGGGAGGAAGAGAATATAGGGCAGATCGTTGCCCAGCACAAACCGTGCGCTCTGGAAGTTGAGGATGGCGGAGACCAACATGATCCCGTTGACATAGATCCCCAGGTCCTCATGGAGATAAGAAGAGAGCCCCGCGGCCCGCGTCGTGCCGTAGCTCTCCCCGATCAGGAACTTCGGCGATTCCCACCGCTGAGATCGGGCGGTGAACAGACGGATGAACTCTCCCACGGATTGGATATCCTGCTCGACGCCGTGGAACTGCTTGGCCTCCTCGCCGGGCGCTGCGCGGCTGAAGCCGGTGCTTACCGGGTCGATAAAGACCAGGTCTGTCAGGTCGAGCAGCGAGTACTCGTTGTTGACCAACTTGAAGGGCGGCGGAAGCGGGTTCCCATCCTCGTCCATCGCGACACGTCGCGGACCGAGTACACCAAGGTGCAGCCATACGGAGGAGGAGCCCGGCCCACCGTTGAATGAGAAGGTGATAGGCCGCCGGCTCACGTCCTCCACGTCATTCTTGGTATAGGCGACGTAGAAGATAGAGGCCTTCGGATTGCCCTCGTCGTCTTTCAGGATCAAGGTCCCGGCCTTCGCCGTGTACGCGATCTCCTGCCCATCGATCGTCACGGCGTGCTGCGTCTCCGAGGATTTCTCCTCGATCTCCGGTTTCTTCGCCTCAGTATCGTGCTTTCCTTCGCCCGCACGCTCGTTCTTGTCCCCTGCCTTCGTCATCAGAACCTCCTGATCGAGTCCTTCGTGTAAATTCTGTTAGTGCCGCCAGTATAAGCCGCGCAGAGGCCTAGTCAACAGGACCCGCCGGCGGGGCCGGCGGGTTCTGTTGACTAGGCCTGTCTGCAGGCGCCATCGTTTGTGGTCACCTTCGTGCTGTTAGGCCTGGTGCTGAGAGCAGTCGGACGTGGACTTCAAAGCAGCCTGACCCCACCACGGTAGAAACTAACCTCTTAACTGCCGCGTCTCCGACGCTCCTGAAAGCAGTCGATCGTCTGGCGCACCAGCCCAATGCGGTGTAATATGGGTACAGTGAAAGGAGCTACAATGCGAGGAGCAGTTCTCCTAATAGTCGATGCATCGGTCAACCTCGTATTGGGCTTGGCGCTTCTCCTATTCCCACAGCCTCTCACGCAGTGGCTTGGGGTACCCATCCCGAGCAGTGCCTTCTATCCCAGCATCCTGGGTGGCGTACTTACCGGGATCAGCCTGGCACTGTTTCTGGAACACTACCGGCGCCTCGTGGGCCTCACCGGCCTCGGTATCGGCGGAGCCCTTGTGATCAACCTTTGTGGGGCAAGCACACTCGTGGTTTGGCTGATCTGGGGCGACCTGCACCTCTCGATCCGCGGCTTCGTGGTGCTATGGGCGATAGCTGCCATTGTGCTCGGAGTCGGTGGCCTAGAGTTGATCGACGCATCCCGGCACAGCCGGCGGTCCTGACCTGTCCAGCGTGGCTGAACCGCTGTGTGTGCGTTCCGCCAACGTTGGTGAAGGTAACAGTCGGCAATTGCGCGAACGGTGGGATAAGGGTGAGATGATGGACCTACAGACGAAGCGCGTCTACGAACCAGCAGATCCCGATGACGGGTTTCGCGTCCTCGTCGATCGGGTGTGGCCGCGTGGCCTCAAGAAAAGAGCAGGTCCAGGCTGACCTGTGGTTGAAGGAAATCGCCCCGAGCACGGCGCTTCGGAAATGGTTCGGCCACGATCCCGACAAGTGGGAAGCGTTCCAGCAGCGCTACTTCTCCGAACTCGACGATCACCAAGAAGCCGTGGCAACCCTCGTGCAGAGGGCGTCGCAAGGGCGGCTGACGCTGCTGTTTTCAGCGCGAGACATCGAGCACAATCAAGCAGTCAGCGTTGAAGCGCTACTTGCTGAAGCGGGCAGAATGAAGGATCGGAAACACAGCACCTCAGGACGCTCCAGGTGGACTCGGCAACCAGCGCTGGTCTATTCGTTGGTCGCCCTCATCGTACTCATGCTCATACTATGGCAAGCTGATCGCCTGCTAGCGGCCCGCTTCGGCGCATTCGAGCCGTACCAGCAGATGCTGTGGCTCTATCGCATCTTAGGATTGATCATCGTGGCTGGACTGCCGGCAATCGCCTATTTGCTCGTCCTGCGCCGGGGTGAACTGGTGTCGATGGTCGAGGCACGGACCAGCGAATTGCGTGCGGCCAATCAGCAGTTGGAGCGCCAGATCGCCGACCGACTTCAGACTGAAACAGCGCTGAGAGAATCGCAGCAGAAGCTGCAGGCGATCTTTGATCACGCCTTTGACGGGATCAGCATCTACGAGGAGATTCCTTCAGACCGCTCCCACCGTCTCATCGACTGCAACGAGCGCTACGCCGAAATGGCCGGCCGGACCCGTGAGGAGCTCCTGGCAGACCTCGGAAACCGGTCCATTCCAACGTAAGGTCGGGCCTGTGCTGAGCCGGGAGGAGAACCTGGACATCCGCCGCAACAAGCGGCCCTATCGCGGCACCTTCTCGTGGATACGGCCAGACGGGAAAGAGAACGTGGTCGAGTATTCGGCGACCCCAATCGAGATGGAGGACCGGCCCTTCACCGTGGGCATTGACCGAGACATCACAGAGCGTATCAAGACAGAGCAGGCTTTGGAGGCAATGTCCCGCGAATGGCAGACCACGTTCGATGCCGTGACCGACGGCCTCTGTCTGCTGGACGCGGAACAACGGGTCGTCCGGCACAATCAGTGCTATGGAGGCGTTGTTCCCGGCGCACAGGGGCAAACTGACGGGGATGCCCTGTTGGGAGTTGCTGCAGAATTCGGATCGGTCTATCACGGCGTGCCCCTTTGAGAGTATGAGAGAGTCCCTGAAACGGGAGACTATGGAACTCCCGTACGAGGGCCGCGTCTTGGAGATATCCGTCGACCCGATTCTGGATGATGCCAACCAACTCACCGGCGCGGTCCATCTGATTCGGGATATCACCAAGCGCAAGCAGACAGAAGAGCTGCTCCGGGACTACACGGAGCAGCTCGAGGATAGCGTAGAGGCTCGAACGAAGGAACTACGTGATGCCCAGGACCGGCTAATCCGTCAAGAGAGACTGGCAGTTATGGGTGAGCTGGCAGGA
>CAVZIC010000013.1:0-1117725 GCA_963775195.1 uncultured Chloroflexia bacterium
CAATCAGGCTTGGCCCTCGCTCTCGAAACCCTCCGCGATGTTGGACATGATGGAGACGGCGGCGCGGCGGATCTGGTCGCTCAGGCCGCGGTCGCGCGAGAAACGGTCTTGGTTTGACAGGGTGTAGACACGCCGCGTCAGTTCGCGCGCGGTCTGCCAGGCTTGGATGTCCTCGAAGCGTTGGATGGGGGGCATAAGACACCTCCGTTTGAACGTTGGAACGTTAGCACGTTGAAACGTCCGGATATCGTGACTCTATGGTAGCGCTATTCGGCACTCAGGTCAATGGTCCGAAGGCGGCTGCACGAGTTGTGAGGGGATGATGCATCTATAACTGATTCCTTACTGAATGAGTCTATTTTGCATATTGCATCGAAACATGATTCATTGTACAATAGATGAGGTGCCCTTCCTTCACGTGTGAGTTATATGGAGGTGCTGATGAATCCCCGTCGTGTGTGTCTGATCGTCTGTTGTCTGCTCCTTGCGGTTGCTGCTCCAGTGTACGTGCTTGCTGGGTCGCTCGCCGTTACAAACGGCAACTTCGAAGCCGGTTCCAGCCTAACGGGTTGGATCAAAGACTTCGGGGGTGCTGAGCAGAGCGCCACCTACTGGCAGGAAAGCGGTTCTGAGACCCCTACGACTCCCTACGGTTCACCCAACAATCCGCAACACCAGGTCACCTGACAGCCGTTAGTCAGTACCACCAAGGCGTCAGCCTCGCGGGTCATTCCGGCGCGACGCTCGTCGTTGCAGGCTATATGCTGAGCGCTGATAGCTTGTCTCCCGGGCAGATTGGCGTGGCGCTCACAGATGATAGCGACTGCGCAGTTGATTCGGGAGCGTGGACGACTGTGGTGGAGGTCGATGAGGACACGCCGTCGAAGGCGTGGCAGAGAGGAACAGTCCCGCTGACGGCCGCCGCCGAGAGCTATTTGTGTATTTTCCTATGGGGCGAGGATAACGCTCTCTACTTCGACAGCATCAGCATCACCGAGCAAACGACGTCCGTCCGGTTGCAGGATCTCTCCGCCGGAGTCACCTGGGAAATTCCGATGATCTCGATGGCATTGCCGTACCCAAAGGGTCATCGGAAGATGATGTGTATTCCTTGTGCATCTATCTTATGGGGGAAGACGACCGGCTCTACTTCGATGACGTATCGGTGAGCGCCTCAGGTGATCCTACAGCACTGGAATTGGATGGAATCACAGCAGAACCACGAGGACGATGGGCATCAGTTCTCTCGACGGTAGCAGCGATTTCGACGCTCATCTTGCTTGTCTTTCTGGGGAGAGACAAGGCACCGCACAAGTCTTAGCTATGCGAGCGGCTCGAAGGGAGTTCGAGCCGCTGCGCATTCGACTCGGAGTGTATGAACTCCCTAGGCGGGAACGTGCAAACGTGGCAACGTTCCAACGTGGAAACGTTCTAACGTCCGGCCTCCACCCATCCGTGGGGATGACGTTGATGCCCGCGCCGACGGGGACGTCGCGGTGGGCACGGCGCCAGAGGGTGTCAAGGGCTTTGCGGGCTTCGTCTCCGGGGACGAGGCCCGCAGCCTTGTCCCAGTCGGTCTGCAGTTGGGTTGAGGCGTTCTCGATCTCGTCCAGCCGGGCCCGGATGGCGGCGACGACGGCGGGATCGTCCTCGTGGCGCTGCCGGTAGCTCTCCAGGGCGTTACACCACGTCTCCAATTGCTCCAGCATCGCGTCAAGTTCGGGTCGCAGCGAGGTGTATGCCTGGGTGTTTGCCTCGACGAGGGCGATGGCGCGACGATAGCGCTCGGTGAGGTCGCGGATCTCGCTCAGGACCTGCTTGATGGTGCTGCCCTTCTCGGCGAGCGTGGCCTGCGCCTCGGCGGCCCGGTCGAGCTGTGCCTTGACCGACGCTGTGTCGCAGCTCACGGGCGGCCATTGCCGCGCCGATTGGAGTTCCAGCCGCTGGAGTTGGCGGTAGGCGGCCTCGGCCTCCTGCTGGGCCATGTGCCAGTGGTCCACGGGCTCGGCAAGCGGTGTGAGCACCGATGATGCCAGATCCGCCAGGGCCTTGTCAATCTGGGCGAGCGTGCGCAGCCGGTCCGCGACCTCCGCGCTGAGTGTGGTGAGTCCGGCTGCGTCCGGCGTGGCCTTGCTGCGCGCGGAGGATGCCGCGAGCTCCAGGACTCTCCGGCCCTCGACGACGGAGGGCTCGTCGTCAAAGGGGGCGACCGCGCTCAGCTCGCCAAGATCCTGTGTGAGCGACGTCCGGGTTGCATCGAGCTCTCGCTGGAGCACCCGGTGCCAGTCGCCGAGGGTCGCCAAGCACGCCGCGATCCAATCGGCGACCGCCACAGCCTTCTCCCACACGGTCCCTTGCGCGGGCGCGTCGAGCGCGGCATCGAGGTCGTATCCCTGGCTCAGGTACGCCCGGATCTCGGACCAGTGGTTGTCCTCCTCGGAGAGCGCCGCGGGAAGGATCCCGGCTGCGACGATCTCCAGGCGATCGAGGGCGCCGTAGGCGGTCTCCAGGTCCGCCTTCACCCGCTCCTCGGTCTGCTGCAGTCGCTGCAGCAGGCGCGTGATCCTGTCGAGGCGATTCTGGAAGGCCTCGGTATCGGTCAAGATGGCCTGGACCTCGCGCACGCGGCGGGCCAGCGTGCTGGGCTCCAGGAGATCCTCCTTGTGCTCGGGGATCCAGAGCCCCCGCCGGTGGTTCAGGGCCTCCGCATCGGCCAGGATCTGCGGCACGCGCAGGTCCTCGTCGGTGCTGGCGCGCGGCCCCGAGGTCCAGTTGGCTTCGTCGAAGCCGCGCGTGCGGGCGTGCAGATCGTGCGCCCACACCAGCCAGTCGACCTGGGCCGCGGCACCCGGCCGCGTTTCGGAATCGAGAAGCTCGACCAGGCGCCGCCGGTCCTCACGGGCCTCGGCGAGGCGCGTCGTGAGGCCGCGTAGTTGCTGGTCGATGACTTGAGCAGAGGCCAGGGCCGATTCCATCTGGGCGGTCGTGCGCGGTGCGGGCGTTGCTTCGGGAGCAGGGGGCGAGGTACCCCCCAGGGCCGTGAGCTGGCGCCGGATCCGGTCGAGCTCTCCCTGGAAGGGGACGCGGTCCAGGGGATAGCGACCGGCATCCGCGAGCTGCCGGAGCTGGCGCTCCAACTCGTCGAGGCGGTCCCTGTCCTGGGCGAACTTTTCCTCCAGCGACCCGCGCAGCGCCTCCAACGAGGCGAGCTGTGCGACCAGGTGGTTGGCTTCCTGCGTCACGGCGCCCAGCCGGTCCAGTCCATCGAGATCGTCAAGGGTGGGGGACTCATAGCAGGCGTCGAGGTCGCGGGCCCGGTCCGACGTAATCGTCCAGGCTTCGCGAAGGGCACCGGTATCGATCGAAGGGTGGATCTGCGCCAGACACGTCGTGGCCGATGCCACGGTCTGGTTCATCTGCTCCAGTTCGGCCGGGACGCTTGCCAGGGCGCTCTGCCAGCGCGTCAGATCGGCCACGCGCTCGCGGGCGGCAGGTTCAAGCGCGGAGAGCGTCCGCCACGCCATCACGATCGATGCCGGCTGGGCCAGGCGCGCGATCTGACTTTCCTTACCGGAGACGAGGTAGGCCGGCAGCGACGCGAGTTGCGCCTTCCAGCTCTGCAGCTTGATGAGGACGTCGTCCAGGCGCTCGCCATGGACGCCGCCCTTCTGCAGCTCTGCCACGAGCCCGAGCGCCGTCTCGAGCGTGGACCGGAGCTCGCGAGCTTTCCTGGCTGTCGCGAGAGGCTTCTCGCGTAGTTCCTTGAGCAGCGCGCCGGCCGCGTCGATCTCCTTCCGGAGGGACTTTGCCTGCACCGACGCGGCGCGGAGCTGGGATCGCTCCTGGCGAGCAGCGTTGGGCTCGCGGACGAGGAGGAAGCGGAGACGGTGCCAGGCGTTGGGACTTGGAGCTTGCGAAGGTGGCTCCATCCAACCTTGCGAAGGTTCCGAAACCTTCGCAAGGTTCAGAGCAGCCACCTTCGCAAGGTCGGCGGCGATCGTGTCTGCCCGATCCAGCTTCTCGTAGAGCTGTGTTGCCGCCGTCGCATAGGGGGCGGGGGTGTCGCGGGGGAAGAGGGTGGCCTCGGCCTCGAGGCGGGCCAGATCCGCGTCGAGGTGGGCGGTCGTGTCGCGAAGCTCGGTCGCCAGCCCTTCGACCTCGCGCCACCAGCGCCGGGTCAGCCCTCGCACGACGACCCACAAGGCGATCAGCAAGCCAAGCGCGCCGAGCAGGATCGAGCCCCAGCGCAGAAGGTCTCGGACAGAATCGAGCACGGCTGACGGGTCTGCTTGCATCCCGACTCCTTGTGGCTTTTTGGCCTTCCGGGTTGTGCGCCTCGGACGGCGTCCGCGCCTCGGACGGCGTCTGCGCCTCGGACGGCGTCCGCGCCTCGGACGGCGTGAGCAACCCGGAAGGTAGGTTACGCTGTCATGCGTCGCCGGATGGCACGTGCGGCGACGACGCCTGCCGCCGAGGCCTGGATCAGGCCCCGGGTGACGCCTGCCCCATCCCCGCAGGCATAGAGATTCCCGACTTCCGTCTCCAGGTCGCGGGTGAGGTTCAGGCGGTTGGAGTAGAACTTGACCTCGACGCCGTAGAGCAGCGTGTGTCGCGAGGCGACGCCCGGCGCAATCTCGTCCAGCGCGTGGAGCATCTCCAGGATGTTGGCCACGTAGCGGTAGGGCAGCACCAAGTTCAGGTCGCCCGGCGTCGCGCTGGGCAGGGTGGGCGTGACCAAGGAGCGGGAGAGCCGCTCGTGGGTCGAGCGGCGCCCGGACTCCAGATCCCCGAGGCGCTGGACCATGATGCCCCCGCTGAGCAGATTGGCCAGCCGCGCGATGCTCTTGCCGTAGGTGATGGGGTCGTCGAAGGGTTCGGTGAAGCTCTTGCTGACCAGCAGCGCGAAGTTCGTGTTCGCCGTCTTGTGGTCGGCGAAGGAATGGCCGTTCACGGTCATCACGTCGCCGGCAAACTCCGTGCTCACCTCCCCGTAGGGGCACATACAGAAGGTGCGGATCTTGTCATCGAAGGCCTTGGAGTAGTAGACGAACTTCGATTCATAGACCAGGTCGGTGATCGGCTGGAGGACCGCCGCGGGGATCTCAACCCGCACCCCCAGGTCCACCGGATTGCGCTCCAGCGATAGCCCCAGCGCCCGCGCCGTGGTCTCGAGCCAACCGGCGCCCTCGCGGCCCGGCGCAACCACAACGAACTCCGCCGAGAGCACGTCCCCTGCCTCGGTGCGAATGCCGATGACCTTGCCGTCTTCGGTGAGGATCTCGGCGACGGGTGTGCGCATCTTGATCTCGACGCCACGGTCGAGAAGTGCGTCGCGCATCCGCCGCATGATGTCCACACAGTGCTCGGTGCCCATGTGGCGAATCGGGACGGAGATGAAGCTCAGCCCGGCCAGCGAGGCCCGCTTGGCGAGCGCCTCGATCTCATCGCTATAGGTGCCGTGCACGACGTCCGGGGCGCCGAAGCCACGATAGGCGGCGTCTACTTCGCCAATGAGCTCCGCGGCCCGTCCCTCGCCCAGGATCTCGGCCAAATGGCCGCCCACGGCGGGCGAGAGCGTCAGTTTGCCGTCCGAGAAGGCGCCGGCGCCGCCCCAACCGTCGAGGATCGCGCAGGGCCGGCAGTGGTTGCATTCGGGGCTGCCCTCGCGGATCGGGCAGTGGCGCTTGTCGATGTCGCGTCCCTTATCCAGGATCGCGATGCGCAATCCCGGGGACTTGCTGAGCTCCAGCGCGGCAAAGATCCCCGCAGGCCCGGCACCGACGATGACGACATCATAATGACTCGTACCCATAGATGCTCCTGTGGTCAACGTTGACACGTTCAAACGTTTGAACCCCGGCCTACTACACGCCGGGGCAAGCGTTCAAACGTTCCGGAGAACCCGCGTGAGCACGGCGATGGCGCGATGATATTCGTCCAGGTCGATGTGCTCATTCGGCGTATGGTCCAGCCGCGAATCGCCGGGCCCATAGGCCAGGATGGGGCAGGCCCACACCGGGCCGACCACGTTCATATCCGACGTCCCGCTCTTGATCTTGAACTGTGCCCTCCCGCCCTCGGCGTCGACCGCTCTGATGAACGCCCTCGCCAGGGGCGTGTTCTTCGGCGCGTGGTAGGCCGACTCTCGCCCCCGGAAACTCAGCCGGGCATCGCCGGCTTGGCCCGACACCTGCGATATGAACCGATCGATATCGAGCTCAGGCGGGAGGCGGAAGCCGAAGGTGAGCTCGGCCGTTTCGACGAAACCGTTGGTATGTGACTGCATCTTGCGCAGGGATGGGCTCACCTGGTCGAACATACGCGGGTGCGCCTGGTTGTGCGTGGCTGCCAGCGCCTGCACCTCTTTCCAGAAGGTGAAGGCCTCATCACACGCGCCTGCATCGGGCCCTGCCGTGTGGCCGATGGCCCTTTCCAGCGTGTAATCGACGAGGAGCCGCCCCTTGTATCCCACCGTCAGACGATCCCATCCGCTGGGTTCGCCGATGACCACGGCGTCGGGCGAGAGCCGCGAGAGCAAGTATCTGGCCCCCTTGGACGTCGCGGCCTCCTCCTCGACAGCACCGACCACGACGACGCGCGTCCCCTCGGGGATAGCTGCCCGCGCCGCAGCGACCGCAAACGTGGCCAGCGGGCCCTTCGCGTCCACGGCACCGCGCCCGAAGAGGAGTGAGCCCTCGCGCCGCACGTCAATGAACCCGGGCACCGTGTCGATGTGGCCGAGCAGCAGGATTGTGAACTCGCCGGCTCCGATGGTGATGACGGCGTTGCCCGCGGCGTCGATCTCGGCGTCAAGCCCGAGTCCCTGTGCCCACGTCACCAGGTAATCCACGGCGTTCCGCTCCTGGGTCGATGGGCTGTACTGCCGCACGAGTCCGGTCAGCAGCTCATCGGCTTGGGCATCGGAAGGCGTGTGGGTCGTCATAGCGTTACCGGCGGGCAGCTTCCCAACGTGTCAACGTGCGAACGTTCAAACCCCGCTCTCCGCAACCTGCAGCGTGTAGTCGATCACTTTCGCCGGGATGTTCACGCCGGTGGTGTCGATGCTGTTGCGGAACTCCATTGTATAGTTAATCTCGTTGACCAGCAACCCACGATTCGGATCCTCGAAGACGTCCAGGGCCAACACGCCGCCGCCGACGGCCCTCGCCCCTGCCAGACACAGCTCGTTGAGTTCGGGCGTGACCGGGCAATTGCTCGCCGCGCCGCCCCGCGCGGTGTTGGTGATCCAGTGCGGGGAGGAGCGGTAGATCGCGCAAATCGTCTCGTCGCCCACGACAAAGGCGCGGATATCGCGCCCGGGCTTCGCCACGTATTCCTGGATATAGTAGATCGAATGATGGTAGGAGCCGAGCACCTGCTTGTGTTCGAGCACGGTCTCGGCGGCCTCCCGGTCGTTGATCTTCGAGAGCAGGCGTCCCCACGAGCCCACCCCCGGCTTGAGCACGACCGGATAGCCCAACTCCTCGATGGCCTCCAGCGCCGACTCGGGCGTGAAGGCGACCTTGGTTTTGGGCGTCGGCACACCGGCGCGGACCAGCGCGCTGGTCGTGAGCAGCTTGTTGCCGCAGGTGTTCGCCACCTCATAGGTGTTGACCGTGGGAATGCCCCAGTCGCGATAGAGCAGCAGGGCATAGTGGGCCCGGGAGTGGCTGATGCACCGCTCAAGGATCACATCATAGTCCTGCCATCCATTCTGCTGGATGTCGAAGATGACCTGCCGGTCATCGATGGTGTCATAGTCCACGCCGCGGGCGTCCAGCTCCTGGATCAGCAGCTTTTCCTCGACGCGGACGCGGGAGAGCAGGATGCCTACTTTGGCGGCCATCTTACTCGCCCCAGTCTTCCTCTTCCTCGGGCGCCGGAGCAACCGTCGGTGGGTCAAGTTCCACGACTTCCAATTCAACGCCGCAGTCGGGGCACACCACGATCTCGTGGAGGATGGTGTCCTCGCTCAATTCGATCTCCGCACCGCATTCAGGGCACTCTGCAAACATGGGGTCTCTCCTCTACTCTAGGCTGATACATACGATTTTACCATAAGCGTGATCTCTGTCGTCGTTGCGTCGCCCCCCAGATCCGGGGTATGGGGCCCGTCTTGGATGACATCCGCCACGGCTGTGCGTACCTTCTGTGCGTGGTCCTGTGCACCGATGTGCTCAAGCAGCATCGCCACGGCGAGAAAGGCTGCGAGGGGGTTCGCGATGCCGCGCCCGGCGATATCCGGCGCTGATCCATGGACCGGCTCGAAGAGTGCCGGTGCTTTGGTGGCGCCCAGGTTGGCCGAGGGCGCCAGGCCAAGCCCACCGACGAGGCCCGCAGCCTCGTCAGACAGGATGTCGCCGAACATGTTCGTCGTCACGATCACGTCGAAGCGCTCGGGGTGCATCACCAACTGCAGCGCCATCGCATCGACCAACATCTCGTCCACGGTCAGCCCCGGATAGCCGGCTGCGACCTCCAGAGCAGTCCGGCGGAATAGCCCGCAGGTCTCCGGGAGGACATTTGCCTTGTGGACGATGGTGAGGTGTTTGCGACGGCGCATGGCCCACTCGCATGCCACCCGCGTGACGCGCGCCGAACCCTGCCGGGTGATGACGCGCTCGGCCACGGCCTCGTCGCCCTGGCGACGTTCACGTCGCACGTAGAGCCCCTCGCTATTCTCGCGAACGATCAAGAGATCAATGTCGGGCCGCGACGTGGGCAGTGGCCACGAGTGGGACGGCCGCAGGTTGGCAAAGAGATCGAGCTCTCGCCGGAGTGCTACGATGGGACTGCTGTAGCCCGCCACTTTGTGTGAGGGGGACGAGACGGCCCCGAAAAGAATCGCGTCCGACTGCCGGGCGGTCTCCAAGGTAGCTGCCGGCAGCGCGGTCCCGTGCTCCTGGAAACATGCCCATCCTGCCTGGGCAGGATGCAGATCGACGCTCAGACCTGTCGCCTGGAGGATCTCCACGGCCGCGGGAATGACCTCGTGGCCGATGCCGTCACCCTCGATGACGCAGAGCCTGAGTACGTCACCCATCGACCTCTCCGGGGAAGCGATGGGTGCGCTGGACATAGGCGACGATGCCGCCCTCTGCCTGGATATCAGCCACAAAGGCCGGCGGCCTGGGCAGGTCGATAGCGTTGTCCTCGAGCCGGAGCTGCGCGTGCTCCAGGTCCAGTTCCGCTGCCTGCCCGTCGATGACCGCGCCTGTGAGATCGGCCTCGAAGAGCGGGATACCCAGGTTGATCGCATTCCGGAAGAAGATCCGCGCGAAGCTGGGCGCGATGATGGCCACGATGCCGCACTTTGCCAGGGCACGTGGGGCATACTCGCGGGAGGAGCCGCAGCCGAAGTTTTTGCCTGCGACGATGACGTCGCCGGGCCGCACGTTCGGCGCAAACTCCGGTCGCCGTTCGATAAAAGCATAGGTCGCCAGGTTCTCCTCGGACGTCATGTAGGGCGAGTAGCGCCCGGGAATGATCTGATCGGTATCGATGTCGTCACCAAAGAGCCAGATGCGGTTCATGGTCTTCTCTCCTTCTAGGCTATGTCGCGAGGATCGCTAATGACGCCGCGAATCGCCGTAGCAGCGGCGACCTGTGGCGACCCGAGGTAAATCCGGGCATCCGGCGAGCCCATACGTCCGGAGAAGTTGCGGTTGCCGGTCGACAGGCAGACCTCGCCGGAGCCCAGCACGCCCAGATGTCTGCCGATGCAGGCGCCACAGCCGGGAGGCCCGATCGTCGCGCCGGCGGCAAGCAACGTAGCCAAGGTGCCATCTTCCGTGGCAGCTTGTAGGATGGCGTGAGACGCCGGGATGACGATCATGCGCACACCGTGCGCGACGTGGCGACCCCGTATGATCTCCGCAGCAGCGTGCAGGTCCTGCAGGCGACCATTGGTGCACGTCCCGAGGAAGACCTGGTCCACGTGGACGTCGTCAAGATCCCGTGCACGTTGCACGTTGTCGACCTTCGGGGGACAGGCCACCGAGGGCTCTATCCGGCTGAGATCGACGCTGAACCGGTCCTGGTAGGTAGCGCCGTCCTGCACCCCTAACCAGTCAGGCACCGGCGCATACGCGCGCGTGAGGTCATCGGGCGGCACGATGCCGGCCTTGGCCCCCATCTCGGTAGACATACTGCACAGGGTCATACGCGAGCCGAGGGAAAGGGCGTGCGCCCCGTGATACTCCACGGCCTGGTAGGTGAAGCCATCTGCCTCAACGCGACTCAGCAGGTGCAGCACGAGGTCCTTGGCGTCCACCTGCGGTGCGAGATCGCCGACGAGGTCGACGCGGACCGTCTCGGGAACGCGGAGCCACGTCCGCCCGGTGGCGAACGCCAGCGCGACGTCGGTCGTCCCCATGCCCGTACCAAAGGCCCCGACCGCGCCATAGGTCGTGCTGTGTGAATCTGAGCCAATCCCGACCTCGCCTGGTGCGACCAGATGTTCCTCAACCATCAATTGGTGGCAAATGCCCCGGCCTGCGTCGTAGAATGCCTCGATGCCTTGCTCGCGGGCAAAACGTCGCGCGCGCACCTGGCCCTCGGCCGTGGCGAGGTTGGAGGCGGGCGCCACGTGATCGATGAAGATCGCGCAGCGCTCGGGATGCGGGATCTGCGAGACGTTGAGCTGATCCTGCAGAACATCGATCAGCTCCGGCGCGATCGAATCGATCGTCATTGCGCGGCCTACCTCGACGACTGCGAGTTCGCCGGCCTTCACCTCCCGCCCCGCAGCGTGGGACAGGATCTGTTCACTCAGTGTCTGTGCCATCGGATGTCTCCTTTCCGGAGCTAATAGCTATCAGCTTTCAGCGATCAGCAGTCAGCAAGCAACAGCAGTAGGAAGTACGGAGTAGGGAGTAAGGCCCATCGGGCTGTTGCTTACTCCTTACTTCGTCCTTCTTGCTCTTGTTCGCCAACCGCTGATGGCTGATCGCTGATAGCTTTCTTCCCGTTCGCCCAGCGCCGAAGCAGGCTGTCCACATCGCCGAGGGAGAGCTGCTTCTCGTCGGCAAGCGCTTTGATGTGTTCGGTGATGGACTTCAGCGCATCATCGCTGAGCGCCAAGTCCGAGCTGTTCGGCGCGATTCTTGATCGCGTTCCAACCTGTCAGGCGATGCGCGATACTCACGTAGCGCGTGAGGCCAAAGGCCTGTGGATTAAGGATCTCGTACGTCTCGGGGTTATTGAGGATCGCCTTCGCGTGAATACCCGCCTTATGGGTGAATGCCGTGATGCCGGTGATGTAGTTGTTGAAGGGGATGTCCACACCCACCATCTGGGCCACGGTGTTGTCGATCTTGCGCAGCAGCGGCAGATCGTACTTCTCCACCAGCGCAGGTGAGATCGCATAGAGCCGCGCGATGAGGCCGCCCAGTGGTGTGATGCCATTGCGTTCGCCAATGCCCAGCACCGAGGTATCCACGTGGGTTGCCCCGGCGTCCAGTGCCTCGTAGGCATTGGCGATGGCGCAGCCGGCGTCATTGTGACCGTGAAACTCGATGTCGCACGACACGCGCCGGCGCAGCTCGCTGACCAACTCGTAGACCTGGCGCGGCGTCGCAACGCCGACCGTATCTGCGATGCCAACGCGATTCACGCCGATGGCATCCACTGCCTCGTACACCCTGAAGATGTCGTCGGGCTCGCTGCGGAACGAGTCCTCGGTGCTGAAACGCACCTCAACGCCCTGGTTGCGTATGAACTCGACGACGTTGAGCGCCATCTCGGTGATCTCAGCGATCTCCTTGCCGTGGCTGAACCGTCGCAGAAGCGATGACGTGCCGATGACGACATCGACGCCGTCGACGCCTGTGTCAATTGCACGCTGCGCGTCGTCGATACGACATCGTGTGTGGGTGAGGACCTTGGCCTTGAGGCCCAGTGCAGCGATTGCTTTCGCGTCCTCGAAACTCTGGGGCGAGGCCAAGGGAGAGGTCAGCTCGATACACTCCACTCCGAAGGCGTCAAGAAGCCGTGCAATCTCCAGCTTCTGTTCGGTGGTGAAGCTGGCTCCCACAAATTGCTCTCCTTCGCGTAACGTCGACTCGATAATGTGAAATCCGTCCAGTGGCATCTCTTTCCTAGCCCCCTCTTCTATGACCAACAAAAAACACCAGCTTGCAGGCCTGGGCCCGGAAGCTGGTGTCTTGGTAGGATCTCGCCCCAAACACAGCTATCCAGACCCGGCGTCTGGCTTGCTGCGCTTGTACTTCTTATCTATATGATTGAGCCGACCTGCATGTTCTGCAGCCATAGAGATCCTGCCCCCTAAGTAGCAAAAAACCGACCCTGTGCGCTTGCAGCTAGGGCCGGTTGTGTCCTGCGTTAACACGAGTATCCGGACCTAGCGGTCCGGCTTCTTGGTTCCTCGCAGATAGATTGTTTGTCGCATCATCAAGTTTCCCAAACTAAGGGCATTCTACCCCATATTCTCAGCCTGTCAATTCAGGAGAATCAGTATTGATACAGGCATGAGGATACCTTCCGGGAAGCTCCGAGCTTCCCGGAAGGTTGCACGATGTGGTAGAATGCGCTCCATCATGGAGAAACAGGCGCAGTACCACGCGACGCAGAGCACAATGCCGGCACTCCCGGCCTTTCAGTTGGGTCCGACCTCGATCGCGGCGCCGGTCGTCCTTGCCCCTATGTCGGGCTACAACGACCAGCCGTTCCGTCGTCTATGTCGTCGCTTTGGGGCGGCCCTGGTTTATACAGGCTTACTCTCCTCAAATGCCATCGTGTATGGTCCGGGGCCATTCGGGAATCCTGCGACGGCAGAGATGCTGCGTTTCCACCCCGACGAGTTCCCGGTCGTGTGCCAGTTGTTCGGCAACGATGACACGGTGATTGTCGAGGCAGCGCGCAAGGTTGCATCGCTCGGAATGACCGCGATCGACATCAACCTCGGATGTGCCACGCCCAAGGTCGCGGGATCCGGCGCCGGAGCGTCCCTCCTGCGAGACCCGGCGGGAATCGCCCGCCTCTTCGCCCGACTTACCCAGGCCATCGATCTGCCCGTCAGCGGAAAGATCCGGCTCGGGTGGGATGCAGAGTCCCTTAACTATCTTGAAGTCGCGCAGGCCCTTGCAGACAATGGTGCGGCCCTGATCGCGGTCCACGGGAGAACTGCCGTTCAGGGCTACGAGGGCTGGGCAGATTGGGGTGCAATCGCCGAAGTGAAGCGTGCCGTCGCGGTCCCTGTGCTCGCCAGTGGTGATGTGCGGACAGCTTCGGATATCGGCAAGGTCCTGGAGGTCACAGGCTGCGATGGCGTGATGATCGGTAGAGGCGCGATCGGCAACATGTGGATCTTCGAAGGCCGGCACCGTGATGAGATACCGTGGCCGGAACGCGTGCCGCTGATTCAGGAACATTTGAGTATGATGGTCGCGTTCCACGGGGAATACCGCGGCGTCCACCAGTTTCGCAAGCATCTGCGAGCTTATCTGCCAACGTCAGGGGTCGCTCGACGAGATCGTGCCCGTATGATGGACTGCAACGACTCCCAGACGTTGTTGCGTCTGCTGTCCGACGTTAGCTACCGGCCCGGTCGCTGAACGGGCAGGGACACAACGCCAGAGCACCAAGCCCCCCGGCTCGTCTGTGCAGCCTCAAGAGTGAGGGTCGTTTGGGTCGATCTCGGAGGCCCGTTGGATGGCGTTACGGCCGAAGCGGTCTCTCACCTCATCCAGCGCTCTTTGCAGACGTCGTCTCTTCTGGATTGACGTATCCCAGAGATGCAACTGCTCCATCGGCTGCGTGAGACTGCTCGCGCCCACGCCAATCAGACGCACGGCTTTGCCCTTGGGCCAATGGTCCTCCAGCAGTTGCAGGGCCGCACGGTAGATATCATCATCTCGGTCAGTTGGCTCCAGCAGCTTGACCTGGCGAGTTAGCGTGGCGAAGTCCGACCAACGGAGTTTCATCCTGATCGTCCCGCCGGCGAGCGATTGTGACCGTAGCCGGCGCCCGACGTTCGCCGAAAGCCGAGAGAGCGTGCGTTTGAGCTCTGCGGCATCGGTTACATCCTGCTCGAACGTGACTTCATTGCTGATCGATTTCACCTCGTGCTCTGTGGTGACCGGTCGGTCATCGATCCCGCGAGCTCGAAGTGCCAGATCGTGACCGTGTTTGCCAAAGCGCCGCACCAGTTCTTCTTCGGGCCAGCGCGCCAGGTCGCCGACCCACCGAATCTCCAGGGCCTCGAGTTCGGCGGCGGTCTTCGGGCCAACACCCCACAACTCGGTAACCGGAAGGCCTGCCAGGAAAGCCGCCTCCTCTCCCGGCGGCACAACTGTGATTGCCATGGGCGGCGCTCCACTACGTGACGACCGCTTGCCCACGGTATTGGCAATCTTGGCAACCAGCTTGTTGGTTGCGACGCCCAGCGAACAGGGGAGTCCGACTTGGCGCCAGATCGTCTGCTGCAGCTCGATAGCGATCTGCCGTGCAGGCGCGCGCAGATCACTGACGTCGATGAAGGCTTCGTCGATGGAAATCTGTTCGACCAGATCCGTCAGATTGTGGAGATGAGCGATGACGCGGCGTGAGTAGCGCCCATAGTCACTGTGATGTCCGGGGAGGACGATCAAGTCAGGGCAAAGCTGCAGTGCTCGGGCAGTCGGCATCGCAGAGTGCACGCCGTAGCGGCGAGCAGCGTATGAACACGAAGCGACAACCCCGCGATGGCCGGGCAGACCGCCCACTGCGAACGGCTTGTCCCTGAGTGAGGGGTCGCGCAGGGCTTCGACTGCACAAAAGAAGGCGTCGAGGTCGAGGTGTATGATCTTGCGCATTACTTCGCCGACTTCGAGCCGTCTTGGCTGATCTCCCGACTCACGGGGCTGCCGGCTTAGTTTTCGATTGTGGAATCGGACTGCCGGATCTTCAGATCGGCGACGAAGTAGAGCAGCTCGAACCGAACCTTGCGATCTGCATCCAGGTAGTTGTCGCTCCGGAACTCATAGGGTGTAAGCATGAAGTCCTGCTTGTGTCCGAAGGCTCGGGCGCTGGTGAGAAAGGCTGTGGAAGAGACAGCAACACCTACATCGCGCGGTACCCTAATCGTGATGCCGTTGACGAACCCCTGCAGGCGGACCGTGGTCTCGCCGGAGGGGACGCGGGCCCCGGTCAGATCCAAATGCATGTCTCCAATCACGCAGATGATATCTTCCTCACTGACGTTCCACTCCCCTCGACGACGGATGTCGCCCAGGAGGACGAACCGGGTTGTGGCGCCCTGGCGCGGATGGCCGCGTCGGGTCAGCAACCACACACCGAACCCGATCAGGATGAGAGGCCAGACATAGGCCCAGAGATCAATCCGCACCAGATTGCCGACGAGCAGCAACAGTCCCCACGCTACGATAGTTACTCCGACAATGATCTGGGTCTTGACGCGCATACCTTCTCCTTTGGTCGAAGATCGAACTGATGGCTAGCCATCGCCGAAGAGGCGATGCCACAACTCGAGATCATCTTTCGACAGCTGCGGTTCCGTTTGGTCATCCGCGGGCGCCAGATTCTCGCGATGTCTGGCGAGTTTCGAGGTTGCTCTGTGCGCGTCTGCGTTCTGCGGTGGTGCCGCAGCACCACTCGCTGCCTTTGTGTCTTCCTCATCCCCGAAGACGGATAGCCAGGTATCCACTTCGGCTTCAGAGAGATCCCCCGTCTTGTTGACAACCGGACGTTTGGGCGCCACCTTTTTGGGCTTGGGAAGATTCGGCGGCGGTATGTTGCTGTTGGGGTCGTCGTGGAAGACCTCGAGCCACGCATTGACCTCAGCCTTGGTCGGAAAGTCGGGCTTACCTGTGGGCCGAACGGTCTCAGGATCCGGCGGAAGCTCAACATCCATCTGTTCAGCGATGGTTCGAGTAGCCGTGATCGGGCGCGGCAACGCCGTGCGCCGAGGCCCCTGCGGCTTCCGCACGCCTCGAGCCGGCGTAGTTCCGGGCGCTGCGGAGGCGGGGGTAGGTAGGGCCT
Organism: uncultured Chloroflexia bacterium; assembly: GCA_963775195.1. Lineage (GTDB taxonomy): Bacteria > Chloroflexota > Anaerolineae > B4-G1 > SLSP01 > PWVB01. The sequence goes on from CAVZIC010000013.1 coordinate 16,000, forward strand.
CGACGTGATCCTCCTCCGAGTCTTGGAAGATCTCCAACCAGGTCTCCACCTCCACTGACGAGATGGCCTCCGGTTTCTCCTTCTCGTTTACCAGGGACTGCTCGAAAGATTCGGCGAAGTCCGTCGCAGTGATGACGCGTGCACCTGCCATGCGTGCGTCATCCAGAACCTCACGATCTGACGACACGACGGTCCAGTTTCCAGGATCAGGTAATTGCTTGAGTCGTTCCCCGATGATGCGATCGGCGTTGGTGTGGTAACGCGCGGCAAAGATCACCTTGACGTCGGCAGAGGACAGTGTGGGTGATGGTCCGCCTGGGATCCCACCATCGAAGATCACGATCGCCTTACGCCGGATTCGTGCAGTCCAGGCGCGGAGTTTCATGACGAGCTTGGCTTCGTCATCAGGGTCTTCCAGGTCAATATCCCGGAGCGCCGCAATCACGTTGTGTCCATCAATAAGGAAAGGCATATGCTATTTCACCTACGCTTAATCTACCACGAACCCGCCCCACTTCAACGTGGTGGCGGGCGAACCGTGCGATGCGCTCGCGGCACCCGCAAAGTGGAATCCCTCCGCTCTGGCGCCGCCGGTGCAACTCGCCGCGCCCGGATTCCGTATCACTACTATGGGCTCGGCCTGTCCGCCAGTGCCGGACGGTTGCCATACGTCCCCGGCCTGCTACGGTGTACAATACTGTCGAATTACCGTCCGAAGGAGGAACTATGAAGCAGGGCAACATCGAGCGCGACAAGTCGTCTCGCGATCAGGAGAGAGAGCTGCTGGGCTGGCTGAAGGAGTTTCTGTCGCAGTTTGGGCTGGCGTGGAAGCTGCTTTGGGATAGCCGCGTTCCGTTTTTCACCAAACTGGTGCCGCTCTTCGTGTTCACCTATCTACTCGTACCTTTCGATCTTGTGCCTGACGCTTTCCTCGGGATTGGCCAGGTGGACGACCTCGTCCTGATCCTCGTGGGACTGAGGATGTTTATCTCGCTCTGTCCGCCGGATGTCGTCGCTGAACTGCAGGGTGCGGGAGCTACGGGTAGGGATGGGGATGACCTACACTCACCGGTGCAGGAGATCGTCGATCTTGAACCCAAGCTACCGCCTGCCCAGCGAGACTGAGATGGCAGCTAGCCGGTCTCGTCCCGGTCATAGAGGGGAGCGATGGTATCCTGCACCGTCTTGAGGAAGCCCGGATCATCCAGGATCACAAAGTCAAGCGTCCATCCCTCGGGAAGCAAAGACTCGATCTCCGCGAGCATCGCATCCATTAGCCGCTCCTGGGCATCGACCGTCATCCCTTCGTAGAGCGCCACCCCAATGATGTGACGCGGCCCGTCCGGCATTCCGCGGAGCTGGAAGAAATAGGCCGACTCGACAGAGGGATAGCTCGTGAGCACCGCTCTCATGGTCGTCAGCCACTCCTCAGGCGGGATTTCGTCCGGCGGGGCAACGAGTACCGTCGTACCGGCACGAGCAGAGGGGCGTGTACCTCCGACCACTTCCTCCGGGTGTGGATATCCAGTCACCGAGCGGCCAAGGGCGACGGCCTCGAACTCGTATCTGGGAATGCGCCGCGAAGTCGGGCTTCCCGGATTGAGCACCAGTTCTGCGATCCCATTCTGGACAGCGATCAGGAGCAGGTCCAGCCCACGGAGTGCGATGAACGCCGTTCTATCGGGGCCCCACGCGAGCGCGGTGTCCTCGTCACTGAATGCGATGAGCACCGGTTCGCCTGCGTCGTTGCCGAAAACCAAGAGGGGAATGTCCTCGGCTAGAGTGACATCCTCAGTATTGTCACCGTCATCCTCGTCCGCGAAGGCGGCTTCGTCGGCGAGGACCCCCTCGTCTGCGAGGACGTACGTCCTCCGGCGCAGGCAGGATCATATTACTGCTGAGGAGGGCCGTGTAGAAGGCAACTCGCCTGTCCGGGGTGTCCTGCTCAGCCAACGACTCCAGCGCCACGATCAAGCGCTGATTGGCGAACTCCATTGTCTCATCTTGCTCAAGGGTCAAAATGTTACCTCTCTCGCATCTCCCCGCGCTGTGAATGCATCACCGGCACGGCTGGTAATCTGCTCCGAGGATGAGTCGTAGCCTGATGTCGCTGTTAGCGACGCCCAGATAGCTGACCTGAGCTTCGTCGACCCCGAAAATCTCCTCGACCGCCGTGACCCCGCTGCCTTTTGCATACTCGCCGAAGACCTGGATCGCCGTTTGGGCATAACTCTGCCCATCCGTCGTTCCCAGGATCGGGGTAAAGCCATACTGATAAAGGGTGTCTGCCGCCAGCAGGTCCCATTGATCGTGGCCCGATCCGTTCCAAATCTCGACGTTCACGGAAGCCAGGGCTGCCCGGCTCGGTGAAGGCGGCAGCATCGCGCGATCGATCAGCGGCGCAATCTCCTCCCATTTCGGCAGGTAGACGTTTCCACCGTAGATCGTCACGTATGGGACAACCTCTGTCTGGCCTATGTTGTACATAGTCACCTGGGACGGCTCCATCTGCGCGGCAAGCAGCGCCAGCGAGATGATCTGGTTTAGTCCCAAGTCGGTCCTCACCATCTCGCCATATTGGTTGTAGAGTGCGGGGACAGCCTGCAGGAGGCCGCCCTCACGCGCCTTCTGCCAGATGGCCTCCAAGACCTGCTGTTGACGCTCCTCCCGGTTGAAGACACTGGTCGTCTTCCTGGTGCGGGAGTACCAGAGCGCCAACTCACCATTCATATGCTGGATGCCGGGCTCAAGCGCGATGCGATGGAACTCGCCGTTCTCGTCCGGCGTGGGCCAGTAGTCCTCGATGTGGCAGTGCACGGGCACGTCAATGCCGCCCAGGGTGTCGACGATCCCCTGGAGGCCATCGAAGTTGACCATAGCATAGTAGTCGGCCGTGATCCCGAGGTTATAGAGCAGGGTCTGGTTGAGAAGACCAAAGCCGCCGCCGTCGAAGTTGTTCACCTCCCCATACATGTGGGCGGTATTCACCCGGCTCATATAGAACTGGGGAATGTAGACGTAGAGGTCACGGGGGATCGAGATCAGGGCCACCGAAGGAATCTTCGGATAGATGATCGCGTACTGGATCGCATCGGTATTCCAGTGGTCCCAATCCGGTCGCTGGTCGTTCCCCAAGAGCACAACCGTCAGTGCTTCCTCTGAGATGGGGTAGCGCGGCACTGCCGTCGGTATGGCGTAGGTCACCGACGCAGGCTGTGTCGGCAGGATGCCCACATTCACGGCAGTCGGCCGCAACACAGGGAGCGGCGTAGGGGTGAGTGTCGGTATGGGTGTCGGCGTTGACGTCGGCGTGGGCGTAGGGATAGGCGTCCACGTCGCGGTCGGTGTGGGTGTTGCCGTTGGGGTGGGAGTCTCTGTGGGGGTCGATGTCTCGGTTGGTGTAAGGCTCGGCGCCGTAGGCTGTGGGGTTGGTGTGACGATACGGGTCGAGCCCCGTGCTTCCACTATCGTCATCCCGGAGGCCAGTTCGCTGATCCGGACGACCAGTGCGATGAGCACCATCGTGAGACAGGTACATAGTAGAACCAGTGCTACAGTCAGAAAGTTCGCGTGTCCTGGTTTGGAAGCCATAGGAAACCAAGTGAGTCCTTTCCCGAGATGTGGCTACCGCATGTCCCACGGGCGATGGCCTGGGATGCAGCGAGCGTTGACCCGGCTACATCCCCCAGTATACTTCGATGACGTTCGATCCGCGAGTGTGCTATAGAGGTGTTGAGATAGGATGGATTCGTTTGTACGTGCTCAGAGAAACGCCTTCGTCTCCCATGCGATTGACCGAGTGCATGCGCAGCGGCTAGACCAAGCCTGGATGGAGCAGGCTCTATCGAATGCTGCGACCCGGTTCGTCGTGGTCTGGCACGACCAGCTACTGCTGAATGCAGATGGGTCAGCGCACCTCAGGACCCCTGGATTCGAGGAGATAGAGACGCTGCGACACCAGTGCCCGAGTTCCGAGATCGACACTGTCCTGCTGGGACGCCTTGGCGAAACCGTCTACTTCGGCATTGGGATTGGGGATGACTGCGACGCACAGGCAGACCGGGACCACCGGATCGGTCGATTCGACGATCTACGAGGTGCCGCACTGTTCCTCGACCCGGAGGAGGGGGCCCTGGCGGCACAGGCGAAAGCGATGATGCACTGGCACAGGCAGCACCGCTTCTGCAGCCACTGCGGCAATCCCTTGCGAAGCGAGGAGGGCGGATACCTGCTGCGTTGTCAGAATCCCGATTGTGGGGAGATACACTTTCCACGTGTCGATCCTGCTATCATCGTGCTCGTCGTCGACCATGACCGCTGTCTCCTGGGCAGGCAAGCACGATGGCCGAAAGGCCGGTATTCCAACATCGCCGGCTTTGTGGAGCCGGGTGAGAGCCTGGAGACCGCGGTCGCGCGTGAGGTCTTCGAAGAGGCGGGCATCACCATACGTGGCGTGGCCTATCATTCGTCACAACCGTGGCCTTTCCCACAGTCGCTGATGGTAGGTTTCACGGCGCAAGCGGCAAGCGCCGAGATCCGACGGAACGATGGTGAGCTTGAGGATGCGCGATGGTTCACGCGGACATCGATCCGCGACGGGTTAGTCGCGGGCACGCTTGGGCTGCCCTCACGGTACTCGATTTCGTTCCACTTGATTGAGGATTGGTTCGACGCGGGCGAAGTCGGTGCCCTGGCAGACATCGTCCCCGAGGATGAGAGCTAGACGTATGGCAAGGGCAACAGCTTGATGCTGGCTACGGCCGAAGTCAGGTGGTTCTCCCCCGGACCGATCCCGGAGAGCATCGGTGCCTGGTTCTCCGCGGAATCGCCGAGGCCGGAGCCGCAGCCATCGCGGGTCGATCACTATCTGATCGTGCGGGATACCGACGGCCTGGGGATCAAGTTTCGCGAGGGTCGTATCGAGGTGAAGCAGCGCTTCGGCCAGGGGGTCGTCACCACCTTCGCCGATAGTGCTTCAGGCACAGTCGAGGTGTGGCGGAAGTGGGGGTTTGGGCTGGCAGCGTACGCCCGCGACGGTGAGATCTTTGAGACGCTGGATGCCTGGGTCGCGGTACAGAAGGCCAGGCAGGTGCGCAACTATGCCGTTATGCCCGGTGGGAAGCTCGTTGTGGTGCCACGTTCCACCTCTCCACACCGAGAGTGCTCCGTGGAGCTGACCGAGGTCCTTGTGCAAGGCGACGTCTGGTGGACGCTGGGATTCGAGGCGTTGGGTGACGAGAGCACTCTGAGAGAGACCTTGACTATCGTGGCGCGACACATCCTGACGCAGACAGACGCGCCCAAGCTGAATGCGGCGGACGCCTACGGTTACCCGCGGTGGCTGCAGTTGCTGGTGGCGTGACTACTTGAAGATGTAATAGGTGCCACGTTTCTGCCCGACCTTCAGCAGGACACCACGTTCGACAAGATCCGACAGATCGAGGCGCAGTGTCTCGGGGCTCACGTCGGGACAGAGTTCCTGGTAATCTCGGCTGCGGATGCGCCCATATTGCTTGATATAGGCCAGGGCCTTGGTCTGGCGTTCGTTCATCGTGAGATCCGCGGCGCCTGCCGGCAGAGGATGACGGTCAAACTTGCTCTCGAAAATCACGGTGACCGAGGCTTCGGACGCCTTGAATGTCGGTACAGGATGTCCCATGGTGGCCATCTCTTCATACATTAGGTCAACACCCATCCCCAATTCCTCAATGTAGCCCCACTGAAAGAGCCCGTTGACGATGCGAGGGTTTCGTGAGAAGTGCTCTTCCACGATGTTGTCCAATGTGATGAATCCCGGCAGCCCTCCGGGACTGATGATCTCCAGTCGATCCGTGAATAGACGGATCTCAATTCCGCGACCCTGCTGCCTGTAGTCGCGATGGGCGACGGCATTCACCAGGGCTTCGCGGATGGCCTTCGGAGGGTAAGTCCATTGCTCCTCTCGCTTCAAGCCACGGACGACGGCGCCTGTGTGGGTCTCCTCTTGCAGGATGTCGAAGCTGCGCTTGATCGTGCGCGCCAGAGGGTCGCTGATCTCAACCCGCCTGCCGTACGCGGCTCCGCCGTCCGCCTTTTGTAGCCCCGTGCCCTGGAAGCGGACCAGCGTGACGCCACATCGCGGCAGGAATGCGGTCGGGTTCTTGCCGAACAACAGCAGCCCGCTAACGGTGGGTTGCCCGTCACGCATCACCCACCCCATCTCGACCAAATAATCCTCGAGAGGGCGTGTGAACTGGCGCCCTTGACGGTCCTGCCAGACCTCCACAAACTCGCGGAGCACCTCATCGTCGAGATCGTCGCGATGAGCTCCCGGAACAGGTTCGCTCTCGTAATCGCCCGTAGAACGAGTCGTCGCCATCTGTTGTAGCTGGGTACCGGCGAGCACACGGTTCTCGGCCCCGGTGCGCACCAGGACTCGGCCGTCATCCAGTGTGTGGAGGGTCGGGCTGCGGCGGACGCGACCGACAAAGACAAAGGCTCCACCGGCCTCCAGTTGCTCCCAGCTGACCGGGACGGGCGGACGGCATCTGAGCTCGGCCTCTTGCACCCCGGCGTCGAGGTCCTCGGGGAAGACCGCGCCAGTGGGCCTACCGCCTTCGGTCACGCCGACATAGATGGTGCCGCCGTCTGCGTTGGAAAAGGCAACGAGCGTTTCAGCCAGCGCATCGACATCCCCCTCTGGGAGCAGCGCGACGAGCTGATTTGAACTCGTGCGAAACTCGCTGTGTCCTGGTCTCTGTCTCATCGTTGACTCCCTCGACCTGTCAACCGGCTCCGCGTACATTGGGGCCTCTCACTGGCACTGCGGTCGCTTGCCTAGATATCGGATCCGTTCCCATCGGCGTCATCTGAATAGGCATTGTCCTGATGGGAGCTCTCCTCAGCGTTGTTCGCTTCGTTGCCCGGATCACCACCATCGCCATCAGGGGCCTCCGTTTGATCGTTGAAAAGCCGCGCAATGGAGGCCACGGCATCGCCTTCCTTGAGGTCCATCATGTGGACGCCGCGGCTGTATCTGCCCATCACCGGGATACGAGAGATCTTGGTGCGCAAGATGAGGCCGGATTCGGACATCAGCGTGATCCCATCCTCGTCCTGTACCATCCGACCGTCGATAATCGGCCCGGTCGTCTCGTTCACCCCGTACGCCCGCACCCCCTTGCCGCCTCGGCTCTGCGTGCGGAACTCAGCCAAGTCCGTGCAGCGGCCGTAGCCTGCCCGGGAGGCGAGGAAAAGCTTGCCGTTGGGTTCGACTACCTCAGCCACGGCGATCCGGTCACCCTCGGCGAGGCGCATCGCGCGGACACCGGCTGCCGTCCTGCCCATGGCACGCACGTGCTGCTCGTTGAAGCGGATGCCCTGACCCTGCTCCGTAACCAGGATGAGCTCGTCGTCGCCTTGGGTCAAACGCGCCCATCCCAGGACATCGCCCTCATTGAGTCGCAGGGCGATCAGGCCGCTGGGGCGTACCGATTCGAACTCCCTGAGCGCGACCCGTTTTGTGGTGCCCTGGCGCGTGATCATCATCACATATCGGGCATCGTCGAAGTCAGCGATATTGACGATAGCCGTCACGCGCTCTTCGGGAGCGATGGCCAGGATGCCCGCGAGCAGGGCCCCTTTGGAGGTGCGTCCAACGTCGGGGATCTGATAGACTTTCTCCTGGAAGACCTTCCCACGATCGGTGAAGAAGAGTAGGTTGTCGTGGCTATTGGCCGACACGAGCAGCCGGATCTCATCCTCGTCGTTCGTCGCCATACCGAGCACGCCCCGGCCACCGCGATGTTGCGCCTTGTAGACTGACCACGGCACGCGCTTGATATAGCCGCGCTGCGTGACCGAGACCAAGACATCCTCCTTGGCGACGAGATCCTCTTCATTGAACGATCCATCGGCATAGGGCAGGATCTGGGTACGTCGCGGATCGGCGTAGCGCTCCCTCAGTTCTGCAAGATCCTTGCGGATCACGTACCGTTGCTGGAGCGGCGATGCGAGGAGACCTTCCAGATAGGCGATCGTCTTGAGGAGCTCTCCATATTCATCCTCGAGTTTCTGGCGCTCAAGCCCGGTGAGGCGGCGTAGCTGCATGTCGAGGATGGCTTGCGCCTGCAGCTCGCTGAGCCCGAAGCGCTCCATCAGACGCGTTCTCGCGACGTCGACGTCGGGAGATTCTCGGATTGTCCGGATGACCGCATCAAGATGGTCGAGTGCGATCAGGAGCCCTTCGAGAATGTGCGCGCGTTCCTGAGCCTTGTTCAGGTCGTATTGCGTGCGGCGGATCAGGACCTCGATGCGATGATCGAGGAAGATCTGCAGCATCCGCTTGAGGGTCAGGATGCGTGGGACGCCATCCACCAGCGCCAAGAGCTGGATGCCGAAGGTCGACTGCAGCGGCGTGTTCTTGTAGAGCCGGTTCAGGGCCTTCTGGGGCTGTGTGCCTCTTTTGAGCTCGATGACGATGCCCATCCCGCGCTTGTCCGACTCATCGCGCAGGTCGCTGATCTCATCCAATCGGCCTTCACGGACCAGCCTGGCGATGCGTTCCAACAGCCCCGTCTTGTTGAGCTGGTAGGGGATCTCGGTGATGACGATGCGGAAGCGGCTGCCCCGCATCTCCTCGATGTTGGCCACGGCGCGGACGATGGCCTTCCCGCGCCCTGTGGCGTAAGCGCTGATGATGGACGCGTTACCCAGGATCTGACCCCCGGTGGGGAAGTCGGGACCCTTGACGAAGGCCATTAGATCCTCGACACTGATCTCGTCGCGGCGTTCCCAATTGTCCAGGACGTGCGTCAAGGCATCGACGATCTCGCCCAGATTGTGGGGCGGGATATTCGTCGCCATTCCGACGGCGATGCCGGAGGAGCCGTTGATCAGCAGGTTGGGGAGGCGTACCGGCAGGACTGTCGGCTCGTTGAGGCTGCCGTCGAAGTTCTCGGTCCAGTCAACCGTGTCCTTGTCGATGTCGCTCAGTAGCTCCATCGAGATCGGGGCCAACTTGGCTTCAGTATATCGCATGGCCGCTGGGGAGTCGCCGTCGACCGAGCCGAAGTTACCCTGCCCGTCGACCAGCATGTAGCGCATAGAGAAATCCTGGGCCATGCGAGCCATTGCCTCGTAGACTGCACTGTCGCCGTGGGGGTGGTACTTGCCCAGGACCTCGCCAACGATACGAGCGGATTTCTTGTGGGCCGTGTTCGGTCGCAACCCCATATCGTACATTGCATAGAGGATGCGACGCTGCACCGGCTTCATGCCGTCCCGAGCGTCGGGTAGCGCGCGTGCAGCAATGACGCTCATCGCGTAGTCGAGATACGCGCTGCGCATCTCTTTCTGGATGGCAACGTGCCTTATCGTACCGATGTTGGTGTCCGTCTGAGTGGACTCTGTGTCAGAGAAGTCAGCTTCCAAAAACCTGTGCCTCCGGGACCGAAAGCGGTCCAGATAACGAATTCTCAGTTACGCCTGGGTCAAACGACCCGTCGTGCCGAAGCCACTCAACGTATGCAATCACATTTCTATGGCCGGCCTGGAGCCCGTACAACTCCATGTATATAAAGGAAACGACGGGAGCTTCCGAAGCATTATTATACCGCAAACCCCGAGCTTGACACGGGAGTTGCGCAGTCCGCGGAGTGATAATTTGCCTTCGCCCGCCCTGGTGGTGGGGGCGTGCCAGGGATGAGCGAGATGCCGAACAATAACCGCAATGCCGCCCTGATCCCGGTTATCGCACCTCAAACTCGTCGATCGAGACCTCGCCCGCCGTCCACGTGAGCGTGATCCGGTGCGTTTGGGCGAACAGAGAACCGGCGAGCCGCACGGGAACGCCGGATAGCACCACCTCGCGGCTGCGGCCCTGGTCGTCGGTAATGCGCAGGGCGCCCTGGCCCGGGCCGGGGGTCAGGAGCAGCGCACGTCCCTCCCAGGTCAGTGTCACCTGCGCAGCGGGATCGGTCGTGCGGCGGTAGTGACCCAGGACGGCGTCCGGCGATGCCACGTCTTCCCACGTCCCGCTGTAGCTGAGCTGCCAGGTGCTCTCCTGGTGGATACCCTTGTAGAGCGTGGGCTCCAGCGTGTTCATGTAGTCCGATAGCGTGTTGTAGACGGGCATCGGTGCGAAGTCGGGGTCGACCAGGCGGAAGTAATACGAGGGGTCCTGCTGCTCGGCATCGGACGCTTTCTTGAAGAACCACACGGTCGTTACGCCAACCCACGGCCACTCCCGTTGGATGCGATCATAGGCAAGGGGCGCCCAGCGGGCCTGCTGGTCCAGCGTGACCCTCCCATAGCGCGCCGGGATGTCCTCCGGTGCGGCGTTGCTGTTCATCTCGCTGATCCAGATGGGTTTGCCGGCGTCACCGTTGGCCACCATCACGTCGCGCAGCCACATCGGCCGCGAGAAGTTGATCTCGCGCTGCGTCATGCGGTGGTCGGTGGGGCCGGACCAGAGCATGTAATCGTTGACGGCCATAATGTCGAAGCAATCCCCGGCTCCGGCGGCGTACATACGCTGGAGAAAGATGGTGTCCATGAGGTTGTTGCCCTCGTAGCTGCTACTCCATGTGCCGAGCTCCGACGTCTGGGCCATCGCGCCGCTGATGACGACCGCATCAGGGTCGACGGTCTTGATACGGTGATAGGCCGCGCAGAGGAGGGCGGTGTATGCCTCCGGGTCGACCGGCTGCGTCCCCCACTCGGGGTAGACGTTCGGCTCGTTCCAGATCTGGTAGAAGCGGATGCGACCCCGATAGCGCGTGACCAGGGCCTCGACGAAGTCGGCGAAATCCTGAAGGTTATCGGGCGGACCGAAAGCGCCGCGGGCCACGCCATCGCTGCGGCTCCAGTCGGGGGGAGCACCCAGGCGCGCAATGATCTGCAGGTCGTGCTGTTCGGCCAGATCGACAATGTTGTCGTACTTGTCCCAGGCCGAGCGGGCAGGTTCGTGGCGGCGGTCCTCGAAGTCGCCCTTACCGTGGATCTCGATATCGTACCAGGGGAAGGGCTGCCGGATCCAATCAAACCCTGCATCAGAGATCATCTGGAGCGAGCGCTCGCGCTTCTCCGGTTCAACTTCCTGCTCCAGCTCGGTGTTTACACCGAAGGGAGAGAGGTCAGTGTGGGCAACGGGGACGTCAGACGCGGTGTTGGGGAGCGGGCGCAGCCAGCCGGTCGCCCACTGCACCATACCGCGGATCTGCGCGGGCAGGCTCTCCTCGCCGGTGAGGCGAAACATCCAGGTGCCGGGATCGAATTCGGCGGGGCGGACCGATCCAAGGAGCAAAAAAGCCGCGCTGAGAAGCGCGGCGGTTGCTATCAACATGCAGAGCCAGGATCGACGGCACATTGCCTGCCGCCGCTACGTCAGCCTGCCGGGCGTCACGACTTTCTTCTCGTCAAGCAGCAGCGATACCGAAAGCGGCTGCTGTTTCTCGGTGAAAGTCTTGACCTCCACCAAGGTCTTCTCGTACAGGTCAAGCAGAGAGGCGTCATCTTCCTTGTAGCCGCTCACGGTGCGCCGTGCACACGTGCAGCATCCGAGGGAGGCACGATAGCTATCGAGGTCACAGGTGAGGCAGCTTCCCAGGCGAATCAACATCAGGCCAAAGGCAAGTACGTCCTCATGATTGTGTGGCAATTGAGCGACACGGCAGATCAGATCCTGCCATTTGGGGCCACGCAAGTCACCTAGTTGATCGATACAGCGGGGTGGAAACAGAATCTCACTATCTGGATACATTGCGCCCTATCAGGAACAGAAATCGTGAAGCATCGGCTTTAGTGCCGAGTCGCAGGCCATAACAAATCGGCGCTTATCATAACATATTCAAGGTGCGTAATCAAGGGTAATCGGGAAATTGGGGCCATTTCGACATGGGGCCGGTTACCGTTCTCAGAGAGGGAAGGCTCTACGTCATAAACGGAGAGGACCCGGCTAATGCCGGGTCCTCCGCGTCTCATTATGGTCCATAAACCACCTCCTATATAGGAGATACGGTACCCCTGAGTGCGCGCCCATCGAAGGGACCGTCCACATCCATTATAGCACACGTGTCAAGGGCTAGAAGGGTCACTTTCGCGCGAGTCTGGATTCTCAACCTTGCGAAGGTTAGCGCAACGTCTTGTTGACGGGCCGCCTCGGGATGCGCAGGCTTGTACACTGGGAGGTGACGTCCTAACTCTCGCAAGGTTGGTTTGCTAACCTTGCCGGAAGGTCATCCCTCCAGCGCTACTGCGGGGCGACGGCGGCGCGGATGCCCATGGCGCGGTCAAGATCATCACCGATGAGCTTGCGGCCGAGCTCGTCGCCGTAGGCTGTAAGTTCAGCGATGGCGGAGGGGTCGTCCATCGCGATGGGCCGTTCCAGGTCCACCTGGAACCTGCGGAAATCCAGGTCCTTGAAGAAGGTGTCGACGAGGTGCACTTGCTGATCGGCAGCGGACTCCATGAAGGCGCCCAACAGCGGCGTCAACCACTCCCACACGTGCCACCGGTTGACCTTCTGCACGTCGTGAGCATAAGGATCCCGCCCTGTGCCGAGGCTGATCAATGTGGTCTCCGCAGGATCCCAGCCGAGGCAATACTTGATTTCATAGGCGGCCACATAGCACGGGTTGGCGTAGGATCCTACGCCACCATCCACGTACCGTCCTTCCACGACCGGGAAGTAGGTCGGCACCGAACAGGAGGACAGCACTGCTTTTGTGACGGGCCAGAGGGCGTACTCCGCTTTCCAGGGCTTGACGAAGAGCGTGCGATTCTCCAACAGGTCGAAGGTCGTGAGGACAACGTCAATACGCGGCGAGGAGGTCCATAGGTCGCCCATCGTCAACGCCCCGAGGTATTTCCCCAATGCTCGCACGAGCGGTTCCGCGGGATAGCGGTAGCGGCCTAGGAGCCAGAGCGTGCTGCGAAGGGTGCGGCGGAAGACAGTATCGCCCAACTGTACGTAGAGCGCGTGCATCTCCGCACCGGTCAGGCCCACAGCGATACCCGCCGAGATGATCGAGCCGGTCGAGGTCCCGGCGGCGAGGTGGAAGATATCCGGTGCGCCTCGCCCAAGGTAGTCCTCCAGGATGGCCAGCGCCCGGGCCACCATCACGCCTTTGATGCCTCCGCCGTCGATCGCGATGGCAACGTGCTTGCGCAGTGGCTTCATCCAGGGCCTCCTTGGGATCGGGCGCTAGGTCATGACCTTGATACTGCGCAGCATCGTAGCACGAACCGTGAGGGCTGCAAGTCTTCAGGTGTCGCCAGGTAGCCATCGCGATGAGAGATGGATCCCTCGCATCACGAGGGATCCACAAACTGCAGGTTGGCGGCGATCTGCGGGATCAATGCGAGGACCTCCGGATCTTTTTGTGCCCGCTGTGAGAAACCAGTGATGACATCAATCAGGACGACGTGAATGGTCTCATCCAGAGGGTGTTGGTAGACGTACCGGTACGTGTTTAAGTCCTCATACGTGTCGCGCTCGATCGTCACGACCACGCCGTTGGCGTTGATTGTCTCAGTACTTCCGGGTTCCGGATACGCGCGCCGGAACTCGGCCTCGGGGCCGACACAGACCTCTATCGAGAATGGAGGCACAACGTTCGTAGCATTCGGATCCGGCGGTCCCTCGTGGTTGAGTGCTTCGGCCATGGAGGTCGGGTAGAAGATCACAGCGGAAACGACGGGCCAATCGTCAGGCATGCCAGGTCCGGACATCTCCATCTGCTTGTAGGACCAATCCGGTGGGTGTAACAGGCGGAAGCCGTAGTCGCGGTCCTCGTACGTCTGCCAGCCGTCTGTGCCGATCGGCTCGAGAGCCGGCAGGGTGGCTGGGGCCAATTCGACGGTCGGCATTGCTGTCTGTGGAGTCGCGGCGGCTGCGCTGCAACCACCGGATATGGCCCACAGGATGACAATGCCCGACATGATATCGGTTCTCATTCGAGCTTTCATCACCCCTCCTGGTTTTCAGGGTTCTCACTGACTAACGATGTGCCGGGCGTGCCTGATTTCGGATGAACACGCCCAGCAGCGCGCCGAGTATGAGGCTCATCAGCAGGTTATTCGCGAAGATGGCGAATCCAAAAGCAGAGACCACGCGGGTATCACGGCCCATATAGGCAGCGACGAGGACCGCAAGGCCCCAACCGACGACGTCCAGTACCCGTCTGGGTGCTGGAATGCGGCTCGACAGGGCATAGCCGAGCAGACCGCCCATCGCCAACGTGACGATTCCGGCAAGCGGCTCCATGATCATTTGGAGACCTCCTATTGCGACTGGTGTTAAGCGATCCAGTGATCCACCGACGATTTCATCATACTAGGAGCCAATCCGGACCACATCGGGCCCAAGCACGGAACCAGTTGCGACGAAAGTCCGATATCCAGGTGCACCTTTACTCGTACTTGAGTGCCTGCAAGGGCTCTAGATCGGCCGCGCGGTTGGCCGGATAGGCGCCGGAGAGGATGCCAACGACGAGGGCGAAAGCAACAGCAAAGCAGGGCAGCCACAGCGGGGCATAGGCTATGCCGAGATCCGGTCCCGCGCTGGCGCCCCCCGCGACCTGCTTAGCGCGTACGGCGCCGGCGATCACGTTGATGACTCCGTTCACGATCAGGCCGAGGATACTTCCACCCACCCCGCCCAGAAGCCCGATGGCCCCAGCCTCTGCGAGGAAGATCAGCATCACATCACGGTGGGTCGCGCCGATGGCCTTCAGTAGGCCGATCTCACGGGTCCGTTCGTAGATCGCCATCAGCATCGTGTTGGCGATGCCAAAGGCGGCGACTAACAGGGCGACGCCACCAATCCCACCCAACACGGCCTGGACCGTGGCGTAGTATTCCTCGGCCTGTTCGATCTGCTGCTGCTCGGAAAAGGCGGACAGCCTCATCTCTTTGAGCGCCTGCTCGACCTCAAGTGTGTGCTGCACGTCGATGGCCCGCACGATGGCCTGGGTATATCCCTGCCGGCGGGGATCCCGGCGCCTGCCCTGTGCCCAGGTGTTGAGATCGAGTGCGTCTCGCATAGGAAGGTAGATCGTGAAGTCGTGCCGCCAACCACTGGTCGCCAGCACGCCGACGACCTCGAAGCGCAGGGTTTTCCCCACCGTGGTCCCTTCCTCGGTGTAGCGTGTAAGCTGCACTCGAAGGGTTTCGCCCAGCAGGTCTGGCGGCTCTCGTGCTGTACCGCTTGAAGCCTCGCGGTAAGGGTCGAACGAGGCAGGATCGCGAAGCGAGGTCTCCGCGACCCTGGCGCCCACGACGACCTGGCCCCGGCGCATATCCAGCGTTCCTCGGGCGAGCTGTATTCCCATCGTTGCTAGATCGCATGCCTCCATCCCAATCAGCGTCGGGTAGCCCATCAGCTCTCCGTAGGTCACCTTGGTCTGAGCCATCAGGTTCTCAGACACGAATATGGCTTCGACGCCGGGCAGCGCGCGAATCTCCTCGAGGGCGCGACCGTCGAGGATTGCATACCGGACAGATGTGGTCTCCCCGGCAGGCTGTGGCGGCGAGCCCGGCGGTTGTTCCTGTCGGACCTGGAAATCTATGGGCGCGACAACCTGTAGATCGGTCAAACCACCGCCGGACATCAGGGCTTCCTGCGTCTGGCGTGCCAGCCCTGCCCCAAGCGAGACCAGAACCATCACAGCCGCTGTCCCGATCACGACACCCAGCGCCGTCATCGTCACGCGGTTGCGCATTCTGCTCAAGTTGTGAAGTACCAGTTTCACCAGATCCTTAGTTCTCATAGGGGCCTCATCCACCGAATCCGAGCAGACCCTTCACGATCCGACCTGCGACCTTCCAGAGGGTCGACGACCCGGATGTTTCTCCGGAAGACGGGGCGGCAGCTTCTGCCACTGCGCTGCTGCCCTTCGGCCCTTCAGCTACCTCCACAGACAGGGTCGCCGTCACGGTCTGAGACTGGTTGAAGTCGTCGCGGTAGGTCACGCAAATGGTAATGTCGGCCCGGCCGGGGCGACGAGGCGTGATAGTGACGTCCAGAGGCGCGGAACCGCCGGACTCGACCGGTCCGATAAACGGGCTTCCCTCAGATGTGATCTCCATTCGATCGCTCGTCGCAGCTAGCCCTGTCACGTCAACAGGCCCGCTGCCGATGTTGAGAACCTCCAGCGACACCGCCGTGGGGACGCCGACAGACAGACTCTCCGGCTCTCGGTAGAACATCCCCTGTAGCTCCGGACGACGTCTCACCATCAAGCTCAAGCGCTGAGTGTCACTATGGCGTATGCCCTGTGCATCATCATAGGCGAGGGTCACGGGGACGTTGTATGCCTTAGGCTGTGCGGCTCCATCGGCCATCAAGCGCCACGTGACCCTTGTAGCTGCCTCTCCCCAGACCTCGTCAACGAAGCCGACGTTGCCCGTAGTCAGGGGGCTGAACGGCTCCAGTGCCGCGCCGGTCTCACCTCCCAGCGCCATAGTGAGTCTCGTCGCCGTCCCACCGCCGACGTTGGCGATCTCCACAGTGAGCGTGAAGGTGTCGCCAGGGCTGATGGTCGCCGGCGTCGCCCAGTATTCCCTGATCAACAGTTGAGGTTGAACGTTCAAACTGGCATCGGCGTCCAGCCCGATGAACTCCTGGGTGCTGTAGTTCGTTCCGTCGTAGTCCTCATAGGAAAGGTCAATCGACAAAGGATGACGCCCGCCGGGCATCGCCAGGTCGGCGTGAAGTGGCAGTGTGACGCTGACCACACCCTCGATGTCAATCCGGGGCGTGGAGATGCTACTTCCACTAGCTGCGGGGAGGATCCAATCGTCCGATCCACAGGTGGCAAAGACGTTGCGCGCAGTTCGGCTGCCACGATTTGCCAGGAAGAGGGTGAGGGCGAACGGTGCGCCGGGCACAATCTCCGCAGGAGAGGTCGATGCGCCCTCGATCGTCACTCTGGGCCTGCCGGCGATAGGCGTAGCGCCGATGACCTCGACCGGCACCGTCTGTGGATAGTCGTAGTGATTACCTTCCCAATCATTCGTTCCTAGGTTGACCTGCACCTGGTAGAGTCCGGAGTTGAGGCTGGTCGGGGCGCGCATCGGTTGGGTCACGACCACGGTGTGATTGATTGGCAGTTGCCAGAGAAGGTGGCCGGGCTCCCCAACCGGGACAAAGGAGGTGCCCGGAAAGACGACCATTGTGTTCTCGCCGGCTCGACTGCCGTTGTTGTAGACCTCGATGGTGACCTCGAACTCCTCTCCTGCCCGCACCTTGGAGGGTGTCACCTTGTAGCTGCGGATCGTGAGGATCGGATGGCCCGGCGGCGGGGTGGACCGTGGTGCAGGCGTCGGCGTCGGGGCCAAGATTGCCAGTGCGCCATCGAGCCGTACTGAATCTGTTCCATCGGTGACCTCCACGGCATACGTGCCGGCAGGGATTCCCGGAGGTACCTGAGCCGTCAACGCCGTGGGGCTCACGTGGGACGTAGGCAGCAGGCCGTGCCCAACAAGACGGATCGAACACGATGGCTGAAAGCCATTGCCGTAGATGCTCAACGTACCGCCCGTGGCGCCGCTCAACGAGCGTGGTTCCACGTCGCTGATATGGAGCATGACTGCCGGTACCGTCACTGGGGTCTCCAGCGGAGACTGGGCCACCCCCGGCGATACAGGCGATAGCATAGCGATCAGCACCCCCGCGCAGATCGCTGTCCAGACCAGTTCTTTCGCCCTTTTTGCATCCCTTGTGCGCATAGCAACCTGCCTTTCCTCAGTTCGCCAGCGGATCCACCACTCGGCCGTCCCTAAAGTGGATTACCCTGGTCACGTAGTCCATCACCGAGGGATCGTGAGAGACGATGACGACCGTGCGACCCTCCTCGCGGTTGAGTCGTGTGAGCAAGGCCATGACGTCGGCCCCGCTTTGTGAATCAAGATTACCTGTTGGTTCATCAGCCAGAATGAGCTGGGGGTCATTCGCGAGTGCGCGGGCGATGGCCACGCGCTGCTGCTGCCCGCCGGACAGCTCGGTGGGCTTGTGATGCAGCCGCTCCTTCAGGCCCACGCGATCCAGCAGTATCTCGGCGCGCTCCCGGCGGTTTGCCTCGGGCATCCGGGCAAAGATCATCGGCAGCATCACATTTTCGATAGCCGTCATCGTCGGGATGAGGTGGAAGGCCTGAAAGATGAAACCGACGTCACGAACACGGTAAGCAGCCAGAGCGACCTCGTCAAGGTCGTCGATGGCGGCGCCACGCATCCACACTCGTCCTGCGGTGGGGCGGTCAAGGCCTCCGAGAAGGTAGAGGAACGTGCTCTTGCCGGAACCCGAAGGTCCCATTACGGCGAGCATCTCCCCATCCTCAATGGCAGTATCGACGCCGTCGAGGGCGTGCACGATCTGGTTTCCCATCTGATAGCAACGCGACAGTGCCTCAGTACGGATAAGACTGTTCACAGGCATGCTCCGTTCCCGTGTCTAGTAGCGGTACCTTCGGACCTCCACCAAGAGCCTGATCCCGATCCACATTGCGGTAGCGAGCAGGATAATGAGCCAAGTCCACTTGCGGGAGAGCTTCGTCAAGGTAGGCATCCCGAGCCAGACTAGAAGCAGATGCCAGAACAGGTAGATGTCCACATATGAGAGGACGGCGCCCCACAGTCTCGCCGAGCGAGGGACCATCACGTATTCGTAATCGCCCATCGAGGGCGGGGCGTTGTCGATCACCAGGCTGCTGAGGCCTGGGTTGAAGATCGGGTCGTGTGCCAGGAGCATGTACACGATCTGCAGCAGCCCTCGGATCGCGTAGGGAATCCAGCTCCACAACGTCAGTCTCACCGCTGCCGTGAAGGTTGCGTGGCCTCGAGCGCTGGCGACGGACATGACGTAGAAGGCGGCGGTCCACAGTGCCCACGATCCCAAGAGCCCCGCTACCTGCTCGCCGATGCGGATCATCACGGTGCCGATTGGGGGCATAACTAGGGTGATCCTGCCAGCCGGCCCGAACTCCGGATGCTGGGTGTAGTAGCGAATCTGATCCTCGTAGAAGTAGCGGCTGTCCGCGTAGCTCCTCGCTACCGTAGATGCCACGGCGACGGCGAGGACGATCAGGACCGGCAGCCAAGCAGAGAGATAGCGGTCGCTGTCCAGGTGCGCGAGTGTGGTCTCCGGTCTCACGATGAGGCGAGCTACTGCCTCTAGGAAGCCGGGCAGCCTTCGGCCCGTGGCCCCACGACGCTGACGGCGTGCCGCAGGTTCCGCGTCATACGCTGTGAGCGAATTCACGGTCTCTGCCATTATTGTTCCTCCGATCCGTCCGGATCAGCTCTCGTTCTCGCCGATTCCACGTCGTGGATAGCGTCCAGAAGCGGCGCCAAACCACCCCGTTTCTCGACAAAGGCGGCAGCTCCGGCATCGTGTGCGCTCTCGCGGGCGTCCCGGTCGCCGTGGATGCTGAGCATGATGACGGCGATCTGGGGCATGGCCTCCCGAAGCTGCCGGGTCGCCGTAATGCCGTCCATATGCGGCATCTCCACGTCCATCACGACGATGTCGGGCGCCAGCCGTTCCGTGGCGCGCAGCGCTTCGATGCCGTCGCCCGCCTCGCCTACCACCTCCATGTCAGCCTCCAGCGCCAACCGCATTCTCAATCCCTGGCGTACCGAACCTTGATCGTCGACGAGCAGGATTCTGGGCATCTCGTTTTCCGCCTTTTGGATATGCTATAATCGTTACAGACCTAATGTACGGTACTCAGCTCCTGCGCGCATCAGGACAAGAAACGAGTTTCCCCGATGCTTTTGTCGGAGCTCCGCTAGGACTTTGGTTGGAGACCTATGAGTGTTCCTAGAGCTCTTGTCACCCTAGTCGTGCTGCTATGCTTCTTTGTATCGCCTCGGACAGCATACGCGCAGGATCAGCTACCACCCGCCGATTTATCGCTCGCAACCCTGCGTTTCCAGACACTTGCGCTGGAACAAGGGCTGTCCCAGAGCGTTGTGTTGGATGTCGTTCAGGACCGCCGCGGCTTTCTGTGGTTCGCGACCGAGGATGGACTCAACCGCTACGACGGATATGAGGTCACGGTCTTCCGGCACCTGTCGGGTGATTCCACCTCATTAGCGAACAGCTACGTGCGCGCCCTATGGGTCGATCGCGAGGGGACGCTCTGGGTTGGGACGGACAGTGGCCTGGATCGTTTCGTCGCGGAGACGCAGGGGTTTGTCCGTGCGGTGCCTGATGAGGGCGATCGCCAGGGCTTGCAAGGGGATGAGGTCTACGCGCTTGCAGGGGATCCTGACGGCGGCCTCTGGATAGGCACAATGGCAGGGGGACTGATCAAGTTCGATCCTGCCAGTGGTGATCTCCGGCGATTTCCTCTTGGGGCGAACGCGGGGACCGTCATCAGCGCGCTCCTATGGGATTTGCGCGGCTGGCTGTGGGTAGGCACCAACGCCGGGCTATTTCGCTTTGATCCCACCTCTGGAAGCTTCACGCCTCTTAGCTTGGCTGCGGACAAAGACTATGCTGTCGGCTGTATCACCGCGGATGGACAGGGCAACGTCTGGCTGGGCCTGGAAGGCGGCGGCTTGATCCAACTGGATCGCCAAGGGGCAGTCCTGGATCGATTCGTCCGCGATGCCGATGACGCCTACAGCTTAAGCGACGACACCGTGTGGGACGTTCTCGAGGACCAGGACGGGCAGCTCTGGGTTGGCACACAGAATGGCCTCAACCTCTGGGACCCGGTGCGAGA
The DNA here is from genome assembly GCA_963775195.1 of uncultured Chloroflexia bacterium. Taxonomy (GTDB): domain Bacteria; phylum Chloroflexota; class Anaerolineae; order B4-G1; family SLSP01; genus PWVB01. The sequence goes on from CAVZIC010000013.1 coordinate 36,711, forward strand.
GCGGTTCCACCGCTTCGCACACGATCCCGCCGATCCGCGCAGCGTCGCAGGCGATACTGTTCGCAGCCTCTATAAGGACGCGGGTGGGGTGCTCTGGATCGGCACTTACGGTGCGGGACTCAGCAAACTGCCTCGCACGGCGAGCGCCTTTGTCCTCTATCGTCACGAGCCGGGCGTCTCAGACAGTCTGAACGAGAGTGGCATCTGGTCGGTTTCGACCACGTCGGATGGCAGCGTGTGGGTCGGGACGATGCACGAGGGACTCAATCGTATGCATCGGGAGTCCGGCGTCGTGGAGCATTACCAGCACCGGGAGGGCGATCCGGGGAGCTTGAGCGACGATGACGTACGCGCGCTGCTCACGGATCACCAGGGCCGCCTGTGGATCGGCACGTATGGGGGTGGGCTCGACCGCTTCGATCCGGCGCGCCAGACCTTCGCGCACTACCGGCACGCCCCTGCCGATCCGCAGAGCTTGGCCGAGGACCAGATCCGGGTCATCTATGAGGATCGTGCCGGGTTCATCTGGATCGCGACGCAGTCCCAGGGGCTGGACCGGCTGGACCCGGCCTTGGGAACGTTTGCCCACTACCGCCACGATCCGTCGGACGATACCAGCCTGAGCAGCGACCGCGTGCGCGCCATCCTGGAGGATCGCGAAGGACGTCTGTGGCTAGGGACCTGGAACGCGGGCCTCAACGTGCTGGATCCTGAGACCGGGGCCGTCACGCGATACGGGTACATCCCCGACGACCCCGGGAGTCTGGGCAGTGGCACCGTCCTGGCCTTGCTTCAGGCGACGGATGGAACCATGTGGGTCGGGACTTATGGGGGTGGCTTGGCCAAGTTCGACCCCACGACCGGGACGTTCGTGCGCTACACCACGGCGGACGGCTTGCCCAATGACGGCATCTACGCACTGTTGGAGGACTCGGAGGGCCGCCTATGGATCAGCACCAACAACGGCATCTCACGGTTCGCCCCGGCGTTGTCCAAGGACGGAGCGGAGCTCGCTTCGGCGTTCAGAAACTACGGTGTCGCGGATGGCCTCCAGAGCACGGAGTTCAACTATGGCGCTGCGCACAAGAGCGCGTGGGGCGAGTTTTTCTTCGCAGGGGTCGCGGGTCTGAATGCCTTCTACCCTGAGAGCGTTCAAGCCGGGACTTACGTCCCTCCCGTTGTGGTCACGTCCTTCAGTAAGAATAATGAGACCCTACACACCAACTTGCCTTCGAAGATGCGGATTGCGCTGACCCACAAAGACAGGGCAATCTCGTTTGACTTTGCTGCCCTCGACTACAACGCGCCGGAGAACCAGACCTATGCCTACATGATGGAAGGCCAGGACGTTGATTGGGTCCGGGCCGGGACCCGTCGTCACGTCGACTACACAAACCTGCGCGGCGGCGAGTACGTCTTTCGCGTCATCGCGGCGAATTCCGACGGTGTCTGGAACACCGAGGGCGCCTCTGTTTTCCTGGATGTGGCACCGCCATGGTGGAGCTCGTGGATATTCCGCCTGGGGAGCGTAGCAGCCCTTGCGCTCTTACTGCTCGGGGGATATCGATGGCGCATGCAGACGGTTGAGTCACGGAGTCGCGAGCTGGAGAACTTGGTTGCCGAGCGTACGCGGGAGGTCGAGATGCGGCGTCGGGTTGCCGAGAGCCTGCGCGACGTGCTGCAACTCCTGAACTCGGATCGCTCCCTCGATCAGATCCTTCGCACGATCGTCGAGCAGGCCTGTGAACTCGAGGGGGCCGATGCCGGCGTGATCTACCGCTACGACGACGTGAGTGAGACGAGCACAGCTGTGGCAATGGTGGGGATGCCGGATGAATTCGAGACGTTGGGCGCCTTCCGTCTCACCGGCACGGAGCCTCAGCGGGCGGTGGCGCAACGCCAACCCCACAGCGTGCCGGACTTCGGCCCGTATTTCGCCGACGTCCAGCCGCCGGATGACCCGACGTTGGCCCGGTGGTTGTCGCTGGTGAGGCGGGATTTCCATGCCAAATTGACCGCGCCTATCATCATCCTCGACAGACTCTATGGTGCGCTAGAGCTCTATTACCGCCGGCCCCGCACCTTTTCAGAGGACGTGGTCAACACTGTCATGACGATCGGGACGCAGGCCGCGCTTGCCATCGAGAATGCTCGGCTGCGAGAGACGGCGGAGCAGGCGGGGGTATCAGCCGAGCGGAACCGTATCGCGCGCGAGCTCCACGATTCGGTCTCGCAAGCACTCTACGGCATCGTCCTCGGCACCCGTACGGCGCGCACCTTGCTGGACCGCCAGCCGTTGGATGACGGGGTCAAGGCGAGGATGGCGAATCCGTTGGACTACGTCTTCTCGCTTGCCGATGCCGGGCTGGCAGAGATGCGGGCTCTGATCTTCGAGCTGCGCCCCGACGCTCTCGAGAAAGAAGGGCTTACCGCGGCTTTGACCAAGCAGGCAGATGCCATACGCACTCGTCACAAACTCGTCGTGGAGACGGACTTATGCGATGAGCCCACCATAGCCCTCGCTGCCAAAGAGGCGCTCTATCGGGTAGCCCAGGAAGCGCTCAACAACCTGGTCAAACATGCCCAGGCGACTGAGGTAGTGCTGCGGGTGGTGTGCTCGGCTGAGGGCCTTGTGCTGGAGGTGCGGGACAATGGCGTCGGCTTCGACCCGCAGGGTGAGTATCCGGGACACCTGGGCCTCCAGACGATGCGCGAGCGCGTCGCGCGTCTGGGCGGCCGACTGGTCATCGAGAGCGCCCCAGGGCAGGGCACACTCGTGCGCGCGACCCTGCCCCTGAACTCCAGCTAACGTTCCCTGAGATGCCGCTTCCCATAGTTTAGTGCTCAATTCGCTCGAACTGCCACAGGGCGAGGCCGACGAAGGCACAGCACCATACAGCCGTCATCGCGAGGGGTAACGAGATCATCATCGGCAAATCCTGTCCCGTGCCGAGGGCCGGCAGCGTGGCGGGTAGGATCCAGGGCGTACCAAAGGCCAGCTTCCCAAGGAATCCGGGAATCACCAACCCGGCGAACAGCGTGCCAAACGCCGTGGCCAGAAGTCTCTCGCGGGAACTGACGACTACTCCCAACATCAGGGTCAAGGTCAGGTAGAAGAGGGTATGGAGAGCCAGTCCCAGCACGCAGGTCAGGAAGGGGATGGGTGGAAGCGCGCGGCCGTTGGCCACCGATAGCAGGCCATATGCGACGCCGGAGGGTATCAACACCATCGTGACGAGCGCACCTGCCGAGCTAGCGACGAGTTTGGCCAGCATATAGGCGGCGCGCGAGACCGGTTTGGTCAGGATCCACTCCGCGACGCCGGACTCCCGCTCGCCAAGAACCAGGTTCTGTCCCACAATTACGGCGCCCACCGCCACGAAGAGCGGTCCGAGTTGGAAGATGGCCTGAAACCCAATGGCCATGGGGTCGAACTGAGCGCCGCTCTTGCTGGGGTCCATGCTCACCACGATCGGGAGCACAAACACGACCAAAGCAAGCAGCCCGTCCAGCATGCCTGTCCACAACAACGGCTGGATCCACCACCGCGGGCCGCCGAGCCACATCCGGCCTTCCTTGTGTAGCAGGTTCGCGAAGCCACTGCGCCAGCCGCGGAGTTCACTGGGATTGAGTTCGTAGGTTGCCATCTTGTCTTACCTCTTGATTCGCCGCCAAATGAGTAATAGGGTCTCTGCGTATCTCCATCATTGTGCGCTATGCTCCCAATACGGGAGACTCGACGAGGGCCATAAAGACCTCCTCAAGCTCGAAGGTGCGGCGCACGAACTTGGTTACCACGACAGAGGGTTCAGACAGAATCTGCCTCAGCAGGTGCTCCTTGGCGACCTGCTCATCCCTCACCTCCACCTGCCAGATCGTCGTGCCGTTGCGGTGGAGTTCTGACACCCCTGAAACCCACGGTATGGAGGTGACACGCGCATACGCGTTCCCGATCTTCCCCTCCATCGTCACGGTGAATACGGTGCGCCCGCCACCGTTGAGGAGCTGCTCGATGGGGCCCTGTGCCACCAACTCGCCGTGGTTCAGGATCGCAACGGTGTCGCTCACCAGCTGCACGTCGTCGAGAATGTGCGTTGAGTAGAAGATCGTGGTGCGTTCCCGGAGTTGCTCCATCACCGCGAGGACGTCTCTCCGGCCGATAGGATCCAGCGCCGCGGCCGGTTCGTCCAGGATGAGCAACTCCGGGTTGCCGATCTGGGCCTGAGCCATGCCGAGGCGCTGGCGTTCGCCGCCTGAGAATCCCTTGATCGGACGATCGGCCTTTTCCGTCAGCCCGACCACGTGGAGCATCTCGTCGACTCGTCGCTCGATACCGGCGCTAGGCCCGTTGAAGAAGAAGCGGGCAGTGAATCGCAGCGTCTCGCGTGCTGTCATGCTGCCGATGAAGTGCGGCTGCTGCGGCAGGTACCCAATGCGCGCCCGGATGGCCAGGCTCTCTTTGACGATGCCGTGCCCCAGGATGGTGCCCGTCCCGCCTGTCGGACGGATCAGCCCCAGGAGCAGCTTCATCGTCGTCGTCTTGCCGGCCCCGTTAGGGCCGAGGAATCCATAGATCGAGTGTCGAGGGACAGCCAGATCAAGGCCCCTAAGGGCCTGGACCTCGCCAAAGGTTTTGCTAAGGGATGTAGTCTCAATAGCGAGTTCTTCTACCATCGCGCTCCTCCATGCCCTGCGTGGGGTCATACGTACCTCCTCTAGGAAGCTTCCAAGGTCTAGGCTATAATCACTGTCATAAGCATAGTCGTTCGAGATCATGATTTCATCGGGCAGACGAGCTAAGTGACCTGGGACTCCGGACCCAATCCCATCTAGGACTAAAGTTGGAGGCAACATGGCAATACGTGTCCTCATCGTGGATGATCACAGTGTGGTACGTCAGGGCCTGAACCTCTTTCTCTCGCTGGACTCGGACATCGAGGTGGTGGGCGAGGCCAGGAATGGCCTCGAGGCCGTCCGCCTAACCCGCCAATATCGGCCGGACGTCGTGCTGATGGACCTGCTGATGCCGGAGATGGACGGTGTCACCGCCATCAAGAAGATCCGTCAGGAGATGCCCGAGACCGAGGTGATCGCCCTGACGAGCGTGCTGGAGGATGCTGCCATCCTCGATGCGATTCGCGTGGGGGCGACAGGCTACCTTCTCAAGGATGCGGAGCCGGAGTGGCTGTGCAAGGCGATTAAGGCCGCCGCGGCCGGGCAGGTGCAACTCTCACCGGAAGTGGCGGCCCGGCTGGTGCACGAGGTACGCGCGACCGCGAACCCTGAGGTGCTGACTGACCGTGAGTCGGAGGTGCTGCTGGCGGTGGCGCGCGGCCTCTCGAACAGCGAGATCGCCGGCGCGCTATTCATCTCAGAGAAAACGGTCAAGACCCACGTCAGCAGTATCCTGGGGAAGTTGGGGCTGGCAAGCCGGACACAGGCCGCGCTCTATGCGCTGAAGACCGGACGTATCACCCTGGACGAGATCGAGCTGGGACAGCCATCGTAGCTTGTCCAGAGACGTCTTGGCGGCGTACCTGGACATGCAGAAGGAGAGCTTCTTTGAGGACTGTCGGGGCGGTCGGATTCGAACCGACGACCTCACGGACCCAAACCGTGCGCGCTAACCAAGCTGCGCTACGCCCCGTGTGCACAGATGCACCGGCACCAGTGCCGCACCATCTATGCAAAATCACTTATACTCTGAATCGCCGTTTCGTCAAGGCGCCCAGGCGAGGCGCTGGTTCTCCCAGCCGGGCAGCTCCGCGCCCAGGTCGAGGATGCGGCGAACTTGCTGGGTCCCCAGGTCCATCACGTAGATCGCCCACCCGCCGCCGCGGTTGCTGACGAAGGCTATCTTGCTGCCGTCGGGCGACCAGGCGGGGAGCCCTTCGTCCGAGGCGTCTGTGGTAAGCTGCTGCACGCCGCCCTCGGGGCTGAGCAGGAAGACATCCCAGTTCCCGGCCGCGTTGCCCATGTAGGCCATCATCCCGCCGTCGGGCGACCAGGTCACGGCGGTGTCGTCCTGGCTGCCGGTGAGCCGCCCGCCGGGTTGGTCATCGTCGGGGTTGTCGAGGATGATGCCGCAGTTTCCCTCGCTGTCGCAACCGGTGTAGGCGAGGAGGCCGTTGCGACCCCACGAGGGCGCCCATCCGGCGGCGAGCCGCTGCAGTTCGCCGCTGCCGTCCGTGTTAGCGATGTCGATGGTCCAGTTTCCGTCGTCCCCTACGACGGCATAGGCAAGGCGCCGGCTGTCGGGTGACAGGGTTGGCCACGCCTGTTGGCCGGCGGATAATAGCTGTAGCGGCACGCCTTCCTCGGGGAGGACCAACTGCACCGACCCGGTGCCCCGGTTGCGGTAGACCACCCTGCCCGTATTCCACTCCCACGAGGGCTGGTCACCGTTGATCGCCACGCGGATGATGCGCCCACCGGCGTAGAGGGCATAGATGTCATACGCGCCGCCGGCGTTGTTGTACACGGGATAGGCGAGCCGGCCGATGGTGAATCCCTCGATGGGCTGCGGCGTCAGGCTCGGCACCGTGCCGCTGATCGGGACCGGGGTAGCGCTCAAACAGATCTGGGCCACATCGGCGTGCGCCTCCTCGACCGAAGTACTGGTGTACATAAGGAGTGCCTGGCTGTACTGGACCTCGGCGGGGCACATTTCGCCGCTCTCAGCGAAGTCGTCGCCGTACTCGACGTACGCCTGGTAGAGGCGCTGGGCGACGTCCTTGTAGTCGGGCGCGGTGGCGTAGAGCGCCTGGAAGCGCTCGATGCAGAGCTCCCAATCTACTCCCCAGTAGTTGAGCGCGTCGAGATAGCGCGCTGCCAGGCTGCGCTGGGCCACCACATCAGCATCGAGGGGGCGTAGCGCGATGGCCTGGTCCAGGTACGAAATACCGATTTCCAGCGAATCCTCCTCGAGGTATTGCGTGCCGGCCTGGAAGAGGCTGTGGAAGAGCATCTCTTCCACGGTCTCCTGGGCGTAGGCTGTATCCAGGGATCTGAGCTGCGTCAGGGTACGCGCGGTCGCGACCCAATCCTCCTGCGCGTAGGAGGCCTCAGCCCGTGCGAGGAGTTGCTCCGCCAGCGACTGTGCGGCTTCCAGCGTGGGTGTCGGCTTCACCTCAAGGCGAGTCTCTGCTTCAGTGAGGCCCTGTTCCGCCAGGCCGTGTTGGGGATCGAGCTGCAGCACATACTGGAATTCCGCGACGGCGCGCTCGAAACGCCCATCGTTGAGCGCTACAATACCTGCTTGATAGTGCTCTTCGAGGACTGTCTCTCTGCGCGTCTGGCGGTCCCGCTCGCCTGTGTAGATACCGAAGTAAGCCGAGCCGGCGAGCACCGCGACAAAGAGCACGACCGCGAGCAGCGCGAGCAGCAATCGCATCCAAATGCGATGGTGGCTCTGCTGCCGAGGCGAACGGGGAGCGCGTCGCTTCGCGAACCACGAGCGTTTTTTCTCGTCCTCGACGAGCGTAGCTCCGCAGTGTGGGCAGACAATAGTGGCCCCGCCCAGGGCCTCACCGCACTTAGGGCACTGGTCCATAGAGGGGGCCTAATCCCAGTGGAAGTCCTCTAACGCCAATCCTCCGACGAATTCGCGAAGTATGGAGTTCTCGGGCACGAGGGAGACGTCTATGGGCTGGAACCATTGCAGGAACTTGAGCAAGCGCTTGGCCTCCACCCACTGGCGTGACTCCGGATTGACCTGGAGCAACAGGGGTTCTGCCAGCGACTTGAGCACGGAGAGCTCATAGACGAGCGCCGAATTGAACATGACATCGGCGTACTCTTGATACGGGAAAATGTATTCCTTTTCCCCGCGGCGTACACTCTCCCAGCGATTCAGCGTGTCCATAGCAGAGTAGCCGCGGGTACGCGCGTCGCGCGTAATACGCCGGATCAGCCGGGTATCCGTCGTCGCTACACGGTTGTGTCGATCGAGGTTGAGCTGTGTCAAGGCCGAGACGTAGACGCGGAAGAGGCTGTCGGGCGGGATGGAATAGACCAGGCGTGGATCCAACCCGTGGATGCCCTCGACGATAGCGATCTGGTCCGGGTGAAGGCGGATGACCTGACCGTCCTCGCTTTGGCCGGTGAAGAAGTTGTACTTCGGTAACTGCACCTCTTCGCCATTCATCAGCGCACCGAGCTGCTGGTTGAAGCGAGGTAGATCCAGGGCTTCCAACGCCTCGAAGTTGTACTCGCCGGATTCATCCTTCGGCGTCAGCTCGCGATTGACGAAGTAGTTATCGAGCTCCATGGCAAAGGGCCGCACGCCGTGCGCCAGAAGCTGCACGGCAAGCCGTTTAGAGAAGGTGGTCTTGCCTGAGGACGAGGGCCCAGCGATGAGCACAAGCCGCACACGATCCCGGCGACCGGCGATCTGCCTGGCAATGTCAGCAATCACCTGCTCGTGCAGGGCCTCGGAGACGAGGACGATCTCGTGAATCCGCCCGCGACTAATCGCCCGGTTGAGTCCTCCAACGTTTTCTGTCTCCAGCAGCCGTAGCCACTCGCCATATTCCCTGAAGACACGTTTCAGTTGCGGGTAGCGGATAGGTTGTTGTAGCTGGGTGGGCTGCACACGGCGCGGGAATTGGAGGATGAATCCTTCTTCCCAGCGAACTAACCGGAAGACCTTGAGGTAGCCTGCACTGGGCACCATATAGCCGTGGAAATAGTCACGATAGCCGTTGAGACCATATAGCCGCAAATAGGCTTTTCGGCTACGATCTCGAGTCTCGAAAATGCCAACCTTGTCCGTCTCTCCACGCGTCTTAAAGAGTTCGAGCGCCGCGTTGAGAGGGACTTCCTCTTCTCGCAGAATAGGTGTGTCGGCATCGACGTGGCGCTGCATCTCGGAGCTCAAGCGCGCCAGTTCCTCATCTGTGAGCGGGGCGCGGTTTCGGACCTCGCAAAAGTAGCCGCCGTATGGGAGCGAGTGGTCAACGTAGATCTCTGTGCCTGGAAAGATCGCGTCGGCAGCCGCCACCATCAGGAAGGTGAGAGATCGGCGGTAGATGCGGACGCCATCCGACTGGGAGAGATCAATGGGCTCTACGGCGCAGTCTCGTTCGACCTGATAGGTCAACTCACGGAGATGGCAGTCGACCAATGCCGCAATCAGGGGGGCCTCAGGATCAGGGTAGGCCACCCTGAGGAAGGACTCCAGCGTCGTGCCGACGGGTCCCTCGTACGTAAGTCCATCCGGCAGCGTGATTTGGACGGTCTCGCGAGGATCGCTTTGTTTGATGTGCAGCTCTTCCATAGGATGTTGTATTCGAGCCTTGGTTGTGACCTGGGCGTAAGACAGCGGTAGTATACCGTCTTTGATATGGTTGTAAAGCAGGCGCGCCGATGTGCGCCGCCTTGCGGTTCGTGGAGGCTGAATTACACTCGTGGCGACGAGCGACTACCATACAGGAGGGGGGATGAAGCGCTTCGCGGTCCTGCAGCTCTCAGGTTGTGCCGGGTGCGAGGTTTCGCTGATCAACGCGGACGCCTGGGTCGATCAGTTCGACCTGGTCTATATGCCCCTGGTGGTCACAGCACACGATGTGCCCGAGGTCGACATCCTGCTCATCAGCGGGGGCGTGCGGACCGACGAGGATCTCTACAAGCTTCGTGGGGCGGTGAAACATGCCGCCCAGGTGGTGCCCGTCGGAACGTGTGCGATCTCAGGTGGCGTTGCGAACCTGGGGGACCGGGACGAGGTGCGTGAGGTCTTCTTGGCACAGGCGGAGCGACGTGACGTGCCGAGATTGTTGCCCAAGTGTCACCCGGTGGATGCCTACGTGGATGTCGATCTCTATCTGCCGGGCTGCCCACCCACCTCCGAGCTCTTTATGGCGGTACTACTGGACGATCCGAACTTCCATCCCAGCAAGATCGTGTGCCAGGAGTGTGGGCGGACCAAACTTCGCGATATGCGGCCCGACCGGTTGCTCGGCTTCGAGCAGGGAAACGTGCTGCCCGACATATGCTTGATCAATCAGGGCTATCTCTGTGTCGGCTCGTCGACAAGGGGGGGATGCCGCGCTCCGTGTCCGCGAGCGGGCCACCCGTGCGTTGGTTGCCGTGGGCCCTCCGATGTCTTCATCGAGAAGGAGTCGGGCGTGTGGCTGAAGAGCATCAAACGTGTATTCGACTCGATGACCGCCATTGCCGAGGACGAGATCGATGCCGCGCTTCGCTCGCCGCAGTTGGCGCTCTTTCTCTTCCAGTTCTCCGACTATTCAGGCGGCAATCGGATCGTGAGACTGAAAGAGAAGGTGCTGTGACATGGCGACGTTGACGTTTCCACTGAGCCGTATGGAAGGTCACGCGCAGGTCGTCGTGGAAGTGCATCACGGTCAGGTCACCTCTGCGCGTTTCCAGGCCACGGAGTATCGAGGGTTCGAATTCCTGGTGCAGGGCGGCCCGCCGGAGCAAATGCCGGTCATCGTGCCGCGCATCTGTGGCGTCTGCTCTACTGCCCACCACGTGGCGGCTGTGAAGACGCTGGAGGATATCTATGATGTCTCTCCGCCACCACTGGCGCTGAAGATTCGCGAGCTTCTGCTGCTTGGGCAGTTGTTGCAGAACCAGGCCACATCGCTTTTCGTTTTCACGATGCCGGACCGGCTAAATGTGGCCAGCATCTACGATGCCGAGGACAGCACGCTCCACGCGGATGCCGACGCGACGATGACCACACGTGCGCTTCAGGTCCGCCAGATGGGCACCCACCTGATCACGTTGGCGGGTGGGCAGTTTATCCATCCGGTGAAGGCAGTTGTGGGTGGCGTGACGTCCGGCATCACGGCGGAGGCTGCGGCGCACATGCGCCAAGAGCTTGCCCGCGCACTGCCGATCGCGTGTGGGTTGTTTGACACGTACTGGGAAGTCTCGCTGGCGATGGCTGAGCGCCTTGGTACCTGGGGGGATGACGCTCCGGCCTGCTACATCTCCTCGATAGGTGTGACGCATCCCAACTACTATGGCGACGTGGTTCGCATCCTGGGATGTAATGAGGACGAGGGTGTCTGTACAGCCTTCCCTGCACGAGAGTACGAGCGCTACCTCACGGTCGAGGAGACAGAGTACAGCTATGCCAAGCAGACAAGCTATGGGGGCCAGGTCTTGCGCGCGAATAGTCTCGCCCGGGCCAACCTGATTGAGAAGATGGGGACCCCGATGGCCGATCGTTATCTGAGCCTGTTTCGGGAAGCTTTTGGACACCCGGCCCACGCGATCATGCTCTTTGATCTGGCCCGAGGGATCGAACTCGTCTACGCAATCGAGCGTTCGATGGAGATCCTGGCCGACCCCCTGGAGGGCGAGGAGACCAACGTCCCACACACGCCATGCGACGGTGAGGGGTACGGGCTGGTCGAGGCGCCGCGCGGCCCGCTGATTCATCACTACCGGGTCGAGAGAGGCAAGATCGCCAGGGCAGAGTTCATAATCCCGACCGTACACAACCTGATGGCGATCGAGCGGGCACTGCGCGTCGTCGCCGAGCGTTATATCAGTGCAGATCGTGTCGACCTGGAGCTCGAGCGAGCCGTAGGGCGTGTCGTACGTGCCTTTGATCCTTGCATCGCCTGCGCAACACACTGATGGCGGGTCAGGCAGGTGCTGTGAGTGTGATCCTGAGCCGCAGGCGAAGGATCTCAGCTTTGCAGGTATGGATCCGTCACTCCGTTCAGGATAACAGATCTTAGGAATCGGCTTAGCTATCCACTAGAGACGTTTGGACGTCAATCATCGTGCTGCTTTGAGGAGTCCTCCATGCGACGTAGGCATCTCAGCGCTGCCCTGTTATCACTGATTCTGCTTGCCTGTATGGCGCTCGGCCGTCCGGTCCGTGCGCAGGAGACCGTTACCCATACTGTGCAGGCAGGCGAAAACCTCTTCCGCATCGCTCTCTACTACGGGACCACTGTGAACGACATCATGGTGGCCAATGGCCTGACCACCGTCTACATCTACGTGGGGCAGCGGCTGGTAATTCCCGGCGCGACAACCACGGCGCCGCCGGAGGAGCCACTGATACCGCCACCGGATGGATCGGTGCCGGGCGAGCCGACGCCGGTGCCGACGCCTGCGATGCCCGGCCTGGATGCTCGTTCGTATCTGGTACAGCCGGGAGATGTATTGAGTGCCATCGCCGCGAAGGTCGGCGTCTCGATCTGGGCTCTCGTGCACGAGAATGGGCTCACCAGCTGGAGTCCAATCTATACCGGCCAGGAGTTGCTGCTGCCCGAGGCAATCGCATCGCCGCCACCCGTCGAGACGTCTGAGGACCTGACGGCGACCGCAACCCCAGAGGTCACTGCTACGCCCGAGGCCGCGGCCGACGTGGAAACCTACACGGTGCAGCGTGGCGACACGCTGACGCAGATTGCGGCGCGGACCGGGACCAGCGTCGCTGTGATCGTGCAACTCAACGGGATTGCCAACCCCTCGCAGATCTATGTCGGTCAGGTGCTACGCCTCGCCGGGACCGTGCCCGTCGTCTCCGGCGAGGGGAAGCTCATCATCGTTAGCCTGTCAGAGCAACATCTCTACGCCTATCAAGGCGATCAGTTGGTTTATTCGTTTGTGGCCTCGACGGGCGCGGCGCCGTCCTATACCGCCGCGGGCGAGTTCCGGATCCAGAGCAAGATTCCCAATGCCTATGGTTCGGCCTGGGATCTCTGGATGCCTTGGTGGCTTGGTATCTATTGGGCCGGGTCAACGGAGAACGGGATCCATGCCCTCCCGATTCTGTCCAACGGTCAGACCCTCTGGGCGGGTTATCTGGGCACGCCGGTCTCCTACGGATGCGTCGTGTTGGGCACCGAGGAGGCCAGGTTGCTCTACGATTGGGTCGATATAGGAACTCCCGTCTCAATCCGTTACTGACAGGGTCTGCAGGCCTGGAATGAGATCAGTCGCCCAGGCTGCTGGGCGCGTCGCCCCGGCTGCTGGGCGCTTGGCCTGAACCCACGACCTGCACGGTGAACGTCGAGCTCTGCTCGTTCTGTTCATCATGCCATAGGAAGCGAAAGGCGATTGTATCGCCGGCAGCCAGTTTGTCCGCGGGTAGATCGGCGAAGTAGATGCCTAGCCCGGTATCCTGCGTCGCGACCTTCTGGACCGTTTTCCAGCCATCCGAGCTCCACTGTACCTCCGCGGGGCTCAGAACCTCCACTCGGAGCATCAGCCCTGCAGTAATGACGCGGCTCTTGTTGTTGAAGCGCCAGATTGAGCGCGGGGAGTGCGTCTCGTCGATCTGGTAGCGCTGGACGGTTTGTGGCGGCATATCGAAGACCTGGCCGTCCTTGAGCGAGTGGCAGAGTTTGACGTACTCGGCGTGCGCCCACGCCAGCGGCATGGCCGATCCGGAAGGCCTCCCGAAGAAGAGACCCCGCTCGGGGATGTCGGGCGCGTCCCACACCTGTTCGGGCAACATCCCGCCGCTGCTTGCGAAAGAAGCTAACACGTCGAGGAGCCGCTCGGCTTCATCCTTCCGTCCTGCAGCCAGCTCATAGTGGGCACGCTCGCCGGTGAGCAACGGCCAGGCGCGACCGGTACCGGTACCGTCAAAGGGGGCGCCATCCTCGTGCTCGCCGTAGCCATCGTCGTTGTAGCGATGCCAAGCGGGTCCCGTCGGCGTCTCCACCTTTAGCATCTGATCGATCACCTTGACGGTGTTAGCAATCTCAGGCGCGTCGGGGCGTCTCAGCCCGAATCGGACCAGGGCCAGAGCATCGGGGCTGACGATCTGGGTAGCGGCCTCGGAACTCTGGCCGGGCGGTCTATTCTTGATCGGTACGAATCCCTCAGCAGGCGAGCCCGCCATCGCTTCCTCCGGCGGCGCAATTCGGACGTAATATCCCTCCACGCCGGCGTTCTGGGCGAGGTCGGTCCCCGTGACGTAGGTCCATTTCTCGATACAGTCATTCCAGCTATCCGCCGTCTCGCGCAGATAGGCTGCTGCTGTCCCATCGCCCTGAAGCTCGGCCAGATCGGCAGCCGCCAACAGTGCGGCGATCTCGACCGCCAACGTAAAGGGAGAGTAACCGGGGTCCTCTTCCCAGCGGTCCTGCTGTGTGACCGGACCGTTGCAGACCAAATAGCCTGCAGCCCGGCGAACCATCGGCCAGTAGCGATCCGGATCTTTGTGGAGTGCCTTTTCACGGCGGGCCTGGTCCACCAACAGGATGGGGAAGGCCGTCTCGTCCATCTGCACGCCGGTCCAGTATGGCGTGCCGTTAATCCACATGTTCTGCGGCCAGTGTCCGTCGAGCTCCTGTGTCACCCGGAGATACTCGAGGATGCTTCCGGCTTCGTCGGTTGCGCCGGCAGCCAGCAGCCCCCCGCCGATCTCCACCAGGTCGCGTGGCCACACCAGGTGATAGCCGCCCAGGTCGTCGTCTCCCTTTGAGAAGCCCCATGGGATGGACAGGCTGGCCATCAGTCCGCCGCGGAAACGCTTTGCTCCGTGGGCGCGCATCACCGCGGTGCTGACACGATATAGGCTCACCTTCCCCGAATCGGACCGGTCCAGGTCCGTCAGGCCCTGCTGCCACTGCTGCCACTCGTCGATGTAGGCTGCGCGTGCCGAATCAAAGCCCTTGTACAGGCTGGCCAGTGCTCGATAGCCTGCCTCGGCCACATTGAGGCCAAAACCCAGTGCCAGGATGAACGTGTCCCCGGCCTCGTGGAGATCGATCTCGCCGATCAGGGCGACATTGCCGTTCTCCGCTCTGTCGTAATTCCATGTCATCTTGTTATGGAGATGCAGATCTTGCCACCCATCTGAGGTGCCCACGAAACCGGCTGACCGTCCGCCCCATGGTGCAGAACATGCCAGGGCCAGGGCGTTGCCGTCACGTTCGGCGAACAACATAGGCACGCCTTTGTAGTCTCCGAGCCAGGCCGTGTTGCCGGCACCCCGATTGCCCAGATGCGGGGCCAGCAGGACGTACAGATGGTAGTCTCCTTGTGAGCCCTTCAAGGGTGTGAACTTGACCCGTTGCAGGATCACATCGTAGGTCGGATCAGCCAGGATCTCCTTTTCGATGGCGTATCGCCCCCGTTCGCATGTGTTGACGAGCTTATAGGCGGGGCAGCCCGGGGCAATGTACGAGACTTCGTGACGGGTGTCCCGTTTCTCCTCTGAGAAGAAGTCGGATCCGTTGGTCACGATCAAGCCCAAATCCCGCGTGCAGGCCTGATCCACCCGAGGATAGTAGATCTCATCCAGGATGCCGTGACTTGTGGTGAACCACACCCGGCTCTCCAGACTGAGAGAGGTGCCGACGCCACTCTTCGCGCTGGACGTCCAGCGCGGTTTGATACCCGGCCAACCGGGCGCGAAGTTCTGGTCTGTGCTCATGGAAGCTCCTTGATGTCGCCTAACCTACCCGGACCACGGCGTGCGAAAGTCAGCAAATAGCGTCAGTCCCCCATCGACGAAGAGCGTCTGCCCGGTAATGTAGGATGCGTCGTCAGACGCGAGGAACGCTGTGATGGCGGCCATTTCCTCCGCTGTCCCAACACGCCCAACAGGGATATGCTGCACGACCTCAGCCCGTTTCTCGGGATCATTCACCCAGTCCCGGTTGATGGGTGTTACGGTGGCACCCGGCCCGATCCCGTTGACCCGGATGCCCCGATCTGCATATTCCAGGGCCAGGGTGCGTGTCAGGTTCTGCATGCCGCCCTTGCTGATTGAGTAGCTGATGTAGTGCGGTCTGGGGATGATCTGGTGGACGCTGGAGACGTTGATGATGATCCCCGGCTTGCCCTCTGCCAGGAAGTGCTGCAGCGCCTCTCGAGCGCACAGGTAGGCACCCCTCAAGTTTACGTTGAGAACCCGGTCGAAGGCGCCCAGATCGACCTGGTCCGAATCTCCCGGGATCTGTATCCCGGCGTTGTTGATCAAGATATCTACGCCGCCGAGCTCCCGGATGACCTCGGCAAACAGGTGTTTCACGTCATCTTCCTTGGAGATATCGGCCTGCACCAGGACATAGTCCACGCCCATCTCAGCCACGCGCTTGCGGCACTCCTCAACTGCCTCCTCCACGCGGTAGTCGGTCTCCATCAATCCTTCATCTGTGTAGTAGTTGATCCCCACGTGGGCACCCTCGGCGGCAAAGCGTATCGCGATCGCCTGCCCGATCCCGGAGGTGGCTCCTGTTACCAGCACTCTCTTGCCTTTGAGTCCTTCCATTGGTTGTCTCCTCAGCAATCACCGAATAGTTAGGCGTCAGATAGGCGCCCCTGGCCTTCCCTGGCTTGACGAAATATGCCGTGCGGGTCGTATTCGAAATGGAAGAGCTTGACCACATCAATCTCAACCCTCCGCAGCCATGTAAATCGAAAGAGCGCGACCCCGATCGCCATGCCGGTGAGGGGGCCTAGCCAGTAGATCCACCAACCACGCCACACACCCGATACGACTTCAGGTCCAAGACTACGCGCCGGATTGGTGCTCGTCCCCGACAGCGGCGCCTCCAGGAAGACCATAGCGGCGTACAGAAACGGGAAGAGCGCCGGTGTGAAAGCCCGGAGGCGGCGATGTCGGACAAAGAGAAAGAGCCCTACGATCAACGCCAGGGTCGTGGCGATCTCCCCAAGCACCGCAATGCCGGGGCCCACATTCGGCCCCGGCAGCGTCGCGCCAAACTCGATACTGCGCCCCATCGCTCCCCAAGCCAGCAGCGGCAGTGCCCCTACGATACCACCCGCCAACTGCGCCACGACGTAGCTGGCAGCGTGCCGGCCCCGGAACTTGCCCATCAGCCAGAACGCGAGCGTGACGACCGGGTTGATATGCGCACCACTCTCCTTGCCGATCGGCGAGATCGCGATGAGGCCGCCCGTCGAGCCAAAGAGAAAGCCTGTGATCGCCCGGCGTGCCCCCGCACTGGGGATCAGCCGGGCGACCGGACTGCCGTTTCCGAAGTTCAGGATCACGACTGACAGGCCGACGAGAACCAGCAGCGCGGTTCCGATGAATTCGGCGAGATATGGAGGCCATACGAAGTGTTCCGCCCTGTCCTTTCCCGCCATATCGTGTGGCTCTCCCCGGTCGTTCAGGGCAGCGTGAGCTCTGACGACGTCATCTGGTTGATTTGCCACACCCCGCCTGACTGAGTCAGACCGATCCATCGCTGATTGGTGCCCTGCTGCCAGGATGGGGAGCCTGAGGCCGTATCGACCTGCAGGGTAGCCAAGTAGACCGCTTGACCTCCTGAGACGCCTGTCAGCTGAAGCGTCAGTGCCGTGATATTGTCCACACCCTGCATGAGTTGGGTGAGGTCCCCCAGTTCGACCAGCGCACTGGGCGTCAACAGTGCCTCTACCGAGGGTAGATCGCCGGTCTTGAGTGCCCATACGAGGTCCAGAACCTCCAGATCGGCGGCCTCGATGTCGGTAGGCAAAGTCTGATCCGGGACACCATAGATGATGATGGTGTTGATCTTCCAGATGTCGTTATCCTGGATCAGTTCGAAGGCACGCCGGATCGGGCTGACGAAGTTGAGCGTTACCTGCACGAAGGCCCGACTCGCAACACCCTCTACCTCACTAGTGTCGATGCCATAGGAGACGAAATCTCCCGGGATCGCGAGCAACTCGGACACGGGCTGCCCTGCGTCAATCTCGGTTTGCAGCGGCCCGGTGAAGTAGGGGGACGTAGCTGCGCCTGCAGGCTCTGCCATCAGTTGGGTCAGGAACGCATCCACGACTGCGCCGGCGGCATCCGCTGCTGACCCTGTTCCCTGCAGACCGCCGATGTTGACGTAGGCCGCACTCGCAAAGTCGGAGATATCTCGCTTCTGGGTATTGGTAGCGACGTTGGTCCCATAGCCGGTAAACGAGAGTTGCACGGACATTGCATCCGCCGTCGCCGAGTCGGTCTGATTGTACTCAAACGGCTGCAGGCTGATGCGCCAGGTATCCAGTTTCTGGCGGTTTTCGACCGACAGCAACTGGCGCGCCACCTCGGTAGATGGGCCAGCCTCGCATGAGAAGGCTATGGCCTGGCCGGTTACGTCGATCGCCAGGTCGTTGCAGAAGCCCGCGATGCCACCTTCGCGGTGCCAAACGACTGCTAGGGCCGCCAGGACTTCACTGCCGTCGACGTTTGTGTGGTATTCGTATTGGAGCCCGCCAGTCTTGAGTATCACCCGGTATCCATCGACAACGTGCATCGCGCAGGCCGTTCCGGGCAGTTCCACACCGAGACAACTGTTGGGCCATTGTATCGGTTCGGTTTGCACGACGGAGATCGTCGACGTTGAGATCCCATATCTTTGCGCCAGGTCCGCTTTGGCCGCCTCAACGGCGAAGGTATCTCCTGGAATTGGCGTTGCCGACGGCTCTGCGGTAGCGGTCGGGGATGGGGTTGGCGTCGGTTCCGCTACCGGCGTCTCCGTGGCCATAGGCGTTGGTGCGGTCGTGGGCGTGGGCGACGGTGTCCCTGTGCACCCCGCGATCAGCACGGCTGCCACAATGAGCAGCCCGATCAAAATGGGTCGTCGTGTAATCTTGATCATTTCCTCGTGTGTCATCCTTTCCCCAATCCCTTACTAATCGCTGTTCGCAGCGCCTCAAGCCCTGCGACGATATCCTCACCAAGATGGATGCGAATCGCGCGACGCCCATGGCTGCGCAGCGCATCCAGATCTCCCTGTGCCTGTGCCTGCTTCAAGACGCCGAAGCTGTACGGCCGGTCGGGCACGACCAGATCCTCTGCATCGTCCGCCGTCAACTGCAGGAAAAGGCCTGTATTTGGCCCCCCTTTGTGGAACTGGCCTGTCGAGTGCAGAAAGCGGGGGCCATACCCCACCGTCGTGGCCAGCTTGAGCCGGTCCCGAAGGGTGAGCCGCAGCCGCTGTAGTGCCTCGTCGACGGCGTCGCCCTCGGTGACATAGGCCATGATGGCCACGTAGTCGCCCGGCTGCGCCGTGCCCAGGAACGCAGCGAGCGTTTCAACTACCGTGGCGCCCGGACGCTCTGTATAGAGGCTAAGCGGCCCATCCGTCAGGGCGGGGTGCGCCTCAGGAAGCGATCCCTTCTCCTTGACCACGCCCAGGAGACGGTTTGTGTTGTCCTTGCTCTCCTGCACGTTGGGTTGGTCAAAGGCATTGATGCCGAGGAGTGCACCCGCCGTCGCCGTTGCGATCTCCCAGCGGAGGAACTCCTGTGCTACATCGAGCACCTCTTCCATCTCGATGGTGACCAACGGATGCCCGGCCTGGCGTAGAGCGCTCAACATCGCCGTGGACGCGGCGCGCTTGCCTCTCACCCGGATGTGTACGAAAAGCCGATCGTTTCCGTAGACTGAGGGGTCCCCGGCATCCTCGCCGGCGACAGGCAGCAGTCCGGCGCTCTCTTTACCGGTGCTTTCAGCAATCAGTTGTTCGAGCCACATGCCAAGGGGGGCTACCTCGGGCGCGGCAAGCAACGTGACCTTGTTGCGCCCATCGCGCGCCAGCTCTCCCATCAGGGCGCCAAGACGGACGCCCGGATTCTGTGCAGCCGGTACTGAGGGTGCGCATGCGTGGGCCATCCGCAAGGCGCGCGCCAGGATTTCCCCAACGTCGAAGCCCATTAGCGCCGCCGGAAGCATCCCGAAATACGATAGGGCCGAGTAGCGCCCCCCGATGTCGCTGAAGTTGACGAAGACCTTCCGGTAGCCTCGCTCGTGCGAGAGCTTCACCAGGGGTGTGCCCTCGTCGGTGATGCTCACGAAGTTCTCCCCGGCCCGTTCTCCCTTGAGCTCCCGAAGTCTGGCGTAGAAGTAATCGCCGAAAGCGAGAGGTTCCGCAGTAGTGCCGGATTTGCTTGCGACGATGAAGAGCGTCTTCTCGAGCGGCACGCTGCGGGCAATGCGGAGGATTGTGCCCGGATCCGTGCTGTCCAGAACCGTGAGTGGCAGCCCTTTGCCCGTGGGACTCAGCGATCGCTCGAAGGCGAGGCGCTCGAAGACAAGCGGCGTCAGGCTGCTGCCGCCCATCCCCATATGGACGACGTGCTCGAAGCCGGCCTCCCTCACCTCGGCGGCAAACGACGCCAGTTCCGGGACCCGCTCCGCCATCAGGTTGGCCACCTGTAGCCAGCCCAGGGCGTCGACGATCACAGCCTGGCTTTTCAGGTCGTCCTTCCACAGCCGGGGATCTTTGCGCCACAGACGAGCCACAAAGTCCTCGCTTTCGAGCGCGGCGAGCCCTCGCTCCAGGTGGCGTTCGTCGTTACCTAGCTCAAACGCCTGGGTGTCGAGGGGTACCGACAATGCGGCGCGCTGCGCTTTCGAGAGGGTTTCCATCAGTTTGTTGTAGGGAATGATGAACTTTGCAGCTCCCTCATTCTCGAGCTCGTGGGTCACGGCATCGAGGCTAATGCCCAGCTTCCCCAGGTTGTCGAGTCGCGTGCGAGCCTGCTCGACCCCCTGTTCGATCCTTGACGCAGGATTCCCGTGATCTCGATACGCATCCAGGGTCTGCGTCGGCAACGTATTGACCGTGTCCGGACCTATCAGCGGTTCGACGTACTTCACGTCGCTGTAGGCAGGGTTCTTGGTGCTGGTGCTGGCCCAGAGCAGGCGCTGGGGACGCGCGCCCTTGTCGGCCAGCCTCTTGAAGCGGTCACTGCCGAAGATCTCCCGGTAGATCTGATAGGCGACCTTTGCGCTGCTGATCGCCACCTGCCCCTGCAGATCTTTGGCCAGATCGGCCTGAGCACCGCTTTTGGCCATCGGCTTCTCCAGCATCGGATCCACGAGGACGTCGATCCGGCTGAGAAAGAAGCTGGCCACAGATGCGATCCGGTCGATGGGCTGGCCCGCCTGGACTCGATCCTCCAGTCCCGCTACGAAGGCCTCCGCGACTCTGCGATAGCGAGGCAGCCCGAAGAGCAGCGTGATGTTGACGTTGATGCCCTCGGAGAGCAGTTGGCGTATCGCGGGGAGGCCCTCCAGGGTAGCCGGCACCTTGATCATGACATTCGGCCTGCTCACCATGCCCCAGAAACGCCGCGCCTCGGCGATGGTGCCCGCCGTATCGTACGCAAGCTGGGGCGAGACCTCTATGCTCACCAGGCCGTCGTGCCCACCAGCCGCGTCGTAGACCGGCCGGAAAGTATCGGCAGCGCTTCGGACATCCTCAACCATCAGGGAGACGTAACTCTCATCCGGAGATTTGCCCTCCAACGCCAACACCCGAATCGCGTCGTCATAGTCGTGGCTGCCGCTAATGGACTCGTCGAAGATGGCGGGATTGGACGTTATGCCTCGCAGCCCATCCTCCTCGATCAGCTTGCGTAGCTCGCCCGACGTATACAGATCGCGCCGCAAGAAGTCCAGCCAGATGCTTTGGCCGTATTCGTGAAGCTTCACCAATGGATTTCCACTCATAATCACCCTCCCGAACCCCAATCCGTTTGTGTACTATGCCGATCAGAAGCCGCGCAATCGTTTCAGTCCCACCGATCAAGATGCATAGCCTGCCTCAACCGCAGCTACTTTGTCGAGGCGTCGACGAAAGCGAGGGCGTGGCTCAAATCGGGCAGCCAGGAACGCTTGCACCAGATCCCACGCGACCTCGTAACCAACAACGCGACCACCGAGGCACATGACATTCATATCGTCGTCTTCCACGCCCTGGTGGGCGGAGTAGATCTCGTGTATCAGACAAGCGCGCACGCCCGGCACCTTGTTGGCCACCACCGAGGCGCCGACGCCACTGCCGCAGATGGCGATGCCCCGACTCACTTCGCCCTGGGCCACCGCTCGGGCCAGGGGCACCACGTAGTCGGGATAGTCGTCCTCGGGGCGCAGTTCGGGGGCGCCGAAATCGACTATTTCGTACCCGGCACCTCGCAGATCCTCCGAGAGGTGCTGCTTCAGGTCGAACCCGCCATGGTCGGCAGCAAGACCGATCGTTGTCATTGTTTCGTCACCATGGCTAATGCCCGCGCGACGACGTTATCGACGCTGAACCCATACGCCTGCAAGACGATGCCTCCGGGTGCCGATGCGCCGAACTGCTCTACGCCAAGGGTGTCACCTCCGTCCCCCACATAGGCCTTCCACCCCTGTGGCGAAGCGGCCTCGACTGAGAGTCGCGCCCGGACAGAGGGCGGCAGGACCTTCTTCCGGTATGCTTCGGGCTGTGCATCAAAGAGTTCCCAACTTGGCATCGACACGACGCGTGTCGCGATTCCCTGCGCCAGGAGCTGCTCGCGAGCGTCGAGCACGAGCGATACCTCTGAGCCACTGGCGATCAGGATCAGCGCCGGCTTGCCATCGGGAGCATCCGCCAGCACGTAGGCGCCCCGGCGAAGCCCATCCGCCGGCGCAAGCTGCGATCGATCGAGAATGGGGACGTCCTGGCGCGTGAAGATCAGTGCCACGGGATGGTCGCGGGCCTCAACCGCCACTCGCCAGGCGACCGCTGCTTCGTTAGCGTCGGCCGGCCGGATGACCGTGAGGTTGGGAATCGCCCGCAGCCCTGGCAGTTGCTCCACGGGTTGGTGCGTAGGGCCGTCCTCACCCAGGCCGATGCTGTCATGGGTGAAGACATAGATGACGTGTTTCTTCATGAGCGCAGCCAGCCGTATGGTCGGGCGCATGTAGTCCGAAAAGATCAGGAAGGTGGCCCCGAAGGGCAGCAGCCCACCGTGAGCTGCCAGGCCATTGAGGATGCCGCCCATTGCATGCTCCCGCACGCCGAAGTGGAAGTTGCGGCCGGCATAGGTCCAGCCGCCGCCGAAGGATCCTTGGCGATCCCCCTCCGCTTCTTTCGAGCTCTCGAAATCGCCCAACCCCTCCATCGCGGTATAGGTGGAGGGTGCGAGGTCCGCCGCCCCGCCGACAAGCTGCGGGAGCCTGGGAGCGATCGCGTTCAGCACTTTGCTACCCGCACGGCGCGTGCGCATACCTTTGCGACTCGGCTCGAACGTGGGAATATCGGCATCCCATCCTTTGGGGAGTTCCCCCAACAGCAGTCCCTGGAACTCGGCCGCGAGATCGGGGTAGGCCTCCGCATAGTGTTCAAAGAGGGCTTCCCAGGCTCGCTTGGCCCGTTCGCCATCAACTAAGGCCCGACGCATATGTGCTGCCACCTCGTCGGGGACATAGAACTCCTTGTCGCTTGGCCAGCCCAAGTTTTCCTTGGTGAGCCTGACCTCGTCCTCGCCAAGGGGCTCGCCGTGGGCCTGGTAGGTATCCTGTTTGTGAGGTGAGCCATACCCGATGTGGGTGCGCACGACAATCAGAGACGGGCGGTCTGTCTCGTCCTTGGCCGCCTGGATAGCCTCGGAAATAGCCTCCGGATCGTTACCGTCCTCAACATGCTGGGTGAACCAGTCAAAGGCTTCGAAGCGGCGGGCCACATCTTCTGTAAAGGTAAGGTGTGTCGCCGCTGCCAGCGAGATGTGGTTGCTGTCATAGAGGTAGATCAGCTTGCCCAGCTTGAGGTGCCCTGCCAGCGACCCGGCTTCAGAGGAGATGCCCTCCATCAGGTCCCCGTCGCTCACGAGGCCATAGGTATGGTGATCCACGATATCGAAGCCCGGGCGGTTGTAGCGAGCCGCGAGATGTGCCTCCGCCATGGCCATACCTACACCATTGGCAAACCCCTGTCCCAAGGGCCCTGTCGTCGTCTCCACCCCTGGGGTGAGGAGCGACTCGGGATGACCCGGCGCTTTGCTCCCCCATTGCCGAAATCGCTTGATCTCATCCAGCGAGAGATCATACCCCGTCAGATGGAGGAGGCTGTAGAGCAGCATCGACCCGTGCCCGGCAGAAAGAACGAAGCGGTCTCTGTTGAACCAACTCGGGTCGGCCGGGTCGTGTTTCAGGAACGAGGTCCACAGCACGTACGCCATCGGTGCCGCGTCCAAAGGCAGACCGGGATGCCCGCTATTGGCTCGCTGTACAGCATCCACCGATAGAAAGCGTATGGCGTTAATGCACAGATTGTCCAGATCCGACTGGGAAAGCGGCACCGAAGGTGCTTTATTCATCGACATCTCCTTGTTGTGTCTATGACCGGTTTGGCTCGACCTTATGCCGCTCGCGATTCCGTGACCGGCGCAGCCTCGCGGATAAGCCAGGCTCGGATGCTGTCGAGCGTTTCAGCATCCAAGACCCGGTCTGCCGCGTTGTAGCCGTTCCCGACCTCGGCCGGTGTAAGCTCCTCGCGTGGCTTTGGTTCGTACTTGAGTACATGGTTGGCGTTCTCAGGGTAGGCGTAGGTCATGTTGGTTCGACCAGCCAGGGCCGTCTGTAGCAGGTTGCCATCGACCTGCCAGTCGACCTGGAGATCCTTCTTGCCGATGACGACCAGGACCGGCTCCCGGACGCCCTTTAGCATCTGGGCCGGATCTACGTTGAGCAGTTCCCGCGCGAACGGCAGGTTGGCGGGCGTCTCCAGACTCTGGAAGAGCCGCTGGAGGCCCACCGGGGCTTCGGGATCGAGCCTCACAGGTCGCCCGTCCACGTAGTCAGCAACGGCAGCGTCGAACTGCGCTATAAGGGACTCGCCGTTGGGCAAGGGCCGCAACTGGGGCACCACCTGGGTACGCATGGTATCCTTGATGGAGCGCCCGGGGACGCCTGTCAGGACGAAGCCGGCAAACAGGTATTCGCGCGCCTGCTGTTGGTAGTTGAGCGCATGGATCGCCCCCTCACTATTGGTGAGTACGTAGAGGCGATCCGAGCTCACGTTCGGACGGGCTAACAGGGCGCCTACTGCTCCTGATAGTTCGTCCAAGTGACTCTGCAGGCTGACGGTGCCCGCCAGGCGGGCTGCGTTCTCCTGGGCGTCGGGGCCGGAGGCGCGCTTGTCATACCGTAATGTGACAAATCCGGCCTTTGCCAGAGCGGTGGCCAGCAGACGTGCGCTGCCGTTATTGCCGGGAATCAGCGGGGATTCCCAGTTGCGATCGGTTGGCCCGCTGCCCGCGACAAAGACGACCGCCGGTCGACGGTTGCCGCCGGCCGTTTCGGTCAACGTGGCGCGCACCGGGATATCGCCCACGGTCCACACGATTTCTACGTTTCGCAACTCGGATGGATCGCTCATCGCGCTAAAGTCACCGTTTTGCGCCTGTACTAGAGCGGAACATACTTCCAGGATGCCAGGGCGTGCCCAGCGCCGGCAACACCCACCGATCCAGGCCCCACCAGCCGGCGGTCTTCCACGCGAGCAATAGAAGGATCGCCAGAGTGTAGAGGATCGGGTTGGTGCTCACCGAGCCTGCCAGAAGGTAGTTGGCATTCATGAAGCCGCCGAAGAACGCGGCAATGCCCGTGAAGATCCCCAGTATCAGGGCCACGCCGACCAGGAGTTCGCCGAACGATACGACATAGCTCCAGAGGGTGACGTTGGGCATGACCACGTGTTCGATAAACCAGGCGTACCATGCCTGCACGGCAGGATGGGCTCCAGTGGCAAGGGATTCCGCGTTCTTTAGGAAGCCCGTCAGGGCGGTCCCGGCCTGCGCCCCCACCCACGCCGGGTTGGTCACCTTGCCCCACCCTGCAGTGAGCCATTCCCATCCTGCATATAGCCGCAGGATCAGCCATAGCCACGCCCAGCGAGTGTCGTTGAAGAGCGCCTGTATGAACCGGGGGTCCTCAAAGGCGGTCGTCCTATCACTCTTTCTCGGTTGTGTATTCGGTGTGTTCATTGTTGTTCTCCCCTATGATCTGTGACATTGAAATGAGCAGCCGTTAGTCTCCGGGCTACGTTTTGGATTCGATGCGTTCATGACGTATCTTCTTTGAATGTGATTACCTTGTCTCTTCAAAGAATTCCTCCTGCTTGAGCTTGATCTCCGGCAGAAAGATAGCGACAAGGAGCATCAGCAGGCTCACGCCAAACGCGATCAGAAAGATACGGTCCATACTGGTTGCCAGCGCCTGGTGTACGGCGGTGATGAACGCCTGATAGAGCTGGTCGCCTTGCGCTCCGAAGGCCGAAAACTGGCTCCTGATGGCTGCCTGGGTTTGTGCGTTGGTCAGGCTCTGGGGGTCGTTCAGGACATGTTGCTGTGCCGGAGGCAGGGAAGCAAATGCCTGCTTCAACGACGACGGCAGATCCTGTTGAATCTGGGTTGCGAAGGTGTTCGAAAGCACACTTCCCAAGATGGGGGTCGCGATGACCGCTCCGAGCGAACGCACGAACTGCTGCGTCGCGTTGACGATGCCCATCACTTTGTAGGGGAACGCATTCTGCACCACCACACTCAACACGGGGAGCAATGCTCCAATGCCCAGGCCGAGGACGAGCATATCGCGCACTACGATCGGCCAGGTGGAGGTGACGTCAAGACGTGTGAGCAGATACATCCCCCCCGCGGCTATGACAGCGGCGACGAGCGAGGGTATCTTGTACTTACCTGTGCGGGCCAGGATCTGGCCCGCGATAAGTGCCGCCAGTATGAAACTCAGCATCATCGGCGTCAGAATCGCTCCCGAGTTCTGCGCCGACAGGGCCAGCACGCCCTGGACAAACAGTGGCAAGAATAACAGAGTGCCAAACATCCCGACACTGAGGAGCAGCCCCATGATGTTGGCAATGACGAAGACCGGCACCCTGAAGAACTGGATGGGTATGATCGGCTCTCGAGCCTTGGTCTCACTCCAAACGAAAACTGTCAGGACGACGACTGAGAAGACCAGCAGCCCAATGATCACCGGGCTGCTCCAAGCGTACTGGCTGCCGGCCCAGGTAAACGCGAGGAGCATGGGCACAAGTCCCACGACGAGCAGGGCAGTCCCGAGCCAGTCGACGTGGGGCTCGCCCTCCGCTCGGACCAAGGGCAGAGCATAGACGATGGCGGCGAGAGCGACGGCCGCGACAGGCAGGTTGATGTAGAACACCCAGCGCCATCCCAGGTTATCCGTGATCCATCCTCCCAGGAAAGGGCCGATAATGGCGGACAGACCGAAAGCCATCGACAGCACACTCATCCAGCGCCCACGCTCCCGCGGTGTGAAGATGTCGCCGACCGTCGCTCGAGGCATACTCAGCATCGCGCCCGCCCCGATTCCCTGCAGCCCGCGGAAGATGATCAACTCCAACATCGTGCGCGACTGACCCGACAGCGCCGAACCGACCATAAAGACGCCAAGCCCGATGATGTAGAACGGCTTGCGGCCATAGACGTCCGATAGCTTGCCATAGATCGGCACTGTCACCGTCGACGTAATGAGGTAAGCAGTGAAGACCCAGGCATAGATGTTGAACCCCTGCAGATCACCGATGATCACGGGCATTGCTGTTGATACCACCGTCTGGTCGAGCGATGAGAAGAACAGAGTGACCAGAACGGCAGCCAGCGCCCACCAGCGTTGGCTGCCCGTGATCCGGTTTGTGCTCTGTGCAGTTCTGTTCTTACTGTTCAGCGAGCCGCTATCCGCCACCTCTGCGTTCTCCTTCTGATCGACTGATGGTTGCATATCGTGCGTTCTCGGCCCGGATGGGGGTATATCGCATCCTGTGAGTGCCCCGTATCTAGCCTTTCACCGAACCGGCCAGAATGCCACGGACGAAATAGCGCTGGAGTGTCAGGAATATGACCAGCGGCAGCGCCATCGAGATGAAGGCAGCGGCCGTGAGCAACTGCCATCCGGCGCCCAGGGAGCTCACCAGATTGCTGATGGTCACCGTGATGGGCGCAACGCTGGGATAGCCTCCGAGGTAGACCAGGGCAACGAGCAAGTCGTTCCATACCCAGACGAACTGGAAGATCACCAGCGAGGCGAAGGCCGGCACCGACAGCGGAAGCACCAGCCGGAAGAAGGCTGTAAACGATGACGCTCCATCCAGGTACGCCGACTCGAACATCTCACGAGGTAGTGTCCCGAAGAAGTTTCGGAGCAGGTATATTGAGAAGGGCAGGCCATAGCCTGTGTGCGCCAGCCAGATACCGGGGAACGTGCCCGCCATATGCAGTTTCCCGTATAACCTGAGGACGGGGATCAGCGTCATCTGCAAGGGTACGACGAGGAGCCCCACGACGGTCACGAAGAGCAGCTCGCGACCGGGGAAATCCATCCACGCGAAGGCGTAGGCCGCGAAGGCCCCGATCATAATCGGGATCACGGTGCCGGGGATGGTGATGTAGAGGCTGTTAATAAAGCTTCCCCCATGTTGGACGTCGCAAGCGCCTGGCGGTAGAGATCGAAGGTGAACTTTAGAGGAGGGGAGAACGCCGTCCACCAGCCGGTCGTCGCGATCTCGGATGCCGGTCGGAACGAACTGACCAGCAGTGCGAAGTTGGGCGTGAACCACAGGGCGCAGAGCGCGATGATCACGACGTGAAGGGGGATGCGGGTCAGGAAACTCCCCGAATCTTTCGTGGGAGGCGCCGCGGTGCGGCGTGATCTGCCGGCTGCATTGGGTGCTGGGGTTGTCATCGTAGTGCCTCCTGCGCCCGGAAGCGCCTGATATTGATGGCCATCACGGGCACGATTGCCAACAACAGTACCACTGCAACCGCACTGGCATGGCCGAAGTTGTTGTATGTGAACATCTCCTGGTACATCTGGTTGGCCAGGACGTTAGTGCCGAAAAACCCACTGGTCAGCACGTAGACGATATCAAAGGCCTTCAGGGCGAAGATGATCATCGTCGTGGCGACGACCGCGATCGTCGAGGCCATCATCGGGATCGTGATGCGGAAGAGGAGCTGCCACTCGGTAGCACCATCCACACGCGCGGCCTCCAATATCTCGACCGGGATGCCCTTCAGGCCTGCAGAGAGGATGACCAGGGCGAAGCCGGTCCACGTCCAGATGCCCACCACGATCAGGGAAAAGTTGTTGGTGATCCGATCCACCAACCAAGGGACGGGCTGGGCTCTAAAGAGCGTCAGTATCTCGTTGAGGGTTCCTGTCTGTGGCGCTCCTGCCGGTTGGTAGTCGTACTGAAGCTTCCAGATGACGGCCGCAGCGACGAAGGAGACGGCCATCGGCAGAAAGATGATCGACTTCGCGGCCGACTCGTATTTCACGCGGTCAAAGAGCACCGCGAAGAGCATGCCGAAGCCGACCGTGAAGGACGTCAGTAGGACCAGCCACAGCGCGTTATTGCGCAAGGATTCCAGGGCGCCTGCATTGGTGAAGAAATACCTGTAGTTCGCCAACGCGACGAACTTCTTGGAGTTTGGCCCGAAGAGGCTCAGGTAGATAGTGTTGAACGAAGGATAGACCAAGAACAACGCAAGCAGGACGACGGCCGGCCCGATCCAGAACCAGGGTCGAACGACGGTGCGGGCCTTGTAGGGCAAGATGCCGAGGAAGCGTTCCACCAGGAATACGTAGCCTACAAGGACGGCTGGAACGCCGATAACGACGATGGGGGCAAGGATGTATCGGTTCATCGTGCAGTTCCTTTCCTCAACTTACGATTTGCACAGTGTGTCGGGCGGTGGCGCTTGCGCCACCGCCCGACAACCACCTTACGTTATGGTGCTGTATAGGCGCTGCTCTGGACCGAATCCAGATTGGCGAGAATGCTATCCAGGTTGCCGGGCGTTTGGACGTAGTCCAATACTGCCTTGTAGAAGGCATTCTGCATAGCGGAAGGCATCTGGTCGGAAGCGTCGAAGACGGCCACGCTGGCGTCTACCAACCGCTGGGCTGCAGCCTTGCTTAGCTCATCAGGATACAGGCTGAGCGGGACCTTGTTGTTAGGTGAGATCGCGGACCCACGCTGCACCCAGATAGCCTGGGCCTCAGGTGTCACCAGGTACTTGACGAGGGCCTCTGCCTGTGGCGTGTCGTTGAACATACCGAACAGGTCGCCTGCCATCTCGGTGCTTACCGGGGCACCGGACTGGAAGGGCGGGAAGCCGAACCAGTTGAAGTCCGTCACGGGCTTGATGCCCGGGGTATTGGTCGTGAAGAAGTCGGCGATGAAGCTGGCTTGATGGACCATGTAGCAGTGGGGCGGGGTGGTGAAGAGACCGTCACCGACGTTACCGAAGTTGGTGGTCAGCATCGAGTTGGCACCCCCATAGACCATGCCATTGGTGGCGACGATCTGTCCCCAGGTCTGCCAAGCTTGCTTGATCTCAGGCGACGTCCACTTGATCTTGCCCGCCCACCAGTCGTTATAGGTGGCCTCGCCAGACTGGCGCAGGACGATGTCCTCCAGCCAGTCTGTGCCGGGCCAGCCGCTGGCCGCACCGCTCTCGAGGGCGACGCACCAGGGAGTAGCGCCGGTGGCCGCGATCTGCTGCGAGAGCGTGATCATGTCCGACCAGGTCACTGGCGTTGAATAGTTATCCGCCGCCCATACCTTGGGATCGTACCAGATCAAGCCCTTGACCGAGACGCGCATGAAGAGGCCGACGAGTTGTCCGTTGACGGTGCCCAGGTCCTGCCACGTCTTGGCGTACTGGCTTCCGTAGGTGTTCATGTCGAGGATTTTGCTCAGGTCAACGAGATAACCCTGATTTGCATATTGAACCATCTGGCCCGGTCCCGGGACACCTGCGACGTCGGGAGGGTTGCCACCCTGCAGACGCGTGGTCAGCACGGCGTTGAGGTCACGCGTGCCGGTATACTGGACCTTGATGCCGGTTGCCGTCTCGAAGGGAGCGAGCATGGCCATGAAACTATCCAGCTCTGAGCCGCCCCAGACACCCAGCACGTTGACGGTGCCGCCGATCGCCTTCCCGCCCGCGGCTTCGAGTGCTGCGGCCTCAGGCGTTCGCAACCCGCCGGTCTGGCCTGCGGGTGATGTGATGAGCCAACCCACGCCTGCACCCGCGATGGGGTGTTCGAGCATCCCGGCCGAGACGGTCATGCCGGTCGAGTTCTCGGTCAGAGTTCCATCTGTCGCGACGAGGTAGTACTTGCTACCGGCCACGATATTGGGCGACTGCGCTATAAAGTCGAGTGGCGCGCCGAAACTCCCGACCAGTTCCTTCGTCGACTGATCCGTCACCTTGAAGGCGAAGGCGATGATCGGGGTTTCCCCTGATGGCGCCGTGAAGGTCGAGGGGTCGCCGGTCAGCACGTCAAACTGGACGTCGGTGGCAAATGCATTGTCCGGGATCTTGATGGTGAACAGACCTGCGGACAGCGTGATCGCCGTGCTCGCGGTCACCATCTGGCTGGAGATCACGGTGGGGAACCCATACATCGTGAAGTCCGGCGGTCCTGCTGGTGTAGCCGATGCCTCAGGCGCTGAGGTGGCCGCCGGTGTCGCGGTCATCTCCGCCGCAGGTGTTGCCGAGGCAGCGGGTGCCTGCGTAGGCATCGACGTCGCCGAAGGTGTAGGTGTACCGGTGCACGCTGCTAGCATGCTCAGAAGGATGACACCCACAACGAACAGCCTTAGTTTGTACATCGCTCTTACCCTCCATATACTTACGTTACAGATCGATTTCCTGCCAGAGCGCCGATCCGCATGCCCGCCCCCGCCGGGGACATTGGGACGAACCCGCGCCTCCTCCTCCAACCGGTACCCAAACGTCGGATCTCCACCTCCTTCCTGTCTGTGGGCAAGTTGTGCATTGACGACGTTACGGCGTTGGTGCCTCACCCAAGGTTACCTGGATCTGAAGTTGTTGACTCCCCCGCACGACTGTGAAGGTCACGGTGTCACCAGGCTTATGGCTGCTGATGATGTTCGCAAAGTCCGATTCACCCACGAGCTGGGTACCGTCGATGGCCGTGATGACATCCTGCGCTTGTAGTCCGGCCTTGGCGGCGGGAGAGCCCGCCACGACGCTGCCGACGCCGACCCCCTGGGTCTCTGGAACCCCGAGTTGAGCGGCAATCGAGGGTGTCAGTGGCACGTAACTGATGCCCACATAGGGGTGTATGGCCTTTCCGGTCGCCACGAGTTCGTCGGCAATCTGCTTAGCCGTCTCGATCGAAATGGAGAAGTTGATATCCTGGACCTGGGTGCCCGAAGGCGAGGCCCCTCCCCCCAGCGTGTTGATCCCGATGACCTGACCTTGAAGGGTCACGAGAGGCCCGCCGGAGTTCCCGGGGTTGATCGGGGCGTCGGTCTGAACCAGGTTAAACAGGTAAGGGCCGGCGGCCCCAGTCGTCGCGTTGGGCGGCTCCTGCACGGCTCGATTCAGAGCGCTGACAACACCCTGGGTCACGGTCGCGCCGCCAGGCAAGGCCAGCGCGTTGCCGATGGCCACTACCCAGTCACCGACCTCGAGTTGGGTCGAGTCGCCGAGCTGTGCCACGGGCAGGTTGTCCGCCTTAATCTGGATGACGGCGATGTCGGTCATTGGATCGCGACCGACGAGGGTCGCCGGGAACGAGCGGCCGTCCGGCAATGCAACGACCAGCTTGTCGGCACCTTCCACGACGTGGTTGTTCGTCAGGATGTACCCCTTGGCGTCATAAATGACACCGGACCCGACACCGGCGGGTATATCCTGTGATGAGGTTAACGTTGAGGCCGCGACCTCATTGGTGACCTGAACGACACTGGGACTGACGGCCTTGGCAACGTCACGGATCGCGGTCGTGAAGGTATCGGACGTCGCCCCTGCCAGCACCGGCATCGCTGTCGGCGACACGGCCGCGGCAGATTCTGTGAAAGCCACCGGTACCGCCGTTGGCATCGCTGTCGGCGACACCGTGCTCGTTGGGAACGCACCCCAGCAGTCCGAGCATGGTGAGAACGACAACACTTAGTGCTATCCCTTGATGCAAGTACAGTTTTCCTCTCATTAATCACCTCCTAAGCAGAGAATCCCACACGTCTCGTAGTTTTACTGACTATGGCTCAGAGCTGCCCAACGCACGCGAGTTTTCCGTCGCTATCAGTGAGAATCGTTCACCCTATCTCCGTTTTTCGAGCCTACTTTGCCACGGAGCTATGTTGGCCCGCCAGCACTACACGCTTATCATGTCATAACATAGAGCGGAGCCGGTGGACGACGGATATCGTTAGTGATGACGATGGCGCCGGTTGGCTATGTTGGCACCTGGTGTAGTGGGTTGGCTTTCATAGCTCCGAGTGTATGGCTGCAGCACTCTCTCGCGATAGCCACGCTATATAGATGTTCGCAAGCTCAGGGGGGCGAGGTACGCAAAAGCGTGTACCCAAACGGGCACACGCTTTCTGACGTGAGTGATGTTCCGCGAGGAGGGTTGCTCTACGACTCCCTGCGGTGTATCGGAATGGTCGGCAAGGCTTCGATCTCGTCCTTGCTCAGACTAAGAAAGACAACATCCTCTTCGATGCGGTCGATGGCTGAAACAGGAATGCTGACGTCCTTCCTGCCCCATAGGTGGCCCTCGCGAAGGACCAGGTGTGTGATTTGGTCGCCGTCAGGATTCACAAGGAATTCGTCAACACGGCCTACGTCTCCGTCCGTTGCTTCCACGCGCGCACCCCTGTGCACAGCTCGCTCTCCTGCCGGAATGTGCTCGTGCTCCATTCGGATGTACTCGGGGCCTTCTGCCGTGGCGTATGGCCACATGACAAAGGGCACCGTCCCCATGCCGCCAAACGCAGGCAGCATCACCTCTGACGAGGAAGGCTCAGTGGTATCACTCTTGACGAATTCGGTCTCGGAAAACTGCTCTGCCTTTGCGAGTTCGTCCTTCGAACACGTCAATTTGACGAGATCGGGGTCTGTCTGGGCCACCCAGTCGATCGGCACAAGTCGCTCGGTATGGGGCGGGGTGGACATCCTGACCACCAGGTGGGTAACTTCATCTTTGACGGGGTCGACGACCACGTAGGTTGATTTCCCACACGGGCCGTCGGTGCACGTTACATCTGCATCTATTGATATATCGAGTGCCATCTTTGTTCCTCCACGATTTGATTACCATACAGCCTATCTATCTCTCTCACACTTTACTATGGAACGATCTCACCCGACGTCTGGTCAGTGTTGGTGAATGGACGGTTTGGGTTGGTAGAGTTGCGTAGGTTGGACTGTTAGCCTTGCTCATCCGTGCGCGGTGTGGTCAACTCGATCGTGGCGATCTCACGCGGCGATAGCTCAAGGCGTAGGCTGCCCTGAGCATCCCGGGGCAGCGCCTTTACCCGCTCCTCGGCCAGATCCAGGCGGAAGGCCTCCGAGACGGGTGCGGCAGTGGCGATGGTGGTCGATTGCGCAACGTCGGACAGGTTGACACAGCGTACGAGCAGGGAGGCCCGTGACTCGCAGAGCTTGACCGCGGTGACATCGATGCTCTCTCCCGAGATACGTAGCAGGGACCCGCCCGAGGACAGGGAGCCAGGACCGGTCGACGTCTCCCAGGCGATGGGGGGCGCCGACCACGTGCGTGACGTTTTCAATACCTCGCCTTGTCCCCACGAACCGGCAAAGGGAAGGAGCGCCAACCGGTACGTATGTAGCCCGGGCTCCTGGCTGTCGAGGTACTCGTGGGGTTCTCCGGCACCGCGTCCGAACGCCCGTAGCAGCGTGATCGCGACGGTACGTTGAGGGTCGTCGATCACCTCGTACTCCGGTGTGCCCGCGGTGAGGACGGCCAGCCCACCCTCCGCATCCCCCACACCCACAAAGCTGTGATGCGGGTAGGTACCAAGCTGGCGTTCGAGCCAGTCGTGGCTGTCGGGTTGGGCGATGGTGCGCTCGATGACGTCGTAGGCGACGTCGGCAAAGCAGACGTCTGTGGCGATACCGGTCGGGAAGTGCACACGGAGCCGGTGATTTGCCGCCCGATTGTCCACCTCGATATCGACATCGAGATACCGGGCGTCCGCGTCCAGCGTAAGCGTGACCGTGATGGGCAGATCGACGGTTGCCCCAGTCCGCCGCATCCTTGCGGGATCTGCCTCGTAGGGCGTGGGGTCGAGCCCCTTCGGAACGCGAAGCTGCATCCTCAGCTGCAGCGCGGCCATCAAGGGGCCATCCTGCACCCGCGTAAACTCGAAGGGCGTGCCGCTTGAGTGAACGACCTCGTCGAATTGCGGGGGGATCCACTGCCACCCGCTCCCACCGTCGCCGCTGTCCTCGAAGGTCAGGAGGCCATGGTACGTGCGCCCCGTCTCCCTGTGTGTCAGGGTCAGCGAACCGTCTGGCTCCACCGTCGCCCGCAGGTGAGCGTTCTCCATCGTGCGGGGCCCGACGAAGAGCGAGCCGACCGGCCGCCGGGGCCCTGAGATCGTGTGAACGCCGAGGGCCGTAAGGCTGTAGGACGGTAGCTCGATCCCGTCCAGTGCCACGTGGTAGACTGCGCGCCGGTGAGGTCTGGGCACGTCGAATCTGGGCTGGCGGAGCGGCGCGCGCTGCGTGACGTCGAGGATTTGATGCTGGATCGCGTGCCCGCTGCTGTCGTAGATCTCCAGCGATCCATGATGTTCTGAGGCGACCGGCAGATCGAGCACAACGGTTCCCTCCCTTGCCCAGCGCAAGGGGTTAGCGACCACGAGTGCGGTGTCGCCCGCGTTGACGAAGGACGTGTCGACCTGTTCGGCCAGGAAGTCCAGCGCCCGCTCCTGTACGGTCGTGCCGATCTGCGCCACCTGGTCGTACCGGTAGTGCATCTCCCGGTGAACCTGGTCGATCGAGCAGCCGCAGATACTGTCGTGGGCGTGGTTCTGCAGGAGGTACTTCCAGGCCAGGGTCAGATAAGACCTCGGATAGATGCCGCCGTGGAGCCAGGCGAGGGCGCTGAGCGGCTCGGCACCCTTCTCCAACAGCGTCTGACACCGGTGGTTGGCCTGCTTGATCCGAATGTGGGAGGAGGCGACGTTGGCCAGCAAGGCCTGGAAGCGCCAGGTGCGGTTGGCGTGGCGCAGCTCGCCTATCTGCTCGACAAGCTCGGGGGCAGCGTCGAGGACAGCACGGACGTAGGCCGGCAGCGTGGAGTGTTTTACCTTGGCGTCGGAGAAGAGTGCATCGGCGTGGCCGATGAGCGCAGGTGTCTTCGGGTTGGCGTAGACGTGATCGACGCCATCCATCCAGAGCAGGTGCTCGCAGACGGCCAGCGCCTCCGAGCCGGTGCGTAGTTCGTTGAGCTGCGCATCGGCCGTATCCCAGTCGATGGGACCCTCGGCGGCCAGGGTGCTCTGCATCCCGTAGAAGAAGTTGCTGTACGCCGTCTCATCCGGCAGTTTGAGAGCCAGCAGCGCCGTGCCGTCGGCCCCGCGCCAGGTAAACGCCGAAGGCACCAGGTCGGCGGTGATGCCGCGGAAGAAGATGGCAGCGGGACAGTTGAAGCCTTTGAGGATCTGCGGCATCTGACCGGTGTGCCCGAAGGTGTCCGGCAGGTAGCCCAGATCCATACAGGCTCCGTAACCTTGCGCGATGCTGCGGCCGCGGAGCAAGTTACGGACCAGGGCCTCGCCGCTGACGAGAAACTCGTCCGGCTGCGTGTACCAAGGTCCAACGAGGAGCCGTCCCTCGCGGATCAAGTGCCCGAGGCGTGGCTCCTGCTCGGGGCGGATCTCCAAGTAGTCCTCCAAGATCGCAGTCTGCCCGTCCAGGTGAAAGGCCGCGTACTCGGGATGCCTTTCGAGGAGATCGAGCAACGCGTCGACCAGATCCACGAGCCGCGCCCGAAAGACCTGGAAGGGACGGTACCACTCGCGATCCCAATGGGTATGTGAGATGACGTGGATAGTCTGAACCATACTTGTGGTCTCCGTTCACTATATCGGCTGCACTTGATGTTCTTCGTTATAGTCGGACAGCCAGCGACCGTCAATTCCCCGGTGCATAGAGTTGCCGTCCGTTTTGACACAATCTCCAGACCTGTCTACCATGACATCTATGAACGGAGGTCGACGTGAGCACGTGGCGTGAGGTGCTGGCGCAGGTACGCGTGGTGAACGAGGGACTCGCGGCGCCGGGCGTCATCGACATGCGCCCGGTCTGGCGCGCGATGGCCTACCGCGCGTGCGAGGGCCAGCCGGAGCCTATTGTGCGCGCACAGGCATTCCGCCGTGTCCTGATGCAGGACAGCCTGTACACCTACGACGGTGAGCGGCTCTGCGGGAGCCACGCCGGTTGGTACGGCCACGCGCTGCCGCCGGACCTCACGCAAGCCGAGGCTGACGTGCTCATCGCCGAGCACCGGGCTCGCGGGCAGCGTGACTTCTGGGCCGGTTGGGATCACTCTTTGGCGGACTATCCGACGCTGCTGAGCCTCGGTGTCGGCGGTCTCCTCGCGCGGGCTATGGCCTCACTTCGAACGCATACAGCCGTCCAGGAGCAGGTCGCCCTCCGGGGCATGATCCTAACCCTTGAGGCGTTTTCCGAGTACATCATGCGGTGGGCAGAGGCAGCCGCCGCCCGCGGGGCCGACGATCTAGCACAAGCAGCCCTGCACGTGGCTAGTGAGCCCCCTCGTACTTTTCGGGAAGCCCTTCAACTCGTCGCTTTCACACATCTCGTTTTCGAGAGTGAGGGGCGCTACGCGATGGCCCTGGGGCGCATCGACCAGTATCTGTTGCCGTACTACCGCCGTGACCTGACGGCAGGGCGCCTGACCCGCGCGGAGGCGCTCGACCTCGTCTGCCATCTGTGGGTGAAGCTTGCCGAGAACGGTGGCGTGCAGAACATTTGCATCGGCGGGCTAACGCCCGAGGGCGAGGACGCCACCAACGAGCTCTCCTATCTCTGCCTGGAGGCGACCAAGCTGGTCCAGTCGCCTTTCACCAACCTCTCCGCGCGCTTCCACGACGGCACACCCGATGCTTTCTACCGGGCCTGCTTCGACGTGATTCTCACCGGGGTGGGGTTCCCGGCGATCTTCAACGACCACGTGCTCATCCCCGGTCTGGTGGAGATCGGCGTTCCGGTGGAAGTTGCCCGCGATGCCTGTATGGTGGGTTGCATCGAGACGATGCTGGCGGGGCGGCAACAGGCATGGTCCGACGGACGCTACAATATGGCGCTGCAGTTGATGACCGCGATGCACAAGGTGCGGGGGCGGCCGGATCTCTCCTATGCGATGCTGATTGAGGCGTTCCTGGATGAGATGCGTACGTCGCTCGCGGCATATTGCAATACCTTTAACACCTACATCGCCGGATTCCCGCCGGACCGCTTCCCGGATCCCTTTCTCTCCGCGCTTACGCACGACTGCATCGGGCGCGCCAGGGATATCAATGACGGGGGTGCCGAATACCCACGCATGCACGGTATCGCGATCATGGGTCTGGGGACCGTCTCGGACTCACTGGCTGCGGTGAAGACCCTGGTCTTCGACGAGCAGCGCGTGACCTACGATGGGTTGATGGATGCGCTTGATGCGGATTTTGCCGGCTGTGAGCTGCTTCGCCAGATGTTGGTGAACGGTGCGCCCAAGTACGGCAACGACGAGGACGGGGTGGACACGATTGCCGCCTTTCTCGTCGACTGGACCTCACGCGAGTGTCTCGGAGCACGAGATTGCAGGTGGCGGACGCTTCGTCTCCGCGATGGCTGCCAACGTGAGCAACATCCCTGCGGGCAAGGAGGTCGGGGCGACCCCGGACGGGCGCCGTGCCTTCACGCCGCTCTCGGATGCCGCGAGCCCGTACTTCGGTCGCGACGTCCACGGCCCCACGGCCTTTCTGAACTCGGTCTCCAAGCCCGACTACCACCGCGTGCTGACGGGCAGCGTCATCAACATGAAGTTCGAGCCGGTGTACTTTCACGACGCCGAGGGCGAGCGCGCCTTTTTGGCTCTGATGAAGGTATTTGTGCGAAACCGTGTGCAGGAGTTGCAGTTCAATTTCACCGGCAATGAGGTGTTGGTCGACGCCCAGAAGAACCCCGAGTTGCATCGTGACCTCGTGGTGCGGGTGAGCGGATTTTCCGCCTACTTTGTAACGCTCTCCAGGGAGGTGCAGGACGATGTGATCCGGCGCCGTGCCCATACCGGGTCGCCTGTCCCGGCCTAGGCATCCCTCAGTAGGCCGGAACCGTCGCGGTCTGCGTGATGTTACCCGTGCGGTAGACAATGTACCACGCAGGCACCCAGGCCAGCGCGAAGAGGTTGACCTCGATGTCCGAGCGGCGCGGGGTGACCGGCAGCTCTTCGGAATTGCCGAGTGAGCTCTCCCATCGTGTCACGATGGTCTCGGTTTCTTGCTTGAGTTCGGCTTTCATTTCCTCGATATCGGCCTCGACGTCAGCAATCTTGTCCTCTGCCGCATTGATACCGGCTTTGGTGGTCGTGGCCTGTGTTACTTTGCGCGCAGCGCTGGAGATCGAGCGGCGCCGGCCGGAAAAGAGGCTGAAGACGGTCTCGCCTGCGGTGATCAGGGCATCCTGTTTCCGCTGCCGTGCTGTTGTCTCCTGTTTATCCAGTGCAGCCCGTGCCGTGCGAAGACGATCCTCCAAGGTGTTAAGCTTGCTCTTGAAGCGGTCCTCCAGTGTGTCTACCTCGTCGTCACGCAGCTCTCTCGCGGCCTGACTGACGCGGGCGCGAAAGTCACGTTCGCTCTCGCCCGGCTCCGAATAGAGCTTAGTCGCGGGGTTGTAGAGCAGCTTCAGGCTTCGCGACCGGTAGAGATGGTCCTCAAGCTCGCCGCGCAGCGCCGTGAGTTTCTTGGACTCGTTGATTGTATCGGGCAGCACATCGAAGTAGGCGTCGGGCTCGGGCCTGTCCAGGAGATCCCGCGTCTGGAGGTCCAGTGACTCCGCTTGCTCCCACCGTACGGTGCCTACACCTTGCGGTGGCTGGGCCAAAAGGGCGACGGCCTCGGATTCGTCAACCTGGACGGCCTGGGTGTTCTTCACGAAGTGTACACGCCCCATGCCGAGCAGGGCCGGCCGGTAGAGGATGTGGCGTTCCTCAACTTCGATGCGCCCTCCGGCGCGCTCCTCAACCGTTCGTTCGGCCGTCGACGCGCCTTGCCGCTGCGGCAGGTAGACCTGTTGCACGCCGGACGGCAGCACGGGTGGAACTGCGGCGTAGGGGGCCTCCGGTGCCTTAGGTGTGGGTACCGGTGTCGGCAGGGGCGCCGATGTCGGCGAGGCCGCCGGTGCGGCGGAGGCCGCCGATTCACTTGCCGGTGTCTGGCCGGACGTGAGATCGCGGACCTGCATGCGGGTGAGGGGACCGCGTAGATAGCTCATTGCCCACCGCGTTTGGAAGACCGTGGGTTGGTCGTCGTGGACGTTGTGCAGCAGGAAGACCCGCTTGCCCAGCCCACTGATAATCTTGTCGATCGCCGCGCGGTCCAGGGAGCCGCCGGCCTGGGCCGAAGCACCCTCGAGGCCCTCCAGAAGTCGATCCTTGTCGCGCTCCGCCTGGAGGCGCCCGACAAACCACGTACCCGCGTTGGTCAGCCCCTTGTAGTCGAGATCGGCCGGGTTCTGCGTCGTCAGCACAACACCCACGCCGAAGGCGCGCGCTTGCTTCATCAGCGTGAGCAGCGGCAGCTTGCTCGGCGGGTTCGCGACCGGCGGGAAGAAGCCGAAGACCTCGTCCATGTAGAGCAGTGCACGCAAGCTGGTGGTCCCGGGCTGGGTGCGCATCCACGTCACGAGCTGGCCAAGCAGCATTGTCACGAAGAACATGCGCTCGGCTTCGCTGAGGTGGGCGATGTAGAAGATCGAGTGGCGCGGCTTGCCCTCCGGTGTCCAAAGGAGGCCGGCAATATCCAGCGGTTGCCCGTTGAGCCAGCTCTGAAACGCGGGGGCGGCAATGATGTTGTTAAGCGCCATCGCGAGGCCGAAGCGGTCCTTTTCCGGGAAGAAGGTGTCGACGTCGAAGACACCCAGGGTTCGAATGGGTGGCGTCTGGATCGAGAGGATAAGCTTAGGCAGGTCCAGGTCCTCGCCTTTGCGCCAGAAGTGCTCGAAGAGGTTGGCCAGTAGGATATGCTCGCGCGATCGGACCGGGTCGGCATCAATGCCGACGAGACCGAGCAACGCGCTCACCGTGCCCTGAACGCGCTCGCGGAGCAGCTCCGCATCCGTGTCCCAACTCAGCTTGGGTGCGGCGAATGATTGGAGGATCGAGATTGGCACGCCTGCGTCGCTGCCCGGTGTGTAGACCGCGAAGTCCGCCGTCTCGCGCATCATGCCGGATACGGTCGCCATCCTCGCCCCACTCGGCCAGGCCGTTTCGCCAAAGCTTCGCCTGTTGCTCGGCGTACGCGTCCTCGGTGAGGCCTTGACGTCGCGCGTCGTCGACGTTGATCCACGGGCGAAAGTCCGAGGGGAGAAGGTCCGGGAAGGTAAGCAGCAGATTCGTGATGTCGCCCTTCGGGTCAATGATCAGGGCGGGGACGCGGTCGATCGCCGCCTCCTCCAGCAGGTCGATGCAGAGCCCCGTCTTTCCGCTCCCGGTCATGCCGACACAGACCGCGTGCGTGGTCAGGTCGCGGGCGTCGTACATCGTCAACTGCTCCAGCAACTGCTGATTTGCGAGGTCGTAGGCCTTGCCGAGGTAGAAGGCCCCAAGCTTTTCGAAGTCCATAGCACCCTCCCTTGGGCGTAATGGTAGCCGCTCGTCGTGATGCCGCTATCATAGCAGCGTCCCTCGGAGAGGGAAAGGCGAGAGAGTGGCAACCGGTGTTTCGTGCCTGGCACTTTCGTCGCCGTCTGCGGCGCGAGGGCCTGGCACCTGGGACGGTGAGCGAGCGCTCGAAACAGCATGCGCCAGGATCAGATGTCATTTGCGTTTGTGGAGCGGCATGGTAGGATTGCCTTTGGATCACAGTACCTTACACGTTGTACCTCCATAGCTTGTCTCCGAGTCTCACAGCCTAAAGGACGCTTTGCCTCCCAGGGCCTGAGACCATTGGGTATGGCGGGAAACGGCCATGCCTCCCGTGTTTGGAAAGGAGATGCCCCCCCTACAGGGCGCGCCACCTATGTGAGTGGCGCGTTCCGTCGTGGACTGCGGCATGCCTTTCCTGGGCATGCCGTTTTTCTTTGTCCTGAGTAGGGAGCATACCAAGATGCGCACGGACCGATATGGCCTCTCCACGCGTGACTGGCTGATGATGGCAGCGCTGGCGGCCCTCGGCGGTGTCACCAGCACCTATGTCAATGCTATCGGCGACCTCGCGCAGTCGATCCTGGGCTTCGCCGGGTCGACGCAGTGGGCCGCCGGCCTGCACGTACTGTGGCTCACACTCGCGATAGGACTGACAGGACAGGTTGGGGCGGGCACGCTGACCGGAATCCTCAAGGGCAGCGTCGAGTTCCTCACAGGGAACACCCACGGCCTGTTGGTTGTGCTCGTCGACGTAGTCGCGGGTTTGCTCGTAGATGCTGTCTTTCTCTTCTTTCGTAGAAAGGATCGCCTTCTGGCCTATATATTGGCCGGCGGGCTCGCGTCGGCCTCAAACGTCTTCGTCTTCCAGCTCTTCGCGGCTCTGCCTGCCGACCTTCTGGCCTACGGCGCACTTGCGCTCGTGGGCGGGATGGCCTTCATCTCGGGCACGGTGTTCGCAGGAGGACTGGGATGGGTTCTTCTGGGAGCGCTTCGCCGAGCCGGCGTGGTCAAGGACCAGCCTGCCCCACCAAGGGACCGCCGGGTCGCTCCCGTACTGGTGGGCGGGGCTGCCATACTGACGATCCTCTTTGGCCTTTATCTGCGCGGTGCGCTCCGCGGCCCGGCGGTCGTCACGGTGGATGGGGCGGTAGCCGCGCCCTATGCCTACCCCACGGCGCACGGTGACATTCCGCGAATCACGGCCGAGGCGTCGCTGCGAGGGACGCCGGCGCGATACACCGGTGTGCCGATTCGTGAGATGCTCACCCGTGCTCAGCCCGCGGGCGACACCGGCCTGCTGCTCGTCCGCGCGGCCGATGGTTACGCGTTCTTTGTGAGCCTGAACGAGGTACGTGACAATCCAGCGTTGCTCCTGGTGTCGTCGGGCCAGGGCGACGATGCGACCTACGACTTGGTCGGCCCGGAAAACAGCAAGGCGTGGGTACGCGGCGTCAGCTCGTTGACGGTAATCGGTGGGGTGACGCTCGACATTTCGGGAAAGCTCGAGGCACCCGGGGTCTACGATCCCGACGCGTGGCAGTTCGAGATGGACAGTGTCAGTCTCGATGTGGGGAACGGAGCCCAGAAGTTGCAGGGCGTACCCCTAGGGGCGGTGATTGCCTCGATGCGACCTGAGGTGGACGCTCACGATGTGGTGATCCAAACGCCGCAGGCCTCCGTTGCGTTGCCGCTGGCCGGCCTGATGGACGGCGACGACGTCCGCATCTTCACTGTCATCGACGAGGCTGGAATCACCTTCGCCATTGCACGGATGGACGGGACCGTGATCGCGCCAAGGGTTACGGCTCTGGAGGTGAGGTAGTGGGAGAGAAGTGCGTGACCGTCAGATGATCTCGCTTCGTGACCTCTCGTATCGCTTCGCGGGCAGCGATTGTCATGCGCTCCGTCACGTGGATCTGGAGATCGCCGCCGGTGATTTTGTGGTCGTGACCGGGCCTTCAGGCTCCGGAAAGTCGACGTTGGCGCTGGCGCTGTCGGGCTTCCTCTTCAACCAGTATGCAGGAGCAGCTGAGGGAGTTGTGATTGTCGGAGGGCTGGATGTGCGCAGGGCGCCGATCTATGAGGTCGCGGAGACCGTCGGATTGGTCCAGCAGAACCCGGAAGCGCAGTTCTGTACGCTGACGGTGCAGGATGAGGTGGCGTTTGGCCTGGAGAACCGATGCCTGCCACGGGAGAGGATGCTGGCGCGGCTTGCGTGGGCCCTGGACGTTGTGGGAGCAGCGCATCTGCGCGACCGCACGTTATCCACCTTGTCCGGAGGCGAGAAACAGCGCATCGCCGTGGCGTCGATGCTGGCGGCGCGGCCCAAGGTGCTGGTCTTTGACGAGCCGACATCCAACTTGGATCCGACGGCAACCGCCGAGATTTTCGACGTCATCGCGAGGATCCGTGCCGAAAACGGGGAGTCGACGCGTGCCCACGCCGAGGGGTGCGGCGAAGACTGGGCACTACCCCGTCTCGACGGAGCTACAGGGGCGCTGACGGTCATTGTGATCGAGCACAAGGTGGACTACCTGCGCCGCTTCGATCCCCGCTGGCTGCACGTTGTGGCAGGAGAAGTCGTCGAGCATCATACCCCTCCGGTCTCTAGGTGGTCGGGTCGCGAGCCCGGCAGCCGATTCTCAGAGGCCCGACGTGAGATGGTAGTGCGCGTCGAGAATCTGTCCGCCGGCTACACGGAGGATCCCGTCCTGCGAGATGTCTCCTTCACGATGGAGGCGGGTGAGTTCGCCGTCGTGATGGGCGATAACGGCTCGGGGAAGAGCACACTGCTTCAGAGCCTGATGGGGTTCCTTAGACCGCAAAGGGGGCGTGTGGAGGTGCTTGGCCTGGATACGCGCCGCACACCGGTCTCCCAGCTCGCGCGCAACGTCGGTTATCTCTTCCAAAACCCCGACCACCAGCTCTTTGCCGATACGGTCTGGGATGAGGCGATGCTCGCCTTGCGGAACTTCGACTTGCTCGATGACGGACGGCGCGCGCGTGTGGGTGACTTGCTGGAAAGAGCCGGGCTCCGCGGTCGCGAGTCTGATCCGCCCTATCGCCTGAGCTATGGGCAGAAGCGGCGGCTCAACCTCATCTCGATTGTCGGCTATGCACCGCGCCTTCTGCTGCTTGACGAGGTGCTGATCGGTCAGGATCCCGCCAGTGCGGCCTTTGTCCTCGATCTACTTCGGGAGGAGGCGGACCGCGGTGCCGCGGTCGTGATGGTTAGTCACGCACCCGAGGTGGCTGCTCGTTACGCCGATCGCGTGCTCTTTCTCGACCATGGGCGGCTAATCGTGGACGACGTGCCGCAGGAGGGCTTTGCGGCATTGGCAA
Organism: uncultured Chloroflexia bacterium; assembly: GCA_963775195.1. GTDB lineage: Bacteria > Chloroflexota > Anaerolineae > B4-G1 > SLSP01 > PWVB01. The sequence goes on from CAVZIC010000013.1 coordinate 81,454, forward strand.
AGCTGGGGCGCACGGCCTACCTGCCTTTGGCAGGGGGGATCTCTGCATGAGCCCTCGGCGGGAACAGATTGCCTACAGGCCGGGGGTCACGCTGATTCATCGGCTGCACCCCCTCGTTAAGCTCGGCTGGATGGTCGCAGTCACGGTCTGCGCCTTTGCGGTGCGATCTCCGTGGGCGGCACTGAGCGTGCTCTGTGGGCTATGTGGCCTATGGCTGTGGCTTGCCCCCGGACGGGTGCGGGGTGTGCGCCTTGCTGTCATTACGTCGACGGCACTGGCGATCGTGCAGATGCTCTTCCGGACGGAGGGCACGGTCTGGGTGCAACTCGGCTGGCTGCGTCTGACGACGGCGGGGATCTCCACGGGCGTGTACGTCGGGGCTCGCTTTCTTGGCATCGTGTTACTCAGTTACCTGTTTGTGCGGACGACGGATCCTAATGCGCTGGCTTACGCCCTGATGCAGGTCGGCTTGCCTTACCGTTTTGGCTTTGCATTGGTCACGGCCCTGCGGCTCGTGCCTGTTTTCGAGCAGGAAGGGGAGACGGTCTATCGCGCACAAATCGCGCGCGGTATGGCCTACGACCGGACCGGTCCGCGGCGATGGCTGATCCTGGCACGCCAGTTCATCTTGCCTCTGTTAGTTTCGGCGCTGAGTAAGGTCGATGCCCTGGCGGTCTCCATGGAGGGGCGTGGCTTCGGGCAATACCAGCGGCGGACCTTTCTGCGCGAGGTGCCCTTCACCCGGACGGATATCCTGGCGACGGGCGCGCTATTGCTCGCCCTGGCGACGCTGGTCCTGGGGCTCCGCCTGAAAGTACCCGGCACCTTCTGAGGTCGCCGGCATCTAGGGTGCACAGTCTCGGAGGAGCGAATGAGAAGATCCCGTTGGTTGGTGCCTGGGTTTGTTCTGTTGGTGCTGCTGGGCGGCACGATCGGCGTGGTCGTCGGCTCGATGCACGCTGTGCCCGTCCGTGTGCTTACAGACTATCCGGTCAAGGTGCTCGCCGAAGAGGCGGCGACCATGAGTGCATGTGCCGAGTGTCACGACACCGCGGAGTTTCATCGCTGCACCACGTGCCATGATGAGCATGGCGCGTTGGAATTGAGCGATGTCCCCTTCTATGCTGTGGTGGCTTTCGAAGGAGATGTGCCTGAGCCGGGGTACGTTCTGGTCGATGACGTGCTGCCCTACCGGGATCAGCCAAACACCCACGTGGCACTTACGGCGTTCCTCTCCGCGCAAGGTGTGGCGGACTTCGAAAGCGTCACCCTGGCATCCGATGACGGCGGCTTTGTCACCATCGAGCGCCAGAATCTGACGGACGCCGCCTTGCTGCTGCCCTACGAAGATGGCATTCGATTCGCATCTCCTGATCTGCACGTTTCCGCGTGGCTGAAAGGTATCAGGCGGGTCGTTGTCGTGGGGCAAGAGACTCCGCTAGAGGTAGATGGGCGGGCGACGTCGATGGGCCGTCTCCTGCTGGGGCCTGTGCAATCGGTGACAGTGGAGCAGGCCGATGTCATGTTTAAGAGCGAGGACGACGGACAGGTGCGCACGGCGCAGGCCGGCTCCCGTATCAACGGCATTCTGGTATCGGCAATCCTTGCCGATCCGTCGTTCACGACCCTTACGGTCCGCAGTGCCGATGGCACCGCGCAGACGGTGACCGTCGACGAGGCGCGTGGCGCGCTCTTGGCGCAGGTACGTGGGCAGGCGACGTTGGTGTTTCCTGATCGCGGCCGCGGGCAGTGGGTCGCAGATGTAGTGGCCCTGGAGAGCCAATAGCGCATGAAGCGATCTGTGGCGGTGCTTTCGGTATGTGTTGTGTTTCTGATCGGCTTGCTGGGTCTGTCTGGCTGTGCACACGCCTGGGAGACAATCGTGGTTGGCCCCGATGGATCGACCGGCGTGGTGAACCGCGATGTGGTGAAGGGCCTGCTGGCCGACGGAGAGTCGGACGGCGTGCCGGTCGATACCGTGCTGTACGCGGCGGCCTATCATCTGGTGAGCTCGGTAACCGTTACGGACACCGCAGGGAGTGTCACGACGTATAGTTGGGATCCAACGGCGGAAGACGCTTGGTGGTCTCTGGACGGCAAGATCACGCTAGGTGGTAATACTATCGTACCTGCAGCTCTGTCCGTCGAGCCACTGACGCTCCCTTCAGCGCCGAGTGTGAGCATTACGGACCTGGCCCCGACGGCGGCGGACGCGCTTGGCCTACCCGCGCCGGCGGAGGCCACCGGCAAGTCCCTGGCGGTCGGCCCGGCGGATCGCGTTCTGCTAATGATCCTCGATGGCTTTGGCTACGTCCGATACACGGAGGCGCGTGACGCGGGCTTGATCCCGGTTCTCGCTTCGCTGGGCGATCCACTCATAGGGTTGACCGTCTATCCGCCTTGCACGGCGGTTGCCTCGGCGGCGCTGCTGACCGGCGCTCCGCCGGTCGTCAATGGCGTAACGGACAGGGGCATCCGCAGCACCGAGGTGGAGACTGTGTTTAGGGTCGTGTCCGCGGCAGGGCGTCAGGTCGTCGCCATTGAGGGGGACGCGTTAGCGTTCAACCTGCGTGACGCAGAAATCGTACTGTCGGGCGATCGCGATGGAAACGGGAGCACCGATGACAACGTGTTGACCAATGCGCTCTCCGCCATCGAAGGGGGTATGCCCGATCTGCTGTGGGTCCATTTCCACGGTATCGATGACGCGGGGCACACGTACGGGCCCGGCGCGCCGGAGGAGGTCGCCGCGATCAAGGGGGTGGACGCTGCTGTTGGACAGCTTCTCGATGCTCTGCCCGATGGCACGTTGGTACTGATGGTGGCGGACCACGGGATGCACACCGTGGACGAGGAGGGTCGACAGGGCAATCACGGGCACCTCATTGCCCGAGATATGCTGATCCCGGTCTTTGTCAGAGAGCCGTGACGAGGAGGTGAGATTACAGGTAACGCAGCGAGACAGTGAGTGAGGACCATGAGGTGTGTATGAGGAGGAGTGGAAATGAAAACGATGAGGTTGTTGGCTCTATGTCTCCTGGCTGGTGTCGTCCTACTGGCGGCGGCCTGCAATAGTGCCCCTAAGGTGGAGTGGACGCTCTCGATCGAGGGTGCTGTGAGCACGCCGCTTGCGTTGAGCTATGCCGATCTGGCAGGTATGCCCCAAATCGATCTGACGGACATTCTGATGCAGAAGTCATTGGGTGAGGACGAGACGGCTTCGTGGGGCGGGGTCTCGCTTGACGCAATCCTGAGTCAGGCGGGTGTCGGAGAGTTCACTACGATCACGGCGACCGCGGCAGACGGCTATGCCATCGAGATCACGCGAGATGAGCTCCAGAATGCAATCGTCGCATTGCAGAAAGATGGAACGTGGATCACCAAGGCGGAGCCGGACAAAGGCCCCATCCGGTTGGTCTGCCCGGAGACGCCAGCGAATCGCTGGGTATTCCAGGTGCAAACCCTCACGGTCAATCCGTGAGGGGGTGAGCATCGATTATCAATCTGTCTATCAACAAGAGGAGAACAATGATGTCGAAGAGATCTGGTCTATGGTTGGTCGTCATCTTGGTGGTGGCTATGGCGCTGACGGCGTGTGGCAGCCCGAGCGGTACCAGCTCCGGCGTCCCCAGCGACGCTGCACTCAAGGTCACCGGCAGTGTGGACAGTGAGGTCGGCTGGACGGAGGCTGATCTCAAGGCGATGAGTGCCATCGATGTAGAGTCTACCAACAAGGATGGGGTCGCGAGCACCTACACGGGCGTTCCGATCAACGATCTGCTGGGGATAGCCGGCGTCGCGAGTGGTGCGACCACGGCGGTCTTTGTGGCCGACGATGGCTACACGGCCGAGGTGGCATTGAGCGACCTACAGGGGTGCTCGAACTGTATTGTCTCATTCCGCAACCAGGGCGGCTTCAGCACCGTCCTCCCCGATTTTCCCGGCAACGTCCAGGTTAAGGGCGTGGTGGAGATCCAGGTAAAGTAGGCTTCTCTACACAAGCAGACTCCCCGTGCACCGTACGGTGCACGGGGAGTCTGGGCTTTCATGGTCGTACGATGCCTTCAGCTCCTCGCTTTGGCGATCCTCACGGAATCCCCCTGCCGGACACGCTGGAGCGGGGTTACGTCACTTGTTACCGAGCCGATCACGTTCACCGGACTGTAGGCACGTGGTTGGCTTCCGGTACTGACGGGTGTTGGCCCAAAGAAGATGCAGAAGGCGCTGCCAACCGGCCAATACCCCAGCGTTCCCACGTTGACCTCGGCCCGGGCATCGGGTGCTTGTGCCCGTCTCACCGGGATCTCGAAGTACACCTCGTCGCCCCAGGTGTTGGCCTGCGCCTGAATGGGTAGCGCATCCCATACCTCTTGGCCCGTCGGGCTCTCATTCAGCTCTGCCGTGATCGTCACGTCGCCGGCAGTGATTACGATACTGTGCATCGGGTATCTCCTTTCGCGTCATCGCTCAACGCGTAGGCCCAGTATAGGAGGGTTCGTCGGCAGGGTCAATGGGCATCCATGATAAGACCAACCTTACCTTCCGGGAACCTGCGTCTGCGGCGTTGAGCCTCCCAGAAGGTAAGGTTGCGCGCCATCGGGAGCAGGCTACGATACCCTCAAGGATGAACTGTCTCTGTTGGTGTATTCAAGAAGGAGCCCACTAATATGACCAATGCACCTTTCCGAGGCGTATTCACGATCCCTTCCACGCCCTTTCGTGAGGACGGGAGCATTGACATCCCCAGTTTCCGCCGCGTGGTCGACTTCTGTGTTGAATGTGGTGCCCATGGCCTGGTCTATCCGGTGAACGCCAGTGAATTCACGTCGTTGAGCGACGCCGAGCGGTTCACGCTGACGGAAGTGCTTGTCGAGCAGGACGCCGGGCGCATTCCGGCTATTATCGGCGTCGCAGGTGTGGCCAAGGAGGTCGCTGCCAAGTTCGCCGAGCAACGCGCGTGAGATCCAAGCGGACGGCGTCATCGCAATGCCGCCCTACATCCATCGCGGAGGCACGCCCGAGGGGGTTATCCTGGACTACTACCGGGCGATCTCTGACGCAGCCCAACTGCCCATCTTCCTCCAGAACTACGGGCCGCCGGTAGGCACCGACATGAACGCCGATCTACTGCTGCGACTCTGCCGTGAGATCGAGTGGGTCCAGTACGTCAAGGAGGAGACGACGCCCAGCACGGTCAAGCTTTCGCAGCTACTGGCGCACAATGATGGATCGTGCGCGGGCGTCTTTGGCGGCGCGGGCGGGCGCTACATGATCGAGGAATACCGCCGTGGCTCCGCGGGCAACATGCCCGGCTGTCATGTAACCGACGTCGTCGTGGCCCTTTGGCACGCGCTGGACAGCGGCGACGATGCGCACGCCCTGCACATCTACAAGGAAATGGCTCCTCTCTTCTTCTTCGAGCACCAGCTTCCCGGCTCCTACAAGGAAGTGCTCTATCGTCGCGGTGTCATCGACTGCCCACTCAAGCGTAATGGCCCGATGCCGCTCGACGATATCGCATCCGCCTACCTCGATGAGATACTGAAAGGGCTGGCGCCGCTGATGACGTGGGGGAAATGACGATTGACGGGTGACGACTGAGGCTTGTGCCCCAGGGGCAAGCTCGGAGCGGCGCTGCCCCCGGGGCTCTGGCAGTCTTGGTCCGGTTGGTAGCCCGCCTTGGGCGTATGTCCGGGACAAGCCTGTTGTTGATGCCGCTAGTCTGAGACACCTTCGTGCTGTGAAGCGGCGACTGAGAGATCGTTCACCCTCGCTTCCCCGACCAGGTTGCCGTTGACCAGCACCACCGGCACGAGCATGACCGACGGACGTCCGGTGATGGTCAGCTCGACAGCGAAGCGCACGATGGGCGTCACGACCCGTTCTGTCGTCAGCTCGAAGGTAGCCTCAGCGGAGGCACCCAACGCAAGCCAGCCACATGGCACGAAGACCTTGCCGTCAGGTGAGGGGCTGACCGACCAGCCCGGCGGCGTGTACCAGTGGATATTGACGTTGTCCTGCACCTTGTACAGGTTCCGGATGCGCAGAGTGACCATCTTCGGCCGGCCGTCGCGCACGAGTGGGTCCCCGGCATAGTCGACCGCCACCTGGAAGAACGGAAAGCGGTGGACGGTGGCGCCCAGGTTGTCGAACTCCGGCGGTGCGAAGGGACGAGCGAGCAGCGTGTCCAGTGTACGCGCTTTGGGGTCGGGAGCTATGAGCGCTTCGACGTTGACCTGAGACAAATCGGCCGATTGGCTCGTCGAGAGTTCTGCAGGTCCTGGAAAGGCTGTGAGCACTTGCTGTGCGATGCGCTCGGTGCGCCGGGTCATCTCTTCGACATCCTGGGGTAGCTGCGCACCAAAGTAGCCGAGTTCGCCCAGGTTGAGGCACGCTGTCTTGATGGTCTTGCCGATAGGCTCAATCCAGCGAGTAGGGATCGCCTCGATACCGCGCATGATGCCGAAGATAGAACCCGCTGTGGCACCGGTGCAGTCGGTGTCTTCGCCGCAGTTGACGGCAGTACAGAGCGTCTTGTCGAAGTCGCCCTCTCCATAGAGCAGGCCGACGACCAGCATGCCGATGTTGGATGGCACGTCCCAGCCACGTTGGCCCAAATGGAAGCCTCGCTCTCGATCCGCCGGCGAGGTCAGCTCGGGGACCCCCGCGTGGGTGCTGCCGCGGAAGTGTTCGAGTACGTCGTTGCGCGCGTCGAGCCAACTCAGGCCGGACGTGTAGGCTCTCCGGGCCGCACGCACTGCACCCGCAACGCCGCAGTCGTCGGGAATGTAGGAGAGGCCGATGTCGATGAGGGTGGGGAGGTCATCGATGACGAAGGCAGCGCTCTCCAGCGCGGCACAGAAGACCTCGGCGAACGTGCCCTCTCCATTGCCATGGTCGAGGATGGCGTCCTCGTAGGCGTATCTGGCGGCGAGTTGCGGATATCCAGGCGCGATGCAGGCCCAGATCTCCGAGCGGATGAAGGCACCGCAGCTGTCTTTGTAGACGTTGTTCAGGGTGCCGGAGAGTGGCGGGAGCACGCCTGAGCGCATGTTGTTCTTCGCCGTGCCATATTCGGCCCAGTGAGGTGTGACAAAGAGACACCAGTACTCGGCCAATGTATGGGCATCGAGTGTGATCCCTTGCTCCTCCAACGCCACCAGCCAGAGGAGTTGGATATCGAGGTCGTCGTTGGGGAGCGGCTCGCCGCCCAGATCCTGGGTGTAGAATGTGACGTCATTGACCTTGCGGCGCCACTCGAAGGGCGCGCCCAATGTGCCTCCGATGTTCTTGCCCATCCAACAGCCAAGAACCTTGGAGCGATAGTCCTGCAGGGAGATCGCAATCATCGTATGACCTTTCGTAGGAACGTGACGCGTGACGGGCGAAGTCTGGCCAATGGGTGGACGCGCGCGACCGTTACGCTTCTCTATCATGACATCGGATTCCTCCGCTAGCCGTATCTTCGTTTTCCATCGTGCACTTCATACGTGGGACAGAATGTACCGCGCTTCCTCGCCGTCCAGCTCGGCGACGGGGTCCTGGGTGCGAAAGATCAGCGTCGGGATCGTGCCCTGTTTGAGCGTCGCGTCGATCATCGCGCGGCGGTTGTCGGCCCTGCCGTAGTTGTAGCCGATGCCACGGGTCAGCCCTTTGAAGAGTACGTCATTGATCGGGGTGGTCGCTTCGACGACCCACGACACGTCTTGCCCGTTGATGGCGGTGCTGTGGGCGAAGTTGTAGAGGTGAAACTGCACCATTGAGAGATACTGCGTCGAGATCTCGTTGCGCCCCTCGCCCGAGACGCAGAAACCGGGGGCCAACTCGGCCAGCTCGCGGATCAGCTTGACCGAGCCCTCGGCGTAGGTCAGTCCCTCCAGCACAGCATTGTCACTGTTATGCACGAGCAGCGACACGTCCACGAACATACTGTCCAGGTTCAGGTCGCGGATCAGGTCGGCGACCTGGCGCGTGAGCTGTCTGCGCCAGGGCGACCACGCCAGGTGCACGTTCACGAGGATGTTCCAGTCCTTGTTGGCGGGCATCTGCGAGTAGCTCTGAGGCGGGCCAAAGGCGCCCCATCCCTCCACCGGCAGCCAGCTCCAGCCGCCCCATCGGATGTCGGTCGGGCTCCGGGTGCAGAAGTCCCGCGCTTGGAAGAAGAAGGGGTGATCGGGGTTCATCTGGCAGGCGTTGGCGTGGGGCGCGACGTGGAAGCCCATCGCACGCGCCTTCTCGATGAAGGCCCGGCCCTCCTCGCTTGGCACGAAGGCCGGGTAGTCCTGGTCGTATCCGTAGGGACGCCAGCGTGGTACATGGAGGAAGATCTTGGGTGGGGCCATTCTCCTGGCAAGCGCGTCCAGCAGATCGGGGTCCGACGGGCACCACGACACCGCCAGTGCAATGTCATCGAGCCAGTCCGGCCGCATAGCGGCGGCCTCATCCAGACGGTAGGCCTTCCAGTACCAGTCTCGATAGCGGGTCACGGGCACGGTCCAGTCGCCCTGGTGGGCCGAGATGCGCCACGCGAGGTTGCCCACGCATCGGTTCTGCTCCAGCGGACCATAGGCCTGCGTGACGAAAGCTGCCGACTGGACGCACTTCTCGTGGCCGATGTTGACCTGCTTGAAGATGTAGGCATCGTCCCACGTCTGCACGCTGAAGCCGGAGGCCTCGCCCTGGAAGACCAGGAACCCGGCCTCCCAGGCATTGGGCCAGGTGGCCCGCTTGCCTGCCATCTGCGGGTGGGAAAGCGGCAGCCGCGTGCCCTGCTGGAAGGGGCCCACGACGTCCAGATCCTCGCGAATGCCGGCGATGTTGAGCCCAAGCCCCGCGACGCCGCCCTGCATCGTCCACGCCGAGGGCTCGACCAAGATGTCGCCTGTGGCCACGTCGATGCTCACGCGGATGCTGACGTCGGCCTCCCAGTCCTCCAGGACGATCTCGGCGATGTGGTCGGTCAGCAGCGTCGTGTGGACGTGGCTCGCCATCGGGTGGACGCCCAGCGGCGACACTCTGCCGGTCTGGTGGAAGAGATCGAAGCCAGGCACATCAGCGCCCAGCCCACGATCGAGGAACAGCTCGCCGGTGCGGGCGTCCTTGATGGAGACGACGCGTGCCCCGTCGAACTCAACGACGGTCGTGGCGGATTCTGCGATCAGCCCTGTGTCGGTTTGACGGATCATCTTCGGTGGCTCCTTCTGCCCATCTTAGCGCTTACTCGTTCGTAGCCAGGTAGGCCTGTCGACGCTCTTCAGATAGGGCGGCCCACCACGGCGCGGACTTTTCACTTCGGATCTTCTGGACAATCATCTCCAGGTCGCGATGGTACTTCTCTTTCTCCATCGCCAACGCCTTGAGGAAGAGAAGCTTTTCCAGCGAGATGACGAGGTAGGCCCCCGAATCGATCGCTCCGGGCGACAGATCCCCGTAATCGAAAAGGCAGATGCTCGTCCAGATCTCGAACTCGTAGGGACAGACTCCGAGGTCGCCCCAGAGATCCCTCAGGTCGTCGGGGTAGCGCTCAGCGAGCGCTTCGTAGTCCTCGTGCGTGACCACGAAGTCGATATCCGCGCCGGCCTGCCGGAGGCCATAGTACTCCATCGCCTTCCCGCCGATAAGCAAGGGCTTGGTGCGGAAAGCATAGTTCAAACGTGCCAGATCGATCTCCAAGCGTACCTCCTATCTGAGTTGATAGAGCTCGACTCGAACGCGGTAAAACCCTGCGGCACTCAGGCACAGTGCGTTTTCGTTCAGCCACGCCTTGATGGTCTCTTGGTGAACCCCAACATCCGTCGTGTGATACACGAACCACAGTCGAGGGTGCTGGGAGAATAGCTGTGCGAGCGTAGCTGCGGTGTCCCCACCCTGCACGCCGGTTGTGGGAACCTGTCCCTTGGTGTAGTAGTCGAAGACCTGCTGAGTATAGGTTGGTGACAGCAGCACGATGTCGCCGGGTGTCTGTTCGGAGAGGACATAGGCAGTTGCCTGCTGCCATTGCGGCTTGGGCACCACCACGACGTTGACTATAGACCCCAACAACGAAAGTGCCAGTGCCATGCCGAGCAGTTTCTTGTTGTCTGTGTGCCAGGGCCACAGCCACGCGAAGCCGAGTAAGGCAGCCGGCCAAAGAACCAAGGTATAGCGCTTGACCGTGTAACCTCGTGGGGCGACGGAGACCACCAGCAACACTATGAACAGCCCCATTGCCACAATGCGGGTCACCGGAAGGCGTAGAGCTCTGACGATCGAGGCGCGGTGTCTACGTCCCAGTCGCACAGATGTCGCCAGTGCGACGATAGCGGCGACGGCCCCCACAATCGCTGTTTCCCCTAACACTCGGGCATAGTCAAGGGTGGCGAGGCTCTGAAGACGATCAGGTAAGGCTGCCCGCCCGGTGGTCAGCACGTCGACGTAGAACGCATCAGACGTTAGCTTACCCAGGAACTCCTGTGCTGCAGGGGTTCGAATCCAGGGCAAGCAGAGGAGAGCCGCAGTAGCCCACCCGAGACCCAGGTAGGCGACGGCTTTCGACAATCGACGCCCCTGCACCAGCAGTATCGCGAGCGCACCAGCTTGGACGGCGAGGGACAGGACAGCGCCGTAATGCGTGTAGAGCGCTCCAACCGTCGCAACCACATACAGCAGCCACCACCAGATTTTCGGCCTGATGACGAAAGCACAAAGGCCTAGCAGGGCGAGGGATGACAGCAGAAGCAGCAGGCTGTATTGTCTTGCCTCTTGGGCATACCAGACAAGCATCGGTGCCAGAGACGTGAGCCACGCAGCTGAAATGGCGACCCTTCGTCCCATGAGAAGCTTGGCTGTGACGTAGAGTACAGGGATCACAAGAGTGCCGGACAGAGCCGAGAGGAGGCGGATATGAGCTGTGCCGGTGCCGTATTTCAGCCATTCTCCCAGAACGAGAAAGTAGAGGGGTGGATGATACCCCTCTACCGTGCCGCTCGACAACTGACCAAGGCTCAACTGGGCGGTGTGAATGCTGAGGATCTCGTCAAACCACAGGCTCTTACTGCCCAGCCACGCCAGCCGAAGGGCTGCGCCTACGAGTACGGCGCCGTGCACGGGGATCCGTAAGGCCCCCGAGACTTCACTCGCTGCGCCCACGTGGTGGGCGAGCTCGACGGCACCTTCGGAATTAGCCGCCCCGCTGTCAGTTTCCAAGATCGTTCAGTGTCTAGATCCGCCCGGCCGCCCAGGCGATGCCCCGCGATAGCACCGTGCGGAAATGGGGATTGTCGAACGCTTGCGAATCGTGACCGGACCCGTAGCAGAAGACTCTTGCCTTGCCGAAGGTCCGGGTCCATGCCAGGCTGTGCATACTATTGGGGTGGTTGGTGGTCAGCAGGATCTTGGAGTCAGCGCCAGGCTCGTTGACAGTGTAGGTCTCGTCTTTCATCGCCCAGTCGCCCAGATGGAGTGTGATCGGGTGGCTGGGGTCCTCGACGTGAACGTCGATCTCCTGGTCGTGATGGTAGCCCATCCCTCGCTCGTCAATGCCCACCAACTCCGACCAGAACGGCCACTCGCGGAAGGCCAGCAGACCGTGGTGCAGGACAACGATGCCCTGATTGGTCTTGCCCACGCGCTTGAGCGCGTCGAGAATGCCGCGCCCTCCGCCGGGCACGTGATTTGGCTCTCCAGGTGTTTCCTGGTGAAAGTTGTAGAAGACTACCACGTCGTACCAGTTGCGCACCTTGCCCTCATCTGCTACGAAATCGTCCAGCGTCTGGATGAATGCGTCGACATTTGAGAGAACGCGGAAGAGCCGGGTGAAGGCCGGTACGTCAAAAGGATGATTTCCTGTGATGACAGCAGTCTTTATCTGCAGGTGCGATGACATTGCTCGACTCCTTGACAAAGAAATGTGTGAGTGTGACGACCTATATATCACACTCATTGTAACGCCATTTGCCGCCTAGAGTAATACGCTACACAGACCCGTGCACGGCCTGGGTACGTCGACATGTGGCGCCGTTGCCCGAACGGCGTCGATACCTATAATACTAGATAATGCGGCTGCAAGCATAAGCCAATCCAGGTGGCTGTCCACCGCCTGTCCGGGCGTTAGCGAGGAAAGCTGTCGTGACTGTGGGCGCTCTTAAGAGTTTACAACTACCGGTGAATCGCGCAGATCTGCGAAGGGTGCTTGTGGACAGGCTTACCGAGAGCGAGCTGCGCGATCTCGCCTTTGACGCTGGGGTCGATCACGAAGCGCTGCCCGGCACAAGCAAGAGCGACATGGCGCGCGAGCTTGTGACCTATTTCGAAAATCGACACCGGATCGACAAGCTCCTGCGGACTCTGGAGGAGCTTCGTCCCGACCTCCACATCCGCGAGACACCTTTCGATCCCGATGCCGACCTGGAGTGGATCTCCGCCCACGATGCCATCCAGGCGACGGGCTGCGGCTCAACCTATCTGCTGAAGCTCGCCGCGGAGGGGCGTGTGTCAGCGCGCCAGGAAGGCGATAGCTGGTTCTTCGACCGCGAGCTGCTGCTCGCGTATCTCGACGGGTGGATCGGGACCACCGAGGCCAGCGAGATTACTGACTACGTGACCGGCCACATCCGCTGGCTGGCCCGCGAGGGTTTGGTACGCGCTGAGAAGATCCGGGGCGATTGGCTCATTTACCGTAGTAGTCTGTTGGCCTATTGCCGGGCACGGGGACGGATGTAGCTGCCCTTGCCGGCTGTGTGGCATCAAGGACCTGGAGTTCCTATAGCTGATGATCGTATACTTCGATGGAGAGTTGATACCCAAAGAAGACGTCCGCATCTCGCCCGACGATCGTGGTTTCCTCTTCGCCGACGGCGTCTATGAGGTCATATGTGCCTACGACGGGACGCTTTTTATGCCGGATGTGCACTTCAGGCGCCTCGTGCGCAGCCTTCAGGCACTGCAGATCCCTCTTCCCGATCTCGGGTTGCTCAGAACCTCGACTGAGGCTCTGCTTTCGCAAAACGCCCTCGACCATGCAGGAGCGAAGCTCTACATCCAGGTGACCCGCGGTGTTGCGCCGCGTGGGCACACTTTCCCGGACACATCGATCTCCCCGACCGTCTACGCTTCGGCTGAGCCATTCATACCCCCGGAAGCACTATGGGCCAACGGCGTCAGCGCCATCATGTTGCCCGACCTTCGTTGGGCTCGCTGCGACATCAAGTCGCTGATGCTGTTGCCCAACGTGCTGGCAAGCCAACGCGCAAAGGAAGCCGGAGCCTACGATGCGATTCTGGTCAGGGATGGTGTGGTGACCGAGGGCTCGCACACGAGCGTATGCGCCGTCTTCGACGGGCAGTTGGTCACACATCCGTTGACGCATCACATCCTCGGCAGCGTGACCCGCGATGCTGTGTTGAGCCTATGCCAGGAGCTCGAGATTCCCTATCATGAGCGCCCGATCCTGGAGGAGACTCTGTGCGATGCAGACGAAGTGATGTTGCTGGGAACCACCACCGGCATCATGCCCGTTGTCGCGATTGAGGGGCATCCTATCGGTGAGGGCAAGGCCGGCGCCGTCACCCGAAATCTCCAGGGCGCGCTTCACGGGATGATGTTGGGCAAGCACCCGTGAGGTGGGCATAGGGAGTGTATGGCAGAAAGCTACCGCCCCGAGAGGCGGTAGCTTTCTGCTGTAGAGACGGCGCTTCGTTGATGAGGCCGAAGCTGATCGCTACCTGATAACCACCGCCTGGACCACCGGCTGTTTCTTCGCGTCCGAGATGAGTAAATCGCCCTGTACGTCGCGGGACGTCAGCGGAAGATCTTTGATCGTTCGGTGATACCGGCGACCATCGGCCAGGTAAATGTCGACGGCCTCTTCCTCTCGACCTATAGCAAAGCCGCCCAGCTTGCCGGTGGACTTGGATACCCGGAGGCAGCGTACCCCCATACTGCCGCGTCCCTTCGCCGAGACCTCGGCCAAGGGGAAGCGGTGTATGTAACCCATCTCTGAGGCTACCACAATCTGTTGCTGGGCCTCGTTCTTTTCGCCATTGGGCACGACGACCGCCCCCTGTAGCTTGTCGTCATCGCGCACTTTGATTCCAGCCACACCTGAGGCAGATCCGGTCTGCTGAGGATTCACGCTGCTTGCGTCGATGCGGAGCGTTTGCGCTTCTGCCGTATAGAAGACGATCTGGGCAGCGTCGTCAGCGATGGCCCCGAGCAACAGCCGGTCGGGTTCGTCTTCGGCCAATCCCATCACCACGTCCCACGTTCGGCTGGGCAGTGAGAGATCCTCCCCCTTGGTTCGCTTGATCTTGCCGGCCTGGCTTACCATCACAAGGTACGCGTCGGGTCTCATGATCACCGCGCCGACAATCTCCTCGCCTTTGGACAACCCAAGAGCTTCGGGCGTAGCCTCCTCCGGCACGAAACCGACCGCGCCTCTCCACCCGCGTCCCTTGCTGGAGAATAGGATGACCTCTTCAGTTGGCTCCACTTCCAGATGGGCCAGATGGCCGCCGCCGTTCGGGGCACGGCTCGTGAGCCCATCGTCAACGCGATAGGAGTAGCCAGAAGCGTCTCGGCGCTGGATCCCGTTGGGCGTTACGATGACGAGCTGCTTGGCTCCCGGCATGACCAGATCCGCCTGGGTCGTGAAGCTGCCGTTCCCTGCGGCGTTCTCCGCCGTGTCGATGATTACCGTTCGCCGGGGTGTAGCGTAGGTTTCTTTGAGCTGGGCCGTTTCCTCGACGATGACCTCGAGTCGTTTCTCTTCCGAGCCCAGAAGGCTCTCCAGGAACTTGATGCGGTCTCGCAGCTCTTTCGCTTCGTCCACGAGATGCCGGCGCTCCAGCGCAGCCAGGCGGCGAAGCTGCATGTTCAGGATCGCGGTGGCCTGGAGATCGGTGAAACCGAACTTGTGCATCAGGTTGTCGTGTGCCGTCTCTGCCGTCCGTGATCGGCGGATCGTGTCGATCACCTCGTCGAGGATGTCCAGTGCTTTGAGCAAACCCTCGACGATGTGCAGCCGCGCGCGCCGAACCTCGAGTTCGTATTGGCTCCGGCGCTCGATGACGATCAGGCGATGCTGCACGAAGTGGATCAGCATCTGCGCCAGCGACAGATAGGTGGGCCGGGTCTCGCCATCCTCGGTCGGGACCAACGCCAGGTTGATGACGCCGAAGGTTTCGCGAAGCTGCGAGTACTTCAGTGTCTCCGCGATGACCTCGTTCGGGTCTGCATTGCGCGAGAGTTCGATGACGACGCGCATCCCCGTGTAATCCGACTCATCGCGCAGGTCGGTAATTCCTGTGAGGCGGCCCTCGCGAATCTCGCGGGCGAGTTTCTCAATCACCGTGGTCTTGAGCACGGCGTAAGGAAGCTCGGTCACGACGATGTTGCTCTTGCCCCCGCCGATGTCCTCCAGCTGAACCCTTGCCTGCATCACGATGAGCCCGCGTCCCGTGCGATAGGCCTGGCGGATAGTGTCGATGGGATCGCCGTCGCCCTGGTCGCGGTAGCGGTAAATCAGGCCGCC
The DNA here is from genome assembly GCA_963775195.1 of uncultured Chloroflexia bacterium. Lineage (GTDB taxonomy): Bacteria > Chloroflexota > Anaerolineae > B4-G1 > SLSP01 > PWVB01. The sequence goes on from CAVZIC010000013.1 coordinate 96,962, forward strand.
GGTCGGGAAATCCGGGCCGGGGACGATCTTCATCAGCTCGTCGACCGTGATCTTGGCGCGACGGCCCCAATTCTTGGCGACGTGAACCACGGCATCGCACACCTCACCGAGGTTGTGCGGCGGGATTTTGGTCGCCATGCCGACGGCGATGCCGTCGACGCCGTTGACCAGCAGGTTGGGGAGTACGGTGGGCAGGACGGTGGGTTCCTGGAGACTCCCGTCGAAGTTGTCGATCCAGCTCACCGTGTTCATCTGCAGATCCTGGAGCATCGTCTCCGCCAATGCACTCAGACGCGCTTCGGTATACCGCATTGCCGCCGGGGAATCGCCGTCGATAGATCCGAAGTTGCCCTGTCCATCTACAAGCGGCGCCCGCATCACGAAGTCCTGGGCCAAGCGCACCATCGCCAGGTAGACCGAGCTGTCGCCGTGCGGGTGGTACTTACCCAGGACCTCTCCGACGATACGGGCGGATTTCTTATGTGGTTTACCGTGTGTCAGCCCAAGATCGTGCATCGCGTAGAGGATGCGCCGCTGTACGGGCTTGAGACCGTCGCGCACGTCGGGGAGCGCGCGGTCCTCAATAGTCTCGCGCGCATAGCCGATGTAGGCCTGCGTCATGTCCCGATATAGCTCGACGGTATCGGTGTAGGTTTCCTCAACACTGGCTGCGGTTGCTGCCATTTGGTTCCTTCCTTCTCTTCTAGTCACCGGCACCGTTGTCGGCGACGACCTGACCATCCCAATGCTCCATCAACCGCTCACGGCGTTGTGAGGGGCTGCCCCCCATCCACAGCGAGACGGTTGTGTTGGCGGCGTGGACGTCGTTGACGGTGACGCGGGCCATATGCTCGTTGAACCACGGATCGGGATCACCCTGTTTGAAGATGGTCTCCCGAAGCTGACCGGGGTTCATCTCGCCCAATCCCTTATAGCGTTGAGTCGTGGCTTTGTCCGTCTTCCACTGCTTGAGGATGCGTTCGCGCTCCGCTTCGGTGTAGGCGTACGCGCTGTTTTTGCCGTTGCGCAACTGGTAGAGCGGCGCGCGCGCGATGTAGAGCTTTCCGTCCTCGACCATCGTGCGCATCAGCCGCCAGAAGAGGGTATAGAGCAACGTCTTGATGTGATCGCCGTCCACGTCGGCATCGACCAGGATCGCCACCCGTCCATAGCGCATCTTCTCTGTCTCGAAGTCCGAGCCGATGCCCGCACCGACGGCGGCGATGATGGACTTGACTTCGGCGTTGGCGAGCGCTTTGCTGAGTCGGGCGCGTTCGGTATTGAGTATTTTGCCGCGCAGGGGCAGGATCGCGTGATAGTTGCGATTGCGCGCCTGTTTGCACGATCCACCTGCCGAGTCACCCTCCACGATGAAGAGCGTGGTCTGGTTGGTTGGGCTGCCCTTTGCCACGTCGGCCAACTTGCCCGGCAGTTCGTCGATCTCCAGGACCGAACGGCGCATAACCAGTGCGCGGGCCTTCGCTGCGGCGTGGCGCGCGTGGGAGGCGGCCAAACATCGCGACACGATGGCGCGCCCAAGCGGCATCTTCTTCCGGAACTGGGTCAACAGCGCATCGTAGACGATCGAATGCACCTGCCCCTGGACCTGGTCACTGCCGAGCTGCGTCTTGGTCTGGCTCGTGAACTGCGGATCGCGCATGCTCACGTTGATGATCGCGGTGATCCCGGCGCTCGTATCGCGGCCCGTGATCTCGTCTCCGGGTTTGAGCAGTTTCTTCTCCCCCGCGAAGACGTTGACCGCCTTGGTCAGGGCCGAACGAAACCCCGCTACGTGACGTCCCCCGTCGGGGGTGGGGATCGTGTTGACGAAGGAGATGATCTCCTCCTCGTCCTGATCCTGATACTGGAGCACGATCTCGACGCGTGTGTCGTCCTCGGCCTGACCGGTGACCGTGATCGGCTCGTCGATGGTCTGCCGGTCGCGGTTGAGGTAGGCGACGTATTCGGCGATGCCACCCTTGTATTGGTAGGTGCGTTCTTTGTCGGTGTCCCGCTCGTCGAGGATGTGGACCTTCAACCCCGGCACCAGGAATGCCACGGTCTGGAGCCGCCGAGCCAATGTACTGAAGTCGAACTCTGTCACGTCCAGGAACTCGGGATTCGGCAGGAAGGAGACTGTGCTCCCGGTGCCAAGCTGGTGGTCCGCGTGTTGGCGGATCACCGTCTTCTCCTTGCGCTCACCGACCTCGCCAATGACCTCACGAGTGTGAGGATCGAGTATCAGTACTGCGGTAACCGGCAGGCCACGCTCGTGGCGTTGGTGGTAGACGACGCCATCCCGTTTTACTTCGACATCGAGCCACTTGGATAAGGCGTTCGTGGCCTTGATGCCAACGCCGTGCAAGCCGCCAGAGGTCGAATAGGAGCCTTGGTCGAACTTGCCACCCGAGTGCAGCTCGGTGAACGCCACTTCCAACGCGGATTTGTCTTTCTCGGGGTGCATACCTACGGGGAATCCGCGCCCGTTGTCTGTAATCGTGATGCTGCCATCCTTATTGATCGTCACGTCAATCCAGTCACAGACGCCCGCCAGGGCCTCATCGACTGAGTTGTCGATGACCTCGACGGCCAGGTGGTGCAGTGCCGATTCACCCTTCCCGCCCACATACATGCCGGGACGGCGCTGGATATTCTCCGGGTAGTCCAGCACCTGGATGGATGATGCGTCATAGACCGCTTGTCTCTTTACCATTCATTCCTCACTTACACATCTACCACAGCCACCGTGTCACCACGGAAACAATATGGGCCTGGTCTTTCCACTTCTATGAGGGCGAGTGTCGTGGTCGTACAGGGCCCTCAGATTCGCAGGTCGACGGAGGGGGGCATCGGACCGATCCCCGCCCTGAGTGATGGAGCGGATCAGGATCAGGCGACTTCTGAGTCGACGCGACTCGTAAGTCGACGCGACTCAGAAGTCGACGCAACTTGTTGGTCGACGCGAGGAGTATAGCATAGGTCACTTGCTCCGTCAAAGTTCATAGCATCCAATATGTGCGATAACTCTATTCCTATTATATAGGACATTAGTTCTATTGTCAATGTGAGGTCACTCCAGGCGTCATCGCAGGCGTGCATCCTTGCGCGTTCCCGGTGTAGCCAAAGCGTGTATACTGGTACGCGGTTTGGAAATGGGGGATCCTTGGGAGGAACGATGAGCCGTGTCCGACTCGCGATGGCGCAGATCAATGTGGTCGTTGGGGATGTCGATGGCAACGTGAGCAAGATCGAGGCCGGAATCCGACGCGCTCGGGACGCGGGCGCCGATATCGTGCTCTTTCCTGAGATGTCCGTGACCGGCTATCCGCCGGAGGATCTGCTCCTGAAGCCGTCGTTTCTCCAGGCTAACCTCGATGCCGTCCGCACGATTGCGGATATGACGCACGATATCACGGCAATTGTGGGATTCGCCGACGTGGATGACGATGTTCACAATGCCGCGGCGATTTTCCACGATGGCGAATGGGTCCACACTTATCACAAGCACTATCTTCCGAACTACGCCGTCTTCGACGAAGACCGCTATTTCCAGGTGGGTAACAGCAACTGTGTGTTGCGCCGCGGTCATCTGACCTTTGGCGTAAGCATCTGTGAGGATATCTGGTATCCCGCCGGTCCGCCCGAGGAGCAAGCCCTTGACGGCGGCGCACGGCTGCTCATCAACATCTCCGCCTCTCCCTACCACGCGGGAAAAGGTAGTTCGCGCGAGCAGATGCTACGGACGCGCGCGGCGGATAACGCCGCCGTGCTGGCGTTCTGCAATCTGGTGGGGGGACAGGATGAGCTGATCTTCGACGGACGTAGCCTGATCATCGACGAGCGAGGCGAGGTGATCGCGCGCGGCGCGCAATTCAAGGAGGACTTTGTCGTCGCCGACGTCGACACGGCCGCCGTGTTCCGTTGGCGTCTCCACGATCCGCGGCGCCGGAAGGCTACGTCAACCTCGCTACCTGTCATCAGTCTTCCTGTCGCGGAGAGCGAATCCGACGGCGAGAAACCCGGCGTGCCGGAACACCTGGTCGCGCCCTTACCCGACCTCGCCGAGATCTACAGCGCATTGGTGCTGGGTACCCACGACTATGTGCGCAAGAACGGGTTCCGGAAGGTCGTGATCGGGCTCTCAGGCGGCATCGACTCCAGCCTCGTCGCCTGCATTGCGGCCGATGCCCTGGGCCCGGAGAACGTGACGGGTGTCTCGATGCCGTCGCGCTATACCGCGGACATGAGCAATGATGATGCAGCCGTGTTGGCGAGGAATCTTGGGATTGGCTATATGACCATTCCGATCGAGCAGGTCTTCGTCGCCTACCTCGACGCGCTTGCGAAGCCCTTCGAGGGCACCGAGGCTAACGTCGCCGAGGAGAATGTCCAGGCACGCATCCGCGGCAACTATCTGATGGCGCTCTCTAACAAGTTTGGCTGGATGGTGCTCACGACCGGCAACAAGAGCGAGATGAGCGTAGGCTACGCGACGCTCTACGGTGACATGGCCGGTGGGTACGCCGTTATCAAGGACGTGCTCAAGGACCTGGTCTACGCGCTGTCACGCTGGCGCAACGAGCAGGGCGAGGTACCGGTGATTCCGGAGCGTATCATTACCCGTCCGCCATCGGCTGAGCTGCGTCCCGACCAGAAGGACAGCGATTCCCTTCCCGAGTACGAGATTCTCGATCCGATCTTGCGCGCTTACGTCGAAGAGGACCAATCACCCGAGGAGATCGTCCGTAACCTCGGGGTGTCCGAGGCGCTTGTGATGCGTGTCGTGCGGATGGTCGATCGCGCTGAGTACAAGCGGCGCCAGGCGCCGCCGGGCGTGCGCATCACGGTGCGGGCTTTCGGCAAGGACCGCCGCCCGCCGATCACGCAGAAGTACACGCTGTAGGCGTCTGCGCAGCCCGGTCCGGGTGAATGCGCTCTAGCGGATGTTATTGATGACACCCAGGATCAGTGGGCCACCAAGGCAGAGCGCAAGGACCAGGCATATGACGCCGATGACGAGCAGTGCCTGTGTGTGCGCCGGCGCTCGCTCCAACACTGCCTCGGACGGCTTTTCGGGATTGTAGTAGACGGTCACCGGGCCACCCACGGGGTAGCGCTCCAGTGTTTTCTGCACCTGCGCTGCGTTCTTCACCGGCTTGATGGCCCCAAACGCAATGAGGTGAGAACGATACATCTGTTCCCCCACCTCATATGTGTAGTCCACGCGCGGGTAGTAGCTCACGTCGACGTTGCCATCCTCGTCGGTGTTACGGGCTTCACGAACCTGCGTCTCCGCGATAACTCCACTCACGCTGGGCCACTGCAGGCTCTCACCGGCCTTGCGGCGGCTGCGGGCCCCCTGGATCACGAGAAAGAGCCCCAGCCCGATAAGGGCCAGGATGAAGATGCTGCCACACGCCAGAGCCAGCAATGCAGGAATGAGGGACGTACGGGTCATAGGTCACGAGCCTCCCTTGGGTAGCCTCAGCAGACGTATGACGCCGGTATACTGCCATGTTGGGCAAACGCAAGCAGGTCTCGGATTCGCCCGAGAACCTTCCGGGTAGCTCCAAGCCATCCGGAAGTGAGCAGCCTCTCGCGTTCAGCCGACACCGTAGTAAGATAGAGCCCATGTCGTCGGCCGATCGGCCGACGACCGACGTTGCATGCACGATCCGATCGGCTGTTACGTTGGTTATCCGACTCTCAGGGTGAAGGATTACATCGAGATAAATGGACATCGCACTGGGCATTGATACGGGCGGCACCTACACCGATGCCGTCCTGGTGGATCAGGAGACGGGCAAGGTTCTGGCCGCAACAAAGGCGCTTACCACACATCGGGATCTTTCGATTGGCATCGGGGCGGCGATACGCGACGTCTTTGCCCCCGAGGCTCGTATGGTAGACCACGCTGACGAAGCCGTTGGTCCGGACGACGTAGGCCTCGTAGGGCTCTCCACGACGCTGGCGACCAATGCCATCGTGGAGGGACAAGGCAGCCCGGTTTGTTTGATCTTGGTTGGGTACGATTCGGAGTTGATCCGCACACGCGCCTTTGCCGAAGATCTCGTGACGGAGGACGTCGTCTATATCCAGGGGGGGCACACTATCGACGGTGAGGAGCGGGTGCCGCTGGACGAGCAGGCGGTCCGCGAGGCCATCCTTGCGCGGCTCGACAGTGTCGCCGCCTTCGCTGTCTCAGGTTACTTCAGCGTGCGGAATCCCGCGCACGAGCTCCGCGTCAAGGCGCTGGTTAGGGAGTTGACCAGTGACGGCGGTCGTACGTCGCTGCCGGTCACCTGCGGGCACGAGCTCACGACAAGGCTCAACGCCATCCGCAGGGCGACGACGGTCGCGCTCAACGCACGGCTTATTCCCACGTTGCGCGATCTGATCCTCACGGTTCGCAGGATGCTTGATGAGACCGGGGTCGGTGCTCCGTTGATGATCGTCAAGGGTGATGGGTCCCTCGTTGGGTCGGAGTGGGCTATGCACCGGCCTATCGAGACGATCCTGTCCGGTCCCGCGGCAAGTGTCGTCGGCGCCTGGCATATCTCCGGACGCGAGGATGTCTGGGTTGTCGACGTCGGGGGCACGACCACCGATATTGCTGCGCTGCGCGACGGGCACCCCCGGCTCAATCCCCAAGGGGCACAGGTGGGTCGGTTCCGTACGATGGTGGAAGCGGCAGATGTACATACAGTCGGGCTGGGCGGCGACAGTTACGTCAGGCTCGACACCAACGGCGGCGATCCGGGCCAGGTCTGGGCTGCGCACCGTCATGGGCGGCCCTCGGTCGCCGTCGGCCCGCAGCGGGTGCTGCCGCTCTGTAGGCTTGGCAGCGACCATCGGGAGATCCTCGACGAGTTGGCGGAGCAGCGGCAGGTCAAGAAGCGAACGCTGCTGCCGTTTGTCGCACAGTTCCTCGTTCCCAGGCGTCAGCCGGGCTCCGGCATCGGCCAGGAGGACTTGGCGCTGCTCGACCGGCTACAGGAGGGCCCGGTCTCGCTCGTGCGTCTGGCCCAGGATCCGGTGTACCAGGCATTTCTGATGGACCGGGTGCACCGGCTAACCGCCCAGCAGCTCGTGATGCGGGTGGGGTTCACGCCCACTGACGCGCTCCACGTCCTAGGGCGCTTCGAGATTTGGGAGACGGAAGCCTCACGGCTTGGGGCGGCGCTGCTGGCCGCGCAACTTGGGGTCCCCGTTGAGGCCTTCTGCGAGCAGGTGGCCGATGTCGTTTCAGACCGGGTTGCTGCAGAACTCATCACCAAGGTTCTGAGCGATGAGGTGGCTCCAGCAAACTGGCCTCAAGAGCCGGTCGCGGCGGGTCTGCTGGCACGGGCGCTAAATGCTGTGCGCGAGACCGATCTGGCGTGCCAGCTTACGCTGCGACAGCCGGTGGTGGCCGTAGGCGCACCGGTGGCCGCCTATATGCCCCGGGCGGCCGCGAGCCTCCATACTGATCTGGTGCTTCCCCTTCACGCCGATGTTGCGAACGCGATTGGGGCCGTTGTTGGCAGCGTGGTTCAACGGGCCAAGGTGTTGATACGTCCCATCGAATTCGGCGCGCTCTATCGCATGCATTTGCCGGGCGATCTCAGCCTTCCCGAGAGTGTCTGTGATTTCGAGACGTTGGCGGCATCGGTGGCCTATGCCGAGGAGGTTGTCCCCGATAGGCTGCGTCTATTGGCCGAGGAGGCAGGAGCCCGCCAAGTTGAGGTCCGGCTCGCGCGCGTCGACCATACAGGGCCGGTGGGTGAGAAGATCGACGACGAGATCTTCCTCGAATCGGTACTAGAGTTCACAGCGGTGGGTCGACCCGCGGCGGGGAAGTGAAGGAAAGCTCACACACTATGGAAACCGACACCGTCTACTTCCGCAGACTAGCGCCCGGCGATGCCGCGGCACTGGAGGCGTTCTACAATGGGTTGAGCGAGGCATCGAAGCGGACATTTCGGCCGCTGGGCGTCACGACCACAGTAGAAACGTGCGCTGCTATCGCCTCCGCCAACACCGGCCCACATCCGACGAAGTACGACCTCGTCGCCGTGTGCAGTGATGCGATCGTCGGCTGGGGTTTCGTATGGGGCCTCGATGGCGCGAATCCGGAGTCTGAACCTATGCTTGGTCTGGCTGTGGCCGATGTTTACCACGGTCGAGGTGTGGGTACGCGGCTTATCACCGAGGTGATGACTTGGGCGCACAACGCAGGACTACCCAGGGTCCTGTTGACCGTGGTTCAGGACAACGCCGTGGCTTGGCGACTGTACGAAAAACAGGGATTTGTCCGCTACGGCGAGTTCGTGGGTGACGACGGCCTGCCCTATTATCGGATGCGGGCGGAGACAGAGGGCAAATGATGGCTGACTTATCACCCAGACCGAGGGACCTATGTCTGTAACGGTCATCGCGCTGGTAAGTCTCGAAGTCGTCTTTGTGATTGGCTTGCCAATCGTCGTCGCGTTGATCTTGAGGCGTCGCTGGGGGTTACCGATGCGGCTGGCATGGGCGGGCGCGGCCACCTTCGTGGCATCTCAGATCGTGCATATCCCGACAAACTCGCTGATATCCCAGGCTTTCGATATGCCGTCGCAGCCTCTGTTGGTCCAGGCCGTGATCTTGGGGCTGTCGGCCGGCGTTTTCGAGGAAGTCGCCCGCTACCTCGCCTACAGGTTCTGGCAGAAGGAGGCCCGCAGTTGGCGTGACGCAGTCTTCTTCGGTATGGGGCACGGCGGCATGGAGTCGATCCTGACAGGCGCGCTGGTCGCACTTACGTTGATCAATGTCATCGCTATCAGCCAGGCACCTGATCCATCCGCATTGGGACTTCCGGCGAGCACGCTCTCGGAGGTGCAGGCTTACTGGTCGATGTCATTGGGCGGGCCGGTGCTGGCCATGGCTGAGCGCGTGATGGCGATGACGATGCAACTCAGCCTCTCGACCCTGGTGGTGCTATGCTTCCGCAAGTCCAGAATATGGCCGCTTTTCGCCGCCATTCTCTGGCACGCAGTCGCCGATGCCGTCTCAGTATACGTAGGTCAGTCGTGGGGTATCATTGCCGCCGAGGGGGCCCTGGCGGTTGTCGCCCTCATGAGCGTCGGTCTACTCCGGCTGACGTACCGGACGCTGTCCGGTGCCGTGCCGGAGCAGGCGGCTGGTGTGGCGCGGAATCCAGGTGTCGAGCGCAGCAGTGTGTGAGACGCTCCGATCGCAGAAAGGAAAGCATAATGGAAGGTGAGATACGTCATCCCCGCGTTGGGGAGTTCGACAGCTTTATGCGCTACGTGGAGCAGGCCTTCGGGCACTCCAAGGCCTTTTTTGAGCGCGTCTATCCGCACCTCTATATGCCTACGGAAGAGGCGCTGGAGTGGGCTTATGTTATCGCGGAGGACGGGGAGATCGTCTCTCACGTTGGGGTCTATCCCATCGAGTCGGTGACCGCAGGCGTCCGCATGACGATTGGTGGCATTGGCGCTGTCTCGACCTCGCCGAAGGCCCGCGGCAAGGGGTATATGAGCAAGCTTCTTATCCACGTGGTTGAGGAGATGCGGCGCATCGGCTATCCCGTCTCCTGGCTCGGCGGGGACCGCCAACGCTACAACACCTTCGGATGGGAGCTGGCATCGCCTCAGTATGATCTGCAGTTCTCGCGACGTTCGCTGGAGTGGCACGGTGTCCAGCCCGTCGAGATCGACGAGGTCATGCCGGAAGAGGCGTTGCCGATTGTGGAGCGCCTGCAGTCGAGGCAGCGGTGCCATACGATTCGTCCGGATCTGAAGACCCAAATTCGGAAGATGGATACGCGGTTCTGGATTGCAGAGGATGGGTACGCTATCCTGGAGGGTCAGGCGCGCCAACACCTGCGTATCCTCGAACTCGTCTCTGAGAGCGGCAACGAGTTGGGCATGATCCGTGCACTTCTGGAGTGGACCTTTGGCGAGCGCGCGTCTTGGGCACTCTCAGCCTGGGACAAAGTGCGTCTCGGTCGGCTGATGCCGTGCATCTCATATTGGACCGGTGGCAACAGCTCGATGTACCGGGTGAACGACCTGACGCAGGTCCTTACGGCTGCCAAGGAGCATCTCAAGGCACAGGCCCAGGGCATCCGGGACTTCTCCGTCGCTATCGGCGTTAAGGAACACGACCGTACGACCGTCACGACGTTGACAGTCGAGGGCGGCGACGTCGATGTGCGGCCCGGTAATCACGCCGCGACCTATGTGGAACTCCCCATCGTTGAGGCCACTCGACTCGTCTTCGGCGGCCCACCGGTTGCCGGCGAGGCCTCGCTCCCGCAGCCGCTGGTAGCACTTCTCCCGGTGCCGTGCTACGTGATGGCATTCGATCACGTCTAGTGTAACGAGTGACGAGGAACGAGTAAAACCGGACGCGCGAGGGGTGACGATTGATCCGAACCGAGCTCCATATCTTGCAGTCCTGATCGATGACAGCTTTGTCCGGGGGGCACACATTGAAGAGAACACACGATCTTGGCCGGCTTGACTGGCACGTCGCGGGCTTCCAGCCACACGTATGGCGACTGGATGCCGATTTGGCGATCAGTACCACCCGCTATGTAGAGACGCCCGCCGTGCCCGCGCCGGTGCCGGGTTCGGTCCAGCGGGCGTTGCTTGACGCAGGCCGGCTCCCCGACTGGAATGCCGGGATGAACGCGGCGCAGTGTGAGTGGGTGGAGAATCGCCATTGGATCTACGAGGTGATGCTGCCCGATGATTGGCTCGAGACGGGGGCAATGGTTCGCCTCAAATGTATGGGCCTCGACGGCAACGGAGCTATCCGGATCAACGGCCACGAGGTGGCGACGTTTGAGAACAGCTTTGTGCCGCTCCGGGTCGACCTTACCCCGTTCCTGGATACGTCGGGCAACCGGCTCCAGATTGTCTTTGAATGTCCCCCGCGCTGGCTCGGCCAGTTTGGCTATACTTCGCGCATGACCGAGTGGAAGCCGCGGTTCAACTATCACTGGGATTGGACGGCCCGTCTTGTCCAGATAGGGATCTGGGACGCCATTGAGCTGGAAGTTCTGGGCGCGGGCGAGATTGCCGAGTTGCACGTCACGACGAACGCCGGCATTGATCCTCCGCTGGGTGAGCTTCGGCTCACGAGCCGCATCGTGGGTCAGGGGACCGCGCTTCGCTGTGCTCTGTTTCGTCGTGGCGGGCCTGATGACGGGCAGCCAATCTGTGATGAGACATTAGCGGTTCCCGTGATTGAGAGCGTCGGGGACCTCAGTGAGGTAGAATTGGTGTGGCGGGATCTGGAAGTGGATCTCTGGTGGCCCAACGGCTACGGAGACCAGCCGCGCTACACTCTGGGTGTGGAGTTGCTGGATGCAGCAGGCGACGTGATAGATCGGGCCGAGCGCACCGTAGGCTTCAGGCATATCGCGTGGGAGCCCTGCCTGGATGCTCCTGAGGATGCGGATCCCTGGCTCTGTGTCGTCAACGGACGACCGATCTTTCTGCAGGGCGTGAATTGGACGCCAATCCGTCCCAACTTCGCGGATGTAGGTGCGACAGCGTATGAGAAGCGTCTGAAGCTCTATCGCGATCTTCATGTCAACGTCTTGCGCGTATGGGGCGGAGCGGTGTTGGAGCGCGAGGTTTTCTATGACTTCTGTGACGCGCTCGGCCTTCTGGTTTGGCAGGAGTTCCCTCTCTCGTCCTCCGGGGTCGACAACTACGCACCAGATGATCCGGCCAGTGTCGTCGCGCTGACGGAAATCGCTCGTTCCTACATTGTGCGCCGCCGGCACCACGTTTCGCTCCTCGCCTGGTGCGGTGGGAACGAGCTGATGGACGATAAGGATGGAGACCGTGAGGCAGGTGGCCGGCCCCTGGGCTTGGAGCACCCTATGCTGAAGGCGCTCCACGATGTTGTCGAGGCGCTGGACCCCACGCGCCGGTTCCTGCCCACGTCAGCCTCAGGTCCTCGTGAGTCTGCCGATCAGAAGGAGTTCGGCGAGGGCGTTCACTGGGACGTTCACGGCCCGTGGCAGGCTGTGGGGACACTGGATGAGACCTGGCAGGATTACTGGCGCGACGATGATGCGCTGATGCGGTCGGAGGTCGGCGCGCCCGGCCCAAGCCCGGTCGAGCTCACCCGGCACTATGCCGGTGACGTCGATCCCTATCCAGGAACGTTCTCGAATCCCCTCTGGCGGCGTACTTCCTGGTGGATCGAGTGGCCGCAATTCGTGGCGGAGATGGGGCGGGAGCCGGAGACGTTGGAGGAATACGTAACGTGGGGGCAGCAGCGCCAGGCACAGGCACTCTCCATCGCCGCCGGTGCGTGCAAGGACCGGTTCCCACGCTGCGGCGGCTTCATCGTCTGGATGGGCCACGACAGTTTCCCTTGCACCTCGAACACATCAGTTGTAGACTTCGACGGAAACCCCAAGCCGGCTGCATTTGCCCTGGCGGATGTCTTCCGGCGCTGAAGAGAGGTAGCTATGTCTGAAGACCAAACTGCGATTGTCTTTTACGGAGCCGGCTGGTGTCCGAGTGTGAGGATGACCCGCGCATTCCTCGATCGTCACGGCGTCTCCTATGATTACAGGGATATCGATACTGACGCCGGCGCGCTGGATGCACTGTTGGAATTGCGCGGGAAAGCCTGGGTCGTGCCGACGCTCGTGCTTCCCGACGGCACGATTCTGGACGACCCGCCGAGACGCGATCTCAAGAATCTGCTCGGCCTCTAAGTGAAGGTTCATCATCGTAAGGAGGGACATATGGAACCGCAGGTTGTCGCAAATGTGGACTGCGACACGGGGGAGGGACCTCTGTGGCACCCCGATGAGCATCGTCTCTACTGGGTGGATATTCCGAACGGACGGCTCTACCGCTACAATCCCGCGACGAAAACCCACGAGTTGGTCTACACCGGGCGGCCGATCGGCGGCTACACGCTGCAGGCCGATGGCTCGCTGCTCTTCTTCATGGATAAAGGGTCCGTGGGCATCTGGCGGGAGGGGCAGGAGCTGGAAATGGTCGTGGACGAGATCCCGGCCATGCGGGAGACCCGGTTCAACGACGTGATCGCCGATCCCGCGGGGCGCGTCTTCTGCGGCTCGATGCCCAGGCCTGACGCACCCGCGCTGCTCTACCGGCTTGACCCGGACGGCACGCTGACGCTGGTCCTCGATGACGTGGCCCTATCCAATGGGATGGGCTTCACGCCGGATCGTCAGGCGATGTACCACACGGACACGCGCAAGCAGAAGATCTTCCTTTTTGACTACGATGAGTCTACGGGCGAGCTCACCAACCGACGCGTTTTCATCGACGTTCCGACGACGACGGGCGAGGGTCACCCGGATGGCATGACCGTCGATGCCGAGGGCACCGTGTGGTCCGCTCGTTGGGATGGGCACCGCCTCGTCCAGTATTCGCCCGAGGGCGAGAAGCTGCAGGAGGTGACCTTCCCCGTGCCCAAAGTCTCCTCGATCTGCTTCGGCGGCGAGGACTACACGGACATGTACGTGACCACGGCGAGCAACAGCCGTCGCGACAGGGAGGGACCATTGGCCGGGTCGCTCTTCCACCTGAATCTGGGGATCAAGGGCGTGCCCGAATTCAGGTCGCGCATCGGTCTGAAGTAAAGAGAGGTGTCGGACATGCACTTCAAGACGATTGATGAGGGGCGCAGCCACAAGCGGGAGCTGTGGATCGATGACGAGACGAACGTAGCGCACCTATACGTGATCGATCTGCCCATGCGCATCGGCGGTGCCGAGATACTCATGGCCGGGATTGGCGACGTCTACACGAGGCGCGAGCACCGGATGAAGGGCTACATGCGGGTTCTCTACGACGACACCGTGACCTATATGGCCGACGAGGGCTACGATGTCTCTATGCTCTTCGGTATCCCCGATTTCTACACCAAATTCGGGTATGCCGCCTGCTTGCCCAAGTGCAGCTTCACGATCAAGACCCGCGATGCTGAAGCGGCGGTCGTGGAGGTGGACGCGAGTGATCCGCGGCAGATCGAGCCAGCCGATATGCCTGCTGTGCTCAATCTCTACGCTGCCGAGAATGCACGGCGCACCGGCACGCTGGTCCGGACCCCGGAGCAGTTCACACGGTTTGCCAAGGGTACGCACTGGGGTGTTGCGGCTGAGAGTCAACTGTGGGGAGACGCCTCCGGCGGGGTGTTGGCCTATCTCGTCTGGGACAAGCGTCCCACGGAGGTCCGAGTTGCCGAGCTGGGTGTCTCGGACCCAAGAGCGTTTCCGACGCTTCTCCGCTTTCCTTGCCGAGCAGGCTGTGGCGAAGCGGTGTGAGGAGATCACGTTCCACCTGCCGCCGGATCATGCCTTTGCCGAGTTCGCCCAGCAGTATGGCATCGCGTGGGAGATTGAGTATCCTCGCCATTCCGACGGCATGATGCGGATCCTGAATCAGGCCACGCTCTTCGAGAAGATAGCATCCGTACTGACCGATCGCCTCGCCGCCCGACCCGCGGCCTGGTTGCCTGACGCCCTGTCCCTTGATACTGACCTTGGCGTGACAACGCTGGAATTTGGGGGCGGCAAGGTTTCCGTCGGGGAGGAGTGGGGCTCCGTGGCGCGAGTGTCGCTGTCGCAGGACAAGCTTATGCAGTTGTTGATGGGATACCGTAGTGCGCGAGATCTCCTCAACGCGCCTGGCGTAGTGTTGGCGGGCGCTGTTAGGAGCGAAGTGCTGCCGCTCCTGGACGTGCTTTTCCCCAAGGGTGTGCCGTTCGTGTGGACACCTGACTACTTCTAGCAGACAGAGAGGAATCCAATGCGAGTTCTGGTTACAGGCGGTACCGGCGCGGTTGGCCGCGAGGCCGTCAAGCGACTGGTCGCCCACGACTACGATGTGACGGTCATCGGACGGACGCCGAACCTGGAGATTCCGGGAGCCGCATATCGTCAGTGTGACATCGTCGACTTTGAGTGCATGACGGAGTGTGTGCAGGGGATGGAGGCCGTGGTCCATCTCGCGGCGATCCCCAATCCGGGGCTAGGCACGGGTGAGGCGATCTTTCGCGTCAACGATACCGGCACCTTTAATGTCTATCGGGCCGCAGCCAACGCGGGAATCACACGCATCGTCAGCGCCAGTTCTATCAATGCCCTGGGCTACAATTTCGGGATCAAGCGTTTCAGGCTCCAGTACTTCCCGATGGACGAGGCGCATCCTAGTTATACGACGGACCCTTACTCCTTCTCGAAACAGATCATGGAGGAGATCGGTTACTACTTCTGGCGCCGTGAAGGGGTCTCAAGCGTCTTCCTGCGGCTGCCGGGCGTCTACGAGGTCACGGAAGACAATGCCGACCGCATGCGCGGATGGCGGTCGCGGTCAATGGAGGCGTATCAGGAGCTGCTGTCGAAGCCGTTGGAAGAACAGAAGAAGATCGCGCAAGAGGTCATCGATCTTCACGATCGGCTTCGGGCGGCGCGCGCATTTGAGCCGGGCGAGAATCGTCCGAATCTCCGCGAGCTGCCCCACGCGCGGATGATGTTCGGCTACAGCAATTTCTGGGCGAGCATCGATGCTCGGGATTCGGCGCAGGCCATCGAACTGGGGTTGACCGCGGACTATGAAGGAAGCTATCCACTCTGGGTCAACGATAGCCACAATTCTGCAGGTGTCCCAACACAGACGCTTGCCGAGGTTTTCTACCCCGACGTGCCGCTCAAACGATCCCTGGAGGGCACGGAGAGCCTGATCAGCATCGACAAGGCTCGGCAGCTCATCGGCTTCGAGCCGGAGTACTCCATCAGCCGCTGGTTCGTGTAGCTCCAGATCGGGTGAGGCCCTCTCCCCTCTCCCATCCGCTTGGGTGCGATGAGAGAGGGGAGAGGCATGCGCTCGGCCGGCTATCTGTAGATCAGATCGAGAATGCTGTCGCTGCGGAGCCTGACCGTCTGACCGTCGACGCGCTCGATGTCCGCCTGCGCTGCCGCGGCGTCGGCTGTGTCGGTGTGGAAGTAGCGCTTCTCCAGCACATACGGCGGATCCCAGATCAGGGGCATGATGGGTGCTTCCCGCTGTTTCTTGAGGGCCGCGCGGCTGCGCGTCCGGATGAGTTCATGGGCGGCTTCTTTTGACAGCGTGATCGCAGACATCCGGCTCAGCCCGTGCTTGACCGCGGCAGTTGTGACGCCCGGAACCAACTCCTCGATCTCGTGGCAAGCGGCGTGGTCGCCCGAGAGGAAGATCACGGGGAGACCGAGCGCGCCGCAGTAGAGCACCCATTGGGCAATCTCTCCGATGGGCTTGCCGTTCAGGGTGTAGCTGTCGATGTGACTGCTGCTCTGCGTGTGCGCGAGGTTGCCGTCCGAGGTGCCCGCCATTGCATGCTGACCGACGATGACGGAGACGTCGTAGGTTCTGTAGACGGCGTCGCGGACGGCCTGCGGGGCCAAGGGTCGCCCATGCATTAGCTTCGCCTGTGGGTGCAGGTCCTCAAACCAGATACCGCCCGGGCCGTGCATATCCAGCACCAAGACCTCCGTCGCTCCGGCCTCCATCAAGCCGTCGACGGCCGCATTGACCTCCGCGGTCAGCAAGCGCTTGGCCGTCTCATAGTACTGACCGGTGGGATACGAGTCCTGCTCAAACGTCACAACCCCGGCAACGCCTTCCAGATCGGTCATCATCAGGACTTTCACTGCATAGCCTCCCCGTTCAAGAGATAAGTAGCCCGGTATACGAATGGCCCGGGCCGTCGTCCCAGGGACTAGCCCAGATCCAGAAAACTACGCATCGGCTGCATAGCCGATGGAGAATCCGTATGAGGATACGGATTTGGGCCTTCGAGATAGCACGCTAACCGCTTCTGTGACTCGAAGGCCTGACCCAGATGCTGCACCCAACTGCCCGGCTCCGCCCTCGTAGCCACGCATCGCGGATTCAGTATAGCACTGGCTACGAGTTGGGTCACACCGAATCTCGGTTATGATATGGCGGATTCTGATGGACAGTGTGGCTCGCAAGACAGGCCCGATGATCATCACATCCCCCGGAGGGGGATGCTTTTTGTCAGATAGTCATCCAGATTAGGGGGATTATGCACTTCTACTTCATACGACATGGACAATCTGAGAACAACCTGCGTTGGGCGCAGAGTTCCTCATATGATGGACGCGTCGCGGACCCGGCGCTTACCGCTGCTGGAGAGCTGCAGGCTGAGCACGTTGCCTCCTTCCTGGCTGCGCCGGACTCAGTGGGCACGTTCGCCGGGGCGGATGTCCAGGGCTTTCATATCACCCACATCTACACCAGCTTGATGGAGAGGGCCGTGGCGACGGGGCACAGGATTGCAGAGGCCCTGGATCTGCCGCTGCTGGGATGGGTTGACATACACGAGACCGGCGGAATGTTCCTCTACGATGAGGAGACCGATACCCACACGCCTAAGCCTGGGCGTGGACGCAGCTACCTATTGGCACACTACCCGCGGCTTATCCTTCCGGACGAGGTGACCGATGCAGGGTGGTGGAACCGTCCCTTTGAGCCAAAAGCGGATCGTGCTCCTCGGGCGCACAGGGTTCTGGCAGAACTGCTGCAGAAGCACGGGGAGAGCGATGACGGCGTGGCGTTTGTCAGCCACGGAGGGTTCTTCAACTACCTTCTCCGCGCCACTCTTGCCCTCCCTGAGAGAGATCCGGAGGAGTCGGTCGATGCTGTGTGGTTCGCCGCAAACAACGCCTCCATCACGCATATCGCGTTTGATGGTGACCAACGCGTCTTGATGTATCTCAACCGCATGGACTTCCTCCCAAGCGATTTGATCACTTAAGAGAAGGGCCAGGCTCTACGCGCGTTGCAGCGCTGCATTGGCGCCCCCAAGGACTGCCAACGCATCCACGATATCTTGGTCGCTCCAGCCTTCGTGGATCATCAGGTTGAAGTGCGACGCGATGGCTGCGCGCGCGTTGGGACAGGGGAATTGGCGGTCGGGGTCGCCCTTGTAGTCGGGATTGGACCAGGGATAGCCGCTGTGACCAAAGACCCGGCGGTGGACGAACCAGTCCATCGTGTGGGGCATCGCGCCCGAGTAATCGACCATCACGGGCAGGCCTGCCTCAGTCAGTGCACGACAGAACTCAGCCTTGCTCACGGTCGCGGCCTCCGGGTGGAATCCCATGCGCAAGAACCAGTAGCTGGGACGAGCACCCTCGATAGGGTCTGGGATGGAGACGCAGGCGAGGTCTTGGATGCCGTCCGCCAGCCTCGCGGCGATGTCTCGTCGCCGCTCGATGATCTGCGGCAACTTGCGTAGCTGCACCCTGCCGATGGCTGCAGCCAGGTCGTTGAGGTTGAAGTTCAGCGACGCGATGGTGTTGGTCGAGCCCTCCGGTAGGAAGAAGGGTTTCCCACGATCCGAGGCACGACGGATCGTGTGGTAGAGCGTCTCGTCACGGGTGAAGACCAGGCCGCCCTGGCCCCCGGAACTATGGTGCTTGCCGAACATTGTCGAAAAGACGCCAATGTCGCCAAACGTGCCGACGTGACGTCCGTGGAGCAGGGCGCCGTGCGATTGCGAGCAATCCTCAATGACCGGGATGCCGCGAGGTCTCGCGATCTCCATGATGCTGGCGATATCCGCCGGCTCTCCCGCGATGTGTGGTACCACGATGGCGCCGGTCCTGGGAGAGAGGAGTGCCTCGATCTCCTCGGGTCCCGTGTTGTAGGATCCCGGCGCCGTATCGGCGATCATGGGGATCAGGTTCAGGAGTGGAATGGGCATCAGGCCACCCGGATCGGTCATCGCCCCGACGATAACTTCGGAGAGGGGTTCGAGATCCAATGCTCGCAGTGCCACGTAGATGCCGGCCGTGCCGGAGCTCACGGCATCGGTAAAGCCCCCGCCCAGGAAGGTCGAGAACTCGGCACAATAGGACTCCTCCTCGCGACCGTTGTAGCCTGGCGCGGTGCCGGTGGCGATGGACTCATCGAGCAAAGCGTCGACGGCTGCTTTCTCCTCCTCGCCGAAGTGCCCGCGTGGAGGGAAAGCACGGGAATTGGACATTTTCGGTTCGGTCATATCACTGACTCTCCAATCTTACATTCGTTGATTCGCCTGTTCACTCACTCCGTCCTTGTCACCTTGCTCAGCATCCGCGGATTCTCGGTGTCGAATCCCTTCGCCCGGGTCAGGTAGTAGCAGAAGAGCTGGCCCGGCACGATGGCCACAAGCGGGCTCAGCCACTCGGGAAGACCATCGGGCAGCGAGATGGCGCGATCGGCGAGGGCCAACGCTCGGTCGTGATTGGAGATCACGAGCAGCTCGACCTTGTAGGCCGTCTTCAGCGTGGTGACGAGTTCCATGAGATCACCGAAGACCTCTCCGCCCGGCATCACTGCAAACACAGGGAACCCCTGGGCGACCATCGCGATCGGTCCGTGCTGGAAATCCGCCGAGGAGTAGGGGGCGGTGACGACGTAGGTAAGCTCCTTCAACTTGAGCGCCCATTCGTAGGCCGTTGCATAGTTGTAGCCTCGGCCCAGGACCACACACTGGTTCATATAGCGATATCGTTCGGCAATGCGCTGGATTTGGTCGTCGGCCTCGAGAACCCATGTCATATAGCCGGTCACTTGGTCGAGGGCTTTACGTCGCTCGCCGTCCGCGTCGTCGAGCGCGACCGAGAGTAGGGCAATAGCGGCGAGTTGCGCTGTATACGTTTTGGTCGCCGCAACGGCCACCTCAGGCCCCGCACCGGTGTCGATCACCCAGTCGCTGACCTCGGCCAAGGGGGAGTCCGGTGCGTTTGTAATCGACAGTGTCGGCGCACCCTGGCGCCGGGCCTCGGTCAACACGCTGACGATATCCGGTGACTGACCCGACTGCGAGATGCCGACGACGAGGGCATGGTTGAGACGTGGGGGACGATGGTAGACGCTGAAATGCGACGGCGCGGCAAGCGCGATCGGCAACCCGTTGTAGGCGCCCCAGAGGTACTTGGCGTACAGGCCTGCGTGGTCGGAGGTGCCGCGTGCCGTCAGGAAGACGTAATCGATCGGGGACGCTGAGGCCTGCATCTGTTTGATCCGATCGGCAATCGACTTGACCGTGGACCACTGGGTCTCGATCAATCGCCGAACGACGGCGGGCTGCTCGAAGATCTCGTCCTTAAGGCTCATAGCTGATCACGCATTTCTCCTGTGGTCTTTTTGTAGACGACTTGGCCTCGCACCATCGTCACCATCACGTTGAAGTCGGGGTCCAAGACGGTGAGCGTGGCCTCTCGACCGGGGGCCAGAACGCCCTGGTGGTTGTCTATGTGGAGGACGCGCGCCGGGTTCAGCGTTGCCATCTTGACGGCATCCGGCAGGGGGACCCCGACCACCTCGACCATATTGCGGACGCACCGGTTCAGCGTCGCGGTGCTGCCGGCAATCGTCCCGCTGGCCTCACGGGCGACGCCGTCCTTGACGAATACCTGCTCACCCACCAGCTCGTATTCACCGTCGCCAAGACCCGCCGCAGCCATGGCGTCCGTGATCAGGACGACGCGATCCGATCCAAGGCAGCGCATCATCACCTTCATTGCGCCGGGGTGGACGTGGACGGTGTCGGCGATGAGCTCCGCCGTGATGCAGTCGGAGCTCAGCACGGCGCCGAGGACGCCCGGCTCCCGGTGGTGGAACCCTCGTTGGGCGTTGAACGTGTGCGTGACGTGCGTGAAATCCCCCGCCAGTGCCTCTGCCGCCGTGGCATAGTCTGAGTTGGAATGGCCGAGTGAGGCAACGACCCCTGCCCCTCGCAAAAGGGCTGCCACTTCCACGGCCTGCGGAAGCTCAGGAGCCAGTGTCACCTGACGAATCCAACCGCGTCCGGCCTCCAGGAGGTCCTGCATCTCCTCGATCAAGGGGCGTCGGAGCCAGGCCGAATTAAACGCGCCCCTCTTCTCTGGGTTCAAATAGGGCCCTTCCAGATGGAGCCCGAGCGGCTGAGCGCCGCGAAACGACGCCTGATCGAGGATCTCTGCATAGTCCCGGACGAGCCCACGCAGGGCCGATGAGTCCGGTGCTGCGATGCTGCAGAGAAAGCCCGTCACGCCCGTTGTAGCCACCCAGGCGGCGTAGATCCGTAGATCACTTAGCAGGTCGTCACCCTGGCCAAACGTGATGCCGTGGCCGCCGTGCGTGTGAATGTCCACGAGGCCCGGTGTCACCAAGCATCCGGCGCTCGCAAAGTCTGCGAACCCTGCGAGCGTCTCACTTTCTCTGTGGACGGGAGGGGCATTCTCCGGAGGCCCGACGTACGTGATAGTGCCGCTATCATCGATGAGAACGGTGCCGGGGCCGATCACGTCGAGCGGCGTGACTACTTTGGCACCAGAGAGAGCAACGGTCATATGAGTTTTCTCCTATTCTGAGACCGCGACCTCGACTGCCGGGACGGTCTCTATGAACGGGTGCTCCTTGCCGTGGCCCTCGAGTTCCATCACCGAGGGGAAGGCCCGGAGCCCAATACCCATTGCGAGGCTAACGATGCCGCCAATGATGAACCATACCTGTACGCCGAAGGCGTCGGCCAACGGACCTGAGATGGCCATCCCTATCGGCGAGGCCAAACTTGCGAGGCTTTGGACGGTAGTGAAGACGCGCCCTTGCTTCTCAGGAGCTACGACGGATTGGAGAATGGCGAAGAAGGGGCCGTTGGTCATAGGATTTGAGAGTCCTGCCACAAATAGCGCGCCCAGAGCCATATTAAGGCCCGTGGACGGGACAAACCCGACGGCGACGAAGCTGAAGCCGGCCACGATCAACCCCAGCAAGGAGGTCAGAATTCTGCGCTTGAAGCCTCCCCAGATGCTGAGCACTAGGCCGCCGGCGATCAAGCCGATCCCCCAGGCCGACTCTGCCCACCCCAACTGCAAGACACCACCACCAAAGTGGTTCCTGATCAGGATGGGCATCAGGGAGAACGCCGGGTTGATGATGCCATTGAGCAGTGCGGCGACCACCAGCACGATGAACATGCCCTGCCAGTGCCAGATGTAGGAGAAACCCTCACGGATATCTCGCGCCAGCCCTCGGACCATGCTTGCACCCGCCGTCTGCGAACGGCGCGCCGGTTCTATGACATGAACAAAGAAGAGAGGGCCAATGGCAAAGGCGGCGGTGACCACATCGATCCCCATAATCGCTTGCAGTGGCATCACGCTCATCGCCAATGCCCCCAGGGGTGGGGTAAGGACGGTCATCACGCCCTGGAGTGTCTGGTTCATCCCGGAGACACGAGCCAACTGGTCTCTAGGCACCATGAGAGAGGTGGCCGCCTGCATCGCGGTGTAGTGGAAGGTCCCGCCCAGAGCTCGGACGAACATGATGAAGTAGATATGCCAGAGTTGCAGTGTCCCCATCCAGGCCATGATCCCGAGCCAGGCCGAGAAAAGCGCGACGATACCGTCGGCCAAGATCATCACACGTCGTCGGGACCAACGATCTGTCAACGCCCCGGCAATCGGGGCCAGAAAGACGCTCGGCAGCATCGCTACGAGCGACGAGGTGGCCAGTACCGTCGCGGAACCACCCGATGCCTGGGTTAGCCACCAGACGAGAGCGAACCCGCCCATCCGGCTGCCTACCAGGGAGAGCGCCTGCCCGATCCAGATCGTAAAGAAGGACGCGGCCCAGGGACGGTTGTCGACGGAGGCCGCGTTCTGGTCCCCGGTTGAGGGCGTCTCGTTCACGGCTTCCTCCTGTCGTGTGTAATTGAATTACGGACTGAATTGTAATCCAATAACGCAGTCACGTCAAACAGGTTGGGTCTCATGTGTTCAGTAGATTGCCTCTACTTCCATGCTCTCTACGGGCTGAGCGAGGGTGATTGCCTCGCCATCGTAGGCTGTCGCCGGCAGCGTGACGCCGTTCAGCCGGACCTCGACCGGCGCAGCTCCCTCCGGTCGTCGGAGATGCAGCACTAACGACCCGAGCAGGCCAGCGCGGGTGTGGCGCACGTCGCGCGTGAAGTTCATATGCGTCCGCTCGGACGTCGACGTCACTTCGTATGAGACGTGCCCGAAGAAGGTGGCCATGTCCCGGATGCCGAACGATTGCCCGGGCCCGAACCACGCTCGCGGCGCCCCCTTGCAGAGGTGCAGGACGTCGCCCTCCTCGTGAAGGAGGCAGTGGCGTAGCCAAATGAGCGCCTTGCTCTCGTCAGATGATTTGTAGAAGGGGCCGACGCCGTGCCCGAGTTCGACGACCGGGTGCTCTGTAAAGGCTCGCACGTCAGGATAGAGAGAAGCCCCGAAGTTATTGAAGAGCGCCCGCAGGGCGTGCTTCACCTGACCACGCCGCAGATAGTCTATGGAGAGATCCATCAGATTAGCTTGAATGGTCACGCCACCGTGGCTGAACCAGTGGTGCTCCAGGTCGACCGGGCGTCCCCATTCCCGGCTCACAAAGAGATTGTCCTCCAGGTCTTTAAGAACCCACGTCATCTCGTTCTCACTGGGGTCGAAGACGCCGCCTTCCAGCAGATGGAGCGGACCGTAGGCCGCCTCGCGGAACCATCCTGACTCACGGCCGCGGATCCCGGTTCGGGTGGGGACGTGGGGTACATAGGACCCGTCGAGTAGCCGAACGACGGGCGACCGGGCCATCGCGCGTTTCGCCGCGGTACGGATATCGTCGCGATAGCTAGCGGCTTCCTGCTGGAACCGAACTGCAGCGGGGTGAGCGACCTCGGCCAAGACGTCGGCAATTGCGCGCAGCCCAGCATAGGCGTGCGCGTTGACCGCGAACCAATGCCGCCATTCCGGGTTGTCCTCCAGATGCCCCGCCGGGAGCAGTCCCCAGGCTTCAATCTGGCCACCGTCGACGTCGCGCTGCTTGGTTCGCGCACGTTCGCGAGCCACGAAGTCGCAGGCTGCAACCAACGCAGGCGTCACCCGGTCCAGCCACGCCCGGTCGCCGCCGTAGCGGTAGTGATCGGCCAGACACTCCATAATGAAGCCCTGGTCGAGGTTGTAGGCGAAGCCACCCATCACGGGCTTTCCGCCGTCGAAATCTGTGGCCACCAGCGCTCCATCGCCGGAGCCAAAGCGCCCATCCGGCCTATGGACTCCCTGGGTTCGGATGAAGGTCTCCAGGTAGTCCTCGGCTTGATCGTGATGACCTGCCTGGTCAAGCATCGTGATCTGCCAGCAAGCCTCGTTGCCGCAGGCACCATAGGACCACGTGGCAGCCGGAAGGATGGTCAGGCCATTGATCGGGTCCTTGTCGGCGGTGATGCCGACGTGCACCCGGGCAGCCTTGTGGAAGTCCGCAAGGCACCTGCTCGGGCACGAGCATCTGCCCACCCGAGGCCACTGTTCGATCGCCAGTAGTCGCGATGCTCGGCGAGTTCGCGATCGAAGTTCAGAGCTTCGATGGCGGCGATGTCCGCCGTCTTCGACCGGTGTCGCAAAGGGGATGGCCAACGTCACTGTCGTGGGTCTCCCCACCTTCAAGGTCGACGCTGTAGAGCAGGCCCGTCGGGATCGCGTGTGATGCCTGTGGGTCGTCGGTCATCGCACGGGCTGCGCGTGCCACGTAGCCTCCCGATGCGAAAAGGCGAGCGGACTCGAGGGGCCGGGTAGGGGGCCACACGCCACTGGCGCGCCACGGGGACATCGGGCACGACGCGACCCTCGGCAAGGAGCGTCCCATCCTCAAGGATCAGGAGCGACTCCTGCGGCAGGACCTCGACCCACAGGTGCGCACGCTTGCGCCCTTGCGTCGTATTGCGGATTCACAATCCGCACCATTGCGACGGTGTTCTCGTCTCCACGTCGTTCGCGAGAGCCCGTAGGGGTTTGGCGAGCAGAGTGGCGAAAGTCGTCTCCTCGAATGCCAACTCGCGGTCCGTCCATCGGCTAATCACCACCGGAAGCCAACCCTCAAGCAGTGTCTGCTCGGTGTGGTGACCTGTCTCACGGAAGTCAGGCGGATCCCCGGTGCCGAAACGGAAGCGCATCTGCTGACCTGCCCAGAGCAGGCGCGCCGCGTCCCGCCCGGATAGCTTGAGCTGCGACTTGGCGACGAAGAGCTCGCCGTTATGGCGCAGGGCGAACTCCTGCCGGCCTCCGTCGATCCCCAGGGGGAGATAACGCCCCAGACCCATATAAGAGTCCTGCTTCTCGACGTCGAGCGGCGGGATCTCTGCCATGGCTCGTGCGAGCGAATGCTCCGGCTCGTCAAAGACTCTGTCGTAGATCGGCCGGGGTGCATCTGCGAGTTGCTGCCTGAGATCGTCGAGGGAGAGGGTCGCTTCGGCCCGGGTGATCGCCACACCGTGGTCCGGCAGGTAGATCGGCCCTCGGTCCAGGTCGCCGACCAGGAACGAGAAGGTAGGAATCGGCCCGCCGATGGTCAGGATCGTGCGATCTGCCTCTAGCGCGTCACTACCGGCGTATAACACCTCGAAGCGCGCCTCGTCGGCATGCACCTCCTGAGCGGCAAGGATGCGGCCGTTCGCGGCTCTGATGGTGAGTGTTCGATCGGGTGTAGCGTTCGAGTGGCTGTCGAAGACTGCTCTGATCTTCCCTTCGCGCCAGCGGCTACCGGACGTAGCCTCGATGTGGCGCACGACCGGCTGACGCACGCCACCGCTGACCAGCCGCACTTTGAGTGTTCGCCTGAACGACGCCAGATAGTCCTCCGCTTCCTCCAGTGCCTGCCAACTCACCCAGGGGCGGAGCTCGGGTCCGTCCACCGGATCGAAGACGAAGGTACACGTCTCTCCGTCGACCACGCATTCGGCACGCACCGTGATCCAGCGGCCATGCCATGGATCATCTCGCCCGATCCAGCCACGTCGCGCGCCCGTCCGTCGCTCCGGCGCGGGGGTCGGCCAGTTAGCCTGCCAGTACTCGACCTGCAGATCGGGAGGCACCTCATCGACGTAGGTGACCACGATGCGCTCCACGTCGCGCGGCTCGTCCCACTCAAGCCCGAGGTGCCAGGTCCCATCACCCGCCTGGGCCGGCCTGAGCATGCCTGAGGCATCGGCAGTCACGGCGTGGGCGCGGATCGAGTCGGGCGCGGCCCCTTCCCACCACCGTAGATAGGCGAAGTCGGCGAGGTTGACCAGATCCCCAGCTACCACGTGCGCTCCTCGAGCAGCTTGTGGATTGCATCGGCGGGGACAGGGAGCTGCTCGATGTGGCTCTCCAGCCATCGGGAGAAATCGGCCTCGATCTCGTCGACCCAGCGTGTGTCGATCTGACCGGGCGTGTACTTCCCCTCTCGGAGCCGCTGCTTGCCGAACATATCTCGCAGCCGGATCAGCTCGGACGTCTCGACGACCTTCTCGACCAGGTGCGGTGGGATGAAGATCACGCCCTCGTGTTTGCCCAGGACCACATCGCCGGGCATCACAGTGACCTGTCCGATACGTACGGGGCAGTTCACGCCGACCAGCATAATAGTGGGCGAGGCGTAGGTTGGGTGAAAACCACGGACGAAGCTGGCGAAGCCCTCGATCTCACGGATGCCGTCGATATCGCGCACCGATGCATCGTGCACGACACCCCGGCCCGACTTGGCGAAGATCGCTGTGGAGAGGTTATCGCCGATAATCGGCCCTTGCTCGTGTTTGCCGTAGACGTCGGCGACGTAGACGTCGCCCGTC
The DNA here is from genome assembly GCA_963775195.1 of uncultured Chloroflexia bacterium. Lineage (GTDB taxonomy): Bacteria > Chloroflexota > Anaerolineae > B4-G1 > SLSP01 > PWVB01. The sequence goes on from CAVZIC010000013.1 coordinate 123,602, forward strand.
ACCAATAGATCGATGGGCCAGGAGATCTGGTCGCCGATGCACCCGGCCCGATCCCCTTTCTGCTCCATCAGCGCTGCGCATCGCGGGTCGCCGCGGCATGTACATCGCGGTCAGGGCCCGCCCCACAAGCACGCCGCCTGGGTGCGTGCAGACGAAGCCATCCTCGTACTGCCAATGATAGCCCTCGTTCCTCAGTACACCCCACGCTTGAGTCAGGGTGACGTGCGCCACCCGCTCCAGCAAGCTGTCCGGCACCTTTGGCCGGCCGTCGGCAAAGCGTTCGCCGGCCCACAGATACGTGTAGTCGACGATCTCGTCTGGTGTCATATTCAGCGGCGCGAACTTTTCCATTATTGACCTATCCCTTGCCGTTGTACCTGCACGGCGTAATGTCCCTCGATGTAGGGGTATGTTGCCTCCAGGTCGTCCGCCAGCGAGACGCCGAGGCCGGGACCCTCGGGCAAGATCAGGTAGCCGTCCTCAATCTTGGGCTTCTCGGCCAGTATCGCCCATTGGAGCGGGCCCTGGATCTGGCAGACCTCGAGCATTAGCGGCGTTGGCAGCGCCGCGATGAAGTGTGCGTGCGCCATCGCCATCAGGCCGTTGTGCCAACTATGGGGCGCGGTGGGCACCCCGTAGCGGTGGGCCACCCGTGCGATGCGCATCGCCTCGGTGAGGCCGCAGAGCGCGGCGTCGGGCTGTACGATATCGTAGGCGCGTGCGTCGAGGTATGGCCGGAACTGGGAAAGCGTGGTGAAGACCTCACCGCCGGAGATCGGCATCTCGACCGCGGCTGCCAGCCGGGTATGGGCATCGATCAGGTCGCGCGGCATTGGTTCCTCGAACCAGGCGAAATCGAGCCGATCCAGTTCCATCGCCACGGCCATCGACTGGTCCTCGGTCAGGCGGCAGTTACCGTCGAGCATCAGGTCCATCCTGCCGCCGACCTCCTGTGCCAGCTCCCGCACCAGCCCGAGGAACCGATCGACCGTCACACCGTCCCATTCCCATTCGGTTCCTATGCGAAACTTCATCGCGGTGAAGCCCTGCTCGATGTAGCCCACGGCCTCCTCGATGAGCTGCTCGGGGCGATCGCGCCAGTCGTAGCGACAGCCGCTGGAGGCGTAGACACGCACTCCATCGAGGGACGTGTCACTCAGAAGCTCGCTGACGCGCTTGCCTGCGATCTTGCCTCGGAGGTCCCAGAGCGCGCAGTCAATACCACCGACGGCTGCATCATGGGCTCGCCCGCTGCCGTTGGGCGGCGGCGCGATGCTCCGATCCTGGGGATCCTTGCCGACCAGTTCCGGCTCCAACCAACTCACCCAGTCGCGGATCATCAGCGGCCATCCATAGGCACTGGCTTCGCCGATACCTGTGACACCTTCGTCCGTGTGGATGAGGACGATAGCGCAGTCGGCCTTGACCGTCCGGTAGCGCGAGGTTACCCATTGTCGGTCGGGCTCGTGCATTCGGGACAGACAGAGCGTCTCCAGGGACGTGATCCTCATCGTTTGGCTCCTTTCAGCTCAGGGGAGGTGTGATCGTCAGTGCCGCAGCGGGTATTGGCCGCCGGCAGCAGCCAGGATCTCCTCCCAATCGGCATCGGTCAGGGGTGTCTCCATCGCCGCGACCCACTGTGCAACGTGCCGGGGCATGCCGGACGCAGGAATGGTCACGGCGATATCCGGGTTGCGGAGCGAGAAGGCGAGGGCGGCCGTCGGCAGGTCCACGCCCTTTGTTGCCAGCACGGCCTCGATCCTCCGTGTAGCCTCGATCACGTCTTGGGTAGCCGGCGCGTAGTTGTAGCGTGCATCCGGTGTCGCCCCCGTGGCCAGGATGTAGCCTGCGTAGGGTGCAGAGTTGAAGATCGACACGTTCTTCTTCAGCGCTGAGGGGAAGAGTTCGCTAGCTGCCGACTGGTTTAACAGCGTATACGTGTGGAAAACCTGGATGATGTCGACAGCGCCACTGTCCACGGCAGCCTGCAGGCAGTCGAACCCCATAGTGCCCATGCCGATGGCGCCGATGACGCCCTGGCTCTTGAGATCAACCAGTGCTTCCAGGGCGCCGCCTTTGCCCAACACCTGTCCCAGGTGCTCCGTGTCCACGTCGTGAATGTGTACAATGTGGAGGAACTCCCTGCCAAAGCGTTTAAGGCTGCGCTCCACCGACCGTCGAATCTGTCCGGCACGGTAGCCCGTATAATGGATACCGAGCTCCGGGTCGACATACGAGCCTGCCTTGGTGGCGATGACGATATCGTCAGGGAGGTCGATCTCCTGCAGCGCCTGCCCGATGATGGACTCGGTCCCGTAGAGCGGCGCGCAGTCGATGTGCCGGATGCCCGCGCCAACCGCCGTCTGCAGCATTTCCAGCGTCTGGCCGAACGAGATCTGGTGGGGCCAGGTCGCTGTACCGAGTCCAAGCTTGGTGGTGACGATCCCGGTGTGTCCGAGGCTAACCTTGGGGACCCTGGGTAGATCATGCTGCGACGTGGTGGGCTCCATAGATTAGACGTCCACGGCCAGCTTGTACCATTCGATGGCCGTGCCTCCGAGAACGGCCGCCTGTGCATCGTCCCCCAGAGAGGTGATGTAGGTAGCGACAATCTGCATCGTCGTGCCGTACGACGCGGCCTGAAGGCAGACCGGCCAGTCCGAACCGATCATCAAGCGTTCCGGGCCAAAGGCATCGAAAACGACGTCCAGGTAAGGTCGGAAGCCCGCGGGGTGAAGGCCGCCGCGGCTTGCTTCCGTGACCATACCCGAGACCTTGCAGGCGACGTTCGGATTGGCGGCCAGGTCGCGGATCTCGGTGGCCCACGGCTCCATGACCTGTTCTGCAATCGGTGGCTTGGCGATGTGGTCCAGGATCAGCCGCTGCTCCGGGGCTGACTCGGCCAGCCGGCAGGCCAGTCGGAGTTGGTCCTGACGGATCAGAAGGTCGAAGGCCAGGCCTGAGGCCGTGAGGACTTCCATACCCTGCAGGAAATTAGGACAGGGCATCTCCGTCGAGCCCGGCTCGGTTTCAATGTCGCAACGCACGCCGCAGAATGCCGGGTACGTCGCAAAGTATTCCAACTGCTCCGCGAGATCCGGCGCGCAGAGGTCGGCCCATCCTACCACGCCCACGATCCAGGGATTGCGCTCCGCCAAGGTCAATAGCCATCGCGTTTCTTCCCAGGTCGATCGCGCCTGAACTGCGACGGTACCATCAAATCCGGTCGCGTCGAGCAGCGGCTTGAGATCTACGGGCAGGTAGTCCTGCGCCAGGATCCCCGACGTGATCCATTGATATGCGTCTGCTGAGTAGTGCCAGAAGTGTTGGTGTGCGTCAAAGTGCATATTCCCATCTCCCAGAGCGATTTTCCGTCGTTCGTGTCCGCGGTCAGCGATCGAGGACGCGTTCGTTTGTACACCTGGGCGCCGAATTGGCAATCGTACCCAGGCACAGCCTGGTACCATACTCGTTTCTTGTCTATACTCAGCCCCGAGCTCAGAGAGCAGATTGGTGCCATGCAAGGCAGGAGGTGATGATGTCGCTATCGAAACGCGTGCTCTACGAACATGTCTTGGGGTGTCTCTATGGTGGGGAGGTTGGAGACGCTATGGGTGCACCCGCGGAGGGGAAGACGTACCAGCAGATCGAGGAGCTGTTTGGCGAGATCACCGATTTTTCCGGCTATGGTACCGATGATTCGGCACTCAAACACATTCTCTGCGACGCCATCGTACGCGGCGAGGGCTATCCCACGGCGGACATCTGGGCGGACGAGTGGTTGGCTCAAGAGGACATGTTCATCAAGCGCCATCTCTTCTGGATTCCGGTGATGAACGGCTTCTGGAAGATCCGGGCCGAGAACGTCGCACCCCGGGAGGCCGGGCGGGGCAATATGGCTAGCAGCAGTTCGGCCATGTGCATCTCGCCGATGGGTATCATCAACGCAGGCAATCCGCGACAGGCAGCTCTGGAGACATTCGAGGTGGCTTCGTTGATCCACCACAACTTCTCCCGTGACGCAGCCTGTGCGATGGCGGCTGCCGTCGCAGCGGCGCTACATCCAGAGGCGACCGTGGACTCGGTGCTTAGTGCGGCATCGACCTATCTGCCGCCCCGTAGCGCACACGTGATGCGCCACTATATAGCGGCAACGCTGGCGTTGGCAATGGAAACTGCAGACTATGCCGTCTTCCGGGCCGCTTATTACGCAGAGCGGATTCTGCCCGAGATCGCTATCGCAGATGCGCGCGAGACCGTGCCGGTCGCGCTATCGTTGTTCTACCTCGCGGGAGGGGATCCACGACGGGCGATTCTCTACGGCGCGAACTTCGGACGGGACGCCGACACGATCGCCTCGATGGCCGGCGCCTTAGCCGGTGCATATCGAGGCGTTGGGGCGTTGCCAGCCGAATGGGTCGAGAAGGTCAGGTTGGAAAGCCCCCGGGCCCACGAGGATGTGGCTGAGGCGATGGTGAGCGTGGTCTCGCGGCGTCTGGAGGCTATGAGGCAGCAGCTCGCCGTGATCGGCGCGATGTTGCCGTAGGACCGATACTGATTCGGAACCGGGGACTGGAGCAGAGACGTGCCCCAGTCCCCGGTCGCTCGCTCTCTACCCCTTCTGCTTGCGGAACGCAGCAGAGATGCGTTTCATATCGAACTTCTCAGAGCGGTCGTAGTTGTAGACCCCGTTCTGTTCTTGCTCGATGTCTGTCAACTGAGTGTAGCAGTAGCCACAGATGTGATCGTAGCTCAGGACAGCGTCGACCAGCCCCTCGAGGCGCGCATAGAACTCCTCCAGTGTCTTGGGATCCTCGCCATAGCCCCACGAGTCCTCGGCGAAGACGAGTTCGGCTTTGGGAATCCACTTGATGCCACCGAACTCGTCGACGATATAAGGCTGTCCGGAATAGGGCACCTCGAAATCCGGGTAGTTGCGCCAGACGCCGGCCTCCGCGTCGGGCCTGAGCTGGTCGCGCAGCGCGTCGGGGTTTTGGTTGTAGGTGTGTACGGTCCAGAGATCTGTCCTGACGTGAACGTAGCCACTGGCGTCGTTGACGGGCCGGGTGGGATCGAGGCCGTGACAGAGCTCGTAAGCATCGATGTGCAGCCGCGCGTGTTGGGGATTGCCGGCCCCGCCCCGTGTTTCGTTGAAAGGGGTCCAGGCAATGATCGACGGGTGGTTTCGATCCCGTGTCACGATCTCGCGCCACTCCGACAGGAAGTTGCGCGCGCTGACCTCGTCCGTGATGTCCATCCCCCAGCTCGACGACTCGCCCCAGGTCAGGTAACCCAGTTTGTCCGCCCAGTAGTGGAAGCGCGGCTCGAAGACCTTCTGGTGCAGGCGGGCACCGTTGAAGCCCGCCGCCATCGACAGCTCGATATCGTGCTTGAGCGCCTCGTCGGTGGGGGCGGTCCAGATGCCGTCGGGGTAGAAACCTTGATCGAGCACCAGGCGCAGGTAGTAGGATTCGTTGTTGAGGTAGACGTGGTTGCCCTCGATGTGGATCTTGCGCAAGCCCGCATAGCTCCCGACGCGGTCGAGAACGACATCGCCGTCTACGACCTCGAAGACGAGACCGTAGAGGAAGGGATCGGCAGGAGACCACGGTCGCGGGTTCCCTACAGGAAGCACATAGGGCAGGCCGTTGCCGGCAGCCAGCGTCCGCTGGTCGACCACCTCGCCATCGGCCAGCACCGTCGCGCGGAGCTTCAGGCCCTGCTTCTCGGCGAAGAACGTGGGCACGACGACGAAACTCGCGTTGTCCAGGTCCGGAATGATCTGAATATCCCTGAGGCCGAACTCCGGCACCGCCTCCATCCACACGGTCTGCCAGATCCCGGTGGTACGGGTATAGAGACAGCCATAGGAGCGGTAGGCATGGCACTGCTTGCCGCCGGGCTGAACGCGCGAGCGGACCTCGTCGCGCACGTAGACGACCAGGTCGTGGGTCTGACCGGGCGTGACGCTCGCGGTGATGTCGAAGGCGAAGGCCACCGTGCCGCCCCAATGACGGCCGACGGAGACACCATCGATGAAGGCCTCGCACTCGTAATCGACGCCGCCGAAGTGGAGCACGACGCGTTTTTCGGCCCACGTAGCGGGCACCGCGAGCTTGCGGTGGTACCACATCATCTCGATGAAGTCGGTGTGTGCCACGCCGGAGAGCTTGCTCTCGGGGCAGAAGGGGACGGTAATCGTGCCGCTGTCGGGCAGGTCCGCGAAGTTCGATCGGGTTTGAAAGCTGCGCTCGCGCCCCGACTTGCCGAAGTCGAAGGCGTAGTCCCACGGGCCGTTAAGGTTGATCCACTCATCGCGCACGAACTGCGGACGCGGGTACTCGGGTCTGGGTGTGTCTGGCATATGCAGATCTCCTGAGCTTGATGTACTGACAGATCGACTTTCGCGTACAAGCATAGCGCTACGACTGCACCGGTCAAATCCGGGGAAGCCCCGCCGCCTCGGCGGACCGGCCTCAATAGTGTTAGGCGGCGTGTATAATGTGTGGATTCCGCTTAGCCTGGAAAGGACTTATCTATGACTTCATCGAGTCAATCACAGGTACAGAAGGTGCTACTTCTGTTGTTCGTTGCGGTGTTTGTCGTCTTTACATACACGTTTCTGCACGAGGGCGGGCACGCCCTGGTGGGCCTGGCCTCAGGTGCCACGATCACGGGTTTCAGCGTGAGCTTCCTGGATCTTGGTGCCCACGTTGGCATGGTCGGTAATCTTACGCCTGCTGAGACCGTCGCTAATAACGTCGCCGGGGTGGCCTTGCCGCTGGTAATGTGGTTTGGTTTCATGTTGGTCGTCCCCAAACGGGCGAATTTCGCCCTTGAGACGGTCAAGACGACCGGCACACTGGTCTTCCTGAACACGCTCCTGGCATGGGTCGTACTGCCCTTGGTGTATTTGGGCGGACAGGCACCCGGCGATGACGTCACCAATTTCCTCAGAAACACAGGGCTGCACCCCCTGTGGGTCGTGGGTGCAGCCCTGCTGATCTACCTCGGTGGCTGGCGGCTTTATCTTGCGAAGATCGAGGGTTTCCGGCATGAGGTCGAGCTCTATCGCAAAGTCGATCGGGATATCATCACGCCAGGCGTGCGCAAGACCCTGGGCGTGATCGCGGGCGTTTTTGTGCTTTGTGGACTCGTAGCATTCGGTGCCAACGGGTTCCGGTTGGCGGCGCCCAAGGCTGATCCGTTTCAGCCACCCCAGAGCTACGAACAGGTTGCGACTATCGATCTGTCGCAGGGCGCGCTGACTCGGTCTGCTGCATATGCTTTCAGGCTCGACAGGCCGACCCGTGTCGGCATCTATCTGCTCGTCCAGGATATCGACTCCGATTACTTCGACGTCCGGCTCCTCGGCCCAGATGGCTACGACCATCTGTTGATCCATGCCGAAGGCTATACGGCGACCAGGGATCGCTCTCAGCTTGAGGAACTCCTCCCGCCGGGGCCGTATCAGATTGCCCTAACCGAACATCCCTCCCCAGGAACACTGTCGATTTTCACCATGGGAACGCCGTAGTGTGGCCGAAGACACGATGGTCAATGGTTGAGAATCCTCCAGTTCATTACTTCACAGACCGGGTATCACCGAGTACAATCACCTTGTTTAGGGGCATCGTTGCATCTAGCGATCCGTATGGGACACAGGTCATCCTTGAAGAGATTACAAGACTGTCGGAAGCTCTGATGGCCTACCGAGCTCTCGCCCAAAGTACCAGGAGGTATGGATGCCCTCTTCAGCTCTTTCCCTGCACCCGGGAAACCCGCATTACCTGCTGTTCCGCGATGAAGCGACTGTCCTGATCACGTCCGGCGAGCATTACGGCGGCGTGATGAATCTGGACTTCGACTACCTAAGTTACTTCGATGCGCTCGCCAAGGGCGGCTTCAACCTGACGCGACTCTTCAGCGGTACCTACCGCGAGCTGCCGGGCAGCCACCTCATCCAGAACAACACGATGGCCCCAAGACCCGAACGCTTTATTTGCCCTTGGCGCTGTGTCGAGCGAGGGATGGATGGGGAACCCCTGAAGTGGGATCTGGGACAATGGGACGATGCCTATTGGCAGCGTCTGCGCGACTTCGTCACAGAGGCGGGCACGCGCGGCATCGTGGTGGAGTACGTGCTCTTCTGCTTTATGTACACCGACGAGCTGTGGCGCGCCAGCCCGATGCACCCCGGCAACAACGTGAATGGGCTGACGATCGAGGATCGTAATGGCATTTTCAGCCTCGACAACGCCGAGACTCCTTGCCTATCAAGAGGCGTTTACCCGCAAGGTCGCGGAAGAGCTCAATGCCTTCGATAACGTCTATTACGAGATCGCCAACGAGATCTACTCGTTTCACGACGGCGGCGTTTTCCTTGACTGGCAGCACCACCTCGTCGACGTACTCGCTGAGGCAGAGACGGCGCTGCCCAACCGGCACCTGATCGCCATCAACTACCAGAATCACGTCCGGCGTATTCGGAACCCGCACCCCGACGTCTCGATCCTCAATTTCCACTATGCCATGCCCGAAGCGGTCGCGTGGAACTATCACCTGGACCGAGTGGTCTCGGACGATGAGACCGGCTTCAAGGGCTCGACCGATTCGCCCTACCGGATGGAGGCCTGGGCCTTTATGCTGAGCGGCGGTGGGATCTTCAGCCACCTGGATTACACGTTCACGGTCGATCACCCTGATGGGACGGCGTCCATCGTCGACGAGACACCGGGTCACGGTGGCCCTGCGTGGCGCGCACAGCTCGGTGTGCTGAAGCGCTTCCTCAGTGGCTTTGACCTGGTCCCCATGGCTCCCTGCCCGGATGCGGTGCTGCGGTGGAACAGTCCGGGCCTTCACGCTGCGGCGCTCGCAGAGCCCGGTAAGCAGTACGCCATCTACCTCTGGGGAGGCGGGGCGCGGATCGACCTTACCCTGGCATTGCCCGCCGGGAGCTACAAGTTAACGTGGATCAATCCCGCCGATGGTCGGATTCTCCGCACCGAGGTCGTAGCGCAGCATCCGGGTGGGGGCAAGAGGGTTGGGACTCCGCTTTTCATGGAGGATCTGGCGCTGAGCGTCGTACGGGAAGAAGGCTAACCTCTTCCCGGGCTGTTCCACACAGGTCGTTTTCATCAAGCACGTGTAACGCTTGTTTGGCCCGTTCCGCGTTATAATGGCGCGATATCGCGACCGGGGCCTACCCGGTGAAGAACTCGCGAACCAAGGGAGAGATACGTGACCGAACAACAATGCTGCAGCGGCCGTGAGCAATGGCTGGGGTTAGGAGCCGGGCTCATCGCCGGCGCTCTCGCGGGACTGAGCTGGTGGCGCCGCGCGCAGGCTCGCCGCACCTCGCCCATCCTCCGACCCTCAGAAGCTCCGACTGCCCAGGCTCTGTCAGCCCTGATCACAGGGGCGTCCAGCGGCATCGGCCTGGCCTATGCGACCGAGCTGGCCGGGCTGGGCTACGATGTGATCCTCGTTGCACGGCGTCGCGAGCGGCTGGAGGCGTTGGCCTCAGAGTTGTCGGAGGCCTACGGCATCAAGGCCACCGTGGTGCAGGCGGATCTGGCAACGGAGGCAGGCGTTACTCTGACCGAGCAGGTCATCGCCGCGACTGATAACCTCAGTCTACTCGTCAATAACGCCGGCTTTGGTCTGGCGGGCCCCTTTGTCCAGGGCGATATCAACCGCCATCTCGACATGATACGGCTTCACATCGAGACCGTAGTCCGCCTGACGCGGGCTGCGCTGCCCGGCATGCTGGGGCAAGCGCGTGGCGCGGTGGTCAATGTGTCGTCGTTGATGGCGTTCTACCCGCTGTACGGCAGCTCCACCTACGCCGGGACCAAATGCTACCTACGGGCTTTCACCGAGGCGCTGCATCAGGAACTGACCGGCACCGGGGTGCGGGCACAGTCGCTCTGTCCCGGTTTCGTTCGAACAGAGCTTCAGGGCACCGCCGACATCGAGTCACTCAACATCCCGGATTTCCTGTGGATGTCGCCTGAAGCAGTTGTGGCAGGCTCGCTCCGCGACCTGCGTCGTGATCGCGCGATCTCGGTGCCGGGTCTGGGTTACCGAATGCTGGCCTCGGTGGCTGGTGTCATCCCGCGCCCGCTCTTCTATTTGGCAGGCCGCTGGCTGGCGATGTCGCGGACGGGGAGCGGAAGATAGAAATCAGCAGAAGGAGGCCTGTTATGCCTGTTGAGCCACGCTTTATCACCATCGATCCCGAGCAGCTGACCGATAACGTGTTCAGGCTGATCGGCAAAGAATGGATGCTGATCACAGCCGGGGACGCCGGTGGGTTCAATACAATGACGGCAAGCTGGGGTGGGATGGGCATTCTGTGGGGACGCCTGGTCGCGTTCTGCTTTGTGCGCCCGCAGCGCTACACTTTCGGCTTCATGGAACAGCACGACCACTACAGCCTGACTTTCTACGGTTCCGAGCACCGCGGTATTCTGGACTATTGTGGCAGCCACTCCGGGCGCGAGGGAGACAAGGCGGTGGCGACCGGGCTCACGCCTGTGGTCGACTCGACCGGTGCTGTCTACTTTGATCAGGCTCGCCTGGTGTTCGTCTGCCGCAAGCTCTACGCCCAGGATCTTGAGGAAGCCAGGTTTGTCACCCCGGCAGTCGTCGAGGCTCACTACCCGGCTCGTGACTTCCACAGGATGTACGTGGGAGAGATTGTGCGCGCTATGGTAGGCCAGGGCGAAGCGGCATCGTGACGATTTACGCGTGACGAAGCGTCGGATATCCGGCGCCTCTCACTCCGCGCACGCTAGGCCATGCCGCTAGCTGATGGTTGTGAACGTCACCACATCGCCAGGCAGACACTGCGCCAACAGGGGCAGATCGGCCGCGATGACGGTCGCGATCTTCGGATAGCCGCCCGTCGTCTGGTGATCAACCATCATTACGATGGGTTGGCCGTCCGGCGGAACCTGGATGCAGCCGGTCACGATGCCGTCGGAGACGATGCCATCTGCGGATGACCCATCCGGACGCCGGGCGTGCTCCAACCTGGGGCCGGCCAGGCGAATGCCCATCCGATCGGCCGCGGATGTCAGTGTGTAGGGGCTGTCCTGCAGGGTTCGCCAAGGCTCCCGCCGTGAAGTGATCGTCCTGCGGACCCAGCACGACTTGCAGCGTCGGCAGCTTTGCGTAGACGGGACGCTTGGCTGCGGGCCAGGCGGTGCCCGCACGATCGAATAGTGTCGCGCCGGTGGCCGCCCACGAGCTCGGCCCGATGGACAGCCGATCTCCGCGTTGCAGGGCGCGTCCCAGGTGCCCGCCGAAGCCCCCCCTGAGATAGGTCGACCTCGAGCCAAGGAAGAGCGGTGTGTCAATGCCTCCGGCCACGGCGAGATAAGCCCCGTGCGCCCGCACGGCGTGTCTCAAAGCGGATCCATTGACCCGCACGGACGAAGACGGCGTGCCAGGTGGGCACCGTGAGTCTGTCCACCCGGAGCTCAAATTCGGCACCGCACACCGCGATCAGTCGGTCACGCCGCGACCGCATCGTCGGTCCGGTCAGGGTGATCTCCAGCCCCGCCGCGTCGGGCGGGTTGCCGACGAGCCGGTTGGCGATGGCGAAGGCCTCGGCGTCCATTGGCCCCGAAGGTGGGACCCCATAGCGAGCCCAGCCGACACGGCCCCGATCCTGGACGGTGGTGAGCGCGCCTGGGTCGAGAATCTCGAGCATAGCTATGCCACGACAAACCGCACGCGGTCGCCCGCCCGCAGGGCGAAGGGATCGTCCCGGTCTGCGTCGAAGAGGACGAGGTGTGTGCGACCTATGATGCGCCAGCCGCCGGGGGTGCCAAGGGCGTAGACGCCGGTCTGGTCGTCCGCAATGCCGACGCTGCCTGGCACGACGCGCAAACGTGGCGTTTGCAGCCTCGGCGTCGTCAGGCGCCTGTGCAGACCCAGCAAGTAGGCGAACCCGGGTGCGAAGCCCAGCATCGCGACTTGGTATGTGGCTCCGCTGTGCAGGCTGATGACGTCAGCCTGCGCCAGGCCACAGTGTTCAGCCACGGTCGCCAGATCCGGGCCGTCGTCACCGCCGTAGTGGACGGGGATTTCCATCAGACGATCGGCGCCTTCGTCAGCGGGAGGTACGTCTGCCCGTGCCAGTGCGAGGAGGACGGCCCTCAGTTCTGCAGGCGCGATGGTTGTTGGGTCGTAGATGACGAGCAGTGACCGGTAACAGGGCACGCACTCGATCACGCCGTTGAGCTGGGCGTGTGCAAGCGCGGCGTCGAGTACGTGCACACGCCGATTGAGGGTGACATCCACACGGTCACCGAACTCGACGGTGAAGGCCGTTTCGCCCACGGGCAGCACGCGCGGATAGATGGGATTCACATCAGTACGGGACACTGTGTCCTTCATCTGGCTGGACTAACGGGCTACGTCGCGCCGGTGCCAGACCCTACGACAGGCGCCGGACCTCTACCCCTGCGGTCTCCAGCGCATCGCGAAGCGTCCGCGCGATCTCGGGGGCATTGGGCGTATCCCCATGAACGCAGAGGGTATCCAGGCGCAGGGGAATCACCTTGCCGGTGGTCGTCTCCGCCATACCTTCGACGACCATCTTGACCGCGCGGGCAGCGGCAACCTCCGGATCGTGAATCACGGCACCGGGTTGCCCTCGCGGCACAAGGGTGCCATTCTCTTGGTAGGCACGATCGGCAAAACCCTCGCGAGCGACGCGAAGGCCCTCACTTTCGGCCGAGAAGGCCAGGGCAGATCCCGGAAGGGTGACCACAATCAGACTGCGATCGTAGGATGCAATGGCTGCCACAATGGCAGCAGCCACCGATGCGTCATGTGCTGCGACGTTATAGAGCGTGCCGTGGGGCTTGACGTGGGTCATCGGCGCACCTACCCGCGCGGCGAACCCTGCCAACGCTCCAAGCTGATATGTCACAAACGCTTCCAGCTCTCCGGGGCTTAGGGCCATGGCCCGCCGGCCGAATCCCTGCAGGTCGGGATAGCCGGGGTGCGCACCGATGGCTACGCCGCGCTCCGCCGCCAATTCCACGGTGCGCCGCATCACCACCGGGTCGCCGGCGTGCAAGCCGCAGGCGATATTCGCCGAGGAGACGATCTCCAACATAGCTGCGTCGTCGCCGATCGTATAGGGCCCGAAACTCTCGCCTAAATCGCAGTTCAGGTCGATGTGCATGGTTGGCTCCATCGAGACTCCTTGGGGCAGAACACGACCTCAGTATAGGCCCCTGAGATACCGCGGCAATCTAGCGGCAGATGAGGGTGGCGCAACAGGTCGTGCGCAGCACGTCATCGACCGTGCTGCCCAACATCATCTCCACGATCGGGCTGAAGCCATAGCCACCCATGATGATCAGGCTGCTGTGATACGCTGCCGCGGTGTCGCGGATGGCAGCACCTGCGTCCGCCGCTTGCAGCCCGACGGCAATCACTGACACTCCACGCTTCTCGAGATGGGCCTGTGCTTCCGCGAGGTTGCGCTCGACAAAGCTTTCATCCGAGTGCGCGGTGAGGACGACGAGCGACATCTCGGGCCAGTTCGTGGCGAGATAGGTGGCCACGAATAGCGCCTCGCGGCTCTTGGCGCTGCCGTCATAGGCCAGGAGGGCTGTCGAGAGCGGGAAGATGGCCTTCGGTACGGCCAAGACCGGACTGGGCGAGCGCACGATCATCGTCCTGAAGCCGGAACGTAGCTTGGCGATGGGGCCGGCACCAGGTGGAAAGCTCAAGGGGGCCACGACGAGATCAGCCCATCGGGCGCGGAGGGCGATCTCGTGGGCTACGGATCCCGTGCTGATGGCGAGTTCCCCGCTGACCTGTGCTGCTTCGCATCGTGCTCGGAACGTCTCGACGAGCTTGCGGGTGGCCTCATTGTCGATATCGTCTCTGTCCGCGAGAATGTGCAGCCCCAAGATCCGCCCTTGCTCACGTCGCGCCAACTGCAGGGCCTGGTCAAGGGCCAGCCAGCCGCTCTCCCTGCCGTCAAGGTTCACGAGAACGTTGTGAAAAAGATGTTCAGGGTCGCGTCCGTAGAGTGCCTGACGCTTCTCCCGCCATTCGCCGGTTGCTGCAGACCCGAGACCCAGGCTCTCCGGCGTCAGAGCGCTCGCGATGCGTTCGCCGACCCGCGCGAGGACGCGATTGGTTCTTTCGCTGAACTCCGAGGACAAATCCGATGCGGCAGCCGCCGATTCGACATCCCAGCCCAGCTCCTGCTGCAACTCTGCGCGGTGCTCGGCAATCCATAGGTACAGATCGGCCTCGGTGCGCTCGGGGAAGTCCCGCAGCACGTCGAGCCTGTTGATGGTATCTACGACCGGGAGATAGACCGTCTCGTACCAGTTGACTACTGCCTCATCCAGAGAGATTACGCGTTCCTGGTCGAGGCCCATGTAGTAGCGGTGAACGTTGATATGTTCCTTCAGATCCTCATATCTGCCCGGCGCGGTAAGGATCAGGTCGGCGCCGGGAAGGTTTTCGTGAAGGTTGGACCAATGCAGGAATTCAGTGTATTCGATCTTGAGGATGAGATCGTCAGGGCGAAGGTCAGGCGTGAGAGGAGCTTCGCTCTGGATCTCGGTCACGTAGGCTTGTATGTGGCTAGCCCCGAACTCACGAGCCACCGAAACACGGTGATTGCCATCTTTGACAAAGAACACTTCACCGATCTGATAGACTTCGATTGGAGGCAGGCCGGTCAGTGAGGAGGCCGCTAGCTTGATCCGCGCCCATCGGTGAGGATCGACCTCTTGTCGGGGCAGAAACTCACGCGTAAAGTCATTGTAGCGTCCAACACTGCCGACGATGGCATCCATCGGAATATCGTGCAATCCGCGGTCCCTCTGGCTGTTGGCCCTCAACCACTGGCGTACCTCTTCGTAGGAGACCAGACCGATCGGTTCTCCCCTGAGGCGTGCGATGAGTTCACGCATTGCCGCCTTACGGCGAGCGCGTTGGAAATCTATGATCGCCCCGGGCATATTGCCCAGATCTTCGCTCACGTCCTTTCCCCCGCTACCACCGATTGTCCAGATATCGTGCTCACCAGGAGCGCCGCCACGAGGGTACAGTATATGCTTCGCGATACCGTCGTCAATGCCCCCGGCGCGTACTGCTGCAGGCCTGGATTATACCCGCGAGGCGAGCGACACAGCAACGTGATAGCGGGGTGGGGTGAGGCTCTGGCCTCACCCTGATGCCGGGCCAGGACAAGCGAGCAGGCTGTGGACCTTCGGGATTGACAGCAACGCGGGAGAGATCCAGAATGCAGCAATCACATTCAGCGACCGGGTCGGAATCGATCACTAGACGCGGATGGGCTGTGGAGACGGCAGTCCACCGGAGCTCCTCGTGAGCGCCGGACGCACGCTACATTTCGATCTGTCGGAGGATAGATGACCAAGCTCGCGACACCCGGTATGCCGGCCTCCGGAAAAACACGCATCTCGGGCAAGCCCAGCCAATTCCTGCCGTGCTTGGCACTCATGGTCGCGTTCGCGGTTCTGTTCAGGCCGGCGTCCAATGCGATTCAGGTATCGGCCTCGGATTTCGAGGCGCTTGCCGGCGTCGCTGGCCGCGCCGATGCGTGGTACTTGCTGTATGGTGAAGAGATCGACCTCGGTGATGACTCTAGAGGCGAGGAGCCACCGCAGGTGCAGAGCCTGACGTGGACAGATGGTTTGACCCCGACGGTCTATCTTCCCCTTGTGGCTGCTGCTCGCCCTGCTCAGATGATCGAACGACGCGCACTTTGGATCACCCGCTATGACTGGACTTCGCTCAACGATGCGCCCGTGCCGGGGGACATCGATGTCATGGTGGCCAAGATCGCGTCGGCGGGGTTCAACACGATCTTCTTCCAGGTGCGAGCCGCGGGCGACGCCTACTACACACCAGGGTTCGAGCCCTGGGCCTCGCGACTCAGTGTCGGACCGGTCTCGACGACCCTGGGGCTCGATCCGGGGTGGGATCCCCTGGCGCGGATGATCGAGGCCGGGCACGCGGCGGGCCTGGAGGTTCACGCCTACGTCAACGTCTACACTGCCTGGCTTTCTCCACCTGGTGCTGCCTACGGTGACCTTTGGCCGCCTGCCACGACGCCGCCGCAGATGTTCGACCGGCTCACCTATGGCTCCTCCTATGCGGCGCACCCCGGACAATACGGCCTTGGGTACACCTGGCGGCAGTATGCAAGTGGAGATCCGCCCTCGCCGATGCCGCTGAACTGGAACACCTACCTGTGGGCCAGCCCCGGTGTCGATGAGGTCAACGCTCACGTCGCCGCCGTAATCGCCGACATCGTGGATCGGTATTCGGTGGATGGCGTTCACCTCGACCTCGTTCGCTACGCGGGCCCGGGATACTCGTATGATCCCAGCAGCAACGCCGCCGTGGGCAGCAGCCCCTCGGCTGCGCGAGCCCAGTGGCAGCGCGACCGCATCACGGCGTTGGTCCGTCAGGTGCGGGAGGAGACACAACAGCGGCGGCCCGGGGCGGTGGTCTCGGCTGCGGTTTGGCCGTACTACGTCGATAAGTGGGGATGGGGACTCTCAGAGGGGTACTCGGACTACTATCAGGACTCCAAGGGGTGGCTAGCCTCCGGCGCTGTCGATGCCATCGTGCCTATGCTCTATGGTGGATCCTGCGATGATTCGGCAAGATGGGAGATTCTCATGTCCGACTTCGTCGCTGACAGCGAGGGGCTTCCGATCTATCCGGGCATCGGTGGTGCCTATGATGATTTTGAGGCCATCGCATGGCGCATTGAGAAGGCGCGCGAGGCAGGGGCACAGGGCCATGCACTCTTCTCCTATAGCAGCCTGGATGCAAGAGGGTACTGGGATGACCTGGCCGCGGGGCCTTACGAGGTGCCGGCGGCAGTCCCCTGAAGCTGTTTCCTCCCTCGGGGCGTCCACAGGCAGACCACTTCGCCCTTCAAGTACTCCTGGACTTCGGGCCAGGTGTCGACAGGCAGGCTAACGCAAGCCATTGCGCCTGTAGGAAGCCACTTGGCCTCACCGGTCAGGACTTCCAAAAGCACCTCGAGGGCCGGGTTGTGTCCCACGATCATGACCCGTTGCAGGCGATCATCAATGCTCTGGAGGGTCCGGATGTATCCCATCGGGCCCGCGTGATATAGTTCGTGCTCCAGCACAATCTCCCCAGCATAGCCGGACCCCTCGACAATGCGCTTCGCCGTGGCGCGGGCGCGCTTTGCCGTGGAACTGACGATAAGCTGTGGTACGAGATCCTGGTCAACCAGTTGCTGTCCCAACCGTTTGGCGTCGTGCTTTCCCCTTTTTGTCAGGGGGCGGTCGTGATCTGCCACTTCGACATGCTTCCAACTGGATTTCGCGTGCCGCACGATGAGGACCGTCTTCATGAAGCCTCCCGAGCGAAGTTTGGCATGTCATTATCATGTTTCAACCTCATCCTGGCACATGATCGTATAGTTGTCAAGCTGTCCACAGAACGTCCTGCAACAAATCCGAATTAAACTGTAACCTCACCGAAACGAGCCGGATTGGTAGACAGGTGGGTTGCAGTGTATAATGTGGATAACCTCGCTTTCCCAGGATGCCGAAATACGAGTATGGGTGCCAAGAATAGACCCGACGATCAGGGCCGGCCGGACTCGTTGACACGACGATCTCATCTGAGTTCGCCGGTGGCGCTCGCCCCGTACCTGGGTGAGGCACCTCCGGAAGGCCTTGTGCCCGCTACGTTTGTCCTGGGCATCCTCTACCTGGCCGTGTCTATGATCTACTTGGTTCCGCCCCAGACGCTCAACGTCGTGCTGACGCTGACTCCGATGGCTCTGGCATCCGGTCTCTTGTTGCTGGGATTGCACGCCGCGCTGCGCCGGCGCTGGTTGGTCCGGGTGCCTCCGGATGTTGTGTCAAGCGTCGTGGCCGGAATTGTGCTCGCCAACAGCTTGGTGCACCTTGCACTGACGCGCG
Source organism: uncultured Chloroflexia bacterium (assembly GCA_963775195.1). Taxonomy (GTDB): domain Bacteria; phylum Chloroflexota; class Anaerolineae; order B4-G1; family SLSP01; genus PWVB01. The sequence continues at coordinate 141,589 of CAVZIC010000013.1, forward strand.
ACCCTTTGCAGACGATGAACCTGCTTCTCATCATGGTCGGTGCGGGCTTCTTGTTTCTATCGCTGCCATGGTTGATCGGGCTGATGGTCGTGACAGTGGGTTGCTGGCTGGCTGTCGCGTGGCCCATCCTGGCCATCGTCCAGTTGCGCGAATTCGGGTTCGCGCTCGTTCTGGCGGCAGCACTCGGTCTGGGACTCCAGGCCTCCCGATTGAGGGATCTGCGGTACCATGAGGCCGTACGGCGGGATGCGGAATCCAGGTCGCGCAAACTGCGGCGGCGGGCAGCCCAGCTCGAGACGCTCATCGAGGTAGGCGGCAGTATTGGCGCGTTTCTCGACGTCGATGCCCTGCTCAACCACGTGGTGCAGACGTTGCATACGAGCTTCGGCTACGATTTCGTCGGCATTTTCCTGACAGATCGCAGCGGAGACTATCTCGTCGCACGCGCGGGGACGGGGGAGGCGGGACAGCGGCTCGTGGCGGACCAATACCGCATGCCGGTTGGGGCTTACGGGCTCATCGGGTGGGTCTCCCGTCACCGTGAGCCGCTTCGGGTGAACGATGTGAGTCAGGACGATCGTTACGTGCAGGCAGCCATGCTGGCCGACACGCAGTCCGAGATGGTGGCCCCGCTGGAAACTGGGGACGTCCTGCTCGGGATCTTGGACATACAATCTACAAGACGCGATGCCTTTAGTGAGGATGATCTGCGCGTCTGTGTCTCACTGGCCGGGCAGATCGCGATGGCCATTCGCAATGCCTCTCGCTATGAGTTTGAGCACGCCCAGCGCTCACTCACGGAGATGCTCTATACCGTCGGCCGCGCGCTCTCCCAAACGCTTGATGTCTCAGAGGTCCTGGATCTGATCTTGACGAGTTTGGGGCAGATCGTTGGCTACGATCGGGGATCCGTGCTTTTGCGGCGGGACAACGTTCTCGAAATCGTGGCAGCCCGGGGTTTCCCGGCCGATAGCAACCCGCGCGACATTCGCGTCCCGATCAAGGAAGGGGATGTCTTCCGCAGGATTTACGAGACCAAGGAACCACTGACCGTCCCGGAAATCGAGCTTCGCCAGGACTGGGAGTATGTGGAGAGTCTGCCCCCGGCTCGTTCCTGGGTCGGGCTGCCGCTCATCAACGCTGAGGATGAGGTGATCGGCATGCTCTCGTTGGCGCGTGAGCGGCCAGATCCCTATACGGCGGACGAAGTCGCCCTGGGGACGACCTTCGCCTGTCAGGCCGGCGTCGCGCTGCACAATGCACGCCTATATATGGAACTCTCCGAGGCCTATCGACAGCTCTCGAGCCTCGACCGCGCAAAGTCAGACTTCATCTCCCTGGCATCGCACGAGCTTCGCACGCCCTTGACGCTCGTCATGGGCTACAGTCACATGCTGCTGGATGAGGCCGCCCTCAAAGAGGACACCTTGACGTCGAATATGATCAAGGGCCTTGCCCTGGGAGCCGAGCGCCTCCAGGAGATCGTCGATCGGATGGTGGACCTTGCCGAGATCGAGAGCCAGACGCTGCAGTTGGATTTCCTGCCGATGGACCTCCATGAGCTGCTGAAGGATCTGGCCGATGACTTTCAGTCCATCTCAGAGGAGCGTCAGATCGCCATCCACGTGGCTGATTTCTCGGGTTGTCCGACGATCGAGGCGGACCGGATGGCACTGGAGAAGGTGTTCCGTCACCTGGTCATGAACGGGATCAAGTACACGCCTGACGGTGGTGAGGTCAGGATAACGGCGAAGCCTTTGCTGTTCGACCTCTATGGCCTGCCCGAGCGCTGCATTCAGATCACCGTGGCCGACACGGGCATTGGCATCGATCCCGTCCACCAACAGCGGGTCTTCGACAAGTTTTACCAGACCGGGGAGATCAGCCTGCACTCTTCCGGCGCAGTGAAATTCCGGGGCGGTGGGCCCGGCCTGGGCCTGGCGATCGTCAAGGGGATTGTCGAAGCACATCGTGGGCGGGTCTGGGTGGAGAGCCCCGGTCACGACGTACGAGCATGTCCGGGCAGCCGATTCTACATTCTGCTTCCATTGCAGCAGCCCGATGTCGAGTTCATCATGCCCGATGACCGGCTGCAGACGGACGTGTGATCCCGGGCCCTGTCTACCACCATTCCCCCCATCTGGTATCGGCTCCTCGTTAGGTCCTAAGGGAGGCAAATATGTACATCGTACACGTCTTTGTCCACGTAAAGCCCGGGTCGGTTGAGGCGTTCAAGGTGGCGACGCTGGCAAATGCTCGCAACAGTGTTCAGGAGCCTGGTATCGCCCGTTTCGACGTCGTTCAGCAACTCGACGACCCCACGCGATTCGTGCTGGTCGAGGTCTATCGTACCGAGGCGGACACGGGCAAGCACAAGGAGACGGCGCACTACGCCACCTGGCGCGAGGCCGTCGCCGATATGATGGCGGAGCCGCGGAGCAGCATCAAGTACGCGAACGTCTTCCCCAGCGATGAAGGATGGGGTTAGGCCTCATATCGGGTTGCACCGCGCCGGCTGAGATCGCCGAACGCAGAAGTCAGCGCTCTTGGTGGCTGGTAGGCGATTTGCCTGTGGCGTGCGCCGCCCGGTGATCGACCAGTGGTGATACTAAGCACCGCCGTGCGTCGCACGGCGGTGCTCGATGTACACTGTCATTTTCGCCAGAGGCGCGGCAGGAATTCGTGATACAGGATGGTTCTCCACACAACCCAGGTGTGCCCTGCACCTTCCAGGGTCCAGTAGATATGTTCGATACCTGCCTGCTCAAGTTCTTTATGCATGACGCCCATGCCTTCTGCTGCCAGTGGGTCATACGTACCACAACCCAGGAAGAAGAGGGCCAGCTTCTTGTTGGTCGACTCGGGATCGGCGACCAGGTCCGGATGCTCTTCGGCGAAACTACCGCGTCCGGCGCTGAAGATGCCGATGTGGCTGAACAATTCCAGATGGTTCAGGCCGATGGCGTTGGTCTGTCCTCCGCCCATTGATAGTCCTGCCATTGCGCGATGGTCGCGATCCGCTTGAACGCGGTAGGAAACCTCGACTAGGGGAATGATGTTAGCCAACAAATCCTGCTCAAAAACCGGCGTATTCTGAGTGCGTAGTGCTCCGATGGACGAATTGCGGGGTACAGCCTGTCCATCGGGCATCACGATAATCGTCGCTTCAGCTTTGCCCTCTGCCAACAGGTTGTCCATGATGCGGTGGGCTTGCCCAACCAGCGTCCAACCGCGCGCATCATCCCCGCCTCCGTGCAGCAGATAGAGCACAGGGTATTGTCGCTCCGGTTCACGGTTATAGTCGGGTGGCGTATACACGACAACGTCGCGGACTGTGCCCGTGACTTGGGAATCATAGGTGTGCTTGTGCAACGTACCGTGGGGCACATTCCTGGCTTCGAAATAGGCAGGCTCATCCGCCGTGACGGTGAACAGGCTGCGTGGGGATCCTGTGCCGGCCTGCACGCCGGGGCAGTTGCTGTCGATAAATGAGACGCCGTCAATCTCGAAGGCGTAGTCATATACATCCGGGGGAAGGGGACCCACGGTGAGGGACCACAGGCCGTCATCGTCCACGGTGTTGAAGCCAACACTGCCGTCGGCACTGCCCAATGCGTTCAGGATAGGACCGGATTGGAGTACCACACGTTGGGCATTGGGTGCTTTGACGCGGAAGGTCACGGTGCGATCCGGATGGACTTCAGGTGAGACGATCCGCTTGCCCAACCGGGATGCCCATCCCCATTGAATGCGATCCTCGAGATAGATGATCCCTGCCGAGCCGAATTCAGCCAGCAGAGCTTCGCCAAAGCGCGTTTCGTAGGGTTTCCCTTCCACTTCACCCGCCAGGATTCTATCAGCACAGACAATCAAGTCGTTGATAAGATTCCCCACCGGCATGGGCGCGCCATGGGACGGCGCGAGCGTGTCGAATTCGCCACTGAAAGTCGCAAGATGCGCCAGACCGAGTCTGGCTTGCTGCACCGTGAGGCTAGTGTCCAGGTGCAGCCATAGAGGTCCGGGGCGTGGTGAATCCCCGCTGAACAGGATGCGTGATGATTCATCCAGCAGGCAGACGGAACCAGGTGTGTGTCCCTGCACAGTGATCACACGAATATCCCGGTTGCCCAGCCTGAAAGTATACCCATCGTAGATCGAGATCAGTTTTGCCGTGGATTCGGCAACGTAGGGTACATCTGCTGTATGGACGTATACTTCATCAAACTGCCCGTTGCCTGACGTGTGATCCCGGTGACAATGTGTATTGACAACCCATAGGGGCAGGTCCGTCAAGGTGGCCACATGGGCCTTCAGATCCCCGTCACCCCAGCCGGTATCAATCAACAGCGCGTGGTCCGCGCCAACTATGAGATAGACCACGCCACCACGTTGATCCACGATATGCCAGGTATTATCGGTTACAGCAGTTGTCTCGAATGTATCAGCCATTTTCGATCTCCACTGGTTGAGGTATAGGGTGTCGAGACGGCGCCCGCAAGCACAGGAAGACGGCACCCTACGTCAACCGGTGCGAGGGCGTCGCCGACCTGATGGCGGAGCCGCGCTCTGGTGTGAAGTACGCCAATGTCTTCCCCGATGAGGCAAGGTAGGAATAGCGGTCATCTCAACACTACCGGCACAGAGGCGGCCTGGGTACGTGCATTCAGGCTGCCTCTGTAGCAGTCACCTTGGCGTCACGGCAGCACTCTGGCGAGGGCCTCGAGCTCCGGCTCACCCGGGCCGAGGGGCAGCGCCACTTTGCCCCGCTGCACGACCGATCTCATCATCGCCATCGTGATCTGGAGCCCCTTGAACGCGCTCTCACCGTTGCAGGGATGGATCTTCCCTTCGTCATCCAGCCAGTCGGCAATCTCCTGGACATAGGGCGGCATATCGTGGGCATAGTCCATATTGCCGGGTCCGGAGATCACGCCGTTTGAGTCGCGTGTGATCGCACGCCACCCGCCACCGGTCAGCACCTCGGCGAACCCCTCGGTGCCCTGCGCGCCAACACGACACTTGCGCCACCAGTAGTCCACTTCGGGAACGTCGGGTGCCCCCGCACCACACTCGAGGATGCCGCGTACCCCGTTTTCGAATTGTACCAGCCCGGCGATATAGTCGGGCGAAGCATGGGCATCCGAGAACTTCTCCTTCCCATCGGCCTGCCCAACGACCCACTCGGCTTCAGCCCCGTCGTTGTACCAGCGGATGTACTCAACCAGGTGGGTCATCATATGCATCATCCAACCGGTGGCGTGCCCGTAGACCGTATGCACGCGTCCGATCGCGCCGCCGGCGATGATCTCCTTGACCTTTTTATAGTGTTCGCCGTAGCGATGCTGGTGGCTGACAACCGACTTGACACCGGCATCGCGCAGCAAGGTCATGATCTCCAGCGCCTCGTTGGTCGACATCGCCATCGGTTTCTCGTAGGCGATGAGTTGCACACCGGCCGCAACCCCTGCTCGGATTAGGGCCAGGCGCACGCTGGGAAGGGTGCAAAAGCAGAACACATCCGGCTTCGTATCGGACAGCATCTGCATCGCATCCGTGTTGGTCGTTGAGACACCATACGTCTCTGCAGCGGCATCGAGCCGCGCCTGATCGATATCGCAGAGTCCGACGATCTCAAAGCGCGGGTTCGCCGCAAACGCGTCGGCGTGATGGGTGCCGCGCTTGCCCATCCCGGCAATCGCGACGGTATATGTCTTCTGTGAGGTGTTCATCGGCTCTCAGCCTTCCCAGGCGCGGACCGTGTCAATCACGTAGTCGATTTCTTCCTGCGTTAGCTCAGGAAACATAGGGAGCGAGATGACGCTGGCGGCTGACTTTTCACTCAGGGGCAACGATACGTTCAGATCGGCGGGCTTACCCCAGGGGTAGCCCTCCTGCTGGTGGATGGCGATGGGGTAGTGCGTCTTGGCGTCGATGCCTTTGTCGTTGAGATACTTGAGCATGGCATCACGCCTATCGGTCTCGATGATGTAGAGATGATAGACGTGGCGATATCCGGGTTTCTCATGCGGGAGCTTGAGACCGGTGTCCTTCAGTCCCTCCGTATACATCGCGGCGATCTCACGTCGACGGTTGCTCCACGCTGTGATCCGCTTCAGCTTGACACTGAGGATTCCGGCGTGCAGATCATCCAGCCGGCTGTTGTAGCCCATGCTGTGCTCTGAACGCTTGATTGAGCCGTGGTTGCGCAGGGCATGGATACGATCCACGATGTCGTCACGATTGGTAAGGACCGCTCCGCTGTCGCCGAAGGTTCCCAGGTTCTTCTGAATGATGAAGCTGGTGCACACGGCATCGCTCAATTCACCAGACCTGAAGTCGGCGCCCGCTGCATCCACGGATTGCGCATTGTCCTCGATGACAAGCAAACCGTACTTCTTGGCGATCTCGGCGATGGCGGGCATATCGGCCAACTGGCCGTAGAGATGTACCGGGACGATTGCTTTTGTGTTCTCCGTGATGGCCGCTTCGATCTTCGTGGGATCGATGTTGCAGGTATCCGGGTCGATCTCCACAAAAACCGGCTTTGCCCCCACAAACCAGATTGCTTCCGCTGTGGCGAAGAACGTGTTGGCCACCGTGATGACCTCGTCACCGGGGCCAATGCCCAGCGCCAGGAAGGCTAACCAGAGCGCATCAGTGCCCGAGTTACAGCCGATGGCGTGTTTGGTTCCCCAGTAGGTTGCCAGTTCCTGCTCAAAACGTGCCAATGTTGGTCCCATCACGTAGCTGCCGCTCTCCAGAACCTCAAGAATCGCGGCGTCAATCTCATCCTTTAGTGCGTGATACTGCCTGACGTGACCATAGAAGCCTACCTTCATGGTGTATATCCTCCTTGTTGATCTTGACTGCTCAGGCTGATCCTCTGCCCCCCTCCGGTAGTATAGAGCGGCGCGCTACACAGACAACTGTCTGGACGTGGACAACCCGCGGCTGGCCCACATGGGGTTGCGTCACAATTCCTTGGTGATAGTATGCAGGTCATCCGGAACTCAGCAGCCAACACGGTGCATAGCCCAGATAGCAGACTTCACCGATACAAGGGAGCAAACGTGGTCGAGACGCCAAACCTACAGATCCCCAAGTTGTCCCGCTCCGGCATCATTATGGCAGACGAAAGTCGCTGCCTGACGTGCCGCGAGTGCGAGGTTGCATGTTCGCTCTACCACGAAGGAGAGTGCAACCCCAGTCTCTCCCGGATTCACATTGACTTCGATGATTTCATCCCCGGTCCGCCGACCATCGTCGCCTGTAAACAATGCGATTGGCCTGCCTGCGCCTACGCGTGTGCGTCCCGGTGGGACGATTCCGCGATTTCCATCGACGCGGCGACCGGCGCGCGCGTGATCAATCCCGAGAAGTGTCGAGGGTGCGATGCCTGCGCGCGTGCCTGCCCGCTGGCGCCCGAGCGGTCGGTGATTGGGTTCAAGACGGTGGGGCGCAAGCGCGTCTACTTCAAGTGTGACCTCTGCTACGATCGGCCTGAAGGCCCGATCTGCGTGGAGGTCTGCCCTGGCGAGGCCCTCACATTCGTCCCCGCTGCGGAGAGGCGGCAGTAAGATGACCACTCTACAATCCAACACACCTGTGCCGGACAACGGGCCGTATGGCTGGACCGGCAAGATCCTGCGCGTGGATCTCTCCGCCGGAGAGACTTCGACGGTTGATACGATGCGCTACGTCCCCGCTTTCGTCGGTGGCGTGGGGGTCGCCGCTCGGATCGCCTGGGAGGAGCTGCCCCGCGGCATAGGGCCGTTCGATCCGGGGAACATGCTCTTCATCATGGTGGGGCCGCTGACCGGGACGCTGGCCTCGGGCGCGGGCCGGGTAGAGGTGTTGGGCATCGCACCGCAGCAGCGCCCGCCGGTCTTCTCCCGCTCGGGGATGGGGGGCCACTGGGGCGCGGAACTGAAGTATGCCGGCTACGATGGTATCATCGTCCAGGGAAAGGCAAGCAGTCCCGTCTATATCTGGATCGACAACGGGCAGGTGGAGATACGCGATGCGGCTCCCCTCTGGGGCAAGGGCAACTACGCGACGACGCGAGCGCTGCGGATGCTCCACGGCTCCAAGACGCGCGTCATCTCGTGTGGCCAGGCGGGAGAACGCCTCTCGCGCATCGCCGTGATCCAGACCGAGACCGGCAACGCAGCCGGGCAAGGCGGTTTCGGTGGGGTCATGGGCTCCAAGAATCTGAAGGCGATCGCCGTCCGTGGGATGCAGGGCGTGAAGATCGCCAGGCCGGACGCATTCCTCGATCTATGCACACACGCGAGCCACGAGGGATCTACCCCAAGTATGCCGTCTTGGACGGGCCGTTACCGCAAGCGTATGTCCGAGCAGGCGTTGCAGACCGGGGTGACCGTTCGTTGGCGCAAGTGCGGTTTCTGCGCCACCCCCTGTTCCTTTCCGATGCTGGAAAATGCGGAGTCGTCGGATGGGCTGGGCGTACCCAGCGTGGCGCGACACTGTTGGGGTTATTCGAGCACCTCTCTGAAATCCGAAGCCGTCGCCAGGGCGATGACCAGCGACTATGGGCTGAATGGGTGGGAGATCTCGTTCGGCATCATTCCTTGGCTGCAGATGTGCAAACAACACGGCCTGATCGAGGAGATCGCCGGTGTCGACATCCCCGTCCCCGACAAACCGCTGGAGTACCTGAGCGACACGGCAAGCTACGACTCCGAGTTTCTCAATATGCTGGTGCACAAGATCGCGTTCCGCGAGGGCGAGCTGGGCGATGCTCTGGCTGAAGGCACCTGCTATGCCGCTGAGACGCTTTTCGGCGGTGCGGGCCTCCCGTTGCTCGATCGCATCTATCCCCGCCGCGCGGGCCAGACCGAGCATTGGGGCGGGCATTGGGGACCCGGCGGCCGAGTTTACTGGCCCTGGTGGTTGCCGCCCATCCTGCAGTGGTGCGTCGATACTCGGGATCCCGCCAACGACTCAACCCATCAGTGGACTGAGCACGTGCAACCCTACCTACCCGAGAGCGGACCCAACCGTGGTCCATTCTCACTGGAGAAGGTACGTGCCGCCTGTGCCAAGGTCTACGGCGATCCGGACGTGGGCGATCCCGCGTTCAGCTACGATCCGCCCGAGGCCAAGGCGATCCCTGCTATCTGGCACAGCCACCGGGGGATGGTCGTAGACTCGTTGATCCTGTGTGATTACGAGAATAGCCGCGTCTTCAGCATGCTGAGTGAGGACGGCGTGGCCGACACGGCCCTGATGTCCAAGCTCCTGTCAGCCTGCACGGGATACGACGTCAGTGAGGAGGAGCTAAATCAAGCCGGGGAACGCATTTGGACGCAGCTTCGCGCCCTCGACGTGCGCAACTTCGGGCGCAATCGGGCCATCGATGAGTCCACGCTGGATGGCTTCATGTATCCCGGCAAAGACGACGGCGTCATGTTGGATCGGGCGCGGTTCTTGAAGCTCCTGGACACTTACTACGAGTTGAGTGGATGGGATCTGGAGAGCGGCCGGCCCACGCGGGCCAGGCTGGTGGCGTTGGGGCTTGACGATGTCGCCGATGCCCTCGAAGGCGATCACGCCGAAGATTAACTGAGTAGGAAGACGTAATCACAGGGAGGAAAGCACCATGGCGTTCAATGTAAAGAAGCGCGGGAAGCTCACGTACTATTATCAGGGCGAAGCTCCGGTGTTGTCGGCGCTGGTCACGGAGGAGTTGCCGGACGGCGATCTCAAGATCTCCTTTGCGGGATTGACCGGCGGGTATTCGGCCAAGGGGGTGCTGGGTCTGGACGAGCTGGTCACGATGGAACCGGAACAGGAGATTCCGTTGGTCTTCAAGAGTTGGGAGCTCTGGCTGCAGGACGCCGGGATCTGCGACTCGCTCAAGGATGTCGACTTCATCGAGATCCACGCCTTCGGCTGCCAGCCCAAGTCTCCGAACCCACTGGTGGACCCTTTGGGCTACGCAGCCGAGCTCGACCGGCTGCGCAAGGCCTATGCCGAGGCCTATAGGGGCTTCTTCCGGGACTACCTCCCGGACAACGGCGTGCCCGCGCGGTTCACCGTCCACCTGGTCGACGTGCCGGACAAGGCCGCGTCGTACGAGTTCTACGGGACGGCGCTCTACCAGAAGGCACTTCAGGCGAAGTAGCCGAGTCCGCACAGAGGGCAAAGCAGAAGCTACACTGTCGCAGAGGAGGTGGTATGTGACGACGTACTCGGAAAACGAACAGCCATTGCTTGGTCTGCTGCTGAAAGGCGGCCACGTCATCGATCCGGCAAACGCCATCGACGGGCGCTTCGACGTCGGCATCAGGGATGGAAGCATCGCTCGCGTGGCGCCGGATATCCCAGCCGCTGCTGCGACCCAGGTCGTGGACGTCTCGGGTCACCTTGTGACCCCCGGCATTCTGGATATCCACACGCACGTCTACCCCTTCGTGGGGACCGACGCGGCCTACGTCGGGGGGATGAACGCAGATGCGCACCTCCTCGCCTCCGGCGTGACGACGACCGTCGATGCGGGGACGGTCGGTTGGCGGGATTTCCCGGATTTCAAGGCACACCACATCGACCGGGCCCAGGTCCGCATCCTGGCTTTCCTGAACATCGCTATTGGTGGGATGGTCGATGCCGCCTCGGAGCAGGATCCTGCCGCGATGCAGCCGCAGGTCGTCGCCGCGTTGGTGGAGGCGTACCCGGAGGTGATCGTCGGCATCAAGACGGCGCACTACTGGACCCGCCAACCGTGGGATGCGGTGCACGCACCGTGGGTCTCGGTCGAGCGAGCGGTGGAGGCGGGCAATCTATGCGGGAAGCCGGTCATGGTCGACTTCTGGCCACGTCCGCCCGAGCGTCCTTATCCCGACCTGATCCTCGAGAAGCTGCGTCCGGGTGACATTCACACCCACATCTTCGCCCAACAGTTCCCGATCGTCGACGAGAACGGCAAGCTTTACGATCACCTCTTCAAGGCTCGTGACCGGGGGGTCATCTTTGACCTCGGCCACGGTGCCGGGAGCTTCTGGTTCCGCAACGCGGTTCCCGCAGTGCGGGGCGGTTTCCCGCCGGACTCTATCAGCACCGACTTGCATATGGGCAACATCAATGGGCCGGTCGTCAGCATGCTGACCACGATGTCGAAACTCCTGAGTATCGGGATGCCGCTCCAGGAAGTGATCATGCGCTCTACCGTGGCGCCGGCGCGGGAGATCGGGCGTCCCGACCTCGGAACGCTGAGCGTTGGTGCGGAGGCTGACATTGCCGTACTGGAACACCTGAAGGGCACCTTCGGCTATGCCGACTGCGGCCGTGCCAAGATGACCGGCGCCGAGAAGTTGGCATGTACGATGACGATTCGGGCCGGGAAGATCGTCTACGATCCGACCGGGATGAGCATGCCGGAGTGGGAAAACGCGCCAGAGGGTTACTGGCAAATGCCGAAGCTCCAGGCTTGACGACAAGGGAGAGACATGGACATCTACGATGAGCTTGGCGTCACGAAGGTGATCAACGGCGCAGCGACACTGACCCGGTTGGGCGGTTCGCTGATGGCACCGGAGGTCCTGGCTGCGATGGCTGAGGCGGCCCAACATTTCATTGACATTGACGAACTGCAGCAGAAGGTGGGCGAGCGAATCGCGGCGTGGACCCGGAACGAGGCGGCGTACGTCTCGTGCGGCGCGGCCGCCGGGCTAGCGTTGAGCACGGCGGCCTGTATCGCGGGGCTTGATGAGGAGAAGCGCGCGTGTCTGCCCTACTCGGATGGGTTAGCCAACGAGATCATCGTTCACAAGCGGGGGCTCGTGGGCTATTCCTTTGCCATCCGGCAGGCCGGCGGAAGGCTCGTCGAGATTGGGTCCGACGAGGGTGCGATCGAGGAGGAGATGGCCGGAGCCATCAACGACCGGACGGCCGCGATCTACTACTTCTTCAACCCCGCACGGATGGAGGGCCTGGTGACCCTGGCGCGGGGCATCGAGATTGCCCACGAAGCCGGGATTCCGCTGGTCGTCGACGCCGCAGCGCAGATCCCGCCTGTCGATAACCTGTGGCATTTCACGCAGATGGGCGCCGACCTGGTGCTCTTCAGCGGCGGCAAGGGGCTGCGCGGCCCCCAGAGCAGCGGCCTGATCCTGGGGCGCCGCGACTTGATCGAGGCCTGCGCCTTCAACGGCTGCCCACGCGCCTTTATCGGCCGGCCGATGAAGGTGGGCAAGGAGGAGATGGTGGGGCTGATGACGGCGGTGCGGCTCTACCTGGACCAGGACCACGAGGCACTGATGCAGACGTACGAGGATCAGGTGCAGGCCGTGATCGATGCCTTCGCAGACCACGCGTACGTCTCGGCCCGGCGCAGCTTCCCCAGCGAGGCAGGCCAGCCGATGCCTCGTGCCGAGATCATCCTTGACGAAGCGGGCCTGGGAATCACGCGCGACGAGGTGATGCGGCAACTGAGCGCCGCTCAACCGAGCATTGCGTTAGCGGCTGCGGGTGCAAATGGCATCTTTGTGAATCCGCAGACCCTTGAGGAAGGGCAAGAGATCATCATCATCGACAGGATCAAGGAGATCCTGCGAGGGTAAGGAAGGGAGACCCGCTGGGGCCCTGTCTGCCACTAATGGCGGACAGGGCCCTTCAGTTTGTGCTCGCTGGGGCGACGCGCAGCGCAACCGCACACGTCGCGGCGCGGTCCTGTGGCAGATGGACGGCGAGATCCGCTCCGCGCTGTTCCCATTGTAGCGGCGCAGGGTGGCCCAGCAGGTGGACTTCGACCCCTGCGTCAACGGTCAGGTCGTTGATCGTGAGAGTGCCGGTGGTGGGATTTCCGAGCGTGATCGCGAAGAGCCGGTCACCGTTGCGGGTGAATCGCAAGGGGAGGCCCTCCTCACTGGTGCCCTCGGCCCGCGCCCATGGACGGGTCGCGTAGATTGCCTCGCCGTTGACGGCGAGCCAGCTTCCCAGGCCGCGTAGGCGTTCCATTTGCAGTGCCGGGATCGTGCCGTCGGCCTGCGGGCCGACGTTCAGCAACAGATTCCCGTTCTTGCTCACGATGTCCACGAATGAGTGCACCAGATCGGTCACCGAGAGGGTGTGTTCCTCTCCCTCCATGCGATTGTAGCCAAACGACCGACCCAATCCGCGGCAGCACTCCCACTTCTCCGGGCGAATCTCTTTGTAGGTGGTGTACTCCGGCGTGCGGAAGTCGTAGTGGGTGCTGACCGGCATATTCGCCGTGCTACCTTCCCCGGTGATCATCCGGCGCCCGAGCCAGTCCAGCAGGCGATTGAACGGGAAGAGGCGTGCCACCTTTCTGAACCAATTGGCCGTGGTCGCCCACCGGTCGTTGATGACGCCGTCGGCGATGGTGTTGTAGAAGTGCGCCATGATGCGCTCCTGTTCGCCGGCTACCGGATAGCCGATGTCGTTCCAGAGCACCGACGGCGCGTAGCGGTCGATCAACTCCATGAAGTGCGCGTCGGCATAGCGTGCGTAGGCCGGATCGGTGGGGCCATTATCCAACATTGCCACGACGCTGTCGATACGCGCGGGATTGAAACTCCAGTCGAGCGCTCCCGAGTAGTAGACGCCCATCTTGAGTCCGTGAGACGTGACTGCCCCCGATAGTTCGCCCACGACGTCCCGCGCAGCGTGATAGCCCACCTTCAGCGGGTTCGGCGTTGCGCTGGGCCACATCAGGAAACCATCGTGGTGTTTGGTGGTCAGGACGACATACCGGGCGCCGGCCTGGGCGAAGGCGTCCGCCATCGCGCCGGGATCCCAGGTCTGCAGCCCCGCATTGAAGAGCGGGACGAAGTCGTCGTAGGTGAAGTCCTTGCCAAATGTCGCTTGGTGATAGGCCTGGTAGGGGCTATCTGCGAACTTGAGGGAGTTGAGGTACCACTCGGCATAAGGATTGTGCGCGAAGTGAAACGCGCTCCCACGTCCGAACGTCTCGCGTATGTCGCCATACTCAGTGGGGGCATAGGCCGGAACCGAGTACAGGCCCCAGTGGACGAATATGCCCAGTTTGGCGTCGTGAAACCACGCCGGCACATCGTGGGTGTCCAGGCTTGCTTTGGTCGCTTCGAAGGGTGTTGTCATCAGGGCGTCGCCTCCTGGAGCCGGTCGAGGGCCGCCAGGTGTTCTGCGTGTACGCGGCGGCTGATTGGGTGTTTCCACACGTTGAATGGGGTCGAGGAGCAAAGGCGAATACCGGCCGGGGAAGATTCGCAGCGCTTGATGGCGGCAGCGGGTGTGCGGCAAGGTCGGCGCCGGCCTGCGGCGTCACGTATCCGTCAGGGCGAGCACTGCGCCACAACAGAGTGAGCCTGTGCCAGCTCGAAGAAGGCCGCAGGCGTAGTACGAGCCTCGCGCCGCTGCCGGTGCGCAGTGACGTGCCGAGACGTCGGGCAGCACGACACGGGAGACGTACCGTGGCACGCCGAACCGACAGCCGGCGAGGACGTAGCAGCACACGGCGGGACGCAGAGCTGCGACCGAGCAGGTACGACACGTCGCCGAGCCGACAAAGACCACGTACGAGCCGCGCGATTGACGCTGACGGGAGAACAGGATCGCCGAACCTTGCGCCGCAGCACGAAATAGCCTGTCGGGACGGGGCGTAGCCGAGAAGAAGGACGCGAAGGAGCGGCGGCGCAGCCAGCAGATAGACGGATGACGAGCGGAAGGGCTGCGGAGAGTGTGCGACGCTCCAGGGGGGGAGCGGGTGTCGGTGTCGGTGGCAAGTCGCGCGTGACGCGGAAACCACGAGAGGCGGTAGGCGAACAGCACCCCCAGGACGAGCCACACGAAAAGAGCCGGCGGTGGTGCCAGCGACCGCCAGACGTCACGAGGATGACGCTGCCAGCGAGCCGCGAGGCGAAGGCACGGTACCGTAAGGTCGCGCGCGCAAGTCCGCAACCCGGGTCAGGGCGGTAACCGACGTGGACCGCGGTACGCCGTACGAAAAGCATAAACGTGAGCCGTAGTGGCAACGAGCCCGCGCCCGGGCGGGAGACACACAGGCAGAAGCGAGGCCGAGGGGACGCCCAGCGGAGCCGCGCCGCGCCCACCGGCGCGAGCGACGGAGAGCCGCCGAGGGGACGTTGACGCCCACCCGCCGAGGCGAGGCCGCCGCCGATCGGGCGGGGCCCATGTCGGTGAGGAGTAGAGCTGATCGACATCACGGATGCCGATGCCCGCTGTTGGTAAGCTCGCCAGACTGAAGATGACCTTGAAGCGGAGCGGAGGCGTGGCTGCGGCTGAGCAGAGCACTGGTCTGCTCAGGCGCGTTCAGGATTGCTTAGGCAGGCGCTCTCGGTGTAGCGGAAAGACATCGACCATGACGACGGCGGTGACGACCTGCGGCAGTCGGCTGCCTGCGGCAGGGTCAACCTGACGCCATCGAGACGCCCCTCGGTGCCGGTGAGCGGCGTGAGGTTGGCCTGGTAGTCGAGAGAGACAGCCTCGCCGAGCGTTTCATCGATGAGGACGATCGCGGGCAGGTGTTGGGCCGCCGGGACAACGTGTCCCGGAGCGGAAGCAAAGCGCGCGGTGACGTGCCCGGCGTGCGACCGCGTGGGCCGCCCGCTCTCTAGAGCACTCACGGTCAGGCCATCCTGACGCTGGTTTGCCGGACCATCTCGTAGGGCCGGGTGACGTAGGTTGCCATCGTCAGCAGACGCTGCATCCATTGCTCGCTAGGCCCGCGAGGACCAGGAGCGGTCCAAAGGTGGGGATGCGGAGCGGTCGCGCTCGCGCATACGCCGTGGCCGATTCCCGACACGGTAGTCGGCGCCAGTACCCACGGATTTCGAAGGTGTCGAAGGGAATAGGGATCCCCGTGATCCGCATCTTGAAGCCCCGGTTCGCCAGGCGGAAGGCCTGGCCGCGGTAGCGCCCGCTCAAAGGCAGCACGAAGTCCGTCCCCGGATCACTCACCTAGACGCCCTCTGCTTTGCGCGCCGCGACACCAGAGGATCACCTGCCTCGCCCCGTGCATCGGGCTCGGCGATGTCAACGACGCCGGCGATCCAGTCCATGTAGTCAAAGCCGATCTGGTTGAGACTGGGCATCATCGTCGGAATCGGCACGGCGAAGCGCGTGAGTTCGAAGGCGGAGACGGCGTCGTCAGCCAAGGTCAGTGGGATGTGCGCCGCGTCGCAGCCGGTGTGCGGAAGGTGATGTGCTGTTCAAGCGGCCGATCGTCGCCGCCGAGCGTCAGGGCCCCAATGTGCATGCCGCCGGTGTAGGTGTTCGCCTCGACGTGGACCGTGTAGCTGCGGTCAGGGTCAGAACGACTTTGGAGACGTGCAGATGGCGTCCGTCGGCACGGTCAGCGCTCGAGGGGAAGAGAGGATCCGTTGGACTGCAGGGCCGGCCGGTCTGAAGACGGCGGTTGCAGCCGCCGCTGGGGCGTTCCTTGCGCCGGCAGCCAGCCGCAGGGTGATCACGGCGGAGTCGAAGCGACTCCGGCAGTGTAGGTGAGGTTTCCGCCGGGCGTGACGTAGACCAGCGTGGCCCGCGCTTCGGGTACCTCTTCGCCGGGCGCGGCGGTGCCGCGCGGGTCTTTGTGGTGGAGAGGGTAGTCGTAGGGCACGTACCAGACTGCCCGTGCTCTCCACCGATCACGATGCCACTCGGTCCCAGGGCGGGCGAGCCGTTCAGATCATTGCGGTCGCGCAGCTCTGCCAGATCGGGCGTGGTATCGTACGACCAGCGGCGTCGGCCCGTTGCCGTATCCAGCGCGTATAGCTTCCCGTTTCCAGCCCCGAAGTATACGATCCATCCAGCTTCGCCCTCCGGCTTGCGTCCCAGGACCGGTGACGAGCGTATTGGGGCACCGGTGTCGTAACGCCAGAGCAGCGTGCCTCGTGGATCGAGGGCATAGAGGACGCCGTCGCGGAGCCGAAGAAGAGCGCTTCGTCTCTCCCTGCGCATCGACCGAGAGTGCGGCTGAGCTGAGATAGGCGCGCGTCCGGAACTTCCACCGCGTGCGACCGGTCTCGGCGTCGAGCGCATATAGGCAGTGGTCGAACGACCCGATGTAGACCGTGCCATCGGTGCTCAGGTTGCCGAAGCAGCGATGAAGCCCAAGGTACGCTTCCGCCATCTCCGCTGACCGTCCGGTCGGACGGCGTGGACGAAGGTATCGTTCGACCCCCAGACAGTGTTCCATCGCCGGCAATGGCTGCCGAAGACCAGGCGTTGGCGCCCGTCTCGTACGTCCAGCGGAAGGTGCCTTCGGGGCTGATGGCATAGTAGTTGAAGTTGGTGTCCCGGCGTAGATGGTGCCGTCGGCCCCCAGGGCGATGTTGGCCTCCCACCAGTGTGTCTGCCGCGGCGCTACCGCGGGTCGAACGTCCAGAGCACCGCCCGTCTCGCGCTGGAGACAGTAAGGGTGCCATCACCGGACGGGACGAGGACCCGCGAGGGCTCGCCGGGGACGTGTCCGGCAGCGCTGCGGCGGAGCGATGATGTCGCCGTCTCGAAGCGCCAGCGGAGGTGCCGTCGGCGGAGGCTAGAAGCTTGATCGCCGAGCCAACGAAGACGGCACCATCCGATCGATGACCGGAGCGAAAAGATGCCCTTGCCCGTCTGGACATCCAGGGATGGTCGTGCCGGTAGACCGCGGGATCGGACTACGCCCGGTGTTCTGGCGGTCGTGGCGGAAGACGGCCAACTGCGCTGTTCGGCCGACAGCAGCGCCGGGATCATCCGGGATGTGGATTCCTGGTTGGGATCTATGAGAGCACCGGCTAACCTGAGTTGAGTGCTGTCCGCGGGACACTGCTCCACGGGATGGGGAGCGCCTTGGCCGCCTGGTCCGCCGCGAGCTTTCCGGTCAGGATAGCCGTGGGAAACCCTGACGGGCTGAACGTCCACTGGCCCGCCTGAAAGATGTTCGGAATCGGCGTTCTCACCGAGCTCGCGACCTTCGGCAGCCTGCTTTCTGCTGGAACGGGCGTGTTGGAAAAAGCCCACCCGGTGATGGCGCCCTCCAACGTGCCGGCGACTCGCGATATCGTCAGCGGTGTGGACGAGAACTGATCAAGAACAGCATCCCTGATGCCCGGGAAGATCGAGGCGTCCAGAGTGTCAATCATGGTCGACTCGCAGAGCACCTTGAACTCATCATACCATCCCGTCTCCTCGATCTGCCTCGTGAGTCCATAGTCGAACAGTATGCTCACAATGAGGCCTGTCTTGCCGGGTGGCGCCAAGGTCTCATCCCTCAAGGCCGGGCACGAAATCTCGTAAGTGGTCAGCGCCAAGAACCTCTGCAGCCACGCCTCGATTGCCTCACGTGGCTCACCCGTAGGAACCGGACCTGCCTGGGTCTGGCCCTTCCTGCTGGGCGTGTAGAAGAAGTGCTCGGTTGCCCTATCTGCGAAATACTTGGGATCCAGGTTCAGGGCCAGATACACCGTAAGGACGGAGTCTCCCCCCTTTTTGTCGAGCACTTCGGACCGGCGTTGGTGCACGGCGTATCTGACTTGATCGTCGTCGAAGGCGTCGGGATTCACCATTGAATAGAGTGACTTCAGATCCGCCGCCCAGATCAGAGTATCGTAGGTGTAGGTGGTACCTTCTCTGTCCACGATGCGTCTGTGCCCCGGATCAACCGACACAATCTCCGTACCAGTTCTGATCGTGCCTTGGTGTGCCTGGAAGAACTCGGCGAGACGCTTTGGTAATGTCCCGGTTCCCCCTTGTGGGTAGTAGTAGTCCAGATACAGACTAAAGTAGCTGAGCGCGAAGAATGCAGGTGTGTCCCGGAAGAAGTGCTGCGTGATGATGTCGAGCAGGCTCTGGTTCTGAGTGAAGTGCCGCAGATAGTCGACGACCGGCTCTTTGAGCGCGTTGACTTTGCCAACAGTCAATGCGTACTTGAACATCCACGGCAAGATCGCAGTGAGGAAATACTCGCGATCCTTTTTCGGATCGAGGAATACGGGATTGTCGATCCCATACTGGATGTCCATGTAATGCATGATCCTGCGAATCTGCTCGACGATCACGGCGATTTCGTCAGCGCTTCCGGGGTACAGCTCCGTGAGCAACGTCCGGTAGTCTCCGACGCTGTCCACGGATTCGACGCGTATGACACGGTCTTCGATGCCGAGGGATACGTGGTTCCTTACGAAAGTGACCTCCAGGCCAAGGTGTCTCAACATCGGGAACAAGATGCCGGAATTCTCCATAGCCCGAATGCCGCCGTCGAAGACGAAGCCGTCGCGCTCGAATGTGTGCACGAGGCCGCCGCAGGCAGCCTCTTTCTCAAGGAGGAGTGTCGAGTATCCCGCCTTCGCGAGATAGGCTGAAGCCGTCAGTCCGGCGAGACCGCCTCCGACAACAATCACATCGTAGTCCATACGTGCCCTCCCCAAAGCTGAAGCTCAATCTCGTTCGGCAAGACCCGTAAGCGCTTCGCTTATTTGCCATACCCTCTTCCCCGTGTTGCGGTTCATGACATAGGAGGCGGGCGGTTCATCGATCGTCAGGTTGAAGTACTTGCCACTTACGTTGGCCAGTTCCGGTGCGGCGGCAAGGTAGTAGATGGCCTCCCCGGAAATGGCGGGATCTTTGAGGAATCGGTTTACCACGTTGCGCCGGTACCACCGGTAGATGGGGCCATTGTCCATCCCGATATTGGTCTTTACGGCACCGGGGTGCATCGCGTTGATGGTGACCCCACTCCCCTCCAGCCGCTCCGCCAGCTCCCAGACCGTGAGAAGTTGCGCCACTTTGGACGCGCCGTAGCTCCAGAGTCCGTGATAAGGCCTGCGCTTCCAGTTCAGATCGTTGACATTGAGGCCACCAAAGCGATGCCCTTCGGAATTCACCTGGATAATGCGAGAAGGAGCGCTCTCCTTGAGTCTATCGAGAAGCAATCGAGTCAATAGAAACGATGCCAGATGATTCACGCAGAACACGGTCTCGATGCCGCTATCGGTAAAGGTACGCCGCGTCCTGTGGATTCCTGCGCTGTTGATCAGGACATCGATGTGCTCGTATCTGCCCAGGATGGCTTTGGCGGCCTCACGGACCTCTGTGAGCTTTGTGAAGTCTGCGATCACCACATCCGTGCTTGCGCCATACTCCTGCTTCAGTTCTTGCCCTACCCGTGCCGCTTTTTCGGCGTTACGGCAGATCATGACGATGGTCGCGCCTCCCTGCGCCAGGCGTTTCGCCGCCTGGTAGCCCACGCCTGAAGTTGCGCCGGCGATGATACAGAGGCGCCCATCCATGCGCGCATCTGTCGTTTTCTGCGGCAGGTGCGCGTTTGTCAGAAAGATCAATTCATCGGGTAGTTTCATTGATGCTAACTCGCTATCCGAAGTAGCGGCGCATAAACCGCCGGTAGAGGCGACGGAATCCGGGTATGCCGTCGAATATATCTCCCCACAGGTCGTAGTAGTCACGCTGATGGATGATCCTGCCGTCAGCGCCCAGTGTAAGCTTGGAGGATCCGTGGATGGGGGAGCTGGGCCATCGCCTGAACATCATCGTCATAGTCCATTCCAGGAAGAACCCGTCCGGCGCCGCGACGATGGATCTGATATCCATGTGGAGTTGTTTGCATCTTCGCGTCAGGCGGTTACACAGTGCAGTGAACGCGTCGATGCCTTCGATGCGTTGGATGCTATCCTGGAAGACGATATCCTCGTGATAATAGGGCAGGATATGCGACCAGTCCGGCTTCCCCTCGTGGTTGTAGGTCCTGGACCAGAGCTCACGCACGCGGTCCACGGTGAGTGGCATGAAGGCTGCCCGGTCGCCTTCAGTATCAGTGTTACCCACAATATATTCTTACCTTGAGTCCAAGGTTGGCCAACCTCTCCCGCCAATCATACATGAACTAGGGAGGAGTCAACCACGGACAGGTCAGGCGCAGTGCAGCCGGAACATTGCGCGTCCTTCGATCACGTGCTAAGATCTCTGCTGTCTGAAGTGCAGTCGGCAATTCCCTAACTCGATGCGACAGAGGTTTGTCCTATGGGCAACTTGGAAGGTCGTGGAGCAATCGTCACCGGAGGCGCGTCGGGCATTGGGCGCGCCTGCGCGATACGCCTTGCGCGCGAGGGTGCGCATGTGGTGATCGGCGACGTTCGTGACGAAGGGGCCGCGGAGACGGTCGATCTGGTGAGTGCCGAAGGCGGTAAGGCAATCGCCGTTCACTGCGATATCGGCGACGAGGGTCAAGTGGCCGCGATGACCGCTAAGGCGGTCGAGGCCTACGGTCGGGTGGACGTGCTCGCCGCCTGCGCGGGGATCAGCACCCGCGCGCCCGTGCACGAGCTGGCGTTGGCCGACTGGAATCGGGTGATACGCGTCAACCTGACCGGCACGTTTCTCTGTGCGCGCGCGGCCTTGGGCCGGATGCTGGCCCAGGGCGGTCCCAGGGCGAGGGGGCAGCATCATCACGATCGGCTCCGTACAGTCACTGGTGATGTCGGGGACCGGCGCGGTCAGCTACAAAGCCTCCAAGGGAGGCATCCTGATGCTGACGCGGTGCATCGCCGCCGAGTATGCGGACGACGGGATCCGCGCCAACTGCGTGCTTCCGGGATGGATCGACACCCCGATGGTGGCGCATATGGAGGAAGAGAAATCGACCTGGGTATCGCAGGGCAGCTACCAGGCACGTACCTACCAGTTGGAGGCGCCCATCCGCAGGCCCGCAGATCCATGGAGGTCGCTAACGTGGTCGCCTTCCTGGCTTCCGACGAGGCGTCTTTCATGACCGGCGCTGCGGTGCCGGTCGACGGCGGCTATCTGGCGATCTGAGCGGGTCGTCCGGCTACGTCCTCCGGGGGGAGCCGCTCCTCCCGGAGGATCTCCATCGCCCACTCGGCCGTCCGCCGCACGACGCCCGTGCACTTGTCCTCATGTGCCCGGCCGCCTCGAAGGCCTCGCGATCTTCGGGATCGCGGAGGTCGTAGGGGCGGCCGAAAATGGCGCGGTGAACGGCCTGGCAGGTGATGCCCTCATACTCGGCCACGTAGCGGTCGTGCAGCCGTTGCACCATCCTATAGGTCCGGTATTTGTTCTCCCGGTCGCCGCCAAAGTCCTGGCGGTGCCGTGGATAGAGTATCCCAAAGGCCATCGATGCACCGACGAGCGCGCCACAGGGACCATCACCGTACAGGCCCGAGCCCGCCTGCGAAGCCCGTCGCCGCCTCGAAAGCGGCGTCGGCGGCTGCAGGGGTCACATTCACCCAGTACGTCCATGATCGCTGCAAACGTGCACTGACCGCATCCGTGGTAGGTCTGCTCGTATTGGAAGGCCAGCGTCCCGACTTGGCGCACGCGCTTCGACCAGGTCGCCTCGGTCTGTAGCCAAATGTAGATCTCATCGACCCGGTCCACGAGGTCGGCCTCTTCCTCGGAGAAGCCGCACAGCGCGCGAGCGGCAGTGCCGGGCCCGAGATCCATCACCTGCGCCTGCACGGCTGCGGCGCCCGCGTCGATCGGGATCTTGATAGTGCAGCGCCGCTGCGAGCACACGCGTCAGGTACGGCGTGGGGACGTCGTGGCGGCGCGCAAGCAGCAGGGGCCCTGTGATGCGGTCGCTGCGCCCCAACTTACGGCGCGGATCGGCGCCGTACCGGGCGACGGTATCGCCCAACGCGGGATTGGCTGTCTGGCTGACCACGCCGTCGGCCCACCGCGCCATCTCGTCGTCGCTCCAGCCGTATTCGCTCTGCAGCGCCCGACAGGACTCGCGTAGCGCGCCCTTGGCGCCATCGAGGACGGCGGCGTCCGCAAAACAATCTCCAATCGTCTCGCAGCCGTGCAGGGCGCCCCGATAGGCCAGCGCAGCGTGAAAGGTGTTATACGTGTAGAGCTTGCGCGTCTCTTCGGCGCGCATGTCGTCGACAGGTCGCAGGGCAGACACCGGCGGGAAGCGGCCTTTGAACGCCCGGCGCTCCACCGGGAACTCTCCGTAGCCATTGGTCCACACGAGCAGCGGGTCGCGTATCCCCTCCTCCGCCGGAGGATCAGCAACCATGCGGATCACCAGGCTCTCAACGATGCCTACGTGCCCCTCTGCCCAGGCGCGAGCGTCCAGCGGCAGCGCGGCCAACAGCGACTCGCGGAAGGTGGGCCCCGCGTGGGCGAGGTTTGTGCAGAGGATGACGTCCAGCGGGGCCTCGGAACGCTCCGCACGTCTCAGAACGAGGCCGGACGCCAGCTGCTGCGCCACAGCGGGCGAAGTCCCTCGGGAAAACGGCCACGGCCATCAGGTCGGCGGTCGAGACGGCGGCAGTGACCTCGGATGTCTGCGTCGTCGAAAGGGCCTCGAATCCGCGGATGACACGATCCTGTCGCGCATGACCGTCCGTATGCACGACCGTGTAGCGCCCACGTTCCCGCAGGCCGGCTGCGAGGTCCGCGGCCTGGTCCACAAAGATCAGGTGATATCCTACCTCGGCGAATAGGTCGCCCACGAAGCCACGGCCAATCCGTCCTGCCCCCCAGATCACGATGGTTGGAGGCACTGCTGCTCCCTTCCGGCGTCAGCCCTGAACCTTCTCCCACTGACGGCTCTCCGCCGACCGGTACATCGCCAACACGGTCCGCAGGTCGCCCAGCGAGTCCTCCGGCGTTGCTGTCAACGGCGTGCCCTTCAGCACGGCTCGGGCGAAGTCGGCGAGTTCGAGGCCATAGGCTGAACTACGCGTCTCGCCCGCGGGCAGTGGGACGTCGTGTCCCTCAGGATGGTGTAGATCGTAGAGGAGCGTGCGTCTCGTGCGACCGTTTTCGATGACGAGGATGCCCTCGGTGCCGGTAACGCGGAAATCCTCGTTCGGCGCCTGCGCGGCGCCCGCGCGAAGCGCTTCATAGGCGGCGAGCTTGCCCGACGCGAAACGGAAGATGGCATAGGCCAACGACTCGCCCTCCATCTCTTCGTGAGGATAGTCCAGCGCGGCGACGACCTCGTCGACGTCACCCAGCCACATTCGCAGCGGGCGTATCCAGTGCAAGCCACCGTCGATGCAGATGCCGCCGCCGGCCTCGGCCTTGACCAACCGCCAGGGCCGCGTCGGCCCCTCGGCGCTCACCGGCGGCTCAACGGACGCAGCCCGGGCCGTGATGATCTCGCCGATGGCCCCGTCCCGGATCAGTCGCTGCACCTTGACCGCGTCGGGCCAATATTGCGACTGCTCCGCGATCATGAAGACCGTCCCGGCCTCTCTCGCAGCCGCAAGGATACGCTCGCAAGCGTCTATGGTCGTCGCCATCGGCTTCTCCAGCACGACGTGCTTCCCCGCCGCAAAGGCCAGGATGGCGGCCTCTTCGTGCACAATGTGCGGCAACATAATGTCTACCGCGTCGAAGTTGCCCCAAGCAAGGGCATCTTCCAGAGAGGCAAACGCTCGCCCACCCGTCTGATCGGCTATCTCGGCTGCTCGGGAAGAGTTCCGGTCAACAGCAGCTACGACCTGAAGCTGCGGCGCGTGGCTCTGGATACCTCGCCAATGGGCTTGGGCGATTTCTCCGCAGCCGACGAATGCAATTCTCACGCTATTGGACTCGGCCATCGTTTCCTTCCATCCCGAGATAGTTGGAGGGGTGTTGTTCCGGTTCCTACACTTCGCAGGGTGGCTCGTCGCGCACGGACCGGATCAAGCCCGCTGCGGCTGCCTGTTGCTCCGGTGTGCCGCCGACCCCGACCCACGCTGCCCCTTCGGCGCCGTAGACGCCGCCGGCGGCGACCAGCAAGGCCTCCGCGCCGGTCAGCAGTCCAATGGCATCCAACTCGGTGAAAATGGTGCCGGGAATCGGATAGAGCCGGGGCCCTGAAGCGTCCGGTGCGTTCACGTGGCTCGCCAGTTCGCCGACATCTTCGAAGACGCGCTTTTCCACGCCCACCGGCACGATGAGCTGCACACGGCGACCGTAGACCGCGGCCAAGGTCGCGTGGATTGTCCCGCCGTGCGCATCGCCGATCTGTACCGCCGCATGTCCGTAGGGATCGAAAGCGTTGGCTCCCTTAAGCACGACGTCGCCTGCCTTGAGGTCGTCGACCGCGTCATAGATCGTCTTGCCTCGCAGCCACGTCCCATCGACGATGACCACGTCGCCCGCGAGCGCTGCGTCCGGCAGCGTGGCGCCCGGCGCAACTGTGACGCCCCGCCGGAAGCCGATGCGAGTAAAGCCCTCAGCTTGTCCCAACAAGCCGAGAATCTCCTCGGCGACGTAGCCGTTCGTCGTGCCTGCGATGATGACGAGTGTACCTTTTTCCAGAACATCCTGAATCTGGGGCAAGCGCGTAACGCCCTTGCCAATCAGGCGCTTGCCCATGGCGGTCGTGATGCAGAACTGCTTCATCGTGGCACCTCCTTACGGTTCGGTTGGATAGGATGCCCAGACGGCGGGCAGACGGTCAAGCGCTTCGGCGGGCAATGGCCCGCGGTTGGCATAGAGGACAGCCTTCTCCAGTTGCTCAATATCGGAGATGCCGACCAGCACGGTTGAGACCTCTCGCTTCCCGATCACAAACCGGATTGCAGCTTCGACCGGGCTATCGACATACCCATCCTCGACCAGAAAGCTGAAACGCCTGGCCAACGCGACATCCTCGAGATAGCTTGTCCCCGTGCCTATCGGCGCGACGCTGGGAGCAGCGTTGGGGGCTCGGTCGGGAGATCCGCTGAGCGCCCCGGCGGCCAGAACGCGGATGGCAATGACACCCATGTGAATGCGCGGCGGCCCCATCGATCAGTTGCCGGTAGTCCTGGAAAGGGAACGCTGTCGGCGTTGGCCGGCCTGCGGTAGGGTTGATCAGGTTGAAACAGGACTGCACGGTCTCCGCGCGGCCCAGATCGATGGCCTGGTGAAGCACATCGGTATCTCCGAGTCCATTGATGCCGTAATGGCTCACTTTGCCCTGGTGCCTGAGTTTCTCGAACGCAGCCAGCGCTGCCTCGACGTCGGCGAGGCTTACCCAGCCGCGGGCTGCTTGCCGCTCGTGTCGGACGGCATTGTGCAATTGGATCAGGTCGATCCGGTCGCGTCTCAGGCGCCGTAAGCTACCCTCCACCGAGTCGATGATGGACTGCTCAATATCGGCCATCTCCTCAGCCAGCAAGTTGACCTTTGTTCCGACGACGACGTCAGCGCGCAACTCTTCGAGGACGCGACCCAGGCTGGCCTCCGACTGTCCATTGCCATAGGCGCGGGCGGTATCGAAGTAGGTGATGCCGGATTCGATGGCGCGAGCGACCCCCTGCACCATATCGTCAGGGTCGCCCCTGACCAATAACCCCCCAACAGCCCCGCACCCAAAGCCGAGCGCCGATACCTTCAGACCCGTATGGCCGAGAGGGCGATACTCCATTTCGTCTGCCTCCTACATCCGGAACCACATCTTCATGCTCCGACTATTCCTCGGCGCCGCTGGAGGAGCACCGCAACCGCGGCGAGCGGGACACAGCAAGCCAGGACCAGAAGGGACCACTGGAGCTTGAGGGCCCGGTTGACGTAGAGGTCGACCGCTGCCTCCACGACGATGCAGAAGACGCCGAGAGCGATCAATATCGCGGCCACCACGTGCAGCTCGCGGAGGACGTTCCGACGTGCGAGTTCGACGATCAGGAGCGTCAGCAGGCTTAGACTCAGCGTGATCGGCAGCGCAAGCGGCACGAACCATTCGCCGGTGTGCGAGATGGCGTCAACTACATAGAGCAGGCCCAGCATCGCTACCGCGTCGGTGGCGATCCACAGGGGCACGATATTGCGGCGGTAGAGAAACGGACTGACGGACCAGACCCACACCGTCCCCAGGCTTGCGGCAACGTAGAGCGACCATGTGAAGCCCTGGCCAAAGACGCCGTCGATCACCAGGGAGACGAGGGCTGGGATGAACATCAGGACGGAAACCACCTGGATCCAGAGGCTCTTGTCGAAAGCGCTCGCCACAATGTCCCGCTGTTGGGGCAGATTGCTATCTGTCGCAGCGCCGCGAAGAGACGCCGGCAGCACGACTTCCACGCCACAGAGCGGACAGCGCTTCGCGCTGTCGCTCAACTCCACGCCGCAATTTACGCAGTAAGGCATAGCGACTACCCTGTGTTGCTCTCGACCTTGACCGGAATGCCTTGCCGTACGAAGTGCGTGAAAAAGGCGTGTTCCACCGTTGGCTCCTCGATGACGCGGGCAAAGTTGATCCGTAACTGCCCATTGTAGCCCAGGACTGCGCAGTTGACATTGGTGATTTCTGAGGGACCGAGGTTGAAGTCGAACATTTCGACGTGAGCCGCCATCTCCGGCGGCACGTCGACGATACCCAGATTGGTAAGGACGCTGGTGAAGATCGCCGGGCCCGAGAGCTTGTACCCCAGGCTGATCACGCGATTCTTGAGGAACAGAGGCATGATCCTCACCAGGGGGTTTCGTTCGGTGCGGATATTGACCGCTACGCGCGACCGCAGGTGCTTGTCGGTGACCTCGTAGCGCATAAAGTGGTGCACCAATGACAGCACCTCCTCCAGGGTGTAGTCGCCGTGAGTCGGGTCGATGCCCACGTTGACGTAGGAGGAGAAGTTGCGCAGGGTCTCGCTCGGGTGAAATCGCCGTAGATTGACCGGCACCTGCACCTTGACGGGGAATGGGCGAAGTCGATGCTCTCGATTCCTGGATGCCGTACAGAATGTAGAGAAACACGCCCGTCAGGTACTCGGTAATCGATACGCCGTGCCGCCGCCCCTCCTCTTTCACTGCATCCACCGGGAGCGTTCCGGTGATGATCTCGATCTGATGGTGAGGCAGCCTCATCCCGGTAAACGTGGGTACGCGTGCTCGCTCCCGCCGGCTTCGGGGAGCGCTGTGACCGGCAAACGCGGGAAAATCATCGGTCGTTTCACCGGGCCTTGGTGGCACCTCGCAGTCAAGCACGCCGTGCGTGGCAGATACACTGATGCCGCGAAGCGACAGATACTGTGCCAGCAATGTCTTCAGGAAGACCATGGCCCCTGAGCCGTCCGAGACCGAGTGGAATACCTCCAGGGCGATACGACGATCGTGGTAGCGGACGCGGATCTGGAACCCGTTATCCTGTCTGGACGACAGGGCCATGCAGGGTTGATCACATCCTCTTGGATGCGGACCATATCGTTCGAGTGGCTGAAGTAGTGCCAGAAGAGGCCGGAGCGCATCCGTACGGAAAAGCTGGGGATGCGCTTGAGGGTTATGTTGAGGGCTTCCTGTAGTAGGTGCGGGTTGTACAGGTTCCTTGAGTATCGCGGACACGCGGAAGAGCCCCGGCCGTCGCCGACTGCGAATCGCAGGATAGACATTGGCGGCATTATCCAGGCGATACCATCTGCGGGCACCGTGCGCCTGGGTACTCACGCCTCCGCCCCTGATATGTCTGCTCCCGCCTTCGCGAATGTTCCTCACTCATCATCTGGGTGGTAGTATACCACTTCGGTGGGGGATGCAGAGAACGAATCACTGTATGGCGCCGGTCACCTTCGATGCACCAAGTATTTCGTACTGCTCGAGCATCTCGTGCGACAGTCATAGTGCCGGCGTCGAAGCCCAAGTCCTGGCAGCTCTGTGCGAGTTGCGTGATCTAGGGAGGTGCCAGATGCGTCTCTTGTAGGATACCTTGGACATGGCGAAAACTTCTCTTGTCGGACCGTCTGCAACTATTCGGGCTCGTCCCATCGCAACCACTCTACGAGCGTACTGGTCCCACGATCGGCATATCGTGGGTGATGATGATGACCGTGTGCCCGTGTTCCTCGTTCAGCGTCTTTAGAAAGTCCATGACTTCGAGTGACTGCCGCGTATCCTGGCCCGTCGTCGGCTCGTCCACGATAATGACCTGAGGTCTGAGAGCCAAGATCGAAGCGATGGCTACGCGCTGACAGCGCAAGAATAACGATGTGAATGACGCCCACTGAGCGTTTTTCGCCTTCCTGAACGGTCCAGATCTCTTCCGCAGTCAGTTCGTCTCCAGATACTGCAGTCATAGTCTTCCTCCATAATTGATTGAGATAATTAACGGAGTTTGGTGAAGCTGACCTACGCCGTATTCTCGATCGTTCACCTCCTTTCAACAGAAAGGTCACAGAGGTGGCCGGTTGCAGAAGGATTCCTGGAGCACCCAAAGCATAGCACCCCAGCGCGGCTGTGTCAACTACCCGTATAGGTAACTTTCGCTCATCAGCAAATCATATCCAGCATTGAGCGGACGGATTTGAAGTCCTCTGGCAGCTTGAGGGTGGTGTAGATCCGGCGTGCTTCTGCACGGCCCTTACAGAGCCAGATGCCGTCGACCTTGGTCAAGTTCGCGCCGTTGCAGTCCTTTGGACACTTGACACAGTGAAAGGACTCAATCGCCTCCCGGATCGTGTCGGAGTAGGTATGTCGAGTCAGGATGATCTGCTCAGCCGCCTCGACCGGTAGGGTGAACTCGATGAAGATGATGTTCGATCCCACCGTGAAGATAGCCAGGGGTTTCTTTCGTCCCTCTGAGAAACTGATGCTCCACGATGGCGACGCACCGTAGTGCCAGAAGCCCGAGCAGGCCAGGCCGCATTGACCGACCAGGCTTCCCACCAGGTCGACCCACGCTTGTTGGTAGGTGTCGACCGTGCGCAGGATATCATCACGCAACGGGTCGAGGCTGTCCCGTGGGATCGGCTTGCCCATCATGGCCGCTTCTTAGTCCGCCTTCAGGAAGGTGGCGACTTGGTTGTAGATCGGGTTCCTGTCAGTGTGCATGGATGCTGTGCTCTCAGCGAAGTGCTTGAGGGCAGGCACGAGTTCCGGATGGCGACCATACGCCAACGAGATGTGGGATGCCTGGCTGAGAGATGGGCAAGGCACACCGTCGGCAAGATACTGTCCATAGAAACCCGTGATGCGCCACGTGCTGCAGCCGGCGATTCAGGCTGCCCTTTCTGTAGGCTCGGCTCAGCGTCTCCTTGTCGATCTGGACATGGTCCCCGGAGGGCTCAACGACAGCGACCCGAAGGCAAAGATCGCATACAGGGAGTCGACCTTGTAAATGAGTTTGGCATACTTGTCCTTGTCGGCCTTGCCCTCGATAGCCGAAAGGTCAGAGTAGATCGCCCGAAGCAGATCGAGGTATGCTCTCAGCCCCTCCGCCATAACGCCCACGGCCTGTTCGAATGCGGGATTGCCGGGGTACGCACAGATGTTATCGTGCAAAAACCGGGCCTGCCTCTCGAATGGTACCTCCTTCAGGATAATCATATTCACTTTCCTATAAGATGCACTAGAACGCCTCTGCGATCTTGCGCAAGCATGCCACACCTTGACGCTCAGCCGCCGCTGCTTCGCGGACCAGAGCCGCGCCCTGACGCTCGGCTGCCGACGCTTCGCGAACCAGGGCCGCGCCTTCGGGGCTCGCGAACGTCGACACGAAGTCCCACGCGTCGGGGCGCTCCGGATGCATCTCGGAGAGGTTGCGCAGCTTGTCATGCACGACTGCGTAGTGCCCGATGGCGTCATCGAACGCCGCCTCGGCGATGCCGGGCAGGCGCGCCTTGGCTTCCTTCAGGAAACCCACCGCCATCTCGCGGGCCTCGCGCCAGACCACGTTGAGGTAAGCCTCACCGTCGAGATTGGCGCGTCCCGTCTCCAGCGCCTCCGCCCACATGTCATATGCGGGCAAGCCGGTACGGTACCGGGCGCCGATTGCCCACCCGTCGGCCCGTTCGATGCGGCTCAATACGGCTCTTAGGGCATCCTTGACTGTCCTGGCGTCCGGAGCGCTTTCCGCCGGGTGTACGCAGTTGACGGTAAGCTGCTTGACGTCGAAGGTACCCAACTTCTCCCAAGGGCATGTGCCTCTCGTGCTGGAGTCCCAGCCGGAGTAGGTGTACCCGGTCTCATCATAGCCGGTGATGACGTAGTAGGCGGGGATAAACGTGAGTTCCCATGCATAGCAGGGCAGCCCCTCGTCGATCCGGGCGCGGATGAAGTCGAAGGCCTCCCACTGTTTCCCGCGGAAGACATCGTCGGACATCTCGACAGCGACCTCATGCGGGACCTCGAACCGCTCGACGCTGTAACCGAGGTTTGGTGCCAGGTCGAAGAGCATCGACGTGTCCCATGCCTGCGCAGCGTCGACGAAGGCCGTGTCGTTCATATTGAGCACGAACGCGTTGCCGGTCCCCCCGTAGAGCCAGGGGAAGGAGATGTCGATGCCGAGGTAGTCCAGGCAGCCCTTCGTGCACCCCATATGCTCGTTATAGCGTAGGTGCCATTGAAGGCCCTTCAGCACTTTCATCCCTGTCCTCCTCCTGACTCCGGCTTGCCCGTATCTGATGTCCGAAAGCTACTCATAGTCCGCATACTTATCCCAGTCCGCAGACTGCACCCCCAGGATGTCCGCCAGGGCCGCCAGCGTCCCCTGGTGGTGAGCTGTATGGCGCAAGGCATAGGTGTAATGCGAGGCCTTGGTCATAGGTGTCTCTGCGGCCTCGTCGTAGATCTCGCCCAGCTCCGCGTCCTGCATTGCGCCGAAGCACGCGGCAACGTGCCCTTCCAGTTCATCCAGGTATGCGAGAAGCTCGGCCTGCGATGGCTGCTCGTCGTTGGGCGTCTCCCAATACGATCTTCCGAACCGGTAGCCCCACGTAAATGGCGTCTCAAGGTCCCTGAAGTAGAAGTCGACGCATTCGATGTTGTGGTAGGCCACACGGACGGGCACCAGGAACCACGTGTATTCCTTCCGCCAGTTCTCGTCGTCGAAGTTGCTGATGGTGTCTCGTATCAGGCCAAAGGTGTTCTTGAAGTTGTTGTGAATCGCCTTGACGATGGTCTGTGACATTGCAGTCCTCCTCTGTAGATGGGGTACCCTTAATACCAGTCGGGCAGATCGTGCCCACGCCGCTTGATCTCTGCCCACATCTCACCCACGTGGTGATGGGTGTGCCGCATGAGATAGTGCGCTCGGTCCAGTACGGTGCCGCCGGTCCAGGAGAAGGCGGCATCGGGCGCCATCAGGGCCGCTGCCTTAAGCCAGGCGTCGACCTTGGGCCGTACGTCCGCCAGGTAGGACAGGATGGCGTCCTGGGTGGGTAGACGCTCCGCATCGACCTCTGCCCCCCAGTCAAAGCCGAACCGGTGCGCCCAGGGGAAGCCATCGGGCGTGTCGCCCGAGTAGAACTCTGCGGTCTCGATGATGTGATAGGCGGTCCGGGCCGGCGTCAGGTAATCAACCTCCCCGTCCCTCCATTCGTCTGCCGTGAATGCGCCAACGGCCTCTGCAAACATCCTCCAGCTACGCTCGTACTGGCGGACTACGATCTCACTCACTGTTGCTTCACTCATCGTTCCCTCCCTAGTTCACTGAATGGGAATCTCCGGTTCCTGTTGTGACAGCCAGCAAGCCTATTCCGACAGCCGGTCTTGGTCGCACGTAGCAGATAACCGTCCGGCTTCCCGCAGAACGTAGAGCGCGTCCAGGGTCACGAAGGGGTTCATCACCTTCTTGCGCGAGACGAGGCCCCAGTCCGCCATCGAACCTCCGTTTGTGGGTTCTTCCACGACGTGGTACTGCTTGCCCTCAGCCCGCCAGCAGCGAAGCAACGACATCACCCATCTTGCCTCCCAGCGGGATCCCCGCTGGGTGTTTGTCTCTGCGCCAACCACTCTTCCCGCGAGACGGTGTACTCGCCTCGGTCAATCTCACGCAGGCCAAGCCGAGCCAGCAACCTGACGGACGCGGCGTTGTCCGGATGCGTGCCCGTGAGGATGCTATCCGCCAATAGCGTCTCGAAGAGATAGGCCATCGCGGCTCGACACCCTTCGGTGGCATACCCCTGACCATAGTGGGCAGGGTGGAAGACATAGCCGAGGTTGTGGACGCGCCCCTCATCCACCTCGCGGCGCCCAATGTGGATCAGTCCGATGATTGTCCTCGATTCCTTGAGGCACGCGGCAAGATAGCTGTCTTCGCCTGCAAACCAGGACGCCATCCCCCTGACCTCGGCCTCGGTGGTAGGCCACGGATCCTCATACTTGGCCGCCTCGGAGGCTTGGTAGGCAATGGCCAGCGCTTGCAGTTGCTGCCAGTCGTCGGGTCGGAAGTTGCGGATGACAAGTCTCTCGGTCTCGATTGTCAGCATCGCCGTTTCTCCTCTCGCGCTTCGCTCATGCCTCCCATGGGTTTGGGCGGAGCGCCTGCTATAGGCCGACCGGTGCGGGTGCTCACGTTCCGGATTCGTTCTGCGGAATCGATTGCTCGACCTGTTCCGGGATGTAGCCTTCCAGCGTGGCGAGCACGTGCTCGACAATCTCGCGCACCGTGCGCCCGCCCTCCGGGAGTTGGACGTCGAGGTATTCATCGCTGAGACAGGCGAGTTCCCCGACGAACTTGCCGAACTCCTCGTGCGCCTGACGGATGTAGTGCGGGACATGGAAGTGGGGATCGTCATGGGTTAGTGGGCCCCGGGCTCGGACCAGGTCGCGGTGATGGCTCCAGAAGTGCCAGGTCCACATTCTCAGCGTGTCGCTGACCGTGAAGCCGTCGGGCGTGGCGTGGGCGAGCGCCTCGAAATCGGCCGCAGCCTGAATACGATGTGTCGTCACCTGCTGGGCGGCGTGCAGCCGGGCCAGCAGTGCGTTGATCTCCGTACGGTCCCGGGAAGGGATTGTGGGATGTTCGCTCTCATTGTGGGCCATTTGCGGTCCTTTCGCTAGAGGTCATGGCGCATGCGCTCGATGACCTGAGAGATCCGGTGTTTACGGTTCGGACCAGGCCACCAAACGCTGTCCGTATTCAATACCCTCGCGCCCTTGGTCCCGCAGAGCTCGCGCATCTGGGCAAGAGCCTGCTTGCGCCCCCAATTGAAGGGCATCGCACCGGTCACAAGACAGATGACACCTTTGTCCTCCAGGCCGGCCATCCGCTCGAGATACACGCGCATCGGCGGCGCCGGCGTCCCTCCGCGAACCGGACAGGCAAAGAGGACCAGATCGTAGTCGCCAACTGTCGGGAATGAGCTCAGTTCGGCTGTCGTATCGCCCATCCGCAGGGGCCGAATGGTCTCCAGCATCTCCAGATCGACCGTGTGCCCGTCCGCGGTCAGTCTCCTTTCCAGTTCCCTTGCCACACTCAGCGTATGACCCGTGTGCGAGTATACGACGATGCTGACTTTCATAGCCATCTCCTGAACGACCTAGGGTATCGGCCCATCGTTGAACCAGATGTCGTCATCGCCTGGGACCAGCAGCAGGTCCTTCACGCGAAAGTGTGTCCCAAAGAGATGCTCGGAGGTCACAGGATGTACGATCATGGCCGTCTGTGCATACCCTTGGGGCGTGACAATGGCCATACAGTCTTCAGACAGCGGAAGCTCTCCCGAGTCGGCGGCCATCAGGGTAATCTCAATGCACACCCTTGGCCCATCGCCAAAGAATTCGGAGAGCACATGGGTCATGACCTTGCAGATGTTGGCCGGCACGACTTCCTCCGGTCCATAGATGCGCCCAAACCGCTCCACGTAGGCGTGGTTCGCCTTGTGAAAGGTGGAGTTGCGGGGGAGGTCCTGGAATGCACAGGTCTCACGGGTGATCACAGTGATGCCGCGTCTCTCCAGCCGAGCTTGGACCTCGTGGCTAATGCCGCAGTGCAAGACCAGGCCCTGGGCATACGAGCTCGATGGGTTGCCCACCGCAAAGAAGTGGAACTCTGTGCCCATGATGTCCTGCGCCACCTCGACCGACCTGCCGGTGTTGGTGGCGACCAACACGTTCTGCACGCCGAGCGCTCGGGCTCGTTCGCGGGCCTCGTCGAATAGCCGTGTTCCTATACCCCTCATCAGTCCCTTCTCCTGGATATCCCGTCGGACCACGTTGTCGTACCT
Source organism: uncultured Chloroflexia bacterium (assembly GCA_963775195.1). Lineage (GTDB taxonomy): Bacteria > Chloroflexota > Anaerolineae > B4-G1 > SLSP01 > PWVB01. Next base: position 176,445 of record CAVZIC010000013.1, read on the forward strand.
ACAGCGATTCGGCAATTCGGCGAAGCAGCGCCAGCCCTTCTGCATCTGCCTCGGCTGCCTGGCGGATGATGAAGGCGTGGCCTGTGCCCCAGTAGAGCCAGGGGCAGGAGATTTCGCTGCCGAGATATTCCAGACACCCCTTGATGCAGCCGAGACGCTCGACGGAGCGTTGGCGGATGCGCAGAGCTGCAAGTTCCTTGGATACTGCATCGTCCAGCCCAGGGCCTCTACACATACCGAGGGTCGCAGCCGCGTAGTTCAGGTCGGGGAATCGACGCTCGATGGCGGGATCTCCTCCTCATAGAGCATTCGCGAGAGTTCGAGGCTTTGGATGAACGCCAGTCCACGTCTTTCTGTATCAGTGATCGTTTCAGCTGAGTGGCTCCTTCTGCAGCAGAGCGGCCACTTGCCGACTTCCTCCGTTCCAGAGGATCAATGCCGCTCGTGCAGCCAGAGACCTGGTTGTTGAGGACGGTTTTCAGTTCCGTGGGGATCCTCTTTCCGGTTCGGTTGCTGATTCCCCAGAAATCGATGTTCATATCGATGGCGTCCGTCGTCCACCTGCTTCGCGCCAAGCGTGATCTCTGGTGCAATCCCGGCAGATAGGCGTTCTGCGCCGCAAGCAAGATCGCGGCGGCTGCACATATGTGCTCCTCTACCTTCTGCCAGTTTCCTTCGCTGACCAATGCCAGCAGCACCGGCTCCAGCTGCTCCGCGATGGGTAGCCGTTTGAAGAGTGTGCACGAACCGACTTCTTGTAGGTGAAGTACCGCCAGGCTGACCATGAAGCCGATACGCATCAGGTGGTTCGAATCTTGGCCGCCTGGACGTGCAGGCCCAATCGGTCCCCCCTCGAGCCAGATGCGCCCGGAATGGGGAATCAGTCACCGCCGACGGTGTTCCACTCGCACATCAACAGGAACCGCAGGACATCGTCGGGGTACTAGGCCGACGATTCGCGTGCCTTGATGAGCTCGCCCGTATCATCGTGATAGACGACGCCGTTAGTGGCCTCGAGCAGGTGCTGTTCGCTGGTCTTCAGCCACGCGACGGGTTCGAGCGGCAGCGCATCGTTACCCCCACAGAATTGCGGCCACTCGTCCACGGTCGTCGTCCAAGACGCTCGGTACATCAACTCTCCGAGGCTTGGATGTCGACACCGTAGTGCTTCAGGCGCTCCTTCATGTCGGCTTTCATTCCTTTGAAGACCTTCGGGAAGTGCTGCTTGAAGCGCTCCACCAGCTCCTTGCCATACCGTGTCTGATCCTCTCTGGACAGGAATAGCGTGACCCGTGGCCCCCACATATGGTCCATCGAGACTTCATCGTCCAGTCCAAGGGCTTCGGAACACATCCCCAGCGTCGCGGCGGCGTAGGGCACGTCCGGGAAACCCAGATCCATCATGGGCCTGATCTCTTCTTCGTAGAGTAACTTCGATAGAACTAGGCTCGGTTGGAACTCCTGCATCGTTAGTCTCCTCAGGTGCTGGGTGGTACCATAGATAGGCCGGTTCCTGGGCGATGGCCTCGATCTGTAGCTTGATTGTCTGCCAGACAGCGTGTCCTCACGATATGCTTCATCCCGGACTAGGCGCTCACCGACGTTCATCGGCTATTTGGTTGACCATCTCCAGCGGCATGCCGGTACGGGCTGCCACTGCTTCTGCGGACATAGCCTTGGTCCAGGAGCCGAACGAAGACCGCATCCATCAGTTCGCCCAGTTCGACGACGTGCCCGTCCGGGTCGTGGACGTGGAAGACCCGTTGCCCCCACGGCTGTTCGCGCAGCGACTGGACGAACTCGACCCCGGCCTCGGAGAGACGGACGGACAGAGCGTCGAGATCCGGCGTCTCGAAGTAGAGCTCGAAGTTCTGTCTCCCCAGGCGGTCCGTTCTGTCTGGGGCATGACCGTAGATCATCTCGGATGCGTGGTCGACCTGCCAAAGCGCGAAGCCGCCTTTGAAGCTCACGTTGAGCCCCATATCGATGTTGACCTCCTGGCCCAGAAGCCCGTCGTAGAACTCGCGTGAGCGGTCAACATCCTCTACAAAGATCACCGGGCCTTGATACCTGATATCCATTGGGTAGACTCCTTGAAAAGTGACAAATGCTGGAAAGTCTGGCGGGCACGTGGCGCGGGCCAGCCTGAGCCCCGGTCAGACGTAGGTCCAAAGCGAGCCCCTCGGTCAATGCGGCGCTTTCCGCCGCCTCTCAGCCACAAGCCGCTTGATCTTGCACATCCGGAACGTGGAGTCCAGTGTCAGCGATTCTCCCCGCCGCCGGTTCTCCTCGAGCCGCATGTAGTACCCGCTCACCCAGTAGCCGCCAGGCGACTCCTTGAGGTAGCCTGCCGGGAAGCGATAGGTCCCATCATCTTGCCGAAAACCCTCCAGATGTGCTAAGCTCTCCTGGAACCACCGATGATCGGGGGCTGTCGGGAAGTGGGCCATCAGTTCAAGGCGTTGGACGAACATCCCTGCCGGCCCGGCCACGAAGTCGAAGCCGTGATAGCCGGGCAGATGGACACTCCAGCCCATCGAGAAGTAACGGTGCGGTCCAACACGCATCACGCCGTAGCCATCGTCCAGTGCCTGGTAGTCGGGATGCAGGATGTAGGCGATCACCGTGTTGATCTTGTCCTGGGTTGCCGCATCCAACAGGGTCCGCGGGTAATGCGCCAGCGCGTAGATGTCGTGGACAGAGGGTAAGGTCCTGTTGAACCGCGGGTCGACGAACCGTCGCTTGCGGAACGGGTTGTTGGGGTAATCGCCGAACGTATCCTGATCGATATAGATGTCGTGGTTGCCGGTCTCTGCCAGCGCGTAGAGCGTCTCGAGACGGCGGGTCAGACAGACACCGATGGCGTCGTCGGGGTAACCCAGCCACGCCAGACGCGCAGCGACGAGCATCGCCTCAAACCAACGGATGCCTCGATCCAACGCTGTCTGGGTGTCCTCTCGGGATTCGACGGCGGTGTCGTCAGCCTCCGAGATCTTGCTGATGGCCCGGGCCTGCTCTTCCAGCCATCTCCGGTAGGGTAGCAGCTTCTCATCAAGCGGTGCCATCCCCGCCCTCAAGCCCAGGTCGCATAGTTTCGATGCCGCGTTCTCGAACGCTTCGGGCCTCGAATGGTGAAAGGTAGACAAATCATCCGCCGGTCGGGGCACGCGCCTTAACCATAACCGCGTCATCGGGCTGCCAAGCAGCGCGTCGGCGAGCTGTGCGACATCCACCCCGGGTGCTGAGTCCAATACCTCGGTTGCCGTTCGATAGCGGATGGCAGGACCGCCGCTGACCAACAGCCACCTGGCGAGTGCACCATCATTGTGCATCACGGGGTTGTCCATCGTCGGCTCTAACCCCGCCAGGTGTCGGCAGCGATGCCCTCTTGGTCGAGGTATGCCGCCAACCTGCCGATGTGGTGCTGCCCGTGACGCAACCCGTACATCAACCGGTGATAGACACTCCGGAACTCGCTCTCGTCATAGGCATCCGCGCTGCGCAAGTCATCCAGCGTCATAGTGCCAAAGACCTCGTCGATGTAGGCATCGGTCCGGTCTGCGTAACCCAGCGCTTCAGCGCGACTACAGGTGTTGTTAGGTGGCGTGAACAGCCGGGGATCAATATCCTTGCCGAAGGGGTGCATCTCGAAGGCCTTCTCCTTGGGCCCCAGGAAGTTGTGGATCCAGAAGATGGCGTGGTAGGCCTCGCGCCAGAACGTGAGGAACGCCTCGCCGGGAAACGGCTTGCTCCAGGCATCGTCGGTACACGCCTCAAGCACGACCCGGACCATCTCCACGGTGTGGTGATACTGCTGCTGCAGCTCTGCGATCAGAGGGTCCAACGTGCTCACTCCTCTCTGCGACTGGTCGGGCCCTAGTTCCCGGACCCATTGCCGTGCCTCGTCCAAGACGATCAGAATGCCGTCAGTCGAAACGCAGGACCATCAAGCGAGCCACGATATCCTCGAGATCTCGTCCCTCCGAGGTCGCCCCATCGACCTGGGCCTTGATCGTCTCTCCCCTGGTCTCGACCCACCACGGAAGGCGTTCGCCGTCTTCCTCGTAAGCCATTGTCTCGAAACTCAACTTAGCATACGATGTCCACGGTAGGCACCCCATCATCACGTTGTAGGCAGGGATAGTCCGGGGACCGCCATGGGCGATGACACCCGCGTAGGCATGGTCACGGGCCCAGGCAACGGAAGCCTCAAGTAGCGCCGTCCCGATGCCCTTGTTGAAGTACTTGGGCTGGGCCTGCCACGTGTTCGGCAGGATGCCGACGTGGAAGCACGCTTGCCCCCACACCGGGCCCGCGAATTCGAGCCCCTTCTTCCGAGCGGCAAGCAGAGGCCAGCCCAGGGGCCAGTCCTCCAGCCTCGCCCTGCCATAGCCCGGGAAGTCGCTGTCGTCCCAGTCGGGGAGCGTGACACTGTAGCAGTGCAGGGATCCCACGCACGTGTTCCGATGGTCCCAAGCTCCAAAGCCGAGGACCTCCTGCTTCGCCAGAATCCTGAGCTGCGTCTCGCGGTTCTCCCAACACATCGCTGCCACAGCTTCCAGGTCATCAGCATAGATGGGTCGGATAGTGATGCTCTCCTGGACCATAGTCATCCCCCTTGGTTAAGCTGCCGGCGACGCCAGCAGAGGCCTGGTTGCGGTTCTCTGCGACCGGCGAAACGCCTACAGCGCCCTAGCGATCTCTTCCAGCGCCTGAAGTCCGCACGCCTCTGCTTCCTTTGCGGCTTCAAGGGCCGCTACCGCGGCCTCGCTGGTCTCACCGACTGGAAGTAAATCCTCAGCGACTGCCTCTGAGGACCAGGGATAGAGCGCCGCGACGTGGCTCAGGTTCTCGGCGACTGCCTGGTAGGCCGACCGGGCGTCGTCGAAGGCAGCATCCGCTCTGCCTGGGAGGCGTGCCTTTGCCTCCTCTACGAAGCCCGCCGCGTTCAGGCGGCACTCAAGCCACACCGCAGTGTTGTAGCGCATACCCATATCGCCCGCTCTGCCTTTCCGAAGCGCCGCAGTCCAGTTGTCGTACCCCTTGAGGCCCGAAGCATAGATCGATTCCTTGGGTGTGGCTGCGTGCTCCAGGGCAAACGAGAGGGCAGCCTTGACCGTCGTCGCGTCATCGGCAATCTCACCGGGCGCAACACTGTAGACCTCAAGAACGCCGATCCCCGTGTCTCCTAGCTCTTGCCAGGCCTTGGGACCCTTGCCCTCTTCGCAGCCTGGTCCGGCGTAGTAGTATCCGCCCTGGATATCGTGACTCGTCTCACTATCCCCCGTGGATCTCTCATATCCATAGACAACGTAAAACTCAGGTATCTCCAGCTCCCAGCCATAGCAGGGATAGCCCTGATCAATGGCTTGCTGGACGTGCTTGAAAGCCCGTATCTGCAGCTGTGTGAGATCGTCCTGATCCTTTCTCCCGAAGACGCCGCCAACGCGGTAGCCCAGGTTGCTACCGAGCTCAAAGAGCTTGCCACAGTCCCAGGCAGTTGGTCCGCTGGGGCACACCTCCTCGTGTAAGTTGATGACGAAGGCGTGGCCGGTGCCGCCGTAGAGCCACGGGTCGCTAATATCGATGCCCAGGAAATTCAGACATCCCTTGAGGCAACCCATGTGAGAGACCCACCGAGGGACCCACCGGCAATTCTCTAGCGCTTTCACCCACTTCCTCCTTGCTCAAAACCCCGACGGAAAGGCACATATACAGGCAGGTACAGCCGTGGTCGCTTCCGTGTGCTTGGTGCGAGTTGCGCTTGGCGGTTGTGATGTTGTGTGTAGGGATTGGCCAGGGCCGTCACATGCCCAAGGGTGCGCGCCCATCATCTCTATGATAGCACAAATGTTCTTATCCGCGTCCCGAGTTTTCTCCTCAAGCGATGAGGATCCGGTCCATCTCCGCTGCCTGTCTACCGGTCGAACGAGAAGCTCTCAAGGTCGAAGAGGCGATGCGCGCCACCCCGGAAGACTAGATAGACCGCGTGAACCGCTGAGACCGGTGTTGTCACCGGCGATGAAACCGTGGCCCACCTCTGCCAGCCGCCCGTGTATGGCGCGGTGCAGACGCTGACCAGCGGACCGTCAGGTACATCGAGGTGGACCTCGATCATGCCTCCGTAGGCCAAGCTGGCGGCGCGTGCGTGGAAGCTACCAACGCCACCACCGAAGTCAAGATACTTGTAGGCGGCCCAATCGCCGTTTTGGATCATCGTGAGGTGTTCGCTCCAGGTGTTGCACGTGTCAGAGGGCGGCAACGATTGTGTTCTGACCTGGCCCGAGAGCAGGCATGCCCGGTAGGCGTCGAGTCGCCGGGTCGCATCGAGCGGACCCGAGACGCCCTGCGTCGTCATTTCGACTTCATCGATACTGCCGTCCGCGTTGAAGTGGATCGGCTCGATACAAACCCTGCGGTTGAAACGGCTGGCTTGCGAGGAACGATGGTAGAAAAGGTACCATCGACCGTTGAACTCGGCGATCGAGCCGTGGTTGTTCCACGTCTCAGGGTCACAGCCGGTGTTGTCGATAAGGATGCCGCCCTTCTCGTATGGGCCGAGAGGCGAATGACTTGTGGCGTAGGCCATCGAGGTGGCACGTCCGCGGCTGATGTCCGTATAGACCAGGTAGTAGAGGCCGTTGTGTTTGCGGATCGAGGCACCCTCGTGGAAGCCGTGATCAGCTTCAGAGATGACCGGCCTCACGCGCGTCGCAGGATCGATCCCGCTGAGATCCGGCTTCATCCGCGCGCCACGCAGTTCGAACTGCCCCCAGAAGTAGTAGACGGCGCCATCGTCATCCACCAGCATCGCCGGGTCGATCCCATCGCCGTCTGCGCCCTGCACCCCGTAGGCGTCTCCAAAGGGACCATACGGGGATTCGCTGATGGCAAGGCCCTCGTGGCCGTCCGAGGCGCAGTAGCTCAGGTAATAGGTGCCGTCCCTGCAAATGCAGTCCGGCGCGTAGAGTTGGCTCGTCGGGTCCGAGTGGATGTCGGCCGAGCGGAAGCTCACGCCGTGGTCGACCCAAGTCTGCAGATCGTCCGAGGAGAAGACGTGGTACTCGTGGCTGCAATAGGCGGTATCGCCGCTGATATCGTACGATCCATACAGATACAGGCGCCCGTCCTTCCATTGGCGGGCCTCGACGTCGGGGATGAAGTACTGCATGGGGAGTAAGGGATTCAACCGGGTGGCCTCCGTAAGTTGTAGAGCTCCAGGGCGTTCTCGCGCATCACCATCTGCGCCAATTCTTCGGCACGCGCGCGCGTGAGCTGCCCCTCTTCCATCATACGCGTCAAGGCCATCGCCAGTGCCTGTCGTGCGGTCCTGGTGATGAGCCAAACTTTCTCCTCCCAGTTCGCGAGGGGTGTATCGTCGGGGTAGGCGTCCGTGCCGAAGAGTACTTTCTCCGGATACCACTCGAGCCAGCCCTGCAGCGTTTTGCTGAGGGCTGGCGTCGACCGTAGGAACGGCTGTGCCGAGAAATCGAGCCACACATTCGGCTTCATCAACATCACGCCGGTCTCTCGCTCAAAAGGCCACCCCCCGTGCAACATCACAAAGCGCGTCTCGCGCAGCGCTTCGTCGTTGAATGTCGACTCCAGGAGCATCGGATTGGCACCACTGATGCCAAAGAATGGCTGCGCGCCGACACCGGTGTGGATATGCACGGTCAGTCCGTGTGCACCGGCCTCGCGGGATACCGCCCGGAAGAGGAAGTCCTCCAGCACCCTATCATCTCTGGCCGACAGCTCGTCTTTAGTGAGGCGACGCTCGTAGATTGTCCCGGCTTCTGCGGCTGAGACATCGGCGACATCGAGCGAGCGCCTATAAGCGATGCCGAATTTGATTGCGAGGGCGCCCGCCGCCTTCCATTCCTCGATCTGCGGCCTGACGACCGTGTCGAGGTATGCGTTCATGGTGGGCGGCGACCCATCGGACTCCTCGTCCGGGGAGAATGGCTGGAGCAACGCGTCAGCGAAGGTAGTCCAGCGGAAACGAGGTCTCTCTTGCCCTGGCCCCAAGCTCCAGGTGTTGACGAGCTGGATCTCGATTCCGGCTTGATCCAGCACCCACGATGGATACGTGGTCCCTTTCTGCGCCATCAGATCGAGCTTGGCGTTGAGCGCTTCGCGCACGTGCTCCTCAGCCATATCCTCGTATTGGTAGCCGTAGAGAGCGCGCCACGCCTCGATGTACTCGGGGTTGGTGACACGAAGACGGACCGGGTAGGGAAACGGGGCCTTGCCGAGAGGATCGGGCCGTTCCCGCTGGGAGAGGTCCGGTTTCTGCGCCGGCTGGGCGTGTGAGTGATTATCGACAGCCCTGATTTCCTGAATCGCCGCAAGCAGGTCTGGATCCGGGTTGTGTTTCACAGGCTTGTCTCCTTGAGGGCTAACCGATGGAGTTTGCTGGATGCCTGAATGTCGACTACTATAGCATCGGTTGGCGCTATCTCAAGCGGGGCATTGGTCGGCTACACAGGAGGGGGGAGAGCGATGGAAGAGAACCACGGACCTGTGACGAAGAGAATCAGAGAGAGCCTGCAGCACGTTGAAGGGCACGTGCAGCGTCTGCGGAAGCAGAATACGTGGCTGCTAGTGTCGAGCGTCGTCAGTTCATCTGTGGCTACCTTGGTGACGGCGCTGACCGCTGCCATGGGTCCTGTCGTAGGTCAGGGCACGTCGGGCTGGCGGCTGGCCTGTATTGTGGGCGCAATCTTCGCATTTGGATCGACCATGTGTGTCGGGCTGGACAGAAGGCTCAACACCCTGGGAAAACTGGCGACTGCCCATCAAGCTCTAGGCCGCCTAAGGTTTCTGGACATCGCTGTCGATTCCGGTACGCGCGGTTGGGATGAGATCACTCAGGAGTACGAGGACATCTTCAAGTCCTATCCTGAGATCGTTGCCTAACCACTAAGGAGGGGAGTATGAAGTTCGCGTTTGCTGCACCAGATCGGATTATCTTCGGGCCAGGCAGAGCGCGTGAGGTGGGAGAACTGGCGAAGCCCTTCGGCACAAGGGCGCTGACGATCGCCGACCGGGATCGCACACGTGTGGTGTCCGTGCTTGAGTCCCTGGAGACTGCGGGTATCTCCACTGTGCCGTTCGAGGTGACCCACGAACCCACGACGGAGCTCGTGCGCGAGGGGGTCGAACGGGCGCGAGAGGCGGGTTGCGATATGGTCATCGGCATCGGCGGCGGCAGCGTGATCGATACCGGAAAGGCGATTGCCGCCTTGCTAACGAACGGCGGCGTGCCCCTCGATTACCTCGAGGTGATCGGTCGCGGGCAACCGATCACCAAGCGCGCCGCCGCCTTACATTGCTATCCCTACCACGGCGGGCACAGGGGCGGAGGTGACGGCGAACGCCGTGCTGGCGTCTCCGGAGCATCGCGTCAAAGTAAGTCTGCGTGGAGCCCTAATCCTGCCGCGTGTGGCCCTGGTTGACCCGGAGCTGACACGCTCGATGCCACCTGCGGTGACGGCGAGCACCGGTCTGGACGCCTTCACGCAAGTGTTGGAGCCCTACGTTTCCCAGCTGTCCAACCCCATCACGGATACATTCTGTCGCGAGGGGCTGTGGCGCGCATCAGAAGCTCTGCTGCGCGCCTTCGAGGATGGCAGTGACCTCGAGGCGCGGGAAGATATGTCCTTGGTCAGCCTGCTGGGCGGTCTCGCCCTTGCCAACGCCAAGCTCGGTGCGGTTCACGGCTTCGCAGGCGTTCTGGGTGGGATGTACGATGCCCCACACGGCGCCATCTGCGGACGCTTGTTGCCTTATGTGATGGCGGCCAATGTCGAGGCTCTCGGATCACGCGATCCCGAGAACCCCGCCCTGTCTCGCTTTGATGAGGTCGCTACAATCCTCACGGGCGATTTCGACGCCACGGCTGAAGACGGTGTCGCGTGGATCGGTGCTCTGTGTGCGACGCTCGGCGTACCGGGTCTGGCGACCTACGGCGTCGTCGAGGCCGATTTCTCCGAGATCATCAATAAGACCCAGCGCTCCAGCAGCATGAAGGGCAATCCCATCAAGCTCACAGATGAGGAGTTGGCAGGGATCTTGGCGCAGGCGCTTTAGTAGTAGGGACGTGTCGAGATCTCGACAGGACGAGGCGCACGACAGTGCGCACCGTCCGCCTCGCCACGTGTTTCCCTATTCCCGGTAGATACGCGTCCCTGGGTTGTCCCCCTTGAGGGCAGCAGTCAGGGCACCCCGATCACGTCCGTTCACGATCAATACCTCGCGCACCGACCGCGCATTGGCCAGGATCTCCAGAAGCGCGCGCTCGACGGCCAAGTCCGGTAGATCTCGGGCCATGAGGTCGTGTACTTCGATCTCGGGGATGAACTCTGCCTGGGGATTTCGTTTGGGATCGTCCGAATAGAGCCCCTGTTCGTCCTTGACCAGGATGCATCGCGACGTGCCCAACACCTCGGCGGTCAGGATCGTACCGGCATCCGTACGGTGAGGTGGGATACGACCTACCTCCGGTGGCAGCTCCCAGAGCTTGTAAGGTGGCATTGCCGCCATCACTGGGATGATCCCAATCCGTAGGTAGGACGGCATTTTGACAAGATCGGCATGACTGATTCGGACGCCGCCATGCGGCGCCAGAAGCGTCGCCAACATCAGGGCGTTTTGTTCGCTGATGCTGTTGCCCAACTCGGCCAGAATGCCGGTCGACATGCCCAGGTCGAGGGCTATGGCATAGGCGTGCCTCGATCGGGTCCCACCCCCGGTCAACAGAAGCATCGGATGGTCTGGCCGTGCAGAAACGATCTCATCGATAATCGGGAATAGCGTCCCGCGCCCACGGTCCATGATCGATTGTCCCCCAATCTTGATCACCGATAGGCCGGGTAGGGGACGAAAGATCTCATCTGTTTCCGTCTCTGACAACAACGTCTTGCGCATCAGGGACTCGCCCATCAGCGACGATTCGATGTGCAGCCGCCCGCTTTCATCTCGTTTCAGTGCCATCTCGTGTCTCCCTCCTGATTCGTTCCCCTAGTCTAGCGCAAGGTTGGCTTTCAACCACCGGATCGTGCGATCGGTGGCCTCGGCCATCGAGTGTAGGGGACGGTACCCGAAGTCATCCTTGGCCCGACTGATGTCGTAGAAGTGGCTCTGAGCGAGCTCACTGGCCAGGAAGGGGGTCAGTGGCGGCTCACCGCGGAGATGAAGGGTCCGATAGAGCCCCGCCATCACCCCCCCGGCGCCGCGCGCGAGGCTCAACGGGACCTTGAGCCTGATAGGGGGGAGCCCGAGCCTCGCCAGAAAGTCGGCGATCCACGACCAGAGCACCACCGGTTCGTCCTGGCTAATAAAGTAGGCACGCCCGCAGACCGGGCTACCTGGGCCGAGGGCGTCGGCAGCCAGCAGGTGGGCGCGCGCGGCGTCCTCCACGTAGGTCAGGTCGACGCGATTGGTCCCGTCGCCCACCTGGGGCAGCCGGCCGTGGCGAGCGCGGTCGATGACCGACGGGAGTAGGTGGTTGTCGCGAGGGCCGAAGATGAGATGCGGGCGCAGTGAGACGGTCCGCAGATCGTCGTCGTTGGCATCGATGACGCGCTGTTCGCCGAGAGCCTTGGTCTCGGGATAAGGGTTCTCGTAGGTATCGGGGTAGGGCACGCTTTCACCGATTCCTGTCTGGTCGGTGCCGTCAAAGATGACGCTGGGAGAGCTCGTGTAGACCAAGCTCTGGACGCCATTGGCGTGGCACCCGGCGATCACGTTTTCTGTGCCGGTGACGTTCACCCCATAGAAGTCATCCCACGGTCCCCACAGCCCTGCTTTGGCCGCCACGTGGTAGACGACGTCCACGTCCGCGAACGCAGCTTCGACGGACTGGCGGTCTCGCAGATCACCCCGGATCACGCGTGCACCGAGGGCCACGAGCTTCGGGTAGTTGCCCCTGGTGAAGACGGTGACCCGATCTCCGCGCGCCACAAGTTGCTCGACGATATAAAGACCGAGGAAGCCACCTCCACCTGTCACGAGGGCATGGGTTGGCTGCCCATCGATAGTATCCATGCGCCCTTACCTCCCCAGAGACCCATGAAGTCAGGTACTGCGGACCTGCGCTCACTGTTACACCGAGGGCTGTCGTAACGCTCTAGTCGTCCCCGCGGGGTCTCAGCAGGAGCCACAGAGAGACGATAAGCCCCGCGACCAGGCCCAGCAGACCCAGTAGATCCCCTGTGCGTTTCCTCGATGTTGGGCTTTCCGCGGATACGACATTCGTACCAGGTCGAGGCAGGTAGCGACGCCTGTGCCTTCGCTGCTGTGTTGCCGCCCAGACGGCCAGCTTCTCGCGCTGGATTTTCGCGTTGTGGCGCACGTCCGTGGGGAAGACGTCGGGATAGAAAAGCACCTGCTGAATGGAACGCGTATGGTCGTACGCTGCGCCGAGGGCCAGCAGTTCCATTGTAAAACGCTGGCGCTCCAAGAGCGTGGCAGGGAACTCACCGGCTGACGGCTCGACGACGAGCACCGGCGTCTGGTTATCGCCCGCCCCTACGCCGACCACTGCAGTACGGTTGACCTTGGGGTGACGGTTGAAGATCGTTTCGCACATCACGGGAAAAAGCGTGCCGGCGGCCGTTCTGACCCGGTGAGACTTGCGCCCACAGACCCAGAGACGTCCCTGGGCGTCGAAATATCCCAGGTCCCCCATACGGTGCCAGATCTCAGCGCCCTCATGGATCTTGGCGCGGGCCGTCTGTTCGGGGCGGTTGAGATAGTTGAGCGTGACGACCGGGCCTTTGACCACGATCTCGCCGATCTCCCCTTGGGGCGTCACCAGGTGCTCGTCCCACTCGGCAATCGGATCGTCGGTGATCTTGATGATCCTCATCGTGATCCCCGGAAGGGGCATGCCCACGCACATCCCGCGCCCCGCCTCCGTCGTCTGAGCGGTCTCGTCCGTTATCTCACGACCGTTGATCGAGGTCAGGGGCATGGCCTCGGTGGCGCCAAAGGGCGTCAGTACTTCCGCTTCGTCGCTCAGCACCTCGGTCTGGAGTGCCTCGATGAGATCCGGGGGCACAGGCGCGCCGGCCATCAGCACGCGCTTGATAGAGGGAAGGCGGATGCCGCGCTCCCGGCAATAGGGTACTACTCGCTTCCAGATGGTGGGTGAACCGAAGGCATTGGTGACACCGTATGTCTGGATAGCCTCGACCACGTGTGCCGGATTGACTTCGGCAGACTTCGTCGGGTCCATGTCCGGAATCACGGTCGTGACGCCCAGGGCCGGGTTGAAGAGGGCGAAGACGTAGAGCAGCGCCAGATCGACCTCGCCGGGCTCGATGCCGATCGTTGTGCGAAGCAGCTCGATTTGTGCCTTGAACATCCCGTGGTGGTAGACGACCCCTTTGGGGATGCCCGTACTGCCCGAGGTGAAGGCTACGGCGGCCTCACTTTCGGTCGTCGTCGCCGCGATGGGGAAGGGAAGACACCCTTGCACCCGCAGATGTTCCAGGCTCGCATCGGCCAGGAGCCCCGCAAAGATCGCCGGCCCGCCCACCACAACCGAGTGCTCGATGGTGGCGAAGGGCTTGGGCACGAGCTTGCGCAACACGTGGGCCACCGGCAGTCCGATCATGGCCTTGGGCTCGGTCTCGGCGACGCACTGAAGGAATGCTCGCCGGCCCATGCCGGGATCGATCAACACGGGCACGGCTCCCATTTTCGCCAACGCGAAGACGACGGCGATCAATTCGACACCGGGGTGCACGAGCATCAGGACTCGGTCGCTACGACGGATGCCAATGTTGCTCAAGCCGTGAGCGTAGCGATCGCACTCCTCATTCAGCTGCCGAAAGCTGAACTGGACTGCCTTTGCGCGGCCGCCGGCGTCGCGCCCGGCAGGGAAGATCACGCCCGGTCGGTAGGGCGCGCGCTCGGCCATATCGGCGAGCGCGCTGGCGATGTTATACGGTTGAGTCATGAGCTATTGGCTCTTGCTGATCGCTGATCGCTTTCTCCCGTCCTCTCCAGGAAATCCAGCATCAACGGCACAATCCGCTCGTGCGCATCCTCGACGACGTAGTGACCTGCGTCCTGAAGGACGTGAACCTCGGCTTCGGGGAAGCGCTCACGCCAGCCCGCCAGGAAGTCCTTCACGGTGAAGATCCAGTCCTTGGCACCCCAGATGATGAGCATTGGGCGCCCGCGAAACGCCGGCAGGCTCGCATCAATAGCATTCACCGTTGCCCGCGTCGGGTGGTCCGCCGTGACCGGAATGTCCTGGACGAAGCGATAGATTGCAATCCGATCGCGCCAGTTGCCGTAGGGGGCCAGGTAGCCTGCCCGCACGTCGCGCGTCATGCGCTTGCGGTCTTCCACGGCGAGCCATACGGCAAGCCCCGCGAAGGCGTTCAGCCCGCGGAGCATCAGTGCACCCAGCACCGGACTGCGTGCCACTTTCAGGATCCAGGGCACTGCCGGCATATAGAACGCCGAAGTGTTGAAAACGACGAATCGGTCGACGGTCTCGGGGTGTCGCGTGGCGAACCCCATTCCGATGGCGCCGCCCCAGTCGTGGACGACCAGGACCATTCGCTGCAATCCGAGGTGCTCGATGAGTGCTTCCAGATTCCCAATGTGCCGTTCGAGGGTGTAGGTGTAGTCCTGCGGCTTGCTGGAGAGCCCACATCCAATGTGGTCCGGGACCACTACGCGGTAGGTGTTGCTGAGAGAGGGAACTAGCGTGCGGTAATAGAAAGACCACGTGGGGTTCCCGTGGCACATAACCACGGGTATGCCATCGCACGGCCCTTCGTCGAGGTAGTGCATCTGTTGCCCGCCCACCTCGAACCAGTGGGACTCGAAGGGATACAGCTTTTCGATGTTCTGTTGCCCGAGTGAAGCTTTCCCTACCACTGAATGCCCAATGCGATACTGTTGATCCCGCTACCGACGCCGAGCAACAGCACCCGGTCGCCGTCATTGACAAACCCTTCATCAACACCGATGGCGAGCGAGATCGGGGCAGCGACGGATGCTGTGTTTCCCAAGAATTGGAGGGTCGGGTAATCGATCTCTGGCGAAAGCTGCAGCGCCTGCAGTGCCACCTGCCGCTGTGGTTCACTCACCTGGTGCGTGAACAGCTTGTCAACCGTACTGTTCGTCCACGCCATATTGCGCTTAAAGCGATCCCACACCTGGGTGACCACTTTCGTGCCTTCTGATAGGAGCGCCGAGGACTTGGTCCGCATCCATGTGCGCTGGGCGACACAGAGCTCGCAGTGGCTGGTATTGCTGTAAGCCTCGCCTCCCAACAGCCGTCTGCCCGTTCTTGATTTTGATGCATGGCGCAGCACCATCCCGACAGATGCCGCACCGAGCGTGAAGGATGCCAGGTTGTCGCGCAACGTGTCCTTGTCCGGCGGATTGGTCAGCATATGGTCGATTGTCCAGAGCTGGCCCTCGCGTGGGTCCTCGGCAGCGACGACCATCCCGGTGTCGATCTGTCCCAGTTCAATCATGTTCGCGACGAGGACCATACCGTTCAGGAATCCCAGGCATGCATTGACGACGTCAAAGCTGATCGCAGATTGCGACAGGCCAAGTTTGTTGTGGACGATCGAGGCGGTCGCCGGCTCGATATAGTCGCGGCATACCGACGTGTTGATCAAACACTGGATTTCACTCCGGTCGACCTGCGCTGCCGCCAGCGCGTATTCTCCTGCCATCGCGGATCCATCTGAGACCTTTACCCCATCGTCCCACCAACGGTGTTCCTTGATCCCCGTCAGGCGCTCAATAAAACCTTTGGGAGCGCCTAGTGCCTGGTAAACGGGCTCAAGCTGCTCCTCGAACCATGCTGTGCTGACGACGCGTTCTGGGATGACGTACCCCAGTCCTTCTATGCAGACGTTATTGAATCGCATTCCTCTTGCCTCTTCACAGTTCTGGCGAAAAACCAGGGCGAATTGTACCACCAACAGGCAGCTTTCGCCATCGGTCGAACGATCATTGCCGGACCAGCAGCACTCCCCCCAGCACCAACACAAGGCTGAGGAGCACAATCGGGTTCAGCGACTCGTGGAGCACGAGCGCTCCCAGGACCAGGCCATTGATGGGCACTATGTAAGTGACCATCGTCGCAAAGGTGGCATTGGTCCTGGCCAACAGCGTGTAGTAGATCACGTAGGCGACGACCGTTCCCAAGACGGCCAGGGCGGCCCAACTCGCCATAGCCTGCCAGGAAAGCGAGATCTCAAGCGGCTGTTCGACCGCAAAGGCAAAGGGGAGGATAAAGAGGAAGCCTGTTGTGAACTGGCCGGCCGCGGAGGTCATTGGCTGCTGCCCGCTAAGGTTTCGGTGCGCGAAGATGGCGGCGAAAGCATAGGATAGGGATGATCCCACGATTGCCACCATGCCCCAGACCGACGCATTCAGGCCCTCCCGGAGCTGAGGCAGGATCAGCAATCCCACCCCCGCGAAGCCCACGGCAACGCCCAGCGCTTTTCGCCAGGTGATGCGATCGTCCTGCGTGAGCAGATGCGCGAGCAGGATCGTGAAGATCGGTGTTGTTGACTGCAGCAGCGCCGCCCAGCCGCTCGGAATGTATTGCTCGCCCCAGGAGATCATGGCGAAGGGCAGTGCGCCGTTGAGCAAACCCATCACGGCAAAGGCAGCCCATATCCTACGGGGGCGGGGCGCCTGCGCTTTCTGGGATCGCAGAATGATCCAGATCAGCAGGGCTGCCAAGCCGAGCCGGCCCGCAACCAGCGTCAGTGGACCGATCTCGTTGACGATGATCTTGATGAATAGATACGATGTACCCCAGATAGAACCGAGGATCAGTAACAGGAGTAGATTCACTAGACAAGGCCTCCGGAAATGCAGGTTGGGGGAATGTGCGAATGGGAAATGGGAGGACGTGTGGCGTGGCGGGGGCGAAGATCCCCCGTGGCCCCTTCGTTCACCGATCCCTCGATTCTCTCATTCACTGGTTCTGAGTTTCATCGTCGCCAGTACAATGCCGCCAAGGATGATGCCGCCACCCAGGATGGTCGAGGGTGTTGGCGGCTCGCTGAGCACCAACCAGGCGAGAATGGTCGATCCGATAGGCTCCGCAAGCACGGCCAACGACACATAGGTCGGCGACACGTGGCCGAGTGCCCAGTTGAAGGAAGAATGTCCGATGATCTGCGGGATCAAAGCCACGAGCAGCAGCCAACCCCAGGCTTGAGGGGGGTAGCCGGTCAGTGGAACCCGCATCACAAGCGCAAAAGCCATCAGGAGGACGGCTGCGAAGCCATACACCGGGAAGATATACCCCAGCAGCGACAGGTGCGAGCGTTGCTGTCGACCGATGAGCATATAGATGGCCACGGTTGCAGCGCCGACGAGGGCGAGCACGTCGCCGAGTACCTGGTGCGACCCCTTTGTGACATCCCCAAGCCCGATGACTGCCGACCCCAGGAGTGCGACAAGGATCCCCAGAAACACGCGGGCCCGCACGCGTTCTCCAAGAAGAAAGTGTGAGATCAGCGCGACGAACAGGGGGTTGGTGCTGACCAGGACGACGGATGCCGCGACGGAGGTCATAGCCAGCGACGTGATCCACGTGTAGAAGTGGACGGCAAGCGCAGCGCCCGAGGCTGCCAACAGTGCCCAGTCGGCTGAGCCAAGCTTCCGCCACTCAGGTCTCGCTCTGGCGACGGCAAAGGGGCCAAGCAGGGCCGAGGCAAAGGTCAGGCGCCAGGCAGCCAATGCCAGGGAAGATACGGAAGTCTGCGCGAGCCGGATGAAGGTCGAGGCCGTGGAGACCGCCAGGACCCCCACCACAAGCCCCAGGGCCGGGGGGACGGTCGAGCCTCTTCGTTCTGAACCGGCATGTGCGCCTGGTGCTGCGCCGCCGGATGTGTTTGTCATTCGTGTCCTTCCGGAACCGTGATATACTGGCCATCGTGGCGTCACAACGACCAACGCTGCATTATAGAGGGTTCCTTGGCTTGTGCCAGAGTGCCCGCAGAGAAGTTCTCGACTCCCTACTAATACTGGCGGTGCAGTGCCGGCCCGAATCTAACTGTGGTATAATGCTCCCATAGGGCGAAGGTATATCTGGGGCTTAACACAGAGCTCTGCACTGTGGTGAGCGATACGTCCAAGCCGTTTTCTAACGTCCAACCTTAGGAGGGTAGACCATGGCTGAGTATACCAAACACCTGTACCTGTCGATGATCCCGGAGGCCTTGATCGCCTCACAGCTTTCCCCGGAGGAGTTCGGTACCTATTACGCCCTCGGGACGGAGAAGAAGTCACGTGGCCAGGCCATTTTCTTTGAGCTGGCTCCCGATTTCCGGGTAGAAGGCCTTCCTATAGATGAGGGTCTTGCGCGGTGTGTGCCTCACGAAGACGGAACGCCGAAGCGATCGCTCTATATCACGGTCTATCGTGCGCTTGAAAGAGTTCCGCTGGACGCGATTCTGAGACTCTACCTTGTGACTCAGGATGGTAGAGTGTTGGGCCTCGATGCGGCGGACACGTGCCCGGCAGACACGGATGGCCTGCATCTCTATCAGGAGATCGCACCGGTCCATCCCTTGGTCGTCAGCACCTTCGGGGCGAGGGAGTTTTTTAACCTGATCGTTCGGAATCCGTCAACACTGATAACGCTGCCGGCCGTCTGCTTTGCCGAGTTGCGGCTCGGAGAGCTGGGAGACAACCCGGAATACGGCAGTGTTGGGGACCTACCATACACGAGTATCGATCATCTCCGACAGTGCTTGGTTGATCTACGGACGAAGCTCGTGAACACCAAAATGGTCGATCGGGTCAGCCCCGCGACTTTTCCCTATCGGCTGCTGAAGACTGGGATCTTTGTGGGGAATGCGGACCAGATGCGGTGCTTCCCGTTACCTTCTCAAGATGTGCTACGAAGCAAGTACTATCGCTGGTGGCGTTCAGCGAATATGTAGTTGATCGAAGTTTCTTAGCAGCGGTACCCATCTGATGTCGGCAACTTGGGGCATCCGGGTTACCACCAGTTCGACCACCAAAGGCTCGCAGCTTCCTCTCCAGTGAATCATGCGGGGGGAGTAGAAGGTTACGCCCTTCGCCGGCTTCCGGAGGGGAAGCTGGAGCCTATTTGTGTGGAGATTCGCATACCGATCTTGTAGGAGGATTTGGAGGAGACATGAACATCTGGGTACTCATCAGTTTTGTTGCCGGGCTTCTTTCTGTTGGCGTGGCCTTCTTGTATTATCGATGGGTCGTGCGGCAGGATGCCGGCAGCGAGCGCGCACAGCGCGTTGCCGGTTGGATTGAGGACGGCGCAGAGTCGTACCTCAAGAAGCTGTACACTGCCCTGACGATGCTGGCCGTGGTGCTGGCTATCGTACTGGCTATCGTATTTGGGATTCAACGCACCCCCGCTTACGGTCTGGGGGTCGCGGTCACTTTCATCTTCGGGGGGCTCTGTTCAGCGGCCGCCGGCTACATGGGTATGAGCGTTGCGGTAAAGGGCAACGTGCGAACCGCAGTGGCGGCTGAGCACGGCTTGAACCCAGCGTTTACCGTGAGCTTTAACGCCGGTTCGGTGATGGGTCTGGCGATGGTGGGCTTGGCTCTGATGGGCATGAGCACGATTTACCTGATCACCAAGACACCTGAGCTGGTGTTGGGCTTCAGCTTCGGTGCCTCGACGTTGGCGCTGTTGGCCAAGGCCGGGGGTGGCATCTACACAAAGACCGCCGACATCGCTGCCGACCTGGTCGGCAAAGTCGAGGTCGGGATTCCTGAGGACGATCCCCGCAACCCGGCCGTCGTGGCCGACAATGTGGGTGACAATGTCGGCGATGTCGCGGGTATGGGCGCCGACATCTTCGACAGTTACGTCGCAAGTTCTGTTGCGGCAATGCTGCTGGGTGCGGCGCTGCCGAATCTCTCGGGAGATCAGCTTACGCTCTACACAATCTTCCCGCTGATTCTCTGTATGTTGGGCTCGTTCGCTTCGCTCATCGGTCTGCAGTTTGTGAAGGTGGGTGAGGGAGGTAAGCCGGGAGCGGCCCTTAACGGCGGCACAATCTACACAACCATCATCTTCGCTGCGATGGTCGCCGTCGTAGTCCTCGTGGGCCATATCACTCTTGCAGCACTGTGGGCGACGCTGGCCGGTCTGATCACCGGTGTGATCATCGGTTTCACGTCTGACTTCTTCACCGGCGACGATCGTCCGCCTGTGGTGGAGACTGCCAAGGTCTCAGGCTCCGGCGCGGCCATTACCATCATTACCGGTTTTAGCTACGGTCTGATCAGCACCGTCCCTTCCGTCATCGGGATCGTGGCAGCGACCCTGATCGCGTACTTTGTCGCGGACGCCTCCGGTGTGATTAGCGGCGTCTATGGCGTCGGCATCAGCGCCGTCGGGATGCTTGCCATCAGCGGCATGATCGTCTCGTCTGACGCATATGGACCTATCGTAGACAACGCTCGTGGTATCGCCGAGATGGCAGGTATGTCCGAGGAGGTCATCGAGGTCACCGATATCCTGGATGCCGCCGGCAATACGGCGAAGGCCATCACGAAGGGCTTCGCCATCAGCGCGGCTGCACTGACCGTGCTGGCGCTGTTCTCGGCGTACGCCAGTGAGATCTTCAAGGCGATGGAGGGGATGACTGCTGCGGCGCAGCCTCTGGTCATCAGCCTTCTGAACCCGGTGGTTATCGCGGGCGTCTTCTTGGGAGCAGTAACGCCGCCGCTTTTCAGCGCGCTGACGATGCTGTCCGTGACCCACAATGCCTTCGACATGATCGAGGAGATCCGCAGGCAGTTCCGCGAGCGCCCCGGCATCCTGCTGGGGACCGAGGAGCCTGATTATGTGACGTGTGTCTCTCTGGCTTCGGAGAATGCGCTGTCATCCCTGGTCCTGCCCGCTTTCCTGGCTGTGGCCCTCCCGCTGATTGTGGGCTTCATTATGGGCCCCGAGGCACTGGGCGGCTTCCTCGGTGGTGCAATCTTCACCGGTATTCTCTTCGCACTGCTGATGGCCAATGCTGGTGGTCTGTGGGATAACGCCAAGAAGTACATCGAGAGTGGTCACTTCGGCGGTAAGGGTTCTGAGGCACACAAGGCCGGCGTGGTGGGTGATACGGTAGGCGATCCTTTCAAGGACACCGCCGGCCCTTCGCTCAACACGTTGATCACCGTGATGTCCCTGGTCTCTTCGCTCTTCGCGCCCATCATCGCGTCGTTCCACATCTTCTAACCTGGGATATAGGGAACCACACCAAAGTGCAAGCCCCCGCTACGGCGGGGGCTTTTTGTTGAGTCGAAACGCAGTGTGGGGAGGTGCCGGGCAGAGGTGTCGATGCCCGGCGGCTGATTGTAGCGGCGACCAATATCAGGCGGCGGTTCTCATTCCGTTTTTCACCAACTCAGCAGCTTCTTTGATTCGTTCGTCGGACGGTTGGCGTTCGCGTGCCGACTCCAGGGCCCAGCGAGAGAGCTCCCAGTCACCCAGGTTGACGGCAGCTTGGGCGACCCCCAGGAGCCCGTCGACACTGTTCGGCATCAAGGCAGCAGCGCGACGGAAGTGCAGCGCGGCCAGCCCCCACACACCCGCGCGTGCGTAGTGACGTCCGCGCACGAGGTAATCCAGTCCGGACGGAAGCCCGGGGTCGAGGGCCAGAAGCCGCCGCCTGCGTTGGATGCGAAAGTCATCCTCAAGTCTGACGCCCAGGACCACGGTGCCTAAGGCAGACGCGATGCCAAGGACCCCGGTTGCCAATGCCGGCAGCGACTGCCCCAGGAGAGCAATGCCCCCGATCGATCCGGCGAGTCCCAGTACGCCACTCCCCAACAGCAGATAATAGACCGGCCGCCAGCGCAGATAGAGGGCAATCGTGCCGGCGACACTAAGGACAAAGGGCAGCCCCAGCAGAAAGAACCCGGTGCGCGAGAGCATTCCCGTAGCTATGTCCACGGTGGCCGTACTGATGTCGGACGATCGGCCCACGTATGCGTTCAGCAGTTGCAGTGTGTCGTTCACGTGCAGGCGCATGCTGACCAGAGACAGTGCCAGGAACGGCGCGGCGGACAGGACAAGGGTATTCCAGATCTGCAGCAGGATGAGGATCCAGAGCGGTTGCGAGCGCTGATCTCGTGTGCGGCTGCGTGTCCACAGTGAGGTCTGGCACTTGGGACACCACCGATCCTCGGCGCGGGCCGGACCGGCGCAGACCGGGCACAGATAGGGATCGTCATACTTTTCCCAGAGCGCGACGGAAGCGGGCTCCGGAGATGATTCGGGCTCCGAGAGCGCGGTGGTGTGTTTCTCGCGGTATGCATCGCCGAGGATGTCGCCGGCCAGTGTAGGGGCTATGGGGATATCGTCCCACGTTTCGTTCACGCCCTCCCGGCGATCCTCTGCGGCCGCGCCGGCTCCCTGTAACAAGGCGAGGCCGGTATGCGCCTCCTCGTTCTCCGAGTCGAGCATCAGGATGTTCTGATAGCAGATTTCCCGGTCTTCTGGCGTGTCAGCGACGCGGCTGAGCCAAAGCCATGCCCCCTACGTTGGTCTCGTCGCGAACCACGACGTCTGTTAATAGCTTGCGTGCGCGGACGGCGTCGCCAGCTCGGGCTGCGGCAATGGCCTGCGGCATGACGATAAGCGGCAGCTTCCCGTTGAGCGACCAGCAGGCCGCGACGAGCTGCCTCGTGACCGGGAGCCAGTTTCAGGGCTTGACGCAGGCAGGCCTCCCGGCTGAGGGGATTGGAGACCACACCGCTCATCCAGAGCCACGCCGTCAGATTGCCGGGATCGCGTGTCAGGACCTGCTGCAACAGTGTCTGCGCCTGGGGAAATTGTCCATCTTTGGCCACCGCGATGGCCCGCCGCAGGAGCTCGTCAAGTGCGGACGCACCGTGATCGATAGGTCTCTCCACGGTTCTCCCTGATCAAGGATCCAGTGCAAGGACCGCATCCGGCCGGAAGGGAAGCTGGACGTGGAAGTCGCTACCTGGACAGCGCTCTTCATCGTAACCGGGGCTCTCGACCCATATCCTTCCCCCGTGTGCCTCGACGATCCCTCTGGCTATTGCCAGGCCCAAGCCGGGCCCGCCACCCTTGAACCTCTCGGCCCCTGATGAGTGGCTTGCGATGGAGCCCGTCTGGTAGAACTTGGCGAAGATTAGCTCCTGGACGACGGGATCGATTCCGATGCCCGTGTCGCTGACGACGATCTCAACCGTCTCTTTGCCGGGCGGTGTTGCGCCGGGAGCCGGCGTATGGGCCCAAATCCTTATGGAGCCCCCATCGGGTGTATATTTGATCGCATTCACCATGAGGTGGTGAAAGACTTTGCGGATGCCTGCGGTGTCGGCCTCGATGAGCGGCAACGCTTCCAGACTCTTGTCGAGTTCCAGCGTCACGCGCCGATCGCGGAGGATCTGTCGCATGGCTGGGCGAATAGCCTTGATGAGCACCGCAGGGAACAACGGCTCCAGCCGGATCTCCAGTGCCTGGTTGTCGATCCGCGCCATATCGAGCATATCCTCCACGATCGTATTCAGGCGTTCCGAACCTGCCAGAAGACCCTTGATCACTTGTTCACGGTAGGCATCTGCCATCAATATCGGATCGCCGGCCAGCATCTGGCTGTAGCCGCTGAGCACGGTGAGGGGCGTACGCAGCTCGTGTGATGCCACGGCGATGAAATCACCTTTTGTCTGATCCAATCGCTTGAGCTGCTCGTAGGTAACTTGGAGATCGTGGGTGCGTTGCCGAAGTTGGGCGAGGCTCTCCTCAAGGGCCTTATTTGCGTTCGAGAGATCTTCGTAGAGTCGTGCGTCGTTGAGTGCTGCAGACACCTGGTGCGCGAAGGTTGCCGCGAGCTCGATTTCCGGCTCGGTGTAGATCTCCGATTGCTCTCGCGTGAGGGACAGCATCCCGATGACAGCATTGCTTACGGTCAATGGAACGCCTAACCATGCCTCCGCGCGCGGGATGTCGTTCACGTATTGCCAGTCCGGCCTCTGCGATACGTCGGGGATCAGCAGAGGTCTTCCCGTGTTCCTGATGGTGAGGTAAACATCGTCCTCGTGAATCGGCACCCGGATCCGAAGCGGCCTGGCTTGGGCGGGAAAGCCTCTGGCCGCACGCATCATCAGCTCGTTGTGCTCCTCGAGCATGATCGCTCCTCGATCGTGGGGCACAATGGTCGCGAGTTGCTCGAGGATCATGTCCAGAACGCGTTGGGGGTCGAGGGTCTGTGTAAGTGTCCGTCCGATGGCATTGAGTTTTCCAACCAAGCTGCGCTGTTTTCGCTCGCCCTCGTGATGGTAACCGCGCTCGATCGCCATGGCTGTATGGCTCGCCAACGCCCCGAGGAGATCGGTGTCCTCGACTGCGCCGGTCTGCCGTTTTGTGATATCCAGCACGCCTATGACGCGGTCCTCTACGGTGAGCGGGAGGACGGTGCGCCACATAGGGATAGCACCGGACATTCCTTCCGGTGAGCTGTCAGGCCGGTTTGCCACTATCGTGCACGACGGCCCGTTTCTGCAGAAGTACCGCGTGGATAGGGTCATCAGCGTCCCGGACCAGGGACGCCGACGTGTTGCTCAAGTAAGGCGGGGGACTGCCCGCACAGGCCCAGGCTCCGGGTGTGCTGCCGTCGTCATAGAGCCGGACGACAACGTATTCACACCCGTAGCCGGCGCGAATCGTCTCGGCAAGCTGCCCGAGCAACACTTCCAGTGGCGGTGGCGAGATCGCGAGCCGCGCGATTTCAACCGACACCTCCAAGGCCCGGCAAGCAGCGGAGGGGACTGTGTTACTCATGTGCTACTTCACTACCCTTACCATCGTCAAGAAGCCTCAGCGGATGAATAGTGAGTGTGTCTGGCTACGTACACTGTGTGCGCCAATGAGCGCGAGGTCTATCCTGCACTACGATACACCCGCCGCCGATGGCGTCAACTGCTAGCCCGTTGCCAGCGCCATCTTCATCCGTGCAAGGCCTTCCAGCAGGATGCTCCGCGGGCAGCCGAAGTTCAGGCGCACAAATCCGTCTCCTCCGGGGCCGAAGGCAGCGCCACCGTTGAGTGCTACACCGCCATGCTCTAGGAAGAAGGTTTCCGGAGACGATCCCAGGCCCGCCTTGCGGCAGTTGATCCAGGCAAGGTATGTGCCTTCCGGTGAGGCCATCGTCAATTGCGGCATATGGTCCGCTAGATAGGTCTCCATCACGTTGCGGTTGGTTTCGAGATAACGAAGAAGCGCCGACAGCCACGGTTGACCTTCAGCATAGGCTGCCTCGGCAGCGATATATCCCATAAGATTGGGTGCCCCTACCAACCCTCCCCGCCCCCGTTCGTATCGGCGCCGGAGGTCGGGGTTTGGGATGACGGCGAAGCCACAATGGAGACCGGCGACGTTGAAAGTCTTGCTGGGAGCCATCAGCGTGATGGTTCGGGCCTCGATCTCGGGGGCCAGGCTGGCGATCGGCGTGTGCCGGTGTCCATTGAAGATGATGTCAGCGTGGATCTCGTCGGAGCAGATGAGGGTGTTGTGTTGCAGGCAGTTTTCGGCTACCTGTTCGAGCTCGTCTCTGGAGAAGACTCGCCCTGCGGGATTGTGCGGGTTGCAGAGCAGGAAGAGGCGGGTTTGCTCCGTGAACGCTTGGTCGAACCTATCAAAGTCGATAATATAGCGGCCATCGCGTTGGCGGGTCAACTCCATCGTCTGACCTCGCACGCGAGCATCCCTTGCGGCGTGGAGGATATGCATGTAGACCGGGGTCTGGATGAGCACGCTCTCGTCTCTCTCGACAAAGGCGCGGGTGGCCACGTTGAACCCCGACACGATGCCGGGCAGGAACACGATGGCGTCGGGCTCGACGTACCAGTCGTAGAGGGCCGCGAGACGCTGAGTGATGAGTTCGGGCAGGTGACCCGGACTGAGTTCATACCCGAATATACCGTGCTGCGCGCGCTCACACAAGGCCCGAATAACAGCCGGGGGCGAGGTGAAATCCATATCGGCGACCCACATCGGCAGGACATCCTCGCCATAGACGCCCCACTTCATGCTGTTCGTGCTTCTGCGGTCCACGACGGTGTCGAAGTCGAACTCTGTGTCGTCGAGGTCGGTTGTATCGCTAGCTACATATGTTTGGCTGCTATCCACTGGATCCTCCTAGTGGTCGATGGGATTGTACTGGTCTCGGGGAGGCCGTCAGGGATTATACCACGCTGAGGAGTGTCGAGCCCTGTGACCTGTCCTGGCACCCAATCGGCCAAGAGCTGTATAGCAACTGCTCGTGTGGGCGACAGCGGAACCGGAGGTGTCTCGGAGGCACGGCTTCACAAGGTCTGCTCTCCTGGTGAACGATGTGACGGTCCTGCCGCCCCTCTAGCCCCGCGGGGTGCGCGCTCACGCTGATGCGTGTGGGATGAGGGCCTGTCCCCCCGCAGCGATCTGCTCGATCTGGGCCACGGCGCGCGCGACCCCATCCTCGGCCCGGATGATCGCTCCAAGGGTGGCGGCACGCTCGCGCATCCCATGATCTGTCACGGCCTGCTGAATTGCTTCAGACAGCCGCTCGGTCGTCAATCTGCGACGCGAGATGGGCGCAGAGCCGACGCCGAGCACTGCCACGCGGCGGCCCCAGAAGGGCTGGTCGCCAAAGAAGGGGACCACCACCGAGGGGACGCCGGCCCTGAGCCCGGCGGATGTCGTGCCTGCCCCGCCGTGGTGCACGACCGCGGCACAGCGCGGGAAGAGCCACGAGAAGGGTACGCCCTCGACCATGCGTACAGAGTCGGGCAGGTCCGTCGTACGCAGGCACCCCCAGCCTGAGAGGAGAACAGCGCGTTGCTCTGTCCGGTCGAGTGCCTCCAGGATCAGGCCAGCCGTCTCCGCGGGTTTGCGGCTGCTCATACTGCCGAAACCAACGTAGACCGGTGGGGGACCCGCCTCCAGGAAGGCCACCAAGTCAGGGGGTGGGGTCCAGTCCTCGGCTTCGTCCAGGAACCAGTAACCGGTGACGTGGATATTGTCCCGCCAGTCGTCCGGCTTGGGAATCACCGCCGGGCTGTAGCCGTAGAGCACCGGGCCGTCGCGAACCGCTTCGGCGCCGTATGGCCCAAAGAACGGGGCGGGCGGCAAGCCGAGCACCTCGCGTCGTGCCCGGCGGTCTGCTGTTCGAAACCCCTGCCACATCATCTGCTGCGCCACGCGGTAGGAGGCGCGATTGACCACGCTCCCGACCCATGCGGGGAGTTGGGGCAGCAGGAAGCTTGGTGCGGCGCGTGTCGGAGTAAGGGGAATGTAGTAGGCCTGCAGAATGGGGAGTGCCAACTTCTCCGCAACCGAGAAGCCCACGAAAAGCCCCCCGAGTCCGACCAGCACGAGATCCGCACCCCGACACGCAGCGAGCCCGGCCTCAGCCAGCCGCGGCGCGCCGCGCTCTGCTTCTTTCGCCATCTGTGCCATCACGGCAACGAAGTTGCCCTGCTCCAGCCGTGCGCTCATCGCCGCGCCCTGGGCGATGGCCTGGACGTTCCCCTTGATGGGCCAGAAGTCGACGCCGTGCGACCGGACCAGCGTCTCGAAGTCCTCGTGGGTCACGAGACGCACAACGTGGCCCGCGGCCACCAGACCCTTCCCCAGGGCGATGTATGGCTGGACATCTCCCCGACTTCCTGGCGCGATGATGGCGATATGCATGGGTGGTGCTCTCCTCTGACAGCAATTGGGTTGAGGCCCTAGAGTTTACGGCAGACAGGCGAGAACGCCATTTCGGCGACCAGATTCCACCCAAGAGTTCCGTAGTTCACGGCCCCGCGAGGTGGACAATTCGGTGTGCGTGGGCTATCCTTAGATCCCGACCCACAATCCGGCGAGGTGATATGGCTCAGACAACGGCTGTGACAGACGAGCGAAGAGGACCCCTGCGCGTGCTGTTGGGCGTGCTATTACGGCCCCGCGCGACGATGACATATCTGGGCGGAACGCGACGGCGATGGTGGGGCGTGGCTGTGCTGCTGATGGTCGCCGCGCTAACCGTGCGTGGCCTTTCGTATGCTTCGGCCAACGTTACCTATCTTTTTGGCCAGCAGGCCTCGATGCAGAGCAGCGCGATCGTCAAAGGTGGCGTCGTGGTACAGGGGCCGGTGACCGCGACGCCCACACCATCGGCGCCTTCGATGCTCACGACCGGCCTGTCCGTCGGAGGGCGGGTGGTGGGCACGCTCATGACGTGGCTGGCGTGGGCGGGGCTGCTCTACCTGGCGACCACGTTTCTGGGTCAGAACGGTGCACGCTTCGGCGGGTTTTTCGCGATGGTCGCGTGGTCGTGGATGCCGTTCGTCGTCCGTAATGTGCTCCAGGCCGCCTATACCGCCGTCACGCACGACCCCATCTACAACCAGGGACTCTCGGGGCTGGTGTTCGACCGCGCGCCGTCTCCGCCTGCGATAGGCTTTCAGCCTACGATTTACCCGGCGCGCGGTGCGCAGGTGTCGAGTGCCCTCCTGGCCCGCGTCGACGTCTACACGATTTGGAACTTGGCGCTGCTCGTGTTGAGTGTCACCGCGCTCGCCCGTCTCTCCCGCGCGAAGGCGACGATTGGCACCTTGGTCATTTGGGTGCTCTTCACGCTGTTGGGCCTTCTGCCCGCGCTGATCGGACTGAATCAGGGATTCGGCCTCTTCTAGGCGTCGCCGCCGGTTGGAGGTGATGGCTTTCGTGGCATGTGGCCGAGACAGGAGGCCGTGCGTTGGTTGACCCGTTGATCCGTATTGAGGACCTGCACCGCGACTTCCAAATGGGGGACCAGACCGTCCGTGCCGTGGCCGGCGTCACGGCGTCGGTGGAGGCGGGCGAGTTCCTGGCGGTGATGGGCCCCTCGGGCTCGGGCAAATCGACGCTGCTCTACTTGCTCGGCGGGCTCGATCGACCCACCGCAGGTGAGATCTGGGTGGAGGGTCGGGAGATCGTGGGGCTGGACGAGAACGCGCTGGCCGAATACCGCCGCCGTGAGATCGGTTTCGTTTTCCAGTCTTTCTTTCTAATCCCGACGATGACGGCGCTGCAGAATGTCATCTTTCCTATGATCTTCGCCCAGGTCCCTTCAGCCGAGCGCGAGCCGCGGGCCAGGCGACTGCTTGACCAGGTGGGATTGGGCGACCGCGTCGGTCACAAGCCGACCGAGCTTTCGGGCGGCCAGCAGCAGCGGGTGGCCATCGCCCGCGCACTGGTCAACGATCCCAAGATCATCCTGGCCGACGAACCGACCGGCAACCTTGACACCGAGTCGGGGGCTGTCATCATGCAGTTGTTGGCGCGCCTCAATCAAGAGGAGGGCCGTACCATCATCACCGTCTCGCACGACCCGGCAGTCTCGTCCTATGCCACCCGTGCACTGCACTTGCTCGACGGCAGATTGCTGGACGCTGCTTAGTCGTCAGCCAAGTGGGTTCATAGTAACCGATTCATCGGTCCTGCTACCGACTTGTAAGACACCGGAACGACCGAAGTCGTTACTACGAACCTCAACCTTGAAGGGCAGGTTATGAGAAGAATCGCGGTTGCGGCACTCTTTGGCTGTCTACTCCTTCTCCTGGCGGCGCCTCACGCTGTGTGGTCGCAAGCGGAGGGTACGCCTGCGGCGACGATGTCGCCCGCAGCCCCACTTGACATTATCGGGGTGGAGCCGGGCACACTCGTGTCGGGGATCGGGGGGACGCTCAGCGTCTATGGCACCGGCTTTACGTCCGCCACCGTGGTGCGCTTGATCGGATATGGCCTGTTGGCAACCTCGTACGTCAACGAGACGGCGCTCACAGCACAAGTGCCGGCATCGGTCCCCGTCGCCACGTATGATGTGAGCGTCAGCGACGGTGCTGCCACCGATCTCCTGAGCCAGGCATTGGCGGTCATCGCGGCGACGCCTACACCGAAGCCTACGGCGCTGCCGGCGACCTCGGCCCCTCCACCACCCGGCCAGCCGATCTTGACCATCCGCAACTACACCGTCGAGCCCGCGCAGGTGAGACCGGGGCAGGAGTTCACGGTCTCCATCGAGCTCTACAATAACGGCAGCCGCGCCGGCGAGAACACGTTGGTCATCTTCCCCGGCGGTACCTTCCTGCCGCTGGGCGACAAGGGACACCAACTCTGGCAACTGCCCATCAATGCCACAGTCGTCGTCACCCAGAAGATGCGTGCGCCGGCCTCGATCGGCAACGGCGTCCACCAGCTCAACGTCCAATTGGAGGCGAATGATTGGGCGGGCAACAACTTCAAGTTCCCGACGACGATCCCCGTGGAGGTGTTCGGGGCGAGCACCGGGGAGTTCACCGGCAAGCCCAAGGTCGTGATCGAGCACGCCGAGACCGTGCCCGCGGTCTTGATCCCCGGTGAGCCCTTCTTGCTTACGCTGCGCCTGGCCAACCGCGGCAGCCGCACGGCGGTCAACGTCTTCGCCACTGCCGCATCGACCGAGATGGCGATCCCGGCGAGTGGCAGCGACACGGTCTACGCCGAGGTCATCCGCATCGACGAGGCGGTCACCGTCACCCTGCCGCTGGTGCTTGGCGTCCTGGAGACGGGGGGGCGGCAGAGTATGCCCATCGCGCTGGCCTACAGTGACTATAACGGTGGCGGGTACAGCGACCAGGGGGCTATCGGCGTGGATGTAAATACGAGCCTGGTCAAGCAGCCGCAGTTGATCATCGAGGCCTACAGCACCACACCCGACTTTATCGCGCCCGGCGACACGATGACGTTGACCGTACGTGTGGCGAACGTGGGGGGCGGCGATGCCGAACGTGTGACCCTCTCCCTGGGCGGCGAAGGGGGCGCGAGCCTGGCGCCGTTCGTGCCGCTCAACTCGGGCAACGTGATCTTCGTCGAGTCGATCCCGATGGGCGGAGTTGTGGAGATCTCGCACCAATTGCTGGTGGATGGCTCGGCCGAGACGAAGGCTTACAGCTTGCCGATCGAGCTCGCCTACGACGATCCCCGGGCGTCACGTCACCAGGAGATCCAGCGTCTCAGCCTGATTGTGCGGGAGCGCCCCGAGTTGCAGGCCAGCTTCTACCGGCCGCCCGATCTGTTGATGGTGGGGATGCCGGGCCAACTCTCCCTGGAGTTGGTGAACCTTGGCCGTAGCGCCGTCGACATCACGGAGATCACCTCGGCCAGTCCGCAGATGGACGTGCAATCGGAGGGGCTGCCCTTCGTGGGTCCGCTGGACCCGGGCGGCTCGGTTCCGATTGATCTCACGGTAACGCCGCGGGAGTCGGGGACGGCGGGGATCGTGGTTGCCGTGAGCTATCGCGACGACTTCAACCAGACGCGGGTCGTCAGCCAGACCCTATCCGTCGAGGTAGTGGGAGGCGTCGAAGATCAGGTTCCCGGCAGCCAGATGCCCGGCGCCGCCGGCGCCGGGGAAGTGGCTCCGGAGACGCTGCTGCAGAAGATCGGTAGGGCAATCAGAGGTTTCTTCGGCTTGGGGAGTTAAGGAGTTGAGGCAATCATGACCCTGGGTGACCTGGTAGGGCTCGTCATCAGCAACCTCAGGCGCATGAAGGGCCGCGTGATCATGACGGCTCTGGGTGTCGTGATCGGCACGGCGGCCGTCGTCGTCCTCGTCTCGCTGGGGGCCGGCTTGCAGCGGGAGGCGACGCAGAGCCTGGGTTCAGGGGGCGGGCTTACGGAGCTGCGGGTCAGTGCCGTTCAGGAGGGTCCGGTCATGGCCGTGGCTGTGCCCGGCGGGGGCGTCAGCGCGGCGACGCAGCAGCGCAGCGATGCGCCGCGGCTTGACGCCGAGACGCTGGACGAGATTCGGGCGCTTCCGAGTGTCGAGGCGGTCTACCCGATGGAGAACCTTCAGATGGGTGCCCAGATGAGCTTCGGGCGGCTGAGTGCCTATGCTCAGATCATCGGGGTGGATCCGGCTATGCTGGCGGATCTTGCAGTGTCGGAGGGAACCACGGAGATTCACAGCGGCCAGGTCGTCATCGGCGCCAAGGTGCCCGAGAACTTCCGTGATTTCGAGGAGATGAAGGTGGGCACCCGCGCTGGGGTCGTCGTCGCCAGCCCTGGCGACGTTCAGATACCGGACCTCTATCTCCAGATGATCCAGATGCAGCTTCAGCGCTTCAGCCAGGAGGATGGCACGATGGCTGAGAAGTCCGTGCGCTTCCAGGTTGTTGGGATCCTGGCACCCGTCGGTTGGCAGCACGACTACGTCGTATATGCGCCGCTGCGCGACGTGATTGCCTACAACAGTTGGGCGCAGGGGCAGCGCCTCGACCCTGAGCGCGATGGTTACGACGAGGTGGTGGTCCGGACGACGAGCCGGCGTGAGACCCTGACGGCAGAACAGGAGATCGGTGCGATGGGGTTCATGGTGCAATCGCAGCGGCAGCAGGTGGAGCAGGCGAACTCCTTCTTCCGTGTGCTCCAGGCCATCCTGGGCGGTATCGGCGCCATTGCGTTGCTGGTGGCGGCCTTCGGCATCGCGAACACGATGCTCATGGCGATTCTCGAGCGCACACGCGAGATCGGGCTGATGAAGGCTATTGGGGCTTCGAACCGGGATGTCATGGTGGTCTTCCTGGCCGAGGCCAGTGGCATCGGTTTATTGGGCGGCATCGGCGGCGTGGCCGTAGGCATGGTGCTGAACGCGATCGTCAACCTTATCAGTAGGAGCGTCCTCCAGCAGCAGGGCGAGATCTTCGGTCCGGGGACCTCGCTCTCGATCGCGTACACGCCGCTCTGGCTGCCCCTCTTTGCCATCGTCTTCGCGGCGATTGTGGGTATCCTCTCGGGGGCCTATCCCGCGAGTCGAGCCGCCCGTTTGAGTCCTATTGAGGCGTTGAAGTACGAGTGAGTCCCAATTGTTCTCAGCTTGACCCGTGCAGTAAAGGAGCTGATATGGACCTGGACACCGTGAGCTTGGCCTATTATTCACCCACACGCACGACGCAGCGCATATTGGCGGCTATTGCGGAGGGGGTGGGCACCCACGCGTTGACCGATCTGGATCTGACGCTCCCGGACGCGGAGGCGCGTCGGGTGTCGTACCTGGAGGACGATCTTGTGGTCCTGGGGGCGCCCGTCTACGCGGGACGGGTCGCGGCGACGGCGATGAGACGGTTCCGGCGCCTCAGGGGACGGGCGACGCCGGTGGCCCTCGTCGTAGTCTACGGCAATCGGGCCTTTGAGGACGCGTTGCTGGAGCTCTCCGATCTGGCGGTGTCGGTAGGGTTTCTGCCCGTTGCCGCGGCAGCCTTCATCGGAGAGCACTCGTACGCCACAGACGCCCTCCCGATCGCGCTTGGGCGTCCCGATCGTTATGATCTCGAAAAGGCCGTTGCCTTTGGGCAGGCCGTAGGATCGAACCTGCGCGGCCTCGGGCTGCAACAGCCACTTCCTCCCCTCGTTGTGCCCGGCCATCACCCCTATCGCACCGGTCATCAACAGGGCGACGTTGCTCCTTCGACGCTGCCCGATCTCTGCACGCGTTGCGGCATCTGCGCCGACGTCTGTCCCGTGGATGCGATCACCGTCGGTGATTCGGTGGTCACGGATGGTATGGCGTGCACGCTTTGCTGCGCGTGTGTCAAGGCTTGTCCCTCTGCTGCGCGGGTGATGGAGGACGAGGGCGTTCTGCGTACGACACGATGGCTGGCGAACGATCACAGCGCCCGCAAGGAGCCCGAGATCTTTCTGGCCTGATGAGTCTCGGGCCTCGGCGTCCGCCTGGCGACGGGTTTTGCAGAAGCGTGCTGCCCACGCCTCTCAGGCGGTTCCACGCGAAATCGGCATGGGTATCGACGTAGTGCCCGGCGAAGGAGCGTGTGTGAGCTTGTTTTCTGCTCGCCTGCCGATTCCTCATCGCCGTAGCGCCTCGTTGGCAGCAACGCAGAAGGTGCATATACTGGCGATAGATGTCCACATGAAGCCTACGGAGGAATAAGCGCATGACGGAATTCACTGTTCCCGGCTCATTTTCCGCGGTATCCGATTCGTCCGGGCAGTTGCCCAGGGCCTCCCACCCGCTGCCCACACGCCAGGTGCATCTGGACTTCCACACGTCCGAAGCCATCCCCGAGATCGGCAAGCAGTTCTCCAAAGCTCAGTGGCAAGCGGCGCTGCAGGCGGGGCGGCTGAACAGCATCAACATCTTTGCCAAGGGGCATCATGGATGGAGCTACTATCCGACGGAGGTCGGGCACATCCATCCGCATCTGGACTTCGACCTATTGGGTGCGCAGATCGAAGCGTCCCACGAGATCGGTGTGGAGTGCCCGATCTACTATACCGTGGGCTGGTCGGTCAACGACGCTGAGACACATCCTGAGTGGTGCGCGCGTCACAAGGACGGATCGTATATTTGGAGGGGCAATCCGGCGGCTGCACCGACGGACCCGTACCCACTCGGCAACTGGAAGCTGCTTTGCCCGAGTGGCCCCTACCACGAGCATATGAAGGCGCAGGTTACCGAGATCTGTCAGCGTTACGCGGTAGACGGCTTCTGGTTTGATATCTTCCAGGTGCAACACGGCTGCTGGTGTGAGCGGTGTCGTGCCAGCATGGCGGCGAAAGGCGTCGACATGGACGACAACGAGGCCGTGGTCGCCCACTTCGCCGGCGTCTACAAGGCGCACATGCTGGACATGCGTGAGGCTATCGCCGCCTATCATCCGCGCGCCACCGTGTTCTTCAACGGGACCACCGCGTTTGGCCGCGGTAACCAGAGATACGCCCTGCACGAGCTTAACACACATCAGGATCTCGAGGATCTGCCCACGGGGTGGGGAGGCTATGACAAGTTTCCGCTCCGTGCGAAGTACTACCTGGGTGAGGGATACCAGATCTGCGCGATGAGCGGCAAGTTTCACACGTCCTGGGGCGAGTTCGGCGGCTTCAAGCATCCCGATGCCATGCGATACGAAGCGGCGTCCATGATCGCCTTCGGCTCTGCGTGCAACTTCGGCGATCAATTACACCCCTCCGGGCTGATGGATATGGAGACCTACAAGGGCATTGGCGAGGCGTTCGAGTACGTGGAGCAGATTGAGGGCTATGGCCCCGGTGGCACGCCGATTTCCAACCTGGGTTTGTGGTTCTCCGGCGACCTCGAAGCCGATATGGGGGTCTGCAAAATGCTGCTCGAGCGCCAGATAGACTTCGTCGTGGCCAACGTAAGCAACCTCCAGAAGCTCCAGACGGTTATCATCCCCAGCCAGCCTTGCCTGAACGACGCGCAGGTCGATGCGATCCAGCAGTTCCTTGACGGTGGCGGCTCTGTCGTCGTGTTATCAACAGGCGCGATGGACGAGGAGATGACGGGCTTCCTATTCGATGTCGGCGCCGATTTCGAAGGCCAGCCACTGTACGATATCGACTACACTGTGGTCGACCCGAGCCTGGGACCTGGTCTGATCCAGTCGCCGGTCCTCAATTACAGTCCGGCCCTGCGAACCAGTCCACGCCAAGGCACGCAGATCCTGGCGCATCTCCACGAGCCGTACTTCAGCCGCACCTATGCCCACTACAGCTCACATCAGAACACGCCCTATCGGATCGAGAGGGCCTCACATCCGGCCCTTATGCAGAAGGACAATGTCGTGTTCTCAGCTAGCCCGCTGGACCGGATGTACGACCATCGCGCTGCTCGCCCGCATCGCGATCTCTTCGAGCGGGCGCTGAAGCGCGTGTACACGGATCCTATGCTGCGGGTGGACCTGCCGAGTAGCGGTCGCGTTAGCCTTCTGCATCAGCCGGACCAGCGCCGCTACGTCGCTCATCTTCTGTACGCGACGCCGCACTATCGTGGCGGCCTCGAGCTGATCGAGGATCTGGTGACACTGCACGATATCCCGGTCGAACTGCGAGTGGCTGAGACGATCACGAAGGTGACGCTGATCCCAGATGGCACGGCGCTGCCCTTGGTGCAGGAGGGTGCTGTTGTCAAGGTAGTCGTGCCGAAGTTCCGTATGCACTGCGCGGTGGTGTACCAGTACTGACGCAAGGAGACGTCTTGATGGAAATGTGGATTCGTAACGCCCGTGCATTGAGGGAGAAGCTCGTCGCCGACCCTTACCGCCCGTGGTACCACATTATCACCCCTGAGGGTGTCTGCGCGCCGTTCGATCCAAACGGTGCGCTGTTCTGGAACGGGCGTTACCATCTTCACTACATCGTGCAGACCGAGAAGGGGCACTGCTGGGCGCACGTCTCCAGCCACGATCTCGTGCACTGGCGCCAGCACACGCTCTCACTGGAGCCCGGTGGGGTCGACGAGGGCATCTTTAGCGGTGGCGCCTTTGTCGACAAGGAGGGTGTGCCCACGATCACGTATTGGGGGTTAGGGGATGGGGCGGGCATCTGTCTCGCCACCAGTATCGACCCGGACCTCGACACGTGGACCAAGAGTCCCCACAACCCGGCGGTCCTACAGACTTCGCCGGGTATCTTCGAGGGCGCCGACGGCATGGTGTATGGAGCGGCGGACCCATCGGCGATCTGGGTTCACGAGGGCCGTTACTACATGCTCGACAGGCAACCTGTTGGTGCTTCGCGCCTACGGGCTGAAACGCGACCTCGACGAGTACAAGGGCGACACGGCTTATCTCTTCGTCTCCGATGACCTGATCCACTGGGCCTATCTGCACCCGTTCTACACCTCGAATCGGGCGTGGACCCGTGAGGACGAGGATGACATGTGCCCGGATTTCTTCCCGCTTGGGGACCGGCACATGCTGCTCTTTATCAGCCACAACCTCGGCTGCCAGTACTACCTCGGCCGCTATGAGGCCGACCACTTCTACCCGGAGACCCACGGTCGAATGACGTGGGTCGACAACGCTTTCTTTGCGCCGGAGAGCCTGATGGACGACAGGGGGCGGCGCATCATGTGGGCTTGGATCTTCGATGGGCGCGAGCCCGCTACGCGCGGGGCCAGCGGCTGGTCGGGGACGATGAGCCTGCCGCGCGTGCTCTGGCTGGGCGACGATGCGACGCTGCGCATGGCACCACCGGAGGAGCTGGAGGCGTTGCGGTCCGATCACCACCGGGTCAATGGGCTTGTGGTCGAGGACGGGGAGACGCTGATGCTGGAGGCCGTGACGGACAACAGCTTGGAGCTCTCACTGATCGTTAGGGTGGGTGATGCGCTGCGGATAGGTGTCAAAGTCTGTGCATCACCTGACGGTCAGGAGGAGACACTCGTAGCTTATGATGCTGTCGAGAGGCAGATCCGGGTCGACACCACGCGCAGCAGCCTCGGCGAAGGCCCAAAATCTGTGGAGGCGGCGCCCTTCGAACTTCACGCCGGGGAGCCTCTACGATTGCGTGTTTTCGTCGACCGGTCGGTGGTGGAGGTCTTCGCCAACGATCGGCAGGCTGTCATGCGCCGCGTCTACCCAACCCGCCCTGATAGCGTCGCGGTGCAGCTGTTCAGTTGGGGTGGGCGAGCTGTCTTTGACACCGTCGACGTGTGGCGCATGGCACCGTCGAATCCGTGGTAGGCAGCCTTACCTGGGGCGAAAGCCGGGTGGCCCCAATGGACGTCTATCGTGTCTCTGTCGACGGCTGATCGCTGACTATCGGGAGTTCTGGATGTCCATACGTGATGACTACGTTGCGACGATCCGCGCGGCGTACCCTGAGTTGGAGGTGCTGTCGGCGTCTCTCAATCGCGAAGGGCAGAATGCCGACGTCCTGATCGTTAACAAGGCATTGATCTTTCGCTTCCCGAGATACGAAAGCGGGGCGAGCCAGCTCCAGACGGAGGTGGCGATTCTGCGTGGGTTGGCGGGCCGGCTCCCGCTGCCTATCCCGGAGCCCAGCTACGTTCATCTCTCGGACCAACCGCCGGGGGACGCCTTTTTAGGTTACCGGATGCTGCCGGGACGACCGCTCTGGTCCGACGATCTTCTGGAGATCGAGGATGAGGCAATCGTGCAACGCCTGGCGGACGGGCTAGGGGGATTTTTGCGGGTGCTCCACAGTGTAGACTACGTCGATGCGATCGACTGCAAGCTCGACAATGCTGACACGTTCCACTCCTTCCGTGCCTTCTACCGGCGTGTCCGCCAGGAGCTCTTCGAGTGGATGCGGCCCCAGGTGCGAATCCGCGTCGAGGGGTTCTTCACGACTTACCTGGCGGATGAGGGTCACTTCGACTTCCGGCCGGCTCTGCGTCACGGCGACTTTGGCTCCAGCAACATCCTCTACGAACCGCAGTCGCATGCGCTAAGTGGCATTGTCGACTTCGGCTCCACTGAAGTGGGCGACCCGGCCTATGATGTGGCAGGTCTGCTGGCCAGCTATGGCGAGGATTTTGTGATCCGCTGCGCAGCAGCCTATCCCGAGATTGAGGGGTTCATGGAACGCGTCGAGTTCTACCAACGGACCTTCGCGCTGGAGGAGGCGCTCTTCGGTGTGGAGAACGATGACGAGGCCGCATTCCGCGCGGGAATGGCCACATTCATCTAGGCGGGCCAGTCCGCAGGTTGGACCGGCGGCCAAGGAGGCGGTAGACGCCGGGTAGGTGGTCCGTCGATCCTGGTAATTGACACAGGTGACGCCCATACAGTCGGGTATTATCATGTCTGTGAAGGCATTCGACGAGTAACTGGAGGAGCACGCGGTGCAACCGTCACGCAACCTGAAAGTCGTGTGGCTGGTGCGGGCAATCGGTGCACTGCTGCTGTTCCTCGGTATCGTTTCGTTGGTGCTCGCGCCATTGGAGATGATCTGCTTCTCCTGGTTCTCGGAGGGCGGGCGTTTCGGCTATGATGGCTTTGGCTTCGGTTCGTTCATGTTCGGCAACCTGGCGATGCAGATCCTTGGATATTACGTCATCGCGTCCATAGTCGTTCCAGTGGGTTGGGGACACCTCATGCTGCGCCGCTGGGCCCGACCTGTATCGCTGGCGCTAGTACGTGTATGGCGTGTCCTCGGCGTACCGTTGGTCCTCGTCTTTCTCTTCGTGCTCTTCTCGGCAAAAGAACTCACCCTGATTGCCGGAGTCATAGTCGCATGCCTGGCGGTGTTTGCCTACATGGCACTGCCGGGTTTGGCCACACGTGGGTATCGTAGTTCGACGCTTCGCGAGTTGTTTGAGCGCGGACAACCTTCCCTGACCTGGGCGGACCGCGTCGGCGTGCCGATCCTCACGGTGGTGATGCTTGAGGCGTTCTTTGTTCTGGCGCTCCAGGTGCTCATCTTCTTCGGCGGTCTCTTCCCACTGCTGTCGACCTGGACGACGGGGCTGCCCGGACTTGCTATGATCGACGGATCGGTTGTGGCGCTCCTGCTGCTGATCTGGGGCACGCTGAAACGCCGGCGGTGGAGCTGGTGGGGGGCAGTGATCTACTTTGGCGCGATGGGAGTGCTCTGGGTTGCGGCGTTGCTGGGCACAAGCTGGTCCGAACTGTTGTCTGTCACGGCTTTCCCCCCGATCGAGATCGCGTTCCTGGACGGCATCCCGGTAGAGGGCTGGCACCTTGCGGCCCTCCTCGCGCTGCCGTTGGCGGGCACGCTGGCAGCGATCGTGCGCGCCAGAGATGACTTTCGACTGCCCGGTTAGGGGGCTGGGCCGGTCGGCTTCAGGGAATTCGGAGGTTGCACCTCGCGGGTGTCCTGTGCGAAGGCCGGGTGCATGCTCCATGCCGCCGCGCTGATTCCCCTGACGCTGTGGGTATTGTATAATGCGGGCATGCTACATCGCTTCCAGGCTCGTCGCGCCTCTGCCTCCAGGAACCTCTCTGTACCCGCCATAGCCGCACGTTTGCGAGCGTTCGACCTCTTTGCGCTTCGGGGCACGCCTGCCGAGTACCATAAGGGGATGCGGGCATTCTGGTTCGACAGCCTCCTGTCATCAGTCTCCGATGCCTTCTGGGCGAACTACGCCAGCCTCTATGTGCTCTCCGTCGGGGGCTCGCGTATGCAAGTGGGTTGGATGTCATCGGCCTCCAGCTTCATGGGGATGCTTATGCCGGTGCCGGGAGCTGCGTTGGGCAGGCGGTGGGGGCACCGAAAGCGGATGGTCGTGATCTTCTCCATCCTGTTCCGTATCATGTTCCTCCTCGCGGCCCTGGCCCCGCTGATCATCACTGGGCCGACCCTGGTCTGGGCCGTGATAGTTGCCCTGATGCTGCGTGCAGGACTCCTGAACTGCTTCATGCCGGCGTGGCTCTCGTTAACGCGGGAGATTGTTCCGATGGAGACACGCGGGCGCTACTTCTCCTCGCGCAATCTGCTGCAGGCTCTCACGACGATGCTGATGGTCCCCCTTGCTGGGGCACTCATCCAACGCGCCGGAGCTCCAAAGGGATACCAGGTGGCGTTCAGTATTGCATTCATCGCCGGTATCGCGGCCTCGTTCGCGTTCAGCCAGATCCCGGAGCAGAGGCAGGCTGCGCTGCGTGGGACTAGCCTCGCCGACCAGGCGCGCGGTCTCTGGCACGCCACGACCCGCAGCCGTCCGTTTCTGATCTTTGTCCTGATTCGCATCCTGTTCAATGTCGGTCTGATGGTGGGAGGCCCCTACTTCACCACCTTCCAGGTGGAGGTACTGAAATCCCCGGCAAGCATGATCGGTCTCCTGGTGACGGCCAGATCCCTCACCCGCATGCTGGGATTGCGACTTTGGGGACGCCTTTTGGACAAGCGGGGCGCCCGTTGGGTGATCACCGTGACCTCGCTATGTATCCCCGTCCTTCCCTGGATCTACACGTTAGCGAGTCGGCCCTGGCATATCGCATTTGTGGAGATACCATCCGGCTTTCTGTTCGGGGGGTATGATCTGGCTGCCTTCACGCTGATGTTGGAGTTGCTCGACGGCGAGGACAATACCGAGGCCGCCGCGGGATACATGACGATCTCAAGCGCCTTTAGCATCTTGGGTCCATTGGTGGGTGGTTGGCTCATCACACACCTCGGCTACTACGGTGATTTCCTTGTGTCGGGTACCATCCGGCTGATGGCAGCGGTTCTCTACCTGGCGGTGTTCAGGCCATTCCGTAGCGCCGCCGCCACATCTTAGAAGCGTTCTGGAGGGACAATGCTATCGATTACGACTGACTATGTACATGATACCGGCAACCCCGAGCCCTATCTCCGGGATATTGCGGCCGCGGGCTTCTCACATCTGCACTGGTGCCATCACTGGAACACCGATTTCCTCTACTCGGCGTACGAGATTGAGCAGATCGCGGCCTGGTTGGATGATCTGGGTTTGGCCATGCTCGACATCCATGCCAGCCATGGGCGGGAGAAGGCGTGGGGATCGCCGCGTGAGTACGAGCGGTTGGCGGGGGTGGAGCTGGTCGAGAATCGGATTGCGATGGCGTCCCGCCTCGGGAGCGACGTGATCATCCTGCATCTGCCACCCCTGGTCGCACCAGACGAGGGTGGTGGCAGCGACGGGTTGGCATTGGTGAGACGGTCGCTGGATGCGATGATGCCATTTGCTCGGGACCGCGGGGTGCGGATAGCGCTGGAGAATATGGCGACGGACAACTTCGGCGTCATCGAGCAGCTCTTCTCGGAGTACGGCCCCGATTTCCTGGGGCTCTGCTACGATGCCGGCCATGGAAACGTCGAGGGACACGGGCTCGACCGCCTGGAGCAGATCAAGAGCCGCCTGATCTCGGTGCATCTTCACGACAACGATGGCACCGGTGACCAACACAATCTGCTTTTCGCCGGGACGGTCGACTGGCCGCGTCTCGCGCGAATCCTGGCTACCTCGTCCTACGCCAAGTGTGTCAGTATGGAGGTCTCGATCGGCCGGAGTGGTTTTACGGATGAGGCTGCGTTCCTCCGGCGGGCTTTCGAGACCGGGACACAGTTCGCGGCGATGATCACGGCTGCGAGGGTGTGACCGCTACGTCCATGGGTTGGCTCGTGCATGACATGACAAACGCCCAAAGCCGTCGGCCCGAGACTGCTGGGGCCTGGGCTTT
The DNA here is from genome assembly GCA_963775195.1 of uncultured Chloroflexia bacterium. Lineage (GTDB taxonomy): Bacteria > Chloroflexota > Anaerolineae > B4-G1 > SLSP01 > PWVB01. The sequence continues at coordinate 218,412 of CAVZIC010000013.1, forward strand.
GGGCGCTGCTGGTCGCGCCGTGGTCCTCCGCGGTGCCGCGGAGGACCACGGCGCTTACTTCACGTAGCGCTTGATCTTCGCCAGCAGTTGCTCCGGCTCGACGGGCTTCGAGACAAACTCGCGGATCGACAGTAGTTGGCTGGTGGGAAAGCTCGCCGCGTACTGCGACGTCGCGATGGAGGAGACCATCATAATGGGCACCTGGCTGAGTGCCGGGTCATCGGCGATCTGCTGCGTAGTGTAGTAGCCATCGAGGGGGTTGGCCATCATCACGTCCATCAGGACGAGGTCAGGCTTATCGGCCCGCATTTTCTCCAGCGCCGCCTCCCCGCTAGAAGCCTCGTCAACGACGTACCCCGCGCTTTCCAGGACGAGGCGTGTAGCGAGGACGAGGTCGGGATCGTCATCGGCAATAAGAATCTTCTTAGGCTCCATAGGTGTTCCTCCGGTCTGTCAGGATCTCGTGCTTGCTTTGCATTCGGCCGCCATTATCGCACAGACATCGATGGAATGCCAGTTCGCACCGGCTGGGATTTTTGGACGGTTACCGGCAGAACCACGGAGAACGTGGTCCCCTGATTCAATGTGCTGCTCACCCCGATGGTGCCACCATAGCGGTTCAGAATATCCTTGGCAATGACCAGGCCCAAGCCCGTGCCCTGTTTCACCTGGGCCTTCGCGTTGGGGGCCCGGTAGAACTCCTCGAAGAGATGGGGCAGAGCATCCTCGGAAATGCCGATTCCTGTGTCGGTGATCGTCAGCGTAGCGGCGCCGCCGCTTCGTGTCAATGACACGGTAACCGATCCGCCGGCGGGCGTGTACTTCACCGCATTCGATACCAGGTTGGTGACTGCACGGTCGAGTTCCTCTTGGTTGGCGATGACGATCAGAGGGTCGTCGGAGGCAATGTGTAGTTGGAGGTCGATTTGCTTCTCCTCCGCGGGCACGTGGTATCGTTCGGCAATGCCCCGGACCAATGCCTGAAGCTCCACCGGTTCCGTCGCGGTCGTCATCCGCAGGCCAGTCTTCCCAGCAGCGAGATCCAGCAGGTCGTCGATCAGGGTCTGGAGAAACTCGGTGCGACGGACAGCACGGTCGACCATGTCAGCCTGGAGGTCCGTGAGCTTGCCGGCATACCCGCCGGAAAGTGTGTTCAGCAAGCTGCGCACGACGCCCAGTGGTGAGCGGACCTCGTGCGTAACGAGTAGCACGAACTTCCGTTTGGCTTCCTCCAAGTGTTGGATAGCCTCATATGACATAGCGTTCTCGATTGCAATGCTGCCGTGGCTGGCCACTGTGCGTAGGAACTGCGCGTCCTCTTCGGTGAACCTGTGCACCTGGTTGCAGTAGATCCGGATAATGCCCAGTGGGCCCGACTTGCCTACCAACGGAGCGGTTAGCGTGGAGCGGATGCCCTCCGCTGCGGCCTCAGCGGGGTACTGGAGGCGCGAGTCCGCGGTGATATCGGGCACCGACACGACCTCTCCTGCAAGCACCTGGCGCACCAGGGGATTCTGTTCGACGAGGAGGCACCCTTTCTGCAGGTACTCCTCGCTGAGGCCATAGGTGCTGGCCAGGCAAAGCTGGGTGCTCGTTTCGTGCAGCAAGCGGATAGTGCATCCCTTGACCGCCATAACCTCGGTAGTGCTCCGCGTCAGGCGGTCAAGCACCTCCTGGAGTTCCAGCGTTGAGCCGACAGCCTGAGCGCTCTGGTAGAGCGCCTCCAATCTGCCGTAGGCGAGTTGCAGATCCTGTCCCAACTGGACCATCTCACCCTCGCGCGCCCGAAGCCTCCGCGTCGTGCGCGTTGCCAGATAGGCTGAGACGAAAACGGCGCTGGAGAAGAACACGAGGATTGCGGCGATGTAGAGTGGATTGGCATAGAGATCCGCAGGCAGCATCCTTGTGACGTGTTCGTGCGGCAATATCCCTACGTACTCTGTCAATGCAGTGCCGGCCATGAGGAGACATGCCAGCCCTGCGAAGAGGAAGGTGTCCTCGGCAGAGAGCAAGATGGCAGCCAGCGTGATGTGGAAGAAGAAGAAGAGAATCACCGGGCTTTCGATGCCCCCAGAGAAGTGGATGAGCGACGTCATAGCCACCCAATCCATCGCGATCTGCACGCGGGCCAGCGTGCGGGTGCGGGTGCTGATGCCGGTCAGATCGCACTGGATCTGGGTCAACCGCCGCTGGAAGATGAGGTTGTAAGCCAGGATGCCCAGTCCGGTGAGGTAGAGTGCGACCGTGTCTATCTCCACGTCCAGAATGGCACTGGCTACCCACGTGGCAACGAAGACACCTGCGCCTGCGATCCACCTGAGGTTGCTCAGCCAGCCCAGGCTCATGCACAGTTCGTATTCAACGGGCATTCGGCTGAGTCGAAGTGATTGCTCCGGGGTGATGGCTTGTTTCATTCGTCACTCCTATATGAAACGGCCGACGTCCTAACGATATTGTTCACTAGAGTAGCGCATTGGCGCCGAAAGGCAAAATCAGCACCGCGGGCTGCCTCCCGGGGAGGTACTTTTCCTTCCCGGGAGACTTGAAACAGCAGTGCCCGGCACCTGCATCTGTGGCTGTGGTGCCGGGCACTTGTGGAGTTCACCGCTGCGCTAATGCAGGGGGAATGGTGGGTTGGATACGGATAGGTTGACGTATGGCCAACTGCGCCCGTGGCAGTTGGAGTTCGCACAGAAAGTCTCCTCCTCGTGGCAACCGGTACAGGTGTTATCGAACGCGTAGCGATGATCGGCGATCCACGTACTTGAGAGGTGGCTGGTCGGTTGTGGGCGCGGCTGGAACGGGATCGCCGGCACCGGTTGGCCGGCCGCCACCGTCTGCGGGATGGTATGACAGATGTTGCACTGGAGGCGGATGGACTGGTCTCCTGCGACCTGGGCGCTGCCGTCCTGTGCGTAGTGTTTGCCGTTGTGGCAGCGGAAGCACCCCGGATCCTCAAGATGCGCCAAGTTGTCCGGATATGTGTCCGAGAAGACCTTCTCTTCGGGGAAGTGCGAGATGGAATACATGTCCTTCAGATTCTGTACCACATCTGCCAAAACATCCTGCTTTGCTTGATAGACCAACGGGTAGTTGGCTTCATAGAAGGTAGGAATAGCCTCGATCGCCGTTGTCGCCGCGGCGGCGTCATCCCGAGTCTCCAGCGCATTGTAGGCCTCGCGTCGGAGGTACGGGAGATCCGTCGGCAGGACACCGTTCGCCATCGCCTCATCCAGGATCTCGTCGGTCGACCGGAAGATGTGAGACGCGCGGTTGTGACAGTCGATGCAGTCCATCTCGCGTACCTCGTACTGCGAGAGCTCCTCTTCGCTCAGCGGGTTGGTCACATCGACGTAGGTCACCGTCTGGCCGTCGATCTCGGCCCGGACCCAGGGGATGGTCTGACGCTGCGGATCCGTGGCGATGTACTCGACCTTGTTCTGGATGTGCCAATGGATGCCCTGTCCCTGCCCTTCCCGCTCAGTTCCGCCGCCGATCTTGACGAGCATATAGGTGTTGGTCCGTGAGTTGGCCTCGTCGTTGGCGAAGTGCGGGATCTCTACCGAACGGTCGGTGTAGAAGACTTCGGGCCAGTGGCAGGCCTCACAGACCTCGCGGGCAGGCCGAAGATTCTCAACGGGCGACGGGATGGGCCGCTCGTACGAGTTCGTGATGTAGAAGTAGAGCTCGCTCAGACCGTTCAGTTTGGCCTTCAGCTCTTGGTCCAGCCCTGGACCCACGTGGCATTCCGCGCAGGCCACATTCGCGTGCTGCGACGTATGATACGTCACGTACTCAGCCCGCGTTGCGTGGCATAGCTCGCCGCAGAACTCCGTAGACGTGGTGAACTCGAGCAGATAGTGGATGCTTACGAATCCGACGAGCGCTGACCCGGCGATCAGCACCACCATGGCGGTCACGCCGCCGCGATGATGCTGCAGCCAGCCCCTGGCGCTAGTGATCGTCACTCCGCGGCTGCGTAACACGAGAATGACGACGATGAGGGCCAGGACGATACCGGCGGCAACGCCGCCCATGATACCCAAGGCCACATTGAGATCGTGTTTGCGCTGACCGAGTGCCTCCTCCAACCCACCGACGTAGGCCCGGGCGTCGCTGCTATCGTAGCTTCCCTGGGCGGGATATGATGGTTCCGGAGTCCTGCCGATGGGTGCGCTACGTACCAGGTCAGCCGCGCGAATCTCGGAATATCCCAGACTCACGAAGTCCAGCCGACCCTGCTCCTGTGTGTGACAGTCGGCGCAGCGGAGTGCCTCGGCTGCCGGCGCCACCTGATGGTTCACCGGAAGGAGCAACTGATCGGTGGCCGGCTCCCAGGAGCCTGAGTACTCGACTCCTGCTGCTTCGACGCCCTGGCTGATGGCCTCATCGATGTTCCCGGTGACCGCGAGGATATCGCTTTGGATGGGGAGGATGTCTCCGGACGCCGCGTCGACGGGCTCTATTGCCGTAACGGCCTTCCAAGGGGTGAGCTTGGCGGTAGCATCATCGATGCTACCTATCGGACCTGGTGGGTAGCTGGCCATTTGCCCGTTCGACCAACGGTACAGAGGCGTGATATCTGTGTCCAGCCTGATGACGGATTGGTACAGCCCACTGTCATCAGGAGCAGCCTGGGTGCAGTCCGTCGCAACGAGCGTAGGATTGTCCGGGTCTCTCGCGATAGTGGGTATGTGGCAGGTCTGGCAGGCCACTCGATCCAGGTGCATATCGATAGCGGTGAATCCTGTCGGGTGTCTCCCATCGTGACAGTCCGTGCAGCTTGGTGCCGGCTCCTGGTCGTCCCCGCCTTTCGCATCAGAGGTGCCCACGAAATGATGATCCTCGACCTTGTGGCAATCGATGCACTGCAGTCCGTTGGCCAGATGCACGTCGCTAGTCGGGGATGTCAACGAACCGCCATGCTCCTCATTCAGTCCACCGCCGGCGTCGACGTGACAGCGTTGGCACATCTCGTTGGTCGGGTTCTGGACATTCCTCACGACCTCGAGGATATCTACGCCGGGGGCAGCGACGAGATGCAGCGTGCCGTTCACATCTTCGACGGTCCGGGTGTAGCCAGGCCCGTGACAGATCAGGCAGTCTACATTGGTTTCGTCGCTCTTGGTAAGCGCGTCCGGCAGATTCGGCTTCGTGCCGAAGCCAACATGACATTGAGCACAGCCGTCGGGTTGTGAAGGTTGGGTCGGATCGTCAGGTTGCAGCAGGTTGAGCCAGGCGATACTACCCGCCGACCCTGGGAGACCACAGTAGTCAAATCCCATCCTGCTGAGGAGGTCGTCGTTGGTCGCCGTCGGTCGGGCGACGCCGTCCCACGTATAGTGTACAGATTCCGCCACCTGTCGTCCAGCGTCGGGATGGCAGGTCAAGCAGGTCTCAGGCCCCGCATAGCGTGTCAGATTCTGGTGCGGGGGAGGACCACCCGGCTCTGCCAGCGTACTCAGGAAGGCCGCGCGCTTGGGCTCGTAGCCCAGAGCCTGGAAGTCGAGCCTTCCCCCGCTCGTATGGCAGTCGACGCACGTCAGCGCTTCCTCGCTGGGCGCTACCATGTGGTTCTGGGACCAATACATCTCGGTGTCTACCCAGCCGATCTCGCCACTGAACTCGGCGCCGGCAGTAGCCATACCGGAGGCAACCGCTCGCTGCCAGTCCCAGGCAGCCCAGTAGGCGTCTGTGTCTCCGGCATCATTGGGGTAGAGATTGGGCACGACGAGGGTGTTATTGCCCGCATCGTAAGGTTGTATGCCCGTGAAGCGTTTGAAGGGTGCGATCTTGCCATCTCCGGGACCGCCCTGGACGCCAGCCAGGGTCACCGTCTGAGTGGGTTCGATCGTATCCTCCAGGGTGAGATAGGAGACGTTGCCGTTCGACCATCGATAGGTGGGAACGCCATTCATCTCAGTTGTGAGGGTGCCCCTCTGGGTGTCATAGACCACGTTGCCCGCAGTATCGGTGTAGACGACCGGCTGACCGTCTGCATCCTTCAGCCCAGCTTTCGACCAGTCCCAGGACATCGTCGTCGCCTGTTCGCGGGCAAAGGTGGGGATGTGGCAGGTTTGACACGCCACAGCATCCGTATGCTGGGCCAACGCGGCGCCCATTTCGCTGTCTTGATGAGGGGCGTTGTCGCCCGAGTGGCAATCCTCACACTCGACAGGAGCCTGGCCATTGACCAGGCTGCCGGTTATCTGGTGGTCCTGCCCGCCGTGGCACGTCGCACAGGTAAAGTCGAGGCCATCTATGCCCATGTGCACGTCCAGCTCGCGGCTTGGCGCGACCAGCGTGCTGTCCAGGTCGCCATGTTTTACACCATCCCCGCCGCCTCCATAGAAGTGGCACGAACCACAGTTATCCCGCCCTGCCGGCCCCACGCTCTGGGCAGCGGCTGCCAGGTCCACGGGACCCCAGATTGTGCCGGATCCCGGAGGGAACTCCTGAGTCTCTCCGAGGACCGGATAGCCGGCTCCCGCCGGGAACTTCTCGTACGTGCTGGTGCTTGCGTGGCAGACGAGGCAGTCGACGTCGGTTTCCGTCGCCGTCTCGAAGAACGAGCTGTCCGTGTAGCCATAGCCTGCGTGGCATGACGTACACCGTGGCTCGTTTGATGGGAGACCGATCCAGGTGTTGTCGATGATGTAGCGCTCGCCAAGCTGCTCACCGGTGACGGTGTCGGTCACCGTCATGGTCCAGTGGGGCGTTCCCATGACCTCCTCACCGGAGAGGTAATGGCAGGTGAGGCAGGCTGTGGTGACCTCCTGAGGCGTTTCGAACGGGCCGGTCAGTGCCGAGAAGCCACCGTGGTCCTGGCCCGGCTCCTGGGCAACCACCGGGTTGCCCAGGGATAGCCAAATGGCCACGCAGAGAAGGGCCAATCCTACGGCAATGAATCGCCAACGCGTCCGTGGTAGTGGTGTCATATGCGCTCCTGCCGATGGGCCCATGAGTTACGGTCGCGTCATCACGGTCGTGTCGATGGTGACCTGATCGCCCAGGTCAACGACCGTGTCATACAGGACTTGAAGGACGTACTGACCGTTGTGGGCAAACGCTCCGGGTTCCTTCTGGACGTAGTGGTAGTTGTAGGCCGCCTTCAGCAGGCGAGGTGTCCAACTGGCGTAGGCATTGCTGCCGGCAACCTCGTCTGCGTCTGCCACGCCATTACCGTTCAGGTCGTTGAGGAAATAGGGGTAACCGTTGCTGTAGACGATGGGAGCCTCAAGCACGGTTGCGGCATAGTCCAGCATACCGGCGTAGACGAGATCTTCCATCGTGGAGACCTCCTGCGCGAGTCCCTCTTGCGTGTTGCGGTCACCGTCGTAATCCACACTCGACATCCGGATGGTACTGACATCGTCGGTCTTGTGGCACGTCCGGCAGAGGCCTGTGTCGGCAGCCAAGCCGTGGGGATCGTGGCAGTCCACGCAGGTCTGTGCGCCCTGGACGTGTTCCAGTTGGCCGGCGTACGCCTGGTCCGGGTATTGGTACATGCCGCGGGCGTTACCGCCGAGCAGCGTTGCGCCCGCCGCGAGGTAGTGAACGTTGATGAAGCCCTGATCCGGCATCACCTCGTCGTCGGCGAAGCCCGTCACGGCCCGCTCGACCGAAGCGGCGGACTCCCGCCCCTGATGGCAAACGATGCAGACGTTGCTGCTTGGGCTCCCGCTGTCGAGTGACACACCGCTGGGGAACCGGACGGTAGAGACTGTGCGGGGCACGAGACCCTCAGGGGTCACCTCGTGGCATGTCGTGCATGCGAACCCGCTGCTGATCTCTGCGGACACATTGACGCCTTCCGCCAGATAGGTCGGGAGCCCCGTAGCACTGTGGCACTTGGCGCAACTGGCCTGGACCTCACCTGCGCTGTCCCAGTGGCGGAAGGGCTCTGCAGAGCTATCGAAGTGTCCGGCGTCGACGCGGTGCGCGGCGGTCAGATCCACAGGGCTGGAAAGCGCCGCGTTAAGATCGCGGATGCTGTCGTACAGCAACTCGATCACGTATTTGCCACCGTGCGCAAAAGCACCGGGATCCTTCACCGATGTGTGCAGATTGTAGGCAGCCTTTGCCAGTCGCCCCGTCCATGCGGTGAACCCGTTGTCTCGACTGGCCTCATCGGCGTCAACGACGCCGTTGCCGTTCAGATCGACCAGGAAGTAGGGGTAGGTATCGGCGCTATAGGCGATGGGCGTCCCGGTGATCTCCTGGCTGTAGGTCCGCATCGCCTCGTAGAGCATGCTTCGCAGCCCCTCAATCTCATAGTAGATCCCCTCTTGGAGATCGCCGTCGCCGTCATAGTCGACCTTGGAACCCATCCATCGCACGTCCTTGAGATCCTCTACGGTGGTCACACCCTCGTGGCAGTCCGCGCAACGCTCGACCTGTACCTCCAACGTGTGCGGGTCGTGGCAATCGATGCACGTGTCCATACCCTCCACGTGGGCGAATTTGACGTCGTAAGGTTGGCCCTCATATTCGTAGCCTCCCATCGCCCAGGTACCGTAGCGGGTCGCAGCCGCAGCAAAATAGTGAATGTTGGTGAAGCCGAGGTCGTCGCTGACGGTATCCATGTCCGTCAATCCTGCGCTCTCGATGGATGCATCGACGGTCGCCTTCGAAGCCCGACCCTGATGGCACTGCATACAGCGCGCCTCATCGCCCAGCCCGGTCACCTCCAGTCCCGACGGGAAAGTCACGCTCGTCAGGGTCAGTGTGGCGGTGTTGTGACAGGCGACGCAGTTGATGACCGAGCCGATCGCGGCGGGTTGATCCACAACGCCTGCCGCGCTGCCATCCGCGCCCAGGAAGTCCTGATAGCCGTAGGAACTGTGACATCTGGCGCATCCCTCGGGCACTACAGCGGGATCGTCCTCGTTCCAATGCACGAAAGGCTCGGCACTGGCATCTGCGTGACCCGAAGTGATCCAGTCCTCCTCGTAGGGGATGTCCACTGAAGGCTGAGGTGTGGGGACTTCGGGACAAGCCGCAAGCTCAGGACACGGCTGCGTCGTCGGAGGAACTGCAGATGGCGTTGGGGCGGCCGGCAGGGGTGTGGCAGTTGAGCCGCAGGCCGCGAGCAACAGGCCTACGAAAAGCCCTCCAATAGACAGAAGGCAGGAACGTCTGATGTGCATAACGGACCTCCAGGGCATTAGGGTGAGGACAGGCGAGATAAGAGCAGATTCCGCAAGGCATCAGCGAAGGCTAGAGGCAGTCTGGATACGTCTTCTGGATGGCACCTCCAAGGGAATGATTCAGACATGAGTATATCATAGTGACTAATTTCAGTCAAATGTGAAGATTAAGAATATTCAGTACTGACTACGCCCCGTTTCGCCGACGCATGGTATAATGCCTGAAGTGGCGGTCGGATTGCGTGACCCTCTGAGGCTGCCAGGAGGAGCTGCGGTGAAACTGACAAGGAACGATCTTCTTGCACTTGGTTTCCTGGTGGAGCGCCCCATGCACGGCTACGAAATCGGCCAGGCACTCAAGGGTGAGGGGATTGAGTTATGGTTCGAGATCAGCACTGCCGCTATCTATTATTCCCTCAACAAGCTCCACCGTCTTGGGCTGATTGCCGAAGCGCATGCCCGGGGGGCCGGCGGCGAGAAGACGGTCTATCACGTGACCAAGCTTGGGCGAGAGCAGTTCCTGGAGGATATGCGTGATCTCCTGGCGTCCGTAGCGCCGATCCGGACCGAATATGACCTTGGCATCTCGCTCCTAAATCGGTTACCACGGGATCAGGCTGAGCCGCTCCTGCGACGGAGGATCGACTTTCTACGCGCGTGGGTTTCTGATCTGGAGGGCCACTGCGCGAGCGCCAAAGCTCACTCCCTGCAGCAAGCCATCCTGGAGCATTCGATCGCTTCAGCCCGGCTGGACATGGACTGGCTGACCGACATTGCGGACCAACTCAATGCTGCGGAGGACTGCGCACCTTTCACAGGCGACCTGATGACCCTGCAGGGGGACTTGCAGGACTTCCATCTGCCCGATCTCATCAAGCTGATTGCGTCCGGCAAGCACAGTGGGACCCTTGTCGTGACGAACGGTTTGTTGAGCCGGACGATGACCTTCGATCAGGGGCGACTCCACTGTGTGGGATCTCAGGCCTCCGGTAGACCCGTGATGGATAGGGACCGCGTGCTCAACGACGCGCTTGAGCTTTTTCGCTGGCAGCATGGCGTCTATGTCTTCGACCAGCGTGGTTGCCCGCGTGAGGGGTGCGTGGTAGTGGATCGCGATGCCGACACCCTCATTCTTGAAGGAGCCCGTCAGCTCGACTCGTGGCAGATCATCCAGGGGATCGTCCCAGCATCCGATGCGCTCTTCGAACCACGAGATCCGGGTGCTCGCGATCAGGCACTGGAGCTCCTGGATGTGGAGAAGCAGATCCTTTCGATCATCGATGGGGCAAAGGACATCACCATGGTCGCTCGGCTTGCCGGGCTGACCGAATTCGAGATCAGCCGGATCCTTTATGGACTCTATCTGGTCGACCTTGTCCAGCCTACTGACCCTGACAAACGCCAGTTGAAGCGGGTCTTTCGCGAGTTCGCGGAGTTGATGTGCCGAAACGTTATCCCGTTGCGGACCTCGGCCGAGGAGGCTGATGCCTGCGAGGATGAGGTGAACCGGCGCTGCCGGGATCTGCCCGTCAGCATTCGCGACAGCCGCATCGACGATCGGACCGAAAGCCACCTGACGGCCGGTGAGCTGGCGACGATCTACCGACAATTCCTCCGGACACAGCATAGTGTCCTTGGCGAGCATTTGGGGAAAGCCGTCGCCGAACAGCTTCGCGATCAGGTGCTCGGGAAGATCAGTCCAACTCTTCGCGAAACACTGGAGCAATACGCGCTCCTTCAATCATAAGACACCTTCGCTAGACCAGGGAGATTGCGATGCGGAACCGGACCACCTTTATCGTTGCGGGTTTGTTGGTCGTAGCTGCCGTCGTCTATCTGATCGTCTCGAGCACAGGGACCACGGCCCAGTATTTCCTTACTGTTGATGAGCTCAGTGCGATGGGCACTGATGCGCTTGATCGGAATATCACGATTTCGGGCGCTGTACTTGGTGACAGCATCGTCTATGATCCGATGGGACCACAGGTGACGTTTACGATCGCTCACGTCCCGGGTGATCCAAAGGAAGTCGAGGCGCAAGGGGGCCTGGCACAGGTGCTCCATAACGCTACGTTGGATCCGAATCGGGCGACGATCGAGGTCGTCTACGACAGTGTCAAGCCGGATCTGCTGCAAAATGAAGCGCAGGCGATCGTGCGCGGACGCTTGGGCGACGACGGGCGCTTCTGGGCAGATGAGGTGTTGCTCAAGTGCCCGACGCGCTACGAAGCGGAGATTCCGGAGCAGACGGGAGGCTAGATGGTCGCTGAGATTGGGCAGAATCTACTCATACTCTCCGCAGTCGTCGCCGTGTATGCGGCGTTCGCTGCCCTCTGGGGAATCCACCGTCGCGATGCGCGTTGGGCGCAGAGTGCTCGCCACGGAACTGTGGCATTGGCCTGGCTGTTGGTGGGGACCCTATTGTTGCTGCTGGTCGCCTTTCTCACCAACGATTTCTCTGTGCGCTACGTTGCTGAGCACTCCTCGACCGTCATCCCGGCTTATCTCAAGATCTCGGCGGTGTGGGCGGGACAAGAAGGTTCGCTGCTGTTGTGGTGCGCGCTTCAGGCGCTCTTTGCTGCGTTGGCTATCACCCGCCCTGCGGAGCAGTCCCGGCCGTTGGTACCGTGGGCGACCGTCTTTCTCAATGTTATCACGGTCTTCTTCGTCGGTGTGACGCTCTTTCTGTCGAACCCTTTTGCCTCACTGTCGCCGGTCCCTATAGATGGGCAGGGCCTCAACCCGCTGCTTCGTCACCCCGGGCATGATCTTCCATCCTCCGGCTCTCTACATCGGTTACGTTGGATTGGCGGTGCCCTTCGCCTTTGCGTTAGCGGCGCTCGTCACGCGGAGGGTTGAGGGGTGGACGCGCGGCCTGCGGAGCTGGATCCTGTTAGCCTGGCTCGGGCTTGGGCTTGGACTTCTATTGGGGATGCGCTGGGCGTATGACGTGCTGGGATGGGGCGGCTACTGGGGGTGGGACCCCGTGGAAAACGCCGGACTGTTGCCGTGGTTGACCACGACAGCGCTGCTGCACGGGGCCGTGATGCAGGACGAGAGACGCGGCTTTCGGGTCTGGAACTTCGCACTGGCCATCGCCTCGTTCACGCTGGTGCTCTTCGGGACTTTCGCCACGCGTAGCGGCATGATCCAGTCGGTACATGCATATGCTGCATCTAACCTGGGCAGCTACTTCCTGTCTGCCATCGGAGTGACCCTGGTGGGATCGCTGGGCTTACTCTACAGTCGCCGGAAGCTTCTGCGGGGCGAACACACGTTCGAGCGACTGCTGTCACGCGATGGTCTGTTTTTTCTGACCCTGGTGCTGTTCTCTATGCTGACCCTCTCGGTCCTGGTAGGAAGCTTACTGCCGACCCTGACCGAGGCCTTGGCCTCGCAGCGTTTCGAGGCAGGTCCCGCATGGTTTGACCGTGTCACGGGACCGCAGTTTGGGGCGCTGGTGCTCTTGTTGGGGCTCTGCCCACTGCTGGGGCGAGCCGCGACGACCCTGGTCCGGTTGCGTTCGCGCGCATGGCTCGTTGGCCTGGGGGCCGTCAGCATTCCCGCCGGTGCTGCGCTTGCCGGGTTCACACTTCCGGCCTCCTTGGTAGGATTCGGTATCATTGGCCTTGCCGGTGCGACGACGCTGGCGGAGCTGGCTCAGGGAGCGGTGGAGCGCAGCAAGCATACCGGCGAAGCGCCCCTCAATGCGCTGGGGAGGCTCTTTCGCTTGCAGCGCCGGAAGTATGGTGGGTATCTTGTCCACGTGGGTGTCATTCTCATGGCAGTAGGTGTCATCGGGAGCCGCATGTACCCGCTCGAGGCAGAACGTACACTGTCGCTGGCTCAGCCTGTCGAGATCGGTGACTACACACTCGTCTACGACAATCTGCAGCAGGAGTTTGTCGATGACTACAGCAGTGTCTGGGCATCCGTCTCTGTCTATCGAGACGGTGGCTATATCGCCGGTCTTGCGCCGAGACTCAACAACTACATCAACTCCGACCAGTCGGTCACCGTCCCCGCATTGGCGCCCGGCGTCAAAGAGGATCTTTACCTCATCCTTTCGGGATGGTCCGATAGCGGAACCGACGCGACATTCAAGATCGTCGTGAATCCACTGGTGAATTTCCTCTGGTTGGGCGGTTTGATTTTCATGGCAGGGGGGGCACTGGCGTTCTGGCCTCGATTGCGGAGTCGAGCTATGAACGGCATTGTTCTGGCTGCGGGTGTGGTGTTGCTCGCAGGCGGGGGTTGGGCAATGTGGGGCGTTCCCCACGGCGTGGATCCCAACCAAGGAGGGGGGCGGCCCCTCGTAGGGCAGCCGGTGCCGGACTTCCGGCTCACCATGCTTGATGGTTCGACCGTCTCGCTTGAGCAGCTTCGTGGGCAGGTGACGGTGGTCAACTTCTGGGCCTCCTGGTGCCCGTCGTGCCAGGAGGAGATGCCGGACTTGGAGCAGGTCTGGCAGGCCTTCAGCGGTCAGGGCGTTGCGTACGTGGGAATCGCGTATCGAGATGACCTTGCGGCCGTGGAGCAAGCATTGGCCGAATACGGTACGACGTACCCCATCGGCTTGGACATTGGGGACCAGATTGCCAAGGCCTACGGCATCACAGGCATACCGGAGACCTTCGTCGTGGATCCCGAAGGGCACCTGGCGTATCTACACATTGGTCCGGTGACGGCCGAGACGCTGACGGCGGAGCTGGCCGACTTGCTCGGCTCCCAAAGCGAATAGGGTAGGTGGACAATATGAGTTTGGGCACAGTTCTGGTCAGTCTGGCCATTCTCTCCGTGGTCGCGGCCTACATCGCGCGGCCCTTTCGGCGCGTTGCGATCAATGTCGAAGGGACTATCGAGGCGTGGGTCAGCCAGGCCCGTGCGTTGGGCTCGTCCGCCCCGGACGTGGGCTTCGAGGGAGAGGCGAACCCTCTGGTCGACCTGTCCACGCCGGAGCCGGGCGATGCCGGATTGCCGGGTAGCGACGAGCCTATGCAGTTCTGCCCTCATTGTGGCCGACGTGTGGAGCCGGATCATATGTTCTGTCCAAGATGCGGCAAACCTCTCGTCAAGGGGGACGCGGTATGATACGGATTAGTTCGGAGGCGTTGATCGACCGCAAGCCTCGGTGGAACAGGTGGATATGGCTCACCTGCCTGTTGTTCGTGATGAGCCTCGTCTGGGTCGGTGGTGTTGCGGCGCAGGCACCGGATGGGGCGACGCTCGTCGGTGAGGTCATTAACGGTACGCCCGATGGGATGTTGCCTGTTGGGGCGGCGGTAACCCTGCAATTCTTTAGCGGTGACACGTGGACCTCGACCTACACAACCACGCTGGCGTCTGACGGAACCTTTCGTTTCGAGGGGCTTGGCGGAGAGGTGGGGAACGACTACTTGGCCCGTGTGATCCACGAGGACGTCGCCTATTACTCTGAGGCCGGCACCTTCGATGGCGCGTCGGATGCCTCAACTATCATCCATATCTACGAACCTGGCGGCGATGCGTCCACGATCCAGGTGGACCAGGCGCATCTATTCCTCGTGCCACAAGGAGATCGGGTCGAGGTCGCGGAATACTATCTGATCGGCAACACGGGCAACCGGACCTATCTGGGCACGCCGCTGGGGGGTACCGGCGTTCTGACCACGGTCGCGTTCACCGCGCCTGCTGGCGCCGGGTCGATGAGTTTCAACGGTCCCGGCCTGGGTGCGCGGTACGTTGGCGACGTGAACCATTTTGCTGACACGCTGCCGATTCCACCGGGTACGGCGACGGTTGAGGCGGACTTCAGCTATGATCTTCCCTATTACGACGGTCTTGTCCTCACGCGGTCGCTAGGTGTCCCGATACAGTCAGTAGTCATCATTGTGAGCGGGAGTGATGTGGGGGTCGAGGGCGACGGCATCGTATTCAACGGGCTGATGGATACACAGATGGGGACGGCTGCCTCCTATACCGCCGGGCCGCTGGCTGCCGGCGTTCCCTTGACACTGCGGATGGTACCCCAGGAGGCGACGGCCACCCAGGCGGTCAGTGATGGATCATCGGCGACGTCGACGCCCCGCGCCCGCAACGCAGGTTTAGAGGCCGGACTTGGGGCCGCCGCCCTCGTTGTGGGAGGAATCGCGGCCTACAGGGTCTGGAGTGTAGCATCGCCGCTGCCACCCCTGCCTGAGTCCGCCGAGGCAACAGTGGCTGAGGTGGTCGCATTGGAAGACCGCTACCACCGCGGTGATCTCGATGCCGAGGCTTACCAACGGGAGCGTGCCGTACTCATTCGCAGGCTGTCACGTGAGGTCCGTAAGGCGGCGGCGCAGTAGCGGCGCTGCACGTGCACGGCGGTGTCCAGTTTGGTTGATCCAACATGCTTGAAATCACCGATCTAGGCAAGTCCTTCGGCCCGCGTACCGCGCTGTCGAGCGTCAACCTGTACGTGAGGGATGGTGAGTTCGTGGTCCTTGCGGGGCCCAATGGGGCGGGCAAGACCACACTGTTGCGGATCCTGGCCACGCTGTCCGGGCTCACCAAGGGTGCAGTCCGCGTCGCGGGCCTCGATCCCGCGAAGGCGGGCGCAGATGTGCGGCGTCAGATCGGTTACCTTTCTCATCGCACCCTTCTCTATGATGATCTCACGGCGGAGCAGAACCTCCGCTTCTATGCCAGAGTCTATGGTCTGGCGGATGCGGAATCCCGCATCGACGAGCTCTTGATGCGTGTCGACCTGACAGATCGGCGCGATGACCTCGTCCGCACCTTCTCGCGCGGGATGCAGCAGCGTCTCGCAGTGGCCCGCAGCGTCCTCCATCGGCCGCGGCTGCTCCTGCTTGACGAACCCTATACGGGGCTCGATCCGGTGGCTGCGGATGCGCTCACGGCGCTCCTGGCGGAACTGGCCGAGGAGGGAAGGACGCTTCTACTTACGTCACACGACCTTGGAAATATGGCCGTGGACGGGCGCCGTACCGTGATACTCAATCGTGGACGCATCGTATATGATAATGTCGTGACGGATCCTGCTGGGTTCCCGGCGCTGTACCGGGAGTTGGTGCAGCGACCGCGGGCCGACGTCATGAGCCTACCCCTCCCGGTGCCTGCAGACCGGTGTCCCCCTTCCTTCGACTTCGCTCAGGACAGGCCTTTGAAGGGCAATGCCGGCTACCTGCGGCAGGTGGCAGCCGTCATCGTGAAGGACCTCGCCGCCGAGCTGCACACCCGCGAGATCCTCAGCGCGATGTTCGTCTTTGCCTTCTTGGCGATGCTGATCTTTAGCTTTGCTCTCGATCTGCGGGGGCCGGTCGCGCGCGCGGCTGCACCCGGAGTACTGTGGACGACAATCGCGTTTGCCGGGACGCTCGGCTTGAGCCGGTCGATGGCCCGCGAACACGAGACGGGTGGGATGGACGGCCTGCTGCTGACACCTGCCGATCGAACCGTCATCCTGCTGGGCAAGGCTCTGGGTAACCTCGCCATGATGCTGGCACTCGAGGTTGTGCTGGTGCCACTGGCCACGATTCTATTCAATGTGAACCTGTTCAGCGCCGGCGTCCTCGCTATACTGCTCCTGGGTACCGTCGGCTATGCACTCGTGGGCACGCTGTTGGCCGGTATTGCGGTGAACACCCGTGCACGCGAGGTCATGTTGCCTGTTCTGCTGCTGCCCCTGGTCGTCCCGCTGCTGATCGCAGCAGTTCGGGCGACCGGCGGTCTGCTGGACGGACTGCGGTGGGCGGAGCTGGGCGGATGGACCCGCCTGCTGGTCGTCTACGATCTGCTGATCGCGGCGGCCTCACTCATGACGTTCGAGACCATTCTGGAGGCCTAGATGACATGGCAAGTGGTACGATGATCCTGGGGGGCAAACGATGGGTTGGTGGCGTCCTCGCCATCCTGAGTGCCTCTGCCTTCCTCGGAGCGATGTGGATGGTCTTTGGATATGCGCCCCGCGAGGCGACGATGGGCGAGGTGCAGCGCATCTTCTATTTCCACGTTTCTTCAGCTTGGGTGGGCTTTTTTGGGTTCTTCGTGACCTTCCTGGCAAGTGTCGTCTACTTGATTCGCGGGGACCGACGTTGGGACATCGCCGCATTCTCCTCGGCCGAGGTGGGGCTAGCTTTCATCTCGATGACATTGCTCACAGGGATGCTGTGGGCGCGCCCGGTCTGGGGGGTCTACTGGACCTGGGAGCCGCGGCTGACGATCTCAGCCGTGCAGTGGCTGGTCTATGTTGCCTATGTGATGCTGCGTGGATCGGTGAACAGTCCTGGCCAGGAGGCGCGATTCGCCGCCGTGTACGGCATTGTCGCTTTTATCACGGTGCCCCTCTCGTGGTTCGCGATTCGGTGGTGGCGTACAATTCATCCCCAGGTCATCTCCACGGAGGGAATGGCTATGACGCCCAAGATGGTGCAGACGCTCTTCGTCTCGTTGGGCGCCTTCACCTTGGTCTATGCAACCTTGCTGCGCCAGCGGATCCGGCTTGCGCTGGCACGTGATCGTCTGACTGCGCTGCAGTTAGCGCAAGAGGCCTGAGGAAGCGGTGCGATGCCGATCTATCTAGTTGTAGCATACGCAATCTTCTGCACGGTTCCCCTTGGGCTGGGTATCGTGATCCATCTGCGGTTCCGGCGGCTGAAGAGGGCTATTGAGATGTTGGAGCGTGGGGCGGATCGGTAACTGTGCGTGGTTGCATCTCACTCGTGGATGTTCACGAGTGTGCCTACGTCGGCAAAGTTGTAGAGCCACTCCGCCATATCGTTAGGCTGGTTGACACAGCCATGGCTCATCGGGTGGCCGAAATTCGCATGCCACGTCACGCCATGGAGCCCATAGCCCTCGTGAAAGTACATCACCCAGGGAACGTCCTTGATGTAGTAGTCCTCCCCGGCCATGTCGTCGTAGCGCAGCTTGATCCAGATGCGGTATTGCCCGAGAGGAGTGGGTGTCTGCGGAAGCCCCGTTGAGACGAGGTAGCTCTGGACAGGGATGGTACCGCGATAGGCGGTGAGACGCTGTTCCGATAGGTCTACATCGATCCAGTGGTCTTCGTCGATGGCCCACACAGGGGCAGGTGGCAGCGTCGGTGTGGGTTGCGGGGTGGGGGGCGGTCCGACCTCTGGCACGGTTTCGGCGTCGAGTGCCGTGACGAACTGACCTGAGACCCATCCGGTCCCGCCCATATAGGCGATTTGCCACCAGCCCTGACTCCTTGCGATAACCGGCGCCTCGGCAGACGGTTCCAGATGTCCAACCTGGTCGAAGACAACGCCCGGGCCAAGTCGAACATTGACGCCGTTGTCGCCTGCCACCAAGTGCGGACTCGGTTCTCCTGGGTCACTGTTCTCCGTAGGCGGCATAGGCTCGACGATCTGGTCTGCCCCGGTTGCGTCAGCGTATGCACCGGAGACCCACGCGACCTGACCGCGGTATACAATCTGCCACCACCCGTTGTTCCATCCCGTTACCGTCGCTTCCTGGCCCGGCTCCAGGAAGCCAATCTTATCGAAGGTTGTCGCTGGTCCCAGTCGTACGTTGACACCATCCCTGCCCGCGACGAGGCGCGGCACGGATGGTGTCGCGACCGGTGGCGGCGTGGCTAACACCGGCTCGGGCGTGGCAGTGATGGCTGCAGAGGGCGAGGTCGCGAACGGGGTCGCCCGAGCGGAAGGTGAAGGCGATGGGGCAATAGGTGGCCCCGAGGCGGGTAAGCTTGGCAAGGCTGTGGCGACCGCCTGCACATCGGGGGCGTCGAGTGTCCGCGAGAGTTCCGAGCCAATCCGGACAGCGAGAATCAGCACGAATCCTCCCGCAGCGATGCGCAATGCGATGCTCGCTGCGGACAACAGCGTCCTGGTCCGACTGTGATTGGCTGGAGGCATTGTCGCCTATGAGCGGTATCAGCGTTGTTCGGGACTATTCTATCACATCGTGCGAACTGCGTTTGCACCACACTCCGTCGTGTTACAATGTAGGCAAGCCAGACCTGATCCCATTCTCCAATCACAGCAGCAGTCACGATATTGGCGTGAGGAGGCATAGATGGCTGATCATCCTCTCGGTGTCTTGATCGCGCACGGCTTTACGTCCAGCCTTGCCTGTGTCAGTGGCATCGCGGACGCGATAGAGCCGCTGGGTCTACCTGTCCGCATGCCTGTGTTGCGCGGACACGGTGCCCCGACACCGGATGCACTCCAGGGCGTGTGCTGGCAGGATTGGGTGGACGATGGGCGTGCGGCCCTGCATGACCTCCTGACCGAGGCCGAGAGGATCATCGTCGTGGGTCACAGTATGGGGGCCCTCGTCGCGATCAACCTGGCTGCGGATTACGCGAATGTCGTCGACAGCATCGTGTTGGCAGCACCTGCCGTTCAGTTGGCCTCGCCTCTTGCCCCCGGGCGCCCTTTGAGCTTTCTAAAGCCGGTCCTGCAACGGGTGCTCAAGAGGTGGAACCTTCCGCCGGTGTACGCGGATCCTTCCCTGGCTCAGTACGACACCAACTACTTGTGGGCGCCGATGTCGGCCATCTCAGAGTTCCTGGACTTCTCACGCCAGGCCCGGCAGCGTCTCCCGCAGGTGACGGTGCCAACGCGGATCCTTCAGAGCCGTGGCGATACGACCGTCGCTCCGGAAAGCGCTGAGATCGTGCTGAATGCTATTGCGACACCTGGGGATGAGAAGCGTATCGTGTGGTTTGAAAGGACCGAGCACGAGATGTTCCGCGACTGCGAACGTGAGGCGGCGATTCGGGCGGTGACAGACTATGTACAGGAGCGCATCGCTTGCAGTGCCGCGTAGGCTGCGGGGCATGCTGTATCGCCCCGTCGATCACGTCGTCGATCCCAGGCATGCCGAGTGGCAAGCCGGCAGGCGTGCGCTGCGTCCAGTTGACATCGGACAATCAGTGTCGCCTTTTCGGACGCCCCGAACGGCCCGCAGTATGCGTCCACCTGCGCCCTGATCCCGAGATGTGTGGCTCGTCCGCGGCGGAGGCGACGTCGATCCTTGATGCGCTGGAGCGGGTCACACGACCGCGCACCTCGCCGGCGTAGTGCGGCGCTTTGGGCTCTTCTACGGAGCTCAAAGTGCTCATCCGGTACCGACATATCTGTCCCACGATACGCAAACGGGAGCCATGGATGAAAATCACCAAAGTTGAGCATTACCTTACCTCGGATGTGCGCAGCAATGCGGTTTTTCTCAAGGTCGAGACGGATGCCGGAATTACAGGGTACGGCGAGGCGACCAATCACTTCCTGCCGCACGCCTCATATGGGATGCTTGAGGACCTCACGCCCTACCTCATTGGCGAGGATCCTGAGCGCATTGAGTACCTGTGGCAGGCCTGCTTCCGCCGCCGATTCTATCGCGGTGGGCCTGCGACGGGGGCAGCGATCAGCGCTATCGACATGGCACTGTGGGACATCAAGGGAAAAGCCCACGACATGCCGGTCTACCAGTTGCTGGGCGGGCTCGCGCGGACCAAGGTGCGGGTCTATGGCCACGTCACGGGACGGTCGGCAGAGGAGATCGCCGAGCAGGCGCGCGAGCGGGTTGCCAGGGGCATCACGGCGATTCGGTTCCGCGGCTTTCACACCTATGATGATCAGGACCTCCACGATCACCGGCTGGCGGTCGAGCAACAGGTCGAGTACCTCGCCGCCATCCGTGAGGCTGTGGGCGACGACATCGATATCATCCTGGAATGCCATGGACGGTACGACCCCGAGTGGGCGGTAGAGCTGGCAAAACGCGTGGAGCTCTATCATCCCTTTCTGATCGAAGATCCCGTGCGTCATGAGAACCCTCAGGCACTCGCACAGGTGCGGGCAGCGACGACGCTGCCGCTGGCAACGGGCGAGCGCTACCACAACAAGTGGGAGTTCCGTGAGCTGATCGTCAACCAGTACGTGAACTACCTGCGTCCCGACGTCTGTCACTGCGGCGGGATCACTGAGGTGCGCAAGATCGCGGCAATGGGCGAGACCTACTATCAGAGCCTCATTCTTCACAACAATGCAGGTCCGCTGGGGACCGCGGCAACGCTGCACGCTGCCCTGGCAATTCCCAACGTCGCCTTGATCGAGGCCCCATGGGTCAACGGAGCGGGCGAGACCGATGTGGTGGGGCCGTACCCCCAGGTCGTGGATGGCTACGCGCTGCCGCTCGAGGGACCCGGGCTGGGCATCACGTTTGACGAGGCGTTGGCGGCATCGAAAACCTTTACGCCGACGCTGCAGCCGAGGTTGGATGCGCTCGATGGGTCAGTAAGAGACTTCTAGCGGTGTGGTGCCTTGGTCGATATGCGATCGGCACATCGTCCCAATGCCGTCGGATGATATAATCTGGATAAGCATTCCCAAGAATGAGGATAACGCGATGGCGACAGCTGTAGAGAAACTTGCTGACGATTTGAACCTCTCGCCGGACGACCTGCTCGAGCGCAGTATCGATGCGTTCCTGGAGCGTGAGCTTCGGCTTGTGCAGATGGATATTGCCGATTTTCAGGACCGTTACAGTGTGAAGACCACAGCGGAGCTTGAAGGCAAGATCGAGCGCGGCGAAATCCACAGCCATCCGGCCTGGGAAGAACTCATTGAGTGGCAGAACCTTGAGTCCTATCGGGATCGGCTGGATTACTGGCAGCGCCAAAGCGATTGATGTACGAGGCGCTGGCTGAGATCGCACGGTCTGAGTTTGCGGATATCATCGATCACACGGAGCTGATTGGGCGACGCGCTGCTGTGCCGTTGAAACTACGACTACACGTGCGCGATGGGACAGTGATAGACATTTGGCTGTCGCCTGATCTGCAACGGTATGCCTACCACTGGGAGCAACGCGCCAAACGTGGTCTGCTCCACCGCTACGACAACGCGCCTGACCATCCGGAGATTGCGACATTCCCAAAGCACTTTCACGACGGAAACGAACAGGTTGTTGTGGAAAGTAACCTCTCGGATGATCCCTACGCCGCCTTACGGCAGTTCCTGGGCTTCGTGCGCCGACGACTTCCCGAGTCCAACCTGTAGTAGCGTCAGTTGGCGCCGGCCTGTGGCGCGCAGGCGCCGCATCCTCACGATCGTGATGGGCGCTCTACTGGAGCACACCCAGCGCGTCTACGTCAATGCGTCAAGGATTCTCTGAAAGAGTAGCCCGCGCGCGCAGAATGTGGCCTGCTCCTCGGCAAGTTGGGCGCCAAAGGCCCGGATCAGGTCGAGGCCCATGAGCATATTGCCCAGGGGGTTCACGTGAAGCGGGTCCTGCATTAGCTCGCGATAGAGATCGACGTGCTGTTGGCGCAGCGGTTCCCAACGCCGATGGTGGTCGACGAGGATTGAGCTTGTTCCCAGTGCCGCCCGGCGAACGACCGTCATGAACGCTAGAAAACGCGTGCCATGTGCCGGGCCAAGCCCTTCGACGTCGGCAGCATAGTAGGTCTGGAAGACGGGGATCGCGTCCAGGTCTCGGATTCGTCTCTCGAGTTCCCGTAGATTGGCCTGGAAGGTTTCTTCGTCGATGCCCGAGTCAGGCTTCGCGTCATTGCCGCCGATGGTCACGAAGACGACGTGGGGTTGGTAGAGCGCCACATCTCCATCGAACCTCGCCAAGAGGTCGCGCGTGGTGTCACCTCCGACACCTGCGTTGATGAAGTGGTGCCTCCGGCCATAGGTCTGGGCCAGGCCCAGTTCCAGCCAATCAAACCAGTGCAGCCCGTGAATGCGCCGCTCGGTATTCGATGAACCGAAGGCCACAAATCGTGTCCTCGGCTGCGTTGTCAGACGTTCGGTAATTGTGTTGATGCTCAAGCGCTCACCTCACGCTCAATTGTACCCTGGGTGACAGAGGTGTAAACTAGAGACGTTTGCACGTTTCTACGTCAGCACGTCTGAACGTGGAAACACCCGAATGCCCGTCCTTGGAGGATGGGAGGCCAACTTACCCGCAGGATGGAGGTCTTCGTCAGATGAACGTCTCGTCACCTATCACGGCTACAGGCTCTTACCGAAACTTCAATGTGGCCATCTATGCCCGCGCGTACGAGGTGCGGGAGATGGCAGATCTGGACTCGCTGGCGGCACGCTTTGACGTCATGCAGCGCTATCTCAAGGTCGACAGGGTCTATCTGGAGACGCATCGCGACACGCTGATAGCCGACGAAGCCACCATCAGGGCCGCGCGGCAGTTCTTCGCCGACCGCGGTGTGCACACGTCCGGCGGCATCACCTTCACCATTATGGAGCGCAATCGTTTCCAGACCTACTGCTACACCCGGCCCGAGTCGCGGGCCAAGGTCAAAGAGATCGCCGAGTACACGGCGAGCCTCTTCGATGATTTCCTCCTCGACGATTTCTTCTTCACCAACTGCAAGTGTCCGGCCTGTATCGAGGCTAAGGGGGACCGCACCTGGACCGACTATCGTCTGGATCTGATGGCTGGGGCCGCCCGCGACTTGGTGGTCGGTCCGGCAAAGGCCATCAATCCCGACGTGCACGTCACGATCAAGTATCCGAACTGGTACCCGCACTTCCACGCTCTTGGTTTCAACCTGGAGCTCCAGCCCGCAATCTTCGACGGCATCTACACCGGCACGGAGACACGCGATGCTGTGCTGAGCAACCAACACCTTCAGCCCTATGAGAGCTACCAGATTGTCCGCTATTTTGAGGCCATCGCTCCTGGTCGCAACGGTGGCGGCTGGGTGGACCCGTTCGGCTCGAGCACGGCTGACCGCTACGCCGAACAGCTCTGGCTGACCGCCTTCAGCAAGGCGCCGGAGATCATGCTCTTTGACTTCCGCTCGCTGCAAACGCCGGTCCAGCCCTCGCAGCGTGCGGCGTGGCAGGGCGACCGGCCTGCCACGCCGCGCAGTTGGGGCATCGGCGTGGATTTCGACGAGATGGTCGAGGAGCACCGCCAGGCCGACGGCTCCCTGTCCGGGGACGCCACGCTCGCGCTGGCCGCAGGCCATGCTTTCGAGCGCGTCGACGCCATCGTGGGTGAGCTGGGCGAGCCGATAGGCGTTGCCAGCTATCGGCCCTTCCACGCCGAAGGCGAGGACTTCCTGCACGACTATCTAGGGATGCTAGGGATCCCCATCGCCCTGCAGCCTACTTTCCCGGCAGAGGCAAACACCGTGCTGCTAACCGAGGTAGCTAAAGCCGATCGCGACATCGTTGCCAGGATCTCCGAACACTTGCTCGATGGCAAGAACGTCGTCGTGACCTCGGGGCTCTATGGCGCATTGCAGGGTGGTGAGCCCGGCCACACGATCGAGGATATCGTCGAGTTGGAGGTGACGGGGGCCAAGGCGACCGTGCAGGAGTATCTTATGGGCTGGCGCACCAGGGTGCAGGCCGATGCGCCGATCCTGATCCCTCACATCCGCTATATGACCAACGACTCGTGGGAGGAGATCTCGGGGTTGACGGAGACAACCGGCCACCCCGTACTCCACTCGGCTGCCTACGCGTCCGGCGTGCTCTACGTTCTCACAATCCCGGACAACTTCGATGATCTCTATAAGTTGCCTGAGGCGGTGCTGGCCCGTATTCGCGCGGTCGTAGTGGCGGACCTGCCTGTCCGCGTCGACGCGCCGGCGCAGGTGGCGTTCTTCGCCTACGACAATGACACGTTCATCGTCGAGTCGTTCCTGCCTGAGGTGACGGACGTCACAATCGTGGCGAGTGAGGGCGTGAGCGAAGTGCGAGACCTGCTCACCGGCGAGGTGCTGCAGGGCGAGCCGGTGTTGGACTGGCGCGAGCAGCCCACGGGCCAGACCCGCATCACGACCCAGGTTGGGCCGCACATGTTCCGCCTCTTTCGCTGGGGGCATACCTAGCGTCGTCTCGGCGGCGTCTGATAAGGAAAGGCTGCGGTCGCAGAGGCGTGCTGACACGTCGCTGCGACTGCGCCTTGTCGCGATATCCATCAGTTGACGAACGCGGGTGTCAAGCGTATTGTAGAGATATGTCTACATGTGTAGAGTCGCTCCTCTACTATTCACAGGCTCGGCGTGACCAAGTCCGTGAGGCACTTGGTCAGGCGTTGACTGCCGAATCTGACATCGCGTTCTCCTTTGTTCACGGGTCGTTCGTGACGAAGGGCCCGTTCCACGACATCGATGTCGCCGTCTACTTCGTGGGCTTGAGCGACCTCGAGATGAGCCGGCGGACGCTCGACCTGTCGACCTCGGTGGAAGCGGTCGTCTTTGCAGATCTCCTTATCCAACGTCATCCTCTCGTCGACGTTCGCGCGCTCAATGCTGCACCGCTTGGGTTCCGCTATCAGGTGCTTCGCACGGGGTTGTTACTCACCAACCGGGACGACGCTTTGCGCACAGAGTGGACCGCCACAACGGTCAGCCGGTATCTCGACATCAAACCACTGTATGAAGCTGCGCTCAAGGAGGCGATGACCTCGTGGCACTGAACACCAATTTGGTTCAGGGGCGCTTCGACGATATCCGGGAATCGCTGGAGCGCCTTGACGAACTTGCCGCACTGCCTCGCGAGATGTTCCTCGCCGACCAGGACACGCTGGACATCGCCAGCTATCGTCTGTTGGTCGCCATCGAGGCCGCAATCCAGCTCTGTTTTCATGTGAGTGCTCATGCCGTTCACCGTGCACCTGAGGCCTATGCGGAGTGCTTCGCCATTCTGGGGGATGCGGGCATGATCTCTGAAGAGCTTGCCCGGCGTCTCCAGCAGATGGCCCGTTTTCGCAATATGCTGGTCCACATGTACTGGGACGTTGATTACGAACGCGTCTACACGATCCTTCATGAGAACCTCGACGATCTGCGCGCCTTCGTGCGGGCCATCGGAGTTCTTCTGTGAATCCTCCGTCTATCAGCGGACCGATACCGTCCAAACCTGCCAACTTTCAAACGTTCCAATATACTCACATAGGAGATCATCACATGCGCGTTCTGGTCATCAGCGACGATTACTGGCATCCCGGCAGCGTTGTACACGAGGGATTGGCGCCCTTGGCCGCCAACGGCTTCGAGTTCGACTGGATTGACGACGCGGCGGAATGGTCCGCCGAGAAGATGGCGCAGTACCCGGTCGTCGTGTTGAGCAAATCGAAATACGTGACCCAAGCCCACGAGTCGCCCTGGGCGACGCCCGAGGTAGAGCGGGCGTTCCACGGTTATGTGGTCGCAGGCGGTGGTCTGCTGGCGACCCATTCCGGCACCGTCTACCGGGATACCGAGATTCTGCGTCCGCTGCTCGGTGGCACCTTTGTGCAGCACCCGGCGCAGTGCCTTGTCACTGTCACACCTGAAGCGGGGCATCCCTTGACGGTGGGTGTCACTTCCTTCACGGCTATGGACGAACACTATCATATGGCGATGGAAGAGGGCACCACGGATATCTTCCTCACCACGACCTCGGAGCACGGCACGCAGCCAGGTGGCTGGACGCGCACCGAGGGTGCGGGCCGTGTCTGCGTGCTTACTCCTGGGCACAATACCGACGTATGGCTGGCGCCCACTTACCAGGTCTTGCTTGGAAACGTACTGCGTTGGTGTGCAGGGAAGGGCTAAGGAAGGGAGTCTACGCTCGTGAAAGTCATTGCAGCCGACATCTATGACGTTGATCTACATCGTTGGAAGCCGCCGATCATCCTTCGCCTGATCACCGACGAGGGGATCTACGGGTTGGGGGAGTTCCCGCTGGCCTACGGCGTGGGCAGGCAGGCCGCCATCGAGATGATGCGGGAGATGGTGGGCCGGTACGTAATCGGTGCCGATCCGATGCTCATCGAGGCGATGTGGCATAAGCTCTATCGCCGGACCTTCTGGGGACAGGGCGGCGGCCCCGTGGTGTATGGCGGAATGAGCACGATCGACGAGGCGCTCTGGGACATCAAGGGGAAAGCGCTCGACCGCCCGGTCTACGATCTGCTGGGCGGCAAGGTCCGTGACAGCATCCACGTCTACGCTAACGGTTGGTACAGCGGAGAGTGGGCCCCGGGCAACAATCGTGTGCCCGTGATGCCCGAGGACTTCGGCGAGATCGCAGCCGAAGTTGTCGCGTTGGGCTACGACGGTCTCAAATTCAACCCGTTCTTCGCACCCCGCGGGGCCGGGCGCGCGGACCACGAGCGGGTCCTTGAGCCCTGGCGCGCCGATCTGGCCTATGCGCGGGTGAAGGCCGTCCGCGATGCCGTAGGCCCCGATGTCAACATCATGGTCGAGTGCCACGGCTGGTTTGGCCCTACGTCGGCCATCGAGATGGGGCGTCGGCTCGTCGATCTCGATCCCTACTTCTACGAGGAGCCTGTCGACGCGATGAACGTGGCCTGCATGAAGAAGGTCGCCGACAACGTGCCCTTGAAGATAGCGGCGGGCGAGCGGCTCTACACTCGCTACGGGTTTCGCGAGTACATTGAGCAGCAGGTCATCGACATCCTGCAGCCCGATATCGGGCTCGCCGGCGGGATCACCGAGGTGAAAAAGATCGCGGCATATGCCGAGACCTACGATCTCCACATCCAGCCACACAACTGTCATGGTCCCATCGCCACCGCTGCCGCGGCCCAGATCGATGCTTGCACGACCAATTTCCTGGTCCAGGAGATGGTGCCCTTCCGCGACGCCATCGCCTACGAACTGGTGAACGAACCGCTTGACACGCAAATCAGGGACGGGGATATGCCGGTGCCCGAGGGGCCAGGTCTGGGCGTCACGCTGAACGAGAAGTTGGTGGCGCGGTGCCCGAGAATCAGAATCGGTGAATGAAGAATCAGCGAGCTAGAGCGCAGACCTTGGGAGGCTCAGCCTGAGTCCGCTCTGGCCACCTTCGCAAGGTTAGGGGAGGGAAAGGATGAGTGAACCAATGAACGACACAATGGCATCGGCGAGTGGACAGGTGAAGATCACGGCGATCAAGGCGGTGCAGCAGCGGCGGGGGGCCACACTCGTGCGAGTCGAGACCGACGCCGGGATTGCCGGTTATGGGCCGTGTCACGGTAGCGGGCCGTTCGTGCGCGCCGCGATTGCTGCGCTCGAGGGACCGCGATTGCCGCATCTGGGCTTGATCGGCAAGGATCCGCTTGCGATCGAGGTCCACTTCCACAACATGTTCTACGCCTACCCGCAGCGCGGGCGTGTAATGGGCGTCGTCAGCGCGATTGACATCGCGCTCTGGGATCTGGCGGGCAAGATCCTGGGCCAACCGGTACACGTGCTGCTGGGCGGCCCGTTCCGCGACCGTATTAAGCTCTACTCCCATTCCCGCGGGGGTGACTTCCTCAGCAAGGAGGAGTGGCGTGATCGCGCACGGGATCTCAAGGACGATCCCCACGGCTTCGGGGCTTACAAGATCGACATCCATCACGTGCTGGGTGCCCACATGCAGCAGTTCATCCCGACCATTAGTCCGCGCGAGGTGCGCAACGTCGCCCGCGCCTATGAGCTTGCACGTGAGGCGTTGGGCGACGACATGGATATCATCGTCCATTGTCACAATGAACTTGACCTACCCAGTGCAATTCAGGTGGCAGCGGCAGTCGAGCCCATCAACCCCCTCTTCCTCGAGGATCCCATCGCGCCCGAGTTCTCCGACGCCTGGGTGGCGCTGCGGCGGACCACACGCGTCCCGCTGATGACGGGGGAGAACATCGCGTTGGCCGAAGGCGCATTGCCCTTCTTGCAGACTCAGGTCGTGGACCAACTGCAGCCGGACCTGATCAACTGCGGCGGTATTACGGGTGCCAAGCGCATCGCCGATCTGGCCGCGCTCTATCGCATTCCGATCTCGTGCCACAATGTCAGCGGCTACGTGCTGAACATGGCGTCGCAGCAGTTCTCGGCAGCGATCTTCAACTGCCCGTTGATGGAGTGCACGCGCAACGCCGACGAGGCACCGGAAGCGACCGGGGAGAAACTGGTCATCGAGGATGGGTACATGAAGGTCGCCTCGCGCCCCGGTCTTGGGCTGCAGCTCGATTTCGACTATCTGAAGAGTAACCGGGCCGAAGACGAGCCCTGGTGGGATTAGGAGGCTAGGATGCAGCTTAAGGCGTGTGTGATCGGGCTTGGCTTACTGGGCAGCGAATACGTCACTCTGCTCAGGGAGCGACCGGAGGTGACCGTCGTCGGTGTGGCAGATATTCGATCGGCGAGGGCGCACGAGGTAGGGGATCCCGTGGGTGCCGCGGTCTATACGGACACCACGGAGATGCTGAGGGAACAGAAGCCGGATATTGCCGTCGTGGCCACGCCGGATCCGCTCCACGCAGCGCCCGTGTTGGCTGCCATTGAAGCCGGCGTGCCAACGATCATCCAGGAGAAGCCGATGGCGACCACGGTCGACGATGCGCAGCGGATGTTAGCCGCTGCTGAGAAGGCCGGTGCCCGCATCTTCATCAACTACGCCAATCGGGGCTCCGCGATGGACCGCGCTACCTACTACGTGATCCAGCAGGGCCTCCTGGGTGACGTTGTCTACGGCGAGGCGCACCTTGATGACCACATCGTGGTGCCGACCCAGCTCTGGGGTAATCGAACCCGCGAGTGGGCAGCAGGCTCCTCCACGGCCCACTTCCTCCTCAGCCACGTAGTCGACTTCCTGAGGTGGGTGATGACGCCTGCGGAGGTCAGCGAGGTCTACGCCATCGCCCAGCAGAAGGTGCTCGGCTACACGCCGGATCTCTACGATGCGTTCCTGACCTTCGACAACGGCGCGAAGTTCAGGATCAAGGCCGAGTGGATCAAGCACATCGACGGCCTGGTCGAGTTCTCGCTGGCCTTCTCAGGGGATGAGGGGTATCTGAGCTACATCAAGATCCCCGGCTTCGGCGAGGTCGACGGCTGGCGGGCGAATCTCAGTGAGAAGATCGAGCCCGAGGTGCTTCTCCGTCACCGCGAGCGGCTCGCCGCGTTGGGAATCCCGGTCCGCGCGCTTGTGCACGCTCCCGAGCCCCTCCCGGGCGCAGGGGCGAAGATCAGGACGGGATTGGAGGCCTTCGCCGTGCCCAAGGATGGGTGGCGCGTCGTGCACGGCTTCGTCGACGCTGTGCTAGAGGCGACGCTTACGCCATCATCGTGGGCCGACTACGGTCCGCTGCCCACGGGCATCGATGGGCTCAAGCAGACGCAGGTAGTGGAAGCGATTGTCCAATCGGCAACCGAGGACCGGGTGATAGGTTTGGGTTGAGGTGGTGTAGCTAACCGAAGGAGGGCCGGAGTGGTAGATTCCCCGAGACGGCGAATGCTGTTTGACGGCGATTGGCGATTCGCGAAGGGAGACGCAGAGGCTGCCCTCGAGGTAGCTTACGACGATGGCGACTGGCGCTCGCTCTCGCTTCCCCACGATTGGAGCATTGAAGGGCCCTTCAGCCAGGATGTGCCCGCAAAGAGCGGGGGATATCTTCCCGGCGGGGTGGGCTGGTATCGCAAGCACTTCAATATGGCGCCGGAGGATATGGACCGGCGAGTGTGGATCGAGTTCGACGGCGTCTACAAGAACGCCGACGTCTGGCTCAATGGGCACCATCTCGGCTTCCATCCCTACGGTTACACGAGCTTCCGCTACGATCTGACCCTCTTCCTCGAGGAAGGTGAGAATGTCCTGGCGGTCCGGGTGGACAACTCACAGCAGCCCGATACCCGATGGTACACGGGGTCCGGCATCTATCGGCACGTGTGGCTCGTGGTCACCGATTCACTTCACGTCGACCACTGGGGAACGTACGTGACGACGCCGTCGGTGGCGGAGGATCTGGCGACGGTTGCCGTGACGACGTGGATCAAGAATAACAGTGCGGTGGAGCGGGGCTGCACGTTGGTCACGTCTGTCGTGGATGCAGCCGGCGCCATCGCAGCGACCGAGGAGGTGTCGCAGCCCATCGCACCCGGTGAACGCCACGAGGCCTACCAGATGTTGGCCCTGGCCATACCCCATCTGTGGTCGATCGAAGACCCCTATCTCTACCGAATTCGTTCCGAGATCCGCGAGGGAGATGGCCGCATCGTCGATGCTTGTGACACCCCATTCGGAGTGCGCGTCGCGCACTTCGACGCCGAGCAAGGATTCGTTCTCAACGGTAAGCAGGTCAAGATCAACGGAGTCTGCCTGCACCACGATGCCGGTGCAGTGGGCGCCGCGGTGCCCGAGCGCGTCCTAGAGCGGCGGCTGGAGATCCTCAAGGAGATGGGCTGCAACGGGATCCGCTGCAGCCACAACCCGCCCGCGCCGGAGTTGCTCGACATGGCCGACCGGATGGGTTTTGTGGTCATGGATGAGGCCTTTGACGAGTGGAAGCAGGCGCGCTACACCTACGGCTACCACGATATCTACGATGCCTGGGCCGCCAAGGATCTGCTCAGCATGCTCCATCGGGACCGCAACCATCCCAGCGTCGTCCTTTGGAGTGTCGGCAACGAGATCCCTGAGCAGAACCGGCCTGAAGGCGTTCGGCGACTGAAGGACTTGATCGACATCTGCCATCGCGAGGACCCGACCCGCCCTGTCACCTCGGCTTGCGATCGCATTGAGGGGCCCAGGGCATTCGGTGGCCCGACCCACGAGGAGTTCCTGGCAGCGCTGGACGTCGTCGGCTACAACTACGTCGACCGGTGGGAGGAGCGCGGGGCGCGCTACTACACCATCGATCACTTCCGTTATCCCGAGCGAAGGATGATCGGCAGCGAGAACGTCTCGGTGGGAGGCGTGCGCGGCGCCTATAGCCTCGGGGGCGAGGGCGGTGGGCCATGGCACCGTCCTTACAACGTGGCGATGATCCGGGCCGAGCAACTCTGGAAGGCTACGAGCGCGTCCGATTACGTCGCCGGCGACTTTATGTGGACGGGTATCGACTACCTGGGTGAGTCATGGTGGCCCCATAAGAACGCCAGCAGCGGCCCCATCGATCTCTGCGGTTTCAAGAAGGACGGCTTCTACTTCTACCAGAGCCAGTGGACCGAGGCGCCGATGCTCCACCTCTTCCCGCACTGGAACTGGGAGGGGCAAGAGGGGCAGGTCATCCCTGTGCTGTGCTATTCCAACTGCGACACGGTCGAGCTTTTTGTCAACGGCGTCTCCTGGGGCACCAAGAGCTACCGGTTTGCCCATACCAATATGGACCGCAGGATGAGCTGGTTCGATAACATCCGTCAGCCCCGCGTCTGGGCGACGACCGGCGACTTGCACCTGGCGTGGGACGTGCCCTACGCCCCAGGCGCTCTGAAGGCGGTCGGCATGCGCGACGGCGAGGTGGTGTGTGTCCAGGAGATCGCGACCGCAGGCGCGGCTGCGAAGGCCGAGGCGACAATCGACCGGACCCAGCTACGGGCCGACGGTCGGGACGTCGCACACGTCACCGTGCGTATCCTCGACGCAGAAGGCCGCTTTGTGCCAACGGCGGATGACCAGGTCACCTTTGAGGTTGAGGGACCGGGCACGCTCATCGGCGTGGACAACGGGGATCCGGCGAGCCACGCCTCTTTCCAGGCGCACCAGCGTCAGGCCTTCAACGGAATGTGCCTCGCGATCGTGCAGTCGACCGGTGAGGTAGGCGAGATCCGCGTGCGCACGGTGTCGGAAGGGCTGGCGGGCGCCGAGGTCGTCGTGTCTGTGATGGAAGCTCATGGCTCGGACGCGTGAGGAGCTTCGGAACCGACTGATCGACCGCTTCTCCGCGCGGGACGATATCCCATCTAGGCATCGCCCTTGATCGCGCCTTCATTGACTACATCCTGGCCTTTCTGGACGCCGAAACCACCCGATATCGGGCCTTGCCGGTGGCGTCTGTTGTGTGACCCGAACAGGATCTGTTCGGCAGACAATGCAGAACCGGACATCCAGCATCAAGCATCCACTATCCAACTGAGGGGACCCTATGCCAAGCTACTACTTGGGTGTCGACGTCGGTGGCACCAAGACCCACGCGCTGATTACCGACGAGCGTGGACGTGTCGTGGGAACCGGCCTCGCGGGTGCCGGAAACTATGAGGTCGTCGGCTGGGAGGGGCTGGAAACGGCGCTTAACGATGTGGCCCGCGCCGTTCTGTCCTCCGCGGGCATCACGATTGCTGACCTCGCGGGGGCGGGCTTCGGTATCGCGGGCTACGACTGGCCCGGCGAGCGGCAGCCGCACCTCGATGCACTTGCGACGCTTAGCCTAGCCGCGCCCACGGCACTGGTCAATGACTGTGTCATCGGCCTGATCGCCGGTGCGACGACGGGGTGGGGGTTGGGTCTTGTCGCGGGGACAGGTGCCAACTGCTGGGGACGCGACGCACACGGTCGGCTTGGCCATACAACGGGCGGCGCGGCGATGCTGGGCGAGTACGGCGGCGCCGATACCCTGGTCCCGGAGGCCGTCCGGGCCGTTTCCCGCGCGTTCACACGCCGTGGCCCCGAGACCATGCTAACCGAGGCGTTCATCGCCCACGCCGGGGCCAAAGGCGCCGAAGACCTGTTGGAGGGGATCTTTATGGGCCGCTATCGGATCGACACCGATGCTGCGCCCTTGATCTTCAGGGCCGCAGAGGCGGGCGACGCGACTGCGCAGGACCTGGTTGCTTGGTCTGGTCGAGAGCTGGGCGATCTGGCGGTGGGCGTCATCCGCCAGTTAGGGATGGAGGACGTGGCTTTCGAGGTGGTGCAGATCGGCAGCCTCTACAAGGGCAGCCCGGTGTTGAGCGACGTCGTTCTGCAGACGATCCGGGCGGTCGCGCCCGGCGCGCGGCTCACGCGACTCACCGTGCCGCCCGTCGCCGGGGCGGTGATGCTCGCGATGGAGCAAGCTGGCGTAGATGTCCGCCGGCGACGCGAGACGATCATTGCGCAGGCGGAGGCGTTGTAATCGTCCGGGCCGAGATTGGTGATCTCTAGTTACGAAGGGAGCATCCTATGAAATTCACAAATGGTTACTGGCAGGTACGTCCTGGGCTTACGACCCACCTTGCACAGCAGGTCTACGACGCCGAGGTTGGGGATGGTGTGCTGACGGTGCATGCGCCGACGAACCGGATATCCGGGCGCGGCGATACCCTTGGCGCTCCGGTGATGACGGTGCGCTACTCCTCGCCGATGGCGAACGTCATCCGGGTCGAGGCGCGTCACCTCAAGGGCGGGCGTGTTCGCGGCCCGGCGTTCGAGATCCTGGCCGACGGCGCGTCCGACGTGACGATCACGAACGACGCCGAGGTCGCGACGCTGACGAGCGGCGCGCTCACCGTGCGCGTGGCCAAGGGCGAGGCGTGGGGCGTCGAGTTTGTGGCCCGCGAGGGTGACGGCGAACGGGTCCTCACCGGCAGCGGCTGGCGCGGCCTGGGCATCGTCGACGTGGACCCGTGGATGCACGAGCCCGAGCGGGCGCCGACCATATGGACTGTCCCTGAGGGCTACGCGTCCGAGCGATATATCAAGGACGAGCTCGCACTTGGCGTCGGCGAGTGCGTCTACGGGCTGGGCGAGCGGTTCACGCCCTTCGTCAAGAACGGCCAGACCGTCGACATGTGGAACGCCGACGGCGGCACCGCCAGCGAGCAGGCCTACAAGAACATTCCGTTCTACCTGACCAACCGGGGCTACGGCGTCTTCGTCGCTCACCCCGAGAAGGTCGCGTTTGAGGTCGCCTCGGAGAAGGTGGAACGCGTCCAGTTCAGCGTGCCCGGCGAGACCTTGACCTATTACGTGATTTACGGCCCAACCCCTAAAGAGGTGTTGGATCGCTACACGGCGTTGACCGGGCGCCCGGCGCTGCCGCCGGCGTGGTCTTTTGGGCTCTGGCTCACCACCTCGTTTACCACCGACTACGACGAGGGGACCGTGACGAGCTTCATCCAGGGGATGGCCGACCGCGACCTGCCGCTCCACGTCTTCCACTTCGATTGCTTCTGGATGAAGGCCTACCATTGGTGTGACTTCGAGTGGGATGAGGACCTCTTCCCGGACCCTGCGGCGATGTTGGCTCGGCTCAAGGCGCGCGGGCTCAAGATCTGCGTTTGGATCAACCCCTACATCGGCGAGCGTTCGAGCCCTCTTCGACGAGGGAATGGCCAATGGCTACCTGCTCAAGCGTGAGGATGGCAGCGTCTGGCAGTGGGATGAGTGGCAGTCCGGGATGGGCATCGTCGACTTCACCAACCCCGCTGCCTGCAGGTGGTACCAGGAGAAGCTGCGCGCGTTGGTTCGGATGGGCGTCGACTGCTTCAAGACCGACTTCGGCGAGCGGATCCCCACCGACGTCGTCTACTTCGACGGCTCCGACCCCGTCAAGATGCACAACTACTACACCTTCCTGTACAATAAGACGGTCCACGACGTTCTGACCGAGGAGCTGGGAGAGGGGCAGGCGGTGCTCTTCGCGCGGTCGGCGACGGCGGGCGGACAGCAGTTTCCCGTGCACTGGGGCGGCGACTCCACCGCGACCTTCGAGTCGATGGCGGAGAGTCTGCGCGGCGGGCTCTCGTTGGGACTCTCGGGCTTCGGCTTCTGGAGCCACGACATGGGTGGGTTCGAGCGCACGGCGTCGGCCGATGTCTACAAGCGCTGGTGCGCCTTCGGGCTGCTTTCGTCGCACAGCAGGCTCCACGGGTCGAGTTCGTACCGCGTGCCCTGGCTATTCGACGACGAGGCGGTGGACGTCCTGCGGTTCTTCACCAACCTCAAGTGCCGGCTGATGCCCTACCTCTTCGGCGCGGGCGTCGAAGCGCACGATCACGGCACGCCGGTGCTGCGTGCAATGCACCTGGAGTTCCCCGGCGATCCAGGGTGCGACACCCTCGATCGCCAGTACATGCTCGGGGACGCGCTGCTGGTGGCGCCGGTCTTCACTCACGAGGGCGTCGTCGACTACTACCTACCCGCGGGGCGGTGGACCCACTTCCTGACCGGCGAGGTCATCGAGGGAGGGCGTTGGGTACGCGAGACCCACGACTTTACATCGTTGCCGCTGATGGCGCGGCCCGGGTCCATCATCGCGGTCGGCACCAATGACCAGCGGCCCGACTACGACTACGCCGACGGCGTGACTTTCCACCTCTTCGAGCTGGCGGACGGCGCGACCGCAGCGGCGACCGTGCCCACGCCGGACGGCGACGCCGCGCTGCGCGTCACCGCGCGCCGTGAGGGCGGCGAGATTGTGGTAGGGGTGCAGCATGCTGCGCCCTCGCCGTGGTCGGTGCTACTGCGTGGGGTCGATGCCGTGGCGTCGGTCACGGGTGGCGCGGCATCGGTCGAGCCGCTGGGCACGCGCGTCGTGCCCGAGGAAGGCGCCGCGGTCGTGCGGGTCTCATTGTAGGAATAGTAGGAAAAGATTGGACCAATCAAAAAAACAGATTGGTCCAATCGCCAGAGATGCCGTCTACCGACTGTCGATATCGCCTACGTAGTGTAGCGCCTCGCGACCGCGCTCGCCCGTGCGGATGCGGATCACGTCCTCGACCGGATAGATAAAGATGATCCCGTCGCCCTCCTCGCCCGTCGTCGCGGCCTTGCGGATCGTCTCGATGGTCTTCTCGACGTTGTGATCGCTCAACACGATATTGATCTGGATCTTGGGCAGAAGGTCCACCTGGTAGGTGCTGCTGCGCCCCGATAACGTGATCCCGCCCTGGCGCCCCCGGCCGCGGATCTCCACCACGTTCATCCCCATGATCCCGATCTCACGCAGGGCGTCCTTGACGTCGTTCAGCTTCTCCTCGCGGATAATCGCCTCTATCTTCTTGGTCATCGCATCCCTCTCTAGGCGTAGGCCCGCTCGGCGTGCTCACTGATGTCCAGGCCGACGAGCTCTTCGCTCTCCGACACGCGCAGCCCCATTACCGCGTGCAGAACCTTGGCCAGCCCGTAGGTGACGCCAAAGGATACGGCCATCGCCAACGCTGCCGCGACGAGTTGAATGCCGAACTGCGCCGGATTCCCATAGAACAGGCCGTTCGCGCCATTGGGATTCACGGCGGTGGAGGCGAAGAGCCCTGTCGCCAGCGCACCCCACAGGCCGCCCAGGCCGTGGCAAGCAAAGACATCCAGCGATTCGTCGATCAGATGGCGACCCTTGATGTACTTGATGGCGTAATAGCTGATGGGCGCCGCTACGGCGCCGATGATGAGCGCCCCCATAGGCGTCACGAACCCTGCCCCGGGTGTGATTGCGACCAGCCCCACGACGGCGCCGGTGACGACGCCGAGCACACTGGGCTTGTCGTCGATCCAGCTGAGAATCATCCAGACCAGCCCCGCGGCGGCTGCCGAGGTGTTGGTCGTGAACAATGCCTGGGCGGCGAGGCCGTTGGCCCCCAGCGCGCTGCCGCCGTTGAAGCCGAACCACCCCATCCATAGCAGCCCGGCGCCCAGCACGGTGTAGGGAATGTTGTTGGGCTCAATCGCGACCCTGCCGAATCCCTTGCGTGGCCCAATCGCCATCGCGAAGGCCAGGGCGCTGAAGCCCGCGGTGATGTGGACGACAGTGCCCCCTGCGAAGTCGAGCGCGCCGAGCCTGCCCAGGATCCCGCCCGCGCCCCAGACCCAGTGACAGATCGGGTCGTAGACCAGCGTAGCCCACAGCAGGCTGAAGACGAGGAACGTCTTGAAGCGCACGCGCTCCACGAATGCACCCGTAATCAGGGCCGGGGTGATAATGGCGAACATCATCTGAAAGGAGGCGAAGAGGATGTGAGGGATCGTGGGCGCGTATGCCGACGGCGTGCCATCCACGCCGCGAAAGCCCACGAAGTTCAGCCCGCCCAGCAGCCCGCCGATGTCGTTGCCGAAAGCCAGACTGTAGCCATAGAGAAGCCATTGGATACTGATGAGCGCAACCATAATAAAGCTCAGATTCAGCGTCGAGAGGATATTCTTCTTCCTCACCATACCTCCGTAGAAGAAGGCCAAGGCCGGCGTCATGACCAACACGAGTGCTGACGACACCAACAACCAAGCTGTATCTCCTGCATTGATCTCCATCGTCCTGTTCTCCTATCTATCTGCGAATCTCGTGGGGAAAGCACGAGGGGCAACCTACAATTCATTATAGATGGGGGAGGGTGGGCATGACCAGTACCCAAATGGGCCATTTTGCCTGACATGAATGTCTCCGGCCCCGTGCACACCGTCCATCTTTCGTGCGCGCGCGTCCCCCAAAAACCAACTATTCCCGTCCGCAGCCAACCGCGACCGGCCCCCAAAAACCGCGCGGGCGCGCTAGTATGACCATTGGGGCACCAAAGGGCAGGCCGTAGCTATGCCCGATCAGATAGGTACCTCGAAAGGAGCGAGGGCGTATGCGGAACACAATTGGCAGTATTATCGGAGTCATCGTGCTGGTGATCGGGTGGGCGGTGGCCGCGGCGATGCTCAATACCAACCCGACTGCCGGGCTCGTCGTCGGGGTGGTCACGTTCTTCGTGGCCTTGCTGTTGGGGGCGTCCATCAAGGTGGCAAATCAGTGGGACCGCGCCGTGGTATTGCGGTTCGGAAACTTCCAGGGCCTCAAGGGGCCGGGAATCTTCATGATCATCCCCATCATCGACGTCATCACCTACTGGATCGACGTGCGGGTCATCCTGACCAGCTTCACGGCGGAGAAGACGCTGACCAAGGATACCGTGCCTGTGGACGTCGACGCGGTCCTCTTCTGGAAGGTCGTCGATTCCAAGAAAGCTGCCCTGGAGGTGGTCGACTATCGCGGCGCGATTTCCTGGGCATCCCAAACGGCACTGCGGGATGTGATCGGCAAGACCGATCTCGCGGATATGCTGGCCGGGCGCGAGAAAATCGATACAGCCTTGCAGCAGATGATCGAACTGCGCACCGAGCCGTGGGGGATTACCGTGCAGTCGGTGGAGATCCGTGACGTGACGATCCCGTCCAACCTGCAGGACGCGATGTCCATGCAAGCGCAGGCAGAGCGCGAGCGGCAGGCCCGCGTGATCCTGGGCGAATCCGAGCGGCAGATCGCGGACAGCTTCGTGGCCGCGTCCAGGATGTACGCTAAGGATCCCACCGCGCTGCACCTGCGGGCCATGAACATGGTCTACGAAGGCCTGAAGACCAAGGCCACGCTGATCGTCGTGCCGAGCACCGCGCTGGAGACGATGCAGTTGGGCGGCAACCTCGCTGCGCTGGCCTCGGTTGCACGCTCGCAGGGTGAAGCGCCGGAGGAGGCGATGGCGCAGATCGCGGGGGCCGGCGACGGATCAGCGAGTTAGGGGAGACGGACACCCTTTGAGCGCCGATATCGGCGCTCAAAGGGTGTGTTTCGGTTGCCCTCCGGCGGCAAATCCACATCCAGGTTGATCTCCGCCAAGAGACTGCAGAGCTGAGCGCGCCCTCTGCCGCATGCTATAATGACAGTAGACGTGCGGTGGAACTGGCTGAGCTTCTTGGTTCCCGATTGTGTCCATACTCTAGCCGGTCAGTTGAGAGGTTGGTGGACTATGGCTGAGTCCTTGACTGGCGACGTTGAACGCATACGGGCTATCCTGGTGCAGCACCTGCCCGAATTGCGAACGGAGTATGCTGTCGACTCGCTGAGCCTTTTCGGCTCTTACGTTCGCGGCGAGCAACGCCCTGACAGCGACCTCGATATTCTCGTCACGTTCCGTGCCACCCCCGGGTTGCTCGAGTTTGTCGGGCTCAAGCTCCGTCTCGCCGATTTGCTCGGTGTGGACGTCGATCTGGTGATGAAGAGTGCGTTGAAACCGCACATCGGCCAACGCATCCTCGAAGAAGCCATTCCCGTATGAGCGTCGAGCGGACGTTCCTCGACTACTTGAAAGATCTTCTTGATGCACTTGAGATCGCAGGAGAGGCTGCCAAACAGATTCCACCCTCCTGGCGGCAGCGTCATCCTGAGATACCGTGGCGCAAGATTGCAGGAATGCGCGATGTTCTGATCCCATCGTTACTTCGGAGTGGATCTGGCTGTTCTCTGGAAGACGGTCGTAGAGGAAGTCCCGGCCATTGTTCCGTTGATTGTTCATGCGCTGCACGAGTAAACCACTATAACAAGGATTGGGAATTGCAGGGACAACTTGAGTAAACATATGACGGCGTGGACACTCCCGGATGTGGACCGCGCGATCCTGCGCGCGTTGGCGGCACGGCAGGCAGAGATCGCGGCGCTGCCGGTGATGGCGGCGCGCAAGCAGATGTGGTACGACCTGAACGATGGGCGCGCAGGTGCACGACCGCCCGTGATCATCGAGACGTGGACGTTCGACCGCGACTTCATGCCCGACGGCATCTACCGCTGTACGTCGGACCTGGGCCGGTCGATCGAGCGCCAACTCCTGCGCAACGTCCGCAATCACGAGCTGATCGACGATGACAAAGTGATCCCCGATACCTACGACATCGGCTGGGCCGTCGACATCGACGAGTTAGGCGTGGTCATCGACCAGGAGACGGTCAAGGACGCCGATGGGATCGAGACCGGATACCGGTGGAAGCACCCGATCAAGGACCTGCGCGAGGACTTCCATCTACTGAAGCCCGCCACCTGCAGCGTCGACCGCGACCGGACGTGGGCGTGGCAGGCCTTTCTCCGGGATCTGTTAGGCGACCTGCTGCCCGTGGAGATCCGCACCGGCGTCTTCGGCTGCTCGATGCTGACCCACCGCGTCGTCGAGTTGATGGGGATGCAGGCCTACTTCATGGCGATGGTCGATGCCCCCGACGAGGTGCATCGGCTGATGGGGTACCTGCGCGACAACGCGCTCCGCGTGATGCGCTGGGCCGAGGCCGAGGGACTGCTGCGGCTCAACAACGGCAACCAGGAGAGCTTCGGGTCGAGCTACGACTTCACCACGAAGCTGCCCGCGCCGGGCTACGACGGCGGCCCCGCGCGGCTGCGCGACATGTGGGGAAACGCTAACAGCCAGGAGACCGTCGGCATCTCCCCGAGAATGTTCCACGAGTTCTGTTTCCCCTATTACCGCGACGTCTGCGAGCCCGTGGGCCTGGTCTACTACGGCTGCTGCGAGCCCGCCCATCCCTTCTGGGCCGATATCGGCGCGATGCCCAACCTGAAGAAGGTATCGATCTCGCGCTGGTGTGACGAGCGCTTCATGGGCGAGGCATTGCAGGGCTCCGAGATCGTCTACTCCCGCAAGCCCGACCCCAACTTCCTCAGCGTCGACCGGCGGCTCGACGAAGACGCCTGGGCGGCGCACATCCGCGCCACGCTGGAGGCGACCCGCGGCGTCTTCGTCGAGTTCATCATCCGCGACGTCTACACGGTCCACGGCGATCTGAACAATGCCCGCCGCGCCGTCGAGATCGCGCGGCGAGAGGTGGATCGGATGTATCAGCCTTAGGACGCAACCGATCCTCATTTCGGCTAACCTTGCGAAGGTTTCCGAAACCTTCGCAAGGTTCGTGTCATCCACGGCTAGAACTCGTAGTCAATCCACCAACTGGTCTCCTGCCCCGGCGCGAGCGAGCGCTCGAGGAAGGGTTCCCACGAGAAGGTATTGGCGTTGCCCCAGATCGGGAAGAAGGACGGGATGTAGCTGCATGTCGCCCCGACGAGCCCCAGCTTGGCGTGCTTTTGCATCACGACGAGGTTGGTGGTCGCGGCGTGGTCGAGTGCCTGATAGGGACCGCCCTGCCACGGCCAGTCCTTGCGGCTGATGAACCCGCTCGGCGCCATCATGTAGCCGGGGTTCTCAGGGAAAGTGACCCGAATGTTGAACTTGACCAGCTCGTCGGTCGCGGGGTGCGGGTAGAAGGGATGCGGGAACCAGCGGATCGGCACGGGGCGTCGTCCGTTTCGCACCTGTGTCCACGACCGCAGGGTGCGTCCGATCAGGCTGACGCTGCGCGCCAGATCCACCTCAAAGCCTCGGAACGAGTGATGGGTTGACATCCTGACCATAGTGTCTGACGCCTCGACCTGCCACTCACACCATTCCACGACGGTGCTTTCTTCCAGGTCGCACACGCCGATGCCGAGCACCAAGGCGTGGGCGTCGTGTGGCACCTCGGGCACGGGCGCGTGAGGGTGCTTCGGGCCGGGCCAGGCCAGCAGTGGGCTGAGGTTGAAGCTGTCCGGGATGCCCTGTCCGTCGAAGACGTTGAAGCTGTCGGGATAGGTTGGGCCGCTCATCAGGTCGCCGAGATTGGCGTCGGTGATGCTGAAGATGTAACCGCCGGTGCAATAGCGCGTCCCGAGCCGCTCCCGGTCGGCGACAGGGTCGAGAATCGAGACATCCAGCATGTCGTTCCTGAGTGTGTACATCTGGGTTCACCTCCTGTTGTGTGTGGGCCTCTAGCGTATGCCGGATGGCGATAAGGTCAACTGGCTAGCCGCCGAAGTGGGGCTACACTGAGGTAGGAGGTGGAACCATGACAACTGCACGTGAAGTTGCCGATATCTTCGAGCAGATCGCGCCGCTGGATTCAGGGATACCGGGAGATCAACTGGGGTTTCTCCACGGTAAGCCCGACCGGACGATCCGCGGTGTTGCCTGCCTCTGGAATGTGCACGCGGGGAGTATCCGCGCCAGTGCGGCGCAGGGGCTCGACATGCTGATCTGTCACGAGTCGATCTGGCTCGCGCCGCAGGAGAGCCCGTGGTACGCCGGGCCGGCGGCAGGTGAGGTCTTCTCGAACCGGCTGCGACGCGAGTTGCTTGACCAACACGAGATGGTTGTCTATCGCAGTCACTCGAACTGGGATGCCTTGCGCGACGACGGCGTGGCCGACCAGGCGGTGGCGGCACTGGGGATCGAGGGTCTGCGCGAGGTGGCACGGCAGCGCTTCTTCTCCGTGAGCGAGCTGCCGGCACCGATCGCCGTCGCCACGCTGCGGGATCGTGCGGTCGAGGGGTTGGGCTTTGACGCGGTGCGGGTCTTCGGCGACGTCGACAAGCCGATCCGGCGTTTCGCCTTCCTGATTGGCGGCTTTGGCGAGAATCAGTTCCATATGCCGCAGGCGGCACGCGACCTCGGGGCGGAAGCGCTGATCATCGGCGAGATGAGCGAGTTCATCGTGATCGCCGCGCTGGAGATGGGGATGCCCGTGATCGAGACGCTGCACAGCATCAGCGAGAGCCCAGCGATTCGGCGCCAGGCCGCGATGCTTGCGGAGCGTCTCCCAGGGCTTCCCGTGCGCTTCATACCCAGCGGCGCGACGGCGTTGTGAGATGGCGTCCATAGACCTGGCCCTGGATCGCGACGGGCGAGCGCTGATCGACCGCCACCGGCGCTGGTGGCAGCGCGAGGAGACGCTGGTCACGCGGGTACACGGGGCCTCGCTCGGCGAGCTCTGGCTACCACTCGTCGACGGTAAGGTGGCCACGCAGGATACGATGCTGACCCCGGAGATGGTGGATGTGGAGCGGCTGATCGGACCCGCCCGCGAGTCCGGTCCGCTCGAGACGTACGGTAACGTCTTTTCCACGGCGACGGCGTTCGGGCGGGTGCCCTGGGTCGAGGCGATCCTTGGCAATGCCGTCGAGGCGTTGGTCCAGGGCGGCAGTATGCGCACCCATAGGTTCGTCAATAGCTGGGACGACTGGCAGGCCGGCGCCGTGCATCGCAGCGATGCCTGGCTCGAGCTGCTCCTGGCGATGACGGATCTGCTTGTGGCCCGTAGCGGAGGACGCTACGCGACCGTGGCACCCACGATGCGTGGGCCCAGCGATCTCGCGGAGGCGGTGCTGGGGCCGGAGTTGATGAGCTTCTCGATCTACGACCATCCCGACCGGTTGCGCGAGTTCCTCGACGACGTCACCGGCATCTTCATCGAAATCTTGACCGCACTCTTGGCGCGGTTCCAGCCGGTCGCGGGCGGCTACGTCAGCCCCTTCGGCATCTGGGCGCCGGGGACCGTGGTGCGCACCCAGTGCGACGCCTCGGCTTTCCTCTCGGCGCGTCACTACCGCGACTGGTTCTTGCCCTACGACGTGCGGATCTCCGAAAGCGTCGACTACGCCTTCATCCACCTGCACTCGTGCTCTCTCCACACCGTGGACGCCCTGCTGGAGCTCGAGCGCCCGCAGGCGATCCAGGTGACGCTGGAGGAAGGCCCCAATGTGCCGACGCTGGCGCAGATGGCCCCGATCTTCCGGAAGATTTTGGAGCGCAAACCGCTGCTGCTGGAAGGCAAGCTCAGCGACGCCGAGGTCGCATGGCTCCTCGAGATGCT
Source organism: uncultured Chloroflexia bacterium (assembly GCA_963775195.1). Lineage (GTDB taxonomy): Bacteria > Chloroflexota > Anaerolineae > B4-G1 > SLSP01 > PWVB01. Next base: position 262,669 of record CAVZIC010000013.1, read on the forward strand.
GCCCAACGGGGGCCTCGCCATCACGGCTCGCCAGGAGAGTTGGTGACGGACGTTGTCTGGATGACGGATGACACTGATGGAGTTCGCCGCCATCCGCAAGATTCCGGATTCTCCATTCTCCGATTCGCTCACCCGCAAAGGAGGTACTCTATGACACAGACTGCATTTGTCACCGGTGCCGATCGAGGACTGGGCAACGCGTTGACCGCCGGACTCCTGGCACGGGGATGGCAGGTATTCGCCGGGCAGTATATGCCGGAATGGCCTGAGCTCTCGCAGCTCGTACAGCACTATCCCGACTTGCTGCATTTGGTGCCCCTGGACGTGACCTCGGTCGAGTCCGCGCGCGCCGCTGCTGCGGCAGTGTCCGCGGAAACGGACTGCGTGGACCTCATCATCAACGATGCCGGCGTCAGCTCGCGTGCAATGCGCGCCGACATCAGCGAGCCACAGGACTACGACGAGATGCACCGGCTCTATGATGTGAACGCGCTGGGACCCTTGCGCGTGGTCGAGGCCTTCCTGCCCCTCACGCGGCCCAGCGAGATGAAGCGACTCTGCTTTGTCTCGTCCGAGGCCGGCAGCATCAATATGGCGCGGCGCACCTCGTGGTACAGCTACTGCATGTCGAAGGCTGCGCTGAACATGGGCGTCAAGTTGATGTTCAACCATCTACACCCTGAGGGGTATACCTTCCGGCTCTACCATCCCGGGTGGGTGCGCTCCTACATGGGCGGCACCAAGAACACGAGCGCGGACTTGGAGCCCGAGGAGGCTGCAGCCTACGCGTTGCCCTTCTTTCTGGACCCTCGGGCCGATGAGGATCGCCTCGTCCTGCGAGATTACCTGGGAAAGGAATGGCCGTTTTGAGGGCGTAGCCCACAAGATGTCACGTCGACACAACCCCCTTCTTGGATCGTGCTACCGCCGGCTCTCGTCCAGGTAGTTCTCCAGCGGGTCCGCAGGCGATGTGTGCAATGCCGATATCCACTCGATGACCGGCTGTCGCCAGTCGATGCCGGTCATGTAGGCGTCGGGGTCGTAGTCCGCGAAGGCATACCGGTCTCCCCCTGCGTACATGAAGTCATTGACCAGGACGTGATAGGTACCCTCGGTCTCCAACGGCTCACCATTCACCAGGAAACGAGAGCCCATCCGCGTCAGGCCACCGACGGGTGGCCGTTGCGCCCCGTGCTGGTAGCTGGCGACGACCTGCTGCCCGGTCAGTTGCGCGTCCACCAACGTGTTGTCGAAGGGGAGGACGCCGACGATATCCGCCAACGTGATCTCGCCGGGTTCGATGTCCTGCCGGAATCCGCCGGGATTGCTCATCGCGATATCGGCGGGGTAGGCGGCTAGCCACGCGTCCGTCACCATATTGTACATAGCGTCGGAATTCCGCTTGATGCCATCCGCTGTATAGCCGATGGGGACAAGGAGTGCGTCGTCAAGCTGCGACTGCCAATGGGCGACGACATCGGTGATGTCGTCACTCCCCGCACCGGCTCGGTTAGGCTTCACATCGACCGCAAGGTTCTCGACACTGCCCGTGCGCGGGTCGTAGTCCAGATCGACGCGACCGTAAGCCTCCATGCGCCATCCTGCCTCGACGAGCGCCACTCCCTCCGCCATCCGGGCCACCTGCTCGTGGCAGTGCCCGCCCCCGATCATGACGATGCCCAGCTCAGCAGCCGCAGGCGCGAGGGCATTGATCTCGGGGCCACAGAGGTGACTGATGACGAGAACAACCTGGGCGCCCTCCGACTGGACCTCCGGCACGGCGCGGGCCAGCGCCTGCTGGTAATTGCCGAATTCGAGCCCAGCGACGTGGGTAGGCATAGTCGTCTGGGGTGTGCGTTGTGAGGCAAGCCCCACGATGCCCACGCGAACGCCGGCGACATCCTGCAGGATATAGGGGAGGACGCCATCAGGTGGCTCGCCGGACGCGGTGTTGGTGATATTGGCCGCGAGAAACGGGAACTCGGCCTGTGCCGCGCGTGCCCGGAGGCCATCAAGGCCGAAGTCAAACTCGTGGTTGCCTATGGCGATGGCGTCGTAGTTCATCGCGTTCATCACGTCGATCATCGACTCGCCGTCAAACCACGTGGAAAGCGCCGGACCGGTCCACGTGTCACCACCACCGAGGATCAGGTATGCCCCGTCCTCCGTATATCCCTCGTCTTCACGCCAGCGGTGCATCATGCCCGTGGCGCCGCCGAAGTTGCCCGTAGCAGCCATCCATCCGTGCTCATCATTGGTGTAGAGCACCGTGATGTGAACCGGTTCCCCGGACAAACTGTCCCGGACGGTGCACGCCGTCATGACCAACGCTGTCAGCAGGACAGCGACAAGGACCCAGAGGGCCGTAGTCTGTCTGCGCATGTGCCACAGGGTACACGTCTGGGGTGGATTGGCAAGCCTGATTCTGACTTGCTTGCTGGAGTACCTGTGATAGATTGAGGTCGCCGTGGCTATTTGCCCTTTTGGGCGCCATATGAGACAGCGTGCATTGCGATGCCACAGGGGCACTCTTGGTTCCACTATCACCCGATCTACCGTCTGTAGAGCCATCGCTCGACTGTGTGATGGATTACGTTGAGCGACAGTACCACGTGGATTTCCGCCAGTATCGGCGTCGCTTCCTTGGCCGGCGCCTCTCTTCCAGGATGCACGCGAGGCACGTCGGCAGCACCGAGGCGTACGTAAGCCTGCTTCGCGAGGATCCCGGCGAGTACGCGGCCCTGCTCGACGCGCTCTCGATCAACGTCTCCTATTTCATGCGCGACCAGGCCGCCTACGACGCCCTTCGGGAGCAGGTGCTCGTCCCGCTGCTGCAGGAGCGGGACTGCGGACGCCGGCTCTCGGTCTGGAGCGCCGGCTGCTCGAAGGGAGAGGAACCGTATTCGGTGGCGATGCTGTTGGCGGACCTGCTCGGCCCGTCCCTCAACAGCTGGAGCGTGACGCTGCACGCGACGGACACAAATGCCGGCGCTCTGCAAGGGGCGCGGCTGGGGTGCTACGCACCGGAGAGCTTCCGCGACGTTGAGGCGCCCTACGTCGCCAGCTATTTTCACAGGGTGCGCCGAGACTACCATCTCAACCCGGATATTATGGGGATGGTCACCTGGTCGCTTCGAGACATCCACGCTCCGCCGCTGCTGCCCCAGTATGACCTGATTCTCTGCCGAAACGTGCTGATTTACTACGTCCGCGAGCGTCAAGAGTCCATCGTTCGCCACTTGGCCGATCATCTCATCCCCGGCGGGTACCTGATGTTGGGAATGACGGAGATGCTGCCGCCCTCTGAGGGTGGCAGGCTCATGCCGATTCACGCAAAGTACCGTCTCTATCAATCGGCCGATAGTTCTCAGCGGGGAAAGGGGGAGGCCGATGCCATCGGGGGTGGAACGTAAGACAAGGCAGCTTAAGACGTTGTTGTGGGTGTTTGGTTTGTTCATTTCGGTTAGTCTGGTGATGGCGGCGATCTTCGGATTTTCGCTGTTACTGGACGTTATTCTCGGAGTCTTGCTGTTGTCCATCGTCGCATCGTACGCATTGGCTCGCTTGGGCAGGATTCGGGCGGCAGCGTACATGTTTCTCGGAGGCTGGGTTAGCCTGGTGATCGGTTCTCTAGGGGCACCCTCCGCTGATGCCACTCAGTTTCTCATCCAGCCCTATCTGCTTATCCCCGTTCCCCTGCTTGCCGGAATGCTCTTCAGGCCCTGGAGTTCCTTCGTCGCCCTGGGTGTCATAGACTTGCTCCTCGCGACCGGGTACGCTCTGCGACGGGACTTACTTGCCCCAGTCGTCATGGAGTCCGGCTTCATCGAATACGTTAGCTTCGCATTGTTCTCTGGGCTCGCTGTGGCGACGCTATCGTGGATGTTTGGTCGCGGCACGGAAACCGCGTTGGCCAGCGCCGACGAGAGCGCCACATCCCTGAGGGCTCAGCTGGATGCGACCGGGGCCATGGTTAGCGACGTAGTGGTCGCAGCGACGCGGGTCGCGGGTCTTGCCGACGGCCTGACGACCACGATGGCCTATATCGGCAGCGGCGCCGAGGAGATTGCGGACACAACGGGGCGTATGGCTGTGGGCGCAGGCGACCAGGCACGTGAGGTGGAGGGGGTCTCGCAGTCCGCGGCACGCCTGGCTGAAGCTACGCGACAGATAGTTACGAACTCGCGGTGGGTGAGTGATGCCTCGACTGAGGGCGAGCGACTGGTCAACAGCGCGGTGGAGATTGTTGAGACGCTGCGCCGGCGCCTGGAATCCATCGATCAGGTGGTGAAGATGGTGGACAAGATCGCTGACCAGACCAGCCTCCTGGCGCTCAACGCCGCCATAGAGGCGGCTCGGGCAGGAGAGGCCGGCGCGGGATTCGCTGTCGTCGCGGAGGAGGTCCAGCATCTGGCGGAGCGGTCCTCAGCCTCTGTCGCCGACATCGGGCGGATCAACGGCGAGGTGCGTGCGAGCCTGGTGCCCGTCCTTGCGTCGATCTCGGCCGTGCAGCGTGGCACCCAGCACTCGCACGAGTTGGCCCAACAGGTAGCAGGTATGACGGTGCAACAGCAGCACGCCTCCGATGCGATGGTGGGCGCCGTCGGCAGTATTGCTGTGGTAGCCGAACATAACGCTGTCGCGACAGAAGAGATCGCGGCATCGGTGGAGGAGCAGGTTGCCTCGATCGAGCAGGTTGCTTTATCGACGCAGCGACTCTCAGAGATCGCCGCCGGCCTCCGGGCGACCATTTCAAGGCACCTCGCCGACGTCAGACCGTTGTGTCCGAACCTTATGGCATGCCCCATCTTCGCGGAGCTGTGTTGCGGCGATGCAGATGAGGAGATCATCGGCCAATACTGTATGGGCACCTATGACGACTGTGAGCGAAAGCAGCGAAAGGACGCCGGTGAAGCTGTGCCGTTGGCGTTGATGCCCGACGGCACAAGCATAGGCCAGAGATAGGATCAGCCAATGAATCGATTGCGAGAGAAGTTCACCGGCGCTATGAGCCGAACGGGGATAGCCTTCCGTGTGCTGTCGATCAACCTGGTGGCCATCGCTCTCGTCACGCTCGTGCTGGTTGTCCTGGCTACCGTCCAGGTCCGTCGCATCGTTACGATGCAGGAGGATCAACGGTTCCACAATCGTTATGCCGCGTTTCTCACCTCTGTCGACGAGAAGCGTGATGCTGCGATGGCGCTCGCAATGGCCTTTGCCCAGGAGCCCGCTATCCAGGCAGCCTTCGCTGAGATGAATCGACCCGAGCTGACAGGTCTGACGATGCCGATCTGGCTTGCCCTCGACGATAAGTTCGGTATCCCGCAGTGCCAATTCTACGTGCCGCCTGCGACCATATTCTTGAGACTACATGAGCTCGATGCGTACGGCGATGACATTGGTGATTACCGGCAGTTGGCCGTGGATGCGCTCTCCGATCGAAAACCGGTCGGTGGACTCGAGATCGGACGGGATGGCCTGGGAATCCGCGGCGTTGCCCCGATTTGGTTCGGACCGCAGTTCGTAGGGGCCGTGGAGATAGGTATGGCCTTCGATCGAAGCTTCCTGAGGGAGTACGCTGCCAGCACGGACGCAGAGGCGGAGGTGCATCTATTCCAGCTGGACCCGGCCATCGAGCTTTTCGACGATCGTCTTCTTGGCCAGCCCACCGGCCCCTTCGGTTTCATCGACTATGCCTCGACCGTGGCGGTTGAGCTGCCTGTCTCCGACGCGGTCTACGAGAGCGTTCTCGACACCGGCTCGTCGGTGATCACACGCATTCGATACAACGGCGAGCACTACGGCGTGCTGGTGGGGCCCCTGTATGATTACTCTCAGCGCATCATCGGCGTGGTGGAGATCGCCGTGCAACGCAGTGAGACCGTTGCGGACATCCGTCGAGGGCAGTTGATGGGGGTGGGAGCAGGTTTGATTGTCATGGCGATCGCGGGCTTTCTATCATACGCTTGGACACAGCGGATGATGGCCCCTCTGGCCATGATTAGCGAGGGGGCGAAGAAGACTGCGAAGGGCCGCTTTGCTGATACCATCCCGGTCACGTCGCAGAACGAGGTCGGAGTGCTCGCTGAGGCTTTCAACCAGATGGTGAGCAGCCTGCAGCTCCTGCTTACGCAGGTTGGTGAGGCGTCGGAGCGCCTCTCGGGGTCGGGAGAGCAGTTGGCGACCGACTTGGACCAGATGAATAGCGCGGTTGAGCAGATCTCAATGACGGTCAGTGAGATGGCGTCCGGCGCGGGAACGCAGGCCCGCCGCGCTGAGGATGCTTCTCACGCAATGGCACAGTTTGCCACAGCAACCGGCCAGATCGCCGAGAACGCACGCAGGACCGGAGATTCATCCACTCGCGCTATGCAGATGGTCGATGAAGTGAGGGGGGTCGTCGAGACGCTCGACCAGCAGGCAAGGCGCATCGAGCAGATCGTGGTCAACGTCGACAAGGTTGCGGGTCAGACGAACTTGCTGGCACTCAATGCCTCAATCGAAGCGGCCCGCGCGGGCGAGTACGGCGCAGGATTTGCCGTCGTCGCCCAGGAGGTCCGGCGCCTAGCCGAGACCTCCACCCAGTTGGTGGGCGAGATTGCCGACATCAATCAGGGCATCGGCGATCACCTGGATCAGATTCTTGAGAAGATGAGGCAGACTCAAGAAGCGGTTGGCCAGACCGCACTCATGGCTCAGGAGACGGCGATCGCCGCCCGGGGCCAGGAGGTCTCGTCGGATGCGATGGTCTCCGCGATCAACGAGATCGCGGCCGTGGCGGAGGAGAGCGCTGCATCCAGTGAAGAGGTCGCCGCGACCGTGGAGCAGCAGGCCAACGCGACGGACGGAATCGCGAGGGCATCGCAGCTCCTCGCCGAACTGGCAGGCCAGTTGCAGGAGACGGTGAGACGCTTCAGGGGGAACGCTGAACACACTGAGGTGAGTGGGGGATGACATCTTCAACCAAACCAAACGAACATCCGGTCGCTGAGCAGCACGTGATCTTTGCGCTGCAGGACACCCACTTTGCAGTGACGATCCGTCAGATCCTGCGTATTACCCCAATGTTGCCGTTGACCCGGGTGCCACGGGCCCCTGACTTCCTTGAAGGGGTCATCAACGATCACGGCCAAGTCGTGCCCGTCGTGGATCTCCGGAAGCGTATGGCACTGTCGGGGGCGGCAGAGAATGAAGACAAGATCCGGATTCTCATTCTGGAGTTGTCACCCACTGCGTCCGGGAAGCCCCAGACCATTGGGCTGCTTGTCGACTCGGTGGTCGGGATCTCACGTATCGCTGAGGCGGACATACAACCGCCACCGGCTATGGTCGCGCAGGTCAACGGCGTCTATCTGACAGGTGTGGCGCAATTGACCGGCAAGGTGGTGATGATGCTGGATCTGGATCGGATCCTGACGATTGAGGAGGCGGGACGGGTCGGCTATTGGCGATGCCAGGACGATGCGGAAACAGCGAATGGAGAGGGTTAGCTCCGGGGTATCACCCTCCACCCAGATCGACGTGCTCGTGGTCGACGATTCTCCTCTGATGCAACGCATCATCACCCATCTCATCGAGAGCGATCTACGCATCCGGGTTATTGGCACTGCCTCCGATGGGGTCGAGGCGGTCCAGAAGGTTGCGGCACTTCGGCCGGACGTGGTGACGCTCGACATCGAGATGCCATTGCTCGACGGTCTGGGGGCGCTGGAGGCGATCATGGAGCGTACTCCGACGCCGGTCATCATGCTGAGCGCGCTGGACGAGGCTGACACAGTGATGAAAGCATTGCAGCTCGGCGCTGTGGACTTCGTGAGCAAACCGTCCGGCACCGTCTCCATCGACCTCTACAAGGTGCGAGATGAGATCATCGGCAAGATAAAGGTCGCGACCTTTACAAGGCCGGAGGGATCTCAGAGGCGCGGAAACGGGCAACAGCAGACAACCGGGCCGCTGGATAGCCTTCCACCAGTGACAACGTGGGTGGGGGCCATGCCGTGGTATGCTGCAATCGGTGCTTCCACGGGTGGACCTCGAGCCATCGGGCAGCTTTTGGGAGCTTTGCCCCCCGACCTCCCGGCCAGCATTCTCATTGTCCAACATATGCCTGCGGGGTTCACGCGATCATTTGCCAGAAGGCTGGATCGGGCGTCTCGCCTGGCAGTGTGTGAGGCAGAGGATGGGATGCTGGCTGAGCAGGGCAAGGTGTATGTGGCACCAGGTGGCCTACACATGGCTCTCGTCCGGAGGCATGGGCGCGTGACGATTCACCTCGATGTGTCGCCTCCTGTCAACTCCGTCCGACCTTCGGTGGATGTGTTGCTGCGGTCCGTGGCTGAGATCGGTGGGGCGCATTCCCTGGGAGTACTGCTGACTGGTATGGGCAGCGACGGGGCGGATGGACTGGCGAAGATCAAGGCAGCCGGAGGCTTCACGATCGCTCAGGACCGCGAGACGAGCACGATTTTCGGTATGCCGAGGGTGGCGATAGAACGTGGTGTCGTAGACGTAGTCCTGCCGTTGAGCGCGATACCGCAGGCGCTGATGAAGGTGCTACAGTCGCATCCTGCGGGAGGAGCACGGAGCGTGGAAGAGGAGAGACGTCATGGTCCTGAATGATCTCGGGATCGATCTGGCGGAATTCCGCGATCTCTTCATCGATGAGGGTCGCAGACACGTGCAGACGCTCAACGCAGGAATCCTTGGTCTGGAGCAAGATCCTGAGGATGTGGCCACGCTTCAGGACGTATTCCGTGCTGCTCACACGCTCAAGGGTATGGCGGCGACGATGGGGTATGATTCGATTACCAAGGTCGCCCATGCGATGGAGGATCTTCTGGCCCGAGCCAGAACACACCCGGAGAGCTTGACGCCGGAGTTGATCTCCCTGCTTTTTGCTGCCGTCGACGCGGTCGAAACGCTGGTCAATGATGTGGTCGAGGGCGGCAACGCCCAGCTCGATGTCTCAGAGATGCTCGCCATGCTGCGAGCTTCCGAATCCATGGCCCCTTCCCCGCGGCCCGTTGGATCGCGCGATCGTCAAGCTGAGACTTTTTCTGAGCGAGAGGAGGCGCCTTCCTTGGGGATGATGACTTCCTCAGCCCTCGATGACGACTACGCCAGTGAAGTGTCGCCGATCCTGTTGGGCGCGGAGGATGGCGAGTTCTTCCGAACTGCCATTCAGATGCCCGTGCCGTCCGTCCGCGAGAGTGTCTCCGCCGTCGCCGCAAGTCTCGCGGTGGCAAGGACGGTTCAGCTCGACGTTGAGCATCTCGATCAGTTGCTGGATATCGTGACGCAGATGGTCATTCATCGCAGCTATCTGGCGAGGCTCGAGAGTCAACGCGACTTCAGTGCCATGAGCGAGGCATTCCTTGTTCACAGCCGGCTGGTTGATCAGCTTCAGGCTGCGGTCCTTGATACGCGGTTGGTCCCGATCGGCCAGGTCTTCAACCGTTTTCCAAGAATGGTGCGTGATCTTCTCAAGGCACAGAACAAGGAAGCGCAGTTGATCATCGAAGGGGCGCAGGTTGAGCTGGATCGTACGACGTTGGCCTCGGTGGGCGACTCCCTTGTCCATTTGCTGAGAAATGCTGTAGACCACGGACTGGACCTTCCTGAGGATCGCGTAGCTGCCGGGAAGCCGCGTCAGGGAACTATTCGATTGTCTGCATCCCACGAGCGCAGTGCGGTGGTTGTCGAGGTACGCGATGATGGTCGCGGGATCGATGTGCAGGCGATCGCTGACAAGGCGCTTCGGCGCGGGGTCGTGACGCCCGAGGGACTTGCCGAGATGAACGAGGTGCAGGTGCTGGAGTTGATCTGTGCGCCCGGTTTCTCTCTCACCTCCGAAGTCACGGCGATCTCGGGACGTGGCGTCGGGATGGATGCGGTCAAACGCCAGGTTGAGCTCATGCGAGGGAAGCTAGAGATAGAGACCCGCCTGGGATACGGCTCCACCTTCCGTCTTCATCTTCCCGTCAACCTTGCGCTTCTGGATGCGCTGATCGTGATGGTGGCGGGGGAATGGTACGCCGTGCCGGCGACCCACGTCGAACACATCGTGGAGGTAGATTCGACGCTTCTAACGCACGTGGGCGACAAGGTGTTAATGAACCTAGCCGAAGGTATACTACCCCTCAGGAGTGCGTGCGAGTATTTCGGTGGCGACGCGTGCAGCGCAGATTCAGCCTATGCGCTCATTATGCGGCGTCACAACCGCCCGTTTGGCGTGGGTGTCGACGGAGTCATCGGGTACGAGCAGATCGTGGCGAAACCTTTGCCGCCGATTCTGGAGGCAAACACGAGTCTGTCGGGGGTCACGATACTCGGCGAGGGAAGGGTGGCATTCATCGTGGACCTGGTAAACGGCTGACACAGGGAAGGATGGGATGATATGACAGCAAAGATCCTGATCGTAGATGATGATCCGGTCAATCTGAAAGTTGTCGAACACGTTCTACAGGGCGAGGGCTATGAGTTGCTTCAGGCGACGAGAGGGTCTGAGGCACTTCTGCTGGCCGAGAGGGAGCGCCCTGCCCTGATGATCCTCGACGTGATGATGCCGGAGATGAACGGCTACGAGGTGTGCCAACGAGTACGTCAAAATCCTGCAATCGCTGATATCGTCATCATCCTGTTGACGGCGACAAGCTCGGTGGAGAGCAGGATTCAGGGATTTGAGGCAGGGGCGGACGATTTCATGGCCAAACCCTTCCATCCCGCGGAACTCCAAGCCCACGTCCAGGCACTGCTTCGCCGGCGGAGCGGGACGGCAACGGCGGCACTTCCGAACCCAACTACCGGCAAGACGATCGCGTTCTTCTCACTTCGAGGAGGGGTCGGGATCTCATCGTTAGCAACGAACGTGGGGGTCGCCCTCTCGCAGATGCGGTCGAAGCCGGTGGCATTGGTCGACTTGGCGTTGACGTGTGGGCAGAGCGCAATGTCATTGAACCAGACGCTGCGCCACACGTGGGCCGACCTTGCACCGATCCCGATCGAGGACTGCACACTCGAGCTTGTGGAACAAGTGTTGATGGCGCACGAGTCAGGCGTCCGGACCCTGGCTGCGCCGCCATCCTCAGAAATGGCCGAAATGGTCACGGCTGCCACGGTACAGCGCGTCCTTGAGCTCCTGTCCGACAGATACGAGTACGTCGTCCTGGACCTGCCGCACGACTTCCGAGAGACGACGCTCGTTGCGCTGGACCGGGCCGACCAGATCGTGCTGGTCCTGGCTCCAGATATTGGTTCGGTCTATGCTGCCAAGCGCGCCCTGGATACGTTCAGGATGCTGGACTACCCAAAGGACCAGATTTTCCTGATGATGAACTGGACGTTCGAGAAGCGTGGATTGGCGCGCAGAAGCATTGAGTCCGCCCTTGGTAGGCCCATTGACTATGTGCTCCCCTATGCGGAGAGCCTGCTTATTGAGGCACTGAACAGGGGCGTGCCGGCTGTGACATACTTCGAGGGCAAGCCCTTGGCTGCGGTTTTCGAGGACCTCGCTTTCGAGATGAGCAGCGAGGACGACCGAGCGCACGCACCAGCATCACCGACTGCGATGTGGAAGCGCGTGATGTCCCGGCGTAAGGATTGATTGGATTCGTACGCAGGTTCGTATGATGGATAGAAGGACAGAGCTAATGTCTGAACCAGCATTTGCCGTCCGAGTTCTGCGGCGTCTCCCGGACTCAGTCTTGCTGGTCGCTGCCTCGGGTCGTGTCCTGGCTTATCATCCCGGACTGGCGCCGGATGGGATGGTCCGGCGTGACGCAGTCGGTCACGATCTCGCCGATCTGTTCCCGGAGGCGGTGGCCTCAATCCTGACGTCCGCGATACGGACGGCGCTCGCGCGACAGGAGGAGATTACCACCGTCTACGCTCTTACACCGGGCTCGAATGGCGCGGAGCACAGCTATCTTGAAGCCCGGATGGAACCATCAGGGCCGGATGAGGTACTTTGCCTGGTTCGCGATATCACCGAGCGGCGGCTTGCGGAGCAGAAGCTGGTCCGTCGTGAGCTCTATCTGGCTGCGCTTGCCCAGATCAACCATCGTCTCCTCGCCAGCAATGGACTGCCATCGCCCTATACCCGTGATACGCTGGCAATGCTGGGCTATGCCGCAGGGGCGACCCGCGCCTACACTGTGGATGTCGCGTCGCCGGAAGGGGCCGGAGATTCGGTCCGGAATGGTGTCTTCTGGACCGCCGAGGGGAGTGATGCTACATCGGGTAACGTGGGCCCGGTCAATCGCCTGCAGGAGCGCGTCCTCCCCGGGTGGCTACCGACCCTCCGCAGGGGACGGCCCGTCCAAGAGCGCGTCGATGCTCTTCCTGAGGAGATGCAGCGGCATCTCTCCGAGGTCGCAGAGGGTGCCAAGGTCTGCCTTCTACTGCCGATCCTCGCTCAAGATCGCCTGGTGGGGATACTGGGCTTTGAGAACCACACCAATGACCATCTATGGCCGGCCGACGAGGTAGATCTGCTGCAGGCCGCAGCCGCTGCGATCGCGTTTTACATCGAACACGACCTCTACACCCGTCGGTTCCAGGAGAGCGCAGGCGAAGTCGCCAGGATGAACGTCGAGCTGACCGCGGCGCGCGACCGGGCAGAGGCGAGTGATCGCGTAAAGTCTGAGTTTCTGGCTGTGATGGGCCATGAGATCCGTACACCGCTCAATGGTGTTATCTCCATGATCGAGATGCTGCTGCGGACACCCATGTCGGAACAACAGCACAAGTATGCCGATCTGGTACACGAATCCGGTCTCCTGCTGCTGGGAAGGATCAACGCCATATTGGACTACGCCGAGATCGCGTCCGGGACTCTGGAACTCAACGAAGTGACCTTTAGTCCTGCGGCCATGGTCGAGGGCGTCGCCGCATTGCTGAAACCTGAGGCGCAGAGGAAACGACTGTCGTTGATGACGTTCTTCCATCCTGCGCTCCCCACCTGGGCGTATGGGGACGCTGACCGACTGCGGCACGTTCTGATCGCCCTGGTCGATAATGCCCTGAAGTTCACGGAGCGAGGCGAGGTCATCATACGCATCGAGCCTGTGAGCGCCGAGGTGGACCACGCAGCTGCTCGCGATCGCATCATCCTGCGGTTCTCGGTCAGCGACACAGGTGTCGGTCTGCCGCCGGACGCTGAGACGTGGCTCTTCACGCCGTTCACCCAGGCCGATACAAGTCCGACACGGAGGTATGGGGGGGCAGGTCTGGGACTGACGACAGCCAAGCGTCTGGTTGAGATTCTGGGAGGGGACATCGGCTTTCAGAGTTCGGTCCAGGTGGGGTCTACATTCTGGTTCACGGCGGAGCTGGGCGAGAGTCCCGAGGGGCTTGCGCATCTCGGCCGGCCGGTCGGCCTCGACGGGCTGCGTGTCCTGGTGATCGACGATGTCGATAGCACCCGCAAGATCCTGGTGAGTTACCTGGAACGGTGGGGATGTCAGTGCGCGGCGATGGCAGGTCCACGGGAGGGTCTGAGTGCACTGCGGCAGGCCCTTGAAGAAGGGCATCCATATCACGTGGCACTCGTGGACATGATGCTGCCCGAGATGGATGGCATCGCTTTTGCCGCTATGGCTGCGGAACAAGGCCTGCTGGACCGGACGAAGTTAATCGCGGTCACGGCCTATGAAGCCGGGCGTCGCGAAGAGCAGGTGCTGCGTGCCGGATTCTGCGCTTATCTGACCAAGCCATTCCGGCAAGGCGAATTGTCAGATGTCCTGCTTGACACGATGGCAACCTGGGACTGTGCGGCGCCGACATTCCCGGCCTCTTCATTCGTTCCTCAGCCGCCTGAAGTCAGCGTGGGTACGGCGCATGGTACCTTGGTTGTGGTGCTTATCGATCGAAACACGATGATGCGACGCCTCGCCAAGCAGGAGCTGGAGAAACAGGGGTGCGCGGTTATAGCCGCAGCCAGCGATGCTGAGGCGCTGCGCGCTGTCGAATCGGCGCGTGAGCTTCATATGGTGTTGCTCGACCTTCAGGAGGAGAGCGTAGCGGAGCACGATCGAAGCCGGCAACTCGAACTGATGGCGCGCGTGCGGCGAATCGGGGGTGGAGGACGGACCACACCACTGTTGGTAGGGATGACGACACGGATAGGGCGCGCTGCGGTGCAGATATGCGAGGCTGCAGGTACCGACGCATGTGTCACCAAACCGCTGACGCCGGGAACGATCCGCTCTCTACTTTCCAGGCTGGAGGAATCGCGATAGTCTGTGGGTTCCCGCCTGTCTCTGCCACTTTACCATTACGGGATCCATCGCTATACTCTGCGAGGCGTTCGGGAAGCTGGCGACGTCAGTGGGGTAGCCTTATACAAGCCCCGTCATCTACATCAGGTTGGAGTAAACTCGGATATCTGCAATGACCTCGAAACCCCTGCAAATCGTCGGCCTGGGCATGGCCACCCTTGATGTCCTGATGCGGCTCCGGGAGATGCCCACCTGGGAGCGTGGAACGCGACTGAGCGACTTCGGATTCGATGGCGGTGGCCCGGTCGGTACCGCTATGGTGGCTGCGGCCAAATTGGGTGCACGGGTCGGATTCGTGGGGACGGTGGGGAATGATGCTGCCGCCGAGCTGAAGATGCGCTCGTTCCACGATGTCGGCGTCGACCTGAGTCGATTGGTCTCGCGGAACGTGCCTGAGGACCAAGTTGTGATCGTGTATGTGCACGCTGACACCGGTGAGCGGGTCTTTGCGGGCGTCGCGCGCCCTTCCGACACACAGTTGCAGCCGGAGGAGCTTGACCGGGCCTACATCACGTCGGCGGACTACCTGCATCTGGATGGATACCACAGTGCGGCTGCGCAGCAGGCGGCGCAGTGGATGCACGAGGCTGGAAAGCAGGTTGTCCTCGATGGCAGCAAGACGAGCGGGCCGGTACGCGGCCATCTGCGCACGCTTGTCGAGCACGTGGACATCTTGATCAGCGGTTCGGGCTTCGTGCAGGGCCTGACCGGTGAGGCGGATCTTGCCGATGCGCTCCTGTCCGCTCTCGACTACGGTCCGAGGATTGTCGTGCAGACAGAGGGGGAGGACGGCGCCTATACCGCCGCCAGAGGTGAGGATGGGGCAGTCGATCGTTTCCACGTCCCATCCTTCGCGTGCCAGGTCATCGACACGACCGGCGCCGGCGACGTCTTCCACGGCGCCTACATTGTGGGTCTGCTGCACGGTTGGGATCTGCGTCGAACCGCGACGTTCGCGTCTGCCGTGTCGGCGTTGAAGTGCACCCGTCTCGGCGGTCGCGCCGGCATCCCGAGATATGATGAAGTCATCGCGTTTCTGCGCGGTCGGGGTATCGAACTCACGTCTGAACGTTCAAACGTCTGAACGTTCAGACGTTTCACAGCTCATTTACCACTGGAGGAGACACCATGCCACTCGTTTCTATCGGGGAGGAACTCAAGCGCGCGCAAGCCGGGGGCTACGCGCTACCGCTTTATGACACGTCGGATGTCCAGAGCACGGAGGGGATGCTTCAGGCGCTAGAGGCTCGCAGAGCACCGGCGATGGTCGCACTCTACTCCGGGGTTTTCGATCGACCCAACGGACGCGCTCTCGCGGCCTATATCTGTGTTCGAGCTTCTGAGGTCAGCGTTCCGATCTCGCTTATGCTCGACCATGGGGCGAGCTTCGAGTTGGCAATGCGCGCCATCGCCGCCGGTTTCACTGACGTCATGTATGATGGCTCCAGCCTGCCGCTGGAGGAGAACATCGAGCAGACGAAAGCCGTGGTTCGGGCGGCGCACGCGGTCGGGGTCTGTGTGGAGGGGGAGCTTGGGCACGTAGGCAGCGGACGCGAGTATCAGGCCTACGGCGCCCAGCGCAAGGGTTTTACTGATCCGGACTCGGTCGAGCGGTTCGTGGCAGAAACCGGCGTTGACATGCTCGCGGTGGCCATCGGTACGGCCCACGGACTCTACCAGGGCGATCCGCAGCTCGATATCGATCTGCTGCGCGCCATCCGTGCCCGAGTGGAGATCCCGTTGGCGCTTCACGGCGGTTCGGGCTGCTCGGATGCGCAGTTCCGCGCCACGATCGAGAACGGTATCTCCAAGATCAACGTCGCCACAAACCTATTTCGCGCAGCGGGTCAGGCCGTCGCCGACACAGCCCAAGCCGGCGAGACCTCCTACTGGTCGTTCAGCAAGGTTACGACGGAGGCTTTTGAAGCACAGGCAGGCTACTACGCAGACTTGTTTGGGGCGACGGGAAAGTCGTGACGGGTGATCCGCATCAATCGTAGGTCGTTGTTCGTCACGTCGATCAGTCCATATCGAATGTCATCATCTGCCAATCTAAGGAGCTGAGTTCATGATTTACAGCAATCGCGACGACATCATTCAACTGACACCGTTGTGGGAAGGCGAGCGGTTCGAGGATGGGCGCCCCAGGGTGCCTGATGACATCATCCGTCGGATGGAGCGGGTGACGATGGAAGAGGCTTGGTCTGTGTTGTGGCGCCACGAATACCACTTCCAGTTTGAGGGCGATTGGTATCGGCTGCACCCGCATCGAAAGCTCGTCGGGCGTGCGGTGACCGGAGTGTTCGTGCCACACCGCCCTGACCTGCATGACGGGCTGATGGACTACGGTCACGAGCAAGAGGGCCGCATCGGTGCGATGAACTCCTGGGTTATCGAGACCCTGCGCGAGGACGATGTGGTCGTCATTGACCTCTTTGGCAAGGTCTACGAGGGAACCTACTCTGGTGCCAACCTTTCCACTGCCATCGCCAGCCGCACGAAGCGTGGGCAGGTTATCTACGGCGGCATCCGCGACGCCGAGCAGATCATTGACATCCCGAACTTCTCTACCTTCTGCAAGGGCGTTGATCCGACGCCGATTCGCAACGTGACCCTGGTGGGGATGAACGTGCCATGCCGCATCGGCGCCGCTACCTGTATGCCCGGTGACGTCGTGCTGGGCACGATGACGGGCCTGCTTTTCATTCCGCCCCATCTGGCAGAAGAGGTAGTCGAGCACTCGGAGCGCACGCACTTGCGTGAGACATTCAGTCACCAGCGCCTCCGTGAGGGGATCTACAACTCCAGCCAGATGGACACGAAGTGGACCGAGGCGATCGAGGCGGATTTCGAAACGTGGGGCCAGACGCACTCGATCGAGGATTTCGATCGTGTCGACTGGAAGAAGTCGGAAGAAGAAGGTGAAGGCGAGGAAACAACGCTAGGATAGGATCGTTTCCTGGTTTCAGTTGTCGGTTACAGGGAGCAAGCGGTCCGAATGTGGCTTTCTAGGCCTGACGGCATCAGACAGGCGGCCCTCACTCTCCGGACGCCGAGTAGTGACTGCTGACCCACGGCTGTTTGTAGCTTGCTACGGGAGGTGAATACTGTGGCTCGGTCATTTCATAACAAGATACTGCGGGTGAATCTGACGGATAGGACGACGAGTGTCGAGTCGCCGGGACCGATCTACTTCCGACGCTACCTCGGCGGATGGAACGTCATCGCCGACGTGCTGTTAAAGGAAGTGCCCGCAGGGGCCGACCCGCTGGGTGCGGAGAACAAACTGGTCTTCGCTCCGGGTGTGTTGACAGGTCTGCCGATCTCGGGCGCTTCGCGCAGCGCAGTAGGTGCCAAGTCGCCACTGACCGGGGCATTCGGCGCGGCGGAGGTAGGTGGTCATTGGGGGGCGCAACTCAAGCGCGCGGGCTTCGACGCGATCATTGTCGAGGGTATCTCGGAGACGCCGGTCTATCTGTGGATCAAGGATGGTGAGGCTGAGATACGCGATGCCAGCCATCTTTGGGGGCTTGAGACCAAGGAGACCGAGGCCCGGCTGCGTGACGAGTTGGGCAGCCGGCGCGTCGAGGTTACGATGATCGGACCGGGAGGCGAAAACCAGGTCCTCTATGCTTGTGTGATGTGTGGCACAAAGGATGCAGCCGGCCGTACGGGGATGGGTGCAGTCATGGGCTCGAAGAAGCTCAAGGCCATTGCGGTCCTCGGGGCGCAGGGGCTGGAGGCGCACGATCCAGAGGCGACAATGGCGCTCGCACGCGAGATGGCGCGGGCCGTCAACGCGGGAGAGCGTGCTGAGAATCTGCACAAATGGGGCACGGGTGTGGGCCTCGACGGCGGCCTGGCAAGCGGCAACCTGCCCGTCCGCAACTTTCGGGACGGGGAGTTTGACGACGTTACCAGTTTGAGTGCCGAGGACTTCATGACGAAGATCGGTGTCGGGATGGAAGGGTGCTACGCCTGTGCCGTGCGCTGCAAGAAGCTCGTGCAAGCAGAGGCCCCGTTCGCGGTGGACCCGGTGTACGGCGGCCCGGAGTACGAGTCCGTGGGGGCATTGGGCTCGGCGTGCGGTGTCAACGACATCGTTGCCGTCTCCAAAGCTACCGAGCGATGCAATGCCTATTCGCTGGACACGATCAGCACCGGGGTGACGATCGCCTTCGCGATGGAGTGCTTCGAGAACGAGCTGCTTTCAGTCGAAGATACCGGAGGCATCGAGCTCCGATTCGGCAACGGCCAAGCCGTCGTGCAGATGGTGGAGAAGATCGCCCACCGTGAGGGCATCGGCGATCTTTTGGCCGACGGCTCGCTTCGCGCTGCGCAGGCCATCGGTCACGGTGCTGAGGCTTTCGCCATGCAGGCCAAAGGGCAGGAGTACCCGATGCACGAGCCGCGGCTGAAGCGCGGTATGGCGATCGGCTACGCGGTCTCGCCCACAGGCGCCGATCACTGCCACTCGCTGCACGATACCGGGCTGGTCAATCCTGATGAGGAAGGGTTCACGCAGAACGGCGGACTGCGCGCGATGGGTGTCCTGGAACCGGTTCCGCTGGAGAGCCTGGGTCCCGA
The DNA here is from genome assembly GCA_963775195.1 of uncultured Chloroflexia bacterium. GTDB lineage: Bacteria > Chloroflexota > Anaerolineae > B4-G1 > SLSP01 > PWVB01. The sequence goes on from CAVZIC010000013.1 coordinate 281,532, forward strand.
CAAGGTGCGCGCGTCGTTCTATCACACGATCCGCCAGATCACGATAAACTGCCTTTGCCTCTGCCTTTTCGTGCCATGGAGTCCTGAGGAGCAGGTGAAGCTCGTGCAGGCGGCGACGGGTTGGGATGTTTCGTCCTTCGAGCTCTTCAGAGCGGGGGAGCGGGCGCTGGCGCTGGCGCGGGTTTTCAACGCGCGCGAGGGCTTTGGCCCGGAGGACGACCGTCTGGCCGAGCGGAGCTACGGTCCCACCACCGGTGGGGCGTTGGCCGATGGCGGGATCGACCGCGACGCGCTGCGGTCAGCGATGCACACCTACTACGCGATGGCCGGATGGAACGCCGAAACGGGCGTGCCGACCGAGGCCAAGCTCAACGAGCTCGATGTTGGGTGGGCAGCGGTGTACTTGCCGTAGTGTCACGCCGGCACCTGGTATGTACTGTGCTTATGTGAGCTACGCCAGCCAAACGCAAAGACCGCACAGCTGTTAAGCTGTGCGGTCTCTGAACTCACGGCTTACACCGTGACTCTCATTGAGAGTGGACTAAAGCGCCTTCACGTTGGCCGCTTTGAGGCCCCGATCGGACTGCTCCACTGTGAACTCAACGCGCTGACCTTCCTGAAGTTCACGGTAGCCGCCTGTGCTGGTCTCCTGGATCGCGGAGAAGTGGACGAAGACGTCCTCTCCACCATCGCGCGAGATGAAACCAAAGCCTTTTCCGGCATTAAACCACTTGACGGTTCCGGTCTGCACTGCATTTTCTGTCTGTGACAAAGTACTACGCTCCTTGCATCTATAGTGGACGAAGTTCGGTCGAACAAAAAAGGCCGCCCAGCTCAGCAAGAGTGGGTGGCCTTGGGGTTCACGACCTACACTTACTTCGTCCTACACTCAACAGTGTACCACAGAACGGCGCAATGTCGAATCACGGCAGGCCCAGGGCGTACCTATGTTAGGCGGAGATCTCGACCTCGGCGCGCTCCCAACGCGCCATCAGGCGGGCCAGTTCGGCTTCGACCTCTCTGTACTCGCGGTCGAGCGACTGCACTTGGTCCCATTCTTTCCCCTCGGTAGCGGTGACCATCTGCCGGGCGAGGGCATCCAGCCGCGCTTCCAGCTCGTGAATGGCCACGATGAGCGCGTCGATGTCAACCGGCGGCTTGGCGGTCGCGCCCTCCGTTCCATGTCGTCGAGTCTCTTTGCTTGTGGCTTCTGCCTCTGCAGCGGCCTTTCTCGCAGCGAGGGCTACCTTCTCCGCATCGCGGGCTGCGAGGTAGGCGGTGTAGTTCCCCGGATAGACGCGCAAGCACCCGTCGCGTAGTTCCCACACCTGCGTTGCAAGCCGGTCGATCAGATAGCGATCGTGCGAAACCATCAACACGGTGCCCTGAAAGTTGCTGAGCGCATCTTCCAGCATCTCCTGCGCCTCGATGTCCAGATGGTTGGTCGGCTCGTCCAGCAGCAGAAAGTTCACCGGCTGGAGGGCGAGAACCAGCAGCGCGAATCGCCCGCGCTCGCCGCCGCTCAGCGCACTCATTGGCTTGAAAACGTCGTCGCCACGGAAGAGATAATGCGCCAGGACGTTACGCGCTTCGCCAAGGCCCATGCGCTGGTATGCCTGGAGCTCGTCGAGCACGGTCTGCTCCGGGTCCAGGATCTCGTATGCCTGGGCGAAGTAGCGGATATCGAGATTGGCGCCCAAGTTCAGACGGCCTTCCACCGGCGGTAACTCGTCCTGAAGCGTGCGTAGAAATGTAGACTTGCCGGTGCCGTTTGCACCGATCAGTGCGGCGCATTCACCACGGTGGAGCAGGAGCTCGCCGATCTCGAAGAGGGGTTTCCCCGGATAGCCGATCACCACGTCACGCGCGCGGAGTACCTCATTGCCGCCCCGCTGACTCATACGGAGACGGAGCCTGAACCGGTCGGTCGACGGGTCCGGAGCGCGTAGCGCTTTGACGGCGTGCTCGATCTCCGGAACGTCCCAGGTCCGCTTGGAGATCGCGGGGCCATCCTCCATGAACTCGCTCCACTTCTGGCTGAGTGCCTCAGTGCCACCCAACGCCACCGCCTGGACCGCACGCGCCAAGCGCTTGAGTCGGCCTTTTGCCTGGTCGGAGCCGCTCGGCATAAAGCGTTTGATGTAGTCCAGCTCCTTGAGGAAGCGCTCCTCGACTGCAGCAAACTCCTTGATGCGCCACGCCCAGCGTTCCTCGCGTTGCATCACATAGGCTGTGTAATTCCCGCGATAGGTCTCCAGTCCCAGCCCGCGCATCTCCCAGATGACGTTGACCACCTGATCGAGAAAGTAGCGGTCGTGGCTAACCACCAAGACTGCGCCGTCCCAGCGCTGTAGCGCCGATTCCAGCCACGCGACGGCCTCAATGTCGAGATGGTTGGTAGGCTCGTCCAGGACGAGGAGATCCGGCTGCTCCAGGAGCAAGCGTGCCAGCAGCGCGCGTGTCTTCTGCCCTCCGCTGCAATGGGCCAACGGCATGTGCTGCTGCTCGTCCTGGAAACCCAGGCCGGTGAGCACCTGCTGGATGCGGAGCTCGTACTCGTAGCCGCCATCCCTGGCGAAGGCCTCCTGGGCCACACCATACCGCTCCAACAGCGCCCCGGTGTCGCCGCCATCGGCCATCGCGGCTTCCATAGCACGCAGTGCAGCTTCACGGACCCGCAGCTCGGTGAAGACGGTGAGCATTTCGTCGAAGACCGTGTGCCGGGGTGCGAGGAAGGCGTCGGCAGCTTCCTGCTCCAAGATGCCGATTCGAGTGCCCTTGGCGAGGGTCACTGTGCCGGCGGTCGCCGGCTCTCGTCCGACGAGGACCCGCATCAGTGTGGTCTTGCCCACGCCGTTGGGGCCGACAAGACCGATGCGAGCGCCTCTCGGCACCTCGCCCGACAGGCCTGCGAAGATATCCAGATTACCGAATGCTTTGCCAAGATCGCGAAAACTGACTACCGACATCCTTCACCTCACCGGTTGAAAACGAAAAGCCGCGGGCTGGGTGCGCCCGCGGCTGGGTCTTCGTTCGGATCAACAAAAAAGCGTGGGCTTCTGTGCGCCCACGCTCTTGGATATGACTGATCGTCACACAGGCGCACTACGACAAGGAACTCTCCCTCTCGCCTCTGACTGCCAGGTAAACCCGTGTTTCGTCGAGCATGCCTCGTCTGCCTCTGTCCTTGCTATATATGTCGCACCACTATGAACATTATAATCGATCCCCGAGATTGCACAAGTCAGACCCGAAAACGAGGTGAGTTTTGCGACGGGGGCAAGTGACCACGAGTGCACGTATGGCTCCTGCAGGCGCCGGGCACCGATTCCCCCAAGATCGAATGCCCCCGAAAATGGGTTCGTTTCGTAAGATGGGGGTGGGAGACTTCTTCTCGATAGCGCGCCTGGTTTGGGTGAAGTGACGAACCCTTCGGAACCATAACCGATCATTTGTTCTATTATACAACGAGGTAATCGCGCAATCAAGAGGCCAGGAGCGCTTTTCCTCGCAGCGCGAGACGCCTGCGAATGTCAGACCGCGGGCCGCCCCGGCTTATTCCGCCCTACTGTTTCTCCGCCAGCGGTAAGTACACAAGGCCACACGAGGGATTGGCCGGGTCCGAGGGGGGAACCCGGATGTGGATCAGGGCGACCGTGGCGTACAGCGTGTTGGCGGGCGGCGCGATGGACCGGGGACTCGCAGCCGATAGCAGTCTCAAGAAGCTGTTCATTCCGTTGTCCAACGACGCAACTGTCGGGCACGCGCCAATCGGCCCAGCCGTCACCAGCAGCGTGCCCCTGTAATTGCCCTGAGGGCCGGCGAAATTGGTGGCCCCGCTGCCGCTGTTCACGCGTATGTAGTAGATGTTGTCGCCATCGGTGTCCGCGGGCAGAAGACCGCCGAAGCGAGGGCAGCCAAATGACGGGGGCGGGAAGGTGCAGCTGAAATCGTCGTCACCGCTCAGGCCGAGTAGGCAGGGACCGGTGGGAGTTGCGCTCAGACAGGCCTCAATGTCGAACGCTGTCGCAGCAGAGATTGTGTCCACTGTCACGGTGATCATTGTGCCTTCCCTGGACTCGAAGGCGTACGCATCCTCGTCGAAACTGTCGTCAGGCAGTACGGCCCCGCTGAAGACTACGGCCGAAGGTGGGTTATAGCCATTACAACTGTATGCCTTTGCCGTCATCGACAGATCGTTGCTTATCATGTAGTCTCGTGGCAGACACTGGAATTGCGACCCCGAGAACCTCAGCGAGATCGTCTGGGTGACCGTGTCGCCCGGCATCACAATCCCACCAGGGATAGCGAGGTCTGCCTGCACCGCCGCGGGCTGATTATCCCTTACGCTCACCGTTGTGGTCTGCACAGCCGTGGACGCGTCGATGGAGCCTGCAAAGTCACCCGTGTTGCGGATCGAAACCGGCACCTGCAGCATCACCTGGCCGAGCGAATTGGCAAAGACCGTGCCCAGTCCTTGCCCGATGTCGACGGCCATCGCCGGTTGGGCAGAGCAAAGTGTCACCGTCATCGTGTAATTTGCGCAATCGGAGGAGGGCGGGACGACGCCGGTGGTATTGTTTACGATGGAGAAGGGCGTGTTGGGTGGCGCCATAAAGGTGTAGCCGAACAGCCCTGAGGTGCTGAATCCCATCGCGCCCTGGATGTTGGCGCATAGAGAGATGGGGCTGAACGAGCCGAGGTACGCTGCACTGTAGAGCTGCTGGGTGCAGCTCCTGGCATCTACGTCAACCGCCACGCATTGCCAGTTGGGTGAGTTGTTGAGGAAGAGCTGTTTGTCGTAGGAGAATGGCGTCGTCAAGTTCTGTGTTCCGGAGCAAGTGTAGGCATCGTTGCACGTAGATTCCACGCCATTCCGGATCAGACGCCCGGCGAATGTCGGGCTGGTGCCGGTGATGATCGATCCGTGCACGATGATCGGGGCGCTGCAATTAGTGGCCGGAAGGTTTTGTTCCGCCGATTCTGTGCTCAGCAGTGAGAGCGGCCCGAACGGAGATAGGCCCTCCACGTGAGGCACATCACAGCCCAACAGCGGCTGAGGTGCATCGACCGTTGTCGCAGTAACCGGCGTCGCGACAAGATCGGGTGCCGTGACGGCCCCCGCCAGGGCCGCCGGCGCGTCCGACATTATCCATGCCGCGCCCAGCATGAGGAAACAAGTTATAGCGAGGCTGCCTGTGATCAGAACCAACCGGGAATACTGCGATCGACGCATAGTGTCCCTCCGTAGTCAAGTGCCGGCTGGGTCCAATGCTGTGAGACGGAGCCGGCAACCGGATGGCAATCGTAGATGGCCGGCGTCTCAGGCCGTTGTATGACGCGGCACTGGGCTCGGACCGACCGGATACCTCCAACTATATTGATGATATCCATAACCCAGTGATCCGCAACCTGAAGGCGTCAGGCCCGCTGCCTCCCTTCGCCGGGTACCACACATGGCAGGCGTTTGCGCCTGCCATGTGTGGTACGGTTGACTAATTCTCCGGCAGCCCTTTCGCGTACACTTTCATCGCCGCCGATAGAAAGTCCGCCAACCCCTCTGCATATTCGTCGTAATGGGCGCGGAACTCGGGATTGTCGGTGTAGAGAGAAGCCAAGCCAACGTAATGGTCGGCAGGCGCCGGAGTGAAGTGCTCTATCCAGGCATGATGCCGTGCGACCAGGGCTTGTACCTCCGGCGCGTCCGGCGCGGCGTGTCCCATGAGGTCAGCCAGTCCGCGGCTAATCGCCTCGCCCTCGGCCTTGATGGCGTTCCATTCGGCTTTGGAGAGCTTGCGCAGTTTCTGCTCGCTCGCCTCCACCACTGCCTCTCCGTACTGCTCTCGCGCCTCGCGCGGGTAGCGTTCCCTCTGCTCCGGTGTGAACCCTTCGTAGAGTTCTTCGTCAGTCATTGTCATAGTGTCCTCCGTCAATCTGCGAATCGTCTTGTCTACGGTCTCCAGGAGGCGCGACAGGCGGGCCGCGCGCTGCTGCAGCAGGGCGCGATGCTGGTGGAGTGCGGCAACCAAGTCGAACCGAGGGTCGTCGAGGATGTCGCGAATCTCCTCGAGGCTTAGGCCCAACTCCCTGAAAAAGAGGATCTGCTGCAACCGCAGCAACTCCTGTTCTCCATAGTACCGGTAGCCTGCTTCTGTCCGCGATGACGGATGCAGCAAGCCGATCCGGTCGTAGTAGTGGAGCGTCCGGACGCTTACCCCAGCCATCTTTGCCAGCTTTCCCACGGTATAGATTTCCGATGTCATCGTGCCTCCATGACCATGGGTATACTATACACTATGACGTAACGTCAGAGTCAAGAGGGAATTGCATGGCGGGTATCGGGGGTGTGACACAAAGTCACGTCCTAACGTTGCCACGCCTCAACGTTAGGACGTGCAGACGGTGAGCTTACCAACCGGGAATGGAGAGGACTTGCCCGGCGTAGATACAGTTTAGATTATGGATTCCGTTGGCCTGTGCGAGGGTCCAGACATCAACGCCGTGCCGCCACGCGATGCTGGAGAGCGTATCCCCGCAGCGGACGATGTAGCGGTATCCGACGCTGTAGGTGGGTCCGCCACCGCAGCAGCCGTAGCCGGCAGGGATAACCAGTCGCTGTCCATAGCGGATGTAGTTGGGGTTGACGAGGCCGTTCGCCTGGGCGATGGCCCACGGGCTCACACCGTACCATCGCCCGATGCTGTAGAGGGTCTCACCCCATTGAACGATGTGGACGTTGCCGCCCCAGGCCATGGCCGGTGTCGCGATGCTCAGCGCAAAAGCCAGAAGCACGATGACCACCAACGCTCTTCTCATGACGCCACCTCCTTCGATAAGAGGACCTATAACCACACAACCCGGCAGATCTGGGCTGCGGCGTGGAGAGGGATGGCGGGCTGTGTTAGTTTTTCATATAAATCATACGACGGAATACAAAGAAGGTCAAGCCCTGACTGCATCCGGCCTGCCAGCTTATCTGTCCATACGTGCCTGTCCAGCCTCCATACTTCCGGTACCCCTAAAAGTCAGAATCTAACATGATGGGCTTGTGTGGCCATGTAGTTGTGACATAATGGTTTCTGCCCAATCGCGGCCGTGGAACGTGGCCACACTTTCCGGCGGGCGACCTCGATTTGCATCCATCCCATACACTGCTATGGAGACCAGCCGGACGGGAGTCAAGTCAATGTGCTTTCCTGGTAGTCTAGCCCTGGCGCTAATCCCCCTGATCATCAATCCTCCGAACACCTTGGAGATCCCAGGCATCGGTCTGCAGGTACCGATCGTGCCGGCCGAACGCGTCGACCTCGATGACGACACGCATACGTGGACGGTGCCCTGCGGCACATCCGCCAGCAGCATCGCCAATGGCGGCAATACTACACTCTTCGGGCACCGCGACATTTGCGGCGGTGTCTTCGACGATCTATCCGAACTCATGCCCGGCGACGAGGTGTTTTACGACGGTCATCGCTACGTCGTCAGCGAGACGGATGTCGTGAATCCGACCGAGACTTGGCCCATCCGGGACTTCGGCGACGTGCGGCTCACGCTCATCTCGTGTTGGCCACCGGGCAGCACTGCGCAGCGGTACGTAGTCGTCGCCCTACAAGCGCCCGGTGAGGCCTCCATGTCAGCCGCGGCGTATGTCCCGACCCCATTGCATGCGAGGGCATCGATGCGCGGCGAGGCATCGGGGTCGAATGGTCAGCGCTGTGTGTTCGTCTGACGCTCACCTCCGTCTCGTCATCCAGACCGACTGAATATTCTCTCCTTCGTCGCCCATACCAGCCAACGCAAGGCCAACTTTACGGCAACCAAGGCCAACCCTGAGTCGATCGATCCCACCGTTTGCGCGATAAGAATCTATCTATTATGATATATGGTTGCGGTCGTGCTGGGCCGGAGACCTCACAGGCCCTCCCCGGCTCAACACAGCATAATAGTGGATGGGGCCTGCACCTAGAATGAAAAGGATGGCAACAAGATGGTCAGGTTACGAAGGGTCGGAGCTGTGTTTGTGGTACTGGCATTGCTGGCATTGGCTGCCGGTTTGGTCAGCGCCCAGGCCATGACACCGAGTGTCACCGTCGAAGGTCAAGCCCTCACAGTCACGGTCCAATCTGTGCTTAGTGATGGGCCGGGATGGCTTGTCATTCACGCCGACAATAAGGGCGCGCCGGGGGCCGTACTTGGCTGGGCACCCGTGTCTGACGGCGTGAATAGCAACGTCGTCGTCCCTATTGACCCCACCGGGCTTACGCCCACGGTGTGGGCCATGTTGCATATAGACGCCGGAACGTTGGGAACGTATGAGAACCCTGGTCCGGATGCCCCGGTGGTGGTTAACGGGGCAATCGTGGAAGAGCCCTTGTCACTGGACCCCGCGACGGTGATGTCAGCGCCCGAGGCTACGGCTATGCCGGCCGCAACGTCGAGTATGACATCGAGCGTTACCGTACAGGACCAGGTACTTACGGTTAACGTCGCATCGGTCGTCAGTGACGGGGCCGGCTGGATCGTGATCCATGCCGACAATAACGGTGCTCCGGGGGTGGTACTCGGCCATGCAGCCGTTTCTGATGGTACAAATACCAACATCTCCGTCCCCATTGTCCCGAGTGGAGTCACCCCGTCAGTCTGGGCCATGCTCCACACGGACGCCGGTACCGTTGGCACCTACGAATTCCCGGGCCCTGATGCCCCAGTGGCGCTGAACGGACAGATCGTAATGCAATCCGCGCCGCTGGTCACCGCCTTGACGGCGTCATCCGAGGGCGCCGCAGCGGCCAAACCAACCGCGACGCCGGAGCCTACAGCGACTCCAGCCCCCACCGCCACGCCGGAACCTACAGCGACCTTGGCTCCTACCGCCACGCCGGAGGTCACGGCTACACTGATGTCTGAGGCTACGATGACGCCGACACCCTCTGGTGGTGCGGTTCTGCCACAGACAGGCGCCGCTTCGCTGATTCCGCTGGTGGCTGTGGTTGCGATCGGCATCGTTCTGGTCGGAGCCGGTCTGGCTCTGTCGTTCCGGAGGGTCGAGAAGTAAGGCGGGATGTACCGCCAGAAGGGGATGGCGGCACTGCAGAGGGGCGATTGCCCATTCGAGCGTTTACCTGCGATCGCCATCCGTCGCAACGACCGGGCGCCGAGATAGTAGTTCGGCGCCCGGCCGTATTGTCAAGCTCATCTTCGGCGGCGCTAAGGTTCCCTGCCGGCCAGCCCGGTCTTGATGAAGGCCCAAGGCGCACCGACGCTACTCCACAGGCCGATCAGGACGTAGCGTATGAAACGGAAGACCAGGGCGGGCGCCAGCGCGGCGAACGCCACCTTGAGCCCCGCGTACAAGATCAGCACGCCAGCAATTCCGAGCGGATAGCGCAGTGCGCGTCGCCACCATTCACCGCTGGATGTGTAGTGCAGCCAGCGCCGCTCCACGACAAACCCAATCCCCAAGCCCATCAGCGCGGAGGCCGCGGTGACGATGATCTCCTGGGGAAAGAGCAGCATTGCGAGTGCCGGGATGCTGGTAGCGAGGCCCCATTGCCAGCCCAATCCCGCGCCTGCCAGCCAGCGGCTGGCTCCGGGCTCGATCCTGAGATAGAGGAATAGCAGGGCCGCACCGATCACGTAGCCACCGACCACGTCGTGCGGGAAGTGGACTGCCAGGTAGATCCTTGAGAGGGGCACCAGCACGATCAGCAAGGCTGCCAGAGCCAGAAGGAGCCGCCGTGCAGCCGGAAAGCGTGCGGTTCGCAAGCGATGCGCCTGCGCCGCGAGGTAGCCCCAGATCGCGACTGTGTTTTCGGTATGCCCGCTTGGAAAGCCATAGCCTGTGGCTTCATAACGCTGCCGGGCTACGCCGATAGGCATACGAAAGAGGGGGGCCAGGCGGTCCGGGGCATAGTCGATCGGCCGAGGCAGTCGGAAGAGCACCTTTGTCCCCTCATTGGTGGCAGCCGACAGGATGAGAATCGTGATCACACGTACCCCCGTCCAGCGGTCAATGCACCAATAGACGAACGGGAGGAAGAGCAAGTAGAACAACTCGTTGCCCAGAAATGTCAGGATCTCAAACGGACCGACGAGACCCGGTACTGCATGGCGCAGCCAGAGAATCCAGCTGATCTCCAGGTCAAATAGGTGTGTCAAGAGCAACCTCCCATCGTTGTGTACCGGCACGCCATCAGGTCAGGATCTCGATCGAGCCGGCGATGCTTCCGGGTGACCGGATCTATGCAGCTCGCGGGTTCGGTGTCATCGCATGGGATCCAGGTAGACCGGCGGTGTGGGTCAGTAGTCGGTGCAGCGTGAGGCGGTACGACCCAGGTCTCCGCGCGGTACGTCAAGATGGGGCCGGCGCTGCACCGTCTTCATCTCGACTCTCTTGCGCGACGCGACACCCGCTGCGAGATCGCAGCCATCAGCACAGTGCCGGCGATGGCCAACCCAACGCCGAGCATGAACAGTTTCTTGTACCCTTGGGCATCAATGAAATAACCTCCGAAAAGGCTCATCGAGCCGAATCCAGAGCCCATAGCCATCGTGACAGCACCGTAGGAGAGCCCACGCCATCCCTCGGACACCAACTCCATTTGGAAAACCTGAAGGGATGGCAGCCAGAGTGACGCGGCAACTTGTATGCCCAACATACCAAACGCGACGGTACTCCAGTGTGATGCTATCGCCAGGACTGCGAGGCTAACCGAAAGGATCCCGGTGGACGCGGTCACAATCCATCCATGATCCCAACGCTCAGATAGGCGTGGGATGAGGAAGGCAACACCGATGGCCGCGACCTGACCCGCACCGTTGATGATGCCGATCGTCGATGTGGGGATTCGCAACTCAGTATCCAGGTAGGGCGTGCAGAAGGACTGGCACGTGGTCCAACCTGTGTGCCGCAGAAAGACGTAGATGATCACCGCGGCGACCGGCAGCAACGGGAACGGGCCGCGTTGCCGCGTCGCAACATCATCTGCCGGTGGCCTGCCGCCTCCCCGGATCCTTAGCAGCGGCCCGATGGATAGAAGGCCCAGGAGTGCGCCCACCAGAAGCGCATAGCCGTAAGGTATTGGATCCTGAACGTCCGTGCCCACGAAGCCTGCAAGCAGGCCCGGCAAGATACCACCCACCACGGTCCCCCCAAAAGTACCGATACCACGCAGTGCACTGGTCATCGCATAGGCGCTGCTACGGTCCGGAGCACGGGTCACGGCCATCAGTGCCGGCACCGTGTTCACATTGATCATAGACCAACCGACGGTCATCACGAGCTGCGAAACGAAAGGCCACGTGGCGCCGTGAGCCGGCATGAGCATCTCGAGGAGGGGCAGTATTGACATGCCGATGACCGTGAGCCAGCTCCCGACGAGCATCATTCTGCGGGTGCCGAAGCGCTGCCCCAGGAGCCCGCTCGGCACGCCCATCGCCATAAAAGTGAAGGCGCCAGTGGCATAGTAGGCGCCGACGTAGGGTGCCCCAAAGCCCAGCCGCAGAAGGTAGAGGCTGCGGAGCAGTGAGAAGACGCCAAAGAAGCTGACGGCAATCAGCCCGGAAGAGAGAATCAACTGCTTCGCATCGTGGCTGAAGGCCCGCAGCGAGGGAAGACGCATAGGTATCCGTGTATTCTGCATTGTCCTGCGGGGATTGTACGTGAGGTGCGAAAAGCCACAAGACAGGCGCCCGTGTGATAGCGATCGGGCTTCAGCGGTATGGCAAGTGACAGGGAGGACCGACGTGCCGGTCCCGTTCGCACGTCGTCTGAAACGTGAGTGCGGATTCGCGACTATTCCTACTTGGGAAGCCATTGTAGAATGGAGGCAGGAGGCATTCATGAAGCTAAACATCCCCTTTGGAACTCAGTCTCTCTCGATAACAGTCGATGAAGCTCGGGCGGATGTACTGGTTGCCAGCGCGAAGGATCCTGCGGGCACGGACTCGTGGGAGGACGTGGTCGCGAAGGCGATGACGTCACCGGTTGGGGCGAGCCGAATCGAATCACAGGACCTGGGCGGCAAGCGGGTCGCGATCATCACGGATGATTGGGGCCGCCCCACACCTGCGCACCGCGTCGTCCCTTTGATCCTGGAGCGGCTCGCGGCGACGGGGGTTGCCGATGATGGTATCACCTTCGTCACGGCCAGTGGGATGCACGACCCGATGTCCTCGGACGATCTGGCACGCAAGTTGGGAGCTGACATCGTCGCCCGCTATCGGTGCGTCAGCCACGACGGCGGCGATTGGGACATGCTACGCTTTGTGGGCATCAGTGCGATGGGCACCCCAGTATGGGTCAACCGCTACATCGTCGAAGCGGATTACGTCATTGGGCTAGGGAGGGTGGCGCCGCACGTCACCCATGGCTATGAGGGAGGCTACAAGCTCGTCCTGCCGGGCGTCTCCGGATTCGATACCATTCTGCGCGATCACAGTTTCAACTACTCCCTTGACTCGATTCCCGGGCAGCACGACAACCCAAGTCGTGCCGAGACAGACGCGGTCGGCAAGATGGTCGGAATCGACTTCCTGATCAACGTTGTGGTCAACCGTCGGGACGAGCCAATCGTGGCCTTCGCCGGGCGTGTGGAATCCGTGCACCAGCGGGCAATGGCTTTCGGTGATGCGTCAGTGTGGGGGGCTGAGGTGGGAGAGCCTGCAGACGTCACGTTGGCCTCCTATGGAACCGGTCCTGTGCCGCATCTGGGGTTCGATCCCGAGACGGTGCGAAGGGCCTGCGAGGTGACCCGACGCGGAGGTACCGTCATCGTGATGGGCACGCCCGATCCAGGTGCAGGCGTACGCGATTGGCGTGCGGGAGCGCTCGCCGACGACAAGATGCTGGAGACGCTGTCGCGCGAGGCCTTCGGACCCCATCTGCACGGCCTGGCGTTCAGCGAACTGATGCGGTTACACGAACGACGCGACTGGCCGCTCCCTCCGCGTGAGATCCAATGGCGGGCCAAATCGATCCGCGGCGAGTTCTACCGTCGCCGCTGGCTGATGGCAGCAGAGTCTCTCAACATCGTGTTTACAGAGGACCCGCAGGTTGCCCTCACCGAGGTATTGGCCCGAATCGACAGACGCGTCCGGCTGGTCGTGCTGCCGGATGGTCGTTCCACGCTTCCCAAGGTAACGCTCCACAGGGCGATGGAGTAGCCTGTAGTGAATTCTCTGCTTGACAATTCTCTAACCATTGTTAAACTTAGAGTGCCGGTTGATGAGCTGATGGATTCGGGCGCTCGACCGGACTGCGATGGTCTATGGCACGTTTACTGGTAGTTTATGTGGGAGCCCTGGTCGCCACAGCCGTGGTGTTGGGGTGGCTTGCGATCTATACGTGGCGCCGTGAGAGCGTAGCAGGTGCCCGCTTTTTCTCCGTGTCCATGGCCGCTGTAGCAGGGTGGTCGTTGGCCAGTGTGGCGACCCACGTTAGTGGCTCGCTGGAGACCAAGCTTTTCTGGACCAATCTGCAGTATGTGGGCATTGCTCTGGTACCTGCTACCTGGCTGATGTTTGCGCTGGCCTATACCGGTCGAGGGAGCTTGCTGACGCCGTGGCTGTTGGCGCTGCTGGCGGTACACCCTGTGTTGTTGCAGGCCTTTGTTTGGGCTAACCCGTATCAGTTGTTCCGGACGCGCGTCTGGCTCGATACCACCGGTGCAATACCGACGGTGGGCAATGTTCTTGGCCCAGCATTCTGGGTACACACGGGCTACTCCTACTGTGTTCTGGCCTTGGCGGCCTATCTGCTGATCCGGGCTCACTGGCTCACGGCACGGATCTACCGAAAGCAAGGGTTAGCTTTGATGATCGCTATCTCGGCACCATGGATGGCCAACTTTGCCTCGATCGCCGGCGCGGCTTTCCTGTCGCACCTTGATCTGACGCCCTTTGCCTTTGCCGTCAGCGGGGTTGCCGTTACATGGGGGCTACTTCGCCACGGTCTGCTCGATCTTGTGCCGGTGGCCCGCAGCATCGTCATCCGAAGCCTCTCCAGCGGTATCGTGGTTCTGGACCACCGTGATCGTGTCGTGGACATGAACCCAGCAGCGGAGGAAATCCTGGGAGTTAAGCGGGAGAAGGTGGCCGGCGAGGTGTTTGGCGAAGTCCTGCCACACTATTCCTACCTGATGACGAGGCATCGGGATATCCACGAGACACGTGATGAATTCGTCGTGGGCGAGGGTGATGCCCGCAAGGTCTACGATCTGCGGATCTCGGCTCTCTACGATGGCCGCAAGCGCGTGGTCGGTCATCTCCTCAGCCTCCAGGATATCTCCGAGCGCAAGGAGTCCCAGACCACGCTTAGCCGCTATGCAGAGCGCCTGCGCATCCTCCACGAGATTGATCAAGCTATCCTGGCTGCCCAATCGCCACAGAAGATCGCGGCAGCGGCCCTGGAGCAGATCCATCATCTGCTGCCGGTTCAGCGAATGTCGGTCGTTGCCTTTGGTGGGGCGAATCAGGTGCGGCTGCTGGCTATCCGGGCACCGGGTAGACTCAGTCGTGGTCGAACGCCATGGGAAGAGGCCGTGGCCTCAGGACACTTCGCGCTGCGCGAGGTGGTCTGTGTGAATCAGGTCACCGATGGGGAGAGCGGCGATTGGCTCTCTCGACGGCTCTACCACGAAGGGGTGCGTGCTTATCTCGTCGTCCCGTTGGTCGTGCAACAGACAATGGTCGGGACGCTTAACCTTGAGTCCGCCACCTTGAACGCCTTCACTGCAGAGCACATAGACGTAGCGTCCCAGATCGCGACATCGTTGGCGGTGGCGTTGGAGAATGCCCGCCTCTATGCAGCGGCGCAACAGGAAATCTCCGAGCGCAAACTTGCCGAGACGGCGCTGCGGGCAAGTGAGGCCTCATTGCGCCAGAAGGCCGAGGATTTGGCGGCCCGCAACGCTGAACTGGATGCGTTCGCCCATACTGTGGCCCACGACTTGAAGACGCCGTTGTCTTTGTTGACCGGTTATACCAGCTTTATCGCCGCCGGTGAGGTCGCCGACAGCCCGGACCAACTGGATTGGTGTATCCGTGCTATCGGCCAGAGCGCGCGGAAGATGCACAATATCATCGATGAGTTGCTCCTATTATCGAGCGTCCGCAAGATGGATGAGGTGGCCTTGCAGCCCCTCGATATGGGTGAGATCGTCTCCGATGTGCTGATTCGTCTCACGGATGTGACCGATCAGGAGCACGCCAATATCGATGTGCCCAAAGTATGGCCTATCGCCTGGGGCTACGCGCCGTGGATCGAGGAAGTGTGGGCCAACTACATCAGCAATGCGCTCAAGTATGGTGGTGTCCCGCCGCAGATTGAGCTCGGCGCCACAATCCTCGAGGCGGACGAGTCGGGTGATGGAGCTTCCACCACAGGGCCCCTTGGCGCCGGAAAGCGTGTAGAGCAGATCAAGTTCTGGGTCAAGGACAACGGAAGCGGCCTCACCGAAGACCAGCAGGCGCGTCTGTTCATTCCCTTCGAACGGCTCGATCAGGCCCGGGCCAAGGGCTACGGTCTGGGGCTATCGATCGTCCAGCGGATCATGGAGAAGTTGAGCGGCTCGGCAGGCGTGGAAAGCTCCGGGATAGCCGGAGAGGGCAGCACTTTCTACTTCATCCTGCCCCGTGCCGAACTGCCGTAGTCCCCTCTCCTGTGTTGCTCTTCCCCCTGCATGTAGAATAGGTCCCCGACGGGGCACAGAAGAAACCGCATAGCCCCGTCCCCTCTTCCGGGATTTGCGTAGCTCCTCGCTCTCCTTATACTTGGGCATAGATAGCTGGAGGCTGGAGGGGCAGACAGGATGGGCTTTCAACCGATCGACAGACACGGCAGGCCTCGCCGGTATGCGATGCAGATCCCTAGCGGCTTTGCCGACAGGACGGTCGCGATGGCGGCTGCGGCACTGGACGAGCTTCGAGCGCGCGTGATCGACCAAATCTCCGACCTACCGCCGGATGCGCTACGCTTCGTGCCGGAGGGGAGCACGCTTTCCATCGCGGCCTTGGTGGAGCATCTTGTATGGGCTGAGGAAGGCTGGGTGCGGCGTATCTCGGACGTCGAGGTCCCGGCGGATCTACAGGCCGCGGTTCTTGAGGCCGGACGAGCCGTCCCCGCCGGAGAAGCCGTCGTTCTCAAGGTAGAGGCCGGCGACCTGATGGTACTCTGCGATCGCGTCCGCGACGAGTTGACGGTGCCCGCGCTGGTGTCGCTGACCAGCATCGACACCGAGTTCAGCGCCGGCACCGAGCCCACTACGCCGCGGGGCGTCCTCATGCACCTCATCTGGCACTGGACCTACCACTCGGGTCAGATTGGGCTCCTGCGCGAGCTTTGGGGTTCGGGGTACACATGGACGTTCGCAGGGGTGGGAAACCAAGGCAGTGAATGAGCGAGAAAGCGAATGGGGGCACTTGTATGATTGACCTTACGCACTATGAAGTATGGTTTGTGACGGGGAGCCAACACCTTTACGGTGAGGAAACGTTGAGGCAGGTCGCGGACGATGCGCGGCGGATCGCCGAGGCGCTTTCAACTTCCTCCAGGCTCGCGATCAACGTCGTCTTCAAGCCGGTGGTCAAGACTCCCGAGGAGATTGCGGCGGTCTGCATTGCGGCGAACAGCGACGATGCGTGCATTGGTCTGATCACGTGGATGCATACATTCTCGCCTGCCAAGATGTGGATCGCAGGTCTGAGCGCGCTGCGGAAACCTTTCGTTCATCTCCACACTCAGGCCAACCGTGATATCCCCTGGGCCGACATCGATATGGACTTTATGAATCTCAATCAGTCAGCCCATGGCGGGCGCGAGTTTGGGTTCATCGGCACGCGCATGCGTCGAGCCCGCAAGGTGGTCGTGGGTCACTGGCAGGACGAAGAGGTCCTGGCGCGAGCTGGACACGTGGATGCGCGCAGCGGCGGCCTGGCGCGATATCCAGGGTGCGAAGTTCGCCCGCTTTGGTGACAACATGCGCGAGGTGGCCGTCACCGAAGGCGACAAGGTGGCAGCGCAGATCCAGTTCGGCTACAGCGTCAACGGCTACGGTCTGGGTGACTTAGTGGCGTACGTCGATGCTGTGACCGACGCCGACGTCGAGGGGCTCATCTCCAAGTACGAGGCACAGTATACGGTAGCTCCGAGTCTCCAGGCCGGCGGCGTTCAGCATGCCTCGCTGCGGGACGCTGCGCGCATCGAGCTGGGCATGCGCGCTTTCCTAGAGGACGGTGGCTTCAAGGGGTTCACCACCACGTTCGAGGATCTCTACGGGCTCTCGCAACTGCCGGGTCTGGCGGTCCAGCGGTTGATGGCCGATGGCTACGGATTCGGTGCCGAGGGCGACTGGAAGACCGCGGCCCTCGTGCGCGCGATGAAGGTGATGAGTGCGGGACTGGTGGGTGGTACCTCCTTTATGGAGGATTACACCTATCACCTTGAACCGGGCAACATGAAGGTGCTGGGTGCCCATATGCTCGAGGTCTGCCCGTCGATTGCTGATGGAAAGGCCTCGCTGGAGATGCATCCGCTGTCGATCGGGGGCAAGGCCGATCCGGCGCGCCTGGTCTTCAACGTTGCCGACGGTCCGGCTGTGAACGCGTCGATCATCGATCTGGGGGACCGCTTCCGGATGATCGTGAACCCGGTGGACGTCGTGTCTCCCGATGCGCCGCTGCCGAAGCTGCCGGTCGCACGCGTCGTCTGGGTGCCCAGGCCTAACCTGAAGGTTGGGGCGGCGGCATGGATCTTGGCCGGCGGCGCACATCACACCAGCTTCAGCCAGGTGCTGACGAGCGAGCACCTCGAGGATTTCGCCGAGATGGCCGGGATCGAGTGTCTGATCATTGATGAGACGACCGACCTGCGCGCGTTCAGAAAGGAGCTGCGGTGGAACGCAGCGTACTACCGGCTGGCAGGAATCTGAGAATGGGAGAGAGTAGAATGAAAGAGTCGAGAATGGAAGTATCAGGAGAAAGCCAGCCGGTTGTGAATGCTTCGAATCTTTCATTCTGCATTCTGAGACCATGAAAGCCATCGTTCTAAGAGAACCACGCAATCTACAGCTTGTTGAGGTGCCGCGCCCCACTTTGACGGCGCCGGAGCATGTCCTGATCGAGGTCAAGGCCTGTGGCATCTGCGGGAGCGACCTGCGCTATTGGGCGGGTGAGAATCCCTGGGCGCTCCATACTCTCGGCAAACACGTCGACAACCCCGTCGAACATGACGCTGGGGCATGAGTTCTCCGGGGTAGTCGTGGAGGTCAACGACGTTCGCAACGAGCATCTCCTGGGCCAGCGGGTGGGGGCCCAGGCTTTCCGTACCTGCGGCGTCTGCGAGCTCTGCCGCGGCGGTCACGAGAACCTCTGCAAGCAGACGCTGCACATCGGCCACGCCCAGGGGTGGGGAAAACTCTCCTTCTACCCGGGTGCCTATGCAGACTACTGCCTGGCGTGGGCCGATTTGCTCCATCCTATGGCGGACCACGTCAGCTTCGAGGAAGAGGCGATGCGCGACTTCCTGGGGGTCGCGGTGCACGCGGTCGGACGCGCCGACCTTCACTCGGATGCGACGGTACTCTGTATCGGCGGCGGTCCCGTGGGGTTGAGTATCGCCCAGGTCGCCGCGGCCAGGGGCGCGGGCCGGGTCATCATCTCCGAGCCAGCGCCGGTGGCTCAAACCGTGATCGCCCGGTATGAGGGGTTCACGTGCCTCGATCCGGACCAAGTCGACCTCGTAGAGGCGCTCGGGCCAGCCACATGTGCCGCGGTCTTCGACACTGTAGGGACGCCGGAGACGATGGCAAGCGGGTTGGCCTTGCTTTCTGAGGCCGGGACTTATGTCAACCTAGCGGTCCACGACATAGCGCTGTCCGTGAACGCGATGGATCTGGGCTCCGAGCGGCGCATGACCACATCGTCGAACGCCCTCTACCGCGACGAGCGCGAAGCCCACGAGCTGATCGCCTCGGGTGCCGTCAACATGGCCGCGATGATCACGCACCGTTTCCCGCTAGAGGACTTCGCCGATGCCTACGCGCTGCTCCTGGCGGAGCCCAAGCAGGCATATAAGGTCGTCTTCACGACGACATAGGAGACTGACGCTATGATTCGTGTGTCCGTTTGGTACCGCGATCTCTCCGACAGCTATCTGCGCATGGTGTCCCAGTTGGGTGCCGATTGTCTCGACTTCGGAGCCGGAGAGGCCTTCCCAGGCGTCAAGGGCCAAGGGTACCCCGATCTCGACAGCCTACTTGCCATGAGGAAGACGATACGCTCGTGGGGGCTGGGGATCAACCGGGTGACGCTTCCGGACATCCCGGAGGCATACATGGCTGGGGAGACCGACGACGAGACCTGTATCGAGAATGCCTGCAAAGCACTTGAGGTCTTCGGCGAGGCGGGTGTACCCATCGCTCGCCAGCGGTTCGGAGGGGACGCGATGCCCCACTTGACCGAGACCTATGCCGCGATACACCGGGGCGGATACCGTTCGCGTGGTGAGTACGCACACTGGGCAACCCCGGCGTTACGCTCGCCGGAAGCCGTGGATGCCTGGTGGGAGCGGTTCCGCCGGGTATTTGAGCGGCTGGTGCCCGCAGCGGAAGCCGCAGGTGTCAAGCTGGCGGTCCATCCGTCCGACACGCCCTACGCCGGCACAGCATTCGACAGCCTGGGCTTCCACCGCATCATTGACGCCTTCCCGAGCCAGGCGGTCGGCTATCTCTACTGCATCGGCACCCGAGCCGAGGCGGGGGGCTCGGCCCTCGTCCTCGACGAGATCAACCATTATGGTCGTAAGGGTCGTATCTTCACCGCACACTTCCGCAACGTCCGCGGGAGCCTGGCGACCGCCGGTGGCTTCGAAGAGGTACTGCTTGACGATGGGGACATGAACATGGCCACGATCCTGGCAGCACTGCACAAAGTAGGCTTCGACGGCTGCGTCAATCCCGATCACATCCCCGAGCTTGAGGGAGACCAAGGCAATGTCAGCCTTGGTCTGGCCTACTCGGTCGGCTACATCAAGGCGCTGCTGGCAGCCCTGGCCGCTTTCTGAGGCTTCCTCGAGTTCGCCAACCTTGCGAAGGTTGCGTTTGCTCAGGAAAACGCCTTCGGTTGCGTGGATACCTCGATTGTGAGGTCGTCTCGTAACTCTCGCAAGGTTCAAGGCTATCATCAGATCAGTTATTGCCAGTCACTATAGGACAGGACAACATATGAATATCGACACTTCTCCCCTTTTCGAGCCGCTGCAAGTTCGCGGTCGCGCGCTGCGCAACCGCATCGTGGTGCCGCCGATGGTGGTCAATCGCAACATCGCCGGGCCGGACGGCGCGGCCTGGTACACGCGACGTGCGCAGGGCGGTGCTGCGCTGGTGACGGTCGAGTCCACCGACATCGGTCGCTTCAGCAGTGAACTCACTGCAGAGAACCTGGCACCCCTCGTCGACGGGGTCCACGCCGCGGGGGCGTTTGCTTCGATTCAGCTCTTCCCCACCGTCCGCCTGAAGCGCGTGGCGCCCGCGGAGCTTGCGGTGGAGGAGATCGACGCTATCTTGGCGGCCTACCGCAAAGCTGTAAGCATCTGTCTCCGCGCGGGGTTCGACGGCGTGGAGCCGCACGGCGCGCACGGATATGTCCTCAACCAGTTCTTCTCGCCCGTTCAGAACCTGCGCACCGATCGCTACGGCGGCGACTTGCAGGGCCGCATGCGGATGGCCCTGGAGATCGTAGGGGCGATCAGGGAGATCGCAGGTGATAGACTGCTGCTCTTCTACCGACATACACCGGTCGGGCAGGGCTACGGCGTCGAGGAGAGCCTGGTGTTGGCCCAGGCGCTGGTGGATGCGGGCGTCGACGTGCTGGACCTCTCCCCCTCCAGCATTGACGCGCCGGGCGATCGCGCGGCGCCCTTCATGTCGCTTGGCGTCCCCGTCATCGCGGTCAATGAGCTGGACGAGGTCGACCGGGCGCTAGCCGTGCTCAATGGGGGGCGGGCAGACCTGGTGGCCGTGGGACGAGCGATGATCGCCGATCCAGACTGGCCGATCAAGGTCAAGCAAGGACGCTTTGATGATATCGTGCGCTGCACGCGTTGCGACGGCTGCCACGCGGATCTGCGAAGGGGTGTCGAGGTGGGGTGCGTACAGTGGACGAGTGACGATTGACAGGTGATGGGAAACAGAAGCAACCAGAGATCCATGCACCGCCGTCGTTTGCTCGTTACCGGTTACCCGAGCCTCTTCCTAAACGTGACCGCCGCCAGCACCATCACGACCGTGCTATAGATCCCAAGCGCGATCACGTCGCTCCACAGGAAGGTGATCCCGATGCCTTTGGTGATAATGCCGCGCACGATGCGGATGTAGTAGGTGAGGGGGATCAGATTGCCAATCGCCTTGATCACGGGTGGCATCGGCCCGCGGGGGTAGATGAAGCCGGTCAACAACTGGCTCAACATCATCAGCAGCGACGTGAGTTGTTGGGTCTCCTTCTGGTTGTGGGCCACCGTGGATATCAATAGTCCTAGCCCGAGCCCCGAGACGAGGAACACCAAAGATAACCAGGCGTAGAGCCATGGATTCCCTCGGAAGGGAACGCCGAACCAGGTGACACCCAGCACGGTTACCACGATCTGGTCGAACACAACCAACGCGGTGTTGGGGATGAGTTTACCGACGACGAGCTCGATAGGGCGGACCGGCGTGACCAGAATCTGCTCCAGAGTCCCTAACTCGTACTCGCGCACGACCGACTGCGCAGTTGTATTGACGGCAAGCACCTGCAGCAGCATTGCGATCAGGCCGGGCATCACGAAAATCATGTCGTTGAGATTCGGGTTGTAGAGCACGCGGGAGGAGGAGCGGATCGGGATCGTCTCCAGGTGCTGCCCCATCTGTTCGAGCTTGGTCGTTAGCAGGTCCAGGGACCGTGCGTTGGCAATCGCGATCGCAGCACTGTAGCCGGCCTGCACCGAGAAGGAATCGGAGCCATCCAGGATCATCAGCGCCTGGGCGGTGCCCGCCGCGACCTGTGCCTCGAAATCCGGAGGAATCACCACGCCCGCCCGCGCCTCGCCCCGGTCGATAGCAGCCAATACTTCGCGCTCATCCTTGACATAGGTGAAGATGTCGAAGTAGCCGGATACCTCGAGGGCATCGATGAAGGCATAGCTCTGGTTGTCGAGGCTCAGGTCTGCGACGACGGTGGGGAGATGATCGGCCGTGAGTCTCACGGCGTAGGCGAAGAGCACGAGTTGGATCACGGGCATCAGGAGGATCAGCGCCAGCGTTCGTCTATCGCGCAGCCGCTCGATCGATTCCTTCTGCATAATCGCCAGCAGACGCTGCACGCTCCGCCGTGCCCGCTCCCGAATACCATAGTTCATCGAGACTAGTCCAACTGGGTCCTGAACGCCCGGATCGCCACGCCCATCACGATGACGACATAGACGGCCAGCGCGGCTACTTGCTCCCAGAGAACATCAATTCCGACGCCCTTGGTGATGATGCCTCTCGCAATCGGAATGAAGTACGTGAGTGGGAAGAGGTCGCCAATGACGCGCACCACGGGCGGCATCAGGTAGCGGGGGAACATGAAACCGCCGAGGACCAGACCGATGAGCATAATGAGCATCGCCTGCTGCTGTGACTGCTTCTGGTTTTCGGAGATCGTGGAGACAAGCAGTCCCATCCCGAGGCCCGAGAAGACGTACAGGAAGGCAAGCCACGCAAAGAGCCCAAAGCTCCCCCTAAACGGCACGCCGAACCAGAAGATCCCAATTGCCAGGATGGTCAGCATATTGACCATCGCGATGACGACCTGGGGCAGCACTTTCCCGAGCATAAGTTCCCCGGCCCGAATGGGGGTGACCAGAAGCTGCTCCAGCGTCCCTGCCTCACGCTCCCGCACGATCGCAGCCGCCGTTAACGTAATCGTCTGTGTCTGCAGGATGGTGGCGACCATCCCGGGAATCAGGAAGATCAGGTCCTTGAGGTCGGGGTTGTAGAGGATACGCACTCGGAGATCCAGCGGCATGAGCTCGGCCGCGTTGGTGACGGTGCCTGAGCGCTCCAACCGCGTCCAAACAATCTCTGTCGCGTGCGCCTGGGCAATGGCGTTGATGTTGTTGTAGGCCGTCTGCGAGGTGAAGACATCCGACCCGTCAACCAGGAGGAGCGCCTGGGCATCGCCATGCACCACGTGCGCAGCAAACCCGGGCGGGATCACAATGCCTGCCTGAGCGACACCCTCGTCGATGGCGCGGACCACGTCGCTCTCGCCGGCGACGTAGTCTACGACGTCGAAGTAGCCGGACGCCGTCATTGCCGCGACGTACGCGTGGCTCTCGCGATCCAGGCTCTGGTCCGCCACGACGGTAGGGATATGCTCCACGTTCATCCGGATGGCGTAGGCAAAGATGATCAACTGCGCGATGGGTAGACCGATCTGGATCGCCAAGCTCCGGCGATCTCGCAGGGTCTGGATGAACTCCTTCTGGATAACAGCCCAAATACGAAGCCACATAGGGAATCAGCGATAGACAGAATCACAGAATGGAGAATGAAGGGGTGAGAGGATGCGGGAACAGAGAGATCGCGATATGGGTCGGTAAGAGCCGGCAACGGTGTGGTTCAGCATGTCGCAAAATAGTAGTGCAGCGAAGAGGATTGTCAACACAGCTTT
Organism: uncultured Chloroflexia bacterium; assembly: GCA_963775195.1. Classification (GTDB taxonomy): domain Bacteria; phylum Chloroflexota; class Anaerolineae; order B4-G1; family SLSP01; genus PWVB01. The sequence goes on from CAVZIC010000013.1 coordinate 305,220, forward strand.
GACAGTCAACGACGTCCCTCTATACTCCAGCGCGATGGTATGGTTCGATGCAACCCCTTCCGGCCCGGACAGCCGACAGACGCGGGTCCGTAATCCCAAGGAGGCGCGATGAATCAACGGCCCAGGATTGCCGTCGTGGGGAGCTTTAATACCGACTTATTGGTGAGAACGCCGCGCATCCCGGTGCGCGGTGAGACGATCCTCGGACGCGACTACCGCACCGGCCCCGGTGGGAAGGGCGCCAACCAGGCGGTAGCCGCGGCGAGGCTGGGCGCCGATGTCACGATGGTGGTGAAACTCGGGGCGGATGACCTGGGCGATCGGGCCGAGCAGAATCTGCGGACGGAAGGTGTCCGGCCTGACTACATCCTGCGCACCGGCGCCACTCACACCGGAGTTGCCTTTATCGTCGTCGATGACGAGGGTGAGAACGTGATCGTGGTCGCGCCGGGAGCGAACGACGCGTTGGCGCCCGAGGACGTTGAGGCGGCCCGCGAGGCGATCGCTTCGGCAGCCATCGTATTGGTGCAGTTGGAGGTGCCGCTGGCAACGGTACAACGCGCCCTCCAGATTGCCCGCGAGGCCGGCGTGCGCACCATCCTCAACCCTGCACCGGGCCGGCTGCTGGGGCCGGACCTTCTCAAGATGGTCGATGTGCTCACGCCTAACGAGACCGAAGCGGAGATCATCACCGGGCTCCCAACCGGTACACTGGTCGAGGCAGAAGCGGCAGGGCGGCACCTGCTTACGATGGGCATCCACATCGTCGTGATGACGCTAGGTGTGAATGGCGCGCTCATCGTCTCCGATAGGGAAAGCGACGATGTCGCGGGCGTGCTGCACGTGCCCGGGCGGCGTGTCGATGTTGTGGATACGACCGGCGCCGGTGATGCCTTCAGCGGCGCGCTTGCAGTTGCCCTGGCGGAGGGCTTGCCGGTGTCTGAGGCCGTGGTCTTCGCCAATGCTGCGGCTGCCCTTCAGGTGACCAAGATAGGCACGGCTCCGGCGATGCCTCACCGGGGTGAGGTCGAGGCACTTCTACGATCCAGCTGAGATTCCCTATAGATTCCTTGCGTATAGCCCGAAACACCTACGGAGGCCGATGATGCCAGACCGTCCGAATATCATCGTGATCATGTGCGACCAGATGAAGGCCACGGCGAGCCATCTGTACGGCAATACCTTCTGCGAGACGCCGTCGTTAGCGCGCCTGGCCGATGCGGGGGTGCTCTATGAGAACGCATTTACGCCACACCCTCTGTGTATGCCCGCACGCGTGTCACTGTGGACCTCTCAGTACCCGCACAGCACCGGATCGCGTCGCAACGAGACCCCTATGCCCGCGGATGCCGCCCATGCTTTCGAGCTGTGGACGGAAGCGGGCTACCATACAGGCTTGATCGGCAAGAACCACTGCTTCCAGGCGCCTGAGGATTTGGATCGCTTCGACGTCCGCTGTGAGGAGCCGGAAAGCGGCGTCACGAAGGGGCTCGCGTGGTGGCGACCGATCGAGGGGGTCCGGGCTGCCGGCGAAGCTCGACGGACGATGCCCCAGCAGAGTCCTCGCTTTGGTTATGCTACGACGGATGCTCCTCTGGAAGATCTGAACTCCGGACTGCTGGCGGGCCAGGTCGTGCGTTACCTGGAGACCTATGGCGATCGTCCCTTTGCGCTGTGGGTGTCGTTCTCCGATCCACACGAGCCGTGGGTCGCACCGAAGGCGTACGCGGAGCGTTTCCCGCCCGAGGTCATCGAACTGCCCCCGTGGCGGGAGGGGGAGTTCTCCGGGCCCGAAGTGCCCGAGCGCACCCGTGTGCTGCACGAGATCCTCGGGATGGAGGAAGACAGCCTCGACGACGTCTACGGGGTGATGGGCTGCTACTACGGGATGGTGCGTTTTCTCGATGACAGCGTCGGACAGATCCTGGATGCTCTAGATCGGCTGAGGCTGCGTGAGAAGACCATCGTCGTCTTCTGCTCCGACCATGGCGATTTCATGGGCGAGCACCAGATGCAGTGTAAGGGTGGTGTCTTCTACGACTGCCTGACTCACGTGCCATTGATTGTCTCATGGCCCAGCAGTATCACGGCGGGGAAGCGAGATGACAGCATGGTCAGCCTGATCGATATCGTGCCGACGCTGCTGCAGCTCCAGGGGATCGACGTCCCACGCTCGATGCATGGCCACGGGCTTCCGTTGGCCACGAACGCCTCACCCCGAGACGTCGTCTTCTCGGAGTACGGCGCCGGCGGACCGCCCTTTACGATGGCGGATCTAGAGAAACTTCCGAAGCCCTACGGACGGAGAGCGCTGATGGCATCGCTGCGCTGGCGAGAGGCCGAAGGGCGGCGCAAGATGGTGCGCACGCGTGAGTGGAAGTACGTCCACGACCCGATGGGGGATGCCGATGAGCTCTACGACCTGGTGAACGATCCCTGGGAGCTCACCAACGTGGCCGGTGACCCGGCAAACTCTGCGGTCGTTGCGGACATGATGCGACGGCTTGCCGACTGGTCGATCCGCACGGAGGATGCGCGACCCGTGCCGCTGCCACAGCCCTAGGCCTACCTGCTACCGTTTGGCCGGTCGCCTCAAGAAGGTGCAGATCTGTCCGGAGAACGCCGCGAAATCTCCGAGTTGTGTAGCGATCTCATCGTACAGTAAACCGTCGTCCACCTCCAGGTAGAGGTGGACCAGGATGTTGCGTAGCCCAGCCAGCTCTCTCATCGTTGCTGAGAGATCGTCAGTTAGGATGCCGGCTTCCGCCAGCACGCGGAAGACATCCTTGTAGTCCTTAGGTGGGCGGAGCCGATCTGTTGCGATAACATGGTTGCCGATGCTGATGCAGGTTTCGATGGATACCTGCAGGTAGTAGCGCAGACTGCCTATAGCCTGGGGATCAGCCAGGAAGCTCTGTCGATTCTGGCGGACAGTCTCCGCCAGATAGCCGGTATAGCGTTGGAGGTGATGGAGCAGCCCGTCAACCTTGTCGCGGTCTACCATGGAGTCCATGTTCCTCTATGCTCGCGAAAAACGCTTCCTGCAGTCGGCGGTGGATGGGCATGAAGTCGAAGTACCGGAGCCGGGTCGTCTCCTCGTACGCGACACGTTCCGCGTCGGTCCTGGCGTAGATCAGAATACCGTCGGTGACGACCTTGCCCTGGAAGACGAGCGAGGCTTCGTTGATGACACGGACGTCGGCATTGACGATGTCGCACACGTCGTCGAGTTCGCGCTGCACGCGCAACATCAGCCGCAGTTGATCGCCGGGTGCCAGCCCTTCGTCAACGACCAGCGCGATGTCCACGTCACTGAGCGGCGTGGCCTGGCCTCTGGCAGCCGACCCGTGCAGATAGGCCAGGGCGACGGGCTTGTCCCTCAGGAGCGCCGGCAGGGCGGCACGCAGATCAGCGACGAGCGCTTCCGCGCGCTTCGCCTCAGCCGCATTTCTGTCTTCAGCGTCTCCCCGCTCGCCCACGATCATCTCCCTCGTACAGTGCAATCTCCTGGACTAACGAGCCACAGGCGATCACTTTGACCACTGATTGGAAGCCTGCCCGGTGGTATGATCTGCCTCCGTCCACGGGCTCGCCTCCATGTTACAGCAAAGGCGCCCATCCGCCAGGTGGCCCCGCAAGGACCGGCGGCTTCTGGGCCACGATCCCGATCCATTCTGATGCGTCGGTGTAGGCGTCGCCTCTGAGATTGCCGCCCACGACCTCGACCAGGAATCCACTTGCCTCAAGTTCTCTGGTGATTGTCGTTGGGCTGTAGGTCTGGAACCAGTTACGGTAGATCGTGACCGTTCCGTCTTCCTCGACGACAGCATATTGATTGAGGAATGCTTCCTCGCTCGGATAGCTAAATCCCTCCTCCAGGACAAGGTGCCTCTCCGCCCGCCAGAATCCGTGCTCTGCAACGTACCAGCGGTTCTCGATGTGGTGCGTCTCCTGGAATCGCGGCGTGATGACGTCCAGCGCGAATCGCCCGCCGGGCTTTAGGGCACGGTAGATGTTGCCCAACAACCTACGTCGATTCCCTGGTGAGAGGGCACAGAAGTCCCCGTTGGCCAGTAGCGCTGCATCAAAGCGGCTCTCGACCGTGAGCGTGAGGTAGTCCTGGTAGACGTAGGTAACGTCAAGTTCATGCGCCCTCGCATAGTCGCGGGCGTAATCCAGCGCGAGGTGAGAATAGTCAACCCCGGTGACCCTAACGCGGTGTTGGGCCAACCGTGAGGCATAGAGCCCCGGCCCGCAGCCGAGGTCGATCGCGCTCATCCCTTCCCTCAGATGTAGCGCTACGATCAGCCAGGCGATTTCGAGGTCGATGATCTGGTGGCGGCGGCTGGCTGCATCCACCTGAGGTGTAAGGTGAGAGGCAAGCATCTGCTGAGAGATATGGGGGTCATCCCAGAAGAGCGGCTCGCCCGGCGCGAAGGGCTCGGGGCGTTGCTGAAGCTCGTCCAGCACCGCCAGATCGAGCCCTACTCCCTCGATGATCAGGTTGGCCTTCTTTGCCATAGCGACTTTCCTCCTCGATCGCACCCTCGCCCCGATTTTACCGCGGCAGGGCACCGGGACAACGGGTTTTGCGTCCCGTCCGAAGGCCAGTACACTAGACGCGCAACTCACACGACAGGGAGCATTTGCTGGAAGCAAGCTAGCGATAAGCCCAATCCAACACCGTTGTTCAGGAGCCAGCCTCCAGGCCGCGTTGGAGAAGGACCGGGAGGCGGCGTTCTGGGCCTGTGGCGTCGATCCATATAAGGAGCAGACAATGATCCATCTCGGTACGCAGTATTATCGTCCACCGTTCCCCAATGCGCGCTATTGGGAGGACGACATCATGCAGATGGCTGATGCAGGGCTCAACACCATGCAGCTCTGGGTGGTATGGGCGTGGGTCGAGGCTAAGCCGGACGAGTTCCGATTCGACGACTATGATCGCCTCGTCGAGCTTGCGGATAAGCACGGGCTGGCGGTAGTGCTCAGCACGATCGCGGCGATTCATCCGTATTGGATCCACCGGGTCGTGCCCGGGAGCCAGATGGTGGACAACTTCGGCCACAAGGTGATCTCATCCAATCGCGGCGAAATCCACTTCGGCCTGACACCGGGTGGCTGTTTTGACCATCCCGGTGTCTGGGAGCGGATGAAACAGTTCCTCACGGTCACTGCGACCCATTATCGGGCGGCGGGGAACCTCTTCGGGTGGGATGCCTGGAACGAACTGCGCTGGAACGTGCAGTCCGACGGTTTGGTCTGTTACTGCGATTATACGATCAATCGCTTCCGCTCGTGGCTCGATGCCAAGTACGGGGGCCTGGACGGGCTCAACATGGCCTGGCAGCGGCGATATACCTCGTGGGAGGATGTGCGTCCGGGTAAGATGCCCGACCGGCCCTACACCGAAATGATGGCGTTTGAGGATTTCGTCACCTGGCGTTCGGTACAGCACGCCTATGACCGCTACGACGTGCTCAAAGGCGTCGATGTCCACCATCCGGTGACCGTTCACGGGGCGCAGCCGACCGTGCTGCACGGGACTGACGCCTATCCGACGGCGACCGCGCTCCACCGGGGCAACGATTGGGGATTCTCGGATAGGGTCGACGGTATCGGTACCTCCAGCTTTCCCAAGTGGGGCGGGCTGGAGATGGATCCCGCCCAGTTCATCAACCGTATCGACTTCTCAGCTTCGGCCCGACAGGGGAAGCGGCTCTGGCTGAGCGAGCTCCAGGGGGGGCGCTCCAACATTGGCTTTAGTGTAGCCCAAAGCGTCGACGCGGTATCACAACAGAGTTGGCTCTGGACGGGGCTCGCGGCGGGGGCCGATGCGGTTCTCTTCTGGTGCTGGCGCGACGAGGTCTTCGGTCGCGAGAGTACGGGGTTCGGCCTGGCAGGAAACGACGGCTTGGCGCCGGAGCGTATCGAGGCGATGCGGAGGACGAGCCAGGTGCTTAAGGCCCACGGCGAACTGCTCGAAGCTTACGAGCCGGCGCCGGCACAGGTGGGCATCCTATTCAGTCCGCAGTCGTACTACCTCTACTGGGCACAGGATGGCAACGCCTACACGCCTCTCGCCGGGATTCAGGGTTATGCCCGCGCGTTGGCCCGCCAGAACGTGCCCTTCACGGTGGTTGAGGAAAACCACCTCGACGCACTCAAGGGGCTTAAGCTGCTGGTCCTCCCGAGGACGGTGGTGATGGATAAAGCGTTGGCCCAGGGAGTGACTGACTTCGTCCGACGAGGCGGCACGCTCTTCTGTGAGTCCGAGGTCGGCTCGTTTGACCCCGCGGGGCTCTACAGTTATCCCGAGGACCGCTTTTTTGCGGAGCTCACGGGTGTGCGGGAGGTGGGCCGTCGTCAGTTGGTGGGTGGAACCGTGACGCTTCGGCTCGGCGATAGGTCCTTCGACGTGCCCGCTGCCCAGTGGCTAACACCGATGGTCGCGTCTGTCGAGAAGGAGGAAGACGCCACGCTCTTGAGAGAGGTCACTGTGGGGGACGGTCGTGTCATCCTGTGCGGTACCTATCTGGGCGATGCCTACCTGAGGTCCGGTGGCGCACGCAGCCAGGCCTTCGAATCTTTTCTACAGGCGCTAATCAGGGAGGTGGGAGTCGTTCGCCCGGTCGAGGTCCTCGCGCCGGCACCCGAGAGAAGCGAGTTCGTCCACGTGGTCTTCGGTGCGGCGCCGGGGGCCAACGGGCAGAGGACGCCACGACCGGTGACCTTTGTCTTCGCACCGCATCCGGAGACCGAGGTGACGCTGCAGTTTCACCCCGGCACCTTCGGGGAGACAGCGCGCGATTTGCTGAGCGGTCGAGAGGTGGCGGTTGAGACGAGCGACACGGCCCAAACCGTGAGACTCGGTCCGACCGAGTGGGGCATCAGCGTATTGGTGGAGGAGGGGTAAGGGCCTGCGCGCGCCGGAACAAGAGCGCGCGCTCTCGTTCGTTCTGCGTAAGCGCGGCAGCGCGTTCGAACTCCGCCTTTAGCAGGTCGTCGCCGGCGTCATCGTCGAGTTCTGCGTCGAAGTCGTTCCTTGTCGCTGCCTGCCGGGTCTGGAGCTCGTGGCCCAGCACCTGGATCCTGTCCTCCAGCACGACGTTGCGCCGGACCGGTCGATGGCGCGACGTTTGGCGGTGGCCATGAGCCAGGCCCCCGGGTTGTCCGGAATACCTGACTCGGGCCACCGCTCAAGCGCCGCAACCAGGGCGTCCTGGGCGAAATCTTCTGCCAGGCCCACATCGCCCACGATCCGCGCGACCCTGGCAATGATCTTTGCAGACTCGATCCGCCAGATCGCGTCCACGGCGGGCCCGATAGCGTTCGCACGACCGGCAGCGGTCGCGTTCTCACCGTCGGGCCTGCGAGAAACCTCAGACGCCCCGATAGGCATCCTTCAGACCCTGGATGTCGATCTTCACCATTTTGAGCATCGCCTCTGTCACCCTGCGTGCCTTTTCAGGGTCCTCGTCGGCCATCAACTCACCCAGGATGTTCGGGACGATCTGCCACGAGACGCCGAACTTGTCCTTGAGCCAGCCGCACATTTGCGGCGCTCCGCCCTCGGAGAGCTTTTCCCACAGGTCATCCACCTCCTCCTGCGTCTCGCACTTCACGAAGAAGGAGATGGCTTCCGTGAACTTGAACTCCGGGCCGCCGTTGAGCCCCATGAACTCCACACCGTCGAGGTAGAACGTCGCGGTCATGACCGTCCCGGCGGGCCCGGGCCCGGCTTCGCTGTAGCGCGAGACCGTCTCGACCCTCGAGTCCTTGAAGACGGACGTGTAGAACGCCATCGCCTCTTCGAGCTGATCGTTGAACCATAGAAATGGCGTGATCTTTTGCATTGCATTCTCCTTGTGTTGGATACGCCCTACTCTGTGGCGGGGCGCGTCCGGGTTAGTGGCTTGCGTTCGCCTCGATCTGCGCGCGCAGCCGCTTCTCTCGCTCCTGAAGCTCAGGGGTGAACTCGCCGCCGAAATCCTCGTTTTCGAAGACCTGGCGAATCTCGATCTCGCCCTCGGTGGATCCCTCCGGGCTGGGCATACGCTTGACCCACTCGACCGCTTCGTCCAGCGACTTGACCTGCCAGAGCCAGAAGCCGGCGATCAGTTCCTTGGCCTCGGCGAAGGGCCCGTCGATCACGGTCGTCTTGCCTCCCGAGAACTTTACCCGCTTGCCCTTGGAGCTTGGATGCAGCCCCTCGCCTGCCAACATCACGCCGGCTTTCACGAGCTGCTCGTTGAAGGCCTGCATGTCCGCGAGTAGTTTCTCACTCGGCAATATGTTGGCCTCTGTGTCCGCATCTGACTTGATCATCACCATAACGCGCATCGTTACACCTCCCTGTCGGTTATCTCTTGAGCCGGGTCTCCGGGCGGCGCTTCGCTCGGTGTGATCCTCGCTCTATCATTACGTCGAATGGGATCGTCGATTATCGACATCCCTTTCGGGTCATATGGAGTATTCCCATCCCGCCTGCCACCGGAATCTCTCCTGGGCCAGTGTCTCCAGCGGGACGCCGTCAAGGAAGTGCTCAAGGGCCCAGCGGGTGGCGATGTGTCCGATCACGAGGACCCGCGTATGCTCCCAGCGCAGGGGAAGGTCATCGATAGACCCCTTCACGCGCTCGACTGCCTGGCGCCAGCTCTCGCCACCTGGATAGGGCTGGTCGAGATGGGCAGCACGACCGCGGCGGAGCTCCTCACGCGACATGCCGCTGCACTCCCCGTAGTCGCACTCACGCAAGCGCCAATCGAGGAAGATTGGGATCTGCGTGCCGCTGAAAGCGATTTCGGCAGTCTCGACGGCGCGGCACAGGTCGGAGGAGAAGACCGCTCGGATGCCGTCGGTGCGCCGGCGCGTACCAAGGTCCCTCGCCTGGAGACGTCCCACCTCGGAGAGTGCGCTATCGCGCCAGCCTGATGCGATACCTCTCTCGTTGTCAACGCTCGTTGCGTGTGTCTCGAAGACGATTTCCATATCTACTCAGGTTTGCTGGCCCTCAGGCATCCTCTTCCCCTGCCTGATGTTTTCTTCGCTGCTCCTCGAGATCGAGCTCGCGCAGCACGGCACGCATCGCCGCGGTGCTGATTTCTCCTCTTCCGTGCATCTCAACAATTGTGCGCCGCTGGACATCGACAAGATCCTGGCGTAACTGCTGTAAGGACTCGGCGCGTTTTGTGACTTCCTGGTCCACCTCTCCGGCTGACCGCGCCGTGTGGTACTGGGCGAGACGCTCGTGGCGGGCGCGCAGGTCGGTTGCGGTGTCAGGCAATGTCCTATGGCGTGATAGTTCGTCAATGCGCCGGACAGCCGCGCTATGCGCGGCGGCACGCGCTCCAGAGACCTCGGCTTCGACGTTGTCTTTCTGCAGGCCGGCGCTTCGGATGACCGCGGGCAGCGTCAACCCTTGCCCCACCAACGTTAGCACAATCACGGAGAAAGCGAGAAAGATGAGCATCGAGCGGGCCGGAAACGGGGTGCCGGCATCCGTCATCAGCGGCAGAGCGAGGGCGAGCACCAGGGTATCGGCGCCGCGCATTCCGGCCCATGCGATGACCGGCACGCTTGAGGGCGGCAAGGTCCTGATTGGGAGGTGGGTGACGCGCCGGAGCGCCGAGAGCAGGCCCGTGAACCCGGCTGTCCAGAGGATGCGGACCAGAGTCACAGTGGCGAGGATGATAGCGACATCGCCCGCGAGCGGCAAGGGTGGGCGACTGGCGACTCCAGCGAACACGGTCCGTAACTGCAGCCCCAGCAGGATGAAGATCAGACCATTCAGGACAAAGACGATCGTGTCCCAGACGGCGGTCGCCTGCAGGCGGGTGTCCGCGGAGCGGATCTCAGGCTCGTGCCAGCCCGCGTAGACCCCTGCGGCAACGACTGCGAGCACGCCCGATGCTCCGAGTCGGTTAGCGGGGATGTAGGCGATGAACGGCAACAGCAGCGTGATCGTGACTTCCACCGAGGTATGGTCAAGGCGGCGCTGAAGCCACACATAGAGGAAACCTGTAGCCAAGCCGAGTGCGACGCCGGCAATTGCGGCAAAGATGAACTCGCTGACAGCGCTGCGCATTGAGAAAGTGCCGGCGGCCACAGCGGCAACCGCCACCCGGTATGCGACGAGACTTGTAGCATCGTTGCCGAGGCTCTCCCCTTCGAGGATGCTGACGATCTGGCTCGGCACGTTCAACCGCTGAGCAATCGCGGTAACCGCCGCCGGATCGGTGGCCGAGACAATCGTGCCGAGCACGAATGCCACGGGCCAGGGCATGTCGGGGATAAGCCAGTGGGCGGCGGCGGCGACGGCTGCTATGGTCGCGATAACGAGTCCGATGGCGAGAGACGCGATCGGGCGCAGATTGGCCCGCCATTCGTGCCAGGAAGCACGCCACGCCGTGGAGAGGAGCAGCGGCGGCACGAAGAGCAGGAAGATGAGATTCGGCTGGAAGGTTATGCTTGGCAGACCGGGTACCAGGCCGAGACCGATCCCACCGAGTACGAGAAGCACGGGATAGGGAATGCGGAGGCGTTCGGCAAGGATGGCCAGAACTACCAGAGTGGACAGCGCAATCAGAATGACTTCCAGAACGGACATGTCGACCCTATGGCACAATCATTGCTTGATGCAGCCACATTCTCAGCTCGGAGCCACGGCCATCCGGCCCGGGCACCCCTAGGATGATCACGGCTTGCCCTGCCAATGGTCCACAACATGCCCTTCTCCATCTCGAAGCCCTCGATGCAGCGGCTGTCCATGTAAGGCAATAGCCGGCCTCCTGCAGCCATAGGTGCTACCATCATTCCAAAGGTAGCGTCCAGTAGAGACCCGGATATCTGTCGTCATTGGCGCATCCCTTCCGGGTAGGACGGCTGCCAGATCATTCCCTCAGGCCTCGAAGAACTCTCTCAACAGGGGAGCCAAGATAGCCGGGTCCACCCCGTGCATCTGTCCCTCCAGAGCACGATACGTAGCGTTGGGAAGGATCTCTGCAACTTCCCTCGCTGCTTGCTGCATCCACGGCGGGCTTGCACCGCCTGCCAACACGAGCGTCGGAAGCCTGGCAGACGTCCAAGGGGCGGTGGTCGGCGACCGGTCTGCCCTCCTCCTCTCCATAATCGCGATATCGTACGGCAGTGTATGCGCTACCTTCTCCAGACCCGGCCACGCAGGTGCGTTGCGCATCTGGGCGACCATCTCCGCAGGAACGCCCACCGCAGAGGTCATGAAGAACTCGACCGCGTCCCCACGGCGACCCGACGATATCATCTCGGCCAACTGCGCTGCGAAGCCGCGGGGTAGAGGCGGGTTGTTGTTGTCTAGGATGAACGGCGGCTCGTACATAATCAGTTTCGTGATCGCGAGCCCGGCTGCTGCCGCTTCGAGGCCGAGGAGGGCACCCGAAGAGTGCCCATACACAAACGCCTTTCCACCCGCCGCCTGGATCAGTGCATCTATGTCCTCGACTTCGCGCTCAACTGCATACGGCGCCACATCGCCGCTGTCGCCTCGCCCCCGGCGGTCGTAACCTATGATGGCAAACTGCCGCGCCATCAGGGCTGCCAATGGCGCAGCAGCCGACCGATCGCTCAGGGCACCACCCACCAGGATGACTGGTTGCCCTTCGCCCCATTGATCGTACGCGATTACAGTACCGTCTTTCGAAGTGACTTTGTCCATATTCGCTCCCCCCTAGGCGGTCGCCCAACGCTCATTGGGCCCGGTCAGGTCTTCTGTACCGGTATTGTCGTTTGCTCATCGCCTGGGCACCGGTTAGGACGATGGTGGCATGTAGCCGGCATCGATCAAGCCCACGATGTGGCCCTCGGGGTCGGCAAACATCGCCAGGTGCGGCCCTCCGGGCACGTCCGACGGCTCCTGAAGCGTCCTGCCACCCAAGCTCTCCGCTTTCTTCAGGTAGGCAGCCAGATCCTCGACTGCAACGTAGAACGTCACACGACCTGGCTCGCCCGGCTGGCCGGTCGAGATGCCGCCGCCGATTCCAGCATCCTCCGAACTGACAGTGCCGTAATTCATCGGGTTGTTTGCGTCGATCTTCCAGTCGAAGAGATCTGCGTAGAAGCGTTGAAGCCTCTTCCCGTCCGTGCCGATCACCTCAAAGTGCACCACTTATTCGCCCATCGCACTCTCTCCTACTACCTTCCCCCTTGTGTATGTCTGCGACGTGATACATACATCGGTTGTCGCCTCCTGACAGATACGGTATCCCGAAAGAGGCTGTTGTGTTGCCGGAATTGGTTGGGGTTGAAGATGACCTTCGTAAGTATGAGAGTGTTGGATGCTGAACGGGACATGGCCCATTGGCGTTTCCTCGAGACTGCTAGTCCGACCTCTGTCGTTGGTAGGTGACTATCACTACACCGGTGGTTGTAGTTCTGGTGTCGATGAGGCGAAGAGCAGCGAATATGCCGTCGTCGTCGAAGAGACGCTGCCCAGATCCTAGGACCAGCGGGTGGATCAGGAGTTGGTACCGGTCGACGAGGTCATGCTGTATGAGTGTCCGGACCAGTTCGCCGCTGCCCAGCACAAGGATATCCGCTGCCAGCTGTGCCTTGAGCTCGACCACCGCCTCCGGCACGTTGCCCTTCAGCAGAATCGAGTTGTTCCACGCCAGCGGTTCCTTCAGCGTTGTGGACGCCACGTACTTCCGGGCGCTATTGAGCCGCTCGGTGAAGGGATTGTCAGTACGTCCGGGCCAGACAGCGTAGAAGTCCTCGTAAGTCCGGCGCCCGAGCAGTAGGGCGCCGGACTTACCCTCCGCGGCCATCCTGGCCATCGCGGGATCGACGTATGGTATCGCCCAGCCGCCGTACCGGAAGCCTCCCCGTTGATCCTCATCGGGTCGCGCCGGCGCCTGCATCACCCCGTCGAGCGTCAGATTCTCGAACACAACGATCTTGCTCATTTAAAGCGCTCCTCTGAAGCATAACAGACTCAAGCCATGCTCTATGCATTGATAGCTCTTCATCCTGGCGATGTGGGGCTTGCCGCTAGACCAATGTGTTGTCGCTGATTGGCTGAGTGTCAGTTGGCCGGCCTCCGCATCGTTCCCCATGACTGCCCCTTTGCCTTCCTATTGAGATCGGGCCGTGACCGCATCCGTCTGCCCGCCCAGGAACTCAAACCAGGCTTTCTTAGCGAAGGGGCCTCAAACTCATCCATGGTGGCCAGATGTACTTCGCCACCGTGCTGTTCGATCACGCGTGCCGCGAGTCGTGAATTCTGCGATCCGACACGCAGCGAAGCGGAGAACACCAGGACCCGGACGGTGCGCTGCAGTTCTGCTGTTAGGCGCTGGCCGGCTGACGTGCTCATGGATTCCCTAGAGTTCCCCGGGCTTGGCAAAGCGATAGTGGTGTTCATCTCAGACTCCTTCCGAGCCTGCCAAAGTCCGTGAAACGAATCAGCGTCCCGGATCGTCTATGTCAGCCTCTGCGCCCCGGACCAACGCAGTTACCACCCCCACCGCGGCGACCGCCGCGCATACGACAAAGGCGGCATGGATACCACGTACGAACGTCTGCTGTAACGCCTGGACTTGGCCGGCGCTCAGCGTGGCCCGACCTGCAGCCAGTGCCGTACCGGCTGCTGCACCGCCCAAGCTGGTGAAGACTGCACCCGCTACGGCGATGCTCAGGCTCTGGCCGATGACGCGCACCGTGGCATAGGTGCCTGAGGCGATCCCTTGCTGTTGCACCGGGGCAGCCCCCATGATCGCCCGCGCGTTGGGCGATTGGAAAATGCCTTGCCCGATGCCTGTGACGACCAGGGCCAAGATCAAGTAAGGCGCCTGGCTAGCCTGCGTGAGTCGACTCAAGAGAAACAAGCCTATAGAGGCGAGGAACAGGCCGAGTGGCGCCAACCACCGCGATCCCACGCGATCCGCCAGTGCACCACTCGCGGGCGCCACCAACCCCAACGTCAGCGGCAATGGCGTGAGCATCAGGCCCGCTTGCAGGGCGCCGAAACCCCGAAGCTCTTCCAGATAGAAGGGCAGTAGGAAACCTACTGCGAAGAGTGCCAGCATACATATCATGTAGGTGAGGTTACCGAGGACGAACAGTCGATTGCGGAGCAGCGCCGGAGAGACAATGGGTGCCGGCGTGCGCCGCTCCACCCAGACTACACCGACCAGTGCGGCGGCTGTGATCGCCATCGAGGTCAGGAACCGGGGCGAGCTCCAACCCCACTCCTGTCCGAACGAGAGCCCCAACGTCAGCGCTGCGAGCCCGACGGCCAGCAGTGCTGCTCCTGGAAGGTCGAAGCGCTGATGCTGTGCCTTGCGACGCTCGGTCAGTAGACGCCAGGCGGCAGAAATGGCTACCACGCCGATGGGCAGATTGACGTAGAAAATCCAGCGCCATCCCAGCGTTTCCGTCAGGATACCGCCGATAGTGGGGCCTGCGCTCACGCCCAGTCCCACGACGACCATGTTGATCCCCAATGCCCGGCCGCGCTCGGCCGGTGGGAACGAGCGCGTGATCATTGCGACGTTCACGGAGAAGATTGCAGCCGCCCCCAGGCCCTGGAAGCAGCGGGAAGCGATGAGTGCGCCAAGAGTAGGCGCCGCTCCGCAGATCGCCGAACCCACCGTAAAGACTGCGAGTCCGCCCAAGAAGAGCGGCTTGCGCCCCAGTTCGTCAGATAGGCGGCCGAATGTGAGAAGGATTGATGCGATCACCACGAGATAGCCGATCAGAATCCACTCGGTCGCGCCCGAGAGGGGCACACCAAATGACACCGAGATAGCAGGCAGGCTGATATTGACGATGGACGAATCCAGTGTTGTCATAAATACCGCGGTCCCAACGAGCGCCAACACGACCCATTTGCCGGCCCGTTCCACCTGGTCGACAGACCCAGCCGCAGCCGCTCTATCTTCCGTCGCGTGCGTGCGGATCCGGTCGCTGCGAAGGGGTGTCATATCTGCGGTGGTCGGCCCCGAGGAAAGGCGATCCGGCATCATGCCATCCTGGCCCGGTTCGGCGTTGCCTGCCGGCTCATCCGGCCGCGGCTCGGTGCTCGGCTCAGGTTGTTCGTCAATTGTTGTGTCTCGGTTCATAGGGAGCAGTTTACCCACGTATCGGGGGCCGAGACTATGAGTTGGGTTGGCCAGTATCCGGGAATGGTTGGCACCGCTACATGCGTCCTATAGTGGACGTTGCCGAAGGCCGGAAGTGGACTACAGTCGTGGCATTCACCGGGCCGCGGCGTGCGCCTTATCAAGGTGGTTCGGCCGCATCGCCCGCAGCGAGGAAGGGGAACTCAGATGAGAATCACAGCCGTTCGTCCAATCTTTGTCGATCGATACCTCTTCGTCCAGGTTGAGACTGATGCCGGGATCACGGGCCTCGGCGAGTCGGGGGCATGGGGATACCTGGAGCCATCCGCAGCCGCAGTTGACAAGTTCAAGGACTACCTGGTCGGCCAGGATCCTCTGCGGATTGAGCACCATTGGCAGTATCTCTACCGCTGGTCGCATTTCCGCGGAGCAGCGATCATGGGTGCGCTCAGCGCCATTGATATCGCACTCTGGGACATCGCCGGGAAGCACTTCGGCGTGCCCGTCTATCAACTGCTCGGCGGCAAGACACGCGACAAGGCGCGTGTCTACTACCACGTCTTCGGTCGTACGCGCGAGGAGCTCGTCCGCGGTTGTGTAGACGCCAAGGCGCAGGGCTTCACCGCCGTGGGGCATTTGACCCCTTTCCTGGATGAGTCACACGACGTGCCATTCTTCAAGACGCACGCTGACAAGATGCGCGACGCGATCGAGGCAGTGTCGGCCTACCGCGATGCCGTGGGCGATGAGGTTGATCTCTGCATCGAGATCCATCGACGGCTGACGCCTGCCGAAGCGATCGTGCTGGCTCGTGGGATCGAGCCATACCATCCCTTTTTCTATGAAGACCCGATCTTACCTGACAGCTTCGACGCGATGGCATTGGTGGCACAGAACATCCAGATCCCGATTGCGACGGGTGAGCGGCTGCACACGATCTACGAGTTCGAGGCGCTGCTGAGCCGCGGGGCGGTGCAGTACGTCCGACCTGACGTCTGCCTGGCAGGGGGCTTGAGCCATAGCAAGAAAATCGCCGCCGTCGCCGAAGCCCACAACGTCCAGGTCGTGCCCCACAACCCTCTGAGCCCGGTGAGCACCGCCGCCTGCTTACAGCTTGCGGCCTGCATCCCTAACTTCGCGATCCAGGAGTATCCGCTGGGCGAGTTGGAGCCGCCCAAGTCTGAGATCGTCAAGACCTTGTTGCGGGTCGAGGATGGCTTCCTGATTATCCCGGATGCCCCCGGGATCGGCATCGAGTTGGCTGAGGACGCTGCTGAACGCTACCCCTACAGGAAGCGCGAGATCCATACGCGGCTGCACGTCGACGGGTCGGTCGTGGACCAGTAGGGCGTATCAAGCGACTCGAGTAGGAGGTATGGGGTAGGGAGCGGGCGCCAGATGCCGGCCCCTGCCCCTGTCAGCCCCAGCCGCACCGAACCTGAGCCGGCTCTACGAGCACTGTTTGCGAAATCCCACCTCTTACCAACTCTGCTAACTAAACCGCGCCACGTCCCAAACTGACACCGTAAGCTGGGCACTCTGCGTCCGTGCTAGAATTGGCATAGTTTCATAGCGCCGTTCTTGGCGGATATCCCAGGGGCGATCGAGCATGCCCTACCTTGGGGGTCGGTCTAGTGGGGCGATATGCGCGTATCCTCTGCTGAACCTACTACGTGCCCCACTTAGGCGCCGCCTTGGGTAGTGGGCTCCGGCAGGCGCCAACCCCTGGCCGCCATGGCAACGCCAGTCACGGCTTTCCGGGATGGCAGCCCTGTCAGCCAGGCGGGTACGTGTCCCTATAGGCGGTTCAAGTTCGACGAGATCCACGCTCGAGATGTCGCATACGTGGGATCGCGCAGATCACTATCCGATATGGCCATCGGGAGCCGGCCAGAGCCGCCGGCCCTTCAAGGCGCGTGCGGGAAATCACCGGCTCGTCCGGCCCTTGAAAGGAGGTGCGCAGCCAAATGCTTCTTTGGGGTGCTCTCTAGGTGGAGAACGCGTATTGCCCTTAGGCGTGACTCCCGCCGATATTAGCCTGCCGCTCCTGCCAAAACGAGGATGAGCGGCAACAAATCAAGCATACGAATAGGAGAGGAACCATGTTACACGGAACTGCCAGGCATGGCCTGCTAGGCCTGCTGCTGATCACAATGGTGGTGCTCGCGGCGTGCGGATCCACGGCAACGCCTGTCGCCACGACTTCGGGCACGGTCGCACTGTTGCTGCCGGAGACCAAGACCACCCGCTATGAGACCGCCGACCGCCCCGATTTCGAGGCCAAGTTCGGAGCACTGTGCCCTAGCTGCCAGATCATCTACAGCAACGCGAATCAGGACCCCAACACTCAGCTTTCTCAAGCCCAGGCCGCGCTGACCAACGGCGCTCAGGTAATGGTGCTCGATCCCGTTGACTCGGTGGCAGCCGGTGGTATCGCCGATGCCGCCAAAGCACAGAATGTCCCGGTCATCGCCTACGATCGTCTGATCCTGAACTCAGACGGTGTCGATTACTATATCTCGTTTGACAACGTCGAGGTTGGCAAGCTCCAGGCTCAAAGCCTGGTCGATCGCTTGAACCAACTGGGCATCCAGAACCCTACGATCGTCATGATCAACGGCTCTCCAACCGACAACAATGCGAGTCTTTTCAAGCAAGGGGCGCACAGCGTCTTCGATCCTCTCGTCCAGGCGGGCAAGCTGACGATCGCTAAGGAGTACGATACGCCGGACTGGAGTCCTGATCAGGCCCAGACTGAAATGCAGCAGGCCCTGACTGCCCTTGGCAACAAGGTAGACGGTGTCTACTGCGCCAACGACGGGACGGCAGGCGGCGCTATCGCGGCCATGATAGCGGCCGGCATCAACCCGTTGCCGCCGGTCACGGGCCAGGATGCTGAGCTGGCCGGCATCCAGCGCATTCTCGTCGACCAACAGTACATGACTGTCTACAAGGCCATCAAGCCCGAGGCAGATGCTGCGGCGGAGTTGGCCTATGATCTGCTCACCGGTACAGCGGTCCCGGCCAGCATGACCGGTGGCAAGACGACACCAAACGGCAGCATAGACGTACCGTCGGTGCTGCTGACGCCCATCGCCGTGACCAAGGACAACATCAAGACCACTGTTGTAGCTGACGGTTTCTGGACCGTAGCCCAGATCTGCACCGCGGATTACGCGGCTGCCTGCAAAGCAGCCGGACTACAGTAGTCGGTTGCCTGCGGGTAGCGACGGGGGTCCTTTTCCAGGCCTGCCAGAGGAGGCTGGGTGACGGAGTGTGCCTTCTCTGGCGGGTTTGGTCGAAGCAGCCAACCCGGAAGGTGTGGGATCCGGATCCTGGTTGCCATCATACACAGGGAGTGAAGCATGGACGAATCCGGACCAACTCCTATCCTGCAGCTCCGCGGTATCAGCAAACGTTTTGGTGCCGTGCAAGCTCTGAACGGCGTAGACTTTGAGGTCTACCTGAATGAGGTGGTGGGCCTGGTCGGCGACAACGGGGCCGGCAAATCCACTCTGGTCAAGATTATCTCGGGCGCGTATCGCCCCGACTCCGGTCAGTACATCTTTAACGGGGAGGAGGTCAGCGTGACTACCCCGCGTGATGCTACCGATCTGGGGATTGAGACAGTGTACCAGGACTTGGCCCTGTGTGACAACCTGGACGTCGTCGCCAATCTCTACCTCGGCCGTGAAGAGACGACGACCGTGATCCCTGGCGTGGTTAAGCCCATCAGCGAATTGACGATGGAGCAGAGGGCAGTCCGGCTGCTGGCCGATTTGCACGTCCGTCTGCCATCGGCTCGCCGTCAGGTCGCTATGCTCTCGGGTGGCCAACGCCAGTCGGTCGCGGTATCACGGGCGGTGATGTGGGATTCCAAGGTTGTGCTGCTCGACGAACCCACAGCAGCCCTGGGCGTGGAGCAGACCGTCCAGGTCAAGGATCTGATCCGGCGTCTGCGTGAGCGAGGCCTAGGGGTCGTGGTGATTAGCCACAATCTGGCCGACATCTTCGACATTTCTGACCGCATCATTGTCCTTCGCCTGGGTCAGCGGGTAGCTACGTTTGACACGCACACCGTGAACCAACAGGCGGTCGTGGCAGCGATCACTGGTGCCGTCTTTGGGGCACTAGAGGGCGCGGGGAACGGAAACGGCAGGCGAGAAGACGAGGAGCGCCATCATGGATAATGTACAGCGGGATGCTGCAGATGAGCCGCCGGCCGGCGACTCGCTCCGGGACGTCTGGGAGGACACGGTACGGCGGTTGGAGCAGGGTGATGTCGGGGCGCTTCCGGTCATCCTGGCACTGACCCTGATTGCGATCATCTTCCAGATTGCCAACCATCACTTCCTGACGGCGCTCAACCTCGCCAATCTGATGGTGCAGATCTCGGCAACGGGCACGTTGGCCGTGGGAGTGACCCTGGTCCTTCTCATCGGTGAGATTGACCTTTCGGTGGGAGCGGTCAGCGGGTTTACGGCAGGCATTATGGCCGTGTTGTCTGCCAAGATAGGGCTGCCTGCCGTCGTCTCGGTGCTGGCTGGTATTCTTGCCGGCGCTCTGATCGGCCTGTTTCAGGGATTCTGGTTTGCCAAGCTGCATGTGCCGTCGTTTGTTGTCACCCTGGCAGGGTACCTGGGCTGGCAGGGCGCGCTGTTGTGGGTTCTGGGCACTACCGGCACGGTCAACCTGAACAACCCCCTCATTGTTGGCCTGGCGAACACGCGGCTCCCGGTTGCCGTCGGCTGGGCGCTGGCCATTGTTTTCATCGTTGCCTATGCCGCCAGTAAGCTGTCGGAACGGCTGCAGCGCACCAAGGTCGGCATGGAGGTCAGCCCCCTCCTATCCGTGACTGTGCAGATTGCGATCATGGCCGTCGCTCTACTTGCTGCGACCTACATCCTGAATGTCAACCGGAACCCCACCCCAACCGGTATCCCTATCCGGGGCGTCCCCTCAGCTGTGCTCTGGCTATTGGGTTTCGTGCTGCTGTTCGATTGGATCGTCAGGCGGACCCGCTTTGGGCGCCACGTCTTCGCCGTCGGTGGCAACGTCGAGGCGGCCCGGCGTGCCGGTATCAATGTCGATCGCATCCGGATCACGATCTTCGCCCTGTGCTCTACTATGGCCGCAGCTGGTGGCATTCTGGCCGGATCACGGCTGCTCGCGGTCAATCAGTCCTCCGGCAGCGGCGATGTCTTGCTGAACGCGATTGCCGCCGCCGTCATCGGGGGCACCAGCCTCTTTGGTGGACGGGGCAGCACCTGGTCGGCGCTGTTAGGCGCGTTGGTGATTGGCTCCGTCGCCAATGGTATGGACTTGCTGGCGCTCTCCTCATCCATCAAGTTCATGGTAACAGGGGCTGTCCTTCTGCTGGCAGTCACGCTCGATGCATATACACGCTCCCGCCGGCAACTTGCCGGGCGATCGTGACCGGATAGCCGTCATGTTGGTTGGCCCCGCGTGTCTGCCCGCGGTCCGTCATTATCCGGCGTCGTGCCCCCATTCTGAAATGTGCCCCAGTCCTGTTGCCCACTGGACCGGACCCTAGAAAGCCATATGATGTAGTGTAATTGCGTCTCTCAG
Organism: uncultured Chloroflexia bacterium; assembly: GCA_963775195.1. Classification (GTDB taxonomy): domain Bacteria; phylum Chloroflexota; class Anaerolineae; order B4-G1; family SLSP01; genus PWVB01. Next base: position 325,904 of record CAVZIC010000013.1, read on the forward strand.
CGAGCTCGGCTCGCCAGGACACTCACTCATATGTCCAGGGCATTCCAGATTGAAGGGGGCTATGTGACCGCGATCCGGCGAACCGTCACCTTTCAGATGATGGGGATGACGTCCTCGAAGCATTACCATTCCGCCAGCAGTGACAGCCCTCCCCGCAGCAATCGTGGCATTTCATGCCCTTGGCGTCATCAGTTGACCCGCGGGTTCGTCCATGGATGATCCCCGGCTGCCAGAACGTCTGCGGGCGCACTCCACCATCCTAAGGGGCCAACGTGTCACGCTGAGGCCGATGTCCGAGGGCGATTGGCCCATCCTGCTTCGTTGGAACCAAGATCCGGACGTCCTCTTCTTTGCTGAAGGGGCCGACGTTCAGAGTTACTCGTTGCCGGAGATCCAGGGGATCTACCGGAGCGTCTGTGCTCATGCCTTCTGCTTTATCATGGAGCGCGTCGGGCTCTGGCATGGCGGCGAGCCGATTGGTGAGTGTTGGCTTCAGGAGATGAACTTGCCGCGGCTTCTGAAGCGATTCCCCGACGACGATCTGCGGCGTATCGACCTGTCGATCGGCGAGAAAACGCTCTGGGGACAGGGACTTGGGACAGAGACCATCGGCCTGCTGACGGCCTTTGCGTTTCACAACCAGGGTGCCGATCGCGTCTTTGGCTGCGATATCGCGGACTATAACCTGCGCAGTGTGCGTGCCTTCGAGAAAAATGGCTACGAACTCTTCCAGGTCTTGCCCCAGCCGCCTGGGCAGAAGGCCGGCGTACTCTACGATGTCATGTTGATGCGGGATCGTTATCTGGGACACGGCCCCGTTCCAGCGTGAGATGCCTGTCCGGACGCGGCCTATCTCTGCGGCGGCCCGGGGTGCCCGCGAGTTGTTTGAGCGAAGAATGTATATTATAATAGGACTGTCGATCTAACTGACGTCGGAGGAGCACCACGAAGGGGTGCGGCCCGCCGGAGGAGATCGACACCGGGTCGATATAGGACAATCTAGTCTCTGAGGAGGGAAACCAAGATGGAGTACACGTATTTGGGGCGTACCGGCTTGTCCGTCAGCCGTCTGTGTCTGGGCACGATGAATTTCGGGCGACAGGCGACAGAGGAGGACAGCCACGCGATCATGGATCGCGCGCTGGAGTTGGGCATCAATTTCTTCGATACGGCCAATGTCTACGGTGGGCGGGGCCGGACGGAGACGATCATCGGGAACTGGCTGGCACAGGGTGGGCGTCGCGATAAGATCGTGCTGGCTACCAAGGTCTATAACCGGATGGGAGAGGGTCCGAACGATCGTGGCCTGTCGGCATATCACATTCGGCAGGCGTGCGAGGACAGCCTACGCCGGCTGCAGACCGACCACATCGACCTCTACCAGATGCACCACGTTGAGCGTTCGGCGCCCTGGGAGGAGATCTGGCAGGCGATGGAGCAGCTCGTGCGTCAGGGAAAGATCCTCTACGTAGGGAGCAGCAACTTCGCCGGGTGGCACATTGCTAAGGCGCAGGCCGTGGCGAAGGAACTCGGCTTTATGGGGCTGGTTTCCGAGCAGAGCCTGTACAATTTGACGGCCCGGACCGTCGAGCTCGAGGTACTGCCTGCAGCCAAGGACTATGGTCTTGGTGTCATCCCCTATAGCCCTCTCGCCGGGGGCTTCCTCGCCGGCGCGCTAAGGCAGGCAGAGGGCGGTCGACGCGCCTCGGATCGGATGCAGGAACGACTGAAGAGCGAGGGGACGAAGCTCGTGGCGTACGAGAGCCTGTGTGCCTCCGTCGGCGAGGAACCTGCCGACGTTGCGCTTGCCTGGCTGTTGCACAATCCCGCCGTCACCGGACCGATCATCGGGCCGCGCACGATGGAGCAACTGGAAGGCGCTACGCGCTCGGTCGAGATCAAGCTTTCCGATGACGTGCTGGGGCGCCTTGACGAGATCTTCCCAGGTCCGGGCGGCCCGGCGCCGGAAGCCTACGCCTGGTGAGCGAGAGTCCCGACATGGACGGTGATCGGGTGGAGGGGTGACCCTCACCGGGTGATCACCTTCTGAGTATGGAGGAGTATGTAGCTGTAGGGAGGCCGGAAGGCCTCCCTGCTGTTTCTTGAGCCGGTCCGTCTACTATGTGCGGGAATTCGCCGCCAGGTAGGCTTGGCCGTACATGTGCCCCATGACGGCCTGATAGATCGTTGTTGTGATGAACACCCCGATGCCGCACGCGATGGTGCCGATGATACCCGCCAGGATCCCTGCCACGATGTTACCAACCAGCACCAGCAGGTAGGGGCCGGGGGCGGTGCGCACCAGATCCCAGACGGCGCCAAAGGCCAACCCGTCCTTGATGGAGCCGAAGACCACCATCCTCGTGAAGGCTGCGGGCAGCACAATGCCCACAACAATGCCGAAGACCAGGCCGAACAACCCGCCGCAGATGCCGATGATGGTGGCAACCGTGTTGGCTATGTTCAGGTCTGTGTTGTACGCCAGTGAGGAGATGATGGCAAGGACGATCGACACTACCCAGATGGGTGCAGTCCAAACGAGTCCGACGACGAAGGCCTTGAAACCGTAACCTAGGTAGGTGCCGAAGTCGATGTCCGGCAAGAGATCCCCACCGCCCGTGGCAATGCGGCGCGCGACTTCCAGTCCCCATCCAAGGACGTAGAACTGGCCGACTATCGGGATGAGGCTGATGAGGGCGCTAATCCCCACCTTCCTTATCCACTCCTGATCGTCGAAGACGAATGTGAATGCTTTACCGAAGTCCATAGGTGTGCTCCTTCCGCACTGGGTAGGCTCTGTCACTCCGATTATACCGGGCGCGCCTGTGGGTGCAATTCCGAGCCGGCGTGCGTATCTGTATCTCGGGAATGGCATCCACGCCCACGTCGCGTTTGCGACTTGGCGCTTTGGGCCTAGACTGATCGTCACCCAACGGCAAACAGACAGAATGACCCGGAGGTCGTATGACAAAGATCGCTTTTATCGGTGCCGGTAGTTTCGGTTTCACGCGTAATCTGGTGCGTGATATCCTGACGTTCCCTTCGCTTGAGGGCGCGACCCTCTCGTTGATGGATATCGACCCGGAGCGGCTTGAGTTCTCCCGACGGGCGGTACAGCGCATCGTCGACGAGGGAGGGTATCCGGCGAAGGTCGAAGCCACGCTGAACCGGATGGAGGCGTTGACCGATGCGGACGCGGTCCTCTGCACGATTTTGGCCGGCGGTGTGGACGTGTGGCAGCATGATGTCCTCATTCCCAAGAAGTACGGGATCGACATCAACGTCGGCGACACCCGTGGCGTCGCCGGCATCTTTCGGGCGCTGCGTACGATTCCCGTGATGCTCGGTATCGTCAAGGACATGGAGCGGGTCTGCCCCGGGGCGACGTTGCTCAACTACACCAACCCGATGGCAATGCTCTGTCGCGCGATGCAGCGGGAGTCCTTTATCCAGCTCACGGGCCTGTGTCACAGCGTCCAGGGCACGGCCATGATGCTCGCCAACTGGATCGGTGCCCCAATGGACGAGATCACATACACCTGCGCGGGCATCAACCATATGGCCTGGTATCTGGACTACAAGTGGAACGGTAAGGACGCCTATCCGCTGATCCGCAAGGCCGTGGCCGAGAACGAGGAGATCTACAACGAGGAGCAGGTTCGCAACGAGATGTTCCTGCACTTCGGATACTACATCACGGAGTCGAGCGGCCACAACTCCGAGTACAACTGGTGGTTCCGCAAACGCCCCGAGCTGATCGAGCAGTACTGCACCCACGGCACCGGATGGAATCCCGGCGTGTACGCGTATATTCTCGACGAGTATCGCAGCCGCGAACACACATGGAAGGCCTCGATCTTGGAATGGCTTGAGGATCCCGAGGCGCTCGATCTCAAACGTGGCCACGAGTACGCTGCCTCGATCATCAACGCACTGCAGGGCGGGGAACCCTTCCAGTTCAACGGCAACGTGCCCAACACCGGCCTGATCACAAACCTTCCCGAGGGAGCCTGCGTTGAGGTGCCGGTCTATGCTGATAGGGGAGGGCTGCACTCGATCCACGTGGGGGCGCTGCCCCCGTCGGTGGCGCCGCTCAACCAGATCACGGTGGCGTCCGAGGAGATGGCGGTCGAAGCCGCCCTGACCGGCGACCCGACGCTGGTTTTCCAGGCCGTCGCCTACGACCCGCTTACGGCAGCGATGCTCTCGCTTGCCGAGATCAAGAATATGGTGAACGAGATGCTGCGGCAGAATGCGGATTATCTGCCGCAGTTTGAGCGTCTCGTGGCGTGAAGAAGCGCGTGACGATTGACGAATAAGAAACAGCAGTGACTGACCTGCTGCCGATCCGGCAAGTCGCTGCAGGTCACTTGCTGCTCCTTGTCGACAACTACCCCTATATCTATGTGAAGGAGGATCCAATGCTGAAAGACCTGATTGCCAAGAGCCGCAGCTACCGCCGGTTTGATGAGAGCGTGCCGGTGCCGATGGAGACGTTGAGAGAGCTTGTAGCCCTGGCGCGACTGTCGCCTTCGGGCTCGAACAAGCAACCACTCAAGTTCAAGCTGATCAATGATGCCGAAACGAACGCGAGGATCTTCGAGTGCCTGGCGTGGGCCGGCGCCCTGCCGGAGTGGAAGGGCCCTGTTGAGGGCGAACGGCCCGCGGCCTACGTCGTGATTCTTGGTGATCCGGAGATCAGTACCGGTTTCGCCACCGACGAGGGCATCATGGCGCAGAGCATCATGCTCGGCGCCACGGAGGCCGGCTTTGGCGGCTGTATGGTGGGCTCCATCAACCGCAAGAAGCTGCGCGAGGTCGTTGATATCCCCGAGCGATTCGAGATCCTGCTGATCCTGGCGCTGGGCAAGCCGGTCGAGACCGTCGTGGTTGAGGATCTGCAGCCCGGCCAGAACACCAACTACTGGCGAGACGAGCAGCAGGTTCACCACGTGCCAAAGCGCACGCTGGACGAGCTGATTCTGGGTTAGGAGAGGACGATTGAACAGCAAAGAGTGGTTCCGGCAGGCGGAGTTCGGGATGATGGTTCACTGGGGGCTGTACTCACTTCCGGCTGGGGAGTGGAAAGGGGAGCGAATGCCCCTGATTGGCGAATGGGCACAGTCCTACTTCCGGATCAAACACGAAGACTACGGCAAGCTCGCAGGCGTATTCAACCCGATCCTATTCGACGCTGAGGAATGGGTAAGCCTCGCCCTCGAGAGTGGGATGCACTATCTGGTCGTTACCAGCAAGCATCACGATGGGTTTGCCATGTTTCATTCGAGAGTCGATCCGTACAACATCTATGATGGCTCCCCGTTTCACCGGGACGTGATCGGTGAGCTTGCCGAGGCTTGCTACAAGCATGGGTTGAAACTCGGGCTCTATTACTCACAGGATCTGGACTGGCACGAACCCAACGGCGGGGGCTATACGCGCGGGCACACAAACGGTGGCGTGATGAGCTGGACCAACGACTGGGATTACCCGGATAACGGGAACAAGAACTACACTCAGTGCTTTGAGAGCAAGATCAAGCCCCAGGTAGAGGAAATCCTGCAGAACTACGGCGAGTTATGCCTCATCTGGTTTGATACACCCCTTACGATATCACCAGACCAAAGCGCAGAGCTCTTTCAGATGGTCAAGAGATACCAGCCTGACTGTCTGGTGAATTCTCGGATCGGGAACGGCATGGGTGACTATCGTTCCTGGGGCGATAACCAGATCCCCGATGAGACGATGGGTGAGGGTCTATTCGAGACACCCGCGACGCTAAATGATACCTGGGGATACAAGAGCTTCGACCAGAACTGGAAGAGCCCCGAGGAGGTCCTTCGACTGAAAAACCACCTGAACTCCAGAGGCATCAACTATCTACTCAATGTGGGTCCAGATTACCTCGGTCGTATTCCGGCGCCCTCACAGCAGATACTGAGAGAGGTGGGCCGGAGACTCAAAGAGACGGTATGACGTTGAGCCTCACCAAGACCTGTCGCCGAGAACTGCCGTGATCTCGCCACGCCGGCGCTTTCTTGACTACGTCCGACGGGTGCCTGGGGCGCGCTCGATCGTGTCACCGTTTCTGCCCCACGCCCCTGTGGTGCAGGAGACGCTGGCCTACCTCGGCCTGCCCGTCACCGGTGACCTGGTGGATGATGAGGTACGCCTTGCTCGGGCCCTCGATTACGAGCCGATGTTTATGACGGATTGCCCCGGTCTGATGTTCCCCTGGACGGAGGAGCGGGACCTGTCAGATGCCGACTGGATCGTGATGACGATGCCCACACCCGAGGGACCGTGGGTGCGGCGGGTGTCGCGCCGGCTCGGCATGTGGGGCGACGACGAAGGCTTTCCGGTGAAGACGGAGGCCGACTACGAACGGCTCATCACTGTGGCAGAGGGCGTGGCCAATCGTGAGTCAGAGATTCGGGCGACCTTCCGGCAGTGGCGCGAGCGGGTGGGCGAAGACGGCGTGATCGTCATCGGCCACCCGCACGTGACCTGGATGGGCTACCAAGTCAGCCAGCGCAATCTGGTGTTCCACGAGCTGGACTATCGGGATGCCTTTCACCGCGGGATGGAGGCGATCTTCCGGGCGGCGTGCTTCGTCTTTGGGATCGCGATCGAGGAGGGCATCGACTTCATGAGTGAGTCGTGTTCGGGTCTGGAGATGACGTCCCCGTCGGACTTCGACCGGCTGGATCTTCCCTATCTGGAGGCCTTGTCGGCCTCCACCCACGCACGCGGGGGCCTGTTCTGGTACCATAACTGCGGACTGACACGGCGGCTGATCCTGTCGGGGCGCTTTGACCGCTTCGCCCCGGATGTAGTTGAGACGATCGCCCCGCCACCCGAGGGCGACAACGACCTGGGGGAGTCGCGACGTTCGCTGGGTCGTTCTATCTGCTCCAAAGGCAATCTCAGCCTACTGCTGCTCCGTGATGGGACGGCGGGACAGGTTGCCGACGCGACGCGCCGAATGGTCGATGCGGTTCGTGGGACGTGCCACATTTACTCGACCGCCGACGCGGTCCTCACCGGCACTCCACCGGAGAACTTTATCGCCTTCATCCGTACGGCGCGGGAAGCAAGTGCGGTGTAGCCTGCTTTCCAATGTCCATCCATCTCACTACCGCGTCATCCGCATGTGGAGATGGAGGTCTTCTTGCCAGGAGCCGGCGCTCAGGTCTCTTCCGATGGGCCTTGAGCACTTCTCTGCGTCAGGGCGTCCCACGTCTGGACGACAAAGCGCCCCATGCCCCAGCGGTCCGACTGCCAGTGACCGCGAAAGAGCACGGGGTCCCAGGTGCGAGGTGACCTCGCACCCTCGCCGATCTCGGCCCAGGTCCAGTCGGCGCCGTCCCAGATAGCGTAACCTCCGCGATGCCAGCCGGGCAATCGCACACCGGCGACCGTCACGGTGCCTCGCGAGGAGCCCAATGCGTGCACAGGGATGGAACCGGCGGTCCGGGCTGCCAGATCCGTGAGCCACGGGCGCAGCACAGTGAGAGGATACCCTACCAGGTGGCGTTCCCACGCAAGCCGTTGAGCCTGCGTGGCCGGTGGTGCGTAGCCGGTAGCGAAGTCGAAGGCCATCTGGTGAACAGTACCGGCGCGGACCATCATCTCGGCCTCAGCCAGCATCGCCGGGCGGTTGGCGCCGAGGCCATCCAGCGCCCCTGCCTGGATGAGGTGGGTAATCTCCTTTGCCTGCAGATCAGCACGCACCAGGAGGTCGCGGAGGCTCACAAACGGCCCGTCTCTGCGGGCTCGAACAATCGAGGCAACAGCCCGGCGTCTGAGGTCGCGAACCAGCCGCAATCCCAGCCAGAGGATGGGGAGACTTTGTGGATCCTGCGAGGTTGGCTCGGCTTGATCGTGCAGAGGTTCCGGCAACCTTCGCGGGGTCGGGACATCGCCCTCCCACCGCAACACGACACCGGCGAAGCTGTGGTTTACGTGGGGGAGCCGCACCTCGATCCCCAGGCGAATTGCTTCTGCCATGTAGATGGCGGGGTGGTGATATCCGCCGTAGTTCCGCAGTCGCGCCAGGAAAAACTCGGCCGGATAGTGAGCCTTCACGTAAGTCGACCGGTAGCTCACGTCGGCATAGGCCGTCGCGTGGCCCTGGTTGAACCCGTAGCCCGAGAAGGCCGAGATCTGTTCCCACAACTGCTCGGCCTGTTGGGCGGAGAAGCCGGGGCCGCCTTCGCGCCGGCAGCCTTTGACGAACTCGGTTCGAAGGGTGTGCATCTCCTCTGGGTGCATCTTACTCATCCCGCGGCGGATGTGATCGGCCTGCGCCCAGGAGAGACCGGCGATCTCGGTTGCCACCCGAAGCACCTGCTCCTGGAAGATGAGGACGCCTTTGGTGCGTGAGAGAATCGGCTCCAGGGCCGGATGCAGGTAGTGGGTGGGGATTTCGCCACGGTAGCGACGCACGAAGACGTCCGCCTGCCCGCCCATCGCCGGGCCCGGCTTGAAGAATGCGTTGGCTACCGCCAGATCCTGGACGGTACGCACCCGCAGTTTGCGGAGTGTGCGCCGGGCCCCCACCGAGTCGCACTGAAAGACGCCGATAGTATCGCCATGCATGAGCAACTCGGCGGTCTGCAAGTCGTCGGGGGGGATATCCTCAAGCCGAAACGCGGGCTCTCGCAGACGTACTTCCTCGGCGGTATCGGCCAGCACCGTCAGTGCGCGGATGCCCAGGAGATCCAGCTTCGGCAGCCCAATCGCCTCGCAGTCGCCATGGTCGTACTGTGTCGTGAGAAACCCCTTCGGCGCCATCTGCACCGGCACGAGATCCGTGAGGGGGCCAGGCGTGATGACGAGGCCACACGCGTGGATGCTGAGATGGTGAGGGAATCCGGCGATCCCGAAGGCTGCCCGCGCTACCTCCTGTAGCCTGGACGTGGGTAGCGCGGCGATGACGTCCTCCACATTCGGGGCCTCTCGATAGCGCGGCCCGTAGAAGCGCCGGGGCAAAGCCTGCAGGATCTGCTGCACCTCGTTTTCCTCCATCGCGTAGGCTTTGGCCGTTTCGCGCGCCGCCGAGCGCAGTTGCAGTGTACTCATCGCACCCACCAGCGCGACCCGGTCCTCGCCATAGGTGCGACGGACGTATGCCTGGACCTCGTCACGACGCCGGCTACAGAAGTCCAGGTCGATGTCGGGCGGGTCCGCGCGTCCCGGGTTGAGAAAACGCTCGAAGAGCAAGCCGTGCTCTATGGGGTCGACGGTGGTGATGGCGAGGGCATAGGCGACCAGGGAGTTGGCTACGCTGCCCCGCGTACTTACAGGGATGTCTTGCGCTCGTGCATAGCCTACTATGTCGGCGACCACCAGAAAGAGCGGGTCGTAGCCATGGCTCGTGATCACGGTCAGCTCGCGGTCGAGGCGCTGCCGGACTTCCGGTGGCAGCGGGCGCCCGTAACGGCGCTCGCAGCCCTCTGCGGCCAGATCGCGCAGCGCGTCGGCAGGTGCCTGCTCTTCAGGAAGGTCGAGCGTCGGCCACATCAGAGCGCCCGTGGGAAGCACGCTGCCGACCGGCGGCGTGCACAGATCGGCGATCTCTTGAGCCTGCCCAAGGGCATCCGGAAAGTCGGCAAAGCGCACACCCATGGCCTCGGGATCGAGCCAGTGGACGGTAACGCCCAGGTCGCCGCCATCCGGTAGCGCTCCCGGGGGCACCTCATCCAGGCGACAGTTCGCATCGATCGCTGCGAGCAGCCGTAGTCGCGACCTATCATCCGGTTCGAGCGTGTAGATTGGCTGGGTTGCCACGGTTCTCACGCCGAGAATCGACGCTTTCCTGACCAGTTGTGCAGCGATGCGAGCATCCGGCGGGCCACTGCCACGGGCTCCCGGTTGTAGTTCGAGTCCGATGAAGGTGACCTCGGGCCCGAAAATGCCGCACAGCTTTCCGATGAAGCGGTGGGCTACCTCTTCCATCCCGGAGCGCATAGAGCGGTAGACGAAACCGTGCCGTCCCCCCGTGATGCACAGCAATCCATCTGCATTGACTCTCAGATCGGCCATGGATAGCCCCTGTTGGGCAAGTCCATCTCGGTTGAGACCGCCCTGGATCAGGCTGGAGAGCCGGCAGAGGGAGCGGTAGCCTTGGTTGTTTCGTGCCAGGAGGATCAGGCGCCCTGGCTCCGCCGCCAGTCCGGCCTCCGGCGAGACGCTGGGAGGAGGCGTCTCGAGGTCGTCGGGCCATGCGACTGTGATGGCCATGCCCAGAATGGGCTGCACGCCCGCAGCCCGGCACGCCCTATCGAAGGCCACGGCGCCGTAGAGCGTGTTGGTGTCGGTCAAGGCAAGGTGCGTCAGCCCGTCGGCCGCTGCACGGTGCGCTAACGCTTCCGGAGAAGGCGTAGCGCCCAGCAGCGTGTAGTAGGAGTGCAGGTGCAGGTGCGTATAGGCATCCATGGGCACTAGTGTACTTGGTTTTCGGCGATGTCACGCGTTTCCACCCGGCCAGATGGCCTATTGACATGTACGTAAAAACGCTATATTGTTATTGCATATAGTGGATTAGTGTGGCCCGTATGGGTCGCCCTCGATGGTTGATCGAACGTGGCCTTAACTGTCAGACACAATGGTGGATGGTGTATAGGAGAACACGTATGCCAATGACAACCCAGGGTCGTGAAGAGGAGCCGTACCTCGCGAACGTGGATCAGGGAATCTCAACGTCGCCGGTGATGGGCGAAGGATGTGAGCTGCCACTGATCTTCGACATCGGGGCGGCGGTGATGTGTACAGACGGACGGTGTGGCAAGTTGGTCCGTGTGGTGTTGGACCCGGCGACGGAGCGGGTGACCTCTCTGGTTGTGGCGCGGGGCGGCCTGCAGAAAGAGAGTCGGGTGCTGCCTATCACTGAAGTGCAAGGTACGAAAGACGGTATAGTCCAGCTTCCGATCAGCAGCCGCGAGTTCGGTCGCTTCCGGATCTACAAGGAGGTAGAGTTCCGAGTTCCCTCCGTAGGGTGGAACAATGGACGCTATGGTCCAGACGACGTTAGGTATTGGATGTCACCGTATGAGGGCATCGGCGGGCAGTCGCTGGTACCGTCACGTAAGCACCTTCTTCACGAGGGCGTGCCCTTTGATTCCCGGGTCGTCGGCAATGGCACCAAGGTCCGCGATGCAGAGGGCAATGCCGGTGAGGTGGATCACGTCTTGGTTGATTGCGAGGGTGGGTACATCACGCACATTGTGATCCGCCACGGGCTCATCAACGACTACACGATCGTGCCGGTGTCTATGATTGCGAGCGTCGATGACCAAGGCGTCGTGCTGAACGTGCGGCGGGCAGAATTGAGGGCGCTGCAGAAATACCGGCCATAGGTTTGATCGTCCGGCGACCGACAGAAGACGCCAGACCAGGTTTGATTGCCGATTGCCCGGGTTTCTACGGGCTGACGTACGTTTCGCCTGAGCCGGACAGGTGTATACTCCACCATCGTGGATCACGAGCCGACGCATGTGCAAGTTTGCTTGCGCCGGGAAACGACATCGAGGTGAAGAGTATACATGGTCAAGATTCTCGTTACGGGCGGTGTGGGCAGCGTGGGCCGGGTAGCGGTTGCGCGGTTGCTGCGCAAGGGGCACGAGGTTCGCATCCTCGATCGCCAGCCTGAGGCAGAGATTGGTGATGACGCCTGGGAGGATATCAAGGGTGCTGACTATCGCCAAGCTGATACAACCGATTTCGATACGCTGGCCCCGCATTTCGTAGGGATCGAGGCCGTCGTCCATCTGGCGGCCTATGCGCATCCCGGTGCAGCCGCAGAACCGGAGATTTTCCGAGTAAACTGCGGCGGGGCGTTCAATATCTACCGTGCGGCGGCTGATGCCGGCATCAGCCGGGTGGTCAGCGCCAGTTCGATCAACGCGCTCGGTTACAACTACGGGATCAAGAGCTTCCCGATCGAGTATTTCCCGATCGACGAGGCGCATCCTACCTTTACGACCGACCCCTACTCATTTTCAAAGCAGGTGCTCGAGGCGACTGCCGACTACTTCTGGCGGCGTGAGGGGATCTCAGGTGTCTGTCTACGCTTTCCTTTCGTAATGCACACGTCGTTTCGCTGGGCGCAGCGGATCAAGGAGTTCTCAGCGTTCAGGCGGCTTGCCTTCGAGACGCTGGCCGAGCTCCCGGAGGTGGAACGACGAGCCAGAATCGACGCTGCCATCGCGGCGTTCAACGCCCGACGAGCGGCTCGGGATGAAGAGCGACCGTGGACTGAGCATCGCCGGCACGAGCATCGCGAGCCCCCGCCGCCTGAGCAGATGCTGATGTTCGGGCGTACTGACTTCTGGTCGATCATACACGCAGAGGATGCCGCGCAAGCGATTGAGCGGGGCGTACTTGCGGACTACGAGGGTAGCCATCCACTCTTTGTCAACGACCATGACAACTCGCTGGGCGTTCCCTCGCGGAGACTGGCCGAGTTCTACTTCCCGGAGGTCACGACTTGGAAACGCGAGATCGAGGGCGCGGAGACGCTGGTAAGCAATGAGCAGGCGCGAGCCTTGATCGGCTTCGAGCCCGAACACTCGATGGTTGCCTGGGCTGAGTCGTAGCCCTTCTTCTAAGGTGATGAGGGCGCATCCACCCGCGTAAAGCCATCTCTGGCCCGGCCGAGGGCGTTGAGTTCGTAGAGAAGCAGGCTTCGCGCATCATCTGCTGCGTGCCCACTGACGTCTCCCTCTGCGAGGCTGTCTGCCAGAAAGGCCAGCTCATGCATGGTGGTCGCGTCATCCGCAAGCCAGACGGTCTTGAGGTCGGCATATGCACCTTCCAGCTTGGCCGTGTAGTCTGCCAACCTCGCAGCAGTTGTCTCAAGATCGTTCTGGGCGAGATCGTCAACCGCATACAGGACGGTATCACTCGTCCAGAGGCCAAGGGCGTGCCGGATCACCAGGTCAGGCGCCAGTTTGATTGGTGACGGGCTGAGCGTCAGGGGAGCATGTGCTTCGAGGATTTCGCCGGTGGGCGGGTCGACGTAGCTCACCGAACCGTTGCCGATCGCGCCATCCGATGTTTCGGGAATCGCGACTTCGAAAACCACCCAATAGGCCTCTCCGGCCGCAAGGTCAGGTACGTAGATCCTGAGACCTTCTTCGGCATCCGAGGCGTCCACGGCGCCGATATCGGTGCCAGGGCTCTGGTCAAGTGCTGCGCGGGCAATGGGCTCCTCGACGCGGTCGTGCCCGTAAAGATAGAGGATCGAGACGCTGGGATCGATGTTGAGGGTCAGTCGCACATCCTTTCCTACCAGGATGTCACGTCTGGCCAATTCGATGGCAAGATCGTGGCCAAGCGTAGCAGGATCCACCACTGACGTGTAGGTACCGCCGGCAACCCCCGCCAGTGCATCGAGTTCGCGGCCATTGGCATCCTCACCAAAGGCGAAGGTTGAGACCCGAACCGGGATATCTCGCAAGGCTGTGACTGCGTTGGCCCGGATTTCCAGCCAATCAGTCACTCGGTCCGTCGGATTGCCGTCTGAGAAGAGAAAGACGTGGCTAACCGCGCTGCCGCCCGCAAAGTTTGCCGCCTCGCGGATGCCGGCCTGCAGGCCCAGATCGAGATCGGTACCGCCTTGGGCGACGAGACGCCGCAGGGCGGCATTCAGGGCTGCAGGCCCGAGGTCCGCTACCCGGGTTGCCGGTAACGCGATCCTTGTTTGGCTGTCGAAGTCCACGATTCCGATCGTGTCCTGCGGGCGCATCTCTGCGAAGAGCGCACGTATGCCTGCCTCCGCGCCGGCGAGTTTCGCACCCTCCATAGAGCCACTCGTGTCGACGACGAAGACGTAGTTGGCGGCAGGGCCCGCTGCCTCCGCAGCAGGTCCGGTCGCCCCCGGTGCTGCCTTCAGGGCGATCTCAAGATAGTGCGTGGCTCGCGGATCGCGTTTCTGGCTCAGCGGGATCGGGACGAGGCCGAAATGCAGCGCCAACGCGTTCGCCCCGGTTGGATCTGCGACGCGTGCTCCACCCAATGGGTCGAAGGCACCAAACGTTATGTCGGTGTCCGCAATCGTGAGCCCCTCCGCGACCAGGTTCTCGATGCCGGCGGTGGCGGCCTGACTGAAGTCGTTGTGCCGCCTGATGAAGAGAGCGCTGTGGGGGAGGACGGCGTTTCTGGGCGCGAGAGGTAGCGGGGTGGCCGTGGAGCCGGGAGGCGCAGTCGGCTGCGGGCCGGTCGGCGTGGCGGTTGCCGCAGCGGTCGGGCTCGGTCCCGGTGTAAACGTGGGTGTGGGAGACGGCGTCAAGCTTGGTCCTAGCGTGGGGACAGGTCGAAGTGTCGCCGGCGCTGTTGGGCTTGGCGAAGGTGTAGCCGTTGCAGTTTCCGTGGGCTTTGGGGTGGCCGGCGGCTCCGGAAGCGAGAGCATGGCAAACACGCCGATGCTCAGTACAAGCACCACGAGCAGCAGGAAGACATCCAGCGTTCTACCAAAGCCTCGGAACATCCTGCGTCCTTCTGCAGCCGGTTTCGCACACGCGTACAGTCACTATAGTTGTGCTACTATGAATGTCAAACCAGGCTTGACACTCGGCAGTTCGGGCTTTCTATTCTGAGGAAGATGCGCTACCTTCTGTTGCACGGATTCCGGGCTGAAGTTCCAGGAGGGCAACCGTGTTGAAGATCAGGCTGATCCTGCTCATCCTTGTTGTCACTGTGCTTGTGACTGCCTGTTCGGGTCCTCTGCGGTACCCGAAGTGGCAGTTGCCGCGCCACGGCCCGGTCGATGTCTTCTTAGGCCTGATTGACCAGGTCAAGAACATTGGCCAATCGGTAGCGCGGCAGTTCGGGGGAATGGGAGGCCATCGGCACTGAGGACTGCATGCCCATCGGCCCGCCAAGCGAAACAGTCAAGGAGCTGCGACGGGGAGTGGTCCGGGCAGCTCCGACAGCGCTTGGAGACCGCTGATCGCTTCGCCGCCGTTAGGCTTGATGTCGAGCGCTTGGCTGAAGGAGGCTTTGGCGGCTTCGTACTCACCTTTTGAGGTGAGGGCATAGCCGTTGTTCACATAGGCCGAATAGAGCTTCTCCGGCCACCGACCGTCGCTTGGGTCGAGCGCACGAAGCTGGTTGAGGATCTCGATCACCTTGGGCCAGTTCCCGACGGACCAGGCCGCGTCCAGGCCGCTACTTAGCCCGGCCGGCGAGGCCGGATCCAAGACCTGCTGGATCTGCTGCTGCCTCGCTGCCTGGAGGGCCTGCGTGGCTTCGTCACTGCCCGGCCGAAGGGCCGATGCCGACTCGAACTGTGAAGCAGCACTTATTGAGTCCCCGTTTGCCAGGAGCTCGTTTCCGTAGTTCATGTGCGCCGTATACAACTGCATGACGACGAGAAGGTCGCTCGGATCCTCTTCCTGCAACTGTCCGAGAAGGTCGATAGCACGCTGCCATTGGCCCGCGTCCCAGGCCTTCACGACCGCACTTTGCAGTTGTTCCTGTGTTGTCAGTTGCGCGGGCGCTTCATCGGCGAAGGGTGAGACTAACATACTTACAGTCATGTCCAGGCGGAAGCCCGTGGTATCCTCCCCAATCTTGACCCCGCCGACCTGGAAACTGGAGAGCGAAGTTTCCTCGATCCGGCCGACGAAGTCCAGAAGCTGTGTGGCCGATCCCCGTGCCGTGATCTGGAACGTCCGCGCCTCGAAATACCGGTTCTCCAGGGCATCCTGAGTCGCGGGCGTGTTCTGCACGTTGACGATGGCGGACCCACTCTCAGCGGCGTAGCTGTAGAGATGGTCCAGGGCCTGGGCTGCTTGGGTCTCAGAGAGGAAGCTCGATGACTTCTCGGCGAGTTTCTGCATGACGGCGTCGATTTCGGATTGGACGCCGTCGACGGTCTGGCCTCCTTGGCCCTGAACAATGCGATTCTGCTCTTCCTGGGCCGACTGCAGCCGGTTGGTTGTCTCGTGCAGTACGCGCCACTTTGGGATCACACTGACGCCAATCAGAAGGATGTTGCCCAGCAGTCCTGCGCCGATCATGCCAACTGCAAGCGCGAACAACAGTCGGTTCCGGTCGGGAAGCTGGCTCTTGAGATCCCCGAAGCCGTTCACGGTGAGACGCTCCTGATTTCCAGGATGATGGTGAAGCCGACCGTCTGAGGCTCAGCGACTCCCTGGGCCACAAGAGCGGGCTCCACGCATGCGAGTCCGGGTAGACGGCTCATGCGCGCTTCAGTCGTCGTCGTGGGAGTGCCGGTCGCAGTGGGCGTAGCCGTGGCTGTTGCAGTGGCGGTCGGCGTGGGCGTGTATGTGGGGGTCGGGGATGGGGGGATCTCCTTGAGCGTGATCATGTAAGTCCTAAGAGGGCCGCTCTGTCCACGGTTGATCACAGTCGCATAGGCGTTGACGTCCTGATCGGGCAGTCCGGGGACAATGACCAGCGAGCTCAGATCACCCCAGCTTCGATCATCATTGGAGTACGTCGTCCCGGCCAGATTGATCGAAACTACGGTATCTACGCCGGCTGCCAACGAGACCGTCTCGACCTGATACTGACGTCCTGCCTTGACCAGGAAGTAGTATTGGTCGACGTCACCGTCAGGATAGAAGTTGTGTTGCTGTGTCTCGCCGGGCATCAGCGGCTTGGGCGCCGTGTCGTCAGGTTCGTAGCTATCGTGTGAGTCGATGGTGGCCGTTGGTTGAGGTTGTGGCGTGACCTGGGGTGTGGCCGTCGACTGGGGTGTCGCTGTCGGCTGGGGCGTCGCCGTCGGCGGAGGCGTCGGCGTTGGGATGATCTCTTCGACGGCGATATCGTAGGTCATGTCAGGGGCGTAGCCCCCGCGGTTGCTCACCTGGACCACAGCATAGGCGTCCGCGGGACCTCCCACCAACAGGACCTCCGAGGTCAGGGTTCCGGGTTTGACATCGTCGTTGAAGTAGGTCTGACCGCTCACCTCGACGGTGAGGAACGTGTCGACGCCGGGTTTCAGGCCGGTGGTGTAGATGCGGTAATAGCGCTCTGCCTTCACCAGGAACCTGACCCTGTCGACGTCATAGGCCGGGCTAAAGCTATGCGTCTGTGGCTGCCCGAGAATGATTTCCTTTGCGTCGAAATCATCGATCTCGAAAGCGTCGCCCCAGCCGGGGGCGGCCGACGGTGTGATCGTTCCGGCGGGGACCCCCTGGGCCATCGGCGTGTTCGCTGGCGGGCCGGCAGTGACGCTCGGCTGATCGAGCAGGTTGATGGACTGGATGAGTACGCGGGAGAAGAGTGTGGAGCTCTCCAGTGATCTCGCGTACTCCACGACTGTCTTGTCGTCCTTCGCTGTCCCCTCCAGGGTGATCTGGCGTCCCTGGTGGCTCAGGCTGGTCAGGTTAAGCTCCCGTGTGTCGTATGAGCGGACGGCAGCCACGATGTCGGGCCAATAGATTCTCTCACCGCCGACCGGTGCGGCTGCAGCGTCAAACGCCTTCAGTTCGTCCTGTACTGCCTGGAGCGTTGACAGGAGCGGCTGGATTTCAGCGCGCGGGGTAGGAGGCACCAGAAGCGCGTCCTCTGCCTGCTGGGCCTCCAGCGCGACCGCCTCAGTATCCTGCACCAGCAACTTGGAGACCAACGAAATCGGGAGGAGCGCAAGAAGCAACCCCGCCGCAACCAGCCAGAGCACGATGACCGTCCGACGTGGTACGGTAGAAGCGGACGCCCCGTCGGTAGGATCTAGGTCGTCCAGTTCATCAAGATTGAAATCGTCGAAGGAATTTAGCGAGTCCATGCCGTACGCACGACCTCCAACAGAAGGGTATCATATATCAGGAGGAGATCAACAAAAGGTATCGTGCTGACTGCGTCACGGCGAGGGCCAAGATGTCCTGGCATGGGCACCAGGGACGTAGGGGACCTGTTGGCCTCTATCCGCCGAGAGCCTGTCCGAGCAGCGCAGGCAGTGGGTTCCAGATCAGTGCCACGAGGGCTCCGAGGCAGAGGAAGGGGGCGTAAGGGATGGGGTCGCGCTTCCCCGACGCAATCAGGGCACCCGCCGCCAGGCCGCCGCTCGTGACCGCTACGATCAGCGCCACGAAGATTCCGGGGAATCCGGTGAGAAAGCCTATAAGCCCCGCCAGTTTGATGTCGCCGCCTCCAAGCCCACCAGGTGATACCCACCCGGCCAGGAAGAACAAGCCAAACGCACCCATACCGGCACCAAGGGCGGTCAGCGCATCAGGCGCACCGTAGAGAAGCAGCCGCCCGGTCAGTGCCACCACGGCTGCCGGATAGACGAGACGGTTGGGGACGATCCGGTAGCGCAAATCCAGCAGCGCGACGACTATGAGGAAGATGCCTGACATAGCAAGAGCTGCCAGTGTCCACCCGTTGAGTATGCCGGTTGCCATAATCATCGGCCACCACTCACGCAGCCACACTTTGGGCAACCCTGCGGGGAGCGACCTCACCCGTGGCGACCCCGGTCTGAGCGGCTTGCTCATCGGGCTCAGACAGACGTGACGCTCCGTAGAGACCCAGCGCGACCAGGCGACTCTGGCGCAGCAGGTCATCCAGGTCCACCTCGGGCAACCCGCTGCTGAGCGTCTTCAGGAATGGGTCGAAGAGGACATCGACATCGAAGATCGAGCCGAAGATGTCGTCAGCCAACAGTGACTCCAACTCGCCGGGCAGGTTTGTATCTTCCAGGGCTGCCGCCACAGCCGAAACGGGCGATTGCGCTTGTTGCGGCTCGCCGGGCTGGGCAGGCGGCCGGGCTTCTCCCGCGACTTTCTGCGCGGCTTGCTCCTCTTCCTGGTTCTCCGTCCGAACGGCACCTGAGGTGTGCGCATTGGGGGCTGCCGCGTGCGCGTCGTTCGGCTGTTGGGCCGGATTGGCCTCCGACGTCTGCCCCGGGGATGTCTCGTTATCGTCTTCCTGCAGCAGGACGCCGGTGGGTGATGCTTGCGCTGCTCGCGGGGTCTGCGGATTCTGTTGTGGCTGGGGTGCACCGACGTCTGCCTGCGCAGGTTGTGGGTCTATGAGTTGCTTCATCGGCGTCGATATTTGCGCCGCGCCCGGGGAGTTCATCTGCCGTGCCATCTGCCCCGCCACGGCCCCATCGCCCGGACCGGCTGAACCGGCCTGCGCCTGTCGTATCTGTGTCGCACCGGGTATTGACAGAAGGTCCTCATCCTTCCGCCCATCGCGCATGGAAGCTAACAGATCGCGCACGTACGGTGCAGCGCCGACGCCGCCGGCGCCTAGGAACATGAGTAGAGGCAATGTGGCCGACACGAGGATCGTCGAGTGCCTGAAGATGAAATCCAAGAACGTGTATGACCTCGCCGGCGCGTCAAGCGCAGCCCGCAGGGCCTCGAGATGCGTCCGGACGTTCGCGTCCGAGGTCTCCGCCTCCAACTGGGACAACCTGAGTTCCAGTGCATTGCGGTCCCAGGTGCCCAGCGCGCGCTGTACCAGGCTGTCGTCTTGGGTCAGCCAGAAGCTCTCGGCGACCAGCCGGAGGTAGATTTTCTGATAGCTCGATGTCAACTGCGGAGGCTCCGCATCCGATGGCGATGCCGGCAGCAACACCCTGCCGAGGACGAACCATCCTGCCAGGAGACCGAGGCAGAAGATGGCTACCCATGGGAGCCCGGCAGAACGGCGCGGCACACGCTCCTGTTGTGGCGCATTGATGGTCTGTGGAATTGCCTGTGCAGCCATAATCTCTCCTATGCTTGCCCTTGCCTGCCCGTGCGGTCCATCCTTTAGGTGGACCTGCGGGTTTAGCCTACGGGCATGATCGTACCGACGAGCGGTGGCAAGATGAGGAAACAGATGCCTGAGATACCCGTGAGGATCGACAGATAGAAAGATACGCGTAGCTTGTGGCCGCCATCTGTCGCGGACATCGCGACGGCATTGGCCACGGTGAGCAAGAGCACCATGGCCTTGGTGACATAGTGAAGAAGCTGGACCTCGGGATCATCCATACTGGGCAGTGGGATCATCACCGAGCCCATAGCCTGATCTCCCTCAACCAATATGGTGCTCCAGATCAAGTCAATGAACCGCCGCATGACCTCGGTGATGATGACCATCAGGGCTGCAATGGCGCCGTGGATGACGATGGTGAGCGACGCGAAGGTGGACGTCACCACGGCGCGCTTGGCTCGCAGCATGATCACCCGGTTTGCGAACTCGGAAGCCAACGACCCGACGGTGTCGGCATCTCCGCCCAGGTCCACGGCGTCGGTGAAAACCTGCGTAGTATCTGAGATGAGTTGGCTCCCTGTTTCCACCGCAAACCTGCGCCAACACAACTGTGGGTCGATCTGCGCTTGAAGTCGCAGTCGTAGCCGCTCCAAATCGGGTTGGAGGGCCTGGAACGATCCAAGGTCAAGCCTTGTCATCGCCTCTGTCAGGGTGGTGCCGGTGGAGATTGCGGCAGTGCCAATCGAGCGGAAGAAGGGCCCTATCTCCTTATCCTTGGCAGCGATCTCACGACCACCGAGGAGGCTGGCGACACCCAAAGGGAGCATAATCAGGGCTTCCACGATCAAGACCCAGCCGAGCGGGACCTTGGCTGCCACGAGGCCCAGTGTGGCCACGACCGCGACGGAGGGCACGATCTTTGCCAGGCGCAGAGCGACCTGCTGGCTTCGCGGGCCCTCGGTCGTGAACAAGTCCCTTACCTCCTGGGGGGCGGAGCGTGCCAGGATCCACGTCCCGCCCAGGGCCGTGAAGCAGGCTAGCGTGACCAATCCGATGATCATGTTGATGCCCAAGCTGTAGATCATCGTGGAGACCAGGTTGACGATGATAATGAGGGCGGTTGAGATGATAATGGCACCGTAGGCGTCCGTCCACTTTGTAAGCGAGGTAAGATCGCGGTCGTATTCCTTCTCATAGACCTCGCCCTGGACGTCCGATTCCTCAGTGAGGAAGTCGGCCTCAGGCTGGCCCGAGACCAGGGCATCGGACATACGCAGGAGCAGGCTCCTCATCTCCGCCGATTTCACCGCTCCACCGATGAGAGCACACGAACGGGCGTAGTCGTAGCCGAGCTTCGCAGCCAATACGTGCACCCGGTGGAAGTAGGCAGCGGTCGGCTGTGCCAGTCGCGACCCCAGACTGAAGATCAGGTTGCGGGTTATGCCCGCGGACGCTGTGGCCGACATGTAGGTGAGCTGGTGGTAAAGGGACGCTGCGGTCACATTCTTCAGCGGTCTGTTGGAGACCTTCTGCCTGGTCTGGATTGCAGTTGCCATACTTGCCTTTCGTTCTCAGTGAGCTTCCGCCGACTTCATGGTTTGGCGGGGGCCACTAGATAGCTCCTCTTTTTCGTCCCTCGGAGATGAAGTGGAAAAGATCATAAAAACCTGAGACACCTGCGCGCTGATGGATCCTCTCAAGGATCGCCGCTCGCCGTTTCAGTTCCTTGTAGATTTCCCGGCGTTCGCTGGAAGCCAAGCCGCGTTTCGCCGCGACGTCCTCCTCCAGGACATAACTGTTCATGTCGCCGGGGAACTCGAACGTGTCGTCCTCTGCTCGCCAACGAAAAGCGGTGATGAAGGAGAACGAGTGATCACTGGGGTCGTAGCTCACAATCTCGTTGATGCTTGTCACCCGCCGAACGGTGCGTCCGTCTGGCCCGCGCACCGCGGCCTGAATAACGATGATGTCGAGGTTATCAACGTAAGGCCGCGGTACGTTGATCGGATCGCCGGTCAGACGTTGGATGAGCTTTTGCACCGACGCGGCGTGGAACGTGGACATGACGCCGTGGCCCGTCTGCATGGCCTGGAATGCGGTGTTTCCCTCTGCGCCTCTGATCTCGCCGATCATAATGCGATCGGGCCGTTGCCGGAGGGCAGCTTTGAGCAAGTCGAACATGGCCACCGAGGAGTTCCGATCCGATTTCGCACTCTCGCGGACGACCTCGCGGATCCAGTTCTCGTGGGGCATCTGGAGCTCCGGGGTGTCCTCGATGCTGACGATCTTGGCGTCGGAGAGAATGAACGTCGTAACTGCATTGAGCAGCGTCGTCTTGCCGGATGCGGTGGCACCGGCGACGAAGACGTTCAGCCCTTCCTCGATCGCCAGCCACAGATAGGCTGCCATCATGTAGTTCAGGGTGCCGAACTCAATGAGCTTCAGGACGCTCAGCGGTTCCTCGGTGAATTTCCGGATGGTGAAGTTGCTGCCACGTTTGGCAATGTCGCGACCGTAGACAATGTTGATGCGCGAGCCATCGGGGAGGACCGCATCGACGATCGGATTCCGTAAGGTGACGGGGCGTTTGATCCGTTCGCCCAGCCACACGACGAACTTGTCGAGTTCGTCGTACGACTGGAAGTCGATCGACGATTTGAGCGCCTTGAAGATCTTGTGCTCGATAAAGATGCTCCCGAGGCCGCTGCAACTGATATCCTCAATGTAGGGATCGTCGATGAGTGGCTGCAGTGAGCCGAGGTCGACCTTATCTCGCAACACACGGTACTTCAGCGCGCGCAACTCCCAGGGCGTCAGATGGATGAGGCCGTTATCCGATCCGGGCGACGTGGTTGTAATCGAATCCAGCGCACGGAGGAAGACACGTCTGCGATCCTGGTCGCTCGCCTGGCCGATCTCTTCGGCCCACTCCAGCAGTTTGCTCTCGATTTTCCTCATCGCGCTGTCGGTGTCGATGACCATACTGGGTTCTATGGGGATATAGTAGTCGCGCTCGTCGGTGGGATCCGGGTAGATATGGATGAACATACCATTGTCCACCGGGTAGATGAGGTTGCGGCTGGGCAAATCCTGCAGCGACCGCGAGAGCTTCGGGACATATACAGGCACGCCTATCTCATCGATGGGCAGCGCGCTGAGATAGGCCTGGAGATGCCAGCGTTGCCTGGCGACGGCCTGGAGTTCCGGTGAGAGCCGCCTCAGTGACTGCAGTCGCCGCGGATCTTTGCTGAGGGCGCGGATATCCATCCGCGCTTTTGCGAAGGGAAGTGTCGCTTCGGGCATCGACGTTATCCTTGTGCCTTGCTGATGGGGATGATGCGCATGCCAACGCCCGGTTCGACATCGAAGCTGACGATATTGCCCGTACTCTTGCTGGCACCACGGACCTTTGAGACTTCCAACGTTTTGACGAGCCGATCCCCCACTTCCTCGGTCCGGAGCCGAAGGTGTGCATCGCAAAGGGACTGGATGCGCACGAGTAGATCCCGGCCCACCGCGTAGGAGTGCAGTGTCGTCACAATGGAGACCCCGGAAGCGCAGATCCTGCGACACTCCTCGAAGAACCCAAGCGTCTCCTCCACGGCTGTCGTGGTGATGCAGGGAGTAAGGGCATCGATGAAGATCATGTCGATGTCGCGGTCCCTCTTGGCCTCGCTCTTCATGGCCTGACTGAGGTGCCTGACGGCGGTGTGCTCGAGTCGGGCGACCTCCATAGGATAGGTGTACAACTGCCGCAAGAGCAGGAACGTGGTGATGTCCAGGTTCAGGCTGCTCATCTGCACGACCAGGCTGCGAACGGTGTTCTCCGTGGTGAAGAATGCGATCGTAAACCCGTCGTGAAGCGAACCCCAGGCCATCTGCTGTGCCAGGACGGACTTTCCGGCGTGGGAGTCGCCCTCTATCAGTGTCAGCGAGCCAAGAGGGATGCCCCCACCCATCTTGCTATCGATTTCACGGTTGCCGGTGGAGATAACGGTCGTGCCTTTTGAGTCCATAGTTCCCAAATCCCTATCGTATGCTCGATGAAGCTTGTGTGATCTAGCGGACGAAGACGGTCGTTGCGCTGAGGCCTGTACCGGTGACGATGGTCACGAGATTCGTCGAGCCTACCATCACAGGTGGCTGCAGCCTCGCGCGGACGACCATCGTCTCTCCCGCATTCACGATCCCTGGGTCGTAGACCTCGGGTGTAGCCGACGCCGCATCCAGGTAGATGCCTACCACCGTCCACTCGGATTGCCCTGGCTCCCCTTCGACGTAGGGCAGCCAGGCTATCTCGTCGCCGTGGACCGACTCATACTGGACGATGAGATCCCAGGTATCAAAGTCCGCCAGCATTGTGGTGCCTGTGTTTGCCAGGGAGAACTCGACGATGGCGCCGCTGGCGAGGGATTCGGCATCCTGGATAGAGACCACCGTTCCCGCTCGCTCCTCTGCTCGTGCTTCGAGCGTTTGCCACGAAAGCATCACACTCTCCTGGGCGTTCAGCGATTGCTCGGCGATGAGAAGTCCGCCCACCAAGGCGACGGTGATAACGAGCAGGGCAGCAATAACCGTTTCCATCGTGCACGATCACTGACTGAAATACGACTCTGTTGAGACGCCGTCGGGCGTGACGACCTTGACGAAATAGCGTCCGGACAAGAGCGCGTCGGTGTAGATGGTGATCCTGAGGGTAGCGGTGGGATTCCAAGACGTGTCATTCTCAAGCTCCCATTCCCAATGCGGATTGCCCGATGCGCTGCCATAGGGTATGCGGGCGAAGTCGCCTTCCGGGCCGAAGAAGATGTCGACACGCTCAACCGCCGAGATGCGTTCGGACCCGATGTTCTTGACCCACACGAGGGCTGTCGAACCGTCAGCCACGGCGTGGACAATAGCGACCTGGTTTCTCAAGCGACTGGTAATCCGGTCACTCATGCCGGCGACAGCCTCACTTCCGCTGACGATGGCAGGGTAGATTGCCGTGAAGAGCAACACTGCTGCCACGATGGCGGCCAGGGTCATGAATGCTGTGATGATTGCTTTTTCCATGGGCTGTTTCCGGCCAATCTGCTATGCAAACAGGGCGATGCTGCGTTCCAGTGCCTTGGCCACGCGGGCCGACACAAAGCCTTCTTGACGGTATAACTCAATCACGCTGTGGATGCGGTCCTCTCCCATCGTGCCGATGTTGTTCTGCACCCAGGTCAGCATTTCCGAGAAAGCTTGCCACTCGTCCTCCTGGGTAGTTTCCTCTCCCCCGGCCTGGAGTGGGGGCGCATCGGCGAAGAGGGGCAGTCTCTTGGCTCGAGGGGGCGAGGTCGTCGCAGGGTGATGGCCTGACGAGGGCATCTCAACGGGTAACGTAGCTTTGCCGAGGGCGCGATCCCGACGCAGGCTTTCGAGGCTGGCAGGTTTGACCTTCGGCAGTGTGTTGTCGATGTCGTCGATGCGCTCCGCCGCTTCAGTTTCGCTGGCGCGCGTTTCTTTCTTCTCCCGGATGCCCTCCAACGCCCGCAGGAGTGTATCTGACGGCTCCGCATCCTCAACCCGCAGCGACGGATAGTAGTGCTCAAGGAGCTGCTCTTGGATTTCCAGGAGGATATTCTGGATTTCATTCTTCAGCACCTTAACTTCAGCTTCCAGCGCGTCGATGCGTATCTCAAGATCCACGGTTGGTTCTCCTCTGCGTCATCATTCCTACGAAACGGTAGCGATAGGTGTGCTCGGACATAGGCTAGCGAAGGTCAATGACCTTGTCCAAATAGGGTGGCGTCGTTCGCTCCAGGCTTAGGACTGCCCCCTTGGGTGGTGAGACCTCGATCGTGAACCGTGTGTTAGGCCCAAGGTCGGGATCGAGCACCGCCTCCAGCCCCGTGACCCGTATCTCAGCTTGTTCCCCGTTCTCCAGCAGAATGTCGTCATCAGAGGCGCCTACCCACGTCACCTCCCAGTCCAGATCGGTCTTGATCTGGTTCGCGTCCTGATAGGTGATGACGACCGCGTTCTCACCTTCGCTGCTGTCGGTCAGGTTCACGGATCCGCCTCCGACTACATTCCGCACTGTAAAGATCACCGTGTCAACTACACCTGCCGATCCCGTCGTCGAGCACGTGATGACCACACTGCCGCGCAACTCGACCGAACTGCGGACCTCGTCCAGCCCGGCGTAGACGGCCTCCTTGCTCTTCTCCGTGGTGAACATTCCGGCGGAGAGCATCGTGAAGGAGAAGACAGCCGCCACGACTACGAAGGCAATGAGCGTGATGGCTGTCTCCAACGCGGATAGACCGCGTTCGTCCTTAAGAACGGTCCGCAGTCTATCCAAGAGCGTTTCCCTCCAAGTTCAGATCGTTCTCTACTTCAGGTCCATTACTGCATCGATGGCTGCCGGGGTGCGGCGCTCGAGGTTCAGGACGCCGCCTGTCGGTGGCTTGATCTCGAGAGAGAAGAGCGTGTTGGTGGTCAGGGTGTGGTCAGCGTATTGGTGACATTGTCGCAGTCGAGCTCACTGATCGTGATCTTGGCGAGCTCGCCCTCCTCCAGCAGGTTATCATCGTCAGTCGTAACGTCCCAACTGACGCTCCAGTCCAGCGCATTGACCATCTGCTGGTCATCGCGGTAGGAGATGACGACTTTGTTGTTGCCACTCGTGTCGGTCAGGTCGATCGGCTCTCCACCTGCGACATTGCTCACGGTGAACTGGATCTCGTCGACGGCTGTGGCTCGCGCATCGTCGTCAGGGCGACAAGGCTGCCGCGGAGTTCCATCGAGCCGCGCACCTCACCGAGACCTGCGTAGACTGCTTCCTTGCTCCGCTCCGTCGAGAACATACCTGCTGACAGCATCGTGAAGGCGAAGACCGAGGCGACGACCACGAAGGCGATAAGCACGATTGCCGTTTCCAGTGCCGACAGACCTTTCTCGTCCTGGTGCATCTCCCGAATTCTGTTGAACATCTCGTATCCTCCTGATCTTACTGATCTGTCTAGGTAGATGACTGGACTACTTCAGATCCATGATCAGATCAATGGCATCCGGCGTCCGGCGCTCGATGTTCAGCACCCCGCCCTGGGGTGGCTTGACCTCGAGCGCGAAGAGCGTATTCGCGCCCAATTGTCGTGTCGAGTGCGTTGCTTACGCCATCGGTGGACTAGCCCAGCGATCGTGATCTGGGCCAGCTCACCCTCCTCCAGTATGTAGTCTTCGTCAGCGCTGACGAGCCAGTCGACGGACCACACGAGGCCGCTCTTCACCTGGCTGCTATCACGGTAATCAATGACCACTTTGTGGCCGTCGTCATCGGCGGTAGTGTTGGGGGTGAGATCGATGGCATCACCGCCGGCAACGTTGCTCACTGTGAAAATGATCGCATCCACGTTGCCACCGGCTGCCGTGGCGGTGACGACGATACTGCCGCGCAGCTCCATTGAGCCACGGACTTCCTCGAGCCCGGCGTAGACGGCTTCCTTGCTGCGCTCCGTGGAGAACATACCGGCCGACAGCATCGTGAAGGCGAAGACCGAGGCCACGACCACGAAGGCGATCAGGACAATGGCCGTCTCAAGTGCCGACAGGCCGCTCTCATCTCGCAGTGTCCGATCCAGTTTTCCAAACATCGCTTCCTCCCGAATGATTGACTATAGTTGGTTAATAGTTAGAATTTGGCCTTCCGGAATCATTTCTGAAACTGATGGATGTCTCTTCTCGTGCTGCCTCCTTCGGGTTTGTCTGGTTGATCTGTGCGTTTGATTAAACCAATTCTATACCTAATCGTGACCTGTGAGATTTCGGTTTGGTTACAGGATTATTCGGATGCCCTGCGGGATTCTTTGTGTGAGGTGGCCGATCTGACACTCACATACGTGATACTAACCATGACGCCGGCCATCAGCCAGATCCAACCTACCGGCCAGAGGATGCTCAGCAGCGTGATGAACAGGACAAAGCCCGTGACGCTGAGTGTCATCGCGGGGCTGCTGGTGAGGATGCGGACCGCTGAGCGCCAAGCCAGGCGTCGCGGCGGCGTCTCCTGACTCTCGAGGAGCAGGCTCAAGGGATAGAGTTGCAGCAGCAGCCAGATGAAAGCAAGGACAATCCATAAGGCCCGCAGCCAGAGCACCATGCTCGGCGTGAGCGTTGGGGGCAGGTCGTCGAGCGTGTAAAAGTGCACGTTGACGAAGAGGGTGATGGCCAGCGCCACGTTCAGCAACGATACGATCCACGCACGCCGCTGCCAGTGTGTCACCATTGGCGACGGACACTCGGGTTCCATGGTGTCCTGGAGTGCAGCGAGGGATTCCTGGATCGTGTGCTTCAGTATCTGGTTTTCCCGCTCCAGAGCTGTGATTCGTTCTTCCAGTGCCAATTCCCGACTCCTTGCGCATCGATGAATTCATACCAAAATCTTACTATTCGTCAGTATAGCATAGGAGTCCCTCGCGTTCTGTGCAGGTTCGTTGCAGAACCATTCACGAAGGTTGGTGGGGCATAACGGAGGATCGCCTGCGGATTGCAGACGGATTTCATACTATGCATACACAGACCGTGGGCGCGATCCTCTGGGATCGCGCCCACGGTCTGTGATGGGTTGTGCTAGGTCTTGGACGTCAGGTTAGTCTGTGGATAGATAGTACCCGCGCCCACGCACCGTCCGGATAAGCCGGGGATGCCTCGGATCCAACTCCACCTTCTGCCGAATGCGAAAGATGTAAGGGCGCACGATACTCTGTGCCTCGTACTCGTCCAGGGCGTCGTAGTTCAGTGCCTTGATGGCAAGCTCGCGACACGAAAGGACTCCGTCCGGCTTGTTCATTAAGTGTGAGAGGATCGCTGCTTCTCCCTCTGTGAGTTCCTCGGGGGTGTCTTCCTCATCACACAGAAAGACGCGGCGCTTTTCTAGATCGAGGCAGAGGGGTCCTGCCTTGAGTGGGCCATCCGCTTGGTATTGGGTTGGCAGCGTGGGCGAAGACGGTGTCATCGGGGATGCGGTCGCTCCGGGACTCTGCAACTGTGCCACCGTTTCGGAGATCGTGTCGAGGAGCAGCTTCCGGCGTTGCTCCTTGGCGCGCGCGGCGATCACCTTCTCCACCACTGCCAGGAGCTCGTCGGCGCCGAAGGGTTTTGGCAGGTAATCCCGCACACCCGTGCGCACCGCGATGATCGCGCTTTCTACCGTGGGGTGGGCGGTAATAATGACCACCGGCAGGTCGAGCCCTGCGGCGCGTACCCGCTTCATCACTTCCACGCCATCGATGCCGGGCATCTTCAGATCGAGGAGCATCAGGTCGTAGGTCACCCGCTCGAGGGCCTGCAGAGCGGCGATGCCTGAGGCCGCCGCATCGACCACATACCCTTGGTCGATAAGGATCTCCGAGATCGCGACGCGTATGTCATCGGCGTCGTCAACGATCAGCAGTCGGGCCTTCGGGGTTGGTCGTAGCACTTCGGTCATCACCTTCGCTCTCACAGGACTCGATCGATGCTTGCCCCAAGATATCGATCCTATTATCGTTAGAAGCCGCAACAGTGCAAGTTAGAATTGGCCCGGTTGGGTCATTTGCCAACATCGCCAGGTGGCGTTACTCTTGCGACATACCAGCCGGCTGTGCATCGTCCTCTCCGTCCAAGGTTTCCTGGGAGGGCGAGCGCATGTTGACGACGACACCTGAGATATGCCCTATCCTAAGGAGGCTCGCTGTGCGCGTTCTCTTCATCGGTGGCACCGGAAACATCAGCACCGACGTCAGTAATCTAGCCCTGGCACAGGGCATTGACCTCTATCATCTCAACCGGGGCATGACGGGGCTCGAGGTTCCCGGCGTGCACACTCTGGTAGCCGATGCGCATCGCCCAGCGGAGGTGGACGCGGCGTTGGGGACGTTGACCTTTGACGCCGTTGTCAACTGGATTGCCTACACGGTCGACGATGTGGAGCGAGACATCGCGCGCTTTGGCGGCAAGACGGCCCAATACATCTTCATCAGCTCCGCCTCGGTCTACCAGAAACCGCCGGCGCATCCCATCATCACGGAGTCGACGCCGCTGCACAATCCCTATTGGCAGTACGCGCGGAACAAAATCGCATGTGAGCGGCGGCTGGATCAGGCCTTTCGGGATGAGGGATTTCCCTCCGTCATCGTCCGTCCGTCGCTGACCTACGCCACAGTCTTTCCCGTGGCAATTGGCGGCTGGAAGTGCTACACACTCGCCGATCGGATGCTCAAGGGCCAGCCGATCATTGTTCACGGTGATGGTGCCTCCCTGTGGACGGTCACCGACGCTCGCGACTTTGCCAGGGGGTTCGTAGGTCTGTTGGGCAACCCTCAGACGCCTGGCAATGCCTTCCACATCACGTCCGACGAGATCCTGACCTGGAACCAGATCTATGGCACGATTGCCGATGCCCTGGGCGTGGAGGCGAACGTCGTCCACATTGCCTCGGACTTCATCGCAAAGATACGGCCCGGCACGGGTGCGGGCTTGTTGGGCGACAAGGCGTGGAGCACGATTTTCGACAACACCAAGATCAAGGCCTATGTGCCCGGTTTTCGGGCCACGATTCCATTCCGCGACGGCATCCGTCGCACGCTGGCGTGGTTTGACGCGGATCCCGGGCGCAAGTGGGTCAACGATGCGGTGAATGAGGAGATGGACGCCATTTTGGCGGCATATGCAGAGGCGGTCGGGTGAGGGTGCGCACGCTCTACTCCGAGTCCGCACAGATGGAGGAGCTATGCAGCGGATAGCAGTCTTGACGAGTGGTGGCGACGCCCCGGGAATGAACGCGGCGATCCGTGCGGTCGTCCGATCGGGTCTCGACAAGGGGTGGGAGATCTTCGGTGTGCATCACGGATACGCCGGCCTGATCGCCGATGACATCGTCTCCTTGTCGGCGCGTGATGTGGGCGGGATCATTCAGCAGGGCGGTACAATGCTGGGCAGCGCCCGGTGTCCTGAGTTCGAGACGGTGGCAGGTCGGCAGGTCGCGTTGGCGCACCTCGACCGGCGGGGCATTGAGGCCCTCGTCGTTATCGGAGGGAATGGGTCTCAGACCGGCTCGCATGTACTGTCCCAGATGGGCTTCCCGGTGGTTGGCGTGGCCTCGACGATCGACAATGACCTCTGTGGCTCCGAGATCACGATCGGCGTCGACACGGCACTCGACATCGCGCTGGAGGCCATCGACCGCCTCAAGGTAACGGCTGCCTCACACCATCGTGCTTTTCTTGTCGAGGTGATGGGGCGCAAGTGCGGCTATCTGGCGCTGATGTCAGGTATCGCGGGTGGAGCTGAGGCGGTTGTTATCCCTGAGGTGCCGACCGACCCGGAGGCTGTCGCGGCGGAGCTGCAGAATGCGTACAGCAGGGGCAAGGCGAATGGGCTGGTCGTGGTGGCGGAAGGTGCGCAGTACAACGCGGCGAGCCTTGCCCGCCACTTCACAGAGCACCACGAACGGCTCGGGTTCGATCTTCGGGTGACGACACTGGGCCACGTCCAACGCGGCGGCGCACCGGGGGCTTTTGACCGCCTGCTGGCCAGTCGGTTGGGTGCAGGGGCTACAGCGGCCCTGGCGCGGGGTGAGGCAGGCGTGCTGATGGGACTTGTCAAGAGTGAGGTCGTTACCACGCCGTTGGCCGAAGTCGTCACCAGCAAGAAGGAGCTGGATATGCGGCTCCTCGACCTGGCTCGCATGCTGGCAAAATGAGCGTGTTCCCGGACGCGAGGTGGCGCGTTTTCGGGAACTATCGGGGCCCTGAGGCTCAGTTAAAGGTGTGTCAGTCTCCGCGTCCCCTTAGGTGGTAGAAGGACCCCTCGGGCTGTCCGGTGTGGCACACCGTGCAGTCGCTGATCGTGCCCGCAAAGCCCTGGAGCCGCATCGATTGGACGTTATCCCGATCGACGGTGGAGGCATAGATGGCGTGGGGCGATCCATGGCAGGCAGGGCAGTAGATATTGTTCTCCCCATGCGCACGGCTGTTGCGGTAGAGAGCTGATGCATCGGCGGTCAGTTGGGTGTTCGGGCTATCGATGGTTCTGAGGGTCGCAGCAACGAGCTGGTCCGTGTGACAGCTCTGGCAGCGCGGCAAGTTGACCCACGGCGTGCGCGCCGGGTCGCCGACGTCGGCCAGCGTCCCATGGCAGTCCTGGCACGTGATGCCGGCACGAGCCATCGCGCCGCGCTGGCATTGCGTGACCGGGCCGGGGTGACACGCAGTACAGGCGTTGTCCGGCACTTGGGGGCGATCCATCTTGTCAGCGTGGAAAGCATGCATCGCACCGGATAGGGTCGTCGTGGCGTCATGGTTCTGGGCTACGCCTAGCGCCGGGTCCGCGTGACACCGATTGCAGACGACAAGGTTGCCGGCCTCAGCCTGTGCCAGCAGCCCGAGGTCCTGGTAAGCGTCGTGCGTGCGCAGGATGTCCGCCTCCACGTCGTGCATCGTGGTATTCGGGACGCCTGCCGCGTGACAGAAATCGCAGCGCATCTCGGTGGAGACGGGGGCCACGTTGACGGTCTGCGCGACGACCTGCCCGCCGCTGGTGACGTCGACAGTAAACATAGGGTAGGGATCCCAGACGCCGTCGTCATTGCGGTCGACCACGGGCACCCCGACGACCTCGAAGTAGCCCTGGTTGGCGAC
This sequence comes from uncultured Chloroflexia bacterium, assembly GCA_963775195.1. Classification (GTDB taxonomy): domain Bacteria; phylum Chloroflexota; class Anaerolineae; order B4-G1; family SLSP01; genus PWVB01. The sequence continues at coordinate 358,234 of CAVZIC010000013.1, forward strand.
CATCGTACCTGACGTGCGGACGCCCGATATGCCGACACCCGGCTCGACGTCGTAGCCATAGGCCGCCGCATAGTCCCAGAAATCGTTGTGCTGCTCGGGGTGGGTCACCTGCGGTACGGCGTACGCAACCTCGACCCCATTCGTGGTGATACGTGGCTCGCCTCCCCTGTGGATCACCTGTGTCCAGAGGACGTTGTAGGGTGGGAGAATGAAGAAGAGCGAGTAGTCGGGCATCGCGCAGTGCATGCCGAGGTCGTTCCAGGCCAGGGCCACATAACTCCCAATCGGGGTCTGCGGCGGCAGCACACCGGCGGGGATCTGCTGTGGCGGTGCCGGATAGCTGGGTAGCTCGCTTGAGGCTCCGGTACCAGATCCTGCCGGCACGGTGGCGGACGTCCCAGACACGGTCGTCGGCTGGGGCGTGGGACCCGTCCCAGCACACGCCGCAAGCACCAGGGAGACTAACACGACGATGCCGGCGATGACACGAGCTGCCGGCCAAGGGAAACGATGACCATCGCTGGTTTCCATCGGAGATCTCCTAATCGTGTGACCAAGCTGGTTACTTCCGTTTCGCGAGATCGATTATAAGCCCGCCGTGATCCGATGCCCAGTGCCAGCCATCCTCGACGGAATAGGGCCGATCGAACAGCGTCCGCGCTGAGACCACGTCCAAACTTGCGGGGTTTTCACGCGTGACGAAGATGTAGTCGATCCGCTTGTTGAAAGTGCCGACGGGATCCGACAGATCGTCGACGCAACACGTCAGCCCAGGTGCGTCGGGGCGCGCGACTCGATAGGCATCGACCATCGACGCGGAGAGCGACCGGATCTGTGGCGTGTCCTCAGTCGCGTTCAGGTCACCGCAGACGACGGTCGGGTAGGGTGAGCTTGTTACGAAGTCGGTGAGGGCTGCTGCCTGGCGTTCGTTCACGCCGGCATCGCCGTCAGCCAAATGTGTGGCGACGATCCTCACGTCGCCGAGTGGTGTTGCCGCCACGGCTTGGAGGGCGATGCGGTGTTCGAAGAGGCCCGCGCGCGGAAGCAATTCGGTCGCGGCAATCTCGCGCAGGGGATAGCGACTGAGGATCGCCTCCCCCTCCTCGAAGAGGATGGTCCACCGGTTGCCATTCGCACGGCTGTAGACGTAGGTGTAGCCGGCTCGCGCGGCAAGATAAGCGGCGGTGTTACCGTGACCCGGTGTCCAGCTGATCTCCTGGAGGCAGACGAGGTCCGGCTGCTCCTGCAGAAGGCCATCGGCAATCAGGTCGAGGCGCTGGTCAAGGTGATCGAACCGCGGGAACCCGTGGAGGGTGTTGAGCGTGAGCACCCGCACCGTCTCGTGTTGGGAGACGCCTATCGCGGCGCACGCTCCCGGGCACGCCTCGACGGGCGTGCCGGGCCGGCTCACGTTGGGCAGCCATAGGACAACGATCAGCGCGGCCCCCAGCGGCCATCTCAGCCACGACAGACGCGCGCCTGGCCGTGCCAAGGGAGCTCACCGGGTACGGCGGCGGACGATGACCAGCAGAAACACCAGTGCAAACACGCCCAGGAGTATCCATATCACCGGCGTTGCACCTTCCACCGTTGGAGCGTCAGATTGCTGTGAGAACAGCACGAAAGCGAGCACGCCCACAATCACTACGCCCAGGATGACGGTGATCAGTGCCGTGGAGCGCACCGACGAGAGCTCGGTCCGGTAGGGATCGGTGCCCGGTTCGCGGAAAGCATCGCGGGAGCGCTCGTCTCGTGGTCGTCGCAGCACCAACCGCTGGTCATCGAGCTTCAGTGCGAGCTCCCACTGGGAGCGGGCTTCCTGGTCGAGGATCTCCCGCATCCTTTCCGGCTTGCGGAACGTGCGGAATCCCGCGTGCAGGATCTTGTACTCGTACCTACCCTCTCGATCTTGCTGGATCAGGGCAGCGAGGAGGCGATCCTCCTCGTCCTTCTGAGCCGTCTCTGCCATTGCGGGTATGAACGCGAACATATGTTGCCTCCCTCGAAGTATAGGGCATCTCAGTTCGGGCCTATCGCCAATAGTGTCCCTATCATAACCTGCTTAGCCATCGCAGTACATCGTATCGAGGGATGATTTCCACCTGTTCTGAAGGCCAGGCCTGATTTCGCGTCCCTCAAGTATGCCGGCCTTTGGGTCTGGCTTATCAATGCTCCAACCCAACGGCAGGGATGGTGTAGAATCGGTGAAAATGGCTTGAGGTGAGGAGTATGGAAGCTGAGCCGGCGACAAGCGTGGACCTGTTACAGAAGCTGGGGGAAGTGCCCGATCCACGCCGGCGTCAAGGGCGAATCTATCCCTTGGCCAGCGTGTTGGGGATGTTGCTACTGGCGGCTTTGAACGGCGAAAGCAGTCTGCGGGGCATGGTGATTTGGGGCACGGAACACTGGCGGCAGATTGCCCTCCCGCTGGGATTCAGGGGGAGCCGTGCGCCGGTGTACGGCACAGTCTGGGAGATACTCGCAAAGCTTGCGCCTACGACGCTGGAAGCGGTGCTGGGAGCGTGGCTGGACACCCAGCTGGTGGACGAGATCGCGGCGGTCGACATCGACGGGAAGCATCTGCGCGGCAGCAAACGCCGCGAGAGTGAACTGCCCGCACTCCAGGTCGTGACGGCGGCCGCGCAAGGCCTGGGGATCGTGCTAGGACAAGCGGCAGGCGCCGAAACGGACGCCCTTGGGGCCGCCATGCAGTTACTGCGACGCCTGCCCTTGAACAACAAGGTCGTCACGATGGATGCCGGCCTGCTGCACCAGGAAGTCATCATGACGATCCTGGAAAAAGGGGGGCCTACCTCGGGTTATTGAAGGGTAACCATGGGGAAGTGACCCAGGCCGTCGCCTACTGGCTAGATACCGAGATCGCGGAGGCACCTCCAGACTACGTGGAAACCAATAAGCGACACGGGCGCGTGGAAGAGCGCAGCTACTGGTGGACGGCAAACGCTGAACTCAGCGCCTACCTAGCGCAAGAGTATGGGTGGCCTGGCATCCAGCAATGCGGTCGTGTACGTCGCAGACGACGTCCCTTGCATGCGACCACCTGGACAGAAGTAGAGGAGCACGTCGTGATCTATGGCAGCAACCAGACCGCACAGCCGACACCGCTACAGTGCAGTCAGTGGCTGCGCCAGCATTGGGAAGTGGAGAACCGCATCTTCTGGGTTCTCGACGTGACCTATGGGGAAGACCGTAACCACGCGCGCGTGATCGCCTTGCCGCTAAGCAAGCTGCGGTGTCTGGCTCTCAACGTCATTCGCCAGCGAGGGTATCGCTACGTTCCCGATGCACACCGTGCCGCCGCTGCCTGCAACGATCGCGGGTTGTCCTGGCTTGGTCAGGTCTGAGCATTGATAAGCCCTAGCCTTTGGATTTGGCTCTTGACATGCAAATGTACCTTTGATATAGTGATCTTGAGTGCTCTCAGGAGACATCCATCCACCACTTCCACACCATGTCTCGTGCCCTGTTATTATCCGATACTATGATCTGCTTGTCGGATGACGTCATTCTGTAGTTCGTCGTTCTTACTCTTCATCATTCTAATCTCTTGAGAGCGCTCTCCCCCCCCGGGGGAGCGGCACATAGGGTTCCTTAGGGTATCTTCTGACGCCCTCCCCATCGAGATCCCACCGTCGTCTGTCCGCGTACCCTGCGGACGTGTTCCCTAGCTATAGCTATCTCCCATCGAGAATCTCTATGGCATGCCATAGGGAATTTCTATCGCCGTCGTGACGGTTGTCACTAACGATGATCGTGGGATGTGCCTATAATCACTTGGTTTTTGGATACCCGCGCGAGTACGAGAGTATCCTCACTGCAAGGGAAACCAGATCCGCGGCTCCCCCACCGGAGCCTATCCCATTCTGAGTGACCCTGTGCCCGCACAGTATGTGGGTTGGTGGCATTGTATCATTTGATCTACCCAAAAAAGGGGGTTTCGCGATGACTGTAGACTTGAACACGATAACGGCAGCAAAGGTCGCCGATGCTCGCGGCGTAGCTTGCCCCGGTCCGCTGTTGGAGGCCAAGAAGGCTATTGGGAGTGTCAAGGTAGGGGAAGTCCTGGAGATCTGGTCCGGGGATTCCAAGACCAAGGATGACCTGCCCAGGTGGGCCGCCAAGGTAGGCCACGAATACCTGGGCTTCCTGCTGGCTGACGGATACGACCGGCTTTTCCTCCGCCGCAAGAAGTAAGGGGCGGTCCGATGCCAACGCCTGTGCCTGGAAGGGACCCCAAGATTCTCATCCTGGCCACGCTATCGGGTGGGTACAAAGGGGCTGATGCGGTCGGACAACTGCACGCCGACTATTCGCCCAACGCCTATGTCTACCCGGTCGTATGCCCCTCGATGTTCCCGGAGGACTTCTATCTCCGCGCCTTTGAGCGCGGGATCGACGCAATCATCGTGATGTTCAGCGGCTCCGACTGCCCCTACACGGGCGGCGCGGAGCGTACCGCAGAGATCATCAATGGGGTCTATCCCAAGATGAAGGCCCGCGGGTTGGACGTCCGCAGGCTGCGCCTGGTGGCCATTTGCACGGTTTGCACAAAGCCATTCCTGAACGAAGTGACCCGTATGAATGCGATCCTTCAGGAGATCGGTCCTGTGCCGCACCCGCTTGCGCCCGTACAGGAAGCCGACGTTCCCAGCCAGTTGATGGAGACCACCGAAAATGGTAACCGACCCTCTGCACTATGACACCGTCGTGATCGGCGGCGGCATCGCCGGTCTGCAGACAGCGATCGACCTCGGCGACCAGGGCTACCAGGTCGCGGTCGTCGAGACGCTACCCAGCATCGGCGGCAAGATGATCATGCTCAGCAAGGTCTTCCCTACGCTGGACTGCGCTTCGTGCATCACCACACCGCGGATGGCAGCTGCGGCTCACCACGAGAACATCACTCTCTATACCTACTCGGAGATGCAGTCCTGCACTCGTAACGCGCAGGGCTTCGCCGTGGAGGTGCTCAAGAAGCCCCGCTACGTGGATGTGGATGCATGTACCGGCTGCAGCCAGTGCGAATACGCGTGCCCAATTGATCTCCCGGACGTTTTTGACCTGGGGCTGGGCGCGCATCGGGCGGCTTATGTCCCATTCTCGACTGCTATGCCCCAGAAGGCCCTGATCGATATCGATCATTGCATCTTCTGCGGGCGATGTGAGAAAGCTTGTCCCGCGGATGCGATCGACTTCACCCAGCAGCCGGAGACCGTGCACATCCAGACGGACGCCGTCGTGCTGGCGACGGGCTACGAGACCACGCCGCGCACTGCGAAGAAGGAATACCACGCCGATACGCTGCACAACGTAGTGGACGCCCTGCAGGTCGAGCGCATGCTAGCGCCCACCGGCCCGTACGGCCACGTGCTGCGGCCCGGGGATGGGAAAGAGCCGGATTCGATCGCCTACATTCAGTGTGCGGGGTCGCGTGATCTCTCACAGGGGATCGAGTATTGCTCGCGCGTCTGCTGTATGTATGCCATCAAACAGGCGATGCTGCTCGCAGGCATGCTGCCTATGGCCGACATCACGATTTACTACATGGACATCCGGACCTTTGGTAAGGGCTACGAGCAGTTCTATCAGAACGCCAAGGCGATGGGGATCGAGTTCGTTAAGGGTAAGGTCGCGCGTATTACCGAGGACGAGGACCACAACCCCACGCTACGCGTCGAAGTCATCGACGAAGGCCGCATCGAGGAGCGCACGCACGATCTGGCGGTCCTCTCAGTGGGGCTCCAGCCGGCATGGAACCCCGAGCCGGTCCTGGAGGTTTCCGCAGATACCGATGGCTTCGTCTGCCAACCCTCGCCCAACCTATCGCCTACCCTCACGGACCAACCGGGCGTCTTCGTAGCCGGCACAGCAGGGGGACCGATGGACATTGTGGATAGCATCGTTTCTGCCAGTGCCGCCTCATCGGAGGTGGCTGCGTACATCCAGGGTAAGCTCGATGACCAGCCTGAGCTGATGGCGGTAGGAAGGGGCACGAGCCATGCCTGACAAATCGGGAGCACCGAACTCACAGGACACACCCGAGCAGGAGCCCCTACGCATTGGCGTCTACGTCTGCCACTGCGGGGGCAATATCAGCGATGTCGTCGATGTTGAAAAGGTTGCCGCGGCGTTGGCGAAGCTGCCCAACGTAGTCGCGGCGCGGACGCACATGTTCATGTGCTCCGACCCCGGCCAAAGTACTGTGCAGCAGGATATCCGCGAGCTTGGCGTGAACCGGGTCGTCATCGGTGCTTGCTCGCCCTTCTTGCACGAGGCGACCTTCCGACACGCCGTGTCCCAGGCAGGCCTCAACCCGTACCTTTACCACCACGTCGGCATCCGCGAGCAGGACAGTTGGGTCCACCACGGGGCTCCCGAGGCCGCGACGGAGAAAGCCATTCGCCTGATGGCCGCCGGCATTGCCAAGGCCCGCCACCTGGAGCCACTCGACCCCATCCACCTGGGCGTGGAGAAACAGGCATTGGTCATCGGCGGCGGCGTCGCAGGTCTGCGATCGGCCCTGGATATGGCGCGGGTCGGACTCAGCGTCATGGTGGTCGAGAAATCGCCCTTTATCGGCGGGCGCGTGGCTCACCTCGATCGGGTCTTCCCCACCGATGAGGATGCCCAGGCGATGCTGGGCGATCTCATCGAGCAGGTGGCGCGTCAGCCTCACATTACGATCTTCACCCAGGCCGAGGTGACCGCTTTCAAGGGCTACGTCGGCAACTTCCAGGTAACCGTCCGTCAGGACAGCCGCGGCATTGAGGACCGGTTCGCCGGTCTGGAGCGGGCGATCGCGGCCTGTCCGGTCGCGGTGCCCGACGAGCACAACTACGGGCTGACGCAGCGAAAGGCCATCATCCGGCCCTATCAGGGTGCCTACCCGCCGGTTCCCGCGATCGACTGGGAGAGCTGCACCCAATGCGGCGCGTGTGTCCAGGCCGCCGGTGAAGAGGCCATCCGGCTGCAGAATGTCCCCACGGACCATGAGTTTGCCGTTGGTGCGATCGTGGTGGCCACAGGGTTCCGTCCCTACGAGCCGCGCAGCGGCGAGTTTGGCTACCGCGAGATCCCCCAGGTCGTCACACTGCCCGAGTTCGAGCGCCTGCTGGCTGCAGATGGCCCCACGCAGGGGAACCTGGTGTGGGAGGGCAAGCCGGTGCGGCGCGTCGCCATGATCCACTGTGTCGGGAGCCGCCAACTCGACGGCGTGCACGAGCCGCAGGAGGACGGCGAGATCAACGATTACTGCTCTCGCGTGTGCTGCACGGCAACCCTCCGGGCCGAGAATGAGGTCCGCGAGCGCTTCCCGGGGACGGAGGTCTTCGACCTCTACCAGGATATTCGTACGTATGGCCGAGGCCACGAGGGAATCTATCGGCGTGCCTCGGACAACCACGTTCTCTTCTTGCGCTATCACGGTGAGGAGCCGCCCGAGGTCGTGCCGCTGGAGGGTGAGACCTATCCGATCTTAGTCAGGGTCAACGACTACCTGACGAGTGGCGAGGAGATCGAGGTCCCGGTGGACATGGTCGTTTTGGCCGTCGGGATGATGCCCAGCCAGATCGGTGACCTGATCGGGATGCTGAAGGTCGCTCCCGGCAAGGATCGTTTCCTGCTGGAGGCCCATCCCAAGTTGCGCCCCGTAGAGACCAACGTGCCGGGAATCGTCCTGGCGGGTACGGCCCAAGGGCCGATGAATATCCAGGAGAGCTCGGCCGCCGGCTCAGCGGCTGCGTCGAAGGTCATGGGTATTCTGAGAAAGGACTCCATCCAGTTGGAGCCGTTCGTCGCCCACGTCGATCCGGATCTGTGCACGGGAAGCGGCGAGTGTGTGAAAGTCTGCCCCTACGAGGGGGCCGTCGAGATGCAAACATTCAAAGACAACGGCAGAACGGGCCAACGTGCCGTCGTCACGCCGGCTAACTGTACGGGATGCGGCACGTGCGTGGGCGCATGTCCGACCGGCGCCATCCAGGTACAGGGATGGACGCTGGGGCAGTACGAGGCCATGCTCGACGCCCTGGTCGCGGAGATTCCCGTTCCGGAGGAAGTGTAGATATGGCGGATCCAAAGGCTCACGCCGAACTGCTCAAGCAACTGCGCGAGCAGCATAAAACCACAGTTGAAGCCACGCAGGCAAGACTCCGGGACCTGCAAGCCATCCGAAAAAAGGTCCGCACGGCCCTGGGCGGGGAGGCATTGACCGTGACCGAGCTTGCCGCCGCCATCGCGATGCCGGCCGACCAGGTTCTGTGGCACATCACCGCTATGAGGAAATATGGCCTCGTGGCGGAGGTCGGTCAGGACGACGGGTACTATCGCTACGCCCTCGTCGAGGAGACGAAGAAATGACTCATCGCATTGATACGACGCTGCTGCCGGAGATCCGTACCTACGGGGCAGCCGATATCGACGCTTGCTTCAACTGCGGAAACTGCACCGCCGTCTGTCCCCTGGCCGACAATGACGCGAACTTCCCTCGCCGGCTGATTCGCTATGCCCAACTTGGCATGCGAGATCGCCTCACGGCGTCGAAGGACGTCTGGATGTGTTACTACTGCGGCGAGTGCTCCGCCACTTGCCCGCGCGAGGCCGAACCGGGTGAGTTCATGGCCGCGGCGCGCCGCTTTGCCATCGCGCAGTATGATGTAACCGGTTTGGCCAAGCGGATGTATACATCCGACACCTTTGGTGTCGTGGTCACGGCGGTCTTGGTGGTCCTCTTTGGCTTGCTCCTGGTAGCATTCGACCGCCAGGCGCCGCTGGATCGCCTGGCGCTCTTCACCTTCCTTCCGGAGATCTACATCAAGATCACGGGCTTGGCAGTCCTGGGGACTATCGCACTCGCGGGGGCCGTGGGCCTTGGCAAGATGGTCCGAGGGATCCTCCGGGAGGGTGGCGTGTCGTTCACGCCAGGCGAGCACCAACGGCTGGACTGGTTCGCCGCGCTTCGGAAGACCCTGGTCGGTGAGGTCCTGGGACAGACACGCTTCCGCGATGATGACTGCGAGGAGGTGGCGAGCACACCCTTGCCGTTGCGCAAGTGGTTCGTCCATGCTGCGATCCTGTATGGTTTTCTGGGTCTGCTGGGAGCGACGGCGCTCGACTTCCTCTTCAAACCGGTCGGCTCGTCTGTGCCGCTCACTTACTTCCCGCGGCTATTGGGCACGACGGCGGGGCTACTCCTGATGTACGGCACGACGGTTGTCTCGATCAAACGGCTGCAGAAGCGCGACAAGGCCACGCTTCACAGCCATGCGTCGGACTGGACGTTCCTGGTGCTGCTCTGGCTCATCGGCTTGACCGGCTTCGTCCTGGAGATGTCGGTCTACGCGTTGTTTACGCCCATGTGGGGGTACGTGCTGCTGATCGCCCACGTGTCCCTTGCCATGACCCTACTGGCGCTTCTACCGGTCAGCAAGTTCGCCCACGTCGTCTACCGCACGGTGGCCCTCTTCCTCTACAATCTCAGGCCTGTAGAGCAGACGGAGGAGAGTGGCCTTTCTGCGGCTGCCGAAGTTTGATGCTTTCGTGTTATGTCCTCAGAGTCTGTACTGAAATCACACTGTAAGGAGACTTAGCTATGTCAGAGAAGATGGTTATCGTTTGTAATGGTGGTGAAGCGGCAAACATTATGCCCGCCCTGATCTTCGCGACGTCAGGCATTGCGCTTGACTACGAATTGCACTTCTTCTTCTGCCCTGCGGGGGCCAAGTGGGCACTCAAGGGAGAGTTGGAGAAGCTCGGGACGCCCAAGGGGCTGCCGAATCCGGTCGACCTGTTCAACACCCTGATCGAGTACGCACCGAAGGTCACCCTCTGCGAGTTGGCGTTGGAAAATAAGGGCATCGACCCGAAGGATGTCCGCGACGAGCGAATCGTCATCGAGAAGCTGCCTCCGTTCCTCATGGACGCGGAGGGGGCGACGATGACCTTCACCTTCTAGCGTTTCTCCCCGGTTCTATCGGGAAAGCGAGCACGCCCTGCAGTCTGCAGGGCGTGCTCGTTATATCTAGAGGACCCCTATGATCGGTATGTTCGGACTTTGTGCACGGCCTCCAACCTCGCGGGCAACTGCAGGAGGTCGGCATTTGCCGGGTCATTCGCGAAGCTCCAGAAGACCTCCTGGGCGCGGTGTGGCGTATCCAGTGATGTACGCACCATATAGATTTTGCGTCGCAGGTTGAAGCCCGAGACCTCAACGTTCGCGACGTCCCCGCGTCCCAACAGGCATTCGGCTACCAGCGTCGAGACAAACGCGACGCCGTGACCCGCGGCAACCGCGGACGCGATGCCCTCACTGCTGCCGATCTCGAGAAAGACGTTGAGATCCTCCAGGCCGATATCGTGCTTGGCCAGTTCCTCGAGCACCACCCGGCGGGAACCCGACGTGGGCTCGCGCAGCATCAGGGGCTCGTGGACGAGCTCTGCCGGCTCAATGAAGGTCCGCGCAGCCCAGGGATGATCGGACGGCACAATCAGCGTGATCACGTCGTCGAAGAAGACCTGTGTCTCAATCCCGGGGATGGTGATCTCGCGGCTGACCACGCCCAGATGGGCGTCATGATCTAGAAGGTGCATGGCGACGTCTTCCTGCGTGCACCTCAGGATGCTCACCTGAACGTAGGGATAGCGCCGGCGGAAGCGTGCCGCGAGGCGCGGCAGGATGTACTTCCCGGCCGCGGTGGTGCAGAAGATGGTGAGGGAGCCTGCCACGTCTTGCTGGAGCGACCGCGCCATGTCCTCCAGGAGATACGACTGCTGGAGCAGCTTGCGGGCCCACGGCAGGATGCCGCGTCCGGCCTCTGTCAGACGAGGGCGACCATTGCCGCGGTCGAAGAGCTGCAGGCCCAGCTCCGTCTCCAGATCATGGATATACTTGCTTACCGTCGGCTGGCTAACGTGCATCCGGCGGGCCGTTTCGGTGAAGCTGAGCGTCTGGACCACGTCCAGGAAAACTTGTACGCGCTTGGTATCGACCATACCACAAGATTGTAGCGCACCGGGATCGGATCGGCAAGCGCTGCACGAATGTCGCACCCTTGAAGGTTTCTTGCGATATCGTAACCTGACGGCGGCGACGCCGGTCGCAGCCGGATGACGTCATCCCTCCGCGTACTGCACCTCGGCCTCAGCGAGTACTTGCTGACGGAAATAGCGGCTCAGGTCTTCGGGCGCGGGGAGATCGACCTTGCGGCCGCCGAGGAGGGCCGAGGGCTCGCGTTCCATGTGCGCCATCCTCAAGAGGCCAGGAACGTGGTCCGGCTCGAACTCGACGAGGACGTCGCGTCACTGTCAGGGCCGGAAGTCCGACCGCAGCGCTGAGCCGAAGATTGACAGCCGGTGGATATGTCGCTCCCGGCAGAACGCGGCGATCTCCTCTTGAGGGAACCCTATGCCCGCCATCAGATCACCCTCCACTCGTCCAGCTCTCGGCATTCATGGACCTTCTCCATGCCCTTGAGCGTACCCGGTCAGGTCTGACGGGCAGCATCGAGCTTAGCGCTGCATCGGCGGCAGAAGACGTGCCACCGGCACGTCTCTACGGGATGAGTGGCGGCACTCTGTTCCTATCGCGCGCGCAACTCCGCGTTCCGCACGGTGACGCCGACGGCGGCGGCCTGCTCGACGATGTAGCCGTAACCCCAGTCCTGCTGGCGCTCTGGGAAGTGCTCGATCATCATCGGAACGTCCTGCTCCAGCTTGACGATCTCGGCGATGTAGGCCCGGTAGTCGATCTCGCCGTCGCCGGTGAAGGTTTCGTGGAAGTGGGTCTGGCTGTCCTTCACCATCTTGATGTCCTTGGAGTGGCAGCTCACCAGGTAGGGCCCCAGCAGGCGGAAACACTGGCGGATGAAGTCGTCACTGAAGTAGAAGCGCCTGGGGCTGGAGATGATGTTGAAGGGGTCAAGGTGGACGCCGAAGCGGGGACGGTCGATCGCCTCGACGAGCTCGCGGTAGATCTCGGGGCTATCCGGCAGCAGCCTCGACTCGGTCTCCAGCACGTAGGTGGTGTGCTCCGGGTTGACGGTGTCGAGGATGCGCTGAACCATGGACACCGTCGTGTCAAAGGAGGCCTGGCTGAAATTCTCGGGGTTGTGGGCAAACCACCCCCCGGTGCTCACGGTGCCGCCGTGACCCACGCAGCACAGAGAGCCCACGCGCTCCGCCCGTTCCAGCCGACGGCAGGTCTTCTCGAAGTTCTGTTCGCGCAGCACGGGGTTGGTGTCCAGGATGTTGAGCGCATAGGCGCCCGTCTCGGCGATAACGATCCCCGCCTCGCGATAGGCGGCCTTGATCTCCTCCAGGAGGACGGTGTCCTCGACGCCGGGATCGTATGCGGCGGAAAAGCCGTGGCGCAGGTGGTACGTCACCAGCCCCTCCGGCGTTTTGTCGGTCGCGAAGCACTGCCCACCTACTCTCAGTTTGTTGTCGGTTCGAAGAAGGGACATTGTCGGCTCCTTTGCGTATAGCGGACGAGAAAAGCTTGCCTATGCGATGATGTGCTGTTCCAGGTGCCGGGGACCTCGGAAGGCTCCCCGGCACCGTAGGCGTGCTCTAGGCCCAGGGATCTGAGCAGGATCTTGCCGCATTGGTGCGAGGCCGAGAGGGCCAGCGCTTCCTGGACGCGGCTCATCGGGAAGCGGTGGCTGATCTGGAGGTCGAGCAGATCGCCCGAGCCGCGGATCACGCGCAGCATCCTGTCGAAGTCGTTGAGGCTGTAGTGCCACTGGCCGATGAGGGTCAGGCCCTTGCGGATCATGTCGGGGCTGACCGTGATCGGGAGCGGATCCGAGCTTTCGGCGACGAAGCAGACGCGGCCTTTGGGGCGCGTGGCGTCGATACAGAGCCGTTGGGAGTCCGTCACGCCCGCGCAGTCGATCGCGCAGGTCACGCCCAGCCCGCCCTCGGTGAGCGCTCGGATCCGGGTCAGGACGTCCGGATCGTGGGCATCGAAGACGGCATCGGCGCCGAGCAGTCGGGCGCGCTCTATCCGCCAGGGCACGAGCTCCGTGACGATGACGCGCGCGCCCCGGAACTTGGCGTTGATGATAGCGCCTTCGCCCACCGGACCGGCGCCGGTGATCAGGACGGTGTCGAGGGCGTCCACGCGCGCCGACTGCATCGCCCCGAAGGTGGGCCCGAGGCCGCACCAGGCCAGCGCCGCGTGGTCGTCGGAGAGATCGGCGGGCACTTTGGGAAGCAGCCAGGCCGCCCCGAGGCGGTACTGAGCGTAGGCGCCGGTGGGCTCGGCCTCACCCGTGAAGGCAGTGTAGCTGACCTGGTCCTGGCAGTGGAGGAAGTCGCCGGCGCGGCAGTAGGCGCACCGGCCGCACGGGCCTGCGCCCATCAGGACGACCCGGTCGCCGACCTCGACACCACAGGGTTGGGCCACCTCGACGACTTCGCCCACGCCCTCGTGGCCCAGGGTGGGGATGCTGCCTTGCGCGCCCGGGCCGTGGAGCCAGGCCTTGTACTCGGTGCACATCGGCACGACGGTCATCTTGACCAACGCCCAGTCTGCCTTGGGCTGCGGGAATGGGCATGTCGACGAGTTCGGCCTGCTGAATGCCGGAGATGATGGCTTTTCTCATGGATCCGTTCATGTGCGTTTCACTCCCTGTGTTTTGACGCGAGATCGACAGAGCTGCTTGTGAAAGCTAGAAGGCGACCTTTCGCGGTAGTTCCGGCGCGAACGTCAGAAGACGGTGCTTCGCAAATGCTCCAGACGGATTTGTGATCCGGCGGGAACGATCAACGGCCTGCTGCCACACTGCCTACGCCAGGCGGGCGCGGAGGGCATCGAGGAGGCCGTCGGGCGGGTCGAAGGGCAGGTCGATCGCGGTCGCCGTCAGCGCGCTGGCATAGGTCGCCAGGATGATGTTGAATTGCTCCAAGTTGAGCGCCAGCCGCGTGGGGTGCAGCTTTTCGCCATCCGCTGCCCAGTCAAAGGCCGCGTCGAGCAGGGCGGCTTGGGCGCGGACGTCCTCGTAGGCGTAGTCGTGGATCCCGCTCTCGTAGCCGGTCTCGGGCGTGAATCGCTCCCATCCGTGCATCGTCCACTGCACATACCCTCGCGATCCATAGACCGCCAATCGCTTGTGCGCATAGATCGAGGCGTGGTCGCCGACCGTGGGAGCGATGTGCCCGCTGAGCAGCAGGGCCTGCACGCCATTGGCGAAGGTGACGGCGGCCTCGGCGATGTCGGGCGAAGGCTGGTAGCCGACGCCGTCGGGGAGACCGGTCCTCGGCGCCAGGTTCTGCGCGCCCGAGACCTGGCCGAAGACACGCACGGGCGCGGCGGCACCGTTGTAGGTATAGGCCAGCTCCAGGACGTGTACGCCCTGGTCGAGGATGGTGGAGCGCGCGCTGGCGTCCAGGAAACGGACGTCGCCGATGCGCCCCTCGGCCACGTCATGCTTGAGCATCAGGTTCTGGCGATGGAAGTGGAGCTGGGTGTTGACCACGAAGCGGGTCTTCGACGTCTCGTTGAGGGCCTTGATCTGGCGGTAGTCCTCGCCCTGGACCGCCACGGGCTTCTCGACGATGACGACGGGCACCTCGTAGGCGGCTGCGGTCCTCATCAGGTCGACCCTGATCGTGGGTGCGGTCACGATGTCGAGGACATCGGGTTTCTCCGTCTCCAACATCTCGCGGAGGTCGGTGTACTGGTGGGCCGTGTCGACGCCGAAATCGCGGCCGAACGACGTGCGGCGCTCTGCATTGAGATCGCAGATGGCGCCGATCTTGCCCCTCTGCACAAACTCGTAGGCCTCGGCGTGGCGCCGTGCCCGTGGACCACATCCCAAATGTGCCGATTTCATGGTGATGCCTCCTTGTGGCTGCGGTTAAGGACCAACACGTCAATGGATGAACGACGCAGCTTGCCGGACTTCTTGCCTATCCGCCAACACCATTCTATGCCCGAGTGTACTCACTCGCGCTTGATGAGCAACCTCACAACCCTGGTATAATCTACGCGACGACTCATCAGAGGAGCCCAGCCCATGAAGCGCGTCTTCGAAATCCTGCTGCCCACAACGGCCGATAGGACCGTCCGTGGATCAAAGATCCCGCTCTATGTCTTGATCCTGGTCGCTACCATCGGCACCGTGCGGAGCTGCATCCACATCTTCGCGCCCGATGGCGGTGCGGGGAGCATCGCCGGTATGAACCTGGCGGTCACCGGCGCCAACGAGGTGATCTTTGCCTTTGCCCTATGGGGGAGCGAGCAGCTTATCTATGCGCTGCTACAGTGGATCGTGATCCTGCGCTACCGCTCGCTCGTCCCGCTGATGTGGGGTGTGCAGTTGCTGGAGACGCTGGGGCGCATGATGGTGGGGCGTCTCAAGCCCGTCGCGTTCGCGCACACGCCGCCGGGAGAGGTCGGAAACTACGTCACCCTGGTGTTGTCTGTGGCGATGCTGGTGCTAGCGATCTGGAGTGCGGACGGGGGGCGAGCGCGTCAGGTCGGGTAAGGTTGGCAGTGTATTCTGGGATGGCCGATCTTGCGAAGGCTTCGGGGCCCTCGCAAGGTTTGTTGCCAGCATCCCGCTGCGTCTGCGGGTGGCTCGCCCGCACCTTTGCGGAACTCCGGAAACCTTGGCAGGGATCGATGCTCGCCAATAGCCCTGGCGGGTAAGACAAGATGTGATTCGCAGTATGCCCGCTTGCTGAACCCTGTTATCCCTTAGGCGGTGTTGCACGCATCACGTAGGAAGACTCGGTCTCGTCCACCTGCTCGAAGCCGAGGCGCCCGTAGAGCTGCCGGGCGGGATTGACTTTCAGGACGCGCAGTGCCACCGGCAGGCCCTGGGCGAAGGCTTCATTCTGCACGGTTGTGATCAGGTGTGTACCGATGCCACGGCGTTGGTAGGCGGGCAGGATGTAGATCTTGTCGATAAAGACCTCGTCCTCGCCGCGTTCGGTGCAGAAGACGCCGATAGGCTGCCCATCGAGCAGGACGACGTGATCCTTGCCGGGCTCGAACGTCGCCCGGAAGCGGGCTTGCTGGTCCTGCTCATTCCAGCCCCACGTCTGCCTGACGTAGTCCTCCATCGTCGCCTTGAGCGTGTCGTAGAGAAACGCGGCGTCCTCCTCGGTCGAGGGGCGCAGGGTGAGGCCCGCGAGCGTGTCTCGTTCGAAGAGCATCTCAATGGCTTGCAGCGTCTGCACCACGGTCTGGCCTGTGGTATCGAGCTCGATTACGTACTCAGGCCAGGGCAGGGCGTCGAGTTCGGCCCGGAGCTCGTCGACCCGGCCGCCCATCACGTCGGAGGGGGAGCGCCGCTCGTCGCGCGCGTGGTTCTCGGCCGCGGTGCAGGTGAGCCGGACGATGCGGAGCCGGGCCTTTTCCGCCAGCCGGCGGCGTAGGACCTCGAGGCCGTCGGGCGTCCAGACGTTGTCGATCGCCACGTCGAGCCCCATCGCCAGGTAATCCTCGGCGAGCAGGATCGCGTGCCGGGCGAGCAGCGGCTCCTGGTACGCGTTGGCAGCGTGCAGTGCCGGGTTGCGGATCCAGGTGCGGAAATAGTCGCAGTCGATGGTCGCGCCCAGGCGCTGCTCGGCCCAGTGCCAGCAGATGGTAGACTTGCCGACCCCGCAGGTTCCTGTGACGATGAGAATATCGTTCATAGCCAAGTATAATGCCTGTTATACTCAGTTCGTGTGGTGCGGGCAAGGAGGGACAAGCCATGCCTCGATCTACCGGTCGACAACCACGGATGAGAGGTCTCAAGCAGACGTTGGGTGGGGTGGGGCGAACATTGGCGACCATCTTGGTGGTGCTGATCCTCGCGCTGGTAGCCGAGCACATCCAGCCGCTGCAGGACCTTGATGCCTACCTCACCGCTCACCCGGACACGATTCGTTGGCTCTCCTGGCTGACCTTGGGCCTGACCGGAATTGGGGTCCTGCTGTTGGTTGGGACGCCGCTGGTGGTGCGGGTAGGCGACGAGAGTTACACGGACGAGGTCGTGGATGGAACGACGGGCTCCGACCACCAACCATCGCCGCAGGGCGGGCTATCCTTCTATCGCTTCCGCGGGCGGCAAGTGGAGACCAGCTTTACAGACCAAGCTTCTCTCTCAGCGGTGAAGGCGGCGTGGCGCCAGAGGGCCTGGCGCACGTCGCCGCGCTGGCTGCGCTTCTATCTGATGCTGGTGGGTGGGCTCTTTATCACGATCGGTCTGTTCGGCTATTTCGTCGTGATCGGGCCGCCCGTTGTCAAGCTGCTGGCAGCGGCGGCACTCGTGTATGCGGGGGCGCGCACCGCCTGGGGGTACCGACGGGCGTGAGGCTGGCGCTGCCTTGATCTGCAGTCTGTCCTTCCTATAATGGGGTCGGGCGCCGGGTGAGGGCGCCGCCATATTATAGGACAAAGGACCATCGTGCTACTCAACGTGCTGCTGTTGCTCCTCAGCGTCTTTTCCGCCTCCACCGCCGTCATTATGATCAAAGCTAGCACGCTGCATCCGGTGCTGTTGGCATCGCTGCGGCTTTTTGTGGCGTCGCTGGTGCTGCTGCCGCTCTTTCTTCGCGACCTGCGCCGTCACCGTGCAGAGTACACGCGCGCGCATCTGCTGGCGTCGGTGGTGCCCGGCCTGGTCCTAGGCGTGCACCTGATGACGTGGGTGGTAGGGGCGCGGATGACGCCCACCGCCAACGCCAGCCTGATCGTCAACCTGGTGCCACTGGCCATGCCCTTTTTCCTGGTCTGGTTGGCCAGCGAGGCACTGACCCGGCGGGAGATTGCGGCCACGGGCATCGCCCTGGCAGGCGTCGTGATCCTGACGGCGTCGGATCTCAACCTGAGCGCGGTGTACTTCGCCGGCGACATGATCTGCCTGGGGTCGATGCTCTTCTACGCGCTCTATATGGCGTTGGGAAGGCGCAACCGGCATCACCCGACCGTCTGGCTCTACCTGGTGCCGCTCTATGCCGTTGCTGCCGTGAGCAGCATGGTCGTGGCGCTCTTTTTCGTCAACCCGATCCAGCCCTACAGCAGCCGCGAGGTCGGCCTGATCCTGGGGCTCGGCATCGTGCCGACGGTGATCGGCCATTCACTGTTGAACCGGGCGATGAAGTACTTCCGCGGCCAGATCGTGAGCCTCATCAACATGGGCCAGTTCATCTTTGCCGGCGGCATGGCCTACTTTCTGTGGCACGAGGTGCCCGGGGGGCCGTTCTACGTCGCGAGCCTGCTGTTGGTTGCAGGTGCATGGGTGGCGGTGGGCGGAAGGACAATCAGCGGTCAGCTGTCAGCCGTCAGAGAGAAGCCTATGACGAGTGACGGATGACGATTGATGGTTGGCCAGCTGTCTGAATCGCGGATGTGTCGGATTGCACGGACGACACGGATGAGAACCAGGCTGATCAACTGTCACCCGTCACGCTCTCGTATGTCTAAAGAATAGGAGGGGACTATGCAGTACCGTACCCTTGGGCGAACCGGCCTGTCCGTGTCCGCTGTGAGTTTCGGTGCGTGGGCGATCGGTGGAAGTTGGGGCGAGGTGCGGGACGAGGAGTCGATTGCGGCGCTGTACACCGCCGTGGATATGGGCGTGAACTTCTTCGACACTGCCGACGTCTATGGTGATGGAAGGAGCGAGCGGCTGCTGGCACAGCTCAAACGCGAGCGGGGCGAGGAGATCCACATCGCGACGAAAGCGGGCCGCAAGTCGAGCCCGCACACGGCGGAGAGCTATAACCGGGAGAACCTGACGGCCTACGTTGAGGCGTCGCTGCGCAATATGGGCGTGGAGGCTCTGGAGTTGGTGCAGCTTCATTGCCCGCCGACGGATGTCTACTATATGCCGGAAGTCTTCGGCGTCCTCGACGATCTGGTCGTCGCGGGGAAGGTGCAGCACTACGGCGTGAGCGTCGAGAAGGTCGAGGAGGCGCTGAAAGCCATCGAATACCCCAACGTGAAGACGGTGCAGATCATCTACAACATGTTACGACAGCGGCCGGCCGAACTTTTCTTCAGCCAGGCCAAGCAGAAGCAGGTGGGGATCTTGGCGCGGGTGCCACTGGCCTCGGGCCTGCTCACGGGCAAGATGACGCGCTCGACGACCTTTGCGCCGAACGATCACCGTGCTTTCAATCGCCACGGCGAGTCGTTCGACCGCGGCGAGACCTTCTCCGGGGTGCCGTACGACGTTGGGCTGAAGGCGGTCGATGCGTTGAAGGCGATCTGTCCTGAGAGCTTGACGATGGTGCAGTTCGCTCTGCGATGGATCCTGATGGCCGATGCGGTCACGTGCGCCATCCCGGGCGCCAAGCGTCCGTCGCAGGCGGAGCAGAACTTTTCAGCCGCGGACAGGCCCGCACTCTCCGACGAGGTGATGACGGGTGTGCGTGAGGTGTACGAAAGGTATGTGCGGGAGTACGTGCACCAGTACTGGTAGAGAGGTCAGAGGGTAGCGATCAGCTAGTAGCTGTCAGCTATCAGCAGGGAGTAAGGAGTACGAAGTCTGGAGTAAGGTTCAGAGGTCTCCGCTGTGAGCCTTGCTCCATACTCCTTACTCCCTACTCCTTGCCAACCTCTGACCGCTGAAAGCTGAGAGCTGCCAGCTATTAGTCGGAGGTGATATGAGCAAACGCGACGTGATCCGCACCGTGCTTGCGGGCGAGGCGCCACCCTACGTGCCCTGGTCGATGGGGTTCACGGTGGAGGCGGCGGAGAAGCTGCGCGCGTATTACGCGCCCGGCGATCTGGGAGAGGTGCTGGACAACCACCTCGGCGGCGTGGGCGACGACGCCAGTCTTTTCACCGATCTCGGCGACGACCACGTGCGCGACGTCTTCGGGGTCGTGTGGGACCGCCGTATCGACAAGGACATCGGTGTCGTGGTGGGCCAGGTATTGCCCGAGGCTACGCTGGCGCACACTGAGTTCCCAGACCCCCTGGGTCCCGTCTTCTTCGACGGGATCGAGGCGCAGTTGGCGCGCCAGGCCGATGTCTTTCGCGTCTTTCGCATTGGGTTCAGCCTCTACGAGCGGGCCTGGACGATGCGGGGGATGGCGAACCTCATGATGGATTTCTAC
This sequence comes from uncultured Chloroflexia bacterium, assembly GCA_963775195.1. Taxonomy (GTDB): domain Bacteria; phylum Chloroflexota; class Anaerolineae; order B4-G1; family SLSP01; genus PWVB01. The sequence goes on from CAVZIC010000013.1 coordinate 378,310, forward strand.
GACCATCCGGCATTTGTCCACGAACTCCTCAACACGATCGCGGACTGGAACATCGCCCAGGTCCGGAAGGCCGTTACCTACGACATCGATGCGGTATATTTCGGCGATGACTGGGGCCAGCAGCGTGGGCTTCAGATGGGCCCGAAGCTATGGCGCGAGTTCATCTATCCGCCGCTCAAGCGAATGTATGCCGCGGTGAAGGAGGCCGGTAAGGTCATCTTTATCCACTCGTGCGGCGACGTAGATGAGCTCTTCGACGACTTGATCGCCATCGGCCTCGACTGCTTCAACCCCTTCCAGCCCGAGGTCATGGACGTCTATGCCCTGATGCGGCGGTATCATGGCCGGCTGACCTTCCACGGCGGCATGTCGACCCAGCGCACGCTGCCTTACGGCACGGTCGACCAGGTGGTGGCGGAGACGAAGCGGTTGCTGGCGGCGGGCGCGCAAGGTAACTACATCTTCGCCCCCGCGCATTCGGTCGAGGGCGACGTGTCGGTGGAGAACATGGTAGCGATGATTGAGACGGTTAAGGCGCAGAAGGTCTGAACCACGGGTCGAGTCGCTCAGACGCGAGAGTCGCTCAGACGCGAGCGCCGCCCAGAAGCGGACGGATAAACCTTCCGGGTTGCTTCGAAGCAACCCGGAAGGTGTGACGCAAAGCATTCATACCGGGAGGACTCAATGAACGAATCAAAGGTGCTTTGGACCAGTGAGATCCAAATCCACTATCCGCTGATCACCGAGACGGCGCTGTCGCCTGATGGCACGGCAGTCGTCTACGTCGTCCGTGAGCCGCTGATGACCAAGTCGGAGAGCCGCTACTTGACTCACCTTTATCTGGCGCAGGTCGAGGGCGGCGAGCCGATCGAGCTCACGTGGGGCGACCATAGTAACCACCACCCGCGCTGGTCGCCCGACGGGCGGTTCCTGGCCTTTCTCTCCGACCGGAAGGGCAAGGCCAATGTCTACGCGATGCGCGCCGGCGGGGGTGAGGCGTGGGCGCTGACGGCCTTCGAGGACACGCGTGTATCCGACGTGAAGTGGTCACCCGACGGCAACCGGCTGGCATTTCTGATGGAAGAGCCGCCCACCAGGAAGAAGAAGGCGGCGCGGAAGGCCAGGAACGAGGTGAAACTGTGGGATCAGGATTTCGAGTTTGCACATCTCTTCACTGTGCCCTTCGCCGTCGCACCGCGGACACCGCCGGACGCCGTGCAGGTCACACGGGGACGTGTGCACGCCGTCAAGCACAACTGGCTGCCCGATGGCAAAAGGATTGCCCTCGTGGCGCAACCGACACCCTATGCGGACATGTGGACTGCGACGCGCCTGTTTACCGTTGCCGCTGACCTTCCGGAGGGCGGCACGCCCTATGGTGTAGATGACTTCGTCGAGCTTGCAACGGTCGCCGACTGGTCGCCGGAGCCGATGCCGTCACCCGACGGGCGGTGGATTGCGTGCGTGACCGGGGACCAGCCACCGCACTGGGCCGGCGCCAGTCGCGTCGTGCTCTATCGGGCCGATGGATGCGAGCCTCAGCCGCTGGCTGCGACGCCTGACGGGCAATGCTGGATAATCGGCTGGTCGGCAGGTGGCGATCGGGTCTATGTGGGCGAGGCCGGTGGCATCGATACCCATATCTGGGCGCTGCCCGTGTCCGGCGACGCCGGCACACCGGTACTTACCACGCCCACCTACAAGGGGACATTGCACACGCCGGGCAACGACGCGATTGCGTACGCCGAGGAGACCTTCCACGAGTCGAACGCGGTCTGTGTGTGGCGGGTGGAGGAGGACGAACCGCGAAGCGTGGCGGCACCACCGCTGCCCGAAAGCTGGCCCAAGGACGCGTTACCGGATGTCGACGTAATCCATTGGCAGGGGCCGGGAGGTCTGGAGATCGAGGGGATGGTGACCTTCCCGGTGGGCTATCGGCCGGGAGACGTCTGTCCGCTGGTTGTGGACGTTCATGGCGGACCGGCGGGCGTCTTCCAGCGGCGCTTTCTGGGGTTCCCCGACCGCCATTGCGATGTTCTGGCGCTGGCCGGGCAGGGCTTTGCCGTGTTGCGCGCAAATCCGCGTGGGTCGAGTGGCTACGGGCAGGCATTCCGCTTCGCCAACTATGGTGATTGGGGCGGGGGTGATTTTGGTGATATTATAGATGGTGTTGATGCCCTAGTCGACCGGGGCATCGCGGATCCCGAGCGATTGGGGATAATGGGGTGGAGTTACGGCGGGTTTATGACCAGTTGGGCGATCACGCAGACGGACCGTTTTCGCGCGGCCTGCGTCGGGGCGGGGGTGACGAACCTGATGAGCTTCACGGGTACCGCCGATATTCCGGGCTTTCTGCCGGACTATTTCGGCGAGGAGTATTGGACGGATCTCGAGCCTTACCGCCAGCACTCGGCGCTCTTCAACATTCAGGGAGTCACCACACCGACGCTGATCCAGCACGGCGACGCTGACGATCGTGTGCCGCTGAGCCAGGGGCGGGAGTTGTACAATGCCCTGAAGCGACAGGGCGTCCCGGTGGAGATGGTCATCTATCCGCGCCAGGGGCACGGAGTCAGCGAACCGCGGATGCGCCTTGACGTGCGGAAGCGACCCGTCGATTGGTTTGTGAGGTGGGTATTGCCGGAGGTCCGGATAGATCACGGCGACTGACTAGAGTGAGGGGAGGGGACCCATGACAGACGAGGAAGCCATTCTGGCGAAGTTGGATCAGATACTGGAGCGGTTGGACGCCTTAGAGCGTGTGAGGGCCGAGCAAGTCGTGATCGAAGGCGGAACGATCAGTATTGCCTCGGGTGAGCACACGCCGGTCCTGGTGGCGCGGGTCGACGATGTGGACGTTCGGTCAGAGCGCGATGTATCGATTTACATCGGCGGGGACCTTAACGGCGTCGTCAGGACGAAAAAGGGCAAGCTCAAGATCAAGGCCAAGGGCGACATCACCGGCGCGACCTGGACAGCAGACGGCGGACTACAGGTCACGTCCTAGCGCCATGGTCGACATCACAAGTGAGGCCCGGCTTCGGGCCCATTTACACACGCTAAACGACTGCAACCAGCGAGGCGGGAGGCTGCTCTCGCTGGTCGACCTCATCGAGGCAGGGACCGTCGATCTCGACCTTGCCGCATACTTGGCGGCGGTGATGCGACGTGGCGGCTCGCTTCTGGTGGGAGCGCGGCCCGGCGGCGCCGGGAAGACCGCGGTCATGGTCGCCCTGCTCAACTTCCTCCCCAACGCCGTCGTGCTCCAGCCGATTGAAGGGCCGGTGGTGCTGCGCCGGGGACTGGTGGATACAGCCTACGGCAAGACCTGTTTCCTCGCTCACGAGATCGGCGCGGGCTTCTACTACGCTTATCTCTGGGGCGATCAGGCAAAGGCCTTTTTCAAGCTTGGGGGGCACGGTCACATTATCGCGTCGAATCTGCACGCCGACACGCTCATTGAGGCACAGAGCCAGTTGATTGACGAGAACGATGTGGCGGCAGAGGACCTGCGTGCGGTAAAGTTGAAGCTCTTCCTGCGCCTGGGGCGAGGGCCTGACCTCCACATGCGCCGTTGGGTGAACACGGTCTATGAGTCCGATGGCCACCAGGACCGGCTGATGTGGCAGCTTGCGGACAGAAACCGGTTCGCACGCTTGTCGGATAGCACGTTTGTCACGCCCGACGCGGAGCGGATCTGTCGCGCCTTTCTGGAGACGCTCATCGCGCGGGGCGAGCGCACGCTTGAGGAGGTGCGGGTCGCGGTAACCCATGAGTGTAGTATGATACACCCCATCTCAGCGTAGGAGGTTGCGAGCGTCTGCCTATGGACGAGCAGATCGAGTTTGTCTCTAACTACAGTGATTTGAGCACGGATCGCGGATTCCAGTTTGAGTTCTTCTGCAATCGGTGCGGTTCCGGGTTTCGTACCGCCTTCAAGCCCTGGGCGGTTGGCACCGCCACATCGGTGTTGGATACGGCCAGCAGTCTCTTTGGTGGCATCTTTGGTGCCGCTGCCGACGTCGGCGAGCGCGTGCGTTCGTCCGCCTGGCAGAAGGCCCACGATCAAGCTTTCGCCGCCGCGATGGAGGCGCTGAGGCCGCAGTTCGTGCAGTGCCCGCGCTGCTCATCGTGGGTGTGCCGCAAGGGCTGCTGGAACGAGCGCCGCGGATTGTGCAAGGAGTGTGCGCCCGATATGGGAGTTGAGATGTCGGCCGCACAGGCCAGCCGCAGTGTCGAGGAGGCATGGGCACATGCGGCGATGGCTGAGGAGGACAAGAAGCTGGGGAAGGAGAACTGGCGTCAGACCATTCGTGCTTCGTGCCCAAAGTGCGGTGCACCACTGGATGGCAACGCCAAGTTTTGTCCTGAGTGTGGTGCCAAGCTCAAGGTCGAGTTCCATTGCCCCCACTGCGAGGCCAAGATTCCCGAGACATCGAAGTTCTGTCCAGAATGCGGCGAGAGGATCACCTAGCACTTCATACTCGGAGTACAGGGGCGGGAACGACTGTTGAGCTCTAAGTTTTCGGCTCAGCAGTCGTGTTTGTCAGCCCCCATACATCTCCTCGTAGTCTGCCATAGCAGCCCTGATGAGCTCGTAGGCTTCTTCGCGACCCACAACCTCCTCAACGGACATCCTTGACGGCTCCCCCGGAATCATCTTGTAGGTGCTGAAGTAGTGTCGCAAGCGGTTGACAAGGACGATGGGCACCTCGGAGATGTCGTTGACGGACTGCCAGAAGGTGTCGTTTTGTAGGATGGCGATGATTTTGTCATCGGCCTCGCCGGTATCAATGGCCTTCAGCGCGCCCACGACGCGGGCATTCAGGATGACCTCGGCGCGATTGAGGGGCCGCTCGCTAATGACGCAGATGTCCAGAGGGTCATGATCACCCCGTTCGGATTTCGGGGAGAGCTCGTGAATCCTGGTCCCGCAGTACGTGCGCGGAATGAAGCCGTAGAGCGTGGGCGGCTGCGACGATGTCAACTGCGGCCGGTCAACGCGCATATATCCGGTCGTCTTGTCTATCTCGTACTTGATGTCGTCAAAGCGGCTCATCTCGATATAGGCGTGGACGATGCGAGGCACGTCAGGCCCGGCCGCAAGCCCGTGCCAGGGATGCGGCCGCCAGCGATAGAAAGCGTCCGGGAATGACATACTTCGACCTCCTGTGGACTCTCGTTACGGCTCCAGATGATATGGGACGTCGATGATCGTGCGCTGAAACCCCAGGACGCGACGCCGGTAGAGGAGAGCAGTCCGGATCGAAAGGGCGCTCTGATTGTGTAGCAAGCTCTGCCACCAGCGGGCGGGGACGACCTCCGGCAGGACCACGGTGGCCAGTTGGCCGTCTGCAGCCTGGCGATCGATCTCGTCCAAGTAGTCGAACAACGGGGTGAGCAGCGAGCGATAGGGCGAGGGAATCACAACCAAAGGTACGTCCGGACAACACTGCTGCCAGGCGACCTCGACGTTCCCAGCGGTACCTGGGTCAATCTCGACATAGACCGCGGTCACATCAGCTGAGATAGCGCGGGCATAGGCAACGGCTTCCATAATCCCCTGATGTACCGCGGAGATCGGGACCACGATCCGTGGCGTGGGGTGTCGTTTCGACCCTTGTTTTGCTCGAGCGACGGAGAGCTGCCGGTTCGCTGTATCGTAGTGTTTCCGGATCTCCAGGAAGATACCCACCAACAAAGGTATGAGGAGCACCGTGATCCACGCGCCCTCGAGAAACTTGCTGACCCCGACGATCACAACGGTTACGCCGGTGGCAACTGCACCGATGCCATTGAGCAGAGCCTTTGCCCACCACCAAGGGCCTCGAACGTGCCACCAGTGAACGACCATCCCGGCCTGCGAAAGCGTAAAGGCTATGAAAACGCCCACGGCAAAGAGAGGAATTAGGGCGTGCGTGTTGCCACCGAAGGCAATGATCAGTAGAGCTGCCGCGATACTGAGGGCACCGATGGCGTTGGCGTAGACGAGGCGGTCCCCGAGATTGCGGAGCTGGTGTGGGACGAACTCCTCTTTGGAGAGGATGGCTGCCAGCCGGGGAAAGCCTGCGAAGCTGGTGTTGGCCGCCACGGCGAGGATCAACGTGGTTGTGATCTGGATGAACCAGTGCAGCACGCCTGTACCTACAATGCGCTGCGCTAGCGCCGAGAGGATGGTCTCCTCCGGCCCTGTCGTGACGGCAAAAGCTTGGGTGAGGCCCACGCTGCCTGCAAAGAGGAGGCCCATCAGGATAGCCATCGCCAGAAGCGTTTTCCCGGCGTTGCGGGGCTTCGGCACCTGGAAGACCGGCACGCCGTTGCTGATTGCCTCGATGCCGGTCAGAGCGGTGCACCCGGAGGCAAAGGCGCGCAAGACGAGGGCGGGCGTGAGTGCCTGGGTCGATGGTGGCAGCGAAGTCGCGAGCGGTCCCGGGCCGGCCACGATGAGACGAATCAGCCCGTAGGCCAACATACCCAGGTAGCTGAGGACGAACAAATAGACGGGTACGGCCATCAGGGTACCACTCTCCTTGGTACCGCGCAGATTGGCAAGCGTGATCGTGAGGAGGAAGAGAAGGGCAATCTGAACCTGGTAGGGCCAGAGCGCCGGAAACGCAGAGGCAATCGCGGCCACCGCCGCAGTCAGGCTCACCGCTGCCGTCAGCAGATATCCAATGAGAAGGGCCGCCGCTGCCACCAGCCCCGGGAGAATGCCAAGGTTCGCCCGCGTGACGGCATAGGAACCGCCCCCCGAGGGATAGGCATAGACCGTCTGTAAGTAAGAGAGGGCAACCAGCACCAGCAGCACCGTGATGGCAAGACCGATGGGAAAGGTGAGTGCCAGCCCGGCACTGCCCGCGACTACCAGCGCCAGGTAGATCTCTTCATTGGCGTAGGCGATGGATGAGAGGGCGTCAGGCGAAAACGCGGCCAGTGCCTGCAGCTTGGTCAGGCTCTGGCCCTCGAGTTCATGTGTTGGTAGCGGTGGGCCAATGACCTTGTTTCGTAGCTGCGTCCACATAAGAAGCTACAGCGGTCCTTGCGCGGCGGGCTTTATTGTGCGTCCACAATAGGGACAGATGTGCCACTGCTTTACCAGGGGATGGTTGCAGGCAGGACAGCGGAATGCCGGCTCGATGTCGGCGAACCGCGGTGGCCGGCTGACATGCCTGGCGAGCATGATCAGCAGTGCAATATGCCCCGCGGGAAGCGCAAGCAGCACAGTTCCGATGAGTATAACGCCAGCCATGTCGATAGGATCGACATAGCCAGCCGTTTCACACCAGGGGCAGTAGGCGCGCAGGCCGGGTCTGGGTTCGTCGTCCTGAGGCTGGATGGGTTCGAACCCACGCGTCACTGGTCCTCGATTGATCGCAAACAACAGGAGACCGACGATGACGATACCGGTCGCAATTGCCAGGTACGCCAGGCGTTTACCACGTTTGCGCATCTTGTTGCGCCCTCCACGGGGCGCCCTCACGTTTCTGTGCCTTCGGCCTCTATCTCGGGGCCATAGGGTGGCTCGGTGGCCGCGGGTGTGACCAGCACCTTGTCGATTCGTCGGCCGTCCATGTCCACGATCTCAAAGCGCAGCCCGTACCAGTAGAAGTGCGCCCCCTCGGTGGGGAGACCGTCGAGTTCAGCCATCACGAAACCACTGACAGTCTGATAGCCCCGATAGGTACCATCCATCTTCGTTTCGAGGTTGAGGATCTCCCAGAGCAAGTCGATGCGCAACAGACCGTCGACGAGCCACGTTCCATCTTCGCGCAGCACGGCTTGGGGTTCTTCCGGCTCATCCTCCGAGGGAATCTCGCCAACGATCGCCTCCAGGATGTCCATATCCGTGACCATCCCCTGGACGCTGCCATATTCGTCGGTCACCAGCGCGATGTGGTTTCCCTCCTGCTTGAAGAGCTCCAGTACTCGCAGCGTCGACATACTCTCGGGGACGAAGAGCACCGGTCTCAGCGAGGCGCGGAGGTCGAAGGGCTCACCCTTGAGGTTCCGGACGACGATGTCCTTGGTATACAGGATGCCCTGTACGTTGTCGGGATCGCCCTCCATCACGGGGAAGCGGGAGTGCTGCGCCTCCATCAACACATCTCGGATCTGGGACTCGGGATCTTCCAGATCGATCCACATGATCTGCGTCCGGGGCGTCATGAACGCGTCGACGCGCCGCTCGTCCAGCCTCAGCACACTTTCGATCATGTCCTGCTCGGATTCCTCGAAGACGCCCATTTCCGTGCCCTGCTCGATTAGCACCTCGATCTCCTCAGGTGTGACGTCGGGGGCCTCGGACGGCTTGACACCCAGTAGCTCAAGAAGACCATCCGTCGACATGCTGAGCAGCCAGACAACGGGGCGGGCGATAGTGGACAGGGCCTTCATCGGCGCAGCGACGTATCCTGCGATGCGCTCTGCATTGGCAAGCGCCAGCCGCTTCGGGACCAGTTCGCCGATCACCAATGAGATATAGGTGACGCCAATGACGACCACCACGATAGAAATCGGCTGTGCATAGGGGACGAGAGCCGGGATCTTGGCGAGCGCAACCGCTAGCGCCCGGGCGAGGGTTGCCTGCCCATAGGCGCCGGCCAGGATGCCGACCAGCGTGATGCCGATCTGAACTGTCGACAGGAAATTCGTTGGCGCACTCGAAAGGTCGAGTGCCGCTTTGGCGCGTTTATCTCCACTCTCAGCGGCCTGCCGCAGTCGCGCTTTGCGGGCAGAGATGACGGCGATTTCGGACATCGCCATAAGACCATTGAAGATGACCAATAACAAGATGACAACGATCTGCAAGACCGGACTCGACATGCGCTCCTCTCACAACCCCTCAATCAACTGCCCCGTTGTTGGTTCCTTCCTTAGTTTACACCATTTTCTATTGATTCCTCTGGCGATACGCCTCGATTATCTCTGCGATCACCACTTCGTTTTCGCGGTAGAAAGGATCGTCAACATTAGTGCGGCGGATGCACCATGCCAGTCCACCGACGGCATTGTGGAGCCGGTAGTATGGGAGCGTACGTGTCAGGTCGGGATGAGGCCGGACGGTATCGTATCCCGCGAGGAAGGCCTCGCGGCTGCCGGGCCGGGTGTCAAAGAGTGCGTGGCTGACCTTCACAAAGTCGAAGTCCGCCGAACCTCCACGTGCGGACTCGAAATCGATCAAGCCCGTGATCCTTCCATCCTCGACGAGGATGTTGGCCGGTCGGAAATCGGCGTGAACCCAGCATGGACCATCCGGTGTGGGCAGATCGGCGCTCAAGGCCGCGAAGACGCCCTCGATTTCCGCCAGCTTGCGTTGCGGGACGACGCCCGTGCAGGTGTGGATCCAGAGTTGGAAACGCCGATTCATCATGCCCCACCAACCTGCCGGCTCCGATGCAGCGGGATCGTGGACCTCGCCGAAGGCAGCGACACGGTGGGCATGGAGCGCAGCCAGCAGCGCTCCCATCTGCCGTATGAGATCGAGCCCGCCGTGCGCCCCGATCGAGGGGTCGAGCGCGATGCCGGGAAGCCACGAGAGCAGCAAGGCGCCGGGCGCTTCATCCCCGGGGACCCAGGCGTCGATCACCTCGGGCACCGGCAGATCGGCAGCGAGGACACGCAAAGCGGTCATCTCGCGGAAGAGCTTAACCTTGGTGTACGGGATTTTGAGGACGAGCCGTTCACCGCCGGTCAACGTGATGAGCCGCACAGTCGAGCTGTATGACTCTGCCGGGGTCACCATCTGGGCGACATCGAGCCGGAAGTGGGCGACCGCTGCCACAACGGGATCCGCACACGTCTCTGGTTCTACATCAGGCATTTGGGCAGACTCACTTCTGCTATGGTGGATGAATGTGATCGTATCGTGTTATAGGCTGTTCCGGCCGAAGTGCTACCGGAGTTGGCTGACTTGTGCAGCACTGCGGCTTCACGGAAACCACATACTACATTCAGCATTCCTTCAGATTCATCTGATACGCTAATCATAGAACTGAGCATCTATCGTAGGAGTATATCTAGTGGTCAAACCCGATGTGAATTACTGGACTGATGTAGGGATCGCCGCTGCCTTCGGCGTCAGCGCTGTGAGTGGCCTGGTCTTTCTGCTTCCCGTGGGCGAGGTAAGTGTCGACGGTGCGATATTAGGGTTGTCATACCGGGCGTGGGATCAGGTGCATCTATGGGCCAGCCTGGCGATGATCGCGGGCGTGCTCGCACATCTGGTGCTGCACACAAAATGGGTCGTATCCATGACCCGGCGGATGCTCGCCAAGGCCAGACGCAGCCCTGCCTTGCCTGCTGCTCGTTCTCTTCCTCGCCGGCGCTTCCTTTACGCGGGCGGCATTACGCTGGCTGCCGGGGCACTACTGGCAACCTGTGGTGCCCTCACGGGCGTTCTTGCTCGGGTTGCCGATGCCGATGCCGAGAGCGGGATCAACGACCCGGCATCGCCGGACCCGGAGCTGGATCCGGCTGGGCAGGACAAACTCTCCGCTTCGCCTCCGACCGACGAGAGCAGTGCGGGGGATGGTGTGAGCCTCCCAGAGGCCACCGCGTCCGAGGATCTTGCCGTGGTCCAACCCACATCCACACCGGTTCAGCTGGAGGCACGGCCCGTCCCCGATCCAACGGCGACACCCGATGCGCCAGTACGGACCTGCGTGAACTGCCCGCGGGGTCTGGTGAATGATCCCTACCCAGGCCGGTGCCGACTCTACATCGATCGCGATGGTGACCGCATCTGTGACCGATCGATTCCCTATGTCTGCGGATGACGGTGTGGTTACCCTGTGACTCTGCGGATGGACATGGCCAGTCCGTTGGCCAGCTTGTCACCTTCAACCACGATAGCGAGGCAGCCCTTCGATCCGGCGCGCGTCTCGTGACGCTCGCCGCGGTTCCAGAAGGCGGCGGTACCCGGCACGATGTCGATGGCGTCGCTGTCGTCGCCCGAGACGCGGGCGCCGCCCTGGACGACGATCATGAGTTGATCGGTTGCCACCTTGTGGGCGCCCAGAACACCGTCCGGCTCTATCTGGAGGAGTGCGATGTGCCACGCCCTGAGGGTGATCAGGGTGGAGATTCTGACCCCGGTGGAACCGAAGTCTTGAATGCGCTTGCCTTTGTTGAGGCCTGTGTCGTAGACCTGCATATGGAAACTCCTTAAGCTTGGTGAATCGATGTCACCAGGTCCAGGGCTTCCCTGACATCCTGGGCGATCATCGTGCGTTTGCTCTTTTCAATGAAGTAACTTGGGCCTGCCTGCAGATAGGAGGGAAAGGCGCGGGCGCCTCTCCAAGTGTAGACTGGGCCACGAATCTTGTAGGTCGATCCCGCAGGAATCACGCGCCCCTCACCTGCGCGCCTCGCGATTGCGTTAAGGGCCCTGATGGCGGCGTCGCCCATCAAGAGATAGGCTTTCACATTGGGGAGCTGGGCCAGTTCCTGCTCCAGGATTTCCGAGCAAGCGTTGATGGTTGCTGCCCTCATTGTGTAACCGGTCTTGGCGCATTTCACGGCTGTGGTCATGTAGATGCCAAGGCTGAGGATGTCCTGGAGTGAGTCGACTTCAGCGCCGGCGTCCTGAAAGGCCAGCACTGTAGTCTCCTCGAAGAGCGAGCCGGATTGTGGAGCGCCGCCGGCGTAGTAATAGTCCTCCGGATTCTCCGGCGCAGCCTCAGAGATCAGAACGGCCTTGACAGCGGTCGGGTCCAGATCGATGTCGGGAATGCGGTAGGCTCCGTGGACCACATCAGTACACGGAAACTCCTTGCATCCTACGCACTCGTCTATACGCATGATCGCTCCTTTGCGGCTGCTAGCCCCCACCACCGGGGAGTCCGGCGCTCGACAGCCACGGCGCCCATCTCAAGATCGGAATGAGCCAGATCATCGTTGGTACTACAGAGTAGCCCAGAGCCAGGGGTCTCGAGGCTCGCCACAATGAAGGCAATAGGAGGGTCAGGGAGAGTATCATTCCCCCAGCATTCCGCGCTGCATGCATGATATGGGAATATACGTCGGACGGCAATACTAACACGAAGATAGTGTGGAGCAGCAACCAGACAGGCACGATGGGTGCCGCACGCCTCCGGAGGCACCAGAGCGACACGGGAAGCAGCAGTACCGCCGCAAGTGCGATGAGGACGACGGCCGAGAGGCGTCCGGGATCGGCGCTCCATCCCTGGACGACACCCGTCAACGGCACCGGCGCCAGAGACGGGCCGGAGAGAAACGGTATCTCTCCCAGGCGCACGTACAGGTATGCCTCCCAGCACAGCAGCGGTGCCACTGCGAGTCCCGCCTCAGCCGCCAACCTGAGCTTCCCCCGGTAGATCGACACCGCCGCGGCGCCTATGGGGAAGATCAACGTGGTCTCCTTCGTCAGGGCGGCCAGACTCCAACTGGCGATCGCCGGACCGTAGTCCTTTCGCAGCCACATCACCGCACCAAGTGCAGCCATGCAGAGGGCGAGTGGCTCGGTCAGATCCCGCGAGTAGGACATCAGGGTACCGACGAAGAGGGTGTAGGTCAGGGCGTACCAGGGAGATATTGCCTGGTCGGACAGCCAGTGCGCCAGGATGGCGGTAGCCGCAATGATCGAGACGGCGTTGACGAGGACGATGACCCACGGCACCGGAGCGGGCAGGCCAAGCGAGAGTGTCCGCACTACGATGGGTGTCAGGATGCGCTGGAGGCGGTAGGCCGGATTGTCGAGATGCGGCACGGCACCCCATCCGTCGCGTGCTATATACAGCACGAACTGCCCATCGTACCCGGTAGTGGCATCAGGCTTCAGTTGCGCGTATCGCTCTCCCTCCCAGGCAAACCATAGTGGGTCCCAGCCATGGGTCGCGAGCGCGAGCCCTGTGAACAGGACATAGAAGCCCAGGGCAAAGAGCGTTACAGAGCGCCAGTTGCCCACTAGCCTGGTGATACGAGCAGTCTGTTGGCATGTCGGGTTTCGCAGCATTCTCTACACGCCAGACTGCGTCAGTCGAGCGATCAGCTCGGGGAGTTGGCCGATATGCGCCAACTCGAAGTACCGGTCGTTATCGGAGGGTGGGGCATCTACCCATTCGTGCGACCACAGCACGTCGGAGGGAACGTAGACGCCGTACCCACCGAGTGCCAGCACCGGGAGGATGTCCGACTTCAGTGAATTGCCGACCATAAGGAAGTGCTCGGGCGCGATGTGGTGTTTGGCGAGCAAGCGCCGGTAGACTTCCTCGGTCTTGCTGCCGACGACCTCCACGTAGGGGAACGCGTCGAGCAGGCCAGAGCGAACGAGCTTCGGCATCTGTTCGGAGGCGTCACCCTTGGTGATGACCATCAGCGTGTGCTTTGCTGCCAACTGGTGGACGGTCTCGTGGACGTGCTCCAGAAGCTCAACATCGGCGGAGAGCATTGCTCTGGCGACATCCACGATCTCGAGGATCTCGGAACCCTTGACCTGTCCATGGGTCAGCTTAACGGCAGCCTCGATCATGGAGAGGGTGAACGACTTTACGCCGTAGCCGTAGACACCAAGGTTCCCGATTTCGATGGCGTCGAGCTCATCCTCCACGGTCGTGGCGTCAATGTAGCGACTCAGCACCTGCGCGAGCTTGTTCTTCGCGTCACTGTAGAGGTGCTCTGTGTGCCAAAGGGTGTCGTCGGCGTCGAAGGCGATGACGTCCAATACCACAGGCGGCATCAACGGCGCCTCACAGGATCCTGCGTCCGGCGATGTCGAAGGCCTTGACCTGAGCCCGGGATGCCGGACTCGTGGCATACTCGTCCGCAAGCATCGTCCAAAGCATGCCATCGGAGAAAGTTCCGTCGCCCTCTGCCAGGGTCTGGCGAAGGGTGGCCTCATACGTGAAGCCGAGCTTTCTCGCCACCGCAGCGCTGCGGACGTTGTGGGGGAGGCAGTAGATGTCGACCTTCCGTACGCCGTCGACTTCGAAAGCGATCCTCGTCAGGGCGCCCGCCACCTCGGTGGCATACCCCTGACCGATCTGGCTCACGTGGACCCAGTAGCCGATCTCGCGCACATTGGCGCCGCGGCGGGTATGTAAGCCGGTGCCACCGACAACTGAGGTCTCATCGGCGCTGAAGATTCCGTAGACGAAGTCCTGGTCGAGATCGAACTCACCTCGCCACCGCCGCACGAGGGCGAGGGTGCTATCGAGGGTGGGGCGCTCGCCACGGGCCCAGGGCATCCAGGGCGCCAGGTGATCCCAGCTCTCGTGAATGGCTGTATTCAGCAGGGCTGCGTCTTCAGGACCCCAGCAGCGGACGACGAGACGCTCGGTCTCGACGCGATAGGCCGGGCGTGATCCACCTCTTACAGGTGGGGTGCCAGTGGCTTCGGTCACGCTTCCAGCCCCTCAGTCGGGTTCTCCGCTACCCGGCGCAGATAGTCGCAATAGCCGTTCTGGTCCGAGTAGTTCGCTATGCAGAGCAGTTGCTCGGCTCCGATGTAGCCTTTCTTGTAGGCGATCTCCTCGATGCAGCCGATCTTCAGACCTTGCCGGTGTTCAATGGTCTGGACGAAGTCGCTGGCCTCCAGCAGGCTCTCGTGGGTACCCGTGTCGAGCCACGCGAAACCGCGGCCCAGCAGTTGAACGCTCAGTTTGCCGAGTTTCAGATATTCATTGTTGAGGTCGGTGATCTCGAGCTCCCCACGCGCCGAGGGTTTGAGCCCTTTCGCCAGCTCCACAACGTGCCTATCGTAGAAGTAGAGTCCGGTCACCGCGTAGTTGGATTTCGGGCGCTTAGGTTTCTCCTCGATGCTCAACGCCCGGCATTGTTCGTCAAACTCCACGACGCCGTAGCGTTCCGGGTCCTGCACGTAGTAGGCGAAGACCAGGCCCCCGTCCCTGATTTTTCCGGCTTCCGTCAGCATCTCCGAAAGCCCGTGTCCGTAGAGGAAATTGTCGCCCAGCATCAATGCACAGGGCTCTCCTGCTATGAACTCCTCGCCGATGATGAAGGATTGGGCGATGCCTTCCGGCCTGGGTTGAGCCGCGTACTCGATTCGCAGGCCCAACCTGTCGCCATTGCCGAACAGATCCCTGTAGAGGTCGATGTGCTGCGGGGTCGAGATAATCAGAAACTCCCGAATATCCGCCAGCATCAGCACCGACAAGGGATAGTAAATCATGGGCTTGTCGAAGATGGGCAGGATCTGTTTCGAGAGCGAGATCGTGAGTGGGTACAGACGTGTGCCCATGCCCCCGGAGAGTATGATACCTTTCACGTTGGCTCCTTTTTTGGAATCGCGTCGTGCACCGAAGTATAGTCTGAGGCCGTCCGACGTCAAACCCCGGGTTGGGCAAGGGCGGGCCGGCTGTATAATGACGAGGATACCTTATGAGAAACGGAGGGCAGGATGAACGAACGACCAGTCCAGTGGGGCGTGATCGGCTGCGCGAATATCGCGATTAACCACGTGATCCCCTCGATGGAGGGGGCCGCGATGACGACCTTGGCGGCGATTGCCAGCCGCACGCTGAGCAAGGCGCAGGCGACCGCCGAGCAGTTCGGCATTCCGAAGGCTTACGGCTCGTATGAAGCGCTGCTGGCCGACCCGGAGATCGACGCGGTCTACATTCCGCTGCCCAACGGTCTGCACGCAGAGTGGAGTATCAAGGCGATGCGCGCCGGCAAACACGTCCTCTGTGAGAAACCGATTACTGTGAACGCTGCCGAGGCGCGCGAGATCGAGGCGGTGCGTGCTGAGACGGGGCGGTATTGCCTGGAGGCGTACGCCTCTCGGTTCAACCCTGTTCAGGTGAAGGCTGTCGAGATTGCGCAATCGGGTGTGTTGGGCGATCTGCGTTTCGTGCACACCATCGCGAGCTTTCTGATGGCGAACCCGGACCCGGCGGACGTGCGACTGCAGGCCGACATTGGGGGCGGCGCACTCTACGACATTGGGTGCTACGCCGTCGATGCGCAGCGGCGGTTGGCGGGCCGGATGCCGGTCACTGTCTCGGCGACGATGCAGTGGTCGGAGCGCTTTGACGTCGACATGGCAGGCGTAGCGACGCTTAACTATGGCGATGGCCTCATGGGCACGCTCCAGTGGGGGTTCAACGCGCCGTGGGGTGGACCCTTCAGCTTGGTGGGAGTCAAGGGGAAGCTGACCGGCCCCTATGGATGGGGTGCGCCGGCAGGTGAGCCCGCGATGCTTCTGCAGACGGGGCGGGAGACAGAGAAGATCACGGCCGGAAACGTCAACGGCTACACTGCGGAGATCCAGGATCTGAGCGAGGCCGTGCGAGGGCTTCACGCGCCGGCCTTCGCCGCGGAGTCGCTGGTGGAAAACATGCGCATCATCGACGCACTCTATGCGTCGCAGCTTGGTGGACAGCCGGAGGCGGCGTAGGAGTGGAGAGAAGACTGGACCCATCTATCTTCAGATGGGTCCAGTCTGTCTAGGACGAGGTCAACCGTTGGGAAAGCGCGGGCGGACGGGCGTGCGCTTCCAGTCTGAGCGATTGAAGAGACCCGGGATGTTGGGGTCGTCGTCCTCGCGATCGGTGTAGAACTCCTCGCCACCATCGGTGACCCAGCGGTGGTGCCACTGGTCCGACCCCGTCTCCACCTCGCCTGTGAAGGGATTCACGTACTCTTCCTGGTTCATCAGCGTCAGGTAGGCGTCGTTGTTGATCTCGGCGTTGGTGCGCGCCCGGTGTTCGGCGATCTGGTGATCGATCTGCTGGATCTGCTGTTGAATCTCCAGCATCCGCCGGTTCCTGGCGTGCTCAGCCTGTTGGGCGCTGAGAAAGTGGCCTGAGAGAATCTCCTGGCTGGCGATCTCGCGGGCGATCCAGGCCGGATCGAGCTTGACCGACTCGCGGATGTGGTGAAGCAGCGGCTCCATCTGCGCCAGTTGTCCCTCGGGTGCGCGAAGGAGGAGGGTGTCCTTGTTGCTCCACATGCCCGCCGCGATGGCTCCCATATTCTCGATGACCGTGTAAGCCCTTTCCTCAAAGCGCTGCCCGTCCTCGGTGTAGGTGAAGACGACGGTGGCGCCGTCGTATCCGAAGTTGAGGGGAGAGCCAAAAGCCGATATGCGCTGACGGTAGATCCGGACGAGCAGAGGTTCGGGGCGCTGATCGACGATGGAGACGGCCGAGGCAGCGGGATGGGCCCAGGGGAAGGCGACGCGGATCAGGAAATCGGCTGCAGACATCACCGGCATGACAACCATCCCCTGGTAGCTGCTGCCTATAGGGAAGAAGGCGCCCGCCATCGAGTGCCGCATATCGCAGTATTTCACCTCGGGGCACCACCGGATGGCGACCGTCCCCCGATTGTCCTGCTTGACGGTGAAGTCAATCTTCGCCTCGATGAACTGTGCGTTGATCGCCTGCCGGCTGAAGTCCGCACGGGCAATCCCGCCCTCCAGCAGCCAGCCGTGCGGGACCGAAAGCGTGAAGGCGCTCTCCCGTGGCTCGCTGAGACGCCGAAAGAGTATGCCATCGCCGGCCGGTTCGCCGATCTCTGTCGCAACACTCGGCGAGCCTGCGATGGTCTCCCCGGGTTCTTCATAGAGGTAACGTTGGCAGTACGGGCATTCGTGCGTGCCGGGCGCGATCGGGGCACCGCACGCCGGGCAACTGAGGGCCTTCACATTCGGCATCCCCCACCTCCCAGTCCCTTTGTTTGGGACCGCGGGCGTCTCACCGGCGGTCCGTTGGACTCTATGCTTGTCCCTCCTGCCCCAGCGAGGACGTGATCTCCGCGAGCCGGTAGAAGAAGGAGCGTTTGAGGCCGGTGTTGATCGACCAGTTGACGGGCACGGTCTGGTAGCCGGTCAGGTGCTCGTAGGTCGTCTCGCGGCTATGTTGGGGCCATTCGTAGCGCCCGTGGTTCCAGCCCCCGGCCCCGTAGCCCTGGATATAGAAACCCCAGGAGGCGTATTCGTCGACAGCGGCTTCCAGGTTATTCAGGTACATCGAGTCCTCGTTCACAAGCAGCGGTCTGGGCGCGGCCAGATACGCATCGCTAGCCCTGATACTCCGGAGTTCTCGGCGCAGCTTCCCGGCCCACGCGTTGTTTCCGTGGGGTAGGTAGAAGTCCTGCGCGGTCTGCCATTGTCCGGGCGCCGAGAAGTGGCCCGGCATGATGCTGGAACTTGCCAGCAGGCGGCGCCCGCCGAGCGTGGTCCGTTGTACGATCTCGATCAACTCGTGGATGCGCTCGGATTGGACGAGTCGGTCGCCTGTCGTGAACTCGTTGTAGACATCCACGAGCAGGTTTCGATGGCCGGTGTGCAGGAGCCAGTCGGTGGCCGCCTCGGTCGCGCGGACGATGGCCGGATCGCCGTGCATTTTCTCCGTCTGGCGCCAGTAGAAGTAGTTGACGATGACGACCATTCCGGCCGCGTCTGCCGCGGCAAGCACACGGGCGAGCCTGTCGCAATAGGCAGGCTTGAGCTCGCCATCGGCGTCGAAGGCTGAATTGACGTAGTGTTCGTAGACGTCGGGTGTGTATACCGATCCTCCCCCCTGAAGTCCGACGGTCACCGCCAACAGGCCATAGCGCCGGTAGGTGGGCAGCATTGCACAGAACTCGTCGGTGTTGCGATCGGGGTCCCACAGGCCGGTGTCGGGATACCGCCACTGCCCTGTCGTCTCGGGATTCTCATCGTCGAAGATCGCTTGCACCATCCGACTGTTAAAGAGCAGCCCCTCGACGGGACGGCCCTGGTGGCTGACTCCCTCATACGTCGGCTTGCCGCTGATCAGGAATTGGGTGTCATCAATAGAGATCTCGGTGTTCATAGGTCCTTCTGGTCTTGCGTGACAAGTGACGGGTGATGATTGATCGGAAGTCTCCGGATATGCTCTACTCGTCAGTCTTCGAGGTAGACCCCGCCTGCCTCGAGCGCCTCGCGGAGCACGCCATACGGCAGCTCGCGGGTGCCTTCGTCGCGCAGGGCGCAGAGGGCAGCGGCGGTCCCGGCGGCTTGGCCCTGGCCCATACATGCTACGGTGTTACGCGTTGACATATGGGCATCGTGGTCTGACGTGATCATCATCCCGGCGGCCAACAGGTTGTCGAGCCCTGAGACGCGCAGTGCACGATAGGGGATCCCGTATGTGCCGCCATCCTTGATCTGTAGGTGCGGGGCAGAGTCGTGAAACCCGTAGGCCAGGACATCATCATCGAAATGACGCCCTTCCAGGACGTCATCGCGCGTGATGTCGTAGTCGCACGCGATAAGCCGACCGCGGCGAATCGTGAGCGAGGGGCTGGTGCGAGCGATGAATGCCCGCTCGCACCCGGGAACATACGCCCGGAAGAGATCGACCGCGCGCGCCTGCCGACGGCGGAGTTCCACCTCGGCCAGGGCCGCGGCGTCGCGGTCCGTGGGGCTGACGTTCATCCGATAGTTGATCTTCACAAACATGAAGTAATCATCGTGGACGGTGGTGGTGACCATCGACATCCCAATCTCTGCGGCGCCCTCTGAGAATCCGGCGGGCATCGCGGCGCGGCGGCCGTCCAGGCGCACGATCTGATCCTCTCTGCCGCTGCGCCAGCCGCGGGCGTATTGGGTCAGGGCGTCGTGCTCGACGATGAAGTCGTAGTACGCCTCGATGCTCACGTTGCCCAGCCCGATGCTGTTGACCACGGGATAGTCGTTGGGCTCGGTAAAGGTCGCACCTGCGCGCGCACAGAGATCTCCGTACCCTGTAGTGTCAACAAAGGCTCGCGCCATGATAGCCTCGCGGCCCTGATGGCTCTCCGCAATCACGCCCTCTAGCTGCGAGTCTTCGACGATGGCGCCGGCGAGCAGTGTGTTGAGGCAGAGATGTACGCCGGCCTCCTCCAACATTGAGAGGGTGACGAGTTTGTAAATCTCGGTGTCGATGGCCGTGCAGATGCCATCATAGTCGTATCCCACGATCATCTCAGCGTGACCGGTCGTGCCGCCGGCCTCGGCAAGCCGGTCGACGATCTCGGCCGGGATGCCCCTGACCACCTGGCGTTTCTCTACGCCGGGAAAGGCCTTCCATAGATTGTAGTAGCTGTGTAGCGCGGTGCCGCCTTCGACGGCGATGCCTCCGGTGTAGCCCTTCATCTCGATAAGTGCCGTCCGGGCGCCCTGGCGTGCTGCGGCGAGGGCGGCGACGACGCCAGCCGTGCCTCCCCCGGCTACGACGACATCGAAGTTGGCGGCAGGTAGCTGTCTGGACGGTTCCACATAGGTGTACAAGTGTCCTCCTCTTGGGCCTGACTCACGTTGGAAGCGGCGGCACCTACCGAGTATAGGTGTCATGGGGCCGGGGGCAACTGCTCGAACCGGCTGCGCCTCATCGACGCGCAATCCTATAGCGGATCCGAAGGATGCCGTTATTGGTATGCCTTTATCCTGGATTCTGCTTGACATCGTCCCATTTTCATGTTTTAATTGAAATATCAGCCTGAGATTTCAACCACCGGCCCCAAAAGAGGTCTCTCCAACCTATGCCGAATGGCGTTCGCCTTCAAGAGGTGGCAGACTTGGCAGGTGTGTCCATAGGGACCGCATCGCAAGCTCTCAATGATCGCCCAAGTGTTGCCTCCGAAACACGCGCGCGTGTTATTGACGCAGCACGGACGCTGGGTTATCCGATCAAGCGCCGTACGGAGCGGATCATACCGGACATCGACGTGATCGGAATGTTAACCAAGCACGACGCCGGCTATCCGCCCAATATCAACCCTTTCTATTCGGTGGTTCAGGCCGGCGTCGAGAGTGAGTGCCGGAAGCAGAACATCAGCTTGATGTATGCCAACATTGAGGTCGATGGCTCCAATCATCCGGTTGCCTGGCCCCCAATGTTGACCGAGGAGCGTGTTGACGGCTTGCTGCTCGTCGGTACCTTCATCGAGGACACTGTGGATATCTTCAAGCGTCGTCTGGACCTGCCCAGCATACTGATCGATGCATATGCGCCCAACCTACCCTATGACAGCATCCTGATTGACAATGCGGGCGGCACTCGCACCGCGGTCGAACATCTGATCCGCCACGGGCATCGCCGGATCGGGCTGATCGGCACGCATCCCGATTCACCTCCCAGCGTTCTCGAGCGACGTGTGAGCTTCCTGAACCTGATGGGAGCCTTTGGTCTTTCCAGAGCCTACGTCGAAGACTCAGAGCTCAGCTACGATGCGGGAGACCTATCCCTAAGACGCCTGCTACAGCGCGCACCCGAGGTCACGGCTGTATTCGCCAGTGCGGACCTAGTCGCGATTGGCGCACTCAACGCGGCTCGCAGTCTGGGGATTGCTGTGCCCGAGAACCTATCGATCATCGGTTTCGACGACATCGACAGTGCCAGTGTTGTGACACCGGCGTTGACCACCGTGCACGTTCACAAGACTCGGATGGGTTCGCTGGGCGTTTGTCAGCTTCTCTCGCGGGTCGCGGAACCTTTGCAGCCCAAGGTCACCATCTCGGTGTCGACGAGACTCGTTGAGCGTGACTCCGTCGGCGTCGCCCGGTAACCTACACCGGCGACCCGGTGATTCATCCCGGCGGCGGCTGGACATCGGTGAGGAGCCGGGGGGACAGAGATTCATCTACTGAAACGAGGTCATCAATGGAAGCCACATCCTCTATAGGGTCGGTTCCACAGAAGAAGTCGAGGTGGAGTAGAGATAAGGTCTACACCAACCTCTCGTATCTTGCCATGGTCCTGCCGGGTGCAGTATGGCTGCTGTTGTTTTCGTATCTTCCCATGCCCGGCATCATCATGGCATTCAAGACCTATAAGCTTATCAAACCTCCTGCGGATGCCTTTATCCAGAACAAGTTTATCTACAGCCTCATTCAGAGCCCCTGGGTCGGACTGGATAACTTCAAGTACCTGACCCTCTCCACTAACATCCAAGCCACGCTGATGTACATCCGCAATACGGTTGGGTATAACCTGCTGTTCATGGTTGTGGGGCTGGTGCTTTCTGTCGCTCTGGCAGTCATGATTTTCGAGATGACCAACCGGCTTGTGGCAAAGGCCTATCACTCCATTCTCTTCCTCCCTTACTTCATCTCGTGGATTGTTGTTGCCTATGTCGTGTACGCACTGGGCAGCTCCCAAGGGATTATCAACAGCATCATCACTCCCGTGGGGCTTGGGCCAATAGAAGTGTACAAAGCCAAGATCTACTGGCCGTTCATTTTCCTGATTGCCAATATATGGAGATACACGGGCAACGGGTCGATCATCTACCTGGCCGTCATCACCGGTATCGATCGTGAGCTCTATGAGGCCGCTGCCATTGACGGTGCTGGGAAATGGAAGCAGTTCGTCCACATCACCTTGCCCCACCTGACTCCGGTTATCGTGCTGCTGCAGATCCTGGCGGTAGGTCGTATCTTCGGTTCCGATTTCGACATGTTCTACACCCTGCCGAATGGCGCCGCGCTCGTCAAGGATGTCACGCAGACGCTGGATGTGTTCGTGTACAACATGTTGAGAGGCTCGACGCCGCTCGGATACCCTGCAGCGGCTGCGTTCGTGCAATCGATGGTCGGCTTCGTCCTGATTCTGATCACCAATGCTGTTGTGCGTAAGGTCAAACCGGAAATGGCATTGTTCTAAGGAGTCGCCCGAAAATGAGAATATCGCTGACACCTGAGTCGAAACCGGTGGCTGAGATCATCGCGCCGACGAGCAGAAACCGAGATATGCTTGCCCTCTCGCGAACCTCAAACGCCATACTGACTGTGCTCCTGGGAGTCTGTTGTCTTTTGGCGTTGATTCCCATCTACGTTATCGTCATCTCCTCGATCACATCGGAAGCCTCGCTTCTTACAAATGGCTACCGGTTATGGCCGAAGGAATTCTCGATCATGGCCTATAGATTCCTCTTCAGCAAGGGTTCGATCGTCGTTACCGCCTACAAAAACACGATCATGTCTACGCTGGCAGGTACCATCCTCTCCGTCTTTATGGTGGGGCTGTATGCCTACCCGCTCTCGAGACCCAACTTCAAGTTCAAGACCTTCTTTACCTTCTTTGCCTTCTTTACCATGCTGTTCGGCGGCGGGCTAGTTTCGTACTACATGGTGACTCGGCAAATTCTGCAGATTCAGAACAGCCTGTGGGCCCTGTTCCTTCCCTCGGCTTTCAGCCCATTCTGGGTGATTGTCATGCGCACCTTCTACCAAACGAATGTGCCTAATGAGGTTATCGAATCAGCCCGTCTCGATGGCGCTAACGAATGGCGCACGTTTTTCCAAATCGTCGTACCGCTGGCAGTCCCCGGTTTGGCGACGGTTGCCCTGTTTAGCGCGATCGGCATCTGGAACAACTTCTTCAACTGCCTGCTGCTGGTAGACGAGGCGAAGTATTACAGCCTGCAGTTCACCATTTACACAACGCTGAACAACATCCGATTCCTGCTTGAAAACGCAGACAAAATGCAAGGCATTGTCAATATGTCCGAACTGCCCTCACAGACTTTCCGCATGGCCATGGCGGTGGTAACCGTAGGCCCTATCATTTTCGCATACCCCTTCTTCCAGCGATACTTTATCCGCGGTCTGACCATGGGTTCTATCAAGGGGTAAGACTTTTGGTTTCATCACCAGGCATTGCCTGTCGAGATCACGTGTAGCAGTTTCCGTCCAAGTAAGAAAGGAGGTAACGAGCAGCAAGGATGGTGAGCGGTCCTGTTTTTGGGCGTTGATCAACTGTATTGAACAACACATTCCCAAGCAACACACTGAAGTGAGGAGAAACTATGTCTAAGAAGCTATCACGCCGTGAGTTTTTGCAGGTGGCCGGTATGAGTACTTTGGCCGGGGTTCTCGTAGCATGTTCCGGACCGGCGGCACAGCCCACAGCAGTATCTGACGCCGGTGCTGCACCCGAAGCCACCACAGCACCGCCGCCGGCTGAGACCGTAACTCTCGACTACTATTGGATCGGTAACGGAGATACCGATCAGCGCTCCGCGGTTGAGTCCGCGATAAACGCGTATATCGAGCCCCTCATCGGCGCCAATGTGGTTTTCCACATCGTTGGCTGGGGTGATTGGCAATCCAAGGCCGTCACCGGACTCCAAGCTGGCGAGAAGATGGACATCTTCTTCACCGCTGACTGGTCCTACTACATGATGTTAGCATCCGCAGGCCTGTTCACCCCCTTGAACGACGACGCCGGCCCGAACGGCAACCTGTTCAACGAGTATGGCCAGGGCATTCTGGCCGGACTGAACCCCGCGTTCATCACCGGTACGCAGATTGACGGCGTCAACTACGCGGTTCCCACGAACAAGGAACTGACCGTTCCCATGGGCTTCGTCTACAACGCCGTCCTGGCAGAGCAAATCGGCTTTACCCCCGCAGAAGCTGCCAAGGTCAAGGCCATGACCGATCTCGAACCCTGGCTCGAAAAGGCCAAAGCGGCCCGTCCAGAGGAGTATCCTTACCTCTATAGCGGTGAGTGGTGGGGCTTTGAGCCCTGGCTGCCCAGCCTCGCTGAGAGTGTCCCCGGCAACGTGGTGAACATGCTCCAAGATCCCGATGCCAGCGGCAATTTCGACGAGACCATCTACAGCGTCTGGGAGTCCGACGTCAACAAAGCGTATGCTGCGTTGATCCGCACATGGTATGAGAAGGGCTGGGTTCATCCTGATGCCGGCCTGACCACTTTCGAGTCCGGGCCGATCATGAACGCAGGACAGTTCTTCATCACCACCCAGCCTCTGAAGGGCAGCAACATCAAGGCGCAGGAATTGGTAAACGCCTCCGGCAATCCTGACCTGGAGCTGCTGGAGATCTACGGCCAGGCCAAGGTCAACGTAACCCACCATGCCGGTGGCTCCATGCTCGCCATTCCTATGGTGTCCGACTATCCGGTGCAGGCCATGAAGTACATCAACCTCATGCACACCGACTCCAAGTTGATCAACATGATGCTCTTCGGTGTCGAGGGCACCCACTGGGAGTTCGAGCCTGACGGTCGCGTGAACATCATTGACAGCGCCTGGTACGGCGCGACTGCCGGGGCGTGGACCGTAGGTAACACCATGCTTCAGGCGGTCTCCAACAAGGAAGACCCCAACAAGAATAAGATGTTGATCGAGTACGCCAATGATTCCGTCAACAGCCCTTCCCTCGGCTTCCGCTTCCGCAGTGAACCCGTAGCTGCTGAGCTGACCGCTCTGCAAGCAGTTGTCGACGGGATGGACCGAGCCCTTAGGTCCGGTTATGTTGATCCTGCGGTAGAACTGCCCAAGTACGTTGCGGACTTGAAGGCCGCCGGTTTCGAGACTGTCAAGACTGAGGTTGAGAATCAATACACCGCCTGGAAGGCTACGAAGGCGTAGATCCAGGTTAGGAGCTTGATTGTTGAACCGAGAGGGGCTGCCCTTGAAAAAGGGCAGCCCCTTTGAGTTGCAGTGTGAATGACCGGAGCGACACCCACGCAATCCCAGCTTCGACGCAGAGCTGGGATTGCAGTGGCAGCCGCGTCAAAACTTTGCAGGTCGGACTACTTCTTGCGCAAGCGTGACTTGAGGGTCAAGCCAAGCCCTATCACCAGAGACAGGCCGGCCGCATAGAGTTCGTATCCGGCGCCGGTAGCCGGGAGTAGCACAGGAGTCGGGCCGCCCGCACCGACAGGCGCAAGTCCGAAGTACACCAACTGGCTGGAACCCTCTGCCTGGACTTGAACCCACTGTGGGTTCGCGCTGGTCACGGTGTATCCCGCCGGGACCACGATCGAAACCTTCCACCAGTCAGTCGTCTCGCCGGCCGGTATCAGTCCCCAAGTGCCCGGGCAGGGAGTTGGGGCGCTCGAGTTCAGGTAGTCACAAGTGTTGGGAGTAGTATCGCTGATCTCGTCGGGGTTCGGCGCCGACATCAAGTCGACAGTAGTATCGCCATTGGCGCTTTGCAGCATCACCTTGACACCGGGCATGCCCACCTCGCCCATGTCCCACACGCCGTTCAGGTTAGTGTCCACGAAGACTATGCCATAGATGTGCCCCTGCGCCGCCATGACCGGAGATACTACGAACAACGCCGCCAGCAGTGCCGCCAGTAGCATCAGCAGTTTGTTTCTCATACAAACCCTCCTTGCTCAATCATGCATCGCCATGCGTCGATCTGAGCGGCTGCCATCTATAGTGTATATCAGGATTGCCGATTGCGCAAGAGATCGATGCCCGGCGTCATGTGGCATGCGAGGGTTTGTGATCCACCGGTTCGCGCAAGAATCGATGGCGTGCGCTGACTGTTTCGTGCTCTTGTGCTCACTGGAGCCTGTGCCATACTGGGTAGTAAGGGGCGCCTGCTCCGGCTTGCCCGGTCATGTGAGCTTTACGGCACTTCCGTCCCTGAGTTGCGCGCCGGACCTGTCCTGATGATCCTCTGCGTGATATCATTCGAGGGATGGAGCCGACACGGACACATTGTGCTGAGAAGAGAGATAGCTGATGCGATGGTCACCCTTCGAGCTCGAGCGCTTCTTTGCGCGTTACGAATTCAATGTAGATCACGTCCTGTGCGCTTCGGACTGCGAGTCGATGACCGTAGCGGAGCTGCTCGAACTGGAGCCGGGCGCCGCACAGCGGTTCCAGAGTTGTTGGCTGGGCTATACGGAGTCGACGGGCGATCCAGCGCTGCGAGAGGCGATCTCGGCGATCTATGACACCGTCGATCCGGCGAATGTGCTCGTATACGCCGGGGCAGAGGAGGCCATCTTCCTTTTTGCCCATGCCGCGTTGGAAGCCGGAGACCACGTCGTAGTTCAGTGGCCTTGTTACCAGTCGCTGATGGAGGTGGCGCGTGGATTGGGGTGCCACGTCACACCTTGGCGGGCACGTTGGGATGACGGATGGATCCCCGACGTCGATGAGCTGGCGCGGCTGGTGACGCCGGCGACCCGCGCGATTGTGATCAACTCGCCCCATAATCCCACGGGTTACCAAATGCCCCGCATAGTGTTTGACAAGATCGTGGCATTGGCCGAGCGCAACGGAGCCCTGCTCTTCTCGGATGAGGTCTACCGCGAGGCTGAATATCGGCTTGAGGATCGACTGCCGGCTGCCTGTGACGTCAGCCCGCTGGCGATCTCGCTTGGTGTGATGTCCAAGACCTACGGCCTGGCGGGCCTGCGCATCGGCTGGATCTCGACTCACTACGGGGACCTCCTGCAACGGATGGCGCAACTCAAGGACTATACGACCATCTGCAACTCAGCCCCGAGCGAGTTCCTGGCAGGCGTAGCTCTGCGCCATCGCGAGGTCCTGGTGACTCGCACCGTCGATCTCCTGAGGCGTAACCTGGCTCACCTGGACGCCTTCATGGCGCGCCATTGCGAGGTTTTCGAGTGGCAGCGACCGGGTGGCGGGCCGATTGCTTTCCCGGCGCTTGCCGGGCGTGCGGTTGAGATGGGAGCTGATGCTTTCTGCGAGGATCTGGTGCGGAAGAGCGGAGTGCTGTTACTGCCGGGCACCGTCTACGGGGTGCCCGGCCATGTACGTGTCGGATTCGGGCGACGCGATCTCCCGGAGGCGCTTGCACGACTGGATGCGGTTTGGTGACGACGGGTCCCGCTCCCCTGCACACATCTGTGTGTGTTCCCGGGACCCGATGGCTATTCATTGCAGACTAAGGGATGACGATTTGAGTGGCACCACGGATACAACCACCCTCATGACAAAGGTGATGTTGCCTCGCCGGCGTGACGATATCCTGACCCGCCAGCGTTTGCTCAACGGCCTGTACGATATGGTGGACTACCGGTTGGCACTGGTCTCTGCGCCGGCGGGGTACGGGAAGACTACGCTCCTTGTGGATTTTGCCACCGACCTTGAACATCCGGTCTGCTGGTATGCGCTGGATGCCAGCGATCACGATCCCCGAGTCTTCCTGGAACGGCTGGTGATGGCGCTTCGGCATCGCTTCCCAACCTTCGGCTCGGAGACGTTGCGTGCGCTGGCAGCGAGTGCTGATCTCCGAGGTGGAGCGCCGGGCGTTGTGAGAGTGTTCGTCAACGAGATCGTGGCTGAGATCCCACGCTGGTTCGTTTTGGTGCTTGACGACTACCATACGCTGGGCAAGTCGTCGGATGTCGATAGCATCATCTCCAACTTCGTAGCTTATCAACGCGACCAGTGTCTCACCATCATCGCCAGTCGTACGGTGCCCAACCTACCCCTCATCATTCCGCTCGTGGCGCGTGGTGGCGTTGGTGGTATCGGTCCCGATCAAATGCGTTTCCTGCCGGAGGAGATCCAGTCCCTCTTTGCCCACAACTACGGCACCGAGCTGACTCTGGACGAGGCGACCGCTCTTGCCGAGCAGTCCGAAGGCTGGATCACGGGTCTGTTACTCACGGCTTACACCCGGCGACAGGGCGTACTTCAGAGCTGGATGCGAGCTCGGAGCTCGCATCAGCCCGTCTATGATTACCTGACGCAAGAAGTGCTGGATCGCCAGCCGCCGGAGATGCGACAGTTTCTCAGCATCTCCTCGACCCTGGCGAATATGAACGAGCGCCTGTGCCAGGAGGTCCTTGGGATCGATAACGCCCTGGACCTGTTGGAGGCGATCGAGGCAGGCAACCTCTTTGTTACGCACTTCGAGGACGACTGGTATCGCTACCACCATCTCTTCCGCGAGTTTCTTCAGAACCACTTCCGTCATCAGGATGTGCACGCGTGGCGATCACTCCACGTGCGCGCGGCACGGTGGTTTGAGAGCCACGAAGAGCCCCGCGAGGCTGTCGCTCATTACCTCGCCGTAGGTGCTCAGGAGGACGCCGCACGGCTGATGGGGAAGATCGCTTACGATCTCTATGTGACTGGCCAGTTGGCCACGCTGATGACGTGGCGTGCGACGTTACCTGATGAAGCTTTGCTTGGTGAGCCGCGCTTGGCACTCTATCAGTCACGCGCAGCCTACAAGCTGGGTCAGCAGGACGCGGCGCTCGCCCTAACGGAATTGGCCGAGCACGGCTATCGTGAGGCAAACGATATCCAGGGCGTGGCGTATGCACTACTGCACCGCTGCCAAGTCTGGTTGAGCCAGGGGAAAGCCGAGGAAGCCCTTGCGCTTGCCGGTTCCACCCTGTCGCTCATCAATGGGGCCGGTGTTCACGTCGGGCACGAGGCGCATCGTATCCTGGGGCTGGCGCACGTCGATTTGGGCGATCTGGCACACGCCAGCGATCACCTGCATCGGGCGCTGAAGCTTAGTGACGCTCATGCGGACGCCTACGCCAACGCCCTGGTGCGAACCGGCCTGGCTCACTGCATCAGCTTGCAGGGGAATCTCGAGGACGCTGTGGCACTGAACCAGGAGGCGGTGGTCATCTGGCGCCGCATTGGCAGCGACGCGGGCCTTGCCGACGAGCTCAACGATTTGGGGTTCCATCTCTACACGCTGGGTGAGTACGATGAGGCAATGCGATGCTTCCAGGAGGCGCTTGCCCTGAGCAGACAGACGGGGCTACGGCAAGCGGAGGCTGCCTCTCTGATCAACCTAGGCGAGATGACCCGCGATCTGGGACTGCTGGATCAAGCTACTTACTACCTTGAGGCGGGGAACCAGATGGCGCGGTCGATAGGCGATGGTTTCCTGACGGCTTACAGCCTGGAGGCGCTTGGCCTCGTCCAGCGTGCACAGGAGAGGTATTCAGATGCGGTCGCGACGATCAAATCGGCCCTCGAGTTGGCGATTGCCCAGAAGTCCGATTTCCAGATCGGTCGCTATCGAGCCTCGTTGGGCATCGTGCTGGCTGAGGGTGGCCAAGCCGATGAGGGACTTTCCGAGATCGAGGGGGCCAGCTACGTTCTGAGCCGGCTCGGGGCGGCAGTTGACTTCTCCCGGGCTCGTCTGCGCAGAGCCTTGGCCCTTTACGGGGCCGGCGCGACGGATGAGGCGCTGGCGCTGCTCGGAGATCTCCTCGACACTGTACCCATTACGGCCGAGGCGCAAGTCTTCGTCGGCGAGGGGCAACACGCAATGGCCCTGCTCAACGCAGCTCGCCGTGCTTTCAAGGAACACGCGGCGCGGGCGAAGCGGATCAGAGAGATCCTCAGGCGTATCAAGGAGCTCAAGGAGGTGGCAGGCCGGCTCTATCCCCTGGCGACACCTACCAAGCGCGAGGTCGAGCCGGCCTTGCGTATCTTCGGGTTTGGGCCGGGGCAGGTCGAACTCAAGGGTGAGACGATCCCGGCTACATCCTGGGGGTCGGTCTCGGCCCGCCAACTGCTCTTTTACATGCTGACTCACGGGGCACGCAGCCGTGAGCAGATCGTCGCTGCGCTCTGGCCGGACCTGTCACCCCAGAAGGCGAAGGCCAGCTTTCACACGACCAAGTTCCGCCTCAGCCGAGCGCTCGGTGTCGATGCCATCGACTACGATGGCCAGCTCTATACGCTTCACGCGGACCTCAACGTCTGGTTCGACGTGAAGGAGTTCCGCCAGCGCCTGGAGACGTGGCGCGAGACGCAGGATGTGGACGTGTTGGCGGCCGCCACGGAGCTGTACAACGGCGACTTTCTGTCGGAATGCTACATGGATTGGTGCGAGGTCGAACGAGAAGCCCTGCGCGTTCGCTGTCTGGAGGCACTCGAGGCCCTCGCCGAGCGGCTGCTCACCCGGAGGCAGTACAAGCGGGCCGTCCGCGCACTGCGGCTGGCGCTCACGCTGGAGCCGACGCGCGAGACCTATCACCAGCAGTTGATGCGCGCCTACGGGCTCTCCGGACAGCGCAGCGAGGCGTTGGTCCAGTACGAACGGTGCGCTACCGAGCTACGTGAGCAGTTGGGCGCCTCGCCGTCCCAGGACACCGTTGATCTGTACCGGCGGATACTTGAAGAGGCGCCCCTGAACTAAGATCGCCGGGGTGAGTCCCGGCGCCTAATCCAGGGGAGTTGCTGCACGCGCGGGATTCAGGTCCCGCGCGTTTCTGTCTCTCTCGCCCCATTGCCCCACTCTGCCCAGTTTCGACGAATTCCTCAAGTTCGCCCATCTCGTTACCGCTACGTTTACCGTTTCGTTACCGGTCACCTCTATGATGTGAGCAAGTCGAAAAAACAAGCTCACACACAGCACGGAGGTGGAGAGATGACGGCACGGATTCAGTTGGCCCTGATGAAGATGGATGATCCGCGGGTTGTTCGGGTCCTGATGCTTGGACTGGCGATGGTTCTCGCTCTGGTTGCACACGGGTCCCCCAGCGGGGCGGAGGCGGTCTATGCATGCCCATCAACGGGTGGTGGCGGCTGCACCGGCGGGTAGTGCGGAGGCGGGTTCAATGTCAGATATCGCGCTGCGCAGCTTGATCGCCCACGCCGTGGTCGATCCTCAACTATGCACGAAGCTACTCGACGGGGAACGCGAACACGTGTTAGCCCAGTTCGAGTTGGATGATGTGGAGCGGCTGGCGCTTAGGAGAATCAAAGCTTCGTCTCTTCAGGCGTTCGCCGCCCAACTGGATGACTGGATGCAGTCGCGCCCCTACATCAGGCTGGTGAGCGAGTCGTCCAGGTGAAACGAGGTGACGGCGCACCTAGTGGCAGGTGTGTCGCCGCGGATCCGGTTCGGACCTGGCCTGCCACCGCCATCTGCAGCGATGCAGAAGGGGCGGTGGCAGGCTCGGTCTCTTTCCAATTGGATAGGAAGCGTTAATGACCATTGACTATGCTGTGCTCGACCAGGGTTCGCTCGTCTATGCACGCGGGCGGGGCCAGGTGACGGGCGCTGATCTGATCGACCACGAGCAGAAGCTTCTGGCGGATCCTTACGTCAAGCGAGGGTATCGGCAGCTGCTGGACTACCGTTGGGTTGCTGACGATGTCGTAGAAGAGGGGTTCCTGAAACGATTGGCGGAAACGCATGCCCGAGGTAGCGCGAAGCTCCGCGGTGCCCGCTACGCGATGGTAGCGCAGGGATCGCGGTGGTTCAATCTGGGGAACGAGTACCGCTGCGAGCCCTACGGCATGACGCTGATCGTCTTCAACGATCCCAGTACGGCGTGCATCTGGCTCGGAGCAGATTTCTCCGACCTGGCAGACGTGTGGAACTCCGAACCCCCTGCCTCCATGCCGGTTGCGGAACTGGTTAGGGCGCTCCCGGTGACTCAGAGTCCCTAGCCTGCCGGCACAAGGTCAGCGGCCCGCCTTTCGCTCTAGCCCAACTCGGCTCAAGAGGACGATACGTCCACGCTCTCGCCGGATTAAGCCGGCATCCTCAAGCGCGCGGAGTTCACGTCCTACTACGTCGCGCACCGTTCCGAGGTGCACGGCGATCTCCTGTTGGGTCCAGTCTCTCACCTCTTCGTTTATTCCGTCCTGCTGTGGGGCGGAGTCAAGGAGGAAGCGGGCCAGTCTTTCCTGCACGGAGTGAAGTGCGAGTCCTTCCACCAAGTTCGTGAGGTGGCTTAGACGCTGCGCAAAGTCCTCCAGGACGACCATTGCCAGGTCCCCATGCGTCCTGACCAGATGAAGGAAATCCTCCTTCAGGAGCACGCAGAGCGTGACCTCGCTAAGGGCGACCACATTGGCCGGATTCTGCCCGTCCGGCTCGAAGACGGGCACGGTATTGAAAGCCTGGCCCGGTCCTAACTGCACAAGGACCTGCTCACGTCCCTCCCGTGAGACACGATAGACACGGACGGCGCCCTCCAGAATGAAGTACCCGGCCTCGCAGCGGTCTCCCTCGAGCAGAATGTGTTCGTCGGGCCTATAGTGCCGGAGTGAGGATGCGCCTGCAACGTGGTCAAGCGTCTCCTTGGAGAGCGTCGCGAAGAACGTCACGTTACGCAACCACTGCGCATCTGTGCTTCCGGGTCTCTCGCGTTGAGTCGATGTCTCTCCCATATCGTTCTCACTATATCACAAGTCAGTATCGCCAGAATCCGAGTTTGTGTGACTTTTGTCGTAGGAATTCGCCGCCGCTTCTGATAGGATAGGGTCGATATGGACGTATATGGTGCGGAGGGTGCTATGGGCAGAGGGCGTGTGCCGATCATTGACCGTGATGCTTGTACGTCCTGCGGGCTGTGCGTCACGCTCTGCCCGGAGCACGTGGTCGACATTGCGGCGCAGGTCGTGGTTTTTGTGAACCCTGGAGCGTGTACTTACTGCGGTCTTTGTGAGGAGACCTGCCCGGTTGGTGCCATCGCGCTGCCATATGCGATCGTGTGGGACGCTGGAATCTCAATCATCCCGTAGGACAAGGAGGCTGTAATGTCGGAGATGTTCTGCTATCAATGCCAGGAAGCGGCGAAGAACGAAGCCTGCACGGTTCGCGGTGTCTGCGGCAAGACGCCGGAGGTCGCGCATCTGCAGGATCTGCTGATATGGTTGCTCAAAGGGATCTCGTTCTGGGCCGTCCGTGGGCGCAAGAATCTGGGTATCGTCGAACCGGAGACCGACCGGTTCGTCGCTGAGGCACTGTTTGCGACGGTGACCAATGTGAACTTCGATCCGGATCGCTACGTCGCGTGGATCAAGGAAGCCGTGACACGGCGCGACGCGTTGCGCGCACGCGCACAGGCCCGTCGTGGTGAATTGCACGGCGCGGATGCCTGTTCGACCGGTCTGCCGGAGCACGCCGCCTGGACGCCGAAACGCTATGACATCACGATACTGGATATGAAGGGGCAGTCGGTTGGCGTGCTGGCCGACCCGGCGCTGGATCCCGATATCCGCTCGCTGCGCGAGTTGCTGATCTACGGGCTGAAGGGTATGGCTGCCTACACAGAGCACGCTTACGTTCTGGAGAAGGCCAACGATGACATCCTCGCGTTCATCGAGGAGGCGCTCGACGCGACGACGGACGACGAGTTGGGTGCAAACGATCTGGTCGGCATGGTTCTGAGGACCGGCGAGATGGGGGTGGAGGC
The DNA here is from genome assembly GCA_963775195.1 of uncultured Chloroflexia bacterium. Taxonomy (GTDB): domain Bacteria; phylum Chloroflexota; class Anaerolineae; order B4-G1; family SLSP01; genus PWVB01. The sequence continues at coordinate 412,170 of CAVZIC010000013.1, forward strand.
CATGCGTCTGCTGGATGAGGCGAACACGGGCGCCTACGGCAACCCCGAGCCGACGCAGGTCAGTCTGGGGGTTCGGCCCGGCCCTGCCATCCTGGTGAGTGGTCACGATCTTCGGGACCTGCAGGAGTTGCTTGAGCAGACGAAGGGTCGTGGGGTCAACGTCTACACGCACGGGGAGATGCTGCCCGCCAACGCGTATCCGGCTTTCAAGGCGTACGATCACTTTGTCGGAAACTATGGCGGATCGTGGTGGCATCAGCAGAATGAGTTCGACCGTTTCGGCGGCGCGATTCTGATGACGACAAACTGCCTCGTCCAGCCACGGGAGAGCTACAAGGACAGGCTCTTCACGACCGGACTCGTGGGATGGCCTGGAGCGACTCATATCTCGGATCGTCAGCCAGGTGGGCAGAAGGATTTCAGCCCTGTGATCGCGGCGGCTTTGGCTTCGAATGAGCCGCAGGCGCTTGAAGAGGGGACGATTCCCATCGGCTTTGCTCACGCCACCGTGATGGGTGTGGCGGACAAAGTGATCGAGGCCGTCCAGGCCGGTGATATCCGCCGGTTCGTAGTGATGGCGGGGTGTGATGGGCGGCAACGTTCGCGCGACTACTTCACGGACGTGGCGCAGGAGCTGCCGGCGGATCACGTGATCCTGACGGCGGGCTGCGCCAAGTACCGGTACAATAAGCTTGACCTGGGTGACATCGGCGGCATCCCGCGGGTGCTCGATGCAGGGCAGTGCAACGACTCCTACTCGCTCGCCTACATCGCGCTTCAACTCAAGGCTGCACTGGGTCTGGACGATATCAACGATCTGCCAATCTCCTACGACATCGCTTGGTACGAGCAGAAGGCGGTCCTGGTGCTCTTAGCACTGCTGTCGCTAGGTGTGAAGCATATCCGCTTGGGCCCGTCCCTGCCGGCGTTTCTGTCGCCGGGCGTGACCGACGTGCTGGTGAAACACTTTGATATCAAACCTACGGGGACTGTAGAAGAAGACGTCGCGGCGATCGCGGCGGGTGCGTAGAGAACCAGAGCCAGAAGCGGATCGAAAGAGAGGCGAACGATGGACGGTAGAGCGGTGACCGAACGAGTGACTCTGTTTGGCGGGGTAGACTGGCATCGACGGTTGTTTGACGCTTTGATCCCGCTGCCCGAGGGCACGAGCTACAATGCTTATCTGATCAAGGGTAGTGAGAGGACCGCGCTGCTGGACACGGTGGATCCCTCTATGAGCGGCGCCTTGCTGCGCCAACTGAGCGGCGTGAACCGGATCGACTACATCGTCGCCCACCACGCGGAGCAGGATCACGCGGGGACGCTCCCCCAATTGCTGGCGCGATACCCTGAAGCAAAGGTACTCGCCAGCACCAAGGGAAAGGCCATGCTCCTGGATCTACTCCACCTGCCGGCAGAGCGCGTGGAGACGGTAGATGACGGGCAGCGGCTCTCGCTGGGAGATCGGACATTGGAGTTCGTCTATGCGCCGTGGGTGCATTGGCCCGAGACTATGCTCACGTATCTTCCCGAGGAGAGGATTCTTTTCACCTGTGACTTTTTCGGCTCACACTATGCCACGTCGGAGACTTTCGTCGCGGGCAATGCCCACGTGGTTGAGGCGGCGAAGCGTTACTATGCGGAGATCATGATGCCGTTCCGCAGGCCGATCGAACGGCACCTTGCCAGGCTAGAGACGTACGGCGTCGACCTGATTGCTCCCGGCCATGGGCCCGTGTGGAACCAGCCTACAGAGATTCTGGATGCTTACCGCGACTGGGTGAGTGGGCCGCCGAAGAATCTGGCCGTGATCCCCTTCATCTCAATGCACGGTAGCACTCGCGAGCTGGTCGACCGTCTGGTGGCATCACTGACGGCGCGTGGTGTGCACGTACAGCCCTTTGATCTGACGGTCACCGATCTCGGCACCCTGGCGATGGCGCTCGTGGACGCGGCCACGGTGGTCATCGGGTCGCCGACGGTGCTGGGCGGTGCGCATCCCCAGGCGGCATATGCCGCCAGCCTGGCGAACGCCTTGCGACCCAAGACGCGCTATGCCAGCGTCATCGGCTCCTACGGTTGGGCCGGCGGCGCGGCGGAGGCGCTGGTAGCTGCGATGTCCGCACTCAAGGTTGAGGTGTTGGACCCCGTGTTGGTCCAGGGCAAGCCGCGTGACCGTGATTTCGCGGCCATTGACGTGCTGGCCACGACAATCGCCCAGAAGCACCGGGATCTGAGCCGCTGAGGAAGGGAACGATGAGTGAATACATCAATAACCAGACGCAGAGAGAGGCAAAACTGAAGGCTATCATTCGTCAACTCCACGAGGGGTGGCCGGTGGACGAAGTGAAGATAGCGTTCGCGGATCTGCTGAAGGACGTGGGGCCGGATGAGATCGTGCGCATCGAGGAAGCCCTGATCGCTGAGGGTCTCGACCCGGCAGAGATCCAACCGCTGTGCGATATCCATGTCTCGGTCTTCAGGGAGAGCCTGGATGGGCAGCGGGCGCCGGAGACGTTGCCCGGTCACCCGATCTTCACCTATCGAGCGGAGAACCTTGGCGTGGCACGCGTGCTCGACGAGGTTGGCAAGGCACTCAACGACTACATCTCCCTCCCGAATGAGCATACGCGGGAGGAGGCGCAGGCAGCTCTCGTACAGCTCATGGAATACGACAGGCACTATCTCCGGAAGGAGAACCTGCTCTTTCCCTACCTGGAGCGCACCGGCTTCGTCGGGCCGAGCAAAGTGATGTGGGGGGTGCACGACGAGATCCGGGAGATGTGGCGAGCGCTCTCAACGGCCCTGGAGGCATCCCAACCGACAGTTGGAGGGGAGCCGGACACGACGCTGCTGGCGAAGTTCGAGCCTCTCGCAGAGGCAATTCGGTCGATGGTCTACAAGGAAGAGCACATTCTGTTCCCGGCAGCACTCCAGCGACTCAACGATGCCGACTGGGCGGCTATCCGGGACCAGGGCGGCGAGATCGGCTATAGCTACGCCCGTCCCGGGCGGGCTTGGGCCCCGGGGATGGGCGTGCCCGACGCCGAGACGGCGAAGACCGCCGCTCATGGCGGAGCCACGGCGGAGGTGGCCTCGATCGTGCCACCGCGTGGCGGCATTCCGCTCAACACAGGCGTGCTCACCGCGGAGCAGATCAACCTGATGTTGAGGACGCTGCCGGTGGACGTGACGTTTGTCGACGAGTACGACGAAGTGCGGTACTTCACGCAGGGCCGCGAGCGCATCTTCCAGCGGTCCCCGGCGATCATCGGTAGGAAGGTGCAGAACTGCCATCCTCCCCAGAGCTTGGACCGCGTCCAGCAGATCCTGGATGATTTCCGTGCCGGCGTGCGCGACGTTGCCGAGTTCTGGATTCAGATGGCGCCCGAGGGCGAGCCGCTCTTCGTCCATATTCGCTATTTCGCGCTGCGCGGCGAGGATGGCACCTATCGTGGCACCATTGAGGTCTCTCAGAACCTTACGCCGCTGCGGGCGCTGGAAGGGGAGAAGCGACTGCTGGCAGAGTAGGGGGAGTGACAGGAACACGGACTGTGTTCCTGTCACTCCCCCTTTGTGGAAGCGAGCACCTTGCTCAACACCACGTTTGCCAGTTCGAGACCCGCCTTGGTGGCCAGACCCCAGGTGAGAAGGGCCAGGTAGTCGGCCAGCGACCCAAAGTTCGTCGTGAAATAGCGATCAAGCCCGGCAATAATAGATGTCGCCAGGGCAATTCCTGTGATTGTGCGCTCACCGATAATCAGCGCGTGATCGACGTATGCCAACCGCTCACTGTCGGAGCCCAGGTGTTCATACACGGCCAGGTTCAGGCGGGGGAGGCGGAAAGTGTCGATCCGGGCATAGGTACGCACCAGCGATCGCAGCTTGCCCAGTATCTCGACGGGGAAACTCTCCAAAGATTCGTCGGACTCGGCCCCTGCGGCCTTTGCTGCTGCGGTCATCGCCTCGACCTGCTCTGAGAGCTCGGAGCCCGCGTAGTAGACAAAGGGGTCCATCAGGCGTCGTGTCAATTCCTGCGCGGAAGTGAGCTCCTGCTCCGCTTCACGCCTCCGGAGGTCATCCAGGTCCGTTGCCTCCCAGAGATCGCGGGCGGCAGAGTTGAGGTGGTGGCGGGCCGTCTCCAGCATCCCCTGCTCGCTCTCGCTGAGGTCAATGGCGGGCTTGCTCAGCTCGCGGATCGCGTCTCGCACCAGAATCCCCAAAGCATAGAGCTCACCCCAGGAGCCCGCAAGATCCGCAGCTTTATCGATGCGGTCGGCGTACGTAGGCACCTGCGGCATCTGAAGCTTGGTTCCGCGGAGTAGCTCGCGTCCCACGGAGTAGAAGCGTGGCTCCTCCAGTTCGATATCGGTGGGCCGCTCGGCCTGGTCGATGACCGGGCGAGCGTCCTGGAGGAGTCTGCGGCCCAGACGGTCCAGCTTCTCACGAAACAGGGCCCAAACCTCGGTCTGTTGCTCCAGATCCGCCAATGGCTTAAGGAGCCCGACCATCAAGGCCTCGCGCTCGCCCTCCGTCGGTTCACCGTAATGCGTGCGATCCCATTCCCGAATCGCGGCATCCAGCGCGTCCCTGCGGATCTGGAAGTCCTCTGCGACCGTATAACCATGGACAGACTTGCGTAGCTTGGCGAAGGTCAGGCTGACGGCGTTCAGCCGTTGTAGTAATTGGAGCGTCGTCTTGCGAACCGTCAGGTAGCGCTGTACCTCGCGTGCAGCAGCAACACCGACCCACAGGACGAGCAGTGGCCACAGGATGATGTCCTTGACGTTGACGGTCAGGTCGACGCTGCCTGCGTCGGGGGCAGCGGGCGCGAAATCAACCGTGCCCGCGTAGGTGCCACTCAGGCCCCAGCGGCGGTCGAAATCCAGCGAGAGGCGGGCGCCCCGACTCGCGTCGGCATTGTCAAGGACAACCGCGATTCCTCCACCGCGGACGTTGCCAAGATACCCCAACCGGATCGGGCTGTTGGGAGCGATACTGACGCTGTCGAGTGGCAGGGAGCAGCCCACGGCCAATCCGCGGATGCAGATGGGATCCAGGAACGGGAGGACCCTCACGGCGTTCATCGTCCAGCTCGTCACGGCGGGAAGGAGAAGAGGGGTGTCCCCAGAGGCGATGGGGGGCACGGTCTGCGCCACCGCGGGTACAGCGATCGCCGACAGCGCTATGAGGGCGGCGAGGATCAGCCATCGTGTCCGTGTCATACGGCAAGCCTCCTTGTGTCATATCCCCGGCGGAGGTGATCCCGGGCGGCTCCAGCTCATCCATGAGCTCAACCCCATTATACTGTCAAGGGGCGGAGGGATGCAAGTTGTGGAGGGTTCGGTTGTGTTACGGTTTGGGACCTTTTGCGTCGTGATGACTTCGATGGGCGTGGCATAGGAAAGGCGCCGGTCATATCGACCGGCGCCCATAGTGTAGGAGAAGGTACGACGCGGGAGGCTATCTCTTCTCGCCCTTACGCAGCACAGCCACAGCAACGGACGTGGCGACGATGGCTACCAGGAGAAGCAACGCCGAAAGGCCGGTGTCACCCGAGATCGTGGACATTGTGACGGCGGTGGTGCGGCAGACAGGTCCGAAGATCGTGCCATAGTTATCACTGCTACCATTCTTGATAACCATCTCGACTGTGCCTGGATCCCATGGCTGGTCGATAACGATCACAAATGTCTCGGTTACGCCCGCTGTGCTGCCGAGAGTGCCCCCTGTGACGGAGTCAAACTTGAGGCCACTCACGCCAGTTGACCCATCTGGGCCATACGTTACGTTATACATCGGACCTTCTGGCGTCGTGTACTCGCCTGGTACTTGCGGACTCACGGGATCAGTAAAGCATTCGCCCAGCCCTAAAGTCCAGTGACTCAAGGCGTTCGTCTTTCTGATCACGCCGATTTCATAGGTCCAGGTCGTCTGGCCGGGCAAGGGCGTATTGCCCTGGTAGTCTACAGCAACCCGAAAGTCGCCCAGAGTCTGGACATCGACGTAGGCGAATGCGGCCTGTACCGCCAACAACAGGCTAAGCACAATAGCCAGAACGAAGGCACCACGCTGAATGAGCTTTGTGAAAGGCCGCCGCATGTTCATTTCCTGTTCCTCCGATGTGAGTCATGTTGGTACTGTCTGACGTATCTCTCTCTCATTTGTATTATATAACGCCTCTCGAGCTTTGCAGATACGGATGGTTAGGAAACTCATGAATGCACACAAACCTGATTCTTACTCGCTAACCAGCGGGGGTTGGAAGTGTCTATCCAGCCGATCTTCCGATCAGGTATGCTTGCGTGGGTGGCGAAGAGGACACGGAAAGACGGCATGTGTGCTCCGGAGGCGTGCAGGCATACAGCGTTTCAGCACGTGATGGTGTTCAGTCTGATTCGGTGGGACAGATGGCGCGGGCTAGTTTCTGTTGTAGAGGCGGTGTAGCAGCCCTATGCCCACCAAGAAGGTCACTGCGCAGAGGCCATATACCCAGGCTAATGGGACGATGAGGATTAGCGTATAGGCGAGGAAGGGACCAGCCGCGGCGCCAATGTCGCCGGCAGTGGCATAGGCGCCCATCGCTGCTCCCCGGCGATCGCTGGGGGCCAGGTCGCCGATGGCGGCCGTCAGGCCTGCCATCCCCGCTCCCGCACTTACCGCACCGATCGCAACGGCGATGACGATGCCCACCAGCGATTGGGCGAGGCCAAGGAGGCTGAACCCGACGGCCCCCAGTATCAGGCTGCCGACCAGGACGAGACCGCGCTCGTTCCGGTGGTCGGACAGGTGGCCCGCCAGAGGCCCCGTCCCCCCCGCCACCAGGGATCGGAATGCCGAGAGGACACCCGTGGCGGTCGCGACGCCAACGACCAACGTGCCCAGCGTCACGCGTGCTCCGAACCTCTCGTCCATCAGCAGGTTGAGCGTCGACAGCACAATGCCCTCGCCAACGAACTGAAAGATCAGGGTCAACAGCATCACCGAGAGCAGCCGGGGATTCTGCATGAGCACCTGGCGCCCACGCATGGCGAAGTCCGCGAGGCGTTGTCTCAGGACAATAGGCGGCAGGCTATCGGCGTCAGGATTGCGAGCTGCTGCTCCAGGCGAATGGGTCTCCGGCAGGCCGAGGAGGGCGACGAGAAACCCGACGGCTGTCGTGGCGGCGTAGAGGCGCATCGTAACGCGGAAGCCCAGTGTATCGACCAAGAAGCCGCCGAGCAGCGGCCCCACGGCAAAGCCAACTAACATCCAGGCATTGTAGATGCCGGTTAGCCGGCCTCGGTTCGCTCGATGGGTGATGTCTTGGACCATCGTCATGCCGCCCACATTGATGAGGGTCCAGGCCACGCCCCACGTCAGCCGCGTGAGCAGGAAGGGGAGAAAGCCCGTGACGACGCCATACCCGAGCGTCGAGATCACGCCCAGGAGCATACCCAAGAGGAATAACCGGCGTCGTCCCACACGGTCGTAGAGCGCGCCGGCCAGAGGGTTGCCCGGGATGCGGATCACACGGTTGGCGCCCAGCATGATCCCGACTGAGGCCAGGCTCAGACCGACGGTCGCTCGCTGGCTTGGCAGCACGGCATAGAGCGTCAGGTCGCCGAAGAGTGAGAGGCATACCGCGAGGCCCAGCGGCAGCAGCACGCGCCGCGGATGGAGGGCGGAGGAATCCATTACTGGGGCATCCTGAAGCCGCCCCCCACGTAGACGAGCTGACCGGTCAACCAGTGCGCCTGTGCCGACGCCAGGAAGACGATGACCTCCGCGATGTCATCCGGTTGTCCTACACGGGCGAGCGGCGTTTGGCCGGCGATGTCGGCGACTTGGTCCGGCGTGAGGTAGCCCGTCTGGACGGGGCCCGGCGCGACGACATTGACCGTGATTCCGTAACGCCCCATTTCCGCTGCCGCAGAGCGGCTATAGGACTCGATCGCGTGTTTGCTGGCCGCATAGCTGACGTTGGCGACGTGGGCGTGCGCTGCGTCAGTGCTGACGTTGACGATGCGCCCGTCGTGGCCGCCGCGAGAGATATAACGCTTGAGGTATTCCGCCATCAGGAGCGCTGTGGCCCTAGCATTGATGGCGAAGTGGGTGTCGATACTTTGACGGTTGGTGAGGAAGACGGGGAACCCACTGCTCCTGACCTGTGCCGGATCGAAGGTCTCGAGCACGCAGTGCGTGTGATTGCTGACCAAGACGCCCACGGGTCCGAGTCGCCTCTCACAGTCATCGAAGAGATATGGGACCGTGTCAGGGTCGGCGAGGTCTGCCTCCAGCGCCACGGCATGTCCGCCTTCAGCTTCGATCTGATGGGCTATATCTTCTCCGTCCTGCTGCTGCTGCGCTTCGTAGAGCGCCGGCCCACCCACCGCCTGGACGCGGGCCTCGGCCAGTTCGTCAGACGAGTGGAGGGGAGGCGCCCGGAAGAAGGTCAGGTAGACGCGCGCGCCCTGCGCAGCAAAGGCCCGCGCGGTCGCGGCACCAATGCCGTGATTGGCCCCTGTGATCAGCACAATGCGGTCCTCAAGCTGTGGATCGATCATCGCCTTTGCCCTACGGTCTTCATGTCTCGTCGTGCCGTCCTTTCATGATCCGGGCGCCCGCCAAGTATACGACACTTCCGCCTTGACGCCCGGGCTGCGGTGCGTCCTCCAGAAAGGGATTTTGCCCTTCGCGGAAGGCCCAGGGGTGATCGCTCAGGGTGCGAGCAGCCGGGGTTTCCGTTCCGACGATCTGCGATATGCTACTGCGGCGCGCCCGGCTACAGGTTCTCCAACCGCCAATCTGCTTGATCCTGGGAAACAAAGGATGCGATCTGAATAACTTCGCCGTTGTCACCGACAGCACATCGAACCTGCCGCCAGGGCTTGCCGAGAGATCTGGGATTCCCTGTATTCCCTGTATCATTCATTGGGGAGAGGAATCCTACCTCGATGCCGTGACGCTGGATGCCGAGACATTCTACCACCGGCTCGCGACGCAAAAAGAGCTCCCCAAGACAAGCCAGCCCTCTGCGGGTGCCTTCATAGCGTTTTTCGAGAGGGTCGCCGACACCCAGGGCGTGGATGACATCCTCGGGGTGCTTCTGTCGTCGGAGCTGAGTGGTACGATGGCCTCTGCCGTGCAGGCTCGGGCACAGCTTGCAGCTTTGCGCCCCGGCCTGCGGATCGAACTGGTAGACTCCCGTTCTGTTTCTATGGGGCTGGGCCTGCAGGTGCTCGCGGCGCAGCGGGTGGCGGATGCCGGCGGGTCGGTGGATGCGGCCATAGCGGCGGCGAGGCAGTGCTATGAGAGGACGCAGATCCTCTTCGCCGTCGACACGCTGGAGTATCTGCACCGCGGGGGACGTATCGGGGGCGCATCGCGCCTCCTGGGTTCGGTACTGAATCTCAAGCCAGTGCTGACCATCGACGGCGGACGCGTCGAACTCCTGGAGAAGGTCCGCAGCCGCGGGAAGTCGCTGCGCCGGATCATAGAAATCGCCGAGGAGCGCCTGGCAGGAAGGCGCCCGAAGGAGCTGGCGTTGATCCACACCGGCGCTGATGGTGATCTGCCGGGATTCGCCGAGATGGTTGCAGAACGACTCAAGCCCGAGATGACCTACACAAACGTGCTGACGCCCGTCATCGGCGTCCATAGCGGACCGGGGACGATCGGCATCGGGTTCTGCACGGAGTAGAGAAGCCTCGCCCCAGGCTAGAGTCCTCCTGCCCCCCACAACTCGCCAGTATCCGGCTGCCATAGCCAGGTCCGCCCTGCGCCGTCGGTCTCCAACCGGCAGGCGAAGTTGTCACCCTCGTACGTGAGCGTCAGCTCGCCTGCACTTACCTGATAGAGCTTGTTCCCCACGCATACCCAGCCATTCCCGTCTTGGCCCAGCGCGACACTGGGAACCCCCTGGTCGCTTATCAGCCTCCATTCGCCACCCTGAACCATGAAGACCAGGTAGAGCCCTACGTCGCAGCTCGCACCGCCGCAGGGCGCCATCGTCACCCAGATGGTGTCCTTGCCACCCAGGGCGAGGTCGACGAGATAGCCCCATCGCATGCCATTGCCCAGCGCGATATCGGGGTGGTCCAACCTTACCCAGCCCTGGTCCTGTGCGTAGCGCCACAGATCTCCATTGACGCCTGCCCAGATGCGACCGGACGCATCGACCTCTATGTCCTTGATGCAGCCGGAGCCGACGACCGTCGAAGCCTGTCCCTGCCAACTGTTGCCGTCAAACCAGCGAGCGCCCTGGCCCATCGGGCCGGGGCCCGCCCAGGCACAGTCGGTGACCCATACGTCGCCGGTAGCATCCAGCGCCACGTCCGAGAGTGAGAAGTCGAAGCCCATCTCGACCATACTGGCCGACGGAACGAAGCCGGCTTCCTCCGGTGACAGGACGATCCAGCTCTCACCGTCGAAGGTGCGGACGTCGTGGCTGGTCACGAGCCAGTACCAGCCGCGTGGGTCGGTTACCATTCCCTCGCTGACGGTGGCATGGGGTATGGCGTGGGATAGTTGCCCCGTGGGTGTCCAGCCTGCCCCTGCGCCAAACATGCTGGAAGCTTGGGACGTCCATACGGTCGCCTGGTCTCCGGCGTCGTCAGTGGTCCAGAGGCGGCCCAGACCATCAAAGCCGAGCATGACTACACTGTTCGAGGTTCTCTGGGACCATAGGCCTTGGGACAGGACTGTGAGTCCTTTGTCGCTGCTGACCCAAAGAGCGCCGGCAGGGTCCACACGAACATCGTGGATTACACTTGGGACCGGATCCGGCGGAGGAACGACAGGCGCGAAAGGCCCGAACACACTCTCGGGTATCGGGGTCGGAGACGCCGGTACCGTCGCCGGCCCTGGGGCGGTAGGAAGGCGGCTCAGTCGGGGGTGGCGTGACCGTCGGCAGGCGGATCTCCAGGGTGCCCAGGATTCCAGCAGGTGTCGGCCCCGGGTTGCCTAGCTGCACGGCACTGCAGCTCAGGCTCAGGCAGACGAGGACGACTGCGGCCAGCCTCGTCCGGAGATCGATAGATCTGGTAGACATAGACCCCTCCTACGCGGCAGTTGGGCGGGCGTTGAGTATCCTCTTCCGTTACCGGTCAGTATAGGCTACCATCGGGGATCCTCAAGTCAGCTAGCTCCGAACCGGATGCTCAGCGTTGGCATAGTCTGCTTGTTCCGGCGGGCCGGATGGGTATTATGATGTGCTATAGCGATCATCTCAGTGCAAGTGCGGTAGAGGCGGGACGTGATGGCGGGTGAACGGGTGCTGATTGTGGAGGACGAGCGGGCTGTGGCGCGCGGGCTCGAGTACGGCCTGGCCAGCGAGGGATTCTCGGTGCTCTGGGCTGCTACGGGCGAGCAGGCCCTCAGGGTCGCCAAGGATGCCGACCCTCATGTGATTCTGCTGGATATCAGGCTACCCGGCATCAGCGGCTTCGATGTATGCCGAGAGCTGCGTGCCAGCGGCTCAAGGGTGCCTATCTTGATGCTGACAGCGCGCGACGAGCCGGCTGACAAGGTGTTGGGCCTCGAGCTTGGCGCAGATGACTACGTGGTCAAGCCTTATGATCTCAGGGAGTTGGTCTCCCGCATCCATGCGCTGCTGCGGCGCACCTATGGTGCGCTCGCGACGCCCGCTGGTGAGCGCCTGACGTTTGGTGACATCCAGCTGGACACGGCACGCTGGGTCGTTCTGCGTCGGGGCGAGCCTGTGGAGATTACGCCTACGGAGTTCCGGCTCCTAGCTTACCTTGCCGCCCACGCCGGACGACCGGTGACCCGCGAGACCCTGATCGAGGCTGTGTGGGGCTACGACAGTGACGTCGCTAACCCCAGGACCGTCGATGTCCATGTGCGTCATTTGCGCGAGAAGCTGGAGGATGATCCTGCGAATCCTATCTGGCTTCAGACGGTGCGTGGCATAGGCTACAAACTGGCCGTTCGTTAAGGAACCTTAATGTCGCCGCAAAGGTAGCGCAACATTTACCTGGTACCATAGCCGAGTATCGATTTGTCATACCCCCGTATAGAGGAGATCAAGCAAATGTCTCGACGCGTTACCACTATTGTGCTATTGGTGCTGGGTTTCATGGTCACCGCGGCCCTGGGTGTTGCAGTGGGCGGCGGCACAGTCTACCTGCTGCTCCGTGACCGGGGGCAAGTGCCTTTCATCACGCGCGACCTTCGGTCGCGTCTTCCGGAGCTTCGTACAAATCCTCGCTCTATGCCATCCGGCACCGTGTCAGAGCAGGAGGGCGCGCTCGTCGTCGACATCGAGGATGGCGGCCCAGCCGCTGCCAGTGATCTGTCGACAGGCGATGTGATTACGGCGGTCGACGGTCAAGCCGTGGCAAGCGCCTCCGATTTGGTTGACGCGATCAGCGCTCATCAGCCCGGTGATGAAGTGGTTCTCTCGGTGACTCCCGCAGGCGACACTGGAAGCAAGGAGATCCGCGTGACCCTGGGCGCGAAGGCTGGCGACGACACCGCTGCCTATCTGGGTGTCCGAGTCTCGGATGCATTCTCGATGTCGATATGCGATCCGTCAGGCCAGTGCCGCTCCGTGGCGCCCAACCTACCCGGCATGCCGATGGACCCGCAGGATGGGTCCGGTTTCCAGTTCCACATCCGGCCATTCCAGCAGGATGATGGGACGCCACAGGCCCAGCCCCCAGCTTCACCGAATCTCGACGACACGCTGTAAATCGGGCGGCCCAGCCGGAGAGAAAGGACGTCGTGCACTCTATCCGATGGCGACTCGTCGTCAGCTACGTGGTGCTCGCGCTGTTAACGGTCAGCGTTATGGGGCTGACCGCGATGTCCCTGGTCGAACGCTACGTCGAGCACCAAGCAAGAGCCGAGCTATCGCAAAATGCGGAGGCGATGGCTCGGCGCTTGGTGCCGCAGATCGTGCCCGAGGTGCAGCGGGACGCGCTGCGCGAGTTGGTCAAAACGTCGTCGTTCCTGGGCGATGCGCGGGTTCGCATTCTCGACGCACAGGGAAGCGTGTTAGCGGACTCCAGTGTCGGGGAGTTGAGCTTTGTGCTGAGCTCCGTGGAACTCAATACCCCGGCCGGGGGCGACGTCCCATTCTCCGTCGTGATCCGGCCGGGCGGCTCCATGAGTTCCGGCCTGCAGTTACAGTGGGAGCACCTATCCTCCGTCGGACGTGACCTCTACGTACTCTGGGGCGCCGATGCGTCTGCAGCGGGCATACAGCCCCGGTGGTTCGACATGGGGGGAGGCCTGCAATTCGAGGGGGGGACGGTACTGCCTCCCGAGGCCGATGCCTCGACGCTCGTCGTGTCCGAGCCGGTGAGCCAGAGCGGGCGCACCGTGGCCTACGTCGAACTCAGCCGCGATTCGGCCTTCGTGGCTAACGCCCTGCGAACGACGCGCCGCGCCATCTTGTTGGCCGGGGCGGGGGCGCTTGCTGTCGCTGCGGCGCTCGGTGTTGTGGTGAGCCAAGGGCTGTCGTCGCCGCTGCGCGAACTTGGCGCCGCTGCCCAGGAGATGGGCGATGGGAATCTGGCGGTCCGCGCGCCCGTGCACGGCTTCGACGAGATCGGCCAACTCGCGCTACAGTTCAACCGGATGGCCGAGCGGTTGGAGGCCAGTTTCGCTGCCGTGGCCGAGGAGCGTGATACCCTCCGGCGTTTCAGTGAGGATGCGTCCCACGAGCTGAGGACCCCTATCACGGCATTGAAGGCCTTCAATGATCTGATGCAACACGCAGCTGCATCAGATCCCAAGGCGCGCGCTGAGTTCCTGGCGGAGAGCCAGGTGCAGATCGAGCGACTCGAACACATCACGAACGACCTGCTGACGCTGTCGCGGCTCGATGCCGGGATGATGTTGCCGGAGCCTGCGACGTGCGATATCTCCGAGCTTGCCCGTACTACTGCTACCGGCCTGAGCGCGTTGGCCCGCGATCGTGGCCTAGATCTGCAGATCGAGGTGCCTGCGCCGGCGGTGCACGTGTCCTGCGGTCCGGACCGCATGCGGATGGCGCTGGCCAACCTACTGGACAACGCCCTGAAGTACACGCCGCGGGGCGGTACCGTATCGATCGGATTGGAGGTCACGGGCAGTGAGGCTTCAGTCTGGGTACGAGATACAGGCCCGGGTATCGCTCCTGATGATCTGCCCCATATCTTCGAGCGGTTCTACCGGGGCAAGGATGTGGGTACCGGCGGAAGTGGACTTGGTCTCGCTATCGTAGAGCAGATCGCGCTTACGCATGGGGGCCATGTCTGCGTAACGAGCAGCCTGGGCGAGGGCAGCACCTTCACGCTGACGTTGCCGACAGTACCAGCAGCGTAGGCTTCCGGCCATAGAGGCTGATCTCGATCTCCCGGCGACATGTCATTCCCCAGGCCTTGACCCAGTCGGGCGCCCAGGTGAGCACGACGGCCCGCCCCTCGGACCCGAGTACCCGCCGGATCTCGTCTCCGATACGACTGTAGAAGATCTTGGGATCCTGTCCTATCTCAACCTTCCGACCCCAGGGCGGATTCGTGGTAACGCAGTCGACCGAGGCGTTGGGCAAGGGGAGAGCGCGGGCGTCCCATAGGTTACAGCGCACCCCGACGCCGGCGCGCGCTGCGTTCGAGACGGTCGCCGTGGTCGCCTGGCGATCGATGTCGCCTCCTATCACCGTCGCCCCCACGGCTGCGGCTTCGATGAGGACCGTTCCTGCGCCGCAACAGGGATCCAGGAGTAACCTGTGCTCGCCTGTCGCACCTGCCAACCGCGCCATCGCTGCGGCTACCGGGGGGCGCAACGAGCCCGGCACGTGGTCCAGCTTGTAAGGTCGATTCTGGAGAGGGGCCTGGCTCAGCCGGACGCCGACGTGGGCGGTTTCGTGCTCGATGAAGAGCCGCACGTTGAGGTCCGCGTCGCGGTCGTCGGCGGCGTAGGTCCATCCGTGATGACCCTGCTCGACACCAGCCGCGCATACGAGCTTGATTTCATCGGTCGTGTAGTTGCGCTGCCCGACGAAGTTGACGGTCACGGAGAAGGTGGGGGGGCGACGGATCGGTCGTAGCTCCTCGCAGATGCCGGCCGCCCGACGTAGATCCAACCGAGTAGCCATTTCCCTGATTGAGGTCAGTGCCGAGCGCTCAGCGACCATCCCGGGCCACGTGCCCTCATTGAGGAAGACGTCATCTACCGTCCGGAGGGCAAGGAGGGGAGCGAGAGCTCCGCGGCAGCCAACCATAACCCGCCGGTACCCTGTGGCTTCGATATGGACCTGAGGCACCGTCACGATCTCCGCTGCACTGACGGACTCAAGGCCGCGGGTCGTGACGACAAAAAGCCGAATCATCTCTCAGTCGGGGCATGCGGATTTGAACCGCAGACCTCACGGACCCGAACCGTGCGCGCTACCAAACTGCGCTATGCCCCGAACACCCGTCATTATACACGGCATCACGTTTTGCGCAAGCAATTGCACCGTCCGACTTGCCCTGTCGAGACATCAGAGTAAGATAGCGGCACGCGTTTCATTTTGCAGACCACTGGTCTATACTACTATGGAGTCGTGGTGTGGTTGCGGGGCGCCGGTCCCTTCTCACGGTGTGGGACAACTCAAGGGCGCCGCGTTTTGCTGTTATAACTAGGGATGAAGCTAGACACCTACAACAACCCTCATCGGACGCCCACAGACGGTCTCGGGCTGGGGCGCGACCGTGCGACTACTCACCCTAGATGGAGGCGTATGTGACACCTTGGCACGCAGTTTTCCTGGGAATTCTACAGGGGATCACCGAATTCCTTCCTATCAGCAGCTCGGGTCACCTCGTGATTGTGCCCTATCTCCTCGGTTGGCCCGACCCGGGACTTGCCCTGGACGCAATGTTGCACGTGGGCACTCTCCTGGCCATTGTCATCTTCTTCTGGACCGATCTGTGGCAGCTTTTCGGTGCTGCAGTTCAGAGCCTGAGGCGACGTTCGCTGGCAGATCCGCAAGCGCGGGTGGCGTGGGCGATTGTGATCGGTACGATTCCGGGTGCCGTGATCGGATTTTTGCTGGAGAGTACCTTCGAGCGCCTTTTCGGCATTCCTCGGGCCGCAGCGGCATTTCTGCTGGTTACAGCCCTGCTCCTGGTCGTGTCGGAGGTCGTGGGCACGCGGCAGCGGCCCATTACATCTATCTCGTGGATCGACGCGTTGCTTATCGGTTTGGCCCAGGCGTTGGCTATCGCGCCGGGTCTGAGCCGGTCGGGGACGACCATTGCGGCCGGCCTGCTGACGGGGTTCCGGCGTGAAGATGCTGCCAGATTCAGCTTTCTCTTGGCGGTACCGATCACGCTTGGGTCGGGGCTATATCAGGTGCTCAAGTCGATCCTTGCGGGGTGGTCTGGTGTGCCCGTGGGCACAGTCGTGTTGGGTATGCTGGCTGCGGCGATTGCCGGGTTCCTCGCCATCGCCGGGTTGTTAGCAATGGTTCGGCGGCGTCCGCTCTACATCTTCGCCGTCTACTGCGCTGTGTTCGGCGGTCTGGTCCTCAGTGGCGTGTTAGCCTAGGCTATTGTGGCATCGGACCCACCTCCTCTGGCCCTACGAGTCGTGAGCCATCGGGCAACGCCGATTGGTCTGCGTCGTATGCTGGAGTGTGGCGGAGCCCGGTGAACCTGTGACAAGCCCTGTGTCCCATTTGTCGAGGTATCTGCGCACCGTGGCAGATATCGTGCTCCTAGGCCTGATGCTCGCGTCTGCGGCATGCACGCCACAAGTAGCGCGCATACCGACGCCTACACCGGCTCCGATTGCCGTGGATGTGGTGCCATTGTCGCTCACTTGCCCGGAAAGCCTCACCCCCGCGATTCGAGCCGCGGCCTCTGCCTTTCAGCGTGAGCGCCCCGAATTCGAGGTCACCGTGCTCACGCGGGCGGACAGCCTTGCGATGCAGGCGCTGCGACAGGGCGATGCCGGCGTGGCCGTGTTGACCTGGCTGTCGGAGGCTCTACCAGAGGGGGCATGGGCCAAGCCCGTCGCGCGAGACGGGATAGCGGTGGTCGTCAATCCTCAGAACGGTGTGCCAGGTCTGACGATGACGCAGTTACAGGATCTCTACCGTGGTCGCCTGGAGGATTGGGTGACCTGGGGTGGCTTGCCCGGGCCGCCCCAGCTTGTCAGCCGCGAGACGGCATCAGGAGACGCTTCCTTCTTCCAGGCATGGGTCATGCGGGATGCGCGTGTCTCGCTCAACGCGCTGCTGGCTCCCAGCTCGGACGCCGTGCTCCAGTTCGTCGCTGACGATACCCTCGCCGTCGGATACGTCTCGGCGACCCGGATCGACGGCCGGGTTCGGGCGTTGGTCATCAATGGTGTGCCTGCAACAGCGGAGACGATCGCTGCGGGGCTGTACCCACTCACCCGAACGCTCTTCGTAGTCACGATGACCGAGCCCGAGGGTGCAGCGCGCGAGTTCGTGCAGTGGCTGTTGGCTGCACCAGGACAGGACATCCTCAAGACCCACGGATTCGTGCCCGCGCCGGAGTAGTCCTACCGCACTACGATATAAGGAGAAGGCGGCGGGGTGGCAGATGGGTTGACGGCGTGAGCCTAGGGTGTTGTCCCGCTCGCCAACGCCATCGGGTCTCCGTCAAAGAACCGGTAGGTGAGTTGTCCGATCGCCGCGAACGTCGGGACACTATCTTCTCGCGCCAACCATTCGGGTTGGTAGAGGAAAGCCGCGAGCACGAAGTCCGTTCTGGGACCGTACACAATGGCTATGTCCGCGTGGGTCTCTCCGCCGAAACCGTGCTTGTGCGCGACCCGGGTGCCGATAGGCATGCCGCCGCCAAGCAACGAGCTCTCCGGGTCCTGCTCCATCCAGGCGATAAGTTCCTGGCACTTCGCCGGTGTGACGGCTCGAGGATAGAGGGCTCTCAGACACCCGCCTCCCTGGGAACACTGATAGAGGCTTTCGAGAAGGACCCCCATCTCCAGTGGCGTCGTCTGGATGTAAGGGTCAGGATTCGTCGTCATGTCCGTCCGGGCATTCGCCTCCGTCACGATCTCAGGTGGGGGCTGATCGCTCGCAAGGTCGTAGGGCGCCGCAAGGAAGGTGTTCTCCAGTCCGAGGCTCTGAAGGAAATCGGTCACCTGCTGTGCACCGCTGTAGGGCTCACTTGCCCCGATCTCGCTCAACAGTTCGTTGGCCGCGCTGTTGTCACTCTCCACAAGCATATTATTCATCAGCGATGCCATCTCTGTGCTCAGGGGCGCCTCCTGCGCCCTATAGTATTCCAGCGCGATGGCGATTTTCATCGTGCTGAGCCCGGCAAAGGCTACATCGCAGTTGATGCACAGCTCCTGCCCCGTTGTAAGGTCTTTCGCGAAGATGCCGGAGACGCCATTCAGACCACTCAGTGTCGTTGCCAGCGCCTGTTCGAGGATGTCGATGGAAGCATCGGGCGCAGGCGTTGTCTCGACGACCAGATCGACTTGTCGGTCGGCGGGGTCGGCAGCAAGGATCGCAGAGATGAGCAAGGGAAGCGATGCATCGGTATTGAGTGTCGTTCCTTCCATCGCCGGGCGGAAGGTGCCGGACTCAGGTAGGGCTACCGGTGCCATGGGACCGTGATCATACTTCTGGGCAGTGCGCTCTAGGAACGCGTTGACACGGTCTCGTGAGTAGAGGACCACGGCACTAACGTCCGTGGTCTCAAGCGGCTCTTGCCGCAAGCTTGCTATGAGGTATCTCACAAAGGCCAAGTTGTCCTCGCCGCCAGCCAGTGCCTCGTCCAGGTTCTCGGCTGTCGCATCCGTATCGGTGCGCAACTCGATGATCTCAGGAAGGAGGGGCGGGAGCACCTCGCCTGCATAGGTCACCGTAATCGGCAGTGTATAGGCTTGTTCGATGGCCGACAGGGCCTGATCGCGGGTCATCCCTCCCATCGGTATGCCGTTGATCGAGAGGGTCGGCGGCAGCACGTCCTGGCCCGAACTCCACGTTGTGTAGAACCAGGTGCCCCCGAGTATCAGGACGCTGACGAGGAGTAGCAGGACCAAGCCACAGCCGGGTTTCTTCTGACGTCTCACAACCTTTCATTATAGCGGACCCAGCCGTGATGTCCACGGTCGGAAAAGCCCGCGGCGGACCTTTTCGACAACCCTCGGCACTTGGCTATAATCAGGGCGCCACACAAGATATGCAAATGGAGAATGCCATGGAGTCACCAGAGGATCTGAGCTACGAGAAAGCGCTGCAGGAGCTCGAGGAGATCGTGTCGAAGCTGGAGGGAGAGGGGCTGTCTCTGGATGAAACGGTGGTCCTCTACCAGCGCGGCCGGGAACTTGCGGGTCACTGCCAGCAACTACTGGACACCGTCGAACTGCGTGTCCAGCAGGTAAGCGAGGCTGAAGACGGGACGACACGGGTCGAGCCGTTCCCCCTGGAGGGCAGCAGTCCATGAGGCGCACGCGGGTCCGGTCTGTGGCGAAGGCCCGACTGTTGGTGCTGATGACGATGGTCCTCACCGTCGTCCTGTCCGGCTGCATGATTCCGATCCCCACTGTCCAACCTCTCACGACCATTGAACCCGTCGATGAGTTCCAGACCGTCGACGCGGGTGGCGCACAGCGCGCGGTAGTACGCCTACGATTGCTCTCAAGGACGCTCACGATTCGTGGGGCAGATGATGTCGGTCTCCTTCGCGGTCGCTTCAGGTACAACGTGAAGGAGTGGGCGCCGAACATCAAGCAGGTGATGAACGACGGGACAGCCCAGGTTACGATCAACCAGGGGATGGGCTCCCAGATCCCGCTCGGCAAACATGACGAGTATCAGAATGCATGGGATATCGACCTCACGCGTGGGCTGCCGCTCGATCTCAGTGTCGACATGGGAGCTGGTGAGGCTACGCTCGACCTCACCGGTCTCTCTCTGGAGAACCTGTCGATCACCTCTGGAAGCACGGATCTGTCGTTAACCTTCGGTGTGCCGAATCCACAGCCCCTCGGCAGCCTCCGGGTGACCGCAGGCGCGGGTAAGGTCGTGGCAAGCGGACTGGGTAACGCTAACTTCGACCACCTATCAGTCCTTGGGGGGGCCGGCAGCGTTGACCTTGATTTCGGTGGTGCCTTCCAGCGGTCGGCTCTTGCCGACATCACGGCCGGCGCCGGGAAGATCACAATCCGTGTCCCGGCCGGCATCGGCGTGAGAGCCACCCTGGCGGGCACACCGTTGAGCGGGATCGACACATTGGGATTTACGGAGCAAGGTGACAAGGTCTATGTGAATGATGCCTACGGCGTTGCGCCGCTCACGCTGACGCTGAAG
Source organism: uncultured Chloroflexia bacterium (assembly GCA_963775195.1). GTDB lineage: Bacteria > Chloroflexota > Anaerolineae > B4-G1 > SLSP01 > PWVB01. Next base: position 432,454 of record CAVZIC010000013.1, read on the forward strand.
ATCACGACCGGCATTGGCTCGGTCTCGCTCATCTCACAGTAGAACGAAGGATGGTGTGACCTTGTCTGGGGGCCCTCGTGAACTCTAGAGACCGCTTCGTCAAGCTGGTGGATGAGCAGGACGACGTTCTACCGTTGCGAGTGCGTTGGTGTAGTTCGTTCGGCTGTCGCCTGCGAGGGCTTACCTTCCGCCGCCACCTGGCTAACGATGAGGGGCTTCTGTTTGTGGAGGCCAAGGAAAGCCGGCTGGGCACCGCGATTCACATGGCGTTTGTCTTCTTTTCTATCGGTGTCGTGTGGCTCGATGCCAATGTCGTCGTGGTAGACAAGGTCCTGGCGCGCCCTTTCCGCCCCTTCTATGCGTCTCGCGCGCCCGCGCGGTACTTCTTGGAGGGCCCTCCCGCCCTGCTGGCCTGGATGCGCGTGGGGGAGCGGTATCGGATCGTGGCGCAAGACGAGGATCCCGGTGCGACAGGCTAGACCCGTAAGCTCGTGGTCGACCGTGGCCCGGCTGGTACTGCTGGGCTGTCTGTTCATCCTCGCGAAGCCTGTAGCTGCGGCTCTTGGGGCCGATGGTGGTCCCGGCTCTTACCAGGTGCTTCCCGGAGACACGTTAGCGTCCATCTCCGAGCAATTCGGCATCTCTGTCCGGGCCCTCATGCGCGCTAATGGCCTTCAGGACCCCAGGCAGCTTCACCCGGGACAGACGCTCTCGCTCGCGTCGGCCCTGGGCTTGCCGGGCACGGCCGTTGCGCTAACGCCCCATGCAGAACTCCTGAGCCTGAGCCGCGCATCGGGTGTCAGTCCGGAAGCGGTGGCCCGCGTCAATGAGCTGCTCCTCCCTACGAGGCTGCCCACGGGGCTGAGTCTCTGGCTGCCTGCATCCTTGCCCGCAGCAGAGATGGCCGCGCCGATCCCGGCGTCGCCGCGCTTGGCAACTGCCGTGCACTACGGCCTGCGTCTCGCGGACGTGATGTGGCTCAATCCTGTGCCCGGTACCCTCGGTCAACGGCTGCTCCTCCCGTCCGCCGCCTTGCCTGAGGGCGTAGACGAGGAGGGCGAGAGTGAGCTGCCCTATCCCGTCGAGACTTTGACACTTTCATCGCAGCCCGTTGCCCGTGGCGAGACCGCTGTTGTGACGCTCGAGACGTCGGTGCCCATTGATTGTACGTTCAGTTATCTGAGTGTTGGCGATGTGTGTCTTCCGGCGGACGGCAGTGGCCGGGCCTGGTTCGCCATCATCGGACTGCCGGCGTTGCTCGATCCCGGGAGCCTGACCGTGACGTTGCACCTGATGACCGCAGACGCTGCCGAAATTGGCGTGCCGGTCTCGCTGATGGTGGCTCCAGGCCGCTATGACTATGAGCGCCTTGACCTACCCTCGGACCGGCAGGCGCTGCTGGATCCCCAGCTCAGCCAGGCCGAGACCAGCAAGATCGCGGCGCTGCAGACGCTGCGGACGCCGACGCGCTATTGGACCTATCCCTTCCGCCGTCCGCTGGAATCGGCCGTGACCTCCTATTACGGATCGCGCCGCTCGTACGGCTATGGGTTCGGCAGTTACCACGCGGGGACCGATTTCGACGGCGAGGTAGGGATGCCGGCTATCGCACCCTCGGACGGCGTGGTGGTATTGGCCGAGCCGCTCGTGGTGCGTGGAAACGCGATTGTCATCGATCACGGCTGGGGGATCCTCACGGGGTATTGGCACCTCTCCCGGATCGACGTGGAGGTCGGCCAGCAGGTCGCCGCAGGGGAGCGCATCGGCCTGGTCGGCAATACCGGTCTCTCCACCGGGGCGCACCTGCATTGGGAGCTCTGGGTCAATGGGGTCGCGGTCGACGTGCTGTCGTGGTTGGAGGCCGATGGCCCGACCGCAGCCTTGGGAGCTATCCCGTGACCTCCTCCTGTCTGGCATCCTATCGCCGTCCGGATGGCTGGTTGGGCCGGGATTTGCGTTACTATCCCGAGGTAGCTTCGACGAATGACCTGGCCGTCGAGGCCGGGCGGGCCGGTGCGGAAGCTGGGTTGGTCATCGTTGCCGACTTGCAGACGGCGGGCAAGGGCCGACTCGGGCGCCGTTGGCAAGCGCCGGCGGGCACGTCTCTGCTCGTGTCGATGCTCTTTCGTCCACGCGAGCCCTTCGCTTACCACGCGTCACGCACGACGATGGTGTGCGGGCTAGCACTGGTCGACGCCGTCCGCGAGGTCGCGGCATGTCTCGCACAGCTCAAGTGGCCTAATGATCTCATTGTCACCGGCGATGCGCTCCTGCCCCTGCCGGAAGAAGAGGGGCGGGGAGGGGGATGGGCGAAGCTCGCCGGTATGCTCTCCGAAGTCGGCCTGGACGAGGATGGGCAACCGGCCACTCTCGTCGTGGGCATCGGGCTCAACGTCAACGTGCCGGCGGGAGCGCTTCCCGGGTTAGCTCCCAACGCGACGAGTCTCCTTGCCCTTGGCGGACGAAAGATCTCGCGGCTTCGTATCCTTGATCATGTGCTGACGGGGATTGAGCGGCGGCATGCACGGCTTCTGGAGGGGGAGGATCCGCTTCCGGCATGGCGGGCGTCCCTGGCGTGGTTGGGCCAGCCGGTTGAGGTCCGCGCACCAGGTGAGGATGTGATGGGCATCGCCACGGGCGTCGATGACGAGGGTGGTCTGTTGCTGCGCCTCCCGGATGGTCGGACGCGGCGTTTTGCTGCAGGTGATGTGACGCTGCGCTTACCTTAGGTCCCGCGCCGGGCAGCACACTGTTGAAGTCTCCGCGAACTCGGCTATCATCGGATCTAACGCCGTCCGAGCGACCAACGTCGAGGAGTCTTCCATCATGCGCTATATCGTCATCTCCGATATCCACAGTAACGCGCCAGCGCTCGAGGCCGTGCTGCAGGATGCCCCTCCCTTCGACGCCGTGCTTTGCCTGGGCGACATCGTTGGGTATGGCCCCAATCCCAATGAGTGTGTCGCGCGGGTGCAGGACTTCGACCTGGTCTGTCTCGTGGGTAACCACGACTTGGGTGCCGTTGGCCTCGCCGACATCACGATCTTCAACCGCGAGGCGCGGCACGCTCTGGCCTGGACTCAGGGGGAGTTGAGTGATGCCCACCAGGCCTTCCTGAAAGTGCTCACGCCGAAGCGCTGGCTGACGCACAGCATTTTGCTCAGCCATGGCAGTCCCAGGGATCCGGTATGGGAGTATCTCGTTGATGCGAAGTCTGCGGCGGCGAACTTCACTGCATTCGATTTCGAGGTCGCGATGGTAGGACACTCACACCTCCCGCTCATCCTGGAGTGGCGCCAGGAGGAAGGGCGTGTCCAATCACACCGCGCCGAGATTGACACCTGGCTGCAATTGGATGGACGCCGCTTGATCCTCAACCCCGGAAGCGTCGGGCAGCCGCGGGATGGCAATCCCCGCGCTAGTTATGCAATGCTCGATACAGAGGCGATGATCTGGCAATTTCGCCGCGTCGATTATCCGGTTGAGATCACTCAGGAGCGCATGCGGGCGCAGCTACTACCGCAACGGCTCATCGACCGTCTTGAGATTGGCCGCTAGCCCACGCTGATAAGAGGAAGGATATCCACGATGCGAGAAAACCTGCTGCGTTGCTTGGTGCTGCTTGTGATGGCTGTGTTGCTTGCCGGCTGTGGCGCGATGCAGGCGGAGAGCACGCCGCCGATGCCGGCATCGGATACGTCTGCGCCTGCAGGGGTTGCCCCCCCGGCGCAGCCTGAGACAGCCTCTCGCGCCCTGACCGAGGCGGAGGTCGCGTCGGTCGTGGCCCAATCGGACGATCAGGGCCGCATGATCGTCTACACCGGGAACCTCTCCTTGGTCGTGGTCGATTCGGAGAACGCCTATGATCAAGTTATGAGCATCACCGAGGGCGCCGGCGGCTACGTGTCAGATGCCAGCAGCTACGCGTATAGCGGCGGGCTGCGCCGAATGAGCCTGACCGTGCGCGTTCCCGCCGAGGCCTTCAACGCGACCATGGACGCTTTTAGGGCTCTGGCCCTGGAGATCCCGCAAGATTCCATCAACAGCGAGAATGTGACGCAGGAATATGTTGACCTGAGTTCGCGGTTGACCGCGCTGGAAGCGAAGGCAGCGCGCCTCGAGTCGCTGATGGATCAGGCCGAGGACACCGAGGCCGTGCTGGCAGTCTATCAGGAACTAAGCCAGACCCAGATTGACATCGAGCAGACCAAGGGGCGGATGCGCTACCTGGAGCGCAGCTCGGCAATGGCGACCATCACGGTCGAGCTGGTGCCTGACGAGCTCTCTCAGCCGGTCGAGGTCGCCGGGTGGCGGCCCCAGGGCACGGTGAAGCATGCCCTGGAAGTGCTCATCAAGGCCTTCCAGTTCCTCATCAACGCCCTGATTTGGATCGTTCTGGTCGTGGTCCCCGTCCTGATCTTTGTCGGCTTCGTAATCTATGGCATCATCCGGCTGCTCGGCCTGATCTTCGGGCGGGGGCGGCGACGGAAGGCCCGCGAGCAGGCCGAAACTGCTAAGGCTTCTGAAGGTCCTGGGGCACCCGAGCCTCCCCAGGCCGGTTAATCGGTAGCAAGGAGCGCGGGCCGGACACATCGTCCGGCCCGCGTTCCTCTATGGAGGCAGTCCGATCTGCGCCGGTCAACTGCGGTGCCAAAGCAGGTGATTCTCGCTCATCACAATCTCGGCCTCGCCGGCGCGCTGCAGCGAAGTGAGCGCGGCCAGTACTGTGGTCAAGGAGAGCAGAAAGAACTGCGGTGCGGCGAAGGTCTCGCCGAAGTGTGCCGCCACGGCGCGCAGTACCTCGTAAGGTTCCTTTGGCTCGGAGAGAGAGGCCAGGGCGACTTCCCTGATTTCGTGCAGTCGCGCGGCGGTGGCGGCAGCAGCGGGTTCTATGTCCTCCACCGGCACGCCGTGACCGGCCACAAAGTGTGCGTAATCGAGCTTGGGCAGACGCGCCAGCGTCTCCATCCAGGCATCCAGGTCTGCGCAGAAGAGGATCGGGTGTCGCTGAAGCGTTGCCTCGGGAAAGATCGCGTCGCCGCAGAAGAGAGTTCCGCCCTCGCCCGGGTAAGCGATCCCCACTTGTTCGGGGGCGTGCCCCGGAAGTGCCACAACATCGACAGGTATCCCGCCAACGACCGCGGATCCGGGTGAAAGCGGAAGGTATGGCCCTGAGCCTTGCGCTGCCAAGGTGAACTTACCTCGGAGCTCCCTGATAGGATCGGCGCCGCCGTAGAGAAAGAGTGGCTCAAGCAGCGGATGCTCGGCGAGCGTGCCCTCCAGCGGCGTCGCGTACACGGGCACCTCCGCTCGGCTAACAACCCAGCCCGCGCCACCGAAATGGTCCGCGTGCCCGTGGGTGACGATCAGGCCGCGGAGCGAGATCCCCTCAGCGTCTAGATACCGAAACACCTTGCGGACGCTGTCGGCGTCCAGTCCTGCATCTATGAGCACCCCATCGCCCTCACGTGCGATGACGCCGATGTTGGAGCCGCCGGTCAGTGCATAGGTGTCATTGTGGAAATCGTGCCACTCGGTTGCGGGCATTAGGCCTCCCTCCCGATCAGGGTAAAGCTTGTCTTGCTCATACCCCAGTGTAGCAGATCCGTCCGGATACTCCACAGGCGAAGCGTCGACGCGTCGCCGCCTAACGAAGTGCCAACTTCGCCAACCCATGCCAGAAGCTATGCCAACCAAGCTCAGAATCCGATCCGGTCAGGGTGTGGTACGTTAGGTATGAGAGAACCGGACGCCGTAACCTGGGAGGGAGCATGCCAGGCCATTCGTTGAGTGGGAACGGCCGTTTCTACGTCCTGACGCCCAGCCAGGAGGAGTTCGGGTGCTTCATAGTACCTATGAGCTAGATCGAAGGGAGCTTCGCCGGATTGGTCGTGCCAGGACTGGACCTGACGGGGGTCGCGGCCTGGTGTCAGCATAGTGCTTTGGGGAGGATTTCTATGTTGAGGAGCATCTGCGTTCTGATCGTGGGGGCTATGGTCTTGCTGTACCCCAGTGCAGCCTTGGCCCAAGCCCCGGGCGGTCCTGAAACAGTGTGGAGCGCGTCGTATTGGGCGAACCAGACCTTGTCCGGAGCACCGGTGCTCGTGCGGAGCGAGTTGAACCTGCGCCATAATTGGGGAACCGGTTCGCCGGCCCCCTCCGTGCCGCCGGATCACTTTTCGGCACGCTGGACCACCACTATCGACGTCACGGCGGGCACCTATCGATTCACCGCTGTGACCGATGACGGTATGCGCATTTGGGTCGACAACACTCTGGTTCTGGATGCGTGGTACGACCAAGCGGCGACGACCTATTTCCGGGACCAGTACCTTGCGGGAGGTCAGCACATCGTCACTGTGGAGTACTATGAAGACACCGGGTTGGCTGTGGCTGAAGTCTCGTGGCAGCTCGCCAGTCAGTCAGTGGGCGGGTGGGAAGCCGAATACTACAACAACATGGACCTGTCCGGTACGCCGGTGTTGACCCGCAACGACCCGCAGATCGATTTCACCTGGCTCGGGGGATCCCCTGATCCAGGCGTGGTGGCTGCAGACCATTTCTCTGCACGCTGGACCCGGACGTCCTACTTCCCGCCGGGCAACTACCGCTTCGATCTGACCGTCGATGACGGCGGCGCGTCTGTTTGTGAATGGCGAGCTGCTGATCGATGCCTGGTACGATCAGGCGGCCACACTTCACACCGCGGAGATCTATCTGCCCGGGGGGGACGTGACGCTGGAGCTTCAATACTACGAGGACACGGGCCTGGCCCAGGTACAACTCTCGTGGTCACCTCAGACCGGGGGAGGCCCCCCTGTAGGCCAGGCCGGAGCCGTGATCGTCGATGACCAGGGCCCCGGCTTCATCGAGGGCGGAACGTCGGCCAATTGGCATACTGCCCCGGATGGATACGACGGTGGCTTCCTGTGGACGTACAACAACGAGCGGGTCGTTCCTAACTACAACTGGGCGCAATGGTACCCGGTCCTAGCGCCCGGAACCTACGAGGTCTTCGCCTATGTCCCACTCACCAACGCTACCACAACCCAGGCGCGTTACTGGGTCATCCATGGTAGCGGCGCCACGTTGGACATCGTGGATCAATCGGTCAACGGCGGAAACTGGGTATCGCTCGGGGTTTATACCTTCCAGGGCGACGGCACCGAGTATGTCTCGCTTGCCGACGTGACCTTCGAACCGGGTCTTTCCAGGATGGTTGCATTCGATGCCATCAGGTGGGAGCCGCGTTAGCGTCGGAAGCCACCGGGAGAGGGGCTCTCTCTCGCTCGAGAAGGCCCGCACCAGGAGGGTTGCCGGATGCCCTCCTGGTGCGATGACGCGATAAGGCAGCAGCCATGGTTTGAATCCACTTTTCAGTGTAGACTGGCGCGATTGGCCTCAAGCGCAGCAAGACGATAGCGTACACGATGAAGGGGAGTCGACCATGATGCAGAGGCGTGATCGTGCCGGGCAACTATTCGGCAGGCGTGCTGTCCCGGTGTCCGAAGCTGATACCTGTGCGCTGGTCACAGGTGCGAGCCGCGGATTGGGCCTCGCCTTCGCCGAGGTGCTTGCGGAGCTTGGGATGAACTTGCTCATGGTGGCTCTGCCTGCGCCGGAACTTGAGGACGCCGCGGCCTCCGTCGCCGACAGGTATGGCGTCAACACCTTTGCCTTCGGCCTAGATCTGGCGGAACCTGACGCACCAGAGCGCCTCGTGAACTGGGTTGAAGGCCAAGCACTGCCGGTGTCCGCTGTGGTAAACAATGCAGGGGTAAGCTATAACCACCGGTTTGAGGACTCGTCGCTTCGTGAGAACGCCGGATGCATTCTGCTCAACAACCTCGCGCTCGTCCAGATCACACGACTGATGTTGCCCGAACTGCAGCGTCGCCGGCGCGGCTATGTGCTCAACGTGGCAAGCCTCGCGGCTTTTTTCCCCATGCCCTATCAGACGGTCTACGCGCCGACGAAGGCTTTTGTTATGAGCTTCAGTCTCGGGTTGCGAGAAGAACTGCGGAAATCGACGGTGAGTGTGAGCGTTCTGTGTCCTGGCGGGATCCCGACCACGGAGGCCAGCATCCGGAAGATCCAGGCCGGCGGGGTCGCAGCCAAGATCACGGCGACGAGCGCCGAAAGGGTCGCGCGGGCCGGCGCTGCCGGTATGTTCTCAGGCAAGGCGGTGATCATCCCCGGCGCCCTCAACCGGATGGTTGCAGTCGCCAGTCGGATCGCCCCGAGACCCGTCGCTCACGCGGTCATATCGCGAATCTATGGCAATGCCGCTACGATGGGGGCTCACCGTGCAGAGAGACAGGGATTCCGGTTGCCTCAGGAGTGATCTGACGAGAGCAGCCTACCTCCTACCTGCGGGCCCTCGCTCGCCGGTCAGGCGATGATAGCGGCGGGAAGGTCGAAGCTGAAAGTGCTTCCCTCACCCGGTACGGCGGAGCTCTCGACCCCAACGTACCCGTCCAGCTTGTCGACGATGCGCTTGACGATCGATAACCCCAACCCGTGCCCGTGGGCCACGTCCTGTTGGATAAAGCTTCCGAAGAGACGTTCCTTCATCTTCGGCGTGATGCCATCTCCGTTGTCATGCACCCAGAAGCGGACGTACCCCTTGGCTATCAGATTGGCACCTAGCTCGATTCTGGGTGGCGATCCGCCATACGAGATCGCATTGCTGATGTAGTTCGCCCACACTTCCTCTAGCCAAGGCCCATAGCCCAGTGCCAGCGGCCAGTGAGAGGGGACGACCAACTCGGCCCGATTCGCCGTGATGGTGTCGGCGAGACGATGGAGGACCTCTTCAACGAGCGGACCCATATCGACGGGCTCGGGTTTGACGGCAGTCTTGCGGATGCGGGCAAAGAGCAGGAGGGCCTCGATGATGGCATCCATCTTGCGCCCCATCCTGGCGATAGTTTTCACGGCCTGGCGCGTCTCCGCGGCGGTTAATTTGCCGTCCTCCTCTTGCAGTGTTTCGGCGAAACCGACGATCGCCCCCAGCGGGCTACGGAGATCGTGAGCTACGGAGTCGGCAAAGGCATCCAGCTCCGTGTTACGGACCTCCAGTTCAGACGCATAGTCGCGGAGAACCTGCTCGGCCTTGGTTCGCTCGGTGATGTCCAGGATCTGGGCCACGGTCCGCGTTGAATCAGATGAGTTACGGTAGGTTGTTGCGCTAAGGACAAGGTGGCGGACCTCCCCATCGGGGCGCAGGATGCGTGTCTCATACCTTGGCGGCACGACCTCTCCAGCCTGCCTTCGGAAGTAGCGGTCGCGCATCAACTCTACATCGTCGCGATGGACGAACTCGGGAAACTCGTGCCCTAACACCTCGGTACGCGTGCGGCCGAGGATGTAGCACGTCTCGTCGTTGGCGTAGACGATATGCAGGTGGTCGTCGATCAGCAGGATGCCGGCGGGCGACTGCTCCACAACAGATCGGTAGCGCTCCTCGCTGGCGCGCAGGGCCGCTTCTGCTTCGCGGCGCTGAGTGACGTCCTCAAGCGTACATTCGTAGTAGAGCGGCATGCCGTCTGTGCCACGCACGATTCGCGCGTTTTCCTTGATGTATCGGGACCCGCCGGCCGGATCGCCCACGGCATCCTCAAAGTCCCGCACTTCACCATCACGTTCCAGCGTCTCTCGGAAGGTCCCGCGAGCGCAGCCGATCTGATGCACCTGCATAGCGCGTTCGAGAAGGCTGGTATCGCCGTCAACGGGAGCGCCCAATAGCTGAGCCACCGTTTCGTTGGCGAGCAAGATCTGCCCATCGGGTGTCGTGCGGTAGATGCCGAGGGGAAGACTGTTGAAGAGTGCCCGGAACTCGTCGAGTTCGCGCCGTAGCGCTACGTTCTCGAGGCGCAGCCGACGCGCAGCGTCTCCAGCGTCGGTCGTATCCGGCTGATCGTTCATCTCACCGTGCTGATGCCTGGTTTTGAGTGTCATAGCGGTTGCTGACCCATGATTTTAGTATAGCCTCGCCAGCGACGAGAGCAACCTGCGAACGGGCGAAGGTGGGCGTCATACCTGGGGCGGCCTCGGCATCTGCGGCTCGAGGTCGCACATCCGAAACGTGACATGCGTATGGCATCATAGGCCGGTAGAAGTAGATGACGCGGACCTCGCCTGGGATGCTCGCCGCGAAGAGCCCATCCGCACGCTCGACGCCGAGTAGTGGCAGATAGCAGCCCCCAGCATCCCACGATGTACGGCACGAGGCCGTTCCGCACGAGCCAGCGAATGCGCAGATCGGCCATGTCGAAGTACGCGGGGTTGATCCGGGCAAAGCGCCGCTCCCACGGTAGGCCGGCCCCATTCACGCTACGTTCATCAAGTGCCGGCCGGTAATCTCCTGCATCAAGCATCGCCACTTGGTCGTGGAGCGACGCAGCACCGGGATCTGATAAACGTTGGATGCTCGACAGGTGCTCTGGTACGCGGACCCTGGTTACCGATCCGCCTCCTACATCACGGCTGGATGATAACCTTGTTGCGATCCGGCTTTGACATCACGTCGAGCGCCGCGTGGATCTCGCTCAGTGGGAAGCGATGTGTGATGATCCGCTCGACGTCGATCACGCCGCGCTCCATCAACCGGATGGCCTTTGCCATAGCCAGCGGCGTGGTGCCGAAACTGGCATCCATCCTGGCCTCAAGGAAGTGGGTTCTGCCACCGTCCAGCTCGAAGGTCTCGTGGGTTGTGATGCCAAAGACGTTCCAGTGCGTCCCTCGGCGCCGCAGGTCTACCATGAGCTCTACGGCCTCGATTGGGCCTGCAGCTTCGACCACCAGATCGGGGCCGTCCGGCAGGATCTCGTAGACACGGTAGTGAGTGTCCTCGGTCACCGGATCAATCGCGTGAGTGGCGCCTAGTTCGAGTGCGTGTTGCCGGGCGTGCGAACTTGGGTCCACGGCAATCAACCGCCCGGCTCCTGCAGCGCGCGCTACCATCAGGCAGAGGAGCCCGATACTGCCCACACCGATCACAACCACGTCGTCGCCAACCTGCATCTGGCTATACTGGATCACGCCTTTCCAGGCTCCTGAAAGCGGCTCCGTCAGTGCCGCAGCATCGAAGCTAAGGCTCTCCGGCTTGTCGAAAAGGGTGTTGGCGCGGGTGCGCATGTACTGGGCGAATGCGCCCGGCCACACGTCATCAGGCCCATCGCCACCGGTGGTGAATGCGTGTTCGCAGTAGTGGGTGTTTCCCTCGCGGCAGTGACGGCACACACCACAATAGCCTGAGGGCTGAACGATCACGGGATCGCCCTCTTTGAAGTGCGTTACGCCCGGCCCCACACGGGCGACGATGCCCGAAGGCTCGTGGCCCGGGATGAAAGGGAACGTCACGTTGCGCCGGATCCCCTTGATGGCCTTGACGTCGGTCGCGCAGATCCCGCATGCCTTGATGCGCACGACGACCTCGCCGGTACCCGGCACCGGGATCGGCACATCTTCCAGTTCGAGCCTGTCGAAGTTTTTGAGCACGGCAGCCAGCATGGTTTCCTCCAAACTCAGTGCAAAGCGGATAGGATGTCGGTAGAGTGGGCGCTAGGTGCGCAGCTCCACCATGTCGCCATCGTTGAGCGCGTACTCGCGCGCGACCGACGGGTCATCGTAGACGCCTACGCCCCATACGCAGGCTGATTTTGGGCGCGTCACGATGTCCTGATGGACTTTGACTGCGAACATGTCCACTGTGATGCCCTCCCGCAATACCTGACCGCCATCATCTCTGGAGTAGGACCCCACGTGGTGTAGAGGCGTGGCGCGATCTCAGGCGGCGGGATCACCGGGCGGGAGATAGGTGGGCGTCGCTTTCCCCTCGTCCTCTAGGGCAGCACCTCGAGTTGGATATCGTCCCAATAGACGTTGTTGTGCTTGAAGCGCCACAGTGTCGTCGATCGCAGAAAGACCGTGATCGTCGGCGCCTCAGCGGTGGCTGTGATCTCTGGCACTGGCCAGAAGCCGTTGTAGATGTGTGCCCCAGCTCCCCAGACGACCGTGTCGGCGCCAGGATCTCTTCCACCGGTGGGATCGATGCCCAGACGAAGCAGAAAGTTCATGTCACCGCCGTCCAGGCCTTCAGTTCCCTCAAGCGCGTGGAACTGGTTGAATCCCACGTGGCTGCCCTCGCTCCAATAGGGATTATCGGGATTGGGTAGTGGGGCCGGCGGAGCTCCCTCGTTGTTGGACCATGCGTGGCCCCACCCGTTGAGCCGCACTTGCTGGCCCGTGATCACCTCGATCTGCTGTAGGAAGCCCGCGTCGTGGATTCTCCAGACGGTGTAGAGCATTTGCCCTTGGGTCCCGCTGTGCATCCTGTCCGGATTGGTGTGTCGCACAGCGTATGCTTCCGGCTGGCCCCAGTAGGTCTTGTCGCCGTTATCCTCCACATGTGCGAGGCCCTGCCGGAACCAGGTGACCCACCCGGGCGGCGTAAGGATATTGTCGCGGGTGTCCTCGGTAGTTGTGCCGTCGGTGTCCACGATGATGACATCGTGGGAGGGGGCTTCGTCCCAGTTGGCCTCAAATCCGCCATTGATCAGCGCGGCGGTTACCCAGACCGGCGGGACTATCACCTCGTGATACGTCACAAGGGGCACGTACACGGACGGGGTCAGGGTTCCTGCCCTCTGCGGCGACAGCGCGGTGGGTGATGCAACTTGCCCGGAAGATGCGTTGGCTGCCACAGGTCCTTCGATGATCGTCGTCACGGCAATGAAGAGCAGAACAGCAATCGCGACACAGGTCAGGCACAGAACGGTACGACGTAGGGTCATGAATCACTCCTTGAGGCGAGGAGATTCTGGCGACCCCTCGCTAAGCGGCAGCCAAAAGGTGAAGGCGCTGCCCGTTCCCGGCCTGCTCCAGAAGGAAGTGCTCCCACCGTGTAGTTCGACGATGGCTTTCACGATGCTCAGGCCGAGGCCGGCGCCCGGGATCTGGCCATCGCCAAAGGGCTGGCCACGGTAAAACCGATCGAAGATGAGACCCTGTTCGGCCTCCGAAATGTCGGTGCCCGTGTCACTTACCGTTACCGTGGCCCAGGTCTTGTCCGCGTCAAGGTGTGTAGCCGTGTACAACGTGATCGTGCCGTCAGGGGCCGTCGCGCGGCTGGCATTGTCCGTCAGGTGCCGGATGGCCTCAGATAGCCACACCGGGTTGCCCTGGACGAACAGTTCCTTCTCTGACAAGTCGAGCACGACCTCAGGTCCATCCTTTCGCGCCGACGGCTGATGCAGCTCGTCGGCGACCGAGCGCACCAGGTCATTCAGCCCGAGCGGGCGCCGGTCAACCTGCAGCCCATCCGCACTCAGCGAGTTGATGCGCAGAATATCTTCGACGAGATTGGTTAGGTGCTCGGTCTCCACCTGCAGGGCGCGCTCGTAGTCAGCGCGTTTCTCAATCGGGGCCGCCGGCAGCATGTCAGTATAGAGTTTCAGGACTGCAATCGGCGTTCTGAGTTCGTGCGAAACGTTGCTGATGAACCGCGTCTGCATGCGCTGCAGACGCTTGATCCCGCTGATATCGCGATGGCTTGTGAGATAACCGGAGACTATGCCATCCGGGGCACGCACCGGGGCAATCTGAAGCAGCACGTCATAGGTCCGGCCGTCATTGCGCTTGAACTGTAGTTCGCCGGTAAAGGGTTCCTCGGTCCTCATCGTTCTACGCATGCCGTCGACGATGTCGCCGCTGACATCAGGCGGCACGATCAAGTCTCGGATTCTGCGGCCGAGCGCCTCGGCCGATGTGTAACCGGTTAACGTTTCGAAGGCAGGATTGACGTAGGAGACTCGGAGTTCGCGGTCCACGAGTGCAATTGCATCCGCCGTCGTCTCCAGGATCGCAGCCGACTTGTCTCGCTCCGCCTGCAGTTCTGCGGTGCGGGCGGCGACTTGGGCTTCCAGCGTCACGTTCAGATCGCGCAACGCTATCTCCGCACGCTTTCGAGCCGTGATGTCCATCAACGTGCCGGACAACTGTAGTGGGGAGCCTGCGCGGTCGCGTGTGGCCACGCCCCCCCTGACAAGCACCCATCGCCATACCCCATCCTGTGTCCTCAGCCGGTACTCGGAGCTCATCTGCTCCGAGCCCTCACCACGCAGGCACTCGCCGACGTCCGCTGCTGCTCGCGCGCGGTCGTCGGGGTGAATCGGCGCCAGCCAACCCGCGTGGTCAGGTGACGGCTCATCGGACCCGAATCCGAACCTCGCGGTCCATTGCGCCGAGCAGTAGCTTGATCGCGTGGACAAGTCATAGGTCCAGAGGCCCAAGTCCCCTCCCTCCAGAGCCAGATTGAGGCGTTCCTGGCTCTCTCGCAATGCTGCCTCGGCGCGCAATCGTTCTCCCAGTTCTTCCTGAAGCGCCGCATAGAGCCGTGCGTTGGTAAGGGCGACGGCCAGTTGGTCGGCCAGGGCTTCCAGAATGGCGAGATCCTTGGCCCTGAACGCATTCTTGCGCGCATCCTGTATGTCCATGGCGGCGACGACCTCCCCGCCGACCCATATCGGCACGCAGAGTTCCGATTGCGTGGGAACCCGGCCGGGGTAGGCATTCATGTAACGGGAGTCTTTCGCGACATCATTGACCAGAACGGACTGACCCTGGCGGCAAACCAAGCCCACCAGCCCTTCTGAGAGCTTCTGAGTGTGCTCCGAGGGAAACAGCGCGGCGAGCTCGCCGGCGCGCGCAACCATATGGGCCAGGCCCCGGTCGCGGTCCACGGCAAGGATCACGACATGATCGTATCCAAAGGTGGTCTGAATCAGCTCCGCCGTCCGCTGCTGGAGTGCATCGTAGTCCAGTTCGCGCGCGATCTCGCGCTCGACGTCGCTCAATAGCGTCAACTCGGCCGCTTGGCGCTCCAGCTCGGCTTCGGCAGCCCTACGCTCGGTAATATCGTACCCAATCGCCAGTAGCCCTGACGGTCCTTCTCCGGTGTCGCTCACTAGGGGGCGCCCGTACCAGATGATATGACGTTGCTCGCCGTTGCGGATCGTGATGGGGTTCTCCACACCTTGGGACGGATTGACCATGCGCTGACCGACGCACACGCTCGCGGATCTCGTCCCTGAAGGGCGCGGGCACAAAGGTCTCTACCCAGTCTTGCCCTCTGACTTTGTCCAGGCTGTACCCAAGCAAGCCTTCAGTCACCTGGTTATACCAGATGATCCTGCCCTGGGGATCAAGAAGGACAATGATAGCCTGGGCGGTGTTGACCAAGCTCTCGACAAAGTCGCGTTGCGTCCGCAGGCGAGAGACCATGCGGTTGTATCCGGCGGCCCAGCGGTACACGGCCTCGGCAACAACGATGCCTACGATGACCGCAATCGCCGTCATCAGCACTCCTGTCCAGAGGCCTCTCTCGCTTCCGGAGTCGACCCACAGGCCGCCGGCACCCAATAGACCAAGGGCCAAGAGATAGACCCAACGTGGATAGACCGTCGCTGCCAGAATGCAGAATGGCGTCAGGAGATAGAGGAACGCAACACTCAGCGAGAGTAGGTGCGTTGCGAGTACGATCGACATGAGGCAGATCCCGTAGAGCAACAGGAAGAGCCAGGTCGGTATGGTGTGTCTTGTTGGATGGAGCTCGTCGTTCTCGAGTATGCCGGCCGACTCAATCATTGCATCCCAATCCCTAGTTCCGTATGGGTCATCGGTGTCGCACTCCAATGGAGTAGAGGAGGTGAAGCGTCCCTCCCGTTACGGAGGACGAGCTCCCCGACGTGGGCTGCAGCCCGTGGTGGGCCGAATCCCTCGCTCGCATTCTAGTGGGGAACAGGATACCGTCAAGCGCCCTACTGGGGAGAAATCCAAGATTGATTTCGGACCGGTGTCACGGTATACTCCGGGTCCAATGGGCGTGAATTGGTATGTCTATGTGTTGAGGTGCGATGATGCCTCACTCTACACGGGGATGACCAACGATGTGTCTCGACGGCTTTCCGAGCATGAAGCCGGACGCGGCGGACGCTATACAAGGGCGCACCTTCCCGTCACGCTCGTCGCGGTGTGGTGCTTCTCCAGCCGACAGGATGCATACTCCGCCGAGGCGGCCTTCAAACGCCTGGCTCGGGCCCGAAAACTCCACTTGATTCACGATCGTGAGGCGTTCCGGGAGGCCCCGTTTGCCCATGACGTTCTCCACGAGGCTGTGGCATGAGACGTGTGGTCCAGGGCGAGGTTGCAGTCCAGGCGGGGATCTACTTGCATGTGCCGTTCTGCCTTCAGCGTTGCACCTACTGTGACTTCAACACGTATACGGGTCTCCTTGGGCTGGAGGATGCTTACGTCGCAGCACTGACGCATGAGATAGACCTCCGGGCCGAGCGTGTGATCAGCGTTCGAGCTCGTACGCTCTATTTCGGTGGCGGCACACCCTCTCTCTTGCACCTCGACAATGTGGGTGCCCTCGTGGCTGCCGTTCGCCGCTCACTGCATCTACCTTGGAGTGCCGAGGTGACGCTGGAAGCCAACCCGGGTACATTGACCGCTGAGTATCTTGATGGCCTGCGCGATATCGGGGTCACCCGGCTGAGCCTGGGCGTGCAATCGTCGCACAGCCGTGAACTCCTGCTCCTGGGGCGGATCCACACATGGCAGGAGGGAGTTGAGACCTACACCCTGGCTCGCACGGCCGGCTTCGACAATATCAACCTGGACTTGATGTTCGGATTGCCCGGACAATCGTTGGATGACTGGGTCGAGACGGTGGAGCGATGCCTCGACCTGGCCCCTGACCACCTTTCCCTCTACGCGCTGACACTGGAACCCGGCACGCCACTGGCGGAGACGTTGGCGCTTCACGACGTTCCACAGCCGGACGCGGACCTGGCTGCAGATATGTACGAGGCGGCCTCGGATCTGCTCCACGCGGCGGGATTCTGGCAGTACGAAATCTCTAACTGGGCGCGGGGGACAGGGGCTCCTCCGGAGGTCTGGAGCATGCCGCCGGATGGGTTCACCGAGGAGATCGGGCCGCATATATCTGCCCACAATCTGATCTACTGGCGCAATGAGCCGTGGATCGGGCTGGGGGCCGGGGCTCATTCCTGGTTTCACGGTCGCCGGTGGAGCAATTTGCCTCATCCGCGGGCTTACATCAATGCCATGCGAAGTGAGAGCCTGAGGGGATATGGTGACGACGTGTTGTTGCCGGCGATGGTTTACGGCGAAACGATGATGATGGGCTTGCGTTTGGCCGAGGGGGTCTCCGATGCTCGCTTCCACGCGGCCTTCGGGCTTCATCTGTCGGATCTATATTCGGACGTGATTGGCCGTTGGGTTGCCTACGGTCTCCTCTCCTGGGATGGGGAACGGCTGCGCCTAACAGCCCGCGGACGTCTGCTTGGGAATCAGGTATTCCAGGAGTTTTTGCTGTCGGAGGAAGGTCGAGAGCCCGCTGAGATCTAACCTTGTGCAGCCTTCCGTGCTCCCACAGGGTTCTGCGTTGAAACGTTGACTTTGAGGCGGATCCCTTTACAATACGGTTCCGTACATCCATCGTACCTTGACGGCCCTGCGGCCGTTTTTGCATGTCTAGTGAGCGCGCGACGGCTCAGGTCTGGTCGATTATGCGTCAGGCTGAATACGAGTAAAAAATCCTGGAGGAAGAGTAGATGAAAGCTTATACCACGGAGAACATCCGGAATATCGCCCTCATCGGCCACGGATCATCTGGGAAGACCACTATGGTGGAGGCAATGCTCTTCTTGAGCAAGGCCATTAGCCGTCGAGGCAAGGTGGAAGAGGGGTCGGCGACCACCGACTTTGACGAAGAGGAGATCCGCCGCCAGATCTCGCTAAGCATGGCAATGGCCCCCATCGAATGGAAGAAGACCAAGTTCAATCTCATCGACACGCCGGGATACACCGACTTCGTCGGTGAGGTCCGGAGCGGGCTGCGTGCGGCAGAACTGGCGCTGGTCGTGATCGATGCGGCTGCGGGGGTCGAAGTGGGCACGGAGCTAACGTGGGGATATGCTGATGACGAGGCGCTGCCGCGCGCGGTGGTGGTTAATAAGATGGATCGCGAGAACGCGAGCTTCGACAAGGCGCTGGCCTCGCTCAATGAGACGTTTGATGCGCAATTTCTACCGCTTATGCTCCCGATCGGGGCTCAGGACCAGTTCCAGGGCGTCGTGAATGTGCTTGAGCGTAAAGCTTATATGGGTTCTGACAGCCAACCTGCGGATGTCCCGGCTGACATGGCAGATCGTGTCGAGGAGCTCTATACACAGATCGTCGAAGCGGCCGTCGAAGCCGATGAAGAACTGATGATGAAGTACTTTGAGGACGAGGAGATTACGGCGGAGCAAATCGCGAACGGTTTGCGCGCAGTTATCGCGGGCGGCGACTGGGTTCCGGTATTGGCCGGCGCCGGTGGAAGCGAGATGATCGGCCTCGGTGCGCTGATGGACTTGTTGGTGAGTATCGCTCCTTCACCGGTGGGCCGGAGTTTCGTGGCCCAGGGTGCTCAGAGCGAGACGACGGTGGAGATCAGTGATGCCTCCCCGCTGGCGCTGCTCATCTTCAAGACGACGGCCGACGCCTACGTCGGCAAGATCAGCAACTTCAAGGTCTATGGTGGCCAGTTGAGTGCGGGGGATATTGTGTGGAACCCGCGGACGGAGGAATCTGAGCGCCTGAGTCAGCTCTACGTGATGCGCGGCAATCAGCAAGAGTCTGTTGACACTCTACACGCCGGAGATATCGGTGCGGTGACGAAGCTGGCCGAGGCGCTGACGGGCGACACTCTGTGCAGCAAGGGGCACACGGTCGTGCTGCGTGGCCCGATCTTCCCTGATCCGTTGTACAGCGTGGCCATTTCACCGGTCACGAAGGCCGACACGGCGAAGATGGGGCAGACGCTCAGCCGTATATGTGAGGAGGACCCCACGCTGCGGTGGCGTCAGGACCCGTCGACTAACGAAACGATTCTCTCCGGGATGGGCGACGCCCACGTTGAGACGGCCGTGCGCCGTATGAAGTCTCGGTTCAACGTCGCGCTTGAGGCTCACACGCCTCGGGTACCCTACAGGGAGACCGTAACGGTGGCCGGAACGTCCCAGTATCGTCACAAGAAGCAGTCCGGTGGCGCCGGCCAGTTCGCCGAGGTCCATATGCGTGTGGAGCCGACGCCGCGCGATGAGGGGTTCGACTATGTGTGGGAGGTCTATGGTGGGCATATCTCCACGTCCTTCCAACCCTCGGTTGAGAAAGGCGTCAAGCAGGTGATGACGCAGGGCATCTTGGCCGGTTACCCCATAGTGGACGTGCGGGCTGCAGTCACCGATGGCAAGGAACACCCCGTGGACTCGAAGGATATCGCCTTTCAGATCGCCGGACGAGAGGCTTTCAAGGAAGCTTTCCGCTCGGCGCGCCCTGTGCTCCTTGAGCCGATCTACCTGTACACGATTACTGTGCCTGAGGAGTATGCCGGTGCTGTCATGTCCGATCTGAACACACGTCGCGGGCGGGTTCAGGGCATGGGCCAGGAAGGGAACAAGGCCATCATCACGGCCGAGGCACCTCTTGCCGAGATGCAGCAATACGCCACTAACTTGCGCGCAATTACACAGGCACGTGGGCTCTACTCGATGACGTTCGTGCGTTACGATGTCGTGCCGTCGCAGTTGGCGGAGCAGCTTATCGCCCACGCCAAGACGGAAGAGGAATAAGCACGACTGGGTAAGGCGCGAGTATTCTGACACACCAACTGAAGCGGGCCGGAGCTCATGAGCTCCGGCCCGCTTCAGTTGGTGTAGTTCAGATTGGCTGCCCGGGATCTGGCGCTACACCCGTTGGCGAATCTGCCGCTTGTAACGGTAGACGATGCGACCGCGATCCAAATCGTAGGGCGAGAGCTCGACTTTGACCGTGTCTCCAAGCAGAATGCGAATGTAGTAACGTCGCATCTTGCCGCTCAGATACCCCATCACCTCGTGACCGTTCTCCAGTTCTACACGGAACTTCGTGCCTTTGAGGGCTTCGGTTACGGTGCCCATCATCTCAATCTTCTCTTGTTTTGCCATTCAGTCTAGACCTCCTCTGGTGCTGACAGCCAGCTTCCGGCGATGCGTTGCGATGACGCCACCGATGTCCTGACCCAGCCGACGACTGGAGGCGCCCTAGTGCCTCCAGCCTCCCGATCTTGCTGCTCATACTCATCCAGCGTCCGTCGCCTGGGTGACCGTTGTCTCGCGGACCAAGGTCTGTCGCTGAAGGATCTCGTCGATCTGACCCTCCGCTTCAGCCAAGGTTACATCTTGGGCGACGGCCAACTCTCCTGCGAGGAGCGCCATCGCCTTCATGAAGATGCGACGTCCAGGCACATTAAGTGTGTCATGCTGAATCCGTCGCCAGGACAGATCACGCACGACCTCTGCCGTCTGCATAATATCAGCGGCATCGAGCTTCTCCTCACACATCTCGTAACGCGCCCTGTGCTCTTGGGGGAGGTCGACAGGTCTGGACGCGAGCAAGCTCAGCACGTCAACCACCTGGTCTCTGGTCGCCGCCAGTCGGAGCCCAAGTTCGCCGGCTCTTCCGACAGGCACCAGTAACGTGGTCTTGGTGCTGGCTAGCATCCGGATCTTGTAGAACTCCTGTCCTATTTTCAGCGTTGGCATACGCTGGAGATTCGCGATGATCCCGGCCCCGTTGATCGGGTGGTAAACTGCATCTCCTACATTGAACATTCTTGCCTCCTGAGGTACATTCAGAACGAGCTTACGAGAGCGCCGCTAACCGGACGTCCAGCCAGGCAAGCTCCGCCTTAGCAAGGGCGAGCCCGTAGTCGCGGACGAGATATCTCCCCAGGGTGGGCGTCGGCTTTTGCTCCTCCTCGTCAAGGTGGTCCTCGTCTTGACCATCGTCGCTCCCCTGCAAATAGCGCCCGACCTGTGTGCGTCGACGTGAAAGGTGCTGGCGCAACTCGTCCTGAGATAGGCTGTCCGCCAGGATGAGGCGCCGTGCAAAAGCTCTGATCGAGAGCTCGGGTAATGTCGGGTCGGTTAGCCACGCGCGCATAGCCTTGTGCCCGCCCTGTGTGAGCGTATAGATTTTGCGCTGCGGCGTTCCCTGTCCGGGCTCGACATCCATAGTGACAAGCCCCTCATTCAACAGGGCATGTAACGTTGGATAGAGGGTGCCGTAACTGGGCGATTCGATCATCCAGCCGAGGTCCTTGAAGACGCGCTTGATATCGTAGCCCGACATAGAACCTTGCGCCAACAAGCCGAGGATTACGTACTTGATTGTCATTGACCTTGCCGCCCTAACGAATCTATATATATCGATCTGATATATAATACCACACCCGGGCACCACAGTCAAGGATTCATTCAGCCTTGACTGATGCTGCGATTATGGTATGGTACGTGTACCAGTATGTGGGACTACGTTCCATGAAATGGTACGTGGGGTGGCGTGGGGCAGATGTGCTCCGCGGAGAACCAAGCTAGATTATGGAGGTTAAGCGAATGACATATGTTGTGAGACGTGACAACGAATCAAGTGAGAGTTTGATCAAGCGGTTCCGAAACAAGGTATCCCGAGATCGCATCCTGAGCGAGCTTAGAAGACGCCGCTACTATCTGACCAAAGGCGAGGAAGAGCGGATTGCCAAGCGAAAGGGCATTGCGCGCGCCCGTCGGGCAGAGCGCAAGCGCCGCCACAGCCAGAATCGCTGGTAGGACGTCGACTCGGTAGATTAGTTTAGAGGTGCTGCCGCATGGGGAGTGGGGAAGCGACCGTCTGGCGGAGAACGCCGGCAGGAGTGGGTACGGAGAGCGCGGTACAGTCCGTACAGCGTGCTTCTCGCATCTTGGCGTGCTTCTCTCGCGAGCATCCCGAGCTCGGTGTTACCGATCTCAGCCGTGAACTCGGGTTGCACAAGAGCACGGTCTCGCGGCTATTGACGGCCCTCCGCGACGAGGAACTCGTGGCTCAGGTGCCCGGGACGGGCAAGTACCGTCTCGGGACCAGGGTACTCACAATGGCGGAAGTCGTGTTGGCCTCACTTGATCTCTCTGTCATCGCCACGGAAGAGATGCGGGCGCTGGCCGATGAGACCGGGGAGACCGTAAGCCTGGTCGTGGTGCGGGACGGTCTCTGTTTTGACCAGCATACAGTGGCGGGACGGCACCCGGTCCGTGTCGTGCGGCGTGCCGGCCAACCCGTTCCGCTAATGACAAGTGCCGGCGGTCGCGTGCTGGCGGCTTTCGGCGCTGATGGCGTGACGCTCAACGGCCTCTCCGGCGCCGGCGCCAGTTCGGAAAACGAGGGCGACCTGGAAGCCGTGCGTACCCGCGGCTACGCTGTTGTCAGGGGGGAATGGATGTCCGACCTACTGGAGATCGCGGCACCAGTCCGGGACCAACTAGCACGCATCGTGGCGGCTCTCACCGTGAGCGTGCCCGAATACCGCGCGACCGAGGCGACGACTGAGAGCTTGCTTCGTGGCTTGTTGAGATCCGCGCACGCTATCTCGCGCAGCCTCGGGTACTAACGCGGACTTCTGAAGGGCCTGGAATGCGGATTTCCGGTGAATATAACGAAACAGGCGGGGCTACGTAGCCCCGCCTGTTTGCTTAAAGACGGTATCGGAGACCGACCTATTCTTCCTCAGTCTCCTCGAGTTCACCTGCCGCGCTCTCACCACGGGCGCCCACGACGCCCAGCGCGCCCTCGAGCGGCACTTCCTCAGCAACTTCGAGAGCCTCTTCGACCTGGTATGAGATCTGGACAATGGTCTCATTTGCGGGCGTCAGGATGGTGACTCCCTCGGGGATGGCGATGTCGCCAACGGTGATGGTGTCGCCTACCTCAAGCATTCCTGAGACGTCAATCTCAATTACGGCGATCAGCGCTGTCGGGAGCGCCTCGATCTCCAGCTCGGTCAACAGCTGCATAAGCACACCGTCGCCCTCTACGGTTGCCGGTGCCGTGCCGACGACCACGACGTTCACCGGCACCCGGACGGTCTCGTCCAGGCTAAGTGCCTGAAGGTCCACGTGTGAGACCTCGCGGCGGATCGGATGATGCTGGATGTCGCGGAAAATCGCGAGATATGGCTCGTCTATGCCCTCCAGTTCCAGTTGAACCGCGGCGCTTGTCCCCGCCTGGTGCAGCGCGCTCATCAGCTCCCTAGCGTTGAACTGAACGGCAACTGGTTCGATGTGTCGACCGTAAACGACACCCGGGACGACTTCCTGGTGACGCAAGAGCTTGACCTTCTTGCCGATCAGTGTCCGCGGTTGTGCGCGGAGTTCTATCGCCTTCATTACATTCTCCTCCGTAGTACTCGTACTCCGACTGACGGCGCACCCTCGTTCGCCGCATCTCGTGCGTCAATCAAAGAGGCCGCAACACGGCGGCCTCTCAGTATGGGCAACGAACACGCATTCTAGCCCAAATGGGTGGATTGTCAAACACCACCCCAGGGACGCCATACGCCAGCAAGCTTACGCAGTTTTCCTGATTCGCAATTCCGAGAGCGGCCTCTTTTCTATTTCGCCCATCACGTACCAGGAGAGCGCCATGCCAAGGACTTGCGCGACCAAGAGTGCCCAAGCCCAGTCGCCGTTGGCAGTCCGTAGATTGGGCATCAGTGTCATCATACGCACCGTGATATTGAGGCCCTGCACGAAAATAAGGAGGTTGCGCCCTCCCTCGGTTGATAGGGTGCCGGTGTTGACGCCAATCAGTGCCAAGATGAAGAGCAGCAGGAACCCAGGCGGTAGTACCGCTGCCTGCGGAGCGCGCTGGAAGTAACTCAGGGGGTAGATCAGGAATGCGAGGACCTGAAGGATCAGCAGCACGACCATCGGCAGCTTCAGTTTCGACATCTCAGACTCCTTGTGAGACACATCTATGCATGCTATAATTTGCCGCATTGCTCTTCCCGTGCTCCGCGCCTTGCCTACCCGGAGGTGAGGCCGAAGTGCGCTTGGCCGGCAACGGCGCACGGACCATGAACACTCCCGGACATTATATTCGACATCATCACAAGGTCAAATTTGACACTTGACAGCAAAGTCGGTAGAATGGGGGATGTTTGGTTTGTGCCCGTTTGTTGGGAGACGAATCACAAATCTCTGAGACAGGGGGTGAGCCACGGAGCGTAATCCAAAGGATCGGTCAAGGTCGTAGTTTCGTGCCCCAGTAATGTCGTACCCAAAATCTCATCAGGAGGAGAGTTAGATGCGTACCCGCAAAATCCTCATCGGGTTGTTGTTGGTGGCGATGGTGGCACTCAGTGCCTGTGGTGCCAGTGGCGGTCAGACCGTCAAGGTCGCGATCCTGGCCCCACTAAGCGGTGACGTCGCAACGTTTGGCCAGTCCACGCGCGATGGCGCGATGATGGCGATTGATGAATGGAATGCCAACGGCGGCGTTCTCGGCAAGCAGGTCGAGGTCGTCGTCGAGGACAGTCAGTGCAGCCCGGAAGCTGCCGTCAGCGCAGCCAACAAAGTCATTGACCAGGATGGTGTGAAGTTCATCATTGGCGAGGTTTGCTCCAGCGCTTCCATCCCCATATCGGAAATCGCGGTGGCGAAGAACGTGCTGCAGATCACCCCCACCTCCACGAACCCCGGTGTGACCGTTGCAGAGGATGGTTCCACCAAGCCGACGGTCTTCCGCGCCTGCTTTATCGATCCCTTCCAGGGTAAGGTCGCCGCGAAGTTTGCGATCGATAACCTGGGAGCACAGACGGCAGCAGTGTTCCTTGACCAGGGCAATGACTATGTCCGCGGTCTGGCCGAGGTTTTCATCAGCGAGTTCCAGGCCGCAGGTGGCCAGATCGTCGTGCAGGAGAGCTACACCGGCGATGATCAGGACTTCTCGGCGATTCTGACCAAGGTCAAGGCCGCCAACCCCGACGTGCTCTATCTGCCTGACTACTACAGCACTGTCAACCTGATCGCCGGACAGGCGCAGCAGATGGGCATTACCGCCACGTTGCTCGGTGGCGATGGCTGGGACTCCGCCGATCTGGACCTCAGCGTGGTGAACGGTGGATACTTCACCAATCACTTCTCGCCTGACGACACCCGCGCTATCGTGCAGGACTTCGTCTCCAAGTACCAGACCACGTATGGTAGCCGCCCGGATGCACTGGCAGCGCTCGCCTATGACGCCGCCACGATCCTGATGCAGTCGATGAAGGACGCCAACAGCACGACGGATCCCACAGCGGTCGCTAACGCGATGGCGGGTGGTACGTTCGATGTGGTGTCCGGAAGCATCTCCTACGACGCCGCTCACAACCCGATCAAGGCTGCCGTCGTACTCAAGGTCGATAACGGACAGATCGTCTACGTCGATACAATCGCACCGTAACTCGGGCGACGAACACCGGCGACGGCTCTCAGACGAGCGACGGCTCTCAGACGAGCGACGGCTCTCAGACGAGCAAGGGTTCTCAGACGAGCTATAGCTAACCCAGAAAAGGGGGAAAAGCCGGGGTCACTTGACGCCATCTCAGGCACGAATTCTGCCTGAGGCGTAAATGCCCTGGCTTTTCCCTTGCGATGAAGGCGGAGGAAGGTGAGAAGTATGGAGGAGAGTTCGAAGACGGGGGATAGCAAGACAAGGGTGCGTCAGACGGGGCACCGCCCCGTCTCAACGACAGGGTCAGAGCAACCCAACGGCGGCGAGCTACACCGCAGGGATGGCAGGTTCCTGAATCGCATCAGCCAGGGCATCTTTGGGCTCCTGGGTCTGTTTGTCTTATTTGTGCTGATTAGGGCGCTTCTCGAAGATCCGAGTGTTTTTGTGCAGCAGGTCCTCAACGGGCTTCAGTTGGGGTTCATTTATGCGCTGATTGCATTGGGCTATACGATGATCTACGGTATCGTCAAGCTGATCAACTTTGCCCACGGTGACATCTTCATGATCGGCGCATTCACGAGTTTCTATACGATTGGGTCCCTGAACCTGAATCAGTGGTTGACATGGGTCGCCCCCGGCATTCCCAAGGGGGTGGCGACGGTGGTGGGTACCATTACCGTTATCGCTGTCTCCATGATCGTCTCAGGAGCCTTGGCAGTGGTTATTGAGCGGTTTGCCTATCGCCCGCTACGGAACAAGCCGCGCATCGCGGCGCTGATCACGGCCATCGGGGTTTCGTTCTTCCTGGAGTATTTCGGCGCGCTGCCATTCGTCTACACGAACAACTACATCACATATAGCCGCCCCTTCGATGTAGCGGTCTATTCTGCAGGGAGCGTGTCGCCAGTGTTGATGGCGGTGTTGTGGGGGGTCTTCGGTGTCGCACTGCTGATCTATGGTTACTTCTACCTGCGCAGCCGTCGCGGGGATGCGCTGGCGAAGGAGAAGCTTCGCAACCCATTGTTGCTCTTCGGTCTGCAGCTCGGTGGCTTCCTGGCGGTCGTGCTCACGCTTACCGGGATTAGCGTCGAGACCGGCGGCAAGGTGTGGGATCTGTCGACCTCCAACATCACCCTCGTCATTATGGGGGCCTCGATCCTACTGCAGGTCGTGCTTCAGTATGTGGTGAACAACACGCGGTTGGGCAAGGCCATGCGTGCGGCGGCCTACGACAAGGCGGCTGCGCGATTGATGGGTATCAACGTGGATGGTGTGATCGCAGCTACCTTCGCCCTGGGGGGAGGGCTTGCGGGCGCCGGTGGCGTGCTCTACGCGACCGCGTACCGCCAGGTGCATCATCTCATGGGCATTATCCCGGGCCTCAAGGCCTTTGTCGCGGCGGTCGTTGGTGGGATCGGGAGCATTCCGGGCGCCTTCGTGGGATCGCTGATTATGGGGCAGACTGAGGTTCTGGCTGCAGGGTTTATCTCGACACCTATGCGCGATGCGATCGCATTCTCGTTGCTGATTATCGTCCTGCTCGTGTGGCCACAGGGTATCTTCGGTGAACCACCGGCGGAGAAAGTGTAGGAGGAGAGTATGCTGACTAGACTTCGCCGCGGCGGTTTGCTGAAAGACCCCAACGTGCGCTTCATCGTTGTCGGCCTGCTGATCTTCATTGTGGTGCAGTTGGCGCTCAGTTTCGGGCTGCTGAACAACTTCTGGCGCGGCATCATCTTCTGGGGTGCTGCCATCACGATGGTCACCCTGGGCCTGAATCTCATCTACGGTTTCAACGGTCAGTTCTCCCTCGGCCAGTACGGGTTTTACGCTATCGGTGCATATACGGCGGCTGATGTGACCTACCGCTGGACGCACGGCGATTCGTCGGGCATGGTCGTTGTCCTGTTTGGCTCGCTCGTGGCGTTGCTCTTCTATGTGGGCGTCCGAAAGCTGTTGGCAGCGTTCTTCCGCGTCAATGTGATGACGAAGTTCACGTTCTTCGTGATCGCGACGATCCTGGCTTTTGCTGTCACCGTGAGGTTTGTCGTCCCGGTGCTCGATCCTGTTGTGAGCGGGGTGCTCCACGCCATACCTTCGGCCGTTTCGGACAAGATCGTGTTCTTCATCGCCCTGCTTGGTGGGGCTGCTTTTGCCGCCATTGCCAGTTTTCTATTCGGCATGCCGGTGCTGGAGTTAGGCTCTGACTACTTCGGTATTGCGACTCTTGGCTTCACGATCATCGTCAAAGTGCTGCTCGACAACACCGACACAATTCTTCCGTTCCCTGAAATGAAGGGGGCGCGAGGTATGATCGGCATCCCCGTGTGGACCACCTGGCCGTGGGTTTTCTTCTCGCTGGCGTTGGTGTTGCTGGTCATGCGTAATCTGCTTCACTCGAGCACCGGACGCACGATCGTCTCGGTGCGTGAGGACGAGCGTGCGGCTGAGTTGGTGGGTATTGATGTGGCCAATTCCAAGGTGCTGGCCTTCGTTATCGGCAGTGCCTTCGCCGGGCTAGCCGGCGGCATTCGCGCCCACGATATAGCGTTTCTGGTTCCCCAGTCGTTCAACTTCATCCAATCCTTCAATCCCCTCATTATCGTGGTCTTTGGTGGACTCGGGAGTATGACGGGTACGCTCTTCACCGGGTTTATCTGGATTTTCCTGCTGGAGGGACTACTGCGGCTCTATCTGCCGGAAGGCTTCGAGACATGGCGTTTCGTCGTCTATCCGTTGGTGCTGTTGCTGATGATGCTGCTGCGCCCGGAGGGACTCATGGGACGCTACGAGATCCCCTTCCTGCGCAGGAAGTTCCCGCCGCTACTGAAGGGGGTCGGTAAGACCGATGACCCCAACGGGTCTGCGGGAAATGGCTCTGGGCCAGGTGCGGCCTCGCACAGTGAGATGGGGGAGGTGGCCGCATGATGGGGCGCCCGGATAACCTACCAGAGGCACTGGCCTCACAGCCGATCGTGCTGGAGGTCGACAATGTCACCCACTTCTTTGGCAGCCTGCGCGCGGTCCACGACTTCGATCTGACGCTACGTCACGGCGAGCTGGTCGGTTTGATCGGCCCCAATGGGGCAGGCAAGACCACAGTTTTCAATCTTGTGACCGGGGTCTATCCTGCCAGCGAGGGTGTGATCCGTTTTCGCGGGGTCGACCTTGTGGGATTGCCGTCGCACGAGATCATCCAAATGGGCATTGCCCGCACGTTCCAGAACATCCGTTTGTTCTCCAATCTTTCGGTTTTGGACAATGTCCTCATCGCTTATCACCCTCACGCAGGCTACGGACTCCTGGATTCGATCTTGCACACGCGCCGCTTCCACGAGAAGGAGCAGGAGATGACGGGGCGTGCGCAGGAGTTCCTGGACATCTTCGGTCTGGCGTCACGACAGAATGAGGTTGCCGGTGGTCTGCCCTATGGTCTACAGCGTCGGCTGGAGATCGCGCGGGCGCTGGCTGCACGTCCGCAGCTCCTGATCCTGGACGAGCCGGCAGCAGGGATGAACCCGCAGGAGATCGATGAGTTGATGGACCTGATCCACTTCGTTCGGGACCGGTTCGACCTGACGGTGCTCCTGGTAGAACACCGCATGCGATTGGTAATGAACATCTGCGAATGGATCACGGTGATGGACTTTGGCGAGGTCATCGCTCGCGGGATCCCGCAGGACGTTCGGACGAATCCCCAGGTGATCGAGGCATATTTGGGGCGCCAGGCGACGATCTAGCGCTGGATAGTACGAAGGGACAGTGTATGGCTGCACTACTGGAAGTGAACAATCTGTACGTCTCATATGGTGCGATTCGCGCTCTGCATGGTGTCTCGTTCCATGTGGACGAAGGTGAGGTGGTGACGTTGATCGGCGCCAATGGGGCCGGGAAGTCGACGACCCTGCGGACGATCTCGTCCCTGCTGCCGGTAGACCGTGGCGAGGTGATCTACGACGGTGAGGTGATCACCGGCGCTGAAGCGAGCACTATCGTGCGAAAGGGATTGATTCAGGTTCCTGAGGGCCGCAGAATCTTCTCACCGCTTACTGTGCGGGAGAACCTTGAGATGGGCGCGTTCACGCGAAAGGATAAGGCTGAGATCGAGGAGACGATGGACTACGTGTTCCATCTCTTTCCCCGGCTCAAGGAGCGGCTGGCGCAGACCGGCGGCACACTCTCCGGCGGCGAGCAGCAGATGCTGGCAGTCGGGCGCGCCCTGATGGCCAAGCCAAGGCTGTTACTGATGGACGAGCCGTCGATGGGGCTCGCGCCTATCCTGGTGGAAGAGATTTTCGACATCATCAAAGAGATCAGCCAGGAGGGTGTGACGATCTTGTTGGTCGAACAGAATGCCCATATGGCCCTGTCGGTTGCCAACCGTGGGTACGTTCTGGAGACCGGCTCGATCCAACTGGAAGGCTCGGCCAGCGACTTGGCGGAGAACCCGCAGGTGCGCGCCGCGTATCTGGGTGGGTAGTCCCTCGATCGCGCCGAAAGCTCGAGGCGACGCGATCGGTGTTGTTCGCGCGGGGGCGGGAGGGCTTATTGCCTTCCCGCCTCTGTGCGCGGAGGCTGTGTGATAGCACTATGGCGTAGATGGTCAGGGGCGGCGCTCGCTGTGGCTTTGCTCCTTGCAGGCTGCAGTACCGGTTCACCGCAGGATGCTAACGTCCTGAGGGTCGGGATCATCGCCCCGTTCAGTGGGGATTACGCTTCGCTGGGTGCCAGCGTACGTAATGGCGCGATCCTGGCTGCGGAGGCCTGGAACACGAGCGGCGGCGTGTTGGGGAATGAGGTCCAGTTGGTGCTGGAGGACAGTCAGTGCGATTACGTTGAGGGACGCGCCGCCGCTCAGGCGGCTCTTGACCAAGGTGTCTCCTTTATCATTGGCGCGGTCTGCTCTGATGCCTCCGAGGGTGTGGCCCAGGTTGCCAGCGCTGCGGGCGCGCTGCAGATCAGCCCTGCGTCCGTGGACCCGGGGTTGACGCTCGATGGGGATGATGAGGTGCGACCGACGATCTTCCGCGTGCCGGTTACCGACCCGGACCAGGGCGCTGCCGCCGCGATGTTCGCGCGGGATGTGCTGGGGGCGGAGCGGGCCGCGATCATGTACGCTGACGGCAGCAGTTACGGTTCCGCGCTCTCTGTGGCATTTCGTGACACCTTCGAAGCTGCCGGCGGCGAGGTCGTGGCACTCGAAGCCTACGATCAGGACGCAGAGACGTTCTTTGAGAACCTGGATCCTGTACGTGAGGCCAATCCGGATCTCCTCTATCTACCAGGCTACTATGACGTCGCTAACCTCTTGGTCGCTCAGGCCAGGGACTACGGTCTGTTGCGGCCGATATTGGGAAGCGACGGCTGGGATTCGCCGGGCCTCGACTTGGCCGCAGTAGATGGCGCCTACTACACGACGCATTTCTTCCCCGACGAACCCTCACCGGCAGTCCGGGCATGGGTTGGCAACTATCAGGCGCACTATCTCGCCCCACCCGGCGCACTGGCCACCCTTAGCTACGACGCCGCGGATCTGATGTTTACGGCGATCCGGGACGCAGGGATTGCAGATCCGCTGACAGTCGCGGGCACATTGGCGTCCCTCACCTTCGACGGCATCTCCGGGGAGATGACCTTCAATGCCGTGCACAACCCTGTGAAGCAGGTGATTGTGGTGAAAGCCGACAATGGCCACGTGAGCTATGTTGGAAGGTATGCCGCGGCCGGTGAAGCTACAGGCGACTGATCCACTCCCGATTTGTGGGCATCCTGCCCCGATGATATACTGGCCGTGTGAAATCACGACGTCAGAAAGCCATGCCAGCCGATTCTACCGACCCCGATAGGCCCATGCACCCGACAGGATCGTCGACGTCGGGCGATGACAGTTCTGTTCGCGAGTATGCACCCGACGAGACTTACGCCGTGGGGGACCGGGTTCGGCTTGACGACGCGGTGGGCGACGTGATGGCCGTCCGTCGCCGCGGCGGTCCGCTCCAGGGCTCCTTCTCGGTGATCGACGTGCGCACGCCGGCCGGTGAGGTGCGTCGTATGGTGGCGGAAGTAGCCCAGACGAGGCTGCTTCCCGCCTCTACGGGATCCGTAGTATCAGATAAGCGTCCGGCATCCGGCAGCCCGTTCTCACACTCGGCCAGTGTCACACGGGAGTCTTCCGTCTTCTGGCATATGAACGGGGGGACCTGGCGCCGGCGGCACGATGGCGATTCGACTTTGTTCGGCCGCAGCATCCTCGCTCGCTACTGGGAGGGCCAAGCGCCGGCAGACGCGCAGCCCGCCTATGAAGCTGTCCGTGCGATTTGGCAACCTTCGGCAACGGCTGAGGCGGAGAATTGCCCCGCCGCTACGACGGTGGAGACGGCAGCCGGCGTGCCAGAGCATCCGATGAGATTGGGTCGTGCAGAGACTTGGCGCCGGTGGGTGGAGCCATCCCTGCAGGCCTTGGGATGGTGGGCCACACCACTGCCTGATGGAGAAGCATATGCCCTTTATCCCGATAGGGTGAGCCGGGAGGTAGCTGTGAGCCGTGCCGGTCAGGGCGGCTCAACGGCTGAGGATGCATTGGCGTTGCTCGTGGCTGTGGCCGAGGGGAGCCCGTTAGGTCGGGCGCCAGCTGATGTGGGTATGCCGGGTGTCAGCCCTGCGCTTTATCTGGTGGGGCTTATGCTGTCAGAGGGCGTCGCCTGGGGAATACTGACGAATGGTCAGGAGTGGCGACTCTACAGGGCAGCGTGGGACGACCCCGATGTAGGCAGCACTCTGGAGGAGTACCACCGCGCCGATATCCGCGCTGTCACGTACGCCTCGCCGGCGAGGGAAGAGATGGGGACGGGGCCAGGTCGCGTCTCTACGGATGGGGGGATCGAGACAGGGCACCGCTCCCAATCGGCGACGGCGTGGGAGTCGTTCTACCATTGGTTCACGGTCTTTCGTGCGAATGCTTTCGTGCTTGACGATGATGGCTGGGCTCCGGTCGAGCGTCTGAAACGTGCCAGAGCCTCCTATGCTCGCGACGTCGTCACCGGTCTTCGTCAACAGCTTCTTGAGAGCGTCTTGCCCGAGATTGCTGGTGGGTTCATCGTCTATCGTGCCGAACAGCGCGGGGCAACCGCAGAGTCGGCCGAGACGCTCGCGGAGATCCTTAGCGCGAGCCTGGCCCTTGTCTACCGGATGTTATTCATCCTGTATAGCGAGGCCCGGGAGATGCTGCCGATGGATAACCCTGACTATCGGGGCCAGAGTCTGACGACGCTCTTACACTGGGCCCGCGACGCTGCCGCCGGCGGTATCCCACTCAGCAGGGCGACCTTCGCTACACCGCGCTACAATGGGCTCATCACTCTCTTCCATCGCCTGGAGCACGGTATGCCGGCGCTCGGGCTGCCAAGTTATGGCCGTGGGCTCTTCAACTCCGTGGATGGCGATGTTGGCTTTCTGGAAGGTCATCGTCTGAGCGATTGGGTTGTGGCACGCGCCCTGACGTTCCTCGGGTCTCTCGACGGTGCGCCCATTGACTACACAACTCTTTCCTACCGGCATCTGAGCGCGGTGGGCGACGGCCTGCTGGGTAACTCGCTCTGGGTCGTCGATCGCTCCGCCGGCCAAGTTGCCCTGGTCAACGATCGTGGCGAACCGCACGTGCCAGCCAGCGTTCCGGTTCCCGATTTCGTCGGTGTCGCCGTGATCGAGCGGGCCATTCTGGATGATCTGGCAGACAGAGAGGCGGCGTTTGCCGGCGCGATGGACCGGGTGGCTGCACTTCGACGCCAGACGGAGGACGGCGCTGGTGAGCGGGATTCGGCTCGGGCTGCCGCCGAGAAGGAGGCCTGTGCCACGCTACTCGATATGCGGATCCTGGACCCGGCTATGGGGACTGGGACTTTCCTGGTCTGGGCGATGGATGTGCTGGTCGATGGCATAGCCAAGGTGCTCTTCGGGTATCACCGCTCGCATCCGTGGATGCCGTGGGCGTGGGATCCGGTGGTGCAATGCATCGGTGATGTGCGACAGGCTGTGCTGGACGAGGCCCTCCGCCAGGGTGTGCTCGTGGATCCGGATCAGCTTGAGGATGCTGCTATCCTTGCTCGTCTCGTCGCGGAACGGGCGATATATGGCGTCGATCTGAGCGCTACGGCAGTCGCTGTGAGCCGGGCGACCGTCACGATGCGAGCGTTTGCGGTGGGTGCATCGTTTGTGTCACTTGGACGGCATCTGCGCCGTGGGGACAGTCTGACGGGGGTGCGCCTGGCCGACTTCGAGAGGGCGGGCGTTTCTCCCTCTGACGCTTCCTTTGGCGACGCTCAAGCTGGGGGGCAGGAAGCAGGGAGTTTCACCCACTGGGATCTGGCGTTCCCGGAAGTTTTCGCCGCCCCAACGGTAGCCACGGGAAAGCAGTCCGGCTTTGACATTGTGATCGGCAGCCCTCCCGCAGATGCAGCCGGCCCCGCGAGCTCGTATGCGGGCAGTTCGGCATTTCAGGCTCAGGCCCGTCGACTTGTTCGACACCCCGGCGGACGTGTGGCATTCGTGATGATGCCAACGGACAAGGATTGAGGTATCGCGATGCAGCTCTCGAATAGTGCAGGCCCCGCCGACAGGCTCTGCGTGCTCGCACGCGACCTGGACGAAATCGAGCAACGATTCCTGGAGAACCAAGAGTCAGACACCCTAACGAAGTTGGCCAGGGATTTCATTGAAGGCCGGCTACGCCGTGGTGTTTCGCCGGATGCGTTCGCTGTGGCCACAGTGTCTATGCCCGAGGCAGACGGTTCTCGCGTGCGGCTGTGGGATCCGGCGACTGCCTGGCAAACGGGTGACCGCGGCCTGTTCGCGGTTCCCATCACTCGCGGTGGCCTCCGGGCCTTCTCCCCCAGGGTGGGCGAGGTGGTCAGGGTCTACGGAAACGGAAGGGGCCTTCTCGTCCGCATCGATGGCTTCGCGGGCAGCAGAGTCTACGGCACAGCGCCGCACGGCCGGTTCAATGGGGACGTGACGGAGTGGCGCAAGTCGGTCGAGGATCTGGTTGAGTTTTTGGCGGATCGGACGAGGGGCTGCGCGTATGCGCCCGAGGGCACCGGCGAGGACGAGGACCTCGATACGGGGGCATGGGTTGACTACGTGCTTTGGCTACATGGTGAAGGAATCGTCACTTTGTTGCTGGATGCGATGCGGCAGGACGCCCGCTTCGTGAGCCTCGAGGGACGTTGGTTCCTGCGCAGCTTGGCAGCCGTACCGGATCGCGTCCAGCTTGAGCGGCTGGCTGGAGCATTCCTTATGGCATCCGATCACCCTTGGGCGGTCGACGAGATGTTGCAGTGGCTGCCCTCGCCCGCTCCTACCGGTGACGCGGGCCGTTTCGGCCTGGCCCTTGCGTTGTTCGGGCAGCCTGATTTGTTTGTTAACCTCGGCACCGATACGTGGCCGCGCTGGGCGCTTGCCGGGCCGCCAACCGGCACCTTTACGGCGCGCTACGCTGCCTTTGACCCCGAGACGCTGGACGTGCTTTGCGAACCTGGAGAGTCGCTCACGCCGGAGGCTGTTGAGAGGCTATGGGCGTTGGGTCTGCTCGCCTCGGTCGTCGCCCGTTAGCGCCTGTCAGGCGGGTGTTCGAGATGACAA
The DNA here is from genome assembly GCA_963775195.1 of uncultured Chloroflexia bacterium. Taxonomy (GTDB): domain Bacteria; phylum Chloroflexota; class Anaerolineae; order B4-G1; family SLSP01; genus PWVB01. The sequence continues at coordinate 467,449 of CAVZIC010000013.1, forward strand.
GACAGAGAGTGCGTACGTAACGGCACCGTAACCATCCGTTAACCGCCTTTTGCGTCCGCACAGCTATACTGGACAGTGGAAAGGGAGCTGCATTTCTATGGCCTTGCGTGTGCCACAGAGGACAGCGGTTGCGGAGACACCTCGGCTGCCCGCCTCCACTCCGGGGGCGGAGACGGGGCGTCGTCCCGTTCCTGCTGCCGAGCGGGCAGCGTTGGACCTGGACTGGCTGGCCACCATCATTCGCGAGGCCCAGCAGCCACTTTCAATCCAGGAACTGTCGCGTCAGGCGATACGATTGTTGCTGGTGACCGACAGCCGCATCCACGCTTATGCCCCCGGTCGACGTTTCCGTGTGGGTGAGCGCGTGCGGCTTCCAGATGGCCGGATTGGCGATGTCCTGGAGATCACCGAAGGCGCCAATGAGGCCCAGGGTTCCTTCTCTGTTGTCACCCTGCGTATGAAAGGTGGCGAGACTTTCCGCCTCGCTGCCGAAGTACGGGGCGCTCCTGAGGCAGCTACACCGGCGGCGGTGAGCGACGAGACAGTTCAGCGCGTAATGGACGAGAGGGGGGCCGACATCGCACGGTTGGTTCGTCAGGCTCTGGCGTGCGATCCACGATTCATCACCCTGTACACCAAAGACGGTGAATACGGGTGTCTGCGAGAGTTCTTTCCCCCCATGAGCCCGGATGTCCTCGATGCAGCGCTCTCTGTGCTATTGGATACCTTCTTTGACCAACTCTCCATAGAAAGCCTAAAGGGAGGACAGCAGGCTGCGACCTTCATTTCCTCCGATGGAGGTACACATACCGTCCCCGCGCTTGCCGAGTTGCTGTTTGCCTCTGATCACCTCAACGATGCGACGCCTGCAGAGGACGTCCCTGTGTCAGACGATGAGCGCCGCACTTACTATGGGACCAGCGCAGTGTGGTCGCGCGCCAAACAGCTGGGCGAGGGCTGGGACGCTTCTCAGGTGGCTCGCGTTTTCGTCCAGCCGCTGCTGCGCGCCCTCGGATGGTCGAGCGTCCCGCTGCAGTCACTATGTGGTGCGCCTGCCGGGGCCTATGCACTCTGCGCTGACGACGGTGCTGCTGCCAAGCTTTACGCCCGGTCGGCTCCGGACGCTAAGCTGACATCGCGGGCGCTTGCCGTCGTACAGACTGCGGCCTGGGGAGAGGCGCTCGATCAGCCCGAGGTTGGGCCGGCGAGCGAGCAGTCAGCGATCATGTCACCTCGCGAGGACGTGCCGGCTGCCGTACCGGCTCATCGGCTGGTGGGCGTGTTGCGTGATACCGGGGTGCAATGGGGCATTCTGACCAACGGGCGGATCTGGCGCGTCTATGCGAGCGACGCAAACAGCGTCGTGCGAACGTTCTACCAGGTCGATCTCGCCGAGGTATTCGAAGGTCGTGGCGAAACGGGGCCGGGAACTTGGCGCGCCTTCCGGCGTTGGTGGACCCTCTTCAGCCGGGCGTCCTATGAACTTGACCGCGAGGGGCGCAGCCTGGTTGGGCGCTTGCGCGAACGAATGCCTAGCGAAGAGCTCCAGGTTCGAGACCTGCTGCGTGGGCGGTTGCTTGGCCAGGTGCTTCCCGCGATTGCGGGGGGCTTCCTGGCATTCCGGCGCCAGCGTATGGCAGTCTCCGAGGAGACGCCCGCGACTCTGCGTTTGGTGCATCGGGCGAGTGCCTTGTTGGCGATGCGGCTGCTCTTTGTTATGATCGCGGAAGATCGCGGCCTGCTGCCCGGCGACGATCCGGAATATCGTCCGCACAGTGTCACGGCCCAAGCTAAGTGGGCCACTGCGCGCGCGGGCATGGGCCTCGCGATGAGTGAGGGCGTCTATACTACGCCGCGCTACGATGTAGTGTTGGCGCTCTTTCAGCGGTTGAGTCGTGGCGATCGGGAGATGGGTCTGCCTGCCTATGGCCGCTTGTTCTTCGATCCCGTCGATGACGAGGTCCACGCGTTTCTGGATCGCACCCGGCTCTGTGATGCGGCGCTGGGTGCAGCGCTGGATGGGCTGTACCGTGGGGTGCCTGTGGGCTCTTTGGATGCTCGGGATCTCCTCGCGGTGTGTGGCGAGCTGGTGGGCACCCAGATTTTGGTGGTGCCGGAGGCTGGGCACCGACCCATCTCGGCGACGGCGGCGGGGTTTCAGAAGGGAGAGTTGGCCCTTCCTGCTACGGCGGAAGACGCCGAGAGTGGGATCGATGGCGTCGTCGTTATCCGGAAGGGCGAAGTGCGCCGCTCTCCTGCGGTGCTTCCGGATTTCGTCGTGGCTACCACGGTCGAACAAGCGCTCGCGCCGGTGCTGCAGGCGCGCGGGCAGGCATTTGCCGAGGCGATGGATGTGGTGTTGGCGCTGCGGCGCCGACTCAATCGCGCTCTCGACCGCAAGCGTCGCACTGCGCTGTATGCGGAGTGGGAGGCTGCTGCACGACGGGCCCGCGACTGTCTGCTGGCCATTCGAATCTGCGACCCGGCCATGGGCGCCGGCGCGTTCCTGCTCAGTGCCACCGATGTGATGACGGATGGCATCATTGAACAGCTCCGTGCGTATCACAGCTCTCATCCGGATGTGCGCCGCGACTGGAACCCGGTCTACCGATGCATCGACGACTTGCGTGGGGATATCACCCAGGAGATCGCCCGGCAGGACGCCCGCCCGGCTTCGGGCGCCCGCCCGGCTTCGGGCGCCGAGTCAGGCGTTCGGGGCCTGGATGATGCGGCGTTGCTCTCCCGGCTGGTCGTGCAGCGCTCGCTTTACGGCGTCACGGAGGACCCACTTGGCTTCGACGTCGCCAGGACCGCGCTGTGGCTGCATACCTTCGTCCCCGGGATGCCTCTGCCGCTCCTCGATCACCATCTTCGAGCGGGGAATGGGGTGCTCGGCGCGGATCTCGCTGCCGTCATTTCGGCGGCAGGACAGACGAATCTAGCTCAGGAGATTGTGGAAGCGGCCGGCTCGCTTTACGCACTGAGTGAGCGTGTCGATACGACGGCGCTCGACGTGCGCTGGAGTTCGGGCCAGTTTCGTAGGTTGGAGGAGACCCTGGCGCCTTACCGGCTACTCTTTGATCTAGCGGTGAGTGCGGCGCTGGGTGATGAGGATGCTGAGGTCGCGCTGCAGTCGCTGGAGAGCGGTGTGCCATGGCAGGCACAGATCGCCCAGCTGGTCCCGGACAGGATCATAACTCGCGCGGAGGCCGAAGGATTTCTACATTGGGATCTTGCATTCCCTGAAGTCCACATCGATTGGGTCGGCAATGCTTGGGACGCCGGTGCCGGTTTTGAGGTTGTCCTTGGGGCCCCGCCCTGGCTTGCGACGGCAGCTGAGCCCATCGGCGTCTATCGCTCCGGTGCCGTGAGGCCCGGCTCGCAGACCTTGGTGAGCGAGCCGGTGGTCCGTTATCTCAAGGCAAGGTTTGGCGCCTCGGATGGCGTAGGCGCCTCAGACGGCGTAGGCGCCTCAGACGGCGTTGGCGCCTCGGACGGGGCGCCGCCCCGTCTCTACGACCACGGAGGCACCGCAGGGGATGTCGTTGAGTTCAATGTGCACCAGGCCTACCTGGCGCTCGCCCGCAGGCTGGTGCCCGCCAAAGGGGGACGTACGTCGTACGTCATCTCGCGGGAGTGGTTGACCTCGCCGGTGGGAGACCTCTAGCGATGGGACGCTCGGGTCTCTTTGGGGAGTCGACCGACGATGTTTCGCCACCGACAGAGCCTATCACGCCATCGCCTGAGGAGATTGCATCTTCACACGATCTGCCGCTTTCGCAGTACCGTGGCTATGGTCGGTTCTACGACCGCTACTGGTCACGGCTCTTCGGCATCACCGTGGCCGATCTCGACGGACTTGAGGCCTACATCGAGGAGGAGGGCGAGGCGCAGAGCCTGACCAAGTTGGCGCGAGCCGTGATTCGGTCGCGGCTCGATCGGGGCCCGGAGATCAACAGCGCGCCTGCACCCGCAGATGCCCAGCCCGACGATGTCGGTGGGGCGGGCCTCGCAGTCCGTCTATGGGACCCTGTTGCTGCCTGGCACGCCGGGGATCTCGTCATCGTCCCCGTGGTCGTGACAGGAAGGCGTGTGCCGGACCATACGGAGCGCCACCATGTTCTCACGACACCATGTGTCGGCGAGATCGTTCAGGTGGGCGGCGATCACGTTCTGGTCAGCGTCGATGATCTCAGCGCGCCTCAGGTCTATGCGCTGGGAAGGTATGACGGAAGCGAGTCGACGCGTGAGGGCGCTCGGACACTCGACACTCTATCGCAGGCAGGAACGTCGCCATCGGACGAGGCATCGTTATGGGTTGACGATGTCCTGTGGCGCTTCGGCGATGTAGTCGTCGGCAAGCTCCGGGCATCGCTGGGTGTAGACCGACGTTTCGTGGCACTTGAGGGGCTATGGTTCCTGAGAGCTATGGCCAAACAGCCACGGGACATACAGTTGGTCTCGCTGGCGCGCGCGATGTTCGCCGACACAGAGGACAGCTGGACGCTCGATGAGCTCCTCGCGCTGGTGCCTGAGGATGCGGATTTACAGGCCACTTCTGATCCCGTGTCACGGGCATCGAGAAGCCAGCCGGCACGTCGGATGCCCATAACGTCAGCGGAACGGTTCGGGTGGGCCATCGGGCTACAGGAGCGTCCGGACCTCGTCGAGCGCTTTGGGACAAACTCCCGACCGCGGTGGCGACTTGCCGGACCGCCCCCTATGCAGTACGTCGCCCGCCACGCTATCTACGAACCCACGAGCTACCGGATCCTGTGCGAGCCGGGAGACGCGCTCTCACGCCCGATGATCCAGAGCCTCTGGGATGCAGGACTGCTTCGCGCTGCGCTGGAACGCAGTGAGGAGGCCGCCCTTTCGACGCCGCCGCTGGATGCGGAATCTCTCAGAACGAGCTCGACTACCGCCGGCGAGGACCTAGATGCCGTCCGGACCGGTGACGGACCGGATGGCGGGCACAGCGACGGGCGGGTTGGGAGCGCCGACTTCCCGTGGCCGCGCTGGCTCCGCTTCCGTCGCCGCTAGCCCGGGCTACTTCAGGAACGGCATCTGTCGCGCACGTGTGCGGTGTGCTCGCTTGGGGTAGGTGGGTTACTGCAGATAGCGTCGAGCCGCGGCATCGTGGAGCCACTCGCCGGCGAGCCAGAGCGCATCCTCGCGCGCGAGCCACCCTTGCTTGACCTGTTGGTGGAGGAAGTCCGCTAGCAGCCACTTGACCAGCAGTATTTTCCCGTAGCACCACTCGATACACCGGGCGTCTGACGCCACAATGGCGCTCTTGCTGGCGGGCACGGCCTCGGCACGCACCTGCATCGCATGGCGATAGGTGCTGGCGCGGAAGTTGTACCACCAGAGGCCGCCCACATGGACGTTGGGGTAGATGCGGGCAGCTTGCGCTGCATCCATATTGTTCTGTGGCGCCCCGATCACGAGCTCGAAGTCACAACCATAGCGCTCGAAGAGCGGGTAGAGGTCGATGATCCGGCGCGGGGCATTGACAGCCATCGCCGTCCGCGGGCTAACGTCGCGCTCGACGCCAAGGAAGAGCTGAGCGAACAACCCCTCCTCGCTCAAGACCTCGAATTGCAGGTGAGAGAAGATCGCGTCGGCCTGCCACTGCATCAGATCTCCATCGATGAGCCCGTCGGCAAGCGTGACGGCAGACTTGCCGTGGGTCTCAAAAACCTCTGCCGCCACTCGCATGCCGCGAATGCCCCTCGCCTTGAGTCTGTTGACGTCGCGTCGCAGTGCCTCTCTTGCCGCCTCGATCTCGGATCGGGCGTCGTCGGTGGTTGAGAGCCGGTCTCCCCACCGGCCCACCTCCTCCCAACTTGGAACGGCTACGCCGACGCCGGGGAGATCAGGGAAGGCGGCCTCTGTGAGTGAGTTGACGGCGATCTTGCGGATGGTCAGCCGGTCGATGACAGTCTGGGACCAACCAGATTGCTTGCCACGTTCGCGGACGGCGTGGTCGACGGCCCTGACGCGTTCGGGCGTGCAGCGCCCGTCGTCACCAGTGAGCGGAATGCCGTACAGGTCTTCACAGATGTGGCGGACGATCAGGTGCCAGTTGGTCGTGCGAACGGCATTGAAGGCCCGGGCAAACGCCTCTCGTCGCTCCGCTTCCGGCAGTGTATTTGCATCGAGCGGATAGCCTACCGACCAGAGTTCCTGCAGGAACCAGAAGTAGTGGGCGATGTCCCAGAAGGTCTGTGCCGGGATCGGCACGCCCGGCATATTCAGGTGGGTGTGGGTGTCGAAGACGGGAAGCTCGTGAATGGCCTCGCGCCACTCTTTACGTTTCATAGTTCGCGTCTACTCCTCTCGCTTTAACGTTGGGAACTCCGTGACGCGGAGGTTCGTGCTGCCATAGGGGATCAGGGTCAAGATCTCCTCGGGTTCCGTGCCGGCAACCGGGCTTTCGGGCGCGTCAGCGGCGGAGCCCGACTCCAGCTCCCAACCCGGGACGTGCCGTCCGGTGACCGTGGCAGTGACGGGCGCACCCTCCGGCGAGAAGGGGCGGTCACCGACGGGATGCTCCTCGAAGGCTACGTCGTCATCCAGCGTAGCTTCGTCAACGTCCAGTGCGTAGGCCCAGGGCGTGGTTGGAAGGACTTCCCAGTCGGCGTGGGGCAGCTCTCGGAACGGAGCGTCCTGGTGGACGCGACGCCACGTCTCACCCATCTTGAGCGAGTAGACCAGGGGGCCACGGGTAAGGGCAGCGGCACCGCGATAACCGCGACGAAGTGCCGGACGCATCGGCAGCGTCAGGGTGAATGTGGTCTCGCCATTCCACGTACGTGAGATCTTGTAGAACGTGCCAGGCTGTGGACGCTGGGGGAGCTCCGCGGGCAGGTCGATCTCGGCGCCTTGCGCCCAGGCAGGAATGCGGAGCCAGAGTGAGAAAGCGGTGGGCACATCCGTAGAGATGGTGAAGTGCAGCGTATTGCGGAACGGGTAGTCGGTCTCAAGAGTAGCCCTGACGGGCACGCCGTTGACCTCAGTGTGGACGGTACTTGGCGCGTAGGCGACGGCGGCCAGCCCTGTCTCGGACGTCATCCACAGGTGGCCGGCGAACTTGGGCCACCCCTGGCTCAGGTTGGCCGTGCAGCATCCATAGTTGGGCTCCACGCCGAAGAGATTCGCCTCGGCGCCATTTGTGTTCCAGATGCGACCCTCCAGTGCGGTACAGAGCACCTGGTTGGCCTGCTGGTCGTACTGGTGGGCCCACATATCGGGCGAGAAGGTTGCGGGCAGCGCGTTGAAGATCACGCGTTCCAACTGATCTCCAAAGGCGGCGTCACCGAATGTCGACACCAACACGCCCAGCGAGTACGCCAGCTCGACGACGGCGCAGAGCTCGGTGCCGTGCGTGGGTTGGATGCCGGCAAGGCACTCGTCGCCGGTAAAGACACCGGTGACCATCCCGTGGTGTGCCATAAGTTGCCGCATCATCGCTGCGGCAGCGTCGCGATCTTCCTCGCTGCCTGAGAGCCGCCATCGCAGCGCCGGTGACTTGACGGCCATCGCGTTGTTGACGACGTGGCTCATGTAGTTCCATTGCATGTGGGCTGTGGGCGCGGCGGCAGGCCAGCCGGATCGTGCCTCGAAGAAGGCCCGCCAATCGAAGCCCTGGGCACGCAGTTTGACCGCAAGATCGACCAGCCACGCCTCTCCTGTGCGCTCGTAGAGCCAGAAGATCGCGATCAGGGCCTCAAACCACCGGAACTGCCCCCAGTTGAAGAGGGGCGCCCGGTCGATGGTGTGGTCGATGGCCTTCAAGGCCCGGGACAGTGCATCCACCGCGCGGCCATCGCCTGTGGCATCGTAATATTGGACCAAGACCTTGGTCGCGAGGATCTGGCCCCAGAGATCGTAGCGGGGCTGTACGCTCTGTCCGTGCGCGGCGACCATCCCCCGCGGCCCCAGCCACCCGTCATCCTCTTGGTGGGTGAGGATATAGTCCATGTAGCGGAGGACCTTGGCCTTGAGCGCGTCATCGTCGAGCAGATAGGCCAACGGGATAAAGCCGTCGAGCCAGTAGGGCGCTCGCTCCCACGCCTCGGCATCACCGCCGAACCATTGGCTGTCGCGCATGTCGGGCCAGAACTCGTCAAGGTGACCGCTGATGCCATCGGCCTGGAGGCGTAGCTGGCGCTCCAGCCAGCCGGTGGGTTTGATCGCGCCCAGGGGGAGCGGACGGAAGACAGGCGAGTTCAGTCTGTAGTGGGTCATATTGAGTCCCTATATATGGGCGCATCACGGTCAACAATGATGCCGGCTTCCTCAATGCCTTCCTTGATGGCACGTAGACAGTTGGCCCAGCTCCCGTCGTAGTGACCGATGGTCAGCGCGTCGGCGCCACACTGCGCCGAGATGAGGATTCCCTGCTTGACGAGTTCGGGGGTTGCTTTTGGCCGCGGCGAAATGGCTGAGAGGAAGTAGGTATCGAGTCCGATGGCACGGCGGATGCCGTGCAGATAGGCACGTTTGAAGTTCATCCGTTCTGGATCGCCCGATTGCTCGGCGTAATCGGAGCTTCGCACCGAGTCCATCACCTGCGACACAGCTTTGAGGTCGAGCCCCATCAGCTCAGGGTAGGCGGCGAAGTGGTTTAGGCGGAGATCCATCTCCGGTCGGGCGCCGTGAACGGCGTCAGAGATCTGGCGGAAGAAGCCGGTGAGCGAGTCGGTGCGGAACTTGAGGAACGCGTAGAGTTCGGGTACCTCCGCCAGCAGGGCGGTCGCCGTTGTGCTGCTCTCACGGAGCAGGCGCAACTCGAAGGCCTGTTTGTGGTTGTAGCTATCGAAGCCCTCCGCCAGCCATCTCAGCCGATCGATGATGGCGCCCCAATTCAGCCCCTGCTGCTCCGCCGCCGCCCGGCAGTGCTCGCAGAAGCACCCACCCGTGGCGATGCCTACGAGCCTCATCACCTCGTTAGCCCCCGACGCCGCCCAGGGTTGCGTGCGGCCCGGGTGAAAGCCGATGAGGCACGTCTGGATGAAATCGATATCGTAATGTGTCGCCAGGTCCAGATAGAGTGCCGTGCCGTAGGCGCGGACGTCAGGATGATTGGGGCAGATGCGTCCGGCGAAGGGATTGCCCGAGATATCATGCTGTACAATGTCCGAGAGTTCCCCGGCGGTGCGCGTTTTGTCGACCCACGTGTGGGATAGCTCGGCGCCCACGGTCATCCCTCGGCGGCGCGACCCATCGATCAGTTCTTGCAGCCAATCGCGTCCCTGGATTTCCGGATTGTCGCTCGTTTGGGGTTTGATCCGGCTCCCCTTGTAAGCATCAGGATTGGGGACCCAATATGCCCGGGAATCCTCGGTCCAGTAGACCTTGCGCCGGGGATTATGCGGGTAGTAGAAGTCCGTCAGCGGGCGTTTCTCGTCATGCATCAACGCCACCAGATACGTGCTGTTCGTGAGCGTATCGCGCTCCAGCACGTCAAGAATCTGCTCAAGTCCCTCGTCGAGCAAATCCCACGGGTAAAGACTAGCGACAACTTCCTTCCAGTACATTCGAGAGTACCTCCGTTGTGGGTTGTTCGTGGAAGATGCGTTGGCACGAGTGACGATTGCTACCAGCCCGGACGCCTCGCTTACGCCAGACTCGGCGCCTGTCGCGATTCCGGCGTGTACTGATGGAGCTCGATGCGATTGCCGTCGGGGTCGGTGATCCAGGCTTGCCAGCTGCGGTCGCCGCCCAGTTTGGGATCGCTGACCTCGACACCGCGGTCGCGCAGTGTAGCCACGGTGGCACTGATGTCATCGACCTCCAGACAGATGTGGCGGAAGGACTGGCCCTGTGCGGGTTCGCCAAGGGTGCCCTCGAATAGCTCGATGAAGTTGCGTCCACCCAGGTGTAAGTAGATGCCGTGACGATACCCGGCAGCGTTGACGAAGTCGAATGCTTCTGGAAGGCCAAGTTGGTCGCGGTAGAAGGCGAGAGCTCGGTCGAGGTTAGAGACGGTGAAGCAAGCGTGTGCCATTCCGGTGATCATGTGCGCTGTCCTCCTGATTGTATTCTGACGTCTCCCTCTCGGGGCGGACCACGAAGCGAGTGAGCCGCGTCAGTGGTCCGCCCCTTGTTTTGGCTTCGTTTGGGATGTACTCCCGGAGGGGGGATCAGGCGATAGACTATGCCCCACGCGCGGCGGCGACGCGCGCCCTGAGCGCTTGATATAGGTCCGGCTCCAGCGGGCCTCTCAGCGCGGCAGTGACATTCTCCATCAGGTGCGCCGGGTTCAGCGTGCCCACAATCGTCGTGTCGCAGTGGGGGTGGCTCAACGTGTAGCGCAGGATCAACTCCGCCGCCGTCATCCCCTCCGGCAGCAGCTCATCGATCTTCGCGGCCTCCCATAGATTGACGCGCGCCTGCTGAGGCACGTCGCTCTCCGGACCGCCCTTGGCGATGCCTCCGCGGACGATGATGCCCATTCCGGCTTCGGCCGCGCGTGTGATGACGTCGTGATGCTCGGGTTCCAGCATGGAGTAGGGGATCTGGAAGGTATCGAAGACGCCCCATTTGATGTACTCGTCGAGGTAAGGGATGATGCTGGAGATGCTGATGAAGCGTACGAGCCCCTCGGATTTCACCTCTTCCATGACCTCAAGGAGCCCGCCCTCCTTGATCTGATCGGGGTTGGCATTGTGTAGCTGCCAGATGTCGATGTGATCGGTCTTCATGCGGGTGAGGCTCTCATTGATGTTGCGCCGCAGTGTATCGCGGTCCCAGGTGTGCGGGGTCGCCAGGTTGCCGACCTCTGTCGGTACCTGGTTGCAGCCCGCCTTGGTAGCGAGGTAATACTCGTCTCGCCGGCTGCTGATGTACCGGCCGATGCGAGCCTCGGAAAGACCGTAGCATCCGGCCGTGTCGACGAAATTGATGCCGGCGTCCAGTACCGCGTTGAGGATGCGGTCGGCGTCCTCTTCGGATGGATCCCGGCCATTCCACACCTTGGGCCCACGAATCTCCATGGCGCCAAAGCCCAGCTGGGTTACTTCGAGTCCGGTACGGCCGAGGGTGCGGGTAGGTAGTCGTTTTGCCATGCTATATCTCCTATCGCTATAGGGTGGCGCGCCGAGGGCTTTGCCCGCCAACAACCGGCACGCGCTATGGTTACCGCGGCTATTATGGTCCGCGGGCCGGGAAAGAGCAAGTCCGATCGCCGGGATTCCCACGTAGGTCGTGCTTGCCAGATCTCGGGGGCCGCCTATACTGTTCAGCGCTGCCGGTCCAGCAGTGGACCTCACGGGCCGGCGACCGGCTGCAGCCCAACGGCCGGGTACCTGCCGAAAGGATACCCCATGGTCATAGACGATAACGAGTTGGAGATTGAAGCGATGGCCTTGTTCAGGCGTGGGGACGGCGCGGCTGCAAGGAAGCTACAGGACAGGTTCCTTCCAGAGGTGTTCGATTCGGGCGAGGATTACTGTCCCTGTCCTGAGGCATGCAAGCACCACGGCACGTGTATCGAGTGCGTGACGGTCCATCGTGGACACGGCGACCACCTGCCATTCTGTCTCCAGGCGATGGTAAACCGGAGGCTAGCAGTTCTATCGGAGTTGAGCGAGCACAGCTTCAAAGCGCTCTCCGAGTAAGAAGGTGCATGGCGCGATGGTCTACCGGACGATATATCTCCGGCCTTCGTCCACCATCGCCAGGTAGCTGTTCAGGGGGATATAGTTGGCAACGCTGTTGCCGGTGCCCAAGCAATATCCGCCGCCCGGCAGGCAGGTGTCCAGGGTGTCGCGAACTCGCGCGCGGATGGCGTCCTCGCCCGAGCGGCACAGGAAATCCAGATCGATCCCGCCGAGCAGCGCCATCCGGTCGCCATAGATGGGCTTGAGCCGGCGCACGTCCTCGATGGTATCCTCGAAGGAGTGCTTTGCGTCGATCCCGACATCCTCAATCAGATCCTCGTAGATAGCGAACAAGTTGCCGCACGAGTGGAGCAGATAGGGGTATCCGGCTGCGTGGGCCATCGCGGCCATTTTCTTGTGTCCGGGGAGCACAAACGCACGCAGGTCGTTCGGGCCGATCATTGTCCCTGTTTTGAAGCCCATATCGTCGCTGCCCCACACGATCTTGACGCGGTCGAACTGGAGAATGCGCTCCAGCATCGGAACGAACAGTGCCATCAGGCGGTCGGCTATTGCCTGCACAAGGTCGCGTTGATCGTAAAGGGCAAAGCAGAGCGTCTCGTATCCCATCAGCCATGTGAGATACTCGGCGAAGTGGGCGAAACCACCGCTGCCGATGACGCACATGTCGTCGGGCAGATGGTCATTGTACCATTCCAAGGCTCGCGTGTTGATGTCCTCGGGCTTGGGCCACGGATAGCGCTCGAACTCCTCCCACGACGTGATCGGCCCGCGGGTCTCGTCGACATACGATCGACCACCCTCACGCCGGATTTCTGCCGTGTCCTCGGTCGTCTGCCGATTCAGCGGCATCGGCAGATCGTCGACGCCCTGGCGCACGTAATCGTAGCCGAGGAAGCGCTGAATCCGAACCATGCGCTGGAACGCGAATGCCGGGTCGTCAGAATCCAGCCCATCGAGCAGGTGAAAGCGCGTCGCCACGGCCTGCTGGACCTCCTGATCAAGGAAGAGCTCTATGTGATGGACGCGCTTTGGCGTCCCCTTGCGCAGAATGCAGTCACGTAGTGCTTCCCAGTCCGGCGTCACCGGTGTGGAGAAAATGTCTTCAGATGAGTTTGCCATGTGGCCTCCGATCATATCAGGTCGCTTCGACTTTGCTACTTGGCTCCCCCGATCGCCAGCAAGGCGCCCGCAAAGATGCTGACCGTGCCCAACGGAAAGAAGAGGGCGAAATTGACCAGCATGCTCAGCCGATCCCTCAGCGGCAACGAGAGGTTGGGGGTACCTCCGACCTCGATGTAACGCTCAATAACCCCGCCAAGCTGCTCCGGCGTGAGCTGTTGCCGCATCCGTGGGTGTGGGAGCGGTTCCCATCCCTCTTCAGTGGCGAGCTCGATGGTAACCTCGTCCGGATTCTCCGGCGCGCGAACCGCACGAGCGGCTTTCACCGGCCCAAATGACCTCCGGTGGAGCCGGATGATCCCCATCCAGGTGAGATATAGGGAGATCTCTGCAGAGCCGTGCCGGATGGTTGCCATACGGAGCACCGGCACGAGGCCCGCCGTTAGCCAGAGAACAAGGCCCAGGATCTCAAGGAAGCTACCCAGAATCAGATGCATTATACAGTCTCTCCGTTTTCACTATGTCGTACGTCAGAGCCAGCCCCTCAGCCGGTAGACGGCGATGCCGATCATCTCTTTCAACGCTTTCTCGGTCATCTCCATGTACTCGGCTTTCGGCAGCAAGTTCATCAGCTGTAACCCCAGATTCGGCTGCCGGTAGTAGACCCAGTCCGAGTAGGTCACGAGGTAGTCCGTTGGCGCGGGAATGATCGACAGATCGTACGTCCGGAAGACGGCGTAGGCTCGGGGCATATGCATTGCGGACGTTACGAGTACGATCCGGTTCATATCGATGCGCCTCGAGCAGGCGCGTGCTCTCCACTGCGTTCTCGTATGTGTTTCGCGACCGGCTCTCCTCAATGATGGCACTGCGTGGTACGCCGAGGAAGACAAGCATGTCCGACATGGCCCGAGATTCCGGCACAAGGCCCGGATTTGAGAGCGATCCCGCCGCTCCGCTCACCAGGATGGTGGGTGCAATACCGGCGCGATAGAGGCGCGCTGCGTAGAGAATGCGGTCGCCGGCCTCACCTACCTCGTGCCATGGACGCGGCGCCAACTGCTGGCGCGTGCCGCCTCCCAGAACGACGATCGCATCGGCCTGGTTTTGTGCCGTATTGGTGAGCGACGGATACTGCCATTCCAACGCTCTCACCAAGCGCATGCTGATGAGCCGGTTCCCTGCAAGGGCGATGATCAATAGGGCGGCTGCAGTCAGACCCACGGACCATTTGGCTCGCCTGCGCAGGATCAGGGCCAGGATGAGCAAGCAGCACGCTATGCCTGTCGGGTAGACGAGCAGTGGAGCGATTTTCGAGAGCGCGTAGAACATCGTCCGGAGTATACCCCAAGACATCAGCGGCGAAAACCCTACGCCGGTCGTTGGCTACTTGTGGTACTGCTCACCACTGATGATAGTGACTGCCCTGTATAATTGCTCCAGAAGTATGACGCGGGCCAGCTCGTGTGGGAAGGTTAGTGGCGACAGGGATAGACGTTCGTTGCAGGTCTCGATTACCCGGGGAGAGAGCCCGACCGGTCCTCCGATCACGAAGCCAAGATGGTGATAGGTCTCGATCTGACGCCGCACGTGGCCTGCGAGTCTGACACTATCCCCTTGCTTGCCCGTTGCATCAAGGGCGATGGTCCACGGTATGCCCGACACGGCGTCCAGCAAACGATCTCCCTCGCGGGCCACAGCGACATCGTCGGGCACCGTGTTACCGACGATGTCGCGGATTTCGACCAGTTCTACCTCGATGTAGCGGCGCAGCCGCTGCAGATAGTCCGCCTGTGCCGCCTGCCAGTGGGGTGTGCGGAGTTTGCCAACGGCGGCAATGGTAAGGATGCCCGACAGACGGACCATTGCTGCTCTACGCCTCGACGCTGCGCTGAGAACGCGCGGTCACAGTGTCGACGTTGGAGTCGCCGTCGGCGTGGGTGTCGGCGTTCGGGTGGATGTTGGTGTAGGTGTTGACGTTGGGGTTGGTGTCCGGGTCGGAGTAGGCGTAGGTGTCCGGGTCGGAGTAGGTGTAGGCGTAGGCGTTAGGGTTGGAGTAGGCGTGAGTGTCGTGGTTGGCGTCGGAGTCGGCGTCACGGTCGGCGTTGTCGTTGTCGTCACCGTCAGTGATGGCGTGACAGTTGCGGTGAAGGTGCTTGTCACTGTCAGCGACTCCGTAAGCGTAATCCCGGGTGTCATGGAAAGCGTAGGGAGCGGCGCGCTGCCTTCGGGCAGGGGCGGAAGGACCATAGCCGCTACATCCGCCCATAATGCGTCGAGCGTCGGTGTAGTCCTGAACGATCGCTCACTGATCAACGTGTCCAGTACCTGGATGCGTCCGACGAGCGTGGCTGCTTCCGCGGCTCGGTCAGGCACCAGCGCCGCGAAGCGGGTCAGATGCTCGATCGCGATCTGTAGTCCGTCTTGGGCGGCCCCCGCGTTGTCCTCGACCAGGAGCAACTGGACACGGACCAGATCTTGGGCGGCTTGCAGCAGGGCCAGACGTCCGAGCGCTACCTCCTGACCCTGCGTCAGGGACTCGACCTGCGACTGCAGCCCGTCAAGACTCTGTGTCAACTGCTGGTCCAACGCCTTCAGTGCAGCCTGTTGATCTGCCAATTGCCCGGCGACACGTGTGATCTGCCGCGCAGCCGTCTGCAGATCCTGCTCGAGCGCGGCCTGGGCTCCATCTTGCGCCATCGTCGTCGCCTGGAGGCCACCAATCTCTGCCTGCATTGTGCTGACGTCGGCGACTGTTGTCCCCAGATCGCGCGAGTGGCTGGCCGAGGTCTCACTAAGCCCTGCGATCTCTCCTTCGAGCCCTGCCGTCCGTTCCTGCAGGTTCGAGCTTACGCGATCGACTTGAGCCTCCGTCTGATCCATCCTCTGAGAAAGCTGGGCGATCGCATCCGCGTTCTGTTGTACGGGGACGATCGTGGCGCGGTAGAGCCACGGCACGCCAAAATAGAGCGCGGCCCCGATAATCCCACCCAGGATGAGCAGCAGCACCAACTGCAGCAGAATCTTGAGGAAGGTGCCCAGTGCACGCCCAAAACCACCTGATCTGCGCTCCTCATCGGCTTGCTCGTTCATCCTGCCGTCCCCTCTTGAGCCGGCCTGGGACTCATCGTTTGCGGTGCCCCAAAGACATCGTCCAAGAGCGTTCGCAGTTGATCGAAGAAAGACATCGCCTTCTCGGTCTGGGCCTGCACATCATCGAGCTTCTGTCCAAGAGTATCCACATCCTGGTTCAGGCCGTCGACCGACGTCTGTAGCGCTTTGGTGTCTTGCTGCAAGCTCTGAATCGTACCGCTGAAGGTGTTGAGGGTGCTCTCGACCTGTTCCATTCGTGCAGTCAGCCCCGAGAGGACTTCCACGCGCTGGCGAAGTCCGTCAAGGTCGCTCTGCAGGGTGCCCACGTCGCCCCTCACGGCATCAACCTGGGCGCTCAGGCCGTCGAGTTGGCTCTTGAGTGAGTGGAACGCCTGGCTTCGGCTCACATCGATGGAGCCGTTTATCCCGGCGAAGATGAGCAGTGCCAACACCATACCAAATAGACCGCCAAGGACGGCGCCCAGGAGCGATGACCACACCCAGACCCATGCTCCCCTTCCGGTGTCATTCCTGCGGGACGTAGCCGGTGGGCTGGGGGGTGCAGTGACAGGCGGCACCGCCGGCTCCGCCATCTCATCTGTCTCCTCCTTTACACCTGCCTCATCCAGGTCTTCGGCGGGTACCACCTCAGACTCGGGCTCCGTGTCAGGCGGGGGCGTACCTTCGTCATAGTGTAGCTCCCTTGCCTCGTCCCCCACCGGTTGGGCATCAGCCTGCATCTCTTCCTCGTAACTCGGGCCGATGCCGACCTCGGATTGCTGCTCCTCAGCTTTGTCGTCCTGCATAGACTCTTGCGATTCCATCTGTGCCTCCCTTGCGTAGCACTTGACCGGACGCTGCGACCAGAAAACCAGAACAGCCTCACCTTAATTATAGGGTCAGATTGGTTTGGACGCTAGCAGGTAGTTGAGGAAGACTATCCCACTGTAGCCCTTGGCATGGGCGCCGCCAACAGCAAAAGACCCTGCCGGGAAATCGCGGCGATAGACGAAGAAGGGATAGAGGCCGCCGATGGTCTCTATGTCGACCCGCAGCGTCTCATCGCGTTTGAAGCCACGCAGCCAGTTGGGGAGTTGGTTCGCCTTGGCCTGGTAGATAATGTAGACAGTGCTCGGGCGAGAGAGTTGGAAGCGCAGCAGCTTGTCCGCTTCAGAATCATAATCCAGATCGGCGGAGCGGAAGCCGTGAAGTCCGCTGAGTGTTAGTGGCAGGTTGATAATGCGGTAGTCGCGGTCCGTGTAGCAGTTCATCCGAGCACGGAGAATAGCTGGTTCGTAATGTCGTCCGCTGGTTGCCCTCAGGCTTACCAGAGGGTTCTCGTAGCGATATGCGTAGTCCGGAGCGTGGCCGCTGCCTTCATGAGCCACGATGGCCATACCACCCACGACTGACGTTAAGGGATCCATCTCCCGGATCCTGCTAGCGTCAAAGATCGTCTCGAGCATTGTCACGTAGGCAGGCACAAGCGAAGTGCCGCCGGTCCGGAGCACGACGTCGATGTCCTCTGGACGCATATCGGCATCGCGGAGAACGCCGCGGACGTCATGGGCGACCATTGACAGTTCAGGCTCGATCATCTCCTCGAACCCGCGTCGCAGCAGGCGTTCGTGGATGTTGATGTACTCGTGTGTGAAGTCCAGTCGCGCCATCAGATTCGAGGTCAGTGCCTTCTTGGTTGTCTCGATCTCGCGGAAGAGCTTGAAGCCAACGTTCTGAGTGACCAACGTCTCAAGAGCCAGCATGGCCTTGGGTGACGTGCTGGTCTCCTGAAAGTGCCTGATCTTGCTGAGTGGCTCGGGTCGGGACAACTCGGGCATGGTCTGCCAGGTGTGGAGTTCGTCCAGGAACTCCGGTGGGAAGTCGGCGCCACCGTCGATTTTGGTGCCGGCGCCGAAATAGGGGAGCAGCGATTGCATGATGCGACGGTCCAGGTCATCGCCGCCTACCAGCACACCCCGTGTCGCAATGACACGGGGTGGTAGACTGCCGCCGACTTCGACGATGGTGAGGTCGAGGGTGCCGCCGCCAAAGTCAAAGACCAGGGCGGTCTCCCGCCGGGCGGCCTCGCGATGGTAGAGGTGAGCGGCGGCAATTGGTTCCATCTGGAACGTAATGTCTGTGAAGCCGGCGAAGCGTGCCGCTCGGAAGAGAATCTCCTCGGCGCGGGTTGTGACAGACGGATCATCCGAGAAGCGAACGGGCCGCCCGAGCACCACGCTGTCGCAGTCGTCGCCGAGTTGCGCCTCAGCCCGCGCCTTCATCGTCTGCAAGACGATGGCGATCAGCTCATCGACCGTGTAGTATCGATCGAAGATCATTGTGCCTTCATAGCGAGCGTCGCGCAGGGCGGTCTTGATCGACTGCAGTAGCCTGCCGTTGGCGTTGATGTCCGTGTCGATGTGGACGTCGTGCCAGTAATGGATAGGGGAGGATCCGCCCCCTGCCACGATGATCTCTATGGCACCAATGTCCCGCCGCGACCAGACAATCTTGCGTCCGGTTTCTCTCTCCAGATACTGCGTTGCGGCCTGCGTCCCGATCTGGGTCTGGTAGTCCCGATCGATCCAGATGAGTGAGGGCAGAACACGAGGGTTCTCGTTGGCCGGGTCCAACTGAACGGGGTGCAGAGCTGAGCCGTCAAAGTAGGCTACTGAAGAGTTCGTCGTTCCGAAGTCGATTCCAATACGCATCGTTTCTCCTCCTGGGCAGAGCCCGATTGTGTTGGATTGCGTCGGAAGCGTGAACTTTCATTATATCATATTTGGCGCCGTTCTATCCGAGCGATGCGCAACGTCGATCGTGCCACCCAGCACATAGTTGGACTTCAGATAGCCTAACTGCAGCCGCCGACCCGCCTCGTCACCCTCTGTCGAGAGCAGCTCTTCACAGAAGGCCGCAATGTCCTCAACGATCCGCTCATAGCGGTAATACGCGAGCGCCGTTCGATCGACCTCAGTGTGCCCATAGCCCTGGTAGAACAGCCGTTCCTCTTCGTCGAGAGTATGCCCGGAAAATCCCTGCCCGCCGCCAACAAACATCAGGTCGCGTTCCTTGGGCGCCATGATCGGCTCGTCCCAATCGACAATGAAGAACCTGCGGTTGATGTCGATCAGGATGTTTCCTGCGTGTATATCAGAATGACAGAGGACGTACTCCGGAGATTGAGCCTGAAGCGTTTGAGCGTGCTCTGCGGCACGCCGGACGAGGTCGAGGGTTTCGCTGCGCTTGCTGCGCAGGAACATCATGAGATCCACAACGATCGGGTCATTCGGCGTGTCATCTTCGATGCGTGCCAGGAATTCCTCTACCCTGTGCCGGTATTTCGGGGAGTACGTCTCCTGCCGGATGCGTGCCTTCAGCGGTGCAGGAAGGGCCAGAGTGTGAATCCTCTTGAGGACAGAACCGAACTCGACCCAATGTCGTTCCGACATGTCGACTTCGTATCCGTTGTGGCCTTCGACAAAGGGGTAGAGAATCACAGTGAAGGCGTCCAGATGCGTGTACAGGGTCCCCGTCCGGGTCGTCAATGGGGCTATGATCTGGGCAATGCCCCGATCGCTCAGGAGTTTTGGCAGTCTGACAGAGGTCTCGTCAAACGGGCCGTGCTTCAGCTTCAGAAAGTAGGACCTCCCATCGTCTGCCGTGGCGCGGTAGACGGCTGCGTTCGCATCGGCGCCCAGCGGCAGATCGGCGAGTTGGCAGACACGTATTCCGTAATCGCTTGTCAGACACGTGACGAGCTCTCCAACGTTCGGTTTCCGTAGCACGGCCAACTGCTCCTCAGTTATCACAAGACGAAGGCCCAAGACTCTGCCGAGAGTATTGGGCCCTCACTTGATGGCTAGCGACGCTCGTTAGCGTCGGGTCGAGGTGACTGCGAAAACGATACCCGGCAGGAGCACGACGGCCAACAGCATCAGCCACGGAGCGGCATCGCGCCAAAATAGGGTAGCCTCGGCCATGGTGGTCGAGGTTTCCGACGTAGGCTCGGACTGCGATTGTTCCAGCCACACCCGCCAGCTATGGTCGAGTTGCCCCAGATCCTGCCCCAGGATGTCCCGCACGCCGGTGTTGCAGGCCTTGCCATCGGCATAGGCGGAGACTAACGCCCTTAGGCTCGACCATCCATACGTCTGCCGCAGGTAGGTGACGAGGCTGACGCTCTCAGCATAGGCCAGCTGCACATGCTTAGGGTCGTCCGGGAACGGCACACACAGTTCGGCAATCGGGATCAGAGAGCCGGCCTGGCTCGCCTGCTGGAGCACTACCGCCCGCGTGGGGTCGGGTCGTTCCTCGAAGCTCGTTGCGAGACCCTCATCCAGCCACGTTGGAAGTCCGGCATATCCCTGGGCTCCCAGGGTGTCATAGAGCACCCTGTGAGTCAGCTCGTGGGGGATGTCCTGTTTCATCGATAGCAGACCCTCGTCATTGGGTGGCACCGCAACGAGCACGACGCCCAACTCAGGATAGGTGACGCCGCCGACCCAGTCAAACCCTGCGAGTTGCATGGCAGAGGCCAGGTCTGACTGTGAAGGATAGATGAAAATGTCCGTAGTGTTTGCCGGTGGTGCCTCAAGTGATGTCTGAATCCTGGCGAGTGCGGATTCTGCTGCATCCAGCGCCTGCACCATCATAGCAGGCTCCCCGGCGATCCAGTGCACGTTGACGGCCTCGCCTTTGGCCAACTGCCAAGTGTAGCGATTGTCGACGTACTCGAACGTCTGCCTCTCCGTCTCTGCGGACTCGCCATCGGCTGTCCGGTAAGCCCACCAGTAGCTCATATGGGCGAAGGGTGGCAGAGGTGTCGTGACCAGGTCGCGGTCTACGGTGAGCACCCCTCCCGACAGAGTCCCGGAGTAGCTCTCGGTATGGTTGCCGCTGATTTGGAGGTAGAGGGCGCCGGATGATAACACAGAATTCGAAGGTGAAGCAAGGCGAAACGTGGCCATCTGGCCGAAGGTATACGTCAGGCCGGCGGCGGATGCTTGCCCCAGGACACCCATCGGCAGGAACAGTAGAACCAGGGCGCCTGCCGCGATGGCAAGCGCGGAGATGGGTCGCCGGGCCGGGCACCGCCTGATGGGCTCAACAGCGTCCCCTGGGCCGGCTGCGGAAAACTCAATCCCATTCGTCTTCATCGTCCTCTTCGAGATCCACGAAGAATTCGTCATCGCTATCGTCGTCGTCCCAATCATCTTCGAGGTCGTCTGAATCGGGCGAATCCTCCCCCTCGTCCGGCATAGGCTCATCGAAGAGATCGCTATCCTGATCGTCGGGAGCGACAAGCCCGGGGACGTGCCACGCACCGTCGGTTTCGCCGTCATAGCTTGCCGGGGGCCCGAAGAAGGTCGAGAGATCGCCGTGAAAGAACTCCAACTCCTGCAAAGCCTCTTCGGCGACGGTCGCGAGGCCTTCGTCTTCCCCCCCGGCGAAGCGCTGTAGCGTCTTCTTCGCCACGGTACCCCCAATCTGGCCGAGTGACCACAGCGCCATCGCCTGGATTCTGACGTCGGCGTCATTTGTCAGCTCGACAAGATCGACCACGGCCTCACGTAGCTGCAACTCGCCGGCGGCGCGGGTCGCGTGATACCGCATCTCGGGATCCGGGCTCAACAGCTCGTGCAAGACAGTGTCGCCCCAACGTTCATCAGCACTGCGGCCCATCGCGACCACGGCGCTCTGCCGCATACGTTCGTCGCCAGCGCCATAGGCACGCTCGATCAACTCGGGCACTCCGAAGTCGCCGGTGTATGCGATCGACTGAATGGCGTGCCTGCGAACGTCGGCATCCTCCGCAGGATCCTCGAAACTGTCGCGGAGCGCGCTCACCGCCTTGTTGAAGGGATCCGGACGCAGTTTCTCCAGTTCGCCCAGGAGTATGAACCTTCCCAGCCCCTCAGCTGCGGCTCGACGGACCTGAGGTGCAGGATCGTACCGAAGCATCGCTACATATTCCGGGACAAGCCTGACATCCTCGACTTCCTCAAGTCCTCGCAGTGCCGCCGACCGAACGTCTGCGTCGGCGTCCGCCAGGGCGATTCTGAAGATTGCCGAGTAGTCCATTGTGAAGTCGGCCAGGGCGTGCTTCGCGAGCGCAAGCAGCAGGTTCAGGCGCACCGGTTGTTCCAGTTCCACCCACAGCACTCGAACGCGAAGTATATCCTCTTCAAGGAGGTTCGAGAGCAGGTGCAACAGCTCCTCGCGTGGCATACTTCGCTCGCCCTCCAGCGCGCGCCAGAGGGCCTCTCGCTGCTCACTGCTCTGTTGATCCGTTCCTGAGCTCAGGTCCAGAAGGTCCCACTCACTCATGTCTTGCTCTCTGTGCTCCTCACTACGACTATTGCAGTTGCACCGGCATCACGATATCGAGGACGGTGACGGCGACGAACAACACGACCATGGCCATGAGAGCGATCAGGTGGATGCGCTCTTCGAGCTCGGGCGTCAGTGCCTTTCCTCGAATGGCCTCGATCACCGAGAACAAGATGCGACCGCCGTCCAATGCCGGAATGGGCAGCAAGTTGAAGATGCCAAGGCTGATGCTGAGCAGGGCCAGCACGTTCAGCAGTGGGTAAGCTGCGTTCTGCTGGATGCTCTGGTTAACGCTTTGCTCCGCGATCTGGCTGATGCCCACGACGCCAACCGGGCGCGCCTGCGCGAATGGGATCCCCATCCGGATCACGTAGACCGGCAGCGTGACGGTCGTCACGGCAATGTTGGCGAAATACCGGCTGCCGTAGAGCAATGCCTGCGGCACCGGATAGCGCTTGAGCGCGCCAGCGACCTGCTGGTCCCCGATGATGACGCCGATGGCCCCTTGGCCCTCAGGCGGGTTTTGCCGTGGTGTGACGGTGACGGTGAGCGTCTCGCTGCCGCGGACAACGGTGAGTTGAGTTGGCTTACCAAGGTTCACCTGAATCTGGTCCTGCAGTGCCGCTGTGCCATCGACGGGCACGCCATCGACCGCAACGATGGCATCACCCGCTTGCAGCTCTGCGGCTGCCGCCGGCGAGCCGGGCGATATGTTAGACACAACCGCTTGGTACGCAGGTATACCTGTGGTGAAGATCAGGACGGCAATGAGCCAGGCGGTGATCAGGTTTGAAAGTGGTCCACCAAGATAGACGAGAATCCGCTGCCATGGCGACTTGGCGTAGAGGCTATGCTGGCGGATGCCCGGCTCACCTCCATGGTCTTCGCCGTCGTCGAAAGTCGTCTCACCTTCAAAGCGCGTGAATCCGCCGAAGGGCAGCCAGTTCAGTGTGAACTCGGTCTCCTGCCACTTGAAGAGCTTGACGATACGGGGCGGATACCCGATGCCAAACTCGCGGGCCCAGACCCCCATGAGCTTGCCCATCAGCAGGTGCCCGAACTCGTGAACCAAGATCAGCGGGATCAGCCCTACAAGGAACCCGATGATTGGGCCCACGATATTGCTCAATCCAGCTGGCAGTGTCGGCATAGATCTCTCCTTAGCATTATGCCTATGGATTATACCGGATTGGGAGGGGCGTGTCCAGGCTTTTTGAGTTTGATGCAGTATCGCACAGGTTTTGCTATGCCATAGCGCTTGTCGCTTCTCGCCCTGGGCCTATACTCGCCGTATTGCCTATTGCACTCACTCGGGCTGCAACGGAGGAGAGAGGTGGTGCGTCGGATGCGTGGCCTGCGGGCTGCACAGCTTTTGGCTGTAACGGCATGTCTGCTGTGTGTGGCGCATTCACCCGTGATGGCTGAGGATGGGCACGACCCTCTTGTCTTAGCTCTCTATTACGCCTGGTATGACTGGGCCGCCTGGTCCCGGCCAACCTGCGATCTGCCGGCGACTCTCTATGTGTCTGCTGATGAATCGGCCGTGGAGCGCCATGTACAGGAAGCACGTGGCGCGGGCATCGATGCGCTGGTGGAGGCGTGGTACGGGCCCACGCTGGGGGACAACCTGACGGAACCCAACCTGCGCGTGTTGCTCGACGAAGCGGCGGAGCAGGGCCTCAAGGTGGCCATCCTTGTCGACATGACAGGCACGTATCTGAGCACTCCCACGGACGTCTCGGAGGCCTTGGTTGTCATTCGCGATCAACATGCTGGGCATAGTGCCTATCTAGCCGTCGAGGGGCGGCCCGTGGTTTTCTTCCTTGGCCAGCAGGCGTTCCCTATCTCGGTCTGGGAAGCTGTGCGCAGCGGCGTCGATCCGGACCATCAGATGATATGGATTGCGGAAGGGCCCTCGGTCGACGTGCTATCCGTCTTCGATGGGCTCTATCTCTATGACCTTCAGACCGCGGATCCGCCCGGCTCGCTGGATCAACGGTGGGGCCAGGAGGTCAGGACGTGGGATCATGAACATGGCGCCTCACGCTATTGGGTGGCGACGGTGATGCCCGGCTACGACGACAGCCGCTCGGTCGGCGAGGAAGATCCGGTTATCCTGCCGAGGCATGAGGGTGAGATGTACCGTGACGGTTGGGCGGCGGCCCAGGCCAGCGACCCTGATTGGATGATGATCCGTAGCTTCAACGATTGGGTCACATGTACTCATATTGAGCCCTCGTTACAGTTTGGGCATACCTATCTAGACCTGACGGCGGAACTGATTGGCCAGCTCTCTGTGGTCCCCGTCGACACGCCAACCCCTACTGCGACGATTGCGCCGCCAACAGCGACCCCGACGGAAGCCAGCATACTTGTGACCGCCACAGCTACGGTCACACCCACCCTCACGCCAACACCCTCGATTACGCCAACCGCGACACTTGCGCCAACCGCTACGCCCTTCCGTCTGGCGACGCCGACGATCGTGCAGCAGGTGACCGCGCCTGTGCCGACAGATGCGACACGTTCTCCCGAGCTCTCGACTGGAGAAGATGCGTCCGACATCTCAGGACGCCAGTCCACTGCGACGCCCATGCCGCGGCTCACGGTGGAAGGGGGGCGATCCTCGCGATGTTCGTTCTTGCCTTTCCTTATGGCCGTTGCACTCTGTTTGGGTGCGCGGGGCCATCACGACCGATGACCTGATTTGGCCTCGGATTGGGTCCCACCGGGTCGGATCTGCCAAGATAGCTTGGATGCTGACGCTTCACGTCCCATAAAACTTGCTGACCGAGATGCATGTGGTATAGTGTCAGCGATACCAAAACCGGAGGAGGCCAGACCTTCATGTTCAAGACGTACAGTTGCGGCGAGTTGCGGTCGAAGCACGTTGGGATGGACGTCACCCTGGCGGGATGGGTGCATCTTCGTCGCGACTTCGGTGGGGTCATCTTCATTGTGCTGCGCGATCGAGCCGGTCTCGTCCAGGTGGTCGTCAGCGCCGACGTCTCGGCCGAGGCCCAGCAGCGGGCATCCGAAGTCCGCAGTGAGTACGTCGTCCAGGTCAAGGGCACGGTCCGCCGTCGTCCTGATGATCAAGCAAACCTTGACTGGCCAACAGGCGAGATCGAGGTTCAGGCGCACGATGTGCTGATCCTGAGCCAGGCCAAGACGCCACCTTTCTACATCTATGATGACGCGCCAGTAGATGAGGCGTTACGCCTCCGCTACCGCTATCTGGACCTGCGCCGCGCCAGGATGCAGCGGAACATCATTCTGCGTCACGAGATCGTCCAGTATATGCACCTTTTTCTCAATCAACGGGGCTTCCTCGAGATCGAGACACCTTATCTCTTCAAGTCCACGCCGGAAGGCGCCCGAGACTACCTGGTGCCGAGCCGCGTTCATCCGGGCAAGTTCTATGCGCTTCCCCAGTCGCCCCAGCAGCTCAAGCAGTTGCTGATGGTCGCGGGCTACGAGCGCTACTACCAGATCGCTCGTTGTTTCAGGGATGAGGATCTGCGCGGCGACCGGCAGCCGGAGTTCACACAGCTGGACCTTGAAATGTCATTCGTGCATCGGGACGACGTGCTGGACCTCGTTGAGGATATGTTCACCCGGCTGGTTCCCACCGTTACGCCGAATAAACGCGTCTTGTCGCCCTTCCCTCGGCTCACCTATGCGGAAGCATTGGAGACCTACGGCTCCGACAAGCCGGACTTACGCTTCGGGATGCAGTTAGTCGATTTCACCGGGCTGTTTGGCGACAGCCAGTTTCGTGTGTTTCGCAGTGCTCTGGCCTCGGGAGGCAAGATCAAGGGTATTGTCGCACCGGGGTGTGCAGGCTACACACGCCGGGAAATCGATGAGATCACCGAGATAGTGAAAGGCGAGGGCGCCATGGGCCTCGTTACTCTGGCGTTTACCGCCGATGGCGTGAAAGGCCCCGCCGCGAAATTCCTCATGGAGGGCGAGATTGCAGCCCTGGCCGACGCGATAAAGGCTGTGGAGGGCGACCTCGTGTGCATTGTTGCCGCAGCCCCCAAGGTGGTGGCGACAGCGCTTTCGGCGCTCCGTCTGGCCTTTCGCGACCGCCTGTCGCTGGCGGATCCCAACTTGGTAGCGTTGGGCTGGGTCCTTGACTTCCCGATGTTCGAGTGGAACAGCGAGGAGGAAAGATGGGACGCAGCGCATCACCCATTCACCTGGCCCAGGCCGCACACATACGAGGAGATGCTGGCAGACCCGACCGCAGTGCTCTCTGATGCATACGATCTGGTCTGCAATGGCTGGGAGATCGCATCCGGCAGCATCCGGGTCCATGATCCGAAGGTGCAGTCCGATATCTTCCGTATGCTGGGGTATGATCTGGAGGATGCTCAGGCTAAGTTCGGCCATATGATGGAAGCGTTCTCCTACGGTGCGCCGCCCCACGGGGGGATCGCGCCGGGCATTGACCGCCTCGCGATGATCCTGGCGGACGAGCAGAACATCCGCGACGTGATTGCTTTCCCGAAGACGGCACAGGCTACGGACTTGATGGCAGATGCCCCATCCGAAGCGTCGGCCCGGCAACTGCGTGACCTGCACATTCGCATTGTGGACGAGTCGTAGGCCTCACTGTGCTACACAGGTCCCTGCAGAGCCCATCCTTCGATTTGTCGTGGGAGACTCGTCTGGGTGGTTTTCGATTGGAGACGCCCGGACGGGTGTTCCAGGGCCTGCCAGGTATCGAATTTATCCAGAACAACAGGGTCAGAACGCTCACGGCATTGGAGCTGACTGCCGGTCGTGATGTAGAGAGCCAGCTCGAGGACGTCCACGGGCAGGCAGATGAGCTTCTGATACAGTACCAAGAGGCGCACGGACTGGCCCTCACCCTTCGCATCCGTCTCTACCCGGCGCGCCCCTTCGCATTGCTCCGTCTTTGTGTAGCAAACGTGGGTACGACGCCAGTCAGACTGCGTCGCTTCTTCGTGCGCACCCCGCCGGGAGGTCTGACGACGACGGAACCCCCGGATGCGTTCTACGCTAATGGTTGGCAGTCGTGGTCACCAGTCGGCGTGAGGCACGTTGGGACGCGCCCGTTTCAGCCTTCGCCCGTGGCGCACTGGCTCCGTGGTGCGATGATCCGGAATGGGCGGACCCCGTGGAAATCACGTCCGGATCGGTTTTGGAGTGAGACGGTCGGTGCTGTCATCTCGTCGCGCGAGGCTCTGGTTGCCGGGATTGCCTCCGTTGGCGACCAGTTCGGACAGGTCTGGGCCGATCTGCGTCCGCCTCATCTTCAGGTCATGGTACAGACACAATTGGATGATGTGCCCCTGGCCGTGGGGGAATCCCGAGCCTCGGAATGGTTCTATCTCGAATGGGTACCCCTGCCGCTCCGTGATCCTTTCGCCCAGTATGCCTATGCTGTGGCGCGGCAGATGCACGTCTCACCGACCCGTCAGACGCCGACCGGGTGGTGTTCGTGGCACGTCTATGGCAGGGACGTGGGTGAGACCGATGTCATGGATAACCTTGCGTCTGCCGCCTTGCTCGCCGACGAGCTGCCGCTCGGCGTCATCCAACTGGATAATGGCTACCAGGATATGTGGGGCGATTGGACGACGCGTAACGAGAGGTTCCCCGACTCGCTTGACTGGCTCGCCAGCCGCATTGAGGGATCACGATTCAAGCCCGGCCTCTGGCTCGCTCCCTTCGTTGCCAACAAACGGTCGAGGCTCGCCCGCGATCACCCGGAGTGGCTGCTTCGAGGACCTCACGGTCGTGCCGTTCGCGCCGGGCTGGTAGAAGGATTTGTTGGGCGCGCTCTCGATCCAACGCATCCGGCTGTGACCGGCTACTTGCGTGAGCTTGTGGACACCGTGGTGCATTCGTGGGGATTCAAGCATCTCAAACTGGGCTTCCTCTACGCGGCAGCGCTCGATGGGCAACACTATGACGTCCAGATGACGCGAGCTCAAGCGCTTCGGCGTGCTCTTCAGACGGTGCGCGAGGCGGCAGGTCCGGATGTCTATATTGTGGGGAGCGGTGTTCCCTTAGGGCCGGCCGTTGGCGTGCTGGATGCTGTACGCGTCGGTCCCGATCCTGCCCAAAAGTGGGCGCCCAGTGCCAGGGGCCCGGATATCTTCGTGAAGGGGAATCCGACTCTACCCAGCCTCCGCAATAGCCTGAGGAATGCTGCCGGGCGTGCATGGATGCACGCCCGTTGGTGGGTGAACGATGTGGGCGCGCTCACCGTCAGGGACTCGCACACGGAGTTGACCGGGGATGAGGTGCTGTCCCAGGTTACGCTGGCCGGGCTATCCGGGAGCCTCATGACGCTCTCGGATG
This sequence comes from uncultured Chloroflexia bacterium, assembly GCA_963775195.1. Lineage (GTDB taxonomy): Bacteria > Chloroflexota > Anaerolineae > B4-G1 > SLSP01 > PWVB01. Next base: position 495,966 of record CAVZIC010000013.1, read on the forward strand.
AATTGGATGATATCCCGCCCGATCGGCGGTCCATCGTCGCAGCGCTTTTCCCGCCACTGGTCGATGGCATGGACGTTACGGATCTGATGGACCACGACGATGCCCGACACCTGTGTTGTGCCCGTCGCGCGACCGTGGGGCAGGTGGCGACTGGTGGCGCTGTTCAACTGGAGCGACATACCTGTCGAGCGCGAGCTTCCGGAGTCCGTGCCGCTTAACGAGCGTAAAGCATACCACGTCGTCAACTTCTGGGAACGTCGTTACCTGTGGCTAGAGCCGGGGGCGCTACGTCCTGTGCTTCAGGTGCCATCCCACGGTGTCGTGTTACTTGGGGTGCGGAGCGCCAAGCAGGAACCCCAGTTGGTCGCGACGACGTTTCATATCTCCCAAGGGGGAGAGGTGACCAGCTGGGAGAGCGGCCCCGACAGTCTGCGGATGACGCTGGAAATCGGGCGTATCGCCAAGGGCGCTGTTTGGCTTTCGCTGCCGCGGCGACCCAGCCAGGTGACGCTGGATGGACAAGCGCTCCCCGAGGGTGCCGTGCACGCCGTGGCATCGGGCGTATGGTCCGTGTCGTGTCAGATCGTGTCTGTCGGCACGCTGCGGATCGGATGGCCAGCAACCGGCAACCAGTAACGGTAGTCTATCTGGGTGGTCCGTCCGTAACCGGTGACTACTCGCTACGGGCTGTTAGTTACCCCTGACTCATTGCTGCTGTCTCCGCGACGACTCCGTCGGACCCGGTCCGTCCGGCGCTCCGCGGGCAAGCGCGTCGCGTAGGTGCTCGGCTACGTCCTGCAGCGCCGGCGTGGTGAGAAGCGCGGCAAAGCGGGGTCTCTGCAGCGGCACCGGCACGATCTCCACCACTCTCCCGGGCCGGGCACTGAGAACCACGACCCGGTCGGCCAGGAGGGCAGCTTCCTCGACGTTGTGCGTCACCATCAAGACCGTGCGCCGCAGGCGTTCCCAGATTCGCAGCAGCTCCCCGGCCATGTACTCACGGGTCAGTGCATCCAGGGCGCCGAAGGGTTCGTCAAGGAGCAGCACCTCCGGGTCTTGGGCCAGCGCCCGGGCGATGGCGGCCCGCTGGGCCATCCCACCGGACAGGTTGCCGGGGTATTCATCCTCGAAGTCCGACAGACCTACGAGGGCGAGGAGATCTGAGACACGCTCCTCGATCTCCTCAGATGGGCGGCGCTCCACCTCCAGTGGCAGCCTGATATTGTCACGGACGCTACGCCACGGCAGCAGCGTCGGGTGTTGGAAGACCAGGCCCACCTCGCTTCCGGGCTGGCGCCGGGGCACTCCCTCAAGTCGAACTTCACCCGCAGCGGGGGGGATCAGTCCGGCGACGATGCGCAGCAGTGTGGATTTGCCGCAGCCCGATGGACCCACCAGGCAGACGAACTCCCCGCGATCCACATCGAAGGTGACATCGTCAAGCGCGTCGAGCTCGCCCAGATGGCTGAGAAAGCGCGCTGACAGATCGCGTATCTCGAGGAATGGTGCGGCGGGATCGGTCAAGGCTGCACCGCAACGTAGTCGTTGGTGTAGAGACTCTCCACCGGTACGGAGCTCTGGATGAGACCCGCCTCAAGCATCACGTTCTGAGCCCGCGACCACTGGTCGACCGTGAATTGGCCCGGGGTCTGGGTCTGCCACAGGTCAACCGATGCCATTAGCACTGCTTGTTGGGTGACGTTGTTGTCGTCGAGGCCCTCGACGTAGGGTTTGCATGCATTGAATGCGGCGACAGGGTCGGCCAAGGTCTCACGCAGACCGGTGAGGAAGGCGTCGACGAAGGCCCGAACCCTGTCTGGGTTCTGTGCTACGTAATCATCGCTGCTGACCACAACGGCAGAGACAAGGTTGGCGTATGGTGCGACGTCCAGCATGTTGAAGGCAACGCCCTCTTGGGCCAGCACAACCGGCTCGTTGTTGGCGTAGACTACGACGGCGTCGACGGTGTCATTGGTCAGGGCGGCAAGCTGCGCGTACCCGATAGTCTGCAGATCAATATCCGCCTCAGTAAGGCCACCGGCGTCGAGCAGAGCGCGTAGGCCGATGTACGAGGCACCGAAGGTCTCGGGAATGCCAATGCGCAGACCGCGCAAGTCCGACGGGCTGCTCAGCGGCACGCCTTGAAGTGCGATAACGGCTACGGGAAAGGTCTGGTACCAGGCAGCAACGGCGACGACCGGCAGGCCCTGGCTGCGAGCCTGGATCACCTGGTCGCCGCTCGCGATCGTGAAAGGGATCTTGCCGGCGGCGACCAACTGGATGCCGTCAGTCTCATACCGATAATCAAAGGTGACGTCATAGCCAGCGTCCCGGAAAGCCCCGTGTTCGTTGGCAAGGTACCATGGCGCGAACTGGACGTTCGCCACATAGCCCATCGGCAGTGAAAAGGCCTCGAGCTCCTGGCGCGTGCTGCAGCCGAGAAGCGGGGTCATTGCGATCATGACGGCCAGGATGAGTGCAGCCGACTGCCGGAGAGGTCGCGAAGCGGTATTCATCAATCAATCCTCCTCGTGTGTGGTGCGTACTGTGGGGACGCCGGTCGCACGACCGGGCTGCTAGATGCCAGCACGCTGCCAACGTAGCAGCGTGCGCTCTACCAGTGCCAGTAGAGCGTAGACGGTGGTGGCGATGGCCATCAGGACCAGAATCGCGACAAACATCATCGGTAGATCGTAGAGGTTCTGCCCCTGCTTAACCAAGTAGCCCAATCCGCGGCTGGACGAGACGAACTCGCCAACCACTGCGCCCATCGCCGCCAGGGTCCCGCCAACCCTGAGCCCGGCGAGGAACGACGGCAGGCTGGCGGGTATCTCCAGGTGCAGGAGGACTTGGGTGGGCGATGCCTCCAGTAGCCGGAAGAGGTCGCGGAGCCGCGGGTCGATGCTCCGGAGCCCTGTCGTCACGTTGACCAAGATCGGGAAGAAGACAATCAATGCGCAGACAACCACCTTGGATACCAAGCCCGGACCAAACCAGACTGTTAGCAGTGGTGCCAGGGCGACGATAGGCACGGCCTGCGAAACGACGATGACCGGCTCCAGCAGGTAGGCAATGATACGGTTGTGTGCCACGGCGTATCCCAATAGGACGGCAACAGCGGTTCCGACGAGGAGCCCCAGCCCCATCTCGGTGACCGTGACACCGATGTGGCGAGTGAGGGTGCCGTCGCTGAGGAGCTTGACGAAGCGGGCAGCAACCGCGACCGGGGTGGGTAGAAGGAAACGGCGAGCGCTCTCGCCGATGACGGCCACGGCGACCTGCCAGAGTACACCGAGTACAAGCATGGAGAGGAGATAGAAAGGCGCAGTGCGTAGCACACGGGGAAGTGCGCTCCTCTGCTCCCGGTAAACTGAGCCATTCATCTGAGACTGTGTCGTTGCCACGTCGTCTGTCCGCCCTTCTGATCCTGCTATCGGCCATCGACCGACTCGACGCGTCCTCATACAAGGAACGCCCCGAGGACGCACGTCCTCGGGGCGTTGACATGTGATACACGGTGCACTCCTTCTTTCATCCGGACTCTACCGTCGGCCCCGGTCTTGCACCGGATCTACGGATACGTCGTTCCCTGGGGAACTAGTATCCGTTCGCGGGCTCGTGATCACCTTGCGTTCACTTACCGCCGGTCGGGAGTTGGCGATGGGAGTGTGTCTAGCATCCTATCGCCTCACCCTGCCCCGAAGAAGGCATCTGACCTAAGTATACCACACTTACCGGAAGGTTCCGCGCGCTTAAAGGCCAAATGCGGGGACTCTGCGCCCAATCCTCATCGCTTCTTGATGGCGATCGCCACCAGCGGAGCCAACAGCAGCAGTGCAGCAGGACACAGACCCGATGTGTTCCCGGAAGGCAGCAAGGGACTCACTGTGGCCGGTGTGTCGAATCCTGCCGACGGCGTCGGTGTGGGTTCGGATGGCGTCACGGGCTCGGTCGATGCCGCAGGTGTGGGAGTGGGGACCGTCGGAACTACAGGTAGCGGCGTCGCTGTGACGTTAAGATCGTCCGGCTCGCCGATAGCGAACTCGTATGCGTTTCCCCCGGCGCCGACGACAACGGTCGTAGGTGCCAGTGCGATATAGCGAACCCATCCGGGACTCTCTGTCACCAGTTGGCGATAGCGCTCAGTGCCGAAGTCGACCTTTTCGGCGGTCATGGTGTCCGGGATGAAGGTTGTGTCGGTGCATCGTTCCGGTGTGCAGACGAAAGTTTTGTCGTCAATATGTTTGATGGTCAGCACTTCGCCGGGCGATTGGCCGGCCGGGGCCTCAGGAGCGTAGCCACCGCCGGCCACGGGTGCTTCGGCTGCGCCCAAGTCCTGGCGGAGCTTGGCGTCCTCCACCGCTTGGGCGCCCGACACGGTGGTCGGCATAGCCGACATCTCGTCGTGCATTGCCTCCCCGGCGAGGTTGCGGCCCTCACTGGTTAGTGATAGCTCCGGCTCCTCAATCAGGAACGAGGTATAGGGTGTGATGATCCCATAGCGGAGGCTGAGGTCGACCACGGCATTGATCCACTCCTCCTGCTCGCCATGGATGCGGATCTGGGTAAGCAGATAGCCAATCTTGCGCGCGGCCCACAGGCGAGGAATGAAGGCGGTGCCATCATGCTCGGAGAGCACAGTGCCATAGGTGAACGTGGTGGCCCGACCGTTTACCGAACCAGACACGGTGAGGGCCTGAGACCCACCGCCGGTGTAGCGCCCAACGACGATGAGCTGGGTGCCGGCATAGAGGTCGGGCAGTGGATTGGGGTAGGTGTCGAAGAGCTCGACCTGGGTGCCGCCGATGGCGCTCCCGCTTCCAGTCGTAAAGTCGAGGTGGATATCTGTGAGTAGCGGGCTCTGCATCCGTGCGAAGAAGGTCGAGACCTTCTCGTCGATGCGTTCATCCGGCTCGATGTAGGTCGGGCGGCCACGGTGATCGGCGGCGAGTTGGTCGAGGAACAGCACGTTAACGTCGTAGCCCACCCCCAGCGGGAATATGCGCACGTCGTTCGGCGCCTCGTTCGCGAGGGAGCCCAGCAGGATATCCTCATCGACGATCCCCTCGGTCGGCAGTCCGTCGGTCAAGAAGACGAGGGTTGTAAGCCTGTTCAGACCGGCCTGTGCCAACGCTGCGGAGAGCGCCATATAGATGTTGGTGCCGCCCAGTGCCTCAAGATCCGCGATCCAGGCTACGGCGTCCTCCGCTTCGGCGGCAGAGACGAGATGCGGGGCGTAGGTGCGCGTCTGGCCGGAGAAGGCCACGACGTTGAAACGGTCCTCGGTGTTCAGGTGACGGAGAACGTAGGTCAGCCCTGCCTTGGCCTGGTCGAGTTTGGCCCCCTCCATCGAGCCGGAGGTGTCAAGGACCAGGATCAGATCGCGCGGGACGGTCTCGGTAGCAGCATCGGCAAGAGAAGGGCTGAGTAGGAGCATAAAGAAGCCGTCCTCGTTACCGGGCTTGAATGAGAGCAAATTGGCACCCAGCGCCTCGGTCTTCGCCCCGACGTAGAGCTCGAAGTCACGATCGGGAAGTACATCGTTGGCTTCGTAGGTGACGGTGGCCGCGCGATTGCCCTCGCGTGTGATGATCAGCTCGTCCTGGTGGGTGGGGGAGTAGACTGGGCCAAGATCGACAGGCGTGACTACCTCCACGACGATGCTGACCTGCTCCAGCGGTTTGGCCGAGAATCGCTCGGTGTCGAGCGGGTAGCGGTAGTGCATCAGGTCGTCCTCGGAGGGGAGGATCTGGCTGTAGCGTAACTCGATCCGGCGCTCCTGTCCCACGGGGATGGGGAAAATACGTGCGCGTACTGCGTCGCGTCCCACGTATTCGAGCAGGGCCGGGTCGCGATTGCGGCGCACGTAGCTCTCATAGATGGCGCGGGCTTCATCGGCGGGGAGGATCTCCGGCTCCAGCACCTGGCCATCGACCCACATCTTGAAGTCTTCAACAACGGCTCCCGCAGGCAAAGGGAAGAGGTACGTGCCCTCGACCGGGACGTTTGCATCGTTACGGAAGACTTGGTCGACCTCGGTGACGGCGACCTGATTTTCGATCGAAACGTGCACGTGATGGTACCTGATGGTGAGCCAACGCGAGAAGTCGGGCGGGGGCAAGGGCGGTGGATCGATGATGATCACGCCGTCAGCCAGGGTGGGCGTCACGACAACCAGGGACAGGACTAGAACCGTGATCAGCGCCAGGATGCGTCTCATGGCGGTCTCCTCTCTTGTGATGAATTCTATCCTACAGACGCGTCGATGGGCAGGTTGGTTCCGAATCGGCAATTTCTGGGTTGACAGGGAAGCGGAGGGTGGTATGATGCAGCGGAGTGGCTGGGGGCAGCAGGCCAGCCGGGGCAGGCAGCAGGGGACGACAGCGAGGGAGCCGGAAGCCAAGGGGCGAGGGCTTGACAGGGAGAGAGGCTGTGGTAAACTGCTGGAGTGCTTGCGCGGAGGCGCGGGAGCAGGGAGGACCTTACAAGCCACGGGGGGAAGGGGAGAGCGCGGGAGCGCTTGACAGGAACGCCGGGGCGTGGTAAGATGCGAGATACCTGAAGGTAATCCGAGAGCAGGCAAGACTGAGGTCCGCGAGGGCCAGCAAGTTGCCAAGGCCGATGCAGAGCGTGGAAGGTCACGCGGGGGCATCGGCTTTACTGTCGGGGGAGCCGGAGGGAGCGGACCTTAACAGCTGAATAGTAACAGGAAGCAGCAAGCCGAGAGAAGAGCAGCAAACCCAAGAGACTCGAATGAGTTGAAGGACCCTTCACGCAAGTGAAGGAAAGATCAAACGGAGAGTTTGATCGTGGCTCAGGATGAACGCTAGCGGCGCGCTTAATGCATGCAAGTCGAGCGATGAGGCACCTTCGGGTGCTATCAGCGGCAGACGGGTGAGTAACACGTAGGTGACCTACCCCGAAGATGGGGATAACGGCTGGAAACAGTCGCTAATACCCAATGGACTTAAGGTGTCGCAATCTTAAGTAAAGCTCCGGTGCTTCGGGAGGGGCCTGCGGCCTATCAGCTAGTTGGTGAGGTAACGGCCCACCAAGGCGACGACGGGTAGGGGGTGTGAGAGCATGGCCCCCCACAATGGGACTGAGAGACGGCCCATACTCCTACGGGAGGCAGCAGCAGGGAATATTGCACAATGGACGGAAGTCTGATGCAGCGACGCCGCGTGGATGATGAAGGCCTTCGGGTTGTAAAATCCTTTTCAGGGGGACGAGAGAGGACGGTACCCTTGGAATAAGCGTCGGCTAACTACGTGCCAGCAGCCGCGGTAAGACGTAGGACGCGAGCGTTATCCGGATTTACTGGGCGTAAAGCGTCTGTAGGCGGATTCGTAAGTTGGGCGTGAAAGCTCCGGGCTTAACCCGGAGAGGTCGTTCAATACTGCGGAACTAGAGGCCATCAGAGGGGCGTGGAATTTCCGGTGTAGCGGTAAAATGCGCAGATATCGGAAGGAACACCAGTGGCGAAGGCGGCGCCCTGGGGTGGGCCTGACGCTAAGAGACGAAAGCTAGGGGAGCGAACAGGATTAGAGACCCTGGTAGTCCTAGCTGTAAACGATGGATGCTAGGTGTGGGATCGACAGATTCCGTGCCGGAGCTAACGCGCTAAGCATCCCGCCTGGGGACTACGGCCGCAAGGCTAAAACTCAAACGAATTGACGGGGCCCCGCACAAGCAGCGGAGCGTGTGGTTTAATTCGATGCTACACGAAGAACCTTACCTGGGTTTGACATGAGCGTGGTAGGGAAGCGAAAGCGGACCGACCCTTCGGGGAGCGCCCACAGGTGCTGCATGGCTGTCGTCAGCTCGTGCCGTGAGGTGTCGGGTTAAGTCCCGTAACGAGCGCAACCCTTGCCCTTAGTTACAAGTGTCTAAGGGGACTGCCGGCGGTAAGCCGGAGGAAGGTGGGGATGACGTCAAGTCAGCATGGCCCTTATGTCCAGGGCTACACACACGCTACAATGGTCAGTACAAAGGGCAGCGAAACCGCGAGGTGAAGCGAATCCCAACAAAGCTGATCGTAGTTCGAATTGCAGGCTGCAACCCGCCTGCATGAAGCTGGAGTTGCTAGTAACCGCGCGTCAGCTATAGTGCGGTGAATACGTTCCCGGGGCTTGTACACACCGCCCGTCACGTCATGGGAGTCGGTAACGCCTGAAGCTGGTAGCCTAGCTCGCAAGAGGGGGCGCCATCGAAGGCGGGACTGGCAACTGGGACGAAGTCGTAACAAGGTAGCGGTACCGGAAGGTGCGGCTGGATCACCTCCTTTCTAACGGATGAGGGGAGTGGGGCTCGACTCCATTCCCAACCTCAACGCCCAATGTTTCCTGTTACTCTTCAGCCGTTAAGGCTCATGGCTCAGTGAGCCGAAAGGGCCTGTAGCTCAGTCGGTTAGAGCACACCTCTGATAAGGGTGGGGTCCGTGGTTCGAGTCCACGCAGGCCCACAGGTTGTTCGGGGATGTAGCTCAGATGGGAGAGCGCCTCCCTTGCACGGAGGAGGCCAGGGGTTCGAGTCCCCTCATCTCCATGTGAGCGCGTTTGTAGATTTGACTGATTTTCGAGACAGAGAAGAGGGGATACTTAGGTTTGCTGAATCTCTCGGGCGGCGCTTACTAAGGTTGCGGGTTCTCGGGGCGGTCTTTTGCCGGCCTGGTGTCCCAGGCCGGTTTTTTGTGTCTGTCTGAGGACGAGAGGGTGAACGATTGGTCTCTGCTGCTCGCTCTGTTGCGGGCGATAGAGACCAGGTGCTGACCTGGATGGGGCTTCGGAAGCTCCACTGGTGGACCCTGGGGGTTCATCGTTAGGCACATTAACAAGCGAAACTGCGACAGAAGAAGGAAGGGGAGCTTGACAGAGGAGCGTCGAGGTCTCCGTATCACGGCAAGAAGCTAGGAAGAGCGTTCGGAGGATGCCTAGGCGTCAAGGGCCGAAGAAGGACGTGGTACACTGCGAAAAGCCTCGGGGAGCTGTGTGCAAGCGAAGATCCGGGGGTATCCGAATGGGGAAACCCGCTTGGTTGAAGGCCAAGCACAGCACGCTGAACACATAGGCGTGTTGGGGGAACGCGGGGAACTGAAACATCTTAGTACCCGCAGGAGCAGAGAGAATTCCCTGAGTAGTGGCGAGCGAAAGGGGAGCAGCCCAAACCGAGCTTGTGGAAAAGACTGCGGTCGTTGCAAGCTGGGGGTAGGAGGCACTTTCGGGGGGTTCCGCAGAACCCCAAAGGAGTAAGAAAACCCCAAACGAGCTGAAGGACACTGGAAAGGTCCGCCAGAGACGGTGAAAGCCCGGTAAGCGAAAGTGCGGGGACTCCTGAGAGTAGCCTGAGTACCACGGGACACGAGGAACCTTGTGGGAAGCAGGGCAGACCACTGTCCAAGGCTAAATACCCTTGACGACCGATAGCGAACGAGTACCGTGAGGGAAAGGTGAAAAGAACCCCGGTGAGGGGAGTGAAATAGAACCTGAAACCGAGCGCTTACAAGCGGTCGAAGCACAATACCCTTCGGGGGAAGTGTGACGGCGTGCCTTTTGGAGAATGAGCCAGCGAGTTACTCTTTGTCGCGCGGTTAAGGCAGAGACAGCCGGAGCCGAAGGGAAACCGAGTCTTAATAGGGCGCGGGTCACGCGAGTGACACGTGGCAAGGAGCAGACACGAAACCAGGTGAGCTACCCATGGTCAGGCTGAAGCGAGGCTAACCCCTCGTGGAGGGCCGAACCTTTCACTATTGCAAAAGTGTGGGATGAACTGTGGGTAGGGGTGATATGCCAAACGAACTTGGAGATAGCTTGTTCTCCCCGAAATAGCTTTAGGGCTAGCCTCGTGGGATGAGTGGTGGAGGTAGAGCACTGGATGGGCTAGGGGGCGCAAGCCTACCAAACCCAACCAAACTCCGAATGCCACCACTAGAAGAACACGGGAGTCGGACTACGAATGATGAGATCCGTAGTCGAGAGGGAAAGAGCCCAGACCGTCGGCTAAGGTCCCCAAGTGTAAGCTAAGTGGGAAACGATGTGGGATTGCAGAGACAGCCAGGAGGTTGGCTTAGAAGCAGCCATCCTTCAAAGAGTGCGTAATAGCTCACTGGTCAAGCGATTCTGCGCGGAAAATGTAACGGGGCTAAAGCTTACCACCGAAGCCACGGAGACCCTGGTGCAAGCCAGGGCCTGGTAGGGGAGCGTCGTGTGATCGTCGAAGCTGTACCGTAAGGAGCAGTGGAGGTCACAGGAGTGAGAATGCTGGCATGAGTAGCGTAAAATACGTGAGAACCGTATTCGCCGAAAGCCCAAGGGTTCCGACGGAAGGTCAGTCCGCGTCGGGTCAGTCGGGCCTAAGCCGAGGCTGAGAAGCGTAGGCGATGGACATCCGGTTAATATTCCGGAACCACGAGCGTGGAGTGAAGGGGAGACGCAGCGGGGTAGATCAACCCCCCGGATGGAAGAGGGGGGCCAAGCGTGTAGGCCGATGAGGGGTGTAGGGAAAACCGCACCCGGAGGTCGAGGCGCGAAGGGGACGCAAATGCGCGGAAGTGATTGAGCCCGGTTGCCGAGAAAAGCCTCTAAACGGTGAAGCGCTGGTGACCGTACCGCAAACCGACACCGGTGGGCCAGTAGAGTATACTAAGGCGAACGGGAGAACCTTCGTCAAGGAATTAGGCAAATTAACCCCGTAACTTCGGGAGAAGGGGTGCCTCTGACCGTGAGATCTGCACAGAAGGAGCGGTTGGAGGTCGCAGTGACAAGGCTCTAGCGACTGGTTACCAAAACCACAGGTCTCTGCAAACTCGTAAGAGGATGTATAGGGGCTGACACCTGCCCAGTGCCGGAAGGTTAAAGGGAGAGGTTAGGCGTAAGCCGAAGCTTTGAACTGAAGCCCCGGTGAACGGCGGCCGTAACTATAACGGTCCTAAGGTAGCGAAATTCCTTGTCGGGTAAGTTCCGACCCGCACGAATGGTGTAACGACTAGAGCACTGTCTCGACGAGGGACCCGGCGAAATTGAAGACGCGGTAAAGATGCCGTGTACCCGCAGCAGGACAAAAAGACCCCGTGGAGCTTTACTGCAACTTGACACTGGGTTAGGGTTTAGCTTGTGTAGGATAGGTGGGAGGCAGAGAAGCCAGGGCGCCAGCCTTGGTGGAGCCACCCGTGAAATACCACCCTGGCTAAATCTTGACTCTAACTCTCAGCCTTAAGCAGGCGAGGGGACCGTGTCAGGCGGGCAGTTTGACTGGGGTGGTCGCCTCCCAAAAGGTAACGGAGGCGCCCAAAGGTTCCCTCAGGTGGAATGGAAACCCACCGCAGAGTGCAAAGGCAAAAGGGAGCTTGACTGCGAGGCTGACGAGCCGAGCAGAGACGAAAGTCGGGCTTAGTGATCCCACGGTACCGAGTGGAAGGGCCGTGGCAAACGGATAAAAGCTACCCCGGGGATAACAGGGTGGTAGGGCCCAAGAGTTCACATCGACGGCCCTGGTCGCCACCTCGATGTCGGCTCGGCACATCCTGGGGCTGGACAAGGTCCCAAGGGTTGGACTGTTCGTCCATTAAAGTGTCACGCGAGCTGGGTTCAGACCGTCGTGAGACAGGTCGGTCTCTATCCGCTGTGGGCGTAGGGGACTTGAGGGGAGTTGCCCTCAGTACGAGAGGACCAGGGTGAACGGACCGCTAGTGTGTCAGTTGTGCCGCCAGGCGCACGGCTGAGTAGCCAGGTTCGGCAAGGATAACCGCTGAAAGCATCTAAGTGGGAAGCCTGCCCCAAGATAAGGTCCCCCATCCCGGAAAGGGAGTAAGGCCGCTGGGAGACTACCAGTTTGATAGGCAGGAGGTGTAAGCGCTGCAAGGCGTGTAGCCAACCTGTACTAACGGCCGAGGGCTTCTGGAAGTGATACGGAGAACTGGACGCTTGTCCGGAGAGCACCACCAACGCCTGTCGCAGTTTCGCTGTTAAAGAAAGAGCTTCTTGGTGATTGGAGCGGCGAGGACACACCCGGCACCATCTCGAACCCGGCAGTTAAGCTCGCCAGCGCTGATGGTACTTGGGGGGTAGCCCCCTGGGAGAGTAGGTCATCGCCAAGAAGCTCTTTTTCTATTCGTGGTTTCGTCTTGTTGCTCCCCTCGGGGAGCTTTTTTTGTTTCCCCCTTGCATCACTCGACCCCAGTCTGCCCTTCGACGCTCTGCTTCGCTTGAGACGATGCAGGATTCTTAACTCGCATTTGAGAATATTTAGTCCGATCTTGACATATTTGATCAAGAGCGCTAGAATGGACCCAACTGTATCATTTGGTTCTTTGAGGAGGTCATGCGATGTATCCTATGCCCGGTAAATGTCCGGTCTGCGGTGATGAACTGTATGTTGAACGATTGGTCTGCGGGCAATGTGGAACGTCCATCGAGGGAGCGTTCTTGCCGCAGCGGCTCTCCCAGTTGACGAGAGAACAATGGGACTTCGTCGAGCTCTTCATTCGCTGCGAAGGCAAGCTGAACCGTGTACAGGACGAACTGAGCTTATCGTACCCGACCGTTCGTAATCGCCTTCACGACGTGATTCGAGCGATGGGCTACGAAGTCGGCGAACCCGATCCGGAGGAAATGAAAACGCAGTCTGTTCTCGATAGGTTGGCCGAGGGCAAGACGTCGGTAGAGGAGGCACTGCGCCTTCTTGCCCGGTGAACCCCGCTGCAACTGCCGCCCGAGTATGTTCGAGCACGTGCGAGATGGTGGATTCAGGAGGTTGCGATGTCAATGGATGATCTGGAGACCAGAATTAGGGAGAAGTTCGCCCGCAAGATGCAGAACGTCGCGCACAGGTTGGGCGAGCTTGAGGGTGACGAATCACTCGATGCCGCCCAAGCAGGTGTCGCAGAAGAGCTTAAGGCGGTGGATGCGGAACTGGATGCACTTCTTGCCGCTGACCAAGAGCCAGCGCCCGGCCAGCGCGAGCGACTGGAGGCACGTCGAGAGCGCCTTCTGGCGAAGCAAGAGCGACTCGAGTTGCGTGTTGAGTTGCTTAACGAGAGACGTGACCGACTGGCAGAGTCGCTCGATGACCTGAAGCTTCAGCTTGAAGAGTCCCTGGGTGGCCTACAAGAGCAGGGGCTGCAGAGCGGATCGTCTGGTGGCGGATCCCGCCGGTCCTACGTACAACCTCAGCCCTCCTCCGCGAGTGCTGCAAACGCCCGTAAGCTGCAGGAAGAACGCCGCAAGATCCTTGAGATGGTTCAGCAAGGAACCATCACTGCGAGCGAAGCCGCACGGCTACTCGACGCCCTTCGAGACCAGGAAGAGGGAGACCGCAGGCAGCGGCGTCGACCTCGCTGGGTCCGCATTCGGGTGACCGATACGAGCTCCGATCGCGTGCGGGTCAACCTTACCTTGCCTGTTGGGTTAGTGCGCGCCGGACTGCGCGCCGGCGGTAGTATCGCGGGCGTGGCGGGACTGGACACAGCGGGTCTTGAGGAAATGCTGGATCGCGGAGAGAGCGGGCATCTCCTCGATACACAGGATTCCGCCGATGGCGAACGTATCGAGATCTTTGTTGAATAGCCTTACCGCAATGGATACAATACGGTAACCCATCCGCAATGCTTTTCCCTTGATGTGACCTTTGAATCCTTATATTATTGTAGAGAGGAGTACGGTCCTACCGAAGGGCCGTTAGCATCAGACCGCAGACACCGGAGTGTCGACCGGCCATGCTCTGCAATGGCTGGGATGATCTCTACCTGGAGAGCGCGTCTGGTCGCTCTCCTTTTTCTTGTCTTTCCCGGCGTCATACTAATAGTACTAAAGTACTATTGTTTGATCTCTCTAACCCTGGTAGGCTATGATAGATAGAAATAGGTTAGACTTCCGGGTCGGTCACGTAGAGGCGAGGAGGCAGCACATGGCGCGCAAGAGAACAGCTTACAAGGTGATTGTTTCTCTCATCACGTCGGTCCTTCTTCTGGTGACCCTGCTTCCGCCTATCACTGCGGGAATGACCACCCCAGGGATTCGCGTCATTGTGCAAGGTCAGAGCACGCAGGACGCAGCAGCGGCCGTCGCCGCGAGGGGCGGAACCGTCGAGTCTGAGATCAGCATCATCAATGCCGTGATTGCCACCATTGCCCAAGATCGGCTCGAGCAGTTACAGGCTGACGGCCGCATCGTCCGTGTTACGCCGGATCGTAGCGTTGAGTTAGCGGACAAGACCGATTACAGTCGTTCCCGAAGAGAGCCTGTCGATGTGGAGTTCACGAAAGCGATCGGTGCTAAGCCGGTCTGGCAATCAGGCGATCTTGGGAACTCTATCACCGTAGCCGTTCTCGATACCGGCATCGATCCGAGGTTCACCGAACTACGGAGCACACCCCACGGGCGTGGCGATCGCTTCCTTGCCTACTATGACGCCATCTCCGACAGACTCTACCAGCGTCCATACCTCCTCCGCTCGCCGGGCGATCCAAATGGCCACGGCACCCACGTTGCGGGTATCATCGCCAACAGCACCTACGAGCAGGACGATCGGGAGTACCGAGGGGTCGCGCCAGCTGCCAATCTCGTCGCCGTCCGGGTTCTGAATGAGGACGGCGCCGGGACGTATGCGGATGTTCTGCGCGGTATAGAATGGGTGGTTCAGCATAAGGATCAGTACAAGATCCGTGTGCTCAATATCTCGATGTACGCGGTGCCGATCGCGCCCTACTGGGCAGATCCTTACAACCTCGCCGTGATGGCAGCGTGGAATGCGGGTATCGTCGTCGTGGCAAGTGTCGGCAACACCGGGCCTTCCCCCATGAGCGTCGGCGTCCCGGGCAACACACCTTACATCATCACCGTTGGGGCCTTCACGGATGCAAGAACGCCCGAGGACTTTGGCGATGACTACATCCCTGAGTTCTCGGCCGCCGGACCCACCTTGGATGCGTTCACCAAGCCCGATGTGATCGCGCCCGGTGCCCATATCGTCTCTCTGATGTACCCCACCGCGAGCATCCGTCAGGATAATCCCGACAGCAGCATGGACGTGCATTACTTCGAGATGTCAGGTAGCTCAATGGCCACGGCGGTGGTTTCAGGGGTCTCGGCTTTGGTCCTGGGTGAGGATAGGCACCTGACCCCCGACGAAGTCAAGTATCGTATAATGCAGACCGCCCGACCACAGGTTGCGGAAGTCGGTGGCTCCCAAATACTGCAGCAGACGACGTACCATTCGAGGGGGCCGACGAACCGCCACAGTCCTCACTCCCAGGTTCCGGATGTGAACGACGGTCAGTTAACGGCCGCGTACAGCATCTGGCAGCAGGGCGCCGGGCGTGTTTGGGCGGCGGATGCCGCGTTGGCCGATGTCGAAGGCTCAGCCAACCAGGGGATGGATCTCGCGCGGGACCTTGCGGGCGAAATTCATTACCAGGGTTGGACGACGTACAGCCCCGAGACGCAGACCTTCCAGGTCATCGGCGGTGGCTTCAACGGCCAATTGGATAACTATACGATCTGGGACGGGAGCTACGACAGTTGGGCCGACGGCTATGATAGCTGGGCTACATCCACAAACTGGGCTGACAGTTTCGATAGTTGGGCGGACAGCTTTGACAGTTGGGCCGATAGTTTCGATAGTTGGGCGGACAGTTTTGACAGTTGGGCCGATGGTTTCAACAGTTGGGCGGACAGTTTTGACAGTTGGGCGGACAGTTGTACGGCGAGTGCCACCTCTGCTCAGAGTGTGAACGCCGCGAGCTCCCGCAGGCACCCTCGCCCTGATCCGGGCACTTCCGAGACAGATCGTTGGGCGGCGGATTTTGCCAGTTGGGCTAACACCTTTAGCGCCGGAGCAGATAGCTTCGACAGTTGGGCCGACTTCGTCACGTGGGCCGATAGCTTCGGTAGTTGGGCGGACAGTTTCGACAGTTGGGCTGACAGCACGGCAGGACCCGACGGAGGACTGACCACGTGTGGGGCCTGGGTCGGCAGCTTCGACAGTTGGGCCGACAGCTTCGGTGGCTGGGTTTCAGGTATGGATTCTCTGTCGGCTGGTCTGACCACCTGGACCGGTGCGTTCACAACCTGGGAGGGCGGCTACCTCACGTGGTCGAGCAGCTTTGCTAGCTGGGCGGACAGCTTCGACAGCTGGGCGGATGGCTACCTCTACTGGGCCGCAGTGTGCAGCGTCGATAGCACAAGCTTTGACAGTTGGGCCGATAGCTTTGACAGTTGGGCCGACTTCGTCGATTTCGTCAACTGGGCAAATAGCTTTGATAGTTGGGCCGACTTCACCAACTTTGTGAACTGGGCAAACGGCTTTGGTAGCTGGGCCGACTTCATAGGCTTCGTGAACAGCTTCGATAGCTTCGACAGTTGGGCCGACTTTGTGACCCTCATGGGCCAGGCCGACAGCTTTGATAGCTGGGCTGACTTCAAGGCCTACGTGAACAGCTTCGACAGCTGGGCGGACAGCTTTAGTAGCTGGGCCGATAGTTTCAGCAGTTGGGCCGACTTCACAGCTTGGGTGGGCAGCTTTGACAGTTGGGCGGACAGCTTCGATAGCTGGGCCGATAGTTTCGGCAGTTGGGCCGATTTCACGGCCTGGGTAGACAGCTTCGGCAGCTGGGCTGACAGTTTTGGCAGTTGGGCCGACCTCAAGACCTGGGCTGAGAGCTTCGGTAGTTGGGCTGACAGTTTCGGTAGTTGGGCCGACAGTTTCGGTAGCTGGGCGGACAGCTTCGCTAGTTGGGCGGACTTCTTCGAGTTTGTCAACTGGATCGACGGCTTCAACAGCTGGGCTGACTTCGTCACTTGGGCGGACGGCTTCGATAGCTGGGCGGACAGCTTCAGCAGTTGGGCGGACAGCTTCGGTAGCTGGGCGGACAGCTTCGATAGCTGGGCAGATTACGTTGCCTGGGTGGGAAGTTTCGACAGTTGGGCGGACAGCTTCAGTAGCTGGGCGGACAGCTTCGATAGCTGGGCCGACAGCACCCCAGACTCTTCATATCCGGTCATCTGCGGCAGCTGGAGCAGTAGCTTTGACAGTTGGGCGGACAGCTTCAGTAGTTGGGCGGACAGCTTCGATAGCTGGGCCGACGGCGACACTGCCTTGATGTCCAGCTCCTTTGAGCCATGGAGCGGCGGCTATACGATCTGGGGCGGCGGATCCGATCTGTGGTCGGGATCGTCATTGTTCGGGGGCTCGGCCGCTCCATATGCCGATCCAGTCTGGGCTCGAAACTACCGCAATCTCACGAACCTACCCAGTGACACGAGCTTCGTCAGCATCAACGACTGGGTCAACGACGACTAGCAGAAGCTCGATGGAACGAAGGGGAGGTCTGCATCGGCAGGCCTCCCCTTCGTGGTGCATGGCTTGCCGTTGGAGATGGCTAGGCGGTGGCCTTCTCCAGTCCCTTCAGGAACTGGGTCGTGCGGGCCAGGTCGGGTTGCGCTCCAAGCCCGGTGAATATTCTCTGGGCCTCGACCAGTTCCTCTTTGGCCAGTGATGGATTGTCTGCCCGGAGCTGCGCCTGAGCGCACCAGTAGGCGCTACGGCCGATCTCTGCCGGAGAGCGGTTGATGCGGAAAATGGATTTGGCGCGCTGCAAGTGGTCAAGAGCCTCCCCCACGTATCCCCTAGCCAATGCGAGTCTCCCAACAAACTGGTGGTACCGGCCCCACTCGGGTGATTCCCCATCATCGTTGCCGGTGCCCTCTTTGAGCAGAGATAAGCAACGATCGCACCACTCCAGGGCCCGATCGGTTTGCCCTTGTTCCAGGTGCAGCATGCCTCGCAGCCAGTAGGCGTCGATCAGGTTGGGGTTCGCGCTGACTCCGACCTGCCCATAGAGCGAGATGGCTGTGTCCACGTATGGTGCGGCCTGGGCGAACTCCCCCTGTCGCAGGAAAAGACGTCCCAGGTTCATATTGGCCTGAGCTCTCTCGTAAGGATTCGCGATTCTCTGCGCGATGTCAAAGCTCCTTCGCAAGTTCGCCTCGGCCTCGTCCCATGCTCCGAGATCGATGTAGACATTGCCCATGTTGGTGTGGGCAATGGCGATCCCTTCGTTGTCACCGATCATCTGCATGGCTTCCAGACACCGATGATAGGTCTGGAGCGCTCCCTGCCAGTCACCGCTGTCGCTCTTGAGGATCCCCAGATTGTTTGAGGAGCGCGCCACGCCGAGGATATCACCGAGGCGCTCGCGCAAGTCGAGGGATCGCTGGACAACATCCACGGCCTTCTCCCATTCACCACGGCTGAGATAGACCGCGCCCAGGCGGTTCAACACGGATGACAGAATGCTGTAGTGCTCGGTGCCGTCGACCAGGGCCGCCGCTCGCGTCAGAAGCGCCTGAGCCGCGGCCAGGTCACCGTTTCGGAACGTGAGCCAGCCGAGGGCGCTGTAGATCTCCGCCTCCACCGCGAGCGGATGTTCATCACTTCTGTTCATCTCCGTTGCGGCGGCCTTGAGTAAGGTGTCGGCCCTCTCAAGGTTTCCAAGTTTGTCCCAGGCACGGCCGATCTTGAGCATTACTTCGGCCCGGGTCTCGGAGGGGGCCTGTGGCTGTTCGTCGAGGGCTGCCTGGTAGAAGCTGATGGCCTCCTCATTCTCTCCGACGTGCTGCTCGACATCGCCCAGACCAACGGCGGCCCGCCAGCGCTCCGAACCCGCGTTGGCCACGTGCTGCGACAACTGCAGCGCGCGACTGTAGTAGCCAATCGCCTCGCGATTAGCGAAGCGGTCCCGGGCACGCTCGCCGGCGCGCAGCGTATACATGAGTGATTTGGTCCAATGGCGTGCGCGGTCGTAGTGCAGGGCCAGGACCTCAATATGCTGCTCGATCTCGTCGCCGTAAAGCTCCTCGATACTCTCAGCGACGACGCGGTGCAGTTCGGGGCGCTCATTCCTAAGGATGCTCCTGTACGCCGTCTCCTGGCTGAGGATGTGTCGGAAAGCATAGCTGCCGGAGCCCGACTGGGGACGCCGTTCAAGCAGGTCCAGTTGCTCCAGGCGCTCAACCATAGGCACGATGGTGTCCACCCGGCGCAGGCGTTGTTCTACTGACTGCAACAGCGCCAGGCTGAACTGCAGCCCCACCACCGCTGCGTCCTGCAGAAGGTATCGCAAGTTGTCCGGTAGCCTGTCGATACGGGCCAGCATCAGGCCGTGCAATGACGTGGGGAAATCCAGGTCCTCAAGTGCCAGCGGAGAGACGGCCTCCCAGCGCCCCTCTTGCGGACGGAGGGCCTCCTGCTCGATCATCATCCGCACGAATTCCTCGATATAGAAAGGATTACCCTCTGCACGTGTCAAAATGGTCCGGATGATTGCTTCGCCAAAGCCTTCCAGATTCACCAAGCTTGACAACAGGCGCCGACCTTCTTCCTCCGAGAGGGGCCCGATCTCCAGATCATCGCACAGTTCCGGGGCGATCATAGAACGATCCAGGGTCAAGGCAGGGAATGGGCGCGAGATGACACAGAAGAGAATCCGCGCTTCATCCGTCAGTGCCACGAGAGACTGGAGCGCATCTTTGGAGAGATCATCGGCCCAATGGAAGTCATCCAGGATCAGGATGAGCGGGTGTTGCCGCGATTCGTTGAGCAACCACTCACGCATGGCCAGCGTGGTGAGCTGGCTAACGCGCTCCGGGGGCAGGTGTTCCCATACCATCTGGTCATCTGAGCCCATGGGCATGCCCATCAGACGACGTACAAAGGGGTGGAAGGCCTCACTGACACGCGCCTTCCAGGCTGCAGCGTCGGCATAGCCGTCGAGGGCGTCCTGGAAGAGCGCCCGAAATACCCCGTAGCCCGTTCCCTGCGCGTAAGGGAGCCCGCGTCCGCGCCAGATCGAGATCCCCTCGCGGGGACGTTCGGCGAGCCACTCCTCCACCAGCCGGGACTTGCCCATTCCTGCCTCGCCGACAATCGTTGTTATTCTCCCGCGATCATCGGCAAGGAATCCGTCCAGGAACGCTTTCAGCTGCCCCAATTCGGCATCGCGTCCCAAGTAGATGCCTGCCATCCCGGGGATCCCACGCGGGCTGAGTGGGGCATCGCGCAGTCTCACCACCTCGTGGATCTCGATCGGATCGTCCACACCCTTGACGATAGCGCGCCTCTGGAGGGCGAACTCGAAGAAGGGGTGAGCGCGGGCATAGACGGTGGAGCTGACCAGGACGTGGCCCGGCTCCGCCAGGGATTCGATGCGTGCAGCCAAGTTGACCGTCTCCCCGATTACCGTATACGCAGCTTGCTCCTGCGTCCCAAGGATCCCGGCAACCACTGGGCCCCGGTTAACGCCGATGCGCACCTGGATCGGGGCGCCGAGCTGGGCGCGGGCGACGGGGGCAAACTCCGCGGCGGCCTGCTGCATATCGAGTGCCGCGCGGACTGCCAATTCGGCATCGTTCTCGTGAGCGATGGGTGCGCCAAACACCGCCATCAGACCGTCGCCCGTGAACTTGTCTACCACGCCTCCGTAGCGATGCACGCACGCCACAAGCTTCGACAGCAGATCGCCAATTAGGAGGAAGATGGACTCAGCATCGAGGGACACGGAGAGGCGCGTGAACTCCACAGCATCCAGGAACAGCACCGTGACATCGCGGCGCTCACCTTTCAGCCGCTCTTGGTCGCTCAGTACTGCATCTGCGACGACCGGCGGCATGAACCGTCTGAGCCGTGCTATTGCCTCATCCCTGGATGCCAGGGCCGACTGGAGGCCGGCGATACGGTCACGCAGCCCATCGTCATGCGGTGCGTTGAGATCCGCGCCACACGAGGGGCATGCTTGCGCGTCGGGTGGCGCCAATTCTCCACATCGTTGGCAATACATTGGGTTTGTCACTGTGTAATGAGTCCGTCCGCAGCGTGCCGGCATGACACCCGAAACCGAGAGTCATGTCCTCCATGTGTTTCATCGTTCATTGTATCACAAAGGACAAAGCCGCACCATCCTTGGTTACGAAGGCCCCGGTGGTATAATCCCTGTCGTGCATGAGGATGGGAAAGGGGAAACCGTTGGATCTCTTTGAGGTATATCCGCAGTTGGCCGAGTGGGAGAACGAGGCGCTCCACCATCGTTCGCTGCGGCTAATCGCCATTGCAGGGTTTGTCTATGATGAGGAGAGTTTCTACTTCGAACTAGGTCAGCCTCGGCACTGGGGTCGTTTACCGGATGGCGGCGTGTCTATCGGCGTTAGCGCGCCGAAGGTGCAGCCCGACAGTGTCTTTCCGCCATACCGGGCACTGGTCCGTCACCTGGTCCAGGCGTGGCGATGGCAGGTCGATCTGTTCCCAGCCGGTCACAGTTATGTGCTGGACGAGTTGGGCGGAGTTCACGTATTGGCCGGCACCGACGCACACCTGCCGTATCTTTTCCTTCTGACCCCACCCAGATTGGGGGGTGCCGACGTGCCCGATGCGCTGGTACAGGCCGTCTACCTGTTGCCCATCAGGCGCGTCCGACGGTCGATGGAAACCGGCGGCTTGCTGAGGGTGGAGCGGGCTGCCCTGCGGGATTTCCTCGCCCCAGACCAGTGGCTGATGCACGACATTGTCGAAAGGCCGTGGGCTGAGGTGCTTAGGTCCGGGCCACTGCCTGAGGGAGCCTATTTGAAACCCGTGTTGGCGCTCCGAGGGTTACGAAGTCTGATCGAGGCCGGTGCATTGCCTGGCATAGCCATGGAGGACGGGGTGCTTCCGAGCTGAGCGGGGAGTTCACTCCATCGCAGCTGCCCGAGGACAATCATGGCAAACCTGATTACCCTTCTCCGACTCCCTGTCTTGGTCTTGGTGGTGGGGCTGCTCTACGAGCCGGGCGCCGGTGCTCGGTATCTGGCGGCAGGCCTGATCGTGCTGCTGATTCTCCTGGACACGCTGGACGGCGTGATCGCCCGAGCGACACATCATGAGTCGTTGATGGGGAGCGTGCTCGACATCGCCACTGACAGGGCGGTGGAGCTCGTGCTCTGGGTAACGTTTGCGGATCTGAAGCTCATCCCGGTGGTGGTGCCCCTCGTCGTGATCACACGGGGGGTATTCGTCGATGCGATTCGCTCGATAGCACCGGCGCGAGGGCTGACTCCCTTTGCTTTGATGCGGACGCGTCTGGGGCGTTTCCTGGTCAAGTCACCGTGGCTGCGTACTCCCTACGGGATTGCGAAGGTCTGCGCATTCTGTCTGCTGGCACTTGAGCACGGCGTTGAGGCTTCTGCCACTTTCTCGGGTGTGGCACCCGTGGGATTGGCAGCTTCTGTCGGTCCGGTGGCACAAGTGGCAACTTGGGTCGCGGTGGCACTCTGTCTGGTCCGTGGTATTCCGGTCCTGGTCGAGGGGCCGCGAGCGCTCGCCGAGTCCAGCGATGCGTAGCGTCCCCGGGCCCAGTCAGGTCTACACGGGACAACCGACATAACCGTGGCAATCCAGGACAGGGCTGAGTCTCTCTTCCGACGTGCCGGCCCGACACGGCTCATGTACTATCTCGGCAGGTTCCTGCCACCTGTCGCTGCCGGCGTCGTGCTACGTGCAATCACTCAGATCCTGCTTGTCGTGAAGCCCTCGAACTATTACGGCATCCTGGACAACTTGAGGCACGTGCTGCCTGCGAATACATCCGAGAGGGACCTGCGTCGTGCCGTCCGCCGTCTATACCACTATGCGGCAATGAGTTACTATCACCTGTTTCATAATCTGGGGCGGCGCGAACTGAGCCTGGAGACGATCCACCCGCGAGTGGCAATGGCTCAGGAGATTCGTGACTATGTCGACAGGGCTGTGGCAACGGGGCGGGGCTTGTTTGTCCTGAGCTCCCACATGTCAAACTTCGACTTGGGCGGCATCGCGTTCTCGTACTATGCTCCGTCGCCCCCACAGGCACTGTCGTTGGCCGATCCCCCGGCGGGGTTCGAATTCGTGAACCATCTGCGCTCAAAGGGCCGCGGCACGATCACGCCGATCACACCTGCGTCGCTGCGCGAGGCGATGCAGCGACTTCGGGACGGAGGAATCGTGCTCACGGGCGTCGACCGCCCGGTGCCGAACGGCAATGAACCGGTCACGTTTTTCGGGCAGACTGCCTATCTGCCCACCGGCTACATCCGTATCCCGTTGATCACGGACTGTCTGGTGATGACGATGGCGTTTATTTACGAGGGTGGCAGCTATCACATTCTTGCTAACCCACCAATGGAAATGGTGCGCACCGGCGACCGCCAGAAAGATGTGACGGTCAATGTCCAGCGCGTGTTGTCCCAGATAGAAGGCTTTATCCGTTCGGCGCCGGACCAATGGATGGTCTTCACGCCGGTGTGGCCCGGGGAGATTTGATGCCGAAACTCAAGCAAGTTGACCTGCAGGGATTCAAATCATTCGCTGACCCTGCAGTCTTCCGGTTCCCAACCGGCATAACCGCGGTTGTAGGGCCAAACGGAAGTGGCAAGAGCAATGTCACCGATGCGATCCGGTGGGTCCTGGGAGAGCAGCGGATGACGACCATCCGTGGCCGGACCGGTGAGGATATGATTTTCGCGGGGAGTGGCAGGCGTGCACGAGCCGGCATGGCTAGGGCGACGATCACGTTTGATAACACCGACGGGTGGCTGCCGCTGGACTTTGCCGAGGTCACTGTTGAGCGGCGCACGTATAGGGATGGCACAAGCGACTACATATTGAACGGCAGCAAGGTGCGCCTGACGGACCTGCGAGATGTGCTTGACCGTGCCGGGCTGGGGCGTGATGCCTACTTGGTGATCGGACAAGGACTTGTCGACCAGGTCCTGTCCCTTCGCCCCCAGGAGCGGTTGGCGCTCTTCGAGCAGGCTGCGGGGATCACGCCGTACCGCACACGTCGCGAGGACGCCGTCGAACGCCTCGACGAGACACGGCAGAACCTGCAGCGCGTCTATGATATCGTTGGTGAGATCGAGCCCCGTCTCCGCCGGTTGCAGCGACAGGCTGTGAGGGTGGAGGAGTATATTCAGCTTCAACGCGAGCTAAGCGAGACGCTTAGGATTTGGTATGGGTATCGGTGGGGAAAGTCTCTTTCCGATTTGGAGCAAGCCCGGCAGCGGGCTGCGTACCGGGAGGATAAGGCGCTAGCCTTGCTGGAGGAGGCGGAAGAAGCCGGTACCGCGACCTCCGCGCAGCGCCACACTATCAACCAGCGTCGGGAGCGGCTGGCAGAGCTCCACCGCGAAAGTAGCGCGCAGCATACTGAGGCCGGAAACCGGCAGCGGGAGTTTGCTGTCGCGCGCGAACGACAGCGGCAGCTCCGCGAACGACGGGAGGATGCCGAAGCCAATCTCGCGCCGCTGCGGTCTGCGGCTGATTCAGAGCGTGGAGATGTCGAGATCCTCAGTGAGGAGCTTCGTGAGGCCGGTGGCGTGTTGGCGGCTGCGCGGGCGAGGTTCGCCGAAGCCGAGGCCCGCCACGCACAGATAGCTCAGCAGCGACACGCCGCGCTCCGGCGCCAGACTGAGGTACAAGCCCGCGAGTTGGAGCTCCGCCACCTACTGGCCGATCGGGAGAGTCGGCTCGTTCAGGCCAACGAACGCCTGGCCGACCTGTCAGGTCAGATGCAGGGACTGGCGGAGGAGGTGGCGTCGGGAACCGAACAGCGTCGCGCCCAGCAGCGTGTGGTGGAGGCGGCGCGGCAGGCCCTGGACGGAGCCCGGGCATTACTTCAACAGGCACAGGACACCGAAGCCGAAGCGGAGGCCGCGGTGGCCTCCGCTCGTGAGGCTGCGACTGCTAGCCGCAAAGCATTGGATGTGAGCCTGGCGGATCTGCAGCGGACAACGGTGCGCCTCGAGGCGCTTGACAGGCTCCATGCAGAGGGCGCGGGGATGTATGCTGGGGTGCGCGCGGTGATGCAAGGGGTCGAGCGCGGGGATCTGCATGGCCTGCCGGGCCCAATATCCGCCCTTGTGAGTGTCCCAGCAGACCTGGAGCGGGCGATGGAGGCTGCGCTGGGAGCGCAGCTCCAGGATGTGGTGGCTGATTCCTGGGATGATGCCCAGCACGCGATTGAATGGTTGAAGCGGAAGCGCGCCGGGCGGGCAACCTTTTTGCCGCTCGATACGCTGCGCCCTCCTGCGCCGCTCGATCTCCCGCCAATGCCGGGTGCAATCGGCGTGGCTTCGGAGCTTGTCCACTATGACGGCGTCTATCGGCCCGCCGTGCTGCTGTTGTTGGGGCGTACCGCCGTCTCGGAGAGTCTCGATGCCGCACGGCGCCTTCTAAGCACGCTGCGCGGGAACTTCCGCATTGTGACCTTGCAGGGCGAGATCGTGCGCTCCAGCGGATCGGTGACGGGAGGAGAGGAGCGTCAGTCTCGCGGTCCGGGCTTGCTCTCCCGCGAGCGCGAACGTCGCGAGTTGCGCAGTCAGGTTGAGACCTTGACTGCGGCAATGGAGGAGGCAACGGCTCGCCAGTTGCAGGCTGAGGCGCGAATCAAGGCGCTGGACGAAGCGCTATCCGCGAGTGTGCTGCAGCGCCGCGATGCCGAGCGCCAGGTGCACGAGCGGGACCGTGCCGTCGATCTGGCGGTCCGAGATCTGGAGAAGGTGATCCAGGAGACTCAGTGGCAGGAGGACCGTCTGTCAAAGGTCTCAGAAGAGCGTGCACGGCTGGAAGAGGCACGGCAGCGGCTGCTCTCTGCACGGGCCGAGACAGAGTCCCAGTTGGAAGAGGCCGAAACCGCCCGGCTGAGGACGGACGCTGAGGTGGCTGCGCTCAGTGATGACGAGGCCGCCAGGTCGCTGGCAGAGCGGCGTACGGAGTTGGCCGTTCTCGACCAAGAGCAAGAGAGCCGCAAGGTGTTATTAGACAGCCGCCGCCGCGAGGTTGCGCGCTTGGAGCACCAGATTGCCGGACAGGCAGCGCGCAGTGAGTCGCTGCAGGTTGAGCTTGCCCAGCTAGACGAGAGCTTGGCTGGGCTGGAGATAGCGTACGCGGCTGCCCGCGCTGAGGCTGACACTTTGGGTGCGCAGATTCCGCCGCTCGAAGTGGAACTGGGCACGCTAGAGTCGGCACTGGAGACGCAGGTTCAGCACGAACAGGATCTGCGTCGCGTGCTCAGGGAAGCCGAGCAGCGACTATCCCAGGCTGAGGTGGACGCCAATCGTCGCGAGGATCACCTGCAAGCCTTGCGCCGCGAGATCGAGGAGACGCTGGGCATCGTTATCAGCAACCTGCCGGATTCGATCTCCACGCAACAACCGCTTCCACTTGATGACATTGTCTCTCCCTTGCCCACCGTCCTCGAATTGCCGAGTGGCCTTGAGTCCCAAATCCGTGACCTGCGGACACAGATCAAGCGCCTGGAGCCCGTCAATCCTGCGGCCAAGGAGGAGTATGACGAGCTGGCGGAACGCCACGGTTTCCTGCGCACTCAAATGGAGGATCTCGAACGCGCTTCGGCGCACTTGCACGAAGTGATTGGCGAGCTCGATGAGATGATGGACAAGATGTTCGAGACGACGTTCAGGTCCATTGCCGCCGAGTTCACGCGGGTCTTCGAACTGCTTTTCAATGGAGGAAGTGCCCGGCTACACCTCGAGACTGCCGATGACGGCCGATCCGGCGTCGAAATCACGGCGCGACCGCCGGGGAAGCGAGCCGCGAGTCTTAATATGCTCTCCGGAGGAGAGCGCAGCCTGACGGCAGTTGCCCTGATCTTTGCTGTTATGCACATCAGCCCCACGCCATTCTGCGTTCTTGACGAAGTCGACGCGATGCTGGACGAGGCCAATGTGGAGCGATTCCGCCGGATGCTTAGTGAGCTCGCCCGTGAGACGCAGTTTGTCATTATCACCCACAATCGCGGCACTGTAGAGGTGGCAGACACGATTTACGGAGTCTCGATGGGCGAGGACGGTGTATCGGCGGTTCTGTCTGTGAGCCTGGAGAATCTGCCGACGTCTGAAGTGATCTGAGGCTTTCGGAGCGTGGAGGCATATGCTGGTACTCGATCTGCGGTGGCTTGTTTTCGCCGTTCTGTGTGCCTCCGCCTTGGCGTTGGGCGGGCTCGCGTTCGCCCTCCGCAGAATGCCGGCACGCCCGTGGGTTGACCGGGGACCGCTGGATACGCCGGCCCTACGGTTACTAGAAGGCGCCCCTTTCGGAGCGTTGGTTCTGGAGGCCGGCGACGTCGTTGATGCCAACCGTGAGGCACGGAAGTTGCTGCACCTTGCGAGCGGCGAATGCTCAGGCGGTCGGAGAGCAGAGAGCGATGTCTCCAACGTCCCCTCTGCTGCCAAGGCACAGCTCCCACCGACGGATTGGGCAGACCTTCTCCGCGAGGATATCATCGCAGCCCGTCGTGAGGCGGCCTCCCTGGATTCGGAAGAAGCCTATCGCGCTGCCGGACGTCTTCGAAACGTGACGTTTCCATCCGGTCGCACGATCAGATGGTGGGTGAATCCGCAGGGACAACGTGACGTGGTGATCCTGCAAGACGTCACCGGTGAACGACGAGCGCAGAGAGCAGGCCGGACTTTGGTCAGTGATCTGGGCCACGAGCTCCGCACACCCATCGCGACGCTGCTGACGCACCTCGAGATCATGGGACTGGATGACGTGGGTGAGGAGATCCGACGTCAGTCGCTGCTGCTTTCGAGGCGTGAGGCACAGCGTATGTCACGCCTCGTGAACGATATGCTTGAGTTGGGCCGTCTGGAGACGGTCGAGTCTCTGGTCCGGCGCCCCCTCGATCTGGCGTCGCTCGTACAGGAGGTCGTGCTTCAGAACACGCCCCGTGCGCGCGGCATCAACATCACCCTGGATATGGTGTCCTCCTCCTCTCTGCCTCTTGTGCTGGGGAATGCCGACCGCCTCCGGCAGGTGTTCATCAACCTCGTAGACAATGCACTCAAGTACGCGGGGAGCGGGGCAAAGATAGCCGTCTCGCTGGACCGCGTTGGAGATAGCGTCGCTTGTGCCGTCTGTGACACAGGACCGGGTATTCCACCAGAGCATCTGCCCTATGTCACCCAGCGATTCTACCGTGCCGCGCCCGAGACAATCGAAGGCAGCGGGCTTGGCTTGTCGCTGGTCCAGGAGGTGCTGCGGTTACACGGGGGCGAGATGGAGATGATGAGTCCCGTCACCGATGGGAGGGGGACGTGCGCTCGTTTCTCACTCCCCATAGCGGGCGAGCAAGGACAGGACGAGCGATGATGGCACGCGAGCTATTGGCCTGGCTGCGGACTAAGGTCCGGTGGGTATTGCTCGCGGTCGCGATCTTGGCGGGTTATTGGCTTCTCCCAATCAACGGCCGGGTCATCGTGATGACCGACGAGGGGGCCGACCTCTGGCCTCGCTTTCGACTTGACGATGCCCGTCCAGAACCAGGGGGGCCGGCGACGGTGAGCGTTACCGACGTGCAGCCGTGGTCCTTTGTGGAGCTTCTGGTGAATGGGGTGCCGGCCACTTCGCGAGGGCGGGCCATAGCTCAGGCCGGCACGTGGACATGGACGTGGACGTATCCCGTACCGGACGCGGATGGATATGCGCTCGTCTTCTACCACGACTGTCACACTGGATGTATCGAGCGGGGCAGCCTCGTCGTCGGCATGCCTCCGGCGCCCTCGCCCACCGGGCTGCCCACAAAGCTCGGCCTTGTCATGCCAGACCTGAACCGGGACTGGCACGGCCGCAGCGGGTGGGCGGTGGAGGTCACCTATGCAAAGCGCCCTGAGGCGCCCTATTGGGGTGTCGATGAGCTGGCTCAGCGAGTGGCCGTCCATGAGGCCAAGGGACTGCGCGTGCTGGTTCGTGTGGACTACGATCAGCAGCAAACCGTGCCGCCGACGAATGACTACGTAGCCATGGCGGAATACCTGGCATACTTCCGCCGGCTGGCCGGCGACGACCGGCTGGACGACGTCTATGGCTACATCGTCGGGAGTGACTTCAACACCGAGGAGGCGGCGACGGCGACGCCCGACCGCCCCATCACGCCCGAGTGGTATGCTCGTGTGTTTAACGGATATGGCGAAGCTCCCTCGAACCCCGACAATGTGATCCAGATCGTCCGCAGCGAGAACCCGAATACCCGCGTGCTCGTGGGACCGCTGCGCCCTTGGGTGGCGACGCCGGGATCGGCAGAAGACGATGTTGCTCCGTGGCTGACCTATATGGACAGGCTGGTAAGTCTAATTGGGGAGGCCGCCACGCAGAAGGAGCAGGCTGGTGTGCCTCTGGCTCGGCCGGACGGATTCGATGTCCAGTCTCCGGGCAGCCCGGATGCACCCGAAATGGCGGGTGTTTTGCGTTCCGACGAACCACTTACAGATCTGAGCCGTGAGGCCTGGGGAGGCGCCCAGGCCGGTTTCCGCGTCTTCGAGGACTGGATGGCGATTGTGAACGCCTATCCTGCTACACGAGGCCTCCCGATCTATATCATCTCAACGAACACGTACGACCGCGAGGCCGGTATTCCTCCTGCGCAGAACTACCCACGCGGATGGCTGACGACGGCAGTCGACGCGGTCAATGCGGAGCCGCAGGTCGTGGCACTGGTTTGGTTTCTGGACGACTTCCCACACGATGATGAATGGGACTGGTTCAGCTTGACTGAGAAGCCAGGGCGGTTGGTCGACGCAGCCGAGGAGTTCGACGCGTTGTTGCAGATGCCCTAGAGGCGCTGGGGCAATGACCTTCCGGGGTGCGCGCCGCAGACGGCGTGAGCACCCCGGAAGGTAGGAGATTGTAGATGTGACGATGATCCGTGTCCTGCTGGTCGACGATCACCCCGCATTGCGGGTGGGGCTGCGCGTCCTCCTGGACCGCGAGCCGGACATTGAGGTGGTGGGTGAGACCGCTGACGGCGAAGAGACCATCGCTCTGTGCGAGGCGCTGGCAGTCGACGTGATCGTACTCGACTGCCAGTTGCCCGGCCTGGAGGGGGCTGCGGTGGCGGCTCGATTGCGGTACCGAAGCCATCCGGCGCGCATCGTGGCGCTGTCAGCGTATGACGACGACCGGTACATTGCCGCGATGGTCAAGGCCGGGGCCGGGGGCTACCTCCTAAAGAACGAAGCGCCGGGGCAGATCGTGGGAGCTGTTCGCCACGTAGCCGGCGGTGAGACGCTGTGGTCGGATGATCAGCTCGTTCGCGCCACTCGGTGGGAGGAGGAAATCGCCCAGGTTCGCGATTCGCTGACGGAGCGAGAGCGCGAGGTCCTGTCATTGGTGGCCGAGAGCCTGAGCAATAAGGAAATCGCCCAACGCTTGGTCGTGACCGTACGTACGGTGGATTTTCACGTGAGCAACATTCTGCGCAAGCTCGACGCTGTCTCGCGCGTCGAGGCTGCTGTCTGGGCTCAGGAGCACCTGTGAGAGCGACCTGATACCTGGTATTCCCCACAGTAGACCCAGGAGAAGCCATCGGCTAGACTGAGACCGTATTGCAGAACGCGCGGCCCCCGGCATCGTGGATGCTGTGCCGGACCGCGTGGCATCCCAGGAGGTGTGGATATGTCTCAGACGACGACGGTGGAAGATAGGTCGCAGGAAAATAAGAGCCGCAGGGAGGGCGTTCTGTTGGACCGTCTCTTCCGGGCAGCGACAGTGCTATTGGCCGGTTTTGTACTTCTGGCCGTGCTCTTTGTGGTCGGGCGGTCGGCGATCTACAAGATCCACGAATATGAGCGGGGACTCCATCTCAGAGGTGGGCGCTTCGTCTCAGTCGACCAACCAGGTTGGCACGTTCAGATCCCGCTGATTGATACCGTCATCATCGTGACGGTTAACGAGAGGTTGGGCTACGTGGAGCGGGTCGCGGCGATGACCTCGGACGACGTGACGATGGACGTCTCTCTCCAGTACACTTATCGTGTCACCGACCCCAAAACGTTTGCGCTGCAGGTGGACGACCCCGAGCGGATCATCTTCGAGTTCGTGCAGGGCAAGCTGCGCGATGTGGTCAACACCAAGGAGATGACCGAGGTGATGCACAGCCGCGCTGACATGAATCGCGAGGTGATGGCTGCATTGGAGGAGAAGGCGGCCGGCTACGGTGTACAGTTCGTGACCGTCCAGATCCAGGGCGCTTCGCCGCCCGAGGAGGTCGTTACCGCGATCAAGGATCGGATGGTGGCCGTGCAACGGCAGGAGCAGGCACAAGCGGAGGCTGCTCAGCGGCGAACGCTGGCCGACGCCGACTATTACGCGGCCCAGAAGCAGGCGGACGGTGACGCCTATGAGATCTCCACGCTCGCCGCAGCCGATGCCGAGCGCATCTCGATGACGTCCGAGGCCGAGCAGGTGGGCGTGCGCGCGATGCTGGATGAGCTGGAGACTCGCGGCACGCTAGGTGAGACCTATATCCAGTTGCTGATCGCTAAGGAACTGCAGCAGAACAGCAAATGGATCATCAGCGGGTCGCAGGCAGGAGCGACCGTGGTGCCCCAAATCCAGCTAACGGAGACACCTTGAGCGAAGCTCGCGATCTCAGACCGAGCTCGAGTTAGGAGGTGGTCTCTATGAAGCGAGCAACGTGGATCCTTCTGCTGCTGGCGCTTGTACTTAGCTGCAGTGGTGCGGTCTGGCTCTCCAGGCTGGGCCTTGGCCCAAAGGCTCAGGATGACCTGGCGACGTCTCGCATCTACGCCTACCGTGACTGGCAAAGTGTAGGTGTACAAGTCGAAGAGGGCGACGTCATTCACGTACGGGCGAGCGGGCAGTGGCTCTACACACCCGGTGAGTTCCACGGGCCCGAGGGGCATGCGCACTATGCTGCGCCTGACACCTATCCGGTCCCTGGTGCGGACATCCCCGGCGGCGTCTTGCTGGCACGCATTGGGGAGGACGGACCTCCCCTGCTCGTCGGTCGCGGTCGCACGTTGATGGCGTCACAGTCGGGAACGTTGTACTTCAGGATCAACGACGACATTCTCAGCGATAACGAGGGTTACGTCACGGTCGAGGTGACGGTGGCAACGCCGACGCCTACCGACGACTAGATTGCCCAAGATCGTCCATCAGATGGTATGGCCCGAACCTGGGTTATCCGGGGTCGGGCCATACCGGTTGACGTGAGGGGTGATGGGTCAATGCAAAGGGCGGCTGTTGCCGGTGGAATCCAGGCGGCGGGGACTCCACATCGGGATAGAACACACAGAGGGACGGCTGTACCACCGTTCGTACGGACAGACCTATAGGATCCAATATGCGGCGCATCCTACTGATCGGCTCCGGCGGCGCGGGCAAGTCCACACTCGCCTCTCAAATGGGTGAACGTCTTGGCCTGCCGGTCATCCATCTCGACGCGGTCTACTGGCAGCCGGGGTGGGTCAGACGGGTAAGGACGCGTGGCGGCAGACGGTCGGGCAACTCATCGCCCGCGGAGCTTGGATAATGGATGGGAACTACAGTGGGACGCTCGACCTGCGTCTCGCCGCCGCCGATACCGTCGTCTTTCTGGATTTCCCACGATGGCTATGTCTCTGGCGTATCGTCAAGCGGCGCGTACATTTCCACGGCAGGTCACGCCCTGACATGGGCCGGGGATGCCCTGAGCGCCTGACGTGGGAGTTTGTCCGCTGGATCTGGAACTATCCGCGGCGGCGACGCCCCGGCGTCATGGCGAAGCTGGACGGGGTGAAGCAGGAGAAGCTCATCGTCACGCTCCGTACGCCAAAGCAGGTGCGCCGTTTTCTGAAACGCCTCCCTCAGTAGGCCGTTCACCAGGGGGGAAGTGCTTACCACGGGCGTGTCCGAGGCGGCTGTCGCATACGTTTCGTTGAGCCGAAAGGCTCAAAGTCTAGGTCCGGCGTCTGCGGATCCGCTGGTAGTCCTCCAGATCGACGTAGCTGTGGAGCGTGCCATCGTGGAGTGCCCAGACACGGGTGGCGAATGCGCGGATGAAGTAGCGGTCGTGGACGACGGCAAGAACCGTGCCCTCGAACGCGGTCATCGCCTGTTCGAAGCCGGCTCGGCTGGGAATATCGAGGTGGTTGATGGGCTCATCGAGGAGTAGGAAGTTACAGCCGCTGGCCACCAACCGGGCGAGGACGAGGCGAGCGCGCTCGCCGTAGCTGAGATTGTGCACGCGGACGAAGACCTCGTCTCCCGCGAACAGGAAGTAATGAAGGAACGAGCGTACGTCGGTCTCCGACATGTTGGCCACGCGTTGAATCGTACTGAAGGGCGTGCTTCTGGGATCAAGGTTCTCCTGCTCCTGGGCGTAGTAGCCGACACGGACGTTGGCACCGAGTTTGGCGGTGCCGGCGAGCGGTGAGAGCTCCCCACTGATTGCTCGAAGCAGCGTGGTCTTGCCTGCGCCGTTGGGGCCGATGAGCGCGACGCGCTCGCCCTGCCGCAGGATCTGGTTGATGTCCGTGGCAAGTGGTCGGCCATCGTAGCCGATGGCGACCCCATCGAGGATGAGAACATCCTGCCCGCTCTCCGGCGTGTCGGTGAACTCCAGTTTCATCTGCCATGAGACTCTGGGGCGCTCGACGCGCTGCTCTGCCAGTTCGCGCTCGATGCGCCGGCGCTGGACGGTGGCGCGCCGGGCGATGCCCTTGGCGACCTTGCGCGGCGCGAAGTCGATGGTGCCGTGCTCGATGGTGTTGGCATAGCCTGAGAGCCGGCGGGCCTCTCCGGTGAGCTGCTCGATACGCTCTTGCTGGGCGTTGTAGGCTTCCCACTGCCGCGCGATCTCGCGCTGCCTCACCTCGAGGTAGTCGCTGTAGTTGCCGGGATAGGGGGTCAACTCGTGCGTGGTTTCGCTCAGGTCGAAGACCCAGTTGACCGTACGGTCGAGGAAGGCCCGGTCGTGGGACACGATGATGGCGGCGCCATCGTAGCCGCGGAGCCAAGACTCCAGCCACTCCAGCGCTTCGATGTCGAGGTGGTTGGTGGGCTCGTCGAGCAGGAGAAGCCGGGGCTGCTTCACGAGGAGCCGGGCCAGGCCGAGGCGTGTCTTCTGGCCGCCGCTGAGGTGAGCGACGGGCGTGTTCAGGGGCAGGTAGTCGAGGTCCAGTCCGGCGAGCACATCCTCCACGAGATGGTCGGGCGTCTGGGCGTCGACGAGGTGCACGAGGCGCGCGACGGCATCCCCGTAGGCGGCGAGCAAGCGGTCCTGCTCGCTGCCCTCCGTGACGCTGAGTGCATCCGCCAGCCGGGAGACCTCTGCTTCGGTGCTCTCCAGCCTCCGCTGCTCCTCGCGAATGACGTCGTCGACGGTGGCCGATTTGTCGTATGTCAGCCCCTGTTCAAGGTAGCCGACAACGAGGTCAGGCGGGTCCATCGTCACGGAGCCGGTGTCGGCCGGTTCGTGGCCGGTCAGAATGCGCATCAACGTGGTCTTGCCGCAGCCGTTTGGTCCGATGAGGCCAACCCGGTCGCCAGGATTCACGGTGAAAGAAATGCGCTCCAAGATGTGCGCATCCCCGTAATGCTTGCTCAGATTCGATACTTGTAGCATAGACGTCCTCTCTCGTGCGTCGGAATCGATCCGTAGGTCAGAAACCTGGGTGAGGTCGGGTGACGTGGGCAGCCGCACGGAGCAAGCTAGGTCATGCATGCAAAAAGGCCGTGGGCTTGACGCACCACGGCCTTGCGGTATCAGAGATTCAGCAGACTAACGCGCTTCTAGGATGCGCCGCACGGCGATGGGCCTCGCCCGACGTCACTTCGCGTTAGCTCTATCATTCCTGTTAGTTCCTCTGGCAATACTTGGCTTACTGTGCGCCGAGTATACACGGTTGCCGTAAGCTGTCAAACGGAGTATGCGTTGGCACGTTTGAACGTTGGCACGTTGGAACGTCCAAACGTGCTAACGCGTCGGCGTTCAAACGGCTCTTAGGTAGTTCGCCCACTGCTCCAGGCCCTCGTCGGGCGCGGGGTAGACGCCGTTGCGGCGGTAGACCCGCACGACTTGGGGGAGCAGGCCTGTCGTGATCTCGTAGTTGATGGTCTTGGCCCAGGCCGCGACCTCCTCTGGCGAGATTTCGTCATCGCCCTGTGGGCCGAGCGCGACGACTTCGTCGCCGACCCGGACGCCGGGGATGTCGGTGACCTCAACTACCGACTGATCCATGCAGATGCGCCCGCGGATGGGGGCACGCTGTCCGTGGATCAGGACCTGGCCCCGGTTGGAGATCATGCGCGGGTAGCCATCGCCATAGCCCAGCGAGACGAGCGCCGTGCGCATAGGTCGGGTGGCGGTGAAGGTGCGGCCATAGCTGATCGTCGCGCCGGGCGCCAGTTCGCGGACCTTGATGACAGTGCTGTGCAGGGTGAGCGCCTTGCGCAGACCAAAGGATGGCATGCTCTCCGGCGAAGGCGCCATCCCGTAGATCAGCAGGCCGGGGCGCACGGCTGCCAGGTGAGCCTCAGGCAGGGCGACGATGCCGGCGCTATTGCAGATGTGGGGCACCGGGATGGTGAATCCGGCATCCTCGATGGCCCTGAGAATCGACTGAAAGTGGGTCCACTGGTGGTGGGCGAAGGCGAGATTGGGCTCGTCGGCCGCGGCGAAGTGGGAGAAGATCCCCTCGACCTGGATGTGGGGCAGTTCGGTCAGGTAGCGGACGAAGTCGAGCGTCCTCTCCGGTTCCAGGCCATAGCGGCTCATGCCGGTGTCGATTTTGACGTGCACGGCCACGGGCCGGTCGGCTCGCAGAGAGAGCAGCTTCGCCGTCTCCCAATCTACCAGCGTGGGGGTGATGTCGTGTTGGAGCACGGCGTCGACGCCGGAGGGGACGACGTGGCCCATCAGAAGGATCGGCGCCGTGATGCCGGTTTCGCGGAGGGCGATGGCGGCCTGGATGCGGTGGACGGCCAGCCTGGATGCGCCAGCCTCCAGCGCCGTGCGGGCTACCGGCAGCAGTCCGTGACCGTAGGCATTAGCCTTGACGCTGGCGATGATCTCGGTCTGCGGTCCGATGAAGGCTTTAATGGCCTGGACGTTGTGGGCAATGGCGTCAAGGTCGATCTCGGCCCACGTGACCACGCCGGGCGGGA
The DNA here is from genome assembly GCA_963775195.1 of uncultured Chloroflexia bacterium. GTDB lineage: Bacteria > Chloroflexota > Anaerolineae > B4-G1 > SLSP01 > PWVB01. The sequence continues at coordinate 531,936 of CAVZIC010000013.1, forward strand.
TGGTGACTGCGGACATGGACACTTAGCTACAGCACGCTTCGCGGATATCGTCGGCCGAGAAGCTGTCGGGCAGCAACTCGCCCAGGGTTCGCGTTCTGCAACGCCCTTCGACATCGGCGATGTAGACCGGCATATCTGCGTCGGCGAACTCGCGCATCACCTGACGACACGATCCGCAGGGCGAGCCGGCGTTGGATGTCACCACGGCCACGGCCGTGATTTTGCGGGCGCCGGCTGCGACCGCTCTAAAGATCGCCACGCGCTCGGCGCACATCGTGAGCGGGTACGTGGCATTCTCCACATTCGTGCCGGTGTAGATCGTGCCATCGTCGGTCGCGACCGCAGCCGCGACACTGTAGTGGGAGTAGGGGGCATAGGCGTTGGCGTAGACCGCGCGCGCGGCCGCGATCAACTCCTCTGGGCTGATGTTGGGTTCGTTATTCTCTGTCGCCAATCAACTCTCCAGTCTTGAGAGGGAGTCTGAGAATCTCGAATGGAAGAATACCTCCGATTCTCCGATTCTCTATTCCCCATTCTCCGATTCTGTATTCCGCGGCGCATGAGGACGTGCCGGGATGCCATAGACAAGGGTGTGGGGCGGCACGTCGTGGGTGACCACCGAGCCGGCGCCGGTCTTGGCTCCCTGGCCAATATGCACGGGGGCGACCAGGAGCGAGTCCGACCCGATGAAGACGTCGTCCTCGATGGTCGTGGGGTGCTTGTGCTTGCCATCGTAGTTGCAGGTGATGGTGCCCGCACCGATATTGACGTGGGCGCCGGTCGTGGTGTCGCCGAGGTAGCTAAAGTGACCCTGATGAGCGCCAGGCCCGAGCGTGGACTTCTTGAGCTCAGCGAAGTTGCCGACGTGGGCGCCGGTGCAGATGTGCGCACCGGGGCGCAGGTGGCTGAAGGGCCCGATATCGCTGTCGTGCTCCATCTCGGAGTGCTCGATCACCGAGGCTGTGACACGGCAGCGGTCTCCTATGGCAGCGGTGTCGAGCCAGGCGTTAGGGCCGATCTCGCAGCCCTCGCCAATGGCCGTATTGCCAATCAGGTGAGTGTTGGGTAGAATAAGCGTGTCGCGTCCGATCGTGACGTCAGGTCCGATGTAGGTGGCATTGGGGTCAACGATCGTCACGCCCTCAAGCATCCAGTGCACCGTGATGCGCCGGTGCAGCACCGCGAGGGCGTCCGCGAAGTCGACGCGGGTGTTGATCCCCATCGCCTCGGCGGGGTCATCGAGGACGAGGTCCGCGACAGTGTGCCCAGTCTTGGCGGCAATCTCGACCATATCCGTGAGGTAAATCTCGCCCTTTTCTGCGCTTGGCAGAATCTGGGGCAGATGAGTCCAGAGGAAGTCGGCGTCGTAGACGTAGATGCCGGCGTTGAGTTCGCGGATCAGGAGCTGCTCCGGCGTGGCCTCGGGCTCCTCGACGACGCGTAGCACACGCCCTGTGTTATCACGCAAGACCCGCCCGAAGCCCTGGGAGTTGTCGCGAACGATGGTGATCATCGCCATCGTGGCCCGGCGTTCCTCCTGGATGGCGATCAGGCGTTGGAGTGAGCTTGCCTGCAGCAGGGGCATATCGGCGTAGAGCACCAGGACCCGGTCGGCGTCGCCCTGCAGCAACTCGCGAGCCTGGAGCACGGCGTGGCCGGTGCCAAGGCGGTGGGCCTGGTAAACGAAGCGGGCGCGGTCGCCCGCCCACTCGCGCAGGGGGGCGTCGGTCTCCTCGCCGACCACGAGCACGGGAGGGACGTTGGAGAGTTGGGCCGCGAGATCGAGACTGTACGCGATCATCGGCTTCTCGCCGAAGTCGTGGAGGACCTTGGGGGTTGCGGACTTGAAGCGTGTGCTCTTGCCTGCAGCGAGAATCACGACAGCAAGGGTCATGGCTGGCTCCTTTCGCACGAAATGCGTGGCTGGGATTATAGCACCGGGAGGGCGAAGGGCAATTGAAGGGAGGGGTGTGCAATGGCGCTTGCGGCGGGGTGGTGTGGAGGCGCGGTTGACGGGGCGGGCGGGAAAGCTATGATGGTGACTGCTCTGCCTCGTGTGCTGGGCACGGAATGGGGTGTTTCCGACGGAAATAGGATACCTATGATCGGTCACATCTATGTCAGAGGAGATAGCGAACGTGTCTGGGCTTGGCTGAATGAAGCGACAGATAGTGACTTGCTGAATCCACGAGCTTTGCCATATGAGTCTGGTGTTGAGCCAGTGGATCTCATTCTATACACAAAAACTGGACACTCTGAGCCGGCTATCTCTGTAAACGCCCAGAAGGGCGATGGATATAGCTTGTTGATAGCGCTCTGATATGCAGAAGGATGTCGTGGCGGGACTAGAGATTCTCTCCTACGGTCTATCACAGATCCGGGGTCGTTCTGGACTACGGAGGATCATATCCAATACTGGTTGGCTTTTCGCAGAAAACCTACTTGGGCTGGTCGCTGGCTTCCTTGTGGGCGCATGGGTGGCACGTTACCTAGGGCCGACGCAGTATGGGCTATTCAGTTACGCCCTGGCCTTCGGGGCGATATTTGCACCAATTGCTCGTTTGGGGTTAGCGAACATTACTATCCGCGAATTCGTTCGTGCGCCGCAAGACCGCGATGCGATCTTAGGAACCGCATTTGTCCTTGAGCTTGCCGCCGGTCTGCTTACGCTCGGCCTCATTTGCATCACGTCGTATATTGTTCGCCCTCAAGATCCGTTTGTACGTAGATTGGTTGCGATTGTAAGTGGCTATCAAGTCGCGGGGGCCCTAGGTAATACAGTTGGCTACTGGTTTCAGTCGCAAACTCAGGCAAAGTACATCGTATGGCCGAGGATGATCGCCTTGGTGATGGTCGCGTTAGTGAAAATAGCGCTGGTTGTTTCCGGGGCGACGCTGATTGCTTTTGCCTGGGCGACGCTAGCGCAGTCAGCCCTCTTTACACTCAGTACGGCCTTCCTGTACTATTGGAATGGATTTCGCCTGCGTATCAGGCGTGCGAATCTATCCCGTGCATGGACATTGCTTCAGGATAGTTGGCCCCTCATGTCGTCTGGTTTGAGTCTCGCAGTCTATATGCGAATTGGTCAGATCATCATGGGCAATTTAGTGGGTGAAGAAGCATTGGGAGTGTATTCAGTCGCTGTTAGGCTCTCTGAGCTATGGTATTTCATCCCTAGTGCTGTAGCGACTTCAGTTTTTCCGACTATCGTCCGTTCTCGCGAGACCCAGACCAAGGAAATCTACCAAAAACGTCTGCAGGCTTTCTATGACGTTATGGTTGGGGTCGCATATGTAGTCATAGTCCCGTGTGTAGTATTCGCGTCGCCGCTGGTTAGTCTTCTCTTTGGCCATCAATATGCGGGCGCTGGACCGATCCTCGCTGTGTACATATGGGCTTTTGTTTTTGTCTCGCTTGGCGGGGCCCGTGATCAGTGGTTGATTGCTGAAAACATGACAAGATTCTCGATGCTTTCGACGATCTTGGGGGCAGTCGTCAACATTGCTCTGTGTTACCTGTTGATACCACGGTATGCTGGACTTGGAGCGGCTTGGGCGACCTTGGTATCATATGCTGTATCAGGTTATCTCTCCGCTCTACTTTCGAAGCGTTACTGGTCTGTGTTTGGACAACTCAGTTTGTCGTTGCTGGTACCGTTTCGTTTGGGTTCTCTGTGGCGAGCACTGCGTGGAATCATTGAGGTAGGCAACTGACACAGTTGCCAAGGGACCTCTGAGACCGTCAGCAGCCAGCATTGGCGTTTTTCTTTATCTGGTTGCCAACTCACGATGCTAGGCTGATGTGGGAGGGTGTTTTGCTTGAGTGACAGCGGCATCGGATCAACAGACGACAACAATCTCAGTTAGAAATCGCAGTGGCATCGACGGCAGTAGTTGGATCGGGATCGTAACTTGCCGAGACTGGTAGGCTACTACGGGTTGGTTTGCTCTATAAGCAGAAGACGGGGGGACACACGTTAGTGGGACTGTCAGTGCTCATTATCACGCTGAACGAGGAGAGTAGAATCCGCGCTTGCTTGGAAAGTGTGCTTTGGGCGGATGAAATCGTTGTGGTTGATGCCTTTAGCCAGGATAGTACCTTGACGATTTGTAAAGAATATACCGATGCCGTTTACCAGCGATGTTGGGGCGGCTATGCTGATCAGAAGAACTTTGGCCAGACTAAGTGTCATCATTCGTGGGTACTAAGTATTGATGCTGATGAAAGGGTCACGCCTGAACTACGACATGAAGTAATGGAAGTCGTCAGCAATGACAGTGGGGTAGCCGCCTATCGCATACCAATACGAGATTTCATGTTCGGAAAATGGATAAACTATGGGGGATGGAATAGGCAATACCACATTCGTATGTACCGCAGGGACAGAGCGCGATGGGAGCATCTTGTACATGAAACCATAAGCATTGATGGTGATATAAGAGTGTTGAATGCTCCGATTGAGCACTATTCCCACTCTTCAATTGAGAGATTCGTCAACAAACTCAACCGATATACAACGCTTGAGGCGCAGGCATTGTTCGAAAATGGCGTTTCCATCGGCTGGTTCAGAATACTATACACCATTCCATGGCACGTCTTGCAGCGTTATATCCTCTGGCAAGGATTCCGGGATGGAGCCCATGGTTTTGTGTTAGCAGTGCTGATTGGTATCTATCATTTTCTTACGCGGATCAAGCTTTGGGAACTTACCTACACTCATACCTCCAAAGCAATCCCGGGCGACCACTGATTCCTCCTCTGACGCGTATGCCTACGCTTGCCCACGTTGCTGTCATTGTGCTGAATTGGAATGGAGGGGCCGATACTCTACAGTGTGTTCGTTCGCTATTGGAACAGGAGTATGAGAGCTTTGGGATAATCGTTGTAGACAATGCCTCTAGCGATGGTTCAGTCAATCTATTGGAGAACCGATTGGAAGGTGAGAGCGTCGAATACGTCCTTAACGATGACAACTATGGTTTCTCTGGAGGTAACAACCGAGGTATGTTGCATGCCCTTGCGGCCGAAACCAAATATGTCATGCTGGTGAACAATGATACGGTCGTCAAAGACAGACTTCTTATAAAAAAGATGGTAGATGCTTTTCAACAGGATCAGCGCATTGGGTTAGCTTGCCCCACGATCTACTATGCTCAACCGGCAGGCAAGCCTTGGTATGCAGGGGCATCCTATAGTCTATGGCTTGGAGGAGGAAAGCACATCCAGACGTTACCCAGTTCTATGGGTGTTACTGATACAGGATACGCGACCGGCTGTTGTGTTATGGCTTCGCGGAGCGCCATCGAGGACGTTGGATTGCTTGACGATGTTTTCTTTTTATATCATGAGGATGTCGACTGGTCGTTGCGAATGAAGGCACGTAGTTGGCGTGTTGTCTATGTCCCACAGGCGGAAATCGTACACAAAGTCTCACAGTCCTCTCGCGACCTAACTGGCCGTGGAGCTTACTCACCTGAGGCTGTCTACTACAAAGCTCGGAACCGTATTCTTCTGATACGGAAACATGGTAATGTGATACAGAAGGATCTCATCTGGCCCTTGATCATAGTTGCTGATAGTCTTTATCGTAGCCTAGCATATCTCTCGTTAGGCCGCTGGGAGAAGTTGAGGGCAATGTTCAGGGGAACGTCTGCTGGCCTTAGGTTGGATGTTAGGAGCAGCAAAGATGGCCAGATGTTTCCGCGTTAGTGGTAAGGCGTTGGGCCTCGACTTAGCAACTAATATGGCGGATGATATGGAACGAGTCCTTTTTTTGACGGGCGCTTTTCCCAACATGCCGTGTGGCGTGGGAGACTACACCTCCTCGTTGACTCAGGAGCTTGTCAAATTGGGACTAGAAGTCCACGTGCTCACGTCTCACGATCGACGCGTTGTTACTACCTTTCATGAATCGGGAGGGGTGTTCGTACATCCAAAGATTCTTTCGTGGGGCTTTACAAGCGTTCCGCTGATTATGCGGGAAGTTAGGCGGATCTCGCCAGATCTGATCCATATACAGTATCCAGCCAGTTTCGGGGCAAAAAACCGCAGACCATTGGCGAACCTACTGGGGATCGTGACCAAAGCGGCCACAAACGGGAAGGCAAGGATAGTTACGACCTTGCATGAGTATGTCGAGCGGAGCTTGCGATGGCGGCTCAGGGCTTTACTAAATGCCCTTACAAGTGACTGTGTTGTATGTGTTAGCTCGTATGACAGAATCGCGTTAGCAAAGCTCATTTCGAAACCCTTGGTGCACATTCCAATCGCTTCGAGTATTCCCGTGGTGTCTGTGACACCTGACCAGAGGCAAAAGTTGAGAGACTCTCTAGGGATTGCGCAGTCGTGCTGGATGATTGTCTACTTTGGTTTCGTCACTCCTCTCAAGGGCTTCGACGTGCTCATTAAGGCATTTGCTGAGCTGAAGCGGCGTGCTTGGCCAGGAAAGTTGGTGGTTCTGACAGGACTAGACCCGGATAAGGACCGCTATCATCGAGAGATGGTTACGCTGTTGAACTCGTTTGGCTTGGGAGATGACTGCATATACCAAAAGCCATACTTTACTCGAGAGGAGGTCTCCACACATCTTCAATCTGCAGATATGGCGATCTTGCCATTTACAGAAGGTGCGTCGGAGAGACGCGGTTCGCTCTTGACGGCTATTGGAAACGGCCTCCCAGTCATTACTACGGTCGGTCCTCATTTACCGCCCACATTCAAGCACGGAGACAATATTTACCTTGTCCCTTCACAAGATCCCAAAGCAATTGTGCGTGCTGTCATTGAGTTGAGCCATAACTCAGCTCTTCGCTTGTCAATGTCACAAAGAGCGATGTCATTGTCAGAAGCCTACTCCTGGGAATCTATTGCTGAGAAGACGGTGCAAACATATTGGAACGTTCTGCAATGCGGCTGATACAGCGCTGTCGACTTCGTATTCTCCTGATGACAGCAGTCCTTTTTGTATTCTCCAGATATGATCGGCTGGTGACTAACTTCGCTCGGACTGTTGCTTACCTGCCATATGTCTATATGTTCACCCATAGCTCGCCTTCGATTCATGATGCAGAGAAAGTCCATAACAGGCTAGAATTCCTGAATGTGAGGACCTCAGATGAGCGAACTGATTGCCTATTGGGGAATATCAACGGTTACCTTGAGCATCCTGGTGACCCAGTTGGCCTTGATCCACACCGCAATGAGCTCTGCAATCCTATAACGATAGTCCCGGTCGGTACTACTGCTGTTTATTTGCCGACTCTGACTGGGACTGATGGTACCGCTTATCGCGGGGAATCGCAGCTGGAGTTCCGGAGAAATGGAATAGTATGGGGTTACTATTATTTTGCTGACGCTGGGTTTTATCGCTTGAGAATCATGGCCCGGTGTCTAGGGCCTAGTCCTGCGATGCTTCAAGCTTCCATCGATGAGTTCGTATCTGTGTTCCGATTTGAGACGGAGCCACAAGAATACCAATTGGACGGGTATTTCGCGGAGGGTTTACATCGTGTGGCCCTCTCCTTCGTCAATGACTATCAGGGCGAAGATGGGGATAGGAATCTTGAGATTATTGAGGTCTGGATTGAACACTAGCTCTACTGACTTAGCCTTATGGCGCATAGCCGGTTTCATAAGCCTTAGCATAGCAGTCGGTGCTGCGACCGCGATGGTCGTCCTCGCCAGTCAGTCTTGGGTTCCCTTAGCCATTTGTGCCGGCGGCTTGGTCGGTGGAATGGTTCTTATTTGGCGGTCGTTCGGATTGTTGGTATCTCTCGTTGTGGCCATATTCTTGGCAGGCTTTTTACAGGATTGGACATTCGGCTCCGGATATAGCGGTGGGATACGGCTGCCGGGAATGATGGCTCTGGGTCTTCTAGCACTGTCGTTTCTTTCTTGGATATTGCATACGCGTGGACACCTTAGGTTCTCCTTGAGAGGCTGGTCGCTACTCATAATTGGCGGATTCGTTCTTCTGAATGCAATCAGTGTAGTGATGGGAATCAGTCGATATGGCCTGTTGGCAACTCTGACCGACGCAGACTGGCTAGTTTGGCTGGCATTCGGACTCCTGGTTAGTTCTACCCCGCGCGCGATCAAGCCGCTGATTGTCATAGCTTATGGGACCAGTCTAGTACAAGCAATGCGCGGTGTACTCCTCTTGGTTCAGGGACGGGCTGCGTATTTCCTAACAACAGGGGGAAACCGCTACCTTACTACCGATGATGCGCAGTTGGTTGCTGCCGGGTTCTTAGTGTCTGTTGTCCTTCTGTTCCTCGTGCGTAAGAAGAAGGTTCCTCGTATTCTCATAATCGGTGCAGCTTTATTGCAGGGATTTGGGATTTTTATCTCGTTCAATCGGCAAACTTGGGTGGCTCTGGGCTTCGCTCTTGCAGTTGGTTGGTTGGTGCTATTCCGAAGTCGCCGATGGGCGGGGGCTTTCTTCTCGATCATGGCCATCGGACTTATTGTAGCCTTTGTCTTCCTCGCGGCTGTCCTTAAGATTTTTCCAGTCGACCTCCAGGATGTCTTCTTAAGGCGTATAGGCGCCGGCACAAGTGTTGTTACTTACCTGCAGGATTCCGCAATCCAGTTCCGCTTCTCTGCATGGAGAGAGGCTTGGTCTGGAATCAAGTCGTCCCCGTTTCTTGGCCTTGGTTGGGGGGCTCCCCTGGTATTCGAACATAGAGGTGTTGTGTATGATTTGTCGCCTCATAACACCTACCTTTGGCTCGCTTACAAAGCCGGGCTTCCTGCACTTTGCCTGTACCTTACTTTCATCACTGGCCTACTCTTCAAAGCAGTCTCTAAGTCTAGACATTTGTGGAATGAAGGAAGACGCAACCTGAGCGCTATTGTGACCGGTGTGATTCTCATTGAGCTGTTGTATCTTGTCGGCGCTTTGTGGTGGGACTATTTGACTGCAATGTATGTCTCTATCTTGATCTGGATGAATAGAGGGGGGCTGGTGTTTCTAACCAGTCACTCTGCGGACCGTATTGGCTCAAGTTTGGCACCTGCTATGAATTGCAGTCCTCACAAGACCTCGTTTCAGGAAGTTGTTCTGAATGCGAATCGCAATTAGCTCGCTAGTCACTTCCGCTCACAAATCCGGCGTCGGCAATTATATCGTTCGCCTTATCGCGGCTCTTCAGAGCATAGATAAAGAGAATGAATACTTTCTATTCATCGGTCAGGACACCAAGCATCTGTTCCGGATTCGTAACAACAACTTTCACCCTGTATATCTACCCTTTAGTCACGATCCGCAGTGGCTTATGCGCCCCTTGTACTATTTGTGGCAGAATACATTCATCTTCCGGAGCCTTACTAGATACAGAGTAGATCTACTGCATCTTCCTAACCTTTGCCCTTTGAGCGTACGTTACGTGCCTACTGTTGTCACGATACCGGATCTGGCTGAATATAGCGTATCTAAATATGCTGGCCCAAGATCACTGTATCGGAAAGCGCTGCCGCATCTTGTTGCCAGAACGGCAAGTCAGATTATTACGATATCGGAGAACTCAAAGCAAGATATCATCCGAGTAACTGGCGTTAGGTCCAACAGGGTCACTGTCACTTCTTTGGCAGCCGGCATTCCGGATGTAAGTAGCCACTACCATACGCAGAAGTTCCTGACTGGATGTGGCATTGGCAGTGAATACATCCTACATGTTGGTGGAGCTTTGCCACATAAAAATCTGGAACGGGTCCTGTTGGCTTATGCTCTCCTGAAAGATCTATATAGGATCCCACACCAATTGGTACTAGTCGGTGACAAGAACGGGGTAGCCATAGAGAACTCAATTGCTGCGCTCAATCCGTCTTATCAACATGAGGTTATTTGGACCGGATATGTGAGCGATGCAGAGCTTTCGGCTCTCTACCAGGGGGCATCTGTTTTTGCATTCCCGTCTCTCTATGAGGGTTTTGGGTTACCGGTTCTAGAAGCTATGTCTAGAGGCGTGCCTGTGGTGACTAGCCAAGGGTCGAGTCTGCCGGAGGTGGCCGGAGACGCTGCTTTGCTTGTTGATCCGACCAGCATAGAGATGATCGCTGAAGCGGTATACAGCTTAATCAAGGATAGCGATTTGCGAGAGTCATTGATCCAACGGGGAAGAGCAAGGGCGGCCGAGTTTAGTTGGGATCGTTGTGCTCGTGAGACATTGCAGGTTTACCGAGATGTCATTCGTCATAGGCCCAGGACAACGATGGCCTGAGGCCGATCTAGATCTGGTGCCCAAACATCGACTGTTCACTCGGATGGAGCATGTTCCACGCAGTGACTCCATATCGTTTCGGATGGAGAGGTCTCGCAGACTGAATGACGGATAAGATAATGATACGGAAAGGCCCCAAATCAATGACTGTGCAGCAGCATAGTGACACTAGATTACTGCTTGGTGCCAAGCTGTCTCACCTTGAAAAAGGTGAACTCCTTGCTGCTGTTGCGTATGCCATTGACCGCGATCAGAAGCTGATCGTACTGTCTGGCAACGTCTATGCCTACAATCTGGCCTATCAACATGCTTGGTTTAGGCATTTCTTCAACCGTGCAGATATCATTCGACTAGACGGTGTAGGTGTGCGGTTGGGGGCAACGATTTTGGGATATGACACACCTCACCGCATGACTTGGGCAGACTTCGGCTGGGATCTCGCAGAATTCGCTGCCGATAATGAATACACATTGTATTTTTTAGGCGCACGGCCTGGCATCGCTCAGAGAACTGCGGAGTGTTTCCGTGCACGGTTCCCGCGTCTTCGCATTGTTGGTACTCATCACGGCTACTTCGACAAGACATCTGATAGTGTCGAGAACAATGCTGTCATTCAAGAGATCTGCGAACTCAACCCAAACATCCTCATCCTTGGTTTCGGCATGCCGCTTCAAGAACGTTGGCTAATGGAGAACTGGGATCATATTGACGTCAATGTCGCCTTTACTGGTGGTGCGGTCTTCGACTACATTTCTGGTGAGTTGCACCGAGCTCCGCGGTGGATGACTAAGCATGGACTGGAATGGCTCGGCCGGTTATTGGTCGAGCCGCGTCGCTTGTGGCGACGTTATCTCATTGGAAATCCCTTGTTCATTTGGCGCGTAGTCAGACAACGTTTGGGATGGTCGCGATTTGGTGATCGGGAACCGCTTACGTAACTGCTCGGTTGTCAACACCACCCGCTGGTGGTATGCTGATACGGCCGTAGGCTGACAGGAAAGTGAACTCATAAGGGGCAGTAGTGCTGAAGCGATTCACTCTGCGGTACGTCTTCTTTTCTATATGCTTGGACGTTGGTAGCGTCCTAGGTGCTCTTATCCTTTCACTCTACCTCCGTAGCGTTTTGCCCTATGGTAGGGTGTCATTCTATCCCGATGGTGTTCCGCCTCTTGAGGTGTACCCGATTGCGGTCCTCCTGTGGACGGTCATTGCGTTTGCCATCTCTTTGTACGATCCCAAGCGAATCTATAAAGCTACTGACGAGTATCAGACCCTAGCGTTGGCCGTGGGCTTCTACTCTCTCGCGATTGCAGGTGTGCTCTATTTCACCTTTCGCGACACCTCTCGGCTACTGATGCTCTATGCGTTTGACCTCGACATGGCTCATGACGATGACGTGGCGAGCCGTGCTTCGGCTGATCTATCGCGGTTCGCGTCGCAGTCCCCAACGTGTCAGCCGGGTATTAATCGCCGGTGCGGGTGAGGTAGGGCAGCGCGTGGCTGCAATGATCGACGAGTATCGCTGGGTAGGCCTGGAACTCGTCGGCTACCTAGACGACGACATCGCTAAGCACGGGAACGGTCTGCCGGTGCTAGGCACGCTGGACGAGGTCGAGGACATAACTGAACGCTATGACATCGACAGTGTGGTGCTGGCACTGCCCTCGCATGCGCATGAACGCATAAACTTGACTGTTTCGCGGTTGCACAAGCTCCCGGTACAGGTACGCGTCGTGCCCGATTACTTTAGCCTGGCGCTCTATCGGGCCACCGTCGACGACTTTGGCGGTATACCGATGATCAACCTGCGCGACCCGGCACTGAGCACGTATCAGCGCCTCGTCAAGCGCACGCTCGACCTGACTGTGGGCGGGGGCCTGACGCTGTTGTCGTTGCCGCTTGATGGGCGTGGTGGCCCTTGCGATCAAGCTCGACTCGCCGGGTCCTGTGATCTTTCGTCAGGCGCGTGTCGGGGAAAACGGGCGCGTCTTCCAGATGCTGAAGTTCCGGTCGATGGTGGACGGCGCGGAGAAGCTGCAGCACGCGGTAACCCATTTGGACGACGAGGGGAATCTCGTGCACAAAGAGGAGAGTGACCCTCGCGTGACACGCATTGGACGTTTCATCCGGCGTGCCAGCCTGGACGAGCTACCGCAGTTCCTCAACGTGCTCAAGGGCGACATGAGCCTGATCGGGCCACGCCCGGAGATGCCCTGGCTGGTGGACAGCTACGAGCCCTGGCAACGCAAGCGATTTGCTGTGCCCCAGGGACTCACGGGATGGTGGCAGGTGAACGGTCGTTCGGACAAAATGATGCACCTCCATACTGACGAGGACCTTTACTACATCCAGAATTACTCGTTGTGGCTGGATCTTTATATCCTGCTCAAGACCCCGTGGGTCATTCTGCGCGGGAAGGGGGCCTACTGAGCCGGCCTCAGTTCTAGCACTATGCAGTCCCGATTGGATTGGCTTGAGGGCGGTGCACTGCTGCTGGCAGCGCCCGTCCTCATGTTCCCTACGACGCTGCCATTCCTGACAGCCCTTCTCTTGCTCCCCCTTCTAGGTGTTTGGCTGGTCAGAGTCTGGCGCCGCGATCCGCTCCCCGTCACGCCGTGGAACGGTGCAGTGCTGGTCCTGCTGTTGATGGTCTGCGTAGGCGCCAGCGTGACGGCTTTCCCCGCTCTGATGGTGCCCAAGGCCGCGGGCATCCTGCTGGGGGCCGCGAGCTGGAGCTATCTGACGCGCCTGGGGGTACGGGGTGTGCCGTACGGATGGCTGGCCTTGGGCCTGCCATTCCTTGGCCTCGGGGTCGTTGCGCTGGGCTTCCTGACGACGGACTGGCCCACGAAGGTGCCGTTGTTGGGGACGCTGTTGACACATCTCCCCGCTGTGTTGCTGCGCATCCCGGATGCACCGGATATCGGCGTCCACGCGAATGAGCTTGGCGGCGCTCTGGTCCCCTTCGTCCCTTTGGCGCTTTCGACGGCGATGGGGTGGGTCACGGCGCAAGGCGTTGCGGGTAAGATGCGGCTGCCGGCATATGCGCTGGTTGGCATGGGTGCGGTGGCTGCGGTGCTCGTCGCCCTGAGCCAGTCGCGGAGTGCCTGGATAGGTGCCCTCGCAGGCGGAGCTATGGTCATCGCTGCCTGGGCGTGGAGCACGCCCTCAAGACGGTGGTCCATAGCTCTTCGGTTGGCACTGGGCGTAGGTGTCCTAGGCGTTGCAGTTCTGGCTGTTGGGCTTGGCGCCGACCGCATCCAGGGCTACCTGGAGGAGCCAGCTCAAATGGCGTCCCTCGGTGGACTAAGCACCCTCGGCTTCCGGGTGGAGGTCTGGCGATGGGCGGTCACTGCCATCGGTGATTTCCCTTTCACCGGCTGTGGCTTGGGAGCTTTTCGGGAGGTCGGGCGGCTGCTGTATCCGATGAATATCGCGCCGGACTATGACTATGCCCACGCACATAACATCTTTCTGCAAGATGGCGCTTGACGTAGGCCTTCCCGGTCTCATCGGCTACCTCGCCATACTTGCGGTCAGTGTGCGAAGCCTGTGGCGGGTGGTTCGGGGCAGCTCCGAACTTCGACCTCTTGGCATCGGATTGCTGGGAGGCTTGGTCGGCCTGCATAGCTATGGGCTGACAGATGCGCTGGCGCCGGGAGCCAAGCCGGGGCTGGTGTTCTGGTATATCTTGGGGCTGTCCACCGTCATTAGCCTCCGGCAGGTTCGGCGTGTCAACGTTCGAACGTGCCAACGCTGAGACCGAGTGGGTTTTCCCGTAGGCCTTACTTGGTATAATCCGTCTGGGGTGCCCAAAGTTGGGCCCCATACCCCTGAATGACTCAACTGGAGGACTTGCCTGGTGGCTGACGATCAACTGGATTACGAAATCGACCTTAGTTTCCTACTGTCCTGGTGGCGCGAGATCGCGGTCTTCACCGTGCTGTGTATCGTGGCGGCGGTTGCCGTGACCGCTCTGATGCCGCGCATCTACTCGGCTCAGGCAAGGGTGCTGGTGCTGAGGCGCAGGACGGACGTGAACCTCGACTCGAGCCTCAGCATTACAAGTGCGGACGATCTGCCGGCGGGAGGGCCCGGGTCCAAGACATACAGCGATCTGGCGTCGAGCCCGGCCATAGGCCCACAGGTGGCCGAAAAGCTGACGGATTCCGGGTATGGCGATTCCACGGATCCGGCGGCTTTGGCTAGCGGTGTCGAGGTAGAGAACGCCTCGGGCAGCGATCTGCTGCTCATCAGCTATCGTGATGCCGATCCCGCACGTGCGGCGGCGATCGCGACGGCCTGGGCTGAGGTCTACGTCGATTACGTCAATCAGCTCTACAACGAGCCCTCGGCGGACTACCAACTCGTCGTTAACCAGCTTGGCCAGACACAGCTAGAGTACCAGACTGCCCAGACCGCACTGGAAGTTCTGGTCAAGAACGATCAGACCGCGGAGCTGCAGCGGCTTATGGATGAAAAGACGAGTCTGATCGATCGGCTGCAGTCGGACAGGGAGATGGCGTTGACAACACTCTTTGACGAGGGCTGGAGCGGCGACATCGCAGCGGCCTACATTGACGCCGCTGCGAGTGTCCGCACCTATCGTTCTGACCAAGCTCCGTGTGAGCGGCGCTCGGTGGCAATGCCTGAAGCGGACACCGCGTCGCAGGACGCGTTTGAGGTCGTTGAAACCGAGTGCCCTCCTGTGTTCTCAACGGTGATTGAGGAGCGTCTGGCAGCGCTTCAGGGTGACGAGCAACTCCTGCAGCAGTATCACCGCCAGCTCGCCGACGTCAACACAATGCGGGACCAGCTCGCAGGTGGGGGGGACGCGGCGTCCAGTACCCTCTCGGTGGCGCTATTGAAGACGCAGCTCCTTGACGTCGAACGTGGTCTGCCCGCCGAACTCTCGCTACAACTGCCGGCCTCTAGCCAGGATAGCACCGTGCAGTTAGCGGACCTGGATGCACTCAAGACCGTCCTGACGGATGCCATCTCCAGGCTGCAGGTCAGCGTGGATGAGCAGACACAGGCAATCTCACAGGTCGCGTATGGCATGGATCTCATCGACCAGACAGATGATCCGGTGACCCTGCGCCTGACCGGCCTGCAGACCGAGGTCCAGGATCTGCAATCTCAGATCGAGGCGCAGACATCGAAGAAGGAGCAACTGACGCTGACGCGTGATCTGGCATGGGATAGCTACAATACGCTCGCCCGAAAAGAAGCCGAGTTGCGGATCGCCAATGATCTTCCCGCCAGTGAGGTGAGGTTCGCGGCGCCGGCGGCAACGCCGATCCATCCGGTTAGCCCGAAAACAAACCTTATCCTCGCTGCAGGTGCGGCGGGGGGGCTGGTCTTCGCCGTGCTGGCCGCGTTCCTCCTGCACTTCCTGGGCCAGAAACCTCTTTTCGGTCGACGGGGTGGGAAGACACCAATCGCGTGACACAAGGGCTGTCGCATCCGTGAGGCGCACAGCTCTGGGTAGCTTGGCGACGTGGTATGTAGGGTAGGCGCCTTCACTCGTACATGAACGTTGCAGAGTCAACCCGCATGCGCCGCGGCTCGCGATTGTGGTAGAATGGATCAGGTACACAGATGATGGCGCACGGGACGCCGCCCCATAGCCAGTTCGCGACCACCTCATCCACCGGATCCAGACAAGGGAACCTGACATTAGCTTGGACGCTATGTTTGCCAAATCGCAGCGCGGTTCGATGTGTTCGACGGGGCAGATGAGCTCCGGGCGTTGCGCATGGTGTCGAGGGCTTTGGCTCGCCCTGTTGGCGGCGTTAGTCCCTGTGGTTGTCCTCGCCGCGGTCACGATCACCGGCTTTGTCGTTGATGCCGGCGAACAAGAGATCCTGGTGGACTGGGAGACTGCCAGCGAGCTCGGCAATCTGGGATTCTATGTTCTGCGAAGCGAGACTGAGGCCACCGGCTATGTGAGACTCCCGCTGGATGCTTCCCCATCGGAGCAAGTGATTCCCAGTCTTGACGATTTCGGCATCGGTGCCTTCTATGAATACATCGACGTCCAGGTCACGCCCGGCATTCGTTACTATTACAAGGTCCAGGATATCCCGGCGAATGGCAGTGCCGGCGAGATCGCCGGGCCCGAGTCGGCGATGATCCCGCTGGCGACGAACGCGGCGCCCAGTACGGCAACGGCGACGACGGCGCCTGCCACGACGGCGGCTCCTACGTCGACCCCGACGCCGTCACCCACGACTACACCGACTACGAAGCCTACGACCGCGCCCGCCGTCAATTTCTGGGCCGACGTGGAGACTGTGAAGGCGGGTGACTGTACCTGGCTGCAGTGGCAGGTGGATCACGTGCAGGCCGTCTTCCTCGATGGTTCGGCCGTCAACGGTCAAGGTGCTCAGACTGTCTGCCCTTGCGAGGCGGAGACGCATGTGCTGCATGTCGATTATTCGGATGGGAGTTCGGAGGATTTTCCACTGCAGATTGCCGTGACCGGTTCGTGTGGCTCGGGCACGACTTCATCCATCCTGGCGACGCCGACGCGGCGCCCCACGCCCAAGCTCACGCCGACGGTAGCCCCTGCGACGCCCACGCCGCAGCCGCCAGCCGTGACCCCGACGGCACGTCCCACGCCGACGTCGAGGCCGGTCGCGATCACGCCTACCGTCAAGGTGACGTCACTGCCAAACGTGACCGCTACGCGTACGGTGGCTCCGACAGGGACGGCGTCCCAGCAATCGGCCCCGTTCGTGTCGGCTACACCGACAATGCCGATACAGGTCCTCGGTGCCGTGGAGGCGGAGAATGCCACCCGCTCGCACCTGGGGTATGGATGGCTGCTCCTGGCGGCTGTGGTCGGGACCGGGCTTGTCGGTGGGGGCGTCTGGCTCTGGAAGCGCGCGTGATACGGCGGCGCCTTTCCGGCGTTCGGATTGTCTTCTCGCCGCGGTGGTGCTGGCCGCGGCGGGGTGTGGTGCATTGTCAGGGAAGGAGTCCTCTCCGGTGGTTGACGGCCCTGCACCGCTCCCCACGACCTGGGTGCTCTCCGTTCGATCCGACGGGCCCCGGTGGCTCGGTCCGGCCTGGTGGTCCGGCCTTGGGCTCGATATATCCCAAGTCGAGACTGACTCCGTACGAGTTTTCCGGGATGGTGTGCCTGTGCCTCTGCTCTGGGTCTCATCTCCTGAGGGGCCGGGAGCGCTTTTCGTAGGTCGCACCGTGTCCACGACAGTTGGGCCTGTGGGCACCTACGTGCTCGAGTTGAGCTCTACGGCCCCTGAAACGCCCATGGAGACCGTGCCCGTCGGCGATGAGGACGGATGCCAGACATCCACACGGGCGGTGCGGTGGGTTGGGGAAAACACGACGTATCGCCCGACGGCGCCGTTTGACCCTCCATGGCTTTGGCAGTCCCTGCGGCCGCCAGAGAGCTTTGAGGTGTCCGTTGATCTGCCCGGCCTGGTCGAGACGGAACCGGTCTCTCTCACGATCCATGCCTGGGGTCAGAGCGCGATGCCCCAGGATCCCGACCACCACCTTCGAGTGGTCTGGAACGATGCGGTGGCTGACGATCACCTCTGGGATGGGAGTGCTCCTGAGACCTGGCCGATCATCGTTCGGTCGGCTGTGGAGGAGGATAACCATCTCGTGTTCGAGGCGCCAGGCGATACGGGGGCACCCGTCGAGTTGACCTGGATTGATGGTGTAGGCGTTTCCTGGCGGCGGAGCCTGGCGGTCAATGATACCGGAATGCAGCAGTGGGATGCCGAGTCTGACACTCCTTCGTGCTGGGAGGCCGACGGAGGAGACACTGAGGGTTTGGTTGCGTTGCTGGTAGACAGCGCCGGGACCCTTCGTCAAGGGGAGATAGTGCGCGATGGCACGGGCGGCCTCCGTGTGGCACAGCGTGCAGGCGACAGCGGATGGGCTGGGCTGCCGTGGACTGCGCCTGTGCCGGATCAGGTTCGGCCGCGGGAGACGCTTACCGATGGTGCACTCGACGGGGCTTCATACCTGATTGTCGCCCCTGGGCTGTTCCACGACGCTCTTGCACCTTTGGTGACGGCTCGCGAGGCCGAAAGCCTGACGGTCAGGTTGGTCACGCCCGAGGCCGTCTACGATACTTTCGGCAGCGGTGTTCCTGAGGCCGGTGCAATCCAGGCGATGGTTCGGCAGCTCAGCGCCGAGGGCGCGTTGCGCTATTTGCTTCTGGTCGGCGATGCCTCCCCCGATCCTGGATCCGTGTGGAGTGCTGATGCGCCGGGCGTGCCGACGGCATGGGTGCAGACCGCCTACGTGGGACACACGGCGTCGGACTTTGCGCTGGTAGCTGGAATCGCCGGACGGGCGGAGGTGGCAGTGGGGCGATTCCCGGTCTCCACCGCGGCCGAGGTCGAGACTCTGGTCGCCAAGACGCTGGCCTGGCAGCCAAACTCCAGGCTGGCCTACGTGAACGATGACGAGCCCGAGTTCGCTGCGTTAGTGACTAGTCTTCAGAATGCCCAGGATGCCGACCTCGTAGTGAGTGCGAGTGTCGAGGATGCCCGTCGTGAGATGTTGGAGTGGCTGCGCGGCGGTCCCGGCACGCTGGTCTACGCGGGACATGGCAGCTTGCAGCTCCTCGGCGACGAGAAACTGTTGACGGTTGACGATGGCGAGAGCTGGAATCAGCTCACGATCGCCGCAAGTTGGTCCTGCCTGTGCGCGGGCTTTGCGCATCCTACGTACCGGAGCCTGGCGGAGGCGCTGCTCCTGGGACCCCAAGGGGTGGTGGCCTTCGTCGGGCCTACAGGTGAGACGACATCGTCCGAGCAAACATCGATGGCGCTGGAGTTCCAGCGGGCCATTGCAGAGGGGCAGACTATCGGCGATGCGCTGCTGAAGGGCTGGTATGCGGCGACCTCGGACAATGTCCAGAAGGGGTTCCTTCTGCTCGGTGACCCGGCGCTGCGCCCGATGCCGCCTGTATTGACGGTGGACGATGGCAATGGTTAATCGACAGAAGGGACTGCGGTGGGCCGGCGGAGTGTTGATTGTGGCCGGCGTCGCGCTGGTCGCCGTCGGGCTGGCTCAGCGACAACGCCCGGCCGACCCCGTGCCCGCTACTCTGGCGGCGGCTACACCCACCCGTACATCGACCCCGGAGCCTATCGTGCCGACGCGAACGCCCACGCCACGAGCCGGCTCCGTGACGCCGACGATCGTGCCGGCCTCGCCTTCACCCACGGGTACGTCATCACCTACCGCCACGGCCTCGTGGACGCCGCGAGCTACGGGTGCATTGACGGGAACTGCAGGCGCATCTCCTGTGAAAGTTCAGGCCAGCGCGACCGCCACGTCGGCGCTGGGTGCCACACCGTCGCCCGCGCCCGCCTCTCCCACCTTCACAGTGGAGCCGACCGAGCAACCCACCCCTACTGCCACCGCGGCCTCCCCCCCGGCCACGCAGGGATTCGTTGTGCCTCCGGGCGAGCGTTTCCGACTGGGAGTCTCCCTGCCTTACGGCGCAACGGGCTCCTATGACCTGTCACCCTTGAAGGTTGGGTGGGTGATGGACTGGGGCGCGCGGGCGTCGACGTCGCTGGATGGCTCGGCGCAGTATATCCCGTCGGTGCGCATGTATGGCGGGACATTGCACCCGGAAGGTTCTGTATTGACAAGCATCGCGGGCGCTCGGCCAGGATCGCTGTGGCTGATCGCTAACGAGGCAGACGTGCGGTGGCAGGACAACGTCACGCCCGATGTCTATGCGCGGCTCTATCACGAGGCCTATGAGGCCATCAAGGCGGGAGACCCCTCGGCCATCGTGGCGCCCGGCGGGATAGCCGAGCCAACCGAGCTGCGCCTGCGTTACCTGGATCTGGTCCTGCAATCCTACCAGGATCAGTACGGCCAGCCTCTTCCGGCGCAGGGATGGCACATTCATAACTACATGCTGCGTGAGGAACGTGACTCCTGGGGGGTTGACATCCCGCCGGGCCTACCGGATAATGCCGGGGTCCTCTACGGGATCGCGGACAGCGGGAACGTCGACCTGTTCAGGGCTCAGATCTACGCGTTTCGCCGCTGGATGGCTTCGCGTGGCTACGGCGGACAGCCGCTGATCGTCTCGGAATTCGGTATCCCAATGCCGGCAGACTATGGGTTTGGGCCGGACCGTGCAGCTGAGTTCCTTGAGCAGACCTGGCGGTTCTTCCTGTCTGCGACGGATGCCTCGCTGGGAGATCCAGGTGATGGAGGGCGGCTGGTTCAGCGTTGGTGTTGGTTCAGCCTGGCATGGCCGGATTACCCCACGGGGGATCTTATGGTCATGGAGACCGGGCAGTGGACGGAGTTGGCGCGAGCCTGGATGGCTATGGTAGGGGATTAGGGTGGACGTTACAGGACGCGCGGCTGCGCACAGGTTGCGGCTAAGGAATGCCCTTCGATGGGCGGTCGGGCTGGCGCTCGCCGGTATTGCGGTGTGGATCCTGGTCAGGGGACTGGACTGGTCAGCGATTGCCGGTGCACTCATCGGGGCCGATTACCGTTGGGTGATTGCCGGCGTCGTCGGCGCCTTGGTCACGCTTCTCACACGTGCCCTACGCTGGAAGGCGCTGCTCAACGGAGACCGCGTGAGCCTCTGGTCCTCGGCAACCGCCATCCTGGTGGGGCAAGTCGTCAACACCGGGCTGCCGGTCCTGCGAAGTGGCGATTTCGCTCGCGCGGCATGGACCAGTCAGCGGGCCCCGGTGGGGGTCACGCAATCCCTGGGCAGTATCGTGCTGGAGAAGGTCTGGGATTTGTTGGCCCTCTGCGTCACCGGTGTGGCCCTATTGTTCCTGATCCCTCTCCCTGCGTGGTTCGAGCAGTCGACATGGGGTGTCGTCGTCGCCGTCATTCTGGGCCTGGTGGTCTTGTGGGCGGGGCTGCATTGGCAGGCTCCGCTGCTGGCTGTCGTCAGTCGCCTGATGCACAGACTTCCCGAGCGTCTCTCGGGCATCCTGATGCCGCAGTTGCAGGAGCTAGTCTTGGCCCTGGACACGATTCGGAAGCCGCGTGCATCGGCTGCTGCCGGGCTATGGACCGTGTGCACCTGGGTGGTCGGGGGATTCATCAACTGGGCGGTGATGCGCGCATTTGGCGTCTCCTCGATCACCGGGGCCACGCTGCTGCTCGCTACGTTGATGCTGGGCGCTTCGGCTGTGCCGACGCCGGGACGTGTCGGTGTCTTCGAAGGTATCGCCGTCGTGAGCCTCACGCAGTTCGGCGTAGACGCGAATCTGGCGCTTGCCATCGGCTTGGTGCTTCACCTCGTCGTGATGGGGCCGCCGCTGGTGTTGGCGGCGTTGCTGGGTCTGGCCAACATCCTGGGATGGCGACCCAACCACGTGAGCCGTGCTGATGCGGGATAGCGTGATCGCACGTGCATAGACGAACATGAGCTTCTACTCCGTCATCGTGCCTGCCTACAACGAGGGCGAGTCGATCGGCATGTGCGTCCGGGCGCTTGCTCATCAATCTGTGCCGCGCGATATGTACGAGATCATCGTGGTTGACGATGACTCGACTGATGACACGTCTGCCATCGCCAAGCGTGCCGGCGCCGACCAAGTTTTGAGTATAGAGCATGGGGGGGCAGCTGTTGCCCGCAATGCGGGTATAAAGGTCGCTAAAGGCGAGTTGGTTCTCTTCACCGATGCAGACTGTGAGCCATCGGTGGAGTGGATCGCGCGGATTACGGCGCCGTTCGCCGATCCTGCGGTCGCCGGTGTGAAGGGGACCTATCGCACACGGCAGCGGGGGCTGATCCCTCGGCTGGTGCAGCTTGAATTCGAGATCCGCTACGAGCGTATGGCAGCCTTGCCCGAAATCGACTTCATCGACACCTACGCAGCCGCCTACCGGCGCAGCGTCCTTACGGAGGAGGGCGGGTTTGATACGGAGTATCCGGTGCCCTCGGCTGAGGATGTCGACCTGTCGTTCCGCCTGGCGAGACACGGGCATCGCATGCAGTTTGTGCCCGACGCGTGGGTCTGGCATACGCACCCTCGGTCGTTGCCGGCCTACCTTCGCCGCAAGATGCGGTTCGGTTATTGGCGGGCATTGCTCTACCTCCGGTATCCGGGGAAGATTGGGGGCGACACCCACACCGATCCCGCGCTCAAGGTGCAGTTCGCGCTGGTCGCCCTCGCGTTGGTCTGTGCAGCAGGTGGGTTCTTGTGGAGACCGATCTGGGTCGTAGCGGTTGTGTCTTTCTTTGGATTCCTGGCTACCACGCTTTCATTTGTGCGGTGGGCATGGTGTCGAGACCGTGCCGTGGCCGTGATATGGCCTTTTGTCGCGCTGCTTCGTGTGCTGCTGCAGGGTGTGGGCCTGGCCGCGGGACTGGTGGTCCACCTACCCTCCGCGTCCTCCTAAGCTGATGGGCGCCAGGCTGTCGGTTCCTGCGTGGTTGCGTCGTTCAGGCACCTACCTCGTTGTCGGCGCGGTCGCGATTGTTGTCTATGGACTCACTATAGCTCCGTCGCTGACCTGGTCGCACTTGGGGTCAGATGGCGGGGACCTCGTGACGGCAGCGGCCACTGGGCGCGTCGCGCATCCTCCTGGATTTCCACTCTACTTCCTCACGTCGCGGATGGCATTGAGCCTGGTGCACGCGGATCCGGCGGCAGTGCTCAACTGTCTGTCTTCCGTGGCTGCGGTCGGCAGCGCCCTGCTGGTGACAGCCGCCGCAAAACGACGAGGCCTGTCCGACTGGGTAGCCTTGGTCGCGGCGCTCACCCTTCTCTTTTCAGCCTGGTTCTGGGCGCAGGCGGTCATCACAGAGGTCTATACCGCGGCGGCCCTGCTGACGGGGTGGGTTCTGTGGTTGAGCGAATCCCCGGAATCGCGAGACGGGGCCGCCTGGGCCTTGACCGGATTCGCGCTTGGGTTGGCCGCGTCGGTGCACCCCACGACGATCCTCCTGCTTCCCTACGTCTGCCTGAGTGGACGGCCCCGCTGGCGGTCTTTCGTGCTCGGCCTTCTCGTCGGGCTTGTGCCGTACGCCGCTCTGCCTCTGTTTGGGCCGTGGCCGCAGCCCTGGGGCGACCTGGGTTCAGTAGGGGGATGGCTGGCCTACGTATCGGCACGGATCTACTGGGGCAATGCCTTCTCGCTTCCGTTGACTTCTTGGCCCTCGCGTCTGTTGGCTTGGGGCGTGCTGAGCGCCAGGCAGTTTACGCCTGTGGGGGCTGTACTCGTTCTCTTCGGTGCGGCGAGCGGCAAATCGGACCGCCGGCGCCTGGTGGGTGCAATAGTTTCTCTTGCATTGGTCAGTATCTATGCGATCGGCTACAATTCGCCGGACTCCTGGGTCTATCTAGTTGCATTCCTGCCATTGGTGGCACTATACTTCGCCCGGGGGCTGCAATGGGCTGTTGATCGAGGACTGCCGGCCGCATTGGGAGGACTCATTCCCATCGCCCTCGTTCTGCTGAACGCCCGTTCCACAAGCTTGGCGGCGGACCGGCAGGCTTTGACCTGGCTGGATACTGTGGTAGACCGATTGCCTCAGGAAGCTGTGGTTCTCACAGCTGAAGATCGGTACACCTTCGCGCTGTGGTATGTTACTGAGGCCGTCGACAGGCGTCCTGACCTGCTGGTTGTGGATACACGGCTCTGGGGGTATCCACCTTACGTCCAGTTCCTAGAACGCCGTGAAGGCAGGAGCGCAGCCAGACCGCAGGAATTGGCGGCGGGTCGTCCGCTTTGTGAGATCGATGCTCAAGGTGAGGTGAAGTGTCTGTGAAATCGACGAAGCGCCTCCGGCTGGTCGGTGTGGTTGCCGCTCTGGTCGGCAGTTTCTGTCTGATCTTCTGGGCGGTAACCGTATACCGGGCAGCTCACGACCTTTCTCGGCAGATGAAAGCGGTGGAGGCCGTTGTTGCTGCTGGCCCGTCGAGTGCCAACCCGGAAGCTATCACCGTGATACTAGAGGCCACGCGCCGGGATTTCCTGACGCTGGACAGGAACGTCGGCTGGCTTGCACCTTTGGGTCCACTCTTTGGGTGGATTCCAGGTGTGGGGCCGATCGCGACCTATACACCCTCTCTGCTGGATCTCGCAGATGCCCTGACGGATGTCGCCCTCCGTCTCTGGTACGATGTCGAGCCTTGTGTTGGCCTTTACCAACAGGGCGCCTCGCCACAGGTGCTCCTGCCGCAGGTGGCGACGGCAGTCTCCCGTGATGTGCAGACCAAGCAACAGCTTGTAGGTCGTGCTCTCGCTGCCTATGGTGACATCCCCCATGGCGCGGTGCCTTCGCGATTCAGCAGCCAGTTTGCCACATTGGGGCAGGCTCTTCCCCTTCTTGCCGATGGGCTTGATTTCGCCACTGTCGCGCCGCCTCTCCTGGGTATGGACGAGCCCCGCACCTACTTGCTGCTCGCGCTCAACGAGGACGAGCTTCGACCCGGCGGTGGCTTCATATCGGGGGTGGGGCAGGTGCAGGTGCAGGCAGGCGACCTGGTCTCGATGGAATTCCGCGACAGCTATGCCGTTGACGACTTTTCGCTCCCCTATCCCGATCCTCCTGACGCTCTGCGTCAGTTCCTGGGCGCGGATCTCTGGGTCTTCCGGGACAGCAACTGGTCACCGGACTTCCCGACCGCTGCCCAGCTAGCGCTGGAACTGTACCGACCGACAGACCTGGCGGTTCAGTCGGAGCTTTCAGGTATCGATGGCGTGATTGCGATCGACCAGCGAGGCGTGCAGATGCTGCTCGATGGCCTCGGTCCACTATGGGTCGCGGGCGTGTCCGAGCCGGTAACGGGGGATACGGTCCTGGATTACATGCACGCGGCGTGGGCACCTGATGATGGGAGCCTCGACCGGGAGTGGTGGGCTCAGCGGAAGAGTTTTATGGGCGATCTGGCTTCGGCGGCGATGGTACAGCTTCGGTCGGGGCAGGTGGATATCTCCGCTCTTGGCCAGTCGGCCTACGCGGCACTGGTGGAGCGCCATATCCAGGTCTACTTCAACGACGCGGCGGCATCTGCGCTGCTTGCCAAGATGGGGTGGGACGGCAGCTTGGCGGTGCCTGCCGGGGACTTCCTGGCTGTTGTGGAAGCAAATGTGGGTTATAATAAGGTAAGCAGAAACATCGCGCGAAGTGTGGACTATCAGGTGGATCTGGGTACCGAACCTCCCCGGGCGCAGGTTGTGGTCCAGCTCACGCATCTGAGTGATCGCGACCAGGAGTGCAAACCTGAGATCCGCTACGACCTAGTCTACGAAGATATGATGCAGCGCTGCTATTGGGCATATCTCAGGGTGCTTGTTCCGCGGGGGTCTGTGCTCACAGATGCCTCGCGCAGCCCCATCCCGGCCAACTTGGTGTACTCGGGCGAGGCATGGCCCGGTCTTGCCGTGTCCGGAGAGGAGTTGGGTGCAACTTCGTTTGCGCAAGCCGTGCTGATCCCCACATCCGGGGAGAAGCGCCTGTCGTTCAGCTACGTACTTCCCGCGGCCGTCGTTGCCATCAATGCCGACGGCAGCAAGACCTATCGGCTTCTTGTGCGGAAGCAGGCTGGCACCGACGAAGTGTCGGGGCGTGTGGTCTTGCATCTCCCGGAGAATGTTGTATTATTGGAGAAGCCGCTAGGTTTGATTTTGGATGGAGATGGGGCGTTTGTGTACGGTTTCCATTCAGATGTGGACTTTGAGTTTGTCGTCAGGTATTCGATACCGGAGGCGTAGGAACTGATGGGTTCGAATCGAGGCATCCTGGGGTTGGCGATTCTGTTCGCCATTGTCATGACTGGGCTTGCATCCATGCCGGCTGCATGGGCAATGCCGGCTCAGAGTGACCAGCTCCAGACCGTCCCGACCCGTACGCCAACGGCTGCCCCCCCAGCCGCGACATCCACATCCAAACCGGCGCCCTCACCCAATCCTGCTCCCACTCACGCTCCACCGGCGCCCGCTCAGCCTACGGCAACGACGATGCCGCCTGAGCCCTCAGCCACACCCGACTTGAGCCCTACAGTGGCTCCTACGGTGTCGTCGACCGATACGCCCACGGTGACCCCTTCTGTAACCGAGCCCACAGAGGCGACTGCAACGGTAAGCTCTGGCGCTTCAGCGGCACATGCGGAGAGCACGTTGCGGCCCACATCAAGCGCAACATCCTCACCAACTGCCTCACCATCACCGCAACCTGACCTGACCTCATCTCCTTCTCCGACCGCGGTAGTTGAGCCTGTAGAGACTCGCGATACCAAAGTGGAAACCTCCGAAGCGGCGCAAGAGATGCCTGGGCGTACGCCGATTCCGTGGCTGCTGGTGGGAGGGGGGATTCTCCTGCTCTTAGGTGCAACTGCGGTCGTGTTGTCTCGCAGGTGACTCTGCATTCTCAAGACTGGCAGGCCCCAATTCTTGGAGGAAGCTGATGAAGCCGATCCTATGGCCGTTGGGTATCACTGTAGCTTTTGTCGCGCAGATGCTAGTGCCTCAGGGGGCATCCGTTCAGGCATGGAGCGAGGTGCCAGAGAGCCGGGGGTACGACGCCCCGGTGGCCTCTGCCCCTATGCCCTTGGCGGAACCTCTCTCGTCAGCCTCGACGAGCGTGGCCGATGGCGAGCTGCTCGCCGAATATCCTGTGCCCGGCAGCCCTCACGCGATTTCGGTCGAGTCGCCGGGCCGTGTCTGGTTCACGATGCCCGCGCAGAACCTTATCGGTCGGCTCGTGGTGACATCGACTGTGGACTATCATGTGGATACGTACGCGGTTCCCACCGCCGGTAGCTATCCATATGACTTGGCCTATGCAGGTGACGTCGTGTGGTTCACCGAACAGCAAGGGAATAAGATTGGGCGGCTCGACCCCAGCTCAGGCACGATTATCGAGTTTCCTATTGGAACGGCATCCAGCGTGCCGACCGGAATTGATGTTCTGACCGGCACGCCGACGTATGTGTGGTTCACTGAACGTAGCGGGAACAAGCTTGGGCGCCTCGTCTTCACCAATCCGTCGACCTGGACGCTTGCAGAGTACGCACTGCCCGCCGGATACTCTGGGGCGGCGCTTGAGGATGTGTCGATTCGCGACGCAGCGACGGTTTGGTTCACGGCACCTGCCATTGGGTACATCGGTCGGTACGATCTTGGGGTAGGATTCACCATGCGCACTGATTCTCGGGTGACGCAGCCCTGGTCGATAGAGGTCGCCGCGGGAGGGCTGCCGGTGTGGTTTACCGATCGCTCCGGAAATCAAGTGGGAGCCTATATCCCCACAACGATCTCCGATTTTCGTATGTATGCGTTCCCCGTTAGTGGCAGTGCACCCTATGGCCTTGTGCTCATGGGGGAAAAGTCTGGTGCACGCAGGAAACGGGGCAGCGGGTGACCCGACTCCAGCCCGCTCCGGCTTCAATCCAATCGTATAACGTTGGATCTGGGACTCTTGGCGGTATCGGTGCTGACGCGATTGGACATCTGTGGTTTGCCGAGTCCGGCGCGATGAAGGTGGGGGAATGGCGCCCACCCTATTTCCATCTTGTTTATATGCCTTTGACGATGAGGAGCTAGCGCTATGTCATACTGCAGAGCAGCAACTAGTCCGAAGTGGCACGTACTTGGGTTGCTTCTTGGCGTTGTCGCACTTGTGTCAGGTATCGTGGCGTCGCCGCCGACTGGCGTTGCCGCTATGTCACGGATGACCGACGAAGGTGACGTGACGGCCTCCGGGGCACTTGCACTGGACCACATGGTCTATCTCCCCCTCGTGCTTGGCACCTACGGTGCTGCACCGCATGCAACCATCTTCGGGGTACAGATGTACGGGACGCTGGATGATAGCCATAATGCGGTCTCTCTGGCTCGTACGTCGCAAGCTTACTGGGTGAGGTGGCCAGTGTCGTGGGTTCAGGTCGAGCCGAACGACGTCGCACCCGGCCAGTATGACTGGTCATCCACTGATCATAGCATTCTGTACTCGACCTCCTCTGGTCAACGGGTAATTGCCACGGTCACGAGTGCACCATCATGGGCTGCGACATACGCTCAAGGGCCGGTGTCTTCTGCGGCACTCCCGGATTTCGCTGAGTTCGTGGGTGAGTTGGCGGAGCGATATGACGGCGACGGCTATAGGGACGCGCCGGGCTCGCCTGTCGTGGACGATTTCGAGTTCTTCAACGAACCAGACTCGACCAATAGGGATGCTGCTGAGCAGGGCTATGGTAGCTACTACGGGTCGTTTGGCGCTGACTACGCAACGATGCTGTGTACCGTGCGGTCGGCGATCAAGGCGAGCAATAGTGCGGCTCGCGTCATTCTGGGCGGCATTGCTTACGACTCCTTGACCACCGAGGGGGGATCCTTTAATCCAGATTTCTTGCCACAGGTGCTATCTCACGGCGGTGGTGCCTGTTTCGATGTGATGAACTTCCACTACTATCCTTCGTTCGCCGCAAAGTGGTATGCTTATGGCAACGGCCTTCAGGGGAAAGCGACCTATATGCACAACCTGCTGGCCCAGTACGGATATGGCAGCAAGCCGATGGTTGTGACTGAGGCTGGGTGGCATAGCAACCACTATAGTGACCTGTTCCCGGGATCGCCTGAGATTCAGGCTCGATATGTCGTGCAGCTCTTTACGCAAGCGGCAGCTGCGCACCTGGAGTCGATGATCTGGTGGAGTTGGGTCGATCCGCCTTTTCCCAACGGACTGAATGGTCTGATCACGACGAACCTTGAGCCCAAGCCATCGCTAGGCGTGTTCCACGTTGCTGCCGAACGGATAGGGCAGGCGCACTTCGACCACATTGTCCAGACGGCATCCAGTATAGAGGGCTACCAGTTCATTCTCAGCAATGGATTGCGGCAGTATGTCTTCTGGACGAATGATGGCTCGTCCCATAGTATGACACTGCAGGCTTCGAAGGCGCATATCGTGGATATGTACGGGAATGCGGTATCCTGGGTGTATGATAGCAACAAGGACGGCCAGCTCTCGGTGACATTCGGTGCGAATCCAGTCTATGTGGAGGCGTGGCCTTGAGATCTATCGTGGCCAGTTGGATGAGTCCGGGTGCTCGTCTCCTTGGCCTCGGCGTGGTGGCTGCCGTGCTTTGCGGCGGTGTGGCTTCTATGGCGTCTCGCGGCCACACTGCTCTGGCCAGCAGCCACGGCTCCGGTGCCGCACTTGGCGAAGCGGCCTACACACTTTGTCGATATGGTGTCGACGACCTTGGCGATATATCGAACTACCCAGTAGGAGATCTACATGTGGGGTGGTACTGGAACTGGCGAGCGAGTGAGTCCTCTCCCGCTCCCGATGGCCTAGAGTATCTGCCGGCCGTGCGGTTACAGCCTACAGGTGGGGGCAGCTATACTCTCAATGGCACGACCCTGACGGCTACCGTGGAGATGGCGCTCGCGAACCCGGGCAGGACGTGGCTCATCGGCAATGAACCTGACTCACCCTATCAGGACAATCTCGAGCCTGCGGCCTATGCAGAAGCATACCACGATCTCTATAGCGTGATCAAGGCCGCAGATCCCACCGCGCGAATCGCAAATGGTGGCATTGTGGAGGTCACGCCTGCCAGGCTCTTCTATCTCGACAGAGTGCTGGAGACCTATCGTAGCCTGTACCATACGCCTATGCCCGTGGATGTCTGGAACATACATATCTACGTCATCCAAGAAAGAAGCTGTGAAGCCTACCCCGACGACTGCTGGGGGGCGGCCATCCCGCCGGGCATAGGTTGGTCCGAGGGTGAGCTGTACACTATCGATGACAATGCCAATCTTGACGTGTTCAAGCAGATGGTCCTTGATTTCCGCGCCTGGATGGCGTCGCGCGGCTACAGCGATCGGCCGCTGCTTGTCACAGAGTTCGGCGTCCAACAGCCTGCTGACTATGGTTTCCCGGCAGCGCGTGTGAATGCCTATATGAATGGCGCTTTCGACTTCCTTCGAGTTACCACGGGAGCCAACGGCTATCCTGCCGACGGTCATCGACTGGTACAGCAGTGGGCTTGGTGGAGTCTTCAGAGGCCTGCTGAGTATCTCCTGAGCAATGGATGGTTGTACGAGCCGGGGCCACCACAGCGCCGCACGGCGATCGGCGATAACTATGCGGCATATACCGCGCAGATTGAGCCTACTGTGAACCTGTTTCCTGTCAGCATCGGAGCCGAGCCGCCATCCATTCTCTCGCCTGTCGATCCCGTAACGGTTACGCTCTCCGCCCGTATCGCGAACGATGGCGAGACGAACTACGCCGGAGCTTTTGTTGCCCGGTTCTATGCAGGCTTGCTGGGTGATACGAGTCATCAGATCGGGGCGGATCAGGTGGTAACTGATCTTGGTGGTTGCGGCCGCTCGAAAGTGATATCTGTCACTTTTCCGAACGTATCTCCGGGCAGTCATCCCGTCTATATCGTCGTGGATCCCATCAACGATGTTTCTGAGGACAATGAAGCTGACAACGCCCTGAGCGGGGTGGTGCTGGTGGCAACGAGGCAGGCGTTCCTGCCGATGATTGCCCGTGACTTCTGATATTTCTTTCGCTGCTCCAATCGATTCCTGACTGTCAGCGACAAGGCATTCGTGCATAGAATACCCGGAGCGCTGGCGCGTCCTAGGCAGAAGGCGGATTTGATCGTCTTCTGCCTTGCTCTCGCGCTGCTGGTGGTATATTGTCGCTTTGTCCAGACCTATGCTGAGGGTTGGGACCCTCTGGCTTATCTGTATGCTGCCGAGCGGATTGCGGGAGGGAGCGTATTCTCATACTGCCACCCCTACAACAGCGTGATAGGGCCATACTTTACAATGGCCGGGTTCAATATCCGCGCTCCCAATCCTGACTGTCTATATCTCAACTATCCTCCGGGATATGCATTGTTGCTGGCGCTGGCCAGACGACTGGTGCCATTCTCCAGCATCATGCTGTACGTGCCAGCCCTCTTTGGCGCGCTGGGGGTTGTGCTGACTTATCTACTTGGTCAGTTGCTCAGTAACATAAGGGTGGCTCTTACAGCAGCCCTGCTGGTGGGACTCACACCGATCTATCTAGCTTTCTCTACATCCCCCTGGTCGGATCTACCAGTTGCGGTGCTCCTGCTGGCTGGCTTGGTCCTTATGGTCTGGGCAGACCGTCAGCTTTCTACTGGGTGGCAGATCGTCGGCGCCGCCTGTGCGGCGTTCGTCATCAGTTGGGGTGTATTCAGTCGCTACTCCGCGATCGTCTATCTGGTGCCTATCGTTGTTTATGTTGTCGTCGACAGATCCAGAAGTTTGCTGTATAGGTCAGCGGCGGTGTGGACTTATGCGGCCACCACCGCGGGTTGTCTGGTAGCGATCGGCTTCTTCAACCACACCGTCTACGGGGGCTTTCTCAGGACCCCTTATAGTCCTGAGAACGGCTGGTACAGCTGGCCCATGTTCAGTTTGGGGTATCTGTTGGGTCCCACTCCGGTAGGATCTGCAAGCCTGGTCGCGGTGGCCCAGACGTTGTGGCAGAACTATGGCCTCCTGCTGCTCTTTGGACTTGTGGGAGCGCTGGTCATCCGGGGACGTGTTCGGGCATTGCTAATACCGGGGCTGGTAGCTCTTGTCGTCTTCTACGGGTTATACGCTTTTCCAGCCAGAGGTATCAATTCCCGTTTCATCATTCCGATGCTCCCGTTCCTGTCGTTGCTCATTGCGTTGGGCATCTGGCATCGTGGCGATCTCAACCGCTTCTGGGTCTGGGTCTGGCGTGCAAGCGCCATCTTGGTGATTGCTGCAGAACTCGGTGTGACGCTGCCCGCTACGTTGGGCGGTCTCGATGATCGCAACTATGCAGCCAAGGCCTATGTCGAGAGGATGCAGTCAATCGTCGCAAGCACCTCGCCAGATTCCGTCTTTCTGGCATACAATGCGAATGATGCCATTTCCTATTATGGGCGGCGGCTTACATTGTTCTACCGACGGATTGGGCCGCCTGTTGGAACTGGAGAAGACGGCGGCATCTACTTTGAATCGCACCTCGTGGCTGCCGTCGATGCGCTACTAGACCGGGGCGTGCCGGTCTACTACGTGCTCGATGCAAATCCACCATTCATGAGGAGTCTGCCGATCCTGAGCGAGCACTTCGAGGTGGTTCCGTCTATGCTGGATACTACAATCTATCGAGTTCAGAGGCTGCAACCGTGATGCCCTGGATCCGCGAACATCTATCGGCTGTCTGTTTCAGCTACCCCCTGGGGGGTGGAGCTTTCTGATGGGTGACATCCTGTACGCCGCGCTAATCTGGGTTCTGGGCTGCACCGTGGCGTTCCTGATCGTTGTACGCTGTCCGTCGGATCGGTGTGGCCGAGCGTCCATCGTTCTAGTGCTCTTTGGCACTTTTCTGCTGCGCGCCGTACCAGCATTAGGCCTACAGCAGGGCGCAAGCTACGAAATGCATCTATTCCAGGCCACAGGAGCGAGATTGCTTGCCGGCGAAAACGTGGTTCTGACGCTGCCCTATTTGCCGTGCTTCGTCTACTGGATGGCGGCCTCGGATTGGCTCTCGAGGACGATCGGCCTGGACTTCACATTCTGGCTAAAACTGCCTTCCATCCTGGCTGACGTCTTGATGATCTTAGTCATAGATCGATATCTTGCCTCTGCCGGCTGGTCAGACCGCAAGGTAAGGAAAGCCACAATTCTCTACGCCGTCAATCCGGTCACGATCCTGGTATCAGGTTACCACGGCCAGTTTGATACGATTCCCTCTCTGTTTCTCATGGTATCGGTGTTCCTCTTGGCAGCCGACCAACACAAGAGGCGGAGGCATAACGTGTTGGCGTCGCTCAGCTTGGGCTTAGGCATCTTCCTCAAGACGTGGCCAGGTCTGTTGGCGCTCTGTGTGACAATGAGACGCAGCTTTCGCCACAAGGTTGCTTTCCTTCTGGGTGCTGCTGTCACACCGTTGATGAGTACGATGGCCAGTGTGTTCGTGCTCGGCGGTGGGCTCCCTGATCTTCTAGCCGTGGCGCGCCGTGCGCTCCAGGCTGGAGCAATTCCCGGCTGGTGGGGATACACCGGGTTGATCAATGGCGCCCGTTGGCTCGCCGGCGCCACGCCGGCAGCATTCGATGGCCTGCTCCGCTACAAACTGCCCATCGTTCTGCTGCCTGTAGGTGTCGTCGTATGGCTGACTCGCCGAGCCGAGCTTCATGACAGCGTTTTCTGGTCTCTGCTGACGCTTTTTGCATTCGCGCCGGGACTGGGTCTGCAGTCGCTTAGTTGGCTCGTGCCCTTGTTCATCGTCCGAGGTGACTGGCACAGCGCGGCTTGGTATGTTGGACTGAGCGCTTTGCACATGGTCATTAGCTATTGGGGTATTCACCTGACACCGAATCTGTACTCCGTCTTGCCCGCTGGTGTCACAGCGGGCATTGTTCAGCTAAGCGCAGTGCCTGTGTGGATCTTTCTAGTGACCTTACTTGGAGGATGGTCCCTTGGTGTAGGTCAAGTGCGCTATGAGCCTGATCGCGTTTGAGAACGCCTCGAAGAGTTTCCACCAACCCGATTGGATCCCGAATGGAAGCCTTAACCAGTTTCAGCCAACTGCAATCCAGGCTCATTGAGGCAGAGCACAAGCAGTTAGTCTCTGACGATGAGTTCAGGCAGTCGTTGGCCGGGTGGTATCTGTCGCCCACGATCTTCGGTGAGATCCCGGATGATCCCTTTGGTCCAACTTACCGGGCGTTCCAACTTAGGATCTACGAGAGCCTGGCACAAAAACCTTACGACGTAGCGAATGAGGACACTGCTTTCGACTTCGACCACGAGATCCAATGGCCCTACCCTTACGGCACAAGGAGCGCCGAAACGGTGGGCACGCACCTGATGGGGTATGGCTGGCTCATAAAGGTCATGGACTTGCCTGCAGGCTCGCGGATTCTGGAGATCGGGTCAGGCTTTGGTGCTCTGACTGTCCATCTCGCCAGCATGGGCTATCGAGTGACGTGCCTCGACATTAGTTCACGCCTGCTGCGCTATGTCCGGGCGCGCACGACTCAGTTGCCGCAGCAAGTCGAGATCCTATGCGGAGATATGGCAACTGTGGAGATTAACCACACATTTGATGCGGTTGTTTTCAACGCATCTCTGCATCATTCTCTGGAACACCGAGCTGTCATCACGAGGCTCGATGAGTTGCTGGCTCCGGATGGTATCGCTGCCTTTGCGGCCGAGCCCGTAGTGTCCGATCAATCGACGGCCGTGCCCTACCCATGGGGCGTTCGTTTGGATGGACGTAGTGTGTGGTCGATCTCCAGGTGGGGGTGGATGGAGCTGGGGTTTCAGGAGTCGTACTTCGTCCAGCTCCTCGAAGACGCCGGGTGGCACTTGACACGCTACAGTCTAGGGGTATCCGGTACCACGGACGTTTGGACAGGCAACAGAACCGGGCGGGGAGAGCTGCCCTCTTCCGGCAAACCTCAAGTGTACGCATATGGTAGTGATCTGGCCGCTGAGCTCACGAGGTTGAAGACGTTGGTTGAAGGATACGAAGCGGGCCGGTTCATACGGCTTATGAAGTGGCTGCGACGGTCTCACTAGGGACTCTACTGTTATTCACTGGTACTCCGGAATCGAAGCACAAATACAGAGGACATATCGCCGCGATATGCCCTCGTTTCACGCGCCAGTGAGGATGAATAGCTGGGAACGGCAAGGAGCAAGTGTAGGCCGCAGATCAGATGCTATCTCCGGCTTGCGACAGCTACCTCCTGCGAATCATTCTCGAAAACGGGCAATCACCGGCTCGCAGGCGAACGCTAACCATGCAGCCCACAAGAAACCAGCACGTTACGCATAGTCATACTTCAGGCACGGCGGAATAGGCCAGACCAATCACGTGGTTCTACTTCCAGCTGCTCGCGCGGCCTGCGGTCCGAATGTCAAGTCAGTATCCAGCTTACGGTTGACATATAGTTGCAATTCGGTTATAATATGGTTATGAAATGGTATGGAGGTGTTGGAGTGAACCGGACCGTAGGAACCGCTCTCGGTTGCTGCCGTAGCCAGCTAAGGCATGGTCTGCTGCTCTTGGCGCTGTTGAGTGGCGTATTAGCCTCTGCGGTTGCGGTCACGCCCGTATCAGCGCAGGGGCTACGGAAAATGCCGTTTGAAGTCTTCGCTCTATTGCCCTCTGCCAAGATTCAGTTTGCCTCACCTGCCTTGGGCGACCTAGATGGCGACGGAATCCCAGAGATTGTTGTGGGTACGTCGGATGGCTGGGTTTATGTCGTGGAAGCGGATCGGCCCGAAGGTACGATTGTGTGGTCGCGAAACACGGCTGCTGCCCTTAACGCTGTCGCCCCCAATCCTTCCGCGACCACTATACGTGCTGCCATCACAATTGCGGATCTGGATGCAGACGGTTGGAACGAAGTGTTGGTCCCGGTTGGCGACGTTATGGAGGCCGGGGAGAACGGTGGTATGGTTGTGTATCGCCACGACGGCAGCCTCTATACCGGTTGGCCGCAGCTAACCTATGACCGTACGGCACGCGGTCGCACTGCAGGCATCGCAAGTACGCCTGCAGTCGCCGATCTGGACGCAGACGGAGATATGGAGATCATAGCGGGGGCGTTCGATCATCGTGTATATGCGTGGCATCACAACGGAGAACTCGTCAGCGGCTGGCCTCGTTACGTCTACGATACCGTTTGGTCTTCTCCTGCGGTCGGTGATATTGACAACGATGGCCTGATCGAGATTGCCATCGGCGTCGATGCCCATGCGGATCCGTATTTCGGTTCGGTCAATGGGGGCGCCCTCTACGTTTTCAAGCCGGACGGTACGGTGATGGCTGGCTTTCCCCGCTATCTTAATGAAAACATCATGTCGACTCCTGCCCTGGCCGACCTCAACCGTGATGGCTACCTGGATATTGTCGTCGGTGGAGGTAGTTATTGGGGGGGCGCTGATGGACACAAGGTCTATGCGTATGATTACCACGGGAAGCTCCTTCCCGGATGGCCGGCATCAACCGGTGACAACGTCACGGGCTCGCCGGCTATCGCTGATCTCGATGGCGACGGAGATCTCGAAGTCGTCGTCGGTAGCTGGGACACGAAGGTATATGCCTGGCATCATACTGGCGTCCCTGTGTCCGGGTGGCCTGCGATGCCGCGTCAGTGGTACCTAGGCACCACCACCCAGCAAAAGACTGTCATCGTAGCGGACATAGACGGTGTGGCACATCCTGATGGTCGGCCTGAGGTTATGTTGAGCAATGGCTGGGAAGTGTCGGTCATTAGCAGTCAGGGACAGCAATTGACGTGGGATGGCTTAGGTGACAACGCTGCGTCCCTCCCTTCCTATCTGACTTCCTACACTTTGGATGCACCGCCAGCCATTGGCGATGTTGACGACGATGGCCGCCTTGAGCTCGTCGCCGGAAGTGCGGCACCTGGCGGCAGCCAGGCTGCAGTCTACGTTTGGGACCTAGCTTCGTCCGACGCTACAGACACGGCGACCGAATGGCCCGCATACAAACAGAGCTCCGTGCGATCCAGTGTCTTGGAGTCAGCCAAAGCCAATGATGCGGTAGTCGTTGGGCTCAACTTACCTGATCTCTTGATGCCCGGGGCCTGCTCGGACGCCAGTATTACGCTGCGCAACGTAGGGACTGCTGCGTGGCGGGCCGATGCAAGCTACCGATTGGGGGCTCTGTATGGCTATAACGAAGTGTTCTCATTACCGTCCCGCCTGGCGTTGTCACAAGTCACTCAGGCCGGTGGTGAGGCAACGTATCAATTCCAGTTGTGCGGGCCAGACGTAGAGGGGTACTATCCTCTTGACCTCCGTATGGTCCAAGATGGCGTTGGGTGGTTCGGCGCCAGAGTCTCACGTACCATGCGTGTGGGGAGTGCTCCTGCGTTCTACGTTCTACATTCCAGCACTGGTGGTCAGGGGGGCGTCGTTCCCGAAGGCCTTGCTACGGCGATAGCCCCACCAGACTACGGGGTCTGGGGTAACACCCGTGCGTTTGCGCTCGAAGGGGATGGCGCCGGCTATTACTTGCTTGATGGTCCCGGCGGAGATGTCTACTGGACTGGCACAGCTGCGGACGTCGGGAGCATCGGTACCTCTCCCGCAGTCGATATCGATCTAGCTCCGGACGGACAGGGATACTATGTAGTAGATGCCTATGGCAGGTTGTCTCGGCCATCGAGCTCACCGACGATCTCGCCTTTGCCTCCGACTTTCAGCGATGATCGTGTGCGTTCTCTGGCGGTCGTGCCAGGCAGCAACGTGGGCGTCTATGTCCTGGACAAGTTCGGCAACGTTTACGTGGGCGGAGGCGTGAGCAAGCACTTGCCCGCAACCCCAGTCTTCGAATCGCCGATCGCTAAGCGGATACAAGTAGCTGTCGATCGGACGGGCTACTACGTCTTGGATGCCTACGGTCGAGTCTACAACGGAGGGGGTGCTCCGCCCATCTCACCCAACTACACACCGCACATTGGGGAAGACTGGGCGCGTGACTTTGAGCTCACCGACGATGGCCTGGGATATTATCTGCTTGACAAGGCTGGCATGATCCACACCGGCGGGTCTGCGGTTGAGTATCCTGAGCGCAGCCCCATCGCGTCGCAGATGGGTGAAGCCATTGACCTGGAAATGTATGAAAGTGGCTTTCAGCAGGCAGCTCTTAGTGTAGGCATCGGCCACGAGCTCACGTGGCTGGCAGCTTACGATGACGCCCATCTGCCTACGATATCCGCCATGCTGGAGAATACCGGCGTGGGGGGAGGGCTGAACTGGACCGCGACGGTCGTCCAGGGCGCAAGCTGGCTGCGGGCGACGCCAGGCTCCGGGCAAACGCCACAACAGATGACCCTGAGCGTATCGAGCCTACCTTCCCTCGGCGATCACACGGGTACGATAGTCTTGCATGCCTGGAATGCTGAACAGACTTGGGAGACGACTGTCACAGTTACTGTGAGGCTACTTGTGGTCGAGGACGTAACCCGTGTCTATCTGCCGATGTCAATGGGCCGATAGCTGCTTGATCACTCCGGCCCAGGCAGCTTGCGGATTGGAAGTTCGGAAAGTATGCCCCAGGCTGTAGGAGAGGTCGGTGGTAGTTCGAGGTAGCATCAAGTGGTGGCTATCTCCGGTCTGATACTGACCGTGGGATTGGGCACAAAGTCTGGGATGGGCCGTGGGCACGCGGATCCTCACATCATGGTCGCGTGCTGTCACACCAGGTGGCGCGAGGACAGAAGTCGGGTGAGACACTTGGGTATGTCTCACCCGACTTCTGTCGTGTTCACAGACCTAATAAGAGCGGACGTTTCGCTCTAGAGTTTCATAGCTCTCTTGGTAAACGCTATGCCCAGAATAGCCAGAAGCCAGTAGCCGAAAAACGTATAGAGTAGTGACACCGCCAAGACCTTCGATGGATCGGCGAACCGGGAGAACAGGTAGACCATCGCGCTGTCAC
This sequence comes from uncultured Chloroflexia bacterium, assembly GCA_963775195.1. Lineage (GTDB taxonomy): Bacteria > Chloroflexota > Anaerolineae > B4-G1 > SLSP01 > PWVB01. The sequence goes on from CAVZIC010000013.1 coordinate 570,606, forward strand.
GTGTTCCCATACCAGAGATCGTTATTGGCATCAGGCCTACGAACACGGCAGCGGGCAAAGCAGCCATTGTGAAGCCAAACGGTACCGGCGCCTGCAGCGCCGCGAAGAGCAGGTGTGTCTGGAGGATGGACGCCATCCAGTTGGCCATCGTGAGGCTCAGTACCGCCAGGAGCCGTCGCGGTTGGCTCAGTAGAACTCGTGTACTGTAGAGCAACTGGTCCATTGAGGCAGCTAACTTCGGAATCGGAAATCGCCAGCCGGATCTCGCGAGGGCAAAGGCTAGGGCCACAAGACACAGGACGCCTACCCCAAGCAGCACGACCGGATTCATATGGAAGTATAGCCCCCCTGCCGCTGCAAACAACGCCAGTATAAACACGTCGAGGGCCCTCTCAGTGATGACGCTCCCGGCAACAATGACGGGCTGAATGCGGTCGCGCATACCTACTGCACGTAAGAGGTCCCCCACCTTGGAAGGCGAGATCGCGCTCAAAGGCCACACACCTATGACAATGAGTAGGCACTCCCTTACAGGTACATCAACACCCAAAGCAGATAGTACTATATGCCATCTCCACGCCATCAAGATGGGGAAAGTGAGAGTCAGTGCTGCTGCAGCCGCCCAAGTTGACAGCGGTATGACCTTTAGCAACGGCAATGTGGCCTGCAATCCGATTCCGCGAAACAGCAGATAGAGTATCACAGCCGTGGAGAGCAGAACCAGACCTCCCTTCAGCCAACCGTACCGTTTCCCCCAGCCTGTCAGAAGCAGCAGCTTACGTCCGATTGCCAGTTCTTCCGGATCTGGGTTGGTCACTATGGCACCTGCTGTGGAGCTTTTCGACATGCAAGAATGCGCCGCAGACCAAGAACCGATGTTAACGTCTTCTGCGTTCGTCTCTCCAGCCACTCCCCTATTCTGATCAGCCAGGCTGGGCCCCCTGGAACCAACACAGTGGTTTCGGCGGCGGCGATGTTGAGCCCTGCTTCCCGAACCATGCTGCGCAGCTGCCGATAGGGGATGAAGCGATGTGGACCTTCAGAATGGTGAAGACCGGTGATTGCGGCCAGAGCGTGAATGGGTTCCCAGAGCACATTCGGGGTCGTGATGAGGACTGTGCCACCCGGCTTGGTCACGCGGGCCAACTCTGTGATCAGTCGCCCCGGGTCATCGAAATGCTCAACGCTCTCGAAGCACAAGACAGCGTCGAACTCGTCGTCGGAGAACTGGAAATCGTAGCCGTCCATCAACCGCCACTCGAAATTGCCAAAGCCGGCTTCCATCAGTCGATGCTTGCAGACAGTGCCCATCTTTGCGGATACATCGGCGCATATGGCGGATGATATCCTGCCTCGCTGCTGGAAATAGAGGATCCCATTGCCCGTACGTGCACAGAAGTCAAGTACGCGCGAGTTCTCAGGCAGGTCGCATAGCCGGAAGCCGTCAACAAACCGCCGGAAGTACGAATACGTCTCTTCATTGATATCATCGTAGTGCTCCGTGTTGTCCCAATGGCGCCCGACATCCTCGAAAGACCACTGCCTGCGCCGCCAGTGCGCGATTTCGCTAGAGATACGACTCTTCAGGGTTCCATCCGTACGAGGGTGAGATATCACAGTGGCTCCTTTAGTCTTCTGGACCTGCACCGGTATATGGGTCTACTGAGAATCGCAGTTCACTCAAGCCTCTACGCTTTGTGGGTTTGCTTAGTCGTTTCCACTGTTTGCGCAAGAAGTCGAACGCCGGCCCAAGAATGGAGATCGGGATCTTGCCCGCTATCAGTCGGGCGAGACGCGTCCTGCAGATCGCGAACACCGAACTGATGAAGAGTTCGACGGCTACTCGTGAGAGAGGGATGCGCGTAGGTGAGTACCCGTACGCGGGGACTTCCTTTCCCATCGCGGCTCGCCAAGCGATTCGGATGAACGCCCCCCGTTTCTTGAAGTCCAGCATATGCCCGTGCATAGATAGCGCAGCATCGAGGGATAGCTCATCGAAATGCACCACACCTGCAGACTGCATTTCCTCCATTAGGGACTGTCCGACATCACTCCGGGCCACCACAACTGAAAAGCCACCGCCCTCCGTCTCATATCGTGGGTGCCACGCATCACCCACGGAGATGTCCGTGAATTCATTCGCGAAGTCTGCAGAGAGTAGGGAACTCCTGGTCACATAAAAGGGTATCAGGTAATTATAGTAGAACTTGCGTGCCCGCAGGACGCGACCGGACCGACATATTACCTGGAGGTAGCCAGGCCATTCGCCGGCGCGGTAGTCGAGCCGTGTAACGTCCTCGATATCATCAATGCCATTGGAGCGAAGATAGCTTCTGATCGCGCCAAAGTACATAGCTGTGCCGACGTATGGCCCGAGAACGAATCTGGCTTTGGCGGCACCAGGGTGTCCCAACTCCTGTAGCTTCCGCAGTGATGCTACCTGATCGGGAAGGCCTACATATGCCAGCCGCCCGTCAAAGTCCGTCATCTGAGGCAGAATCACGTTCACGGGCACGGGAATGTAGACGCTCTGGCTGGCAGCCCTGATCTCGTCTGCGGTGGTCGCAATCATCGGCATAGCCATCCAAGGCCTAGGGCAACCCTGTCGGACGACCACAGCACCGTCTATCTGGCCTCGCTCCAGAAGGTGCAGCAGCGCCTGCGTGATCACGCCCCCAGACGCCCCGCCGCGTCGTATGTCAGGAAGACATGAATAGCCAATCCCGATCTTCCTGGCGCACCCAATTAGCCAGTTCTCGGGCAGGGCTCCGAAGTGGGACTTGTACATGTGTGGGATGTGTATTCCTTTGCCGGGACACGCGTGCCAAGCTAGTTGGGGCAAGACGGGTTCAGCTGACCCTACTGCCGCTGGCAGGGGACCCCGGTCTGTATCGATCATTGCCAGCGATCCGTCGGAGAGGCCGACGCAAGTGCCACAGTGGGTGCACAGACCGGACTCGATTACGTGCTGTTTGAGGTGCCTGAATACTAGCGTGTCGCTTTGCATGGTCTAGAATCGCGGCGTCCGTCTATTCACCATATCGGCAAGCAGGCCGATGCTCGCGATCTGGAGCGCTGCCAGGACCAGCACCACCGTGGTCACGTCCATAATGCGGCCGATAACCAATGTGGAATAGATGCCAACGACGAAGCCGACCAAGAGCAGCAGTCCACTCAGCGGCAGAAAGACGCGGAGTGGCGCGTAGTAAGCCGTGGTTCGGATAATCAGGAACGTGAAGTTCAGGGTGTCCCGGATCGGGTTGATTTTCGACTTGCCGACACGCTTGTGGTAGTCGATCGGTATGTATTTCACCGAATATCCGTTTTCGAGCATCGCGAGTGTTATCGTCGAAGTGAAGGAGAATCCATTCGGCAGTACGGGATAGAATTGCTTGGCAAGGGCCTTGCTGAACGCACGGAGCCCTGAGTTCAGATCGAGTATGTCCGCGCCGGACATAGCATTTGCGAGACGACTAATGAACCATTTGGCTGGCTTCCGAATCCAGGGTATGTTGACATCATTGCCAATTCGAGCGCCAACCACCATATCGTGGTCTGCCATCCGGGCCAACAGGTCGGGGATCCGGTCGTTTGGATACGTACCATCGGCATCGGTGATCACGATTGTCTCGTACTGCGCCTGCCGAATTCCGGCTTTCAGTGCTGCGCCGTAGCCGCGATTGGCCGCATTACGGATAACCTTGACGCCTCTGCCTTGCGCGGTCTCCGCGGTGCCGTCGGTTGACCCGTCGTCCACAACAACGATCTCGTAGGAATGTCTGCTGGCCTCCATTACGTCTACGATGTGGTCGAGCACGTCAGCAATGCTATCTGCTTCATTGTATGCTGGGACGATGATTGTAGCTGGTGTTTCGGTCTGTTCTCGCATAGGTAAGCCTCACTGGTCCACAGGCTGGTAGATGATCACGTCGCCCAAGCTCACTTGGTCTCCCACAATTGCCCCCTCGTCGTTGGAGACCTGAAGTCGCTGCATAGACCTGTACTCGTACAGGCCGACCCGCAGCGCATACCTTGCGGGCTTCATGCCGAAGGGCACCGGAATCAGAACTTCGTCGACGACGACCTCGCCGGGGACCCAGCTCGTGGTGCTGGGACTGCCGTATGCAGGAATGTGATCCATCTGGGTCACGATTTCGCCGTCATCATCCAGCAAGTGGACGAAGACCGTGTAGTCTGTACCAACTGCTTGCAGCGCCTGCCAGTAGAGAGACAAGTGCATGTCCTCACCCGGCCGGATTTGGTCGGGGCTGAGTTCGTGCCCCAGCAGCGTGATACTGTCACCGAACTCCACGTTGACATCGTCGGGTATCCTAGGTACGCGGTCTGTGCCAAGCACCTCATACACACACAGTTGGGATGAGAAGGCCGCGATATGGTCGGGGAGCTTTGTGAGTGTATAAGGTACCTCGGGCCACAGAATGTCAACGCGACGAGTCAAGTGTTGTGGATAGTAGCCCGACAAAGGTTCACACGCTGGCGTTATCCAGTGCACCGGTATGCTCTCGCGCAGCCATGTGGCGACCAGAGTCCTGAGGCGTAGGTCCGTCTCGTATTCCTCCGCCACCGGGAATACGTCGCGGTCGAAGATATAGGTCAGTGGCACCCCGAGCCGGTTACTCTCATCGGAGCGCCTGAAAAGCGTGACTCCGTGTTGAGGAAGGGACGACGCCACGGAAGCAATGTCCGCGATTGCGCCCTCATATTCGATGTGCTGCCAAACCATTATGCTGCCCTGAACATAGGATATCAGCAAGACTGACGCAAGCAGGGTCGGCAGCAGTCTGAGATAAGGGCGATCCCGTCCGGCTTGCCACAGCTCCCATAGAATGAAGGCTATGAACAGTGCGAACGAGGGTACTACCACCGGAATGAAGCGCTTGAATGCCCAGTAGAAGTATGGCACGATTGCCCCGCGGTAGAAGAACATCAGGGCGCTAACCAACGATGCGCCAAGAAACGTGCTGCTGCCTACCGAGAGTTTTGCCCGGGCCCAGACAAGGAAGCCAGCGACACCCAGCCATATGCCCAGAGGTGACAAGAACCATCCGACGCGGACGATGCCGGCCTCGACGTACGATCTCACCTCTTGGGGAAGTTGCACCATCTGTGGCTCTGTGGCCATGAAACGCAGCCGTTCGATCGTGGGGCCTCTGGATGCGATTTCTGAGTACGACATTGCCCCAAGATCCGCGCGTAGCGGGCGGACATAGTACGCATAGAGGCTGAGAAACAGTATCCCAACCGTGAAGACCTGTTCCAGGTGTCCCCTGTGGCGCAGAAGGCCCGCCACCCATGTCGCGATACGGTCACGCTGCCATAGCACGAGGCCAACCATCAGTAAGGCTGCCGCTGCGGCGAAGGGAATCGCTCTGGTATACTCGGCGAAGTAGCTGAAGACATCGTAGACATAGGGCCAGGCGAAGAAATAGGCGTGCAGCACCATATGCGCACATAACAGAAGATAAGGCACAAGAAACGCCCAGAACGCACGGTCCCATCTGCCAGTGACCCACAGGAACCCAAAGAGAGCCACCAGGACAGGGGGAACAATGAAGACATCCAGCTTGACAAGATGACTCATTCCAAGACACGTGCCGGCTAGAACAGCCGCGGCGAGCTTGCCAGGCCCTTGTCTTTCCAGTGAGCTCCCCAGAAGAGCCGCACTCCAGAAGCCGCTGAATAGGAAGAACTGGAGGACGATATCGGCGAACGGATTGCGAGCGAACCACAGTTGGCTGATGTTGAGACCCAGGAGGAGCATCGCCAACAGGCCCACCACCGGATGGGCAAGACGTCGCCCGAGCAGGTAAACCGCGAAGCAAGAGAGTAGCCCAAAGAAAGGCGTGGCATAGAGAGCTGATTGGAGGCCGCCCAAGCCATAGAATATCGCTATCCAGACCGGGAAGACGTGGAAGAACTGCGGCGTGATCACCGGGTTATTCAAGTCTCGAATGTAAAATGCAGGAAACCGATCGCCGTCACGGGCTGGGTTCACGACTGGCTGATTCAGGAGGACCTCTCTGTCATCAGGTGGAACACGTGCCAACGCGTCATCTCGGATGAGGATCGATCCCTTGCGCGCGATGTGGACACCTATGCTGACGTACGAGCCCGGATCAGATCCGCCGGCTATCCATTCGCCCGGGTGAGCATAGAGGATACCCAGTAGTATGACGAGCACGAGTGCCGCCAGCCCGTAGTGGTCGACGTGTAACTCAGGCCGCTGCCAGAGATGGACCCTAGCAAGACGCAAGCCTGCCGCCATACTCAGATCAGCTACGAGTAGCATTAGCGTGAGAGTGGCAAGAGAGAACCGCCCAAGCTCCGCCAGGACCAAGCCGAACCAAGACGTTGCCAGGATAAGGACGAGGAACGCAGCGAAGGCTCGCTCCACACTATTGAGCAAGGGGAGATGATGTTCGGTGTTGGCATCCACAACCTGGATTAGCCGTCCGGCCAGCCAGATGCCACACACGACTGCCGCCACGAAGGGAAGCGCGCCGATGCTCATCAGGACTTCTCCATCAGACGCCCAAGCACCGCGATATCGCGTAAAGGTATTTCGACTCCACTGTCTGCCAGTTGTACTCCCGTAGTACGAACTGGTAGCCGCTGCGGCCCATCTCCCTCTGAAGCCTCGGGTTGTGAAGTATCAGATCCAGCGCCATCGTGAATTCCTGATTGTCCTGGTAGTAGAGGCCTCCGTTGCTCTTCAGGCATTGTTCTCGCAGAACCTCACACGAGCCGTTCACAAGTACCGGCTTGCTCATCAGCCACGCCTCGAGCAGAACCATCGAGAGGCTTTCGTACCGCGACGGCAAGACCAACAGGGAACTCGCCGACAGGGCATCGAACTTGTCGTTCTCGGATACGAAACCCAGAGGTCGGATATCATCCTGTCTGGGAACGACGTATGGCCCCTTGCCCAGCAGCACCAGCTTCACACTATTGCCCGAGGACACTTTGTACCGGTGGAAGGATGCGAACAGCTCTCCGAGGTTCTTTGATTCATCCAAGCGGCCGACATAGAGGATGAAGTTTCCATCGACACCGTATTTCCTTCGAAAGCGAGCCGGATCAACTTCTGCGGGCACGTCAATGCCTGAACCGACGACTACGGAAGGAACTGCTTCGTTGTGGAATACGTTGTGAACCTGCCGTCGCTCGGCTTGGGTGAGGTAGACGATGAAGCGGGGCAGCTGGAACACCGAGCGGAAGATTGAGAGATATAGTGTTGGCTCGTCGTGAGCTGTGGGTACCAGTATGGCTCTCTCAGGCACCAGTTGTATGCCGTAGAATGTCGTCGCATACAGGTACGTAAAGAAGAAGAATACGTCGAAGTCGTCTCGCCTGCGCTCAATCTCTGAAAGAAGAGCACTCGAGACCGGTCCTTGCTCAGCCATCCATCTCAGTTCGTCAGGATAGCTGTGCGGTTGAGTAAGCACCGTCTCCGTGGTACGAGCGAACGACCGTGGCTTGCGGGGGAAGTCGACGGGAAAGCGATGTACCTCGACACCATTAAGAGTCTCGGCTCCAACCGGATACGTGTTGTCCCAAAGCGTGTAGTCCTGAGCGCAGGTGGTGAGGACATGGACTTCGGCATAGCGGACTAAGTGCTCGGCGACCCATCGACAGCTGAGTTCTGCGCCACCGTTGACCTCAAGCCCATAGCGTTGCACCACGAACGCGACGCGCAATTCGCCATCAGACATCTCTGAAGACGTCCTCGAGTAGTGCCTGGAGTTGGGACGCGAGGGCCACCTCTGTGAAGGCTCCGGCGCGTTGGATGCATGACTGCACAAGATCCGGGTAGTTGGCTTGTCCATGCCAGAGTTCGTTGATTGCTGTTGCTGCTGCGGCGGGTCTCCCCTTGTCGATAACAATGCCCGCTCTGCCCATCACTTCCGGCAAGGGGGGTATGTCGTGCACGACAAGAGGTGTTCCGAACGCCATAGACTCGACGATAGGGACGCAGAAACTCTCCCACTCTGACGTTATCAGGGTGAACTGGGCATGTCTATAGAGACTTGTGAGCATCGTAGGCCTGTTGATCTGCCCGGTGAACAGCACACGGTCCTCTAGCCGGTGGCGCCTAACTTCCCGGTCAATCTCCCTCTGATAGCGCGGAGCTAGATGGCGTCCTCCTGCAAGGACGAGTATCGCTTCGGGCTGTGCCTGATGGAGGAACCGAAACACTTTGAGCATAGACAGAATGTCTTTCTGTGGCACGATGCGACCGACGAACAGGAGGTAGGAGAGTCTACTCAGCCACCCCGATAGGGCGACATCCTCAGTCCCTGAGAACCGGCTTGTGTCTACCACCAGAGGGAGTTTTCTGACGTTGTCGAACCCCAATCTGAGTAACTCCTGCCTGGTATAGTCCGAATGGACGATGCTGAGGTTGAATGCCTTGCTGTAATGCGGCAGCTCGGCCTCCCCGCGTCTGCACAAATCGGTGAGGCGAGAGTCGTAGTCCCCGAACAGCCTTGGAGGGCTTACGCCGTGATAGTCGATGATCTTGGCCTCTGCGGGCTTGTCTATCTGCGCGATGCTGTCGGCAAATATGGAGTAATGGTACCAGAGGGTCCCTGGACCGGGTCGGTAATCCGTGGCCGGACGAGCAATGGTTCCAAAGTGCGGCTCGATGTGATCCGCATAGAGCTGCACCTCAACGCCGCTTTTCTCAAGGAGTCGCTTGAGCGTCAGGACATAGTTTCCAATGGCGTCTCCGGGCGTGAGCGAAGCCGTCATGATGCTTACCGGCTGCGGAATACCCACTACACCCCCAGATCCTCAAACAGCCGGCGATAGCGTGCGGTAATGACGTCCCAGTGATAGTTATCCATCACGTAGCGTTGGCCGTTGGTTGCGAGTGCAGTGCGCAGTTTGTCGCTATCGAGTATAAGATCCACACAGGCTTCGAACTCGTCGTAGTTGGTGAAGAACAGGCCGCCGTTGCTGCGTATGCAGTGCTCCTTGGTTACTTCGCACTTCCCATGGACGAGAACCGGCGTCCCCGCCAGCCAGGCCTCCATGATCACAATCGAGAAGCTCTCGTGTAGAGATGGCTGGCACAGGAGGCTTGCGGCGGCATAGGCGTTGTGTTTGTCTGCCGAAGAGACGAACCCCAAGTCATACACGTGGCTGTTCTCTGTTTCGGCAAGCTCAAGGGTACCGCTCCCGATGGTCACAAGATCGAGATCCCTGTTGTGAGTCCGGCGATACCGAGAGAAGTTGCTGACCAAAGCCTCGACGTTTTTCCCTTTTCCCTTTCGTCCTGCGTAGAGGATGAACGGACTGTGCCGATGATAGTCATTGCGGAACTTCTCGGCGTTCGAGGTCCAGTCAGTATCTACACCCAAGCCCATCAGGACCATCTTCTCAAAGGGGAGCCCGTATAGCGCCCTCGCGAACCGCCTTTCTGCCTCAGCGTTTAGGATCAGTAGCTGTACCTGCTGGAACATATCCTTGAACCTACCCATTCGGGCGTAGGATTCGTTATGCAGGCAGGGAATCATTAGTGCTCTGCCGTGACAGGCCTGCAATCCCCAGTAAGTCGTGCCAAACAAGTAGGGGATGAACACATAAATGTACTCGTCGATGTGGCCTGCGATGTACTGTTCCAGAGCCAAGCTCCGAACGTTCTCCTCCAAGTAGGTTCGTTCTTCTGCTTGCGTCACCATCTGACCGTTCATTAGCCGCCAGTTGACCTTGTCAAAAGCCGCGCGATTGCGGCGCTGCACCGGGAACCTACGTACAGGCACGCCGTTCTCCACAGTCGTTCCCGGTCGATGATAGTTGTGGCTCCAGTCGGAATGGAAGTCTCTTACACAGGTTGTGAGTACCTCCACAGAAACGCCAGCTGCGCGGAGATGCTCCGCGGTTCGCCGCACCTCGGATTCCGCACCTCCGGGTATGTTGGTACCATACCATGGCGGGACGAAAGCGACTTTCATTGGGCTTCTGGATCCGTCATCGCTTGCGTTGCCCTTAGCTGTTCCACTTCAGCAACCAGATACTGAAGGGCCTTGAGAGTCTCCGAGTTGACGGCTACCTGCTTGGCAATGGCCTTGTTCACGTAAAAAAGCACCAGTTGGTGAATACTGCGCCTCACCACATCAAGAACTGGGCCCACCACCGGGACACGTGTGCGCCGAGCGTCGGACTCTACACCAAGACTCGCGTTCGCTCGTATCGCTTGCGTCATGTGCTCATAGAGGTCGGGTGAGAGGTTGCCTCCAAGGTCGAGATCGAGTGCCAGAACAGTCTGCAGGTCCTCCTGTGTTCTGCGTTCGGCGATGTACTCCTGTATACGTCTCATGATCTCTGCTACGTTGATCTCGGCCTGATCATCCAGCTCTATCCGGTCATTCATCACGGCACCTCTGTTGTCAAGACACTCTGAACAAAGTCCACATATGCAAGAGCGGCGGTCTGCGGTGCGTAGCAGCCGGCGATGTATTGTCGAGCCGACTCACCTGCAGCGATTCGGGCAGGTTCAGTTGCAGTCCATGCTTCCAGGATGGTGTGGAGTTGCTGCACCTCGGACCCGTCATGTACGATCCGGGGACAACACTCGGGCGGCAGCTCACGATACCAGCCTTCGTCGGACACAATCACAGGTATGCCTGTGGCCAGGGCTCTCAAGCAACTCGCGGATGTTTCTCCTGCCGTAGGATGTCGTAAGTTGATGCACACGTCACTCGCCATCATGAGATCGTTGAGCTTGCACAGTTCGCTTACGTACCCGATCTCACGAATCCATGCTTGCGGTATGGTTACTGTTGGTGGCTGGCCTTTCAATGCGCTAGGCAGACCTGTCTTCAGCCAAATCATGTTGGTATGGGTCTTCCGGTACGCGTCCAGTGCATTCAGCACAAGATCCAGTCGTCTCTCAGGTGTGTCTGCCCCACATGTGATCACTACAAATGCATCCTGAGGGATCCCCAACTCAAATCTCAAGTCCGACTTCTGGCGTAAGGAGGGCAGGGGGATCGGCTGATGAATCATAGCGATTCTGCTGCTTGGATGCCGGATCTGCATCAGGTGCTTGGCATAGTTGCTATGCGTTATCGTTCCCAGGCTTCCGTCGATCAGCCGTGCGGTCAGCGGTACTTCGTATAGGCGCGTGGGCGCGCCTTCCTTGATCTCCCAAGCCTCTGACGCTCCTTGTATGCCTTGCTCATAGCTCATCTCTCGAAGGTACGCGGGGAAGTCACCTCTGCCAGCCGTCATGGAAGCTATAGAGTGATGTAGTGTGTAATCGTGTAGAACGGCGATCCCAGGGGCGCTCACAGCAGCTGAGTAGATTGCCTCATGGTAGAGGCTATTGCCGATCTGGTAAATGGCCATATCATAGTTCCATCTATGCGACTGGTAGTCCTTCATATTCGAGACCACGGCATTCACGGGTTTGGTGGCTAAGTGCAAGATTGAGCTGTCGACGAACAGCGTGACCTCGGCAAGAGATGCCAGATGAGGCAGAAGATCCGCGCTATAGTCCGCAATTCCCGTCTGTTGCGGGGGCATAGGGCTGAAGTACGCCAGTCGAAGCATCACTCTGTAGTGGGGGCGTCGGAGGCCGCCGACACCGGCGGATGAAGCGTGTCGACCTCTCGACGTGTCCGTATCAACTGATACCGCGTCTCGGCCAGGTCCCTTGCCAGGGTCACCTGATCTGTATCCAGGTTCGCCATATTCTGTTCCAGGACAGTGAGCTGTTCGTGCAGGTCCTGGAGCGTCGTCTCGAGCGTGCTAACGAGCTGACGGTTGAATTCGTTCTGCTGCCGTATGAGAGGCAGAACATACCAACGTGTAGCTACATTGTTCCACTGCGTACGGAACCATACAATGAGAGAGCCGAGGACGGGTAGAGCGGACACGAAGCTCTGTTCGCGAACTTCCTGCCGGTCTCGCAATTCCTTGAATGGATCTCCGTCGGTCAGCATACGTCACCTCATTCCGGCTTGCTATGGCACTCGTAGACGCGGTCCTCGTTGCGCAAAACACAGCCCACACACGGCACTTTGGCAAAGCTGCCGCAACGCTGCCTGCAGCTGTCAGACCACCTGCGCATGCAGGTTGCTGAGAGCCTCAGCCACCCATTGTAGGCTGGAAAAGGCAGAGTCGCTGGTGCCCAGCCGCTCCGTGAAGATGGTCGGCAGCATACGTAGGGAGGACTTGTAGGCTCGCTTGACGGCCCGGCGCTCACCGGCAAGCGTCAGCTGATAGAAGCGCTCCCTCTCTGCAGGCACAAACTCCTCCAGAAATCTCTGCACGCTCAGTTGCTTTAATACGAAGCGGAGTCGTCCTTGGTGAAACCATGTGAAATAGGCGATGCTGTCCCGGACTGACGTGGCAGACTCGAAGTGGACCAATCGGGCTCGAGGGACGTAGACCACACGCCAGTTCGCTTGGCGGGCACGATAGCAGAGATCCACATCCTCGTAGTAGGCTGGGTAGAACTGGGTGTCCAGGTACCCGATCTCATCGAGCAGGGCTCGGCGAATCGCCATAGCAGCGCCGGTCACGTATCCCACGTCGGCCTGCGTATCATACGAGCCGTCGTCTACCTTGCGATACCCGAAGTGATCGGCGTATCCGAGGGGGAAAGAGATATATCCACCAGCATGCTGGATAAGCATGCTGTCTGGATACAGGATCTTGCAGCCCGCGATGCCAATGCGTCTATCCGAGGCGAATGCCGCCATCAGCGCCGCGAGCCATGTAGGCTCAACAATGATGTCGTTGTTAAGAAGCACGACCACGTCACCGGTGGCGTGTGCAATCCCGACGTTCATCCCTCCTGCATACCCCAGATTGCGCCCGTTTTCCACTACTCGTACGTCGGGGAACTCTGCGGACGCCAGATCCAAACTCCCATCTGTGGACCCATTATCAACCAGAACGGTCTCGCAATGCTCGTAGTGATTCTCGGCGAGCGATGTCAGGCACGAGCGTAGATGCCGTCTGCCGTTCCAGTTTAGCACGATCAAAGAGACGTCAGCTGGGCGCTGGTGGGTTGCACCTTGCGGTTGGGTATTCAGAAGGATCCTCATAGGCCGGTTCGCGTCTCCGTAGTCGTCCAGAGCTCAAGATGCGGTGTGTGCCCACCTGCAAGGGATCGCCACGACCCCTTCTGTCTCATGATTCTCTCCGGCGACCACCCTGAAAGCGAACTGCCGATGCCGGTGGTCATAGGGGTGAACCGAGTGATAGTCATAGATAGCGGCAGTTAACTCATAGTCACCTGGAACCAGAGGGAGCCGGTCAATCATATAGTCAACGTATCCGCTTCCCTCGATATGTGTCATCTCGAAGTTAGTGATCGCTGTGTTGGGACCGGTGACGTGGGTTCCGTCGTCCCGGTATATAGCTGTCCCGAAAGTTGGGGAACTGATCCGACTGTCTGCCCGGTACCACATACGCGCAGTAAACGAGCCTCCCGTACGGAACGTGCCGGAGGCACTCCCATTGGATCCGAGGAACTCCACCCGTTCAATAACTGCCTCACCTGAGCCCCAACGCCTGCCAAGCTGTGCCAGAGGCTCGTCCGAATCCTGTTCGCGGGCCCACACACTCGAGAGGTAGTTGTTAAGCGTGGTTTCGGACTCCCCATCATATTCTAGGATCCCATTCTCCAGCCAGATACAGCGGCGACAGATTCTTCTTACCGATCCGAGATCGTGTGACACGAGAACGATTGTCACGTCCTGTTGCTGAAGGGCCGTGATTCTCTCAAGACAGCGTGCCTGGAAGCTCTGGTCGCCCACAGACAGCACTTCGTCGATGAGCAGAATCGTCGGCTGGACGTGGATCGCGACAGAGAAACCTAGCCGAACGTACATTCCGGATGAGTAGTGCTTCACGGGCGCATCAATGAAGCGCTCGAGCCCCGAAAACGCGACGATCGCATCCAAGCTCTGATCGATCTTCGCACGATCAAGGCCCATAATCGCTCCGGAAAGATAAATGTTCTCTCGCCCGCTGAGCTCCGGGTGGAAGCCCGTACCCAACTCCAGGAGAGCGGCTACGCGACCCTCGACGTGGATACGCCCGGATGTGGGCTCGTAGATCCCCGCAATCAGTTTGAGAAGGCTGCTCTTCCCCGCGCCATTGGGTCCGATGAAGCCTACCGTCTGGCCGGGCTCAATCTCGAAGCTGATATCCCGAAGTGCCCAGAACTCCTCCTTCACAGGCTTACGGCGCCGAGAGTGCACAAGGCGGATCAGCGCCTCTCGGAAGGAGTTGGATTGGTTGTGTTGCAGTGACAGCTTCTTTGAGACTCTGTCGAACTCTATGACACTCATAGGAGCGATTCCCGGCGGCGTCGATAGCTTAGCGCGTGCCTGTGCACACCAGCATGCCGCCTCTGAGTGGGTCCGTTACCTGCTATGATGACGTCTCGAAGACACACCCCAGGATACTAACACAGAACCGGTGTTTTTCCAGCGAAGACCTACGTGCAGCGCGGATCGGACGCATCGGTATCTTGGCACTCTATCCTCTCTGGTCTGCCCGCGTTAGTCCTAAGTTGAACTGATGGTGGGATGGATGTCGAGGTCAGGCCATACCGAGGCTGTGTCAGTCGACCGCAGCCCTATCTGCGCTATAATTGATGTCCTGTATGGCCATTGGCAACGCCCTCTGGGCCGCAGCAGCGGCAAGTCTGTTCTTCATCCTGCCGGGCTACCTGGGATGGGTAGCCTTTGGTCGGACAGCTCTGCCGCGCCGGCCTGTCTCCTGGCGCGCGTTTTTCTTCACCATTATCCTGGGCAGCGCGCTCTGGACGGGTGGGTTAGGTGTTTCGTTGCTCCAGTTTGGCATATTCTCCCTCACCAACCTCGCGATTGGCACGGCCACGCTTGTCATCGTACTTGTGGCCGTGAACTTGGGACACAAACGGACGTGGGTTCCCGAGCTTCAGCGTTCAGGCACAGATCTCGCTGTCTTCGGCCTGTTAATTGCTGCCGCAGTAGCCCTGTTCTTCCATCCGCACGAGTTCATCTTGGGGGGCGCGGATGCCGGCGTCTACATCAACCTTGGTGCCAGCATCGCGCGCACGGGTCACTGGGTGATGGCCGACGAGACTGTCGCCGAGGTGCCTGTGGACCTGGATGAAGCGTTTTTCCGTCAGCAGCCGTCTGCCGAGCCTCCTTACATCCAGTTCCCCGGTTTCTACTTGACGGACGCCGGCACTGGTGAGATCACGCCGCAGTTCTATCCGCTGCATCCACTCTGGTTGGCGGTGTTCAACGCCGTAGGTGGGCTCCGCATTAGCCTCTATGCGACCCCGGTCTGGGGCGTACTGGGCGTATGGGCGGTTGGAATGGTGGCCGGCAGTCTGTTCGGCAAGCGCTCCGGGCTGCTTACTATCGGGTTGCTTACCCTGACTGCCACCCAGATCTGGTTCTCGCGATATCCTACGTCGGAAGTGTTGACGCAATTCCTGCTCTTCGGCGGAATCTGGGCCTTGATCCGCTATCTCGATGACGATCAGCCCTGGTATGGGCTTCTGGCCGGTCTCGCCTTGGGCGAGGCGATGCTTGCCCGACTCGACCTGTACTTTCTGGCGGCCATTCCGCTTGCCTATGCCCTCCAACGCCTGATAGTAAGGAAGCTCTCGTGGCGGGATCTGAGTTTCGCCGTACCGTTCTGCGGTCTGATGGGGCAGTCGTTGGTGTTCGCGCGCACACAGTCGTGGCCTTATTTCAGCGCCGTCTACGGGCGCGTGCTCTCGCAGTTGCTCAACCGGTTCACGCTGCTGATCATCGGCGCGTTTGCTTCCCTCGTGATCGCTGTGTTGCTGGTTCGGTATTTCCGTCGTGGCCGCGGGCGAGCGCCTGAGGTGCAGCAGCGGCTGGCGCTGGTCTGGCATGCCGGCATGCGCTGTGCTTGCCGTGGTGCTAGCTCTTGCTGCGATCTATGCGTATTTCATCCGACCGAGGCTCGCGGACGTAGGGGCAAGCTGGTACTATTGGTTCGGTGACAGCCAGGTTCCCAACGTTGAGCCCTACAATATGGTCCGCCTGGGGTGGTACTTAACCCCGCTCGGTCTAATTCTTGCGACGGCGGGCACGTGGCTTGTGCTGCGCCGTCGTGTGACGCCGAGCATCGGGCTGCTGATGGGCGTGGGAATCTTCTTCTCTGTGCTCTTCATCGGCAACAGTCGCAATAACCCCCACCAGATCTACGTGATGCGGCGGTATGTTCCGATGGTGATACCCTTTCTTGTAACTATGGCTGCGTATGCCCTGGATCAACTCTCGCGGCGCGGATCCCGGCGGCGCTTAGCGAGTGCCGGGGTTACCGTGCTCCTGGCAGGATGGCTCTTCAGGGCCGCTTGGCTGGAGGTTGTGCACGTCGAGTACGATGGCCTTATCGCCCAAACCGATGCCCTGGCTGCGGACCTCGGGCCGCCGCCGGCCATCATCCTTGTCAACGACGACTTGCCGGTCAGTACAGGCGCCCTCCTCGGAACGCCGCTGAACTACCTCTACGGCTACTCCGTGTTCGACCTCCAGGAGGAGTACGCGAGTCCATCGACGTTGGCCGCGCAGGTGGACAGATGGCGTGCAGCAGGCAGGCGCGTGGTATTGGCGGAGGGACCGGATGCCGTGCCGGGTCTATTCTCAGACCTTCCCCAGGAGCCGCTCGTCGACTTCCACGCCACTTACCCGGTGCTTGAAGTCTCCTACGAGCACAAGCCTCAGGTGGTCTGGGATCAGACGCTCGACGTCAGTTTCTTCGAGGTGGTCGGGGGGCCGTAATGCGCATCCTGCACATCATCCAGCGGTATTGGCCCGTCAGGGGCGGGGCGGAGATCCACCTCGGTGAGATCTCCAGATGTCTGGCCGCCGAAGGCCACGAGGTGACCGTCGCAACATCCGACGCCCGGGATTTCGAGCTCTTCTGGCATCCCGGTGCGCGCCGGTTCAGCGATCGCGAGGACGTCCACGACGGCGTGCGGATCCTGCGATTCCCGGTCTGTCACCTGCCGATCTCATCTTTGGCCTATCCAAGTCTTCGTCGTCTCTTGTGGCTGCTCTCCTATGTCAGGCCTGTACCCGTCGTCTTCCTCTCACGCATTGCGCGGTGGACGCCGTGGATCCCCGGCCTGTGGCGCTGGCTCCGGGAGACGGACGAGCCCTTCGATCTGGTGGCGGGGATGACGATCACATTCGAGCCGCTGCTGGAGGCTGGGCTCCGCTTCGCACGGCGCCGGGGCGTGCCCTACGTGGTCTATCCGCTCACCCACCTGGGGGCCGGTCCGGCTCCGGCACAGGATGCCCTGAGCCGATTCTATACGATGCGCCACCAGGTCGATCTGGTACGCCGGAGCGACGCGGTTGTGGCGCAGACGCCGGCGGAGGCTTCTTTCTACACCGGCCAAGGCGTTGAGCGCTCCCGGCTGCACGTCGTTGGGCCAGGATTCTGCCCCGAGGAGGCTGCCGGCGGCGACTCCTTGCGCTTCCGCGCGCGGCATCACCTCGGCCACGCTATTGTCGCGATGCTGACCAAGATGTCGTACGACAAGGGGGTCACGCACACGATCGAGGCCATGCAGTACCTCTGGGCGCAGGGATCCGACGCCCACCTCGTGCTCGCCGGCGACGTGCTCGACACCTTCAGTGCCTACTATGACGCACTCCCCGCGCCAACGCGGGAGCGTATTGTCCTTCTGGGTACCGTCAGCGACGAGGAGAAACGCGACCTGCTGGCAGCGTGTGATCTGCTCGCCATGCCATCGCGTACCGATTCCTTCGGCATCGTCTACCTGGAGGCATGGGCGTGCGGCAAGCCGGTGGTTGGTGCGAAGACCTGGGGCGTCATGGACGTAATCGATGACGGCAAGGATGGTCTGCTCGTCCCATTTGGAGATATACCGGCTTTGAGCGAGGCCATCGACCATCTGCTAGATGATCCCCGGGATGCGCGCAGGATGGGCGAGGCCGGCAGGACTAAGGCGCTGAGTCAGCACACCTGGGCGCGCAAATACCCTGCGATCCGCGACCTCTATCTGGCGCTGGGGGAGCGGCAAGCGTGAAGATCCTGTATGTCGTTCACCAGTTCATGCCCGACTTCGTCGGCGGCACCGAGCTCGATACCTGGGAAGTGGGCTCGCGCATGCGCGCCCGCGGACACGAGGTGACGATCGTTCATCGTGCGGTGGGGGCACCGGGTGTACATCGGGTGATGCGTGAGGGCATTGCCGTCTACCGGATCCAGGCCGGGGCAATGACGCCCATGTCCTTGTTCGCTGCGACGTTCGGCCACCGGCAGATAACGCGTAGCTTTCGTCAGATCTTCGCCGAGACCGAGCCTGATCTTGTGCACTTCCAGCATCTTCGCGGACTTCCCGCCAATCTGGTTGGTTGGGTGCGGGCGCAGGAGCGCCCGGCTCTGATCTCTCTGCGCGATTTCTGGTTTGTCTGTCCCAACGCTCAATTGATCGACTATACCACCGGCGGGCTTTGTACGACGCCCGGCGAGCCTGTCCATTGTGCCAGGTGTGCGCTCGTTCGCGCGGGGATGCAGCGAGCCCTTGCGGCCGCTCCTCTATTATCCCCTGTGATGGCGGCCCGGAACCGCATCTTGCGCGATGTGATGCAGGACGCCAGCGCGCTTCTGACCTACACAGAGTTCGTGCGCGACTGGTTCGTCCAGCACGGTGCCCCTGTCGACAGGCTGCATTTCGTGCCTCGCGGCATCCCCCGTCCTGACGCTCTGCCCGAGTGTCGTCGCGCGGATGACGGACACGTCCGGTTCGTCTACCTCGGCGGCCTTGCCTGGCAGAAGGGTGTACACGTCGTGATTGAAGCCTTCAACGCCCTGCCCGCTGAGGCCGAGCTCATCGTCGCGGGGGACGAGTCGCAGTATCCGGACTACGTCGCCGAACTGCGGACGTTAGCCCGCCACCCGGGGATCCGATTCGCCGGACGCCTGGACCGTCCGGCCGTCTGGGAGACGATGGCGGCAGCCAATGCCGTGGTTGTACCATCGCTGTGGTACGAGACGTTCTCGATGCTGACGCACGAGGCCTTTGCCATGGGCGTTCCGGTGCTGGCATCGGATCACGGTGTCATGGCCGACGCCGTCACCGATGAAGTGGATGGTCTGCTCGTATCGCCGGGTGACGTAGCCGCGTGGCGTAGCGCGATGGCTCGGTTCGTGGCCTCTCCCGAACTGCGCGCCCGACTTAAGACGGGCGTTACGCCGCCGCTCTCGATGGATGCGTATGTCGACAACCTGGAATCAGCATATACGGCGGTGCACCGCAGGTGATACGCAGCACCACATATTCGACAGTCACATCACACAGCAGAAGCCCTTCCCCGCAGGGAAGGGCTTCTGCTGTCATTTCTGCCTTGCCCCCTCAGGTGGCTTCTCCGTCTACGCTCGTAGAGGGGAAACACGAGAAGGAGCCTTTGCCGGGTCCGAGTCCTCCCACCGAGGGAGAAGGACGATGATGTGCCCCCTGGGCCTCAGTCGTCGAGCAAGCCGTGGCGCAACCCCATCGGGAGCGCAGCCGGTCGCTCGCAGGTGCTCTCGACCTCAATATGACGGCCCTCCCTCGGTGAATCCAAGGTGGCGTGCATCACGTCCAGGACGTGATAGGCCAGCGACCCGCTGGCGCGGTGAGGCCGCCCGGACCGCAGGGCATAGGCCATGTCCGCGACACCGACGCCGCGGCTGTTTTCCGCGTAGCCGTGGCTCAGGGGAACCTCGCGCCATTCCGAGTCACCGGCCCGGCGCACCCTCACAGGGCCGCCGAAGCCGTTCGGGTCGGGGACGGCGAGTGAGCCTTCGGTGCCGTAGATCTCGATGGGCGGCAACTGGCTCGACCAGACGTCGAAGCTGGTGATGATTGTGCCCACAGCGCCACTCTCGAACTGCAGCGTGCTGGCGATATGTGTGGGCGTCTCGACGTCGACGACGGTGCCGTAGAGAGGCTTGCTGGTGATGGTGCGCTGTGGGAAGGTCACGGCAGCCTCGCCCGACACGCGGTGGATAGGTCCCATCATGTTCACGAGTGCTGTGAGGTAGTAGGGGCCCATATCGAACATCGGGCCACCGCCAATCTGGTAATAGAAGGCGGGGCTCGGGTGCCAGCTCTCGTGCCCGTGACAGAGCATGAAAGCGGTCATGCCGATCGGCTCGCCGATCCAGCCGTCGTCGATCAGTTTGCGGCAGGTCTGGTGTCCGCCACCCAGGAACGTATCCGGGGCACCGCCCACGCGGACGCCCTTCTCGGCTGCGGCTTTGAGCAGTCGCTGGCCTTCGTCCCGGGTCAACGCCAGAGGTTTCTCGTTGTGCACCGACTTGCCGGCCTGCACGGCCTGGATCGCTACGGAAAAGTGGGACTGCGGCGTCGTGAGGTTGATGACGATCTCGATCTCGGGATCGGCCAGCAGTTCCGCCACCGAGCAGGCACGAGCAACGCCATACGCCTCCGCCTGCGCCTGAGCGCGTTCGGGGATCAGGTCTGCACACGCCGCGATCTCCAGAATCTCGAAAGTCTGCTGGCAGTTCTTCAGATAGATCCCGCTGATGTTCCCGCAGCCGATGATCCCAACTTTGGTCTTCTCCATATGCGGCCTCCTTACTTGCTGGCCCAGAGCAGTCCACGCTGCATAATCGTCAGCGGCTCCGTGGCCTCGAAGTCCTTGGCGACGTGTCCCAGCGACGTGTAGAAGACGCGGCCCTTGCCGTACATCCGCTTCCAGGCCACCGGCATCACGGTGCCCTCGATCCAAGGGGCATAGTCGCCCTGGAAGGTCGTCGTCGCCAACACCTCGTTCGAGGGGTCCACGTGCATGTAGTACTGCTCAGAATGCATCGCGAAGTCGCCAAGTCCGGCAACGATAGGATCGTCGGGTTTGGTGATATTCACCTCATAGTCAATCACGCCGCCGGGGTGCGCAACCCATTGCCCGCCGACCATAAACTGATATTCGGTGTTGTTGCGGAACGCATCGCCCATCCCGCCGTGCCACCCCGCGATACCCACGCCGCTCTTCACGGCTTGCAGCAGTCCATTCTCCTGCCCGTTGGTGATCGTTCCCATCGTCCAGACCGGCACGATCAGATCGAGCGCCATCAGCATATCTGTGTTGAGGTAGGCATCCAGGGTGTCCGAGACCGTCACATCGTAGCCCTGGGATCTCAGATAGGGGGCGAATACGTCGACACATAGATCGGGCTCGTGCCCCATCCAACCGCCCCAGACCATCAGCGCTTTCTTGTTTGCATTCGACATTGCGTTCTCCTTGAGTGATTCGAGTTTGGTTAGTTACACAGAACCGGCGCGCCGTGGCGCGCCACCGATGCTTTGATGGCATCATACAGACGCACGGTGCGCAAGCCCACTTCAGGCGGACAGGGGTTGGGGAAGCTCCCCTCGCGCACTGCGACGAACTGCTCCCATGCACCCAGCGAGCGGGGGAGCACGACGGGCGTGAAGTCCGGCTCGCCCTGCCGCTGAATCTCCAGCCAGCGGCCCCAGGCACCCGTCCTAAGAATAGCGTCGGTACAGAACACACGGATATCAGACCGGCAGCTCCTCACCGTCTCGCCGCACCCGTGGAAGGTGACCAAAGCACCCGACGCCAACCGGGCCATCACGGCCGCCAGCGTCTCCACGGGCCGCCCGTAGTTATCAGTCCAGGCAGCGACCTCGATGAACTCCTCTCCAGCGAGATCGGCCACCGTGTTCAGAAGGTGGGCGCCGGTGTCGAACATGAAGCCGCCGCCGGAGATCTCCGGGACCTGTCGCCACTGGCCGGCGGTGCCGGGGCCCCAACTCTGCCAGACCGTGGCGCTGATGCTCAGGATCTTGCCCAGTTCCCCGGAGCGCAACAGCCGCACCGACTCACGGATCTCGGGAGAGAGGCTACCGTTGAACGAAACTACCAGGAGTTGCCCTGTCCGGTCTCGCACATCGATGAGACTGCGGGCCTCTGCGGCGTTCATCACCATCGGCTTCTCAAGCAGGACGTCGAGACCCGCCTCCAGGCAAGCTTTCGCCTGGCCGAAGTGCACGGCGTGAGGTGTCACGACAAAGGCCGCATCCAGATCGTAAGTTGCCAGGAGGACATCCAGGTTCGGCTCGACGGGAGGCATCGGCACGCCGGCCTGGACAAAGATCTTCTCGGCCTCCGACACCGAATCGGGGGAGATGTCGCACACTGCCGCGATCTCGGTAGTATCGCCCTGCTTCAGGATGTCGCGCAGGTGGTTTCTGCCCATGCCGCCACAGCCGATAATGGCCATCCGAACTCGCTCGCTCATTGTGAGTCCCTCCTGGGTGCGTAGAATCTGTCAATCATACCGATCGACGAATCGCAGCGGATCGCGCTCCAGTGCTGCGTGAACGGCCTGCCAGAGCGCCGGCGCGTAGATGAGATGGGCCTCCGCCTTGAGCACGGGACCACCCCTGAGCTCAGGTGCATCCAGCACCTCGGCGACGCGGTCATAGCGCTGACCCCATCCGTCGAAGCCGTGGGTTGTGTAGACTTTCTCGACCGAGTGGCCGTCAGGGTAGGTCAGCACGTACGTCAGTGGTGGACCGAAGAGGTAGGGCGGCACCGAAAGCTCCTCGATGCCGTGCATCGACGTGTTGGGGCGTAGGCCACAGCCGAGCATAAGAATCTGGCCCCCAACATCCCGCAGCTTTCTGAAGGGGGAGTGTTCGCCGCAGGGGGTGGAGTCCAGGTCGTGGTCCCCGAGCAGCTCTCCCGTGCGCGGCCCGACGCTGCACACGGAGTGTGTGGGGTGAATGCTGCGCCCCGTACCGGCGCGCTTGCGGAAGGCCTCGGGGATGGCGCCTACGTTCGACGGTGTTCGCCGCACGTCGAAGAATGGGGCCTTCGACGTGACGTGCTCGTAGCTCAGAGCGGGCATCAAGAGCGTGCCCTCCGGGCCGAGTGCCTGGAGGAGACCCCGGATCACGCTCTCGGGGCCGCCGAGGACGTGTCCGAGCGAGCTCAGTGAGCTATGTACCAGCAGGACGCCGCCAGACCGTACGCCCAGGCGCTGCAGATCCGCCGCGATACGTTCCACCACTTCCTGCCCTCCGGGTGCCAAGAGGTGGTCGCCGGATCGGGACGGTGCATAGTATGTCATAGAGATCCTCCAGGATGAGCCGCCGTGGCTAACCTTTGCTCCGCTTCTCCAACTTCTGAAAAAGGTCGCGGAAGATTGGGTCCCTCTCCACGTGATAGGCGCTGCGGATGAGATGGCGCCGATTGTCGAAGCTGTAGGTGCCCTGGTCCGTGACGATGGGGCTGTGCACGAGCACACTCGGCGTCCACGACGCGTCGAGTAGGTAGGCGATGGATGAGATGTCCCAGATCACCTTCGACCAGGCAGACGCGTACGGTCCGGCCGTACGCGCGTGGTCCTCGTGATAGCTGCGAACCGTCTCGGCAAGATAGTCGCCGATCGCGCCCCGTCCGGCGACATAGGCATCGATCTCCGGCATGGTGGTGTGAAGGTGCGAACAGACGCCCATGACCGGGATCTGGACGACCGGAACGCCGCAGTCGAAGATCACACGGGCTGCGTCGGGGTCCTGCCAGAGGTTGAACTCCTTCGTATCGGGCCAGTGGTAGGCGTGCCCTCCCAGCCAGACCACCACGATGCGCCGGATGATCTCGGGCGCTATCAGGATCGCCGAAGCCACGTTGGTGATCGCGCCGATCGCGGCGACGTAGAGCGGCGCATCGTCCGCCGAGCGTGCCATCGCCCGCTCGACCAGGTCCAGAGCGGCCTCGCTCTCGCACGCGCGCTCAGGATTGCCGAGTGATTGAGCCGAGCCACGCAAGCTCCAGTTCGCAGGTTGGTCCGAGAGCGCCAGCGGGTCGTCGGGTCTGCCAAGGTATCGTGTCGAACCGCGATGGACCAACCCGTCGGCAGGGACGTCGAGACGGTCCAGCAAGCGGAGGATCTCCTGGTAACTTCTTTCCATTCCGTCGGCTGGCCCGGTGGATCGATTGTTGAAGAAGGGGGCAGCGTAAAGGGCTTGGAGCCGGATCTTCTCGGGTGAGAGCAGTGCAAAGACGACGGCAAACTGATCGTCGACCTCGTTGTAGGTGTCGGTGTCGAGCACGAGATCGAGCGGCCCCGCGGGCGGGATCAGCCGTTCAAGACGCCATACATCGGTGAGTTCAGGGAAGCGCATGTGGAATCTCCTTTGCGGGAGCTATACGGCTGGTGTGTCGGCGGCGCCCGACGTCGCGGCGGTGGATCAGGATCTCCAAAGGGTCACCAGAGGGCCTGCGTCACCGAAGACAGGATCTCGGCCCGGATCCGGAACGGCGGCGATGTTCCCATCCACTCGCGGATGCTCCTCTGGCTTGCCGTAGTTCATATCCCAGGTGAGCCCCTGGGGATAGGCGCCTACCACGGCGAAGTCAGGGCTCGAGGAGAGCCGTTTGTGCGAGACGCCCGCCGGGATGATGACGACGTCACCGGCATGTATGGTCACGTCGACGCCCGGATCGCCGCCGAATCGGACGGTCGCCTCCCCACTGTAGATGCCGAGGACCTCGTGGCTCGTGCTGTGGTAATGATGAAAGGTGTAGACGCTGTCGCGCCACGCCGGCGGCCAGTCGTTGTGCTCGAAGATGGCCTCGATCGTCGCCGCCGGATCAGCGGATGGCAGCGACAGGGCCTGCCTGAGGACGATCAGCGGCAGGCGCGGGTTGTTGGGGATATCACCGTTTGCCTCCAGGCGGTGTACGACCACGTCGGGCGGCTTCACGACCTGCCGGAAGCGCTCAGGTGCGTGGGATAGGAACGTGTCATCGCTCATCGCTCACCTCTCGTTCCGGGCTCTGCCACACATTTCGGACCTTCAGTAGCATTATCAGTTGGTTTGACACAGACGCCAACCGGGTGGTGCCCGGCACCTGAAACCAACAACAACGGCAACCGCCGGTGATGCGTCCCCAAGTGCCTGGCACTCGCCCTGCAGATGGGGCGGAAGTGCCAGGCACTTCAGAGGGAGATGCGCTAGTAGCCGCGGTGCTTACCGACCTCGTTCCGCAGCGGGAAATCGCCTCGAATGAAGCGATCCATGTTCTCCAGGAAGATCGCGCGGATCGCAGCTGCCTCGAACTGGCTGCCACCCGCAGCATGGGGTACGATGATCAAATTGTCGATGTCCCACAGGGGGCTGTCTGCGGGCAGGGGCTCCGTCTCGAAGACGTCCAGTGCCGCGGCCTTGAGCTGCCCCGTGGTGAGAGCGTTGGCCAGTGCCGTTTCATCGATGAGACCACCACGGGAAATCACGACGAGGATCGCGGAGCGCTTCATCAGAGCCAGTTGTTCTGCACCGATCATCAACCGTGTTTGCTCGGTGTACGGTACTGTGATCACTACGTAGTCAGACTGGCTTAGCAACTCATCAAGTTCGCTCTTCCCGTTCACCGATATCCCATGGTCAGGCTTCACCTCAGGCAGGATGTCCACGGCGACGACGTGCATACCGAACGCACGTGCGCGATCGGCGATGGCATGGCCTACGGTCCCATAGCCGACAATGCCCATCGTGCTGCCCGTCAATTCGACAAGGCCGTTGCGTACGTCCCTCCCTGCCCACTGGTGGCGCTGCTGGTGCTCAAGGAATGCCTTCATTCCTCGCGTGAATCCGAAGATCATAGCGAATGTCTGCTCGGCCAGGCAGGCTGCGTGCACACCCCTGGCATTGGTCAGGATGACGTCACTGTCACGGAGCTCAGGGATGCGGACGAAACCATCGACGCCGGTACTCATCGACTGGATCCAGCGGAGTTTCTTCGCGGCGAGGAAGTTCTCTCGGCTCAGCCATCCGAAGTAGACGTCAGCGTTGGCGATGGCCTCACTGATCTGCTCACGACTGTCGCAGGTGGCGACGGTCACGTCGGGATA
This sequence comes from uncultured Chloroflexia bacterium, assembly GCA_963775195.1. Taxonomy (GTDB): domain Bacteria; phylum Chloroflexota; class Anaerolineae; order B4-G1; family SLSP01; genus PWVB01. The sequence continues at coordinate 596,538 of CAVZIC010000013.1, forward strand.
GCCCGCTGCAAGTGTCGCAGCGATATTCTGAAGGTCAAAGTTGTTAGGTCCGATGAGGATATGCATTGTGTGGTTTCCCTTTCTAGGTGAGAGATTCTGCCTTCCGGGTTGCTCAGCAGCAACCCGGAAGGTCAACGTTATGCTCCGCTGAGCCCGCTCAGACGTCGCACGTATTCCGCGTTGATCGCGACTTGGTCTTCATATTCCGGGTACATCCCGACGATCACGGCATCGTCTGGCTTCATCTCTCTGAAGGCTTGCTCGAAGGCTGCTTCGACCAGCTCCTGCTGATCACATAGCCGTCCGGCCGCAAGGATCTTGAAAGCGAGGCAGGGCTTGTTAGTGCCACGCATGGCCCGGTACATCCGCGGCGGGTCACTCTCCAGGTAGACCTCCTTGAGCGGCAACGGCACGTGCCCGAGAAGCTCCAGCAACTGCTCGCGGGTACGGTGGCGTTCGTAGACGCAGCACATGAAAAAGTCCACATCCCATCCCTCGGATTCGACGTAATCGACCACGTCGGGAATGTGCGTCGAGATACCCACCATCGCTCCAGAGTCCCTGATCTTCTGGCAGAACTCGCGTACCTTGGTCATCTCCCCTTGGCGCCAGAAGACGTCGGTGACTTCACCGTGATGTGCGATGCCGAGGGTACCGCCATCCACAAGATCCCTGAGTACATCAGGGTACTCAGGGGATTCGGATGCCAGGGCGATGTAGTGCATCTCGCCTCCTGCGCGGCGATAGGTGTTGTACGCCTCGAGATTGCCGCCGGGTCCGGATTGCCATGTATTGATGCCCTGGGTCTGACACTGCGCGAGCGTAGTCTGGATGCGTTCCGGTGTGAAGTACCGCCGCATCTGGTGGTTGACGAAGCGCGAGAGGTGCGATCCGCCGTTGATCGGGTTGGCGCCCAGGATGAGCCGCGAGAGGGTGACGCCGCCGAACGGGATCTGTGGTAGTGAGTTGAGCTTGTCGTCTGGCATTCCGCTGCTCCTCTACGCCTCGAACTGATCCAGCGGCGGCTTGAGATCGGGTGGGAGTGGATTCTGGTAGGTGCGCCCTTCCATTCGTTGCTCCCAATCCTTTCGGACGCGTTCAAGTGTCTCCGGCTGCGTCAGAAGATCAAGCGTGCTTGTCGCCATTGTCTTTGCAGCGAAGAGCGTCGACTTGTGGCCGATCGACGTTCCGGAAACGGCGGTATTCTGCCATGAGTGCCCCGGCGTCGCAACGATAAAGCACGCGGTCCCGAACTCGACAGTCGGCGTGATCCACGAGACCTCGGCGACGTCGGTCGACCCCCCACCGCCCTTGCGCTCCTCGCCAAAGGGATCGTAGATGCGAGGATTGATGTCCACATCAGCCAGTTCCATTGCATCGGGCAGGTTGCTCTGCCGCAACCCGGCGAGCTTCTCTTGCCTGTCGACGCTCTTGCCCAATTCCGCGGCGAAGGCCAGTTCGTCCTCGGTATAGGAGGGAGCGCCGACCTCGCGCATGTTGGCGACGATCAACTCCGCCAGCGGGCGATTCGGGATTGTCTGGTGCGCGCCAGTCAGGAAGCGGACCTTGTGTGTCGTCCCGGCCATGAGGTCGGCGCCGTCGGCGATCCGCAGCACCCAGTCGTAGTACTTGTCGACTAGGTCACGCTCGGGGGCCCGCACATAGTACCAACTCCGGGCGTAGGCGGGGACGACGTTGGGCTCGTGGCCGCCCTCCTCGATGACGTAGTGCATCCGCGTCTCCTGAATGACGTGCTCGCGCATATAGTTGACGCCCACATTCATGAGCTCGACTGCGTCGAGGGCGCTCACACCTTTATGCGGCGAGCCCGCGGCGTGACTGGCCTTGCCAAAAAACTCGAACTTCACCGAGTTCATCGCGTTGCTGCTTCCCATCGAGACGGTGTTGGTCCCGCTCGGATGGTGGCCCAGGCATGCGTCAAGCCCGTCGAAGACGCCGTCGCGCACCATGAAGACCTTGCCAACGAGCGTTTCCTCAGCCGGGCATCCGAAACACTTGACGGTCCCGCTGAGGCCGTGCGCCTCAATGGCTTCTTTGACCGCGATCGCGGCGCCCACTGCCGTGGCGGCATAGCCGCAGTGTCCGCAGCCGTGTCCTGGGGCGCCCTCCTTCCGGGGCTTGCGATATGGGACGGCCTCTTGGGAGAGCTCGGGCAGGGCGTCGAGCTCGGCCATCAGGCCGACTACAGGACCACCGGACCCATAGGTCGCCACAAAGGCTGTGGGCATCCCGGCGACACCCCGTTCGACGGTGAATCCGTTCGCCTCGAGGATGTCGACGAGAAGCTGGCTCGTCTTTGTCTCCAGCAGGCCGACCTCCGCCAGGTCCCACGCCTGTTGGTGCATGTCGACGATCAGCGACGAGTTGTCGTTGATCCAAGCCAACGCCGTTGTTTTGATGTCGTTCGTCATCTTGTCTCCTTGATTGCGTCTGCAGGTTGACACGTCCCCACGTTCCAGCGCGTCAATGTCCTCATGAATGCTGCCACTCCACTGACTCAAGCCCCCGTGCGCGCAGCAGGGCATTGATCAAGGTGAATCACACATCGTCTTCGCCACTGTAGGAGATCAGCGAGGTGAAGGCGGCAACAGTCTGGGGATGCCCACCTACCATCGGAAGCGGCACCCGGTCGCCATTGAGTAGCGGGACCAGGTCCACCGGTGTGCCGTCGAGGTAATGCAGGACGCCGCCATTCTGCTTCAGCATCGCCATACCGGACGCGATGTCCCAGACGTAGACACGCTCTACGAGCGCGGCGTCCGCACTACCCGTCGCCACATAGGCCAGGTGGGCCACGGAGGAGCCGAGATTCCGCAGCTTCCCGGGATAGTCGCGTGAGATGGTGTAGTAGCGGTGGAGCCGTGACGCGATGAAGAGCGATGTCTCGCGATGGAACGGTCCCGGCTCACGGATCGCCATTGGGCGGTCGTTTCTGTAGACGCGGCCGTCCGGTGCCGTATGAAAGAGATCGCGCGTAACCGGGCTGTAGAAGAAACCTGCAATGGGGTGTCCTCCGTCGACCAACGCGATCGACACTCCCCAGATCGGCAGGCCGGCGGAGAAGGAAGCCGTGCCGTCGATAGGGTCGATCACCCAGGTGTGGTCGCCTCCCCCAGGCGGCTTGCGCAGGTCGTTCTCTTCAGCGACGATGCCGTCGTCAGGGAAAGCTTCTTCGATCCGCTCGCGCAGATAGGTCTGCACGGCGAGGTCGGCCGCGGTCACGTACGTCGCGTTCTCCTTCCAGGCGGGGGTCACCTCCAGGAAGTACGTCAGTGCCAGCGTGCCGGCAGCGGTGATGATCTCTTTGATGGTGCTGTACATAGAAAGAATGGAGAATTGGAGAATGGCGGAATCAAGGTCTTGGCGTATGCCGATTCCCTTGTCCCCTTATTGGCCTATCCCGTATTCCCCTATCACTTATCCCTAGTCCCTATGGTGCTCGGCATGGTCCGTCACCGGCGTATGGTCGTGGAAGTAGCCCAGACGGTGCATGCGGTTGTGGAGGGTGCGATGGGCGGATTCCATCACGAGCCGCATGCGCTTGTAGGCACGGTCCTCGGCACGCGTGCCGATGGTGTCGATATAGGCGAGAGCCCCCTCAATCTGCTCAAGAATCGTGACGGCATCGGCAGCGGCCATCATCTCCGAGCCCTCCACATCGACCATCACGGGTGAGCTGTGGGCGGCGATGATCTCCGGGCGGTCCTTATAGTGCCCGCGAACCAGCAGGGCAAACCAGGAGCTGCGATCGACCCTGATCCGCCAGGATCCGCTTGCGCTCCACGGGTCGACTGCGGCGCTTTCGCGGATCTCGCCATTGATAACCAACTCGACCCGCGACATCGGTACCGTCACGCTGGCGGCTTGCCAGATGACGTCCACGGTTCCTCCCGATGCTGACATCCCAATCCGGCTGCCCATTGCCCGCCCGTCGACCGTGAACTCCAGCAGCGGCCCGTAGGTAACAAAGGTCTCGGCGCGGCGCACTGCGTCCATCCAACCATCGTACGTAAAGGGTTCGTCATCGGCAAGGTGGGCGTAGGTGCGAACAGTCCCTACGGCCGTCGATGCCTGCATCTTGTCCGTGCCTCCCACCGCGGCTACTTTGTAGCCGCAATTCAGGTAGCGGTACCAGTCGGAGAGTGAGTAGGGGCTGATTCCGCTGTAGAGGTCATCCCACGATGTCATTTCGAGGGCATCGATATCGCCGCTGATGATGCTGGCTGCGTGCTCGGCCCGTGGGTTGGGGAAGTGTGGGAGCACCACAAGGCCGCCCTGCCTATGACACTGTCGTGCCCACTCGGTCAGCAGAATCTCGATGGGATCGCCTAACGCAGATTCATCGGGTCCTCCTGTCGTCATCGGCGCGATGATCGGGCCACGATAGCCGAGCAGAGAGATATGTCCCAGCACGTGCTGGCGGTTCTCTGTGCCAACGCGGACGAGATACTCTCCGTCGCCGCCGGCCTCTTTGGAGCCCCACGTGCTCTTCCCATCGAAATCCCCCACGTTCGTCATCAGTTCGCCCCACTGGCTGGCCAGGAGGTTCACCACGTTCACGCCCTCGCCGGCGCCTTCGAGGTTGGCGGACATGGGTGAGAGGAAGTGTACGTGAGTATCGGCAGTTACCCACCCCCGCCGGCGCCAGGGCAGCACACGCTCGATCTCGATGACGACTTCCTTCGTCTCCGCACCCACATCGAGAACCTTACGTACAGGACGGATCTCGAAGCCCTTGGAGACCTCAACGTAAACCTTGCCCAGCGGCAGGTCAATTGTTGTCTCGCCGGGGACGTAGGTGCATTGATGCAGCCCTTGGTGGGTGAAGTCGACGCTGTAGTCCTCGAACCAGGCCGAGTTGATGATCCGATGACGGTCCACCGGCGCAAGGTATTCGTCGAATTGCCCGTGAATGTGTAGTTTGACAATCACGGGACGCTCTGTGCCTCGCTCGACCACACGCAGGCTGATCCGCTGCGTCGCCGGCGGGACCTGGACGATCTGCGATTCATGATCGCCACCCTCCACGGCGGCAACGGGCACGATCTCGGCAGGCTGGGGCGTCCCATCATCGGAAGGGGCCACCTTCACGTGGAAGTGGGCGTCCGCGTGGGAAGTGTACTCGATCAGCACCTCGGGGCGATCCATGCGCGGCAGCCGGTTGTTGTAGCTATCCTCCCACGCGTCGTTGGGATAGCGCAGCCGGGGCTGTGCGGAGATGACCTGGCCCATGTCGATCCGCACGTGGGCCAGCAGACCGTCGTCATCGAGCCTAGGGTCAAATCCCGTCCCATCGGGAAGCGAGAGGATCGCCTTTCGACGACGGCGCCAGCGGAGTGGGTGCTCAGACGCCGCGCCAGCAGCGATACCAAAGACCAGCACCGCGCCGGAGACGGGCTCGAAGCGAATCTGCACGATCGCCTTCCCGGGTTGGGGGTTCGCCCACGCCCAGAGCCAGTTCACCCAGCGCCCACCATCGGGTTGCTCGACACGCGTCTGGGTCTGTCCCCATCCGCTCCGCAGTTGCTCGTGGGAAGCCCGCGAGGGGTACGGCTTATGCATCGCGACGGCCTGGAAACAGTTCTCACCCCACATTCGCTGGAAGGCGCCGACATGGTGGCGCCGCCGGATCTCGGTCGACGCCGTCGAGCCGTCCTCGTAGATCAGCGTATAGGTCGCCGCCAACTCGTTGAGCTGGCCCTGCCCGCGCATGGGGGAGGTGAAGCCACCCCGGTCGACCTGGATCGCCCGCAGGTCCGACGTGTGCATAAAGACGAGCCACGGGCTAACCGCGTGCGGCACGTCAATGGTGGTGGCCTCGTTCATAACAAGCGCGGGATCGCGAACATCAAATGGGATGCCCCAGCAGACACAGTCCCCCTGGGGCGCGAAAGGCAGCGCGTCGGCCATGGCCCGCGAGACGCCCATCTCCGGAAGCGAGCCTACCGCCGCGTTGCCGGCGAAGGGAAGGGGACGGAAGTGCGGCGATACAGGACCGTCGATAATCGGTTCCATGGTGCATCCTCCTTATCGATTGGACTAGTCTGCGATCACCGGCTGCAGCCGCAGCAACGATACGCTGTGCGGCGAGATCTTCAGCAGGAGAGAGCCCTCGCCGCCGGTCGCCATCACCGGTGCAAGCCGCTCGGGCACGAGGCGGGCAGCGTTATCCAGGTCACGCCGCAGCGACTCGTCCGGCAGCGGCGGGCTTCCCATCGCTACCCACGCTGAGTAACTGTTGGCGTGCTCTGCGTCAATCGCGGTCCGGGTGACTTCGTAACCCCGGCCCTCCTCCAACCCCGTCAGGTGCACCACAGCCTCAACCGGTGTATGGACGTCCCAGTCGTCGTGGTGGCTCACCAGCAGGACCGCGACGGCACCCGTGCCGTCGATTGACGCAATGGCGGAGAGAGCCGGCGTGGCCTCGGAGACAGGGGTGCCATCGATGGCTACTGTGAGCCGGCTGCCGCCCAATTCGCCGAGTAAGCGGAAGACGTTGAGCACCGGCTTGTCGATACCGTTGGTGCTCAGTGTCCTCAGACCGGCGAAGAGCTCGCGATCCTCAAACTCGAAGGCCCACGTCAGCATTCCGTCCACGCGGGGCCCCTCCGGATGGCGTGCGTCTAGCAACTTGCAGGCCGCGCTGGCGACGTAACTCGCGTAGTACTCGCTGTTGCGGTAGAAGAGGTTGGGATTGTCATGGGTGGTGCCGGCTGCCCAGCCGTCGGGGTCGCATTCCGAGAGAATCACTTCGTGCCGGCGCAGTGCCGGGAATCCGGCAATGATTCCCAGCCCCGCATCGACGTGGCGAAGCAACTCGCGGATCGTGGGTGTCCTCTTCGGCGCGTTGGGCTCGCGGCCATAGCCTCCTCCTTTGGTGTGGAAGCTAATGTAATCGAGCCGCGTCCCGCGTTCGCCTGTGACCGCGTTCTCCCCCGCCGTGCAGTGTTGGAGGAACCCACGGAGAAAGGCACCTGCCTTTGGATTGGCAGGGCTCGTTGTACCCGGCCCGCCGACCTTGGCCTGAGGAAAAGCAGACAGAAGCCCCGCGACCGTGTAATCGTAGAGTCGAAAGTACTCCTCGGGCGTTCCCCGCCAGTAGAAGATATCCGGCTCATTCCAAAGCTCCCAGTACCAGCGGCTCAGATCCCGAAGCCCATACCTTTCGAGGCAGTGCCGACCCACGGCGCGGATCAGATCCATCCAGCGCGAGTAATCGCGGGGTGGGTAGCCCCAGCCCTCCGCAGTGGCGCCAGTATAGCGGACGCCATCCGGAGCCGAACTGAGCGCCTCGGGCATGAAACCCAGCTCGACAAATGGCACGCAGCCGGATCGAACAATTGTGTCGAGGATGCTGTCGATAATCGTCCAATCGTAGACAGGCAGTCCTTGGTCGTCTTCCGTGTAGACGTTACTGGACCCCCACTTGGGTTCTCCCACGCCGTTCCCGGAACAGAGGAGGAAGTGGCATCGGATGTAGTAGGGGGCATCGGACATCCGGCCGAGCTTGCCCAGCAGGGCTGTGCCATCCGGCGTATAGGTGTAGTTGGGCTCATCATACCCTACATAGCGCCAAATGCGCCGCAGGGGCGTGCGTTCGTCGACATTGACGCAAAGTTGGAATCCCATTCAGACCTCGTAGTGACCAAAGACCTCGGACCGCGTCAGTTTTCCTGCCGCGACCGCCAATACTTCACCATAGAGCGCCTCACCCATCTGCTGAATGGACTGTTCTCCCATAATGATAGGAGTGGCGTCGAAGTCGGCATTGTCACGGATGAGCTGCATACGCGTGGGGTTAGCGATGACCTTGATCACAGGTACTAATCCACCCGTCGTCGAGCCGCAGCCGGTTGTGAAGAGCGCCAGATGGGCGCCGTGAGCTGCGAACTGGTTGATACCCTCCGGATCCCCGTGAAAATAGCCGGATCCGGGCTCGCCAACCTGCAGGAAGAACCCTTTCGATGGCGGCAATCCATACTCGTGGAGGATCCCTTGTAGCGGAGTCGTGCCTGATTTTGCGAGCGCACCGTATGATTTCTCCTCGATGCTGGTCAGTCCACCCATGATGTTGCCGTACCCCCAGGCGAACCTACCGCTAGAGAAGCTTCGCTCTTCGGCCTGCTTGATGGCCGCGCGCACCTCATCCGCCACCTGTTGATTCACGGCGCGGGCCGCAAGAATCTCGCTGCAGCCTATCAGTTCGTCAAGCTCGCTGATCATATATGTGCCCCCAGCTTCGATCAGGCGATCCCCGACGACACCGGTGATAGGATTCGCGGCAAGTCCGGAGGTAGCGTCGGATCCTCCACACTCCGTCCCCACAATGAGGTCACCCGGGGACATGGGTGTTCGTCTAGCTGTCGATGCTTCCTGGAGTAGGTGGGCCAAAATGCGCGATCCCTGTTCGACCGTGCGTAGGTCGCCGCCCTCCTCGTTGATCTTAATCGCCTCCACCGGACGTCCTGTCGCGACTATTGCCTCGGCCACATCGTAGGCATCCGTACCCTCGCAGCCGAGACCGACCACCAGGGCGGCTGCGGAACTGGAATGCGTCCCCAGGGCCACCAGCTTGTGGAATGCACCGTCGACGAGAGCGCAGCCACCGGGATAGCCGAAGAGCTGGGTCCCTTCAGGAAACAGTGTCTTGAGCTTCTGTGCTACATAGCGCGAGCAGTCGGTGCTGAAGATGATCGAGACTTTGTTGCGGATGCCGATTTGACCATCTGGACGTTCATAGCCTAGGATCTGCATAGACCACACTCCTGTTTCTTTCGGAACCAAATCGCTTGAGCGAGGCACCGGGCGTAGACACGAGGCTAGACCTCGCGAGAGCCCGGTACTTGTTGGCCCAGCGAGAGAACCACTTAGGCGTGGATCCCGTACTCCTCGTGTCGAAAACCGAAGTGCTCGCTGCGACAGTTATGGACGTGCACCCACTCGCCTGCCCGGATATCCTTGAGAGCCTTACCAATGGGAAGTCCATACTTAAGTACATCCTCCCCCTGTGGAATATCCCGGAGGGCGTACTTGTGCCCAAAGGCGATCTCCTCGCGCAGAATGACCGAGTAGGTCACGTCGTAGAGAAGCACATCGACCGACTCGCCTTTTTCAAGGTCCCGTAGAGCGGTCGCAATGTTGTCCATAGGGTTGAGCAGGATCGCGATGTTGTTCATGATAGCCGACCTTCTCCGTTCATTGATGGATGTCATTATAGATCCCACCCTTAAGATCCGCCAACACGAATCTGCGCTGGACGAAGTCGCTTTTTTCATAGAAGTGATCTATAATAATGCACCATTGACAACATCGTGAGCATCACCGGGGACGATCCGGCGCCCACGGTACCGAAAGGGATGCGGGTCATGACGCAAGAGATGGTGCAGGCGATACTGGCGATTGAGGAGGAGGCCTCAGAGTTGCAGACCAAGGCCCAGGCGGAGGCCGACAGATTGGTCGCAGAGGCTCAGAAGGAAGCGAACGCGTTGCGGGAGCAAGCGCTGAATGAGGCCAATCAGCAAGCCGCCCGAATTGTGGCGGCGGCCCAGAAGGCGGCTGAATCCGAGCGCGAGCAGGCCATGGCCGCGGCCGTCGAGGAAGCGGATCGCTTCGAACAAGAGGCTGAGGCGCGCGTCGAGGACGCGGTTGCGTATGTCATCAAGCGTGTGACAGGCCGTAGCAACTAGGCGAGGCGTGCGTGATGGGCGGGGTAATGGCGTATTCTCTAACGCAGGCTACGGTTCGTGCGCTGTATGCGAACCTGCTGTCGCCTGCAACCTGGGACTTACTCATCCGAGCCCAGGGGTATGAGGCCACGCTTGGAGTACTGAGTGACACCATCTACGGCCCTCATCTAGAGATCGAGAGGCCGCTGCTGACACCTCGGCGGACAATCTATCAGATTCGACGTCACCTTACCGAGGTATATGAGAAGCTGGTCCGCATCGCACCCGACGAAGCCCGTCCTGTCATCGGCGAGTTCTGGCATCACTACGAGGTCGACAACATCAAAGTCGCGCTGCGTGGCGTGGAGGCCGGTGCTTCGTGGGACCAGGTCCTGCACCTGCTCTACCCCATGGATAAGTACGTCTCCGTGGGTGTAGATGTACTTGAACGGATGGTCTATACCGGTAGCATCCACAGGGCCGTTGATGTTCTTAAGGGCACCCCCTACTTCACGATTCTCGATCACGCTATGACACGTTACGAGGAAGAGAACAGCCTCTTTCCCCTTGAGGTTGCCCTCGATCTGGGATACCGGCGAGACCTATGGGCGAGTATCCTGCACCTTAACCGTCGAGATCGTGAAATGGCTTTACAGACGGTGGGCACCGCCTTGGACATCGACAATCTGCTTTGGGCGATCCGCTATCGCATATACCACCATCTTTCCGAGGTGGAGATCATCAACTACACGTTGGCGATAGGCTATCAGGTCAAGGAGGAGGACATCCATGCCATCGCCCACGGTGCCGACATTACACAGATTGTCTTTGGCATCTATCCCAATCTCCGCGATGATCTGCGAGGCGTGTCATTTGAGTCGGGAGAAGGATTAGCGCGTCTGGAGCAATCACTTCTGCGACTCCTGATCGCCCGCTGTCGTCGTATGTTCCTGGGATCTCCGTTCCATATTGGGCTTCCGTTGGCTTATGTATTGCTGAATGAGTATGAGATTCGGGATGTGACGGTCATCGTGGAGGCGAAGGCATCGGATGTGTCGTCCGACGTGTTTGCCCCGATGCTATTGATGCCGACATCCGCATAGCGCGAGAGCCAGGCAGTGGATCATGGTAATGTGGGATAGGGCGTACCGGGAGGTGTGACGTGTTTCGATCACTGCAGATGTACCGGGTGGAACTCGTAGTACCTGAGCACGACATCGTTGTCGTCACAGAGGCCTTGGCGGCTGCCGGCGTGTTCCATATGTCTGAGTACCTGGGTGCGGTGGGCGACGGCGGAGCTCTTCAGACGGCGAACTGGGACAAGCGAGCTAACGCGTATATAGCACTCGTACAGCGGATCGCTGACGTAATGGAGTTGCTGGACGTGGAAGTCGGCCCGCCACCCTCGGAGTCACTGCACCTGATCAGTTCAGATGTCGCCGAGAAAGACGTGGAGCTGGCGGAGATGGAGGCCAAGGGTCCGGCAGAAGAGCTGTCGGGGGCGCGCGGTAAGCTGGACCGGCTGCGCGAGATCCGTGAGCAGCTTGGCTTGCTGGCCGGATTGGATATCGACCTCCAGCGTTTTCGCCATACCGACTACCTATTTGCCATGCTTGGGGCAATGCCCAGCGACAACGTGCAGCGGCTGAATAGCAGCCTCGAGCATGTAGCTTCGACCCTGGTGGTGCTGAGGCAGAGCGCGTCCATGGCCATTGTCGCTCTGTTCGGCGTCAAGCGAGACGAACAGATCCTGATGCGGGCCGCGCGTAGTGCTTACTTGACAGCCACCGAGCTGCCCGACGAGTACCAGGGCACACCAGATGAGATTCTGGCTGCACTTGACGATACAATTGCCAAGACACGCAGTCAAGTTAGTGATCTTGAGATGCGGCTCGAGGAGCTACACGACACACGTATTACCCGACTGCGCCACCTGCTGTGGCGCGTGAGAGCCAGCCTCAAGTTGGTCCAGACCATCGCGAAGTTCAACCAGTTCCACTACATGTATCTTGTCACAGGTTGGGTCCCCGAGCCGCAGCTCACGAAGCTCAGGGAAACGATCTCAGAGGTCTCGGACAATACGCTCGTGGAGGCCAGGTCGCCCACGGCAAGTGAGCGTCTGATTGCACCCTTCGAGTTCCATAATCCCCCAATCCTTCGCATGTTTGAGCGCCTGGTCACGATCTACGGGTATCCTGCTTATGACGAACTGGACCCGACGCCGATTGTGGCGATCACGTTTCCACTGATCTTCGGGGTGATGTTCGGCGACGTTGGGCATGGCTTGCTACTGGCATTGCTCGGCTTCCTGATCCTGAGTCGCCGGGTGCAGGCTCTGGAGAGCTTCTCTGCCTTTGGAGGTATCGTCGCCGTAAGCGGTATCATGTCGATGATCTTCGGGTTTCTGTATGGGAGCATCTTCGGGTTTGAGCAAGTGTTGCCTGCGCTATGGCTTCAACCGCTGAATAGTACCAGCGCGATCCTGATCGCCACGATTTCCCTCGGCATGGCCGTTATCACCATCGGCATGATCTACAACGTGGTTGGGACGGCACTCAAGGGAGCGTGGCTTCAGGCGCTCGTCAATCGTAACGGTGTCGCAGGGATCCTCTTCTACTGGTCCTTGATTGGGTTGGCAGCGGGTTACCTGACCACCAGCGTGCCGGTCGGTACCTCTGTGCTCGCAGCGTCCGCACTGGTGACCGGTCTGGTGATCGCTCTTTCGAGCCTCCTGGAATCGCTAGTAGAGAGACGCACACCTCCGAAAGGGCACATTGGTATGGCAGTGGTTGAAGGCTTCTTTGAGCTCTTCGAGAACGTTCTCAGCGTCCTGAGCAACACACTGTCGTACGTGCGTATGGGCGCCTTCGCCGTGGCGCATGGCGCGCTCAGTATGGTGGTCTTCCTCCTCGCGAATATGGTCGATCCCGGGCAGAGTGTCGCGTATTGGTTGGTGGTGGCCCTCGGAAACTTGCTGGTGATTGGGTTCGAGGGGATGATTGTGGCGATTCAGACATTGCGTCTGGAATACTACGAATTGTTCAGTAAGTTCTTCACGGCTAGCGGTGAGCGGTACCAGCCTTTGACGCTGCTGCTGTCCGAGGAAGAGTGACGTTAGGTCCATTCCTGGAGGTGGAAGAGATGAGATTAGCGATAGCGCTGTTTGCGGTGATGGTCTTCGTTGTGCCGGCGACACTCTTGTTGGTCAGACGCAGTCACGGGACCCTATCCTTGACGCGGACTACCATTCTTGGATTGGGTGTTCTGGATCTGTTCATGGCATTGGCCGTGATGGGTCTTGCGACGGCTTGGCTTTTTGCACCCCGGTTCGTCGCGGCTGCGGGGCTGTCCCAGCAGGCAACCACGCGCGACCCCATGGCGTACATCGGTGCGGCCACGGCTGTCGCCATCGGAAGTCTGGCGGCCGGATATGCCGTGGGCGCGGTCGGATCGGCAGCCGTGGGCACCGTGGCTGAGAAGCCCGAGGTATTTGGCCGCGTCCTGCTCTTTGTCGGGCTGGCCGAAGGTGTCGCGATCTACGGTCTGATCATCGCCTTTATCATCCTTGGGTGACAGCATATGAAGTTGCTTGTGATCGGGGCAGCAGCTGCCGTATGGGGGTTCGCTCTCACCGGTGTTCGGGGACGTGTGGTTGAGACGGCTGAGGCTCTCAACCAGGCACTGGACGAGGCGCTGTCAGATGCCTCAGTTGGGATTGTCCTTGTCACTGAGGATGCTGCAGAGCTGGCCAGAGAGCGTATGGACGTCTTGACAGTCCGCAGTGAGATTCCCCTAGTTGTGGAAATCCCTGGCCCTGAGGGACCCGCCAAGGGCCGTCCCTCCATCAGTGAGATATTGCGCCATACGATTGGGGTGAGGGTATGAGACAACACGATGTCGATAGGCTTCGCGAGACGATTATGACAGAAGCGAAGCGTGATCGCCAACGCATCATTTCGGCCGCACAGGCGCACGCCCAGGAGCTGCATGAGCAAGCTGAAGCCGAATCCGGTGCAGAACGGAATCGGATAGAGGAGGCGGCTGAGGCAAAGGCCGCGCGGATCGAGAAAGAAGCTATGGGCTCCGCAGGTTTGGAGGCCAGGGCATTCAGGGTGCGGCGCCGCGAATCTCTATTGCAGTGTGTCTTCGACGAGGCCCTGGAGCACTTGTCCAGTCCGGAAGGTCTTGAGGACTACAAGTCGATCGTTGAAGGGCTGGTGACGGAGGCCTCTGAGCATCTGGGGGGACTCGCTGTAGTCAAGGTCAGCGCTGACAACTATACATCGACTCTACTAGATCCAACCTTCCTCGATCATCTCAGCGAGCTCATCGGCTACCATATTGAGATAGGTGAGCCACTGCTGGAAGGAACGGGGATTATCCTCGAGTCACCGGATGGACGTCTGCGATACGACAATACGTTTCAGACGCGGCTCAATAGGATGCGATCCGCTCTGCGGACATCTGTGTATCGCATCTTGATGGGGGAGGCCAATGCTCAGGACTAGGATGGATCTACTGGACAGCGCGACCATGGGTGAGTTCCTGGATGTGCTGAAGGAGGGGGATGCACATGATCGGGACTGAGGTAGATCTACCGAGGATTGGGGATCTGACCTGGGTGAACGGGCCTGTGGTTCGGGCCAAGGGATCCGAGAAGACGGGGATGTACGAGGTGGTTCAGGTGGGACCCGAGCACCTGGTGGGCGAGGTGATCGGCCTCGATCACACGACGCTCACCATCCAGGTGTATGAGGAAACATCGGGGCTGCGTCCGGGCGCTGCTGTCTTCGGCACGGGTGCCCCGCTTTCCGTGGAGCTTGGTCCGGGCCTAATGTCGGGCATCTTTGACGGGATTCAGCGTCCCCTGACCGTGATGGAGCAACGCAGCGGCCCCTTCATCGGGCGCGGCATCCGGCTCACGCCCCTCTATCGCAAGCAAGAGTGGCACTTCACGCCAACTGTGGCGCAGGGTGCAAGCCTCTCCGAAGGGGCAATTCTCGGGACCGTCCCCGAGACCCCATTGGTTACCCACAAAGTGATGGTGCCACCGGGCATCTCAGGCAAGTTGTCGTGGGTCGCGGAGGAAGGCGACTACACGCTCAATGATGAGATTGCGAGGATCGTCACTACCGCCAAGGGCGAGCAGAGTATCACAATGCTGCAGCAGTGGCCTGTGCGACGCCCCCGACCCTATCTGCAGCGCCTGCGACCCAATCAGGTGCTCGTGACGGGACAACGCGTCCTGGACACGTTTTTCCCCCTGGCTATGGGCGGGACGGCGGCCATCCCTGGTGGCTTTGGCGCCGGCAAGACGGTGTTGCAGCATCAGGTGGCCAAGTGGAGCAACGCGGACGTCATTGTCTACGTGGGCTGTGGCGAGCGCGGCAACGAGATGGCCGACGTTCTGAGACAGTTTCCCGAACTCCACGATCCGCGATCAGGGCACCCTTTGATGGAGCGCACGATTCTCATCGCCAACACGTCGAATATGCCGGTCGCAGCGCGTGAGGCGAGCATCTATACCGGCGTCACGCTGGCGGAGTATTACCGTGATATGGGCTATGACGTAGCGATGATGGCCGATTCGACATCGCGCTGGGCGGAGGCCCTGCGAGAGATCTCGGGACGGTTGGAGGAGATGCCGGCAGAGGAAGGATTCCCTGCCTACCTGCCGGCACGCTTGGCGGAGTTTTATGAGCGAGCCGGTCGGGTCACGACGCTTGCCGATGAGCAAGGGTCGGTGAGCTTGATCGGCGCTGTGAGCCCACCCGGTGGTGATTTCTCCGAGCCCGTGACCCAGCACACCCGGCGATTTGTGCGCTGTTTCTGGGCCCTGGATAAGGATCTGGCCTCTGAGCGACACTTCCCCTCTGTGAACTGGCTCAACAGTTACAGCCAGTACGTTGACGAAGTAGGGGGGTGGTGGGAAGATCACGGGCTGCCGGATTGGGGTGAGGAGCGTACCCATGCCCTGGAAATACTCCAGCGCGAGGATCATCTCCAGCAGATCGTCCAGCTCATTGGGGCGGATGCGCTGCCGGACGATCAACGGCTGATCCTGGAGACGGCGCGTCTACTGCGCGAGGGATTCCTGCAACAGGACGCGACGGATGACATCGACACGTATGCCAGCATCGACAAGCAGTTGCGGATGCTAAATCTGATCCTTACGTATCATGATCGGGCATCCCGTCTGGTGTCGAAGGGGTGCCCGGTTGTGGTCATCCGCAATCTCCCCGTGGTCAACCGCATTGTTCGTATGAAGCAGACGGTGTCGAACGATCAGATCGAGCAGTTCGATGCCATTAGCGAAGCTTTGCGCGACCAGATGGATGACCTGGATCGGAGATACTTATGACAGAGATGGGCTCCACTGAAGGCCAGGAGATCTCCGGCCTTGCACAGATCAACGGTCCGATTGTGGTTGTGGAGGGCGTCGAAGGCGTCAGCTACGACGAGGTCGTTGATGTTATCGGGAGCGATGGGGTTGTACGGCGCGGACGTGTTCTGGAGGCCGGACAGGATCTGGCGATCATAGAGGTCTTCTCGGGAACGTCAGGCCTGTCGATCGCAGATACCACGGTGCGATTCTCCGGTAGCCCAATGCACATCGCCGTTGCAGAGGAGATGCTTGGCCGTGTGTTCGACGGATTGGGGAACCCTATCGACGGCCAGCCCGACCCTCTTCCTGAAGGCTGGGCCGATGTGAACGGCAAGCCGGTCAACCCGACGGCGCGGCAATATCCGCAGGATGCGATCCAGACCGGCATCTCTGCTATCGACGGTATGGACACGCTGGTCTTGGGTCAGAAGCTCCCCATCTTTTCCGGCAGTGGGCTCCCACACGATCAGATCGCTGCGCAGATCGTGCGCCAGGCAGACCTGCTCGGCACCGATAGGACGGCCCAGTTCGCCATTGTCTTTGCGGCCCTCGGGGTCAAGCACGATGTAGCTGACTTCTTCCGAGACGAGTTCGCGGGTACCGGTTCGCTGGCACGCGTAGCCATGTTCCTCAACCTTGCGGATGATCCTGCCATCGAGCGCGTGGTGACTCCAAAGGTCGCCTTGACACTGGCGGAGTTCCTGGCCTTTGAGAAGGGGATGGACGTGCTGGTTGTGTTAACCGACATGACCAACTACTGTGAGGCGCTGCGTCAGGTAGCCAGCGCCCGAGGCGAGATCCCCAGTCGCAAGGGATATCCAGGATACCTGTACAGCGACCTGGCCTCGATCTATGAGCGGACAGGACGGCTTCAGGGCCGAGGTGGCAGTATCACCCAGCTCCCTATCCTGACAATGCCCAATGACGATATCACCCATCCTGTGCCGGATCTGACGGGGTACATCACCGAGGGGCAGATTGTGCTCAGTCGCGAGATGTTCCAGCAGGGGCTCTACCCGCCTGTCAACGTGCTGCCATCCTTGTCGCGTCTGATGAAGGATGCTATCGGTGAAGGCATCACACGTTCGGACCACCCCCACTTAGCGTCACAGCTCTATGCCGCATATGCAACATCCCAAAACGTTCGCGCGCTTGCCTCCGTCATCGGTGAGGATGAGCTCAGCGCTATGGACCAAGCCTATCTGACGTTCGGCACTGCCTTTGAGAGGGAGTTTGTCAGCCAAGGCATGATGGAGAATCGTTCTATCACGCAGACGCTTGAACTTGGTTGGAAGATACTATCGCTGTTGCCGAGAAGCGAGTTGACGAGGGTCAGGGATGAGGAGATCGACAAATACTACCGCACTCCGCAAGGGATGGGCGGAGGCAGCCAGCCGGACGATGGCAACCAACCGGACGGCGGCGAACCACTGCGAGACGGCGATGGAGGCGGCGATGGAGGCCAGCCGGGCGGCGACAATCCATCCGACGATGGCGGATCCGAGGGATCTCGCAGTGAATCGGGTGACGTCGGATGAAGGCACTGAAAATGGCTCCCACGCGCAGCAACCTGCTGAGCGCGCGGAAGACGCTGGGCCTGGCCAATGAAGGGCACGATATACTCGACAGGAAGCGCGAGGTCCTGACCACCGAGCTGTTGCAGGTAGCTCACGAGGCCTCAGAGCTTCAGTCCCAGGTGTGGGAGCTCCTCCGAAACGCATATGACGCCCTGGAAGTAGCCCAACTGGAGATGGGACGAGAGCATCTGGAGTGGGCAGCTCTGTCGGTGAACAAGACGATCGAGGTCGATGTCACACCCCGAAGCGTCATGGGGGTGCCGGTTCCCACGGTCGAGGGACGCGGAGGTCCTCCGGAGATCTCCTATTCGATGGGCAATACGACGGTAGCATTGGATGAGGCTGCCGAGAGATATCGCAGCGTTCTCGACAAGATGCCCGCTTTGGTGGAGGCATTGACAACGGCGTGGCGGCTTGCTCGCGAATTGCAGAAGACGCAGCGACGCGTCAACGCCTTGGAGCATGTCTTTATCCCGCAGTATGAGAACGTTGTCCATTACATCGAGGGGGTATTAGAGGAGCGTGAGCGCGAGGAGCTATTCCGCCTGAAGCGTGTCAAGTCGAAGCATGGTACCGGCTACGGCCCCGAGGCAACCGGCTAGACACCCAGCACGGCACATTGGCAGAACGGGAGGCTAAAGTGGAGGTACCGATCACATCAGGCAGTGGGGGCCGTCAGGTAAGTCCCTATCATCGCATTCTGGTGCCGATTGACGGATCAGATGCTTCTATCAACGCTGCACATATGGCGGTCAGGATGGCCGCGTTCCACGCCCTCCCGATCGTCTCAGTCTATGTGATCGACGATCGCACGGTAGCGGAGGTATCGGCAGTCTCCGGAGAGACTACCGATAAGGTACGGCGGAAGTTGGAGGCGCAGGGTTGGCGGTACCTGGAGCACGTCGCTCGGATCGCCAAGAATCATAACGTCGAGTGTAGCCGGATTGTGCGTCAGGGCGTCCCGCACCGACAGATCGCGGATGTCGTCCGTGATAGCGATGTAGACCTCATTGTCCTTGGCCAATCCAATCGACATAGCTCGCGGCGTACATACATCGGCAGCACGACTGAGCACGTCATCGAGTACGTGCCGTGTTCGGTCTTGATCGTCAAGAGTCCGTGATACCGGCTGCTCCGACAGGCGCCGGCTGCCGGGTGTGGTCGTAGTTCTGGACGCAAAGGTTGTTTGGCAGGGGGGAGCGCGCGCAACTGGCGTGAGCGTTCCCCCGCTTTGTTTCATGGATGGAGGCGTGTGATGGTGAACTTCGTGGAAAAGGTGGACGGGTGGGTCCGGGTGGAACGCGCGCTCGTGAGCGTATCTGACAAGTCGGGCCTCGACGTGCTTATACCGGGACTGCTCAAGATCAACCCCCACATGCATTTCTACTCGACGGGAGGTACATATCTCAGCCTGGCTGGGATTCTGGGAACGGCGGAGGCTGCCATGCATCTGACATCTGTCGCAGCTTATACGGGGCAGCCCGAGACTCAGGGAGGCTTGGTGAAGACCCTGGATTTCAAGATCTATCTAGGTCTGCTGACCGAGACCTACAACGAGGCGCACCAGGCCGATCTTGTCAGGACACACGCGTTGCCTATCGATATGGTCGTCGTGAATCTCTATCCCTTCGCCGCCACAGTGGCCCGAGATGGCGTGACCGTTGAGGAGGCCCGGGCCAATATCGACATTGGCGGCCCCTGTATGTTGCGTGCTGCCGCCAAGAACTATCTCCGCGTGGTGCCCGTCGTAGACCCAGGCGACTATACCGCGCTGCTAACTGAACTGGCGGCGGGCGGGGGGGGCCTCGATCTCTCGACGCGCTTCCGCTATGCGCGAAAGGCGTTTGGTCACACGGCGGCATACGACACGGCTATCGCGGCCTATCTGGACGAACAGGACCCGACTGAAGTGCCGGGAGCGTACGTACGGATGGACTAACCTTGCGAAGGTTTCCTGGACCTCCGCAAGGCCCAAGCAGATTCGAGGAGAAACCTATGCCAGAGGATCTAAAGAAGGCCTATCAGACGATTCTAGGTGACCATTTTCCGGCGCGGCTGGAGATCAGCTTCGTCTTTGACGAGGATCGGTCCACGCTGGTCTACGAGAAGGTGACGTGGGAGATCGGGGGGGAGCGCAAGGGGCTCCGCTACGGCGAGAACCCCGGACAGGAGGCCGCGCTCTACAAGCTCGTCAACGGCAACCTGACACTGGGTGAGGTCACGACCATCGCCCCCGGTCGCTACCTGGTGTCGGATGCGGAGTTGCTCCAGTTTGGTAAACACCCCGGCAAGATCAACCTCACCGACGCCGACAACGCCCTCAACATCCTGCGCTTTCTGCCGCCCGACCGCCCGACGGCGGCGGTGATGAAGCACAACAACCCCGCGGGCGTCGCCGTGGCGTCGACGCTCGAAGAGGCCTACGTCAAGGCCGACTTGGCGGACCACATCGCGGCCTTCGGCGGGTGCGTAGCGGTCAACCGGCCGGTCGATAGGGCCACGGCCGAGGCGATTGCCGAGCGCTACGCCGAGGTCGTGGTCGCGCCGGAGTACGAGGAGGGCACGGTCGATATCCTCTCCGGGCGCAAGAACCTGCGGATCATGCGGATCGGCAACGTCGCCCGGCTCCAGTCGTACAGCACCGAGCGCTTCGTCGACTTCAAGAGCCTCATTGACGGCGCGGTCATCGCGCAGCTCTCCTTCGTGCCCCAGACACGGACGGCAGCGGATCTACTGCCCGCCGAGGTCGTGCGCAAAGGGCAGACCTACAGGGTCGAGCGGGCGCCAACGCCCGCCGAGGTTGACGATATGCTCTTCGGGTGGATGGTCGAGGCGGGTGTGACCTCCAATTCGGTGCTCTACGCCAAGGACGGCGTCACGGTGGGCATCGGCGCGGGGGAGCAGGACCGGGTCGGCGTCGCCGAGATCGCGCGGGACAAGGCCCATCGCAACATGGCGGAGCGCCTTGCCTACACCAGGCACCGGCAGTCCTACCGCTTCCTCGCGCCCGACCTGCAGGCCGAGATCGACGAGGTCGTCAAGGCCGAGCACGGTGGGCTCAAGGGCGCCGTGATGGTCTCCGACGCCTTCTTCCCCTTCCGCGACGGCGTCGACGTCGGGCTGAACGAAGGGGTCACCGCCATCATCCAGCCGGGCGGCTCGCTGCGCGACTTCGAGGTCATCGACGCCGTGAACGAAGCCGGCGCCACCATGGTCTTCACAGGCCAGCGGAGCTTCAGGCACTGAGACGCTCCCGGTACCCGGAGACGGTGCCCGGCACTGCAGAATGATCAGGAGGACCCATGTCACACGCAACAGATCCGTGGTACCGCCGCACATTGCGCTGGGGACAGACCAATCTCACCGAGCTCGATCCCATTCGCTACGACATTGGCTGGTGGCGCGAGCAGTGGCGCCGCACTCGCGTGCAGGGCATCATCGTCAACGCGGGCGGCATTGTCGCCTACTACCCCAGCCGCTTTCCCCTCCAGCACCGCGCCGCGTACCTGGGCGATCGTGACCTCTTCGGCGACGTCCTTGCTGCCGCGCGTGAGGAGGGCCTGGTCGTGGTCGCGCGGATGGATTCCAACCGCGCCCACGCGCCTTTCTACGAGACACACCCCGAATGGTTCGCACGCACCCGCAACGGCGAGCCTTACCGTGCGGGCATGCTTTACGTCGCTTGCATCCACAGCCCTTACTACGAGACCTATCTGCCGGACGTCCTGCGCGAGGTCATCAATCGCTACCATCCCGAGGGCCTCACCGACAATAGCTGGAGCGGGCTGGGGCGCGATCGAATCTGCTACTGTGAGTACTGCGCCCGCGGCTTCCGCGATGCGACCGGGATGGCCCTGCCCGAGGCCGTCGATTGGGACGACCCCGCCTACCGCGCATGGGTCCGCTGGAGCTACCGTCGGCGGCTGGAGGTTTGGGATCTCAACAACCGCACGACCAAGGAAGCCGGTGGCCCCGACTGCCTGTGGATCGGCATGAACTCGGGCGACATCCTTGGCCAGAGCCGCAGCTTCCGCGACTACCGCGCAATCTGCGAGCGCTCGGAGCTCGTCTTCCTCGATAACCAGACCCGGCGCGACACGACCGGTTTCCAGGCCAACGGCGACATGGGCAAGCTCATCCACGGCATCCTGGGGTGGGACAAGCTCGTGCCCGAGTCGATGGCGATGTACCAGAGCGGCCCGATCACGTTCAGGGTTGCCAGCCGGCCCGTGCCCGAGGCGCGCATGTGGATGGTGGAGGGCTTCGCGGGCACGATCCAGCCTTGGTGGCACCACATCGGCGCCTACCACGACGACCGCCGCCAATATCGTACCGCCGCACCGCTCACACAGTGGCACGCGCGTAACGAGCGCTATCTCGTAAACCGCCATCCCGTCGCCACCGTCGGCCTGGTTTGGTCGCAGGAGAACGTCGACTTCTTCGGCCGCGAGGCGCCCGAGGATCGCGTGATGATGCCGTACTGGGGCATGGCGCAGGCGTTGATTCGCGCCCGCATCCCCTATCTCCCGATCCACGCCGCCGACGTCGGAGATTACCTGCCTCCCTCCCCCCTCTCGCTTCTCATCCTCCCCAACGTCGGTGCGCTCTCCGATGCCCAGTGCGGCGCGATCCGCCGCTTCGTCGAGGCAGGCGGCGGCCTGATCGCCTCAGGGCAGACCGGCCTTTACGACGAGAACGGCGACCCGCGCCCCGACTTCGCGCTCGCTGACCTCTTCGGCGCACATGCCACAGGTCACAACCTCGGCAGCTACCGCCCGACCAACCCCGATTGGGATGCCCAGGAGGCGCACACCTACCTGCGGGTCAGGCCCGAGCTGCGCGCGGGGGTCAACGGCCCCCAGGTGGGCACCGAGCCCGAGATTTGTGGTGAGCGTCACCCTGTTCTGACGGGCTTCGACGAGACTGACCTGCTGCCCTTTGGCGGGCGATTGGAGCTGGTGCAGGTCGTTCCCGACGTAGTGATCCCGCTGACCTACATCCCGGCCTTCCCGATCTACCCGCCCGAGACGGCGTGGATGCCGCCGGGGTCCGAGGCCGGCGACCCGGCGCTGGTCCTGAACGAGGTATCAGGGGAGGGGCCGCGTCGCGTACTTGCCTGCGGGTCTCGATCACGCCTTCGCCAGACACAACTTGCCCGACCACGGGCAGGTGCTCGCCAACCTCGCCCGCTGGGCGTCGGGCGACCGCATCCCGCTGCGGGTCGAGGGCAAGGGCCTGCTCGATTGTCACCTCTACCGCCAGGAAGAGGCGGGCGCATCGCGCCTGATCCTGCACTTGGTGAACCTCTCGCACCCCGGTGCCTGGCGCGCGCCACTCCACGAACTGATGGACGCCGGGCCGTTCGAGGTCGCGGTCCAACTGCCCGCATCGGTGCCGAACACCGTGGCGCGCTGCCTGGTGGCGGAACAGGTGCTGCCGGTCCACGTGGAGGCGGGCTGGGCGCACTTCGAGGTCCCGTCGATCACGGATCACGAGGTCGTGGTGATCGAACCTGTGGTATAATTAGCACAGCAATGTTGTGTAAGTTGTGCTAATTGGAGATGGCTATGGCCCAGACAGTTCAATCTACGGACCTGCGTCGCAGGGTGCGTGAAGTGCTCGATACGGTGCGCATTGAAGGGGAGACCGTCATCGTGCAGACCTACGGCACGCCCCAGGCGGTGATCATTCCCTACGCTGAGTATGAAGCGTATCGGGAGTGGCAGGTGTGCCACGAGGAGCGACAGGCGTGGTTGGCGGAGCTGCGGACGATTGCCACAGAGGTGAGCGCCCGCGTGGGGCTTTCGGATACTGAGGCTGAAGCTCTGATCGAGGAAGCCAAGCGCTCGTGATTCGAGCGGTTTTCGACACCAACATCCTGGTCAGCTACTTGCTGACACACCGCCCGCCCATCTCAACACTCATCGACGGGCACCTGGCGGCGGACCACTTCACGTTGCTCACGTCGGTCGCGCTGCTGGAGGAGTTGGCGCGGGTCCTGCACTATCACCGGCTGCAGCGTTATTACGACCCCGCGTCAGGCACGCGCTTCCTGGTGCTCGTCGCGGCGCTGAGTGAGTGCGTGGACGTGCCGGACGACGTCCCGCGGATCAGCCGTGACCCCGACGACGACCAAGTCATCGCCTGTGCCGTCGTTGGGCGTGCCGGCGTGATCGTCAGCGGCGACCGCGATTCGCTCGCGCTGGAGCAGGTGGGTGGGATCCTCGTCGTGACGGCGGCGACGTTTCTGGAGATGTTGGTGGAGGTTACCTAAGAGATCTGGAAGGTCTCCTGGTCGATCCCAGGTCCGCCAGCATGGTCTAATTGCCGGCTGTGCGCTTGTGAAATGACTCTTTCAGTGACTCCGAGCTGACACTTGACGGAGAACCTCCGGAAGTTTTCCTTTGTCTAGCGAATTCCCTTCGATCTGCACGCAGGTCCACAGGACTGCTAATATCCCGGAGGGAAATGCCACCCTTTCTATACTTACTGGCCTACTGAGGTCGGTTCCGCTGTGATGAATACCAATGCTCCATAGCATCGCATATTCCGAAGATTGTACTGACACGGGTGTGTAGTAACTGATATCCCCGGCTTACATAGGGTGCCTTCGGATACACGCGAACCAACCGAAAGCCCTCACCGAGGTCGGTACTGGCGAGATGCGCATCACCATGTCGCAGTTCGTTGACGCCAAAAAGCGGTCCCATCATAGCAGGCGCGTTTTGGGCCGATTCCTTTCGCAACTAGTCTCTCCAGGGATTTGAGGGAGGCCTGTCTCTTCCCCCATCTTTAGGAGGCAGCGCGAGCTTCTGGAGCGCCTTAGCGTCAATGCTATCTGCCGTGAGCCGAGATAGGTCTTTGGCAAGTGCAAGCCGTCCAGTTCTATCGGTAGATCGGAAGCGGTGGGTACGTGCGAGGATGCCAGCAAGCCGAATATTCTGCTTGAGGATCGTGATTCCGAGTTCTGCTTCGCCAAGGTCGTTCAGTTTCTCTAAGCCGGGGGCTAGATGCTTTTCGGGGGCTTGTGTGTCAGCTGGTTTGGCATGTACCTGAGATGCGAGTAGCTCACCGCTGACCTTCCCATCGAGACCGGCGGAGTAGCCGCTCCAGATCTGCTGCTGCCAGTCTGGCAAAATCGCAATATCCTTAGCGTAGACGTTTATGAGGCCGAGCTGATTGACGCCGAAGTGAACGTCATAGTCGGGCGAGCGGTGGACGGCTCCGGTGACCCCAGAGTACCTACCAAGACTTTCTCTTCCTCTCGATCCTTGTCAAATGCGGCATGATGGCTTTTGCTCAAATGGGCGCTGAGAACGATCCATATTGCAGTAACTCAGTCAACCTATGCCGATCGTGCGTAGTTTCGGTGTGTTTGGATCGTCTGCACACTGGACTATCTGAATGGATCGCAGTCTTTCAGATCTCTACACCACCTTCGCCCAGCGCTCCGACACCGCATACGCCGGACCGATGACGCGGTTGTAGAGCGCGTTCGCCTGGGGCGAGTAGCCGCCGACGAAGGCGACGGTGGCGCCGAGGCGCTGCACGCGCCGCAGCCCCTCGGTCATCACGGCTCGCGCGAGCCCCAACCGCTGGTAGGTGGGGTAGGTGCCCACGGGCTCGAAGTAGGCGCTGCGGCCTACGTCGTCGAACCACACGGTGCAGAACGAGGCGATATCCCCGTTCGGAGCAACGATCACCAGGTCGAGATCGCGCCGGTAGAGCGGGCAACGCTGGATGTCGAGATACCACTGCCACCCCAGCGCCTGATAGTTCGCCTCGGGCTCGTCAGGATTGAAGGCTTTCCACGAGAACCAGCTCCGCGCGGGTAGCTCGTCGACGTCGCCCAGGGGGCGCAGTGTGAACCCCTTCGGAAGGGCCACGTCCGGCACGCCGTCGGGTAGAAAGCAGCGATGCTGGTGCTCCGCCTCGCCGTCCTTCGCGTAGCCGCGTGCCTGGACCAGCCCCTGCCGCAGCGTGTCGTGGCTGTCCGACCCAGAGGCCCAGCGAACGCGTGCCGTCCGGCCCCGCGACGGCGAGATGGGCCTCGGCTGCCTCGATCATCTCCGCCTCGAGCTCGGGCGTGCGAGGGTCGGGGTGCATCTGGAGGAAAGCCTCGCCCTTGCCCTCCGAGTTCAGCACCGCGGCGATCCGCCCATCGGCGGTCTCCCAGAGGGCGACCTTCTCCTCCAGCGGGCCATCGCCCCAGCTCTCGACGCCGGGCCAGCGCCAGTAGTCCCAGCGGGTCACGGTCCAGCTCGTCTGCTCCCGGTGGTTGAGGGGGAAGACCTCGCGGAGAAAGGCGCGGATCCGCCAATAGTCCTCGTCGTCGCGGTACATGCGCATCGTCGGGTCGATCCATCCTATGCCTCCTTGCGGGCGATCACGAAGAAGCGGTGCTGGACGGCGTCGAAGTAGCCGTCCTGCAGGATCTTGATGTGGATGTTGAGAAGCTGGCTGCGGTACCGGTCGACGTCGAAGTCCGGGTAGACCCAGGGCAGCGCCTTCACGAGGTAGATGAGTGCCCGGATGTCGTAGAACCGGCTGTAGCCGACGTGTTCCTTCGCCTCGACGATGGTGAACCCTGCCCGCGCAGCGGGCCCGAGCAGGTGTCCAGCGTCCAGGCGAAGCCTCCTCGTCCTCCAGCGTGCCGAGGATCAGCCTGAGGTCCTCGTGATCGCGGCTGCCGACCTGCTGGGTGACAAAGGTCCCGCCGCCGCTCAGAACGCGGTAGACTTCCTTCGGTTCGTATGACTCGTGCCGGTTGATCACCAGATCGAAGCTGGCGGCGTCGAAGGGCAGCGGGTAGTCCTCCTGCTCGGTCCGGTCGACGGCGACGACCTCGACGCCTAGCGGCGCCAGCCGTCTCCGCGCCACCTCGATGTTGGGCGGGTAGGCCTCCGTCGCGCAGGCTGAGGGCGGAAGCGGCTGGAGCGACGCGAAGAACTCGCCGCCGCCGGTCCCCATGTCCAGCACCGGCGAGGCGTCGCCGGCGAGGCGGTCCGGACCACGGCCTCGTAGCTCCACGTCGCTGGGCTCCCCCACGTCGCCGCCGTAGCGACGCATGTAGGAGAAATCCCAGCCCTCGAAACGGCAGCTTGAGCTGCCTCATCCAGGTACGAATCGAATCGCGCCTTCTCCTCGGCAGTCAGACGCATCTCGTGGCTCTCGCTCTCCGATCAGGCGTCAAACCCGGACCAGAAGTCGGCGCCCTGGCCCGGCTGGTCGTCGTCCATCTCGCTTTGCCACCGCCGCAGTTCGTCGCGAAGCGACCGCCAGCCTCGCCTGGTAGTAGGGGCGCCCGGAGAGGTCGCGCAATTCCCACGGGTCCTCCTGCAGGTCGAAGAGCTGGGTCGTGCGTGTGCCGTTGACCACGTACTCGATCAGTTTGTACCGCTTGTCGCGGACCGCGCGCTGGACCCCGCGGTAGGCGTAGTGCAGCACCGGGCGCGCGTGGGCCGCGGCATCGGCGAGGGTGGGGGCGAGGCTGCGTCCCTCGACCGTCGCGGGCGGCGCGATCCCGATGAGGTCGCAGAGCGTGGGGTAGATGTCGAGCAGATAGGTCAGTGCGTCGCGGGTCTCGCCCGGCCGGAATCCCGGGACCCGCCACGATCAGCGGGACGTGGAGGCTGTGGTCGTACATGCTCTGCTTCCCCATCAGCCCGTGACGCCCGATAGCGAGCCCGTTGTCGCCCGCGAGGACCACGATCGTGTTCTCGGTCCACCCCGGGCGTCGAGCGTCGCCAGGATGCGCCCGATCTGCGCGTCCAAGTGCGAGATCATCGCGTAGTACTCGGCGTTGTGCCGCCGGATCTCCTCGGGCGTGCGGGGGAACTCCGCCAGCAGTTCGTCGCGCACCCACAGCTCGCCGTTGTCGAAGGGGTGCTGAGGCATGAAGCTCGGCGGCAGCGTCACCGCCGCTGGGTCGTACATGTCCAGATACTGCTTGGGCATCGTCCGCGGATCGTGGGGCGCCATGAATGAGACGTAGGCGAAGAAGGGCGCGTCGTCGTCGATAGGTCTCGAGGAAGTCGATGGCGGTGTCGGCGAACAGCTCGCTGGAGTGCTTGCCCGGCGTGATGTGGTCGACGTGGCGCAGGGTGAGTGTCGTTGCCGGTGTACGGGCGTGCGGACGAAGGGGCGCGCGTTGTCGTAGGCGCCGGTTGGGTCGAAGTCGCACGCGGGCACGTTCCAGTGGTCGTCCATCCCGCCGAAGAAGATCTCGGCGCCGCCGGTGAAGCTGCGGGCGTAGGCGCGCGGGCCGTTGTGCCACTTGCCCGTGCCGAAGGTCCGGTATCCCTCGGCCTGCAGCGCCTCGCCGAGCAAGACGTGGTCCTTGGGGATCCCCTGTCCCTGCCCCTCCAGATGGTAGAGCGTGCGACCCGTCATCAGCATCGCGCGGCTCGGCATGCAGACGGCGCCGCACGACCCGCCCATGATGTAGGCGTTGGTGAAGGCGGTGCCCCTGTGTACGAGCGCGTCCATCGTTGGGGTGATGACTTCGTCGTAGCCCAGCGCGCCGATGGTGTCAAAGCGCTGGTCGTCGGTGAACAACAGGAGAACGTTGGGCCGGTCTTGGGTTGGCATGTGTCGCACTCCTTGTGACTTTTCAAGCGTTTCGTAGAGACGTGCCGGTGGCACGTCTCCGGACGCAGTGATGCCGCCGACGTGCTGTGCCCACGACGAAGACCGTGCCTGCGTCCGGTAGGCTCGGCACGCCGGGAGACGGCCCGTCGGGCCGTCTCCACGAAGACATCTAGTGCAACTCCGTGCCCGCCCACGTGCGGTGCGCGGGGACGCGGGCCTCGGGCGATGTCGACACCAACGCGAGCCACTTCCCGAGCCTGGTGTCGGCGGTTGGGCAGACGGGATGGTGGCCCAGGGAGTGGCGTCGCCCGATGTGCTATCAGAACGAGAGCAGAATCTGCCAGATAAAGCCGTTGGCCGTGGCGTCGACCTCCTCCCAGATGCGCTGCGCCAGGTCCGCGTCCCCCGAGATCTCGGGGATCTCCTTTCGCTTCTCCGCCCACGGGAAGCACTGCCCGGCGGGGACCTTGAGCTCCGAGGTGTCGGGCATGCCGTAGCCCTCACCGTAGACGGCGCCGGTGGGCGGCGCGACCGTCTCGTCAAGGTCCGCCATCCGGGGAGCCACCGACGAGTAGACGCCATACTCGCGCCCGGCCTCGGTCATCGCCTTGAGGTTCTCGATCGAGGTGTCGTTCTGCATGATCGCGCTGGCGTCGAGGATATAGCCGCCGTCCTGCGCCACGCCCTCGATGACCTTCTTGACGATCTCGCGCACCTTCTCGGGCGTGCCGTAGGCGAGCTCGAAGTTGGGAATGCCGCCGCTCAAACAGAACTTGTCGCCGAGCACCTCGTGGGTCTTGAAGATGTCGCCCCGATCGACGTGGTAGACGATGCTGCCGGCGGGCAGCTCGGTGAAGCTGTTCAGGTGATAGCCCCAGTCGCCCTCGGCGTAGAACATCGTCTGGTGGCCGTTGCGCCATAGCTCCTCGATGATGGGCTTGCAGGTGGGCCAATAGTGCGACTCGAACTGGCCCTTGGAGACGAAGGGAATGCCGCCGCGGTGCATCCAGTAACCGATGGGCACCTGGTGGGCCGGGTCAGATGAGGTCAGCGCCGTGTTGTAGAGGTGGGGCATGAGCGCCTCGCACGCCTTGAGCACCTTGTCGGGCTTCTCGACCATATCCATCGTCAGTCCGATGTAGCCGCGAAGCTTGTCGGCGAGGATGTCAAAGGGCGCCTTGTAGATGCCTGCGAAGGCCGGAACTGTCTCACATTCGGTTCGCAGCAGGCTGTTTTGGGGGCCGAACGCAGCGAAGTAGTTCGCCATCGCGGTCGCGCCCTTGACCAGTGCGAGGTTGTTGCGATAGGAGGTCGTCGTGCCCATCGGGCGGATCTCGGTCGAGACTCGCGGAAGCCAGGTATTGTAGAGGAAAGCCGTTGGATCGTCGATGAGTTCGTCGTATTCGTCCGACCTTCATGAACGCGTTTCCCTCGCTCGGCTCCCGATACTGGAAACCGGTGTCGGGCGGGACATCGATGCCCGGAATGCCGTAGTAGACGAGGCCGAGCGCCTGGGTCAGCCCGGTCCACACGTAGACCATGTTGCCGACGACGGCGTCCCAGTCGAAGTCCGCGGCGCACTTTCGCGCGGCGATGAAGGCCTTGTTGTAGTCGTGGGTGACCTCCTGGCACGTGAACCCGGCGTATTTGGCCGTGAACTCGGCGACAAAGGGCCGAATGGGCACCATGTCCGGTTTCTCGTTGCGCATCGCGGTCAGATAGCGGTTCAGTCGCTCTCGGTAGAGTTGGTCCATCATTGGCGAATCCTTTCTGCGGGCGGTTGGTCGTGAGCAGCACGGCAATCGTCGAAGGGAACGACGCGCGCGTGCGTAGTTCTCGGGACTCAATGGTACATCCGGCCCGCCATATGTACAGCCCGACGCACTTGCTTTGCGGGGCGGTTGCTGGGTATATAATAGCTGCGGATTCCGTGGCGGAAACATACTTGGTCGCTCTATCGTAATCTGAGGAGGGTATGGTATGGATCGACAAGCGTTTATCGAGATGCTTAACAAGGATCTGGCGGATGAGCACGCCTCGATTCTTCGCTACCTGATTCACGCCTATCAGGTGGGCGAGACCACGCCATTCGGCGGGATGCTGCTCTCTACGGCCCGCGAAGAGATGTGGCACATGGATTGGCTGGGGGACGAGATCGGGGAACAGGGCGAGGAGCCGCTCATGGAGAAGGGCATCTATCCCTACGATGGGGCCTCAAATGCCTCTCTTCTGCGATCCTACATCGAGTGGGAGGCGGGCCTGGTGAAAATGTACGCCGAGCAGGCGGATCAGGTTGAGGAGCGTGAACTCAAGCGTGTGCTCAACCAGCTCGGTTGGGAGTCCGTCACCCATCAGCGCAGGTTCGAGATGTGGTTGGAGAAGCTGGGGCCCGAAGGCGAGGAGCCGCTGCTCTTCGATGAGCCCAGTTTCTCGCCCGACATGATCGCCCGGTTCCACACGGAGGTAGATGCTCACTACAAACTCGTGCTTCAGCACCTACGCCAGGCGTTTGTGCTGGGGGAACCGATCTGTCCTGTGGGCAGTGAGCTGGAGCTGACGGCCATGCGGCATATGAAGAATCTGTCGCATTTCGCTGAGGAGGTCGCCGATGCGGGGGAGGAGCTTTCCTTTGGCTTCCCGGGTGTGGATCTCAGCGACTCGCCGATGCCGGCGCTGACATCGGACCTTGAGTTGACCGAACAGACACAGGAGCGCCTGATTGCCCTGGGCCAAGACCCGGAGATCGAGGGGCACCGTGCCCTGAAGCTGGAGATCGACAACATCGTCACGCGGGACGGGCTGTTGACCACGGTGCTGAAGGAGTTGATGGAGACAGCTGAAGAGGTGGAACCGGAGACTACATCGCCCAAGGACGAACTAACCGTAGGTAGTTTGAAGTGAGATCAGGAGGATACCAATGGCTGACTATTTGATGCGAAGTGCTGTTCCATTGTCCGAAGCAGAGTGGGAGGCTATCGACGAGGTGGTCGTGAGCACCGCACGGCAGTTCCTCGTCGGGCGGCGATTGCTCGACCTGGTCGGGCCGTTTGGGGCGGGATTGGAAGTCATACCCGTCGGATCCGGGGAGAACCGGGAGCAGCTGGCACTTGAAGTGATCAGCGAGGAGTTCGAGCTCAAGTGGCGTGACATTGAAGCGAGCCGCAAGCTGGGGCTGCCGCTGGAGTTGGGCCCTGCTGCGCGGGCAGCGATGGCCTGTGCTAAGGCCGAGGACGAGATGGTCCTTGGCGGATTGTGGGATACAGCCGACAAGAGTGTGCCCCTTGGGAATTGGGGTGAGTCAGAAGGGCCTCTGGCGAGTGTCGTTGCGGCGACCGAGGCACTCTTCGCAGACGATTTCTTCGCTCCCTATGCGGTCATCCTGAGTCCTGACCTCTATGTCCATACCCAGCGTACGTCGCAGGGGATGGGGCGGCTGGTCGGGGACCTTATCAAGGACGTTGCCGGGGGCGGCATCTATCGCTCTCAGCTCCTGGGCGACGGACAGGGCATGGTCCTGGCGCTGGCACCCTATAACTTCGACTTCGTGGTGGGGCAGGACCTCGTGACGGCCTACACAGGCAACGATGGGCTGGACCACTGCTTCCAGGTTCTTGAGACGGTCGCACTGCGGGTCAAGCGGGCAGGCGCGATCTGCAAGCTGGAGGGATAGCCCGGACTCTCGGGAAACCCGCTGAACAGTGGGCCGGGGCACTCAGCCTCTGGGTGCCCCGGCCCACTATCCTTCCCAACGCGCTGCAGGCAGTGTTAACGGAAGTCCTGAAGCTGCCGTCGATGGTAAGGGTGTCGAAGTTTCCTCAATGCCTGTCCCTGAATCTGGCGAACGCGTTCCTTCGAAATCCCCAGTTTCTGCCCCAGTTCCTTCAAAGTGTGTGTCCGGCTGCCGTGCAGTCCGAACCGCATCCGCAGAATCCACGCCTCGCGCGGCTCAAGTGTCGTAAGCAGTTGTTCCAGCTGCTCGTGCAGCATCCGTTCCTCTGCTGACTCATCCGGTGTGGGGGTCGACTCGTCTTCGATGAACTGCTCGAGTTCCGACGTGTCCTCATCGCCCACTTCCTTGTTCAGAGAGACTGGTGTCTGTGACTGGCGGAGCATCTTGCGGAGTTTCAGTGGGTCCTCATTGACCTCCTCGGCCAGTTCTTCGGTCGTCGGACGCCTACCTAACGTCTGCTCCATGTTCTGCGAGATCTTGTCGAGCTTCCGCAGATAGTCACTCATGTGGATGGGGATGCGGATCCCGCGTCCGTGTTGGGTGAGTGACCGTGTTACAGCCTGGCGGATCCACCACGTCGCATACGTGCTGAAACGGTTGCCGCGATGGTAGTCGAACTTGTCCACCGCCTTGATGAGCCCCACATTGCCGGCCTGGATCAGGTCCAGGAACTGGAGCCCGTAGCCACGATACCTTTTGGCGACACTGACCACCAGCCGCGTGTTGGCCTCGATCAAGTGACGTCGGGCTTCCTGCCCGAGTCGGATCTGCTCCTCCAACTCACTGACCTTTGCACGATCGTGTCGATCGGTGGCCAGCTTCTGCTGGGCCTCTCGACCTTTCTCCATCTGTGTGGCTAACTCGATCTCCTCGTCACGGGACAGTAGCGGTACCTGCCCCATTTCCTGGAGATAGAGACTCAGTGAGTCATTGGCTGCGATGTTGCTGACATCTACGATGGATGCGTTTTCACCGAGATCCTCTTCATCTTCTTCAGCTTCCTCATCCTGGAAAAAGAGGTGGAAATCGTCCAGAGCATCCCCCTCGAGTTCCTCATCATCGGAGTCCACTCCAAAGATCTCGTCCAAAGAAAGGAGGTCGTTCTCCTGCTCTTCCTCTTCCTCCTCTACTTCCTCATCGTATGTCTCAGTCGTGTCATCGAAGCCGTCTAGGTCTTCGCGTAAATCTATCGCTTCCATAGCTTCGTCTAATTGACGTCTCCTTTACCAAAACACCTATTATACCAGTCATTCGACGGCATTCGCAAATTCAGCGCTATTAGAAACTTCTGGCATACAGACGCCTCGCTATGGTGATATCTTACCCATTGAGCGGCGCCGGTGATGGCTGGGTGATGTCTTGTGGGATGTCGACGTCTTCAGACCAACGTTTGTTCCCTGATCTTTGCCTCTCGCCTACGGTGAGTCATTAAATCAGGTCAATGAGCAGCGGCTTGGCGAGTGTTTTGATGACGGCAAGGCCTATGATGCCCAGCATGACGACCACGATCGTGCGGAGATCACAGCCGTTGATAACGAACCCCAGGGCAAGCCCAGCTGCCGGCGGATGCTCGGTTTTGGTGATCACCATTCCGAAGATGGCCAGGCCAGCAGCCAGGGCTGCGAAGATCGTTTCAAAGGCAACGTGGCTTACAGAGGGCCAGACGCCAGACAGGCTTGCCGATGCGACGAAGCAGAGACAACCAAATACCGTACCGATCAGATAACCACCAACGAGTAGCCTCGGCTGTGACGCTCTCCGGTGAGGCATGGCAAAGGCTATGAAGGAGCTAGCGCCCAGTGAAGCTATTGAGACGGTGTGCTTGATGATGTCCAACGTCAGTAGAATGGCAAGAATGCATAGCGTGGCTAACAAGCACTGCGCTACGTATCTTGTCTTGTTGCGCCCAAATGCTTGGCTAAAGATCTTGGATTCTCCCATAGTCATCACTGCACTGTAGAAACTCTTCGGGGGTGAGGATCCTTCCCTCACCCCCGAAGCCGGTGTATTAGCTAGATATATCAGACGAAGGCGATGCCGTCAAGTCTTCATGTATCACTATGGCCATTGCGCAGGGCATCCAACACGGCATCTCGAATCCTCTGGATCTCAAGTGGCTTGTCCAAGCATTGCACAATTCCAAGCTGTTTGGCCGACGCCCGATAATGATGACAGCCGTGTGCAGTGATCCAAACGACCCTGGTGTCCGGGCTCAGCTTTGCAAAGGCTGAAGTAAGTGCCAGGCCGTCCGACCGTGGCAGCCGCAGATCGGTTATGAGTAGATCGAAGGTCGATTCCTGAGCCAGGGCGAGAGCTTCGCGACAACTGCCGGCGGCTACGATCTCGTAGCCATTTCCGAGTTTCCGCAAGACATCGGCAAGGACAAATCTGACGCGATCGTCGTCGTCCACAATCAGGATGCGTCTGGCGTGATCCATACTTTCGCGTCTTCCTCTTCCAACACAAGCAGCCTGTTAGCCAGCAGTCTATTCGTCGAAACGCGAGGCCGGTGGGCGTGGCTTATACCCTTTCGCCCACTTCGTAATCTTATCCCAGAATAGCAGAGCGCGCCAATCGTGCCGGTTGACTTACCGGTGGGCTGCGTTGGGGATGAGTTGGTGATCGCACGGGTTGGGTGTATGCTTCCCGAAGTACTGCATGGTCGCGAGGTTACTGAACGGAGGGTCGGTATCTGTGCTGGATCTACCGCAGATGGTTGAGGGCGAGGACGCCCTTGACGCTCTCCTTTCGGCACCTTCGGAGGCGCTGAAGGCTCTGATGTCGCGTTTGCCCGGAGACATCATCGTGCTCGGCATTGGTGGGAAGATGGGCACTACGCTGGGCGTCGCCGCTGCACGCGCGATACGCCAAGCAGGCTGTGAAAAGCGTGTGTTTGGCGTATCGCGGTTCTCGGAACCTGAGGCGAGAGCTTATCTCGAGGACCACGGTGTGACCACACTTCCTTGCGACCTGCTCGATCGGAGCGCCGTCGCGCAGCTCCCGCAGGTTGAGAACGTCATCTATATGGTGGGGCGCAAGTTCGGAACCGGGGGCAGCGAGTACCTCACGTGGGCGACGAATGTCCTGGTGCCGAGCAACGTAGCGAGCCATTTCCGGGATAGTCGCCTGGTCGTTTTCTCCACAGGGTGCGTCTATCCCCTGGTCAAGCCGGCGACGGGTGGCTGTACCGAGGCTACGCCGCCCGATCCGGTGGGGGAGTATGCGCAGTCGTGTCTCGGGCGCGAGCGAATCCTCGAATACTGGAGTCGCACGACAGGCAGTCGGATGTGTTTCCTTCGACTGAATTACGCCGTCGGACTCCGCTACGGTGTGTTGTACGATATAGGTCGACGTGTCTATGAAAGTCTGCCCGTCGATCTGACGGTCAGCCATGTCAACCTCATCTGGCAGGGTGACGCGAACCGCCAGGCACTGTTGGCCCTCGAATTGTGCGACACACCTCCTGCCATCCTGAACGTCACCGGGCCGGAGACGGCGTCGGTCCGGTCTATCGCCGAACGCTTTGCCGAGATTTTCGACACGGAGGCCAGCTTCGTCGGAGAGATGGGTGAGACGGGCATGTACCTGAGCAACGCCGGAGAAGCAGCCGGGCGGTTCGGTTATCCTTCGGTTCCCCTCGAGACGATGATCCGCTGGCAGGCCGATTGGATCCGACGCGGAGGGCCGGTTCTGGAGAAGCCAACTCATTATGGGGTGACCGATGGGCAGTTCTGATGGTGGGGATGGCATCCCTGATGCGCTCCTGGCCCGCTTCAGGGAGGGATCCGTCATCCCGGCGATGCCGTTGGCACTGGATGCGCAGCGGCGCTTTGACGAACGGCACCAGGCCGCGCTGACGCGCTATTACATCGATGCAGGCGCGGGCGGGCTCGCCGTCGGCGTGCACACGACCCAGTTTGCCATCCGCGATCCGGATGTCGGACTGTACGAACCCGTGCTGCGGTTCGTATCGGACGTGATCGATGATTGGCACGTAAGAACCGGTCGCGCGATGCTGAAGATCGCCGGCATCTGCGGGCGCACGCCACAGGCGCTGCACGAGGCGTCGTTTGCCCGCGCCTGCGGGTACGATGCAGGCCTGGTTAGCCTGGGTGCTTTCACCGATTCAGACACCCTCCAGTCGATGGTCGAGCATTGCACGTCGGTCGCGGAGGTTTTGCCCATCATCGGGTTCTATCTGCAGCCGGCTGTGGGTGGGCGGAGGCTCCCATACAGTTTCTGGCGAGAGCTCGCCGGAGTCGAGAGACTGATTGGGGTCAAGATTGCGCCCTTCAACCGGTATCAGACGCTGGATGTCGTCCGTGCCATCTGTGACGCGGGGCGCGAGAAGACGGTGACCCTCTATACAGGGAATGACGACCACATCGTCGGCGATCTGCTGACCAAGTACGTCGTCGAGACGCCATTTGGGCCGCGCTCGACGCGGATGGTTGGAGGGCTGCTGGGGCAATGGGCGATTTGGACCAGCCAAGCTGTGGAGCTCCTGGATGAGATTCACAGACTGCTGCACAGCGGGGCGTCCATCCCCCCCGAGCTGCTCACGCGCGGTGCCAGGCTCACGGACGCCAATTCGGCTATCTTTGACGCTGCCCACAGCTTTGCCGGCTGCATTCCGGGTATCCATGAGATACTCCGCCGGCAAGGTCTGGTGAATGGTATCGAGTGCCTGAATCCTGACGAGACGCTGTCGCGGGGCCAGATGGACGAGATCGATCGAGTGTGCGCCTCGTATCCCGAGTTCAATGACGACGCCTTCGTGCGTGACAACTTGGGGCGTTGGCTGGCGTGAGTGCGTAACCCTGCGAAGGTCTCCGGAGACCTTCGCAGGGTTAGCGGCGGCTGCCAATCATCAGACAGGAGAGAGTGAGATGCGAATCTCTGATATTCATGTAAGGACGTTTCGCAGCACGTCCGACGTCATACGCGACTCGGAGGGGCACGGTCACCCGGGCCCCCAGCACGAGGCACACCAAAGCCTCGTTACCATCGTAGCTGACGACGGCACGGAAGGCTACATGTTTGGCAGCATCTCAAAGGGCGTCCTGGAGAGCCTGATCAAGCCATTGGTGATCGGCAAGGACCCCTTCTACCGCGAGCAGATATGGCAGGCGCTCAAGGAGCGACAACGCTTGAATCTGAGCACCCTTGTGGACCGGGTCCTGACCGTCATCGACTGCGCGCTGTGGGATCTGGCAGGACGCGTGTTGAACCAGCCTGTATACAAGCTGCTGGGAGCCTATCGTGACAAGGTGCCTGCCTATGCAAGCACAATGTGTGGAGACGATCTTGCGGGCGGTCTGGACTCGCCTGAGGCGTACGCACGGTTCGCGGCGCAGTGTATGGTGCGCGGCTACCCGGCCTTCAAGCTGCATACCTGGCAGCCCCCCATGCCCGGCGCGCCGGATGTCAAACGCGACGTGGCGGCCTGCGCTGCCGTCCGCGAGGCGGTGGGCCCCGACGTGCCCCTGATGCTGGACCCCTATCACTACTACGGGCGTGAGGAGTCGCTCACACTGGGGCGCGAGCTGGAGAAATTGGGCTTCCTCTGGATGGAGGAGCCGATGGACGAGCACAGCATGTCGTCCTACGTCTGGCTGTCAGAGCAGTTGGATCTTCCGATCTGTGGGCCCGAGACCGCCGAGGGGAAGATGTTCGCACGGGCCGAATGGATCAAGTACGGTGCGGCAGATATCGTCCGGGGTGGGGTCGGTGACGTGGGCGGGATCACGCCGCTGGTGAAGATCGCGCATCTGGCGGAGGCCTTCGGGATGCGGATGGAGGTTCACGGCGGCGGCGCTGCGAACCTGCACGTGCTGTGCGCGATGGGCATCCCGGGGCGGTTCTACGAACGCGGCCTGCTGCATCCCTTTGTCGACTATGAGTCCCCGAGCCCATGGCTCAACCGTCTTGAGGATCCGATGGATAGCGAGGGTTATGTGTACGTCTCGCAGCTTCCCGGCTTGGGGTGGGACATCAACTTCGACTACATCAGGGACAATCTAGTCGTGTCGGGGGAGCATTGACACGTTCTACACGTTGGAACGCAGAGACGTTCTGACGTGCTAGCGCTTCTATAGGAGGGAAAGTGGAACGTACAGTACTTGGCCAGTTGGCGGATTCCGGCCAGTCGATTTGGCTTGACTACATCCGACGCTCATATATTCTCGGCGGTGGCCTGGCTGCCGCGGTCAACCAGGGCGTACGGGGTGTTACGTCGAACCCCGCGATCTTCGAGAAGGCGATCGCCGGCAGCGACGACTACGATCAGCAACTCGCCGAGACGTGTGATCTGGGCGTGGTTGCGGCCGATACGTATGAGGCGCTGGCCCTGCGCGACATCCAAATGGCAGCCGATACGCTGCGGACTGTGTACGAGGCCACGGAGGGCAAGGACGGTTTCGTCAGCCTCGAGGTGAGCCCCGATCTGGCCTACGATACCGCGGGCACGATCGCGCAAGCTCGGCATCTTTGGGGAGCCGTCGGTCGACCCAACGTTCTGATCAAGGTGCCCGCGACACCGGAGGGCATACCTGCCATCGAGGCGCTCATCGGCGAGGGAATCAACGTCAACGTAACGCTGATGTTCTCACTGGAGCAGTACGATGCGGTCACGGAGGCCTATATGGCGGGTCTGGAGCGTCGAGCCGCGACAGATGGAGATCTGACGGGCATAGCATCGGTGGCATCCTTCTTCGTCAGCCGCGTCGACGTGATGATCGATGGCATGTTGGATGATCTGGGCACACCGGAGGCCGCCGAACTCAAGGGCACGATCGGCATCGCCAACGCCAAGATGGCCTATCAGCGCTTCAAGCTGGCGTTCAGTGGTGAGCGCTGGGAGCGGCTTGCCGCCAAGGGGGCCAGCCTTCAGCGTCCCCTGTGGGCCAGCACCAGCACCAAGAACCCGGCGTATCCCGACACGCTCTATCCCGATGCCCTGATCGGCCCCCATACCGTCAACACGCTGCCCCCTGAGACCCTGAAGGCCGTGCTCGATCACGGCACGGTGGCTGACACCCTTGAGGCCGATCTGGAGACCGCACAGGCCCAACTCAGACGCCTAGCTGATCTGGGCATCGATTTGGATCGCGTGACCGACGCGCTGCTGGACGATGGCGTCCAGAAGTTCGCGAAGCCCTTCGGAATGATGCTGCAAAGCGTGCGCACGAAGTGCCGCAGGCTCGGGCTGCCGCGTTTCGAGACCCGCCTTGGCGAGGAACAGGCAGCGGTAGATACTGCCCTCGACCGGTTGGTAGAGCAAGAGATCGTCGACCGTATCTGGGAACTTGACTACTTCGTGTGGCAGCCGGAGCCGACGGAGATTTCCAATCGCCTTGGATGGCTCACCTCACCCGCGGTGATGCTGAGACACTTGGAATCCATAGCGGACTTCGTCGACGCTGTCAGGGATGCCGGCTACACGCGCGTGGTGTTGCTGGGTATGGGGGGCTCCAGCCTGGCCCCCGACGTCTTCAGCACTGTCTTCGGCGGTCGCAAGGGCTATCCGCGACTGGACGTCCTCGACAGCACCGATCCCGGTGCCGTGCTGGCCTATGCCGATGCACTCGACCTTGCGAGGACCTTGTTCATCGCCTCCAGCAAGTCAGGCACGACGGCAGAGACCCTGTCATTCCTCAAGTACTTCTACAACGCGACGAGCGATGCGGTGGGCCGCGCGGACGTCGGGGCGCACTTTGCCGCCATCACCGATCCCGGCACATCGCTGGCAGCCCTGGCCAGGGAACTTGGATTCCGCGCCGTCTTCGAGAACATTCCCACCATCGGCGGGCGGTACTCAGCGCTATCCCACTTCGGCCTGGTTCCTGCAGCGCTGCTGGGCGTCGACATCGGGCTGCTGCTCGAGCGCGCCCTGGGCTTCCCCTTCAGCCCTATGGATATAGGCGATGATGCCCAAGACCCAGCCTCGTCCTCGACGGGCGGGGGATGGGAAGGGGAGGCTTCGCAGACCGCCGGTGACACAGTTGCTGCAGAACTGGGCGTCATCCTGGGCGAACTGGCCAAGGCCGGACGGGACAAACTGACGCTGGTCGTCTCTCCTCCGTGCGGCAATTTCGGCGATTGGGTGGAGCAACTCGTTGCCGAGAGCACCGGCAAAGCCGGCACGGGCATCCTCCCTGTGGTTGGGGAGCCATTGGGGGCGCCGGAGGTCTACGGTAACGACCGGCTCTTTGTGCACCTCCGACTCGACGGCGATACCACCGCCGACGCGGCGTTGGGCGCACTGGCGGAAACCGGGCACCCTGTGGTCACGCTTCACCTGCGTGACCTATATGACATTGGCGAGCAGGTCTTTCTATGGGAGATGGCTGTGGCGGTGGCGGGACACAGCCTGGGCATCCAGCCCTTCAACCAACCTAACGTAGAGGCGGCCAAAGTGTTGGCACGTCAGATGATCGCGACCTATCGCGAGAGTGGTGCGCTCCCCGAAGGCGCGTCCGCCGAGGTCGGGGTCCAGGCACTTGTGGGCTTCCTGGCTCAGATCCGCGCGGGCGACTACGTGGCCTTGCAGGCTTACGTTCAACCTACCGAGGCCACGACGGAGGCGCTGCAGTCCCTCCGTCACTGGATTCGCGACCGCTATCAAGTTGCGACGACGTCAGGCTATGGCCCTCGTTACCTTCACTCTACCGGTCAACTCCACAAAGGTGATGGCGGCAACGGCCACTTCATCCAGTTCACGGCTGATCCCGTCCGCGACGCGGATATTCCGGACCGGGCGGGGGACTCCGAGGCTTCGATGAGTTTTGGCATCCTCGTGCGTGCTCAGGCCTTGGGTGACTATCAGGCACTCGCCGATGCCGGTCGCCGTGTCGTCCGGTTCCATCTGGGTCAGGACCCGGCAGCAGCGATCCGCCGCATTCTGGCGGAGGTGTAGAGCCGGCCTTGCACTCGTCCGGAGGATGGTGCAAGGGCCAACTCCTTGCATCATCCTCTGAACCGATGGTTCAGTGTCGGGACGGGGTCCGCACCCCTATGGCCGGCATGTTGTGTGGAAGCGCGAATGTGCCATTCCAGTCTGTAACTTGAGAGGCTCAATATGTGATGTTGCGGCCATGGTTGCTCCGCAAGATTGGGCGGATCAACGGCACCCGACTGGCCCTGATTTGTATCACCGGACTCTACATTGCACTGGGCTGTATATATGCCGCCAATACGCCACTCTTTGAGTCGCCGGACGAGTCGTCGCATCTCCAGGTCATCCGGTATATCGCCAAAGAGCGGCGACTGCCCCCCTACCAAATCCCAGACAGGAGGGCGGATACCGGGCCGAACATGGCCTGGCTGATCGGCTACCACGATCCGCCACTCTACTATGCACCGCCGCTCTACCACGTCCTGGCGGCGCTCGTCACGGCGTGGGACTCGATGGACGACTTGGTGGACCGCTTGATCCCCAGCCCCAGTTGGGCGCAGGGCTTCTCTCCCCACCGTGGATCGGACGCCTGGAACAAGAATGTCTTCGTCCATCTTCCCGACGAGACGTTACCGGCGAGTCGGACGGTCCGAGCCGTCGCGTTGCTGCGCGGGCTCTCCATCCTTTTGGGCGCCGTTACCGTGCTCAGTACCTATGGAATTGCGCTGGAAATCTGGCCCGAGCGTGTTTGGCTCGCGCTGGGCGCCGCGGCGTGGGTAGCGATGAACCCTCAGTTTGCGGCGAGCCACAGCGGCGTAAACAACGATCCTTTGACGAATGCGCTGTTTTCCGTGACATTCCTTGGGCTGCTGCGGATGCTGCGCACGGGGGCAGCTTGGCCGCATTGGGCGGTTCTGGGCATTCCGGTTGGGGCAGGGCTGCTTACGAAACAGAGTGCTCTGATGCTGCTGCCGCTCGGGGCGCTCGGCGCGCTGGTATCGGCATGGGTTCAGCGCCCGGTTCGCTTCGAGGCCGGCGTAGCGCTCAAGGGCATCGGGCGCGCGATGGCCTTTGGCGTGACGGCTGCGCTTCTCGGCGGCGGATGGTATCTCGCCAACGCGATTCGCTATGGCGATCCGCTGGGCACAACCCCGCACTGGGCGATCCAGGTCCCGCTCGACCGGTTCGGCTGGCAGGCGTTGTTGGCCGGATTCCAGTCCTATTGGGTCGCTTTCGGCTGGGCGCTGATAACGGCGCCCTGGTGGCTCTACGCCGCCGTGGCAGTCTTGGTGTGCACCGCGATTGCCGGCATGCTCAGGGCCTTGGTGCCACTGGGCCAGGGTTCCGGCTGCTTCTGGGCGGAATCCCTGTTTGCCAGGCGCGCACTGGCTATTCTGGCGATCGCGATTGGGATGAACTTCGTCGCGTTCACCTTTTGGGCACAGAAGACCGGCTCCTCGTATGGGCGGCTGCTCTTCCCAACTGCCGCACCTGTGGGCGTGCTGTTGGCCTGGGGGCTGTCACAGTGGCGACCGGTCTGGTATCGACGGACGCTGGCTGGTGCAGTTGGCGTGGGCTGTATTGCGGCGGTGCTGCTGCCCTGGTTTCTTCTGCGTCCTGCGTTCAGGTCTCCTTACCGTCCAAATGGCATGCCCGCAACTGCCACCGTCGTAGTTGATGGGCAAGTGGGGAGCGTGAGCCTGACCGGCTACAGCATGGGTGAGAGTATCATCTCGCCGGGCAACCGGGTGCCGATGGACCTGTACTGGTACGCTGACACAGCGCCAGATGAGCTGCTGACGGTCTCGGCTCAGCTTCGCGGGCTGGACGCAACAGAACGCATCGCCGATGACACGCGCTGGCTGGGTGGCACGCTCTATCCCAGCTCTGTGTGGCGTCCCGGGGACGCTGTGATGCACCCGGTCGACCTTGCGGTGCCCGTCTGGGCATCTGCCCCTGCACTGGTCTGGCTTGACGTTCGCGTCCTGCATGAAACGGGTGCGCTCCTGACTTTCGATCAGACTCTTGGTGACGCTCTACCGCTGGGGCCGTGGCGGATCCGTGGTGATGTTGATGTCCCCGCAACGGCGGCACGAGTCGGGGCGACGCTCGACACCGCCATTCGGTTGGCGGCGTATGAGGTGCACCGAGAAGGTGAGCTGCTCTATGTGGATCTGTACTGGCGTGCGGAGGATGTGCCGGACACCGACTACACCGTCTTCGTCCACCGGCTCGATGCATCCGGCGAGCTGATCGCCCAGCACGATGGCCCTCCCGCAGGGGGTGCCTATCCAACCTCGTGGTGGTTATCCGGCGACGTCGTCCCCGACCGGCACGCGCTGGCACTGGACGCCGACTTAGAAGAGGGGACATTCGTCGTCGGGATGTATGATCCGGTCACGGGCGCCCGGCTGGCCGCCTATGGCGGCGACGGTGCCTGCTTGCCTGACGATGCGATCGTTCTGCCATGGCCGCAGTAGGTGTCTCGCCAGGTGTGCCCGCGACGAAGGCATCGTACGGACGGGCTACCGCTTCTGGCGGGTGGCGGTCATGATGGAGTTGAAGGGAAACCCTTGTCCTATTATACTTGGCCTCGATAAGGTAAGGAGGTGAAGAGTGGCAGGCTTTGAGAAGGCAAGGGATTTGCTCCGGGAGTTCAAGGGTGATCGGTATACTCACGGGCTTGGGGTGTTGTGGCGGGTAGGCGAGCTGACGGCAGAGCTCGGACGCCGGGCTGTCGTGGTCCGGACGACGTTCCCCGGCTCGGGAGGCTACATGCGGACGGTTCGGCAGGCTCTGGCACAGGCGGGTGTGGAGATCCTGGCAGAAGTCGATGGCCCTGCCCCCAACGCACCTATCGAAGATCTGCTACGGGTCACGGCGGAGCTCAACACGCTCAATCCTGAGGTGGTGGTGAGCTTCGGCGGCGGCAGCACAATCGATGTGGCAAAGGCCGCGACCGTGCTCCACGTATTAGGCGGAGATATCGAGGACTACTTCGGGACAGGGCTTGTCTCTGCAGCGGTGGCGGACCAGGGCAAGCGGCTGACGCCCCACGTGGCGATCCAGACGGCGTCCAGTTCGTCCGCGCACCTGACGAAGTACTCCAATATCACCAACGTCGCCACGGGTCAGAAGAAGTTGATCGTGGACGATGCGATCGTACCGGCACGGTCGATCTTCGACTACACGGCCACCTTCGGGGCGCCGCCTTCGCTCACAGCCGATGGCGCACTGGATGGCATCTC
This sequence comes from uncultured Chloroflexia bacterium, assembly GCA_963775195.1. Taxonomy (GTDB): domain Bacteria; phylum Chloroflexota; class Anaerolineae; order B4-G1; family SLSP01; genus PWVB01. The sequence goes on from CAVZIC010000013.1 coordinate 640,650, forward strand.
GCACGCGTTGGAGGTGCTCTACGGGGCGGTCGGCAAACCCCAATACGATCACATCGAGGCGGTGGCCCGCGAGGCTATCGGCCTGGTGGTGGAATATCTGCCTCGTGCGATGGCCCGTCCGGCTGATGCCGAGGGGCGGGAGGCGCTGGGATTGGCAACGGACCTGGGTGGGTATGCGATCATGCTCGGTGGCACGAACGGCGGGCACCTGACGAGTTTCTCACTCGTCGACGCGATGCCCCACGGCAGAGCGTGTGCGCTGATGAACCCTTACTATACGGTCTTCTTCGCGCCCGCGATTCAGCGTCCACTCAACGTCGTCGGGCGCATCTTCCAGGACGCCGGCTATCTCGACGGGAACGTTGGCACACTGACCGGACGCGCCCTGGGTGAGGCCGTGGCTCAGGCTATGATTACCTTCGATGCCAGGATTGGGCTGCCCACGACGATGAGCCAGGTCGAAACCATCACCGAGGCACACATCGCGCGGGCCCTGACCGCGGCCAAGGACCCGCAGCTCAGGATGAAACTCGAGAATATGCCGGTGCCGCTGACGCCTGACATGGTCGACGAGTACATGGGCGCGGTCTTGGCGGCCGCGTGGGACGGCGACCTTAGCAAGATCAAGAACACATAGATGGCAGCACAAGCAGCGGCGGGTAGGAGGCCGAAACCCAACATCGTCTTCGTTTTGACGGACGACCAGGGCTACGGTGATCTCGGATGCTACGGCAACCCCGTGATCCAGACCCCGCAGATGGACGCGCTCTACCGCGACAGCGTACGACTTGCGGATTATCACGTCGGCCCAACCTGTGCGCCGACGCGGGCCGGTCTGATGACGGGCCACTACCACAACAGCACCGGTGTGTGGCACACCATCGGCGGGCGGTCGTTACTGCGGCGGGATGAGTGGAGCCTCGCCACAGCTCTATCCGAGGGGGGCTACATCACCGGCCTGTTCGGCAAGTGGCACCTGGGCGACAATGAGCCATATCGTCCGCAGGATCGCGGGTTCCAGCACGTCGTGGCTCACGGAGGTGGTGGGGTTGGCCAGACGCCCGACTACTGGGGCAATAACTACAACGGTGATACCTACGCCGTCAACGGGGTCTGGACACCGTTTGAGGGTTACTGCACCGACGTGTGGTTCAACGAAGCGCTGACTTTCATCCACGACCACCGCGATGAGCCATTCTTCTGTTATATCAGTACCAACGCCCCGCACCTGCCCTACATTGTGGATGACGCCTACAGCGATCCCTACGTGGGTCGGGTCGAGCACCAGGACCGGGCCAACTTCTACGGCATGATCACGGCGATCGACGAGAACCTGGGACTGCTCCGAAGGAAGCTGGACGAGTGGGGTCTGGCAGAGAACACGATCCTTATCTTCATGACCGACAACGGCAGCTCGTGCGGGGCCACGCTGGACGCAGAGCAGTTTGTCATCGGGGGATACAACGCCGGAATGCGGGGCATCAAGGGATCTGAGTATGATGGCGGCCATCGCGTGCCCTTCTTTATCCATTGGCCGGCAGGAGGCTTCACGGGTGGGCGCGACGTGACCCAGTTGACCGCGAATGTCGATATCGTGCCCACGCTGCTGGAGCTCTGCGAGATCGATCCCGGCATACACACGTTCCACGGGCGGAGCTTGGTGCCGCTGCTGAAGGGAGAGGCGTCGGGCTGGCCCGACCGCGCCCTGGTGACCGATTCACAGCGTTTGACCACGCCCGTCAAGTGGCGGAAGAGCGCTGTGATGACGAAGCGCTGGCGTCTGGTTAACGGGGTCGAGCTCTACGATATAGGCACTGATCCGAGCCAGTGCCGTGATGTCGCCGCCGTGCACCCCGAGGTCGTAAAGCAGCTACGATCGGAGTACGATGCGTGGTGGGAAGTCGTTTCGGAGCAGTTCGATGGCACGATCCCCATCCCCGTGGGACTTGAGGCCGGTGTTTCGGCGCGGTTGACGTCCCACGATTGGCGCAATGATCCCGTGGTGTGTGCCTGGAACCAGTCGATGATCCGAGAAGGCCTGAGGTGTAATGGCTACTGGGAGATCGATGTGGTGCGGACGGGGCAGTACCGGTTCGAGCTGCGGAGGTGGCCGCACGAGGAGGATCGCGCCGTCGTGGCGGGAATCCCGGGGCCGCTGAAGCCGTTCACGGCGGAGATCAAGACGGGTTGGGGCGGTGGTCGCGCACTACCTCTGACGCGGGCCAGCGTCCAGGTGGGCGGGCAGACCATGGAGAGAGAAATCGGCGCTGCCGAAGTCGGGATCGTCTTCGATCTCGATCTGAACGCCGGGGAGACGCGGCTACAGACCGCGTTCTATGAGGAGGACGGCGGCGAAGTCGGCGCGTACTACGTCTACGTCACGCGACTTGCGTGAGAGGGCCGCACGGAAAGGCGCGCACGGGGATGAAGACCCTGCCGTGAGTCTGCCTGGTCGCGCTCTATGCGGGGTCAGGAACCCGTCAGAGCACATGCCTCGTCATCGAGTGCCGGGGACCTCGCGCCGCGGATGGCGCCAAGGCTCCCCGGCACTATTTGTGAGCCTCTACGCCTCTGCTGAGGCAATGACCTCTACGTCGCCGAGGGCGGCCTCGTCAAGCTCGACGCCCAGCCCCGGCGTGGTCGGGACAGCGATGCAGCCGTCTGCGTCGATTCGGAAGGGCGACGTGATCAGGCTCTGCGTCGTTGCCTCAGTCAGGATCGGCGGATCGTAGGGGAACTCGACCATCGGGCAGTTGTCGACCGTTGCCATGGCGTGGAGTGTCGGCGCCAGACAGAGCGGGAAGTTGGCTCCTGAGAGCAGCACATGGGGGATGACCAGCCGCCCGAAGAAGTCGGCGAACTCCGCTGCCTTACGCGCGCCGATGATCCCGCAGTTGCCTCCCATCACCAGGTCGGGCTGGATGATGTCGTAGGCGCCCTTCACGAGGTGTTCGCGCCAGTCATAGACCGTGGGCGTGTGCTCGCCACCTGCGACGAACATGTCGACGGTCGCCGCTATCTCGGCGAGGCCCTCGATGTCGGGGCGGGGGAGGGGTTCCTCGAGGTAGTAGACGTCGAGAGCATCCAGCTCCGTTGCGATCTGGAGCGCGGTCCGGCGCGACCAGTAGCGATATCCCTCGGACGCATTGTTCTGATTGGCGTCGACCAGGAGTAGGAGGTCTTCGCCGACCGCCTCGCGCACGGCCTCCACGGCGGCCAGATCCTCCCACGGGTCGGGCCGGTGAAGGCGCAGCTTGACGGCTTTGAAGCCTGCCGCCTGAAGCTCCTTGACCTGGCGCACATGCTCGTCGATCTCGAGGATCCTGCTGGTGGCAGCGTAGACCGGCAGCCGGCCGGTGCGGGCGCCCAGCAGCTGAGCCACCGGCTGCTCTGTGGCCTTGCCCACGATATCCCACAGGGCGATCTCCAGCCCGGATGCACCCTTGCCCGAGGTGTCGGAGCGCACCCCACTCATGTTGCGCGCCCAGAAGTCACCGACCGTGAAGGGGTCGACGCTCAGGGCGAGCGCGGGATTCCCGCCGGTGTACGGCCCGATCCCGACGATGCCCTCGTCGGTGGTGACCTTGTAGATAGCGAACCGCAGGCCTGTGACGGGCGTGCCGGATGGCTCACGCCACGCGGCACGCCACGGCGAGGGCAGCGGCACCGGCGCGGTGCGTTGAATGACTTCGACGCGTGTTACCTTCATACAGTCCTCCCCTGGTCTAGTTGCGAAGGCCTTTGGGATTTCCTGCACCAGCAGGCACCGGCTACACAGGAAACCCCCAAAGGGCTTTCTTGGAAGAGCAGTCCGTCCCGTGCGCTAATCAAAGAAGGCTTTGTCTTCCTCGGTCAGGTATTGCATAGCCTTGTCGACGTTGAAGGAGACACCCAGCCCTGGCGTGTCCCAGACGTCGATCAGGCTGTCGGTGACGATCGGGTTGGGCAGCCCCTCGATGATGTCATACCACCAGTCGGGCCGGCCGACCGGATATTCGAATCCCACGAAGTTGGGTGGGAGTGTCGCTGCGACCTGCACGTGGGCCGCGAGCCCGATCAGACCGTCGAAGACGCCGTGCGGGGCCATCAGGATTCCGTGTAGATCAGCGTACTCGGCGACCCACTTGAGCTCTGCGATGCCGCCGATGTCGGCCGGATCGGGCCCGATGACGTTGACGGCGTGCGTCTCGATCAGCTCGCGGAAGTTCTCGCGGAGGTAGATCTGCTCGCCCGTGTGAATCGGTGTCGATGTGCTCATGGTCAGCTCACGGTACGTATCCGCCATCGTGTAGGGCGTATAGTCGCCGGCGATGGTGTCTTCCAGCCACATGATGCGCATGGATTCAAGGGCCTTTGCCAGCCGGATCGCATCGGGCAGTGTCCAGCCAGGGCCGCAGTCCAGCGCCAGGCCGACCTCGTCACCGAGGACGTCCTTCATCGCCTCGACGCAGGCGATGACGTGGTTGAGCCCCTTCTCGGTTAACAGCCCGCGGTTCGCATGCGGCGCGCCGTGCTCCAGCGTGCCGTAGAAGAAGTCTGGGACCTCATAGGGCATTCGGCTGTGAAAACCGACGCCCTGCTTGATATAGCCGAAGTGCTCCTTGGAATCCTTCATCTTCTGCATATTGTCGGCGTAGTCGTCGGGCGAGTAGCCGTTCATTCCGAACCGGATCCCGCCATTGTAGCAGCGCACCTTGTCACGTACCTTGCCGCCCAGGAGCTTGTAAACGGGCAGGCCCGCTGCCTTGCCGGCGATGTCCCAGAGCGCCATCTCGATGGCACTGACCGAGCTTCCCCAGGGCTTGAAGCTACCCATCCGGCGGATCTTCTGTACAACACGTGCCACATCGGTGGGGTCTTCCTCAAGCAAGTATTGCTTGTAGAACAGCACGTGTGGCTTTAGGTAGGGCTTGGAGTTCTCCGCCTCGCCATAGCCGTCGATGCCCTCATCGGTCACGATGCGAACGACAGGATTCTGGCCGATGATGGCGCACTTCAGATCGGTGATCTTCATGAGATTGCCTCCCGGTGATGTGCTCGCTTCAGGAAACGATGACCTCACCATAGGACCGTTCGCGCCATCCGTCAACTCGGAAGCTACACCTACAGTGTCAGCGGCGTGCGGATGTAGGTGCAGGGCTTGTCGCTGCTCAAGTGTGTTTCACATAATCGGCAAGTCGCCCTATAACTGGAGGATCGTGCAGAACTGCGTAAGCGCATAAGGAGGTGTACAAGATGACGAATCGTGAGAGTTCCTCTGGCGGTGTGTTGCCGGTCCGGGGCTATCTGCTGCACATCACGCACTACGACCCGCGGTGGTGGGCGGAAAAGGACGGCGAGCAGCCGTTCGACCAGGCGCTTGGGTTGGATCTGGTGGATGCTATGGCGGAGGCCGGCATGAACCTGTTGGCGGTGGACATCGCCGACGGCGTGCGCTACGCCTCACACCCCGAGCTTGCTCGCCCCTATAGCGTGGCGATGACAGCGCTGTCGGAGCTTGTCGCCCGGGCGGGCGGTCACGGGATCGAGGTGGTCCCCAAACTCAACTTCTCCCAGAGCGGGCTTCACCATCACAATGACTGGTTCCGTCCTCACAATATGCTCTTCGACACTGACGAGTACTGGGAGCTGGCGTTCGAGGTTGTCGACGAACTCATCGAGGTCGTGCACCCGGCGCGGTTCTTCCACGTCGGGATGGACGAGGACCACTGGCGAAGCTACGGCCAGTACGTTGCCGCGATCAACACGCTGCACGCCGGGTTGGCGACGCGCGGGCTGCGCACGGTGATCTGGAATGACTCGGCCGGCCTGTATCCGCAGGCGGCGATCCATCGGGATAAGTCGCTCTTGGCCGAGGCTATCGTCTCGAAGGATATCGTCCACGTCGTCTGGGACTACGGTGGGGCGCCGGAGGAGACCCTCAGACGGATCAGTAAGGCAGGCTTCGAGGTCTGGGGCGCCCCTGGGCGCGACGCGGCTCTGGTCGCAGAGATGCGCGAGGCCGTGAAACGCGCCGGGGGCTCAGGGCTCCTGCTGACCCGGTGGATGCCGTGTGTCGAGCGCAATCGACAGGACCTCGTGGAGAGTATCTTGGCGCTGGGGCCTGTCTGTTCGGGGTGAACCTTGAGGTAGGCCGCGGATGCAGGAAAGACCTTTGGAGTTACCTTGTCGTGTAGATTCCTTCTCTACAGGGAGACTCCAAAGGTCTCTGCCGATCGCGGAATGCCTTCGGTCGGTCAGTTCGCCGACGCTGGCTCTTCCGTCATTTGGATGAAGTCGCCGTGCCAGGTGTGGTACCAGACCTGACCCGTAGTGCCGTGGACGCTCAACATCCCGGCGATCTCGCCGCCGCTCTCGGTGTGAATTGTGTAGTAGCCGTAGAACGGATCGGCATCCTCAACGGTCTCACCTGGGTGGTGCGCGTCTAGCCACTGCTGGGCGATGGTCAATGCATCGGCCGCCGAGATCGTGTTGTCGCCCTGTTGTGCGACGCCCATCATGCCGCCGGGACCGCGCATCCCGAACTTGGCGTTCCACATCATATCCGGCCCGATCTCAGGACTCACAACCCCGCTTGACTTGTCGAGAAGCAGCTCCAGGGCGCCGATGTGGGTATCCGATTCCTGCGCGATCGCGTAGTAGTTCAGATCAAACTCCATGACTTCCACGACGCGGAGATTGCCATACCCAATGCTCGCCAGGTAGCTCTCGAACGTGGTCTGAGCCTGCCCGAGGGTGAGACTCTGCGGCGATCGCGATCCGTCGACGCTATCTGCAGAGCACACCGTCGCCACGGCCCCCGGCGTGTCGTCCCACATCCTCCCGGCTCCTATGCCAGATGCATCCCCGTCGCATGTGTCCCGGTAACCTGTGGTGCCCATCATTCCTGGGCTGCCAAGCACCGGCATCGACCAGCCGCGTCCGCGTGATAGGGCCCATCCACCGAGCAGGATGGTGCCCACGACCGCTATTGTCACCAGCACTCCCACACCAAACCAAACCGCTGACTTCATTTCGCTCTCCCTCCGACTGCAGCCGCTCCGGGGTGGATCTTCCGGGCACTGAGCTTTGCCCTTACTCTATCCGGGATGAGGGCAGGAGGGCAGGGCAGAACGGTGTGGCGATGACACCGCCATTCGGCGGGGTGACGCGATGCCCGAACCTTCGCAAGGCTTCCGAAACCTTGCGAAGGTTAGCGGACGTCGGGCAGGCCCACCGAGACGGTGGTTCCCGCGCCGGGCACCGATCGGATCTGAAGCGTGCCTCGCAGTTGCCTGACGCGTTCTTGTAGCCCAACGAGACCAAAGTGACCGCCTCGAGTGTAGGCGTCCAGCCGCGCGGCGGGCTGAAAGCCGACGCCATTGTCCTCAATCGCCAGCGATAGCCCCTGCTCAGTCCACGCTACCTTGACTGTAACGCTGCTGGCAGAGGCATGCTGAAGCGCATTGCTGAGGGCTTCCTGGGTGATTCTATAGGCCGCAAGCTCGGTCTCCGGCGGGAGCCGCCGCGGGCCGGGCCCTACCTCAAGCCTCACCTGGCTCGCACTGCGCGCGTCTGCCGCCTCTACCAGCATCTCAAGGGCAGGCACAAAGCCGAGATCCTCCAGGTAAGCCGGACGGAGTGCGCTGATCGTGCGTCGTAGGTCGTCGATCACGCCAACCTCGGCCGTCCGCAGCGTACCCAGCAGCGACGCGGCACCGGCGACGTCGTCCCGCTCGATCCGATGGCGGGCCATCTCTATGCGCTGGTTTAGCGCGATCAGGCTTTGGACCGGCCCGTCGTGGAGGTCGCGGGCCAGTCGCGCCCGTTCCTCTTCCTGCCCCTTGGTGACTGCATCCAGGTAGTCGAGCACGCCGGCCTGGTAGCCCTCCAGGCGGCGCACCATCTCCGACAACGTGCGGTGAAGCTCCCCGATCTCGGCTACGCCTCCGGGATCCTCGCCAATGAGCGCGTGGTTCCCCCACGACACTTGACCGGCTGCCTTGGAGAGGCGCTGTAAGGGCCGAACGATGGTGCGCCAGCCGAAGGTTAGAATGAGGATAGAGAGGCCTGCTGCGATAGCAGCCGCGATGGGTCCGAGGCTCGAGAATCGGAGGATAGGGCCGATCAGGTCCTGTGCGGGCTCCCGGATGATGATGTGCCATTCGGCCCCCCGAACAGCGGCGTAGGTGACGATGAGCGCCCCCGACGGCGTGTTGGGGACGATGACAGCACCCTCCGGCTGACGGAGGGCCTCCGCCACGCCGGGCGCGCCCACAACCGAGCTGCCGATGCCTCCATCGCTGTCTGCGATGAGGCGACCATCGCGGTTTACGATCCACACAGCACCCGGCAGCTCCCCGGTGGTGATGGGCAGCCAGGCCGCAAGATCCTCACCGCCTGGGGAGAGGTCTCCGCGCGACAGAGCATCCTCCAGCCGCAGCGCGATCAGCTTTGCCATCAGCATGTCACGTTCGACAACAAAGTTTTGCATCACCCTCTGGTGTGAGTAGACACCTGTAAAGGCCAGACCGATGATTACGAGCGTGAACGGCAGAATCGCCCAGAGGATCAGCTGTGCTTGCAGGGAACGCATCCAGCGTGAGAGCTTTTTCATGGCGAGCGCTATTCGATGGTAATCCAGCCGCGCTTAAATGCCTCGGTGACGGCCTCGGTGCGGCTGCTGACGTTTAGTTTCTCGTAGACATTTGCCAGGTGGCCTTGGACTGTGCGGTGACTGATCCCCAGTTCCTGGCCGATTTCGCGGTTGGTCATGCCCTGGGCCGCGAGCCGCAGCACGTCGATCTCACGCTCGGTTAGCGGCTCGACCTGGTCGGCAGCACCCGGCGGGACTTCGTGGCTCATCTGCCGGACGACCGCGGTGGCGACCTCCGGGCTCAGGGCCGTGAGGCCGTGATGGACGTCCCGCACGGCTTTGACCAACTCCTCGGACGTGGCGGTCTTGAGCACGTAGCCATCGGCCCCGGCCCGAAGCAGCGCGCGGATGTAGGGGTCGTCATCGTGTGCCGTCAGAATAAGTACCTGGACATCCGGGAAATGTTGCTTGATGCGGCGGGTAGCCTCGATCCCGGTGACCTCGGGCATCTGGATGTCCAGCACAGCCACGTCCGGGCTGGTTTCCTCGATCAACTGAAGGACCTCCGCGCCGTTGCTTGCCTCGCCGATGACCTGGATATCCTCTGTTTCCTCAAGAAACTGCCGGATGCCCTCGCGCACGAGGACATGATCATCGGCCAGGACAACACGAATCGTGTCGGTCATACGAATCTCCTCTCGGCTGGTAGGGCGTGCCGCCATGGATCTGCGCTAAGTATACCCTTTCATCTTGGATCGGAGGCACGGCTTCGACATCCAGGCCTGCAAAGGCCGTGGACACGGGATTTTGTATGCTGGTCCTTGCCGGCTCGGCCAAGGCCGTCGACGCGGCAAGGTTGCAGGAGGTGTTGGGTTGCACAGCTTCCGGTTCTGCAGAGAATGGTGGTTACTTATCAAGGAGGACGCTACATGAAGATCACCGATATCAGCGTCGTACGCGTCAATCTCCCCCGCCACGAGGCCAAGACGACGCCCCGGCGCCCCTCGTGGAACACAGAGGCCGAGGTGGCCAACCCGATGTCGCGGTACGCGAAGGTCAAAGCGCACCGCAGCCTGTGGCTGCCCCGCTGGGAGGGGGCCTGGGTCAAGGTGACGGCTGAGGACGGCACCTGGGGGCTCGGCACGCTCTCCTATGCCAGGGCGCTGGCGCCCGTCGTCGAGCATCTCGCGTCGCAGATGGTGGGCGAGGACTGCCTGGCGACCGACTTCCATGCGGACCTGATGTTCCGGATGACCAAGCCCTATGGGACGACCGGCCTGGCCTCATACGCGATCAGCGGCATCGATCTGGCCTTGTGGGACCTGAAGGGGAAGCTGCTCGAGCAGCCCGTGTACGGCCTGCTCGGCGGCCCGCAGAAGGATCGCATCTTCTGCTACGCGACGGGCAATGACGTCGACTGGTACAAGGAGTTGGGGTTCAGGGGATTCAAGCTGGCGTGCCCGTATGGGCCCGCGGACGGGTGGGACGGCATTCGGCGCAATGAAGCCTTCGTAGCGAAGGCGCGCGAGATCATCGGCGACGAGGCCGAACTGATGCTCGACTGCTGGATGGCCTTTGACGTCGAGTACACCGTGCGCCTTGCCGAGGTCTTGCGCCCCTACCGGCTGAAGTGGATGGAGGAGTGCCTGATCCCGGAGGACTTCGACGCGCACGTGGCGCTTCGAGAACGCCTGCCCTGGCAGACCCTGGCGACCGGCGAGCACTGGTACAGCCACGTTCCCTTCCAGTGGGCGATCAACCACCACGTCGTCGACATCCTGCAGCCCGACATCAACTGGTGCGGCGGTATGACGACCGTCCGCCGGATCGCAGCGGCGGCCGACGCGGGCGGCATCCACGTGATCCTGCATGGCGGGGCCGTCACGCCCTTCGGCCAGCACTTCACCTTCGCCACGCCTTCCTCGCCGTGGGGTGAGTATTTCGTCGCCTCGCCGCCCGGCGTTCCGCTGGAGGAGGCCGCGCGCTTGCCCGGGCAGGCCATCGCCAAAGACGGCTGGCTCGTGCCCAACGACGCGCCCGGCTTCGGGCTGGAGATCCGGGAGGAATGGATCGAGCGGTACGATTAGAGCGGTCAGCTGTTAGCTTTCAGCGGTCGGCGAGAGGCGGAAGTAGGGAGTACGGCGTAAGGAGTAAGTTTCGCAGCCTACTTCCTACTCCTTACTCCCGTTGAAAGCTGAAAGCTGTCTGCTTCCGAAGGAGCCTCATTATGCCGATTATCGATAGTCACTGTCATGCGTGGTCTTACTGGCCGTACCGGCCTGAAGTGCCCGATCCGGAGCAGCGCGGCCGGGTTGAGCAGCTTCTTCACGAGATGGATGCGCACGGCATCGACCAGGCGCTCGTGGTTTGTGCGCAGATTGATCACAATCCCGACAACAACGCGTATGTCGCCGACCACGTCGCGGCGTATCCAGGGCGCCTGCACCAGATTGCGGATCTCGACAGCGCTTGGTCGTCGACCTATCACGTGCCCGGCGCCGATCAACGGCTGCGGCAGATGGCCGACCGCTGGCCGATCAAGGGCTTCACCCACTACTTGGCGCGGAGTGACGATGGCGCCTGGCTGGTGTCGGATGATGGGCTGGCGCTGTTCACGGCGGCCGCGGATCTCGGCTTGTTTGCGAGCCTGAGCTGTTACCCGCACCAGCAGAACGGCGATCCGGGCGGTGGCGGAACGCTTCCCGACCGTGCCGGTGCTGTGCCATCACCTCGGGCATCCCACGGCTGATGAGGCACCGCCTTACGAGGACCTGAGCGAGATCTTGATATCGGCGCGCTGTCCGAACGTCTATATCAAGTTGTCGGGGTTCTACTACGCGACCGGGGAGAGCGTGCGAATACCCCTTTGCCGCGGCGCACTGGCTCGTGCGCGCGATCTATAAGCGGTACGGCGCCGAGCGTCTGTGCTGGGGGTCCGATTACCCTGTCGTCCGGTCGCATATGACCTACCGACAGGCTCTTGACGCTTTCCGGGAGCACTGTGACTTCGTCCCGGAGGACGAGAAAGCGCTGATCCTTGGCGACAACCTGCATCGTCTGCTGACCCACGCAGTCTCTGCGTAGGGGCGCGATCGATCCCCCTCTCCGTTGCCAAGCACGAAAGCGGACTAAGCTGGGGGCTGATCTGCGATGCTCTGGCAGGCGCGGATGCGGCCTTCACCCTCAGGGGGCGGTCCGTCGCTGTGATGGAATGACTGGGTGAGAGGAGACAGAATGACGCAAACGATGACGTCGAGGGAGCGCGTGCTGACCGCCTTTGCGCGCCAGGAGCCGGACCGTGTACCCATCAACTACTACTCCAATCCGGGTATCGACGCTCGGCTGAAGAGCTCATTTCGGCCTGGACGCGACCGATGACGAGGGGCTGCGCCAGGCTCTCGGCGTGGACTTCAGGTCGGTCGGTCCGCCTTACGTCGGGCCGCGTCTGCACCCCGAGGTGCCCGATCGCCACGTCGATCCCTGCTGGGGCGTGCGCACGCGGTACGTCGAACACGAATCCGGGGGGTACTGGGACTACTGCGATTTTCCCCTCCGAGACGCCACGCTGGAGGAGGTCGAGGCCTGGCCGATGCCCTCACCCGACGACTACGACTACGACGCTGTGGTCGCGGCCTGCGATCGACTGGCGCGGTTACGGCATCGTCGCAGGCAATGCTGGGCTGCCCGACGTGATCAACGCCACCGGGATGATCCGCAACATGGAGCAGGTGATGGTCGATCTGATCACCGATGATCCGGTCTTTCTGCGCTACGTAGAGCGCAAGAGCAACATCCTGCTGGAGGTCACCCGGCGCACACTGGAGGTCGCGAAGGGGCGCATCGACGTCTTGTGGCTCGGCGACGACCTCGGCACGCAGCGCGGCCCTCTGATCAGCCCGCGAGCTCTACCGCAAGCACATCAAGCCGTGGCACCGCAAGTTCGCGGCGCTGGGTGAGTCGTTCGGCATTCCGGTGGCCATCCACTCCTGTGGCTCCAGCAGTTGGGCTTTCGACGACTTCATCGAGATTGGGATCGACGTCGTCGACACGCTGCAGCCGGAGGCAAAGGACATGGCGCCGGCTTATCTCAAGTCGCGCTATGGCGACCGGCTGGCCTTTCACGGCTGCATCTCGACCGCCGGTCCGTTGGCCTACGGAACCGTGGAGGAGGTCGTGGCGAACGTGCGCGCAGACGCTGGAGGTGATGATGCCCGGCGGCGGCTACGCGCTCTCGCCGACCCACCAGATCCAGGACAATTCGCCCACCGAGAACGTTGTCGCGATGTATGAAGCGGCGCACCGGTACGGGCGATACGTGTGACGATGACGCCTCGACAGCGCTTCCTTGACGTCCTCAACTTCCGCCGCCCTGCCGACCGGCTCCCGATGGTCGAGTGGGCGCCGTGGTGGGATCAAGACGATCCGGCGGTGGGAGGGTGAGGGATTGCCCGTTGGGATGGACCACGAGGCGTCGCAGACCTACTTCCGCCTTGATCCGATGCTCCTGATCAACGCAGGTGCGCGCGGGGCGGGTTGCCCCGGCCCCACCACCCACGGCGGCCCGATCATCACTGACGAGGCGTCCTACGAGGCGATCCTGCCCTACCTCTACACGGATGCCATCATTGAGGATGCGATCCACGCCGCTCGCGCTCTCAACGCCAAGCACGAACGGGGCGAGGTTATACTCCGCCTATGGCTGGACGGGTTCTTCTGGTTCCCGCGGACGCTGTTCGGGATCGAGCCGCACTTCTACGCTTTCTACGACCAACCCGCGCTGATGCACCGGATGAACAGTGACCTGGCCGACTTCTGCATTAGGGCCGTCGAGGCGCTCTTCCCAGTGCTGCGCCCGGACATGGTGGGGTTCGGGGAGGACATGTCCTACAACCACGGCCCGATGCTCTCCCGCGGCGCCTTTGACACCTTTCTGCTGCCCTACTACCGGCGTGTGCTCCCGCACATCAAGGATTACGGGGTCAAGGTGCTGATCGACAGCGATGGCGACATCAGCAAGATGATCCCCTGGATGCTGGACGCGGGCATTGAGGGCGTCTATCCGTTGGAGCGTCAGGCGGGTGTGGACATCGCGAAGATTCGCCGCGACTATCCCGAGTTCCTGATGATGGGGGGCTACGACAAGATGGTGATGTTCCGCAGCGAGGCAGCGATGCGCGCCGAGTTCGAGCGGCTCCTGCCCGTGATGCGCTCCGGCGGCTACATACCGTCGGTCGATCACCAGACGCCGCCCGAGGTGTCGCTGGAGGAATACCGCATCTACGTCAGGTTATTTGAGGAGTACTGCCGCAAGGCGGCAACATAACGGGAAGGCCTTTGGGGTTCTCTGCTCAAGCAACAGTCTTCTAGAATCAGAACCCCCAAAGGCCTCACGGTAAGGAGAAACCAATTGGTCGCGATTGACGTCTATCCCGAACGTGTCCTCGGGACGATATCCCGCTATCTGACGGGGGCCTGTCTGGAGGATGTGAACCACGAGGTCTATGGCGGCATCTACAGCCAGATGATCTTCGGTGAGAGTTTTGAAGAAGAGCCGATGGACATCCGGCCCGACCTGACGCCCGCCTTCGAGGGCCTGGAGGGCACGGTGAGTTGTCTGGCGGAGCGCGAACACCTTCGGACCAGCTCCGAGATCCGTTCCTGGCAGCCCTTCCGGCGCGGCACCGCACGGGGACGACTTAAGGCCACCCAAATGCGTGCGCGGCGCGGGGTGCGTAGCCAGCGGATCGAGTTTGCCGGCGGCGACGGCGAGGTCGGCATCGAGAACCGGGGGCTTAACCGGTGGGGGATGCACGTCGTCGCCGGCCGCCGGTATGAGGGGACATTGGTTGCCGCGGCAGACATGCCTGGTCGCGACGTGAATGCCACGGTTGCCGTCCACCTGCGCCTGGCTCTGGTCACAGATACGGCCGATACCGTCGCCTATGGTGAGACGGTGGTGCACGTGCCCGCGGATGGGCAATGGCACGTCGTGTCGTACGCCATCGATACCACCGGCGGCACTGATAGCGGTGAAATCGCACAGTTTGAGGTCCTGTTAAGTGCGCCCGCTACGGTGTGGGTCGACTACGTTTGTCTCGAACCCGGCCCGTGGGGAAGGTTTCACGGGTTGCCGGTCCGCAGGGACATCGGCCAGGCGCTCGTCGAGCAGGGGCTGACGCTCCTCCGTTACGGCGGGTATATGATCAATACCGATTGGGCGCACGAGCAGCAAGTGCCGGGGTCGGGCTACCGCTGGAAGAAGATGATCGGGCCGCGACACGATCGCCCCCCGTACCGGGGCACGTTCTACCGCTACAACAGCAATGGCTTCGGCATCATCGACTACATTGCGTTCTGTGAGGCTGCGGGCTTTGTCTGTGTGCCGACGCTCAACCCGATGGAGACGATCCGGGATCTTCGTGACTTTGTCGAATACGTCAACGGGCAGGTGGACACGCCGTGGGGCGCATTACGCGCGCGGGACGGGCATCCGGCGCCCTTCGGTCTGCGCTACATACAGATCGGCAACGAGGAACACGCGCGCCGCGGGCCGGGGCTGCCGTCCCTGGTCGATCTGGCCTACGCCGCGCGGATCCGATCGACCGTCGCGGCATTGTACGAGGCGGACCCCGCGATCGTGCCGATCCTCGGCGCGGGGCTGTGGGCGAACGGCGATGGCTCGCTCCGCGACCCGCAGAACGTCGAGCGCATCCGCAGGGTCGTCGAGGCGGTTCGCGGGTTTGAGGTCCTGTGGGACGTCCACGTCAATGGGGACGACCTGATGGACGCCCACGACGCCGCGGAGGGGCTCTCGCTCATCCGGCGTGTGATCGACGAGGCGGACCCTGAAAACCGGATCGGGCTCTGCGTGCTCGAGGAGAACGGAGGGCGTCACGATCTGCAGCGCGCTCTCGGTCACGTCCACACCATCATGACCTTCGAGCGTCTGAGGCTGGTGGTCCTGGACAGTGCGGCCAACTGCCTGCAGCCGTGGCAGCAGAACGACAACGCGTGGGATCAGGGTCAGGTTTTCTTCACACAATCACAGGTCTGGGGTATGCCGCCCTACTACGCTCAACAGATGCTCTCGCGTGCCTACCAGCCGCTTCTGGTGGAATCGGAGACGTTGGATGCACCTGACACGCTCAACGTCGTGGCGACGCGCAGCGAGGCCGGGGACGTCGTCGTCCTCAAGATCCTCAACCTGGGTTCCGAGCCTGTCGGGGGCACGCTCAAACTGCAGGGCGGAGAGCCCGTCGCCGGCGAGGTCTCCGTGACCACGCTGACCGGACCGCTGGATGCGGAGAACACGCCTGAGGCGCCCGACCGGATCGTGCCGGAGGAGGGGATGGCGGCATGGGATGGCGGCGATCTGGAGCACGTTTTCCCCGGGTACTCCTTCACCGTTCTGCGTCTGGCATCAAACGCGCGATCCGCCGGGAACTTATCTGGTGAGAGGTAGCGCGTCCCGAGCTGCTCCTGTTCGTTGTCCAGCGGATCACAGATCCGCCTGGAACGGTGTAGGAGGGCGCTTTGTATGTTCGAGCCGGATCTATGATCCGGCGGTGGTAGACCGGCAGATCGAGGACGCGGTGGTACAATCGATGTGTCCGGGCTACGTGCCCGCGACGTCGACATTGGGGAATTGGGTTCCGGGCCGTCTGCCCGTGATATCGCTGATGGTGCCGGTCCGGATGCTCTTTTCCGGTGGGTGCCGGCTTGGTAGGAGGACGCAAGCGTGTACAGTTTGAGTGATCGATTGGTGGGAATGCGGGACCGCGTGCGGCGCGGCGACCATCTGCAGTGGCGTCAAGCGCAATCTCCCGACGTCCTCTCAGAGTGTGAAGCCCTTGGCCTATCCGGGATGCAGCGATCGGCACGACTGACCCGGCGTATGTGTGAGGCCGAGCTCCCGGTCATCGCGCCGGACGAGAGGATCGTCTTCACGCGGACGCTGCCGGCGGTGCCGCCCGTCTACAGCAAGGCGGAGTGGGAAGCGATCAAGTGCGATGGCTGCGTGCATGAACTGGGCACCATCGGCAACATCTGCGCCGACTGGGGCATGGTTCTCTCCACAGGGTTGCTGGGACGCCGGGAGCTGGCTCTTGAGACGCGACAGCGCAGGGAGGAGGACGCCCCTCGGGCGAGGGCAGAGGCTGTGGCGTTTCTGGATGGGGCCATCGAGACGATCGATGCGGTCCTCGATCTGACTGCCCGGTACGCCGACACTGCCATTGCGCAGGACCGCCCTGAGATTGCCGAGATCTTGCGACAGGTGCCTGCGCGTCCAGCGCGCACGTTCTGGGAAGCGCTGCAGGCGCTGCGCTTGCTGCAGGCCGTGGTCTGGCTCAGCGGACACAATCATGTGGGCCTGGGCCGCTTCGATCAATATATGTGGCCCTATCTTCAGGCTGACCTCGAGGCGGGCCGTGAGACTATGGACAGCGCCGGCGAACTGCTTGCCGAGTTCTTCCTCTCGCTGAACAAGGACAGCGATCTCTATCCGGGCGTCCAGCAGGGCGACAACGGTCAGACACTGACGCTGGGCGGGGTGCGCCCGGATGGTGGGGATGGCGTCAACGGGCTGACGTGGTTGGCCCTCGAGGTGGCGCTGGCGACCAACGTGATCGACCCCAAGATCAACCTGCGCATCAACCCCGACACGGATCTGGCGCTACTGGAACTCGCGACCGACCTGACCCGCAAGGGACTGGGCTTCCCCCAATACTCCAACGACGCGGTTGTCATCCCCGCGTTGGTCGCTCATGGCTACGATCTGGCGGATGCCCGCGATTTCACGGTGGCGGCCTGCTGGGAGTTCATCATCCCGGGCAAGGGAATGGAAGTCGTCAACATCGGGGCGGTCTCTTTCCCGGCGGCGGTCGATGCCGGCATCCGCTCAGTGCTGGCGTCCGGTGGACCCTACGATGAGGTGTTGGAGAGCGTTCGCGCGGAAATCGGAGCTCAGGTCGCCACGCTCACGGATGCCTATGCCAACCTGATCCTGGCGCCCGCGCCGTATTACTCGGTGTTGATGGATGGGTGTCTCGGTCAGGGGCGCGATCTTTCTAAAGGTTTGCGATACAACAACTATGGCATCCACGGCGCCGGGTCCGCTGATGGCGCCGACTCGCTGGCCGCCGTACGGCAGTGTGTCTTCGAGGATCGCAGCGTTTCCCCCGACGAGCTTCTCACAGCATTGGACACCGACTTCGCCGATGCCGAGCGCCTGCGGGCGCGGCTGTCCAACCGGGCGCCAAAGGTCGGCAACAACGACGACGCCGCGGATCGAGAGCTGGTCTGGCTCTATGACGCCTTTGCCGACGCCTGTGAAGCGGTGAAGGACAATGGCCGCGGCGGTTGTGTACGACCTGGAACAGGTTCAGCGATGTACTATGTTTGGCTGGCCCGGGGACGCGAGGGCATGCGCGAGCCTGTCGTGGGGGCGACGGCCAACGGCCGGCGGCGCGGCGACTATTTCAGTGCGAACCTGGCGCCTGCAAACAATGCGCGGGTCTCCGGGCCGACCTCGGTCCTCCAGTCCTTCAGCAAGATCGACTATGGACGTATCTGCAATGGCGGTCCCATCACGGTAGAGCTCTCCGACACGGTCTTCAGTGATGAGGAATCGATCCGGTCTGTTGCCATGTATGTGCGTGCCTTCGCGCGATTGGGATGCCAGCAGCTACAACTCAACGCGGTCAGGGTGGAGGATCTTCTGGACGCCCGCGTTCATCCGGAGCAGCATCGCAATCTGATCGTGCGTGTGTGGGGATGGAGTGCCTATTTCGTCGATCTCAGCCCCGAGTATCAGTCCCACATCATCGGGAGACATCTGTACTCCGAGGTCGCGTAGCGATCGTGCAGATGGATCGTGTGCGCGCGTGATTTCGGTCACGGGCACGTAGCCTTCGGACAGGGAATCTGGCATGAGTGAAATGAGCGGTCGACAAAGAATGGAGGCGATCTTCAGCGGTGGTGCTGATCGCTGTGGCTTCTGGCACGGCAACCCGCACGCTGAGACAACCGAGATCTACTATCCGTACTTCGGGGTAGAGGATGATATGGGGTTGTCGTTGGCGCTTGGTGATGATTTCGTGTGGGTCTATGGTGACAGTGCCTGGCACCATCCCGACGGGCGGCCAATGTTCGACGTGCTGGGAGGGCGAGTCCGCACGAGCCTGAATCAGCCAGGGGTCTTTGCCGAGGCCACGAGTGTGGCAGAGGTCGAGGCTTTCGACTGGCCCAACCCCGACTATCTGGATTTCTCTGAGGTGCTGGCGCAAGTTGGGCGGGCAAGGGAACACGATTTGTACGTCCTCTCCGGCATGTGGTCGCCGTTCTTCCACGTGGTGGCAGATTTCTTCGGGATGGAGAACTACTTCGTCAAGATGTACACCGACCCGGCGGTAGTCGAGGCGGTGACGGAACACGTCGTCGAGTTTTACCTGGAGGCCAACCGGCGCTACTTCGCCGTCGTGGGGCAACGGATGGATGCATATTTCTTTGGCAACGACTTCGGGACACAGTTGGATCTACTCATCAGTCCGAAGCTTTTCGCGCGTTTTGTGCTGCCATACTTTGTGAAGTTCACAGCACAAGCCAAGTCGCACGGCTACAAGGTCGTGTTGCACTCGTGCGGTGCCATCGAGAAGACGATTCCCGCCCTCATTGATGCTGGCGTCGACGGGCTGCATCCGCTTCAGGCACTGGCCAAAGGCATGGATGCGGAAACCCTGGCGCGCAAGTACGGAGAGAAACTGGTTTTCATTGGCGGTGTGGACACCCAGCGTCTGCTGCCGTTTGGCACGCCGGAGGAGGTGGTTGCCGAAGTGCGGCGGCTGAAGGCGGTTTTCGGCCCGAGGTATGTGGTCTCACCCAGCCACGAGGCATTGCTGCCGAACGTGTCCGTGGCTAATCTGCTGGCGATGGCCCGGACCGCGAAGGAACTATGAAGGCCGTGAGCTGCCAGTCGCACTTCGCGACCCGCTACGGGCCCGCTGACCGGGCTAGGGGGTAACGGAATCGATCGACGAACCCGACAGACCTCGCTCTGCCACGGTCGCGTACCGGCTCGGGGACACACCGGTATGCCTGCTGAAGACAGCCGAGAAATAGGCAGGATCGTTGAAGCCTGAATCCATGGCCACCTGTGTGATCGACCGGTCCCCTCTTTGTAGCATCGCGCGTGCTTTGGCGACCCTGACCCGCTGGAGATAGTGCATGGGCGAATGGCCCGTCGTATTCTTGAAGTGGCGGATGAGACTGCGTTTGGAGATATTGGCGACGGTGACCAGATCCTCAAGGCACAGGGGTTCGGCGAAATGCCGGTTCATGTAGCCGATGGCACGTGCCACCGGCATCACGCGCGTCGAAGGGCCCGCGTCCGCCGAGAAGCTCCGGCAGTAGAAAAGCAGCAATTCGATGAAGAGATTCTCGATCATGATCTTGCGACCATCGTAACGGTTGTCCCATTCGTACTCCAGACGCGTGACGAGCGACATCGCCTGCACGATCTGGTCGGGGGTGAGCGTCAGCCGACCCGCGAAACCGCGGACCGAACGGTAGTAGGGCTCAAGGTAGATCAGCCCGTGAAATCCTGGGATCAGCCCCAGCTCCTCCTGGAAACGGCGGAACATCTGCTCTTTGAAGAGGATGTTGTAGATGGTCAGATCGTCGGTGTCCGTGTAACCGTGCGGCGTATACGGAGGGATGACAAAGACGTCGCCCACCGTGATCGGGCAGCACTCGGTCTGGATCACGTGAGTGCCACTGCCGGCCACTACCATAACCAACTCGATGAAGGTGTGCATATGGGGGCGGAGATCGGTCTGATGGGTGAGTCGGAGCGAGAGCGGCAGGTCCGGTTCCGTGAAGAATGAGTCGCTGAGTATGTGCCGGGTGTCCATCATGCCTGCCATCATAGGGTCGGGAGATCGAATTGGCAATTCTCTTATACTATCGGGCACTTTTTTTAATGCAATTGTCCTAATCTCATGATAGGCTTAGTGGACAATGGATGAAGTCAGATGCTCTATCCGGGAGGCGGGCGCCGCACCGCACTCTGGTGTCGTGTGTGTCTGTAGTGTGCGATACCCCTGTCTTTGCCCGGCGCCCCGGCATCATCTCACCCCTGTGTATCGTATTCCCATCTTAAGAGACTAGGAGGGACATTTATGCCATCAGGAAGACGCAGACCGCCGAATATCGTGTTTATCGGCATCGACTCGTTGCTTGCGGACCATATGAGTACCTACGGCTATCCACGGTTGACGACACCCCATATGGATGCGTTCGCGCGAGAGGGGACACTCTTCGAGCGCTACTACAGCCCGCACATTCCCACCACCAGCGGCTATTCCAATATGCTCACCGGCATGGATGTCTTCAGCACCCAGGTCGTGGCTCTGCGTCACGTGGGGCCCTTGCGCCCGGAGGTAGCGACGCTGCCTGAGATTCTCCGGGATGCTGCCGGGTACACCAGCACCTGTGTGGGATTCCAGGGGAATCCGGCGTCGCGAGGCTTTGACAACTACATCCAGTTCAGCGGGTGGGGGCCAGGGGAGGATGGACGCTCACACAAGGCGGAGAACCTGAACGAGGTGGCGATCCCCGAGTTGGATCGACTGGTCAAGCAGAAGGAACCCTTCTTCCTCTTCCTTCGTCATATGGACCCGCACTCTCCCTATCTTCCGCCCGGTCCCTTCGAGCGCATCTTCTACCACGGGAACGAATGCGACCCCAAGAACAGGTCGATGGAGCCGGTGATGGCGTTCAAGCCATTCCGCGACTACTTCGCCGAGTGGATGCCCCAAGGGATCACGGACAAGGACTACGTCATCGCCCAATACGACGGCGCGGTCGCCTATATGGATGCGGCGATCCAGGCGATCTTCACCGCCTTGGAAACCCACGGCGTCCTTGATGAGACGCTCGTCATCATCACAGCCGACCACGGCGAGACACTTTACGACCACGAGTGTTGGTTCGACCACCACGGGATCTATGACGTGACCTTGCACGTGCCGCTGATCATCCGCTATCCGGCAAAGGTGCCCGCGGGCAAGCGGATCTCGGGCTACGCGCAGCACTATGACCTGGTCCCGACGATAATGGAACTGCTTGGATTGGAGACGGAGATCGACTTCGACGGGGAGAGCCTGGTCCCCATGATGCCCCTCGGACGGGGGCCCGGTGACGTGGTCTCGCATCGCAGTGAGTTCTATATCACCGAGTGCACGTGGATGCGCAAGCACGGCTGGCGCACGCCCGAGTGGAAGCTGATCGTGGCGCTGGAGCCGGACTTCCACTTCAAACCACCGGTCGAGCTTTATAACCTGGTCGAGGATCCCCACGAAGACAACAACCTCGCGGAGGCGGAGCCCGGCGTCGTCGACCTGCTGAGGGGCCGGATGGAGCGGTGGATCGCGCAGCGCGAGATGGAGACCGGTCTACCGAACCCGATCTATCATCAGGGCGACTGGCACGGCCATGAAGGTGTGGGGGCTTTTAAGACCTCGCAGCAGGCCTACGACACGCTGCACATCGGCAATCCCCAGCAGGCCGCCAAGCTGCAGGCCGGCAATGAGGATGAGGACGCGGAGCAATCCGAGGACGGTGAATAGGCATCCGCGATCGTGGGCCGGGCTCAGGCGGCACTGACGGCTCGCAAGGTCCTTGGTCTCTGATCACCTGTCATTCGTCAGGCTAACGATATTAGGTACTACATAAGGAGCACATAGATGGCACTCAGAGTTGGTCTCGTCGGGATGCGCGGCATCGGGAACACCCATGCCCAGGCGCATACACATGATCCCCTGTCGAAGCTGGTCGCAGTCTGTGATGTCGTCGAGGAGCGCGCGGATGACGCTGCGAAGAAGTACGGCGTGCCCGCCTACTATAGCTTGCGCGACATGCTGCGCAACGAGGACCTCGACGTCGTCGACGTGACCACGGGGGGTACGAGAACGGCAGTTGGCACTTCGATCCCGCAATGGAGGCGTTGGAGGCAGGCAAGCATGTCCTGGTCGAGAAACCGATCTCAAATGATATCGGTGAGGCGCGCCAGATGGTGCAGAAGGCGTTCGAGGACGACCTCTATCTGGGATGCAACCTGAATCACTACTTCACGCCCCCCGCCGAGAAGGCGCGCGAGCTGATGGACAGCGGCAAGATCGGCGAGCTCGTCTACTGTTTGCACAAAATGGGGTTCCAGGGCGGAGAGTGGACGTATCAGTATTCGAAGGCGCCTCGGTCGGATGGCTTTCCCTACTTCCACGTCAAGGCGTTCCTGCATCATCCTTTCAGCGTGATGCGCTATTTCTGCGGTGATGTGACCCACGTCCAGGCCTTTATGGACCGTCCGAGCTTCCGTAAGTCGTCCGGCGACGTGATGCTCTCGATCAACAGCATCCATATGCGCTTCCAGAACGGGGCGGTGGGCTATTTGCTGAGCCAGCGGGGCGACGCGACGTTTGGCCTGGGCGGTTGGTGGAGCGTGGAGGTCGCGGGCACCCATGGTACCTTCTGCATCGAGAACTGCATCGAGAAGATCACGTTCTACCCGTCGCCGGGGTCTGAAGGGGCGGCCGAGCCGGAGAATCTGGTGCTAGGTGCCGCGCCCGCGCCGGTGGTGACCGAATCGGGCATCACCGACTTCGGAGAGACTTTCCCGCGCCGTATCCATGCCTTCCTGGAGGATGTGACCAATGGCGTGGCGAAAGACAAGCTCCGCGCCTCCGGGCGAGACGCGCTGGCGGCCCTGGAGTACACCTGGGCTGCGATTGAGTCCTATGAGTCAGGTGGCGAGCTCGTCCAGCCGCACCCGCTGCCCACGGTTCACGGCGACCCCAGGCTGCTGGCCTGAGGTTAGGAGGAAGAACCTGTGTCCCTGATCACCATCATCGGGCGTGGGCACTCTGGGACCCGCGCCATGTCTCACACACTCATGACGAGCGGCGTCTTCATGGGAGAGCCGCTCAACCGCTCCGGCGATCTCCTGCCTCCCCAGCCGATGTACGACGCGTGTAAGGTCTTTGCGACCTACGTCACCTGGGACGGCGACCTGACCTGGGACTGGAGTGCGGCGAATGCTGCCGAGATCCCGGATGAGTTCAAGACGCTTATCGACACCTACCTCGTGACGGTGCTGAAGAGCACCGACAAGCACAAGGGGTGGAAGATCCCGGAGACGACGCTCGTCTTCCCGTGGATCCTCCGGCTCTTCCCCGAGGCCAAGTACATCCTGTGGGTGCGCAACCCGCGCGACTGCATCCTCGGACGACACGGCACCGACGACCTGCGCAAGTGGGGGATCGCGTACCCGGAGACCGAGGATGAGCGCCGCCGGCGGGCCATCTCGTGGAAATACCAGTACGATCTCGTTCGCGCGACCGCCAAGCCCGATCAGTGGATCGAGGTTCGTTTCGAGGACTTCGTCCTGAAGCAGGATGAAACGCTCGCGCGGCTGGAGGACTTCCTCGGCTTCCGATTGTCCAGGATCGTGGTGCGACCCGATTCGGTAGACCGCTGGCGTCAGGCCGAGGGCAACACGATGTACGACTTTCTCGCGCCCGCGATGGCGCAATATGGGTATTCGACGGAGGTATTGGATGACAGCCTTCGCAAGGTGTCACGAGCGCAGCTCGTGACACCTTGCGAAGGCCCAGAGTAGTTCAACCGGAGGCTACACAATGCTACGAACCTGCGTTATCGGTCTGGGTCCGATCGGCAATCTGCACGCGACCCTGCACAAAGAAGATCCGCTAGCCGAGTTGGTGGGAGTCTGTGACATCGTCAAGGAGCGGGCCGACGCAACCGCGGCGCGCCTTGGCGTGCCGGCTTTCTACGATGCCGGGGAGATGCTCGAGGCGCTTGCGCCGGACGTCTGCTCCATTGCGACCGCCGGTTTCGAGAACGGCAGCGATCACTATGGGGTGACGTTGCAGGCATTGGAGGCGGGCTGCCACGTGCTGGGTGAGAAGCCGATCTGCAACGAGATCCCGCAGGCCGAGGAGATGGTCGCCAAGGCCAAGGAGAAGGGCCTCTGCTACGGGATCGATCTCAATCACCGTTTCACCCAGGCCGCGATGATCGCCAAGCAGTGGCAGGACGAGGGACGGCTGGGACACCTGCTCTTCATCAACATGGCGATGTGGATCATGAACCCCAACGAGAGCTCTCCCAACTATATGATCAAGTCACTCCACCCGCACACCGTCGACGTCATGCGGCACTTCTGCGGCGACGTTGAGTCTGTGCAGTGCTTCGCTACCAAGGCGCCGGGCCGCAAGATCTGGTCGACGGCGTCCTTCAACATGCAGTTCAAGAACGGCGCGGTGGGCACCCTGAGTGGCTCCTACGACATCGAGCGCGGTCATCCGATGGAGCGCTGCGAGGTCGCGGGCACCAAGGGCCGCTTTGTGCTGGAGGACATGTGGCGCCAGGTCACACTCTATCCGGCGGGCGACTTCGTCAAGCTGCAATTCACGAATCCGGTCTTCGGGGGACATCGCGACTTCGACGACACATTCCGCAACCGCATTCATAGGTTCCTTGAACAGGTGACAGAGGGTGCGGCGCCGGATGAGATCGACGCCTCCGGCGCCGATGGGCTCGCGGCGCAGAGGGTGCTGCAGGCCGCTATCGACTCGCTCGACAGCGGCACGATCGTGCATTTGTAGTGTTTAGCCAGAAGACCTTTGGGGTTTTCTTGTCTAGCCAGCTTCTGCCGGTGAAAGAAGCCCCAAAGGTCTGTTAACCGTTAGGCTGGAGGTCACATGACCACAAAGATCGGCATCGGCGTCATCAGCTTCGCCCACGGGCATTCGCAGGCCTACTGCCGCCGCATGTTGAACTACGACGATGTCCGGCTCGTCTCGTGCTGGGACGACGACCGGGCGCGTGGCGAGGCTGCCGCGGAGGCCTACGGGATGCGCTACACGCCCCACGTCGAGGACGTGCTCGACGATCCGAGCGTCCAGGGCGTGATCATTACCACGGAGACCAACCGCCACGCGGAGATGGCCGTGGCCGCGGCAGCCGCCGGAAAGCACATCCTCTGCCAGAAGCCCATGGCGCTGACGCTGGAGGACTGCGACCGGATGGCGGACGCGGCGGAGAAGGCCGGGGTCAAGTTCGTGATGGCCTACCAGATGCGCCACGATCCGTCGAACCAGAAGATCAAGGAGCTCGTGGAGAGCGGTGTGCTGGGTCGAATCAGCCTGCTCCGCCGCCGCCACTGCATCCCCGTGCTCTTCAACGACGACTTCGTCAACGGGCCGACGCACTGGCACATCGAGCCCGAGAAGAACATGGGCATGTTCATGGACGACGCCTCGCACGCCACCGACTTCATCCACTGGATCATGGGGCGCCCGGCGAGCGTGATGGCCGAGATCGAGAACACGGTCACGGACGTTGCGCCCGACGACACCGGCGTCGCGATCTACAAATACGCCAGCGGCGCGATGGTGGTGCTGCTTAACTCGTCGGTCACGCTGGCGGGCGAGAACACCACCGAGGTCTATGGCGATCAGGGTGTCCTGATTCAGAACTACGATGACCTCGTCTCCACGCACCTGGCGCCGCCCGGCGCGGCCGCGCTCAAGCTCTACACGCGCGACGCCCCGCAGTGGCAGGATCTGGGCATGCCGATCCCGCCGCACCACGGCGAGCGCATCGCGGGCGTCCCGCGGTCGTTCATCGACTGCCTCAAGCACGACCTCGACCCGCCGGTCACGGCAGAGGACGGCCGCGTCTCGGTGGAGATGGTGTTGGGCGCCTATCGATCGGCGAAAGAAGGGCGGCGGGTCGCGTTTCCGCTGTAGACAACCACTCACACAAAGGAGACCCCCAGATGAAGATTGGAGCCAACTCGGTTCTGTTCGGTGCCTTCGATATGGAGACGGCGTTCAAGTACACGGCGATGGCGGGGTATGATGGCATCGAGCTGTCGGCCATCAACGGCATGAGCGAGCACCTGGTGCTCGACCGGTGGCAGGAACTCGCGCCCGAGATCAGGCGGCTCTCGCAGGCCTACGGGCTGGAGTTGCTGGCGATGGAGCAGCCCTCGCAGGACCCCGCCGTGATGGAGACGGCCTTTCAGGCCGCGGTCGAGATCGGCATTCCCGTGGTCAACTGCGGTCCCGGCGGAAAGGCGGACGACGAGGAGAGCTTCCGGCAGTCGGTGGAGTCGCTCGGAAACCTGAGCAAGATAGCCGAGCGCTACGGCGTGACCTTGTGTGTCAAGGCGCACGTGGGGGCGGCGATCTACAACACGCCGACGACGTTGCGCTTGATGGAGGCGATCTCTTCGCCGGCCTTTGGCATCGATATGGATCCCTCGCACATCTGGCGGGCCGGTGAGGACCCCGTCGAGGCCATTGCCGCCGTCATCTCGCGGGTCAAGCACGTCCACATCCGCGACTGCAAAGGGCGACAGCACGGGCCGGGCGAGCCGAACATGCAGGCTAACGGCACGGGGCGACATCAATCTCGTGGGCTACGTGCGCGTGCTCCACGAACACGGTTACGACGGGCCTGTGGATCTGGAGGTCATCGGCACCAAGGCCAAGGGTTACACGCTGGAGCAGTGCTGTGTCATCGCGGCGGAGACCCGCGGCCACATACAGGCCAGCCTCCAGGCGTGCGGCGCGCGGTAAGACCGGGTCGCTCGCGGATCTCGCCGGATCAGGCGTCTCAGCTCCCGAAATCTCACGCAACGTCGGTGGTAGCCCCTGCAGGCTTGAGGCGGCTGGTCTGCCGGCGACTAGCACTTCCGAATAGGCACGATATCATAGGGGCTGATCGTACACGTGGCCGGCAGGCCCGGTCGCCACGGCCTTGTGTACGGTGGTGTTGAATAGCCGTGAATGCGCGAGGTACCGGGGCATCGCAGTGTGCTCACCTGACCGCGCTGATCCACCATCATACGTCGAACCGCCTTGACCGGGATCGGGCGCCAACGGTCGCCGCACACGTGCAACGGTGTGAGGAGTACCGGGCGGAGCTGTAGCCCGACTCGGTCACTCCAGCATTGCCTGGTACTGCTCGCGCAGCGGCAGACAGCGCGCACCGAGTACAACCGGCAGCAGGGGGTGCCGCGTTGCTCTGATGCGCGGGGGCCGAGGCGCGCCAGTCATGCGCTCTGGCGCGCGGACCACGGACGAACCGAGGGAACAGACATGTGCAACTTGGAGGGTAACGGCGGGATTGCCCCCACGCGGGGCACTGGTACCAGGCGGTGGTACCTTCGGCTGAACTTAGGCTTGCTGATCGTACTGGGGCTGCTGGCTGCGGCGTGTCGTGGCGCGCCGCCGTCGCCGACACCGGCGACTCCGGCGCAGGGACAACCCACAGCCGGCGCCGCGTCGCATATTGCCGCGAGCCCTCAGCCTCTTGGGTCGGTCGCGAAGCCGATTGGCGCCTACGGCTCCTTGGTGGTTTCGCAAGCCGTGAGTGACGGTCCAGGCTGGGTCGTAATCACTGCGGCATCAGGCCAGGGCCCCGGCACGATCTTGGGCTATGCACCTGTTGATAGCGGCACGACGGACAATGTCAGCGTGACGGTCGACCTTACGAATATCACGGCTAACGTATACGCGGTGCTCTACGAGGACGCGCCACCGGTTGGCGTTTTCAACGCGCCGAATGGCCCCGATGTCCCGGTTGAGCTCAACGGTCAGGACGTCGCTCAGCTCTTCAGCCTGCAATTGGCTTCGGGACAGACCACCGTGGAGCAGAAGAACATCCAGTTCGTGCCGAAGGTCATCGGTGTCACGCCGGGAACCACCGTCGCGTGGGTGGACAAAGACAGCATTGTGCACACGGCGACGTCCGTCTCGGGCGTGTGGGACAGCGGGTACATGCAGCCCGGTCAGGTGTACTCCTACACCTTCACGGCCGAGGGGGTCTTCCCGTACTACTGTGTCATTCATGGAACGCCCGCGGGTGCAGGAATGGCGGGAACGGTGGTTGTTCTGAAGTAACGTCCCGGTCCTGGGGCGTTGAGCAGATCCGCTGTCGCCGCCTGAGACCTTGCCCTTGGTAGGAGGGACGGGCCCGCCCGGCCCGGCGAGACCGGACGCATCACACGTCCGTGGCGGTGCCACGTTTGCGACTGAACATACACTCGAGGTGATGGTATGACATCATTCAACGGTCTTGGGCTGCACCTCGGCAACCTCTCCCGTCTGTCGCGGGCGAAGACCCGGTCGATCTCGGCCGAGAATCCCACGGGGGAGAAGGGCAGGGGCGGGATGGCGCCGGCCGACCCCAACGGGCCGGCGCGTGAGTTGGGCCAGGGCTGGAAGTGCGCTCCCTACGTGTCCGTCCCCCCGCGCACAACGCAGATCCTGGCCGACATCGACGGCCCCGGAGCGATCCAATCGATGTGGTTTGGCGGGACGATTATCAACCGGGACTCCATTTTGCGGTTTTACTGGGACGGCCGGGATCAGCCCTCGATCGAGTGTCCGGTCCCTGACTTCTTCGCCTCGCCATGGGCCTTCCAGGACCGGCGGGCGCCCACGCGTGGTCCCTTCGCTCCGGTGAACTCGCTGCCGGTCTCGGTCAACCCGGTGCGCGGCATGAACTGCTTCTGGGAGATGCCCTTCCGCACGCACTGTCGCGTCACGGTCGAGAACTTGAACCCGACGGAGACCGAGGCGTGCTTCTACCAGATCAACACCACGCTCACCGAGGTGCCCGACGATGCGGCCTACTTCCACGCCCAGTTTCGCCGTACAAATCCGGTTCCTTACGGTGAGGTCTACACGATCCTCGATGGCGTAAAGGGGCAGGGGCACTACGTCGGCACGTCGATGGGGTGGGCGGTTCACAACGACCGCTGGTGGGGCGAGGGCGAGGTCAAGTTCTACATCGATGGAGACGGCACCTTCCCCACGATCTGCGGAACCGGCACTGAGGACTACTTCGGTGGCTCTTACGACTGGGAACTGGACGGCCAATACGTCACCTACACGACGCCCTTTATGGGGATGCACCAGGTCCTGCGGCCCGATGGCACCTATCGCGCTCAACACCGGCACGCGATGTACCGTTGGCACGTGATGGACCCCGTGCGATTTGACCAGGATCTTCGCGTGACCATCCAGGCGCTGGGATGGCGAAGCGAAGGGCGGTACTTACCGGGACAGCACGACATCTGCTCGGTGGCGTACTGGTACCAGTCGCTGCCCGCCGCGCCGTTTCCCCCGCTCCCCGATCGCAATGGGCTCGAGATCGTCTGAGAGGTATCGCCTTCTGGTGGCGCTCCCAACGTCGTCAGGTATAAGGGACAAGGGATGAGGAGAGACATGAGACCTGGGTTCATGAGTTCTGTTTGCCCCCAGCAGTCGCTTGCCCAACTGATCGAAACAGCTCAGCGGTATGGTTACAGAAGCATCGAGTTTCGCACCGAGTGGGGACACGCTCACGGCGTCGAGCTTGGCGCACCATCGGCCAAACTTGGGTCGACCCGGCAAGCTTTGACAGACGCGGGCCTCGCCGCGAGCTGTATCGCGACCAGCGTCCGCTTCAACGCGCCGGATCCCGCCGATCACGCGTCCCAGCGCGAGACGCTGCGACGGTATGTCGAGTTGGCGGCGGAGGTCGGCGCACCCTACATTCGTACCTTCAGCGATGGTCTACCCGAGGGTGACCCTGCGCTGCGAGATCGGGTGCTGGGCCTCGCGGCCTCGTCGTATGCGAGCATCGATGACTGGGCCGGGCAGCACGGCGTCGTCGTGCTTGTCGAGACCCACACGAATATGCTGGGACAGTGGGCGCGACAGATCCTCGACGGGGCCGGGGCCGCCAACGTCGGCGTGCTCTGGCACGTCGGGCATCACCTCCGGCGTGGGCAAAGCGTCGATGAAGCGTACGGTTACCTCCAGGGCCACATCCACCACGTGCACTTCACGGCCCACGAGGATCCTTACGTGACCGATGCCGACAACCAACGCTCCTTCGACTTACTGGCAGCGGAGCGGTTCGATGGCTACTTCTCCGTCGAGATCATCGACCCGGAGGACCCTGAGGCCGTTCTCGCACACCACATCACCAAGTTCCACGACTTCATGGAGGGCGCGAATGAGTAGAAAGCTGCGCTTCGGCCTGATCGGTTTGGGCGAGATCGCGTATAGGGACACGGGCCACGTGCTGGCCGAATGCGCCAACGCCGAGGCCGTCGCCGGTGTGGACCCCGTCCCGGAGATCGCCGCGTCCTACCAGGCCGAGTTCGAGATCCCGTGCTCCACCTCGCTTGACGATGTGCTGTCTAACCCCGATGTCGATGCCGTGATCGTCTCCACGCCCCACTACCTCCACGTTCCGCTGGGCATCCGGGCGGCAGAAGCGGGCAAGCACGTCGTCGTGGAGAAGCCGATGGCGACGACGCTGGAGGACGCCGATGCCCTGATCGCCGCCTGCAGACGGGCCGGCGTGCTCTGTTCCTCGAAAGAGGGTGGGGTGCGCTACCAGCCCGCGACGGCCAAGGCCAAGGAATTGATCGATAAGGGCGCCATCGGCCAGGTCATGGCGACCCAGGTCTACGGCGCCGCCGACAAGCCGGCAAGCTACTGGACCGGCGGATACAGCGGGCGCGTGCAGACGACCTGGCGTAAGTCGAAGGCAGAGGCGGGCGGCGGCATCCTGATCATGAACTACATCTACGACATCTACCGTCTGCGGTACGTCACGGGTCTGGAGGTGACGCGCGTCTTCGCCGAGTACGATACCTACAACACGCCTGTGGAGGTCGAGGATTTCATCGTCGTCACCCTCCGCTATACCAATGGGGCGCTCGGCACCTTCATGGCGGGATCGTGTGCGCCAGGCGCGTCAAAGAGCGGCGTGCGCGGCACGCGCGCGGTGGGCAACCGCATCTTCGGCACCGCAGGGCAGATCGTCTTTGTGGACGAGGGGCTGCTGGTCTACACCGACCGCGACGTCGACGGGCTGCCCAAGGGCGAGTGGACGCAGATCTCGTTCGAGAGCGATGGCGAGCAGGCCTATGTCACCTATTTCGACCGCTTCGCGGAGGCGGTCTTCGAGGGCCAGGAGCCTGACATCCCCGGCGAGGAAGGACGCAAGGACCTGGCGGTCTTCCTGGCAGCATATGAATCAGGGAAGACCGGTATGCCGGTGACGCTGGCGCGGTGACCGCAGTCTGGGTCAGCGTCTGCGGGGATCGCTCGACGGCATCAGGCCAAGGGCCGGACGATACCTGCAAGAGCGGACTGAGGGCGTCTCGCCCGCTCTGGCGATGATGGAACTGTGCGCAGACGGTCGCTGTCACGTCGTGGTTAGGCTGAGCGCTTGCGGGCGAGACGCCCGCGGTCCACTTCTGCTGGCAGGCTGCTACGTCCCTGACGGACCACACGTGACATAAGGAGGACATCGATGGAACGCACCCTACGTCGCAAGCCCAAGGTCGGCTATTTCGGCAGCGGCCTCGCCGCCTACTGGCCCCAGTTTCCGGCGCTCAAGCCCGCGGTGCTCGACACGATGGCGCGCCACGTGGCCAAGCTGGAGGCGATGGGCTGCGAGGTCGTCGAGGGTGGGCTCGTCGATCGCGCCGAGCGCAGCGGCCCCGTCGGCGACCTCTTCGCCCGCGAGCAGGTGGACCTGATCATCGGCGAGATCCTGACCTACACGCCGTCGCACGAACTGGTGCCGGTGGCCCAGCGCAACATCGCGCCCTACCTGACGCTGGCGCTGCAGATGGTGCCGACCGTCTCCTACGGCGAGGTGGGCACCGAGGACATGACGCTGATCGGCGCAGCGATGACCGCGCCCGAGGTCTCGTGTGCCTTCCAGCGGTGCGGCCTGCCTTTCAATTGCGTCGTGGGCGGCGACTTCGAGCCGCGCGTCTGGACGCAGGTCCAGGAGTGGGTCGAGGCCGCGGCGACCGTGCGCGCGCTGCGCGACAGCCGACTTGGTTACCTGGGCCACTATTACCCCGGCATGCTCGACATGTACACCGACTTCACGATGCACCAGGGGCAGCTCGGCACTCACGTGGAGATCCTGGAGATGTGCGACCTGGCCGATCGGGTGCACAAGGTGACCGAGGCCGAGATCGACGCCAAGGTCGCCGAGGCCAAGGCGATGTTCCATATGCCGCCGCCGGGCTACGACCGGGTCACCGAGACCGTGGACGAGGCCGAGCTGCGGTGGGCGGCGCAGGTGGCCGTCGCGGAGGACAAGCTCGTCGATGACTTCGCGCTCGACGGCCTCGCCTACTACTACCGCGGGTGGAACGACAACGAGTACGAGCGCATCGGCGCCGCGATGATCCTGGGGAACTCGATGCTCACCGGGCGCGGGATCCCCTGCGCGGGTGAGGCCGATCTCAAGACCTGTGTCGCGATGTTCATCCAGGAGCACTTCAACGCCGGCGGCTCCTTCTGCGAACTCTACCTCCTCGACTTCGAGGGGGGCTTCGTCGTGGCGGGTCACGATGGCCCCGGCCACATCGGCATCGGCGACAAGCAGCCGATCCTGCGCGGGATGAAGCTCTTCCACGGCAAAGCCGGGCGCGGCGTCTCCGTAGAGTTCAACGTCAAGAACGGGCCGGTGACGATGCTGGGCGTGACCCAGACGGGCGAGGGGCGGCTCAAGCTCGTCGCCGCGGAGGGCGAGTCGGTGCCCGGCCCGATCCTCCAGATCGGCAACACCAACACGCGTGTCAGATTCGGCGACATGACGCCGGGCGAGTTCGGCCAGGCGTGGACCGAGAGCGGCTCCACGCACCACTTCGCCCTCGGCGTGGGGCACCAACTTGGCAAGATCGAGAAGCTCGCGAAGCTCCTGGGTTTGGAGTTGGTCGTTGTTGCGAAGTAGTGCCTCCCTCCCCCGTCGGGGGAGGGTTGGGGAGGGGGCAGTCTGCGAGTCCGAGCCGTGCCCACTCGCGCAGAGCCTCCCTCTGTGTTTCTCCCCAGAGGGGGGAAAGCAGATATCTTCCCCCTCCCCCTCTCCCATTCTGATGGGAGAGGGGGAGGGCCGGGGAGGGGGTGAGGGCTCCTATGCCACCTAGACCCAACGTCGTCTTCGTCTTCGCCGACCAGATGCGCGCGCAGGCCACCGGCTACGCCGGCGACCCCAACGCGCTCACGCCCGCGCTCGACCGCCTCGCGGCGCAGAGCGTCAACGTGACCCACGCGGTCTCGGGCCATCCGGTCTGCTGTCCCTACCGCGCGAGCTTCCTGACCGGCCAATACCCGCTGACGCACGGCGTCTACGTCAACGACGTGCCGCTGGCGGACGATGCCACGTCGGTGGCCGAGTGCTTCGCCGCCGGCGGGTACGACACCGCCTACATCGGCAAGTGGCACGTCTACGGGAGCCCCGACGGCGCCTACAACCGGCGACGGGCCTACATCCCGCCCGAGAGCCGCCAGAGCTTCGACTACTGGAAAGCTTTCGAGTGCAACCACGACTACATGGCCTCGCCCTACTATGAGGGCGACGATCCCGAGCCGAAGCTCTGGGAGGGGTACGACGCGATCGCGCAGACGCGGGATGCCTGCGGCTACATTAGGGACCACGCGACATCCGGTAAGCCGTTCTTCCTGGTGCTCTCCTGGGCGCCGCCTCACGATCCCTACGATCTGGTGCCTGAACGCTATAAGGCGCTGTTCCGCGACCGCGAGATCACGCTGCGGCCTAACGTGGCCCCGTCCGACCATGCTGAGGCGACCGAGACGCTGCGCGGCTACTACGCCCACATTGCCGCGCTCGACGACTGCGTAAAGATGCTGCTCGACACGTTGGACGCGACCGGGCTCGCGGAGGACACGGTCTTCGTCTTCACCGCCGACCACGGCGACATGCACCTCAGCCAGGGGCTGCGCACCAAGCACGTGCCGTGGGACGAGTCGATCCGCGTTCCCTTTCTGCTGCGCTATCCCCGTGTGCTGGGCACTGAGGGCTATGAGGTGCCGCTG
Organism: uncultured Chloroflexia bacterium; assembly: GCA_963775195.1. Taxonomy (GTDB): domain Bacteria; phylum Chloroflexota; class Anaerolineae; order B4-G1; family SLSP01; genus PWVB01. The sequence goes on from CAVZIC010000013.1 coordinate 675,174, forward strand.
CTGCTCGACGCGCCGGACGTGATGCCGACGCTGCTTGGGTTCAGTGGACTTCCGGTGCCGCCGACGGTGGAGGGGCGGGACTTCTCCTCTGTGATCCTTGACGTATCCGAAGGTTCTGCGGTCCAACCTTCGCAAGGTTTCCGAACCCTTGCGAAGGTTACAGAGGACACCCCCACGTCCGCCTTCCTGTCCGTGCCCGTGAGCTACGGGATGCTGCGCACGCAGGGGCTGCCCGCCTATCGCGGTGTGCGCACGCTGCAGTATACTTACGTCCGCAGCACCCGCGGCCCCTGGCTGCTTTACGACGATGAAACCGATCCTTACCAGCTTCACAACCTCTGCGGCGATCCCGCCTACGCGGACGCGCAGGCCGGCTTGGAGGCCGAGTTGCAGCGCTGGCTCGACCGGCTGGGCGACGAGTTCCTGCCGGGCCGAGCCTACCTTGAACGCGACGGCCTGACGCACTACCTGGAGGCCTCCGGCGAGTGGGGCCGCATTCAAACGCCCTGGTCGGTGCCTGAGCCGTAGAGATGGGCCACTGGCCCGTCTCCCGATGCGATGTCATCGCGGACGGGAGGGCGCCCACGACGAAGACGTCCCACGTCCGAGGGTGCCGGAACGCGAGAAGACGGGGCGCCTCGGACGGCGGCCACCGGCCCGTCTCTACGAAAATGTTACTTGTTACCCTTTCACGAAAGGAGTTCCCATGGCCAAGTTCACCGTCAATCCGTCCGACGCCATCGGCGTCATCAACCCGAATATCTACGGGCACTTCGCCGAGCACCTCGGCCGGTGCATCTACGAGGGCATCTGGGTCGGGGAGGACTCGGAGATCCCCAACACCGGCGGCATCCGCAACGACGTGATCGCCGCGATGAAGAAGATCAAGCCCCCGGTCATCCGGTGGCCCGGCGGCTGCTTCGCCGATGACTACCACTGGGAGAACGGCGTGGGGCCGCGCGAGTCGCGCCCGCACGGCGTCAACATCCACTGGGGCGAGGTGCCCGAGACCAACGCCTTCGGCACGCAGGAGTTCGTCCGCTTCTGCCGGATGGTGGGCGCGGAGCCCTACATCGTCGGCAACGTCGGCTCGGGCACCGTGCGCGAGCTCCGCGAGTGGGTGGAGTACTGCAACTACGATGGCGACAGCACACTGGCCCGCCGCCGCGCCGAGGATGGCAGTCCCGAGCCGCTCGACGTGACCTACTGGGGCGTCGGCAACGAGAACTGGGGCTGTGGCGGCAGCTTCTCGCCCGAGGACTACGGCACCGAGTTCCGGCGCTACGCCACCTTCGTCCGCGGTTTCGGCAAGCAGCTCTTCGTCATCGCCTGCGGCCCGTCCGGGAACGACGTCGAGTGGACGATCCGCTTCTTCCGCAAGCTGAAGCACGACTACTGGCCCTTCCGCAACATCCACGGCTTCGCGGCACATTACTACTGCGGCACGGCAGGCACGTCGACCGAGTACACCGACGACCAGTGGTACGAGTTGATCGACAAGGGGCTGCGGATGGAGCCGCTGGTCGTCCAACAGCGCGCCGCGATGGACGCCTACGATCCTGACCGCAAGATCGGCCTCATCGTCGACGAGTGGGGCACCTGGCACCCGGCGGAGCCGGGCCGCAACCCGCGTTTCCTTTACCAGCAGAACACGCTACGCGACGCCTTGGTCGCCGCCACCTCGCTCGATATCTTCAACCGCCACGCCGACAAGGTCGTGATGGCCAACATCGCCCAGACGATCAACGTTCTTCAGGCGATGGTGCTGACCGAGGGCGCGAAGATGCTTACCACACCCACGGGCTACGTCTACGAGATGTACGTTCCGCACCAGGGCGGCACGGCGGTCCGCACCGCGGTCGAGACCGAGTCGGTCGCGTTCACGGCGCCCGATGGCGCGCACGATCTGCCGCTCATCGCAGGCAGCGCCTCGGTCAAGGGCAAGACGCTCTTCCTGACGCTGACCAACAGCCACGCGACCGATGCCGTTGACGTGACCGTCGACCTGCTCGGCGGTGCGTCGGCTGCGGGTGCTACCGCCCGTGCGCTTTCCGGTGAGATCCATACGCACAACACCTTCGATGCGCCCGAGGCGCTCGTGCCTGCGCCGATGGACGTCAAGGCGCAGGGATCGCAGTTCGTGGTGACGCTGCCCGCGGCATCGGTGGTAGCGGTGGCGGTCGATCTCGTCTGACATATGCGGCGCCGATGATGATTGACGGGTGCCCCGGACACAGCAATAGTCATCCGGTCACTCGTCACGCATCACGCCCGATAGGAGACTCTATGGGAAACGTTGATACTTCTCAATCGTGCCACGCCTACGACGTCATCGTCGCCGGAGGCGGCCCCGCGGGGATGGGGGCCGCTCTCGCGGCCTCGATGAACGGGGCGCGGACGCTGCTGCTGGAGGCGGAGAGCTTTCTCGGCGGCATTGCCGCGATCGCGCCGTGGATGCCGGTCAACCGCGTGATGCTCGACGGCGGGCAGCGAGGCGGCGTCCACGACCTCTTCGTGGACAAGATCCGGTCGCTCGGCGCGGACGCGTCGGTCCCAGGCCGAATCAACATGATCGACGGCGATGGGCTCAACATCCATCCCGACTATCTGCGGCTGGCCTGCTTTGAGTTGCTGGAAGCGCAGGGATGCGCCTACCGGCTCTACAGCCCCGTCACCGATGTCGTCAAGGTTGGAAACGCCGTGCGCGGCGTCGCGGTGACCGGCAAACGGGGAACCGAGATCTTCTCCGCCGATGTGGTCGTTGATGCGACGGGGGACGGCGACGTTGCCTACTTCGCGGGCGCCCAGATGGTGCAGGGCCGCGAGGAGGACGGGCGCTCGATGCCGGCCAGCCTGGTCTTTGCGCTGGCCAACGTCGAGGTCGACCGCTTCTTTGGGTTTCTGAAGGAGGATCAGTCCGGGCTCAGCTCGATCCTTGACGAGGCGGCGGGCGAGGGCTACTCGGTCGCCGCGTGGTATAGCTATAACCGGACTACGGTGCCCGGCGTGATCGGGATCAACAACGGCGCGCTCCGCGATATGCAGAACATCGACGGCACGCGTGCGGAGGATCTGACCGTCGCCGAGCGGGCCGGCATCCAGGTCGCCGTTGACTTCGTCCGGCTGGCGCGCGCCAAACGGGTTCCGGGCCTTGAGGACTGCTCGCTCATGCGCGTCGGATCGCACGTCGGCGTCCGCGACACGCGGCGCATCGTCGGCGACTACGTGGTCACCGTGGAGGACGCGCGCTCGGGCGCCGAGTTCGACGATGTGGTGGCGCGCAAGTACGGGGCCATTGACGCGAACCAGCTCTTCGTCGGCGAGATGGCCTCCGGTTTTGCATATCCATACCGAAGCATGCTCCCCAGGGGCGTCGAGGGCTTGCTGGTCGCCGGGCGTTGCGGATCCGCGACGTTCCTGGGCCACGCGGCAGGCAAGAGCATGGGTAATATGATGGCGCTGGGTCAGGCGGCGGGCACTGCCGCAGCGCTCTGCAGCGCGAGCGGCGTCACCCCGCGGCAGTTGGACGTGGCGCGGCTGCAGGCCGTGCTACGCGGGATGGGGGCGAAGCTGTAAGGAAAGGGACTGGTTCAACAGCAGAAGACCTTTGAGATTGTCTTCACAGGCAGGTGCTTACTCTACAGGAAAACCCCAGAGATCTTTCCCGAAGCGCTATCTTGCTAAGGTAAAGCCACCAAGGAGGAACCATGCACACATTTGAGACCCTGACCGTGCCCGAGGGGCATGTCGGTATCCACTGGTTTGGCCAGAACTCGTTCGCGCTGAAGGACGCGGCGGGCACGATCATCTTTACCGACCCCTACTTCCCGCACAACCGGCCAGCCGAGCGCTTTATCCGGCCCGTGCCGCCGCTGAACGAGGCCGATCTCCACACCGACTTTGTCCTGCTGACCCATGACCACAGCGATCACACATGCGTGGAGTCGCTGCTGCGGATCCGCGAGGGCAGCCCCGGCGTGACATTCGTGGGGCCCGCGGAGAGCATCGCGCGGGCCAAGGCGGCGGGCTTTGACGATGAGGCGCTCGCCGTCATCGAGGCGGGATCATCGATGATCCTGGGATCGATGACCGTGTCGGCCTTCTGGTCGAAGCCGCCGGAGGGCTCGCCCGAGGACGGCATTCCCGCGCCGGACGTCCGGCATCTGGGCTACGTGATCGATGCCGGCGGCGTGAAGGTCTACGTGACCGGCGACCTGATCAACACCTTTGGCGACCACGACGAGCTGATCTCGCCGATCGCGGCCCTCCAACCGGACCTCGCGCTCATCACGATGCACCCAACCGAGGGCGAGTTCCCCTACTTCGACGGCGCCGTCAAGATGGCGCAGAAACTCGGCGTGAAGGCCGTCGTACCCGCGCACTATGAGTGTTTCGCGAAGCGCACCTACGATCCGCACGCCTTCGCCGCGCTCCTGCCGAAGGGAGGGCCACAGGCCCTCATCATCCCGTACGACAGCGCGGTCGTGTATCCATCGTAGCCGTCAGATCTGCAGTGCCGGGGAACCTTCCGAGGTCCCTGGCACTTGAGGGCAGATCACTCACGGCCGCGAGTTCTACGTTACAGGTGCCCGGCACTGCGGAAAGTGCCTGGCACCGAGTGACGCTCCGAAGTGCCCGGCACCACACAATCACGACCCGTCGTCGTTCACCAGTGGGGCGATGTCCTGCAGCGTCTCCTGGCCGAAGGGTGTGCCCGGCGCGACGCCGTTCACCCGCACCAGCGTGCCCACGGGCGCCCAGTTGTAGAGCGCCTCGGCGGGCCCTACGTCGAGGATGATGCAGCCGAACGACGCGGGCCAACCTAGCACGTGCGGCGAGAGCTGGACGCCGTACGACGTGACTGGCAGCTCGTGGATGCCGTTGTAGAACCCCTCGCGCTCCTGGTAGAAGGCCATGAAGTACGGCATGTCCAGGGACCACCGTTGGGCGAAGGCCATATCCTCCTTGAAGAGGACCTGGAACTGCCCGGCTAGCGTCGGCGTGGTGGAGATGCCGCTGGAGACCGAGAAAGTGAAGACCTGGGTGTCACCTTCATAGGCCCTTAGTGTTTGTGTCGGGAGGTCGATCTCGATCCGTTTGCCTTCCACTAGGGGATAGGGGAAGAGCTCGTCGATCGAGGGAATGGTCAGCTCTTGACCCACGTCGATGAAGCCAGGGTCCACGTCAGGATTGGCCTGTTCGAGCTCCCACTGCGGGAAGCCGTGCAGATAGGCGATGTCGTAGAAGACATCGCCGGGCTGCACCACATAGGTCATCGAAGGGTGGCGCACCACGGCCGATGCCACGTGGGCCGGCTCGCTCAGGGCCTCTGCGACCCGCGCCGTAGTCCCGTCGACGTCGAGCGTGCGCTCCTCCCCGAGCTGTGGACTGATCGTCGCCACCCAGTCACGGACGCCCCAGACATCGATGGTCAGCCGCATCTCGCCGCCCTGCCACATCGTGCGGAGCCACGCGCTCACCTGTTGTGGGCTCGCGGCAAACTCCGCCCGATAGCCGCCGAGGTCGGGGTCGCCCGTGAGCGGGTCGGCGACGGCGAGCACGAAGGGCTCGGTGAGCAGCGTCGTTGCGTGGCCCAGCGCGGGTTCGGCGGTGGGGATCTCAGGGGGGATGGGATCGGGCACCAGCTCGACGGTTGAGGCACCCTCGGCGATGGCGTTCAGAATCGCGGCTGTCGCCGCCTCGACGTCGAGCTGCCGGCCATCCACTGCTGGCGTCGCGGTCACCCGACCCCCGGCGATCCCGATCGTCGCATCCTCCGGCGAGGCGGCCACCTCGGACGCAATCCGCTCCGCTTGGGCGCGGACCAGCGCCGGGTCGGCTGGGATTGCCCGGAGGGTGATGGCGGTCGGCCGGGGCCACAGCACGTTCACGAACCCCAACCACCAAGGCCGGTCGCGACCGGTGTCGAGCGCCGCCTGGACCGCGGCGTCGACGTCGTACGCGAGCCCGAGCGACGACCACGTCAACTCCCACGTCGTATCGCCGACCTGGACGGTCAGAGAGCGCTGGTCGGGCGCAGTGACGGCGGCGTTCAGCCGGGCGCGGGCCTCGTCATGGGTCAGGCCCTGCAGGTCGATGGTGCCGTTCCCGCTGGCAACCACGATGCCCGGGAGGACCCGGGTGCGGTAGTGGTCGCTTGCGAACAGCGCTGCAGCGACCATCCCGAGGACGGCCAGGACCAGTAGGGCGGATGCTACGATTCTGAGGATTCGCATAGCTCCTTCATTGGTGACTAGGATACCTGATTCTGTAAATGTCGGGCGCCGATCAGGGCGTGTAGCAGTCTCCCGCATGGCCCTTCATAGCCTTCGTAGAGCCGGGGCACCGCCCCGTCTCTACGAAAGACAGCGCATGGGGTGCGTCACGCGACAACCTGCAGCGTCACCTCCTCCGCCGCCAGGCCATCGGCCTGGGCGCGGAGCGTGATGGTGCCGGGCTCGCCGTCGGCTTTTACGACGACGAGACAGCGCCCGTGGTAGGCCCGACGCGCGTGGCCACGGTACCTCTCCTCGCTCGCCGGATTCCCGTTGCCGACTGCCACGAGCGTGCCCTCGCCCGCGACGGTGAAGTAGATGGTTGGGCCGGCGGAGGGATGAACGCGCTCCATCTCGTCGATGACCTCGACGGTCACGAAGCTGAGGTCGTCCGGTCGCGCCTCGAGCACGTCGCGGTCGGGGACCAAACGCAGGCCGACCGGCCTGCCCACGGTCTGGATCTGCCAGGTGGCTACCTTCTCGCCGCCGGTGAAGCCCGCCGCCTCCAGCGTGCCGGGTTCGTAGGGGACCTCGAAGCTTGCGATGTGTCGTTGTTCATGGCCCACCGGCTGTGATCCCAGCGATTCACCGTTCAGCCACAGCTCGACCGTGTCGCAGGCGCTGTAGACATCCACCTTGAGGGCCTCGCCCTCGTGGCCCGGCCAGGTCCAGTTGGGCCACGCCTCGGGCCACCCCCAATAGGTGAGCTTGGGCGTCCGGCCCTCGGGGTGGAGCGCAGGGTCGTGGACGACGAGGTAGAGCCTGCTGCCCGTGCCCCACAGGACGTCGCGGTAGTATGATTGCGGGCGTTTGAAGCCGCAGAGATCCAAGTCGCCGCAGTTGGCCTGGTCCCAAGGATACTCGCCCAGGAAGTGGGTCAGCGGGTCCTCGTAATGGAGCCTCCCGATTCCCGCCTCGCCCAGGTAATCGAGCGAGGTCCACACGAAGTCGCCGATCACGTACGGGAGCTCCTCCACCGCCGTCCAATGCTCCAGCGCCTCGCGTGCGGTCGACTCGGTGCCCACCATGACGCGGTCGGGGTACCGCTCGTGGTCCGACCTATACACGCGTTCCTGGTAATTATAGCCGCAGACGTCGAGCGCCGCGAAGACCGGGTCGGTCGCAGGCCAATTGTTCTCGCGCCCGGCGCCGAGGCCGTTGACCGCGGCGGTCACGGGCCGTGTCGGGTCGAGCTCGCGGACGCGGCCGGCAAGCCTACGTGCCCACGCCGCGCCGTCCGAGCTGCCGTCGCGCTCACCCACCTCGTTGCCGATGGACCACATGATGACGCTGGGGTGGTTGCGGTCGCGGAGCACCATGCCGTCGAGGTCGCGCTGCCACCAATCGGCGAAGGCGACGTGGTAGTCGTAGGGGTTCTTGCCCTCGCGCCAGCAGTCGAAGGCCTCGTCGATCACGAGCATCCCGAGCCGGTCGCACGCGTCGAGGAAAGCGGGTGCAGGTGGGTTGTGCGCGCAGCGGATCGCGTTGAACCCACTGGCCTTGAGCACCTCGACCTTGCGCTCCTCCGCACGGTCGTACGAGGCGGCACCCATCACGCCGTCGTCGTGGTGGACGCAGCCGCCGCGCAGCAAGGTCGGCTCGCCGTTGAGCAGGAAGCCATGTTCGGCGTCGAACGAGAGTGTCCGGACGCCGAAGGTCGTGGTGGCCGCGTCGATCAGGCCCTCTACGCCCTCGACCGCGACTTCGGTCTCCAGGTCGTAGAGATCCGGCGCGTCGATGCGCCAGAGGCGGGGCTCGGTCAACGTCAGCTCCTGCGCCACCGACAGCGTCTGTCCTGTCGCCAGGGTGACCTCGCTTTCCACGCTCGCCACGACGACGCCCTCGGGCGTCACCACATGCGAGAGCAGGTTAACGGTCCGGGTGGTCGCGCCGTCGTTTACCAGTGTGGTCTCGACCTTGACGATAGCCTGCGTCGCCGACACCGCGGGGGTCGTGATGGCGACGCCCCACGGTGCCACATGCACCGGCTCCGCCACCATCAGCCACACGTGGCGGTAGATGCCGGAGCCCGAGTACCACCGGCTGTTCGGCTCAGCGGCGTTGTCTACGCTGACCTGGAGCACGTTCTCTCCGTCGAGCTCGAGATAAGGCGTGAGGTCGTAGTGGAACGGCGTGTAGCCGTAGGGGTGGCGGCCGAGGAGGTTGCCGTTGAGCCAGACCTCGGCGTTCATGTAGACCCCTTCGAACTCAATGAAGACTTTTTTTCCGACCCACGTCTCCGGTGCATCGAACGTCTTGCGGTACCAACCGGTGCCCATCTGGAAGTAGCCACCCGCAGCCTGGCTGGGGGCGTCCGGCTTGCGGTCGAGCTCGATCGACCAGTCGTGGGGCAGATCGAGCAGGCGCCAGACCGAATCATCCACCTCCCGCCGGGGCCTGCCCAGGTGGAAGAGCCACTCACGATCAAAGTTTTGCCTTTGCATATGTCCCTCCCTCAAGACAGATAGTTTAGTATGTAGAATGTAGAATGGAGAATCAGGAATCGGCGAATGCCGAACCGGCAACTGATAGCCAAGAACCGAGAACGGGTAAAACGCGCCCTATTCGAGAGCGCGCAGGAACGCTTCCGCCCGCTCGGGATCGCGGAACTCGCCCGGGACGGGGTCGATGACGAAGAGAAAGCCCTTGCCGCCCAGTGCGTCGACGATGGCCTTAGCGCCCTCCGGGCTGACGAAGAGTTGACAGAGTTTTCCGCCGTCACGGATGCGCTTGAGCAAGGGCAGCCACATCTCGGGCGGCGGCGCACCGTCGCCGGGCACCCATTGGATGCCGCGGAGGCGGTCGATCGAAAGCAGCAGGTCGAGGTGTGGGATCTCGCCCTTGCCGTCCAGGTGATAGAAGGCATGGTCGAGGTGGTCACAACAGGCGACGAGGTCGGGCATCACGAAGCGCTCGTACATCGCCGGGGAGATCATGTACGAGAAGTCGCACTGTAGCATATAGGTCTTGCCCGGCGACCAGAGCGGCGTCCAGCAGGTCGTGCCCCGGCAGGCCGGCCGAATGATGGCGTCCAACTCGTCATAGTAGCGCAGCCACAGTCGTGTGATCTCCCCGACGAGGCGCTCAACCTCCTCCGGATGGTCGATCACCTCGTAGAGCAGTCGCTGGGTGTCCCTAAGCGAGGCCAGGATGTCGAGGTTGCCGCCCAGATCGGTCAACCCCACGGCGAGTCGGCCCTCCCACCTCTCAACGGCGGCCGCGGTCAGGGCCTGCACCCGACGCCACCAGACGTTGTCGGGGTCATAGGCCACGTGTAGATCATCGATCGGCACCTCCTCCGCCGGCGCACCCCGCCTGGGGGGCGTACCCGGCTTGGGGGGCGTACCCCGCCTGGGGGGCGTGAACCAGACCGTCTCTGAGGGATCGGCCACGCTGTGGACTTCGCCACCTAGGAACCCGGCCATGATGCCCGGCCCGAAGTTCATCCACCAGGCGGGGAAGGCGTCGCCGTAGTAGTGGGTCGCGGCGAGGAGCGGCTCCACGCTGTCGACCACAGCCTCGGCCGGGAGATCGAGCGGGTAGTTGCTCGCGAATTCATAGGGCCTGTCTGACGGCACCGGGTCGGTCGAGCTCAGGTAGACCAGAGGACGATCGAGCTCGCCGGCCCACCATGCGAGTGTGTCACGCTCGATGCGATCCCAATCGGCTTCGGTGAAGTTCAGGTGTGGCATCATTGACCTAGAGAACACCATAGGTATCGTAGACCTCGCGCAGGCTCTTGCCCTCCAGCAACCCCTGGCGAGAGAGGGACTCCTTGCCGACCTTCTCGCCGGCCAAACGAAGTACCTCCCCCTCGATCGACTGTGGGATCACGACGATACCGTCAAAGTCGGCAAAGACGAGATCGCGCGGCTGAACCAAGACGTCGCCGCATCGCACCGGCACGTCGTAGGCCATCACCTTTCCGCGCCCCATAGAGTCGAGAGGGCGGACGCCTGCATAGTAGACCGGGAAACCCATCTCCACAATGCGGACGCAGTCGCGGATCTGGCTGTCGCAGACGCATCCCGCGACGCCCTTGGCCTTGGCCAGGGTCGACATCAACTCGCCCCACGGTGCATTGGTTCCGGCGAAGTCGGTTGAGTGTACCACGACATCGCCGGAGCCAAGCGAATCCATCGCCTCGATTTCCATACCATAGGGATCGGCCTCGTTGACGTAGTCGATCTGCATCCACTTGAAGGTCCGCGCCCGGCCTACGAATCCGCAGGCGCGGATATCGGGCAGCAGCGGCCGCAGTCGCTGGTGCATCGCCTGCTCGCGGTACCCAAGTGCATCCAGGATATCGCATACTGCGGCGACGTAAAGGTTCTCGCGGACGAAGGCGAAGATGGCGGAATCGGTACCTAACTCGGACATAGTCTCTCCTGTGCGAATCTCAGAATCGCAGGACAAAGGATGAAAGATAGGGAATGAAAGAATACGGAATCAAAGGATCGGGGAATCGAGACTGGGGCTCAACACTCTGCCGTTCTGCATTCTCTGATTCTCCATTCCTGCATGCTTCCCTTCTGTCACTCCGCACGCCAGCTCTCCGGCTTCATCGCCTCGACACCGTCGACGACGACGTGACCGATGCCCTTACTGCCGCCGATGACGTCGCGCGAGAAGTTGGCGACGACACGGGTACCATCGGCGAAGGCACTTTCCTGTACGTAGCCATTCTCAGAAAGGAAGCGGAAGTGCACCATCTCCTGTCTGCCGATGCGCCGGTGGAGCTTGGCCACGGGCAGCGCCTCACGCAGCGCGATCTGTACTTCGGGGTCGTCGAACCGATAGCGATATAGGAAGGTCTGGGTCCCTCGGCCCGTCCAGCCGTACTGTGCACCAAAGGGGAAGACGTCGGGCGGACAGCCCATGAGCGCGTCAAGGCTCGCCATCAGCCGCGGTCGTCCCCCGCCGTACTCGAAGAAGGGGGCGACCATCTGCGTGCGGCCGAACCACGGGCTGTTGTAATTGTGGACTTCCCACCACGAATGGATCATGCTGTCGTGGTAGACGAGCATCGTGAGCGGCACCGGCCAGAAGGGCCATGGTCCGTACTGCGGCCACGCCTTGACCGACCCAAGATCGTATTCCATGCTGTAGGCGTCGTTGAAGTTCTCCGAACTGACGGCCAGACCGGCCGACTGGTCCGTCAGGAAGGTGCGGCGGATGGATTCGCGATCCTCGCTCCGCGAGAGCGGGTGGTCTGGGTGACCGGCATGGTTCGACGCATAGCACTCGGCCACCGGCGCGCAGGCCAGGACGTCGAAATGGTCCCAGGTCATGTCGGCGATATCGAGCGAGACCTTTGGGGTTTCCGGCCCGAGCAGACTCGGGCTTGCCCCAGAGGTCTTCCACGGTCGGCGAGTTCAGCTTGCTGGTGCTCCGGCACGACCGAGCTGCATACCGGGTGCCATCGTTGGGCGTCGATCGCCCAACCCTGGAGCGGCTCGCCGTCCTCGCCGTGCCGGAAGGTGGACCGAATGCGATCGGTGCCGTCGTCCATCGCCTCGTTGAGCCAACTCCACGGTGCCACGTCATAGCCCAACGCCTTGATCGCGGCAACCTGCACCGCGTCGATGTCGATGGCCGGCCGCCCGCCCATGACGATGGTTGGGTTGAAGGCATTGAACCGTACCGGGTAGACGAGGGCGCGATCGAAGCCGTACGCTTTGAGCTTGGCGCATTCCGCGGCGTAGTCGAGATCATCCTGGCAATAGCCGACAAAGGTCATCAGCGCGCCGAAGAGACGATCGAGACCGGGCCGGGCTGCGAGTTTCTCCTCCCAAGAGATGAAGCGTCCACGCTCTTTCACCCTCGCACGGTAACACTTGGCGACCGCGACGAGGTCGGGCTCGGTCACGTAGAGCCGGACCTCGCGCTCGTAGCCAAGCTTCCCCAGCGAGTCGATCTGCACCGGCGTGGCCCAGGGTCTATCGCCCGCCCGGCCTGCGTCCGGGCCTTTGCCGAACCACCATCGCAGGTCGTCGCGGGTCTCCGCCGTGACCAGCAGCCCACCACGATCACCAAGGGTGCCGACAAAGGCCATCGAGAAGCCGAAGTGGGAGCCCTCGGCCCGGACGGCGTCGAACGCCGGCCCGCGGCCGTCCCACAGCATGCCCTGCATGATGGGGAGGAGCAGCTTGTGGGGGCCCGTCTCCGGTGCAAAGCCGCCTGGGAGGGATACGGTCCGGACGCAGTGCTCCTCCTTGGCTGCTTGGACCGCGGGCGTCTCGCCCGCTCCGAGGTGCATGAACGCTTTCACGTCGGGGCGACAACCGTCTGCGCACGGCTCCCCGTCGCCAGAGCGGGCGAGACGTCCGCGGTCCGAGAGAAGGTCATCCTGGCTGCGTACAGCCTCAGCGACCCGAACCTCGACGTACCCCTCGCCGAGGGTGTACACGACCCGCAACGGCAACCCATCCGCCACGTACGTGAGCGCGATCGCCTCGTTCCCCACAGCTTCAGCTCCCACGCACTGGAGCGGCTGCCGGTTCGCGAGGCTGTGATTGTCCGCCCAGACCAGCGTCCGCTCGTCCAGCACCCACCGCATCTTCCGCCGGACGTCCACTAGCGTCAGCTCGTGACCAGAACCGTCGCAGAACACCGCGACCGTGTCGTTGTGTATCTCAACCATCACCACGGAACCCCGTTCGGCGCTCGCTCTCCTCTGTGCTCGCCTTCTCTCTGATTCTTGATTCGGCATTCCTCATTCTGCATTTCCGTCACGCTACCCGATACCGCGCCACCATCGCCTCATCGACCTCGACGCCGAGGCCCGGGCCGCTCGGCACGGCGATCAGGCCGGCGTGCATCTCGATGCGCGGCGCGCAGAGGTGGGTCAGGATCGAGGCGGTCGAGACGTTGTACTCCAGATAGAGCGCATTCATCAGGTAGGCGTTCAGATGCAGCGAGGTCGCTTTGAGCAGGTCGGTCAGCCACGCGTGCGGGGCGCAGTCTATCTGCAGCCGCGTGGCCATGTCCGCGATCTGGCGGCCAATGGTCAGACCCCCGCATCGGCTGAGGTCGGGTTGCAGCACGTCGACGTGGCCTCGGTGCGCCAGTGCCTCGAACTCCGTGACACCGGCGGCCTGCTCGCCGGCAGCGAGCCGCAGGCTGGTACATCGTTCTGCCACACGGGCATACCCTTCCACGTTCTCGGGGTGCAGGAAGTCCTCCAGCCAGATGACGTTCAGATCCTCCAGTGCCTGGACGAGAATGATCCAGTCCTTGATCGCCCTGGGCCGGAATGGCTGGTCGTACGCGACGCCATACCACCCGCCGTCCACCATCAAGGCCACAGCAGGCCCTGCGGCGTCGCGGGCGGCGCGAACGAGTGCGATGTCGAGGTCTAGATCGCGACCGAAGACGCCCCAACCGAACTTGATGGCCGTGAAGCCTGCCTCCAGATAGCTCGTGACGGCCGCCTTCATCGCGTCCGGGGTGGGGCGGAAGGTCGTCGAGGCGTAGGCCCGCACGTGGTCGCGATACTTGGCACCGAGCAGCGCCCAGACCGGCTGCCCCAGTGCCTTGCCGGCGATGTCCCACAGGGCAATGTCCGCGCCGGAGATCATCTGCATCCCGGCGCCCTGCCGCCCGTAGTAAGCGAGGTAGCGCACCATCTTCTGCCAGAGCCGCTCGTGCTCCAATGGATTCTCGCCGACGAGCGCGGCACGGATCGACTCGAAGCCGATCTGTCCACCCGAAGGCGCTCCGACGATGGCTCTGCCGACGTGGGGCTGTGTCTCGACGTCGGACCAACCCACGATGCCTTCGTCAGTCGTGATCTTGATCAGCGAGACGAACCGCACGCCGTGGACCTCGGCGGCCTGCGAGGGATCGGTGTAGTCCTTGCCGGTGTCGAGGACGATGGCCTCAACGTCGGTGATCTTCATCTATGCCACCTCGTCGAAGGTGAAGGCGACCTTCAGCGCCCTGTCGTGCCCGTTGGCGGCGAGGTCCAGTGCCTCCTCGAAGGCGTCAAGTGCAAACGTGTGGGTCACCAGTTCCTCGAGCCCGAGCGACGCGTCGCCCAGATTGGCCATGGCTTCATCGAGGAGATCCTGGTCGCTGCACGCGCCGACAATCTCCAGCTCCTTGAGGTGCACGCGGAAGAGATTCACCGGCGTGTCACCCGGAAGTGCGGAGAAGATGACAAAACGCCCCTTGGGCCGCACGAGTTCGATACCCTCGCGCACGGCCTGGGCGCTGCCCACCGCGAGGATCACCGCGTCGTAGCCCAGGGGCAGGTCCTCCTGTGGGGCGATGCCCTCGTCCTGGGGTAGGGGCGCAGCCCCGCGGCGTACGCGGGACAAGGCATGCTGCGCCCCTACGGCGGATGGTGGTAGGCCGGTGTCCGGCGCACCGACGGCAGCGGTTATGGCCTCGCGGAGCCGCGCTACGGGGTCGGCCACGTGCCACGTGTTGACCGTCGTCGCGCCTGTGGCGAACGAGAGACGGAAATCCTCCCATCCCGCGATGACGACCCCCACCTGCGGCAGGGCGCGCGCCAGCCGCGCCATCAGGACGCCGAAGGGGCCGTCGCCCAGGATAAGGAGAGAGACCGGAAGGTCAGACGCCTTTCCAAGCGCGGACGCCTTCTCAGGCGCGGACGCCTTCCCGGGCGCAAGGTCAGGCAGCTTGGCCTGCGCCAGCGCCTCGAGGCAGACGCTCACCGGCTCCGCCAGCGCCCCCACGGTGAATGGGCACGCCCTCGGGCAGTCGGCGGGCGCGGTCCGCGCGCACCGGATAGTATTCGGCGAAGGTGCCGGGTCGATTGATCGCGAAGTGCTCCAGGTTGGTGCAGAGGTGACGCCACCCGCGGCGGCAAGCTGCGCAATGACCGCAAGGGTGCACGGGGTGGGTGGCAACGCGGTCGCCGACCTCGAACCCCTCGACGTCCCTGCCGATGGCAGCCACCGTGCCCGCGCCCTCGTGCCCCATCACGACCGGGAAGGCGATGCCAAAGGGATTCTCGCGGATGTCGTTCAGGTCGGAGGTGCAGATGGTCGTAGCGCCGGTCCTGATCAGGAGCTCATCATCCTTGATCTGTGGTATCGGGAGATCGACCAGCCGAACGTCCTCGACGTCCCACAACTGTAGTGCCTTCATCACTCAACTCCCAGAAGCTGCAGCGCGTCGCGTGTCAGGATGCCCTCGATGGTCTCGTCGGTGATCCGGGGCAGCCCGCTGGTGCCGGTGATGGCGTTCACGTTGCGCAGCCCCTCGATCGACTCCTGCGCTCCCGCGAAGGGGTAGTCGGTGCCGAAGAGCAGCTTGTGCGTGACGCCGTACTCCTGCGCGGTGACCAGCATATTGTAGAACTGCCACGGCCGGTAGAAGAGGGCGGAAATGTCAGCGTAGACGTGGGGATGTTTGCGGATCACGGCGAGGCACTCGTCGTAGAAGGGGTGGCCCAGGTGCGCGAAGACCATCCGCAGCTCGGGATAGCGAATCGCCACCTCGTCGAAGATCCAGGGCCGGCTCACGCCCAGGGGGGCGACCCGATTGTAGGTCGTGCCGGTGTGAAAGACAACGGGCAGCCCGTGTGTCTCACAATAGGTGTAGATCGGATCACATCGCGCGCCCCGTGGGTCGAACCCCGCGTAGATCGGCCCGAGCTTCAGCCCCCGCAGGTGAAGGTCTTCCACGGCGTGGATGAGGTCGTCCATGTAGCCCGGCTGTGTCGGGTCGCAGCCTGCAAAGCCAACCAGCTTGTCAGGCGCCCTGGCCACGAATTCGGCAACATAGGTGTCGGGCACCCAGTAGCCTGTCAGCATGCCCTTCATCCCGAAGACGACGACGCGGTCGAAGGGCGCCATATCCTCTATGAAGGCATCGAACCGGACGGTCAGATCCAGGGGATGACCGCGCGAGAGATCAGCCTCGCGGACGGTGGCCGGGTCGAAGTGCAGCTCCTGGCTCCAGGTGTGGGTGTGGACATTCTGCATAGCTCTCTCCCTCCTACGGATCCTACGGCAGCACGCTGTATGGCTTGAGCGCGCCGCGTCCGCGCATCGGCACGAAACCCTCGGCGTAGTCGCAGCCCACCGCCTGTCCCCAATAGCCATCTAGGCGTCTGCAGAGCCGGTCGAATCCGGCGCCGACCGCCTGCTGCATCGCGGTCTCCTGGGAGCGATGGCAGGCCATCAGTGCCACCTTTTCGTCCTCGAAGGCGCTCACATCGGCGAAGTGGCTTGCCGGGAAGACGACGGGTCCGTGGGGCGCGACCATGAAGACCGCCGGATGGGCGGACAATGCTGAGCTCGCCGTGGGCAGTACCGGCAGGCAGGCCTGCATCGCACAGTGGCGGACCAGTGAGGTCACGGTTGTGTGATCGAGGTTGTAGTCCTCGTGGTAGTGAGTGAAGATCAGCTCCGCACGCGTGGCCCGGATTGCCTCGATGAGCTTCATCCGCACTCCGGGCGTGTCATACAGGAACTCGTCGGGCTCACGGAGGTTGAGGTAGTCGGCACCGATGCGGTCGGCAAGCTCGCGCATCTCGGCATCGCGGATGCGAGCGGCCTCGCCCGGATCGATATCAGGCTCCTGGACAAAGCCCTTGGACCCGTCGGTGAGCGTAACGAAGGCGATGGTGTCGCCGCGGGCACGGCACTTGAGCAGCGTGCCGAGGCACTGCATCTCATCGTCCTGATGGGCCATGATGGATACGACGTGCACTGAAAAAGCCTCCACAGATCCGAACGCGACGCCCCAAAGTGTAGGCTACGTTGACGCGCGTGTCAATTCACGGTGCCCTGCGAGATAGTTGCCGATAGCTTCCGACGTGAGCAACGCGCGATCGTAGACGCGGACGGACAGGACCTCGCCATCAAGTGACGAGCCGATGCCGAGCATCTCGTCCCCGGAGACGCTGCGGAGGTTCGGGCTGAAGCGACCCCAGCCGAACTGGCGAGACGCGCCGCCGTCGTTCAGCATTCCATCGACGACAAAGGTGATGGTCTTGGGACCCCCATCCACGATGACGACAAGGTGGTGTAGTTTGCCGATCTGCAGCATTCCCGGATCGCAGTCCCAGCGATTCTCGGTGCGGCCGTCGTTGAGAATGATCTCAAGTGTGCCCCGTGACGTGGTCTGCAGACAGAAGCCTGTGCCCAAGTCTGTCCGGTTGTCGAGTACCATCTGGCCTGGTGCCAGCGAGTTCAGGCGCAGCCAAACCTCCAGGCTGAATCCTTGGCGGAGATCCTTCGTGCCGTAGTCTGACCGGTTGGCGTCCCGCGCCAAGAATTGCGGCATCTCGAGCATGGGAAGGTCCGGGAGGCTCGCAGGCCAATCGAGGATCACGCCGTCGCGCGCGATCTCGGCGCCCTCTCCCTGGCGCCACAGTGCCTCCAGCAGGTTTGGCGCGATCTCGTGGACCCGTGCGGTGTCTTTCTGTGTCTCCGTCAGATAGATGCGGCCATGTTCCTCGATCAGATCGGGGTAGCTCATCCGGACGTAGGGATCGTCATCGTAGAGGCAAATCTCGGGCTGAGACCAGCGGATGACTTTTCCCTCGGGCTCGTCGATCTCGACGCCAGCACAGAGCCAGGCGGGATTGCGGTCCTCATAGGCGATGGTCCTCCGCTGAAGATGCTCCGAGATGAAGCGTCCGCCGTGGTTGTGGAACCAATAGAGATAACGACCATTCTCACATTCCCAGACAAAGTTCGCGGCCCGGGGATGCTTCATACGCCGGCCATCTGCATAGGTCTTGTACCTCGGTTCGCTCCAGGTATGGCCGCCATCCCGGCTGTAGGCCTCCACGGGATAGCCGTCGATCGTGCGATAGACGACGTAGAACGAGCCATCGCTAAGCACAACGTAGCTCTGCTCCTCGGCCACGGGCCCGCCGCCGGGCGGAGTTCGCAGGCCCTCTTCGCCGTCCGGCAGCGTCTCCCAGGTAATCTTTGTTGGGTCGGTCTCGGTGAGCAGGTTGGCGCTCCTGAGAAGCACGCCCTCCGAGCTGGTGAAGAACCCCGTACCGAATCCACCGACCTTGTGAAGCGAGCAGAACACCGCGCCGTCGTGAATGAACGGTTTGCCCACGTTCCAGAAGAACTTCACTTCGCCGCCATAGGGGTTCCGGCGGTCGATGGCCATTGTGCGTACGGGTATATCGTAGCGCTTGGCCGACCATGTCCGGCCGCCGTCGTCCGAGACCTTGAAGACATAGTGACCCAGTGAATCGACGCGGCGGCAGTATCCGTCCGGGAACGCGTCTCTGTCTGCGATGACCTGTCGGATGTTGTCCGTGTTGTGATTGTAGAAAACGTAGACGCGCCCGGCGGCAGGATAGCCGCTCGGAACCTTCAGCATCACAGCGTACGAGGCCTCCGGCCCCGACGCCGGTTCGACGTCTACGGGCTGGGCCCACGTTCGACCTTGGTCTGTGCTGCGCAACGTAACAACGTGCTGTCCACCCTGACCCTCATGGCCTGCACCGGTGGTGACGACGCAGAGCCACGCGCCATCGTCGGTCCTGACGACGTAGGGTTGGTCGCTGTAGCTTTCGGTGGGAATCGTCCATCCGCTGCGGATATTGCGCCAGTCCCGGTCTGTGTCCATGTGTGCCTCCGGTTTCATTCGATTCCGCGTGTACCGGTCACGTGATGATCATAGGGGCCGGCTCCTCTTCTGTCAATGATCGTGAATTGGGTCTTGACAAGCCAGGTCATCTTGCCTATGATGGAATCGATTCCATATGAAATCGATTCCAGATGCGTAATGATGCTATGTCCACGATCTACGATGTTGCTGAACGTGCCGGTGTAGCGCCGGTCACCGTCTCCCGTGTCATTAACGGGTCGGGCTACGTCAGCGATGAGACGCGCCTGCGCGTCGAGACGGCGATCGTGGATCTGGGATACCGGCCCAATCGACTGGCCCAGGGGCTGCGCTCCAAGCAGACGGAGACCATCGCGCTGGTCGTCACCGACATCACGAATCCGTTCTGGACTACGGTTGCTCGTGGTGCTGAAGATGCAGCCAGCCAGGCAGGGTTCAGCCTGATCCTCTGCAACACCGACGAGTCAGAGGCGAAACAGGATCACTATGTGCATCTCCTGCTGCAGAAGCAGGTCGATGGGTTCCTGCTTGTGCCGGCGTCCATCACGTCTGACAGCAACGATGTAGCCTCCATTCGTGAGATTCAGCGGCGAGGAGTGCCGGTCGTGCTGATTGATCGGAAGTTGCCGATCCCTGTGGACTGTGTGCGGTGTGATTCCGAGGCGGGAGCACACGACCTGGTGATGCACTTGATCGAGCGCGGGTACACGCGGATAGCAGCGCTCAGTGGCTCTCGCGAGGTCTCGACCGCGAGGGATCGTGTCAATGGCTACCGGCGCGCCTTAGCGGAAGCCGGCCTTGACGTCGATGACGCGTTGGTCTTCAACCGGGCATTTACGCAGGACGCCGGATATGCCATGGCGACCGCAGCTTTGGCGACGGTGCCGAGACCTACAGCCCTTTTTGCCGTGAACAATTTCATCGCCATCGGCGCACTCCGCGCGGTGCGCGATGCGGGCCTGCGGGTGCCCGAAGATATCGCGCTGGTGGGCTTTGACGATCTGCCACCCTCGCTGGTCGTTGAGGCCTATCTGACGGTTGTCTCACAACCCGCCTACGAGATGGGGGAAAGGGCAACCCAGTTGCTTCTGGATCGCCTGTCGGGAGTCCTGGATCCCGAGCCTCGGGAGATCATCCTCCCGACCGAGCTGATCGTACGACGCTCAAGTGATCCTGGCAAAAGTGAGATGGTAGTGTAAGGTACTCGAAACAGACTGGAAGGAGAACGGACAACGCCATGGAGACATACGAGGACAACTGGGGATCGTTGAGTTCGTACGTGGTTCCGGAGTGGTTCAAGGACGCCAAACTCGGTATCTTCATCCACTGGGGGGTCTACTCCGTACCTGCGTTTGGTAACGAATGGTACCCGAACCACATGTACATTGAGGGGAGCCGCGAGTTCATGCACCATCGGGAGACGTGGGGGCCCCAGCGCACGTTTGGCTACAAAGACTTCATCCCGATGTTCAGAGCCGAGCGTTGGGATCCTCAGGCATGGGTAGCGCTGTTCAAGGACGCCGGCGCGCGCTACGTGGTGCCCGTTGCCGAGCATCACGATGGCTTCCCGATGTATGACTGCTCGTTCACGGACTACAACGCGGCGAAGATGGGGCCTCAGCGCGATATCGTCGCGGAGCTTGAAATGGCCACACGTGCTGCCGGGCTCAAGTTCGGGGTTTCATCGCACCGCGCCCACAACGCCCGCTACTACACTTTCGCCGACCACTTCGATACCAGCGACCCCGACTATCACAAGCTCTACGGTATGCCGCGGAAAGCTGAGGAGCCCGTGAGCTACGCGTTTGTGCTCGACTGGTACGCGCGGACTCGGGAGCTCGTGGACAAGTTCTCGCCCGATGTCCTCTGGTTTGACTTCGGCTGGCACCGAGATGAGTTCGAGCCGTGGCGGCCCCGTGTCGCTGCGTACTACTACAACCACGCGCTTGCCCACGGCTACGAGCCGGTCTTGCAGTATAAGGCGAAGTTCCCGGATGACGTCGCCGTCCTGGACATAGAGCGCGGGAAGCTGGACAGCATCCGCGAACACTATTGGCAGACGGATACGTCGGTCAGCTACAAGTCGTGGTGCTATATCGAGAACGATGAGTTCAGGACCACGACATCGCTGGTGCACGATCTGGTCGACATCGTCAGCAAGAACGGCAATCTCCTGCTAAACATTGGACCGAAGCCCGATGGCACGCTGCCCCAGGAGGTCGAGGATCTGCTGCGAGGTCTGGGTGCCTGGCTGAAGATCAACGGAGACGCGATCTATGGCACGCGCCCCTGGCAGATCTACGGTGAGGGTCCCACGGGCGTGCCAAAGGCCTTCCGCGAGCGCGACCAAGAGGCGTTCACCGCTGCCGATGTCCGATATACCACCAAGGGCAGGGCACTCTACGCGATCTTGATGGGTTGGCCTGGAACCGTGGCGACCCTGACGTCGCTGTCCGAGGGGGGCATCGTCGGGGAGAGGCATATCGAAAGCGTGGAGATGCTGGGGACCGATGAAGCGGTGCCCTGGGGGCACACGCCGGAGGGACTCACGGTTGAGCTCCCCAAGGACCCGCCCTGCGATCACGCTTATGTGCTCAAGATCGTGCTCAAGAGCGCGCATTTTCACGGGTCACGGTAGGCCTTACATCTGACCTTGCGGGGGAGGCCCCAATCTTCGCAAGGTCTTTCAAACGACCCTTAGTTCATTCATAGTACAGACGAGGTGAGACCGATATGACCGAAAACAAGACGGCGGCTACGACAATCGACAAGGATGATCTGATCGTGATCACCGGGGCGGGGGGCTTCATCGCGGGCTCCCTGGCACGCTACTTCCACGATCAGGGCTTTACACGCATCCGCGCGGTCGACAAGAAGCCCTTGCCCCAGTGGTATCAGCGTGTCCCTGGCGTGGAGAGCTTGTGTCTCGACCTAAGCGAGGCGGACAACTGCGAACGTGCGGTCGAAGGGGCCAGGGAGGTCTACAACCTTGCCGCAGACATGGGCGGGATGGGCTTCATCGAGCGTTTCCGGGTCGAGTGCCTCCGCAGCATCCTGATCAACACGCACATGGTGGAAGAGGCCTACCGGGCCGGTGTTGACCGGTACTTCTATTCCTCTTCGGCCTGTGCTTACAACACCGACCTGCAGAAAGATCCGAACGTCCGTGCCCTGAAGGAGTCGGACGCTTACCCGGCGATGGCGGAACGCGGGTATGGGTGGGAGAAGTTGATGTCGGAGATGTTCTGCGAGGAGTACTGGGCGGAGCGTCATCTCAAGACCTTCATCGCAAGGTTCCACAACGTCTACGGGCCTAACGGCACCTGGGACGGTGGACGTGAGAAGGCCCCCGCAGCACTCAGCCGGAAAGTGATCGAGGCCAAGGAGAGTGGCGACCTCGACATCACGATCTGGGGCGATGGCCATCAGACGCGTAGCTTCATGTACATCGACGACTGCGTCAAGGGCATCGACATGATCACGCATTGCGATGATCTCATCGCGACCCCCATCAACCTGGGCTCGAGCGAGCTGATCTCCATCAACGACCTCGTGAGCCTGATTGAAGGGATCGCCGGGGTCGAGCTGGCGCGTCACTACGATCTCGACGCGCCGCGGGGTGTCGCCGGGCGCAACAGCGACAACACCTTCATCCAGCAGATGTTGGGCTGGGAGCCGAGCACGCCGCTGCAGGAAGGAATGCGGAAGACCTACGGTTGGATCGAGCAGCAGTACGCCGATCGTAAGGCCGGCAAGCACACGCCGGCAGGCGAGTCTGACTTCACGGGCGAGCCATGACCGCATCCGTCGTGCGTAGTTCCTCGGTGACCGATGTGATCGGGCGGCTGCCCTACCGGATGGCCTTTGCCGGCGGTTGGATCGACCAGCCATTTGTGTCAGCGCTCAATCCCGACCCCCCGGGCTCGATGGTGGTCGTCGCCATCGAGCCCACGTGTCGGTTCATGGACCGCTGTGGGATGGGCACGAGCACGCGGAAGGTGGCGGCCCGGCTGTGGGGTGATGTATTGCCCGACGGCGATCCCGCCGGTCTGGTGCGGGACCTGTATGCCGAGGAGAACCGTGGCCAGGCCGACCCATCCGGCTCTCAGGATATGATCGGGTTGGTCTACCCCGGGGTCAACCGTCTCGATTATGATGCCGAGCACGAGGGTGGTTTCTTCCCGGTCCACATCGAATCCAACAACGACCTTGGGGTCGCGCGTTGGTTGGAGAGCGTGATCTACATGGTGCCCATCGCCCAGAGGCCCGCAGGCTATAACCCTTTGGGTATCCGCAACCTGGACCCTGACTGGGTGCGACGCTTGGGTCAGACGGGACGCGACTGCTACGATGCGATCGTCGCCATGGATGCCCAGGCGCTCGGCGCCTCGATGAATGCGTGTATGCTGTGTTGGGAAACGCTGCTCCCTCACGTCGTGCGTCACCCGACCATCACCGTCGATCTGATGGCGATCCTGGCCTACTACCAGGCACGGTACGCCGGGGCTATGTATTCCGGATGCGGCGGAGGGTATATCTATGTCGTATCCGAGGAGCCGGTGCCCGGCGCGCTGCAGGTGCGCGTCCGGACAGCGGGGAGCGGATCAGCGAATGGAACTGAAGCATAGGGAAACGGCGAATGGAGAATGACAACCGACAACTAAGAACGGTCGTTGTCTCCGGCAGCTTCGACAATCTCGGATCGCGAGACGTGCGGTTTCTCCAGGAGGCAGCCCGGCTCGGCCTGCTCCACGTGCAGGTGTGGTCGGATGGCGTGGTCAACGAGCTGACAGGCCATCCCCCCGAGTTCGGGCAGGAGGAGCGGTGGTATCTGCTGCAGGCCATGCGCTATGTCTCGCATCTGACGATGGTGGAGGACCTGACGTCGCCCGACCGCCTCGTACTCGACGACGACGCTATGCCGTCGATATGGGTGGTCAGGGCGGCTGAGGCAACGGCTGCCAAGGAGCAGTTCTGCACGGCCCATGGCATCGGTTACCGCGTTCTCGATGACGCTGCCTTGGTCGGCTTCCCGATGCCGCCGGTGCCGTCGGCCGAAGTTGGCTCGCCACACGAGAAGGTGATTGTCACCGGCTGTTACGACTGGCTTCATTCGGGGCATGTGCGGTTCTTCGAGGAGGTCTCGGAGCTGGGCGATCTCTACGTTGCGGTCGGCAACGATACGAACGTCCGCCATCTGAAGGGCCCCGGTCACCCGATGCTCTCGGAGGACGAGCGGACCTACATGGTGGGTTCCGTACGCTACGTCACGCAAGCGGTCGTGACGAAGGGGATGGGATGGATGGACGCAGCCCCGAACATCGACGAGATCCGGCCCGACATCTATGCGGTAAACGAGGATGGCGACGTGCCCGAGAAGGCCGCCTTCTGTGCGGAGCGAGGCCTGAAGTATGTCGTGCTCAAGCGAGAGCCGAAGGAAGGTCTGACGCGGCGGTCGAGTACCGCGCTGCGAGGGTTCTGAGAGAACGTTCTTCCTCATTTGTCCTGAGCGGGAAACGTCGCTATCATGGGAGCAATAACTCTGCATAACACACCATAGGGGCGACGATGTCACAACCTGGCGAGCTCCTGCAGCAGCGCTACCGGATCCTGAACCGGATCGGCGGGGGCGGGATGGGAACGGTCTACCTGGCGGAGGATGGCCGTCTGCAGGGGCGCCGGTGTGCGATCAAGGAGATGTCGCCCGCAGCGCTACCCCCTCAGGACCGCGAGTGGTCCATCGATGCCTTTCGCCAGGAAGCCCAACTGCTGGCCAAGCTCCACCACCCAGGCCTGACGGCAGTGACCGACTTCTTCGGCGAGAGCGGCAACTGGTACTTGGTGATGGACTACGTGGAGGGGGAGACACTGGAGACACGGCTGGCGTCCGCACCTGGGGGGACGTTCGCGGTGCCGGAGGCGCTGCGGGTGGCGCGACAGGTCGTGGAGGTGCTGAACTACCTGCACACGCAGTCGACGCAGGTGATCTTCCGGGACCTGAAGCCGAGCAACGTGATGTGCATGGCGGACGGTCAGATCAAGCTGATCGACTTCGGGATCGCGCGGTTCTTCAAGCCGGGGAAGGCGCAGGACACGGCGCTATTGGGGACGCCGGGGTATGCGGCGCCGGAGCAGTACGGGGGGATGGGGCAGAGCGACGCGCGGACGGACATCTACAGCTTCGGGGTATTGTTGAACCGGATGGTGACGGGGTTCGACCCGACGACGGCGGTGAGCCCGTTTCCGATCCCGGACCCGCGGGAGACGATGCCGTGGATCCCGGAGCAGGTAGCGCACGTGATCGTGAGAGCGACGCAGATGCGACCGGAGGAGCGGTACGGGAGCATCGCGGAGCTGGCGGCGGACCTGGCGACGCCGTCGCACCCCTTGCCGATGAGAACACGGACGGAGGTGATGCCGCCGCCTAGTGGAGGCACGCCCCCACTCAGTGGCAGTACGTCCCCGGGTGGCCAACAGCGATCGTTGCGCGCCGGATCACAGCCGGTGGGCCCCCAACCGGGGAGTTGGTCACAGTCGACCGGTTCGCAGGCAGGTGGCGGGGTGCCCTCAAGCGGTGGTCTTCCGCCTGGCGGTAGCCGGCCGCGGGCGGGACGAGAGCGCTCGGCGACCATCTGGTACGTGCTGGGCATCGCGGGATTTGCGCTCCTCCTCTGTGCAGGCGTCTCGATCGTCGCGGTCGCGCAGGGCATCATCCCGCTCCCCACGTTTCTCAGGACCACTACGACACCCGCTGCGACCCGCGTCATTACCGGCGACGCTGAGACGCCCACGGCACCAGCTAAAACTGCGACTCCGGAGGAGCCCATGGCGCAGGAACTCTCGACCGAGACGCCTACCGTCGCCGCAACGGAGCCCCCACCAACAGCCACGCCGGTGGACGAGGCGGCGGTCCGAGCCACCGCCGAGGCCGATCGTCTTGCCGGCCTTCGCTACCGGCCGCAGAACGGGCAGCCGTTTATGGCCTACCGGCCTCCGAGCCCGATTGTCGTGGATGGCCAACTCGACGAATGGGACGGGGTGTCGTCGTATCCGGTCGACGCCCTGGTCTACGAGGCGACGCCCGGCAATTGGTATGGCGCGAGCGATCTCTCGGGATCGGCGCAGGTGGCGTGGGATGACGCTCACCTCTATCTGGCCGTCAGGGTCGTCGACGACGTTCACGTCCAGACCCAGACGGGGGATGCGATCTTTAGAGGTGACGAGGTCGAGATCCAGATCGACGCGAATCTCCAGGGTGACTACGATGTCGCCGAGTTGTCGAGCGACGATGGCCAGATCGGGCTCTCCCCGGGTGATTTTGCCGGCATCGCGCCCGAGGCCTACATCTACCGACCGCCCAGCCTGGAGCAGCCGGGCACGATGATCGGCGTTGCGGCGCTGGCGCTCCCTGACGGCTATATCCTGGAGGCCGCGATCCCCTGGGCGGTGCTGGGTGGCTTCCCCGGCAGTGGCGGCGCGGTGGGGTTCTGTCTGAGCTTGAGCGACGACGACAGCCCTGGGGTTGCCGAGCAGCAGACCTTGGTGTCGTCTTCGCCGAACCGTACGTGGCCCGATCCGACGACGTGGGGCACGCTCGTCTTGATGGATCCACCTAACTGATACATCAGTTGGATGCATCGGTTTGCGGAAGGAGACAGGGGGACAGACATGAGCTCGGGCGAGCGAGGGGTCGTGCTCTCGCGGCGGCAGTTTCTGGCAGGTGTGGCGGCTGTGGCTGCCTCCTCGCTGGCCGAGGCCCTGGCCGGGTGCACGCCTCAGCTCGACGAGCCCGCTCCCGGCCAGGTCATCCCTGAACCGTCGTCGACGTCTCGCCCGACTCCCGATCCGGTGCCATCTCCCACGGCTGCTCCGACCCTGGCACCAAGCCCGACTGCGGATCCGGACCTGCCGCGTCTTGATGCCTCAACGCTCACGCCGGTCTACGTCGCCCACGACACCACGGCGCAGGGGTACCCTGCGCTTGTGCCTTTCGATCCCGACAGCGCCTATCCCGAGTTGCCTTACGCACCCGGCGCGCTGGCCCAGCAAAACGACGCCTACCGGCTGGTCCGCGACGCATTGCGCCTTCTCCACCCGGAAGGGTTTGGCAAGCCGGAGTGGAACCCGTTGGGGGGTGTGATCAAGCCGGGCGACGTGGTCTTGATCAAACCCAACCTCGTCGATGGCTCCGCGTGGGCTAACGGTCAGACGACGCATCCGGCACACCTGCGCCCGATCGTCGATTATGCTTTCAAGGCGTGTGGCCCCACAGGACAGATCCTCATCGGCGACGGGCCGTGGGCCGTCGCCGTCTTCGACAGCGTGGTCTCCGTCACCGGTATCCGCGACATGGTGGCGACGCTGGCCCGCGACCACGGCGTGCCCGTGGCGCTGGCCGATTTCAACCAGCCCGGCCCCGACGCGTCTCCACTCGTCGACCTGGGCGAGCTCTCCGAGCTTTACGGGGTCGACCGGGTGTGGTATGACGGGCACGGGAGTGTGCTCTACGCCGGTGGAGACCCCGGCATCGGCAGCTACCGCATCGCGCAGCCCGTGCTCCAGGCCGACGTGGTGATCTCCGCTCCCAAGGCCAAGGTGCATTGCTCGGGCGGCATCACCGTCGCGATGAAGAACATGGTCGGCCTCATCCCGGCGTGGGACGGGCCGCACGGCGACGGGCAGCTCAAGGAGTGCGCGCACACCAACGACGTCGATCAGGCTGCCGGGAAGCGCGGCATGTATCTCGATAATGACACTATCTGGCGGTCGATGGCGGACCTCAACCGTATTCTGCTTTACGCCGGCGTCGATGGCATCATTGCCCCCGCCCGCCGGCGGGGTTACCTGGCGATCGTCGACGCGATTGTTGCGGCAGAGGCCAGCCAATACGACCCCGTCCCGCATCCACTGGGCGCTGTCATCGTCGGGACCGACCCGGTCTCCGTCGACGCAGTGACTGCCCGCTGTATGGGGTTCGATCCTCGCAGGCTAAAGTCGGTCGTCAACGTGGCCCAGCGCCAGGACCACCCCCTGGGCACTGCGGATCCCGCCCGCGTCAGGGTCGTGGTTTCCGAAGGGGAGACGCTCAGCAGCGCCTTCCGCGAGGCGCTCCAGCCCGAGCTCTATGTCTACTCGTGGGCAGGAGCGCTCGAGGCGACGGACTTCGATCCACCGGAGCTTCTCACGTCGGGATGGGATCCCGGCGGCGGTCTCTTGCACGTGCGGCTGCGCGATCTTTCGGGCGTGGCGTGGGTCCGGGCATCGTATACGGTCCACGGGGAGCGACGTATGAAAGCGCTCGCCCTGGTCGACGGCTCACCCGGCGAGGGGGAGTGGGCGGTCCCCTTCCCATTGGGCGCCGAGGTCCGGCAGATCGACCTGGCGGCGGGGGACGCGCTGTTCAACGAGCGGTCGCAGATCATCACGTGGTAGGTCGAGGTCGTTGTCGTAGAGACGTGCCGATGGCACGTCTCCGGACGGAGATGAATGGTCGCGACAGGACCTCCGCGTCCGCAGGCGCCCCACCGGGGCGTCTCTACGAAAGAACATACGCGCTGAGGTGAACCAGTGAGGGAGACACCGGCATGATGCAAGCGGGCGCAATGCTCCAGAGCCGCTACCGGATCCTCGACCGCATCGGCGGAGGAGGGATGGGAACGGTCTACCTGGCGGAGGACAGCCGTCTACAGGGACGCCGGTGCGCGATCAAGGAGATGTCGCCTGCCGCCCTCGCCCCCCAGGACCGCGAGTGGTCGATCGAAGCCTTCCGCCAGGAAGCCCAACTGCTGGCCAAACTCCACCACCCGGGCCTGACGGCAGTGACCGACTTCTTCGGCGAGAGCGGCAACTGGTACCTGGTGATGGACTACGTGGAGGGGGAGACGCTGGAGTGGAGGCTGGCGACGGTACCGGGAGGGACGTTCTCGGTGCCGGAGGCGCTGCGGGTGGCGCGACAGGTCGTGGAGGTGCTGAACTACCTGCACACACAGCCGACGCAGGTGATCTTCCGGGATCTGAAGCCGAGCAACGTGATGTGCACGGCGGAGGGGCAGATCAAGCTGATCGACTTCGGGATCGCGCGGTTTTTCAAGCCGGGGAAAGCGCAGGACACGGCATTGTTGGGGACGCCGGGGTACGCGGCGCCGGAGCAGTACGGGGGGATGGGGCAGAGCGACGCGCGGACGGACATCTACAGCTTCGGGGTATTGTTGAACCGGATGGTGACGGGGTTCGACCCGACGACGGCGGTGAGCCCGTTTCCGATCCCGGACCCGCGGGAGACGATGCCGTGGATCCCGGAGCAGGTAGCGCACGTGATCGTGAGAGCGACGCAGATGCGACCGGAGGAGCGGTACGGGAGCATTGCGGAGATGGCGGAGGATCTGGCGACGCCGTCGCATCCCCTCTCGATGGGGACGCGGACGGAGGTGATGCCGTCTCCACGCCGTGGAGGTACGCCGTCACGCGGTGGCGGTACGCCTCCACCGGGCGGAGGTACGCCGTCGGACTTTGGATCGCAGCAGTCTGGGCCGCCACAGAGTGGGGGACTCCCGCAGAACGTTCGGGTACAGCCCGCGCGTCGGCGCTCCGCGGGGATCTGGATCGGGTTGGGGATCGCCAGCCTGATCGTCGTCCTGTGCGGCGGTCTCTCGATCTACGCGCTCTCCAAGGGCCTCATCCAGCTTCCTGCGCTTACCCGGACCACCGATGTGCCCACGGCGACCCTCGCCTCTATGAGCGATCCACCTACGGAAACCCTCGCACCCCCCACCGGTACGCGCCAGCCGGCGTCAGAGACGGCCACCGCGGTGCCCGGCGATGTTACTGGGGCGCAGGCCACGCCGACGACGGCACCGGAGCCCACGACGACCGCGACGCCCCGACCACCTCGCCTGGCCTACGTGAACGGAAACGTGGGGAACACGGACGTCTACGTGGCTGACGCCGATGGGCGGAATCCCACGTGTGTAGCGTGTGCCGCGTGTGATGAGGCGGAGCCCGCGTGGGCACCGGATGGCCGGACGCTCGCGTATCAATCCAACTGCGACGGCAGCTATGACATCTGGGTCGTCGGCGCACCGGGCAACGCCCCTCAACGGCTGACGCAGACGGCGGACGTGGATGAGCGTGAGCCCGACTGGTCGCCTGACGGGACGCAGATTGTTTATCGATCATCGCCCCTGGACGTGGCGCGCAATGAGGATGGTGAGCTGAGGTTGATCAGCCGCGATGGCTCCGCGGGCGTGGGGCTGGGCATCCAGGGGCGTTCTCCCGTCTGGTCGCCCGATGGCAGCAGAGTGGTCTTTATGTCGCAGCGCGATGGGAGCTGGCAGATCTACGCCTACGAGTTTGGCAGCCGCCAGACGCACAAGATTACCGATTGTGCGGCCAACTGCCGCTGGCCGGCCTGGTCCCCCGACGGCACTGCTGTCATCTACCACGCAACGACAGGGCCCGGCAGTGTGACTGCCGACGCTATCTGGTCCACGCCGCTGAGTGGGGGCGGAAGGACACAGGTGGTCAGTGGTATGCACGCCGGAAGGCCAAGTTGGTCGAGCGAGGGGTCGATTGTCTTCAACTCAGACAACGGGATCGAGGTTGTGACGGCGCAGGGCCAGGGGCGTCGTACTCTCATCGGGGGCGATGCGAACTGGGCCCCCGTGTGGTCCAGGTAGGCTGCTCAGGTGGGGGATTGGGGGCGTTATGAAGACCGCTTCTAGGAAAGAGATCACGTTAGGGCTGCTCATTGGGTTGGGCATCGGTATCCCTGCCCTTGTGCTGGCGCTACTTCTGTCCCGCGCCGGCTCGGAGTCCGGCCAGGATGCCGCGACGGCGACGATCGCACCAGTGGCTGTGCCGTTTGATCTCCCGACTCCCACCGGCTCCGCGACAGCGTTGGGAACGCCGGTTCCCGTCGGGTTGACCGGTACCCTCACGCCGGAGGTGTCGGAGTTGCCGACGCCGGGCGTCGTCACGCATACGGTTGAAGCGGGGGAAACCCTTGGGGGCATTGCCCTGGACTACGACGTTCCTCTTGAGGACCTCATTGCGGCCAACGACATCGAGAATCCCGACTTTGTCTCGATTGGTGAGATATTGACGATCCCGGTGACCTCGACGGTTACTCAGCCGACGGTTGAGCCGGGGGAGTCCGGAGCGACGGAATTCCCAACGCAGACGCTGAGCATCGCGCCGCCGCCGTCGGTCACGCTGGAGATCGTCTCTGCCGGTTACCCGGCAATAATGGAGGGTGACCTCGACGCAGCGTACCCTTCGGTCGCCGCGTCAAGTCGCTTTGACGTTCACACCACGCCGGATACCTACCCGGAGGCCGATCTGTCGAACGTCACGGCGATGCTTTCCAGGGCGTTGACGCATATCGAGACGACGCTTGATGCACACATGGACGAGTCCTTCGACGTCTACGTCGCCGGCTCGCTCTTCGAGCCGCCGGATCAGGAGCTTAGGGGCCGGAGTTTCTCGGCGTCCCGTCGTTACTTTTTCCTCCACGACGGTACGGGGAATGCCGCCGATCAGCAGTACATTGCGACCCACGAGATGACGCACGTCTTCGCCTGGAACGTCTTTGGCCGTCCGGTCTCGGCTATGCTCAGCGAAGGAGTGGCGGTCTACACCGGGATGACGGCGATCGAGGGGTCGGATCACGTGTCATCCCAGGCGTTCTGTCGCGCCTACCAGGTCGGCGGAGAGCTCCCGCGCGTGTCCTCCACCTTGCTTTTCGAGGGCCACATCCGCGATCTGGCGAATTACTACGCCGCCGGGTGTTTTGTACAGTACTTGATCGAGACCTACGGGACAGAGAAGTTCGGCGAGCTCTACCCCACGGGAGACTATGCCAGAGCCTACGGGAAATCGCTCACCGCCCTGGAGAGTGAGTGGCGGACGGCACTTCAGGCCAGCACCGTCGATCCGGTGCTCGACCCGGACCGTCTCCTCGCGGCAACCGAGGCGGTCGCCGATGCCTATGATGAACTCCTGACGGGATTCAGTGCCGACGACGCGGCCTGGCAGTCTTACCTCGAGATTGATGCGGCGCGGATCGCCCTGCTTGAGGGGCGCTTCGATGACGTGGATCTATACCTCGCTAAGGCAGACCTATGAAGCACACATACTCCATCCTCGCCAGGAGGCTACGATGAGATGTCCGCACTGCAATACTGAGAACCGCCCCGGCGCCCGTTTTTGCGGGCACTGTGGGCAACCCTTGGAGGCGGAAGCTCCTGAGACGCTGACGTGCCCGACGTGTGGTGCCTCGGTCAAGCCGGGAGCGCGCTTCTGCCCGCGATGCGGGAGCGATCTGTCCGCCCCCTCGCAGCCGCCGGAGCCAGGGACGGCGCCGGGTCGCGGGGTACCGGGCCTGAGTGCTGGACCTGCTATGGCGCCCGAACCCTACGTGGCTTCCCCTGAGCCCGAGATACCCAAGAGGCCCGAGCCTGGGCTGCCCCCCGAGAGACGCCGGCGGCCGATGTGGCCCCTGGCAATCGTCGCGGCGCTGCTGTTTGGCCTGGTGCTTCTCTGTGCAATCGTGGGGGTCGCCGTCGGCCCTGCATTCGGGGAGACGGTGCCGCCTCCGCCGACGGCGGACCCCAACACTCCGGATATCACGATCACGGTCGAGGAGGACTACATCAGCAGCGTTATTGCCGATGCGCTTCCGGCTGCCCTCGCGGGCGACGCCGTCCTGGACGTGCAGCCCGACAACTTGATGGTGATGACGATGAACTTCAGTCTGGTGTTCGTCAGGTTGGAGGTCGTCGTCACCTCGAAGGTCTCCGTCGAGTCAGGTCGGATCAACGTGGCGGTCGAGAGCATCGAGACGGGCGGACAGGATATTCTGGGCCTCCTGGGAATGGATGAAGTCTCGTTGGGACAGAATGTCACTGACACGATTCAGCACGGCCTCGAGGGCGAGTTGGGCGCGGGTGCCCATTTGTTGAGTATCAAGACCGACGACCAGCATGTGATCCTGACCGCGAGGTGGGACTGATATGATGACCAAGTTGGTACGCAATCCGTTGGCGATGGTCCTGGTCGGTGCTGCCTTGGGTATCCTTGGCGGTGTCGTGCTGGGTGGGGTGCTTCTGTTGCTGCTTAACGTCGGGCCGACGGAGCTGGCGGCGGCGCCGGTCGCCACCTCCTACGATATCGAGGCAGTGGTGGAGGAGGACTACATCAACCGGATCATGGTGGAGAATGCCAACAGTATGACCGGCCCGGTGACGCTTGTCGCGGGGCATCTGGACCTTCGCCCCGGCGCCGTGGCCGACTTCGTCGTCCAGATCAAGCTGGGCCCACTGCAGCCTGTGGTCGACGGCACCGTGGGCTTCGTCGCCACCGATGATGGGTCGAGCATCGAGGTGCAACTTCTCGACG
Source organism: uncultured Chloroflexia bacterium (assembly GCA_963775195.1). Taxonomy (GTDB): domain Bacteria; phylum Chloroflexota; class Anaerolineae; order B4-G1; family SLSP01; genus PWVB01. Next base: position 708,416 of record CAVZIC010000013.1, read on the forward strand.
TGAACATGGGGCGGCTCAGGCTCAACCGCCTCGTCCCCTCAGGCGCGCTGGACGACGTGAATGCCGACATCAAGCGGCTCCTGATCGATAGGATTGGCTCGCAGGGGCTGATCGTCCTGGACGTCCAGAGCGACGACACGTCGCTGCGGCTTCATTTCGGGAGGGGTCTCTAGGATGAGTTCTGCTCCCTGCCCGCGGTGTGGGACGCAGAACCGAGCCGGTGCGCACTTCTGCGTCAAATGCGGTGCCCCGTTGTCCCCCGCAGAGAGTGTGGGTGCGGCGGTATGTCCCAGGTGTGGCGTCCCATTGCGACCCGGGGCCCAGTTCTGTCCTGCGTGCGGCGTCAATCTCGTCTCTCCTCCTGGCCCCTCCCCCGGAGGCGGAGACGGTTTTCCCTCGCCCGGAGGGAAAGGAAACGCCACGGTCGTTGATCTAGGTGTGGGGGCTGAGCGGAGGCTTGTCGTCCGGTGGCCTCGCGGGCAGACCGAGGAACATGCCCTCTCCGGCCCGATCGTGAACGTGGGGCGGGCGCCTGACAATGACATCATGCTCAACTTCCCCACGGTATCGGGCCACCATCTGCGGCTCGAGATCCCTCCGGCAGGCAGCGCAGGGCCAGTCAAAGTGACGGATCTCCACAGTACCAACGGCACGATGGTCAAGGGACGTACCATCGCGCCGGATGTCCCCTATCCGTGGCTGCCCGGTGATGTCCTTCGGGTGGGGGACCTGCGCGGCAACTCGATCAGTATGGTGCTCGAGGGCGACCCGGCCCCCTCGCTGCATACCCATCCGTTGGGGATGCACCGGCTAGCACAGTATCCGAGTATCATCATTGGACGCGACCCCTCCAGCCAGATCACGTTGGAGCATCCCACGGTCTCCCGGCGTCATGCCGAGATCGTGCGCCGCGACGGCGAGCGCCGCGACGGCGAGCGCCGCAACGGCGAGCGCCACGATCACGGGCACGCGATCCGAGATCTGGGGAGCGCTAACGGTACTTTCGTGAACGGCCAACGGGTCACCACGGACTGGACCCCGCTCCGAATGGGAGACGTCATCCAGTTGGGGCCCTACAAGTTGGTCTATGACGGGCAGGCCGAGCGGTTGAGCACGTCCGTCAGCCAGGGCCACAGGTTGGATGCCATCAATCTTGGTGTTGAGGTGCCGGGCGGGCGGATGATCCTTCAGGACATCTCGATCTCGGTGCAGGGCAGTGAGTTTGCCGCCCTGGTCGGCGGAAGCGGCGCCGGCAAGAGCACATTGATGAAGGCGATGAACGGCTTCCATCAGGCCACCCAGGGACGGATGCTGATCGATGGTGAACCCCTCTACCCGAACCTGGCCACGTACCGCATGCTGATGGGCTATGTTCCCCAGGATGATATCATCCATCGAATTCTGCCCGTGAACTTGGCGCTCTGGTATTCGGCGAAGCTGCGGCTCCCCGATGCCACCAGGGACGAGATTGACAGGCGCATCGATCACGTGCTCGATATGCTGGATCTCACCCCGCACCGCGAGAAGCCTGTCAGGGTGCTCAGTGGGGGACAGCGGAAGCGCGTGAGTATCGCCGCAGAGCTCCTGGCCGAGCCGGATCTGCTCTTCCTGGACGAGCCAACCTCCGGCTTGGATCCCGGTCTGGAGAAGAAGATGATGTACGACCTAAATCGGCTGGCCGACCAGGGACGTACGATTGTCCTCGTCACGCACGCCACGGCGAACATCGAGCAGTGCAACCACGTAGCGTTCCTTGTCCAAGGGCGCCTTGCGTATTACGGCCCGCCACAGGAGGCGATGTCGTTTTTCCAGGCGCGCGACTTCGCTGACATCTATCTCAAGTTGTCGGAGGACGTCGATGCGTCGGGAAGTGACGTACCGGCGGAGCTCCAACCCTATTTGCCGAGAGTCCGGGCGCATCTCGCCGGCAGTGGTGGATCGGGCAGCGGCGCTTCGACCTTTCCTGCCGGGCTGTTGTGGTCCGAGCGATACCTGGAATCGCCTTACCAGAAGCAGTATGTTGCCGACCGGCAGGCGGACCTGGATGTGCCGCGGCAGTCGTCCCCTGCAGCCCCGCCTGCCCGGCGAAGGGGCACCCGTGACTCAGCATTGAGACAGCTCGTGATCCTTGCACGCCGCCAGTTCGATCTCATCCGGCACGACGTCCGCACGCTCTTCATCCTCCTGTTGATGATGCCTCTGATCGGGCTGCTCTTCATGGCGGTCAGCGACAAGAATGCGCTTGTGGGACAACCTGTCACGGAGAGTAGCCTCAAGGCTGAACTCCTGGCGTCCCTCGGGCGGGCCAGCGAGGACGATCTGAAGGCGCAGGATGTCGACAGCAAGATCCAGTACATCCCGCTCTCAGATGCCAACAACCTCGTGGTCATGTTGGGCCTCGCGCTGACACAGGCGGGCACCTTTGGCGCCGCGTACGAGATCGTCAAGGAGCGTGCCATCTTCCGGCGCGAGCGCGGGGTCAACCTTCGTGTGATTTCCTACGTGCTCGCAAAGGCGTTGGTCCTCGGCGTCTTTGCCGTCGTTCAGGTGGCAAGCGTGTTGATCGTATTGGGGCTGAAACTCAACCTGAACGTCGAACCCATCTTCAGCATTTTCCCCTGGGGCACGATGGAGCTCTTCGTTACGCTGTTAATCGCCGTTTTTGCGAGCATTATGTTTGGCCTCTTCATCTCTGCGATCGTACCGGGGCCTGACGTCGTGCTCTATGTGATCCTGGTGCAGCTCTTTACACAGATTATCCTATCGGGCACGCTGTTCCCCCTGGAGAACAACCCCGCTTCGAAGCTTGTGACGTCTTATTGGACGATGGACGCGATGGGGGCGACGATCGACCTGAACCGGTTGAACCAGGAGGGCTTGGTCTGCAAGGTGTGGGAGCAGGACATGCCCACGGCGCAGGGGGCGCTGGAAACGCAGCGTGGCATCGCATGCGAATCGGCCGCCCGCGATGAGTTGGAGCTGTCCTACGAACATGCAGAGTCGCATCTTGCGACGGCGTGGGGCGCGCTTGGCGTCCAGGCCCTCCTATGGGGGATCGCGACGGTGATTGTACAGTCAAGGGTGAAAGGCGATTAGCTGTGACGAAACTATATCATACATCCATACCGTTTCGACCTTGGTGGCTGTTGGCCATGGTGGTGATGCTGACCCTGGGGGTCGCCGGTTGCACCGGAGCGACACCGTCGACCGCCACCGCGCGCCCGGCGACGGTCACGCCGACGTCAACGCCTGCGACGACGCCGACGACTGCGCCGACCCCGACACCCCTCTTCACGCCGACGTCGACGCCTACCCCGACGCCGACTTTGGCCCCAACCTCGACGCTACAGCCGACGTCAACCCCCACACTCACGCCCACGCCTCGGCCGCGGCCTACGGCACCCTCGCCCGAGGCGCTCGCGACACAGTACCCCCAGTTGGCCCCCATTCTCAACAATCCTGAGGTAGCCGGCGCCTATAAGCAGCTGGCCGTGGCCTATGAGGAGGACGGGCAGCAGGGCGCCCTGGCGGTGGCGCAGCAGCAGGGGTTGGTCTCGCCGGAGGGCAACATCCGAGCCGACCTGGTGCTGGATACCAACGATACCGCGAGTACCGTGGCCCAGCTCGAGGCGATGGGCATTACGGTGGTTGGGACCCACGACAACGTGGTCCAGATTGCGGTGCCACCGGCACTCCTCATGTCGGGGGCCAATCAGCCCGGCGCCCTACTCAACCAGCTTTCAGGCCTGGAGCACGTCGTAGGCGTTCAGCCCCCGGGATGACGGGGCACTGCGTAAGATCGCCGGCTCCCAGTCCGTCTGAACAACCTATGAACCTCAGTCCTGGTGTGACCTTGCAGAACCGTTACCGCATTGTTGCTCGGCTGGGCCAGGGCGGCATGGGTGCTGTGTATCGAGCGTGGGATACACGGCTGAATGTGGCTGTGGCACTCAAGGAGATGGTCCCCCAACCGGGGCTCGATGCCCAGACACTCGCTCAGATGCGGGCACAGTTTGGACAGGAAGCCACCGTCCTGGCACGTCTGAATCATCCCCACTTGGTCAACGTGACCGACTTCTTCGAGGAGGAGGGCAAGGTCTACCTCGTGATGCGATTCATCGAGGGCGAGAGCCTCGCGAGTCGCATCGCCCGAGAGGGACCTATCCCTGAGGCACAGGTTGTGGTTTGGGCGCAGCAACTTCTCGACGCATTGGATTACTGCCACAGCCAGGGCGTCCTCCACCGCGACATCAAGCCGCAGAACATCATCATTCGCGCTGATGGTCAGGCGGTCTTTGTGGATTTTGGGTTGGTGAAACTATGGAATCCCGATGATCCCTACACGCGCACGGTGATGCGGGGCATGGGCACACCGGAGTATGCGCCACCCGAGCAGTATGGGACGCGCAGCCAGCACACGGACCCACGTTCGGACATCTACAGCTTGGGCGCTACCCTCTATCACGCGCTGACCGGGCATCTGCCCCCAAGCGCCACCGACCGTATGGCCAGACCCGAGTATTTTGTGCCGCCGAGTCGCCTGACGGAGGGCGTCAGTCCGGCAGTCGAGGCGGCCATCCTCAAGGCGATGGCGCTTACCATCGATCAGCGATTCGCGGGTGCGCGCGAGATGTCGGCGGCGCTTACCGTGCGCCGCATGTCGGGGCCGGCGATCCCGGTGCCCGCAGCGTCGGCGCCAACCCCCCGGCTTTCCGGGCCGAGGGCGTGGCTCTGGGCGGCGGGTGGCGCCACCCTGCTGCTCCTCGGCTCCGGCGTTCTCCTCGTCGCTCGCCCGTTCTCGGGCGGGGCGGCGCCGCCGATCACCGAGCCGCCGCGGGCCACCCTGGCCGTCTCCTCCGACGGTGCGGGTCGCACACCGACTGTGTCTGCGACACTCCTGCCAAGCCCCGTACCGCTGCGAACTCGGACGCCCGCCGTGCCGCCGACAGAGAACACGCCCACCGCCACGCTCGTGGTCGTGGTACCGCCCTCCGCGACGTCGCCACCTCCGTATCCGTCTGCGACGCCGACCCCGGTTCCGACGGTGTCGTCACCCACGCCAACGCCGACCCTGGTGGCGACGACGTCTTACGAGGCGATCCCTCTGGGTTCGGTGGCCAACGCCACGCAGGGCTTTGTCTCTCCCCCGACAGGCGACGTGACGCTGGGCGGCGTCCCTTTCAGTCTCACCGAGCGGGTGTTCCAGAGCCAGGCGGTACCCCCGCCACACGACACCTATCCAACGCGGGCGCATCTCGACACGAATCTGGCAGGAGCGCAGCGGGTGCACCTGCTGATCACGACCGGCAATGGGTTCAACGAGTATCTCAACCGGAAGGTGGGAGAGGTGTGGGCGACGTGCAACGGCTACGACTACGTGCTTAGCGATCTGGCGTTGGGACAGGAGGTCCGCGAGTGGCACGGAGAGCCCAACGTCGTCTCGACGATGACCCGGTCGCGGGAGGTGTGGGTGGGAGAGATCGCGGGGGCCGGCGTGCAGGGCCACATCGACCTGTTGAGCCTCGATCTGCCCGAGCCTTGCCGCAGCGGGACGCTGCAGGGCATCGATCTCGTCGACACGTCGGTCCAGACCATTGGGTCGCTGGACCCCGCCTTCAACCTCACCGGCGTCACGGTCGAGGTCAACCGTTAGCGGAGAAGGTTGTTCATGAACGAACCCGATGTGCTCTCTCGCAAGCACTAGGGCTGATCGGTGCCCACTGTCAGGATTTCGAAGGGGGCGTAAGTCCCCAAGATGGTGCCATCATGGTCGAGAACAAGCCAGTTGGTGTGTCCCCACTCCGCGGGGTTGCCGTCCAGCGCGAAGGGTGTGACCGCGACCACGCGGGGATCCGTCAGCCAGGGCGTCCAGCCGTCCTCGGGATAGAGCGGATAGCGCCCGCCGTTGCCCCGCAGGGCCAGGTCGAGGTAGGCAGCGACGGTTGCTGCGTCGGGCAGCGGGAGTGGGGCGCTATCGGTAGCGTTGGGGTCGCTCGCCTCGGCGTGGCGCCACCCGGTCTCGGTGATCATTACCGGCAGCGGGGCCACGCCGTAGGTCGACAGCTTGAAGAGCTCCCACGCGTAGCCGTTGACGCCCCGGTTGTAGGTTCCCGGCGGCGGCGACGACGTGGTCGGGATTGGCGGCCCCGTTGATCAGCGTCGATCCGGAACGTCTGCTGCCACGGGCCATCGGTCAGCGGCCCCGTGGGGTACGCGTGGCTCGCCCAGAGGTCGAGGTGCGAGAACACGTCCGGAACGGCCCGGACCATCTCGTCGAGAAAGGTCTCCTCGTCCACGTAGACAAGCCCGTCGACAAAGGGCACGCCGTTCGTGTTGGGCGTGTAGGGATCCAGCCCCGCGTTGAGGACCTTGGCGCCGGGGTCGGCGGCGTGGACCGCGTCGGCGACGGCGACCAGGAAGCGGCCGTAGGCGGCGGGATCGGGCCGGCCTCCCCACTCGTTGCCGTGGTTGGGCTCGTTGCCGACGAGTACGTAGTGCGCGCCGGTCGGCCATTCGAGCGCCGTGACGAAAGCCGCGTACCGCCCCGCGATCGACGCGTAGCTGCCGTCGGGGTCGGGGTCGGGCGCGTTCCACCAGCCGTCCCGGACGTCGTAGGTCGTAGCGAGCCGCAGGATCGGCGTGAGGTGGAGCTCCTTGCAGATGTTCATAAAGTGCTGCCAGCGGGCCGCGTCGAGACCGCTCTCGCGGATCAGCTCGGTGACGTAGCCCCATTCGCCGACGGCCCGGCGGGCGTAGGCGAGGTGCTCGGGCCAGACATCCACGGGCCATATGGTGCGCCCGTCGTCCAGCAGCAGGTGGGTGCCGAGCTTGTTTTGGGCCGGAGCGGACGTCGGCACCGGGCTGAGAGGTGTTGGTGAGGGGGGAACGGAGTACGGAGTGGGCGACGCCTTAGGGCGCTGCACCGGAGCGGCGGTGGTGGGCGCGGGGTCGCGCGTGGGCACCAGCGCTTGCCAGGAACAGCTTGTGATGATAAGCATACAGGCCAGGATGGTGATCCGGACCCGTCGCTGGCGTGTGGCATCAAGGCGATCGGTCACGGCGTTCGGTCCTTCTTGAGCTCGGGACGGTCTTTGGCGCATATAGTACCGGGTTACACCTTGCCGGCAATGGGTGGCGGAGGGTCTCTCTCCCCCGGCGAGTATTCGAGCGTCCGGATGAGGACCGGGGAGGGGCGAGCCAGCGGCCGAAGGCCATCTGTGGCCGCGGAACTCCCCTTTGTGTCCTCCCCCGGTGGGGAGAACCAGAGAGACCGGTGATGCGTGGCAAGGTCGGAAGCGATGCGACGTAACCAAGGAGTCGACCTATGAAGTGTCCGGTGTGCGGTGCCGACAACCGTGATGACGTCCGATTCTGTAAACGTTGTGGCAATCCGTTGGTGACCGCCGAGGCCGCCGTTTCGGTCGCGCCCGGGGGGCCGGCGAAGGGTGTCACCTGTCCTGCCTGCGGGACCGTGGTCAGGACAGGAACGCAGTTCTGCCCGCAGTGCGGCCATACAATGCCCGGCGCCGAGGGTGCCATCGGCGCCCCGTCTGCCCGCCCGCTGGCTCCCCATGGGGCCGCGGCGGAGCGGGTAGAGGTGAATGCGCCTGGGACGGCGAATGCGCCTGGGACGGCGAATGCGCCGCAGACGGCAAGCGCGCCACAAGCGCCGCCCCGGAGGCCCGATGCACCGGGCACACCCACGCAAGAGCCGCCGTCGAAACGGCGGTTCGGCACGTGGCCGCTGTGGGTCGGGGGCGCGCTTGGCTTTGTGGGCGTGGTCGCCCTTCTCGCCGTCGTGTTAGTCCGTCTTCTCGGCGCCGGATCGCCATTCGCGGCGCAGGACCCCGCCGCACCGACGCCTGCGGTGGCGGCAGCCACCGTCCCTGCTTCGCCGCAGGCCTCCGGGACGGCGTCGGTGGTGCCCACCACGAGCCCGATACCCGCGATGGCCGCGCCACCGATGGGCGGCACGCCTGTGTCCTCGACGCTGCACGTCGAGCTCGACGCCATGCCCGACGTTCCCAGGGTGGGAAGCACGTTCGTCCTTGCGGCGCTGCTTGTCGTGCCGCCCGAGATGGACGCGCAGGCGCAGGAGTACACATTGGTGATGAATGGGGAGCCCCAACTGAGCTATCAGACGACACCGCTGCTCACCGGGCTGCAGGTGTTTGGCGGTCTACAGGGCTTCCCGGAGTTGATGGTCTTTGACGCCGTAGAGGCCGGAACCACGCAGGTCCAGGTTCAGGTCTCCGTCGAGGCGGCCGATGGTACGGTGAGCGAGGTGCTCTCGCCGGTGCTGGCCGTGGTGGTGCAGGAGTAATCTCGGTGCCGGCGCGCACCCGCGCGAGCTTATCTTGATCATAGTGGTGGGGGGATAGATGCGACGCAATCATATCATAGGGGTGTTGATCGGGGGCGGGGCGGTGTTCCTGGTCGTGGGGGTCGCGCTGGCCGTCATCTTCCTGCGGGGTGGGGCCGCGTCCCAGCCGCCGGGGAGACCGGAGATCCCATTGGCTACATTGACCGGGATCCCGCTGGACGCGCCATCGTCGATCGAGGACCTGGTGACCGAGTATCCGGAGCTCTCGGGGATCCTGAACGACCCTGAGCTTGGCACGGTCTACAAGGAGTTCCTGGTTGCCTACCAGCAGGGCGGAATTGACGCCGCCACCGAGTTGGCCAAGGAGCGCGGCCTTCTGACACCGGATGGATCGCACCTCATGGTGACCCTGGTCCTGGATACTGAGGACCCCGACGCGCTCGTGGCGCAGTTGACCGGGGTGGGCGTCGAGGTGGTCAGCGTCTACCGGGATCGCGTGAACATCTCCGTGCCGGTGGCGCTGATCGAGCAGGCGATGCAGTCCGACGACGCCAGCGCGGTCTTCGAGCGCCTGACCGAGCTCAACCACGTGGTTGCCGTGCGGCTGCCGAGCCAGCGCGACTCGAACCAGATCCAGAGCGGCTCAGAGGGCGTCGCTGTGACCGGCGCGGACAAGTGGCACGAAGCGGGCATTACCGGCGCGGGCATTAAGATCGGCGTGCTGGACCTCGGCTTCTCCGGCTACGAGAAGCTGCTGGGTTCAGCGCTGCCCGACAACGTGGAGATGCAGACCTTCGGCTGGTATGACAACCAGGAGGTCCACGGAGCCGCCTGCGCCGAGATCGTCCACGAGATGGCGCCCGACGCCGAGCTCTTCTTTGCCTGGTACGACGGCAGCGACGCGGCAATGGGCGAGGCGGTCGATTGGCTGATGTCGAAGAACGTCGACATCATCACGCATTCGGCGGGCGGTGTGATCAGCCCGCGCGATGGGACCGGTTGGGACTCGCAGCTCGTCGACCAGACGACGGCGCAGGGCGTGTTGTGGGTGAACTCGGCGGGTAACGAGGCCGACGTTCACTATCGCGGCATCTTCAACGATACGGACGGTGATGGTTTCACTGAGTTTCCCTCGGGCTCGCAGTTGCTGCCCATCTACACGAACGGCGACGTTCGTATCTCCCTGGTCTGGCAGGACGACTGGAACCGGCCGACGCAGGACTTTGAGCTCACGGTCCTCGACGGCAACGGCGACATCCTGGGCTCGTCTGAGGACGCCCAAGATGGGAGCCCGGGGCAGGAGCCCGCGGAGTGGGTGAGCCTGAGCACGAGCGAGTCGGTGGTGTACGCTGCAATGTACGCCTACGCGGCCGACCAGAACGTCACCTTTGACATCTTCGCCTCGGGGCCCGGCGTCGAGATGCCCGATGCGGTGCCCGCCTACAGCGTGAACTCGCCCGGCGACGCGGTCAGCTCGCTAACGGTCGGCGCGGTGGATTGGAACGATGATGTGCTGGCCTACTACAGCTCGCAGGGTCCGACGACCGACGAGAGGCTGAAGCCCGACATCTCCGGCCCGACCGGCACGTCAGGCGCGGTCTACGGGCGGCGGGCCTTCGACGGGACGTCGTCCTCCGCGCCCCACGTGGCCGGGGCGGCCGCGTTGGTGTGGGCGGCCTACCCGGATTTCACCCGCGACGACGTCATGAACTATCTGCTCAACTCGGCCGTTGACCTTGGCCCTGGGGGACCCGATACGGGCTACGGCTTCGGACGGCTCAACTTGCCCGCGCCGCCGAACGGTGTGATTGGGCAGCCGACCCCGACGCCGGCTCCAGGTGTCTCAGGTGCGACGGCAGTGCCAGGGGGATTGGCTACGGCGACGCCGGTCGCTTTCACGACGCCCGTGCCCGTGTCTGCCGGCACGGGTCGGGGGGCAGGTTCATTGCTCCTCGTTCTGCTTCTATTGGGCGGGTTCGGTGTGGGGGGCGGCGGCCTGCTTCTGATCGGCGGTATCTTGCTGATCACAGATCTTCGTTCGCGGCGTCGCCAACGGCCGGCACCGGCTCCGGTACCGGTCAGCATCCAACATATACCTCAGGCACCACAGCACCCAGAGCCACCCAGCCCTTCGGTGAGGCAGCATGGGGAGGTGTTCAGCCCGACACAGCCCTGGCTGCCAACAGCGGATGCGCCCGATCGGCCGATGCACGCGCCGCTTGACTCGCAGGAGAACCATCCGGCCGCGGCGAAGTTCTGTCCCACGTGCGGTAATGCCGTGCGTCAGGGAGCACACTTCTGTGCGCAGTGTGGGGCATCACTGGGCACGCCTGCACATCACAAGTTCTGCCAGTACTGCGGCGCACCGTTGGACGCGAATAGCCGTTTCTGTATGTCCTGTGGACGACCGGTGTAGATCGGTTCTGCCCCGTCGTGCCACTTGCCCCACAGGTCAAAGCGTACTATCGTAAGCCTGTCGCTTCAGCAACAGAGGAGGGGTGCATTGAGATCAAGATTTGGCCAGCATTCGATGATAGCGGCGGCATTGTGCCTGATTTTCCTGCTGCTGTTACCAGGGTGTGGTCTGCCTGATGCTACGGCACCACTCCCTACCGGCGAGCTCGTCTCCGCTCCCGGAGTCAGTGCAGCGCAACCCACGGTCTCGCCGACAGCTGAGGTGGCCAGCCCGACCGGAGAGTCGTCACCCCTGGCCTTTGCCCAGGGACTGGTCGGCTGGTTCTCGCAGCATCTGGGGCGGACAGGCCTCTTGCTAGCGTTTCTTGCCGTCGTCATCGTGTTGCTGGCCATCGTGGTCATCATCTTGGTCAGGGTCTTGACACGCGGCTCCAAGTCGGCGCAGACGGTGCCAGCGCCTGCTACGTCGCAGGGCGGACCTCCAACGGGTGGAGGCACTACGCGCCCGTTAGGCGACGTGCACGCCGGCGCAGTGCTAGTATTGCAGGCGACAAGCGGGGAGGTGCCCTCGGGCGATCCGTCGACCTTTACGCTGGATGCCGCCGGTGCGACGATTGGACGGGGGCCCGACAGCGATCTGGTGATCGATGAAGCCGTACCTGGGGCGGACACCGTCTCGCGTCACCACGCGCGCATCTCTCTTGACGATGGCCACTGGATCGTTGAGGATCTGGATTCCCAGAATGGTATCTACGTCAACGGCCGGCGAACGGGCCGCAACCTACTTCAGGACGGATGGACGCTGGCGATAGGCGGAGTTCAGTTCATCTTCCACAACGGAACCGGGAGGGAGGCGCAATGAAGTGCCCGAGGTGTGGCACCGAGAACGCATCGGATGCCCGCTACTGTGTGGAGTGTGGTGCGAGCTTTGCGCCCGCGCCCGGCAGTCTGAGCACGCGTCAACTGCAGGGAAGTCGACCGATGGCCAGGGAGTCCACGAGCTCGCTGAAGGACACGACGCCTTTGGGGGAGTTCCCAAACCGGTTTGCGGCATTGCCTGAAGGGGCGATTCTCGGCCGACGGTACATTGTGCGCGAGGTACGAGTCGAGGGTGAGAGTCATAATGTCTATTTGGCTGAGGGACTCGCCATTGCACGTGAGTGTCCGAACTGCCACGCGCTCAGCGAAGTCGAGGGCGAGCGCTACTGCTCCGATTGTGGTACGGAACTGCAGGGTTCAGCGCCCGCTGTCCGGCGCTTTCTCGTGCAGGAGCGGGCGAACGGGACTGCCTTTGCGATGGAGCGCCAACTTCTCGGCATGCAGCTCGCGCATCCGGGGTTGCTGCTGCCCCTCGAGATTTTCCAGGAGACCCCCTATGGCGGCCCCCGCTCGTATCGGGTGGTGCCCGAGTTCGCGCCCCCCTTGGCACAGACCTTGCCGCTTCCACAACCTTGGGGCAAGGTAGTGTCATGGGGGCGCACGCTCGCGCAGGCCATGGCTCATCTCCATCAGCACCAGATCGCAATCGGAGCAGTGGATGTGGGCCACATTGCCGTGGATGGTGATCAGGCCATGTGGACCGGTTTGGACGATGTGACGATCCTGCCACCGGAGCAGCGAAGCGATGCCGGGAAGGTGTTTGCCTCTGACGTCCAGCGCCTTGTCGCCGTTCTGGCCCTGATAGGGGCTGGAAACGATCACCCCGGCTCAGAACTCGAGCTGCCGGAGGGGCTCAAACAACTGTTGGGTCAGGCGAGTCAATCTTCCGGCGTGATCAGCGCAGCGCAGTTGGCGACGCAGCTCGGTGCGCTCCTCGGAGGCAGTGGACGGTCGGGTTACGTTTCGCTGGTTGTGGGTGCGCGGAGCGATGTTGGCCCCGTGCGAGAGCTCAATGAGGACAAGGCATTGACGCGCAACCTGTCGGCCGGTAACGGGCCGGGGCCTGCAGTCGGCCTCGTTTTGGTTGCGGATGGGATGGGGGGCTACGACGCCGGGGAGGTCGCGAGCGACCTGGCCTGTCGGGCGGTCGCAGAGCTGGCGGAGACAGCGCCACCACGTGTGACGCCCTGGGGCGACGTAGTACCCGAGCCGGGCGTATGGCTCACCAGGGTGGTGCAGACGGCTAACCGGCTGGTCTTCGAACAACGCCGTGCAGCTAGCTCTGAGATGGGTACGACGATGGTGATGGCGTTGGTGGTCGGCGCCGGCACAAGTGCCGAGATCGACCCGGCACCGACGGCAACGGCGACCATCGCTAACGTGGGTGACAGTCGATGTTACTATCTTGGCGATGAATCGATCCGGCGTGTGACCGTCGATCATTCGCTCGTTGAGCGCCTCGTAGCGGCGGGGCAGATTACGCCGGAGCAAGCCCTGCACCATCCGCAGCGGAACGTCATCTACCGGGCGATTGGTGACCAGCCGGAGGTTGAGGTGGATCTCTATGCTCAGCTGCTTCACCCTGGCGAGGCGTTGCTCCTCTGCTCGGACGGGTTGAGCGGCAAGGTGCGCGATGCGCAATTGCTACAGATCTGGCAGGCTTCGAAGTCGCCGCAGGAGACCTGTGACCGGATGGTCGAAGCTGCTATTCAAGCGGGCGGCGAGGACAATATCACGGCTGTCATCATCCGGGCAGTGCTATGATGGTGTGAACCGACGCGACGACTAGACGGGAGGGGTGCGATGCAGCTGCAACGTGTTCTGCTAAAGGTGATATGTTTGGCGGTCCTGTTCTCGGTGGGGTCGGTGCTCGTCGGTGCCCAGGATCTCGAACCCCCTATCGTCGACATCCTTGGGCGGCCGGATTCGCGTTCGGCACCTCCCGATGTGAGCGCCTACGTGTCGGTTGTGGATCGCCCCAGTGGTCGGGTCATTGAGGGTCTGCAGGATGCCAATTTCTCGGCGCAGATTTCTGAGGAGGAGATTCAGCCGACGGTGGCTCTTGACACGACCGGTCTGGCCGTAGTGATGGTGATCGACCGGGGCGGGATCGCGCGTCGTAACGACCCGCGTATCGGCAGTGCCGTGGATCTCGCGGGCGCCCTGCTCAATATGCTCAACGTTGACGGAACGCCCACAGCCGATCTCGTCGCCCTTATCGGCATTCGCGGACAGGATCAGGGCGGGCTGACGCCCGCGGTGAACTTCACCGACTTCGACCCAGTCGCCATCAGCAACCAGTTTGATGCCCTGCGGACCGAGGTAGTGGACGAGACGACGCCGCTCTACGATGGGATCGACCGGGCGATCTCGTGGATTGCCAGCAACCCTGACCCAGCGATCCAGGACAAGCTGGCGCTTCGCCGCAAGATCATCTTTGTCTTCTCCGACGGCATCGACCGCGGTTTCAGCGACGAGTCGCACGAGGCCCTGATCGTCGATCAAGCTCAGCAGAACGATATTCTCATTTACGCGATTCAGATGACGGCGAACGGGAGGACCGCGGAGTCTGATAGCCTGAACGCGATGGCGACGCAGAGCAACGGCACCTTCTTCGTCGACAGCCCGGACACGCACGACCAGGTGATCTCGCACTTTCAGGACATCGTGACGCAGCGGCAGGCCTATCGTGTGACCTTCCCGCTGACCCGACCTCTGGGTGACTACCAATTGCAGATCCGGGTGCTCAATGCGCCCGGGGGTGCCGGATCAGATATGAGCGTGGTATCTTCGAACCTGCAGAAGCCGGTCATCACCCTCAACGCTCCGCCCAATCCGACGTTCGTCGTGCCATACTCGGAGGACGACGGCGGATTCGTCACCACGACGGTGCCATTGACGGTGCTGCTCAGCAACCGCGACGGCGCGCCCCGCAATCCCGATGAGGTCTCCTACTTCGCCAACGAGCAGCGCATCGGTGTGTCGGGTGATGTGCCCGACTACGCCTTCACGTGGGACGTGACGAACCTCGCTGCCCCGTCCACCGACCGGATCACAAGGACCTACACGCTTGTAGCGCGCGCAACCGACCCTTATCTCGACGAGGGGTTGCAGAGTCAACTGGTCGACGTGCAGGTGACCTGGGAGCCACAGCCTGAGGCTGCTCCCCAGACGGTGTCGGAGGCGGTGACCGCCAGCGTCGCGGAGACGTGGTGGGTGCTACCGATCTTCGGTGTCCTGGGACTCGGGTTGATCGTCGTCATCGTGCTGCTTGTTCGAACGCGCGGACAGGTCGCCCGGAAGGTCGTGCAGAATAGCGGTACGGCGATTAAGGGGGTGACGCAGCGTCTAGGTAGTAGTGGGGCGATGCCTGCAGCCAGGGGCAAATTGGTTGTAGTCCAGGGGCCACGTATGGGTAACGAGTTCACGTTGGCAACTCCTGCGGTGAGGGTGGGCCGCGATGCTGAGTTCAGTGATTTCGCCCTGAACGATCGTTTCGTCTCCAATCCGCACTTCTCGATCCTGGAGGAGAGTGGTCAGTTCTATATCCGCGATGAGGGGAGCACCAACCGAACACGCGTGAACGGTGTTGTCATCCCACCGAATCAGCGTATGCCGCTGTCGCCGGACGCGATGATCGAGGCCGGGCAGACTCGTATGCAGTTGAAGAGGTTAGCCAGCGACACGCGCCGGACGGGCGCTTCCGAGACGGTCTATGTGCCTGGGACGGCATCGTGCCTGGGACGGCATCCGTGCCTGGGACGGCATCCGCGCCTGGGACAGTGTATGCGCCTGGCACTCCTTATGTGCCGGAGACGGGGCATGTCCCTACCACGACAGGGTCGCCATCGCCAGGAGGATCGCCAACCGTGGCTGTGGGTCGGAGCGATGCCGCATCGGGGCTTTCTCCTACGCGGATAGTCTCACCTGGTCAGGGTGAGCCCGGTCGTGAGGAAGCGGCGCCCACGGTGATTTCCGAGGATGCTGAGGATGCCGCAACCCAGCAACAGGATTCCGAAGATGCGGACAGATACAAGACGAGGAACGTTTCGGAAGACAGGTATAAGACCAGGAACATGAGACAGGAGTAGACACAATGCCCATTTGCGCAAACTGCGGCGCCCGGCAGCCCGAGGGGGTTGCTTTCTGCGATGAATGCGGTGCCCCATTACGAAGCCAACAGGTGCCCTCGCAGCCCGTTCCTGCTGCAGGGCAAGCGCGGACCGTCGTCGCCTCCAACGTCTGTCCGGTCTGTGGTACACGGACTGCACCCCAGGACCCTTTCTGCTCGAACTGCGGTGCTCCACTGAGGGATGCAGGCCAGACGCCGGATGTGGCACGCACTCCGTTTCAGGCGCCGACGCCAGACGCAGCGCACACGCCGACTGCCCCTCAGCAGCCCATCAGGTCACAACCGCCCGCGGCGCCATGGGCGATGCCTGCCCCTTCGGAGGCGCCAACTGTATTCGAGCGACCGTCCGTGCCCCCAATGCCGTCCGAGGCACGAATGCCGTCCGAGGCACAGATGCCGTCCGAGGCACCACCTCAGCCGGCCCTTGGAGCGACCATCGTGTCGGGGCAGGGCGGGCGCGGGATGGCGGGTGCTGTCCCACTCCAGGAACCCTATCGGGCGCCCAGCGGACCACCGTCGGTCAGTACCGATGAGGCCGGGTCGCGTGGCCTGGTCTGCACAAACTGCGGGGCGAAGCTCGAACCCGACAGTGCCTTCTGCGATATGTGTGGCGCACCTGTGCGGCCATCGATGCCTCGGAGTGCAGCCGTACCTCAACAGCCGCCACAGCCCCGGACGGCGTCCGGGTCTCAGGTCTGGGGGCCTGCTGCAGCCGGGGTAGGGGCGACGGAGATATCGTCGTCGCCATCGCAGGCGCAAGCGCCGTTTGAGCTACCACTGTCGTCTGAGGCGCTACCGCCGTCCCAGGCGCCCGGCCCAATCCCAGCGGATTGGCCAGGCGGCTTGGCGACATCAGAGCCTGCGTCGTCCGCGGCATCCGTGTATGAGGACTATACTCCAACACCTTCAACGCCTGTGACCGGTATGTTCGTCATGCAGGGAACGAGCGCTACTGTGCCTTTCCCACCCGGGAAGATCGAGATGATCGTCGGGCGCGAGGACCCTGTCAGAGGAATCCATCCTGACATCGACCTGACCGACTATGGAGGCGACGAAGGCGGGGTCTCCCGGAGACACGCACAGATCACGCTGGAAAGTGGCCAGTTCTGGATCGAGGATCTCGACAGCCTCAACCATACGCTGCTAAACCAGGAACAGTTAGAGCCCGGGCATCTGCGCCCGCTCCATTCCGGAGATGAGGTCGCTTTCGGCCGCGTGAAAGTTATTTTCCGGTCAACGTGAGCGCGCGGACATCCGTATCACGAGTTCCGGGGGATCCGGCAAATCAGCCGGCTGGTGAGCGGGCCAGATTCTCCAGGGTCGCCCAGAGACTGGACGGTGTGTTGTACCGTGCCGAGCAGGGCGATCCGAGTTGTGGGCACGTGACCTTTGATGTGCACACGGACCGTTATATCCTCTTCTCCGACCTGCATCGCGGGGCGCGAACTGCAGCAGACGAGTTTCAGGGGGCCGAACGGGCCTATCGCGCTGCGCTTGCGTACTATCTCGAACTCGGCTACACTCTGGTCGTCCTGGGCGATGCCGAGGAGCTCTGGGAGGAACACGCGGCTGCTGTGCTGGCTTCCTACAGTGAGACCTTCGAGCTCGAGGCAGAGTTCCATCACCGGCGGAGATACCTGAGGATCTGGGGCAACCACGATGACGAGTGGCAGTATCCGGCCGGGGTTGGTCGGCTATTGGCACCTGTCTACGGATCGCCTCGACTGCAGGTCTATGAGGGCATCCTTGTCGAGATGACCGAGGGTGATCGGCCGTTGGGCCGGCTGTTCCTTGTGCATGGCCATCAGGGCGATGCGAGAAGCGATCGTTGGGCGTGGGCTTCGAAGCTGGTGATCCGCTATCTCTGGCGTCCCTATCAGCGATTGACGCGAGCGAGGATCAACACACCTGCGACAAGCTGGGGCCTCCGTGACAAGCTCAATCGGGCGATGTACGCGTGGGCGGAAACGCAAGGCAAGCTGGTGTTGATCGCGGGGCATACACACCATCCGGTCTTCAGGTCGATGTCGCACGAGGCGCGAATCCGGGCGCGGCTGGCGGAGCTCGAAGCAGCCGCCGGAGATCCGATGCTGCCCTCCGAACGGCTGGAAATCGCCTACCTGCGCGCACAATTCCAGTGGGTCCGGACGTCTAGTCAAGGGTCCCAGCGGCAGCCGGAGGGGATACTCCTTCGACACTCCCTGTTATTTCAACACCGGATGCTGCTGCTTCGATGACGGTGACATCACGGGTCTCGAGATTGCTGAAGGCGAGATCCGCTTGGTGCGGTGGCCCGATGAGGACGGCGAACCACGTCCTCACGTGCTCGATCACGACAGGTTAAGCGACGTGCTTGCTGCCTGCTGACCGGCTCTCTTGGCTTTCAGCTTCTGATCATCACCTTGATGGTCTCCGACCGGTGCGCAGCGGCGAACTCGAAGGCCTCGACAACCTGTGTGAAAGCGAAGCGATGCGACACTAGCCGGTCGACATGGAGCTTGCCCGAGGCCAGCAGCGCAATCGCCGTCGGGTAGGTGTTGGCATAGCGGTTGATTCCGCGCACATCCAGTTCCTTCTCCAGGACCACCTCAATGGGGAAGTCGACCGAGGAACTCTCCGGCCAACCCACGAGGGTGACTACGCCTCCTCGCCGGGCCAGGTGCGGCGTGAGTTTGCACGCGGCCGATGACCCACTTGTGTCGAAGACGACATCCACGCCGCGACCATGAGTCAGCTCTGCGATCGCCTCGACGGGGTCTGATCGAGCACCATGGATGGGCGTTGCTCCCAGCGAGTCCGCCAAGGTCAGCCGGTTTTCCAGGAGATCCACGGCAAAGGCTTGCGTCGCGCCATAGGCCTGTGCGACGAGAAGCGTTACCAGGCCGATGGGTCCGGCACCCAGCACCGCGATCGTGTCACCCGCGTGGAGACCCGCCCGGTTGCAGGCCTGGATGCCTACGCTAACCGGCTCAACAAATGCCGCCTCCTCATCGTCAACTATGGCGGGCACCGGATGGGCGAAGTCGGCTGCCACAGCGGCGTACTCGGCAAAGGTCCCGTTTACAGGTGGGGCCGACATAAAGACGACGTCAGGGCAGAGATTGTAGCGCCCGGATTTGCACATCTCACAGCGACGGCACGGAACGCCCGGCTCGATCGCCACCCGACTGCCGAGCGCGGGACCGCTGCCCGAGGCTGCCGCTTGCACTACGACGCCGCACGCTTCGTGGCCGGGGATGTAGGGCGAGGTGACTGTGAAGGGACCGAGTTGGCCGCGCTCATAGAAATGGATGTCCGATCCACAGAGCCCGTTGGTCGTGATGCGTACCAGCACTTCGTCAGGTCTGGGCTTTGGCGTCGCCACGCGCTCGTAGCGGAGGTTGCCCGCGCTGTATAGCACGGCTGCATCCATCGTTGCGGGTGTTTCGACCATGGCGATGCTCCTTATCGATGCGGAAACCCGGGCACCTCAGCAAGGTTTGTAGTAACGACTTCAGTCGTTCTGGCACCTCAGAAGGCGCTACCGGAACCGATAAATCGGTTACTACAAACCTGCCGGCCGTTTGTGATTCTTACGAGTGCTTTACCTCGATCCCAAACGCTCGTGCTACCTCTGTCAACTCCTCCATCCGCTCCTTGGTGGGAGGGATGAGCGTGGCGGCGTCGTAAGGCATATCGAGGCTATCGTATTTGCTCGTAGCCATCGCGTGAAAGCGCAGAAGCTCGTAGGAGGCCAGGTTGGGTAGGCCTGCCACGAAGCCTGCGATTGCGGCGATGGTTGCCTCGTCGTCGTTGACGCCCGGCACGATGGGCGTCCGGACGATGAGCGGTTTGCCCGTCTCGCCCAGCCGCATGGCGTTGTCCAGGATTCGTTCGTTCGGGACGCCAACAAAGGTGCGATGGCGCTCGGAGTCCATCAGTTTCACGTCCATCATCACCAGATCGGTGACGGGTAGAACCCGCTCGATGCGCTCCCACGGCATGTTCGCCGCGGTCTCGATCGCGGTGTGGATGCCGGCATCGTGGCAGCGCGCCAGGACTGCTTCGGTGAATTCGAGCTGGAGCAGCGGATCGCCGCCGGAGAGCGTCACGCCGCCGCCCGAGGTTTCATAGAACGCGCGGTCGCGCAACACGATCTGGACGACGTCGTCAACGGTCTTGGTCTCGCCGATCAGGACGAGCGCCTTTGCGTAGCAGGTCTCGGTGCACACCCCACAGCCGGTGCACACCGAGCGATCGAAGAGATGCTCGCCATCGACAAGGGTGTGCGCGCCCTGGGGGCAGCGCTCGAAGCACTCACCACACCCGATGCAGCGATCCAGGAAGAGCTGCAACTGCGGCTTCGGGCTCAGCGTCTCCGGATTGTGGCACCAGAAGCAGCGCTGGTTGCAGCCCTTCAGAAAGACTGTCGTCCGGATGCCGGGGCCATCATGGATCGAGAAGTGTTGGATATCTGTGACGATGCCTTCGATCATCAGATGGCTCAGCTCTCCGCGAGGATCCGGTCGACGATCGGTTGCCGGTACTCGCGCGATAGCGAGTTGAAATAGGCGCTGTAGCCCGTGACCCTGATCATCAGATCGGGATGCGTAGATGGATCCTCGTGGGCCTCCACGACCTTCTCCTTGGAGATCACGTTCATGTTGATGAGCGTACCCCCCTGGCGGTTGTGCGCCATGATAAAGGCCATCACCGCGTCGACACCGCCCATGCTCTTGACCAGTTTGTCATCCAGCTCCACTTGCAGAGGGGTGGTGTTTCCCCATCCCGACTGTGTCGCTGCCACAGCGTTGGCCTTGGCCGTAAGTGCCACCGCTCCTCCGGGCAAGAAGCCCGGATCGGGGTCGGCGCTGTGTGACACAGGTGTGAAGGCGTGGCGTCCATTAGGCGTGGCGCCAAGCCGCCGGCCGTAGGTATTCGTGTTCCCGTGTGAGAATAGGCCCGGAACGCAGATGTAGTGTCCCTTTGGTGTGGGCGTGTCCCGCACCAAATGGGTCCAGAGGTCGGCGATCCGTTCGGCCCACCAGTCGGCCCGCGAGCCGCCACTACCGTACCGCGGGATGTTGTGGAGCATCAGTCGCACGGCCTCCGCACCCTCGAAATCGTTCTCCAAGTGCTCCATCAGGGCTTCCCAACTCAGCCGCTTCTCCTCTACTACGCGTTGCTCGATCGCCGCGAAGGAGTCGGCTACCGTGGCAAGGCCAATGGCGTCGAAGGCGAGGTCAACGATGTCCAGCCCACCTGCGGAGGCATCCACCCCACGCTCCACAGGGCCGTGGCAGAATAGGTTGAGCACGATCTCGGTGTAGTTGTCGGCTTGGCGCTCCATATGGATGTCCTTGCCGACCTTGACCGCCTGGACGACGATGCTGAGGTGCTCGGCATAGCGGCGCCAGATCTCGTCCATCGTCCTCTGAGCTTTGGCATCCGCCATCATATCATCGAGGGCCAGCAAGAGAGGCGTGATCAGGCAGAGACGCGTGCCGTCTTGGATGCTGTACTCGAATCCGGGCAGGGCCGTCCAGTTACAGCCGACCTTGGCGCGCATGCGCGCCAGACCCATAGGATAGCCGTTCTTGGCGAAGCCCTCGTCGAGGCCACCTGAGAGGGCGAAATCCACGCCGGTCCCATCTTCGATCATGTACTCCAGCGCCTGGCGGAGCAGGCTCTGGTCCATACCCTCCCAGACACGCAGAGCGATGTTGGTGGGGATCTTGATACGGTGCATCGCCTCCAGGATCAGGAACGACATCTTGCTCGTCAGATCGTGTCCGTCGGGAGCCTGCCCGCCGATCTGCGAGTAGTGCGGATCGTTGAAGAACATGCTGGCGATATGCCAGACAATCGACTCGTCGTTCTCGCGACCGGCGGCGATATCAGCCTCGTAGTAGGGGCGCAGCAGCTCGTCAAGCTGACCCAGTGCGCCGCCCAGCGCCCACATACGATCAATAGTCTGCGCCCAGACGATGAACTGGCACGCCTCACGGAAGGTCCGCGGCGCGCCGTCGATGAGGTACTCGTTGACCTCGGCGATGTCGAGCAGGTTTTGCTTGGTGAGCGGATCCGTCTCGCTCTCAGCCATCTCGCGGGCCAGGTCAACGTGACGCTGGATCCACGTCTGTACGCCAAGGATCAGGTCCTCCTCACCGTCGTAGAAGGAGGTGTCCTGTGGGTGATTGATCTCACGGAAGTGGCGCACCTTTTCCAGAAGCCCGCCCCAGCCCAACTCCAGCCCGATCAGCATGTCGGGTCCGAAGTGGTTCTTGTTGCCGATGCCGGGGCTGTAGGTGTTGTACTTCCGGTGGAGCTCGAAGAGCCCCGTGGGGCGATCCTCGGGTTTCCAGCTCGTGGGAAAGCTGCCGTCAACCAGCCGTCGCCGCGGCTTCTTGGGATCCCGCTTGCCCATACCTTGCTCTAGCGTGAACCCGCCCAAGCCGGGGATACCCTTGTAGACCCAAGCGCCGGCCATTGAGCTCGACGGGTGGATGTAGAGCGGGTGAACCTCCAGCCAGCGGCGGAAGTTCAGCCCGATACAACTCATCCCGTAGCAGCCGCCATCGGGGTGGTTGGGGATCACCTGGTAATCGATCGGCTCTGTCCAGGGGATATAGCCGTGATCGTCGGTGTCGAAGTAGCCGAAAAGCTGCACCTTGAGGTCAGTGTGTTCCTTCTTTGTCTGGTGCAGAGCGTCAATGCGTTGCTGGTAGATCGCGTCAGGTACGTCGCCAATGAGTGTCATCGATGTTCACCTCCGTGAGAGTAGTATACCACGGGGAGGGAGGGGTGCGCCAGCGGAAGATTGGACCAATCTAGCCCTCGCCTGCTCGCACCCACAGCGTCGTCTCCTGCCGGATATCGGCGGAGGAGCTGCCGACCATGAGGCGCACCTGTCCAGGCTCGGTCACCCACCGCCCGCGGTCCGTCGCCCAGTGCGCCAACGCCGCCGAGGTCAGATCAAGGTCGACAGTTCGCGTCTCACCGGGCGCGAGCGTGATGCGGCGGAAGCCCTTGAGCTCCTTCGTCGGTCGGTAGACTGTAGAATTGATGTGCTGGACGTAGAGCTGGACGACTTCGTCGCCTGACCGTTCTCCGGCGTTGGTGATGCCCACGCTGACCGTCACCGCGCCGTCGGGTCCGAGTTCGGGCGCGCTCAGCCGCAGATCTGTGTAGTCGAAGGTGGTGTAGCTCAGGCCGTAGCCGAAGGGATACAGCGGATCACCCCTGAAGTACATATACGTCTTGCCGTTGCGGAGATCGTAGTCGAGCCGTGGGGGCAGTTGCTCCATCGTCCGCGGCCAGGTCTGGACGAGCTTACCGCCGGGGTTGACGTCGCCGAAGAGGACGTCCGCCAGCGCGTTGCCCAGTTCCTGGCTGTTGTGGGTGAGGTGGACGATCGCGGGCACGTTGTGCTCAGTCCAGGTGATGGCGAAGGGGAAGCTGCTGAGCAGCACGACGATCGTGTTCGGGTTCGCGCGGTAGATCTCCTTGACCAACGCTTCCTGCTCCAGCACGATCGCGCGGCGGTCGATCGCCTCCTTGCCGTCGCTGGGGGTGGGGCACTCGGCCCATCCCGCATCGCAGGTGGGGTGGTTGCCCACGCACACGATCGCCACGTCAGCCGCGCGGGCCAGTTTGGCCGCTGCACCACTCTCGCTGTCCTTCGCGTAGGTGACCTTCACGCCCGTCCCTGCCCGGGCGCGGATGCCGTCCAGCGCCGAGACGGTGTAGGGGGGCGTGCCGCTGTACCAGTCAAGCGCGACGTCGTCGGCCCGCGGGCCGATGACGGCGATTGAGGCTACCTTGTCGGCATTCAACGGCAGCAGATGATTCCCGCCGGAAACAGGCGCGTTCTTGAGCAGCACGATCGACCGCTGGGTGACCAGCCGGGCAAGAGCCTTGTGCTCGGCGCTGTCCCACGGCTCGGGCTCTCCCTCGCGCCCGATCTCGCTGTAGGGCACCCGCTCGGGCGGGTCCAGCACGCCCAGCTTGATCATGACGCGGAAGACCCCGCGCAGCGCGCCGTCGATCTCCGCCTCGGCTAGCAGGCCTTGGTCCAGCGCGCCCTCCGTTCCCTCGCGATAGCGATCAAGGAACTGGTTGATCCCCGCCTTGATGGAGGCAGCGGCTGCCATCTCCGGGTCGGGGTAGTAATTGTGTTCCGTGACGAGCATCGTCAGTGCACCGGCGTCGGTGCAGATGATGCCATCCTGGCCCCACTCGTCGACTGTGACCTCCTTAAGGATCGGGTGGACAGTACAGGGAATGCCGTTGACGGCGTTGTAGGCTGCCATATAGGCGCGGGCTCCGCCTTCCACGATGCCCATGCGGAAGGGCACCGAGTAATACTCCCGAAGGAGGCGCTGTTCGAAGTCCGACGAAGATCGCACGCGTTCGTCCTCGTTGCTGTTGGCGAGGAAATGCTTGAGCAGCGAGGCCGTCTGCCAGTAGCGGGGGTGATCGCCCTGCAGCCCCCTCACGAAGGCCGCCACCAGCGTCCCGTTCAAGTAGGGGTCCTCGCCGTAGCACTCCTCGTTGCGGCCCCAGCGGATGTCGCGGCCGAGGTCGGCGTTGGGCGCGCGCACGACGAGCCCGCCCTGCCGGTAGCGCCTGCTCTGTGCCATATAGCGCGTCTCGTAGCCCTCGGCGGCTGCGGCGCGCCGGATCAGGTCGGGATCCCACGTTTCACCCAGGCCGATGGCCTGGGGAAACTGCGTCGTGGGCACCACCTTCGGACGTCCCCACCCTCCCGGCCCACCCATAGCCAACCCGTGGAGGCCCTCGACGTGGCCGGTGCCCCAGATGCCCAGCCTTGGGACATCGGGCACGGTGCCCAAGCAAGCGACCTTCTCGTCGAGGGTCATACGGGAGAGGATGTCGTCGACCCGCGCCTCGACGGGCAGGTCGGGGTCGGCAAAGGGGCGTCCGGCGCGGTAGCGGTGGACGATCTCCAGCGTGTCGCCTGTGTCCTCCAGTTCGAGGAGCAGCGCGCGCTCGTTCGGGCTCCTGTTGGGATGGTGCAGCGCGAGCATCGGCGTTCCGTCAAAGGTGTGGAAGATCATCGCGTGCCCGCCATCCTCCGCGAAGAGAGGGCGAGGGTGCTGTACCCACGGGCCGAAGAGGCTCCCGGATTCCGAGGCCGCAATCAAGGTCGTGTAGCCGCGCCAACCAAATGTGGACCAGAGCATCAGCAGGAGACCGCTCTTGGTCCGGTGGAGAAACGGCCCGTCCGTGATGTACCGGTCCCCGCCCGGACGCGCCACAGGAGCGTCACTGCCCCTGAACAACGTAACCGGCTCACCGACTGTGTCCGATAGATCGTCGGCCAGACGAACGCATTCGACGGTGCCGTCTGCGATCTGCACCCACTCGTGGCAGTAGACCATGTAGGGGACACCGTCCTCGATCCAGAGCGTGCCGTCAAGCGCCATCTGGTCGGTGGGGGTGTGGGCCCGATTGTGGAAGGGCCGAAAGGGCCCCAGCGGCGAGTCGCCGACGAGGACCTGAGAGCCGCGCGCGACGAGGGGCGGCCAATCCTCGGCTTTCCCAGCGGCGACCGGCGGTTGGGCGTTGGGAAGGGGTATGTGGGTGTTGAAGGTGACGAAGAGGTAGAATTTGCCCCGGAAGGCGTGCATCTCGGGCGCCCAGATGGACCCCTGGGCCCAGAAGTCGGGCGGCGTCTCGAAGACGGGGGTGGGCCCGCGCCACGTCTCCAGGTCTGTGCTCGTGTAGACGCCCACGCCAGGCTGCCGACGTTCCGAGGAAGGGTGCAGTGACGCGACCAAGTAGTACGTCTTCGTGGCAGCGTCGGGCAGGATGAACGGATCGCGGATGCGGAGGTCAACCAGGCTCAAGGTGTTCTCAGGTGCAGCGGTCATAGTCGGCTCCTTATGCGTTGGCACGTTAGCACATTTCTATGTTAGCACGATTGGCAGCTCCCGAGAACTACTTCGGAGTCTACCCTACCGAAGGAGGTTGAACCAGATCACGGGGGCGCCGGCAAGGTCACCGATGGGGGTGGCGATCGCGACGTCGCCTCGTATCCTGCGCCGATGAGTTGGTCAGTATACCTGCGGCCCGACTCGACGTAGTACTGCGCAGGCAGCACCAAAAGCACCCGTCCTCGTCTCTGCGGGCGTGCGGGGCTCCGCCGGCAGGGCGGGTCATCACGCCGCCGGCTACGGCACTGATTCCGGCGTCTGGCTCAGAGCGGGTGCAGTTGCGTCCGCCGTCGTCCAGTCGGGCCAGTAGTCGTCGCCGGATCCATGTGTCAGCCGTTGCTCCACCACCGCCTCACCTAGGGCATCCTCGACGCGCAGCCTGTAGATCTCGAAGTTGCCGTCGCGAGCGCTCTGGAAGGCGATCCACGCCCCATCCGGCGACCATGCCGGGTCCTCGTTGAGGCCGCGATGCGTCAGTTGCCGTTCGTCACCGCCATTCGCATCGATGACATAGATCTGCTGCTCCTCCAGCGTGGAGAAGGCGATGCTGCGGCCGTCTGGGGACCAGGCAGGGAAGTAGTCCAGCCGCGTGTTCTGTGTCAGTCGCTTCTGACCGGTCCCGTCGGCATTGGCAACGTAGATCTCCACGTTCCCGTCCCGCGCCGAGGCGAACGCAATCTGTGACCCATCGGGCGACCAATCTGCCCAGAACCCGTCCTCGATCAGCAGGCGAAGCTCACTGCCGTCTACGTCGAACACATAGACGTTCCCCTTGAGGTTGAACTCCGTGTCGAAGCTGAGCTTCGTGCCGTCGGGATGCCAGTCCGGGTGAAGCGTACTGAAGTCGGTCTCCAGCAGCCGGTCCTCGTTGCCGCCCCCGGCGTCGATCACGTAAAGCTGTTCGTAGCAATCAGGAAAGCACGTGTTGGCGTCCGGGTCGTTCCGGTTGGAGATAAAGGCGATCCGGCTGCCGTCGGGCGACCAGACCGGCGAGGTGTCGCTGAAGCGATTAGACGTCAGGCGGCGCGGATCGCTGCCATCGGCGTTCATCGTGTAGATCTCGGCACTGCCGTCACGATCTGAATAGAAGACGATCCGCGACGGGGCGACGTCTTCCTCGTCCTCGGGAGAGGCCGTGGGCGTTGGGGGGGCTTCGGTTGGGGCTGTTTCCGTCTCCGAAGCTGCGGTTGGCGCCGCGGCCGTGACCGGCGTTGGCACCACCGCCCCCGGCTCAGCCTCTTGAGCGCCCGGCCGGCAGCCACCGGTGACGGTCAGCAGTACGACGACTGCGCCTGCAAGCATAGCTCTGGTTCTCATAGGTCATTGACCTCCTCTTCAAGCTCGGGTGCAGGTGTGTCTATGGGAAGGGTAGGCGGCTATGCATCTGCCGGTATGCGCCCATTATATGCCACGAGGTCGCCATGCGCACCTTCCGGGAGGCTACGCCGTAGGCGCAGCTTCTCGGAAGATTGGAGAGGTCGGAACCTAACTGACGGGGTTAGGTTGGGCCAACCGGGCGAGGTCGGGCGCCTCCAACCTCGGGCCGGGGTAGGCGGTCACATCGCCAAAGCGACGGTGCTGCTCCCAGTCCTCCCGCGCCCCGGCGATTTCGTCGCGGGTACGTGCCACGAAGTTCCACCACATCATAACTGGCTCCGGAAAAGGCGGCCCGCCGACAAGGAGGACGCGGCCACCGCCGCGGCTGGTCAGCGCCCCTGACGAGCGGCCGGGAGCCAGGACGTTGAGTTTGTTCATCTCAAGGGCCTTGCCGTCGAAGTCGACGTCACCCTCCAGGAGCATCAGGGCGTGCTCATAGATAGGGTTCAGGCCGAAGGCCGTGAGCTCCTTGGGATAGATCAACACGTCGGCGCCGAGGATCTCCGAATAGTGACGCACAGGCGAGGTCGCGTTCTCCAGTGAGCCGGAGAAGACCCGGATAAGACCCCCCGGTTGCTCGACGACGGGCACCTCGGCGACGCTTTCGAACGCGGGCGCCACTTCGCGATGGGCGCTCGAGAGGGCCACCCAAAGTTGGATGCCGTTCAACCGCCCGCTGTTGGGCGTGGGGCTCCTCTCGGCGTGGGCAATCCCGTGACCGGCCGTCATCACGTTGACCCCACCGGGTCTCACAATGGCCTCGTTGCCGCGGCTGTCGTTGTGCCGGACCTCGCCCTCGATCAGCCACGTCACCGTTTGTATACCGATGTGCGGATGGGGGGCGATGTCCATCGGGCTCGTCTCTCCGAAGGAGACCGGGCCGAAGTGATCCAAGAAGCACCACGGGCCGATCATCCGCCGCTCCCGGATGGGCAGCGCCCGTGCGACCTGTAGTTCGCCGAGACTGACGTTTCGGTTGGGATACGACTCGAACGGCTTCATCTCAGGAATGTTCCTTCTCGGAGCTCCTGGAATGCCTGGCGTAGCTCTGCCTGCGTGTTCATCACGATAGGACCATACCATGCCACAGGCTCCCTGAGCGGCTTTCCGGAGACCAGCAGGAAGCGCACGCCGTCGTCGCCTGCTTCGACGAGGATCTCGTCGCCGCTACCGAAGAGGACGAGCACGGTGTTGCCGGCCTCGGTCGGCGGCGTTGTGTCGGCCCATCCCACAGGCTCCGTAGGGACCGCCAGCGGCTCCGAGGCGTCGCAGAAACGCCCTGCGCCCCCGAAGACGTAAGCGAAAGCCTGGCGCGTTGCCTCAACCGGCAGCGTCTTTCGCACACGCGACGGTACGGCGACGTCGAGATAGACGGGGGCGGCGGCAACGCCCTCGACCGGGCCTATCG
Organism: uncultured Chloroflexia bacterium; assembly: GCA_963775195.1. Taxonomy (GTDB): domain Bacteria; phylum Chloroflexota; class Anaerolineae; order B4-G1; family SLSP01; genus PWVB01. The sequence goes on from CAVZIC010000013.1 coordinate 736,888, forward strand.
TTCCGCGGTACTCGCCGCAAACCACCCGCACCTGCGTGCCGTCGTCGTCCGTGACCACCGGGATCTCGGACGCCGTCACGCCCTGGTAGCGTGGATCGGTCATCTTGAGTGAGGCGGGCAGGTTGGCCCACAGCTGGAATCCGTGCATCCGGCCTGCCGGATCGCCCTTTGGCATCTCCTGGTGGATGATGCCGCCGCCCGCGGTCATCCACTGGACGTCGCCCGCGCCGATCACGCCGCTGTTGCCCATGCTGTCGCCATGCTCCACGGAGCCCGCGAGCACGTAGGTGATCGTCTCGATGCCGCGGTGTGGATGCCAGGGAAAGCCGGCCAGGTAGTCATCGGGTATGTCGTTCCGGAAGTCGTCAAGCAACAGGAAGGGGTCAAAGTCAGAAGTGTCGCCAAAGCCGAAGGCGCGCCGCAGGTGCACGCCTGCGCCCTCAAGCGTGGGTTTCGCCTTGATCAAGCGGGCAACGGGTCGAATGGACATAGTGACCTCCAGCGCTATGAGTAATGCCACAATAGAAGCACACGCTTGTCTGGGGACGGCAGCCTACCCTCACGATCATAGCACGGGACGTACTTGCTACGCGGCGGATCACGGCGGAGTTTGGTTGGCGATGCGTTGAAACGGGCGAGCGACCGTGGTCGCCGTATCGGTCACGGTACCCCGGCTTCGGTAGGCCGATAGCGCGTGACTCGTAGAGGAGACGATCCCGGTGCTTCAGGAGCGGAAACTGCTACTCGTGGATCTACTCATCAGCAGTGCGGGTGGATTCCTCAAGGCACTGACTGCGGTTGATGTGGAGGCGCTGTCGGGCGAGAGGGAACGGTTCTCCTGTGTGCCCCCAACGGGATTTGAACCCATGTACCAGGCTTGAAAGGCCTGTGTCCTAACCAGACTAGACGATGGGGGCATCAACGCGAGTCATCGTACCATAAAGGCTTGCCGTGTCAAGCAGCGCGACCGGCAGGGCGGGCGGGACGCCAACCGTCAGATAGGCTGCGTCTCCGCGTCTCCCCGTGTTTGACACCCCCCTGCCGTTGTGCTACCATGCCCTGTATTCGTAATCGGCACGCGCCCAAGGATGTGTAGCCGATCCTCACCAGTCTGGTAGGTGTGTCCCCAGGCCGGTGCCGATTTCACTGATTTCGCCTCGGGTCCGGTTCCGGTCGTCTTCATAGGGTTAGCATCCCCGGAAGCGAGGTCTGTCTCAAGCCGTTGTCGAAGGTGGAGTTGATATGGAACGTCTACAGATCGTCCCCTTGGGAGGCCTGGGGGAAGTTGGCAAGAACATGATGGCACTGGAATATGGGCGCAACATCCTCGTCATTGACGTAGGTATGATGTTCCCCGAAAGCGATATGCCCGGTGTGGACTACATCATCCCCGATTATCGCTATCTCAAGGGCAAAGAAGATCGCATCCGCGGTATCGTCATTACCCACGGACACGAAGACCACATCGGTGCGCTTCCTCACTTCCTCCAGGAGTTCAACGCACCTGTCTATGCTACGAAGCTGACACGCGGCCTGATTGAGGTCAAACTGAACCGGGAGTTGCAGAAAAGGGTCAAGCTTCAGACTATGCAGCCGCGCGAGGTACTGAACATCGGCCCCTTCCAAGTAGAGCCCTACCACGTCTGTCACAGCATTCCCGATACTGTGGGCCTTGGCATTACCACGCCGCTTGGCCTGATTGTGCACAGCGGCGATTTCAAGTTCGACCACACACCAGTCGACGGCTGGCCAACCGATATTGCGATGCTGGCAGAGTTCAGCCAACGCGGAGTGCTGGCCCTGCTTGCTGACAGTACCAACGCGGACCAGCCCGGGCGGACGCTGTCAGAGCAGTCGCTGAACACGACGTTGGCAGATGTTTTCCGTCCCGCAAAAGGGCGCGTGCTCGTCGCGACGTTCGCGTCGCTCATCTCACGAATCCAACAGGTGATGCAGGTAGCAGAGAGTTTCGGCCGCAAGGTGGCCATCGCCGGCACGAGTATGGCCAAAAACGTCCGGATGGCCCGACAGCTGGGCTATCTTGACGTTCCCGACGACCTGATTCTGAGCCTCCAGGAAGCGAATCACTTGCCCCCGAGCCAGGTAGCGATTATCGCCACAGGCGCGCAGGGCGAGCCACGATCGATCATGGGACGGCTGGCCACCGGGCGTCATTCTTCTCTCCGCATCATCCCCGGCGACACCGTGGTATTGAGCTCCCATACGATTCCCGGCAACGAGGAGACGGTTCATCGCGTTATCAATCGTCTCTTCCAGAAGGGGGCCCATGTCATCTATCACCCGGTGGCGCCCGTGCACGTCTCGGGCCACGCCAGTCAGGAGGAGCAGAAGTTTCTCATCAGCATTCTGCGTCCTAAGTTCTTCGTCCCTATTCATGGCGAGCTCCGGCATCTCAAGCTACACGGTGAACTCGCCCGGCAGGTGGGGGTACCGGCAGAGAATATCGCCGTCGTGGAGAATGGGTATGTACTTCGCTTCTCCGAGGATGCCGTAGAGGTAGGGGAGCGGATTCCGGGCGGGTACGTTTTCGTGGATGGCAATTGGGTCGGGGATGCGATTAGCCAGGACCTTATCAGGCAACGGGATGGCCTTGGTGAGACCGGGGTCTGTGCCATCTCCATCGTCTATGATGAACATACCGGCAAGATTGTGGGGCGGCCCCGGATCACCGACCGGGCCATCGCATCGCCTGAGACGATGGCCGAGTTGCTTCCCGAGGCCATGGATATTATCAGGGGCGTGATGAAGGGCATCAGCCCCAACACTCCGCCCGCCACCGTGGAGCACGCGGTAGAAAGAACGCTGTCCGATTTCTTCTACCGTCAGGCCCGCAACCGCCCCGAGGTCATCGTGCAACTCATGCCCGCGGCCTGAACCGCGGGCCGCCTGCGGCGCGAACCGGGGTTGCGGCAGCATCTACCGTGCACGCGCGAGATCCGCGCATCCGATACGTATGGCGCACATTCTAATTGCCTATAAGCAGTTCCCCGCCCCCTCAGTCGGCCATGCTGGTGGGGAGTCACTCTACAGGCTGATGGAAGCACTGCACCGGCGTGGGCACCGACTTACGCTTGTCGCCCGCATCGCCGACGACGAGCGTAAGCACGTCCCGGTCGTCGAGGCGATCTGCGACACCGTTTGTACTGTCGTGCACCATCGGAGCCGTCGAGGCCCGCGCCTGATCGCCTTTCTGCGCAGTTATCTGGACCTGCGGTCCGCGATGAGGCATGCTCTCCGCTCGGAATTTCCCGATTTCCTCCATGTCGAGACAACACAGACGGCCGTTGCGGCGCTCGGCCTCAAACGACCCCCCGCGAGCTATCGAACTCAGGATGTTAACTGGTTCTTGTTGGATCAGCGCCTTCAGAGAGCCACCGGCATACGCAGGATCACGCTGTCTGCTTTGCGCGGGCTTCTGAGGCAGCTTGAATCTTGGGTGTGCCGACGTTACGACTTGATGCTGGCCATCTCCGAGGGCGATCGCCGTCTACTCGCCTTGGATTGTGATCCCGATCGGCTGTTGATGGTGCCGCTCACGCCTGCGGTAGTGCCTGCAGGTTCGCCTGCGGTAGTGCCTGCAGGTTCGCCTGCGGTAGTGCCTGCAGGTTCGCCTGCAGTGATGCCTGCAGGTTCGCCTGTAGTGGTGCCTGCAGGTTCGCCTGCGGTGGTAGTAGGAGGGGACGGGAAGCCTGTCATGTCGGGAGCGGCCAACCTGCTATTCGTGGGAGCCATGGCGCGCGACCACAATCGGGACGGGATTGCCTGGTTCTTGGACAACGTCTGGGAACAGGTGCTTGCACGGCAGCCCCGGGCGCGGCTCTACGTGGTGGGTGGCGGCCCCTCGGAGGATCTGCTGGCACGCGCCGATGGCGTCCGAGTGTTTGTCACCGGGTTCGTTGACGATCTCGCTGCCTGGTACCAGTCGGCCACCGTTTTCGTGTCGCCACTGTTAGTAGCAGGCGGGCTCCTCCAGAAGGTCGTTGACGCCATGGCCATGGGCATTCCCGTGGTCGCGACGAGCGTGTGCAATCACGGCGTCGGTGCTGTGCCGGGCGAGCATCTGCTTACGGCTGATGCACCAGCTGACTTTGCTGCCGCGATCTGTGGTCTCTTGGGAGATCCCGAGGCGCGCTCCCATATCGGCAATGCGGGTCAGCAGTTCGTGAGAACCCACTACGATCTGGAGTCGGCTGTGGATCGTTGGGACGCCGCGATCCGGCGAATGGTGAGATAGGGGAATGCAGAATAGGGAGTGAATGTGCGGAGCGGGTATCGGCGCTCCTAGAGGGGCTCGTGTTGCTTCTCTGATCCTCATATTCTTCTATTCTCGATTCTCTAATCGGTTGGCGTGGTATAATGGCCCGGAAGTTGCCACGTACGGCACCTAGACGACTGGAGTTATGACGACGAGACGACGATCTACTGGACGGGGCCAACGCGCACCGGTGCTGCTGACCGGGATGCTTGTCGCTCTGCTTCTGACGATCGGCATCATGGTGGTCCTCTTTCTCTTTGCGTGGGTCCGGGGAAGCCTGGCAACGCAGGGGGTTGCGCCGGGCCTGCCGGTCAATACCGCACCCAGTGAGAATGTCACGTATGGGTTCGGTCAGTTACTGCCCACGTGGGACGGGCAGGAGCGGGTCACGGTCCTGATCTTGGGCATTGACGAACGCTCTCAGGAGACCGGGCCATGGCGCACAGACACAATGATGCTGCTGACGCTTGATCCTCTGACTCAACAGGCCGGTGCTCTGTCGATTCCGCGGGACCTCTGGGTGCCGATCCCCGGCTACAACGATGGGCGCATCAACACGGCCCACTTCCTTGGCGATCTCTACGACTTACCTGGTGGCGGCCCCGCCTTGGCGATGGACACGGTCGAGTACAATCTGGGCATTCCTATCGATTACTATGTGCGCGTCAACTTCCAGGCGTTCGTGACGTTGGTCGACCAGGTAGGCGGCATTGACATCAACGTCGAGGAGACGATCAGCGATCCGACCTATCCTGACTACAACTATGGTTACGATCCACTCTATATCGAGGCCGGCTGGCACCACTTCGATGGCGAGATGGCGCTGAAGTATGCGCGGACGCGCCATGGCGGCAGCGACTTCGATCGAGCCCGCCGCCAGCAGCAAGTGATGCTCGCGCTTCTCGACCGGGTCACCTCCTATGAGCTGCTACCCCAGCTTGGCCGAGCCGCCCCCCAGATCTTCGAGACGATCCAGTCTTCTGTCTCAACAGACATGGCACTGGACCAGATGCTGGCACTGGCGAATCTCGCAACGCACGTGAAGCATGAGGATATTCGCCTGGGCGTCATCGACCAGACCTGCACTCAGCCCTGGGTGACACCAGATGGCGCGCAGGTCCTGGTTCCCCTTCGCGACCGGATGCGCGAGGTACGGGACTACGTGTTCGAGACCGCGCCTGCGGCTGCCGATACACCGGACGCTACACAGATCGTCATTCCGACGCCGACCCCGGAAGTCGCTACGGTGGCTGTGCTCAATGGCACAACGCGTGCCGGGCTTGCCGGGACGACGGCCGATTTGCTCCAATCCGCAGGTATCGACGTTGCCCAGATTGCGAATGCGGATCGTCAGGACTATACCATCACCCGGGTCGTGCTGTACCGTGAGAAGCCTACGACGCTGGCGAAAGTGCTAGAGATCCTGGGATTGCCGCGAACGGCCGTCGTGCAGGGCCAGGACCCCACAGCCGTCACAGGATATCGTGATTGTCCTTGGTCAGGATTTCCAGGTGCCTGAACCCTAATCTCGGCACGTGTGCCTGACGTTGTTCCCTTTGTGTGATGTCAAAATGACCGATTCAGCAAAATCCCAGGCGACTCACTCGCGGCTCCCCTACTCGCTCCTGATGCGACTGGGGCTGCTGCTCATCTACGTGATTGGCACCGGCCTGGCGGGATACGTTGTGTTCAACCGTGTGCGCGAACAGGTTGCCCAGTCGGATATCCTGCCCGATTTCACGATCAGCAAACCGGCGGACCAGGGCAGTGCCAATGTGGAACGCGTGGAGGGTGAGGCGCTGCCGGTCTGGACCGGCACGGACCGTGTCACCGTCCTCATTCTTGGCGTCGACCAAAGAGCGCAAGAGGAGGACTTCTGGCGGACCGACACGATGATCCTCGCGACGTTGGACCCGGTCACGATGGAGGCCGGCATAATGTCCATCCCTCGGGATCTGTGGGTGCCGATTCCAGGCTACACCGAGAATCGCATCAACACGGCCAATGCGCTGGGTGATGCCTACAACCACCCGGGTGGGGGGCCCGCGCTTGCTGTAGAAACGGTTGAGTACAATCTCGGTCTGAACGTCGACTACTACGTGCGGATCAACTTTCAGGCGTTCACCGATCTGGTGGATATGATCGGCGGCGTCGACATTGACGTCCCCGAGGCAATCGACGACTACTGCTACCCTACCCCCGACTATGGCTGTGAGCAGCTCCACATCGACGCCGGGCCCCAGCATTTCTATGGCGAAATGGCGCTGAAATACGCCCGCGTGCGACACACAGCCGGCGGTGATTTTGATCGTGCGAGACGCCAGCAGCAGGTAATTGACGCGGTGCTCGCCCGTGTGACCGACCAGAAGCTTCTCCCGCAGTTAGCAACTCGCGCTACGGAGATCCTGCAAACCGTCGAAGACTCAGTCAAAGTAGATCCCAATCTGCAGCTCGACGAGATCATTGCACTTGCCAACCTGGCTACAAAGGTGCCGGCTGAGAGCCGCCACTACTACGCGATTGACGAGACCTGTACGCTGGCAGCCGAGACTCCCGATGATGCGCAGATCCTGATCCCGCTGCGCGACAAGATTCGTGAGGTCCGTGACCGGTTCCTGGGTTTGAGCACGGTCAACGATGGGCTGCAGACGGTCGAACAGGAGGGTGCCACCATTGCGGTGCTCAATGGCACAAAGACGCCCGGCCTCGCCTATGCGACGAAGGAGTTCCTCGTTGCCAACGGCATCCCGATCACCTACTACGACAATGCGGACCGGCAGGACTACGATACGTCGCTGATCATCCTCAACCGCGATAAGCCGATGACGGCAGTGCAGTTGTTGTCGCGGCTTGGGCTGCCGCAGTCCGCCGTGGTCAACGGTGCCAATCCCACCGCGGAGTATGACGTCGTCGTGATTCTCGGGTCCGACTACGTCCAGATGCAGGAGCAGAACGGGACGGAGCCCTGACTCCGAAGGGTCTCACTGTGGCTGCCCCAACGGCTTCATAATGATGTAGTTGAAGCCGTTCATAGGTATGTGCTCGACCAGCCCGTAGTGCTGACCGATCGCCGCGAGTACGGGCGGCGGATAGAATTGCGCCCGCATGATAACCAGCCCGAACTCTTCCCGCCGGATCATGGCCTCCAGATTACCGGTGTCCAGCAGCCCGTTGTTGTAGAGATTGAGCAACTGGGTCGGGTTGGTGATGACGCGCTTCCCCGCCAGCATCGTGAAGGCGGCTTCCTCGCTCAACACGGGTAGGCTCGTGCTCCTGACGTAGGCCATAATCCGCGCGCCGCCCTCGTAATCGCGCGGAAGCATGAGGTGCCCCACCTGTGTGTAGCCGACGACGTCGTAGTAGGGGTAATCCGCATAGGCTGATGGCCTGCCCGCCACGCCCAGGAGATTCGCCACGGGTCCCCAGACCATCCCCTCCGTGGGCAGATGCACCATTCGAGTCGCCTGTGTGATCAGGAGCATCGGCACAAGCGCAGCCGCTGCACCTTGCCATGTGGGGCGATGCTCGGCCACCCACAGACGAAAGCGTCCAATGGCAAAGCCTGCAAGGACAATCGCCGCGGCGACCGAGGTGATCCAGTACGCCTCGCCGGCTCCCCATTTTCCCGACATCATCCCGGTCCCGATCGAGGCTACGAACCAGAGGCTGTAGACTGAGATTCGACTGCGGTACACCTCGTACAGGACTACGCCAACCGCCAGCACGATATAGAGAAGGTGCGCCTTGAGCCACGTACGTGTCAACGCCAGCAACTGTGGCCATAGGAAGGCGTTCACGTTGGCCGATATAGTATTGGTCCACCAGTACCCGTCAGTGGCCCAGTTGATGAGCACGAAGACGCCGCCGAATGCCACGCCGAAGGCGACGATCAGCCCCAGCGTGCGGGTCGGGCGACGGAGGAAGAGATATCCAAAGACGGCGGCGGCGGTGAAGACGGCGAGCTGCTTCGCATAGCCCGCGAGGAAGAGGAAAAAGAGGCCCAGCACTAGGTTGCGGGTTGCGTGCCCTTTGTCATTGGAGGCGGCGATGAAGTAGACGCACAGAACTTCCAGGAGCACCATCGTCAGGTGCTGGCGGCAGAGCGGACCGACGTGATAGACGAAGGGCGACGCCAGGAAGGCCAGCCCCGAGAGGGCAGGCACGAAGACGCCACCCGTGCGTCGCCGGACCGTAAGCCCGATCATGGCCGCGGTCACCAACGTGATTGTGAATGCAAGCACGCGGCCTGACAGTAACGTCTTGCCAAGAAGCGGGAAGACGAGCACGTTCAGAATATGAAACACGGGAGGGTAGTTTGAGGCGTAGAACGGGAAGATGCTGCTGTCGCGGTAAGGCCACTCTCCCATACTGTGCAGAACTGCATCGTAGAGCTCGAAGCTCTCCCCCTGATCGTAGTCGTAGGGCCACTTGAACAGGTCTACGGCATAGGTGATGTAGACTGCCAGGTAGGACAGGAAGACGACGATCGCGACGGCGCCCAGGATGCCCGCGACCCAGCGCCATCCGAGAGGAACAGAAGGGGCGCCGATCCGATAGCTGGGTTCCACTTCCGTCGCAGCAGGTTGGGCGCTCAAATATAACAGGGGAATGCCCAGCAGAGCGACACCGATGCCTCCGGCCAACAGCGCGCGCTCAAGCGGGCCGATGCCACCCCACGCGCCGCCCCCCAGTCGGCCAACGACGAAGAGGACCAGATCACCCCCGAGGCCAAGTGCGATGAAGAGCCAGCCGAGTTGTCGTTTGGTCATAGCGGGCATTATATCGGTCTGCAGTGGATTGCCAACGCCCACGGCCTTTCTGACCATCCACAGATTGACACGGGGCGCGGAAGGTGGTACCTTTCGCGTCAGATCGAGTTGGACCTGTCACGGAGGACGCCAGGAGGGCTATTACGTGATCAACCTTGTCTGGGTTGTCGATGATGCTGCCGAGGTACCGCTGCGTGCCGAACATGGCCTCGCCGTCTGGGTGGAAACCCAGGATGGCAGGATGCTTCTCGACACGGGCGGCAGCGGCGAGGTGCTGCTGCACAACCTAGCCGAGCTGGACCTCGACCCACGCACTCTCGATGCAGTGGTCCTCAGCCACGCCCACGATGACCACACGGGAGGGTTGGCGGCGCTGCTGCCCTTACTCCGGACGGGCACGCCGCTTTACGCGCACCCGACACTCTTCCGCCCGCGGTTCTCTGCGGCCTCGGGAAAAATGGAGGATCGGGGGCTCAAGCTGACAGAGCAAGCCCTTTCTGAGAGGCTCGACCTGCAGCTCGCACGCGAGCCGGTAGAGGTCCTCCCGGGGATATGGACGACCGGCGAGATCTCGCCTCGCCCCTACCCGGAGGGCCGAAGCACTTACCACTACGTCAGGAAGGGCGGCGACTTCGTCCCGGATCCCTACGAGGATGATCTCTCGCTTGTGATGAAAGTCGCACCGGACCAGCACTTTCTGCTCTGCGGGTGCTGCCACGCAGGGCTGCTCAACACACTGGACACCGTGCGCCGCACCTGGGCGGGGTCCTTGGTCGGGGTGGGCGGAGGTGTACATCTCTCCGGCGCCCCCTCCAACCTGGTTGATCGTACCGCTGCGGTGCTACAGTCGGACGAGGAGCTGCGATACCTATGGCTGGGTCACTGTTCGGGTGATGCGTTGCTGGCGACTCTCGAGGCTTCGATGGCGGCAGGGATATTCTGCCGGGGCACTGCAGGGCAGTCGCTGGCGCTGGGTGCCGACCTTCCCGGAAGGTGAGATTCGCGCCTGGAGATCCGAAGTCCCCGGCACCGTTCCGGCCAGGAGACTGGCAAGACGCCGTACTCTTGGTATAATGGATAGGGAGTGATGATGGGCACACAGATGACGCTTCGCGAACGAATCCTGATGCGACTGGTTGAGGTGATCGATCCTGAGACTGGCGTCGATGTGCTGCGCATGCGGCTGGTGGAGGACTTGGAGGTCGATGAGGCGACGGGTTTCGTCTCTTACCGCTTCCGCCCTTCCTCTCCACTCTGTCCTCTCGCCCATAGTCTGGCGATGGACCTCAAACGAGCGGTTGCCTCGGTCGACGGCGTGGCTACACAGGAGATCGAAGTGGCGGGATACGTTCGTGCTGAGGAACTCACGCAGATGATCAACCGCGCAGGCGTCTGACCGCGTGGTCTTCGATCTACGACGTTTCTGTCGATATCCATATGGAGAATGATTATGGCGATCTACGAGTATGAGTGTCAAGACTGCGGTATGTCGTTCGAAGCTCGGCGAGCGATGAAGGATGCAGATGCACCTATTGCTTGCCCTGACTGTGGCAAGTTCCACGCAAAGCGGGGACTTTCGATGTTCTTCGCCAGCACCGGGGGGAGGGGAGGAAGCTCGGTTATGTCCGAGTCGACCAGCAGCGGCGGTGGCTGCGCCTCCTGCGGTGGCGGTTCTTGTGCCTCTTGTGGGGGACACTGACCTCGTCGCATCGGGTTCTGTGGATGGCCTGTGTAGCGCTTTTGCATAGGCAACGTACAGCGGCCTTATCGCGCCCTTACGTCCCGTAAGGGCGCTCGCCTATCCGGGGCGCAGTTCGCGGTCCGGACCACCTGTTGATTCGCTGGGGGCAGATCATGACTTCTTCCTGCTACATCGCCGTCGACTTGGGGGGTACCCAGATCCGGGCCGCGCGTTACTCGGAGGCTCGGGAAATGGAGGCGCGCGTCGCCATTGATACGAACGCTGCAGAGGGTTTCGATGCGGTCTTTGAGCGCGTGGCTTCATCCATTCGGAAAGTGTGGCCCGCTGAAGACTCAACGCGCGTTGCGGCTGTGGGACTTGGTGCCCCCGGCCCCCTAAACTTCAAGCAAGGTGTCCTTCGCTTTGCCCCCAACCTTCCCGGATGGATCAATGTGCCGTTGCAGGAGATGCTGGCTGACAGGTTTCAGGTCCCCGCCTTTGTGGGGAATGATGCCGACGTCGCGGCACTTGCGGAACACCGCTTCGGCGCAGGCGTAGGGGTGGCGGACCTGATTTACATGACCATCAGCACCGGCATCGGCGGAGGCATGGTCTTCAACAATCGACTGTTTACCGGGGGACAGGGTCTTGGTGGTGAGGTCGGTCATATGGCCATCGACCCGCGCGGTCCGAAGTGCTCCTGTGGAAACGTGGGTTGTCTTGAGGTACTGGCCTCGGGGACTGCGATCGCCAGGCGAGCGCACGAGCGACTGGCCGATGGCGAAGTGTCGATCCTCCGTGACCGAGCTGGAGATGATCTCTCCACAATCACGGCGAAGGAAGTATCTCAGGCAGGAAGACAGGGCGATGCTCTGGCAATTGCGGTCTTCCGGGAGGCCGGCACGTATATCGGCTCGACATTGGTCAGTCTCATGTATCTGCTCAACCCGGAGCTCTTCATCTTGGGGGGAAGCGTCACGTTGGCCGACAATCTCATCTTCGATCCCATCTACGAGACCGTCAATGCGCGTGCGCCGAAGGTATATCGAGAGAAGACCCGCATCGTGAAGGCGCAATTGGGCGGGGACGTAGGACTCTGGGGAGCCCTGGCACTCTGTCTGATGGAGCTGGGAACCTGAGCCGATCCCCGGGATCTACCAGCCGGGCGTGGATCGACGGCGGGCATAATGTGGGGTGAATGGCTATGTCACGCATATTGATCGTATTGGTTGCTGTAGAGCTCGTCGTAGTGATGTTTGTGGGCTGGCTGCTCGGCCCCGGCTTGGACGAACGGTTTGTCCCCGGTGTCTGGGTCTGGAATGTCTCCTTGGGCGGGATGACGATGGATCAGGCCGCGAGCAGCCTTGGGAGTGCGCTCCCACTGCACCAGCCCGATATCGTCCTCCTAGGTCCGGAGGGACAGAGGTGGTCGTTCTCCCCGGCGGAGGTCGGCATGTCTGTCGATGTGCCGGCGACCTTGGCGAAGGCTTTTGCTCTGGGGCGCGGGGACAAGGGCACCGCCACGCTGTCCAGCCGGCTCTCGTTGATGCTTGACGGAAGCCAGGTCTCCCCCGTCTTGAGCTGGAACGAGGACGTTGCTATACGCGTCCTGGAGGGCGTCGCTTCAGAACTCGCGCGCCCGACCCAGGATGCTGCGGTTCGCCTCGATGGGGCGCGCGTCGTCTTGACGTCAGGGAGTGTTGGCAGGCGCGTTGAGGTCACTCCCACGCTGAATGCTATCATGCCTCACCTCTTCGCCCTGGAGCCGACGGAGACCGTCGTGCCGGTAACCGACGTTGCTCCGGCGATCGGTGATGCTCAGGCCCAACAGGCACTCAGCATGGCCGAGCAAATCCTGGAGGCGCCTCTGGTCTTGCTCGTTCCGACGCCCGGTGAGGGTGACCCCGGTCCGTGGAACGTCGCGCCGGATGTCCTCTCGAAGATGCTGACGATCCATATCAGTGGCGATGGAGTCAACGTCACGCTGGACGAGGCCGCATTGGCTCAGTCACTCGGTCCCTTGGCGCTCGCACTTTACCGGGAGCCGGCGGATGCCCAATTCGAGTTCGACATGGACACCATCAGCCTTCACGTAACCACCCCGAGCGTGACCGGCCGCGAAGTTGACGTCGCTGCCTCGGTTGCGCGCATCAACGAGATGCTGCAGGCCGGCGAGCATATGGTGCCCCTGGTCGTAAATGAGATACCGCCCGAGGTCGGGGACGACATTACGGCGGAGGATTTGGGCATACGCGAACTCGTCGCTACGGGCGAGTCGTATTTCACGGGCTCATCCTCTGCACGCGATCGGAACATCCGCTTGGGTGCATCAAGATTCGACGGCGTCCTTGTCGCACCGGGTGAGACTTTTTCGTTCAACGAGCATCTTGGCGAGGTAACCGCGGATGCGGGTTATGATGAATCATACGTGATCATCGGCAACCGCACGGTGCCTGGGGTGGGCGGCGGTATCTGTCAGGTCGCGACCACGGCTTTCCGGGCTGCTTTCTACGGCGGGTATCCCATCGTGGAGCGGTGGCCTCACGCCTACCGCGTCAGCTACTACGAGATCGGCGGATTCGGTCCGGGGTTCGACGCGACGATCTACTCACCGTTGGTAGACTTCCGTTTCGAGAACGACACTCCCTACCACATCCTGATCCACACCGAGGTGGATACCGACCACTCTCGCTTGCGATTCCTGTTCTACAGCACGAAGGACGGGCGGACGGTCGAGCAGATCGGTCCGGAGTGGGGAGATCCGATACCCCCGGGCGCCTCTGTCTACGAGTATGATGCCTCGATGGCGGCGGGTTCTGTGGTGAAGATCGAGAGCGCGCACGATGGACTGGATGCGACTCTCGGGCGCATCGTGCGCGATGCGGAGGGCAACGTGTTGTCACAGGACGAGTTCGTCAGCGACTTCATTCCGTGGCCGGCGCGGTATACGTTCGGGCCAGGCTACACGCCACCGGCAGGCGCGGAGGTGACCGGCACGCCCGAGCCGTGAGGAAGCTGCCCATCAAACAGAGCAACAAGCTCCCCGACACGCAGTGCCGGGGAGCTTGTCATATCAAGGCTTTGGTAGAACGGCCAGTGCCGTGGGGCCTAGACTTGCTGATAAGTGCCCAACTGGTCGCCCTGCTTGACCCAAGACTGCAGCTCGAAGTTGACCTTCTGGACGAAGCTGTTGGGCGGCAGGCTGGCGCCTTGCGCATACTCCAGATCGTTGATACGCGCCTTGATGCGCAGCACGCTGGTCTCCAGGATGATCTCCATCCCTGGCCGCATCATAACGACCTCGCCCTTCGGCTCCAGCTTGCTCCGTAGGTCGGGGTCGTTGAATGCGTATTCACTTGCAAGCACCTTTGTCACGGTTCTGATGTCGCTCTTGTCGAAAAGCCAGGCCTCAAAGGCCGTGACCTTCTTGGGGTCGCCGGCCCCGAGTGTTTCAGAGATTCCAATCCCGCACTCGCCCAGGAAGTCAGGGCCTATCTCAATGCTGAACGAGGGGTCGAAATAGTCGTCGCCCAGCACGTATGGCGTGTTAAACGACTTCACCGGCTGGTCTCCCTCCAACTCCCCGTAATCCAGCTGGGCTGTAGGTGTGGTGACTGCCGTCGCTGCGGCGGTGGCGGGCTCAACTGACCCCTTGCCACGGCGCCCGGCGATCACATACCACCCTACACCGATGGCTCCCACGACGAGCAGCGCCACGGCAGCCACGCCCACGACCCGCAGCGCTTTGGCCAGCGGTGTCGCTGCTGTGGCTGGCGTCGTCGCCTCCCCCTCGGGGGCGAGGGCCTCGCCGGGTACCACGGCACCTGGATTCTGTGCCATTATCTGCTGGAGACCCGTCAGCGCAGGCAGATACGGTTCGAGGTGATAGGTGGATGCCTTGTCGACGGCGATCTGGAGGTCCTTTTCCAGCAGGCCATTCTGGGCCACCCAGGGCACGTTCTTCGACTTGGGGAGATCCAGCCCAAGTCGGCTCTGTAGGAGCAGAATGTCGCCGGTTCGGTAGAACTCGTCTGCGCTGTCGGCCAGATAAGCTGAGCGCCAATCCTCGCGCAACTGGGCAGGCGTGGCATTCGTCCACTCGACGGGGAACACGCCCCATCCCAGGACGAACCACCCGATGAAGATGCCGATGACCAGACCGATGAGTGCCTTATACCTGTCCCAGATGGGTTGGAGCTTGACCATCACTTGAGCGAAGGCGGTGAAGACCTTGGCCAGTAGCGTGTCGAACATAGGTTATATCCCTCCTGGCTTAGATGGGATGTGTCTCTGACTAGACTATAACAAGATTACCATACATCCCGTGCATTTGCAAGCTTTGGCTACTCTACACGAGCCGATTTTATGTGCAAATCAAGACGTCCAACAATGCAGGATGAACCGTTGAGACCAAACCATCACGTGGGCCAGTCCACGGCGAGGGCATGCCTTCCATGCCCCGGAATCTTGACCCTGCCATACGGAACGATATAATCGCTGCGAGCAACGCGGATGATCGAATGGCAGACACTGGTCCAGGATTTCTTCGAGGGTAGCGTCCTACGCTGGCTCCTCTTTAGCCGGCGACGCTGGTATCTGCCGGCTGTGGCGCTGCTGCTCTTGTTGATCTCATCGCTCGCCGGTGGTTGGCTCATTGCTGAAGTTGGCCCTGTGGCTGTCGGAATCCTCGTGGCCGGCCTGATCTATACGGTCTGGATGCTGGCTGATCTGGAGGTTGCATATCTGGGCGTGATGGGTGTCATCACCCTACTGCCCTTCGGGTCGCTGCCATTCAGCATCGGTTTCACCCCCACGTTTCTTGATCTTGCGTTGCTTGGACTCTTCGCCGCCTGGGCAGCTACGTTTCTGCTGGGTGAGGAGCAACGGCTGATTTCAACTCCGCTTGGCGGGCCGGTGCTGGTGTTTGCGTTACTGGCGATTGTCGCGTTCGTGGCCGGCCTGGCCAACGGCGCGCTGACGAGCTATCTGGTGCGTCACTTCGTGGAGATCCTGCTCAGTATTGCGCTTTTCTACCTCGTCGTAAACACGGTGCGTGACGCTGGACGCCTCAGTAGGCTAGTTCGTTGGCTCATCCTGGGCGCGGGCGCTGCCGCTTTTGTAGGAATCGTGTTGTACTTCATCCCGGAAACGACGACCATTCGTGTGCTGTCGGCGCTTGGACGCTTTGGCTACCCGACCGGTCAGGGCGTGATCTGGCACATTCGTGACGACCCGGAGTTGATGAAACGGGCCACATCGACATCGGTTCACCCTAACGTCCTGGGCAGCTTGCTGAATTTCGGGCTCGCGATGCTCATCCCTCAACTGATCTCCCGGCGCCGTCTTTTTCCTCCGCTGGTGGGCTGGCTGTTGGCCACCATTCTGGGTGTCGGCTTGGTCCTGACCGTCTCGCGCAGCGCGATGGTGGGTGTTGGCGTGGCTGTCGTGGTTATCAGCGCGATGCGCTACCGAGGTCTGCTCCCTATCATTGCCGTGGCCGGGCTGCTTTTTCTGGTATTGCCGTGGTCACAGGGGCTCGTGACCCATTTCATGGAGGGTTTTCAACTTGAGGATCTCTCCACCCAGATGCGTCTGGGTGAGTACAAAGATACTTTCACGCTGATTCAGCGCTATCCCTTTCTGGGGGTGGGCTTTGCCGGTGCGCCCGATATTGACATCTACGTTGCCGTCGCGAGCCTGTATTTAATCGTGGCTGCCCAGATGGGCCTGATAGGGCTGGTCGCATTTCTGGTGGTGCTCGGCGTATTGCTTTGGCGGTTCTGGCAGCATCGTGACGTTGCGCGAAGGTTCCCGGAGCTCGAGCCCCTCTGGTACGGTGTTCACGCGGCAATTATCGGCGGTGTCATCAGCGGTATCTTCGATCACTTCTTCTTCAGCCTGGATTTCCATAACTCGGTCACGCTCTTCTGGCTCGTCGTCGGGTTGGCGACTGCGGCGACTCAGCTGGTGATCGAGAAAGACGCAGAACTGGCCGTCGAGTCTCCAACGGCCAGTTCGGTGAGCTTGTGCTAGATTTCGCTTCGGGTATACTTTGGTCATCTGACGTCTTTCATACTGACCTTTCAGGAGGCCCTCAATGAGACTCTCTTGCCTTCAGGAAAACCTCTCCAAGGGACTGGGTATCGCCGGGCGAGCCGTGCCGTCCCGCACCACAATGCCTATCCTGGGAAATGTCCTCCTGGCGACCGATCACGGTCAGTTGAAGCTAGCGGCAACCAATATGGAACTCAGTATCGTACATTGGGTGGGCGCCCGCGTAGAGACTGAAGGTGAGGTCACCGTGCCCGCGCGCAATTTCATAGACCTGATGAACACGCTGCCCCCTGACCAGGTGAATCTGACGCTTGATGAATCGACCCTTACCCTGGGGCTCAGCTGCGGTTCGGTGAAGGCCAGCTTTCGCGGTATTTCTGCCGACGAGTTTCCCCTGGTGCCAGAACCTGATGGCGAGAACGGCTTCTCGGTAGAAGCCGGGGAGCTGAGGGCAGGATTGGAGCAGGTGACATTTGCCGCTTCGACGGACGAGAGCCACCCCGTGCTGACCGGCGTTTTGGCCGAGTTCGAGGGCGAGACGATGACTTTGGGCGCGGCAGACGGCTTTCGCCTGTCCCTGCGAGAGATACCGCTTGTCGACGCGGTTCCCTCGGCTTTCAACGTTATCATCCCAGCGCGTGCCCTACAAGAACTGATGCGCATCATCAGCGGGCTCGAGGAGCCGGTGCGAATCTCGACTACGCGACCGCACAATCAGGTACTGTTCCAGATGCCGGACACGGTCCTGAACTCGCAGCTGATCGACGGGAGTTTTCCCGACGTGCGACGCATTATCCCCGCATCCTCAAAGACCAAGGTTGTGATCGGGCGTGAAGAGATCCTTCAAGCGTGCAGACGGGCTGCGATTTTCGCGCGGGATGTGGCCAACATTATTAGCCTACGCATTGATGAGGGCGAACTGACGGTTTCCGCGGATTCCTCCGAATCCGGGCAGGGGTCGACGCGACTGACTGCCAGTGTCGACGGCCCCGGCCTCGAGATTGCTTTTAACGTGCGGTTCCTGATCGATGTCTTCTCCGCCCTGGACACGCCGCAGGTCGCATTGGAGCTGAATTCGCCGACCAATCCCGGCGTGGTGCGAGCAGTCGGCGACGATGCATTCATCCACGTCGTCATGCCGATGCACCTCGGGCATCGTTAGGCGATGATAGGTCGCTGGCTGCACGCTCTTCACTGAGTCAGCGTTGTATGCACGCCAGGCTGGAGGTGGGACGTCAACCCTATGACGTTTCGTCTCCAGCTTCCTTTTCATATAGGTGACGTTGGATACGCATGGAAAAGCACATGACAAGTGACAAGATAGTACCGACGATCCCGGAACTGGCCCCCGAGCGCCTGCGGCGGATCTGCAGTGCCTCGGATCTCGCCTTTGGAGTGACCGATGATCTGCCCTTCGAGCCGGGTATCATCGGACAGGCCCGGGCTGTTGATGCCGTTCACTTCGGGCTCGACATACGCAGTCCCGGTTTCAACGTCTTCGTGATGGGTCCTACGGGTTCGGGCAGGCGCTCGATCATCAGACGCATTGTGGAGAGGAAAGCCGCGGATGAGCCGGTTCCTGACGACTGGCTGTATGTCACGTCATTTGCTCAGCCTGACAAGCCACGTGCCATACGCCTGCCACCGGGGCGAGGCCGCCAATTGCGCTCGAGCATGGAGCGGTTCAGTGTCGGCCTTCCCGAACGTCTTCAGCAGGCCTTTGATACGGACCGCTATGCCAGTGCCCGAGAGGAGATGGAGCAGCAATACAGGGGTCTAGAGCGCCAGGCCCTGGCATCTGTAGAGGCAGCCTGCCGTGAGCGCGAGTGTGTACTCGTGCGCTCGCCTTCTGGTCTTTACATCGCCCCTGTAGGCGACGGCGAGTTACTGTCACCTGAGGCGATCAGCCAACTCGACGCCGAGGAACAGGAACGTATTCAGCGTGACCTCGACTATCTGGACGACCTGCTCGATGACGAAATGCGGCACCTGCGCGACCACGAGAGAAGGATGCAGGCCGACATCGACAAACTGGACCGTGAGGTGGCCGATTTCACCTTGGGCCCCCTTCTCGACGAACTGCGCGTCGCCTATGCAGACCAGCCGGCCGTTCAGACGTACATCGAGGAGGTCCGCGAAGACATCCTCTCTAACATTGCGCAGTTTCGGATGGGGGATGCGGCAAGGGGCGATATGGAGGGGGCCTCCCTCCTTGATGTGCCCGTCAACAAGCGCTATCGGGTCAATCTATTTGTCGACAACAGCGAACTGCTGGGTGCGCCCGTAATCCACGTAGAGCGGCCCTCGGCTCAACGGCTGCTGGGTGCCGTCGAGTATGATGTGAGATATGGCGTCAGCGTTACGGATCATACATTGGTGCGGGCGGGAGCACTACACCGCGCGAATGGCGGATATCTGATCGTCGATGCCACGGCCCTGTTGGAGGAGTACGATGGGTGGACGGGGCTCAAGCTCGCCCTCTCAGAGAAGTTAGTCCGTGTCGAATCTCCCGATGGACATCGTCTGGTCAGGACCGTCACTCCCAGTCCCCAGCCGATTCCGCTGGAGGTCAAGGTCGTCTTGATCGGTCTGCCGGACGTCTTTTACGCTCTGTACGAACTTGACGAAGACTTCGCCAAGTTCTTCAAAGTCCAGGTCGATTTTCAGACGGAGGTGGATCGTACGACGGAGACCGAGCGAGCCTATGCACGCTTCATTCGGACGCTCTGTCAGCAGGAGAGTTTGCTGCCGTTTACGGCGGAGGCGGCTGCCAGGGTGGTGGAGTTCGGATCGCGATGGGTGGATGACCAGGATCGCCTGAGTGCTCAGTTTGGCCACGTTGCGGATCTGGTGCGTGAGGCCGACTATTGGGCGCGTCAGGCTGAACAGGAGGTCGTCCGTCGTGAGGATGTGTTGACTGCGCTGAAGCAGCAGCGGCGGCGCGTGGGGCTGCTGGAGGAACTATCACTTCGTGAGATCCTTGAGAACCGTCTCATCGTGCGGACAGATGGGGCCATGGTGGGACAGGTCAACGCGCTGACCGTCGTCAGCTACGGGAGCAGTAGCTACGGTGTGCCAAGCAGAGTGACGGCTCGTGCTTATGTCGGGCGCGGTAGCGTAGTCGACATCCATCGCGAGATCGATCTCGGCGGGCCGATCCACACGAAGGGTGTGTTGACGTTGATGGGCTACTTTGGTGGGCAGTATGGCTCTTCCCGGGCCTTGTCCATGGAGGCAAGCCTCAGTTTCGAGCAGGTCTATGGCGACATCGAGGGGGACAGTGCGTCGTGTGCTGAGCTTTACGCTCTCATCTCAGCGGTCTCACGTATCCCACTGCGCCAAGATCTAGCTGTGACCGGAGCAGTGGATCAGTCCGGCATCGTGATGGCGATCGGCGGCGTGAATGAGAAGATCGAAGGCTTCTTCGAGGTCTGCAAGGCGCGAGGACTGACCGGCACCCAGGGGGTCATCATTCCTCACGCGAACGTCAAGAGCCTGATGCTGGAAGAGGACGTGATCTCCGCCGTACGCAACGGTGAGTTCCACATCTACCCTGTGGCAACGGTTGACGAAGGTCTGTCGCTGCTGACAGGCGAACCAGTGGGAGAACCTGATGATCTCGGCAAGTTCCCACCCAACTCGGTACACGGTAGAGTTGCCAGCCAACTGGCGGCCTTCGCACGAAGTGAGGACGATGAATCGGAGCCCGACGAGGACTGAGTGCTCCGCCTCAGTTCTAGGTCGACCGAATCTCTACGCCCCGAATGGTGTAGTAGAAGGCAAGCGATTCGTTCATCCCATTGCGGATCCGACGACGGACCTGGTCCATCACATCGACAAACACCGGACTTTCGTCTGCCCGGGGACAAATCACACCGAGGCGAGCCTTTGAGCCAGAGCTATCGATACCCCATTGTCCCTCGAATCGACGGCAGAAGGTCTCACCAAGGAAGGCACACCACACGGTCTCGATCTCGGGCGATGGGGTGGGGAACTGCCGAATGTGGCGATCAATCCATTCATCGAGGGTCTGCAGCCCTACCGCGTTGTAGTCGACGTCAACACCTGCGTAGCGTGAGATGCTGAGCTTGGCTCGATCGGCCAAGTCCGTCAGTTGGCGGGATTTCTGTGGAGGAATGAACTGGACTGCTCGCTTTGTCATACTGACCTCTCACTTTGGATGCCTATGATGATTATAGCATGACCCATGTCACGGTACAATCGAATTCCTGCTGGCCATTCAGGCATCAGTCGCGGACACACTCTGTCGACCGGGCACCTCGGATCCTATCGATGCCTGCACGAGCAGGTGTCATTCTGGCCCCCGCGGGGCTTTGCCCGGCGTACCTTTGCGGCTATAATCTGTAATCTGACTATGCTGGAATCCAGGAGTTATTTGGTCTATGGAAATCGCTTGGTATGGGTTGGGCTGCTTCCGGCTCACTGAACGTGGCTATCCCACCATCGTAACCGATCCGTTTGACGAGGCATCGACGGGCCTGCACTTGCCTCGGGCTGCGGTGAGTGTGGTGACGTGGAGTCAGCTCATGGATGATCCCGAGGAGCTCCACTGGCCCGGACTCCAGGGCGACATCCACACGGTTGCCAGCCCCGGGGAATACGAGATTGGCGGAGTCTTCATCACCGGCATTGCTTCGACGGGCGGGGGCATGGCACAGAATGTCATCTTCGCTATCAACTGTGAGGGCGTTATCGTCTGCCATCTTGGCGCGTTGGGACGGACGCTCACCCAAGCACAGATTGAGCCGATAGGGCGTGTCAACGTTCTTCTCATGCCCGTAGGTCTTGCTGATGGCCTGACGATGACGATGGCCTCTGAGACCGTGAGCCTGATTGAGCCGGATATCGTCATCCCGATGCAGTATGCCACGCCCGGGCTCCTCGTGGATCGAGGGCCTGTAGACCACTTCCTGAAGGAAATGGGCGTCGCGCATCCCACGGTGGTGCCCAGTCTCAAAGTCTCGGCCGGTGCAGAGCCGGAGGAAACCCAGATAGTGCTCCTTGAGCCCTATGCCTAGGGCCCGCGGCGCCGTCCTGCGTGGAGGTTACGAATGCGACGAGGTCGTCTGATACTGGGTGTTGCTATTGTCTTGGTCTTCATGGGTGGCACAGTGGCGGCGATTTCCCTGTCGCACAAGGATTCGCCGGCGCAGCCATCGGCGGATCTGAGCGCCATCCAAGCCGAGATCGATGCCGGGCAGTACGAGAATGCCCAGGCAGAGTTGGAACAGATCCTCAGCACTGATGACGGGAACGCTGAGGCGCATTTCAAGCTCGGCCTGGTGATGTTCAACCTCGGCGACTACCAGGTTGCCGAAGATCACTTCGTACGGTCGCTGGCGCTGGAGCCCGACCGTGCGGCTGCAGTACATCACAACCTCGGCGTGTTGGCTTACCAGACGGGGGACATGGACAAGGCGCTGGCGGAGTTTCGCTCCGCGCTCGAGGCCGACCCCGAAGACGCTGACACGCACTACCAACTGGGCGCCACGTACCTGGTTCAGGCATACCCGATGGGGGCAATTCAGCCGGATGCGGACCTGCTCCAGAAGGCGCAGGCGGAGTTCGAGCGAGCGCTTCAGATCACGCCTGAGAAGCCGGAGGCGCTGGTCGGCATGGCCAACATCGAGATGTTGCAGAACAATATGGCGGATGCGATCACGCTCCTGGAGAAGGCGCTGCAGCAGGAGCCGGAGATGAGAGAGGCGCTGTTTGCCCTGGGGCGTTCGTACGCAGCGGTTGGTGAGGTCGACAAGGCCCGTGTGACGTTGGCGAAGTTTCTCGACACCAACCCGCCCACCGTGTGGGCCGAACAGGCCCAGCAACTGCTGACCGATCTCGGGGGAGAGTAGCATGAGTACCCCGATCAAGCTACTCATGACCTGGGACATCGCGCCTGGTCAGGAAGAGGCATGTTTTGCCTTCATCACACAGGATCTACCACCTAAGATGGAGGAGGCCGGCCTGGAGCTGACTGATGCCTGGTTCACGGCTCACGGTGATTGGCCACAGATGCGGATCGGATTTGTGGGCGATGATTTCCACACGCTCGAAGCTTTCACTTCCTCGCCGGTGTGGCTCCAGCTCAAAGAAAAGCTTCTGACTTACACCAAGAACTATCACGAGAAGATTGTGATCGCAAAGGGAGGCTTCCAGCTCTAGGAGATCATACGTGGCCGACTCTGCTATCGGTGCGATGCGATCTCGAAGGGCAGCTTCAGCTGGGCGGACTCCCGTTCGACAAATGGATCAAGGCCCAAGATGACCTCGATGTCGGATCTCGTGTGGATCTCCTCGGCCATGCGGCGCAGATGCCGGAACTTGACGAATGCCCATCGGTTCGCCTCTGCCAGCTCAGACAGGCGCGGGTCACGGCGCAATTTCAGTGCGGTCAGGGCGGCTCGCCCTCCCGGGATGATTAGGCAACGTGTGCCATCGCAGGGCGGCGGGGATTTGAGTAGATGCGGTCCCAGTACAGCCGTCGTCGTACACCGGAACAGGAACGGTCGGCTTTGTCCTTCTTTCCACACGATATCGCCGCCGAGACGCCGGCCCACACTGTAGCCCAGGCGCTCACCCAGGGCCTGGACTTCCTCCTTCATCTGTTGGGCCTCGGCTCTGCGCCGATCCGGCTCGTCCTCAGGACGCAGTGACAGACGACCGTCCGCGTCGACTGCGGTGTAGGCATCGATGCAGGCCGTGACCAGTTCCGGCTCCGGAGACAAAACTCCCTCAAACATAGCATAGACCGCGGCTACCAGACTCTCGGGCCGCCAATGCTGCTCGCCTGTGAGCAGCGCTAAGATCAGCTCCTCTACGCGGTCTCCCAGGGGCGCCTCAGCCTTATGTGCTGCGCGAAGCCAGACATAGTGATCTGATAAGGGCATCAGGGCGGGGTCGTCATCACCGTCCAACTCGGGAAGATCAGGATCCTCTGACTCGAGCAAGTTCATGGCGCTTACCTCCCAACGCTCGGTTGGCTCGCCACGGCGCCTCAGGACGCTCTCCTCGATCTCGCGGGTCCCTTGAGCGGTGCGTGGGTATGAGGCGGCAAGTCTCGGTTGCCGTCCTGACGGCGACCATTCCCCCGCGTCGCGCAGCACTATCCGATATCCCAACGGGGGGCAGGCGATCCACCGATCGATTCGCAGATTCGCATGGGCCGCTGCGTGGAGGATGGCCTTGACCGATGATGGGCCATCGTCGGGCGCGATCATCAAGATAGGTGCGGCAGGCCGCACTAGAGGCGTCAGTTGGCGCAGTGCGGCAGCCAGACTCCTGCTATACCAGTCCCAGTCCAAGCGGCGACGGCTGAGAAAGCCATGCAGGCCGCGCGCCAGACTGTCGCGCGACAACCACGAGGCCCACAGCATCGACAGCGCCCACGTTGTGGCTTCGGGCGGGCGTACCTCGAAGACGACTGCCGCGACTGATCGATTGATCTGACTGCGATCGAGATCCTGGATCGAGCTATCCAGGAGGAGGTACGCGCCGTTGGACGTGCCTAGGAGCGCTGAGAGTGACGGCATCACGGCCTGGGTCGCGCCGCCGATGTCAATGAGCGAACGTGAGGTCGTGGCGGTCTCCTTGTAGGCGCCCATGGCTTGTTCCAGCACCATCCACACATTGGTCTCGAGGAAGCGCTGCGGCGGGCGCAGACTTCGTGGGCGCTCGTCCGGTGCGGAGGCTGACAGGAGACTACTCCCGCGGTCCATAGCCTCCAGGACCAAGGCCGTGACAGCTCGATAGGTATCCTGGGGAAGGTGCAATTGGGGCAGTCGATTGGTGACATCCATCAGGGCGGTCAAGTTACGTTGGGTATATAGCTGGACCAACTCAGCGACTCGCTCGTGGGCAGGGTCGTCCGCGGGCACAACGCGACTTAGCGCCAGATGATAGGCTGGGCCGGCCCGGACGGGGAACCCACCTGCCGCAGCCAGATCTTCCTGGTCGACGGGGCCATCGTAGGTCGTCTCGCATCTGCGACACCTGACGCGCTTGGCGTAGGGCCGACCTGCCTCACGGTCCCAGGCAAACCACTCGGCCACACCACGCGTCCCACAGTGGGGGCAGCGGGTGGTATACAGGTCGTTGATGTACGAGATGAGGGGCCGCCCATCCTTCGGGAGGTCGCCCAGCTTCGTGAGCGCGGTCTGGACGCGGTCGAGGGGGACTTGGGCAAGATCGAGGTGAGCCCAGAGCAGATGGATGGGGTTGCGGTCCAGGGCAATGATGCGTCGACCAGAGGCCACGGCTTCAGCAATGGGTGCCCCGGCAACAACACCGATGGCCAGGATCAGGTCGCCTGGTTTCGTACTCGATTCTGCAATCGCCCTGACGACGCCTGAGAGATGGTGGGATCGGTACCTGGCAAGTGGGAACGTTGGGGTGATCGGCGTACCAGGGATGAGTTGCGTTCCCCCGGGATCGGCCAACGGATCCTCCTATGGTGCCTTTCAGTCTCCTAGTTCGAGGTCTGCACGACGGCTGCCACGCTCTCCCTAATTGCGGCCACGTCCGGCGCGCCGGCACGCCGATACACGGTGTCGCCTTGCCCGTTCAGCACAAAGAAGGTCGGCACACCTGAGACCTGCCAGCGATTGGCCAATTCCTGGCCAGGACCGCTCTTAACATTCAGGCGGAGCACGACGGCCTGCGACGCGATGTCGCGCTCCAGTTGATCGACCTTTGGCTTGGACGCCAAGCAGATGCTGCACGTGTTAGAGTATAACTCGACCACCGTCGGCCTTCCGGACGCCAGTTGCGATTCCAGATCGGCCATCGACCCGAACCGATCGCCCGGTGTTCGTAGCACAATGTACGCAATCGCCAGGGCGAGCACGATCGCGACGGTAAGCCCGTCTTCTTTCAGGAACTTCCTCAATCTTGCCCTCATTTTCGCTCTCCGAGTGTCTATCCCACGATATCCCGGACAACAGCTCAGGCCCCGACGTTGTGGGGCCGTTCGCCGTCCGACCCTCCCAATGTCTGTGTTCCCGTATGCATAAGAGTTCTCAGACGCGCGAGGTTCTCCCGATCCTCGTGTAAGTCCTCGCTCTTGGGTGTCTCCAGTATGCCTGGGAGACCATCCAGTCGCGGATCATCCAGTAGGAGCGCCAAGGCATTCAACCCAATCTCGCCCTCACCTATATGCTCGTGGCGGTACTTACGGCTGCCGAGAGGATACCGGCTGTCCGATTCTCCGCGCTCCAACGCTCGATATAAGCCACCACCTATAGACTCGTATGCGCCTAGTCGTAACATACCCAGTCTCAGGCAGACATGGTAAGGTTCGATAGGCTTACGGATGGACGAGCTGGCTACACTGCGTCCGGCAGCGTGCCGGGCTTCGTCGGGTTGGGCTCCGCTACGATCCGCATACTGCTGGTGATTTCTACACTGTGCTTCAGCATAGCCTGCACTGAGCAGTATGTCTCCTCCGAGAGCTCGATCGCCCGTTGTAGGGCGTGCTCATCAATGCCCTCGCCATAGGCGACGTACTCAAGATGAATCTTGGTGAACACCCTGGGGTGGGTCTCAGCGCGCTCACCCTGAGCCTTCACCTGCAAGTTGGTCATAGGCTGACGCTTCTTGGCCATGACGGAGACTACGTCCATCGCCGTACATCCGGCCAGGCCCACCAGCACCAACTCCATTGGTGAGAGACCGGAATGGGTTCCGTAGGCTGCACCGGACGAATCTACCACAATGGCTGGGCTACTCTCGGTCTCTCCCACCATCCGGAGACCGGGCCCTGCCCAAGTCACTTGCGCTTTCACTTCGTCGATTCCTCCTCGCCTGCGCCTTTCCTGGTTGAGATGCCCAGTAGGGTGTAGATCCCACAAATGCCCGTGATGCCCGTAATCAGGCTGATGGCACTTACGACGCCAATGACGATTCCCACGACGCCCTGGATGAAGAGAAAGCCCAACAGCATACCGTAGACACCAAAGATCGTCCGGAACAATCGATCCCTCTCGCCGACATTCGGCTTCATCGCCTCTCCTCCTTTAGCCCAGCTTCTGCAAGAACTCACGGATGTCCAGCGCAGCCTTGGTACCATCACCGACCGATACGCTCAGTTGTGCCGGATTGTTTGCCCGTACATCGCCGATAGCGTAGAGGCCGGGGATCTTGGTGCGCATATGTTCGTCGGATTCTACATAGCCCCATTTATTCAGCTCGACCAAATCCCGGACGAACTTTGTGTCGGGCGAGTACCCGACGTAGATGAAGACGCCTGCTGCCCGGATGAATGTCTCTTCGCCGGTCGTGCGGTCCACGGCAACGACGCCGGTGACGGTTTTTTCACCCTTGATCTCGGTAACCTGGGTGTTGAACAGCATCGTGCTCCGCTCGTGGTTCCGTGCACGGTCCTGCAAGATCTGCTCTGCGCGAGAGTAGGGCAGGAACTCCAGGAAGGTCACATGGTTAGCATATTCAAGCACCGGCAACCCTTCCTGAAGGCCGGAGTTGCCCGCACCGATCACGATGACATCCTTCTGCTTGAAGAATGGGCCGTCACACGTAGCGCAGTAGGAAACACCCTTGCCGTAATACTCGTCCTCTCCGGGCACGTTCAGCTTTTTGGGACGGCTGCCCGTAGCAATGACTACGGCCTTGCCCTGATAGATGGTGCCCCCCTCCGTATGGACCTCGATGAGCCCCTCTCTGAGGGGATTCACCTCGGTAACTTCGTCAAACTCCACAATCTCGGCCCCAAAGCGCTCTGCCTGCTGGCGGAAGCGGTCCATGAGTTCCAGGCCATTGATGCCCTCTGGGAAACCGGGGTAATTCTCAACGAGCTCGGTCGTCGCGGCGAGTCCACCCGTGGACTCCTTTTCGAGCACCAAGACTTTCATACCATCTCGCGATCCGTAGATCGCCGTCGTCAACCCGGCCGGCCCACCACCAATGATGACGACGTCATACAGCCCGCCGCTGATGTCCTTCTTGGGTGCATCTTCGGTAATCTTGAAATCAAACATAGGAATCACATCTCCTCAAATGGGTTGCCCGGTCTCGTTTCCATTCTACCTTCCGAGCGCGGCTTTGGCGAATCCGCGAAGCCCGCAAGGCAGCGCGATGGCTGTGCCGCTCTGCCGCGACCAATGCCGATTTGATCATCAGGCCCGGCAATGTCTGCCGGGCCTGATGATGCTAGCTGTCTTTTCACGACGCTGCTATGCGACCGCCCTGCGAATCGCGTCCACCACCATGTGCGGGGGAGCCGCTCCCTCGACGCGTTCCTTACCGTTGATGACGGTCAAGGGGACGCCCATGACGCTGAAGCTATTAGCGAGGTCAGGAAACTCCGCCGACTCGACGACATTCGCGCTGATCAGTGGGCTTTCGACGGCCATGTCCATCGCCAACACTGCAGACCGTGGGCAATAGGGGCACGTCGGCGTCACAAAGACCTGGTAGTCAATCGGTGTCTTGAGGTTGGCGAGATAGGCCTTCGTCGAGTCATCCAATTCCGAACGGCCGTGCGACGCCTTTAGAATGGCGTGAAGCAGGGTCGAGAACTCGTATCCGGAGGGGATCCCGAAGAAGCGCAGACCGTAGTCTCGCTCTCCGACGATGGCAATCGCCGGGGCTCGTTCAATCTTCAGAGCGTTGGCGCGTTGGGCATCGCGATGAAACTCGTAGTGCTCAACGCTGACCTTGTCCGATGTCGCAGCGACTTCGTTGACCAACTGCACAATCTCACTGCAGTAGTCACAATGCTCGTCGTCCGTAAACACCGTCAGGGTCACCGGATTCGTCATCTCGGCGAGCATATCCTTCACATTCTGGACGATTTCCTCATTTAGCAGAGCCATTGTACTTATCTCCCTTGTCTTTGTCCCAATCATCTGTAAGTCTGTCACTATTAACAAGTAACCTATCTATGAAAAAATTATAGCACGGACGGGTTTCTCGTCAACAGAAGACAGGCGTCGCAGGGGCGATCTAATATATCTCTAACAGAACCGGAAAGGGGGCGGTCACTTGCTCTACGGTCACTTTCACGTACACTTTCGACTCTATGCTTGACCTAACATTCCTCCACGCCCCAAGTGTGTATGACTTTCGAACACGCGCCACGTTGTGGGGGCCGATCTCCGATCTGGTGCCGTCGACGCCGATCTTCGATATGTACCCGGTAGGCTTTGCCACCATGCTGGCACACTTGCAGGGGGCCGGGTACCAGGTGCGTATCGCTAACCTCGCCGCGAGAATGGTCAGATCGCCTAACTTCGATCCGGACGACTTCATCGCTCATCTCGATTCGCGCGCCTATGGGATTGATCTGCATTGGCTGCCGCACGCTCATGGGGCTCTGGCCGTAGCGCAGACCGTCAAGGCGTATCATCCTCAGGCGCCTGTGATCCTGGGGGGCTACTCCTCGACGTATTTCCACGAGGAGCTGATTCGCAAGCCCTATGTCGACTATGTGCTCAGGGGCGACTCGGCCGAGGAACCGCTAGAGCGTCTGATGGAGCACATCATACAGGGCACGGAGCCAACTGACGTTCCGAATCTGACCTGGAAGAGCGCTGACGGTGTGGTCCATATCAATGACTTGAGCTATGTCCCCGATACGCTTGACCACCTGACGCTGGACTTCCACCCCATGGTTCGTTCTGTCGTTAAGCACGCCAATCTACAGACTGCGTTGCCTTTCAGCCATTGGCTGGAGTATCCGATTATGGCTGCTCTGACGGTGAAGGGATGTGTTCAGAACTGCACTATCTGTGGCGGCTCGGCCTATGCGGGACGTGGTATGCATGGACGTCTGCGCCCGGCTCACCGCTCGCCTGAACTTCTCGCGTCTGACGTGCGGCGCATCGGAGAGCTCAGTCGCGCACCCATTTTCCTGCTGGGTGACCCGCGCCAGGCCGGCATGGACTACGCCAGACGTTTCCTGCGCGCCGTTCAGGGATTCGCGGGACCGGTCATCGTGGAGTTCTTCAGGCCGGTTGACCGGGGATTCATCGAGGAACTCGCTGCGGCGTTTCCTAATTTCATCGTGGAGTTCTCGCCGGAGTCTCACGATCCGTCGGTGCGTCGCTCGTCGGGGAAACCCTACTCCAACGAGGAGATCGAGCAGACCATCGATGTCTGCCTTAGTGCCGGAGCCAGGCGGTTTGACCTGTTCTTCATGATCGGGCTTTCCCGGCAGACGCCTGCGTCGGCACTGGCGACCGTCGACTATTGCCGCCAACTACTGACACGCTTCGATGATGGACGTCTGGTCCCCTTTACATCGCCGCTGGCGCCCTTTCTCGACCCGGGAAGCCTGGCGTACGAGCAGGCCGATCGCTTTGGTTATATCCGACACGCCCATACTTTGGAGGACCATCGTCAGCTCCTGCTCAAGCCCACGTGGAAACACATTCTCTCGTATGAGACGCGGTGGATGGATAGGGACACCATCGCTGAGGTTACCTATGAATCCGGGCGTCGTTTGAACCTGCTGAAGCGGGAAGTCGGTCTGGCCAGCCGGGCCAAGGCCCAGGAAACTGATGACCGCATCGCGGAAGCCAAGTCGCTGATGCAACAGATTGACCAACTCATCGCTACGCAAGATCGGGGTGCCCTGGCGCGGGCCCTGGGGAAGCTCAAGCAGCGTATCGATCGCGCTAACACCTCCACAGTCTGCGACAAGTCGGAGCTTGATTTCGACACCGGTCTAATCCCCTTCAAGATGATCAACTTGCTCAAGATAGGGTTGGGATTCGAAGACAAAGACTGGGAAGGTCAGCACCCGGTCTGGACGACCCCCTCTCCCGAAGTATAATCGCCGGGAACCACATCCAGGGCTAGTGTATAGCCAGCGTAAGGGGGCAAGCATGGACATATACCGGATTCGGCCCGGTAGCTGTGTGGATCTCAGGGAGTGGGATCCGCGGGAGACTCGCGGCTTCGATGGCGGGAAGTCAGATGGAAAGGCTCTGCTCAAGAAGCTCACAAAGCAGCTTGAGCCTTTGCAGGAATTACTCTACGCAGAGGGCAGGCACAAGCTGCTGATCGTCCTGCAGGCGATGGATACGGGCGGCAAGGACGGCGTGATCCGACACGTCTTCGAGGGGATCAACCCCCAAGGCGTCAGGGTGGCCAACTTCAAGCAGCCAACGCCGGCGGAACTGGCCCACGACTACCTGTGGCGCGTGCACAGGCAGACGCCGGGCAGTGGTGAGATCGCGATATTCAATCGTAGCCACTACGAGGATGTGCTTGTGGTGCGGGTTCACAACCTCGTTCCCCGCGACGTCTGGGAGCGGAGATTCGACCAGATCAACGCCTTCGAGCACATGCTGGCTGACGAGGGGACGACTATCGTGAAGTTCTTTCTCCACATTAGCAAGAAGGAACAGCGCGAGCGTCTCCAGGATCGCCTGGACGAACCGGATAAGCGGTGGAAGTTCAACGTGGGCGATCTCAAGGAACGCGCTCTTTGGGACGACTATATGGCAGCCTACGAGGACGTGCTGAGCAAGACCAGTACCGAGTGGGCGCCCTGGTACCTGGTGCCCTCCGACCGAAAGTGGTATCGGAACCTTGTGATCGGCACGACGTTGGTGGCTGCGTTGCGCGACCTCGATATGCACTATCCGGAGCCGGAAGGAAGCCTCGACGGCGTTGAAATCGACTAGCGCGTGATCCGGGACGGCAGCCACCGTCGACGATGATCCTCTCGATTCTTCTCAATGTGCTCCTGCCGGTCTTCCTGGTCGCCGGCATCTCCGCTGTCGCTCAGCGCAAGCTGTGCCTGGACATCGACACCTTCGCCAAGGTCGCATTCTACGTCTTCAGTCCCGCTCTGGTGATCGACGTGCTGTTCACGTCGGATGTCAGTGGCGCCGAGTATGGTCGTCTTGCGTTGGGGCTTATCGGGACGACAGGTGCACTATGGGTGTTTGGCGAGGTTGCCGCTCGCGTGCTTCGGTTGGCCGACGGGACGCGAGCGGCTTTTTTGCTGACGATGCTGCTGGCGAACACCGGCAACTATGGTCTGCCCGTGACCCTCTTCGCATTTGGTGAGGCCGGGATGGCCAGGTCGGTACTCCTCGTAACCGTGAACTCAATGATATGGTCCAGTGTAGGCGTCTACATCGCTGCAAGGGGGCGGGCTTCCTCCTCGCGCGATAACCTCCGCCGGGTACTCTCAGCGCCGGCTCTCTATGCAGTGGTAGTGGGTTTGGTCTTCACCGCCGTGGGGTGGACGCTTCCCGAGCCACTTCTCAAGGCCGCCAGTACGATGGGCAAGGGTGTGGTCCCTGTCTCACTGGTGGTCCTGGGCGCCCAGATGCTGAAGACCCTGCGGGAGAAGCGTGGCTCGTCCCATGTGGGGGCGCTCGTCGTTGCCAGCATTGGGCGGCTCATCTTGGCCCCGACAATCGCGTGGTTGGTGGGCGGTGCCATCGGCCTCGATGTGTTTGCGCGCAAGGTGTTGGTTCTCGAGACCGCTACCCCGTCGGCCGTGATGGCACTCGTTCTCGCTACGGAGTCTGACACGGATGTCCCATTCGCCGCGATGGTCATCCTGGTTACGACGGTGGCCAGCCTGGTCACCGTCACGCTGTGGCTGCGTTGGCTGATGTAGCCATCACCGGCGGGATCGCGCCGGCTTGCCCCCAGGTCGAACGGCTGTACATATTGGTGATATCTGGATCACAGCGATCGCGAGCTGTTCCGAGCCGCACCAGTCCTGCGAGCAGCGCCCGAGCGTATTCTGAGCGTTATCCCAGCAAGGAGTGTAGAGCATGAAAGATCGAAAGCTTCTGATGATTCCCGGTCCCATTGAGTTCGAGCCCGCTGTCCTCTCGGCATTGGGTGCACCGACGACAAGCCACGTTGCCCCTGATTTCATCGAGGTGTTTGGCCAGGCGTTGGAACGGATGCGCGAGGTCTTTCTCGCGCCGGACGGACAGCCCTTAGTTGTCGCCGGTTCCGGCACGTTGGCGATGGATCTTGCCGGCGCGAACCTGATTGAACCCGGTGACAAGGCGTTGGTCGTCAACACGGGGTACTTTGGGGACCGCTATGGGGAGCTCCTGAGTCGCTATGGCGCGAAGGTCACGCACGTCCGTGCGCCCATCGGCTCACGTCCGTCGTTGGCGGAAGTCGATGCAGCACTTCAGGCAGACACCTACAAGCTGATGACGGTCACGCACGTCGATACCTCGACAGGCGTCATCACCGACGTGGAGGGACTGGCGGCGCTGGCGCGCAAGTATGACACGTTGGTCGTCGTCGATGGAGTCTGCGCGGTGGCAGGTGAGACTCTGCGGATGACTGACTGGGGCGTGGATGTGGCGCTGACGGCTTCTCAGAAGGCGATCGGCACGCCTCCCGGCCTGGCCCTACTGGTGGCGGGGCCTCGGGCAATCGAGGCGTTCCGACAGCGCACGGACCCCGTGGCGAACTACTACGCGGACTGGGGCAACTGGCTGCCGATCATGCAAGCCTATGAGGAACGGCGGGTCGGCTACTTCGGCACACCGGCGGTGAACCTCGTTGCTGCGTTGAACGTCAGCCTCGGGATGATCCTCGAGGAGGGGATGGATGCGCGGTTCCAGCGCCACGCTCTCATCAGCCGGGCGTGCAAGGCGGCCATCACGGCGCTAGGGCTGGGGCAGGTACCTGCGTCAGAAGAGATGGCGGCGACCACGATGACTGCCCCGCGATTCCCGGCGGGTGTGGCCGGCCCCGAAGTCCTCGCAAAGGTCAAGGCTGCCGGTGTCGTGCTGGCCGGCGGGCTCCATCCTGTGATCAAGAGCGAGTACTTCCGCATCGGGCACATGGGCGCCGTGTCGCAGGGCGACGTGCTGGCCACGATCGGTGCTGTCGAGTCGGCGCTCAAGGCTTGTGGCTATGGCTTTGATACGGGAGCCGGGCTGGCGGCCGCAATGGAGGTCTTCGCGGGGTAAGCGGCTTCACCCTATTCCCTGTGGACTGGCAAGAGCCCCCGAGATACTCGTGTCTCGGGGGCTCTTGCATAGGCACGGGATCGGGTGCGCTAGTTCCGGCTCTGCATAATTGTGGGCAGGTAGATGCGCATCGTGCGACCGAGTAAGCCGTAGGTTCCCGTCCACGCCAGGTCCGCCGTGAGGTATCCGGCATCCAGGTGCAGTGTCGTCGTCAGGCCATCCGTCGTCCAACCTCCGGCGGTCAGGCGATAGAGCGTGAGCGTGGGGCTGATGGCGCCGGTATAGGGTGGATCAAAGGCGAGCGTGAGCTGAACCGGCGACGGGAGCGAGCCGTTACCCCCTGCATTGTCCGCCGTGACATCGAAGAAATGATCAACGCCTTGAAGGCTGCCCTGCACGTTGACCAGGCTGCTTTGCGACAGCGTCATGCGGGAGGTGGCACCAAACGCCAGCTCGGGTACCGTGATCAACGTCAGGTGCCGGTCGTTGGCGAGCCACAGGAGGTCTCCTGCGCTGCCGACATTACGGGCGAAATACGGCGTGGGTGTCACGGGAATGGGAGTCGCGGTCGGCGTCGGACCTGTGTCAGCTCGGGCGCACCGGAACCCATTATACTCGGGATGATAGATGTCAGACTCATCCAGGCGGACCCAGACGTTGGCGTGCGTGACCGTTCCGGTCCAAGGCCCGCCCCGGATGAAATGCTCTCCCGTGGTGTTGGTCTCGGGGCCGAGCGGGTTGTAGTAGGGCGACGATGGATAGTAGATGCGCTTATAGAGATCGCGAACCCATTCCTGGGCGTTTCCAACCATATTGAGCGCGCCGTAAGGACTGGCGTACTCTGCATAGCTGTCGACGGGTGTGTTATCACCCACGCAAGGGACCAGCCGTTTCTCGCCCTGGCCATTGTAGGTGATCACCGTGTAGTTCATGCGGTCGCACGTGGGCGGGGCGAATCCCCACGGGAAAGGACGGTGGTCCGTGCCGCGGGCTGCCTTCTCCCATTGAGCTTCCGTCGGCAGGTCCTTGCCAAGCCAGTTGCAGTACGTCTCAGCCCGCTGCCAGTCCATCTGCAGCACCGGATAGTTGTCAAAGAAGGGGTTGCCGTAGTAATCTTCGTGGACGGCAGAGCTGTTGCTGATCGGCGGCTGGCACGCGCCAGCCGTAACGCACTCCGCGTATTGTGCGTTGGAGACCTCGGTCTTGTCGATGTAGTAGGCGTTGAGGTATACCGCGTGCAACGGCTGAGCATCGAGGGCGCAGTCCATCGCCCCCGCCGTATCAGCGCTGCAGCCCATCACGAATTCGCCCGCCGGAACGTAGACTTCCTCACTTGGCGCAGCTGCCATGGGCCGTTGGCCGGTCACCGGAGGCGCCTTGAGCGCAGTCCAGAGTACAATCACAAGCATCAGTGCAATGAGTGCCGTCAGCCAACGATAGGGTCTCACCTCGTTCATGGATACAGTTTCCTCCTTAGCCGATTTTCTGTGATTATACTCCCGGTCGCGAGGTGCTATTTGGGCCAGGGGCGACCAAGTGGGCCCCAGGCAGGAGGGGCTGCGCTCGGCTAGCGATCCACCGACGTTAGGTCGACGAAGATGGCGTCCGGCGGATGCTGGGATCCT
Source organism: uncultured Chloroflexia bacterium (assembly GCA_963775195.1). GTDB lineage: Bacteria > Chloroflexota > Anaerolineae > B4-G1 > SLSP01 > PWVB01. The sequence goes on from CAVZIC010000013.1 coordinate 772,233, forward strand.
GCCGCGATGTCGACCGTCCACCGCTCCGAGGTGTCCAACCAGTATGCGCCTGTGCGCAGCCAGACTCCGGTCTCCGCACTGTTGCCGGCGGCCAGGACGTGACGCTGCACGAAGACGTCGCCCGGCCTCAGTTCCAAAGGAGAGACCCCCAGCGCATCGGCGGCGCCCAGCATCTCACCCGCGGGTGTGACAATGTGGGCCATGATGGAGAAGGCGCGCGTGATAGGTGCTGTCACGCGCCAAGTCGTAGTGAACTCGATCGCCGTGCCGTCCGGGGTCGCAGGTCGCATCGCCGCGTCAAGGAAGGTGAGTCCACCGTTGAGGTGGACGAGTGTGGTGTCGAGATCCGCAAGCGTCAGTGGCGTGGTGTCCGCAGGGGCTGTTCCGCGGGGGGCCTTTGTCACGTCAGGCGGCTCCCCGACGGACCGATACGCGCTGAAGGGCTCAATGCCCCAGGTGGTGACACCCATCCGCCAGGCAGGTCTCGACGGATCGATGAAGGTGTCGAGCCAGGCCGACGCCGTGCCCGGTGCGGGGAGAGCATCGCGATGCAGGATGTATATTCCGTCCCGATTGCCTTCGGGATAGAGCCAAGTCTGGGTGCAGTCGAAGATCGTACGCCGGACGTCTCGCGACCCGGCAATCTGGTCCAGGACGTGGCCGGCCAGGGGGGGCACCGGGACCGAGCATTGGGCAATCCAACGCCCCGGCACGATCGGCGGCGTGTTTCGGCCGAGCACCTCGAACGAGGGGAGGTCTGCCGGGCGTGGCACGATGAGGTCCAGGTCCGCGCCCTGTGCATCCACTGCGCCCTCCGGTACGACGTAGAGGCCCGGCATGCCGCCCTGCCAGAGATCGACGCTCTGATCGGTAAACGTGATCTTCCCAAGCCGTATCACGCGGTCAGGTGAGGTAGGGTCGATCACGGGGAGGTCGTTCTGGAGAGCCGCGGGATCGTAGCGGCTGAAGAAGAGCACGTGGATGTAGGGCAGATCGTTAGTGAAGGGTGTGAAGTAGATGACGTCGTAGTCATCTTCGAAGGTCTCTATTGTGGAGACGAGCTTATCCATCCCGGCGTGAAACGTGGCAGCGGCCTCGCGAGGGTACTCACGGAAGTAGTAGGTGTAGAAGCCTGTCATTTCCACGGTCAGGCCCACGACAAGGGCGAGTCCCAGGGCGAGTCTCGCCGGCCGGATCCGCCATGTGGCCAGGTTGGCCACTCCTAACCCCGCGAGGATCTCCCAGGGCACCACGGCGGGCAGCGTCCGCTGAGGATTGCCGGTCCCCGAGGGCTGGTGCGTCAGGATTGCCGGAACCAGCGTGATCAGGAGCCAGCCGATCACCCAGGCTCTGCCGTTCCGGGATCCGGCTTTCCTGCCGCCGAGCACGCTCACGACGCCGAGCAGGATGAGGGGAGCCTCGGTCAGGGGCAGTTGGCCGCCGTACTGCGGATGTAGGAGCAGATCCGGGCTGCCGCTCACGAAAAGGTAGCGGGGCGTAAGGTTGGCGATCAGATTCGATCCAGCCTCGCTCAGCGTCTCACCGACGCTTTCACCCGACTGCGCAATTGAGATCTGCCGGAAGTGGTCCTGCATCTGCTCCGGGTGACGTGCCGTCTGGACCATCATAGGTGTGGCAATACAGAGACCGACGAGGCCCGCCAGAGCGACCTCGTGCCTGTGGCCCCACAGACGTCGGAGGTCCACGATTGCCAGGCTGCCGACGATCAGCGGCAGCGTCAGCTTCATCACCGCATAGGTGTAAAGCCCCAGCCCGGCGAAGACGGCAGCCGCGATAAGCCAGCCACGCTGGGCGGTGCGACGCCAGCGCGCAAAGCCGATGACGGTTAGTGTCATCAGCAGGGCCGCCGAGTTGGTCTCGATAGCTACACGGCTGAAGTGTACCTGCCAGGGTAGAATCGCGAGAAGCCCCGCCGCGGCGAGTCCCGCTGTGGCTGCCCGGCGGTCGGGAGATCGGCCACGGCAAAGCTCGTAGGTTGCCCGGAAGGCAGCCGCGACGACGAGGATGCCCAGGTAGGAGGATGCGAGTCGTACGGTGAAGACGGACAACCCGCCCAATCCGACTAACGGGGCCATCAGATAGCTGAAAAGCGCACCTCTATAGTCGTTGAAGGCGCGGAGCGCGATGGGCAGGAATGCCCCGTGATGGTCGCGCCCGGTGTGCCAGAGGCTATAGGCATCATACCCGACGACGGCCTCGTCCAGGTAGAGTCCAGGGGGCGACTTGGTCAGGGCAACAGTGCGCAGCAAGCCGGCGATTAGCAGGATCGCTATTAGGAGCGCGTATCTCTTGTGTCTTGCCATCCATGGCATATTATGACGCAATCGGGCTATAATGGCAGAACCATGGCGAACGTCGCGACGAGGCTGATCTCCCTGATCTTGTTGTTGCAGTCCAGATCGCTCTGGAAAGCATCCGAGCTGGCCGAAGAACTGAACGTCTCCGAGCGCACCATACACCGCTATATGACGATGCTTGAGGAGATGGGCATTCCCATCTACTCGGAGCGCGGGCCATATGGCGGGTTCTCGCTGATGCGAGGGTACAAGCTGCCACCACTGATCTTCACTGCCGAAGAGGCGACCGTCCTCTACATGGGCGCCGGCTTGGTTGAGGAAGTCTGGGGCCGGGTCTATCAAGACGCAGTGACCGGCGTGACGGCCAAGCTGGATAACGTGCTGCCGGACGATCTGCGCCAGGAGGTGGCGGATGCCCAGCGCAACCTGGTTGTCAGCGGGCTTGCCGCACGGGACTATCGTCCGTGGGCGCCGACGCTCCAGGTACTGCGAGAGAGCATCCTGCGGCGTCACACCGTGCGCATGACCTATCGAAGCTTCTCGCTGGAGGAAACCAGCCGCGACGTGCATCCCTATGCGCTGACGTTTCGATGGGGATTCTGGTACCTGGTTGGGTACTGCAAACTGCGCACCGATATGCGCAGTTTCCGCGTCGACCGCATACAGACGGTCCTTCCTCTGGAGGAGACCTTTACCATCCCGGAGGGTTTCTCGGCGAGGGAGTACATCGAGGCGTCCATGCGTTTTGAGGACCGATATACCGTGGTCGTGCGTCTGGACAAGCAGATCGCTCCGTACGTTCGCGAGCGGATGGGCCATTGGACCGAGATCACTGACCACGACGATGGGTCGGCCACGCTGACGATGCAGGTCTCGGACTTCGACTGGGCCTCCGGTTGGATCCTTGGCCACGGCGGAAAGGTGAAGGTCCTGGAGCCTCCTGAACTGATCGCGCGCGTCAGGAGCGATGCCGCTCAGGTGTTGGCAGAACATACCTACGAGCCCCGCGAAGCTTAGCGTCGAGCCGGTTGGGCCAAGCGCCTCCGATTGCGTAGGCATCAGCAGGAATAGACACCAGAGTAGCCTTAGTCAGGTCTCCGGCTAGGGCCTGCTTTGAAAGAGGGCCAAGCGGAACTCGTCCCCACGGTGATCATTCAGATCGGCCAGCCAGGGCTCACGGGCCAAGTGTGGTGTAATCGGGCCGTAACCACACACGCGAATGCGGCGGTCGCCCGTCTGTCGTCTGAGCCGCGCCAGCACGTCGGTAAGGATGGTCCCTGTGAACGGCGTGAAGAGATAGAAGACAGTCCCGTCCGCATAGTCAGCGTCGCGGGCATCAGCGTTGACGAACGTCACGTCCCTCAGGTCCAGATCCTGTATGATGGTCGCTGCGTAGCTGCACAGCCCCGGATCGACCTCGATGCCCGTCGTCCTGACGCCGGTCAGGAGACTCACGAGATGCACGACCTGGCCGAGGCCTGAGCCAATGTCAAAGAAGACGTCGCGCGGACCCAGGGAAAGCGTGTCCACCAGCTCGAGCACGATGCTGGCCGGGGTGGGTTGGTAGGCGACCATCTCGGGAGACTCGTGCTCTCTGGGCTCTGGGGCCTCTTCCCTCAACAATAACCCCGCCACCAGCCGGTCGAGCGCCTCGAAGCCCAGGTGGCGGTAAGCCTGTCGCGAAGGGGCATAGCCTGTGTAGCGGTCGAAGAGATGCCTCAAGTCGAGGGGCGAGATCGTGTGTGCACGGATCTGAGCGCGGTAGCGCTCGAAGAAGTGGTGGTTGAGATCCCCCAATCGATCGTGGAGGTCCACGGCCTGCCTTCGCAGCCGCCTCGCCGCAGTGTCGGACGGATGCGCGCGGAGATGCGCCACGATGATGACCTCGGCGAAGTCGAGGTCATCGAGCGCCTCGACGCGCGCCGCCAGGTTATCCTCGTCGAAGATCTTGGGCGACGCTGCCAGCTTTGCGAGCTCCTCCACAATCGCGTCCAGTGTCATCAGTTCATTCTACCCCGTTGGGCTGACATCACCACCCGCGGCCGTGGTAGACCGATGCTCAGGTGCCACGCACTGAGTGACCCATGGCCGACGCGGCCAAATGGGTTCGTTTCGCAAAAGGGCCAGACAGGCGTGTTTCAGAACAGACTGAGCTGCTTGACCGCCTGGGGCATGTAGAGGGGCAGCCGGGTGGCAAGGCCGTATGCTGTGCAGAGCGCCTCGAAGTGCCCGTAAAGTTGCTTCGCTCGCGGTACCTCGCAACTGTACTGCTCGCCATAGGTGCGCTCGTAGCGGGCGCGTAAGCCGGGGAAGAGGCGGTCGAGCTGGTCGTAGTAGTAGGCCCGCTGCCGATTGCGCAGCGTGACGCCCATTCCCGGCAGAATGTACGTGGCACCGGCAGCGGCAGCCTGGGCGACGATGTCCTCGATGTTCTGTTCGTTATCCTCAATGAAGGGCAAGATTGGCATCATCGTGACGCCGGCCTGGATGCCATTATCGGCCAGCGTGCGAATGGCTGCCAGCCGCGCCGAGGGCCGCGGGGCACCCGGCTCGACCTTGGCGGCGAGGTCGTCGTCGGCCGTGGTGATCGTGAAGCTGATCGTGGCGTAGGTCTCGGCGATCCGGCGCAGCATCTCCAAGTCCTTGAGGATCAGGTTGCTCTTGGTGATGATGTGCACCGCGAAGCCGAACTCGGCGATGACCTCCAGCGCACGTCCTGCCAGGTTGATCCTTGCCTCCAGCGGCATAAAGGGGTCGTTCATCGACCCGAGGCCGATCACGCCCTTGATGCGCTTGCGGGAGAGCTCGTCGCGCAGCAGATCGATGGCGTTGACCTTGACGAGCACCTCATCGTCAAAGTGGTCAATCTGGTAGCACTCGCTGCGGCTGTCGCAGTAGATGCAGCGATGCTGGCAGCCGCGATAGAGATTCATGTTGTACTTGATGCCGAAGAACGTGTCGGGTCGGCGCCCGACGGTGGCTACCAGGGTCTTGGCATAGATCTCCTTGATGACGGTCATCGATGCTCCCGAAACGAGATGACAACCACAACCTTCGGCCTAACCGACCCCTAGGCTGCGCAGTCCCTGATCGCGGCCTCGGCCATGCGAATGTGGGTCAGGTCGTGCTGGGCCATCCCCTGCAGCACCTGTCCGACGGTCCTTTGCCCAAAGTCGACGTCGCTGGTGTCGCGCCGCAGCCCTTCAACCGTTACGTCGTTGACGAAGGCCCATATGCCGGCGTTGAGATTCTCCCACGTGGCGACGATCAACTCCAGATCGTCCGTCGGTGCTGTGCCGACGTCGGCATACTCGGGATCGTCCTCCAGGAACGGCGGCAGAAATCCCAGACAGCACCAGGGCTCTTCGTTTCGCAGCAGCCACCGGTTCAGATAGAGATCCTCGGCGAAGACCAGGTGCCGCAGGTGCTCGGTGGCGGACCACCGGTCCGGCCCCGGATGCCCCGTGCGCCGGTCCTCAGCCGTGGCGCGCAGGAGCGCCTTGAACGCCGTCCGCACGCCGTCCAGCTCTGCGAGCACGCCCTTGATCTCGTCCGGATCGAAGATGTCGGCTGCACGCAGGGCGACGCGTTTGGGGTCCCGGCGGTCGAGTTCCGCCTCGATGAGTTCCGCGACATTGAAGCCGAAGATCGTCAACCCTTTGATCTGGGCATCCTCAATGACGACGTTCACCAGATTGGTGTTGCGGATTCGCGCGCCGGCCAGGTTGACGTCGTCGAAGATCGCGTCCTGCAGGTTGACGTCGTGGAACTCGGTCCCGGCCATATTGACGTGGGTGAACTGCTCTTTCATCGTAAGATCCTCCCGTGTACTGTACGGGTAACTGAAAACAGGTGCCGGGCACTCCTGCAGAACCATTTGGCATCCGATGGCCTCTCAAGCGCCCGGTATCGACCGAACTCGGTGAAGAGAGCTACTACGAGGCCGCCAGGAAGGTCTGCCGCATCGCGTCGAGCAGCTCGCGCATCTCGGGGGCGTGGCTGAGGTGCTCCTGGAGCTTGTCGCAGACGTAGTCGTCGCAGTAGGCACACGATGCCACGCCACGCTCCTTGGCGCACCCGCGGATCGGGCACATGCTGCAGTAGCCGGCCAGACGACCCTCATCGGCCAGGCAGCCGTCACAGACGATGGCGGCGGCGGTGATGTGGGGGTCGAACTGCTCCCGCCAGGCGGCCGCGACCTTCTCCAACTGGGCCTGATCGTCGGCCTGGGTGGCCAAATAGGCGTCACACGAAGAACAGGTAATGCCGCAGAATGCTACGATGCTGGACTCCATCTGTCGTCTCCTTGTAGGACTAACGTTCTATATACCCCTACAGCATACAGGGAAATTACGTCAGGAGGTGTCATATAGTGGGTGAGATTCCCGGCGCGAGCCACTGTTGTGGGTCCACCTCCATTATAGTACAATCTCCGACGTGCCGACGGCGACACGTCAACCATCCCATCACACAGGAGAGCGACATGACCGAATGGTGGCATTCGAAGCAGTGGCGGTTCATTCAGACGAACCTGCGCGAGATCGATATGCGCGATATCAGCGCCGAGCGGGTCGTCGCCGATCTGCAGGACTTCGAGGCAAACGTGCTGATGATCAACGCGGCGGGTATCATCGCCAGCTACCCGACCAAGCTCCCGTTTCAGTTCAGAGCCCCTTTCCTCACGGGCGACAGCCTCCACGACATCCTCGATGCGTGTCATGCAGCGGGTATCCGCGTGATGGCGCGGACCGATTTCTCCAAGGTACGGCGTCCGATCTATGAACAGCACCCTGATTGGGCCTACGTCAGTCCCAAGGGCGAGATCGTCGACTACAACGGCGACATCCACGTCTGTATCAACGGTCCGTATCAACAGCACTATGCGCTCTTGATCATCCAGGAACTCCTGGAGACACACGACTTCGATGGCATCTTCTTCAACATGGGCGGGTACCAGACGCGGGACTACAGTGGCAATTACTACGGCATCTGCCACTGTGTGCACTGCCAGGAGCGATTCGGCGAGATGTACGGCCTCAGCCTGCCCGGCACAGAAGACCGCAATGATCCGATCTTCCGGGCCTACACAACGTTCAAGCGACAGACGCTCGACGAGCACCATGACAAGGTCTACCATTTCATCGCAGATCGTTGGCCCGCCGTGGCCATCGCCAACCATACCGACTTCCGCCGCGGCTTTGTCCGCCAGGAGTCCAACACGGCGCTCGACCGCCCGCTGCCACGGTGGCAGTACAGCGGCTCGGACAACACCAAGTGGGCCGTGGGCAGCTTCCCCGAGATGGTTTCCAGCAACACGACGGTGGACTTCATCGACTTCCCGTATCGTCACGTCGCCGTCTCACCGCACCAGCAGACGCTTCGGCTGGCGCAGAACCTGGCCAACGGCGGCGCGATCGACTACTATCTCATCGGGCGGCTGGATAACCACGAGGATCGCTCGGGGTTCGAGGGCATCAAGGAGGTCTTCCACTACCACGCCCGGCACGAGCAGAACTACGTGGGGATGCACTCCAGTGCCGATGTGATGCTCCTCAAGGCGGGCATCAACCCGGATGAATACCGCGGCTGGTTCCGGTTCCTCGTCGAGGATCACGTGCCCTTCGACGTGGTGCGCGCCGATGCGGCGCTTGGCGTCTCGTGGGAGGGTTATTCGACGATCATCGTGCCAGGTGTTGAAATGATGTCCGAGGAATTGGCGGAGGCGCTCGACACGTTCGTCGAGGAGGGTGGCGTGCTGGTGGTCACGGGGCAGTCGAGCTTCCGCGATGAGGCCGACGAGCCGCTGCCGGGCCCCGCGCTGGCGTCGCTCGGCGTCGAGGAGGTGCTCACGGTCCGTGAGGACATGCGCTCATCCTATTTCAAGTTCGAGGACAAGGCAGCGAAGCCCGCCGGCTTCCCGGATGGCTTCCCACGCTTCGAGGACACCGACCTCGTCTACATGGACGGGGCTTACATCTACGCCCGGTACGGGAGTGCGGCCGAGCCACGGATGCAACTGGTGCCGCCGCACGCTTACGGCCCGCCGGAGCGCTGCTACTACGACCTGGTGGTCGACCACCCCGGCTTCGTCGTGCATCCCTTTGGCGAAGGTCACGTCGTCTATATACCGTGGTTGCCGGGCGCGCTTTTCCATCGGCAGGGGCACCCCAACACGGCCTGGTTCTGCACCGACCTGCTTGAGCAGTTTGCCGGGGTCGAGCCGGTGGGAGGGAACCTGTCACCGCAGGTCGAGGTGACGTTGATGGAGAGCGACGACGGTGCCTACCAGCTCCTGCACCTGGTGAATGGGTCAGGACACTTCGGCAACAGCTTCTATGCGCCTGTGCCGATGCGCGACGTCGAGGTCACCATCCCGTGTGAGGCCAAGCCGTCGTCGGTCGAGGGGCTGCGCTCCGGTATGGCGTTACCTGCGACGTGGGCGGAAGGTTGGTTGACGGTGCAGGTGCCTGAGCTAGGGCTCTTCGAGGCGATCAAGATCGTGCGATCTTGATCGTGACGGAGTAGTCAGAAGAGTCAGGCAGTCATGGTGTTGAGAAAAACTACGATTGCGTTGGCGAAGTCGCTGAAGTCGTGCAACTGCTCCGTGAGAATGTGATAGACGACGGTGTTGTCCACGCGAGCGTAGTCGTGAACAATGATGTACCGAAAGCCCGCCATATCCACCAAGTCAGGTAGGGCGGATTGGGGAATGATGCCCGCTTCTGAGAGTACGGCAAAGCTGTCCTTGTTGTTCTCCGGACGGCGCAGCCCCAGCTCTGCGATCAGATGATAGCTGATATCCAGGCAGATCTGGACGCAGACCTGGAGCGTACGCTCCACGTATCCACGCAGGACTTTGTTGTGTTGATACTCATCCAGGGTGATCGTCTGCAGCGCGCTCAAGTCGATCGAATATCCGGCGAGCATCGCCAAGCGGGTCGTGATGACCTCGGTATCCATCGGCAAGTCTCCCCTCTTGGATGTGCTGCAACAGTGCTTTGTCAAACAAGGCCAGCGCCGGCTGGAAGTCGTGGTACTCCTGCATCGCCCGGACCTCGAAGTCGACGCGCTGTCTTTGGTCGGATGTGTAGATCAGGCGTCCGTACTTGAGCACTTGATGGCGCAGCACGAGTGACGCCTGGTTGAGGATGACGACGTCCACGTCGGTCGACAGACGCGTCTCGAGTTCGGTCATACGGTGCAGGCGGTAGAGGGCGTGGACCTGCAGGTCGAAGTCGGTGGAGAGTAACAGCGCGAGGTCGACATCGCTCCCGACGGTCGCCGAGCCCTTGGCTTGCGAGCCAAACAGGTAGACGGCGACCACCTCATGGTGCTCGCCGAAGTACGGCTGCAGACGTGCCTGCAGCGACGTGATGATGTCGTCCCTTTCACCCATAGGATGGAGTTTAGCGAAAGCGCCGCGGCTGTCAACAGAAGGCCTCGAACGGATCCATCGTTGCGCTTCTATCCTGATATGCGCTCGGTACCACTGGACAGTTCCCCGTCTCAGGTCTATCCTTTTCCAGGATGAGACCCTCACCCACAGATGCCATAAGGCTATCCAGGAGGTGTGAACCTTGGTAACGATCTACTCGATGATGGATGTGGCACCGACGGTGAGCGATGTGCTCGGGCTGCCCGCGCCGGCCGGTGCCAAGGGAACACCAATTCCCGTTGTGTCGCGCGATCTTGCGGGGCGAAGTCGTGTCGCGGTGCTGGCGCCTGACGCGTTTGGGTGGTTTGCCTGGACGCTGTGGCAGGGCGAGATGCCCTTCTTGCGCTCGCTCCACGCTACCCGGAGCCTGATCCTCCGGTCTGTGATGCCCTCGATCACGCCGGTCAACTTCTCGGCGATGGTGACGGGCACCGATCTGGAGGGCCACGGCGTGCCGTCGAAAGAGGATGACTTCCGGTGCGAGACGCTCTTCGACGTCGTGCGGCGCGCAGGTGGGAGGAGTGCAGCAGTGGGCTTCGAGAACTACACCGGGAGCCGGCTGCTGGCCCGCTATGCCGACATCGACGGAACGGTCCCGCCGGGTAGCGACGACGATATCGTCGACAAGGTGATCGAGATCGCCAGGGCCGACGGTCCCATCTTCCTGATCGCCCAGCTCGGGCGCGTGGACGATGTCTTCCACCAGTACGGCCCCTCGTCGCCCGAGGTCGTGCCGATGCTCCGCGGCACCGACGCGCGGCTCAAGCGGCTCTGCGAGGCGCTGCCGCCTCTTGGGTATGGGATCATCATACTGGCCGACCACGGTCAGCACGACATCGTAGACGATCCGACGACGAAGCTGAAGGGCGGGCACGGTCAGGATCGCGACGAAGATCGGTTGGTGCCCTGCACGTGGCTGTAATCGAAGTAGCGGGGGCACTCAAGGCCGACGACAACGTCTTCCGCGGCGTTATGGTGGACCCCGCCGGACTGCCCGGAGACCCTGAGCTGTTCCGTGCGGCTCTGGTGCGGTCGCTCGATCTCTGGCGCGCCGGCGGCTACAAGGTCGTCTGGCTGGAGGTGCCGATCGCGCTCGTCGACCTGATCCCGGTCGCGGTCCATCACGGCTTTGTCTTCCACCACAGCGACCCCGGAAGCGCGGTGCTCACCTACCGGCTGCAGCCGATGGCTTTTATCCCGCTCTACGCGACGCACTATATCGGCGCGGGCGGGCTAGTGGTCAACGACCGGAGCGAGCTGCTGGTGGTGGTGGAGCGGGTGCACCGCCACAGCCGTCCCCTCTACTACAAGCTGCCGGGCGGGACGCTCAAGCCCGGCGAGCACCTGGTGGCGGGCGTGGTTCGCGAGGTGTGGGAGGAGACCGGGATCGAGACCAGCTTCCGGGCGCTGACGGGGTTCAGGCATTGGCACGGCTACCGCTTCGGCAAGTCGGACATCTACTTCATTTGCCGGCTCGACCCGCTCACCGAGGAGATCCGCATCCAGGAGTCGGAGATCGAGTTGAGCCGGTGGATGCCGGTCGAGGACTACCTCGCCGATGAGCACGTGGGCGTCTTCAACAAGCAGATGGTCGCGACCGGGCTGCGCGGGTCGGGGCTCGTGCCAACCTGGTTTGAGGGTTACGCGACGCCGGAGACTCACGAGATCTTCGTGCCTATCCAACAGGATTCCCATGATTAACAGGATTGAGAGAGCCCACACGTCGGATTCAGCATGGCCGGTGATCTCTCTAGAGGATACCGGATGTCCTGTTCGATCATACGATGAGCTGGCACGGAGCGACAATGGACAATGAACGATGGGCTGAGTATCCTCTGCGGTGGGCGCAGTTGACGTTGGTGGAGAACGATCCGGGGACGTTCGACCCGGGCTTTTGGCTCGACTATTTCCGGCGCGTGCACGCGCAGGGCGCCTGCCTGAGCGCGGGCGGCTACATCTGCTACTATCCCACCGAGATCCCGTTGCACTACCGCAGCGCGTGGATGGGCGACGGCGACCCCTTTGGCGAGCTGGTAGCGGGCTGCCGGGCGATGGACATGGCGGTGCTGGCGCGAACCGACCCTCACGCGGTCCATCGTGACGCCTTCGAGGCGCACCCGGAATGGATCGCGGTCGACGCCGAGGGGAATTACCGCAGGCACTGGTCGATGCCGGACGCTTGGGTGACCTGCGCGCTCGGGCCGTACAACTTTGAGTTCATGACCGAGGTGCACCGGGAGATCGTCCGCCGCTACGACATCCATGGCATCTTCAGTAACCGGTGGTCGGGCCACGGCATCTGCTACTGCGAAGCTTGTCAGGTTGCCTTCCGCGACGCGACGGGACTGGCGCTGCCACGGAGCCAAGAGCTCTCCGATCCGAGCTGGCGCGCCTACGTCAAGTGGCGCGAGGCGCGGCTCTTCGAGCTCTCGGACCTCTGGGACGCGGCGATTCGCGACGTGCGTTCGTATGCCCGCTACATTCCGAACTCGGGCGGCGGCGCGCTCAGCTCGCTTGACATGAAAGGGCTGAGTGACCGCGTGCCACTGCTCTTCGCCGACCGCCAGGCGCGGCAGGGGATCGAGACGCCGTGGGCCAGCGGCAAGAACGCCAAGGAGTACAGAGCGGTGTTCGGGCACAAGCCGGTCGGCGGGATCTTCAGCGTGGGGCTGGAGGAGCGCTACCGCTGGAAGGACTCGGTGCAGCGCGCACCCGAGCTGAAAGTGTGGGTCGCGGACTGCATCGCCAATGGGATGCGCCCGTGGTTCACCAAGTTTGCCGGGCAGAATCTGGGACGATCGCTGGGTGCCCGTCGTCGAGGAGATCTACACTTGGCACGCGAAGCACGATCGCTATTGGCGCGACCGGACCCCAATGGCGACCGTGGGCCTGGTCTACTCGCAGCAGACCGCGTCGCAATACGGCGGCCCGGCGGCCCACGAGAAGGTCGAGGATCCGATCCTGGGCGTCTACCAGGCGTTGGTCGAGGCGCGCGTGCCCTTCGAGATGGTTCACGACCGGCTGATGGACGCCGACCACCTGGCGCCGTTCACGGTCCTGATCCTGCCCAACGTTGCCGCGCTCTCCGATGCGCAGTGCGAGCAGCTCCGCGCCTTCGTCCGCGGCGGGGGCGGGCTGGTGGCGACCTTCGAGACGTCGCGCTACGATGAGCAGGGGCGTATGCGCGAGACCTTCGGGCTAGCCGACCTCTTCGGGGTCGATGCGGGGCCGGGCGAGGTCGAGGGGCCACTCAAGAACGGCTATCTCTGGCTCGAACACGATGCACCGGCGGCGCCGGCATTCCTCGCTGGATTGGAGGATGCACAGCGGGTTATTTACGGCGGCTATCAGGTCCCGGTCGCGGCGCGCGAGTACGTGACCTTCGAGGCGCCGCCCCTGACCCTGGTGCCGCCCTATCCCGACCTGCCGATGGAGGAGGTCTACCCGCGGGAGCCCCATACCGAGATCCCGGGTGTCTACTGCCGCCGTGTGGGGGCGGGGCGCGCAGTGTATATCCCATGGGACTTGGCACGCATCTTCTGGGAGGTGCTCAGCGCCGACCATGGCACGCTGCTGGCGAACGCGGTGCGTTGGGCCGCGGGTGCGCCGATGCCGCTCACGGTTGAGGGGCCGGGCATGCTCGACGTGACGATCTGGCGCGGCCCCGGCGCGGTGACCGTGCACCTGGTCAACCTGACCAACCCGATGACGATGCGTGGTGCGTATCGCGAGCTGCTGCCCGTGGGGCCGGAGACGGTCTCGGTGCGGCTGCCCGAGGGTGTGCGAGTGACGGGCGTGCGGCTGCTGCGCGCCGACCGTGAGGTGGACTACGTGTGGGCGGAGGGCGTGCTTACGCGTCGTGGTGCCGGAGGTGGTGGATCACGAGGTGCTCGCGATTGGCGTAAGCTAGATTGGGCCAATCTTCTACCTTGAGACAAAGGACACCCAATGGACATCGACGTAGACTACAGCCGACCGTGGTACCACGGCTCGCCGCTGAAGCTTGAGGTGCTGCGCACCGGCAGCACGATCACGCAGTGGAAGGACCTGGCGCGGATCTTCTCTCACAAGCCGGCGGTGGTCTCGATCTCCGACGAGGGTGATATACAACACACCGGCACGCAGCCGGGCTACCTTTACGTCATCGATGAGCCCGTCGCCGCGGCGGACGTGATCCCGCACCCGCGGACGACGATGCGGCCCGGCGACGAGTGGCTGATCCAGCGCGAGCTTCGCGTGCGCCTGATCGGCCCTACCAGGGTGCGCGCGGAGGAGTGGCTGTCGCCGGAGGCGCTTGAGGAGATGCGAAGACGGAACACTGACGATTGACGGGTGACGATTGAGGATTCCTGGTGCAGTGGGCTTCGGGATCCGAGGGGGCGAAACAACTGCAGCCCTCAATGGTCACTCGCCAACCGTCACGCAAAGGAGGACACGATGCTAACCGATTCATCCATTCTGCGAAAACTGCCGTTGATCGAGGAACGCTACGCCGCACTGCGATGGGAGGTGGTGGGCCAGGTGAACGTCGAGCTTTGGGAGACGTACCGGCACACCAAGCACGAGCCGGGGCCTGCGGAGGGCGCCGAGTGGGTTTCTGCGCCGGCGGGCGCGGCCTGGGGTGGGGAGCGCGTCACCGGCTGGTTTCGCGGCGACGTCACGCTGCCCGAAGTCTGTGAGGGGCGCAAGACCTTTATTCGCGCGCGGACCGGGGCGCCCGAGGCGCTCTTCTTCGTCGATCGCGCTCCCTACGGCGTCTTCGACCCGAACCATCCGGTCGTGATGCTGACGCTCTCCGGCGATCCGGACCACGTCTACCACATCGCGCTGGAGGCCTATTCGGGCTACACGCATCCCGGCACGCAGCCTGCACAAGTGACGACGCCCCAGCCACCCAAAGGCCGCACGCTGGAAGGCATCGAGGTGGTGCTGGAGCGCGAGGACGTCAGCGCCTTCGTCTTCGAGTTCGGCGTGTTGCGCCAGCTGATGGAGATGCTCGACGACGACAGCCTGCGCAAGGGCAGGCTCCAGCGGGGGCTGGCCGAGGTCTTCGCGCTGGTCGACGCGATGCCCGACCCCACCGAGCCCGAGACGTGGCGCGTGAAGCTGATCGAGGCCCGCGACGTGATGCAGCCCCTGCTGGAGGCGCAGAATGGGTCGACCGCGCCTATGATGGGGATCGTGGGCCACTCGCACATCGACACTGCCTGGCTCTGGACGCTGGATGAGACCCGGCGGAAGTGCGGGCGCACCTTCTCATCGGTCATCAACCTGATGGACCGCTACCCCGAGCTGGTCTTCATGCAGAGCGCTCCCTGCCACACCGAGATGGTGCGCCAGGACTACCCCGAGCTCTTCGAGCGGATCAAGGCGCGGGTGGATGAGGGGCGGTGGGAACCCAACGGCGGGATGTGGGTGGAGCCCGACTGCAACTTGACCTCGGGCGAGTCGCTGGTGCGCCAACTGCTGGTCGGCCAGCAGACCACGCGCGAGCTCTTCGGCTACACCTCGGACACGCTGTGGGAGCCCGACGTCTTCGGCTATTCGGCGGCGCTGCCGCAGATCCTGCAGGGCGCCGACGTGCGCTTTTTCTGCACCACCAAGATCGCGTGGAATGACACGACGCGTTTCCCCTACGACACCTTTGTCTGGAAGGGCATCGACGGCTCGTCGGTGATCACCCACTACAACTCGATCCACTGTACACCCGACCCCAAGACGCTGATCGCGCAGTGGCGCTGGGTGCAGCACAAGGACGTGCAGGACCGCCGGCTGACCGCTTTCGGGTGGGGCGATGGCGGCGGCGGCCCCGAGGCCGAGATGGTCGAGGTCAGCCGCCTGGTGCATGACTTGGAAGGGTGTCCGCGGGCGGTCCACACGACCTTGAGCGAGTTCATGGAGGGCATCGAGCGCGAGCTCACCGACCTCCCCGAGTGGGTGGGCGAGCTGTACCTGGAGGGGCACCGCGGCACGCTCACGTCGATCGCCAAGATCAAGCGCGGCAACCGCAAGGCCGAGTACGCGATGCGCGACGCCGAGATCCTCTCGACGATGGCCGCGCTCGGCGGCGCGCCCTATCCGAAGGAGCAGTTGGGCGCATTGTGGAAGGTCCTGCTGACGCACCAGTTCCACGACATTTTGCCGGGCTCGTCCATTGCCGAGGTCAACGACGAGGCGATCGAGACCTTTGGCCGCATCATCACCGATGCGAAGCACCTGGCCCACCACGCGTTGTCGCCCGAACATCGCCGAGGTCGCCGCGCGCCGGTGGCGCATCGCCAACACCCTCAGTTGGGTGCGCGGCGGCGAGATCGTCTGGGAGGGCGCGCCTGAAGGCTCCCGCCCCGCCGATCCGGCGGTCCGTTGGCAGTGGGTGGAGGGACCCGGCGACGACCCGAAGCTCGTCGTGGCGGGCCTCGATCTGCCCCCGATGGGCGGCGTGGTCCTCGACATGGTCGAGGGGGCCTCCGAGGGCGCGTCGGCCTTCACGGTCGAGGGCGACCTGGTCGAGACGCCGTACGCCACCGTGCGCTTCGACCCCGAGGGCCCCATTGCCTCCTTCGTCGACAGGGCCACGGGGCGCGAGCTGGTGCGGCCCGGTGCGGCGCTCAATGTGCTCGTCCTCGGCGAGGACGTGCCCGCGGAGTGGGACAATTGGAACGTCGACCGCGACCAGCGGCTCAAGATGCAGCCCGACACGCACCTGCTCTCGCGCGAGGTCGTGGCCGATGGGCCGCTGCAGCTTCGAGTGCGCTGTACCTACCGGATCGGGCGGCACTCGGTGGTCACGCAGGACGTCGTCTTCCACAGCACAAGCCCGCAAGTCGACTTCGAGACGGTTGTCGATTGGGCCGAGACTCGCACGTTCATGAAGGCCCTCTTCCCGCTCGCGATCTGGGCCGAGAAGGCCCGCCACGAGATCCAGTACGGCCACGCCGATCGCCCGACGCACACGAATCTGATCCAGGATCGGGCGCGGTTCGAGGTCTGCGCCCACAAGTGGACCGATCTCTCGGACGACGGCTTCGGCGTCGCGCTGCTCAACGACAGCAAGTACGGCGTGAGCGTGGAGGGCGGCGAGATCGGCCTGAGCCTGCTCAAGTCGGGCATCCATCCGGACCCGCGGGGCGACGAAGGCCGCCACGCGATGACCTACAGCCTGCTCCCGCACGCCGGCCCCTTCTCCGTCGGGGCCGTGGTCCGGCCCGCCTACGAGCTCAACGTCGCGCCGGTCGCGGCGCCCGTGGGCGCGGATACCGGTGACCTGCCGAGTCTACTCTCGATCGACGCGCCCAACGTGATCGTCGAAGTCGTGAAGTGGGCGGAGGAGGGCGACGCTTTCGTTGTCAGGATGTACGAGGCCGGTCGGGCCGGCGCCCGCGCCACGCTTACGCTCAACGTGCCCATCACGTCGGTCGAGGTGACCAACCTGCTGGAGGAGAAGCCGGAGCCCGTGGCGGTGACGGATGGCCAGGTGACGCTGGACTTCCGCCCGTTCGAGATCAAGACGATAAGGTGTGGGGTCTGAACCACGGATGAAACGGATTGCACGGACTGCATCGGTGCCGGGGAGCTTTCCGAAGTCCCCGGCACCTGAAAGGCGGACACCGGCGTCCGCGGATTCTACGTTCCAAGTGCCGGGGACTGCGGAAAGTCCCCGGCACGGCAGAGAGGGAGGTTGAGATGAAGCTACGACATTCGATCATGATTGGGATGATGAGCCGGATCGCGGACCGGTTTCACGAGTATCAGCCGGCGCACGATCTGGCGGAACGGCTGGCGATGGTCCAGCGCGTCGAGGGGCTCGACGGGATTGAGATCGTCTATCCGGGCGACTTCGCCGACGTGGACGAGACGGTGGCGAGGGTCAAGGATCTCGGGCTGCCCGTGTCCGCGGTGAACCTCAACGTGAAGTCGCAGGACAAGTGGGGACGCGGCTCCTTTACGGCGCCCGACCCGCGGCTCCGCGCCGAGGCCGTGGCCGACATGCGCATCGCGATGGACCTGGCCGCGGAGCTGGGTGCGTCCATGATCACGTGCTGCCCGCTGATCGACGGCCACAACTACAACTTCCAGGTCGATTATCTCAAGCAGTGGGGGTGGCTCAAGGCGGGGATCGCCGAGGCCGCCCGGCACCGGGACGACGTCCGCATCAGCCTGGAATACAAGCTGAACGAGTCCTGTAACACCTGCATCCTGGGCGACATGGGACGCGCGCTCTTCCTCTGCGAGCAGGTGGGTGCGCCACACGTCGGCGTGACGATGGACGTGGGCCACGCGCTGATCGCCAAGGAGACGCCCGCCGAGGTGCTCTCCATCGCGGCGCAGGCGGGGCGGCTGTTCTACGTCCACTTCAACGATAACGCCCGCGAGTGGGACTGGGACATGCTGCCCGGCTCGGTCAACCTCTGGGACTTGGTCGAGATGCTCTTCTACCTCGACCGGCTCGATTGGGACGGCTGGCTCTCCTACGACGTGGCGACCCGCCACGGAGACCAGGTCGAGCAGATGGCCGCCGCGATCGCGATCGTGGAGATGGGCATCCAGCTCCTCGACAAGATCGGGCGCGACCGTATGCAGGGCTTTGTCGAGGAGGGGATCCCGGCGCGGGCCTTCACCGAGCTCTATAGGCGGCTTCTGTGAGGCCGCAGACGTGATCACGAGAGCCGGCTACGAGGCGGCGCAGCGCCGGGCCGCGGGCCTGCTCCGGCGCACCGGCGTCGCCCTGCGCGACGAGGAGCTGGCGTCCATCGCCGTCGCCGACTTCGGCCTCGGCGAGTTGGCCCTGACGGGAGCACAGATCCTGACGTTGCTCGACACGCCCGAGATCGCAGCGAAGCTGATCGTGCTCTTCCCCGATCAGACGTTACCTGAGCACCGGCATCCCCGACTCGGTGACTATCCCGGCAAGGCCGAGACGCTGCGCTGTGAGTCGGGCCTTGTTTACGTCTACACGCCGGGAGACCCTACCCCTGCTCCTGCCGGGCACCCGCCGGTCCGCAGAAAGCGGACTTACACGGCGTGGCACGAGGCGATCCTGAGCCCCGGAGAGCAACTCACGCTGGCGCCGGATACCCTGCACTGGTTCCAGGCCGGACCCGACGGTGCGGTTGTTTGGAGCTTCTCGTCGCGAGCGGTGGATGTCCAGGACGTGTTCACCGATCCCGATATCCAGCGCGTGACCCTCGTGCAGGAAGAATGAGGAGGTAATATGCGTTTCGGCATTATGGCGATGCAGGTGGCAGCCTTGGTCCCGACAGGTTTGACCGCGGATCAGATGCAGGACTATGCGGCGGAGTTCAGCCAGGTGGAGTTGGTTATGGCCCTCCATCGGCAGGGTTTCGATATGATTGAGCTGGGCGGCGATCTCGCGATGTTCGTGCCGCAGACCTTTGCTCCCTCACAGATTCAGGCTCTGGACGATCTGGGCAACCAGCACGGCCTTCGGTATACCGTACATCTGCCCCTGTGGTCGGTGGAGCCCTCTACATTACTGCGGCCCGTGCGAGAGGGATCGGTCCGGGCGTTGGTGGAGGTCATCGAGGCAACCTCTCCGCTTGCGCCGGAGGTCTATGTGCTCCACGCGACGGGCGCGCTTGCGGCAGAGTTCGCGTCAATGCCGCTTCCGGCGATCGGCAAGGGCATGATTCTGCGCCAATTCCAGCAGGCTGCTATGCAGAGCCTACAGATGATCCTCGAGAAGACCGGACTCCCCAGCCGCCGTCTGGCCATCGAAACCGTTGAGTTTCCGCTGGACCTCACGCTGGAGATGGCCGACGCGCTCGACCTTTCGCTCTGTCTCGACGTGGGTCACGTGCTCTCTGGGTTTTCCGGCCCGGTGGAGCTGCTCGAGGCAGTGGACCTGTGTGGGGATCGTCTTGCGGAGATTCATCTTCACGACGCAGTTCGGCCGGAGACTCCTGGTGTGCTTGTCTATGGACGTGACCACCAGCCGCTGGGCACCGGCGACCTCGACGTCGGCGCGTTCCTGGATCACGTCGTTGCAGCAGGGTTCGATGGGCCGGTGATCTTCGAGCTAAAGGTGGAGGAGGCACAGGCGTCGCTCGAGGTGGTGCGGGCGGTGCGACCGGCACTGGTGGCGTAGAGGGCGAGGTCGGGCGCACCAACGGCAGGCGCACCCCACGGGACGCGGGTCTGCCACGATCACCAAAGACGGTGCCTGAAACTGACACACAGACGGCTCCCTGTTCTCCTCGCTTCCCATCCCTCACGCCCTGTGGTAGACTACGCTGTTGGCGGCGTTCATCCAAAAGGAGGTCCCCCTATGCGCTACGGTGTCTATTTGCCCAATTTCGGCCCCTTTGGCAGCGCGGCTGCGATGGCGGCATTGGCGGCGGACGCCGAGGCCGCGGGATGGGATGGCTTCTTCCTCTGGGACCACATCGCCTACGGCGATCAACCGTTCGTCGATCCCTGGGTCGCGTTGACCGCTGCGGCGATGTCCACGTCGCGGATTCGCCTCGGCACGACGGTGACGCCGCTCCCGCGGCGCAGACCGTGGAAGTTGGCCCGCGAGACGGTCTCGCTCGACCAGCTCTCCGGAGGCAGGCTGACGCTAGGGGTGGGGATCGGTCTGGGCGACGAGGAATGGGGCGATCTCGGGGAGGAGACGGACCTCCTGACCCGTGGCGCCATGCTCGACGAGGGGCTCGACGTGTTGGCGGGCCTCTGGTCAGGGGAGCGTTTCTCCTACGACGGTGCATACTACAGCGTGCGCGACGCAAGCTTTCTGCCCACACCGGTACAGACGCCGCGCATCCCCATCTGGGTTGGTGGGTTTTGGCCCAACAAGGCGCCCTTCCGGCGCATGGCGCGGTGGGACGGGATGTTCCCGCTGTTTGATTACGGGCTGTCTCCAGGCGCGGAGCTTGCCCAGTTGCGAGACGCGGTCGACTACGTGACGGCACATCGCCAGGCCGAGGTGCCTTTCGACGTGGTCAGCGTGGGCGCCACGCCCGCGGACGATCCGCTCGCGGCCCGGGAGACTGTCGAGCGGCACGCCGAGGCCGGAGCCACCTGGTGGCTGGAGATGATCGCGTGCTACGGGACGGAAGAGGCGTGTACAGCCGAGACACTTCGCGGGCGCGTGCTCGCAGGGCCACCGCGATAGCGAGCTTGCTGATGCGGAGGTTATGCTAGATTGGACCAATCCAGGAAGATTGGTCCAATCTCCGGGACTTCATATAGAAGGAGATAAGCCATGAATACAACAAAGAAGCTGCCGCAGACGACACTGGGCGCCACCGGACTGACGGTGAGCCGCCTTGGATTGGGAGGCTTCCACCAGCTCGAAATCTCGTCGGAGATCGTAGAGCAGGTGGTGTCGGCATTCCTGGAGGTAGGGGGAACCTACATTGAGACGGCGCGCGGCTATGGCAATGGCGCGTCGGAGGACAAGCTGGGCCGCGCACTCGAGGGGCGCCGCGACGGCATCGTGCTCGCGAGCAAGAGCGGCGCGCGCGATGGCGACGGCATCCGTCGCGACCTGGAGACGTCGCTCGAATTGCTGCGCACCGATCACATCGAGTTCTACTTCTTCCACGGCGTCAACACGATGGAAGATCTGGACACCCTCACAGGCCCGGGTGGGGCCATGGAGGCGCTGCTACGTGCGAAGGAAGAGGGCCTGATTCGTGGCATGGGCTTCAGCAGCCATCGCCCGCCGCAGCTCTATATGGAGGCCATTCGCAGGATCCCCTTGTCGGTCATCCTGATCTGGGACAACTACCTGGAGGAACAGTGGATCCCCGAGATCCACGAGCAGGTCTATCCTCTGGCGCGTGAGAAGGGCGTCGGCATCACGGCGATGAAGCCGCTGGGCGATGGCTTTCTCTACCGGTCGCCCGAGCCCGCGCTGCGTTACGCGTTGGGATCCGGGTCAGAGGTGTTGATCTGCGGGATGAATCGCGTTGAGCATATCTATGAGGCGGCTGCAGCCCTGGCCAAAGGCGCCGCAGACCAGGCCGAGCGCGCGGCGATTCTGCGCGACGCGCCGGAACTCGGCGATTACGTTTGCCGCCAGTGTGGTGTCTGCTCGCCCGAACTCATGGGCCTGTTCCGGCTGGAAGGGCACATCGATCGGCAGATGATCGACTATCTGCCCCACGATCCTGCGGATTACGCTCTCAGACGCCGGCTGGCGCATTGGTTCGATTTCGGTGAGACCGCGCGACGCACGTTCGTTGAGTCCGGATGGAATCAGACCGCGCTTCAGAATGAGGCAGAGGGGATTACGTGCCCCTACGGCATCGATGTTGCCCGTAAGGCGACTTTCACGCTGGCCAAACTACACGACGAGAGGCTCGACACTCTTTAGCTATGGGCAAATCGCGCAGTCTGGATGACCGGCTTGCAGAACTCAGCGAACTGCGATCGGATCCTATGTCGGAGCAGACCCAGGCCGCGCTTCGGCGGTCGCTTGGTTCGAAGGTGAACCACGTGGTAGGGCGGGCTGCTGAGATCGTGGGCGAGTTCCAGTTGGCCGAACTGGTACCCGATCTGGTACAAGCCTTCGATCGCTTTATGACCAACCCGACGAAGACCGACCCGGGCTGCGCGGCCAAGACTGCGATCGTCGATGCACTCTACCGGATGGAGGCCTATCAACCCGACGTCTATCTCCAGGGTATCGGGCATACGCAGATGGAGCCGGTGTGGGGAGGGCGCGAGGATACGGCGGCGAAGCTCAGGGGCCTCTCGGCTCTGGGTCTGGTCCGCATCAACTATCCCAATGTGATGCTGCAACTCGCGCAGTTGTTGGCCGACTCGGAAGCCGATGCTCGCATCTCGGCTGCCCGTGCGATTGGGTATGCGGGGCTGGAGGCCGGGGTGCCGCTGCTGAGGTTCAAGGTGCTCACCGGTGATCAACAGCCGCAGGTGATCAGCGAGTGCTTCACCGCGCTGCTACAACTCGACCCGGAGGCGTCGCTGGCCTTCGTGGCAGGTTACTTGCGGAGCGAGAACCGCGCAGAGCAGGAGGCGGCGGCGGTCGCGCTGGGCGACTCCCATCTCGTACAGGCCTTTCCCTTCCTGGAGGCAGCGTGGGAAGATGCCATCGATGGTGAGCTGCGGCGCGCGTTCCTGGTCGCCATCGCGCTGCTGCGACACGAACGCGCCTTCGATTTCCTGATCTCGCTGGTGGAGGAGGGCGGACGCCCGGCCGACGAGGCTTTGGCGGCGCTCCGGCTTTATCAGGGCGACGAGAGGATCTGGGCACGCGTCAGGGCGGCATTGGCCAAACAGGGGCGTGAGACCTGATGGGCGGGCCGGCAGACGACGTCGCTGGGCAAGGTCGTTTCACAGACGCCCAGGTTGGCGTCATCATCAGGGCGCTGGCCTTTGCGGCAGAGCGGCACCGGAACCAACGCCGCAAGGGCAAGGATCACCTCCCCTACATCAACCATTTGATCGGGGTGATGCGGATCCTCTGGGACGTGGGAGAGGTGCGCGATCCGGCGACGCTGGTGGCAGCGTTGCTCCACGATACCGTGGAGGATACGGACACGACGCCGGACGAGATCGAGGCGCGCTTTGGCGGCGAGGTCGCCTCGATCGTGAGAGAGGTCACCGACGACAAGTCGCTTCCCAAGGACGTCCGCAAGCAACTACAGATCGTCCACGCTGCGGACGCTTCGGCTCCCGCCAAGCTGGTGAAGCTGGCGGACAAGGTCTACAACGTGCGGGAGCTTAGCACGGATCCGCCCGCGGCCTGGCCCACGTCGCGGATTGCCGCGTACGTCGACTGGGCGGAGCAGGTCGTGGCGCGGATCCGGGGCACCAATGCCGAGCTGGAGGCGGCTTTCGACGCTGCTGCGCGTGAGACGCGGGCGTCTCTGGTTCATCATTAGGCGCCCTCTGCTTTCCCCCACCGGGGGAAAACACAAAGGGGGGGCTGCGCGAGCGGGTGTCGTTCGCGTTCGTGGGCTTTCCCTCTCCCCGGCCCTCCCCCGGGCGCTCGCGGACTCGCTGGGAGAGGGAGACAGGTACTCAAGGAGAATAAGATAGATGCATTATCGTGAATTGGGCAATACCGGGGTAGAGATATCCGAGGTGGGCCTGGGTGGCAACCGCCTGGGCGAGGCGTACGCGACCGACGCGCACTGGGTGAACCTGGTGCACCGCGCCGTGGACTTGGGCGTCACGGTCTTTGACTCGGCGGAGGCCTACGGCTGGGGCCGCAGCGAGGAGATGCTAGGCAAGGCGCTGGGCAACCGCGATGACGTGCTTGTGGCGACCAAAATGTGTCGCGTTCGGAGCACGGGCGAGCACGAGTTCTCGGCAGCGCGGATGGTGGAGACGCTGGAGGGGAGCTTGCGGCGGCTGCAGCGGGACGTGGTCGACATTTACCAACTCCACAGCCCGACGCGCGAGGCGCTGGAGACCTACGATTGGGCGGAGGGGATGGAGAAGCTCAAGGCGCAGGGCAAGATACGCTTCGGTGCCGTCGCGGTCCGTACGGAGGACGACGCGATCTGGCTGATGCGCTCGAACCTGGTCGACGTGTTGCAGATCACGTACAGCATCTTCTATACTGCGCCGGAGGCCGAGCTCTTTAGCGTGGCCGAGCAGACCGGCGTGGGGCTGCTCGGCCGGATGCCGCTGGCCCGCGGCGTGCTCACCGGGAAGTTCCGCCCTGGCGCAACTGTAGGCGAGGACAATCGGGCGCAACTCGACGGAGACCAGATGGTATGAGAACATCGCCAGGGCCGAAGCTTTGCGCCCCATCGCCGATGGCCGCGAGGGCGGAATGACGCGCATGGCGCTCCAGTTCAGCCTGACGCCCAAGGCGATGTCGGCGATCATCCCCGGCGCCCGCACGCTGGCGCAGTTGGAGGAGAACGTCGCTGCGTCGAACGGGCAGGGGCTGCCCGCCGACGTGCTGGGGAAGATCGGAAGCCTTCAGGATAGCTGGCGCTAGGCGGGCGCCGAGACCTTTGGAGTCTTCGGCCAATTGCGGGCGTCTGCTCGACAAGAGAGTCCCAAAGGTCTTCGCCGGGAGTGCCCCCGTAAACGCCAGGCAGCCCCCCGACCCATCGGGGGGCTGCCTGCGCTTGTGACATTATGTTTCGGGGCCAAGAGGCGGCCCTTCTTCAACTACTGGAACAGGCGGATCAGGTTGTGGAGCAGATGAGCCACGTTCAGGTTGGGCTCCAACTGCACCGTCTCATGCCGCTTGTCCCGGAGTTTCTCGTCAGCCACGATCGGCGCCATCATTATCGATTGAAAATCGGTCCCCATGGTGTTCCTCCTACTGTACTGGGCTGTGACCGTTGGTTTGACGCGCGGATCCGAACCAGCAAAAAAGGACACCCGGTCAACTGTGGTGTCCTTCTTTAACGCCTACGAGGTTAGCTGTCGGGCTCGGATCAAAGAAGATGACCCTACGACGAGATCCCCTCGGATCCCATCGGCTCGCCCCATTCACTCGGTTCCCCCGCTGCTGGTGCATTCGGCGACGGCCGTATTCGCTTGTTCACGTACGTTGTCAGTGGTTTCTTCTTGCCAACCACCCACGTCTATAGTATACGCGATATTGCCGATGTCAAGTTTAACAATAGGTTAACATTGGACGTCTGGTGTGAGACCCGGTGGGGTATTGGGAGAGCCATGGTACAATCATCCCCGCATAGAGCTGAGGTCCGGCGGGCCTTCCCGCCGCCACGACAGGAGGCGTAACACAATGAATACCTCGTTCCTACTCACATCGAAAGCGGACACCATATGGTAGAGACACGCGCTGTCTATCTGGAGCCTGGAAAGATCACGATAGACCGGCTTGTTCTCCCGGAGTTGGGGCCGAACGACGTTCTGATCGAGGCGCACCAGGCCTCTATCTGCGGCTCCGAGCGCTATTACTACCGCGGCATCAGCGTCCGCCCGCAGGATGAGGCGAAGGGCGGCTCCGACGTGCAGCTTGGCGCGGGCCGGCCCGATGGGAAACCCAAGCATAGCTACCCGATGGGGCCGCTGGGCCACGAGGGTGGAGGTGTGATCGTCGCCAAGGGCGGTGGAGTGGAGACCTACGTCGGGGGTGGCAGCGTCGCCATCGGCGATCGGGTGGGGAGTCTGATTTATCCGACCTTCACCGACTACTGGGTCGCGGATATTCGTCACGTGCAGCCCATCCCCGACGGGGTGCCGTTCGAGGTCGGTTGTCTTTACGAACCTCTCGGCTGCGCGGGGTGGGCCGCAATCCATATGGGCGTGAAGCTGGGGGACACCGTCGCCGTCAACGGCGTGGGTTTCGCCGGCAACATTATGCTGCAGGGCGCCATCAAGTCGGGCGCGTCACTGGTCATCGCAGTGGACGTCGTACCGTCGAAGTTGGAGGTGGCGAAGGCGCTCGGCGCCGACGTGGTGATCAACGCCGCGGAGGACGACGCTATCGCCGCTGTCGACGAGATCACGAAGGGCGAGGGTGTCGACGTCGCGGTGGAGGCCGTGGGCGGCACCGGGATCGGGATCAAGCAGGCGGTCGCGATGGTGCGCCACAACGGTACCGTCGCGCTCTACGGCGATAACTACGCGCCGGTGGATGATTTCTGCTTCCACCGGTTCCACGAGGACGGCCTCGAGATCCGCAACCTCAACGGCGTACACTACACCAAGCTGCAGTCGGTCGAGAACATGCGCGAGGCTTACCGTGCGGTCCAGCGCGGCGTTTTCAACGTCGGCATTATCCTGGAGAACTCGGTGCGCTATCCGCTCGACGACATCGCTGACGTCTTCGCTCAGGAGGCCGAGGCGCTGGACACGCAGGCATCACTGAAGACGATCATTGTGCGTTGACACGTTGACACGTTAGCACGTCTGAACGTGCAGACGTATGAACGTGCCAACGTCCCTTAGCTTACCGGAGGTTACGAATGGTTTTGAACCTTGAGTGGCTGCACAGATTGACACCTTGGCGCGAGGAGTTGCCGCGCCACCTCTACCGTCCGCTGGGGACGGTGACGATGCAGGGCTTCGTCACGGAAGCGCAACTGACGCCCGATGAAGCCCTCGCCGAGACGTTCTCGCCTATGCCCGTGGGCACCCGCTGGGGGAAAATGTGGGAGTACGGGTGGTTCAAGGGCGAGTTCACGCTTCCCGCCGAGGCAGAGGACGCCCGTATCGTGTTGGTCTCTGCGGTGGGCGGTGAGGGTATTGTCTGGGTGAATGGCGAGGCCGCGGGAGCGCGCGACCGGCAGCACGCTGAGATCACGCTGACCCGCTCGGGCACACCCGGCACGCACTATGAGGTGTTGATAGAGAGCTACGCGGGCCACGGGCCGCGGCTCGTCCACGGCGGCCCCACGCCGCCCGACCGCGAGATGCCGCTTCCCGAGTCAGACGCCGTCGCCCAGACGCGCCTTATGGGCCCCCACTGGGGTTTCCGCCCCGGTCAGCGCACGCTCGGTGGTCCCGACGCCACCCAGGAGGTGGTCGGAGAGACCACTTACGGCATCTGGCAGGAAGACGTGTACCAGCTTTGGCTCGACGTCGAGACGCTCTTCCAGACTCGCGAGCACCTCGACGAGAACAGCCTGCGGCTCCAGGAGATCGACGCGGGGCTGCGCGACTTCACGCTGATCGTCGACTTCGAGCTGCCCAATGATGAGTTGCTGGAGACCGTGCGCGCGTGCCGCGAGCGTCTGGCTCCGCTGATGGCCTGCGTCAACGGGTCGACGGTGCCCGAGATGTTCGCTTTCGGCCACGCCCACCTCGACGTAGCGTGGCTCTGGCCGCTCCAGGAGACGGAGCGCAAGATCGGGCGGACACTCTCTACGCAGTTGGCATTGATGACCGAGTATCCCGAATTCAAGTATCTGCAGAGCCAGCCGCACCTCTACCGGATGCTGCAGCAGCGCTACCCCGACATCTACGCGCGGATCAAGGAGGCTGCGGCATCGGGCCAGTTCATCCCCGAGGGGGCGACGTGGGTCGAGCCCGACACCAACATGACCGGCGGCGAGAGCCTGATCCGGCAGTTCATCCACGGCAAGCGCTTCTTCGAGCAGGAGTTCGGCGTCGACTGCGAGTTGCTGTGGCTGCCCGACGTCTTCGGCTACTCGGGTGCGCTGCCGCAGATCATGCGCGGCTGTGACGTCAAGTATTTCTCGACGCAGAAGATCTTCTGGGCGTATCACGGTGGCGATCCCTTCCCCTATAACACCTTTGTCTGGGAGGGCATCGACGGCTCTGAGGTCTTCGTCCATTTGCATAATGACTACAATGCCCGCATCGACGCCGACAGCGTGATCACCCGCTGGAACGAGCGGGTCCAGAAGGACGGCTTCTCCACCCGGCTCTATCCCTTCGGCTATGGTGACGGCGGTGGAGGCCCCACCCGCGACCATCTCGAGGCCGCGCGGCGGCTGCAGAACCTCGAGGGGGCGCCGAAGGTACGCCTCGCGGCTCCGAAGGAGTACTTCGAGGACCAGGAGGCCAAGGGGTGGCCCGAGGCCCGCTACGTGGGCGAGCTCTACTTCCAGTGTCACCGTGGCGTCTTCACCTCGCAGGCCAAGATCAAGCGCGGCAACCGGAAGAGCGAGTTCGCCCTCCGGCGGGCTGAGGCGTGGGGTGTGGCGGCTCGCATCCTGGCGGGCTTCGACTTCACGTCCGCGACGCTGGATGAGGCCTGGAAGGGCGTGCTGCTCAACCAGTTTCACGACATCCTACCCGGTTCGTCGATTGCGCGCGTCTACGACGAGGCTGAGGTGCTCTACGACCAGGTGATCGAGGAGGCGGACTGCGTGACGGTGGATGCGGTGACGGCGCTGGCGAGGGGCGACGACGGGATGACGGTCTTCAATGACCTTTCTTGGGCGCGCACGGGGCTTGTGCCGTTGCCCGAAGGCTACGCGGGCGCGAAGGACGATAGCGGCGCCCTGGTGCCGGTGCAGGCCGTCGGCGACGACCTGATGGCCGAGGTGACGGTGCCCTCGTTCGGGTGGACGACGCTCCATCCGGCCGATGCAGCCACGCCCACTAGCCAGCTCAAGGCAGCGCCCGATCTGCTCGAGAACGATCTGCTGCGGGTGAAGTTCAACGACCGCGGCGAGATCGTGAGCCTGGTCGATAAGACTGTGCCGCTGGGCGAGCTGGTAACGGGGGCATGCAACAGCTTCCAGATGTTCAAGGACGTTCCCTCGCGCTTCGACGCGTGGGATATCGACAGCATGTACGAGGAGACTCCGGTCGTGCTCGATCAACCGGCCGAGATCGAGGTGGTCTGCCGCGGGACCGCTGGTCGCGACGCTCAAAGTCACGCGTAGCCTGCACAACTCGACGATGACGCAGGAGATCAGCCTGAGGCGTGGCAGCCGGCGGATAGACTTCAACACGACGATCGATTGGCACGAGCGGCATAAGCTGCTCAAGGTGGCCTTCCCTGTGCGCATCCACAGCGACGAGGCACTGCATGAGATCCAGTTCGGCTACATCAAGCGCCCGAACCATCGCAGCCGCCCGTTCGATGCCGACCGTTTCGAGGTGCCGAACCAGAAGTGGACGGCCTTGGTCGAGGAGAACCGCGGCTGTGCGGTGCTGAACGACTGCAAGTACGGGGTCAATGTCCTGGGTGACTCCATCAAGCTGACGCTGCTCAAGTCCGCGATTGCGCCCGACTACCACGCCGATCAAGGCGTGCAGGAGTTCACCTATGCATTCTACACCTGGAATGGGACATTCGCCGAGAGCGAGCGTCGTCCGCCAGGGCTATGACCTCAACGCGCCGCTGCTGACGGCGCCGGGCGATGGCGGAACGGCCTCGCTCTTCAGCGTCGACGCGCCGAATGTGGTCATCGAGACGGTCAAGCCCGCCGAGGACAGCGACACCGACGTCGTCGTGCGGTTCTACGAGTCCAAGCGGATGGCGGTGCAGGCCACGCTCTCGACGACGCTGCCGGTGACCGGGGCCGCGCTCACGAACATGCTGGAGGACGCCGTGGTCGCCGACGTACCGGTCGCCAGGACCGGTGGCGGGTACGAGATCACGGTCTCGCTCCGCCCGTTCGAGGTGAAGACGCTGAAACTCAACATCGGTTGAACCGAGAGACCTTTGGGGTTTCCCTGCCCGAGCAGACTTCTGCTCGAGCAGACGAAACCCCAAAGGTCTTATCCTGTCCTCAGTTACCATCGCCAGAGGAGACCGCTCATGGCAAAGTCTAGATTTGCACTGTTCTTTGGCAATCGGGGATTCTTCCCGGCCTCGCTGTTGGCAGAGGCACGTGAGGAGTTGCCTCGCGTGCTCAAGAGCCTCGGCCACGACGTGATCATGCTCGACGCCGGCGCGACGCGGCACGGCGCCGTTGAGACGCCGCGGGAGGGCGAGATCTACGCCAACTTCCTGCGCGAGCACCGCGGCGCGTATGACGGCGTCATCCTCTCACTGCCCAACTTCGGCGACGAGACCGGCGCCATCGCCGCTCTCCGCGACGCGGACGTCCCGATCCTGGTCCATGCCTATCCGGACGAGATGACCCGGATGGCACCCGAGGTCCGGCGCGACGCGTTCTGCGGCAAGCTCTCGATCATGGACGTCTTCCACCAGTACGGGCTCAAATTCACGGCGCTCAAACCTCACGTGGCGAGCCCGTCGGGCGACCGCTTCAGGGCCAACGTCGACCATTTCGACCGGGTCTGCCGCGTCGTGGGGAGCATGCGCCATATGGTCGTTGGCGCGATCGGTGCCCGCACCACGGCGTTCAAGACCGTGCGCATCGACGAGGTCGCGCTCCAGCGCCACGGCATCACGATGGAGACCCTCGATCTCTCCGACATCTTTGCGCGGATGGACGCGGTCGACATGGCTGGCGCGCCCTTCAGGGCCAAGTCCGAGGTGCTGCGCGACTATACGTCGTGGGCCGGGGTGCCGGAGGCGGCTTTCACCAAGATCGCGCGGCTGGGCGTCGTGCTCGACGATGTGATCGATGAGTACCAACTGGACGCACTGGCGCTGCGGTGCTGGATCGAACTGCAGCAGCAGTTGGGGATCTCGGCGTGCGTTCTCCTGGGCGAGCTCAACAACCGCGGCATTCCCGCGGCGTGCGAGGTGGACGTCGGCAACGCCGTGGCGATGTATGCGCTCCACCGGGCCACGGACGAGCCCGCGACCTGTCTCGATTGGAACAACAACTACGGGGAGGAGGACGACAAGTGCATCCTCTTCCACTGTGGCCCCGTGCCCAAGGCGTTGATGACCGGTCGGGGCTACATCGCCGACCACGCCATCCTGGCGAACTCGGTGGGCAAGGGGTGCAGTTGGGGCTGCCACCAGGGACGCATCGCCCCGTTCGACTTCACCTTCGCGAGCATGATGACCGAGGCGGGGGCACTGCGCTTTTACCTGGGCGAGGGGGCCTTCACCGAGGACGCAATCCCGGACGAGTTCTTCGGCTGCGCGGGGGTTGCGGCGATCCCGCGGCTCCAGGATGTGCTGCTGCACATCGGGTACGGCGGCTACCGCCACCACGTCAGCCTGACGCCGGGGCACGTGCTGGCGCCGGTGCAAGAGGCGCTGGGACACTACCTTGGCTTTGAGGTGAGCGCGCCGCAGGCCTAGATTGGTCCGATCTTTCGGAGATTGGACCAATCTCCCGCTGCCGGGGAGGGAGAATAGAAAGGATGGGCTATGATTGACAAGGATATCGTTCGGGCGGCGTGGGAGGCGGGGACGATGGTGCCTGCCTTCAACGTGCCCCACCTGCCGATGCTGGAGCCGATCGTGCGCGCAGTGGTCGACCAGGACGCCTTCGCGCTGATCGAGACGGCACGGATCGAGTGGCAGCGGTTCGAGTGCTACGGTCCGGCGGCGGTCCAGGAGGCCTTCGCGCGGTTCGGCGACCCCGATCACGTGCGGCTGCACCTGGACCACGTGCCCGTGATCGACGAGGACGACCTGGAGGTCGACTACGCGCCGGTCGTGCGCCAGGCGATCGCGCTGGGTTACGACTCGGTGATGATCGATGGGTCGCGGCTCGACCTGGCAGGGAACATCGCGGCTACGCGCGAGGTCGCCGAGATGGCGCACGCCGCCGGGATTCCCTGCGAGGCGGAGTTGGGTGCGATTCTGCGCGAGGGTGCGGGCCCGCTACCTCCTTACGAGGAGCTCTTTGCCTCGGGCCTGGGATTCACCGATGTGGACGAGGCGGCGCGTTTCGTCGCCGAGACGGGGTGTGATTGGCTCTCGGTGGCGGTGGGCAACGTGCACGGAGCGGTGTCGAAGGCGTTCCGTGACCGGAAGAAGGTCCAGGCACATCTCAACCTCGATCACCTGGCCCGGCTGCAGGCGGCGATCGGCGTGCCATTGGTCCTTCACGGCGGTTCCGGTGTACGGCGAGAGGATGTCCTGGATGCAATCAGAGCCGGCATCGCTAAGGTCAACGTGGCGACCGAGAACCGGCAGGCCTTCGAGGAGGGTCTTCG
Organism: uncultured Chloroflexia bacterium; assembly: GCA_963775195.1. GTDB lineage: Bacteria > Chloroflexota > Anaerolineae > B4-G1 > SLSP01 > PWVB01. The sequence goes on from CAVZIC010000013.1 coordinate 804,414, forward strand.
CGGCGGCGGGTTGGAGGCAGGTAAGGCGGCTGTCTACGAGCGCACGACGTGGCTGATCCGCGACTACTATGACATCGCCGGGTCGCGCGGGCGGATGATGGGGTGAGGCTATGAGCCTCCTGGGTATCGACGTCGGCACCTCGGGGTGCAAGGTCGCCTGCTTCTCGGTTGATGGCCGGCTGTTGGCGTCGGCCTACCGCGAGTACGACATCGCCCACCCCGAGCCGGGGTGGGCCGAGTTGGACGCGAATGAGGTGTGGGCCAAGACGAAGGCCGCGCTTCGCGAGGTCGCGTCGAGGACCGGGGATGATCCCATCCGCGCCCTCGCGGTTTCGTCGCTGGGCGAGGCGGTCGTGCCCGTGTCGGAGGATGGCGAGATATTGGCCCCGTCGATCCTCAACTTCGACGTGCGCGGGCAGGACTTCCTGGGCGAGCTTATCCCCAAGATGGCGCCGATGGCGCTCTACCACATCAACGGTAACACGCTCGGCAATCATTACGGGCTGACCAAGCTGATGTGGATTCGGGATCACCGGCCCGAGGTCTACGAGTGGACGCACAAGTTCCTCCCTTGGGGCAGCTTCGTGACCACTATGTTGGGCGCCGAGGCCGCGGTCGACGCGTCGCTCGCGAACCGGACGCTGCTCCTTGAGCTTGAGACCGGGGACTGGTCCGAGACACTCCTCGCTTGGGCCGGGCTCGATCGGGAAAAGCTGCCGCGCGTGGTCCCATCGGGGACGGCCATAGGCACGGTCTCGACTCGTGTGGCGGGGGAGTTGGGGTTGCCCCAAGGCGTGGTCATCGTCTCGGGGGCGCACGATCAGTGTGCCAACGCCGTGGGGTGCGGTGTGATCGACGAGGGACGCGCCACGTTCGGGATGGGCACCTTCATGTGTATCACGCCTGTCTCAGAGGGGCGCCCGGAAGCGAGTTCGATGATCACCCGCGGGCTTAACACCGAACACCACGCGGTGCCGGGGGCCTACGTGACCTTCATCTACAACCAGGGCGGATCGCTGGTTAAGTGGTTTCGGGACACCTTCGCCGCCGAGGAGCACCGCCGGGCCAGGATGCGCGGGGAGGACGTCTACCCCGCGCTCTTCGCCGAGCTGCCCGATGGTCCGAGCGGGCTCGTTGTGCTGCCGCACTTCACGACCACGGGACCGCCCGACTTTGTGGCCGACTCATCCGGCGTGATCGTCGGGCTGCGGCTGGAGACGCCGCGCGGCGCGATCCTCAAGGGGATCCTGGAGGGGACCACCTTCTACCTGCGGTCAATGGTCGACCGGCTGCCCGCGACGGGGATCGCCATCGACGATTTCCGCGCGGTCGGCGGCGGGAGTAAGTCCGACGCCTGGGTTCAGCTCTCGGCCGACATCCTGGGGCGCCCGCTGACGCGCCCGGTTGTCACCGAGGCCGGTGCGTTGGGCGCGGCGATCATCGCGGGCGTCGGCGGCGGGCAGTTCGGCGCGTATCCGGAGGCCGTCGAGGCGATGGTCAAGCTGGAGCGCACCTTCGTTCCCGACATGGCGGTCCACGAGGCGTACACGGAGTGGTACAGCGCGTACCAGAACCTGTGGCCGCTGATGCAGGGGTATTTGAGGGGGCTGCCAAGAGAGTAAGATTGGTCCAATCTTCCGAGATCGGACAAATCAACTGCGCGGAAGATGGAGCTGACCTATGAACGGTAAAGAGCGCGTGCAGCGGGCACTGGCCCACGAGCCGGTGGATCGCGTGCCGATCGGCTTCTTCGCCATCGACTTCGACACGGTCGAGCGGGTTCTCGGCCACGAGACCTACCTGCGCGCGAAGGCGAAGTGCCAGATCGCGTTCTGGGAGGGACGGCGCGACGAGGTGGTCCAGAGCTGGAAAGAGGACACGATCGAGCTGTATCGCAAGCTCGACGTCATCGATGTCGTCAACGTGAGTGCGATGGCGAGCAGCGTCGCCCCGCCGCGGGACTACGTGCCAGAGCAGGTCCGCCGGGTCGACGCCAACACGTGGGAGGCGGAGGACGGGCGCGTTTGGAAGTATTCTGATGTCACGGCGGACCTAACCGTCGTGGCGCAGCCGGAGCCTGCCTACGCGCTTGACGACTTCCCCCTGGACGTGACGCCTGCGGCGCCGGACCCGTCCATCTTCGAGGCGGTCGATCCGATCGTCGAGGCACTTGGCGAGAGCCGTTTCATATTGGGCCCGAGCGGTGGCGAGGCCGGGATGGTGCTGCTGGGCGGAATGGAGCACGGCTTGATGATGTACGCGCTCCAGCCTGAGGTCGTAACGGCAGCCATCGCGCAGGCCACACGGCTCGGCAATCTTCAGGATCCATGGATGATCAGGCCGGGCACGGACGGCGTCCTGTGGGGCACGGACTTTGCCGCGACGGCGGGCCCATTCATCTCACCACGTATGTTCCGCAAGTTCTGCCTCCCGTCGATCACGGAACGAGTGGCGAGCGTCAAGTCGCACGGGCTGCGCGTGCTGAAGCATGCGTGCGGTAACAACTGGAAGCTGCTCGACATGTTCGTCGAGGCGGGGTACGATGCGTACCAATCGATCCAGGCGTCGGCGAGCATGGACCTGGCCGAGGTGAAGGCGAGCTACGGCGACCGGCTGGCGCTGTGGGGTGGGGCGCGGGTGGAGAACCTGGTCTCGGGCACGCCCGAGGACGTGCGTCGCGACGTGGCGGCGGCGATGCGGGCCGGCGCGCCCGGCAGCGGCTATATTTTCGGCACGACGCACTCGGTGGCCGTGGGCACCAAGTACGACAATTTCATGGCGATGCTCGACGCATTCGACGGATGGGCGGAGCGCGTGGTAGTGTAGGGCTCTCGGTGCCGGGGACTTTCCGCAGTCCCCGGCACCTAAGACGGGAACAACCGCGGCCGTGGGATCTGTGCTCTAAGTGCCGGGCACTCCGCCTCGGAAGGCGGGAAGTGCCAGGCACTTCAGAGTGAGTTACTCAAGGAGGCAACCTATGACGATGTCTTCCTACGAAGTGATGGCCCGCGCGATCGAGTTCCGGAAACCCGACCGCTTGCCCCTGCACCTCGAGGCGCTCGGGGTCGACGATGTGCACGTCGTCGGCTGGAACCAGATCGGGACCGGCGACCATCGCTATCGTGAGACGGTGGACGAGTGGGGGTGTACCTGGGCGCGCTCCGAGATGGACAACATGGGCCAGGTGAAGGGGCACCCACTGGCCGATTGGGCGTCCTGGGATAACTTCCGGTGGCCCGACCTCGACGACCCGGCCTTCTACGAGGGGATGGCAGAGCGCTTCGAGGGTAGTGAAGGCAAGTATGTCGTGACCTCCATCTTCATGCTGCTCTTCGAGCGGATGCACGCGCTGCATGGGTTCGAGGCCACGCTCACCGACCTTTATCTGGAGCCCGAACGTATCGCGGCACTGGCTGACCGCATCGTCGATGTTGATCTACGCATTATCGAGAACATCGCTGAACGCTTCGGCGATCGCATCCACGGTTTCACGTTTACGGACGATTGGGGGACGCAGCAGAACGTCTTCGTCCGCCCCGCGATGTGGGATGCCTTCTTCAAGCCGCGCTACAAACGGATCTTCGACGTGTGCCACGACCACGGCTGGCACGTCTGGATGCATTCCTGCGGCAAGGTCAATGGCATCATTGAGAGCTTGATCGACATCGGCCTAGACATTATCGAACTACAACAGCCGAGGGCATTGGGCATCGAGGAGATCGGCGAGCGGTTCCGTGGACGGATCTGCTTTGCCTCGCTCTGCGACATCCAGCATACGCTGCCGTTCAAGGGCGCAGATGAGATCCGTGAGGAGGCCGAGTTGCTGCTGGGTCGGTGGTCGACGGCAGAGGGAGGGTTCATCTTGATCGACTACGGTGCCGGACACGCGATCGGCGTGGATATCGAGAAGAAGAAAGTGATGCTCCAGGCGTTCCTGGCGGCAGACCCTTGGCGCAACGAGGCGACGCGGTGAACGGAGAGCGGCAGGCGTCGCCGCGCTATCTGTCAGAGGGCAACTGGTACAAGGGGAACACGCACATACACAGCACGGTCTCGGATGGGGGGCTGACCTTCGCGGAGCTCGAGCGGGCCTACAGCGGTGCCGGCTATGACTTCCTGTTTCGGACGGATCACTGGGCCTCTTCTTCCGTGCTGCTCGGCGGCGGTGGCGCAGATGGCCCACTGCTCTGGCTCGACGGCATCGAGCTGGACGGATTCGACGAGCATAGCGGCTACTATCACGTCGTCTGCCTGGGGGCCTTCACCGGCATCCAGAGGCAGATGGGATTCCCTGACGCCCTCGCTGCTGTGCGCGCCCAGGGCGGTCTGCTCATCCTTGCACACCCTTACTGGACCGGGAACTCCTGCGCGGAAACGGTCAGATGGGGATTTGATGGCGTGGAGATCTACAACCACGTCTGCCAATGGCTGAATGGGAAGGGGGATGCGCGTCCGTACTGGGCGATGATGCTCCAGGAGGCACCGCATACGCTGGCATTCGCTTCCGACGATGCCCACATCACGACCTCGCACCCCGGCTGGAACGGGGGATGGGTCATGGTCCAGGCGCCCTCGGTGACGGCGGAGGCTATTATGGCAAGCCTGCGTGCGGGCCGCTTCTACAGCACCACGGGTCCTACCTTTCACGAGATCAGGGTCGACGACGGTCAGGTGTCCATCGAGACATCGCCCGTGAGCTTCGTCCGGCTGGTAGGCCCGCGCTCGCAGGGGCAGCGCCTGGGCAGCTTCGACGGCAGCACACTGCAGCAGGCGAGTTTTGCATTGCCGGAGGACTGGCCCTATGCCTACATTGAGATCGAGGACGGCGTGGGTAGGCGCGCCTGGACGAATACGCTGTTGGTGGAGGATTGACCCCGGTTTCTGCCGGTATAGGAGGTGTGCGTGGCTAGTCGAGATCCCGAGAGGCCGAATATTGTTTTCGTGCTCACTGACGACCAGGGATATTGGGCGTTGGGAAGTGCCGGCAATAACGAGGTGCAGACACCGAACCTGGATCGTATCGCGGCAATGGGGATGCGCTTTGAAAGCTTCTTCTGCGCCTCCCCTGTCTGCTCGCCTGCGCGTGCGTCGATTCTCACAGGGCGGATTCCCTCGCAGCACGGCGTCCACGATTGGCTCCGCAAGGGTAATCTGATCGGGGAGCGGACACCGGGGCTGGGGTCCGGCGATGACCGGGAGATCGAGTACCTGCAGGGGATGCTCGCCTACACAGAGGTATTGGCGGCTAACGGCTACGCCTGCGGTATCAGCGGCAAATGGCATCTGGGCGACAGCCTCAATCCGCAGAAAGGGTTCTCCTATTGGCATCTCTTCCCCTATGGCGGAGGCAGCTACCACAACGGCTACTTCATCCGCGAGGGACGCATCGAGCGTGACACCCGCTACCTCACTGACGTGATCACGGAGGGCGGACTGAGGTTCCTGGATGCACAGGCCGAGGACGATGCGCCTTTTTACTTGAGCGTTCACTACACGGCGCCCCACTCTCCGTGGGATAGGGGTGAGCATCCGGAGGAGTTAGTCTCCCTCTATGCCGACTGTCCCTTCGACACGTGCCCTGAGGTGCCTGGCGGGCACCCCTGGCAGATCAACAGCGCTCCGCGGGGCAGAGGGCTACGGAGGCACGAGCTCTTGAGCGGCTACTACGGCGCGATCACGGGAGTAGATCGCGGCGTCGGCCTGATTCTGGACAGGTTGGCATCGATGGGTGTGTTGGAGAATACGTTGGTCGTCTTCACCAGCGACAACGGGATGAATATGGGGCATCACGGGATCTGGGGCAAGGGCAACGGCACCTTCCCACAGAATATGTACGATACCTCGGTGAAGGTGCCGATGCTGATGGCAATGCCCGGTCGATTACCGGAGGGATGCGTCGACGACCACTTGCTCAGCCACTACGACCTCATGCCGACGCTACTGGACTACCTGGGCCTCGAATCTCCCGACGCTGTGTCGCTGCCGGGACGCAGCTTCGCGCCGCTGCTGAGAGGTGAGGCTCTTCCCGAACGGGAACACGTCGTCGTTTTCGATGAGTACGGACCGGTCCGTATGATCCGTACCCGCACGTGGAAATACGTGCACCGGTATCCCTACGGACCCAACGAGCTCTACGATCTTGTGGCGGACGCGAATGAGGAGCACAATCTGGTGGACGATCCGGCGCAGCAGGCCCGGGTGACGGAGATGAAGGGCCGTCTGGAGGCATGGTTCGTGCGCTACGTCGATCCGAATCTGGATGGTACGAAGGAGCCGGTCACGGGCAAGGGACAGGTGGATCTCGCCGGGGTCAGCGGCGAAGGCCGGCGGGCGTACGAGGACGACTGGTGGTACATTGATGAAAATGGGGATCGCCGTGACGACAAGGCGTTCTTCTTTGGCAAGATCATCGAGAAGTGAGGGGGCGCGATGGCAAGTAACAGGCATTCCTATCTACGTCCGACGGGGCTCGATCGATTCTGGTACGGGGCTGCATACTACCCGGAGCACTGGTCTGCGGAGGAGCGGGCGCAGGATGCACAGCGCATGGCCGAGGCGGGCTTCAACTGCGTCCGCATGGCCGAGTTTGCGTGGAGTGTGATTGAGCCGGAAGAGGGGCGGTACGACTTCAGCCTCTTTGACGAGATCATCGCCGAGCTGGGCGCACAGGGCATCCATACGATGCTCGGCACCCCCACGGCTGCGCCGCCACGGTGGCTGACCTATGCGCACCCGGATGTGCTGCGGGTCAATGCGGAAGGTGTGCGCATGCAGCATGGATCTCGACAGCACGCCTGCCTCACCGGAGAGACCTTTCGTGCCTACTCACGCGAGATTACGCAGGCCATGGCAGATCACTTTGCCGCCAGCCCGCACGTGATCGGCTGGCAGACCGACAACGAATTGAATTGTCACTTCTCCGAGTGTCATTGCGATAATTGCCAAGCGGCATTCCGCGCGTTTCTCCGTGAACGCTACGGGGATGACATCGATGCGCTTAACGCTGCCTGGGGCACAGTTTTCTGGTCACAGAACTACACGGACTTCAACCAGGTCCAGACACCCAAGAACAGCAGGCCGGCGTATGCCAACCCGGCCCACCTGCTCGACTACACCCGGTTCATCTCGTGGAACACCACGCGTTTTCAGCACGAGCAGGTGGAGATCCTGCGCGCCGCCGGGCCGCACTGGTTCGTGACACACAACGGCACGTTCGCCCACACCGACTACCGGGGCGAGTTTGGGCGGGATCTGGATTTCCTGAGCTACGACGTCTACCCGTTCTTCGATACTGATCCGGCACATCGCCCCTTCAGTCAGGCCTTCAACCTCGACCGCGCCCGCGCCTGGACCGGTAACTTCATGATCCCGGAACAGCAGTCGGGACCCGGCGGACAGGCGCCCTACTTGCACGACACGCCCGAACCCGGTGAGGTGCGTCGGATGGCCTACACTTCCATCGCCCACGGCGCAGACAGTCTGCTCTTCTTCCGCTGGCGCACCTGCCGCTTTGGCGCGGAGGAGTACTGGCGCGGCATTCTCGACCACGACAACGTGCCGCGCGGGTGCTATGACGAGGTGAAGCAGATTGGCAAGGAACTCCAGGTGATTGCCCCCGAGGTGATGAATACACACGTGCGCGTCGATGTGGGGATCGCAACCGCGGATGTCGACGTTGAGGACGCCCACGCCGCGATATCCTTCGGCCTGCCGTCACCCAACCAGATCGCCGCAGAGATCCATGCGACCTTCCTGAACCAGGGCTTTGCCGTGGGCTGCGTCCATCCGTCGGACGATCTATCGGGGCTCAAGGTCTACATCATACCTCACTGGGCGCTTTTCGATCCGGCATGGCTGCCCGGCCTCGAGTCTTTCGCCCAGGGCGGAGGTGTGCTCGTGATTGGTGCGAGGACGGCGACCAAAGACCTACAGAACAACGTTGTGACAGCGACACCTCCCGGTATCCTGAGCAAGCTGACGGGCGTCCGCGTGGTTGAATACGGACGCCAGAACGCGCGCGATCAGCGTCCCCTGAACCTGCGTTTCTACCCTGGCAACGCCCGAGCGCACTCGCAGTATTGGTACGAGCGGCTTGATGCGCTGCCGGGGACCAACACGATCGCCCGGTGGGAGGAGCGCCATCTACAACTGAAGACCGCTGCCACGAGGCGCAAGGCAGGTGAGGGTGCCATCGTCTACATCGGCACCTATCTGACCGAGCCGGTCATCGAAGGCTTGATACCGTTCCTGCAAGGGCTGCGGGAGGATCTGGCCCCATTGTGGCCGGAAATACCTGCGGGCGTCCACGTCGCCCTGCGGGAAGACGAACGGAAGCAGCTCTGGTTCCTCACTAACGCTAACGAGCGTGTCGTCAGCGTGCCCTCGGTGCCGGCCGGAACTGATCTGACCACGGGGCGTAGCGTCACCGGCGGTCGGCTCTTCATGCAGAAGAACCAGGTGATGGTGATCAAGACGGGACAAGGTAGTTGACAGTACCGGCAACGGGAGACAGACAACCGGTGAGGGTTCTCGCCTTACCTGACGATTTGCTTACGAACTCGCCCAGATGTTCTAACTTATCGTTGACAAAGGGCAGCATCGGTGCTATAGTATAGACAGGTCGATGACACTTTAGTTGCACTGGCCGATTCTTACCCCCTATATCCAGTGTTTCTAGGTCTCTTTCTAACCAAATACGGCCGGTTCATACAAACGAGCAATGTGTTTGCATTTTACATTGCTTTTTTCTTTCTACTGGGCTCAACAAGCGGCACCTCGCTCCAAGACGCTCTGAGGATTCCCCTCCTCCGATGAGCAGCCTGTGTGGAGTTTCTATGGTGGGTTGCAGGACGCCCACGTATATCACGTGGGCGTCCTGCTGTTTCTGGACTTATTTCGAAAGGAGTGGTCCCAAACATGGCGGTCGAAAGGGTGGTCAAGCGGGATGGGGCGGTTGTGCTGTTCGATCGAAAGCGGATCGAGGAGGCGATCTATGCTGCAGCACGCGCTTCGGGTAATGGGGTAGGGCGCCCGTGGGCTGAGACGCTCTCGTGGGCGGTGATCGGTTTGGTTGAGGAGCGGGTCAACGGCAGTGGCCAACCGCCTCATGTCGAAGACATACAAGACATCGTGGAGGAGGTGCTGGTCAAGTCTGGCAACCCTAAGATCGCCAAGGCTTACATTCTGTATCGTCAGCAGCGGGCACAGGCGCGGGAGACCCACCGGATGCTGCTGGACTCCGAGAAGCTGGTTGACGACTATCTGGAGCGGTCGGATTGGCGGGTCAACGAAAACAGCAATATGAACTATTCGCTGCAGGGCCTCAACTTCTACGTGGCCTCATCCATCGCAGCACGTTATTGGCTGCATCGCATTTATCCCCCGGAAGTTCAGAATGCGCACACCAGTGCGGATCTCCACGTTCACGACCTGGGTATGCTCTCCGTCTATTGCTGCGGATGGGATCTGCTTGATCTTCTGGAGCAGGGCTTCGGCGGCGTGCCGGCCAAGGTGCAGAGCAAGCCGCCCCGACACCTCCGCACGGCGCTGGGGCAACTGGTCAACTTCTTCTACACGCTGCAGGGCGAGTCGGCGGGCGCCGTCGCTATTTCCAACTTTGATACGCTGCTGGCACCCTTCGTCAGGTACGACAACCTAAGCTATGCGCAGGTGAAACAGGCACTTCAGGAGTTCGTATTCAACATCAACGTCCCTACGCGTGTGGGCTTCCAGACGCCCTTCACCAATATCACCATGGATCTGACGCCGCCTTCCACACTTGCTAACGAACCGGTGATTGTGGGCGGCGAGGCAAGGGAAGCGGTCTACGGGGAATTCCAGGTGGAGATGGACGCGATCAACCGCGCCTTCGCTGAGGTGATGCTCGAGGGTGACGCGCAGGGGCGGGTCTTTACCTTCCCGATTCCCACGTACAACATCACGCCGGATTTCGATTGGGACAACTCGGAGCTTGCCCCGATTTGGGCAATGACCGCTCGATATGGGATTCCCTACTTCGCGAACTTCGTTAATAGCGACATGAACGTCGAGGACGCCCGGTCTATGTGCTGTCGGCTGCGGCTCGACAATCGCGAGCTGCGCAAACGAAGCGGCGGTCTTTTCGCTGCCGCGCCGCTCACCGGTTCGGTGGGCGTCGTCACGGTCAATATGGCGCGGTTGGGCCACGTTGCCAGGAACGAGCGCGATTTCCGTGACCGTCTGGAGCACCTTATGACCGTCGCAAAGACCAGCTTAGAGATCAAGCGCAAGATGCTGGAGTCATTGACGGAGCGCGGGCTCTATCCCTACAGCCAGCACTACTTGCGCAACGTGAAGGCGAGCACCGGTCATTACTGGAGCAACCACTTCTCAACTGTAGGGCTCAATGGCATGAACGAGGCATGCCTGAACTTCCTGGGCGTCGGGATCGACCATCCGGATGGGCAGGCCTTTGCCATTCGAACACTGCAGTTCATGCGTGAGGTGTTAGCGCGCTTCCAAGAGCAAACGGGCAATCTGTACAACCTCGAGGCCACGCCTGCCGAGGGAGCCACCTTCCGGCTGGCGCGCGCAGACACAGCGCGCTATCCTGAGATTACGACGGCTGGCACCCCGGAGTCACCCTACTATACGAACTCGACGCATTTGCCCGTGGATTTCAGTGATGATCTTTTTGAGGTGCTGGATCACCAGGACGAGCTCCAGACGCTCTACACCGGAGGCACCGTCCTGCACATCTTCCTCGGCGAGCAGATCGACGACTGGCGCCAAGCGCGGCGTCTCGTCCGCACGGTAGCCGAGAACTACAGGTTGCCCTATTACACGCTGACGCCGACCTTCAGCATCTGCCCGATCCACGGCTACATCGCCGGCGAGCACACCTACTGTCCCCACGAGCATACCGAGGAACAACTGGCGCAGTACGGGCGGTCGGTGCCCGCGGGCGATTGACGTCGCAGAAGACGGGGCGCCGCCCCGTCTCTACGGAATCGGAGCCGTGTCGTAGAGACGCTGCGACGCGAAATACTAGAGGAGGGACCAAGATGGTGGAAGAGAAACAACCAACGACTGAGGAGCATGCGGGCGTCGAACTCAAGGTGCCCTGCGAGGTCTACTCTCGCGTGGTGGGGTACCTGCGCCCGGTCCAGGCGTGGAACCAGGGAAAGCGCCAGGAGTTCGCCGAGCGCAAGGAATTCAAGCTAGACGAGAAGCAGCCCGCCAGCCAAGACTGAGTGCTGAGACGTCGTCTGTGGCGAGGACCCGTACCCACGGCGTGCGAGGGATCAGGGATCTGCGGGGCTGAGATCCCACGCGCGTCCACGGCGTCGGCAATCGCTCAGGATAGCAGCGCCTCGGATGTAGCTCGCTCGCCGCGCGCAGGCTTTCGACGCGCCGCTATGGGTCAATAGGGCATCCAAGGCTCACACGATATGAGTTCAGAGGTCTCAGCCACGCGGGTTGACCTCCGCAGCTGGGTGCGGACGTCGCTGATCGACTTCCCCGGCCACATCGCCACGGTCGTCTTCACCGCGGGATGTGACCTTCGTTGCCCATGTGCCACAACGCCGATCTGGTGCTGCGGCCCCATTCACTTCCCGCCGTCGACCCCGACGAGGTATTGGCCTTTCTCGCGCGGCGTGCAGGAAAGGTGACCGGCCTCGTCGTCACTGGCGGCGAGCCGCTCCTGCAGCTGGGGCTGGTCGGCTTCCTCGCAGCGGCCCGCGACCGGGGTGTCGCGATCAAGCTCGATACCAACGGCACCCATCCCGACCGCCTCACGGCGCTTCTCGACGCGGGCCTCGTGGACTACGTGGCGATGGACGTGAAAGGCCCCAGGGACAAATATCCTCGCCTGTCGGGGCGCGAGTCCGTCGACGTCGAACGCGTAGCGGCGACGATCGACCTTCTCTGCCGGAGCGGTGTCGCGGTGGAGTTTCGCACCACGGTCGTCCCGGGCCTCCTGGACGGCGACGACATCGAGGCCATCGCGCGGTGGCTCGCGTCGTGCGGCGACCCTAAGGCCTTCTCCTACGCGCTCCAGCAGTTCCGCGGGCTCCACACCCTCGATCCCGCCTTGGAGAGCACGACCCCCTACACCACTTCCGACCTCGACGCCATAGCCAACCGCGCCCGCCGCCGGCTCGACCGCGTCTCCGTGCGCGGGGTCTGAGTCGCGGCCTCCACCTCCAGATGCGGTGGAGGGTTTGGCGGCCCTCCTGCGTTCACTCGGCTTTCAGGTCGTCGGGGTACTCGTCGCCGGAGATATCCGACCTTGCTGTCTCACGCGACGGACGGATGGCTTCGGCATCCCGAACTTCGCGCGGCTCTGCTGCGCAAAGCGACGGCGGGACGCCTAGCACGCGAAACCTTGCGAAGGTTGTGCCATGCCGGCACCTGTAGGACCTCGTGCTTTCATAGGCGCCCACAACTGAGGGCGCGACGCTAACCTTCGCAAGGTTGGCGCGGTGTGGAACCCTACGGCGCCCACCAGCGTCCATTAGATGTGTGACCGCGCGGTCGCACCCGGTGTCCCGTCACCAGCCAGAGAAGGAGATGCCTTATGTCCCGCAGACGTTGGATCGCCGTAGGAACCGCCCTCGTGATGCTCGTGGCCCTCAGCCTCGTGGGCCTGGTCGTTTTCAATGAGACGTTGCCCCAGCGGCTGAGCCAGCACGAGACGATCGTCCTGGGCCAGTCGCAGTTGGTGCCCGGCAGCACGGCGGCGATGCGCGTCGTCGTGCGCGACAGCCGCGATGCGTCGCCGCTGCCCGGCGCGGGCGTGAAGGTGCTGCTGCGCCCGACCGGGGGTGGGGCGGCGCGCACGCTCTTCGAGGGCCGGACGAACGCGGACGGCACGCTGCCCGTCAGCTTTACCGTTCCTGCTGACGCCGCTACCGAGGAGACGCTGGTCGTCGAGACGACGTCGTCGCTCGGGTCCGACCGGCTGGAGAAGCCGGTGACGCTGGTGCGCAGCTATCGCCTCCTGGTCAGCACCGATAAGCCGCTCTACCAGCCCGGCCAGGTCATCCACATCCGCGTGCTGGGGCTGGGCAGCCTCGACCGCGTCCCCGCAGGAGAACTCCCGTAGAGATCGCCGTGGCCGACGGCAAGGGGAACACCGTCTTCCGCCGGACGCTCACGACCTCGGCGTACGGCGTGGCCGCCGCCGACTTCCAACTCGCCGACGAGGTCAACAGCGGCGCCTACAAGATCACGGCAACGCTGGGCGACACGGTCTCCGAGAAGACGGTGACCGTGGAGCACTACACGCTGCCCAAGTTCGACGTGACGCTGACGACCGACCGCGACTTCTACCGGCCCGGCGACCACGTCGAGGGCACGCTCTCCGCGCGCTACTTCTTCGGCAAGGACGTGGCGGGCGGCACGGTCGCGATCGAGGGGTATACCTTCGACTTCGAGCGCGTCGTCGCGGTCACGATCGACGGGGTGACCGACGACCAGGGCGCCTTCACGTTCAGCTTCGACCTGCCCGGCCTACATCGCCGGCTCCGATCTGGAGGACGGGCGCGCGCGGTTCTACGTCGAGGCGCGCGTGACCGACCTCGCCGAGCACACCGAGGTAGGGCAGCTCTCGCTGCCCGTGGCGAGCGACGCGCTGGTCATCGACGCGATCCCCGAGGGCGGCCTGCTCCGCGAGGGCGTCGAGAACGTCCTCTACGTGATGACGAGCACGCCCGACGGCGCGCCCGTCGAGGCGGACGTGACCGTCACGCTCTACGACACGGGCGAGACGCTGACCGCGCACACGGGCACCTACGGGCTGGCCGAGCTGCGCTTCACGCCGACCAGTTCCTATACCTCGATGAGCATCTCCGCCCGCGACGCGGCGGGCACGACGGCGCAGCGCGATTTCGCCTTCGAGGGTACCGGCGCGAGCGAGAGCGTGCTCCTGCGCCCCGACGGCGCCATCTACCGCGTGGGCGACACGATGGGGCTCACGATCCTCACCTCCCAGCAGCGCGGCACCGTCTACCTCGACATCGTGCGCGAGGGACAGACGGTGAGCACCCGCGCAGTGGACGTGGCCAATGGCCACGCTGAAGTCGTGGTGGATCTCACGCCCGACCTCTACGGCACGCTGGAGTTGCACGCGTACAAGATCCTGTCGAGCGGCGCCATCGTCCGCGACACGCGCCTGGTCGTCGTGGACGAGGCGAACGACCTCTCGGTCGGCCTGACCGCGGGCGCCGATGACTACCGGCCCGGCGACGACGGCACGCTCGACGTCCAGGTCAGCGGCGCAGACGGCGGCGGCGTGCAGTCCGCCGTCGGGCTGGCGATCGTCGACGAGTCGGTCTTCGCCCTCGCCGAGCAGGACCCAGGCTTCGCCAAGCTCTACTTCATGCTGGAGCAGGAGCTCCTGGAGCCCAAGTACGAGTTGCACGGGTTCAGTATCCCTGAGATGGTGGCGCAGCCGTGCTCGACCGGCGACGGCACGACCTGCCCCGCGCCGCTGCAGGCGGCGCAGGAGGGCGCGGGCAAGGCCGCGCTCGCCTCGGCGATCCCGCAGGCCGATCCTTTCTCGCTGGAGGCGAACTCGCACGAGCAGGCGATGGACCGCGCTTACGCGCGACAACAGGCGTTCTACGGGACGCTCGCCACGGTCTCGTTCGGCGCCTTCGTCCTCCTGCCGCTCGCGGCGGTGGTGCTTAGCGGCGTCGCGGCTGCCCGCGCGCGCGCTTTCTGGAAGAGCCTCGGGCTCGCTGTGGCGATCGTGGTCCTCGCCGGGCTGAGCCTACTGGGCCTCGTCTGGCTGGCGGACAACGTCTTCTGGCGGACACAGGGGGTGCTCACGGCGGTCGTGGCGCTAGTCCTGGGCCTGCTGGGTCTCGCGGGCCTCATCGTGCTGATCGTTACGGCGATCCGGCGCAAGGACCTGACCAGTCGGCCTGCTGCTCGCGGTGGTGCCGCTCGCCATCGTCGTAGGCGGCGTGATGGGCTGGTCTGTTGACCACGGCGACGTGGTGCCGGACGACCCGGTGCTCCTCGCGGGCTTGGTCGCGGTTCTGCTCTTCCCGCTGGCCTTTCTTCTGCGGGGCGCGGGTCTCATATGGGAGAAGCGTGCGGTTGCGGGGGTCTCGGCCGCGATGGTGGCCATCCTCCTATTGGTGGGATTGGTGCCGGTTTTCGGGCTGGGTTTCTACGGGCGCGGGATGGGTGTGATGGGCGCCGCGGACGCTTTTGACCAGGGCCTTGTCGTGGAGGAGGCCATGGCCCCGCCGATGCTGGAACGTGCGTTTGGAGCGGCTCTGCCTTCGGCGATCGCCGAGAAGGCCGCGGAACTCGCGAACGATGGCGTGATAACCGGTGAGAGCGCCGGCGGCACCGGGGCACAGGCTGCCGAGCCGCGGCTGCGCCAGTTCTTCCCCGAGACGATGCTCTGGCTGCCCGACGGGGTCACCGACGCCGAAGGTCACCTAAAGGTCGACGTCCCGGTGGCCGACTCGATCACCACGTGGCGCATCGCGGCGCTCGCGTCGTCGCAGGACGGGCGGCTGGGCAGCGCTACGGGCTCGCTGCGCGTCTTCCAGGACTTCTTCATCGACCTCGACCTGCCCGGTTCGCTCACCGCCGGCGACGAGATCGCCGTCCCGGTCGCGGTCTACAACTACCTCCCGGAGGCCCAGACGGTCCGTCTCGAGGTGACAGAGGCATCGTGGTTCGAGCTCGTCGACGACGCGCAGAAGGAGATCACCATCGCGTCGAACGACATCACCGTCGTCTATTTCCGCATCAAGGCGCTGGCCTTCGGGCAGCAGCCCTTCAAGGTGACGGCGTACGGAAGCCGGATGTCCGATGCGATCCAGAAGGACGTGCGGGTCTTCCCTGACGGCAAGGAGCTTCGCTTCGCCGTCTCCGATAAGCTGAGCCCGACAGTGCCCGCGGCGGTACCGGTGCAGGTCCCCGGCGACGCGATTGCGGGCACCCAGCGGCTGACGGTCAAGATCTACCCCGGCGTGGTCAGCCAGGTGGTGGAGGGGCTCGACGCATTGCTGCGGATGCCCTTCGGCTGTTTCGAGCAGACCTCGTCGACCACCTATCCCAACGTGCTGGTGCTCGATTACCTCAAGACCACGGAGCAGGCCTCGCCCGAGGTGCAGATGAAGGCGGAGGAGTACATCAACCTCGGCTACCAGCGGCTGACCACGTTCGAGGTCGACGGCGACCCCGGCGGCTTCAGCCTCTTCGGCGAGGCGCCCGCCGACCCGATGCTCACCGCCTACGGCCTGCAGGAGTTCGGTGACATGAGCCGGGTCGCGGACGTCGATCCCGCGCTCATCCGGCGGGTCGCCGACTGGCTCATCGCCCACCAGAACAACGACGGCTCGTGGGAGGGTGTGGAGGGCTTCCACGAGACGAGCATCACCGGCCTGACGGGCCGTGTGCCGGTGACGGCGTGGATCGTCTGGGGGCTGGCCGACGCGGGCTACGCGGATGACGCCGCGACCCAGCGCGGCGCGAGCTTCCTGCGCGAGAATGCCTCGGAGGCCGAGACGGCCTACGATCTGGCGATGGTGGCGAACGCGCTTGTCGCGGTCGACGTCAAGACCGGCGGCATCACCAGCGCCACGGAGGGCGTCCTCGCCCGCCTCGCCGGGATGGCGCAGCGCGACGGAGAGTCGGCTTTCTGGGACGCGGGTCGCGAGACCTATATGGGCGGTTACGGTCCCAGCGGGCGGCTGGAGACGACGGCCTCGGCAGCGCTGGCCTTCCTGCGCGCGGGCCGCCAGCCCGATCTGGCGAACGCCGCGCTCACCTACCTCGTCCGAAGCAAGGACAGCTTCGGCACGTGGGAGACCACGTCGGCGACTGTGATGGCGCTCAAGGCGTTCGTCGAGAGCGTCCGCTCGGGTGCGGAGAACGTCGACGCCACCGTCACGATCACGCTCGACGGCGGGCAGACGCGCACCGTGCGGGTCACGCCCGAGACCTTCGACGTCGTGCAGTCGGTCGTCTACGACGACGTGCCGGTGGGCCGCGACGTGGAGGTGGGTATCGCGATCGAGGGCGAGGGCAACCTGATGTATCAGGTCGCGACCGACGTACTACCTGCCGTGGGACCGGCTGAGCGCCTACCCCGACTTGGTCCCGTCTGAGGACCTGGCGACGATCGACGTAAGCTACGACCGGACTGAGCTCTCGGTCGATGACACTGTGGGCGTGGACGTAACCGTCAGCCTCAACGAGCCGGGGAGCACGGCGGAGCAGACCATCATCGACCTGGGGCTGCCACCGGGGTTCACCGTCGAGACCGAGGACCTGGAGCGGTTGGTGGCCCGCTTCGGGGACGTGCCCGAGGACTACGCGTATGCGCAGGTCAAGCGGTACGAGCTGACGGGGCGCCAGATCATCCTCTACGTCACCAACCTGACCGCAGAGCAGCCGCTCAGCTTCAGTTATCGGCTGCGGGCTTCGTTCCCGCTGGTCGCGCAGACCCCGGCGAGCACGGCGTACGACTACTACAATCCGGGCACGTCGGCGGAGGCCGCCCCGCTCACACTGACGGTGGTGGGCGGGGAGTAGGAGACAAGACGCCGTGTCAGCGTGGCACCGCCGTCTGCGCCGGTAAAACGGCACGCACCTGCGCTGTCTGACCTTCCGGGTTGTTTCTCAGCAACCCGGAAGGTCAGGTGGCTGCGGTACCGGCAACCCTGCGTAGGTGAACCGGTACCCGCCGGGATGGGACGCGGTATACTGCGACAGGCGGTGACTGGCAAGGGCCGACAGTTTTGGGGCTCGTGCCCTTTCTGGGGCGAGGGAATGCGCACAGGGTCGCCGAAGGAGAAGGAGCAATGGTTGGTTCGAATAACAAGCATCCCAGGGATGGCCGGGTCAAGCGGGCAGGAACCGGCATGGGCGTTGGGGTAGCCCTGGGCGTTGCCCTCGGCGCTGCTCTGGGCAACATCGGGCTGGGCCTGGCGATCGGTATTCTGACCGGTGGCTTGTCGATAGCGCTCGACCGGTGGTGGGGCCACGGAAATCGGTGAATCGGCGGGCGCGTGCCACGTGGGTCACCTATCGCGAGGTGCCGCTCTGGTGTCTCGACTTCTCTGAGTTTGGGTCAGATCGCGCAGGACTGACCGCCGAGATCGCGGCCTCGGAGGCCACGATCTCGCAGGGCCGCGAGAATTCGCTTCTTGTGGTGGTGGCACTTCATCGTGCCACCATTCAGCCGGAACTCGTCGCCTTCTTTGATCGTTGGGCAACTCAGCCCAAGAGCTCTATTCGAAAGATGGCGATCTTGTATGTCTCGCGTGTCGAGCGCGTTTATGACAGATGGGTCAAAGGCGTCCTCTGGCCCCGGAACAGCAGATTCTTCGACGACTACGAGGCCGCAAAGGAGTGGCTCATCTCCGAGCGATTCTAGTTCTTCGTGAGCTTGGCGCTGAACTTGTCGCCGGTCTTTTCCTCGCTTCGGTCGGTCGCCGGCGGCGGTTCGAGTGAGAGCGCGGAGATGGCATCGCGCAGGTCAGGGGTCATGTCGATCTCGAGCGCTCCAAGCGATCCGTTCAGCTGATCCACGTTGCGAGCGCCGATGATGGGCGCGGTTACCGCCGGGTGGCTGCCCACCCAGGCAACCGCCAGGCTCACGGGGTTGTAGCCGTTCTGCTTAGCGAAGGTTGTGAAGTCCTCGGCCGTGCGGTAGAGCCAGTCTTCGGCGTACCGTTCCAGGTACATCGCGTTCGAGACGAGCCGGCCCTGATCGGGGCGCCTGCTCACGCCGTACTTGCCGGTCAGTAGGCCTCCCCCCAGCGGGCTATAGGGGGTCACGCCCAATCCCTCGGTCTGAGCCATCGGCAGTAGCTCCACCTCCGCTTGGCGCTTGACCAGGTTGTACATCGGCTGGAGTGCCTCGAAGCGCGCCCAACCGTGGCGCGCCGAGAGGCCCAGAGCCTTCTCCACCTGCCACGCCGCGAAGTTGCTCGCCGCCGGATACAGGATCTTGCCCTGGCTCACCATGTCGTCGAGTGCCCGCAGCGTCTCTTCCAGCGGTGTCGCCTCGTCGAAGCGATGGATGAAGTAAACGTCGATGATGTCGGTGCCCAGACGGCGCAGGCTGCCCTCGACGGCCTGCATCAGGTGGCGGCGGTGTGCGCCGCGAGCGTTCACGTCGGTGCCCGTGGGGAAATATGCCTTGCTGGTGATGACGATTTCGTCGCGGGCGCCGGCTATCAGGGCACCCAGGATCTCCTCTGAATGCCCGTGCGCGTAGACGTTGGCACAGTCAAAGAAGTTGATCCCCGCATCGCGACAGCGGTGGAACATCGCCGCGGATGTTGCTTCGTCGGCGTCGTCGCCGAATGACATCGTCCCAAAACAGAGCGATGATACCTTGACGCCTGTCGATCCCAGAACTTTGTAGTCCATCGTGCCTCCT
This sequence comes from uncultured Chloroflexia bacterium, assembly GCA_963775195.1. Taxonomy (GTDB): domain Bacteria; phylum Chloroflexota; class Anaerolineae; order B4-G1; family SLSP01; genus PWVB01. The sequence continues at coordinate 823,813 of CAVZIC010000013.1, forward strand.
TTGGCTAACCGGTAAGTGGCTGTGCGCGCGAAGAGCTGTGCTGTCCGGGTGAAGTGAAGACGAGGAAATCGTCGGTCGCGGCATCCACGTCGCTGTAGGCTCCCCGGTAGCGCGGGGGGAGCAGCACCGCGATCTGGTACATCATCTCGTCGACGATCTGCCGCCGTATGGCGCCGGTGACCCGGACGTCGTGCGCCTCGACGCGGAAGGGATTCCCCACCGCGATATGGTACTCCGTCCTGCGAAGGTGCTTGAGGTTGTCGAAGAAGGCCTCTCCGCCGTAGCACGCAACCGGCCAGACCGGTGCGCCGCTGCGCAGCGCCATCAGAACGACGCCGGGTTTGCCCTCCTGAAGGCGACCATCGTGGCTGCGCGTCCCCTCCGGTGTGATGAAGAGGATCCTGCCCTTCTCCAGTGCCTCAAACCCCTTGCGCATCGCCGACACGTCGAGCGCGTCGCGCTCGATCGGGATCACGTCCCAGTTATTGAAGAGCACGCGGTAGATGACGTTGTTCCAATTCTCGGCCTTCGAGAAGCCCGTGCCCAGATCGCTCCTGATCCGCGTGTAAATCGTGGGCAGCTCCAGCAAGTTGACGTGGTTGACGATGATGATGATCGGTCCCTTGAGCGGGATGCGTTCCAACTGGTCCGCGTCTACCTTCAACAGCACACCCGTGAGGAAACGTGCCAACGCGTTCAGCGCGCGCCGCAGGATGAACTTGGTGACTTTCATGGTGGAACGAGATCTCGCCTGCTGCGTCGGGCAGTGGGCTACGTTGTACCCTCGAGGATTGCTTTCACCACGGACATCTTCGCCGGGCTGAGCTGCCATTCAGCCACCCCGGCGCTTACTCCCTCCATGCGGTGCAGGCTGCGATCACACCCCGGCATAGGCGCCAGCCGTGTCGATCAAGGTAACGCCGAGGTCGAGCGCGGCGTCGATGATAGCGTTGACGCCCTGCCGGTCGACCTTCCTACCGAACCGCTTCGTGCCCAGGCCCACGACTGAGACGCGCAGGCCGGTGTTGTCCATCAGACGGTACTGCACAATGCTCTCTCCTTACGGGACTCTATAGCCCTCGACGGCAATCTCGCCGGGCGTGACGATGACCTTCTCCACGCAGACGTCGGTGGGCCACATGCCGGGCAACTGCGCGTTGAGGCCGCGCTGTGCGATGCCACGCAGGCCTGCGCTCCAGCCATTGACGCTCAGCGTCTGGAGCTGGACCACGGGTTGGCAGTTAGCCGCGGAGACGGTCATCGTGGTGCTCACGGTGAGGGTGCCCTTGATCAGCGCCGGCACGTCGAAGCCGATCTGCCTGATCAGATCGGTGTTGCCCACCGCCTGGAGGGCGATGAGATTGGTGTCGAAGCTAACGCTTGCACTGACCCCACTTCCTACCTCCTCGTCGAGCACCTGCTTGGCGATCTGGTTGAGATCCGTGTCGGAGGCAACGACGCGGACGTGCTGCCCCGGCTGGATGTCTTGAAGCTGATTCAGGTCGTCCAGCGTACTGACCCTATACTCAGGCAAGGTGGGATCGGGTACCGGCATGATCTCCGCGGGCGGCTGCGCCGGGACTACTCCCAGCATCTTGAGGATGGGTCCGATGATCGGCCACTGTGGGAGCGGCGGCAGCGCCGTGGCCAGCGATGGCTGAGTGAGGGATCCCGGCAACACCGGTGCGGCCCGCACGGGTGCGACCGCGACAAGCAGCAGCAAGGCGACGATGATCAGGATGGGACTTCTGGTCTTTTGCATCAGTAACCCTCCGTGCCGGGATGTCCGGCGAATCCTCAGTAATACGTGATGCCGCCTCCCGCCACGTACTTACCCGGAGGCGATCGGTGCTAAGTCAGACCAATGTCTACTAATTCGCATTGTACCGGGAGGCCGGACTTAGGCAACTCTTCCCCAGTCCTTATCCTTCGTCGATGCCCCACCAATACATATCGGCTAGCTTGCTGTGCTCCAGGTGAAGGCGAACGTAGCTCTCGTACCTGTGCCGGTCGATCTCGCCCCGCTCGAGAGCTTCGACCACAGCACATCCGGGCTCGACGGTGTGGCTGCAATCGGAGAAGACGCAATGCGGGACGTAGGGGGCGATGTCAGGAAAGTAAGCATCGATCTCCTCAGGGTCAAGATCGAAGAGTGCCAACGCCCGGATTCCAGGTGTGTCGGCGACCCACCCTCCTGCCTCCAGGGCGACAAGTTCCGCGACCGTGGTCGTGTGCCGCCCCTTGCCCGTGGCGGAACTGACGTCCAGCACACGCTGCCCCAGCCCCGGCTCCAGTGCGTTGAGCAGGCTTGACTTACCTACACCGGAGGGGCCGATCAAGGCAGACATCTTTCCGTTCAGATGTGCACGCAGTTCGTCGAGCCCCGCGTGCGTCTGCGCGCTGGTGTAGAGGACCGTGTAGCCGATCTTCTCGTAAACACCGAACAGCTTGTGCGCTGCCTCGCTCCCTATGAGATCGATCTTATTCGCACAGACTACTGAGGGAATCTCCTGACGCTCAGCTCCCACCAGAAGGCGGTCGAGCATCTTCAGGCGGGGTTCGGGGTTGGCGCAAGCCAGCACAAAGACCACCTGGTCGGGGTTGGCGATGATGACCTGTTCTTGCTCTCTCAGGTAGCCCTGTCGATCCCACCGACGCGTTCCCCGTCCCGACGCCAGGGGCTTGAGCCGAGAAAGCGAGCGCTGGCGTTCGTATACGTCCTCAATAACGTAGCTGCCATCGCCCAGGAGTTGCCACGCGACACGGTCGCCCACTGCGACCAACGTCGCCTCGTTGCGCTCCTTCTTCAGTCTCCCGCGGACACGGGCTACGATCTCCTCGCCGTCATCGGTAAGGATCGTATAGAAGCCGCTCTGCGACTTGATGATCAGCCCTTCGTTCAGAGGTTGGTTCTCACTTTCATGGCTCGCTGTGACATCCCGCCCGCATTCTACCCTGTCCGCCCGACTTCGCAACCTCTGCGTGGAGATCGGCGCAATCTGCCAGTGCCCGAGGCTGCCGGGACCAGGTCCAATCTCTTTTTTGTTGACATGCGTCTTAACCGCCTTTATACTATGGGCGCGTCACTTGGTCACACAATCGTAACCTAACTGTAACCCTACGGTCCCCTGGCGCGCTTGCGGCTGTCCGTGAGGCGAGGAGGCTCTGAATGTCTTTCCAGATGCGCTGGCCTACGCGGTACGGCAAGATCACCCAGAAGTTCGGCGAGAATCCAGCGCTCTATGGCAAGTTTGGTCTGCCGGGGCACGAGGGGCTTGATATCGCGTCTCCCCAGTACAGCCCGATCTATGCGGTCAACGATGGGCTGGTGGGTGACATTCGCCTGGATGTGCTTGCCGACCCTTTGTTGAAGCCATACGGCAACCAGATTCGTCTGCAGCATGTCGATGGCTATGAGACGATTTACGCGCACCTTTCGCAGGTTGTGGTCCTCCGCGGGCAGGCGGTCAAAGCCAAGCAACTGATTGGTCTCTCGGGCACCACCGGCTACGCGACGGCGGCACACCTACATCTGGGGCTCAAGAAGCCCGGGGCGACGCTGGGGGGCGAGACCTCGTTTCCCTACGATCTGGTGGATCCCGAACCCTATCTGGTGGCGTTTGGTAGCGATGCGGACCTGGCATTCGACACTCCGGATCCTTCACTGACTCTCGCGGTGAACAGCCCGACAGCAAGTGCCCTGGAGATACGGGCGCTGCCGTTCGCCGGCGCTGAGCTGATCACCGAGGTCGGTCACGACACGACGCTTGAGGCGCTGGAGGAGGCTGCAGTTGCGCGTGCAAAGGCGGGCCGTGACGGGCAGTGGCTATGGGTCAGGACTCAGGCCGGGCTGGTGGGGTGGGCAGTGGCCCAGTCGCTTTCGCTCGTGGATGGCGACCTTGGTCCGTCCAACGATGCCGGTCCTCGCCTACCCATCGATCCTGATGTCGTGGTCTTTGTGGTCGTTGATACCGCCGGGGAAAACCTCCTGATGCGTTTCGGCCCGGGCACCGAGTACGATGAGGTAGCCAGGTTCTCGGACGGCACTGTGATGAGGGCGCTGGATGCCCCGGAGGTCGTTGAGAACCGCGTGGGGCAGCCGGAGGCGTGGCTTCACGTTCAGGCTCCGGCAGGACAGGTGGGATACTGCGCGGCCTGGTATGTCAAGCTCAAGCCGTTCAGCCGCAAGCCGGTGATTCCCCAACCTCCGAAGGGCACGTCCACCTCCAAGGTCGTCGTAGACTGCCCCGAACTGGGTCTGAGACTGCGTGCCGGCCCCGGGACAAATCACGAGGTCGTGTGGTCGATACCACACCGCACCGTCCTGACGTCCCTGGAGGATCCCGAGACGACGGGCGGGAAGGTTGGGCAACACGAGGCCTGGATCCACGTGCGTACCCCCTCTCGATATGAGGGCTATGCCGCGGCCTGGTACCTTCGGTACCCATCGCGTGAGGATGACCGCGTGCGGACTAACGTGGCGGACGTACCTGCCGGCGTCTCGCCGCACATCTTCGGTATCCACGCGCTCGCCCTCTCCGACGATCAGTTGATGCGCGACCGTATCCGCGGGCTCTATATTGAGTCCGGCAAGGCTGGTTGGACGCTCTTCACCGAGATCTGTGGGCACTACGCCGATGCGATCAACTTCATCCCAGAAATTCGGCGGCGCGTCTGGAACTGGGGGGAAGCCGGATATGGCGTGATCGTGCGCCTCAACCACGGCTACGAGCCCGGTGGGACGCTGCCCGTGTCGCGTTTCTATGACGACTATGCTGCAGCTGCAGCCCGCTGGGTAGAGCTTTATCTGACCGATGTCAGCCGATCACCGGCTGACTATACGTGGACGATCCAGATCGGCAATGAACAGAACAACCCTCGCGAGCACCCCGGTGGGCTCGAGCATCCCCTGGAGCACATCACGCCCGAGATGTACGCGGACGCGTTCAATCGAACGTATGCGAGGATCAAGGCGGTGCTTCCCAATGCGACGGTGTGCCCCGGCGCGCTGGATCCGTACAACTACGCGCCCATGCCTAAGCTGGGCAACGTACGTTGGCGGCCGTTGGACTACTTCGAGACGATGATGGAGAACATCGATGTGCTGGATGGCGTGATCCTCCATACCTACACGCATGGCCCCAACCTCGACGCCATCACGGATTTGAAGCGCTTTGGCGACGGCACGGGGCCCCTCTGGGACCATTACTATGACTTCCAGTCCTACCGGGTCTTTATGGAGCGGATTCCCTCGCGATGGCGGGACGTGCCCGTGTACATCACCGAAATGGACCACATCTTTCGGCCATCGGGCGAATATGACTTGGGCTGGGTCGACCAGAACGTTGGCTGGATCCGCGCGGCCTATGCGGAGATCGATCGCTGGAATCAGCAGCCATATGCCCAGCAGATCCGCTGCGGGTTGGTGTACAGGTGGACCGGTGATGCCTGGGCCATTGACAAGAGGGACGGGGTCCTCACCGACTTCAGGCAGGCCCTTGCCAACGACTATCGATGGCGAGCTGCCACCGCGCCGGGTGTCATTGCGTACGAAGCGCCCTTGTCACACGCGGATGACTCTGAGCAGGGCGAGTTGGAGGAGCGGGTGCTCACACGCCCGGATGACCTCAAACGGATGCGGGGCGTGGGGGAGAAGGCAGAAGCAGCGCTGCATGCCGCGGGGCTGCGAATCTACGACCAGTTAGCCTGTTTGACGCCGGATCGGTTGATGGATATCATCGGTGAGACGGATCTTCGTGCGCCCCGCGCCGGTACTTGGCCGGAGCAGGCCCGCCTTTTGGTTGCCGGCAAGTGGAACGAGCTCAAGCGATACTGGGAACTGTGAACACCACTATGGGGGACATTCTTGGCTAAAGATCAGATTCTCCGACGTATCGACGAGGCCGCGGAATCCGGTGTCCAGGTACTCGACCTTAGCTATAGCGAGCTAACAGTTCTGCCGCCTGAGATTGGCGAGCTGGAGCACCTCGTGTCGCTCGACCTCTGCGGTAATGATCTCGTCGCGTTGCCTCCGCAGCTTGGGCAGTTGCGGCAGCTGACGCAACTGGATCTGCGGAACAACCAGTTGGTTGCCCTTCCGCCGGAGATCGGTCTGCCCAAGATGCTGACGTCATTGGATCTCCGTGGCAACCAACTTACAGCGCTCCCGCCTGAGATGGAGATGCTCGTTGGCCTGACGAGCCTGGATCTACGACAAAACCGGATCCAAGTCTTCCCCCAGGTGATCCTACGGTTGCTCGCCCTGGAGGACCTACAGCTCTGGGGCAACCCTCTTATGGCAGTGCCACTCGAAATCGCGCGCCTCGTACGGCTGAGTTTCCTCAATCTGGGTCGCAGCGAGATGTCCGAGATTCCACCAGGCGTCTGGCGTCTCGGTAACCTGGAAAGGCTGGTGATCGACCACACTCGCGTCCTCGCCATTCCTCCGGATATCAAGTATCTGCGTAACCTGGAGTATGTCGAGCTTCACAACAACCGTCTGAGTGTCCTGCCGGCGGAGATCGGCGAGCTCGAGAGGTTGATGGCCCTGATCCTGCATCATAATGCGATTACCTACCTACCGGCCGAGATTGGCGCGCTCCGACGGCTGAGGCATCTGGATGTGCATCATAACCAGTTGGTGTCGCTACCCGTCGAGATTGGCAAGCTCGATAACCTCGACAAGCTCGACCTCTCTGAAAACCCATTGGCGGTGCCTCCGGAGATACTTGCGAAGACTGACAACCCGGCGGTCATTCTTACCTATTACCTCAAGCACGTGGGGGGAGAAAAGCGACCGCTGAACGAGGCCAAGATGGTTCTTGTCGGGCAGGGAAGCGTCGGGAAGACATCGCTCGTCAACCGGCTGACTGCGGATACATACGATCAGTGGGAGCCCAAGACAGATGGGATCGCGATTCGATCGTGGCAGATCCAAGTGAACGACACTGAGATTCAGTTGAACGTGTGGGATTTCGGCGGTCAGGAGATCATGCACGCCACCCACCAGTTCTTCCTCACTAAGCGGACGCTCTATCTCCTCGTGCTTGACGGGCGTCTGAACGAAGAGGAGAACCGGCTCGAATACTGGCTGAAGATCATCCAGAGTTTTGGCGGAGACTCGCCGGTCATCGTCGTGGCCAACAAGAACGACCTTCACGCTATTGACCTGGACTCGCGTGGGCTGAAGGCGAAGTATCCCCAGATCCGGGCCATCGTGGCCACGTCGTGCGCGACAGGCGCCGGCATCGACAAGCTGAAGGCGCGCATCGTACGTGAGGTCACGAGGATGCCGCACCTGCGCGACGCACTTCTCGAATCGTGGTTCGAGGTCAAGCGCGACATCGAGTGCGTGGACAAGGACTATGTCCCCTACGAAGACTACCTCGACATCTGCCAGCGCCACGGCGTCGCCGACGAGCGCAGCCAGCGCACATTGCTCGGATTCCTGCACGATCTCGGCATCGTGCTGAACTTCCAGGACGATCCCAGGCTGGAGGACACCAATATCCTGAACCCCGAGTGGGTGACGAACGGCGTCTACCGCATCCTCAACGATGAGGCTGTGCGACGACGGAATGGCTGTCTCCTGCGTTCGGACCTTTCCCGTATTCTGGATCGTCGGACCTATCCACGGCACAGGCATCAGTTCATTCTCGATATGATGCGTAAGTTCGAACTCTGCTTCGCGTTCGATGCTTACGGCGACGATCGCTACTTGGTGCCCGATCTTCTCAGCAAAGAGGCGCCCGTCGTCGGTGGGTGGGATGATGCGTTGGCCTTCCAATATCAGTATAATGTCCTTCCGGGCAGCGTGATCTCGCGATTCATCGTCCGAATGCATCCATACCTTACCGAGGATGTCTATTGGCGGAATGGGGTGATGGTCGCCGATCAGGGCAACGTCGCGCTGATCGCGGCAGACCGTGAGGACAAGTGCGTCAGTATCTGGGTGCGAGGACCCGAGCGCACCCGGCGAGCACTGTTGAGCATCGTCCGGTCCCACTTTGACACGATTCATAGCACCATTTCGGGGATCCACGTCGAAGAGAAGGTGCCGCTTCCGCAGCACCCCGAGATTGTCGTGGATTACGAGTACCTGCTCGATCTGGAGGCGATGGGCGAGAAGAGCTTCGTGCCGCCCGGACTGCGCCAGCGCGCCGACGTCAGGGCGCTGCTCGACGGTGTCGATCTGTCCAGACCACAGCGGGAGGCGGTAAGGCTACGTCAGATCCTTGTCGAGCGCTTTGACGCGGACGAACTGCGCACATTGAGTTATGATCTCGGTGTGGACTTCGAGGTTCTGGATGGCGTGGGGAAGGCAGGCAAGGCACGCGAGCTCATCGCCTACCTGGAGCGGCGCGAGCAACTGGACGAACTCGTCCGGGTTGGCCGCCTGCACCGTCCCGACGTCGCCTGGTAGTGCTCTGACCGGATTGGACCAATCTTCCGAGATTGGTCCAATTTCAGCTCCCGCCCTACGAGCTGATTCTCAGTACCTTTGCGCCGCGGATCTTGCTCTCACTGAGCTCTTTGAGTGCTCGGTTCGCGTCCGCCAGGTCAAACTCCTGGACCGTCGGCTTGAGAGGGATCTCGGCGGCCAATGACAAGAACTCCTCGATGTCGGCCCGCGTGACGTTCGCGACGCTCTTAATCTCTCGCTCCATCCACAGGTCGTCGGCGTAACTGATGCGCAGTAACTCATCTTGGTCGCCCGCGCCCTTGCGGATCGCATTGATGACCATGCGGCCGCCGGGAGCAAGGTTCTTGAGCCCTTCCACGACCGGCTTCCAGGCGGGCGTCGTGTCGATAATCGCTGCCAGCCCGACAGGTGCCCGTGCCTCGGTCTTCCCCGTCCACACTGCACCCAACTCGGCCGCGAACTCGCGCTCGTCGGGGTTGCGCGCGAAGACGTAGACGTCGGAGTTGGGGTACGCGTGGCGGACCGTGGGCAGCACCAGATGTCCCGAGGCGCCGAACCCCGTCAGACCCAGGGGCAGCCCATCCCGGAGGCGAGCGAGGCGGAGCGAACGATAGCCGACTGCCCCTGCGCACAGGAGGGGTGCGGCCTCTGCATCTGAGAACACGTCGGGGATTGGATAGGCAAACCTCTCGGGGACCGTCATATACTCCGCATAGCCGCCGTCCGCATCACGGCCGGTGGCCCTGAAGTCCGCACAGAGATTCTCCTGGTTGTTCCGGCAGTAGTGACAGTGGCCACAAGCCGAGTAGATCCAGCCGACGCCGACACGGTCGCCCACTGCGAAGCGGCTGACACCGCTGCCATTTGCCTCGACGTAACCCACCACCTGGTGGCCCGGCACGACGGGCAGGCTAGGGGGAGCGGTGCGCCCCTCGATCTCATCCAGCTCGGTGTGGCAGACCCCGCACACCAGCACCCGGATCAGGATCTCGCCCTCGTCCGGCTCGGGCCTCGGCAGGTCGACCAGGGACAGCGGTTCGTCGACCTCGCTCATCTTGGCGAGCTTGTCCAGTACCATCGCTTTCATCAGACCCTCCTTACGGGTGACCACCGGTCCATCTTGCCGCAGATGGCCCGCCCGATAGTCACTTCAGTTGATTATCGTCTATAGTATAGTACAAACCCAGCGGGGTGGACCGCAGTGTCCGGCATTGCAGAAGCTCCAACGATCATTGACTAAAGTGACGCATACGGTATAATGTCGAGGTCATATCAAAGGGTGTGATGTGATGTCACTATCCACAATGCAAACCGCCGCGGGTGACCGCGCGATTTTCGTGTTAGGGGCTCGTGCGGCGCTGCGTGGTGAAGATAAGAGCGAACTGGGGCAAGGAGACGCGTAATGACGAAGCGAACTTATCAGCCGAAGAAACGTAAGCGAATGCGAACGCACGGCTTCCGAGCGCGGATGGAGACCAAGAACGGCCGTACAGTCCTGAAGCGTCGTCGACAAAAGGGGCGCCACGACCTGATTCCTGTCAAGCTCGGTGGTGGCAAGCGGATCAACTGGAAGGAATCTGCTCAGCGACCGCGCCGCCGTAAGTAGGAACTGGTGGGAAGCCGCGTCGGTGATTCCCACTGGAAGAAGCAGATGCGCCTTCGGCGTCCAGATGACTTTCGCAGAGTTCGGTCTGAAGGGCGATCGTGGGCGCATCCGCTGTTTTTTATGTGGCGAGCGCCCAATGTCCTGGACCACACGCGGGTAGGGATCACGGCGAGCCGGAAAATCGGCAATGCCGTAGCTCGCAATCGTGCCCGCCGGTTACTGCGAGAAGCTGCTCGCCGTGTCTATGATAGCATAGCGTGCGGGTGGGATATCGTGTTTGTCGCGCGCACCGAACTGACAGGCGCGAATGAGCATCAGGCGGAGGTTGCCTTGCGTTCTTTACTGGAACGCGCGGCTCTGGCATCCTTTTCCGGATCTGAGTGTGACGTTGGAGTTTAGAGTGAAGAGTCTGGTTCTGGGTATGCTGCGTATCTATCAGCGTTTCATTTCCCCGTTCCTGCCACCATCCTGTCGATTCACACCCACTTGTTCACAGTACACGTATGTCGCTATCGACCGATTCGGCATTATCAAAGGGGGATGGATGGGGGCCAAGCGGATCGCTCGGTGCAACCCTTTCAACCCTGGTGGGTACGATCCTGTGCCCGAAGTTGGGGCGCAAGCAAGTGATGCCTGCGCGGGATCGGTGCCCAGCTGTTAGCCAGTCGGAAGCGTTACCCGTCATCATTGGTAGGAGGAAGTATGGTAAGTTGGCGGAGTCATTTTGACCGCCGTTTCACATCCCGTTTCGTTGGCAAGACGCGGCGGGGATTGCGTCTGTTGCTGGTAGTCATTGTACTGGCTATTGCGTTGACGGGATGTTCCGGCGGACTCCGTCAATCGAGCTGGCCCGGTCTGATCTCTGTGGATGGTACGTTGTACGCCGCCGACCTGGAGCAGATTGAGGCGCTGAATGCCGAAACCGGCAAGCTCTATTGGAGTTTCCCCACGGCTGCAGAGAAGGGCGTGGGCCCATTCTATTCAACGCCGGTGCTGGCCCCCGACTTCGGTAGCAACGGACTGCTGTTGGTCGCCGGGTTTTCGGACCACACCGTCTATGCACTCCAGCTGGGGGCCTCTGCAACCGAGGTACCCGATGAACTGTGGTCTTTCCCAGGTGCGGGAGGCCAATACGTTGGGTCCGGTGCGGTGGCCAATGGGCTTTTCATCATCGGCAACGGTGATAGCAAGGTCTACGCGCTCAACCTGGAGGATGGAACCGAGGCATGGCAGTTCGCGACGCACGACCGCGTGTGGGCGACCCCTGTTGTCATTGACAATGTCGCTTATGTCGCCTCCCTAGATCATCGTCTCTACGCTCTCGATCTGGCGACAGGGACGGAGCTATGGCGCCTGGAGTTCGATGGCGCTATCGCAGCGACGCCGGTCTACGCCGACGGCGCCCTCTGGCTGGGTGATTTCGCCTCCCACCTCTATCGCGTTGACATTGCCAAGCATGAAATCGCATGGACCTTCGACGCCAGTGACTGGCTGTGGGCGACGCCTGTGTTGGAGAACGGTGTGCTCTACTTCGCTGATGTGAGCGGCAACGTCTATGCACTGGATGTTGTGACGCAGACGATGGTCTGGAGTGCACCGGTAGCTGTGGGGGATGTCGTTCACGGTCGCCCTGCGTTGAACCCTGACGGCACCCTGCTGTACGTCGCGGGCTATGAGAAGGGCCTGGTCTTTGCGATCGACACGGCGACGGCCACATTGGAGCAGAACTGGGGTACGCCGCCCGCGAACCCGGGTCGCTTGCCGGGTGACCTTGTTGCCGATGCACAGAGGCTCTACACCATGCCCATCTTGGTCCCGGAGCGTATCCAGGCCTTTGACTTCGCCACCGGAGATCTGCTGTGGTCGGCACCAGAAGTCGCGGCCAAGTGAGTGCACGAGACTGGATGAACTGATTAGGAGATTGCATCGTGTTTAATGCTGTTTTGATACAACCGGTTATTAACCTAATGCTGCTGCTCTATGAGTTCCTTGGCCATCAGACGATAGTTGCCGTGGCTATGGTGACCCTTCTTCTGCGGCTGGCACTGACGCCGCTGCAGGTGAAGCAGCAACAGGGCGCCAAGCGGCAGCAAGAGCTCAAGCCGAAGTTGGATGAGATCCAGAAGAAGTACAAGGATGACCGGGAGAAGCTGTCCCAGGAGCAGATGAGGCTGTATCGTGAGGCCGGCATCAATCCACTCGGAGGATGCTTGACCTTGGTGATCCAGTTGCCTTTGATGATCGGCTTGTACCAAGCCATCATTCGCATATTGGCCGCCACGCCCCTGCAATTACTGGCACTGCCCAGTGACATCTACCGGTGGATCCCGGGGCTTAGCACGCTGCTTCCCCTGAAGAGCCAATTCCTGTGGCTGGACCTGGCATTGCCGGATCCATTCTACGTGCTCCCGGTCCTCGTGGTGATCACTTCGTGGTACTACCAGAAGCTGTTGACGCCACCCGCTGCCGATCCACAGGCGGCGGCGATGAGCAAGCAGATGATGATTATGATGCCGCTGATGACCGGGTTTTTCTCGGCCACATATGCATCGGGGCTCGCCATCTACTTCCTGATCTCAAACCTGGTAGGGGTTCTGCAGTACTTCCTCTTCCGGCGGCACTATGTGACGGTCGCACCTACGGATGATGCGGGAAAGCAGAAGGCCCCTCAGAGATCGCCGAAGCGGGCAGCAGCTTCGAAGGGTTAACACAGAGCGCGGATAGGCCCGCAGGTTACTGTGGCGGAGACAGTCATCCTGCCACGGTAGAGACAGGCTACGGACGCACTCCGGTCTGGTACATGGGTGCCATTACGTGCGCAGGAGGATGGATAGATGGGATCAGACGATTCGGTTGAGGTAACAGCTCCCTCGGTGGAGGAAGCGATTATCGTCGGGCTGACTCGGCTTATGGCGACCCGTGATGAAGTAGAGATCGAGGTTCTGGACGAAGGCAGTCACGGGTTCCTCGGGATCGGGTCGCGTGAGGCAAAGGTGCGCCTTGTGCGTGCCTCGCGACCGCCGGTGACGACGGCGGCACCCGCGACCAGACCGATATCCGGTAGTGCAGTTGCCGTGGAGCCGACCTCCGGGGAGCTCAAGGCGCCGGAGACATCGGAGCAAGTCCCGGAGCCGTCCCCGGTAGTGGTCCCGGTCGTCGCGGATGAGGGTCCGGTTGTCGCTGCGGCGGAGGAATCAGCGTCCGCGGAGGCGGCGCCCGCCCATGCCGAGCCTGAGGTCCCGGGACGTGCCGACCAGGGCGGTCAGGCGGTTGGTGAGCCTGTGCCGCATCAGACGACGCCGCAACAGCGCACGCCTCCGTCAGATGGTCTGGACCGGGCCAATCTGGCGGCCATTGCTGAAGATATCATGGCCCATATGCTCCCAGGTATGGATGTGACATCGACCGTCGAGTGGATCGATGAGGATCGGCCCACTCTGTGGGTGTCGCTCGCCGGCAAGGACGCGGATGCGCTGGTCGGACCGCGTGCGCGCAATCTGCACTCCGTTCAGTATCTCTTCCGGGCGCTTATCTATCATCGTGTTGATGGCGACTACAACGTTGTGGTCGACGCTGATGGCTACCGCAGACGACGGCGTCGGAGCCTGGAATCTATGGCACAGGCGAAGGCCGATGAGGCCGTGGAGAAAGGGCAGACCGTACGTCTACGCCCGATGCCCGCTCACGAGCGACGTATCATCCATATTGTCCTGCGTGATGACGAGCGGGTCACCACCGAGAGCGTTGGCAAAGGCCAAGATCGCGCTGTGACGATCGTCCCTGTGTCCCACTCAGAAGCCGACAGGCGGTAGGATGATGGCCGGGACGGCCAGCAACGTGTCGATAACTGCTCGTCTCGTAGCCAGATGTTGTATGGCAGATCCTCACGGACTGTGATGGGGTGGTAGTGCCCGTCGACTACCTGGCTATCGGTCACGTCACGCACGACGTGCTGTCCGATGATTCCTACGCTATCGGCGGAACGGTATCGTATGCTGCGTTGACGGTAGCTGCACTTCGTCGTTCCGTCGGGATTCTGACGAGCGCCGGTGCAGACTTCGATTTCTCCGTATTCAACGGTTCGGTCTCCGTATCCTGCGACCGGGCTGCCAGGACGACGACCTTCACGAACACGTACGTGAACGGCAGTCGCTCTCAACGTGTCCACGGATTGGCCAATCCTCTCTCCGGTGCGTCGGTGCCTGCGAGTTGGCGAAGCCCACGTGTCGCACACATCGGTCCGGTGATTGGTGAGTGCAGTCCGGACCTGATCACGTCATTCTCGGATTGCACCTTCGTCGGCATTACGCCGCAGGGATGGATGCGGTCACAGAACGGCGAGGGTCGAGTGCATCCCCACCCGTGGCATGTTGAGGACGTCGCGCTGCGCAGGGCCTCAGCGGTAGTATTCAGCCTGGATGACGTCCAGGGCAACTGGGAGAGGGCCAAACGGATTGCCGGATTGACCCACTTGCTCGTCGTCACGATGGGGGCCAGGGGCGGCATCGTCTTCCTCGATGGTGTCCCGAATCCTTTCCCGGCGCTGCAGGTCGAGGAGGTCGATCCCACAGGTGCCGGCGACATCTTTGCGGCGGCCCTGTTCGACACGGTCTCGTCAGGGATGCCCCCTATGGAGGCAGCCCACTTTGCTGCGTGCCTGGCTTCCAGATCCGTCGCTCGGGCCGGGACCAGAGGAGTGCCCGGTTCGACTGACGTGGCGATCTGTCGGGATCTGGATCTTCGCAGGGACGCGTAGCCAGTAGATGACGCTCCGCTATGCGTTCGCGAATCAGAAGGGTGGTGTGGGCAAGACGACGACAGTCGTCAACGTGGCTGCTGCCATGGCTGGTTGGGGATTTCGCGTGTTGGTTGTCGATATCGATCCCCAGTGCAATGCCACAACCAGCCTGGGCCTGGATGCGCGCTCGCTGGACTGCTCGATCTACGACGCGCTGGTCGGGGGGGCCTCGATAGCGGAGATTGAGCAGGCCACGAAGTGGGACGGCCTGGTGCTGGTGCCCAGCACCCCCGGCCTTGCAGGTGCCGCGGTTGAGCTGAATTCCGAGCCCGCACATCTCCGGGTAGCACGACTCACAACGGCTCTGGCGGCGGTCGAGGGCTATGACTATCTCCTGATTGACTCACCCCCCAGCTTGGGTGTGCTTACCGTAAACGCCTTGGTCGCGGCACAGGGCGTGATCGTCCCGGTTCAGTGTGAGTATCTCGCGCTTGAGGGCTTGACCCAGCTCACACATACGATCACGTTGGTGCAGCGTGGCCTGAACAAGAACCTGGCGCTTCGCGGTGTCGTGATGACGATGTACGATCGACGTACTACGTTGGCGCACGAGGTCGTGGAGGAGGTCCGGCGTTACTTCCCGAAGCGCGTGTTTGCCTCGGTGATTCCCCGCAGCGTACGCCTGAGCGAGGCCCCGAGCTATGGGGAGCCCGGTGTCTGCTACGCTCCCCGTTCGCTGGGCGCTGTGGCCTATCTGGCGTTGGCCCGCGAGATTCTGTCCGGGGATGGACACGTAGTAACCTGGGAGCCCGACCCGGCGTGACCCTGCGCAGGGACTGACGGACCATCGCCTATCCGCCCGGAGGAATCAGTCGCTCGGTGTCACCGGCATCTCGGCAAGCCGATAACGCTGCCTGATCTTCTGGGTCGCCCAAGCTGCCGTCTGACTCACACCGGGATCCGGATTGCCCATGAGCGGCGTCAGGACTCGCAGATCATTCTCTCTGCCGATCTGGGCCAGCGTAAGAGCACTCAGTACCTTGGCGTCGACGTTGCCTTCTTGCGCAGCGCGCACCAACATCGCTACCGCAGCCTCTCCAACTCCGAGCCCGGTGCCCTGGCGGGCTGCCCAGCCGATGAGCCAATCGAGCCGATCCGGCTGTGGCGGCGGCGGTATCCTGACGAGGTGGTGTGCGTGCTCGTCGTGCGCCTGCAGGGCTGTCTCTGCCGCTGAGCGCACGAGCCATTCTGCGTCTTCGCGCGCGATCTCCAACAGCCGCTCTCTCGCCCATGTGTCATTGACGTGACCTAGACCGAGGGCCGCAGCGCGTCGGACGAGAAGATCAGGGTGTCTGACGGCTTCATCCAGTGCGCGTCCGCCCTCTGGTGAGGCTGCGAGCGCCTCTGCGATGACGGGCATCAGCTCTTCGTCCACCTGGGGCAGGCTCTCGACCAGGTAAGCTATGGCGCCGGGGGTGCCCAGATCGTGCAGTGCCCTGACGGCACTTTCGCGGATATTCCGGTCCTGGTCGCGTAAAGCTGCGGCGAGAACGGCCATGTCGCGGATCTCGCCGCACCAGCCCAATCCCCGCAGGGATGCGGCTCGAAGACCTGGGGAGGCCTGCACCAGCATTCGAACGAAGAACGCCCGTGCCCCATCGCCGGCGACCAGTGCCAGCGCGTGGGTGAGCGCCAGCCGGCTTTCTGTGTCAAGCGTCTCCCGCATCAAGGCCTGGGCGAGCACTTTGTTGAGGGCTTTTCGCCAGGGCTGTTCCGGATCCGCCGAAACTCCCCAGCGTGCTGCCCGCAGCAGGGGGCGCTCATCGACCTCTACTGCGGCCTGGTTAGCCAGCGTCTGTACCATGGCCCCAACATCCGCTATGCCGGCATAGAACTCGGTGAGCACGTCCCAGGTCGGGTCATTCAGGTGAGCCTCGACAGTGACATTGCCCTCTTCGCTCTCGGCGAGATGGATCGCGACCAGGTAGTCCGCCCATATCTTGTGCGCGACTCGCCAATCCTTGCCTTCCGCACGCAGTAGCCCGCTCGCCGTCAGGAGCTTGTGAACAGCGGCCTCCAATCGCCGCGCATGATCAGGCTTAGGCGGCATGCTGGTCGCAATGATGCTGTGCAGCGCTTGGTCGGAGATAGTCTGACCCTCCAGCCGCTGCGCCACAGCAAACTTCACCATGGCAAGTAGGGCAGTCTCCCTTGCCTGGGCGGCGGCATCCTCCGGCATCCGCCCGAGGTCGACGGCTTCCATCTTCAGTTGCAGCGCGCGATCGACAACTTCGACCGGTCGCTCCGGCAGCTCCTCGGTCTCCAGGTGCACAAATGAGCGTAGGTGAAGCTCCCAGAGGGGCGCGCCGGCATCTGCTGCCATGAGGATAGCATCCGGGACGTCGTCATCACTAGGTGGGGCACTTTTCGCGAGTAGTTCGCGCCAAGCTCGATATAGGCCTGAGGCCCTGGCCCGATCCATCCTCGTCCCAAGCTCAATGGGCACGAAACCTTCCTCCACGAGCGTCCCGAAGCCTTCCGGCGCGCTCGCCACAATCCAGGCGACGTCATCGAAGCTCCCACTAGCGTCACGAATCCATCCCGCGACTTGCACACGCTGATCCTGGGCCAACATCTCCCAGTTGTCTATCAGTACGACGCACGGCTCTCGCCGCAGGCGCTGGGCGAGCCAGGATGGGAGCACCGCCGGCAGGAAGGCCGTCGCCAACTCCACGAGCCGGTCCGCCGCCGTCGCTCTCCGCTTGTTCTTCATCTGCGGGAGGTATGCCAGGTCAATCCATACTGGTAGACGCGGCGGTCTGCCATCGGTCTTGACGTGGTCCATACTCATGAGCTCTCTTGCCGTGACGATCAGCGCAGCCGTGCGGCCGGTTCCCTGTGTTCCCGTGAGAACGAGTTTCGGGTGCCCGGCCAACAGCGCAGACTGCGGCACGCTTAGCGTACGTGGGGCCAGTGTTGCCTCAGCCACGCTTGCCGGCAGCGGAGCAAGCGCCTGGTATGCAGGCGATCTGAGGACCAGATCGGGCAGCGCGGGTTCAAGCAGCAGGAGACGCCTGAGCGTCTCCTGCAAGGCCGTAGCGTATTTCTCTGCCTGGCTGGCTCTTTGCCTGCGGCGCCATGCTGCGACTGGCTCCCAGAGGCTGTGGACCAGCCGGCGCACGACGGTGCGCTGGCTGTAGAGAGCCCCCACTACTATCCAGGCGAGGATGGCACCGATGATGGCCGAGCGAATATCGAAGCGCCAGGCGCCCCTCGACTGGAGTACCTCACTGAGGAGCACGATCTATGCCTCGACCTCCTGCGGCTCAACGACCAGGCGGTAGCCCTGGCCGCGCTCGCTGATGATCCGCTCGGGGTCGCGGGGGTCCTTCTCGATCTTCTGGCGCAGGTACCAGATGTAGAGCTTTAGGTAGTCGCGCCGGTTTGAGTACTCGGGCCCCCATACTCGTCGAAGTAGCGTGTCGTGAGTGACGGTACGGCCGGCATCCTGGACGAGCGCCGAGAGCAGCTGGAACTCCGTAGGCGTAAGGCTGACTTCGCGATTGTCGATCTTGACCTCGTGGGTATCAAGGTTGACCTGGAGCGTGCCCGTCTCAAACACCGTCTGCTCACCGCGTGCGCGCCGAGCGCGCGAGAGTGCGGCCTTTACACGGGTCACCAGTTCCTTGTAGCCAAACGGCTTCACAATGTAGTCATCTGCCCCGAGCCCCAGGCCGTACGTGATGTTGTGCTCATCGCCCAGGGCCGTCAGAAAGAGTACCGGCGCATCGGTAATTCGCCGGAGTGCCTCGTAGACGTGCCACCCATCCATGTCGGGCATCAGGATGTCGAGCAAGACGAGACTCAGCGCACTCTCGCGAGCAAGCTTGAGTCCAGCTTCGCCGCTGTTTGCTGCCTGAACCGTGTATCCGGCGCGTTCCAGCAAGAGCTGTACAAGCTGCGCCAGTGCCTCATCGTCTTCAACCAGTAGGATCGTTTCGCTCATATCGTGCTCCTCGGCAACTCCGCTAGGTGGCGATCACCAGCCAGGCAGAGGGAGGTCCCCAACCTGGCTAGGCAAGACATAAGATGAGATCAAGGTTCAGACAGAGTCTGCCTACACTCTAACTATATAATATTGGAAAATGAAGGCTTGTCAAACCAAAAACAGGTGAAGAGTTAGAAACTGACTATGAGCTTCGGGGACTAGTCGGGGGCGGTAGCCTCTGCACGTTGCAGCTCGGGCAGTAGCCTCAGGAGGTCCGTGCCGATGTCAGCAGCGAGCTGTGGATCCTCCATCCGGTCAACCAGCACGACGACAGCGTAGCGCGCCACACTGGCCGAATTCAGGCCGACAAACCATGCTTGCTGGCGGCCAGGTCCGGCGAAGGAGGTGCCCAGGTGCCCCACGGCGCCAGGGTACGTGACCAGCATCTGCCGTACCTGTTCTGCTATCTCCGCGTCTACGACGCGGACACCGACGCCGGTGGAGGATCCAGTGGGTGTGCACCCGTCCAGCGGGGTTTCGAGTACGCTCAATGGAGGCCGGACGCCATCATTGCCCAGTGCGGCCATCGCTTGCACCATCTGCAGGGGCGTGACAAGAAGGTTGCCCTGCCCCAGGGCCTCTTCAGCAGGCTCAAGCGGCCGCTCCTGGAGATCCGAGGCTACGGTAGGGAGAGTGAGTGTCGGAGCGTCAAGCAATCCCCAGCGGGCGAGGCTCTCGGTGAACGCAGCGCTGCCCATCGCGCGCGCTGCCTGCTTGAATGGGTAGGGACAGGCAGCGCTGAGCGCAGCGCCCCAGCTTTCGTCAGCGGGCACGCCGCTGCAGACCACGGTGAGGCCATTGAACGTTACAGCCTGCGTGATCGGTTCCGTGGGCTGAAGGGCTGAGTCCTGTTGTAGTGCCGAGGCCAGGATGAAGGGCTGGAGAATCGTACCGGGCTGGGCGAGACCCTGAGTGGCACGGTTAAGGAAGGGTGAGTTCGCAGCGGCGCTCAGCTCCGGCCACTCCTCCGCCACCGTTGCTGAGTTGTAGGCCGGCGAAGACCCCAGCGCCAGGATCTCCCCGGTGCGGGCATCCACCAGGACCACCGCGCCCGTGAGGCCCTGGAGTCGATCCTCTGCGTATGCCTGAAGGCGGGCATCAATAGTCAGTCGCACGTCACGACCGATCGGGTCGATGTGCAGCAAACTCCGGCGCAGTCCTTCCCATGCCGAAAGGCCGACGTCGCCTCGCAGCCGGGCGTCACAAGCAGCCTCAATGCCATTGGTGCCGTAGGCAAGCGTCGAGAACCCGACGATCGGCGACGCTTCAGGGAGCAGGTAACTCCGGGTGACGTAGCCTCGATCATCAAGGACGATATCTGCCAGGCCTTCCCCATTACGGTCGAGGATTGCGCCCCGCCGTATGCGACTTTCAGAAAGGACGAGCCGCGGGTTGCTGGGATATTCCTGTAGCTCCCGAGCGCGGACCAACGACCACAGGCCGGTGATCAGGGACAAGCTCCCGAAAAGCACAAGCAGGCCCTGGCCAAGGCGACCTGCGGTGTCACGCAGCGGCCGATTCAGTCCCGGCTCAAGCGTCAGACTGATGGGTAGCGCGTGCGGAGCGGATAGATTCAGAAGGAGGCCGACCGCGGTTAGCATCGTCAGCAGTGAGGAGCCTCCGTAGCTCAAGAAAGGAAACGTGACCCCGGTGATTGGGATCAGCTTGGCGTTGCCACCCGCGATGACCCAGGTCTGAACGCCTACCAGGGCAGCGATACCTCCTGCAACCAGCGATTCGAACGTGGATTCGGACTGCTGTGCCAGGCGGATTCCCCTGTAGACGACGGCTGCTACGAGGAGGAGGACTGCGATAGTGCCAACTACCCCGAATTCCTCGGCGAGAGCGGCATAGACAAAGTCCGTGTGCACGGCTGGGATCAAGCCGGGGGCGCCTTGCCCCAGTCCCTGTCCGATGAGTCCGCCCGCTCCGAAGGCGAAGAGCGATTGAAGAATCTGGAAAGCGCGATCGGCCTGTGCGGGCGCCCAGGGATCCAGCCAGATGCCGACACGCAGGGCGACTCTATCTGAGAGGAGGTAGCCAGCAAGTCCAATCGGAAGGAAGAATACCAAGCTCAGCAGGACGTACCAGCCATTGCCCCATGCGAGGTATACCATCATCACAAACGTGAGGTAGAAGAGCAGCGCTGCGCCCAAATCCTGCTGCCAGCCCAGCAGAAGTAGGGCAAGGCCAACCATAGCCGCCATCGGACCCAGCACGGCCATCCACATTGGCCGGCCCACGGTCTTCATTCTTGGCAGGTCTCGCTTGTCGGAAAGGTAAGCTGCCAGATAGATGACCAGCAGGAGCTTGAGTAGTTCGGATGGCTGCACGTAGACGCCAAACGCGCCGAGCCACAGCTCCTGACCGTAGCCGGAGGGGTTGACGCCAAAGACGAGTGTCGCCCCAAGGAGAAGTATTCCTGCTGTCAAGAGCGTATAGCGGTAGCGACGAAGCAACCGGGGCAGCCCAGGCGTCAGCGCGACTGCACACATCACACTGCACCCAATCAGCAGCCATAGCACCTGCCTGTAAAGCATCGATGGGGCCAATCGCGCCTGCATCAGCAGCCCCCACCCGGTGAGCAAGGCGACGAGCGGCAGGAGGATGCGATCGAACTCAGCGCGACGCGAGCTCAGGAGCCACACGCTGCCACCCCAGGCAGCCGCCCAGCCCAGCCCAACCGCGAGCAGATGCCAGACGTCAAGCCCTTGGGGGCTGGGTGCGAAATGCAGCGTGACCAGCCCCACCGCCATAAACAGCGCTGACGCAGTGAAGAGAAGGGTACTCACCGTCTTGTCCGGCATGGCGCGCCAGACGCTCCGGCGAGGGATCGGTCGTGTACCCATACCCTAGATGCCGGTCAAGCCTCGGGCAGGTAAGAGCCGGTCAAGAGCGAAACTTTGCGCCTGGTCGCATCGGGAATGCGGCCTCTGTCGGTGATCAAGGCTGCGGCTAGCGCCTCTCCGCACTCACACGTGGAGGTGGCATTTGCCAGTTGCGGGATCAGCCTGCGGATAGCGTCCTGGGCGAGATCCACATTGGCGTTCAGTTGACGGATCACCATCTCGACGGTGACGGGTTCTTCGGACTCGTGCCAGACGTCGTAGTCGGTCACGTGCGCCATCGTCGTGTAGCACATGCCGGCCTCCCTGGCAAGGAAAACCTCGGGACTGGCCGTCATACCGATAATGTCCATGCCCCATGCGCGGAAAACCCGACTCTCGGCCTTGGTACTGAAGCGTGGCCCCTCGATCGTGATGTAGCTCCCACCCCGGTGCACCGAGCCGCCGGAAGCCTCGACTGCGACCGCGAGTGCCTCGGAGAGCTGCGGGCAGAAGGGATCCGCGACCGAGACGTGGGCGACGAGCCCTTCGCCAAAGAATGTGCTCGAGCGCAGCTTGGTGAAGTCGAAGATCTGGTCGGGTATCACGATGTCGCCGGGTGCCAGGTGTTCGCGAAGAGAACCACACGCGGACACGCTGACAATCTGACTCGCTCCCAGTTGTTTGAGGGCGTGGATGTTTGCCTGATAGGGTACCTCTGTCGGCGTAAGAACGTGACCGCGCCCGTGCCGCGGCAGGAATGCCGCCGGGATACCCTCGATCTCGCCGATCACGATGGCATCGCTGGGACTACCGTACGGTGTATCGATCGCAACGGTTCGGATGTTTTCCAGACCTTCCATTTGGTAGAGCCCGGAGCCACCGATGACGCCAACCCTGACTCTGTCCTTCATACTTCGCTTTCCTCTCTTTCTGGGGTATCGGAATCTGGATGGACGACAAACTGCAGCGGTGGGTGGCAGAGGCCACACCCGACCATCGGGTCCTGGACCGAGCCTCCGCTCTTTGTGCAGGTGGCCGTGACCACCATCCTCGCCCGAGCCCAGAAGCGCCACTGAGGCTTGTCGATGCGGGCGTGCAACACCATCGTCTCGCACCGGTTTGCCTGCGATATGTCCGGGGTGGGGCACGACGTGCAGAGCCGCGAAGTCCATTGCGCGCTATCCGTGGTCCCATCAAGCAGATGACAGACTTCGAGGAGCCTGGCCTTGCGGTGCGCGTCCGCGTAGTAGTATGGGCACTCGCGCCCGTCTGGTGTTCTCACAGTGAGCCTAGGCAGTGACGTAGCTCTGAATTGCTCTTCTGTTGATGTAGAGCAGGCGAGCGCGCGGTGGCATATCGGCCGTTCCGGGTGCGAGGTAATGGATCTGGACTTCCATCACCGGTATGAAGTCGCCCTTCCAGAAATCCATGAAGTTCGTCACCCTGGCCTCGCTGAGAAACGGCAAGCGGCCTCGAAGGATGGCAAGCGGTGAGTTCAGGATCAGGATTTCCGTGTGAGGGGGCTCGTGAAATAGTGCTACCGTCTCGTCGGCGGTGAAGATGAGAAACTGAGTGCTCTCCCGTCGCACCATGATCTGCGCGGCGCGGCTGGTCGGAAGACCCGTGAAGGACCACGGCGAGATCCGTGCATCACCAATGGTGAACACATCCAGTTCGTCCTGGTTGATGTAGTTGTAGGGATTCCCCAGTGTCTCCAGGTCGCCCTCGATCCACTGGAGGTCATTCGCGATGTATCCGCGATGGTGCTGTCTGGGAGATCCGATGGCTGCTGCACTTGTGAATAGGCTCATGTTGCTTCCTCGCATTCGTGACCACGATCTTCGTGCGCCAGATCCTGGGCGCATGATAGCTTGATCCCCGCGTTAGGGTAGCCGGTGCGCGGACCTGATGACTCTTCTCTTCAGACCCGCGAAGGAGGTGACACCGCTGACGGAGACGGCCCGAGGTGAGGCTATGACCCTGTGGGTTGGCCGCCCTTCGGCCGGGCCGCGATGGTCGAGCGCCGGTACTCATCGCCGCGGAAGGCCAGCCCGCGTAGCTCTCGGCGTCTTTCAGCCGCTTGCTGTCAGAGCCATCCGCAGGGTGGGCGGCTCAGCTCAACGGAACGCCGGCCAAGTCCACCAGTTGATCCTCGGTCAGCATCGGCGTCCCCAGCGCCTGGGCGCGGTTGTACTTGGTGCCTCCCGGGTCTCCGCCGATGACGAGGTAGTCAGTCTTGCTGGTGACAGAGCCGGACACCTTGCCCCCCAGGGACTCTATCCACGACCGGACCTCGTCCCTGGGCAGCGAGAGCGTCCCGGTGATGACGAAGGTCAGCCCGTCCAGCGTCTGTGGCCCCGCCGCCCGCGGCGCGGTCGCGCTTGCCTGCAGCGTGAGGCCGGCTGCCCGCAGCTTAGAGATCATCTCCTGGTGCCGAGGCCGGGAGAACCAATCGGTGATGTATTGGGCCGTGATCGGCCCCAGCCCCTCGACGCCGGCGATGTCCTCGGCAGACGCCGATCGAAGGGCGTCCAGCGATGGCGAAGCGGCTGCTCAGGAGTGCGGCTACCGTGCCACCTACGCCTCGAATGCCGAGCGCGGCCAGAACACGCTCAAATGGCTGCGCCGTTGACGCAGCGATAGCGCCCAGGAGATTGTCGGCCTTCTTGTCGGCATACCCCTCGAGTTCGAGGAGTTGCCCTTTCGTGATCGTATAGAGGTCGGCGGGATCGTGGACCAGACCACGGTCGACCAACTGGACTGCCGTACGATCACCGATGCCCTCGATATCCAGAAGGGCAGCGAAGTAGGTCAGTTTCTGGACCAGTTGCGTGGGACAGGTGGTGTTGATGCAATAGTAGGCGATCTCGCCCTCAGGATGGACGACGGGTTCCCCGCACGACGGGCAGACCTCGGGCGGGAGGATCGGCTGCTCGTCGCCGTCGCGTGCGTCCAGGATAGGGCCCAAGACGTAAGGGATGACGTCACCTGCGCGCTTGACCACCACGCGGTCCCCGATGCGAATATCGCGCTCGTCAATGAAATCGAAGTTGTGTAGCGAGGCGTTGCTCACCGTGACGCCGGCGATGGGCACCGGGGCCAGCTTCGCGGTGGGCGTGATGATGCCCGTGCGCCCCACCGAGAACTCGACACCCTCAAGCGTGGTCACGGCTTCTTGGGCCGGGAACTTGTAAGCGACCTGCCCGCGTGGACGCCCGCCGACCGCGCCAAGGGCCTCCTGCACCTGGAGGTCGTCTATCTTGATGACCAGGCCATCGGCTTCATAGCTCAGCGACTCCCGGCGGTCGACCATCGACGCGCAGTAATCGGCGACCTCACCCAGGTCCGAGAAGCTCTCGATCTCGTCAGGAATCGGGAAGCCATACGATCTGAGCGCGGTCAGCGTTGCGGTCTGGGTGGTCGGCGGCGGAGGGTCGCTGACGACGATACTGTAGGCGAGCAACCGCAGCGGGCGCTGGGCCGTGACCTTGGGGTCGAGTTGGCGTAGCGAGCCGGCAGCGGCGTTGCGGGGGTTGGCAAATGGGGACTGCTCTGCGGCGGTCAGTGTGGCGTTGAGCGCTTCGAAGTCCTCAAGGTAGATCAGGACCTCTCCGCGGACCACGAGGTACGCCGGTGGTTCCGGACCCTCCGGGTCCACGGGAATCCGCAGCGGGACCGTGGGAAGCGTGCGCAGGTTGGCCGTGATGTCCTCGCCCACCTGCCCGTCGCCACGCGTCGCACCCAACACAAACTGTCCGTCGCGGTAGTGGAGTACAACGGTCAGCCCATCCAGCTTGGGTTCGACGACGTAGGACAGGGGGGGCGTATTTTCAGGCAGGAGCTTGCTGATACGTGCGTGCCACGCGTCTCAGCTCCTCGCGGCTCGTTGCCTTGTCCAGACTCATAATCGGCGCCGGGTGCTCGACCTTTTGGAATCCTTCCGCGGGTTGAGCGCCGATACGCTGTGTTGGGGAGTCCGGCGTGATCAGCTCCGGATGTGCCTGTTCCAGTGTGCGGAGCTCGTCTACCAGCGCGTCGAACTGCCCATCGCTGATCAAGGGGCGGTTGAGCACGTAGTACCGGTGGCTGTGAAAGCGGATCTCATCGCGCAGGCGCTGGATCCGGGTGCTGACTGCCTCGATCTCCTGGGGCATAGCAGCGCCTACTCAGACGGGTGCATGAAGTCCGCGACCGCCCAACCCTCGCGATCGGGATTCAGCTCATCCCGGACGAACCACCACGTGTACTCATCCGCTTGTTTGGGCCCACCGACGACCAGAAGCTGCTCGCCTTCCTGAGCGACTGTGACGCGTTCCGCATCCGTACCGGCTTCGGATCGAATGCTCAACCCGACATCGCCTGTCCCGCTGACCGTAATACGGACGCCAATACCAATCGCTCCCGGCACAACTGGTAGCGGTGTTGGTGTTGGCAGCCTGGTGGCGATGGGCGTCGGTGTGGTTGTCTGGATCACCGCTGTGGGCACCGGTCCATCCGGCGCTGCGGCCGGCTTCATAAACAGCCAAATAGCGCCCACAATGGTAAGGACGATCGCTCCGAGCAGCATGGCCAGGCATCCCCACTGAGCGATATTGGGTCGTTCCATGTTGTTGATGGCCACACCTCTATTATACGCTGACTGCGTTGCTGATCAAGTGAGGTGCGGTATACTACACTGCTGAGTTTGAGCGTCATGGGAGTTGCGAATGCACATCGATATCACCGAGGAGAACCACAGCCGGGTCACCTGGCAGGGGCGGACCCCACTGGTGAGGATCCTGATCGGCCTGCTCATCGGTACCCTATGCCTGGTTGGGCTGGTCCTTCCTTCGCCGAGTCCGGTGCGATGGCCGGTCACCGTGGGGCTGGTAGCCCTTGGACTTGTCGTCGCGAGCACGCTGGCTGTGACCACACCCCTGGTCGATGGGGGATCGCTGGAGCGGCTGCCTGATGGCGGAGAGGTGCAGCGTTCCCGGTCGTGGCTGTTCATCGGCGAACGAAGCGCCTGGAGTCTGCCGCTGAACGACGTCGCCTCGTTCGATGTGGAGATGGAGGAATTCGAGGACACACCTCCCGATGTCTACTCGCTTGCCCGCCTTTGGGCTACAGATGCAGCGGGCCGTCGCCTCAGACTTACCGAGTGGGCGGAGCCCGAATTGGTCAACGCCCTGAGGGAGGCGCTGTCGAGGGTGGGGCGTCGGGAGACGGAAAGCGTCTGAGCGTGATCAGTCTGGGACGTTCTCTTGATGGCCATGGATGCGTGGCGCGAGCTTTGACATACCGTCGTCGGGGACTCGGGTGTGGACCTCCACAAGTCGTCGTGGTTGGCCCCGCCAGGGCTATCACCGGCTCGCCGTGGTATAATCGGGGGTGTTGTGAGGGCGCAGGAACGTGGCGCCGCACAGATTGAGGAAACGGTGCGTTCGAGACTCTACCAGGTTGTGGGGATTGTCCTCGGTCGGCGAGACTACGGAGAGGCCGACCGCGTGATCGTCTGTCTGACACCCGAGGGACGTGTTGACCTCCTGGCCAAGGGGACGCGCAAGCCACGGTCACGCAAAGCCGGTCACCTGGAGCTTTTTGCGCGGACGAAGATGCTTGTCTCCCACGTGCAGAACTCCTGGGACATTATCAGCCAGGCCGAGGCTGAGGTGCTGCGCCCGGCCCTCCAGGATGACTTCGAACGCGGTACGCTTGCTCGCTACGTGGGGGAGTTGGTCGTGCGTTTCTTTGAGCGGGAGGCCGACGAGCGCCTCTACGAACTCCTGGATTGGACGCTGACGGCCCTGGCGCAGGACGAGACACCGGAACTGCTGGTGCGGTGGTACGAGCAGCGATTGCTGACTCTGGCGGGATTTCGGCCCGAGTGGCACGTCTGCGTCGGCGACGGAGATGCTGAGCTTTGCGCCCAGGAGCTGCGGCCTCGTCCCACGGATCGGAATCCCTATGGCATCGATCCCGAGCGAGGTGGGGCTCTCTGTCCATCCTGTTTCAAGACGAGCCGGCAGGAGCCCGGCGTACGGCAGCTTTCGCCGAGTGCGCTATCGTGGCTGCAGGCCCTGCAGCGACGAACCTATGAAGAGGTCAAGCAGTTCCCGTTTCCCGAAGGCGCTGCTGCGGAGCTGGCCAGTGTGATGCAGCACTACATTACCCATCATCTGGAGTATCGGCCCGGGCAGTCTGAGGATGATGCGCTGAGAGACAAGGGATTGGGGATTTGGGTTTTTGGGATTGGGAGCAGTGAGGGTTATCTGATATCCGGCCCAATTCCTAGTACAACGATCACAGCAACCATAGAGGACCATCACATGCTGACATTTCAACAAGCGATACTTCGGCTTCAGGAATACTGGGCAGATCAGGGCGCACTCATCTGGCAGCCGTACAACGAGAAAGTCGGGGCAGGCACGATGAACCCGGCGACGGTGTTGCGCGTGCTCGGACCGGAGCCCTGGAACGTTGCGTACGTGGAGCCCTCTTTCCGCGCCGATGATGGTCGCTACGCAGACAACCCCAACCGTATGCAGATGCACACGCAGATGCAGGTCATCCTCAAGCCGGACCCCGGTGATCCCCAGGAACGTTATCTACAGAGCCTGGAGGCCCTGGGCATCCGGCGGGATGAGCACGACATTCGCTTTGTCGAGGATAACTGGGAGAGCCCGCTCATCGGCGCATGGGGATTGGGTTGGGAGGTGTGGCTCGACGGTCAGGAAATCACGCAGTTTACATACTTTCAGCAGGCCGGCGGGATCGTGCTCGATATACCTTCGGTGGAGATCACGTACGGTCTCGAGCGCATTGTGATGTTTCTGCAGAATAAGCGCTCGGTATGGGATATCTTATGGGACGAGTCACATACCTATGGCGAGATCCTGCGCGATCAGGAGATCGACTACTGTCGGTACAACTTCGATCTTGCTGACGTCGATCGGCTGTTGCAGATGTATGATCTCTTTGAGGCCGAGGCGCTGTTGGCGCTCGATCACGGGCTTGCAGTGCCGGCCCTCGACTACATCCTTCGATGCTCGCATACATTCAATCTACTGGACGCCCGAGGTACGGTTGGCGTCACGGAACGCGCCACCCTGTTCAAACGGATGCGCGACCTGACACGCCGCGTCGCCGAAGTCTATCTGGCGCAGCGCGACCGCGCAGGCTTCCCGTGGCGCGATCGGAACACGCTTACGTCCAGCCCAACTCAGTTGGGTACGATGCTGCACCTTCCGCTGCGCGATGTGGCGACCGCCGCCCTGCCCAGCGGCGATGATCGGGTTCCCTTCCTCTTCGAGATCGGTATCGAGGAACTCCCAACCACGCATCTCACGGATGCCCTCGCGCAACTACGGACCCTCACCCCGGACGCACTGGATGCCCTGCGCCTGGCGCATGGCGATGTGCAGATCTGGGGGACGCCCCGCCGGTTAGTGGTCTTCGTCCAGGATCTGGCGTCGATGCAGCCGGACGAGGAACGTGTGCTCAAGGGGCCGCCTTCCCGTGCGGCATTCGACGCGAATGGGAAGCCGACCAGAGCCGCGGAGGGTTTCGCTCGGTCCCGCGGTGTGGACGTCGGTGATCTGGAAGTCCGTGAAATCGAGGGTGGAACTTACGTCGTCGCCCATCAGCGGGTGGCGGGGCGCTCGGCCTTGGCTGTCCTGGCGGAGGCCTTACCCGATTGGGTCGCGCAGCTTCACTTCCCGCGGTCGATGCGTTGGAACGACACGGGCGTGGCCTTCAGTCGCCCCATACGGTGGTTTACGGCATTGTTGGGGGAGCGCGTCATACCCTTCACCTATGCGGCGTTGGAGAGCGGACGCATTACGCGTGGCCCGCGACCCGCGGGCTCGCCTCCCGTAGCCCTGGCATCGGCGGAAGACTACCATTCCACGCTGGCTTCCTACGGCGTGATCCTCGATCCCGAGAAGCGCCGCGCAGAGATCGCGCGGCAGGCTCAAGCCGCCGCCGCACAGGCCAACGGGCATATACCGGATGATCCTGAGTTGCTGGTTGAGGTCGGGCATCTGGTCGAGGTACCCACGGCGGTGTTGGGTAGCTTCGAAGCCCGCTACCTCGAGCTGCCGCAGGACGTGCTGATTGCTGTGATGAAGAAGCATCAGCGTTACTTCCCTGTTCTTGACGCCAATGGAAAACTCATGGCCCACTTCGTGACGATCCGTAACGGTGGGCGCGAGCACCTGGATCTGGTGCGGCAGGGCAATGAGGATGTCATCCGCGCCCGCTATGCGGACGCGGAGTTCTTCTTCAACCAAGATCGCCGGCGACCGCTGGAGACATACCGTGCCGGCCTGGCGAAGTTGACGTTTCAGACTGACTTGGGTTCGATGCTCGACAAGTCGGGGCGCCTGGAGCGACTCGCGCCCTGGGTTGGGGAGCAGCTTGGCATCACGGGACCCGATGCGGCCCTCCTGAGTCGAGCCGCTGCGCTTGCCAAGGCAGATCTCGCGACCCACATGGTGATCGAGATGACGAGCCTGCAGGGCATCATGGGCCGCGAGTACGCTCTACTCTCGGGAGAGGATCCGGCTGTAGCCCAGGCGATCTATGAGCATTACCTGCCGAGATCCGCAGGCGACCGGCCTCCCGCGAGTGACCTCGGGGTGGCGCTGGCCCTGGCGGACCGCGCTGATACGTTGGTGGGCCTGTTTGCCGTTGGGATGGCGCCTACCGGCTCGGCTGATCCCTATGGTCTTCGCAGGGCGGCATCGGGCATTGTGCAGATCCTGATCGAGCGTGGCATTGAGCTGTCAATCGGGGATCTGGTGGATCAGGCGATTGCGGTGTTGCCGGTGGAGGCCCCCGCCGGCACGCCGGAGAGCGTGCTTGCCTTCGTCGCGGGGCGACTTGAGGGCACCCTGCGCGATGCGAGGTATGCCTATGACGTGGTCGCCGCCGTGTTGGCCAAGCAAGGGGCGAATCCAACTCTGGCTCTGCGGGCTGCAGACCAACTGTCGCGCTGGATCATGCGCGAGGATTGGAGCCTCCTGCTCGATAACTACGCTCGCTGTGTGAGGATCACGCGCAACCAGCCGGATTTTGAGCTGACACCTCAGGTGCTTGTAGAGCCCGAGGAGCGTCGGCTGTACGACCTCCTCCTGGTCGCCGAGGCACAAGTGGGCCCCGAAGGTGACGTGGATGGATTCCTCAACGCCTTTGTACCGCTGGTACCCGTGATCCAGGAGTTCTTTGACAAGGTACTTGTAATGGCTGAGGAGGCACCTCTCACGACGTGCGCGGTTGGCGCTCCTGCAGCGGATCGCCGCGCTGGCCGATGGCATCGTCGACCTCGGCAAGCTGGAGGGATTCTAGGCGTGAGGGCTGGCCTCGGTGTGGTGCGCGTCTGCAAGGACCCGGCGGCGAACCTTGTCTCGATGATGGATATGCTCCGCGAGGCGGTGAGTCAGGGGGCCGAGCTGGTAGTCTTCCCGGAGGCGGTGCTCACGGGATTGGTGAACGACGACGATCCGGCGCACGATCTTTCGCTGGGCCAGCCGATCCCCGGCCCGGCAACCGACGCAGTCTGTGCGCTCTGCAGGCGAGCTCGGGGTGTGGGTTGCCTTTGGGCTGTTGGAGTGCGTTGGGGACAGCCTCTATGACTCGGCGGTCCTGATCGACGCGGATGGCGAGGTCAAACTCACGTACCGGCGCATCAGCCCGCAGTGGCACGGCGCAGGAGCCTCGCCCGATGTCTATCGCCAGGGCGAGAAAGTCGGCGCTGTCGAGACGCCCTGGGGAAAGATCGCGCTCTTGATCTGCGGGGATCTCTTCGATGACGCCATCGTCGCACAGGCGCGAGCCCTGTCGCCGGACTGGTTGCTCTTTCCATTTGCACGCTGCTTCGCGGGCGGTGGGACGAGCCAAGTGCGGTGGGATAGCGAAGAGATGCCGGCCTATGCTGCGCGGGTCAGGGCGGTCGGCACGTCGGCACTGATGGCCAACTACCTCGCCGATGTCCGGGAACTACCGGATGCTGTCTCCTCTGGAGGTATCTCCTCTCGAGAGGGCTACTTTGGGGGAGCCTTTGTCGTCCGGGCCGACGGCACTGTCGTGGCACAGAAGCCATTGGGTGCATCCGGCATGTTGGTTGTGGACGTGGCTTGATCGACCAGTTGATATGGGACGCGGGAGGGACGCTCTTCGATACCTATCCCGCGGTTGTGGCGGCGTGTCAGAGCGTACTGGTCTCGCTCGGACACCGGGCGATGCCGGATCGGCTGATGGAACTCTTCCGGCAGACGACGGCCCATGCGCTATCGACGGTGGCAACTGCGTACAGCCTGGACCTTGACGAGCTATCATCGAAGTTCGAGGAGGCGTACGAGGCGACGGGACCCGAGCTCCAGCCGCCGTTTCCGTTTGTCCAAGAGGTCTGTGCTTACGTCGTGGAGGTAGGCGGGGCGAACTACGTCGTGACCCACCGGGGACGTGCCTCGTTGACGCGCCTGCTGACGGCCCACGGTCTCGCGGCGCTCTTCGCGGACTGCATCACCGAAGAAGACCCGTTCCCGCGGAAGCCCGATCCTGCCTCGATCCTGGCGCTGATGCGCCGCAACGGGCTGGCGCCGTCTCGGTGCCTTGCGATCGGCGATCGGGATCTGGATATTGTCGCCGGCCTGCGGGCCGGTGTGATGACTTGCTACTTCGGCACCGACTCCCATGAGACGCCTGCCGACCTGGAGATAACGAGTTACGAGCGGCTGCTCGCGTGGCTGGCGGCCCGTGCGCAATGCCGTGTCTAGCCGTAAGGAGGCGTATAGATGGGTGATGTTCCAACCTTTCCTGAGTTCAAACGCCTGGGCCTTGAGGACCGCGAGGTGCTTCATCCCAGGATCTGGGAGTTTCAGTCCAGTACTTCAGAGCTGACGTTCAATAACTTCTATCTCTGGCGATCGCACTACCGGTATGAATGGTCGATCTGCGACGGACTGCTGCTGTTGGTGGCCAATGAGCGAGAGGGCAGTGTCTTTGGGTATCCACCCATCGGCCTTGCAGCACGAGCTGATGTTGCGGAACGTTTCCTCCAGTGGATGAAGGCGGAGCGAGGTGCCGAGACGCCGGTGATTGCGCGGGCCGGACAACGTCTGGCCGACGAGGTCAGCGGTGACGCCCGGTTCGTTACAACCGAGACGCGCGACCATTTTGACTACGTCTATAGGACCGAGGACCTTGCGGAATTCCCCGGCAGGAAGTACAGCGCCAAGCGCAATCACGTTAATCAGTTCATGCGTTATTTCAGGCACGAATACCAACCCATCACGGCAGATCTAGTCCCACAGTGTATCGCCCTGGCAGAGGTGTGGTGTGAACAACGGCTGTGCGAGGATGACCTGAGCCTGCAGCACGAATTCGCCGGCATCTTGGACGTCATGAACAACTTCGACGCGTTGGAGATGGATGGGGGCGCACTCGTCGTCCAGGGACAGGTCCAGGCCATTGCTCTGGGCGAGCTCCTGAATGAGAGGACGGCGGTGATCCACGTGGAGAAGGCCAACCCCGAGTTCAAGGGCATTTATCCGATGATGACCAAGTCTTATGCTCAGCGATGGCAG
Source organism: uncultured Chloroflexia bacterium (assembly GCA_963775195.1). Taxonomy (GTDB): domain Bacteria; phylum Chloroflexota; class Anaerolineae; order B4-G1; family SLSP01; genus PWVB01. Next base: position 857,022 of record CAVZIC010000013.1, read on the forward strand.
GACGTGGCGCCCCACATCGGCATGGAGCAGGACCTCGGGGAGCCCGGGCTCCGCCGCGCAAAGGAATCCTACTATCCCGACTATATGGCGAAAAAATACGAGGTGCGGCTGTCCGAGTAGACTGCCCGCGTCGCAGGCATTTCTCCCTCTCCCATCGCGTCTACGCCGATGGGAGAGGGCAGGGCAGAAGTGAGGATCTGCCTTTACTTCGACTCTTTGCGCTCGATTGCGGCACCAACAAAGTCGCGGAAGAGCGGATGCGGGCGCTGCAGCCGCGACTTGAACTCGGGGTGAAACTGGCTACCGACCATCCATGGATGATCCCTCATTTCTGAGATCTCAACCAGCCGCCCATCCGGCGAAAGACCACTGTAGTCCAACCCCGCCTCATGGAGAAGGTCGCGATAGGCATTGTTGAACTCGAAACGGTGCCTATGGCGCTCCCATACCTCATCGGTGCCGTAGGCCGCCCGCGCCTTTGTGCCGGGTTTGAGCTGGCAAGGGTAACTACCCAGGCGCATCGTGCCGCCCATATCGGCGATGGCGTGTTGGTCCGGCATCAGGGAGATAATCGGATGGGCGGTCTTCGGTTCAAACTCGGTACTGTTCGGCACATCGCTGTTCAGGGTGTGACGCGCCAGCTCGATGCACATCACCTGCATGCCGAGGCATAGCCCCAGGTAAGGGATCCGGTTCTCGCGGGCGATCCTCGCTGCCACGATTTTGCCTTCTATGCCACGGTAGCCGAACCCACCGGGCACCACAATGCCGTCGGCCTGGAGCAGGCGCTCTTTGCTCTTGCCTCGCTCGAGATCCTCGCTGTGCACCCAGTCGATATCGATCTCGTGGTCGTGATGGAGTCCGGCATGAATCAGGGCCTCACGTACGCTCATATAAGCATCGTGGAGTTCTACATACTTGCCTACAAGGGCAATCCTCACTTTGGGCTGTTCAGCCTTGAGTTTGGCCACGGCGGCTGACCACTCGTCGAGGAGCGGCGGCTGGATCATTTCCGTGAGGCCAAGCCGCCGGACGACGAGATCGCCCAGCCCCTCGTTCTCGAGCATGAGCGGGACCTCATAGATACTGCGTGCGGTGAGGAGGGGAATGACGGCCTCGCTGTCGACGTCGCAGAAGAGCGCGACTTTCTCTCGTATCTCCCGGTCGATCGGAAGGTCCGATCGGAGGCCAATGACATCCGGCTGGATACCCATGCCGCGAAGCTCTCGCACGCTGTGTTGGGTTGGCTTGGTTTTCAGCTCGCCGCTTGCGCTGAGATAGGGCAGTAACGTGACGTGGATGTAGAGGACGTTGTCGCGTCCCACGTCGTTGCGCATCTGCCGGATCGACTCCAGGAAAGGTTGCCCTTCGATGTCGCCCACAGTCCCGCCGATCTCGGTGATGGCGACCGTCGCCTTCAACTCCTGCGCTGCGCGGATGATGCGGCGCTTGATCTCATTGGTGACGTGCGGGACGACCTGGATCGTGCCGCCCAGGAAGTCGCCTCTGCGCTCGCGCGTGATCACCTCGTTATAAACCTGGCCGGTGGTAACGTTATTCAGCTTGCCAAGGTTCTCATCGATGAACCGCTCGTAGTGCCCCAGATCGAGATCGGTTTCAGCACCATCCTCGGTCACAAAGACCTCACCGTGCTGGTAAGGCGCCATCGTGCCGGGGTCGACGTTCAGATAGGGGTCGAGCTTCTGAATTGATACGTTCAGGCCACGAGCTTTCAAGACGTGTCCCAATGATGCAGCAGTGATGCCTTTCCCGAGAGAACTGACCACGCCGCCGGTGACGAATATGTATTTAGTTGTCACGGATCACCTCCTCACGGGGTTATGATTCTACCGCATGCTGGACGGAAGCCAAGTCGCCCCGCGACGCTTGCATCTGCCGATGTATGGACAAGCAGAGCTAACCCGCTTGCCGGCCTGCTGCTCACCGCTGACGGCTATGATGACAGGCGTCGGAAGGGCGAGCGTTGGGCTGTTGGCTTTCTGAGTTGCAGAAACTGAATCTACGTGTACAATAGAAGGTGAGCCGTAAGTCGTGACGGTCGCGGCTACAGTATTTCTGAAGTCTGAAAGGACGCGGTGAGAGATGAGGATCTATGTCGGTAATCTGTCGTATCAGGCAAACGAGGACGAACTGCGCGAGCTTTTTGAGGCCTATGGCGAAGTCGCTGAAGTGAACGTCATCACGGATCGGGATACGGGGCGTTCCCGCGGGTTCGCCTTTGTAGAGATGCCCAACGCGCAGGAAGGTTCGGCTGCGATAGAGGCTCTGGATCAGAAGGAGCACGAGGGCCGCAATCTCCGAGTCAACGAAGCTCAGCCACGACAGCAGGGCGGCCGTGGCGGCGGCGGTGGTGGCGGCGGCGGTGGTAGCCGTGGCCCGCGTCGCGGCGGCGGTGGCGGCGGTGGTGGCGGCGGCGGTCGCCGGGACTGGTAGTCTCACGTCCTTTCTTAGCAGTGTGCCCCCCCGAGTCAGCGACCCGGGGGGTCTTTTTTTGACTTGGTGGGTTCGTTGGCTATACTGGGCTGGATATAGGTTACGTGAAACCCTCGACGTCATTCGCCGGACGTCGAGTTATGACGAACCCGGAAGGAGGCGAGAGCGTGGAGATCCTTGGAATAGACATTGGCGGTTCCGGTATCAAGGGTGCGCCTGTGGATACTGAGAAGGGTGAGCTGCTTGGGGAGCGGTTTCGTATACCGACTCCTGACGGTGCCAAACCCGCGGACGTTGCCGCGGTCGTTGGCGATGTCGCGAAGCACTTCGACTGGAACGGCCTCGTTGGTGCAGGGTTCCCCGCTGTTATTCAGCACGGTGTGGCGCGGACCGCGGCCAACGTTGACAAGTCCTGGATCGGCACAGACGCTGCCGGGATCTTTGCAGAGGCAACGGGTTGTCCTGTGCGCGTGCTCAACGATGCCGACGTTGCGGGGATTGCCGAGATGCGCTTCGGCGCCGGCCGTGGACGCGACGGCGTCGTGTTCATCATCACGATCGGCACGGGCCTCGGCACGGCACTCTTTACCGACGGTGTCCTCGTTCCCAATACGGAGCTGGGACACATCGAGATGGACGGCCTGGAGGCCGAATGGCAGGCATCCGATGCGGCACGCAAGCGTGACTCGCTCAAGTGGCGCGACTGGGCAAAGCGATTCAACCGCTACTTGCAGCGCATTGAGGCACTGTTCTGGCCCGATCTCTTCATCTTGGGCGGTGGGGCCAGTCAGAAGATATCGAAGTTCGGGGAGATCCTCACGGTCGAGGCCGAGGTGGTCCCCGCGCAGCTCCTGAACGAGGCCGGGATCGTCGGTGCCGCGGTGGCCGCCGAGGTGTTAGCACCGAAGGCGTAGCTTCTCAGAGGCTGCTGCTAGCCAAGTGCCCGGCACCTTCCGAGCGTGCCGGGCACCTGACTGACGTCGTCAACGTCTAGCCGTACCGACCCAGTTCCTTCGCGAGCTCGACGATGTAGCGGAAGTTCTCGAGGCTCACGGCGGAGGGCACGGAGTGGTCGGACGAGAAGATGTAGCCCCCGCGTTCCTTGACCACCGGGATGACGCGGCGCATCTCCGCCTCGATCGCCTCCTTGTCGTCCCAGAGCACGGCATTGATGCCCCCGTGGAGGACGAGCCGGTCGCCGAATTCCCGTTTGATCGCGATGGGATCCATCCCGGCCTTGACCTCCAGCGGATTCAGCGCGTCGACGCCGATCTCCACGAGCTCGGGAATGAACGGGCGGACGTCGCCGCACGAGTGGAGGCGGACCTTCACACCTTTGGCGTGTGCCCAGTCGACGGCCCGCTTGTGCACCGGCTTGAGTAGCTTACGGTAGGTTCGCAGCGAGAAGAACTGGTTCTGCTTGTAGCCCATATCGTCGGGCCAGCTCACCTCGTCAAAGGTGTAGCCGGCGTCCCATACCTGGTCGAGCAGCGCGATGTTGACGTCGAGGAAGTGGTTGAACATGTCGACACACCACTCGGGATTGTCCAGCAAGGCCATCAACAGCCGCTCGGTGCCCACGGTCCACGAGTGCGTGACGTCAAAGCCGAACCAGAGCCCGCCGACGATCCAGTGCCCCTCCCTTTTCCAGGTGGGGTAGTTCGCCTTGAGGTGGTCCCACGGTATGCGATCCGGGGTAGGGGTCATGCGCGCTTTGGCTTCCTGCCAGGCATCCGGTCCGTCGATCCTGAAATCGAGGAACTCGGGAGTCGAGGCGATGTGTTTCCAGTTCTTGAGCGTCGCGCCCCAGCCCGTCGTGGTGATCACGTATTCGTCGGTCTCCTCGACCACCCCGGCGGGGTAGCGGGGGCTGTTGTCGACGCCGATGTGCGCCATCTTGTCGAGGTCGAAGAAATCGACGAAGTCTGTGTCCTCGGGCATGCCCTCGCGGTGCCATCGCTCGATAGTGGCATCCCACGGTGAATCGATCACAGGCACACGGTCGGCCTCCTGGTGCGCGTACATACGCGCAAAGCGCTCGCGGCTCGTCAGCTGGACCATAGGAAGACCTCTGGCGTTTGCTTCACAAGTAGGCGCCCGCTATACAAGAAAAACCCAAAGGTCTCGGTCGTCATGACCGGGTCGATTCCTGAGGCTCTCCTCTGTTGCTGCACTAGTCACCCCGCGCCTCGCGGATCCACTGGAGGGCCTGGTGGACACCGGCGGTCATCTTGGCGTAGTCGCCCGCCGCGATCCAGTCCTTGCGCACCAAGGCGCTGCCCATGCCGACGCAGACGGCACCGTTGGAGATCCAGCCCTTGATGTTACTCTCCTCCAGAGAGACGCCTCCCGTGGGCATCAATCTGCTCCACGGCATCGGCGCGGCGACGGCCTTGATGAAGCCCGGCCCGCCGACCTGGGTGCCGGGGAAGACCTTGCAGATCTCGCAGCCCAGCTCCTCAGCGGCAGAGATTTCACTGACGGTACCGCAGCCGGGCATGTACGCCACCTTGCGGCGGTTGCAGACCTTGGCGACGTCGGCGTGGAGCATCGGCCCCACGACGAAGTTGGCGCCGTAGGACATCGCGATCCCCGCGGTGGGCGCGTCGATGATCGAGCCGACTCCCATGATCACCTGGGGCGCCGCCTTGGCGAAGTAGGGCACCAATTCTTTGAAGACCTCCATCGCGAGGTCGCCCCGGTTGGTGAACTCGACGACGCGGGCGCCACCCTCCGCGAGCGCGTGAATCACCTTCTTGCAGATCTCGACGTCGTCGTGGTAGAAGAGTGGGACCAGTCCCACGTCGATCATCGTGGTCAATACGGTCAAGCGATCGAATCTTGCCATGTTGTGCCTCCTTGGGCCCTTACGGGCCCACTCATCAGGTGTGCTAATCCTTATCTACTGACGCGTCCCGACGCATCGCCGCCCATCAGCTTCTCCACCTCGGCCACGCTCACCAGGTTGAAGTCGCCCACGATGGTGTGTTTGAGCGCGGAGGCCGCCACTGCGAAGTCGATGGCGCTCTGCTTGCTCTCATAGGTGAGCAGCCCGTAGATCAGGCCGCCCATGAAGCTGTCCCCGCCGCCGACCCGGTCGACGATGTGGGTGATGTCGTAAGTGGGCGCCGTGAAGACCTCGCCGTCGTCCCAAAGGATTGCGCTCCAGGTGTTGTGGCTCGCCGAAAGAGACCCGCGCAGCGTGATGGCGATGGTCTGGAGGTTCGGGAAGCGCTCCTTGAGCCTGTTGCAGACGTAGACGTAAGCCTCGGCCTCGACGTTACCCTTGGTCACGTCGACCTCGGGCGCGCGGATGCCGAAGACCTTGTCCGCGTCCTCCTCGTTGCCGATGGCGACGTCACTGTGGGCGACAAGCTCCTGCATCACCTCGCCCGGCTTCTTGCCCCATTTCCACAGCTTGCTGCGGTAGTTCAGGTCGCACGAGACCGTGAGCCCTGCCTTCTTGGCGGCCCTGACGGCCTCCAGGCAGACGGCTGCAGCGCCCTCGGAGATCGCGGGCGTGATCCCGGTCCAGTGGAACCACCCGGCACCCTCGAAGGCCGCGTCCCAGTCAACCATCCCGGGCTGGATCGTGGCCAATGACGAGCCCGCGCGGTCGTAGATGACCTTGCTGCCACGCTGCACTGCGCCCGTCTCGAGAAAGTAGATGCCCAGGCGATCGCCGCCACGAACGATGTAGTGCGTGTCGACACCAAACTGGCGGATGTAGTTGAGGCAGGCATCGCCGATGTCGTTCTTGGGCAGGCGTGTGACATACTCGACGGGCAGGCCGAAGTTGGCCGCCGACACGGCGACATTGGCCTCGCCCCCTCCATAGATGACGTCAAAGCTCCGGGCCTGGACAAACCGGAGGAAGTTGGGTGGCGCAAGTCGCAGCATAATCTCACCGAAGGTGACTACTTTCTTCATAGCTCACTCCTTGTGTGTGCTAGGTGGTTTGACAGCGGCAGACCCATCTTATATCCTGCTAGGGTCATGTCAAGAAAAGGCGATATGGTGCCGGCACTTCGACGCCTTCCGAGGGCGATGCCTGGCACCTGAGGCGTAGAACTCGCGGTCGCGGAAGCTTAGTCTTCAAGTGCCGGGGACTGCGGAAAGTCCCCGGCACTATACCGATGGTGGAGGATCCACAATGCCCGACGTACACGCCCTGATTCAGCCGATCCTGGAGATCCACAATCGGATGCGCGACGCCGTGGTCGCCGCGACCGAGGCGTCGGCGGTCCACGAGCTTTCGGAAATCGCGCACGACGAAGAAGGCGACACGATCTATGCGATTGACCGCATCAGCGAAGAGGAACTGATTCTGGCGTTCGAGGCCGACGTCGCACCGCTGGCGCCGTTGGTGCTGATTGCCGAAGGGCTGCCGGACGGCGGAAAGGTCGTCCTGCCCCGCGGCACCGATGAGGCTGATGCCGTCTGGCGCGTGATCGTGGACCCTATTGACGGTACCCGCGGTCTCATGTATCAGAAGCGCAGCGCCTGGATTCTGACCGGGGTCGCGCCCAATCGAGGTGCGGCGACATCGTTGCAGGACATCGCCTTGGCCGTGCAGACCGAGGTGCCACTGGTCAAGCAGCATCTGACGGACCAGACCTGGGCCGTGCGGGGTGAGGGTGTTCAGGCCGAGCGACTGAACAGGCTGACCGGGGAACGGTTGGCTCTCACCCTACAGCCCTCGCGCGCGATGTCGATCGCCCACGGCTTCGCTACGGTTGCTCGCTTCTTCCCGGGGGCAAGGGAGGTGCTTGCCGCGGTGGACGACGAGGTGGTCGCCCAAGTCCTGGGACCTGTCCGGCGTGGCAAGGCGCTCTGCTTCGAGGACCAATACATCTCGACGGGCGGGCAGCTCTACGAGTTGATGGCGGGCCACGATCGTTTTGTGGCCGACCTCCGGCCGCTGACCGAGCCACTGCTCGCCGCCAAAGGCTTGGCGCTGGGCCTCTGCTGCCACCCCTACGACATCTGCACCGCGCTGATTGCGGAGGAGCTGGGCGTTGTGATCACCGCAGCGGACGGGGGGCCGCTTGACGCGCCGCTGGACGTCGCGCCGGACGTTGGGTGGGTGGGATACGCTAACGACGCGATCCGCGCGGCCGTGGAACCGGCTCTCAGAAGGGCATTGGTACGGCACGGGTTGCTGGCAAATACGGGCTCGTAGTAACCGGTTTATCGGTTCCGGGAATCATCGCGTCCAGAGTGCCGAAGACTCCACACGCCTCTTTGCGCCCAAGTCTTCGGCACTCTGCGATATGCGGTGGGTCTTAGTTCACCTGGTAGTTCGGCGACTCCTGGGTGATGGTGACGCTGTGGGGATGGCTCTCGATGAGGCCGGCGTTGGTGATCCGGGTGAAGCGTGCCTTGGCACGCAGTTCCGCCAAGTCCGCCGCACCGGCATAGCCCAATCCGGAGCGAATGCCGCCGACGAGCTGAAAGATGTAGTCGTGAAGCGGGCCCTTGTAGGGCACGCGGGCTTCTACGCCCTCAGGGACCGTCTTGCCGCTCCTGTCCTGTCCCGTGCCATAGCGATCGCGTCCGTAGCCGCGCATCGCCCCGAGGCTGCCCATCCCACGATATTCCTTGAAGCGTCGCCCATCGTAGAACACGACGTCGCCAGGCGCCTCGTCCAGGCCGGCCAGCATGCTGCCCAACATCACAACCTCTGCCCCGCCGGCGATGGCCTTGACGATGTCGCCGCTGTACTTGATCCCTCCATCGGCAATGATTGGAACATTGTGTCGAGCGGCCGCCTTGGCGCAGTTGTGGATCGCCGTCATCTGGGGCATACCGGCACCAGAGACGATCCTCGTCGTGCAGATAGAGCCCGCGCCAACGCCGACCTTGACGACATCGGCACCCGCCTTGATCAGATCAGCGGTGCCCTCCTCGGTCACCACGTTCCCGGCCATGATGGCCAGGTCGGGTGCTACCTCCCGGATGCGCCGGATCGCTCGCAGGACGCCGGCCGAGTGACCGTGCGCCGTGTCGATGTCGACGATGTCGACTCCCGCCGCCATCATCAACTCGATGCGCCGTTCCAGGTCCGCCCCGACACCCACAGCCGCACCGATCATCAGGCGCCCCTGTCCGTCGGACGTCGCATTCGGGAAGTCGCGGGCCTTCTGGATGTCTTTGACCGTGAGCAGCCCCTTGAGGATGTTCTTCTCGTCGACGAGCACTAACTTCTCAATCCGATGCTGGTGGAGGAGCCGCTTGGCATCCTCGATGCTGATGTCCACCGGCGCAGAGATGATGTTCTCCGCCGTCATGAACTCGGTAACCGGCTTGTCGTAGTCCTCGGGGTCGACGAAACGGAAGTCGCGGTTGGTCAGGATGCCCAGCAACCTGTTGTCGGCCGCGGCAATCGGCACGCCGCTGATGTGGTAGGTGGACATGATCTCCTCTGCGTCGCGCAGCGTTGCCGTCGGCGGGAGTGTGATCGGGTCCACGATCATGCCCGATTGCGAGCGCTTCACCTTGGCCACCTCGGCGGCCTGATCCTCGGGGGAGAGGTTCCGGTGGATGATGCCCAGGCCGCCCTCGCGGGCGAGGGCGATACCCATCGCGGCCTCGGTCACAGTATCCATAGCTGCGGAGATGATGGGGATGGCGATCCGGATCTTATCCGTCAACTGGGTGGCCACGTCCGTCTCATTGGGCAGCACCTCGGTGTAACCGGGTACGATAAGCACGTCATCGAAGGTCAGGGCCTCGGCCTGGTCGAACAGCTCTTCATTGTTCATAAGTTATCTCTCCAACTGCTGGATGACCGCGTTGGCGAATGCCTGGGTGCCCACGACCACGGCCTCGGGCCGCCCGGGTTTGAGATCCGGCGTGACGACCTCGCCGGCAGCGATGACCGCAGCGATGGCGGTCTCAACCCTCACCGCCGCTTCCAGTTCCCCCAGGTGGCGCAACATCAGGGCGCCGGTGAGGATGGCTGCCGTTGGATTGGCAAGGTCCTGCCCGGCGATGTCGGGGGCAGACCCATGAACGGGCTCGAAGACCGCGAGGTTCTCGCCAATGTTGGCGCCGGGGACGACGCCGAGTCCGCCCACCAGCCCTGCGGCCAGATCACTCACGATGTCGCCGAAGAGATTGGGAAGCACGAGCACATCGTAGGCCTCCGGCTGGAGTGCCAACTGCATGCACATGGCATCTACGATCATATCCTTGAAGGCGATGTCCGGGTAATCCGCTGCTACCTCGCGCGCGACGCGCAGGAAGAGCCCGTCCGTGATCTTCAGGATGTTCGCTTTGTGTACTGCCGTGACCTGGCGGCGCCGGTTCATGCGGGCGTATTCGAAGGCGAACCGGACGACGCGCTCAGTTGCCCGACGGGTAATGATGCGAATGGCCTCGGCGGCCTCGTTGGGAATGACCTCGTGTTCGATGCCGACGTAAAGCCCCTCAGTGTTCTCACGGACGACGACCAGGTCCACGTCGGGTCGCGATCTTGGTAGCCCGCGCATCGTCACGGCAGGACGAATGTTGGCGTAGAGGTCAAGCGTCTTCCGTATGGCAACGTTGACGCTGCGGAATCCTGAGCCCACCGGCGTGGTGATGGGGCCCTTGAGGGCCACGGCGTTGGTCCGGATCGAATCCAGGACCCTTTCGGGAAGAGGCGTGCCCTCCGCCTCGACGACCGCAGCGCCGGCGACCTGAACGTCCCATGCAAAGGCCACCCCTGCGGCCTCGAGGACGCGTCTCGCGGCACCTGTGACCTCCGGGCCGATGCCGTCACCGGGTATGAGCGTGATCGGATAGATAGTCTGTGCCATCTATCTACGCCTCTGTCGCCCGGATGTGGGCAAGCAGGCCGCCAGCCAGCAGATTGGCCAGCTCCCTGTCCGAATAGTCGGGGGTGACGGTGTAGGTCACGCCCTGGGTGCGATTCTCGACGGTGACCGGCTTCCCGTTCTCGAGGGCCTCGCGCAGACCTGGGATCACCAGCTCGTCGCCCATCTCCAGCGTGTCATAGTCGCTGGGATCCTCCAGTATCAGCGGCACGATCCCAGCGTTGATCAGGTTAGCATAATGAATGCGCGAGAAGGACCGGGCGATGACGGTGGTGACGCCAAGGTACATCGGCGCCAGCGCCGCGTGCTCGCGGCTTGATCCCTGGCCATAGTTGTCCCCGGCTACGATGATACCACCTCCCCACTCCTTGGCGCGCTCTACGAACTGGCGGTCGACGCGGTAGAAGACGTACTCGGCTATGGCCGGGATGTTCGATCGAAGCGGCAGGATCTCGGCCCCGGCGGGCATAATGTGATCTGTGGTCACATCGTCGCCGACCTTGATCAGGACCTTGCCCTCAAGGCTATCGGGCAATGGCTTGCCGATCGGCACGGGCTTGATGTTCGGACCGCGGATCACCTCGACCTGCGCGGCCGCTTCCGGTGATACCGGCGGCACGATCATATTGTCGTCGGCTAGGTAGGCAGCGGGCGGTGAGATCTCAGGAGGCGTACCCCAGTGGCGTGGATCGGTGATGATGCCGGTCAGCGCGGCCACGGCGCACGTCTCGGGACTGGCGAGATAGACGGAGTCATCGGCCGTGCCGCTGCGCCCTTTGAAGTTACGGTTGAACGAGCGTAGTGAGGCGACCCCGCTGGCAGGGGCCTGGCCCATCCCAAGGCACGGACCGCAGGCGGATTCCAACACCCGCACCCCGGCGGAGATCATATCTGTGAGGGCGCCGTTCTTGGCGACCATCGCATACACCTGCTTGCTCCCGGGCGTGACGGTCATGCTGAGCGAGGGGTGTACCTGTCTGCCCTTGAGGATGGCGGCCACAGTCATAAGGTCCTCGTAGGACGAGTTCTCGCACGATCCCACGCAGACTTGGGCGACGGGTAACCCAGCGACCTCCCTCACCGGCACTACCTTATCGGGCATTGAGGGTAGCGCGATGAGCGGTTCCAGATCGCCGAGGTCGAGCTCGATGATCTCTGCGTAGGCTGCATCCGGATCGGCACTGAGGGGGTGCCAATCATCCGCGCGGCCTTGGCCGACGAGATAGCGGTGCGTCTGCTCGTCGCTGGGAAAGATCGACGATGTCGCGCCAAGCTCGGCGCCCATATTGCAGATGGTCGTGCGTTGGTCGACGGTCAGCCCCGCGATGCCGGGGCCGAAATACTCGATGACCTTGCCGACGCCGCCCTTGACCGTCAAGCGGCGCAGCAGTTCCAGAATCACTTCCTTTGCCGTGACCCAGGGCTGGAGCGCGCCGGTCAACTTGACGCCGACCACGGCAGGCATCGGTGTGTAGAATAGCCCGCCACCCATCGCCACGGCCACGTCCAGACCGCCGGCACCGATGGCCAGCGTACCCAGCCCGCCCGAGTTGGGCGTGTGGCTATCCGAGCCCAACAGCGTCTTGCCGGGCACGCTGAAGCGCTCTGACTGCACCTGGTGACAGATGCCGTTTCCCGGTCGGGAGAAGTATGCCCCGTAGCGAGCGGCCACCGTCTGAAGATAGCGGTGGTCGTCGGCGTTGCGGAAGTCGGCCTGGATCATGTTGTGATCTACGTAGCTGACCGAACGCTCGGTGCGTACCCTGGGAATGCCCATCGCCTCGAACTCGAGCCAGGCCATCGTCCCGGTTGCGTCCTGCGTCAGGGTGTGGTCGATGCGAATGCCGATCTCGTGACCGGGGACCATGGATGGGTCCCCTTCGACGAGATGGGCAGCGATAATCTTCTCTGTGAGTGTTAATCCCACGATTGCCCTCCTGAATCTACCTTTGATCTATGGGGAGATAAGTCCGGTTCTCCGGCCCAACATAGGCAGAAAGTGGCCGGATGATGCGGTTGTTCGTCTGCTGTTCCATCACATGAGCCGTCCAGCCCGGTATTCGGCTGGCGGCAAAGACCGGCACGAACAGCGAGAGCGGGATCCCGAGTATGTAGAGCACAGGCGCTGCGTAGAAATCGACGTTGGGGTAGAGCCCTTTCTTCGCCTCTACGGTCTCCGCGATGGCCGTGGCGAGCTCATAGAAGTGAAAGTCACCCATCTCAGCGCACAGCTCGTAGAGGCGGCCGCGCAGATAGGCCGAACGAGGATCGGGGGCGCGGCGGTACACGCGATGTCCAAAGCCCATGATGCGCTCTTTTCGCGCCAGTGCGTCCGATATGTAGCTCTCCGCGTTGGCCGCGTCCCCAATCTCCAGCATCATCTGCATGGCCCGCCGGTTTGCGCCGCCGTGCAAGGGGCCTTTGAGTGTACCAACCGCCGTCGTCACCGCCGAATACATGTCGGCCAGCGTCGCTGCGGTGACGCGCGCGGCGAAGGTTGATGCGTTGTAGCCGTGTTCTGCCATCAACAGCATCGCCAGATCCATCGAACTCACCGTCAGCCCGGTCGGCGTCTCCCCGTGGATCATATAGAGGAAATTCGCGGCGTGACCCAGCGTCGGATCCGGATGGATGCGCTCCAGGCCATGTTGGTGGCGATAGTAATTCGCTACGATCGTGGGGACTCTGGCGACGAGGCGCGTGGCCTGTTCCTCATTTGCGGCGGCGCTCGATGTGCTGGTGTTCTCCTCAGCACACGAGAGGGCCGACACGGCGGTACGCAGGGCGTCCATCGGTTCGACGTTTGTCGGGAGCAAGGTGAGAATGCGCCACACCGCATCCTCGATCTCACGCTCGGCAACCAGTCTCTCGGAGAAGGCCGTGAGTTGGCCCTGGGTAGGCAGGTCGCCGTACCAGAGAAGGTAGACGGTCTCCTCGAAGGTGGCATGACATGCCATCTCGCCGATGTCATAGCCACGGTAGCTGAGTGTCCCCTGTTCGCCGTTGACGGCACAGATCTTGCTGTGGCCGATCACGACGCCTGCGAGCCCTTCATGGATGGGAGGCATTAACCTGTGCGTATCGGCATCGGCTGCTGCATCCTGCGCGTCCTCTGGGGCCTCCTCGAGAGCTCTGGAAGCCCCGCAAGCGCGGGTCGTGGCTGTCTCCATAGAATCTGCGCGTAGTCCCATAGACATCTCTCTCCTCCCCTCACATCAAGCCCTGACCCCTCGCCTACTGACACGTAAACGAAAACCAGCCTACTTGCGGTAGGCTGGTTGATTTGGCTCAGGTGGTGGCTAGTTATACAGCATCAACCGCCCCGCGTGGAGGGTGGCACAGGCTGAGGCTTGTTAGGCTGTCGGCTAGCCAAAAGTAGGATCATACCGTTGTCCATCGTGCTTCTGATAATGGTAAGACTCTAGCATATCCTGAGTGAAAAGTCAACCCCCGGCGGGAGAGTGAATGTCCATCACTTTTCCGCCACCCACATTGTCTTTCGTAGAGACGGGGGCGGTGCCCATCCCCGGGGCCGCTCAGTAAAGGGGGCGCAGGGACTTCGCATAGATCGGTCTGCGCGGGCTGGGTCTAGCTGAGGACGCGGACCTCGCCGACGTCGATCCGCCCGACATCGCAGACAAGGGCCACGGCTCCGCCGTTCAGGGGATCGGCACAGTCCTTGGCCGACACCACCGGCTCGCCGTTGACCCACCCTTTCAGCGACTCCCGGTTGACGCTCAGACGCATCTTGTAGAGTTCGTCGTAGCGCCAAGGGTAATCCACCTCAGCCAGGATAGTCTCACCGTCGAGCGCCTTCACGAGCCGAAGCTTCTGATCGTCGCACAGCAGGAGCGCGTAGAAGCGCGACAACCCCTGGACCCGCGCAGCAACACCTGTGCGGTGCGCCAGATGCGGCACGATCGTGGCCTCTACCGTATAATCGGTCCATTCACGCGTGCCCTGGATCAAGAGACCCATCCCACGATCCTGGCTGATGCGGATCGAGGGCCCAAACCACACATGATCGACCGCGTCGACCCATGCCCGCGTCCACATCGTGCCGCCGTGGGGCGGCTGTGCGAGTGTGACGTCCGGGGTGCCATCCCAGGTCAGCGTGTCCAGGTAGACGGTGCCGTCAGCTCGAGAGGCCGAGCGCACTTCAAGGCCAACCTCCGCAATTGGAGCGCCGCGTGTCTCCTCGATCGACCAGACGAAATCGTGCGCAGCGCCCGGCGCTAACACGACCTCCGGCCCCCGCCTCAGGATGCGCGCGTCGTCCACGCCGTAGAGCCGTAGATAGAGGTTGCAGGAGACTGACTTGAGATTCCCGGCGTCAGCTTCGGCTCGTGCATGCACAGTCTGCCCCGCGTAGAGCGTGGGGGAGCAGATCAAGCCATAGCCGGGCATTGTCGCCGCCTCCGGCGTCAGGAAGGTAGCCGTGCCTGCTCGCGCGACGCGACCGGTGGCGACGCCTTCGAAATGCAGCGCCAGCGAGCGGCGTCCGCTGATGCTGTGGCCCTCGACGTTCTCGATCCGCAATGTCCCATGGGCGTCCGTCGCGTCGTCAGCCACGAAGCCCTGGACCGCTCCCGGCAGGTCGAAGTGATAGCGTACACCGCCTTTGGGCTGTACCGGATCGAGTCCCTGCAGGCCGCGCCCGCTGTTGACGAGGCGGTAAGTTTCACTTACGGCGTCGGTGACCGCGCGTCCGCCATCGGCCGTGGGCAAGTAGAGGCGGTCTGCGACCGGACCGCGATAGTCGGGGCCCTGTGCGAGGCCCGCAAGCCCGTTCTTGATGCCCATCAGGCAGCCGACATTCCCGCTGTTGCAGTCGGTGTCCCAGCCCGAGGTGTTGACGATCATCAGCGTCTTCTGGAAGTCGTCGTCGCCGTAAAGCAGGCTCAGAATCATCAAACCGTGGTTGGGCACCATGTGGACGTTGCCACCGTAGATGGCGTAGCCGTAGTGAGCATCGAGCCAGCTCCGCGCCTCCCGCCAGTCGTCCTCGCGGACCCGGAGCTCGCGCAGCTCGCCGATCATCCGGTGGATGACAGCGTCCTTCGGGATAAAGCGGAGGCCGGTATCGATCAGGGCATCGAGATCGGGCTCGACAAAGGCCTGCGCCTCCATAGCCGCGAGGACCTGCGCCCCGTAGATGGCCTCCCCGTCGTGGCTGACACTGGCGGCCCGGCGCGCGAGGTCCGCGGCAAACGCGGGGTCCCCGGGCGCCACCATCGCCCAGCCGTCAATGAAGATCTGCGCCCCGATCTGTTCGGCCACGACTTGGCCGTTGAGTGCGATCGAGCCACTGCGGGGCGCCGGGATCCCCGACTTCAGCCGCAGGTAGGCGGTATGCTCCGTGGAGTTGCCCATCCCACCCCACCAGAGCACCGTGCGCTCCTCGATGAGATAGTTCAGCCAAGTCTGCCCGATCTGGGCAGGCGTGATTCCTCGGTCATTGCCGTAGTCCTCAAGGGCGCGGACGAAGGTGAAGGTGCCGGAGATATCGTCATCGGTGACGATCAGCGGCTTGCCGAGTTGCTCGTGGACGTAGTAGTTGATGTCGCCGAGCTCGTGCGTGATGCGGCCATAGGGCCAGCCCTCGAACGGGCGGCCCAGATAGACACCGATGATCTTGCCGAGCACACCGGCGTAGACGCGTTCTTCGTAATCGAGTGGAAGGGTCATAGACACTCCAGAATGCTAATATCCAAAATGCGAGAATGACGAACTCTTGCGGAGCCCTGGCAGACAACGCCGGGGACTCGTGCTCGATTCACCGTAAAGTGAGAGCTGCTCACACCGCGACGACCTTCCCCGTGCGCGCGGATTCGTAGAGCGCGAGCACGCTGCGCAGGAAGTCGCGGCTGCGCGTCAGTGGCACCACGGGGTCGGCGCCGTCCAGGACGCACGCCTCCATCGCGTGCACCTCGCCGAGGTAGGGATCGAACTCGTCGACGTCGATGACCCTTTCTGTGCCTGCCCGTGGAGCATAGCGCAGCTCGGCTGTCGTGCCGTCGAGACTCGGCTTCCAGGGATGGGGAATCGTAAGGATGCCCTCGTCGCCAACGATCACGGTCCCTTCCGTAAAGGGCATTCGGAAGCCACACGCAATCTGGGCGCTGACGGCGCTCGAGAACCGCAGTTGGCCGATCATCGTGACGTCAACCCCGGTCTCGCCAACCGTCTGCTGCGCCCACACATCGACAGGCCGGGCGTCGGCCATCGTGATTGCCATGCTGTTAGGGTAGACGCCGACGTCCCAGATGGAGCCACCGGCGAGGTCAGGATTGAGTCTGATATTCGACGACTCCTCCGGCGGCAGATAGAAGCTGAACCAGCTCCGTATAAGCTGGAGGCGGCCGAGTTTGCCCGCAGCGATCATCTCCTGGGCCTTGAGTGTCTGCGGGTGGTGCAGATACATAAAGGCCTCGAAGATCGTGACCTCGTTCCGTTCCGCTGCAGCCTCGAGCTCGTCGAACTCCGCGATTGTCTGAACCATCGGCTTCTCGCACAGGACGTGTTTCCCGGCGTCGGCGGCCTTGACCGCCCACTCGATATGCATCGAGTTAGGGAGCGAGATGTAGACGACGTCGATCGCAGGGTCGGCAAGCATCGCCTCGTAGGAGCCGTAGGCCTTGGGGATGCCCCACTCGTCGGCGTAGGCTTTGGCGCGTGACAAACTGCGACTCGCCACGCCGGCCAGGGCGCTTCGTTCCGCTCTGCGTATCGGTTCGATCAGGGCGCTGTTGATGCGCGCCGTAGATAGTAGCCCCCACTGCAGTGGGGATGTGTCGTTGAGTCATCGATCCTCCTCAGGATTCACTAACATTGGCCAGAAAGACCACGTACATCTTGCCACCAACGGCGTTCTCGGCTCGCGGCAGCCATGGCTTCGAGACGATGTCGAGCAGCCCGTTGCCTGTCAGGTCACCTAGAGCGGCGGCGTGGCCTCCCAGGTTGGCGTCGAGAATCACGTGCTCCTGCCACGTGGTCCCGCGCCCATCCAGATTCTCCCAGATGTACCAACGGGGTGGTGCCGCGCCACTAACGGCTTCCATCTCGCAACTGAAGACGTCCAGGTCGCCGTCGCCATCGAGGTCGCCCACGTAGAGGCTGTGATAGGCACCGCGGCGCGGCTCACGGCTCGGGTCCCATACGTAGACGTCGTGCCGCGTCCAAGCAAGACCTGTGCCATTGACGTTCTCCATCCACCATATCTTTCCCCCGGGGATTTCCGCGTCGGTGAAGACAACGTCGTTGGCGCCGCTGCCGTTCATATCGCACACGTGACTATAGGTGGCGTCAAAGGCGAAGTAGGGCTGGAAGTCGGGGGGCGGCGGTGTGTTGGGGCCTATGGCGTGTTCGAGCCAGCGGGTGCCGGTTCCGTCCACGTTCTCGAACCAGACATCGGTCCGGACGACATCGAGATAGCCGTTGCCGTTGAGATCGCCGGTGGAGAGTCCTGCGTGCACCCCTTTCCCGATGTGATGCACGGGCCAGGGCCGGACGGGGTTGTCAGGGATTTTGTACCACCGCAGGTCGTTCTGGTCGGACATTGTAAGCACCTCGACCTGACCGTCGCCGTCGATATCGGCGGCGACCACATCGTGGACGCCCGCGAGCCCCGGATCGAAGATGATGCGCGTGAAGGGGACGTCTGGATCACGGCTGTTCCGGTACCAGGCGCCGCCGGCGACGAAATCCATCCAACCATCGCCATCGACGTCAATGGCCACAGCTCCGACGTCTGACGGCGAGTCCGTACCGAGCAGATGGCGCGCCCATCGACCCTGGTCCGTCGTCTTGTACCAGTACACGTCGCCGTATTGCTGCCCTACGATGTATTCGAGGTGTCCGTCATTGTCCAGGTCGACAAGGCAGGTCTGCGCGTAGTTCGTAATCTCCAGGTCTGTGTCGACCACGGTGGGGCGAAACTGAAACTTCATGCTGTTACCTCCAGCGCTAGAACCGATATCGCTCCCACGTGGTGCTCCCCCAGGTCAACGTGCCCGCCCGCCATCGTGCGGTAGCTGATCTCAGCCTCCATGGGCGTTGAGAATAGGTTTATCAGGAAGAGCACGCCCTGGCTGCCGTAGAAGCGCAGCGAGGTCCAGATGTTTGGGTTGGAGCAGGTCACCCTGCGCTGCAGCCCCAAGCGGTCGGCGATAGCCAACAGCATTTCGGCCTGCTCGTTTTTTCGGTGATCCCACGCCAGCCCCAACGCGATCACGGTGCCCCCTCCGGGCGTGGACACCTGCCACGCCAGCGGCGAACCGGTACGCTCGTCGATACCGCAGACCTCGGCCCCATCGGGAAGTGTGTCGGCGAAGAAGACCTCGTTCTTGAGGACGTTCGACACGGTCTGATGCGGGCCCTCAACGAGGACGCGGATCACGGTCTGGGCGCCGCGACGCCAGGTCGGCGCGCCGATGAAATCGGCAAGCACGGTGCACGGCGCCAGATCGTCGTCGAACCTTGGAAGCAGCGGCGCAATCAGTGCCCGCCCGCCGTTCTCGAGAAAGTGCACGATGCGCTCCTGTTGGGCGCGCGCCATGCAGTCTGAGGCTGCGACCAGCAGGGGGGTCTCCACATCCGCCACCCACTCGTCGGCGTCAAGATTGACGCAGTTCGGGCTGAGACCGGCGCAAAACGCCGTGGTCAGTAGTCCCTCATCGAGGAAGTGCCATGCATCGCTGGCCGAGAATAGGAAGTCGCCGCGCTCTCGCCAGTATCGCTCGGCGCGGGCATACTCAAAGCCAATGCCGATCCGGCAATCGTGCGCGCGCCCGGCCTGCGTCAGCCAGGTGTGGTCCGCGATGAACCGGGCGAACTCGGCCTGGGCCGCATACAGCGGGCGCACCTGTCCGCTGGGGCCGATGGGCGCACCGTAGTCGTAGAGGTCGGTTGTCTCACCCAGACCGGGCGGGTTCGGCCCGCCGGTGAAGACGTAGTAGTTGTGCCCCTTCATCCCATACGCGAGGTTCGTCATATAGCAGGCCTTGGCGTCGTGGGCCGTGATGGGGGGCCAGTCGGATGCGCTGCCGCTGGGAAGCTCCAGGACTGTTGGGGGATAGCCGAGCAGGCGTAGTTCCTCGTTGGAGAGAAAGACGTTTCGCGCGTATTGCGGGGTGGGGTTGTTCTGGGGCCAGCTCTGGCTGAGGTTGTAGTAGTGATCGGAGCCGAGGAGGAAGTTGTCGCCAAGCGCGCCCGCCATCTCCACGAAGTAGGCGTTCATGGAGGGGTTAGCGGAGTTGTGGATAAACGGCGTGTCGATGCCGCGCTCGCGAAGCAGATCCCGCAGTGTCAGTGCGTACGCCGTCGTGGCGTCGCGGTAGAAATCGAAGTAGTCGCGCTGTCGCAGAATGCTGGGGCGACTACCCGGCGCCTCGCCGGCGGGTGGGATCGGGCACACCTCGGAGAACGCGGCATAGTCCGCGTCATAGGCGCCGTTGAGGCTCGTGATCTCGCCATACCGCGCCTTCAGGAAGCGCGAGTAGCGGCCTTCAGACACGCCGATGCCCATCGACTCGTGGTTGTAGTCCAATCCGCCGAACCAGATGTGGATTCCCATCAGCTCGTTGTCGAGCTGTGTGAAAGCGATGGGGCCGCCTCGATTTTGCGTATGCCGGGCGAGAATCGGGCAGACAGCGTCGAACCACGTGGTGACCTTCTTGAGGAAGACCGGATGCAGATAGGAGACCGAGGGAAGGCCGAACGGTTGACCGTCGGCAGTGTGTGCCTGGACCTCGGGATAGCGTTCAAAGAGCCACTCGGGCAGGCCGCCATAGATGAGTTCGGAGTATTGGTACGGTCCGGGCCGGGCGATGACGTAGAGCCCGACGTCGGCAGCCGACTGGAGAAAGGCTTCGAGGTCTGTGACGCCATCTCCCGCATCGAAGACAAAGGTGCCTTCCACCGGCTCGTGGATAAGCCACGGGATGTACGTTGCCAGACAGTTCCCTCCCGCCGATTTGAAGAGCTCCATCCGACGGCGCCAATCCGGTTTGGGCACGCGGAAGTAGTGGAACTCACCTGAGTTCAGATAGATGGGTTTGCCCTCTACCCAGTAGCAGGTCTTGTCAAAACTGATCGGCTTCATCTCCCTGTCGCCTCCAGGCCTGTCCCATACGGTCGTCGGGAAGGCGCCGAGCATCGGAATGCCTACGGGCGTCGGAACGCCTATCATGCCACTCTCCAAGCGTCACCAGCCAGTGTACTTCGATTCACGGGTGCGCACAACGGTCGGCTGATGCGACACCCGGTGCCTTGACACGTCGCCGACCCATGATACCAAGGGGGCAAGCAGAAAGGATGCCACCGTGGAAAGGGATGACCTGATCAAGAGGGCCAGGGAAGTGGTGGAGAGCGAGGCTGCGGCGGTCGCAGCGCTTGGGGAGCAGATGGATGAAGGGTTGTTCGACGTGGCCAAGCTACTGCTGGACTGCCCGGGCCACGTTCTGGTGACTGGGGCGGGGACGTCCCATGCGATGGCTGAGCGATTCGCACACCTGCTATCGTGCGTCGGCACGCCGGCGTTGTGCGTTAGCGCCGCAGATGCGCTCCATGGGGGGGCCGGCGCCATCAAAGAGGGCGATGTCCTTTACGTCATTTCCAAGGGTGGTCAGAGCGCCGAGGTGAATCAATTCGTCGACATTGCCAGGGACAGGGGCGCGCGCATCATCGCTCAGACCGAGGATCCTGCATCGCCCCTGGCAAAGAAGAGCGATGTGGTCTACGGCGTGCGGACCGTTGGTGACGTGGATCCCTTTGGCATGATCGCAACCGGCAGCTCGTTGGTCAGCGGCGCAGCGGGAGATGCCCTGTGTGTGCTGCTGCTGGAACTGCGTGGATACACCAAGGAGGCGTTCGGTGCAACGCATCCAAGCGGGGCAGTCGGCCGGATGCTTCAGTAGACGTGGTTGCTTCCGGGTTACGCAACGCCGAAGGCGTGCAACCCGGAAGATCGTCAGTAAGCCTGAGCGATAGGAAGCGGTCAAGCATAGGGAGGCAGATGGATGAAGGCAGCGTTCCTGGTCGGAAAGCAGACGTACGTCGTGCGGGAGGCGCCCGAGCCACAGGTGCCTGAGAGCGGGGTGGTGCTTTCGGTCGAGGCGTGCGGCGTGTGCGGGTCGGACTTGCGCCGCTGGCGCGAGGGGCCCACCGCAGGGGAGAGCAGTATCGAAGGACTGCCGGGCATCATCGCCGGTCACGAAGTAGCCGGTACGGTGGTTGCCGTGGGTCCGCAGGTCCGCGACTACGCTGTGGGCGAGCGGCTCGCCGTCGCCCCCGACATCCACTGCGGCACCTGTTACTATTGCCGTCGCGGGCTCTACAACCTCTGTGATAGTTTGCATTTCCTCGGAATCAGTCCCGGCTATCCGGGCGGCTTTGCTGAGAAGATGGCTCTGACTCGCGAGGTGTTGGACCTCGGGATTGTCCATCGCATTCCGGAAGGGCTGTCCAGCCTGCACGCCGCGCTGGCGGAGCCTATGAGCTCGGTGCTTGCGTGCCATGACAAGGCAGGCACGGACGTGGATCACACGGTCGCGGTGATGGGGGCGGGACCCATCGGGTGCCTGCACGTGGCTATCGCCAAGGCGCGGGGCGCGCGCGTGATCCTCTCGGAGCCCAGTGCGACGCGATTGGCGTTTGCGCGAGACTTCCATCCGGATGCTGTGACCGAGCAGGTAGGAGATGGATTTGTAGCGTGGGTGCGAGAGCAGACCGAAGGTCGTGGGGCGGATACCGTGATCTGCGCTAACCCGATCGCGGCGACGCAGGCACAGGCTGTGCGCGCTGTCCGGAAGGGGGGACGGGTCGTGCTCTTCGGGGGGCTGCCGAAGGCGAATCCACTGACGACGCTCGATGGCAATCTAGTCCACTACGGCGAGATCGAGGTAGTAGGGGCCTTCTCGTACCATCCTACGATGCACGCGCTGGCGCTGGATGTGTTGCGCCGTGGGCTAATCCCCGCCAATGTGCTGATCACACATACCTTTCCCCTCGATGACGTCGCGAAGGCCTTTGACGTTGCGTCGACGGGCGAGGGGCTCAAAGTTGTCGTCACGCCGTGATGAGGAGCTTGGATAGATGATTGGTCTGAATGACGAATTGGCAGCCCGGGAGGCGGTGGGGAATCCGGTACGGATTGGGCTGGTGGGTGCTGGCCAGATGGGCACGGACGTGGTCGCCGAGACCCGCATGATGAAGGGCGTCGAGGTCGTGGTGACGGCAGACATCGACGTGGATCGAGCACGATCCGTTTATACTATCGCTCAGATCGAGGCGCAGGTGGTGCAGGTTGCGACGGCAGCCGAGGCGGACGATGCAGTCCGGGCGGGGAAGCGCGTCTACACGACCGACTACCGAGTTGTTGTCGGGATGTCCGAGATCGACGTCGTCCTGGAAGCGACCGGCGTACCCGAGATCGGGTCGCGGGCCGCCCTCCTTGCTGCGCGAGCCGGGAAGCACATCGCGATGATGAACGTTGAGACGGACATCACTGTGGGGCCCGTGCTCCGCTGGTATGCGGACCGCAAGGGCGTGCGCTATGCACTCGCCGCAGGAGACGAGCCGGCGGCCTGCAAGGAGCTTTACGACTTCGCAGACGCGCTGGGTTTCACGATTGTGGTAGCGGGTAAGGGCAAGAATAACCCACTGGACCGTCACGCCAAGCCGACGGATGCGGCGTGGGCCAAAGAGGCTGCGCGGCGAGGTCTCAGCCCTACCATGCTGATCGAGTTCGTCGACGGCAGCAAGACGATGGTCGAGATGGCTGCTGTCTCCAACGCGACGGGCCTGGTTCCGGACGTCCGTGGAATGCACGGCCCTGTCACTCACCGGGAGATCCTGGAGAAGGTCTACCGGCTGAAAGAGGATGGCGGCATTCTCAACCGGATGGGCGTCGTGGACTTCGGAGTGGGTAAGGTGGCGCCGGGGGTCTTCCTCATTGTGCGTACTGATCACCCCCGGCTGCGGGCCGCGATGGTGCTGCGGGATATGGGCAATGGCCCCTATTACACACTCTTCCGTCCCTATCATCTGTGCTCCATTGAGGTGCCGTTGACGTGCGCGATGCTCGCGATCCGGGGAACCTCCAACATGGCGCCCCTTGACCGGTTGGTCTCCGAGGTCTTTGCTGTGGCAAAGCAAGACCTCCAGCCTGGAGATGTCCTGGACGGCATCGGTGGCACCACGTACTATGGGTTGATAGATCGCTATGAGGTCGCGGTGGAGGAGAGGCTGCTGCCGATTGGTCTGGCCAAGGGAGCACGTTTGGTACAGGGGGTTGCGATGGACGTGCCGATCTCGCTCGATGATATCGAGTTCGATGCCCCGTCGACGGTTCTCACGCTGCGCGGATTGCAGAACCGGTGGATGGCCGGTGAGGTTGGGGAAGCTGAACTCCTGGTGGCGCTGGATACGCTCTAGCCGGAGAAGTCATCTGTACCACCCTGCTCTGCCCCCCCCTGGCGGAGGATCCAGATGGGGGATCTATGCCAGCATCGCGGATTTGGAGGAGTCATGCGGCTTCTTGGCCTGGATATCGGCACGACGGGCTGCAAAGCGGCGGTCTTTGAGCAAGACGGCGCGTTGATCGCGAGCGCGCAGCGCGAGTACGGCGTCCTGATGTCCCGCCCCGGCTGGGCGGAGCAAGACGCCGAGGCGGTCTGGCGCCTGGCCCAGGATGCAATGCGCGAGGTTATCGCAGTGGTGGCGATGGACTGGGCCTGCGGTGAGGAGATCGAGGCGGTCGGGCTCTCGGTACAGGGCGAGGCCGTGATTCCGGTGGACGCCGAGGGCCACGCGCTGCGCCCCGCGATCCTGGGGATGGACACGCGGACATCACCTCAGAATGAGCAGCTTGAGCGAAGCATTGGTGCTCGAACCCTCTTCGACCTGACAGGCATGCCCGTCCATACCATCAACACGTTGCCCAAGATGATGTGGCTGCGCGAGTACGAGCCCGACGTCTGGTCGCGAGCGGCGCAGTTTCTGCTCTACGAGGATTTCGTGATCCAGAAGATGACAGGCAAGGCTGTCATCAGTCGGTGTCTCGCTTCGCGCACCCAGATGTTCGCGCTGCGTGACGATGCCTGGTCCGACGAGTTACTGAAGATGCTCGGGCTCGATCGATCGCGATTGGCACAAGTGGTACCCTCTGGCTCGGCGGTCGGTTCCATGCGGACGGAGCTCGCCGCCGGTCTGGGCTTTGCCAAACCACCGGTCGTCGTCACCGGTGGTCACGACCAGGCGTGTGGCGCTCTGGGCGTTGGGTTGGTGAAGCCTGGCCTCGCAGTGGCATCCACGGGTACGGCAGAGGTCGTGGAGGTAGCGTTGGCGGCGCCGGTGCTCAACCAGACACTCTATGGCGGCAACATCTCCGTGTACGCCCATACGGCGCCCGGGCTGTATCTGGCGATGACACTCAACCACAGCGGTGGGTTGTTGCTGCGCTGGTACCGCGACACGTTCGGACGACAGGAGATCGCATCTGTAGCTGCGGAGGCTGCCCGACAACGCGCGACGGGCGGGAAGGCGCACGATGCCTACGACCTTCTGCTTGCCGGCGCCTCGCCCGATCCGACATCGCTGCTGCTTCTGCCGCACTTCGCAGGCAGCGGAACGCCCACTTTCGATACCGCATCGAAGGGCGCGATCCTGGGGCTTACCTTTAGCACGACCAAGACTGAGGTGGCGAAAGCGATTCTGGAGGGTTTGACCTTCGAGCTGCGTGCCAACTTCGACTTGCTGCGCGCCGGCGGGGTCGTGATTGACGAGCTTCGCGCCATAGGCGGGGGCGCGCGCTCCGATCTGTGGTTGCAGCTCAAGGCGGATGTGATCGGAGTTCCCGTCGTGGCGCCGCAGGTCACCGACGCGGCGTGTTGGGGCGCAGCCCTGTTGGCCGGCGCGGGGATTGGGTGCTTTGGCAGCGTCGCGGAGGCTGCGTCCGCGACCGTGAAACTGGCGCGCCGGTTCGAGCCGGACGCCGAGCGCGCGTCACGCTATCTTGAGCGTTATGCGCTATACTGTGAGTTGTATCCGACTCTGGCGGATCTACTGCATCGACTGTAGTGCGGTCCAGGAGTCGGCTTGAAAGGGGGTATGTATGGCGGACAGTGTCTATGACTTCACCGCAACGACGATCATGGGGCAACCGAAGGCCCTTGCGGACTACCGGGGGGAAGTACTTCTCATCGTCAACACGGCGAGCAAGTGCGGTTTCACACCGCAATATGAGGGTCTGCAAGACCTATACAATAGTTACCACGATCGTGGTTTCGAGGTGCTGGGGTTTCCGTGCAACCAGTTCGGGCATCAGGAGCCCGGCTCAGCCGAGCAGATTCAGCAGTTCTGCCAAGTGAACTATGGCGTCACCTTTCCTATGTTCGACAAGATCGACGTCAACGGCGCTGATACCCATCCGCTCTATGTCTATCTCAAAGAGGAGGCGCCTGGGGTGTTGGGGATCAAGACCATCAAGTGGAATTTCGAGAAGTTCCTCGTGAGCAAAGAGGGCAAAGTACTCAAGCGCTTCGCCTCGAACGTCACGCCGAAGGAGATTGCACCGCAGATCGAAGCCCTGCTCGAGTCATAAGTCCCGGCAAGTCGTGGCATCCGTCGGGCGGCGGGGCGAATGCCTCCCACTCAACCTATCCCAGTCTCACCGGAAGGAGATCAGATCGATGCGCATCATGGATAAGGGGACCTGTTTCGGGTTGATCGTCGGCACACGGGGATTCTTCAATGCTGAGTTGGCTCGCGACGCACGGCGCGAGCTGCTGAGCATTCTCGATCGTAAGGGCTATGACTATGTTATCACACCCGAGGAGGCGACACCTTGTGGTGCGATCGAGACGCGCCAACATGCCAAGCTCGCCGCACAGCTCTTCCGCGAGAACGCCGGGCGCATCGATGGCGTAATCATCGTACTGCCGAACTTCGGCGATGAGCTCGGCGTCGTGCAGACGCTGGAGTTGTCCGGACTCGACGTCCCGGTACTCGTTCAGGCGTGCGACGATGAGGTCGATAAGCTCTCCGTGTTGGAGCGTAGGGACGCCTTCTGTGGAAAACTCTCGGTGTGTAACAACCTCTACCAGTATGATATCCCTTTTACGAATACGACGTACCATACCGAGGCGCTGGGGAGTGAGGCGTTCGACCGCGACCTGGACTTCTTCGCCGCCGTCTGTCGCGTCGTCAACGGGTTGCGCCACGCGCGCATCGGTGCCATCGGTGCCCGACCCGCGGCGTTCCAGACGGTGCGCTACAGCGAGAAGCTTCTGCAGACCTCGGGTATCACCGTCGTGCCCGTCGATCTCTCTGAGATCATCTTCGGGGCGCAGTCTCTCGAGGATGATGATCCCGACGTCCAAACGAAGCTGGCGGCGATCCGCGATTACGGCCATATCCCCGCGACTATTCCCGGCGCCAACGTTCTCAAACAGGCCAAGCTCTCGGTGACGATGGACAGGTGGATGGATGAGAACGAGTGTGATGCCAGTGCCGTGGAGTGTTGGGACTCCATCCAGAAGAACTACGGATGTGCTACCTGCGTGTCGATGGCGATGATGGGCGATCGGCTGATGCCCAGCGCCTGCGAGGTGGACGTGATGGGTGCAGTCTCGATGTATGCGCTGCTGCTGGCCTCCGGAAATCCGCCGGCGTTCCAGGACTGGAACAATAACTACGGATACGATCGCGACATGTGCATTAACACCCACTGCAGCAACTTCCCCAAGAGCTTTATGGGAGGCGATGTCGAGCTCTCGAATCTCGACGTGCTCGGCGCCACATTGGGTCCGGACAGTTGCTTTGGCGCGGTCAAGGGGCAGGCGGCGCCAGGCCCAATGACCTTCTTCCGGGTCTCGACTGACGATCCCCTGGGCGTGATGAAGGCGTACCTCGGCGAGGGCGATATCACAGATGATCCCGTGGGCGATTTCCAGGGAGGCGCCGCGGTGCTACGCATCCAGCATCTCCAGGGACTGCTGAAGGCCATGTGTCGAAACGGCTTCGAGCATCATACAGCCGTCACGCGTGGTCACGTAGCGAGCGTCTTGAACGAGGCGATCACGACCTACCTGGGATGGGACCTTTATTGGCACAACGGGGAATAAGAGACTCCGTCTAGGGACTACCTTCCGGGTTGCTCCTGCGCAGCAACCCGGAAGGTGAGGTCACGCCCATCCGCTCTGATACCCCGTCTCGTACATCGTGACAATGTTCTCGGGTGGTGTGTTGGCCTGGATGTTGTGACACGGCGCAAGGATGTAGCCACCGCCTTTCCCGAGGGTCTCGATGTTGGCAATGACTTCATCGCGCACGTCGTTGACAGTGCCAAATGGGAGGGTCTGCTGGTTGTCCACCCCCCCGTGGAAGATCAACTGAGCTCCGAAATCCCGCTTCAGTCCCTTGCGCCCCATACCTGTGCAGCGCCATTGTATCGGGTTCAGCACGTCGATCCCTGCCTCAATCATATCCGGGATGATCTTGCGGACGGAGCCATCGCTATGGAAGAAGACATACGCGCCGGCGCTGTGCGCCAGATCGATCATTCGCTTCATCCGCGGGATGAGGAAGGTGCGGATCTGCTTCGGCGAGAATAGAAGGGACTCCTGTGATCCCATGTCCTCGGCGACGTAGGAGACGTTCACGCGCCCCGGAATAGCCTCGTAGATGCGAGTCGTGTTCTCGTAGGCGAAGTCGAAGAGCCGATCGAGGCAGTAGTGGACCATGTCAGGATTCATCACCAGATCCATATACGCCTGCTCCAGGCCACGAAGGCTGCAGTAGGTGAGGAAGGGCTCCGAGCCACCGCCGCGAACGGCGTGGTCCTCCCGTCCCGCAATCTGGTTCGGAATGACCGAGTAGTCAAACCAGTCCGCCGATGGCCAGGTGTAAGCGGCCTCAACCTCCTCGACAGATTCGAAGCGTGCTAAGGGGTGATCGATGCTCTCGCGATAGACGCCGGTTCCATAGTCGACGTCCCGGTAGTGGATGCCGTGGATGTCGGTATCCGGCGACAAAGGCGGCCCAACGTAGCGTGGGCTGACGGTCACCAGGTAGTCGATATGGAGCCGGTCATACATCTCAGCTTCCGTAGCCACGCCAAGGTGAGCCATCAGCTTGGTCGTCGCCTCGGGCGTTGCCCAGTAGTCCATCGGCAGCCTGTCGGGGGTTTCGCGCCGCAGCACTGCGAGCCAGCGCTCCTTGGGGGTCATCGTCTCAGTGGGCATTGTCGTTGTCCTCTCTTGTCCGGCTCTTTTTCACCTGGTCCCTATTCTATCTGAATTACGAATTCTGCCGCTCAGACGTGGGAGGATTCGCCTTGACCTTCCGGGTTGCCTTGTGGTCGACGCTACAAGCGGGTACTGCATTCAGCAACTCGGAAGGTTACTTGTTGGTTGCCGCGTGAAGCTGCGCGGGTACAATATGGAACAGTCGTTCTGTTGGTCCGACCTTCGCATAGTTCGGTGCAGGGGGCAGCGGGAGCGATGGGGAGATATATCGATGGCGGAGTTCGCACTTACATCTGAGCAGCGTGCGGTTGTGGAGGCCCCCGCCTCGCAGCGCATCTTCCTCGATGGCGCTGCGGGTACCGGCAAGACTACTGCGGCTGTGGCGAGGCTGACGCATCTTCTGAACGCCGGCGTTCGAGCGGATGAACTGCTTGTGCTTACACCGCAGCGCACGCTGGCGCGACCCTACGATGAGGCGCTCCGCCGTCCCGACCTGGCGGTGGGTGGGCTGGTCACCGTGGCTACGATCGGTGGGCTTGCCCGCCGCATGATCGATCTCTTCTGGCCCCTGGTCGCGGAGAATGCCGGATTCGCCGATCCCGAGGCGCGGCCGGTCTTCCTTACGTTGGAGACGGCGCAGTATTATGTAGCGCGGGTCGTCGGTCCGCTGGTCGAACGCGAGGGCTACTTCGAATCAATCACCATCGACCGCAGCCGCCTCTACAGTCAGATCCTGGACAACCTCAACAAGTCGGCAGTGGTGGGGTTTCCGCCCACAGAGATCGCCGAGCGCTTGAAGGGTGCGTGGATGGGCGAGTTGTCGCAGGCAAGGATCTACGATCAGGCGCAGATCTGCGCGATGCAGTTCCGCACCTACTGCCTGGAACACAACCTGCTTGATTTCTCCCTCCAGATGGCGCTTTTCGTTGAGCACCTCTGGGAGGAGCCGCTGTGCAGGGATTACCTCACCCAGACCTACCGGCACCTCATCGTCGACAACGTCGAGGAGGATACCCCGGTCGCGCACGACATCCTCTATACCTGGCTGGGTTCTGTGGCGTCGGCCCTCGTCGTCTTCGACCGCGGCGCGGGATATCGCAGCTTCCTGGGCGCCGACCCAAGGAGTGGGTGGATGCTTCGCGACTTGTGCGACGAGACGGCTGAGTTGACGCAGTCGTTCGTGGTGTCACCCGCGATGGCCAGCCTCAGTCAGCGCCCTGGTGGAAACGCTGAAACCAGTGGTGGCAAATGAGGAGGGCAGCATGGCATATCGCGAGGACCTGAATGCGGCCCTTCAGCCCCTTCAACGCGCAGGCGACGATGTCGGAGCAGGCCTCACGGAGGCCGAAGAGGCCCGCCGCGATCTGCACTTTGGGCACCATCGGTTCCATCCCGAGATGCTTGACTGGGTGGCCGCCGAGATCCGCGACCTGGTCCACGACAAGGGGATTCGGCCGGGCAACATCGTGGTGCTGGCGCCCTTTCTGACTGATGCCCTGCGTTTCTCGCTTGCCAATCGCCTCGCCCAATACGACGTGCCCACCCGGTCGCATCGTCCTTCGAGGGCGTTGCGCGACGAGCCGGCAACCCAGACGTTGCTGACGTTGGCAGCGCTCGCGCACCCCCAATGGCAGATTGTGCCGTCCAAGTACGATGTGGCCTACGCGCTGCGCCATACGATCGCAGATATGGATCTCGTCAGGGCGCAGCTGCTTGCCGCGATCGTCTACCGACCACGCGATGGGCGGCTAGATCTGGGTGCCTTTGACGAGATCAACCCTGATATGCAGCAACGGATTACCTTCGCCTTCGGGGAACGGTATGAGGAGCTGCGCCAGTGGATTGAGAGGTACAGGACTCAGGCTGGAGACCCAGCCACGGACTCGAACGCTGAAGGCGGCGAAGGATTGAGGCTGCAGCAGTCTGTGGCGCCCCTCGACCACGTCTTGGCGCGGCTGTTCGGCGAGGTGCTCTCTCAGCCCGGGTTTGGTTTCCATCGGGACTCTGACGCCGGGCGCGCGGCAGCAGTGCTTATCGAGTCGATTCAGAAGTTCCGCTGGATCTCCGCGGGGCACGACGGCCGGGGTCCGGGGCTTTCGGATCTGCCCGAAGGGAAGTCTCTCGGCCAGGAATATCTTGAGATGGTACAGCAGGGCGTAATTGCCGCCCAGTACCTGGAGCCATGGCAGTCTGAGCCGGAGGATGCCGTGTTGCTCGCGCCCGCCTACACTTTCTTGCTCGCAAATCGCCCGGTGGATATTCAGTTCTGGCTTAACGTTGGCGGGCAGGGCTGGTGGGAGCGGCTGTACCAGCCTCTAACGCACCCCTACGTGCTGAGCAGGCGATGGGTCCAGGGCCGGGTGTGGACCGACGCGGACGAGTTTGCGCTTCGCCAAGAGACGCTTTTGAGGCTTATCCTGGGCTTGCTGCGCCGCTGTCGTCAGTCGCTCTACCTCGGCCTGAGCGAACTGTCAGAGCAAGGTTACGAACAGGAGGGGGTGCTTCTGCGCGCCTTCCAGCGTGTATTGCGCCAGACCTGAGTTAGGCCTGGTGATTGCCATCTCTCACCGAATAGGAGACTGACGATGCCCGACGTTTCATTTGATACTTTCTACCGTTACGACGACTTGACCCGACATCTGCGGGCTTACGCTGAGGAATATCCGGGTCTGGTGCGAATCGAGAGCCTTGGCAAGAGCTATGAGGGTCGCGACATCTGGATTGTGGTCGTGACCAATACAGAGACCGGCTCCGACCGGGAGAAGCCGGCCTACTGGATCGACGGCAACATCCACGCGACTGAGGTCTCACCCTCGACGGCGTGCCTCTACTTTCTCGATTACCTGGTGACGCGCTACGGTGATGATTCCGACGTAACACGCGTGTTGGACACGCGTGCCTACTACATCGTGCCACGGGTGAACCCCGATGGAGCGGAATGGGCACTGGCGGACAAGCCGAGGTACATCCGGTCGAGCACGCGGCCATATCCGTATGATGAGGAGCCCGTCGGTGGCCTGGCGGTGGAGGATATGGATGGCGACGGGCGGATGCTGACCATGCGCATCGCCGATCCGAATGGGCCGTGGAAGGTCTGCGCGGAGGATCCCAGGCTGATGGTGCGGCGCGACCCGACCGAAACCGGCGGGATGTACTACCGTCTGCTGCCGGAGGGCAAGGTCGATAACTACGATGGCGTGACGATCACGCTTCAGCCCAAGAAGGAGCGCTTGGACCTCAACCGCAACTTCCCCGAGCACTGGCGCCAGGAGAACGAGCAGCGGGGTGCGGGCCCGTACCCGGTATCGGAGCCTGAGGCGCGCGCCTTGGTCCACTTCGTGGCGGACCACCACAATATCACGGGGGGCGTAGCTTTCCACACCTATGCCGGCGTGATGCTGCGGCCCTACGACGATCGAGATGACAAAGAGTTCCCGGTTCAGGACCTGTGGACCTATGAGAAGATCGGCAAGAAGGGCACGGAGATCACCGGCTATCCGAATGTGTCGGTCTATCACGACTTCCGGTATCATCCCAAGGAGATCATCACCGGCGGCTTCGACACCTGGCTCTACGAGCAGATGGGTACGTTTGGCTGGACGATTGAGATTTGGAGTCCGCAGCGACAAGCTGGGATCGAGGAGTACAAGTTCATCGATTGGTACCGCGAGCATCCCTTGGAGGACGACCTGAAGATGCTTGCATGGAGTGACGAGGTGCTGGACGGCAAGGGCTACGTGGACTGGTACCCGTACAATCATCCTCAGCTTGGACCGATTGAGCTAGGTGGGTGGGACCACGTCTACGCGTTCCGCAACCCGCCGAAGCCGTTCGTAGAGAAGGAAGTGGCGCTGTTCCCGAAGTGGCTGGTCTGGGCGTTGCTGATCTCGCCCAAGCTCGAACTCTTCGAGGTGTCGGCGAAGCCTCTGGGCGGTGGCGCCTTCCGTGTGCGCCTCGTGGTGCACAATACAGGATGGCTTCCCTCGTATGTTACGAAGAAAGCCCTCGAAAAGAAGGTTCTGCGGGGGCTGATCTGTGAGATTGAGCTCCCGGAGGGGGCGTCGCTGGAGACGGGCAAGCCCAGGGAGGAGATGGGGCAACTGGAAGGCCGCGCGTACAAGGAGGCCTTCATGAGCGCCGAGGATGAGACCGAAGACCGCATCAAAGTTGAATGGGTGGTCCGCGCCCCCGACGGAGGGATGGTCAAGTTAGTCGCGCGTCACGAACGGGCAGGAACGGTTCGAGCGGAGGTGCAGCTCTGAGCGACGTGGTATCTCTCGGGCTCCAGCCCCGCCCAAAACAGGCGGCAGTCCTCGCCTATACGGGAGGGAAGATGGCGGTGTCCGCCGTTCCGGGAAGCGGCAAGACCTGGACGCTGTCTGCCCTGGCCGCGAAGCTGGTAGCGAAGGGCGACCTTGGTGACGATCAGGAAGTGTTGATCGTCACCCTGGTCAACTCCGCCGTCACCAACTTCGCCATGCGGGTGGGGAGTTTCATCCAGGATAGCGGGCTGCTGCCGGGCGTCGGATACCGGGTCCGGACCCTGCACGGATTAGCTCACAACATCGTCCGGGAGCGGCCCGGATTGGTAGGCCTGTCCGATGACTTTAGCATCGTCGACGAGCGTGCCTCAAGCGGCATGCTGAAGGATGCTGCCGTGGCCTGGTTGCAGTCGCACCCGGAAATGGCAGATGACCACTTTGCCCCGGACCTTGAGGAATGGCAGGCAGAGAGAGTGCGGAACAGTCGCTGGCCTGATCAGGTCGTCGGGATCGCGACCGCGCTCATCAAGCAGGCGAAGGATCTGCAGATCACGCCCGCGACGCTGCGCTACATGCTCGACAGCTTTCCTGACGAGCTGCCATTGCTTGAGATGGGCTGGTCGGTCTATGCGGATTACCAACGCGCACTCGCGTACCGGGGCGCCGTGGACTTCGATGATCTGATCCGGTTGGCGCTGCAGGCCCTGCGTCTGGATCCGGCCTTCTTGGCGCGGTTGCGTCACCGTTGGCCCTACGTACTCGAGGACGAGGCGCAGGACAGCAGCCGTCTTCAGGAGGTGATCCTGAGGGAACTCGTCGGGCCTGACGGCAACTGGGTGAGGGTGGGAGATCCAAATCAGGCCATCTATGAGACGTTTACCACAGCGAATCCTAAGTATCTGCGTGCCTTTCTAGCGGAGGCTGATGTTCTCAAGCGGGATCTGCCCAATTCCGGCCGATCCATGCAGAGCATTATCGATCTTGCCAATGCCCTGATCGACTGGACGCGGGACGAGCACCCAGTGGCAGAGCTGCGGAGCGCGCTCGGGATACCCTACATTGCCCCCACACCGAGTGGCGACCCGCAGCCGAACCCCGACGACCATCCGGACGATGTGCGATTTGTAGCGCGGGGATTCGCCCCGCAGGCAGAGATCGATGCCGTCGCCAAATCCGCCGGGGAGTGGGTCGGGGAGCACCCGGATCAGACGGTGGCAATCCTGGTTCCCCGCAACTTCCGTGGCTTTGAGATCTCCGACGCGCTCAAACGTGCCCAGATACCTCACGTCGAGCTTCTGCGGAGTACGCCATCAACCCGCGAGGCCGCCGGTGCGCTTGGCAACGTCGTTCATTACCTGGCCGACCCTACCTCTGCGCACAAGCTGTCGACAGTATACAGGGTGTGGCGTCGCGATGAGCGGGGTGATGCTGCCCAGATGGAGGAGATACAGGCAATTGCGAAGCTGATCGGGCAGTGTCTTCGCGTCGAGGACTACCTCTGGCCACGTGCCGAGCGTGACTGGCTAGACGAGCTAACGGCTGAGGCTGCCTGGACCCCTGAGCTTCACGAGCATCTGACGGCGTTCCGGGATCTCATCCGCCGATGGCAGGGAGCAACGGCGCTGCCGATCGATCAACTTATCCTCACCCTGGCGCAGGATCTATTTCGTAAGCCGGCCGACCTGGCAATTGCTCACAAGCTGGCGCTTGCTCTGCGTCAGGCCGCCGACAACAATCCTGAGTGGCGACTTCCGGAGCTGACAGAGGAGCTGGCTGTGATCGCACGCAATGAGCGGCGTTTCATCGGGTTCGCCGATGCGGACACGGGCTTCGATCCGGATGTGTACAAGGGGCAGGTGGTTGTGACGACAATGCACAAAGCGAAGGGACTGGAGTGGGACAAGGTCTATCTTGTCTCGGTCAATGACTACAACTTTCCCTCCGCCTTGCCGCAGGATACCTTCATTTCCGAGCCCTGGTATATCAGGGATCACCTCAACCTGGAAGCGGAGGCGCTGGCTCAGTTGGCTGCGCTCGAGGAAAACCCCGATCTGTTCGACTATGACGAGGGATCGCCGACGCTGGCGGCGCGGCGCGACTATGCTGCCGAGAGGCTACGGCTCCTCTACGTAGGTGTAACGAGGGCCAGGCGAGCGTTGAGCGTCACGTGGAACACGGGGAGACGTGGCAACGCGCAGCCCGCGGTGCCTGTGATTGCGCTCCAGACGTGGTGGGAGGAGCAGGGTCGATGACGTTTCGAAATGGGTTGGCGAGGGGAGAGGCGTGATGGGTCTGCCGGATGATTTCCAGTTCAGCCAGGCCAGCCTGCAGGACTTCGCGGAGTGTCACAGACGTTTCCAGCTTCGCCATCTTATGGAACTACGTTGGCCTGCGGCTGAGGCTGAGCCGATTGAGGCCCACGAGCAGCGCATGATCCTGGGGCAGGCGTACCACAGGATGGTGCAGCAGTGGCTCTTGGGTGTCCCCGAGGACCTGATCGCGCGTCATACATCCGATCCGGAGCTCCAGCGGTGGTGGCAGAGCACACTGGCCTATCGTCCGGTGGAGAGCTTCGGCGGAGCGTCGGAGCAGGCGCTGATCCGTACCGAGTACACTTTATCGGGGCAGGTGGCTGGCTATCGTCTGATGGCGAAGTACGACGTTGTGGTCCTGTTGCCCTCCGGCAGGGCCACGATCCTGGACTGGAAGACGTCGGCCAAGCGCACGCCCGATGACCGCCTACGCGGTCGACTTCAGTCGCGGGTCTATCCCTGTGTGCTGGTCGAGGCGGGTCAGGCACTCAACGGCGGGAAGGCCATCCAACCTGCAAGCGTGGAGATGATCTACTGGTTCCCGGAGGCGCCTCAATCGCCGGCACGGTTCGTCTACAGTGAGGAGCAGTACCGATCGGACCGCGGCTACCTCACACGACTGATCCGGCAGATTTCAGAGATGGGCGAGGCTGATTTCCACCTCACTGACGACCTGCAGAAGTGCAAGTATTGCGTTTTCCGCTCTTACTGTGGGCGTGGCGATGAGGCCGGCGACCTCGAGAATATGCCCGCCGAGTGGGAGCTCCAGGAGAGTGTCGATGACCTCACGCTCGACTTCGAGCAGATCAGCGAGATCGAGTTCTAGCCTCGCTGAACAGGAGTTTGTGGACGGGGCCTTGGCGGGTACAATAGCCGTGTAGGTGCATCGGAAAGACGACAGGAGGCTTGTCATGATGAATCAGCTGGAGTTGATGAGCGAATTGAGCATACCCGGCACGACCAAGATGGTCTTGCTGGTGATGGATGGCGTGGGCGGACTGCCGGGCCCGCAGGGCCTGACTGAGCTGGAGGCCGCGCATACACCCAACTTGGATGCGTTGGCAAAGCGAGGCATCACAGGAATGAGCACGCCGGCGCGTCCCGGCGTCACACCCGGCAGTGGCCCAGGTCACGTGGGACTGTTCGGCTATGATCCTATTGAGTGGGAGATCGGTCGCGGGGTTCTGGAAGCGCTGGGGATCGATTTCGACTTGGGTCACAAGGATCTGGCGGCGCGCGGCAACTTCGCGACGGTCGATGCCGAGGGCAACATCACGGATCGGCGCGCCGGTCGCATCCCGACCGAGGAGGGGGCCAGGTTGGTGCAGGAGCTTCGTCGCATCCGTCTGCCCGGCGTCGAGACCTTTGTCGAGGTGGTGAAGGAGTATCGATTTGTTCTGGTTCTGCGTGGAGAGGGTCTGGAGGACGGCCTGACGGAGACCGATCCGCAGATGACGGGCGTACCGCCGCTGCCGGTCGAAGCGACGCGACCCGGCGCAGAGAAGGCCGCGTCCTTGCTTAACCATTGGCTGGCCGAGGCCCGGAAGCTTCTGGCGGATGAGCCCCGGGCGAACAGCATGAACCTGCGGGGCATTGCCAAGGTACCGCCGATTCCCAAGATGCCTGTTATGTACAAGATGAAGCTTGCTGCAATCGCTACCTATCCTATGTACCGCGGCATCGGACGCTTGGTCGGTATGAGTGTGTTGCCGACAGGCGACACGATCGCGAGCGAGGTCGAGACGCTGAGGCAACACTGGGCAGAC
The DNA here is from genome assembly GCA_963775195.1 of uncultured Chloroflexia bacterium. GTDB lineage: Bacteria > Chloroflexota > Anaerolineae > B4-G1 > SLSP01 > PWVB01. Next base: position 893,881 of record CAVZIC010000013.1, read on the forward strand.
CACGATTTCTTTTTCTTCCACGTGAAGAAGACCGACAGCTATGGCGAGGATGGGAACTTCGATGCCAAGGTGCACGTCATCGAGGAGGCCGATGCGGCGTTGGCCGACATTCTGGCGCTCAACCCGGATGTGGTCGTGGTCACCGGTGATCACAGCACGCCGGCGGCCCTGAAATCCCATTCTTGGCACGAGCTGCCGGTGCTTCTATGGTCCAAGCACATCCGCCCGGACAGCGTTGAGGCTTTTGGCGAGCGGCCATGTATGGCAGGTGGCATGGGGCACATCCGTCACTATGATCTGTTGCCCCTGATGATGGCCAATGCCGGGCGGCTAACCAAGTTCGGCGCCTAGCGGTATCTCACGATCTATGCGGTAACAGCCGCCAGCGTTATCGCTGGCGGCTGTTGATTTCCCGGGCGGCCGGGTTTCCGACGTACTCAACGGAGGATGGATGTCTCACCCATGGCTGGATCCCGAACCGGTTGTGGTTCCCCGCGCGTTGCGCGAGGCTGTCGGCGGGCACCCGCTGGTGGCGGAGACGCTGGTGCGGCGTGGTTTCCACACGATCGAGGATGTCAACGCGTTCCTCGACCCTGCGGCCTATCGGCCGGCGCCACCGGAGGCTCTGCCGGGTGTGGCAGCCACTGTCGCACGGCTCCAGCGGGCGATCACACAGCAGGAGCGCATATGCGTGTGGGGAGACTTCGATGTCGATGGTCAGACGGCAACGACGGTACTGGTGTCGATGCTCAAGGATCTCGGCGCGGATGTTATCTACCACATACCCGTCCGAGCTACTGAGTCGCACGGCATCAAGGTGCCATGGCTGGCGCAGGAACTATCGAAGAGCGTACGGGTCGTGATCACGTGTGACACTGGAATCGATGCCCACGAGGCTGTGGCCTATGCCCGGACAGAGGGCGTCGATGTGCTTATCACCGACCACCACGAGCTTCCGAAGCGGTTGCCGGAAGCTTTTGCAGTGGTGAATCCGCACTTGCTTCCGGATGGGCATCCCCTTGGATCCCTGCCTGGTGTCGGCGTCGCATATAAGGTGGCGCAGGCAGCATACGAGGCGGCGGGCCGTGCGGGCGACGCCACGGGGCTGTTGGACTTGGTCGCGCTGGGCATCGTTGCGGATGTGGCTGAGCAGACCGGCGATGCGCGCTACCTCCTGCAGTTGGGCCTCCGGGAGCTGCGGCAGACGCGTCGGCTCGGGCTTCAGGAGTTGTTGAAGTCTGCCGGCGTTGATCCCGCGAGCGTGGATGAGGAGGACATCGGCTTCGCCATCGGACCTCGACTGAACGCATTGGGGCGGCTGGCCGATGCGAACCCTATCGTGGAATTCCTAACTACGGAGGATCTGACCCGGGCTCGTATCGTCGCCTCAGAGCTCGAGAGCCTCAATGCCCGGCGGAGGCTTCTCTGCGACCAGGTGGATGCTGCGGCCGAAGCCAGGCTGGAGCGTGAGCCGGAGCTCCTGAAGGGTCCTGCACTGGTTCTCTCCGATCCACTATGGCCCGCGGGTGTGATTGGCATCGTGGCGAACCGGCTGGTGGAGCGGTACCAGCGGCCCGTCGTCCTGATCTCCTCCCCTCCTGGGGAGATGGCGCACGGATCGGCCAGGTCTGTCGAGGGCTGCCATATCACCGAAGCGATCGCCTCCCAGCAGGCGCTGCTGGAGGGTTTTGGAGGACACGCGATGGCCGCAGGTGTGACGATAGATCCCGAACGCATAGGCGAGTTCAGGAAGGGCCTCGATCGTGCAGTGTCGGCCCAGTTGGCCAAACGGGGAGAGGTACCGGGGCTGCAAATCCACGGGTATCTTATGCTCGATGAGTTGACGCTGCCGCTAGTGTCCGATCTGCAGCGCTTGGCCCCTTTTGGTGCGGGGAATCCGTCATTGGTATTGGCGGCCCGGGACCTCGAGATCGCGGCCAAGCGTAAGCTTGGGCGGGCCGGGCGACATCTGCGCATCACTGTCACGGACCGCTACGAGAACAAGCGGGAGGTTGTGTGGTGGGGCGGGGACGAGGCGGCGCTGCCAGAGGGGCGTTTCGATCTGGCATTCAGTCTGCGCGCGAATACGTATCGAGGTGTCACAAGCGTGCAGCTCGTGTGGCAGGAAGCTCGCGTGCATGGTGAGGTAGGTACCACCGTGCCCCCCGTCATACCGCAGGAGTTGGAGATCCAGGACTGGCGTGGGGCGGTCGATGCTGTGCAGCGGCTCAGAGCGCTACTTGGGGCGCGTTCAGGGGTCGTCGTCTGGGCTGAGGGCAGGGTGGATGAAACCGTGCCGGCTTCGAGTCGGCTTGAGTTGGCGCCCGCGGACACGCTGGTGATCTGGACCAGCCCACCCGGTGTGGAGCTTCTGGCGCTGGCTCTCAGGCGCGTGACACCCACGGAGGTTGTGCTTGTGGGACAGCCAACGGGGCTGGATGAACCAGGTGCGTTCCTGACATATCTTGCGGGGCTGGTGAAACACGCGCTGAACAAGAAGGAAGGGTGGACCGGCGTCCCCGAGCTTGCCGGCGCTATGGGACATCGGGAGGTAGCGGTACGGGCCGGGCTGGCCTGGTTGGAGGCCAAGGGCATGGTACACGTGGTGAGTGGGGGCGATCTTGCGTTTCGGCTCGCGGTGGGCGGCGACGTGGATGGGAGTATCGTGACGGAGAGGGCTGTGGAGCTTCAGCGCATACTCGCAGAAACGGCATCGTACCGACGCTTCTTTGCGCGTGCTGACAAGGAGCGTCTGCTTCAGGGGCTGCGCCCTGCGGTAGATGCATCGGCTTCGGAGAAGAGCGTGCATCATGGGTTGACAGGGAAGCGGAGGGTGGTATGATGCAGCGGAGTGGCTGGGGGCAGCAGGCCAGCCGGGGCAGGCAGCAGGGGACGACAGCGAGGGAGCCGGAAGCCAAGGGGCGAGGGCTTGACAGGGAGAGAGGCTGTGGTAAACTGCTGGAGTGCTTGCGCGGAGGCGCGGGAGCAGGGAGGACCTTACAAGCCACGGGGGGAAGGGGAGAGCGCGGGAGCGCTTGACAGGAACGCCGGGGCGTGGTAAGATGCGAGATACCTGAAGGTAATCCGAGAGCAGGCAAGACTGAGGTCCGCGAGGGCCAGCAAGTTGCCAAGGCCGATGCAGAGCGTGGAAGGTCACGCGGGGGCATCGGCTTTACTGTCGGGGGAGCCGGAGGGAGCGGACCTTAACAGCTGAATAGTAACAGGAAGCAGCAAGCCGAGAGAAGAGCAGCAAACCCAAGAGACTCGAATGAGTTGAAGGACCCTTCACGCAAGTGAAGGAAAGATCAAACGGAGAGTTTGATCGTGGCTCAGGATGAACGCTAGCGGCGCGCTTAATGCATGCAAGTCGAGCGATGAGGCACCTTCGGGTGCTATCAGCGGCAGACGGGTGAGTAACACGTAGGTGACCTACCCCGAAGATGGGGATAACGGCTGGAAACAGTCGCTAATACCCAATGGACTTAAGGTGTCGCAATCTTAAGTAAAGCTCCGGTGCTTCGGGAGGGGCCTGCGGCCTATCAGCTAGTTGGTGAGGTAACGGCCCACCAAGGCGACGACGGGTAGGGGGTGTGAGAGCATGGCCCCCCACAATGGGACTGAGAGACGGCCCATACTCCTACGGGAGGCAGCAGCAGGGAATATTGCACAATGGACGGAAGTCTGATGCAGCGACGCCGCGTGGATGATGAAGGCCTTCGGGTTGTAAAATCCTTTTCAGGGGGACGAGAGAGGACGGTACCCTTGGAATAAGCGTCGGCTAACTACGTGCCAGCAGCCGCGGTAAGACGTAGGACGCGAGCGTTATCCGGATTTACTGGGCGTAAAGCGTCTGTAGGCGGATTCGTAAGTTGGGCGTGAAAGCTCCGGGCTTAACCCGGAGAGGTCGTTCAATACTGCGGAACTAGAGGCCATCAGAGGGGCGTGGAATTTCCGGTGTAGCGGTAAAATGCGCAGATATCGGAAGGAACACCAGTGGCGAAGGCGGCGCCCTGGGGTGGGCCTGACGCTAAGAGACGAAAGCTAGGGGAGCGAACAGGATTAGAGACCCTGGTAGTCCTAGCTGTAAACGATGGATGCTAGGTGTGGGATCGACAGATTCCGTGCCGGAGCTAACGCGCTAAGCATCCCGCCTGGGGACTACGGCCGCAAGGCTAAAACTCAAACGAATTGACGGGGCCCCGCACAAGCAGCGGAGCGTGTGGTTTAATTCGATGCTACACGAAGAACCTTACCTGGGTTTGACATGAGCGTGGTAGGGAAGCGAAAGCGGACCGACCCTTCGGGGAGCGCCCACAGGTGCTGCATGGCTGTCGTCAGCTCGTGCCGTGAGGTGTCGGGTTAAGTCCCGTAACGAGCGCAACCCTTGCCCTTAGTTACAAGTGTCTAAGGGGACTGCCGGCGGTAAGCCGGAGGAAGGTGGGGATGACGTCAAGTCAGCATGGCCCTTATGTCCAGGGCTACACACACGCTACAATGGTCAGTACAAAGGGCAGCGAAACCGCGAGGTGAAGCGAATCCCAACAAAGCTGATCGTAGTTCGAATTGCAGGCTGCAACCCGCCTGCATGAAGCTGGAGTTGCTAGTAACCGCGCGTCAGCTATAGTGCGGTGAATACGTTCCCGGGGCTTGTACACACCGCCCGTCACGTCATGGGAGTCGGTAACGCCTGAAGCTGGTAGCCTAGCTCGCAAGAGGGGGCGCCATCGAAGGCGGGACTGGCAACTGGGACGAAGTCGTAACAAGGTAGCGGTACCGGAAGGTGCGGCTGGATCACCTCCTTTCTAACGGATGAGGGGAGTGGGGCTCGACTCCATTCCCAACCTCAACGCCCAATGTTTCCTGTTACTCTTCAGCCGTTAAGGCTGATGACATCACTTCGGTGGTGTCATAGGCACATTAACAAGCGAAACTGCGACAGAAGAAGGAAGGGGAGCTTGACAGAGGAGCGTCGAGGTCTCCGTATCACGGCAAGAAGCTAGGAAGAGCGTTCGGAGGATGCCTAGGCGTCAAGGGCCGAAGAAGGACGTGGTACACTGCGAAAAGCCTCGGGGAGCTGTGTGCAAGCGAAGATCCGGGGGTATCCGAATGGGGAAACCCGCTTGGTTGAAGGCCAAGCACAGCACGCTGAACACATAGGCGTGTTGGGGGAACGCGGGGAACTGAAACATCTTAGTACCCGCAGGAGCAGAGAGAATTCCCTGAGTAGTGGCGAGCGAAAGGGGAGCAGCCCAAACCGAGCTTGTGGAAAAGACTGCGGTCGTTGCAAGCTGGGGGTAGGAGGCACTTTCGGGGGGTTCCGCAGAGCCCCAAAGGAGTAAGAAAACCCCAAACGAGCTGAAGGACACTGGAAAGGTCCGCCAGAGACGGTGAAAGCCCGGTAAGCGAAAGTGCGGGGACTCCTGAGAGTAGCCTGAGTACCACGGGACACGAGGAACCTTGTGGGAAGCAGGGCAGACCACTGTCCAAGGCTAAATACCCTTGACGACCGATAGCGAACGAGTACCGTGAGGGAAAGGTGAAAAGAACCCCGGTGAGGGGAGTGAAATAGAACCTGAAACCGAGCGCTTACAAGCGGTCGAAGCACAATACCCTTCGGGGGAAGTGTGACGGCGTGCCTTTTGGAGAATGAGCCAGCGAGTTACTCTTTGTCGCGCGGTTAAGGCAGAGACAGCCGGAGCCGAAGGGAAACCGAGTCTTAATAGGGCGCGGGTCACGCGAGTGACACGTGGCAAGGAGCAGACACGAAACCAGGTGAGCTACCCATGGTCAGGCTGAAGCGAGGCTAACCCCTCGTGGAGGGCCGAACCTTTCACTATTGCAAAAGTGTGGGATGAACTGTGGGTAGGGGTGATATGCCAAACGAACTTGGAGATAGCTTGTTCTCCCCGAAATAGCTTTAGGGCTAGCCTCGTGGGATGAGTGGTGGAGGTAGAGCACTGGATGGGCTAGGGGGCGCAAGCCTACCAAACCCAACCAAACTCCGAATGCCACCACTAGAAGAACACGGGAGTCGGACTACGAATGATGAGATCCGTAGTCGAGAGGGAAAGAGCCCAGACCGTCGGCTAAGGTCCCCAAGTGTAAGCTAAGTGGGAAACGATGTGGGATTGCAGAGACAGCCAGGAGGTTGGCTTAGAAGCAGCCATCCTTCAAAGAGTGCGTAATAGCTCACTGGTCAAGCGATTCTGCGCGGAAAATGTAACGGGGCTAAAGCTTACCACCGAAGCCACGGAGACCCTGGTGCAAGCCAGGGCCTGGTAGGGGAGCGTCGTGTGATCGTCGAAGCTGTACCGTAAGGAGCAGTGGAGGTCACAGGAGTGAGAATGCTGGCATGAGTAGCGTAAAATACGTGAGAACCGTATTCGCCGAAAGCCCAAGGGTTCCGACGGAAGGTCAGTCCGCGTCGGGTCAGTCGGGCCTAAGCCGAGGCTGAGAAGCGTAGGCGATGGACATCCGGTTAATATTCCGGAACCACGAGCGTGGAGTGAAGGGGAGACGCAGCGGGGTAGATCAACCCCCCGGATGGAAGAGGGGGGCCAAGCGTGTAGGCCGATGAGGGGTGTAGGGAAAACCGCACCCGGAGGTCGAGGCGCGAAGGGGACGCAAATGCGCGGAAGTGATTGAGCCCGGTTGCCGAGAAAAGCCTCTAAACGGTGAAGCGCTGGTGACCGTACCGCAAACCGACACCGGTGGGCCAGTAGAGTATACTAAGGCGAACGGGAGAACCTTCGTCAAGGAATTAGGCAAATTAACCCCGTAACTTCGGGAGAAGGGGTGCCTCTGACCGTGAGATCTGCACAGAAGGAGCGGTTGGAGGTCGCAGTGACAAGGCTCTAGCGACTGGTTACCAAAACCACAGGTCTCTGCAAACTCGTAAGAGGATGTATAGGGGCTGACACCTGCCCAGTGCCGGAAGGTTAAAGGGAGAGGTTAGGCGTAAGCCGAAGCTTTGAACTGAAGCCCCGGTGAACGGCGGCCGTAACTATAACGGTCCTAAGGTAGCGAAATTCCTTGTCGGGTAAGTTCCGACCCGCACGAATGGTGTAACGACTAGAGCACTGTCTCGACGAGGGACCCGGCGAAATTGAAGACGCGGTAAAGATGCCGTGTACCCGCAGCAGGACAAAAAGACCCCGTGGAGCTTTACTGCAACTTGACACTGGGTTAGGGTTTAGCTTGTGTAGGATAGGTGGGAGGCAGAGAAGCCAGGGCGCCAGCCTTGGTGGAGCCACCCGTGAAATACCACCCTGGCTAAATCTTGACTCTAACTCTCAGCCTTAAGCAGGCGAGGGGACCGTGTCAGGCGGGCAGTTTGACTGGGGTGGTCGCCTCCCAAAAGGTAACGGAGGCGCCCAAAGGTTCCCTCAGGTGGAATGGAAACCCACCGCAGAGTGCAAAGGCATAAGGGAGCTTGACTGCGAGGCTGACGAGCCGAGCAGAGACGAAAGTCGGGCTTAGTGATCCCACGGTACCGAGTGGAAGGGCCGTGGCAAACGGATAAAAGCTACCCCGGGGATAACAGGGTGGTAGGGCCCAAGAGTTCACATCGACGGCCCTGGTCGCCACCTCGATGTCGGCTCGGCACATCCTGGGGCTGGACAAGGTCCCAAGGGTTGGACTGTTCGTCCATTAAAGTGTCACGCGAGCTGGGTTCAGACCGTCGTGAGACAGGTCGGTCTCTATCCGCTGTGGGCGAAGGGGACTTGAGGGGAGTTGCCCTCAGTACGAGAGGACCAGGGTGAACGGACCGCTAGTGTGTCAGTTGTGCCGCCAGGCGCACGGCTGAGTAGCCAGGTTCGGCAAGGATAACCGCTGAAAGCATCTAAGTGGGAAGCCTGCCCCAAGATAAGGTCCCCCATCCCGGAAAGGGAGTAAGGCCGCTGGGAGACTACCAGTTTGATAGGCAGGAGGTGTAAGCGCTGCAAGGCGTGTAGCCAACCTGTACTAACGGCCGAGGGCTTCTGGAAGTGATACGGAGAACTGGACGCTTGTCCGGAGAGCACCACCAACGCCTGTCGCAGTTTCGCTGTTAAAGAAAGAGCTTCTTGGTGATTGGAGCGGCGAGGACACACCCGGCACCATCTCGAACCCGGCAGTTAAGCTCGCCAGCGCTGATGGTACTTGGGGGGTAGCCCCCTGGGAGAGTAGGTCATCGCCAAGAAGCTCTTTTTCATTGTTGGTCCTCGTTTGTGTTATACAGTTCACACTCTAGCAGCCTCGCTTGACGGATGGACCCTAGGTGCTACACTCCTTACCTGATATTCAACCGCAAGCGGCGTGTGGTGTTGCCTCTGTGGAAACGGATTTGCGAGCAGCCGCTGTATCTATTCGAGGCCAGCATCTGCATCTGCGCTACCTATGATTCCGAACCTGTGGCACTAATTGACTTCAATGGGCAGATCCCGCGCCTTAGCAGGCCGGTGACGTCGTTCAGATGGCCTCCGGTATTGGCCTTGGTCTTCGCATTTCTGTCGTTGGTGGCTTGCGATCCCCTACCCGGCCACAGCGTGCAAGCAGGTGCCCCGACCTCTGCGGCGACGTCGACAATGGTTGTTGATCAGCCTTCCCCCACAGTTCTGCCTGCGCCGACCGCGACACCTGCCCCAGTGGCGATTACGCCGACACCTTCTTCCTCTCCCACACCGTCGCCCACCGCCGCGCCCACACCGTTTGTGTGTCCCTATCTCCATGGACGAACGGAAATTGGGACCCTCTACAGTGATGCAATGGGGGAACAGGCACGCTACTTGGTGCATCTGCCTCCCTGCTACGATCTGTATCCCGACCGAGCGTACCCCGTGATCTATCTCTTCCACGGGTGGCCGATGAACGAATGGCATTGGGTCAACCTGGGCGTAGATGATTGGAGCGATGACTGGGTAAGCAGGGGCCTCACCGGTCCGTACCTTGTCGTCATGCCTGGTGTCAGCCAGGACGGACTCTACGTCAACTCCAGCGGTGGAGACTACTCATTCGAGGGCTTCGTCGCGAACGAGCTTGTGCCGCGTATCGACAGTCTCTATCGCACGGTTCGGGATCCGTCAGGCCGAGCTGTAGGCGGCATCTCTCGCGGCGGAGTTTGGGCGCTAGAGATCGCCATGCGGCATCAGGATCTCTTTGGCGCCGTGGGCGCACATAGTCCGGCCCTTGCTCTCAACCGACCCTTGCCTCAGTACGATCCCTACCTGCTTGCCCGCGAGGGAGTAAGAGGTCTGCGAGTCTACCTCGACGCGGGGGACGGCGATTGGTCCCGCGCTGGCACCATACGGCTTAGGGATCTTCTCCTGGAGCTCGATGCCGATGTCATCTATGAGATGCACACTGGAGGACACATCGACGAGCTCTGGAGCAGCGGAATCCCCGACTACCTAGCATTCTACGCGCGCTATTGGCCGCCCTCATATGAAGCGCTGCCGCAGTGGTCCCTCGCCGATCAAGTGGGGGCGACTGACGCCGTTCCGTAGCTGAGATAGCGTGCCCCGAGACGGTTCGGTGGTTGTGTTTTCGTTCATCCAGTGTATCATAGGCGGGTTATGAGCAGACCCGTACGCATAGCGCCTTCGATCCTCTCGGCGGATTTCGCCCGTCTGGGCGAGCAAGTGCGCGCTGCCGAAGCCGCCGGCGCGGATGTGATCCACATTGACGTGATGGATGGGCAGTTCGTACCCAACATCACAGTCGGGCCACTCGTGGTGGCGGCCATGCGCTCGGTGACGGCTCTTCCCCTGGATATTCACCTTATGATCGACCGACCCGAGCGGTATGTCGCGGCTTTTGCTGAGGCGGGGGCCAGCCTATTGACGGTACATCCGGAAGCCACGATTCACCTCCACCGTGTGCTTCAGCAGATTCACGATGTGGGAGTGCAGGCAGGGATATCCCTCAATCCTTCCACGTCTGAGTCTGAGTTGCGATATGTGCTGCCCGACGTCGATCTCGTGCTCGTCATGACTGTGAACCCGGGATTCGGGGGGCAGAAGCTAATACCGGAGATGTTCGGCAAGATACGCGAAGTGCGCAGGATGCTTGATGACGCCGGTAGCCCTGCGTGGCTATCAGTAGACGGAGGGATTGACCCGAGTACGGCGCCTCGGGCCGTGGCTCAGGGCGCTGACACGCTGGTCGCCGGATCCGCGATATTCTCGGCGCCTGAGGGCGTTGCTGCTGCGATCCGCGCTCTTCGACGCGCGACTATGGCCGTGTAGGGCTGCGTGGCAAGGTTGAGACCAAAGAAAAACGGCTCCACTCGCGTTAGGATGGGGCGAATGGAGCCGTGTCTTGCGTGGTTCGTGTGATACTAGCTCTCAGCGCGAGAGAGGGTGCGCAGACACCTCGTGCACACATACAGGCGACGATACTTGCCGTCGATCATCACGCGCTTGTGCTTGATGTTCGGCTTGAACATACGATTCGTGGCGCGCTTGGAGTGACTGACATTATGTCCAAACATCGGACTCTTACCGCAGATTTCGCACTTGGCCATTATTCACCTCTTCTTTATCGATGACGGAATTATGATACCACAAAGGGCTGAGGAAGCAACCGCGGACGCAACCGGAGGAGGACCAGTGGACGACGAGATTGAGGTGCGAGGCAGAATAGAGGTCGCACAGGCGGCGATTGCCTCTGTTGTCAGTGAGGCCGTCCAGACGTGCTATGGCGTTGTGGGTACCGTGCCGAGGAACTTTGCCACGGGGCTTGCCGACATCCTATCGGCAGACCGAAAGCGCGGTGTCGAGGTCATAGTTCGCGATGGGAAAATCACCATCGACCTGTTTGTCGTGGTAGAATATGGGACGCGTGTCATGAGCGTCGCTGCGAGCATCAGGGACGTGGTCAAGTATCAGGTGGAGAGGGCGCTAGAGCTACCCGTTGCTCAAGTGAACGTCCACATTCAGGCACTACGTGTCAGTGACCTGGGTTAGGAAGGAGTAACTGTGGGTATCCCTGAGGGCGATGTGACACGTACTCTGGATGGGCGCCGACTGAAGCCGATGGTGTCGGCTGCGCTCTCCTGGCTGCGGGAGCACCAGGAGTCAGTCAATGCACTCAACGTCTTTCCAGTTCCTGATGGCGATACCGGGACCAATATGACGCTGACGATGACATCGGCATGGGAGGAGATTGCGGGTGTCGATGAGCCTCACGTAGGCCGACTTATGGCGAAGGTCGCTCACGGTGCGCTGATGGGTGCTCGTGGCAACTCGGGCGTTATATTGTCTCAGATCTGGCGCGGATTCGCCCACGGCTTGGATGGACATCAGACACTCACGGTGGAGACCGGTGCTGAGGCGATGCGTTCGGCAGCCGACACCGCATACAAGGGAGTGGTCCGACCTGTCGAGGGTACCATCCTGACAGTTATCCGGGAAATGGCTGAGGAATCCACCGCGGCATCAAAGACGATGCCGGATCTTGTGGCATTTCTCGACCGGCTTGTCAAGCGTGCGGAGATGTCTGTGGCTCGCACGCCGTCGCTTCTGCCTGTGCTGCGGCAGGCCGGGGTTGTTGATGCTGGCGGTCAGGGGCTGTTCAGGATATTCGAGGGTATGTTGCGTGAGCTAAAGGGATTGCCTGTAGCCGGAGATGAAGCTCGAGGATCGGGTCTGGCGTTGGCGCAGCTCGATCTGCATTCGGAAGGCCAATTGGGTGTCGAGTTTGACAGTGCCTATCCCTATGATGTGCAGATGATCATCATGGGTGTGAATCTGGATGTCGCTTCGATTCGTGCAGGGATCGAAGCCATGGGAGACTGTCCGCTCACGGTGGGCGATCCAGACGCCGTCAAGATCCACGTTCACGTTGCAGACCCTGGTGTGCCCATTAGCTATGGAGCGGGATTTGGCTCTCTCCGTGACGTGGTCGTGGAGGACATGAGGGTCCAATACGAGGCGTATGCAGCCTCCCGGTCTGACCTATCGCCGTCGCGCTCGGGGAGCGGACTTCCCGTCTCGTTACTAGGTCAGACTCAACCGCCTAACATCAGCGTCGTCGTCGTGTCCTCTGGAGGTGGGCTGGCAAATGTGTTCAGCAGCCTTGGGGCAACGTCCATCGTCGAGGGCGGACAGACGATGAATCCCAGCACTGCACAGATCCTTGAGGCCGTGGAGCAGTCGGTGGCCGACCAGGTCATTGTGCTCCCGAACAACAAGAATGTCCTGATGGCGGCGCAGCAAGCCGCGGAAGTCAGCACCAAGACGGTCAAGGTCGTCGCCACACGCACCATTCCCCAAGGGGTAGCTGCGCTCCTATCCCTGGATCAGGACGCATCGCTCGACGAGAACGTGGCTGCGATGCATGCTTCGTCGCTGGACGTCATCACTGGAGAGGTGACATGGGCTACGCGCGATGTGAGGATGAATGGCCTGCAAGTCAAGGAGGGCGACGCGATTGGGCTTCTGGAAGATGAGCTCGTTGTGGATGCGCGATCTTTTGAGGAGGCCGTGCGGTGGCTGTTGGCTGAGGCAGAGCTCGAGGACCGGGAGTTGGTGACGCTCTACTTTGGCGATCAGGTTACCGAACTCCAGGCACGGAAACTCGCCCAAGGCCTTGGCGAGCTCTATCCTGATCTGGAATTCGAGGTCGTGAACGGAGGACAGCCGCACTACCCTTACATTATCTCGATCGAGTAGGCGCGACTGTGTGCCACGGCGTTGTCCAGATTCTCGGGCGCGGGGTCCGAAACAGACCACGGGCCTGTTTGTTGACGTTTCGTTTATCTGGCTTTTCAGGTACTCATCTCTTAGATCAGGAGTGACTGCGTGGTCGGGAACTCTCAGATACAGCTAATCACTGATGGCACCGCCTATCTACCTGCAGACGAACTGCGGGAGCTGGGTGTGATCGTTCTTCCCATTGTGGCAAGAGCCGGCGACCGGACCTTTATGTACGATCAGCAGACTCCAGGACACGTTGCGCTTCTGAAGGAGCTGGGCGAATCCCGAAGCCCTGTCGAGATCGTCGGCCCGTCGCCCGACGACTTCAGAGCGGTGTTCGAACGCTCACTCTACCGCACGAACCAGATGCTGGTCATACTCTCTTCCGGGCGGCTGAGCCCTGTCCTGAGAAATGCGCGCGCCGCCGCAAGGGATTTTATGGGACGATCCGACATCACGATCCTTGACTCTCAGACCGTCTCGGTCGGGCTGGGATTGCTAGTTGAGCGCGCCGGGGAGCTGCTTCAGACGGGAGATGTGCCTCTTGCGGAGGTAGTCCGGCGAATCAGGGGGATGATCCCGCGCATCTACGTCGTGATGGTTTCCCACACGCTGGACTACATCTACCGCAGCGGGAAGCTTACGTCGATGCAGGCAATCCTTGGCGCGATGCTCAAGATACACCCATTCATCGAGATCGAGGACGGTGACGTCATTCCTCTGGAGAAGAGCAGGCGTCCCGAACGGGCTATCGACAAGCTGGTGGAGTTCGCCTCCGAGTTCGCGCGGATCAACAAACTCGTCATCTTCCAGGCCCAAGAGGAGCAGACTGAAGAGACGCTCGAGTTGAAGGATAGGCTGGCGCAGATCGCGCCGGCTCTTGAGGTACCGACGATCATCTACGACCCGATCATTGCTTCACATATAGGTCCGGAGGGGCTGGGGCTGGTCGTCTACGAAGGTTTATGGCGTTGAGTGTTGGGTTGATACCTATGTCTCGGAGAAATTATGGCTAGACCGTTGGAAATTCTGGGCAAGATGCTGGAGCTAGAGGCGCGCGATTACGCCTACCGTGATCGTGCAGTAGCCGGTGGTCTTGCACGTTACGGCGACACCTGGCGACGCGAGGCCCGTCAGGCATTCGGTGAATCGGCTGAGGCGTGGATTGAGTCTGTTGTCGGTCGACTCGAAGCATACAGTTCCGGAGACCCCGCCAATCGTCAGGAGATCCTCGCCACTCTCCGGCAGATGCTCCGGACCGGTCCGGCAGGAGTCGAGGGGATGAGGGCGCAGCAGGTATCTTCAGACGCCCCGGGAGTGTCCGCACCGCCTGTACCTCACCCAGAGATGATGAGTGAACAGGCGCCGGACCGCGCGGACGGACCTCGTAATGCGGGGGAGCCATCACACGAGCCGGGTGTGCGCCAACCGGCGCAGTCGGCGTCCGGGCGTGAAGTCACGTCTGATTCGGTCCGCCCAGCAACGCGAGCGGCACCAGGTGCGAGCGATCGTGACGGGCGGGGCCTTGATGCGCCGGTCGACGTCATGTCGGGCATCGGCCAGAAACGAACCGAGCTTCTGAGCCGATTGGGTGTGGTGTCGATCGGTGATTTCATCAGCTACTATCCGCGCAGGTACGAGGACTACTCCGAGCTGCGGACCATCGACCGGTTGGAGTATGGTGAGCGTGTGAGCTTACTTGCCACCGTCTGGGAAGCCGGTGGGCGTCGTACACACACCGGCACTTACGTCTATCGCGCAATCCTCTCCGATGTTACAGGGACGATCGAGGTCTCCTGGTTCAACCAGCGCTTCCTGGAGGGACGGCTGCGGCCTGGTATGCAGTTACTGGTCAGCGGGAAGGTGGACGAGTATCTTGGGCGTTTGACGATGAATTCCCCCGAATGGGAGATTGTGGGACGGACCGAGGTGACCAGTGCCCGCATACAGCCGATCTATTCCCTGACCGAGGGGCTGACTCAGCGCTGGATGCGTAGTGCGATGCGTCGGGCGGTTGCGGCGTGGGCGGGCCGGATCCCAGATCCACTCCCCGATGAGCTGCTCGCACAGCACGGCCTGGTCTCGTCATCCAAGGCCCTATGGGGCATTCATCTCCCCGACAGCCAGGAACACCTGGGTGCCGCGCGGCGGCGCCTGGCCTTCGAGGAGGCCCTCTACCTTCAACTCGGCCTTCTCAGACAGAAGCTGCAGTGGAAAGCTCAGCCCGGCATCTCCATCGCGCCGGATCCCTCACGCCTTTCGGCCCTTAAGGCGGCCTTGCCTTACGCGCTGACCGGTGCCCAGGAACGGTCGCTGGATGAAATGGTGGTCGATCTCGCTTCAGGCGATCCTATGAATCGACTGCTCCAAGGAGACGTGGGATCCGGCAAGACTGTCGTAGCTGCCCTCCTGATGGCGCTGGTGGCTGATGCAGGATACCAAGTAGCAATGATGGCGCCAACGGAGATCCTGGCGGAGCAGCATTTCCGAAGCCTATCGGGGCTGTTCGAGCGCTTTCCCGCGCCGTCGCCTACCGTCGGCTTGCTCACCGGAAGCACCTCGGGCGCGGATCGCGAAGCGGTCTATGGTGCGCTGGCGGATGGGACACTACAGGTTGTGGTCGGAACGCACGCCTTGATTCAGGAAGCAGTAGAGTTTGGCAAGCTGGCGCTGGTCGTGATCGATGAGCAGCACCGCTTCGGCGTCCAACAGCGCGCAACGTTGCGGGAGAAGGGCTACAATCCACATCTGTTGGTGATGACAGCCACGCCGATTCCCCGCTCCCTCGAGCTGACGGTCTGGGGCCACGTGGATGTCTCTGTGCTGGATGAGATGCCACCCGGACGCCAGGAGATCAAGACGAGAGTCTTGTTCCCTCGCGAACGCGGACGTGCCTATGTATTCATCCAGAGCCAGGTAGAGCAGGGTCGGCAGGCGTTCATCATCTACCCGTTGGTTGAGGCCTCAGACAGTGTTGATGCACGGGCTGCTGTAGATGAGTACGAGAGGCTCCAGAAGGACGTGTTGCCCGGTCTGCGCCTCGGGCTTCTGCACGGCAGGATGTCGACCGGCGAGAAGGACAAGGTCATGTCGGACTTCGTTGCCGGAGACCTCGATGTCCTGGTCGCCACGTCGGTGGTTGAGGTCGGTATCGATGTGCCCAATGCAACGGTGATGTTGATCGACGGCGCCGATCGATTTGGCCTTGCGCAATTGCACCAGTTTCGCGGGCGCGTGGGGCGGGGAGAGCACCAGTCGTATTGCCTCTTGCTGGCGGAAGCGGCCTCAGACGAGGCCCGCGAACGTCTTGCGGCGGTTGAGGCCACCACGGACGGCTTTGCACTCGCTCAGAAAGACCTCGAGATGCGCGGCCCCGGCGAGTTCCTGGGCACACGGCAGAGTGGTTTCCCGGAGTTGCCGATGGCCGTGTTCGCGGACGTGCGCTTGCTTCACGAGGTGCGAGAGGTCGCTGCCGAGATGCTCGATCGCGACCCCGAGCTCTCCCAGCCGGAACACCAGCTTCTCAGAGAACGTGTGTCCAGCTTCTGGGAAAGCAGTGGCGATTTGAGCTGAGGCCATGCGTACTGCCATCTATCCTGGCTCTTTCGACCCCATTCACAACGGTCACGTTGATATCGCCGTGCGTGCGGCTACTCTGTTCGATAGGCTTGTCGTGGCGGTCTATGCGCATCCGAACAAGGCCTTGCTCTTCTCGGTTGGTGAACGCGTTGGACTAGCTCGGGCCGTGCTGGAGCCGTACAGCAATATTGAGGTGCAGGCCTATGACGGACTCACTGTAGACTTCGCCGGGAGGCTCGGGGCACAGACGCTCGTTCGCGGTCTCCGAGTGATCTCCGACTTCGAGCGTGAGTACCAGATGTCGCTCATGAACCAGCAGCTGAGTTCAAAGGTGGACACCGTTTGCCTGATGACCAGCTATGAGTATGCTTTCGTTAGCGCCAGTTTGGTCAAAGAGGTCTTCCTGGCTGGTGGTGATGTATCGAGTATGGTTCATCCACTTGTCCTGGCGGCGCTGGAGAACAAGTGCGGCAGCCCAAAAGGGTAGACCCTTGCGGGCCGATGAGCTAGCCGTGGGGCGCGCGTTGGAGCATCCCGTTCCCCGTGTGGTTGATTGAGGTGAGGCCATGGACGTTGACTTCCTGATTGATCGGCTGGAGCGCTACATCACCGAAGACTGTCCTCGTTTCCTGGGGAACCGTATGGTAAACGAGGAGGAGGCCCGCAGCTATCTCGCTCAGTTGCGCCAAGCCGTCCCCGAGGAGATCGAGCAGGCGCGCAGGGTAGTGCGCGAAAGCGATGCTGTGATCGAGGCCGCGCGCCAAGAGGCCGAACGTATGATCGGCAAGGCGAGGGAAGAGGGCGAGCGCATGGCTTCCAGCCACCAGTTCGTCGTTGATGCGCAGCGGCAGGCCAAGATGATTGTACAGGAGGCCCACCAGAAGGCCGAGCGCCTGCAGACCGATGCGGACGAGTATGTTTTCAACTCTCTGAGTCAATTGCAGGCAGAGCTCACCCGCCAACTACGGGTTGTCGAGAATGGCCTGCATCGCCTGGAGGCTGAGCGCGAGGCAGTGCTGGCCGAGAGAAAAGTTTGACAGAGCGGAGCTTTTCTGTATAATTGGGTTCGCGTCACCTGATACGCGGCGGGTTCGCTGAGTTCTGTGATGCGTCGATCATCTATGACAAGGGAGAGTAAAAAAGATGCCAGCAGTACCAAAGCGACGAACTCCGCGTAGT
Organism: uncultured Chloroflexia bacterium; assembly: GCA_963775195.1. Taxonomy (GTDB): domain Bacteria; phylum Chloroflexota; class Anaerolineae; order B4-G1; family SLSP01; genus PWVB01. The sequence goes on from CAVZIC010000013.1 coordinate 911,316, forward strand.
CGGCGTGACCGGCGGCGTGCGAGTAGCTACCCTACAGTAGTTCTGCCTACACTCCTGGCCTGCGAGGAGTGTGGTGAGTTGGTTCGACCCTACCATGTGTGCCCGAACTGTGGACACTACCGGGGACGGCAGGTTTTCAAAGCAAAAGAAGAGTAATCGTACATCTACATCTCACTCTCTTGGCGCTGCCACTGCTCGATTGCGACCCTGTCTGCGTCGGCCAATGGTCCGGGAGCAGATACCGGTTGTTCGGATTGTGTCCGGAACGGAGGCCAAGTGGGGCAGCACTGATTCGGGCCTCTGCGGAGGCCCGTATGTTTTGTAGAGAGGTGAAAGGAAGGATTAGTGGAGACTAGTGCGATCCCCGGATCGGTGACTGTCGAGCCTTCGGTTCTGGAGACCATCGCTCGGCTCGCGGTGCTTGAGGTGCCCGGAGTAGTCGACATCACGGAGCGGGACGTGGATCGGCTCTTGGGGACGACAGGGAGATCGGTCGCGGTTCAGGTCAACGAGGGGAAGGTGGTGGTGGACCTGCACATCGTCGCCGGGCCTGACCAGAGTCTCCTGCAATTAGGGCGCGCCGTTCAGTACGAAGTGACGCGGGCCATACAGCAGATGATCGGCATGCCCGTAGAAGCCGTGAACGTGCATATTGAGGATGTCATGTACCCCGAAGCCGAGTGCTGGTCCGAGGAAACCCCTGAATAGGCAGCGCGTGAACGCAGGCTCAGTCGTAGTCGCTATGATCGGGGAGACGTTCCTGTGAAGGGTGAACGCCGTCTTGCACGAGAGCTAGCTCTCCAAGCACTGTACGAGGTGGATCTCGTCGGGCACGCTCCCGCCGCAGTCCTCCACGAGCGCCTCAACGAAGTGGTTGATGAGAACCCGCGCGTGGAAGCCTATGCACGAGAGCTCGTCATGGGTATTCTTGCATCGATGGACCAGCTAGACTTCTATATTCAGTCTCACGCCCCAGAATGGCCACTCGACCAAGTTGCGGTTATTGATCGAAATCTACTGCGAATGGCCCTCTACGAGTTCACGGTGGGGCACGTGCCGGTCAAGGTGGCCATCAACGAGGCCGTTGAGCTTGCCAAGGACTATGGTGCAGACAGTACCCCCCGTTTCGTCAATGGGGTCCTCGGCGCGCTCGTACCCCTCCAAGAGGAAGTCACCCGAGCCCTCGCCGGAATTCGGAGCAGTTAGATGGAGAAGATCCGCGTCATAGTCATGGGCGCTGCCGGGCGCGATTTCCACAACTTCAATACCTATTTCCGCGGCAATTCACGGTATGAAGTTGTCGCTTTCACTGCGACACAGATCCCCAATATCGAGGGGCGAAGATACCCGGCTGGATTAGCCGGCGATCTGTACCCCCAGGGCATCCCAATCTACGCGGAGTCTGAGCTTGAGCGTCTGATTGCCGCGCATGATGTGGGTCAGGTCGTTTTCGCCTACTCCGACGTGCCTCACGCCTATGTGATGCATAAGGCTTCTATCGCCATAGCTCACGGCGCCGACTTCCGGATGATGGGTGGGCGGGCGACGATGCTCGAGAGCGAAAAGCCGGTCGTGGCCGTCTGCGCCGTTCGTACCGGCTGCGGGAAGTCGCAGACCACGCGTCACGTATGCGACATGCTCCAGGCAATGGGTAAGAGCGTGGTTGTGGTGCGCCATCCTATGCCATATGGCGATCTCATGAAACAAGCCGTACAGCGCTTTGCGACCTATGCAGACCTCGCAAGTAATGACTGCACGATTGAGGAGCGTGAGGAGTACGAGCCGCATCTCGATCGAGGCGTGATCGTGTATGCAGGGGTGGACTATGAGGCGATTCTACGGCAAGCTGAGCGTGAAGCCGACGTCGTCGTCTGGGATGGGGGCAACAACGATCTGCCTTTCTTCCGGCCCGACCTGTGGATCACAGTAACGGATCCCCATCGTGCCGGTCACGAGATGAGCTACTATCCGGGTGAGTCCAACTTCCGGTCTGCCGACGTTATCGTTATCAATAAGATGGACACGGCTGACTACGGTAAGGTCCGGGAGATCTATGAGAATATCGCCATCGCGAATCCCGATGCCACCGTTGTTGAGGCAGCATCTCCGCTCTTTGTGGACCATCCCCAGGTCATTCGGGGTAAACGTGCGCTGGTAATTGAGGATGGTCCCACGCTCACCCACGGCGGAATGACTTTCGGTGCGGCGTTCGTGGCGGCGCAGCGGTTCGGCGCTGCAGAGATCGTTGATCCCCGGCCGTACGCTGTGCGGTCGATTGCCGAGACCTACCGCAAGTACCCCGACATCGGGCACGTGCTGCCCGCAATGGGCTACGGCGAGGCGCAGATCAAGGACCTTGAGGCGACAATCAACGCCACGCCGTGCGATCTGGTTCTCGTTGGGACCCCTATCGATCTCACGCGGTTGCTGAGCATCAAGCATCCGATGGAACGCGTCCGATACGAACTCCAGGTCATTGGGCAACCGACCTTGGCGGATGTTCTCACCGGACGGTTCGGCAGCTAACGTAGATCCCGACCTGCTGCTATCGGCGTTCGGTGAACCGTTTGGTTCGAGCTCGCAAGGGATCGATCCAAATGGCGTAATTCTGCAATAGCTCATTCTGCATCCCCCTATGCCGGCATTGCTCGTGACCTGCGTCAGGGTGCAGGGTAGCGAAGGGAGGGCCAGTGCAGATGAGGTCGCGGGTGGCGGTCCACGGGAACGGTGATCGCATCCTTCTGCCCGCGTGGGTCGCCTGGTGTCTGTACGCCGCACTTGCAGTCGTGATGACGTGGCCTCTGGTAACGTCGCTCGGCACTCGATTGGGGGGGGCGGACCAGGATATCCTCAATGTCTACTGGGGGAACTGGTGGGTACCCAAAGCGCTTTTCAGCGGCAGGGATCCCTACGCCACCAACTACCTGATCTACCCCATTGGGTTTGACCTTACCTCGTTCGCATTCAGTCCGCTGCTCGCCATCGTGGCTATGCCATTCCATTGGCTCTTCTCGTCGATCATGGCCTACAATCTGCTGTTCCTGGCTGTGGTCGTGGTCTCCGCCGGCGCGATGGATCAGTTGGTCCGTTACCTGACAGGAAACCCCTGGGCGGCCCTCGTTGCCGGGATTACCTTCGGGTTTTCCCCTATTCTTGCCGGGCACCGCGCGGCACATCTCAACATGGCGACTATTGTGTGGCTGCCATGGGCAGCGCTGCTTCTGATCCGTATGATGCGCGAAGCACGGCTAAGTGATGCCCTGGCACTTGCCCTCGTCGCTCGCCTGGCTTTCCTCACCCGCCTCCAAGTGGGGGCCCTTACGGCTGGTTTCTGTGCCGTTGTCTTCCTCGGTATGGGCATTACCGAAGGCAAGAGCTGGGGGCGGCGAGCATGGGGGCGGCTGGCTCTGGCCGCGGGTTTGGCACTGTTGCTGCTTTCGCCGTTGCTTGTCAAAGTAGGCTACCGCTTGGGCCAGCCAGATGCCGGCGGAGCCGTGGTGGAGGCCAGCATTGCGGAGGCAGACGTGCTCTCGTATCTCACACCTACACCGGCACATCCGCTCTTCGGGCGCTGGACGGCGCCGATCTACGAGCGCTATCCGAGCATGGTTTCATCCTACTGGACCTACGTCGGATTCGTGCCCCTGTTTCTGGCAGCCCTGGCTACCCTGAAGCGACCGCGTCGCGCTATGCCGTGGCTCTGTGTGAGCCTGGGCTTCTTCATCCTGGCGTTGGGATCCAAGCTGCGCTTCAACGGCGAGGTCTACCCCGGCATTTCGCTGCCCTATGGCTGGTTGGGCGATCTTTTCGCCGTGATCGGCTTCGATAGACCCGACCGGTTCAACCTTGGCTTGGCCTCCGGCGTGGCGGTTCTGGCAGGGCTCGGAGCGGATTGGCTCGGCAGCCGGCTGTGGAGGCCGTGGCTTCTCGGAGTGATTGGGTCCATCGTGCTCTTTGAGTACCTGGGCGTGCCGATGAAGCTCCTGGACGCACCGCCTCACTCCCCATTCTACGATCAGATGGCAGCCGATGGAGAACCCTACGCCGTCGTCGATCTGCCCCTCACGCGTGCTGCCGGTGAGATCCACCGTTACTACCAGACGATCCATGGGAAGCCGATCGTGGGCGGTTGGGATCATCGGGTCCCGGAGGAGGCGCTGTCGTTCATCGATATTGACCCCCTACTCAGTTCCTGGCGCGGCTTGTCGTCTGAGAGTTCCAGTCTGTTCGGATCCCTCGAGCACCTACGAACCGCCAACGTGCGGTACATCATCCTGCATAAAGACCAGCTTGGCGGCATTCCGGACGTTATGCAGCAGCTGTACCTGGCCATCCGTTCCGTCTACGAGGATGATAATGTCTACGTGTTGCCCACCGATGTGGTGGCGACCCCCACGCTCGATCTGACGACGACGTTCGACGGTGGGATCTCGCTCGTGCGCCCGTGGGTGACCACGTCAACTGCCGGAGGCATCCCGGGCGTGAAGCTTAACACCTGTTGGTTCTCAGATGGTGGGACTGTGCGCGCCTCCGGGTGTACGGTCTCCCTGATCAGTCCTCAGCGTGAGGTGATCACGCAGAAGGTAATGGATTTTCCTACGCCCTATCCCCAACCGACCTGTCAGCAGTGGTTCCTGGCCCTGGGATCCAATGCCGTGGAGGGCGCATATGAGATTGACGTGACGCCCTTCATTGGGCATGAACCTCTCGACATTACTTCCATCACTGAGAATGTGCATCTCACTGTCGGGCCCGACGGCAATGTGAGGGCCTGGCTGGGGACCGCATATCCCACGTCATTTGATGCCTCGATCGAGCTCCTGGGCTATCGTATCCAAGCGAGCGATTCCGTGCTCCTGATAGATACGACGTGGCGTGGACTGACCGATCACCAAGGTTCGTACATGATGTTTCTGCAGTTACTCGATCCGGTGTCCCGACTGCCGGTCACGCGTTCCAGCGATGATGTGCTCCCGCTCCTGACATGGCAAGAAGGAAGCGTCGTGACGGATCACCGGATGATAACGATCAACGACGTGAGCCCGGGGCAGTACGAGTTGGCTGTGGGCGTTTACCCATCTGACCGTCCGGACCAGCGAATCACGGCGTATGTAACCCCCAAGGGGGACACGTGGCCTGGAGGACAGATCATCCTTCGACCGCGGGTGCTGGTCCAGCCAGATGCCTGGCGCTCAGAGCCGGAAGTTACGGATGAGCGGGTCACGGTTTATACACAGAAGGGGACGTCAGGCTATCCCGCCGCGCAGGCCGCCGCGCAGTTCGGACCCGGGATTGCACTTCAGGGCTATCGTATAGACGAAACGCCACTCGTCCCCGGTCAGCCGTTCGACCTCTCGCTGTATTGGGAGGCCGAGGATACGCATCTTCTCGATACCGGATACAAGGTCTTTGTCCACGTGATCGACGACACGGGGCAACTTGTGGCTCAACACGACGGTGACCCGGTGGGTGGACAACGTCCGACCACCACGTGGCGGGATGGCGACCGCATCCTGGATACTCACACCGTGACCTGGTCGGCGCAGGTCCAGGGCAGTCATGTACGTATCATGGTTGGTATGTACGACCCCCAGACGATGGAGCGACTGCCGTCGTACGACGCGGATGGCACGAGATTGGCCGACGATCGGTTGGAGCTAGGGCGTGTCCAAGTCGGCGCGAAGTGACCCCCAGCCATCCTCAATTCGAGATCCAGGGATTGTCCTTGAGCCAGAACCGCCACGGCCTGCCCTGCGCCACCTCTCCCCCAGGGACGCGCACGCGAGGTCCTGCGACGATGGATTCCCCTTCGCGAAGAGATCCCGTGGCAATGTAGAGGGCCGGGTCCGTGCACAGGTCGAGGTCATTGAGTGATCTGTCGATTGCCAACGCCTGTGCCAGTCTGGCGGGACCATTGGTAAGACTACGATCCGGCTGTCCTCCACGAAGCTGCCGCATCACTTCGATCCCCACTACGGGTTCGATCGCCCGGATGAGTATCGCGCCAGGGGTTTCCTCGGGATGCGCCACGACATTGAACATCCAGTGCATCCCGTAGATAAAGTAGACGTAGGCGTGGCCCGGCGGACCAAACATAGGATAGTTACGTCGGGTTTGCCCGGGGCGAGCGTGAGAGGCTGCGTCTCCAGTTCCTCGATAGGCCTCCGCCTCGACGATCCTCCCGATCAGGCGCTGCTCGTCGATAATACGGACGATATGTTTCCCGATAAGCGCACGTGCGACGGTCACGGGTTCGCGGGCATAGAAGGTGCGTTGGAGTGGGTTGCCAGAGGATTTGACTTTCATAGTCTACTAGGTTATCTTTTGGTTACGAACCAACCCGGATAGTCAGGATCCTATCGGCCAAGTGCCGGGACCCATCGGCACCGTGGTTCTGCAGAACACTATGTACTCTTATCGACCGGAGGTACAGCGATGGGCGACATCCCCGATTGGCTGGTTGAGCTGGCGGCGCAGCGGGACGAGGGCAACGAAGCGGAAGAGACCGAATGGGACATCCTGCGAGCTGATGATACGGAGGAGCCAGCTGCCGGTTCGGCGGAGGCTGACGTGGCGGTAGAAGTCTCCCCAGAAGCTGTAGAGGAAAGTACTGCCACGGACACAGCGAACCTGGATGAGGGTGCGTTGATCGATGTTCTGCGGAGCCAGGTTGAGGCCGACGAGACGGCTGCAGACGTCGTGCCGACAAGCTCGGGGAAGCGCACTGGCTTCCACATACCCGGACTCTTGCCATGGCAGCAGTTGGTCCTCGCGGCCCTGTTGTTGCTGGATATCATCGTCATCGGGCTCTTGTTTCTTGTCATGTTGGGCAGGATGTCGATCGGCTAGTTTTCCTTACCGGCCTTGCAGAGGCGTGTTAGTCGTGGTCACGCCCGGACCGGACCGTCGCTCGACCGAGTTCTGTGGCTACGATAGATGTCGTATGAGGAGATCCCTCAGCTCGACCACAAGCGGGCTGTCTCCCTTGGCGAGAGCCAGCGGCACGCCTCTGCCCACAACCAACGCCTGGTTGGGATCATACGGCAGGTCGGCATGGAATGGGGTACGCATTACCTTTTGAAGGTCTTCCGCACGAGGATGCCGGCCTGGATCCGGCACGTTGTGCACCAGCAGGACCTCGACCGAAAGGGGCCGCAACACCTGAAGCGTCCCCAGAGTGCTCTGGATTGCAGGGGGATCATCTCCAGTCAGCAGCACTACACGTCCGGCGACGGAGAGCAGCGCCAGCACGCCGTCATCCAACATGGGTGGCATGTCGATCACAACCGAAGCCTGCCGGGTCAGAAGGCTCTGCAAGATAGCAGTCAATTGCTCTTTGTGTAACCAGCCTGCGGGCGATGGGACGGGAGGCGCACAGAGCACCTTAAGGCCCGATCGATGCTCCAGGAGCAGGTCATCCACAGGCGTCTGGGGCTCGCGCGCGTACACGCCCCAGTGGAGCTTGGGCTGAAGACCCAGGAAAAGGGCTACGTGGCCTGATGTGGGCGATAGGTCCCACAGGACGGTGGGACCACTTTGCTGCATAAGCAAGGCGAGGTTTGTGGCCACCGTCGTTACGCCAATGCCACCCTTCAAACACATGACGGGCACAACTGCGACCCCAGAGTTACTCACAGAGCCGGAGGTGCGTGACATCAGGTCCTCGATAACGCCGGAGAGTTCGGGGAAGTCGACCGGCTTGGCAAGATGAAGGTCAGCCCCCGCTGCAAGAGCGGCCTGTCTGTCCACAGGCTGACCGCGGGCCGTCAGCACAATGATCCCGATGTTCTTCGTCTCCGGATTTGCTCGGAGTTGCCGCACGACCGCATAGCCATCTACGTCAGGCATCATGATATCGACCACGGCTACGTCGGGGTGTGTCGTGAGCGCCGTCTGGAGAGCCTCCCGCCCGTTGTCGCACGCGATGACCTCGTGAGGCGTCCGCCGTTCGAAGAACGCCCGAAGCATGTCCAACATTTCGTTGCTGTCGTCGATTATCAGAACGCGACCCATATTCCCCCGTGTATCTGTTTACCCATACGCTTGGCAGCGAGTTCGTCCCGGAACGTCGGCGTCAAGAGCCTTCTGATGCCTGCTCTCCCAAGAAGCAAATGCCCGCCCGGTTGACCAAGACGGCACCGCCCTGATAGTTGATCTCCGGGCTGAATGTGCAGCGGGCGGTTGCGTCAAGAAGCGTGATGAAAGCTCCAGCTTCGCTGCTGAGAAAGATCCTGGGATCGAAGAGCCGGATCGAAGTCTGAAGACGCCCCCGGATTTCGAAGAACGGAACGGCGAGGCATAGATCGAAGCTGTAGTCACCGGGTGCATAGCGCTGATCGCGACGCAGGCCATCCTTCTGGTCCGCGGTCATAACGAAGTCCAGGTTCTGTTTGGCCAGGATAGTCGAGGCGTAGTATGCGCTGATTTTGGCGGGATCAGTGATCGGGGATAGGTAGGCTTCCTTGATGAGTAAATAGCTGCTGGTGGTGTCGTAGATGACGTCGGAGAGAGAGCGATTCCCTCCGGCAAACGTTCCGGAGAGACGATACCCCTGTGCAAAGAAATCCGCAACGATTGGCTGGTCTTGGCCCTGTCTCTGCATCGTACGTACCCCCCCCGCTGATCCTCGTGCTGTGGAGCTTGCTAGGGCGCCGACCACGTAAAGACATGTCGTCCCGGCGCCAGACTGATGATCTTGTAGTCGGGATCTGCAGAATCCGTGACCTGCCGTACGACTAGAACGCGCCAGGAGAACGTGTGATCCTCAACCGTCTCCGGCGGGAATAGGTCTGCAGGGACTCGCCAAGCGGTCGACTTCAGGGTCTCTTGGTATGTGGTCTTCTGTCCATCAGTAGGCACGATCAGCTCTACTTGGTAATACTCTCTCTCGTCGAGAATCCCGATCGATGCCCACTGAAGTGCGATCGTCACACCGGCTCCCGAGAACTCGGCACCATCAGGCGGGTAGAGCATAGTCGGCGCAGGATACTGCGTGATTCCGGGCGTTGCTGTGGGCGTCACGTTCTCAATGACCTCGGGCTCGGGAGTGGGGGTGCTCTGTGGGATGATGAGCACGTCATTGAGCTGAATGGTCTCCGAGTCTACCGGGATGTCATTGGCAAGGCGAATAACATCGACACTTACGCCGTACTGCTCGGCAATCGTCGACAGAGTGTCGCCCGCACGGACGGTGTGCAGGACGAAGGCGCTTGGGGTTGGCGTCGGTTGTCCTGGATCCAGCGTTGGCGCCGGCCCAGGTGTGGGCGTCGGAGGTGGGATCAGCAGCTCTTCCCCCTCTACGATGAATTCCGAGTCCAGGCCGTTATAGGCTATGAGCTCATCTACGGAGAGGTCATATTCGGCCGCGATCTCGGAGAGCACGTCCCCGGATTGGACGACGTAGACAAGCGGAGGCACGGGAGTGAACGTCGGCGTTGGCAACGGCGTAGCGGTTGGCGTTGATGTCGCCGTCGGACTCGGCCGAACCGTTGGGGGGGCGGTGGGTGTAGGTGTGAAGGTCGGCAACTCGGGTGTGATCTCCCCCTTGGCGAGGTTCAGCCCCAGAATCACAGAACCGGTGAGTGTGATGACGGCTACCAACGCGAGAATCGCGATGCGCAAGGGTTGGATCGCGTGCCTGTCACCTGCGGTGCCCGACCGGTGCGCCTCCCTGCCGGCGGTCATAACCTCGCGTTCGGGGAGCGTTCCCGGCGACTCCTCTGCAGATCGTTCATCGTCTGCTTCAGAGAGGATTGTCCCACATATCAGGCAGATCGTGGCGCCGTCAGCGACACGCGCGCCACATTCAGGGCAGTGACGACGGGGATGGTCAGGCAGAGAACGAATGGTCTGTTGGTCTTCTTCCATGGCTTTCCGAACCTGGAAAGTCCACGACATCGGCCTGCGCTCATTGCCGTCGTAGTCCCGTATGTCCGGATCCCAGGGTGCGCCCATGATAGCACCGATAGAGGTAAGATCAAGCTTGCCCACGATCGTGCACCGCCAAGGCTTGACCCCCGGAAGCAAAGCGTGGTATAATCCGAGAAATCATAAGGTGTACCTTATAAAATGGGACCAGCGAGTGTGAACAGTGCTTCTCGAAACGGTTGAAGAATACCTCGGTGCGGTCTATCGACTGCGGGCCGATTCAAAGACGCCCCTGCCGCTCTCGCAACTTGCTGAGTACTTCGGTTTCTCTCCGGTCTCGATCCACGAGATGGTTCAGAAGCTGAACGACAGGGGATGGGTACTCTACCACCCGTATCGGGGGGTTACGCTGACCGAGAGCGGTGAAGCGGCGGCCCTGGCGTTGCTACGCCGGCATAGGCTCTGGGAGCGATTCCTGGCGGATGTTCTGGAGCTCCCTTGGGACGAGGCGCACGCTATCGCCGGACAGCTCGAGCATGCAGCGCCCGAGCAGGTTACTGAGCGGCTGGCTGTCTTTCTTGGTGATCCGTCTGTGTGTCCCCACGGAGGTCCAATCCCGCCCAGTCGGGGACCCCTATTCGAGTACTGCCTGGGCAGCCTAGCGTTGGGTGCCGAGGCACGGGTCACACGTATCGCGCCGGAGACGCCAGAGCGTCTGAGGTTGGCGGCGGAACTGGGTATGGTCCCCGGCAGATATGTGAAGGTCCGAGCTCAAGACGACAGGGCGATCGAGGTCGAAGTGTTTGGTGAGGAGGGGGGCGTGGTGCAAGTACCCATAGACCACGCAAAGGCAATCTGGTTGGAGCTGCTATAGGAGGTCACATCCGCCCATGGTCCCACTTGATAGACTCAACTCTGGCGAAACCGGATTTGTCGGCGCGTTGGAAGGAGGGCATCACTTCATGTCACGGTTGGCCGCTCTGGGCTTCACAGCGGGCGCGCCCGTGACTGTTATGCGGAACTACAGGTCGGGGCCCATCATCGTTCTGGTCAGGGGAGCACAGATTGCACTCGGTCGGGGTGAAGCCCTACGCATCAAGGTCTACCGTTCTGAGGCGAAGCCCGATGTACAGCCGTCTTGATCCGGTCCCTTCGTCTTCAGGGGGAAGCGTCGCCACGCGGGCTGCCGGCAGCGGGGTGATGGTCGTGGCGCTGGCGGGCCAGCCCAACGTTGGTAAATCCACTATCTTCAACATGCTGACCGGTCTGAGCCAGCATGTAGGAAACTGGCCCGGCAAGACCGTCGCGCGCAGGACCGGGACCTGTACGGCTGGCGATACGGAGTTTCATATAGTGGATCTGCCTGGTACCTACAGTCTGACGGCGGCTTCTGTCGAGGAATGCATCGCCCGCGATTTCATCATCCAGGAACGACCGGATGTCGTGGTGGCCGTCGTCGATGCCGCGATCCCCGAGCGCAGCCTATACCTATTGGCCGAGTTGCTTCTGTTGCCTGCGCCGGTGGTGCTTGTGATGAACATGATGGACGTGGCCCAACAAGAAGGCGTGCAAATCGAGCCTCCTGTTCTGCAGGCAGCTTTGGGTATACCGGTCGTCCCGATGGTGGCCACCCGCAGCGAGGGTATTGCGAAGATGCTGGACGCGGTCCTGGCAGTTGCGAGTGGAGCGTATCCCTACGAGCCGCGCCGGCCCACTATCCTCCCTGCCCACCGGGAAGTGCTGGCCAGCCTGATCGCCCTGATTGCCCCGTACATACACGATCCCTATCCCGTCGACTGGGTCGCCTTGAAACTCCTGGAGGGCGACGAGGAGATACACGGCAAGATGGAGGCGGTTGTGCCGCCAAGTGTGAGCGACGCGGTCCATCAGGTACTCCGCCAGCACGAAGATGCAGTTCTTGATGTAGCCGGTGCGCGCTACGAGTGGATCGGCCGTATGGTGCGGGCGGCAGTCGTGCGCCCACGGGTTGGGCAGATGGGTCTGACATCCCGCCTCGACGGGGTGCTGACGCATCCCGTGTGGGGGACATTGGCTCTGCTCTCAGTGCTCGGTATGGTGTTTGGGCTGACGTATGCTGTCGGCAACCCACTGCAGGCGTGGCTGGAAGTCCAGTTGGGCCGCTTTGGGGGACTCCTGGGGAGCGGCCTTGCTGTCGTTGGGACACCACGATGGCTGGCCGATTTGCTGACCGATGGGCTCCTTGGGGGCGTTGGCATGGTCGTTACCTTTCTTCCCATCCTGACCATCTTCTTCGTGGTCCTGGGTGTGCTGGAAGACACGGGGTATATGGCGAGGGCCGCCTTTGTGACTGATCGCTTCATGCATATGATGGGCCTGCATGGCAAGAGTTTCATGCCACTTCTGTTGGGTTTCGGGTGCAACGTACCGGCGGTGCTTGGCGCTCGCATCGTCGAGTCAGGACGTGCGCGGATCCTGACTATCCTGCTTGCTCCGCTCGTGCCGTGTGCTGCCCAGATGGCCGTGGTTACGATCCTAGGCGCCGCGCTCTTCGGCCATGCCGCCGGTCTGATCGTCTGGGCCCTGATTGCCCTCAACCTCGTCGTCCTCGCGGCAATGGGGCTTTTCATGAACCGGTTTGTACTCAAGGGTGAGCGTGCCGTATTCATCATGGAGCTGCCCCTCTACCATCTGCCGAATACCCGCACCATTGGGCTCTACGTGTGGCGCAACCTGATTGCGTTCATGCAGAAGGCCGGAACTGTGATCTTGCTGGCCTCGCTGGTCGTGTGGTTGTTTTCCTATCTTCCGAACGGTGGTGACGTCACGCATAGCTTTCTTGCCGCCTTCGGACGTGCACTGGAACCCCTGGGCAGGTTGATGGGGTTTCCTTGGCAAGTGCTCGTCGCTCTGCTCACGAGCCTTGTGGCGAAGGAGAACACGATTGCGACACTCGGTGTGCTCTACGGCAATGTCGGGACGGCGCTGCCTGGCGTGCTCTCGGGCCCGGCAGCGCTGGCTCTGCTGGTTGTCCAGATGCTCTTTGTGCCTTGTGTCGCGACGCTAGCAGCGATGAAGCAGGAGTCCGGGTCGTGGCGCTGGGTGGTCGGGGAGTTCGGCTTTTTGCTCGTGTTATCGGTCGCCGCGGGCGTCCTGGTCTACCAAGTCGGGACGCTATTCACGGGAGGGTGATGTGCTGCAGCAGATATTAACCCTGATGTCAGACGGTGATGCGAGTACCCAGGGCGATCTTGCGCGGTCTCTGGGAGTACCGATCTCAATGCTCTCGCAGATGCTGAGCCAGTTGACGAGTGAGGGGTATCTCCGTGAGACGGAGCAGTGCGGTGCCAGTTGTACCGGCTGCGCTCTGGCGACGGCCTGTGGCGACTCCCATGCGTTGCGTCTCTGGACGCTTACCGAGAAGGGACAGCGAGCCGCGCTGCGATCATCGGGCCGGTAGATCGTCTAGGGCGAACTGAGGCTTCTACAACAAGAAAGGGGCGCGACTATTAGTCGCGCCCCTGAGCTTTCCTAACAGATCTGCTCCGGTCTAGTACATCCCGCCGCCGGGCCCAGCTGGGGGCGCCGGTTTCTCGGGCTCGGGAATGTCCGTGATCAGGGCCTCGGTGCTTAGCACCATTGCGGCCACCGATGCGGCATTGAGTAGGGCACCCTTGGTGACCTTGGCAGGATCGATAATCCCCGCCTCGATCATGTCCAGGTACTCGCCACTCATCACGTCGTAGCCCATGTGCAAGTTACCGGTCTGTTCCTGCTTCCGGCGAACCTCGGAGAGGATCACGGCACCATCCTCGCCGGCGTTCTCGCTAATCCTGCGAATTGGGGCCAACAGGGCCTTGCGCAGGATCATGACACCGGTCTGCTCGTCGGGGTAGGTCATCTGCAGGTCATCCAGCGAGCTCACGGCATTCACCAGAGCAACGCCACCACCGGGCACGATACCTTCCTCCACCGCAGCGCGGGTCGCGCTTAGCGCGTCCTCAACACGGTGCTTCTTTTCCTTCAGCTCGGTCTCGGTTGCAGCGCCCACGCGGATGATGGCTACACCACCAGCCAGCTTGGCCAGCCGCTCCTGGAGCTTCTCGCGATCGTAGTCGGAGCTGGAGTGATCCATCTCGACCTTGATCTGCTCGATCCGTCCTTGGATCATGCGATCGTCACCGTGACCTCCCACGATGGTCGTGTCGTCCTTGGTGGCGATAACCTTGTCGGCGCGGCCAAGATCTTCCATCGTGGCCCCGTCTAGCTTGCGGCCCTGCTCTTCGGTGATGACAGTACCGCCGGTCAGGGCGGCGATGTCCTCCAACATTGCCTTGCGGCGGTCTCCGAATCCAGGAGCCTTGACAGCCAACGCGGTCAGCAGGCCGCGCAGCTTGTTGACAATCAACGTGGCCAACGCTTCGCCGTCAACGTCCTCGGCGATGATGACCAGGTTGCGGGCGCCCCGCTGCACCAACTTCTCAAGAATGGGCACCAGATCCTGGGCTGCGGAGATCTTCTTGTCGTGGATCAGAACGTAGGCATCCTCGATGACGGCTTCCATCGTGTCCGGGTGGGTCACGAAGTAGGCGCTGAGGTAACCGCGATCGAACTGCATACCCTCGACATACTCGGTCTCGAACTCGAGGCCCTTGGACTCCTCAACGGTGATCACGCCGTCCTTGCCGACCTTATCCATCACGTCTGCGATGAGCTCGCCGATCTGACGATCCTGGGCGGAGATGGAGGCGACGTTGGCAATGTTGGCTTTGGTGTTGACCTCAATGGCGGTACCGGCAATCGCAGCGGCGACCGTGTCGGCTGCCTCCAGAATGCCACGCTTGAGCAGCATTGGGTTCGCGCCGGCTGCCACATTCTTCATACCCTCTTCAATCAAGACGTGCGCCAACAGCGTGGCTGTGGTGGTGCCATCGCCCGCGATGTCGTTCGTCTTGGTGGCGGCTTCCTTGAGCAGCTGAGCCCCCATATTCTCAAAGGGATCCTCGAGCTCGATTTCCTTTGCAACGGTCACGCCGTCGTGCGTGATCGTGGGGGAGCCCCATTTCTTGTCCAGTGCCACGTTACGGCCCTTAGGACCAAGAGTGGTTACCACGGCGTTCGCCAAGACATCCATCCCGCGCTTCAAACCTGCGCGTGCCTGAGTACCGAATTGTAACTGCTTAGCCATATGTTATTCCTCCCGATACAATGTTCTGACCTTGTACTTTGGTCGTTGTGCCTTAGCGATGCGACTAGTCTTCGATGACTCCGAGAATGTCATCAATCCGCAGGATCAGCATCTCTTTGCCGTCCCGGGTCTTGAACGTGGTGCCGGCGTACTTTGCGAAGATGACCAGATCGTTCGCTTGCGGGCCAACGACGACGCCATCCTCGTTCGTGACCTCAACGTCCGGTCCCACTGCCAACACCGTGCCCTGCTGCGGCTTCTCTTTGGCCGTGTCGGGGAGTACCAGTTGGCCACCGGCGAAGGTCATTTCGTCCTCGTCGTTGGGCTCGACAATCACGCGATCACCAAGGGGTCGAATCTTAACGCTCATACCTTACCTCCGTTTTCAAATTCAGTCTGCACGGTCTTAGCACTCGCGCGTTGCGACTGCTAACGCTACAACGAATAATAACACTCTTCGGGGGGGATGTCAAGCAGTCGAGTGATGCGAGTGCTAATTCTAATGGGGATCTTATGGAGCAATCAGCGGGCAGCTTTCAGTGGTCAGCAATTACAGAGCCAACGGAATAGGAGTAGGAAGTAAGGAGCAGGGCAATAGAACCTACTCTCAACTCTTGCTTACGGCTAGATGCTGATCGCTTTCCGCACAGCTTGCACAAGCAAGGTGTGTTCGGTTTCGTGAATCCGGGCCTCCAATGAGTTCAGTGTATCGTCGGGCAGGATCGGGACGTCCACCTGCGCTACGACCGGACCGGCGTCAACTGTCTCGTCCGGTACAAGGTGGACCATCACACCCGTGTGGTCGATCTTGCCGTGGCGATAGGCGTCGTAGGCGCGGGCGATGGCGTCGGTCCCGGGGAACATGCCCGGCAATGCCGGATGTAGATTG
Organism: uncultured Chloroflexia bacterium; assembly: GCA_963775195.1. Classification (GTDB taxonomy): domain Bacteria; phylum Chloroflexota; class Anaerolineae; order B4-G1; family SLSP01; genus PWVB01. The sequence goes on from CAVZIC010000013.1 coordinate 927,239, forward strand.
AGGATGCGATCGGGAAAGCGGGCAATGAAGGCGTTACTCAGAATCTGCATCCATCCGGCAAGAACGACCCAGCCAACGTCGAATCCCTGGACAATTCGCGCCAGGTCCGCGTCGTAGGCCTCGCGCGGCCGACCGGCCCTGGTATAGGGCAGAAGGGGAAAGTAGACCACGGGGATGCCGTGTTGAATCGCACGCTTGATGCCATACGCCTCGCGGCGATTGCTGACCACCAGGGCGATCTCCACCGCGGGAAGCCCACCGGTAGCCGTAGCGTCGATGATGGCCTGAAGATTGGTGCCACTGCCCGAGATCAAGACGGCAATCCGTGTCATCTGCGGTTCGCTCCCCTATCTTGCGTCAGACCTGTTTAGCGACCAACCGCCGTGGCGTCAAATGACGGCGGCAATGTCGCAATCTGTTCGAGCCAGCCCCGGTAGCGATCCAGTGAGAAGGGTGGGGTACCAAGGAGATAATGATTGCCGAAAGCGACCTCGTCCACCGTCCATTCGATCAGGAACAGGCGACGGTCACTCCTGGACACCGGGATGGCTCCCAGCAGGCTGCTGGCATTGGCCGGGCTGACGAATGCTCCCGATAGGAGGATCTCGCCGGTATCTGCGTCCCGCAGGGTGTAATCACCGGCGTAATCCCTCCGGCTGTCGTTGCCTGCGTAGAGACGCACGTGCCATTGAGCCGGTTCGTCGATCATCAGGCAGAGCGGGGTTTGCGAGCGCTTGATGTAGGCATAGGCGAGCTTCTTGCCGAAGTAGTAGTCGACCACGGCGTCGGAGAACTGCGGCCATCCATCCATCAGATTCCACCAGATCACGCCTGTACGGCGCCACTTCCTGAGCCTGGTCATCTCGATGAAGAACTTCTTGGCCTCGGCCTGCGAAATCTGCGAGGCGAGGATGAAGGTCTCGAGATCCTGGGGTTCGATACCGAAGAGTTCCCGGATCTGGTTGGCCATCAGTTCGACCCGGTACCGGCGGCTATCGTCCCTGCCCGCGGGCGCCGTACAATGCGTGATCCACTGGTCATTGTCCTGATAGGGCCAGAGATGCTCCGGGTCGATGAAGCGCTTGATCGACGAGAGGTTGGGACAGCCGTGGTAGCCGATCTCGCTGACGAAGTGGGCTGTATGCTGAGTGTAGAACTCGCTCTTGTAGTAATCCCTGGGACCCCAGAGATGCTGCTCCGGCGTCAGGCGATCTCGATCCGGGTGCTTCGCTGCCGCCGGACTGACGTAAGGTGAGCTGGGCAGATAGGGGCGCGAAGGGTCAGCCTGGAAGACGGCCTCGGGCAGAGTGTCGCGCGTGATGTGGTTCTGCGTAGGATCCGGGTAGAGCATGTCGCACTCATTGTCGCCGCACCAGAGGGCCAGCGAAGGGTGGCCGCGCAGCTTGCGGGCCACAGTAACGGCCTCGCGCCGGATGGCCGCACGGAACTCCGGCGTCTGGGGATAGCGGGCGCACGCCATTGCGAAGTCCTGCCATACCAGAATCCCGTGCCGGTCACAGAAATCGAAGAAGGCGTGGTCCTCGTAGACGTTGCCGCCCCAGCAGCGGATCACGTTGCAGCCGAGGTCGGCTGCCATAGAGAGGATCTCCGGCAGACGCTCCGCGTCGCGGCTGTGGAAGGCATCGACGGGTACCCAGTTGGTTCCCTTACACAGGATAGAGAGTCCGTTGACGCGAAATAGAAACTCGCCGGGAGTCTCCAGGCTCGTGGTCTCGGTCCGCTCCAAAGCGAGCGTACGGATGCCGAACGTGGTGGTGCGTTCTGCCAGCACCTCGCTCCCCGAGAGCAGTTGCACCGTCGTGTCGTAGAGCGCCGGTTCACCATAGCCCGCCGGCCACCAGAGCTCCGGGTCCGGGACATCGAAGGTGAGGGTGCTGGCCTTGAATCTCAGGGGACGCATCACGTCAAAATCGGACTCGCCACAGCGACCTTGCACGCGCACGTGTAGGCCGAGCAGTCGCTTGGGTTCCGTCTCCACCTCGATGTGGAGACTTACCGTGGCCCGGCCCGGTGCCAATGCCTGGGTGGAAAAGGTCAAGCCGGCGATCTCGTGCGTGTCGTGGACCACGAGCGTCACGGAGCGCCAGAGGCCCGCCGACAGGGCGCGAGGCATAATGTCCCACCCAAAAGAGTGAGGGGCCTTCCTGAGCCAGAGCCGATCCTCACCGAAGTCCCAGGCCACCATTGACGGATCGTATTTGTGGCGCAGGGCCTCCAGCACCGGAGAGCCCAGTCGCACTGTCAGGGTATTGGGTCGATCGGTGAGCAGACGGCCGGTCACGTCGAACCGGTGCTCAATCAGGGCATTCTCGGAACGACCTAGCTCCACCCCGTTGAGCCAGTACGTGGCGATGCAGTCGGCGCCGTTGAAGACCAGCTCGGTGGTATGGTGCGCGGCCTCAGGCGGCGCGTCGAAGGTACGTTGATACCACCACTCATAGAGCTCGTAGGGTGCCAGAAGGTGGATGTTATCGCCGTAGAAGGGATCCGGCAACTCCCCGGCACGCACCAGATCCAGCTCCACATTGCCGGGCACACGGCACATGAGCACAGCATCGGCATGGGCTGTCAGGTCGCCAGGCCTGTGGATAGGGCTTTCGCGTTCGGGAAAGCCGAGGAGTTCCCATGTACCGTCCAATGAGATCGTTCCCACCTCTGCCTCCTATGCTTACAGTCGTATGCGTGGGCCGGTGCCATCCCACGCGACGGTCTCGCCGATGATAACAAGCTCCGGGAGGGCGGAAAGTGCCCGGTCGACATCCTCCTGGGCCAGGATCAGCACGAGACCGATACCCATATTGTAGGTGCGATACATCTCCATCTCCGTCACGTTACCGCGCCGCTGGATCAGCCTGAATAACGGTGGCACCTCCCAGGCGGAACGGTCGATCCGCGCCCCTATGCCATCGGGAAGAGCGCGGGGCAAGTTCTCAATATAGGCTCCACCGGTGATGTGGGACATCGCCTTGATCGTGAGGCCGGCAGCCCACAGGATCTCCACTTCGTGCAGGTAGGGTCTGTGTATGGCTAGCAGGGCCTCCCCCAGAGGCTGGCCCAACTCCGGCAGCACCGTATCCCACCCAAGGTCGGCCAGAGCCCTTCGTGCGAGCGAGAAACCATTCGTGTGTAGCCCGGACGAGGGCAAGCCCAGACAGACATCGCCGGGCCCGACGCGATGCCCATTGATGAGGTGGGCGCGGTCGACCCAACCGATCATCGTGCCGACGAGGTCAAAGGAGCCGGGTTGGTAGACGCCCGGCATCTCGGCGGTCTCGCCGCCGATCAGAACGCAGCCCACGGCCTTGCAGGCTGCAGCGCACCCGCCGACCACGGTGGCGATCAGATCGGGATTGAGGCGTGCAGCGGCAATGTAGTCGAGGAACATCAGTGGACGCGCGCCCTGCACCAGGATGTCGTTTACACAGTGATTGACGATGTCGTGTCCGACGGTATCGTAGACGCCTATCGCCTCGGCAACGACCGTCTTGGTCCCGACGCCATCAGTCGTGGCGACGAGCACAAGGTCGTTGGCCCTGGCGAGATTCTCGCACGCTTAGCGACCCGCCGAAGGCACCGATCCCGGTGAGGACGTCCGGGGTGTATGTCCGGCGTACCGCGGCTTTCATCAGCGCCACGGCGCGTTCCCCCGCGTCGATGTCCACACCGGCAGCTGCGTAGGCGCTTGAGGGCGAGGATTCGATAGGGCTACGGTCCTCCGCCTCCGCCTGTCCGCCGGACAACGCGATGTCGGTTCGATAGTGCATGCCCTCGAACTTGATGCGTCCGACTGCAGCGTAAACCTGACTGCGGGCCGCCTCAAGCGTCGGCTCCGTAGCAATGACCGCCAGGACGCGGCCCCCATCGGTCAGGACATGCCCTCCCTCTCGCTGCGTGCCGGCGTGGAAGATCGTGTCCGCGATGCGTGCGGCGTCGTCCAGTCCCGTGATAGCTTTCCCCTTCTCATAGGCGCCTGGGTAACCTCCTGATGCCAACACGACGCCCACGCTGTAACCAGGCCGCCAGGACAGGGCAAGCTCCGCGAGGTGTCCGTCGAGGCAGGCCAACATCACCTCTGCCAGATCCGTCTCCAACAACGGCATCAGGAGCTGCGTCTCGGGGTCGCCAAAACGGACGTTGAACTCGAGAACCTGAGGACCTTCGGCTGTCAGCATCAGACCCGCATAGAGCACACCGACGTAGGGCGTGCCGCGGCGTCGCATTCCGTCGATCACGGGCTGCAGTATGCGGTCGGTGATCCTATCGACAAGCTTGGGCGTCAGATAGGGGGAGGGGGCGTAGCCGCCCATGCCGCCGGTATTCAGCCCCCGATCGCCATCCAGCGCCCGTTTGTAGTCACGGGCTGCAGGCATCGGGACGACGGTGGTGCCATCACTGAAGGCCAGGAGGGAGACCTCCTCGCCCTCGAGACGCGCCTCCAGCAGGACTCGGTCGCCCGCTGCACCGAAAGCCCGTTCGACCATGATCTGATGGAGGGCAGACTGCGCTTCATCACGGGTGTTGCATATGAGAACGCCTTTGCCGGCGGCAAGGCCGCTCGCCTTGACGACAATCGGGCCCACGTGTCGATCCAAAGCCGCGCGGGCAGCCTCGTAGTCGTCGAAGATCTCCGTGGGCGCGGTTGGCATGCCCTCCCGGAGCATGAATTCCTTGGCGAAGGCCTTCGAACCCTCCAGCCGGGCTGCCGCAGCAGTCGGCCCAAAGGCGCGGAGCCCGGCGGCCTGAAAGGCATCGACGACACCCATGACCAAGGGCACTTCGGGCCCGACGACGGTGAGGTCGATGGCACGACTTGTCGCGAAATCCACCAACCCGGGGATGTCGGTGGCTGCGATCTCAACGTTGTGCGCCAGAGCGGCCGTCCCCCCGTTTCCTGGCGCCACGAAGATCTCACGGCCGGGATCAGGCGCCCGACCGTCGTTCATGTCAGATGTCTGAAGCAGCTTCCAGGCGAGGGCGTGCTCTCTACCACCCGAACCGATAATCAGGATGCGCATGGGCAAACCGCTCCTTGTGAGTTACGATGATGGCTCGAAGGCCGCCTTGTCCAGACCGCACTCGACGGCAACGGGGTAGTCGCCGGTGAAACATGCCTGGCAGTGGGCATCCCCGCCCTGGGGCACTACGCTGCGCAATCCGGCCAACGAAAGATAGCCCAGGCTATCGACACCAATACGCTCGGCGATCTCCTCGACCGATAGGTTCGCGGCGATGAGCTCGTCTCGCGAGGCCATGTCCACCCCCATGAAGCATGGGAAGCGGATCGGGGGCGAGGCGACCCGCATATGGATCTCGCGGGCACCGGCCTGCCTCAATAGGGCGACGATAGGACCGCTGGTGGTGCCGCGGACGATAGAGTCATCGACCAACACGATCCGCTTCCCAGTCAGATCCGGGAGTGGATTGTAGCTCAGCGCGACCTTCCGGCGTCGCAGGCGCTCGTCAGGCTGGATAAACGTCCGGCCGATGTAGCGGTTCTTGATCAAACCTTCCCCGAAAGGGATGCCGGTCTCGTTGGCGTAGCCGATGGCGTGCGCTGTTGCGGAGTCGGGCACGCCGATGACCATGTCAGCATCGACAGGGTGCTCCTGGGCGACACGCGCCCCCATCTTCCGACGCACAGAGTGCACGGATCGACCCTCAAGGACGGAGTCGGGTCGCGCGAAGTAGACATACTCGAAGATGCACATCGCAGGCTGGGGGCTTGCCGGCGTTTGCCACGAAGTAACCCCTGAGGCGTCCAGGCGCACGATCTCGCCGGGGAGGATCTCCCGTTCAAATGTGGCGTCGATGGTGCCCAGTGCGCACGACTCAGAGGCGACGACCCAGCCGGTTCCGTTGAGCCTGCCGATACACAACGGTCTGAACCCCCAGGGATCACGCACGGCATAGACGGCGTCCTTCGTCAGAATCGTCAGAGAGTAGGCCCCCTGGGCTTCTGTCATGAAGTCCCGGATGCGTGCCTCCCAGGTCTTCCCGGCGGCGCCGGCAAGCATCTGCGTGATCACCTCACTGTCGGACGAGGAGATGAGGCCCACCCCATGCTGCAGCAGGTCGCGACGCAGGGCGGGCGTGTTCGTGAGGTTGCCGTTGTGGGCAACGCCCAGCGGCCCCAGCGCCGTCTCGATCAGGTACGGCTGCGCGTTGGTAAGCCTGACGCTGCTACCCGTGGTCGAGTAGCGAGTGTGGCCGATGCTCAGGTTGCCGCGGAGAACCTGCAGATTGTCCTCATTGAAGACCTGGGAGACCAGGCCGAGGCCCTTGTGTACGTGGGCGATACCTCGCTCAACCGTGCAGATGCCGGCACTCTCCTGGCCCCGGTGTTGCAGCGCATAGAGCGCGAAGAAGGTCATACGGGCAACGTCCATGCCCGGAGCGTAGACGCCGCAGATACCGCAGGCTTCTTTGGCTTTGGGCTCGTCGAACGTCACGTGTCCTTCCGCAAGACCCGTGGAGGGGCTGAAGGTAAAGCTCATTGAAGATCCCGATCCGCGCCCACGAGTCGCTCGGCCTGGGCGGCCTGCGTCCGAGAGACTCGTTCCCGGATCCCGGAGTCGATCAGCCCGAGGACCTTGGCCGCGAGCAGCGCGGCATTCCGGGGCTCCAGCACGACCGCGGGTGCGACGCCCGATGGTGTGCGGAGTGATGAGTAGATGTCCCCGCCGCTGAAGGCGTCGGAGTAAGGAGGGCACGCGATGACAGGGCTATGCACGGCAGCATCGACCATCCCACTCAACGCGTTGCTGCGACCCGCGACCGTGATATAGACCTTGGGCTCAGGATCCTCTTCGTACTCGGCCAATAGATCCAGGAGGTGGCGGGGTGTCTTGTGGGCCGAGGCGATGCGGGTGACCCAGCGGATGCCATAGTCCTCCAGTGCATCAGTGATCTGCGTGGTGAAAACCAGATCAGCCGACGATCCCATAATAACAACTGCTAGCATAGATAATGCCTCCGATGCGGGCTTTTTCAGCAATAGGCCTGGACGGCGGCAGAGATCCGCGGCCCGGCAGGATAGGTTCCCGGCGCGAAGCTCCGTCCGGTGAGACCCTCATAAAGCGTAATGTAGCGGTACGCCGCCTCGGCGATCACGCTTGCGGGCAGATCGGGGCGGGGCCCATCCCCGCGATAGCCCTGTCGAGCGTACCAGAGGCGCACGTACTCTTTGTCCCACTGATCGGGCTGGGCTTCCTTCATCGTATCGGCCTTCCAGAACCGGCTGGAGTCGGGCGTGTGCACCTCGTCGATCAGCATCAACGAGCCGTCGGGCGCCCACCCGAACTCGTACTTCGTATCAACCAGGCAGAACCCCGCAGCCTGAGCGACCTCCTGGCCGCGCCTGAAGATTCCCAGGGCTGCCTGCTGTACGGTGTCCCAGGTCCCGCGGTCCAGGAAACCACGCTGAATCACCTCGGCACACGTGAGGCGCTCGTCGTGTTCTCCGGGTCCTGCCTTGGTGGTGGGGGTGATGATAGGCTCCGGCAGAGGATCGTTTTTCCCCAGGCCCTCGGGGAAGGAGTAGCCGTAGATCTCACGGTGGCCGGCGGCGTATAAGGTCCAGAGCGCTGTCTTCGTAGAACCCGTGATGTACCCTCGGACGATAACCTCAACGGGCAGCGGACGGCACGCTCGCACCAGGCTTACGTTGGGATCCGGAACATCGAGCAGGTGATTGGCGATCACGTCGGCGGTCTGCCCGAACCAAAACGCGCTAAGTTGGTTGAGCACCTGACCCTTGTAAGGAAGGGCAGCCAGGACGACGTCGAAGGCCGAGAGGCGGTCTGTCGTGACCAGCAGCTTTCGCCGATCGGGCAGGTCGAGTGCCTCACGCACCTTGCCGCTCCCGCGTCCATAGGGCCAGTCGAGATCCAGGCGGACCAACGCCTGGGGGATCATCGCTTCCAAGGTCTCCTTATGGAGCATCATTCCCCTTTCGCACGTAGGGTGTGCGCAGGTCATAGCTCTGCTGCATACCGCACGCCTTGCTCGAATAGTGCCAGCCCCAGGCCCTGCGTCTCGCCACGCGTCCGGCGCGGGTGCTGCTCGGGGAGCACGTGGTCCTCAGGGTGAGGCATCAGGCCGAAGATAGTGCCAGAGACATCACATATTCCCGCGATATCCGCCGTAGAGCCGTTGGGATTGTCCGGGTAGGCGGCAGCGCTGCCGTCGGCGGCCGTATAGGTCAGGGCGATCTGGCCGGCCGCTTGTAGTGCGGAGAGCGCCGCGCCGTCCCTCGGTACGAATCGTCCTTCGCCATGGGCGACGGGACACGTGATGGGCTGTGTGAGTCCCCGCGTGAAGACGCAAGGGCTGTCGCGATTCGGCTCTAGCCAGACCCAGCGACACTCGAACCGATTAGAGACATTCCGCGTCAGCGTCGCCATGGGGTCGCCGGTATGCGGACCAGGAAGCCACCCACTCTTGACCAGTGCCTGGAAGCCGTTGCAGATCCCTATAACGGGCCTGCCTGTCCCCACGAAGGCTGCCAGCTCATCCTCAAACAGCCAGCGCAGGTCTGTGGCCAACAGACGTCCGGCGCCCAGAGCGTCTCCATAGGAGAAGCCTCCGGGCAGCACGAGCATGTGGTAGTCGTGCAGCAGCCGTGGGGCCTGGCGGAGTTCGTTGACGTGTACAATGGTGGAGCGTCCTCCTGCTCGATCGATGGCGAAGGCGGCGTCACCGTCTCGGTTGGTGCCCGTCGCCTGCAGGACCAGCACGCGCGGTTGGCTCAACGCTCTTTCTCTCCCCTCTCAACAGTCATCCCAGACGAATCGGCGGAGTGCCACGCCGCAACCAGGGCGTCGAGACCAACTTCGATGGCTTGGTCTGCGCTGCTGCCGGAGATACGGAGCTTCCCCTCGCCGGTGACGCGACCGATCTGCGAAAAGGGCCGGCCAGCCATCGTCGCCGCGAACCCTGCTGCACTTTCCGGGGTCACCTCAACCAGAAACCGGGCGCTACTCTCGGAGAAGAGCGCGGTTGCGTCGTCGCACACCGCTTCCGCCTTAATCATCGGCCCAAGCGCCAGCTCCAGCCCCAGCCGCCCGGCGATACACATCTCGGCGGCAGCCACAGCCAAGCCGCCTTCGGAGAGATCGTGAACTGCGCAGACCTCGTCCGCGACGATGGCACGATGGAGTGCCCTAAAGGTCAACGGCGCGTCTGAAACGGGCGCGGGCGGGTCGCCACTCAGGCCGCCATGAAGCCTATGATAAAGTGACCCACCCATTTCGGCTCGGGTCTCGCCGACGAGATACAGCAGGCTCCCCGCCGCTTTTAGATCCATCGTGATGGTGTGACCGATGTCGGGCACGATGCCGATAGAGGAGATAAGCAAGGTGGGAGGGATCGTGCGTTGGCAGCCTGAGGCGTCGACGAACTCGTTGTTCAAGCTGTCCTTCCCCGAGATGAAGGGCGTCCCGTAGGTGAGGGCTGCATCGTGGCAACCCTGCGTGGCCCTCACCAGCCCTCCGAGCCGATCGGGAAGGGCGGGGCTGCCCCAGCAGAAGTTGTCCAGCAGCGCCACGCGGTCGGGATCGGCGCCCACGCAGACGACGTTGCGCAGGGCTTCGTCCACAACAGCCCACGCCATAGCGTAGGGATCCACCTGGCCGTAGTGTGGATTGATGCCGCATCCCAGGGCCAAGCCTTCGACTCCGCCAGCGATCAGTGGTTTCAGCACAGCGCCATCCGATGGGCCGTCGTTCACGACACCCACCAACGGTTTGATCACCGTGGCGCCCTGCACCTCGTGATCGTATCGATGGATGACGTCCTCTTTGCTGGCGACGTCCGGATGGGCGAGTGCGCGCAATAGCACGGCCGTCAGATCTTCGCCACCGCTGATCGTCGGCCGGCGCAACCGTGGCGGCGACCACGTGGCGCGAAGTGGTGACCGGGGCCAGCCGTCGTGCACGAAGTCCATCGCCAGGTCAGCGACAACCGTGTTGCCGTAGCGGACTTTGAGATGCGCGTCTCCCGTGAAGCGCCCTATGACCGTCCACTCCACGTCATAGATCGTGCAGATCTCGCCGAGGCGGGCGAGGTGCTGCTCAGGCACCGCGAGCACCATGCGCTCCTGTGCCTCAGACAACCAGATCTCCCACGGTCGGAGGCCGGGGTATTTCAGGGGGATATCCTGGAGATCGACATCCACGCCGACCTCTTTGCCGATCTCACCCACGGCAGACGAGAATCCTCCCGCCCCGCAATCCGTGATGGCCGTGTAAAGCTCCTCATCCCTCGCGCGGATGATCGCGTCGAGAACGGCCTTCTCGGTGATGGGATCGCCGATCTGCACGACACTGCCGACGGTCGTGACTGTCTCGTGCGTAAGCTCCGCCGATGAGAACGTGGCTCCGTGAAGACCGTCGCGCCCCGTGCGTCCGCCCAAGGCAACAATGCAGTCGCCGGGGTGGGGCTCGGTCTTGTGAGCGCCCTTTGGAGCGATGCCGACGCAGCCACAGTAGACCAATGGGTTCGATACGTAGTCCTGGTCATAGAGGATCGCGCCGTTGACGGTAGGGATCCCCATCTTGTTGCCGTAGTCCTCGATCCCGGCAACGACGCCCTGGGCGATGCGCCGCGGGTGAAGTGTGCCCTTGGGAACGGCTGCATCTGCCATCGTCCGTGGAGCGAAGCAGAGGACGTCGGTATTGGCGATCGGCCGGGCCGAGACGCCGATGATGTCCCGGATCACGCCGCCGACGCCGGTGTTGGCGCCGCCGAAAGGTTCCAGAGCTGAGGGGTGGTTATGGGTCTCGGCTTTGAAGGAGACCTCATAGGTCTCGTCGAAGTCAATGATGCCTGCATTGTCCACGAAGGCCGACCGCACCCACGGTTTGGCCAGTTGTTCGGTCGCGGCCCGCAGGTAGGTCCCGATCAGGCTCGGGATGGTCTCTCTCCCCATGGACGTGGGACGTGGCTCTGTCGCCGTATTGAGGCGGGGTGGGGAGGGCAAGCGACGCGGCATACCGCCCTCGCAGACGTAATCGATCTGAGTCTTAAAGGTCTTGTGCAGACAGTGTTCGGACCACGTCTGGGCCAGGATCTCCAGCTCTACGTCTGTCGGATCCCGTCCAAGGGCACGGAATTCCTCCCGGATGGTCTGCATCTCGGGAAGTGAGAGAAAGAGGATTCGCGAGACACTCAGCCGGGCCAGTGCCTTGTCGTCGAGGTCGCGAATGCCGATCACGTCCACGCTGCGGCTCGGCGCGGCCTCCGGCACGAACGCGGGCACCATCTCGCCAAGTGCGTAGGACTGGATGACGCTATTGCACAGCAGCTCCTGGGCGACCCTGTGAAGCTGCGCCGTGGTCGGCGTGCCGCCGATCCGATAGCGCGTTCCGGTCGTCACGGCCTCAAGTCCCTCTATGCCGACGGTCGCCACACGATGGCGCAGGTGGGTCGCCACAGGGTCGGTGACGCCAGGGTGGAAGCCAACCTCGACTGCGGTATGCGCCGTGCCCCCGTCGGCGGGCCTTGGGATCTCCGCGATCCACTCGGACCGGTAGCCCTCGACGATGGGATCGGCCAGGAGCAGTTCGGCGATGCGATTGACGTCAGGCAACCGCAAGTCGCCGCGGAGGAAATACAGGTTGCTCACGGTAACGCTTCGGATACTCTCAATTCCAAGGTGCGAGATCTGTTCCAGCAACTCTGCTGCTCGACCGTCAACGCCACCACGCCAAAACACCTCAACGCGAAATGACCTAAGCACAAGGCCTCCGAACCGGAAGATACGGGGGAAGACACGGGCACAGCCCCTACATCTAGTGGGCGTCTCCTTGGCAGAAACCGACTGCTAACAGAGCATCATACCTTGGGACTGTTCGCCGTCAACCTTTCCGCGAACATTGGCGCAGGTGGGCGGCAACGGCTGTCCGCGTGGCCTCTTGTAGATCCGCGTCGAGGACATTGAACCATACGATATCCGGATCCATCGGACGAAACCACGTGGTCTGGCGCCGGATGAAATCATGCGTTGCCAGTTTGATACTCTCGATCACCTCAGCCAGCGATACATTGCCCTCAAAATAGGGCTTGAACTGCAGATATCCAAGCCCTGACATGGCCGGCACGTCCCATCCGTAGCCGGCTTGGAGCAAGGCTCTGACCTCTTCCGCCAGCCCTGCAGAAATCATCACATCGACGCGCGCGTCCGCCCGTACGTACAGTGCCTGCCGGTCCATCGTCAGTCCGAGTCGCATGATGCAGTAGGGTGGGGGAGTTCTGCGGCGCAGCTCCGAGAAGGGTTTTCCCGACTTCAGCGTGACCTCCATGGCACGGATCACCCGGCGCACGTTTCGGGGATCGATGAAGTCTGTAACGGCGGGATCGAGCGCCACCAGACGTTGCCATAGCGCCACAGGATCCTTCTCCGCATCTTGCTCCAACTGCGCCCTGAGGTCCGGATCGGGGGCGACATCCGGGACCTGCCATCCTTGGAGCAAGGCCTGGACATACTGCCCGGTGCCGCCAACCAGGAATGGCACCTTACCCCGCGCGGCGATGTCCTGGATCACTTGCCTCGACATCCTCAGGAACTGGGCGAGACCCACAGTTTCGTCGGGGGCTGCGATATCGATGAGGTGATGGGGCACACACGCCAGATCATCGTGGGAGGGCTTGGCAGTGCCGATATCCATCCTGCGGTAGAATTGCCTGGAGTCGGCGGAGATAATCTCGCCGCCAAAGGCGCGGGCGAGGTGTATGCTGAGTGCCGTCTTGCCGACCGCGGTGGGTCCGACGACTGCAATGAGCGGCAAGTGCGATGGCCGCAGTTCGGGCGTCGAGTCTGTCACGACAGTCATTCTACCGGACGGACGCGTTGCGACAAGGCCCCCCACCTGGTGCGTGCTGTCCGGGGCGATGTTGCCGCGGCGGCTCCCACAGATTGCTGTTCGGACGACCAAGATAAGAAGGGCACTTGCCGTCTGTCGCTTCCGAGATGAAACACATCCTCTCAGGGATCGCGGTTTGCGTGTTACGTGCATCGGGCTATGATCAGGCTTGTTGGGGGCCAGGCGTCACAATCCCCTTCCCAGGGAGGCTATCGAGATGTCTTTTGCGATGTTTTCGCAGTTGGATGACCGCTGGAAGCGCATCATGCTCGGGGGAGAGCAGCACAACGATCGGCGCCAATGGCTGCTTGCTATGCGCGTTGGCCTCCGGGCTGGCTGATTCGGGCGTCTTGGTTGACGGGCTTCCGATGGACCCGCCACGGCTCAACCGGTGGCTGGCGCGGAATCGCGGCTATGTAGCCCCGCGGAGTGCGACGAAGGAACGAAACCTCTTTGTATTTGACTCGCTGGGGCCGTTGGGTGTGAAGCTGGTTGACTACGTCGATGCCCGCAGCAAGCCCGCTCCCCTGGATCAGCTCGAAGAAGCCCTCGGTGTCGAGGACCAGTGCGTTGCCTTGCACGTCGACTTCACGCCTGGAGGGACAAACCAACAGCACTGGGTTCGCGCGGTGTCGTGGCACGACCATGACATCCAATTGATGGATCCATGGATCACTGGTCCGAGCCAGGAGGCGTACCTAATGACCCGATACGCCCTCCCGTCGTGGGACGGCCCGGAACGCGCCATCTTCCGGATTGCCATCTACAAGTACCTCGGTGCTGATGCGGCCTCCCCTGCGGCGACCCTCACGGGTCGAACGATCGTGCAGGAGCAACTCTATCCTTACCAGCCGTATGACGTCTGAAGCTGCTCAAGAGAATGTGGGGCAGTCAGCTTAGGCTGGGTTGTGAAGCTCTACGGGCTCATCCTGCAGGCTCGGATAGAACGTGATGCGCTGAAGTCGTCCGCTGCCGTCCATCGCCACGGCGACGAAACTCACGTGCCACGTCAGCGGTGCTGCCGACGGGTGCGAGCCAATGTAGACGCGGGCCACCAACTCCATCCGCGCGATTTTCTTCGGGGTGAGGCTATGCTCCGGCGTGAGATAGCCTGCTGACCGGCGGGTACGAACCTCGACAAAATAAACGTGGTCGCCCTTCCTGTGAATGAGGTCAACCTCACCGCGGCCACATCGCCAGTTTCTGTCCACGAGGGCATAACCGTGGTGCTCCAGCGCCTCGGCTGCAAGGTTCTCCCCGCGCTGCCCCAGCCCCGTCCTCGTTTTTGCCATCTGCGCTGCATCATAGTCGGCCTCAGCCTCACTGTCAACTTCCGCGGTTGAGTTCCGTTGTGTGTGTGGTATGATGCGGCTTTGGAGCGCAACCAGGTTCGCAGAGGTCTAGGCTTGGGTATGATGCAACGGTGGATCAACGTTAGCAAGTGGCTGGTTATTGCTGGGCTTGCCCTTCTTCTCGTAGTCGGGGTCGTAGCATGGATGGTCGATCCCGTGGCGATGACGGTGATTGTAACCCCGACACCCACCGCCACTGCGGCGCTTCCGCCTACTGCTACCGGTGCCGTGCCGGACGACCCGCCGACGCCTGAACCGACGGCGACCGACATACCTCCGACGTGGACCCCCACACGGACGTCGACGCCGACCATTGTGCCAACGGCAACGCCATCGCCGACGCCAACGTCTACCGCGACGCCTACACCGGCACCGATCGCGCTCCCGAGTGGCGGGACACTTCCGGCGATTGCCAACACCCCTGTGGTGACGTCGCCACTGCCGCAGCCGGAGCCGATGCCGATTGTGGAACAGCCCCCGGGCACGGTCAATATTCTGCTTCTGGGGATGGATCGCACCGCCGGTCAGGGCGTCGCACGGACGGATGTGATGCTCGTTGCCTCGATCTTCCCTGACGTGCCCGCCGTCAGCCTCATGTCGATTCCCCGCGATTACTATGCCTGGATCCCGGCATGGGGGCTGGACAAGATCAACACGGCCTATGAGCGGGCCAGGGGGGTCGGCTATCCCGGAGGTGGCCCGGCCCTGGTCAAGGCGACGGTGGAGTACAACTTCGGCATCCCTATCCACTACTACGCGTTGGTCGACTTCACCAGCTATCGTTCGTTGGTGGACGTCGTGGGTGGGGTCGACATTATCGTCGAGTGCCCGTTCCACGATACGTACCCCGACCCTGAGTCAGCAACCGGGCAGACCGACATCGATCTGGAACCCGGCATCAGCCATCTGGACGGCAAGTTCGCACTGTGGTACGTTCGGTCGCGCTGGAATACGTCGGACTTCGACCGCCATCGCCGGCAGCAGCAGGTCCTGTTGGCCGTCCTGCACGAGGCCCGGAGTGCCGGCATGCTTGTGAAGGTTCCGGAACTCTGGGCCACTTACCAGGAGAACGTGGAGACCGATCTCGGACTCAAGGAACTCCTTTGGCTGGCCTCGGTTGCCGGGCGTCTGGACGAGCGCGACATTCACAACTACTTCATCCGTGGCACAGACTTGCTCACATCGTGGACGGCTCCCAACGGGGGCGCGGTCCTCGTGCCCAACTTGGACACGATCCCGGGTTTTGTCCAGGACACGATGCGCCCGCTTGCCACGAGCCGCGCTTCACAACGCGCCTACCGCGTCTCGGTGTCCAACGGCAGTTGGTCGTCCTCCCTGGGCGATGTAGCCGCCTACCGGCTGGGCCTGGAGGGGTTCGAGGTGACGGAGGTGAAAGACGTCGATCCTGAGTCTCGCACGAGGGTGATAGACTACACGACCACATCGAAGGGGTCGCCACTCTGGAAGCTCATCAGCCTCTACAAGCTGCAGGATGCCGACATCGTGTCGCAGCCCACGGAGGGAAGCCCCGTCGACTTCGAGGTCATCCTCGGGTCCAACTATAACCCTTGCGCCGGTACCACGACCGCCTACTGGCGCCCGACTGCGACGCCTGCGCCAACGCCTACCGCGGCGCCGTAGGGAGTGTGGAGATCCACTGCGGCACGTGCATGTGGAGACGTGAGCGCGGCACAATCCTATGCGATGGAAAGACTACGGGAAACCGGCAGTATTGGCGCCCGCTAAGGCGCCGTGCCCCCCCCGCAGCGGGCGTAGTTGGCCAGATGCTCCTCCTCCGTCGCGGCGAAGACGTGGCTGCTGTCATCCTTGGTGCAGTCGACCATAAAGAAGTAGTAGCCCGTGTCTGTGGGTTCCGCCGCCGCTTTGATGGCATCGAAGCCAGGACTGGCGATTGGGGTCGGTGGCAGTCCCAGGTTGCGATATGTGTTGTAGGGGGAACTGACCTCCAGGTCATCAAACGTGATGAAGTGCTTCCACCAACTGCCTTCATCGGGTTGATAGCCCAGCGCATATTGGACCGTCGGGTCGGCAGAGAGATACCAGCCATCCCTGAGTCGATTGTGATAGACCCCCGAGATGAGAGGGCGCTCTGAGGCGACGACCGCCTCACGCTCCACGATCGAGGCCAGGGTGATGCCCTCATACAGCGACATGCCCTGAACCGTAAAGCTGTCTCGCAGGCTGGGCGTCACCTGCTGCCCGAAGTTCTCCAGCATTTTGTCGATGAGGTCGTAGGCCGTGGCATCCTGGGCGATACGGTAAGTGTCGGGAAACAAGAAGCCCTCGAGTGTAGCTGTGACGGGCATCTGCGCCAGGAAATCGTAAGTCTGCGCCAGGTCGGTGTCTCGCCAGCCCGTCTGTGCTATGGCCATGAAATCGGTTGACGCGATGTTCGTCTGATCGGCAACCAGTTCAGCGACCTCCTCCAGCCGCTTACCCTCGGGGATCAAGACCTGCTGATCGGGTGCCTCAGCCTTCTGGAGGGCACGCGCGATCTCGGGGATCGTCATCGTTTGGCGAAGCGTGTAGGTGCCGGCCTGGATGCCTGCGTCTAGCTGCTTGTACTGGACGTAGCGGCGAAAGAGCTCCGTGTCGGAGATCAGATGGTTAGCCTTCAGGTTGCCTGCGACTTCGGCGACGCTCTGGCCCGGCTGAACGGTGAAGGTCACCGGCGACTCATCCGTGCCAAAGGGTGTCTCCAGGGCGGCTTGCTTTCCATCGATGTAGGTCTGCAGGTAGATCTGCTCGATCCCACAGCCCATCAGAAAGAGCGTTGCCAAAACCAAGAGTGATAGTCTGACCCAACGGTTCATCGTTCTAGGGTTCCTTTCAGCGTCCAAGCGCCAGGTCTCAGGCCTGTGCATCCAGGTAGCTCTGAAGTATCACCGCAGCAGCCACGGCGTCGATCCATTCCTTGTCTGGTGTCTTGCCCTGGTTTCGCATGATGGCCTTGGCATCATTGGTGGAAAGCCGCTCGTCCCAAAGATGGGTGGGCAGGCCGACTGCTCCGGACAGCTCGTCGACGTAGTCTCGCACCCAACGAGCTTGGGACCCTTCGCTGCCGTCCATATTCAGAGGTAGGCCGACGACAAGGGCGTCAACTTTGTGATCACGGACGAGGGCCCGGACGTGTTCGGCGTCCTCCACGCGGGAGCTCCTGAGGTAGACCTCCAGCGGCCGAGCGACGATGCCAAGTGTGTCGCTGATGGCGACGCCGATTCTCCTGTCACCAAGGTCGAGAGCGAGGTAGCGCACGGGCTGATCTCTACGGCGTCAGCTGGGTCGGCACGATTTCGATCTTGGTTCGCATCGAGACAAAGGGTATATAGGGGAACCAAGAGGGGGACACGGAGACCTCGGGTGGCGCAGAGAGCGGCAGGGCATCCTGAAGCCGCTCCCGGGCCTGCTCGATCCCAGTGCCCTGGACCATTGCTTGCACAGCCTCCGCATCGATCTGGGCGGTGCCGCGGCCGTGGGCCGTAACGTAGAACGTGAATAGCCCTGGCCCCACATCCTCTTCAGCTGCCTCGCCGATGCCGAAACGTGCCTCAGAGAGCGTATAACCCTCCGGAAGCTGGGCAGCCAGATGCTGGTAGGCTACAGCCTGCGCGTCTCGCGTTGTCACGGCCTGTCCTGTCACCAGTAGCCTTAGCGACAGCCCCAATACATCCGTAGTCTCCCCCACCAGGTTGGAGTAGGCCTCCTTCGGGGTGGCCTGAACCACAAGGGACTGTCGCGGCAGAAACTGCCCCGGTACCTCAGAAGCCATCTCCTGCAGGCCATTGTAGGCCTCGGCCATCACCTGCTGAGCAGCCAAATCCCAGGCGCGGTCGCGGTCGGCCTGAGAAACCGTACGAACCGTCTGGCTCTCAGCGCCGGCGATGGGCTCGGGATTGGTGGTTCGGATTGCGAATCCAACGACGCCTTCGACTAGGTTGATCTGGTAGGCGTCCACATTGCCGCGTGGTCCTTCCACCAGTGCCTCAACGTTGGCTTGAGCTTGCCCAAAGGCGGGCACGGTCACACCCTCTGTCGTCTCGTAGCGTACGGGGTATGATCCTGCTGACGTGCGGACCACCGTGCCGGCGGGTACCTGATAGTCCTGTCCCAGCAGGTTGGTGAAGAGCACCCAGCCAGTGGCCCGACCCGAGAATGCGTAGCCGCGGCCGCTGGTCACGACCTCAGCGTAGCCCTCGAACTCGTCTCCCACGCGTACGGACGGTATCACGCCCTCGCTGGAGATCGACCTCGGCGACACTTGGGTCGACGGATATCGGGACGATGCGGGTGTAGGAGATGCTATCGGGGACCAATGTGATGGTAGCAGAAGGTACGACGAGCAGGAGGGCTGCGCCGACCGCACCGATGACGGCGATGAGCAACACGCTCTCCAGCGCGAGCAGCCACGCGGCAGGTCGCTTACGAGGGAATGTCTCGACGCGTCGCGGCGTGGGTGCCCACCAGGGCGTCTTGGGGCGCTCCGGCACTTTACCATCCTTAACAGGTGGAAAGCCTCCCTCGCGCGCCAGAAAGGCCTGAGCGGATGCCTCGGATCGAAAGACCGTGAATCCCGCCTTGCGGGCCAGGGGGCGCCGAACGGGGTCCTCAACTACCCACGCGACCTCCCAGGAGCGGTGTTGGGCGACGCGTGACTGTATCTCGAAGTCTATCGGCAGTGCCCATCCGCGATCGACATCCCACGGGAGCGTGACCAAGACGCGTTCATCTTCTACGCGACGAAGTGCCTCACGGAGGGTGTAGCGATCATCCGTCGCCTTGATGGTAATCGTCTTCACGCCGGGCAGTATGCCACAAGTCGCGGATTTTGCCAAGCAACGTAACGAGAAACGGATGACGATTGATCGGAAGGTATCCGATCAGCTATCACCCGTCACTCGCTACGTCCTTCGGAATCGGCAGCACCACGTGGAACCGGCTCCCAGGAAGCGCCGCCTCGTCGTGGCCCGGGCTCTCCGCCCAGATGTGGCCGCCATGTGCCTCAATGAGGCCGCGGGCGACCGCCAGGCCCAGCCCTGGACCACCACCCTTGAACTTGGTTTTTCCTGATGAGTGGAACGTCACTTCGCCCGTTCTGTAGAACTTCGCGAAGATCAGCTCCAGGTACTCCTGCTCGATGCCGATGCCGGTATCGCTCACCACGATTTCAACGAAGTGCTCCAGACCGTCGTGCTTCGGTGTCAGCCTATGACCTTCGACGGTGATCCGGCCGCCGTCAGGAGTGTATTTGATGGCGTTGGTGAGCAGTTCGGTGAAAACCTTTGTCATTGCCTCAGGGTCGATCACCAGTTCGGGTAGCTCCGATATGCCGTCGAGCGTGAGACTCAGGTCACGCTCCCTCAGAGCAGGGGCCAGGCGACTGCGGAGGCTCACCAGCAGCGCTGCGAGCGACGCTCGGCGACGGTGTAGATGGAGGGTTCGGCTGTCGATCCTAACGATGTCGAGCATGCTGTCAACGATGGCATGGAGGCGGGTTGCTCCGGTGACAATACCCTCGACCTCTCGGCTGCGCTCGGAATTCTCGACGACGGTCGGATCGCCAAGCAGCATCTGGCTGAAGCCGTTGATCAACGTCAAAGGCGTGCGCAGTTCATGGGATACTACAGTGATGAAATCGGACTTGTTACGGTCGAGCAGCTCCAGATGATGGTAGGCGGTCTTTAACTGTTGGGTGCGCTCGTCGACTTCGCCCTCCAGATGCTCGTTCAGGTGTTTCACCTCTGCATAGAGTCGGGCGTTGCGGATGGCAACGGCGATCTGATCGGCAAGCGTGGTCAGGGCGACGACATCCTCTGCGCCAAATGCATTGAGTGCCTCACTCTGGATGTCCAGCGCACCAAAGAGCGCATCCCTGAATTTCAGGGGCAGCGCGATCTCGGACCGGATGTTCGGCAGCAGGTCCGTGGCCATATAGCGAGCATCGTGTCGGGCATCATTGGCCAGGTAGGCAGTCGCCGTGCGACACACGTGCGCGATGATACTTCTGGGAGCATCCAGCGGAATAGCACGACCCGGCTCTCGAATCGGCGATGGCGTCCCATATTGGCCGGCCCGCAGGACGACGGTGTCCTGTTCGCCTTCCTGGTCGATCATCCAGATACCGGTAAAGAAATACCCAAATCGTTCGCGGATCAAGCTGAGGATCTCGATCAGTAACTGCTCTACATCCAGGATAGAAGCGATCTGATGGATGACCTCTGCGCTCGTCTCAAGGCGCACTGTCTGTCGGTTGAGGGCGTGGTTCACGGTGTCGAGGCGCTGGACGAGGGCCTCGAGCTCGCTTCTCTGCCGATAGAGATCGAGGAAGACCTTGACCTTGCTCAACAGCACACGTGGCGATACGGGCTTGCTCAGAAAGTCGACTGCGCCTGTCTCATAGGGGCGGGTGGGGTCGTTTGTGTCGGGCTCGTGAGCGCTGATGAAGATGATGGGAAGCGCGGCTGCTTCCGGCACACGGCGGATTGACTCGGCGAGAGCGTAGCCATCCATCCCCGGCATTCGCACGTCGAGCAGTGCGACAAAGAGATGCGACTCGCGCGTGACGACTCTCATTGCTTCCTCGCCCGAGCCGGCCTCAATCACCTCAACGTCCAGGGTGCTGAGTGTGCGGGCAAGCATTCTGCGGTTTGCCGGCAGATCATCGACGATCAATACACCAGGCAAGTTTTCACCCATTGCTCCATTATAGGTCAAGCCTGATCCCGGACAACCCTCACACGTGAGTGTGGTTTCTGGGGCATCTTGGGCACTTCGGATTGACAGCTCTAGCTGTTCGGGTAAACTATGATTTGAGAGACGGATATCGTCGAATCCCGCAGGGCGGCAAAGGAGTGGAGTCATGGAAATCGGTCAGCGTAGGGAAGGTCGGGCCCTAACCCAGACACTGGGATACCCCAGGATCGGCAGAGACCGGGAGCTGAAGCGCGCTCTCGAAAGCTATTGGCGAGGAGACATCGACACTTCCTCGCTCATGCGGGTCTACTGGGAGGTCGCGGAGGATGGTTGGCGGGCGCAGATGGAGGCCGGGATCGACCTGATCGGCGTTGGAAGCGAAACGCTTTACGATCACGTTCTGGACTGGGCGGCTCGGTTCGACCTGGTCCCCGAGCGTTTCCGTGGGCTTGATGGGCTGGACCGCACCTTTGCGATGGCCCGTGGCGCTCCCGGTATTGCTGCGCTCGAGATGACGAAGTGGTTCGACACCAACTATCACTATCTGGTGCCGGAGATCGATGCGGAGACGATGCCTGGGCCAGCCTATGATGACTTCCTTCAACTCGTGTCGCGGGCCCGCGATGTTCTGGGGGATCGGGCGGTGCCGATCATCCTGGGCCCTATCACGCTCCTGCGCCTCTCGCGCCTTGCTGTGGCCTTCGACGAGGCCCTCGCGGGACTGCTGCCCCTCTACGTTCGGCTCTTGTCATCGCTGGCCGGCCTGGGTGTCGCGGAGGTGCAGATCCACGAGCCGATTCTCGTCTTGAGCGGTGCGGAGGCGCTGCGTGAATCGGTTGAGCGCGCCTTCGCCGATCTATCGGGCGCGCCACTGGCGCTCAACCTGGTCACGTATTTCGACGACCTTGGGGAGAGCTTTCGGTGGATCACTCGACTTCCTGTGAAGGTCGTCTCGCTGGACTTCACGCGTGGCGATAATGCCGCCTTGGTTCGGCGTTTCGGCTGGCCGGCAGATAAGGTGCTTGGTGCGGGTGTAGTTGACGGCCGCAGTGTATGGCGGATTCGTCCCGACGAAGTCTCTGATCTCGTCGAGAATCTTGAGCGCGCTCTACCGGCCGGCCATGCCGCCGGTCTGAGAATCGGTGCGTCATCGTCGCTTCAGTTCGTGCCCTACACCACAGCCCCAGAGGTAGAACTGGCAGATGAACTGCGCGGTGTTCTGGCGTTCGCTGACGAAAAGCTGGACGAATTGCGTTCGTTTGCTGATGGCGACCTGGCGAGTGCGGATGCGGCATGGTCGGTATTCGGTGCCTTCGCGCCTGCTGATGAGGTCGTTCGAGCACGCATCTCGG
The DNA here is from genome assembly GCA_963775195.1 of uncultured Chloroflexia bacterium. GTDB lineage: Bacteria > Chloroflexota > Anaerolineae > B4-G1 > SLSP01 > PWVB01. The sequence goes on from CAVZIC010000013.1 coordinate 949,535, forward strand.
CCCTGCGTCCAACCGATTTCGAGCGCGCGCTCACCTATCACGAGCGACGACCACGCCAAGTCTCGCTGCCACTCTTCCCCATGACGACGATTGGCTCATTCCCCCAAACGCGTGAGGTGCGTCGCCTACGCGCGCAATACCGGCGGGGCGAGATCACCGAGGCAGCGTATGAAGCGGGTATCGATGCGTTCATCGCGTACGCGGTCGGTGCACAGGATGGGTTGGGTCTCGACATGCTTGTCCACGGGGAGTTCGAGCGTACCGACATGGTCGAGTACTTCGCGCAGAAGCTCACCGGGTTCGCCTTTACACAGTACGGTTGGGTGCAGAGTTTCGGCAGCCGGTGCGTCCGTCCGCCGATCATCTATGCCGATATCACCCGGCCATCGCCGATGACGGTGCGGGAGTTTGCTGTGGCGCAGTCCTTCACCGAAAAGCCGGTCAAGGGCATGCTCACAGGCCCGGTGACCATCATCAACTGGTCCTACCCACGGGTCGACATCCCCCATAGGGAGATTGCCTACCAGCTCGCCCTGGCGTTGCGCGACGAGGTCGCGGACCTGGAGGCGGCAGGTGCACGTGCAGTCCAGGTGGACGAACCTGCCTTGCGTGAGGGGCTGCCTCTCAAGCGCGAACGCTGGGAATCGTACCTGGGATGGGCCATCGACAGTTTCCGGTTAGCCACAGGCCGGGCATACGCTGAGACCCAGATTCACACGCACATGTGCTATTCCGAGTTCGGGGAGATCCTGGAAGCCATCGATCGTCTGGATGCCGATGTGATCTCGATCGAGAACGCTCGCAGCGACGACGCGACCCTTGAGGAGTTGGCAGCTTACGGGTATCCCCGTGAGGTCGGGCCCGGGGTGTATGACATCCACAGCCCGGTGGTGCCGAGCGAGGCATTCGTCGAGGGCAAACTCCGCTCGTTCTTGCGGCACCTGGATCCTGAGCGGATCTGGGTGAACCCGGACTGCGGGCTGAAGACACGAACTTGGGCGGAGGTGCTCCCCTCGCTGCAGCACGTCGTCGAGGCGGTGCGTGCGGTCCGGGCGGACGTCCGCAAACCGCGGGCTGTATGAGTCGAGAGGTGGCGCGGTAATGACGGGACGTTTCTTGGAGCAACTCGACGGGGCCACGGTGCCGCTGCTCGCGGACGGCGCGATGGGCACGATGCTCAACGCGCATGGGATTTCCTTCAGTACCTGTTTCGACGCGCTCAACTTGTCGCAGCCCGCGTCGGTAGCCGAGATCCACCGGGCTTACATCGACGCGGGTTCGGATCTTGTCCTGACCAATACGTTCGGTGCCAACCGCTACAAGCTGGCGGAGCACGGGCTGGCTGACCAGGTTGTTGAGATCAACCGTGCAGGCGTAGCGCTGGCGCAGCGCATCGTACAAGCTGCTTTCAGGGAGGTCCTGATCGGCGGCGATGTCGGTCCGTTGGGGGTTAGGCTTGCGCCCTATGGTCGCGTGCAGCGGTCGCAGGCGCACGAGTCCTTTGCCGAGCAGATCGGGGCACTGGCGGAGGCAGGCGTTGACCTGATCGTGATCGAGACGATGACGGATCTCCAGGAGACGTTGGCGGCGGTGCGGGCGGCGCACGATGTCTCCGATCTCCCGGTCGTCGCGTCGATGACTTTTACGCGAGACGACCGGACGCTGCTCGGAGACGCGCCGGTGACGATTGCCCGCCGGCTGTCAGCCGAGGGCGTCGACGTCATCGGCGTCAACTGCTCGGGTGGGCCGGTGCAGTTGCTTCGCATCGTCGACCAGATGCGCAGCGCGGTTCCGGATGGCCGGTTCTGGGTGAAGCCCAATGCCGGGTGGCCGGAGCAGGTCTCCGGACGGATCCGCTATCCCGCTACGCCCGGCTATTTCGGCGACTACGCGTGGGCCTTCGCCAAGGCCGGGGCCGACGTCGTTGGGGGGTGCTGTGGTACCACGGCAGCGCATATTGCGGCGATGCGGTCCGCCCTGGATGCCGGTATGCCGGCGGCCGTGCAGGTCGTGACTGAATTGGCTCCGCAACACTCCATAGGGATGGATATCGCGCCTGACCAGCCCTCTGTGTTGTCGCAGAAGCTGGCCCACGGTGAGTTCGTGATGGCGGTGGAGATGGACCCACCGCGGGGTCTGGCGACGCATAAGCTGCTGGCCGCGGCGACGGTGCTCCAGGAGGCTGGTGCCGATGTGATCAACGTGGCCGACAGCCCCATGGCCCGAATGCGGATGAGCCCCTGGGCTGTGTGCGCCCTCATCCAGGACAAGCTTGGGATCGAGACGACGCTCCACTTCCCGACTCGCGGTCGCAATGTGCTCCGCGTGCAGGGGGATCTCCTTGCCGCGCATGCACTTGGCGTACGCAACGTTTTCGTCGTGATGGGGGACCCGACCGCTATTGGTGATTACCCCGAGGCGATGGACGACTATGACGTCGTGCCTTCCGGTCTGATCAGGCTCATCAAGCAGGGGTTCAACGTCGGCGTGGATCACGCGGGAAGCGACATCGGCCAGCCCACGGCCTTCTCGGTGGGCGCGGCGCTTAACCTCGTGCCGGATGACGTATCCCGCGAGGTCAAAGTCACTCGTCGGAAAGTATTGGCCGGCGCCGACTTCTTTCTGACGCAGCCCGTCTATGACCTGGTAGCGGCTCGAGGCCTGCTCCAAGCATACGAGGCACGCTATGGCGCCCTGGACGTGCCGGTGCTGGTCGGTATCCTGCCGCTCTACGGCGTGCGGCACGCACGATTCCTGAATAACGAGGTGCCGGGCATAGAGATCGCCCCGGAGCTCATCGACCGCTTGGATGCAGCGGGCGAGGACGCGCCCCACGAGGGCGTCCGCATCGCGCTGGAGCTGATCGAACGCTTGCGCGAGTGGGGGCAGGGCGTCTACTTGATGCCCGCCTTCAACCGGTACGATCTCGCGGCAGAGATTATAGAAAACGGCTAACCGTGGCTACTGTTCACCGGTTCGTGACGCGATAGTGGAGCCAGAGGTAGCCGTTGGGCTGCGGAGTGGCGGAGACGAGCTCCAGGATGGCGGGACGATCGTCGGGGCCGAGATCGGCGCAGTCGGCGAGGGTGGGGGTGCGGTCCCCTCCGTAGAGTGCCGGCTGCAGGATGAGATGGATCTCGTCGATGAGCCCGGCGCGGAGCATGACGCCGTTGAGCGTGCCGCCTCCCCAGAGTCGGAGCACCCGGATGCCCAGGCTCGTGGTGAGCTTGCGCAGGGCTCCCGGCAGGTCCGCGTGGTGCTCGCCGCCGATCAGGTACGGGATTTGCTCTCGGCGCAGGAAGGCGAGATGTTCGGGCGGAGCCGCGCGCGAGGTGAGATGCAGGATGTGGTTACCGGGGGTCTCGGTGGCTTTGTAACCACCACGGCTGCGCCCTCGCCCGTCGACCGCGACTGCCCAGGTCCGGGTCACGGCGGTTACTGCCTCAGGTAGGTAGTCCTCGTAGAGCGGTTCGGGGTCGCCCTCAAAAGGCGGGAGTTCGCGAAGGGGAGCTCCCGCGCGTTCCACGGTGCCGCTGCCCATCATGGTGGCCTGGGGATGCCACGTGGCTTCGATGGCCTTGCTGACTTTGTCCCACAGCCCGGCCTCGTCGGGGATGACTGCGGCAGCGGGATGGGTGTCGAACATGGTCATGTTGGGGCCGAGGGCGATGCGGCCATCGATGGATGCGGACATCTGCATAATGACGTAGGGTCGAGTTGTGTCTGCCATAGGTCCCTCTCCTTGATCGCGAATCGCAGGCACAGATGTTTCAGCGATCCCCCTAACGTTCAGCTCTTGCGAAGCATCTCGCGAAGCAGATCCGGTACTTTCGCCAGCGCCTCGGGGAGCTTGGCCGCGTCGCGTCCGCCGGCCTGGGCCATGTCGGGGCGACCGCCGCCACCCCCGCCGACCATCTGGGCCAGCGCTCTGACCAGGTTGCCTGCGTGGACGCCCCTGGATCTCGACAGCTCCTTGGCCGTGGCCGCGATGAGCAGGGGCTTATCGTTGACCAAGGTGCCCAGCACCACGACGCCGCCCTGCACCTTGTCGCGGAACCAGTCGGCCATCTCGCGCAGGGTATCGGCGTCGGGCACGTCGACCTGGGCGACCAGCACCGGTACGCCCTCGACATCGTGGACGTCGTTCAGCAGTGACTGGAAGTCGGCCCGCGCCAGCTTGCGCGTGAGCTGATCGACCTCCTTCTGGGCGGCCTTCAGATCGTCCTGGAGGCGAGAAACGCGGTCGGCGACCTCGTTGGGCGGGCAGGTTAGCGTCGACGCCGCTTGCTCCTGTTGTGCCCGCATGCGCTGGACGGCTGCCAGCGCACCGCGGCCCGTCACCGCTTCAATCCGGCGGATGCCGGCCCCGATCCCACCCTCCGAGAGGATGAGGAACGGCCCGATGTCCCCCGTTCGGTTGACGTGCGTGCCGCCGCACAACTCCTGGCTGAAGGGCTCCTGGGCCGGGCCGACCCGCATCACACGAACGACGTCACCGTACTTCTCCTCGAAAAGGGCGATGACGCCTTGCCTGAGAGCATCCCGGTAGTTCTCCTGCCGGGCGTTGACCTCGTAGTTGGCCAGGATCGCATCGATCACGATGCGCTCGATCCGCGCCCGCTGCTCGGGCGTCATCGGCGCGTCGTGGTTGTAGTCAAATCGCAGCCGGTCAGGGGCAACGACCGATCCCGCCTGTTGCACGTGACCGCCCAGGACGTCTCGCAGGCCGCGATGGAGCAGGTGGGTCGCCGTGTGGTTGCGCATGATGTCCCACCGTCGCTCTCGATCGACTTTTGCGGTCACCGCGTCGCCGACGTTGGGATTCCCGCGTTCGACGCGGCCCACGTGGACGACCATATCTTCCGTGGGACGGCGGGTGTCTGTGACCGAGATCTCCCAGTCGGGGCCTATGATGTGACCGGTGTCGGAGACCTGTCCACCGGACTCGACGTAGAAGCAAGTAGTGGTGAGGACGATCTCGACCTCGTCGCCTTCATCCGCCTCGGTGACGATGTCACCGTCTGCAAGCATGCCCACCAGGCGCGCTTCGACCTCCATGTGCTCGTATGGGTCGTAGGTCAGTTTCTCACCGGGCGACTGGGAAACGATCCATTCCTGCAACAGGGGATAGAGCTGCGCGTGGGTGTCATCCTCCATTGCGAAAGTGCCTGCTGCCCGGCCGCGCGCGCGCTGTGCCTCCCGCTCCTTCTGATACCCCTCTGCATCGACGCGCAATCCATGCTCCTCGACGATATCGCGCGTGACCTCGAAGGGCAGGCCCAGGGTATCGTGCAGGAAGAATGCCTGCTCGCCCGGGATCACCGTCTCGCCTTGTGCCTCGGCCTGGTCGACAATATCGTCGAGCCGGGCAAGGCCCTGGTCGAGCGTCCGCAGGAAGCGGCGTTCCTCACCGAGAATCGTGGCCTTGATGAACTCGGCGCGAGCCGGCAGCTCGGGAAAGACGTGGCCCATACCCTCGATCACGATATCGGCCAGCGAGGTCATGAAGGGCTGAGTGAACCCCAGGGTACGCCCAAAACGTACGGCGCGCCGCAGCACCATGCGCAGCACGTAGCCGCGACCATCGTTGGCCGGCATCACACCGTCGCCGATCAGGAAAGTCACCGCACGGGTGTGGTCGGCGATCACGCGATAGGGCACGATATTGGCTTCCCTTTCGGCATCCGTGCTTCCGGCCATCGCCTGGACCCTGGCGATGATGGGCCAGAAGAGGTCTGTGCGGTAGTTGGACGCCTTGCCCTGGAGCAGGGCGACGAGCCGCTCGAATCCCATCCCCGTATCGATGTGCTGCGCGGGGAGGTTTTCGAGATGGCCCGATGCGTCGCGGTTGTACTGGATGAAGACGAGGTTCCAGATCTCCGTGAACCTGGCGCAGTCGCCGTTCACCTGGCACACATGCCCCTGCACGTGCTGCTTGTCGCACGCTTCAGGCCCACGATCGTAATGGATCTCGCTGCATGGGCCGCAGGGGCCGGTATCGCCCATCTCCCAGAAGTTGTCCTTGCGACCGAAGGGCAGGATGTGGTCGGGGGCGATGCCCGTCTCGTCACGCCAGAAACTCGAAGCATCCGCGTCGAGTCCAAGGTCGCCCTTGTCGTCCTCGAAGACCGTGGCCCACAGCCGATGGCCATCCAGTCCGTAGACCTGAGTGAGAAGGGCCCACGCCCACGTGATGGCCTCGCGCTTGTAGTAGTCGCCGAACGACCAATTACCGAGCATCTCGAAGAACGTGTGATGCGTCCCGTCCCGCCCTACGTCTTCGAGGTCGTTGTGCTTGCCCGCCACCCGCATACACTTCTGGGTGTCGACCGCCCGCGTGTAGGGGCGCGTCCCCGTTGCCAGGAAGACGTCCTTGAACTGGTTCATGCCCGCGTTTGTGAAGAGCAGGGTAGGATCACCCTGCGGCACAAGGCTGGCGCTGGGCACGATGGTGTGGCCGCGCGCCTTGAAAAAGTCCAGAAAGGACTGGCGAATCTCATCACTGGTCCAGGTCTTGGTCATGCAATCTCCTCACGCTACAGCCATGTGAACGCGCATTGTAGCGGAACGACCTTCTTAGTCAACCGCGGTTGCGCGATACGCCGGACAACCTATACTTATGGCCATGATCACAATGCTCGTGACCCTTTTAGCGCGGACATACTGATGCCTCAGATACCGGCCCAATATCTGCCTATCGTCGCAAAATCACTGTCAACTCTCGTCGTGATCGCGGTGGCTGTCCTTCTCTCGCGGGCAGTGCGTCGGGTCTTGCGCGGTCGGATGCAGGATTCGCCGAATGTGCGCACCGTCTACGCACTGGGGAGGAATGCCTTGTTCTTCCTCGCCGGGGTGATCGTGTTGATGATCTGGCTGGGGCAGGGCAGCAGCTTCACGGTCGCCATGGGCATCCTCGGCGCAGGGATCGCCTTCGCGTCACAGGAGACGATTGGGTCATTCGCGGGGTACCTCTACGTCGTCATTGGCAACATCTACCGGATCGGGGACCGCGTCCAGATCGGCAAGGTGATCGGTGATGTGATGGACATTGGGGTGTTTCGCACGACGCTTATGGAGGTCGGGGAATGGGTGAAGGCGGAGCAGTACACCGGGCGGGTTGTGTCGATCGCGAACCGCGCTGTCTTCACCGACCCGGTGTTCAACTACACTGAGCACTGGCCGTACCTGTGGGATGAGATCATGTTGCCGATAACCTACCATAGCGACTGGCGGCAGGCTCAGCAGATCATGCTGGCACACGGCAGCGAATACACCCAGCGCTTCGAGGCGACCGCAGAGGCCCAACTCCGCCGCATGATGCTGCGCTATCCGGTCTATGCCACCAGCGTCGCGCCCAGCCTCTACCTGGTCATGACCGACAACTGGATTGAGATGACGCTTCGCTATGTCGTCGAGCCGCGCGAGCGGCGTTCCGTCAGGGCGCAGTTGTATCACGAACTGCTGATCCACTTCGAGGAGGAGCCATCGATCACCGTAGCATCTGCCACCTACGATATCGTCGGATTCCCGCCACTGCGGCGCGAATGATCTCTCCAAACTTGGCCATGGTCACGCAGCCAACTGCGCCTGCCACTGATCGACGAAAGCGCGGATTCTGTGTATCGTCGCGCGCAGCCCAGCTATGGCTTGTGACAGTCATGGCGCTGGCTGCGTTTGGCTTCGCCGGTTGTGGGGAGGTCACACCGATTGCAACTCCCAGGCTGACCGACACGCCGGCGCCAACGGCGACTGTCCTCCCGACGTGGACGCCGACGCCGGTGCCGACACCTACGCCCATTACGCCGGCCGAGATCCGGATCCTTTGGCCGGACCAGGTCTCGCCGCTGGCCCCCGTGCCCATCGAAGCTGAGTTTGTGCCTCCGCCCGGCGTAGCCGCGACCGCGCGCATTGACGCGACGGTGATGGATCCCAAGGCACAGGTCTATGCGTCGTTCTCTCTCTCCGAGCGCGATGGTAACGTCTACCGGTCTCCCGATCTGCTGCAGTTTCCTCTTGAGCCGTTGTCGGGTTACTGGTGGCTGATCGTCCACGTGGACTCTGGGTTGCCGGTCACAGGTGATCCGGCCCTCTATTTCGAGGTCGACCCGGTTGTGTTCCGCGACCTGACCGGCACGCTGCCGAGCGGTGTGACGATGCACGTGCCTGTCGGCTTCGAGGAGGTCGTGGCCCAGGGGAATTCGTGGGCCGGAGGACGCATCTGGGCGCATGCCGATGGCGAAGTGGCGCTCTGGTGGGCTCCAGGGCCCACAGAAGCGCTGGCTGTGAGTAACGCGTTGGCTGCCTTGGAGGCGACCTATGCAGCGGACCCGCGAGGAATCGACGCGCCAGCGGTGTCGGAGGTCTTGCCGATAGACTGGCAAGGGCGGCCCGGCTTCGCGTTTCCCGAGACGTGGCCAGGCTCGGCTGGCGGGCCCGGTCGCGCATGGGTCATCCAGGGCCAGGACTATTGGCTCTATGTCCTACGGGTGAGGGGGCTGGGTACGGACGACATGCCTTCACTGCACGAGGCCGTGGCGAGGACGTTTGCGCTGGAAACGTCTACACGTTAGTACGTTCCCACGTTACCGAACCTGACGTTCCAACGCTTCCATCGCATCATCCATTCTAGGGAGGGACTATGTCTATGTCACAACTGAGCGACAAGCAGATAGCGGCAGCATATGATCTGGCGAAGGCGCGCTACGCCGCCATAGGTGTGGATACCGACACGGCGTTGGAGAAACTGGCTGCGGTGCCCCTCAGCCTGCACTGCTGGCAGGGCGACGACGTGGCGGGCTTCGAGGGGCCCGAGGGCGACATCGGCGGCGGTCTTGCCGTCACGGGCAACTACCCTGGCAAGGCACGTACCGCCGACGAGTTGCGTGGTGACCTCGACAGAGCGTACAGCCTGATCCCGGGCACCCACCGGCTCAACCTCCATGCGATCTATGCCGAGACCGGCGGCGTCGCAGTGCCGCGTGACCGGTTGCAGCCCGAGCACTTCTCGCGCTGGATCGGCTGGGCAAAGGAACACGGCCATGGGCTTGATTTCAACCCGACGCTCTTCGCGCATCCGCTGGCCGACGACGGCTTCACACTTTCCAGCTATGACGAGGGTACGCGTCACTTCTGGATCGACCACTGTATCGCCTGCCGCAAGATCGGTGAGGCGATGGGCAAGGCGCTTGGCACGCCTGCGGTCACCAACATCTGGATTCCCGACGGGTTCAAGGATTTGCCTGTGGATCGCGAGAAGCCACGCATCTTCCTCCGCGATGCCTTGGACGCCGTCTTCGAGGAGGAGATCGATCCTCGCTACAATCTTGACGCGGTCGAGGCCAAGCTCTTCGGCATCGGGTCGGAGAGCTACGTGACGGGGTCGCACGAGTTCTACCTGGGTTACGCGATCACGCGGAAGAAGCTGTTGACCCTCGACACGGGCCACTTCCACCCCACGGAAAACGTCTACGATAAGATCTCGGCAGTGATGCTCTATCTGGACGAGATCCTGCTCCATGTGAGCCGCGGCGTCCGCTGGGACAGCGACCACGTGGTTATCCTCTCCGACCGCGTGCAACGCCTGATGCAGGAGCTGGTGCGAGGCGACTACCTGGACCGGACGCACATCGGCCTCGACTACTTCGACGCGAGCATCAACCGTGTAGCGGCCTGGGTCATCGGTGCGCGTGGCGCACTCCAGGCGCTGCTGATGGCCTTCCTGGAGCCAATCGGTCAACTAAGGCAGTTCGACGCGGAGGGCGACTACACTCGGCGACTGGCGACGCTCGAGGCGCTCAAGGGGATGCCCTGGAGCGCTGTCTGGGACGCTTACTGCCTGCAGCAGGGCGTGCCCGTCGGCCTCGCCTTCATGGACGAGATCGAGACGTACGAGCGCGAGGTGCTGTCGAAGCGCTGATCGTAGCCAACACGGAAGAGTCCAAAGCTGTCTCGAATGGCTTTGGGCGCTCCTTCCGGCATGAATCAGGATCGCGGGTCGGGTATCTGCCAGGAGGTGCTGTGAGCAGCGCTCGGCATGCGAGATCGTAGTGCAAGAAGGCGCCGGACGCGCTCCTCGGTCCGCGGGTGCGTGCGGAGGAGCGAGCCACCCTGGGTGTGATAAGTCGGCAAGAGTAACCGGCGCAGCAGGGTCTCCTGCTGCGCTTCCATCTTCTGCAACGCGGTTGCCAACGCCTCGGGATCGCCGGTGAGCTCCACGGCGCCCAGATCGGCTTGGAACTCGCGGGCCCTTGACAGTGCCAGTTGCAGAAGATTGGTGAGCGTCGGGGCGGCGATCAGCAGCAGCACGCCCATCCAGGGAAAGGTCCGCATGCCCATCAAGAGCAGCGGAAGGTTGACCAAGAAGAGGAGCCGGCCGAGTGTGGCAAGCAAGCTCGTCAGCCGTCCGATGAGGGCCGCAGCGCCCATCACGCGTACGTCGTTGTCGCCAATATGCGCGATCTCGTGGGCCACCACGCCCTCGAGTTCCCTCGGGCTCAAGTACCGCAGCATCCCGTCGGTTAGGGCGAGTGCCGCATGATCTCTGGGTCCCACAGAGAACGCGTTCATCGCGCCGTTGGGTATATAGTAGAGCCGCGGAGGCTGGTGAAGCCCTGCACGCTCCGCGAGTGCCTCGACCATGTTGAAGACGGTCGGTGTCTCCCAGGCCGAGAGGCGCCGCGCGCCGCTCACCGCCATCGTCAGTTCCGGCGACAGCCCCTGCCAGAAGAGCAGGAAGGGGAGTGCGATGACGATACCCCAGAGGATGCCCATCAAGCCGCCAAACAGGTAGCCCAATAGCCCAAGGATCAAGATCATCCCCGCGAAAAGCAGAGCAGTCTGCGCCAAGTTCCGAAGTCTGTGTCCAGCCACCAAGTCTTTACTCTTTCACCGACCATACGTGTCAATGTTATTTGACTCTCTGACGCCACATGGCGCCGGCACCTTACTCGTACCCAACCTCATGTAAGCCAAGATGGCCCCCGCCCATCCAGGTCTTTGCTCAAGCGAGACGCTCTGCCAACGCGTCACGCTCCTCATCCCGGCCAAGCACTCACCACCGAGCCCACATACAATGCATCCCCCAGCTTCTCGGAGGATCATCACGATCCTCCGGCGCTGAGGGATGCCTTTTGGGTTATGCGTTCCGGGTTACGAGGCGTGCTTGACCGTGATCGTCCTAACCCGCGATGTCTCCGCCTTGGGCAGCGTGACGGTCAACACACCATTGGCATAGACCGCCTCGGCCTTGTCGGGTTTCACTTCGGAGGGCAACTGCACGACACGGCGGAATGACCCGTAGCTCCGCTCCATCCGGTAGGTGCTGCCCTCTTGATGTTCGGACTCCGTCCTCTTCTCCCCGCGGATGATCAGTGTATCGTCATCCACGGTGAGTTCGATATCGTCCTCGCTCATGCCGGGCAACTCCGCTGAGATGCGAACCTCCTTGTCGGTCTCGACGACGTCGACACGGGGTATGAACCCCGCGCGACCTTCCTCTGTCCAGATCGGCGATAGTCCGAGTTCATGTCCCAGTATGTCATCGAACAAGCGGTGCATGTCCCGCTCGAATACATCAATACCATACCGTTGCTCACTGCTCGGGCCGTCTGTACTCCTTCTTTCGTGTCTCCAAGGAATCAGACTCATTGACATGTTCTACCTCCTATCTCCCGATATGGGTGTTTCTCTAACTTCAACCGATTCCATGCTAGAGCGCCCACATTAGAAGCGCATAGGAGGAACATTAGAGATACCCTAATATCTGGAGGTGGGCAGGCAGAGGCAGACCAACGATTGCAGCTAGCGGATGATCACCGGCGTGCCCACTTGGCTGCTGCTCTGGATGAAGTCGTCATCGTACCCACCGATGGGGTGGGTCCACCGGTAGACCCAGCGGGCAGCATCAATGGACACGTTGACACACCCGTGACTGCGGCGGATACCGAAATCATTGTGCCAATAGGTTCCGTGGATCGCCGTGCCGCTCAGGTCGAAGAAGGTGTTCCAGGGCACGCCCGGCAGATCGAAGAGGTCGCCTGAGGAGACCTCCTCCGGCTTCATTTCGGCGTAGGGGACGTTGCTCATATGCCGTGATGCTTGCTTGAGCAACACGCTATGGTCGCCTACAGGGGTCGCAAGGATTCCTCCCATACCGGAGGCAACCGGTGTGGTGTAGACGATCTCGTCGCCCTCGAAGCATGTGAGGCTCTGCGCCTCCAGGTCCACCTCTATGCGCTTGTCCCCAACGAAGGGATGGATCGGTGCCATCTCGGCGTGCGGGATGCGACGCATATCCTCAGCGAGGACCCACTGGTGGTTGGTGTTCTGGCGCGGCGGGTAGTCGTCGGCCACCTTGTACCATCCGGCTCCGGTCTCATCGCGGGCGGCTTCCACCACGTGGAAGACCGTCCCGCCGTAGAAGCGGTACTTCCGGCCTGCCGTGGTACTCGGCGTCGTATAGGCCCCTGTGTAGATCTGGGCGACCTCTCCCCATAGACCGAACTCGCTGAGCGTCTCGACAAAGGGCTGCTTTGAGTAGACCCGGACCGGTAGGACCCAAGCGCTGTGGACGAAACCTTCCTCGGTCTGGTACCAGAGGTCATTGTGGGCAGAGAAGGGGGCGCGTATCTCGCCGGTGATCGGGAAGGACTGGTCGCGACTGTAGGTCGCAACGCGCTCGGAGTCCGTCGATGCCTCCCGGTAGACATACACGGTCTGGATGACGCGACCCTGGAGCTGCCAGACATCGTTCCCGGGGGGCTCTGGCGCCAATGGCAACCACAAAGGTTGGGCATCGGCCAGCAGACGTGGAGAGAGCGCCGCCGTGCTTGCCGTAGCTGCCATCCATTTCAGAACCTGCCGACGTGTTATCCTGGTCATTGCTTGTGTCTCCCTGGCATCCAGTGTAGCACGGACGAGCCAGTGTGGCAATTGCGCAGATCGCGCTGTCCTCTTGAATGCGCGGTTTTTCTGCTGTACAATAGAACAAATGATCTATCACAGTTCCTTAGGGTTCACTGCTCTATCGGCACCGGGAGCGCCACCGGAAGAAAGCGCCTCCTCCCCCCGTTCTGCGAAACGAACCCATTTTCGGAGCGGCAGACTCGCCCCCAGGATCTGTTGAACCTTGCACGTCAGAACGTTTGTGCTACTATGGAGTCGCTATAGGCATTGCACCTTGAGCCTGGCGGGTGCTCTGGGCAACGATCGTTCCGGATGGGCATTTGCCTATTGAGTTTCGCCAGTTCCGTAGCAAAATAGCGTTTCACGTTTCGTCCAGGGGACCGGCGATAGGAGGGGACTTGGCAAGACGCGAATTCACACTGGAGGACGAGCACCGGTACGACCGGCGGTCTGCAGTGCGGTGGATCATCTCCCACTTGCTGCGCTATCCGGTGCTGCCGCTGGTGATGCTGGCAGCCTCCATGATCAACAATCTGGCCTACGGGGGCATCCAGGTCTTCGTTGGGCGGGCCTTCGACCTGATCACGCAGCCGCAGTGGACCAATCGTGCGCTGCTGGCGGTGGCCATAAGCGTGCTGGCATCGGCCTCAACTCAGGGCTTAATGGGGCTGGTGCGCAACTTCGCGGTATCGTTCATCGCGGAGCGCGTCGAGCGCGACTCACGAGATGAGCTCTACGTAAGCCTCCTTGGCAAGAGCCAGACCTTCCATGGACGCCAGCGCATCGGTGATATCATGGCTCGGGCAACGAACGACGTCAGGATGCTGAACGCCATGTTCAGCCCTGGCATCATGCTAATCACGGATTCGTTGATGGGACTGCTCATCCCAATCATCCTGATTGGGCGTCTGAACACCCGACTGCTGTTGGTCCCGGGAATCTTCACGGTGCTTCTGGTGATCACCGTCTACGAGTACAACCACAGGCTCAAGCCCATCAGTACGGCACAACGCGAACAATACGGTGAGATGAACGCTCGTCTGGCGGAGTCGGTTGCGGGTATTGAGGTTGTCAAAGCGAACGCGCAGGAGGCACAGGAGTGGGCTGCAGTTCTCCGGAAATGCCCGCGGTTACCGGGACCTCTACGTCAAGCAGGGGAGTATCGAGGCTCGTTATTGGCCCATGTTGGTCTTCGGGCTCGCATATGCAGGCTGCTTCGTGGATGGTCTGCTGTTGTGGAGTCGGGGTATCGTTACCCTCGGGGAGGTGATCAGCTTTGTTGGGCTGTTCAATGCCCTGCAGTTCCCTACCTTCATCTCGATCTTTACCTTCAACCTGGTCCAGCTCGGCGTCGCCAGTGCGAAGCGCATTTTGGGCTTGATTAACACGGAGACGGAGCTGGATGAGAACACAGCCGGCATTACGAGGCCGGTATCGGGAGAGGTAGTCTTCGAGAATGTGAGTTTCAGCTACAACGGCAATCCGGTGCTCAAGGACATCAGCTTTGCCGTGCGGCCAGGCGAGACCGTGGCCATCGTGGGGCAGACCGGCTCGGGCAAGACGACCCTGACGCGTCTGGTTAACCGCATCTTCGACGCTGACCAGGGACGCGTGTTGGTGGATGGCGTGGATGTCCGCGATTGGAGCCTGGAATCCCTACGGTCCCAGATCTCCACCATCGAGCAGGATGTGTTTCTCTTCTCGCGGTCAATCGCCGCGAACATCGCCTTTGGTTGTGCAGATGCCACTGAGGAGGAGATCGAACAGGCTGCCAGGGAAGCACAGGCGGATGAGTTCATCCGAAGCTTTCCGGAGAGCTATGAGACTGACGTGGGCGAGCGGGGCGTGACACTGTCCGGAGGGCAGCGCCAGCGGATTGCGATCGCCCGGGCCTTTCTCACCGATCCGCGGATTCTCATCCTCGACGACAGCACGAGCGCGATCGACAGCGCGACGGAGGACAGGATTCAGCAGGCTATGCGCCGCATCAGCCGCCAGCGGACCACGTTCATCATCACACACCGACTCAGCCAGATCCGCTGGGCTGACCGGATCCTGGTGCTGCGCCGTGGCGCTCTGGTGGATCAGGGGTCGCACGATGAGCTGATGGGGAGGTCCGAAGCCTATCGACGCATCTTCGCGAGGTATGATGTCTGAGTTGGCCCGGGGGGTTACGGTATGGGGTTCATACTAGACGGCCTGGATTCCGAAAGCTACGATCGCAACTACAGCGACCGTGATCTGTTGCGCCGTATCGTTAGCTACTTCCGTCCGTATCAATGGCGGATGCTACTGGTGGCGGCGCTCATCTTGATCAGCTCAGCAGCGGGCACTGCCAGCCCGATCCTCGTGTCGAAGACGATCGACTTGGTCCAGCGGAGTCCATCGTCGCGGGCCATTCTGCTTTCCGGACTCGGGGTTCTGGGATTTGGCCTGGTGGCCTGGGTCGCCAACTATATACGGCGTCTCTATTCTGCCGTTATCGTCGGAGACGTGGTGCTGAAGGTGCGGGAGGACGTCTTTGCTGCAACGGTCCGACACGACCTCTCGTTCTTCAATGAACACGAGTCAGGAAAGATCGTCAGTCGCGTTACCTCGGACACGCAAGACTTCTCCAACGTCGTCACGTTGGTCCTTGATCTACTCAGCCAAATCCTGCTGGTGGCGATACTGACGGTCTGGCTGGCGACTATCAACCTCGCGCTGACAGCAATGCTCATCGGCATTGCTCCCCTGGCGGTCCTGGTTGCCCTGGGCTTTCGGCGGCTCGCCCGGAAGGTCACACGCCAATCTCGGCGTATCAATGCTGTGATCAACTCGCAGATCCAGGAATCCATCAGCGGAATCGTGGTGGCGAAAACGTTCCGTCAGGAGCACGCTATCTACGATAGCTTCCGCGACAACAACCAGCGATCCTATCGCATTGGTCTCCAGCGCGATATGACATTCAACGCTATCTTCCCCATCCTGGGGATGTCGTCGGGTCTTGTAAGTGCATTCTTCCTCTACGCAAGCGGGCTGGCGACGCGCACCCGTATCTCGCCGGGCGACTGGTATCTCTTCATGCAGGCCGTCGGCTTCTTCTGGTGGCCCATGACGAGCATCGCCTCGTTCTGGAGCCAATTCCAGGACGGACTCTCCGCTGCAGAGCGCGTGTTCGCGCTGATCGATGCTGAGCCCCGCGTCGTGCAGATCGCCAACGACCCCGTCCCAAGCGTGGCAGGACACATCGAGTTTCGCCATCTGCAGTTCAGCTACGTGCCTGGCGAGGTCGTCCTTCCCGACTTCTCTCTGGATATACGTCAGGGCGAGACACTTGCACTGGTGGGGCACACGGGCGCAGGCAAGAGCAGCATCGCCCGCCTCATCCCGCGTTTTCACGAGTTTCAGGGTGGGGCGCTCCTGGTCGATGGCCGGGATGTGCGGACGCTGAACCTAGAGCAGTACCGTCAGCATATCGGGATCGTCCCGCAGGAGCCTTTCCTCTTCTCGGGTACCGTCCGCGACAACATTCGTTACGGACTTCCTGACGCCACTGACGACGACGTCCAAGCCGCTGCCACGCACGTGAGCCAGGGCGACTGGATTGCCGATCTCTCGGACGGACTGGATACCGACGTCGGCGAGCGTGGATCCAATCTGTCGATGGGGCAGCGCCAACTTGTCGCACTTGCGCGCGTGCTCCTCAAGAACCCGGCGATCTTCATCCTGGACGAGGCCACGGCCAGCGTCGATCCGTTCACAGAGATGCAGATCCAGGAAGGTCTCGACACGGTAATGGCGGATAGAACGGCGATCATCATCGCTCACCGTCTCTCGACGATCAAGTCCGCAGACCGTATCATTGTGATCGACCAAGGTGAGATCATTGAGGAGGGCGACCACGAGAGTCTGTTGGCGTCGAGTGGGCACTACGCGGACCTCTACAACACGTACTTCCGCCATCAGTCGTTGGCTTACGTGGAGGCGATGGGGGTTTCGTCGGAATGAAGTGCTACGCCGTCTGAGGCGCTACGCCGTCTGAGGCGCTACGCCGTCCGAGGCGCTACGCCGTCTGAGGCGCTACGCCGTCTGAGGCGCTACGCCCGGAGCAGCGACCCAGCATGAGGAGCTCAGGGTCGCGATGCCCTCTCGAAGGGATGCGTGTCGGGTCTGGTCTCGCGCCCATCATCGTCTAGCGGCAGCCACACCACGAAGACACTGCCCTCCCCCACGACACTTTCAAATGTAATCCTTCCGTGGTGGAGATCGATGATTTCCTTGCTGATAGCCAGGCCTAGCCCTGTGCCGGGCACCTGAAGTGTTACACTTGCCTGGCCACGCTCGAATCGCTGGAACAGCCGGCTGCGTTCCTCTTGGGAAATGCCAACGCCGGTATCCTCAACCGAAACGGTGGCCCATCTCGTACCATCGACCTTTGCCCAACCGGTGCGCAGCCAGACAGCCCCACCCTCCGGGGTGTAGTTCATTGCATTGGTCAGCAAGTTCGTCAGTACTTGCTCCAGCAACAGAGGATCCGCGGTGACCAGGGGCAGGGTGGGGTCGGTCTCGACTGAAAGCCTGAGCTCGTGGTCGCCAAAGAGCCGTTGGCGGTCCGCGACCAGGGTCGTGACTATCTGATTCAAGTCCACCTCGTGCTTGTTCAACTGCACGTTGCCGAGGTCCAGACGCGAGACCGTCAGAAGGCTTTCCACCAGGTGCTGTAGTCTGGCCGTTTCACGCGTGAGCGCTCCCACGTAGGTCTGGATGCGTTCCGGCTTTCCGCGATTGGCCAAGTCGAGAAAGAGGCGAATGCTGGTGAGCGGCGTTCGGAGCTCGTGGCTCACGTTGCTGACGAAGAGCGACTTTGTCCGGTCCGCGGCCTGAGCTTGCTTGAGTGCCTCCTGGAGCTCAACCGTTCTCCGCCTGACCATCTCCTCCAGCTCTTCCGCGCGCTGTTCCTGCTTCTGATAGAGCTCCGCTGTCTCGATGGCTTGCGCAATCGCCGATGCGGAGCTTTGGATCAACTCGACGTCCTGTGCGTTCAGCAGATTATGACCCGGTAGCTCCATCGTCAGGATGCTCACTACGCGGTCCCGAACCGTCAGTGGCACGAATAGGAGGGTCGTGTCCTTGTCGTCCGGCAGCGATCGGACCCACACGCCCATCCGCGGGTCGGAGTAGGGATCGTCGATGTAGAGCAGCGTCCGATATACGAGCACGTGAGCTATCACTGGAGTGTCGAGCGGTGTGGTCGCCCCCACGAGTTTCCGGGCACCAGCTTGCGCATACTCCGCAACGACGAGCGCGATCCCGCTTTGACGGTTGACACGTGCGGCATAGACGTGGGTGAGGCCGAACGCGTAGGCGAGCTCGCCGCAGAGCACGCGCAGCATCCGTGCATGATCTACGGTCGTGGTGGCTGCGGTGATGATGCGATTCAGCACCATCAGCCCCCGGTGGCGGCGCTGCAGGGCCTCGTGATCAGCCTGGCGCTGGGAAATGTCATGCACGATGACCTGAACGTGTGTGGGCTTGTTATCTCGGCCGAGGACAAGCGTGGCATTCAGCTCGACGGCGTAGGTCTGCCCATCCGTGGCGTGCAGCGTACCTTCGTAAGCAGGCGCAGCCTCCCCTGACAGCAGTGTCACGAGCGTTGCTTGCAGGTCGGTCGCGCCCTCGGATGTGATTGTCTCAAGCATCGGCCGACCGATCAGGGCGTCCGCCGGATACCCGAGGATGTCGGCCAGCCGCCGATTCACCTCGACGTAGCGACCGTCGAAATCGAGAATGGCGATACCGTCATTTGAGTGTTCCGACAGCGCCCGATACCTAAGCCCAATCTCCGCGAGCTCCTGGCTGCGCAGCTCATCGAACCTCGCCTTGTGGTAGCGTATCAGGAGATGCACGCCGCCTGCCATCAACACAAAGGCCAACGGTCCCGCGAGGACTTCAGGGAGCGAGACATCTGGGACCAGCACGGGAATAACGACCACTGCCAGGGCTAGCAGACCGACCGAGATGGCGGTGACGCGCGGTGGGAAGAAGCCGCTCACCAGCATGACCGGAATCAGCGCATATCCAAGCAAAGCTAGACTGTGTGGGTGCACGCCAAACAGAGCAATGGCAAAGGCGGCGATCGCGCAGACGGCGGTGCCAAAACCGAACGCAATGCGGTAGTAGCGGGTCCTGCCGAGAACGTAGACCAGCGCCAGTGCCAGGAACGTGGCGTTGAGGTAGGCATAGCTCACGGCAACCCCGAGTCCGACCTGCAGAGCGCTGAGGCGCGCAGCAGACTCAAAGACAATGCCGATGATGATTACCAGGAGGATCACGGCGGCGAAGGCACGCACATCGCCCTCGTCTGTGGGAGACCCAACGGGGCGGAAAGGCGCTGTTAGCGCATCCCAGATCTTCCGGCGTGCTCTCTTGGTGGCGATCATCCTAGCAGTTTATAGATGGATCAGTAGAAAACACAAGCGCCCCAGGTGTGGTCACCTGAGGCGCTATCTGAGTACCCCCGACAGGACTTGAACCTGTAACCTTCTGCTCCGCAAGCAGGCGCTCTATCCAATTGAGCTACAGGGGCGCACGCAACTGCTCTACAACACGGACTGCCGACACATTCTCAACCCTCCGAGTACCCCCGACAGGACTTGAACCTGTAACCTTCTGCTCCGCAAGCAGGCGCTCTATCCAATTGAGCTACAGGGGCGCGAAATAGACAGCCTGACGACTGTCACAAGGCGGAGAGGCAGGGATTCGAACCCTGGGTGGAGTTTAACCCCCACAACTGCTTAGCAGGCAGCCCCAATCGTCCACTCTGGCACCTCTCCCTATATGCTTGTTAAGTGGGCCACCCTCACGCCTGAGCCTGAGGACCTTGCCTTGCGGAGGGAGTGGGATTCGAACCCACGGTGACCTTTCAGCCACAACGGTTTTCAAGACCGTCGCCTTCGTCCGCTCGGCCATCCCTCCCGGGGAGCCACGCGAAAAAGAGTATACCACCCCACGCAACTTTGTCAACGCAAGGTTGCTTTGTACTACCGATGTCAGTACAATAAAGGAGATGAGCCAATGAGGGAAACGGAGCGGGGGCGGACTGCACAGGATTGTCACGGCCCTCTTTTCGGTGACTTGTCCCTCGTCTCTTAAGGAGTCCTGGAATGACGACAGAACAGATCGAGACGGCCGGCGCTGACGTGTCGGTGCCGGCCCTAGCCGCTGAGTCCGACGCGACCTCCCATACCATCGGGCTGGACGAGCCCTCGCTCTATTTCAACCGCGAACTCAGTCTCATAAAATTCAACTACCGCGTTCTGGCGGAGGCTTTGGACGGTGAGCGTCACCCGCTGCTGGAGCGTGTGAAGTTCCTCTCCATTTTCTTCAACAACATGGATGAGTTCTTCATGGTGCGCGTTTCCGGTCTGCGGCGGCAACTGGCTGCCGGTGTGGTCGAGGCTCCCCCCGATGGCATGACTCCGGCGGAGCAGCTTGCTGCGATCCGTCGCGACTTCACGCCCATCCTGGAGGAGGCCATGGCCTGCTGGCGGGACGACCTTCAGCCCAAGTTGCACGCCGAGGGCATCAACATCCTGCGGTACCGCGAGCTCAGGGGCAAGCAGCGACGATTGATGCGCCGACACTTCGAGCGGGAGATCTTCCCGGTGCTGACACCCCTGGCGTTCGATCCCGGACATCCGTTTCCTCACATCTCAAACCTGAGCCTCAACCTGGCAGTGGTGGTCGAGGATCCTCTCAAGCGGCGCCAGTTTGCCCGGCTGAAGATACCCGGTGTCTTCCCGAGGTTGATCAGAATCCCGGAAGAGGATCGCGCCGAAACCTACGAGACGCTGGGGCTAGATTCGGTGGTCGACACGAATTTCGTCTGGATTGAGGAAGTCATCATCGAGAACCTCGATTTGCTGTTCCCTGGGATGCGGGTCGTGGCAGCTTACCCCTTCCGGGTCACCCGCGATGCCGACCTCGAGATCGAGGAGGATGAGGCGTCTGACCTGTTGGCCTCCATTGAGGAGAGCGTCGGGATGCGGCAGTTTGGGTCCGCCGTCAGGCTGGAAGTGCATCGAGCGATGCCCAGGGATATCCGCGATATCCTGCTCGACAACCTCGGGATTGCCCCTTACCTTCTGTACACTGTTGATGGACCGATCGGCCTCTCGCATCTGATGCAGCTCACCGAGGTGAACATTCCTGAGCTCAAGGACGCTGCGTTTATCCCCTACATCTCGCGTTCGCTGGCGAGCGGCAAGAGCATCTTCGGAGCGATCCGACGTCGCAAGAACATCCTGCTCTATCATCCCTACGATAGCTTCGCGCCGGTCGTCGATTTCCTGCTCGAGGCCGCCCGGGACCCGCAGGTCCTGGCGATAAAGCAGACCCTCTATCGCGTGGGCCCAAACGCACCGGTCGTGGCGGCGTTGCTGGAGGCGCGCGAGAATGGGAAGCAGGTCGCGGTGCTGGTCGAGCTCAAAGCCCGTTTCGATGAGGAGAACAACATTGTCTGGGCCAAGGCCTTGGAGCGGGCAGGCGTCCACGTCATCTATGGTCTCGTGGGCTTGAAGACGCATGCCAAGGTCTGTATGGTTGTGCGGCGCGAGTACGACGGGATGGTGCGCTACGTGCACCTGAGCACGGGGAATTACAACGCCGCTACCGCTCGCGTCTATACGGATCTGGGATATTTCACCGTCGACCAAGAGATCGGAGCCGATGTGTCCGATCTTTTCAACGCATTGACGGGCTACTCGCGGAAACAGGAGTACCGCAAGCTTCTGGTCGCCCCGGGTGCGATGCGGGAGCAGATTGTCGGCCTGATCGATCGTGAGATCGAGGTCCATCGCGAGCACGGCAACGGCTACCTGGCCTTCAAGATGAATCAGCTCGTGGATGAGGATTCCATCCAGGCGATATACCGTGCCTCCCGAGCCGGTGTGAAGGTCGATCTGCAGGTTCGGGGCACATGCTGCATCCGGCCCGGTTTGCCGGGTGTCAGTGACAACATCTCGGTCACGTCGGTAGTGGGGCGTTTCCTCGAGCACCCGCGCATCTACTACTTCCGCAACAATGGCGAGGAGGAGATGCTGTTGGGCAGCGCGGACCTGATGCCGCGGAACCTGGACCGCAGGGTTGAAACGCTCTTCCCGGTGGAGGACAAGCAGCTCCTGCACGCGATTCGCGACCACATCCTGGGCGTACACCTGCGCGACAACGTACAGTCCTGGAGGTTGTTGCCTGACGGGAGCTATGAGCGCCGCCGCGCCGAGCCGGGAGAGCCGGCACTGAACTCACAACTGTGGATGATTGAGCACCGGGGCATCTGGGATCATGGGGATCGAGATCTGCCTCTGGAGCATGCGCCTGACTAAGTGCCAGGCGGCACCTGACCGAGTCACAGGCGCGTGCTTCTCGGAGACCTTGCGAGGGTTTCTGTGCCCTCGCAAGGTCTGAACTCCGAGCAAGGTTTCTGCTACAGATTCTGCTCGATGGCGGCCTTGAGCGCCTCCGTGACCTCGTCGATTGACTGGTTCCCGTCGATTTCCGTCAGAATACCTTTGTCACGATAGTAGGACACGAGGGGCTTTGTCTGGGCCTCGTACACCTCAAGCCGTTTCACGGCCGTCTCTTCGGTGTCATCGTCCCGCTGATAGAGTTCACCGCCGCATTTGTCGCAGACGCCAGGCTGTTTGGGTGGAGCAAACTTCAGGTGATAGGATGCACCGCAGTCTCGACACAGCCGGCGTCCCGTGACACGTACGATCAGCTCATCGCGAGGAACCTGGATGTTGAGCACGAGATCGATCTTGTGTCCGCCGTCTGCGAGGGCATTGTCCAGCGCCTCGGCTTGAGCGACCGTCCGGGGGAAGCCATCGAGGAGGGCGCCATTGCGGCAGTCGGGGCGGGCGAGGCGGTCAAGCACCATGGCGATGGTGATATCGTCGGGTACCAGATCCCCTCTCTCCATATAGCCCTTTGCCTTGATACCAAGCGCGGTCTCGTTCTTCAGGTTGTAGCGAAAGAGATCTCCGCTTGCAACGTGAGGCAGAGCCAGCAGCTCCTGCAGGCGTTCCGCCTGTGTGCCCTTGCCTGAAGCCGGCGGCCCCATGAGGATGACATAGGTAGGTTCTTGTGACATAGCAATTCTCCTTGTGTGATTCTTACAGATGGTCGATCGCGCCGCGCACCAACTGTGGGGCGCCGGATGCCTGGAAGGCCGCCCAAGTCGCCGGTGCTTGGCCAACCAGGCGCTCGATCTCTGCCTCTCGGGCTGCCAGGTAGACTGCCAGATCGGGTGTTGATGTCCTGAGCGTAGCGCCGCCGACGCGGGTCGAGCTCCACAGCGCATGAACTTGTTCCGGTGCCTCCCACGTGCCGAAGGTCATCACGGCGCGCAGATGCTCCGAGGCGACGCGGGCGTCCTGGAGGTCGCCGAAGAGATCCTGCAGCACCTTCAGCGCCTCAATAGCCATCTGCGCCTCATCGCCAAGAACGTCGCGGAAAAACTCCAGCGTGTACCGCAGCCGCTTGACATCAATGCGCAACTCGTGGTAACTCGAGAGTGGCTGCCCTGGTTCTGCCAGAGCTGTATCGTGCCTCAGGACGGCCTCCAGCCGTTCCTCCACGATAGACGGAAGCACTTTCGTGACCTCTCGTGCCTCCTTCTTATCGGGTATGCCCTCCTGCAGGCTTGCCCAGAAACGTTTCTTGAAACGTGCGTACGCTTTACCGGACAGATGCTCCAGCATCTCGTTTCGGCGCCGGATGTATTCGACGTCCCACACGCGGAAGAGTGGGGCAAAGCCGCCCAAGTTCTGCTCGTGCTCCGCAAGGTAGCTGTCGGTCTTCTCCCGGAAGACGTCCATATCTCTCACGGCACCCAGGGCATCTGCCGTTTTGCCGAGGCCTTTACGTACCTTCTTCAGCTCTGAGCCGTCGAGGTAAGGCTCCGCGATCCAGAATGCGGTGCGCATTCGCCGCGTCGCGACGCGCATATCGTGAAGCTCCTCGGTGTCCACGCCGGCGTAGCTGCCTTGCTCGTGGTCCTGCATCTTGGTAAAGAGCGGCCTGAGGATCTTGGTCATTGCCCGACCCATCGTGTCATCGGACCTGACCTTCGAGCCATCGTGCTCGACGGGCGTGGTGCGACTCACAAAGGCAAGCCCGCGCTCGAACTTGGATGCAGGCTGCGGCACCAGACCGCGCATCCGGGTAAGCTCGGCGACGATCGGCTCCAGTTCTTCCTCAGCCCGACCCTGTGCCAACTCGATCTCAAGCTCGATGAAACGCTGCGAGGTATTCGCGTCCTGGACGATCTCTACACTGTCAAGGGACAGTGTGGCCACCTCGACATCCCCCGCGCCGGCAAGAAGCCGCCGCTCGTGCCGCTCCTGGCGGATGGTAAGGATATCGACCAGCGGCTGGCTCTCAGTCAGTTCGGAGAGGCGGGACCAGAGCTGCTCCGGCAGCCAATCGCCGGGCGGACGTCTGTAGTCCGTCTCGGGCACGTCGTATTCGATCTCTTGGCGGCGATGCACGCTGCCGCTCACGCCACCCAGGCTCTTCAGCGAATAGTAGGTGCGATCATCCTGGTAGCGGAGGCGGAAGGCATAGCCGCCCGAGAGGATCCGATGGTCGGACGTATCGAAGTACTGATCGTAGAGGTGGAGCAATCTGCCGGGAGTCAGCCGACAGCCGGCTAGTTCGGACAACGACCTCAACGCTGCGTACGTCTTGTCGCTTAGAACCGAGTACTTCGCCTCTATTTCCATTGAGCTCCCGCCATAGTGCCGGCACTACGAAATCCGGTTCATTATACCATGATCACCTCTGACGGTGGTATACTGCACGGCGGGGCGAGTCTACAGCCCCGAAAATGGGTTTGCATGGTCTCCCCACTGGCTCTAGGAAGGCCAGAAGGACCGACCGATCTGTCAGATCGATCCAGTCTTGCAGGCGATGGGGGGCGGAGGAAGCGCGGATGGACACCCTGGTCGGGGAGCTCGTTTCAGGCTTTGTGCGGACCGCGAGCGTTGCGGACGACGTTCGGCGGTTCTTTGGCAGCTACAGATGCCATAGGACCACCGTTCACAGTGCCGAGGTCGCGGCTGAAGCGACCCGTCTGGGTCGGCGGTTTGGCGTCGACGTCGACCGAGCGACCACGGCTGCGTGGCTTCACGACATCAGCGCCGTCATCCCGAACAGTCAACGGGTAGCGTGCGCCCTAGCACTCGGCGTTGAGGTCCTGGACGAGGAAAGCTCCCTGCCGATGATTCTGCACCAGAAGCTGTCGGCTGCCCTGGCTGAGAAGATGGTCGGCATTCACGATTCGGCCGTCCTGAACGCCGTACGGTTCCACACGACGTTGCATCCCGACGCGGACGCGCTCGCCAAGGTGGTCTTTGTCGCGGACAAAATCGCTTGGGACCGCCCCGGTCATCCCCCTTATCTTGCCGACCTCATAGCTGCCCTGGATCATTCGCTAGATGCCGGGGTGTGTGCCTACCTGGGCTATCTCTGGGATCAGCGCCGGGCGCTACCCGTCGTGCACCCTTGGTTTGTCGCTGCTTACACCCAACTGTGCGTACCCGCCGGAGGAATGAGATGAGTCTGCTGTCGGGACCTGGCCCTATCGTCGTGATCATCTCTTCAGATGCTGAATGGGAGGCTGTGCGGCCAAGGCTTTGCGCGCGCTTCTCGGCTGCCCCGGCAGGCGCGACTCCGTACGGCGAGGTCTATGAAGCACGTATGGACGGAGGCGCGGGGGTGTCGATGGTCTTTACCCATGGGGGGTGGGGTAAGATCGATGCCGCGGCCTCGGCTCAGTACGCGATCAGCCGGTGGGCACCAAGGCTTCTCGTGAACCTGGGTACCTGCGGCGGGTTCCAGGGCGCTATCGACCAGGACACGATCGTGCTGGCCGACCGGACGATCGTCTACGACATTGTCGAACAGATGAGCGATCCTGAAGCGGCATTCGCCCACTACACAGCCGTGCTCGACCTCTCGTGGTTGCACGAGCCCTACCCGCACCCTGTGCATCGCGGCCTGCTGCTGTCGGGCGACCGCGACCTGGTGGTCGAGGATGTTCCGTTCCTGCGCGAGCACTTTGGTGGCACGGTCGGAGATTGGGAATCGGGCTCCATCGCGCACGTCGCGACCAAGAACGGCGTGCGTTGCCTGATCCTTCGCGGTGTCACCGATCTTCTCGGCGCCGATGGTAGCGATGCCTACGATGGCACGTTGGTCGTCTTCAGAGAGCGCGCTGAGCGCGTGATGTTGCGGCTGTTGGAGGCTCTTCCGGACTGGCTGGCCTGCGTAGCCTGGTGAAAGGCCGCTGCCATAGGCATAGATAGACCTTTGGGGTTTTCGTGTCTAGAGCGTTCCCGCTCGACAAAGAAACCCCGAGGGTCTGGTTTTCAGTGCCCTTGGCTGAAAAGGATCGTCAGGAAGATGAAAAAGAAGTAGCCGACGACCGTGAAGACTGCCAACAGCACCGCCACACCGCCACCGCCGATGCCGATCCAGGACCATAGCCGTGTCCGCGCAGCATCCACCGAGTTCCGGGCCAGCACCAACCCGATGATGCCCAGCACCAGCGCTATGACCGGCAGGCAGTAGAAGGTCGAGCCGCACGTCAGGCACGTGAGCAGCACCAACACGCCGCTCGCCAGGGCAATAAGTGCGGTTAGGTCGATGCCGTTGCCCAGAAACGTGGCTTTGCGGGGCTCGTCAATCTTAGGCGTGGTCGGCGCCTGAACGGTCGCACCACCCTCTACAGTCGGACTCGCCACTGAACTGCTGATTTCGTTCATTGTGCCTCCTCTTGGGTGTCGACATCGAGAATCAACCGGGTGCGTACACAACGCCGTGGCGCACCCTCAATGCCCAGCGCTTTGAGCACTTCGTCCGGACGCCCCGTGGCACCCGGTTGGGCACTGAGACGCATCCAAAGCCCCATCCAGGGCGGCGTGACCTCAAGCTCCACCTTCAGATCGTCGATCAATGCGCGCAGATCATAGCTCTTGCCACGATGGTGGCGGCCTCGCTTGGGGAGCAGGACTGATTCGGCGGCGACCAGGCTTGCCGCCCGTTCTGCCAGCTCACCCTCGTCTACGTCATACAACAATACGCGATACTCGGTTGCTACCAACTGCTCGGAGAGTGCCGGCGCGTCATCGGCCACGCTTGCGACTGAGACGACGGTGAGGTCCGGCGGCAGCGAATCCGCCAGTGCGGCCCTAACATCCTGTGAAGTGCGCGGTTCGTTCAATGACACGTCCAGCAGATCGGCCTCACTGCCGCAGCCAACCGGTAGCGGCGCGGCGAAGTGCATTCTCGGACGTGGATTGTAGCCCTGGCTATACTTCACCGGCACGTGCGCGCGGCGGAGGGTCCGCTCCCACACCGTCCCCAACTCAAGCACGGAGACGTAGGCCAGGCTTCGCGAGGTGCCAAAGGTGATGCGGTGGCGCGACGCCGGGTGCGTGTCAAGGTTCAGCATAGACTATCCCTACTGTCGTAGCGAAGTGCCAGCAACGGGTTCCGACACCACTCGTTCCAGGCGGATCCATGATCCGCCCGGAGGACTCGGCTGGAGCAGCAGATCTGGGGCTCCGTCTGTTGAGTGCAATGAGGCTCTCGGGTATCGCCCGTAACACCATACAAGGCATCCGGAGGATCTGTGATCCGCCGGGAGCATACGCGCTGGGGATATATGGCGGCAAGACGGTTCTCTGCGTCCGTAGATGTACCGCCGGCGCGTCTCCACGGAGTGATATCGACAGGTGACGCGTATCCTTTTCCGCATGCCGCCTCAACGTAGGACCGGACACTGCCACTCCTCCGTGCACAGTTCCTCGTAATGCCGCATGATGCCACAAGCATGGCACTGCTCCCGGCAATCGGCAAGCAACTCACCGCGCCGGCTGCGGGCGTAGTCCTGCATGAAGTAACGCTTCTCCATGCCGCTCTCCAGGTGATCCCACGGGAGCCGTTCGTCCTCTGCCCGGCGACGGTACAGATAGAAGTCCAGCAAGGCGTCGGGGCTCGAAAAGTGTGATTGGAGCTCGGCGGAGGGCAGCTCCGCGATTGCGTGCTCCCAAGCGTCATGATCGTGCCATTCGTCCCAAGCGTCAAATCGCGCCCCCAACTGCCATGCCCGCTCGATGACGGTGCCCAGCCTACGATCCCCACGCGCCAGGAGCGCTTCGAGCTTTGAGGTAGGGTATCGGTTCCAGGACAGCTCCAGCCCTCGTCCTCGGATCCCCTCACGCAGGATGGCCTGTCGCCGCTCAATAGTGTTCTCGTCAGCCAGAGGTTCCCACTGGAAGGTCGTGTGGGGCTTGGGCACGAAGGTGCTGATGCTCACGTGGACCTCGGTCCGCCTCCCCCCGATGCGGTTACCGATACGATGCACCTCGTGAACGAGCTCTGTGATTGCGACAACATCGTCGTCCGTCTCGGTTGGCAGTCCGATCATAAAATAGAGTTTGATCGTGTGCCAGCCGCGGGTAAAGACCTCCTCGGCCACCTCATACAAATCTTGGGTCGTGATGTCCTTGTTTATGGCGTGGCGAAGCTTATCGGTTCCGGCCTCTGGAGCAAAGGTGAAACCGGACCGGCGTTCATCCGCAAGCATTTCGGCGAGATCGACCGAGAAGGCATCGAGGCGGAGGCTAGGCAGTGAGATCGAGAGCTTCCGCCCGGCGAAACGGTCCTTCAGCCGCGCGATGAGTTCGGCAATCTCGGTGTAGTCGGCAGAGGAGAGCGAAAGGAGCGCCAGCTCCTCGTAACCGGTGGCCTCGATGACAGCCTCGGCACTGTCTACGATCTCCTCCAGTGGTCGCTGGCGAATCGGACGCGTGATCGAGCCTGCCTGGCAGAATCGACACCCCCGGGAGCACCCCCGCTGGATCTCCACAACCGCGCGGTTGTGGACCGTATCGATGTTGGGCACGAGCTGCCGAACGGGGGTGGGGGGCAGCGTAGGCAGGAGCCTCTTAGCTATCCGGGGTGGCGCCCGCGTTTCGATGGGGGTGAGCACCTCGATGGGCACCGTCCCGGCGGCGGCAGGCAACGGATAGCTGGGGCGGTAGAACCGCGGCACGTAGAGGCCCGGAATCGCCAGCAGGGCACGCAGAAGGGCGTCGCGTGGTTGTCCACGGAAGGAGCGCACGGCCTCTGCCAGCTCGACGATGACGGCTTCGGCCTCACCGATGACGAAGACGTCGAAGAAGTCAGCGACCGGCTCGGGATTGAAGGCTCCGTGCCCCCCGCCCACGATCAGGGGATGACGCTCGTCCCTTGCGTCGCTGCGAATCGGAAGCCCGGCCAAGTCAAGTAGCTCCAGTGCATTGGTGTAGAGCTGCTCGTAGGCGGTGCTAATGGCCAGAATGTCGAAGCTTGCGACCGGGTGATAGTCCTCCAGAGCGTAGAGGGGTAGATCCGCTGCACGTAGTTGCTCGATCATATCCGGTGCCGGCAGGTACGTGCGATGCGCCAGCATACCGTCCTGCCGGTTGAGGATGTCGTAGAGGACCATCAGGGCGAAGTTGGACATGCCCAGGTCGTATAGATCCGGAAACGCCAGACAAATGTGGAGGTCGGCATCGTCCCACGGCGTGGTTACGGCATTGACTTCACCGCCGACGTACCGGCCTGGCTTCTGCACCAGGTGCAGTAGAGCCTCGATCCGGGTCCACGCAATGGGTTGGCGCGGGATAGATTGGGACGAGGAAAGACGTTCAGGTGCGGTGTCTAGCACGTATCGGCATCACCGACGACCTTGATCCAGAGATCACGGTGGCGTGGGCCATCAAACTCAGCCATGAAAATCCCCTGCCACTGGCCCATCTGCAGCTCGCCGCCATGGATGAAGATGAAGTGATCGTTGCCGACCAGAACAGATTTGATGTGGGCGGGGCTGTTGCCCTCCGGGTGCCGGTAGGGAAGGCCCTCGGGGACCATACGGTCCAGGACCATCGCCACGTCACTCTCGACTGCGGGATCCCAATCCTCATTGAGGACGATGCCCGCCGTGGTGTGTGGGCAATAGAGGAAGCATATCCCGTCACTTATGCCTGCTTCAGCGATCGCCTCGTTGATCTGGTCGGTGATGTCAATCAGATCCATTTTGCTTCTGGTCTGTGCACTGAGCTTTATAAACATAGTATCCTTTAGGTCAGGAAATCCCGGAGTTTCCGGCTACGGCCGGGGTGACGCAGCTTGCGGAGCGCCTTGGATTCGATCTGCCGAATCCGCTCGCGCGTAACGTTGAAGGCCTGGCCCACTTCCTCCAACGTATGCGGTCGACCGTTCTTCAATCCAAAACGCATCTCCAACACCTCGCGCTCACGTTTGCCCAGCTCGTCCAGGATGCTTTGCAGTTGCTCGCGGAGCATGTGCATTGACGTGGCGTCCATTGGCCCCGGCAAGTTCTCGTCCTCGATGAAGTCCGACAGTTCACTGTTATCCTCGTTGCCCACCGGGCTCTCGAGTGACATCGGCTCCTGGGAGATGCTGATAATCCGGCGAACCTTCGCCATCGCCCGTCGCATACGCCGCTCCAGGGGTGGCGCAAGCTGCTCGTCTTTCGCGCGGGCCTCTCGAATCGCCTGAATATCCTTTGGGTCCAGCACATCCATCTCAAGGGCCAATTCGTCAAGGGTGGGCTCTCGACCGAGGTCCTGCATCATCCGCCGCTGGATCCTCATAAGTCGGTTGATCGTCTCGACCATGTGGACGGGAATACGAATGGTGCGCGCCTGGTCCGCTATGGCGCGGCTGATTGCCTGGCGAATCCACCACGTCGCATAGGTTGAGAACTTATAGCCGCGCATATAGTCGAACTTCTCGACGGCTCTGAGCAGCCCGATGTTGCCTTCCTGGATCAGGTCGAGGAAGTTGACACCCCGCCCAATATAGCGCTTGGCGATATTCACCACGAGACGGAGATTGGCACGCACGAGCATCTGCTGTGCTTCGGCCGCGAGAACCTCGATGTGCTTCCACCAGTCGATAATGTCATCGGCGGGCGGGAACTGCTCCCGCATCTGAGTCACCGTCGGCCATCTGGGACCATCCGTCACCTTGCCGCGTACGAGTTCCAGCAGCTCGGGACGCATGAGGTAGAGCGATGTTGCCACGGACAGCAACTCGGTGATGATGGGCCGCCAGATTGGGTCATCTCCCCACTGGTTGGGACCCATCAAATGGTAGAGCGGCGACGGCGCCGGGGAGATGAGTACTTGCTGTTGGCGCAGAATCTCATCGAGATACTCCCGAGCCTCAGGTATCTCAAAAGTCGCCTGACGAGCCAGACGGGTGGCATTACCCCACGCTGTGCGGGCCTGTCCGTAGAGGTCGATGAGCTGGTTCTCCACGATCTCAGGCTCGGCATTGGTCGCGACTTCCTCCCAGATGTGCTCAAGTTGGGCTGCGGCCTCGCGAATGATGCAGATCCATACTTCCTGATAGGGCTCCAGGAGGTCGACACGGCCTATCTCCCGCAGGTACATACGTACCGGATCGTCGACCAGATCCGCTGCCGCACTCGGTTCCGCCAACTGCTCCTCTATTTCGTTGAGTTCATCAGGGGAAGGCTCATCATCCCAGTCAACATCAGGAAGGAGATCGCCGTTACCGACCTCGTCCTCTTCTTCATCGATGTCCTCATCATCTACGCTGTCGTCAAGGTCGTCTACGATCTCGTCCTCTTCTCTTTCCCACAGATCGTCAGCTATTGTGCGCGATCGGTGTCCCGTCCTCTGTGGTCTCGCCATACCCCTCCTTAGACATAAGCCGGGCGCTGAGCCAGAGCCCACTGTAGTTTTCTCAGCTCATCCGTGATCCGCACTATTCGTTGCTTGATGCCTGGTATAGCTTGCTGATCGCTCTCGGCCTGTGCCAACGCGAGCGTGCCATTTGTCTGCTGGAGCTCGGCGCGGAACTCCCTTTCGCGTATTCGTAGGACAGTTCTCGCCACGTCCCGCTCCCATTGTGATGGTGCTGTATCAGAGAGTGGCTGAGAGAGCCAGGCCTGTACGACTCCTAGCATATCCGATGGTAGGAAATCGGCAAGTTCGAGTTCGGGATGCTCCGAAAGCTGCGCCCACGAGGTCCAGATCAGGCGGTACTCGGGTGAAAAGTCGCGATCGTTGATGCGCTCTTGCCCAAGTTGTGTCAGGAGCGCGTTGACACGGGGCCACATGTCTGGGGCACGCATCAACACCATCAGGACGTGGGCCTCAAGGTCAGAGGGTGGCCTGGCCTGCCTATCGCCCCGCACCGCAGCCTGTGTCCGGATGGCTTCCGCGCGGTCCATGGCTCGGAGGCGATCGAGCAAGACACGGGCATCGATCCCCAGCTGCACGGCTATCTCCTGGGCGTAGGCCTCGCGCTCGATGCTGTCACCGATGTCGTTGAGAAGGGGGAGCATTGCATCTACAATGCGCGATTTCGTCTTGGGCTCGCCAGGATCGCTTTGGGAAAGCATGTGCTGAAAGGTAAAGCGGACAATAGGCTGGGATGAGGCAAGCAGTGCCTCCCAACGTTTCGGGTCCTCGAGGATCAGCTCGTCCGGATCCTTCCCTTCGGGGAGCGTCACCACCCGGATATCCGCCTTCAGCCGCCCCTCGTAACCGACGAGGCCGCGAGGATCGAAGACCGCTTCCCAGTCGCGATCGAGGGTCTGTCGTGCGGTCTCGACACCCTGAAGCGTGCCGTGAATGCCCGCGTTGTCCGGATCGAGCGCCAGGATGAAGCGGTGCGTGAGCCGCTGGAGCTGCTTGAGATGGGCCTCACTGAGTGCCGTGCCCATCGGTGCCACAACGTTCCGGTAGCCCGCCTGATAAGGGATCATTACGTCCATATAGCCCTCGACGATCACGGCGGCATCTTGCTCCCGGATCGCGCGGCTCGCCAAATGGTAACCGAAGAGTACCTGTCCCTTGTCGAACAGCGGTGTCTGCGGCGAGTTCATGTATTTCGGCTGCTGATCAGGCTGAAGCGCCCGCGCTCCGAAGCCAATCGCACGTCCTCGACGGTCGTGGATCGGGATCATCACGCGATCTCTGAAGCGATCGTAGGTGCCGCCCTCGTCCCGCTCGACCAGCATCCCCGCTTTCACCTGCTCCTCGACAGTGTAGCCACGACCGAGAAGATCGGTGCGCAGGGCATCCCACGCATCCATGCTGTAGCCCAGGTTGAAAGTCTCCACCGTCTCGCGGGTGAATCCCCGGCTTTTTAGGTAGGTGCGCGCGTGCGCGGCCTGCGGCGCGGTCATCAACAGGGCGTGATATGTGTCCGCGGCTGCATCCAGGAGCGATCGGAGACGCTCAGCCTCGGACTCAGCCTTGACCTCCTGGGGAGACTGCTCACGAAGGGTGACGTTGGCCTGGCGGGCCAACTCCTCCAGCGCCGTTCGGAAGTCGTAGCCGTCCATCTCCATAGCGAAGTTGAAGATGTCGCCCCCGCGGTCGCAGCCGAAGCAGTGCCATCGTTGCTCATCCGGGAAGACGTAGAAGGAGGGAGTCTTCTCCGTGTGGAAGGGGCAGAGCCCTTTGAAGTAGCGCCCGGATTTCTGAAGATGGACGTGTCGGCCGACAAGATCCGTGAGATCCAGGCGCTCCTTGATTTCGTCTATAACGCTCATATCGAGTGGGCTGGCACGAGACTCACTTCTGTATCAGGCGCGGCCGATGCGCAAATACGACGGACCGTAGCCGGTGGACAGACCGGCAGGCCATCTCAGCGTAGCTCCGACTCCCAGTCGAGAACCTGGACCTGGAAGTAGTTGTCCTCAATCCAGCGAATGGCGTTCTCGAGGACAGCATAGGCATGAGCCGAGTCGTTGCACACGATGGCGATGGCGATGTCCGACGACTGCCACACGTCCTGCTGGTCGACTTCTGCAGCGGCAACCTCGAACTGCCGCCGTAATTGGTTCAGCAGCGGCTTGAGTATGCCTCGCTTTTCCTTAAGGGAATTGACCCCCGGCAGATAGAGTCGGATCTTCGACGCACCGATTATCATGGGGCCATCACCGTCTCCGAGGGCAATCTGAGATGTGGGAAACGCAGCGCGTGGCGAAATCAGGCGGCTGAGCCGTCATCATGGGGCATCGCTGGTAACGCTATCTCTGGTGGTGGGCATCATGAGGTGCCGGGCGCGAGCCCGGCATCCCGTGGTGCGGTGTGGTGGCCGGCTAGTCGGATTTCGTCTCCGAGTCCGTGGAGACCTTGCTGACCTCAGTGTCGGTGTCTTCCTCATCCTCATTGGTCGAGACACCCTCCTTGAAGCCGCGAATCCCCTTGCCCAGCTCCGACCCGATCTTGCCAATCCGCCCGGGTCCGAAGATCAAGATCGCGATGACCAGAATCAGGATCAGCTCAGGAACACCTAAATTACGAAAGAGCATTGCGTCCTCCTCAGAAGCGCGGAAATCCATCAGGTGCGCAGATGATACTGGGTTATATCGGAAAGGCAAGTCCAATAGCCAGAATACCCTGCTAATGGTACAATCTGGCCGGACAGCGGATCCCCCCGCGTGGCTGGGGAAAGACATCGAATCCTGCTGCGTGGAGGCGTCGCTTGTGCTAGAGATCACCCAGATGCTCACCGAGGAATACCGGGACCTACTCAAGGCCTGCGTTCACTGTGGACTATGCCTGCAGGCGTGCCCGACCTACGCAGTCTTCGGCACGGAGATGGACTCTGCCCGCGGGCGGATCGCACTGATGCGCGCCGCGGTGAACGGGAAGATCACGAAGGAGGAGTTCCTCACGACCTTCGCTGAGCACATCACACTCTGCCTGGAGTGCCGCGCCTGCGAATCAGCGTGTCCGTCCGGCGTGCAGTATGGGAAGCTGATCGAGGGTGCGCGAGTGGCCCTGGAGGCACAGCGCCACCCGGGCCCTGCCGAGCGGTTCGTGAAGTGGCTGGGGATGTATCAGTTGATGCCCCACGTGGGGCAGATGAAGTTGCTGGCCCGGCTGATGTGGCTCTATGAGTCGCTGGGCGGACAGTGGCTCGTTCGCACGCTGAACCTCCTGCCTAAGCCGCTCAACGCTATGGAGGGGATCCTGCCGCCGATCACGGCGCATTATCCCAATTACGACCATCCTGCGCCCGCGATTGGGGAGGCCCGCGGCACGGTAGCTTTCTTCTATGGGTGCATCCAGGAGGCGTTTCTCTCGGGCATAAACGCGGCCACCGTACGGGTGCTGCAAAGGAACGGGTACGAGGTGCACTTCCCGCAGGCCCAGACGTGCTGCGGCGCAGCCCAGTGGCACACCGGCGGGGAAGCATTGGCCAAGGACCTGGCGCGGCAGAACATCGACGCGTTCGAGCCCTACGACGTCGTCGTGAACAACGCCGGCGGCTGCGGGCTAACGCTGAAGGAGTACCCGGATCTGCTGGGTGACGATCCGGTCTACGCCGGTCGCGCGGAAGCCTTTGCCGCGAAGGTGCAGGACTTCAGTGAGTTCGTACATGCCAATCTCCATACCCCACCAGAAGGCGCGTTGCACATCCGCGCTACCTATTCGGACTCCTGCCACCTGCGCCACGGCCAGGGAGTGATTGACCAACCACGCGAGCTCCTCAGGGGGATTCCGGCGCTCGAGTTGGTGGAGCTGAGGCAGCCCGACCGGTGCTGTGGGAGTGCCGGGATCTACAATATCGTGCAGAGCGAGACCGCCAACGCGGTGTTGGATGCCAAGATGGCCGACATCGCCGGCACCGGTGCCGATATCGTGGTCACAAGCAACACCGGCTGTCACATGCAGTTGGTGTCGGGGGTGCGCCGCGCGCGGCTCAACGCCAAGGTGATGCATATTGCCGAGGTGCTCGACCTTTCTTACGTCGTGGCCGAGCGGCACGATGGAGAGATCCAGGCCCGGCTCTCCGCCCCTGTCAGGCACCCGAAACCACTCTTCGGCGTCGCAAAGCTGCCTGAGCGGTGGCTCGCCTGGCAGGACCGCCGAATGGGCCAGACCGGCCGCGAGACGGGGGCACTTGCCTCGCTGAAGGCCAAGCTACAACCCGGCCAGGTGGTGGATGATCCGGTGGAGCTCCTGACCTACTCTGTCGATGGTGGGCTCGATCATGGCATGCCCAGCGGCGTGGTCTTCCCTTACTCGACGGAGGATGTGGAGACCGTGGTGCGCTGGGGTCGGGCATACGGGGTGCCCATCGTGGCACGCGGCGCGGGCACGAGCCTCTCCGGTGGCTCTGTGGCGCTACGGGGTGGCCTGATCCTCCAGTTCTCACATATGAAGGATCTCCTCGATCTCGACCTCGCCGGGCGGAGTGCGGTGGTGCAGCCGGGGATGGTGAACTTGGTCCTCGACGAGAGGGTCAAGGCCGATGGGCTCTACTTTCCGCCCGATCCCGCGAGCGGCCGCACGGCCACGATCGGTGGGAACGTGGGCGAGAACGCCGGAGGCCCGCACTGTTTCAAGTACGGTGTGACGAGCAACTACATCACGGGGCTGGAGGTGGTGCTAGCCGCCGGGCGCCGGGTGGCATTGGGCGGGCAAGCGCTGGATATACCGGGCCTCGACCTCGTAGGGCTTTTCACGGGGTCGGAGGGAACGCTGGGCGTGGTGACCGCGGCGACCGTGAAGCTGGTGCGCAACCCACCCGCCGTCAAGACGTTGTTAGCGGCCTTTGACTCCGTCGCCCAAGCGGGCGAGGCAGTGTCAGCCGTGATTGCGGCTGGGCTGGTGCCCGCGACGATGGAGATGATGGGACAGCGCATCATGCGCGCGGTGGAGGACTATACGCATTCGGGGCTGCCCGTGCATGCAGGTGCCGCACTGATCATCGATTTGGACGGCTATCCTGAGAGCGTCGACCCGCAGATCGCGGAGGTCGAGGCGGTGCTGCTAGCAAACGGCGCCCTGGAACTGCGCGTCGCGAAGTCGGAGGACGAGCGCACCCAGATCTGGTACGCGCGCAAGAGCGCCGCGGGGGCGATGGCACGGTTGGCAGTGGACCACTACACGGTCGATGGCTCGGTGCCCCGCAGCAAGCTGGCTGAGACGCTGCGCGAGGTCATCCAGATCTGCGCCGATGTCGACCTGGAAGTCCTCTTCCTGCTACACGCGGGCGACGGCAACCTCCATCCTATGGTTCTCGTCCCGGACCCGGACGACCAGGCATTCCTGGACAGACTCCACGAGGGTGGGCGGCGGATGGCCCAACTCTTCGTGTCATACGGGGGAACCATCACGGGCGAGCACGGCATCGGTATCGAGAAGCAGGAGTTCATGCCCTTGATGTATGGCCAGGATGAACTGGCCGCTATGCACGAGATCAAGGAGATCTTCGACGCTGACGAGCTGCTCAACCCCGACAAGATCTTCCCCAAAGGGAGCGCCTATAAGCCCTCGAAGCTGATTGTCGAGTCCTTGCCCTATGCCGGCGAGGATGTAGTCTTCTCGCCGGCCAATGCCGAAGAGGCCTCATCCGTGATCCGGAGCCTGGCGGCGGCGGGAGAACGTCTCCAGGTGCGCGGGGCCGGGACCAAGTCCGGCCATCTGGGCAGACCCGGTCTCGAGCTCCGCACCGACGGGCTTTCCGGGATCGTCGAATACGCTCGCGATGATCTCTATGTGACGGTGGGGAGTGGGACGACGGTTCAGGAGATGCAGCGCGTACTGGCTGCAGATGGTATGTGGGTGCCCATCATATCGCCGTGGCCCGGGTCCACCGTTGGCGGGATCGTATCCAGTAACTTCAACGGTCCCCAGCGGATGCGGTACGGGTCGCTTCGCGATCTCGTGCAGGCACTGACCGTGGTGCTGCCAGACGGGCGCGTCCTGCGCCTCGGCCGGCCTGTGATGAAGAACGTCGCAGGCTACGACCTCGTCAAGCTCTTCATTGGCGCATATGGCGCGCTGGGATTGATTACGGATGTCACGTTCAAGCTGAACGCTCGACCCAGGCTCTCGCGGACGCTCGTACTGCCGGTGCCGACAATGGCCGAGGGCGTTCGTTGGGCCGAGCGCCTGTCGCGCGATGCACTCGTCGCATCCGCGGTCTTGCTGGAAGGCGCGAGGTCCGCGGAAGCGGGAGTCGATGGCCTCAGGCTGCTCTACACGGCGGAGGGCCTGGCGGAGGACGTCAACGCCGAGGTCCTGCAGGTGCGTGCAGCGCTCGACACCTTGGGTGCGCCTGAGCCCGTGCTGATGGAGTTCAGCGGCAGCGAGGTATGGGCGTCGTGGATGGCCGCCGGCCTTCAGGGGGACAGCCTTCTCGTGCGCGTCGGCGTGCCCTCGCGGGACCTATCGA
Organism: uncultured Chloroflexia bacterium; assembly: GCA_963775195.1. GTDB lineage: Bacteria > Chloroflexota > Anaerolineae > B4-G1 > SLSP01 > PWVB01. The sequence goes on from CAVZIC010000013.1 coordinate 987,728, forward strand.
CGGTCGTGGACGGGCTAGCAGGGGCTGTGGATCCGTCCGCCGTTCTGGTCGACGTGCCGAACGGCCATCTCTACGTGCGTGGGGCCGTCGACCTTGGGCGGATCCGGCGTGTGGCGGCGTCGTTCGAGGGCTATGCCGTGGTCGTGGGAGCTGGGGCTGACGTGACGGTGGCACCGGAGGAGATCTGGGGTACTGCGCCGGATGCTGCGGATCTAATGCGTGCGATCAAGGCGAGGTGGGATCCAAGGGACTGTTTCTACAGTAGCCTTCCGGGTTGCGCGCCGCAGACGGCGTGAGCAACCCGGAAAGCGAAGGCTGGAGACAAGCAACGTATGTAAGGAAGGAGCCACAACATGGCAGGTGAGATCACACGTATTCCGGTCGATGTCTTGCGGCAGTTCATGGTCGACGTTTTTAGAGCGCAGGGCGTGTCCGACGAAGATGCCGCTATTTGTGCGGAGGTCTTGATCACATCGGACCTGCGGGGGATCGAGTCGCACGGTATCGGGCGACTCGGGTACTATTACGAACGCATCCAGGCGGGTATCCAGTTCCCTGCGGCGCAGATGGAGATTGTGAAGGAGACCGAGACGACGGCGTTGATCGACGGGCACCACGGAATGGGCCACCCGACCGCCTACCGGTCGATGCAACTGGCGATCCGCAAGGCCCGAGCCTACGGCATCGGTGGTGTGGCGGTGCGCAATGCGACGCACTTCGGTATTGCGGGTTATTATCCGCTCATGGCGGCCAAGGAGGGCATGGTGGGCATGGCGTTCACCAATGCACGGCCCTCTATCGCACCCACGTTCAGCACAGAGCCGATGCTGGGCACGAACCCGATCGCTTTTGCCGCACCCTCAGACCTTGGGTTCCCCTTCTGTTACGATGGAGCTACGTCGATCACGCAACGGGGGAAGATCGAGGTTGCGGCTCGCGCTGATAAGCCCATACCGGAAGGGTGGGTCATAGGTGCGGATGGAACTATGATGACGGACTCGGATGCCATTCTTGCGGCGCTACCCAAATTCCAGGCTGCGCTGTTACCCTTAGGAGGGCAGACCGAGACGTTGGCAGGCTACAAGGGCTATGGGTTGGCCACGATCGTCGAGATTCTGTCGGCGGGTCTATCCGGTGGGCCCTTTATGAAGGATCTCCTGGGCTATAACGAGGATGGCTCGAAGCGTCCGCACATGCTGGGACACTTCTTCCTCGCCATCGACGTAGCTCACTTTGTGCCGCTGCCGCTCTTCAAATCCATCGTTGGCGCCATGTCGCGCTCTCTTCAGGACGCGCGGAAGGCGCCCGGCGAGGCACGGATCTATGTTGCCGGGGAGAAGGAGCACGAGAAGGAAGCGGAGATCAGGGAGAGGGGTGTGCCCGTGAACGCAAATCTGCGCAGCACCATGCAGATGCTGCGGGACAGGCTAGGCGTGGGGGGATACGAGAGCTACTTCTAGCAACGGAAGTCGGGAGTACGGAGCAAGGAATAGGACAGCGCCCTTTGTCGTTCCAAAGCCTAAGCTCTACTTCGTGCTCCCTATTCCATTCTCCTGGAGGGACATGATGGCATCCGACAACAATCCTGTATTCCTGGCGGTCGACCTTGGCGCCGAGAGTGGCCGCGTAGTCGCGGGCCACTTCGATGGTGCCCGAATCGGCTTGGAGGAAGTGCACCGCTTTCCCAACGGCCCCGTGATCGTCCGCGGGACCTTGCACTGGGATATTCTCCGCCTTTGGTCCGACATCAAGACCGGGTTGGCCAGGGCGGCGGACCGCTACGGAGACCGTGTCGCCGGCATCGGCCTCGACACGTGGGGGGTGGATTTCGGACTGCTAGCGGCAGACGACAGCCTGCTGGGCAACCCTCATCACTACCGTGACAGCCGCACCGACGCCATTATGCCGATCACGTTTGAGAAGGTGTCCCGCGCTGAGATCTTTGAGCGCACCGGCATCCAGTTTATGCAGTTCAACAGCCTCTTTCAGCTCGCAGCGATGGTTGAGGGCGGGTCGCCGATCCTCAACGTGGCAGACACTTTCCTGAACATCCCGGATCTACTCAACTTTTGGCTGACCGGCCGGAAGGCGAGCGAGTTCACGATCGCCACGACGACACAGTGTTACGATCCGCGCAAGGGTGATTGGGCCTATGAAATGCTGGAGACGCTGGGTATTCCCACCGGCATCTTCGGCGAGATCGTGCCGCCGGGCACCGTGCTTGGGCTGCTAGCCGCGCCAATCGCGGAGGAGACCGGACTGGGCCGCGTGCCCGTAATCGCGCCCGCCACGCACGACACAGGCTCCGCGGTTGCCGCAGTGCCGATGATCCCTGACAATGCCATCTACCTGAGTTCGGGAACCTGGTCACTGATGGGGGTCGAATCAAAGATGCCGATCATCAACGACGATATGCTCGCCTGGAACCTCACCAACGAGGGTGGGGTGGGCGGCACCTTCCGCATCCTGAAGAATATCATGGGGCTGTGGCTGGTCCAGGAATGCCGGCGCGAGTGGCAGCGCGCGGGCGACGACCACGACTACGGTGAGATGGTGCAGATGGCGACAGATGCGCCCGCGTTTGGGCCGATCGTCGCGCCGGGAGACAACGGCTTCCTGGCGCCAGGTGACATGTGCGTGCGAATCCGGGATTTCTGCCGCCGCACCGGGCAGACTCCCCCGGAGACAAAGGGCGCCGTCCTGCGTTGCGCACTGGAGAGCTTGGCGTTGGAGTATCGTTGGGTCGCCGAGCGACTCGACGTGCTCATGGGCAAGCATTTGGAAACGATCCACATCATTGGCGGCGGCGCGCTCAACGAACTGCTCGACCAGTTGGCGGCGAACGCTACCGGGCGCACGGTGGTGACGGGGCCGATCGAGGCTACGGCATTAGGGAACGTGCTGGTCCAGGCAATGGCCTTACGTGACATTGGGTCGATTGCCGAGGGTCGCGAGATCGTCAAGGCTTCCTTCAACCTCAAGACGTTCGAGCCGCGCGACACGGCGGCATGGGATGATGTCTACACGCGGTATCTGGCGCTGCGGGAGTGATGGATGGTGCCGGGGAGCTTTGGCGCTGTCCGCGGCGCGGAGTCTCCGGCACCTGAACATGGTGATTCTGCGGTCGCGGGTGCCTTGTCTTCAAGTGCCGGGGACTTCAGAAAGATCCCCGGCACTGTTGCGTTGTCGCTGAGAGATTGGTCCAGTCTGCCAGACCGGTCCAATGTCATCCCCTATCGCCAGATTCTGCGGCCGAAGAGCAGGGAGAGTACCAGCAGGACCAGGAATATGTAGAAGATGATCTTCGCGATCTCGGTTGCTGCACCTGCCAACCCGCCAAAGCCCAGCAACGCGGCCACAATCGCGATTATCAGGAATGTGACCACCCATCGAAGCATGTCATATCTCCTTTCGTACAGAAAACGCTCAGCACGTGACGTCGATCTCCATATCTACGCCGATCTTCGTAAAGATCCTGTGCTTGATCTGCGCGTCATAGATCCGCCATTTCAGCTCCTGGTATTTTGCGTTCGCGCCACCAGCCAGGAAGCCCACGGGAATCTCGAATCCCCCCGCTGTGAGTTTCCCGCCGCCGAAGAAGTGTCCCACCGCATCCCGTCCCAGCACGTCTTTGATGAACGTGTCGGGATCGATAGTGATGCGCGAGGTTCGCATCGACCCGATGAGCTTCTCCTGCCCGTCGTTGTCGGTCACGATGCCGTAGACCACGGCTGTGTGAACGTTCTCCTCGGACAGCAGGAAGTCGGCGGTTTGGGGAATTGCATCGCGATCACTGACGCGGAGATAGCCGATCCCGGCGATAGAGTAATTCTCCGCTATGACGCGCCCCTCCAGCGCGCGATGGATGGTCTCCATCGTTTGTTTGGAGCGCGCTTGGTTCATTATCTGTTCCAGCAGTCCGGCATCCTGGTAGGTGCTCAGAAAAGCTGCCGCGTGGAAATCCTCTCCCTTTGCATAGACGAAGGTGTTGGTGTCCGTGAGGATGCCGTGCATGAGCGACGTGGCTGCGACGACGTGTTCCCTCTTGGATTTATCCAGGGGTAGATTGAGGTTCTCCAGGATCTGCGCGTAGATCGTGGCCGTCGCGCCGGTTCTGCGAATATCGCTGAACTCCGGCTTCAGGCGGTCCTGGAGCTCGTGATGGTCGATGACGGCCAGTACGGGAATTTGTGCAGCCTCGATCGCCTGGGTCAGCGCACGGGCCGTCGTCCCCTGGTTGTCGACGAAGATCGCGCCGTCGTAGCCTTCCAGGCTTTGCGTGGTGTCGAACCGGGTGAGTTCGATGCCGAGCAGCTTGACCAGGGCGATGTTCTGTTGGTGGCTGATCTCCCCGGCGTAATAGATGTCGACCTCGATCTCGAACAGCGCGCTGATGAGCTGGTGCGTGTAGGCGGAGGAGATTGCGTCGGGATCGGGGAAATCCTGAAGCACGATCAGGTGGTGCTCGCCTCGATGTGCCTCCAGCAGCTCTGTCAACGTCGCCACGGGTGCTGCGCGCGCGTCCTGCTCCATATCCTGCGTCTCTTCCCGGACCTGCGGTAGCTGGTTCATCCGGTTCACCTCGAGCTCTAGTGGCAAATGTCCCGTCATCACGACCAAGGATAGCGCAAACGTGCCGGATGCGACGGTGTGTTGCGTCGCTGGGGTGATTGGGCTGGGTTAGCAGAGTTGGTAACCGGTTGGGTAAGAAGAGAGGGCCGGGGAGATCTCCCCGGCCCTCTTTGGTGCCGAAGTCCAGTCGGCTACTTCGCCACGGGCACGTGGCAGAGCCACCAGTCGAGGCAGTTGTCCTTGCCACGGCGCTCGGCGGCGAGAGCCTCATTGCCGGGGGGCGGGACAATTACGTCGTCGCCAAAGAGCTCGTTGTTGGGCCAGTTGGCGGGCATCGCCACGCCCTGCTCGTCGGCGACCTGGAACCCCTTGATCATGCGGAGGAACTCGTCGAAGTTACGACCGAGCTCAGAGGGGTAGTAGAGAATTGCCCGGATAGTGCCCTTGGGATCCACGAAGAAGCAAGCGCGCACGGTGCTCGTGCCGCTGCCGGGATGGATGAGGCCCAGCTGGTCTGCTACTGCGCCTGTGTCCGCGATGATTGGGAACTCGATCTGCGTGCCGAGGTTGTCCTTGATCCATTCCGTCCACTTCATATGAGAGTATACCTGGTCTACGCTCAGGCCGATGAGTTCAGTGTTGAGTTTCCTGAACTGAGCGTACCGCTGCTGAAATGCATAGAATTCCGTAGTGCATACCGGGGTGAAGTCGGCCGGGTGGCTGAAGAGGATGAACCACTGGCCGGTAAATGCATCGGGCAGGCTTATCTTTCCATGAGTCGTGTTGACCGCCATCTGTGGGAATGCATCGCCAATCATCGGGATACCCTTACCTTCCATCATGCAGACCTCCTAAGGCTAAAGTGAATACATTGTGCAGCCAAGGGCAAAGCACGCGGTCCACGCCGCCTCGCCCTCCTCTCGCGAATCAAGTCTTCTGGCACTCCGGACATAGACCATAGAATTCCACGCGTGATCCCGTGATGCGGTAACCCGAACGCTCCGCAACTTGCTGTGTAAGCCCGGGCACCGGCATCAAGTCGGCATCGATGATCTGTCGACAGCGCGTGCAGATGATGTGCGCGTGGGGGTAAGTGCTCGCACCATCATAACGATTGTCGTCGGCGCCGAACCCCATTTCCAGGACCTCTCCCAGCTCCTTGAGCACATTCAGCGTCTTGTAGATCGTTGCTCTGCTCATGGTCGGGAATCGTTCGTGCAGGTTGTCGTAAAGCTGCGCCGCGCTCGGGTGCTCATCCGTCCCCGAGAGCATTTCGATGAGCGCGAGCCGCTGGGGGGTCAACCTGCACCCTGCTTCACGCAGCTTATCGACCATCGCTTGGCGACGAGCGGTCGGATCGTTCATTGGCAAACTCTGGAGAGCTCGTATCTGTAGATAATCATTATCCATAACCTATCATATGCGAAGACATCGATTGTGTCAATTGGGATCTCAGAAACCGGGTGAGACACCACCCGAGGGAGGCCAGCGCTGGCCTCCCTCGGGTCGTCGGAAAAGGGGGAGCGGCAAGGTACGAAGTGCCGCGGTCAGAAAGTGAGGGTCGCCCAGTCGGCCTTGAGTATCTCCGTGAGCGGGGCACCCATATACTTGACGTCGACGCCAAGGGCGCTTAGTTGGTCGGTCACACCATACATATCTGCACACGCTTTGCAGGCCTCGACGACGACGCCGTCGGCGATCATCGCACCGATGCGCTCTTGCAGGGCGGGCTGGCGGGTGAGCAGGTCAGCAGATGGCCCCCAGATGATGAGGGTGACGTTGGCAAACCAACCGCGACGCTTAGCGTTGTGTGTGTACATGAAGCAGACTTTGTCAGCGACCTCGGGGTCCCCGCTGCTCCAGACTACTGCCAGATTCTCTTTGCCCATTGTGATACCTCCCTATGGCTAATGCATCTCCTGCCCGCCGGTGACGTTGATCGCCTGCCCCGTCATGTAGCTGGATTGATCGGAAGCCAGGAAGACGACAACATTGGTGATGTCCTGGTAGGTGCAACCTCGCTTCATCGGCACCTGATCGATATAGCGCTGTCGGACCTCGGCTTCGGTGATCCCCCACTTCTTGGCGTACTGCGCGTAGAGTGAGTCGACCCACAGCGGCGAATCGAGCAGGTTGCCGGGGCAGATGGCATTGACGCGCACATTATCCTCTGCTAGCTCCAGAGCCAGACTCTGGGTGAGGCCGATACCGCCGAACTTGGAGGCGGCGTAGGCGGAGTTCTTGTAGGAGCCCTTTTTGCCGGACTTGGAGTTGATCTGGATGATGGCGCCGCTGTGCTGGGGTTTCATGACGCGGGCAGCGTGCTTGGCGACGAGGAAGTAGCCGAAGAGGTTGACGTTGATGACGAAGCGCCATCGCTCAGCCGGGAACTCGTCGATCGCGTCGGAGATCAGGACCCCTGCGTTGGAGACGCAGATGTCGAGTCGCCCGAAGGTCTGCACGGCAGCATCCACCATTGCGGCGACCTCGGTCTCGTTGGTGACATCGGCCCTGACGGCCAGCGTGCGGCGACCGGTCTCCGCCTCAATGGCAACTGCGGTCTCCTGGGCACCGTCGAGGTTGATATCGGCGACCACCACGTGCGCTCCCTCGTCCACCAGGCGCCGGCAGATCGCCTCGCCGAGTCCCTGCGCTCCTCCGGTCACTATCGCAACACGATCAAGTAGAGGCTTCTCTTCCATATTAACGCTCCTTCTATTACCCATCTCCGATCCGTGGAGATCTGTGAGATCCGTGGTTTATGTGGCGAGTTGTATCAACCCTCGTTTGCCATTGATGAGCCAGGTGGGGTCGGCGGCGGTGAGGGCGTCGGCCTGGCCGGGCGCGAGGCCAACGATGATCTCGCCCTTGAGCGTGCGCAAGATCAGGAAGGGTCGCGGGAAGGCACCGGTCATGACGTCGAGGGACGTGTCGGGTGGCCAATGGCGGTCGTCCAGAAGCCGGCGGTAGTTCACGTCACCCTTGAGGATGACCAAGTCGGCGCGGTCCAGCGCGGCCCGGACGCCATCCGGGAGCTCACAGAAACTCAGGCACCGTGTCCAGAAGGGATCCGTGGCGAGCGTCAGTGTACCCGAGCCCAACGCCACATCCAGACGGACGCCAAGGGCAGCCATGCTCGCCACACTGCTAGCTGCCAGCGCGTCGACCATATGGTGGATGTCTTCCGGCAGCGCGTCCGACACAAAGAACGGTTGGTTCTTGAGATGGAAGGTGATCTGCCGCGCCAGGCCACGGCCCAGCAAGTGATCCGCCAGCACCAGATCGAAGAGACTGTCGGCCCCGACATTGTCGCTGATGAACGCGACCTCACCGATGCCCATTATGAGCAGGTCCTCCACTGCGGCCGTATCGTCGATCAGGATATTCTCGGCGTCGGCGGTCACGTCGCCGACAGCACGCTCGCGTACCGTCAGATTGCTCAGGTCCGCCCGATTGCCCCAGAGGGCAGCGTGCAGAAGCGGGGCCAAGCGCGATCCAACGGGCGTCGCCTCTATCTGGGGCCAGGCCTCGGCCACCTGGGCGACGGCACTCGCCTCCTGCGCTCGCTTCTGGTGCGCGAAGGGGTCGTGCCCTTGCCACCGCCCGGGCTGGAAGTAGCGCGTGGCCTCCAGCAGCCGCCGGTAGAAGTAGGTCTCCGCGAAGAACCAGGGCAGCTCGAGCCACGTGTCGCTTTCGTAAGGCGCCCAGTGACGGTTCCAGAAGTCGGCATCCCCTTCCGCTTCGTGGAGCGGCTGGACAGGCCGTCCCGGTCCCCCATTCTGCGTGATCTCGGCGCTAAACCCATGCAGGTCATCCACGACATCTGGTGGGTAGACGTTGTCAGCGATGACGCGGCGGATGATCTCCGGTTTGCGCTGTACAATCGTCTGGCGCGCGAACGAACCCGGGTCCGAGACCATCAACGGCGGCGGCAGCAGCGGTGTCGTGGGCATGGGGATCCTCAGGGAAGCATGATCCGCAACAGCTCTTGCTCGGCCTCGGTCGTCCATTCCGTGCCGTCTCGCATCCTCGCGTAGACCGACGGGAGCAGATCCTTCAGATCCTCGATCGCTGTGAGTGGCAGCGGCTTGATCTGCGGGTAGATGACGATCTTGCCCGGGTATGTGGTGTTAGCCACCGCGTTCAGGCCATCCCACGCGGCTTCGAGCGAGCCAATGGCTGCGACGGAGCGATTTGGCGAGAGTTTCCCCGACTCTGCCTGGTTCAGCATGAAGGTCATGTTCTGAATCGTGGAGGCGGAGTGCCCGATGATCCGCGTCTGATCAAGGTAGGCGCTACTGAGATCCATTCGCGCGTACTTTCCGCGTGCGACACCGGCGAAGATGTTCATCACGCCGCCACGGCCCAGGTAGGTGGCTGAGTCGGCGATGAGCGCAGGCACAGGGGCCAGGACGATGACATCGTCGAAGCCGACCTGCTTGAACCGGGCCATCGCAGCCTTGTATGTCGCCTCTTTCGTCGGGTTGAGGCAGATGAACTCAATCCCCTTGCCGATTGCCTCGGCCTCGAAGCTCACGCATAGGTCGGCGAGTCGCTCGTCGCTGATGTCGGTGCAGACGATTGTACTTGGCGGCTCGGCGTCCTGTATGGCGCGCTGCACATGCATGCGGCCCATAGGCCCACCTGCGCCGACGAACCAAGCCGCTCCCCCGGGTTTGAGCGTCGAGCGGACCGGTGTATCACTGTAGGCCCTGGCGACGTCAGGGCCGGTGCCACCGAAATAGACCCAGCGATTGTAGTGGATGCGCCCGACATCGACGTTGATGGGGCGTGCGAGGGGCCGGTCATCGATGATGGCCATGATTCCGTAACTGGCGAGGTTGGGGCTGGCCTGCTCGATGACGTCAGGGTCTGCGCCGAGCACGATGATGTCGTCCACTCCGTGCCCGGTGCTGCTACTTACCTCGGCCGGAGAAACGGGGGAGTCGTCGGTCTCAACCGTCGCCGGATCGGGCAGCGCAGGTACATCGACGACCTCTATGCCGAGATCGTGTGCCTGCCGGCGCAGCCAGGTGTCGAACGCCGGTGGGACGTTTGTGAGTAGCAGCCTGGCCGGGCAGGAGCGGGTGTCGAAACCCTCGCCGATGGTGTAATCGTCCTTTGCCAGCGGCGTTCCGATGATCCACATTGTTCCTTTCGGCCGGATCATCGTTCGGTACCGTAGTTGGTAGGCCGCGATGACGCAAGCCCACGGCTCGGTGAGCGCGGCCTCGGCGTAGCCCGTTTCGTGCGCCACCGGAATCAGGTAATTACCGTGGTCGCCATTGAGCACACGCTGGTCGATCACGGTGTACTCCGAGAGCCCGCCCTGCATCTCGTAGCCGTAGGCGTAGCCGACGCCGTTGACGAAGATGTCGGCCTGCACGATGAAACGGTCGCCGATCTTGTACTGATCCCTTAGCTCATCGCCCACCGCAACCACAGTCAGGCTGACCTCGTGGCCGAGCACGACGGGGTTCTCTTTCATATTGCGGTAGATGCGGGGGTGCTCCTGTCCGGCGCGAATCACTTTGATGTCTGAGAAGCAGTGTCCGCAGGCATCGTGACGCACGAGCAACTCGGCGGGTCCATAGTCGGGCATGGGCACCTCGATGGGCTTGTGGTCAATGCCGAGATTCTCAAACCCGGCGCCGTAGAGGGGCCAGAGGCGATTCTTGGTCGGCAGCGGCGCGTCCGCGCGCTGGTAAGCTTCGAACTTGTCGGTGGTCATAGCTATACACACTCCTTCGTTTTGTTAAGCACCTAGCCTATAGCGGTCAGCAGTCAGCAAGGGACGGGGAGCAAGAAGTATGGAGTAAGCAGTGAAGCTAGCTCTGAGGCATACCTCGTACTCCATACTCCCTACTCCACTCCCTACTGAAAGCTGACTGCTGATCGCTACTCAATCATACCTACAATACCGCTCCACACACGCCATCATCCAGCGCATACGACCGACGCCGGTGCCGGCGGCCAGCGAACCGGCAGTTGTGACTCTCCAGCCCACCTGACTCGTCCTGCTCTTCACGAAGTCGGAGACAATGCGCGACTTGATGTCCTCGGGACTGCCGTTGCGAAGCAGGAAGGGCGGCATTTGCCCGTGGATGAACGCGTCGGGCATCTTCTCGCGGATCAGCCCGGGGTCAACCTCCGGGCCGTAGTTCACCGCCCGAATGCCCAGGTCGTACTGCATATCGAGTAGATGCCCCATCGAACTATCGGAATGCTGGTACCGCCGGGCGTCGCCCGGCGCCATAGCTTCGAGCACTTTCTCGAGCACGGGGACGCAATACTCACGGTAGAGGGGCCGGTTGAAGAGCGCGCTGTTGTCGTCGGTGATCCACCAGCCCGGCTCCGTGTTGCCGCTGAATTCGCGAAGCAGCCGGTTGAGGCCGACCATTTTCGCGGCCAAAAGGTCGCGGAAGCGGTGCATCAGCTCGGGGTAATCCATCATCCAGAAGAAGGCCGTCCCGGGTGCAAGCACCGACGTCATAATAGTAGCCGGGCCTCGGCTGCCGGTGCCCAACTTCGGCATCGGCTTGCCGGCCGCCCCGCGAGTCTCCCACTCGGTGAGGAACGGCTCGGGCATGCTCCAGGTGGCGAGGTCGGTGGCCTCCGCCTTGTCCAGGATCCGGACGAATTCGTGGGGGTCGTCGGTCACGGGCGTGAGCCACGGGGTGCTCGACTCGCGGTACGAGAAGTAGCAACCGAAGAGGTTCTCGATACGCTTGGGCTCGTGTTCCCACGTGTCCTCGTTGAAGAACGTGCGGCCGACGTACTCCGCGGTGACGGCGTTGACCTCCTTATGCAGCGTGTCGCGGTACGCCTTGTCCTGATAGTAGCGCAGCGTCGAGGGCGGGTTGACAAAGCCGAAGATCCAATGGTCGTCGGGCGAGAAGGAGAGCGAGGCGCGGGGCTTGTCAGTCGTGAACCCCCGGCAGCGCTCGTTCACGTCCCAGAATGCGGCGGTGTCCAACCCTTTGGTCAAGGCCACAAACTCGGGTTCGATGATCGCCATCGGTGCGCCCCTCAGTCGTCCTTCACGTTGAGCGAGTGCCCGATGTCAAAGGAGTGCGCCAGGTAGTCGCCGATCCCGTAGTAGCCCCTGCTGTCAGGCGCATAGATGAGAGGGCGGACCTTCTCGACGTCGACGCGGCCCTCGTCGTCGAAGACGGTCTCCTCTGCCTTGACGTCGAGAATCTCACCCACGAAGAGCGTGTGGAGCCCGACCTCAAGCGTGTGCAGCAGCCTGCATTCGAGCACCATCGGGTACTCCTCGACGTAGGGCGCGTCGACCAACTCACTCCGTGTCGGCGTAAGCCCAGCCACCGCGAATTTGTCGGCGTCCCTCCCCGACACGATGCCCGCGTAGTCGGCCTCCGCCACGTACGTCTCCGAGGGGATGCTGATGGTGAAGGCCCGGCGGGCGACGATGTTGCCATGGGTGAGCGTCGCCGCGCGCAACCCGATCGCGACGGCGGGCGGGCGCGAGCAGCAGATGCCTCCCCAGGCCGCCGCCATCATGTTCGGACGGCCCTCGGCGTCGTAGGTCCCTACGATGAAGACCGGCGTCGGGTAGACGATGGTTCGGGCACCACGGGAGCGTTTCATAGGTGTAGACCTCCTCTGCAGACGATAGAGCTCACGGCTATCAGCTTTCAGCTCTCAGACTGGGAGTAGGACGTACGGAGCGGATCGGAACAGCAAGGCCTTACTCCCTACTCCATGCTGATAGCCACTAGCTGACAGCCTTCAGCAGATCTTCCGGATCTACGTGGGCGCCTAGACCCCGCACTTGATCCAGCCCCGCCTGTCCGGGCAGAAGCCTGCGCCCGATGGCGGCGTAGAAGGCGTTACGGTCGGCGCGGGTGGGCAAATGGCGCCGTGCCCAGTCGCTCTGGTATCCATGGGCCAGCGCGCGTTCGAGGGCGGTGTGGCCGTAGACGAAGTAGGCACCATCGAGGAAGACGTCGCGTACCGGCGCGATCTCGGGCGTGTCGAACTGGTCGATGAGTGGCTTGCCAAAAGCGTTCATCTCGGTGCCGACGTTGATCGGCAGATCGAGGGCCCTGGCAAGGTCGACGATGTCGTAGAGGTTCCGGAGTTTGGTCCTCTTGTCCTGCGGGTCGGCGATGTTCCAGTTCCGGTCTGGGATGACGTTGAGCGCGACGGCGCCCTTGGTTACCATAAGGCCGAACAGTTCCTCGGCGGCCTCCTCGCCCTCCGATGTGCCGTCCAGCCACGTGATGGTGGGCAGGGCGCGGCAGGCCGTGATCACGGTGTTGACCTCCTCGACTGTTGGGAACGTATCCCGCCCGGGCTTGATGTAGCCGACGCCGCCCTGCTTCATCAGCTTGGAGCGCACCAGGTTCTGGATCTGCGGACCCCGGTCGATCACGGCGGCAACCCGCGCCTGCGGCACATCGAGCTTTGCGGCCCAGAAATCGATCGGATTGTGGACGGTTGTGTCGGCTGCCTCGACGTAGGCCACGCATATGTGACGTTCCGTCGCGTTGCCCGCGGGCGTCAGCGGGAGCACATCGCGGGCGTAGTCGATGGTGACGGGGTCGAGATAGGCGTTAATGCGGTCGATCATCTCGATGTTGCGGGCGGCTGCGCGCCGGCGCATATCGTCGAGGGTGGCGCGCGCGCCAGTCTCGGTCGCCGGGACCTGGCTGGAGGTGAAGCCGATGCCCATGTGGTAGTAGATCCCCGGCTCGCCGGGAGAGTTGATCTCCCGGGTGGCGAACTCCGGCACGTAGGCCCGCGTCTCCATGCCGGTGCTGGCGCGCAGCAAGACGCGGTCGCAAGCGGTCAGGAACTCGTCGACGCCATCCAGTACGTCGAAGTCGACGATGCCCATGAGCTTGTAGCCATTGTGCCGTCCCATCCACGCCAGCGCCGTGGGGGAGAGGCCGTACCCGTTGTATGAGAAGAAGGTATGGCAGTGCATGTTGGCGACCTCGTCGGACTCAGGCAGTGTCACGTCGCCAGCCTCGGCCAGCGCCATCAGCGAGGCCAGCGCCTCCGCCCGTAGTTTTGGATCGAAGTCGTTCAGTTGCTCTTCGAGAGTCTGAATGTGGTTATTCATATCACTGGCTCCGTCCTTGACTGAGTGGTCAGTGGTCAGCAGCGAGTCGGAAGTGGGGAGTCAGGAGTACGGAGTAGGGTTTGGTCTTGTTGGTCTACTTCTTACTCCATACGCCGGTTTCTCTTCTGAAGGCTGAGAGCTGATCGCCGACCGCTTCTCTACCCAAACGTCTCCCGCATCCGCCCGCAGTAGTACTGCACATTCTCCCATTTGCTGTCGGGCGCGAGGCGGTGATCGGGGCAGGGGATGTAGCCGCCGAGATCGACGAGCGGCTTGAGCCGTTCGATCTCCGCATCGACGGCGGCGTAGTCGCGCGTAAAGACGACCTTGTTCATCCCGCCTACGCCGAGCAGGTCGCGTCCGTATCGCTCGCGCCAGGGCGCGATGCTGGAGCCCCACGTGCCCACCTCAATGGGGAACATCGTGTTGACGCCGTTGTCCAGCCATACCGGAACCAACTTGGTCACATCACCGTCGCTGTCCAGCGAGACGATGTCGATGCCATAGCGGTTGACCAGGTCCGTGATGCGCTTGTAGTGCGGGCCGACCTTCTCGCGGAAGACCTTTGGGCTGATGAGAGGCCCACTCTTGAACGAGATGTCCTCCCAGAAGTGGGCGAAGTCGAAGGGCGCGGGCCCACCGTCCGGGCAGATCATCTCGAGCGTGGTCTCCGTGCATTGATAGCAGAGATCGGCCACGGTCTCGATGATCTCATCCAGCAGTGCGGGATCGTCAACCAGGAGATAAGAGAGGCCGACGATGCCCAGCCAGTTGCGGATCACGCCAAAAAGGCTGCCAACGTGCAGGCCGTAAGGATCCTTCCAGCTATTGCTCTTCAGGTAGGCCTCTCCCCCGCGGTCGTAACGAACCATTTCGCCGTCCACGTTGACGTAGCTGTGCGTGATGCGCTCCACTTCGAACTGGAGTTTGGGCAGGTAGAGCGCCTCCCACGAGGCCCGGTCCTTGAGCAGATGCTCAATCTCCTTTGGGATGGAGGTGGCGCCATCCCTCTGCAGGATGACGGTGCCCTCGTCGTTGAGCACGTGACGGGAGCCGTCGGGCAGCGTCTTGACGAGCTTGGTCTCAAAGGTCGGACGAAGTCGCGCGTCGGGGCCAAAACACGTGCTCCAGTTGAAGTCGAACCCCAGCTTCCCGGCAATGACGGCATCCGCGGGGTTTCCGTCACCCCATCCATCCGCCAGTGCCTGGGTGATATGGCCCTCGGCCGCCCATTTGTCCAGCGTCTCGTCCCAGTAGCCGAAGTGGACGAGTGGCATGCGGTCGTAGTCCTGGTAATGCAGGATCGCGTGAACCCGTTCGCGGTTGTTCATCCGCCAGCTTCCTCCCCAATCCGGATAATCGCACGGAGCACACCGTCCTCGTAGCCTGCGACCAGCTCGAAAGCATCGACGATGCGGTCCAGCGGGAAATAGTGTGTTGCCAACGCCCTGACGTCGATCATACCCGTGCTGACCATCCGGATTGCCCGTGGGTAGGTGTGCTTCATCCGGCGCACGAGCTTGACGGTCAGTCCTTTGCGGCGCACCTGGGAGGCCGTCATCGTCATCTTATCCTCGACGGGGATGCCCACCACGACCACCTTGCCGCCCGGACGTGTCACGCGCGCAGCTTGGTCGGGTGTATCGGGAGCACCGGCGGCTTCGAACGCGACGTCGACGCCGCGCCCGCCTGTCGCCGCCATAATCGCGGCAACGACGTCCTCGGTCTCGGGATCGAAGACGGCGTCCGCACTATGCTCCAGGGCGAAGGCGCGCCTGGCGGCGTTCGGCTCGGTCATGTAGATGGCACCCGCCCCTCCGGCCCGCGCGACGGCTGCGGTCAGCAGTCCGACCGGCCCGGCCCCGAACACGGCGATGGTCTCCCCTACCTTGAGATGGGCGAGGTCGACCGTGTGGATACCGATACCCAGGGGTTCCAGCAGCGCACCCTCCTCGGGCGTGAAACCCTGCGGCAACACAAAGCAGTTCTCGGCGGGCATCACGGCATACTCGGCAAAGACGCCGTCGATGGGCGGCGTGCCGCAGAAGCGGACGTTCGGGCAGAGGTTGGGGTGGCCGTGCTGGCACATCTCACAGACGCCGCAGGAGATGGCCGGCTCAACGGCTACCAACTGTCCGATGTCGAGGCCCTCGACTCCTTTGCCGAGCTCCGCAACCCAGGCCGAGAACTCGTGGCCCATTTGGATGGGCTCCGTCACAACCTGGTCGCCGATGGCCCCTTCCAGGTAGTAGTGAACGTCGGACCCGCAGGTCCCAACGGACGCGATCTTGAGGAGTACCTCGCCCGGTTCCGGCTCGGGCACCGGCGCCGTCTCAACCCGCAGATCGCGGATGCCGTAGAGGCGCGATACTTTCATACTATAGGGATGTGTCATAAGAAGGATCTCCTGTCGGCTGAACC
The DNA here is from genome assembly GCA_963775195.1 of uncultured Chloroflexia bacterium. GTDB lineage: Bacteria > Chloroflexota > Anaerolineae > B4-G1 > SLSP01 > PWVB01. The sequence goes on from CAVZIC010000013.1 coordinate 1,003,812, forward strand.
TGGCGAAGGTCTCCGAGACCTTCGCCAGGTTGGATTTCGAACGTTCGCAAGGTCTGGTAGAACCTACGCTTCTCCTAATAGCTTCCGCCGGTAGGCCTCATCCGGGCGGGTGTGGATGCGATCCACGTTTTCCTGCGAGAGAAAGTGCGGGCCACCTGCGGAATACGCGCCCAGGAGCACCCGCGCCGTCTTGACCATCATCGCTGTGATGTTCTCCACCTGTTCGGCGGAGCGGCCCAGTGCCACGACGCCGTGATTCTGCATCAGGATGACGCGCGGTCGCTCCTGATACGTGTCGATGTAGTCGTTGATTCGCTGCCGGATCTCGCGTGCCAGGGGAAGGCCGGGGTCCGTGTAGGGCACCATCACCACTGCCGGGCCACACATCACGATCTCGTCGGGGAAGAGACGCCCGCCAAAGGCCTCCTCGAATGCCGCCGAGCACGTCAAGGCGTTGACCGCGGTCGCGTGGGTGTGTCCCACGAAGTTCACATCGGGCAAGCTCAGGCAGATGGCGTGGAAGACCGTCTCAGTAGAGGGTCGGACGTCGCTGTTAGGGGCGGGCCATCGGCCTGTCTCGGGGTCGACGCGGATCTCCAGGAGCCGCTCCTTGATCTCGCCATCAGTGAGGGCTTCCTCGTCAAGAACTTTCAGGGCGCGCTCCAGTGAGACGCGCACGAAGCCGCTCTCATCGATCGAGGGGAGTTGGTGCCCGCTTGCCTTGACCCAGAAGGTGCCGTCAGAGTTCAGAGCTGAGGTGTTGCCCTCGCCGAGGATCACGTAGTCATTCTTTGGGTCTCCAAGTCGCGTGGACATGGCAACCAGTTGCCGTAACATTTCGTTCATCATCGTCTCCAATGGGTGGAAGTCGGGAATTCATTCTACTGTACGGCAGATAGGGATGTCAAAGCTCCGCCGTCCTGTTTGTACGCTCAAGGCCCGGCCCTATAATCGCAGACAGGGCGGTTAGTACTGGTGGATCGCACACTACACGACAAGCCGATGAGGAGAAAGACATGATGAAGCAGTTGCTGGACGAAGGTGGGGGCATTCTGCGATTGGCACCGACTTGGGTGCCGCGATCGTTCTGCATTCCCGGCAAGCGGATCAAGCTCCATCCGGATGATTACTACGCCTTTGGCGCAAGCCGCGGGGGCATCGACGAGCGTTGGTTCTCGTCGACCACCAAGGCCGACAACGGCCCGCTAACCACACCCGACGAGGGTCTCAGTTACGTGCTCTACGGCGACGACGCTGCGCCCGACCGGGTGCTGTTCAGGGACGTGGTCGACGATCTCGGTGCCGAGCTGCTAGGTGACGCGCTGTGGGATAGGTTTCACGCTTGGCCGATGTACTCCAAGTTCTTCGACAATGAAGGCCCCCTGCCGCATCATCTTCACCAGATGCCGGAACACGCGGCGAACGTAGGAGCCGAGTCCAAGCCTGAAGGGTATTACTTCGCGCCGCAGCTTAACAACCACGGGGGAACCTTCCCTTACACGTTCTTCGGGCTCGAGCCCGGCACGACCAAGGCCCAGGTGAAGCAGTGTTTGGCAGATTGGGAGAAGGGGGATAATCACATCACCGACCTCTCCAGGGCTTATCGCTTGCGCCCCGGCACCGGATGGTATGTGCCCGCAGGGCTCCTCCACGCGCCCGGCAGTCTCTGCACCTATGAGCCGCAGTGGGCAAGCGACGTTTTCTCCATGTTCCAGTCGCTCGTTAGCGATGTGCCCATCGATCGCGAGTTGCTGGTTAAGGACGTGCCTGCAGATAAGAAGGATGATCTCGACTATATCGTCTCGATGGTCGATTGGCCGATGAATACCAATCCCGATCTGGCCAAGGCGCACTTCCGTCAGCCCAGGGCAGTCCGGCCCCTCGACGAGATGACGGATGCCGGGTATGTCGAGAAGTGGGTGGTGTATGGCAGCGAGTTCGTGTCGGCCAAGGAGCTGACGGTCCTTCCGGGCCGCGAGGCTCTCGTCCGCGACGCGGGGCCTTACGGCCTGATCGTTCTGCAAGGACACGGGACACTCGGACCCTGGCCGATTGAGGCTCCGGCGCTGATCCATTTCGGCCAACTGACGCACGACGAGTACTTCGTCTCTTGCGAGGCGGCCCAGGACGGTGTGCTGATCAAGAACCCCAGCACCACCGATCCGATCGTGATGCTGAAGCATTTCGGGGTCAATCCGGAAGCGCCGCGGGCATAGGAGCGGCGAGCGTTCAGATCCTTGTTGGCGCGAGGCCGTGGTTGACACGATTTTCCTTTGGCCGTATAATGAAAACAAACGAAAGGAAACGGAAGTAATCGTGTTCGTCGAGGAGCGACGTCAGGCGATTCTCGATCTGGCTCAGAGCCAAGGCCGCGTGGAGGTGGCCGACCTCAGCCAGCGTTTCGGCGTCTCTGAAGTGACGATCCGGGCCGACCTTCAGTCGCTGGCGGATCAAGGCCTCGTCGTCCGCACCTACGGCGGGGCAATCCCCCCGGGCTATGGGCTCCAGGAGCTTTCGCTGGTGCGACGCCGGCAGCAGAGAGTGTCGGAGAAGGCGCTGATCGGCAAGGTTGCTGCCGACATGGTCGGGGATGGGGAAGCCGTTTTCGTGGACAGCAGTAGCACAGCTCTGGCCGTCTTGGAGCATCTCAAGCAGCGGCGTGATCTTACGGTAGTCACCAATGGACTCGTGGTCGCCCAGGAACTGCTAGGCCTACCGAACGTGACCGTCGTCATGCCGGGCGGCACGCTGCATCACGACACGGCCTCGCTCATCGACGCAGGCGGCCTCGCCTTGCTCCAGCGCTACAATATCACCAAAGGTTTTTTCGGTGCCCACGGTCTGACGCTGGCGGACGGCCTGACCGACGTCAGCGAAGCCGAAGCGAACGTGAAACGCCCGTTAGCGAAGATGTGCCACCAGGTGGTGGCAGTGCTGGACGCTTCCAAGTGGGGGCGGGCTGGCGTGGCGTCCTTTGCCGATGTGCGCGACATTCACGTGGTCATTTCCGACAACAAGGCACCTCCCGAGATGGTGGTGCGTGTGCGCGCTCTCGGCGTCGAGGTCCGTCTGGTCTGATCCTGTGGAGCAACAGAGGAGGTCGTTCTTGACGCAACGCTGGGATGCCGTGGTGGCGGGGCATATTTGCCTCGACGTGATCCCCGATTTGTCGGGGTTGGGAGCGGCGCCGCTCTCCGCGCTGTTGCGGCCCGGCCAACTCGTGGAGGTCGGGGACCCGGCGCTTGCCACGGGTGGCCCGGTGTCAAACACAGGGCTTGCCCTGCACATCCTCGGCATGAAGACTCAGTTGATGGGCAAGCTGGGGGATGATCCGCTGGGCAGCGTCGTCCGGCAGATCGTGGCCGACCACGGTGCCGGGCTCGCCGACGGGATGGTCGTTGATCCTGAGGCGGCGACCTCCTACTCCATCATCATCAGTCCACCGGGTATCGATCGTATCTTCCTTCATTCACCCGGTGCCAACAACACCTTCGGTGCCGCTGACGTTCGCTATGACGTGGTCGCGCAGGCACGGCTCTTCCACTTCGGCTATCCGCCGCTGATGCGCCGAATGTATGCGGACGACGGGGCGGAGTTGATCGAGATCTACCGGCGTGTGCGTGCGCTTGAGGTCACGACCTCACTGGACATGGCGATGCCCGATCCGGCGACCGATGCGGGGCGCGCGGATTGGGTCACGATTCTCGAGGGCGTGTTGCCGTTCGTCGACGTCTTCCTTCCGAGCGTAGAGGAGATTCTCTTCATGCTGCGCCGCTCGCAGTATGATGCGTTTGTGCATGAGGTAAACGGCGATAGTGTGCTATCCCTCGTCACGCCCGCGCTGTTGTCCGATCTCAGCGACGAGCTGCTCTCGCTGGGGGGACGCGTCGTCGGGCTGAAGCTGGGAGATCGCGGGTTCTACCTGAGAACCGCGAGCGAGACCGAAATAGGGGCGATGGGAGCGGCGGCCCCGGCCGATCCCAGCGATTGGGCTGACCGCGAATTGTGGGTTCCCTGTTTCAAGACGCACGTCGTGGGTACGACAGGTGCGGGTGATGCAACCATCGCCGGCTTCTTGGCGGCACTGCTGCGCGGCCTGCCGGTCAAGGATGCTGCCAGGATGGCGGTCGCCGTCGGCGCCTGCAACGTCGAGGCCGCCGACGCCCTTGGGGGCCTCCGCTCCTGGGAGGAGACCGAAGCGCGAGTGGCCGAAGGATGGCCACAGCGTGAGTTGACCCTCATCGCACCGGGCTGGCATCACGATCAGGTTCACGGCCTCTGGGAGCAGACACGATGACGGCGGATCACCCAAGGATTCCTACATTGGTACGTCCCAACGTTCCAACGTCCGTTATCTTTGGCGCAGGGAGCGTGGGGCGTGGCTTCCTGGGCCAGCTTTTCACCGAATCCGGTTACAACGTCATCTTCGTCGATGTCGATGCTTCTCTGGTTGCCGCGCTCGCGGACCGTGGCGCCTATACGTTGCGGCTGTCCGGGGTTGTGAAGGTCGAGGACCTTGTCATTGCGCCGGTCACGGCCGTGGATGGCCGCGATGCCGACGCGGTAGCGGCGGCCGTGGCGGGCGCATCGCTGATGGCGACGGCAGTAGGGGCGCGTGCCTTGCAGGCTATCGCGGGGCCCATGGCCCGTGGGCTGGTGGAGCGCTTCCGCGATCAGGCAGCAGCACCACTCAACATCATCATCTGCGAGAATCTACATGACGCGCCTGAGCAGCTTCGAAGCTTCGTCGCTGAGGCGATGTCCGATGAGGCGTGGCAGAGAGTGGCGGAGCGGGTTGGATTTGTCCCTGCGGTGATTGCACGGATGTCGCCGGTGCCGACGCCGGAGCAGCGTGAGGCCGACGTGTCGCTGATCGTGGCAGAGCCCTACAAGGTGCTGCCGGTGGACCGTGATGCCTTTGTGGGGCCGTTACCCAGCGTGGTCGGAATGGAGGCGGTCTCCCCATTCGAGGCATACACCGCGCGCAAGTTGTACATTCACAATGCTGCACACGCGCTGCTGGGATACCTGGGCTACCAGCGTGGACACGCTTACGGCTACGAGGCATTGGACGACCCGTGGGTTGCCTCCAGATTGGCGTCGGGGCTCAGCGAGTCGTCGCGGGCGTTGATCGCCGAGTTCGGCTTCGAGCCTGTGGCACTTCGAGAGCATATTGACTATCTGTTGGTAAGGTTCGCAAATCGAGCGCTGGCTGATCCCATCGACCGGTTGGCGCGAGATCCTCTGCGCAAACTATCGCCGGATGATCGGCTTGTGGGTGCCGCACGCCTCGCAGAGCGTCACGGTATCCGCGTCGATGGGATGGCGTGGGGTATCGCCGCTGCGTTGGCCTACGAGGATCCCTACGATGCGCACGCTGTTGCACTGCGGGAACGCATCGGCACCGAAGGCATCGAGGCGACACTGCGCTCGGTGTGTGATATAGACGCGGGTGAGGCGCTTGGCGGCCTTGTCCTGCGGCGGTACCGTGAGTTGGCAACGCTGTCTCAACGGGACGTTTGAGGGGTCCTGTCACTACGACACTAAGGAGAAGAGATGAACACTTCGAGGGAGACGCTCAGTAGCCTGACCAAGGATGAAGCGCTCGAACTGCTAAAGCAGATGTGGGCAATCCGTTACTTTGAGAACGAGGTCTATGATCTTCTCGGGCAGAACAAGATCAAGGGAGCCTCGCACCTCTATGCCGGGGAGGAGGCGGTGGCAGTGGGCGCGATGTCTACGCTGCACGATGACGACCTCATCACCTCGACCCATCGCGGGCACGGTCACTGCTATGCGCGGGGCGCTATTGCGGCCAAGACCGAGGAGGAGCATCAGACTCACTACAACAAGATGCTGGCCGAGCTCTGCGGTCGCTCGACGGGGTACTCTGCGGGCCGCGGCGGTTCGATGCACATTGCCGACGTCCAGAAGGGTAACCTGGGGGCCACCGGCATCGTGGGTGGCAACATTCCCGTCGCAACGGGGGCCGGGCTCGTCCAGAAGATGAAGAAGACGGGCAACGTGGTCCTCTGCTTCTTCGGCGACGGAGCGGCGAACACGGGCAACTTCCACGAGTCGCTGAACATGGCGGCGTTGTGGAACCTGCCGGTGGTCTACATTATCGAAAACAACCTCTACGGCATGTCGGTGCCGATCAGCCACGCTGCTGCCAAGCTTGACATAGCGCAGCGCGGGTGCGCTTACGGCATCGAGAACGAGGTCGTCGACGGGATGGACGTGATGGCGGTTCGTGAAGCCGTCGGTCGGGCTGTCGAGCACGCTCGCAGTGGCAAAGGCCCCTATCTGATCGAGGCCAAGACGTATCGCTGGTATGGGCACTCCCGCTCGGATCCGCGTGCCTACCGCACGAAGGAAGAGGAGGCGGAGTGGAAGGCTCGGGACCCCATCCCCAACTTCGCAGCATTGCTTGTCAGCGCCGGCATCGCGACCGAAGCAGAGATCGATGCGGTCGAACAGAAGGTGGAGCAGGCCATTGAGGTAGCTACGGATTTCGCCTTGAGCTCGCCGATGCCTCCCGCCGAGGAAGTCGAGAGATTCGTGTATGCACCGTTTGTGTGGTCGCAGACCGACATCGACCGTGAGAAGGAACTGCGCGAGCTTGCGCGCAGGGGGGGACCAGGCACGCACGTAGCCGAATATCGCCAGGCACTTCAAGAGGCGATGCGTGAGGAGATGCTGCGGGACGACGACGTCTTCCTGATGGGCGAAGATATCGGGCTGTATGGTGGAGCCTATGGCGCTACGCGTGGGCTGTTCGATGAGTTCGGCGGCGAGCGCGTACTCGATACACCGATCTCCGAGGCCGGTATCGCGGGTGTCGCCGTGGGCGCGGCCATGGCGGGGATGCGCCCGATGGTCGAGATCATGTACGTGGACTTTACCCCGCTGGCCATGGATCAGATTGCCAACCAGGGCGCCAAGAATCGCTTTATGTTCGGCGGCAAGACGACCGTGCCGGTGGTCGTGCGCACCGAAGGTGGGGCAGGCCGGAGCATCGCGGCGCATCACTCGCAGTCGCTGGAGTCTTTGTGGACGCACTTTCCTGGGATTTACGTGGTCATGCCCAGCACACCCTACGATGCCAAGGGGCTGCTGAAAGCAGCGATTCGCGATGACAACCCCGTCATGTTCATCGAGCACAAGATGCTCTACGGCGTCAAGGGCAACGTCCCCGACGAAGACTACATCATCCCCTACGGCGTAGCCGACGTGAAACGTGAGGGCACGGACGTCACCGTCATCACGTACTCACGGATGGTTCACCGTTCCCTGGAGGCCGCGGAGAAGCTGGCTGAGGAGGGCATCAGCGTCGAGGTGATCGATCTACGCACGCTCAAGCCTTTGGACATGGCCACGATCGCGACTTCGGTCCGGAAGACGGGGCGGGTCATCGGTGTGACCGAGTCCTACCCGACCAACTCGTTCATCAGTGAGATCGCCGCCCGTGTCCAGGAAGAGCTCTTCGATTGGCTTGATGCGCCCGTCCTCCGCGTCTCGGCCAAGGATGTACCGGTGCCCATGAGCGAGACGTTGGAAGACGCCGACATCCCAAGTGTGGACAGGATCGCCGATGCTATTCGCAGCATTCTGTAAAGGGGGGCAAGATGGCCTATGAGATCATACTGCCCAAACTGGGGCAGACCGTGGAGGAGAGCCGACTCGTCGAGTGGCTCAAGGCGGAGGGCGACACCGTCGACCGCGGCGACGTGCTCTTTACCGTGGAGACAGACAAGGCGGTGCTCGATGTTGAGGCCACGCGTAAGGGTTATCTGCGAAAGATACTCGTGCCTGGAGGCGAGACCGTCCCAGTGTTGACGGTGGTGGGGCTGATCACGCGGACGGCTGACGAGTCCCTTGGGGAGACGGCTCCCGCGTCTGTTGCGGCCACATCGCCAACTGTAGGAGAAGTGACGGCAGACGTGCCGAACGTCTCAGAGATGTCTGCGGCAGAAGCCGAGGTGGCGCTGATGGGGCGCGTGTTCTCATCACCTCGTGCGCGAAAGGCGGCGCGCGAAAAGGGTGTGGACATCAATGCAGTGGGCGGCACAGGGCCCAACGGGCGGGTTGTGGAGCGCGATGTCGTTGCTTACGCGTCGTCAAGGCCGAAGGCGACGCCTGTGGCGCGCCACGTGGCGGAGCAACTCGGCGTGGATCTAGGCCAGGTGTCCGGCACTGGACCGCGCGGACGCATCACAAAGGCCGACGTGCAGGCAATGACCACGGAGGCGGCGCCAGCAGAGGCTGCCCCCGTGCCCGTGGCGACCCCACCAGCGCCCGTCACGCCGGCGGAGGCCCTGGCCGAAGTGCCGCTGACCGGGGTCCGCGGCATCATCGCCCAGCGGATGCACGAGAGTCACAGTGTGACTGCTCCGGTGACGCTGACGATGGAGGTAGACGCGACGGCGTTCGTGGCGCTTCGTGAACGGCTGAAGATCAGCCTGGCAGCGGCGCTGGGGTTCAACGTGGGCTACAACGATCTACTGATCCAGGTGGCAGCGAAGGCGCTGCGGCGGTTCCCTTACGTGAATGCCCGCCTGGATGGGGATGTAATCCATCACCTGGACGCCGTCCATGTCGGGTTAGCCGTCGACACAGAGCGAGGCCTCCTCGTCCCGCACGTGTCGAACGCAGACACAAAGGGCTTGATGGAGATCGCGCGTGACGTCCGCGCGATGGCGGACCGAGCGCGAAGCAGTAGATCGCTGCCGGACGAGCTCTCGGGGGGGACGTTCACCATTACGAATCTGGGAATGTATGACGTGGACGCCTTCACGCCGATCATCAACTATCCCGAGACGGCGATCCTGGGCGTTGGGCGCATCAAACCGATGCCTGCCGTCGTGGACGGCGAAGTGGTGGTGCGGCAGAAGATGTGGCTTAGTCTGACCTTCGATCACCGCCTGGTCGACGGCGCGCCTGCGGCGCGGTTTATGCAATACATCAAGCAGCTTGTCGAGGAGCCGTTCTTGCTGCTGGCGTGACGACCTCGCTTCTGCGAACCCTGCGGAGGCGGCTCCAGGCCGGCGGCAATGTGCCGGCCTGGAGCTTGAACCTTCGCAGGGTTCGCCTAACTACATACGCAGGCCATGGCAGTGCTTGAACTTCTTTCCGCTTCCACAGGGGCAGGGATCGTTGCGGCGGGCAGCAGCAAACGCCTTCTCCAGTTCGAGGTCGACGGCGTTGATCCGCTGCATTACGTTGGCCGGGGCGCGTCGATGACGTAACTCCTGAGCCATCAGCCGCATCGGCTCGTCGATGTGGGCGAAGAAGGACTTGTAGCCACTACACAGGACATTCAGCGGCGGTTCACCCTCTGACACCGGAAGGATGCGGTTCTTCGGGCACGCTCCGTTGCAGATGAAGCGTACGTCGCAGTTCAGACACTGCGCCGGCAGCGTGTCGAGTTTTGCCCTGCCGAAGGCGCGCTGCTGCTCAGAGGCGACGAGGTCGATCATCGGCGTCTCCATGATGTTCCCGAGCAGGTAGTGTGGCTCGACGTAGTGATCGCAGGCGTAGAGATCGCCGTTGTGCTCCATGGCCAGCCCCAGGCCACAGGTAGGCTCGAAAACGCAAAGGCCCGGACGCTGCCCGGTCCAAGCAGCCAACGCTACGTCAAAGATCTGGACGAAGACCCGGCCTACATCGTGACGTACCCACTCATCGAAGACACCGATGAGGAAGTCGCCATACTGGGGGCCCGTCACCGAGTGGTCTGTTACCCCCAGGCCTTCCTGGTGACCGGTCTGATTATCTCTCCGGACGATCGGGATGAACTGTACAAAGTCCACCGCCGCCTCGTCACGGAAGAAGCGGTAGACATTCGCGGGGTGGGCGGCATTTGCGCTGTGTACAGTGCAGAGGATGTTGACCTCCACCGCGCTTGTCTGCAGCGTGCGAAGCCCCCGCATCACCCGTTCCCAGGTTGGCTGTCCGCCCTTGTCCAGGCGGTAGGCGTCATGCACGGGCTGAGGACCATCGAGGCTGAGGCCGATCAGGAAGTTATGCTCGGAGAAGAAGCCTCCCCACTCGTCATCGACGAGTGTGCCATTAGTCTGAAGCGTATTGATGATCCGCATACCGGGCCTACGGTATTTCTCCTGGAAGGCGACGGCACGCTTGTAGAAGTCAATCCCCATCAACAACGGCTCGCCGCCCTGCCAGCCGAAAGTCACCTCTGGAACTTGCTGGGCTTCGATATACTGGCGGGTGAAGCTCTCCAACACCGCGTCCGACATTCGGAACTCGCTGCCGGGGTACATCTGCGCCTTGGGGAGGTAGTAGCAGTACCCGCAGTCCAAGTTGCAGATAGGTCCACGAGGCTTCGTCATCACGTGGAAAGCCTGTGGCACAAGCATCTGCCCGGTCATCACAGCCCCCAGAACAACACCAGCCCCAAGAGCAGGGCAATGAAGCAGACGACGGTCAAGGGCCAGCCGACATTGAAGAAGTCCTTGAACTCGTAGTTGGCGGGTGCGATCATCATGATGTTCACCGGGTGGGCAATGGGTGTGAAGAAAGCCGCGGAACAGCCGGTAGCGGTCGCCACCGCGATCGCCTGGACGTTTGTATTGAGTTGCAGGGCCGCGCTGATCATGATGGGCGCGGTCACCAGACCTGTCACCTGCCCGCCCATGATCTGCGTCAGTACGCCCGTCAGGAGATAGGCGCCTGTAGCCAGTCCCAGAGGCCCCAAGGGAGCTGTGACAGCGACAACAGCTTCGCCGATTCGTCCAGCCAATCCCGTCTGCACCATGGAGAGACTCACGGAGTACATCCCGGCAACCAAGAAGATGGCTTCCCAGTTGATGGCGCGATAGGCCTGCTCCATGTTCAGTGTTCCGGTGACGATCAACAGCAGTGCCCCCGTCATCATTGCAAGATGCACCGGAACGCCGAGAGCCGAAGCGACGATGCCGGCGGCTGTCACGGCGATCGTCAGGCCGGCTGCCCCTCGCTGCAGGGGCTCGTCACTCGTGTCGAGTTCCATGACAACGAAGTCGGGACTCGCTCGCAACCGGTTCAGCTTGTCGACAGGGCCAATCATCAGCAGCGAATCCCCCATCTCCAGCTCAAAGTCGCCCACGCTTGTACGACAGCTTCGACCGTCACGGCACAGGGCCAGCACCGTGAAGTCGTACTTGGTGCGGAACTCCAGTTCGCGTAAGGTGCGACCCAGGGCCTCCGAGCGCGGAGCCACCAGGGTCTCGACCAAGGTGACGCCGTGGGCGCCGATATGGTTGTTCCCGGTCTCGCGTTTGATCTGCACACCGGTTCGTGCGAGCCTGCGTATCCTTTCCTCTCGTCCTATCACGAGCAGCGTATCCCCTGGCTTTGTGATCTGCTCAGGAGATGGTGCGTAGATCGACTGCTGACCATTCCATATCCCCACGACGGTCAACCCCAGCGTCTCACCGATGCGGCTGTCAATGAGGGATTTGTGGGCAAGCTCCGACTCGGGCGTGATGACTACTTCCCATAGCCGTTCGCCGAGTTGGTAATACTCCTCCAGTTGCCTGCTCGTGTAGTGCGTGATCATGAGCTCCGACGGCGGGTTCCGGTTGGGCAGCAGCCGCGTGCCGAACAGGCCGAGAAAGGCAATTCCGCCGATGAGTATAAAGATGCCTGTCGGAAAGAAGTCGAACACTCTCAGCATCGCCTGGGGCGGATGAGCCGCAGCCAGCAGGTTGCTGGTGATGATGTTCGCCGTCGCAAAATACGTCGCGCTTCCACCCAACAAGCTTCCGTAGGCCACCGGAATGAGTAACTTGCTCGGCTTGATATTGGTGCGACGACAGGTCTCCATTGCGCTCGGCAGCAGCAGGGCACCGGCAGCGAGATTGTTCATGAAGAGCGAGAGCGTTGCTGTAGTGGCGGTGTACAGGACGATCAAGCGTCGCTCCGATCCGCGACCCAGATCAATGATTCGATGCGCTAGCCAGCGCGTGACGCCGGACTTCTGGAGCGAGTAGGTGATCACGAACAGGCTCAACAGCGTCCAGACCGCAGGCTCGCTGAGGCCCGAGAGCGCCAACGTAGCAGCCTGGGGCGTGTGCGCTGCGCCCAGCAGACCCAGGCCCAGCAGTTGTCCAATGCCCAGCGTCATAGCGATCAAGAGGGACGCCAGATCCACACGCAGACGATTGCGCGTGACGAGGATCATCGGGATGGTGACGGCGAGGATGAGGAAAAGCTGCGCGGCAATCACTGGATCTCTCCCGCACGAACGAACCGCTGCCCGCTTGGATGCGTGGGTGCCGGCTTAATTGCGGGTTCGACCTCACCCGCCTCCGCCATACGCAGCAGCAATCGCTCTCGCATGCTCACCTTCACCTCGTCATAGGCGTCGTAATTGACCAGATTGTGAAGCTCGTATGGATCCGCCTGCAGGTTGTACAGAAACTCCTCAACGTAATGATCGCTGTCGGGATCCTGGCCCCCATGCTTGTCCGGCGCGCTCACGCTGTACTTCCAGCACTTTGTCCTCACAGCCCTGCCCACCTGCGCCTCGCTGATCTGAAGGAACACCTCCTCAGGCCAATGTGCACGTGCGCCCCGGAGCAGTTGCATGACGGAGCGTCCGTGCATCGCGGTGGGCACCGGAATCCCGGCTGCATCCAGGAGTGTCGGTGGCAGATCAACGAGGCTTACCAGCTGCTGAACCCGACCGCCTCCCGTGAACCCCGGCCCGATCGCTGCGGTCGGTACCCGAATCGAGCTTTCGTGGCACGATCGTTTGTACTCCCCGTTGCGCGTCTTGAAATGGCAGCCGTGGTCCGACGTGAAGAGCACAATTGTGTTCTCGTCGAGTTCCAGGCTCTGAAGAGCGTCCAACATGCGCCCGAGTGCCTCATCCAAGCGCTTGATGATGCCGTAGTAGCCGGCCAGGTGCTGTTGCGTGGAGCCGCCAAGGGCGGCCAGATCGGGAGGCACCCACCGGTTCTGGTAGGGCGCTCGCCATCCCGAGGGCGGCACGAAATCGTCGATACGGTTCTGGTGGTGCGGCTCCAAGTAGGAGACGAAGAGGAAGAACGGTTCCGTCCGGTGGTCATCGATGTAGCGGATGGCAGCGTCGGTCTGGGCGTCAACCCGATAGCCGGGCAGCTTCACGGGCTCTCCATCGTTGTCGAACATTACCGTGTCGTAGGGTTCCGAGCAGAACTCGAGGACGTTAGCCGCCAGCCAATACTCATATCCGCCGCGCTGCGATTCCCGGACCGGATCTTCGTCGGCCAGATGCCACTTTCCGATATACCCTGTCGTGTAGCCAGCATCGCGGAAGAAATGGGCCAGGGTGTGCTCCTCCTCACGCAGCGCGAGACCGTTGCGCCACACGCCTGTGTCGAGCGCGTAGCGGCCTGTCTGGAGGCTCGCGCGGGCAGGTCCACAAACCGGCTGGCAGGTGAAAGCGTTGTATATGTGGGTCCCCGCCATCGCCATGCGGTCGAAGTTGGGCGTCAGTCCCAGCGGATTCCCGTGGACGCCGGTTGTATCCCAGCGCTGCTGATCGGTGAAGAACACGATCACATTTGGGTGATCCGTCCGTTGTCGTGGCATCTCTGTCTCCTTCGTGGTCAGGGAGCATTGCCCTTGGAGCATTATAATCGGGTCGACGGCGACGGCAACAGCGCGGCACTTCGCGAGTTTCCCTTTCGGCTGCGCTCGGGAGTGCCGGGCAAGGGAGAGCAGAGCGTGGATGGGGCGAAGTTGGACGCGATGGCGATATCCTTGGAAGGGGCTATTCTCCAGGGTGGGAGCACCTACATTCACCAACCGCTCGGTCAGGAGTAGGAGTGTAGCCATGAAGCGCTATCCGGATCTCATCTATGCTCAGTTAGCCAATCGATCTCTGTGCCTGGACCTCTATCTTCCCGAAGATGCGGTGAGTCCGCTGCCGCTCATCGTCTGGGTCCACGGAGGCGCCTGGCGGGAGGGGACGAAAGAGCACCCGAGGGCACTCCGGCTCGTATCCGAAGGCTATGCCGTCGCGAGCATCGAATACCGTCTGAGCCAGGAGGCCATCTTCCCCGCGCAGCTCCACGACTGCAAGGCGGCGGTGCGATGGCTGCGTGCACATGCCGGCACCTATGGTCTGGATCCATCACGTCTCGTGGCATGGGGCGGATCCGCCGGCGCTCATCTTGCCTCGCTTCTGGGCGTGACAGGGGGCGTAGCCGAGCTTGAGGGGAGCCTCGGTCATCCGGAGCAGTCGAGTGCCGTGCGGGCCGTCTGCAGTTGGTATGGACCCAGCGACTTTCTGCGGATGGATGACATACGCGGGGCAATGGGCCACGATGCGCCCGACTCGCCTGAGTCCCAGCTTGTGGGTGCCCCGATCCAGGCCCGTCCTGATCTCGTCGCTAGAGCCAATCCGATCACCTACGTTGGGCCCGATGCCCCGCCGTTCCTGCTGATGCATGGCACTGCGGACGACGTCGTCATCCCCAATCAGAGCGAACTGCTTCACACCGCCTTGGTCGCAGCAGGAGCGCAGTCGACCCTGATCCTGCTTGGTGGACTGGGTCATGGGTTCGCGGGAGAACATGGGCGGTGGAGCGAGATCTACGGCTATGTGAAGGCATTCTTCGATGCGACCATCTGAGCGCCGGTATGAGCCGGGCCACCTGCACCGCCGCGGCTTGCACAAAGCTATTCTCATTATATAATATGCATATATGATAAATCGCGCACAGCCGGGTCGGTCTCGCCCGTCAGCGGTGGGTTGGCAGGTCCGGACTCTGCTGGTGCTGTTTGCGTTCTTGGTTGGGTGTATACCAGAGAATCTATCCATCAACAAACCTGGAGTTGAGCAGATGACCAATCCATCACAGAGCACAATCCTCGTCTACGTTGGGACCTATACGGCTAAGGGCAGCAAAGGCATCTACACTTACACATTCGATCCGATCGCCGGCACACTGGAACGCCTGGGGTACGTCGAGGCCAACAACCCGTCTTACCTGGCCATACATCCCGACAAGGCGACCCTCTACGCGGTCAACGAAGTGGGGGAGTTCCGGGGTGAGCCTACCGGGGCCGTAAGCGCATTCGCTATTGACGCCGACACAGGTCTGCTTACACTGCTCGACCAGCAGCCATCCCGAGGCAGATCTCCTGCCTACATCACCGTGGACCCTGAGGGAAAGCAGGTCTACGTAGCGAACTACTCGAGTGGGACAGCTGCGGTCTTCCCGGTTCTGGATGATGGCGGCATCGGGGCAGCGACTGACGTGGTGCAGCACGAAGGGTCAGGGCCGGACGCGCGGCGCCAACAGGAGCCGCATGCCCACTCGGTCAACCTCGATCCGGATGGCCATCGGGCCTACGTGGCCGACCTTGGGATCGACAAGCTTATGATCTACGACGTCGAGGCAGAGCCGGGCAAGCTGGTGGCCAACGATCCTCCGTATGCTGAGGTGGAGGGCGGGTCGGGGCCACGGCATTTCACCTTCCATCCCAATGGCATGTTCGCCTATCTCATCAATGAGATGGGAAACACGATCTCGGTCTTCGCCTACGACCCCAGTGATGGGGGCCTAGCCCTGCTGCAGACGGTGCCCACGCTCCCCGAGGACTTCGAGGGCCGCAGTACGACCGCCGACATCCACGTGCACCCGACCGGCCGGTTCCTCTATGGTTCGAATCGTGGACACGACAGCATCGTCGTCTACGCGATCTCCGCAGAGGATGGCACGCTGTCATACGTCGGTCACGTCTCGACGGGAGGCAAGACGCCGCGCAACTTCGCGATCGACCCATCGGGGGCTTACCTGCTTGCCGCGAATCAGGACAGCGATAACGTCGTGGTCTTTCGTATCGACCCGGAAACGGGTTTGCCCAGCGCAACCGGGGCCGAGGCGACGGTCTCGATGCCGGTCTGCATTCAGTTCTTGGTTCGGTAGCATAGCTGCATTCCAGTTCCGCGGGAGCGCTGTGCTCACGTGGTGTCTGGGCGTGGGGCTCAACGAAGGGGGCCCCTGGTTATTGACGTAGTCACCTAAGGAGGGACCTATGGCTAAGGTAGGGATTAACGGACTCGGTAGGATCGGGCGGGCGGCTCTCAAGGTTATCCTTGAGACACCGGGGCTAGAGTTTGTGGGCGCCAATGATATCGCACCCCTGGACAATATCGCCTATTTGCTCAGACACGACACGGTATACGGACGGTATGACAAGTCCGTAGGGGTCTCGGACGGTGCTCTGGTCATCGACGGCAGCTCCTACCCGTACTTCAGCGAGCGCGATCCGGCGAACATCCCCTGGGGCGACGTCGGCGCGGAGGTCGTCATCGAGAGCACGGGGTTCTTCCGTACCCAGGAGGATGCGAAGAAACATATCAAGGCCGGGGCGAAGGTCGTCGTGATCTCTGCCCCCGGCAAGAGCAAGGAGACGCCCACGGTTGTCTACGGCGTCAACACGGAAGATGGGATGGTTCAGATCCTTTCCTGCGCGAGCTGCACGACCAACTGTATTGCACCTGTCGTCGAGGTGATCCACCGCAGAATCGGCGTTGAGAAGGCGATCATGACCACCGTGCACGCCTATACGAGCACCCAGGCGCTTGTCGACGCACCCAGCAAGAGTGACTTCCGCCGCGGCCGGGCGGCGGCTGCCAACTTCGTACCGACATCGACCGGGGCCGCCATCGCAACCACGAAGGTCGTCACCGAGCTCGCCGGCAAGTTTGACGGGGTCTCCATTCGCGCGCCGATACCCGCGGGCTCCATCGCGGATATCGTCTTCGTCACCTCGCGCGACACTAGCATCGAGGAGGTGAACCAGATCCTGCGTGAGGAGGCGGCGACCGACCGGTATCACGAGGTATTGGCCGTCTCTGACGAACCGCTCGTCTCCTCTGACATCGTCGGCGATTCGCACGGATCGATCGTGGATCTGGCGATGACCAATGTGGTTGATGGTAACCTGGTGAAGGTGATGAGTTGGTATGACAACGAGTGGGGATTCACCAACCAGATGATTCGTGAGATCGTCGCCATCGCCAAGGGGAGTTCCGGGTTCAGCGTCTAGCGGGCGGGAGGCAATACGTCGTCTGAGCGCGCCGGACACAGCGTCAGCCGGTCGGTCTGCTGATCGGTGCGACGCGCCCGGCAGTTAAGTGGATGGGAAAGCCCGAAAGGAGCTAACCAATGGAATATCGATCTCTAGGTCGCACAGGCGTGTTGGTTTCACCGCTCTGTCTGGGCGCGATGAATTTCGGTGGCCCAACCGATGAATCCACATCCATCGAGATCATCAATCGGGCACTGGATGCGGGCATCAACTTCGTCGACACGGCAAATGTCTACAATCACGGCGAAAGCGAGCGCATCGTCGGTGAGGCCTTCAAGCAGAATGGCCGACGTGACGATATTGTGCTGGCAACGAAGGTGCATGGTAACATGGGAGAAGGCCCAAACGAGCAGGGGAATTCGCGTTACCATATCATCAAGGCATGCGAAGATTCACTGCGGAGGCTTCAGACGGACCATATCGATCTCTATCAGCTTCACCGTCCGTCGTTGACGATCCCGCAGGATGAGACGCTGCGCGCCTTTGATGACCTTGTCCGTGCAGGCAAGGTCCGGTACATCGGTTGCTCCACGCATCCGGCATGGATGGTCATGGAGGCACTGTCGATCAGTGCGAAGATGAACCTCGCGCGATATGTCAGCGAGCAGCCGCCCTACAACCTGCTCGACCGGCGGATCGAAAACGAGCTCGTTCCGCTCGCGTTGAAGTATGGCGTGGCGATCCTGCCCTGGTCACCGCTCGCCGGCGGCATCCTCGCCGGGAAGTACACGTTGGGGATGATCGAGGAGGATGCGTACCCGGAGGGCTCTCGGGCAGAGCGATCGGGTGAATGGTTCCGCTCGCGCGTCACGCGAGAGGGCGTGAAGGTGGCTGCCAAGGTTCAGGCCTATGCAGAGCAGCGCGGGCTGAACGCAGCACAGTTCTCGACGCTCTGGTGCAAAGACCAGCCCGGTGTCACTGCCCCGATCATCGGGCCGCGGACGATCGCTCATCTCGACGACGCACTCGCAGTGCTGAATCTGTCGCTAACAGATGAGGATCGCGGCTTCTTTGATTCACTCGTGCATCCGGGCAATGCTGTAGCCGACTTTCACAACAGCAACCCGTGGATGCAGGCGCGTCTTAATGCCTGACATCGACCTACGAAGGTTGGATATGGCCCCGGCCTGTGCGGGGCCGTGTCCAGCCTATACGGCCTCTTGGCAATGATGCCAGAGAGAGTCATACAGGCTACTGATCGGGTTCAGGGTGAGGCTGTTTCCCAGGAGCAGGCCGCCATCCTACCCGCGAGGATTCTGCTGATCGAGGACGAGGCGATTCTCGCCGAGATGATGCGTCGCATGCTGATTCGCTGGGGCTATAGTGTCGTGGGTGTGCTACACGCCGGCGAAGATGCGGTATCGCAAGCTCCAAGGCTGCGTCCCGACCTGATCGTGATGGATGTCAAGCTATCCGGTCCAATGGACGGTGTCGAGGCCGCTCGGCGCATTGTGGCGGAGCTTCCGCGGCCCGTAGTCTTCACGACGGGCTATTGTCAGTCCTCAGGTTGTGATGCCATATCTGTCGCCGGCGTTCCCTATACTGTGATGAGCAAGCCTGTACTGCCGCCCCAGTTGCGACGGACCATCGAGCGTCTGCTGGGCGGTGACGGCGATGACTCTGCATCGTAAGCAGTGCCGGGAGTTGCCAGTGCAAGCGGGGAGGATGGAATGCGGTTGAAGTTAGCATACGGACGAGGTGGGCTGTCGTTGGCGCTCCCCGATACTGCGGACGTCACTGTCATTGAGCCGAAGTACGTAGAGGGACTGGCAGACGAAGCCAAGAGCCTCGCGGCCGCACTTCTGTCCCCGCTCGGCACTCCACCCCTGGCGCGGCTTGCGGGCCCGGATGACAGTGTCGCCGTGGTTCTCAGCGATATCACACGGCCTATGCCCAACGATCGCGTGCTGCCCCTGCTTCTGGAAGCCCTGGGCGACGCCGGTGTTCGCGACGAACGGATCACGCTGATCAACGGCCTCGGCACCCACCGTCCCCAAACCGACGAGGAGTTGGATCGGATGCTGGGCGTTGACCTGGTACAGCACTATCGGATCGTCCAGCACGACGCGTGGGACGATGCCAACCTGGTGGGGGTAGCCCGCAATCACGCCGGCCGCGTCGTGCGTGTCAATCGAGCTTATGTCGAGGCATCGGTCAGGATTCTGACGGGATTTGTGGAGCCGCATTTCTTTGCAGGCTTCAGCGGTGGCCCGAAAGCTGTCCTCCCGGCGATCGCGGACATCGAGTCAATCATGGACAACCACGGGGCACGATTGCTGTCACACCCCAGGACTACTTGGGCAGTGACGACCGGCAATCCTCTATGGGAAGAGATCCGTGATGTCGCCGTAACGACGCAGCCGACGTTCCTGCTCAACGTCACGCTCAACCGTGACCGTGAGATCACCGGGATTTTCGCGGGTGACATGTTGACGGCACACCGAGCGGCGATCGATTTCGTGCGTGCCCGAGCACTTCAGCCTGTATCCGCGCCGTATGATATCGTCGTGACCTCCAATAGCGGTTACCCCTTGGACCTCAACCTCTATCAGGCGGTCAAGGGAATGTCGGCAGCCGCCCAAATCGTGCGGCCGGGCGGCGACATCATCATCGCCGCGGAGTGTTGGGACGGGATTCCCTCACACGGGGAGTACGGCCGCCTGCTTCGCGAGGCCGAATCCATCGATGCACTGCTGGCCACGATCCGGGCACCCGGTTTCCGCTGTCACGACCAGTGGGAGGCACAGATCCAGGCGCAGATCCAGCAGAAAGCCCACGTTCACGTCTACGCCGATGGCCTGACGGACGAGCAACTACGTGAGGCGATGGTCATTCCTTGCCGATCCATCGAGGACCGCGTCGAGGAACTCCTACGTCTCAATCCCGAAGCACGGATTGCCGTCCTGCCCGAGGGCCCTCAGACCGTGCCCTACCTGGCCTCCTGAACTTACAGGGTGACCCGCACGTCGGTGAACCTCGGTATGCCGAGGACCGCCGACCGTCGCACCGGGTCGGCTCGGGCAACCGTATAGTGACGACCATCGACCTCGATCGCCCGTGGCGCGCGCCATAGGCCGTTCAGGGTGAGTTCCACGTGTTCGTAGGGTGGATCATAGTCCCCTGTGTGCTCCCATCGGATCGTCACCGTGTCCGCATCCTGCCTGACGGTGAACTGGCTCAGGCGGAAGGCTCCCGACTGATGCGCCATCCCCTCGCCGGCGTCCTCGTAGAGCTCCGTGACCACGTCCGCATCGCCCGACGGAAGATAGACGCAGAGGCGAAGGAACTTCTGCACGCGATGGTCGACATTGGGAGCGCTCTCGCCCATCGTGAGGACGGCTCCGGCGCGCACAAGCAAGGGGAGTGTCTCCAGCGGTGCAGGAAGATCGACGTCCGTCCCTCCCACGACTACCTGGTTTGTCCAGAAGTCGAACCACCTGCCCGACGGCATCCGGACCGCGCGTGTGGTCCCGCCGGCCTCGAGCATCGGCGCGACCAGAAGGGCATCGCCGCAGAGATAGGCGTCGTCAACATCCCAAAGCGAGATATCGGTGGGATCTGTCCATGCGAGCGGCCTCACCACCGGCCAGCCTCGCTCGGACATCTGCCAGACGGCTGTGTAGAGATAGGGCAGCAACTCGTAGCGAAGCTCGATGAATCGTCGGACGATGCTCAGATAGGGTTCTCCGTAGGACCAGGGCTCCTGGTCGGGAAAACCTTTGGCGGTGTGAGCGCGGAAGAAGGGCATGAAGGCCGCCGTCTGGATCCAGCGAGTGAAGAGTTCGCCATCGGGCTCGCCGAGAAAGCCGCCGACATCCGGGCCGGTGAAACCGACGCCCGACAACCCGAGGCCCAGCACGATAGGGAGCGTCAGCCGTAGTCCCTCCCAGGTGCTCTCGTTGTCGCCGGTCCACGAGGTGGCGTAGCGTTGGACCCCTGTCCAACCGGCTCGCGTGATCACGACGGGTCGCCTGTCCGGCTGGAGGCGCTCAAGACCCTCACGTGTGGCGCGCGCCATCAGCATCCCGTAAACGTTGTGGACACCGGCGTGCAGGCCCCCGACCCCCTCTGCAGCGTGGCGCAACGTCAGCGGCAGTGTGGGATCCCCGATAGCACTAAAAACCGAGGGCTCATTCATGTCGTCCCAGATGCCCGCGATACCACTCTCAAGAAGGGAGCGATGTTGGTCACCCCACCATACGCGCGTGCGAGGGTCCGTGAAGTCCGGGAATGCACTGTCGGCCGGCCAGACCGGGGCGTGAAATACATGCCCATCGGGCGTCGTACAGAAGTGAGCCGCGTGCAGCCCATCCCGGTATACAGAATAGCCAGCGTCTCGTTTGACCCCAGGGTCCACGATGGCGATCAGCCTGATGCCCTGGTGACGCAACTCTTCAGCGAGTTGTTTGGGATCCGGGAAGCGGCTGCGATCCCAGGTGAAGCATCGATAGCCATGCATGTAATCGATATCGAGATGGATGACGTCACATGGCACGTTGTGGTCTCTGAAATCGCGCGCCAGCTTACGAACACGTTGCTCGCTACCGTATGACCATCGACTCTGATGGTAGCCCAGCATCCAGAGCGGGGGCAGCGGGTGACGCCCGGTCAGGTCTGTATAGCGTGCCATGAGGTCGGGCAGCGTTCCGACGGCGAGATAGTAACAGAGCTCACCGCCGGCGAAGCGATGCTCCGCGATCTCTGGCGTAGTCTCGCCGAGATCGTACTCGGCATAGTTTGGGTTGTCATAGAACACGAGATATGCCCCGGTGGCGCCGGCCGAGGAACTGAGAATGCCTACATAGGCTGGGATGTTGAGGTTGATAGGGTCGTCTCCGTCGGCATACCCGGCAGGATCCGTGTTCCACAGGATGTGCGTGCGACCCCGCCGGTTCCATGGCGTCGCCCGTGCACCGAGGCCGAAAATGCGCTCATCATCTGCCAGCGCGGTCCGATGGCGGATGGCGCCCCCGACATCCCACGCGGCGTCCAGGTCCACTCGCAGCAAGTTCCCATCAGGGGTCGCGAAGAGCAGCCGCGCGCTGTCGAGTAGGGCACCGACCACGAGTGCTCTGCTCTGGAGGAAATAGGCTTCATCCGTCTGGGTTGCCCGGACCGCGACCTCGGGCCAGGACGCCGTAGGCCCGGCGACGGCATACCGCGGCGCGTCGAACTCGTTCCCGGGCTGTTCCGGATGATAGCGAATCCTGACGAGGTCCGGGGCGACGAAAGCGACTTCGATGCTGCACCGATCCGTGTCAAGTACCGCCCCTTGATCGAGCGGGCGCACGAACCGGATCGGGCCGGGCACCGTCCACGCTTTCGGCCAGTTGGAGCGCCGGCAGGCGAGGGCTCGTCCGAAAGCAAGCAAGCGATCTACTCCGCGCCTCCGCTCGCCAGATGGCGTCCACGTGGCTTCGGCGATGGCCTTGCGATAGGGGTAGATGGCCGCGGGTCCGATCGTGCGCGGATCGAGCCCGCTGAGGGCAGTCCGCAGGCTGTCAAGCAATCCTGGCATTCGGTGACCTTTCTCCGTTGAGCTACAGACCCAGAATCCACCGGGCGACGCTAAGGTAAATGAAAAGGCCGGTCGCGTCAACCAAAGTGCTCATCAACGGCCCGGAGATCAACGCCGGGTCCACACCAATCAGGGTGGCGAAGATGGGCAGCAACGAGCCGACGGAACTAGACCACCACACAATGATGCCTATAGCTGCACCGATCGTGATACCCAGCTGGAGGCTCTGGTTGTACGCAAAAGCGCGGACAAAACCTGCCACGCCGATCAGCAGGCCCAGGAGAATCCCGACCTGGACCTCGTGCCAGAGAACCCTGAGCGCATCTCTCTTCTCAATCTCGCCGACACTGAGCGCACGTACGATCGTGGTGGTTGTCTGCGACCCTGCATTTCCGCCGGTGCCGATCAGGAGAGGTATGAAGAAAGAGAGAGCCACGCGTGCCTGGAGCGTAGCGCTGAAGTACTGGAGCACGTTCGCGGTGAGCATTCCGCTCACAAATAGCAGCAGCAACCATCCGATGCGATGCCGTACAACTTGCCATGCTGAGGTAAGCAGATAAGGCCGCTCCAGGGGCGCCGAACCACCCAATCTCTGGATATCCTCGGTTGCCTCATCTTCGATGACGTCGATGATATCGTCGATCGTGATGACACCGGCGAGCTTTCTGTCATCGTCGACAACGGGAAGGGCCGTCAGGTCATACCGGCTCATCAACTGCGCACACGCTTCCTGATCAGCACTCACAGGTGCCGTGATGAAGGCGCGGTCCATCAGAGCATCGAGCTTTGCCTTTGGTGGGGCGCGCAGAATGCGAATCACGCTGATCTGGCCGACCAACCGACCTTCCCGATCTACGACGAAGTAGTTGAGGTACTCGCGATCGGTCTCCCACTGGCGGATCGCCTCCAGCGCCCTCTCGGCCCACATCTGGTCACCCAGGGCCAAGTACTCCGAGGTCATCAGCCCACCGGCGGTCTCGTCGGGGTGGAGCAGTAGTGGGCTGATTTCCTCGAACGAGCCCATCAACTGCAGAACGCTGACCGCCTCCTGGGCATCCAGGTCACCAAGCAGGTCGGCGGCCTCGTCCGGCTCCATCTCGTCGAGGATGTCGGCGAGTTGCTCTGGGGGCAGCCATTTGGCGATCTCGGCGACCTCCTCGTCCTCGAGTTTCTCCAGAATGTCAGCGGCGTCTTCCAGCGCGAGCCCCTGGATCACCTCTCGCTGTTCGGCCGGCGTCAAGTCGCCGAAGATCTCGGCCTGATCGGCAGGCATCAAGGCCTGGAGGATGATCTGCGCCTTGCGGACTTCGTGGCGCTCGAGAAGAGCAGAAATACGTGCGTAGAGCTCGTCGACCCACGCCTCGCGGGTCACATCCGGTGATTCCATATGATGCCTCCTCTCGCGCACGCACCGGCGATACGGGCGTTAGTCCAGATTCGTGGGTCAGAACTCAGATGACCCGGGGTTGTAGATCCGGCCTCCGAGGTCGCGGTAGTGCACGAGGACGTCACATGCATCGGCCCGCAGGACGTCCGTGATGACGGAGATCGGCCTCAGTGGCCGGCGATTCTCGAGCTGTAGGCGCCAATCCTCGGGCAATGGTCCTTCCGCGAATCCCGTAATCTGCTCAACGTCATCTTTGTTCGCGCCGATCACGACGCGTCGAAGCCCACTCCACCAGAGATTGCCGTAGCACTGAATGCACGGCTGCGCGCTGGTTACCAGCTCCATCGGTGGGAGAAGGGGAGTGCCGAGATCGTGTGAGTGACAGACCTGCTGGGCCACCGCAATGGCCATAGCCTCGGCATGGGCCAACGAGCATACCAGCGGGACGACCATGTTCACACCCGGAGCCACTAACCTCCCGGTCTCGATCTCGAATATGCCAGCACCGAAGGGCCCGCCGCCCTCTGTGATGTTGCGTTCGGCAAGGCGGATGGCCAAGGCCATCCGCGCTTCGATCGTGGGGAAGCGGCGGTCGCTGTCGCCTACCTCCTCCGCGATCCATGCGGGAAGCTGTAAGTTGACGTCTGGATACAATAGGTCCTCCGGATGTGGGCCAGGGAAACGTGTCCCCAGAGTGTGCACGCTTTGACCGGGCTGCTCCACTGCGCGTCTCATTATACCAAACCGCAACCGATCCACGGCAGCGTTGCCGGGCCCGGCAACAGGCCATCCGGCCATAGCGCTTGGACTTGCGCCGGCGCCCAAGCGGCCCCTTCCACCTGGTCTCCGCTCGCCTGGGCTCGCCGCAAGTTTGACTGCCATGCATGCGGGCCGGGTGCGCTCGCCCTTGACAAAACCCGGCCTGTCAAGTAGAATCGAGAGCGTTCGGAACTGGAAACAGTGCCATCACACGAACAGGCCGAAGTGGCGGAATAGGCAGACGCGCTGCGTTCAGGGCGCAGTGATCCTTGCGGTCATGTGGGTTCAAGTCCCACCTTCGGCACCAACCAAAAGTCCCCCATCGCCGGGGGGCTTTTGATTTCCAGGATGACTTCCTCAGCGATCTGTCAGAACGACACCCGGCTTTCGTCAACCTCAAGCTGAGATCGCATCGGCGGCGCGATACATCGCGATGACTTTCTCGGGTTCGATCTCAGCCAGGATGTTGTGGATGTTGCAGAAGACATAGCCGCCGTCGCCACTCATGTAGCTGACGACATCGTGGACCTCCGCCTCGACATCCTCCACGCTGCCGAGAGGGAGCGTCGCCTGCGCATTGACGCCGCCTCCCCAGAGGGCGATGCGGCCCCGCGATCTGTCCTTCCACTCACGATAGGAATGCCCGCCGGCCGACCACTGCACCGGGTTCAGGACGTCGAAGCCACTATCGATGACAAGATCAATCAGATTGTAAATCGCTCCGCACGAGTGGAGGAAACGCTTCACGTTAGGCGCTACCTCGTGAACAACAGCGTTGATCCGCTGGTGGTAAGGCAGGAACAGGTCGCGATAGACCTTGGGAGACGCGATGAGGTTGGCTTGAGTTCCCCAATCGTCGGCCGCCATCATGATGATGTCAACGTTGTCCCGAATCTCAGGCAGAAGTGCCCGGATGCTCTTGATCGCGAACTCGGTCGCCATCTCGTGTAACTCGGCGACGTAGTCCGGCTCCAGCAGGCAAAGCATCGGAAATATGGCCAGCCCGACCCAGTTGCCAATCCCAATGGGTGCGCCAAGATGACCGTCATTGATGAATACTGCGCGATCTGTGGACTCACGCACGCGCCGGCAGAGCGCCGCCGTGGCGGCGATTTGCTCGTCGCGGAGCTCGTGGGCTGACATGTGAGCCTTCACCTGCTTAAGGTCAGGCCTCGGCAGATCCGCCGAGAGGTTCAGCGGCTGGCCGCCGTGGAGGTCGTCGAAGACAAAGGAGTCGGGCACCATCCGCCTGGTGTCCTGGACGATCGTCCCATCGGGCTCGGCCCGGAATGCTTCGGGGTGCTTTACCTTTGCTGGGAGCCGCCCGTTGAAGTCGTAGTCATGCCATACCTCAGGCTGGTTGAAAGCATTGGTCACACCATCGCGGATGGTGACGACGTCGATCCCCAGTGCATCCAGTACGTCTAGATCGGGCAAGGCCAGCATCTGGCCGGTGTCCTCCACCCGTGGACGACGTGGCGGCAACCCCAGAGCCTGAATCAGCTTCGGATAGGCAAAGGCGCTGATACTTGTCGAGCGCATGCCTCCCAAGTCCTTAGGTACGCGGTCTGTGACTCGGAACTCCAGTGCCTGCATAATGCGATCGCGCGGTGTTGTCATCTGTCGGGAACCCTCCAGGCTAATCTGTACTCGTCTATCAAGGGGAGTGTAGGCTGTGCTTTCCTCCAGTCAAGGAGTATCATCCTATGGCACGGCAGTGCTCCGGGGACTACGTCAGGCGGCTCACATCGCGCACAGAGCGCCGCGACTGCGGCAGCTATGTTGGCCTCTCGGCAATCAGCATAACCCACTTGCCGTGCTGAGTGACGTCGTCGGCCTGATTGAGGATCTGCACGTTCAGGGTCACGGTGCCGCCGCCAAGCCGGCTCAGCGCCTTGACCGCAGCAACCACGGCTTCAGCGCGGACGGTGTCCCCGATGGCGATGGGCAGGCTGAACTTCCACGTCATCTCCCGGAAGGCCAGGACAGTACCCTCGACGAAGCCCAACTGCGCAAGCAAGCCGCTGGCAATCGTCAACCCAAGCAGGCCGTGGGCTATGCGCTCACTGAAGGGGGTCTGGCGGGCGTATTCAATGTTGGTGTGCAGCTGGGTGTAGTCGCCGGAGACACCGGCAAAGGTGACAATATCCGCCTCGGTCAGCGTGCGTCCGGCACTGATGAAAGTGTCACCCACCTCAAACTCTTCGAAGTAGCGGCCCTGGCGCATAAAGGTCTTGGGCATCGTGTTGGCTTTTCCTCCTACATATGGCTTGCGCTGATTGTAGGTTGGGCGTGGAAAAGGTGCAAGTGGCGGCTTCCCTGAGCCGTGCCAACTACGGTCCTGTTGCCGGTGGCTCCGGGTGGGATTACAATGGGTCACGTGAGAGAGGTCGCGAACTTCCAGCCCTCTCTCCACGATGGCAGTTCGTAGTGAGGTGCGAAGATGAGGAGGGCCCTATGGTCACGAAGATTGTTGGTCTATTGACCTCCGGTGGTGATTGCCCAGGCCTGAATGCCGCCATCCGTGGTGTGGGAAAGGCCGCCAACTCGTTGGACATCCAGGTGATCGGCTATCTCGATGGTTTCCGCGGTCTGGTAGAGAATCGTTTCATTCGGCTGGATTCCTCACGTCTCTCGGGCATTCTGACGTTGGGCGGCACAATCCTCGGCACGAGCCGGGACAAGCCTCACAAGATGCCGGCGGGGGAGCTTGGCACGGTGGACATGCGCCCCTTCGCGGTGGCGAACTACGAGAAACAGCACCTCGACTGTCTGGTCTGCCTCGGAGGCGGGGGTACTCAGAAGAATGCCTATCGCTTGCTCAAGGAAGGCCTGAACGTCATCACGTTGCCGAAGACTATCGACAATGATGTCTGGGGCACCGATATCACTTTCGGCTTCGACACTGCGATGGCCATCGCCACGGAGGCGATCGACCGGCTTCACAGTACTGCGGAAAGCCACCACCGGGTGATCATCGTGGAGATCATGGGACACAATGCAGGCTGGCTTGCGCTCGGCGCCGGGGTGGCGGGGGGCGCCGACGTCATTCTGCTGCCCGAGATACGCTACGACGTCGAGAAGGTAGCGGATGCGGTGTTGCGCCGCAGCTACGCAGGCAAGCGATTCAGCATTGTGGCAATGTCGGAGGGCGCTATCTCGATCGATGAGGTCGACCGGGAACGCGAGCTCGACAGCGATGACGACCCAGATGATCAACACGGCTTGCGGTCGTACGCCGGCGAGTCCGTCAGCATGCGGTTGGCCCGACGGTTGGAGGAGTTGACGCAGCTCGAGTCCCGTGTGACTTCGCTTGGACACCTGCAGCGAGGTGGCGGTCCCACGCCTACAGACCGACTTCTGGCGACACACCTCGGCACATCCTGTGCCCGGCTGATTGAGCAGGGCAAGTATGGCGTGATGGTCGCCTCACGTGGGGGCCGATGCGTGCCGGTGCCATTGGCAGAGGTGGCCGGCAAGAAGCGGGTCGTGCCTATGGATCATCCCTGGCTGGAGGCCGCGCGTTTGGTGGGCACGAGCTTCGGCGATTAGCGTGAGCAGATTCCTTGCGTTGGACGGCGGCGGTTCGAAGACGCTGTGTGTCGTCGCCGATGGTACGGGTCATATCCTCGGGCTCGGTCAGGGTGGGGGAACCAACCCTAATTTGCTGCCCCACGAGGAAGCACTCCAGTCTGTTCGTGACGCTGTAGCTGGAGCGTGGGGGGCACCGGCAGCGGGCGATGAGGCTCCGCGCCTTGCGGCAATCAGCGGACCGACCGTTGCCGGGGCAGAGCAGATTATCGCGCAGCTGACGGGCTGCCGGGACACGATGCGTGTCTCCGAGTCTGCCTCGGCCTGGGCATCGGTCCGTCCGTGGTTGGCCCGCGACTTCCACCTCCCCCTCGAACCTGCCGTCACTGTGGGTGCAGGCACGGGGTCTACCGCCTGTGGCTGGAACCGTGATGGCGAGAGGATCACCGTCGGCGGGTGGGGGTGGCTGCTTGGCGACGAGGGCAGCGGCTTCTGGATCGGATTGCGGGCGCTCAAGGCGGCGATTCACAGTGTAGATGGACGGGGTCGGACAACGCGTCTGGAGGCCGCGATATGTGAGGCGCTCGGACTACGATCGCTGCACGATACAGTTCCGCTTGTCTATCAGACGGCGTATGGCCGGAGCCGCGTGGCGCATCTGGCACCCGATCGTGGCACGGGTCGCGCAGGAGGGCGACGCCGTCGCGATCTCGATACTGGCGGAGGCGGGGCGGGGGTTGGCAGCTATGGTCACTACGATCATCAGGCGGCTGAGCATTGCGGCTGAGACGTTTGCCGTGGTTCCCTTTGGTTCTGTTTTCAAGGCGGGAGATCTGATCGTGTCTCCTTTCTGGGACGAGGTCACCGCGGTTGCGCCGCGAGCGTCGGTCGTTTTTCCCCGGTATGAGTCCGTCATCGGGACGCTGCTGTTGGCCCTGGCCCAAGGCGAACGGGATACCGCAACGATCTGGGCGCAGGTCGAGGCCGAGGCGTCCGGTTTGGCCCGAGTCCTGGTCGGAATGTAGGGGGCTAGCGTAGTGCAGAGACGGCAGCCTGGAGAGAACAGATCCCGGCTATGCGTAGGGAAATCCCTTTAGGAGTTGCACTTGTACCGCATTGCGTGGAACACGCAGGCAATCAATGAAGCATAGGGAGGTTGTATGTCAGCAGAGCAGTACATGGACCGCGCTGAGGCGCTTTTGGGTGAGATTCGCGCAACCCAGCTTGGGTCGATCGAGATGGCGGCAGACGCCATCGCGGAGTCGTTGGCCGGAGGAGGGGTATTTCACTACCACGATCGCGGCCACGCGACGGGCGAGATCCTTCACCGTGCCGGCGGGCTCTTTGCCATCCATCCACTGCAGCCCACCATCCAGGTCGGGGGGGAGGGCGTGCCCGGTCGCAGTGCCGGTGACGTCGTCACTTGGGCAGAGGATGAGGCCGTCGCCGACTATGTTCTAGACCTGGGACTCGTGCGTTCGGGCGATGTTGTGCTGGTCTCCTCTGTCTCCGGCGCCAGTCCCTCCGCGGTGGGGCTGGTGTTGGCGGTGCAACGGCGGGGTGCAAAGGTAGTCGCCATCACCTCACCCACCTACAGCAAGGCCATCACCCCGCAGCACAGCTCCGGCAGATTCCTGTACGAGGTCGCCGACATCGTGATTGATAACTGCGGTGTCGTGGGTGATGCTATGCTGGAGATTCCCGGCCTGGCAACTGCCGCGGTACCCGGATCGGGTCTGGCTTGGGTCTTCATCGTGTGGTCACTCCTGGCGCAGGTGATGAGGAATCTCACTGACCGGGGCATCACGCCCCAGGTCTACAAGAGCGTGGGTCTGCCCGGTGGACGGGAGTTCAACGCGGCTGCCCGCAAGGTCTATGAAGAGCAGGGGATCTGACGTGGCGACGAATTATTCGGCCGGCCTGGCCGAAACCTACCTGGAGCTCTGTCTGGGCGTGCTGGCGCGGGCCAAGGCTGAACAGATGGGGAAGATCGCGGAGGCCGCCGGGATCATTGCCGACGCGATTGCGGGAGGACACACGTTCTTTGCGTTTGGATGCACGCACTCGAACCTTCCCGTGCAGGACGTCTTCTACCGGGCAGGCGGGCTGATGTTGGTGAACCCAATCTTTCCGCCCGGCCTGGCACTGGACGTACGTCCACCAACGATGACCTCGGAGATGGAGCGGCTCGAAGGGTACGGTAAGGTGTTCTTCCAGCACGTACCCGCGAAGGCGGACGATGTGCTGCTCCTGATCTCCACATCCGGGCGCAACCCTGTGCCGGTGGATATCGCGCTGGAGGCAAAGCAGCGTCAGATGAAGCTGATTGTCATCACGTCCCTGGCGTACAGCCACGCCGTCGATTCCCGTCACCCCAGCGGCAAGAAGGTCTACGAGGTGGGCGATGTTGTGCTCGACAACTACAGCCCGAAAGGCGACGCGGTGCTATCGGTTGAAGGTCTGGCCCAGAAGACAGGGTCCACATCGGGCGTCGTCGGATCGGTCCTGATGCACGCCATCGTTTCGCAGGTCGTTCAGAACCTGGTCGACGCGGGCCTGACGCCCCCGATCTACCTCTCAGGAAACCTGGACGGCGGCGCCGAGCACAATGCTCGCATGTTGGAGGCATACCGTGACCGCATTTTCTATCTGTGAGACGCGGTCTGCCGATCAGATGAGTGCGATCACAGATCGTGGACTGCAGAATGGAAGCATAGGATACCGGAGAGTGACAAATGGACTGGATCGACCTGCGAAGTGACACGGTAACCAAACCGACCCCTGAGATGCGCGAGGCGATGGCCCACGCAGAGGTCGGCGATGATGTCTATGGTGACGACCCCACGGTCAACCGGCTCCAGGTGCTCGCCGCGGAGAAGATGGGCAAGGACGCCGCCATCTTTGTCCCCAGCGGCACGATGGGCAACCTGGCATCGCTGTTGGCCCACTGCGGGCGTGGAGACGAGGCTATCGTCGGCGACAAGAGCCATACGTTCCTCTACGAGCAAGGCGGTATGGCGGCCCTGGGCGGCATCGTGCCGCACACGGTGCCCAACCAGGCCGATGGCACGCTATTGCTGGACGACATCGAGGCAGCGATTCGCGGCGACGACGCACACTTCCCACGCACGCGCTTGGTCTCGCTTGAGAACACCCATAATGCCTGTAACGGCGCACCGCTCTCAGCTGACTATGTGAGCAGTGTCGCCGATCTTGCCCACGACCGCGGACTGAAGCTCCATATCGATGGCGCACGGATTTTCAACGCAGCCGCTGCACTCGGCGTCGATGTGAAGGAGCTCGTCAAGGACGCCGACTCGGTGACGTTCTGCCTGTCGAAGGGACTTTCGGCTCCGGTCGGTTCCGTGATCGGCGGCAGCAAGACATTCATCGCCGAGGTGCACCGGACGCGCAAGGTTCTGGGCGGCGGGATGCGGCAGGCGGGCATCATCGCGGCGGCAGGAATCGTGGCGCTGGAGACGATGACGGACCGGCTGGGTGAGGATCACGCCCGGGCGCGACGCCTGGCTGAGGGTATCGCAGCTCTTCCCGGCACGGTCGTCGGGCCGGTCTACACGAATATCTTCTACTTTTCGCTGGATGAGACGTGCCCACTCGATGGGGCCGCAGTGGCAACGGCGCTCAGAGAGCGCGGCATCTTGTTACCCAACCGGGGGCCGAGGTCTTTCAGGGTTGTCACTCACTATTGGGTGGGCGACCGGGACGTCGAGCAGACGTTGGCCGCGATGCGCGACGCCCTGGGGGCTGTGTAGCGCCGGACGTAGGCGACCCCTCCAGGGCCCTCGGCGGTCTCATGCGTGGACCCGTCGGAAGCCTGCTATTCCGTAGCCCGGGCCGGGAGCTCCAGGAGACGGCAAACGGGTCTGCCCGACTAGTGGTATTCGGGGCTATAATGGCGTTGTACTATGAAGGTTCCTACCTCGAGAGGAGGCGCAGGATGGACGAGTTGGTAAAACTGGTACAGGAGAAGACAGGCCTTGGGGAGGCCCAGGCGAAGCAGGCAGTGGAGACCGTAGTGGGCTTTCTTAAGGAGAAGCTGCCCGCGCCTATAGCCGGACAGGTCGATGCCGTGTTGGCGAACGACGCGATGATGGGGCAAGCCGGCGATATGCTGAAGAAGGGCGCTGAGGGCCTGGGCGGGCTGTTGGGAAAGTCAGGGAAGTAGGGCGAGCTTTCTCACGAAGCTCCGGTGGACGGGCACCGCTGGGTGCTCGTCCACCCTACAATGGCATCGGCTACAGCCATGCCCAGAGGCCCCAGAGAACCATGACCGCCAGACCAATGCCGAGCCGGGCCACGGTCGACCATCCCCATCCGATGAGCATCTGCTTGGTCGCGCGCCAGGCCTCCACGGCGTCGCGCCTGCGGTAGAGTTCTAACAGGTACACCGCCAGAAGCGTAAACACGATACCGCCGATGGGCGTCGTGAAAAAGCTGGCGACCAACCCGACTGCCCAGGCAATGGCGACGGTGGACCACGCTGCCCCTCCTTGGTGTGCCCCGCGGAGGCTGAAGTAGTTGTCGGTGAACCATGAGACGACCGTCAGCAAGCTGATGACACCGAAGAAGATTGCGCCGCGGGTTCCGAAGCCCGCCGCCAGGCCGTAGACCAGTACGAAGACCCACATCACAGTGGGGCCCGGAAAGATCGGGATGATGGTCCCGATCCAGGCCATCACCAGGCCGACCAGGACGGTCAAGCGCAGAGCGGTACCCAACCAGGGAACCATCATACCTTGCTAGCCTCCTGCCATCAAGTGGATGACGCGCACATCGGCGCCGACGGGAATTAGTGTCTCGGCGTAGCCATTGTGGGGCACGGTATGTCCGTCGATGGTGACAACCACGCGCGGAAACGTGTAGTTCATCTCCGCCAGGAGGTCATTCACCGTCATTCCCGGGTGCCAGATGACGGTGTCACGTTGGTTCACGGTGAACGTGCCGGGCACCAGCGCCTCGTTCATAGGTGTTGCTCGACGACGGCGAGGATGTCGGGATAGTCGATGCTCAATTGGGCCAGTGTCTCGGGCGTGGGCACGCCGTTCGCCGTCCAGCCCCGGCGGGCGTACACTGCGTCGATGAGCTTCTCGTACTGCGCCTCGCGGTACTGACGGTGGGCGTCGAGTTTCTCCTTAAGGCTCATCGCCTCCGGATCCAGGCCCAGCCAGATTACCAACTGG
This sequence comes from uncultured Chloroflexia bacterium, assembly GCA_963775195.1. Taxonomy (GTDB): domain Bacteria; phylum Chloroflexota; class Anaerolineae; order B4-G1; family SLSP01; genus PWVB01. The sequence goes on from CAVZIC010000013.1 coordinate 1,037,299, forward strand.
CGGTCATAGCGCTCCTGCCGGCTTTCGTACTCCGCAGGCGTGACCGGGCCCATGGAGCGGTAGGGAATCGCATCGTGCTCGCGAAGGCCCTTGCCCAGGCGGATGTTGAAGACGCGCTGGAAGTTGTAGACGCGTTCGGACATCCGGATCAGATCTTCTGCGGTGACCTGCTTTCCCGTGATCCCGCTGAACACCTCAATGTAGTTGGCGACGTGATGCGGAATCTTGGAAGGCTCGTCGGCGTCGGCATTCCTTGGGTCGACGACGTCATTCCAGGGCAGCTTGCAGAAGCCGCAGAGCCCGAACCACGTCCGCCACATTGGGAAGTAGTGGAGCGCTTCCGCTTTCGCCTCGAAAGTAGGCAGCTGGTTATTGACCAGATCCATGAAGATCAGCCAGGCTTCATCGTGCTGGGGGCCCTTGTTTGCCAGCCCGTAGCCCCCTTGCTGAGCAAGCGACTCCTTCGTTACGTACTCTGAGTACTCCAGCCCCTTCGCCTCCATGCCGATATCGTCGAGGAAACCGCGGTCGCTGCCGAAGTGTTTGGCGAAATACTGCTTCATCTTGTGGATGCCTTGACCGAAGATGCGGCCGAAACCCACGCCCTCGGCCATCTGGTGGAGGACCTCCAGCGCCGCATCAGCATTGCCAAAGGAGAGATCGAGTCCGCCGGTCACTGTCTGATCCAGGACACCGGCCTCATAGCACTCCATGGCAAAGGCCATCGACGTGCCGAACGAAATCGTGTCGATCCCATAAGTGTCACAGTAGAAGTTGATCTCCAGGATGGCAGCGGGGTCAAAGATGCCACAGTTGCTTCCCACACCGGCGACCGTTTCATATTCCGGCCCGTCGACAATCACGCAGTGGCCGGCGTAGGGTCCGGTGCGAACCTTGTAGTTGTCGACAGCGTGAGCACACGCCAGCGTGCACCCATACCAGCAGCCGTCGGGTAGGTTCTGGGTGTAGCGCTGCTCCCACACGTCACCATTGATCTTGTGCGTATCAGGGTGAGAGCCCTGCCTGAAGTTCATCACCGGCAGCAGATCGTAGTCGTCCATGATCTGCACCAGGTAGGACGTACCCCGACTGCGCATGCGATTCTGGGTCGGGTCCCAATTTGCGACCTCTTGGTTCATCTCCCTGCCGACCCTGGCGATGCGGGCCGCGTCGGCAGGCCGGTTGGCGGTGGCGCTAACGGAGGACGCGCGCACGATGATGGCCTTCACACGCTTGTGGCGGAGGACCGTACCCAGCCCGCCGCGACCAGCTTGTTTGTAGCGGAGATCTCGCCGACGCCTATCGTAGAGGCTGAAGTTGAGGCAGCCCATCGCGGTGTGCTCAGAGCCCCTGCCGGTGGTCACGAAGGCGGTGAGTTCGCGGTCGTGTTCGGTCTCGGCGAAGGTATCGTTGATCCAGTGTCCCAACACATGCGTGTCGGACGGACACGTGGTCGGCGCCGCCAGTAACTGAACGCGAGCACGGCTGCCGGCGCCATCCGGGGCGTCGATCACTATGATCGTCTCCTGCTCGGCATTCCCCTGGATCTCTATGGCGTCCCAGCCTGCGAACTTCAGGTACGGGCCGAAGTGCCCACCTGCATTACTGTCGATGACGATGTCGGTCAGGGGCGAGATGGTGGCCGCAATCGACTTCCCAGATCCGGGATACTGCGTGGTCCCACCGCAGGGCCCCGAGGAGATAACGATCTCATTCTCGGGATCAGACCAGCGTGTCTCCGGTCTGACCGCATTCCATAGGAGCCACAGATCGAATCCCCTGCCACCCACGAATTGTTCCTTCATCTGGTCGGTGACCGGTTTCGCCGAGGCGCGACGGGCGCCGACGTCTACGTGGAGCGTCTGGTCCGTATACCCCCGGTCGACCACAGCGACATCGTAGTCAAAGGTAGCCAGTACCGGCAGTGAATCGCGACTCATGTGGTCTCCTGGTGATAGTGATTGCCCCGCGCATCAACTGTATTATAGTTTGGCGCGGAGCCACAGGCAATGCCAGAACTCGAGCTCGGGACGGATAAGCCACGGGGGCGCGCGGCAGCCGCATTCAGCCGCGCGCTATTGCTGTGTCTGGCCTTCGGCATCCGGGTTATGTCACTCCTGGCGCAGGGGTTGTGGCGTGATGAGGTGGATCAATGGCGATTCGCGCTTCTTCCCCTGAACGAGATGGTCGGAAATCTCACACGGCCGGGCTGGAACGGCCCTCTCTATTCGTTTGTGTTGCGGATGTGGATTTGGCTCACCGGTGAGAGTGTCTACGCTATGCGGCTGCTATCGACACTCTGGGGCGTGGTCTCCGTGGCTCTCCTCTATGCACTTGCCCGCAGGTTGGCCGGTAGGCGCACGGCCGCGGTCGCTGCCCTGATCTTTGCCTGTTCTCCGTATCTGGTGTGGTATGCCCAGGAGATCAAGATGTACACCTGGGTGCCAATGCTGATCTTGCTGGCCCTCTACTCGCTGGATCGCGCTTGCGAACGACCGCGGGCGGTCTGGTGGTTCGCCGTCCTTGTGACGACGACCCTGGCGGTGTATAGCCACATCGTCGCAGCCTTGCTCATCCCGGTGATGATCGCCTGGTTCTGGCTGCATCCGGCGCGAGCGCCGGGGGCATGGATCGGGGGACTGGGCGTCGTCGCGGCCCTGAGCTTGCCGTATCTGCCCCTACTGAGCTGGCAGGCAGCGATGGTATTAGTACCCCGTGAGACCGGTTTTCCCCCTCATACACTGGGCCAGATGGTCACCGCCCTGCTCAATGGCTGGAGCGCCGGCATCAGCCAGGGCGCTTGGGCGAGGTCGGATGTCCTCATCGCGATGATGGTGGCCTGGGGTGCTACCGGCGCTCTTGGTCTAGCCGGCCTCCTGGCCGGGCGACAGCGGCGGACAGCGCTCCGGCTGGTGTCGTGGCTCTTGCTTCCCATCATCGCCATCTGGCTCATCTCGCTTCGCGGCCCGATCTTCACCGACCGATACCTCATTTGGGTGGCTCCGGCCTTCTACATGCTGGTCGCAGCCGGCGTCGTCCGGCTGCTAGATCTGCGCCGTAACATCGCCCGCATTTACACAGCCGTCCTGCTGGTCGTGAGTGGGCACGGTCTGTACGTGCAGGCGGCGCAACCGATCAAGCCACAGTTCGGTTTGGCTGCCGCATTCGTCGAGGCCCGACAGACTGAGGGGGATCTACTGCTCTTTCAGATACCTTACAATCACCTCGTCTACGATGCGTACGTCGTCTCAGGGGCAAATGCCGGGACCGTGGAGCCTCCGTGGGCGGAGGCTCCCTACACGAACTGGCGGGACCAAGCCGGCGGCTATCAGGTGGACGCTGCGGAGGTAGGGCGCGAGATGCGTCGCATCGTCGCGGGCTACGATAGGGTGTGGCTGATCTATTCCGAGGCATCGCTCTGGGACGAGCGCGATCTCGTCCGGGAATGGCTCAACGACAACTACCAGTTCGGGGAGACGGCCCGCTTCACCGGTGTGTCGATCTATCTCTATTCTCGGGCGTCGCGATGAGCTGCCCAAGAACGAGACAGCGCCGCTGCAAACTTGCAGCGGCGCTGTATTCAGTTTCGCTCGGGTTGGACCCTTACGGAATGCAGAGAACCTGCCCGGGGTAGATGAGGTTAAGGTTGAGGATTGAGTTTGCCCGCCCTATGCTCCAGACACTCACGCCGTAGCGGATGGCGATCGCCGTCAAGGTGTCACCATAGTGCACCGTATGGTAATACCGGCAGCCGGAGGTGGGGGGCACAGGGGTGGTGGGAACCGTGCCGCCGGGCGTGAACTGCTGAACTGCCACGGGCCCTGCGGGGATCGGCGACCAGGGCGCGATCGGGATGGCCAGCTTGGTGCCCACGTAGAGGCAGCTTGCGTTCACGATACCATTGCACGCCGCGATCTGGCTGGGGATCGTTGCATATGCCCGGCCGATGGCGTATAGCGTCTCGCCTGCCCGCACGACGTGGTATCCCTGAATGGTGCACGAAGACGGAGGCGGCGTGGTGGTCGAGGTGGCCGTGGTGGTGGCTGTGGTCGTCGGCGTCGTCGTGGTGGGCTCCGGCGTGCCCTCGCCGGTAACCGTCACCGTGCCATTGGCGGACGTGGCCGCGATCTGTGTGCCACTTGCGTCGGCAAGCAGAACGCTGGCGAAGTTGACTGCGGCCGTGCCGGAGGCCTTGCCCTTGAAGGTGATGCTGGCCAGGACGCCGGTGCCACTTACGGGCCCATGCGGCGACATCTGCGAGACACCGAAGTCAACCGTGCCCAAGGCGTTGTTGGCGACGTTCTGGGCGACGAAGTCCGGGCTGAGGAAGCTGCCCAGGCCGATCTGTAGGCCATCAGTGCCGGCATCGGCATCGACGACTTCCAACCTCGAGGCGTCGAACGTCAGGTGGAACTCCGCCCCAAACAGGTTGGTTACATCCGTGACGGTCACGTTGACCACGAGGGTCTGTCCGACCGCGACGGAACCTGCCGCCGGACTGAGAGCCACGACGGTGGACGCCGCCATCACCGGAGTGATGGGTGCACTCAGCAGAACCAAGAGGGCAAAAACCTGTAGCGAGAGTCGAGCAATCTTGTTCATTTCATTTCTCCCTGAGTGAGTCCTAGCCTACCACGCTGTGGGACCAATCTTGCCGAAGTTGCCGGCAGCGATGGTGAGATCAAAGATGTTGACGGTGCCATCGTGATTGATGTCCGTAGATATTGTACCCGCAGTCCCAAATACGCCAATCACGCCGACGATGTCCAGAATGTTAATGTTGTTGTCACCGTTGACGTCACCACCGAGTAGTTTGGTGGTTCCAACGCTCACGGATGCGCCGACGACGTACACGCTGCTCTTCTGGGCCTTGAGGTAGCCGTGATAGAAGGCCTGTACCAGGTAGATGCCGCCCTGAGGGACTGCCAGCGAGAAGTCGCCCGCTGCGTCCGTCACCCCTGAGGCGACCACGCCGCCGCCCGAGTTGTAGGCAATCACGTCAGAACCTGCATATCCTGGCGGCACAGCCTGGCCCTGTCGCTCGACTCGGCCTGTGATGGTGCCCGCCGGGACGACGGAGATGGCAGGAACCGATGTGCTGTTGATCGGGACGGTGTTGCCATCTACATCAGCGAGGACCGTCTCTGTGAGGACCGCAAAGCCCGTCGCGCCAGCGGTGATTCCACCCCACGCGATCGTGGCAATCTTGCCCGTCCGGTTGGTGATCGGCGCCCCGGTATGGCTCAGCGCAAGGTGCACGCATGCCGGCGCTGCGCCTGTGTTGGTGCACGGGATCTCAACCAGGTTCTTCGCGACCACGACGGATCCACCAAAGAAGCCGGTGGAGACATTTACCTGGGTGCCGTTCGCCGGATTGTCGTCGGCGTCATCGACGCTGACCACAGCCGGGTCAAACCCGAGGTACAGATCGACCCCCATCACGCCGAGCATCGGTGTCGCATTATTGACGATCGACAGACTCACATCTGTAGTGAAGGTCCCGCCCACCACGGCTGCGCCTGAGGTCACATCACTGACGATGACCGAGGTGTAGTAGTTGGGACTCTGCGCCAGAACAGCCTGTGGCAACAAGCTGACCAGCATCGCCAAGACCAAGTAAAACGACCAGTGTCTCCTCTGCATTCCTGTCCTCCTCTGCGAGCTAACCGAGACTGCTAGACTACGTGCACATGAACCCTTTCAGCGGAACTGCTATTCTGCTTCTATGTTCATTGTATAGTGACATCGTCCGAACGCAGTTACAAAGGGATTACAGAACAGTAACCATTGCAGCCGGTCAGGACGCCCCCCAAAAAGGTGAGGCATGGTTTGTGTTGTCAGAGCGTGCTTGTCTGACCTATCAGGTCGATAGTTTCTTGTCTTTTAGGCAATCTCAAGTAGAATCGATGCACATTGGTGGTGGGGAGACAAGGTATGCCGGTTACCTATGCTGAGCTGCGGCGTCGGCTGGAGGAGATGAAGGGTGAACTCCGCTCACAACTGGACGATGTCCAGCGTGAGGTGCGAGAGGACGGTGTCGGCTACAGTAACCATATGGCTGACGCAGGGACGGAAGTCTTCGAGCAGGAACGGGATTTTAGCCTTGGCCAGCAAATGCTCCAATCCTACAAGAACGTCGAGTATGCGCTTGCAAGGTTCGAGGATGGCACCTACGGCATCTGTGAGTCGTGCGGTACGCGGATCGAGCTTGCTCGACTCGAGGTTGTTCCCGAAGCCAGCTATTGCCTGGAGTGCCAGTCGCGCCGCGAACACAGGCGTTGAGGCTGGGTGGCTCTGTGCGTGAACCGATCCGCCACAGTGTCAGTTCCGGACTGTTGAGCCATCTGTTGTTCTACGGTGCGATGGCTGTGTGCCTGATGGTCGACCAGGCGGCTAGCCTATGGGTGGTGACGAACCTCACTCCTTACCATCCCGCTGATATCATTCCTTTACTCTCCCCGCTTCTATCCTTCACCTTCGTTGAGAACACCGGAGTGGCCTTCGGCCTCTTTCCCGCTCTCGGAAGTCTTTTCATGTGGCTCTCGGTCGCCGTCGCGGTGGGCATTGTCATCTTTCGCCGCACAATTCCCAGCGGCGATCTCTGGGTACACGTGTCCTTGGGTCTGGTCGCGGGAGGCGCGTTCGGCAACGTGATCGACCGCGTGCTGCGTGGTTATGTCGTGGATTTCATCGACGTCAATCTGCGGCCTTTCGCCACCTGGCCGGTGTTCAACCTTGCGGATTCGGCGATCGTCGTCGGTGTGGCGATTCTGCTGGTGGACTCGCTGCTGGCCGAACGCCGGGAAGTCTCAGTCCATGCCCGATATTCAAACGCTGACTGTTACGTCAGAAATGCGTCTGGACCAGCTCCTTGCGGACGAGTGGGAGATGCTGGATCGAGGGGCCATCCGGGGCCTGATTACGGCCGGCAATGTCTCCGTTAATGGGCTGCCTGCCCGTAAGGGGGGGCAACGCCTCCGTCCGGACGATCGGGTGACCGTGCGTCTGCCCGAGTTGGAGGAACGCGCGGAAGTCTCGTTGCCGCTGGGGCTGTCGTTGCCGGTAGTCTTCGAAGATGACGTTCTGTTGATCGTCGACAAGCCAGCGGGTGTCTCAGTGCGGCGCTCTCGAAAGCCCGGTGTGGCCACCGTGCCGGAGCTGCTCGCCGCAGGGTACCCTGACCAAGCCAATATCGGCGGGGTAGATCGTGCCGGAGTCGTGACGACACTGGGCGAGGATGTGTCCGGTCTGGTCCTGGCCGGCAAGGATGAGGCCACGTATCGCGAGCTTCGCCGATTGATGAAACGACAATACATCCACGAGGTGTATACTGCCCTGGTCGAGGGCCACCTGCGGGGTGAATTCACCATCGACGAGCCTATCGGTAATGTGAAGCGTACACGCCAGCGGATGGCCGTCGCCCGCGAAGGGCGGCCCGCTCAGACATACGTCCGTGGCCAGCAGCACTTCGTTGAGAGTGGCCAGCACTATACCCTGGTCTACGTTCGTCCTGAGACGTCACGGATGCACCAGATCCGCGTGCATCTGGCGTGGTATGGCTTCGCGATTGTCGGAGATCGCGCCTATGGCAGCACCAGACGGGCGCTGCTACCCGACCGGATTTTCCTGCACATGAGCGAGTTGTACTTCCCGCATCCCGCAACGGGCGAGGAGGTCCGCGTCGCGTCGCCGCTGCCTCCTGAACTGTACACGCTCTTGACCTATATGCGGCGTCCCAAGTAGATCGCACTCATCGTCGGGCTTCCCCGTACACGAACCCAGGAGGAGTTACAATGCGCGAACTGAATGTTGCTGTTGTGCAGATGGCACCTGAACTGACCAAGATGGAGGACAATGTCGGCAAGATGGCGGAGATGGTTGCTCGCATTGCCACAGAGCAACCCGTGGACATCATTGTCTTCCCGGAACTCTCCGTAACCGGCTATGAGGGCGGCGCGCGATTCGCCCAGATGGCTCAACGTGTCCCCGGCGCTGTCACCAATATCCTGGGCCAGCATGCGACCGATTTTGGCGTCTACGTCCTGATCGGTATGGCAGTCAAGGAGGATGTTGAGACGGTGCTGTACAACGGTGCCGTTCTCATCGCGCCGGACGGTGAGGTCGCCGGGACGTACCGCAAGATCCACCTTCCTGCGGAAGAGCGATTGGTCTTCCGCCCCGGGTTTCAGATCAAGCCCATTGAGACGGAAGTGGGTGTCCTTGGCGTGATGACGGGATGGGACCTGGCATTCCCGGAAATGGCGCGCAGCTTGATGCTGAGCGGCGCAGAGATTATCCTGCTTCCGGCGGCCTGGCAGACCAAGGACGCTGATATGTGGCGCACCCTGTTGGTAGCGCGGGCCTACGAGAACGATATCTTCATCGCCGCGGCAAACCGGATCGGCGAGGAGCCGTCCTATACCTTTGCGGGGCAGAGTGCGATTCTCTCTCCGGCGGGTGAGGTGCTGGCGGCACTGGAGGAGCCCGAAGAGGGGTATGTGGTTGTGAAGCTGGACCTGGACGAGGTGCGACACCGGCGCGAGGAATCCCAAGTCATGCTGGCACGGCAGCCGGGCTCGTACCGGCCGATCGTCAAGAAGTACTAGACTAGGATAGGACCCTGCAGAGCGCGAGCCCCGGCGATATCGCCGGGGCTCGCGCTTCTTCGTCGCTGAACCTTGCGAGGGCAGCCCGAGTCTGCTAGGGCTCGATCCCTGCAAGTTGCCTGCGCTCGCTACACTTTCCTCTCGTAAATCCGATAGGTGCGGTAGACCTCGGCGCCCACGTTGGCGGCAGTTTGGCGCATCGGTATGTTGCTCTCCAGGACCCAGGAAAACTCTACATCCTTGTACCTTGGCACGCAGCGTCGTAACGTCTCCGCAATGAGCAGTGCGTGCAGGCCCAAATCCCGGTACTCCTCGACGACCCCGCCGGCGAATGCCCGAAGCGTGGTAATCTGCTTGCGTACTTTCCAGTTGTAGACCATCTTCGCCATCGTCCACCACTCCGGCACGCCCGGTTGAGGATAGGCGCCGTGGAGCGCCTGGTTCATGTCCGGCAGCGGCAAGCCGGCGGCGACGGGCCGCTCGTCCTTGAAGAGGAAGAAAATCGTCTTGGGATCGACGATTGGTTTGAGTGATTTGATCTCGTGATCCAGCTCGGCATCGGTCAAGGGGACAAAACCCCAATTCTTGGACCAGGCCTGGTTGTAGATATCCTTGAAGTAGCCCGCGTCGCGTTTGAAGTTGCTCATATCGATAGGACGCAGTACCAGGTCATGTCGTTGCCGGATGCGCTCGGCCACTCTCAGGATTTTCGGGTTGAGCCCGGTGCCGTCTGGCTGCACTTGCCTGACATCTTCCAGGAATGCGTAAAGGTTCTGCGCATTGTAGTAGCCCGCGCTTTCGATGTAGTCCACATAGTAGCGTGGGTTGTAGGTCATCATGATCACGGGTGGACCGTTCCACCCGTCGACCAACAAGCCGCACTCCTCGTTTGTAGAAAAGTTCATTGGGCCGCGGATGGTGTCGAGGCCCTCCTCGTGGATATAGGCCTCCGCCGTGCGCAGAAGCTGCTGCGCGGCTTCTTCATCCTGGAGCACTTCGAAGAGGCCGAAGAAGCCAACTTTGTCGTCCCAGTACTCGTTGTGCCGATAGTTGACGATGCCGGCTATGGTGCCAACGATTTCCCCGTCGCGCCGGGCCGTGAAGTATCGTACTTTGGCGTGTTCGTGAAAGGGATGGCGGTCGGGATCGACGAACTCGTCTCTCTCGGATAAGAGGGGGGGAACCCAGTAGGGGTCCCCTTTGTAGACCTGCCAGGGGAAACGAACGAACTCCCGCCGTTCGGCGGCGGACTCAGCTGGGACAATCGTGAGTTTTCCTGCCATAATGAGGCCTCCTTGAAAAGAACAACACCGGGGTACAGACAGGGATACGACATAATGGGTCGGATTATAGGCATTGCACATGAAGCGTCAACACGGTGGCGATGTATAATGTCCGCGTTCTGTCTGAAGGTGGCGACAGGCGCCAGCGCTATGTGCTCTGAGGCGCGGCCTCAGGGCCAACGTGTAGCAGAAGGGGGAACGATGACCGCTTTCGTTATCAAGACTGAGGGCCTCACGAAGGCATACGGCGACGTGCTTGCGCTCGATGGGCTCGACCTGCAGGTGCCCAGCAACTCAATCTTTGGGTTCCTCGGGCCTAACGGTGCCGGCAAGACAACGGCCATGAAGCTGCTGCTGGGCTTGATCCGGCCAACCTCCGGCGGGGCCAGGATCTTCGATCTGGACATGGTGCGCGACAGCGTCGAGATCCGTGCCCGCGTCGGTTACCTCTCACAGGATCCCAGGTTCTACGAATACATGACGGCGCGTGAGACGCTGGCGTTCACGGCACGCTTCTTCTTCAAGGGACCGCCGCACGAGATCGACCGACGCGTGGAAGAGATGCTGGACCTCGTCGACCTCTCGGAAAAGGCGGATCGGCCGGTCGCGGGGTTCTCGGGCGGTGAACGCCAACGACTCGGCATCGCTCAAGCCCAGGTCAACTATCCTGATCTCCTCATCCTCGACGAGCCGGCGGCGTCTCTCGATCCTCTCGGTCGACGGGACGTGCTCGATGTCATGGCTCGCCTGCGCAAGCATACGACGATCTTCTATTCCACCCACATCCTTGACGACGTCCAGCGCGTGAGCGATACCGTGGCCATTCTGAACCGCGGCAAGTTGGTCTTCGCCGGTGCGATTGAGACGCTGCTCGCGGGCAGCGGGGGCGTCGTCTACTCGGTGATCCTCCGCGGCGACGTGATGGCTGCTCAGAAGAGGGTGTCTGCGCAGCCGTGGGTGGCGGGCATCGAGACGGTCTCAGGGAGTGCAGCCGCCGACGGCGCCGTGCACTGGCGCATCTCCGTTAACGATCCCGATGTGGCAGAGGCGAAGCTCTTGAGAACACTACTGGAAGACCCCGGTCTCGTGGTGGCGGAGTACCGGCGCCAATCGTACGAGCTGGAGGAGATCTTTGTTCAGTTGGTGGAAGGGGGCAGCCATGACGGCTAACAGTGTCTTCATTCCGATCAGGGAACGTGGCTGGCGCCGTGGCCTGGGGAACCTGTTGCGAGCCGGCTTTGGCCAATGGTGGGGTACCAGGAGCTGGTGGGTTCACACGGTCATTTGGACGGGCGTGCTCGGGCTTCTGCTGGCCGGCATCCTCAGTAGCGGTGAATCCGTCCCGCTTCTGGATGCGGTGGGGGCCATCTGTCTCTTCGGGGGCCTCTTTCCCGTGATCGCGATGGTGATCATCATGCAGGGCGCGATCGTGGGGGAGAAACAAAACGGTACCGCAGAATGGATCCTCGCCAAGCCCGTGTCGCGAACGGCCTACATCCTGGGCAAACTCCTGCCCAATGCCGTCGGCGTGCTTGTCACGATGCTGCTCATTCCGATGGTGGTGGCGTGGCTCTTGCTTTGGTTCGTTGGTGTGCGCATTGCCGTATGGCCATACTTGGGAGGATATCTGATCGTCGCGCTGAACATGCTCTTTTTCCTCTCGCTCACCGTCATGCTGGGTGCAATGCTGAAACGCCGCGGTGGGGTCATCGGGATTCCAATGGCGTGTCTGATCGGCCAGCAGTACCTCGTTGGGGCGGCTCCGGTACTTGCCAAGGTGCTGCCTTGGGGACTTTGCCTGCCACTAGGCAACGATATGGCGTCGTCGGTCGCCGGTGCCGTGATGGCCGGCGCGGCTCCCCCTTCGTGGCTTCCCGTCATCACGACGTCTGCGGCGACGATCGTCTTCGTCGTCGTGGCCGTATGGCGCTTCAGGGAGGTCGAGTTGTAGCGACCTCTGTCGTCATTCTGATGCGGCTCTAACGTTCCTATAATCTGGGGGCGGTACACTGTTACTGTCTCGGTGGGATTTCGCGTGTCACGAAGTGGGTCCCGCCGTTCTAGGAGGTGGTAATGATGGACGCAAACAGATATACCGAGAAAACCCAACAGGCACTGCTGCGAGCGCAGCGGATCGCGACGGAGCGGGGAAATCCACAAGTGGACCCCGAGCACTTGCTCCTCGCATTGCTGGAGCAGTCAGATGGTGTCGTGCCAAGGGTCATCCTGGAGTTGGGCGGGGATCCGCAGCGACTGCGCATGGACCTCGATCAGACGATCAGTCGCAAGCCCCAAGCGCGTGGCTCGGCTGCCCAGGTGGGGATCTCGCCTGCCGTGTCGCGTATATTGCAGGGGTCCGAGCGCGAGGCTGAGGGTCTGCGGGACGAGTACGTCAGCACCGAGCACGTGCTCTTGGCGATGTCAGACTCGAGTTCAGGGGAGGTCGCACGATTTCTGGCGTCGCAGGGCATCAACCGCGAGGCCGTCCTCCGCGCGCTCACGGGGATCCGGGGTGCGCAGCGTGTCACGTCGCAGAACCCCGAGGGCACGTACAATGTCCTGGAGAAGTACGGGCGCAACCTCACGCAGCTCGCCCACCAGGGCAAGCTGGATCCGGTCGTGGGCCGGGACGAGGAGATTCGGCGCCTGATGCAGATCCTCTCGCGGCGAACGAAGAACAATCCCGTTCTCGTCGGGGAGGCCGGTGTTGGAAAGACAGCGATTGCCGAGGGCTTGGCTCAGCGGATTGTGCGAGGCGACGTGCCGGAGGGGCTGAAAGACAAGGAGATCTTCCAGCTGGACATGGGAGCATTGATCGCCGGTGCCAAGTATCGTGGTGAATTTGAGGAACGGCTAAAGGCCGTACTCAACGAGATCGCGAGCTCTGAGGGCAAGACGATCCTCTTCATCGATGAGCTTCACACGGTCGTGGGTGCCGGCAAAGCGGAAGGGTCAATGGACGCGGGCAACATACTCAAGCCGATGCTCGCGCGCGGCGAGCTTCACACGATCGGCGCGACGACGCTGGACGAGTACCGGCAATACATCGAAAAGGATGCTGCGCTGGAGCGGCGGTTCCAGCCGGTCTTTGTGGATGAGCCGGATGTCGCCGACACGATCAGCATCCTGCGGGGCATCAAGGAGCGTTACGACACGCACCACGGGGTGCGAATTCAAGACGCGGCGCTGATCGCTGCGGCGACGCTGGCAGACCGCTACATCACCGGACGGAACATGCCTGACAAGGCAATCGACCTGGTGGATGAGTCCGCCGCTCGTCTGCGGCTGGAGATCGACTCGAAGCCGACGGAGTTGGACGAGATCGACCGCCGGATTATGCAGCTTGAGATCGAGCGAACGGCGCTGAAGAAGGAGAAGGACGACGCCAGCCGGAGAAGACTGGCGGACATTGAGCAGGAGCTCGCGGACCTCCAGGAGCAGAGCCGGGCGCTGACGGCGCAGTGGAAGCAGGAGAAGGCGCAGATCGAGAGGATCCAGGAGGCGCAGCGCGCGCTCGAGAATCTGCAGCAGGATATCGAGCGCGCCGAAAGTACGCGTGACTTCGACGAAGCTGCGAGGCTGCGCTATGGGCGGGCCCACGAACTTCAGGAGGAGCTGAGCCAGGCCGAGGCCGAGTTCCGCAAGGTGCAGGGCGAGCATCCGATGCTCAACTACGAGGTGGGACCGGAGGAGATTGCGCGGGTCGTTTCCGCGTGGACGGGGATTCCCGTGTCGCGGCTGATGGAGGGTGAACGGGCCAAACTGATGCGGATGGAGGATGAGCTCCACAAGCGCGTTGTCGGCCAGGAGGAGGCCGTCTCGGCGGTCTCCAATGCGGTGCGGCGCGCGCGGGCCGGGCTGCAGGATCCGAATCGTCCCATCGGGACGTTCCTTTTCCTGGGGCCGACCGGCGTCGGCAAGACCGAGCTGGCCCGGGCGCTGGCAGCCTTCCTCTTCGACACCGAGGAGGCGATGGTCCGCATCGACATGAGCGAGTACCAGGAAAAGCACACGGTCTCGCGCCTGATCGGTGCGCCTCCCGGCTACATCGGGTATGATGAAGGTGGCCAGTTGACGGAGGCGGTGCGCCGCCGGCCCTACAGTGTGTTGCTGCTGGATGAGATCGAAAAGGCCCACAGTGAGGTCTTCAACGTCCTGCTGCAGTTGTTGGATGAGGGGCGCTTGACCGATGGCCACGGGCGCACTGTGGATTTCACCAACACGATCGTGATCATGACCAGTAACGTCGGCAGTCGTTGGATCAAGGAGGTTGGTCCTGAGGAGGCCCGCACTGAGGTGATGCAAGAGTTGGATCGCACCTTCAGGCCGGAGTTTCTGAATCGTATCGATGAGGTGATTCTCTTCGGCAGCCTGACGCGTGAGGACTTGAAGGCCATCGTGGAAATCCAGGTGAGCAACCTGCGCCGGTTGCTGCGCGAGCAGCAGATGGACATCGAGCTCACGGAGGCGGCCAAGCAGTTCCTGGCGGATGAAGGCTACGATCCGGTCTTCGGTGCGCGTCCGCTCAAACGGGCGATCCAACGCGAGCTTCAGGATCCGCTCTCGTTGGCGGTACTTCAGGGACGCTTTGGCCCCGAATCCACCATCTACGTGGATCTTGGCCCGACATCGGACGCGCTGGCGTTCGCCGAGATGGAGGAGCCGGTCGGGGTAGCAGCATGACGAGTGACTATAGACGATTGACCGGAGCCATCCGGTCAATCGTCAGTCAGATTTTGCCACTTGCGTAATCCGGTAGATATGGTATACTCTTTGGTGCAGGACGAGGTAGGTTATGGCTGTGCATTAGGGACTGTCCAGGCTTGCTGAGGCTGGGCAGTCTTTTTTGTGCCCTGGCTGCTTCGCCCAAGAAATCACATTAGCTTTAAGGAGCACAGCAGTGTCAGAACGAGAGACCGGTACCGTGAAGTGGTTCAATGATGCCAAGGGATACGGATTCATCTCCCGCGATTCGGGCGATGACGTCTTTGTCCACTTTTCAGCCATTCAGGCTGGTGGCTTCCGCTCGCTGCAGGAAAATCAGCGAGTAGAGTTCTCGGTAGAGCAGGGCGACAAGGGCCCCAAGGCCGTCGACGTTCGTCCCCTCTAATTCCGAGGAAGGCCCACGGCACCGTGGTAGTTGCCAGGGCATAACTTGGGCAAGGGAATGAGTGTTCGGGGTATCCCGAGCACCTGAATCATCAGCTTTGAGCTGAACAGAAACCGCACAGTTTCTCCGGAAACTGTGCGGTTTTCGTATGTCGGCCTGTGGGAATCTCTATCAGGCGCGAGTGCGCACCAGGGCTCCCCACTTCGCGTGCTCGGCCAGCCTGTCGAGTACCGCTGAGGCAGCTTCCCGCGCCGTCGCATTGGCCTCATCCGCATCCCAGTCGATAGCGGGCAGCTTCGTGCCCACCTCCCGTGCAAGCAACTCCAGGGCGAAGTTGCGGACGCGCGCGTTGTCCACACTGAGCCCGCCGATCGCGAGGGGCACGCCTTTCTCACTGTTCATTGTGACAGCGTAGGCGCTGAGCTGGGCGATCTCCTCTTCGGATAGGGGGGGCGCGTCGGATGCCTCCACGTTTTCGTCGACCTGGGCGACAGTGTTCATCGCCGGGACGCAGGTGGTGAGCCTGGGGTTTTCCAGAACGAAGCGCAGCGCGAGTTGAGCGATCGGCGTGTCTGTATCGAGGCCCAGGGCCGCTGCGCCACCGCCCAGGTAGCGCAGCGCCGTTACCGGCAGACCGTAGAGGTGCCAGACCAGAGTCTTCATCGCGATCCACGCGGCACCGGTGAGTGCAAGCGCAGCCTCGAGGTCTCCCTCGGCCCTGCGGTTCGCGTAGCTATAGGGCGTCATCACGGCGTCGAAGGCCGGATACGTCGTCAGGAGCCGGGCAGCATAGTCCGGATCGTGGCACGAGAAGCCAAAGGTACGCACTTTGCCCTCCTGTCGCAGACGCTCCAGCTCGTCAAGTGTCTCCTCCACGACATCGGGGGTCGCGAGCGGATCGCCACCCTCGACGGCCCCGAGCATGAACTGGTCGACCGTGTCAAATCCGAACTCCCGGAGCCGCTCCTCGACCTCGCGGCGTGTGTACTCACCAGGACTGATCGTCTCGTGTTGGTAGTTCGAGAAGAAGTCCACGCGCATTGCCGAGACAAAGCAGGCCTCGCGCCGGTGCAGCAGGTGCAATACGCGGCCCAGGGATGCCAGTTCGCAGCCAAACGTCGTATCAAAGTAGATGATGCCGCGGTCGATGGCCCGACCGATCACGCGGGCGCGTTCCTGATCGCCGGAGAAGAAGCGGGCCTGGCGCGCGATTCCTTGCCCCGTCTCCACGCCGTCCTGATGTCCTCCAACTCCGATCTCCGAGATCGTGATGCTGGTCCTACCGTATTTGCGTGTCTTCATCGGTTCTCTCTCTGTATGATGGATGCTGACAGCCCAGAGGTACTTGCGTTCCCTGCGTCCTGGCGGTCATTCGATAGTGGCTTAGTGGAGCCAGGGTAGCCAGGGCTCCATCGCGCGATGCCACAACTCGGGCGCATCCCACGCGTCTTTGGCGTCCGGTGCACCATAGCTGACCTGGACGCCAATCCGCACGTTTATCCAGTACCAGGTGAGCTTCGGGACGCCCTCGATCTGCAGAACCAACTCGCGCAGTGTTGCCGCCTCGCTGAGGGGTTTGAGTTCTGCGCGGGCGAGCTCTATCGGATGCAGCAGGAGTCCCTCATCCAGGATCGCGAACGCCATATGATCGTCGGGCCACACGTCGCCGCGGTCAGGTGCCGGCACGCTGTCGGCGCGGTACAGATCGAGCTCAATGGTCAGTGGCTGTTCCGATCGCTCCAATAGAGCGCGCAGGGGCGTATTGATAAGGCCTCCCAGCGTGTCGTTAAGGAACCGGTGCCAGAACCACGAGGGCTGCATCGTCAGAAGTGGGTCGACGAGGTCCAGGGCTTCGGGATCGCCGGGCCACTGCCGGCCAGCGAGCTGCCGGCCCAGTCCCCGTTCGAGGCGCAGACCCAAACAGAATAGCCCAGGATCGCTTCTCGTCTCGGTGCCGGGGACCCGGCGCAGGAAGAGCTTGGCATGCGCATAGGGTGGCCAGCCGGTGCCTGGGATGAACCACCACGGCCCCAGGGCCGGCCGGACGAGGCTCAAAGGACGCAGCCTCAGGTGGCGCACCGGTGGATCCAGGGATCGGATATGGCGCGCTATCGCCTGGGCTGCGTGCTCGTTGTCTGCATAGGGTGAGATCGGAACCGGCATACACGTATCGTACCACATCCTGCCGATTCGTGGGGCGCATTCGCCCATTTTCCGGGAAGGTGGATCGAGCTTTGTAGACGCAGAGACCTGCGGTGTTGGGCGTAGCTTTGTAGAGAAGCCACCCCTACCTTCCCGGAAGTTCGGATGCGGCTACTTCACCACCCCAGCGCGTCCAGGTTCTCTGGAGAGATCGGTCGCTTGCCTGCAGCGATCTCGCGGACCATTGCAGCCAGCGCTGTGTTGGCGGGCGTAGGCACACCGACGGCCTGCCCTTTCTCGACGACGTACCCGTTCATGAACTCGATCTCCGGTACCCGCCCGCGCTCAAGGCTCTGCAACATCGACGACTTGAGCTTGTAGAACCTGAGGCCCACCAACATCATAATCGCGTGGCGGGGCACCAGATCGAGCCCAAAGCCGCCACGACGCCGCCTGGGGCCAAGATAGAGGCGCTGCAGGTCCAGCGTTCCGCCCACCGGTTCGAGCCCGACACCGAGCGCTGTGGCCACGTCGATGACCTCGCTGATGATCGTCAGCGCCATTCGTCGGACCCTGGCCCTGCGGAGCATCTGTCCCAGGCGTTGGCCGGTGACCGCGCCGAGTGTTGTGATCACACAGTTGATGGCCAGCTTGGACCAGAGCGCGCCGTAGATTTTGGCCGTCACCGTCGTGGGTACCGCGTGGTCGAGGAGGGCCTTGAGTCGGGTGATCCGGTCTGTCACGCCGCCGTCGAGTTCACCGATGGTCGTCTCGCCGCGCGACGTCATCTCGTAGACGCCGGGCCGGTGCATCGTCGCGCCCCAGCCGACCAACGCGCCAATGACGTGGTCGCGGCCCACGATCTCGGCAACACGATCCTCTACGATGCCGTTCTGCAGCGTTACCACGTAGCCGTCGGGCGAGAGCAGCGGCCGGATCTCTCGGGTGGCGTCCTCGACGGCGGTGGCCTTCATCGCCAGGAGCGCGATATCGAAGCGCCCGCCGACGCTGCTGAGATCCGGACAGGCGCCGGCGCACACGGCGGCGGGCAGGTCCCGTCTGCCATCAGGCCGGGTGACGCGCAACCCTTCCGTCGCGAGAGCCCTGCTGATCTCATTGTTGTGGGTGACGAGCGTGACGTCGTCGCCCGATGCCAGAAGACCTGCGGCGATCACGCCGCCGATGGCGCCCACGCCCATCAACAGGATGCGCGGTTTCAGGTTGGGTTCGGTGGGCATCAGGCGCCGCTAGCGGTAGCCCCAGCACCTCTTGCCCAGGCCGCGGCGCGCTCCAGTTCGCCGTCCTTGAGCGGACCCTCCGAGTCGGTCACGAAGAAGCCCTCAGGCTCTGCCGCCGCCTGCCCACCTTTCTTTGTGAGCGCGCCGAGGATGGGCTTGGCGGCGTAGCCGAAGATGCTGACCATGAACTTCAGGAAGCCGGACTTGCTGTCCGCCACTGCAATCCGGGTGTCGAACGCGGCTATCCTGACACCGCTCAGCCTGCCCGTAGGCAGGGCCTTGATCCATGCCATCGTGGCAGGCGTTGCCTTGAACGCGCGGGTGGGGGAGCCGACGACGAGGAGATCGACGCCGGTGAGGGTGTCGTCAGTGACGTCAGGCACTTTGACGACCGAGGCATTGTCAGGTGCGCCGAGGGCCTCGCCGATCGCTTGAGCGACCTTCTCCGTGTTGCCGAATACCGAATCGTAGATGACCAATGCTTTCATCGGGGTGGCTCCTTCTTGGCTAAGGACATGAGCACTTGCCGGTCCTGTGGGAGGGGCTTTGTCAGCCCCTCTGGCACTGCCCATATGCGCGATATCCACGATTGTAGCCGAAGTTGCGGACAATGCACTGCAGAGATCGGCGCTAACCACAGCCGTCTGGTCCTTGACCGGCGCTATATACGAGGCATAATAATAATGACAAGTATCGCTTAAATGGTCGCTTCATGTCATCTACAAGGAGGGCGAGATGACGAGGATCGTGCGTTACGGCTTGGTTGTCATTGGTCTGGTCCAGTTGGTGGCCGCGCTCGTCTTCTTCTTCCAGTGGCCCCTCGTCACTTTGTGGCCCTATCCGGGTACGACGCCGCTTACGTCCATCTTCATTGCCTCGATTTTCGCCGCCGCCGCTGCCCCTACCTTGTGGGCCGCAATCTCGGAGAACTATGGCGCCCTGGCGGGCATCGGTCTCGATTACCTTACGATTCTCGGGCCTCTTTCGATCTACTCCCTCATTCTGGGTGCCGGTAGCGGCGACACCCGGATGACTGCGTTTGGCATCTCGTGCGTCTTTGGGGCTCTCTTCGGCTTGGGCCTGCTACTGTGGAGCTCTGGCATTCCGATCGATCGCTCAGTGCCCATGCCGGGCGTGGTCCGCTGGTCGTTCATCATCTTCACCATCCTGTTGGTGATCGTTGCCGTGAGAATGCTGCTGCAGGTGCCCAACGCGGTCCCCTGGGCGGTCACGCCGGAGTTGTCGGTGGTCATGGGCTGGATGTTCATAGGTGCGGCAACGTACTTCGTCTATGGGCTTGTGCGGCCAAGCTGGCTGAATGCCGCCGGGCAGTACATCGGCTTCTTGGCCTATGACGTCGTGCTGGTCCAGCCGTTCCTCGCCCACCTACCGACGATGCCGCCGCAGTTCAAGTTTGGTCTGAGCGTCTACACGGCTGTGGTCATCGGCAGCGGACTGCTGGCGATCTTCTTTCTGTTCGCCTACCCTCCCACGCGCAGGACGACTTGGAAGCGATCGGGACGTAGACGGGTGCCGGTGACCGTCTGAACGTTGGCACGCACGATACTCCTGACCGTAACCGAGGTCTGAGTAGATGGAGGCGACAGTTCCTGGGGGCTGCTCTACAATGGGGTAGGATAGAGCGCCGACGACCGGGTTGGCCGCCCCGATACGAGAGGTCACCGGAGCCGGTGAAGCGGCTCCGGTGCCATAGGAGCGGTCGACCTCAGTAGTGCGAGGTGGACAGACACGAAGGCCTTGGCGGTGCACGGTGGCACCTGGACCAGATTCGCGAGGTCAGTCGGGGCTGACGCTGGTCGCGGACTGGATCCTCGCGAAGACAGCTGCGTTGGAAGGAGCCCAGTGATAGGCTTGCTCGAATCTTGGAAGGACACCTTCGGCCAAACTGACTCCAGGGCTCGTCAGATGCCGTATGGGGTCGCCAGTTCCGCCTCCTCTTCCTCGACGCGCTTGATGAAGATGTCCTCGAACTGTAGTCCCTCCGCCTTCAAGATGCCGAAGAAGCGCTGGAGGTTGAGGTCGGCTGCGGGCGAGGTTAGGAGCACCTTGCCGCGGGCAAGGAAAACGATCTGGCCTGCGTAGCGGTCGACGAAGCTGCCGCGCTCGGAGAAGAACCACTGTGCGCTCTCGCAGAGATCACGCCGCTGGCGCAGCGCCGTGGCGTGGGTCTCGGGCTCCGCCGCGCCCTCGACGGTGTAGGGCCTGCGTCCTGCGGGAAAGGTGCCGTCGACGGCAACTGCGTCCGCCGCGATGGGACCGAGCCCGTGGGCCGCCGCGACCCTGAGGTGGTTCTCGGCGCGCAGGAAGGGCGCCGTGCCATAGTTCGCCTCGGGATCGATGCCCATAAGACGTGCGGCGACGGCATCGGTGGCGACGGCGTTGTCGCCACCGATGAGGATAGACGAGGTGACCGGATCGCCGACCCACATATGGTAGTTGCAGCCGACGATGCCATCGATTAGTGCGATAGCGGGCGGAAGGATGCGCCCGAGGTCGGTGAGAACACGGGGCAGGCGGACCAGTGAGTGGAGTGCCACGCGCGGTGAGCCGTAGACCGACCCGGGCGGGGTCCCGAAGAGGTTCTTGAGCGTGAGCGTGACGCCGCAGATGGTATGTGCCTTCATCTTTGCGAGCGAGATCACGAGATCGACCTCGTGCAGGAAGGCGGGCAACCGGTAAGTGCAAAACATCGCCGGGTCGGGCACGTCGAAGCGGGCAACGGGCTCGCGATGGAGGTTGACGAGGCGAAAGCCGGCGTTCTCGGCGACGGCCAGATGGCCGCGTTCGCGGGCGGCATCCAGCGTCGGGATGCCGTCGGTACCATCGCCGACGATGACCTCGGCGGCGGTGTGGTCACGCAGGAAGGTCGCGAGGCCCTCGAAGACCTGCGGATCGACGTAGGCGACGGGGCGGCCAAGGTAGGTGTGCAGGCCTGGGATGCCGATGTTCAGCTTGATGAAGATGCGGCGAGCTCGGCTCAAGCGCGCGGCGGTCTGTGGCGAGCGCGCGACGAGCGCAGTCAGCAGCTCGACGACACGCGTGGCGATGTCAGGCGCGTCTGGGGCGCAGGGTCTCAGGACGACGGTGGGTGTTGGCATTCGGGAACTCCCTGAGTTTTCGGGCAACCTTGCGATGGGTTCTTCCATCACGTTCGCAAGGTTCTGCTGACTACTGTCGGATTGGCGTCTCCAGTGTGCTAGCAAAGACGCCGGGCTCCCAGCGCAAGACGAGATCGCGTCTCGCACGATCGTTGTTGGGCAGCACCGTGGTCCACCAGCCCTCGCAGGGCTCGTCCGGTCTGGCTGTGCAGAGGCTGAATGCGGGGTCCTTGCGCTCCAGGATCAAGATCCCGTGGACGTCGCCCTTGTCATCGACCACGGCGATGTCCAGCGGGTTGAAGGTGACGCCGCCCTCGCCTGTCGCCTCTGCGACGATGTAGAGGGAGAGGTAGATCTCTCCCCCGCCCGCCTCGAAGTCACCCAGGACCTGATCCCAGGCCACCTCCCGGACGCCGAGCTGCCCGTTACCGTTGACAAGCCATGCGCTGGCTCCGGCGTCGGAGGGCTCAGGGCTCGCCGACGGCTGAGGGCTAGGAGGTGCCGTCGTGGGGGTCTCCGTAGGGGCGGCACCGGTGGTGGCTGTGGCTGTAGAGGCCGCGGATGGCGTGATGCCCACAGATGGTGTGGCGCCCGCCACGATCTGGACGTAGAGCACGGGTCCGAAGCAGGTCCCCTCGCCGACACAGAGCTGCCAGTTACCCCTGTACGTTCCCGGCTCAGTGGGCGCGACCAGGTTGACCGAGAGCTCCGCGACCTCGCCGGGTGCAGCAGCCGGGATGGGGACGGTAGCCGGGCCACTCATCTGGGCACCCTCGGCAAATCGCAGCGTATAGCCCTCTACCCAGGGGCAGGTCCCACTATTGCGCACGCGCCAGACCTTGAGGAAGGTCTCGCCGGGGGCTATGGCCGTGTTGTCCGGAATGGTCACATCGGCCACGTATTCCGCATCGGGCTCGCAGCCGGACGTGTCGACAGTGGGCGACGGTGTGGCGAAGATTGCCATAGAGGTCTCATCCACGACGGGCGTCAGGGTGGTCCACGGGATCGTGGGCGCGGCTCCCCCACCGGGGAAGACCGCCCGGAAGAGAATATACGTGACAACGAGACAAGCGACCAGGGCTACCGCGGTGACAGCAATCAGCCAGCCCAGGCGCCTGTTAGGCGGTTCGGATTCGCCGGTTGCTCCGGTCAGGTCGAGGTTCGGGTCGGACGTCATAAGGTAGTTCCCCTGTCTGTGCGCACACCATCATTATACCCCAACCCTGCGAAGGTGGCCCGAGCCCCGGCACACTGCTCTCGGGGCTTCGAGCTTGGACGTTCGCAAGGCCCGGAGACCGTGGCAGCGTTTCCCGTGCATTCTCCGGGCGGTCGCGTATACTCCTCACCTATGTCGAGGCATCACGCGCTCCGCCAACCGACGGGTAGGGCCGGGAGACACCGGTGAAGTTACCACGCTTGAAGCCCCTGCTTTTGGCGGTCTGGCGCAAGTTGCCCGGCCGGCTGCAGGGGCGGATCGAGTGGCTGCTGCTCCCCAAGTTCATGGTGGGAGCGATGGCGGTGGTGTTGGACGATCGGGGACGTGTCCTGCTCTTCAAGCATACGTATCGAGGAACGTATCCCTGGGGGCTGCCAGGCGGTTGGATAAAGCCCGGCGAGGATCCTACCGACGCGGTCGAGCGCGAGATCCACGAGGAGTCCGGCTATCAGATCCGGGCACTCCACCCACTGGTCATTGGGGGCGACCGGGCCCTACGCCGACTCGACCTGATCTTTCTTTGTGATATGGCCGGCGGTGACTTCCGTCCAAGCCCGGAGGTGTCCGAAGCAGCATTCATCAGCCTCGAGGAACTGCCTGGGCTCGTGGAGCCGTTCCACGTGCAGGTTGCGGCCTACGCTGAGAAGGTGCTGCGTGGCGACATCCGCGGCCAGCCGACGGGTAAGGTGTCGGCCCCTGCCTGTGTCGGGAGGCCACGTGGTCCATTACCGTGGCGCTGATGCGACCAAGTCCGGGGCAAGCCTTGCGTGCACAACCGTTGGCCAACCCGGACCGGCGAGGGTCGTTCTAAGGTAGGTCGTGCGGAACACCGCGACCTGTGGGGTCCGCCTGATTCCCAGCGCCCACACGGAGAGCTCAGTAGCCATGTTCTCCGTGACCGAGGCCCCCTGATGCGGCCACTGTTCGATCGGGATGAGGTCTCTATAGACCTGCTCAAGCGAGGCGTCGTCAACGCTTGAGGCGACAGCCTCCGCATTGAGTCCGTCGATGACGACATGACCGATCTCGTGGCCCAAGACAACGTGCTGGATGGTGATATCGGGACTGTGGGAAGCATAGCTGCCATCGAGGAAGCTCCAGTGATACTGCTGATACATGAACGCATCGTTGAAGATATCTGAGCTGATCCTGATCTGGCCCGAACGCGCGTACCAGGCCGCGGATGGGAAGTAGCCACTGGGCTGGAGTGCGAAGGTGATGCCGGTCAGCGCGCCGGCGGTTCCGGCGACGACGCCGGCCTGGATGATTTGTGCGAACCGGGCGTCGCCCAGCGTCGTGCCGTAGGCATCCAGGACGTCGAGCATCACAGACAGCTCGTGTGGCTGCCACGGCCCCTCGAAGGAGAATCCATAGTTCATCCACTTCTGCAGCCGGGCCGCCAGTATTGGTGAGGTGACGGAGCCCGCCACGTGATGCGAATCGAGTGACCGTACGGCCTGCTCGATGGTACCGGACGCCATCCACCACCCACCGGCGATGGACCCGGTAGCTGCGCTGAGGCCTGATGGGCTCAGGTGTAGGCCCAAGCCTGCCAGTCCCAGGTTAACCAACAGTACCGCGACGACCACAACCCCAATTGCCGCCTTATGCTTGGTCATTTATACCCTCTCTCAACCGCCATTCTGTACGGCTCATCTCAGAGCCACGGTCTATTTTGCTCTGTACCGTGACGGCAACGTCACCAGCGCAGCAGAATGAGTTGGATCAGAGGTAGGGCTGGGTTGGGGATTGGGTAGTTCCGCGCGTCTGCAGATTCGCCTTCCGTTCGGCGCTCAGATGACGTACAATCTACGTAGATGAGAGTGCGCTGCTATGGAGAGGTCGCTATGGAGAAACTGCATCTGCCGGATACGTTACTGTCGGTGTCGCCTATCTGTCTGGGGACCAGCGAGTTCGGGACGGTCGTTGCCGAAGCGGAGGCCTTCCGGCTTCTGGACATCTTCGCCGAGTCGGGTGGCAACTTTCTGGACACGGCACTGGTCTACGCCAACTGGATACCCGGCGAGCTGAGCATCAGCGAGAAGACGCTGGGCCGGTGGCTCAAGGCACGGCGAAACCGGGATCGGGTTGTGATTGCCACAAAAGGTGCGCATCCAGAGCTAAGTTCGATGCATATACCGCGCCTCTCGCCCGACGATATCGCACGGGACGTCGATGCCAGCCTGTTGAACCTGCAGGTAGAGAGAATCGATCTCTACTACCTGCATCGCGACGACTCCCTCCGGCCGGTGGGAGAGATCATGGAGGCTCTACACACCCAGGTAGCAGCCGGCAAACTCCGCTACTTCGCGTGCTCCAATTGGTGCGCAGACCGAATCCGCGAGGCTCAGGCCTACGCAGAGCTCCACGACTTCCAGGGCTTCGTGGCGGACCAGATGCTCTGGAACCTGGGGGTGGTCGACGCCGAGGTGATGGCCGAGCAAGGGATCGTGGTCATGGACAGCTGAATTGCGGCAACTCCACGCGGAGTCCGGTTTGGCCGCCGTGCCGTTCTCGTCCCAGGCAGGCGGTCTGTTCCACAAGTTGGCTGCGGGGACCCTGGATTCTGTGACCCCCGGGCATGTGGCGGACCTATCCCAGGACTGCGAACGTCCAGCGCTATGAGAGGCTCCAGCATATCGCGGATGAGAGCGAACTAACCGTCAGTGAGGTCGTGCTGGGGTATCTCCTGTCGCAACCGTTTGTCACCGTCCCTGTTGTCGGCTGCAAGACGGAGGCGCACTTGCGTGACACGCTGGGCGCGGCCGAGGCGCGGCTCGATCCAGTCCAGATCGCCTACCTGGAACGGGGTGCCTCACGGGAGGAAGAGGGGAGCTGTTAGGGACCGCTGTCGGCCGGCTCTACGCCCGCCGATTGCCCTCCGCCCTGATGTGTGTACAATAGGGTGAACCTGTTAACAAGGCACTGACCCCATATATGGGGCCGGGTGTGCTTATATCCCCTGTTTCTTGTAGGGGAGCACGAGTGTCCCAATGCTCCCCTGTATCACTACTAACTTGACGTTAACAGGCCATCAACCCAATCCTGCTACACTGGTGTGAGGGAGGATTGTGACGGCTGCCGGCTGCAGATGTTCAGGCTCGGCTGATGTGGAGGAGGTTAGCCTTGACATCCAACGTCTTACTGTTGAACGCGAGTTACGAACCACTCGATATTATCCCGGCGAAGCGTGCGGTCTCGCTTCTGTTGCGAGACCGTGTAGAAGCGGCTTGCTCCGAATCGATAGAAATGCACAGCGCTACCAGCACGTGGCACATCCCCACCATCATTCGCCTCCGCTACTACATCAATGTGCCGCGCCGTGGTGTGAGCTGGAGCCGCGAGGCTGTTCTGCGGCGCGACCGATATACATGCGCCTACTGCGGCGTGGAGGCCGGCGAGAAGCAACGCGGCAGGATCTTCATGAGGCACGACTTTACCGTGGATCACGTCTTGCCCGTGAGCCGCGGCGGGAAGAATACCTGGGGAAACACGGTCTGTGCATGTGCGCCGTGCAACCAGCGCAAAGCCAACCGGCTTCCGCATGAAGCGAATATGAAGCTGCTGTGGGAGCCCAAGACGCCGCGAGCCCGCTACGTCGTCGCGTCCGGCGAGGTGCCGGCCGTCTGGAAGGCATACCTCGAGATCTAGCGGGATCAGGGAAGCAGGGAGAAGGAATAGGGGACAGGGAGGAGGCCCTCGGGCCGCTCCTTGTCCCCTATTCGCTTTCTATGGCTCCCTTCCTCCACAACATCTCTGTGGGTCCTCCATGATTTCTCCACAATCTGCCGGTAAACTCCCGCGGATTGTGTGTATCACCTCAATACCCGCTTGCGTAGTACGCGGCTACGGCTTTGGAAGGAGTCTCGAACATGAAGAAACGGTGGTGGCTGGTCGTGGGGTCGGTGGTAGTCCTAGCAGTGATCCTCCTTGGCTATCGTGTGCTCTCCAATGCGAAGAACAGTGCGCAGGCCCAGGTCGCGCCCGAGACGGTGGTCGTCCAGAGGGGTACGCTGCTCATCACGGTGGAGGGGTCGGGGAGCTTGGTGCCTCATCAAGAGGTCGAGGTCCCGTTCCAGGCCGGCGGTCGTGTCACCGAGATCCTGGTCCAGACTGGCGACGCAGTCAAAGCGGGCGACATCCTCGCAAGAGTGGACGGCACCGACGCACAGCGATCCCTGGCCGATGCAAAGTTGGCCGTACAACAATCGCAGGTCAGCCTCTCGTCTGCGCAGCTTAGCCTGGATGATCTGCTGTCGTGGACGCCGGATGAGAACGCCGTAGCCTCGGCGCAGGCGAGTCTGGCCGCGGCCAACCAGGCGTACCAGGAGGCCCTGAAGAAGGCCTCGCTCTCCAACGACCAACTTACCTCATCGTCGGTGAACCTAGCGCAGGCGCAGCGCGCACTCGACAATGCCGTGGCCGCCTACAACACGGCCTTCGACCCCGGCCGTGACTGGGAGTTGGGCAACCCCCGCCTAAGCGCTCAGATCCAGGCCGAGCGAAACTCGGCCCAGGATAATCTCGTTTCGGCCCAGGATTCGCTCAAGGTTGCGCAGGCCGCTTACGACCTCGACGCCGCCTCCGTAGGTGACAGTGGCGTCGCCAGCGCCCGGAGCCAGGTCGTCAGCGCCCAGCAGGGCCTCGACAGCGCGACCCAGAGCCCGGACGACAGCGAGATCAAGAATGCACGTCTGCAGGTCGAGCAGGCGCAGGTATCGCTTCAACAGGCCCAACTCAGTCTCACCTCGGCACAGCAGGGCGTGGCGGACACAGAAGTGCTGGCCCCAATCGACGGGACGATCTCCGAGATGGACCTGACGCTGGGTCAGATGGTAAGCAACGGGCAGATGGCTGCCAACCTGGTGGATCTGTCGACGCTCGAGGTACAGATCGGGCTGGATGAGTCGGACATTGCCCAAGTCTCTGTGGGACAACCGGCAAAGGTCACGTTGGACGCGTTTGATGGTGTCGAGATCCCGGGTGCGGTCGCCCATATCGCGCCTATGCCCACGAGCCAGTCGGGCGTCGTCCTCTACGACGTGACGGTCGCGCTGGACGCCACGGACGTTGCCCTACGGCTGGGGATGACGGCGGACGTCGAGGTCGTGACGGCGAGCGCCACGGACGCGCTGATTGTGCCGCTCAAGGCTGTGCAGACCGTCAGCGGCGAGTCCTACGTGGCGCGCCAGACCGCGGGCGGCGGCTTCGAGATGGTCCCGGTCAAGTTGGGGCTGGTGACCGACACCTCTGCCGAGATCCTGGAGGGGTTGCAGGAGAACGACGTCGTGGTGATCCCTTCATCTACGGCTTCTCAGAACGGATCGGTGCCCCGTGGCGGGTTCGGGATGGTGGTGGGCCGTAAGGGTGGCTGAGATGAGTCTGATCGAGATTCGTGACCTGACCAAGGTGTACAGGATGGGCGAGGTCGAGGTCCACGCGCTTCGCGGTGTCTCCCTTGACATTGAGAAGGGCGAGTGGGTGGCGATCATGGGCCCGTCGGGTTCCGGAAAATCGACGATGATGCACATCATCGGGTGCCTCGACGTCCCCACGTCGGGCCGGTACGTGTTGAACGGGACCGACGTGAGCCGGATGACCGAGATCGAACTGGCCGCCGTGCGGAACCACGAGATCGGCTTCGTCTTCCAGGCTTTCAATTTGCTCGCGCGAGCCTCCGCGATCAAGCAGGTGATGCTGCCGATGCAGTACAGTCGTGACGGCGCGAGGGTCCCGAGATCCGAGCGTCGCGCGCGTGCCGAGGAGGCCCTGGAGATGGTCGGCCTTGGCGGCTGGAGGAACCACCGGCCATCGGAGCTGTCCGGGGGGCAGCGCCAGCGCGTGGCTATCGCCAGGGCGCTGGTGTGCAGTCCGAGCATCTTGATGGCCGACGAGCCCACGGGGAACCTGGACTCGAAGTCCGGCGCCGACGTGCTGGGGATCTTCCACCGGCTGCACGAGGAGCGCGGCATCACGGTGGTGATGGTGACTCACGACGAGGCGATCGGGGGCGAAGCCGAGCGCGTCCTGCGGCTCTTCGACGGTAAGCTCGTGTCAACGGGCCGCAGCGACCGCGAGCCTGACGAGCCAGCGCTTGGAGAGGAAGTGGGGGAGCGATCATGATCACGCAATTAGCGGATCTGTGGGAGAACGTGCGCGTTGCGCTGGACGGGCTGTTGGCGAACAAGCTGCGCTCAACGCTCACGATGTTAGGCGTCATCATCGGCGTATCTGCCGTGATCGCGCTGATGTCGATCGGCGCGGGCGTGCAGCGGACGGTGACCGAGCAGATCAGCAGCATCGGCACGAACATGCTCATCGTGATGCCGGGCTCGACAGGCCCCGTGGGCGGTAGCGCAAGCGGAGGGCACGGCTGGATCACGACGAAGGACGTGGGGGCTCTGGAGCAATACCTCAACCCCGCCGACATCGCGCTGGTCGTGCCCGCGTACACCGTCAATGGACAGATCAAGTCCGGCGACACCAACTTCAGCGTCTCCGCGGTGGGCACGACGCCCGACTACCAGACGCTCTACAACCTGGAGCTGACGAGCGGTGCCTTCATCACCGACCAAGACGCTGGCAAAAAGGTCGCCGTGTTGGGAGCCAACGTCGCCAATGAGCTCTTCGGTGACTTCGATCCGGTGGGCCTCAAGCTCAAGTTCAACAGCGTCGCGACCGGGCAGACGACATCGCTGACGATCATTGGCGTCCTGGCGGCGCAGGGCGGATCGATGTTTGCCAGCACCGATGACAGTATTATCGTGCCGCTGGGGACCGCGCAGACCAAGCTCGCCAGTGCGCGCAACCCGCTGGGCGAGCTTATAGTCAACCGTGTGGATATCATGGCGACGTCTGAGGCCACGGTCACGGCGGCCCAGACCCAGATCGAGGACGTGCTGAGGGCGCAGCATCAGCTCGGCCCACAGGATGACAACGATTTCAACATCGTGAACCAGGCCGAGATGCTGAGCGCAGCAACCACGGTGACAGACACTGTGACGCTCTTCCTGGGGGCGGTCGCGGGCATCTCCCTGCTCGTGGGGGGCATCGGCATCATGAACATCATGCTTGTCTCCGTGACCGAGCGGACCCGCGAGATCGGGCTTCGCAAGGCGATCGGCGCCCGTCGCTCGGACATCCTCTTCCAGTTCCTGATGGAGGCGATGATCCTGAGCCTTCTCGGGGGCACCGTGGGTATCGTGATCGGCATTGGGATGGGTCAGCTCGTCAACCTGACAGGGCTGGTCAGCGCGGTTGTGACGGTGGGCTCGGTCGCGCTCGCGGTGGGATTCTCCGCCGCCATTGGACTTTTCTTCGGGATCTATCCCGCGAACCAGGCGGCGAAGTTGAGCCCGATCGAGGCGCTACGGTACGAGTAATGGCAATGAATCCGAGAATGGAGAACGAGAGAATGAAGATAGGGCGTGCTTTGCTCCGGGCCGTGATGCCGGTGGCGGCGACCCTCCTGGTCGCGGCGTGTGTTCGGATGCAGGCCGGCCCACCGGGAGCGGCCGTCACAAGTGGCACCGGGCCCGGGAACTCGGGGGTGCCGGCGCCGGCGAACGATCAGGCCTGGCTGCCCAAGGCAGAGGCACTGGGCGCTCACCTGACCCCGTGGGCCCCGCTGGTGTTGAGTACGCCGACGCCCGTAGCCGTCTCGACAGAGGAGCCGGAGGCAACCCCCACGCCTGCGCCGGCCGATGTCACGGAGGCCGGTACGGGTGGGGAGGCGACGAGCACACCTGCGGCGCGGATGCCTTCCGGTGCGCCGGCGGCGGCTGTCACCGGCGTGAAGGCGGCGGCGTCGGTGCATGACGTCGCGCTGGCGCGCATCCCCGACGTGGACCCGGCGCCGCCGCTGACCATCACGGTGGACGGCGTGCGGCTGGCGGATGGCGGCACGTACGAGATCGCCGGCTCGATCCGCAACGACGGCACCCAGACCTACGAGGACATCGGCATCGAAGCGACCTTCTACACCACCGATCCGTGGCATTACGGCCCGTTCGACGCCGCGCTCAACAGCTACACGCTGGCACCGGGCCAGAGCTGTGCCTTCGTGGTGCAAGCCTACGCCCGCGACTACACGGGCTACCGGCTGCACGCGGGTGGGTCTCCGGTGAAGGCGTGGACCGGAAGCTCGGCGCCGCTGACCGTAGTGGACGCCCACGTCGTAGACCAGACGGCGGGCCTCGTGCATCTGGCGGGCGTCGTGCGCAACGACACCGGGTCCACCGTGGGCAACGCGCGGGTCTCCGGACAGTTGGTTGACGCGGGTGGCGTCGTGACCAGTATCGATACGACGGTAGTGGTGGGCACGCTGGCGCCGGGGGCCGAGACGGGGTTTGACGTCCGGGTGCCGGCGGCGGCGTACGCGACGTTCGTCGTGACGGCGGAAGGCGACCTGCGGTAGAACCAGACGTGACGAACGCTCGGTGACGATTGACCGCGGGCCCCTCCGATCACCCGTCCCACGTCCATCGTCACTCTCTGCTGGCATCGGCGGTAAGTATTGCTAAGATGGGGTCGGACAGGTCGCGTGGGGTCATCGTAGGGGAGTCAGACACAGATATGGTCGAGCGTACGATCTTGGTTGTCGAGGATGAGCCGCAGATCGTCGAGGTCGTGCGGGACTACCTGGAGCGGTCAGGCTTCCGCGTGATCGCGGCCCGCGACGGAGCGACGGCTCTGCGGATCGTCCGCAGTGAGCGACCGGATGGGCTGGTGCTGGATCTGATGCTCCCCGGTGCGCTGGATGGCCTCGATGTCTGCCGCCAGATCCGGCAGGACCCGGCGCTGGTCGACACGCCGATCATTATGCTGACGGCGCGTGTCGATCTGGCCGACCGGCTGGTGGGCCTGGAACTCGGCGCGGATGACTACATCACCAAGCCTTTCAGCCCTCGCGAGGTCGTCGCGCGCATCAAGGCTGTCCTGCGGACGGCGGAGGGCCACGGCCAACCGGCCTCGGTGCTGAGCGTCGGCGACGTTACGTTGGATTTGGCCGGGCGCACGGCTGCCGTCGCGGGCACCGAGGTGCTGCTCACACCAACCGAGTTCGATCTGTTGGAGACGATGATGCGCGAACCGGGACGCGTCTTCACGCGCGCACAGCTCGTGGAGGCAGTCTACGACGTCGCGTACGCGGGTTACGATCGCGCGATCGACTCCCACGTCAAGAACCTGCGGCAGAAGATCGAGCCTGATGCCCGCAACCCGACACACATCCTCACGGTCTACGGTGTCGGCTACAAGTTGGCGGACGTGTAGGTGAGGCCGCCGGTGCACAAGGAACGAGGATTCTTCAAGCGGCTGAGGCTCTTCTGGTGGCTGCTGCTCAGCTTCGTCGTCGTGCTGATGGTGATCGTCGCGGGGATCTCGGTTTCGGTTACTGCGACCGTCGGGAAGATCCAGACCGATCTTGCGCAGTACGGTTCACCGCAGACGTTGTTGTGGGCGAATCGGCTGGGCGCTTTCTACGCGAACCACGGCGGCTGGCAGGGCGTCGTCGCGTTTGTGAGTAGCTATCCCACCGGCGAGGGGTGGGGGCCGTGGGACCAATCGTGGGACCTGCCTTACGCCCTGGCGAACGTGAACGGTGTAATCATCGCCAGCTCGGACCCAAGCCGCGTCGGCGACACGCTCAAGACCAAGGAGCGAGCGGCCGCGCAGGCGATCGCCGAGGACGGTGAGACGGTGGGCTATCTCGTGATGCCGTTCGCGGTCGCGGGTCAGGGCGACGGCGTACTCTTTCGTGTGGTCTCGCGCTCCGATCTCCTGCGCGTTGCGCTGGTGCGACTGGCCCTCATGGAGGCGATCGTCATAGGGTCCACACTCGTGATCGGCGCGGTACTCTTTCATCGGGCCAGTAAGCCGATCACGGCGCTCACGGAAGCGACGCGCGCCATCGCTGAGGGCGACCTGGCCATCCGTGTAGACGAGGCCTATCCCGGTGAGATTGGGGAGTTGGCGACCTCGTTCAACACGATGGCCGAGGCGCTGCAGCGCTCCAACGAGCTGCGTCGCAATATGACCGCCGACGTGGCACACGAGCTGCGTACGCCGCTGAGCGTCATCCGCGGCAGACTCGAAGGAATCCTCGATGGGGTCTACCCGGCGACCAGCGAGCAGTTAGCGCCGGTATTGGAGGAGACCGAGCTGCTCACGCGCCTGGTCGAGGACCTACGCGTGTTGGCCCTTGCTGAGGCAAGACAACTGTCGCTCGATCTGCGCCCCACGAACATCGTCGATTTGTTGTCTGACCTTCAGGTCAACTTCAGGCCGTTAGCCGGTGACAAAGGGATCACACTCGTCCTCGATCTGCCCGAGTCGCTGCCACCAGTTCTGGCGGACTGGCAGCGCGTGTCGCAGGTGGGCGCCAACCTAATCACCAACGCCATCCGCCATACTCCAGAGGGAGGCGTCGTCACGCTGTCGGCCGTTAAGGCGGATCAGGACGTGGTGGTCACGATATCCGACACCGGTGTAGGAATCCCGCCTGACGATCTCCCGTTCGTGTTTGAGCGTTTCTGGCGGGGCGAGCGGTCGCGATCACGCGAGAGTGGTGGCAGCGGCCTCGGCCTCGCCATCGCGCGGGAGCTGGTGAGGTTGCATGGAGGTACACTGCACGCCACCAGCACGCCGGGCCAGGGCTCCACGTTTACCTTCACACTGCCGGTGAACAAGGTATAGGGGACAGCCTCTGAACCCTGCCTGTTCTCTGTTCCTCCTTGCTTATTCCCTATGCCCTGTTGCGTGTTGCGCTTGACAATCCCCGGCTGACCCATATAATTAGCTGGCTAAACATCCAGGAGGTAGACATCGTATGGGATTCCATGGTGGGGGGTGGGGGGCGCTGCTTCGCTACGACGAACAGCAGGGTCCGCCCAAGGTCGATCGGGC
This sequence comes from uncultured Chloroflexia bacterium, assembly GCA_963775195.1. Taxonomy (GTDB): domain Bacteria; phylum Chloroflexota; class Anaerolineae; order B4-G1; family SLSP01; genus PWVB01. Next base: position 1,070,918 of record CAVZIC010000013.1, read on the forward strand.
GCTGGTTGTTCGGGTAGCGCGGTATGCGCGACCCTATTGGGGTACGGTCGGTCTGTTGATGGTGGCCATCACCGTGACTTCGCTGCTGAATCTGGTGCCTCCCCTGCTGTACCGGCAGTTGGTGGACGTGGCGTTGCCCAACAAGAACTCCGGGTTGCTGAACCTACTCGCCCTGGGCCTGATCGGCATCCCGATTGCCGGCAGGCTGATCGGGGTTGGCCAGGCCTATCTCAGCTCCAGGGCCGGGGAAGGCATCATCCGCGATCTCCGCGAATCGCTCTATGGTCATTTGCAGGCCATGAGCCTACGCTTCTTCACCCACACGAAGACGGGAGAACTGATGTCCCGCCTCAACAACGACGTCGGCGGCGCCCAGCAGGCCGTGACCGGGACGCTGGTCAACCTGGTGTCCAACATTGTATCGTTGGTGACGACGCTGGCCGTGATGATCTCACTTGACCCGCGCCTCACTTTGATCGGCGTGGCGATTCTGCCCCTCCTGATGCTGCCTGCGCGCCGGGTGGCAAAGCGTCTTCGAGGGATCACTCGGAATTACCTGGACGTGCAGGCCAAGATGAACGCGCTGATGAATGAGACGCTGAACGTCAGTGGGGCGCTGCTCGTGAAGGTTTTCGGGCGGGCCGGAGACGAGAACCGGAAGTTCGTCGAGAGAGCGACGGAGGTGAAGAACATGGCGATTCGGCGATCCATGGTCGCTCGCATCTTCTTCACCGGCCTTGGTCTGACGGGCGCCCTTGGAACGGCACTGGTCTTCTGGGCCGGGGGTCACTACGTCCTGCGCGGTGCCTTGACCGTCGGTACCATCATTGCTTTCAGCAGCTATTTGCAGCAGCTCTATCAGCCCCTGACAGCACTGGCCAACGCACAGGTTGAGTTTGCGACGAGCCTGGTCAGTTTCGAACGTGTGTTTGAGGTGCTGGACCTCCCGATCGAGATTGGCGATCGACCGGAAGCGGTTGAGCTGCAGAGACCCGAAGGGCACGTGCGTTTCGATCACGTCTGGTTCCGCTATGCAGGCGGCGGGGACCTGCCCCACCTGGGCACGGTCCACCGGGGCGGTTGGCGAGGTGGGGCTGCGCAGCAGGACGAGGTGACCAAGAGCGGAATCCGGGCTGAGGAGCTTCACGGCAACGGCGACGGCAGCAACGGGGCCGAGTCTCTCGAACCTCGTTGGGCACTGCAAGATGTGAGTTTCGAGATGCAGCCCGGCCAGTTAGTCGCGCTGGTGGGCCCGAGTGGCGCGGGCAAGACGACGATTACCTACCTTCTGCCGCGCCTGTATGATCCTACCGAGGGAAGCATCTATCTTGATGGCTCCGATCTGCGGGACATCAAGCTAACCGCCTTGTCCGGAGCGATGGGGATGGTCACCCAGGAGACTTACCTGTTCCACGACACGATCCGTGCCAACCTGCTTTATGCCAAGCCGGACGCCACAGACGCTGAACTCGAGGCCGCATGTCGCGCGGCGAACATCCACGCCTTCATCGCCAGCCTCCCCGACGGCTACAACACCATCGCCGGGGAGCGGGGCTACCGCCTCTCGGGCGGTGAGAAGCAGCGGGTGGCGCTGGCGCGCGTGATCCTCAAGGATCCACGTGTCTTGATCCTGGATGAGGCAACGAGCCACCTCGACTCTGAGAGCGAAGCCCTGATCCAGGAGGCTCTGGAGCACATTATGCAGGGACGTACCAGCCTGGTCATTGCGCACCGTCTGAGCACCATCCTGTCGGCGGACGTTATCCTCGTCCTGCAGGACGGGCAGATCGTGCAACAGGGCAACCACGAGGCGCTCATGGCGGAAGGCGGCCTCTATCGTCAGCTCTACGAGCGGCAGTTTGCCGTTCCCGAGACTGCAGGTGGATAAGGAGGGGCTCAATGCGGTTCTTTGACTGCAACGCGTTTTTCGGCTTGCCGGCACGACGACCGGTGGCGCCGGTGGCATCCCCGGATGAGTTGCTCGCCGAGATGGACCGTGCCGGGGTCGACAGGGCGTTGGTGTGGCACATTGCGCAGCACGACGTCGCCCCACAGACCGGGAATGAGATGCTCGCGGAGGCCATCGAGGCCTCACGAACGGCTGGTTGGCTGTTGGGCGTGTGCTGCCGAACCAGGCGCACGAGTTCCCGCCGCCCCCGGAGCTCTTCCGGCGGATGAAGGCGGCGCGGGTCGTAGCGCTGCGCACGTTCCCCGAGTCCCACCGGTTCTTGCTCAATGAGGTCTCGATGGGCGCACTGCTATCGGAGATGGTGGACCGCCGCGTTCCCTTGATGCTATCGCTGAGGCGCGGGGTGTCGTGGCCTATTGTCTATGACCTGATGGCGGCATTTCCGAAGCTCACGTGCGTCGTCTGCGACCACGGCTGCTGGGGCGAGGACCGGATGTTCCGCCCCCTGCTGGAACGCTACGCGAACTTCTACGTTGACACGGCGCAATACTTGTTGGACGGCGGCATCGAGGCGTTGGTCGCGGACTACGGTGCGGGCCACCTGCTCTATGGGAGCGGTTTCCCCGAGTCCTACTTCGGCGGGATGATGATGGCTCTCAAGCACGCGCAGATCCCGGTGGAGGCAAAGGAAGCGATTGCCCACGGCAACCTGGAGCGTCTGATCGAGGAGGCGATGCTATGAGGGGCACGATGATACGAGATTCTGAACTGGCCCGTGAGTTCTGGGAGAAGGGCCGCGCTGCGTCATGTCCGATCTATGACATGCACGGACACATGGGGCATTACCACTCGATCTATTTCCCGCGGGGCGATGCAGCCGACATGGTGCGGACGATGGACGAAGCAGGCGTGCGACTGTTGACCTTCTCGCATCACAGCGCGCTCAACTCTCCCGACCTGGCCAACCGGCCCAGTATCGACGCAGTGCGCCGGTTTCCCGATCGCCTGCGGGCATACTGCATGATCAACCCGAATTACCCCGAGCAGATCACGCGCGACCTCGATACGTTCGACGATCTCTTCCCGGACGTCTATCTCGGGTTCAAGTTCCTGTCGGACTACCATCAGATAGCCCTGACCGATGACCGTTACCGACCGGCCTGGGAGTTCGCGGACGGGCGCGGATTGCCGGTCTTGGCGCACACCTGGGGTGGCAGTCGGTACGATGGCGAGGACGTCGTCCGTGAAGCGGCCGAGCGCTATCCCAACGCCAGGTTGCTGCTGGGCCACTCCTGTCATGGGGCATGGGACGCCGCGGTTCAGCTCGTGCGGGATTTTCCCAATGTGTTCCTGGAATTGACGGCGGTCTTCGATGACCGTGGCATCATCGAGAAGTTCGTTGGCGAGGCGGGATCGGACCGCATGCTCTTTGGGACTGACCTGCCGTGGTTTGATCCGCACCAAGCTATCGGCGTGTTGATGAACGCGGCGATCACGGATGAGGACCGGCACAATATCTGCCATCGCAATGCCGAGCGGCTGTTAAGAGCGATTGTTCCCGGGCTGTTTGCAGGGTGAGGGGAAAGAGATGGAATACAGGAATCTTGGGGAGTGCGGGCTGAAGGTATCGGAGATCTGCCTGGGGACGATGACGTTCGGTCAGAGAACTGACGAGGCCGAGGCTCTGCGGTTGGTCGATCTGGCCCTGGATGCGGGTGTCAACTTCTTTGATACCGCCGACGGGTATGGCCAAGGTGCCTCTGAGACTATCCTGGGCAAGGCGCTGAAGGGACGACGTGGGCGGGCCGTGGTGGCGACCAAGTTCTTCAACCCGATGGGTCCCGGGCCCAACGACTCGGGGATGTCGCGCGTCCACATCATGGACGCCATTGAAGCCAGCCTGCGGCGCCTGGGGACGGACCACGTCGATGTCTACTACATACACCACGTTGACATCCAGACACCGCTTGAGGAGATGCTGCGGGCGCTGGACGACCTGGTGCACCAGGGCAAGGTGCGTTATATCGCGTGCAGCAACTATCAGGCGTGGCGGTTGAGTGAGGCGCTCTGGATCAGCGACGTGAACCATCTTGCTCGGTTTGTGTGCTACCAGCCGCAATACAGCCTCGTCGTGCGCGACATCGAGCAGGAACTCGTGCCCCTCTGTCTGAGTAAGGGCGTGGGGATTGTGCCCTGGGCGCCGCTCGCCAGCGGTTTCCTGGCCGGCAAGTACCAGCCAGGTGAGCGCACGGTACCGGGCACACGGTCGGCGGAGAAGTGGGCGTGGCACGGACGGTTCTTCGCGGCCACCGCCGATGAGACGCTGGCTGTGCTATTGGCGACCGCACGTGAGTTGGGTCGTTCCCCTGCGCAGGTCGCGCTCCGGTGGGTCCTGGAGCGGCCGGGCATCTCTTCCGTCATCGCGGGCGTAAGGACGATCGACCAACTCCAGGACAACCTGGGGGCCGCCGGGTGGCATCTCAATGCCGAGGCCCTGGCCGGACTCGATGAGGTCTCATTTCTTCCGCCCCGCTATCCCGAGTCCTTCGAGTATAATGTCCACGAGCGGCGTGCGGCGGCGGTTGAGATGCCGGCACGGCAGCCGGGAGAGACCGGCGCGTGACGATGGTCGGTCGCCTGTTATTCGTCACACTGGTCTAGGTTCAGCCCTATATGACAAGATCGAAAAACCGTCGTCCACGCCATCCGTTTGTGCAGGCACTGCTGCGCGATCCGCTGGTCCTGCCGTTCTATGTCCCTTCGGTCGCCATTTTCCTTGGCTACGGCCTGTTGATCCCGGTTCTCCCCTACTACGCCCAGAGTTTCGACGTCTCGTATGGGTGGGTTGGGGCCGTAACGTCGGCGCAGGCACTGGGCATGCTCCTGACCGATCTACCGAGCGGGCTCGTGCTGCATCGTCTCGGTCAGCGGCGCGCGATGCTGCTGGGAATGCTGGTGATGATCGTTTCGACGATCGCATTCGTGTGGGCCGGCTCGATCCAGGAAGCGTTCGTGTACCGGCTGGTGTCGGGGTTTGGCGTCGCCCTTTTTGGCGTGGCTCGCCACGCTTACATCTCTGAACATGCTGCGGTGGCCAGCCGTGGTCGCGCCATGGCATTGTTCGGCGGGCTCAACCGTGTCGGGAAGTTCATCGGGCCGCTGATCGGCGGCTTCGCGGCAGCGGCGTGGGGACTGCGAATGCCGTTTCTGCTCTCCGGATTGATCAGCGTCCCCGCCGTCCTGTGCGTTCTCTTTTTTGTTCCTGCTCGGCGCGGCTCGACCGAAGTGCCGGGCACAGCTACAGTGCGCCCTGTTGCCGGGCATAGAGCGCACAGGCTTCCCTTCCGGCAGATGCTCCGGGAGCAGGCAGGCGTGCTGGTGCCTGCCGGGCTGGGCCAGATCTTCGTCCAGATGATCCGTACGGGCCGCGATACCATCATCCCACTCTATGCTTCGGGAGTTATCGGTCTCACTGTGGAGCAGGTTGGGCTGCTAGTAGGCATCGCGGCCGCCGTTGAGATGATGATGTTCCTCCCCGCCGGCTGGGTGATGGACAACCTCGGACGCAAGGTCTCACTCGTGCCCAGCTTTGGCATCCAGGCTGTCGGGATGGCGCTCGTGCCCTTGACGGGTGGGTTCGGCGGGCTGTTGGCATGTGCCACGACCATCGGGCTGGCAAATGGGCTCAGCTCCGGTGCCATGATGACGGTGGGCGCCGATCTTGCACCGCCAGACGCGAGGGGGGAATTCCTCGGTGTCTGGCGCCTGGTCGGGGATCTCGGTGGCACGGCCGGGCCGTCTGCCGTGGGATTCGTCGCCGATGCGCTGGCCCTGCCTGCGGCGGCACTCACCATGGCTGCTTCGGGGCTTGCGGCAACCCTGATCTTCGGGTTCCTGCTACCTGAGACCCTTACGCAGGACGAGCCGGGTCGTGAGACCGCACCGGTATCGGCCGGGTAACGCCCGGTGCTCGTTTGGCAGCTATTGTATCCAATCTACGTAGTAGGAGTCTAGCCTCTGATGTTCGGTACAACACTTCTGATCGCGATTGTGTCTGCGGGCGTGGTCGTCGCACTGCAGGGGTTCCTGATCGTGCGGGGCCGGCGCAGGGGGCAGGCTGCCTTTTTCGAGCGCCCTCTTCTCGATGCCCTGGCCCTCAAGACGCCGAAGCAGGTGTCGCAGGTGCTCGGACGGCTACGTATCGTGTACGGGCTCTTCCTGGTCGCCGCGGCGGTGTGGGGACTCAGCGGTAGATGACGAAGACCGATGCACGTGCGCTGGGCTTCTCGCGTGCTTTCTACGCATGCTTCTATGCGGCATCGGCGTGCCTGATGCCCTTTCTCGCCATCTACTACAGCGGGCTTGGCTTCAGCGGTCGCCAGATTGGTGTCCTGCGGGGAATCGCACCGATCGTGACGCTGATTGCCGCGCCCCTGTGGAGTGCCCTGGCCGACGCCAGCCAGCGCCACAAGGCCCTGTGGATTGCCGCGATTGTCGGGTCGTGGTTGGCGGTGCTGGTGCTCTCGCTCGCCTCGTCCTACGCTGTGTTGATCGCCATCGTGGTGGCACAGGCGCTCCTCGGGGCACCGGTCATGCCGCTTGCTGACAGTGCAGTGATCGGGCTGCTCGGCGAGCATCGGGAGCGGTACGGGACTCAGCGCCTCTGGGGCGCCGTTGGATGGGGTGTTGGTGGGCTCTTGATCGGATTCGTCATCCAGCGGTACGGCCTCACGTGGTCCTTTGTCGGATACCTGATCCTGATGGCCTGCGCGGGCCTGATGGCTGCAGCCATTCCGGTCACAAAGGTCCCAACTGTGCAGCGTTCGTACCGGTCAGACGTGCGTGCGTTGTTGTCAAATCCCTCATGGCTGGTTTTCCTGCTGGCGGCCCTCATCGGTGGTCTCTACATGACGACCGAGGTGAATTTCCTGATGCTCTATATGTCCTCGCTGGGGGCCGACGAGGGACTGATGGGTGTGGCGCTGGTGCTCAGCACCGTCGGCGAGATCCCGGTGTGGGCCGTCTCGCCCTATCTGTTGCGGCGGCTGGGGCCGCGCGGGCTGCTCTCCGTCGCACTCCTGTCGGGCACGGTTCAGGGATTGGCCTTCTCCCTGGTTCCCTCTGCATGGTTCGTCCTGCCCATTCAGCTTCTCCACGGGCTGGCCTTCTCCGCGGCCTGGACCGCCGGGGTCGCGTACGCGGCCGACATGGCCCCCGCGGGTACCCAGGCCACGGCCCAGGGGCTCTATAGTGGCGTGATGATGGGATTGGCTGCCGCAATTGGTGCAGTCCTTGCCGGACGACTCTTCGACGCGGTCGGGGGAGCTATGACCTTCCGCCTGGCGGCGCTCATGCCCCTCGTGGCGTTGGCGATCCTATGGATGGGGGTGCGGGTACGTGGCCGAGCCGGACAAAGGGCCTCTCAGATCTGAGAGCCTGAACGCTGGACACCGGGCTGCTTACGACAGGGTGTCGGCGCGCTACGCATTGGTGAACGCGGAGATGCCGGCGCAGGTTGTTGGGTCTGCGGGGCGTTTCCTCGCATCAGTCGGTGCCGGTGGGGTGGTCCTGGATCTGGGCTGCGGTCACGGCCGCGACATGACGTGGTTTGAGGCGCGAGGGGTCCGTGTTGTGGGGGCGGACTTGTCGACCGGCATGCTGGCAGAGGCCAGTCATCATGTGTGCGGCCCGCTGCTGCAGATGGATATGCGTGTCCCACCCCTTCGGGATGGCACTTTCCGTGGTGTCTGGTGCAATGCCGCGATCCTGCATCTCCCCAAGGCCGAAGTCCTGCCGACGCTTGGGGAGATCCGGCGCCTGCTCCAGCCGGGCGGTGTCCTTTTCGTTTCGGTCCAGGTTGGGACGGGTGAGACCTGGGAGGCCGTAGGATACCAACAGCCCATCTCTCGCTTTTTTGCACGCTACGAGCCCGAAGAGTTCGCCGACTTCCTCAGGCAGGCGGGGTTCACTGTGGTCAACCAGGACGATAGCCGCGCCAGCGCAACGCGTCACTGGGCGCATTTTCTGGGTGGGCGAGACGATTGATGATTTGACTCCGCTATCGGGAGACATCCTCGTACCAGTTCCGCGTGGCACAACATCCCTTGTTGCTCTTCCTGGACCATCTGACCCTTGCAATTCACGATGGTTTGATCTATGATATATCTGTAGGCAGGGTGCATTCCGGTAGGCTGCCGACTGTTGTGCGGCGCCTTGCCCCAAGCTTCTATGGAGGGCCGAGGACCTTGAACGATCCGATGGAGCGTCAACCGACGTATTTCCGGGGCGCTTTCGAAGCGCTGCAGGGATCACATGATCTGCGTCTGTCCACTTGGGGGCCCTACACCAAACGCTACATGGGCGTCAGCCATGTTCACGACGTGGCGTCCGGTGTTCGCTTCGACCTGAGTGTGTTTCCCGGCCTTTACCGTCGCGGCGTGGATGCCCCCAACGTGCTTTGGGAGTCGGGGTACCATCCCTGGGAAGCGGCGCCTGATCTCTCTTTCTTCCGGCACCGCCACCAGCTCGTCTGGAAGGATAGGGTCTACGCCGATATAGACTTCTACAGGGCTAACGACGACGGTGGAGATGACTGTACGGCGGTTCGGGCCACGTGTGTGAACGCCAGCGACGAACCACAAAACCTCGTTCTGCATTGGATGGCATCCGTCCATCTTCCTCCGGAGAGTGTGGTCGGCGGCAACTCCCTGCGCGCGTCGCGCGTCCACGTGCCATCAGGGGGCGTCTGGGTGGATGCGCTCGACTACGCGTTCCTGTCGCTGGGTCACGAAGCTCATCGCGCGAATCTCACGTACGATGGTCATCCCCGCGGGGAGGTGCGTGTCAGCGGGTTCGTCGGCGGCGTTGGGTTGGGACAGGGGTTTGGGTTGAATGAAGGGGACGCCGTCATCTACCGGGTAGAGCTCCCAGAGGAGCTCATCTATCCGGTTGTGGTTCTGCGATACCGATTGGACGATCGGGCTGAAGCGAAGGTCGGGTTCCCTGGCGCGCTCGATCGTCCCGTCCGACTGCGAGGCACCGGGCAGGTCGCTGTTCGGGAGATTCCGCTGGATCACCGGCTGTCCGGCGATGTGCTCCTCACGCTTGCCTCGTACGAACCCGGTCAGAGCGTGGAGATCGACGGGTTTGCCGTAGTCGACACGAGCCAGCTCGATGATGTTTCATTCGAGCCGGAGCCATGGAGCTATGTCCCCAAGCGCCTGCCGGGACCAAGACCTGATTCGCTGGTGCTACTGTACGACGCGCTGGGCATGACGTATGGGTTCGCATGGGGGGCACGGTCCGGCGCCGAGATACCCTTCCAGGTTCGTGAGTTCTTCTGTGATGACTTGGACACAGCCCTGCATCTCTCTGTCCACAACCATACTCGCCACACATTTTTCGGGGCTGGCGAAGGCCACTACACCAACGTCTTCCAGCGCCCGATCTTCATGGCTCCGAAGAGCCAGCGCGTCATCACGGGACTGGTGTGCCGGGGGGAACCCAAGTCGGTCTATACAAGGTTGGCAGACTTCGACCCGTCTGATGCCGATTGGGATGAGCGGCACGCACGAGCGCGCGGCAGGGCCATCCGTGTGGGCAAGACCGTCGCCACCAACCCATCCGGCGATGCCTACGTCGAAAGCCAGACGCGGATGGCAGCTACGGTTCTGTCCAATGTCGTCTATCCCGTTCGGACACGGGGCACGTGGATCCGCCACTACACGCCCGGACGTTGGTGGGATAGCCTCTACACCTGGGATGCTGGCTTCATCGGACTGGGCCTGGCGGAGTTTGATCTTGATCGCGCCCTGGACAATCTCAACGCCTACACGACGAGACCCGGTACCCCCGATGCTGCTTTCATCCACCACGGGAGCCCGGTGCCCACCCAGTTCTACCTCTTTCTTGAGCTCTGGCATCAGACGCAGTCGCAGGCGCTGCTGCGCTACTTTTACCCGAGGTTGGCCCAATACCACCGCTTCCTCGCAGGTCGATGGGGCAGCTCCACAACGCGCGGCCTGAAGTCGGGCCTGATCCGCACGTGGGACTATTTCTACAACTCCGGCGGCTGGGATGACTATCCGCCCCAAGTCCACGTTCACAGGTACGGACTGGAGTCGTCTGTGACGCCGGTCATCAGCACCGCACAGGTCATCCGGACGGCCAAGATCCTGCGGATGATGGCTCTGGCCCTTGGCGAAACGACCGCCGAGTTCGACGATGACATCGGACAGCTCTCAGGTGCCCTTCAGGTTCACGCGTGGGATGACGAGTCCGGCTACTTCGGCTACGTGTGCCACGATGACGAGGGCAAGCCGACCGGCATTCTGCGGGACGCGGACGGCGTGAACTACAACATGGGTATGGGCGGTGCATCGCCATTGGTAGCCGGTATCTGTACGCCCGAGCAGGAGGCACGGCTCACTGAGGCACTGATGTCTCGGGAGCGCATGTGGTCGCCCTATGGTCTCTCGACCGTGGATCAATCAGCGCCATACTATCGCGCCGACGGTTACTGGAACGGGGCCGTATGGATGCCACATCAGTGGTTCTTCTGGAAGGCGCTGTTGGATCTGGGATGCGCTGATGATGCGCACAGGATTGCCAAGACGGCGTTGGACGTCTGGCAGACCGAGGTGGCGCGCTCCTATAATTGCTTCGAGCATTTCATCCTCCAGACCGGACGGGGTGCCGGTTGGCACCACTTCAGCGGGCTGTCGACGCCGGTGCTTTCCTGGTTCGGCGCCTACCACAGGCCCGGCCGGCTCACCACAGGGCTGGACCTGTGGATCGAGGCCCTTGACGTTGCCCCAGACGCGCGTAGGCTAACGGCAAGGCTGCGTCACTACGGCGCGGCGCACCATGCGCCATTGTGCATCGTCACGCTCGTGCCGGGTGACTATGAGGCCACGTGGAATGGTACGCTGACCGCTACCAATGAGCGCTATCCGGGCACGCTGGAGATCTGGTTGCCGCAGGGCGCCGAGGTCGGAGAGCTGACCGTCGCGCCGAGGTGATCGCCCGTCTCGCCGCGGTGGGATGATACCAGCGCGAGCCAGCGCCTTAGCGGCAGCCGGCCCCTCGTCGAGACGGCTGTTCGCGCCTTCGCAAGGTAATCCCCGTTCATAGGAGGCATGGTGCGATGAAAAAAGCGTGGGGTGGCATCCTGACGCTGGTCGGCGGGCTGGTCGCCCTGGCCTGTGTGCCCTTTCTGCTGCATGCCATGATCAGCGCGTTCTTTGGCCTGGTCGTGCAGCAGCCTGTGCCCGCATGGTGGTGGCGCGTCATCGCGCCCATTCAGAACATTGTGGCATTGCCCATCCTCGCTTTCGCATTCGTGATCAAGATGGGACCGACGCTGTCGCTGGTCATCCCGGTTGTCATCCTTGCCATCGTGCAAACGGTGGGACTGTTGATCCTCTGGGCCGGGCTGCGTATGCTGCGGCGGACCGGAAGCAGGAAGGGGCGGAGCGGTGCCTCGGTCGCCGGGGTGCTGTTGGTCCTACTTTCGCTCTCTGCCTGCCAGAAGACACCTGCTGCCATAGAGCCGGCGATGGAGGCTCCACCGGGCACGGTGCTTCTGCAATGGTCGACCTGGGGAGGCAGCGAGAGCGTGGCACTCCAGCAGGAGATTGTGCGCAACTTTGAGGCGGCGCACCCGGATATCAAGGTGCAGTTGGTGACAGTTGCGGACTTCACTAACTACCTGACCAAGCTTCAGACCCTCCTGGCGTCCGGGACGCCTCCCGACGTGGTATCACTGGGCAACGAGTGGTTCCCGGCCTTTCTGGAGAAGGGAGCCTTCCAGGCACTGACGCCCTACGTTGCCGGCGATGCCGAGCTCAACCTGGACGACTACATCCCGTTGACGCTGCAGGTGCTGACCCGCGATAGCAGGCTCTATGCTTTACCGGCGGACTTCAGTGTCGACGCGCTCTACTATAACCTCGACGCCTTCGACGCCGCGGGCCTGGCCTATCCGGACGACACGTGGACGTGGGACACACTGCTGAGTGCCGCCCAGCGGCTCACCGAGCGGGATGCGAGCGGGCGCGTTATCCGCTACGGGTGGTCTGACACGGCCCTCAACCTGTGGCCGTGGATCTGGCAGAACGGCGGCACCGTCTTCGACAACGAGCGCGACCCCACACGCTGCACCCTGACCGATCCGGCGGTGGTCGAGGCCGTGCAGTTCTACTACGATCTGTCCCTGAAATACAAGGTCGCGCCCAACGTCGCCGAGCTGCAGCAGACGCCGCTGCGTGAGATGTTCATGGCGGGGCACGTCGCGATGATCTACGACAACGTCGGGGCGCAAGTGCCCTTTGCCCAGATCACGAATTTCCGCTGGGATGTCGCGAAGCTCGCGATGGGCAAGGAGCGGGTCACGCCGATGGCCGAGAACGGCTATGCGATGTCGGCGGATACCGCGCACCCGGAGGAAGCCTGGGTGCTGATCAAGTACTTGTCGAGCCCGGAGGCCGTCCGGGTCATCGTCGGTGCGGGTGGAGGACTGCCCGCGCTGAAAGCGCTGGCCGAGTCCGGCGAGTTCGCGGTGAGGCCGGCGTTCCTGGAATCCGTGCCGTATTCGAAACCGATCTTCTCCGCCCCGCAGATGCTCGATATGCTGGCCGTCTTCCGCAACGAGCAGCCTCTGATGGCGATGGGGCTCAAGCCCGTACCCGAGACGCTGCGATCGATGAACGACATCTTCAACAAGATGCTGGGCGCGCAGTAGATTGGATACCGAACGCCGGGTGGTGGGTCGCAGAGATCCGGGCCTCACTCCCCGCTCTCTAGGTCCTCCCGACTGCCGGACGCCATTCCGTAGACTACGGTGAGATACAGATCACCCCATCGGCCGGGCCTGTGGGCGCTCTTCTTCCTGGCGCCAAGCCTGGTTGGGTTTCTGCTCTTCACCCTGGGCCCGGTGGTGGCCTCGCTGGTGCTCAGCACGACGCAGTGGGACCTGATCGGCAGCCCGCACTTCGTCGGGCTGCGGAACTATCGCGAGATCCTTGGCGACGCCGTCTTCGGGCGTGTGGCGGTCAACACCGTGGCCTACAGCGGCGGGGTCGTGCCCCTGCTGCTCGTCGTCTCGCTCGCACTCGCCCTTGTGCTCAACCGGGAGTTCAGGGGCCGCACCCTGTATCGAACGGTCTTCTTTATGCCGGTCGTCTCCTCGACTGTGGCCGTCGCCATGGTTTGGCGCTGGATCTATGCCCCCTTTGGTGCGATCAACGCGGGTCTCACTGCCCTCGGACTGCCGGCCATCGAGTGGCTGACGTCGACGCGGTGGGCAATGCCGTCGGTCATCCTGATGAGCGTCTGGCAGAGCATGGGCTACAGCATGGTCATTTTCCTGGCGGGGCTCCAAGGGATCCCCCAACACCTTTACGATGCGGCGGCGGTGGATGGCGCGACGGGTTGGCGCAGATTCCGATATATCACGCTGCCCCTGCTCTCACCTACCACGTTCTTTGTTGTGGTGATGGCCGTGATCACGACGTTCCAGGTCTTCGGGCAGGTCTACATCCTGACCGGCGGCGGGCCTGCCTTTGCCACGAGTACGATCGTCTACTACATCTATGAGCGGGCGTTCCTGTCGCTGCATATGGGGTACGCGAGTGCGCTGGCCTGGGTGCTCTTTGCGGCGATCTTTGGGCTCACGTTGGCCCAGATTCGTCTGCAGCGGCGGTGGGTGACGTATGAGTAGGAGCCCTCACCCCCTAACCCCCTCTCCCATCCGAATGGGAGAGGGGGAACCAGAATCCTCTCCGTTGCCTATTCCGACGGGAGAGGGGGAACCGGAATCCCTTGCCTCGCCTATTCCGACGGGAGAGGGGGAACCGGAATCCCTTGTCTCGCCTATTCCGACGGGAGTAGGGAGACCGGAATCCTCTCCCTCGCCTGTTCCGACGGGGAAGGGAGAGGGAAGGGGTAGGGGGTGGGTGAGGGCCATCGCGCTCTCCGCCGTGGCTGCGTTGGCGCTGCTGCCCTTTCTCTGGATGGTCAACACCTCGCTGCGCTCGTTGATCGACGTGATCGACAGACCTTTTGGGTTGCCGCTGCCGCCACTGTGGTCCAACTACCCGGCCGTCTTTGAGTCGATCCCGTTCGGGCGCAGCTATCTCAACACGCTTTTCGTCGCGTCGGCGCGAACGGCCGGGGTGGTACTCACCTCGTCGATGGCCGCCTACGCCTTCGCCAGGCTGCAGTTTCGGGGGCGCGATGCCCTCTTTGCGGTCTACCTGGCAACGATGATGATCCCGTCACAGGTGACGATGATCCCGACGTTCATCCTGATGCGTCTGCTGGGCTGGCGCGATACTTACCAGGCGCTGATCGTGCCCCAGTTGGCCAGCGCTTTCGGCACATTCCTGCTGCGCCAGTTCTTCCTCACGCTGCCCACGAGCCTGGAGGAGGCCGCGGTCATCGACGGCTGCTCGCCCCTCGGCATCTTCCGCCACGTCATCCTGCCGCTGGGCAAGCCGGCGCTGAGCACGTTGGCGGTCTTCACCTTTCTCGGGGCCTGGAATGACTTCATGTGGCCCCTGATTATGACCGACTCGCCCGAGTTGGCCGTGCTCAGCGTGGCGCTCTCATATCTCCAGCAGACGAGCCACACCGACTGGCCGTTGCTGATGGCGGGCGCCGTGATGGCGCTCCTACCCGTCCTCGCCGTCTACGTCACCGCCCAGCGCACCTTTGTCGAAGGGATCGCGCTGACGGGAATTAAGGGATAGGATCCTTATTACCAATCCACTACTGAGCCGTCGAAGGCGTCGTAGCTCTCGTGGTTGAGCCAGTCGTGGTCGATTTTGTCCGCCATGGCATCCTCGTCGAGCTCGATCCCGAGGCCGGGCCCGGTCGGCAGGTCGACGTAGCCGTCCTTGAAGGTGAAGGGCTCCTTGAGATAGCCCTCGCCCAGCGTCGTGTGCTCCTGCGCGATGAAGTTGGGGATGGTGGCGTCGAGTTGGACGCAGGCCGCCATCGCGATGGGCCCGAGCGGGTTGTGCGGTGCGACAGCGGCGTAGTAGGCCTCAGCCATCCCTGCGATCAGGCGCACTTCGGTGATGCCACCTGCGTGGCAGAGATCGGGCTGCAGGATGCTCGCCGCGCGTTTCTCGAGGATCTCGCGGAAACCCCACTTGGTGAAGACCCGCTCGCCGGTCGCGATTGGCAGATGCGTGCTGTGGGCCAAGTCGGCGAGAACGTCGACGTTCTGACACTGGACGGGCTCCTCGATGAACATCGGCTGGTAAGGCTCCAGCTCGTGGATGAGGATCTTCGCGGTCTGCGGGCTAATCGCACCGTGGAAGTCGATGGCGATGTCGATCTCGGGCCCGGCGATCTCGCGCATCTCGGCAAAGTGGGCGACGGCTCCGTCGATAAAGGCCTTGTTCTCGACGATGCGTGCAGGGCGATCCTTGAAGACGCCGGTCTTGAAGGCGTTGAACCCCTGGTCGATGAACGCCTTGATGTTCTTGGGATGCGCGCCTCCCTTGTAGATCCGGATGCGATCTCGGGTGGGACCGCCAAAGAGCTTATAGGTGGGAACGCCGAGCGCTTTGCCCGCCAGGTCCCAGAGCGCCTGGTCGACGCCGCTCAACGCGCTGGTCAGCAGTGGGCCGCCGCGGTAGAAGGCGTGGCGATACATCGCCTGCCAGTGGTGAACGACACGGGTGGGATCCTTGCCGATGAGGTAGGGTTCCAGCTCTGCGACCGCGGTGGCGCAGGTCTTGGCGCGCCCCTCCAGGATCGGTTCGCCGAGGCCGACCAGACCCTCGTCGGTGTGGATCTTGAGGAAGAGCCAGCGCGGTTTGATGAGCAACGTCTCGAGTTTGGTGATCTTCACTGTGTACCTCCGGGATAGGGTGAGCCTGGATGGAGCGACCGGTGTGTCGCCATCTCGATGATAGGGTGGGGGAGGTGGCTGTCAACCTTTTGCTCTATATGCCACCATGTTCCAGCATATGCTTCAATGTAGCCAGGCTCGACTCGATGTGCTGTTCCGCCTGTCTGCTGACCATACGCTCCATCAGCCGATAGGCACCGCCGAGCTCGACGTGGACTGCGAGGACCAGGTAGGTCCCGCCTCCCTGTGGTGTGAGCTTGACCGCCATCTCGATGGTGGCCGGCCCACTGATGGCCCGCGAGGTCGACTCGTTGGGCGGATCCCATCTTGTGATTTCTACGGCGGCTTCCGCGCTCCTGCCAACGAGGCTGGCCACCATCCGCAACTTCGAGCCGACGCCGCGAGGGGGTTCGGAGGTCCACTCGAACAGCTCGACGCCACGCTGCCAACGTGGGTTGTTCGCGGGGGTCGTCACAAAGTCGAAGACCTCCTGGGGCGGCCGGTCGATGTAAGTGCTTGTCTCAAATGCGAACATTACTTGTAGCTCCTTGGAGTAGTCTAGGTTATTGAGACCGGCAGGTCAAGGAACTCGCCGTACCGTCGTGCTGCGTCGGCGATAGCGTCCCGATCCGGCTGTGTCAAAGGGGTGAAGGGGCGGATCTCGACGTTTACTGCACCTCGTTGGATGGTGCGGCGCCACGTGCCCCTCAGTTTCCCATCGATGACAATGGTGTACTGCAGGGCGGCGCCCGTCTCCCTCAGCACTTCGGCGTGATGCGCTTCGATGATGTCATCTCGGTCCCTGTATCCGGAGATGTACTCGTCATAGATGGATAGTAAGTGGGCACGTGGGGCGGCATCATCTGCCGGGCGTGGCAATCTCGGGGACCAGACGTCGCGATCGTTTGTCGTCTCGTGTTCCAGTTCGTCGCCGACGGCTTCGAGGCCCCGTCTGGCCTGGGCCACCGTCAGCCCCGACCATTTGGCGTAGTCATACACCGTGGCCGGGCCGCGGCTCGTGAAGTAGCGCCGCGTGAGCTCGGCCAGGGC
The DNA here is from genome assembly GCA_963775195.1 of uncultured Chloroflexia bacterium. Taxonomy (GTDB): domain Bacteria; phylum Chloroflexota; class Anaerolineae; order B4-G1; family SLSP01; genus PWVB01. The sequence goes on from CAVZIC010000013.1 coordinate 1,087,738, forward strand.
CTCCTCGTGGTTCAGGGCCTTGACCTGCGGCACACGTTCGTCAAGCAAGGTATATGTGAACTGCTTGCCCCGGCGGGCCCCGCTACACACGACGCCGCCTAATTCCGCGTGCATCATGATGTAGGCCATGCGTTGTCCATCATCGACCGCAATGCCGTGGCCTCGAAGGACGCCCTGCAGCTCGTCACGCGTGAGTTGGCCGCCGCCCTGAAGGGCCTTTGTTAACACGGTGTTGGTGTGCCGGAAGAGAGTGTCATCCATCTCCAGCCTGCGGTATAGGGGAGCGTTAGCGATGTGGACACGCTGCGCTGTGAGGGTGAGCAGCCATCGGATGTCGTCAGGCGTCACGAAGTGCCAGGTGGGTCGCAGCAGATGCGTTCGCAGGATGGCGCCCTCGTTGAAGGCCCGGTCGACGACCTCGTCGGTGGCTCCGCGCAACCGCAATCCCAGCGCCCACTTGGCCCCATAGTAGTCTTGGGCCTGAACGGCACCCAACCACGCGACCACGTCCGCCGGCGACCCGGATATCGGTCGCGATATTCCCTGGTTGGCCAGACGTTGGTGGGCGACGTCAGAGCAGGTCATTTGGTCACGAGGCCCGCGGCAAGTTGGCTCTGAGGAAGCTCAGCCAATTGGTGCCGAGCACGGCTTCTCGCGCGTCGTTGGGAAGGGCAGATCCCACCTCGTGCAGGTCGGCCACCGAGTTGATCTCTGCCGGGCTCTCCTCCAAGCCGAAGCCGCCGTCGAGGTCGGACCCGATGCCCAGATGTGCCCACCCGCAGATCCCTGCCATATGCGCTGCCTGGCGTTGCAGATGCTCGTTGAGCGTCACGACAATCGACCGATCCTGGAGCCAGCGTGGCTCGAGGAAGCCGTTATAGAGGACGAGGCCGATGACGCCGTCACGGTCTCCCAGGGCGCGGATCACGTCGTCGCTCAGATGCCTGTCGGTCGGCGTCAGAGCGCGTGCGTTCGCGTGGGAGGCGCAGACGCGGCGAATACCCAGGTCCAGACCCTGCCAGACCCCTTCCTCGGCGAGGTGCGCGATGTCCCAGATGAAGCCCTGGGCGTCCATCTGCTCCAGCAGGTCGACGCCCTCGGCGGTCAGGCACCCGTGCCTGAAGGTCGTGCTGCCACCGCCCACGCCGGTGCCGTATCGCGTGTTGCCCAGGGTGAGACCGATCATGCGCAGCCCTCGCCGCCACCACCGGGGCAAGTCGCGCACGTGGACGATGGCGTCTGCGCTCTCCATCAGCATCACCAGTCCCGGCGTTCGGTCGTCTTGCCACAACTGCAGGTGATCCTCCAAATCGTTGACCGACTTCAGGAGCCGCACGTACCCCCAATCTTCCCACTTCTCGTAGAGCGCGATCTGGGTGAGTGCCTGGGCCTCAGCCTCCTCGGGCGCGGCGTAAATCGCCGAGCGGGGCACGAAGTCGACGTGAATGTCCTCCGCCCGGAACCCTGGCGTCACGGTCGCGACAACCACGGCGATCCCGCCGCGCCGAAGCTCGGGCAGCGAGACGGTTGCCTGCCGGCCTGTCAACTTCTCAGCTGCGCGCATCTCGGCTACGGTCAGGGTCAGGTCGCGCCCGAAGAGCGTCACGTTTTCAGCAAGATCGAGGTGCGAATCCACGATCGGAACAGCGTTCAAGGCCCGCTTCCTTCCTCTGAGCAGGGTCCTACCACCCTGTGGCCATCTCCCTGCCAGTGGCGAGACCCCGTTCACAGTATAGGCTGCGAGAAGGGCGGGTCAATGAGGGGTCTGCGGCCATAGAGGTGAGACGGCATCTCGGTATGGGCTGGGTTGTGCAGGCTGCCAATGCACGACGCAGACCTCATTTGACCCACTCCGGCGGCTCCGTTATACTCCCTCCACACGTAATCGGCGCCATCTCTCAATCGTCACGCGCCCGTGTGGCGCGGCTTATCCTTTCTTACGAGGTTTCCTTATGTATCTCAGGTGTCTATCCTGCGAGGCGCTGGCGCGCCTCGTCTATCTGTCGGCGGCGCGCTCGCCGCATACCGTTGACGTGGAGCTCTTCCGGCTGGGGTGGCACAGCAACCCGCCGGACCTGCGGACGCGGCTGCAGGCCGCGATCGACGCGGCAGCGGAGGACCGCGAGCGACACTACGACGCGATCGTGCTTGCCTACGGGCTCTGCGGGAAGTCGACGGCGGGGTTGATCGCCAAAGGTGTGCCCCTGGTGATGCCGCGGGCACACGACTGCATCACGCTCTTCCTCGGCGGGCGGGCGCGATATCAGCGTGAGTTCACGGCGAACCCCGGCACGTATTGGTACGTACAGGACTACGTCGAGCGCAACGGCGGCAAGACCGCGCTCTCGTTGGGAGCGGAGGGCTTCGACGATGTGGCCTCGATGTACGACGAGTACGTCGAGAAGTACGGGAAGGACAACGCCGACTACCTGATGGAGGTGATGGGCGCGTGGCAGGCACACTATAACCGCGCGGCCTACATCGACATGGGTGTGGCCGACAGCACGAAGGTGGAGGCCGACACTCAGGCCGAGGCCGCCCGCCGAGGCTGGACTTTCGAGCGGATGGCGGGAGACCTGATCCTCATCAAGCGGCTGCTTGACGGCGACTGGGGCGACGACTTCTTGGTCCTCCAGCCCGGTGAGACAGTTCAGATGGTCTACGACGAGCGAGTTGTAGCTGCGAGCAGATGATCAATACCTACAACGAGAAGTCGCTGCACGCCGCGCTGAAGGCGTGGTATGCGGGGGAGGATGCGGAGACCGAGGTACCGGTCGACGGGTACATCGTCGACGTGGTGCGGGGGGAGCAGTTGATTGAGATCCAGACGGCGAGCTTTGCGTCGATCAAGCCAAAGCTTCAGGCGCTCGCGGCGACGCATCGAGTCCTTCTCGTCTACCCGATCGCGTGGGAGAAGTGGATCGTGCGGCTGCCGGGGGAGGGTGCGCCCGTCCCAGAGCGGGCGCGGCGCAAGTCCCCGCGACGTGGCTCGGCCCTCGACCTCTTCTCGGAGTTGGTCAGCTTCCCTGATTTGGTGATGAACCCGAACTTCTCGGTCGAGATTGTCTTCACCCGGGAGGATGAGTTGCGCCATTACGACAAGCGACGCGGGTGGCGCCGTAAGGGCTGGGTCATCGAGGACCGTGAGCTGCTCGACGTCGTCGAGTGCCGGCGCCTTCGCCGTCCGGATGACTTTGTGCCGCTGATCCCCGAGACGCTCCCTCGCCGCTTCACCACGGCAGACGTGGCGCAGGCCGTCGGCCGTGCGCGGCGCTTTGGTCAGCAGATGGCGTACTGCCTGCGGGAGATGGGGTTGATCACCCAGGTGGGCCACCGCAACCGGTCGATCCTCTACGAACGCATCGGGGCCGCGCTGTAGCGATGGGCGCGCTTACGCTACCATCGGCCCGCCGCCTGCTGCAACTTGCCCAGGGGGTGTCGGGTGAGGATTCCGTGGCTGCCTATCTCTGCGCGTGGGCGGCTTTCGACCACGCCGTGGGCGCGCTGGCCGGCCGGGCGGGCGTCAAGGCACAGTTTGGCTTGCGCAAGAATGGCACGCTTCGCACTCACGCGGTGGGCGACGCCAAGATGCCGGAGACTATCCCCCCACGGCCCGAGCAGGAGCGTGCGGCCGCTCTCCGAAGCCTGACGCCTGAGGCACAGGATCGCCTTATCCGTCACCCGGCGACGGCAGCTTTGTCTCGCCGGGTGCCACGGCTGAACGGTCGCCCGATCGCATACGATAGCCGCAAGCAGCGGCTCACGGGCGTGCTGGACGTCACCGCGACGCTGGATCCGCGCTACCCGGTTTGGGTCTCCATCGATGGTGCGGCACTGCGAGCTTGGCTGGGCGGTACGCAGGCTGACACCGTGCGCGAGGGCCTGGTTGGGCAGATAGTCTCTGTCCTGGAGACGATCCAGCGGGATCTACGGCGCTCAGCGGGCCCCGACGAGGGCGAAGCCAACGTAGAACTCGCCCGTATGGCGCTGCCGCTGCTCGTGCTCCTGGTGGAGGCACTGGGCGAACCCGGTTCGTAGTAACCGCTTCCGCGGTTCCGACGGCTTCTGCTGCCAGAACGACTGAAGTCGTTCCTACGAACCGGGTTTCCGCAGTGCTATCCCTCGGTCTTCGTCAGTGCCTCGTCCGCGTAGCTGACGAAGGGCTTGAGCATATTGATGAGTTCGACGGGGATGACGAACTTGGTCGCTGCGCTGGCCCCAATCGCCTTCAGGGCATCCAGATACTGCAGGCTCATCGTCCGTGCGTCGATGCCCTTGGCGGCGTTAAAGATTGTCTCCAGGGCGAGCGCGTATCCCTCGGCAGAGAGGATCTGGGACTGCCGGTTACCCTCAGCTCGCAGGATCACCGACTGCTTGTCACCCTCTGCCACCGTGATCGTGGCCTGCTTCTTGCCGTCGGCCTCGGTGACGACCGCACGGCGCGTCCGCTCGGCCGACATCTGCCGGGTCATTGCCTCCTGGATCTCGCGCGGCGGCAGGATCTCCCGGATCTCGACGGCGGTTATCTTGTTACCCCACCGCTCGGTCACCTCGTCGAGCTTGGTGCGCAGCACGGTGTTGATATGCTCGCGCTGGGCGAGGACGTCGTCCAGCATAATGTCGCCAATGACAGCCCTCAGCGTCGTTGTTGCGATACCTTGCGATGCGCCGGCGAAGTTCTGCACCTCGATGACACTCGCTACGGGATCTGCCACCTGCCAGTAGATCAGGAAGTCCACCGAGATATTGGCATTGTCCCTGGTGATGGTCGACTGGTGCGGCACCTCCAGGAACTTCTCCCGCAGGTCGACCCAGATCGCGCGATCGACCAGGGGGATCAGGAACACCAGTCCGGGGCCGCGTTGGCCTACGCACCTCCCGAGCCTGAAGACGACCAGGCGCTGGTACTCGCGCACCACCTTGATCGCCACAAACAGGAGGATGACGACAATCAACACAATGAAGAAACCCAATGTCCAGAACGCTGCTACTCCGCTCATCTTACGCCTCCGCATGACCTGATCACGATGCTACTCATACTACGACTCAATTCCGTTATCTTGGTTCGCTTTGACGACGTACAGGCGCAGTCCCTGCACGTCCACGACCCGAACGGCATCGCCCTTGGCAATATGCTCGCCCTTGGCGATTGCCGTCCAGAGTTGTCCCCTGATCTGCGCCACGCCCTCCGGGCCCAGATCGGATGTCGCCGTACCGGTCGCCCCGACCAGTTGCCCTTTGCCCATCAACACCGGATAGTTTCGTGCGCGCACGGCTGCCCCCAGAACGAAGAGGAAGAACCCCGCCATGACCACCGCAAGTCCGACGATCAGGCCGGGTGAGACCGTGACCGCGGGGAATTCGGGCAAGGAGGGATTGCTGGCCGAGAAGAGCAGGAGGGCGCCAACCACGAAGAGCGCCAAGCCGCCCGCGGTCAGGATAAAGCTGTTCACCTTTACGTCGATGATGAACAGCACGACGGAGAGTATGACCAAGATCACGCCGCCCCAGTTCACCGGTAAGCTGCCGAACGTGATGAAAGCCAGCACCAGACAGATGCCACCAGTGACCGCGGGCACGATGGCGCCGGGGTTAAAGAGCTCGAGCGCGATCCCGAGCAGTCCGACCAGAAGTAGGACAAGGGCGACGTCCGGATTCACCAGTGTGTGGAAGAACTGTTGCGCCACGTTCATGTCGCGCGTGATGACGGGGGCCTGCTGCGTGTGAAGCGTGATCGCGCCGGCTGCGGTCGTGACAGTCTGGCCGTCGACCTTGTTCAGCAAATCGTTAAGGTCGGTGGCTATCAGGTCGATGACGTGCAGATCAAGCGCCTGCTGCGCGGTGGCGGCGATGCTGCTGCTCACGGCCTCCGTGGCCCACTCGGCGTTGCGGCCCCGCTCCTGGGCGATGTTCTGGATGATCGAGATGGAGAAGTTCGTGATCTTCGTCTGCTCGGTGCTGGGGATGTTCTGCCCGGTCGCGTCCACGGGATGGGCCGCGCCGATCGTCGTGTCGGGCGCCATCGCGGCAATGTTGGCTGCGAGGGTGATGAAGGTGCCTGCAGAGCCTGCCCACGCGCCCGCCGGATATACGAAGACGATGGTGGGGACGCGGGCATTGAGCATCCGCGTGGTGATATCCTGCATCGCCCCGAGCGTGCCGCCTGGCGTGTTGAGGACGATGACGACCGCGCCTGCCCCAACGCCCTGGGCGTAATTGATCTCGTTGCTGATGTAGCGATCGACCCACGAGTCGATCGTGCCGTCTACGGTCAGAACGTCGACCTGTTGAGGAACCTGCGCTCTGGTGGTGGTCGCCAGACTCAGTGTCAGCAGCAGCGCAAGCACAAAGCTGCCTGCGATCAGTGTGCTCCTATGTTCGCCCATGCCACTCTCTTCCTCACGCCTTCGGTAATAACCCAGCAGCGATGTGAAGCGCTCCCTCGTCACGGGGGGTGTCGTCTGCGGCTGGGTGCGGAGGCTTCCCTCGGAAGTGACACCTGACAATCGTGAGATTCGGCGGGAGGTCAGGGCTCGGCAACCGCTACAGAGAATTATACTGCAAATCGCAGCCGCAAGCCAACGTTGTTATTGAGCCACCAAAAGTGCCTGGCATCTGATGGTGTGCTAAGCCGTATCGCGCGTTCCGCGCCTCGGGGTGCGGAGGACACGCTTTGGAACGCGCACAGGGAGTGTCTGACATCAAAGGTCGCTTGCCAGGCGGGGGATGCGGCCTATACATGCATGCAAGATGGGTCCCCTGCTGAAAGGAGCTGTGTAAGGCAATGCTCAGTGCGCGCTACACTGTCGAAACACTCAAGGCGATCGTGATTCCCCGGGCCGATTGGCGTCCCTATCCGACGGTGGAGGATCACGGAGCCTGGGCGGCTCTGCCACCTGACGCTCGCAGCTTCTACGTCGGCCGGGCCGAGCGGGCGCTGGGCTATAGCTGGCCCTCGCTGCCCGCGACGCTCTTCATGGAGTTCCAGCGGACCGGCAACCGCAGCAACTACGAACGCGTGAACGACAGCAGGCGTCATCCGCTCCGCGACCTGGTGCTGGCGGAAGCGGTCGAGGGCAAGGGCCGCTTCCTGGATGACATCGCCAACGGCATCTGGACGACGTGCGAGGAAACCTATTGGGGCTATCCTGCGCACGTTTACATGCAGCGAGCGGGCGGCGGATTACCTGACGTCGAGGAGCCGACGGTGGATCTGTTCGCAGCGGAGACTGTCGCCCAACTCGCCTGGACGCTCTATCTGCTCGGCGACCGGTTGGATGTCGTGTCGCCGCTCATCCGGCCGCGCGTCCACTACGAGGCGAAGCGCCGTGTGCTGGATCCATGCCTGGAGCGGGACGATTTCTGGTGGATGGGGCTGCCGCCCGGTCTCGACCTGGTGAACAACTGGAATCCCTGGATCAACTCCAACTGGATCGCGGCCGTGCTCCTGCTGGAGGAAGATGTGGAGCGCCGGGCCGCGGCAATCCACAAGATTCTGCGGAGCCTGGACGTCTTTCTTGATGCCTATGCCGATGCGGGCGGATGCGACGAGGGACCGGTCTACTGGGGGCGCGCTGCAGCGTCGCTCTTTGACTGCCTCGATCTGTTGGACAGCGCCACCGGCGGCGGGATCGACGTTTTCGATGAGGTCAAGGTCCGCAATATGGGAGCCTTCATCTATCGAGCGCATATCCACGACGACTACTACGTCAATTTCGCCGATGCCTCCGCCGTGGCCCAGCCGACTGGGTCGTTGGTCTACCGCTACGGAAGGGCGGTGGGGGACGACGCGATGACGGCCTTCGGCGCGTGGCTGATGGAAGGCGAGACGGGTGCCCGTGGTACGCACGAGGGGAGCCTCGGGCGCATCTTGCCGGCGCTCTTCGACGTGCGCAATCCCCTGGACGCAGGCCCCGCGCAGCCGCTGCCCCGCGACGCATGGTTCGACGGCATAGAGGTCATGGTGTCGCGGGACTCGGAGGGCTCGGCGTATGGCCTTTTCGTGGCGACCAAGGCCGGGCACAACGCTGAGAGTCACAACCACAACGATGTGGGTAGCTTAATTATCTACGTCGATGGCAATCCCGTGATCGTGGATGCGGGCGTGGAGACCTATCGGCGTCAGACCTTCAGCCCGCAGCGTTACGAGATCTGGACGATGCAGTCGGCCTATCACACGCTGCTGCCGGCTTTCGGGCGAGGCACGGATCTGGTGCAGCAGGCGCCGGGCAGAGAGTATCGTGCACGCGACGTGTCCTATACGGTGGACGATATTCGCGCGAGTCTCGCCCTCGACCTGGCAGGCGCCTATCCGGCAGAGGCCGGGGTCGGCCGCTGGCTGCGCACCGTCACGTTGGTGCGCGGCGAGGCCGTCGTCATCGAGGACGCGTTCTCGCTCAACGAAATCCCATCCCGGATCGCGATGGCACTCCTCACGCCGTGCGACGTCGAAAGGGTCGCGGGCCTGATCACGTTCAAGATCACGGCCTTCGGGTCACCTGAGCTGCCACGAACCACCGGGGCGGGGACGTTGACCTACGATCCTGACGCACTTGAGGTCAGCGTCGAGCGGATCAAGATCGACGACGCACGGCTAGGCGGCGTGTGGGGCGATCATCTGAACCGGGTGGTCTTCACTGCATCGGCACCGCCCGCGCAGGGCACCTGGTCCTGGCGGTTTGGTGCTCTATAGTGCCGGGGGACGCGCCTTCCGGTGGGCGTCCCTCGTACGGACATCCCCTGAGGCTATTCCATCCCCGCTTCGCGCAGAGCGCCGACGAGACTCTCTCTGCTAGGCGCGAGGCCCACGAACTTGACGAGATCGCCGACGACAAGCGCGGGTGCGTTGTCGATGGCGTAGGTCTCCCAGGCCGGATCATCGGGGCCGGTGTGCATGACGACCTCGACCTTGTCGCCATACTCGGATTGCACGTCCTTGAGCAGCCGCTTGACTGCGACGCCGCCGGAGCACGGGGGGATCGAGACGAAGGCTTCGATCGTCACTTTAGGCATAGCCCACCCTCCCTAAGCGCGTTGTTGAGTGTGGCTTCGCTTGGGCACATTCCCTCGATGCGGATAGTGCCGTTCACGACGGCAGCCGGCACGCAGAAGAGACGGTAGGCCTCGAACTTCTCCATGGCTTCCGCGCCCTTCAGGACCACCAACTCCAGTTCGCCCTCGTACTTTGCTGCGACGGTCCGGGCCAGTTCGACAAGCGCCACGCAGCCGGGACAGGGCGGATCGCCGCTGAACACTTCCAATGTGACCATAGTTTCCTCTCAGAAGCGTGAGTGTAACAATGAAAGCTAGGCCGCTCCAGCGTCCAGATGCCGCTGAAGGACGGGGACAAGCTGCGCCGACGGGACGACACGTCCGGCCCCCACGACCTCATCGTCAACGACGATGAGCGGCGTCATGACCACGCCGTAGGACTGAGCCTCGTCGCTCATGATGTCTTTCTTGACCACGACCACCCGACCCGGGAACTGCTCTGCAGCCTGACGCGCCGCCTTCTCCGCACGCTTACAGTTTGCGCAGGGCGGCGTCGTCCCGTAGACCTTGACCTCGATCATCGCGTCCTCCTAGGCGGTTGCCTCGCGCATCCAGGTGACGATTTCCTGCTTGGATGGGATGCGCCCTGATGATTTTACGACCTCGTCGATCACGAGGCCAGGGGTCATCGCTACGTCGTAGGCGAGGATCGCGTCCATATCCATCACTTTGCTGAACGTCGCGTCGATACCCACCTCTTCCGCAGCATCGTGGGCGAGCTGTTCCAGCCGCTTGCACTTCGGGCATCCCTTGCCCAGAATCTTGATATGCATCGTTATCTCCTTGGCTGTGATTGATATTCCTACTTGACGACCCATCCGAAGATCAAGCCCGAGAACGTGCTGAACACGGTGACGAGCGAGACGTACAGCGCTGTCTTCTTCCTGCCGACGATGGAGTTGGTGATCAGGATCGACTGCAGGCTCAGCTCCGGGTCGGCCAACAGATAGGCCAGCAGCGGTCCGCGCTGCATCCCGAGCGAGAGAAAAGTCTGCGCGATCGGCACTTCGACGAGGGTGGGGAAGTACATGACGACGCCGAAGAGCACACCCGCGAGGTTCGCCAGAAGGGTGTCGTGCCCCGCGATCGACGTGATCCACGCAGCCGGGACGATGTCGCGCGCCATTCCGGCCACGAAAACTCCCACGAGGAGCAGGGGGAAGATCTGTTTGACGAAGCGCCACATCTCCCAGAGCCATTCCTGGATTTCGTGCTGTTCGAATCTGGTAGCGGCCATCCACCAAACGGCTGCCACAAACACGACTTCCGCGATAAGCTTGCCCGTGATGCCGATGCTCACCCCAGATGCCAGTACGGAGACGCTAAACGAGGCGACCAGGACCGTGAGTGTGATCAGGCTCAGGGCGACGAAGGTCCACGGGTTGTAACCCTCGTCCACCGTGTTGAGACCCCGCCACGCGGTGGCGCCGATGAGAATCAGGAGGCCAATCAGCACGACGCCGTGCAGGCTGATGCCCTCAATGCCCAGGCCCGGATTGGGTGGGACGATGCCATCCAGCCACGCCTGGAAGCCGGAGGCCCAGGACTCACCGACCGTCAAGGTCGCGTAGTTGTTGGTGAGCACATTGATCCTGAGCGTGCCCGCGATCAGAATCCCCAGCAGGAGCAAGAAGAAGACCCAAATGTGCGAAGGAACCTTGGCCGATACGTCGAACCCGGCGCTATTGGTCTCGGCGTCGTGTCTCGCATCATCCTTGCGGAAAAACCATGCCATCAGAAGGCCGATGCCGACGCCGAAGACGATCGAGAGGACGACGCGGGCGATGGCGATATCCATGCCTATCGCCACGCCGGTCAGCGAGATGGCCAGGATGTTGATGGCCGGACCCACGAAGAGAAAGGTGATGGCAGGGCCGAGCCCCGCCCCCTTCTTATAGATACTGGCGAAGAGCGGCATGATTGTGCACGAGCAGACGGCAAGGACAAAGCCGCCCAACGCAGACGCCGGGTACGAGATCCACTTGGGTGTGGTGCGCCCGAGATAGCGGGTGATCGCCTCTTTCGGAATGAGGGCGGCAAGCGCTCCGGCGATAAAAAAGGCAGGGAGCAAGCACAAGAGGACGTGAGCTGCGAGGTAAGCGGCCAGGCTGCCCAGCCCGGTCTGCAGCAATGATAGTGCGATGTCGACGAAGTTCATACCTCTCCTTGGCCCAACCCAATGCGATTATATTCGCAAACGTGAATATCTACAGCCAAAAAAGGAGGCGGCGCCAGCCGCCGCCCTGAAGATTCCTTATGTCTACCCGGCGTCACACCCGCAGGCGTCGCCGTCGGCGGCACCATCCGGATCGACCAGCGCGCAGGTACCCAGCTCGGCTCGGATGACCGTCGCCATCTCCAGCAGAGTGTAAACCTCGGGCCGACCGATGCGATAATAGACGTTCCACCCATCCTTGCGGTAGCAGACCAGACCTGCCTCACGCAGAACCGTGAGCTGCTGGGAGACGTATGACTGACGTAACCCCAGATCCTCTTCCAGCTCACAGACGCACCGCTCACCCTCACGCAGGGCTTCAAGGATGGCCATCCGTTTGGGGTGCGCCAATGCCTTGAAGAGTGGAGCCAGATCTGCGGGCTTGACGGTGATCGCTTCTTCCTGGACCCTATCGAGTAACTCCATATGCCTCCAGTATCTCCCTGGGTGGGAATAGAATCGCGCCGGGTGGGCACAGCCTGGCGCAGGAACTACAGCCGACCACACAGGCGAAGGGTTCAGCAACTGCAACTTTGCCTTCCTTCGTCGGGGCGAGAGCGTGCGACGCACAGATGCGCAGACAACGCCCGCAGCCATCACACAGATCCTCGTCGACGGTTGGATACCACGGGATCTGCTCCCGTGGGTGCCCGCGCCAGGTGCCATAGCCGGAGGGTCTGCGCGTGCTGCCGTCACCCAAGGCGAACACAGCATATTCGCGGCTCAGGGCGGCCCCGTAGACGTCACGGGCGCCGTACGGAATGTAATTGTCGCGACCCAATCGAGCGACCAGCTCGGCGTCAAGCCTATCATCGCCCGGCGCGAATCCCTCGCGTCTGAGGGCGGCGAAGACGTCGTCAAGCCCCAACATGCCGACGGGTGACCCGTCCACGATGATCTGACGATGGTTCAAGCCAAGCGGACCTCGAAGGGATTGGTAGCGAGCAATGCCTCGGGCAGCGTCTCCACATAGGCGTGGATCTCGTCGCGGACGCGCCGGTAGTGATTCAGGGCTTCCTCTTCCGTCTTGGCGTCTTTCGCCAGCTTGGGTGGGTCGTCGAATCCCTGGTGAACCACCCTGGCCTTTCCCGGGAAGACCGGACAGTTCTCCCTGGCGTAACCGCAAACCGTGACGACGTAGTCGAACGGGATAGCCATCAGGTCGCGCACATCCTTCGTCGTGTGGCCCGAGATGTCGATGCCTGCTTCCGCCATGACCTTCACTGCCCTGGGGTCGAGCGCGTGAGGCTCTATGCCCGCCGACCACACTTCGATTTCGTCACCTTTGAGATGTCGTGTCCAGCCCTCAGCCATCTGACTACGGCAGGAATTGCCCGTACACAGAAAGAGCACCTTCAGCCTGTTAGCCATAGCAGCCTCCAACTGTATTCACAAAACCGAATATAGTCTATCACAGGTTGCGGCATAGGGCAAGTGCCCCGCACCGCGAATGTGCGACTGCCGTGCTGCTTGCCAGGGGTAGGGAGGTCGGTATGATGGGAGGGCAGGAGTCGATCAGTTGTTCCGGGAAAGAGAGCGAGGGTGAGACATGGACCACATTGGCTTGACCGATCTGTGGCGTTTCCAGCCCGATCCGGCGAACACCGGTGCAGCCAGGGGGTACGCCGCGCCTGCCTTTGATGACCACCAGTGGCGCGAGGTACGGCTTCCGGCCGATTTCGAGCTGTGCCACCCTGCCCTGGAGACCTACGAGGGCGCAGGATGGTTCAGGCGTCGGGTCACCGTCCCGGGCGGCTGGCGTGGCCACAGAGTCGTCCTGCGCTTTGAGGGGATCAATGCCCACGCGCAAGTCTGGGTGAACGGCGAGCCCGTGGGTGTTTGTGAGGACCCCTTCCTCCCGTTTGCCCTCGACGTCGGAGGTGCGCTCGATTACGATGCGCCAAGCCTCATCGCGGTCCGCATCGATAACGAGCAGCGGCTGGGGGACGTGCCCGGACGGCAACGCGGGTGGCGCAACTTCGGCGGCATTCTGCGCGAGGTCGGGCTTTTCAGGAGCAGTCGTTGTTATATCGATGAGGTGCGCGTCGAAGCCGTGCCTATGGAGGAGGGGGGCCACATCACGCTGTCAGCCGGCGTCGTCAATTCGCTCGACAACGGCGTGCAAGCCACGGTCTCGGCAGCGCTTGCGGATTCCGACGGCCGGGTGCTGACCAGGATGGTCAGCGGGGCCACCCTGGTCTCCGTGGGAGAGCACGTCACGATCAGCATCGAGGGCGACGTGCCGGGGGTCCAGGCCTGGACCCCCGATTCACCAGCCCTGTATGCGGCAGAGGTGGTGCTCCGCGTCGGGCGCGAGGTGGTCGACACGCGCACACTGCCCGTAGGCTTCCGCACGATTCAGGTCCGGGAAGGAAGGCTGCTGCTCAACGGAGTACCGATCTTCCTGACGGGATACAATCGCCATGAAGACTCACCGGATCGGAACATGTGTACGGATCTGGAGATGGCGCGTCGGGATCTCACTTCGATGAAGGAGGCTGGGGCCAACTTCGTCCGCCTGTGTCACTATCCGCACCATCCCGGCGAACTCGACCTCTGCGATGAGTTGGGACTCTTGGCGATGGACGAGATACCGCTCTATTGGTGGGACGGGCTGGAAGAGGGGGAGATCGCGTCAGCGACGAAACTCGCCACGGCCAAGCGGCAGCTCAAGGCGCTCGTGGCGCGAGACCGCAACCATCCATCGGTCATCTTCTGGTCCGTGAGCAATGAAACACACGATGAGCGACCCGAGGTAGCTGCGGGGAACCGCGAGCTGGTGGCGCTTGCCCGTGTCCTCGACCTATCGCGGCTGGCGGTCCACGTCAGCGACCATTGGCGCGAGGATCCCAACTTCGATGAGGATGACGTCATCTGCGTCAACGGCTATCCGAGCATCGGTCCTATCATCTACGATCCCGATCCTGATTTCAGCCTTGCAGACTCCACCGCGTTCTGGCGGGAGGAACTCGCGGCGCTGCACACGCTCTATCCGCGAAAACCGATCCTGGTGACGGAGTTCGGCTATACCTCGTTTAGTGGGGTAGTGGATAATGCCTTCAGCGGCGACCAACACGCCGACGTCATCGCTGCTGAGTTCTCGGGGATGGATGCGCCATACGTCTGCGGCGCGACGATCTGGTGCTGGGCCGATCACGCGTGGCCACCGGCTACCTTCAGGTTCTGTGGATATCTGGCGGTTAGTCCCTACGGCGTGTTGACCCGCGACCGGCGACGTAAGCCGGCCTATTGGCGATCTCGTGAGCTCTTCCGTGCCAGGCAAGGGCTCGTTCAACCCAAGGAGAGCCATCCTCGTGAGCCGGGCCCCTCAGGCTATGAGGTCCTCATGGTGCGACCTCACCTGCGTGACATCCCGCAGGTCGCGCTCCCCCACGGCTTCGGCATCCGAACGATGCGCCGGGGCGACGGAGCGTTGTGGACAGACATCTGGCGCGATGCGGAGGAGTATGGTCACATCGGGCCACAGTTGTTCGAGGACCAGTTCGGCGATGATCTGGAGGCGCTGAAATGGCGGGGCTTCATCGTCGAGGATGAACGGGGCATTGCCGTGGCCACGATCACGTCGTGGTATAACCGTGCTTACAAAGGCAAGGATTACGGTCAGATCCATTGGGTGGCGGTACGCAAGGCGTATTGGGGCCGCGGGCTAGGCAAAGCGATGATGACCCACGCACTCAACGCGATGGCGAAGTGGCACGACCGGGCGTTCCTGGGCACGCAGACCAAGCGGCTTGCGGCGATCAAAGTCTATCTGGACTTCGGATTCGTTCCGGACCTTGACCATGAGGGTGCGCTGGAGGCCTGGCGGATTGTGAAGGCGCAGCTGCCGGCCCCAGCGCTCGCAGCGATCGACGCGCTCGCAGCAAGCAGTGCGAGGGAGGCGGGCTTGTCGGGACCGGAGAAGCCGGATGATTGAGCGATATCTCGATGACCTGGAGGCGCGCATCGACCCGTGGATCGAAGATGCGCTTTGGGATGCATGGGTCGGGTTTGTTGAAGGTGGGTTCCAGGGCGACATCTTCTCGCCCGCGCGGGCCGAACCGTCGCCGCCCGGTATCACCTGGCCGCACGTTCTCGTCAACGAGGCGCTCGAAAGCTACGAGGCGATGGCGCTGCAGCAGCTCGGTGCCTGCTCGGACGCGCTGGCACGGGGCACGGGCCACCTGATGGCGGTGCGCTGCAATTACGGCACGGGGATCCTGCCGACGCTTTTCGGTGCGGAGCTCTTCGTCATGGATCGCGAGATCGACACGCTTCCTACGGTGGTGCCCCTCGGCGGCTTGGAGGCCACCCGTCTCGACGCGTCCCTGGTCCGGGCTGACACCTCAAAAGCTGCAGATGCTGTCAGAGGGCTACTCACCAAGGGCGTGCCGTCCCTCACAGGTGGGCTAGGCGGCAAGGTCTTCGAGATGGCGGATTACTATGCCGAGCTCCTCGCTCCCTATCCAAAGGTTCGAGGACACGTGCACCTCTACCATCCTGACCTGCAAGGCCCGATGGATATCTGCGAGCTGCTCTGGGGTAGCTCGCTCTTCGTCGCCCTTGTCGAGGTGCCCGACCTGGTGACCGCGCTGCTCGACCTGGTGACGGAGACCTACATGGCGTTCATGGACAGGTGGTTGGCTCTGGTGCCGCCGGATGATGGGCCTGCCGTCCACTGGTCGATGGCCCACCACGGCACGATTATGGTGCGCGATGACTCGGCGATGAACCTCTCCCCACGCATGTTCGACAGGTTCATCCGGCCCTACGACGGGCGCCTCTTCGACGCCTACGGCGGTGGCGCCCTCCATTTCTGCGGCAGGGGCGATCACTACATCCACATCGCGTCGGAGATCCCGGGGGTCACCGCGATCAATATGTCACAGCCGGAGTATAACGACATGGACCGGATCTACGATCACACGGTAGAGAAGGGCATCAACATCATCGGCTTACCCAGCGAGGCGGCGGAAGCCGCGCTGGCGCGGGGGCGCGACCTGCGCGGGCGCGTTCATTGCTGGTAGAGCGCAAGGAGGAACTCACATGCGCGCCAAAGACCTACAAGCCCATTTCCGCTCGCTCAACGGCGGGTGGATGAATCTCAACCAGACGGTTGATACCTTCAAGAGCGGCAGCCCCGAGGTCGAGGTGAAAGGGATCGCCGTGTCGTGGATGAGCACGCGTGAGGCGCTTGCGCAAGCCTCTCAGCTTGGATGCAACGTCTTCGTCACCCACGAGCCGACTTACTACAATCACACCGACGATCCGGGGGACCGCATCTTCCAGCTCGCCGGCGCGCGGGAGAAGCGCGAGTTTGTTCAGGCAAGCGGCATGACGATCATCCGGTGTCACGACCTGTGGGACCAAGTCCCTGAGATAGGGATACCGGATGCGTGGGGCGGGGCGCTCGGATTCGGCCGGGCCGTGGGCGGGGAGGGGTATTACCGCGTCTACGATGTCAGTGGGCGGACGGCGGGTGACGTGGCGCGACAGGTCGCGACGCGCACGCAAGCCTTCGGGCAACAGGCCGTGCAGTTGGTCGGGGATCCGGAGACTCCGGTAGGCCGGATCGCGATCGGCACCGGCGCGATCACGCCGCTCTTTTCCTACCTTCGCGAGTTCGGCGCATCCTCCGGCAATCCGGTCGACCTGGCGCTTTGCTCGGACGACGGCTTCACCTATTGGCAGCACGGGGCGTACGCGCTGGATGTGGGGCTACCGGTGATCGTCGTCAACCACGCCACGAGCGAGGAGCCGGGCATGATGCGGCTGGCGGAGCACCTGAAGGGGCGATTCCCCGAGGTGCCGGTGCACTTCATCCCACGGGGGTGTCTGTATAGCTTGATCTAGTGTTCGCGAGACCTTTGGGGTTTCTTTCTTTTAGCAGGTGCTTGCTGGAGAAGGAAACCCCAAAGGTCTTGGACCGTCAGAGACCTACGACGAAGGTCGGAGACGCGGCTCAGCCCTTGAGCTGATGTCGGCACCGCAGGATCCCTGTAGAGTGAAGCTATAGGCTCCAGAGTGTCACTAGCAGCAGGAGGGTAAGTCGATGAGAAGCAAGGCTACTTTGTTCGCGGCTTTGGTCGCTGTCTTGGCGGTAACGATGTTGATGCCGGCGCCGACGGAGGCAGCGCCGGCGCAGTGGTACTCGTGCACGCAGTGGCATACCGTGGGGTGGGGTGAGAACCTGTACCGGATCTCGCTCGGCTACGGCACGACGGTCGGTCAGCTCCAGGCGCTGAACGGCATTGCCAACCCGAACTACGTCAGGTATGGTCAGACGCTGTGCGTGAGCAGCGGGGCGTCGATGCCTTACCCCGGTCACCACGGTTATTGGTACACCGTGCGGTATGGCGATACCCTGTACGGTCTCGGGTACCGGTTTGGCGTGAGCGTGTGGTCGCTTGCGTCCTACAACCACATTCCCTATCCCAACTGGATCTATGCTGGCCAGGTGCTATGGATTCCATGATCGTCTGAGCTACTGCCGTCGAGCTGCACGGCCGCTCTCGGCCACATGATTTGTGAAGGGGATGACAGCGCGCACACACGTTCCACCGGTGGGCGCGCTGTCAATGATGAGTCGCCCCCCAAGACGCTGAGTGCGTTCGCGCATCGATTGCAGGCCGAAGTGCCCTGGGTACGTCCCACCGGTGTCGAAGCCGACGCCGTCGTCTCGGATCGACAGAGAGATCTCTCTGCCCGCTATCGCTAGCTCGACGGAGACGTGGTGGGCCTGTGCATGTTTGACGATGTTCCCCAGTGCTTCGTGGGCCACACGATACAGAGCCTCTTTCACATCCTCGGAGATTGCCGGCTCCTCCGGTAGATCCGTCGAGATCTGCAGATCGTAACGCGCGCGCAGGCTGCCACCTGCTTGTCCAGCGCAGAGATGAGGCCATCGTGCTCCAACGCATCCGGTCGTAACTCAAGCAACACCGCACGCATGTCGGCCAGCGCGGTCTGGGCCAGGCCTAGCACATAGGTCAGGGCTCTGCATCGCCTGGGCCGGCTCGTTGTCCAGTGTGGCGCGGGCCGTGCGTGCACCCAACCCGATGCCGTAGAGCGCCTGCGATACGGAGTCGTGGAGTTCGCGCGCGATGCGTTGGCGTTCCTCCAGGACGGCGAGGCGCTGGGCAGCCTCGTGGAGGCGCGCGTTCTCCATAGCGACCGCTACCTGGTTGGCAAAGGCCAGTGTGAGCTTGGCATGGAGCAGAGTGAAATGGCCGGGGTCGGCGTGCTCCAGCGTGAGCGCGCCGATCACACTGTCTTGCGCCACGAGGGGGACGCCTAACCACGAGGTGCTGTGTTGCGCCAGCACGCCGAGCTCGGCTCCCCCAGGTCTGCTGCCAGGCCTGGCGCGTCGCGTCGCCGCGTGGACATCCGGGATCGTCAGCGGCTGGCGGCGCTCGACCACCATTCGGATGTGTTCGAGCTGGCTCAAGCTCCCAGCGACGCGGGAGGTCGAGGATCGACCACGGACCCCGGTAGTCGAGCAGGTCAAGATGGTCCTGATCGTCAAGGGCGAAGATTGCGGCTGCGTCGTAGCTGACCACTTCGCCGAGCAGGTCGAGGGTCTTGGAAGCAGCGGCTCAAGCTGGAGCGTCGATGCCACATCGCGTGAGATCTGAAGCAGCGTAGAGAGCTCGCGCGTGCGTTCCTGTACCCGCTGCTCGAGCAACTGAACCGAGTGGACGCGGTCGGTCACGTCGCGCACGACGCTGAGCATATGCGGTCGCCCGCGTATGTGAAACTGCTGCCATGCACTTCCACATCAAAGGGGGTACCGTCGCGACGGCTGTTCGACTGCCCGGACAATGAATGTCTCACCCCTCTCAATCCGTTTCAGCATGTCGTCGAACCGGGCGTGGCTGCCGAAGTGAGTGAAGTAGAGAGTGGCAGACCGATCGACTTCCTCACGCGCATAGCCATACATCGCGCAGGCGGCGGGGTTGATTTCCACGACACGGCCGTCGTCGCCGTGATGATGAGCCCATCGCCGGTCCCATTGAAGATTGCGCGGAACCGGGCCTCACTTTCCGAAGAAGATGAGCGCCTGGCGTAGCGTCGTGACGTCCGGGTCGGCGGCCTCGCGGTCGGATGCGAGCTGACCTGCACATCAGCCATTTTGTCGAGAGAGACGAGTCCGGTCCGGACGGCATAGAGCGCGGCTTCGGTCCGGCTGAGCACGCCAAGTTTTCTGAGGATGTTGCTCATGTGCGTCTTGACGGTCTTCTCAGTGATGCCAAGCGCGAAACCGATCTGTTTGTTCGCCAAGCCCGCTGCGACAAGACAGAGCACCTCGGACTCTCGCGGCGTGAGCTCTACCGGATCGTCGGACAGATCGATATGGCCGATCAGCTCGTCTTGCGGCTTCCTGGGAGAGCTGAACCTGGCCCGCCGCTGCGGCCTTGATCGCCTTGCAGAGCTCGTCGGCCCTCGGTGTCCTTGAGAAGGTAGCCCATCGCGCCGACGCGAATCGCGTCATAGACGAGTCTGTCCTCCAGGACGCTCGTCAGCGCGATCACCTCGGTGTCGGGCAGGGCTTTGCGAATGGCCTGCGTCGCCGCGATCCCGTCCATCACAGGCATCAGAGAGGTCCATCAGCACGACGTCCGGCTTCAGCGCGGTGGCCTTCTCGATAGCGTGCAGACCATTCTCGGCCTCCCCGACAACCTCCAGCTCGGGATCCAGCGCCAGGAACATCCGCAGCCCCTGTCGAACGACAGCGTGGTCATCCACGATGAGGATGTGAATGCTCATTTGGTTACCCCTTTCGATGGGTGGGCTTTGGGCCTGAACCGAAGGTCCAAAGCCCCAAAAACCCCTCGTTACTCGGCGTAGACGGCCTCCTGGAGGCCGCGCAGGTAGCCAATCGCGAAAAGCCGGCCGATGCTCGAGTAGCTCGGTCGCGAGTTGTCGTCGCCCTCCATCGTGGGAACGTGGTCGGGACGGCAGACACCGTCGAATCCGACGTCTCGATAGGCCCTCATGCACGCCAGCATATCGGTCTTGCCCTCGTCGTGGAAGGTCTCGACGAATTTCTCCACCGTTCCGCGAACGTCGCGGAAGTGGACGAAGAAGATCTTCTTCTGCTCTCCGAACTTATGGATGGCTGCCGGGAGATCGTCGGTCATCAGCGTGAAGTTGCCCTGGCAGAGCGCGATGCCGTTGACGGGGCTCGGGACAAGATCCAGCAGCCGCTGATAGTTGTCGATGCTGCGCATAATGCGCGCCAGCCCTCGGATCGGTGAGAGAGGCGGATCGTCAGGATGCATCGCCAACTGCACGCCGGCGTCCTCGGCGACCGGCACGACGATCTTGAGGAAGGCCTCGAGGTTCTCCCAGAGGACATCGTCCCCTACCACGCCGTATTCGGTGAGGGGCGCGTTCTTGATGAGCTCGTAGTCGAAGCTCGTGGCAAGCGCGCCGCCGCGCGCAGGCGAGGTGGTCGAGGTGCGCATCCAGTTCATGACGGGCATCCACTCGTAGCACCAGCAGGGAATGCCGAGTTTGCCCATATTGGTGATCAGATCGATGACGTACTCGATCTCCTGGTCTTTTCCCGGCAGGCCCAGCTTGATTTTGTTCATGGGCGGACGACTCTCCAGAACGTCCAGGGTGAAGCCGTAGTCCTCGTACATGGTCTTGAGTCTCACGAGCGACATGTAGCTCCACGGCAGGCGTTCCTTGGGCACGTCGAGGTCGCGACGCAGGTCCATGCCGCCGACGGCGTGCGTGACGCCGGCTTGCTTGACCATAGTCCAAAGTGCTGAAGGGTGGGGTGGCAACATCTCTGCAATCTTGATCATAGGTTGGCTCCTTGGGTGATGTATCATTGGTATGGTAGCAGGATTGATGGCTAATGCGAACCGATGTGCGTGGCCTCACCTACACCTGCGATCTGTAGGCAAGCGAACGGCCGTCGATGGCGCGGGCGACCGCCACAATGCCGTCGAGGTGGTCGCACTCGTGCTGTAGCAGCTCCGACAGGTCGCCTTCGAGGGGCACGACGTGCTCCTGCCAGGCCAGATCGCGATAGACGACGTCGCACGAGGCATGGCGTTTCAGGCGGACCAGGAGATCCGGAAAGCTCATACAGTCGTCCCAAAGCTGGATCATGGCCTCGCTCTTGTGGGTTAGCACGGGGTTGAAGAGCGGGGTGGGGGTGTCGATGCCGCTGTCGTTGGCGTCGGTGGCGTTGCTGACGCGCTCCAGGAAGACGATGCGTTTCATCACGCCGATCTGTGGCGCGGCAATCGCACGGCCCACGCCGTGCCTGGCGCGGAACGCGAGCAGCGTGTCGCGAAGATCCTGAACGGCCGGTCCGAGCGACTCGAGCTCCTCGCGTCTCACGGGGGCGCACACTTCGTAAAGCTTGGGGTTTCCTAACAGCAGGATGTCACGGATGGCCATCTATATCCCCTTTTTCTGTTGAGGCGACTGGTCATAGCGCGGACGCCCAGCCTATCTCGGCCATCACCTCACGAACGATGTCTTCCTCGATCCAGGGCAGCGTCTCATCGACGCGCTCCAGCGTGATCTCGCCGGCCTTGCCGCAGAACACGACGGTATCGCCGGGTCGGGCGTGGCGGAGTGACCAGTCGATCGCCTCACGACGGTCAGGTATCAGGCGGTAGTTGCCGCGTCCCGCCTCGTCGGCTCCGCGTTTCATCTCATTGAGGATGTCGTAGATTGGGGTGTCGCGGCAGTCCTCTTCGGTGAAGACCGCGAGGTCGGCTACCTTGGTGGCTACTGCGCCCAGGGGCGCGCGTTTGCCCGGATCGCGGGGCCCACCGGCTGAGCCCAGCACCACGATCAGGCGCTTTTCGGTGGTCTGCCGCAGGCTCTCCAGCGCGTTCCGGAGACTCTCGGGCGTATGGGCGAAATCCAGCACCACCCGCACGGGCCCGGACTTGATGATCTGCATGCGTCCCGGGACACCGGCGAAGGAGGCAAGGCCCGCCTGGATGTCGGGGATCCGAGATGCCCAAATGCGCTACAGCGGCGATGGCGCCCATAGCGTTGGCGACGTTGTAGGTGCCGATGAGGGGAAGCTCCGCCGGGAACGTCCGCCGGGCGATGCACCACGAAGGTGAGCTAGCCGCCCTGCTCGGCGACATCACTCGCCCACCACGCGGCGCGGACGCCGTTAGCGCGGACGCCGTCGGCGCGGACGCCATCGGCTCCGAGACCCTCGTTGTCGGCATAGGTGACATAGGGACGGTCGGTGAGACGCATGCCATAGGGATCGGCAGCGTTGAGTACGGCGTAAGCGGCGTTGTCGAAAAGGATCCGTTTCGCGCGAAAGTAGCCCTCCATATCGCCGTGGAAGTTGAGGTGCTCTGGCGCCAGGTTGGTCCAGATGGCGACGTCGAAGCTCGTGCCGCGGAGCCGCTGTTGTGCGAGGGCCTCGCTGCTCGCCTCAACCACGGCGTGGGTGCACCCGCGCGCAACCATCGTGGCGAGCGTCTCCTGGACCTGGGGCGCCTCAGGCGTGGTGAAATGTGCGGGGAATTGGTGCAGGACATCGTCGGCGAACTTGTAGCCCAGGGTGGAGAGCAATCCGGTGGGGTGCCCGGCATGCCGGAGCAGGTGTCTTGTGAGCCACGTTGTCGTTGTCTTGCCCTTGGTGCCCGTCACGCCGATGACCGTGAGCTTGCGGCTCGGGTAGTCGTTGAGGGCGGCCGCGAGGTCACCCAGAGCGCGGCGGTCGCTGTCGACCCTGAGATAGGGGACGGACAGCGTCTCGCTGCCGGTCCAACCCTCACCGACGATGAGGGCCGCCCCACGTGCCAGGGCGTCGGGAACGAAGCGGTGACCGTCGTGCGTGTGTCCGCGCACGGCCACGAACGCATACCCGGGCTTGACCCATCCCGAGTTGTGCGTCACGCCGGTGATGTCTGCCGTGCCGTCCGGCGGCGCGCCCTCGAGCCGACCGCCGGTGATTCGTGCTATGGTTGCGAGATCCATTGGGTATGCCTCCTCCGCTGCAGACGATACCGCCGTCTGAGCACGGCGTCAAGGGGCGGAAGGTCGGACCGCGGGCGTCTCGCACGCTCTGCTGGCCGGCGGACGTCAGATGTGCGCAGATCACTGCGACCATCGCAGGAGACGACGTGCGCCCAGAGCGGGCGGGACGCCCGCGGTCTCCCAAGCTTCCCCTCTATCGCGAGCCGGGGTAGTCGCGCGGCGGATGCTTGAGGAGCTCGGCCTCGATCAGGTCCGAGCCCAGACCGGGCCGATCGGGCACCTTCAGATAGCCGTCCTCTACCTCGAATGGATGCGTCATCAGGTCGTCGCGCCATGGCGCGTCGTCGACGTCGAGTTCAAGGATGGCGAAGTTGGGGATCGTCGCGCAGAGATTGGCGGAGATCAGCGTCGTCAGCGGGCTGTGGCAGTTGTGCGGCGCGACGAGGACGTCGTAGGTGTGGGCGAAGTCGGCGATCTTCTTGCCCATCGTGAGACCGTTCCAGGCCAGATCGGGCATGATCACGTCCTGGGCGTGGCGCTCCAGGTAGGGGCGGTAGCCCTGGGTGCCGAAGAGGCTCTCGCCGTGGCAGATCGGCGTCGAGGTCGCGTCACGGATCACACGCAGTGCATCGGGGTCAAAGGTCTCGATCTCCAGCCACATCATGTCATAGGGCTCGAGCGCGCGGGCGAGCTTGGCGGCAGCGCCGAGCTTGAACTCGAAAGCGACGTCGAGGGCGATGCCTACGTCCGGGCCAAGCGCCTCTCGGAAGATGCTCACCACAGCGACGGCGTCGCGGAGTGTGGCTGGGGTGATGGCACCGGAGGGGTAGGCGTACACGTCGCGGTCCGCAGCCGTGTCCGGACGGTCCGCCAATCGGATCAGGTTGGTCTTGAGCGCCGTGAAGCCGCGGCCGGCGACCTCCTCCGCAAAGACACGGAGGTCGCCGCTGGTTTCGATCACGGGGAGCCCGAGCGCCTTCGCCCAGGCCGGTCGTGCACGCGTGGATCCGCAATGCGTCCAGTAGAGGCGCAGCCGGTCGCGCATCTTGCCCCCCAAGAGCTGCCATACGGGGACGCCAAGCGCCTTGCCGCGGATGTCCCAGAGAGCCGAATCGATGCCCGCGGCGGCCTTGGAGGCGATGCCGCCGGTGTGACGGACCGAGGCGGCGGTCAGGTCCCACCAGATAGCCTCGGCCTGCATCGGGTCGCGACCCATCACGAAGTCTGCCCACCGTGCCACGGTAGCAGCGATGGGGCCGGGCGCACCCCAGTCAGTACAGTCACCCCAGCCGACCAGGCCGGGGGCGCTCGTCTCCACCTTGACGAAGGTCCATGGACGGAAGCCTCCGTCGACGATGAACGTCTTGATCGCGGTGATTTTCATTGAAGGCTCCTTGCCGGCGCGGATAGCTGTGTTTGGTCTGTCACTCTCCCGTTAGCCGCCTCCGCCGGGCAGACCGGAGAGCGGCAGGATGGCCTCGTAGAGCTCACGGTAAAGCCGGATGGTGCCAACCTCCGGATCGCCGATGACCAGTCGAACCGCAGGACGTGAGTAGAGACGTGCCGGCTGCGTCGCCACAATGTCGTCCCACGGGATCAGGAGCCTGGCCTTCGTCAGCAGAGGCGGCCGGACCCACAGATAGAGGCCTTCGGCGCTGACGGCGACATCCACGCAATTGCGGTAGCGGATCGTACCCACGCCGATCGTCTGGACGGTCCACCTCGCGCCGCTCGGTAAGTCCGCGGGCGCCTGTGACGCGGAATACGCCTCGGCCAGCTTGTTCAGTCCACTGATATTGGCAAACGGTCCCATCTTGGTCTCCTCGCTGTCCTCCCGCCCCCCTGGAAGCTCCTCTGCGGCGGTGTCAGCACCCACGATGATCTCACCGCCGTGGAGGACATAGCGCACGTCAAGGAGCACCTCCAGGTCGGCCAGAGGATCTCCTCCGACGACAAGCACGTCGGCGGCCTTTCCCGCCTCGAGCGTGCCGAGCTCGGACTCCAGGCCACAGACGTGCGCCGCGTTGCGCGTGGCGGCGAGGATGATCTCCATCGCCGTCATCCCGGCCTCGTGCATCCGCCGAATCTCGTGCATCGGCATCCCCAACTCAAAGTGGTCAAAGCTATTCTGGGGCACCGCAGTGTAATCGTTGCCTAGGGCGATCTGTACGCCTGCCTCGACGTAACGGCGCAGGTTCGCCTGGCTACCGGCGAGCGCGCCATAGGCCTCGAGGACGGTCAAGGTAGGAACGATGTAGACGTCCTGGTCGACCATACGCCGGATCAGGTCATCAGAGACGACGTCGTACTGGATGTGGGCGATGTCGTCCACACCGGCGTCCAGAACTGCGTCCAGGTACCGCGCGTCGCAGACGTGAACCGAGACGCGCGCGCCTCGTGCGTGGGCAGCTGCGACCAGTGCATCCATCACGTCCTGGTCGAAGATCGGTAACCCCGCTCGCCCGGCATACCCGTCCTCGGCCGAGAATTTCACCAGATCGACTCCGTCGTCGAGTTCCTCATTGACGATGCGCGTGGCCTCCACTTCGGAAGCGACCGCGCGCCGGCCATAGCCGGCGGGCGGACCTAGCATATGTCCGGCTGAGATCAAGCGAGCATATCGAGGATAGCCGGCGAGACTGTCGCGCAGGGAGAGTGCTTGCGACAGGGTCGTCGACCCGAGGATGCCCTCGTCCCGCACCGTCGTCACGCCGGCGCGTGCCCAGGTCTCCAGGCGGCCGACGTCATAGGCATCGTGCACGTGAGCGTTGATAAAGCCCGGGAGGACGGTGTCGCCAGTGACATCAACGATGCGAGCGCCTGCAGGTATGGTCACGGCGTCGCGCGTGCCCGCGGCCACGATTTCACCGTCCGCGATCAGGACGGTCGCGTTCTCGACGGGTGGCCTCCCGGTCCCGTCGATGAGGGTGCCGCCGACGAGGGCCAAGGACGACGCGGCAGAGACATAGGGCGATCGCTGAGGGGTGATATGCGGCGAGGCATCCGGCCGCGTGCAGCCGGCGGTCGCCAGTAGGGTCAGCAGACAGAGGTACCTCAATCCCATAGGGCTCATTCCATACACTTGTCCGGTGGCTCGCCGGCATCATTCTGGGCACCGTGTTTGGCCACACCCGTGAGTCTACTCTCGGGCTCCCCTGCAGCAAGTGTGCGTCGGATGAGGCACCCAAGTCGGGGTCATGACCTGACGCTGCCAACGTTCGGTCGAGCCCGGCATTCAGTTGGGCCGGATGTGCCTGAGATGGGTCTACGGGTCGGTAGGCGGGCGAGGCATCCCCAGCGCGAGCATGTTGACGAAGGGCCGGCGCAGCCTATGATGAGGGCGGGATTCGTGCACCTATCGAAGGGAGGTGACGCGATGGAGAGTATGGATGGTGGGAAAGGTGGTCCGGACCTCACCGGACCCTGGTGGGCGACTCCGGTCGACGACCTGACGGATCACCTGGGGGTCGATCGAGAGCGTGGGCTCGATTCGGAGCGCGTCCAGGAGATGAGATCGCGCTATGGCCGCCCGGTGATTCGGGGTATCGAGCCCAAGAGTATGGTGGAACTCCTCCGGGAGAGTATTACCTCGCCCATGATGCTTCTCCTGCTGGCGATCGCAGGCATCTCCGCCGCCCTGCGCCAGCTTCGGGCGGCGGCGGTTATGGTCTTCGTCGTGCTCTGCTACATCGGCGTTGAGCTAATCAACAAGGGGCGTACCGATCGGACGTTAGCGCGGCTCCGCGGGCTTCAGAGGCCGGAGAGTACCGTGCTCCGCAGTGGCAAGCGCATAGAGATCCCGATTGATGAGGTCGTCGTGGGTGATCTGTTGCCGCTTTCGCCAGGGAGCAGTATCCCGGCAGATGCGCGGCTGATCTCCTCGGTGGGGCTGCTGGTCAATGAGGCCCCGCTGACAGGGGAGTCGACCCCCCAGCCAAAGGATGCGCGAGCTACGGTGGGCGGGGAGACACCCCTCGCCGAGCGCGTCACCGCCGTGTTCGCCGGGACGACCGTGATCGATGGCGAGGGGATGGCGTTGGTCGCCGCCATCGGCTCGCAGAC
This sequence comes from uncultured Chloroflexia bacterium, assembly GCA_963775195.1. GTDB lineage: Bacteria > Chloroflexota > Anaerolineae > B4-G1 > SLSP01 > PWVB01. Next base: position 1,115,042 of record CAVZIC010000013.1, read on the forward strand.
CGAACTGGGGCATGTTGCCGAGCTGGCTGCCGGGGCGCACGAGCAGCGGACGCCGCTGCAGGCAGAGATGGATGACCTGACCCGCACGTTGGCCTATGTCGCCATTGGGGTCAGCCTGATCATACCGGGCATCGGTTGGCTGAGGGGCCAGGACCTCCAGGAGATGGTGTTGACGTGGCTATCGCTGACGTTCCTGATGGTTCCGGGACAGCCGCCGATTATCATCACGATGGCGCTGGCCCTCGCGGCCTTCGAGCTCGCGCGAAGGGGCGTGATCGTCAGGCGTCTGGCGGGCGCAGAGACCTTGGGCTCGGTGGACACACTCTTGAGCGACAAGACCGGCACGATGACCGCGAACGAAATGGTGCTCGAGCGGATACTGCTTGGCGACGGCACCTCCGCCGCGTTGGACGATGCCGTGGCTCCCGGCGGGGAGCGAATGACAGACCCCGACGTAGTGCTCAGCTTTATGCGGCAGGCGCTCCCTGCGCTGCCGACGCACTCCCACGACCCCACGGACCTCGCCGTCGTTCAGGCCGCGGCGAACTTGGGCCTTGATAGCTCGTCCGGCAGGTTCGGCGAGCTGGTGGACGAGATCGGATTCTCTCGAAGCGGCACCTATCGCGGAATGGTCTACATGCACGATGGGGAGAGACAGCGTTATGTCGCCGGTAGGCCTGAGTTTGTCATCGAGCGCGCGACTCAATGGCGAAAGCGAGATGAGGTGGCAGACTGGGCCTCCGGCGAAAGCACGCACTCAGGGCGCAGTTGGAGGCGTTGGGCGAACAGGGAAAGCGCATCACCGCCTACGGACAGGACGATGCGGGTACGCCCGACGCGGAACCGGAGACCTTGTCTCCGGGATGTGCCGTGATTGAGGACCCTGTGGGACCGGCGTCAAGGCCGCGGTCGGGCGGCTGCAGGCACCGGCGTGCGTGTGGTGATGGTCACGGGCGACATACCTGCAACGCCCGTTACGTCGCCGAGCAGGTCGGCCTGGGGGCAGCGGGCCTCCGGACGGGGACGACCTCACGGATCTGGGGGATCCCGACTCGGGTGGCTGGCAGGAGACTGCAAGTAGCGTGGATGTCTTTGCTCGCACGACGCCGGAGCAGAAGCTTCGTCTGGTGGAAGCCCTGCAGCGCGAGGGCCATATCGTGGCCGTCACGGGAGACGGCGTCAACGACGCACCGGCGTTGAGGGCTGCTCATCTTGGTGTGGCGATGGGCGTGCGGGGCACTGACGTGGCTCGGGACGCAGCCGACCTGATTCTGACCGACGACGACTTGGCTCACCTTCCCGAGGGCGTGGGCATCGGACGCAAGGCCTACGACAACTTCCGCAAGGGCATCACATACTATCTCTCGGCAAGGCGATTCTGCTGACGATCTTTATAGTTCCACTGGCTGCCGGCGTTGCCTTTCCCTTCGCGCCGATCCAGATTATTGCCACCGAGCTTCTGATGGATCGGCGTCGTCGACGATCTTCATCACCGAGGGTCAGGAGCCGGATATCATGGCGCGCCGCCCGCGACGCAGAACGAGCTTCCTCTCGTGGAGCGTGGCGGCGCATCCTGCGCAACAGCATCGGGCTGGTCGTGGCGATCCTCGGTGTCTACTTCGGCTCGCTGAGCCTGGGTACCTCGATCGATAGTGCGAGGACGGCAGCCTGGGCCACGTGGCTCCTGGGTCACATCGTTCTCGCCCTCAACCTCAAACAGGAGCGCGTGCCGTTGCTCAAACAGGGGCTCTTCTCGACCGCTTCGCTGCCGGTGGCTGGCGGGGATGGTCGTCTTGGTGCTGGCGATGACGTTCATCCCCGCCGTCGGTTCGGTCCTCGGCACAACGTCGCTATCCGCAGTACAGTGGGCAGCGTTCGTGATCTTGGCGGCCCTGGCCGGTGCGTGGATCAAGGTCCGCAAAACGATAGCGTTCCGGTGACGTCTAGTCGAAGTAGGTGTCTCCGTGCCACAGCAACGACTTGGCGACATCGTCGTTGAGTTCGACACCGATCCCTGGACGCTCTGAGACGTGCACGTGTCCATGATCGATGAAGGGCTTCTGGCCTCGCAGAGATCGCTCCACCGGGTACTCGCGGCCATGGACTCCAGGACGAGAAGTTGGGCACGGAGGCGCAGACGTGGCACGCCACCATCATGCCAGAGGGGAACTGACGTGTGCGGCGCCATGGGGACATTGAAGGCGTCGGCGATCTCGGCGATGCGCTTCCCTTCATGATGCCGCCGGCCTTGGAGAGGTGGGGCATGATCACGTCCACGGCTTGCGGTTCGAACCATCCAGGAACTCGAAACGCGTGTACTGATTCTCGCCGCTGCAGATGACGGTACTGGTAGAGGCCTTCACCTGGGCCAGCGCGTCGACATTCTCAGCGGGCACGGGCTCCTCCAAGCCACGTCGACGCAGGTCCTCGACAGCTTTCGCCAGCGTGATGGCTGAAGGGATGTCGAACTGCCCATGGCAGTCGATGGCGAGGTCGATGTCCCATCCGATGGCCTCACGGCTGGCCCGGATCAGCTCGATGATATGGTTCATTTCTTTTGCGCCTACCGTCCAGTTGACGGCGTCGAACTTGCCCACACCGGTGTGATCGACGTCGAATTTGACGGCACTGTAGCCCTCTTGCTCCACGACCTCAGCAGCTTTCTCGGCATAGGCTTCGGGTGT
>CAVZIC010000014.1:0-35942 GCA_963775195.1 uncultured Chloroflexia bacterium
TCGTCTGCCTCCTCTATTCAAACTCAACAGGGCACAGTCCGCCGTCCCGTTGTGAGGGGCATTTCACGTGAGCGGCTCATCGTAGCCCAGGTCGCTGCCCAGCCCAGAGAGAGCCACACTCCCGTCGGCCCGCTAAGGGCATACGTCCTCCCGTGAAAGCCAAGGCATATAATAGTATAAATGTTCGAAACTGTCTACCTGAAATGCTGCCCCGGGTGCGCGTCACTTTCGGGCATCTGCGACTGGACATGCACGCCCACCGCTAGCGTCTTCTGTGGGACGCAATGCCAAGCTCTTCGACATTGCAAGGGACGGCCATACCTTGCGAAGAATCAGATACACCCTTAGATTCTGTAGAGAGCCACCGCGTTATCGCGCAGCACCATGGCCTCAAGACGCTCAGCGCCAGCTCCCGCTAGGCTGCCCCTCTTCCATCATACGAATCAAGGCCATCGCCAGTGCCTGTCGTGCGGTCCTGGCGATGAGCCAAACTTTCTCCTCCCAGTTCGCGAGGGGTGATCGTCGGGTCCGCGTCCTGCCGAAGAGTACTTTCTCCGGATCCATTCAGCCAGCCCTGCAGCGTTTTGCTCAGGGCCTGGCGTCGACCGTAGGAACGGCTGTGCCGAGAAATCGAGCCACACATTCGGCTTCATCAGCATCACGCCGGTCTCTCGTTCAAAAGGCCACCCCCCGTGCAGCATCACAAAGCGCGTCTCGCGCAGCGCTTCGTCGTTAAATGTTGCTCCAGGAGCATCGGATTGGCACCACTGATGTCAAAGAATGGCTGCGCGCCGACGCCGGTGTGGATATGCACGGTCAGTCCGTGTGCACCCGCCTCGCGGATACCGCCCGGAAGAGGAAGTCCTCCAGCACCCTATCATCTGTGGCCGACAGCTCGTCTTCACTGAGGCGACGCTCGAAGATTGCGCCGGCTTCTGCGGCTGAGACATCGGCGACATCGAGCGAGCGCCTATAAGCAATGCCGAACTTGATTGCGAGGGCGCCCGCCGCCTTCCATTCCTCGATCTGCGGTCTGACGATAGGCCGAGGTATGCGTCCATGGTGGGCGGCGGCCCATTGGCTCCTCGTCCGGGAGAACGGCTGGAGCAGCGCGTCCGCGAAGGTAGCCCAGCGAAACGAGGTCTCTCTTGCCCTGGCCCCAAGCTCCAGGTGTCGACGAGCTGGATCTCGATTCCGGCTTGATCCAGCACCCACGATGATACAACCGTCCCTTTTTGCGCCATCAGATCAAGCTTGGCGTTTACGCTTCGCGCACGTGTCCTCGGCCATATCCTCGTATCGGTCCCTAGAGAGCGCGCCACGCCTCGATATACTCGGGGTTGGTGACACGAAGACGGATCGGGTAGGGAAACGGGGCCTTGCCGAGAGGGTCGGGCCGTTCCCGCTCGGAGGGGTCCGGTTTCTGCGCCGGCTGGGCGTGCGAGTGATTATCGACAGCCCTGATTTCCTGAATCGCCGCAAGCAGGTCCGGATCCGGGCTGTGGTTCACAGGCTTGTCTCCTTGAGGGCTAACGGATGGAGTTTGCTGGATGCCTGAATGTCGACGACTATAGCATCGGTCGGCGCTATCTCAAGCGGTGCATTGGTCGGCTACACAGGAGAGGGGAGAGCGATGGAAGAGAACCACGGACCTGTGACGAAGAGAATCAGAGAGAGCCTGCAGCACGTTGAAGGGCAGGTGCAGCGTCTGCGGAAGCAGAATACGTGGCTGCTAGTGTCGAGCGTCGTCAGTTCATCTGTTGCTACCTTGGTGACAGCGCTGACCGCTGCCATGGGACCTGTCGTAGGTCAGGGCACGTCGGGCTGGCGGCTGGCCTGTATTGTGGGCGCGGTCTTCGCATTTGGATGGACCATGTGTGTCGGGCTGGACAGGAGGCTCAACACCCTGGGGAAACTGGCGACTGCCCATCAAGCCCTAGGGCGCCTAAGGGTTCTGGACATCGCCGTCGATTCCGGTACGCGCGGTTGGGATGAGATCACCCAGGAGTACGAGGACGTTTCAAGTCCTATCCTGAAATCGTTGCCTAACCGCTAAGGAGGGGAAAGGAGGAGTATGAGGTTCACGTTTACTACACCGGATCGGATTATCTTCGGGCCAGGCAGAGCGCGTGAGGTGGGAGAACTGGCGAAGCCCTTCGGCACGCGGGCGCTGACGATCGCCGATAGGGATCGCACACGTGTGGCGTCTGTCCTCGAGTCTCTGGAGACAGCGGGCATCCCCAGCGTGCCGTTCGAGGTGACCCACGAACCCACGACGAGCTCGTCCGCGAGGGGGTCGAACGGGCGCGAGAGGCGGGCTGCGACGTGGTCATCGGCATCGGCGGCGGCAGCGTGATCGATACCGGTAAGGCGGTCGCCGCCCTGTTGACCAACGGCGGGGTGCCCCTCGATTACCTTGAGGTCATCGGCCGCGGTCGGCCGATCACCAAGCGCTCGGCGCCTTACATCGCCATCCCCACCACCGCGGGCACGGGGGCTGAGGTGACAGCGAATGCAGTCCTGGCGTCGCCCGAGCATCGCGTCAAGGTGAGCTTGCGCGGGCCCCTCATCCTGCCGCGTGTGGCCCTCGTCGACCCCGAGTTGACACACTCGATGCCACCCGAGGTGACGGCGAGTACCGGGCTGGACGCCTTCACGCAGGTGTTGGAGCCTTACGTTTCGCACATGTCCAACCCCATCACGGACACATTCTGTCGCGAGGGGTTGTGGCGGGCGGCAAGTCACTGCTGCGCGTCTTTGAGGATGGCAGTGATCCCGAGGCGCGAGAGGACATGTCCTTGGTCAGCCTGCTGGGCGGTCTTGCGCTCGCCAATGCCAAACTCGGTGCGGTCCAGGTTTGCAAGCGTCCTGGGGGGGATGTACAGCGATGCCCCACACGGTGCCATCTGCGGTCGCTTGCTGCCCTATGTGATGGAGTCCAATGTCGAGGCACTTCGATCACGCGAGCCCGACAACCCTGCCCTCTCCCGCTTTGACGAGATCGCCGCAATCCTCACCGGCGACTTCGACACTACAGCCGCAGACGGGTCGCGTGGGTCGGCGCTCTGTGCGCAACGCTCGGCGTGCCGGGTCTGGCGACCTACGGCGTCGTGAGGCTGATTTCCCCGAGATCATCGACAAGCCCAGCGCTCCAGCGGTATGAAGGGCAACCCCATCAAGCTCACGGACGAGGAACTGGCGGGGATCCTGGCGCAGGCGCTCTAAAGGTTGGCTTTCAGCCACCGAATCGTGCGGTCGGTGGCCTCCGCCATCGTGAAGAGGGGACGGTACCCCAGGTCATGGCTGGCCCGGGTGATGTCGTAGAAGTGGCTTTGTGCCAGCTCGCTGGCCAGGAAGGGGGTCAGCGGCGGCTCGCCCTTGAGATTGAGGGCTCGGAAGACTCTCGCCATCACGCCCCCGGCACCCCGCGCCAAGCCCAGTGGGACCTTGAGCCTGATCGGCGGCAGGCCGAGGCTTGCAAGGAACTCGCTAATCCACGTCCAGAGCACGACCGGCTGACCTGGGTGATGAAATAGACATGGCCGCATACCGGGCTGTTGGGGCCGAGGGCATCCGCAGCCAGCAGGTGGGCCCGGGCCGCGTCCTCCACATAAGTCAGGTCGACGCGATTGGTACCGTCGCCCACCTGGGGCAGGCGCCCGTGCTGGGCGCGATCGATCAGCGCAGGGAGCAGGTGGTTGTCGCGGGGGCCGAAGATGAGATGGGGGCGCAGCGAGATCGTCCACAGATCGCTGCCGTTGGCGTCGATGACCCGCTGCTCGCCGAGAGCCTTGGTCTCGGGATAGGGGCTTTCGTAGTGACTGGGGTAGGGGATGCTTTCATCCACCCCCGTCTGGTCGTTGCCGTCGAAGATGACGCTGGGAGAGCTGGTGTAGACCAGGCTTCGGACACCCTTGGCGCGGCAGGCGGCGATCACGTTTTCCGTGCCGGTAACGTTCACACCGTAGAAGTCATCCCATGGTCCCCACAGTCCGGCCTTGGCTGCCACGTGGTAGACCGTGTCCACGTTCGCGAACGCTGCTTCGACGGCCTGGCGATCTCGTAGATCGCCCCGGATCAGTCGCGCACCGAGGGCCACAAGCTCCGGGTAGTCACCCCTGGTGAAGACGGTGACCCGATCGCCGCGTGCCAGAAGTTGCTCGACGATGTAGCGGCCGAGGAAGCCGCCTCCGCCCGTCACCAGGGCATGGGTTGACGGTCCAGCGATTGTATCCATGCGCCCTTACTCCAGCAGGGACCCATGAATCGGTTACTGCGGCCTGCGCTCACTGCCACAGCGAGGTTCTTCGTAACGTCTCATACCACCGAGGTTCGTAGTAACGACTTCAGTCGTTCCGTTTGCGTCCCAGCAGCAGCCACAGCGAGACGCCCAGCCCGGCGACCAGCCTAGTAGGCCGAGGAGGCCCCCCACGCGCTTTCGCGATCCCGGCGTTCCCCTGTAGGTGACGTCCGCGTCATGTCGTCGAAGCAGGCGATGCCCGTGCTTTCGCTGTTGTCCCGCTGCCCAGACGGCCAGCTTCTCGCGTTGGATCTTTACGTTATGCCGCACGTCCGTAGGGAAAGTGTCGGGATAGAAGAGCACCTGCTGAATGCCGCGGGTATGTTCGTGAGCTGCGCCGAGGGCCAGCAGCTCCATGGTCAAACGCTGGCGTTCCAGGAGCGTCGCGGGGAACTCGCCGGGTGCCGGCTCGACGACGAGCACCGGCGCCTGATCGTCGCCCGGACCCACGCCGACCAGCGCAGTACGGGCGACTTTGGGGTGGCGGTTGAAGATCGTCTCGCACATCACGGGGAAGAGCGTGCCGCCGGCGGTTCTGACCCGGTGGGACTTGCGCCCGCAGACCCACAGGCGCCCCTGTGCTCGAAATACCCAGATCCCCCATGCGGTGCCATACTCGTCGCCCTCCCGGATCTTGGCGCCAGCGGTCTGCTCGGGCCGGTTGAGATAGACTGCGCGTGACCACGGGACCCTTGACTGCGATCTCGCCGATCTCGCCCTGGGGTACAGCCGAGATGCTCGTTCCACTCGGCAATCGGGTCTCCGTGATCTTGATGATCCTCATCGTGATCCCCGGAAGGGGCGTGCCCACGCACATCCCGTGCCCTCCTCTGTCATTGTCGCGGTCTCGCTCCGCAATCTCGTGCCCGTCGATCGAGGTCAGGGGCATGGCCTCGGTCGCCACCAAAGGGCGTCAACACCTCGGCCTCGTCGCCCAGCACGTCGGTCTGGAGCGCCTCGATGAGATCGGGAGGCACGGGGGCTCCGGCCATCAGCACGCGCTTGATGGAGCGAAGCCGGATACCGTGCTCCTGGCAATAGGGCACAACTCGCTTCCAAATGGTGGGTGAACCGAAGGCATTGGTGACGCCGTACGTCTGGATGGCCTCGACCACTTTGGCCGGATCGACCTCGGCAGACTTCGTTGGGTCCATGTCCGGGATCACCGTGGTGACGCCCAGGGCCGGATTGAAGAGGGCAAAGACGTAGAGCAGCGCCAGATCGACCTCGCCGGGTTCGATGCCGATCGTCGTGCGAAGTAACTCGATCTGTGCCTTGAACATCCCGTGGTGATAGACGACCCCCTTGGGGATCCCGGTGCTGCCCGACGTGAAGCGACGGCGGCCTCACTTTCCGTCGTTGTCTCCGCGATGGGGAAGGGGGCGCATCCTTGCGCCCGCAGGTGTTCCAGGCTCGCATCGGCGAGAGCCCCGCAAAGATCGTCGGCCCGCCCACCACAACCGAGTGCTCGATGGTGGCAAACGGCTTGGGCACGAGCTTGCGCAGGACGTGGGCGACCGGGAGTCCGATCATGGCTTTGGGCTCGGTCTCGGCGACGCACTGGAGGAACGCCCGCCGCCCCATGCCGGGGTCGATCAATACGGGCACGGCCCCCATCTTTACCAACGCGAAGACGACGGCGATCAATTCCACACCGGGATGGACGAGCAGTAGGACCCGGTCGCCACGGCGGATGCCCAAGTCGGTCAGGCCGTGTGCGTAGCGATCGCACTCCTCATTCAGCTGTCGGAAGCTGAACTGGACCGCTCTTGCGCGGCCGCCGGCGTCGCGCCCGGCGGGGAAGATCACGCCCGGTTGGTAGGGCGCACGCTCGGCCATGTCGGCGAGCGCGCTGGCGATGTTGTAGGGTTCGGGTGTCATGGTATGCGTGGCTGATGGGGACGTGCTGACCGCTCCAGGAAACTCAACATCAACGGCACGATGCGCTCGTGCGCATCCTCGACAACGTAGTGACCCGCGTCCGGGAGGACGTGCACTTCGGCCTCGGGGAAGCGCTCACGCCAGCCTGCCAGGAAGTCCTTCACGGTGAAGACCCAGTCCTTGGCGCCCCAGATGATGAGCATCGGGCGCCCGTGAAACGCCGGCAGCTTGGCATCAATGTCGTCCACCGTTGCTCGCGTCGGGTGATCCGCTGTGACCGGGATGTCCTGAACGAAGCGATAGATGGCAATCCGGTCGTGCCAGTTGCCGTAGGGGGCCAGGTAGCCCGACCGCACGTCGCGCGCTCATCCGCTCGCGGTTCTCCACCGCGAGCCATACGGCGAGTCCCGCGAAGGCGTTCAGCCCGCGGAGCATCAGTGCGCCCAGCACCGGACTGCGTGCCACCTTCAAGACCCAGGGCACCGCCGGCATATAGAACGCCGATGTGTTGAAAATGACAAATCGGTCGACGGCCTCTGGGTGTCGGGTGGCGAACCCCATACCGATGGCGCCGCCCCAGTCGTGGACGACCAGGACGATCTGTCGCAATCCCAGGTGCCCGATGAGCGCTTCCAGATTCGCGATGTGCTGTTCGAGGGTGTAGGTGTAGTCCTGAGGTTTGCTGGAGAGCCCACATCCAATGTGGTCCGGGACCACCACGCGGTAGGTGTCGCTGAGAGAGGGAACCATGTGCGGTAGTAGAAAGACCACGTGGGGTTCCCGTGGCACATAACCACGGGTATGCCATCGCGCGGCCCTTCGTCGAGGTAGTGCATCCGTTGCCCACCGACCTCGAACCAGTGGGGCTCGAAAGGGTACAGCTTCTCGGTGCTTGGGTGCCCGAGTGAAGCCCGACCTACCACTGGATACCCAGTGCGATGCTCGTTGATCCCGCTGCCGACGCCAACAACAGCACCCGGTCACCGTCATGGACAAAGCCATTGTCGACACCGATGGCGAGCGAGATCGGTGCAGCGACGGACGCTGTGTTTCCCAGATACTGGAGGGTTGGGTAATCGATCTCCGGCGAAAGCTGAAGTGCCTGCAGCGCCACCTGCCGCTGTGGCTCGCTCACCTGGTGGGTGAACAGTCGTCGACCATGTCGTTCGTCCACGCCATGTTGCGCTGAAGCGATCCCACACCTGGGCTCACCACCTTCGTGCCCTCCGATAGCAGCGCGGACGACTTGGTCCGCATCCACGTGCGCTGGGCGACACAGAGCTCACAGTGGCTGGTGTTGCTATAGGCCTCCCCCCCCCAGCAGCCGCCTGCCCGTTCGCGATTTGGAAGCGTGCCGTAACACCATCCCGACAGATGCTGCACCAAGCGTGAAGGACGCCAGGTTGTCGCGCAGCGTCTCCTTGTCCGGCGGGTTGGTCAGCATGTGGTCGATAGTCCAGAGCTGACCCTCGCGCGGGTCCTCGCGGCGACGACCATCCCGGTCTCGATCTGCCCCAGTTCGATCATGTTCGCGACAAGCAGCATGCCGTTGAGAAAACCTAGGCACGCGTTGACGACGTCAAAGCTGATCGCAGATTGCGGCAGGCCAAGCTTGTTGTGGACAATCGAAGCGGTCGCCGGCTCGATATAGTCCCGGCATACTGATGTGTTGATCAAACACTGGATCTCGCTGCGGTCGACCTGGGCCGCCGCCAGTGCATTTTCCCCTGCCATAGCAGAGCCATCCGAGACCTTTACCCCGTCGTCCCACCAACGATGCTCCTTGATCGCCGTAAGCCGTTCGATGAAACCACTAGGAGCGCCCAGTGCCTCATAGACGGCCCAGTTGCTCCTCGAACCATGCCGGTGCTGACGACGTGTTCTGGGATGACGTACCCCAGTCCTTCTATGCAGACGTTATTGAATCGCATTCCCTTTGCCTCTTCACAGTTCTGGCGAAAAACCAGGGAGAATGACCACCAACAGCCGGCTTCCGCCATCGGTAAACGATCACTGGCGGACCAACAACACCCCTCCAAGTACCAACCCAAGGCTGAGGACGACGATCGGGTTCAGGGGTTCGTGGAGAACGCCAGCGCTCCCAGGATCAGACCGTTGATCGGCACGATGTAGGTGACCATCGTCGCGAAAGTGGCATTGGTCCGGGCCAGCAGCGTGTAATAGATCACGTAGGCGATGACCGTCCCCAAGACCGCCAGAGCGGCCCAACTTGCCATAGCTTGCCAGGAGAGGGTGATCGCAAGCGGCTGTTCGACAACAAAGGCGAAGGGAAGGATGAACAGAAACCCCGTCGTGAACTGACCGGCCGCAGAAGCCATAGGCTGCTGCCCGCTGAGGTTTCTGTGCGCGAAGATGGCGGCAAACGCGATAGGATACGGATGACCCCACGATGGCCAGCATGCCCCAAACCGAGGCACTCAGCCCCTCTTGGAGCTTGGGCAGGATCAGCAATCCTACCCCCGCGAAGCCAACGGCCACACCCAGCGCTTTTCGCCAGGTGATGCGATCGTCGTGTGTGAGCAGATGTGCGAGCAGGATTGTGAAGATCGGTGTCGTCGACTGCAGCAACGCAGCCCAGCCGCTTGGAATGTACTGCTCTCCCCAGGAGATCATAGCGAAGGGCAGCGCACCGTTGAGCAAGCCCATCACGGCAAAGGCCGCCCATATCCTGCGAGGGCGGGGGGCCTCCGTCTTTCGAGATAGGAGGATGATCCACATCAGCAGGGCTGCCAGGCCGAGCCGACCCGCGACCAGCGTCAGCGGACCGATCTCGTTGACGATGATCTTGATGAAGAGATACGACGTGCCCCAGATGGAACCGAGGATCAACAGCAGGAGTAGGTTCATATGCCCATTCTTTCATTCTCCATTTTTGATTCTACGCGTCGCCAGCACAATGCCCCCAAGGATCACACCGCCACCCAGGATGGTCGATGGCGTTGGCGGCTCACTGAGCACCAACCAGGCGAGAAAGGTCGAACCGATGGGCTCAGCAAGCACGACCAACGACACGTAGGTCGGCGGCAAGTGACCCAGTGCCCAATTGAAGGAAGAGTGTCCGATGATCTGTGGGATCAGGGCCACGAGCAGCAGCCATACCCACGCTTGAGATGGGTACCCGACCAACGGAACTCGCGTCACGATCGCAAAGGCCATCAGGATGACTGCCGCGAAGCCATAGACCGGGAAGATATACCCCAGGAGGGACAGATGTGACCGCTGCTGCCGGCCGATCAGCATGTGCGATCGCCACGGCTGCAGCACCGAGGACCGCGAGAAGGTCGCCGAGTACCTGGTGCGTCCCCCCTGTGATGTCTCCAAGCCCGATAATCGCCGATCCCACGACGGCGACCAGGATTCCCACGAACACGCGCGAGCGCACGCGTTGCCCAAGAAGAAAGTGTGAGATCAACGCGACGAACAGGGGGTTCGTGCTGACCAAAACCACCGAGGCCGCGACGGAGGTCATCGCCAGCGACGTGATCCACGTATAGAAATGAACGGCGAGCGCTGCCCCCGAGGCTGCCAGGAGCGCCCAGTCGGTGCGGCTGAGCTTCCGCCACTCGGATCGAGCGGCGCCAATGGCAAAAGGAGCGAGCAGGGCCGACGCAAAGGTCAGGCGCCAGGCAGCCAATGCCAGGGAAGACACCGAAGTCTGCGCCAGCCGGATGAAGGTCGAGGCTGTGGAGACTGCCAAAACCCCCACCACCAGCCCCAGCGCCGGAGGGATGGTCGATCTCCGCTCTTCCGGAACGGCACTTGTGCGTGGCACCTCGCCCGCGGATGCGTCTGTCATTCGTGTCCTTATGGAACCGTGATATACTGGCCGTGGCGCGACAAGGACCAACGCTGCATTATAAAGGGTTCCCCGACTTGTGCCAGGGCGCCCGCAGACGAATACGTGGTTCTACATATAGGGGGGCAGCGCCGGCCCGAACCTAACTGTGGTATAATGGTTTCAAGGGACGAAGTTGCAGCCTGGCCCTACTACGGGGCTCGGCACTGTGGTGAGCGATAATCACGCCGTTTTCTAGCATCCAACCTTAGGAGGGTTAGACCATGGCCGACTATACCAAACACCTGTACCTGTCGATGATCCCGGAGGCCCTGATCGCTTCACAGTTGTCGCCCGAGGAGTTCGGCGTCTATTACGCTCTCGGGACGGAGAAGAAATCGCGCGGTCAAGCCATTTTCTTCGAACTGGCTCCTGACCTCCGAGTTGAAGGCCTTCCTATTGAAGAGGGACTTCAACGGTGTGTGCCTCACGAGGACGGAACGCCGAAGCGATCGCTCTATATCACGGTCTATCGTGCACTGGAAAGAGTTCCGCTCGACGCGATTCTGAGACTCTATCTTGTGACTCAGGATGGTAGAGTGTTGGGTCTCGATGCGGCGGAAACGTGCCCGCGCAGACACGGATGGCTTGCATCTTTATCAGGAGATCGCGCCGGTCCATCCTTTGGTCGTCAGCACCTTCGGACCTCGCGAGTTCTTCGATCTGATCGTTCGGAGTCCATCAACGCTGATAACGCTGCCGTCCGTCTGTTTTGCGGAGCTGCGGCTCGGAGAGTTGGGAGACAATCCGGAATATGGCAGCGTTGGGGACCTCCCATACGCGAACATCGATCATCTCCGGCAGTGCCTGGTCGATTTGCGGACGAAGCTCGTGAACACCAAGATGGTCGATCGGGTCAGCCCCGCGACTTTCCCCTATCGCCTGTTGAAGACCGGGCTCTTTGTGGGGAATGCGGACCAGATGCGGTGTTTCCCGTTGCCTTCTCAAGATGTGCTACGAAGCAAGTACTATCGCTGGTGGCGTTCGGCGAATATGTAGTTGATCGAAGTTTTTTAGCAGCGGTACCCATCTGATGCCGGCTACATAGGGCATCTGGGTTACCACCAGTTCGACCACCAAAGGCTCGCGGCTTCCTCTCCGGTGGATCACGCGGGGGGAGTAGAAAGTTATGCCCTTCGCTGGCTTCCGGAGGGGAAGCTGGAGCCTATTTGTGTGGAAATACGCATACCGATCTTGTAGGAGGATTTGGAGGAGACATTAACACCTGGGTACTCATCAGTTTTGTTGCCGGACTTCTTTCTGTTGGCGTGGCCTTCATGTACTATCGATGGGTCGTGCGGCAGGATGCTGGCAACGAGCGCGCACAGCGCGTTGCCGGCTGGATTGCGGATGGCGCAGCGTCGTATCTCAAGAAGCTGTACACTGCCCTGACGATGCTGGCCGTGGTGCTGGCTATCGTACTGGCCATCGTATTTGGGCTCCAACGCAGTCCCGCCTATGGTCTGGGGGTCGCAGTCACTTTTATCTTCGGGGGTCTCTGTTCAGCGGCCGCCGGCTACATGGGAATGAGCGTTGCGGTAAAGGGCAACGTGCGAACCGCAGTGGCGGCTGAGCACGGCTTGAACCCAGCGTTTACCGTGAGCTTCAACGCCGGTTCGGTGATGGGTCTGGCGATGGTGGGCCTGGCTCTGATGGGCATGAGCACAATCTACCTGATCACCAAGACACCTGAGCTGGTGCTGGGCTTCAGCTTCGGCGCCTCGACGTTGGCGCTGTTGGCCAAGGCCGGGGGTGGCATCTACACAAAGACCGCCGACATCGCGGCCGACCTGGTCGGCAAAGTCGAGGTCGGGATCCCTGAGGACGATCCCCGCAACCCGGCCGTCGTGGCCGACAATGTGGGTGACAACGTCGGCGATGTCGCGGGTATGGGCGCCGACATTTTCGACAGCTACGTCGCGAGTTCTGTTGCGGCAATGCTACTGGGCGCGGCGCTGCCGAATCTTTCGGGAGACCAGCTTACGCTCTACACGATCTTCCCACTGATTCTCTGTATGTTGGGTTCGTTCGCTTCTCTCATCGGCCTGCAGTTTGTGAAGGTGGGTGAGGGCGGCAAGCCCGGAGCGGCCCTCAACGGCGGCACAATCTACACAACCATTATCTTCGCTGCGATGGTCGCCGTCGTGGTCCTCGTCGGCCACATCGATCTCTCTGCGCTGTGGGCAACCCTGGCCGGTCTGATCACCGGCGTGATTATCGGCTTCACGTCCGACTTCTTCACAGGTGATGATCGGCCACCTGTCGTGGAGACTGCCAAGGTCTCCGGCTCCGGCGCGGCTATTACCATCATTACCGGTTTTAGCTACGGCTTGATCAGCACGGTCCCTTCCGTCATCGGGATCGTTGCCGCGACCCTGATCGCGTACTTCGTCGCGGATGCCTCCGGCGTGATTAGCGGCGTCTATGGCGTCGGCATCAGCGCCGTCGGGATGCTTGCCATCAGCGGCATGATCGTCTCGTCCGACGCATACGGTCCCATCGTTGACAACGCACGCGGTATCGCCGAGATGGCGGGTATGTCCGAGGAGGTCATCGAGGTCACCGATATCCTGGATGCCGCCGGCAACACGGCCAAGGCCATCACAAAGGGCTTCGCCATCAGCGCCGCTGCGCTGACCGTGCTCGCGCTGTTCTCTGCCTACGCCAGTGAGATCTTCAAGGCGATGGAGGGGATGTCTGCTGCGGCGCAGCCTCTGGTCATCAGCCTTCTGAACCCGATGGTTATCGCGGGTGTCTTCCTGGGGGCAGTAACGCCGCCGCTCTTCAGCGCGCTGACGATGCTGTCCGTGACCCACAATGCCTTCGACATGATCGAGGAGATCCGCAGGCAGTTCCGCGAGCGCCCTGGCATCCTGCTGGGGACCGAGGAGCCTGACTATGTGACCTGTGTCTCTCTGGCCTCGGAGAATGCGCTGTCATCCCTGGTCCTGCCCGCTTTCCTGGCCGTGGCCCTCCCGCTGATCGTGGGCTTCGTCATGGGCCCCGAGGCACTGGGCGGCTTCCTCGGTGGTGCGATCTTCACCGGTATCCTCTTCGCGCTCCTGATGGCCAACGCCGGTGGTCTGTGGGATAACGCCAAGAAGTACATCGAGAGTGGTCACTTCGGCGGCAAGGGTTCCGACGCGCACAAGGCCGGCGTGGTGGGTGATACGGTGGGCGATCCCTTCAAGGATACCGCCGGCCCTTCGCTCAACACGTTGATCACCGTGATGTCCCTGGTTTCCTCGCTCTTCGCGCCCATCATCGCGTCGTTCCACATCTTCTAGCCTGGGACGTAGGACCAACACACCAAGTGCAAGCCCCCGCTACGGCGGGGGCTTTTTGTTGGGTCGAAACGCAGTGTGGGGAGGTGCGGGGCAGAGGTGTTGACGCCCGGTGGTCGACTGTGGCGGCGACCAATATCAGGCGGCGGTTCTCATCCTGTTTCTCACCAGCTCAGCGGCTTCCTCAATTCGTTCGTCGCCCGGTTGGCGTTCCAGTGCCGACTCCAGGGCCCAGCGGGAGAGCCCCCAGTCACCCAGGTTGACGGCAGCCTGGACGACTCCCAGGAGCCCGTCGACATCATTCGGCATCAAGGCAGCCGCGCGACGGAAGTGTAGGGCGGCCAGCCCCCACACACCCTCGTGTGCGTAGTACCGTCCGCGCACGAGGTAATCTATTCCGGACGGAAGCCCCGGATCGAGGGCCAGTAGCCGTCGCCTGCGCTGGACGCGAAAGTCATCCTCGAGCCTGATGCCCAGGATCACGGTTCCTACGGCGACCGCAATGCCAAGGACTCCGGCTGCCAATGCAAGCGGTTGCTGCCCCAGGAAAGCGATCCCCCCAATCGATCCGGCGAGTCCCAGCGCGCCGCTTCCCAGCAGCAGGTAAAAGACAGGCCGCCAGCGCAGATAGAGCGCAATCGTGCCGGCGACGCCAAGGACAAAGGGCAGCCCCAGCAGAAAGAACCCGGTGCGCGAGAGCATTTCCATGGCTGTGTTCACGGTAGCTGTACTGAGGTTGGACGGTCGGCCGAGGTATGCGGCCAGCAGTTGCAGTGTGTCGTTCACGTGCACGCGCATGCTGACCACAAACAGCGCCAGGAAGGGTGCCCCCGAAGAGATCAGGGTGTTCCACATCTGCAGCAGGATGAGAATCCAGAGAAGCTGCGAGCGCTGGTCTTGCGCCCGCGTGCGTGTCCACAGCTTGGCCCGGCACTCGGGACACCGCTGATCCTCGGCGCGGGCCGGACCTGCACAGACCGGACACAGATAGGGATCGTCATACTTTGCCCAGAGTGCGACCGAGGCGGGCTCTTCGGGCGATGATTCGGGCTCCGGGATCGTGGTGGTGTGTTTCTCGCGATACGCATCGCCGAGGATATCGCCGGCCAGTGTTGGGGCTACGGGGGTATCGTCCTCCGTCTCCTTCCCGACGCCCCAGCGATCCTCCGGCGCTGCCGCACCGGGACCCTGCAGCAGGCTGAGACCGGACCGGGCCTCGTCATTCTCCGAGTCGAGCATCAGGATGTTCTGGAAGCAGATTTCCCGGTCTTCTGGTGTCTCAACGACACGGCTGAGCCACAGCCATGCCTCTACGTTGGTTTCGTCGCGAACGACGACGTCGGTCAGCAGTTTGCGTGCACGGGCGGTCTCGCCGGCTTGGGCTGCGGCGATGGCCTGCGGCATGATATACGCGGCGGCTTCTCGCCGGGCGATCATCAGGCCGCGGCGAGCGGCCTCGTGCCCTGGGGCCAGTTTCAGGGCTTTTTGCAGGCAGGCCTCCCGTTTGAGGGGGTTGGAGACCACGCCGCTCAGCCAGAGCCACGCTGTCAGGTTGTCGGGATCGCGTGTCAGAACCTGCTGCAACAGGGTCTGTGCTCTTGGAAATTGTCCATCCTTGGCCGCCGTGATGGCCTGTTGCAGCAACCCGTCAAGTGCCGCCGCCCTGTGATCGATAGGTCTCTCCACGGTTTTCCCTGGTCACGGATCCAGTGCAAGGGCCACATCCGGCCGGATGGGGAGTTGAACGTGGAAGTCGCTTCCCGGGCAGCGTTCCTCGTCATGGCCGGGGCTCTCGACCCATATCTTTCCCCCGTGAGCCTCGACGATCCCTCTGGCAATCGCCAGGCCCAGGCCGGGCCCGCCACCCTTGAACCTCTCGGCACCTGATGAGTGACTTGCGATCAAACCCGTCTGGTAGAACTTGGCGAAAATAAGCTCCTGGACGACGGGATCGATTCCGATGCCCGTGTCGCTGACGACAATCTCGACCATCTCTTTGTCAGATGGTGTGTCTCCGGGAGCCGGCGTCGTCGCCCAGATCCTTATGGAGCCCCCATCAGGTGTGAATTTGACCGCATTGACCATCAGATGGTGGAAGACCTTGCGGATGCCCGCCGTGTCGGCCTCGATGAGCGGCAGCGCTTCCAGGCTCCTATCGAGTTCCAGCGTCACATTGCGCTCACGGAGGATCTGTCTCAAGGCGGGGCGAATGGCCTTGATAAGGACCGCGGGAAACAGCGGTTCCGGCCTGATCTCCAGCACTTGGTTGTCGATCCGGGCCATATCGAGCATATCCTCTACGATCACATTCAGGCGTTCCGAACCTGCCAGGAGACCCTTGATCACCTGTTCGCGATACGCATCTGCCATCAACACCGGGTCGCCTGCCAGCATCTGGCTGTAGCCGCTGAGCACGGTGAGGGGGGTACGAAGCTCGTGGGATGCTACGGCGATGAAGTCACCCTTTGTCTGGTCCAATCGTTTCAATTGTTCGTAGGTAACCTGAAGATCGTGGGTGCGTTGCCGGAGTTGGGCGAGGCTCTCTTCCAGGGCTTTGTTCGCGTTCGAAAGATCCTCGTAGAGTCGTGCGTACGTTCTGAGTGCCGCCGACACCTGGTGTGCGAAGGTTGCGGCAAGCTCGACTTCCGACTCGGTATAGATCTCCGATTGCTCTCGCGTGAGCGACAACATCCCGATGACGACATTCCCTACGGTCAGAGGAACGCCCAGCCAGGACCCCGCGCGGGGGATGTCGTTCACGTATTGCCAGTCAGGTCGTTGCGACACGTCGGGAATCAGCAGAGGTCGCCCTGTGGTCCTGATCGTGCGATAGACGTCGTCCTCGTAAAATGGGCACGCGGATTCGAAGCGGCCTGGCCTGAGCGGGAAAGCCCCTTGCCGCGCGTCGCCAGCTCGTTTTGCTCTTCGAGCATGTGGATAGAGCCACGGTCATGCGGCGCGATCGTGGCAAGTTGCTCGAGGGTCATCCAGAACACGTTGGGGGTCGAGGGTTTGTGTGAGCGTCCGTCCGATAGCGTTGAGTTTTCCGACAGGGCTCGTGCTTCCGTTCACCTTCGCGATGGCGAGCGCGCTCGATTGCCATTGCCGCATGGCTCGCCAGACGCCCCCAGGAGATCCGCATCCTCGACTGCGTTGGCCTGTGCGCCGATGTCCAGCACGCCGATAGCTCGGTCTTCCACAGTGAGCGGGAGGCGGCACGCCACACAGGAGTATCGCCGGAGGCCGTTTCCGGCGATACGTTATGTCGTTGCTGGGCTACCTGACGGACAAGCTCGTCTGTGGTGTCGCCCAGATAGGGCGTGGGGTTACCCGCAGAGACACAGAGTTCCGGTGTGAGACCGTCGTCGCGGAGAAGGACGGCAACGTATCCGCACCGGTAGCCGGTGCGGATACGCTCGGCAAGCTGCTCGAGCAGCACGCCCATAGGCAGCAGCGAGGTCGCGAGCTTTAGGCAATCTCAACCGATACTTTCAGGGCCCGGCGAGCAGCAGACGACGCCGTGTCCGCCATACGCTACTCCACCCAACTTACCGTCGTCACGAAACCTCTGCCAACGAATAGTGCGTGCGTCTCCATCCGTGTACTGTGTGCGCCAACGAACGTGAAGTTTACTTTGTGCTACCATACACCCACCGCCACTGCCGTCAACTGCTAGCCCGTTGCCAACGCCATTTTCATCCGGGCAAGGCCTTCCAGCAGGAGGCTCCGTGGGCAGCCAAAGTTCAGGCGGACAAACCCGTCTCCGCCTGGACCGAAGGCGGCGCCGCCATTGAGCGCCACGCCCCCCTTCTCGAGGAAGAAAGACTCCGGAGATGTGCCCGGCCTGCCTCACGACAGTCGATCCAGGCAAGGTAAGTGCCTTCCGGTGTGGTCATCCTCAATCGTGGCATATGCTCCGCAAGATAGGCCGCCATCACGGTGCGGTTGGTCTCGGGATAGCCAAGCAGCGCTGACAGCCACGGTTGGCCTTCGGCGTAGGCCGCCTCGGCCGCGATATATCCCATCAGGTTGGGTGCTCCCACCAGCCCTCCTTACCCTCGTTCGTATTGGCGTCGGAGGTCGGGGTTCGGGATGACGGCAAAGCCACAATGGAGACCGGCGACGTTGAAAGTCTTGCTGGGAGCCATCAACGTGATGGTTCGGGCCTCGATCTCGGGACTGAGGCTGGCAATCGGGATATGCCGGTGCCCGTTGAAGATGATGTCGGCGTGAATCTCATCGGAGCAGATGATGGCCTCGTGCCGTAGGCAGAGGTCGGCCATCTGTTCGAGTTCGGCCTGAGGAAGACGCGCCCCACAGGATTGTGTGGGTTACAGAGCAGGAAGAGGCGCGTCTGCTCCGTGAAAGCTTGCTCGAATCTGTCAAAGTCGATGATATAGCGGCCATCGTGCTGGCGGCTCAGCTCCATCGTTTGGCCCTGGATACCGGCGTCTTTTGCTGCGTGGAGGATGTGCATGTAGACCGGGGTCTGGATGAGCACACTCTTCGTCCCTCTCGACAAAGGCGCGCGTGGCCACGTTGAGCCGGAGACGATTCCGGGCCAAAGACGATGGCGTCAGGCTCGACGTACCAGTCATAGAGCCTCGCGAGGCGCTCGGTGATGAGTTCGGGCAGGTGCCCTGGACTGAGTTCGTAGCCGAAGATGCCGTGTTCGGCGCGTTCACGTAGAGCGCGAATCACCGCGGCCGGGGGAGAGGTGAAATCCATATCGGCGACCCACATCGGCAGGACGTCCTCGCCATAGACGCCCCACTTCATACTATTGGTGATTCGACGGTCGACGACCGTGTCGAAGTCGAACGCTGTGTCGCCGAGGTCTGTTGCATCGCTTGCTACGAGTGTTTTGCTGCTGTTGCCACCGGATCCTGCTAGTCGTCGATCGGTATTGTAGTGGTCTCTTGGAGGCCGGCAGCGATTATACCACAGGGAGGGCTGGTGGGCCTCGCGACCCGTCCTGGCAGAGAGTTTGCAAGCGGCTCCGCGACGATCGTTCGCGCAAGTGGCAACGGAACGAAGCGGCCTCGACAACGTGGCCCCGCAAGATCTCGCCGATTGTGCAACCGTTACGCTAGCGGCGCTGCATTCGTGCCGGCGGGCCTTTTACGACTCTGAGTGCTCCTGTCCGGGCCCTCCCTGCCCACAAGAAAAGAGCAGTAGCGCCTCAACAGATAGTTCCCCACGGTCGGTACGCTTTATCTCAAGCGGACCGGTCGCCTCCCCAAAGGGCCAGGTCATATCTTGCCTCCATACAGCGCCGGTCGCCTGTCTGTGGGCGTCAATAATGCGCTGGTAGTGATGCCACGCGAGTTGTTTGGGCAGATGATCCACGTTGAAGTAACATGCCGTCGATCGTCTCGTTTGTAACCGTCTGCAGGTGACCGCCGACGGCGTTGGCACCAAAGAGATACGCGATCGCCACCCCGTCGCCAATCAGGGCGGGAACAAATGCCGACGAGCCGAGTCAGTGCCACCTCCAGACCGGTCTCCTCAAGGGCCTCTCGGGTGGCCGCCTGGGCTACCGACTCGCCGTTGTCTACCCCGCCGCCGGGGAGCGCCCAGACCGGAAGGTCGGAACGTTGGATAAGGAGGACTTCGCTATCCTGAAAGATGGCTACGTTCACACCGAGCGTTGGCATATCCTTTGACCTCCTCTGCATGTGAACTTGATTGCGAGCGCAGTCTACTCTCGTTTTGCCTGAAAGAGGAGGCTATTGCGCCCCCCCTGACCCGCCGGATTTGCCAGCCTTGCGAGGCGCGTCCCGGCATCATTGACATATCCGTGACGATCCGTGAGATCCGTGGTTCCGGATTCGGCGAAGTGGACAATTCCGCCTGCCTGGGCTATGGTCAACCCCGACCCACAATCCGGCGAGGTGATATGGCTCAGACAACGGCTGTGACAGACGAGCGAAGAGGACCCCTGCGCGTGTTCGTGGGCGTGCTATTACGGCCCCGCGCGACGATGGCATATCTTGGCGGGACGCGACGGCGATGGTGGGCGGTAGCCGTACTGCTGATGGTCGCCGCGTTAAGTGTTCGCGGCCTTGCCTACGCCTCGGCCAACGTCAGCTATCTCTTTGGCCAGCAGGCCTCCGTGCAGAGCAGCGCGATCGTCAAAGGAGGAGTAGTGGTACAGGGACCGGTGACCGCGTCGCCCGCACCATCGGCGCCCTCGATGCTCACGACCGGCTTGTCCGTCGGCGGTCGGGTCGTGGGCACGCTCATCACGTGGCTGGCGTGGGCGGGGCTGCTCTACCTGGCGACCACGTTTCTGGGTCAGAACGGCGCACGCTTCGGCGGGTTTTTCGCGATGGTCGCGTGGTCGTGGATGCCGTTCGTCGTCCGTAATGTGCTCCAGGCCGCCTATACCGTCGTCACGCACGACCCCATCTACAACCAGGGACTCTCGGGGCTGGTGCTCGACCACGCGCCGTCTCCGCCTGCGATAGGCTTCCAGCCTACGATTTACCCGGCGCGCGGTGCGCAGGTGTTGAGTGCCCTTCTGGCCCGCGTCGACGTCTACACGATCTGGAACTTGGCGCTGCTCGTGTTGAGTGTCACCGCGCTCGCCCGTCTCTCCCGCGCGAAGGCGACGATTGGCACCTTGATCATTTGGGTGCTCTTCACGCTGTTGGGCCTTCTGCCCGCGCTGATCGGACTGAATCAGGGATTCGGCCTCTTCTAGGCGTCGCTGTCGATCGGAGGTGATGGCTTTCGTGGCATGTGGCCGAGACAGGAGGCTGTGCGTTGGTTGACCCGTTGATCCGTATTGAGGACCTGCACCGTGACTTCCAAATGGGGGACCAGACCGTCCGTGCCGTGGCCGGCGTCACGGCCTCGGTGGAGGCGGGCGAGTTCCTGGCGGTGATGGGCCCCTCGGGCTCGGGCAAATCGACGCTGCTCTACTTGCTCGGCGGGCTCGATCGACCCACCGCAGGTGAGATCTGGGTGGAGGGTCGGGAGATCGTGGGGCTGGACGAGAACGCACTGGCCGAATACCGCCGTCGTGAGATCGGTTTCGTTTTCCAGTCTTTCTTTCTAATCCCGACGATGACGGCGCTGCAGAATGTCATCTTTCCTATGATCTTCGCCCAGGTCCCTTCAGCCGAGCGCGAGCCGCGGGCCAGGCGACTGCTTGACCAGGTGGGATTGGGCGACCGCGTCGGTCACAAGCCGACCGAGCTTTCGGGCGGCCAGCAGCAGCGGGTGGCCATCGCCCGCGCACTGGTCAACGATCCCAAGATCATCCTGGCCGACGAACCGACCGGCAACCTTGACACCGAGTCGGGGGCTGTCATCATGCAGTTGTTGGCGCGCCTCAATCAAGAGGAGGGCCGTACCATCATCACCGTCTCGCACGACCCGGCAGTCTCGTCCTATGCCACCCGTGCACTGCACTTGCTCGACGGCAGATTGCTGGACGCTGCTTAGTCGTCAGTCAAGTGGGTTCATAGTAACCGATTCATCGGTCCTGCCACCGACTTGTAAGACACCGGAACGACTGAAGTCGTTACTACGAACCTCAACCTTGAAGGGCAGGTTATGAGAAGAATCGCGGTTGCGGCACTCTTTGGCTGTCTACTCCTTCTCCTGGCGGCGCCTCACGCTGTGTGGTCGCAAGCGGAGGGTACGCCTGCGGCGACGATTTCGCCCGCAGCTCCGCTTGACATTGCCGGGGTGGAGCCGGGCACACTCGTGTCGGGGGTCGGGGGGACGCTCAGCGTCTATGGCACCGGCTTTACGTCCGCCACCGTGGTGCGCTTGATCGGATATGGCCTGTTGGCAACCTCGTACGTCAACGAGACGGCGCTCACAGCACAAGTGCCGGCATCGGTCCCCGTCGCCACGTATGATGTGAGCGTCAGCGACGGTGCTGCCACCGACCTCCTGAGCCAGGCATTGGCGGTCATCGCGGCGACGCCTACACCGAAGCCTACGGCGCTGCCGGCGACCTCGGCCCCTCCACCACCCGGCCAGCCGATCTTGACCATCCGCAACTACACCGTCGAGCCCGCGCAGGTGAGACCAGGGCAGGAGTTCACGGTCTCCATCGAGCTCTACAATAACGGCAGCCGCGCCGGCGAGAACACGTTGGTCATCTTCCCCGGCGGCACCTTCCTACCGCTGGGCGACAAGGGACATCAACTCTGGCAACTGCCGATCAATGCCACAGTCGTCGTCACCCAGAAGATGCGTGCGCCGGCCTCGATCGGCAACGGCGTCCATCAGCTCAACGTCCAATTGGAGGCGAACGATTGGGAGGGTAACAACTACAAGTTCCCGACGACGATCCCCGTGGAGGTGGTCGGGGCGAGCACCGGGGAATTCACCGGCAAGCCCAAGGTCGTGATCGAGCACGCCGAGACCGTGCCCGCGGTCTTGATCCCCGGCGAGCCCTTCTCGCTTACGCTGCGCCTGGCCAACCGCGGCAGCCGCACGGCGGTCAACGTCTTCGCCACCGCCGCATCGACCGAGATGGCGATCCCGGCGAGTGGCAGCGACACGGTCTACGCCGAGGTCATCCGCATCGACGAGGCGGTCACCGTCACCCTGCCGCTGGTGCTTGGCGCCCTGGAGACGGGGGGCGGCAGAGTATGCCCATCGCGCTGGCCTACAGTGACTATAACGGTGGCGGGTACAGCGACCAGGGGGCTATCGGCGTGGATGTAAATACGAGCCTGGTCAAGCAGCCGCAGTTGATCATCGAGGCCTACAGCACCACACCCGACTTTATCGCGCCCGGCGACACGATGACGTTGACCGTACGTGTGGCGAACGTGGGGGGCGGCGATGCCGAACGTGTGACCCTCTCCCTGGGCGGCGAAGGGGGCGCGAGCCTAGCGCCGTTCGTGCCGCTCAACTCGGGCAACGTGATCTTCGTCGAGTCGATCCCGATGGGCGGAGTCGTGGAGATCTCGCACCAATTGCTGGTCGATGGCTCGGCCGAGACGAAGGCTTACAGCTTGCCGATCGAGCTCGCCTACGACGATCCCCGGGCGTCGCGTCACCAGGAGATCCAGCGTCTCAGCCTGATTGTGCGGGAGCGCCCCGAGTTGCAGGCCAGCTTCTACCGGCCGCCCGATCTGTTGATGGTGGGGATGCCGGGCCAACTCTCCCTGGAGTTGGTGAACCTTGGCCGTAGCGCCGTCGACATCACGGAGATCACCTCGGCCAGTCCGCAGATGGACGTGCAATCGGAGGGGCTGCCCTTCGTGGGTCCGCTGGACCCGGGCGGCTCGGTTCCGATTGATCTCACGGTGACGCCGCGGGAGTCGGGGACGGCGGGGATCGTGGTTGCCGTGAGCTATCGCGACGACTTCAACCAGACGCAGGTCGTCAGCCAGACCCTATCCGTCGAGGTAGTGGGAGGCGTCGAAGATCAGGTTCCCGGCAGCCAGATGCCCGGCGCCGCCGGCGCCGGGGAAGTGGCTCCGGAGACGCTGCTGCAGAAGATCGGCAGGGCAATCAGAGGTTTCTTCGGCTTGGGAAGTTAAGGAGTTGAGGCAATCATGACCCTGGGTGACCTGGTAGGGCTGGTCATCAGCAACCTCAGGCGCATGAAGGGCCGCGTGATCATGACGGCTCTGGGTGTCGTGATCGGCACGGCGGCCGTCGTCGTCCTCGTCTCGCTGGGGGCCGGCTTGCAGCGGGAGGCGACGCAGAGCCTGGGTTCAGGGGGCGGGCTTACGGAGCTGCGGGTCAGTGCCGTTCAGGAGGGTCCGGTCATGGCCGTGGCTGTGCCCGGCGGGGGCGTCAGCGCGGCGACGCAGCAGCGCAGCGATGCACCACGGCTTGACGCCGAGACGCTGGACGAGATTCGGGCGCTTCCGAGTGTCGAGGCGATCTACCCGATGGAGAACCTTCAGATGGGTGCCCAGATGAGCTTCGGACGGCTGAGTGCCTATGCTCAGATCATCGGGGTGGATCCGGCCATGCTGGCGGATCTTGCAGTGTCGGAGGGAACCACGGAGATTCACAGCGGCCAGGTCGTCATCGGCGCCAAGGTGCCCGAGAACTTCCGTGATTTCGAGGAGATGAAGGTGGGCACCCGCGCTGGGGTCGTCGTCGCCAGCCCGGGCGACGTTCAGATACCGGACCTCTATCTCCAGATGATCCAGATGCAGCTTCAGCGCTTCAGCCAGGAGGATGGCACGATGGCTGAGAAGTCCGTGCGCTTCCAGGTTGTTGGGATCCTGGCACCCGTCGGTTGGCAGCACGACTACGTCGTATATGCGCCGCTGCGCGACGTGATTGCCTACAACAGTTGGGCGCAGGGGCAGCGCCTCGACCCTGAGCGCGATGGTTACGACGAGGTGGTGGTCCGGACGACGAGCCGGCGTGAGACCCTGACGGCAGAACAGGAGATCGGTGCGATGGGGTTCATGGTGCAATCGCAGCGGCAGCAGGTGGAGCAGGCGAACTCCTTCTTCCGTGTGCTCCAGGCCATCCTGGGCGGTATCGGCGCCATTGCGTTGCTGGTGGCGGCCTTCGGCATCGCGAACACGATGCTGATGGCGATTCTCGAGCGCACACGCGAGATCGGGCTGATGAAGGCTATTGGGGCTTCGAACCGGGATGTCATGGTGGTCTTCCTGGCCGAGGCCAGTGGCATCGGTTTATTGGGCGGCATCGGCGGCGTGGCCGTAGGCATGGTGCTGAACGCGATCGTCAACCTTATCAGCAGGAGCGTCCTCCAGCAGCAGGGCGAGATCTTCGGTCCGGGGACCTCGCTCTCGATCGCGTACACGCCGCTCTGGCTGCCCCTCTTTGCCATCGTCTTCGCGGCGATTGTAGGTATCCTCTCGGGGGCCTATCCCGCGAGTCGAGCCGCCCGTTTGAGTCCTATTGAGGCGTTGAAGTACGAGTGAGTCCCAATTGTTCTCAGCTTGACCCGTGCAGTAAAGGAGCTGATATGGACCTGGACACCGTGAGCTTGGCCTATTATTCACCCACACGCACGACGCAGCGCATATTGGCGGCTATTGCGGAGGGGGTGGGCACCCACGCGTTGACCGATCTGGATCTGACGCTCCCGGACGCGGAGGCGCGTCGGGTGTCGTACCTGGAGGACGATCTTGTGGTCCTGGGGGCGCCCGTCTACGCGGGACGGGTCGCGGCGACGGCGATGAGACGGTTCCGGCGCCTCAGGGGACGGGCGACGCCGGTGGCCCTCGTCGTAGTCTACGGCAATCGGGCCTTTGAGGACGCGTTGCTGGAGCTCTCCGATCTGGCGGTGTCGGTAGGGTTTCTGCCCGTTGCCGCGGCAGCCTTCATCGGAGAGCACTCGTACGCCACAGACGCCCTCCCGATCGCGCTTGGGCGTCCCGATCGTTATGATCTCGAAAAGGCCGTTGCCTTTGGGCAGGCCGTAGGATCGAACCTGCGCGGCCTCGGGCTGCAACAGCCACTTCCTCCCCTCGTCGTGCCCGGCCATCACCCCTATCGCACCGGTCATCAACAGGGCGACGTTGCTCCTTCGACGCTGCCCGATCTCTGCATGCGTTGCGGCATCTGTGCCGACGTCTGTCCCGTGGATGCGATCACCGTCGGTGATTCGGTGGTCACGGATGGTATGGCGTGCACGCTTTGCTGCGCGTGTGTCAAAGCTTGTCCCTCTGCTGCGCGGGTGATGGAGGACGAGGGCGTTCTGCGTACGACACGATGGCTGGCGAACGATCACAGCGCCCGCAAGGAGCCGGAGATCTTTCTGGCCTGATGAGTCTCGGGCCTCGGCGTCCGCCTGGCGACGGGTTTTGCAGAAGCGTGCTGCCCACGCCTCTCAGGCGGTTCCACGCGAAATCGGCATGGGTATCACCGTAGTGCCCGGCGACCAGGATGCTGTCGTCGTTGTCCACCGGGCTTCGACCGGTTTTCTGCTCACCTGCTGATTCTTCATGCCTGTAGCGCCTCGTTGGCAGCAACGCAGAAGGTGCATATACTGGCGATAGATGTCCACATGAAGCCTACGGAGGAATAAGCGCATGACGGAATTCACTGTTCCCGGCTCATTTTCCGCGGTATCCGATTCGTCCGGGCAGTTGCCCAGGGCCTCCCGCCCGCTGCCCACACGCCAGGTGCATCTGGACTTCCACACGTCCGAAGCCATCCCCGAGATCGGCAAGCAGTTCTCCAAAGCTCAGTGGCAAGCGGCGCTGCAGGCGGGGCGCTTGAACAGCATCAACATCTTTGCCAAAGGGCATCACGGATGGAGCTACTATCCGACGGAGGTCGGGCACATCCATCCGCATCTGGACTACGACCTATTGGGCGCGCAGATCGAAGCGTCCCACGAGATCGGTGTGGAGTGCCCGATCTACTACACGGTGGGCTGGTCGGTCAACGACGCTGAGACACATCCTGAGTGGTGCGCGCGTCACAAGGACGGATCGTATATTTGGAGGGGCAATCCGGCGGCTGCACCGACGGACCCGTACCCCATCGGCAACTGGAAGCTGCTTTGCCCGAGTGGCCCCTACCACGAGCATATGAAGGCGCAGGTTACCGAGATCTGTCAGCGTTACGCGGTAGACGGCTTCTGGTTTGATATCTTCCAGGTGCAACACGGCTGCTGGTGTGAGCGGTGTCGTGCCAGCATGGCAGCGAAGGGCGTTGATATGGATGACAACGAGGCCGTGGTCGCCCACTTCGCCGGCGTCTACAAGGCGCACATGCTGGACATGCGTGAGGCTATCGCCGCCTATCATCCGCGCGCCACCGTGTTCTTCAACGGGACCACCGCGTTTGGCCGCGGTAACCAGAGGTACGCCCTGCATGAGCTGAACACGCATCAGGATCTCGAGGATCTGCCCACGGGGTGGGGAGGCTATGACAAGTTTCCGCTCCGTGCGAAGTACTACCTGGGTGAGGGATACCAGATCTGCGCGATGAGCGGCAAGTTCCACACGTCCTGGGGCGAGTTCGGCGGCTTCAAGCATCCCGATGCCATGCGATACGAAGCGGCGTCCATGATCGCCTTCGGCTCTGCGTGCAACTTCGGCGATCAATTGCACCCCTCCGGGCTGATGGATATGGAGACCTACAAGGGCATTGGCGAGGCGTTCGAGTACGTGGAGCAGATTGAGGGCTATGGCCCCGGTGGCACGCCGATTTCCAACCTGGGTTTGTGGTTCTCCGGCGACCTCGAAGCCGATATGGGGGTCTGCAAAATGCTGCTCGAGCGCCAGATGGACTTCGTCGTGGCCAACGTAAGCAACCTCCAGAAGCTCCAGACGGTTATCATCCCCAGCCAGCCTTGCCTGAACGACGCGCAGGTCGATGCGATCCAGCAGTTCCTTGACGGTGGCGGCTCTGTCGTAGTGTTATCAACAGGCGCGATGGATGAGGAGATGACGGGCTTCCTATTCGATGTCGGCGCCGATTTCGAAGGCCAGCCACTGTACGATATCGACTACACTGTGGTCGACCCGAGCCTGGGACCTGGTCTGATCCAGTCGCCGGTCCTCAATTACAGTCCGGCCCTGCGAACCAGTCCACGCCAAGGCACGCAGATCCTGGCGCATCTCCATGAGCCGTACTTCAGCCGCACCTATGCCCACTACAGCTCACATCAGAACACGCCCTATCGGATCGAGAGGGCCTCACATCCGGCCCTTATGCAGAAGGACAATGTCGTGTTCTCAGCTAGCCCGCTGGACCGGATGTACGACCATCGCGCTGCTCGCCCGCATCGCGATCTCTTCGAGCGGGCGCTGAAGCGCGTGTACACGGATCCTATGCTGCGGGTGGACCTGCCGAGTAGCGGTCGCGTTAGCCTTCTGCATCAGCCGGACCAGCGCCGCTACGTCGCTCATCTTCTGTACGCGACGCCGCACTATCGTGGCGGCCTCGAGCTGATCGAGGATCTGGTGACACTGCACGATATCCCGGTCGAACTGCGAGTGGCTGAGACGATCACGAAGGTGACGCTGATCCCAGATGGCACGGCGCTGCCCTTGGTGCAGGAGGGTGCTGTTGTCAAGGTAGTCGTGCCGAAGTTCCGTATGCACTGCGCGGTGGTGTACCAGTACTGACGCAAGGAGACGTCTTGATGGAAATGTGGATTCGTAACGCCCGTGCATTGAGGGAGAAGCTCGTCGCCGACCCTTACCGCCCGTGGTACCACATTATCACCCCTGAGGGTGTCTGCGCGCCGTTCGATCCAAACGGTGCGCTGTTCTGGAACGGGCGTTACCATCTTCACTACATCGTGCAGACCGAGAAGGGGCACTGCTGGGCGCACATCTCCAGCCACGATCTCGTGCACTGGCGCCAGCACCCGCTCTCACTGGAACCCGGTGGGGTCGACGAGGGCATCTTTAGCGGTGGCGCCTTTGTCGACAAGGAGGGTGTGCCCACGATCACGTATTGGGGGTTAGGGGATGGGGCGGGCATCTGTCTCGCCACCAGTATCGACCCGGACCTCGACACGTGGACCAAGAGTCCCCACAACCCGGCGGTCCTACAGACTTCGCCGGGTATCTTCGAGGGCGCCGACGGCATGGTGTATGGAGCGGCGGATCCGTCGGCAATCTGGATCCACGAGGGCCGCTACTACATGCTCACGGGTAACCTGCTGGTGCTTCGCGCCTATGGGCTGGAGCGCGACCTCGACGAGTACAAGGGCGACACGGCTTATCTCTTCGTCTCCGATGACCTGATCCACTGGGCCTATCTGCACCCGTTCTACACCTCGAATCGGGCATGGACTCGCGAGGACGAGGACGAATGTGCCCGGACTTCTTCCCGCTTGGGGACCGGCACATGCTGCTCTTTATCAGCCACAACCTCGGCTGCCAGTACTACCTCGGCCGCTATGAGGCCGACCACTTCTACCCGGAGACCCACGGTCGAATGACGTGGGTCGACAACGCTTTCTTTGCGCCGGAGAGCCTGATGGACGACAGGGGGCGGCGCATCATGTGGGCTTGGATCTTCGATGGGCGCGAGCCCGCTACGCGCGGGGCCAGCGGCTGGTCGGGGACGATGAGCCTGCCGCGCGTGCTCTGGCTGGGCGACGATGCGACGCTGCGCATGGCACCACCGGAGGAGCTGGAGGCGTTGCGGTCCGATCACCACCGGGTCAATGGGCTTGTGGTCGAGGACGGGGAGACGCTGATGCTGGAGGCCGTGACGGACAACAGCTTGGAGCTCTCACTGATCGTTGGGGTGGGTGATGCGCTGCGGATAGGTGTCAAAGTCTGTGCATCACCTGACGGTCAGGAGGAGACACTCGTAGCTTATGATGCTGTCGAGAGGCAGATCCGGGTCGACACCACGCGCAGCAGCCTCGGCGAAGGCCCAAAATCTGTGGAGGCGGCGCCCTTCGAACTTCACGCCGGGGAGCCTCTACGATTGCGTGTTTTCGTCGACCGGTCGGTGGTGGAGGTCTTCGCCAACGATCGGCAGGCTGTCATGCGCCGCGTCTACCCAACCCGCCCTGATAGCGTCGCGGTGCAGCTGTTCAGTTGGGGTGGGCGAGCTGTCTTTGACACCGTCGACGTGTGGCGCATGGCACCGTCGAATCCGTGGTAGGCAGCCTTACCTGGGGCGAAAGCCGGGTGGCCCCAATGGACGTCTATCGTGTCTCTGTCGACGGCTGATCGCTGACTATCGGGAGTTCTGGATGTCCATACGTGATGACTACGTTGCGACGATCCGCGCGGCGTACCCTGAGTTGGAGGTGCTGTCGGCGTCTCTCAATCGCGAAGGGCAGAATGCCGACGTCCTGATCGTTAACAAGGCATTGATCTTTCGCTTCCCGAGATACGAAAGCGGGGCGAGCCAGCTCCAGACGGAGGTGGCGATTCTGCGTGGGTTGGCGGGCCGGCTCCCGCTGCCTATCCCGGAGCCCAGCTACGTTCATCTCTCGGACCAACCGCCGGGGGACGCCTTTTTAGGTTACCGGATGCTGCCGGGACGACCGCTCTGGTCTGACGATCTTCTGGAGATCGAGGATGAGGCAATCGTGCAACGCCTGGCGGACGGGCTAGGGGGATTCCTGCGGGTGCTCCACAGTGTAGACTACGTCGATGCGATCGACTGCAAGCTCGACAATGCTGACACGTTCCACTCCTTCCGTGCCTTCTACCGGCGTGTCCGCCAGGAGCTCTTCGAGTGGATGCGGCCCCAGGTGCGAATCCGCGTCGAGGGGTTCTTCACGACTTACCTGGCGGATGAGGGTCACTTCGACTTCCGGCCGGCTCTGCGTCACGGCGACTTTGGCTCCAGCAACATCCTCTACGAACCGCAGTCGCATGCGCTAAGTGGCATTGTCGACTTCGGCTCCACTGAAGTGGGCGACCCGGCCTATGATGTGGCAGGTCTGCTGGCCAGCTATGGCGAGGATTTTGTGATCCGCTGCGCAGCAGCCTATCCCGAGATTGAGGGGTTCATGGAACGCGTCGAGTTCTACCAACGGACCTTCGCGCTGGAGGAGGCGCTCTTCGGTGTGGAGAACGATGACGAGGCCGCATTCCGCGCGGGAATGGCCACATTCATCTAGGCGGGCCAGTCCGCAGGTTGGACCGGCGGCCAAGGAGGCGGTAGACGCCGGGTAGGCGGTCCGTCGATCCTGGTAATTGACACAGGTGACGCCTATACAGTCGGGTATTATCATGTCTGTGAAGGCATTCGACGAGTAACTGGAGGAGCACGCGGTGCAACCGTCACGCAACCGGAAAGTCGTGTGGCTGGTGCGGGCAATCGGTGCACTGCTGCTGTTCATCGGTATCGTTTCGTTGGTGCTCGCGCCGTTGGAGATGATCTGCTTCTCCTGGTCTCGGAGGGCGGGCGTTTCGGCTATGATGGCTTTGGCTTCGGTTCGTTCATGTTCGGCAACCTGGCGATGCAGATCCTTGGATATTAGTTCATCGCGTCCGTAGTCGTTCCAGTGGGTTGGGGAACCTCAAGTTGCGCCGCTGGGCCCGACCTGTATCGCTGGCGCTAGTACGTGTATGGCGTGTCCTCGGCGTACCGCTGGTCCTCGTCTTTCTTGGTGTCTTTCGGCAAAAGAACTCACCCTGATTACCGGAGTCATAGTCGCATGCCTGGCGGTGTTTGCCTACGTGGCACTGCCGGGTTTGGCCATACGTGGGTATCGTAGCTCGACCCTTCGCGAGTTGTTTGAGCGCGGACAACCCTCCCTGACCTGGGCGGACCGCGTCGGCGTGCCGATCCTCACGGTGGTGATGCTTGAGGCGTTCTTTGTTCTGGCGCTCCAGGTGCTCATCTTCTTCGGCGGTCTCTTCCCACTGCTGTCGACCTGGACGACGGGCTGCCCGGACTTGCTATGATCGACGGATGGGTTGTGGCGCTCGGCTGCTGATCTGGGGCACGCTGAAACGCCGGCGGTGGAGCTGGTGGGGGGCGGTGGTCTGCTTTGGCGCGATGGAGTGCTCTGGTTTGCGACGTTGCTGGGCACAAGCTGGTCCGAACTGTTGTCTGTCACGGCTTTCCCCCCGATCGAATCGCGTTCCTGTACGGCATCCCGGTAGAGGGCTGGCACCTTGCGGCCCTCCTCGCGCTGCCGTTCGGCGCGCTGGCAGCGATCGTGCGCGCCAGAGATGACTTCCGACTGCCCGGTTAGGGGTGGGCAGGTCGGCTTCAGGGAATTCGGAGGTTGAACCTCGCGGGTGTCCTGTGCGAAGGCCGGGTGCATGCGCCCATGCCGCCGCGCTGATTCCCCTGACGCTGTGGGTATTGTATAATGCGGCATGCTACATCGCTTCCAGGCTCGTCGCGCCTCTGCCTCCAGGAACCTCTCTGTACCCGCCATAGCCGCACGTTTGCGAGCGTTCGACCTCTTTGCGCTTCGGGGCACGCCTGCCGAGTACCATAAGGGGATGCGAGCATTCTGGTTCGACAGCCTCCTGTCATCAGTCTCCGATGCCTTCTGGGCGAACTACGCCAGCCTCTATGTGCTCTCCGTCGGGGGCCCGCGCATGCAAGTGGGTTGGATGTCATCGGCCTCCAGCTTCATGGGGATGCTTATGCCGGTGCCGGGAGCTGCGTTGGGCAGGCGGTGGGGGCACCGAAAGCGGTGGGCAGATCTTCTATCCTGTTCCGTATCATGTTCCTCCTCGCGGCCCTGGCCCCGCTGATTCTCAATGGGCCGACCCTGGTCTGGGCCGTGATAGTTGCCCTGATGCTGCGTGCAGGACTCCTGAACTGCTTCATGCCGGCGTGGCTCTCGTTAACGCGGGAGATTGTTCCGATGGAGACACGCGGCGCTACTTCTCCTCGCGCAATCTGCTGCAGGCTCTCACGACGATGCTGATGGTCCCCTTTCTGGGGCACTCATCCAACGCGCCGGAGCTCCAAAGGGATACCAGGTGGCGTTCAGTATTGCATTCATCGCCGGTATCGCGGCCTCGTTCGCGTTCAGCCAGATCCCGGAGCAGAGGCAGGCTGCGCTGCGTGGGACTAGCCTCGCCGACCAGGCGCGCGGTCTCTGGCACGCCACGACCCGCAGCCGTCCGTTTCTGATCTTTGTCCTGATTCGCATCCTGTTCAATGTCGGTCTGATGGTGGGAGGCCCCTACTTCACCACCTTCCAGGTGGAGGTACTGAAATCCCCGGCAAGCATGATCGGTCTCCTGGTGACGGCCAGATCCCTCACCCGCATGCTGGGATTGCGACTTTGGGGACGCCTTTTGGACAAGCGGGGCGCCCGTTGGGTGATCACCGTGACCTCGCTATGTATCCCCGTCCTTCCCTGGATCTACACGTTAGCGAGTCGGCCCTGGCATATCGCATTTGTGGAGATACCATCCGGCTTTCTGTTCGGGGGGTATGATCTGGCTGCCTTCACGCTGATGTTGGAGTTGCTCGACGGCGAGGACAATACCGAGGCCGCCGCGGGATACATGACGATCTCAAGCGCCTTTAGCATCTTGGGTCCATTGGTGGGTGGTTGGCTCATCACACACCTCGGCTACTACGGTGATTTCCTTGTGTCGGGCACCATCCGGCTGATGGCAGCGGTTCTCTACCTGGCGGCGTTCAGGCCATTCCGTGGCCTCGCTACCGCCACATCTTGATGGCGTTCTGGAGGGACAATGCTATCGATTACGACCGACTATGTACACGATACCGGCAACCCCGAGCCCTATCTCCGGGGTATTGCGGCCGCGGGCTTCTCACACCTGCACTGGTGCCACCACTGGAACACCGATTTCCTCTACTCGGCGTACGAGGTTGAGCAGATCGCGGCCTGGTTGGATGATCTGGGTTTGGCCATGCTCGACGTCCATGCCGGCCATGGGCGAGAGAAGGCGTGGGGATCGCCGCGTGAGTACGAGCGGCTGGCGGGGGTGGAGCTGGTCGAGAATCGGATTGCGATGGCGTCCGCGCCTCGGGAGCGACGTCGATCATCCTGCACCTGCCACCCCTGGTCGCGCCGGACGAGGGTGGTGGCAGCGACGGGTTGGCACTGGTGAGACGGTCGCTGGACGCGATGATGCCGTTCGCTCGGGACCGCGGGGTGCGGATCGCGCTGGAGAACATGGCGACGGACAACTTCGGCGTCATCGAGCAGCTCTTCTCGGAGTACGGCCCCGACTTCCTGGGGCTCTGCTACGATGCCGGCCATGGAAACGTCGAGGGACATGGGCTCGACCGCCTGGAGCAGGTCAAGGATCGGCTGATCTCCGTCCACCTCCACGACAACGATGGCACCGGCGATCAACATAACCTGCTCTTCGCCGGGACGGTCGACTGGCCGCGGCTGGCCCGCATCCTGGCTGCGTCTTCCTACGACAAGTGCGTGAGTATGGAGCTTTCCATCGGCAGGAGCGGTTTCACGGATGAGGCCGCCTTCCTCCAACGGGCCTTTGAGACCGGGACGCGTTCGCGGAGATGATCGCAGCCGCCAGGGTGTGACCTCTGCACCTATGGGGTTGGCTCGCGCATGACGCGGCAAGCGCCCAAAGCCCAAGCCCGAGCAATCTCGGCCGATGCCCGAGCAGCCTCGGGCCGATGCCCGAGCAGCCTCGCGGCCGACGGCTCTTGGCGCGCTGCTGGCTAGCTGTAAGGGAAGCCCGCAGGGCTACTTCACGTAGCGCTTGATCTTCGCCAGCAGTTGCTCCGGCTCGACGGGCTTCGAAACGAACTCGCGGATCGACAGTAGTTGGCTGGTGGGGAAGCTCGCCGCGTATTGCGACGTCGCGATGGAGGAGACCATCATGATGGGCACCTCGCTCAACGCCGGATCGTCGGCAATCTGCTGCGTGGTGTAGTAGCCATCGAGGGGGTTGGCCATCATCACGTCCATCAGGACGAGGTCAGGCGTATTGGCACGCATCTTCTCCAGCGCCGCTTCCCCGCTGGAAGCCTCGTCAACGACGTACCCCGCGCTTTCCAGGACGAGGCGTGTGGCGAGGACGAGGTCGGGATCGTCATCGACAATGAGTATCTTCTTAGGCTCCATGCGTATTCCTCCGGTCTGTCATGATCTCCTGCTTGTTTCGCATTCCGATCGCAATCATCTCGCACAGACATTATCGCACGGACATCGATGGAATGCCAGTTCGCACCTGCTGGGGTGTTCTGGACGCTCACCGGCAGAACCACGGAGAACGTAGTCCCCTGGTTCAATGTGCTGCTCACCCCAATCGTGCCACCGTAGCGGTTCACAATATCCTTCGCGATGACCAGGCCGAGGCCCGTGCCCTGTTTCACCTGGTGCCTTCGCGTTGGGCGCCCGGTAGAATTCCTCGAAGAGATGGGGCAGAGCATCCTCGGGAATGCCGATTCCCGTATCGGTGACCGTCAGGGTGGCTGCGCCACCGCTCCGCGTCAATGACAGGGTAACCGATCCCGCCGGTGGGCGTGTACTTCACCGCATTCGACACCAGGTTGGTGACTGCTCGGTCGAGCTCCTCCTGGTTGGCGGTGACGATCAGCGGATCGTCAGAGGGCAATGTGCAGTTGGAGGTCGATTTGCTTCTCCTCCGCCGGCACGCGGTACCGCTCCGCAATGCTCTGGACCAATGCCTGAAGCCCCACCGGTTCCGTCTTGGT
The DNA here is from genome assembly GCA_963775195.1 of uncultured Chloroflexia bacterium. Taxonomy (GTDB): domain Bacteria; phylum Chloroflexota; class Anaerolineae; order B4-G1; family SLSP01; genus PWVB01. Next base: position 34,361 of record CAVZIC010000014.1, read on the forward strand.
CGTCATCCGTAGCCCCGTCTTCCCGGCGGCGAGGTCCAGCAGATCATCGATCAGGGTCTGGAGAAACTCGGTGCGGCGGACGGCGCGGTCGACCGATGTCCATCCTGGTAGGTCCGTGAGCTTGCCGGCATAGCCTCCGCTGAGCGTGTTGAGCAAGCTGCGCACGACGCCCAGCGGCGAGCGCAATTCGTGTGTGACCAGCAGCACGAATTTCCGTTTTGCTTCCTCCAGGTGTTCGATGGCCTCATACGCCATAGCGTTCTCGATCGCGATGCTGCCGTGACTCGGCCACCGTGCGCAGGAACTGCGCGTCCTCCTCGGTGAATCGGTGCACCTTATCGCAGTAGACCCGGATGATGCCCGATAGGGCCGGACTTGCCCACCAATGGGGCGGTCAGCGTCGAGCGGATGCCCTCAGCCGCGGCCTCCGCAGGGTACTGCAGGCGCGAGTCGGCGGTGATATCGGGCACCGATACGACCTCCCCGGCAAGCACCTGGCGCACCAATGGATTCTGTTCGACGAGGAGACATCCCTTCTGCAGGTACTCCTCGCTGAGGCCATAGGTGCTGGCCAGGCAAAGCTGGGTACTCGTCTCGTGCAGGAGGCGGATGGTACATCCCTCGACGCGGCCATGACCTCGGTGGTGCTGCGCGTCAGGCGGTCGAGTACCTCCTGTAGCTCCAGCGTCGAACTGACGGCTTGGGCGCTCTGATAGAGCGCCTCCAACCGGCCGTAGGCGAGCTGCAGATCCTGACCCTAGCTGGATCATCTCGCCCTCGCGTGCCCGGAGTCTCCGTGTCGTGCGCGTTGCCAGATACGCTGACACGAAGACGGCGCTGGAGAAGAAGACGAGGATTGCGGCGATGTAGAGGGGATTGGCATACAGGTCCGCAGGCAGCATCCTTGTGACGTGCTCGATGCGGCAATATCCCGGCGAATTCCGCCAACGCGGTGCCGGCCAGGAGGAGACAGGCCAGCCCTGCGAACAGAAAGGTGTCCTGGGCGGAGAGCAGGATGGCAGCCAGGGTGATGTGGCCAAGAAGAAGAGGATCACCGGGCTCTCGATGCCCCTGAGAAGTGGATGAGCGACGTCATGGCCACCCAGTCCATGGCGATCTGCACACGCGCCAGCGTGCGGGTGCGGGTGCTGATGCCCGTCAGATCGCACTGGATCTGGGTCAACCACCGTTGGAAGATGAGGTTGTAAGCCAGGATGGCCACGCCGGTGAGGTAGAGTGCACCGGTGTCGATCTCCACGCCTACGAGCGCACTGGCTATCCACGTAGCAGCGATAACACCGGCGCCCGCGAGCCACCTGAGGTTGCTCAGCCAGCCGAGGCCCATGCACAGTTCGTACTCGACAGGCATCCGGCTGAGACGGAGCGACTGCTCCGGGGTGATGGCTTGTTTCATTTGTGACTCCTATATGAAACGGCCGACGTCCAAACGATATCGGCTACTAGAGTAGCGCATTGGTGCGGAAAGGCAAAGATGTAGGCGCGGGCTACCTTTCCGAGAAGCTGTGCCTCCGGCGTTCCCCCGCAGGCGCAGCTTCTCGAAAGGTTCAAGGGCGTTCTAGTG
>CAVZIC010000015.1:0-893816 GCA_963775195.1 uncultured Chloroflexia bacterium
CCGCTGGGGATGCCGGTATAATGGCATCTGCTCGTTTTTGATTTATTCGGGGGGCATAGGCGCGCAAGCGGAATTTGCGCCCTGTGCCCCTCGTTGTGTATTTCAAGGAGGCTGGTGTGCGACGTGGACTGGTTTTGAGCAGCCTGCTGCTCGTGCTGGTACTGACCGCCTGCGGCGGGTCCTCGGCGGCCGCGCCGGACGCCCAGCAGCCGATTCCAGACCCCGGTCCAGCTCTCGCTGGAGGACGCCGAAGGCGTGGGCACGACCTTCCTGGCGGCCTGGCAAAACCGCCATTACGAGGATATGTACAGCCTGGTGGCCTTCCGCAGCCGGGAAGCCACCCCCCAGGAGGACTTCGTCGCCGTCTACGAGAACGCCGCCCAGCAGATGACCCTGGACCGCCTGGACTTCACCCCATCCGCTCCAGTCTGCGCCAGGGCAACACGGTGGCGATCGGCTACGACGTGGCCTTCACCACCAGCTTCCTGGGCGATTTCGAGGATACCGGGCTCGATCCTGCGCCTGGTGGTCACCGACGAAGGCTGGCGCGTGGCCTGGTCCTCGGCGGACATCTTCCCGGAGATGGCCGGGGGCGGCAATCTGATCCTCTCGCGCTTCCTGCCCACGCGGGCCAACATCTACGACCGCGACGATCGGGTGCTGGTCAACCAGAGCGGCGTGGCGATCCAGGTGGAGGTCGTGCAGGAGGACATCCCCAACGAGGATGCCTGCTTCGAGACCCTGACGCGCGTCCTGCGCCTGAGCAACAAGGAGCTGACCGACATCTACGCCAGCCGCGCGCCCAACTGGGTGACGCTGGTGGGCGAGATCGACGCGCCGACCTACGGCATCGAAAGCCAGGAGTTGATCGACAACTGCGCCGCGACCTTCGGGGAAGCGCGCCACCCGGCGTTACGTCTCCGGCGGTCTGGCTCCGCACGTGACCGGCTACGTGGGCTATCCCACGCCGGACATGCTGCCGGAACTGGCCCTGCGCGGCGTGCCGGAAGACGGCGTGATCGGCATCACCGGCATCGAGCGCTCCTGGGATTCGACGCTGGGCGGCCAGGCAGGCGGGCGGCTCCAGATCATCTCCCCGGTGGGGGACGTGCTGCGCACGCTGGCGGAGGTCCCCGCCGGACGCAGCGAGAGCGTCTACCTGACCATCGACTCGAACCTCCAGTTCGCCGTGCAGCAGACGCTCTCCGACGCCTACAACGTCGCCAACTGGGCCAACGTGGCACGCGGCGCGGCGGCCGTGGTGATGGACGTCCACACCGGCGAAATCCTGGCCCTGGCGAGCTATCCCTGGTTCGACCCCAACCTGTTCAACCCGGAGAACGCCCGCTTCGACGCCGGGGACCGGCTGGTGGAGCTGCAAAACAACGTGCGCAACCCGCAGATCAACCGCGTCACGCAGAGCGCCTTCGCGCCCGGCTCGACCTTCAAGATCGCGACCATGATCGCCGTGGCCGACAGCGGCACGTACAGCCCTCGATCACAGCTACGTGTGCAGCGGGACCTGGTACGGCTCCCAACTGGGCGACATCAACCGTAGCGACTGGCTGACGACCGGCCACGGCCAGGTGAACCTGCGCCAGGCCCTCACCGGCTCGTGCGACCCGTACTTCTACCAGGCCGGCTACGACATGAACCAGAGTGACTCCAGCCTGTTCTCGAACTACGTCATGCGCCTGGGCTTCGGGGCCTCGACCGGCCTCAACGACCTGCCGGAGGATCCCGGCCAGGTGCCCAGCCCGTCCTGGAAGCGCGAGACGCAGGGCCAGGTGTGGACCACCGCCGACGCGGTCAACATGGCGATCGGGCAGGGCGAACTGCTGGTCACGCCGCTCCAGATGGTCCGCCTGGTGGCGGCCGTCGCCAATGGCGGCCAGCTCGTGCGCCCGCACCTCGTGCTGAAGGCCCAGGTGATCGGGGAGGACCCCTCCTACCAGATGGAGCCGTCGGGCCAATCGCTGGGCATCCGGCCGGAAGTCCTGCAAGCCGTGCAGGATGGCATGTGCGAGGTGCCGACCAACATCAGCCTGGGCACGGCGGAATACGTAACTCCACCTGTACCTGGTGCAAGGCACGCTCCGAATGTCTGCGGTCGGTAATATCGTGGGCAATGGTTACAAGGCAGGGTTCTCCATTCACCGACGTGGGCGTCAGTGACAGAAGGATGGTGGCGCCTTCACCCTGTCCGGTGGCGAGATCGACCTCAAGATCTGTCACTTGTCCATGTTCCAGTAGCAGCTCCTCCACCTCGGCCTCCCTATCGGTCGATACCAGCTCCCGCAGCTCAGACCAGCTGCGGCCCACGACCTCCGAGCGCGCGTGGCCCAGCATATCACAGAAAGCCTGGTTCAGGTCAAGCAGCCTCCGATCGGCCACAGTGAAGATGCCGATCGCGTCGGGCGAGGAGTAGAAGACTGCAGCGAACTTGGCCTCCGAGGCGCGGATCGCTTCTTCTGCGCGCCTACGTTCGGTAACGTCCTGGCTAAAAACGGCGAATCTGATGATGTTCCTTCCCTCATCGTAGACCGGATACACGTAATTATCGAGCGTAAGGCCGGCTTGTTCCTCGGCAAAGTGTAGGGGCTGACCAGACTGCATGATAGGATCGAGATAGGCCCTTCCCCTACCCTCTACGTCCGGAGGAAAGTGAGCGAAGAGGGACGAACCGACGAGCTGTTCGACAGTGATGCCCAACCTCCGAGCCGCCGGCTGATTAGCTGCGAGCACGATGCCCTGGGTGTCGATGAGCAGAGCGGCCTCAGGCGAGGCATCCATCAATGCGCGTTCGGATTCCTCGCTCGCGCGAAGTGCGTGCGTGATCCGCTCTCGCTCAACGATCTCGGCCTGGAGTTGCGCGTTGGCTCTTTCCAGTTCCGCGGTGCGCCGGCGCACCCGGGACTCCAGGTCGTCATAGGCCCGCTGCATTGTCACTTCGAGGCGGCTGTGTGACGCGATCGCCCAATAGGTCGAAACAAAGACGATGAGGGCACCCGAGACCACCAAGACGAGATGCCCGGTCGCGCCAAATACGGGATCGCGCATCCAATGATCCAGGACCACGTCCAATACGACGAACCCCGCGGTAATCATAGCCGGGACCGCTGCGGCCTGGAGAATCGATCTCTTCACGAACGGTATCCCTGCATGGCTTCAGTGGGGGACCGTGAGATAGATCCGACCAACCTACGGGGATTGCACGAGGCCGATGCGAATCGCGTAGAGGGCGGCCTGCGTGCGGCTAGGCAAGCGCAGCTTGGCCAGTATGTGGCTGACGTGCGTTTTCGCCGTCTGCTCCGCGATGTGTAGTGTTTGGGAGATCTCCTTATTGGACTGGCCATGCGCCAGCAGGCGCAGCACGTCCATTTCTCGCTCGGTTAGCGGTGTGTCGCTCTGTTCGGGCGCAAAGAGCTCGTGGACCAGGTGTTCGGCGACCTGGGGAGCCAACTGAACCTGACCCTCAGCGGCGGCTTTGATGGCGCGACACAGTTCGTCAGCTTTCGCATCCTTGAGCAGGTAGCCGATCGCTCCGGCGCGCACCGCATCTGCAATCGTGGCCTGTTCCAGGACGCTGGTCAGTGCCACGACCTCCGTGTCGGGCATCTCACTGCGGATGGCCGTGGTGGCGGTAATGCCATCCATCACGGGCATGATCAAATCCATCAGCACGACGTCGGGGGCAAGCCGGCGTGCAAGGGTGATCGCTTCGGCGCCATTCCGTGCCTCGCCGACGACCTCGATCTCCGGGTCGGCGTCCAGATAGAGTCGCAATCCTCTGAGTACGATGCCGTGATCGTCTACAATCACTACACGGATCGGCACACCATCCTCCTAGTACTTTAGTATGAGTGGCCTATCACCCTAATGTATGGGGTCCGGATCACCCGCTCTCCGGATGCGGATACCTGTGCGAACCTCTATACTATGATCAGGATCCGATGAGCGTGCCGTTGGATCGGGTTAGTCCACTGCACGTGTCTCATGCGATTATAGCATGCGCTCGTTACCTGGGAAACCAAGTGGGTTCACGGGCGTGCATTCGAGGGCGGGGCGAATCATCATCCTGACACAGCATAGCGTGTCTGTCAGCGGATGTAGGTGCATCCGATGTCAGCGATTCCGAGCACAGCGAGGAATCGGAGGACGCCGGTACACTACGCGCCCTGAGGTAGCATGCACCCGGTTCGCGGCTCGGGGTGGAGATGATACGACTTTTGATCGTTGCCGGCCAACCAACGCTGACGCAGGGCTTACGGATGCGTCTGGCGGCCGAAGTGGACTTCCTCGTGGTTGGCGAAACTATGGATTGTGAGGCTGCGTTGAGCATGGTCCAGGGCGTCCATCCTGACGTCGTGATCGTTGACCTGGAAAGCCCCCGCAAGGAGGACCCTATCGAGACGGCACGGTCGCTTCGCACGATCTGCGACGAAGCGCCGGTCGTCCTCTTGAGCATGCACGCTGACGCGCTTGGGCGCCTACGGGCAGAGCAGGCCGGCGCAGCCGCGTTTGTGGCCAAGTTCCTACCAGTGGAAGTGCTGCTGACGACGATTAGAGGGGTCGTCGGTGGCTATGGGCCGGCCAGGCTCGTCCTTGAGACTAGGAGTTAGGAGGTGAAGCGGGGGCATACGACTTGTTACCAGCTTGGCACTAAGTGAAGGCTCGAGTGCAGCAGACATGCAGCGTGTGCTTCGGACTCTCAGACTGATCCAAGGTTCGATTCGCGTTGCGGGTTGTTGGTAGATCGAAAGGAGTAGTACTGTGTTTGGTCGCAAAATCCTTAACCTTCTGGTCCTAGCCTCAATGCTAGCGTCCCTGATGCTCGTGGGCGGCGTAAGTCCTGCGAGCGCCAATACCGTACAGAGCCCGCCCGTTGCCCGCGAGAGCAGCGTCGTGGCCTTGCCCTTGGGTCCTACGGACGAGACGAAAGTCCCGCACTACTTCGGCCCGTGGCCGAACTGGGCCAACAGCGCCTACACGCTGCCTGATGTCACCGTGACGATCAACGGCGACGGCACCGGCGCGAAAGCGGTCGCCTCGGTCGGGGCCAATGGCGCCGTCACCGGCGTCGAGATCACCAATCCCGGAAGTGGCTACACGTCCGCTACCGTGACCTTTGGTGGCGCCGGAAGTGGAGCGGCGGCTGATGCAATGGTCACCCTCGACGGCAGCGTCACCAGCATCGTGGTAACCGCAGCGGGCGGCGCATACACCGAGCCCGTCGCGACCTTCCTCGGCGGAGGCGGGACGGGTGCCGCGGCGACCGTCTACGGCGGCGTCGACAACATCACATTGGTGACTGGGGGCAGCGGGTACACGATGCCTACCGTCGACTTCGATCTACCGGATGACCCCAACGGGACGACCGCCAAGGCACACGTCGATTGGGATCCGGTCACGGGCGTCATTTCGGACGTCGTGGTGGATGATCCGGGGTCCGGGTACTCCTTTGCGCCGGCCGTGGTTATCCGGGATGGTACCCAGTTCGAGCCCCTCAACACTCGTGCACTCAACGCCGCCAAAGCCGCCCGCGAGGCAGCTCTGGCCTCCCCGAGCGCGGATGCAGTCCCTTCCAGCGCCATAGCCCCCCTGGCCGTAGCCGCGGACGTTAACGCAACCGCCACCGCGACCTTGTTCGTCTCGGCGGTGAAGGTCGACACCAACGGCTCGGGGTACACGTCTGCACCGGCGGTGACCATCCTCGACGCGACCGGTATCGGCAGTGGTGCGGCAGCCACGGCGTTCACCGATATTGGCGCAGTCACAGCCATTACCCTGACCGCCGCCGGCTCGGGCTACGTCACGCCGGGCGGCATCCAGAAGTTCCAGGATGGCCTGCCGATGCTGTGTGACCCCTCCGTCGGCTGCACCGACAATGACCTGGGGCAGCATGTGCCGCTCGCCGTGCCCGACACGACGACTTTCCCGGGTGCCGACTACTACGTGATCGCGCTGGTCCAGACGCGCGAGCAGATGAACTCGTCCCTACCTATCACGGGCACACTGCTACGCGAGTACGTGCAGCTCGAGACCGCCGATAATTTCTCCTGGAGCAAGCACGTCGCTCTGCGGACTGAAATGCTCGATGGCACATCCGTGCCGACCCTCATGCCCGACGGATCTCAAGCCGTTGCAGTTGACGATCCGCACTATCTGGGACCGATCATCCAGACACAGAAGGATCAGCCGGTCCGCATCCTCTTCTACAACCTGCTGCCGACCGGAGCCGCCGGCGACCTCTTCATCCCAATGGACTCCACCTTCATGGGGGCCGGGATGGGTCCGGAGGCTATGGGGGCTATGCAGCCGATGGACATGGGAACCGTCATGGACCAGGTGCGCAACCCCATGTGCAGCGAGAAGATGACGCCCATGGAGCGCAGCCTGTGCTTCGCGGACACGCGGGCGAGCATTCACCTTCACGGCGGCATCACCCCATGGATCAGCGATGGCTCACCGCACCAGTGGATCACGCCGGCCGATGAGCAGACCGGCTATCCCGAGGGTGTCGCTGTCCGGCAGGTTCCGGATATGGTGGGCGGTTCGCAGCCCGCCGGGGTCCCGGACTGCTCGGCGGCCAATGACGGGTGCACGACCTTCTACTACACCAACCAGCAGAGCGCGCGGCTGATGTTCTATCACGACCACGCCTGGGGCATCACGCGCCTCAACGTCTATGCCGGCATGGCTGCCGGCTATATCATCCGCGACGCCACCGAGAAGGCGCTCATCGACGCAGGTATACTTCCGAGCGGTGCCGACGAGATTCCCTTGATCGTCCAGGACAAGACCTTTGTCCCGAGCGCGGCCCAGATCGCAGAACAAGATCCCACGTGGGACTACAGCCGCTGGGGCAGTGAGGGCGACCTGTGGTACGAGCACGTTTATATGCCGGCCCAGAACCCCAATGACCCCTCCGGCCTGAGCACCGTAGGGCGCTGGTTCTATGGACCCTGGTTCTGGCCACCCGCGTCCCCAACCTATCCGGCGATCGATAACCCGTACTACGGCAAGGATCCCGATGGCGTGGACAATATCCGGGGCAACGCGGACGACTGGCTCAACGATTTGGCAACGCCATGTCGGCTGGACGACCCGACCACCTGGCAGTACGACACGGACCCATACTGCGAGCCGCCCCAGATCCCCGGCACGCCGAACAACTCGGCCGGGATGGAGCAGTTCAACGACACGCCAATCGTCAACGGTACGGCCTACCCGACGGTCACGCTCGATCCCAAGGCGTACCGGCTGCGCATCCTAAACGCCGCGAACGACCGCTTCTTCAACTTCCAGTGGTACGTCGCCGACCCGACGACGGGGACCGATAGCGAGGTCGCGCTGGATCCCTTGCTGTTGGCAGCCGCACAGCTCGATCCGAACATCTTCCCCACGCCGCTCGAGAGCATGGATGTGGGCGGGACGATCGTCGACCTGAAGGGTCCGGACTGGATCCAGATCGGCACCGAGGGCGGCTTCCTGCCGGCACCGGTGGTGGTGGACGGTCAGCAGGAGACCACGTGGATCATTGACCCGACCCGCTTCGACGTCGGAAACGTAGATCTGCACTCGCTGCTGGTCGCCCCCGCCGAGCGCGTCGACGTGATCGTCGACTTCTCGCAGTTCGCGGGGAAGACGCTGATCCTCTACAATGACGCGCCCGCAGCCTTCCCGGCTCGGATCTCCACCTACGACTACTACACCGGCGCCCCGGACCTTAGCCCGGCCGGCGCTCCTACGACTCTGCCCGGGTACGGGCCCAACACCCGCACCATCATGCAGGTCAGGATCGCGGCCTCCACACCGGCGCCCGCGTACGACTTGCGCGCACTCCAGCGTGCCTTCCGCCATCACGCGGATGGTTCCGGCGTCTTCGAGTCGGGCCAGAATCCAGTCATCGTCGGGCAAGCCGGCTACAACTCGGCCTACGGCACGGACTTCGTCTCCGGAAGTTGGTGTAACGATCCCGCTGCGCCCCCAGACACACCGTGTGACGGTTTCGCGCGGATCAGCGAGCAGGGCCACGATATGTTCAAGTTCGACACCCTGGTCGGCATCCAGAGCGGCACCCAGATCAGTGTCAGCATCGAGCCTAAGGCCATCCACGACGAGACGAACGCCACGAACTTCGAGCCGTGGGGCCGTATGTCGGGCAACCTAGGCGTGGAGGCCGTCCCGGCCACACCACTGGCGCAGACCATCGTGCTCTACCCGTTCGTGAACCCGCCGACCGAGCTCTTCGACGCCACGAACCTGCCGACGACCGACACGGTGACCCCGATCGCGGTAGCGGATGATGGGACCCAGATCTGGAAGTTCACGCACAACGGCGTGGACACGCACCCCATCCACTTCCACCTCTACGACCTCCAGCTGCTCAACCGGGTGACGTGGGACAACATCGTCATCGCGCCAGAGCCTGGAGAACTCGGCTGGAAGGACACGGTGCGGGTGAGCCCGCTGGAAGACACCTACTTCGCCATCCGGCCGATCATCCCGGTCCTTCCGTGGGAGATCCCGAACAGCATTCGACCGCTCAGCCCGGAGATGCCGATCGATAGCACCGGGGAACCAGGGATGTTCAACTCGATCGACGCGAATGGGAACCCGACCGACCCGATCGTCAACAAGCTGGTCAACTTCGGGTGGGAGTACATGATGCACTGTCATATCCTCTCGCACGAGGAGATGGATATGATGCGACCGCAGTCGGTAGCCGTACCGCCGGTCGCGCCGGACGGGCTGGCCTACGTGATCAGCGGGAGCAACCTGGTGCTAAGCTGGAACGACAACTCGATCAGCGAGACAGGGTACGGTGTCCAGCGATCCACCGATGGTGGTCTCAGCTGGAGCAATCTGGGGATCGTCGACTCGCCGCTGAACGTGCCGAACACCAGTGGTACCACGCGTTCCTACATCGACACCTCGCGCGTGCAGGGCACGGCCTACACCTATCGGGTCCTCGCCCTCAACACCGTCGGCTACGGTGGCGCGTACCCGTCCATGACGGTGCAGTCGGCTTCGCCGACGCTGTTCGTGGATGCGACGCCGGCGGCGCCGTCGAACCTGACGGTAGCAGCTCCTGAACTTCGACGGTGGCACGCTTGACCTGGATGGACAACTCCACCAACGAAACCGGCTTCGCAATCGAGCGAGCCACGAACGGTGGGGCATTCGTACGAATCGCCACGCGGATCTGCCAAAGATCGGCATCCAGCTTCTACGTCAGCTACTGGGACACGACCGTCGTGGCCGGCAACATCCTATGAATACCGTGTGGCGGCTGAGAAACGGCTGGCTCTATCATCCTACACTAACACAGCAACCTCTCCTGGAGCACTCCGGCGGCGCCCAACGAACTTGACAGCGGCGCTCCGAACCCAACGATGGTGCGCCTAACCTGGGTGGACAACGCTGACAACGAGTCTGGTTTTCCCGTAGAGCGGGCTACGAACGGCGGGGCCTTCGTTCGAATCGCTACGCGGTTGACAGAGCCGGAACCGGCTTCTCCGTCAGCTATTTTGACACGACGGTTGTGGCTGGCAACTCGTATGGATACCGGGTGGCGGCCGAGAATCCAGCTGGTATGTCATCCTACACCAACACGGCTAACATATCCGTGCCCTAGAGTTGACTCCTCGTCCGGCAGCAACCCCGGACGAGGAGCAAGCGAATCCAGCTTGTGCTCGACTCGACGCGTGTGCCGGCCTTGGCCCAATGGCCAAGGCCGGCACCGGATAGGACGTAAGTTGACCGCGATAGCAGTTAACTGGCCGAATGTCATCTGGCTGGCACAGTGAGCTGGCTGTTGAGCGTGGTTTCCGTGTGCCGATAGGCACTAGTAGAGGGATTCGTACTTGCATATCGATGTGGACGAGTGTATAGTAGTATGGTCAGTAGGTAATCACAATCCATAGGGAGGGGACGCAATGACGAACCTGGAACTCAGGGCGACAATGGCAGATCTGACCGAGGCCACGCCGGAGGCGAAAGCGAAGCTGTCCTGGCACGCACCGGCGTGCTTCCCGCTGAGCGTGAGTGAGGAGACCCGGTTTGGCTCATCAGCCGGGCCTGAAGGTCAACATACCACTGGTGTCTCTATCTATTGGGGTAGCTAGTGCGCCTCTGCGAGGCTGAGGGCCTTTCCCGGCAGTCGTGGATGGCGCCTCCGCTCATAAGCGGAGTGGTTCTTCCGGTGAGGAGATTTTAGCACGCGTCTTGGGGCGAACCTGGACTCTAGTTGTTGTCGGTGGTCGTAATAGACTTGGAACACCGAGCAGTCTTTCGTCCGGCGAGGCGGCCCTGAATTCGTGCCCTGGGCCGTCTTGCTGGTTAGCACCGAGTGCTGTATGCTATCTTCTATTGGCAACTGTCCGGCTTCCCGGCACAGTAATATCTCGGTCGCGTTGCCATCCGGGTTGGCGGATGTTGGAAGGCGACCCCTAACGCCAGTGTTGCTTGGGTTACTCAAGCCGAGCGATGGGGTTTAGGTGAGCTAACCACACAGCAGTAAGGGGCGGGATTCCGCCAGTTCGTACACGCCAGCGTCACTCTTGATCATGTCCGCACAGGACCTGGACTATTGAATCAACGTCAACGAAGGTCGGCGGTGCTTGTGTTGTTCGGCGTTCCTGTAGTCTTTTGAGCAGCAACTCAAGCATCACAGGGCGGGCAATCTCCCTTTGGGCAATGATGGCTGGGTCGGCCTTCGAACCAAGCGACCGCACAGCATCCGGGAGGATGCCATCGAGGGAGAGCCGGAAGAGATACCGTCTATGTCCATCCCGTATGAACATCCTTGCCGGCAGTCCGAGGGCGTATTCGACGACACGTCGGTCCAATAGAGGGAACTGGTAGACGATTCCGTGCTCCGCCCCCTGAAAAGCCCGGCATTCGACGCGCCACGACAGGTGTCCATTCCTAAGCAGCCCGAGCTGCACGCCCCGCACGCTCGTTGAGCAAGCACGCGCAGGCGGATCCCCAAGCCCCGCGGCGCGGAGAGCCTCCGCTAGCTCGGGAGAGAGGAACTTGTAGAGATTCCGCGGTGAGTGCCAAGGACGTTGGATCGGCTCCCGGCGAATCGCCCGAAGGAGCGCCGGAGGGATCAGGGGAGCGACGACTTGGGCAGCTATGACGCGCAAACTCCTTCGTTGGTGGCCTGTGCCTCGCGCCATAGCGAGTCCCACCGTCCGCGCAGGAACATCTCCGCGTAGAACCCCCGACCGTTGAACGACGCGAACTCGTCCCCTCCCCAGCCGGACAACAGCACGCGGATCCCGACTTCGGCTGCCATTCGGTTCACGACGAGGTCCTGGCGGGCAGTCTCGGCTGGTCGCGTCGTGAAGTCGCGCTCGAGCTGAGCGATGGTGTCGTCGGGAGTAGCGTCGGCGTACCGTATCGGGATTCCTTCCTGCAGCCCGACTTCTTCAACGCGCTGCCGTTCGTCCATATCGTCGGGCACGAGGGAGTTCCCGTTCGTCCATCGGCGGCGACCACGAGAAGCCGGCGGCCAGGTCCTTACCCTGAGCCCGCAGCGCGCGCGCCGCCAGGACCGCGACGGACGACGAGTCCAGGCCGCCGCTGAGGTGCGCGCCTACCGGGTACGCTGAGCGCACACGGCATCCGACGGCTCTTCCAGAAGCTCGCGCAACGCCTCGGCATAGGCAGCGTCCGAGGGCAACCGCACCGCTGGCGCATCCTCAGGGTGCCAGTACTCCCACTGCTTGAGCCTACCCCGACTCTACCGAAAGGGCGTGCGCCGGCGGGAGCTTCGCGACCTGCGCGTAGAAACTGCGCGTGAGATGCACGGTGGGGTTACGGCTCAAGTAGCCGGCAAGGGTGGCCATGTCCAGCACTGGCTCGACGCCCTCGAAGGCAAGCATACCCCTGATATCGGTCGCGAAGCGGAAGCTGCATTCGGCTCGCGCGGTAGTGGAAGGGCATCACACCGAAGATGTCGCGCGCGCAGAAGAGCTTCTGCAGGCGTGCATCCCAGATAGCAAAGGCAAAGTCGCCAAGGAGGTGCTCCGGCGTGCCTCGCCCCACTTCCGATACGCGAGGAGGATGAGCTGGCTGTCGGGCATCGACGCGCCTTCTTGCGGCGGCACCCGCAGTGCGCCGAACAGCTCCTCCCGGTTGTCGATCCGCGCGTCGGCGGTGATCGTGAGCCCGGCGAGGGCATCGTGGATAGGGCAGCGGCTCGGTCTGCGACTCCGGCGTCACCCACATCATCTGGTGGCCCAGCGCGGCGCTGCCCTCACACCAGACACCTGACCCGTCGACGGCGTAGTGGGCCATCGCGGCCATGGTCGGCGCCAGGTCCGACGCGGAGGCCGGCTTGCCGTCGAACCGGACGATGCCGCAGATCGCGCTCAAGAGGTCACGCTCCTTTCGTCGCGAAGCTGTTGACGACAGCATAGCGCTGGTGTCCGGGACCGCCGATGACGATGAGTTCGGCCACATCGGAGCCACGCATGCGCCTCCAGGTCCGGCTCTCCTCGGCTTAGCCACGCCCAGGTAGAGGGTGCTGGCCAGGCCGCGCCGGCGGAGCATGCGCTGGGCGGCCATGGCCTGATCGAGGCAGAGGCTCTTCCAGGGGACGTGCCGGCGCACGACGCGGATCGCCCGCGAGACGCGCTGCGCGGTCTGCGGGTCCGCGCGGCGCCTCGTCGGGCGACTCGGCCATGCGATGTCCCAGGTGCGGGGCGATGAGCCGGAAAGGCACCAGCACCACAGCCAGCCGCGCGAGCGCCAGATAGGCGGTCGCCTCCAAGAGGAGCACGCGATCGGCCCAGGGCATGCGAAGCAGCGTCCGAAGCTTACGCGTCAACGATATCCAGTATCTCGGCATCCAGCAACACACCCAGGAACCGGATGACGTCGCGCCGGCAGGTGTCGACGTCGACCTCATAGACCGCCAGGAGCTGGTCGCAGATGGCGGAAACTGCACAGGGCGACTCCACCAGCTCCCAGATGCGCGTGCCGATGTCATCCAGGCCGTAGTACATGCCCTTGTCGACGTTCATCGTGGCCGTCTCATTCCCCACCGGCGCCGACATGGCCCCGGGACGTCGCACAACCACCGTCTCGAGCGTGAGTGTAGCTTCATCGGTCAAGGATTCCTCCTATGCTCATCGATTCGCCAAGGGTAGCTGGGCATCGGAGGCCCTAGAAGGCCGGGACTCCGGCATCTGTCAGATAGCCGAACCGGCGCATGACGTCCCCGTGCGCCGCGATGATGCTCGCGACGTGCTCCGAGGTGAGCGCCTCCCGCCACGTCCCAACCTCGCCCCTGCGGAAGAAGGACGCGGCGAGCGGCATCTTCTCACCGAAGCCGTGCTCCTGCTCCTGACGCCGTAGCTCGGAAAAACTGGAGAAGGCCAGGGCCTTCTCAATCCGCGCAACATCATCCGCAAGCCCGAGGTAACGGACCACTTCGCGAAAGGTCTCCAAGGTCCGCGCTTTCATATCCTCATAGCGCACGACGTGCACGTCCAGGGATGGCGCGTCGACCCAGCTGACGACGTGCCCGCTCCAGGTGAGCAGGCGTTGACGAAGCTGGTTGTACAGTCGATCTTCGCGATCAACAAAGGCGTATTCAGGGTCGTTCATCTTGGCAACCATCTTGTCCACCGAGGTCGCGCCGTGATGCGCAAAGGAGACCGCCACATCCAGCGGGTTGCGGATCAGGTAGAGCACGCCCTTGGTGGCCTCCGGCGGGACGAGGGGCGATCCCTCGGGGGTGAAGGTGAACGCGTCGTGGATCTTCAGATAGAGGGTTTCACTGCTGTGAGCAGCGACCTGCAGGTAGACCCTTGGCCGGTAGCGCTCGATCTCGTCCTGCGTCAGATCCGAAGCCTCTACGCCCACGGCCTCGTCGAAGACGGTCCGCGCACTGGCGATGGGTCCCCCGGTATCCAGGCTGTTGATGTCGACGGGCGTCATCGCCATCGGCAAGGTAGTTGCTCAGGAAGGCGCGCATCCACGTATTACCCGACTTGGGGTAGGAGGCCAGCCAGACGATGCGGCGAGTCGCAGGTACTTCAGCCATCGCGACGTTCTTCCGTGAAGTCTGCCTCGACAGCCGAAGCCAGCTCGTCAAGCAGGTAGGGGTGCGATGGGCCGCGTAACGCGGACCACGCGGGCCGCGTTGGCTGCCATCGCCACCAGGCTGAAGTGTTCGACACGTATGGCCAGTCCATCCAGGAAGCGGCCCCGGTAGGTGTTGTGGAGGAGGACCCCGAACTTGCGCGCATCTTCGACCGGCGCCAGAAGGAGCTCCCCCTTGTTGTGCGTCTGCAACAAGTATACTGCAGATAGAGGCAGCGGTTCGGGAGCGAAGAGGGCCTCCAGGGGGACTGCATATTTGTCAAGCTGTGGACGGACGCGGCGCAGTGAGTCCGTGCTGAGTTCAAGTTTCCTGGCCGTATCCGCCCAGAGCTTGGTCTGGGGATACCCAGGCAGCACGACCGGGACGGACGTGCCATCGGGTCCGGGTGCGACCGCGCAAACGTCGTCTGCCAGGAGCCGGTAGCCGCGCTGCCACAGCGCCGCGGCGAGCGTCGACTTGCCGCTCCCGGAGGTCCCGGAGATCAGCACAGCTCCCTTCGGTGTCTCGATCGCGCTTCGCGTGGATAACGAGCAACCCACGTTGATGGAGCAGGGCGCCGAGAGCCGAACCCAGCAGGAAGAGCCGGACCTCGTCGTCGGTGGCGCCGGGCACCGGTTCGACCACGATCTCGCGCCCGTCCGTCACGTAGTAGCCCGCGATAGCGTCCAGCCTGAGCAGGAACTCGTTTGGCTTGGCCTGATAGAGCACGCCCGTCCCGACCGGGTCGTCAAGCTCGTCGGGCACCTCTCCACGGCGGATCCGGACGGCATTCTCCGGCGGATCCTGCAGGGGGAGGGGGAGGAGCTCCGGGAGCTCGAAGTCGGAGATGATGGTCAGCCCATAGGCGGTGTATGTGTAAGGCATTGTTGCTCTTGTGTGTCCATCGGCGCCAGTATTAGGCGCATTATAGCAGCCCCTGCGCGAGCCACAACCCCAAGTGGCGGGGCTCGCGCCCCCACAGCATAGAGCCCTGCCAAGGTCTCGGCGTGGCGTCAAGGCACCTTCGCCCGCGCAAGAATCTGCGGCCGCACAGGGCAGGCTAACCCTCGCGAGATCGGCCCGAGTGCAAGATTAGGCGACGTGTTCGGGAAAGCCACGACGGTCGGCGAAGACCTTTGGGGTTTCCTCGTCGAGTCGGTACCTGCTCTTGAAGGAAACCCCAAAGGTCTCAGCGCGGGCGAGGAGGTCCATTCCCGAGGATCTCTTCTGTCTTTGCACTAGCTGCCCTTCTCATCCTCCGCATACGCATGCCCGGCCATGATCGCACGGACCTGCTTGGCAGTGGTGGCGCGGTGGAGCGCGCCCATACGCACGGCCTCCTCGTCACGGAGCTTGCGGACGTTGTCGAGGACGGCCTCCAGCTTGTCGGCGGGGAACTTGACGGCGCCGTTCTCGTCCATGTGGATGATCTCGCCGGGGGCGACGTCCATCCCCGCGACGTGCACGGGCACGTTGATGGCGTGGATCGCCTGCGGACCGTGGCCCGGGCAGACGCCGCTCGTCAGATACTGGAAGCCCATCGGGCGGATCTCGTCAATGTCGCGCGAGGGGCCGTTGGTGATCGCGCCGATGCAGCCCACGGCCTGCATCGCGGAGGTCATGTTGCCGCCGGAGAGCCCCACCTTCCCCGCGATCTCCGGCGGGAACCGCTGTTCGAAGACGAAGATCGTGGGTTGGGGCGATGCCTCCATTGCGTCGATCACGTCCATGAAAGAGAGCCCGGGGTAGTTGGGATCGGGCAAGCCGTAGACGCAGGTCACGGCATAGCCGGCGATGGCCCCCATCTCCGGGTACCAGCACCGTAGACGCTGGTCGGTGTACCAGTTCATCGTCCACGGGTTGTAGAGCCCCAGGCAGAGCGGATTGCCGGGGTACGTCGCCACGACGTTGGTGATGGACGGCGTGTCGAATTCGCGAAGCGCGGCCAGCAGGTCAGTCATGTCCAACTCCTTTCAGTCGTTCGCTATCGGTTGTCGCTACGATTCTCATTCCGGCCCAGACTTTCTGACGAAGTCGAGGTCCAGCGAGATGCCCAGGCCGGGACGCTCGGGGACTGCGAGGTAGCCGTCCTTGAGCGTGAACTGCTCCGTGGTGACCCCATCGCGCAGCGGGTTGGCGCTGCGATCATACTCAAACCAAGGCTCCGCGGGAAAGCGGCGATCGGGGAAGTGGGGGAGGGCCGCGATGAGCTGCAGTGATGCCGCCAGCCCGACGTTGGTACCCCACACGTGGGGCACGACGGGCAGGTTGGCCGCGCCGGCCATTGCCACGATGCGCATCATCTCCGTGAACCCACCGGTGGCGCAGAGGTCAGGCTGAAGATAGTCGACGGCCCGGCGGTTTATGAGACGGCGGAAGCCGAACCGCGTGTACTCGCATTCGCCACCGGCAATCGGCACGTAGCCCGCCTGGCGCAGCTCACAGTATCCGTCGATATCCTCAGGTGGCACGGGTTCCTCGAACCAGGTGAGGTCGTACGGGGCGAGGTCGCGAGCAAGGCGCAAAGCCTCGGGGGCGTTGTAGGCGTGGTTGGCGTCGACCATGAGTGCGACGTCGCGACCGATGGCCTGGCGGATGGCGTGAACGTATCGGAGATCGGTTCGTGGATCGTAGCCTATCTTCAGCTTCATCCCGCGGAAGCCCTGTGCCACGTAGCCCCCGGCCTCCTCGACAAGTGCATCCACCACGCTCGGCACGCCCTGGGGCTCGTAGAGGCCCGTGGCGT
Source organism: uncultured Chloroflexia bacterium (assembly GCA_963775195.1). Classification (GTDB taxonomy): domain Bacteria; phylum Chloroflexota; class Anaerolineae; order B4-G1; family SLSP01; genus PWVB01. The sequence goes on from CAVZIC010000015.1 coordinate 16,848, forward strand.
ACGCCTTCGCCCGTGTGCGGTAGGCCCCACCCAAGAGCTTATGCACGGGAAGGCCCAGTGCCTTGCCCTTGATGTCCCAGAGCGCAATGTCCACGGCGCTGATGGCCGAGATCGTAAGTCCCTTCTGGCCCTGGTCCCGGGTCCAGTTGTAGAGCATGTCCCAGATGACGGACGTGTCGAGTGGGTCCAGCCCAAGGATCAGCGGGCCAAGTCCATGGTCAATCAGTCGGGCGACAATGGTCGAGGGGCCACCGAAATAGAACGCCTCTCCATACCCCTGGATGCCGGCGTCGGTCTCGACGATGCTGATCGCGGTCTGGCGGCTGTTCCCGACGCGCTGCGACCATCCGAAGGCTTGGGAGCCCAGGTCGGCCTGGAGGACGTACGTTCGGATGCCTGTGATGTGCATGGATGCTCCTTGGGAGATCTCAGACTCGCCCCGAACTCAAGCAATCATCTCGCCGAGTTCGTGCATCTCGGCGACTGCGTCGTCGGGGAGCACCGCCGGCGCCACGCCCAACAGCCTGCAGGTGAGGAGCTTTTCGGCGGTCGACTCGATGATGAAGGTGACGTCCGCAGCGCGGCGAGCGCTGCTGCCCACGACGACCAGCCCATGGTTCTGCATCAGCGCGGCAGAGCCGCGACCGCCGACTGCTGCGGCGACGGCATCGGCCAGCTCGGTGGTGCCGGGCCGGATGAAGGGCACCACCGGCACGTCGCCTACAAACGCTGCCTCGGCAGAAATGGGCAGGAACCGTGTCCCGGTCAGCGCCATCAGCAAGGCTTGTGGCGCGTGGGAATGGACGATGGCCTGGACATCGGACCGTCTCGCGGTAGATGGCGCAGTGGACGTGGCGCTCGCTGGAGGCGCTGTAGCCGTTGTCGCTGAGGACGCGACCTTGCAGGTCAATACGGACGAGCATCTCCGGTTGCAGGGCACCCTTGAAGACGGCGCTGGGCGTGATCCAGAGTTGGTCCGGATTGTCGTCCACGCGCGCGCTGACATTCCCCCCCGTGGGTGTGATGAGCTGCGCCGCGTAGAGGTCACGCACGGCGTCAAGGATATCGTCCCGGACATCGCCAACCCTGTGAGTGAGCACCGTATCTGTCGCCGAGGCGGCCGCGCCGGCGGACGCGGTAGGCGCCGGGGTATCGGGGTCGCCAATGTGAGTGAGATCGCCGGGATCTCCGATGGCCTCGCGTGCGGCCACGTAGAGCTTCCCAAGGTCACTCTGGAGTCGCTGGAAGGCCATGGCCTTGCCGGTATCACCGCTGAAGGAGAGCTTGCCGGTCATTGCGGCGCGCATGCCGTTGACCTGACCGGTGAAGATCCCATCAAGGGTTGCAGCACTCATCTTGAGCTGAACGTTTGCCGCCTGTGGCGGCGTGCCCAGGCCGGCCGAAACGCGTCCGGCGACGAAGCTGAGGTAGAAGTCAAGGGCCAGGTCACGCAGGGTGAAGAGCATCGTGACGTCCTTGCCCCGGGCGAAGTCGGCCATTCCAGGATCAGCAGCGACCGCAGCGGTGAAGCGATCCAGGATGCGCGATAGGGTATTCCCAGCATCTCGGGACGCCGGCTGCGGCTCGGGTGTCGCCGCGGGCGCGCTACGGAATCGTCTGGTGAAGCGCCCGAACAGGCCGTGCTCGGTGGGGGGCGCCTGGGCACGTGCCGGTTCGCGTTCTCCCTGTGCCCTCGCCTGGGGTGCGGAGTCGGCAAGGCCCGCGTGTGCCGTCTGCGCCTCCGCCTGGAGATCACTCACAGCCGGACCCGGGCCCGCGGCCAACCGTTCCAGTGCCTCTGTCGCAACTCTTCGCTCACCCGTCCAGGAGAAGCCGGCCATGGTCTCGGGGTTCAGGAGGTGATGGGGCCGCTCTCCGGCCAACAGACGGCCGATCTCGGCGACGACGACAGCGCCTTGATGCGCAGCAACGTCGTGGGTGTTCCCTGCTACGTGCGGGGTAGCGATCAAGTTGGGGCAAGCGAGCAGCGGGTCGTCGGCGCCCGGCGGCTCGATGGAGAAGACGTCAAGCGCAGCGCCTCCCAGCTTCCCGGAGGTCAGGGCGCCGACGAGTGCGGTGTCGTCAACCAGTGCCGCGCGCGCCGTGTTGATCAGGAGGGCGCCGTGTTTCATCCTTGCCAGGGCCTGCCCGTCGATCATCCCGCGCGTCTCGTCGGTCACCGGCGCGTGGAGGCTGACGATGTCGCTTTCGGTCAGGAGTTGGTCGAGCGGCACCTTTGTGGCCCCTTGCAGGGCTGCTTCCCCGGCGCTGATGGCGGGATCGGTGACGACGATGCGGGCACCAAAGGGTAGCAATCGCCGGATCATCCCTCGTCCCACCGCGCCCGCGCCGACCAGGCCGACCGTCTTGTGCCACAGCTCATCGCCCTGGAAGCTCTCGTGAGCCATGCCCATGCGTCCCATATCGCCGGCCTCGCCTCCGGGTTGGCGCAAGAAGGCCGTCGCTTCCGGCAGCCTCCGGGCCAGCATGAGCATGAGGGCCAGCGCCAAATCGGCTACGGCGTCGGCGTTGCGCCCAGGGGTGTTGACGACCGGGACGCCGGCGGCGGCACACGCCGCGATGTCGACGTTGACGGGATTCCCCCGACAGGCGACGATCATCCTCAAGTCCGGCAGCCTCTGCAGGGCCTCGGCATCGACCACATCCACTTCGGTGACGAAGATGTGGTAACCCTCCAGAGCCTCCCATAGATCCTCGCCGACCAGCAGGCGGCTCTCCTGACGGTAGCCGGCGAAGGTGACATCACCCACCTGCCGCAGCCGGTCCAGAGACGCGTCGTCCACATCGGCGCTGACGTAGATGCGCGGACGGAAACCTGAGGTGGGGGCAGTCGTCAGCTCGTCGGGCTCCTGCAGGGCTTGCTGGACGATAGCTTCTGCAGCGGTCTCGTTGCTCTCGACCTGCCGATCGCGCATGGCCAGCCAATGTGCATAGCGCGATTGGTACGCATCCACCGATGGCGGTTGTGGCGTGTGGCTACGGGCGACCGTGGTCAGCGTCTCCGCGCCTGCTGCTGCACTGCCGAAGAGTCTTGAGCCCACGCCCGCGCAGATCGCGGCGCCCAGCGCAGATGCCTCGGGGGGGCCTGCCACATCGACGCGGAGACCCGTCACGTCGGAGACGATCTGGCCCCATAGCACGCTGCGGCTCATGCCACCGGCCAGCCGAAGTGTATCGGGCGTCTGACCCGAGACCTGCCGGACGCGTTCCAGGTTCAGCCGGACGGCGTAGGCCATGCCCTCAAGGACGGCCCGCGCCATAAGCGCCCTCCCACCGGTGTCGCGGACCATGCTGGTGGCGGAGAAGGTGAGGTTGTCCACCGGCAGGCTGAGATCTGAGGCGCTGAAAGCCCGGGCACCCACCGTCGATCCGATGCCGCCGGCCCCGGGCGAAGCGTGAGCCGCCTCCGCGCAGAGGGCCGCGACGGGGTTGGGCAGATCGGGATACCAGGCTGCGGCAACCCACGCCAGTGTTTCGCCTGTGGATGCGGCGTTGCTCTCCAGGATATAGAGGCCCGGCACGACGTGCACATCGGTCCACAGGCGTCTCTCGGGATCGATGATCGGCCGGCTTGTGGTCAGCATGATGGAGGTGGTCGTTCCGGCCACAATGCCGAACCGACCGGCTGCGGCGGCGCCCGTCGCCAGGAGCGCACACTGCGTGTCGGCCCCACCCGCGACCACAGGGGTACCGGCACGGAGGCCAAGATGCGAGGCTGCGGCACCGGTCAGCTCGCCGATGGCTGCGCCTGCATCCACAAGCCGCGGGAAGATGTGCCGCGGCAGACCGTAGGAATCGAGCAGATCCACGGCCCATTCGCGACTCTCCAGGTCGAGCGCCATCGTCTCGGCTGCCTGAGATCGGGCGAAGGCCACGGCGCCCGTCAGCCTGTAGCCGAGCCAGTCGCTGACGCTGAGGGTTGCATAGGCATCCTCCAGCATGGCAGGTTCGGCCTGGGCCAACCACATCAGGCGCACGGCGCTGAGGATGGGGTTGGGCCAGTGCCCTGTGCGCCGGTAGAGCTCGTCCCCCCTGTCGTTGCCGATTTGCAGGGCCAGGATCCCGGCGCGGGCATCCATCGTCGGCGTCGCAAAGAGGACGGCCCCGTCGCGGTCGATGACGACCGTGCCGTGCCGTACCGAGGTGATGCCGATGCCGGCGACGTCGTCCGGTGTGGCGCCGGCCTGCTGCATGGCCTCGCGACACGTCTCTCCGGCTACGCGCCAGACAAGGTCCATGTCGAGATCGAGCGCCCAGTGACCGTGCTGCGGCGCGCGTAAGTGCGTCCAGTTACGGGCGCTGGTAGTGGATTGCCCGGTCTGCGTATCGATGACCAGGCATCGCCCGCCGCTTCCACCCAAGTCGAATCCCACCAAGTATTGTGCGCTCATTACCGATCCTTTCATGCCCGGGCGTCGGCTCGCCAACCTTGCGAAGCCACTGGGCATCCGCTCGTGCAGACGCCTGTGGAGGCACCCCGAAGGCAGGTGGTGTCCCGACCTCAGCAAGATCTGACGCCCCAAGAGTGCGTTGTACTCGTCAGGGTACTGCACGCCGCTGGTGCGGTCAAGTGCCGGCGATTGGGTGTATAATGGCTCGCACGCCTATGAACCCATATACACGCCTGACCATCATTGCGTTTCTCCTCTTCATGTCCAGAGGCATGACGGGCCCCTTGAGTTCGATCTACTGGCGATCCATGGGGGCAAGCTACCTGACCATCGGCCTGTTGGGCACGGTCACGTCGATCACGGCGATTGTCTTCAGCTATCTCTGGGGACGTGCCTCCGATCGACTCGGACAGCGGAAGATCTTCCTTCTCGGTGGGTTGGGAGGATTGGCCCTGTGCTACGTCCTGCTCGTGGGTGTTCGCGGGACGAGCGTGCTCTTTCCGATCTACGCCTTCACAGCGGTCTCTCAGGCCGCGTATGACACTGCCAGCCTCGCACTTATGGGAGACTGGCTCGAGCATCGGCAGCGCGAGCGTAGCCGCAACAGCGCGCAAGCCGGCGAGACAGTGGTTGAGGGCCGTGGGACTGCCGGACGCAGGATGGGAACCTACCGGGGCCTGGCATCGCTGGGCTTTGGGTTGATGGCCTTTGTCTCGGGCACAATTGCCGACCGTTTCACGCTTCGCACACCGTTTGCGCTTGCGGCCGGCTTTCTCACAATCGCGCTCCTGCTGGGTCTGAGCGTCCGAGAGCCACCGGGAGACGACGAATCGGAGCAGCGGGATCAGGCCGACAAGGACCGTGAGGCGTCACGGCGCGACGCCACGACGACGATGGCGCCGCGTCTGCCTCTGCCACCCCTACTCGTCGCTGCCCTGCTCTGGTCACTGGTGTTCGGCGCGGTCTATGCTGTGTGGGCCAACTATATGGTGGAGGAGATCGGCTACTCGACTGCACAGATGACTCGACTGTGGTCGTTGGCCTCGCTTTCGGAGTTCCCGCTGATGATCCTCGCGGGCTGGCTCTCGGATCGCGTCGGCAGGTTGCCGATGCTGGCGATCGGGTTCTTGGCGTGGACGGCAGTCTTCGCGGGCTACCTCGTCGCTCCACAGATGCCCTTCATCGTCTTGGTGCAGTTGGTGCGAGGCTTTGCGTTCTCGGCTCACACTGCGACGGCGATGACCTATGCAGCGGAAGTCAGGGCCCGGGCCGAACGCGGGCGGGTCTCCGGGATGTACGGCACGGCGGGCGCACTGGGCTCGATCGTGGGGTCTTCGTTGGGTGGCGCGGTTACTGAGTTCGCCGGCTTCCGCACCTTGATCGGCGTCGGCGCGGGCGTTATCTTCGCCGGAGCGCTCTATCTGGGGAGCGTCGCCCTGCGTTTCGGGTCGAGCGTCAGGGCTGCCCTGTCAGAAGCGTCAGCGCAGTCAGCAGCGTCCGTCCGAAAGGCGTGACGCGGAACGCCAAGAGCTTGGGCGCCAGGCCGGGCGGACGTTCGGCGTAGTCAGGGTCGATGATGCCAAAGTCGGCCGCAACGGTGATCACAATCCGGCGTATGGCCCACCGAAGCAGATCGGTGTGATCGCCGGTCCACTCCTCCTCCCATTCCAGACCCGTACGACCGGCCAGAGCATCTGCAAAGGCGGGGAAGGGGATGCGCCGGCCCGGCGGAATGGCGACCAGCCGGGAGAGGGTGATCCGTGTGAAGCCGCGGGGTAGATAGTCGCCCAGACCCGTCAGTGGGTAGGCGATCATCCAGTTGGTCTCAAACCACCAGATCGTGAGCAACTTCAGTACCTGGTGTGGGCTGTCAGCCTCCAGAAAAGCTTCGCCCGCGGGGGTCAGCCGCCAGCGCGCCCCCTGGGGCGTAGTCAGTAGACCCCCTACCTCCGCGATGCTGTGCAGGAAGTAGAGTGGCCAGAGGTTGTACTCTGTGCGCAGTTGGTATACCTGGCTTCCTATCTTCTCCTCGAGCTCAGGGGGATCCACAAACTTCGCGGTGACCTGGCGGATCATCTTGAGCGGCATGTTCCCGGTGCTGCGAGTGCCCACGACCTTGTGTTCCTCGACGAAGTGCAGCAGCGTGACCATATCCCGGCGTAGGGCGAGTGTATCGGCGGCTTCAGTCGTGGTGCCGGCGCCGAAATCCTCCGCCCATTCCTCATATTGCCAGTCCTGTCTGGCTGCAATGCGCTCCAGTGGGTCTTCCATAGCGTCTCCCGTGCTTCATCGTGTGATGCCGATCTGAGATGTCCAAGACCGGGCGAAGTATACGCCGAAAGCTGCCCGCGAACAGGGGTCCGTTCGGGGCCAGGCATCGAGGCATAGGCGTGGGCGAGGTGCCGTTGGTCAGGCCGATGCTCTTGCGAGGTCTTCGGGCTGACGTATACTGGCACGCGTGACATCCGCGGTGGTTGCATCGGATGAGGGCCGATGGGCCCGGGGATGGGCTCTGTGGCGCCGGACTACATCGGCCCGTGGGCACAGATCTGGTGCCGGAAAGGACGGTACATGCGATGATGATCTATCCAGCGGATCAGTGGGCGCGTGTGGCGCCCGAAGACGCCGGTTTCGACGCGGCGAGGATGGCACTGGCCAACCGGTGGCTGGATGACCACGCGCCGGAGCGTGGGTATCGTGTGGCCATCGTCCGTGACGGCTACCTTGTGTCCAAAGTGCATGTCGGGTTCGCGCCGGACGAGCGCCTGCCGATCGCATCGGCCGCCAAGTCAATCTTCGGCAACGTGCTGGGCATTGCCGTCCACGAAGGGCGTCTCACCTCCCCCGACGCGCCTGTGGTCGACCTCTATCCGGAGATGATGGATGTACCGGAGGGCACGGGGCCCAAGGAGGGCCGGTATGCCTTCCCCAAGGATTGGGCGGTGACGTACCGCCAGTTGATCTCGAACACTTCCGGCTATATGAAGCCCGGCGAGGAACCCGGCAAGGTCTTCAACTACCAGACCTTTGGCATGAACGTGTTGACGCACGCCGTCGCAACTGCCTACGGCCTCTACAATCTCGAGGACCCCGAGGGGTCGCCGGGATTCGCGGCGCTGGTGCGGGACAAGGTAGCTGACCCCATTGGTGCCCGGTGGACCTACACCCTGTCGAATTTCGCGCTGCAAGAGCGTGCCCGGCTGCCCATCTTTGGGTATTACTGCCAGATACACACCGACCCGCTAGACCTGGCCCGCGTTGGGCTGGCTATGGTGCAACTGGGGGCGTTGGGCGGACCGCCAGGTGATTCCGGAGGCCTGGATGCGCGAGTCGGTGAGGGTCAACCCCGACCTGATGGCGAACGCGCCGCGCGAACAACAGATCTACGGCTACGGCATCTGGACGAACGAGCAGGGAGTGCTCTGGCCCGACCTGCCTCGCGACGGATTCACGGCCAGCGGCGCAGGGGGGCATTACGCCACCGTGTTCCCGGGTCAGCACTTGGTCATCGTTCAGAACCCCGGCCCATATCTGGCGGGAGAGGCTGCCAGCCGCGCCAACGTCGAGTTCCTGGAGTTGGTGTTGGCGGCGCTTGTGGGATAAGGCGAGATATGCTGAAAGGAGACGAAGCGTGAGCCAAAAGGTCTACGTGACCCGAGAGGTACCGGATGCGGGTCTCACTATGGTTCTGAAGGCCTGTGATGCTGAGGTGTGGGAGGGGGGACTTCCGGTCCCGCGTGAGGTACTCCTGGAGAAGGTCGCGGATGTCGATGGACTCTACTGCCTGCTCACGGAGCGGGTAGATGACGAGCTGCTGGACGCCGCGCCCAACTTGCGAGTGGTGAGCAACTACGCCGTCGGTTACAACAATATCGACGTTGCCGCCTGTACGGCACGGGGTATCCCCGTCGGTAACACGCCCGGCGTCCTGACGGATACCACGGCCGATTTCGCCTTCACGCTGTTGGTGGCTGCTGCGCGGAGAGTGACCGAGGCTGCTGCCTACGTGCTCGATGGAAAGTGGCAGACCTGGGGGCCGAAGCTGCTGCTGGGCGTGGACATCTACGGCGCGACGTTGGGCGTCATCGGCTACGGGCGGATAGGGCAGGCGGTGGCTCGGCGCGCCCGGGGATTCGACATGCGCGTGCTGTACCACGATCCCTATGCCGCCGGAGGCCCCGGGGCGTCCGATCCCGACGGCCCGAGAGCCGTCGACCTGAACACCTTGCTCGCCGAGTCCGATTTCGTGTCGGTCCACGTCCCGTTAACCGAGGAGACGCACCACCTGATCGGCGCGAACGAGCTGGGCAAGATGAAGGCGACCGCGATACTGGTCAACACATCGCGCGGGCCGGTCGTCGACCCCGATGCCCTTGTCGGTGCGCTCGCGTCGCATCGTATCGCTGCTGCGGCGCTCGACGTCACCGAGCCGGAACCCTTGCCGGCGGATCATGCCCTCCTCGCATTGCCAAACTGCATCGTCACCCCCCACATCGCCAGCGCCAGCGTCGCGACGCGCAATAAGATGGCCGTGATCGCCGCGGAGAACCTCCTCGCGGGCCTGGAGGGGCGGCGATTGCCACATTGTGTGAACCCCGAGGTGTACGAGGCGTCCAAGTAGGATATTGGGGGACCGGTACCAGCGAAGCGAGGAGAGGTCAACAGGGCTTTTCTGTTGACCTCTTCCTTGTCGCCATTCCCCTCCGCCGTCGGGCTTGACACGATGCCTTTCACCCATAGAATGGCATTATCTTCTTGGTCTCGACAGCGGCATTCATTGAAAGGATGGCATCATGGATATCTTCCTCAAGTGTGGGGAGTTCACCGACGCGGACAGTGCTCGCGAAGCCGGCCTGTATCCCTACTTCATCCCTCTGACGAACAACGAGGGGACGGAGGCGGTGATCGGGGATCATCACCTGATCATGATCGGCTCCAACAACTACCTGGGTCTCACCGTGCATCCCAAGGTTCGAGAGGCGGCAATCGCTGCGGTCAAGATGTACGGGACGAGCTGCACCGGCTCTCGCTTTCTGAACGGAACCCTGGAGCTACACCTCGAACTCGAGCGACGGTTGGCCGAGTGGGTAGGTACAGGGCGTGCCCTGGTCTTCAGCACCGGCTATCAGGTGAACGTAGGCACCATCTCGGCCGTGGTGGGACGCGGTGATTACGTCATCACGGACAAAGATGACCACGCCAGCATCATCGACGGGTGTCGCCTCTCTTACGGTACGATGAAGCGGTTCCCGCATAACGATCTTGAGGCGTTGGATCGGGTGCTGGCTTCCCTGCCGGAGGAGAGCGGTAAGCTGGTCGTCGTCGACGGCCTCTTCAGCATGGGAGGCGATATCGCGCCACTGCCCGAAATGGTCAAAGTCTGCAAGAAGTACGAGGCGCGGCTGATGGTGGACGATGCCCACGCCATGGGCGTGCTCGGCGGCGGGCGCGGAACGGCAGCGGACTTTGGCTTGACCGACGGTGTGGACTTGATCATGGGTACGTTCAGCAAGTCGTTCGCTTCGCTGGGCGGTTTCATCTCCGGTGACGCGGATGTCGTCGACTACATTCAGCATCATGCGCGCTCGCTCATCTTCAGCGCCAGCATCCCGCCCGCCAACGCAGCAGCGGCGATGGCTGCCCTGGAGATCATGCAGGATGAACCTGAGCGTATAGCGCGGCTGATCGACATCGGTGCGACCATGCGCAAAGAGTACCGGGCGCTGGGATTCAACATCGGCGGCAGCCAGACACCGATCATCCCCATCATTATCGGTGACGACGACCGGACGCTGAAGTTCTGGAAGGCGCTCTTCGATGCCGGTGTATACACGAACCCCGTCCTGTCGCCTGGGGTACCGCCTGGCATGCAGTTGCTCCGCACGAGTTATATGGCCACGCACACCGACGAGCAGTTGGACAAAGTACTATCCACTTTCGAGCACGTCGGGAAGCTGCTGGGTGTGATATAGAACAGTCTGGAATCGGCTCTCAGCTCTCAGAGCGACCCACGCTCTAAAATCCGCTGAGAGCTGAGAGCTGAGAGCTGTTGGCTGTCTTTCTGGAGGAATCCATGCTGAAGCGTTGTACTATCATCTGCCTGATCCTCGTCGTCTGCGCGCTCGCCGCCCTGTTAGCCGGGTGCGCCACTGCAGTCCCCGAGGCTACGCCAACGGCGACGCGCACGCCGATGCCTGTCGCGACGGCGACGCCTGTTACCCCGACGGCGACGGCGACGCCCCGCCCCACGGCTACGCCTGCTGCCAGCGCTACGCCCCAGGCTCTGGTCGTGACCCCGTTCCCGCCCGACGTCGATCCGTTCACCGGCCTCAAGGTCGAAGACGCGACAGTGTTGGACCGCATCCCGATCGCGATTAAGGTCTCAAACTCGCCGGAGGCACGCCCTCAATCGGGCCTTGGCTCGGCCGATCTCGTTTTCGAGCACCTGGCCGAAGGTGGGATCACGCGCTACACGACCGTCTTCTACGCGAATGATCCGGAAGTCGTCGGCTCCGTGCGCAGTGGCCGGTTGATCGACATCGAGGTCCCCGCGATGTATCACGCGCTCTTCGGCTACTCGGGTAGCAGTGCGGGCGTCAAGGATCTCATCCGGCACTCCGACCTATTCCCCGACTACATCGCGGCGCCCGACTTTGGGGTAGGGGCGCCCTATTTCTATCGCGTGCCCCAGGCGGGCAAGGCCTTCGAGCACACGCTGTTCACCAGCCCCAGCCTGCTGCGCCAACTGGCCGACGAGCGGGGCATCAACGAGCGTCCCGAGTTCCCGATGTACATGGCCTTCACCAAGGCGGCACCGGCCGGCGGAGAACCCGAGACCTACGTCGAGGTGAACTACTCGTCCTCATGCACGGCTCAGTGGACCTATGACGCCGCATTGGGCGTCTGGGACCGCAGCATTGGGGGGCGGTCACACGTTGATGCGCTGACTGGGGAGCAGATCACGGCCGACAATGTCGTGTTGGTCTTCGCCAACCATGTGCATGCCAACTTCTGGGAGCAGATGATCGGCGCCCAGAGCGCCTGGATACTCTCGACAGAGATCCAGCTCTGGGGCCAGGGTCCGGCTCTCGTCTTCCGCGACGGTCAGATGTACTCGGGCATCTGGAAGCGCGAGACGCGGGATGCGATGCTCACTTTCTACTACGCAGACGAGACCTCGCTGCCGCTCAAACCGGGGAACACCTGGTTCCAGGTGGTGCCGTTGGAGACCGAGTCGAGCCAGACCGGGGAAGGGCAGCTATCGTTCAAGCCACCGAAACTGTAAGAGGGTGCCTATGAAAGTCGGCGTTGTCTTTCCGCAGACGGAGATCGGGGCGAACGTTGAGTCCGTGCGCCGGTACGCCCTTGCCGCAGAGGGCCTGGGCTACGACTATCTGGTCACCTACGACCACGTGGTCGGTGCGAACCCCGAGCGGCCCGGTCTGTGGCAGCACGGGCCCTATACCTACACATCGATGTTTCACGAGCCGCTGGTGCTCTTTGGCTATCTTGCCGGAATCACGCGGCGACTCGCCTTCGCCACAGGCATCCTGATTCTGCCCCAGCGGCAGACCGTTCTGGTGGCCAAGCAGGCCGCGGAGGTCGATGTGCTCTCAGGTGGGCGGCTGCGCCTCGGCGTGGGCGTTGGCTGGAACCCCGCGGAGTACCAGGCGCTTGGCCAGGACTTCGATACCCGTGGCAGGCGGCAGGCCGAGCAGGTCAAGGTGTTGCGACGCCTCTGGACGGAACAACTCGTGGCATTTGAGGGGCGCTATCACAGCCTGCCCGACGTCGGGCTCAACCCCTTGCCGATCCAGCGGCCGATCCCGGTTTGGTTCGGCGGCGGCGCGGATCCGGCGCTGCGGCGGATGGCGAGGTTGGGCGACGGCTGGATGCCGAACGCACAGCCGTTCGAACAACTTGCCGAGAGATTGGCGCGATTGCGCCAGTACCTGCGCGATGCAGGCCGCGACCCTGACGAATTCGGCCTCGACGTGCGCATCGATATGCGTCGCACGGGCAAGGATGCCTGGGGCGAGACGATCGAGCAGGTGGCAGCGCTTGGCGCTACCCACATCTGCATCAATACGATGAATATGGGCTTCGCGCCCGATGAACACCAGGATGCGATCGCGGAGTTCAAATCCGTGATCGACGGCCTGGTCTAGTGGTCAGCCGAGGTGAAGCATGGCAAACCCTGGCACCTGGCCGGCCGGCTACTCGCACATACGCTGAGAGGTGACCTGTGACTTTTGCCGAACGCGTACGCCACCTTGAGCCGGAAGGTGCGCTCGCAATGCTCGTCCGCGCGCGCGCACTGCAGGCCCAAGGACGACACATCATCGAGTTCCAGATCGGTCAGCCGGACGTTCCCACATTCGAGAACGTGGCAGAGGCCGGCATTCAGGCCATCCGCGACGGGCAGACGCGCTACAGTCCCCCGTCGGGCATTCCCGAGCTGCGGGCGGCATTGGCCGAGGACGTCGGCAGGCGCCGGGGCATCGAGGTGCATCCGTCTGAGGTTGTCGTTATGCCCGGGGGAAAGCCAACGCTCTTCTTCCCGACGCTCGCGCTCATTCAGCCCGGCGATGAGGTGATCTATCCCGATCCGGGATTCCCGACGTACGAGGCGATGGTGCATGTGGCCGGCGGCACCCCGGTGCCCGTCCCGCTGCGGGAGGATCAGGACTTCGCCTTCGACGTGGACGCGTTCGATGCGTGTGTCAACGATCGGACCCGCATGATCGTCCTCAACTCTCCCAGCAATCCGACCGGTGGGGTCCTGTCGATGGACTTGCTGCAGCACATCGCCGAGGCTGCCCGGCGTCACGATGCCTGGGTCCTTTCCGACGAAATCTACAGCCGGCTCGTTTTCGATGGTGAGACGGCGCCCAGCATCGCCGCGCTGCCTGGCATGCAAGAGCGCTCCATCCTCTGCGACGGGTTCTCGAAGACCTACGCGATGACCGGTTGGCGTATGGGCTACGCTGTGGTTCCGGAGGCGTTGGCCGAGCGGCTAGACCTGTTGCTCACCCATAGCGTCACGTGCAGCGCGTCGTTCACGCAGTACGCCGCCCTGGAGGCAGTGACCGGTCCCCAGGATCAGGTGGCGGCGGTCGTCGCCGAGTACCAACGGCGTCGCGACGCGATGGTTGGGGCGCTCAATGCGATCCCCGGCGTCGCCTGCAGGGTGCCCAAGGGCGCGATGTATGCCTTCCCCAACGTCAGGTCGTTTGGCCGCTCGTCCAAGTGGATTGCGGACTATCTGCTCGACGAGGCCGGGGTCGCCGTCCTCGCGGGCACCGACTTCGGGGAGGGTGGTGAGGGTTATCTCCGGCTCTGCTTCGCGAGCTCGATGGCGGATATCCAGGAAGGCGTCGCACGCATGGCGGCGGCATTGGGGCGTTTGCCCGCCGCATAGCAGACGGGAATTGGGCAGTACGGGAAAAGGGAATAGGAAGACGAAGGGGGGTACCTCGACGCCCGTCGGCATGTCCTTGTTTCCGTATCCCTTGTCCATCACCTGGGGCTATCGCAGTTGGGCGTGAGAGAACCCTTCGGAACGCTGAGAAGCGTCGTACGGTGTACGAGCGCTTGCGATCCCGCGAAGGATTGCCGCCGGAGGGCGCTATGGAGTTTCCCGGAAGCTCAAGCGCAATTGCCCTAACCCTTTCCTTGCGCTATCCGGAGCCTCTGATATAATGCGACGTACGTTAGGGTGAGTAGCTCAGTCGGTTAGAGCGCACGGTTCACATCCGTGAGGTCCCGAGTTCGAGTCTCGGCTCGCCCACAAGGGAGAGGAGGGCCGTCTTATATGGCGGTTCTCCTCTCCCTTTTCTGTGGCGGCGCCTAGACCAAATCGTGAGCGTCGGCCGGTATCCAGTGCTGATCCATACCATCCCACTTGACGTTGCATCCGATGGGATTGGTCAGCGGGGTGCTGACCGGCTTACCGGCGACGTGCTCAGCGAGCGCGTTCTCCAGGTCGTTGACCGTCATCTGGCTGACGTCGCGGGGATTATCCACGCCCCGGCCCGTGTAGACCAGCTTCCGGTCCCGGTCGAAGACGTAGAAGTGCGGCGTGCGCAGTGCCCCGTAGGCGCGGGCGACGTGCTGGGGCTCGTCGCGCAAGTAGACCCAAGGGAAACCCTGCTCACCCATCTGCTCGACCATGTGGTCGAAGTCGTCGTTGGGGTGGGTGTTCTGGCTGTTGGCGTTGATGCCGACGAACGCGACCCCCTGATCCCTGAAGCGCTCTGCCGTCTCCCTGGTGACCCCGTTGGATCCCAGAACGAACGGGCAGTGGTTGCACGTGAAGAAGATGACGAGCGTGTCGGCGTCGTCGAAATCGGCAAGCCGGTAGGTCTTGCCGTCGGTGGCGGGGAGTTCGAAGTCCGGTGCTTTCTCGCCCAGTTGTAGTGTGAATGCCATGTTCTCTCCTTTCAGGTCTTGAGCTGCGTTGGCCCGATCCTCTCCGACCGCAGCTGAGGTAGCCTTACCTTAGCCTCGATGGCAACGATGTCAAATCACGACGACATTTCGACCTACGTGCAGATCCGTGCACGCCGCTCTCTCAGCGCAACAAATGCCAACCATTAACCCAACCTAGCCCGGCAGAAGCCTGTGGTGAATTCGACTACACTGGACATGCGGTGCTCACACGCACGTGCGTGGCCCCTGGGGCAACAACTGCACCTGCTCACCATTAGGAGGCGGGAGATGCGAGATGTAGTGCGAGCCATTGGCAGTCGGAGGTCACGTCTGGGGCGCCGTCGCTTTGTGCGCGCCCTCGGAGCTATTCTTCTGGTGACGATCGTGTCTGTCGCGATGCCGCAGTCGGCGATGCTGCAGTCGCCGACACCCCCGCGGGACTCCGCTCCTGCGGGCGAGACGCCAACCGAGGCGCCCGTCGTGCTTTCGACGAAGGCAGTGCCGATGGGCATCCAAAGCGTGATTCAGTTGCCCGCTGCAGCCGACACGTACATCGCGTCGGGTATGCCGACGCAGAACTTCGGTACCTCCACTTCGCTTTTCCTTGGCTATGATTTGGCGGACTACAGCGCCCAGCGGTTCATGATCATATTCGACGTCCTCAGCGCGATCCCGCCCAACGCGACCATCAACAGCGCCACCCTGGAACTGACCCTCAGCTACTGCGATCCTTCGGGTGATGCGCCGATGGGCACCGACCTGCTGGAACTGGCGTCGGGGTGGGACGAATACGCGGTCACGTGGGATTACGAGCCCAATTGGGGCGCGGTCCGCGACACCGCATACGTGAGCTGCGCGACACTGAGCACGCAGAATTGGGATGTCACGTCGCTCGTCGCGGACTGGGTGGATGGTACGTTGACCAACTACGGCATGGAGGTCATCGGGGACGAGCGCGTCCAGGAGCGACAGCGGGCCTTCTTCAGCCGCGAGTCGTCGGTCGGCCCCACACCTCACCTGATCGTCGATTACACGATCATCAACGATACGCTCCCGCCTGTCGTGACGGTGAATGCGCTGCCCGAGTACAGCCCGCGCACATTTGAGGTGTCGTGGAGTGGGTACGACCAAGCCGCGACCGGAGAGGTGGCATCCGGCATCGCCTACTACGATGTGCAGATCCGGATCAACGGGGGAAGCTGGTCGGATTGGCACACGGGTGCCACGTACACGAGCGCTTCTTATGTGGGACAAAACGGCTATCTTTACGAGTTCAGGGCGCGGGGCGTAGACAACGCTGGCAACGTCGAAGCCTATGGCGGCGCCCAGGCCTCGACGACGGTCGACATCAACCCGCCTGTGACACAGATGACACCGCTGCCACCCATACAGCCGCGTGGCACCACATCGTTTCTCGTGAGTTGGAGCGGTACGGATAGCGTG
Source organism: uncultured Chloroflexia bacterium (assembly GCA_963775195.1). Taxonomy (GTDB): domain Bacteria; phylum Chloroflexota; class Anaerolineae; order B4-G1; family SLSP01; genus PWVB01. The sequence goes on from CAVZIC010000015.1 coordinate 33,134, forward strand.
TCGGGCATCGCCTACTTCAACGTCTACGTATCCTTCGATGACGGTCCCTTCATGCTCTGGTTGCCCAAGACGCTCGCGACCTCCGACACATACGTGCCGGACCAAGGTGACGGCGTCTACCGCTTTGAGGTCAACGCCGTTGACGGCGCCGGCTTGATCGAACCGTTGGGCAGCGGGGGAAAGGCGGCCACGGCAATTGACAACGTGCCACCCTTCATCGTGCCTGCGGTGTGGTTTCCGATCATTTTCCACCAATAAATAGTGGGGATCTGGGAGCAAGACCTTTGGGCTTTGCCGAAAAGCCCAAAGGCCTTTTCGTCACTCTACCAGGCGTAGGCCTCGGGGGCCGGGGCGGCCTTTGAGCGGGCGGCCGCGGTTGATGTCGAAGATCTCGTCGAGGCGTGCCAGTGTTGAGTCGTCGAGACGGAGCGCAGTCGCCCGGTCAAGGCCCTCGAGGTGATCGAGCCGCCGCACGCCGACGATGGCCGAGGTGACAGCGGGGTGTGCCAGCGTCCACGCGATGGCTACGACATGCTCGGGCTCGCCCAGCGACCGGCATAGCGCCGAGAAGGCGTCGAGCTGTGGCTGGCGGTCGTCCGTGAAGCCGTATTCCTGCCACACGTCGGCGCTGCGCGAGCCCGTGGTCAGGATGGTTTTGCCCGTAAGCAGGCCGCCGGCGAGTGGCATGTAAGGAATCACGCCGATGCCCATGGCCTGGGCAGCCGGCAGCACCTCGAGCTCGGGCATCCGGTTAAGCAGGTTGTACTGCGTCTGCTCGGAGATCAGGCCGACGAGCCCTCGCTGCCACGCTGCCATCTGGAATTTCGCCAGCCCCCAGCCGGGGAAGTTGCTCGACCCGACGTAGAGGATGTCCCCATCCTCCTCCAGACGCTCGAAGGTGCGCCAGAACTCCTCGACCGTGACGGTGCGATCGATGTGGTGCACCTGGTAGAGGTCGATATGGTCCGTCTGCAGCCGCAGGAGCGAGTCCTCGACGTGCTTCCGGACCTTGTAGGCGGAGATCCCGGCGCTCTCGTTGGGGCCGGGATGGGGGACCATCGGGCCGTAGACCTTCGTGGCCAGCACGATCCTGTCCCTGCGGTCGCCGCCCTGGGCCAGCCACCGGCCAATGATCTCCTCGGTTCGACCAGTATTGGGCCGCCCGCCGTAGACATTGGCCGTATCGAAGAAGTTGATGCCCATCTCCAGCGCCGCGTCCATGATCTTGAAGGCCTCGTCCTCCGGCGTTCGGCTGCCGAAGTGCATTGTTCCGAGGCAGATCCTGCTTACGCTCAGGTTCGAGCGTCCCAGCCGTGCGTAGTCCATCAGATCCCTCCTATCGGTTCTTGGTGAGTGACGGTCCCGTGACGTCCCAGTCGCAGTCGACGGGCATAGCGTCCCGCGCCAGGTGGAATTCGTCGTCGTTGAGGCAGACGTTCACGCAAGCTTGTCTTTCAACAACGCCATGTAGTAGCCGCCGACGACCGAGCGCGCTTTGAAGTTAAGACGCACCGCGGTTTTTGTGTCGTGCCAGTCACTGACCGGGACGCGGCTCGACGTCTCGTTCACGTAGCTGTAGATCGGCGCGACGAGTGCCTCAAAGTCGTCGCGGGTTTCGGCCAGGGCTGCACACCACATCACCCAGTCTGATTTCGTGTAGTCGCGCCGTGAATCCAACGGCACACCGTAGGTGTTCTGAACCTTCAGGTAATGGGCCACCTCCTTGCGGGCGATCTCGGGTGAGAAGAGGTTGTACCCAAGCAGCGTGTCCCAGATCAGGTTGTACTTGAGGCTCCAGGTATTCGCCTGGTCGAAGGTGAGGCGGGTGTGATCACCGTCGTCGGCGAGCTGCTCCCACTCCGCGGCGAAGCCCTTCGCCAGCGCCAGGTAGTCATCCGCGACCTCGTCCTTGCCCAGCATCCGCGCGAGTTTCCCGTAGCTTGCGAGCCCCATGATGGCCTTGATTGACAGATTCGCGTTGCGCGCAAGGCGCCCAGCAAAGTCGTCGGTGCAGAGCTGGTTGCCGGGGTCGAAGCCTTGCTCACGCAGGTAGACGGCCCATTCGGTGAGCAGGTCCCAGTATGGCGCTGCGTAATCGGCGTTTCCCTCCAGTTGCGCGATAGCGGCACAGAGGATCAGGACGTTGCCCGACTCCTCCACCGGCATCTGACCCTCGATTCGATTGCGTCCGTAGACCTGCCCGTTGGCCTGAGGGTAGGTGCCGAGGTCGTGCGCCGCGAAGGGGAAGACCCAGGCGTCGCTGCGGCAGTAATCCAGGATCGGCGTCAGCATCCCCTTGACCAGGTCGGGGTTGTAGATCAGGAAGAGCGGCGTCGAGGGATAGGTGACATCGACGGTGCCAATGCAGCCATTGCTGTTGTTCTCCTTGGAGAAGAAGAGGCGCCGGCCCTCGGGCCCCTGTACCAGCTTGTGAGCGGCGATGGCCTGGCGATAGACCAGGGAGACCAAGCGCATATATGCCTTGCCGCCCACGCGCTCGGCCCAGGCCATCAACTCGGCGTCAAAGGTTCGGCAGCGGGCAACCACGGATTCGTAGTCGCTCGCGGCGCCGGCCAGCATAGCGACCGCCGCTGCCTGTCCCTCGGGTGCGTCCCGCCGCCACCACGCGCGCAGCGGCTGGTGGTAGTATTCCACCGAGACCTCGTCGTCATAGCCCACGATGACCTGTGTTGAGCGGGACGCAGCATCCACGGTGCCGAACGACATCGCCGTGGCGAGCACGGGTCCACCCCACACGTCAGCCGGGTGCGACGGCGCGGCCCAGTCGCCGGCCGGCAAAGTGCCGGTTGCGGTGAAGCCGTCGCGCACGGCGGGCGCCCGACCGATCACCATCGCCGTCTCCCGTGGAGCTGCGAGGTAGAGTGTACCCCAGTCGATGCGGACGTCATCGCCGCGCTTCCGGAGCACGGGCTGTTCCACCGAGCGCACGGCTGCGACGTTGAGGGTCGGATGATCGACTCGCTCCCAGGTCACGTCCTGGTAGGGGCGGTCCACGGCCCATTCGCCCGAGATGTCGAAATAGGCCTCCACGTCGTGCGTCGCGCCGTCGGTGGAGGCGACCTCAAAGGTCACATAGGAGGCGGGGCGTGAGAGCAAGTCGAGGTCATCCAGGAGCAGAGGCGAGGTGAAGGTCACCTTCAGCGACACTCCGCCGCAGGCGAAAGTGTAGATCGATCGGGTCGGCGTGACCTCGAGACCCGTCTGGTCGGCCGCCGGCTCGTCACCGGATGGCCCCCCAAGGAAGCGATAGGCGAGGCCATCGACCCGGACGGCGCCATACATCGAGTGGGGCGCGTCGGTCCAATGGCGCGGCCAATCGTCGTAGAGATGGTCGGCGTCGGACCACGCGCTCAGGTAGGGGTCGTGCGTCACCAGGGGCACGGCGCACGGCCGGAAGAACTCGGATTCATGAGTTGTCATATGCCAGGATCTCCTTTGTTGGTCTTCGCCAATGATAGGTGGATTCGGTGCAATGAAAAGGTGATCACGCTCACGCCGGTGACCCCGAGCCCCGGCAGACTGCCGCCGGGGACTCGGCTCGGAACCTTCGCAAGGTTACGGACAAGGCTATAATCGCAGGCACTATGGCTCTCACGATTTCGCACGATGACGTCCACCTCTGGACCGCGCGGCTCGACCGCGACACGGGCGAGGTCGAACGGCTCACCGGGACCCTGTCCGTCGACGAGATCTCCCGCGCGGCGCGCTTTCTACGTCCGGAGGACCGCGAGCGCTTCATCGTGGCGAGGGGGACGCTGCGGGCCATCCTGGGCGCCTATCTTGGGGCGCGACCTGAGTTGGTGCGGTTTGTCTACGGTCTGCAGGGAAAGCCGGCGCTTGCGCCTGGCCTCGATCCGACGCTCTGCTTCAACATCGCGCACTCGGGTGACCTCGCGCTCTTCGGCATCGCACGTGTGCGGCGCATCGGGGTCGATGTCGAACGCGTGCGCGCCGAGATCGACTATGAGGCCATCGCCCGCCGCTTCTTCACGACGGATGAGAGCGCGGCACTGAGGGCGGTTCCGGCGGAGGACCGGCTGCATGCGTTCTACACGATGTGGACGGGTAAGGAAGCGTATGCCAAGGCACTGGGTGATGGGTTAGCGGCGGCCCTTCGGGGCGTGAGGGTCTTGGCCGAGCCAGGTCAGGCCGCGACCCTCTTGCCTGCGCCGGGATCGGCCCACGATCTATCGGTGTGGGCGTTGTGCCTGCTCGAACCGGCGCCGGGTTATCTTGGTGCAGTGGTTGTCGAGGGTCACGGCTGGAGGCTGACCCGCCATAGAGAAGAGCTTTGAGCTAGTCCGAGAACCCCCAGCTCGCAGAGCTGTCTACCTCAAGTCTCAAGTCTCACTATCTTGTTTGCGCATCGCGCATGCGGCCCTATACTCTGTAAGGAGATCATGTTCGCCAGCGCCTGAAGGAGAGTCAGCGAATGTCGGAACAGAGGAACGATCGAGACCGCGATTATGACGAGAAGCACCGGCAGATGGACGAGAAGGAGTTGCAGAAGCGGGACGAGAAAGAGGAGAAGGACGAGAAGTCTGTCGAGGAGAAGAGCCGCCACGACCCTGTTGGGGCTATGGTCTGGGCCGCAACGTTGATCTGGGCAGGCCTGGTTCTGTTGGCCAAGAACCTCGGCTGGCTGGACACGTTGATCATCCGCCTCGGGGACCGGGGTCTTGACCTACCCGTCGAGTTTGCCGACTGGGCAGGCGTATGGCAGGTCTTCTTCCTGGGTGCGGGTGTCCTGGTGCTCATCGGCGTCGTCGTGCGCCTACTCGTTCCGGAGTACCGGCGGCCTATCCTGGGAACCTTGATCTGGGGCATCGTGCTTTTCGGGATCGCCCTGGCGCGGTGGGAGCTGATCTGGCCCCTGATCCTCATCGCCGTGGGGCTTTCGGTCCTGTTCCGGGGGATGAGGCGACGCAAGTAGCTCCGTGCCGGTGCATCGGTCGGGGCGCTCGTCGTCTGTAATGACGGCGTCAGTCGTCCCGCCGTCGACTTACAGTTGCCCCAGGTTGAGCGACAGCGCTTCCTGCCAGGCGTAACGCAGGGGTGTCCACCAGCGCTTCCTGCCGATGCACCGGAAGTAGGGTGGCTTGAATGCCAGGATCAGGTCGCCGATCTCGTAGCGGGGGAGCACGGGCGTCGAGACCACCAGACTGCCCATCTCACCCCGGCGCATCTCGTGCAGCATCTTGACGCCGGAGCGCGTCTTTACCTCGAAGAAGAAGAGGTCGTAGTTGGGCACCCAGGCGCGATTCTCATCGCGCTGCTGCCCGAACATGCCCTCAGTGGCACCGTAGATCTCGCGGATCGCAGCCGAGCCGTAAAGCGCCTGCAGCGAGGGGCGGTAGTTCGTGTTGATCCCCGGCTGGCTGCCCAGGGTCATCACCTGGACCTGCCATAGGTCCTTGGGATAGACGCGGTGCGTCTTGCGCAGGTAGCGACCGAAGGTCTGCGCGGTCGAGCAGACGCCGCCGACTAGCGTGACGTTCTGCTCCTTGCACTGTTCGTAGGCAAGGTCGAATCGTCTGTGCCAGTCACTCATCGTCTTGCCACCCCCCAGCGCGTCGATGTCTTCCTGGGTGGGTACGGAGCGCACCGGCGTGCGCGTTGACACGTGCTTTGTGTAGATCCCCGAGCTGTACCCGTATTCGAGGTCGCGGTCGCCCACCGTCACCTTCCCCACGACCGAGGGGAAGTTCAGGTTTAGGTTGACGCCCTGGAAGACGTCGAAGCGTTGGGTGGCTGCCACGTACTGCATGACCGCACGCCCGGCGCTGACGCGCATCTTGAGGTCGGTCGGGGTCATCGGGATAAACTTGGATTCCCCCTTGGTGGTCCCGCGCGTGATTGCCCACCCGAGAGGGGGCTCCCACAGGAGCGCCTCGATATCGCCGTGCATCACGAGATCGATGGTTGGTTTCATTTGCTCGTACGTCTGCACCGGGAAGGCGCGGCGGTAATCGGCGATCGTGTCGATTGCAGCCGCACCGTGTTCTGCACCGTAGCGGGTCTTGGCGTAGTCCGTGAGAAGGGAGTGGAGTATTGCCTCCTGGGCAACGGTCGGATCGGCGATGGCGTTATGCCAGGGGGCAAGCTGTTGCTGAAGCATGAGGGCAGCGGCGCCGGGATCGATTTGCATGGGGTGGGTCTCCTGTTGCGCTGGTGAATTGCGCTGTAGTGTAGACCCGATTGCGGCGCCGCGCCAATGGCGTCGGTGGCATTCCGGCCCGGAGCGAGTCCGCCGTCGTGACAATGGGTTCGTTTCGTAAATGGGGCGGGAGCGACTTCCTTTTCGGTGCCCCGTGGGTCTCGCCCGCGGTCCGCCAGAGCGAGGCGCCCGGCGCCTGAGGCCTAACGGTCGCCACCCCCACTGTGTTCGGGAGCCGGGCTCTCTTCGTTACCCTCCCCGGGGCCGCGGTCGCTGCCACCGTCGTGGTTCCCCTCTGTGCTGCCACCGCTATCCGGAGCGGGGTCGCCGCCTTCGCGGTGGTCCTCGCCGCCTCCGGACTGATTGGGGTCGCCGCTTGGGTCGTTGCTCGCGCCTTCGCCGCCCTCGTGGGTGTCCTGAGGCTCACCGGTCTGCCCGTCGCCATCGTTGGGGCCGTTGGCCGCGCCACCGTCGTCGTGGTGATCGCCTTCCTCAGGCTGGGCGTCACCGGGGCCACCCCCGTTGTGATCCTCGGCCTCGCCGGGGGTCTGGCCCGGCGCGTCGTCATTGACCGACTCGGGGGTGGCGGCGCCACGGTCGGCTTCCGGCGTTTCGCGGACGACGCTGTCCGAGGGTTCGGCGTCGTCGTTCTCACCGGGGCCATACTGCTCGCCTGCGCCGGGGGTCGCCTGCTGCCGATCGCCGGGACCCGTGTCGTCGTGGATGTCCTCGTGCGGGCCAAGCTGCGCCTGGGTCTCCTCCATCGTCCTGATCATGGCCATGATCGCCTGATCGTCCTCATTCTCGCCCCTCGCCTGCAAGGCGGCCTGGGCCATTGTCTCCATCTGGTGCCGCAGCGTCTCGGAGATATGTGACTGGGCCTGGAGGCGTTGGGGTTCGCCAAGCGACCCGCTGGCCTGCATCGCCAGGCTGAGGCGCTCCTGGAAGTGCGCGGCAAGGTCATCGGGCACGGTTCTGCCCTCGCCGGCGAGGCGGGCGGCCTCTTCAACGCGCTGCCCGGATTGGATGAGCGCCCTCTCGGACACGGCCTCGGGCGTATGGGCTTGCGTGAGCTCCCACTGCTCCAACTGCAGCTTCAGGCCATAGAGGGCAGAGCCCGGCAGGCTGCCACGGGCTGCGGCGACAGTGCCGACCGAGCCGCCCAAGACCAGGATCAGCACAGCCAGCGCCTTGAGTGCGACGGCCCCAAGCCTGTTCTTCCTGACGTCGAAGAGCGCACCCAGGGCACCTCGCCATCCGCCGGGACGTCCCGCTGTATCTATCGCCGGGGTCTGATGCGCCATCGCGGTCTGACGCGCCTCGATAATGAAAGCCTGCCTGCCCTGCTCCCACGTCACCGGATCGACATCCGGCACCGGCTTCAGCGCCTCAAGAGCTTCGCGAACGGTATGGGGGAGCTCATCCAACTCCCGCCTCCTCAACCTCATGGTTCTCCTCCAAGATCTTCTGCAAACTGCTGATGGCTCGGTGCTGCAGGGCCTTGACACTCCCTACCGTTCGATTCAGTACCTTCGCTACTTCCTGCAGGCTGAGCTCCTCCAAGTAGCGGAGGGCCACGACCTGTTGCTGCAGGGGTGTGAGCATACGAAGGGCCGCCCGCGCCCGATCGGCACGGTGCCCACGAGACATGTGCTGTTCCTGAGTCGCCGGGACTGCCGGATCGACAGAATCCAACGACGCATGCGGATCGTCCGGCCGGCTCCGGTAGTGGTCGACGATGAGGTTGTGCGCCACGCGATAGAGCCACCCGGAGAGATGCTCGCACGGACCCGCGTCTCGCTTCAGCGCCTCGAGGAACCGTCGAAACGTCTCCGCTGTGAGATCCTGAGCGGTGTCCACGTTGCCGGTCTTGCGATAGACGTAACGGTAGATCGATGGCGCATAGGTGTCATAGATTTCAGTAAGCGCGGCTTCATCCCAGCACTGCGCTCGCTGCAAGAGCTGCAAGCCATTGTCCAATTCCTGCTCCTGTATATGATGACGCGAAGGCGTCAGGGAAGATACGGTCGATCCCCGAAACCTTTGCAAGGGGCAGATGCTCGCCCATATGGGTGCAAAACGCGATAGCCCTAGCGAAGGTTGCCACTATGGGTGCGTTAGTGCCCGGGCATGGTACAATACAATCGTCCTGCGGAAAGAGGTAAGTTTGCGGGATTCATGCTCAAGGAGGCCTCATTGACCCAGCGCGACCTTGTTGGCTTGGTGCTCTCCTACGTGTACGCCTTTGGCTTGCTGCTCGGTGTCGAGGCTATCGGCAAACGGCTGAGGTGGCCCCACTACCTCACGCGGAAGCTCGTCCACATCGGCGCGGGGATGTGGATCTGGGGTATTCTGGCCTTATTCAGTAGCTGGAAGATCGGCATCATCCCCTTTGCCTCGTTCATCGTGCTGAACTACGTTTTCTATCGGTTCCAGTCGTTCAAGGCGATGGACACGGCGGACTCATCCCCCGGCACGGTCTACTTCGCGATCTCGATCACGGTGCTGCTGGTCCTGCTCTGGCGCGATGCCGGCCCCGTCGATCGTGTGCCCATCGCTGTTGCTGCGGTGATGGCGATGACGTGGGGCGACGGCATGGCCAGTATTGTGGGCCAGAGCATCGGCAGACGCCAGTACACGGTCTTTGGCCACCAACGTTCGTGGGAGGGGACGACCGCGATGGCGATCACCACCGCACTGGTCGTCTTGATCACGCTGCTCGTGCTGTCGGCTTCGAAGTTGAGTCCTCTTAGCGTGCCGCTGTCATTCGGGCGAGCCCTCGCAATGACGGTCGTCGCCACGGCTGTGGCGACCTTCGCCGAGGGTCTTTCGCCGGCGGGGACCGATAACCTCACGGTGCCGTTGGTCACCGCAGCCGTGCTCGGTCTCTTCGTGCTGTGAGAAGGCTCGGTCGGTGAGATGGGCGTGGTGACCCGCACCGCGCTGGGGCTGTTGTTGAGCAGCCTGGTTGCTGTTGCAGCGTACCGGCGTGCGGCGCTTTCGACGGGCGGCGCGGCCGGAGCGGTCGTGATGGGCACGCTGATCTTCGCCGCGGGCGGCTGGGTATGGGGAGCCCTGCTGATCACGTTCTTCGTTCTCTCCTCGCTTCTCTCGCACTACCGAGGCCAGGTCAAGGCGGGCTTGGCCGAGAAGTTTGCCAAGGGCTCGCGACGCGACCTCGGCCAGGTGCTGGCCAATGGCGGGGTGGGGGCGCTTCTCGCCCTCGTCCACGTCTGGGTGCCACACCCGGCCGTCCTCTTCGCATTCGCCGGAGCGATGGCGACGGTCAACGCCGATACCTGGGCGACGGAGCTGGGCGTACTGGCGCGGCGGCGGCCGCGCTTGATCACCACCGGTCGCCCGGTCGAGCCCGGCACTTCGGGGGGGATTTCATTATACGGCACGCTGGCTACCGTGGCCGGGGGCCTCGCCATTGGGGTGGCGGGCGTGGGTTACACGGCTCTGGATAGCGTGGCAGGTGGACCCGGCTTCGCTTCTCTCGGCGGAGGGTATAGCGTGCTCGCATTGGTGGCTGCTTGCGCCGTGGGCGGCTTTGCGGGCTCCTTGACAGATAGCCTGTTAGGGGCTACGGTGCAGGCAATCTATTTCTCGGATCGCCGTGATAAGGAGACCGAGAGGACGGTGGATCCGGACGGGACGCCGAATCGTCTTGTCCGGGGCTATGTGTGGCTGAACAACGATTGGGTGAACTTCCTGAGCTCGATTGTCGGTGCGGGGGTCGCGGCGCTGATCGGCGGGCTCGCCTGAGCGGAAACCTTCACACGGCTGAAGAGCGCATCGTCAACAAGGAGAATCATACATGCCAAAGGTCACGATCATCGGCGCGGGCGGCTACGTCTTCCCTCTTACCCTGATCCGGGACGTGCTGTCGTTCCCGGCCCTCGAGAACGTGGATTTCAGCTTGATGGATATCGCCCCGGCGAATCTGGAGCGCACCTACGGTCACGCCAGGCGGCTCGTCGCGGAGCACGGGCTGCCGGCCACGGTCTCGGCGACGACCGACCGCCGCAAGGCGCTGGAAGGTGCCGACTTCGTCGTGGTCACGTTCCAGGTGGGCGGGCTCGAGGCCTACGAGCCCGACGTGGAGATCCCGCGCAGGTATGGCCTTGACCAGACGGTCGGCGACACGCTTGGCCCTGGGGGCGTCTTCCGCGGGCTGCGCTCCACGGCGGCGCTCGATCCTATCATCGACGACATGCACGAGGTCTGCCCCGATGCGTTGATGATCCAATACGCAAACCCGATGGGCATCAACTGCTGGTATACGTCCGAGGCCGGGATCAAGACCGTGGGGCTCTGTCACTCGGTGCAGGGCACGTCGCAGATGCTGGCCGACCTGATGGGATTGGCGCCCGGGTCGTGGACCTTCAAGTGTGCCGGGATCAACCATCAAGCGTGGTTTGTCGAGTTCAAGCACCAGGGCAAGGATGTCCTTCCGCTGCTCCGCGAGACCATGAACACCTATGCGGAGAGGGCCCGCGCGGCAAGGGCAACGGGGAACACGAGCGACGAGCTCTACGGGGGTGGGGGAGAGCAGGTACGCACCGCCATCATGAACCTGACGGGCTACTTCCAGACCGAGTCGAGCCATCACGCCTCCGAGTATCTGCCCTATTTCCGGCGGACACCGGAGGAGGTCAACCGGTGGCTGCCCGAGCGGTGGGACTACTACGAGATCTGCAAGAACCACGACTTTGAGGGGCTGGAGCAGCGGGCCGCCGAGCTCGCCTCGGAGCCCCTGACGGCAAGCCACGAGTACGGTGCCTACATCATCGATTCGATGACGACCGATACCCCCAGGGTCGTCTACGGTAACGTCCCCAACACCGGCATCATCACCAACCTGATGCCGGGCTGCAGCGTCGAAGTGCCGTGTCTGGTCGATGCCCAGGGGATTCAGCCGACCTACGTTGGAGATCTGCCGGCGGCCTGCGCGGGCATCAATGCGGGCAGCGTTGCGGTCCAGGCCTGCGCGGTTCAGGCGGCCCAGACCGGCGACCGCGACCTCGTGTACGCCGCTGTTGCCCTGGACAAGTACACGAGTGCTGTGCTGACGCTGGACCAGATTCACGCGATGGTCGACGAGATGTTCAAGGCGGAAGCCGAATGGCTCCCGCAGTTCACGTCATAGGAGATACCGGATACTATGCAGCTCACGCTCACCAAGATCAGACAACACTTTCCGCGTCCGCGGATCGAGGACGTTCCCGCAGCCGTCGCCGAGCAGCTTCAGCCGATGCGGGGGCGCATCGGTGCGGGTGACGCCATCGCGCTTACGGTCGGCAGCCGCGGCATTGCCAACATTGCGACGATCGCCCGAACCACAGTCGACGTCCTGAAGGGGTGGGGGGCTGTGCCCTTCATCATCCCGGCGATGGGCAGCCACGGCGGCGGTACCGCCGAAGGGCAGGCTGAGGTGCTGGCCTCCTACGGCATCACGAACCAGACCATGGGCTGCCCCATTCGCAGCTCGCTGGAGACGGTCGAGCTCACGCCGCCCAATTCGCCGAACCGGGTGTTCATGGACCGGTTTGCCTACGAGTCAGATGGCGTGATCCTGCTCAACCGTGTGAAGCTCCACACGGACTTCCACGGCAGGTACGAGAGTGGGCTGGTGAAGATGTCGGTGATCGGGCTGGGGAAACATCGCCAGGCGCTGGAGATCCACAGTTGGGGCGTCTACGGCCTGCGCAATCTCATCCCCTCGACCGCGGAACAGATTTTGGCGACGGGGAAGATCCGCTTCGGACTCGCGCTGGTGGAGAATGCCTACGACGAAACGATGGTCGTGAGGGCGCTGCCCGCGGAGACGATCATGGATGAGGAGCCGCGGCTGCTGGACATCTCGCGGGCCAATATGCCAAGCCTGCCTGTGGACGATATTGACGTGCTGATGATCGACCGGATGGGCAAGGATATCAGCGGTGCAGGGCTTGACCCCAACATTATCGGGCGTAACATGATCCGTGGCGAGGCAGAGCCTGAGCGTCCGCGCGTCAAGGCCATCACTATCCACGATCTCACCGACGCCTCCCACGGCAATGCGGTCGGCATGGGCCTGGCCGACGTGATCTCTCGCCGGCTCTTCGACAAGATCGACTTGCAGGCGACGAATGAGAACACGGTGACCAGCTCCTTCTTGCTTCGAGGGAAGATCCCGGTGGTGGCAGCGGACGATGCCACGGCTTACGCCTACGCGCTGCGGAGCTGCGGGAAGCTCGACCCTGAGGGTCTTCGCGTGGTGCGTATCCGCGATACGCTGCACCTGACCGAGGTGTATGCATCTCAGTCACTGTTGGACGAGATCCGAAGTGGTGGCGATGCGGACGTTCTGGAGCAGGCAGGCGCAGTCTTCGATGCGGCAGGGGAGCTGCGTCCCTTCTGAACTCTCTCAGTTGAGTTGAAAGGTGACGCTGCAACCAGCGGGGACCCGCCGAACGAACGGAGGATGTGGTGCCAGAAGGAAAAGTAGCTCACCCGGGCCCAACCGGGACAACCGAACCCGCTGAGATCGACAGCGAGGATCGGAGTCCCGGTTCAGCCGCGCAGAATGTCTCATCAGTGGTACGTCCTACCGACGGCACTGAGGCCGGCATTGACGAGGCGTCAGGGGTCCCGGCTGTGACTACGCCATCCGCCTCAGGGTCGCCCGAGGATGCGGTCGACCCTGACGAAGCGCCACCGTCCGAGGAACCGGCTTTTCCGGTCGTGGGCATTGGAGCCTCGAGCGGTGGGGTCGAGGCGCTGGAGCTCTTCTTCGGTGCCGTGCCGCCGGATAGCGGGATAGCCTATATTGTCGTCCAACACCTCGATCCCACCCACGAGAGCATTCTGGCGGAGATCGTGGCTCGGTACGCCCCGATGCCGGTGGTGCAGGTGGAGGATGGCGTTGTCGTCGAGCCGAACCACGTTTACGTTATCCCGCCCAACCGGGATATGCGGCTGGAAGCCGGACGGCTTCGGTTAACCGAGCCTATACAGCGGCGCGGTCTCCGGCTGCCCATCGACTCCTTCTTCCGCTCTTTGGCCCGCGACGTTGCCGAGCGGGCGATTTGTCTGATCCTCTCCGGCAGCGGCACAGATGGCACCCTCGGCCTCCAGGAAGTCAAGGGCCAGGGCGGAATGGTGATGGCGCAGGATCCGTATACCGCGAAGACTGCGGGTATGCCTCAGAGCGCGATTGCGACGGGGATGGCGGATTTCGTCCTCCCGCCGGAGCAGATGCCCCAGCAGATCGTCGCCTACGTCAGCCATGTGGGTGGGACTGCCGGCGAACGGCTTGCAGCCAGCCCGCCGCCGGCGGTGGAATCTCTCAAGCGTATCATCTACCTGATTCACCAGCGGATGGGGCACGATTTTTCCCAATACAAACCGGAGACCGTGCGCCGGCGCGTGGAGCGCCGTATGGCCGTCAATCAGATCGCGAGCGTTGATGACTATCTGAGGTTCCTGCAGCAGGATGGAGCGGAGACTGAGGTCCTGTTTCGCGAGTTACTGATCGGTGTCACCAGCTTTTTCAGGGACCCCGAAGCTTTCGATCTGCTCCGGCACGACGTCCTTCCGGCGATTCTGATGATGCTGCCGCCGGGCGACCCGATTCGCGCGTGGGTACCGGGTTGTGCCACGGGGGAGGAGGCCTATTCGGTTGCCATTCTCGTTCAGGAGGTGCTCGAAGAGGCCGGGACCTATCGTGAAGTGCAGGTCTTCGCCACCGATGTCGACCCGCTGGCGATCGACAAGGCCCGAAGTGGGGTCTACTCGGACAATATCGCAGCGGACGTGACGCCGGAACGGCTGCATCATTATTTCATGCGCGAGGGGGACACGTACCACGTCGCCTCGCGTGTGCGCGACACGGTCGTCTTTGCGGTCCAGAGCGTCACCAAAGACCCGCCCTTCTCCAAGCTTGACCTGATCAGCTGCCGTAACCTGCTGATCTATCTAGGCCCGGAGCTCCAGCGTCGCGTCATCTCACTGTTCCACTATGCGTTGAAGCCCGACGGCTATCTGCTATTGGGCGCCTCGGAGACCCTCGGCGAGCTCTCAGATGCTTTTGACGAGGTCAGTCGTAGATGGAAGCTCTTCCGGCGTCCGCAGGGCACAACCCTTGCCGGCAGCATGGCACAGGACATGATGGCGTCCATGGTCCGCGTCCGGTCCGGCGCCCGCGTCGTCGAATCAGGGAACACCACGTCACTGCGGGATGCCGCGGAGCGGCTGCTGCTGCACAACTACGCGCCGGCCTCTGCCGTGGTGAGTGCGCATGGTGAGATTCTGTATATCCATGGCCGGACGGGCAAGTACCTCGAACCGGCGGCGGGCGAACCCACTCACAACGTCCTCCAGATGGCGCGGAAGGGGTTGCGCCTGCCCCTCTCCTCCGCACTTCGCATGGCCGTAGCTGAGAACCAGCCGGTGACCCAGGAAAACGTGGTTGTCTACACGAATGGTGACTCGGAAACGATCCGGCTGAGGGTGGAGCCGATGAACGGGGTGGCCGTCAAGGGTGTGCTGCTGGTCACCTTCGAGCCCATGTTGCCAACCCGATCGGACCACGGCGAGGGGGCCACGAGCTCGCCGCAGACGGGCACCACGGCGGCCGATGGGCGTGATCAGCGTATCGCAGAGCTGGAGCAAGAGCTCCAGACCACGCGACACCAACTGCAGACGATGGTCGAGGAGATCGAGGCGTCCAACGAGGAGCTGACATCGACCAACGAGGAGCTCCAGTCGGCCAACGAGGAGCTGCAGAGCACCAATGAGGAGTTGGGGACGTCCAAGGAGGAACTACAGTCGGTTAACGAGGAATTGGTCACCGTGAACAACGAGCTGCAGGTGAAGATACAGCAGCTCACGCAGGCCACGGCGGACATCGTTAGCTTGCTCAACAGTATGTCGATCGCCGTCATTTTCCTGGACCGGAACCTCAACATTGGGCGCTTCAACCCGCCGGCCCGCTCCATCATCAACCTCATCGAGAGCGACGTGGGGCGCCCGCTGGGCGACCTGGCCTCGCAGCTCACCTACGCGGACCTCGTCAGGGATTGCCAAGGGGTCCTCGAGACGCTGCAGCCCGAGGAGAGGCAGGTTGAGGATCAAGAGGGTAGGGTCTACTGGATGCGCATTCAGCCATCACGCTCGGCCTCGCGTTCTGTTGAGGGCGTGATCCTGACGTTCTCGGACATCTCCGAGCAGAAGCGGCTGCAGGCGGAGCTCGAGGTGCATCGGAATCGCCTCCAGGAGGCGGTGGACGACCGGACGCGGGAGCTTCAGCGGACCCTGGCCTCCTTGCGGGAGAATGAGGAGAAGTACCGGGCCCTGGTCGAGAACACGCCGGATCTGATCGCCCGTTTCGATCGTGATCTTCGCCACGTCTACGTGAACCCGGCGGTGGTCCATACCACCGGATTCCCTGTCGATGAGTACGTGGGGCGGACGAACCGCGAATTGGGCATGCCGGGTGATCTCGTCACCCTCTGGGACAAGGCGACGCGCGAGGTTTTCGAGACACTGCAGGAGGGGTCGATCCAGTTCGCGTATGACACGACGGACGGTCCGCGCCATCTTCAGGCCCGTCTGGTACCGGAGCGCGGGGGAGATGGAGAGGTCACGACGGTGTTGAGCGTGGTGCGCGACGTGACCGAGGTGGAATTGGCCAAGCAGGGGCTTGCGGAGGCGTTACGCGAGAAGGAGACGCTGCTGCGGGAGCTCTACCACCGCACCAAGAACAACATGCAGGTGATCTCGGCCATTATGGAGCTGCAAGCCGTCAACATCACCGATGAGGCTGCGCTCAATGCGTTCCAGGAGACGCAGAACCGCATCTATGCCATCGCCCTCGTCCACCAAAAACTCTACGAGTCGGACAGTTTGGCGGATCTTGACCTGGGTGCCTATATGGACGAGCTGGTGGATCTGTTGGTGTCGACGTATTCGACCGGTGCGGGCCGGATTGAGGTCGTGAAGGATCTGGAATCAGTGGCTGTGTCCATCGACGTGGCAACTCCGTGCGGACTGCTGCTCAACGAGCTCATCTCCAATGTGTTCAAACACGGGTTTGCGGATGGGCGCGACGGGAGGCTCGAGGTGAAGCTTAGCCACAGACCCGACCACAAGATCGCCCTGACCGTTGCGGACAATGGCGTGGGCGTGCCGGAGGGCTTCGATTTCCGGAAGACGGAGACCCTCGGGATGCAGGCGGTCATCCAGATCGCCGAAGGGCAGTTGCTTGGCAAAGTAGAGTTCGAGGGAGGGCCGGAGATGGGCGTAAAGTGCCAGGTCGTGTTTCCCGACCGCCTCGGTGAGACCAGGGCCAGCGTCGGGATGCAAGCATGAGCGAGATAGCCAACAGGCAGACGATTCTGATCGTCGAGGACGAAGGGCTGGTTGCTCTCGTGATTCGCCATAAGCTCCAGCGGATGGGGTATGAGATCTGCGGCACAGCCGCATCCGGCGAGGAGGCGGTCGAGAAGGCGCTGGAGCACCGGCCCGATCTGGTGATCATGGACGTGCACCTGTCCGGTCGGATGACGGGTGTCGACGCGGCCAAGAAGATCGTCGCGGAGTATGACGTGCCGTTCATTTTCTTCTCGGGTTACGACGATGGTGAGATCGCGGAGCAGATCGCTTCGTTCCGGCACGCGTCCAGCCTGGCGAAGCCGGTGGAGATTCACGTCTTGGCGGCTGCGGTCGAGAAGGCGCTGGCCGACGGCGCCGACGAGTGAGGTAACGCCTCACGCTCGGGTGGATCGCGGGCGTCTCGCCCGCTCTGCGCGCATGTGGCCGACCACGACGTAGTGCCTACCGTCTGCGCACGGTCCCCGGTCGTCAGAGCAGGCGAGACGCCCGCGGTCCATCGGAGCCGGCGAGATCCTGAGGCTGCGCTCAGGACAGGCTGCACATGGTCCGGCGGTCGAGTTACGAAGCCCACCGGCGAGCGCTCGTGAACGGCCAGACCTCCGCTCGTTCAACGAGCCCGGCCTTGACCGGGTTCTGATGAATGTATGCAACAGCGTTGGCGTAGTGGCGCTCGTTGCGGATGTACCGGTCGAAGTAGCTCGGGAACCAGAATCGACCCTCGGGGCCCAATATGGCGTTAGCCTCGTGAGCAGTGTGGGATTTCCATCCTTGCACGACAGTCCGCAGCGGGCAGTCCTTCGCCGTCTCGATCAGCGCGTGAACGTGGTTGGGCATCACAACCCATGCCAGGAGTCGATAGCGCTCCCCGTCGAAGTGGCGTAGTGCTGCTTCCACAAGGGAACCGATCCGAGGATCACGCAGCTGACAGGCTCCATGACCGGCATTGAGGTAACCCTCAATCCTTGCCATACGCGCCGCATCCGTCTTCACATCCGGATCCTCTGCCAGCGCTTTCACCACATGAGCCGGCAAGGCATCCGCCAGCCGGAAGGTGATGCCTTGCAGTAGATTCGGCACATCGAAGTGCGGCAGGTAGCCTCGTGAGGCCCAGCCCTCATGCCGCCAAGCGCTGGTCGGATGGCGCGGTTGATCAGGTGACATGGATCCTCTCCTGAAGCCTATCGTTGGATTGAGAAGCCCTTCCCGACTATGGACCGCAGGCGTCTCGCCCGCTCTGCTAGGCCGGCAGGGAAGCAATGCGCGGATCGTCGTGACTGTCGCAGGCAGCCACGACGGTGTATCTGCCATCTGCGCATGGCTTCCCGTCGCCAGAGCGGGCGAGACGCCCGCGGTCCACAGAAGGGGGGGCTTCTGCTAGCCGACGTCCCAGGCGCAGAGATCGGGCGGGTTGCCGGGATCGTCAGCCAGCAGGAGCGCGTGGTTCTCGGCGACCTTGCGATAGGCAGCGGCGTGCTGCTCGATGATCTCGGGGCGGTAGCGCTTGAACTGGGGGATGACGTAGGTGTGCGCTCCGATGGACTCGCTGACGGGGAGGCTGCCCGGTGGTTGGCGCAGGTCTCGATCGGAATGGGCCAGACGGGTGGGGCGCCCGTGGCCGTAGATGTCGCAGGTGTTGAAGAGCGGGTGCAGATGTAGCGGCTTGTTGACGCCCGCCCTACACGTGCTGCCCTCCGCACGGACGGCTTCGGCGAAGCGGGTGACCGAGAGGCCGCCGAGCGCTTCCGGATCGTAGAGCCCACCGGCGTTGTACCATCCCGCCATCGTGCTCCCCTCGCTCTCGTCCACACGGTGTGCCCGCAGCCCCGGAACGCCCTCCAGCAGGTCCCAGAACAGGTTGAGCGCTTTGCGGATCTCGGCCGCACGCTCGTCGTAGGCCCTGAGTTGCACGCGCCCCATCGCGGACCCCAGTTGGTTCATCCGGCACTTCTGCCCGCCGAGGGGCAATCCACGGTAGCCGCGGAGGTCCGGACTCTCGATCGTGGCGTCGAAGCGCCGGTAGTGGCCGAAGGCGATGGCCCGCTCATAGACGCCGCGATCGTCGGTCACGAGCATCCCGCCCTCGCCGATGGGCATGGACTTTCCGCTCATCAGCGACATTGCGGCCACGGCGCCGAAGTTGCCGACCGTGCGCCCGCGATAGCGCCCGCCGTGGGCGTGGGAGACGTCCTCGATGACCGGGATACCGTGGCGATCCGACACTTGCATGATGGCATCCATATCGGCGGGATGGCCGAGGTAGTGGACTACCATGATCGCCTTGGTTCGCGGCGAGATGCGCTGCTCGATATCGTTGGGATCGAGGCACAACGTGTCGGGGCGCACGTCGGCAAAGACGACGGTTGCGCCGAGTGAGAAGCACTGGAGCGCCGATGCCCAGTAGGTGATGCTTGGGCAGATGATCTCGTCGCCAACGCCGAGGCCTACGCCGAACATCGCGGCGTGGAGCGCCGAGGTGCCGGTGTTGAAGCCGAGCGCATAGGTGCGGCCCTGCCACGCGGCAAAGTCCTTCTCAAACGCCATCGTGACGTCGAGATCGGACATGGCGCCGCGCCGCAGCACCTCTAGCACCGCTGCCTCGTCCTCCGCGGTGATAATCGGCCAGGTGAAAGTGTCACCCGGCGGTAGGGTCACGCCGGCGGGGCCGCCAAGAATCGCCAGTGATGGTGGTGTCGTAGTCATAGATCTTCCTTTTGGGTTTGGTCCCTGGCACTGAGAGAAAGCTAGTTCCTCACGGCTGCGGTACGAAGAAGGGCGGGTAGCCCGATGCATTGAAGACGAAGAGCGCGTGGCGAAAGACCAGCAAGAAGCTGGAGCATCACCGGGCGGAGCACCGACCGGTCGTAGGTCGAGCGCATCGCTTGCCAGGTTGCGACAGGCGCCCACGGCACACTGACAATGAGGCCCCAGACGTTGCATAGGACAGCTGCGAAAGCCAGGGCGAAGACCGAACCGACTACGGTTGCCAGGGCGTTGTCTCCCCACCCGAGCGCCCGGATCTGAGCGTCTTCGAGCGTCGCGTGGCTGAGAAGCGCCGCGAAGATGAGGATGGGTACTAGCAGCCCGAGAAAGACGATCCCCTGCGAGAGACCCGGGTTCCGGAAGGCCTGCCCTGCTGCTGAACCTGGGACCGCATTGCTCAGGACCTGGCCAAGGTTGAAGGCTGAGACCGTCAGGCCCAGGATGATGCACATCAGGTAGAAGATGACGAGCATCGCGGCCGAACGCGCGAGCCCCTCCGCTGCGGAGAGCGCGACGATGCCTGCGATGACGAGAAGCAATAGAATGTCGAGCCACATCGTGTCACCTCCGTAAAATGGGTCCTGTACCCTCCGGGTTGCGCGCCTCGGAAGGCGTGAGCAACCCGGAAGGACAAGCGTCACCACCAACCGAAGCTCGGTCGGGGCTACCTGTTACCTGTCGTCCGGCACGAGCTGCAGGGCGTTCCCCGCCTGAACTTTGGCCATGACCGCGTGGGGTAAATCGAGTGTCTCGAGAATCGCGTCGAGTTCGCCGCCGAAGCCGTCGCGGGCGTAGAGCAAGCGGTCCTGGAACTCGAGGACAAAGTCGCGGCCGAAGGCCGGATCACGCGTCAGGGCATTGCGCCCTGACCCTGCCGAGAGATCGGCGTAGAGGTTAGGATGGGCGCGGAGCATCTCGACAACCTTGCCTCCAGGCACAACCGGGCCGGTGGGATAGCTCTCGCGCTCGGCCTTGTCGTCGCCCGAGATGTGAGCCCAAAACCCCGGCGCGTGGCCGATGAAGATCGTGTCGGGGCACGACGCCACCGCGGTCTCGAAGGCCGCGATGCCGCCGCCGTACCACCAATTCGGACGCGGGTAGGTCACGCCGGTGGGAAACTCGTAGTCAATGTGGACCACCACCGGCAGCCCCCGTTCGCCACAGAACCTGAAGACCCGCAGCGCGTCGGGATTGTCGTAGCGCATGCGCAGCTTGAGCTCGCCATAGACCCGCACGCCGTAGATCTCGATGGCAGCCCGAAGCTGGTCGATCGCCTCCGGGCGGCGCGGGTCGGGCGCGTAGCCCAACACGAACTCGGCCGGCGCATGGGTTGTGTAGGCCAGGCACCGCGAAAAGGGGATCGGCCCATCCTCGGCGGAAGGGATCTGGGTGTAATAGCCGGGGTCGTACTCGTCCCTGGGGGCGATCCAGGTCAAGAGCCAGGTGCGGTCGATGCCGTGCTCGGCCATGTTGCCCAGGAATTTCGGCAGATCGTGGCCGAGCCAGTCAGGATGGTTGTGTGTGTCGATTTTCACGGTCCGACTCCTTGATCACTCAAGCTTTTCCGAAGGAAGGCCAGCCCCTGCCTGACAAAGGCGGCACCATCCGGGCACGGATCGTGGAACATGCCGCGCCCAATCGCGAAGCTGCCGGGCGGGTCGCCGATCGCGGAATTGTAGGTCTCCATCATGACGCAGCCGTCGAAGGCGATCTGACGCAGCGCATCGAAGCAGGCTGCCCACGGCACAAGGCCGCCGCCGGGCACCCCGCGGTCACTCTCGCAAGCGTGAAGGCCCCAGAGCCGGCGTCCCACGGTAAGGACCGCCTGGGCGTAGTCACGGATCTCGGTCACCAGGTGGTAGGTGTCCAGCAGGCCGTAGAGGTTGTCGTGGTCCGCGCGGTCGATGACCTCGATAAGCTGCAGCGGTGTGTTGACCAGGTGGGTGCGGAAGTGGCTCATCGGCTCCAGCACGATTTGCACGCCGCGGGCTGCACCGTAGGCCGCCAGGTCGTGCAGCCCCTCGGCAACCCATTGCCCCTCCTCGAGCGGCGGAATGCGCTTCCGCACGCTCCCCGGATGGCCGTAGAGCGCGCCCGTATAGGCGATGGCCCCCACTTCGGCGGCCAGGTCCACCTGATGCCGGTGCCAGGCGAGGCCGAGCGCGCGCTCGGCCGGGTCGTCGGACGAGAGATCGCACCGGGCCGGCCATTCTCCCCCCGGACCGAGGGTCAGCAGCATGCCCAGGGCCTCCGCGTGCCGCCGGGTTTTTGGGGGATCGAAGACAACGTCGTCGCCAACCGCGATCTCCCACAGATCGAGGCCGAGCCCGCGCGCCGTGTCAAGCAATCGGAGCCGGTCATCGGACCAGCGGTCGGTGAAGAGGTAGCAGTGCGCGCCGAAGCGGATGGACAACTAGAAGTCCATCTCCGCCGCGTAGGCCTTGGCCTTCGCGAGCCGCGCCTGGAACGCTCCGTAGAGCCCATCCGCGTGCTCGCGGATGGTACGTTGCGTGTTGGTGTTCGGGTTGATGCCGGCGGCGTAGTCGACCTGGGCTACCCACTCCTCCGGCAGCCCGGCAGAGCCCGTGAGTGCGCCGGAGAGGCCCGCGGCGACCGCCGTAGCGCAGTCGGTGTCGCGCCCGAGGTTGACGCCCGAGATGATCGCCTGCTTGAGGTCGCCCTGGACCATACGGAAGACGCAGACGGCCTTCGTCACGACCTCATTGGCGTAGCTGTGCGCGTAGGGAATACCGTAGCCGGCATACATCTCGTCGAAGCGTTGGCGTAGGTCGCGGAAGTCGCTCGCGCCCTCGGTCAGCTTGAGCGCGCGCTCGAGTTCGCGGATAACGCCCGCATCCTGGACGAAACGGTCGTGGAAGGTGCCGCAGACATCGAAGATCGCCCCGAGGACGCTATCAACGGTGGCGTCAGGCCTGGTCGCTGCCGCGATGCCCACGCCGGTGACTGCAGCCCACTGCAGGCCACGGCTGTTGGATGTCTGGTAGACCTGGCCCTACCTCAAGGATATCCTCCAGTGCGTGGTCGACGTCGCCCGCGTTGATCAGGCCGACGGGGTGGCACGATCGGGCGAATGAGACGAGCCCGGCGTAGTCGCAATAGCGGCCCAGGTCGCGTGCAGGGATGGGCGTCTTCGCCATCGCGAGCAGCGGGCCCTCAAAGGGTTCGGAGATCACGCCGGCACCGTTGGGGTTCATATCGGTGACCCAGGTGGCGCGCAGGTCCTCCGCCGTGATGCGGTCCTGCTTGCGCATGATGGCCGTGATGATCAGCTTCTGTCGCTCGACGCCATCCTCGGTCGTGCCGGGCTCGCGCACCCAGTCGGTGGTGCGACGGTAGTGGTGATAGGGGAGGAAGCGATCGAGGGTGCCGTAGGTCTCCTCGATGCGCTGGTAGTTCCAGCCCTCAACCGGGGCCGCCATCGCCGAGCCGATGTGCACGCCGGCGATGCAGCCAAAGAAGCGGTCACGTAGGGGTGTGGTGGTCATTGTGTCTCCTTGTGAATTGAGCTGTCAGCTCACTGCTGAAAGCTACTTTGCCAACATCCGTTTGCCGACCGCTGCAGCGGTTTCGGCACCAGCGAGCTGCTCTACCAGCGCCAACGCGAACTCGATGGCGGTGCCGGGGCCGCGGCTGGTGGTGAGGATGCCATCGACCACGACGCGATCTTCGACGGCCTCAACGTCCGGCGCCTCGCGAAGCCGTGGCATGTCGGTTGGGAAGCAGGTCGCCCGGTGACCCGCGAGAAGGCCGTGTGGCAGCAGCGCCACCGCGGGTGCGGCGCAGATCGCGGCGTACCGCCGCCCGGCGTCGCGCTGGGTAGTCACTGCCTCGATGAGAGGGACCGAATCACCCAGGTGTTGGGCGCCCGGCATCCCGCCGGGAAGCACGATCAGGTCGTAGGTCTCGTCAACGCAGTCCTCGATCAGCGCGTCGGCCACGATCCTCGTCCCGCGCGAGGCCGTGATCTGGCGGCGGCCCATCACAGACGCCACCGTGACATCGACCTCGGCGCGCCGCAATGTGTCGATGATGCAGACCGCCTCGATCTCCTCAGACCCGTCGGCAATTGGGACCAGTGCTCTCGTCGTCATACGTACCTCCCTTCCTTTCGATGATCCGACAATAGCACAGCGCGACGAGGTTGTCAACGCCGGAGAGGGGCGTACAACGTGGTCGGAGCAACGTCTACGACCGGAACGACGATGCTTTGTCGTTCCGGGTCGACACGCCCGCGCTGCTGGATTGGTGTGCCTGATAGTGTTACTGTGGCTTCGACGCACACGGCCATCAGTGCGACATCGAGGTCGACTTCGACCCCGAGCGCTAACTCTCACGCTCTCCGGTTATCCGGTGCTGCCACCGAACCGGACCGCGTACGGTCCACAGTTGGCCTCGGCCTAGCAACCGAGCCATGCCCCATGGTCTCGGTGTATTGCGCAGCGCCGAGCTTGATTGCCTCATGCTCTGACGGGTCGTAGTAGGGGCTCTCCTCGTCAGAATGCGGCGCCAGCAAACAGCGGAAACGCTTTGAGCCCCTCGAAGATCGAGACGAGCGCGCATGCCCTTTCCCACGTCGCCTCATCCATCGCCGTCCCGCCGTGGGCCAGATAGCGGTCGTAGTAGTAGGCACACAGCGCACTACACATATGCATCGCCTGGACCGAAAACGGGCCGGTCACGCTCAGTGCATAGTACCAGACGTCGAAGGCCGGTGACGCCACGGCGATCCATTCCCAGTCGATGAGCAGCAACTCGGTCCGCTGCTCGTCCATACGCAGGCCCGTGTTGACAATGCCGCAGTCGCCGTGAATCAGGGTCCGTGGCAGATCGGCGCAGGCCGCCACCAGGTCGTCCCGATCGACCAGATGCTTCTTCCAGATCTGGCGCTGCGCCTCTGTCAGCAGATCCCAGAAGACGCGCACGCACCGGCGGGACAGCTCTCTCATCGCGGGATCGGGTGGGTTGAGCACGCGCTCAGGATGGCGTGGCTCGATCCCCAGGGCAGCGGCGAAGTGGTCGGCACCCCACCACAGTCGGGAGTCTTGCTGCACCAGCCAGGGGCATGTCTCCAGGACCGCCTGGCGGTCAGGTTGCTCCCAGGAGGCGTGCCAGCGGGCGAGCCGGTCGAGGATGAACCTTGGCACGCTCGAACGGTCGCTCGGTGTGCCAGGTGTCCTCGCAGTCTGAAGCGCATCCGTGATGTCCTCCATCACGATCCAGGCGCTGCCGTCTGCATCATTGACGTCCACGTCCACGTAGGGGACCCTGAGGCCATCAGGCATCCACTCCGGCCCGAGAAGGCCGTGCTGCCAGGCCATCGCTTCGAGCGGTAAAGAGACGCCCATCGGCACGCACGTCCTGCTCCCCGGGCACCAGTGTTTCACGACCCAGTCGGCCGACTTGGTGCCCTCCCTCCCGTCCAGGTTACTTCGGTCCGAAAGAGGTCATTGCCTCCCCAACCGACGTGAAGCATGGGAACTGCTTCGACGCTGATGAGGGTCGCGTTCTCGTCTCCCGTGCTTTGACGAAGCGCTGCTTGCAGGACATCGACCGGTACGCTCTCGGGAACTGCCATCGCTAGACCTCCTGCTGGGCTTAACCCCACATCGTCGTGTTCCCCCTGCACAGCCAACGTCAATGCAGGAACGGCCGTGTGGGTATGGCTTAGTCTTCCTCCAATACGATCCGCTCCACACAGGGCTCATCAGCCGTCGAGCGGAAACGTTCGATGGTCACTGACAGACGTGGGTTGAACTCCTTGGCAGCCGCATCCATCATGCACACCTGCCCCGCGCGGCAGAATGCGGCCAGAAGGTCATCCGACCATCCAAGGGCTTTGGCCGCCCGATACGAGGAACACACGCCTACCTCGTAGGTCACCTCTGTCGGGCTGATGTCGATCGCGCTAGCGTCAGTGCCTACTGCTTCGGTCACGGCCGCAAGCAGCGGAAAAGCCATCTGCGCATCAATCGCGCCTTTGACCGCACCGGCCCGCTCGAGCAGTGCCCCCCCACAGACAGTCCCGAATTCCTCCAGCGCCCTGCGCATCACGTCGATGGCTCGCTCCGGACCCAACTCCTGCACCAGCACGCTCAGGACGCTGTACAGCGTTCTGAAGCCCGCCGATGCGCCGTGGAATCTGTCGTAGCGACTCAATGTTCGTCTCCGAGTTTGTCGTTCGGTTCACACCTCGCGGCTCAGGATAGCGCCGAGATCGACACGATTCGCTTCTCAGCCGCCGATCGATAGGCCGCCTCCGATAGCGCCGCGGCGTGGGCGCCTGCCTCGGCCGGGATCGGACAGGGCATGCCATCCAGAATGCAACTCACAAACGGGAATATGGGATAGACATCTTGACCTTCGACCTTGAACTCTTCACGTCCTGCGGCGGTCTGAAGCCAGATGTCCGTATTATCTCTCGTTAGAACGCCTTTGTCACCGACGATCGTTACACGATCGTCGCCCGGTCCATCGATGTCCGATTCTGATATCGTCACCAGCACCCCATTTGCCAGACGTGCCTGCGCCGATACATAGCGCTCGATCTCCGGCGCCGTGACGTCCATGAACGCCGCGACCTCCGTCGCGGGTGCGCCGCCCAGCCAGAGCATCATGTCCACCACGTGCGCGCCGCCATCGGCAAAAACGCCACCCCCATTCTGGCTGGGGTCGCCCCGCCAGTAGTCTTCGGCGACTTGCCAGTTGTTGAAGAACTCAGCCGTCATACCTGAGAACTTCAGGGCCAAGGTTCGGATAGCCTCCGGCATGGCCCTGGAGTTGAACCACCAGTTGTAGTAGAAGGCGCCTGTGAAGATGATCTGGCGCACTTTGCCTACACGTCCCTGGTCCAGAACCTGTTTGACCGTTCGATGTGAGCCATTAGGCGTGCACTGTAGCCAGGCATCAAGATGCGATCGGCGCGCTTGGCGGCATCGACCATCGCCCAGCCCTCCTTCGCGGTCAGGGCCATCGGCTTCTCCACCAGTACGTGGAAGCCGTGTTCCAGTGCTGCGACCGTCTGCTCGCAGTGCAGGTTATGCGGCGTACAGATCACTACCGCGTCCATCTCTGCCTCGTCGAGCATCTTGCGCCAGTCTGTGTAGGCTTCTGTGGCTCCGGCCTTTTCTTGCGCCATCGCCAGCTTTTTCTCATCCCGCCGGCAGACAGCGGCGACTTCGGCCCGCCCAGTCATCTTGAGCAGTGGCACGTGGGCCACATCGCGTAATCCCAGCGCCGAGTATGCCAACCCGCAGTTTCTCGTCCATCTTCACTCACTCCTCATCAGCGACAGCACCTATCCCGAGAGATGACTCCCCACGACATCGACCGGCGGCGCAGACCTTTGGGGTTCCCTTCGCAAGCAGGTGCCTGCTCGACGAGAAAACCCCGAAGGTCTCGGCGCGGGCGAGGTGGTCCATTCCCGAGTATCTCTTCTGCCCTTGCACTAGGCCGGTCTCAACACCCCCTTTGCCTGAGACCGTCCTACGATCAGAATGACGGAAAGGATTGCAGTGATGGCTCCCGGGAACCAGAGTCCCCACAGGGCGCCATCAGTCTCGCCGTTGACAAGGGCGATGAGCATCCCCAAAGCGTATAGAAAGCCCAGTGCGATGGTCATCACCACAAAAGGTGTCCTGCCCTCCGGGTTCTGCGAACTACCATAAGCGTGCCGAAGGCAAGCCCGCAGAGCATGCCACCGGCCCATCTCACCCAGCCGAACTGTGGAGGCGTTCCTCCGATGGTCGCGGCGGCATACATCGCCGGCACCAGAAGTAACTGCAGGCCGTATATCGTGTCAAGCGCGAAGACCAGCCATAGGCCAATCTTGAGGATCAAGGCAGACTGTTTGCTCTCCATGACGACCTCCACGCTAGGTAGAATCCTGCATCCATTATAGGGACGGAGCGTCCACGGATCGTCATGCGCTGGTCAAATTGACACACATACCGCATCTGGTGTAGAATTCCGAGTGGGTTCTGGCGTTGACCCCGGCTGCCCTGGCGATACATCGCATCCCGTATCGTTCCCAGCGCGCCTTGCTTCGGGATTCCGTAGCTCAGCCAAGGATCGGAAGATGTCGCGTCTCAGACTCTTCTTCGTTGGATCGCCGCGGATCGAGTGCGACGGTGCACCGCTGGCGTTGGCGCAGAGGAAGGCAATGGTGCTCTTGGCCTACCTTGCTCTAAACCCAGGGCCACATCGCCGCGACATCCTGGCTGCCCTACTGTGGCCAGATGTACTCCCCTCCAGCGCTTCCCATAGCCTCCGGAATGCCTTGTGGGCGCTGAACCGAACGCCCTTGGGTGATTGTCTCCAGTCCGACAGGGAGAGTATCGAGTTTATGGACGGATCGGACGTCTGGATTGACGTGCGAGCTATCGAAGCTGCTCTAGCCGGCCTCCATGGATCCCGTTCCAGCTCGCTGGAACTCTGGGAGCACGTTGCGGCGCCACTGGTTGGCGCTGTGGAAGGGGTGGCCTCAGGGCTTCTTGTCGGCCTCGTCATCGACGAGAGCGCGGAGTTCGATCAATGGCTCCGGCAAACCCAAGCCACACTGCACGACCGGCTCTCGTTTGCTCTGGGGAGCCTGGTACGTCACTACGTTGACGAGACCAATCTCGCCAGGGCAACTGACGTCGCCCAGAGCTGGCTGAGTCTCGACCCGTGGCACGAGCCTGCGCATAGGGCGCTGATGGAGATCCACGCGTTGGCGGGGAACCGCCCTGCCGCACTACGGCAGTACGAGGAGTGCGAGGACCTGCTACGCGAGCAGGTGGGCGTTTCTCCTTCGGAGGAAACCGTGCTGCTGCGAGATCGTATACGGTCGGGCGAGGATTTCCGTTCGTTCTACTGGGATGCGCGTTGGCCTTGGTTGCGCCATTCTGCGTGGGAACGCAGGTCAGACCCGGAGCCATCGTCGTCGAGTGTTCACATGTCCCCCAATAATTTGCCCGTCCCCATAACTTCTCTCATCGGTAGAGAAGAGGACGCGGCCTATGTGGTTCATCGTCTGGACGATCCGGCAGTTCGCCTGCTCACGCTGACCGGCACAGGGGGAACGGGCAAGACTCGGCTCGCAGTTCGGGTTGCCTGGGCAGTGCTGGGCCGCTTCCGCGATGGCGTTTGGATGGTATCGCTAGCTTCCGTGCGGGAGGAGGCACAGGTTCTCTCGACTATTGCACAGACATTGGGCATCGGTGAACCGGCCCAGGACCCCATCGGTGGGCACGGGGGAGCGCTCCCCACGTCCGACAAGTGGACTTCGGCGCTTGAGTACTATCTCCGTGACCGGCGGATCCTGCTGGTGGTGGACAATTTCGAGCACGTCCTTGGCGCTGCTGCCTCGGTTGCCACTCTGCTCACGATGGCGCCCGGTCTCAAGATACTGTCGACCAGCCGCGCTCCCCTCAGCGTCTATGGTGAGCATCTCTATCCTGTGTTGCCCCTTCCGGTTCCCAACGAACAACGTCCGTGTGACCTGGCCCAGCTCCGCGATATTCCCTCGATTGGTCTGTTCGTGGATCGTGTTCGCGCAGCCGATGGTAGGTTCGCCTTGACCGAAGACAACGCTTCTGCTGTTGTAGCGATCTGCCGGCAGCTCGACGGGCTTCCACTCGCGATCGAACTCGCCGCAGCCAGGGCGCGGTATATGCCACCCCAAGCAATTCTGACGAGACTCGATCACTCCTTGGATTTCCTGGCCGACGGTCCACGCAATCTGCCCACTCGCCAGCGCACCCTGCGTGCCACGATTGAGTGGTCCTACATGCTTCTATCACCGGATGCACGCCGTCTTTTCCGACAGCTTGCGGTTTTCACGGGTGGGTTCGATGCCGACATGGTTCCTGTGGTGTGTCGCATCGAGGACTGTGAGGGTGTCCTGACCGAGTTGGTCGATCAGGGGCTTGTGCAGTCGCTTCAGGTGGTCTACGGCGAGTCCAGATACGTCATGCTGGAGACGATCAGGGAATACGCGCTCGAACGGTTGATTGACCGCGGGGAAGAACAGAACACACGCGCTCGCCACGCGCAGTGCTACTGTGCGATGGTCGAGCGCGCGGCTCCCGCCCTCTATCGTTACGGCCCCGAGGAAATATCCTGGGTCCGTCGCCTGACCGAGGAGCAGGACAATCTGCGGGGCGCACTGTCGTGGGCGGTGGCACACGACAGAGATCTTGCTCTGCGACTGGCTATTGGGATGGGGCGGTACTGGCAGATGCGTCTTCAGCACGCCGAGGGCCTGGCGTGGTGCCGTCGAGCGCTTCTCGCGCCGGGGAGCAGCGACCCCGACGTGCTTGGCCTGCGAGCCGAAGCGCTGCGTTGGGCAGCGTGGCTCGCCGACTACGTCGATCGCACATCCGTGCCGTCGATGCTCCGGGAGAGTCTGGCGCTGTTCGAGCGTCTTGGCGACCCCGTGGGTGCCGGGCGCGTGCTCGCACGGTTGGGGGAGACGATGGTCCGGGAGGGAGACATCGCCGATGGATTTGCGTGCTATGAAAGAGGCATCGAGATGCTGCGGCAGTCCGGTGACATCCTTCCGCTCATCGAGGCGCTCAACTCGCGGGCCGACGTGACCACCGAGCAGCACGACGCACGCGGAGCGCTTGTCTATGCTGAGGAGGCGGTGGAACTCTGCCACGAGATCGGGGCAGACAGCCGCGCGGCTTGGTCCCATTATCTTCTTGGCGATGCTTACACGTGCCTGGGAGAGCATAGGCGAGCCCGCGAACTGCTCGAGCAGGGTCTCGAGATCGCTCGTGCCGCGGGTGACGTGGCCTCCGTCGTGATTATCACGTGTTATCTTGGCAACGTCATGGCGGAGCTCGGTGAGCACGAGTTTGCCGAAGCCTTGTACCGGGAGTGCGTCTCACACGAATCCGAGACCGCGCTGCATCCGACGTATGGCTGGGCGTATGGCTATCTGGCTGACTATGCGCGCGTCCGCGGGGAGACAGAGCGAGCGATCGAGCTCTTTGAGCGCGCCTATCGGGTTTCCGAGGCGCTGAAGGCTCCCTACCATCTGAGCTACATTACACCCTGGCTCGGCTGGGTGGCAATGCAGCGTGGCAGCGTGGCCGAGGCTATGGCATGGTGCCGGGAGGGGCTGCAGAGGGCTGCACGCAGGGAGGATCCTACCGGGATCAGAAACGCCCTGTGTGTTCTGGCCCTCGTGTTGAGCGCAGGGGAGGAGGCAGGCATCGCCGCATGCCTGATGGGCGCCGTGGACTCGATCACCGCAGACCTGACGGTAGAGAGCGCCGGCTCAAGGGCCCTCGTGACCGAGATCACGACGGCGCTATCAGCACAGCTTGGTAGGGAGGCGGCGTCAGCTGCGCTGGTGGAGGGCCGGACGATTGCCGTGGACGGCTGGCGCGACGCCGTGAGGTACGCCCTGACGATCGTATGAGGGCACATCGGATGCCCGAATCACCTATTGCACATCGGCGAGATTGAGGGGCAATCCAGACGCGACCACGCCGCTAGCGCCTGCCCTCGGCGTGGTCGCGTACCGCCCTCGGACTGACCCCTAGGCCGGGGTCAGCACTTGCCTGGCCTGTGCACGACCCACGATCAAGATCAATGAGAAGATCGTGGTAAGGGCTGCCGGCATCCACAGCATCCATAGCCCTCCTGTGTAGTCGCGGTTGATGAGCGAGATAACGTGTCCCAGAGCGTTTAGAAATCCCATGACGATCATCATCGTGACGAAGAGATCGCGGCCTTCGGGGTGGCGGGCTGCCCTGAAGCAACCATAGGCGACCGCGACGAGGATGCCACCACTCCACCGGAGCCAGGAAAAATCCGGAATGGTGCCGCCGCCGACGGTTGCCAGCATTCCGGGAAGGAAGAGGAGCTCAATGCCGTAGAGCAGAGTGAGCGCGAAGTCAAGCCAGAGCCCAACCTTCAGAACCGATGTCGACTGTTTACTTTCCATGATGACCTCCAGCACTTGAGGAATCTTGTGCTGAGTATAGCGGTCCATCGTCAGCGCATCGTCCTTGGTGCGTCCATCGCCGGCGAATCCGTCGAACTGCTCGATTGTGGCCGGAACCAGCGAGGCCAAGGCCGGCGACAGTTGCACGGCCGAGGCCCCTTGACAGGGCAGCGAGTCGAATGTGTTCGCAGAATAGCCCTGGGAAGGGCTTGCGAGTGCGTAGCTCGGCTGTTTGGGCAGCCTGTGTCCTCGGGGATGCCGGCATCCCCGAGGACGACGAGGCGGGGTGTTGTTACTGTACCGTGATGGCTTTACTGCTTGCCGATGACCCTGAGCACCGCTTTGGCGACCTCGACGTCGGACTGAGCTCCGACCAGGCTCGCGGCGTCGTTGATGATGGTGTTGGGCACGCCCTGTACGCTGTACCGCACGGCGAGCTGTGGGAACTCGGTGATCTCCACCATATCGCCCTGGATGAAGTCGGAGGCCATCGCGAATCTGTGTGCTGCGCGGACGGCCTGTGGGCAGTAGGGACACGTCGGGGAGACCATCGCCTGTAGATGCACGGGCCGATCGACGCGCGCAAGTTGTGCCAGGATGCTGTCCGACAGGCCGTGCCGGCGCTTGCCGACATCGACGATCGCCTCAATAAGGCTCATGAACTCGTAGCCAGCGGGAACGCCGTAGAAGCGAATGCCGTAGTCTTTGTCGCCAACAGGGACGACTGCCGGGATCTTGTCGATTCCGTACTGCTGAACCCTCTCGGCGTCGCTGACGAAGTCGTAGACCTCGGCCGTGATCTTGTCGTTCAGCGTGGCGAGTTCCTCCACCAACTCGCGCGTCAGGCGGCAGTAGTCGCACTCGAACGCCTGGGTGACCATCACCAGTCGTACCGGATGCTCAATCGCGGCCAAAATCGAACGGACCTTCTCTCGATCCTCAGCTTTCAGGACTGCCATCTCATCCTCCTTGCGTCACGATCTCAACCCATACGCTGCCACGCAAGCCGCTGCAGTCGACGGTGTAGACGCCATTCTCTGAGCTTGCCTGCACGATCTCGCCATTCACACGCACTTCGACTGGAGCGGTTTCCGCCGCCCACGCGAAACGTCCGCCGTCGAGCAATACGACGGTCGTCCTGTCCCCGGCGGTAAGCCAATCAGCAATCGCCGCGACGGCGAGGTACTTGTCGACCAGGCCAATGGGTGTGACGGCTCCGTCGACCGGGATGATGGTGTAGAGCGCGGATGCGTTGGGCGGGAGCGATAGTGGGATCTCATCTTCGCATCCGGCGATTGCCGCGGTTTCGCCGAAGTGTTCGTAGACGACGAAGCGCTCGCCCAGCAGACCGGGAACGTCGCTCGGGCTGATGGTGCCGGACACGGTCTCACCGTCCAGGCTGACATTGACCGCGGCGACGACGCCGGTTCCCCCGACGGTCGACCATAGCTTCAGCGGGATGGGGTCGTGGCTCGGGTCCTGCAACAGGCAGTCCTCCGTGACGATGCCGGGGCGATCGCACCTCAGGAGGCGTCCGTCGGACAGGATCATCGGCCAAAGCTGCGTGGGGTCGGTCTCGCCCACCCGGTCGCTGACGTAGACGGGCCCGCCGCTGATAGCCCGCAAGACCGCGTGGGTCGCGGCGTGAGTATGCTTGGTCCACCACATGTCCCAGTCCAGCCACATGAAGGGCGCATGGTAGTACGCGTTGTAGGCGTTCTGCAGGGCGTGCTCGACGAAGCTGTCCGGGTCATCGGGGAAGAAGTCGTCGCTGTTGCGGTTCACGGCAGAGGTCGACCGGTGCCAGATGCTCTCGCCGGCCATCCCCATACAGTTGATCATAGTGTTCCCGAAGCTCTTACCGACCGAGGCCTCGATGGCATCGTGGGCCGCTACAGCGGCGGTGCCAATGGCCAACTCCTGCTGCCAGAAGGCGGGCAAGCCGCTCTGGCAGTCGACCTTGACGAAGTCCACGCCGGCGCTGCGGAGTTGCGTGTGCCACGCATCCCAGAAGGCGAAGGCTTTCGCCGCATCAGGAGCCGGCACGACCTTGCCGGTGCGCGTGGTATGGAGTGTTCCGGCAAGGTCGCGTGCCAGGTCACTCCCGGGATGGACGCCTTGCCAATAGCCGCAGAGCGTGTGCCACACGCCCAGCCACGCGACCCCGGCGTCGTCGGATGAGGGCGCTCGCTTGAGGGCATCGATGAATGGGGCGAACCCCTCCGGGAACTTATCCGCATCCGGCTCGAATGCCGTGAGCGCCGTGTCGACATGGCGCATCCACCCGTCGTCGACGATCATCCATCGCACGGGTATTTCCAGGTCCCGAAACTCCTGTGCTTTTGCAAGCATGCCCTCCGCTGTCACCTGCCGGTAGAATGCGTTCCAGCTGCACCATCCCAGGTATTCGAAGGGCTCGGGGTAGCGTTTCTTCCATCGGAGCTGGTATGGCGTACCCAGGGCGTGCATTCCTGCCGTCGCGTTGCGCTCCGGCAGGTCGAACGGAGACGCTCCGCTGGAGACGGCAAACATCACCGTCTCAAGGTTCCAGTAGCCGGGGGCATAGGCCGCGGTGAGGATGGCGACTCCCGCATCGGTGCCCAAGATCTCGGTCTTGAGCACGTCATCTGCCACGGCGAGGAGATGGTGATAGAGCGTGCCGGTCTTCCACACGATCGACTGCGTGCGCGGCGGGATCGTGTGGATGTCAGCGCCGAAGTGGGGGCGGGTCCACCAGTCCTTGTGCAAGTAATTGGCCATCAGCCCGGCAACGTCGCCGAGACTATCGACCTCCAGCCGCAGACCTCCGAAGGCCGCCAGACCCTTGGCGCGTGCGCCGATGGTGCCCCCCTTCAGTGCTGAGAACGTGGCCGAAACCACCATCGTCTCAGTATAGGCTCTGAAGGTAAGTGCGAGCTCCAACGTCTCACCCACGTCACGGTAGGTCAGCCGGTGGAGGACGTATCCCCCCAGCCGGTCGCTGCCCTCCTCGGCGCTGTGGTCCACCAGGTCGGGCCGGACCACCGACCCGTCATCGAGCGACAAGACAGGGGCAATGCCTGACAACACCGTCTCGTCCTGGAACGTCATCCGCGCTTTCTGTGAGTCGATCTCAACATCATACATGGCAACCTCCTCGGTCTGTTCAATCAACGACAAGCACCGGAAGCTGGATGGTGCGATCCGGCACCTCTTCGCCGTTCGATAACGTGATGGCCAATCTCTGCTCCTCAGGCCAGGTATACATGCCCGCCTGGATCGTGTAGGTGCCGCGACCGAGGCCGTCCGGGAGGAAGAGCTCCGTCGGCACCGTCACCCGGGGTTGCCACGCGTTCGTCGGCAGGATGCCGTCCAGCGGCGGGCCATCAAGCCGGGCGACGATCGTGCCATTCTCGTCAAGGAGGTGGGCGAAGAGCTGGTTGTCGACGATGACGAAGCTTCCGGGAGCTGCCGCGTGTCGCAGGAAATCCCGGAGTGCCAGGTCGGCCGTCGGCCACGCCCTCCACGTTACCGGTCCGACGATCGATCCGAGCGCGACCATGCTCGCTGCCGCGACGATGCCACTTCTGTTGGCGACGGTGCGCCACGCCGGGTACCGGCGGTCAACGATGGTGGCACCCGAGGCGACGCCACCGCCGATAAGCAGGCTTAGCGGCGGCAGAAGCAGCAGAAGGTAGTGATCCCACAGGGGTTCCAGTCGTAACAGGTAGCCCAGGAGACCCAGCCACAGGAGAATGGCGACCAAGGTTGGTCGATGCCGCCGGACGAAGGCGAGCAGGAGTATGGCAACGCCGGCAGCCACCGTCACGGGCCGGTGTTGGACCCACAGGAACTGCCACAAACGTGCGCCGTTTGCGGCGGTCTTGGCCTGCAGTCCAGGCCCCAGTGGGGCCACGTTGTAGCGATATACCCACGTGACGAACGCGTCCGACGCGACCGGAACAAGCCATGCAGCGGTCACCGCGGCTGCGCTTGCAGCGAAGGCAAGGGCCGGACGGATGGCTTGCCTCAGGGCGCCCTTGACCATCGCCTTGGGCCACCACAGCATTACCATCGCCGGCGCGATACCGAAGATCATCAGGGGGTGAACACCCACGGCACAGCCGTAGGCGGCGCCACTCGCGGCGGCGAGCCTCGTCTGTCTGCGCCGACGATATCGTGCCGCGGCCAGAAGTGATACTGTCAGGAGTGCGAGGGAGGGCAAATCCTGGGTCACCCAGGCCATTCGCGTCAGGTATGCAGGGAAGAGCCAGAGAGCAGCCATCGCCGAGATGCCTGCGAGGCGACCGAATGTCACACGTGCGAGGGCGCCCAGTGCGGCGTAGCCGAGGATGGTGACCAGCAGCACGGCATAGCGGGCGGCGACCAACGAAGGGCCTGCATAGCGCAGAGCGAGCTGTAGCCACCAGATGAGGAGCGGTGGCTTGTTGAGCACGATCGGGGTGTAGAGCGCGGCGCCTTGGTCGGCCAGATAGCTCGCCTGGAGCGCAGGGCCTTGGTCGTATTCGGCCAGGTATGCGGCGAGATGCCCGGCGACCACGCCAAAGGTCAGCACGATCAGCACCAGCTCTGCCAGGCGGAACCCCCAGTGTGTTCTTGTGCTCACACCCCGAATGATATAGTAAACGCGGTGAAAAGCACCGCGCGACCGGTGGCCGGTACCGGCCGCCTCGCGGCGCCGGCGCGGGGCAACGCGGGAATGGCACAGGCTTTTTGACAACCTTACGCCTCGTGATACACTGGACGCAGTGCAGCTTCACTTGAACGATGGCTGCCCGCCGGTGGGCGCGATGGCGGATTGCGCCCGCGGGAGGTCGTCAAGAGCTGACATAGTGTCTCGAGTCAGGAGGGTTCCATGGATAAGAAGTTCAGAGTCCTGCGTTTTATCGGCACCGTCTACAAGATCCTGGGAATCATCGCAGCTGTTCTC
Organism: uncultured Chloroflexia bacterium; assembly: GCA_963775195.1. Taxonomy (GTDB): domain Bacteria; phylum Chloroflexota; class Anaerolineae; order B4-G1; family SLSP01; genus PWVB01. Next base: position 69,338 of record CAVZIC010000015.1, read on the forward strand.
ACGGTGGTTGGTTCCCTGGCTATCTGTCTGACCTCGGTTCTGGGCGGCACTATGATGAACCAGTTCCAGCGTCAGTTCGGCGGGGGGTACGGGTCTTACGGCTTGATGAACGGCCCCGTCGCCGGAGTGATCGCCGGGATCATCATCCTTCTCTACGGAGCGATCATGACGTTCATGCTCTACGGGTTGGGGGAGGGGATCTACCTGCTATTGGCGCTCGAGGAGAACACCCGCACCACGGCAACCTACCTGCAGCAGTACAGCGCGGACGCTGCCCCGCCTGCCCCGGCAGAGTAGCCTGACACGTAGCTCGCGGCGCCTGACTTACGGGCGCCGCGAGTTCTTGCGCAACGGATCCTCTCCCCCGCCGGGGGGGAGGTGGTGCGGGGTGCCCCCGCTAGGCGTTCTCCCGGCGGATCACGTCGATGCCGCCCATGTAGGGGCGCAGCGCCTCCGGCACGACCACGGAGCCATCCTGCTGCTGATAGTGCTCCAGGATCGCGATCATAACGCGCGGAAGGGCCAGCCCGCTGCCGTTGAGTGTGTGAACGAACTCCGGCTTTGCTCCCGGCTCGCGCCGGAAGCGCACGTTGGCCCGACGTGCCTGGAAGTCGGTGCAGTTGCTGCAGGAGCTAACCTCGAGCCAGGCATCCTGGCCGGGCGCCCAGACCTCGAGGTCGAAGCCCTTGGCGGCGGCAAAGGAGATGTCGCCGGTGCAGAGCTCCAGCACGCGATAGGGCAGCTCCAGCCTGCGGAGCAGATCTTCGCCCAATGCCACCATCGAGGTTAGCTCGTCGTAGCTCGTCTCCGGCGCGACGAACTTGTACATCTCGACCTTATCGAACTGGTGGCCCCGTTTGATGCCGCGGACGTCGCGGCCCGCGCTCATTTTTTCACGGCGGAAGCAGGGCGTGTAGGCAACGTAGCGAAGCGGCAGTTGTTCTGCCTCGAGAATCTCGTCGCGGTGCAGGTTGGTGATGGCGACCTCGGCCGTCGGCAGGAGCCATAGGTCATCTTCGACGTCGTGGTAGAGGTTGTCCTCGAACTTAGGTAACTGACCTGCACCCACAAGCATCTCGCGTTTGACGACAAACGGCAGGTAGAACTCGGTGAGGCCGTTCTCGCGCGTGTGGACGTCAAGCATCCAGAAGATCAGCGCTCGCTGGAGCCGTGCCCCAGCGCCCTTGAGGACGTAGAAGCGGCTGCCTGCCAAACGGACGCCGCGCTCAAAGTCGAGAATATCCAGTTCGGGGCCGAGATCCCAGTGCGGAACCGGTTGGAAGCCTTCCTTCGGGAAGTCGCGGCGCTCGCCCCAGCGGCGTACCTCGATGTTATGGCTCTCGTCCGGGCCGACCGGCACACTTTCGTCCGGGATGTTTGGGATCCACAGCATATCCGTCTGGAGACGCTCCTCGACACTGCGGAGGTCTTCCTCCAGGCCGGAGAGGCGGTCCCCGACGTCGCGCATTTCCTGGATGCGGGCGTCACGCTCCTGCTTGTTTCGCATCCGGCCTATGTCCCTAGAGACCCGGTTGCGCTCCGCCCGCAGGAACTCCACCGACTGCAGAAGGTCGCGCCATTGCGTGTCCAGGGCGATAGCCCGGTCCACAATCGCAGGATCGTCACTGCGTTTGCGCAAGGCCTCACGGATGAGCTCAGGATTGTCGCGGATGAGCTGAATGTCGAGCATGCCTCTTCCCCCGGAAATTGTGAACAGTATGATCCGATCATCCCTTCGTACTGAAAGGGCGGACGACGCTGATTATCCCACCAACCATGTCTTTGTCCAGATTGGGCCGCGGGCACGATTCCCAATGCATGGTAGAATCCGACCCTGCCGTTCAGGCCGGTGAAGCGTTTCCAGTTGCAGGTTCCGGCAAGCCGCTCTTTGCACCACCGATGTGAACGTTCTACCTGCAACATAATCGCGAACTGCCGGAGAACGGCACCATGAATAGTGAATTCTGATACGGAGGATGATGATGAGACGATGGCTATGGTTTCTGGTTGGAGCAGCGCTGTTTGTCGCGCTTTCGTGTTCTCTCTTTGGCGGTGGTAATCAGGCCGACGACGAGTCCGGGGTGGTCGCGACGGTGCCTGCCGATGAACAGGAGGGTGGCGCGAATGCGCCGGTGGTGACACCGGCAGACGATGGTGCGAGCGAACCGACGGCGGCACCGGTCGACGATGGGACACTCTCTGTTGACAGCGATGCGATGAGCCAGCTAGACAGCTATCGCGCCGTGATGACGTGGCGGGTGGAAAAGGCTGACGGCACGGTTGAGGAATTCACTATCGAGCAGGCCGCGACGCGTGATCCTGTCGCCCAGCAGTTCAGCATGACCTCGGCCGACGGCGAGGGCATGGAAGTGATCCAGATCGGCGATCAGACGTGGATGCGGTACGGCGACGAGTGGATGCAGACCAGCTCTGATGATTCCTCCGGTGTGGAGGACACCTTCGGCGATTTCCTGACCACTGGCGATGATTGGGTCTCCGATCTGGGCTCCAGTGATTACCGGGACCTGGGTAGGGAGACCGTCAATGGCGTGCAGACGCGCCATTACCAGGCGGACTACTCAAGTGCGTGGCTGGGGCTGCTCGCGGGATCCGGCAGCGATGGCGAGATTACCGATGGCGTCGCCGACATATGGATTTCCGATCAGGCAGACTTGCCGAAGTTCGTCGTGAAATACCTGGTGCAGATGGAGGGCACGATTGACGGCGACGAGGCGACGGCGACGCTTAATGAGGAAGTTACGGATGTCAACGGATCGCTCACGATCGAGGCCCCCGAGGGTGTCGCGCAAGGCGGGCTGCCGGAAGGCGTTGAACTCTATCCCGGAGCAACGAGTGTAACGACTTTTGGGACGATGACGACGTTCACCACGACCGACGATATGTCGACCGTCAATGCGTTCTATCAGGATGCCCTGAGCAGCGCAGGATGGGCGTCCGGTGAGGATGCAATGGAGGCCGAGGGGATGGCCAGCAGCACGTGGACGATGGATAACCAGACCCTGACGCTGGTGATCACGACGGGTGATAACGACAGCGGCTCTGATGTGATGTTCTCCATCGAAACCGCCGAGTAGCATCTCCGCCATCGTGCGCGTCGGTGTGATTGATCGGGTCTGGGCGTCATGCTGAGCTCGGAGCATCTTCAGCAACTGGCATCTGAGGCGGGGCTGGATCTGGTCGGCGCAATGCCGGCCGGGCCCAGCCCCGCCTGGCATGTCTATCAGGCGTGGGTGGCACAGGGGTATGCCGGGGAGATGGCGTACTTGACCCGGTTGGAGGCGTTGCGCCATCGACAGGACCCACGGAACCTGATGGCGGAAGCCCGAAGTGTACTGGTCGTGGGAACGTCCTACGCCGGCGCTCCGTCCCCGCCGCTGCCGGCGCTCACCGGGCGGGTCTCTCGCTATGCGTGGCGGGGCGATTATCACGACTGGGTACTCGCACGGCTGATGCGTCTGATCGAGTCGATAGGCCGGGCGCTGTCGAGGCCGCCGGCATCGCGATGTTTTGTCGATACCGGGCCGGTTCTGGAGCGGGCATGGGCGACGGCGGCAGGGCTGGGGTGGTTAGGGAAGAATACGAATCTGATCCACCCCCGACTCGGATCGTTTCTCTTCCTCGGCGTAGCGCTGCTCGACGTGGATCTGCCCAACACCGGTGTTGCAGAGAGGGCCTTGCCGACTTGCGGGAGCTGCACGAAGTGCATCGATGCCTGTCCGACCGGGGCGCTGGTGCGACCGGGTGTCTTGGATGCGCGTCGTTGCTTGTCGTATCTGACGATCGAGCATCGGGGGGCGATCCCCGAGGGGCTCCGCTCCTCGCTTGGCGACAGGGTCTTCGGCTGCGACACATGCCAGGACGTGTGCCCCTGGAATCGGCGTTCGATGGCAGGGCATGAGGGCGAATCCGCGCCGGCGATCGCGTCGCTTGACCTGCCGGACCTGCTGACGCTCGATGTGACGGCCTTCCGGACGCGATTCCGCGCTCTGCCCATCTGGCGTGCGACGGCCGCGGGGCTCGCACGGAATGCCGCGGTGGTCCTGGGCAACCTGGGCGACCCTGCGGCGCGTCCCTATCTCGCTGAGGCCGCCGCCCACCATCGTGACGGCATGGTGCGCGATCACGCCCGGTGGGCGTTGGAGCGACTGCCGTAGGGTGACGAACTTCGAGGAGGGCTTGGGATCCGTGCGGCGGTTGGTAGAGGCCGCGGATCACAGATCCGCTGGGAACAGGCAGGTGCAGAGGCCGGAGGTCGCGAGTACGAGGAGGGCCTGGGATCCGCGCGGTGGTTGGTAGAGGCCGCGGATCACAGATCCGCTGGGAACAGGCAGGTGCGGACGACCAACGTCGCGTTCGGGGCGGATCTGTGATCCGCCCGCGACAAGGGGCCACCCACCGAAGGACAGCAGCCACGGCGCACACCCACGCTCGTGGCGTCATCACCCGTATCCGCCCGCGGATCACAGATCCGCGGGAACAGGCAGAGGCAGGGGCAGATCGGGAAGCTGTCGGGGAGGCCCGGGCGGACCTACGTGCCGAGTCGCGTCCTACCGGATGCCGAGGACGTAGCGCAGAGCGAGGGCGTTGGTGAGTTGCTCGACGGGCGCACGGTCGTCGGTGAAGACGAGGTTGCTCGCTTCCGGATCCCTCAGGGCGTCCAGAGCTTGCTCCGCCAGGTAATGCAGGCGGGGATCCTCCAGCAGCGGCAGGTTGGCTGCGAGGTTGGCCGGGGTGCTTGGCCGGACGGTGGCGACGACGATGGCATTGAAGCTGCCCGGCACGTCGATGACGTGTACCGAGGGGAAGATCTGTCCCATCGTGTTGGCCATCGCATCGACGAGGCGCCAGTCGCCTGGAGCGCTTCCGGTTCCGGGTGTGTGTCCCACATTGATGGCCACTACGCCATCGTCCCTCAGGTGATCTCTTACGGCTTGGAAGAACTCGATCGTCGTCAGGTGCCACGGGATGTAGGGCAGCCGGTAGGCGTCGACGGCGATGAGGCTGTAGTGGTGATCGGACTGAAGCAGAAAGGTGCGCCCGTCCGCGATGTGCACATCGAGGTTCGGCATGGTCATGCCGAAGTAGGTGCGACCGGTCCGGACGATCGCCGGGTCAATCTCGACACCGTCGATGGGGAGCGGGCCATAGACCTCGGTGAACTGCGTCGGGGTCGTGCCTGCGGCCAGGCCGATGACGAGCAGATCCTCGATCCGGTCAGGCGCGTGTGGCGGCGCGTTGAAGTACGGTGCAATCAGGTAGTCATCCCAGGGCCCTCCGGTCAAAAGTGCCAACGGATTCGCGGCGTCTGCGTAGAGCGCCGGTGGCGTGTAGACCGAGTGTATGCCCTGTCCTTCGTTCAACAACAGGAATCGCCGCCCGACCTCGTCCTCGACAACCTGGATCAGATTGTAGGTGGACTCCTCCTCGAAAATCAGGTTCGTCTGGGGCTTGATAGTGGCAGGTTCCCACGCGAAGAGACCTCCGAGGACCAGGACGGTCCACGCGAGGGACCAGAAGCGGCGGCGATGTGTGGACCAGAGGCCCCACAGACCGGTCAGGAGGGCGATCAAGGCCAGCAGGAGAAACGTGCGCCGCGTCCCAATCGCGGGGATGAGCAGTAGGTTGGGGAGGAAGGTCCCGATGAAGCTGCCCAACGTCGAGATAGCGGTGAAGCCACCCACGGCGCCACCGGCACTGGCGACATCTTTGACCGACAGCCGAATCGCGAAGGGCGAGACACATGCCAGGAGCGTGACCGGGGCGGCGAAGAGCACCAGGACCACCGCGAACGGCCCCGCGATCAGCCCCAGATTCCACACGCGCATGCCTCGGGCCGCTGCGAGGAGCAGGGGCCGGGAGGCGATCGGGATGATGCTAATCGCCAGACCCGCCAGGGCCAAGACCGTGTACAACGTCGGCGCACTCGGATGGCGGTCCGCCCATCGCCCGCCGATGGCGTAACCGGCGGACAGGTAGAGTAGAATGAGCCCGATGACGACGGACCAGACGAGGTCGGTCGTGCCAAATGCCGGTGCCAGCAGGCGCGCCGCGGCCAACTCCAGGGCCAGCGACACGAGCCCTCCGACAAAGACCGTTGCCAGCAACCGAGACCGCGAGAGCATCACGAGCGACGCCCCTTCTGTAGAAGCATCCGGGGAGACGCCATGGGGCGTGTTTCCCATCAGAGCCCCAGCTCCTTCCATAGGCGATCGACGCGCGCCCTTACGTCAGGATCCATCCGCGTGACCTCGGGCCAGCCACGCGGGTGACCCTCCTCGGGTAGCTTCGCCGTCGCGTCGATGCCGATCTTGCCGCCAAAGGCGGGTAGGGGGGCAGCGTGGTCGAGCTGGTCGACGGGGCCATCGGCGACCATGACGTCTCGGGTCCAGTCGACGTTGCCAAGCGCTTGCCAGCCCGCCTGCACGGGATCGTGGACGTCGACCCAATCGTCAACGACCACGATGGCTTTGGCCAGGCTGAGCAGCGCCAGGCCCCACATCCCGTGGATGACCTTGCGCGCCTGGCCCGGGAAGCGCTTCCTGATACTCACCAGTAGCAGGTTGTGAAAGACGCCGGGCGCGGGCATCTCGAGGTCGACGATCTCGGGCAGAAAGAGCCGGATCAGCGGAAGGAAGAGCCTCTCGGTGGCCTTGCCCATCCAGTAGTCCTCCATCGGCGGGATGCCGACCACCGTCGCGGGATAGATCGCGTCCTCTCGCCGGGTCACAGCCGTGACGTGGAAGACCGGGAAGGGCTCCACGGGCGTGTAGTAGCCGGTGTGATCGCCAAAGGGCCCCTCGGGCCGGTGCTCGTTGGGATCGACGTAGCCCTCAACCACGATGTCGGCGTTGGCCGGGACCTGCAGGGGTTGGGTCACGCAGTCCACAAAGGGGACGGCGCGCCCTCGAAGCCAGCCTGCCAGCCAGTACTCGTCGATGTCCGGCGGAAGGGGCGCGGAGGCCGCCCAGATGCAGGCCGGATCGCCACCCAGCACGATGGCTGCAGGGATCCGGGGCTTGGCCGCCTCCCGCGCGACCCGCTCGTGCTCGGCGCCACCCTTGTGGCGCTGCCAGTGCATCAAGAGCGTCGTATCGTCGACCTTCTGGAGGCGGTACATGCCGACGTTGCGTGTGCCCTTCACCGGATCACGCGTGATGACCTGGGGCAGCGTGATAAATGGGCCACCGTCCTTGGGCCAGCACTTGAGGATGGGTATGTCGGCGAGTGAAGGCGCCGCGGTCTCGATGACGGCCTGTACGGGGGCACGGTGCGCCCGCCGCGGCTTGATGCCGGCGTCTAGCAGCGCACGTACGAGGTCGCCGCCGCGGTTCAGCGCGTCACCGAGGCCGCCGGGTGGGCGCAGATCGATGAGTTCCTCCAGCCTGCGGCGAAGGTCGTCGAGGTCGTCGACACCCAGCGCCCACGCCATGCGCTCGGCACTGCCGAACGCGTTGATGAGCACCGGCATCGAACTGTCCTTGACGTTCTCGAAGAGCAGGGCCTTGTTCTGTACCGCCGGCCCCTTGCTGACCCGATCCACGATCTCGGTGATCTCCAACTCGGGAGAGACGGCAGCCGTGATCCTAACTAAGCTCTTACGATCCTCAAGCAAGCTGACGAAATCCGCGAGGCTACCGAATGGCATTACGCACCCCCAATGACCAGTAACAGATAAGGGTCCCGCAACTGCCGGCGGGCCACAGCAGACCGCTCGTCGCCGGCAGTCGGCGGTGTTTCATCAGGCCGTAGGCCTTGCCCACCGGCAGAGCCTGCGCTCCAGGACATCTACGCCGGCTGTGAGCCCAAACCCCAGGAGGCTCATCGCCACGACTCCAGCGTACATCCGAGGATAGTCGAAGAGCGTGTTGCCCTGGAGGTAGATATAGTAGCCGAGGCCGTAGCGCGTGGCAAAGAGCTCGGCGACGTAGAGCACGGCTACGGCGGTACCGATGGATTGCCGAACTGCCGTCAACACGGCGGGGAGGCTCGCGGGCACGTAGACGTAGCGGAAGAGCGCTCTTCGCCCGGCGCCCAGGCTACGGACGCTCGTCAAGAGCTCGGGACGGATCGATGCGGCGGCATCTCGAACCAGCACAAGTATCTGGAAGTAGAGGATCAGCGTGATAATAGCAATCTTCGGCAGGTTCCCTATGCCCAGCACAATGAGGAAGATGGGGACCAGCACGACCTTGGGGATCGGGTAGAGTAGGTAGACGAAGGGTGCAAAGAGCCGGCTCAACCGGCGACTCTGCCCGAGGATCAGCCCCGCCGGAGCCGCCGTGACGATGGCAAGCCCGATGCCTGCTACGACGCGCCAGAGGCTGGCGACAAAGTGGCGTCCGAGAAGCCGCGGAAGCTCTGTGAATAGAACCGCGAAGACCTTGCTAGGTGGCGGGAGCACCGAGACTGCCAGGAGCGCGGACGCGAGCTGCCAGAGCAGCAGCAGGGCAGCCAGCGCAGCCAGCCTGGAGGGCAACAACCACCGGCGTGGTGCCTCGGACAGGCGGGTCATCGTCGTGCGTGGCCCGATGATGAGAGGTGGGTGGCCATGCTATGGGTCGCCGGCGTCCAGGATCCCGCGGAGTTTCGCACAGGTGGTCTGGTAGACTGCTGAGCTGCGATAGGCGTCGCCAGTGACGTGCTCGTTGTCGATGACGGCGGCGCTGCTATTGGGGGGCGTCCCCAGCAGCAGCACTCTCTGGCCGACGTAGGCTGCCTCCTCAATGCTGTGCGTGACCAACAGGACCGTAAGATGGGCCTCTGCGCACAGGCCCAAGGTGAGGTGCTGAAGACCTTCCCGTGTCGGCGCGTCCAACGCGGAGAAAGGCTCGTCCATCAATAGCAGGTCCGGCTCCATCACCAGCGCGCGAGCGATGGCGGCGCGTTGGCGCTGCCCGCCTGAGACCTCACCGGGGAACCGGTCGGCGACCTCGGCGATGGCCAGGCGATCGAGCCAGCGGTCGACGCGCGATCGCGCTTCGTCTGCGGGGAGGGCGGCCCCACGCGGGGCGTGGCGTCCGTCGGGACCATAGAATCGCTGAACTCGCAGGCCAAGCTCGACGTTACCACGCACGGTGGACCAGGGCAGCAGCCCGTACTCCTGCAGGATGAGGCTGGTGCCCGGACGCGGGCGGGCGAGGGGGATGCCTCGGACGGTGACGGCTCCGCGCTGTGGATAGAGCAGCCCGGCCAGAAGTAGTAGGAGCGTGCTCTTGCCGCAGCCTGACGGCCCCAGAATGGACCAAACCTCGCCCTCCATACCTCCCCAGGTAAACGACTCGAAGACCGGAGGGCCGGCGTTGTAGGCAAAGGTCACCTGCTCAAGGGCAAACATCGTTCACCCGGTGGGAAGGGGTATGCGCAAGAGACGTCGGCTGCTTGGCAGCATGCTGAACAAGGCTAGTCGTGCAGATAGGCATCGGTGATGCTATCCTCGTACAATGGCGTCGTGTCGAGCCTTCCGGAGTCCTGCAGCCACGAAAGGACATCGGCGAACTGGGCGGACGTGGCCACCTCGGGCCCGGGATAGTCCGGCAGAACGTAGCTGCCGACTAACGGTGCCGGGACGATCTGCTGCTCGGAGAGCAAGTCCGACCAGTGCTCTTTGTCCGCGTTGATCATCGTGCTGGCACGATCAATGGCGCGCACGAACCGGCTTACGGCATCGTTGCGGTCTCGGACGACATCGGCCCGCATCGCGTAGAGGCTGCAACTGTACTCGGGATGCGCCGAGTCATCCAGTATAAGCGTTGCGCCCTGCTGCATGGCAAGCGATCCGAGTGGCTCGGGCAACGTCGCAGCCGCCAGGTCCCCGGCATTGAGGAGCGACATCCGGTCCGGGATACGAGGCACGGCAAGGGTTTGGATCTCGCCATGGGGCACGCCGGCGGCTGCGAGAAGCCGATCTGTCACGTACTCGATGACTGTCCCCTCAGAGACGCCGACGGGGACGCCGGCGAGGTCTGCAGGCGTCGTGTAGCCGGAAGCTGCTGAGGCCAGGATGCGAAACTGGGGCGACTGCTCGGTAGGCACCATCGCGTAGCGCAGCCCAATCACCTGGGTCGCGTCATGATTGTACAGCGCCAGGGCGACCAGGTCGGTAATCATGCCGTCGATCTGTCCTGCCTGCAGGAGCTGATCGCGTTCAGCGGCCGAGCTGACCGAGACAAGGTCGACTTTGACACCCTCGTCAGCAAAGTATCCCTGCTGCTGAGCGACAAAGAGTGGCAGCGCGTCGAGGATGGGCAACACTGCGATGCGCAGCGGCGTGGTGTCTGTCGTGTTACCACACCCTCCCAGGAGAGCTATCAGGAAGACCGCAAGCCATACCAGCACCGACTTTGTGAAGTTGGTCATAGTCCTATTTCTACTGCTCAGTGAACGGTTCGTCGTACCCGTCCCGGCAGTTCTGACGGCCCAAGCCGTTCCATGAACCCCAACTATGGGTTTTACGCGCCACTATGTGACGTCAGTGTTGAAGGTAAGCATCGGTAACCACGTCCTCGTAGCGGATGTCCGTCGTCAGCTGGCCCTTGTCCCGCAACCACGCTACGACATCGGCGAACTGCGCCGGCGTAGGAACCGAGGAGCCCGGCAGATCCGGCGGGACATAGCTCGCCTGCAGGGAGGCCGGAACGAGCTGGTTTTCGGAAAGGAGGCCCGACCAGCGGGTCTTGTCGGCGTTGATCGCGGCGCTGGCGCGGTCGAACGCACGAACGAAGGCCGCCACGGTAGCACCACGGTCTCGTATCACCTCGGCTCGCATCACGAAGATGCTGCAGCTGTACTCCGGGTGTGTCCGGTCGTCAATCACCACTCGCGCACCATCCTGCATGGCCAAGACGCTGAGTGGTTCCTGCAGCGTCGCGGCCGCTACCTCACCGGAGGTGAGGAGCGCCATCCGCTCCGGTATGCGGGGCACGCCGACGAACTTGATGTCGCTGGGATTCAGTCCCTCGGCGGTAAGGAGTCGATAGGTCACGTACTCGATGACGGTTCCCTCGGAGACGCCGATCGGCACACCCCGCAGGTCCTCCGGCGACGTGATGGAGGATTTCCCGGATGCCAGGATGCTGAACTCCGCGGAGTTCGCCGTGGGCACCATCCCGTATCGCACCGCAATGACGTTCACACTATCGCGATTGTAGAGTGCCAGTGCGGGAAGGTCCGTCACGCCGCCGTCGATCTGCTTTGCCTGAAGGAGTTGGTCTCGGTCGGGGCTGGAACTGACCGGAACAATCTCAACCCGGATGCCCTCGTCGGCGAAGTAACCTTCCTCCTGCGCCACGTAGACCGGCAGTGTGTCGACGATCGGCAACACGGCAATTCGCAGCGGTGCATCATCGGTTGCCTTTGCCCCACATCCCGCCAAGACGCTCATCAGCACGGCAACAACACTTATCACGGAGCCAAGTCGTTTCCCTCTCATTTGGTCTGCCCTCCCGTTGTGTTGAACCCATATTAGGACAACGAAGCCTGCAGGAGATCTTCATCGTAGGGGCGGACGTACTCGACGCTCGGCACCTCATTCGGGTCGGTGGTTAGGTAGATCAGAGTGGTCAGGGAGGCGGTAGCCGGGTACTTGTCGATGATGCCGAAGCGCGCCAGCGTACGTTTCCGCGAGACGTGCACGGTGTCACGCATCACGTGCAGCACCGTGAAAGCGATGACATCACCGTGGGTGACGACGGTGATGTGTTGGCCGGCAAACCTTGCCCGGATAACAGCCACAAACTGAGCGCCGCGAGCGCCGACCTCCTCGGGCACCTCATACCCGCCATCGACGCCTGTATAGAGGTCCCAGCCGCGGGCCTCGACTTCCTCGGCCGGATGCCCCTCGAAGTAGCATCGGGTCTCGTCGACCAGGTCAGTCCGCCGGATAGCCAGATCCGGATGGTGACGCTGGAGGATTTCCGCGGTCTCCATCGCACGCTGCTGCGGGCTCGTGAAGACAGCACCCAGTTCGGCGTCGAGCAGATGTGCCGCCGCAGCTTCCACCTGTTGCCGTCCCACCTCGCTCAGCCCAAAGCCCGGCAGGCGGCCGTAGATGATGTTGTCCGGGTTGTGCACATGTCCGTGCCGGACGAGGGTAACGCGGGTCGGAGTCGTCAGATCGTGGGGAAGGGTGGTCCGCGTTCTACGGGCGGAGCCTGATGGTCTGTGGCGGGCCTTATCCATAATCATGATTCTATCGTCCTTCGGCGCAGTTGCGAGCCGACCTCGTCAGAGCCAGTTGTCAGGCGACGAGATAGGACGCCGCGACACTCAGGAAGAGCGTAATACTGATGACCCCATTGACATTGAAGAACGCCACGTTGACCCTCGAAAGATCCTCGGGAGAGACCAGTCGATGCTCGATCACAAGCAGCGCGCCGATAGCGATGAGCCCGGCTGCGTAGGGCCATGCGAGCCTCTGGAGAATGCCGACGGCGATGAGCAGCGCCACCGTCACGATATGGCTCAGCGTGGAGAGCCTCAGGGCGGCCGGCACGCCAAAACGCGCCGGGATGGCGTGCAGCCCGCAAGCACGATCCACGTCGGCATCCTGGCAGGCGTAGATCGTGTCGACTCCGCCCATCCAGAAAGTCACCGTCGCCAGCAGAAGCCAGGCCGCGATGTCATTTGCCGTGAAGAGGGAACCACGGACGGCAACCCACGCGCCGACCGCAGCCAAACCATCGGTGAAACCGAGCATATAATTCGCGAGCCACGTGAAGCGCTTCGTGAAGGAGTAGCCGACCAGGAAGACCAGAGCGGCCGGCAGAAGCCTCAGTGGAAGCGGGCCCAGTTGCCACGCCGCGACAACCAGGATGACGGTCGCTACCCCCACGCCGATCCACGCTTGCTTGGCTGTGATCCGCCCACTTATGAGGGGACGGTTGGCCGTCCGTGGATTCTGCGCATCGTAGACCCGGTCGGCAAGCCGATTCGTGGCCATCGCCATCGTCCTGGCAGCTGCCATCGCTATCGTTATCCAGAGCGCCTGGGACCATGTCGGCGATCCACCCGCCGCTATGAGCATGCCCACGTAAGCAAAGGGCAGCGCAAAGATGGTATGCTCGAACTTGATGAGTTCCAGGAAGTCGCGAATTCCTCTGACCATGGTCGTCATTATACCATGCCGGGGAGAGAGGGGGTCGCCCATGACCTGGACTTCAGGGAGCTCTCCCAACACCGGCGGCAGCCAGAAGCACTCCGGCGACCTGGGCTGTGAGGAACTCCACGAAGATGAGGACCTGTGATACGCCTCGACCGAGCGTACCGATGGAACTCATCGGGCCGCGGATGTGGACGAGGTAGAGATAGCCGATGATCAGGACACCCAGCGCCGTGGTCGCGGCGAGGCCAAGCAGGTGCTCCGTGCCGTTTCGACCCCGGTGCAGGAAACGCTCGGCTACCGCACCCGTGAGCACTCCGCCGACGGCGGCAATCCCGCATCCGGTCAGCGTCAACCGGGCGAGACCGGGACCAAGCCAACCCAAGGCAATCGCGATCCAGGCCAGAAACGGTGGCGCGAGCACAAGGCACGCTACGCCCAGCCAGAACCGCCCCTGCCGTCCTTGAGGCACGCTTGAGGGAGTATTCACGCCATCGCGCCTACGATTCCACGTCAGCCAACTTCGACTGCCGGACGATGGCCACCGCGTGCACGATGACGACGATGCCCAGGCCGATCCACAGGAGGCGAGCCCACCAGCGGCCCTCGGTCGCTGCCATGCCGCCGACGAACAGCAGCAATCCGACATCCAACGCAAGCGCGTATCTGAGTTCGTTGAGCTTGGCGCGTACCTTGACACGTGACTGGTAGGCTGCATATCGCGCCCACGACCACGTCGCCAGGAGAACCGAAAGCCCCACAATCCACAGGCCATTCCTAACCACATCCCACACGTCAATCACGTCGACCCCCTCCTATTCAGCGGGACCCCAGAGCTCGAAGTTATCGAAGACGAAGACCGCCAGGCCATCAGTCGCCGCGGTGGAGATCGACAGACCCGCCTCGCCCGACGTCAGTACATCATCCTCGGCTGTGTCAACGAACTCATCATTGATATAGAGTTCGAACCGGTCACCTTGACCGATGACGGACAGAGAGTTGACCGCCCCGGAGTTCACGCCCGTCGTCTGGGTCCAGTCCACAATAGGCTGCCATGCGATGCCTGTCCAGAGGCTGAACTGATAGTAGCCATCATCCCGCACGCTGAAGAGATAGTAGCTTCCTTCCGTGTGACGCAGCACCAAACCGTATGCCGCGCTCTCGGGGCCGCTGATACGCTGTACGTCCACGGTCACGTAGAAGTCCCCCACGATGCCACGATCATTGGCCAACTCCGGCGTGCACCATCGTCCGACCGCCTGGGAGGCATCGATCTCCCAACGATAGGTATCATCCGTGACCTGGCGGCTCACCGTGCCCCAGTCGTCCTCGTAGTCGCTTACAATCCATTGGTTGTCATTGTTGTCAAAGTGATCGGTGATGACGGATTTCCAGTCCGCAGGAGGCGATGGGGAAAGGGCGACGGGCGCAGGCATGGTCGGGGTTGCCGTGGGTGCGGGAGTCTGCGTCGGCTGAGTTTCATCCGTCGGGCGCGCTTCACCGGAGGCAACAACGGACGCCGTCGGCGTGGCGTCTAGCGGTGCGCCGGCAGCCGGGAGGCCGTCGGAAGCCGCCGGCGACTCGGTGGGCGCCGTGTCGACGCCGAGCAGCGGGAGATCGATGCGCGGCATCTCCACCGTCTGGTTCAGCCATAGGCCCAGCAGCCCAGCTGCTACTATCACTGCTGTGGAACCAAGGAGCCCTGCAATCCGGGGCCACGGCGACGCTCCTTGCTTTGGCAAGAAAGGCGCCGGTTGCGGCGTTTGAGCGTTGGCTGCCGGTGACCTCCGATTGATGGCCTCGGCCATCTCGGCCGCACTCGCAAAACGCTTATCGGGTGGCAGCTCCATCGCTTTGAGTACGACGCCACGCATTTTGGCATTGACGCGGGGTGCGAGAGCCTTGACCTGCAGGAACCTGTATGGGTTGGCAGTCCGCTCACCTGCGGTCAGTGGCTGCTCGCCCGTGAGAGCGTGATAGAGTGTCGCACCAAGGCTGTAGATGTCGCTCCGGCTGTCGATCTGGCTGGTCTTCATCCCCCATCGTTCGGGGGCAGCATACTCAGGCACGCCCATCACGCGTTTGGCGGTCCAGGTTCGCGGATCATTGGGATCCCAGAGGGCGATGATCTCGAAGTTGGTGAGCAGTGCGCGATCATCGGGCGTGATGAGAATGTTGGCCGGCTTGATGTCGCGGTGAAGGACGCCCTGTTGGTGGGCATAAGCAAGTGCGTCAAGAATCTGCTGAGACCAGGCATTCACGCGACTCTCTTTGAGCGCACCTTCTCGTTCGATCATCTCGGCCAGCGTCTGCCCCGGCACAGCCTGGAGCACCAGATAGGCGTTGGCCTCACTACTGCCTGTGCGGACGACACTGCTCACATCGGCGGGAGAGGAGAAGTGGTCCAGAACCCGCACGATGTGGGGATGGCGCAGAGCTCTCAGCGACGCTGCACTCTCGGCGAATGTCTGCTGGAGGTCCTGCAGCTCTGCAGGACTGAGATCCGGTTGGGAGATCAGCTCCTTGATGATGACGGGCTCGCCGGCTTCCAAGTCCCAGCCACGGTACTGGGCCTCCAACGCACCGATCTCCAGCATCCGGTCAATGCGATAGCGGTTGCGGAGCACAGTGCCAAGGCTAAGCATGCTGCTTACCACCCGTGGTTGGGTTGGTTCCTGCCTGGAGGACAGAGCTACGGCGTGGTGTCAAAGAGCCGACCCTGCGCCAGTCGATCATCGACGATCCCCAGATGTTCGTAGGCCAGCCGTGTCGCGACGCGTCCGCGCGGCGTACGCTCGATGAACCCCAGTTGCAGCAGATAGGGCTCGACCACGTCCATAATGGTGTCGGCGGCCTCGCCAATAGAGGCAGCAATCGTGTCGAGCCCGACCGGGCCGCCATCGAACTTGCGGATGATGGCGTCGAGAACTCGCCTATCCAGATCATCAAGACCGTGGTGATCGATTTCCATGAGCGATAGGGCCTCATTGGCGATATCACCGGTAATGACGCCATCGGCGCGAACCTGTGCATAGTCGCGAACCCGGCGCAGCACGCGTAGGGCCACCCGTGGGGTACCGCGACCGCGACGCGCGATTTCATCACGTCCCTCCGGCTCCAATGGCACGTCAAGCGCCTGCGCAGCTCGCGATACAATCTCCTTCAGGGCCTCTTGGTCGTAGAAGTCGAGTCGAAAGACCGCGCCGAAGCGGTTCCGAAGAGGCGCCGAGAGCAGTGCGAGCCGAGTGGTAGCACCGACTACCGTGAAGTGCGGGAGGTTCAGCCGGACGGAGCGAGCACCCGGGCCCTGGCCGATGACGAGGTCGAGTGCGAAATCCTCCATCGCAGGATAGAGAATCTCCTCCACGACCTTGCCCAGGCGGTGGCACTCGTCAATGAAGAGGACCTCCCGCTCGTGCAGGTTGCTCAGGATGGCGGCGAGGTCACCGGCGCGCTCGATCGAGGGCCCAGCCGTGATACGCAGATTGGCACCCATCTCGCGGGCGATGATATGGGCCAGGGTTGTCTTGCCCAGTCCAGGAGGACCGTAGAACAGAACATGTTCGACAGGCTCGGTGCGTGCGCGAGCAGCATCGATCAGGATACGCAGGTTCTCGCGCACACGGTCCTGGCCAATCAGGTCGTCCAGACGACGGGGCCGCAGGGCTCGATCAAGAACGACTTCCTCTGGGTCTGCTTCCGGGGAGATGGCGCGGCGATCATCCATGCGGCGACTTGTTCCTTTGTTCTAGGTCCATTCGCCTCTTTATGCCACGTTTCGACGATTTGGCAATCCTATCTAGGCTCACGGCTCGAGCATTGCCGGTTGGCCGTTGACCGTGATGACGACGTCATTGACGGTCGAGAACTGACGCAGCGTGGCTTCGATCTGTTCGCGGATCTGGGTCACCTGCAGTGCACCACCTGAGTGGGCGGTAAGCTCTATGGAGAAGTCGGCGTAGGCGACCCCATCGATGATCTTAAGATCCCGTATCGTGATCCGCTCGCCCCAACTCGCATCGCGGCCCGGATACGCCAACACGTACTCCGGACTGGGGAGTGCGGAGGTGAAGCCATCGGCGTTGTCGGGGACCGGGCCCCAGAGAAGCGCTTCGAGCGAGGCCCTGGCGATGCCCACCGTGCGTGGAACGTGAATCGTCTGGGGAACGATATCTTCGCCGCGGGTCCAATAGACCTTCGTCGCCATCGCGTCAGGATCCAGTGGGTGGAGTATTGTCAACGGCTGCCACGCCAACGGGCTGCCATCGGGTGTACTGATCTCCACCGCGGCAGCTTGCGTCTGCGGATGGTCCGTCCCTGCGCCAACGCGGTCGAGGGGGACGATGAGCAGGCCGCGACCATCTAGGCCGCCAAGCGTCGTGAAGTTGTGCCCAAACTGAGTGCCATCTGCCCAACGTACGATCACACTGACCTGCTGCCCCGGTGTCCCGACCCGGGCCAGGAGCTTGATCGGCAGCGTGACCCTGCTCATCGGTGCAGGCAGCTCTACGTAGCCGCCTCCGGGGAAGCCCGCCAGGGTGACGGTCTGCGAAGCCTGGGCGACCACACTCCCATCGCGGGGGCTATAGTCCACGACCTCAACTCGGCCGACACCGGGAACACCCCCATAGGTGATCGTTGCCTCAAACGTTGCCGGCCCGCCGTAGTCGCCCTGGGCGATGATGGGCGTTTCTGCCGCAAGCCGGCCTTGGGCATCGAACACACGGATCACCAGCCCGCCCTCGAATGGCATCACGAGAGTTTGGCCGCGCACCAACATGGGGTTCTCCACCCGCTGTCCCGGCCCGGGTACAATCAGCGTGATAGCTTGCCCGGTGGTCGCCGGCGATGGTGTAGGAAGGGGTGTGGTGGTTGGTGATGGCAGAGGGGTAGCCGTCGCGGTCGGGGTGCTGGTCGGCGATGCGCCAGTCGGCCCCGGCACCGCAGTGGCGGGGCCGGACGTTGGCCCGGTTTGGACCTCAGCACCGGCTGCGGGTGTCTCCGTGACGACCCAAGGAAGTGGCGTCGGCGTCTCACGGAAGAGGACGCAGCCCGAGAGAAGGGGCAAGAGTACAAACGATGTCAACAAGCGCCTGAACCCGTGCATGGCTTTCCTCCGTGGTGGTACGGTAGCGGATCCGGCCGCTCGGCGCGCTGTCGCGACCGGGGCACCAGTTCCGCCAGCGCCGCAATCTACCGGTTACCGGCGTCGATGGCCAGCGCGATGCCGCCGAGGACCCCTGCCTGGTTCTTCAGCTCCGGTGGCACGATGTATACGTCATTGTCGCTGGTGATCATGGGAGACTGAATGTAGCCGTGCAGGAGCGTCCTCACCTCGTCGCGGATCATCGGAAAGAGCCCTGTCTGGTCCATCACGCCGCCGCCCAGAATGATGCGCTGGGGAGAGAGCGTGACGATATAGTTGGTCAGGCCCAGGCCAAGATAGTGTGCCTCCAGGGCCCAGGCGGGATGATCCGGCGGTAGGGTCTCCGCCCGCCTACCCCAGCGGGCCTCTATGGCCGGTCCGCATGCCAGGCCTTCGAGGCAGTCACCGTGATATGGGCACTGCCCCTCGAAGGGATCGTCTCGTAAGGTCGTGGGGAACTCGCAGATGTCCCATCTCAGGATGCATCAAGCCGTGAATCATCTTTCCCTCGACGATGGCACCGCCGCCGATGCCCGTGCCAACGGTCAGATAGAGGCACGAATCCAGCCCCTTGGCCGCGCCCCAGCGGTGCTCGGCCAGTGCCGCCGCGTTGACATCGGTGTCGAACCCGACCGGTACGCCGAGGGCACGACCAACGGCGCCTCCAAACTCTGTGTGTGCCCAGCCAGGTTTCGGTGTGGTCGTGACGTAGCCGAAGGTAGGGGATGTTGGATTGGCATCGAGCGGCCCAAAGCAGGCAATTCCGACAGCACGCAGGCCGTCGAACTTGCGGAAGAAGTCAATTGCTTTGCCGATGGACTCCTCGGGGCTGCCCGTCGGGTACCGTATTTCCTCGATGATATCACCAGGCCCGTTACCCACAGCACAGACGAATTTCGTGCCGCCGCCCTCGATTCCGCCGTACAAGGTCTTGGTCATTGTGCTCGCTTTCTTCGAAAATGGGTGGGAACAGACAAGTGCGATGCGCCGGCGATGGCTCTATACAGCTCCGCACGACCGATCTCGTCCGCTCTTTGCGCAATTCTAGCACCTGGCCTTGAGAGTGCAAAGGCGTGAGCGATGAACGGATCTTGACACCCAGTCACATGGCCGGCGAACAGACAGGCCGCAAGGGTAGGCCTTGATCCGGTCTGTGGTATAGTCTGGGTCGCGGTAGGGTACAGATACACTATAGGGGCGCGGGTAGTGGGGTTGCTGCCGCCCAGGCGTCTCAGCCGGGCCCACATTTCTGCCTGAGGGGGCAACGCGCGCTATCTCAAGGGGGCCAGTGTCATGCTCCGTCTTGTCGGTCGTCGTCTCCTACTCATCCCACTTGTGCTCCTTCTGGTCCACTTTCTGGGATTTGCATACGCGCACGTGGCCAGGCCGGTCCGCGCCGCTCGGAATCCCTCACTGGCCGGCTTGATCACCCCGACGCCTCTGCTCCCGGCCTACTTCGGCTATGTGGAAGGTTTCACGCATCTGGACTTCGGTCAGGTTCCCGGCAGTGGAACGTCGATCGTGAGCGTTATCGCGCAGGCAGGGCCTGCAAGTCTCGCCCTTCTTGCTATCTCGCTCGGGGCGAGCACCGTAGTTGGGATTGGCCTGGGGGTTGCGGCCACCCGTCGTAATCCGCCCCGCACTGCGAACTGGCTGACGATGCTGACCACGGGCGGGCTGGCCATGCCCACCTTCTATCTTGGTACTCTTCTCATCATCGTGATGCTCTATCTGACGATAAGGGGGGCCACAGGGGGATCTACGGTTCTGCCGATGAGCGGTTTTGGGTGGGACCAGCACCTCGTGCTGCCCGTGATTACGCTCACACTGCGCCCTATGGTGCAGGTTGCGCAGGTGACCTCGACATTGTTGGTGCAGGAACTGAGCAAGGACTACGTGATGGCAGCCCGGGGCTTTGGGTACCCATGGTATCGTGTCCTAAGCCGGGTCGCGATGCGCAACGTGCTCGCCCAGATCGTGCTGGCGCTCAACAACACGCTTCGCTTCATGGTCGGCGAACTGATCGTCGTGGAGTACCTCTTCAGTTGGCCGGGAGTGGGGCGCTTGATCGCCAACACCTTGGTGCCCGCACAGCTCAGCAATCAATCGGGTTCTCCGATGTTTCTTGACCCCCCAACGGTGGCGGCGATGTTGACGATCCTGGCCGCCGTCTTCCTCTTTGCGGATCTCGGGGCAGCCATCTTCGTCCGGTCGGTTGACCCTCGGCTCGGCTTGCTGCAGCCGGAGGTGGGCAATGTCTAGCCTTGCGCGTGATATCGGGGCCGCCGTCCGCCATGTGCGGCGGCGTGTCAATGGCCCGCTGATCCTGGGGATCGTGATGGTGACCCTTGTAATGGTGGTTGCCGTGGCCGGACCACAGCTTGCTCCGGCCGACCCCCTGGCCGAGACCAAGGTGCTCGAGGTGGGGGGTACGTGGATGACGCCGCCGTTCCCCGCATTCAAGGTGCCCGGGTTCCCGTTGGGGTCCGACGCCTTCGGCCGCGATCTGTACAGCCGGCTATTGTGGGCCGTCGGTCCTACGATGACGATGGTCGTCACGGTCGCGACCGTGCGGCTGGTGCTGGGCGTCATCGTCGGTCTTGTCTCCGGATGGTCGGAGGGACGCGTCGCACACGCCCTGACTTCGCTGACGGCGGCGGCGCTCTCCGTGCCAACGTTGATCGTAGCGCTGGTCGCGATTGCGGCCATCGGCGTCGAATGGGGAATCTGGGCCTTCATCATTGGGCTGTCTGTCACGGGATGGGCGGAAAGCGCCCAGTCGATCCGGGAGAAGGCCCGTGAGCTACGAGGGGAGCAGTTCATCGCCGCGTCGCGCGCCCTGGGCGCCAGCCAGGGCCAGATCCTCATCAGCCACACGCTGCGTCATGTGATGCCGATGGTCTGGATGCTCATGGCGTTCGAGATCGGGAACACGTTGACGGTGACGGCGGCGCTGGGCTTCCTCGGTTATTTCATCGGAGGGGATGTCTGGATCGAGGTCAGTGACTTCGTCGCGCGGCGCGTCAGCGGCGCGCCAGAGTTGGGACAGATGCTGGCGACCTCGCAGGCCAACATTCTCCAACCCTGGGCGATGTTTGCCGTCGGTACCGTGATCTTCATCACCGTCCTGGGTTTCAATCTCCTCGGCGAGGGGCTCCGGCGCCGGCTGGCGCTGGCCCAAGGCGCCAAGCGTACGTTCTATGGCTTGTTGGTTTCCGACGTCCTACCCTGGCTCGATGCAACGGTGGTGCGTCCATCGCGGACAGGAGCGCGCCGCCATCCTGTGCTGGCAGGCGCGCTGGCATTTATCGTTGTGGCCGCGCCGCTGGGCCTCGTCGCGTGGCACACACTCAAGGGGCCTTCAGGAGAAGCAGCGCTGGAGACAACCGACCAAGCGTGGGCCTCCGATTGGCACGATGCCTATGGCACGATGCACACTGATGCCATCGGCCCGCAGGATCCACACGTTCTGTGGCTCTATACGTCGCCCGACGGACTGAGCGGTGGCCCGGCGGTTTCGGCCGACGGCACGCTTTACCTGAGCGGACGAGGCGGCTCGCTGACTTCGCTCTCATCGAGTGGCGAACTGCTGTGGACCACGGCGCTGGTGACCTCGACCGTCGGTGGACCTGCGCTGGTGGGGAGAGCAGGTAACGCCGCCGACGTCTCCATTTACGTCGCTGACGTCGAGGGTGGCGTCACGTCTGCCAGCGCCGAGGGCGAGGTGCAGTGGCGGCAGGTTCCCGAGACCCAGCGGGTCGCGACCAGTGGGCCTATTGTAGGGCCGGACGGCACGATCTACATCGGATACGGAAGCAACTTCCGGGCTATAGCCCCTGACGGCACGCAGATCTGGACGACGGAGATGCACTATGGTATGTACGATCTGCCCCCCCAGCTAAGCTGGAACGGCGAGTGGGTCTTCCGCCAGGACCAGATCGTGGAAGCTGCGACAGGTGATGTCGTCGATTGGGCATCGACCGAAGGTGTCGACGCCTACATCACGGGAGAGGACCGCCGCACGTATGCGCGGAGTGGTAACCTGGTGATGACCTTATCCGAGACGAGCGGGGGCGATATCGAGGTGGCAGGCACAACGCGCTGGGATTCCGGTGCCTTCACGTTCATTCGGCCGCGATATGCGGGCGTCACCAGGGATGAGGTAATGTGGCTGGGCTACGTGTCGTACCGGAACGGCATCTTCGTCTGGCTGAGTCCGGATGGGCGGGTATACAACCAGGCTCAGACACCTCCCCTTCAGGGGGGCGCGCTCATTGGCCTGGATAGTGACAAAACCGCCTATTTCTGCGGCACCTTGCGTGATGGGATGGATCGGTGCTACGCTCTGACGATGGCAGGCCCAGACTCGCTCTGGGAATTGGATCTTGGTCGTGATATGGTGATCGCGGGTGGGGCCGTCGTCGAAGGGCGTCTCTACGTCGCGACGCTTGACGGGACGCTCTTCGCACTGGGGGATGAGTAGGGCTTGCATTGCCATCCGCCCAAGCTTGACTATACTTGACTTCACGTTGGCCCCAGGCTTGGAGGAATGGACATGCCGATCCGTAGTGGACTCGATCAGGAACTGAACCAATTGCGTGACATGCTCTTCCGAATGGAGGGGCTTGTCAACGAATCGCTGCGGAGGGCGATGGAATCGCTCAAGAAGCGGGATCCCGAGCTGGCGCACGCCGTCGTCCGCGATGACGCTGTTGTGAACCAGTTGCGCTACGACATCGAGCAATTCTGTGTCAATACGATCGCAACCCAGCAGCCTGTGGCTACGGATCTGCGCATGATCATGGGCGTTGTCCACGTCGCGGTGGAGATGGAGCGTATGGGAGACCACGCGACAGGGGTAGCCAAGATCACGCTGAAGGTATGTGACGAACCGCTGCTCAAACCGCTGATTGACTTGCCCCGAATGGCCAACATAGCCACCGAGATGCTTCACGAGGGCGTCCGAGCGTTCATCAACAACGATGCCGAGAAGGCGCGAGCGATCATCGATCGCGACGAC
Source organism: uncultured Chloroflexia bacterium (assembly GCA_963775195.1). Taxonomy (GTDB): domain Bacteria; phylum Chloroflexota; class Anaerolineae; order B4-G1; family SLSP01; genus PWVB01. The sequence goes on from CAVZIC010000015.1 coordinate 92,621, forward strand.
GAGGTCGATGCACTGCACGACCAGATCTTCCGCGAGCTTCTGACCTATATGCTTGAGGATCCCACCACGATCCGCCGGGCGACCCATCTGATCTGGGCATCCCACGCCGTGGAGCGCTATGCCGATCGGGCGACCAATATCGCCGAGCGTACGCTCTTCGTCGCGACCGGGAAGCTGGCTGATCTCACGTCGGAGGCCCTTGAGGCGGTCGATCGCACCTCACAGGAATTACACGAGGGCTGACGCGCCCAGCCGGCTCGGTTTCCGGATGTCGTTCAGGCCTGGCGGAGCCAGACCTGCATTGCACCGACCTCGCGGTTTGCCCATGCGAAATAGGGGACGGCGGTGATCCTGATTGGTTGCGGGGCACCCGTCCCGGGCGTCGCCGGCCGGTAGAGCGCCTCTCTCCATTCGTCGCCAGGCGAGGCGGTGAATCCCTCTCCCTCGATGATTTCCACACCACCCAGGAGATCCTTCCGGAAAGTGGAGGTAAGTTGAGCGTCCGGCGGCAGGATCACGTCGCGTAGGTCCACGCCCTGATGATCCACTGCCTCCAGGCAGTAGAGGAGGGGGCCGCGCATCAGCGCGACGCGTCCGGCGTTCTCCAGCGCGTAGGGGTGCGACTCGATGCGGCGGACGGGCATCGGCAGTTGGATGCAGACTGAATCGCCGATGGCCCACGTGCGGTGGACGTGCACGTAGTGGCCAGGGTCGACGTCTCCGGGATAAGCACCGCCGTTGACGCTGACGCTGGGTCGTTCCGCACCTATGTCGGCCTCACACCAGCCAGGGATACGCACGTGAATGGAGAATGTGCCCGCGGTCAGCACCTCCACGATGACCTGGCCGTTCCAGGGGTAGAGCGTCCGCTGGATGAACTTGATCGTACGGCCGTCTGGCAGCACAACCCGGGCCTCGTTGGGAGCATAGGTGTTGAGCCAGACCGCGTTTTCGGTGACACTATACAGGTAGCCCGGCATTTGTGCCAAGGTGCGTGCGATGTTCGGCGGGCAACACGCGCACCCGAACCAGGGCTGCCGCTGGGTGATCTTTCCGCCGGGCTCAGGCCGACCATCTGTAGCCAGGGGATTGACGTAGAAGTAGGTCGTGCCGTCAAGGGAGAGGCCCGGCAGCGCGGCATTGTATAGCGCCCGTTCCATCATGTCCGCATAGGTGGATGCGCCATCGAGCTGAAGCATTCGCCACGCCCACATCACGTTCCCAATGCCGGCGCACGTCTCGGCATAGGCGCGTGCGTTTGGCAGTTCGTAGTCTGCCCCCAACGATTCGCCTTGATGCCGTGCGCCAAGGCCCCCCGTGATGTAGACCTGGCGTGTCGCCATGTGATGCCACAGGCGCTCGATCGTGCGTAGCAGGTCCACGTCTCCCGTCTCGGCAACAACGTCGGAAGCGCCGGCGCTGAGGTAGAGCGCACGTACCGCGTGTCCTGTGAGACGGTCAAGCTCACGAAACGGCACGTGGTCCTGATGGTAAGGGCTGCCGCCGACCACGCCTTGCCCGCGGGCGTCGATGAAGTACCGGGCCTGTTCGAGGTACCGTGACTCACCGGTTGCGCGATATAGCTCCACAAGCCCCATCTCGATTTCCGGATGCCCCGACGTCCCGGCACTCTTGTCGCTGCTGGGACCGAAGGTCGCGCAGATGAGATCGGCGAAGCGCCGTGCCACGTTGAGGAGGCGGGGTGTGTCCGTTGCGCGGAAGTGAGCAACTGCGGCCTGAAAGAGATGCCCTGCGCAGTAGAGTTCATGGAGATCGCGCAGGTTCGACCAACGTTCACCAGCACGTTCGAACGTGAAGTACGTGTCAAGATAGCCATCGGCGCCTTGGGCTTCCTCGAGGAGCGTGATCACGTCGGCGACCAAGCCGCCAAGTTCAGGATCGCTTCCATCTGCGAGGGCCCAGGAAGCAGCTTCCAGCCACTTGTAAACGTCACTGTCGTTGAAGTAGATGCCCTGGAAGTCGCCGTCGAGTTGGCCGGCGGCGCGGCGGAAATTGTCCAGCCGCCCGGTGGTCTGCAGGTATTGGTACTGCGATCGCAGGGTCACCTTGCGCGTCTGCTCACGTCGGGAGTGCCAAAAGCCCTCCGCCAAATCGACCGCGGTGAGTGGCACCGGTCGCAGTTTCGCATGGGGACTCTCGGACGTATCAACGACGACCGCGCGCGGCGGCTTGGTGCCTGGCTGCATCAGGGTCTCCTTACGGTATCCGACAGGTGGGGTCGCTTACGGCCTCAGCCGTTCGGGCTATGGGCAGGTCTCTCACAGGCATTCTAGTCCAGAGTGGTGTCGGAGCAAGGGTACGTCTTCGCCGCCGGTTGCGCACCCTCAGCAGCCTATGCTATAATCGGATCATCACTCAAAGCCCTGGATTCTGTCCATGACCTACACGTTGCGCTACAGGCTCTCCATGCTCATTGGGCTGGCTGCGCTCGCGGCGATCCTCGTCGTGAACGTACAGGTGCCTGCCTTGCCAAGCGCAGTCCCAATGATGTTAGGCCTGAGCGTTCTGATCCTCTTTGCCGACGCCTTCAGCATATCGACTGGAGGAGGCGAAGTCTCGCTTATGCCGATGACCGTCATGGCTGCGTACCTCGTCCTGGGCAGCGCGTTGACCGGTTGGGCCGTTCTGTTGAGCTCGCTTGGGTATGCCACTGTTCGATACTGGCGCGGTCGCCAGAACCCAGCCTCTCACGAGCCACGTGGTCGGGCCTTGGTTGAGGTGACGGCCATGAACTTGGGCATGCACGAGCTCAGTGTCCTGGCTTGCGCAGTCGTCTTTGAGAGTATGGGGGGGCTCGTGCCCCTGATGCAGGTCACCCCCCGAGTAGCCGGAGCGTTCTTGCTGTCGGCTGCGGCCTATCTCGTCGTGAATTACGCTCTGGTGGCAGCCTACTTTGCCACACATGGCCGGACTACTCTGCAGACCTATGTCCAGTCACTTCCACGGGCTCTCCTTTTCGAGGGCGGTCCTCTTATCTGGGCACCTCTGATCGCGTTGATCTATACCGGGCTTGGGGTGCCCTACTTCGTGCTGTTCGCATTGGCCGTGATAGTTTCCTCCCTGGTCAGTCATTCCCTGGCCGTCACGAGCCAGCGTCTTCAACGCCGTCTGAGGGAGCTCGGTGGCCTGCAGGCGGTCGGTCAGGTTCTGAGTGTGAGCCTGGACGTAGAGACGATTCTGTCGGAGATCCACGCGCAGGTAAGGCAACTCATGCCCGTTAACTCGTTCTACGTGGCCCTGTATGATCCTGAGTTGGGGGAGGTCTCTTTCCCCATGGTGATCGAGGACGGCAAGCGTGTCCAGGGCACGGCGCGCAGGGCAAGGCGAGGACTTACGGAGTATGTGCTCGAAGCCGGGGAACCCCTGTTGATCACCCAAGACGTAGCCAAGCGGGCTGCATCGCTCGGCCTGGAACATCTGGGCCGGGAAGCGACATGCTGGCTGGGCGTCCCTATGGCAGCGGGCGACGAGGTCCTGGGTATGATGGCAGTGCAGTCCTTCGAAGGGCCCGCCGAGCTCGACCGCTCGCATCTTGAGATCCTGGAGACGATCGCTGCTCAGGCCGCCATCGCGGTCCAGAACGCACGCCTGTACGAGCGGACGGACGAGGCATTGGCTCGGCGAGTGCAGGAGCTCGATTCGGTGCTGCGCACCACGCATGATGGCGTCATCCTGCTGGACCTAGAGTTGCGGGTTCTGGCCGTCAATCGCGCGCTTGCCGACTTCGTCAGCCTTGCTCAGACAGATGTCGCGCGTCATCCGATTGATGCTCTGCAGCCCGGCGGAGATGCACTGATCGCGCGGATTGGCTACGAACTCGACGGGCTGCGAGAGGACTGCGCTCGTCTGCTCAACGGTGACGCGGAACAGATCGAGGATGTCGTCGTTCTCGAGCCATCAGGCCTTCACGTGGGTCGCACGCTGACCCCCGTCCGCGAGGTCGAGGGTACTATCACCGGCTGGCTGCTTAACTTCCGTGATCTGACCGAGGAGCTTGAGCTGGAGCGCCTGCGTGAGGATCTGACCGGCATGCTCGTCCACGACTTGCGCTCTCCCATGTCGTTGGTGTTGGCCAGCGTGTCGATGCTCCCTGAGGCCACAACCCGGCTTGATCAGGAGCAAGTCGATCGCCTGATCGCCATCGCGCGGCGCAGCGGCGAGCGCATCTTGGCGCTCATCGACGATCTCCTCGATATTAGCCAGTTGGAGCGGGGGCAACTGCCGATGAGCATCCAGTCTGCGTCGATCTCGCAGCTCTTCCATGAGGTAACCGCGCGCTACATGCCCATGGCATCGGCCAACGATATCGTGCTGACGGCCGATGCGGGCGACGGATTCCTGTCGGTTGACGTCGATAGTTCGCTCATTCTGCGTGTTCTGTCAAACCTGGTGGACAACGCGCTGAAGTTCACGCCCAATGGCGGCGAGGTAAAGCTGTCTGCGGAGGAAGACCCGCGCAGCGCGCCGGGGTCTGTGATCATCAGCGTCCGCGACACCGGCCCCGGGATCCCGTACTCCGCGCGCCCCCAGCTTTTCGAGAAGTTTCAGCAAATACCGAACATCCACGGACGGCGGCGGGGGACCGGTCTCGGTCTGCCCTTCTGCAAGCTGGCGGTCGAAGCCCACGGGGGTCAGATCTGGGTGGAAAGCGAAGTGGGGGAGGGGAGCACCTTCTCGCTGACGCTCCCCACGGCTACCTCGCCTATGCTGACCGATCCATCGCTCTCAAGTGGTCGCGATGTGGTCGGTGAGGAGTCCATCACGCGGTAGACACCGCGCCCTGCGTCAGTACCGTAGCACAGAGTCGTAGCTTTTCCTCACCATCGTCATTACCCGTTTCAGACGTTCCAGATCGTCAACCGTGACCTGGAGCCAACGGATGATCTCTCGCTCCCCGGCTTTGAACGATTCTGCTTTGTAGCTCGCCTCTAGGTCTTCGCGATCACGCTTGCGTATTTGTGTAATGACGACGCCATCGGTAACGAGGAAGGCGAAGAGCTTACCGTCGACGAGGTACGCCGGGCAGCCAAACATCCGGCGCGTCGTGACCTTGGGCCAATAGAGGACCTGGCTTTCGAAGGCCTCGCGCAGCGCCTGGGCTTCAGATTCGGAATAGTAGATCATTGCGATCGCTTGTCACTCAAGGGGTACCGGCGTCGATATTGTCCAGCAAGTAGCTTACCGTCCCGTCATCATAGCGGACGAGGTCGTGCGGCACCCGCGCATCATACCATGCCGTTTGCTGCCGGCTCCGTCCATCCGCATCGTCCCAGACAAGGGCCACTTTCCATGTTACATAAGTCTTGTTGGGTGTCCAGGTCGGCTCACTCGTCTCTATCTGGAGGAAGCCATGAGCCGACATGAACTACACCCTGCTGATCTGATTGGGCGACCGAGACAGGCCCCCCGTAGGGGAGTCGGAATGGCAGAGCAGCAACACGCCACGCCCACTCGTACGGCATGAGCGTCCGCGTCGTCGGCACTGTTACCAGGTCGCCAGGTTGGCCACTGCGTTGCACGGCCAGGCCCGATGTGCTGCCCGGGGCTGGATAGATCATCTCGACGTCGTCGGACCCTGCGGTGATCTTGTGGACAGTGAGTGCAGAGAGGCCAAGGGACGGCTCGGTCCATGATGTGGACAACGACCAAGTCGTCGGTTCGGCCTGGAGGGTCAGCGGGGAGGTGAGCGAACCCAGGGGAAGTCCCTGCAGGCGCTCCGGCAATCCCGGAATCCCCGCCGTCAGATCGAAACCGGCGTGATCGGCGTCGCAGGATAGGCTGACCGTCTCGTCCTGCACGGCCCGTACACAGCGGGCCTGGCCAATCTCGCGCCCAAGCGGGTCTTGTATGACATAGGTCCACCGAACAGATGGCTGCCACCACGCGGGCATCTCCAGCGTCAGGTCATCGTGGAGCACGGTCTGCGGAAACCGGCTGACCAGCACTTCGGAACCTGCAGCATACGCGTACACTGCCCCAAGCGCCACCAGAGGGATGGCCCAAGCCCACCGAAAGAGGACCGGCGCGCTGGTGGCTGGGGGTGCAGGTGCCGGTTCCGTCGTCTTCCAGAGCAGCCAGAGGGCGGCGTAGGAGAGCGGCGTCAGCAATGCAGCCAGGCACAGCGCCATCACCGTCATCCCTCCCACCACCGTCGCCGGCGCGAAGCCGGTCGCGATCAGCAAGACGGTGGCAATGGCATTGAATGCCGAGTGCAGTGCCATACCTGGGAAGATCGACCCCGTCCGCCAGGCGACGAAGCCCAGTGCCAGGGCGACCGGTACGAGACTGAAGACACCCTGGAACCGCAGATGGTAGAGCGCGAAAATGAGGCTCCCAACCACAACACCTACCCACGTGTGTCGGCGCTCGTAGGCGCGCTGCACGTAACCGCGAAACATCAGCTCCTCACAGATTGGTGCCACGACCATCGTCGTCAGGGCCAGGGCGATAGCTTCCGTGACGGTAGCCGGAAACTGCGACGGTGTCGCGGGCGCAGTGTATCCAAGGACCAGGGTCGACAGCAAGTTGAGTCCCACGCCTGTGATCCAGAGGCCGGGCAATGACGCAAGCGTGAGCAGGACAGTACGACGCTCGGGCAGGCGGAACCTGGCCGTCTCCAGGATCGAGAGCCCCTCCAGACGGATGAAGAGCAATGCTATGGCGGCCAAAGCGATCTCTACGATGATGCCGATGCCATATCGGGCGAGAGGATCGGTGTCCGGGCGGCTGGCGAACACCAATGTCGCAATGCCGATGACCAGGTAGAGATTGGCCATCAGGCGAGAGGGTAGCCGTCGTGGCGCGTTCACGTCCCGACCATCCTTCTGAGGCTCCTGAGCCTCGGACGCAGCCGGTCCCGACCCCGAGGCCGGGGATACGAGCGCGCTTCTCGACGTGGTCACGCGATATCAGCCCACCGACTCACGCGCCGTCGCTCCCGTAGAGCTCTGTGATCTTGCCCAGGGATTCAGCTGTCCGGGGACGTTAGGCATCGTCACGGGCTCTTCGGCCAGCGTCTTCATCACGGTCAGGTCCTGACCGATTAGCTCCGGGTCGAGCGCCGATGTTGGCTCGTCGAGCCATATGATCTTGGGGTTCATCGAGAGTGCCCGCGCGATGGGCACACGCTGGTTCTCGCTGCCCGAAAGACGTCCTTGAGCACAGCCAAATCTGCGTAGGTCTTGTGCAGCCCGGACGCGCGGGCGATGGGTTCGACCGAGGGCTCATGCATCATTGGTCGCGCTCAGGTCAGGCCTGGGCAGCGTCCTTCTCGAGAGGGGTGTAGAAGAGGTGGTATTCGCGGATGCTGAGATTGCTGGACCGTAGTTTGCTTGCCAACTCCGCAGCAATTCGCTGCATCACCTGAAAGCCAATCTCCGGGTAGTCTCTGCAGATCCGCAGCAAGCGTTCCCGCGGAATCCTGATCAACTTCGCATCGGTTCGGCATCTCGCCGAGGCTGTCCGACTACCGTCCTGCTCGACCAGGGTGACCTCGCCGAAGGTGCTGGTCGGTGCCATCACGGCGACGGCGATGGGAGATTCATCCTCGCTGCGTGGTTCTAGGACTATTTCGACGGCACCTTGTGCAATCACGTAGACGGCATCTCCCGGATCCCCTTCGTGGAAGACGTAATCGCCTGCGAGGAGTCCCAACTCCTCGCACGTCATCAGGATGATATCCATATAGGAACTCCTGAGACCCTCGAAGAGGCCCGAAGCTCCAAGTGCCCGTCTGCTTTCCTCGATGTGCATGTCTGACCCCAATCGCGCCTAGATCTCGATCTGTATGAGGTTACCGGTCGCAAGGTCGAGGACGGCGAAGGTGGGACGAGTCCACAGTGTGCCGCCCAAGGCCCCGGGGTTGATGACGCGCGTCCTGCCAATGCGCTTGTCCATCGGTCGATGGCTATGCCCCGTAATCACGTAGTCATACGATCGGGACATCACCAACTTGAGCGCTGCGTCTGACTCGCCGTTATGGATCATGGCGATTGCTACCCCGTCCAGGTCCAGGGTCTGCCGATCGCGCAACCGTCCCGGTCCGAAGAGCTCCTGGGCGGCATAGGTAAGCGCTGTGTCGTGATCCATATTGCCGCGCGCAATCCAGACGTCGAAGCCTTTGAACAGCCGCAGGGTGTGGGCAGCTGTGACGTCGCCGGCATGGAGAATCGTCGAGATCCCATCAAGTCGAAGCTGCGCCAATGCCCGGTTGATGTTAGTGTGACTGTCGTGAGTGTCCGATAGAAGCCCTATTCGCATGCGATGTCGTCAGTGTTGCGGGCCGAGCCGGACGCGTTCTATGAAGCGCGGACGTCGACGACTTCAACGCCGATCCCGTCCATTGCCCCGACCAATGCATCCTTGTCAATACAGCAGACCTTGATCACCAGGTTGCCGTGTCTTTGTTGCTCACTGTAGAAAGTGCCAAGGGCCACGATATCGCCCCCGGTAGCGGAGATCGCGCCGGCGATCCTGCTCAGCGTTCCCGGTTCGTCGTGGACGTGGATAGTGAGCCGGATTCCCTCGTCGCGCGCGCCCATCATCTCGATGAGAACCTTGAAGATGTCGGTCTCGGTGATGATGCCCACGACGAGTCTGTCTCGCACGACCGGAAGCCCGCTGACCGCACTGTCCACCATAATGCGGGCCGCCTCCTCCAGCGGTTCGTCCTCAGTGACCGTGACGACGTCCTTGGCCATGATCTCCTTGACTTTGAGCTTGGAGAGCAGGTAGCCGATCTCGTAGACGTTCAGGCTGGTTGCCGGGGAAGGAGAGGCATAGAGCAGGTCCTTCTCGGCGACGATTCCCACAAGGTGTCCCCTCTTGTCGACGACGGGCATACGACGAACCTTCTTCTGCCGCATCAGGTTCAACGCTTCGGATACGGAGGTGTCCGGCGAGACGGTTACTGGATTCTGAGTCATCCTATCCTTGACGAGCATCGTTGTCTCCTCATGCTAAACGTGGATTCGGATACCACTCCGATTATGCTATTATGGCATAGCTCGTCCGTTTGGCAAACTCAACAAGAGGAGGCAGCTATGCAGTCGGATTCTGCTGTTCGGGTGAATCGAAAGGCCCTGGAGGGATTCTGCCGCGACGTATTTCGGACGTTGTCGCTGTCCGAGGAGGACGCGACGATGGCGGCCGAGGTGCTCGTTGCTGCGGACGCCCGCGGCATACCCTCGCACGGCGTGGCCCGCCTTCCTCGGTATGTGCACGGCCTCGAGATCGGACTGATGCGTTCCGACGCGACCCCCGAGATACGGCGCGAGACGCCGTCGTCGCTGCTCATAGATGCGTGCGGGGCGATGGGGGCGCCGGTCAGTGTGCGGACAATGCGCACGGTGATCTCCAAGGCGGCAGAATCCGGTGCGGCCTTCGGCTGTGTGCGGGACTCAAACCACTTCGGCATCGCAGGGTACTATGCTATGATGGCCTTGCAGGCCGATATGATTGGGTTCGCGATGACCAACACGGCCGCGCTGGGCGTACCAACCTATGGCCGCGTGCCACGTTTTGGCACAAACCCGATGGCCTTCGCGGCGCCTGCGGACGAGGAGGGCGCTTTCGTGCTCGACATGGCGACGACGGTGGTGCCCCGTGGCAAGATCGAGGTATACGAACGTCGCGGGAAGCAGCTTCCTGAGGGCTGGGCCGTCGACGCAGAAGGGCATCCAGGAACAGATCCGGTGCTGATCTTGCAGAACCTCACCGACCAGATCGGCGGCATCCTGCCGTTGGGTGGATTGGGTGAGACTTTTGGCGGGCACAAAGGCTACGGTCTTGCCGTGATGGTGGACATCCTCTGCGGTGTTCTCTCAGGGGGTGACTTCGGTGCGGACATCGCCGATGCCCGAGGGTCCAGCGCGCGTGTAAGCCACTTCTTCGGCGCAATCAAGATCCAGGCCTTCCGCGAGCCTCAAGGCTTCCGGCAGGATATGGACCGGTTGCTCCGCTCGCTCAGGGAGAGTCCCCCCGCAGATGGCGCTGACCGTGTCTACTTCGCCGGCCTCAAGGAGTTCGAGCACGAGGCAGAGTCGTTGCGTTCGGGCGTGCCCCTCACCTCGAAGGTATACGAGCGCCTTGTAGAGGTCGGCAGGGGTTGCGGCGTCGATGCTCCAGCGTCGTATGCCCCCGCGGGCTAGTGCAACCGCGGGATTTGGAGAAAGAGAAGCTGTCCCAGGTCGAGCCCGTCGAGCTGTTTCCAGATAGCCCGACGCTTGTCGCGTTCCTCTCTCACGAGCTTGTAGGACCGGATCCATGGCAGCAGGACCTGAAGCACCAGCCAGAGGACCAGCGCTGACAGCGCCGTCTCGATCCACAGCCCTGATGCGAGGGCGCTGAGCAAGAAAATGATGATCAGTGCGAGCCCGCTGCCCGCTGCAGCGTGGACGCCGGCATTCCACCACACGGGAGTACGACCCTGCATGACCGCCGTCAGCGCCACAGGGTACGCCAGAAAGGCCAGGAAGAAGAGCGCGCCAGAAATGGCCTGCCGGGCGGGCTGGCCCGCGGACATGCCCAGCATGCCGAGGACAATGCGGCTAAGCATATGGAGGATGATGGCCCAGATCAGCCCGGCGAGCAAGGCCATACGATTGAAGTGTTTCGCAGATTCCATTACCCTAGGCCACGTTTTCCTCCGCACCGCCGACCAGGAGATCGCGCTGCCAGCCCACCTCCTGGAAAGGGAACCTGAGGAGCGCTTTCACGGAGTCGATGGTTACGGCCTGTGACGGCCTGTGCCTCCATTATCTGGTTCGCTGTAGACCCCACGCCAGGCCGGCCCCTCGCAGTTGGCGACCGAGCCGCAAGCAGGCTATGCCAGCCCGGCGATGCGCTTGGCGGCTGTGAGTGTGTTCTGCAGTAGCATAGCGATGGTCATGGGGCCAACACCGCCCGGCACGGGGGTGATCCAGCTCGCGACCTCTTTGACCTCGTCGAAGGCAACGTCGCCCACCAGCCGGTAGCCGCGCTTGGCCGAAGGGTCATCGACGCGGTTGATGCCGACGTCGATCACTACTGCCCCGGGCTTGACCCAGTCCGCCTTGACTATCTGGGTACGCCCCACGGCGGCCACGAGGATGTCGGCCCGTTTGACCACAGAGGGCAGGTCTCGGGTACGCGAGTGACAGATCGTCAGGGTCGCATTCCTCTTGAGCAGGAGCATAGACACAGGGAGCCCGACGATGTTGCTGCGCCCCAGGACGACGGCCTCTTTGCCCTCGATCTCTACCCCGATCCTGTCCAGCAACTCGATAATGCCCGAAGGTGTAGCCGGCGCGAAGAGCGGATCGCGTCCCTTCATCGCCAGCCGCCCTATGTTGATAGGGTGAAAGCCATCGACGTCCTTCTTCAGGTCGATAGCGCTGAGGATGCTCTCCTCGTCGAGATGGCCGGGCATAGGGAGCTGGACCAAGATGCCGTGAATCGTGGGATCGGCATTGAGATCGCGCACCGTGCGCTCGACTTCATCCTGGGATGCATCCTTGGCCAATTCGACGCCGATCGAGTGTATTCCGACTTCGGCACACCGGCGGCGCTTCATACGCACGTAGGTCTCGGAGCCCGGGTCATCACCCACGAGCACTGTCGCCAATCCCGGCACGAGGTCATATTCCGATCTGAGTCGGGCGACCTCGTCCGTGATCTCTCCCTGGATGGTCTTCGCGATCGCAGTCCCGTCAATCAACTGCCCTGTCATCGTTCCTCCTTTGCAGTGAACACTCGGTCCGGCAATGCAGACCCCTATGGCGTGCGACGGTTACGAAAGGCCGACAATCTTGCCGTCCTTGATGTCGATATTGAGGAAATTCGGCGAGCTGGGCAGTCCCGGCATCGTCCGAATCTCGCCAGCCAGCGGATAGAGGAAGCCGGCGCCGACGCTGGCCCGGATATCGCGGATCGGGAAGGTGTAGCCTTTCGGAACGCCTTTCAGGGCCGGGTCGTGGCTCAGCGAGAGGTGTGTCTTGGCCATACAGATGGGCATCTTGTCGTAACCCAGGTCGGTGTAGAGCCGGATCTTGGCCTCGGCCTCGGGGCTGTAGTCAACACCGTCGGCACCGTAGACCTCGCTCGCCAACTTGTCGATCTTGTCCTTGATCGGCAGATCGAGGCTGTAGAGGAAACGGAAGTCAGCGGGTTCCTCGGTCGCACGGACGACAGCCCGCGCCAACTCCGCAGCGCCCTCGCCGCCGTCGGCCCAATGGTGGGCGACCACCGCGTCAAAGGCACCGGCCTCCATGGCGGCGTCGTGGATGACGGCCCATTCGGCGGGGGTGTCGGTGGGGAAGGCGTTGATGGCGACCACGACCGGGATACCGAACTTCCGGGCAATGGCGATATGTGCCTTGAGGTTAGCGGTGCCTGCCCTCAGCAGGTCGAGGTGCTCCTCGGTATACGCCTTGTCGAGGTCGCGCCCGGGGATCACCCGCGGCCCTCCGCCGTGCATCTTGAGCGCCCGTACCGTCGCCACCAGCACGACGGCGCTCGGAATGAGCCCGGATGCACGACATTTGATGTCGAAGAATTTCTCCATGCCAATGTCCGCACCGAAGCCCGATTCGGTGACGAGGAAGTCGGCGAGTTTCACGCCAAGCTGATCCGCGATGACCGAGGAATTACCGTGAGCGATGTTGGCGAAGGGGCCGGCGTGGACGAAGGCGGGCTGCTCTTCGAGTGTCTGTAACAAGTTCGGCATGATGGCGTCCATCATCAGCACCGTCATTGCGCCGGCCGTGCCGAGATCCTCAGTTGTGATCGGCTTCGGGTTCTTGACTGTATCGTCGGTGCCGATGACGATCCGGCCGATCCGTTCTCGCATGTCCTCCAGGCTCGTCGTAAGCGCGAGGATGGCCATCAGCTCGCTGGCCACGGCGATGTCGAAGCCTGTCTGGCGCACGGGACCGTCAGCCTTGTCGCCGAGACCGACGATGATGCTCCGGACCGCCCGATCGTTCATATCGACTACGCGATTCCAGGTCACCGAGTAGGGGTCGATGTGGAGTTTCTGCAGTCCCTGATGCTCGAAGAAGCTGTCGCTCCAGCGTCCCTCGTGATAGATGCGGGCATCGATCGCCGCAGCGCAGAGGTTGTGGGCCACGCCGATCGCGTGGATGTCGCCCGTCAGGTGCAGATTGAAGTCCTGCATCGGCACGATCTGGCTATATCCACCCCCTGCGGCCCCACCCTTGATGCCAAACGTCGGCCCCATTGAGGGCTGGCGAATGGCTGCCATCGCTTTGTACCCAAGATGTCCCAGGGCTTCGGTCAAGCCGATCGTGGTCGTGGTCTTGCCCTCGCCAAGCGGCGTCGGCGTGATGGCCGTTACGTCGATGTACTTCGCGGTAGGACGGCTCTGTAGTTTTTCGCGGACGTCGAGATGCACCTTGGCCTTGTAGTTCCCGTAGAGCTCCAGGTCGCTTTCGACAAGACCGATCGACGCTGCAACGTCGCGGATCGGACGAATCTCAGCTGCCTGGGCAATGTCAATGTCCGCCGGAACGGGCTTCACCTTTCTCACGGCCATCTCTCTACCTCCTTACGTGTTCGATTAGAAAGCTCCGAGCTGGCAGATCGCGATCTTGACGCCGAGTCGTTCCGCCACCCAGCCGATCTGCATGCGCGAGATGCCGAAGTCGCCGGCCAGCCGCCACGCTTGCGCGCAGGCGAGATATCCGTCCGGTTGGCAGGCTGTGCCTATGGCGCCCTCCAGGCCGACCGGCGTGTCCAGCGTTTCTACGCCGGCGGCCTGCCAGCCGTGTTTCCCGGGATAGCCGAAGAGCCCCAACTGGCACCGGGCAAGTCTGACCTCCATCAGATCGGCGGTCTGCCCGACGGCCAAAGGTTCGACACCGAGCGCCCGCGCGACAGCGAAGGCGTCCGCGCAGGCGAGCTTCTCCTCGGTCAGAGCGTCGCGGATGGCCGCGGCGATCGCGGCGTCGGGTGTGATATCCGGCGGCGGTTGCTTATCCTTGAGTGCCATATAGGCCTCCCTATCGACTTGGTAGCTTCTTCGATACCTGCATCACCCAGAATATACGCGATGGCGACGAAGTGCAAGTGGTGGCTCCTGCTCCGGGTGCCGGGGATGTTGCGGGCGTTGCCGTCGCTGTAGATGGCGATGGTTTGGGTACCCACCGAGCGGCACGCATCTGGGGGTTGACGGAGCGATCTGGGATTCTATAATTCCTGTAGTCTAGGAGGCAGTGGAACCTTGTCGTATCAGATACGCCGATCCAGCGTCGTGCGCGCTATGAAGGGTGCCGGATGGCCAGGCACATTCTAGTCGTCGATGACGATGCCCTCCTGCGCCGTAGCCTGGCGTTCAACCTGGACAAGGCCGGGTATCGCGTCAGCACGGCGAGTTCGGCCGAGGATGCTTTGGCGACGTCGCGGCTCGACCCACCCGATCTCGTCCTTCTCGATATCGGTCTTCCCGGCATTGATGGACTCGATGCGTTACGTCGCCTTCGCCAGCACAGGGATGTCCCCGTGATCTTCCTCTCTGCACGGCGGCGCGAGCTTGATCAGGTCCTTGGCCTGGAGCTAGGCGGGGACGACTACGTGACCAAGCCATTCGACGCTGACGTGCTGCTCGCGCGCATCAAGGCCGTCCTGCGGAGGAGCGGGCTGGATGGGGATGGGGGACTTCAGGTGGAGCCCCTCTCGGTGGGTGATCTGACCATCAGCCCGGCAGCCCACACGGTCGCGGTGAGCGGCAGAGTTGTGGACCTCTCGCCTCGCGAGTTCGATCTGCTGTACGCGCTGGCCCAGGAAGCGGGCAGACCGGTTTCCGTCGACGGATTGCTGGCACGGGTCTGGGGGGCGGAATACGCCGGCGAACCGCAGGTCGTCTACGTGCATGTCCGATGGCTTCGGGAGAAGCTCGAAACGGAGCCGAGCGCACCCCGCCGCATCGTTACCGTCCGGGGTGTCGGTTACAAGCTGGTGCCGTATGAAACCTAGAGGTGGGTGGCTGCGGTCGCTGCGGGCACGGTTCGTGCTCAGCCATATCGTGCCGATGCTGGTCGTAATCCCGATCGTGGGTATCGCGCTGACGTATTTGTTGGGAACCCAGGTGCTGTTGGCGAGTCTTTCCAATGAACTTGAGCGCCAGGCGGGCCTGGTCGCCGCAGCTGCGGTAGCATACCCTCAGGTGTGGTTTGATCAGACCCAGGCGCGGGCATTTACGGCCCTGGTAGGTGAACGTCTGACGGCGCAGGTAGCCCTAGTCGATCCGTCGGGTACCCTCTTGGCGACTACTGACCCGGCAGATCAGGGACTTGTCGGGCAGAAATTGCAGATCGCCGGGCTCTCGGAGGCGCTTGCTACCGGACAAATCGTCCGCGTGAACTATGGCGAGCAGCCCGGCACCGGTGCGGCTGAGGTGCTGCTCCCGGTGTTTGTCAACGGTCGGATCTCAGGTGTGATCCGGTTGACAGATCCATTGTCCAGCGTGTATGCACGGTTTCCCAGGACACGTGCACTCATCGTGGGGGTCCTCGCAGCCGGTCTACTTGTGGGGGTCGGGATCGGTTGGTTCCTGGCCCTCAGCCTGGAGCGTCCGCTGGGCAGGGCTACGGAGGCGATCACGAGAATGTCGGGCGGTGAGCCGCTCACGCAGCTTCCGGAACAGGGGCCACAGGAGATCCGGTTGCTCCTCCGCGCTTTCAACACGCTGACAGGTCAACTGCGGAGCCTTGAGAAGGCACGACGGCGACTGTTGGCCAACCTCGTCCACGAGATTGGCCGTCCGTTGGGTGCGTTGCTCTCGGCGGCGCAAGCGCTTCGCGGCGGTGCAGACGAGGACCCGGATCTACGTCGCGAGCTTGTCGCGGGTATGGAGGTCGAGGTCGCCCAGATGCGGCACGTGTTGGACGATCTGACCCACCTCTATGATCGAACGATTGGGCCACTGGAACTAGACCGCAGGCCGGTTGATCTGCGCGTATGGCTTGCCCAGGCCGTCGTGCCCTGGCGCGAAGCCGCCCAGAACGGCGGCCTGAGTTGGCAGGCGGCGATTCCCTCTGACCTTCCGGAGGTGCAGATCGATGGCGATAGGCTTGCGTCGGCTCTGGGAAATGTTCTGAGCAACGCCATCAAGTTCACCCCGTCCGGCGGCGGAGTCACGGTCTCTGCAGGCGCCGAGGGCAATGAGGTCTGGATCCGTGTACACGACACCGGGCCGGGCATCTCACCTGAAGAGCTTGGTCGCATCTTCGTTCCCTTCTACCGAGGTGCGGCGGGACGCCGTTTTCCACAGGGTATGGGGCTCGGCCTTAGCATTGCGCGTGACGTGGTCAGCGCGCACGACGGTCGGATCACGGTGGAGAGCGACGTTGGGAAGGGCACCGCCTTCACGATCTGGTTGCCTGTCACGTTTGCCGATGTCGGTGAACTGGAGAGCTCTGCTATCCCGGTTCCTGCCGAACAGCCATCCTCTAGCCTCGTAGAGGCTTAAGGTCCTCTTAAGGTATCCTTCCACTTCTCTTAAAGACCTCGGATTGCTCCTGTGTTACCCTGATGACAACAGTGATGTATGGTCATCACCGGTCCAAGGGACCGAAAACAATGCAGGAGGAACGAGATGGTGAGGAAAAGACCTTTGGCGTGGATATCGTTGGTCGTGGTTTTTGCCGTGACCGCACTGACCGGCTGTGGATCTGCCAGTCCGCTGGCTGCCCAGGTTGTCCCAGCTAATCTGCAGTCGGCTCAGACGGCGCAGAACGCACCTGCCACATCGGCTCCAGCCGCAGGGACGCAGCAAGCGATCTCTTCGGACGTCATTACGAGCTTGGAGGCCGCGCTGGAGCAGGTCTATGCGAACGTAAGCCCATCGGTTGTCTATATTCAAGTCCGCCAGGCAGCCACTGCGGCGCAGAACTTCCCGTTTGGCACACCGCAGAGCCCAAATGGAACGCCTCAGTATCAGTATGGGTCCGGATCGGGCTTCGTCTGGGACATGTCCGGTGACATTGTGACCAATAACCACGTTGTCGACGGCGCGGACCAGATCATGGTTACCTTCTCCGACGGCACGACGGTGCCGGCGACCGTTGTCGGCACGAACGTTGACAGCGATCTCGCCGTGATTCACGTCGATGTGGCGTCCAGCCTGCTCCATCCTGTGACGATGGGAGACTCGGCGCTGGTCAAGGTCGGTGAGGTAGCGATCGCCATCGGAAATCCGTACGGCCTGGAGAGCACCATGACGGTGGGGTTCATCAGCGGGCTTGGGCGCTCGCTCCCCGTGCAGTCGTCCTCGAACAGCTCCGGCCCGACTTACAGCATCCCGGACGTCATCCAAACGGATGCTCCGATCAACCCCGGCAACTCCGGTGGCGTTCTGCTCAATGATCTGGGTCAGGTCGTAGGCGTGACCGCGGCAATTGAATCAGCATCGGGGGCTTCGGCGGGGATCGGCTTCGTGATTCCGTCGGCAATCGTGGACAAGGTCGTGCCTAGCCTGATCGACCACGGTTCCTATGCTGTACCGTACCTGGGTATTAGCGGCACGACCCTGGACAACCAGCTTGCCGCTGCGATGAACCTCGATCCCAACCAGCACGGGGTGCTGGTGGCGGACGTGGCAGCGGGTGGCCCTGCCGCTCAGGGCGGCCTACTCGGCAGCACGACTACGGCTACGATCGATGGACAGCAAGTTCAGGTGGGGGGTGACGTAATCGTCGCTATCGATGGTCACAATCTTCAGACATTCGAGGATCTGGTCGCCTATCTCTGGGATAGCACCCAGGTGGGCCAGCAGGTGACGCTGACCGTGCTCAGGAACGGTCAGAGCCAGCAGATCGATGTCACACTCCAGGCGCGACCCGGTACGCAGGTGGCGACGGCTCCGCAGACAACGCAGGGCGAAACGAACCAGAGTGCTTGGCTCGGTATCACGGGCACGACGCTGTCTGCAGACATCGCGACCGCGATGGGACTGCCTCAGAATCAGCAGGGCGTTCTCGTGGATGACACTGTGGCCGGCAGCCCGGCAGATCTGGCCGGGCTGCAGGGGAGTGGTACGACAGCCACCATCGGTGGCCAGAGCGTGAGGATTGGGGGGGATGTGATCGTCGGCTGGGATAATACGACCGTCACCGACTACCAGCAGCTCCAGGGGCTTGTAGCGGCAGCACAGCCTGGGCAGACTGTCACACTGCATATCCTGCGAAACGGGTCGTCGATGACGCTTCAGGCTCAACTGTCGGCCCGGCCGACGTCGTAGACCATCTCGTATCTCTGTTGGACACAAGCGCTCCGGGAGATAGATCCCCGGGGCGCTTGTGGTGCTATGCCGGCAGCTTTGTTCCGTGCTATACTGGCCATGGCTCGATTCCAAATCTGTCAGAGGCTGGTGAAGGGAGGACAGGCATGTGGCAGGAGTTCAAGAAGTTCATCGCTCGTGGCAACATGATCGACCTGGCAATTGGTATCATCATCGGCAGCGCATTCGGCGCCATCGTTCAGTCACTCGTGAATGACATCATCATGCCGCCGATCGGTCTGCTCGTGGGTAGGGTAGACTTCGCCAGTCTCTACATCAACCTATCGGGCCAGTCCTATCCGGATCTGGCGTCAGCTCAACAGGCCGGCGCGCCAACCATCAACTACGGGTTGTTCATCAACAGCATCATCAACTTTCTCATCATCGCGCTGGTCATCTTTCTGATCGTGCGGCAGCTGAACAAGCTCATGAAGAAGCCGGAAGCTCCGGCTGCACCCACAACGAAGAAATGCTCCTACTGCTTCACTGAGATCCCGATCGCCGCCACGCGCTGCCCGAACTGCACATCGAAGCTGGACGCGGCTGCGACCGAGCCGGCGGGGATGGCTGACTGAGGAAGTCTCGACCGAAGGGACCGCGCGCCAGCGTGCGGGCGGGTTAGTCGTCCGTGCCCAGCATATTGTTAAGGAACCTCCGAACTATGCCTGGAGGTTCCTCAGCCACAACTTCGGCCGTCTGGCCGCTGATCGCAACGGTGTAGACGTTGTCCTCATAGCGGTAGTTGGCGATCCAAACGGGCACAAGCAGGAGCTTGTAGGCCTGGACGGAGAGACTGCGCGAGAAGATCTTCAAGTCGCGTAGGTTGCCCACTTCGCTCTCTGCCTGACGTTCGACGTCGGAGCGCGCGTGGTCCAATGCGCGGCGGCGGGCGACCAGGGAGGCGTTGGACACCGTGATCTCGTAGATCTCTGCCGGCCAATCGGCCAGGTACGCGGGATCATACGGCACTGTTGCGTCCAGGTGGAAGTGCTCGAACACTTCGTGCAAGGCATAGGGAACTCTATGGGTCGCAGGGACGACGATGTCGCCAGCCAGCACATAGTGCTCGCCCTCGTGAACTCGTGAACTGCCGGGAACTCGGTGGGGGTGACGAGCTTGCACGCCGCCAAAGGCAGCCATCAGGCTTCCGAAATCGTCGTGATTGTCGGCCTCAACGCCCCGCCAGCCCAGGTTGCCCATCAAGTCAAACGTCCACATAGGCAGGTAGAGCCCCCGCACTTTCGTCAACTGCACCTGACGGTCTCCCAGCTTGTGATCGAGCCAGGTGCGGAATGCACGCTGTGCCTGTGTGGCTTCGACTGCGAACGGAATGAGACCTTCAGGCCGGACCATCGCCGGCGAATCTACCTCGACGACGTGGCTGGATCCGCAGTAGGGGCAACGCGCCGAGAGTTCGAGCGCAGCCACGAGTGTGGCTTGGCATCCCTGGCAGTGATACACGCGCGTCCCGGCGGGTAGCGTATGCCCTACCGTGGTCGCCAGGGCGACCACGAAGTCCTCCTCCTCGATCTGGCCCCCACCTTCCCGAACGGCCGACGGGATTGGGGCGCGGTATCCGCAATAGGCGCACTCGACCGCAGCTTTCGCAGGCTCGAAGCGCATCCTTCCGGCGCACCGCGGACAGACCATGCGTGCCGCCTCCACCGGGCGAGGTTCTGTAGGCCCCACACCGTCTGCGGGGTGTGGCGGCGGCAAGTTCGGGTCGACGATCTGACTGGGATCCAGGCGGCCGTCCAGGATGGCGAGTTCGCGGTGGGCCTCTGCGTGGGTAGGATCAGTCGCCAGCACCGACTCCAGGTGGTTCCGTTTCTCGTCGGGGTCCTCAGTGGTGCGGCTCAACCACAGATGAGCCTGGGCGATCTGGTCGAGATCGCCGTCCAGGGACAATGCCCGTTCGAGGTAGCGGCGCCCCTGAGGTATCTCTCCGGCGCGGATGGAGGCGATGCCGTAGACCAGCATACTTCGGACGGTTTCGGACATGTCGGGGCTCCTTCATCATGGTTGATAGAGCGCAGGATTTTGTGGGATGCCGTTGTAGCGAATCTCGAAGTGCAGGTGCGGCCCGGTCGAGTTGCCGGTGGTCCCGCAATAGCCGAGGAGCTGGCCTTGCCCCACGGCTTGCCCGAGCGCTACCGCGAAGCTGTTGAAGTGGCCATAGTAGGTGATGAACCCGTTGCCGTGATCCACGCGGACGAGGTTGCCGTAGCCGCCATTCCACCCTGCGGTGATCACGGTTCCACCGTCCGCCGCATAGATCGGGTCGTTGAGATGACAGCGGTAGTCCAGGCCGATGTGGGTCGGGTTGCGCCGGTCGCCGAAAACGTAGCCCGAGACGTCGTAGGATCCTGTGGGTAGGATGAAGTACCCGTTGGCCACGGCGTTCGCCGGTGGCGAGACCGGCTCGGAAGGTGGCTGCGCGGCTCCCGTGCGGACCGCAGGGACGGGGGTCGGCGGCGCAGGTGGCTCCCAGTCGAAGTCGGGGCCGACGCCGCCGGGGATCAGCAGCATTGTGCCCTCAGCCAGCACCTGGTCGGGCTCGACCGTGTTCCATGCATTGTAAAGGGCGGAGGTATCCACCCCATAGGCCTGCGCAATGTCGGCGGGGGTCTCGCCGGAGGCAACGGTATGGTAGGCAGCGTCGACCGGTGGGATTTGCAGGGGCAGGCCGGGCTGGAGCAGCCATGGCGCGCCCTGGAGCACCTCCATGTTGGACCAGACGATGGTGTAAGGAGAGAGTTCGAAGTTCTCGGCTATGCCGAAGACGGTGTCTCCGTCCTGTACGATGTACGTGATCACGTCGAGGCGGGGTCGCTTCGGCACTGTCGTGTCGGGTTCCGCCTGACGTGCGATGCCTGATGTGGACAGCCCAACAGCCGACCGCGGAGACTGGTAGCCGCCCTCGTTGGTATTGGCCGTTGGGAGAGGCGCCTGTACAAGCGCCGTCGATACAGATGCGACGCGAGCCTCCGGCGGCTCAAGTGCCAGGGTAGCCAGTGGCTGCAGGTTCTTCACCACGCCCACGGCCAAGGCCAGGGCGACGACCGCCAGATGCGCACTGTATCTGCCGAGGGTCGCGTTGAGCCGCTGTCGCTGTGTGAACGTGGTCCGCAGTGAGGTCAGGATGCACGATATTCCGGTTGTTAGCCTGCCACCCGACGTACAGGCCGAGATGAGCGAGAACAATCGCTTGCGCCCGGCAGGCGGCCTTTCTTCAGACGCGTCGTTATTCACGGGTTTTTGCTCCGACATACTCGATTACGTTACCGGGTCAGCAACTGCCGTGGGAGCTCGCGGAGCTCCCGGCTGCCGAAGACGGAAGCTGCGATCAGGAAGGTAGTGGCGCCGACGGCAAGGCCGCCCGCGCTCGTCACGAGAAGCCCCGCGCCGGAGGTGAGGCGGCCGAATCCAAGGACCGCCAGTCCCATCACCGCAGCGACAAGTCCGGTGCGTAGCAAGAGAGAGGCCCAGCGCGCCCCCCTCGACACCCCCCAGGCGCCGACGGGCCACAATCAACAGGATGACGACCTGGAGGCCGACGCCGAGGGAGTTCGCCAGGGCCAGACCCACGTGCGCCATGGGCACCAGCAGGGCCCATCCAACCGCCAGATTGGTGATGAACCCGGCGGTAGCGGCCCAAAACGGCGTCCACATGTCACGTTGGGCGTAGAAGAGTCGACTGGTCACCTCCAGCGCACTATGAGCCACCAGCCCAACAGCAAAGGCCTGCAGCCCGCGATAGACTCTCTCCGTCGCCGTGGCGTCGAAGGCGCCACGCTGCAGAAAGACTGCAGTCAGAGGCCGGCCAAGCACTACGAGCCCGACGGCAGCAGGTATCGCCAACGCGAGCACGAGCCGTAGAGCCCAGGCCGCAGTGGCGCGGAATCCCTCGCGGTCGCCGGCGTTGGCGCGCTGCGAGAGGGTAGGGAAGACGGTAAGCCCCAGCGCCGTGCCGATGATGGTCTCCGGGAACTGCATCAGTCGCCAGCCGTATTCGTAGCTGGAGATCGCGCCTGCTGCGAGCCTGGACCCCAGGAACGTGGGAAGTACGAAATTCAGATAGGTGACGGCTAGCCCCATCACGCGTGGTCCCATCAGTCGCAGGACCTCCGGTAGGTCCGGATGGCGAAGCCTGGGATACCAGCGCGCGTGGTAGCGTATGAGACCCGGGACCTGAATCAGGAAGTGGCCAACGGTTCCGGCCAGCCCGCCCCATGCCAGACCGTATACCCCCATCGTAGGCGCAAGAAAGAGCGCTCCGACGATGCGCCCCACCGTGTACGCGAGCGGAGCGATCGCCGGGAGCAGAAAGTGCCGGTGTGCCTGCAGCGTGCTCATAACAATCCCACTGACCGATGAGATGACCGTCTGAAGCAGGACGAGGCGCATGAGGTGAGTCGCGAGATCGGCGCGCACGGCATCGAATCCGGGCGCGACGGCGCGGATCACGTTGGGCGCGAAAATCGCCGCCACGGCGCTGATTCCCGACACGATGATCAGAGCCCAATTGATGACGACCGACGCCAGAGCCCAGGTGCCTCTGCGGTCGCCGCGCTCGGTATAGGCCGACAGCACCGGGATGAGGGCTGTCGCCATCGCGAGTCCTGCCACGACGTTGAAGAGCGCATCAGGTAGTTCGAAGGCAGCGTAGTACGCGTCCAGGGCCGCCGAGGTGCCGAATGCCCGGCCGATGGCAGCATCGCGCACGACCCCCAGGACCTTGTCGATCGCAAATAGGGCCGCGACCAACAGGGCGGAGCGTGCTACCTGGCTGTTCAGCGTACGCGGCTGTAGCTGTGACACAGTGCTTTTCGCGATAGTCCCTGTTTACTGCCCGATCTCGGCGAGGACATCGAGCGCGGGCTCCCATCCTTCGTGATACTTGAGCGCAGCATTGAGATCTGATTCAGCGCTCACCGGGTCACCCTGGGCGATGCGCGCCTTCGCGCGCCACAGATAGGACTCCTCCAGGTCATTCGCGGTGGCCAACGTGGCGTTTGCCAGGTTGATGACGTCGTCATACCGCCCTACCTGATAGTAAGTCTCATAGGGCCCGAACTGATACCAGAGCATCCGGTAATACAGACCCTGATCCCGCGTATTGTCGTAGGCAGCCGCGGCCTCATCGAAGCGTCCAAGCGCTGCAAGGTTGGTGCCGATCGTGAACCATCCATACGTGATCCAGTCCGAAGTGCACGTCGCGTAGGCGACACAGGCCTCCGGCGGCGTGCCGACCTCAGCCTGCGCACGTGCCAGCGCTTGCTCGTACATCGACGTGTCATCCATATCCGGGCCGATGAGCGTCGTCAGCTCGTCCCAGCGATCGGGTGACGAGAGCACGAGATAGGTCCAGTTGAAAACGCGCCAGAGCTCCCCGAACTCCGCATATGGCATGTACGTTGGTGGATCGTAAAGCGAGTCGTACAGGTTGAGCTCTTGGGTCGCATCATCGTATCCGATAACCAGCCTGAAATGCCCGAGTTGGTCACGTGCGTCCCGGACGTACCACGTCTCCACGATCACGGGATAGCCCGCCTGCAGAAGTGTCTTGACCCCATCAAGCGTCCCCCCAGCGCGGACAACGGCCATCAGTCCGTGGTCCTCGGCATAGGCAGCCATCTGTTCGATGTCGACGTGCTTGTCCTCAGGATCGGGCTTGAGGACCGGCGCGATATCGGCCTGCCGGTCGTCGAGTCCCCAGTACGACATAGCCATCCCCAGGGTGGTTGGCCCACAGTTGTTCCAGCCCTGTCGTTCGTGACGGATGCCCTCCAGCACCACCTGGGCCGGCGGCGTAGGGGTAACGGTGGGCGTTGGGGTGGGTGTTTCGGTAGGCAGTGGGGTGATTGAGGGCTGGGGCGTGTTGGTGGGCGTCGGGGTTGGGGTGGGGGATGGTAGGGGTGTGGGCGGTGGAGCCGTCGCCGCGGCTGCTATCTCTGCCATGACCGGCGTAGGAAGTATCAAGGGATGGTTGTTGTGACGCAGCTCCTGGAGTGGTTCCGGCAGCAAACTGGCGTAGCGACCTGGGAGGGCTCGCACGACAGTGGGGAGTGCTAACAATGCGGTTCCTACAAGAGATAGCGCCACGATGACTACGATGTAGTGTGCCTTACGCATAGAGCACACTATACCAGATTCCACGGGGGGGCAAGGTCAAGGCGCGGGGCGGCCGAGCGACTCGCTGCGGTACGCCCATCTGAGACGGTCCAGACGATCAAGGTAATTCAATACATCCGTCGAGTCCGTCCACTGGTCGATCGCGCCGAGGTGAGGAGGAAACGCGAGCACTTCGAGATCGGTGATCTGTGCCCAAATGGCATCTGCGAAACGTTCTGCGTGGATGACAAGAAAGGGACGGTCGTAGAATGGCGATACCTGCGGCGATAGGGGCGGCGTGATCCCGAGAGCATTGTGCATGGCGGCGACTGCCTCGTAGGCGAATGACAGATGTGTCTCGCGCTCCCGCCAGGTCTCGGCCCTCAGCACGCTCTCCAGCGCCGGCGTCATCGCGGGGGCACACCCGAGCTGCGCAAAAGCCGTGCCGAACCATTTGATATAGGGGGCATATTCCCGCTCCATCAGGAAACAGAGCCGCATGAGATCGCGGACGAGGCGTGCGGCGATGAGGCGCGACCCGAGGTCGTCTCCCACCTGCCCGCATCGGCCCATGAAGTGCTCTTCCTGCGAGATCCGCTGCCATTGAGCCGCCAACAGGTAGAGCCAGACGTCGTGGGGATAGGTGCTGAGAGCTTCTCGGATAGCCCGGAGTTGGCCGAGTCCATCGTGGAAGATTCGCCCGCTCGCGATGCTGCGCAGATACTGCTCGGGCCAGGCCACCCAGTCGGTGGGGCGCGGAGGCACCATAGGATCCCAACCGAAGATGCCCTGAAAGAAGCCGCGCACGGTTAGGAGGCCGACAACGTGGTTTCTGGTGCGATCATCCGGTGGTCTGCTCGCGAGGCGGATGGCCATATCCACCGGATAGCCGCGAATCTCCACCGGCAACTCCTGCCGCAAGGCGGCGTCGATCCGGTCGCGCGCAACGTGGTAGTCGTCTTCGGCGAGGAAGACCTGGAGACGCGGTCCCCAATCGTGGTCTCGCGACTGGGGTGTGTCGAATCCGAGCACCTCGGACCCAGAGTACAGGAGACCCGCGGAGTACGGCATGTCTGCAAACCGCTCTGTCATAAGAGGCTGAACGGCCTCTCGGAAGAGAGCCTCGCTCAAATCTATGCCACGGATGAATGGACGCGTCTCCATATGCCTCATGGTATCGGTGCGGCCCTCCAGTCGAACCCCGCGGCTGCCGCGTCCCAGACACTATCCGGGATGATGGGACCGATTGACTCGAAGATGGCGCGCAATCGATGGAGACCACAAACTACACAGAAGCGCATCAAGGCTCCTTTGTCCACGTCTGTGTGAGAGCATATCCTCGGCCCACAGTATCACGTCCCGGTCGTGGTGCAAGCCGGGCCGGAGCTGTGACAGGCCGGGTGCGAGAGGGCAGAAAGCGGGCGCCCGATGGTCATCCGATGACGGTCACCCGATGACCGCGTTGAGGCGCCGGAGGGTGGCTTCACGCCCGATCGCCTCAAGCGTCTCGTGGAGTGATGGTGTAGCCTGGCGCCCGGTGACAGAAATCCGCAGCGCCATATAGAGGTCCCGCCGCTGCCATCTGAGAGCGTGGAGCTGGGCATCGAGCACGCACGCGAGGCCTTCCGAAGTCCACTCGTCGGAACTCAGCGTTGCGAGAGTTTCGCACGTTGCCGCAAGCGCCGTCTGCAATACCGCCCACGTATGGCGCCGCGTGAAGCGGTCCTGGCCCAGGAGTTCCAGGCAGCCCTTAGGGTCCGGATCGTGGTAGAAGAAGGAGAGCAGATCAGGCGCTTCGGCGAGCGTCCTCATTCGCTCACGGACCAACGCCACGATCCTCTCCATGCGCTCCGTCTCCAGCTCGGACGGGTTGGTCGCCGGAATCGGCTCTTCTGCGCTGACGAGCGGCAGAACCCGTCGCGTCAGATCGGGCACGGGGAGTTGGCGGATGTAGTAAGCATTCATCCACAGCAGTTTGCCTCGATCGTAGATCGCGTTGGATGGACTGCAGCGGTCCAGTGAGAACGCTGCGTGCAGCTCCTCGAACGAGAAGAGCTCCCGGTCTGATCCCGGGCTCCAACCACTCAAGGCGAGGTGGTTCAGCATTGCCTCGGGCAGGTAGCCCTTCTCCCGGAACTCTCCTATGTAGACCGCGCCGGTGCGCTTGCTGATTTTCGACCGGTCAGGGTTGAGGAGGAGGCCGATGTGTGCGAAAGCCGGTGGGTCGAAGCCCAGCGCCTCGTACATTTGCAGCTGCGGAAAGGTGTTGTTGAGATGCTCGACCCCGCGAATGACGTGCGATATCTTCATCATATGCTCATCAACTATTGTGGCAAAGTGATATGTCGGCATCCTATCAGATTTCACGATCACGGGGTCGCCCATGAGCTCCGCGTTCTGCTCGACGCGGCCCTGCACCAGGTCCTCCAGCACCATGCGTCTGGGCGCGAGCCGGAGCCGTACGACGCTTGGTCTGCCGGCGCGCAGGCGGGCCTGCACTTCGGAGGCGCTGAGCAGCCCGCAGCGTCCATCGTACCTCGGCGGGCGACCGCCAGACAGGGCGTCCCGGCGCTGTTCAGCAAGCTCCTCCGCCGTGCAGAAGCAGTGGTAGGCCCGACCACTGTCGAGCAGCCGTTCCACGTGATCGCGGTACAGATCCAGCCGTTCCGATTGCCGGTAAGGACCGTAGGGACCGCCGACGTCGGGGCCTTCGTCCCATCGAAGCCCCAGCCACTGCAGACCTTCCAGGATTCCTCGCTCGGACCGCTCGGTCGATCGCTTGCGATCCGTGTCGTCAATCCTGAGGACGAACCTGCCCTGGTGCTGCCGCGCGAAGAGTAGGTTGTAAAGGGCGTTGCGCGCCGTGCCCACATGGCAATGGCCGGTTGGGCTCGGTGCGATTCGGACACGAACAGGGTTGGTTGGGTCAGTCATGGCTCTCTCCTGGTCTCTTGGGGGAACAAAAAAAACCAGCCCACTTGCGGATAGGCTGGTTGGTGACTCAGGTTGTGTCGGTCAGCTGCGAAGCGTCAACCGTCCCGCAAGATAGAGGGCATGGACTGCTGCTCGCGCCGCTGCTGATCGATCAATGGGTGAATCATCTGCGCATCGTACAACTGATGCCTTGATTGTCAATTGGCACGCGGCCGGATCTTCCCGGAAGGCTGGCTGCCACACCGACATACTCATCTGGACAGCCCGCGGTTGCGGCTCCGCCGCATCGGGCGTAGGATGCTCTCATACTATACCCGGCCGTGATCACTGTGGCTGCAGAAGCCCCGGTACGGCCATCTTGCCGGAGACGCGACTTGTCCAACTCGGCGGCGCGCCGGCGTTGCGCGAGACGACCGGCAGCTTCGTTACCGGGTGGCCCTCCGATGGGGTCCGGGCACCCGGTGAGGCCGCAGCTGACCGCCGAGACGATGCCGCGGCGAGGGCTAGTGCCACCCTCTTCCAGCGGCAGATGAGGCGTCGTGTCTGTCTAGCCTGGTGCAGGGACAGAAGACATCCTCGGGAATGGTCTGCCTCGCCCGCGCTGAGACCTTTGGGTGTTTTTCGTCGAGTAGGTACCTGGTTGCGAAGGAAACCCCAAAGGTCTTCGCCGACTGTCGCGGCTTTCCGGAAGGCGTTGCCTGGTCCTGCACCAGGCACTTAGATAGGGGGCAATGTGAGCAGATCACCCGTGCTCGTTGGGATTGACGTCGGCACATCCAGCACCAAGTGCGTCGTGGTGGCGCCGGACGGCACGGTACTGGGTCTGGCGGCACAGGAAACAGCGGTCGATACGCCCCGGCCCGGCTGGGCCGAGCAGGATCCGGAGGCGTGGGTCGGCGCCGCGCTGTCGACGACGCGCTCTGCGATGGCCTCGGCCGGCATCGCCCCGGGGGCTGTGCAGGCCGTTGGCCTGTCGGGCCAGATGCACGGGACCGTGTGCGTCGGAGCGTCGGGACGACCACTGCGCCCCGCCGTGATCTGGGCCGACCAGCGGACGGTGCGCGAGGTCGCCGAACTCCGCGCAACCCTCGGCGCCGATCGACTGGCGGCGTGGACCGGCAATCCGCCGGCGACCGGCTTCATGCTGCCGACGTGGGTCTGGCTACGAGAGCACGAGCCGGAGACTATGGCGGCTACACGCTGGCTGATGCTTCCCAAGGACTACGTCAGATATCGTCTGACCGGCGAGCCGGGGGCCGAGCCCAGCGACGCAGCCTCGACCTCGCTCTTCAATCCCGTCGAGCGCGCGTGGAGCGAGCCACTGTTGGAGGCGCTCGATCTGCCGGGGGGGCGGCTGCCACCTGTGTATCCCTCCGCCGGCGTGGCCGGCGGTCTGCTGCCTGGGCCGGCTGAGGTAGCAGGGCTGCGGCCAGGGACCCCGGTGATCTATGGTGGGAGCGACCAAGCGATGCAGGCGTTCGGGAATGGCGTGATCTCGCCGGGTATCGTCTCGTCGACCATTGGCACCGGAGGGCAGCTCTTCGCGCCAACGGATCGTCCCGTGGTCGATGCGCCGCGGCTGCGTATGCACAGCTTCTGCCACATCCTGCCTAGCCTGTGGCATGTCGAGACGGCGATGCTTTCTGCGGGGCTATCGCTTCGCTGGCTGCGGGATCAGGTGCTGGGCGCGGCATCCTACGAAGAGATCGTGGACACGGCGCAGACGGTACAGCCTGGGGCAGATGGCCTTTTCTTTCAACCCTATCTGGCAGGGGAGCGTACGCCGCACATGGACCCCCGCGCCAGGGGCAGCTTCGTCGGGTTGACGCGACGGCACACACGCGCACATCTTGTGCGCGCTGTGATGGAAGGTGTCGTCTTTGGCATGCGGCAGGGGCTCGACGTGATGCTGTCGCTGAGTGTGCCCGTGGACCTGATTGTGGCTTCGGGTGGCGCGACGCGGCATCCGCTCTGGCTGCAGTTGCAGGCCGACATCTACGACCGGCCCATTCACCGCACCGCCTCAGAGGAGGCCGCGGCGATGGGTGCAGCACTGCTGGCGGGCGTGGGTGTGGGACTGTTCGCAAACGCACAGACTGCCATTCGCAGTGCCGTCCATTGGCACGAAGATGTGATCAGACCGGATCCTGACCGAGTGGATCTCTATGAGCATCACTATCGACTCTACAGCAATCTGTATCCGGCACTCGCGTCGACCGATTGGTCGCTCGGGATGGTGGCACAGTGATCGTCCATTCTCCCAACTGGGAAGGGTTGACGCGCTGTAGGCCAGCAGCGCGTTGGCGTGCGCCCTTCTTGTACAAGGCGGGGGAGTTGCTGTACAATCTCTCTCATACCGAAAGCTAACTTCTTCGTGTGGTCGGCGTACGTACGCCGGCTGCCAGGGGAGTCAGCCTAAGCCATCGGCTGTGAGGAGGTGAGATATGGTTCTGCTGCGACGTTGGTGCCTCGCGGTCGTCGCTCTATCGACGGTCCTACTGTGTGCAAGCACGCCGGCGGCTGCATACCCTTGGGGGCAGGCCGGCTCTGCCCCGCCTGTCCGAAGCTCCGGACCCTTCTCGGGCGTCATCCGTGCCCCCGAAGGCTATGTCACGCCGGCAGCGCTCGTGCCGGAGTCGACCGGGACGGTGGCTGCGACCGGCGGGCTGCGGGCGGTGGCCGTTGTCGGAGACGTGGGCAGCGTGACGGCTACCTATAAGCAGGATATGGACTCCGCGGTGGCGGCCCTGGAGGCGCACGGTGTCACGGTGGCGCGCTTCACTTATGGTGAAGGCAGCTTCACCTGGGCTGATATTGTGGCAGCGGCAGAGGGTGCACACTTCTTGCTGTACATGGGCCACGGCGTCTACTGGGGTGGCACGTGCATCAACCCCACGAGTGTTGGGGGCTTCTACTTGGGACCAGGGCAATTCGTGTCACCGGGTGCGG
Source organism: uncultured Chloroflexia bacterium (assembly GCA_963775195.1). Lineage (GTDB taxonomy): Bacteria > Chloroflexota > Anaerolineae > B4-G1 > SLSP01 > PWVB01. The sequence continues at coordinate 122,913 of CAVZIC010000015.1, forward strand.
TGACCACGGATCTTGCGGGGCGGCTGGCTGACGATGCAGTGATCATCTTCAGCCACGCGTGCTACACTGCCGGCAGTACTGCGTGCGATGCGAGCGGTCAGCCGGGCGTGGTAGAGGCGGAGCGCCGCGTGACCCTCTATGCTGAGGCCTTCACGGATCTTGGTCTGCAGGCGTACTTCGCCAACAATTACTTCGGGTCGGCCGCGGCCATCGTCAATCGCCTGCTCGAAGACACATCGACCCGAAACAGTGTAGGTAGCATCTTCCTTGCCACGTATCCCAACGCTTCGAGCAACTATCACGACCTTAGTTATCCGGTTCCGGACTACGATCTCTGGCTTAACGGCACCGCCGGAAACTGGGACCACGCCTTCGTCGGGCAGCCACCCTATGTCTTCCGTGGGGATACCGAGGTTGCCGAGTTAGGTGGACTTCCGGCGTCGATCGGCTTCCTGTACAGCCTGCACGACGACGTTACCAAGCCGGCGTCCATCACTCTCAATCCCGCCAATGTGACGACCGAAGATCCGTTAACCTGGAGTGTCGTCAGGCTCGGGGATTGGCTCGGCGTCGCGCCTCTGTCTGGAACGACGCCCGATGGATTCACCGTCTCTCCGGGGACTATGACGGCGCTGACCCCTGGGTCCTACACCGGGGCGATCACCGTGTCGGTGACGGATCCCACGAACGCCGTGGCGACCCCTCAGCGGATCACCGTACTGCTCCAGGTGACCGATGGGCCGCTCTATACCGTGTACCTTCCTGCGATTGCCAAGCACCCATAGTCGCCGAAACCAACCCTGCTAACGATATCCGTCCTCAGGCCCACTCAGCCCGCCATCCCGATCATCGGCGGGAGTGTTATGCTGTCAGTCATAGCCTGGATCGGCCGGGTTTGGCATAAGGGAGGTAGACGATGATGAAGCTGATGCTGCGGCATACGGTTCAGGACTTCGCGCGATGGAAGGTTGTCTTCGACCAGCACGAGAGCGACCGCAAGGACGCCGGCCTGACGGTGGAGCATATCTGGCGCAACGCTGACAACCCTAACGAGGTCATTGTATTGCTGGACGTCGCCGATGTGCAGGCGGCGCAGTTGTTCTCCGGTTCGGCTGAACTCAAGGGGGCCATGGCTGAGGGAGGCGTGATGGGGCCGCCCGACGCGGTCTTCCTTACTAGCGATTGAGGTCACACCAAACAGGACAGGGCAGGTCCCCAGGCATACGGCGACCAGAGGACCTGCTTGGCCATGCCTGCTAGAAGGGGCGGGGAGCTGCACCCATCAGGTAGCCGAAACGTTCCATCAACTGCTCCGGCGTCATGTTGGTCTGTGCTGCCATTCTCGAGATCAGGATGTCGTCGTCGGCGTTCTCCTCCTTGAGACGCACCATCAGCTTATATGCTGAGTGGTACTGGGCGGAGTCCACATCGACGATGCGCACCTCGGTGCGCCCGGTCTCAGGGTCCATCATGTCGTCAAAGGGGATCGGGACCACGTGGCCGTTCTGGATCGTCACCGTGGCGTGGCTACCACCGTTGATCAGGAACTCGGCCGCTGCCTGCCCGATACTCCGCGTATAGTCGATGTCGTATGGACTTGGGTCACAACTACGGAGTTCGTACCCAATGTCTTTGCTGACGAGGCGCATATCGATGCCGATCTTCTTGAGTTCGGTGCGAACGGCTTTGCGCAGCGTGTCGCCGATATTGATCTCGGCAAGGCGGACGTGGCCGTGCTCATCCCGTTCGGCGTTATTGATCTCATCAAAGTCCGACGGATCCATCAGCTCGACCAGGCCCTCGGCGACCACGGCGACGCCGTGGCTGCGTCCCTCGGCGAGTCTGCGCAGAATCGATGCCACGAGAACATCCACGACTTCCTGCATTCGCACCCTGCGCCCACGCCACTCTTCGGGGATGAGGGTGAGCGTCGCGCCTGAGCTGCGGCCGATGGCGAGGGCAAGATGCCCCGCCTTACGGCCCATAGCCACGACGATGTACCAGCGCTGAGTCGTCAGCGCATCCTCCATCAGGCTCAAGACGATGCGCGCGCCCGTGTCGCGAGCGGTCTCGAACCCGAAAGTGGGAATCTCGTAGGGTAGGGGGAGATCGTTATCGATCGTCTTGGGCGCATGTGCGGTGCGAATTCGAACCCCAAGATTCTCGTCGGCATAGCGAGCCACACGGTAGGCAGAATAGGCTGTGTCATCGCCCCCGATGGCGAGAAGGCAGCTAATGCCGTTGTCGATGAGGGCCTGACCACACTTGCGCAGTAGCGCCTCGTCGCGCGTTGGATTCGCGCGGGACGTGTAGAGAATCGATCCGCCGCGACTGTAGATGCGCGTGACGTCATCAAACGTGAGGCTCTGTCCGACGACCTTGCCCTCCATCAGATGCTTGAAGCCCTCACGGATGCCAATGACTTCCATCCCGTTGTTGAGTGCTTCAATGGTCGCTGCGTGGATGACGCCGTTGATACCGGGGGCGGGGCCACCGCCCACAAGGATACCGAGTTTTCCGTGTCTGGATTCGTAGATCATGCCCATAGGTTGCCTCTTTCCAATGATTGTGGGTTGGCTAGAACCGCAGGATGGCCAGCCTCGGCGAAGTATAACGTATGTTAGGTGCCAGGCAATCAGGCCTGACTACGTTGGCTCAACGGCCGAGCGCATGGCTCCGCTTCCGATCAACTGCCCATGGGCGTGCCGCGCTGCGCGAGCTGGAGGGCAACACCCCAGGGGTCGCGAAGCATCACGAGGCGCGTGCCGTCGGGTGATGCTTGGTCCGATATCTCGGACGCGCCGGCCGCGAGCAGGCTTGCCTTGGTGGCACTCATATTCTCCACCGCAAAGGCGACGTGCACGACGAGAGGATCCTGCTGGGCGTACTCGGGAATAGGCGCCTTGCCATTGGCATAGAGCTCGAAGATCACCCGGCCCGTAGCGTCGGCCAGGAACCTCATAAAGGGCGGACCATCGCTGGAACGTACGATGCGCATCCCGCAGTGATCCACGTACCATTGTGCCATCGATCTGGGGTCCGGCACATTTAGGGCGACGTGTTCGAAGTACATTCTGGGGCCTCCTCTGATGTTAGTGCCGCGCATCTGGAGCTCAAATGACGGCTCCTGCAAGGGCACGGTAACGGTACCGTCCGATTGTACCCGCAAGCCCTGCGCGCGCAACGGCCCGGCCGTGGTCGAGACTGACCTGGCCCCACGGTTCCAGTGCAAGCATCGTCACCCTCAGCCGGGTACCCGCTGTGTCGCAGGAAAGCCACGCACCAAGCGTCAGGTTTGCGTCAAGTATTCCAGCAGCCTTCTGCTATTCTATAGCTAGATCGCGCAGGAACGCGAGTGACACGAGATTCTCCTCCTTCTGGAGAACCGGAGGCATTGGGGACAGCCTCCGGTTTTCCACGTCTGGGGAAGTATCCTCGCAGATCGGGTGTACTGCAGAACGACAGGAGCAGATCTCAGAACAATGTAGGGATGATGTAAGACAAGCGTCAGATAATCGTCAGGCATGATCGCCATAATTATGCTATTATTATCATACAAAACAGGGACGCGTACGACGTGAGATTTCCTCCTTTTGGAGAACCGGGGGCTACGGGGGCAGCCTCCGGTTCTTCGCGTTTGGCGATGGACTGCGCTCAGGGTCCGGCAGGTGACGCTTCCTGATCAATACACCACATCCATACCACAGGCATCCTCGTCGGGGGAGCAGCGGAAGCGAAGCTCATAGCTGTGCCCCCTATCGTCGATCAGGTACAGCGGTTCCGGATGCTCAGGCGCCGCACCGGTCCGAGGGCACCAGCCAAGCTCTTCCTTGATGCAGTAGCGCGTTGTCATGACGACGCGACCGCGCATGTCGAGCCCTGACTCGGCCGCCGGCTCGATCGTCATCACACCGTGGCGCCGGTAGAAGCTCGCCGCCTTCTCGTTGAGCACATTGCCGCGGAACGTCAGGGCTTGCTCGGGGTAGGTGGCATCGTTTGCCTCGACCGTACCCGACATCACAGGTCGGTGGGCCTCGCGCGCAGCCGTCAGCCGTTCCAACACCTCGCGGCGCAGCTCGTTGAGCGCTGAGAAGGTCAGAAAGTATGGTCTGGACCATGCCAAGGCAATGGATGTGCAGCGGTAGGGCGTGCCCCCGGTTTTCGCAAGCTGGGTCCGAGCGGTCTCCTCAGCTTGCTCCGGTTTGCGGGCGACGGCCTGCTCGCCGGACAGGCGGGCAGTGGCGTCAATGCCGTCCTCATCCTCGACCCGCAGCGCCAGGCCGCCACCTGCCTCTTGGAGCGCGAAGTGCACGCCAATCGTGCGCTCGGGCCGAGTTTCCTCGATCCTGCGGAGGAAGTCGTGATCGTGGTTGCGATAGATGCGTGCTCCGGCGCGGATGGCATGCATCGTATTGGGTATGACGAGCAACGTCCGATTCTTGCGTCTAGCGCCATTGACCACTGTGCCTGCTAAGGTGCCGTCTTCACCAAAGAAGGCCAGCCCGTCCCCGTTGTGGAGCTCGACGTCAGTGCTCATTGTGAAGTGCCGACTGTCGACCGTGGCCACGACTCCTATGAATTCCCCCACCATTTTGGGGGTATCGATGGCACCGGGAGATCGCTCTCGCCCGTGCAGGAAATAGGGCGTGAAGCCACGGTTGAAGGTCTTGTCTATGTCCGGCGACACAGCCCAGCGGCTGATCCCCGACGAGCTTCGGCCAAGGCCTCGACTCGGGAGTAGCCCGTCGAGAGCTTGGCGATAGGCACTGACGACGTTGGTCACGTAGCCGGCGTCCTTGAGTCTGCCCTCGATCTTGAACGAGGTCACGCCGGCGTCAAGGAGCATGCCAAGGTCCGTCAGTCGATTCATGTCGCGTAGTGATAGGAGGTGATGATCCCGGTCCAGGATGTGCCCCTGCGCATCGATCAGACTGTAACTGCGCCGGCATGGTTGTGCGCATTCGCCGCGGTTGCCGCTGCGTCCCCCTACGGCATAGCTCATAGTGCACTGCCCGCTGTAGCTGACGCACAGTGCGCCGTGGACGAAGACCTCAAGCTCAATACGCTTGGTTGCCTTACGTATCGCCCGGATCTCGTCCAGTGTCAGTTCACGGGCCAGAATGGCGCGCCGGAACCCGATCCTCTCAAGGAACCTCACGCGTTCAGGGGTGGTATTGTGCATCTGGGTGCTGGCGATAAGAGGGATCGGGGGCAGGTCGCACTCCAGCAACCCGGCGTCCTGCACGATAATGGCATCCACGCCGATGGCATGGAGATCGTGGATCATGGCCGTCGCGTCGGCTAGCTCATCGTCGTAGAGGAGGGTGTTGACGGTAACATAGACGCGGGCCCAGTAGAAGTGGGCGTAGGCGACGAGGGCCGAGATATCGTCGAGATCGTTGCCTGCCCTGGATCGGGCTCCGAAGCGCGGCGCGCCGATGTAGACGGCGTCGGCGCCGGCATCAATCGCCGCCCGGCCGCATGCGAGGTCGCGCGCGGGCGCGAGAAGCTCAGTTGTCTGTATCACCAGTCGCTCGTCACTCATCATTGGTGAGATGCATGCTCATCAGGGGATAGAGGTCGGGTCAATGGTCACTCGCCAATGTCGATCGTCAGGCGCTCGGGCGTGAGCTTGTCCCACGAGCTCCTCTCGGGGCCGAGGTACCAGATGTCGCCATCCAGGGCGAGGAGATACCACGCGTTGTACTTATAGCGTGTCGTGCGCTGGAGCGCAGTGGTGAAGCCCGCTTCGCCGTCGACGGCCCAGCCCAAGCGGTCGCGCACACCCGGCTGCTCACGCCAGGCGAGGCCGAAGCCGCGGATGGGTTGCTGAAGACCTGCGGGTGGCTCCAAATCGGGATCCCTATCGGGCATACCTTCGTCCCAACGGTCCTCAAAGCGCGTCCAGCCGGTGGTGTAGTCCACGTCGGCGAAGAGCACGTAGATCGCGTCCTCGGCGTCAACCCACACCATCGTCCCACGCTCGAAATGTTGCTCAGCGGCAGCACTTACCAGCACGGGTGTCGGGCAGATGTCCTCCGGGTCCGGTGCAAAAAACCAGGGGTCGGGGCATCTCAGCAGCACGGTCACGCCTGCGCTCGCTGAGTGATCCTCACCATCCCAGACATACAGGAGGAAATCCACCCAGTTGCGTTCAGAGGGTGGGATCTGGTAGGCGGTGGAACCGTTGAGCGGCACGTCGAGGCCATCGTACGGCAACTGGCCGCTGACCATCAGCTTGTAGAGGATGGCGTGCGCTGCACCTTCGCTCTGCCACGACAGCGTGACCGTATCCCCCGGATCGACGGTGACGGCATCGGCGCGGAAGTAGTCGATCACCGGTTCAGTAGATCCCGGCGGCACCGCGGTAGATACTGGGCGGGCAGCATCTGAGACCGAGGTGGGGGCCGGTGTGGCCGTACCCATCTCCGCGGCCCACAAGGTTGGACTCGGCGTCGGGCTGACGGTGGCGGACGGCGAGACCGACGTCCGCGTCGCGCTGGGCTTCGGATTGGGTGCGGCGGGGGCTGTCGCACGAGAGGTAGCTGTCGGGGTTGGTGTGATGGGAGGGCGGCGACAGCCCCCGGAGAGCAGAACGCCTACGAGCCCCAGACCGAGCACCGTTGCTCGCAGGCGCGGCGCGCGTTTTCGGGCGGATGGCCCCTCGCTCCGGGTCATGGCTGTCTCTACGGCCCGCCGGTCTGCGAGAGCATATCAGGCGCCGCGGCCGGCGTGGCTGCGCCGGATGGCCCAAGCCAGGATCTCAGGATCGCCGGCAGCTGTGGTGCAGAGCCGGCTGGGGTCCGGTTGGATGCCTACCCGATCGAGATCGAGGCGGTCGGCATCCCAACACGTGCAGACCGTCACGTCAGGATGGCAGGTACCGTCTGTATGATGCGCGCAGGCATAGGCGAGTACCTCGAAGTCCTCATCGTTCAGATCGATGAGGTGACGAACAGCGAGGCGGGCCCATTCTGCTGCACGTGCGCCGTGCTGGGGGTCGCGATCATCATTCTCGCGTCTGATGTCATGGATGAAGGCGAACAGCTTGATGACCTCAGGGTTGGCCCCCGTGATAGCGGCAAGGCGGAGGCCGTTGTCACGCACACGCTGCCAATGGGCCAGGCCGTGGATGCCGTGCCAGTCGAGGAGGTAGACGCTGCGCAACGCGATCCATAGCTCGGCCGGAATGAGATCCTGCTGCGCAGCCGGGGCTCGTTCCATCGGAGTCTCATCGGTCACTCGACGTCTCCCTGTCTGTAGGGGCTATGCTCGAAGTCTACCCCCGCGGTGCCGGGTGTCAAATCCGTGGGAACGACCCGTTACGCCAAGGGCCGTCGCGTTCTCAATCGCACGGTGACATGGCCCCTAACAGCAGACCGGGCCCCCTAGGTCTGTCGACTCCGAGGGGGCCCGGCTTGATTCCGGATGCGAAGGGGCCTAGCCGACGGCTGCACGCTGGGCGAGGCGCTCTCTAGTGGCCTCGATGACGCCCTGGGCCAGGTCTTCCGACAGCACCTCGTATCGCTTGAACTCCAGGCTGAAGGTCCCGCGGCCCTGAGTGAGGCTGCGCAGCTCAGTCGCATACCCCCTGGCCTCGGCCAGGGGCACCTCACCGTCAACGTTGCGGTAGTTGCCGCGCACGCGCATGTCGTGCATGATGCCACGCCGCCGGCCGATGTCGGCTACTACACCGCCGAGGTGTTCCTCCGGAACGTTGATGTCGAGACCCATAATCGGTTCCATCAAGGCAGGGGCTGCCTTCCGGATAGCTTCCTTGACTGCCATGCTCCCCGCGATCTCGAAATCAATTGATGCCGAGTCGACCTCGTGGTAATCGCCACTCAGGAGTGTCACCCGGATATCGGTGACGGGATATCCGGCAATGACGCCCTCTTCGAGAGCCCGGCGCACGCCCATCTCCACCGGACGCACGAACTCACGAGGCAGATCGGCACCGGAGGACTTGTTTTCGAAGGCCACGCCGTTTTCGTCATCGGTCATCGGCTCCACACGCAGTTCGATCTTGGCGTAGTGACCGTGTCCTCCCGACTGCTTGCGGTAGGTCGTAACGACTTGTCCGGGGTGTTGCACGGTCTCGCGATACGAAACCTGGGGCAAGCTGACCTTTGGCGAGAGCCCAAACTCCCTGCGGAGCCGCTCGACCGCGACTTCCAGGTGTAGCTCGCCCATGCCGGAGAGCGTTAGCTCGCTGGTCTCGGAGATCACCTTCCATATCAGCGTGGGATCCTCATCGCAGAGCCGCCGCACGGCGGCATAGAGCTTGTCCCTCTCGTTGTTGGAGTTAGGGGCAAGCGCCACCGAGATGACGGGCTCAGGGAAGTGGAATGACTCCAACAGAATGGGATCGTTCGGATCACAGAGCGTGTCCCCCGTGACTGCCGATTTCATCCCAACGAGGGCAACGACATCGCTGGCCCCCATCGACTCAGCCTGCTCACGGTGATTCGCCTGCATCCGATAGATTCGGCCGACACGCTCGTTCTCACCCGTCCGAGGGTTGTAGATCACCTCGCCGGTGGCTACCTTGCCTGAGAAGACACGTACCCAAGTCAAGTGTCCGACGTAGGGATCGACCATGATCTTGAAGGCTGAGGCGCAGAATGGCGCATCAAATGAGTCCGGACGCTCCAGAATCTCGTTCTCGTCATTCGGGCGGTGGCCCTTGGTGGGCGGCAAGTCGAGCGGTGACGGCAGGTAGTCAACCACGGCATCCAGCAGCGGCTCAACGGCGATACGTTGCTTGGAAGCGCCACAGAGTACGGGAACAATTGTTCCGTCGATGGTTGCCTTTCGCAGGGCTGCCTGAAGCGCAGCATGACTCGGCTCGTGTCCGTCCAGACGCTCAACCAGTAGGTCGTCATCAGTCTCACAAATGTTGTCGATCAAGGCCTCGCGTGCCGCCCGGACCTGATCGCGCATGTCGTCCGGAACCGGCGCGTTGACGTATCCCTCTTCCGTCGTACCCCAGAACAGGGCTCGCTCGGTGAGTAGATCGACGACACCCTTGAATGTGTCCTCGATGCCGATCGGGAGTTGTAGAGGTAGTGCTCGCGGCGTGAGCCGCTCGTGGATGTCGCCAAGAACCCGGTCGAAATCGGCGCCGGTACGATCCAACTTGTTGATGTAGATCAGGCGGGCGAGCTTCTGTTGATCTGCGTGTCCCCATACGGCCTCCGTCTGGGGCTCGACGCCGCCCACGCCACACAGGATCATCACCGCACCATCAATGACGCGGATAGAGCGCACCACCTCGGCCGTGAAATCGATATGGCCTGGCGTGTCGATCAGGTTGATGCGATGGTCTCGCCAGTGGCAGGCCGTCGCAGCCGACATAATCGTGATGCCACGCTCGCGCTCCTGATCCATCCAGTCGAGCTGTGTGTCGCCCGCATCGATGTCACCGGCGCGATGGATCCGGCCTGTATGGTAGAGAATCGCCTCAGAGGTCGTGGTCTTCCCAGCGTCCACGTGGGCGAAAATGCCTATGATTCTCACGTCAGATATTGGTGCTTCTTTCCTCGCCATGTGTTACTCCTCAACCCTCACTTCACAACATAAGCGGCGGTCAACGAAGCTTGGCCGCCGCCCGTTCAGTTTCCAATCACACTATCTAGTCGCCTACCAGGCAGCAAAAAGACCTCGCCCACGTACACGCGAGGCCTCACGCATAGCTAACGAACCCGCATTATAGCGTAATGGCCAGGTCTGTCAAGTTTCCGCTTTCCGGCTTCGACAACAGCTCCATCTCTGTCTCGCTCGGGGTACTGATCGATGAAGCCGGCCCATCTGCAGGCGCGGGCAGCCAGAGGGTGAAGGTCGTGCCGGTATCGTCGCTGGCGAAAGTGATCTGGCCCCCGTGAGCGGCTACAATGGAGTGCGCTATGCTGAGTCCAAGTCCTGTGCCGGGCGATTGCTCGGTCTCAGCAATTCGTCCACGAAAGAACCGCTCGAAGAGCCGCCGACTTTCGTCGTCGGGGATGCCGGGGCCTGTGTCTCTGACCGACACGGTGAGCCATCTCCGATCATCCCTGGTGCACGTGGCCGTGGTCAGGGAGACTGCGCCACCGGGCGTCGCGAAGCGGATCGCGTTTTCAACAATCTCACCCAGTGCCTGGATCAGCCGGCTCTGATCGCCCTTAATCTGGGGTAGCTCGGGTCCGACCGGCGTGTAACTGAAGGCGAGTTCGGCTCGCTCGGCGCCCGGGCCAAAGCGAGTCATGAGGTGGTCGAATACCGTGCTCCAGTTAACCGTGCTCCACAGTGTGATGGCATTCCCGCTGTCGAGCGACGTCATCTCAAGCATGTCCTGGACGAGGTGCTCCAGCCACTCCACTTGCTCATCCATCACCCGAAGGCTCTGCTGGTGTCGCTCTGGAAGATCAGCCCTTCCGAGCAGGTGGCCATACAGCTTCAGGGTTGTGAGTGGCGTCCGTAGCTGGTGCGAGATGTTGTCAAGGAAACCTTTGCGCGCACGGTCGAGATCTCTGGAACGGCTGATGTCGTGGAGCGTGCAGACGTAACCTACGGCATCGCCGCCCGCATTTCGCATTAGCGAAACGGTCACTTCCAGATCGAGCGCCCGCCCATCCTTGCGATGAGCTTGCGCCTCCCTTTGGGATGAGACGACGGCCTCGTGTGCCTGCGGCAGGATGCGGCGAACGTCGTTCCCCAGTAGGGCAGCCACATCGTGCCCAAGCGCCTCCTCTGCAGTGTAGCCGGTCATCGTTGAGAAGGCCGGATTCACGTATCGGATGCACAGGTTGCCGTCGGTTGTCAGGACGCCGTCACTGACGCTACGAAGGATGGCCTCGCTGCGCTCCTTCTCGGCAAGAATCTCTGCGGTTCTCTCGTCGACCAGTCCCTCAAGCCGCGTGTTGATGCTCTGCAAGGCGAGTTCGGCCTTGCGGCGTTGGGTCACATCTCGCAGAATAACCAGGTAGCCGGCGCGGCTGTGGATGTGATCGTCCAGCGGGTCGATTCTCCATTCGATGGTGAGATCGTCACCAGACGCGATTTCACCTGAAGCGGGAATGCCATCCCACGGTGGCTGTTCCGGCGAATGCATGATATCCATTCCCTGGAGGGTCCCGGCGAGCTTCGTGAAGAGCTCGACGGCTTGCTGCCCCACGAGCGCTTCCACGCCGATCAGCCGCTCGGCTGCCGCGTTGGCATCAACGATGCGGCCCCTGGCGTCCAGAACGACGACACCATCCTGGATGCCCTCCACGATCCGGTCGCGCGCGACCGGTACGAGATCGAAGAGCTGCAGCCGGCTGAAGCTATAGGAGAGGATGAGTCCGGTTAGCGCGAAGGCAACGGGCGACTGATCGCCGCTTCTGAAGAACTGAGGGTTCACCGCATAGAGTGCATTACAGATCACGGGCGGAAAGAGGCTGACCAGAATGGCAATAGACTGGCTGCGGTAGATATGCCTCAATCGAATCGCATCTGTCGCGAGCAGAGCTGCAGCAATCGCGATCACTGTGTAGACGTGGACGGCCATGACCCACCACATTGCGCCGTGACCGTAGTCGAGCACGCGATGGGTGCTGTCGCGGAAGGTGAGGCTCGACCATATCAGACCGTGGGAGCCGTTGGTAAACGCAAGCACCAACGAGATTGCGGGCACCGACCAGAGCGCGAAAAGCGCTGCGGGTGACTTGAGAAGACGGTTGTGGCGCGTGAACGCGGAGGCAAAGTACAGTAGGAACGGACCGCAGGTCAGCGTGCCGACGTAGGCGACCTGCGACCATAGGACCTTCAGTGGGACGGTAACAGCATTTGCCTCAAAGACGCTAGCTGCCGCCCACTCAGTAACAGCCAGCATCGTCAGGGCAAGCGCCAGTCCGCCGGGACGATCCCGGTGGCGGTAGGCGACCAACGCGACTCTCAGCGCGACAATCGTCGCGAGAGTCAGGCCGATGCCATACGGGGTAATCTGCCAATCCATTGTGGGCGCTTTCCGATCTGGATCGCATGATAACCCAGTCGGCTGCAACCTCAAGGCGCCCGAGCTCCCGGTGGGTTTTAGGATGGGGGCGAGTTCGGCAGGCGCGCCGCGGGCCGTGTGTCAGGGCGCTTGAGCCCATCCTGAAATCCGACTTGGGGTTTCGTAGCGTCCTATGAGGGGTTGACACGGATTCGTGGGTGCGGTACAATCATTGTGAACGTGATAAAATATCTTTAGCGTTGCATAGAAGGTGAATCGTGACCGAGTCCGATATCAGACCACCCGATGGCGGCGCGTGGCGGCCCGCTCGAATGTTTGAAATCCGCGACCTGGAGACGCTCAAGGTCATCGCAGATTCGCTGAGGACGCGCATCTTCGAACAACTGCTCGAAGAACCCAGGACCGTCAAGGAGGTCGCGTCGCGACTGGGTCTCGCTCCCAGCCGCCTCTACTATCACGTGTCGCTCCTTGAGCAATATGGCTTTATCCGCCTCGTCGAGCAGCACCTGGTCGGCAATCTGGTCGAGAAGGTCTACCGAGCCGTTGCTACCGAGCTGGAGATATCGCCCGAGCTGCTATCGTTCGAGGCACCTGCTCGTATGGAGCGTATCAGTATGCTGGCGATGTCGACGTTGGACGTCACCCGAGACGATCTGGCGCGCAGCCTGGAGGCGCGTGCCGTCGCCCTCGATGCCGGCGCGCCACAACGTCCGCGGTCGATTGTCGTGACCCGGGAGACCCATCGCATCCCGGAGTCGAAAGCCGACGAGTTTCGGGCCAAGCTGAAAGCGTTGTCCGACGAGTTCGACAGCTATACGGTCTCCGAGGCGGGGGACGACGAGGAAACGCATACGTATGCATTCACGGTGGCGTTCTATCCTCACTTTGATTATCCCGGTGATGTGGATGAAGAGGGAGATGTGTCCGAGAGGTCGGAGGGCGAGCGATGAGCCAAGTGGGGCAGGCGGTGTCACAGCGGCGATCCTCGGGTATGAAGTCCTTCTTCATCATCTGGGTGGGGCAGGTGATCTCGATCGTCGGGTCGGGACTTACAAGTTTCGCGCTGGGCGTGTGGATGTACGAGCGCACTGGGAAGGCGACGCCTTTCGCTCTGACTGTCCTCTTTGCGAATCTGCCCGGGATCCTGCTGGCTCCGTTTGCCGGATCGCTGGCCGACCGGTGGAGTCGGAGATGGTTGATGATCCTGTCCGACAGCGGCGATGCCCTGGTCACGCTCTGTGCAGTGATCCTGGTGGCCACGGGCCGCCTGGAGGTGTGGCACGTATATGCGATCGCTCTGACGAGCAGCATCTTCTCGTCGTTCCAGGAGCCCGCGTACCAGGCCTCGATTACGATGCTTGTGCCGAAGGAGAACCTGAGCCGCGCGAATGGCCTGGTCCAGGCGGCGGGCGCCGCCCAGTTGCTGATCTCCCCGCTGCTCGCAGGTGCGCTGCTCGGCTTCGTCGGCATGCGCGGCATCTTTGCCATAGACTTCGCGACCTACTTCTTCGCCGTCGGCGCCCTCTTCATCGTGGCCATCCCGCAGCCCAAGCGCACCACGGAGCAAACGGAGACGAAGGGGGGCATGGGACGGGGTTTCTCCTACGGCTGGCGGTACTTGCTGGCGAGGCCGGGGCTCTTCGGGCTGTTGCTTTACTTCGCCCTGGTCAACTTCCTGCTCGCCATTTCCTCGGTCCTGACCGGGCCGCTCGTTCTCTCGTTCGGTAGCGCGGTGACGCTGGGTGCCGTCGAGACCGTATCTGGCGTCGGCATGATGCTGGGGAGCGTGGCAATCAGTATATGGGGAGGGCCGCGGCGCCGGATCATCGGCGTGGTGGGCGCTATCGCCTTGGCATCGGTAGGCGTCGCGACGATGGGGCTGCGCCCGTCTGGTCCGTTTGTGGCGGCCGGAATGGCACTCTTTCTCTTCAGTATCCCCATTGCCTCCGGGTGTAGCCAGGCTATCTTCCAGGCGAAGATCGCGCCTGACGTACAAGGCCGCGTGTTTGCTACGCGGAGCATGATCGCACGGTCGATATCGCCCATCGCGTACCTGCTCGCCGGCCCTCTGGCGGATAGGATCTTTCAACCCCTGATGGTGCCCGGCGGGCTGCTTGCGGCAGGGCCGGTGGGCTTGGCCATCGGGACGGGACCGGGACGTGGGATCGGGCTGCTCTTCGTGCTGGCCGGCTTGTTCATGATGATCGCGAGTGCGGCTGTGTGGACCAATCCGCGGATACGCCACGTGGAGACTGAACTGCCGGATGCCAGGGTTGAGGTTGAGGAAGCGTCGGGCTGTCACCCCGACTGCACAGGGGGTTAACCACAGACGACGGGCGAGGTTGTCCTGAGCCGGCGATCAGGGTAGAATCCCAGGGGTCTCTCTTGGATCGAGACCGCACATTCCCGGGATCATTCATCCTCTTCTGGCAGAAAGGACTTATCATGAGGCGCTTTGCTGTGGTGACCGACAGTACATCCAACCTATCACCGGGGTTGGCAGAGGAGTTGGGCATACCCGTGATTCCCCTGACCGTGCATTGGGGGAATGAGACATATCTGGATGGGGTGACGCTGGATGCGCCCACGTTCTACGAGTGGCTGCGCCAGAGGAAGGATTTCCCCAAGACCTCGCAGCCATCCGCCGGTGCCTTCATCGATTTCTTCCAGCAGGTTGCCGATCAGCAGCAGACGGACACGATTCTCGGCGTTTTTATCTCGGCTGACATGAGCGGCACGATGACGTCCGCGACTCAGGCCAAGACCCAACTGTCGGAGACACGTCCGGACCTTAGGATTGAGTTGGTGGATTCCCGCTCTGTGTCGATGGGCCTCGGTCTGGTCACATTGGTGGCACAGCGCGCAGCGGCGGCTGGGAAGTCCGTGGAGGCAGCTATGCGGGAAGTCGAGCGCTGCAAAGAGAACCTTCACGTGATTTTCGCCGTAGATACGCTCGAATTCCTGCATCGCGGGGGACGGATCGGTGGGGCGGCCCGGCTGTTGGGATCGGCGCTCAACCTAAAGCCTGTGCTCACTATCGAGGGTGGGCGTGTCGAGCCGCTGGAGAAGGTGCGGAGCCGGGGGAAGTCGTTGCGCAGAGTGATCGAGATCGCAGAGAGCCGGCTCGGAGGACAACGACCCACTGAGCTGGCGATCATGCAGGCTGAGGCCGACGGCGATCTGCCGCAGTTCACTGAGATGGTAGAGCAGAGACTGAGACCCAAGCGACTCTACTCACGCGTCCTCTCTCCGGTCGTCGGAACACACGGCGGCCCGGGCACTCTGGGCTTTGCGTTCTACGCCGGTGATGTGGAGGAATAAGGGCATTCCCCCAGATACGCCAAGCAGGAGGCCGGGATCTATGCGGATGACGGACGTTATCGAGAAGAAGCGTGACGGCGGGCGTCTGAGCGCGCAAGAGATCGAGTTCTTTGTAAGCGGCTACACGGCCGGCAGGATTCCCGATTACCAGGCATCCGCGCTGTTGATGGCGATTTTTCTACGAGGCATGGAGGGCGACGAAACGCGGGATCTGACCCTGGCAATGGCTCACTCGGGGGAGATGCTCGACCTCAGCGATGTGGCTCGCACCGTGGTGGACAAGCACTCGACAGGTGGGGTGGGCGACAAAGTCAGCCTTGTGGCTGTGCCTGCCGCCGCCGCGGCAGGATTGCCGGTGGGCAAAATGTCGGGCAGGGGGTTGGGTTTCTCCGGCGGCACCCTCGACAAGCTGGAGTCGATCCCGGGCTACCGGGTGGATCTTTCGGTGGCGGAGTTCAAAGATCAATTGCGTCGGATCGGCATCGTGCTCACAGGACAATCGGCCGATCTGGCGCCGGCTGACGGCAAGCTCTATGCGCTGCGCGATGTAACGGGAACGGTGCCGAGCCTGCCGTTGATCGTGAGCTCGATTATGAGCAAGAAGATAGCCGCCGGCGCCGATGCTATCGTCCTGGACGTGAAGGTGGGCAGTGGTGCGTTCATGAAGACGCTGGACGACGCCCGCGCCCTCGCTGTAGATATGGTGCGAATCGGGCAGCAGGTAGGCCGCAAGGTAGTGGCCCACATTGCCGATATGAACCAGCCGCTCGGGAAGGCCATCGGCAATGCCCTCGAAGTCATAGAAGCGCTGGAGACCCTGCGGGGTGGCGGGCCGGGTGACCTTGTGAATCACAGCGTACGCATTGCCGGCGAGATGCTCCATCTCGGAGGCGTGGCGACGAATCTCGATGGAGGAATACGGCTGGCTATGGAGGTGCTTGCGTCAGGTGCCGCACTCGCCAAGTTCAGACAGCTGGTGGAAGCGCAGGGCGGAGACCCGGGGTACGTGGATGATCCCGACCGGTTTCCACAGGCGCCAGTGGTCCTCACCGTCGAGGCAGCCGAAGCCGGCTATGTGGCAGGGATGGCGGCGGACGAGATCGGTATGGCGGTCGTCGGGCTTGGCGGCGGGCGCGAGGAGAAGGGGCAACAGATCGACCACGCAGTTGGCGTGGTGGTGCACGTCGAAATCGGGGACCGTGTCGATCCGGGTCAGCCGCTCTTCACTGTCCACGCGGCATCTGAGAGCGCCGGGCAGCAAGCCGGCCGTCGGGTTCGTGACGCAGTGCGAATCACTGAGGATCGGGTGGCGGCCTTGCCCCTATTCTACGAGCGTATCACATGAGGGCGGGCCCTGCGTTGTCATCCTGGCCTGACGTGTTATAATCGCCCCAGTAGCCTCTGGAGGAAAGAAGAGAATGCAGACATACCTGAACATCGTGCAGATTATCCTGGGCGTTGCGCTCGTCAGCCTGGTGCTGTTGGATGTCCGCAGTGGCGGTGCGGGCGGCATCTTCGGCGGCACGCAGACCAGCCTAATCCGGAAGCGGCGGGGTCCGGAGCTGATGCTGTTTCGCTTGACCATAGTTACCTCTGTATTGTTCTTCCTGGTAGCCATCGTCAACGTTCTGGTCGTTGGCTAGCCGGACTTCACTGACCGGAAGGACGAGGGCTGAGCGGCGGGCGTCGCCCCGCTTCGGCTTCGTCCTTTTTGTTTTCCGCGGCCAGGTCGATCCAGCAGATTAGGTCGAGTCCTATGTTTCGGCGTATTGGATGGCAAGTTATGCTGGTCGGTGTGGGCTTCCTGGTAGCCGCATCGATCCTGGCCTACATCGCTTCCACCTACACCACGGAGTTCAGACCGGCTCCCGGCGGTACCTA
The DNA here is from genome assembly GCA_963775195.1 of uncultured Chloroflexia bacterium. Lineage (GTDB taxonomy): Bacteria > Chloroflexota > Anaerolineae > B4-G1 > SLSP01 > PWVB01. The sequence goes on from CAVZIC010000015.1 coordinate 140,089, forward strand.
CGTAGAGAGTGTGGGTGGCTATCCGCAATCGCTCAACCCCCTGCTGAGCTCCTACAACGACGCAGATAGGGATGTCGCCGCGCTTGTCTTTAGCGGCCTCACGCGACTCGCCATGAACGGCGAGGTCGAGCCCGATCTGGCCTCCGGATGGGAGATCGAGGGTGGTGGCATCACGTATACCGTCACGTTGAACCGTAACGTCGTGTGGCACGACGGGTATCCCGTCACTGCCGCCGATGTCGTGTTCACGACCGAGCTGCTTCAGGATCCAGACTATCCGGGCCGCCCCGATGTGGGGGAGCTCTGGCGCTCCGTCGAAGTGACCCAGCTCGACGACTACACTGTGCGCTTTGTTCTGAAGGAGCCCTACGCCCCCTTCATGGACTACACGACGATTGGACTGCTCCCCGAACACCTGCTACACGGCATCAATGCAGCCGACCTCGCACGGCTGGATTTCAACCGCGAGCCTGTGGGTACGGGGCCCTTCCACGTCACCGGTGTGGAACTGGGTGAGGGGCACATCGCCTCGGTTACGCTGAAGCGGTTCACTCGCTACTACGGGCGGAGCTCCTACCTGGAGAACATCGTGCTGCGGTTCTACCCGACGCCGCGCGCTGCCTTCGAGGCCTATCAGGATGGCATCGTGGAGGGGGTGGCCCGGATTCCGGTGGACATCCTCCCGGAGGCTTTTGCGGAGCCCAACCTGCGGCTTTTCTCGGCGCCCACCGCCGAGATGTCGATGATCTACTTCAACGAGCTACTGACCGACACGCTGCCGTTCGGTGACACCACGGTCCGACAGGCGCTGATGTACGGTCTCGATCGCCAGCGTCTTGTCGATGACGTGCTGCTGGGGCAGGCAGTCCTCCCACAGACGCCCTTGATTCCGGGCACGTGGGCCTACACCATTGACGGCGTTCCCACGTACGAGTATGACCCGGATCAGGCTGCGAACTTGATGGCTGAGGCGGGATGGCAGCGTGCCACGGTCACAGAGACGCTGCACAAGAGCGATGGCACGCCACTGGCCTTCACACTCGTGACGTCCAGTGACCCGCTCGATAAGTCCGTCGCGGATGACGTGGCCGACCAATGGCGCACGATGGGGGTCTCGGTCACGGTGGAGAGCGTGCCTGCTTTGGCGTTGACCGGCGTTCTGGATTCGCGCAGCTACCAAGCTGCCCTTGCCCGGCTGGTCATCCCCGGGGATCCCGACCCCTATCCCTTCTGGCACGAGACGCAGGCCCTCGCCGGCCAAGGGCAGAACTACGCCGGGTTCCAGAACCGGCGGATCAGTGAGCTGGTGGAGCAGGCGCGGATGACGGTGCGACGGGACGAACGGCTGGGCCTCTATCGTGAATTCCAGCAGCTTTTTATGCAGGAGCTGCCGGCACTGCCGCTCTATGTCCCGGTGTACACGTATGGGATGGACGATAGGGTGAATGGCGGGCAGATCGGACCGCTAATGAACCCTGGGGACCGATTCTTTACCGTGGCAGACTGGTACGTTCTGCAGCGCAGGGTCGTGGGAAGTCAGTTGGAGGACGCTGGACCATGACAGGGGTCCTCAGCACTTCTTGCGTCCCGCCTTGTTTACTGTATACTTACGCAGATGTTATTCTTAGCACACGCTTGGAGGATAGCGAATGACAAAGAAGTGGGTTTACCTAGCTCGTAACGGCAAAGATGCCTACGCCGAGGTGTTGGGGCACGAGCCGAGTCTAGACGAGATGAAGGAGATCTTCGGCGGTAAGGGGGCCGGCCTGGTTGCGATGACCGCCGCCGGCGCGCCCGTGCCTCCGAGCTTCACCCTTACGACTGAAGCTTGCGTTGCCTATATGGAGACGGGAGAGTTTGCCGACGGCGTATGGCAGCAGACACTCGAGGCAATGAGGGATATCGAGAAGCAGACAGGCAAGAAGTTCGGTGATCCCAAGAACCCGCTGCTCGTATCGGTTCGCTCAGGCGGCCGCCAATCGATGCCCGGTATGATGGACACGGTACTGAACTTGGGGCTCAACGACGAGACCCGGGCGGCATTGGCCGAGCTTACGGGCAACGAGTGGTTCTCCTACGATGCCTATCGCCGGTTCGTCACGATGTTCTCCGATATCGTGATGGGATACGACCGCTCGTATTTCGAGGAGAAGCTCGACGACATCAAGGAAAAAGAGGGTGTCGAACTCGATACCGAGGTTAGCCTCGACGGCCTGAAGTGGCTGGTCGACGAATACCGGAAGATGTACAGGCAGCGGTTTGAGGAGGACTTCCCGACCGACCCGTACAAGCAGCTCGATCTCGCGATCAAGGCCGTGTTCAGTTCGTGGAACGCGCCGCGCGCCGTTGCCTATCGGAATCACGAGGGGATTCCTCACCATTGGGGCACGGCTGTCAACGTCTGCACGATGGTCTTCGGCAACATGGGCAATGACTCGGCGACGGGCGTGGCCTTCAGCCGCAGCCCGAGCACCGGCGAGCATAAGTACCTTTACGGCGAGTTCCTCGTCAATGCGCAGGGCGAGGACGTCGTCGCCGGCATCCGCACGCCACAACAGATCAGCCTGGCCGGTTCCCTCGAGTGGGCGAAGCGCCAGGGGATCTCCGAAGCGGAGCGCGCTAAGCGATATCCCAGTCTGGAAGAGGTCATGCCCAAGACCTATCAGGAGTTCCTCGACATCGTCGCGATGCTGGAGAAGAACTACCGCGATATGCAGGATATGGAGTTCACGGTGGAGCGCGGCAAGCTCTGGATGCTCCAGACCCGGACCGGCAAGCGCACGGCGGCGGCTCACGTCACGATCGCTGTTGACCTCGTGCTTGAGGGCGTTATCGATAAGAAAGAGGCCTTGATGCGGGTGGAGCCGGCGCACGTGGAGCAGTTGCTACGGCCGGCGTTTGATCCATCGGCAAAGAAGACCGCGATTGCTCGCGGCCTGAATGCATCGCCTGGAGCAGCCGTCGGTAAGGCTGTGTTCAATGCGGACCGCGCCATGGCGATGGCGGCAGACGGGGCGGACGTCGTACTCGTGCGACCGGAAACGTCTCCCGACGACGTACCCGGGATGATGGCCTCCAAGGGTGTCCTGACGCAGAAGGGTGGCGCCACGTCCCACGCCGCTGTTGTGGCTCGCGGCAACAACCTCCCGTGCGTCGCCGGCTGTGGTGAGATCTCGGTGGATCCCAACCGCAAGCAGTTTACGGCGCCAGACGGCACTGTGATCCACGAAGGCGACGTGATCTCGATCGATGGCTACACCGGCGAGGTCTTTGCCGGCGCAGTTCCGATGATCGCCAGCCAGTTCGAGGAGCAACAGGACCTGATCACGCTATTGGCTTGGGCAGATGAGGTCAAGAGGCTTGGGGTTCGTACCAATGCTGACCTTCCGCACGACGCGCGCCGGGCCGTAGCTTTCGGCGCCGAGGGCATCGGCCTGTGCCGCACCGAGCATATGTTCTTTGATGAGCGCGCTCGCGATGCCGTCGTACGTATGATCATCGCCGAGACGGACGAGGAACGGCAGACCGCGCTGGATGATATGCTCCCGTTCCAGGAGCAGGACTTCGAGGGCGTCTTTGAGGCGATGGACGGCAAGCCCGTCATCATGCGCCTGATCGATCCCCCGATGCACGAATTCCTGCCCAACCGGGAAGAGCTGACGGATGAAGTCTACACCCTGAAGATGGAGATCCTGGCGAATGCCAAGAGCTTCGAGGAGCTCGATCAGCTTCGTATGAAGCTGGACTCCGCCGAAAAGATGCTCCGCATCGTCGAAAGTATGTGGGAAGTCAACCCGATGATGGGTCTGCGCGGCTGCCGCGCGGGCATCATGTACAAGGGGCTCACCGAGATGCAGACCCGCGCCTACTTCCAGGCGGCCTGTCGCTGCGCGAAGCGTGGGATCGACGTACATCCTGAGGTTATGATTCCCCTGGTAGGCGTTGTCAACGAGTTGACTCTGGAGCGCGGAAAGCTGGAGCCCGTCGCCAAGGACGTGATGCGCGAGGAGGGTATCGAGGTACCCGCAGTGTTCGGCACGATGATCGAGGTGCCGCGCGCGGCTCTGACGGCCGGCGAGATCGCCAAGCACGCGCAGTTCTTCTCCTTCGGGACCAACGACCTAACCCAGATGACGTATGGCTATAGCCGCGACGATGCCGAGGGCAAGTTCCTGCTGCAGTATGTCGAGCGTGGCATCCTGCCCGAAAATCCCTTCCAGGTCCTGGATCAGGAGGGAGTGGGGCGGCTCGTAGAGATGTGTGTCAAGGAAGGACGCGCCGCGAATCCCGATCTCGAGGTGGGTATCTGCGGTGAGCACGGTGGTGAGCCGAAGTCGATCGACTTCTGTCACCGCGTCGGCTTGGACTACGTGAGCTGCTCGCCCTACCGTGTGCCGGTTGCCCGCCTGGCAGCCGCGCAAGCCGCAATTCGCAACCCGTAGGCCATCGAACTGCCTCGCGGCAGTGGGCTAGCTAAAGGGCCGGGGAACGCCTACACGGGCGTTCCCCGGCCCTTCTTCATGATGGTGGGGTAGCTTCCGGTTGTCCCCACAGCGAGCCGGCATCGGTCAGGATCGACCCTATACGGGCCGCGTAGGCAGCGCGGATCTCGCGGTGAAGCGGGATCTGTTCCAGGTAGGTCCGCCGGAAGTGGCTGTCGGGGGGAATCAGCGCGTGTTTCCGCATCACTTCGTCGTAGGCGCGCCTGAGGAATCGCTGAGCCTGGTCCTGCCGTTGATTGGCAGCAAGGGCCTGGCTGTATCGGAAGAGCACCTCCTCACTGACGCACTCAATGATCTGCGCGAACCCAAAAGCCTGGTAGATCTCGTGCGCCCGCTCGGCTGCTTCCAGCGCCAGAGCGAGGTACTCCTGTTCGCGATCGGGCACGGTGTGCGCAAGCCCGAGGTATGCAACCGTCACCTTTGTGCAGGCGGCCATCTCGTACTGCTCGGAGACAAGGGGATTAGCCCGCGTGAGATCGCGCACCGTGCAGCAGAGCGTAATTGCTGACGTGAGGGATCTCACTACCGTCTCAGCATCAGCCATGGTAGCAGCTCTGGCTCCCTCGGCATTGTGGAGAGTGGCTTCCACAAGCAGATGGGAGGCATGGCCCCGGTCGGGCACCCACTCGCCGATCTCATCAATTCGGTCGAGTGTAGCGCGGGCCTCCGCGTGCTCAGCTTGAGCCACCTGGATCTGGGCAACGTGGAACAACGGATAGGCCTCGTCGGGGGACCCTTCGAAGATGCGACGGCAATCCTCCAGAGCGCCCAGGGCCGAGGCGTAGTCACCCAGGTAGATGCCGGTGATCCTGCCGCAGGCCTGGAGAGCCTGGCCCTCCAGTGGGCGGTGACCGATCTCTCGACTGGCGTGCAGGCGCTCCTGCTGGTAGTCTGTGAGCAGGCGGTAGTAATCACCGCTGCGCTCAAACTCCAGGCCGAGCAGATTCAGCAGCGTCATCTGGACGACCTTGTCCTCAATGCCCTCGCTCATCGCCAGGGCCGTAGCAGCTTCGATATACTCCATTCCCCGTTCGGGCTGGTCGCTGAAGGCGTGGATGCCGCCCAGCCCGACCAGGAGACGCGCTTCGTAGGTTCGTTCGCCGGCTTCGCGCGCAAGCTCGAGCGCTTCATCGGCCAGGGGCTGCCACGAAGGGTCGCTTAGAGCCAGCCGCTGGTTGACCACGCTGATCATACTCTCCAACTCGCGAACAGGGTCGCCCAACCGGCGCGAGATCTCAAGGGCCTCAAGAGCTAGGGGTATGCCCGCCTGTATGTCGGCACGATTCTGGTAGTCGCCGACGCCCGGCTGGCGCAAGAGGGCGTCAGCGAGAAGTGCCGGATCGTCGCCGATCTCCCTGGCCAGGGGCAGTAACGCCTTGGCATCGGCCCACATCCTGTCGAATTGCGCCATAAGGTACCAGACCTTGTGACGTCCAATCAGGACTTGGAACCGCTCTTTCAGCCACTCACAACGCGAGCTTCGATCAGTCGTTGGCTCGCCAATCTGGTCGAGCAACCGGAGGGCCTGACTGTAATGCTGGCTGGCTTCCACGTTGGCATAGATGCTCTTCGCACGCTCGGCGTTCTTAAGGGTGAAGAAGAGCTCCTTCTCGGGTCGTCTGGCATTCTGATAGTGGTATGCCAGGGCTCCAAGGTAGAGCCCCTGGTCCCGCGCCGCCGAATCTACCTCGCACACGGCCTCGAGGTATTCCGCAATCTGGAGATGGAGGACAGTTTTCTGCGAGCTGAGGAGGCTATCGTATGCCGCGTCGCGGATGAGCTTCGACTCGAAGATGTACTCGACGCCAAGGTCCGGTCCTCTGCCCCTCTCGGCGATGAGCTGCGCTCGCTGCAGGGATGTCAAGTGGGTCCGGAGATCCGTGATGTCGGGTGTGATGGCTACAAGGACGTTCGACCAGAAGATCGAGCCGATGACGGCCGCCCGCTGGAGGACCTGCTGTTCGGCAGATGCCAGGCGGTCGATGCGCGCCATCAGCAGTCCCTGCAAGCTGTCAGGCAGGCTCAGCGTTGTCACGGGCTGGGCAGCACGCCATGCCTCGACGGTCTCCCCATCTTGGTTGGTGATGGCCTCCCGCACCAGGACTCCGTCCGCAATGAGTGACCGCACCAGCTCCTGTGTGTAGAACGGGTTGCCTTCTGCTCTCTGAATGATGAGATTGACCGTCTCCTCGGACAGGACGTCAGGTCCGATCATGTGGTCGAGAAGGGCCCGGCTCTCCTCAAGGCCAAAAGGCTCCAACGTCACGGTGGTCAGACGATGAGGATACTCTGTCTCGATGTCGTGTCGCAGGTCCCATACCACTGATCCCCGCTCGGGCCGGAACACGAAGAGCCAAAGGAGCTCAAGGTAATCGCACAGGGGCAGGCAATATCTGAGCAGATCGAGGGACGTTGCATCGGCCCAGTGCATGTCGTTGAAGTTGATAATGAGAGGCCCCTGCCGGGCCAGCGCTTCCACCCAGCGCCGGACTGCCAGGAACAGGCGCTGCCGCTGGCCGTCGGCGTCCAGACGCCTGATCTGCTCGGCATCTGATGCTTCCAGCGGGAGCCCGAGAAACTTGGCGAGATCGGCGTAAGTCTCGGCCATGCTATCTCCCCAGAGTGCCTCGACCTGCGCGCGGAGCCTGTCGCGGATGCTCTCCTTGGACTCATCCTTCCCCACACCCAGCCAATGCTGCATCAGGTCGTGCCACATCGCGTATGGCTGGGACTGATCGTAGGACCGCGCCCTGCCGCGGAGCTCACGTGTCCGGGGCTGAGGCTCAAGCACCGTCCTGAGTTCTCCGAGCCGCTCCGGGCCGGCGCCGTCCCCGCCCGGCGATTCGGCGATAGACACCTCGGCCAACAGCGCCTCTTGCCTGGCAAGATGGCGGCGGAATTCCTGGAGTAGCACGGACTTGCCCATGCCGCGCTCGCCCGTGACCATCACGATGCTGCCGCGTCCCTCGCGCAGCTCATCTACACAATCGACAAGCGTGGCCAACTCGGCCTCGCGCCCGATCAGCGGCGTGATCACGTCGTACTCCTGGGATCGCTCGGGCGACAGCCTTGAGGCCAGGGGGCGGTAGACTGAGACCGGGTGGCTGATGCCCTTGACCTGGATCTCTCCCAGTGCGAGCCAATCGAACTGGCCCTCGACGAGGTGGTAAGTGTTTTCGTTGACGAGAACGGTGCCGGCTTCTGCCGCTTGCTCCATCCGAGCGGCCAGGGCGATGGCCTCGCCCATCGCAGTGTCTTCGCTGTGGGTCTGGTCATCGCCCACATTGGCAACGATGACCTCTCCGGTGTTGACGCCGACCCTTAGTGAAAGGTCGATACTCTCGCGCCGAGCTAACTCGGCTGCGTAGACTCTGACGGCGCGCTGCATGGCGAGGGCAGCCAACACGCCCCGTTCGGGATCATCTTCGTGAGCAACGACGGTGCCGAAGAAGGCTACCAGTCCGTCGCCGCGGAACTGGTCCACCGTACCTCCGAAACGGTATATCTCGGCTTCGAGGAGCTTGAAGACGTGATTCATCATCTCGACCCATCGCTCGCTACCGACCTTCTCCAACAGGTCCGTGGATCCCTGGACGTCTGCGAGAATGATCGTCGCGACGCGCCGTTCACCCGCGAGCAGGGCGTCTCCCTCGTGTGGTTCGATCGCAGCAGTCGAGCTTTGGCGGAGGTCGGGCATAGCCGCGCTGTCGCTCTGGGGTGCAGCCTGTGTGCCGGCTCGCAAGGCCCGTGAGTCGTCACGGGCATTCTGCGTCAGTACGAGCTGAGCGCCACACCGGCTGCAATAGCGGTAGACGTAGGGAACGACAGCGCCGCAGATGGAACAGGTCTGGGCCAAGCGCGTGCCGCACATGCCGCAGTAATGGTCATCGGCATCCGCTGCGAAGCCGCACGTTGGGCAGTTCATCTCAATGGCACCATCGGTCCATACGGACCCTTGAGAGTGCGGAATCCTGAGCCACTCTGAATGTCGGACGCCCTGACCTTGGGTTCAGGGAAGGTACCGCTCAGGCACCGTCAAGAGCCGTCCGGAAGCGCTTCGCGAGTTCGATGAGGATCTCTACGGCGAGATCTCCATCTCGGCGCAGAGCACCCAGGAAGTTCTCACGGGGCAGGATCAGACAGTGCGTGGGCTCGGTGGCGATGACGGAGGCCGTCCGTGGTCCACTATCCAGTAGGGCCAGTTCGCCGAAGAAGTCAGACGGTCCGAAGGTATTCACCACGGTCTCTGAGCCATCGCTTCGTTGACGTACCGCCTTTGCTGCGCCCGATGCGATCACGAAGAATCCATAGCCGTCGCGTCCCTGCGGCACGATCACCTCGCCCTCGTCGCACGGGCGCTCGACAAAGATTCTGGCGAGGCTTTGTAGCTGGCGCCGCTTGAGGTTCTCGAACAGTGGTACCTTACTGATGATCTCGACAATCCGCTCCTCGTTAGCCATTCCACTCCTCCCTGAAAGTATGATGGACACCGTCAGCTGCCCCGACCCAGTGGCGATCGCTCCGCAACTGGGACACCAACTCCCCGATTATATCGCGGCGTGACTGGGGACGCAACTACATGCGATAGCGAGTTGACAACTCCGGTTCGGTCTCTTAGAATCGTGCGCGTGCGGCCCTCGCGACCGTACTTCAGACGAGCACATTCCTGGAGGTACGATGCATATCCATATCTACGACTCCAAAGACGAAATGGGAAGTGCAGCAGCGGCGCAGGCCGCAAGGGTACTCGCAGAGGCAATCGGGGCCCGCGGTGAGGCCAACCTGATCCTCGCCACCGGGGCGAGCCAGTTTGAGATGCTGTCAAGCCTGGTTGCACAGGACGTGAACTGGTCCAAGGTGACGGTCTTCCATCTGGATGAGTACATCGGCCTGCCGGTGTCTCACCCGGCGAGCTTCCGACGTTACCTGCGAGAGCGCTTCGTCGAAAAGGTGCCCGCGCTGGGAGCGTTTCATTACATCAATGGTGGGAATCCCAATCCGCAGGCAGAATGCCGACGGGTAGGGGACCTGATCCAGGCGTTGACCATCGACGTGGCGTGTATCGGGATCGGCGAAAACGGTCATCTGGCGTTCAACGATCCGCCTGCCGATTTCGGGACCGACGAGCCCTACCTCGTTGTGAATCTCGACGAGGCGTGCAGGCGGCAGCAGCTCGGCGAAGGGTGGTTCCCCACGTTGGCGGATGTGCCTGACCAGGCGATCTCGATGAGCATACGCCAGATCATGAAGAGCCGGGCTATCGTCTGTACGGTACCCGACGCGCGGAAAGCCGTGGCTGTGCAGAAAGCGGTCGAAGGCCCAGTGACGAACGAGTTGCCCTCGTCCATTCTGCAGGAGCACCCTAACTGCGATCTGTACCTGGATAGACCCGCGGCATCGCTGCTTGACGTCTGAATCACAGATGAAGCAGATTGCACGGATCTCACAGCCTGTCCGGCTGTCCTTCAGTGGCTGATAGCCTTCCGGGTTGCTGCCAGCAACCCGGAAGGCCATGCCCGCGAAAAGGAGAAGATGTGCCAATGACCTACCACAATAGCGGGGTCATACCCGGTTTCGTTGATCTGCAGGTCAACGGGTTCGGGGGCGTTGACTTCTCGGACCCCGGCCTCTCGCGTGAGGCGGCCTCGCGCGCCTTCCGCGATCTGCTGGCTCGTGGGACGGCCGGCTTTCTGCCCACCGTCATCACCAGCCCTCACGAGGTCTACCGGCGCAACCTTCCTCTGCTCGCGGGCCTTGCGACCTCCGGGGAGTTCTCGGGGCGTGTGCTGGGCCTGCACCTCGAGGGGCCGTTCATCTCGCGAGAGCCGGGCGCCGTGGGTGCACACGATTCCCGGTATGTCGTGGACCCCGACGTCGCGCTTCTTGACGAGCTGCTCGATCTCGGTGGGGGCCAGGTGCGCCTGCTCACGCTGGCGGCTGAGGCGCCCGGCGCAGCGGAGGTAGCGCACGCTGCGGCGACGCAGGGCGTTACCGTGTCGATTGGGCACTCACTGTTTGACGCAGCGGCGCTGCACCGGATGCATGACGCCGGTGCGACCGCGCTGACGCACTTAGGGAATGGGCTCCCCAACATGCTCCCGCGGCACCCGAACCCGATCTGGGCCGGCCTGGGCAACGACGACTTCACAGCGATGGTGATCGCCGACGGGCATCATCTTCCCCTGGATGTGCTTCGCACGATGGTGCGGGCGAAAGGGGTTGAGCGTCTGATCGTCGTTAGCGATGCGTCGCCGGTGGCAGGGATGCCACCTGGGGAGTATGACGTGCTGGGGAACCACGCGATCCTGGAGCCGTCGGGGCGTCTTTACAACCCGGAGAAACAGTGCCTGGTGGGATCGACTGCCACGATGCGGGACTGTATGGACGTGCTGGCCAAGATCGGACACCTCACGCCGGACGATCTGGTGCGGGTTGGACTTGAGAATCCGCTGCGACTCATCGGTTTGGATCCTGCGGATTACCCTCTGCCTCTGGAATGATCCGAGGGACAGCACCGGGCGGATCTGCGGTCCGACAGCGCGACAGGAGGCCTGCGCGCACTTGCGCGCAGGCCTCCTGCGCCTTCCTCGAGACGGTCATGAGGACCGTATGCCGGGCATAACCTGAACGACGTAGACGTTGACCGCCGTCGGGTGATGCGCGGCATTCGGATAGCTCTCAATCTTGCAGAGCCCGGCGTCTGCCATCCACGAGGGATCATCGACGTCGCGTACCTGGACCACGGCCCACGCACCAGGCCCGATGAGGCTGCGCGCGAGCTCCAGGAGACGCAGACTCGTCGAGGACAGTGGCGCGCCTGGCGCGATGTAGAACCACGATAGGAAGTCCTCATCGATCGCGACGACGATATCATCGGCCTTGTCGCCGCAACCGTTGGCCGGAAGCTCAAGGGTGTGGCAGATCCTCTCAGGTGTCTCACCCACGTGTTCTCGTATGATTTTCATCTCCGACCTCCCGCATCTCAGCCGCCTCAGCATTCAGCGGCTTTCTATAGACGGTATCGCGCTGAAAAACCGTGTAGCCCATACTCTCGTAGAGCGCCAGGGCCCCGTTTGGGTTCTCCGCATCCACACCCAGCGCGGCTTCTGTCATACCCAGTTCCCGGTGCATAATCAGGCTTCGCGCGATCAGCGCACGCGCCAACCCGCGCCGGCGCCATGGCCGACGAACACAGATGGTCTCCGTATAGCCTCGCCTGCGAGCGTACTCCCGGTTCTCTGTCTCATCGATGTAGTTGAGGACCATCCCAGCGACCTCGGCGCCATCCCAGGCTACCTGCCACAGCGCCGGATCGAACGTCGGGCTCTCTTGCCAGGCAGCGAAGTTCGAGTCGGCCCACTCTGCCTCGGAGAAGCCCCAGTGATCGCGGAAAGCTTCCCGCGCCGCGGCCCAGATCTGCAGGTAGTGCTGCGGCGCGGCAGGCCTTACCTCGAGCCCGGCCGGCATCGGGACCGCGATGACGTGCTCCAGCTCTCTGCGTACCATGCCATACCCGTAGCGGATGGGCTGGTAGCCTTCGCGTTCCAGAAGCGCGATCCAGTCGCTCTCCCCTGCCTGGGTCCAGCACTCAAAGGTCCGCTCGGCGCTCGTGCTGTTTCTGGCGGCGATGGCCCGCAGGCGCCTCTCGTTGCGCAGAAGCATCGCCCTCCGGATGCCTTTGCCGCGCCACGCCGGGAGCAAGGAGGCGAAGTGTCCGAGGACAAGTGGGCCACCGTCGATCTGCTGCCACCAGACGCGGGCATACCCGACGACGGCGTCTCGTACTTCGACCAGCGTCACGTCGACCGTCGGATCGCTGTTGACCAGGTGCGCGTAGTTGCGCCTTAGGTCATCCAGTGTCTCGGAACGCTCGACGCCATCAGTTGCCTTGCTTCCGTCGATGACGGCCAGCATAGCCGGCAAGTCCTCTTCGCCCCTGTAGTTACGGAAGCGGACCCCTTCCATCTCCACTTCGTCAACCGCCAGCATTCCCTCTTCTTGCACCTTTGTGTTCGACATCGTTCGCTCCTTCGTCTGACGTTGGCCCTCTGACGGGCCCGGGCAACAAGAAAGGCCGTGGTATAGAGCCCACGGCCTGACTATCGGTGCAACAAAAAACGGCCGTGGGATCGCAGTGATCCACGGCCGTTTCGCTAGAGTTTGGTTATTCTAACCTTCCGGGAGGCGCACTGCGACAAGGCAGACTTGCCGGACCTGTGGCCGGCATCGTCCTGAAGCGTAGATAGGTTGCTGTTGTCATCATGTTGCTTCTCCCAGAGATATGTTTCCCAACTGTGCTCATTCTAAACGGAGGCGTCTTTTTGTCAAGCCAGGTGTCTCGTCCGGTCAGAGCACCGCCAGCGGGCGTTTGCATGGTTGATATGGGATCCTCCGATGCGGCCGCTGGGTCCGGTGCTATACTGGCCGCGTGGATAGCTTCGGAGGGGCTCGACAGCGCGCGACACACAGGGCGGTGCGCGATTTGCGCGTGATTGCTTCGTGGGGGCTCTGGGTGTGCCTCTTGTTGGTGGCTGCCGGGCTTCGCTTGACACATCCCGATTGGGATTCGGGGATCGCAGCGCATCCCGATGAGCGGTATCTCCTCGGCGTAGCTGCCCAGGTTCCCCTCTACGGTGACATTTGTGCGGTGGCGCCTGATTTCCCATACGGGCACCTTCCGGTCACACTGGCACGCTTGCTTGTGCTGACGGCCCCTCATGCTGACCCCCTCTACACCGCTCGCCTTATCTCAGGGTTGGTCGGGGTAATCATCGTGGCGATCGCCGGTGCGTGCGGTCAATGGGTCGCCGGACGCAGGGCCGGCCTCCTGTCGGGCACCCTGGCAGCCTTTGCGCCGTTCCTCGTGCAGCAGGCCCATTTCTTCACCGTTGACCCGCTCGCGACAGCGTGCGTATCGGGAGCCGTGCTGGCCGTGTGTCGTCGTAAGTGGCGCATGTCGGGTGCCTTGCTAGGTCTTGCGATTGCGTGCAAAGTCTCCACTGTGCTGGCCATCGCGCCATTGGTGACCACCGCGTATTGGGCAATATCTCCGGCCAAGGGGCCAACTGCGTGGCATCGGGTGGGGCGAGTCGTGGGGATCGCGGTGCTGACCTTCGTCCTGGCCTCTCCGTGGCCTCTGTTGTCACCCGCGGCATGTTGGCGGGGTCCTATTGTTCAGAGTCTGATGGCTAGCGGGCGATTCGACTTCCCCTACACGCGACAGTATGAGGGCACGCTGCCGTACGTCTATCCGCTGACCCAGATGGCGCTGTGGGGCCTCGGTCCGACTGCAACCCTGTTTGGCGTCCTGGGGCTGGTGGTTGCCGCGATCAGGACCGCCTCGTGGAAATCCCTGCCGGCCAAGGCCGGTTGGCTTTGGCCGGTGCTGTTCTTCGTTGCGACCGGTGGGTTATACGTGAAGTTCCCACGTTATCTGTTGCCGCTGTACCCGTGGTGGTCGGCCTGGGCCGCGCTTGCGGCCTTGACGGTGTGGCACCGCCGGTGGTGGCAGGGAGCAGCCATGGTGATCGTTGTCGCAGCACCCACCGTGTCGCTCGGCCTGGCCCAGGTGAACCTATACCATCACGTACACCCGTGGATCGAGGCATCGGAATGGATCTACAAGAACGTGGCTGTCGGGGGGATTGTGGGCATTGAGGAATGGGACCATCCTCTCCCCGTGCCCCTGCCGGCACAAGAGCCGGATGCGTATACCCAGATCACGCTGTCGACGCTCGGCGTTGAGAGCGCCGCGAAAGCCCGTGCTCTGTCACAGGCCCGCGCTGAGGCCTCTCTGATCGTCCTGGCCAGCCGACGTGGATATGGGGCATTGGCACGTCAGCCAGTCCGTCACGCCGCGACGTTGGCATGGTACCGGAGCCTATTCCTCACCCGCACGGTGGTGATCTATACGCGTTGTCCGAGGATCGGCCCAGTAGCCCTCACCGACGATCCATTGGCCGATGCCGGGCTGCCCGAGCCGAGAACACTTGCCAGCCGGTGCGGCACGCGTTACGCACTGCGGCTTCCACGCCTGGATGAAAGCTTCCGGGTCTACGATGCGCCGCTGGTAGTCTTGTTGAAAGCACGCCCGTAGGACGAATCAACACGCAGGTCCACGTGTACCACGCATGCCATGTGGCTTCCCACCGTCCTCTGCCTGTGCGGTGGCGCCGTTTGTCATGTGATCTGTCTATGCTAGAATTCGCGGTTGGAGTTATGATGACGTACTTCTACCCGCTCTTGCTATACCTGGGATCCGGCGGCGGCCTGTTGCTTTTGGGGGTTAGCTCCATCCCGAGACTCCGCTCATTGCGAAAGCCCTTGTCAGCCATCTGTGTCTCAGCTATGGCTATGATATGGGGGCTTGCGCCGTCGGCGGGGCGCTGGATCCTGTCGGTCTGGAGCCCCAGCGGCGTCACGGGCGGGTTGATGGTCCTCGATGTGTCCTCCTCCGCTTGGTGGTGTGTTCTGTTGCTACTTGTCGGGGCGAGCGGTGCTCTATGGGTCACAGCTGCGGAGCGAGTCGATGCTCTACCCCTCACCGGGATGCTGCTGATGATCCTGCTCACCGTGACGTGGCTGGCACTCACTTCGGGATCGCTGCTGCTGACGTTAGCGATGTGGACTGTCTTCGACGTGCTCTGGTTCGTCGTTCGGCTCGTAGCGGGCTCAGATGGTGAACGTGTTGTGTGGGGCTCGGCGCTCAATGGCCTAGCATCGGTGATCCTCTGGGTGGTCTCGCTCTTACTGCTCCAGGAGGGCGACAGTGGCCTCTGGTGGCTGATGCGGCCATCCGGATCCATACTGACCTTGATGACGGTTGCCGCCCTTGTGCGCATTGGTTTCTATCCTTTCCAGATGGTCCATACGGAGACGCTGCGCCAGTCTCGGCCTCTTGCCCTTATGAGCATGATGAACCCGTTGATGGGGATTGCCTTGCTCTATCATCTGGCCTCGTTGCCAGGACCCTATAGTCTCCCGGGTTGGGTTCCAATCTGGGGGTGCATATCGGTGTTCTGGTCCGGCGCGAAAGCCTTGAGCCTGCGAGGACGAGCCGCGCTGCTTCCGGCGATCGTGGGCTGGCTCCTCGCGATAGTGACGGGCAGCGTAGTGTTGTCGAGTGCCGACATGCTGTTGGTCGGCGGCGGCGTGTGGATTGCCTGTGTTGCCCTGTTGTTGGTGGCCCAGAGCTTCAACGCGCGTGAGTTCTACATGACCTGGCCGCCGGCGATTGCTGCAGTCTTTCTTGTCGGAGCGCCGATGTCGCCGTTGTACGGTCTCTACACTGCCGTTCTGGCGAACGCTCCCTGGGGAGGGCGGGTGCTTTATGTGGTTGGCCTGTCGTTTCTCGCGGCCTCAACCTTTCGAAGTATCACACGGCGTGTGACAGCTCGGGTGCGCCCGCCATCGCCACGGCACTGGCTCCCAATGCTGGGTGGGTATCTTCTGCTGCTTGTCGCGCTCGTCGCTATGACGCTCAACTCACGTGTGGGTGTCGCGTCTACCATCGGTTTCGTCCTGTGGGTTGTTGCGATGAGTGGCGGCGTTGCGCTGGCACGCTGGGGACGGGACGTGCAGCGTGCCTGGCGCCAGGCACGACCCGTGCTCCAGCTCCTTGATCTGCAGTGGCTCTACAGGGCGGTCTGGCAAGGCGCCGAGCATCTTCTTGGCGTAGTGCGCGTCACGGCTGAGGTGGTGGAAGGGAGTGGTTCGGTGCTCTGGTCTGTATTGATCCTGCTTCTCGTCTTGTTGGTCCTTGGAAGCTGATGGATTCCTTCGTCACGTGGCTGGACCGCTTCTCTGAGTTCGTCTCACTGCCTGCGGCTTGGGGCATCTTCGGTGCGGGCGCCGTCGTCTATCTCATCAACGCCTGGCGTGTCCGCTTCCTTGCGCTGCTGGTTCAGTATGCCTTCATCGGCGTGCTCTTCGCGCGCGTCTTCGATACCCGTCCCGAGCTAACGCTGATGAAGGTACTGGTGGGCTGGGTCATCAGCGGCGCGCTGTTGATCAGTGCCGGGATCCGCAGGCGGTCGCGGCGCGAGCCGGGGAAGGTCCTGCGTTGGGCTGCGAACCTGCCGTTCCGCATCCTGATCCTTCTCACCGCGACGGTCGTGGCAAGACTGGCTTCGCAGCGCTTTGCCCTGCCCTACGTCTCGGCAGATCTGGGGTTGGCCTGCTTCGTCCTTGTAGTGTTGGCCATTCTCTTCTTCGGAACCGAGGAGGAAGACCCGGGAATCGTAGGTGTTGGCATACTCAACCTTCTGGCAGCGTTGGACATCTTCTATTCGTCACAGGATCCAGGTCTGTTGGTGAGCGGTCTCCTGGTGGCCGTCAATCTGCTTGTCGGACTCGCCACGTCGTATCTGCATGGTCACCGAGGCTTCGTCGTGAGCTTACCGGGGCCGCTTTTCATCGCTGCCTCGCTGCTTGCTGCAGCGGCTATCCTTCAGGCGATGCGACGATGGACCGGACTGATGGCATGGCTTGCGGCCGGGGTCTCAGGCGTCGTGGCCGGGCTCGTGGCCTTCGTGCCGCTCGATCGAGCTATCGTGATCGGTTCCTTCACGGTCACCCTGGGGGAGCCGTTCGTGTTGCTTGGGCGCATCTTGGTGATCGAGGACGTCGACCGCCTGCCACTGGTCTTCATATGTGCTACGGCGGCCGGGCTCTTCATCGTCGCCTGGCGGATCTTGCCGCACTCGAATTTCTTCGCATCCGGGCTGGCGATCGTAGCATGTCTGGCAGGGGCTCTGATGGTATCCCAGGTAGTATACGCTGCGCTCTTGGTCGAGATGGCAGCTATTCTGACCGTTTTCCCGCTCCACGAACCGATCGTGGCTGCCGATGGGAGCCGCTACGGCGGTCAGACCAAAGGTGGCCTGCAGTACATGGTCTACGCCACGCTGGCGCTGCCGGGCCTGATGGTTACCCAGCTGCTGCTGGAACAGTTCGCGATCTTCCCGAGTGACCTGGGCCTGCTGCAGTCTGCCACGGTGTTGCTGGGTCTCTCGCTGGCGATGCTGCTGGGCGCCGTACCTTTCCAGTCCTGGCTGTCGACGGTGGCCACTGATGGCGCGCCGCCTGTGGTCACGTTCCTCTTCACGGTGAACATAGGTACGGTGTGGTTCTTGCTGCTTGCCTATCTGGAGAACTACTCTTGGCTGAGTGAGCAAGCGGCGTTCGGTTCACTCTTCACGATCGTCGGTCTGGTCATGATGGGGTTGGGTGGGGCGCTGGCTGCCTCACAACGACGCCTTGGCCGGATTGTGGGCTACGCGACTTTGGTGGACAACGGCGCGATGTTTCTGGCACTGGGCTCGCGTCAGGTCGCGGGCCTTTCCTTGACGATCGTGATGCTGATCGCGCGCCCGCTCGCGCTGGGCCTAATGACGCTGGGGCTTGACGGCCTACGGCGCATCGGTCACGGCAACGATCGGCTTGATGGCCTCTCGGGAGCTGCTTGGCGGGTGCCGTGGCGCACCTTGGCCTTCATGTTCGGGGGCATCGCGATGGCGGGCTTTCCACTCTCGCTTGGCTTCAGTGCGCGCTGGGGACTCTATCGCCTTGTCGCTGAGCAGAATCTGTTCGCGGCGGTGATCGCGCTCGCCGGCAGCGCAGGCATTATGATGGGTCTCGTCAGCGCCGTGCGGGTGCTCCTGGCATCGCCAACACAAGTCGGCGACAGGCACACCACACGCGAGGATGGCGTAGTGTTGTTCCTCATCCTGGCCCTTATGATCGGCACGGTGACGCTTGGCCTATTTCCCCAGATTGTGAGCCAGCTAGCCCTGCAGATGGCCCAAGGCTTCACGTTCTTCACAAGGTAGGCAGCATGCACTCTGGTGTTGGGCTTCTATCGAATCAGCTAGGTGGGTGAAGGATGTCACTGAGTATCTACGACTTCCGTATCCGTCAGCGCGATCACCTGCTCAGTATCACCAGGGCGATGGTGTCGCGGCTGAGCATCCGTGGCGTGCTGCGCCTCATTCTGCAGGCTTCCGTCGACATGCTTCAGGGCCAGTCGGGTCTGATCGCCCTCGCCAACGAAAGCGGGGGGTTCGGTTTCTGGGCAAGCTATGGACTTCCTCCGGCGATGGTAGACTCGTTCAGGCCATTGGTCGAGGACGTACCCGATGTGGACCGGATCGAGGACTTTGTGATGCCCGATCTTGCGGAGAAACTCGGCGCAATAGCGGATGAGACCGGACTCTTGCTTCGCCAGGTTGTCGCACTTCCGATGATAGCAGAGCAGGAGTTACTGGGTGTCATCTTCATCTTCAGGGCCCAGAGCTCGAGGTTCTCGCCGGATGACCGCCAGATCCTGGCGAGTTTCGCCGACTATGCCGCCATCGCGGTGCATAACGCGCGGCTCTACGAATCTGCGGAGACGGAGCGGCGCCGTCTGGATGCCCTCTTGGAATCGACGGCTGACGGGGTGATGGTTCTTCGTCCCGATCTCCGATTTGAGCGGTTCAACCGCGCGCTCGTGACGCTGACAGGATGGCCGGCGGCGGAGGCTGTGGATCGCCAGCACGCGGATATCATCATATGGGCACGGCGGGCTTCGCGGCTGACGCTGGAGGATGCTATAGATCAGGGCTGGCCGACCGAAGAGGGCCGTACTCTCTACGTCGAGGGTGAACTGCGGCGCCGGAATGGCAGCGTGGTCTCCCTGGGAATTACCTATGCGCCGCTGATGACGCGTGGTGGGCAACTCCTCAATATCATCGGCACAGCTCGCGATATCACACGATTTCGGGAGGCGGACGCGATCAAGGACACGTTCATCTCGGTGGTATCCCACGAGCTCAAGACGCCGGTTGCCATTATCAAAGGGTATGCCGAGACGCTCCAGCGTCCAGAGGCACGCCGTGACAACGACATGGTCGACGAAATGCTCGCCGACATCACACAGGAGGCCGACCGGCTCGCGCACCTGGTGGACGACCTACTGGATGCCTCGCGTCTCCAGGCCGGTGGGCTGCCGTTCAGGGACGTCGACGAGGTGGACCTGCGACTCTTGGCCCAGCGTGTCGTGGAGCGGTATCGTGCCCGTACCCAGAAACACCAACTCACGCTCGCCTTCCCTGATGATTTTCCACCCATCCTGGGCGACGTTCAGCGTCTGGAGCAGGTGTTGGACAATCTGGTTTCCAACGCGGTCAAGTACTCACCCCGCGGTGGCAAGATCGAAGTTCGCGGTCGTGCTACACCGGCAGAGATCGTCATCTCCGTCTCTGACGAGGGTGTGGGCATTCCGTTGGATGAGCAGGAGCGCATTTTCGACCGCTTCTACCGCGTTGAGGGTCCTGAAACGCGGGCAGTGAGTGGCACCGGGCTGGGCCTGTATCTGACGCGAGCGATCGTCCAGGCCCATGGGGGACGTTGCTGGGTTACGAGTACCCCGGGGCAGGGTTCAACTTTCTACGTTGCTCTTCCGAGGGAAACCGGTCTGGCTATCTGGCACGACGAGACTCTGGTATAATACGTGGGTTTGGCATAGATCAAAGGCGGCCTCCTTCGAGTGTCGCCGACAAGAGACATATAGAACGATGTCAGACCAAAGGAGTAACTGAATGCCACCTAGATACGCTGCAGCAGTGAATTGCCCGTCCTGTGGAACGCGATTCCAGACGCCGGTAGAGCAGATTCTCGATGTTCGCGTGGATCCATCGGCCAAGAATCGTGTGCTCAGTGGGACCGTCAATGTCGCTGTCTGTCCCTCGTGTGGCACGGGGGGAGCACTGAACCTGCCTTTCATCTACCACGATCCCGATAATGAGATCGCCCTCCTGTACCTACCCGTCGACGCAGGCCCAAATGAGGTGGAGCGGCAGAGGGCAGCAGGGCGGCTCACGCGGCAGCTCATGGATGCGATGCCTCCAGAAGAGCGCAAGGGGTACCTATTGCAGCCGGAGACCTTCATCTCGCAAGAGAGCTTGGTCAAGCGATTGCTGGAGATCGAGGGGATCTCCGAAGACGACATGGCGCACAGCGGCCGGCAGCGAGAGTTTCTGGGAGAGCTGTTGCAGGCCGAGGAGACTGAATGGCCCGCCATGGTCTCTGAAAACGCTGCGCTGGTCGACGAGGGGCTCTTTGCCTTTCTCGAATACGTCATGCAGCAGTTTGCGTCGTCCGCCAGACAGCCCGGTGCGGATACGGCGAAGTTGGAGTCACTTCACGAGTATCTTGTGACGGAGACGGAGATCGGGCGGCAGCTCTCCAGCCGGAGCGAGGTTGTGCGCCAGTTCGTTGAAGATCCTACACGGGACTCGCTGCTGAATGCGCTTATCGCCGCCCCCGACGCTGAGACCGTGGATGTACTGGTGCAGACCGGCATCTCCGTGATGGATTACGGGTTCTTCCAGAAGCTCAACCAACGCATTGAGGAGGCTGAATCTGCGGAGACCAAGGATTCGCTCATGAAGTTGCGGCGCTCTATCCTGGATGCCCGCGATGTGATGATGAAGCAGAGCGAGGATGCTCTCCGCGAACGGGCGGCGCTGCTGGCGAAGTTGGTGGACTCCGAGGATCCGCAGCGTATGGCGAGCAGCCATCTGTCTGAGCTGGATGATCTATTCTTCACCGTTCTTGGTGCCGAGATCCAGGAGTCACAGCAACATGGCGAGGCGGCTGTCACCAAGAGGCTTCAGGAAGTCGCGCAGGCGGTGAATCAGGTGATGGAAAGCACGATGCCACCCGAGATCGCCCTGACGCGCAGACTCATGGCCGCGCCCACGGATGAACAGCTCGACGAGCAGTTGAGGTCTGTGAAAGACCTGTTGACGCCAGCCTTCCTGCAATTCCTTGATGCGCTGCGGGGCTCCCTGGAGGAGCAAGGTCAGGATGAGTCGGCGGAGCGCGTCGCGAAGGTCAAGGCCAGGGCCGAACAGATCGCGCCCGCTGCCGCCCGGGAAGCATCTGCCACCGGGGCAGTAGCCGGCGAGCGCTCCCCTGCGCCCAGGCGGGATTCGGAGGAACGTACTCCGTCGGGGCTTATCATCGCCAAACGCTAGAGCAGGTGAGGTTCGGCATTTCGATGCTAGAATGGGGATGAGGGCTCTGGCTCTCATCCCTTGTCATTTCCGGTCAGTGGTTAGCCTGGACTGGAGTTGCATATGTCTCATGAGAAACTTGTGCTCGTCGATGGACATTCCCTCGCTTACCGGGCCTTCCACGCGCTCCCGCCGGACCTTCATTCTCCCTCCGGCGAACTGACGAATGCCTCCTATGGCTTCACGCTGATGCTCCTGACGGTGCTGGAAGAGGAGGCACCCGACTACATCATCGTGGCCTTCGACAAGGGGCCATCATTCCGCGTTCGCGAGTACAACGCGTACAAGGCGCACCGCGCGAAGATGCCCGACGAGATGCGTGGGCAGATGGACCGGATCCGCCAGATCGTCGACGTCTTCGGCATACCTACAGTCGAGCTCGACGACTACGAGGCCGACGATCTCCTGGGGACGCTGTCGCGCCAGGCCGAGGAGCGGGGCCTCGATGTGTTGATCGTGACAGGAGATCGCGACGCACTGCAGTTAGTGGACGGACAGGTCACCGTGCTCACCTCAGGGCGGCGCTTCTCTGACACGCTGCGGTATACACCGGAGGCGGTGCGCGAGAAGTACGGGCTTGAGCCGAAGCAGCTGATCGACCTCAAGGCACTCATTGGGGACCGGTCCGACAACATCCCGGGCGTCAAGGGCGTCGGAGAGAAGGGAGCCACGCAGATGCTGCAGGACTATGGCTCGCTTGACGCAGTCTACGCCCATCTCCGGGACCTCACCGCACGTTACCAGACTGCGCTGGATGCGGGCCGTGATGATGCGTATCTCAGCCTGAGACTCGGGCGTATCGTCCGCGATGCACCCGTCGCCCTTGATCTTGCTGCCGCCAGGGCAGGTCAGGGATTTGATCGTGCGCGTGTCCTCGATCTGATGCAGCAGTTGGGCTTTCGCACACTCGTCGATCGGATCCCTGTGGCGGGAGAGGCTGCACAGGGCACCGGCGGGGAGCAGTTGCTGCTCTTCGGTGCAGATGACGTGGCGGTTAGATCAGAGGTAGAGATCGGGTCTTACCGAGCGATCACGAAGTCCGCAGACCTGGCGGATCTATGTCGTAGGCTGGCGGCGTCGCACGTGATCGCGGTGGATACTGAGACTACAGGCGTGGATGCCGTCGCAGCGGATCTGGTGGGTATTTCCGTCACCGATCATGCAGGTGTCGGGTGGTACCTTCCGGTCAGGGCTCCCTCGGGCGACAAGGTGCTTGGTCTTCCGGACATCACGAAGTTCCTTGGTCCCGTGCTCGCCAGTTCCGGCATCGAGAAGCGGGGTCACAACCTGAAGTTTGACATGAAGGTACTGGCACTGGCCGGGTTGCCAGTCGAGGCGACCACTTTTTGATACGATGGTGGCCGAGTGGGTCCTGAATCCCGATTCTGCGCTCGGTCTCAAGAGCCAGGCGTGGACGCGGCTGGGAATCCAGATGACCGAGATCACCGAGCTTATCGGCCAGGGGAAGGGCCAGATCACGATGGCCGAGGTGCCCGTTGAGCAGGCGATGCCCTATGCCGGCGCCGACGCAGACATCACCTTCCGCCTCGGAGATATTCTTGCCGGCGAGCTGCAGGAGCGCGAGCAATCGAAGCTATTCCGCGATCTGGAGATGCCGCTGCTGCCTGTGTTGGCGGAGATGGAGCTTACGGGGATTGCGCTGGACGTCGACTGGCTGCACCAGCTTTCGCGCGAGCTCACGTCGCGGCTAGAAATACTGCAGGAGAGCATATACCGACACGCGGGTGGGGAGTTCAATGTGAACTCAACTCAGCAGCTATCTGAGGTGCTCTTCGATCGGCTGGGGCTGTCCACGCGAGGAGCCCGCAGGATGAAGTCGGGTTACTATTCGACCCGTGCGAGTGTACTTGAGGGACTGCATGGGGAGCACCCCATCATCGACGATATCCTTGAGTATCGCGAGCTGACGAAACTTCAGTCTACCTATGTGGATGCACTCCCCCTGATGGTAAACCCCAGGACCGGGCGGGTTCACACGTCGTACAATCCCACAGGGGCGGTGACCGGTCGTATCTCGTCGAACAACCCGAATCTGCAGAACATACCGATCCGCACGGAGGAGGGGCGAAGGGTTCGCCGTGCCTTTGTCGCAGCGGATGGCTGGCGTCTGCTAGGAGCAGACTATTCACAGGTCGAGCTGCGGGTGATGGCGCACGTTTCGGGTGACCGAGGCATGATCGATGCTTTCAAGCGCGGAGAGGACATCCATTCTACAACAGCGGCGGCAGTCTATGGGGTGCCGCTCGACGAGGTGACCTACGAGATGCGGAGCATCGCCAAGGCCGTGAACTTCGGCCTGATCTACGGGCAGAGCGCCTTTGGGCTGGCACGCCAACTGGGCATGTCGGTCGAAGCCGCGCAGGCCTTCATTGACCGCTATTTCGATCGCTTCCCCGGTGTACACATCTATATGGACCAGATACAGGCCGATGCCGCGAAAAAGGGATACGTCGAGACGCTCCTCAACCGCAGGCGGTTCTTCCCCGAACTGGTTATCGGGAGCCAGGCAAACGTGCGCGATCGTCAGGCCAGTGTGCGGATGGCGATCAACACCCCGATCCAGGGCAGCGCTGCGGATATCATCAAGCTTGCGATGATCCGTATGCACGGCGCGCTCGGGGAGGCCGGGCTCAGGTCGCGGATGCTACTGCAGGTACATGACGAGGTCGTCCTGGAGGTTCCGGAGGACGAGATCGAGGTGACGACCGAGCTCGTCAGGCATACGATGGAGGACGCGATTGAACTGGTCGTGCCGCTCAAGGTCGACGTCGAGACGGGGCCAAACTGGCTGGATATGAAATGACGAGTGGCCGGTGACGATTGACGATAGACCGGAAGCGTTCTCGAACGCCGGAGACCGTCAATCGTGGTTTTCTACCCACGCTTCCAGCGTCCGCCCAATCACCTCGAGGCTGGCTGCTGAGACCTTGTCTGGCGTATCCTGCGTGGTGTGCCAGTAGGGATAATCGAAGTCGATCAGGTCGACTGCTGGGATGCCCTGCCTCGCGAAGGGAATGTGGTCATCCAGCATCGTGTACCCCATCCGGGGGATGATGCGGTCCTGATAGCCGAAACTCGCTGCGACCCCCCAGATCTGCGCACGGATCTCCGGGTCGGAATTACCCTCATAGTAGACCTGCAGGTCGCGATCCCCGATCATATCGACGAGAATCATTGCGCCGAGCGGCGTCTCACCCGTCTCGCCCCAGTGCGCAGCCATATAGCTTGAACCCACGATCCAGTCCCACCCATCCAGCTGCCCACTGTCCTCGGCGTCGAAAAAGGCAAGATAGACGCGCCGCCCGGCGCCCGTGACATCCAACACCCTGGCCAGCTCGAGCAGTACCGCCACACCACTGGCCCCATCGTTCGCGCCCATCACGGGCACAGAAGGATCCTCCTGGTCCGCGGCCCTCCGCGTATCGTAGTGCGCGCCGAGCAGCACCGCAGGTCCATCGCCGCGCCAGGCGAGGATGTTCCGCACCGAGATGCCCATATAGGGGAATGCCTGTTCCCGGACCTGCCAACCAAGCCCTTCGAGCTGGTCGATGATCATGTTGCCGGCCTGGGTATGAGGTTCCGTGCCCGGTATCCGGTAGCCGAGATCACACTGCTTCACGACCCATGTGTAGGCGGCTTTGCCGTCGAAGGTCGCGACTGCGGGGTTCACAACCATGGCTGTTGAGGGGACCACAGGCGTGACGGTGGCAGTGGCCAGGATAGGGGACGAAAACGGGCTCGTGCACGCGCTCAGTGGACCGCCAATGATGAACAGAAGGGTGAGTGTCACAGCAATCTTGGGTAGCTTCTGCATTGTGCCTCGGGTGACGGCAATCACCTTGCCATATCGGGCCATCGCCATTGTCTCCCTAACGCAATCCACTCCGAACGACGCGCCAGTAGGCGGATAGGCGGGCTGTACGAAGGCCACGCCGATGGCCGACCAGCCATTTTGCGGCCTCGATCGTCATCTGCCACAGGTACTGCCCAAGTAGCCAGAGACGCAGGACCTCGGCGATGAGCCTGCCGTGATACTTACGGGTATATCGCACTTTGCTGCTCTGGAAGTAGATGTGGCGTGCAGGCGTGACTTGCTCGCTGCTCTTTCCGCCGAGGTGCACGATTTCTGCTGCCGGCGCGAAAGTGATGTCCCATCCCGCGTCATGGATCCTCCTGCACCAGTCGAGTTCCTCAGAATACATGAAGAACTTGTCGTCGAGCCCACCGACCTGACTGATCACCTCCCGGCGCACCATCATAGCGGCGCCCGTCACCCAATCCACATCCTGCGGCATGGCGGCGGGGACATCCTCGTAGTAGTAGCGCGCCAGGGCACGTCGCCCGACAAGAGGCTGCAGCCAAGTGCTCTCGAGAAAGAGGATTCGAAGTGTGGGAAAGCGGCGACGCGATGACTGGATCGAGCCATCGGCATTGAGTAACTTGGGCCCCGCCAAGCCAGTTCCGGGATGCATCACCAGGTGTGCGATCATGCGCGCCAACGCTCCGGCGCGCACCTCCGTGTCTGAGTTGAGGAGCAGGATGTAGTCGCCGGATGCGCGGGCAAGCCCCTGGTTGTTTGCAGCTGGGAAGCCCAGGTTCTGTTGGTTGGCGATGACGTGAACGTAAGGGAACCTCTCCCTGAGCATCCGAACCGAACCATCACGGGACGCGTTATCGATGACAATCACCTCGAGTTCGACGTCGTCGTCGACCGAAGCAAAGACCGAGTCAAGCGCTTGTGCCAGCAGTTCACGCACATTCCAGCTGACGATGATCACCGACAGGGTGGGGCGGTCCATCGCAGTTCTAATAGGCTCGCCGCACCGAGAAATGCACGATCTCCTCTGCCGCACGCCGGTAGGCTGAATCGGGGTACTCCCGGATGATCGTAAGTGCCTTGTCCGCTCGGCTCTGGGCTGCGTCCATCGCCTGATCGGCCGCACTGGTTGCCAACAGATCGGTGATGAAGCTGCTGATGGTTCGCTCGTCGGCGTCTCCGTGGGCGATCTGGTGTATCCTCGTGTCGTCGGGAACGCCTTGAGCGTATAAGATGACAGGTAGGGTGACGAGCCCCTGCCGGAGATCGGAGCCGACGGGCTTGCCGAGGCTTTGGGTGTCTCCCAGCAGGTCGAGAACATCGTCGGTGATCTGATACGCCTCGCCCAGCAGTCGCCCGAACCGTCTGGATTGTGTGATCGTATCCATAGAGCATCCGGCGAGGATCGGACCCGACTCTGCGCAAAGCGTGATGAGCGAAGCTGTCTTGGCGTAGATCCGCTCATAGTAAGCATCAATGCCCGGAACGCTGCTGTTCCTGCAAATCATCTGGTCCAACTCGCCGCGGCAGATGGTCTCCAGGGCGACGGCGAAGCGTTCGATGAGGAAGGGGTTTTCCGTCTGGGCAATCAGCTTTGCTGCCAGTGCAAAGACGATGTCACCTGCGAGGACTGTAGCTGTCGAAGACCATTGCACGTTCAAAGTCTCGATGCCGCGCCGGATGAACGCATTATCGATCAGGTCGTCATGTATTAGCGTTGCGGTGTGCAGCATCTCAACCGCTGCCGCGGCAAGAAGCGCTTTTCCGGGGTCCGCGTCGCAGAGGTAGGCCGAGAGCAACACCAACGCGGGACGCAACCGCTTTCCACCACCCATGATCAATGTAGCTACCGGCAGCCGCACCGGCTGGGGAATGCCTTGGCACGTCGACAGCATCAACGAACGCGCTGCCTCCAGATCGTCTCGCAGCAACGTTCGGTACTGCAGCTCCGTTGTATCCATTCCGGTAGTCCTGTTCTCCGGTCAGATTATACCACAGAGGCGTGCCGTTCACCCGGCACTCCTACAGACCGAAGAGCACCCTGGCGTTGTCGGTGGTTGCGGCTGCGATCTCCTCCACCGCTACGCCTCGTAGTTCGGCGATCCTCTCTGCGATGTATATGAGGTAGGCAGGCTCATTCCGTTGTCCACGGTGAGGCGCAGGAGTCAGGTAGGGGCCGTCGGTCTCCAGGAGCATTTGCCCGAGAGGGACCCGGCGGGCCACCGCGCGCAGATCGACGGCGTTCCTGAACGTAACCGGACCGTCCAACCCGATGTGGAACCCGAGAGCCATGACCTCGTCCATAAACTCAGACCCTGCCGCATAGGCGTGTAACGTTCCCCTGGCCCGCGGATCTCTTGCTTTCCACGCCTGCACCAAGTCGAGAGTATCGCGATGGGCATCGCGGTCGTGGATGACGACGGGGAGGTCGAGTTCCGAGGCCAAGGCGAGCTGCCGTCCGAGCGCCTGCCGCTGGGTCTCGGGGTCGGCGCAGACCCACCCGCGATCGCTGACCTTGGGCCAGTAGTAATCCAGGCCGATCTCCCCGATGGCGACGACGCAGGGAGCTTCCGCCAACGCTCCTAGCGCCAGCCAGGTTTCGGCTGTTAGGTCGTTGGCCTCTGTGGGGTGGATACCTACCGCGGCGTAGAGCGCAAGCGGAGACCGAGCGCGCATCGCTGCGAACGCGACAGCTGCGGTGCTATCCTCCAGATTTGTGCCCGGCACGATCGCTGCCGTCACACCGGAAGCGACCGCCCGGTTCAGGACTGCCGACAGGTCGCCGGCGTACTTCGGGTGCTGAAGGTGAACGTGTGTATCAAACATAACATGTCTGGCTCGGCCCGCGTGCGAGTCGACCTGATTATACCTGTGTCTACGAAATCGCACCTTCCGCGTATCCGCGCGCTAATCCGTTGCATATGCGGCGCTTATGCGTTTCTAATGCTCGTGTGCTATAATCGCGGAAATCAGTGAGGCATACGGGGACGGAATCGGCCAGAATCCAACTTCGTCCATTCGGGTGGGAGCTGAACGAGATTTCGGGTTGGCGTCTCGTCCAGGAGCAGCGAAGGACGGACAGTATCAGGCGTCTGCGACTAACCGTCGATTCCGTGGGGAGGAAAGACATGTTACCGTGGTTCAATATGCAGGACCAGAACATTGATGAGCTGGTAAAGAGAATACCGGAGGAGCTACCGATTCTGCCGCTTCGGAATACGGTCGCCTTTCCGTATATTGTGATGCCACTGGCCGTGGGGATCCCACGCTCGGTGAGGTTGATCGAAGAGGCGGACAAGGCCGGCCGTATGGTCGGATTGGTAGCGATGACGGATCCGTCTGTTGAGGTGCCCAATCCGTCACAGGTGCACGGCGTCGGCACGGCAGCTATCATCCATCGTGTGATGCACGCGGACGATGGCACGCTGACAGTCTTCATCCAAGGATTGGAGCGATTCCGTATCGTGGACTGGACGGCTGAGGAGCCTTACCTGCGCGCCCGTATCGAGATTGTCCCGGATGTGATCGAGAACTCAATCGTCGAAGAGGCGCTGAGGCGAAATCTGCTGGACATCGCGACACGGCTTGCGGAGCTCATCCCGCAGTTCCCCGATGAGGCTGTGCGCTTTATCCAGCAGTTGACCGACTCTCGTCTTCTTGTCTACCTGATCGCGTCGAATATGCGTGTGGAGATGGAGGAGGCCCAGGAACTACTGGAGATCGATCACCTGGCCGAGAAGATGCAGTTCCTGATTCGCTCGTTGACGCGTGAGCTGGAGGTTCGTGAGGTCGGCCAGCAGATCCAGGAGAAGGCCAAAGAGGAGATCGAGAAGAACCAGCGCGAGTACTATCTGCGTCAGCAGATGGATGCCATCCGCAAGGAACTGGGTGAGGGCGACGACAGCAAAGAGGAAGTCGCCGAGTACCGGAAGAAGATCGATGAGGCCGGCATGAGTGAAGAGGCCAAGGACGAGGCCCTTCGCGAGCTGGCGAGGCTGGAGAAGATGCCTCCACAGGCAGCCGAGTACTGGGTGATCAAGACCTATCTCGATTGGTTAACCCTGCTGCCATGGCAGGTCACAACCGAGGATAAGCTCGAGATTCCCTATGCTCGCCAGGTCCTCGATGAGGATCACTACGATCTCGAGGATGTGAAAGAGCGTATCCTCGAATTCCTGGCGGTGCGAAAACTACGTCAGGAGCGCGGGCTGGACCAGGAGGTCGCTTCCGACCTTCAGGGACGCAAGGTTGAGGGTATGGGTGCGATTCTGGCGCTCATCGGGCCGCCCGGCGTCGGCAAGACGTCGCTTGGCCAGTCTATTGCTCGGGCCTTGGGGCGTGAGTTCACGCGGATGAGCCTGGGCGGTATGCGTGATGAGGCAGAGATTCGGGGCCATCGTCGGACATATATCGGCGCGATGCCGGGGCGCATCATGCAGTCGGTCAAGCGCGTAGGCGTCAAGAACCCGGTCTTCATGCTGGATGAGGTGGACAAGGTCGGATCGGATTGGCGCGGCGATCCCTCGTCGGCACTGCTGGAGGTCTTGGACCCGCAGCAGAACCATGCGTTCCGCGACCACTATCTGGATGTGGATTTTGACTTGAGCAAGGTGCTGTTCATCTGCACGGCGAACACGACGGCGACGATTCCGGCGCCGCTGCTGGACAGGATGGAGGTCATCCAGATCGATGGCTATACCGAGTACGACAAGGTACATATCGCGCGGCAATATCTCGTCCCGCGTCAGCTCAAGGTGAATGGTCTGCGCGAAGACGAGATCGCGTTCACCGATGATGCCTTGAGGGCGATGATTCGCGACTACACTCGGGAAGCCGGTGTGCGGCAGTTGGAGCGCACGATCGGCAAGGCGTGCCGCAAGGCGGCAACTTTGATCGCCGAAGGCTTGGGGGGATCGGAAGAGGAGCAGCAGCCTATCACTGTGGACAGTGAAAAGGCACGCGAATACCTCGGTAAGCCGAGATACCACTTCGAGGCTGCACTGCGAACTGAGAAGCCCGGGGTTGCCACGGGCCTTGCCTGGACGCCTACCGGCGGTGAGGTGCTCTTTGTAGAAGCTGCAACGATGCCCGGTTCGGACGAGCAGTTTATCCTGACGGGCCAGTTGGGTGATGTGATGCGAGAGTCGGCCAGGATTGCGCTGAGCTATGTGGAATCGCACCTGGAGGAGCTTGGCCTGTCGAAGAACAAGGGATGGGGCAAAGTCCATCTCCACGTTCCGGCGGGCGCCGTTCCCAAGGACGGCCCATCTGCCGGCATCACGATGGTCACTGCATTGGTCTCGCTGCTATCGGGGCGGCCTGTAGACCCCACAACAGGGATGACGGGAGAGGTGACGCTGCAGGGTCAGGTTTTGCCGATCGGCGGGCTCAAGCTGAAGGCGCTGGCTGCACATCGGGCCGGCCTTAAGCGAGTGATCGTGCCAAAGCTGAACGAGATCGATATCGACGACATCCCCGAGATAGTGCGAGAGGAAATGGAGTTCATCCCGGTTGAGGATGTCACCGAGGTGCTGGCGCATGCGCTTATGCCCAAGCCCGTGGACGAGGCTGCGAGCTTCGTCGAGCCCGAGCCCGACGAAGTAGGTGAGCCACAGCCGGTTGCGGCGTAAGTTGAGTAACGTTCAGACGCCATCGCGATGTATGCGATGGCGTCTTTTCGTGCCCGGCAGTCGGCCGGTAGCAGCAGAGCGGACAAGACCCTTCGGCGCTGGAGAGGCCAAGCATCCGCTGATATGGAGCGGCGGGTGCGGGACGGTGTCGTCTCTCGCGCCGGCTCTGCCCTGGGCTATAATGGCAATACTACTGTGACAAGATGCAAAGGATGTGGAAGATGGGCGAACTGGTTGTGTTTTGCGATCCTGAGACGTTGCAGTCTGACTATCTGGCCGAGTTCCTGGCGGAACGACGTGTGCCCCAGAACCTGTTCTACCAGCTTGACGGCGCGAACACGTTCTACACCTACCGGAACAGCGACCTGGCCCAAATCGCGTGGCGGGACGAGTTTGATTTCTTCAAGCGACAGCCATTCTGGCAGAAGGGCAGGGCATACGCGTTCGTCAGCCTTGGCTGCGGCAATGCAGGAGCGGAGAAGATGCTGCTCCGGCGCATGCATGACGACGGATACGATGTGGACTACGTCGGCGTAGACTCGTCCGAATCGATGCTCGGTTTGGCAACCGCCAACCTACAAGATGAGGAGTTCGTCCAGACCTATGTGTTGGCGGATTTCGCTCGGAGGGATTTCGCGGCGAGCTTGTGGGATCTCGTTAATGGCTACGATGCCCGAGTCTACGCGATGATTGGCGGTACATTCGGGAACTTTGAGCAGACATTCGTCGCCGACCTCCTGGGCGATCTTGTCCCCGAGGGAGACTATTTCTATCTCGACGTAGTTCCTTCGTACCCGACCGAGGAACAGAACCAGCGACTCCGTGCGCGTCTGTCACGTCTGCCCGAGAATCTCGCGGGTTTCTTCGGCAGCTTGCTGGGCATGTTGGGCCTCTCGATGTCACAGGGGCGCGTGGTGACGGTGGAGCGTGGCGACGGCGACCTGAACACGATTCGCTATACCTTCTACTTCGAGCCTAACGCGGCGATCAGGGTGTCGTGTCTTGGCAGTGAGGCCGATCTCAAGGCCGGCGAGCGAATCGAGTTGCTGAGCATCCGGGCGTATGATGTGACTTCCCTGAGCGCATTCCTCGGAAGTCGTGGGTTTCGGCTGGTCGATACCTATATCCCGGATGTCGGAAATCTCAGCCATCTGTGGCAGAGAATGCTCTTCGTGAAGGCCCGAACACCGTCGGATTAGGTGTCGTATCCCCCCTGCGGCGGGCCCGGAGTTCCGTCGTATTGGCTTCCCCTGGGGCCTCGATGGCCCTTCGTTCGCTTTGGCTGAGGAGGTGAGCACGGCATGCGTATCACGAAGGCGGTAATCACGGCGGCCGGCAGGAATCAGCGCAGCCTGCCACTACAGACGCTCATCGATCGCGACGGTGTCGAGAGGTCAGTGCTGGGAATCCTCGTGGAGGAGGCGTTGAGCGCGGGTGTGGAACAAGTGGCCGTGGTCGTCACACCTGGCGATGAGGACAGGTACGCAGAAGTCATCGGCGATCGCCGCGGATATGTCCGATTTGTCGCTCAAGAACGCCCACTGGGTTATGGTCACGCCGTCTTCTGCGCGCGCGATTTCGTCGAGGGCGACCCGTTCCTACACCTCGTGGGCGACCACCTCTACGTGAGCGGGGATCGCCGTACCTGTGCCCAGCAGCTTGTGGCGGTAGCCGAGGTTGAGGCATGCGCCGTGTCAGCGGTTCAGGCAACGCGGGAGACGCTTCTCCCGTACTACGGAACAGTTGGTGGAAAGCGGGTGCCGGGGCGAGCCGACCTGTATGAGATTGACACTGTGGTCGAGAAGCCGACCCCGACGGAAGCGGAGATCGACCTCATTGTGCCCGGCCTACGGGCGGGCCACTACCTCTGCTTCTTCGGCATGCACGTGTTGACACCGGCCATTATGGACATACTCGCAGATCTTGTGGATCGGGTGCGAGCTGCGACGGGCGTCACGGCAAGGCGGGGTGTATCGCTGTCGGAGGCGCTTGCAGCACTCGCCACACGGGAGAAGTATCTAGCGCTCGAGGAGCGTGCTCAGCGTTACGACGTTGGCGTCAAGTATGGGTTGCTGACGGCGCAGGTGGCGCTGGCCCTCAGCGGTGACGACCGCGATGAGGTATTGGCCAGGCTCCTGGAACTGTTGACGGCCCGCGAGCTGGGCCGTAGGGCCGGCGACCGCGCTGCCTCCGGAGGCTAGGAATGGCAAGCCTGTTGGTGGACACTATCACGTCCGGGGATGCCTCTATCCGCAACCGTTCCCTGGATGAGCTCTGCGCCGGACTGAGCCTCCAGCAGCTTCTGGCAGAGTGCGCTGCTCTGGAGGAGTTCAGACACCGGAGCGACAACCTATACGAGCGGGTGCGTGCGCTCTTCTTCCTCTATGCAATCCACCGGTTCCACGTGCCCAGGGCGGGTGGGGTACAGATCCGAGGACTGATTCCCTATCATGGCTACGAGCACCTCCTCGAGCGGCGGTTCGAGGAGGCGATCAACGTTTTCCTGGGAGTTCAGGAGCAGAGCACGGTCAGCGAAGGGATCTCCAGCGCGTTGGCCGAAGCGTACCATCGTTTGGGTTTCCAGACACTGGCCGATCAGGTGCGGCGCAGCGTCAGGTCGGTCCGGGGTAATCAGTGGATGTTCAGGGTGGGGCACCCCTCGGATCAGCCGCTCCGCATCCGGCCGGAGATGCTGACACCCACACCGGGTGGACTCTATCCTATCCTTCACGAGGCGACGCCCGTGAGAATGGATCTGAGCCACAGTGGGTGGAGCGACATCTTCTTCCTGGGGATGGACTATCCGGAGGGGGCGAGGGTGCTCAACATCTCCATCGATCTGGCGATCCGAGGGCGGGATGCAAGCCCTCAGCCTCCGGTCGAGGCCTTCGTACGTGTTATCGATGCTCCGGTGCTGCGCTTCACAAGTGTGGATCTTGGCGCGACTGCCGAAGTCCGCGATCTGGCCGAGGTCTTTGACTACGCCCGAGACTACCTGGGGTTGCTCAAGGGGGCCGTGATCGCGGCCGGTATCGTGCCTCCAGGGATGGAAGGGTCCGGTGAGCAACTGTCCGACCTGCTGTCTCGCATGGTCGGGCCCGGACTGGGGCTAGAGATCGTGAGTAAGGTCAACGGCATACCCAAGGGTTCGCGCCTGGCAGTCTCGACCAGCCTGCTGGCGTGCCTGATCGCGGCTTGTATGCGGGTGACGGGACAGACAACATCGCTTGTCGGTGCTCTGCAAGAGACGGAGCGGCGCCTGGTGGCCGCCCGCGCGATTCTTGGCGAGTGGTTGGCAGGGTCAGGCGGCGGCTGGCAGGACAGCGGCGGAGTATGGCCCGGCATCAAACTGATCACGGGTGAGCTGTCCGGGCCGGGCGATCCCGAATATGGCGTGAGCCGTGGACGCCTGCTGCCCGGCCATCAGATTCTGGGTCCGGAGGAGGTCGGGTTGGAGATCCGGCGCCGGCTACAGGACAGCTTGGTCCTCGTGCATGGCGGCATGGCCCAAGACGTGGGACCCATCCTGGAGATGGTGACGGAGAGGTACTTGCTTCGATCGGAGCCCGAGTGGTCAGGTCGCGCGCAGGCGATGGGTATCTTCGACGAAATCCTTTCGTTGCTTCGTGATGGGGACGTGAAAGGTATTGGGCGTGCGACGACCCGCAACTTCTTCGGCCCAATCGAGACGATCATCCCGTGGGCCAACAATCTCTATACCGTCACGCTAATCGACCGCGTTCGTGCGTCCTTCGGCGCCGGCTTCTGGGGGTTCTGGATGCTGGGCGGCATGTCCGGTGGCGGCATGGGTTTCATCTTCGACCCGGCGCGTAAGGCAGAGGCGCAGACCGCGCTGCTGGCGACGATGCTATCGACCAAGCAGGAGCTCTCAAACGCGCTTCCGTTCGCGATGGACCCCGTCGTCTATGATTTCTCGATCAACCAGCGTGGGACCTTTGCCGAACTTCTGCGCGAGGACGTGGGGCGGGAGTCGACTGAGCTAAGCCATGCGGCCATGATGCCGTCCGGATACTATACGCTGGTTGTCCCTGAGTTGTTGCGTCGCAGTCGCCGCGAGCTATCGTCCGTCAGGCGGGCGGAGCTCGATGCGTTTGGTGTGATGTGCCGTTCCGCACCGCAGTTGTCCGGCATGGTGCAGACGCTCTTCGACCAACTTATGCCTCGTTCGGATGGCGATTCGGCGGGCGCTCAGACGCTCGATGGCTTGCTGTCAGAGTTGGGATTCGACCGCATACAGCACGAGCAGATCCGCTCCGATCTGCGCAATGGGCGCATCGGCCTAGCGCAGAACCGTTTGTCCCTCACGACCGAGATCCGCGACGTAGAGGATGGCGATGTGCTGTCATTGGATGCGCCATCGGACCCAGGCCTGACTTGTGCCCGGACTGTGGAGCTCGGGGTGCTGGGAATGGAGGCTTTACGCGAGGGCCGCGTTGCGGTCGTGTCGTTGGCTGCCGGCGTCGGCAGCCGCTGGACGCATGGCGCGGGAGTGGTCAAAGCGCTGCACCCGTTCTGCAAGCTTGGCGGTGTCCATCGCTCCTTTATCGAAGTCCATTTGGCCAAGAGTCGCCGTGTGAGCCGGATCGCAGGGGCACCGATTCCTCACGTGATCACGACAAGCTATCTCACGCACGAACCGATTCGTAGCTATCTGGGCGAGCACAGCAACTACGGCTACGACGGCCCGTTAGCCCTGTCGCTGGGGCGGGCGGTGGGACTGCGACTGATTCCGACGGCGCGCGATCTGCGTTTTGCCTGGGAGGAGATGCCTCAGCAGCTTCTGGACGAGCAGGCCCAGAAGGTCCGCGAGAGCCTCCACGCGGCGCTGATCGGGTGGGCGCAGGAGATGGGAGAGAGTACGGACTACCTGGACAACGTGCCCCTCCAGTGTCTGCATCCCGTGGGACATTGGTTCGAGATTCCGAACCTGCTGAAGAACGGCGTGTTGGCCCGGCTGCTGGCCGAGCGACCGCAACTCCAGGTACTGATGATGCACAATATCGATACGGTCGGAGCTGACGTCTCCCCTTCGGTGCTTGGAGCGCACCTGGCGTCGGGAGCCACAATGACCGTCGAGGTCATTACGCGGCGTGTCGAGGACAGGGGCGGCGGGCTGGCACGGGTCGACGGATCGCTGCGGCTCGTAGAGGGGCTGGCGCTGCCTCGTGAGGAAGATGAGTTCGGGCTGTCCTATTACAACTCCAACACGATGTGGATCGATATCGACAAGCTGCTAACCGTCTTCGGGTTGGCGAGGGACGAGTTGCAGGATGCGCGGAAGGTTGCCGACGCCGTCCGCTTATTGGCGGCACGCATGCCCACCTATGTCACGCTCAAGGATGTCAAGAAGCGGTGGGGTCACGGACAGGAGGACATCTATCCGGTTGCCCAGTTTGAGAAGCTCTGGGGAGACATGACGGGTCTCCCCGAGATGGACTGCCGCTACGTCTGCGTTCCCCGCGCTCGGGGCCAACAGTTGAAGGAGCAGGCGCAGCTCGACGGCTGGCTCCGTGATGGTTCGGCGGACTACATTGCGTCGCTGTGTGAGTGGGAGTAACCGCAGCGCGAGTTCAAGCGTTCCGGGCGGATGACAGGTCCGCCCGGAACCCAAGACTGGAGATTGGTGGTCACGAAAGCCGGCTCGTCGTAGCCGATTCATCTGTCCTGCTGCCGCCTTCTGAGGCAGCGGAACGACTGAAATCGTTACTACGAACCAACTTAACTGACCACTAGCCTATCCGTGGGTGCGAGCAGGCGTCAGGTGTCCCTCCGAATCAGGCCGCGCGCGAGGTAGACCTCGGCGGCTTCGGCCACCAGATCTGCCGTGAGCAGCGCGCCCAGGTCGTTGCGGAGGTGGTCCGCGATGCTTACCAAGTCGTCGTAGGAGGTCCTTCCGGGCCTCAGGCTCGCGTAGATATCGAGAACCTCCTGGTTGGACACGCCGGTCAACTCGGCCGCACGGCGTAGGTTGCGGCCAACCTCAGCGTATCCGGCAGCCTCGGCCGCTGCCGCCTGGCGGCGTAGGGTTTCCGCGCTGATGCGGAAGTCCTCGGCCGTCACGCGCTGCTCCAGCACGGCCTGCATCGTCAGCTCGTCCAGTCTACGACCGCTCTGCGTTCGCAGATCCTCCCGGGCATCGGCCATGGTGTTCCCCTATTCCTCGGTTCGGTTCTTGATGATAGCGCCCCGGCTGGCGGATGCTGCCAGCTGGGCGTAGAGTGCCAGATAACCCCGCTTGATCTTCGGCTCCGGCCGGTGCCAGCGCGCGAGCCGAGCCGAGATCTGGGCGTCGGGCACGTCCAGATGCAGGGCACGGTTTGGCACGTCGATCGTGATCGTGTCGCCATCCTCCACAATGGCGAGCGGGCCGCCTTCCGCGGCTTCGGGCGAGACGTGGCCGACGAAGCAGCCGTTGTTGGTGCCCGAGAAGCGTCCATCGGTGACCACGGCGGTGGTGAGCGCCAGGCCGCGACCATAGAGCAGTTTCATCGCCGTGTACATCTCGCGCATGCCGGGGCCACCTTTTGG
Source organism: uncultured Chloroflexia bacterium (assembly GCA_963775195.1). Lineage (GTDB taxonomy): Bacteria > Chloroflexota > Anaerolineae > B4-G1 > SLSP01 > PWVB01. The sequence goes on from CAVZIC010000015.1 coordinate 177,665, forward strand.
ACCCTCGTAGCGAATGACCACGACCTCCCCCGGCCGCACTTCGCCCGCGAGGATTGCATCGTTCGCCTGCTCCTCGGAATCGAAGCAACGTGCGCGTCCTGTGAAGGTGTGCATGTCCGGATGGATTGCCGCGGGCTTGGTGATCCCGGTGTCAGGTGCGAGATTGCCCTTCAGGACGGCGATGCCACCGCCGGCGCTCCAGGGATCCGTCCGGGGCCGGATGACCTCGCCGTCGGGATCGGCGGCGCCGGCGACGTTCTCCGCCATCGTCTTCCCGTTCACGGTGAGAACATCTCCGTTCAACAGGGGCAGCAACTGCTTCATCACCGCGGGCACGCCCCCCGCACTGTGGAAATCGGGGACATTTGGCGCGGCCGCGGGAAAGATCCTGGCAATGTGCGGGGTGGAGCGACAGAGCTCCTCGAAGCGATCCATCGTGATCTCGCACTCCGCCTCGTAGGCGATGGCCGGGAAGTGCAGGGCCACATTGGTCGAGCCCCCGATCGCGGTGCTGAGCCGAATGGCGTTCTCAATGGCCTCGGGTGTGAGGATGTCGCGCGCCGTGATGCCCTGCCTCACCAGGTCGACGATCTGCCTGCCCGCTGCCTGGGCGGACCGGAGCCGCGCGGCGTGCGTGGCCGGAATCGTGCTGCTGCCCGGCAGGCACATGCCCAGTGCCTCCGCAACGGCGCACATTGTGTTGGCTGTGCCGAGGAACGCACAAGAACCGCACGTCGGCGTGGCGCAGTCCTCCAGCCGGCGGTAGGTCTCGTCATCGATCTTTCCGCTGGCCAGCATCCCGAGCCCCTCGGTCAAAGACGTCGTGTCCGCAGCGCGCTCGTCGAACTCGCAGCCGCCTTCCATCGGCCCGCCGACCACGATGATGGCCGGCACGTCGAGACGAGCGGCGGCCATCAGCATGCCCGGCACGATCTTATCGCAGGAGCAGAGCAGCACCACGGCGTCCAACCTGTGCGCCTGGATCATCATCTCAACGTCATTGGCGATGAGGTCGCGACTGGGGAGGATGTAGTGCATACCGGCGTGCCCTTGCGCGATGCCGTCGCAGGGTGCCATTACCCCGAACTCGACCGGCGTCCCGCCGGACTGGCTGATGCCCTGTTTGACGTAGTCCGACACAAGGTCGAGGTTGTAGTGGCCGGGCACGACCCGGTTCCACGAGTTCGCCACGCCGATCAGTGGCCGATCGAGGTCGTAGTCGCTATAGCCCATGGATTTCCAGAGGGCACGGTGCATCGACCATTCGGGCCGTTTGAGGATGTCCTTGCTGCGCCAGGTCATGGGTTTCTCCTATGTGTTCAGGGTGTCAGGACGATCAATTCGCCGGGAGCGCGGTTGGGCTCCACCATTTCCGTCTCGCGACGGTGCAGCAGCGTGGTCTGCACGATCAGGCGCAGGCGCGCTGTATTGTCGATGCGCACGGGAACCGGTGATGTCGGCTTGTGTTGGGCATAGCGCGCCGCGTTTCGGCCGATCTGCCGGTAGGTTTCGAGATCGAGGTTGGGCGACATCGAGAAGAGCTCCAGGTTCTCCAGTGGGGCGAGATCGCGTTGGTGAATGACGGTCGTCCCCTTGGACTGGATGCCGATGGCGACGCCGGAGCCGCTGAGCTGCGCTCCCGCGTGCCCGATGAACGCACAGTCCGACGTGTGGTGAATCCTGACGATGCGTGCCGGCAGGCCCTCGTCGGCGATGCCCTGGGTGAGGGCCGCGAGGACATCCCGTAGGTCGAGGCCGCTCAGTGCCTCCTGAATGCCGTTCCCGAAGGCGGGGCCGACGGCGACGACAACCTCGGGCGTGGCGCGTACTTCCGCGGGACCCGTCTCGCGTAGCCACGGATCGTGATCCTCCCGGTCGAGATCGCGCAGGAATTGCTGGGGATCCCAGGCCTGGGGTAGGGCCTGAAGCTGCTCCCAGCGGCGTCCCTCGACCCGATACCCCGTTCCGGGGCCGGTGTAGTCGTTGCGATCGGTCAGCGCGCTCAGGACGTGGAAGGCGCCGTCATCGTCTACCCCAAAGATGCCCGACGTGTGCAGGTAGTCCCCGATGACGCGCTGGCGCTGCATCTCGAGCAAGTTGGCGGCGATATCCTCGTACCCGGCCTGGGCGAGCGTGCGGATCACTTCCACGATCGTGATCGGGCCCTCCAGCAGCATCTGGGCCGCCTTGATGTCTTCGATGCGGTCGCGATCCGGCATGTCCTGGCTACTGAACGCGGTCACCGCGGCGCCTACCTCCTCGTCGGTGATCTCGGCGAAGTCGAAGGCATCGAAGATTGCCTGGATGGCGCGCGCCCCGCGTTCGCGGACGTGGAGCACATCCTCCTCCTGGATCGGGTGGATGCCGCCGTCGACACGCATATCGCGCTGGATCACGTACCAGTCGTCGAGCTCTGTGGTGTCGAAGTTCCCCCCACCGAACATATTGTCGTAGCGAGGAATCGAGCCGTAACCCGAGGTGACGAAGTCGGTGCCAGGGATGAACTGCAGCATGAGCTTCGCGCTCTTACGCATCTCGGAATGGGAGGCCAGCGCGTCGTTACCCGCCGCGACCTCGAGCCCGAGCATCATCGCGATCAGGTTCTCGGCGAGTACGACACGTACGCCGCCGGGCAGTGACTCGGGCAGCGCGATGCAGCTAATCGAGCCGTTCTGGGTGCCCTGGCTACCCGCACCCCGGGTCACCAGGAGACAGCGCGCCTCCAGGTAGAGCATCGACCTGCCTTCAGAGTGGCCCATCAACGCCTCCGAGCCGGTGCCCGACGTGAAGCGCGTCTTGACACCACGGCTGGCGTAGGCTGCTGCGAGGAAGGCCTTCGACCAGGGCGTGTCATCGCCATCGACAAAGGCTCCTTCGGTGCCGTAGACTGAGAGCGTCTCCGAGTAGGTCGTCAGCCCGCGGAAGCCCAGCCGGAGGTTGGTCGCCTCCTCGACCGAGCACTGGGTCAGAACGCCGCCTCCGCCGATCTGGGACCCCACCAGGATCGCCAGCGCATTCAGGGGCGCGTAGCGGCTGACGCCCACCGTCGTCTCAACCTCGTTGAAACCACGAAGTGCAGCTTCTGCCGCATCCGCCGCCAGGAGGGCGGGGTTCTCCTTCCGGTTGGTCACGTGTGCCTGGTTTGCCGGTGTCCTCCGCGCCCGCATCTTCGCCAGCCCCATCATCATCTCCAGGACGTTCATCTGCTGGACGATCTCAACGAGCTTGGCAGGGGTGCAACCACGGGTGAGCGCGAGTACCTCGTCGCGGGTTACGTTGATGTCGACTATCATGCGGGCAATATCGCGCGATGGTGTCGCCATTGCGGCCTCTACTGTGGCAGGATTCAGACCGTGGGAGGCAATGAAACGATCAATCAGGTCGAAGTCCTCCTGAGCGACGCCGTCGATCTCGACGATGACGCCGTTCTCAGTGCGGACGCTGGGGGTCGGATCGTGCGGGCTGTCGACGGCGATCAGCCCGACGTCGGCCCAGGGCCGGATGTACGTCTCGCGGTTGATCGGACGATCCTGTCGTATCTGAAAGCGCTTCGATGTCATAGCAATCGTTCTCCTTCGTGGTACGGCGGTAGTATACTCGAAGGGTGGGGAACCGGAAACCGGTGCCAGGCGCTACAGAGGGTTCTCTATCTCGGCGTCGCTATGCGGAGTTGGTGCACGGTGGTATAGTTGGATCGGAGGCCGACGGAGGTCGAGCCGCTGTCATTTCCATGCACAACCTAACGAAGGAGTGAAGGTACATGAGCTCGATTAAGGTCACCGTATGGAACGAGTACCGCCACGAGAGGGCAGATCAGAACGTCAAGGAGGTCTACCCGGACGGCATCCACGAGGCAATCGCGGCGTATCTGCGTACCCAAGCCTACGACGTCAAGACTGCGACGCTGGACGAGCCGGAGCACGGGCTGACCGAGGCTGTCCTTGCCGACACCGATGTCCTGTTCTGGTGGGGCCATATGGCGCACGGAGAGGTGAAGGACGAGATCGTGGACCGCGTCTATGCCCGCGTCATGGAGGGCATGGGCCTGATCGTTCTCCACTCGGCGCATTTCTCCAAGATCTTCAGAAAGCTAATGGGCTCGACTTGCGACCTGAAGTGGCGAGAGATCGGCGAGAAGGAGCGCGTCTACGTGATCGAACCCGGCCACCCTATCGCCGCGGGTCTGGGGGAGTACTTCGAGGTACCGCATTCTGAGATGTACGGCGAGCGCTTCGATATTCCTGCACCGGACACGCTGGTCTTCGTGAGTTGGTTCGCGGGTGGGAATGTCTTCCGCAGCGGCTGCTGCTATCATCGGGGTGCCGGGAAGATCTTCTACTTCCGCCCAGGCCACGAGTCGTTTCCCGTCTTCTACCAGCCTGAGGTCCGCAAGGTGCTCACGAATGCGATCCAGTGGGCGGCGCCCGTCGCCGGTCCGACCGTGACTTACGGGCACCGTCCTCAGCCCCTCGAACACGTAGAGCCCTAACATAGCTAACGCCGTATTCACCCTTATCTGAGAGGAGAGAAGTCGACCTATGGTGCCACCTATTGCATTGCAGTTGTACTCGGTCAGGGAGTATGCGCAGGAGAGCTTTGAGGACGCCGTCCGGAGGGTCGCCGCGATGGGTTACGCGGGCGTTGAGCCGGCGGGGTTCCCCGGGACGACGGCGGAGGCCGCCGGCGCATTGTTCAAGGAGCTCGGCCTTCAGGTGAGTAGCGCCCACACGGCACTACCCATCGGTGATCAGGAGACTGGCGTGCTGAGGACCATGGAGGCCATCGGCGGGACGCGGATCATCTCAGGGATCGGGCCGGATGGGTACACCTCGATCGATCAGATCAAGCGGACGTGCGACACCTTCAACCAAGCCGCAGCCGTTGCCCGGGCCAACGGGATGACCTTCGGCGTGCACAACCACTGGTGGGAGTACACGCAAGTGGAGGGCAAGTACCCCTACAAGCTGATGCTTGACCTGCTGGACAAGGACGTCTTCTTTGAGATCGACACCTACTGGGTGCAGACGGCGGGGGTCGACGTCGTGGACGTCGTCAAGGAGTTCGGGATGCGGGCGCCACTACTTCACATCAAGGACGGCCCGTGCGTCCAGACGGAGCCGATGACGGCCGTGGGCGATGGCGTGATGGACTTCCCGGCCATCCTCGACGCAGCGGGGTCGGCACCGGAGTGGTTAGTCGTTGAGCTGGATCGCTGTGCCACCGACATGATGGATGCCGTGCAGCGTAGCGTGACCTACCTGGTCGAGAGCGGCCTGGGCAAGGGCCGCTAGGCCTGATACCAGAACCTCGCGAAGGTGGCCCGAGTCCCGGCGTTGTTTGCTGGGGCTCGGGCTTGAACCTTCGCAAGGGTGGTCTGCGTCTAGTAGCTGACGTCGACGTGGCGCTTGGTGCGCGCCGATTCGATGATGGCAGCCGACACACAGTCGGCCCGGTAGCCATCCTCGAAGGTGGCTCCGTAGGGCCCCACCTGTTTGTCATTGGCCACGCAGTCCAGGAAATGGTTCAGTTCGTGGATGAACCCGTGTTCCCAGCCGATCATGTGTCCCTGCGGCCACCAATTGGACCACCAGGGGTGGAATGGCTCGCTCACCAGGACGGTCGAGAAGCCTTGGGCTTCCTTGGGTTCCTGATCGATGAAGTACACCTTCAGCTCGTTCAGGCGCTCGAGGTCGAACTCGATCGAGCCCTTCTCCCCGTTGATCTCTATGATCTCGTGGTTCTTCCGCCCTGCGGCGAAGCGTGTCGCCTCCAGGGTCCCGATCGCGCCGTTGGCAAAACCCACCGATGCAACGAAGGCATCGTCGATCTCGACGGTGCCCGTTGACCCATCCGCGTTGGGGCGATGTTCGGTGAAGATCCTCGTCATTGCCGCGACGCTCTCGATGTCACCCACGAGGAAGCGCCCCAGATCGATGAGGTGCGTCCCAAGATCGCCCAACGCGCCACACCCTGCCACATCCTTCTCCAGCCGCCACGTCATCGGCGTGTTGTAGTGCGGCAGCACCCACTCCTGGAGATAGGTGGCGCGGTAGTGGTAGATCCTGCCGAGCTTCCCTTGCTCAATCAACTCGCGAGCCAGCCGAATGGCGGGCAGGAAGCGGTAGTTGAACCCGACCATATGCTTGATACCGGATTTGGTCGCGGCGTCGAGCATCGCCTTGCTTTCCTCGGGTGAACGACCGAGGGGTTTCTCGCAGAAGACGTGTTTGCCCGCACGGACCGCTGCAAGGGTGGGTGCATAATGGACGCTGTTGGGCGCGCCATTGTCGAGAATCTCCACCTCGTCATCGGCCAGCATATCATCCCAGTTCGTGTAGTACCTCTTGTAGCCATAGCGTCGTGAGGCCTCTGCCACCGCACCCTCATCGCGACCACAGATGGCGACGAGATCGGGCACCGCCACCGGCGGGTACATCATGTAGGGGATCGTCTTGTAAGCGTTGCTGTGGGCCTTTCCCATGAAGGCGTAGCCGAGCATCCCTACGCCGACGTGCGGTGCTTCTCCCTCGGCTTTGGCTCCTGCCATCGTGGTGAAACCACCGGCTTCCGACATCACATCCTCCTCAGTTGGTTCTCAAGGGCCAGGGATAGGGGGCTCAGTGCCTGCTGAAGGCGGCGTCGAAGGCGACGTTCGAGGGGGCGAAGTTCTGACGACGAATCATCTCGAGGGCCTCGGGCGCACCAAAGTCGCGATCCATGCCGTTGTCCTCCCACTCGATCGACAGGGGGCCCCGGTAGCCGGCGCGGTTGAGCGCCCGGATGATCGGGTCCCAGCGAACATCGCCGCGACCAGGCGAAACGAAGTTCCATCCGCGGCGCGGATCTCCGAAGTCGAGGTGTGACGCCAGAATGCTGTTCCTGCCATTGAGCTCGAGGCGCGAGTCCTTGACATGAACGTGGAAGATGCGCTTGGCAAAGGCATCGATGAACTGCACGGGGTCGATGAACTGGTGGATGAAGTGGCTCGGGTCGAAGTTGAACCCGAAGGCTGAATGCCCGCCGACAACATCCAGGGCTCTCTGCGCCGTGATCAGGTCGTAAGCGATCTCGGTTGGATGGACCTCGAGTGCGAATTTAACGCCCTCATCCTGGAAGACGTCGAGGATCGGCAGCCAACGATCCGCGAAGTCCTGGAAGCCAGCCTGCACGTACTCCTGAGTCGTGGGAGGAAAGAAGTAGAAGGCGCCCCAGATGGAACTTCCGGTGAAGCCGGTCACGGTGTCCACGCCGAAGAGCTTCGCCGCCCGTGCAGTGTTCTTCATCTCCTCCGACGCACGCCGTTGCACGCCTTCAGGCTTGCCATCACCCCAGATGCGGGCGGGGAGGATACCCTTGTGGCGTTCGTCGATCCGGTCACAGACACATTGGCCGACCAGATGGTTGCTGATCGCGAAGCACTTCAGGCCAAACTTCCTGAGAAGGTCCTGCTGTGCCCCAACGTAGGCATCGTCCTCCAGGGCCTTGTCGACCTCGAAGTGATCCCCCGAGCAGGCCAACTCGAGGCCATCAAAACCCCATTCGCTGGCCTTCTGGGCCACTGTCTCCAGCGGCAGATCCGCCCATTGTCCTGTGAAGAGTGTGATGGGTCGTGCCATAGCTGAATCTCCTTTCTCTAGGAACTGAACGGTACAGATGGTGGGTGCGTGGCAACCGAGCATCCACCGGATGCCCAGAGTGTACCGGGATTGGCCGGGGCACGCAAGTGAAGGTGCGTCGCGGCGTGTCGGTCGCTATGGTGACGCGACGACCGGGGTGTTGGACCAGGGGCAGCGTGCCCACGGCCTATAGAGCTGCGCTACGCAGGTGTCAGCGCACGCTGCCAGGTGAGCAGGTCGCGGATGGTCTCCGCAAAGGGACGCGACCGGTAGCCCAACTCCTCACGCGCCTTCGCCGAGCTGAACCGGGCGTTCTCCGAGATCGTCCTCAGCGAATAGGGCGTGAACTGCGGCGTCATCTTCGTGAGCCGGTAGACGTGCTGCATTACCTCGGCGAAGGCCATCGCAGCGCGCAAGGGCAGCATGAGGTAGGGGGAGTGAACGCCGGCTGCCGCCTGCACCGTGCTCATTGCCTCAGCTAGGGTAGCGTAGTGCCCCGACAGGATGTAGATTTCGCCAGGACGTCCTGCTTTCCCGGCAAGGATCAGCCCTTCCACGATGTCCCGCACGTCCACAAAGTCGTAGGCGCCGGGAACCAGAAGGTGCAGTCTACGCTTGGCGAAGTCAAGCAGGGCCTTGCCCAGCAGCGAGCCGCGAAAATCGTAGGGGCCGATGATGGCCGTCGGGCACACGATGACGGCGTCGAGCCCGTGGCTGACAGCGTCGAGGACGGCAGCTGTGCCCTGTGCTTTGGTCTCGTCGTAGGTGCCTGCGGCCTGGTTCAGGGCCAGGGGTGTGGTTTCGTCGACGACTGTCTCGACAGGCTGTCGCCGGAACGCGTGAATCGAGCTTACATGCACGAACCGCCTGACGCCGGCGCGCAGCGCCGCAGCCGTCACATTGCGTACCCCCTCGACGTTGACCCTCCGCATGACCTCCTCGATCCCGGGCATGATGGAGATGATCCCTGCGAGGTGATAGACCGTGTCAACGCCTTCCATCGCGCGGTCCAGCGACGAAGGGTCGAGCACGCTGCCCGTATACTTCGTGACATTCAGCCCACCGAGTGATGTACAATCATCACCAGGCAAGACCAACGCGCGAAGAGCCGCTCCCTCAGACAGCAGCCTCCGGACAAGCACATTGCCAATGTGGCCGGTGGCACCGGTTACCAGAATCATGTCTTGCTCCTTAAGCCTTCCAGCAGCACTTGAACACTTTGCTCGGCGACGGTGCTCCAATCCGAACCATGGGGGTCAAGCAGTCCCTGGAAGAAGAGGCCGCTTGCCATCGAGAGTAGTACCTGGGCTCCCACTGTCGGACCGATGGGCAGAAACTCGCCGGACGTTACGCCTTCCCGAAAGATGCCCTCGAACAATTGCTGGAATGTGCGATAGGGAGAGAGTATCATCTGCCGGACAGTCTCGTCACGGCTGGCCTGGATCCAGAATTCCAGAATCAGGGCCATACGTTCGTTTTGCGGCTCAAGGATGGTCTGGAAGGTGTGGGACATCGCAAGCAGCCGCTCGGATGCCGTGCCCCCAACCGGCAGGATGCTACGCAGAGATCTATCCAGATCCTCCAGCCAACTGCCGATGACCGCGATAAAGACTGCCTGCTTGGTATCGAAGTGGTAGTAGAAGGCCCCTTTGCTCACGCCTGCGCGCTTGCAGATCTCGGCGACGCCGGTGGCATCGTAGCCCTTCTCCGCGAACAGGCGTGCTGCGGCCTGCAGAATCCCCCGCAGCGTGTCCTCGCGGCGCTGTTCATTCCTCAATCGTAACCTCCATTGAAAAACCGACCGGTTGGTATATTTCATGATAGCCACATTTGGCCGGCCGTCAAGATGCACCGTGGCCAGGGCAACCCTCACCTTGCGCGTGCAGCGCTTTGCGTCTACACTGAAGGCGTTCATTCTGTCGGTTGTCATATCGCATTCATCAAGCGGAGGGACTCATGACATCAGTGGCGATTGTCACGGACACGGACGCCAGCCTGCCCGCGGATGTTGCCAGGCGCTACGGCATTCGTCAGGTGCCCATCCACGTGCACTTTGGCGACGAGAGCTTTAGGACAGGCCTGGATATTGATGACGCGCGGCTCTTCGAGCGCGTCGATCGAGACGGCGTGCTGCCGACCACTTCGGCCCCGGCGCCCGGCCAGTTTGCCGCTGCCTACCAGGCAGCCTTTGACGAGGGGCACGATGAGGTCGTCTGTTTATGTGTGAGCGCTGAGGTCAGTGGGACCTACAATGCTGCACTCAAGGCCTGTCAGCTCGTCCCGGACCTGTCAGTGACCGTGGTGGACTCGCGCAATATCTCGATGGGGCAGGGCTTCATGGCCATTGAAGCTGCTGAGGCGGCCACGGGCGGCGCCGGAGTCGACGAGGTCGTTGCGCGAGCTATGGCCGTTTCTGAACGATCTTGTCTATTTGCCTCTCTCGCGACGCTCAAGTACCTGGCGATGAGTGGACGGGTGGGGCACCTTGCGGCAGGCATGGCCTCACTGTTGAACATCAAGCCTATTCTCACGATACGGTCGGGTAAGCTCGACCTGCTGGAGAAGGTGCGCACCCGCAAACGTGCATGGGCAAGGGTGATCGCGCTGGTCTCTGAGAATCTTGCCGACCGCCCGGTCGAACGACTGGCCATCCTGCACGTCAACGCGGCGGAGGACGCCCTGCTTTTCGAGAAGGAGCTGTGCTCGGCGATCGGCTGTCCATCTGAGGTGGTCCTGGCGGATTTCACGGCGGGCCTGTCAGTGCATACAGGACCTGGTATGATTGGGGTGGTGGCCGTAGCAGCGCACGATAGGTAGGCGTTCGATCAAGACCTTGCGAAGATCAGGCTAGCGCTAGCCCTTGCCGGCGTCTGGGTGCGCGCGGGCGCCCTGTCGAGTCGACAGCCGATAGCCTTCATAAGGTTGCACGCGTCGGCGACGGCCAAGTTGCACAAGGCAACTATCAAGGGAGGATATCACACATGGAGTTGCGTCTCTACGACACTTATACGCGGAGCTTGCGGACCTTCGAGGCTCTGCGACCGCCTGAGGTAGGGCTCTACACCTGCGGCCCTACGGTATATGATTTCGCCCATATCGGGAATCTCCGTACCTACATTTTCGAGGACGTGCTGCGACGCGTGCTCGCACTCAACGGCTACCAGGTGAAGCACGTGATGAATATCACCGATGTCGGACACCTACTATCCGACGGCGACCTTGGCGACGACAAGGTTGAGATGAGCGCCAGGCTTCAGGGGAAGTCCGCCTGGGACGTGGCCGAGCTCTATACTGACGCTTTCAAGCAGGACCTCCGTCGTCTGCACATCCTTGAGCCGACGATTTGGGCTCGTGCCACGGATCATATCCGGGAGCAGATCGAAACGGTGCGGTGCATTGAGGAGAAGGGCTTCACCTACAAGACCGAGGATGGCATCTACTTCGATACCTCCAAGCTGGATGACTACGGTTACCTCGGGCGGCTGGATATCGAAGGGCTGCAGGCAGGATCCCGTGTCCGGCTGGGCGAGAAGCGTAATCCTACGGACTTCGCGCTCTGGAAGTTCAGCCCTGAGGGTCAGCAACGCCAGATGGAGTGGGACAGTCCGTGGGGCATGGGTTTCCCCGGGTGGCACATCGAGTGCTCGGCCATGTCAGCCAAGTACCTCGGCCCTTACTTCGACATACACTGCGGTGGCGAGGACCACATCAACGTTCATCACACGAACGAGATCGCCCAGACCGAGGCGTGCTATGGCACCCGGCTGGCGAATTTCTGGCTGCACGCTTACTTTCTGCAGGTGGATACCGGCCGAATGGGCAAGTCCGCAGGTAATTTCATTCGACTCGAGGATCTGGTGGATCGTGGGTATGATCCCGTGGCGTATCGCTACTTTTGCCTCGGAGCGCATTACAGATCGCGGCTGACCTTCTCCTGGGATGCGTTGGATGGCGCGGTCACGGCAATGGACCGGCTGCGCGATATCGTCTACGGGTGGGGGGCGCCGGGCCGGATTGACGAGGACTGGATGCAGGCCTTCACGGAGCAAGTCAACGACGATCTCAACGTGACGCGCGCCCTGGCGGTCACTTGGGATCTGACGAGGAGCGAGCTCTCAAACGCAGACAAGAAGGCGACTGTGCTTATGTTCGATGAAGTGCTGGGTTTGGGACTCGCGGACTGGCAACCCGCCGCCGTGCCGGAGGCCGTGATGGCGCTCGTGCAGCAGCGTGATCAGGCACGAGCCGGCAAGCGTTGGGCGGATGCCGACTCCCTTCGCGACGAGATCGCGGCGGCCGGATACGAGGTCCGCGACACGCCCGAGGGTGCCGTCGTACGGAAGGTCGAGTGAGGCCGCAATAGCAGGGCGGGGTGCAACCTGGGACGACCTGTTCCGTAATCAACACTACACATCGAGATCCGAACACCTTGAAGGAGACAGTCATGCAAAGCCACGAGATAGATTACACGATCTATGGAGACGATCTGCAGTTCGTCGAGGTAGAGCTGGACCCCCACGAGACCGTGATCGCGGAGGCGGGGGTGATGATGTACATGGAGTCGGAGATCTCGTACGAGTCGAAGATGGGCGACGGCTCCAAGCCCAGGGCGGGGCTGCTCGACACCCTCGTCAGCGTGGGAAAGCGCGCGCTCACCGGCGAGTCGGTCTTCCTGACCCACTTCACGCACACGGGGGAGGCGGGGAAGCGGCACGTGGCTTTCGCCGCGCCCTATCCGGGCAAGATCATCGCGATCGATTTGGATGAGACCGGCGGTGCGTTGACCTGCCAGAAGGATGCCTTCTTGGCTGCAGCACTGGGGACGCAGATCAGCATCACGTTCAACCGGCGTCTGGGTGTCGGCTTCTTCGGTGGCGAGGGCTTTATCCTGCAGAGGCTGCAGGGGGACGGCATGGTCTTCCTCCACGCGGGTGGCACCATTGTGGAGAAGCGGCTGAACAACGAGCGCATTATGGTGGACACAGGCTGTATCGTGGCGTTCGAGACCCAGATCGATTACAACATCCAGCAGGCGGGGAACCTCAAGTCGATGTTCTTCGGCGGCGAGGGCCTCTTCCTGGCGACGCTCCAGGGGACCGGGCGCGTCTGGCTCCAGTCGCTGCCGTTCTCCCGGCTGGCAGACCGGATCATCCAAGCGGCGCCATCGGCCGGTGGAAAGTCCACAGGCGAGGGCTCGGCGATCCGCGGTTTCACCAAGCTGATGGGACAATAGCGCGAATCACCATAGGGTCTGAGTTGTTCTTCCGGGAAGGTGACGTCTGCCTTCCCGGAAGACCTCTAGATACTGTTGGAGTCGGAGGATACATGAAACTGCACGGATTGCGGGTGGCAATCGCCACGTTGGCACTGGCCGGCGGCCTGATGGGATGCGGCACTACGCCACCGGCCATCCTGGCCGGCGGCGGCACGGCCCCGACTGCCGTGTCGCAGGCGGTGGATCTTGGCGCCGAGGTCTCTCCTGAAGTCGTGTCCCAGCTCAACGCACAGGGGGACATCGTCGTCATCGATGTGCGTGAGCCAAGCGAATACGCCGATGGACACATCGCCGGCGCGACGCTCATCCCCCTGGGGACCTTGCCCGACAATCTGAGTTCGGTGCCCACAGACCAGCCCGTCGTGCTCGTCTGCCACAGCGGCAACCGCAGCGGGCAGGCCTATTCGTACCTCACCCAGCAGGGGTTTACAAACGTCCACAACATGACCGGCGGCATGATCGCCTGGCAGGCAGCGGGGCTCACGATCGAGAAGTAGGGCCGGGATTCAGCAGGTGCCAGGCACTTGCGCCGCGGACGGCGTTGCGCCGCGGACGGCGTTGCGTCCCGCAGACGGCATACGAAGTGCCGGCCACTTGTCAGGCGGGCTCGACCTCGGGCTGCGTCGTCACGCTTGCGGGTATCACCGGCTCGTCGTGGTCGGGGAGCCGGGTCTCCGCCTGGCGGATCACCGGGAAGAGATATCCTCCAAGGCCGACCGCCGCGGAGAAGATGCCGGCGAGCACAACCTGGAATCCCATTCCCGCGCCGGCCGTCGCCCCGAAAAGATGTCCCAACACCGTCCCAGCACTGCCGGTGCTAAAGGCGGGCTCCAGCACCCGGTCGGCGAGGGGGCCGGCGACGAGTTGGGCGAGGGGCGAGACGAGCCAAGCGATCAGACGGCGGGTGGCGAAGACGCGACCCTGAACGTCGGGTGGCACCTTCGCCTGCCAGATGGCCTGGTTGGATGAGTTGACCAGGGGCGTGGTGAGCGAGGCCGCGAACCCGGCAATCAACCACGGGACCAGCGACCGCGACAGACCTACGGCGGCCATTGTCACGCCAAACATCGCCCAGCCAACGAGAACACCGTGAACCCGGCGTTTGAATCCGCCCCAGGCGCCGAGGGCGAGGCCACCGGCGATGCCGCCCAGGGCAGCCGCTGTCTGAATGCTGCCGAAGACCAACTGGTTGCTGTTCGTGCGTGCCAGGATCATCGGATCGCGGACGGAGTTGCCGATGCCGGCAAAGAAGTTCCCGACAAGAAAGACTATCTGCAGCCCCAGCAGGCCGGGCCGGGCCAAGATGTAGTGCAGGCCGAACATCGCCTGATGCCAGAAGCTGCCCTGCGCCTCTCGGCCGGTGGCCGACCGCTCGGGCTGCGGGATGCTGACAAAGAGCAGTGTGCCGATAGCGAATGCGGCGCTGACGAGGTCGAGGATCAGCAACACCGTCAGTCCGGCCTCGGTGGTGGTGCGCTGGACGAATGATGGGAATGCCTGCGTCACCCACAGGCCCAGAGGGCCGATCAGGGCGCCCGCGACCATCGGGGCGAACACGGCCGAGGAGTTGCCGGCGAGATCCAGCATCGCGTTGGCCCGCGTGTAGTTCTTCTTGTCGAGCATCGTCGAGATCGCAGCCGAATAGGCGGGCCACTGGAAGCCCTCGAACGTGCCGCTGATAAAGGCGGTGATGTAGAGGTGCCAGACCTGCAGGTGGCCGGTTGCCAGGAGCACGAAGACGATGAGCGTGGTCAAGGCGGCGGCGAGGTCGCTGAGCATCATCATCAGCTTGCGATTCGCCTTGTCCACCATCACGCCCACCAGCGGGGTAAAGACGAGCAGCGGCACGATCCAGAAGAAGCCGATGAGTGTCATCGGGGTCGCCCGCCCCCCGCTCGCATCGAAAGTCCAGAGCCGCAGCCCGAACTGGCTCACAGCGGTGCCCAACAGCGAGAGGATCTGCCCGATCCATATGATTGTGAAGGCCGTCATCCCTGTAGGGCGTCGTCCGTTGTCTGCCATCTCACCTCCGTGGGGCTCTAGGCGCTGCCTCCTAGACGTCACGCCATGGCCGATCGTAACCCTATGATGTGCCCATTGTAAACACCGGTTCGATAATGTCAAGCCAATCCTTCATAAAATCAATATCATGATGAAGAATCGTCCACGTATCTGAGGACTGGCTGCGTGCATGGGTGCACGTCGGCACTATCATATTGACCCAAATTACCTAAATTGGTATAATAAAAAAGACGCCTTCGCAACGATCTCGAAAGGAGGCTCTATGATGAGAGGATGGAGTCCAATGGAGGTCCGGGTGGCCCGCGGGGAGCCGATCCGGGTGGGTGATGTGAGGGTTAGTCCGGTGTCGTGGTCCCTGATCGGTAGATGGCCAGGGGGCGGCTTTGTGTGGTCTCGCCCGGCTGCCCTGGATGTCGAACGGGATGGGCGTGTCGAGAGAGTCCCTATCATTGACGTAACCAGGCTCGCCCAGGTGGGTCTCATGGGCGTCACCCTGTGTTGGGCACTCGGCTTCATCGTCAGAAGACGTAGGCAGGCAAAGGGAGGGCAACGTGAGTGAAAGACAGGAAGGTTTCCGGCTGCTGACGGCTACTCGTGTGGATGAGGCCGTCCGGCTCATTGGCCGCCTCTATGAGGTGGCCAGCCCGAGTGCGGTGTTCGGCGCGCCTATGCAGGTCGGCGAGCGGACGGTGTTCACGGCTTCTGAGGCGACGGTCTCGATGGGGGTGGGCTTTGGTTTCGGAGAGGGGCTGAAGCAGGCGAACTCCGAGGCGCCCGACGCCGAACGTGAAGGTGGAGGCGGGGGAGGCGGTGGTGGGGGCTATGGTACGTCACGCGCCGTGGCAGTTGTCAGCGTGGGGGCCGACGGGGTGAGGGTTGAGCCGATCTTTGACGTGACCAAGATCGCGCTCGCTTTCGTCTCGATGTTCGGGACGCTTCTGGTCATGCAGGCCCGGATGCGCAGGGCCATGAAGGGATAACCACATGCCAACAGACAAGGTAGCCCCTGATGCAGACTCTTCAGCCGATCCGTGGCGCGAGGTCGGTCAGCAGTTCGAGTCTCTGAGCCAGAGTCTCTCAGCGGCATTTCAGAAACTTCAGCACGACGAAGCAACCCGTCAGGCTATGAGCGACGTGGCGTCGGGGCTCAAGACAATGGCGCAGGCCGTCTCCAATGCGGTGGATGAGGCCGCGGCCTCGCCTGAAGGGCAGAAGTTCCGGGCCGACGCGGAGCGGGCCGTGGATTCGGCCGCCAAGATGGGGCAAGAGGCCGTGTCGGAAGCCCGTCCGAAGCTGCTGGCCGCGCTTGAGTCGATGCGGGCCAGCCTGCAGTCTGCCATTGACGGCCTCCGTAGGGATGATGTGCCGCCTGAGTCGTGATGCTCCGGTGAGAGGCCGACTTTGCCTTCCGGGCTGCTCGGGCAGCGCCCGTGATTGCGGGTGCCTGCCTGAACAACCCGGAAGGTCGCGTGTCCAGCAACCCTGAGGGTCAGGCCGTGCGGGCGTCGACGAGCGTGCGGATCTGCTGTCGTAGGTCGCGTATCTGAGCCTGCGTCTGCTGAATCCGGTCGAATGTGGCTTGCTTTGCGCTGATGCCGGCATCAAGCAGCGTCGCCGCCGCATCCCGCCGACTCGTGGCCACGCCAGCGTCGACCAGCAGGTCGAGATGCTCGCGGGTTTCCCCATCGACCTTGATGATCATCAGGTTCGAGATATCCTGGACGGCGGTCACGACCGCCTTCCCGAGGGCATCCACAAACTTCACCGTCTCGTTGATGACTGCGGCTACAGCCTCGGTCACTTCTGAGTTCGCGCTGTCGTTGGCTTCTGCTTCCTTCGCCTCTTCATTGTCCATCGTCTGCCTCCTGATCTTGCTTGAGTGCTACATCACCTATCCCGGTCCCCGGATGACACCGGAGTGGGGCACCGGCAACGGTTACTCTTGGTTTTCGGCCTTTGGCTGCAGTTTGACTTCCTGCCGTAACCGATCGCGGAGCTCGGAAATCTGGTTCGTAATCGTGCTGATCTTTCCGAAGAGCTCCTGGTTGGCGGCAATGCCCTCGTTGATCAGGAACGCGGCGCTTTCGGAGCGACTCTTTGTGATCTCCGCTTCGACCAGCATGTCCAGATGGTCGAGAGCCTCATCATTGACTCGCGCCATTACGACGTTGCCCCGGCCCTGCAGCGCTTCGCTCAGAGCCTGGCCGAAGGACTCCACCTGCTTTAGGGCTTCCTTGATGGAATGCGGTGTCTTGTCCTTCTTGGCTTCCGCCTTCTGCTGGGCAGCTTCTTCGGAGGCAGTCTCGGGTGTCACCTCAGGTGTCACCTCAGCCGCTCCTTCCTCCGCCATGACCTCTGGTTGCTCTTCTTCGGTTTCCATACGTTCTTCTTCACTCATGTCTGTCCTCCATTGCGAACTGAGGGCCACTTGGCCGTGACCACTCTGACAACCATCGTAATTGAATTACATGTAACAGTATAACGCACATGCGGGATTCTGTCAAGCCCCGGTCGTCTTCCGCGTGCCGAATTGCCAATGCGATGTCGCGGGTATACGATCCTCAGCATCACGTCAGAGGAGGTGCCGAAGATGACGGCGATGAGGGTCGCGGGTGCCCAGCTTTCAATCACAAATGATGTCGGGCGGAATGCGGCAGCCATTGTCCGAGCCATTGACTTCGCGCGGGATGCTCAGGCAGATGTTCTGCTGACCCCGGAGGGGGCGCTCAGCGGATATCGGGCGGACTTCGACGCTGATGAAGTCCGGTTGGGCCTGGAGCGGGTGACTGCTGCGGCAAGATCGGCGGGCCTTGCTCTAGCGTTGGGCACCTGCCACGTAGAGGGAGATGGTCGCTGCTACAATCAGGTCCGGTTCTACGATGGCGCCGGGACGTTCCTTGGGTTTCACAGTAAGCAACTGCGGTGCGGCACCATGACTGAGCCACCGCGGGGCGAGATCAACGACTATTACGCGGGGCCGCTGCGTGTCTTCGACCTCGATGGGGTTACCGTCGGCGCCCTGATCTGCAACGATCTTTGGGCGAACCCGGAGTGCACCCCGATGCCGGACTCGCATCTGACCCAGCGGTTGGCGGCGCTGGGCGCGCGCGTGATCTTCCACGCGGTCAACGGCGGACGCAACGGGAGCGAGTGGTCGCGCGTCGCCTGGCAATATCACGAGGCCAACCTGCGGATGAGGGCCCGTGCGGGCCACCTATGGATTGTAACGGTTGACAGCAGCTTTCCTCCACATCTGCCGTGCTCTGCGCCCTCGGGCGTCGATCGATCCGCAAGGCAATTGGGTGTGCCGGGCCGAGCCTCAGCGAGAGCAGTTCTTCGTCCATACGATCACGTGCCGTTGAGTCGAGGAGAGGACACAGACTATGATTGACGCACATATCCACTACGTGGGGGACCATCCGGATGCGCTAGCGCTGCTGGAGAAGCTGGATCTGAAGCTGCTGAACGTCGCCGTAGCTCACAGTCAGATCGATCCCTGGCGCCGTGGCGCCGATATCTTCTGCGATCTGGCACGCCGCTATCCCGATCGGTATGCCTGGTGCACCACGTTCGACCCTCCCGACGAGGATGCCCTTGCCGGAACCGCCGGCGCGCAGCGATACGCAGATCGCGTGATCGAGGGGCTGGCGCGCGATTTCGAGGCCGGCTCGGTAGCCTGCAAGTTCTGGAAGAACATCGGTATGCAGATCCGCAGACCCTCCGGTAGGTTCCTGCTGATCGACGATGCGATCTTCGATCCGATCTACGAGTATCTCGCCTCGGTTGGCAAGCCTGCGCTGATGCACATCGGCGAGCCTTTGGCGTGCTGGCAGCCGTTGGACAACGATAACGTGCACTTGGGCTATTACAGTGTGCATCCGGAATGGTACATGGGCGACAAGCCCGACCATCCCTCTCACGCGACCCTGATCGAGGCCCGGGATGTCGTGCTGGGCCGCCATCCGGAGCTAAGGGTGATTGGCGCACACCTCGGCAGCCTCGAATACGACGTCGCGGAGGTCGCGGATCGCCTTCACCGGTACCCAAACTTCGCCGTTGACACCTCGGCCCGGCTGCCAGATCTGGCGAGACAGGACCGTCGGGAAGTTAGGGCTCTCTTCGCGGCTTACCCGGACCGTATCCTCTATGGCACGGACGTGGTCCAGCGTGTCCCGGTTTCGAGCCTCCAGGAGGCCGACCGGCAGGCGCACCTCGCCTCGCTTGACGCCCGCTACGCGCGCGAACTGGACTACCTGGGCAAGGACGCCGGTGGGCGCGGGCTTGGCCTGCCGCCAGAGATCTTCGATCGCGTCGTGTATGCGAATGCGGTGGCGTGGTACCCTGGTCTCTAGGAAGTTACCAGGTGGCGCGGGCCCGCGCATTATCTCTCTGACGGTATCGTCTGAGGGTCGATTGGGCACGCTCCATAGGCCTGCACCATCTCGGTGACGCGCTGAATTCGTTCCAGCTTAGCCTCCGCCATCACGTTGTCCGCGACGCCCAGGATGAAGGCTTGGCCGGGCGCGATGGTCCGGAAGAGCTTGTGCATGTAGGTCTCAAATGCAGCCTCTGTGACCGGGTCACAGAGGATGGAGGAGGGTATCCCGCCCCAGATAATGATCTGGTCCTCGAACGCCGCACGTGCCTCCTCCAGCGTCACGGGCACCATCGGGGCGGTGATGAAGCATTCCGCCATATCGAAACCCGCTGCGACGATTAGCTCCAGTAGGCGAGACGTATCCGCATCGGCGTGGCAGCACAGGACCTTGCCGCTTTGATGCACGCGATCTGCAAAGGCCTGGAAATAGGGGAGCATGTACGTCTGGAAGATGCGAGGGGGTGTGAACTGGGAATCGAAGTGCTCACCGTGGAGGATCAGCTTTGCCGGTGACGCCAGGGCGACACGCTGGATCTCCATCGCGTACGCATTCAGAACGTCGTAGAGGTGCATCACGAGCCGGCGGTAATCGTGCAGATGGTAGAAAGCCTCATTGTACCCGATGAGGTCCTGGATGATGCGGTACATCGGGTCGGGTCCGATGGCGACGAGCGGCACGCCATCCTCGCCGACCTCGGCTTCATAGGCCAGGTAGGCGTCGTACGTTGGGATGACGTCAGTGTGCTCGATGATGTACTCCACCACCGCATAGTCGTCAGGGCCATCGATCATGTGTTTGACGAGAAGTGCGTTTCCGATGCCTCCGTAGGCCCAGGTCTCGGAACGGCGGCTCACGGTTGAGACGGATCCCGCAGGTGTGTCGTACGTGGTGATGCTGTCGCTGCCGCTGTCCTCAACGGTGACGTCGACGTGACTCAGGACGGTTCGGAAGACTTGACCTTCGCGAGCCGGGTTGCCCATCTCAAGCTGGTGCTCGATATCGCGTAACGAGAGGCCCTGGTATCGGGGTGGCAGGTCCCCGCGTTGCCGGTGGGCGTCATACCAGATCTGCAGTCTGGGGATCCAGGGGATGCGATCAGGCAACTGACCGCCCATAATCGCCATAAGCCGCTCGCGGTCTGTCATAGCCGCCTCCGTGACGTCATAGGGTGAGGTCGCAGCCCGTACGATAGACGCATGGGCTGCCCAGAATCGCACACTGCCAGCGATTGTGGTTGCGCCTACGGCAATGTCAAGGTTGTACCTTTGACATGGCGCGGCGTGGTCCTAGAATAGGCGCGACAGCCGTGAGTGGCCGGTTGCGAGGCTATGGCATTCACGGGCCTCCATCCAGGAATTACCCGCTTCCCTGAAAGGAGCACAAGATGGCGCGAGCCGCGTTCTACGAGCACGATAGGGTGATCCGCGTCGGCGATGTCGCACCCGTCGCACCCGGCCCCGGTGAGGTGCAGGTCAAGATCGCTTACGCCGGTATCTGTGGCACCGATCTACATATCTATCACGGCAGAATGGATCAACGGGTGGCCGCATCGCAGATCATGGGCCACGAGGTGTCGGGCACAATCGCAGCCCTTGGCGCGGGTGTGGGAGAACTTGAGATCGACCAGCCGGTCACGGTGATGCCCCTCGATCCCTGTGGCACCTGCCCGGCGTGCCGCGCAGGGCACAGCCATATCTGCCTCAACCTGAAGTTTCTCGGCATCGACACCCAGGGTGGCTTTCAGACATTCTGGACGGTGCCCGCACACACTATCCTGCCGTTGCCGGCGACGATGTCGATGCAGCGGGCGGCCCTGGTGGAACCCCTTGCGGTGGCTTGCCACGATGTCCGGTTGGGCAAGGTCAAGGCCGGGGAGTCGGTGGTCGTGCTGGGAGGCGGACCGATCGGCAGCCTGGTCAGCCTGGTCGCTCAGAACGAAGGGGCCAGGGTACTTGTCTCGGAGATCAACCCGCAGCGCGTGCGGATAGGCCGCGCGCTGGGGCTCGACGTTGTCAACTCACGTGAGGTCGACCTGATCAAACTCGTGGAGCAGCGGACGGGTGGCGCCGGGGCCGACGCGGTCTTCGAGGTCACGTCGAGCGCTGCCGGCGCGGCATTGATGACGGCGTTGCCCCGAACCCGCGGCAGGATCGTCATTGTCGGCATCTTCAGCGACCCCGTAGAGGTCGATCTGCATCGCATCCTGTGGCGGGAACTGAAGATGCGCGGGGCCCGTGTCTATGAGCGGGAGGATTTCGAGAAGGCCATCCGCCTGGCTGCGGGTGACGCCCTGCCACTCGATGACATCATCTCAGCTGCTTACCCGCTGACCGGGCTTAAGGATGCACTGGAGTTGCTTGCAGGGGGAGGGGATGTCATGAAGGTGTTGATCGACGTGCAGGATGACGGAGGAGACTAGCATGGGGATCCTGGATCGGTTCAGGCTTGACGGCAAGGTCGCGCTGGTAACCGGCGCCCGGAGGGGAATCGGCATGGGCTTGGCCATTGGTTTGGCGGAGGCCGGCGCCGACATCATCGGTGTGTCGAAGTCGCTGGAGCTATCCGGCAGTGAGGTCGAGCGGCAAGTCACGGCGCTGGGACGCAACTTCGCGGCCTTCCAGTGCGACTTCGCCGATCGGGAGGCCCTGTATGCGCTTATTGCCGAGGTCAAGCGCGATTATTCCAGGATCGATATCCTTGTCAACAACGCGGGCACGATCCTGCGGAAGCCTGCCACAGAGCACCCGGACGACTACTGGGACACAATCATTGAGGTGAATCTCAACGCCCAGTTCATCCTGGCACGTGAGTTCGGCAAGGAGATGGTAGCTCGAGGCAAGGGAAAGATCATCTTCACCGCTTCGTTGTTGACTTTCCAGGGGGGGATCACAGTGCCGGGCTATGCTGCGAGCAAGGGTGGCATCGGCCAACTGACCAAAGCACTGGCTAACGAATGGGCTGCAAAAGGCGTAAACGTGAACGCGATTGCGCCCGGCTACATCGCGACGGACAACACGCAGGCGCTCCGAGAGGATCCGACGAGGAGCCGGCAGATCCTCGAGCGGATACCTGCAGGTCGGTGGGGTGATCCGGAGGACTTCAAGGGTGTAGGCGTCTTTCTCGCATCGGATGCATCGAACTACGTTCACGGTGCGATTGTGCTGGTGGACGGCGGCTGGATGGCGCGGTAGGACTGACCTAGGGGGTGGGCGTGGGCGCGCTCATCTGAGGCCCGGACATCATCAACATCAGGTTAGCAAGCTGGATGCGGGCCATCGCCTCTATCTGGGTCTGTCCGGAGGCAGAGGCCAGCTCGCCGGCCTTCTGGTATTCTTGACTGGCATCCACGACGTTGCCGAGGGTGGCGTTCACGTTGCCCATCTGGAAGTAGCCAACCGCGGAATCGGGATATAGACTGACCAATTCCCGGGTGTCTGCCAGTGCGCGGTCGGCGGCGCCGGCCATCAGGTAGACTTGGGCGCGGGCGGAGTAGAAGCCTTCGAGCCCTCCCGCGTTTGGGTCACCCTCAAAGGCCAGCTGGGTCTGGGTAAAGAGCCGGCTGGCTTCGTCTTGGCGGCCCATCAGCTCAAGGATGGCGCCATGGGTGACCTCGAGCGTGGGATCCTGCGGCGCATAGCTCAGAGCCTGTTCCACCTCCGACAGCGCGAGCGGCAGGTCCCCCTGCGACAATGCGGCCTCAGCTTGTTGTTCATGCAGGGCACGCTCGCGCGTCGCCTTGTCCGGCTGCAGAAAGAGCGCGTAGAGGCCGGATAGCAACGCGATGGCCACGACCATGATGCCCGTCGTGGTCAGTGATTTGCGGCGTTGGGCTCGATGCTCGGCTATGAGCCGTTCATCCGTGTACCACCACCAGTTGGCCTGCGGCGGTGCATGTTCAAGTCTCAGGTCACGGAGCACCTTGGCCCCGCCGATCTGCCGCAAGAAGGCTCCACTTCTCTTACGGAGTTGCCGAGTGACGGTATCGAACCGCCCCCGTTCAGCAGCCAGATTGCCCCCGTGCTGCGTGATTGTCTCAAGCAGTTCGCTGGCCCGATCCAGCATCGTCAGGACCTCGACCGGACGATCCTGCCCGGGGAACCCGAGCTTGCCAATCTCGGCTTCGAGGCGGCCGAGCAGAGAGCGCAGTTCCTCGGCGGGCGTCTGTGCCTGGCGTATATGTGACGCGACGGAGGCTCTCGTGGTGTTCATAGGCTCATGCGGCGTGCCGGAATCGACTCCATGGACGACTCATTATACGCTCTTTGCGCAGAAATCCACTTTGGGAGAACTCTCCAGACCTTGTGGGATCGCGCGGCTTCAGCCCGGCACCTGGGTCGGCCAGGTACCGCAGGAGTGAGCGACGCCCGCTGCGTCGCACCGGTTGCCTGTAGCGCTTCCCCAGCTAGAATGGAGATTGGCCCGCGCTCGGGCGGGAGGATGCGGTAACCAGGAGGCTTGAGTATGAGATCCATTGCTGTGCTGACCAGCGGGGGCGATGGGCCGGGTCTGAACGCAGCGATTCGGGCGGTCGCGCGCCAGGGAATCCGACGCGGGGTCGATGTCTATGGCGTCAGGTGGGGATATCGTGGCCTGATCAATGGTGAAATCAGCGAACTCAGCAGCCGTGACGTGGGGGGGATCATGGGCCGCGGCGGGACGATCCTTGGCACGGCGCGCTGCCCCGAGTTCGGGGACATCAAGGTCCGCCGGACAGCTCTGCGAAATCTTAACCAGCGAGGGATCGAGGGACTTGTCGTGATTGGCGGCAACGGCTCGCTCATGGGGGCACTCGCCCTGCATGAGATGGGTTTCCCGACGTTCGGCATTCCTGCTTCCATCGACAATGACGTGTCCGGCACGGATATGTCGGTCGGCGTCGACACAACGCTGAACACCATTCTCGACGCCATTGATCGCATCAAAGACACAGCGTCCTCGCACCAGCGTGCGTTTCTGATCCAGGTGATGGGACGGGACTGCGGGTATCTTGCGCTCGCCAGCGGCCTCGCCGGGGGGGCCGAGATGATCATGGTGCCAGAGCGGCACGGTCCGCCGGTTGAGGAGATTGCCGAGACAGTGGTCGACGCTTACGTGCGGGGAAAACATCACTGCATTATGGTGATCGCCGAAGGCTGGAAACCCGGTACCCAGGCTGTGGAGGATTACCTAGGTGCTCACAAGGATGATCTGGGATTCGATGTTCGGGTGACCGTGCTTGGACACGTGCAACGGGGTGGGCGGCCCTCTGCGTTTGACAGGCTGCTGGCAACCCGTATGGGGGCCTTTGCCGCCGATCGGCTGCTGGATGGTGAGAGCGGGCACATGGTCGCTCTGCGCGGAAACCAACTCGAGACCTTTCCCCTCGCGGATGCCGTAGCCGAATTGCGGCCCCTCGATCTACGCCTGCTGGAGCTGGCGGACGCCATGGACTGACGGGTGTGTTGTCACGCCGCTCGCGATGCTGCCGAGCGGCGCGCTACCGTCACTTCTCTCGACCTAAGAGGCGCTCGGCAAGACCACGGAGCGCCTCTTGCGCAGGCCCGATGCCCCCTGTACGTTCGAGAGCGTCAAGCGCCTGTCCATGATAGTGAGCGGCTCGCTCCTCGGTATAGTCCCTACTGCCGACCCGCTCCAGCTCAGAGAGTGCCTCTGCTACTCGTCTCTCACTCGATTCGGAAGCGGTCAGCAAGTGCTGCAGCGATTCGCTGACCCGTAGCCCGTAGAGGATGGGCATAGATTTCTTCCCTTTGAGAAGGTCAGATCCCACCGGCTTGCCGGTCTTGGCCGGGTCGCCCCAGAGACCCAGGATATCGTCGTACATCTGGAACGCGATCCCAAGCGCCTCGCCGAACTCCCGCAGTGCGTCACACCGATCCTGTGATGTGCCCGCAATGATGCCACCCAGTTCCGCCGACAGCCCTAACAGGGCAGCCGTTTTGCCACGCACCATCTCCAGATACTCCGGCTCATTGGTTGCCGGGCGCGTCTCGAACTCCAGGTCCCGACACTGACCCTCGGTGATATAGACCACGGTCTCTGTGAACCGGCTGGTCGCCCGTACGACCCGGTCGGCAGGTATACCGTGAGCGACCAGCTCGATCAGTCCGCGGTAAGAAAGGGCGAAGAGCGCATCGCCAGCATTCAGCGCCTGGGCAACTCCCCAGAGCGACCAGACCGTCTCGCGTCCGCGACGTATGACGTCGCGATCCTCAATATCATCATGGATCAGGGTGAAGTTGTGCAGCAGCTCGATGGCTGCTGCTGCACCCACGGCCTGCTCCCACTGCTCGCCCTGGGCCTGGACCGCTAACAGCAATATCAGTGGGCGGATGTGTTTGCCACCGTCGACCTGGGCAGGCTCAAAGCTCCGATTCAGCCAGCCTAGATGATAGCGTAACATGCCGTAGAGTAGGGGAGGGCCGTCCTCGCGGGTGATGAGTAGGCGGCGCATTTCGGTATCGAGGGCACGGAAGTAAGCGGCTGTCAGATCCACAGTATCTCCATCAGCGCTGACGACAGGGAGCGCAGGCTTGGCTGTTGGTATCGGTCATCTCGGCCTGCCTCAGGGCCGCGATATGCGCGGATCCCGTTGCGAACATTGCAATCCGGAGCTGCCGCCGGAGAACATCCAGGCAATCGCGCACGGCCTCGGCTGAGTCTGCCGCGGCTCGCAGGATGACGCCGGCCATTGTGGCGACGTCGGCGCCGAGAGCCAGACACTTCGCGATGTCGATGCCTGTCGTCAGGCCGCCGCTGGCGATAAGGGGTATCTCCGTGCTGACCGCACGCACGAGTCGGAGCGACTCAGCCGTGGGGATGCCCCAGTTCCGGAACCCGGCGGCAGTATCACGCTCGACCACACCGGTCTGTCGGTAGAACTCGACCTGACTCCACGAAGTGCCGCCCGCGCCGGCCACGTCGAGTGCAGCGACGCCAGCGTCAATCAGCATTCGTGCGGCCCGCGCAGAGAGTCCCCAACCGACCTCCTTGGCAATCACGGGAACCGTGAGGGCCGTGCAGACTGCCTCGATGCGTTCAACGAGGTGGGAAAATCGCGTATTGCCCTCCGCCTGCAGAGCTTCCTGAAGCGGGTTGAGGTGCAGGAAGAGTCCATCGGCCTGAGTTACGTCGACGAGACGCTGGCAGTCCTGAGCTGTATAGCCGTAGTTTAGCTGTACCGCGCCGAGGTTGGCGAAGAGCACCAACTCCGGGGCCACGTCTCGAACCTGGAAAGTCTTGGCAACCTCCGGGCACTCCAGCATCGCTCGTGTAGATCCCAGACCCATTCCGATGCCGGCATCAGCGGCTGCCTCAGCCAGAATGCGATTGATCCGCCCGGTCTTCGGTGTGCCGCCCGTCATAGAGGCGATGAGCAATGGGAACGAGAGCTTGTGCCCGAGGAACGATGTCGTCGTGTTGATCTCGTCGAGGTCGATCTCGGGAAGCGATTGGTGGACGAAGTGATACGCATCGAGGCCGGTGTCGATATCCGTGAAGGAGACATCTTCTTCGAGGCTGATGCGTAGGTGTTCGTCTTTTCGTGCGCCAGTTGGCATGGATCTGTTCGTCCGCCGTCTCTATGGGCCAGCAGCGGTGACTATACCTGCTGTTCGGGTAGGCGTCAAGCTTGACATCTGCCCCACCGTCATTAGAATGTCGCCTAGGCACGGATGGACTGGTGCCGTTTCCGGCGAAGCATGATCACATCCTGGGGAGGAATGCTATGAGCGACGACGTCTACGAGAAGGTCAAGGACATTATAGTTGATACCCTCGCTGTCGAGGAGGACAAGGTAACCCCTGAGGCCAGCTTTCGGGAGGATCTCGGTGCGGACTCCTTGGACCTCGTTGAGCTAATCATGGCCTTTGAGGACGAGTTCGGCGGGCGCATTTCTGATGACGACGCTCGCGGCATCACTACCGTGCAGGGCGCCGTCGACTACCTCAAGAGCAAGGCGTAGGGATCCGGCTAGCTGTGGCTGGCTGACGATCAAAGGCCACCGTTATGCGGTGGCCTATTTTCGTGTTACGACCGGCGTCCCTTATCCCGAGGGCGCGTACCCGTTGTCCCGGTACCACCTGACGGCTTTACGTAGCGCTTCTCGTGCCGGCGTCTGGGGCAAACCCAGTTCACGTACGGCTTTGCTCGGGTCAAAGAACTCATAGTGGCGCGAGAGGCGCACCTTGTCCGGCGTAGCAGTGGGGATACGTCGTGGATCTGCCCTGGCCAATGTCGTATCCACGTAGGACCAGGCCATGGCCACCCACCGGGGAATGCGCAGACGCACCGGGGGCAGCCCCGAGATCTCAGCCAGAAGATCAAGCACTTGCTTGAGAGTCAGGTTCTCCCCGCCTAGGATATATCGTTCTCCCACGCGGCCGAGCGTAGCGGCCAGCAGATGTCCGGTCGCGACGTCGTCGACATCCACGATGTTCAGGCCCATATCCAGGTAGCCGAACATCCGCCCGTTAAGGAAGTCCACGATGATCTGCCCCGTGGGTGTAGGCTTGAGGTCACCTATGCCGACGGGCGTGCTTGGGTTGACAATCACGACCGGAAGGCCACGTTGCGCGGCGTCGTGTGCCACCTCTTCGGCCAGGAACTTGGAGCGTTGGTATGGTCCAACTCGATCAGCCAGCGTGCCGAGCGTCTCCTCTGTCGACGGGGCGTGGTTCTCACGGATGCCCAGCGTGGCGACCGAGCTGGTGTAGACAATGCGCTGCACGCCGGCGACCTCCGCAGCATCCAGCAGCTTGCGCGTGCCCTCCACATTTGCCTGGACGAAATCCTCCCAGCCATGTCCCCAATAGCTGTAGAGGGCCGCCACGTGGAAGACCCAATCGCAGCCATGGGCTCCCCGGTGCAGGCTATCCGCGTCCATCAAGTCGCCTGACACCCGTTCGACGGCTAGGCCCTCCAGCTGCCGGGTGGTAGAGCCGGGGCGCACCAACGCCCGCACCTCGTGGCCTGCCCGAAGCAGCCGGCGTACCAGGGCCCCGCCGATGAAGCCTGTACCTCCGGTCACGAATGCGCGAATGTCCTGCCTCCTCTTGCTATTGCCGGCATCAAGACGCTCTCCGCCGCCTTATAGCGCGGTCGCGAGGCGAGTCATAGCAGTGGTCAGGTTTGTTCTTGCTCGCCGGGCGCTACCTGACAGTTTGGCCAGGCCTACCAGGCGGAGCGGGTGCTGCAGGAAGTAGAGAGCCGCCTGTCTCGCCTGCCATTTCCCGTCTGCGTTCAGCCACTGATCGAACGGTGGCAGGGCGTCACGCTGGGTATCCGTTACGGCACGGACTGCTATGAACGGGACCTGACGCTGCAAGGCGATCCTGGCGATCCAGTAGCTCTCCATATCGACGATGTCTGCGCCTGTGGCCTCGTGCAAGGCCTTTTTTCCCTCGATCGTGCAGATGACCTGCGGCATCGTTGCGCAGCCGCCGATGCGGACCTGCAAGGTCGTCGCCATCAGAGCCAGGGCTGCTAGCCGAACCAAGCGTTCATCAGAACTACAGGGCTCTGTCGGCGGCCCTTCCTGTGTCAACGTTGTGGCTCCAAGTAGCGTTGAGCATATGACCACGTGGCCCACGCCCAACCGTGGCGAAAGCGCTCCGGCATAGCCGAACGAAATCAAGCCGGCGACGGCGTAGCGATCCAGAACATACTCGGTAGCCGCTTCCGCCCGCTCCCTGCCGGCACCGGTCTGCGCGAGCAGGACCTCTCTTCCCTCGAATTGGCCCCGGTACAGGCGACGGGCCTGGCCTGAGTCGACCTCGCCAGGTCCCACCAGCCTCCGCAGGTCAACCAGCTCGTCTGCCAGGGCGCACAAGAAGGCGATCACGCAAGGTGCCGGCGGGCTCGTCTCAGCCGCCGGAGAGGCCCCATCTCACGGTATGCCACAGATTCGACGGGCTCTTGGTCACCTCGGCCACCGCGCTGGCCTCAAACCCACAGTGAACCATACAGTTTGCGCAACGAGGATCGTTACCAGGACCGTAGTGATCCCACGGTGTCTCCTCCATGAGTTCGTGGAACGAAGCGCAGTGTCCGTCAGTGATAAGGTAACAGGGCTGCTTCCATCCCATGGGGTTTCGCGTAGGCGTGCTCCAGGGGAAACAGTCCAGGTCTCGTTTGCCCTCCAGGAATTCGAGATAGAGCGGGGTGTTGTAGAAGTGAGCCTTCTTGTTCAGCTCGAATATCTGCCTGAATGCGACAACCGCTGCTTCCCGGTCGAGGAAAACATCGGAGTCGACCGCTTCATATCCAAAGGCCGGTGTCAGCATGATGCCATCTGTGGGTATTCCCGAGAGCAGGGCGAAAAGCTGCCCAATCTCTCTCACATCAGTGCCCCGGTAGATCGTGGTGTTGGTCAACACCTGGAAGCCGGATCGCTTTGCTGCTGTCAAGGCGGCAACTGCCCTGTCGAAGACACCGGTTCGCCCAGCATAGCCGTCGTGCGTCCCGGCCAACCCGTCAAGATGGACAACGAAGCTGAGATAGGGGCTGGGCTCGAACTTGCTCAGAGAATCTTCCAGCAACAGCCCATTGGTGCACAGGTGAACGAATCGCCGCCCCTCGACGATTCGTGACACGAGCTGATCGATCTCGGGGTAGAGGAGGGGCTCACCGCCGGTGATGCTTACCACGGGAGCGCCGGCCTCCTCAACAGCCGCCAGGCATTCCTGGACGGATAGGCTCTTGTCAAGGATGTCGTGATATTCCCTGATACGCCCACAGCCGGCGCACGCAAGGTTGCAGCGAAAACTGGGTTCCAGCATCAGCACAAGGGGGAACTGCTTCCTGCCCTGGAGCTTGTTCTTTCCGAGATATGCGGTCAATGATGTTGCGAGTTGCCAAGAAAAACCCATCGGTGCATACCTCCGTCACGACCGCAGGCTGATCGCCCGAATCACCTGGTCAGGATCGACCTCGGTATCCACGCAGCCATCCTTGGTAAGGGGAATGATGATGATGGCCGGCGTGCCGTGCTGATGTTCGGCCGCGCCTTTCACTGCCGCCACTCCCATCCTCAGTTCCTCGGGGCACGCCACAGCTACGATCCCCTTCGGGTGCGTTTCCTTGACATACCTTAGCGCCATCTTGCCCCCCGCAGCGATGCACATCCCCCGGTAGCCGAGCCGTGTCACCTCCTGTCTGAAGGCTGGGACCACACAGGTCTCAGTGCAGTCCTCGGGACATACGAGGCCCTCCTTGCCGAATTTGCCGGGGCAGCTCTTACTGGGCCGCAGGCACTGCGGCAGCAGTAGAATCCTCTCTCCGGGCTCTGTCCGCGCGAATGTCTCCTCGTTGGTCGCATCCATCTCCCCACCGCCTTTCCACGCTATCCTCATGCTAGTAGTCTGTCCCAAACACACCCGGTTCCTCTGCCAGCCAGGCGTCAGCGGCCCTCCTCTCGTTCACGCCAACGCTGAAAACGTGCCAAGGCCATCAAGGGGAAGTAGATGCGGTACATATGGTATTTTAGGTAGAAGGCCTTTGGGAAACCGGTCCCGGTGTACTGCTGCTCTTCCCACGTCCCATCCGCAGCCTGTGTGTCCAGCAGATAGGCAATCCCCCGCCGGACCGCGTCACTGTCGCCCTCACTGCAGGCCAGCAGGCCCAGGATCGCCCACGCCGACTGCGAAGGCGTGCTTGCTCCCTGGCCGCGAAGTGACGGATCCTCGTACGATTGGCAGGTCTCTCCCCATCCGCCATCTTGGTTCTGGACCTGCTTGAGCCACGCCACGCCCCGTTGTATGCAGTCTGCTTCTACCTCCTCTCCAGCTGCTCGAAGCGCGGGCAGTACTGCGCCTGTGCCGTAGACGTAGTTCACCCCCCAGCGCCCATACCAGGAGCCATCGGTTTCTTGCCTGTCTTTCAGGTAACCCAAAGCTTTCCGGCAGGACACCTGACTGCATAGGTCGCCCAATCCGACGAGGAGCTCCACCACGTGAGCTGTGACATCCACGGATGTCGGATCCAGAGGCGTCATGAAATCGGCGAAGGGGATCTTGGCGAGGATCCGCAGATTGTTATCGCGGTCAAAGGCCGCCCAACCCCCATCCTTGCTCTGCATATCCAGGATCCATTGCTGACCCCTGGCGATCGCCGCATGTTTGGTCTCTTTTTCCGGCAAGTCCACTCGCATCAGCGCTAGCGAAACTGCCGCGGTGTCGTCCACGTCGGGGTAGAGGTCGTTGTCAAACTCAAAGGCCCACGCACCCGGTTCCGTGTGGGGGTTCTTTACCCGCCAGTCACCTTCTTGCAGAACCTGCTCATCGAGAAGCCAGCGAGCCGCCCTCACAAGGGAGGGATGGTCGCCGCGCACTCCGGAATCGCTCAGGGCGATCATGGCCAATGCCGTATCCCAGATCGGCGACATAGCCGGCTGCAGACGGAAGCTCGACTCTTCTTCGACGATGAACCTCTGCAACCCGTCGATGGCTCTTGCCATCACCGGATCGTCGAGTGAGCGCCCTACGCTCTTCAGTGCCATAAGGGAATAGACCCAGGGGAGCATGATGCCGCCCCAACTGCCGTCGGCCTCCTGATGCTTTTCTATCCATCCGATGGCCTTTCGCAAGGCTTTCCCTCGCAGCGGATGGAAGGGGAAGACATCCCAGATCTTGAGCAGCCGGTCGAGGAGCGTGAAGGCTCCCTCCCAACTGAGGCGCTTCTCCGGCTTCGGCACGCTCCAGCCCAGGTGGTCTCTTGGTTCAGGGTATAACTCGAAGATGCTCTGCGACTCCGGTATATGGCAGACCGGTTTCTGGGCGAGAACCACCATCAAGTCGACGATGGTAGCTCGTGCCCAACTTGCGAAATCGTAGATGGTGAAGGGAGACCAATCGGGCAAGAGCATCAGTTCTGGCGGAATGGAAGGAAGGCCCTCCCAGCCATACTGACCGAAGGGCGCGATGAGGATCTTGGTAAAGGTGTGGGTCTTGTTGACGCCACCCTTGGATAGAATAAAGGCTCGCGCCCGTAGCATCGAGGCGTCTTCGGCCTGCACGCCGGCCAGCTTGAGCGCGAAATAGGCCTGGACGCTGACATCGAGGTTTCCGGGGCCGCCTGCGTAGCTACTCCAGCCGCCATCGGGCAACTGGCGGCTCCAGAGCAGGGCCACAATCTTCTGCTCGCGCTCGGGCTGCGGCGTGCCGAGGAAGCGCATAAGTGGGATAAATCCGGCAGCTACACTGACGTCCGATTCCAGCTCGGCTACCCAATACCCCGCCGCGGCCTGTTGCTGCAGCAGATAAGCCTGGCCCCTGGCAATTGCCTGACTCAATGCCTCCGGGGTGGTCGAGGCAACCCGAACGTCCTCGGCCCCGCGCATCCGGGTACTGACACTATCCATCATTTCTCCCGCCATCGCAGCCAACCGTCAGGATGCAAAGACCCCGGCCCACTGTGCCCATCGTGATGACCGGCAGGACAGGCGAGGCTTCACTGTTGGTCACGCCGTCGGCCCTGAGCCAACGCCAGGACTGATTGCCAGGAACAGCTCCATCCCATTATACGGGACGAAGTCGGAAGACGCAACCATCAAAATGGTTTGAATATTCATACTCCTTGACGCGGCCGGTTGGCCGTGCTATAATTGCAATGTTAGTGGGACACGGAGGTAGTCCGTGCAATGATAAAGCTGAATCTTTCTTCATTAGCGCACGCTAGAGTTGGAAGGCAAGAGCCGAAAGATCTCGATATCGAGGATGTGCTCGCAGGTGATACTGAGTTGCGGTACCTGCGGGGCCATCTTCAGTTCACTCGCGTCGCGGAAGGGATCCTGGTCCTAGGTGAGCTCGATGCTGAAGCCAAGACGGAGTGCACACGCTGTCTGACCCCCTTTTACCAGCCGATTACGATCGAACTCGAAGATATCCTCAGTCTGCCTGGCGCGGGCCTCACGCCCGAGCGTCCGGTTCGAGTCAACGAGGACGGCTGGGTCGATTTAGCTCCTCTGATTCGCGAATACGTCTGGTTGGGAATGCCGCCCAACCCGATATGTTCTTCAACATGCAAGGGACTGTGTCCTGAGTGTGGCGGAAACAGGAACAACGGGGAATGTACCTGCGAGAACGTCACAACCATTGATCCCCGTTGGGAAGCTTTGCGGCAGCTTGTGGACAAGCCGGGCGGAACGTAAGTCGTACTATTGCGTCACCGCCGGGTATCTCGGAAGCGTTTTGTGGATCTCACACTCCAAGGAGGCCTATGGACGTAATTGCCGAGCTGCTGGAAAAGGCGGAAGCTCAGGGGTTTCTGACCGTCGACGATGTGCTTGAGGCCCTGGCATCGTTGCGTGGGCAGGAGTCCCTCGAGAGTGTGCTTGCCGAGCTGCGGCAGGCCGGCGTTGAGATTGAGGCCACCGACGAAGATGAAGAGGAGGAGGACGAGGACGCCGACATCGACTTCGCCGATACGGTAGAGGAAGAGGACCTCGATTGGGATGAGGACGTCTACAATCTCGACGGCATCGGTGTGGACGACACGGTGGCGCTCTACCTCCGGGAGATGGCGCGGGTACCCTTGCTCAGCAACGAGGAAGAGGTCAGCCTGGCGAAGGCGATCGAGCGAGGGCGTGAGACGGAGAGGTTGCTTCAGGATGAAAGCCTGACGGTTGACGCACGTGTGTGCCTCGACCAGATCGTTCTCGAGGGGCTCGAAGCCCGCGATCACCTCATTCGCGCAAACACTCGTCTCGTAGTCAGTATCGCCAAGAAGTACATCGGCAGGAACGTGCCCTTCCTCGATCTGATCCAGGAAGGTAACCTGGGGCTGATGAAGGCGGTCGAGAAGTTCGAGTACCAGCGCGGTTACCGTTTCAGTACGTATGCTACATGGTGGATCCGCCAGACGATCACGAGGGCGATTGCGGATCAGGGTCGCACAATACGGGTACCTGTGCATATGAGCGACCGGATTCGACGCCTCTACCGGCGTGCCCAGGAGATCGAGCAGGAACGTGGCACCCGTCCGACGCCCGAAGAACTTGCGGTGGAGATGGGTCTCGAGCCTCGTAAGGTCCAGTGGATGATGAGAGTCTCCTGGCAGCCGCTTAGCCTCGAGCGCCCCGTCGGCGAGGATGAGGACAGCGAGCTTAGCAATTTCATTGAGGATGATCAAACGCCGACCCCTCCTGACACCGCCTATACGGGGATGCTTCGTGACCGTATTGAAGAGGTGCTTTCCACGCTCAATCCACGTGAGGTCCGTATCCTCCGGATGCGTTTCGGCCTGCACAATGGCCGAAGCTACACACTTGAGGAGGTCGGGCAGAAGTTCGGTCTGACTCGCGAGCGGATTCGCCAGATTGAGGGGCAGGCGCTGCGTCGTCTGCGACATCCAAGCCGAAGCCGCGATCTGAAGGACTACCTCAGATAAGGTATTGTCGGTATGTGACAGCGTAGAAGCCGCCAGCATCGCTGGCGGCTTTCTCATGTCAGCACCCAGGCCCGTCTTTTCATCATCCTTTGGTATACTACGTTCGTCTGGAAGAAGGAGGGATATGTCACAGCGCCAACAGACTGTCGAAGGAAAACGCGTACTCGTCTCCGTAGCGTGGCCTTATGCGAATGGCGACCTACACGTGGGGCACCTGGCAGGCGCCTATCTGCCGGCAGATATCTTCGCGCGCTATCACCGTCTGGTCGGGGACGATGTGCTAATGGTGTCCGGGTCTGACTCGCACGGAACGCCAGTGTCACTTCGCGCCGAGCAAGAGGGCGTGACCTCCACCGAGGTTTTTGAGCGCTTTCATCGGCGATTCCTGGAAACGCAGCAGGCGATCGGCATCTCCTACGATTTGTTCACGCATACCGACACGGCCAACCACCACAGGGTCTCGCAAGGGATGTTCACGGCGCTGCTCGACCACGGCTATCTCTACATTGAGCGCCAGAAGCAGTATTATTCCGAGACGCTGGGGCGCTTTTTGCCCGATCGCTACGTTGAGGGGACGTGCCCGTACTGCGGCTACACAGAGGCACGCGGCGACCAGTGTGACAACTGCGGGAAAATCCTCGATGCGCTGGAGCTTGGCAATCCGCGTACGAAGATCGATGGCTCCATCCCTGTGATCCGTGAGACCGAGCACTTTTTCCTGGACCTCCCGAAGCTTGGGCCAGCCGTCGAGGCGTATCTGGACGAGGATAAGGAGGACTGGCGACCTGCAGTCCTGAACTTCTCTCGCAACTACGTGAAGGGCGGCCTGAGGGGGCGGGCGATCACGCGAGATATCGAGTGGGGCATCCCGGTCCCGGTAGAAGGATACGAGCAGAAACGGCTGTACGTCTGGTTCGAAGCTGTGATCGGTTACCTTTCGGCAAGCATCGAGGAGTCCTATCTGCGGGGCGATCCGGAGCTCTGGAAGTCCTGGTGGTACGAACCCGAGGCGGAGACGTACTACTTCATCGGCAAAGACAACACGGTGTTCCACACCGTCATCTGGCCCGCCGAGTTGATTGGCGTTGGACAGATCTACGAGGACGATACGACGAAGCGATTGAACCTGCCGACGGATGTGCCCGCCAACGAGTTCATGAACCTTGCAGGTTCGCAGTTCTCAAAGAGCCGGGGCCACATGATCACGCTGCCGGATCTGCTGTCCAGGTATGATCCGGATGCCCTGCGCTTCTACGTGACGGTCGTCATGCCCGAGACAAGCGACAGCGATTTCCTCTGGGACGATTTCGTCCGGCGCAACAATGGGGAACTGGTCGGTGTCTGGGGCAACCTGGCGCACCGCGTGCTCTCGTTCACTCACCGGCACTTTGGGTCGGTGCCGGAGCCGGGGCCGCTCGGAGGCGTGGATGAGGAGCTTCTGGCGGGCGCCAAGGCCGGGTTCGGCGCCGTCGGTCGGGAGCTGGCAGCTTGTCACTTCAGGGCGGCAATGTCGGAGGCTCTGTCGCTGGCGCGCGATGCGAACCGCTATCTCGAAGTCAAGTCGCCTTGGACTCAGATCAAGACCGACCGCATCGCGGCTGCCACCACGCTCTATGTCGCGCTTCAGGCCATCAATGCGATTAAGACCTTGATCTCGCCTTTCCTTCCCTTCTCTGCTCAGAGATTACACGAGCAGTTAGGCTACGAGACGCTTCTGTTTGGCGAGCAGGTCATCCAGCAGACGGGAGAGGGCGATGATCTGCATGATGCGCTCAGATATGATGATAGCCAGGCAGTCGGTCGATGGCAGTACGAGGACTTACCTGTAGGACAAGTGCTCCGGAAGCCTGAACCGTTGTTTCGTAAGCTAGATGACAGCGTCGTCGAGGACGAGCTCGCGCGGATGGGAGGCTAGGGGAGCGGGAGTGCCGCGGAGACCAAGGGTGCATCTGCGCTCGCGCCCCTCTGCTCCGCCGGTCCTCCGCTTCCTTCGTCCCCTGCTGTGCTGCTTGGCGCTCTACTCCCTGGTCGTTCTGACCCTGGAGTCGCAGTCGATCTGGTGGGATGAGGGCATTAGCCTCCACCTGGCCGGACTGTCTTGGGCCGCCATTGTGGCGGATCGTGCTGCCAACATCCATCCCCCTCTCTACTTCTTCATTCTGAAGATCTGGACCTCACTCGTCGGATCCTCCCCGTTCGCGGGACGGTATCTCTCGGCTCTGGCGGTCACACTGCTCCCCGCCGGCGTCTACCGCTTCGTCCGTCGCCGAATCGATGATCGGGCCGCACGGGTCAGCGCGCTGCTTGTGGCGTTGGCCCCTCCCTTTGTGGTCTACGGGCAGGAGACACGTGCCTATCCGATGCTGCCCTTGGGCGTGCTAGCGCTGTGGTCGCTGGCCTGGCCGCCAGTGAAGGCCTTTGGGGTTTCCTTGGCGAGCAGGCACCTAAGGGACAAGGAAACCCCAAGGGCCTCGGCAGAGGTGGGCCTTCCCAGCTTCGGCCGCACACCTCTATGGCTTAGGCGAGGGGTGCTGCTGGGCGCCGTCCAGGCGGCGCTGCTGCTGACGCATTATGCCGGTGCTATCGCGATTGGTGTGGCGGCGATCCTATACGCGGTGACGTCGCAGCGGCTTAGTCTCCGCGGTGCACGTCGGCTCGTCGTGTATGAATGGCTGACCGGCGCGGTTGTGACGTTGGTGATTGTCTCTCCTTGGGCAGTGGCAATTGCACGAGCCGGCGTGGGGGGGCTGACGGCGCAGGCCGGCCTCGGCAACGTCTTTGCGGCGCCGGCACCGGCAGGCTACGTTGCGGCCTTGCTTGGGATTTTCCACACCACGGGGCTTCCCCAGGCGCTCGGTGACCCGGCCCTGGTGAGACCCTCCTTGCTGATCGGGTTTTTGCTCGTGGCGACCATCGTCGCCGCGCTCCTGTCGAGGGGACAAAGATCGCCCGGACTTCGTCTCGCCCTCGTGCTGTGGCTGGTCCCCTTCCTGAGTGCGCCGGTTCTCTGGCGATTCAGCCCGCAATCACATCCTCGCTATCTCTTTCCGTTTGTGCTGGGTGGGTGGCTCGTCGCGGGGATCGTCGCGACCGACCGAGGTGTATTTCGTTTGGTTCGCACGTTCTTGCTGGCTGCTGTTCTGGTCATCAGCCTGCTGGGGCTGCGCGCCTATTTCACCAACCCGACCTACGCCCGCAGCGACGTACGTGGCGTGGCTGCGTACCTGAATACCCATACCCAGCCAGGCGATGTCGTGCTCGTGCCACCTACCGACTGGTCTCTGGCACAGTACGATCTGGGTGCCGCGCGACTGGTGATGCCTCCCCAGCCTTGGCGTGGGGACGCGTCCTGGTTGACGGAAGGCGCCGGCCGTGCGAGCCGTGTCTACTTGCTGGACTACGATCGCGGTGCGCTGGATCCGTCAGGGAGATTGCGAGCCGAGGTGGCATGGTCGGGTGTGCTCGTGTCGCGGACGCGATTCCAGGGCGTCTTTCTCGAAGCCTACGATATGCGCGACAGCCCGGTGTCACACGACTGCGCGCCGGTGGCGCCAGTGTGCGTAGGCGGGAGCGCTCTCTGTCTCGTGGGAGTGGCTTACCAGACCGACCCGATTAGTGGTGCTGCATTGCCGGTGCACCTCTGTTGGGAGGGCTCCGGCGCTGGGACCCGGTATGCGGCATCGGTGCGTCTCTATGCCCCGCCCGGCGTGGGCGTGCGGGGCGGGGCGCTGGTCTCATCTGTCGATGGTCTTCTGGTCGATGAGGCCGGTGCGCCAACAGATGTGTGGTCGGGCGGCGGTCCTCACGCATCGTACCACCTGCTGCCTGTGCCGGTCGGCGCTCTGCCTGAGGCGTACCGGCTGGAAGTGGGCCTCTTCGACCCTTCCGATCCCGCAAAGAGCGTGCTGTTGGAGGACGGCGGTAGTAACACGGCGGCCTCTTTTGTGCTCGGCGATACCCGCCCCCTATTGAGCCCCTGGCTGGACGTGTCGCTCTATCCGATCGCCGCAGCACCGACCTCGCTTGCCCTATCGGTGACCCCCTCGCTTCATCTCGACGGTGCGAAGGTGGATCGCGGGCAGGTCGCACCCGGTGATAGGGTCTTTGTGACACTATGGTGGCAGATTGTAGGCGATATGTCCGCGGACGCTCACCCTGCGGTCGAACTCCGACAGGCCGGCAAGACCGTGGCGACCAGCGAATTGCCACCGATCCGTGCGGCGTGGCCATCCGGGCGGCCTGTGATGCAGGTCGCCGCGTTGTCGGTGCCGCCGGACGCCGTTCCGGGCCGCGCCGAGGTCGTGACCGAGGTCGACGGACGCACTGTGACGCTTGCCGACGTCGCCGTTGAGGCCGCGTTGCACCGTTTCACGCTGCCTCAGGTCAGTTACATCGTGGACGAAGGGGCGGGTACCGTGGCAACGTTGGTGGGGTATGACCTTGCGCCTCAGACGGCGGAAGCGCCTGAGACGGCGGAAGCGCCTGCAGACGGCAGGGGTGCAGGTTGGCGCCGGCGACCCCCTCACGTTGACCCTCGTGTGGCAGGCCGGGGCCGGTGCGTCGAGTGAGGACCTGAAAGTCTTTGTGCACCTGGTCTCTGACGATGGGCGGATCGTCGCGCAACACGATGCGGTGCCCGTGCAGTGGTCACGCCCGACGGGAGGATGGGTGGCCGATGAGATATTGGTCGACGTTCACCCGTTAACGTGGCAGGAACCCGACTTCACGGGCGAGGCATACCTGCGCGTTGGGTTATACAACAGCGAGACCGGTGTGCGCGTGCCGTGGAATGATGGCGCAGATGCCTTCGTGCTGCCGACGAAGGTACTGGTTGGTCGTTAGGCGGCGATGAGCCGGCTTGGCCTCGCCGCCGGCGAAGCTTGGTAGTTGACGGGGACCTGGTATCATATGTCAGAATTCATGGCACCCACCACACTCGGGAAGTGCTATAAGGAGTGAGTATGTCGCGCGAACTCGTGGGGCGCTGGGAGCGCGTCCTCTATGTGCTGATCTTGGCTCTAGCACTCTTCAGCCGATTCTACATGCTGGGCGATCGGGCTATCAGTCATGATGAGAGTATCCACACGAAGTTCTCCTGGAACCTCTCTGTGGGCAACGGGTTTCAGCACAATCCGATGATGCATGGGCCGCTGCTCTTCGAGGCCACGGCCCTTGTGTATTGGCTCTTCGGTCCCAACGATTTCACGTCGCGAATCTTTGAGGCGGCGGCGGGGGTGGTGCTGGTGATGACGCCCTTCCTCTTCCGGCGGTGGTTGGGGCGATCGGGGGCTCTCGTCGCCTCCGTGCTCTTGCTCATATCCCCGTCGATTTCCTACTATTCCCGCTACATCCGGCACGACGTGCTGCTGATGCTGACCGCGGTCCTGCTCCTTTGGGTGATGCTGCAGTTCCTCGAGTCCGGGAGGAAGGTGTGGCTTGCGTGGCTGGCAGCATTCTTCTCGCTGATGTTCGCGACGAAGGAGGCAGCCTACATCTACACCGCGATCTTCGGCGCGCTGCTCTTCCTGCCGTTTGCATGGAAGGTGATGACGGTGAAGTGGGAGCGCGGGGTGCTCTACACGGTCTTCGTCGGTCTCTTATTTCTGGGCCTGCTGATGGGTCTGGCATTCGCGATATCCTTTCGCGAGGGGCAGGTCAGCCAGTTGGCGTTGGACGACGCGGGCAACAGCAGTGTGACGAGCACCGCCATTCCCCTGTGGGGCCGCATCGCCGCCATCGGTGCTCTGTCAGCGTTCGCCGTGGCGCTCATTGTGATGCGGATCGGTATCGGTGACCACGAACTCCGGCAGATCCGCCTGTTCGACCTCCTGATGGTGCTGGGTACGTTGACATTACCCCTTGGCTCGGCGTTTCTGATCAAGTTCACCGCCGGGGTCGACATGACGCTGGTCTACAACGCCGTGCGGACCGGGGATTTCTCCAGCATTCCGGGACGGAGCATTGTGATTATGTCCGTCGTGATTGCGGTCACCTTGCTGGTCTCGATCATCTTCGGGCTGATGTGGGACCGCAAACGCTGGCCCGTCGTTGCACTCATACACTATTCGATCTTTCTTGTCCTCTACACCACGGTTTTCTCGTGGGCCTTCGGGGCGCTTTCGGGTTTGGTCGGGGGCCTGGCTTACTGGCTGGCGCAGCAAGGCGTCAAGCGGGGTGATCAGCCGATGTACTACTATCTGCTGGTTGGCCCCCTGTATGAATACCTGGCGATTACGCTGTCGCTTGGGAGCGGTGTGGCAGCGCTGGTTCAGGCCGTTCGAGGACTGTCTCACCGGCTTCGGCCTCCTGACCAAGCTGCGGAAGACGCTCGACCTAACGGCGGCCTGGATCTCTCCCATCTCTTTCCACTCTTCCTCTTGGGCTGGACGGCGCTGTCGTGGATCGCATACACGCTCGCCGGTGAGAAGATGCCCTGGCTTCTCGTTCACATAGCGCTGCCAAGCATCTTCCTCGCCGGCTGGGGCGCCGGTCGCCTCCTGGACGGTGTGCCGTGGGCCGGGCTGAAGATCCGGCCTGCGGCGTCGTTCGCCGTCGCCCTTCCTCTCGCGCTGGGTTCGCTGGTGGTCTTCGTGCGGAACGTGCTCGGGCTGCGGGCCGGACTGCAGCAGGGCGTGTCGCCTGCAGGGCTGGACCTGGCCCAGTTGGGCTCGATCGGGTACGTGCTTGGCGGCCTCGCCGGGCTAATCGTCTTTGGGGTCCTGCTCTACCGCTCACTGGCCCACCTCGGAGGGCGGACGAGCCTGCGGCTGGCGACGATCTTGGGCGTTTTGGTGATGGCCACCCTAACGGTGCGCACAATGGTGATGCTGGACTACATCAACGACGATCTGGCAACGGAGCTGCTGGTCTACGCCCACGGGACGCCGGACATCAAGGTGGCCTTGCAGCAGGTGCGCGACGTATCGTGGACCCAGACGGGGACGGCGAACGATGTACGTGTCGCCTACGGCGAGGATGGATCGTGGCCTTTCACTTGGTACATGACGCAGTTCCCCAACAACTACTTCTACGCCATGGCGCCGGACCCGATCCAGCTGAAGGACTGTCCGGTCATTATCGCCGGTAGCCCTCAGTACGATGCCGTCGAGAGCATTATCGGCGATGACTACGTCACCTTCGACTATCGCTATCTATGGTGGCCTATCCAGGACTATTTCGGGCTGACATGGGGACGGATCCGCACTGCGCTCACCGATCCCCAGATGCGAGCCGCACTATGGGATATCGTGTGGCGTCGGGACTATGCACGATACGCCGAGCTCAAGAACCCGGTGGCTCCCTTCGATCTCTTCAGTTGGCCGTATCGGAAGGATTTCCGGCTCTACGTACGCCGAGACGTGGCGGAGGCGACCTGGCCGATCAGTCGCCCGGCGGGGGTGGCCCGCTATGTGCAGCCGGTCGAGACCCCTCCGCCGGATCCCTTTGCTGCGGGAGCGCGGAACCTTCCGCTTGTCAGCCAGGTGCTGCTGCCCGGCTCGGTGGTGCGCGGCATCGCCCAGGCAGCCGATGGTACCTTCTATGTGGCCGACACGCTCAACCACCGCATATGGCATATCGGGCCTGACGGTCCGATCGACTCATTCGGTGGGTATGGCACGGATGTGGGGCAGTTCAACGAGCCATGGGACGTGGCGGTGGGGCCGGACGGGAGCATATACGTGGCGGACACGTGGAACCACCGCGTCCAGAAGTTCGACCCGAGCTATGTGCCGCTCGCCAGTTGGGGTGGCATCGTTCAGGTGACGCAGATCGGGGCGCCGGGCGCGCAGGGACTTTTCTACGGTCCTCGCGGCATTGCCGTGAGTCCGGAGGGTGACGTCTTCGTGGCAGACACGGGCAACAAACGCGTTCAGGTGTTTGACGCAGACGGTAACTTCCTCCGTGAATTCGGTGGTTGGGGGACGGGGCCGGGTCAGTTGGATGAGCCGGTAGGCATTGCTATCAGCCCGGAGGGGACGGTTGCCGTTGCGGACACGTGGAATCTCCGCGTGCAACTCTTTGACGAGCAGGGCGTGCCGCTGACGCAATGGGATATCCCGACGTGGGTCACGGACAATCCCGATGAGAAGCCCTTCCTCACCTGGGGCACACTGACGCCAGGAACGGCGGACACCGGCTCGCCAGTTGGGCTTTTCGTCACGGACTCGCTGGGGCATCGAGTCCTGGCGTTCGATGCCACCGGCGCCTTTCAGTGGGGACTGAGTGCGGCGGCCGGCGCCAAGGTTGCGTTCCCCCAGGGGCTGCTCGTGGCGGATGGCATCCTCTACGTGGCGGATGCTCAGAACGGCGACGTAGCGGGATTCGCTCTGCCCTAGAAGACGAAGACCTTCGGGGTTTACGGCCCGACCGGACTCGGGCTTACCCAAAGGTTTCCTCAGGAGCCGCCGGGCACGCTGGGGTAGCCCGTGATCTTGCGGATCTCCTCATAGAGCGGCTGCAGCCTATCGTACATCCGCTTGTAGACGCGCTGGTAGAGACCATCGTAGATCCTGCGCGTCTGTGGATCGGGCTCAAAGACCCTGCCGATGCGGGTCATCGCACCC
Source organism: uncultured Chloroflexia bacterium (assembly GCA_963775195.1). Classification (GTDB taxonomy): domain Bacteria; phylum Chloroflexota; class Anaerolineae; order B4-G1; family SLSP01; genus PWVB01. Next base: position 220,902 of record CAVZIC010000015.1, read on the forward strand.
ACGGCGGTCTCGAAGTCAGGGTGGAGACCCAAGCCCACGGCCGCATCGATGGCCGCACCAAGCCCCGAGGTCTCATAGGTGTGCGGACGGGCTGTGTGCATGCCGAAGATATCCGCCGTGAGCTGTAGCGCGGCGTCGCTCTGTGAACCGCCGCCGGATACCCGCAGTTCAGTCACTTCGACGTGACTGCGTCGCTCAGTGCGCTCTTTGGCTTCGCGTAGTGCGTAAGCCAATCCCTCCAGGATAGCCCTGTAGAAGTGAGCGCGCGTATGGACGCCGCCGAAGCCGATAATGGCGCCCTTGGCTTCCGGGCCCGGCACCCTGATGCCGGGAGACCAATAGGGCTGCAGGATCAGGCCCATCGAGCCCGGCGGGGCCTCGTTGACGAGATCCTCAAAGAGGCTCTCCGGCTCGACGCCGCGCTCGTCGGCTAACCACTGTTCGAGGTGGCCGAACTCCTCCTTGAACCAGCTGACCATCCAGAAGCCGCGGTTGATGCCGATCTCAAGGTTGTAGTGGTTGGGGATCGCCGACGGATAGGGTGGGATGAGCGGGATGACCTCGGCGTACTTGGTGTGGGTTGTGTTGATCGTCGCCGTCGTTCCGTAGCTCAGGCACCCGATGTGCGGCTGGACACCACCGGCGCCGATCACCTCGCATGCCTTGTCAGCCGCAGCCGCAATCAGCGGGAGCCCCTCGGGAATGCCCGTGGCGGCTGCGGCCTCACGCGTGATCGCCCCCAACTGCCCGGCCGGCGGTACGAGGCGGGGCAGAACCCTCGGGCTCATCGGTACCGCGCGCCACTTCCAGTCCCAGGACTTGCTCCACGTCAGCGCCTTGTAGTCAAATGGGAGGTAGCCGACCTGACACCCTATGGAGTCCACGAAGTCGCCGGTCAGCCTGTGCGTGAGGAAGCCGGAGAGCAGCAGGTACTTGTGGGTGCGGCGCCAGATGTCCGGCTGATGCGTTCGGATCCAATTAGCCTCAGCCTCAGCCTGCAGATAGGCAACCGTCTCCGACATGCCCGCGAGGCTGAAGAGCCGTCCCCACAGCCCTCCCACCGGTTTGAGCGATTCGACCCTCCGCTGGTCCAGCCACACGATGGCGGGCCTGAGGGGGTTGCCGCGTGCATCGACGTTCACCACGGTGCCCCTCTGCGTAGTGAGGGCCACCCCGGCGATGGCGTCGCGCGGCACGGTTGTAGTCTGCCACAGCCTCTGGCACGCCTCACAGAGCATCTCCCAGTAGTAGAGCGGGTCCTGCTCGGCCCAGCCCGGCTTGGGCGACACATAGGGCTCGATGAGTATCCTCGCCTTGCTTACGAGGTTGCCTTCCAGGTCAAACAAGAGCGCCCGGACGCTCTGGGTGCCGTTATCGATAGCCAGGATGTGGTCTTTCATCGTCCTCCACTCGGGTCCACAGCGGATCGACGTAGTATAGGCAGGGCGTGGGAGTCGGTCAACTGACCATCTCTATGGCTTTCGACGCTATCGATATGGTGGTACCATAGGATTAGTGCGCTGAAAAGGAGACGACAATGGATTACACGTACGAACAGATCGCCAAGATGATTGACCACTCGCTGCTCAACCCGACATTGACCGCGGACGACCTGGAGGCAGGCATCGAGGTTGCGCTTGACTACAATGTGGGGAGCGTCTGTATCATGCCCTACTACCTCGGTCGGTGCGCGCAACTGCTTGCGGGTAGCACGGTTCAGGCCAGCACGACCATCGGCTTCCCTCACGGCGGTCATACGACATCGACCAAGGTCGCCGAGGCTCGGCAGGCGCTTGCCGACGGTTGTCAGGAGCTCGACACCGTCGTCAATATCAGCAAGGTCCTCAGCGAGGATTGGGACTACGTGCGCGCCGACCTTGGGGCTGTGATCGAGGTCGCGCACGCCGCGGGCCAGAAGGTCAAGGTCATTTTTGAGAACTGCTACCTGGAGGATGCTCACAAAATCAAGCTGTGCGAGATCTGTGCGGATCTGAGAGCCGACTGGGTCAAGACCTCAACGGGCTACGGAAGTGGGGGCGCGACAGATGCCGACCTGAGGCTGATGCGAGAGCATTCCCCTGACTACGTCCAGGTCAAGGCCGCGGGTGGCGTACGGACGCTGGATCGCCTGCTCGAAGTGCGCGCCCTTGGCGTGACGAGGGTAGGGGCCTCGCGCACGGTTTCCATGCTTGACGAAACGCGCCAGCGGCTGGGCTTGCCCCCGATAGGCTGAGGATATGGTTCTGACCTTCCGGGTTGCTGCGCGTGGGTGTCACTGACTGTCAGGTATTCAGAAGCAACCCGGAAGGTGATGCGGCGGTCTCGGCGGATCTAGTCGACGCTGATGCTGCCCGATCCCTGGTCAATCGTGAGCTCGATCTGTTGTGCGGCGGTGTCGAAGCCCGGAGTCTCCCACACGCCGTCGCCGCTCGCCTCGCCGGAGATGAGGGTCAGTGCATCACCGGGTCTGAACCCGCCACTCCCATGGTCAAGAGCCAGGCGTAGACCAATACCTGAAGGTACGTGTAGGCGCAGTGCCCCGGATCCTCCATCTATGTCACCCGCGAAGCTCATTCGTGCGGGCAGGGTCAGGTCAACCGCGCCCGATCCTGCGTCAAGCTGTAAGTGACTAAGGGCGAGTCCGGTGAGGTCATAGTGACCGCTCCCGGAGCTTGCGTCGAGACGCAGGTCCAGCGTAACATCGGGGGAAAGCCCAACATCCCATCTCGCCTGACCGTCATCGAAGGTGAGATTACCAACGGAGACGCCCTGCAGGTAGGTGTCGAGCGTGACGGTCGCTTCCGAGCCCGACGAGTGTGCGTCAAACGCAAGCGTGCCCCGGTATGCGATGTCCGCCTCGATGAGGTTCCCGGAACCCTCCAGTACTGTGAGATAGCCGGGGGCGCTGGTCCAATCAACGGTGACTACAGCAGACTCTAAGCCGGTCGCCGGGTACTCGACGTGATCGAATTGCAGCGCTGAGGGCTTGGCCAGCTCCACGAGGAACGGCATCTGCTCCGCAAATAGCGCGATGCCGATGGCGACCCCCACAAGTACGAGAACGAGCACGCCCCCTGCGACCGCCCCTGCGACCGACCGACGCCCGATCAACACGTCGATCCCGAGGGCGATCACGGCGATGGGCCAGAAGCGCCACAACACGGCCCAGCCGGTGGCCGGAATGAGGCCGAGGTTGGAGAGCAGCAGGAGCGCCCCAAACGTGATCAGCGCGATCGGCCAGAAAAAGGATCGGCGCACGTGATGAACGTGACGGTGCCGGCGCGCGCCTGGCACCGGGCGGGCCCCCGCCGGGGGTTGGTCTTCGGTGGGCCTGCCGTCCTGTGGTGTGATCGTCTCCGAGTCTTGCATTATTCCCTCCGTGTATGCCGATTGTGTACCACTTACTACGCGGCAATCCTGCGGAGGTTGCACCTCTGCGAGCCGGTCATCCCTCCATACGCGGGGCCTGCGGTTCCGGAAGCTCGCAACTGAGCTCCACGCCCTCGGGGTGGAGGGCCAGGAACACCTTCTCGCCAGACAAGGGCAAGTCAGCAAAGCGAACGCCGGTCGCAGCGTAGAGGGCGTTGGCGATGGCGGGTGCTGTCTGGACCATCACGTGCTCACCTACGCCGCGAGCGCCCCAAGGCCCATCCTCGAGAGGCGTCTCGACGATATCCCCGTGGATCTCACGCGGTGCGTCCATAGCGGTGGCTATCTTGTAGTCGACAAAGCTAGCGTTGATCGCACGCCCCATCGCATCGAACCGCAGCCCCTCAAACGCAGAACTCATGCCGTGGACGGCGCCCCCCTCGATCTGGGTCAGCACCAGGTCTGGGTTGATGGCCTTGCCGACATCATACGCACTGGCGATCTTGAGTATGTCGATCGCGCCCGTCTCGGTGTCGACCTCGAGATCCACGGCCTGGGCACCCACCGTATAGTGAACCACGGCGCGGGTGCCTTGACCGGTCTCGGGGTCGAGCCCCGTGACGTAGGTCGGCATGAACTTGCCCGACCCCACGACCGGGCCGCCTTGCCAACCCTCGAAATCCTCGTTGGGCACGCCGTAGATGACCATGTTCTTGAGTGGCTGCTCCCGCTCGGTCCGGTAGGAGACGACGACGCCGTTTTTGATGTCGAGATCGTCGCGGCCCTCGTTCCAGTATCGCGCGATGATATCGAGTATCTTGGCACGAGCATCCTCCGCGGCGGCCTTGACCGCGTTGCCCATCGACCACGTGAGCCGGCTCGCGACCGTCTGCCACTCGTAGGGGCTGTACTTCGTGTCCACGGGGTTGGCCGAGACACGAACCCACGCGAAGGGAATGCCCAGGGCCTCTGCAGCGATCTGGGCTGCGACCGTGAAAGATCCTTGCCCGATCTCCTGGCCTCCGACGTAGACGTTGACGGTGGCGTCCTCGTTGAAGCGGACGATGGCTGAGCTACCGGGGTTGGGGGGCATCGCGGGGGCCTTCCACATGATGGCGATCCCTTTGCCGCGCTTCTTGGTCGGTCCGGAGGGCTTGGAGGTGGTCTCCCAGCCAATGGCCTGCGTGACCTTGTCAATACAGGCGGGCAGATCTACCTGCGGCATCGACATACCGGTGACGATCGTGTCTCCCGTGCGCACGCAGTTCCTGCGCCGAAAATCGGCGTGGTCCATGCCGATCTTTGCTGCGAGCTGATCCATGATCTGCTCGATGCCCCAGTGAATCTCCGGCATGCCGAATCCGCGCATGGCGCTGCCGATGGGATGATTCGTATAGACGCACAGCGAGTCACCCTTGACGTTGGGAACGTCATATGGGCCGGTGCAGGAGTACCCTGCGGCTCGGACGATGTTGACGCCATAGTCGTTGTAGGCGCCTCCGCCGAAGTAGTAGGCCACTTCCATCGCCAGGAGATTTCCTTCGGCGTCACACCCGACCTTGTACGTTGCCACGAGGCTCTGTCGGACGTTGGTCGCGACGAACTCCTCCTCACGCGTCATCCGTACCTTGACCGGGCGTCCTTTCACGGCACGCGCCATCAGGGCGACGTTGGCCTCGATGGAGATGCCTGCCTTGCCGCCGAAACCACCGCCGACGTAGGGAGATATCACGCGCAGGTCGCCGTGGGGGATACCCAGGCTCTGGGCCAGTAGGTCGCGCTGGGCGAATGGTGATTGTGAGGCTGCCCAGACCGTGAGCCGTTCCGATGGGTCCCATTGCGCGATAGCCGCGTGGGTCTCGATCGGGGCATGTTGGATTTGGGGTAGGGTGTACCTTCCCTCGACGATGGCAGTGCAGCGGGGCCAAGCCTCCTCCACGTCTCCCTTGCGGAGCTTGAAGTGTTCCGAGATGTTGGTGCCGGGCACCGGCACGATGAAGTTGACGACTTCGTAGTTTCCCAGGTCGGGATGGATCAGCGGGGCGCCCGGCTGAGCGGCCTCGTAGGGGTCGAAAACCGGCACCAATGGCTCGTATTCGACGCGCACGAGGGCCGCAGCGCGCTCCGCGATCTCCTCGGTGGTCGCAACGACGCCGGCTACGGACTCGCCCACATACCTCACGCGGTCGTAAGCAAAGATGAACCGGTCCTTGAGATAGAGCCCAAGGCGGGTGGGGTTGTCCTGCCCGGTCACCACAGCCTTCACACCTGGAAGCGCACGAGCCTGGTCGACGTCGATGTGCTTGATCAAGCCGTGCGCGATGGGGCTGTGGGCGATCTTGCCGTAGAGCAGGTCCGGCCCAAATGCCATGTCATCGACGAACTTGGCGGAGCCCGTCACCTTGTCGACTGCGTCGACGCGCCGGACACTCTGGCCGACCGGACCCCCTGTTTGCTTGTCGGGCATCGAGCTATCCTCCTCTCGGCCGGTCAGGGCCGCTCCGAGACATCGTGGACTGCCTCAATGATCCGCAGATAACCCGTGCAACGACAGAGGTTGCCCACCAGGGCGGCGCGGATCTCGTCGTCGGTGGGGTGTGGAGCACGGTCGAGAAGCGCCTTAGCCGACATGAGCATGCCTGGGGTGCAGAAACCACATTGAATCGCATTGTGCTCGATGAAGGCTTCCTGGAGCGGGTGCAGGTTGCCGCCCGAGCTGAGGCCTTCCACGGTCTCGATCTCAACGCCGTTGGCCTCCGGCGCGAGCACCATGCACGAATTCACGGGCTGCCCGTCCATGATGACCGTGCACGCGCCGCACTCGCCGTTTTCACAGCCGCGTTTGGGACTGGTGATGCCGAGGGTCTCTCGCAGCACCTCCAGCAGAGTCTGGTTGGACCTGACGGCAACTGTGTAGGGATCGCCGTTTACTGTGATCGAGATCTCGTGTAGCATCGGCAACTCCTTCGTTTGAACGTTTCCACGTTAGGACGTGCTAACGTGCCAGAGTGGATACGATCTCCGTGATGGCCCGCCGGCTGAGGGTGATGACCATCGCCTGGCGGTATTCCAGGCCCGATCGGATGTCCGCTATCGGACAGCAGCAGCCATAGGCCGAAGCTGCGGCACGATCGATCGCCTCAGCATCCAGGGACTGCCGCAAAATGGCCTCCGACTCCGGCGACCGCAGGGGCGTGGGACCGACGGCACCGAGGGCGAGGCGCCACCTATAGATGCCATCGGCCGGCGCTGCCATCACGGCGACACTCACGATCGACAGATCGCCCGCCTTGCGCCTGCCGAGCTTCTCGTGAGCCGTTAGTGCCCCGGCCGGGGGCGTGGGAATCGTCAACCCGGCGACAAGCTCGCCGCGACGCAGGGCATTCTGCCGTGGTCCGCGGAAAAAGCCGGCGATCGGGAGCGACCGATCACCCTCCGGTCCGCGGACAAGCACATTAGCCTCGAGGACGTAGAGCGCAGGTGCGGTATCGGCGGCGGGAGAGGCGGTGCAGATGTTCCCACCGATCGTCGCCCGATTCCTGACCTGCTCATTGCCAACGGAGGCCGCCGCGCGGGCCAGGAGCTCCCATCGGGTCTGCACCAGCGGAGACCTCGCCAGCTCATTCATCGTCACGGCTGCGCCGATGTAGAGACAGGTCGATGGCGTGTCGCCGCAGCCCGGACCGCTGTCAACGAGTTTCAGATCGCGAAGCCCAGGCAGGCCCTTGACGTCGACCACGTCGTCAGGTGCCAGTCGTCCGTCCCTGATGAGTGGAATCACGTCGGTGTTGCCGGCCACGGGCACGCTGATGTGGCCTGGTCGGGCAAGAAGCTCGAACGCTTCCTCGAAGCTTGCGGGTCGATGGTAGTCGAATGGCTGCATCGCGCTCGCCTCCTGCAGGGGCTGGAGACCGGACCCCAGTCCGGTCTCCAGCGATAACACGCTACTCTGTTGCGACGTTCTCGGGCGGGAAGAAGACGAAGATGAGATTCAGCAGGATACCCACGACCGCACCGGTGGCGATGGCGGGGAGTCCGTCCGGGAAGATGCCCGGAACCGGGATGGCGATGAACCCTCCCCCCAGGATCTGCCCGCCGATCGCGATGATCGTTACAACGGCACCGACGGCCAGTTGGCGAGGATCAAAGAGGTTCACTTTCTCGGACTGGATCAGCGCGATACCTTGCATGCCAATCACGCCGAAGAGGTAGATGGCGAGACCCCCGGTGACGGCGGTCGGGATCGTGTTCACCAGGGCCGTGAGCTTGCCGATGAAGCCGAGCAGTATCGCGATCGCCGCGGCCATAAGGAGCGCGGGGCCGGAGTAGTTGCGGGTGATGGCCATCAGGGAGTTGTTCTCACCGTAGTTTGTCCCGGCCACGCCGCCGAAGAGCCCGTTGATGAAGTCGCCCAGGCCGTCCAGCACCAGGTTCTTGCCGATGTGCTGGCTCAGCTCGTAGCGCTTCTTTCCCAGGGTATCGGCCAGGGTATCGACGTAGAGGCTGATCTGGTAGAGGTGCGCGGTCGATTCCGGGATGGTTGCGATAGCGATCACTGCGATGGCAGCCACCGCTTCCCACGCCCTGGGATCTCCGAACGCGGGCAGGGTGAACCTCGGCACCACGAAGAAGCCGGCGGCTCCGACCGACGTCAGATCGACCAGGCCGAAGGGGATGCTCACGAGGTAACCAAAGACCGCGCCCAGGAGAATCGGCAGGAGCCCGATGAACCCTCTGCCCTGCAGATAGACCGAGAAGACGATCGTGGCCAACAGGGTCAGAAGCGCGACGATCCAGTTGGCGGACGCCATATTCAGGGCAGAGCCTCCCAGCGTGACGCCGATAACCAGCGCCACGGAACCAGTCAGCACAGGGGGGAGGACCTTGTCCAGGAATGCTTTGCCCGCCCAGACGATGATGAAGCCGACCACGATGTTGGCGATGCCTGTGGCTACGATACCGACCTGTGCGAGACGCACGGCCTCGCCGGCGTATTGGCCAAACTGAGCGTGCGTGAGTGTGAGCGTGGCCGCGATGTAGCTGAACGACGAGCCGTAGTAGAGCGGGATGAACTTGCCGATCCACACGTACGAGAGTATCAGTGCTACGGCGGTCGCTACGCCGGATACCGTCAGGACGGTGCCGACATCAAAACCTACGAGCAGTGCAACGAGGACGGTTGCGGGGAACATAGTCAGCACGTGCTGGAAACCGAGCAACACGAGCTGCCCCGCCGGGGGCGCGTCGTTAGGAAGGAACCCCCACACCTTGCGCTTCTTTGCCATTGAGACCTCCTACTTGGCTGCGGATGATGGTTGGCTGGAAAGGGAAAAACGATGACTGTCGCCAAGGATGTGCCACAGATTGCCTATTGATCACCCCCTTTCTTGGTGGCTCGCCATTGCCAGAAAAGCCCGACAGGGCTAGAGTGGCTCATACTTGAGTCCGTAGACCGGCTGGCCAGACACATAGCGTATCGGCTCCCAACTGGGCCTCAGCGCGATACCGGTATGGATGCCTTCGAGCGACTCGGCCTTGATCTGACCCATGGCCTTGATGCCGTTGTCGAACTGGGCAACGCCGATGATCAGGAATCGCTCGTCGAACCCCCAGGGCAGATTGAAGATCTGCGTGTAGGCCAGCAGCGTCGCGTTGCCTTCCGGCGCGATCTCCTCGAACTCTCTGCGTTGGCAATCCAGGCATCGTTCGTGTCGTGGGTAGTGGATATGCCCGCAGTGCTTACACTTGTACCCCGTGATCTTGATCTCACTCATCTCATACCTCTTCCTGGGACGCCCGCTTCAGCACCGTAGCCAGGACGTTGTTGCCGAACCCGCCAAAGTTCACGGCCAGACCCATCCTGGCGCCCTTGACCTGACGATCCTCCGGTAGCTCGTGTCGCAGTTGCCAGGCCAGGTCCACTACCTGCGCGACACCGGTGGCGCCAACGGGGTGACCGCGTGCCTTGAGCCCTCCGGACACGTTGATGGGGATCTTGCCTCCAAGCCGGGTCTCGCCTCCCAGCGCAGCCTTTCCGCCCTCGCCCTTGGCGAAGAAGCCGACGTGCTCGCTCTCCGCGATCTCCAGGATGGTGAAGGCATCGTGGAGTTCGGCCACGTCGATGTCCTCCGGCCTCGCCTGCGCCCGTGCAAACGCCTGCTGGGCGGCCAAGGTCACGGCTTTCAGGTCGGTCGGGTCGTCCCGCTCCTGCAGCGTGTGTGTGTCGGTGGCCTGTCCAATCCCGGCGACGACCACCGGCGTTCTCTTCGTCAACTCCTGCGCCATAGCAAGCGGGCAGAGGAGCACCGCAGCCGCCCCGTCACTGACCGGGCATGCATCATACAGGTGCAGCGGATCGGCGATCGTTGGGTTGTTGACGACCGAGTGAGGACTGTCCAGAATGCCCTCCTTGGTGATCAGCATCTCCACGTGTGCGTAGGGGTTGAGCGCACCCATTTCCTGGTTCTTGATGGCGACGGCCACGAGCATCTCGCGGGTCAGGCCATACTTCTCCATATAGAGCCGGGTAAACATCCCCGCCATCCCCGGCAGAGTGATGCCATAGGGATACTCGACCTGAGGGTGCGTCAGCGTGGCGACGAAGTCGGTGGCGCGCCAGCCTGTGACCTCGCGCATCTTCTCACCCCCGGCGACGAGGACCAGGTCGGCATAGCCGGAGGCGACCGCCTGCACGCCGTTCTTGATGGCGGAAGCCCCTGAGGCCGGCCCGTTCTCGACGAGGTCGGCTGCCGCGGGCAGCAAGGCCAGACGATCCACGAGCGCACTCGCGATGCCCGTCTGGTGTTGCAGGATTCCAGCGCCCATGTTGGCCACGTAGACCGCGTCGATCGTGGCCGTGCCAGGCAACTGCGCATCGTCCAGGGCCTTGAGCGAGGCATAGGCCAGCATGTCCACCAGCGTGTCCTGGTCGCGCCGCCCGAAGGGGATCATGCCCACACCGATGATTGCGACCTCTCTGCCATACGTCTTGTCTGCCACGTCTACCTCCCCTTCAACCCCGCGATTTTCTCGCGGATCATCACCTCATCTGCGATGATGATCTCTTGCTCCGCAAGGGCCAGCAGATCCTCGGGAACGGGCCGGTCACCGACCACGAGCCGATCCTTGCTCGCGAAGTAGAGGTCGCGGGTTAGCCGGTACGATGGCGCGCCGCCCAACTCGTGGGGGATGGTCGTCGGCTCAAGGCTATATTCGGTCATCCAGCGGCGGAACCCGATCGGGCTCTCGGCGACGATCAGTACCTCATCCTGGCCCAGATACTCGATGTGATGCTCCATCTTCGCCGCGAAGAGGTGCGCGCCGATGCGCAGTCCGCGATCGATGGCCAGCGTGTGCAGGCTCATGCCCGTCCCCTGGGTGTACATCCGGCTGTTGACCAGCCCGGCCAATATGCCGTCGACCTGTCCGATCAGACAGAACTCGTTCTGGACGCGGTAGTACTGCCACGCGAGAAGCTCGGCGTAGACACGGGCGCCCACAACGTTGTAGTAGTCCCGGTCGATGAAGAGTGTCGGATGCACGACCTTCAGCAGCGTCGGCACGTCCTCGCGCTTTACCTCGCGCACGACCATACGCTTGCCGTTGGCCAACGTGATGACTTTGGGAGGGTAGGGTGGTTGGGGATACTCCGGCGGTCGGAGGATAGCCTCCAATTCCATGTCCACTGCCATCGTTCAGCTCCTTGCTCTTACCTGGCGGTTGAGGCTCTCAACGTGTGCCGGATTGTAGGCGTCACCGAACTTCGTCTTGGGCAGGCTTGCCTTCGTCGCCATCAGCGCGTCGTAGCGATCGTCCTCCAGGAAGGCAACACACCGGCCGATACTCGATTCTCCGTCGACGAAGCGCCACGGGAAGAACCCGATCTGCACGCGTTGGTTGACCAGCAAGTCGATCTCCCCGCCGATACATTCAGCGTGGATGATTCCTTCGGGGAACATCTCAATGTGCATCAACTGATACTTCGTGTCATCGAAGACGTCCGCCAGACCGGCACCGTACTTCGCCTGGAAGTGTGCCTCCGCCTGACGCGCCTGGCGTGGCATCCAGTCGCGGATGATGGTGTTCATCGGATGATCCGCGCTGCCGCAGTCGACGCCGATCCAGCGCAGCTTCTTCGCCTTGGCCCAGATGGCGAACTCGCGATCGGGTCCGGGGTGCTGGACCATATAGCGGATCTCGTTGGCGGTCGGCATATCCCATCCAAAGTGGTGGAAACCCGTGTGGATGATCAGGATGTCGCCGTCCTTCACCTCCACCCGATCCTCGATCATCTCCGACGTATAGATGTCGTAGTCGGCGACCACATCCGAGAGATCGACGACCGCGGCCTCGTGAACCAGATAGTCCATCTGGAGATCGGCGATGTCCTTTCCCGCGGTGAAGAAATGAATCTCGCCGTCGAGGTGAGTGCCCAGGTGATTGGAATGGGTCACCACCTGGCCGTTGGCGCCGTTAGGTGCCAGTCGCTTGAAGTACTTCACCTGGAGTGGCTCATAGGTTGGCCACGGTGGCGTGCCAATGCCCAGCGGTATGGTAAGGTCCAGTAGCTTCATCTCTTACTACCTCCTGTCGAGTTTGGGTTCGATTCGCAGATTGCCTTCAGTGCGTCAAATGCCTGCTCGAAGCATTCCCGTGGGGCGCGGACGAGTCCGGCGCCGACCATCCCGATTCCCGGTTCCTTGTGGGCGATGCCCGTGTTGATGAAGGGGAGAATGCCGCTGGCCATCACCTTGCGGACGTCAATGCCCAGGGGCGTGCCACGAAAGTCGAGCGCGGGCACAGTGAACGACTCGTGCTCGCCCGCTGTTATCTCATACATCTCGCTCGTGACGCTCAGCGCCAGGCCGGCGGTGCCGCCTACAAAGCGCACGATCGCGGGGGCTGCCGCCATCGCGAACCCTCCGAGACCGCCCGTCTCGGTGATGCTGGAGTCGCCGATGTCGGGGTTGGCATCCTCCGCGCTGAAACCGGGGAGCCACATACCGTCGACGACCGGCGCGGGCGCCGTGAACCACCGATCGGGGAGACCGGCGACGCGTATGCCAAAATCGGTCCCGTTGCGTGCCATCACCGTGACCAGAGAACTGCCGTCGACCGTCTCTGCCGGCTCCAGCATCGCCTTGACCGTAGCCATGGAGAGGTTGAGGAAGAAGTGATCGTTACTGTCGATGAAGCGGAGCACCTCGCTCGCGATAGGCTTGGTCGTCACTCCAATCAAGGTCGGAGCGATCTGACGTATCAGGAGCGACGTGGCGGCGCGGTTGCGGTTGTGGACCTCGTCGCCCATGTGCAAGGCCTGAGCAATGATGCTGCGAAGGTCGATGGGTCCGGTCCTGCTGATCGTCCGTCGCAGCGCGGGATAGAGGTCTGACGCCATCCACTTCAGATGGTCAAGGACGTCGTCGCCATAGGCCCCGTAGCGGAGCACGCGACCCAGCCCCTCGTTCTGCGTCGCGTACGCCCTATTCCCGAAGGTCTCGTTCTCGACGATAAAGACCGGCATCGAGGGAGAGACGATGCCGGCCATTGGTCCCACCGTGTGGTGGTGATGGCAGGGGGCAAAGGCTATGGCACCGGACGCAGCCAGGTCGGCAGCAGCCTCATACGACGCCGCCCACCCCTCATAGACGATGGCACCCATCACAGCACCGCGCTGAGGCCCACACATGCGATCCCAGGAGATGGGTGGCCCGGCGTGAAGGATCGTGTGCTCCCCCATACCGGGGATCACGTCTCTCGCCGTGCCCATCCCGACCAGTAGCGGACGGCTGCTGCAGATCCTATCGATGGCCTCTGCGTTGGCCGCGTCGATGTTGGCGCCACCTCTGGTAGTGGTCAATGGCACGAATCCCTGGAGTGGCGGGCGCCAGTCGACGTGCACCACGTCCGTATTTTGGGCCTTGAGGCTCTCGCTGAATTCCTCCAGGCCGACGTTGATCGCTGCTATCGGTTGGTCGAACAGGTCCCGGATTGCCATAGCATTCATCCCTTCCTGGACATCACGCTGCTATGATAGGACGTAGCCGACGAAACGTGCCGCGGCAGCGTTTGTCGGTAGTACTTCGACGCCGGCGGAACGCAGCGCCTCTTCCTGCGCTGTGGCGTTCTGTGGGTCCCCATCGGTGCCGCAGACGTGGGCAACAAAGATGATCGATCGCTTGGTCTCCGCCAGGAACGACTGGGCCTCCCGAATGGCCTCCACGGCGGCGCCGGCAGGGTCGGGATGCACACCGTAGCCCAGAACGATGTCAAGATAGATGACGGCCGTCTCGGGATCGCGGGCCTCCTGTAGGACGCGCCGGTTGCGGAGGGAGGGATCGAGCATAGGGTGCAGCCTCCCGACGGTGAACTCATCCTCGCCGAGGTCGATCGCGGTGTGGCCTTGACTGACATTTGGGTCGGGCAGCTTGACCTTCGCGTTCACCGGAGCGTTTGACCACACCTTGCCTTTGCCCAGCATCTTGCCCAGGATCAACTGCGTCTCATAGCAGAAGGTACCGCCGCTGAACAGGCCCCTGAAGTAGCGCTGGTCGCTATGGAGCGCAGAGCGCGAGGCTTGAGCGCGGACCTTCAGTGCCCTATCGCGCTTCCGCAGGTCCGTCAATGCCGCATCGGGGTCGGAGTCCACCGCTAAGGCTGCAGCGATCACGGCAGCCCTCTCCAGCGTCGAGGCGACGACGGCGCCGGCTCGCTTGATCGGCTTCTTCTTGCCGCCCAGAAAACAGACGACTGTGGGCTTCGCGCTGTTGCCCACCTGTGCGAGCACCGCCTCGGCGATCTCGGGTGCGGGCGGTTTGGACACGAGGATGATCACGTTGGTAATTTCATCGGCCTGCAGTGCCTTGAGGCCCTCCAGCATCATCGTCCCGCCCACGGCAATAGAGAGATCCCTTCCGCCGGTGCCGATCGCCTGCGTGATACCGACACCACGGCGGGCCAGTTCACATGTCACCGCCTGGAGTCCGGTCCCACTGGCGGCAACGATGCCGACCCCCCCGGGGGTTGGGGGCGTCCTGAGAACCCGGTTGGCAAAACCGAGCGCCACCCCGTTGATAATGGCCGTGCCCGCATCGGGGCCCATTACCAATAAGCCCCGGTCGCGGCCTACTTGCTTCAGGCTTACCTCATCCTGGATCGATACATTGTCGCTGAACAGGAAGACGTGCAGATCGTGGTCGAGTGCCTCGCGGGCAACACCCGCAGCGTACTGTCCCGCGACGGATATCAGTGCGATGTTTGCGTGCTCAAGCTGTCTGACGGCGCTACCGATCGTCTTGGGCGGGGTCGCCCGACCTTCAGTACCGGGTCTCGGCGCCCTCGATGCCTTCATGGCGCTCTCGGCATAGCCCATGGCCGCGTCGGCGGCATCTGCAGAGTCTGCCCGCACCGCTATGATGAGGTCGTCAGCCGACGCAGCCGACGCTTCCGGAGTCAACAGGTCCGCGTTGGCGAGGATGCCCTTGTTCGCCGCCGTTCCCATCATGACGGCGGCGTCTGCGATCCCTTCGAGGGCCAATAGGGCCTGGGCAATCCCGAGTAGGGTCACGGAGTCATAGTATTCACCGCGCTTCACGTTGGTCTTGGTGATCAAAGTGACCTCCTCACAGCTTCGTAGCCGCTTATGAATCCGTGGAGCATATCGAACCCCGACGTCGCACCGTGGGCAAGAACGTCTGTGACAGCTCGCTCCAGATTGCCGTGCGAGCGCTCGCTCAATGCTCCCAACAGTCGGTGCCATCGCTCATCCGCCAGACCCTGGCCGGCGGCATGCAGAAAGGCGCGACTCAACAACGTCGTCCGAGGACAAGCTGCCCGTGTGATAACACGGCAGAGCGGTTGTCGATGCGGGTGATAACCGGCCCACAAGGCCAGCATCACCCCCGCAAGCACGTCGTCCCCCGAGGGTGTCAGGCCGATGCCAAGACCGGCCAGTTGTTCGGAGGCACAGCGAATCGCTCCAACCTCGGGTGGTATACCCGCCATAGACCGGCCAAGCGCAGCGACGAGTTGCTTCAGGGAGGACTCAAGGGAATGGGTCATGGCCTGCGCTTGCCGGCGTGGGGCCGGCTGGGGCGCCTCGCTTACGAGTGACACCAGGTGCCGGACAGCGACTCCGGAAATACGCAGCTCTTCCCAACGCGGTTCCGGATCCCAGATCGACGTTCGTGAGGTGAGTCTGAGTGCCCAGTGACCGACCCTCAGATCCGTCTGTGTCGCCCAGGCGGGGACTGCATCGCTGGACCGGGCCGAGCCGGGTGGCGACTGCGGGGGCAGGTCTTGCACCACGATGTTGAACGGTCCGTTGCCGATCTCGGGTCCGACGAGCGCAACGACCTCCTGGCCAGGACCCGATGCGGGTGTAGCGAGGAAGTCGATGACCTTTCTGAAACGAGCCAGTTGCCTGAACTTGGCGGTCCCTGATCTGAAGAGGTCAAGAGCAGACCCGCTGATGCTGAGGACCTCTGCGCGGTATGAAACGGGCCACCGATTAGTGATCGGTGGCCCGTTGGCTTCACGTGGTAGGGTGGGGAGCGTCTCCGCAACGAATTGCGGCGGCGGGCAGCTGAGGGTACGTCCGAGTCCCTGGCCCACCGCATTCAAGCAGCAGGCGCCGCGGGTCCCTTCTTTGCGAAGGATCCCGGTGCGAAGCTCTTCTGGGCATCTCCGGTCCCCTGGTTGGGCGTGCGTCTCGTGAAAAGGGTTTCTCTGGAGGGGCACGTGACTCTCGCTCTCGGCATAGGGAAACTTGTGTGATCACAGGCCGACTGCAGCATCCTTGCGCAAGACCGTGCCCATGCCCTGGGGGCGCACGATCCGTTGCCCTGCACCGGAATTGTAGTGAGGTGCTGGGGTTTTGTCAAGACGCGTCTTGACGTCGCGCGGCCTGCGGTTACAATTCAATTATGGTTGGGACTGATCCACACTACATTTACCCACGACGCCGGGTCATCCGATCGCTCATCCAGCGCCTCACCCGGTTCATATTTGCTGCCATCTCCGACTTCCACGTTGTGGGTCGCGAGAACTTCCCCGCTTCTGGCCCATTACTTGTCGTCAGCAACCATTTCAGTTTCCTCGATCCCGTGGCGTTGCTCACCGTGTCGCCGTGGCCGATTGAGTTCGTGGGTGGTTTCACGACACCCAACGCTCCGAAGGGGGTTGGGGGCCTGCGCAAGCTCTGGGGCTACTACCCCGTCTATCGGGGTACCGGGTCGCAGGTCGCCTTCCGCGCGGCCCAAGCAGTCTTCGACCAAGACGGCGTCCTGGGCATTTTCCCGGAGGGGTCGAGTGCTCATGCCCTGCTCCGCCCGCCCAGGCCCGGGGCGGCCTTTATGGCGGCCCGGTCGGAGGTGCCAATCCTGCCGATCGGCATGGATGGCTTGATCGATGTCTTGCCCCGGCTGAGACGAGGGCGACGCCAGCACGTGGTGGTGCGCGTGGGCGAGCCGATCGGCCCCTTCTCGGCCCCGGGGCGCGGCCGACAGCGCCGCGCGCGGCTGGAAGAAATCGGTCGCGAGATCATGCAGAGCATCGCTGCGCTCATTCCCGCCGAGCGCCGAGGCGCCTATTCTGATGATCCCGATATCCGGGCCGCAGCCGAGAGCCTGGAGAATTTCCCGTGGGACGAAGAGCCGGAAGGCTGACCAAGTAACGGAGGAGGCCAACGCTATGTCGACACTCACTCAGGAGGCCCGGCTGCTGCGCAGGAAGCGGTGGGCCTGGTATATGTACGATTTCGGCAACTCAGCCTATGCGGCCGTCGTGTTGCTGGCAGTATACTCGGCCTATTTCAAGGGTCAGGTCGTCGGTGGTGCCGAGGGATCCCGCCTATGGGGGATCTCGGTAGGTATAGCGATGCTCGTTGTGGCCATCATCTCGCCGGTCCTGGGCGCAATCGCCGACTTCTCCGGCGCAAAGAAGCGGTTCCTTTTTGTCTTCACGGCAATTGCCTGCGTATTCACAGGCTTGCTGTTCTTTGTGCAGCAGGGGAGTGTGCTGACGGGCATGCTCCTTTTCATCCTTGCCGAGATCGGTTACCGGGGAGCCCAAGTCTTCTACAACTCGCTGCTTCCCGAGATCGCCGACCCGGATGACATCGGTCGGGTCTCGGGGATCGGCTGGGCTATCGGGTCCGCCGGCGGCGTTCTCTGTCTCGCTATCATTCTCCCGCTGATCATGGTCTTCGGGGGCACACTGATGGTGCGGCTCTCATTCATCATCACCGCTGCCTTCTTCGCGTTGTCCGCGATTCCGATCTTCGTGAGCCTCAAGGAGTCCGGGCAGCCTCAGCCACTCCCGGCGGGGGATACCTATCTTACCCTGGGATTCAGACGCATGCTTGCGACCGTGCGCCGCGCAGGTAGCTTCAGCGAGTTCCTCAAGTTCGCCGGTGCCTTCGTCATCTACAACGACGGAGTGATGATGGCGATGAACTTCGCCTCCATTATCGGCGCTGTACTCTTCGGTATGCAGCAGACGCAACTCATTGTCTTTGTGATCGTGGTGCAGGTCACAAACGTCGCCGGCGCCTATGTGCTTGGCCAGCTTGTCGATCGTTTCGGGGGCAAGCGTGCGTTGATCGTCTCCATCTTGCTGATGGTCGTGGCGATCGTGCTGATGTTCTTTGCGACCACGGCACTTTTCTTTTTCTTCGTAGGCGCACTGGCGGGATTCGCGATGGCCGGGATGCAATCGGTCAGCCGAACCATGGTCGGCGTGCTTAGCCCGGCAGGGCAGAGCGCCGAGTTCTATGGCTTTTTCGCGGTAGCCGGTCGTACCTCGTCCTTTATCGGCCCTGCTGTCTATGGTGGTGTGGCCTATCGTGTGGCGAAGTGGTATGAGACCATGCCGGGCTGGACCGCCATCACGGCAGAACAGGCAGGACAGCGCGCCGCAATCCTGTCTATAGGTGTCTTTTTGTTGGTGGGGCTCGCCGTTCTGACCTCGGTGAACGAGCACCGCGCACGCGCGGCCTTCAGGATGGCCGTGGAGGTCGAGAGTCCAGCCTAGGTTGGCGGAACTCTCCGCCGCCATTGATCGCGGTGTGTGAAGGGCCGGGGCCTCCGGAAGAGGTCCCGGCCCTTTTTTTTATGAAGCCGGCAACACCGCAGACCGGCAGCGGCATTCATATTCTTCATCCAATACTTGACAATTATAAGTATGGATGTTAATATTGTTACACTACTAGCCAGAAGCTCAACGGAGGTGATCCATGGGCACAGAGAGTCTTGAAGCTGTCTTGGTCGACGAGCAGGATGTGGATTACGACGGGGCGGAGGCGGTGCGCGCCTCAGTGCATATCGGCAGTGGCCAAGTTCACGTGGCGGGTGGGGCAGAGCAACTGATGCATGCCCGTTTCGAATACTCGCATCCTGACTGGAAGCCTGAGGTCGAGTACCATATCACGGAGGGGATCGGCCATTTGGAGGTACGCCAACCCAATCTGATGGGAACGCTCACTATGGGTCCCAAGTACGCCTGGGGCCTCACCTTCGGCGACGGAGCCCCCATCGATCTGGGCGTTCGGCTCGGCTCGGGTAGCGCCGATCTCGACCTGGACGGGACGAGCATCGCGAGTCTGGACGCTACCGTGGGGAGTGGCCGAATCGGCGTAAGTGCGACCCAGGGGAGCGCACACCTGGCGTCGATCTCGCTCAAGGCGGGCAGCGGTCAGGCGACCGTGAGCCTCGACGGCACCTACGACAATCTTGAGCGCATCGATCTCTCGAGTGCGAGCGGCGTCAACGAGCTGCACTTGCATGGTATCTATCCGCACCTGCGCCATCTGAGGGTGCGCAGTGCCAGCGGACGTACCGTTCTGGAGCTCGGTGGAAATCTCGCGGCCCTGGAGTCCGCGGCAGTGAACGCAGCCAGCGGGAACGTGGTTGTCGAGCTGGCAGACGTCGTCGGGCACGATGTGAACCTGACCATCAACTGCGTCTCCGGTACCGCCACCGTGCGATATGCCGCAGGTATGGGGGTCTCCGCTCGGTTCTCCTCGGTCTCCGGCCGGGTGGAGGCGCCTGGCTTCCGGAAGAGCGAGGGCAAGTACGTCAATGGGGCCTATGAGACGGCTGAGACGCGTGCGGATCTGGTCATGTCGACAGTGAGTGGCAAGCTGATCCTGCAACCTGCCGAGTAGCCTGCGCGTAGATGAATGCGTACCGGCGTCAAGGCGTGGCACCGGTACGCATTCTTTCGTGTTGGCCACTCTAGGCTGGGCAAGGAGGCCGTGGAAAATGGGACGTCGGCAAGGCTGTCTGGTGGGTCTGCTTAAGCTTGCCTTCTTGGATGCTGTGTTTGACTGGCTTCAGCAGCGTTTCGGCTTTGGTCGGGGGTGCTCCTGCAGCGGGATGGGCTGCGGTGTCATCCTGTTGCTGCTCTTCATTGTGTTGGCTTGTTCGGTAGTCACAGGGACGGACTGGTTCCGCTTCTGGTAGACGCCACCCGGCCTTGCACCGGGTGACATATGGCCGGCTTGTATCTGGCGATAGGTCTGCTATGATGCCCCTGGTGGAGGGTGACCACATCCTCGTTCAGGGGTGACAATGAACCACAGACTACGTACTTACTGGTTTCGTATCGGCACGGCCGGCGTGGCGTTAGTGCTGTTCGCGGCCGGGTGTCGTCGTGAAGTGATTGTTCCTGGTAGTGAGCTTGGAGGAACACCGGGCACACCGATTACAGTCGGTGGGTCTCGCGGCGCGCAGCAACTGGCAAGCACAGGTCCCGTGATACCGCCGACCGCGACACCGACGAGGCTCCCTCCGTCGACTACAGCGACGGAGTACACCGTCCAGTCCGGCGACACGTTGTTCGGCATCGCGGCGTCCTATGGAACGACGGTGGACTCGCTCATGCAGCTCAATGGGCTGGCTAACGCGGACACTTTGGCGATTGGTCAGGTCCTGAAGATCTCGATGGACGCCGAGCACACCGGCCCGAGCGATCCGTTGATCCCGGATAGTGAACTGGTCTACGGTCCGAGCTTTGCCGACTTCGATGTTGCCGCGGAGGTCGCGCGTCACCCCGGCTATCTTGCCGGCTATTCCGAACTCGTCGGTGCACGCGAGCTGACAGGCGCCGAGATTGTGGCGTTGGTGGCTGAGCAGTATAGCGTGGGCCCCCGGCTGCTTCTGGCGATGCTGGAACTACGCGGGGGGTGGCTCTCCAATCCGGCTCCTGCCCCTGACCAGCAGCTCTTCCCGCTCGGATACCAGCGCGGTGCGTACTGGGAGGGGTTGTACTATCAGCTCTGCCAGGCGGCCAATGCCCTGAACATCGGTGCCTATGGCTGGTGGCTGGACACGCTGTGGCTGGTGCAGACCGGGGATGGGACCTTCATTCAGTATGCGCCGGGGTTGAATGCAGGTACCGCAGGCGTTCAGAAGATGCTCGCCGACACGGCGGATACATACGAGACGTGGCTCTCCGACATCGGGAGATTTCGTGACGTTTACTCCAGCCTCTTTGGAGATCCCTTTCAGTACGCTGTCGAGCCCCTGATCCCGATCGGCGCTCAGGCACCCGTGATGGAGCTTCCCTGGGCCGAGGATGAGACCTGGTACTACACAGGAGGGCCGCACCCGGGGTGGGGGAGCGATGGAGCAGGGTCTGCGATAGACTTCGTCACCGACGAGGAGAACATGGGTTGCGCCGTCAGCCAGCGGTGGGAGACAGCTGTCGCCGCCGGGACGATCGTAGAAAGCCAGGATGGGATGGTGCTTGAGGATCTGGATGGCGATGGATTCGTCGGCACGGGGTGGGTGGTGCTCTATATGCACGTCGCAGCGCAGGGACGTGTGGAGATAGGAGCACGCGTCGATGTCGGTGACCCCATAGGACATCCGTCGTGCGAGGGTGGAGTATCCGACGCATCTCACCTTCACCTCGCCCGCCGTATGAATGGCGTGTGGATCTCCGCGGATGATCCGGCCTACCCAATGTCACTCTCCGGATGGATCCCCGTGGGCGGAGCGGAGGCCTACGAGGGCACGCTGGTCCGTGGCGATGAGGTGCGGTCGGTCTGTGAGTGCTGGGAGGCCGTGAACGCTGTCAAGCGCTAGCCCCATCAAGTGAGTGCGACGGCTATGCGTACGTCAACAGCGGAGACGCCGCTGCCCTCCGTCCCGACCACGAGGGGGTTGATGTCCACCCCGTCGATGTTGGGGAAGTCGACAGCCAACTGACCCAGACGACACAGGGTGTCGACGACGCCCTGAATATCGCGTGTCGCCATCCCCCGGACGCCCTGCAGGATCCGTCCGGCCGCCGTCTCCATCACCATGCCGTAAGCATCGGCCACGCTAATCGGCGCCAGGCGGAAAGCCACGTCTTTCAGGACCTCGACCAAGGTTCCCCCCAGGCCGAACATGAGCACAGGACCGAACTGTGGGTCGCGCTGCATCCCCAGGATGACCTCTTGGCCGGAGGGCGCCATCCGCTGGAGCATCGCGTGTCGTTCGGCGCGTGTGCCAGGCCCGTGTGAGCCGGCCAGCGCGGAGAAGGCTTCTCGGACCGCCGCTGCATCTGCCAGACCCAGCCGCACGCCTCCGACATCGGCCTTGTGAATCACATCGGGCGCGATGACTTTCATCGCGAGCGGGTAGCCTAACGACTCTGCTATCATCACTGCCTCATCGGGTGTCGTTGCGACGTCCGATTCGGGCACCCGGATCCCGTATGCAGCGGCGACCAGCGCCGATTGCTGGGCATCGAGGAACCCAGGCCCGGCGTCGGCCAGATGCCGGCTCAGCAGAGAGTGGACCCGGTCCCGGTCCACGTCTGCAACGTCTTGAGGGAGGGTCACGGGGCGATCGCGCAGGTGGCGATAGGCCAGTAACCCGCCCAGCGCGCGGCTGGCCCGGTTAGGGTCCTGATAGAACGGCACGCCCTCCCGGTTGAGCAGCTCAACCGCTTCGGTGATGCTCTCCCCGCCCACCAGACAGCAGACCACGGGCTTTCCAGCGTCCCGAGCCGCGGCAATGACGTTTCGGGCTACTTCAATGACGGGCGTGATGGCCTGGGGAACAAACACCGCCATGAGCATATCGACGCCCTCGTCTCGGAGCAGCAGCTCGCCCGCGGCCCGGTACATTTCCGCTTGGGGACCGCCCAGCATATCAACGGGATTGCCCAATTGCGCACCCCTTGGTGTCACCTCGCGGAGTTGCATCACTGTCTCGGGGCTGGGGTTCGCCATCGCCAGGCCCCAGCGATCCAGCTCATCGGCAGCCAGTGCTGCGGGTCCCCCCGCGTTGGTCAGGATGGCAACGCGGTTGCCCAGGGGAAGTGGCTGCGTGGCCAGTGCCATCGCAACGTCGTTCTGCTCCTGAAGTGACTCGACGACCAGAACCCCAGCGCGGTGGCACGCCGCGCGATAGGCTTGCTCGTTACCGGCGAGTGCGCCGGTGTGCGAAGCGACGGCTCGGGTCCCGGCTGCCGTGAGTCCTGCCTTGAGCATGACCACGGGTTTCTCCCTTGAGACGCCCGCGGCAGCCTTGACGAATCGTCGTCCGTCCGGCAGTCCCTCAGCGTAGACGTTAATGACGCGCGTGAAAGGGTCTAGCCTCATCATCTCGATCCCGTCGGCAATATCAACGTCGAGCTGATTGCCCAGGCTGGCAATGCGGCTATACCCCACGCCGACGCCGCGCGCCCAGTCGACCGTTCCACCGGCGATGGCGCCGGAGTGCGAGACAAAGCCTATGTGGCCCGCCCTGGGCATAGCCGTGATGAACGTAGTGTCCAGCGGCACGTGCGTGTCCATCACGCCGACGCAGTTCGGACCGATGAGACGCATATTGTACTCGTCGGCTATCACCTTTAGCCGGCGCTCGAGTTCGGCGCCCTCTGGACCAGCCTCCCTGAAGCCCCCGCTGATGACGATCACGGTTCGTAGCCCCCGTTCGCCGCACTGGCGAAGTGCTTGCGGCACCAGCGGGGCCGGAATCATGATCACCGCGAGCTCTACAGGATCCGGCACGGCCTCAATCGATGGGTAGACCGTGAGGCCCAGAATCTCGCCGCCTCTCGGGTTGACAGGATAGATCGGGCCGGGATAGCCGCAGCGTTTGAGGTTCCGGACCACGCCGTGGCTCAGCTTGTCGGGATCCGAACTCGCCCCGATGATGGCGACGCCGTCGGGATTGAAGAAGGTCTCCAGGGTGTCAGTCATTTGTTGTGCCTCCGTAAGCTCTGGCCAGCATCCGCCGGAGTATCATAGGCGTGAGAGGACGATTGTCCAGGCAAGGATGTGTGTGGGGTCACCGTCGGGCCGACCACACCCGGAACCGCAGGTCCTCGGCGGCAACAGCCACCGACGCAAAGTGTTGCTCCAGCCAGGGACGGTAGTCCAGGAACGTGTTCGCCACGAGGTAGGCTTGTCCACCGGGTCTCAGGACGCGAGCAGATTCCCTCACGAAGAGCTGCGAGACTTCGAAGCTGGTGTCATGTCCTCGGTGGAAGGGTGGGTTGGTGACGACGGTATCGACACTGCCGTCGGGCACGGCTGCAGCGCCCGGACAGAGATGGGCCAGGACATTGGGGTATCCGTTTGCCGCCAGAGTTCGCCGGGTGCCGGCGACGGCACGCGCCGACACATCGGTAGCCACGAGTCGGGCCCCTCTGCGTGCGGCAGCGAGACCCACGAGTCCGGTGCCACATCCCAGATCCAGGACCTTGGTTCCAGGTGTCACGACCATCGCGTTGATCAGCGCTGCTGCCCCTCCATCCAGCCGATCATTGGCAAACACGCCGACACAACTGAATAGCTCGGTCGACTGACCGTCTACCTGTATTCGGCGAGCATCGAATGACACGAGTGGGGGAGAAATCCCGGGCTCTGGGGCGTAAGCCAGCACAGCATGGTAACCGCCTTTGCGGCTCACGACGCCGGCGCGCCCGCAGACGCGTCGGGTCTCGTCGAGCGCACCTTTGACCCCCTCCTGAACCGCGCCCACCACGACCAGCTTGCCTCCGGGCCTGAGCATAGACGCACTCAGCCGGATCAACTGTGCCTGAAGTTCCTTCCCGCGAGGCAGGTGCAGCAGCGCCAGCTCACACCTGTGTGCGGGCAGGCCCGCGAAGTCCCATGCCGTGCTCGTCTGCGGCATGGGTAAGCCATTCGCCACGAAACTAGACGTAAGCGACAGGCGCTCGACGATGCTATCGTTCCACGTTGTGAGGGTCGCGCCCGAGCGGGCTGCCCAGATCGCAGCCGCCGTCGCGCCTGGTCCGGCGACGAAGACCGAGGTCTCCTGTATCTGTCTGATCGCGCCGAAGAGCGCTGCCTGCGCGACGCCGACGGTCACTGCGCCCGGCAGGTACGCCAATCGCGCCGGTCCATCCGGGAGTGCACAGACTTCGCCGGTCAGCCACGGCTCAATACGCGTCTCCATCTCTTTTCTTCTTTATTATTTGTAGGATCAATATGGTGGTTCCAAAGTCGCGGCGTGCTATAATCCCTGTCGTACGGTTTCCGCTGGGTTCTTGTCAGGATTGTACAACGACAGAGAACACTTTCATACTCGGGGACTAGGGGGAGCGAATGATCAACGTTCAGAATTTCTGTCGCCAGTTGGTCGCGAATGTGGAGCGCGTCATCGTTGGCAAGTCCTCTGCTGTTCAGTTGGCCGTGATCGGACTGTTGAGCCGCGGGCATATCCTGATAGAGGACGTGCCAGGGGTCGGCAAGACGATGCTGGCGCGAAGCCTTTCCCGGTCCATGGGCTGTAGTTTC
Source organism: uncultured Chloroflexia bacterium (assembly GCA_963775195.1). GTDB lineage: Bacteria > Chloroflexota > Anaerolineae > B4-G1 > SLSP01 > PWVB01. The sequence continues at coordinate 246,031 of CAVZIC010000015.1, forward strand.
GGGCGCATCCAGTTCACGCCTGACCTGCTGCCCAGCGACGTGACCGGCGTCTCCATTTACAATCAGGGCACGCGCGACTTCGAGTTCCAGCCGGGACCTATCATGTCCCAGATCGTGCTGGTCGATGAAATCAACCGCGCAACGCCCAAGACGCAATCGGCTCTCCTGGAGGCGATGGAAGAGCGACAGGTCACGGTGGACGGCGTAACGCATCCACTTCCTCAGCCGTTCATGGTTCTGGCAACACAGAACCCCATCGAGTACGAGGGGACTTACTCATTGCCTGAGGCTCAGCTGGACCGGTTCCAGATGCGCATCAATCTCGGATACCCGGCCTTGGCCGATGAGATCGAGGTTCTCGACCGTCAGCAGTTCCACCATCCTGTGCTCGACCTGGAGCCGGTGGTAAGCTCGGACGAGCTACAGGCTGCTCAGGAGGAGATCAAGACGGTCTTTGTGTCGCCGTCAGTGAAGGAATACATTGTTCGTTTGGTCCAGAGGACGCGGCAGCACCCCGACGTGTATCTCGGTGCAAGTCCTCGTGGTAGCCTTATGTTGTATCGCACCGCGCAGGCGCGGGCAGCGATGTACGGACGCGTCTACGTGCTTCCTGACGACGTCAAGTTCATCGCTCCCTACGTTCTTAGCCATCGTCTCATCATCAGCCCCAGCGCACGGTTGCGGAGTGTGCAGGCTCAGCAGGTTCTGAGCGCTATTCTGGAACAGCTTCCGATGCCCGAGCCCGAACGAGAGCGAACTCCCGCATAGGGGGCATCGTTTGCCGGTGCCTCGCGGAGTTGCCGGAAGGTGAGCCGGACAGCGCCGTCGGACGCGCGGCGAGCCGCTAATCAATACTGAGGTGAGGTGTGGCTGAGAAACTTGGCGAAGAGCCGAAAGGCAGACCTCGGATTAGGCTGAGGGCTTGGCTCGTGCCCGCCCTCTTTGTCGTCGTCGTGGTGACGCAGTTGCTGACGCCCTATCGCGGATGGCGGATCCTTATCGTCGGACTGGGCGGCGCATTCATCTTGAGCTGGTTCTGGTCGCGATCGCTGGCTAGAGGTCTGGACCTCACACGCCAGATGCGCTTCGGCTGGGCCCAAGTCGGCGATCGACTGGTCGAGCGGTTTACGGTAGCGAATAATAGGTGGGCGCCGGCCGTCTGGGCCGAGATCCACGATCGCTCCACGCTGCCAGGCTATCGCGTGAGCCGAGGGACCGGCATCTCAGCTTTCGACACGATCCGCTGGCATACCGAGGCCGTATGCCAGCGGCGCGGTCTCTTTATGTTGGGGCCGACGGAGATCTGGACGGGTGACCCCTTTGGTATCTTCTCCGTTACGCTGGATTTCCCGGCCTCCTTGCCCCTGCTTGTGCTCCCGCCGATCGTGCCACTTCCCAGCATTGAGGTTGCGCCGGGTGGGAGATCCGGCGAAGCTCGCCCCCGTGCGAATATCGTAGACCGCACGGTAAGCGCGGCGACGGTGCGTGAGTACGCCTCAGGTGACAGTCGCCGGTGGATTCACTGGCGGACGACGGCACGTCAGGGCGACCTGTATGTGCGTCAGTTCGAAAGCACGCCTGTTGGCGACTGGTGGATCCTGTTGGATATGGACCGTCACGTGCAGGAAGGCGAGGATGAGGACGCCACCGATGAGCATGGCGTTGTGCTGGCGGCGTCCCTCGCCGACAGAGCGGTCAGGTTGCGGCGGGCTGTAGGTATCCTCGCGGAGGGTGACGAGTTGGTCTGGATGCCCCCGGCTGAGGGCGAGGGCCAACGCTGGGAGATCCTGAGGTCGCTTGCCCTGGTCAATCGGGGATCGCGACCGTTGGCCGACGTGCTGTCCAGGGTAGGTCCCAGCCTCGGCCAGTACGCAAGTCTGGTGATCATCACGCCCTCGACCGAGACCACGTGGGTGGAGGAATTGGTCTCGCTGGTGCGGCAAGGTGTGGTTCCCACTGTGTTGTTGCTCGATCCCCCCTCGTTTGGTGGATCGGGTAGTATGGATGCCGTGAAGGCGTCCCTCACGAATCTGCGCGTCGTCTTCTACGAGATCACAAAGGACGTCCTGAACCTGCCGGAGACCCGACCGGGGCGGCAGGGGCAAGTAGAGTGGCGTGTTCTGGGCACCGGGAAGGCCGTACCGGTGCGGTCGGACGATCAGACCTCCTGGAGAACACTGGCATGAGCTATAGGACTGACAGACCCGAGAGTGTTTCCGGCAAGGTGGTGCACGTACTAGGTGCAAGGGCTCTTCTGGCCTGGGTGCTTCTGCTCCTGATCGTACTAAGCACGACCTCGGGCCTGACGAACGCCGTGGCGAACTTGGAGGTTTTCTATATTTTCTCCATCGCCGCTATTGCGGTGACGGTCGGCTGGCTGCTTGCTCTGCTGCCCATGAAGGGCTGGATGGTGGCGTTGCTCAGTACCTTGTTCGGCATTGACTACTTGTTGGTGCGCGTCGGAGGGCTGGGAAGCAGCCTCGTCGCGATCGTGCAAGCAGCCGTGCGTCTAGCGCGGCAGCTTGTCGACTGGTATTTCACCGAACAGCCGCCTGACTGGGCGCCCCTGCCCACGCTCTACATCAACTTGTGGACTGACATGGGTACGCTGCTGACCCGGACGTTCAACTGGTTGTCTGGTCTGGTAGCCAAGACCGGTGCTCGTGACATCGTGGGCTCAGCGTTGGTCTGGGGACTCGGCGTGTGGCTCCTGAATATCTGGGCAGGGTTCATCGTGCGTCGGCACCATCGGCCGCTCCTGGGTATGTTGCCGGGTGGCCTGCTCTTGAGCTTCGTGCTTTCCTACACCGGGACCAATCCTTACATACTGCTGCCGGTTGTGGGCTTGACCCTGGTGCTGATGGCTCTGATGAGTCAGACCAAGCGCGAAGAAGGTTGGACAGTCCGCGATGTAGACTACTCTCGAGGCCTGTGGAGTGACGTTGCAGTCGCTGCTACGGGCGTCTCCATAGCACTCGTCCTGGCTGCGGCGATAGCTCCCTCGATCTCGGCCGAGAAGATCGCGAACTGGGTCCGGGAGGTGACGTCCTCCGAGCAGCAGACACGGACGGAGTCCGTGGCGGAAGGGCTGGGTCTGCAACAGCGTCCTGAGCCGGCCCCGCCGGCTCAGGTTCTCGCGTTGCAGCTGACGACGGATCTGCCTACGCGCCACTTGATCGGCTCCGGCCCCGAGCTCTCGCGCCAGGTCGTCATGTATATAGAGACGGGAGAACTGCGACCGCTGGCCGACGAAGAACTACCTGTAACCGAGGTGCCGCGTCACTACTGGCGCAGTATGACCTATGACTGGTATTTCGGTCGCGGTTGGGCCACGAGCAATAGCGCGACCGTTGACTACGCTGCCGGCGAAACGCTGACCGACCTACAGGCCGACTACCTTCAGCCTCTCAGGCAGACTGTGCGGTTTGTCGGTGGCCAGGCCGGCGGCATCGTCTTCAACGACGGCGTGCTGGTTTCTGTCGATCAACCATTCAGTGCGGCGATGCGTTGGGGGGATGAGGTCTATGGGGCGACGACGCCTGAACCTAGCTACACGGCTGACTCGCTCATCAACGTGGCGTCCGTGGAGCAGCTTCGCGGCGCATCGCCGGACTATCCCGAGACGATTCTGGAACGATATCTCGAGCTCCCTGCGGATGAACCCGAGCGGGTCATTGCCCTGGCTCGCGATCTGACCGCTACGGAACCTACAGAATACGACCGTGCTGTGGCGATTGAGCAGTACCTGCGACAGTTCCCCTACACGCTTGACGTCCCTACGCCCGGCCCCAGTGACGATATCGCCGACTACTTCCTCTTCACCTTGCGGGAAGGCTACTGCGACTACTATGCCACAGCGATGGTAGTCCTGGCCCGCGCGGCGGGGCTGCCGTCCCGTCTGGTTGTCGGCTATGTCAATGGAAGGTATGATCCCGCCGCCGCGCGTTATATTGTCACGGCGGCCGACGCACACGCCTGGCCCGAGGTCTACTTCCCGGGGTATGGGTGGATTCAGTTCGAGCCCACGGGCGGGCGCCCGCCGATTAGCCGCCGGACGACCGAGGAGACCGTGCTGCCGACGCCGAGTGCGTCCACCACGCAGCCTCTGGTGCCGCTGGAGGCCGAGTCACTATCGACCACGCCCATGGCGTCCGGCTTGTGGCTCCTGATCGGCGTCGCGGGCGTTCTCGTCGTCGTCGGTGCCGGCACAGGACTGGATAGCATGCGCTTGCTCATGACCACGCCGGAGGCGATGGTCGGGCGACTTCTAAATCGTCTCAGGGCGCACGCCGTGCGCCTGCGGACACCGACGCGGAGCGGTGATACGCCCCATGAGTTCGCCGGCGCGCTTGAGCAGCGTCTCAAAGTTATCGGTACTTCGCACGGCTTCTCCGGCGTCGAGTTCGTTGAGCCTGCTGCCGACGAAGTACAAGAGCTGACGGACTACTACGTTGAGACCTGGTACAGCCCCGACCCCGATGTGTCCGGGCCGCGGCGCAGGCAGGTCGTGTGGACATGGTGGCGCCTAAGGTGGCGTCTGTGGCTAGCCTGGCTGTGGCGTCGCACGGAGGCTGCCGCAGGTGACGATGGCTGATTACCTCTACCGTCTCGCCCTGGCCTTGGGGATCGGCATTCTGATCGGCGTGCAGCGTGAGGCCGTCTACGATGAGCCCGAGGGCAAGCTCTTTGCCGGCGCGCGGACCTTTCCCCTAATGAGCCTTGCGGGCTACGTGATGGCCGCCGTGGGGAGCGAAGCGGGATCGGCCTTGCCCTTCATCGGGGGGCTCCTGGTGCTGGGCGTGCTGCTCGCGCTCGCCTACCGTGCGGACGTGGTCATCGGCAAGCCCGGCATGACGACCGAGATGTCGGCGCTTGTGACGTATGGGACGGGCGGCTTGTGCTACTGGGGCCCACTGCCGCTCGCCGCCGCGCTTGGCGTGACCGTCACGGCGATGCTGTCGCTCAAACACGAATTCCGGAGCTTGACCCACGCCGTCACGCGCGAAGATATCTACGCGATCGTGAAGTTCGCCGTGATTAGCGTTGTCATCCTTCCTCTCCTGCCGAACCAGACCTTCGGCCCTGTGCCGCTGGACGTGCTGAACCCGTACAAGATCTGGCTCATGGTGGTCTTTATCAGCGGCATCAGCTTCCTAGCGTACGTCCTGATCAAGATCGTGGGGACACGTCGCGGCATTGGGCTGACGGGTTTACTCGGGGGCGTGGCTTCCAGCACCGCCGTGACTCTGAGTTTTGCGCAGCGCAGCAAAGAGACCGAGGGGCTCTCTCGCCCTTTTGCCCTGGCGATCCTGGTCGCCTGGGCCGTGATGTTCCTGCGCGTGCTGGCCATCACCTTCGCGCTTGCTCCCGATCTGGCGCGAGGGTTAGTCGTCCCGATGGTGGCCGCTGCAGGCGTGGGCCTGCTCTACTGTGGCTATCTGTATTTCATCCAGCGGTCGACGGAGAAGGACACCTTCGAGTTCTCGAACCCCTTTGAGCTTGGCCCGGCGCTGCGCTTCGGCCTGATCTACGCTGTCGTGCTCGTGGTCTCGCGAGCAGCCGAAGTCTCCTTCGGAAGCGTGGGGGTCTACGTCTCCAGCTTCGTCTCGGGTCTGGCCGATGTCAATGCTATCACGTTGTCGATGATTGATCTCAGTCAGAGGATCAACGGACTGGGACTGCTCGTTGCGACGCGGGCGGTCGTGATCGCCGCCATGGCCAATACATTGTTCAAGGGCGTCTTTGCCCTGTCAACGGGTTCGCGTGGGCTGCGCCGTGCGCTCTTGCCCGGGCTGGGCCTGATGTTCGCCGCGGGCACCGTAACGTCCCTGTTGATCTGATCGGGAGATCGTCTGATGCATATGCTTGCAGTGCACCAACAACTGAACAACAGAAAGCGCAGCGCCGGGATCGGCGCTGCGCTTTCTGTTGAGCGGGTGAGGGGGCTCGAACCCCTGACATTCAGCTTGGGAAGCTGACGTTCTACCACTGAACTACACCCGCGTATGCACTCTGTACTGTTTGCATTATAGCATGGGGTCGTAAAAACGCAACGAAGGGGCAGGTCGCGTCAGGCGCTCCACCAGTCCCGTGTCGCGCTGGGAGATGCGGTTGTTGCCGACGGCAATGGCAAGGGCGCGGCGATCGCCGACCAGGACGACGAGCCCCCTTGCCCGTGTGATCGCCGTGTAGAGCAAATTGCGTTGGAGCATCATGTAGTGTTGCATCAGGATCGGGATGACCACCGCCGGAAACTCCGATCCCTGCGATTTGTGGATGCTCACGGCATATGCGTGGACGAGCTCGTCAAACTGCGATGGCTCGTAGGCGACATCCACCCCTTCGAAGCTCACCGATAGCACTTGATCCTCCAGGTCTACACGGTTGATGGTTCCCATATCACCGTTGAAGACCTGGCGATCGTAGTCATTCTGAATCTGCATCACCCGATCGCCAAGGCGGAACACACGAGACCCGTGCGCAAAGGCGGGTCTGGCTTCAGATGGTGGGTTGAGCTGCGACTGGAGGCGTGCGTTGAGCGAGGCGACGCCGCACGCGCCGCGATGCATCGGGCTGAGAACTTGGATGTCGCTGCGGGGATCGAGGCCGAACTTGGCAGGAATGCGACGCGCGACGATGTCTACTACGAGGTCGGCAGCAGCCTCGGGATCGGATTGTCGGAAGAAGAAGAAGTCCGCAGCCTCCTGCCCGAAGACCGGTAGCTCCCCTGTATTCACCCGATGGGCATTCACGACGATGAAGCTGTCCTCCGATTGCCTGAAGATCGTGCCTAACCGGGTGACCGGCACGACGCCACTCTGGATGAGGTCTCGCAGCACGTTGCCGGCACCTACGGAAGGCAACTGGTCGGCATCACCCACCAGCAGGAGGTGAGTCCCGGCCTCGACCGCCTTGAGCAGGTGGTTCATGAGCAAGATGTCGATCATGGACGCCTCGTCGACGATGACCAGGTCTGCATCCAGTGGGTTCTCGCGGTCGTGCAGAAAGGCGTCAATGCGGCCCGGATTGTACTCAAGGAGGCGGTGGATGGTTTTCGCGGGCAGACCGGTGGTCTCGGCGAGCCGCTTGGCCGCTCGCCCGGTGGGTGCGGCGAGCAGCACGGTCCTGTGCTTGGCACGCAGCAGCTCAATCAGGCTTCCCATGATCGTGCTCTTGCCCGTGCCGGGGCCCCCGGTGAGAATGCTGACCCGCTCCGTCAGAGCCATGATGATGGCCGCTTGCTGATCGTCGACTAACCGGAGCGGGTTCCGGCTCTCCAGCCAGTCGAACGCCGCATCCCACGCGACCGAGCGGAAGAGCTCAAGGCGATCGAGTTGGCTGGCCTGAAGCTGGAGGATCTTGTTCGCGACACCCCTCTCGGCGTAATAGAAGGGGGGCAGGTAGATAGCTGTGGTTGGGGGATCAGCGCCGATCTCGACTGATATGAGTTCCTCGGACGCGATCAGCGCATCCAAGGCAGGGGGGCACTTCTCAGGCTCTACCTCGAGAAGCTCAGCCGCCTTCGCGATGAGCGCCTCTCGGACGCCGTAACAGTGTCCATCGTCGGTGAAGGTGCCCAGCACGTAGTTCAGGCCGGCCTGGATACGCTCGATGGCGTCTAGGGGCATCCCGAGTTGCCGCGCGATCTTATCGGCTGTCTTGAATCCAATGCCCCGGATATCCTTGGCCAGCTGGTAGGGTGAGTGCTGAACGATCGAGGCCGACGCATCGCCGTAATGCTTGTAGATCTTGACCGCCAGCCCGGTGCTCACGCCGTGGCTCTGCAAGAAGAGCATGATCTCCTTGATCTGCTTCTGTTCCTCCCAGGCCTGCGCAACCCTCGCCGCACGCTTTGGGCCCATTCCCGGCACCTCTTGTAGACGGCGGACGTCCTCCTCGATCACGTCGAGGGTCCGAAGCCCGAAGTAGTCGACGATGCGGGCCGCGTTCACGGGGCCGACGCCTTTGACGAGGCCGCTGCCGAGGTACTTACGGATACCCTCGATCGTGGCAGGCAGCTTCACCGCATACGACTCGATCTCGAATTGGCGTCCGTAACGCGGATGTGTCGTCCAGGTGCCCCGGAGGTGGAGCAACTCGCCGACGTTGACGCCGGCAAGCGCTCCAACGACGGTCACCTCGTAGGACTTGCCCGCCGGCGTCAACTGAGCAACGGTGTAGCCGTTCTCCTCATTCTGGTAGGTGAGACGTTCGAGGGTGCCCTCTAGTGTCCCGAGACCGGTCTGTGTCTGCATAGACCTATTGTACCAAGGCTGAGATCGTGGAGCAACCACCGCCGTGTGTCAAGCTTGACGGTTCGACCGTTTTGTGTATAATGCCATCCGCGATGCGGGGTGGAGCAGTGGCAGCTCGTCGGGCCCATAACCCGAAGGTCGGTGGTTCGAATCCATCCCCCGCTACTTGCTCGGCGAGGTAGCTCAATGGCAGAGCAGGGGACTCATAAGCCCTTGGTTGGCAGTTCAAATCTGCCTCTCGCCACAGCAAGAACGGCCCGACTATTGTCGGGCCGTTCTTGCTTTTCTCAGCTACACTACGAGTGGTTCAGTGCCGTCGCTGGCAGTGACTGGACCAGGTATCCCGGGTGGGTATGTAGACAGTCACCGCTACAATCTCGTCGTAGTCGCTGTAGTCGCAGACCACGTGGACGTGGAGATCGGTGCCGCGGTATTTCCCTGAGACGAGGGCGCGTCGACGCTCGGGATAGCGCTCCACGACCTCGCCGGTCAGGATAGCGTAGATGATGTCCTTGCCTCGGATTCCCTCTTTGTGGGCCTCCCGCAGCGCGTGTTCGGACACACGCAGCGCGGTTCTACCGGCAAAGAGGTCTTCTCGGTAGGGGAGGCCCGGCGCAGACTCGTTGATTTGGGATGCCATGGCTCGATCGGGGCACAGCCGGGTGGAGACGTACCGTCGTATCCGCTGGCCCGGTTAGGTCGCTACTCGTACCTCAGCGCGTCAATGGGGTTCAGCGACGCTGCCCGCTGGGCAGGGTAAATGCCAAAGAACAGCCCGACCGACGCCGAGAACAGCGTCGCCAATGCCACGGCTCCGGCGGTGATGACAGCCTGGAAGCCGTCCTGCCGCAAGAAGTAGCTGATGGCCGTCGCGCCGGTGGCCCCGATGAGGATCCCAATACCGCCCCCAAAAGTGGAGAGCATGATGGCTTCGCTCAGGAATTGCCACAGGATGTCTCTTTTCCGAGCCCCGACGGCTTTTCGCAGACCGATCTCTCGCGTCCTTTCGGTGACAGATACGAGCATAATGTTCATGATGCCGATGCCCCCGACAAGCAGGCTGATACCGGCAATTGCACCGAGGAAGGTCGTCAAGACACCTGTGATCTGCTGGAACGTCCCAACAAGATCGGCCTGACTGATGGCCGTGAAATCATCGGGCTGGCCCGGCCCGATACGGTGACGCTGGCGTAGAATGATCGACACTTCAGCGATGGCCGCGTTCATACGCCCTTCGGACGTGGCCTGCACATAGATCAGCGACAGACGCGGCTCGCCTGTATTCGTGCGTCGAGGGAAGATGCGGCTGAGTGCCGTACTCAACGGGATGAGAACAACGTCGTCCTCGTTCTGGAAGCTGCTGCCCCCGCGCTTCTCGAGCACGCCGATGACGCGAAAGGGAGATCCGTTGATCCGGATGATTTCGCCGGTGGGATCGGGGGTCTCGGGGAAGAAGTAGGCAGCGGTGCTTGAGCCGAGGACGGCGACCCGTCCCCGGGCCTGTTCGTCGGCTGAGGAGATGAACTGGCCGGTCGTGGTGGGCCAGTTCCGCACCAGCTCGTATTCGGGCGTGACACCGTCAACGGTGACACTTCGATCGTAGCCCGGGGTCGTCACCGTCGCCGTGCCCTGTACCAGCGGGGCGACCCTGAGCACATCAGGAGCAGCCACGGGGTCGGCGATGGCCTCCGCGTCCTTAAGTGTGAGATATGCCGGGCGCTGCAACTGCTGCTGGAAGGAGCCAGGGATGACAAAGAAGAGGTTCGTCCCGATGGCCTCGAACTGGTTGGTGATGTACGCCTGAACGCCCTCGCCGACCGACATCAGCGTGATCACGGCCCCGACGCCGATGATGATGCCGAGCATTGTGAGCGCGGACCGCAGTTTGTTGGTCGTCAGCGCTCGCAGCGCGAGACGCACGCCCTCGAGTAACTTCATCCCACCGGCTCCTCAATAGGTAGCTGGGTCTCGGTCGCGGCATCGATGGGCTCCTCGACCGCCTCTTCCCTCAGGATTTTTCCGTCGAAGAGATGGACCACCCGGCGGGCATAGTGGCTGATCCGTGGATCGTGGGTTACGAGCAGAACCGTAATGCCGAGCTCGCGGTTCAGACGCTGCAGGACCGCCATGATCTCCTGGCCTGACCTGCTGTCGAGGTTGCCGGTAGGCTCGTCGGCCAGGATGATGGACGGCTCGTTGACCAGGGCTCGCGCAATGGCAACCCGCTGCTGCTGGCCACCGGAGAGTTCGTTCGGCGTATGCTCCATCCGATCTGCGAGACCGACGGCGGCGAGGACCTCCTCTGCCCGATGGCGGCGCTCTTTGGCGGTCGCTCCGGCATAGACGAGCGGCAACACGACGTTGTCACGGGCCGAGGTCCGCGGCAGCAGGTTGAAGTTCTGGAAGACGAAGCCCACTTGCTTGTTTCTCACTTCTGCCAACTCGTCATCGTCCATCTTGCTGACGTCCTTGCCACCCAGGACGTACAGACCCCACGTCGGTTGGTCCAGACAGCCCAGGATGTTCATCAGGGTGGATTTCCCGGATCCGGACGGGCCCATGATCGCGACGATCTCGCCCCGCTGGATCCCAAGCGAAACGCCGCGGAGGGCGTGCACCTCATTCTCACCCAGCTTATAGACCTTGTGAAGGTCCTGGGTCCAGATGACCGCGTTGCGGCTATTCATCGCTATTGCCCACTCTGCGCAGCCGACCCTTGGATGCTGAGAAGGTTCGTGGGCTCTGCCACCAATGCGACAGTTGCCCCCTGGTTGAGCCCTGAGGTGACCTGGGTCAAGGTGTCGTTGCGTACCCCAATCGTGATGGGAACACGCTCAGGCGTCCCGTTAACGACGACATATGTGTAGATCTGATCCGAGGTCTGGTCGGTCTGCACGGCCCAGTTCGGGATGGTCAGGACATCCTGGACGACACCGGTCGTGATCGTCGCACTGGCGGTCATCCCTTCCCGGACTTGCACTCCCTGCGTATCGCCCAGTTGAACCCGGACAGGGTAAGTGACGGTGCCGGTGCCGGTCTGCGCCAGCATCTCTATACGCGCCACGGTGCCCGAGATGGTCGTGTTGGGATAGGCATCAAGTATCAACTGGACATCCTGCCCGTTGCGCACGTTGCCGATGTCAATCTCGTCCACCAGCAGGTCGACGTAGAGCGTTGAGTCATCGAGGATCGTAACAGCCGGCAGGCCTCCCACGGCAGGGGTATCGGCCTGCACGTTGACAGCAGAGACGACGCCCGACACCGGCGCGATGAGATTCACGGAGTCGAGGTTGGCCTTCGCCTGTTCCAGCCTCACCTGTACCTGCGCGAGTGCAAGCTCCAGGTTGCGCACCTGGTTCGCATCCGCGCCATCCTTCAGTTGCGTCAGGCTTTGTGACGCGCGTCGGTAGCGTTCGTAGGCAGAAAGGTACTGGCTCTGTGCCTGTTGGATCGCGTAGTCACTCTTGAGCTGGGTAACCCCCACATTACCCTCCGCCTGCATATAGGAGGCTGTGACCCCGGCGCCATAGGCTTCGGGGATCCCATATCGATCGAGCGTGCTGATCACGGAGTTATAGGCATCCTCGGCGTTCTTCGCCGCCTGCTGCGCGCGCGTCTCATCAATCTGGGCCTGCGTGAGCGCAACCTGTTTGTTCGCATCTGCCACTTGCATGGCCTGCACGCTCTCCTGGATGGACAGCTCGGCCTGTGTGATCTGGCTCTCGTTAGCGGGCTTCTGAAGCTGCCGTAGGTTGATCTCTGCCTGCGTCAGGTCCAACTCCACCTGGCGCATCGCATCCACAAGCGACGTGTCGTCCAACTGCGCCAGCACCTGCCCCTGCTCGACGCGGTCCCCGGCCTCGACGTCGACCATCCTGACCGTGCCCTGCGAGGTGAAGGTCAGGTCGTACTGGCCAGCCACGACCACGTTTCCGCTGGCGGCGACGGTGATCTCGATATTGCCGAGGGTCGCCTCCGCTGTCCGCAGGATCTCGGCACGGAGTTGCGCCTGAGCAAGCTGGCGGTTGCGATACCAGAGCCCGCCCGCGATGCCACCGATCACCACCACCACCACGATCCAGAATAGCGCGCGCTTCATCAAAGCTCCTCGAACCTTCGCTGTCGGGCGTCTGTGTAATCGTCCATTTCTGCTCTCGTCCTTCGGGCGCCCCGGTTACGGCCCGAAGGGGCTGCCCTGATGCACGCTGCCCTGCGGACGCTGGAAGAGCAGGCTGCGTTGTTGTTGTGCGACGAGCACGACCTCATCACCTTCCGCCAGTCCGGAAAGCACTTCGGTGTCGGTGTCATTCTGACGTCCCAACGTCACATTCGTCCGTTCGGGCGTGCCGTTGACCAGCCTCAGGCAGTAGGTCTCCGCGGTAGTCTGGTCCAACTGGATCGCCCAGTTAGGCACCAGCAGAACGTTCTTGACCACTTCTGTACTGATCTTGGCGCTCCCCGTCATCCCATCGAAGACCGCCGTGGTACCCACATCCTGCACCTTGAGACGCACCTGGTACGCCACGAGGCCGCCGAGATCGGTTGCTGCAGGGGCAATGCGATAGACTACACAGGGGAGAGTGACGTCCGGATAGGCATCGAGGGTCAGCTCAGCGGCCTGTCCGACGGCAACAGTGCCGATATCTATCTCGTCGATGGTTACGTCGACGTAGAATTCGCTATCGTCAATCAGCGTAAACGCCGTTGCGCCTGCCCGATAGAGGGCCCCCTGCTGGACGGCGACGTCTGCGACGATGCCTGCATAGGGCGCCGTGATGGTCGCCGCGTCAAGCGAACGTTGCGCCTGCTCGAGCTGGATCTTCGCCTGGTCGACCTGTACCTGTTTCTGCTGGACGACATCCGGGTCCGGAGGCTGTTCGAGGTCGTCCAGATTGGACTGAGCTTGCAGGTAAGTGGCGTAAGCTGACTGGTACTGAGATTCAGCTTGCTTCTGGGTGATGTCGGCGTTCAGATGAGCTATCTGCTCCTGGGCCTCCGCTTCGTGCAGCGCCGTCAGGGCGCGGTCCTTGGCGCTCCAATCTTCGGTGTCACGCCATGTGATGAAGGCCTGCTCGCGCTGCCGTTGGGCCTGTACGATCGTAGCGTCGGCATTGACTCGAGCTGTCTCCTTGCCCAGGCGAGCAACTTCCAGAGCCTTCGCCGCGTTGTTCAGGGCCACTTGCGCCACCTCGACATCCGTCGGGTTGGCGGGTGCCAGCTCCGTGTCCAGGGCAAGCTGCGCCTGCTCCACCGAGATCTGGGCCTGTCGCACCGCGCGGGTCAGATCGGTCGCGTCGAGTTCAGCTACCGTCTGCCCCTGCTGCACTCTGTCGTTGGGTGCTACAAGCACCCGGGCAACTGTTCCGGTCGTGTCGCCGGATATGTTGGTCTGCTGCTTCACGGCAATGTTGCCGCTCGCAGAGACGCTTATTTGCAGGTCTCCGCGGGTCACGATGCCAGTTCGCAGGATCTGCTGACTGGTTTGGGCCGCACTCCGTTGGCGGAGCCAGAGTACTCCGCCAACGGCCCCGCCTACCAAGATAAGGACGAGGCCCCATATGACCAGCTTGCGCATGATTTGTCTCCGTTATATATGACTCGGGTCAAGATTGACCGGAGTCATTATAGCAGAGTTGGGTTCTGAGGCAATCCGGAATGCGAAGAGGCAGACAAGAAAGAGCAGACAAGGGATGTCAACTCACGTGGGCACCGAAGTGCCCCAGCCGTGGGCACCGAAGCGCCCCAGTCGCGGGCATAGCGGTGCCCGGTAATCTCCTAGATCTCGCGCAGGGTTCTCCGCAGATACGGCAATAGCGCGTGGCTCTTGCCGGCACCAACCGCGACACAGGCCATCGGAGCATCCGCCACGTAGACCGGCACGCCGGTCTCCTGTGTGAGCAACTGGTCGAGATTGCGCAGCAGGGATCCGCCGCCGATCATGGTCATCCCACGGTCGATGATGTCGGAAGCCAACTCGGGCGGTGTGCGTTCGAGGACCGACTTCACCATATTGATGATGAGAGCGATCGGTTCTTCGAGCGCCTCGACGATGTCGTCGCTGGAGATCTCGACGCTGCGGGGGAGGCCTGTAACCTGGTCCCGCCCTTGCACTTCCATGCGCAGCGATTCCTCCAGGCCGAGCGCTGCACCGATGCGGATCTTTGCCTCTTCGGCGCTGGGCTGACCCAGCATGAGGTTGTACTTGCGGCGGACGTAGCTGGCGATGGCCTCGTCCATCCGGACACCTCCCTCACGGATGGCCGACGACGTCACCACGCCGTAGACCGACAGCACGGCCGCCTGGCTTGCGCCGCCACCAAGGTCGATCACCATGTGTCCGCCGGGCGTATGGATAGGCAGTCCCGCCCCAATGGCCCCCGCGATTGGCTCCGGTATGCGGTAGGCTCGGCTCGCGCCTGCCTCCAGCGCCGCTTCCTGAACGGCACGCCGCTCTACCTGCGTGGCGCCAAACGGCACGGTCACGCAGACGCGCGGCTTGAATAGTCGTACCTTGCCGATCGCTCGGTTGATGAAGTAGAAAAGCATCTTCTGCGTGACGCGGTAGTCGGCAATAACCCCGGCTCGCAGTGGTCGGCGAACGACAATAGTCTCGGGTGCTCGTCCCATCATGGCCCGGGCTTCTTCGCCCACTGCAACGACTTCGCCGGTCTCCAGCTCTTGGGCGACGACGGAGGGTTCCTGCAGGACAATGCCGCGTCCTCGTACGTATACGAGGACGTTGACCGTCCCGAGGTCAATGCCTAACTCTTCAACAAATGGCATAATAGTTTGGGCTCTCCGGATTGTGCGCCGGCGCTTGCCGGCGGTCGATACTATGTGGTGTCGACAACACCCGGATGATACCTGAAATTCGATCAATGTCCACCTTACGACTTGCACCCTCGTCTCCGCTTGGTATACTCCAGTGCTGGCTGGGCTATCGGATGGCTTGACGCTCATACACTTGAGCGTCCTGTTGTGCCTCGATCGGGCTTTCTGGGAGTGGTGAATTGGCGAATCAGGGCAGCGTTGTGCGTGTGGTAGGTGTGGTAGTTGACGCCGCATTCGCCTCAGGCGATCTTCCGGGCATCCACAGCGCCTTGTTGGTCCACCGGGATGAAGGCCGCGACCTCGTTGTTGAGGTGCAGGAGCACATCGACCCGCATACCGTCCGAGCGATCGCGATGGCGGGAACCGCGGGTCTGCGCCGCGGGCTGTATGTGACGGACACCGGCCAACCGGTCTCTGTTCCTGTCGGACCCCAGACGCTCGGGCGTATGTTCAACGTGCTCGGTGAGACAATCGACGGTGGAGAGGCCGTCGATGCAGCGCGTCGTCCCATCCACACGAAGTCCCCTCCGATGCGCGACCAGCAGGTCGCCAGCGAAGTCTTCCTCACCGGCATCAAGGCCATGGACCTACTGACCCCCTATCCGCGCGGAGGCAAGATCGGGCTCTTCGGGGGCGCGGGTGTAGGCAAGACAATACTGATGATCGAACTGATGGGTAACACCATCAGCCAGCACTCCGG
This sequence comes from uncultured Chloroflexia bacterium, assembly GCA_963775195.1. Taxonomy (GTDB): domain Bacteria; phylum Chloroflexota; class Anaerolineae; order B4-G1; family SLSP01; genus PWVB01. The sequence goes on from CAVZIC010000015.1 coordinate 261,817, forward strand.
TATCGCGGTCTTCGCCGGGGTAGGGGAGCGCAGCCGAGAGGGCAACGATATGTGGTTGGAGCTCCAGCGCACGGGCGTGATTTCGGACACCGTGCTGGTCTATGGCCAGATGAACGAGCCTCCGGGAGCGCGTCTACGCGTGCCTTTCACGGCACTGACCATGGCTGAGTACTTCCGGGACACCGAGCGACGCCAGGTGCTGCTCTTCATCGATAATGTGTTCCGGTATATCCAGGCCGGATCGGAGGTCTCGGCCCTGCTGGGCCGCCTTCCAAGCGAGGTGGGGTATCAGCCCACCTTGCAGAGCGAGATGGGCGAGCTCCAGGAGCGCATCACAACGACGAGCCGTGGTAGCGTGACGTCGATACAGGCCGTCTACGTCCCCGCCGATGACTTGACGGATCCCGCTGTCGTGGCAACATTCGCCTACCTGGACGCTACCACGGTGCTGTCGCGCGAGCAAGTCAGCCGCGGACTCTATCCCGCGATCGATCCCCTGGCGTCGCGGAGCTCGTTACTGACGCCCGAAGGCGTCGGGCCGGATCATTACGCGGTGGCCATGGAGGTTCGCGAACTGTTGGCGCGATACGAGGAACTGCAGGACATCATCGCGATTCTGGGCATGGAGGAACTCAGTGAGGCCGATCGCACTGCCGTCCACCGTGCGCGTCGGCTGCAGCGATTCCTGACGCAACCGTTTACTGTGGCAGAATCCTTCACGGGGATGCGCGGCGTTCGCGTGCCACTGAATGAGACCCTACGTGGTTTTCGCGAGATCCTCGATGGGAAGCACGATGACCTGCCCGAACAGGCCTTTTACATGGTAGGTACGATCGATGAGGCCGTGCAGAAGGCTCAACTGTTGACAGGGGCCGGCTGACCATGGTCGCGTCCGGAATGCTGCATCTGACGGTTATGACGCCCGAACAACTGGTGCTTCACGTTGATGCAGCACAGAAGGTTCGTCTCAAGTTGGTGGATCAGGCGTGGCTCAGTATCTATCCGCACCACGAGTCTTTGGTTGCCGAGATCCTGCCTGGACCTCTGCAATACGAAACGGCGATTGAGACCGGCGAAATCATGGTAGGCTCGGGCATTCTCCAAGTGGATGGCGATGAGATCGTCATTCTCACCAGCGGGCTGCAGCACGATGATCGCCCGGTCACGCGGAACGACGTAGATCACGCGGATCTGCGGTTTGATCGGCTGGCAGAACAACTCATGGCTGATCTCAACGGTGACGCTACCGTGGCGCCCGATCGAGGCGGTCGGGACAGCCGCGAGTCCTAGATGGCCATCACTGCGAGCGTGATGCTTTGGTTTGCCTTCGGTCTCGGTCTTAGCCTAGTCCACGGGCTCTGGATCGTGAGAGCAATAGGCCGGATCTCGCCGGGGCGTGCCTCTCGTGGGCGAATGGGTGTCTTTGCTGGGTACCTTCTGCGGTATCTGACGACCGTGTTGGCGATGGCGTTTGCAGTACAGAAGAGCGCCGTAGCGTGTGTCTTGGTCTCGTTGGGTATGCTTGTGGGACGGTGGCTCACGGTCATCTGGGGAGCCTCGGATGGGGTCGGTTGGGCTCGGTTCCGATAGGGCTGAGAGGAGTACGACGATGGAAAACGTCTTTCCCAAGGTAGTCTTCAGCCTCTTTGGCGTGCCGGTGAGAAACACCGTCGTGTCCTCCTGGATCACGATCGCGATTATCGTCGCCGCAGTCTGGATACTGCGAAGGACGGTACCGACGGCATTGGAGATGGCTATAGATTTCCTCAGGGGCACCGTCTCTGACGTGATGGGCGACCTTCCCGCCGATCCGTATATTCCCTTTGTGGGCACCTTGATGCTCTATCTATTGGTGGCTAACAACGTTGGCGTTGTACCACTCATCGAAACGCCGACAAAGGACATCAACACGCCTATAGCACTGGCTGTGATCGTCTTCGTGGCGGTACACGTATTTGCCGTGCAGCGTAAGGGCGCCCTGGGATATCTCAAGGAGTTTGCCTCCCCGTTGGTCGTGCTGGACATTATCGGGCAGGTCAGTCGCACAATGTCGCTCTCCATCAGGCTCTTCGGCAACATCCTTGCGGGCGACATCATCGTCGCCGTGATCTTTATGCTCGTGAAGCCCATCGCACCGCTGCCGATGATTGTATTGGGTCTGGTGACCGGTGTCCTCCAGGCCTACATTTTCGTGAGTATCGCGCTGAGCGCGATTTCGTCGGCTGTCCAACCCCGCAGTCCGGAATGACAGATTGTGGAGATCGCACAAGATAAGGGAAGAGGAGCGGAAATATGGCACAGTTGGATCCGGGTACGCTGATTACCATCGTCACCATCTTGGTTGCAGGCATCGGTATGATCCTCGGCGCGATCCTGCCTGCCGTGGTCGAGGGGCGTGCCGTGCTCAAGGCGCTTGAAGGAATGGTGCGTCAACCCGAGGTAGCGAACGACCTTCGTAACACATTGATCGTGTCGATGGCTCTCCTGGAGACCACCGCCATCTATGTGCTGCTGGTGATGCTCATCCTGCTGTTCGCGAATCCTCTTCTCGACCGCTTCTTCCCGACGGGGTGAGCCTATGCAGAGCAAGGAATAGATGATGCTGCAGCTGGATCTTGCGACTATTTTGTGGCAGGTGGTCAATTTCCTCATTCTGTTTGGGGCATTGTACTTCCTCCTGTTTAGGCCCGTCATGGCCGCGATCAGGAAGCGTGAGGATGAGCGACAACGCCAAACGCGGAAGCTGGCGGAGGACCGCGCTGCGGCTGCCGCCTTGCGGTCGCAGTTGGATTCACGGCTCTCCGCGGCGGAGGAAGAGGCCGAGGTCATTATCAGCCGTGCCAAGGATCAAGCCGAGGTGGAACGGGGCGCCCTCGTTGAGGAAGCGCGGGTGGAAGTCGAGCGGATCCTGACAGAGGCGCACGCGGATGCCTACCGCCTCAAGCGACAGTCGGTTGACGAGTTCCACGATGAACTCCTGTCCGCCGTGCTTGATGTCAGTGGTCTGGTTATCGGTAAGGTCGCGCCCGATGATCTTCATGGCTCACTGGTAGACCAGCTCTGTAGCACTGTGTGGGAGATGGGGCAGAGTGATATGCGGCGCGTGGAGACTCTGCGCCAGTCACTTGGCGATCGGTCACCTACATTGGTTGCTCGGACCGCAAGAACGCTGTCACCCGAGCAACAGGGGCTCATCGTGCGGACTTTCTCCGCTCTAGCCGATCGAAGCGTGGCTATCGACCTAAGGGTGGAGCCCTCCCTGGGTCTGGGGTTGCAGGTGCGCCTGGGCGACCTGGTCATGGACAACACTATCGCCGGGCGCCTGGACGAACTGCGTGAAAGCGTCGTGGATGCCCTGGGGAAGCGCATCTCGCATGAGTGAGAAGCAGCCGGTCGAACCCGACGTTCCCGGTCTCCTACGACGCTTGCGGGAGGGCGCGCAGGCAGGGACGGGGCCGGCGCCCATCTCCATCCACCAGGAAGGAAGCGTAGGGATCGTCCACCAGATCAGCTCGGAGGTATCGGCGCTGACAGGGGGTAAGCTCCTCCAGCCAAGGGTGAGCGATTTGGTCTCCGAGCTTACCCAACGGGTCAGGATGATCACTCCAGAGGTACGGTTCCGCGAGGTGGGCACGGTTCAGCACGTGGGAAGTGGTGTTGTGACGCTGTCAGGTCTGCCACAGTCGAAGACCAACGAGCTTGTCACCTTCACGACCGGCGTCCAGGGGATGGTGCTGAACCTGGAGCGTACCTCACTCGATGTAATTCTTCTCGGACCCAGTGAAGGGATCCGAGGTGGTGACCTCGTCACGGCTACCGGTGCGCGTCTGCGCATTCCGGTGGGTCATAATGTGCTCGGCCGGGTCATTGATCCGCTCTCCAACCCGCTCGATGACCGCGGTTCCATTGAGGTGACGGAGGCCCGGACCATGGAGCGGGAGGCGCCACGCATCGTCGATCGCGTTCCGGTCAACGAGCCCCTTCTGACCGGGTGGAAGATGGTGGACGCTCTGGTCCCGATCGGTCGGGGGCAACGTGAGCTGATCCTCGGCGATCGCCAGACAGGCAAGACCACCCTGGTCGTCGACGCCATTATCAACCAGATGGGCCAGGTGCTCCAGAAGGGAACCAGCGCCCAGAGGGGCGGTGTAATCTGTTTCTACGTCGCCATCGGTCAGAAGAAGTCTTCTACACTAGCCGTCATCGAAGCGCTGCGTGCACACGACGCGATATCATACACGACGGTCGTGGTCGCCAGCGCTGATGATCCCCCAGCCTTGCGGTATCTGGCCCCCTATGCGGCGTGCACGATGGCGGAGTTCTTTATGTTGGAGGGGCGCGATGTCCTCATCGTTTTCGACGACCTGACGAAGCACGCCGAGGCCTATCGCGAACTGAGCTTGCTGCTTCGACGCCCGCCCGGGCGCGAAGCGTACCCGGGTGACGTTTTCTATCTGCACTCTCGGCTGCTTGAACGGGCGGCCAAGTTGAGCCCGGATCTTGGGGGGGCTCGTTGACTGCCCTGCCCATAGCCGAGACTCAACAGGGTAACCTGTCATCGTATATACCGACCAACTTAATATCGATCACTGACGGGCAGATCATCCTGGATACCGATCTCTTCAACCAGGGCGTCAAGCCGGCTATCGATGCAGGCCGGTCGGTGTCCCGTGTGGGCAGCGCAGCACAGACACCGGCGATGCGCAAGTTCGCCTCAAACCTGCGCCTGGAGCTGGCTCAGTACGAGGACGTGAGGCGGTTTGCCCGCTTTGGCACGGAAGTGGATGAGGCTACGCGCCAACAGATTCGGCGCGGTGAGCGATGGCAACGTTTGCTCACCCAGGCGCCGCACCAGCCGCTATCGTTGGGCGAGGAGCTGCTCATGCTGAAGGCTGCGAGTGAGGGCTATCTCGACGACATCCCCATGCAGGATATTCATGCTTTCGAACGGGCCTTCCTGGCTCATTTTCGAACTGCGCATCCGACGGCGATATCCCAGCTTGACAGGACGGGCCTTGAGGACGACGAACTCACCATAACGTTTGCAGAAGCCATCGCGACGTTCCGGACAACCTGGCTCAAGGGAGAGGGTGAATGACAAGTAAGATGGTGATGGCCGTGGTGGCGCGCGACCAAGCCGACCGGGTGCTGGACAAGCTGATCTCGGCGGGCTATGGTGCGACCTTCACGGAGAGCCGCGGGGGCATGTTGCGACAGGCTCAGAAGATGCTGTTCATCGCCGTCGATGCCGATAGGGTCGACGACGTATTGAACATCATTCGCACAACGTGCCGAACTAGAGTCGAGGTAAGCGAACAACGACAGCCTGCAGCGCTTCTGGGGCCGCCGGAACCTGCGACTTCGACGACAGAGGTTGGCTATGCCGTTGCCTTTGTCTGGGACTTGGACCGGTTTGAGGCTTATTGATGGGTAGGTCGGGCCGACTTTGCGTCCGCTACAATGGGGCGCCCGGATGACCTACGAACTGGTAGAGGCCACGAACCGCCTCGACAACATCCGCAGGGTCAAGCCGATCCTCACGGCGCTTCGCACCATTTCGCTTGGGAGTTGGCAGATGGCGCGTAACCGGCGCGCCGGGCTTGGGCCTTACACGGCACGCCTGCTGCGGCTGCTGGCGATTGTCGTACCACACGTCAGCCACCGGCAGGTCGGCCTTCGGCTGGGCCGAGCCATGGCGCAGGGTCGACGACGAGAGGGGGGCAAGCAGGATCCGGCGGGGGGCCGAGTTGTCGTAGTGGTCATTGGAAGCGAACGCGGCCTGTGTGGACGCTACAACAAGGTTCTGCTTGAGCGGCTGGAAGGCTACCTCGCGGGTACGCCCGCAGGGACATCTGCGGGTACGCCCGCAGAGACAACCGCGGGTACGGCCGCAGGGACATCTGCGGGTACGCCCGCGGACATGCAAGTTGAGCTTGTGGCGATGGGATCCCGGATGGCCCGAGAGATGATCTTGGGCGGCTATGACCCAGCCCAGACGAAGGCGCTGTCCGTCACCGCGCTTCCTTCGTTTGACCTGGCGTTCGGGCTCGTCGCCGACTGGCTGCAGCGCTACGAGGCATACGAACTGGATGCTGTGGACGTGCTCTATAACGCCGACCAGGGGGTCGGTACCTACGGCGCGACCGTGGTGCGGCTTATACCGCCTGAGCTACCCGTAGCGTCCCCCTGGGAAGCGCCGACTGACCAACCTGGGTTCGCGCGTCGCCCCGTGCCTGACGCGGAGATCCCCGTTGTGACCGATCCCGTCCGACTGTACATTCGCATCGTGGAACAGTGGACCGCGACGGCAGCCTATCGCCTGCTTCTCGAGGGCGCGGTGACCGAGCATTCGACCCGGTACCAGCTAATGGAGGCCGCGACCCAGAATGCAGACGACCTCGTGAGCGAACTTGATGTTGGCAGTCCAGTCTGCACGGCGCCAGGCAATCACGCGTGAGATGCAGGAACTGGCGGTGGGTGCCGGACTGCTCAGGCACGACTAGAACACGAACGGAGAATGCCTTGTGAGACAGCTTTGGGCGCCTTGGAGAATGCCTTATCTACGTGGCACTGGTGGCGATAGCGAGGGATGCATATTCTGCAACAAGCTCACCGCGAATGACGCGGATGAGCACGTGCTCTACCGCGGGCGAACGTGCTTTGTGGTCTTGAACCGCTACCCGTACAGCAATGGGCACATGATGATCGTGCCCTACGCACACGTGAGTTCGTTGATCCAGTTGGATGACGCCGTCCTGCTTGAGATGCTTCAGTTGGTGCGAGAGGCACAGCGCGTGCTCTTGCAGTCGGCCGGCCCGCAAGGGTTCAACGTGGGCATCAACGAGGGGAGTGCCGCCGGGGCCGGCATTGAGGAACACATCCACATGCATATCGTGCCTCGCTGGGAAGGCGACGCCAACTACATGACCGTGATCGGCGCGACGCGCGTCATTCCCCAGATGCTCGACGAAACGTACGCTGAGCTACGTCCGCTCTTCGACCGGCTGCCCCGGCGGGCCTGATCAGTCGCTGAAGCGCCGCATGTAAGCGATGGCGCGACTGATTCCGATCACCGCCAGAAGGCCGAGTACGACCACAACCACGACCCCGTAGCTTATCCTCACGTAGAGCGCAAGCAGACCTAACGCAATCCCGGACAGGATGGTGATCGTGAGGCGGCGCAGGTGGCCCCACACGAGCGATGACGGTGCTTCGAGGTTTTCGATGGCCGCCAGCCGCACGCGGAGGTGATGGAGATCCCACCCGGTGAGGGCGGCTGCTACGGCGACGAGTGCCCACTCAGGAGGGTTGCCCAGCCAGATCGACACGGCAGCAAGCAGTGTGAACCCGCCGAATACGACCTCGGACAGCCAGGCTGCCTTGGGGACCCCTTCTGCCAGGATGGCCAATCCGACGAACAATAGGCTTGCCGCGCCGCCTACCCACGACTGCCGAGTGGAAAAGCTCGCGGCCAGCGCTCCGCCGGCGATAGCCGCGACCGTGCACACGGATAGCGTCAGCCTGCGCAGCCAGATGGGAACGCGCTCAAGCTCCCCATCGTCTTCCGAGGGCGCAGCCGTGGTCCCAGCAAGCTGCTGCATATCTTGGGTATTCACGCTATCTCCGCAGGGCCTGTGGGGCGTATCTCTGCAGACCGGCACGCATCGTGGCGTCGAGCGACTGCCCGACCCGCCACTCGATCACGCCGATCCCTACACGCTGCAAGCGATGGATGATCAACTGTCGCTCCGCCCTCGCGATCCTCAGAGCAATGTCGAGGGCCTTTCCCGGAGACTCGCCGCGTGCCTCGAACTCCACCGGATCGGGACTGACAACCAGGATCTGGTACCCGCGCGCCCGAAGGCGCGTCAGTACCGGCGGGTCATCGTCACACAGGGGGCTGACGAGCACGATCTGCGACTTCGCAGGAAAGAAGCGCGTTGGCAGATAATCGAGGCTGTCGAAGACCAGGCTGTCACCGACCCTCGCCTGCGCGAGTGCTTTTAGGATCCTGTGCCTCTGTATCTTGCCGTAGTCGGGGAGTGTCCGTTCGAGGCCGCGCCCGTAGACCAGAAGTCCGACACGATTGCCATCGCGCAGGAAACTGTCGGTCAGTGATGCAGCGACCTCCACAGCGTACTCGAACAGCGAATCGCCGTTGGCCCTCACATTGCTCCGTTCACGCGCGTCCAGGATCACGCCGACGTCGGCAATCCGCTCCCGCTCGAACTCGTTGGTGAAGATCTCGTGAGGGTGGCGCGCGCTCAGCCGCCAGTTTATCCAGTGCGGTGGGTCCCCCGGCTGGTACGCACGAATTCCATAGAAATCGGTGCCCGATCCCCCTTGCCTGGAGGGTATGGGGCCGGCGTATCCACGGGTGCGCAGCGGCCGTATCTTGATGCTGTGGATCTTTGGGCTCGCGGGTAGCACATAGAGGTTGTTTGTGACACTGTAGCGTCGGCGGCGCTGGTAGAGGCCAAAGTGTTCCCGAGCCGTGACGTTTGTTTCACCGAACTTGTAGTTGCCCCGCAGACCCGTCACCCCGTAAATCAGCTTGTAAGATTCGCCTGTACCGAGTGTGAGGAGCACGCTCGGGTCACGGTCAGCGACAAGGCCTTCAGGTACCTCGTCTGCAACCAGGACTTCGTCAAGCGGCGGCCCCTCATTTGTGATCGTCAGCTCCACCTTGACCTCTGTGGAGGCCGGGATGAAGTCGCGACTCAGGGCCCGCGAGATGTGCAGGCGTACATCGGACGGTCTGAACACAAGTACCGCGGCGACATAGAGCACCAGCGGGAATGCTGCGGCGAGAAACGCGCCATTGACGAAGCTCAGCCCGCCCAGAATGAAAAGGTAGACGAGCACGCCGGCGAGCAGGTTCCTGCGGAGGCTCAACCTGCACTCGCTTTCGTCACGGGGACGGCGACCATCCGTACCAGTTCTGTGACCACGTCGCCGGCGGCGGCCTTGTCAGTCCACAGGTCGGGCTCAAGGATGAGCCGGTGGGTGAGCGAGGCATGGGCAAACAGCTTGACGTCGTCGGGCACGACAAAATCACGCCCGCTCATGGCCGCCCACGTCCTCGCAAGCTTGAGCAGCGCAAGTGCGCCCCTCGGACTGGCCCCAACCGCCACGTGGCGGTGCCGCCGCGTGGCTCTCGCCAGCTCGACCATGTAGCGCTCGACGTCTGCATCGACGTGAACTCGCTCGGCGACCCGGCGCATCGCCAGCACGCCCGCCGCATCGGTCACGGGATTGAGCAAGAACTCATCCTGACGTCGCTCTCGCCGGCGGCGGAGAATCTCCTGCTCCTCATCTGCTGATGGATAGCCGATAGAGAGCTTCATCATAAAGCGATCGAGCTGTGCTTCAGGAAGTGGGAACGTGCCTTCGTACTCGATAGGGTTCTGGGTGGCGATCACGATAAAGGGGTCCGGCAGCGGCTGCGTCTCACCCTCCAGCGTCACCTGGTACTCTTGCATCGCTTCCAGCAAAGCGGACTGCGTCTTCGGCGAAGCCCGGTTGATTTCGTCGGCGAGGATGATGTTAGCAAAGAGGGGCCCACGGCGAAGCTCGAAGTTACCTCCCAGCCGGTCGTAGACGTAGCCACCGGTGATGTCGCCCGGCAGTAGGTCGGGCGTGAACTGGATCCGCTTGAAGCTCAGTCCCAGGACCTTGGCGAAGCTGTTGGCGATCAGTGTCTTGGCGAGGCCCGGGTAGTCTTCCAGCAGGACGTGCCCGCCAGACGAAAGGCAAGCTGCCAGGATCATGCGAAGTACGTCGGTCTTGCCTATGACTGCACGTTCTACCTCGTCGATGATCTGCTGAGTGATGACGGCGACGTCGTTGACTGAGAGTTCGTTGTAGTTCGAGGTTACGCTACTGCTCACTATCCGCCTCCGCTGGTTGGATTCTGAGTTGTCGTTCAATATACGACAGGGCCACATCCATCTCGGCCCACAGATCATCAGGCGTGACACGCCGGCGCAGCCGCCGCTGTGCCAGGCCTAGTAGTCGCTGCTTGACCCGCTGGAACCAGGTCCGCCTGCTGGGCGCTGCCGACTGTTGTGTGAGGTCAAGATACTCCCGGACACCGTCCGGGAGGTCGATTTCTCCAGAGTCGACATGAAGCCGGACTTCCCGGGGGGACAAACGTTCCTCGTAGGCAATCGCCCGTATGAGGAATTGGCCGATGTAGTGGCCAAACCGATCCCGCGAGTACGTGCCCGCCGACACGTGCGCGACCCGCTCCATCCAAACTCTCACGCTGCCGTCGGATCTGTGGGGCCTGGTCTGCTCAATCTGCACGACCGCCCTGCTGCGACGCAGGCTTCGGGTCGCGATCAAGATGCCGACGAGGACGACCGCGCCCAGGAAGAGTCCCTCTGGCAACGCGTCCACCACGATGCCAACGACCCAGGCCTGATACGCAAATGGCAACACGATCGCCTCGCGTACGAAATCCTTCAGCATGAACATCAGCGGGAGGGCCAGTGCGATGAGGATGCCGACGAGGAGCAGCAGCCGGTGCAGCTTCGCCGAAGTTATCGTCACGACATGCTCCTGCACGCATTGACGATGGCCTGGAGGCTGGATAACGCCGCGCTCTCATCCTCAGGCATCGTCTCCCCCGTGCCGTACCTGGCCTTCTCGAAGAGCTCGGTAAGTCGCTCCACCGGTCGTTCGGGTAGTCCAGCTCTGAGCAGATACGTGATGAACTCTCTCGCTGTCACGGTGTTCCCACGTCGCACTCCGCGTGCATCTGCCACGACCTGGCTCATCTCGATATAGCAGCGTATGATCGTGTTCCTGAGGTTGGCTCCAAGCTCGAGCTCGCCGATAGCCGCCTCGGCCTGTCTGGCAATCTCCTCGAGAGGCTGCGCGGCCGCCCGGTTCTTCCGGATCTGGTTGACTACGCCGACGATGGCTACGGCCGCGATCAGGCCAGCTGTGAGGCTGAGAGCCCAGACTACCCAGGGCGCGACCTTGTCCGCGCTGAATACCTCATCGGTCAGCGGGGGGACCTGAGTCTGCTCCTGTCCCTGCCCATCAATGTTTGCGGGAGTGTCGAGCGTCAAATCCTTGAGTTGGTCTCGACGGGACAGGAAGAGACCGATGAGCGTGAAGATAATCAGCAACCGGAGCATACTGCGAAGCACGCTACGGCGAAGCTCAGGATCGAGTACCACGAGGACTACAGCAATCGGGAACGCCATCAAGGCGACGAAGAATATCGTCCGCATGACGCGCGCGAGGCTCTCTCCGTTGCCTGCCGGCGGAAGGTAGGCTGCTCCTCCTGCACCGAAGCCGCCGAACTGGCCCACCAGAAACTGCCAAATCTGCTCGAAAGGCAGGCCTGGATCAAGCCGAACTCGCGGCAGGCCCATCGCAAGCACGAGCATGGCGACAATCGCGATGCCCAACAATACAAGCCTTGCCTTCTGGGTCTGCAGTATTTTCATTCAACCAAACCGCGGGGCCGTTACAGTGAGTGGATGCCGGCACGCACCGGCGCCCACCGGAAGTATAGGAGTCTCGGAAGAGCTGTCAACCAAAAGGCCGCAAGAGCCCCTGGGATTTCGCGTAGTCATAGCTCGCATACCATGGATCCATTGCATACTATACCCATATGACCCAATCAGGCTATGCGAACGCGAAGGATATCCATATCATGCCAGAACATTTGTTCTGTCTTGCCTGCATAGTTGACCAGCTGTCTGGCCATGGATGCCAACTGGGGAAGGGGGCCGGTGGTACAGAGCACATGGTCAGCGAGGTGATCGGATGCCCGGCACAGACCTTCCTCGACGAGCACCCGTCGCACCTGGCGGGCGACCGCAGGTGCCGGGTCGATGAGAGCAACCCCAGGACCGACGATTTCGGAGATGACGTCGGCGAGAAATGGGTAATGCGTGCACCCGAGCACGAGCTGATCGACACCTGCGTCCATCAGGGGGCGTAAGCATGTCCCCAGGAGACTGCGTGTCGAAAGGTCCTGAAGTCGCCCGGCCTCAACGGCCTCGACGAGGCCCGGGCAGATCTGGGTATGGATGGTCACTCCTCTCCCGAAGCGGTCGACAAGTCGCCGGAACAACTCTCCCTGGAACGCGGTCGGCGTGGCGAGCACTCCGACCACGCCTGTTGCAGTTCGCTCGACTGCGGGTTTTACTGCAGGCTCCATACCGACGAAGCGGAGGGTGGGGAACTCCAGCCTGAGCGGATGTAGGGCGGCCCCGGAGGCTGTGTTGCAGGCGACTACGATCAGCTTTGCGCCTTGGTTGATCAAGAACTCGGCGATTGCGATGGAAAACGATCGGATCTCGTCCAGCGAGCGCGGACCGTAGGGTACGTGCGCCTGGTCGGCTAGGTAGAGAGTGTCCTCGTTGGGCAAGAGCGACGCAATCTCACGCCACACCGAGAGTCCGCCGAGCCCTGAATCGAAAACCCCGATCGGGCCCCGGCTCGTAGCCTCGCTGCGTTCCCCGGCCGGCCAGCAATCAGGGCGCAGTGGTGAGGGTATACTCATAGGCTGCCGCCTCGGTCGTCACGGGCGCCATCGCAGAGACGGCGACGACCGCCTTGCCGACACCAGATCCCAGCGGGATTGTCCAGGTACCGCTGGTCGCATCCGCGTCAATCAATCGCTCGACCTGGATCTGGCTCCCGGGTCCATAGGTGACGAGCTGGACCATCCACTCCTCGGGCAGCACGTTGGCGTGCCTGACAAAACCCTCGGCAGTCCAGTTTCCGGGGCCTTCCTCCACGTCATCGTCAACGAGCGTCTGACCATCGACCGTGACCTGCACATCGTCGACAGCGAATCCGGATTGGTTGACGGCAGCATCGGTGATGTACTCGAACCGGAGTGCGATCTGCTGACCGGCAAACTCCGAAAGGTCGGCGCTCAGATGCTCCCATCCCTGGCTTTGGCCTGTAAGCCCGCAGCCAAGGTTGCCGCTGTTCGGGTTGGTTGTGGTGCAGCCCAGCCCTGGGTCGTCGAGGATGTGCCACGAGATGTCCGGGCTACTGAGATCATCCGGAATCGTGCCGTCGGCGGTCGTGCCGACCACCACGTACGCGTAGTCCCAATCCTCCTCAATGTAATACCAGCTCCAGAACGCGAGGCTGGCCGCCTGAGCGCCGGTCAGATCGACGATCTGTGTCAACCTGGGATCGGACTCGTCGCCGCGGTTCGACCACCACAGGTACTTGCCGCTGTGAGCCTCGGTGTCCATCAGTCGTGTCTGAGTACTTCCGACGAAGTTCAGCGTCACAGGCTGATTGCCATTGATTTCAATGTAGTCGACCCCGTACTGGTCAACGGTGGTCTGCCGGGTCTGGGGATACCTTGTGTTTGGCGAGTAGGTCTGATCGATCGCGGGAGCGTAGATGTCGATGGCCTGGTAACCGTACTGACCCTGGGCAATGCTGGGATCGTCAACCAGGTTGGCAACGACCCAGTCAGCGAAGAGGTCCTTGTGGGTCAGGCTCAAGCCGAGTTCGTCTTTCAGCACGAGATCGACGCTCTCGAGTCCGTTCTCCTCGCGCGCCACGAGCGACTTGGTTGCATCCTCACCGAAGCGGTCGAGGAAGTAGCTCAAGAAGAGATAGGACGCGCCGTAGTGGGGAGCGGCTGCACCTGTTAGGTCGACCTCGGGCCACGTGTTAAGCTGTGTATCGGGCTCGTCAAGATAGGCATACTCGCTGCCACCCACATCGTATGCGCTTGGGTCCTGCGTGTACGTGCGGCTATTGAGCTCCATCGCCAGTTCGGAGCATCCCTCGTTCATCCACGTCGTCTCGTTGCGATCGTTGTTCCAATGGATCATGTGCTGGAACTCGTGCGCGAGCACGCCGTTGTAGAATGGATCCCCGACGGAGGTGCCCTTATCGATGTGGATGTAGAACATCTCCATCTCATTGGTATCCGTGCGCACGGCCTTCACATATTCGTCCGCGCTCGAGAAGTAACCTGCCACGGTCTGCCCCAAATCGCTTGCGTGCAGAATACTCAGGTGAGGATCGCCATCCACGCCCGGCGTCCACTCCGACCCGAAGAACTCGCGGTCGGTGGGGTAGGTATGGGATTCGAACAGGTCGGCGGCCTCCTGGATATCCTGCATATTGACCGACAGCCCCTGCTCGACCCACATGTAGACGTGGGGTGTCTTGTAGACGAGGTCGGCATCGATCTGGTAGTTCTGCTCCGCGTCGAGATTGGAGACGTTAAACGTACGGACAGTGCCCACCGGGTAATCGGGGTTCGTAACGCTGGCTACACGTGGCGTATCACTGGGCACCCCGAGGAAGCGAATGGCCAGCTCGTGGAGATCCGCCTCCGGGACATCGGCCGACTCCAGTGCCAGCAGCGTTTCCTCGGCCTCGCCGGGAACCGGTTCCGTGGCCGGGGTCGGCACGGGGGGCGGGGTCGGCTGGATGACCCGGGGCACCAGTGTGACCACGGGGTTGATGGCGGGTACGTTCCCCTGTCGGATTATCAGGAGAGTGGCTGCACCGAGGAGACAACACCCGAGGATGACGCCGAGAGCCAGCACAACCACCAGGACGACACCACCAATGGTAATCGACAGACGATGAGGATTCATCTCTAATCTCCTGCAGCTCGACATCGACGATGGACGTAGTGTGACCCTGGTCCTCTGCCGGCTGACATGACGGCGCCTTCACACGGCAAGTTGCGGTGATTATAGCGATGCACAGGGTGAAAGCAAGAGTATGCTATAATGTGCCCGCAATGAGTTCTTCGAGCAAGGCGACGGTCGGCAGGGCACGTGACCCGGAAACCCGACGGCAGCGAAGTGTTCTGGCCATAGTGGTATTCGTCACGGCTGCCACTCTCTACGCCACAACGGCAGCACCCGGCACCATCTTTGGTGATCCTTCCGAATACCAGTTCATCCCCGCGATCTGGGGTATTGCGCATCCTCCGGGATATGCGTTCTATACTCTCCTGGCCGGCCTGTGGCAGCGGATCGTCGCTGTCGGCTCGCTGGCCTTCAGAACCAATCTGCTCGCCGCGGCTGCGGGCGCGTGGGCCGCGACCGCCGTCGCACTCAACGTATTTGAGATCGTTCGGAGCGTCGATACCACTCACGGCCGTGGGGCTTTCTCACCGGAGCTCGGCCGGTCGCTCTTCGCGTCTGCAATCGCCGGGCTCGCAGTCGCGCTTGCCCCTGACCTCTGGCAACACAGTATCCATGCCAACGCCCACGTCATCAGCGCCGCCATCACGGCGACACAGCTCTGGCTGCTCGTTCGCTGGCAGAGGACCGAAGCCACAGGTTGGCTCTTCGCCCTGGCGTTCCTGGTAGGCATCGGCGTCACGCATCACCCGATCACGGTCTGGAGCATTCCCGCCTATTTGCTTTTCATCATTATCCAGCGTCCCCGGATTCTTCGAGACGTCCGCACGATTGCCGGCGGGGTCGTATCGACGGCTGCAGGCCTCCTACCATGGCTCTATCTCATACTCAGGAGCCCGACAGCGCCGTTCGGCCCCACCGATATGAACACGGTGGATGGCTTCCTGCGACACGCGACCGCGCAGGGCCTGCGCGTCAATCTTTTCCACTTCGGCTTGGCGGATCAGGCCGATCGGCTCCAGGTCTTCCTGACGCTGCTCCATCTCCAGTATGGGTGGCTATTGATTGGTGTGATGGTACTGGGCATCGCCGCACTCGCGATCATGCAGCCGCGGCTGGGTGTTCTCTGGGGTGCTTTTCTCCTGAGCCACCTTGCCTTCACGATGAACACAGTGCAGGATGTGATGGCATATCTGCTGCACGTCTTCGTCGCCGTTGGCGTGCCCCTTGGGGTCGGTGTCTTTGTGCTGATCCGCACGGCGCGAAGGGTGGAACAATGGTGGGGACGCTATGCCGTGTTGGCAGCGCTCGTCGTCGTTGTTGGCGGTAGAGGGGTCGCCCTCACGCCACGTGTGTCGCTGCACGGTTGGGCAGATGCCGACCGTTTCGTGCAGGAGCTGCGAGACCGTTTCGAAGGGCAGGGGGAGGGGGCGGTTCTCATCTCAGACTGGGAACACCTCACACCGTACTTCTACGAGACGCTGGCCGAAGGCGTCCCCTTCGAGGCCGCTGACCTCCGCACGGTCTACGTGACCGGGGCGCAGCCATGGGTCGAGAGTGTCATGGCCAATCTCGGATCAGGACCGGTCTATCTGACCAACTACCGGAGGGATGTTCGTGACCTTGGGTTCAGGCTCCGACCGGAGGGGTCACTCTGGCGTGTGCTGGAACCACCGGCTACCGAATCTGTGGTTCCGCAGTATCGGCTGGCTGCGACGTTCGGCACCGGTCGCCTGGAGGTCCTGGGGTACGATCTCCCGAGCCGCGTAATCCCACAAGGAGGCGCCATTCCTATCACGCTCTACGCCCGCGTGCCGGTGACAGAGTCGGCCATTCTCATGCCCAGTGCGACCTTGGGACCCATCGAACAGGTCTGGACCACGGATAGCCGCCGCCTCACGCCTGATTGGGACGCCGGCGAGATTATTGCTGAGCAATATCAGGTGTACGTGCCCTTTGGTATGGCACCGGGATCCTACCCGCTTAGCGTTCGCTATGCCGAGGTAGCTCCCGAACGGGAGCAGCTTACGCTAGTCGATGGTCATCAGGATCTTTCATTGGGTCTCGTCGAGATCACCGAGGTCGCGGGTGCAGCACGCGATGCGCGGCTCCTCGACCACTCGCTAGCTAACCTGGGCAACCAGGTCGCGCTCGTTTCTGCTACAGCACGGGCCGGCATTAACTCGCGGCAGGCTGTGTGGGAGCGGCCACTGGCTCTCCACGCGGGGCAGGCACTCCATGTGCGACTGGTCTGGCAAGTGTTGACACAGCCCGACGCGAGCTACACTGTCTTTATTCATCTGATCGACGCTCAGGGCACCTTTAGATACGGGTACGACTATACGCCTCTGGGGGGCGCTTACCCCTCCTACCTATGGTTCCCAAAGTGGCTCGCCGGCCAGCGGATGGTCGACCCCTACCGGTTGGTCCTCCCGGCCGATCTGCCTCCCGGATCCTACTGGCTGGAGGTGGGCATGTACGAGATGGGGAGCATACGACGTGTCCCGCAGATGAGCGCAGATGGCGTCATGTTTGGAGATCGGATTGTGCTTGGCCAGGTAGAGATCGCGCCGTGAGACGGCGACGGAGGTGCTAGTGAACAGCGTCTTGGTTCCCTGGGTTATTGCAACGACTATCCTGATGTTCGTGGCTGCATACTGGATCTACACGCTTGAGAAGCGCGTTGCCGGGTTCCAGGAGCGGTACGAGGGCCTGATCGAGATCTCCGAGGCCCTGTCTGGTACGCCGGAGCAGGCCGTGCTTCTGCCCCTCACCCGACGGCTCGACGTGCAGGATGGACGCCTGGGCGCGATCGAGAGCCTGCAACGCAATACGGTAGCGACGCTCGCGCATTCGATCCAGGGATTGGGCATCGTGAGGTACAATGCCTTCGACGGCGTCGGTGGAGATCAGAGTTTCTCGGTCGCTGTGGTCGATGGTCAGGGCCACGGCGCGATCATCACCGGCCTTCACAGCGGGGAGGACGTTCGCGTCTATGCGAAGCCTCTGCAGAACTGGAGATCATCCTACAGTCTGAGTGCGGACGAACAACGGGCGCTGGCCGAGGCCAGGGGCAGAACCGGGAGTACAGAGTGACAGAACCGGTTGTTGACAGAGGGACATTGTCCCCTATCATCGTGACCATGGCATACTCTGATAGCATCGCAGATCACGTGAATCCAACACAAGGAGGAATTCCATGTCGTTTCTAGGAGGAAAAGGGAAGACGCAACCCACAATGGATCCCACTCCACGTCCTACGTCTTTCAATCGAGCTCCTGCCTCATCGCCCATCGAGTCGACGATCGGCCCCAACACCCATATCAAGGGAGACGTCCAGGGGGATGGCGGGCTGCGCGTCGACGGTATCATCGAGGGCGCTATCGAAATCACCGGCAATCTGGTCATCACGGAGAGCGCGAAGGTTCGTGCAGAGATCAAGGCCAACAACATCTCTGTCGCCGGAGCCGTGCAGGGCAACGTCACCGCCACACGGATTGAGATCCTCGACACCGGCCGCGTATGGGGCGATCTGACGGTGAAGTCCCTACTGGTCAACGAAGGCGCTTACTTTCGCGGCCAGACAATCATGCCGCAAGACCTCAAACCTCCGCAGCTTCAGCCGCCTGCTCTCGTGCGGGAGGATGACGGCGAGGGAGCCGAAGCCGGTACCGTCGTTGACGTAGAAGCACAGAGCTAGCCTCATCACAGGAAATACCCGTGCAACGTGAGGACGAATTCGCGAGACACCTGCAGCCAAGGCCTCGCGAATTCCCTTTGTAGGCCCCGCTGCTGTCTCCGAAGGATTCCCCGCCGGGGCTACCGCATATGGACGTGAGGGATCTTGCGGGAAGCTGAGAAGCGCGTCACAATGTAGGAGCGCTTGCGGCCCTGCGAAGGACTGCCGCTAGAGGGCGCTGTGCAGCTTCCCGGAAGGGCCGTGCGATCGCCCCAGATTCCCCGCAATTGCCTTTCCGAAGGAGGGAAGATAGGGTATAATAAAGCTGCCGTATACAGACTGTGCTCGAACCCTAACGCCCCAGTATACATTAACGTGGGAGGCTTTATGGAAGTGACGGTAGAGTTCGCTGGCCTGGCACGCGTGCTAACGCGTCAACCCCGGGTACTGATGACGCTCGATGAAGGCACATCTTTCCGCGAGATATTGGAGCAACTGGGCAAGTTGCATCCAGAACTCGTAGGAGACGTGATTCATCCGAGCTTCACATCCCTGAAATCCTCAAACATGCTCAACCTCAATGGCAAACGTATGATTCAGCCTGCCCATATGGACGAAAGCCCTGAGCATGGTGACCGTCTGATTCTCATGTCGATACTGGCCGGTGGCTGATTCGCTATCTGGCATCACTGAATCGCTGCTCGGCTATGACAGTTCTTGCTTGATGGTTGGCTCATCATCCGGCATCGTATGTCTGC
Organism: uncultured Chloroflexia bacterium; assembly: GCA_963775195.1. Taxonomy (GTDB): domain Bacteria; phylum Chloroflexota; class Anaerolineae; order B4-G1; family SLSP01; genus PWVB01. Next base: position 280,857 of record CAVZIC010000015.1, read on the forward strand.
GCGTCCTCCGGTAGATTAGTGGCTGCTGGGTCTGCGCCATCGCTGAAGGGAGGTTCTCTATGTACGGTTACCACGGGAAGATACTTCATATTAACCTAACAAATCGAAAGACCTGGACAGAGGAGAAGCCCGAGTCCTGGTACAAGCTGTATATCGGCGGCGTATCGATGGCCTCGCGGCTGCTGTGGGAGAACATCGAGCCTGGATGCGATCCCCTGTCACCCGGTAACCCAATCTGCGTGGCCAATGGGATCTTCGCCGGCACGCCAGTGCCCGTCGGAGGGAAGTACGGTCTGGCATCAAAATCGCCGCTGACGGGGTGGGTGGGTGACAGTCTGTCAGGGAGCTGGTTCTCGGTAGCCCTGAAGCGCACCGGCTGGGACGCCATCGTGATCCATGGAGCCAGCGACAGTTGGGTGAACGTGCTGGTGGACGATGGGCGTGTGTTGTTCAGGCGCGCCGACAAGTACCTCGGGATGGGCACATTTGAGACGGAGGAAGCCATCCGCGAGGACCTCACCGACGACCAGGTCAGGTCGGCAACCATCGGGCCCGCGGGGGAGAACGGCGTGCTCTTCGCCAACGTCACGAACGACGGCCGGCAGGCAGGGCGCACGGGGCACGGGGCCGTGTGGGGTAGCAAGAGGCTGAAGGCCTTGTCCGTGCGAGGAACGCAGGGCGTGCGGGTTAGCGACGGGGAAACGCTGATGAAGCTGTCGTTTGAGATCATCGAGGCCGCCCAGGGGCCACATACTGCGAAGTACAGGATCCTGGGTACATCAACCAACGTCCTCAACATGAACACCCTCGGCCTGCTGCCAACCCGCAACTACCAGGAAGGCGTCTTTGAGGGCGCCGAGATGGTGAGCGGCGAATACCTCGAAGAACACCACAAGGTGAAGAAGATTGCGTGTGCGCAGTGCCCCATCGCCTGCGAGCAGGTGTCGGCGGCCAAGCCGGGACTCTTTGCGGGTGCGATGACCGGCATCGAATACGAGTGCCTCTTCGCCAACGGTCCCAACTGCGGCATCAGCGATATGAACGCCATCATCAAGATGATCGACGTGGCCGATCGGGGCGGAATGGACGCGATGAGCAGCGGGGTGACCGTCTCGTGGACGATGGAGTCCTTCGAGCGTGCCGTGCTCAAGAAGGAAGACTTCGTCTGCGAACGCTATCCCGAGGGGTTTGAGCCTACCTTTGGTAACGGTGAGGCAGCAGTCGCTCTGGCCGAGATGATCCGCGACCGCGAGGGTATCGGTGCATTGCTCTCGCAGGGCGTGAAGCGGGCTAGCGCCCAGATCGACAGAGAGCGTGGGACGGAGTCGTACAAGTGGGCGATGCACGTAAAGGGCCTCGAGAACCCCGGCTACGATGCGCGGGGCCTCAAGACGTTTGCACTTGGGCTGGCGGTCGGAACTCGTGGCGGGTGCCACAATCGAACGGCAGCCTATGACCCCGACATCAAAGGGCAGGTCGACCGCTTCTCGGTGGATGCGACGCGCGGCGCTCTGGCCAAGGATACGGAGGAGTACGCCGCCGTCTACGATACGTTGCCGCTATGTAAGTTCATCCGCCGCTGTTTTACCGGGAAGGCCGATCGCGCGGGAGCTTGGCCGACGATCGCAGCGTTGATCAACGCGACGACCGGCTGGGATTTCGGGTACGAGGATGTGGACCTCATCGGCGAGCGCGCCTTTACGATGAAGAAGGCGTTCAACATCCGGGAGGGGTGGAAGCGGGAGCACGACGTCCTCAACTACCGGTGGCACCATGATCCGATGACCAAGGGACCGTCGGCCGGACACATCGTGTCTGAGGAAGACCTCGAGTATATGAAGGACCTATACTACGAGGCCAAGGGCTGGACGCAGGACGGTCTGATCCCCAAATCCAAGCTGATGGCTCTGGGGATGGTTGACGTGGCCGAGGAGATCGGCGTCTAGGGTCCAGCAATGAGAGAAGGAGGCAGGAGCTATGGTTAGCTCAACTTCGAGATACAAGTACATCACCTGTGACCCGGAGAAGTGCATCGGTTGCCAGCTCTGCGAATACGTCTGCTCTTACACCAAGACCGGGGAGTATAACACCTATCGCAGCCGCATTCGCACGGTGCGCGTGGATGAGATCCTGATTACGGCCATTGCCTGTAGGACCTGCGAGAACGCTCCGTGTGTGACGGTCTGCACGCGTGACGCGTTGGAGCAGGATGACGTCACGGGACTGATCAGCATTGATGCGGATCTCTGCGATGGATGCGCGTGGTGCATAGAAGCGTGTGACTTCGGCGCCATCTCCATCAACCCCTTGACGAAGCTTGCCGAGATCTGCGACCAGTGCGTGGACGAAGAAGAGGGGCCACAGTGCGTGCTCTGGTGCCCGAAGGATGCCCTGGAGTTGACGACGCCCGATCAGCGGGCTCAGCGCGCGAGGCGCAGACTCGTGACGGATGAAGCATTGCGGTGATTGTCTTTCGCCGCCGACTCGATGCCAGCTCTGTTATAACGCGTGAGGAGCTTTGTTGTGGCAGATAAGCCAAACCCCCCAGCGGACAGCCGCGCTGACTTGGACAGCCGGTCGGATGAGGATCTCAGAATCGGTGTCTATGTGTGCCACTGCGGATCGAACATTGCCAGTGTGGTCACGGTCCCCGAGGTTGTCGAATATGCACATACACTGCCGGGCGTAGTCATCGCCAAAGAGCACCGTTACATGTGTTCGGACCCTGGACAGGGCTTGATCCAGGGCGATATCGAGGAGTACGGTCTCAATAGGGTGGTGGTTGCTGCTTGCAGCGTCGCGATGCACGAACCGACGTTCCGCTCCTGCATCGCGGACGCCGGTCTCAATCCCTTTATGTTCGAGATGGCGAACATCCGCGAGCACGACTCGTGGGTTCACTCCCACGAAAAAGAGGCCGCACTCTATAAGGCCAAGGAGATCGTCTCCTCTGCAGTGGCCAAAGTGAGCCACGTCCACCCGCTCGACATGTTTGAGGTGCCGGTGACCCGACGTGCCATGGTGATCGGCGGCGGCATCGCAGGTATCAGCGCGGCGCTGGACCTGGCGGACATGCAGATCGAGACGTACCTGGTCGAGAAATCGCCGACCATCGGCGGGCGGATGGCCCAGTTGGACAAGACGTTCCCGACGATGGACTGCTCGATCTGTATCGAGGCCCCGAAGATGGTCGACGTGGGGAAGAACCCTCATATTCACCTCCTGACCTACTCAGAGGTCAAAGAGGTGAACGGCTACATCGGGAATTTCAGCGTCAAGGTGGAGCGCAAGCCGAGGTACGTCCTGCTGGACCGCTGCACCGGCTGTGGGCTCTGCGCTGAGGTGTGCCCCGTCGATGTCCCCAACGATTTCGAGGAAGGGCTTGGATCGAGAAAAGCCATCTACGTGCCGATGGCTCAGGCGGTACCCTCGATCTACACGATCGATCGCGATGCGTGCATCGAGTGCTACAAGTGCGTAGACGCCTGTGGCTCGCTGGAGGCCATCAACTTCGCAGAGGAGCCGGAGATCATCGATCTTGACATCGGCACGATTGTTGTCGCCACTGGGTACGATACCTGGGATCCCACGCCCATCGAGGAATATGGCTTTGGGGTCTACGACAATGTGACGACGATGATGGAGATCGAGCGCCTGCACTGCGCAGGCGGACCAACGGTCGGTGATTTCATCCGGCCCTCGGACGGGAAGCATCCCAAGCGGTTGGGGCTCATCCAGTGCGTCGGATCACGCGATAAGCGCTACAACGAATACTGCAGCGGCTTCTGCTGTATGTATACGATCAAGAATGCGATGCTTCTGAAGTGGCTCTATCCGGAGATGGACATCACGATCTTCAGAATCGATATTCGCACGCCGGGCAAGACCTACGAGGAGTTCTACGAACGGGCACGGGGGGCGGGGATTCACTTTGTCCAGGGGCGTCCCGCGGAGATCCGCGAGGTGCCCGGCACCGGCAACCTGATCGTGAGGGCAGACAACGCGAGTCTAGGGCGACCGATGGAATATGAGTTCGACATGGTCGGCCTGTCGACGGCAGCGATTGCGTCCGATGGCTCGGTGGATCTGGCCCGGGTGTTGACGGTGCCGACCGATGCCCACGGGTTCTATATGGAGTCCCACCCCAAACTCAAGCCGCTCGACACACCAACGGAGGGCATCTATCTTGCCGGTGCGGCGCAGGGGCCGAAGGACATCCCATTGAGCGTCAGCCAGGGGAGCGGTGCCGCTGGACGCGCCTCACGCGTGCTCTCACACGACACCTGGGAGATCGACCCGATCGTGGCCTATGTCTACCCGGAGCTGTGCATCAACGCACGCGGTGGCAAGTGCACGATCTGCTACGATGCCTGCCCGTACGGTGCGATTGACAACCGTCCGGGTTCCGGAGAGGCCACCCGCATCATTCCCGCAAAGTGCCATGGCTGTGGGACTTGCGTAGCCGAGTGCCCACAGAACGCGATCACCCAGCATCATTTCACCGATGGACAGATCCTGGCCCAGATCCATGCTCTGCTCGCCGACAGGCCCGAGGAGAAGGTCCTGGCCTTCACCTGCCGATGGTGCAGCGGCATGGGGGCGGACAATGCCGGAGTGAGCCACTTCGAATATCCTGCGAATACCCGCAACATCATGGTGATGTGCGCCGGGCGTGTGGATCGCGACTTTGTGATGGAGGCGTTCCGCCTCGGCGCGGGAGCGGTGCTGGTGTCCGGGTGTCACCCACAGGACTGCCACTACATCGATGGTCGCCAACACGCAGAGGAGCGTATGAGCAAGTTGGCAGTACAGCTTGACAAGCTGGGCATCTCCGACGGACGTTTCCGGGTGGAGTCGGTTTCGGCAACCGAGGGCGCAAAGTGGTCGCACATCATGCGCGAAATGAGTGACCGAGTGCACGAGTTAGGCGTCGAGCAGATTGCGACCGAGACCGACGCCGCTCTTCCACAGCTCACGCGCTTCCTGCGGCGGCTAAGAGAGGTACCCGGCGTTGCCGAGGTGCTGCGTCTCAGTGAAGCGCAGAGGCTGCAAGGGATCGGTGTACCCACGACCCGACCGTCGCCTGAGGGCACAGGGGCGCAGCATGGCGCGCCGGTACAGCAGTTGGTGCGCACGGCAGGAGGTGAGTAGTGCCAGTCCATAGTCAGGACGTTCTGAACCCCTTCCTATCCGAGGTGCTGGCCACGCAAGGGGGGCGCCTGGTGCTGGAGTGTTACCAGTGTGGAACCTGCTCCGGCTCCTGCCCCGTTATCGAGGAAATGGCCTACGGCCCACGGCGCATTATGCACATGATCCAGGCGGGGATGGAGCCTGAGGTTCTCAGCAGCAAGGACATATGGCGGTGCGTGTCGTGTTACTCTTGCGCAAACCGGTGTCCCCGCGAGATCGAGATCACCGATCTGATGGCCGATCTTCGTCGCCTGGCCGTGGCGAAGGGCTACGCACACGATAAGGAAGCTGAGTTCGGCGAAGCTTTTGCCCAGACGATTCAGGTCCACGGGCGCCTCTTCGAGCCGGAGCTTCTGACGCGGTACTATGCACGCGTGCTCGACATCGGCAGTCTTGTGGGGATGGTGCCGCTCGGCCTCAAGATGCTGGTCAAGGGCAAGTTGCCCTTTGTGCCCGAGCGTGTGGAAGATCCGGGTGAGATCGCAGCGATTGGTGTCGTCGCCTCGACCAGGCCGAAGGTCGCGTCGGGAATCCGGGTTGGGCGTGCCTCTCACGGCGCTGTCCAAGGGAGTGAGGCCCGCGCCGAGGCGGATAGGGAGAAGCTCGAAGGGTCGCGGCGCATTCTGGGCGGCGTACTTGGCGGGGCCCTGATCACGCTCCTTGCCGGCCTGCTGCTAAGGGCTGGTGACCGGGCGGGGCCTAAGCGCAGCCGAAGGGCACGTCCTGGACACGCCTGAGCGAAGCCGAAGGAGAGGTAGAACCCAATGACCACGGTGTCACGCTACGGATACTATCCCGGGTGCAGTCTGCTCTCCGGCGCAAAGGAGTACGATCACTCGGTTCGGGCCGTGTTCGCACATCTGGGTATCGAACTGGTCGACCTGGAAGATTGGTCGTGCTGTGGGGCTGTCCATGCGGATGTGCATAACCAAGATGGGGCAGTGCTCCTCCCGGCGCGCAACCTTGCGTTGGCAGAATCACAGGGACTGGACCGGATACTGGCACCCTGCAGCGGCTGCTACCGGAATCTGCGGCGCGCCAGCAAGCGGGTGGCCGAAGATAAGGCTATGCGGGTCAAGGTCAATGACCATCTGAAGGAGGGCTTGGCCCTAACCACCGATATCGAGGTCATGCACCCGGTCTATGTGCTTCTGAACGAGTTTGGCCTCGAAGGCGTCAGAGCTCTGGTGACGCGCCCCCTCGAGGGGCTCCGGGTCGCCTCCTATTACGGCTGCATGCTGACGCGGCCGAAGGACCGGTTCGACAGCCCCGAACGACCTGTCGGCCTTGACGATCTTGTTCACGTGCTGGGTGCTGAGATCGTCGACTATCCGATGAAGGCGAAGTGCTGCGGTGGTGCGATGGCACTTTCCCATAGTGAGGTGACCGCTCGGTTGACCGGCAACGTTCTGCTGTCGGCGAAGGAATCGCGGGCGGATATCGTAACTCTGGCGTGTCCGATGTGTCACACGGCGTTGGACGCCTACCAGGCCAAGGCTGAGAGAGTGCTCCACCGCGCCCTGGATCTCCCGGTCGTCTACTTCACGCAATTGATGGGGTTAGCGTTCGGGCTCGATCCGACATCCCTGGGCTTCGAGCGGCATATGGTGTCCCCTCAGGCCCAGTTGGCACGCCTAGGCTTCTGAGGAGTTGGGATGAAACGTGGAACTACGCTGAAACGTCGGACCGAACAGACGTTGACCCTTGAACGCAAGATGGTGACACACCACGACGTGCTCGAATGGGACCTGGGTCGGTGTGTAGGGTGCCAACTCGGGCCCAAGGTCTGTCCCAAGGATGCGCTATCGCACGTCGGTGGAGCCGTGGTTGAGGGACGTCTCGCGACCAAGCTACTGGTGGACGTGGACACTGAGAAGTGCGTCTTCTGCGGCATGTGTGTCGCAATGTGCCCCGTGAACGCGATTTCGATGACGCTGAACGGCGAACCGCACGTGCCCGTTCAGACGTATGAGGCTTTCCCGCTCCTGATTGAGTCGCAGACGTTCGATTCTGACGCCTTTGACTGGAGTCTCAAAGACTTCGTGATCGACAACTGCCCCACACACGTAATCAGCTACGATGAGAGCCTGCATACGCTGGTGGTCGATGACGTGCACTGCATCCACTGTCGTCAGTGTGAGGTCGCAAGCGACGGTGCGTTTCAGGTGGAGCAGGCATGGGAGGGCACCGTCACGCTCAGGCGGGAGGAATGTGTTGAGGGATGCCTGGCATGCGCGGACATATGTCCCACGCGGGCGCTCTATGTCGACGACGAGGGCGAACTCGTGCTTGCCGACTACTACTGCATCAAGTGCGGGGCATGCGTGCAAGTCTGTCCCGTGGAGCCCACGGTGGAAACCTACCAGGTCATGCTTCACTCCCAGGGCGTCACGCACGTGAAGACGCTGGAGCGCATTGCCAACACCGAGGAACTCCCCATCTGGGTGGAACGGTGGCGCGTACGACACACCGACGTGCAGAGCGGAGCGTGGGTCGAGGCGCTGGTGAAGCTGGCCGATGACAAGGCTATGATGGTCGAGATCGAGCGCAAGCGGGCCATCAAGCGGCGGGACCTGATCATCGCGCTGAGGGGTGGGAAGAAGCGCCAGGAGCACGAGCAGCGCGAGGCTGCACGGCACGACGATCTACTGCGGGCATTGAAGGGACCTGCTACCTAATCGACGGGTTGTAGAGGAGTAACTTCGGTACTTTGCCCGGTGGACTGAACCATGGGGCGGGCTCAGCCCGCCCCATGGTGTTGCCAGACGATTCGAAGAACTTGGATTTGTTCGAGCCAACAAGCGTGCTATAATTGCCGTTTGGGATTAGGAGGCGAGGAGCTTGATCGATCCATACACGCTTGTAGGCATATTCCTGGTAGTCGCTATCTTCTTCGGCACTGCCCCCATCATCTTAGCTTGGCTGGTCAGTCCCAAGAAGCTGAACCCCCGCAAGTTGCAGGTCTATGAGAGCGGCAATCCCACTTTCGGCGAGACCTGGATCGAGTTCAAGCCACAATACTACCTCTTCGGACTGGCGTTTGTCGCGTTTGATGTCGAGGCCGCGTTCCTGTTTCCCTGGGCCCTGGCGTACAATCAGCTCTCGCTTTTCGCCGTCTTCGAGGCCATCGTTTTCCTGGCGCTGCTTGGGGTAGGTCTGGTCTACGTCTGGCGAAAGGGGTGGCTGGAGTGGGTGTAGGAGAGGTCGGGCAAGTCCTGCTGCGGATTGGCGGCGCCTTCGCGATGGCGCTCGTGCCCCTGGTTGCGGTGCTATTCCTGATCTGGGAGGCTCGCAAGGTGATCGCCAGGATGCAGGATCGCCTGGGGCCCACGAACGCCGGCACATATGCAGGGCCTTTCGCGCTGTTGCAGACCTTCGCCGATGCAATCAAGATCCTGACCAAGGAGTTGATCATCCCGGAGGGAGCGGACAAGGTTGTCTACATTGCCGCGCCGGTGGTCGTGGTTGCGGTGGCCATTGCGGTGTGGGCTGTCGTTCCCCTCGGACCGAGTGGCTTGCAGGTCGTAGATCTCAACGTCGGAGCCTTTTACGTCGTAGCGATCTCGTCTCTGGCTCCTTTTTCGATGATCATGGCCGGGTGGAGCTCCCGAAACAAGTACGCCGAGGTAGGCGCGTTCCGGGCTGTATCACAGATCGTTGGATATGAGATTCCCCAGATCTTGGCCCTTTTGATCCCTGTGCTCCTGACCGGATCGCTCTCATTGCAGGACATCGTGCGCGCCCAGACGGTTCCCTTTGCGTTGGTGGCACCCCTGGCTGCTCTGATCTATTTCCTGGCAACCGTTGCGGAGGTCGGGAGATTGCCCTTCGAGTTGGCAGAGGCCGATTCGGAGATCGTTGCCGGCTATTTCACCGAGTACAGCGGCATGATGTTCGGTGCGTTCTACCTGGCCGAGTTCATCAACAACTTCACGGCGTCGATCATCTTCACCGTGCTGTTCCTTGGCGGATGGCGGGGGCCTTGGGTAGCGCAAGTTCCGCTTCTTGGCTCTGTGTGGCTGCTGCTAAAGTCTTTCGTGGTCTTCAATGTGCTGATCCTCTTCTGGGCAGCTATGCCGCGCCTGCGGATTGACCAGGTGCTTTCCTTCAACTGGAAGTTCCTGGTACCCCTGGGTTTGGTTGTGCTGCTCGCGGTCGCATTTGTGGACAAGCTGTTGGTGGTGGCCGGCATTACAGGGGTGTGGGCGAGATCCGCCGGACTCCTGGGTGCGAATCTGCTGCTTGGAGCCGCCGTTGTGGGGATTCTGAGCATTGTTGGCCGCCGGATCAAGGAGCGGAAGACCGTGCGCCAGCCTGAAGCGGTTCGTTAGGGGTAGGGGAGTCAGCATGCCTATATCGCTGAACGAAATCGTCTTTATCGTTTTTGCCGTGCTCTGCTTGGGCGCCGGCGTGCGCGTCGTGACGAGTCACCGCATATTCCACGCAGCACTATGGCTGATCGTGATGTTCTTCTTTGTGGCCGCCGTCTACATGCTCCTGCAGTCGCCTTTCATGGCCGGCATCCAGTTGTTCATCTACATCGGCGGTGTTGCCGTGTTGACGGTCATCGCCATTATGGTGACCAAGGGTAACATGCGCCGCGATAAGAAGACGCTAGCGAATGCCTGGTCATCCGCCATTGTGTCCGGGGCGCTGTTCTTTGTGATGGTCTGGTTCATCGTGCAGTTGCCTCTGCCCGTGACCCCGGGATTCCCCATACTTGATGATGGTCTCTCGCTCCTCGGGGCTGCGCTGGTGGATCCCGGCGGCTATCTGCTCCCGTTCGAGGTGGTATCGGTCATGCTGTTAGTCGTGCTCATCGGCTCTCTGTATCTCGGAAGGGAGCGTTAGTCATATGTCCGGTGTGCCGCTCTCCTGGTATCTCATTCTGGGTGCCGCGCTTTTCTGCGTGGGCGTCTATGGCATATTGGCCAATCGCAATCTGATCGTCATCATGATGTCGATCGAGATGATGCTGAACGCTGTCGTACTGAATCTCGTGGCGTTTGCCCGGTTCATCGAGCCGGCCCGCATCGTGGGAAAGACCTTTGCGATCATTGTCTACGCCGCTGCCGCCGCCGAGGCCGCGTTGGGGCTCGCCCTCACGATCGCCATCTGGCGCACCGAAAACACGGTCGCTGTTGAAGAGATTGATCTGTTGCAGGGCTAGCTGCTGATATGCTGGCCAAACGATTGAGTTCTTGGACTGAACACTATGCCTTCTAGCTTGTCGATTTCTTGGCTGATCCCGGTGGGCCCTTTCCTGGCCTTCGCAGTGATATCACTGTGGGCGCATCGATATCGCCGCCTAAGCCAGGCGCTTTCCATCACGGGTATCCTCGCATCCGTGGTCTTCTCCCAGTTGGCCTTCTGGAGCACCGTACGCACCCCAGATGTATTCCACTCTGTGCTCTTGCAGTGGCTCGAACTTGGGACCGAGCGCGTGGAGCTGGGCGTGTATCTGGATCCGACGGCCGCAGTATTGGCGGCCATGGTCAGCTTCGTCTGCCTGATGATCTTTCTCTATAGCATCGGCTATATGCGGGACGACGAGAAAATCAGCCGGTTCTTCGCGTATATCTCCCTCTTTGCGGGGGCGATGCTGGGTGCCGCCATATGTGACAATCTGCTGGCACTCTTCCTCTTCTGGGAGATTATGGGGACGTGCTCTTACCTACTGATCGGCTTCTGGTGGGAGAAGAAGTCAGCGGTGAAGGCTGCGCTTAAGGCCTTCATTGTGACGAAGATCGGCGATCTCTTTCTGTTGCTGGGGCTCGTGCTCCTCTATGCGCAGGTGGGCAGCCTGGCCTATGCCGACGTCTTCAACGCGACAACCGTGGCGAGCCTGGCGCAGACCCCATATCTCGGCCAGCTTACGGTCGCGACGGTGGCTGGACTGCTTCTCTTTGGGGGTACGGTGGGCAAGAGCGCGCAGTTACCCCTGCACGTGTGGCTTCCCGACGCGATGGAAGGCCCTACCCCAGTCTCGGCTCTCATTCACGCCGGCAACGATGGTCTCTGCGGGGATTTACTTACTGATCCGCGCTTTCCCATTACTGGTCGCGTCGCAGGCTCTGCCTGCTGTCGCGCTCGTCGGCACGCTGACGGCGATGTATGCGTCGGTGGTGGCGATAGCCCAGAATGATATCAAGCGAGTGTTGGCGTTCTCGACCATCAGCCAGCTGGGGTACATGGTGGCCGCCATCGGCATTGGCGCCTACACGGCCAGCTTCTTTCACCTCATCACACACGCGTTCTTCAAGGCACTGCTCTTCCTCGCTGCAGGTTCGGTGATCCACGGGATAGAGCATGGCCATCATCACACGCGCGGTCACGCCGTGCCCGCGCAGACGCCGGACCCGGATTTCAGCCCAAACGACATGCAGCGGATGGGAGGACTGGCGTTCCGGATGCCGGCAACGGCACTCACTTTCCTGGCCGGGGGTCTGGCGCTTTCGGGTTTTCCCGTGCTCTCGGCGGGTTTCTGGTCAAAGGATGCCATTCTTGCCCGGGCCTGGGACCAGAATGGTTTCGTCTTCTGGGGCTTGCTTGTCGCAGCCGGACTGACTGCTTTCTACACGGCGCGGCTGATAAGCCTGACTTTCCTGGGGAAGCCGCGCTCGCGGGCTGCGGTGTACGCACGTGAGAGCACGCCAGTGATGACGATACCGCTGGGGTTTCTGGCCATCTTTGCGATCAGCATCGGCTGGTTAGGCATACCGAGCGAGTTCCCGGTGCTAGGTCGGTTGCTGCCGGATCTGTTTGGGCCCTTTGTCGAGACTTCGCTTGCTCGCATTGGTGCAGAGTTCTCCGGGACTGTGTTGGGCCAACCGCTGGCTTGGCAGCCGATGGTGCTGGCCGTCAGCCTTCGCTCTTGGTGGACTCTTCCTTGGGTGGTGGGTCTACGGGCGAGAGGCAGTCCCAGTCGACGGCTCAGAGGAAGCTTTCGTCGACCCTCTGCAACGCGTGTTCGACAGTGTGAAGCTGGCGTGGCTCTACCGCGCAATGCAGCGCCGTTTCTATATTGACGGCCTCTATGAGAAGCTCTTCTCGGCGCCTGCCGTGTGGCTGGCCGACACGCTACATCTCGTCGATCGCGAGGCGATCGATGCCCCGCTCGTGGCATTCGGCCAAGGGTTCGCCAAGACGGGGCGCATTGCACCCACATCCGATCGATTGGATCGCGGGCTCTTCGATCAGCTCGTGGACGCGATCAGCCTCTTCAGTCGATTGCTATCAAGTATCGCTGTGACCTTGATGATCGGATGATTGACGGTATCGTCAATGCCGTCGGTCGTCTGGGTCGTGGCTTCTCGAACTTATTTGGCCTGCTTGACAGTGACTTCATAGACGGTGCCGTACGGGCGATCGCCAACGCGACCGGTGCGCTGGGTCGGTGGATGCGCCGGATGCAGAGTGGCCTGCTGCCGGACTATCTGTGGAACGCTTTCATGATTATCCTCTTGCTGGTCGCGGCACTGGTGCTGTTCCAGCGTATCTGATCTTGGAGGGCAACCTGCAATGACTTTTCCATTGTTGAGCGTGACTCTGTTCACGCCACTTCTGGGTGCCTTGGTCGTCCTTATGATGCCCAAGCAGCACAAGAACGTGATCCGCTGGGTGGGCGTCCTGTTCGGTCTGGCCTCACTGGTGCAAACCGCCTATGTGTGGTGGGCGGTGGGCGTCGCGGGTCCGGGGCAGATGCAGTTTGTGGAGCAGCGTCCATGGATTCCCGATCTGGATCTGATGTACACATTGGGCGTCGATGGCCTGAGCGCGCCGATGCTCTTCCTCTCAGGTCTCCTGACGGCGCTTGTGATGATCTACAGCAGTTTCACCATCAAGATACGGGTCAAGGAGTACTTCCTCCTCTTCTTGCTGCTTGAGACGGGCCTGCTGGGTGTCTTCCTGTCGCTGGACATGATCCTGTTCTATGTCTTCTGGGAAATCGGCCTCGTGCCGATGTTCCTGATCGTGGGCGTATGGGGGGGAGCGCGCCGCGAATACGCAGCCATCAAGTTCTTCATCTATACGCTGGCAGGCAGCGTTTTCGGTCTCCTGAGCATGCTCGCCGTATACCATGATACCGGTACGTTCAACATCCTGGATGCGGCCGCCGCCCGACCCTTTGCCGGCAATCCGACCTGGGCCACCATCGTCTTCTGGGGCCTGTTCCTGGCCTTTGCCATCAAAATCCCCGTCTTTCCATTTCACACTTGGCTCCCGGATGCCCATACCGAGGCACCCACGGGAGGTAGTGTCATCCTGGCCGGTGTGCTTCTGAAACTCGGCGGATACGGAATGATGCGCATCGCGTTGCCGCTCTTTCCCGAGCGTTTCAGCTACTTCTCGGTGCACGTCCCGATCATCACCGTGATGGCTCTAATGAGCATCGTCTATGGTGCTCTGGTCTGTATGGCCCAGTGGGATTTCAAGCGGCTGGTGGCCTACTCATCTGTGGCGCATATGGGATACGTTACACTAGGTCTGGCGGCGGCCGCGGCGGCCTTCGGCCAGGGCAGCAGCGATAGCATGCTCAACTCGGCGGCCTCCGGTATCAACGGTGCTGCCATGCAGCAGTTCTCACACGGCATTGTCACGGGCGCGATGTTTTTCCTCGTGGGCATGATCTACGAGCGTGCGCACACTCGTGACCTGAAGGCATTCGGTGGATTGGCTACGATCATGCCGGTCTACTATGGCGTGATGCTGGTCACTGCGTTCGCCTCGCTTGGCTTGCCCGGACTGATTGGCTTCTGGAGCGAGCTCTTTGTCTTCCGGGGCGCGATCAAGTTGATACCCGTCGCCGCGTTCATCGGTGTGATAGGGATGGTGTTTACCGCAGGCTATACGCTGTGGAAGATCATCCAGTACCTGTTCCTGGGCACGCTTGATCGAGAGAAGTGGTCCGTGCTCAAGGATCTGAATTGGTGGGAGAAGCTCACGCTCTCGTCGCTTGTCCTCTTGATGGTGGTGTTGGGCGTCTACCCGTCACCGCTGATCAACACCTTCAACGCTGCTGCCGTCACGCTTCTGCGCAGCTTCGTCGTGCGCTGACAGAGGCATAGGAGTTGGCACCCGTGGCTTCGTTCTGGTATCTGATTCCGGCTCTCTGTCTTCTCACCGGCGCGGTCGTGATCATGGTGGTGGACTTGGTGCTGCTGCGCCCGACCCGGATGGTCAGGTCGGTGTGGTGGCTTGCATTGGTCACAACGCTGGTCAGCCTCGGCGCCTCCTTTCTCCTGGGCAAGAACGACGTCGCTCGCGTGCTGGCGGTGCTCACGTATGACCCCTTTACGGCTTTTGTCTGGCGTCTGCTTCTGGTAGCCTTGGCCCTGATCGTCCTGCTGAGTGAATCCTATATTCGCAGTCAGGAGGATGTGGAGCCAGGGCTTTACTATGCATGCCTGATGCTCTTCGGGTTCGGGGCATTGCTCTTGGCAGCCACTGATAACACGATCATGCTCCTGTTGGCCATCGACTTCCTGAGCATTGTCGGATACGTGTTGACCGGCTTTCTGCACCGTGACAAGCGGTCGACCGAGGGTGCGATCAAGTACCTGGTCTACGGGGCAGCGGTCTCGGCTGTCATGGCCTTCGGCCTCTCGTGGCTGTACGGACTCTCAGGGACAGCCGACTATGCCTTGACGGCGAGGGCGCTCTCAGGTCAGTGGTCGTGGGCTTCGGACGCAGTGGTGCCGGCTGTGGCGCTTGTCCCGGTGCTCGTCTTTGTGCTGGCCGGATTCGCCTTCAAGATCGGCGCGGCGCCATTTCACCAGTGGCTGCCGGATGCGTTTGAGGGAGCTCCGACGCCGGTTACCGTATCGCTGGCGATCATCCCAAAGGTGTCAGGCTTTGCCGCGCTCGTGCGGCTGACAATGGTGATGCTTCCCCCAGACCTGCAGGTAGGTCTCTGGTGGCGATGGCCAATGCTCGCGCTCCTGGCCGTTGCAGCGATGACGATCGGAAACCTGATCGGCCTCTGGCAGTCGAACATCAAGCGGCTCA
The DNA here is from genome assembly GCA_963775195.1 of uncultured Chloroflexia bacterium. Lineage (GTDB taxonomy): Bacteria > Chloroflexota > Anaerolineae > B4-G1 > SLSP01 > PWVB01. The sequence continues at coordinate 296,055 of CAVZIC010000015.1, forward strand.
TGGGGTACTCGGGAATTGCCCAGGTTGGCTATGCACTCATCGGTGTGGCCATTGCCACCCAACGCAGTCTGACGGCCCTGCTCCTCTTCCTGACCGTGTACACGTTGGCGGAGCTGGCAGCGTTTGCCGCGATCACTGTGATGTCGGAGCGCATCAAGCTCGACACGATTGCCGACTATCGGGGGCTCTACCGTCGTGCCCCGGCGCTTACGATCGTGCTCCTTATCAGCGTGATGTCGCTGTTCGGTATGCCAGGCACCGGCGGGTTCATGGGGAAGTTGTGGCTGTTCATCTCGGCCCTGGAGGCGCGGAGGATCTGGCTGCTTGTGCTGGCGGCGGTCAACAGCGTGGTCTCTGTGGCTTACTATTGGCGGATCATCCAGTCTACGTTCATGCACTCAGACGAGGGATTGGAGCCTGTGGCTGTCCCGGCAGCTTCGTGGGTTGTCCTCGTCGTGGCGACACTGGGTGTCCTCGGACTGGGCCTCTTCCCGAACATCGTACTTCATTGGGCTCAGGCTGCAGTAAGCGGCTTCTTCCTTTCAGGGTAGGCGTGGACACGGGGGAGGGCGCCGTCGAAGGTATGAGGGTCGCCCTTGTCCATGACTGGCTGAACCAGTACGGTGGGGCCGAGCGCGTCCTGGAGCACCTGGTGGACGCGTTCCCCGGCGCGCCGATCTACACGAGCATGTACTGGCGTGAGGCGATGCCCCCGTGTTACCAGGGGTGGGACATCCGGACCACATGGATGGATCGTCTCCCGGGCATCTACCGATCACACCAGGCATATCTCCCGCTCTATGCGCTCGCATTCGATCGACTACGCTTGGACGCCGGGCAATACGATCTCGTGGTCAGCAACAAGAGCGGCTTCTGCCACGGCGTTAGCACCGGCGATACCCCGCATCTCTGCTATTGCCTCTCTCCCACGCGCTATGTCTGGCAGTTCGACACCTATGCTGCACGCGAGCAGTTGCCCTCCATCGTTCGTTCGCTCCTGAGACCCGTGGTTGCCGGTCTTCGTCGCTGGGATTACCGCGCTGCACAGCAGCCGAATCTCCGATTTGTGGCGATTTCACGCGAGATTCAGCAGCGGATCCAGACCTATTACGGGCAGCCCTCCACCGTGATCTACCCGCCCGTGGACATTAGGCGCTTTTCGCCAGGATCCGCCCCGGCCGATGCCGATTTGCCTGACGGCTACTATCTGGTGGTCTCCAGGCTCATTCCCTACAAGAGGATTGATCTCGCCGTTCGGGCTTTCACAGAACTCGGTCTGCCCCTGGTCGTCGCAGGCGACGGACGCGATCGTCAAGCCCTGGAGTCCATCGCGGGCCCCACGGTCCGTTTCCTGGGACACGTGCCCGACGCTGAACTCCCGGCGCTCTTCGCAGGGTGCAAGGCGTTCGTGTTCCCGGGCTACGAGGATTTCGGCATTGCCCCCGTGGAGGCCCAGGCGGCGGGGCGCCCTGTGATAGCTTACCGGGGAGGAGGGGCTCTGGATACCGTAATCGAGGGGGTGACCGGCACCTTCTTTTCCGAACCGACCGCAGCGGCACTGGCTGAAGCGGTCCGGAGGCTTCGACGCCGACGCCGTCGATTCCGACACTATCCGCGAGAACGCGACCCGGTTCTCCGCAGAACGATTCCGCGAGGAGTTCGCGGCCGAGGTGGCTCGGCTGCTGCGGTGACCCCGCGAAGCTCTCCAAGATTGTCGCAAGGTTGGCGTTGAACGCTTGCGAACGTCTACGCCCGGCCCGGCTTCACATGCGCCTCTACGGCATGCTCTGCACTTCCCACTCGGGGCGGTAGGTCCACCATGGCAGTACGCCATACGAGGCCAGGATCTCGTCCTCGCTGTAGAGCTCGGTCATGCAGTCGTACCAGCTCATCCCCTCGGTCTTCTGAAAGTGCCACCATTCGATGTCGTAATAGGAGCTTCGCCAGTTGGAGAGCGCATTCCGTCGCTCCCATCCGAAGTCGAGGGCAATGGTGGTGAAGTCAACGTAGTAGCCCGAAGGGATTTTCGCCTTGAGCTCGCCCCCCTGAGCTGTACTAAGTCCGCCCTTCGCCCGCGCGTCAAGATCCCACGGCATGACACGCAAGGGCTCGCCGAGACTCCCATCCTGATTGCGTGCTTTGATGTAGACACGCCAATAGGTAACGCCGCCGACATCCTCCCTGACGAGCTCGATATTGTCGGTCCTTAGGAAGCCCTGGTCTATGTCGACCGCGCGTCCGCAGACGTGCCACGAGATGCGCCCCTGTCCGGGCCGCGGCGTGTAATTCATGGGCCGCCAGGAATCCCCGAGGACCGAGAGGAAATCCCAACCGGTCTCCTCCTCGACCCGTCCTCGCAACGCGTTATAGCTGTCGTTGACGCGGTCGCTGAGCTTCTCCGCCTGGTCGCTGTTGTTGACGTCCGGCAGGTTGACAAGCCGGTAAGTGTCCGAGGACGCCGACAATAACAGCTCCGTGTAGGGCGGCGACTCATCCATCGATCCGGCTTGGCGTTCCAGCTCTGCCTCGAATTGGGGGCTCAGGGCATCTGCCCTCCATTGTGGTCGCCCTATCGTGTCGGACGAGCTGTATCCCTCCTGTGCCAGACCCCAGCCCCGTGTGTCGGCGGCTACGACATAGGACGTTGCCTCCTGCTTAGAGACAAAGGCCAGGGCCTGCCCGTCGGGCGACCACGCCGGTTTACCACCCACGCCAAACAGTACCGGTCTGAGCTCGCCGCGCGCTGCTGCCTCTGTGTCAAACGGGATCCGCCACAGCGTCTCGCCGCCCGGGACGCCGGCGGAGAAGGCCAGGTACTCGCCTTCCGGCGACCACGCCGGGTAATCCTCATTCTGGTCTGGGGTGTTGGTGAGATCGATGACGCTGCCGTCGTCTAGCGACAGCACGTAGAGATCCTGGTTACCATTCCGGTATGACGTGAACGCGATGTGCCGTCCGTCAGGCGACCAGGCGGGGGAGTAGTCCGGAGCCGAGTCGTAGGTCACCTGCTGCGCTTCGCCTGTGTCGACGTTCAGGATCTCGATGTTGAGGTTGCCATCGCTGTAGCTTTCATAGGCGAGCCAGCGTCCATCCGGCGACCACGTCGGCCCTGCCTCGAATGCCGGCGACCGTGTGATGCGGAGGATGGTCCCCGATGACATCTCCATGGTGTAAAGGTCCCAGTTCCCGGACCTATGTGAGGCGAACGCCAGATAGCGCCCGTCGGGGGACCATGCCGGATCGCGGTCGTCAGCGGGCGCATAGGTGAGCCGGAGCAGGTGGCCAGTGTTCTGAGAGAGCAAGTAGATGTCGCCATTGCCGTTGTGCCGCATGGTGAAAGCAAGGGTACCCCCACTCCCGACGGGGGTGGGGGAGGGCGCCGGCACCGAGGTCGGTGCAGCCGGGCCCGGCGTCGCGGTGACGACCACCAGGCGTTCGAATTCGCGGATGCTCGGGCCCTCGCCGGGCTGAGGCCAGAACAGCTTCGTCAGAGCGACGAGGACGAGGATCCAGATCGCGGGCGAGATCCTCGCGACGCCCGGGACGATGAGCCACCGGGTCACAGCCTTCGCCGCTAACAGCAGCCGGCCAAGCCTTCCGCCGTTCGAACGGGGTCTGTCCGTCAGACGGGGGCCGTGCCCCGGTTGGCCATCCTCCCAACTCATCGCCAGGATGGCCTAGGTTTCGTCAGGTTCCGACTTCGGGCGCTGCTTGGCTGCAAAGCGCGCCAGTAGGATGCCCAGTTCGTAAAGGAGGATGAAGGGGCCGGTCACTAGCAGCAGTGTTACCGGGTCGGTCGTAGGAGTGACCACTGCCGCGAAGATCGCAGCGACAAACCAGACGATCTTCCGTGCACCGGTGAGCTGCTTGGGCGTGACCAACCCAAGCCGGGCCACGACGAAGACGACCAGCGGCGTCTGAAAGAGGATGCCCATCCACGTGATCAGGGTCGTCACGAAAGAAAGGTAGTTCTCAAGTGAATACGTGGGCTGGACGACGTCGCCGAGGAATCCCATCAGGACCGGCAGGCTGGTCGGAATGAGGACCTGAAGCGTGAAGATGCTGCCCAGGGCAAAGAAGACGACAACGGCAGGGATACCCAGGAGCACCACCGACCGCTCATTGGGATAGAGGCCCGGCGCCACAAAGCCATAGACCTGGTAGAGGATGAAGGGAAGTGAGAGGGCGAAGCCCGCTGCAAGGGCGATCTTGAAGTAGATAATCGGGGCCTCGGTCGGGCTCAGCACGATGACGCTGCCGCCCTGGAGGGGTTTCACCAGCCACGCCACAATGGGATCCGTCACCATCGATGCTACGATGGTAGCCAGAATCCAGGCAATCACGGCCCGGAACAGCCGTTGGCGCAGCTCCTTGATGTGGTCGAAGAGACCCATCGATCGTTCGGTAGTAGCTTCATTGGTGGCCATGTCAGACTTCCTCGCGGACGGGGTCATCCTGGACGTCGGATGTTGCCGGCTCTGTCAATTGAGCGGTTTCGAGATCAGGCGTCGAAGCCGCAGTCTGGCCGCCATCGTCGGGCGCAGGAGGCCTATCGGGCGCATCCGCGAGCTGCGCCGGGACAGTCGCCTCGGAGACGCTCGCCGTGGGCGGAGCAGGCGACGCCACACCGTGAGTTCCGGTGTCCTCGATCACAGCGCCGTTGGGCTGGTGCCCATTATGGGCTGCCGGGACGAGGTCAGGCGTCACGGGCACGCTTGCGAGTGGGGCGGGCTTGAGCTGTTCCCGAAGTGCCGCCGCCGTGTCGCCCGCCTGTTTCTTGACGGAACGCTGAGCCGCTGCCACATCGGTGCCTACGGTCGCCGTGATCTCACCGACCGACGATCTGATCGTCTTGAGCACCTCCTGTGCTTCTGCGAGGCCGCTCTTCGTGTCTTCCACCACGCTGCTCAGTTCGTCTGAGGCAATGTACTCCTGCTGCATCGTGCTGGTGAACTGGTTCCACATGTCGCGAGCAGACCTGGCGTATTTCCCCAGCGTGCGCATCATTTTCATGATGTCCTCTGGCCCAAATAGAATCAGCGCCAGGAGCACGATGACGAGAAGTTCGCCACCTCCGATGTTCAGAAACTCCATATCTGTCTCCGGTACCCGGCGTGGGGGATGTCCAGCACCGGCTCGCTAGCTAGACTGATTTCGGATCCTCAGCACCATCGGTGGCGGTCTCGTCGGGTTTCATCGCATCCCTGAACCCGCGGATGCTCTTGCCCAGCTCCCCACCAAGCTTGCCGATGCGACCAGGGCCGAAGATCAGCACAGCCAACACAAGCACGAGAATCAGCTCCGGAATGCCGAAATTGCGGAATAGCATAATTGTCCTCCAGGTGACCATCTTGTGTGGCTTGGGTGTCACTGCCACATCAGTGGGCATAATATACTACGAAACATGCAACGGGCAATACTTACGCGCGGAAAGTCGCCTCAGAATGCACAACGGCCTGCCACTTGCGGTCAGGCCGTTGTTTTTTGTCTTGAGTCCCCGGTGAGACTCGAACTCACAACCCCCTGGTTCGAAGCCAGGAGCTCTGTCCATTGAGCTACGGGGACGAACTGGGATCAGGGGTGGATGACGGGACTCGAACCCGCAATCTCCTGTTCCACAGACAGGTGCCTTAACCATTAGGCCACATCCACCACGACCCAAACATTGTACCATAAAGCCTCTCAGCGACAAGCGCTGCCGATGGGCCAAGGCAAGAGACGTGAGCCCTCGCGAAGGGCTCTTAACGCTCGCAAGGTAGGGTGCACGCTAGGTCCAGGAAAAGGGGTTTCCGATGGGCAGCAAGATGTGGATGGTGCTGCCGGGCAGGCGCTCCTCGCTGTATCCAGGGCTTTCGGCCCACATCTTGCCGCCGTGGGCCTCGACGATCCCCTTGGCCACGGCTAAACCTAGCCCGAGCCCCCCGCCCTTGAACGCCGTTTTGCTGGATCGATGGTGCGAGATGTCGGTGTCTTCCCGCATGTAGAATCGCCCGAACACCTCCGGCAGCTCTTCGGCAGGAATGCCGACTCCGGTGTCACGCACCCAGAGATGGAGGACGTCGTCCAGGGCCTCGGCATCGACGAAGATGGTGCCACCATCCGGCGTGTATTTCATCGCATTGCCGATCACGTTGCTGAGCGCTTGGTGAAGGCGGCGCGAATCTCCTTCGACAACCGGCACCTGGCGCAAGCCGAGGCCCATGTCGAATGTCAGGGCCCGAGGCAGCCCAAAGCTCTTGAGATTGTGCAATACGCTCTGGACGGTCGAGTTGATGAAGACCGGCTCGTGGGACATCTCCAGACGGTCAGCGTCGATCAAAGAGACGTTCAGGATGTCCTGAGTCACCTCATTGAGTCTTTCCACAGCCTCCGAGATACGGTGTAGGAGGTTTTGTGCCGAGCCTTCCTGCTCAGGGTCGCCGTGCACGTCGCGGCTGGCTTGTAGGATCTGCATGTATCCATAGATGACCGTAAGCGGAGTGCGCAACTCGTGCCCCGCCAGCACGAGGAAGTCAGACTTCATCTTCTCGAGTTTCTTGAGCTCGTTCTTGACTCTCTCCTGCTCTCTGACTTTCTCCTCGAGCCGCGCCACAAGGCGACGGTTGTACTCCGTGAGATATGCCGCCCGCTCCTCGGGTGACTCCAGGTCCTCCTCCATACCTGTCAGATAGGCCCGGATTTGCGCGGGGAAGCGGTCAACGTCGATGGGTTTTGGTATATAGCCTGAGCAACCGGCTACAATGGCGCGTTCGCGATCGCCACGGAGCGTGGCAGCCGTGACGGCGACAACCGGTGCGGTGTCGAGACCGGCGAGGCCGCGGAGCCGGGTGGCGACCTCGTAGCCGTCCATCCCGCCGATATTGGTCTCCAATAGAATCAGATCGGGCTTCTCTCGCCGAGCTAACTCGAGCGCCCGGATGCCATCGTCGGCGATGAGCACATCGAAGCCCTCTGAGGTGAGGAGCCGCTGCACCAGGCGCTGACTCGAGACATCATCCTCAACGTAAAGGACGGTTGTCATCCTGCTTGTGCCCTTCGTTAGCGATAGTCGGGTTCACTCTCAGCACGATAGATGAGCTCCTCGTCCGTTTGCGCTTGGTGAATGATGCTCCAGTCATAGGTCGATTCCCGGGCTTACCGAGGCGGCGCCCATCCTCGTGCGGAGTGTAGCACCTGCAGCACATCAGTCCACGGGCGTAGTGCATCTGCCCAGAAGCCCTTGGGGCAAGGATAGCACGGCTTTCTGCAGCAACAAGCCTACTGTATAATGGCAGGTGAGCGATGGGCATAGAGAGCGAATGGCCGGATGTGGCATCTGCCGGTGCATTCATTCGCCCTGTCGTTCTATTCGATTGACACGGTATTTGGTGTTTGGGGTGATATCTCGTATAATCAGTGAAACCTCGAGGAGTCTGCGGGAGTTATGATCAACGATAGTCGCAAGCCGTCTGCTGACCCCACCACCGAGCCTGATCTGTCGCCCCCGGCCCATCGGGCCGGATCGCAGCGGGGCCGAGGCCTCTCACAACGGCTAGGGCGTGCCTCGTCGCCGCAGCCAATCCGCCAGGATGACGTCGTCCCACCTCGGCCCAATCGCGGGGTGGAGAAGACGGGCGACATCGCGGTCAACGCTCACGTCACTTCGTCCGGTCCCGCAGGACACCTCGCCCGATCCGGCGCAGTCCTCGCCCAGTCCGCCGGGCGCTTCGCCGAATCCGTCGGGCGGTGCTCGCCTTCCGGACGCCAGCCTCGAGACGCGAGTTGTGAGTGGGAAAACGGAGGGCGGTTCCTCTGAGGGACTACTGGGTGTCGGTACGCAACTCCAGGTCCGCTACAAGATTCTTGGCGTGATCGGAATCGGTGGGATGGGCGCGGTCTATAGAGCGCAGGATCTGAGATTTCCCGGCGTGATGCGGCTTTGCGCCGCAAAGGAGATGATCAACACAGCCTCTGATCCACGCGTCCGGGAGATGATCACGCGCAACTTCGAGCGGGAGGCGAGCATCCTCGCTACGCTGAGCCACCCGGCCGTCCCCCAAGTCCTCGATTACTTTACAGAAGGTCAGCGGAGCTACTTGGTCGAAGAGTACATCGAGGGAAAGGATCTCGAGGCCCGCGTCTCGGAGGTCGAGGGTTTCTTTTCGGAAGATCAAGTCATTGATTGGGCCATCCAGTTGTGCGAAGTGCTCTCGTTCCTGCACAACCTCAAGCCTCGTCCAATCATTTTCCGCGATCTCAAGCCCTCCAATATCATGCTGGATACGAGAGGGCGCATTCGGCTCGTGGATTTCGGCATCGCCAAGCTCTTCCAGAGTGGCGAGAAGGGCACGATGATCGGCACGGAAGGTTACTCCCCGCCCGAGCAGTACCGTGGTGTAGCCGAACCGCGAGGGGATCTCTATGCGCTGGGCGCGACGATGCACCATCTGCTCAGCAAGCAGGATCCCCGGCTCGAGCCTCCCTTTTCGTTCAAGGAACGCCCGATTCACGAGAAGAATCCCACGGTCTCGCGCGAGCTTGTCGCGGTGATTGAGAAAGCGCTCGAGTACGATATCAACGAACGCTGGGGATCCGCCGAGGAGATGCGGCGCGCGCTGCTCTCTCTGTCATCGGCTGCGGTGCGAGGCGGGCGCCAGGCGACGATTACCTCTGTTCTGACCAGCGGAGCGGTCAAGCCGATCTGGAGGTTCGCCTGCGAAGACGAGATTCGAGGGTCGGTGACCGTGTCAAACGATGTGGTCCTCGTCCCTTCGTACGATCACAATGTGTATGCGTTGGATGCCGACGCCGGCGAGTTCGTCTGGAAGTACGCGGCGGAGGGTGGCGTGGCGACCACGCCCTGCGTGAGCGATGGCCTGGTCGTGTTCGGGTCGACCGATCGCAGTATCTACGCTGTCGGATTAGGCACCGGTGATCTGAAATGGACCTTGCCCACCAAGGGTCGGGTCTACTCCACGGCGTTCTCTGCCTTTGATCACTTCTTTGTGGGCTCTGATGACGGGAGCCTGTACGCGATTCACAGTTACTCCGGTCGGAAAGCCTGGAGCTACGCGGCAGACGGGGAGGTGCGTTGCCGTCCGTTCGTCAACGACCAGGTGGTGGTTTTCAGTTGCAGCCTGGGATTTGTCTATGCCATCACGCTAAGTCGCGACCTGCGATGGCGTTTCCGCGCGCGTCGAAGCATCCTCGCTTCGCCCGTGCTCGCCAACGGGCTGGTGCTTCTCGGCTCGCTCGACTGGAACTTCTATGCACTTGACATCCGTTCGGGGTGGTCGGCGTGGAAGTATCGGACGGGAGGGCCGGTTGTCTCAACCGCCGCGGTGATTGAGGATCTGGTCATCTTCGGTTCGGCCGACGGCAGCGTCTACGCATTGCAGGCGAGCGATGGCCGAGTTGTCTGGCGGTACGAAACCGGAGATCAGGTGACGGGTTCGGCGACGGTCTACGAGGGCGCCGTCTACATTGGAGGCGTCGACGGGGCGCTTTACTGCCTGGATGCCCACACAGGTGCGCTGCGCTGGAGATATCAGACGGACGGGGCAATCACGGGAGCACCTCAGGCGCACGACGGTATCGTCTACTTCGGGTCGAGCGACCACTACGTCTATGCGATTCCTGCATGACACTACGGTGAGATTGGCATGGTTCAGATAGATCCGGCACGAGACTACTATGCTATCCTGGGGGTGGAGGTTGACGCCACCCTTGCCGAGATCAAACACGCCTACCGGCAACTGGCCAAGCAGTACCATCCTGACTCCGGACATGGCGATCCCGAGTTGTTCATGAGAGCGACAGAGGCCCAAGAGGTCCTGACCGATCCCCTGTATCGCGATGCCTATGATCGCCAGAGATCGTCACGGGCAGTCACGACAGATCCACTTGCCATCGACCTGGTATTAAGTCGCGAGGAACTGCCCCCGATGGATGGGGAGCAGATGCTGTATGTCGTCGCGGAGATCCGTTCCCGGGAGGGCCTTGTGGAGAACCGGGGCGGCCTCAATCTCGCGGTCGTGATAGATCGAAGCACCTCGATGCAGGGCGCGCGGATGCAGAGCGTCAAGGTCGCCACTTTCGACTTGATCGAGTCGCTGACCCCCGGTGACCGGCTGGCGGTCGTAACCTTCGGGGATCGTGCAGACGTCGTGGTTCCCGCTTCGCTGGTGAAGGACAAGCGTGTGTTCCGATCGGGGGTCTCGTCAATCTCTCCTGGTGGAGGGACAGAGATCTACCAAGGCTTGGCTGCGGGGATCGAGCAGGTGGCAGCGCACACGTCCCCGGACGTCATGAGTCACGTTCTTCTGCTGACCGATGGCCGCACCTATGGCGACGAGGAGTTGGCGCTAGGAGCAGCCGCGCGAGCAGGGCAGCGGGGAATCGGGATCTCCACGTTTGGGATCGGACAAGATTGGCACGATGTCTTCCTCGATGCGCTGGCGCGTAAGGGCGGAGGCACCTCGAACTACATCGATGCCCCGGGCAAGGTGCTGGCAGTCCTGCGTTCGGAAATTCGCGGCTTGACCAATGTCACGCTGCGCCGGGCGCGCATCAGGGTGAGCACGATCCCCTCAGTGCGGCTGGCGGCGATGTATCGTGTGGCGCCCTATATGGAGATCCTGTCGGCGGGTGCCGGCGATTCCATCTCTCTGGGGAACCTGATGGGCGGAGAGCCCTGCGTGCTGGCGATGGAGCTGATCGCGACGCTGGACGAGACCGGGATGAGACGGATTGCTCGTGTTGTCATTGATGGTGAGGCGGTCGCACCCTCCAGACCCATACAGGTATGGCAGGACATCCGCGTGACGTTTACCAGGAACGCTCGGGAAAGCGAAGTCCCGCCCAAGCTGCTGAATGTGCTGGAGAGACTCAGCGTGTTCAGGCTGCAGGAGGAGGCGTGGCGTGCCCTGGAGACCGGCGATTCGGAGCAGGCTACGCATTTCCTGGAATCGGCAGCGACACGTCTTTACGATCTGGGATACCGCGAGTTGGGACAGGCGGCTATGTTGGAGGTGAACAGGATCGCGCTTGGCACCGGTCCAAGTGCGGAAGGACGCAAGAAGCTCCGCTATGGAACGAGGGGGCTGTACCGCCCCGGGCTCCAGACGCCCGGATCCGGTCGCCGCGGTTCTGTCGATGGTGCCCTCAATCCCGAAGATCGCGAGGGTTGACTCCTGATTCCTCATCTAGACCTAGGAGGTTGCTATGGCTCAAAAGGCCGGAAAAGTTGTCTGTCCTTCCTGTGGTGCCGAAAACCTACCTGGCACGCTCTTCTGCGTGCAGTGTGGGACGTATCTGCCGTCAGGCGGCCCACTACGAACCGAGCCCCTGCCCGAACAGGAGGATGGACGTCCGGCGCGTCCTCGCCACGAGGGTGAGGACAAAGACGCGCAGACCCGCACCATCAATATAGAAGTCGACGTCCAGAATACCGGGCGCAAGGTCACGCTGTCCGCCGATCGCGAGATTCTTGTGGGGCGACTGGATGCTGCACATGGCATCTTCCCGGAACTCGATATGACGGCTGATGAGGGGCTGGAACAGGGCGTCTCGCGCAGGCACGCGCGTATCTATACACGCGATGGCACGTGTTTCGTCGAGGACCTGGACAGTACCAACGGCACATTCCTGAATGGGGAGCGGATCACCCCGTATCTGCCCTACGCATTTCACGATGGGGATGTCCTGACATTCGGATCGTTGCGGCTGAAGTTCACCATCTACAGCACGGACGACGAGATCCAAGAGGGCCCGGAGGAGTGACGCATGCCCTACACAGTATTGTTGCACATTCTAAATGAGGATTCGGTCGTCGGGGAACTGGACGATCTTCCCGATCCGGCCCAGCAGTACTTGGCCCTGAAAAGCCCTCGCCTTCGGGATGGACGCGAGGTATCATATCTTCTGGCTGAGACCAACACAGTTCTCTATCCGTGGAATAGGATTCACTGTGTCGAGGTAATGCCAACGGAGACTGATGAACACGTTGTTACCTTCATCCGTGAGTAGTCAGGATAGCCATCCGCTTGTGCTGGTGGTGGATGACGAACCGCGCATCATACGGTTTGTCCGTATCAACCTCGAGATGGAGGGATTCCGAGTGATCGAGGCGGCGGATGGGCTTCAAGCGGTTGCTCAGGTCCGAGAGAAGATGCCCGATATCGTGCTACTCGATGTGATGATGCCTGAGATGGATGGCTTCGAGACGCTCCGCATGGTACGGGAGATCAGCAATGTGCCCGTGATCATGCTCACCGTCCGAAGCTCAGAAGAGGACAAGGTTCGTGGTCTGGATCTGGGTGCGGACGACTATATGACGAAGCCGTTCAGCCCCAGAGAACTGGTTAGCCGTGTCCGGGCCGTGCTGCGTCGATTCCAGACTATCACGCCGGCTGAGGCGTCCGTGTTGGAGATCGATGACTACCTGAGCATCGATTTCAACACGGCGGAGGTGATCGTGAATGGCGAGCGCGTGAAGTTGCGGCCGACAGAGTTCCGGCTGCTGCGCCACCTTGTCGAGAACGCCGGCTGGACGGTGCCGCATTCGACGTTGCTCTCGAAGGTCTGGGGCTACGAATATAAGGACGAGATCTCATATCTTCGCTTGTACGTGAATTACCTGCGCAAAAAGATCGAGCCAGACCCCGCGAATCCTCGCTATATCATCACTGAGCGGGGCATGGGGTACCGCTTTGTGGACTTCCGGCATCGTGACACGGAGGACGGGGCCGCGAGCTAGGATGGCCGGACGTCCTGGCTGGAGACACCGATGTCACGACGCCGACAGATCCGCCCGGGTAGCGATCGATAGGCCCGAGGAGATATATTGGGCCGCAGTAGTGCGCCAGCAATGATGTCGCCTCGACGCGCCGGCGTTTGCTGGGGAATTCTGGTGACCCTGCTACTCGTCCTGATGGGGTGTTCCCAGCCGGTCACATTTCCGGCCTCGACGGACGGCATTGCTGTCGCGACCGGAGTCCCGCCGCAGATCACCCCCGAGCCCACGGCCACTGAAGCTCTGCCATCTGGCCCGTATCCGCCCGCCATCGTGGACTTTCACCCAAGGCCGGGCGAGGCTGTCTCGGTGAGCACGACGTTGTCCTGGGAGTTCGACCGGCCTGTGGATACGCAGAGCTTCGCGGACGCTCTCCATCTAGCCCCGCTCGTGGAAGGCGATCTTAGCTGGGATGGGGAGGCGCGCGTTACCTTCACTCCCCAGAAACTTGATCCGGCGACGCGCTACCTCGTGACCCTGTCGACCGATCTTGTCTCTGCCGAGGGAGTGCCGCTTCCCCAGCCGTCGAGCTTCGCCTTCCGTACGCTATCGCCGCTGCTCGTCACCCGCGTGACTCCGGCTGATGGTGCTACTGGTCTGCGCTCAGACGCGCCCCTTCGGATCGAGTTCAGCCAGCCGATCGTGTCTACGCGCTGCGTCGATGCCGAAGAGAGCGATCCGGGCGAGTGTCTCCAGCTTCCCCTAACATTCTCGCCCGAGGCCAGCGGACGTGGATCGTGGGAGGGTACGTCCGTCTATCGTTTTGATGTGGCCGGAGGTTGGAAGGCAGGTGTGAGGTACGAAGTGACCCTTGGTGCTGCCCTGTCCTCAGGCGGTGGCGCTGCAATGGCGGCGCCACACACGTGGACGTTTGAGACTGTCACGCCGCAGATCAGCGACGTGGTGCCGCCTGCGGGTGATCACAACACCGCCCCCGATGGCGATGTGCGGATTAGGTTCACGCACGCCGATGGATCAGCTAACCACCGGCGCCGCCTTCAGCCTGATATCTGATGCCGGCGTCGCCGTCGCCGGCACGATCACATGGGCTGACGACGGTGCTGTCATGGTCTTCACCCCGTCCGAGCCTCTCGTGCTCGATACCGGCTACGTCGCGCACGTAGGCGCGAGCGCTCGATCCGTGACCAGCGCACCGCTGGTCAGCCCGCGGTTCTGGGAGTTCCGTACCGTGCCGCATCCCAGCCTCCGATCCAGCACGCCGCCGGATGGAGCGCGGGCCGTCGATCCCCAGGTACCCCTCATTGTGGCCTTCGATGGAGCTATGGACGAGCGAGCACTGCAGGAGGGTATCCACGTGTCGCCTGGTCCGGCCGTAGGCAGGGTCTACACGACGTACGATCTCGATTCGCACGTCCTCACACTGTCGTGGCAGAAGGCGCCCCGTACCGAGTATTGTGTGACCATCGATCCGAATGTGTCGGACGTCTACGGAAATGCGCTTCCGCCCGTCGATCCGCTGTGTTTCGAGACCGGTGATTTTGCGCCCTCGTTCGAGCCGCTGAACGCAGCAGCAGATACGGTGACCCTGGACGGCAACCAGCCCTCAGCGGTCGCGTTCCTGGCCAGGAACGCGGACACGGTCCAGTTCTCCCTGGATGCGATTTCGACCGGCGATCTCATGGCCGCGTCTGTGGCGCCGGACGCACGCGTCAGAACGTGGACGCAATCGTTCGGCACAGAGCCCAACGCGACCGAGCAGGTCACAGTGTCGCTTGCGGCAGGGTCGCTTGGTACGCTCCCGACGGGACTCTACAGCCTGGCCTGGCGATTCCCCGGCGATGAGGCCTACGCCAGGCGTCTTGGTGTCGCGGTCATCAATCGCCATGTGACGCTCAAGTTGGCCTCGACCGAGGCGCTCGTCTGGGTTACGGATCTCCGCAGCGGGATACCGATCTCGCGCACGGCTGTGCAGCTCATTGATGGGGAGGGGATGCTACTGGCGGGCGGAACCACGGACGGCGACGGGGTCGCGCGGATGCTACTTACTGGACCGGGAGGTGTACCGAGTCGTGTCGCCGCTGCCGTGGTCGGCGCTCCAGGTGACGAAGGCTTTGGCGTAGCTCTGTCGATCTGGGCCGGTGACGCTGCGCCGGGGTCTTTCGGAATTGATGTTGCGTCCGGCATGCCGCCGTCCTACCAGGTTTTCGTTCACACGGATCGCGCCACCTATCCGGTCGGCGACATCGTCCGGTATGCCGGGTTTGCTCGCGAGGCCGCCTCCGGGCTCTCCGGCGTAAATGATCCTCAGCCATCTCTCGTGGTCACGCTACGTGACGCCGAAGGCACCTCCGTCGCCTCGGATCTCGCTCTGGTCGGAGAGACGGGCACCTACTCGGGCTCAATGCGGCTGCCGGAGGGAGTGCCCCGGGGGACATATACCCTGGCGGTCGGCCTCGCGACAGACGACGCCCAGGTCTCGGCAGCTCGACAACCACTGGCGGAGACGTCCCTGCGCGTCGTGCCCGGACCCGGACCGACCTACGAGTTGGTGGTGAGTGCAGATCGGGATGAGATCGTCGCCGGTGAGACCACCCGGTTCGCGATCGAGGCGCACGCTGACTTGGGAGATGACGCGGCGGGCGTGGCGGTCGATTGGAGTGTTCTGACTGCGCCACTCGGGTTCACGTCTGACCGCACATCCGAGCGTAACCAACGCGTTGAGTGGCGATGGTCGGGGGACGCCACAGCGTCCGCAGGGCGTGTGGTCGCCAGTGGGAGCGGGATCACCGACCAGGATGGACGCTTGACCGTGGAAGTGCCGACGCAGCTTGGCGACGGTGTCGGTGGGCCGGCGTCGCAGATTTGGACGCTCCGCGCTTCGGCGCACGACCCAATGGGCGCCGTCGCGACCACCTCGGGATCTGTCGTCGTTCACGGGGCGGGTGCCTACCTAGGAATACATCCCGACGCCTGGGTGTACACCGCGAGGCAAAGGGCCGGCGTGGATCTGGCTGTGGTCGACTGGCGTGGGATGGGCATTCCGGATGTAGACGTGACAGTGCGGCTGTACCAGGAAGCCGGTGCCCCTGCCGGCGGTACTGCCGTCACGGATACGCTCGTCTACGAACAGAGGGCGACAACGGGAGCTGAGGGAACGGCGCGGGTGGCATTCACCCTGCCCGAGGGCGGTGTCTACGTATTGAAGGCGACCAGTGCTGACGAGTCCGGTAGATCTATGAGTGTTGAGGCGCGGTTGGGGGTTGGCGGTGCTTCCTCCTCAGGCGCTGCCTGGACACCGGACGTTGTCACCCTGACGCCAACCCTGGGTGCAGATATCTACCACGCGGGCGACGTGGCGGAACTCTTGATCCCGGTTGAGCTCGACGGACCTGCTCAGCTGCTGGTAACCGTAGAACAAGATGATGTGCTATCCGTCCAGCGCTACCTTCTGGATCAGTCAAATCCCATCGTCGAGGTGCCTATCCTTGCGGAATATGCTCCGAACGCCTATATCTCGTGCGTCCTGGTACGACCGGACACCGGAGCGGCTCCTGCTGCAGTGCAGGTCGGCTTCGTCAACGTGCCGGTTGTGATCGATGATCGCCTCTTGAACGTCGACCTACGGAGCGAGGGGACGCCCTATGCTGAGAGCCCCCGTACATATCTCGAGATCCACGTTACTGATGCACAGGGTCTGCCTGTAGTATCCTCCCTGGACGTCATAGTCGGAGGTGGTAGCTATGCGTCCGGCCCAGGAGGAGACAGCGTGCTGGTGGATGCGATCTACGGCGAACGCCCGTTGCGCGTCTGGACCGGTGACGCACTGCTTGTTGCTGCGCGGATGGATGATCAGAGGATGACACATGCAGGCCAGACCGGGTCCGTAGCTGCGGTGCCCGCGTCATCGGCGGCGCCCGTGCTCTGGGCTGCGGGTGTTCGCACCGGCGCGGATGGCATCGCTCGGATAGCCGTCGACTTGCCGCAGAGCGCGCTCTCGTGGACCGTGCAGGCGTGGGCGATGGCACCCGATGGCAGGGTGGGGGAGTCGGTCACATCCCTGGTGATCTCCCAGCCGCTTCTCGTGCAGCCCATGGGGCCTGGGTTCGCGGTCGCGGGTGACCGCATGGAGCTAGCTGCGCTCGTCTACAACACCACGGGACAGAGCCTCTCGGCCGTTGTCGGACTGCAACCCGTCGTCGGTCTACAGGTGCTTTCGGACCTGCAGGCCACCGTAGTCATTCCGCCGGGCGAGCACAGGCGCGTCTCGTGGACGTGCCTCGTGGAAGATGTCGCTGGCGCTTCGCTTGACCCGCGCTTCACGGCCCAGAGCGGCGCCCTCGAGTTCGCGGCTCACCTCTCAAGCGGTGCATCCGGAGCCACAGGCCTGCCCGTCTACCATTTGGAGCGGCGCGATGACGAGCACTTCTCCGGGATGGTGGGGGCACAGGATGTATACCTCTCCACCGTCACGGTCCGGCCCGATGCTGCAACGTTGACCACACTGTCCCTGGAGGTGCATCCGTCGTTGGCGTCGTTACTCGTCGACGTTGGGTCGGTGCTCTCGCCGGATGTGCTTCCGCGGACTGTAGATGGTTGGGTCAGCCGTCTCTTGCGGGTTCTGGCTGCGTATGACACGCTGCAGCGCCGTGCCCCGGATGATCCGATGCTCTCCAGCTATCACGAGGCCGTCGCTATGAGCCTGCTTGAGCTGTATGGTGCCCAACAGGGCGATGGTGGGTGGGCCTGGCGGGGCGGCCCGAGCAAGATACAACCGTCAGCCTACGCTGCGTACGGCCTACTCCGAGCACGCGAAGCCGGCTTTGCGGTCAGTGATACCTGCGTTGAAAGCGCATTGGCCTTTCTCGGCGACGGGATCTCTGCCGATTTGGCCTCAGGTCAGGTGAGCCAGAGTCTGGCCCTTGGGCTCTTCGCGCTATCGGTGGGGGGGGAGTCGTGGCCTCAAGGGACGGGGGCGGTACTCTATACAAACCGCGACGCTCTGGGTATCGCCGGACGCGCCTATCTGGCAATGGCGCTGGGCACCGTCGATCCCTCGGACACGCGCCTGGCGACCCTCCTCCAGGAGCTGCGCGCCGCAGCGACGACGGTGGGGGGCGGTGCTCATTGGGATGATCTGGATCAGGCATCAGCTGTTACCAGTGTGCAATCGACGTCTGCAGCGCTGGCAGCCCTGATCCGGTTCTCACCCGCGGATGCCGACATAGATGATGAGCCAACTGAGGATACTCTCATTCCTGACGCTGTGTCGTGGCTGCTTGCCAACCGCGGAGTGGATGGGTGGGGCACCGACTACGAGACCGCCTGGGCGGTATCTGCTCTGCAGCTCTATGAGGACACTGGTCAAGGTGTTGTCCCCAGTCTGTTGGCCTCCGACGATGCCGCGACCGACTGGCGCGTGCTCGTAAATGACAAGCAGATCGCGTCCGGTGCCGACGACCTCGCGGGCGGCGCTGGGGCGCCAGGGGTGACGCTGGGGCGCATGTCAGGCAGCGATGTGGCTCTACGCCAGGGGTTGAACATCTTGCGCATCTTTGGCGGTTCGGGGCCCGGGATGCTGTTGTATGCCGGTCGCGTGGATACAATGGAGCCACTGACCGCGGCTGCGTCGGGCGAGGACAGGGGCATTGCCGTCGAGCGTCGCTATTGTCTGGTTCAGGATAGGATCTCCGATCTGCCAGATAGCTCGGGGATGGTGGCGTCTGCTTCCGACGCGTGCGTACCAGCCTCAACCGTTCGCCAGGGCCAACTGGTCGAGGTGCAGTTGGTCGTCACCGTCCCCGAGTCGCGCTATTTCGTCACGGTCACCGATCCGCATCCCGCGGGATTGGTCGACGCCGAGGGCATTCTAGAGCACGCCCAGACCCTGGCGGCAGACGACGTTGATGCGTGGCATGGGCCCTTCGAGTCCGTCTTCTACTTCGACGAGCTGCCGGCGGGTGTGGTACGGATGACATACATGCTTCGGGTGTCGACCCCTGGGCAGTATTGGGCCCTCCCCACGATTGCGCAGGAGAGCTTCTTTCCGGAGGTCTGGGGGCGCAGCTCCGCGTTTTCGATGACAGTGCTGCCGCAGCACTGAGAGCTGCGAGCCTTCCTGCTCACTAAGGTACCCACTTGGCAGGGATGGCTCAAGGCTCCACGTTCTTGGGCGTTTGCCTGCTAAGTGATTCGTCCTATCATTGCATTCTGATGCAGCCAGCGATCAGCTCGAACGTCGTGGCGATATCGCGAGGACTAGGAGGCGGGATTTGTCGACACAACCGCAATCTGGAGGAGAGGGTTTCATCCCGCTGACGCCGAGGTCGGTGGAAGAGACCGGTATTAACCTTGGCCTTCTGTCTGACCTGGCCCTCAAAGTCTTCTACTTTGAGAGCTATCTCACCGGACGCGACCTGGCCCTGCGGATGGGGCTGCCCTTCGCGAATGTCGCTTCCGTGGTGCTGGAGTTCCTTCGGCGCGAAAAGCTCTGTGAGGTTCGCAGCGCGACAGGGCGGGGTGGCTTCTCGGAGTCGACGTATGAGTATGTGTTGACCGACCGTGGTCGCGAGATGGCTCGGGATGCCCTCGATCGCGGGCAATACGTTGGTCCTACCCCGGTGCCATTTCAGGCATATGTTCACGCCGTCCACCAACAGGGGTTGCGTGACGTGATGGTACATCAGCGCCAACTGCGCAAGGCGGTCGCTCATCTTGTCTTCAACGAGAGCACGTTCGAGCAGATTGGCCCTGCGATCAACTCCGGTCGTTCGATTTTCCTCTTCGGCCCTCCGGGCAACGGCAAGACCTCAATCGCCGAGGCGATTGGCAGTCTGCTGATGGAGGGCGATGTCTACATCCCCTACGCCACCGAGATCGAGGGGCACATCATCAAGATGTTCGACGAAGTAAGCCACTCGGTCGTCGAGGAAACCCAGCCGCACCGCGTGGATGCGCGATGGGTCAAGATACGGCGTCCCTTCATTGTGGTCGGTGGAGAGCTCACGCTCGAGGGGCTCGACCTGGTCTACAACGCCGACTACAAATACTACGAAGCCCCTGTCCAGGTCAAGGCCAACTGCGGCATCTTCCTCATTGATGACTTCGGTCGGCAGACTGTGCGCCCCACCGATCTGCTGAACCGCTGGATTGTTCCTTTGGAGAAGCGGATTGACTTTCTGACGCTTCACACAGGGCGCAAGTTCGAGGTGCCGTTCGAGGTACTGATCGTCTTTTCGACGAATCTTGAGCCGCGCGACTTAGTGGATGAGGCTTTCCTACGCAGGATTCGCCACAAGATCGAGGTGCGCGATCCGAGTTGGGAGGAATACGCCGAGATCTTCAAGCGGGCGGCGGAGACCAAGCAGGTGCCGTTCTCCGAGGCGGCACTGGCCTATCTGATCCGTGAGCACTACATCAAGCCCAAGCGACCGCCGCGGGCCTGCCATGCCCGCGATCTGCTGGATCAGATCCTGGACATCGCGAACTACCTAAGCGTGCCGCCTACGCTCAGCAAGGAGCTGATCGATCGCGCGGCGTTATCTTACTTCGTGGACTTTTGAGATGAACACGTTCCCTTCATCGTGGTGGCGCTCCGACCGACCGCTTGTCTTTGGGCATCGCGGGGCGAGTAAGGTGGCCCCGGAGAACACATTTGCGGCATTCAGCGCGGCGGCTGAGGCCGGCGCGGACGGCATCGAACTCGATGTTCATCTGAGCGCGGATGGCATTCTAGTGGTCAGCCACAACGCGCGCGTTGACAAGACGACTGATGGCGCCGGTTACATCAACGACCTGCCTCTGGCTGAGCTCCGGAGCCTCGACGCCGGCAGTCACTTTGGGTCGGAGTTCGCCGGCGAACGTCTGCCGATCCTGGAGGAGGTGCTCGACACCTTCTGTGGTAAGTTGTTGGTCGACATCGAGCTAAAGCCGCAGGTACGTCCGGGACCTGATCTGGCAGAAAGGGTCTCAGAGGTCCTGGCGCGGTTGGGGGTTGAGGACCGGGTGTGGGTGTCGTCGTTCAAGCCGTACTACCTTCACCGCATGCGCCACGTGGCACCGTCGATTCCCTGTGGGTTGCTGTTCAGTCCGCTGAACATTGGGACCCTATGGCTGGTCCCCTTCACCCCCTTCGAAGCGGTGCATCCCCAATTCACCATGGTGAGCCGATGGTTTGTCAAGCTGATGCACAGCCTGCGCCGGAAAGTGATCACGTGGACGGTTGACGATGTCGACCGGGCGCGCGGGCTGGCAAGAGCAGGTGTGGATGGGATCATCTCAGATGATCCGGGCGGCATGCTTGAGGCCCTCCGTGGCGACTCGGGAGATGCCGAAGAAGGCCACCGGGATGCTCTAGGGTCCTCCAGCGCTCGCCGAGCGATAGACGTTGGCTGCTGCCAGTTCGTCGTCGGTCATGAGGCCCTGTAACCAGGCGACGAGTGACTCGCCGGAGAGCTCGGCCTCATACTGCTGTGGCACCGGCAGGGTGGGGTAGTCGACTATTAGCGTCATCCGCCCTGGCGTCCCACAGCGTTGCTTGAACTCGGGAGACAGACTATCCAGCATCGTCCAGAGAATCTGCGGAGTAACCTGTGACGCGTCGGGCGGTAGAACGAACGTCACCTGCACGAGTAGATCGTCGTCTACCGCAGAGATGCGCGCACTTCCCGCTGTCCACGACAGGCTGTCGAGCATATAGGCGACACACGGTGACGCGGTGGGTACCGGTGCAAGATCCGGCAGGGGGCGTCCGGACTGTGTCGCCACGATGATCGCCATCAGGCCGATAACAAGAGCGTCGGTGACGGCGAAAACGGTCAGGACCAACTTCTGCCTGCGGTTCATTTCGCCGAGTATAGCACAGACGCGGCCAACATGAAGAAGACGCGAACGGACCTCTCCGGGTACACCACAGGCCTTCTGGCGTCGTTACTGCTTGGTTGGGCTCCGATCCTGGGTAAGTTCGCCTATCAGGCTGCGGTCGACCCTATGACGCTTGCCTGCCTGCGCACGCTAGGCGCAGCGGCATTTCTCTGGCTGGTCTATGCCATCTTCTGGCGCCGCCGGATCGCCATTGGGTGGCGGCCTCTAGCAAACTGCCTCCTGGTTGGGGTCGTGAATGGCTGTGGTTCCCTCTTCTACTACACAGGTCTGGCCCGGTTGGATGCCTCTCGCGCTGCACTGCTCGGTGCCACCTACCCGGTGTGGGTGGTGATCTTCCTCAGCGCTTCGGGACAGATGATGCGCGTAGCCACCCTTTTTCAGCTTCTCGCCTCGATGATCGGCGCGGCTCTTGTCACCTCGCCGTG
Source organism: uncultured Chloroflexia bacterium (assembly GCA_963775195.1). Taxonomy (GTDB): domain Bacteria; phylum Chloroflexota; class Anaerolineae; order B4-G1; family SLSP01; genus PWVB01. The sequence goes on from CAVZIC010000015.1 coordinate 318,093, forward strand.
GGGCGTTGGGCAACCGACGGACATTCTGGGCGTGATGTTGATGGCTGCATCGGCTGCGGTGAACGGCTGGTATCTCGTGATGGGGCAGTGGGTGTTGGCCGAGGTGCCATCGCGGTCGGGTACCCTCTACATCATGACTGGGATGGCGTTGACGGTGCTGGTTGCGCGGATCCTGAGCGGTCCTCTCGATCCTCTCGGGTTGTCGCCGGGCGTCCCAGGAGGTATTCCCCTTGTCGGATGGGAGGCGATCGCTGCCCTGGCTTTGACGACGGCGCTGTCGAGGATGGCGATGTTCTTCAGCCTGGAGAAACTCGGCGGCGTCCAGACGGCGATTCTCAGCCTTGCCGAACTCGCCATCAGCCTCGCGCTTGCCTTTATGTTCCTCGGGGACCGGCTGCAATGGCACCAGTGGGCGGGCGCCTTGTTACTGCTCGGCGGCGGTTTCATGGCGCGCTTTGAGGGAGTGTCGCGGCGTACCCTCGCCTCTGGATTTGGCGGCTATGGAGACAGCTCGCCGGGCGTGGGCGGGTAGCGCTCCCTGAAGTCTTTGGCGCAGTCGTCTGTGTCGGCGTAGGCCGGAGATCGTTCCAGCGAGGCGCCCGCTACCAGGACGCCGGGGTGGGGCACGACATCCTCAAAAGTGGCGTCGCCCCAAACAACGACATCCACAACCGTATCGTCGGGCCCCAAGAGCAGGACCTGGTCACCGAGATTGCGCAAACCCAGTGGGTAACTCAAGCTGCCCCAGGCGGGGTAGGGAACCATGTCCGACACGGCTGCGCTGCTGTCGTAGAACTCCAGATCGGCAGCGGGCACCTGCGTAGCATTGACGGCGATTACCAACACCGCCTGGGAATCCAAGGTGGTGTCTTGAGGAAACGCGAACATCGGCTCGAAGCTTGCGGGTGTCTCGGCATCACCCAGCTTGTACCCGCCTAGATCGATGGCTGATGCCATCGGGTTGTACAGCTCGATCCACTCCGTGGCGGCGATGCCCGTATAGGCGACCTCACTGATAACCACATAGTCCACGGGTGGCAGTGGGGCCGCATAGGCTCTTGAGATTAGCGGCAGGTAGAGTGGGTTGGACGTCCACCAATCGTACTGGAACAGCCGGCTGAGGTAGTCGTAGGCGGCGTCTGCCGTCACCTGGAGCGCCACCTCGCGGTTGACCTTACTGGAGGCCTCGCTCCCGTTGATCGACCCTATGTGCACCGTCTGGCCCTCGTTCCCCAGATCGATCAGCACCATCTTGTTGTGGATGCCCTGTCCGGTGGGATTTCCGACAGCCGCCCATAGGTCCAGGTGCTCCCGTCGTGCGAGATCATTGACGTATTGCACCGTTAGCATACTCTCCTCTGCAACAGCAGGACCGTTCTCCACGAAGCTCTGTCCATTCAGCAGGATCCGTACCTGTGCCCCGCGGCGGGCCGCTTCGACGTAGGCGTGCAGCCTCAGGTTCGGATCGGCCACAGGATCGTCTCCCCAGGCCTGATATTCGTAGAGCTGCTCTACGTAGACCCGGTTGCCCTCGCCGGCCCGCGAGACCAGACCGAGGAGGGCATCTGACCGCCGCAGCGCCGCCTCGGGGGCTGTGAAGAGTTCGAGGTTCAGTGATCCTGTTATCGCCAACGGCTGAGGAAACGCGACCGTATAGCTGATGCCGTCGACAGGGGCCAGATCCACCAGGTCCATCGCCGGGGGTCCGTACCGTTCAGGGTAGAGGGTGCCCCACCGCACCAGGTCCGCGTGTGCAGTCGGGTCGCAATCCAGCGCGAAGACGAGCGCGGCCCGCTCGACGATCAGGGGCGAGTCGGTGGCGATCACGGTGCCCCGTGACCCTGCCGTGCCGTTCGCCTTGTCATCGCCGGGGAGGCCATCAAGGGTGAAGTTCTGCGAGCCGATCAGCACCCAGGCGTCGTCCACGACGATCATCTTGGCGTGGATATATTCGTATCTGTTGAAGCGCCGGTCCGCAGTCTCGTGCACCATAAACCAGCACGCGCCTCCTGCTTGCTCGATCGTCTGACACGCGTAGAGCTCTGTCTGCCACTCCGGCGTGTCGATGCCCACCCCAACGGGATCCCCCTCAAGGAGGACCGTCACGTCGACACCGGCCCGGGCCTTGGCGACGAGCAGGTTCAGCAGGTCGGGGTGGCGGAGGCTGTAGACCTCGACGGAGATCGTGCGTCGCGCCGATTGGAGCGTCGTCGACACGACGTCGAAAGCGTTGTCAGGTGCGATGCCGACGATGACCCGGGCCTGGCCTGTGACCGTCAGCGGGACCGACAGAGGCGTAAGGTCCCATCCGGGGTAGCGCACCCGGCGGCCCGTCTCGGGGTCGTCAAGCGACTGCAGCCAGTCTGAGGAGGTGTCGGTATCCGGCACCGGAAGGCTCGAAGCCTCGTCGCGTTTCCGGGTCAGGATCTGTCCGGTCGCGCCCATAAGATGGTTGGTATAGGGCTGTACAGGACGGCCCCGTCCATCCAGGCGTGGCGATCGCGCCGTCGCCGTAGACGAGCGTGTCTACGTAGAAGGCCGTAGGTGAGCGCAGGATAACTTCGTCGCCGGTGTTGGCTAGCCGCGGCCAACCGGCCGCCACATAATCAGGAGGAAAGCCGAATGAGAGCGCGAAGGCATTCCCATCCTTTGCAACCCAGACGCTCTCACCGGGAGCGACAATCATCAAGGGTAATGGCCAGCATCCTATGCCGTCACCTACATCCTTGCAGAGACTCCAGCCATCCAGAAATCCGGTCGTCGTCCCCGCATTGGTGAGTTCGACGGCCTCGTCCTCGTCGTTGAGCTGGTAGCCGTCGTAGAGCACGGACGAGATCATAATATGCGCTTCGCCCGGTTCCATCGTCCAGGTGTCCTCATTGTCGCTGAGGTCGATCTCGTCGGCGGTCGTGGAGACCACGGCGGTGTTGGTGAGCGATCCCGATGTGGGCCCCGGTCCGCTCACAGACTCGCTCAGGCGGACCGTAAGCGTGACCCACGCCGTGGCGTCGGGCGCCAGGTCGCCCAACTGCCACGTCAGCCCGGTGGCACGCTCGCTGAAGGCCGGCCGACCGCCCGTGGAGAGATCGCTGGCTTGATCGACGAACTCCAGCGCGTCGACGAGCCGATCGGTGAGGACGGCCGCTGCTGCGGTGTAGCTACCGGTGTTTGCCACCGAGATGACGAAGGTCATGGGCGCATCGGCGCTGATGAGGGTCGGGCCGCGCTTCGCAACTTCGAGGTCAGCGTAAGGCATGAAGCGAGCCAGGTAGGCCGCGTTCGCCGATCGTGGCGTCCCGTGGATGGGTCCGCCTGCGCTATCCAGCCCATTGGTTGTGCTTCCGTCATTGCTCGCCCAATTGTCGTCGGTATCGTCAGCCGCTGGGTCGATGCGCTCCAGGGACCGGTAGGCCGGGGCTGCGCCTTCCTCGGCATTCGGCCACGGACCACCGTCCCGATTGGCGCTGTCTACTGCTACATCTGCAGCATCCAGTAGATAGAGTGTCTCTCCGGTGTTGGCAAGACCCGTACCGAAGGGGGCAAGCAGATCACCGTCGATGTCGCTGATCGTGCTGTCGTCGGTACGCTCAATGAGGTAGTAACCTAAGGGCGCAATAGCGCCGGACAGGGCCACGTTGGGCAGCCCGTCTGCTGCGCGCAAGTGCCAGCCGGCCAGATCGACGGCGGCACTGGTCGTGTTGTAGAGCTCGATCCATTCATCTGCCGCGCTGGCGGCAGTGCCGCCCCATCCGACCTCGTTGATGACGACCGTACGCTCGTTCTGGGTAGCCAGGGCGTGGGCGCGGGTGAACCACGTCGGACCGGGGTTAGCCCAGGGAAGGGTCAGGAGCAGGCCCGCGAGCCAAGCTGCGATCAGCGAGAAGTACCGTCCACGCATCCGGCGCCACCCCCTGGGAGCAGCTAACAGAAGGCTGGGATGTATCCGGATTATAGCACCGCCCGCCCGGGAATACAGCAGTGATTGCCGTTCGATCGAACTCCGCTATAATGGGTTCGGTCATGGATAGCTACGAGGTGTGGCATGGATTCCGAACTAAAAGTCCTGTTTGTAGCTGCTGAAGCCGCTCCATTTGCGAAGGTTGGGGGCTTGGCCGAGTTCGCCGGGGCGCTACCCAAGGCATTGCGTGCGCTCGGTGTGGATGCGCGCATTGTCATACCTCGGTACGGTGATCGTCATAGCCCCGTCGGCAGCAAGCCCCGCCGGGTAGGGGGCACGATTCCCGTTCCCGTCGGATCCGGCACCGAACCCGCACAGCTTCTCGCGGCGGAGCCGGATGGCGTGCCGATCTACCTCATCTACAACGATCAACACTTCGGCAACCGTGAGCGGGTATACGGTTTCAACGATGATCCGCAGCGGTTTGTCTTTTTCTCGCGTGCCGTGTTGGCTGCGCTCAAGTCGCTGGAGTGGCTACCGGACGTCATTCACGCGACTGATTGGCACACCGCACCGATTCCGGCGTGGCTGGATGTGTACGGCAGGATGGCGCGCCCGTATTCGGATATCGCCTCCCTGTTCACGGTCCGCAACTTCACCTATCAAGGGCTCTGTGGCCGTCTTCTGCTAAGTTTCGCCCAGATGGCAGACCTGCCCCATCTGCCGGTGGAACCCCCGGGTAAGGTCAACTGGCTCGCGCAGGGTATCGCTCACGCGGACATCATCAGCACGGTGAGTCCGACCCACGTCCGCGAGATGCTGGAGACCGACATGGGCGGCGAACTACAGCCGCTCCTCACGAGCCGCAAGGACCGCCTCTACGGCATACTCAGCGGCATTGACACGCAGCGCTGGGATCCTTCGGCCGACGAGATGCTGCCCCAGACCTTTGACAGGGAAACGCTGAACATGCGCTCGGTCAACAAGACGGCGCTGCAGCGCGAGTTGCGTCTGGCCACAGACCTTGACGTTCCGCTGGTCGGTGTCGTTGCACGGCTCGACCCGCAGAAAGGGCTGGACCTGCTCTTTGGGGCGGTGGAGCACCTCCTGCAGACCCGCGACCTGCGGTTTGTCCTGCTGGGTATGGGGCAGGAAGACCTTGCCGAACAGTCGCAGGCGCTTCAGGCGCGTTACCCGCGGAGCGTGCGCGCGCTGATCAGGTTTGACGAACGGATGGCCCGCCGTATCTATGGTGGCGTCGATCTCTTTGTGATGCCCAGCCGATACGAGGGGGGCAGCGTTGGCGTCATGACCGCTATGCATTACGGTGCCGTGCCCCTGGTGCGGTCGGTAGGTGGCCTGGCGGATATGGTGGTGGATGACGATGCTCAGCCGGGGCATGGGAACGGTTTCGGTTTCGTCGAATTCAGTGGGTCGGCGGTGCTGGATGCCCTCACCCGTGCGCTAGCGGCGTATGATGATGAGGCCCGCTGGGTCGGACTGCAGCGCAGAGCTATGTCTCGGGACTTCTCGTGGCGCAGCTCGGCGCAGGCTTATCTTGAGCTCTACGCCCGGGCACGCGAGCTGAGGGCAGCGCGACGCTCAACGGCCGGGCGTGCGTCGTGACTTGGTCGCGCGTGACCAGGTCGCGCGTGACCAAGTCACGCACGATCCGGCGTCTTTAGGAAGATCCTCGGCGCAGCGCCATGTTAGGCTGCGCCTTTCTTTGTGTCGCAAGCGTATACAGGAAGGTTGCCCAAGACCCAGATGACGAACCGCACCAAGCCCTATCTGTGTATTCATGGGCACTTCTACCAACCCCCACGAGAAGATCCGTTCACACGTGAGTATCGTCGCGAGCCGTCGGCGGCACCCTATCACAACTGGAACGCCCGCATTACGGCCGAGTGCTATGCGCCGAATGCGGAGCAAGGCAACTTTGGCAGGATAAGCTTCAACCTCGGTGGCACACTGGCACGATGGATGCAGTCGTACGCAAGCGACACCTATGCACGCATCGTTGCCGCTACCTCTGGGTATCGGAAGGCATTTGGGGTGGGGAATGGGATCGCGCAGTCGGTTCACCACACCATTCTGCCACTCGCGCGTGGAAGGGATAAGCGCTGCCAGATCGCGTGGGGGGTGGCCAGTTTCACCTATCGTTTCGGTTACACACCCGATGGGATGTGGCTGCCTGAGATGGCCGTCGATCTGGAAACCCTTGAGGCCGTAGCTCAGAATGATCTCCGCTTCGTGATCCTCTCAGAGGAACAGGTCGAGGGTGACCTGAACCGAGGGGCTGGCCCGTACAACGTCCGGCTTCCCGGAGACCGCGCCATTGCCGTCTTTGTGCGCGAACGCGGTCTGTCGGATCATCTCTCCTTCCAGATGCCCTCGCCCGCTCGCGCGAAGGAATGGATGGACGCAACGATGGCCCATCGGGCGCCCGGATCTCTCTCGCTGATTGCGACCGACGGCGAGACGTTTGGTCATCATCACCGGCAGGGCGTGGCGGTTCTTCAGCGGCTGACTCAGCCCGCGACATCTGATCCGTACGAGGTAACGACGCTCTCTCGTTATCTGCGCGACGCACCGCCGACGTCTGAGATTGCCATTCGTGAGAGCACGGCGTGGAGTTGCAGCCACCGCCTCGGCCGGTGGGCGACCGGATGTCCCTGTACGCAGGGCTGTGGCCACTGGAAGGGGGCTCTGCGGCGAGCGCTGGACAATCTGTCTCGCGACATTGACGAGGTCTATGCGGGAGTCGCGCGTCGCCACGACGTCGCCCCTTGGCGCCTCCGCGATGATTATATTCGCGTCTTGATGGGTCAGATGGGGCAGGAGCAGTTTCTTCTGGAGCATGGTCTCGGCCACCTATCGGATGAATCACAGCGCCAACTGCTCAGCCTCCTCGAAGCCCAAGTCTACCGCCAGCGCATGTTCGTGAGCTGCGCGTTCTTCTTCGACGAACTCGAACGGATCGAGCCGCGGTACGCTATCGCGAACGCCGTTCAGGCGATTGCGCTGACGTACTATGCGACCGGGGATGATCTGATTCGTGCGTTCCGCCGCGATCTCAGTGTAGCTATCAGCCCCCGCACAAATCGTACAGGGATCGACATCCTGGATGAGCTATTGGTCGAGGCTCAGTTCGGTGCCAGTCCCCTGGGCGGAGACATGGCATTGAGCCGGCCCCGGACTGCTTCGTGATCCGGCCCCTGCTGGAAAGGTGTCGCTGATTGGAGACAGAAACACCCCTGCGACATAGGCCCAAGGCCGGGACGTTGCGGCGCCGGCTGTGGTGGGTTGCGGCCTTTGCCGTCGTCTTCCTGGCGGCTGCCGGCGTCCGCCTGTACGGACTCGACTGGGACGATGGGACCCACCTTCATCCCGATGAGCGCTACCTCACGATGGTCGTCAGCGCGATACACTTCCCCGGTGAGGATGTGTCGCCGGAAGGTGTCACGGCGTGCCATGGCTTGGCGTCGTGCCTCTCACTCTACTGGAATACCGCTTCCTCTCCGCTCAATCCGGCCAACTACGAGGGCTACGCCAGCTACGTCTACGGTACGCTGCCGCTCTTCATGACGAGGGCCGTGGGACGATGGCTCGACACGGCAGTTCAGCCGCAGTGGTGTACCCAGCCAAGTCCTCTGGTCGCCTGGGCAATTGCTCCCCTCTTGCGTCAGGGGAACGAGCCTGTGTGCCGGGGTATTTCACCGGCTATGCCGGCATCTACCTGGTCGGGCGGGTGCTGTCCGCTCTGATGGATCTGGCGACGCTCGCCGGGTTGGTCTGGCTCGGATATACGCTCTATGGTCGCCGGACAGCTCTGCTCGCCGGGGCGCTCTACGCGTTCGCCGTGCTGCCCGTGCAGCACGCGCACTTCTTCGTGGTCGATAGTTACGCCACGATCTTCGTGGTGTGGACGCTCCTCTTCTGCGCGCTTTCGTTCCGGCGCGGACACCTCTGGCTTCTGCTGCCTGCCGGGCTCACGACGGGTCTCGCGGTGGCGTCCAAGATCAGTGTCTGGCCGCTGGCGGCCGTTGTCGCCGTTGCGGCGTTTCTGCAGACTCTGCGGGGGCGGCCCGACCCCCGGGAGACCGCCGCTGGAGACTCGAGTACGAACCTACGCAAAGCTCAGGCGCTCGCGGCCCTCGCCCTGGCAGGGATCCTCGCCGCCGTGACATTCCGTGTCGCACAGCCTTACGCTTTCCAGGGGCCGGGTTTCTTTGGGATCCGGCTCAACCCTTCCTGGCTCGGCACGATGCGCGACACGTTGGCCCTGATGAGCGGCCTTCGGGACGTGCCCTATGGCGACCAGTGGACCGCGCGGCTGCCCATTATCTTTCCATGGACCAATATGGTAGTCTGGGGTCTCGGCCTGCCGCTCGGGCTAGGAGCGTGGGCGGGCTGGGGGTGGATGGGATGGGAGCTTATCCGGCGCCGCCGCCTCGTCCATCTTCTACCATGGGTGTGGGGGACCGGGTTTTTCTTGTACCAGGCGACCCAGTGGGTGAAGTCGATGCGCTACCTGCTACCGGTCTACCCCGTGTTCGTGCTCTTCGCCGCCTGGCTTGTTGTGCGGCTGGCGAGTCGCGGCGTGCAGCGGGCGAGCCGGGATGGCGAGGAGACGGCTCCTCCGTCTCCTTCGCGCTTTCGTTCTCCGGCGCCTTTGTCGGTCGGCAAGCTGTGGCTGGCGGTTCCGGGTGTCCTTCTTCTGGCCACCGCTCTCTGGTGCGGCGCATTCCTGTCGATCTACGATCATCCCGTCACGCGGATCGATGCATCGCGCTGGATCTTCGACAACGTACCGACTGCGGTCACGCTGCGGACGGTGGATGGCAGCACGATCAATGCACCTCTTCAGCCCGGCACGGTGTTGTCGTCCGATGATGGGGGCGGGGAAGTACATCTGCGGCTGGACCTGGCTCAGGATCAGCAGATCGCGTCAGTTATCTTGCCCAAGGTAAGCGGTGATGGCGCTCCGGGTCTGCGGTCGTTGGCGGCGACGCTTCTATCGGCGTCGGCGTCGGTCGATGCCGATCTGCCGGATTCGGGCTACGTGCCGGTCGAGTTGACCTTTGACACACCCGTCTCAGTCGACGCGGCGTCGGGCGTCGTTCTGTCCTTGGCGTTGACCGGCGGTGCGCCTGTGACGCTTCAGGCCTCGGTCATTGCGAACGAGCATTGGGACGACCCTCTGCCCCTCAGGATGGACGGGAAGGACCCGTTCTGGAACTGGTACGCGAGTCTCAGCTCGAGTCCCAGCGGGCAGATGAATAACTATGATGACGACACGGCTCAGAAACGCCAGGACCTGTTTGACTGGCTGGATGAGGCCGACTACATTGTCTTGAGCAGCAATCGGCTCTACGCCTCGATTCCACGACTGCCCCTGCGCTATCCTATGACGACAGCCTATTACGAGGCTCTTCTCGATGGGTCGCTCGGCTTCGAGCTGGCGGCTGAGTTTGTCTCCTATCCGGCCCTGGGTGCGTGTCAGTTCCCCGACCAGGAAAACCCCTTCGCGGTGACCCAACCGGTCTATACCAATGCGCTTCCGTGCTCTGTGGCGTTGCCGCCGGCAGAGGAGGCGTTCAGCGTCTACGACCATCCCACGGTGATGATCTTCCACAAGACCTCGGCTTACTCGCGGGCGTTGGCCGAGATGCTCCTGCCACGCTCGCTGACGGATAACGTAGAATGGATGACGCCACGCCAGGCGACGCTGGGCTTCTTGCAGCAGGACGACGGTGGCTACGGTACCCTGCTTTCTTCAGCTCGTATGCGGCTGGAGCAGGAACAGGGCGGCACGTGGTCGGACATCTTCAACCGCCTGGCTCCCCAGAACGTGAGCGAACGCGTGGCCGTTGTGGTCTGGGCGCTGATGCTGACACTTTTGGGGTGGATCGCCTTCCCGTTTGTCTACGTGGCGCTGCCCAACCTGCGTCACGGCGCCTATGGGCTGGGACGCGTTGTCGGCCTGCTCGTCTGGTCCTACGTCGGCTGGCTGTTGGCCAGCCTGCACGTGTTACCCCACACGCGGGCCGTGCTCTGGCTCGTGGTCTTGATCCTTGCCGTTGCCGCCGGCTGGATTGCCTATCGGCACCGCGTCGCGATGCGGGAACTGCTGCGCGAGAAGTGGCGAGAGATCGTATTCGTTGACGCGATCTTCCTGACGCTGTTCCTGATCTGGGTGGGCGTTCGCTGGCTCAACCCAGACCTGTGGCACCCGGTCACAGGCGGTGAGAAGCCGATGGACTTTGCATATCTCAACGCCGTCATCCGATCGACCTGGTTCCCGCCGTACGACCCCTGGTTCGCGGGGGGCAACCTCAACTACTACTACTTCGGGTTCGTGATGATGGGGAGCCTGACGAAGGCGCTGGGTATCGTGCCCAACGTTGCCTACAACCTGGCCGTGCCAACGCTCTTCGCTTTGACCGGGGTAGGGGCCTACGTTGTTGCCAGCAACCTCGCCGGGGGAAGCGATGCGCGCGGCCGCCGTGCGGGTCTCTGGGGCATCCTGCTCGTTCTGATCCTTGGGAATCTCGGCGAGGTCCGTCTGATCTTCAATGGTCTCGTCCAGGTGGGCAGCGTCCATTTCGAGAGCCTCATTCCGGGCTATCCTCAGGTCGTCTCCTTCTTCGCGGGGCTCTGGAAGGTCGTGGTCAAGGGCGCCGCCCTGCCGTTCAGGCGCGAGACCTGGTATTGGGACGCCACGCGGATCATTCCCGCGGGACCTGGAGAGGCCGCCGGCCCGATCAACGAGTTCCCGCTCTTCACGTATCTCTACGCCGACCTGCACGCTCACGCGATGGCGCTGCCGCTGACCCAGGTCGCACTGGCTGTGGCGCTGCAGTGGGGTCTGGGCGCGGTATCACGTGTGCGTGCGGCGGGCTCGGGCATGGCCGGGGTCGTGCGCCGTATTGGCGCGGCAACGTTGCCGCAGCCCGCGTCGAGCCTGCTTCTGGCGGCGCTGGTAGGTGGGGCCCTCCTCGCCACCAATACCTGGGACTATCCTACCTACCTCGCCCTAATGACCGTCGGGCTGTGGATAGGGTTAGGGAGTAGGTGGGCAGCGGAGCGGTGGAGTGGGGGGGCAGTGGAGTCGGGCGACGATGGTCCGTCCGATGTGCCGCCGGCTTCGGGTGTCACAGCATCGACTTCGATGTGGCACTTCCTCGTGCCCGCGCTGGCGACACCTGCGTTGCTCCTCGGGCTGGCCGAGCTTTTCTTCCGACCGTACACGGCGCATTACCGCGGCTCCTACGGGGCGCTCGTTGCTTGGACCGGGAGTCGCACGCCTCTCGGTATCTACCTCTTGATGTACGGCCAGTTTCTCTTCCCGATTGGGGTCGCCGCAGTGGTTGGGGTGGCAGGTTCTGCGTCGCGACTGGTCACGGCGTTGGCCAGGGGTATGAGGCCGCTGCGGGCAGCCGGGCCGGCGACAGACTTGCCTGATACCGGGCGGTCGGCCTCCGGTCCCTCGCCAATGGCGCTGCTGTTGGATGCGCTGCTGGCGCCGCTCGCCTTCGGCATCGCCGCGCTGGTGCTCCTCGTGCTGCTGGTCGGTTATCTTGGAGTCAGCATCGCGTGGCTGGCGGTGCCGCTCGGCGTGTTGACCGTGTTGTTGCTGACCGCCTCCGGTGCTCCGGTCGAGCGCCGGATTCTGTGGTTCTGGGTCGGCACGGCGTTGGCGTTGAGTCTCCTCGTCGAGGTCGCCGTGCTAAAGGGCGACATCGGCCGTATGAATACCGTCTTCAAGTTCCACTACCAGGTGTGGATGCTTATGGGGCTCTCGGCGGCAGTCCTCCTGGAGCGGCTCGTCCACGGTGCGTCGGGACTGCTGTCCGTGATTCCCCATAGCCTCGCAAAGGTGCCCAGACCTTCGCAAGGTTTGCTCACGCCTGGTCTGGTCGCTGCATCGCGCGTCACCGTCGGTATCATCGCGCTGCTCGTCTTTGGTGCCGGGTTGTACACAGCCTTCGCCGTCCCGGCCAAGGCCAACGACCGCTGGGTGCCGCGGCACCGCATACCCTCGACGGAATGGCTTACATGCCATACGCCGTGCAGATCGAACAGGACACCAAGATCCACCTGATCGCGGACTACCGCATCATTCGTTGGCTCGAGGACAACGTCCAGGGCAGTCCTACTATTATCGAGGAGCTTGGGGAGCGCGAGTATCTGTGGGGTAACCGCATCAGCGTCTACACCGGGCTGCCAGATGTGGTCGGGTGGCGGTGGCACCAGGTCCAGCAACGAGGCGTGATGCCCGCGGGAACCGTTGAGGCTCGCCAGGAGGATGTGCGGGCTTTCTACGACACCCTCGATCCGGACCGGGCGCTTCAAATCCTCCAGAAGTACAACGTCCAGTACGTGATACTGGCTCCCTACGAGCGCGCCTACATGTCGCCTGCGGGTCTACCGAAGTTTGCCGAGATGGTCTCCAACGGCTGGCTTGACGTCGTCTACCAGGACAGCGACTCCGTCATCCTTCGCGTCGTAGACTGACGGCCTGCACAACCCCGGCGAATCCTTGAGTTGCTCAGACGAGATATCGTGCGATGCACGCAATCCCTTGCTAGACCTTCCGCACCACTGCGTAGAGCGTCAGATCGTTCGTGCGGCCATCCGCGTAGAAGAGCTCCTCGATCGCCAGCCCGGCCTCCTGGGCCAGTCTGCGCGTCTCTGCCTCGTCGATGAGGTGAGCATACCGCAGGCCGCGTCCCTGACGCTGCCAGTCCAACAGATAGTCACCGGCATCGATATCGTTCTCCGTGAGGCCCACCGTTGGCCACGGCGCCAGGCGCTTGCGCAGCCGCTCGATTCTCAAGAACTGCCAGTTGGCGATGACGAGGCGGCCCTGGGGTGCCAGCAAGCCGGCGGCGTGCGTCACGATGCTTAGGCGGTTGTCGTAACCGGGGATGTGATGCAGCACAGCGCGCAGTACGACCCAATCGAATGGCCCAGCTACCTGCGTTTCCCAGCGATCCTTGACCAGGTCTGCGGCTACGAAAGTTGCATGGGTACCGTCCGTGGCGTGCGCCGCGATCTGTAGCATCGCACCGGCGTTGTCGACGCCCGTGTAGGTACACGCAGGCGGAAGAAGCCGCGCCAGGCGTCCCTGCCCACAGCCCAGGTCCAGGACACGGTCGCCGGGGCGGAACTGCGCCACGATGCGGTCGAATCCAGGCTCGGTCGCGCCTCGCGAATCGCTGAACGGCTCCGCGAAGTCGTTGTAGAACCTCCGGTTCAGGGCAAGCAACGTGTCAACGGTCTCAGTATCCATACCACTTCCATTGTACCAGGCCTCTCAGCGACCGGAACCCGGGTGAGAAAATGGGTTCGTTTCGCAGCAGCGGGAGGGGTGGTCCCCATTGGATCCTTCTCGGCTGATAATGGATCATATGTTCTATTATACAGGAGAACTGAACGCATTCAAGAGGCGAGCTGCCATCTGATGCGCGCCCCTACGTGGTATACTATGAGTATGGTTAGAAGAGGCGTTCCGACTTCTATCGATCTTGCCCGCGAAGACGAGCGTGAGCGCGTGGTCGCGGTTCTGCGCGTGATCGCATCAGCCCCTGCCGAGGGCTGGGATCTGGCAGCGCTCTTGCGGCGGTATCCTCGCCCTGGAGGGACGTATGCCAAGTCCCAGCTCCTGGGCGCCTACCGTGAGCTGGTGGAGGAGGGGGCTCTGGAGCAGAGCGCGCGTGTCGAGCAGCGGCTGCGCGGTCGCCCGGTGCGCACGATCTCGGGCGTGGCGCCGGTCGCCGTCCTCACCGAGCCCTATCCCTGCCCTGGAACCTGCATCTTCTGCCCGGACCAGGAGGACGCTCCCAAGAGCTATCTTGATGGGGAGCCAGGCGTTCTGCGGGCGCTGCAGAACCACTATGACCCGTACGAACAGACGCACTCGCGAATCACGGCGCTTGAGGCCATCGGTCATCCCACAGACAAGGTCGAGCTGCTGATCCTTGGGGGGACGTGGTCGGCCTATCCCGAACGATACCAGGCGGATTTCCTGCGCCGATGCTTCGATGCCATGAACGGCGCGCCGGCTGGGACGTTGGCCGAGGCACTGAAACTAAACGAGACAGCGCCGCACCGGAACGTAGGCCTGGTGATCGAGACGCGTCCCGACTGCCTCACGCCCGACGAGGTCGCGCGAATTCGCCGGCAGGGCGTCACCAAGGTGCAACTCGGCGTTCAGAGTCTGGACGACAGGATCCTGGCGCTTAATCAGCGGGGCCACACCGTCGACGATACGCGCGTGGCCATCCGGCGGTTGCGTCTCGCGGGGTTCAAAATCGTTCTCCATTGGATGCCGAACCTTTACGGTGCCACGCCCGAGTCGGACCTTGCCGACTTCGCCAGGATCTTTGATGACCCAGCCATTCGCCCGGACGAGATGAAGATCTACCCGACGGCGCTGGTAAAGGGCACGCGGCTCTACGAGCTGTGGCAGGTGGGTGCCTACGTTCCGTACGAGGAGGACGTCCTCGTCGACCTGCTGGCGCGGTGTAAGCAGCTCGTACAACCCTATTGCCGGATCAATCGGGTGATGCGCGACATCCCAGCAGACTACATCGTCGCAGGGACGACCAAGAGCAATCTGCGGCAGATCGTCCAACAGCGGATGGTGGCCCAGGGGACAAGCTGCCGGTGTATCCGCTGCCGCGAGATCCGGGAGAGGACGCCAGTGGACCCGGATGAGGTCGAACTCAGCGTGGTATCTTATGCTACCGGCGCCACGGAAGAGCATTTCCTGCAGTATCTGGTGCCGGGTGACGACGGCACGCCGGCGAAGCTCGCGGCGTTCCTGCGTCTCTCATTGCCGGTGTCGGGGCGCGACGAGCTGCCGATCCCTGACATCCTGAACGCAGCCATGGTCCGCGAGCTTCACGTCTATGGGCCTGCACAGGAACTCGGCGCACGGCGTCGCGGGGGGCAGCACCGCGGCCTTGGGACGCGACTTCTGGAGGAGGCCGCGCGTCGAGCAGCCGAGGCCGGGTACGAGGCACTCGCCGTGATTGCCGCCGTGGGGACGCGGGTGTATTATCGGGAGCGTGGCTTCACCGAGGGGTCACTCTATCCGATTCGACCTCTGGTGTAGGACGAACTTGGTGAGACGGAACTGGGGGCTTCGGCGCGATGTACTTTGAGGCGATTCTTTTTCTGGCGGGTGCCGTCCTCTTCTTCCTTGCCGTGCTTTTCTTCGTTTTCCTCTGGCAAGATCGTGCTGCGCTGGCCCGCCGGCACGAGGAGCTCGAGACGGAGATCGACACCCTCAAGGAGCAGCGCGTCGACCTCGATATATGGGAACACGAGCTTCAGGTCTGGGCGATGGGGCTGGAACACCAGCAACTCGCCATTGCCAAGGCCGAGGAAGAGCTCAAGATGCTCACTGCAGCTAAGCAGGCACCCGACGCTGCCTCGGCATCGTTGACTGTAGGCGAGCCGGCAGGCGGCAATGGTGCGGGACGTGTACCGGACGCTTCAGCGTCCGATCAGGCCCCGGCCGACCTCGCGACCAAGAACCTCAAGCAGGGCGCCAAGAGCACCAAACTCCAGGCGTAGACTTCGATCTGCGGGGAGACATTTGGGGTTTCCTGCTCAAGTCGGCGCCGACTTGAGCAGGAAACCCCAAATGTCTGTATGTATCTGAGGTAGGAGGTCCCCTCACTGGCCCCTTTCGGCACATAGAACATTTGTACTGTGGAGTGGGGGACTATGAGGAAGAACCGGCGCCGAGGGGCCCGCAGAGCGGCAGAAAGCCTCCTCGCTGGCGGACATGCGGGAGGCGCAGGCAAAGAACGGGTGTAGACGGGAGAGAAACGCGCTACCAAGCGCCTGGGCGGACCGGGAAGGCCCCGAGAGCCCCAGGGCTCTTAACTCTACATAATATATATAGTCGGAAGATACGGATGGGCGTATTGGCTCTGAATATCGGTGCCCCGGAATAGGCGCTGCGAGCCGATGACCGTCTGCCTCCCTCTACCGTTCCGGGAGCTCGATCGACGTAGACAGAGCAAACGTTTGTTCCGTCTACGTCGATCGGCAGTTCGGTTCCGGGGTCTTCGCAGTTGAGAACGGCCAACCTTCGCGAGGGGCAGGTTGCTCGCCCGCGTGGGACCCGGGTGCGATTGCCCTGGGCGGTTTCCTCCTTGACGTCCCACTGTCGGCCTGCTAGAATATAAATACAATGTTCATCTTTTTATTCGCGTATTGTGCATCATCGTGGCCCAGTTGGCCATGGTCGAAAGGAGATAATGATGCAACGACGCGAGGTACGATTGGCTATAGCGATGCTTCTGGTCATCGGAGCATTGCTGATTTTCGGTGTGGCCTTGGGTAGCGCAGCGCCGACGGCGGGAACCGCGGTGACCGGCGTCTCCCGGCAGCCTGAAGCAGACACTCACTCCGGTTCGCTCGAGGCGCGACGCCTGATCTCGGTACCCTTTGGGATAAGTCCGACCTTGACGCTCTTCGCAGAGGGAAACGCTGTCAGCGTCACGGGACACGGCGTCTGCACAGGAAATGGTACGGTTGACATTCAGGTGTTCGTCGACCAGGACCTGACGCACGCCCGAGCGATGGGATGGCGCCAGTGGAGTTGCCCACGACAGACCGGCTGGAACTGGACCGTCAACGCTGACGTGATTGGGGTATGGTCGATGGCTCCTTCGGAGGCACAGGTATGCGCGATTGCCGTTGTTCATCCGGAGTCCGGTCCGATTCAGACCTTCAGATGGTGTCGCGACGATGTGAGCCTCAACCTTCCGGCTCCACCATCTGCTGAAGTACCATCTCCCTAAGCGTATGCTCGGCGCTAACGGTAAAGGGCTGGTTCGTGGTCGCCGGATGGGGTACCCCATCCGGCGACCACCTGTATGACGGCCTCTACTCTGTCGTGCCGGACGTCTGGGGATGAGGGGTCGTGCTCATTCTCTCTTGTAACGAGCCCCCTTTGTGATAGCATTGTAGACTGTCGCGCAACAGGCCGACGTCACCACCGGGCGTGTCAGGGGGTCTCTCAGCCCCCCACCCTGGATAGATCTTGCTGTGTCTGAGGAGATGCTGATGAAAAAGGCTTTACTTATCGTTGGAGCGCTCGTCATCCTGGCGACGCTGATGACGGGCGCCTTCGCGGGCGGCTTGGTCGTCGGCCGGGTGACGGGGCGCGCGGCAGCGCCCATGCCCACGCCCATCGTGAGCCAGTTGGACGAGGGCGCGATTCAGGTACCCGCTACGCCGGGACCTGCGGAGGGAGCCACGCCGGTGGATCAGCTCACGCCGACGCCCGAGACGCTGACTTCGACCCCAGGCATCACGGAGACCGCAGGGGCGCCGGTCGACACCTTCGATTATGACCTACTGCGGACGGTGCTGAAGCTTCTCGATGAGCAATTCTACGGGGATATTCCCAATGGCGAGCAACTGGCCTATGGCGCGATACACGGGATGCTGTTGACGCTTGGCGACCCCTATACCTCCTACATCGAGCCAGACGCGGCGGCGATCATCAATGAGGATTCGAGTGGGCAGTTCGAGGGTATCGGCGCGCTGGTGACGATGCGGGATGATGGTTATCTCGAGATCGCCAGCGTGATGCGGGGCCAGCCCGCCGAAGCTGCCGGGGTCAAGGCGGGCGATATCATCGTGGCGGTCGGCGACAAGTCGCTAGTAGGCCTGGGGCTCGATGAGGCCATCAGCTACATCCGGGGGCCTGCTGGGACGGTCGCCGAGCTGGAGATCATCCGCTCCGGCGAGCCGGACTCGCTCTTCATCAACGTCACGCGGGCCAGGATTGATACGCCGATCGTCGAGTCGAAGATGCTGGACAACGACATCGCCTACATCCGTCTGGCGGAGTTCGATGCGAGCGCGCAGGATCGCGTCCAGGTGGCGTTGGAGGACCTGTTGGCCCAGAATCCCAAGGCCCTCGTCTTCGACCTCCGGGACGACCCGGGCGGCTGGCTCAGCCAGGCGATTGGCGTAGCCGATCTCTTCCTGGATCAGGGGCTTGTGGCGATCGAGCGGGACAGTCAGGGCAACGAGCAGCGGTTCACGTCGCAGACCGGCGATATCGGAGAGCAGATCCCGATGGTGGTGCTCGTCAATGGCGGCAGCGCCAGCGCTTCCGAGATCGTGGCAGGCGCACTGCAGGACCGGGGTCGTGCAGTGCTGATCGGCACCAAGACCCTCGGCAAGGGCTCGGTCCAACTTCCCAACAATCTGGAGGATGGCTCCCAGCTCCGCATCACCATCGCCCGCTGGTATACACCCAACGAACAAGAGCTGCACGGCAATGGTCTGACGCCGGACGTCGAGGCGACGATCCCCGACGACACGCCCGCGGGCGAGGATCCCCAACTCCAGCAGGCCACAGACTACATCGTGACCAACAACTATGAGATCAAGTGAGATTAAGGTCGTAGCGACGAACCGCAAGGCTCGCTACGAATACACGATCGAGGACAGGTACGAGGCCGGTATTGCGTTGACCGGATCGGAGATCAAGTCCATACGCGCCGGTGCCGTGAGCCTCGGTGAGGGGTACGTACAGGTGCGGGATGGCGAGCTCTGGCTGGTTGACGTGCACGTGGCTGCCTACGAGCAGGCGGGCATGCTGGTACACCACGATTCCCGGCGCCCGCGAAAGTTGCTGCTCCACCGCCGTGAGATCGACCGTCTGGTCCGCGACTCCAGGGACCCGGGGTACACAATCGTGCCTCTCCGAATGTATATGAAGGGTCCCTATGCAAAGGTGGAGATCGGGCTTGCCAAGGGCAAGCGCCAGTACGACAAGCGTCAGGTCATCGCGGAGCGCGATGCCGATCGCCGTATCCGGAGGGAGGCCAAGGAGTACACGAACGATCGCGAGTAGACTTGGCGATTCTACTCGTATGCCGTTTGACAATGCCTATGCCTACGCTATAATACGCAGTCGTTGTGACTAGCAGCGATTTACATGCCTAAGGAGTTAGTGAGCGAATGCCGGAAGAGACGACGCAACAACCCACGTCTATAGGAGAGCTTCAGCCGAAGATGCAGCTGCAGGGGACGGTCACCCGTACCGAACTCTACGGCGCCTTCGTGGATGTGGGCGTGGATTACGACGGACTTATTCATATCTCCCGCCTTGCCACGGGCAGAGTCCGAAAAGTGACCGACGTGGTCAACGTCGGTGACAAGGTCTCCGTTTGGGTACAGAGCATCGACCCTGACCGTGGTCGTATTGCCTTGACGATGGTGGAACCACCGGACCTGGAGTGGCACGAGATCGAGGTTGGCCAGGTCTACGAGGGTCAGGTTGTGCGTGTTGAGCGATACGGCGTCTTCGTCGATATCGGCGCTGAGCGCCCCGGCTTGCTCCACGTCCGCGAAATGGGTTCCTACGTGCGCAGACCCGAGGAGGTCGCCCGGATGGGTGACACGATTCGTGTCGACATCCGCGCCGTGGATCCTCGCAAGCGCCAGATCGACTTGGCGCTGCACAACGAGGAAACCAGTTACGAGGCCGTTGAGGAGCCCGAGGAAGAGCAGGGCCTCTCGCCGATGGAGATCGCATTCTTGCAAGCCCAGGCGCAGGCGGAGGCTGAACGCAGCACCCGGCGCTTCAAAGGTGAGCGAGGCGGCGGGCGAAAGGGTCGTGGCGGGCGCGATGATATGGAAGATATCTATCGTCGCACCCTAGAGGACAGCTAAGTCTCGGTCCGTCGGGGCGGCCTCCGGAGGCCGCCCCATATCCCTTGAGCACTTCCCCCGACCGCGGCCTCCTGGCCGGTCCGGGGGTTTTCGGTTTCCACAAGGACTTGGTCCAGCCGTGCTATCGGGCCCCCCTACCCTCCCGCTTGGGCCACCGCCTCGTCAATGACCTGGCGGATGCGCTCCGGCACGTCACCGGCAATCTCATGCCCGTTGATGAAGAACGTGGGGGTCGAGTTGACTCCCTGATTGTCGGTAAAGACGATCTCCTGAATCGCGGCGTTATATCGCCCATCGGTACGGCACTGGTTGAAGGCGTCCTGATCGATGCCGGCCAGCCGGGCCGCACGGTCCACGTTGTAGTCGCCCACCTCGACCAACTGGAAGAGCGCGTGACGATACTCAAAGTATCGGCCCTGCTCGGCTGCACACATTTCTGCCAGGACGGCGCCTTGCTGCACAGTGTTGGCAAAACCGAAGTAATGATCGACATAGCGGACTTTGCCCGTCGCCACGTAGTCCTTGAGGATGCCCTCAAGGCTGTTCAGGTGGAAATCACGGCAGTGGCTGCAGAAGATGTCACTGTACTCAACGACCGTGACGGGCGCGTCCGCACTGCCCAAGGCGGGTAGCCACTGGTGGCCCGCGCCAAGCCCTGCCGGGTCCGGGTAGGCGTACTGTGTTGGCCCGTTGTCGTATGAGAGGCCGGTCACGCCTGCCAACCATTCCTCTGCGCGCGGGCCATTGCCAGGCGACTGCGGGCCGAGGAAGTTGCGACCGATGACGATAGCTGCGATCAGAACGACGATGCCGCCGACTGCCCAAGGCAGCCATCTTGACGCCTGTTGTTGGCGCTTGCGCCGCCGGTAGCGAGGTGCCCTACCGGCACTACGGTTGCTCTTTGCCATACGTCTTATCTCCTCACAACGATAGGTTTGCACAGGACAACGGCATCCGCCCGCCGCCCACATTCGGCACTTACCACCGGTAGCCGCGCGTTGCCTTCCGACAAAGTATACAGTCCAATCGACAATAGGTAGGTTCCCTCGGGCAGATCCGGCGGTAACTGCAGCCGGTGCTCGTCGGTGACGTACCGGTCGGTCGGCCAGAGGTCTGTTGGGAATCCACCCGGATTCAGGTGATCCGATTGGCTCCAGATGTCGCCCTCAGGGTTCACCAGGTGGACAAAAGACTGATAGGTGGCGGTCACCGGTTGCCGGGCCTGCCAGTAGAGCGTGACGTCCAAGGGCGCCGCCGGTCGGACGGACGTCGACGAGAGATCGAATCCCAGGAGCGCTACCTGCCCGCCGAGGTCGGCGGCCTGTTGGTATTCGGCGCCGCGCACCTCTCCCATCGGTGACATTGGATGAAGCCAGGCAAGGCGATCGAGCCACACACCCTTGACGACGAACGTCGCCACGCAGATGGCCATCACGCCGAGGGCGGCCCCTCGCGCGAGCGGCTGTTGGTGCGAGGGCTTTGGGGTTTCCTTCTCAAGCACGCGGGTGCTCGACGATACAACCTCAAAGGCCTTGGCCGGTCGCCGCCAGGTCACGCCCAGCACTGTCAGAGCCATACAGCCGAGCCCCGATACGATCCAGCCAATCGTTCTTGCGGGCGTTGTGCCAAATCGCACGACCACCTCGTGGTCGCCCGAGGGCACGGGAACGGTGATGAACCCCTCGGGCTGGGCAACCGTGATGTCGACCTGCTGACCGTCGACGTACGCGCGCCAACCGGGAAACTGGAAGAGGAAGAGCCGCAGCGTGAATTCCGTGGCCGATGACACGGCAAACCGGTTCACCCACGGTCTGTCGGGCACGACCGTGACATTGGCTGACGATGGCAGCGTAGCCCGATTCACCCGATCAACGGGTGGGTTCTCGTACGAGGCCAGCAGGGTCGGTTGGGGTCCGGGGATCATCGTCACGGTCGTGGGCACGAAATCGTTGGTCGACGTCGTCCCGCGCCAGCGACCCTCCAGCTCGGCGTCGATGAGCGTCTCGGGCGTGATCCGCCCGAAGCCGGAGCTCCAGGGCAGCGGATAGAGTCCCACAAGCCCCCCCACCAGGAGCGCCAGCGCCGCGATTGATGCGACAGCAACGCCACCGGACCGAGACTTAAGCAATTCCCTGTCAGGCAAGGCGCCTCGTTTGACAGGAGATCTCAAAGGTCTCCGTCGTTCTCCCAGGGCCGCGACCGGCGGCACGAGCAGGGCCGCGGCCGGTCCGAGGAACCGCCACGGGAACTGGAAATACGCCAGGCCGGGAAGGTGTTCCCACGCCACCTGGCTGCTGCGGGTGGTCAGCCAAAGCATGATGCCCCCGGCAACCGCGTAGAAGCCCAGACCCTTCTGCCACTTCGTCAGAGCTGTGAGGATGAGGCCCACCACGGCAAGGGCCAGAATCTGTGGCCCTACGGTCATAGGGACGTTTGCTGCGGTCGCACGCCGGTCAATCGGCGTCACCCAGGCCAGGAGATCGCGCAGCGTGACAAAGTGATTGCGGAAGTCGTAGTGCCCGTCTCCGGCTACATTGAGTTGCACTGCCGAGCGTTCCAGGAGAAAGGGGAGCCAGAAGAACGCCGTGATGAGCACGAAAGCGGTGCCTGCAGCGAAGGCCAACAGCAGGTGCGGATGCCGCCGGAATCTCCAATGCCACAGCGAAAGCCCTGCGACCAGTGCCAGACAGCTAAGCCCCGTCAGATTGTGGCTCAGAAAGACCACGGATGTGGACATCACGGCAGCAACCCCGCTGCCTGCGGTCCCTCGCCTCCAGACCTGCTCCCAGCTCCACAGTGCCCACGGCAGGCACGCGAGGGCGAAAGTCTCCGCGAGGTCTCCCCGGACATAGGGGTCAATGAGTTGGATGTAGGGAGCAAAGGCATAGGCAAGTGCGCCCAGGAGCCCCCCACCCTCACCACCAAAGAGGCGGCCGAGCATATAGGCCCCGACCGCACCGATGACGTGCGCTAAGACAAAGCACGCCTTAGCACCGATAGCCGCGTATTCGGGGCGACCGAGCGTCAGCAGGTGCCCGAGAAAGTACGTTAGCGGCGCATAGTAGTTGAAAATCGGGTAGCCGAGACCGTAGTAGAAGTCCGGGGCCCAGCGCGGGTACGGATTGCCAGCCGCCAAGCTGAATCCCAGCTCGGCGGTACGGTAAACGTGAAGCTCGGCATCAGTGCCGCTGGGCAGTCCCCCATTTTGGAAGAACGCCCATGCCGACATCAGCCCGATCCCGGCAGCCGCCAGAATCAGCATGATACGGCGAAACCGCCTGACTTTTCGCATAGCCAGTTGTTTCATTCAGGAGAACCAGAATGCTGAGGGGTTGGGGCTCTTGGGCATTGACTACGCGAAAAGCCTAGCGCCGCGGCTGGAAGCGGAAGCCGTGGCCGCGCACGGTCAGCACGTAGGTGTGATCGGCGTCGAGTTCGGCGAGGCGCTCCCTGAGCCTGTAGACCAGGGCGTCGAGCGCCTGATCCGTCACGCCGCCGGCCGCGTCCGGCCACACGGCCTGGATGACACGTTCGCGGGTCACGACGGCGCCGTCGGCGTCAATCATTAGCGCGAGAAGGACAAACTGCGCCGGGGACAGCGGCGGATCGAGGATCTCGCGACCCAGGCTGAGCTGTCGGGTCGCCTTGTTCAGCTCCAGGTAGTCGTGGAACTCAGGCTGTGCCAGCAGATCCGCCAATGGCAGCGTAGCATCCCCCGCAACGAAGCCGATCTGTAGCGCTCCCGCCAGCGCAATTTCGTCGCCGTCCCGCAGCCGATAGGGCATCCCTCGCACGGCGGCACCGTTCACCGCCGTGCCATTGCGACTTCCAAGGTCTCGGACCACGTAGCCGCCGGCATCTCGCTCGATTCGGGCATGGTATCTGGAGACCTGACGTTCAGGCAATACGATATCGCAGTCCTTCGCCCGGCCCAACGTTATGGAGTCCGACACAATGGGCCAGCGGCTGCCGGCCAAGGCTCCTTTGTAGATGACGAGAATCGGGTTGTTGTTCGGATTCTGTTCAGCCATGACGGGCCAACCTCCTCAATGCATATCACCTTACGAAGGCTATCGGGGACATTCGTAAAGCCCCCAGACCCCTCGCGCGGCTCCGCACAGGTTCCAGTGCTTGACATTATACCAGCCCCGCGATATGATCAAACCCATGGCAAGGCTTCTTGACGCGCAAGTGCTCCTTAAGGATCGCTATATGATCGCCGGCCCGATCGGGCAGGGCGGAATGGGTGCAGTCTATCGCGCGGAGGACACGCTGCTCGCGGGACGTATCTGCGCGGTCAAAGAGATCGCGCCCGAGGCCGACGCCAGCGAGGAGTCGCTGATCCAACTCCAGGAGCAGTTCAGGCAAGAGGCGTCCGTCTTGGCGCGTCTCGATCATCCGAACCTACCCAAGGTGTCGGACTACTTCACACAGGGCGGTCGCGAATACCTGGTAATGGATTACGTCCCGGGGCACAACCTCCGCGAACTGGTTGACGAGGCTCTCTCGGAGCATCACTTCCTGGAGGAGACCCGCGTGCTCGATTGGGCCAACCAGCTGTGTAACGCATTGAGCTTCCTGCATAGCCAGGACCCGCCGGTGCTCCACAGGGATATCAAACCCAGCAACATCAAACTGACCCCTTCGGGCCTGCTCAAACTCGTGGACTTCGGCCTCGTCAAACTGCTCACGAGCGACGAGGCCCGCACCGTGACGGTGGTTCAGGGCCAGGGAACCGCAGCGTATACACCCCTCGAGCAGTACGGCGGCGATGACTCACACACGGACGTGCGCACGGACGTCTACGCTCTGGGCGCCACGCTCTATCACCTGCTTACCGGACGTACACCGGCGACGGCCCGCGAGCGCTTTCTGCGCCCGGCGGCACTGATTCCGCCGCGCGAGATCAACCCCCACGTCTCTCCCGGTGTGGAGAAGGCGATCCTGCACGCTCTTGCGCTCCACCCTGACGATCGTCCCGAGACCATTGCTATGTTTGCGGCAACGCTGCAGGGCGCCCAGCTTCCACCATCGCTGGCCCCCCTGGTACTGACCGGGGACGAGTGGCGCGCAACGCTACGGAGGAACCTGCCGCTCCTGATTGCCACCGGAATTCTGATTGCCGCCGCGGTCCTGATCACTCCCTGACCACGGCAGCACCCTCGGACGGCGAATCCGCAAGGACCTGCGACGTCGCTCGCTGCGAGGCGTCCGATCGCACGTGCTGTGCCGCCCTATCCGACGGAGCCGGCGCCCCGTCGTCAGCCGCATCAGCCGTAGGAGTACGATCCCGCCCGTCGAGTGGCTGGCTTGGCGTAGCCGGCCGAGGGCGTCCGGTGGTGGTTTCCTCACTATATGGAACCGCCGAAGCCACGGAGAAGGCTAGCAACCCCACGGCCGCGACGGCGACTCCCACAAGGTACTCGCGCCCCACCAAAGCAAAGCGTATGAAGGGCAGCCACCAACGTGCCGCGGCCATCAGTAAGATATATCCGCAGAGGCTACCGATCATGCTCGACAGGGCCACCATCGTGGCAAGCTCAGCGATCTGCGACCGTTCCCTGGACCACAGGTACGTCACCACGAAGATGGCCACTGATGCAGCCAGCGCCCAACGGATAAGCGCCCCGCGGCTCGGCTGGGGCAGCGACGGATGGTCGGGAAGCTGCCCGATCTTCGCCGGCACGGGGTTGGGTGTCGCCGTCGGCTCAGGTGTAGACGTGGGCGTGGGAACCGGTGTGACCGTTGGGACCTCCGTTGGCTCGATCTCCGTGATCGTCACACCATCGTCCCGGATGGTCAGCTCAAGGCGCGTCGACGATACGGCGGGCTCTGACTGCGCCGAGACGTTCAGCTGTCCCACACGATCAAGCGAGATGGAGGCGCTGGCAATGCCATCAAGCGTCTCGCCAACCACGCTGTTCCGCGAGCCTTCCTGTGGGTAGCTCAGGTTGAACTGAACCGGCGTGCCGTCAGGCACAACGTGCCCGTTCCCATCTACGATCACCCCGGTCTTCAGATAGAGCACATCGCCGACGTGGATATCGGACTTCGCGGTCGTTGTGAGTTCGGTACCGGCCTCGTCCACGATGGCGAGCGAGATCGTCTGGTCGGCGTTGGGCATCATCTGCTCGGAAAGCGTGTAGTTCAGCGCCGGGATATCCACAGGCGACGCTCCCGGCGCCAGCACATCCTGGAAGAGGGCGCGAACCCCGGCCTCAACAAAAGCGCTTCCCGGCGAGTAGAGCGCATAGTACTCAGCCAGTTTGCTCAGCTCGGTCGTGTCCAGTTCATAGGGCGGCCCGAAGGCCAGCACCACCATGCGCGCGTCGAGCAGGTTGGCCTGCGTTGCCAGGAAACGTTTGAGGGCCATGCTGGTCGGATCGTCGGGATCGATGCCCGCGGTTGCGAAGATGACCCATCCCGCATTGCGCAGCGCGCTGCGTACGGCCGTGACCTGTTCCGGCAGTGGCTCCTCGCCCTCAGCAACGGTCGCCGGTGCATCCAGTGCCAGCACCAAATCGCTCGAAGCTGAAGCCTTTCACTGAAGTGGCCCGCACCACACCCATTCCGCTGGGCCCGTAGAAGCGCAAAATAGCCTGGGGAATCACGTCGGCATCGAGCAGCATCACCGGGTCCACGCCGTCGCCCACGGCCATCTGCCGCTCCTGCGTGAAGACAACAATCGACTCGCCGTCCTGAGGTGGCGAGGGTAGCAGGTCGTCCGACAGCGGGAAGATCAGTGAAAGCCCTTCCAGGGCCGTCTGTGTGGCTACCGTTTCGCCAGACCCCAATGCCGCCAGCGAGACCTCAGTATCCCGCTGCAATGATTCGATGCTGAACGAGGGCATGATCCGAAGCTTCATCGACAGGATTCGATACACGGCGGTGTCGACCTGGGCCTGAAACGTCGGCTCATCGATGTACCGCGCCGTGAGGAACTTGAGCGTGTCGCGCACGTTTGCGAAGTGAACGCTCCAGTTGGTCTCGGAGCCAAAGTGGTCCAAGATCATCAGATCGTTGCCGGCGCTGAGCGCGTCCTGAGTGACGCGGCGTGCATTGAACGTGAGACCTGTGGGGTCGTAGAGCAGTTGGACGGAGGGTAGACCCAGGTTATCGGCGATCAGCACGCCTCCCGCGCTCCGCCAGGGCTCAACCTCCGCCAGGCTGGTCACTAACTGCAAGGCCGGTGCATCCAGGCTGATGGGCCTCGTCGTGCGCCGGATATTGTTGCCCTGAAAGCCACGATAGCGAATGTGCGTGACCAGGAATGCGTCCGCCGCCTCGACGGCGGTGCCGGGCAGGCTCTTGGCGGCAGCGAAAAACGGGACAAGTTCGATCTGTTTGAGCTGCTCCAGCGGCTCCTGCACCGTTGGCACTTCATCCTCAAGGGGGCGGTCGGCACTCCCCAGTCCCGGAAGGTGGCGCGGTGCTACAGCAAGTTGACCCTCGGCGCCCTCGTGGAGGCCGGCAATGTAGGCCGTGCCCATCTCCCCCACCCAGAAAGGGTCGCCGCCGAACACCTGCGTGCCAAGATCGGCCGGATCCCCGGGCTTGGGGGTATAAAGCACGTCCAAGTCGGGACCCAAGTAGAGGTTGAAGCCGAGCGCCTTGAGCTCGGCACCCATCACCTCGCCGGCAGCCTTTGAGATCTGCGGGTCCCACGTCGCGCCGAGCGCCATCGACGTAGGCAAGTCTGAGGCTCCCGAGATGAGTTCGACCGGCGCGATGCCCGCGTCGGCGGCCTGCAGCCCAATCAGCAGAGGAATGTAGGGGGAGGCGGTGGAACCACTCGGATCCTCGCCAGCAGGTAGGGCTCCCAGCGCAGCGGCATCCCAGGCGAGCGTCTGGAGCTGGTTCGTGATCGAGATGGCCTCGGCCGTCTCTATCCCCGAAACGCCAAAGTTACCGTTCTGCGGACGCAACAGCACGCCGCCGATCCGGTACGTGCGGATAAGATCGGCAATCTCGGACGCCTGGCCCACATCGGTTCCGGGGTAGGTAACAAGCGCGAGCTGTCCTATCTTGGCCTCGGGGGTCATCCGAGCCATGAGCGCCATAACGGGATCGTTAGTTGCCTCCTGGGCACGCAACGGTGGGACAACCGTGAACAGGAGCAGCAGGAGCAGCAACACGACCCCGCGACGGGATGCACGGGACTTCATACTTGATTCTCCTCCGCTGCCATTGTAACGCATCGGCGCCGGATAGGCAAATCATGTTGTCATCCCGTCGATGTCTGGTACACTCGGAGCATCCGAGAGACCCAACATGACAAGATCTGACTCCGACGACCTTCGGCGTGGTTTCTACCCGGCAATGAAGACACTCCCTGACGAGACCACCCGCCCGCGCCACGACGCCGCACGAGGGCGTGGACTGACCGTTGCATCGTGGTGTCGGCCCGCGGCTATCGGCCGTCTGCTCCTGGCCCTTGCAGCCGGGCTGGCGGCGACACTGCTCGTGGCGTGTGGGCCCCGCTCGCTACTCCAGAACGTCTCCGTGTCGCCCTCGGTCATCACCCCGAATGCCGACGGCGACACAGACCTGGCGAAGGTGGCGTTCCGGCTGAACCAGAGCGCCGAGGTCAGCATGTTGCTCTACGACACGTCCGGGATCTCCTACACCTTCCGTCCCCCGCGACTCCTCGGTGCAAGCGAGGACCCATACACAGGTCTACTTCGGCGGCGTGGTGGATGGCTATCGGCAGCCCGGGGAGGCGTCTCCAGCCTATACCATCGTTCAGCGCATGTTGCCGGACGGGCCTTACACGTGGGCGCTCACCGCCAAAGGCATCGGGCGCAGCCCCGAAACGGTGACCGGCACATTGACGATCCGGGAGGCCGATGCCGCGCCCCCCGGGATTCGCGGGTTCAGCGTCTCGCCAAAGACGTTCTCACCCAACCAAGACGGCATCGACGACCGTGTGACGATCAACTTGGTGCTGGAAAAGGACGTCAGCGAGCTCCGCGTCTACCTCAAAGGCGCCGACGGGCTGGAACACCCGATAGCGGAGAACGAGCAGCTCACCGAGCCCAACGCGGCGGGCTGGCACACCTACGACTATGACGGTGGCATCGACGCGGGCAGCGAGCCGCCCCCGGACGGCGTCTATGAGCTATGGGCCGAGGCGCGCGACGAGATGGGGCAGCAGGTGCAGGTGAGCACCACGTTGGAGTTAGTGGACGCCGGGCTGCCCCGAGCCTACATCGTCAATGCTGAGGTGGACTACTCCGCCACAACCCTCGTGCTCTCCGATACCCTCTGTTTCACCGTCACCGTCGAGAACGACAGTGACACGTACATCCGAACCACCGGCCCGTGGCCGGGCACGCCGTATCGCAGCGACCAGAACTTCAATACCTTGGGCTGGTCTGAAGAGTCGGGCGTTTTCCGTGTCGCAATGGACTATCGACACCAGCCTCCGGAACTACCCCTTCCGCTGGGGCATCGGCCGGCCGGGGGTCGACCTGGTGCAGCGCAACGGAGATTGGTACCTGCCCCCGCGCGCCCGGTCGCTGGTGACGGGCTGTGTACAAATCGTTGACGTGCCGGTGCGGAACCCACTCTATTACTGGGCGGGTCTGATCCACGAGGATGTGGAGATTGCGGACGTCAACAATCGTGTTGACCCCAATTTCGTAACGATCTGGGAACCGTAAGTCCTGACGCAGGTCAGGGGAGGCCCGCCTTGAGCGATGCAGTCGTCGACCTCGCCGTGATCGTTGTCTCCTGGAACGTGAGGGACCATCTGGCGCGCTGCCTGGAGAGCCTCCAGGTGGCCATCGCAGGCGATGGCGTTCGATGCCCTGGTCTGGGTCGTGGACAACGCATCAAGCGACGGTACACCCGACATGGTGCGGGGGGCCTTCCCGTGGGTCACGTTGGAGCCCAGCAAGACGAACCTCGGTTTTGTTGGGGGCAATAACCTCGCGCTCAACCGGCTGCGGGGTAGCGCACGCTACTTCTGGCTCCTCAACCCGGATACCATTGTGTCACCGGGGACCATCCGCCGGCTGCTGGCATTCCTCAACGACCATCCCAGGGCCGGCCTCGTGAGCCCAAAACTGCTCAACACCGACGGCTCGCTACAGGAGTGCGCATTCCGCTTCCCCGGGATCGGCCAGGCGCTCTTCTCGCTGGGCCTGATGCCCCAGCGTCTCTATTACACAGCGGTCAATGGACGCTATCCCGCCGCGTGGTTCGCTCGCGACCGGGCTGTCCAGATCGACCACCCGCTCGGAGCGGCGATGATGGTCCGCGCCGAGGCGGTCGACCAGGTGGGCCTGCTCGACCCGCAGTTCTTCATGTACTGCGAGGAGATCGATTGGGCCTGGCGAATGCGGAAGGCCGGATGGGAGCGGTGGCTGGTCCCATCGGCCACCGTGACCCACGTGGGCGGGGCCAGCACCCGGCAAGCGCAAGCAGCGACGACGCGCTACCTGTGGGAGAGTCGAGCCCGGCTCTACCGAAAGCACCGCGGCACGCTGACACGAGCTATCGTGCAACGCGCGGTCCGCAGCGTCTTCGAGGCGCGCCGCAGCGAGACCGGCGACGAAGCATGGACCGCCGCCTATGATGCCATACTGGGGGCGTGGGCGTGACCTCTGTCAAGGCTGTCATCCTCACGTACAACGAAGCGCGCCACATCGCCGCCTGCGTCGAAAGCCTATTGTGGGCCGATGGTGTCATCGTGCTCGATTCGTTCAGCACCGATGCCACCGTCCCACTCGCCCAGGAGGCAGGCGCCGCGGTCATCCAGCACACGTGGACGAACTATGCCCACAACCGAAACGTGGCACTCGATACCGTCGAGGCCGACTGGGTTCTATTCGTCGATGCCGACGAGCGTGCTACCGCCGACCTCGCAGCCGAAACACGGCGCGTGGTCGCGCAGGATGACAAGGTAGGCTGGTGGATACCGCGGCACAACTACATCTTTGGCCACCGGATGCGCGCGACGGGCTGGTACCCGGATTACCAGATGCGTCTCCTGCGGCGTGGATTCGCTCGCTATGACCCCGGTCGCGCCGTGCACGAGTTGGTCGTACTCGATGGGGAGGCGGGTCACCTCGAATCGCCTCTGATCCATTACAACTACGATAACCTGGGCCAGTTCTTGGAGAAGCAGCGCCGGTATCTCTCCTACGATGTCGGCGTGCTGGTTGCCGAAGGAGCGGATGCGCGCATCTACGCCCCCTACACGGTGGCCCTCCGTCACATCTGGTGGCGTTTCGTCACCCTCAAGGGCTACCGCGACTCCGTCGTGGGGACTCTTGCTGAGCGGTATGATGGGCTACTACGAAATGCTCAAGTATCGCGGGCTCCGACAGGCCCGGCGGCGTGCCGACAAGCCATCCATCCCGCACCGCCCCACCCTCACAGAATGATCAAACGGCACCGGCTTGCCCTCGTCGCGCTTCTGCTGGTCGCCGGCGCCGGCATGCTGATGCTCTCCCGTGGACGCGGCGCTCCTACGCCAGCTCTCGTGCCACGGGGAGCGCCCCGCCCCTCACCCACCTGGGCCCAGATGCCGACGCGCCAGCCGGCGTGGCTGCAACCCTCCGGCGCGCTCGACATGGCACCGTTCGGCCGCGCACTGCTGATCGGCGACACAGACGCCGCCCAGCTCATCTGGGATAGCCTTGACGGCAGTGATGCCGGCGAGACGGCGCAGATCCAGCTCCTTGGGGCGCGACTGGCACTTCAGCAGGCGCGCTATGTCCAGGCGGAGGAGCGGACGTGGCGGGCCATTGGCCTGGATCCCGCGAGCGCCGAAGCGTGGTCCCTCCTCGGCGTCGTCCTCAGGAGATTGGGAAATGATGCCAGCGCCGACCACGCGCTGGGCATCGCCGAAGCACTGGATCCCGCACTCGCACCGGCGCTCTTCGATGATCGTTGGCGCGCTGCCGTGGCCCTCGGCAATGCCGCCGGCTTGACGGCACTGGCCGAGAGCTACGTCGCCGAGCATCCCGATAGCCAGCTCGCGCCACACTACCGCGCCACCGCGCTGCTCGCCGCAGGTGATCCGGTTGCGGCAGTCGATCTCCTGGTTGCCGGCCTGCGAGACGAGCCCGGAGCACCGGCGCTCGTCTGGTACACACTCGGAGAGGCCTACTTGGCGGCGCACGGCTATGCCGAGGCTGCGGTCGTGCTGGAGAGCGCCGCGGGCAAGGTGGCACGCGGCGACACAACGCTGACCTACGTCACGGCGGACCCGATCACAGCGCTCAACCAGCGCCTGGCCCGCGCCTACCTGGAGATCGGGAGCTGCCGCGAGGCGGAGAGTATCTACCGCCGGCTAATGGTGGCGCAGCCCGACCTCGCCCCGTGGGTCGAGAAAGCCGTGATCTGCCAGACCCCGACCCCTACCCTCACCCCCTGGATCCCGCGTCCGGTCACGCTGACGCCCGACTGGCAGGGATGATGGTAACGATACGATTGGACCAATCTCGGAAGATTGGTCCAATCGTTGCTACGCGTAGGCCAGCTCACGCTCCCGGCGGAACTGACGCGTGTACAGCTCGTAGTAGTGGCCGCGCGCCCGGATCAGATCCTCGTGTGAGCCCATCTCCGCGATCCGTCCGCCGTCGATCACCAAGATCCGGTCGGCCCGCTTGATCGTCGACAAGCGGTGAGCGATCACGAAGCTGGTCCTACCCGCCATCACCGCCTCCATGCCACGCTGGATGAGCGCCTCGGTCAACGTATCAACCGAACTGGTCGCCTCGTCCAGGATCAGGATGTCGGGCGACGCCAGCACGGCCCGCGCGATGCTGAGTAGCTGCTTCTGCCCGACGCTGAGGAGATTGCCCCCCTCCCCTACCTCCTCGTCGTAGCCCCGATCCATGCCCGGTGATGAAGTCGTGTGCGTGCGCCAACTTGGCCGCTGCCTCGATCTCCTCGTCCGTGGCGTCGAGGCGACCGTAGCGCAGGTTTTCACGGATCGTGCCGGAGAAAAGATGCGGCGTCTGGAGCACCATGCCGACCCGCGACTGGACCGCGTGCTGCGTGAGCTCGGTGTAATCGCGCCCGTCGATCCGGATCACGCCCTCCGTCGGTTCATAGAACCGGCAGACGAGGTTGACGATCGTGGATTTCCCGCCGCCCGTGGGGCCCACCAGTGCGATATGCTCGCCGGGCGCTACCCGCAGGCTCAGATTCTCGAGAACGTTTTTGCCTTCTTCATACCTGAAGCCCACACCGTCGAACTCGACCGCGCCCTCCATACCGTCCAGTTCCTCGGCTCCCTCGCGGTCGACAACGTCGGGGTCTGCGTCGATCAGCGAGAAGATCCGCTCGGCCGACGCGATCGACCGCTGCATCTCGCCGTAGACCCGCGCCATATCCTGGATTGGCCATAGCATGAAGGTCAGATAGCTGAGGAAGGCCTGGATGCCGCCAATCGTCATCGCGGTGCCCAGGACGTTGACCGCGCCGACCCGGAGCCCCCCGTACCAGATGACGGCACCTGTACCCGTCGCCCCAACGATCTGGATCACGGGGAGGAAGAGCGCGGAGAGCCACGCGGCCCGGTACGATGCGTGATACATGTTCGCCGTCTTCTCGCCAAACTCCTCCGCGTTGCGCTGCTCGCGCACCATGGCTTTCACCACGCGCACCCCGCTGATATTCTCGTTGTAGGCCCCGGTGATTTGAGAGTTCAGCTTGCGGACCTCACGGTACTGGAACAGGATGAGTTGCCTGAACCAGAAGGCCAGCGCCATCATGACCGGCACGATGCCCACCGCGACCAGGCTGAGCTTCGCGTTGATTGTTAACATGAAAGCGATGGACGTGATCACGTTCAACACAGCCCAGGTGATGTCTACGAACCCCCAGGTCACCAGGTCGGCGATGCGTTCCGAGTCGGACGTGACGCGCGACATGATCCAGCCCACCGGCGTCTTGTCGAAGTACGAGAAGGTCAGCTCCTGGAGATGGTCAAACAGTTTCTGACGCATATCGTACTGCACCCGTTCGCCGAGGAAGCCGGCGAGGAGGATGAAGCCAAACACTGAAGTCGCCTGCAGCACGGCCAGGCCACCATAGCGCAGCAGGAGGTGCACGAGCAGCGCCTGGTTCCCCTTCACGATTCCCTCATCTATGATCTGCTTGCTCAGGTACGTGAAGTAGGAATCCAGAACCGCCGTACAGGCGATCAGAAGCATCAGGCCCAGGGCCCAGTGCCAGTACGGTCGCACTTGCTGCAGCATGCGCCATAGTACACGTCCATTCAGCTTCGTGCTGAAGTCTTCCTCTTCGAATTGGTGACTCATCTCTACCACCGTCCTTCAAGCACCGGAGCGGTTTCCGGCTCGCCGGTGCGCTCAATCTCGTGCTCAACTTCCGATTCGATCCGTGACTGGATATCGTAGATCTCGCGATAGAGCCCCTCCTGCCGGATAAGGCTCTCGTGCGTCCCGGACTGAACGACGCGCCCCTTGTCCAGGACCAGGATCAGGTCGGCGTCCATCACGGTCTGGATCCGGTGCGCCACGATAAACGTCGTCCGGTTCTCCATCAGCAGGGCCAGCGCCGCCTGGATCTGTTCCTCGGTCTCCGTGTCCACCGACGAGGTTGCGTCATCTAGGACGAGGATGCGGGGATCCTTCAGGAGCGCGCGGGCGACAGCCACGCGCTGGCGCTGGCCTCCCGATAGCGTCACGCCTTTCTCGCCCACGATCGTGTTATACCCCTCCGGGAACGTGAGGATGATGTCGTGAATCGCGGCAGCCTGCGCTGCGGCGACGATCTGATCATCCGAGACGTCGGTATCCGTCCCGTAGGCGATATTCTCTCGGATACTCCGCGAGAAGAGAAACGGCTCCTGCTCCACGATCCCGATGTTGCGCCGCAGTACCGCCCGCGGGTACTCGGTCAGCTCGATACCGTCGAGCTTGATGCTCCCTTCCTGGTAATCGTAGAAGCGCAGCAGCAAGTTGATGATGCTGGTCTTCCCCGATCCCGTCGATCCCAAGAGTGCGATGGCCTGACCGGGCTCACACCTGAAGGTGACGTCGTGAAGCACCTCCACCGGCGCGTGCTCCGGGGTCTTGCCGGCAGCCTTATCCGCGGCCTCCTTCTGCTGCGCGGCTTCCTTCCGCCGCTTTGCGGCCCGCGGGTTCTTCGCCGGGGCCGCGGGTGCATCCTCGAACACGGCCCGCGGCTCGTAGGAGAAGCTCACGTTGTCGAAACTGACCTCGCCGCGCACGGACGTCCCCAGCGGCACCGACGCCATCGTGGATCGTCTCCCGATCCTCACGAATGACGTCAGAGACACGCTTGTAGGAGACCAGGCCGGTCGAGATCTGGACGATCAACCGCCCCAGGTTGCGCAACGGCCAGATGATCCAGGTGACCATACCCATGGCAGCCAGATAGGTCCCGACGGTGATCTGACCCCGAAGGGCCATGGTTGCCCCAACGCCCATCGCCAGGACCGTCTGCGCAGCGCAAAGCGTGTCAGAGAGGGGCCAGTAGAGCGAGTGCATCAGCGTCAGCCGGCGCCCGCGTTGGTATTTCTCCAGATTCTCACGATCGAACTTGTCCTTCTCGTAGCGTTGCCGTGCGAAGGCGCGCACTACCCGAACTCCCGTCAGATTCTCCTGGAGTACCGTGGAGAGCTTCGCCTCCTGCTCCTGGTACGCCTCGTACGCCTTGGTGACACGACCGAAGAAGAAGTAGGACATCACGACGACCAACGGCATGACGACGATCGAAACCCAGGCCAGGCGCGGGCTCATCTGTAGCAGCATCCCCAGGTTCACGACGAAGAGCGCCACGATTCGACCGATACCCAGCGCCTGATCCGCGTAGAAGCGGCGCACGGCATCCACGTCCGATGTGGAGCGCTGGATCAGCTCCCCGGTCTTGACGTAGTCGTGGAATCCAAACGGCAGGCGCTGGATGTGATCAAAGAGATAGTTGCGCACCCGACGCGTGATGCCCTCGGATGTCTTCGCCGACCAAGTGCCGCGCAGGTAGGCGAAGAGCCCCTCCAGGGCGGCGAGACCGACGAACGCGCCCGCCATGAGCGGCAGCCTTCCGACGGCTTCCGGCTTGCCCAGGACGTTGTCGACTATGTATTGGATCAGGCGGTAGTAGAGCGAACGCACCGATGCTCCGACCGCCACGGCCACGAGAGCGCCGGCATACAGCCACCGGTACCCTTGCATCAGCCGATACAGCCCGACGGTCCGATGCTTAGATAGTGTCGGCTTCAGATCCAGGTATGCGTCTGCGGCGACGCTGCGATTGCGCTTCATTGACATCTTTGGCTTCCTCATTTTTCGCGGCTCGGCCATTTTTTCAGTGACCGCTGCCGAGTAACTGCGGATTCTGGGCCCTCTCGCCTGCCACGTCTGTGCCAGACACGCAAAACGAGCGGGGCTTTGCCGCAATCATGTGTGGGCGAATCCTGCCCACAACAGACACATGCGTCTGACCCGCTCGCCGAAAGGTATTGCTGCTATTCGCCTGTATCCCGCAACCCGGCGCCCTCTATCGAGGACTCTCCGGTTGGCGGGGGCTCGAGAGGCGAAAGCGCTCTACCCCGGCGGCTCCAGGTCGGTCACATGGCTCACACTACGGCTGACCATCACCAGTCTATCCTTCGAGAAGAACCGATTCACGCTTGTCATCACCCTTACCTCCACTACTACGCCATCTCCCAAGGTCCGCCGGCGCACCGGCCCATCCATAGCATGGCAATAATAGCACAAATCGTCGCAACGCGCAAACAATTGAACGGGACATAAGAGAATCTCAAGTCAGTCGATAGAAACCGAAAGCCCGCGTGCCGGGATCGCTACCTATAGGCGTGAACCGAGTACCGGCCGCCGGACGAGACGCAGTCTGTGCTCGAGGATGGCAGACTCGGCCGATTGGGCTATACTCCTCGTAGCGGCTCCACAGGCGCCGCACATGAAGGAGACACCATGACCCATCGCACCGCGCCCAACAGAGACGGAACCTACCGCATCATCGGCATATCGTTGGTGGTCCTTCTGGTCTGCATCTTCTCGCCGGCGTTTGCCCGCCTCTACACGGAGGTCGCCTGGTTCAGGAGCCTGGATCTGACGCAGATCTGGCTGACCCGGTTCGGCGCCGGGGCAACGCTCGCCGGTGTCGCGATGGGGGCGAGCATCGCCTTCCTGCTGCTGAACTGGAGCCTGATACCGCAATGGATCGCCCCTATGGCGCGCCTCGTGAGCCAGGTCCCCTTCACGACCGGTCCTTACGCCGCAGGAAGGACACCGGGCAACGGCCGGAGCAGCGAACCGCAGCGCCAGCAGATCGAGATCCCAACCCGCCCCTTCAAGCTGCTATTCACAGTCGGCGCCATCGTCGCCGGCGCCATCCTGGGGTTTTCGTTCAACAGCCTCTGGCGCACGTATCTTGTCGCACGTGAGGGCGTGCCGTTCGGGATGGCAGACCCGATATTCGGACGAGACGCCGGCTTCTACGTCTTTCAGCTCCCCTGGTACCAGGCGCTTCTGGGCAGGCTCCAGGTCCTCGTAGCGCTCGCCTTCCTCGGCGTGCTCGCGCGTTTCGCCATCTTCGGCCAGATCCGTTCCCGCGGCGTCACCGCGCACCTGTCGCTTCTTGGTAGCACCTGGCTGGGCCTCATGGGCGTTGAGAGGCTCCTGGGGCGATTGGCGCTCCTCCAAACAAACGGTGGCGTGGTCTTCGGCGCAGGCTATACCGACATACACGCGCGACTGCCGATCTATACTATCCAGGCCGTGCTCTTCTTCGCCGCAGCCCTCACGCTGATCGCCAACCTCTTTGTGCGACAGTGGAAGCTACTGGTCGGCATCGGCCTCTTCTGGCTGGGTCTCACCATCGTGGCCCCGCTCTACCCGAGCTTCGTGCAGCAGTTCAGAGTCGAACCCAATGAGTTCATCCTGGAGCGTCCCTACATCGAACACAACATCGCATTCACGCGGTACGCCTACGGGCTGGACCGGATCGCTGAACAGGATTATTCCGGGGCCGGCGTTCTGACAGCCCAAGATCTTGAGGCTAGCGCCGACGTGCTCAATAACGTGCGGCTGTGGGATTACCGGCCACTCCTGAGGACCTTCGGCCAACTGCAGGAGATCCGACTCTATTACAGCTTTGACGATGTCGACGTCGACCGCTACCAGATCAACAGCGGCCTGACCCAGGTGATGTTGGCTGCTCGCGAACTGGACGTCGATGAGCTCGCCGATCAGGCCCAGACCTGGGTGAACCGCCACCTTCTCTTCACCCATGGCTACGGGATGGCTCTCAGCTCGGTGAACGCTGTGACGGCGGAGGGGCTGCCCGACCTCCTCGTGCGCGACATTCCGCCTGCCAGTCGGGACCCGGTCCTGCAGATCGACCGCCCCGGGATCTACTTCGGCGAGAAGACGCGCGAATACGCATTGGTCAACGCCTCCGAGGACGAGTTCGATTATCCCCAGGGCGACGCCAACGTCTACGCCCGCTACTCCGGGCCGGATGGCGTCCGGCTGGGCGGCGTCCTGCAGCGAGCGCTGCTCGCCACCCGCTTCGGCAGCACCCAGCTGCTCGTCTCATCGGCGCTCTCCAGCGAGAGTCGTATCCTCTTTCACCGTACCATTCAGGACCGGGCCGCGACGATCGCGCCTATGCTGATGTACGACAGCGACCCCTACCCCGTGATCGACGACGGGAAGCTGGTCTGGCTGATGGATGCCTACACCTGGTCGGACCACTTTCCGTACTCTCAGCCCATGGGCGGACTCAACTACATGCGCAACAGCGTGAAGGTGACGATAGACGCCTATTCGGGCACCATCCACTTCTACCTGATTGACCCGACGGATCCCGTCGCCGCGACCTATGCCAAGATCTTCCCGGGCCTCTTCGAGCCCGCAGACGCGATGCCGGCTTCACTGCGCGCGCACTGGCGTTATCCCGAGACCCTCTTCCTCACCCAGTCCGAACTCTACGCCACCTATCACATGCGCGACCCGCAGGTCTTCTACAATCGTGAGGATCTCTGGGACGTGCCGCAGGAGCTGGTCGAGACATCCCAGCAAGCGATGGAGCCCTACTACGTCACGATGCGGCTACCCGGATCAGACGACCTCGAGTTCATGCTCATCCGCCCGTACGTGCCAAGCCAGAAGCAGAACATGGTCGCGTGGCTGTTCGCACGATGCGATGGCGAGCACTACGGTGAGTTGGGCGTATTCAAGCTGTCGAAGGACCGCCTGATCTACGGCCCGCTGCAGATCGAGGGTCGTATCGATCAGGAGCCGTCGATCTCACAGCAGCTCTCGCTGTGGAACCAGCGAGGATCGCGAGTCCTCCGCGGCAACCTCCTCGTGATCCCGCTGAACGATGCCTTCCTCTACGTCGAGCCGCTCTATCTCGAGGCCGAGTCGGGTCAGTTACCGCAACTGGTCCGCGTCATCGCGGCCTACCGTGACGGTGTGGTGATGGGCCCTACGCTCGCCGACGCGCTGCTGCAGCTCTTTGGTGAAGGCAGTACAAGTGGCACCGCCCCGCCTCCAGAAGGCACCGCGTTGGG
Source organism: uncultured Chloroflexia bacterium (assembly GCA_963775195.1). GTDB lineage: Bacteria > Chloroflexota > Anaerolineae > B4-G1 > SLSP01 > PWVB01. The sequence goes on from CAVZIC010000015.1 coordinate 357,257, forward strand.
GGAACTGGCGACAGAGGCCTGGAATCACTACCAGGCTGCCCAGGCGTGCCTCACGGCCGGCGATTGGACGTGCTACGGTGCGGAACAGCAGCAACTGGAGCAGATCCTCAAGCAGATGGTAGGTGAACCGTAATGCCGACCGGTCCCAGCTCAGTCGGGCTCGCAGATACCCCCTCAGCGACTGGAGTGTCAAATGCCTAGCCAACCCCCGCGTGTCGTGCTGAGACCCGGTCGGGACGCCTCCGTCCTGCGCCACCACCCGTGGATCTTCTCAGGAGGCATCGGCAAGGTGCAGGGCGAGCCCGCACCCGGCGCGCTGGTCGCCGTCCTCGACAGTAAGGGCGCCTTTCTGGCATGGGGGCACTACAGCCCCGAATCGCAGATCCGGGTTCGCCTCGTCTCGTGGGTCGCGTCTGACGCGCCTGACACACCCGCCTTCTGGCGCGATCGCCTCGCTCGCGCCATCGAGCTCCGACGGCCGCTTCGCGAGGACCCGACTACCACGGCGTATCGCCTCGTGTTTGCGGAGTCGGACGGCGTTCCCGGGCTGGTTGTCGATCAGTACGCTGACGCGGTGGTGGTCCAGGTCCTGACCGCGGGCATGGAGATGCGTCGCGAGATGCTGGCAGACGTCCTCTGGGAGCTACTGGATCCACGCACGTTGTACGAGCGAAGTGACGTCGACGTTCGGGAACGAGAGGGGCTGGGGGGGCGCACAGGGCTACTGCGAGGGGAGATGCCGACGTCACGCACTCAGATCGTCGAGAACGGCATTCCGTATGTCGTCGATCTCCTCCAGGGACACAAGACCGGCTTCTATCTTGACCAACGCGAGAATCGAGCACGCTTCTCGCAAATGGTGACTGGCTATGGTGGTCCGAACAGTCGAATGCTCAACGTCTTCGCGTATTCGGGTGCGTTCACGGTCTGCGGACTCAGCCACGGCATGGCCACAGCTACAAACGTCGACTCATCGGCTGCGGCGCTGGCGCTGGGCCAGGAGAACCTGGCGCTCAGTGGGCTGGACTCAGCGCGGGTACGGGACGTAGCGGCCGATGCCTTCAAGGTACTGCGTCAACTCAGACGTGACGAACAGGCGTTCGACGTCATCGTGGTCGATCCTCCGAAGTTCGCCTTCACACAGCGCGACGTCCAGCGGGCTGCCCGCGGCTACAAGGACATCAATATGCAGGCCATTCACCTGCTGAAGCCCGGCGGCCTGCTCTTCACCTTCTCCTGCTCCGGTGCAATCAGCGAGGATCTTTTCCAGAAGATCATCTTCGGCGCCGCGCTCGATACGGGAAGAGACGTCCAGATTGTCGGCCGCCTCAGCCAGGGGAGCGACCATCCTGTCGCGCTGACCTTCCCGGAGGGTGCTTACCTGAAGGGTCTGATCTGCCGCGCTGCGCTGTAGTCTCTGAAGCGTGCATACGGCCGAGGTCCCAATTCCCCAGGAGCATACACAATGACCGCTTTGAGAATCATCGGAAAGGCCGCTGTCGCCTTCTACGAGGAGCTGTTCTTCTACGCCATCCTCGGACTGGGGCATGCGGTCAGTTGGGTGCTCATCCTGCCCGGCCCGTTCGTGCTCGCCGGCGTCTACACCATCGGACAGAGGGCCGTTCGGGGCTTTGGCGTGACATGGGCGATCATCTGGGACGGCATCAAGCAGTTTGGCCCGCGGTCATTGCTGCTCTTCTTTATCATCGTCCTCGGCTACGGCGTGATCGGCAGCAACCTCTGGTTCTACAACTCACCAGGCGTCCCGGCCTTCGCCGCGTCGCTGGCCCCGTGGACAACACCTCTCTTCATCGCCCTGGGGGTGCTGTGGACGGGTATCACCTTCTATGCCCAGTCCTTCCTGATGGAGCTCGAGGACCCGCGGATGCTCCTGGTGCTGCGTAACAGCCTCTTCCTGACCATCATCAGGCCCTTCCAGACGCTCCTGTTTATCGTGGTCACCGTCGTCGCCCTCGTGATCTCCGTCGCCGTGCCCCTGCTCATCATCGTGTCGCCGGGCTTCATCTCAGTGCTCTCACTGACCGCGGTCCGGACGCTGGTGACCGACCTTACCGAGAAGGCTGAAGCCCGAAAGCGAGAACGGAGGTAGCGGGGATGCGGACCACGTCTCCCAGTAGCTTGCGACACGGAGGCGACCCTCCGGCGAGCCCGCCGCACTACTGCTATCACCACCCGCGGCCTGCACTGACCGCCGATGTCGTATTGCTCAGGACGCGCACGCCGGACCCTGAGGACTTGGAGGTGCTGCTAGTTCGCAGGGGGCACCCGCCATTCGAGGGAACATGGGCACTCCCCGGTGGCTTCGTAGAGGATGGCGAGTCGCCAAGGGTGGCGGCCCTGCGCGAACTCTCAGAGGAGACGGGTCTCACCGGCATTGACATCCGCCAAGTCGGCGCGTTCGGAGACCCAGGCCGCGATCCACGGGGATGGACCGTCTCCGTGGCCTTCGTGGCGCGGGGAGCCTTCGCAGGTGCCGAACCGCTCGCCGGCGACGATGCCGCGGACGCCAGGTGGTGGCGGGTCGATGCGCTGCCGCCGCTCGCCTTCGATCACGCCGAGATCATCGCCGCTGCGCTTAGCGGCCGGGTGTAAGCCGCCGCTGCCTGGCGCCTTCGAACAGGAGAATGCCGGCGGCGACCGCAGCGTTGAGGGATTCGGCGCCGCGCGCCATAGGGATGTGAACGTAGGCAGCCGCCGCGCGGGCCTCGCCGCCTGCTCCCGCAGCCTCGCCTCCGACCACGAGGGCAACATCGCCGCGCCAGTTGACCTCGTTGTAGGGCTGTCCACGACGTGCCTCGGCAACAAACACCCTCGCATCTCCCACCCTCTCCCAGATCTCATCCCACCCGGCGCTACGAATCGGCAGCCGGAAGTGTGCGCCCATCGCGGCGCGGACAACCTTGGGGTTCGTGGGATCCACCGAGCCCGGCGGGAGTAGGACCTGGGTGATATCGGCGGCCCATGCCGTCCTGAGCATCGTCCCAAGATTCCCCGGATCGCGGACCAGATCCGGAATCAGCACGTACTGCGGACCGTCGCCGGTCGCAAGCTCGGGGAGCGGAAGGACGGCCAGAACTCCCTGCGGCGTGACCGTGTCGGACATCGCCCGCATCACATCGTCCGGCACCTCAACGACCACGGTCTCGGCCGCGAACTTGTCCACCAGCACGCGAGCCTCATCACCCGTCAGAAACGCGGGTGTGACGAAGACCTCGACAGGTGTAAGCGACGATGCATGTAGCTCCTCGACAAGGCGTGTCCCTTCTACGACCATCAACCCTGCGTGCAAACGGCGGCGGGTGCTGCGCTGAAGCGCAAGCACCCGCCGGACTCGACCATTGTCGAGGCTCTGTACGCGTATCATCATCCCACGTAGGCTACCCTGGCCGTCCTTCGGTGCAGGTCTAGGGAATGCAGATCTGCTGTCCTACATAGACGACCGCCGGATTGGGGATGTGGTTTACCTGTGCCAGGTAGTACTGGCTGTAGTCGTAGCGCAGCGCGATCCGGAACAGGTTATCTCCCGGTTGTACGACGTAGACGGTCTCGCAGCCCGTGGGAACCGAGGGCGGCGTGGTCGGCGAGCTACTCCCACCGGCCGGGATCGTCAACGTCTGGCCCACACGGATCAGTCCTGGGTTGGTGATATTGTTTGCCTGGGCGAGAGCCTCCGGCGTCATGTTGTATCTCAGGGCGATCCGGAAGAGATTGTCGCCAGGCTGCACGACATACGTCGTCGGGCCGCTACTGCTGACTTCGGCTGTCGGCGCAGGCGTAGGGATAGCGGTCGCCTGGAGCACCGGCGTCTCATCGTTATCGGGCTCCGTCGCCGGCGTGGGCTCAGCCGTCAGCTCTACCGTTGGCTCCGCGGTTGCCATTGGCGTCCCCTCGTCATTGGGAGGAATGGTTGCGAGGGGAGACACCAACTCACCGCCCTGATCGGAGTTCTCTTGGGCCTCCTGCATCGCAGCGGTGGCTTCCTCTTCAGGGGTGAGCTCGCCAATAGGGGGGGCGGCTGACCTGCGACAGCCCCCCAAGAAGGCAGTGAGAATCATCAGACCGACCAGTATCACGGCTAGGGGTTTACGGCCCATCACAACACTCCTTTCACGAAGGTTTGATTCTGATTATACGGATAAAGGTGGCTTCGTGCAAACCCAAATAACGATACGAGAATTATACTACCATTCACATGATCCGCGCAAGCCCCACCTGCGCGGCGTTCACTCGATTTCTTGACGAAACCGTCCGACGCCATATAATGGTGGTTCAGGACAGAATGAGGAGGCCTCATGATCGATGCCAATGAGCTGCGCAAAGGAACCACGTTTCTGCTGGACGGTGATCTGTACGAAGTTCTCGAATACCAGCACTACAAGCCCGGGCGGGGCAACGCCATTATCCGCACCAAAATCCGCAATATGCGGACCGGTGCGATTATCCCCAAGAACTTCCTCAACGGCCAAAGGTTTGAGGAAGCACAAGTCGAGCGACTGACCGGGCAGTATCTCTATACGGACGGCGACTCGTTCTACTTCATGGACTCCGGCACTTACGAGCAGTATCGCGTGAGCCGCGAGTTGGTGGGCGACCAAGCCGGCTTTCTGAAGGACGGCATGGAGGTTGCCCTCACCATCTACGAGAACGAGGTGATGGGGATTGACCTGCCGGCATCCATCGAACTCGAGGTCGTCGAATCGGAGATGGCCGTGGCAGGCGATACTGCCACGGGTGCCAGCAAGACGATCGTGTGCGAGACCGGTCTGAGGGTCCAGGTTCCGCTTTTCATCAACGTTGGTGACGTGATCCGGGTGGACACGACCAAAGGGGAATACCAGACCCGCGTGTGACCGGTCTGCCGTAGGACATCTCTATAGGTATATGCCAGCGGTGCGGCGCCTCGAGTAGAATGCGCCGCACTGATGCTGCTACCGGCTTGGTGGCACGCGTAACAGGAGTAGGATTACCGACGTGACGCAACCCTTCAATGCTGTGCCTGCCTGGCCGCTCCAAGCTATCGGCCACCTGCTACCGGATACCGGGATCTGGCTTGCCGGCGGGGCCGTGCGCGACTTGCTGCTTCATCGCGTACCCCACGACTGGGACTTGGTCCTTGCGGGATCCGGGCTGGGGATCGCACGGGAGGTCGCTAACGCTCTCGGCGGTGCCTACTATGCCCTCGACCGCGAGCGCGGTACGGGGCGGGCCATCGTGACGCACCCGACGTCGGGCACGTCGGCAACGATAGATTTCGCGACCATGCGAGGGGCTGACATTGAGGAAGACCTCGGTGCACGCGATTTCACCATCAACGCGATGGCGCTCACACGGGGAGGATGTCTCGTCGACCCGACCGGTGGGCAGACGGACCTGGCGACTGCCAGGCTCAGGATGGTGAGCCCTACGTGCTTCCGGGACGATCCGGTGCGGTTGCTGCGGGCGATCCGCCTATCGATGCTGTTGGCACTGGAGATCGAGCGCGAGACTGCCAGACACATCGGCACCGAGGCGGAGAGCATCCTGGATGTCGCCCCGGAGCGCATCCGCACGGAGCTCATGACGCTGCTGTCGCTACCGACCGCGCCCGAGGGCGTGCGATGGCTTCAGGCGTTTGGGCTTCTCACACGGGTGCTGCCGGAGGCCGTCGTCTCCGAAGGCGCAGATTCGGTGCCTGCAGCCGGTACGTTGGAGCAGGTGTTGCGCATCGATCACGCCGCGGACGGCTGCGGCGCGGGTCCGCTGCAGGGCTGTGTGGGCCCGCGGGAAACGCCTGCGCCGGCTCTACGCCGTGAACACAGGTCCCACCTGGAGCCCTACCTCACACATCCGGTGGGCAGCGAGACAACGCGTGCCGATCTGCTGCGTTGGGCCGCGCTCTTCTGCGACGCAGCGGCGATTGGGTCGGGCACCACGAAGGCCGGCACGGAAGCAGCCCGGCTTGCGGAGCATAGGATGGAGGAGCTGCGCTTCTCCAGAAACGAGATTGCGTTCGTCCGTCTCACGCTGATCGGCCAGGATGGCTTCCAGGCGCTGCTGTCGGCGGATACAACGGGTTCAGAACGGCTCTCATCTGCCCTTGCACAGCCGGGACGTGCGATATCACCCGAGCCGCCTGACTACCCGGACGCGCTGACCCGTCGCATGGTCTTCCGTTACTTCAGGACCACACGTGACGCCGGGGTCGCCGCAGCGCTTCTCTTCATCGCACGCGCTGCAGCGCGTCCCAGGACACCGGCAGCGCCCGAGACGGCGTCGGGTGCCATCGCGGTCGCCACGACACTTATGGAGGCTTACTTCCACTGTCGCGACGAGATCGTCGATCCCCCGTTGCTCCTATCGGGGGACGATGTCATGGCGCTGGGCGTCCCTCAAGGGCCCGCAGTCGGCCGGCTCATCGCGACACTTCGCGAGGCTCAGGCAGCGGGCGACGTCTCATCCACTGCCGACGCCACCGCGCTGATCCGCGGCGTGATATCGGGCAGCGTACCCGCAGAGGGGTCGCGTGAGAACTGACCTCGACGGCGGCGCCTCTGTGCGCCCGTGCCGCAAGGCCGCAGACCGGCGCCGAGGAGGTCTGGGTCGCCCAGGCCTCCTCGGCGCCGGTCTGCTCTGCGTGGGCTTGTTGTTGGGGTGCCAGCCGATTGAGCCCTCGGCAACCCCCACGGCCACGCGCACGCCGATCCTGCCCACGGCTACAGCTACACCTCCGCCAACTGCAACTTCCACACCGACTGCGACGCCGACACTAACACCCTCCCCAACCCTGCCCCCCGGGCTCGTGCTGCCGCCGCTGCCACAACGGGCCGATGCGTGCCCGCCCCTCCAGACCGATCTGTACTTTTTACGCGACGGCGGGCTATGGGTGTGCCTCGCCGAGGGAGGCACCCTTGACGTCGTGACGGCGGCGCAGGATGCACAGGGGAAGAACATCATGGCCTACCGCGTGACGCCGGACCAGCAACGGATCGCGTATGTGACCGACGCGGGTGAACTCTACGTCCTCGACCGCGCCACCAGGGAGCATACGTTACTACCGACCGCGGGAAGGTTGGTTGACGCGCTTGGCACCTACTTCGAGATCACTACGGACGGTAGCACCGTGATCTACCTGGCCTGGGGTGTGCAGACCGGGAGTGGGCCCGCTCTCGAGGAAGCCGGGAGCGGCGTGCTCCTCGCCGCCTCGGTGGACACGCCGACCCTGAGGGAGCAGGAGCTGGGTACCTGCCATGGAACGCCGGCAGCACCGTGCCGCGGCTTCAGCGTGGCCCCAGACCAAAGCACGCTTGCCGTCGTCGATGGGCAGGGGCTCTGGTTGATCGATCGAGCGGTGCCGGAGACTCCCAGACTGCTCGGGCACACCGAGAATCGCACGATCAACGTGCAGTCCTGGGCGCCTGACGGGCGCTGGCTGCTGATCGATCTTGGAGCAGATGGCGGCCCGGCGCTGACTCTGGTGTCGACGGCAGCAGAGGACGCGCTGATCGACGCGACGCCGCTGTGCCCCGGCGCGCCGTGCACGGTTGGTACGGCGTGGGCCACCACCGAGGAGGGAACACCAGATCTGTGGGTGACCTACGACACCGGCGCCCAGGGCTGCGCTGCCCACGTGGCGTGGGATCGCGAGTCGGGCGTGTGGCCCGTCACGGCCCAATGCCTGCCCGCAACCGCGCCACTCCATCCGCGTGCACCATTCGCGCGCGGCGACTATCTGCCCCCGGATTCTGATCTGGCTTTCCTGCAGGGAGGCATTCCCGGGCTGAGCGACGGCGTCTATGCTCTGGGCGGCGATGGCTATCTGATCCCCATTGCGCTCCTTATGCAGGGCGCCGGATACCCGGACGCCCCGGACGGGGTTCTCTGGTCGGCTGACGGTGCGGCATTCCTGATCGTGGATGCGGCAGGTGATCCGACGCGTCTGGGCGTGATCCCCCTGCTCTCGTTCTGGGACGTCAGCAGCCTGCTCGCGGGCGCTCACGACATGACCTGGGCGGAGATGAGACCATGACTACATTGAGCCCCGACTGGAACGCCGGCGCGCCTGAGAGCGTGCCGGTGCCCGGCGCTTCGCTCCGGGCCAACGGGCATCGAGCCCTATTCACCCTCGCCCTGTCGCTTTCGTTTGCCGGACTCTGCCTCGGTCTCCTACAGGCGTGCACGCCACCTGCGTTGCCGAACCCATCCTATCGGGTGACCCTCGTGGCAGATGGCCACGAGCAGACCATTGAGACATCGGGCGGTACGGTACGCACCGTGCTCGCTGAAGCCGGGATTGTGGTCGGCCCCCTCGACCGCGTCACGCCCCCTGAGACCACGGCACTGTCAGATCTGCTCACCGTGACGGTGGTGCGGGTCGACCAGAGCAGCCTCGTCATCACGCAGACGCTGGCCTTCGGGCGTCAGGTGGTCCGCGATGCGTCCGTGCCCGTTGGCGAGACCCGCCTCCTGCAGACGGGGCAGTCAGGCCTCCTCGAACGCCACTATCGCATCACTCAGGAGGACAGCGTGGAGACTGAGCGTGTCCTCGTGCGTGAGGTTGTGGTGCAGCCTCCTCGGGACGAGGTCCGTCTCGTCGGCGCCAGGCCTCAGTTGGAGAATGTGCCGATCACCGGAACACTCGCCTTTCTCAGCAACCAAGACGCCTGGGTGATGCGGGAGAGCTCGTTTCAGCGGCGCCGGCTGACGGTCCTTGGGGACCTCGACGGACGGGTCTTCGTCCTCTCTCCCGACGCACGGTACCTGCTTTTCACGCGTGGCGTGACCGAGTCGGACCACCTCAACAGCCTGTGGCTCGTCGCGACGAGCGAGGCCGCGCCCAATCCCGTCCCACTGAACGTCAGCGACCTGCTCTGGGCCGGATGGGCACCCCAAGGGGTCACAGCCGCGACGCGCGGCATAGCATGGTCCACGGCGGAGGTCACCGAGCAGGCACCCGGATGGCGGGGGACGAATGACCTCTGGACCGCCGACGTCACCAGCCGGAACACCCTGGTATCGCGGCGCCAGGTGGTCGAGCCGGAGGCAGGTGGCGGCTACGGATGGTGGGGCACTCGTTACGCCTGGTCTCCCGCGGGTGACACGCTCGCCTACAGCCGCCCCGACAGCGTGGGCATCGTCACCCTTCCCGGCGGGGAAGTGACGCAGCTGCTGCAGTTCCCCGCTCTCCGCACCTTCAGTAGTTGGACGTGGAATCCCGCCCTGGCGTGGTCACCTGATGGCGAGCTGCTCACGACCGTAGTCCACGACGGGGGCACAGGTGACAAGCCCGAGGAAAGCCCTCTCTTCCATCTGGTTACACTGTCACCCACGGGCGATGTGACGGCTACGCTTTCATTGGAGGTGGGCATGTGGGCGGCCCCGGCGTACAGCCCGGACGGCGAGCGGCTCCTCTATGGGCGCGCCGTCATCCCCTATCAGAGTGCTACCAGTCTCTACACGCTGTACCAGATGGACCGCGATAGCTCCGACCAGCACGCAGTCTACGCGCCGGCCTCGGGAGAAGGACTGGAGATCCCCGAATGGGTGTGGAGCCCCGACGGCGCGGCGATCGCCTTCGTGCAGTCCGGCGACGTCTTCGTGCTCGCCACGGCCTCCGGCGCAGCCGAGAGCCTTTCCGATGAGGGCACTGTGACGCGGGTCCAGTGGCGTTGAGCCCCGAGCTCAGACGTTGACGTCGCGCCGGCGGAAGCCGATCAGACCGACAAGGGAGAGCGCAACGGCGACGACGATGAGCGCAAGAAGAGGCCATCCGGCCGCCTCGCCGGCAAGCAGCTTGGGCACGTGCGCAAAGGGTGAGATGCCGTAGAACGCCGGCCCGATCTGCTGCAATTCCCGACCCAGCTCCAGTAGAGCGACCACTCCCAACGCTACCCAACCGCCGGCCGCCAACCGAGGCGCGACACCAAAGAGCGCGGCAGCAATCCCGCCCATCACCCAGACAGCAGGAACGTAGGCCAGCGTCGCCGCGACGACCCTTAGCACCTCTCGCCCAGTGCTACTTAGCCCATACCCGTAGGTAAGGCCGCAGGTCAGGCCAAGCGCCGCAAGAACGACAACCTGACCCAGAGCTGCAACCAGGAGATGGCTGCCCATCCAGCGCAGTCGGCTTACGGGACGCCCCAACACGGCATCGGCCAGGCCCTGGGTCTCCTCAGAACGCAGACGCAGCACCGCCGATATGGCGTAGATCGCGATCGCCGGCCCAAAGGCGACGAAGAAGAGCGTAAATGCCGTTTCGCCCGGCTGCGACCCTGTGCCCAACCGCGCCAGAAATGCCGCCATGGCTGGATTCGCGGAGAGCATGGATGCGACCGTGGTTGCGAGCAACCCGAATAGGATGCCGACCACGGCGAAGCCCGCAGTCCACCCGAGCAGCGTACCCCGTTGCAGCCGCCACGCCAGGGCCAGGGGGCTGTGCAGCCCAGGAGCCCCGACCGCCGGACCTGGGCGTGGCGCCACGAGGCCCGCGCCCAGGTCTCGTCGTGCCGCCAACGCATAGGCCACGGCCGTGGTCAGGACAACGGCGCCGGCGAATAGCCCGAAAATCCACCATCGTTCGCCGGCGAACGGGCGGGTACGGCGAGCCCAGCCGAAGGGTGATAGCCAGGAAAGCCAGGCCAGACGACCATCAGCACCGCCGATGTCGCCGAAGGAGCGCATCAGATAGAGAACGGCAAAGGCCGCCCCTGCGATTCCCCGTGCCGCTCCGCTGCGCTCACTCACCTGTGCGGCTATCCCAGCGATAGCCGCGATCACCCAACAGACACACGCCACCGACAGTCCGAGCGCCGCCGAACCGGCGGCGGGCAGCCCGACGGCGATCAAGCCCGCAGCTACGATCGCCGCCAACACCAGGTCAGCGCCCAGCGTCACGGCCAGGGCCGCCGTCAGCGCCGCGAACCTCCCAACCACGGCCGAACCGAGCAGCTCGCTGCGCCCAGCCTCCTCCTCTACCCGCGTGTGCCGGATAACCGTCAAGAGGCTGAACAGCCCCAGCACAATCGCGCCCTGCATCGTCCACCGCCAGGCGACCAGCGCGCCCACATTTGGGGCGTACACCGGCCCAAGCATCGCAATCGTCGCCGGGCTTGCGATGGTCTCAGCGATGACCGTCCGAACCTCCTCGGCGGTGCCGTAGAGCTGCACGAAACTGGCACCCACGCCCACGCCGAGCAGGGCGACGAGGCCAATCCAGATCGGCAGCGCGATACGATCTCTTCGCAGGATCAGCCGGATGAGCGGACGCGTTCCGACGAGCGGGCCAACTGGGAGCACAGATGGATGGTCTGCAGCAGCAGAAGTGTGGGTCGTCATAGGCTTCTCACCGCCGAACCCTCAGAGGGCTCGCTATCGCGAGTCTCACCCGTCCGGTAGTGGCGCAGGAAAAGATCCTCCAGGGTCGGCGGCTGACTGACGAGGCTACGCACACCGAAAGCCGTCAGGCCACGCAATAGCTGGTCCAACTGGTCGCCGTCGACGCTACACCGTACGTGCGTCCCCTGCACGTCGAGGTTCGTCACGCCCGCCAGGTCCGACAGCCCCGACGGTACGCGGGCCAGTTCTGCGGTGATGGAGGTACGGGTGAGATGCCGCAGCTCGGCCAAGGTGCCGCTCTCCACCGTCTTGCCCAGGCGGATGATCGACACCCGGTCACAGAGCGCCTCCACTTCGGACAGGATGTGGCTGGAGAGCAGGACTGTGCGCCCACGTGCGCGCTCTTCAGCGATCACCCGCCGGAACTCGCCCTCCATCAGTGGATCCAAGCCCGAAGTGGGCTCATCCAGCAGGAGGAGCTCGACGTCAGAGGCCAACGCCGCCACCAGCGCGACCTTCTGGCGGTTGCCCTTGGAGTACGTGCCGCACTTCTTCCGCGGGTCGAGCTCAAAGCGCGTCAGCAGAGCTGCGCGGCGCTCCGCATCGAGACCACCCCGCAGCCTGCCGAGCAGATCGATGACCTCGCCCCCCGTCAGATCGGGCCACAGGGTGACGTCGCCCGGCACATACGCCAGGCGGCGATGAAGCGCCACGGCATCTCGCCAGGGGTCGCCATCCAGCAGCCGGACCCTGCCACTGTCGGCTTTCAGCAGGCCGAGCAGGATGCGAATTGTCGTGGTCTTCCCCGCCCCGTTCGGCCCGAGGAAACCATGGATCTCGCCGGTGTACACGGATAGGTCGAGCCCATCCAGGGCACGAGTCTGGCCGAACGTCTTGACCAGCCCGGAGATCGTGACAGCCGTCGTTCTCTCTCCCATTTTCCCGCCTCTCTATCTCAGCTATTCGACAGCCCGCTCAGACCAGGCCGATGCCCGCCAATCCGATCAGCAGCGGCCCCCAAAACGATCCACCCGCGGCTCGCAGTGTGCGCCACAGTCCCAGCGCGCCGCCAACGAACAGAAGCCCGGTCACGACGAAGATGACCGACTGGACCCAGCCAGCAGAAGCCTCCACGGCCTCGCTCCGGCACTACGTCCTGTTGTCATATGTCCAGCACCTCCATTCTACGTCTCGCTTACTCGTCCTCGAGCTGCGCATCAGGGACGTTCGCCGCAGAGTGAGCCGCGTAGCGCGCGAGCGCCTCCGAGATGGCGCCCATCTCATGCGGCGCAAGACGCCGATCGGTCTCCAGTGCACCGTGGACCATCTCGGCAACCAGGTCCGCCATCACCTCGTCCGGGAAGTGGAACGCCTCGGGCATGAGCGGTGCGGCGAGCAAGACACCCGTCAGCGCCGCACTCCAGATGTACACCTCCTCCCGCAGGCCGAGGTCCGTTCGCACCACGCCGTGCTCCCGCAGCATCTCCAGGTACGTCTCGAACCCCGCCAATCGCCGAGCGTAGGCCTCCGTGCTCATCTCGCTGTCGGCGAGCTTGCCCAATACCCCGCGATCGTTCAGAAAGAGCGCCCGGATCAGGCGGTTTTTCATCGTCGCGAGCGCCGTGTGCTTTACGATCCCCCTCAGCGTCCAGCCCTCCGGGTCCTGCGCGAGGCGCTGCGCGATCTCGCGATAGACGCGTGCCCGCTCGCGCTCGACCAGTGCCTCGAACACCTCGTCACGCGTCCTCCAGTGCAGGTAGATCGTCCCCTTCCCCACCCCGGCCTCGTGGGCGATGTCGGCTACCGTCGTCTTCCGGTACCCCCACCGCAGGACGAGACCGAGCGTGGCATCCAGGATCCGCTCTGCCCGCTCGTCGTGCTCTCCCACTTCCCCAGTGCTGCCTTGGTTCTCGGTCGTCATACGCTCTATCCCCTTCACGTCGTGACCGAAAATGCACATCCAGTCAAACGGTCATCACAGCAATGATACGCTTTCCACGTCCCAGGTCAAGAGGCAAATCGCTCGACGAAAACATCGAAGCAGCTGGCATCTCCAGCGTTTTGCGGCTATAATCGCCTACGCTGACGCACCTGTGTCAGGTCGTCAGCGCACGACCAGAAACCGTTCAGACCAGCCAGGGAGCAACAATGCGCGTCTTGATCACCGGTGCCACCGGCTTTGTTGGGGCTCATCTACGCCGCTATCTGCTGGAGCACACCGAGCACACCCTCGTCGGCACCGTATACCCGGACTTGCCAACGGATCCTGCACCCAGTTCCCGCGAGCATCTGCGACATCTCGATCTATGCGATGCAGCCGCGACGGCGAGACTGGTGAACGAAGTGCGGCCAGGTGCCATCGTGCATCTGGCAGCACAGTCGCACATTCCGACGGCGTACGGCAATCCCTGGGCGACGCTCCGCAACAACATCCTCGGTCAGCTCAACCTGCTTGAGGCGTGTGTGGCCGCCGGCGACGCGCCGCGCGTTCTCGTGGTTGGGTCGGGCGAGGAGTACGGAAGGGCCGTCGAGGCCGACCTGCCGTTGGTCGAGGATCATCCCCTGCGGCCCGAAAACCCCTACAGCGTGAGCAAAGTGGCCCAGGATGTGATGGGCTACCAATACTACATCAGCTATGGCCTCCCTGTGATGCGGGTCCGGCCGTTCAACCATATCGGCCCCGGCCAATCGCCCCGCTTCGTGCTTCCGGCGTTTGCGAGCCAGGTAGCCGAGATCGAGGCCGGCCTCCGGGAGCCGATCCTCAACGTCGGCAACCTCGAGCCCGCACGCGACTTCACCGATGTCCGTGATGTGGTTGCAGCCTATGCTCTCATCCTCCGCCGCGGTACCCCCGGTGACGTGTACAATGTGGCGTCAGGCCGGGCCCATGCCGTGAGAACCCTGGTCGACCAACTGATCACGCTGGCGGGTATGCCAATCGAGGTACGTGTCGATCCCGAGCGGTACCGGCCGGCCGACATTCCGATCATCTACGGCAGCGCTACCAAACTGCAGCGTGACACCGGCTGGGAGCCGCACATCCCCCTGGCAGAGACAATACGCGACGTTCTCGCCGAGTGGCGTGTCAGTGTCAGATCGGGCAGCACGACACAGAGAGCAGAAGGAGAGATTTGACCATGGAAGAGAAACGCGCCCTGATCACGGGCATCACGGGGCAGGACGGGTCCTACCTCGCGGAGTTCCTGCTTGACCAGGGCTACAAGGTCATCGGTATGGTCAGGCGCACCAGCACGATCAACTTCTCGCGCATTCAGCACTTCCAGGACCGGGTCGAGTTGGTATCGGGCGATCTTCTCGATCAGGGGTCTCTGATCACTACCATTGGCGACTGGCATCCCCACGAGATCTACAATCTGGCGGCCCAGTCTTTTGTGCCCGCCTCCTGGCGACAACCCGTCTTCACAGGGAATGTAACCGCGCTGGGCGTGACTCGGATGCTCGAGGCGATCCGCACCGTGGATCCCGAAATCCGCTTCTACCAGGCCAGCTCGTCCGAGATGTTCGGCAAGGTGCGAGAGGTTCCCCAGACCGAGGACACGCCCTTCTACCCACGCTCTCCGTATGGCGTCGCCAAGGTCTACGGTCACTGGATCACGGTCAACTACCGCGAGTCTTACGATCTCTACGCCTGCTCCGGGATCCTCTTCAACCACGAGAGCCCGCGTCGCGGGATGGAGTTCGTCACGCGAAAGGTCACGCACGGCGTCGCCAGGATCAAACTCGGTCTGGATGACCATCTGGCCCTTGGCAACCTCGACTCGAAACGCGACTGGGGGTTCGCCGGTGACTACGTACAGGCGATGTGGCTCATGCTGCAGCAGCCACATCCCGACGACTACGTGGTCGGGACGGGCCGGACGCACTCGGTTCAGGAGCTGTGTGAGGCGGCGTTCTCCCACGCCGGATTGGATTGGCACGATTATGTAGTTCAGGACCCGCGCTTCATGCGGCCCGCCGAGGTCGACCTGCTGGTCTCAGATCCGGCGAAGGCAAAGTCCGTTCTGCACTGGGAGCCGAAGGTAAGTTTCGAGGAACTCGTACGGATGATGGTCGACGCAGATATCGCGCAGCTCAAGGCAGAACACAGACTGTAACGAGGGGCTGAACACGAAAGGACAGGGATATGGCAGACATCAGTTTCGGCACAGACGGGTGGCGCGGCACAATCGCTGAGGACTATACGTTTGCGAACGTGCGGCGGGCCAGCCAGGCCTATGCGATTTTCCTCCAGCAGCATGGGTTGGCCGACAAGGGTCTCGTCGTCGGCTACGACCAGCGGTTTGCGTCAGATCGATTCGCGGCTGCAACTGCGGAGGTGATGGCAGCCAATGGCATCCACGTGTGGCTGACGTCGCACAACACGCCCACCCCCACGATCAGTTACGGCGTCGTGGACCGCAAGGCCGGTGGAGCCGTCAACATCACGGCGAGCCATAACCCCCCCGCCGACAACGGCTTCAAGGTGCGTGACCCGGATGGCGCCGCCATCGCGCCGGAAGGGCTCAAGGAGATCGAGAGCTATCTTCCGGCTTCGACCGACGGCGTCAAGCGGATGCCACTTGCCACAGCAGAGAACAGCGGTCTGGTGACGCGCTGGGATCCCGATCCGGCCTACATCACCCATCTTGGCGACCTCGTCGATCTGGAGCGCCTTAGGGGGGCAGGGCTGAAGATCCTCGTCGAACCCATGTGGGGCAATGCCGCCGGCTGGTTCGCCAAGCTGCTGGGCGGTGGGACGAACACACTTTGGGAGATCCACGGCGGCCACAATCCGCTCTTTCCCGAGATGCAACGACCGGAACCCATCGAACCTAACATCACACCTGCTTTGCGGCGATCCGCAGAGCTGGGCACCGACGTCCTCTTGATCACCGACGGCGATGCGGATCGGATGGGTATCGGCGACGAACACGGCGTCTTCGTGGACCAGCTCCGTGTCTTTGGGCTGCTGACATATTATCTCCTCGAATACCGCGGGCAGCGCGGGCCTATCGTGAAGACGATCAGCTCCAGTTCGACCCTGGATCGCCTCGCAGAGATGTACGGCGTCCCGATCTACAAGACCGGCGTCGGCTTCAAGTACGTCGCACCCAAGGTCGTCGAGGTTGGCGCGATGATCGGCGGGGAGGAGAGCGGCGGCTATGCCTTCCAGAACAACGTGCCGGAGCGTGACGGCATCCTCGGCAACCTCTACTTCCTCGACTTCATGGTGCGCACCGGCAAGACGCCGTCACAGCTCGTGGATGAGCTTTTCAACAAGCTTGGACAGGCGTATTACTACGACCGCATCGATACCCGCTTCCCCTCACAGAAGCGGCCCGAGGCACGGGCGCGCATCGAGGCCGCCAGGCCGGAGACGATCGCGGGAATCCCGGTGACCGGCATCGTCACCCTCGACGGCTTCAAGTACGAGCTGGGCGATAGGGGCTGGCTGTTGATCCGCTTCTCGGGCACCGAACCCATCATCCGTGTCTATTGCGAGGTGACCGACGAAGCCATGGTCCAACCGGTCCTGGACGCCGGGCTGGAGCTCGCGGGGCTCAAGGACTGAGCATCGGTAGAGACGGGGCGGTGCCCCGTCTCTACGGGGAGGACGCACGACGGCGGGCATCCGCTGCGTGATGCCGTTATAACCGTTTTGTAACCTTGCTTGTACTCCACACGGCCGGCCTCCGTGCTATGCTACCAGTGTATAGAGGACATCCATGCACTGGCTACTATCGATCCCCGAGGCCTTCTCGCTACGACAGGTAATCCGGCAGTCCGGATGGCTCCTCCGCCGCCCCTGGACTGTACACACGCCAGGGGATCGGCTGTCCCGTGTCGAGCAACTGGGTCCTGATACCACGATCGAGCTCACTCTCCACCAGTCGAGGGCCGGCCTGGTTCTCCAGACGGAGTCGCACCTCTCGGGCCAGGAGGTCGAGGAGGTGAGTCGCAGAATCTGGCGCATGTTGCGACTGGACCAGCATTTGAGCCCGTTTGTGCGACAGGCTCGCTACGTCGAGGAGCTGGCTTCGGCAACTCGATGGGGTGCACACTTGCTGCGAGGAACCACCCTCTTTGAAGATGTGCTGACCGCCTCATCTGCGCAGTGGAGGGGAACAGGCTACCCTGAGTTCCCCACGCTGACGCTGCTCGTGGACCGACTGGGAAGCCCCCTGCCCAGCAACCCCACGCTGCACGCCTTCCCGGAAGCGAAGCGGGTGCTGGACGGCATCTCGGAACTTACCGGGCTGCTCGACGAAGCCACCACGCGAAGGATGGCCGCCGTCGCAGAGGCCTTTCTGGCACGGGGCGCCGAGATCGAGAGCCTCGTCGGTCGTCCTCCGGCGGAAGCAGAGATCGCACCAAAGATCGAGGAACTCGTGCCCCTTGATGCGACCGGCCTTGGCCTGACCATGCTCTTCGTCGACCGGTACGGCTATGTCCCGACCGACGCAGTGGCTCAGACGAGGCTTCGAGAATATCGACGGTCGTTCCACGCCCGCGACCTCGGAGATGTCATGGACTTCAGCGCCAGGTGGCGGCCATGGAGTGGTCTGGCCTACTGGCTCTGGGACTGGTCCGGTCTGGGCCCCTAGCGCATCACAAGGGGTAGGAACACCTGCTCGACCGACACTTCAAATGCATGCCAGGCACTCCAAGGCCCCTCGTTACCCGCAGCATCCACTGCCCTCACGCGCCACTGGTGTACCCCGTTCCAGGGGGGGACAACGGCGGGCGATGCTGCGAAGCGGCGCACGGTGCTGTCGACGGCGACATCATACGCCAACGGCGACCCGGCGTCCGGCGGTGCCACCCAGACGAGCGATACCGGCGGCCCGGTGATCAACACTCCGGCGGTCGGCGTGACCACCGTGGGAGTGGCAGGAGCCGTTCGATCGATCCCAAAAGTGACAACGTCCGGGCTGTCATCGACTCCCTCTCCGATCGACCTTGCGTGCAACGTGTATCCACCCTCGGACAGGGCCAGTAGCGTGTAAGACCACGTCGCAGTCCCATTTGCCGGGAACCACGCCGCAGCGCTCGACCACGCGGAACCCGTCCAGTAGGCTCCATCGCCGGCTCGCCGAAGCTGCAACTCCACTCTCACCAAGCCGGCGCCCGAGGCCGTCCCGCTGAAGGTCGGTGAGACACGATAGAAGCCCTGATCCTCGGGCGAGTCGATCGTCGTATCGATGTTGCAGCCATCCAGATATGCCATGGCGGCTGACATCACGGGACCGCGCTCAGCGGCCCGCAATGTCTCGAAGGGGAAGCCAAACACCAACAGCCGCTGGCAGCCCTGTGCGTATTGCACCGCTGCGGCACCGGGTATGACAGCGTTGACGTACGACAAGGCGGTCTTTGCGCCGCCCAGCGGCGCAAAGACGTCAGGAGCATCCGCAGCATACTCCTCGGGTGCGTCGAAATGCAGGGCGCCGAGAGAGGAGAAGGCGGAACCGGTCGCGGGGCTCACGGTGGTCGAGCCGGCGCTATCGGCCAGGTAATCCACGTGCAGCCGGGTCTGGAGGAAGGCGGGATCTCGGCCCTGCCCCTCGAGATCCCACCCGAACTCCGAGCCGCTGACCAGCAGGGACCTACCTCCGGCGAGATAGGTCGTGATCAACGAACGCTCAGTCGCGTTGAACGAGCCATCAACCACGGACGACTCCTCGCCCAGGATCCAATCCACCACGCCATAGTTGCTGAGCGCGACGGCCCCGCCGGCCACCGCTTCGTTGCTGGCGCTGTCCCAAGCGAACTCCGCGGGCACTGCCTGCCCGTGAAGAACCGTGTAGTCGTGGCTGTTCATGCGATCAAGCCACATCCTCAGGTTCTCGCCCTCGACCGGATCGTCCTCAATGACGAGGCCGTAGAGGTTCAGTTTGTCAAAACCATTGACGATCAGCAGTCGCGCGTCCCCCACCCTGACCCCCAGCGTCTCGGTTGGGAACGATTCGCCCCCGGCGTTCGTCGCCGTGACGCGCACGTAGATCGTCCGGCCCTCGGCCAACCCGGTAAGCGTCGCGCTGGTACCGGTCGCCGCGAGCGGAGCCCCCCAGGCGAAGCCGTCGGGACTGGTGTAGACCAGGTAACCGGTCGCCGCCTCGCCGCCGATCCCATCCACGGGGGATGGCGACCATGCTACCCGGACGCTGCCGGAACCCTGGTTCTCGACACGCAGGTGTGTCGGCGGCTCCGGGGCGAAGACCAGGTTCACACTATCACGCGCCTCGTAGTACTTGACAATGCCCTGATAGACAGCTCGTGCAGCAAGTTGATTGAACCCCGGATCTCTGAGCGCCAGGGCATCCTGCGGATTATCGTGGAAAGCGAGCTCCAGCAGAACACCGGGGATACTGGCGTAGCTGACATCAGGGTCGTAGAGCATCCGCAGCTCGCCTAGGTTCAGTTGACCCTTCCCGCGGTCGGTCCAGGCGGGATCCCAGCCGGCGCGGATATCGGAGATGAGCTCGTTGTGGACTGCAGTCTGGAGCTCGGTGCTGCCCGCAGTGCGAGGATACGTCTCGCCGTTGTGGACGTACGAGACCGTCCCGCGCGCCGTCCCGGCGGAACCGTTTGTGTGCCACGAGATGAAGACTGCATCGTCGCCGCCGGCACGCTCGTACCAGCGGGAATACATCGGACGTGCGACCACGTCGTTGAAATACGGCCAGTCGTCCGGGTCCATCCCCATCCACTGACCCCAGTAGAACGTGGCGGTCTCCCACCAGGGCTCGTGAGGTGCCGCGCTTGGCGGCGTGTTGGACACGTAAGTGGTCGCGGGTGCGGTGACGGAAATGCCGCTCAGTGAGTCGAATGCACCACTACCAAGCCGGATCGCGTCCGCGATGACCGCTCGAGGCTCCGCGCTCGCAGAGCGATTGTCCAAAGAGACAGTTGCGGTACCGGCATAGAAGGCAAAGGTTCCCAGATAGCGCCACGTCTCGGGATACACCGATTGGTCGACGAGAACCTCCGTCGACCCGCCGGCATGGGCAACGGTATAGTGGGCGTCACGTACACGATTCGAGCCCGGATAGACCCAGGCGTAGACGGCGTAGCTTCCTGTCGTGGGTACCGCGAGGCTCCACGTTGCCCTCGCTGTCAGTGCTCCCGATGGCTGCGTTACCGCGTAGCGATAGCTGCCGCCGTTGTACCCAGCCTCGCTGATCCCCTGCGCCCACGTCCCCTGCTCCGTATAGCCCGGAGCACCCGAATCGTTGTCGACGATCGTGCGCGACGCGCTCCAGTCGCGCTCGCGCACCGGGATCACGGTAGCACCCGCGTTCTCCAGGTACGGGATCAGGTACTGCGTGACGGCCTCGGCGTTGTTGTGATCCTCAATGAACCCCTGGTAGACAATCCGCTGCGTGCGCCAGGCACTGCCATTCCAGTACCAGCCATGGCCCGCGCTCACAAAGACCGTCTTCCCGGCGAGCGACGCCGGGTAGGCTTCACTCGTCTGACGCGATACGGCGGGCTCTGTCTGCGCCGGGCTCGGTGTGGGGAGGTCGGGGAGCACCTCAGGGACCCGGATGACGGCGCCTCCAGTGGCATGGGGCGCGAAGTCCGATAGAGGCCGGCATCGCTTGGCTGTACTGTCCCATGCTTGCACGGAGAGGCTGTCCCACGCGACCGTCTGCAGGGCAACCCGCACGCTCTCCTGCAACCATTCCATGCCCAGCCACCCGTCCGCCGCCAGAGCATCCACCCCTACGTCGAAGCACACCGCGAGGCTTCGGCCCTCCATCACGACCTCGCGGACCGCAGGCAGTGCTGCGGTCGCGAGGAGTTGCCGGGCCTCCGCCGCGCCGTCGGGAGGCATAGGTGCGGCTGTAGCAGCAGGAACGATGACGACCGCGAACCCAACCAGCAAGCAAGAAGCCACCCACCGACGCAACGGTGCCATGCCCATGTCTGTCTCTCCTTGCAGCGAGGTTCCGGACAGCCTGTCCGATGTACACCACCACTATACTACTACCAACCCGCAGCGACCGCCACATACCACTTTCTTACAACATGTCTTGAGGACGCGAACAACCTACGCCGTTTAGTTGCAGTTCACACATCCTATGCTACAATAGGAGTGCTGACGTTCGCGGCGTGCTTCCGTTGGGGAGGTAAATGGCCGGATGACCACGCTCCTGATCCACCATGCCGACATTGTCCTGACGATGGATGGTAGCCGCCGCATCACAGACGGCGGCATCTACGTGCGCGATGGTGTCATTGAAGCTGTCGGCCCCACGGGTGCTGCTCCCGCGCCTCGCCGATCGCACAATCAGTGCCGCCGGTATGATGCTCATGCCGGGGCTCGATCAACACCCACCACCATCTCTACCAGACACTTACGCGCGCCGTACCGGGTGCGCAGAACGCCGAGCTCTTCACCTGGCTGAGGACGCTCTATCCCATCTGGGCACACTTGGATGCCGAGGCCGTCTACATCAGCGCACTCACCGGCCTGGCAGAGCTCATCCTCTCCGGCTGCACGACCGCCGCCGACCATCTCTACATCTTCCCAAATGACGTCACACTGGACGATGAGATTCGCGCCGCGCAGGAGATCGGCATCCGCTTCCACGCTACCCGTGGGTCGATGAGCCGCGGCGAGAGCCTTGGCGGTCTTCCGCCGGACAGTGTCGTGGAGGCAGAGGATGCCATTCTGCGTGACACTCGCCGCGTGATCGAGACCTATCACGATCGCGACCGCCACGCGATGCTGCGGATCGCCGTCGCCCCGTGCTCACCGTTTTCGGTCACAGAGGATCTCATGCGGGAGTCTGCCGAGCTGGCACGGGCATACGGCGTACGCCTTCACACGCACCTGGCTGAGACCCGCGACGAGGAAGCCTATTGTCTCGCGACAGTGGGCAGGCGCCCTGTCGCGTATGCCGAGGCGCTGGGCTGGCTCGGCGACGATGTTTGGTTTGCCCACGGCGTCCACATCGCCGAAGGCGAGATCGACTACCTGGCAGACACGCACACAGGGATTGCACACTGTCCGTCCAGCAACATGCGCCTTTCGTCGGGCATCGCTCCGGTGCGCGCCTACCTCGATGCGGGCGTGCCCGTTGGCCTCGGTGTCGATGGTTCTGCCAGCAACGACAGCTCGCACATGCTTGCAGAGGCTCGGATGGCGCTCATGCTGCAGCGCGTGCTTGGTGGTCCCGCCGCGCTCACGGCCGAGGAGGCACTGCTGTTAGCAACCCGCGGTGGCGCTGAGGTGCTCGGGCGTGACGATATCGGCGCGCTGGCCGTCGGGATGTCCGCCGACATCATCGGGATCAGGCTGGACAGCCTGGCCTACGCCGGGGCGGCGGTGCACGATCCCCTCGCGGCTGCCGTCTTCTGCGCTCCTCAGAACGTGGACCTCTCCATCATTGGTGGCACGGTCGTGGTCGAGGATGGCCATTTGCTGACCATCGACCTGCCGTCGGTGGTGGAACGTCATAACCACATTGCGCGGGAGATGCTCACGAGAATCTAGTCCGCTGAGACCACTAGCCACGGGAGTTCGGAGACAGGCGTGAATACGACATCCCAGAACCGTCCGCGAATCGTCAGCAACGACCAAATGCTGGTCACCTTCAGCCAGGTGAACCAGGCAATCCTTCGTCTGCGCGAGGACAAACCGCGACTCCTGCTTCGGGCCTGCGCGATCATACGGGAGGGGCTGGCCTATCGATTCGTGTGGATCGGAGAGCTGGATCGCGCCCAACAACTGATCACGTCTGCCGACTCCGGTCTGCCGGACGAAGCGAAGACTGATGGCGAGACACCGCTCTGGCTGACGAATATGGTGAGACAGGCGGTCGATTCCGGGGCAGCACTCCTCGTGGAGCAGGTTACCCTCGAGGACCCGTCCGGACCGCCCGCAGTCCACGAAGTGGCGGTCGTTCCCTCGGCGATCACCGATCACGGGACCCTCGTGATGGCCGTGGCAGCGTCAGGCGACCACAGCTATGAACGAGAGGAAAGCGACCTCTTGCAGGAGATGGCGGGCGACCTGGCCTTTGCGATCACCACGATGGCGGTCGCTGACCGCACACGCCAGGCTGAGGAGGCGTTGCGCATCTCCGAGGATCGCTTCAGGCGGCTCGCCGAGCATTCGCTTGTGGGGATCGTACTCATCCAGAACGATCTCTACCGCTACGTGAACCCTGCGTTCGCCCGCATGTTCGGATACGATGCGCCACGTGAGATCATCGACCGCTTTGGGCCCGTTGACCTCGCTGCACCCGAGAGTCGCGACATCGTGGACCAGAACGTCCGGAGGCAGGTACTCGGCCAGGTCCGATCCAGCCGATACCAGTACCGTGGCCTGCGCAAGGATGGTGCAGTCTTCGACGTCGAGGAGCACGGTGCGCGGACCGTCCACGCGAAGCGATTGGCGATCGTGGCTACTGTGCTCGACATCACCTCGCGGGAGGCATCCCGAAAGCGGCTCGAGGCTCTCTCCATTGCTGGACTGGCCCTGTCATCTGCCCAGACCCCTCAGGAGGTATTGGACAAAGCGGTCGAGCAGGCCGTCCGAATCCTGCCGGGCGATGTCGCGAGCGTCGTGTTGTTTGATGGCCCTCGCCCCAGGGTCGCGGCGTGCGGCTACGCCGGAGACGAGCCATGTGCCCCCCCCACGGTCGAGACCATCGTGCGCAGGTCCATCGAGGCCGCCGAACCTTGGCCGCTGGAGCCGATGATGGGGCACGAGTCCATCGTCATCAACACCGATGCCCTACCGAACTCGCACAAGTCCGCATCGCAGCGGCCCGTTCGCGCGCTGGTTGCGGCGCCCTCTCATCGTACGTGGCGAGATGATTGGCATGCTCAGCGCTGAGGCCGCCAGGCCGGACCAGTTCACCCCCGAGGACGGTCGGCATCTGCGTCTTTTCGCCGACCAAGTCGCGGCCACCTTGCAGCATCTGCGCCTGATCTCCTCACTCGAGAGCGAGCGCAACCGGCTCAAGACCGTCAATCGCCTGTCTCACATGCTGGCGGAGACTCTGAACCTGCGAGAGGTGGCGACGCGAGCGCTTGGCGAGATCGGCGTAGCCGTTCGCGCAGAAGCGGGCCTGCTTCTGCTGTGGGAAGAGGCCTCAGGAGCACTGGTCGCTGTGGCTGCTGAAGGCTACCCCGAGAAGCGGCTGCCGGCGATCAACGGCGTGCTCCGGCGAAGGAGCCGGGACGTGGACCGGCGGCTATCCGAACTCGCTACAGGCGTCCCGCCTGTCCTCGCTGTAGCCGGGTCGCACTGGGAGGGTGTCTTCGGGACTGACGCGATGTGGGCTTCCGCGCTCGAGGTGCCGCTGCGGACGCACGGAGAACTCCTCGGGATGCTGTCGCTCTTCTCGCAGGACCCCGGCGGCTTCCACTCAGACGAGGTCGGTTTGGTCTCGGCACTCAGCGTACCCATCGCACTTGCCGTCCAGAACGCCCGTTTCTACGAGCGTGCGGCAAGCCAGGCGAAGGCGATGGAGGACGCGCTCCGCCGGCAAGAGGAACTCGACCGTATGAAAAACGAGCTCATCCAGAACGTGTCGCACGAGCTCAGGACCCCCCTGGCGTTGGTGATGGGCTACGCGGAGATGCTCAACAGCGGACAGCTCGGTCCTGTCTCCGACGAGCAAGCGAGTGCCATTGAGGTCATTACACGACGCAGTCGGATGCTCCGTCGCCTGGTCGAGGACATTGCGTTGATGTGGCACCTGGAGCAATCCGAGGAAGATAAAGAGCAGCTGGACCTGTGCGACTGCATTGCCACCACTGTGGAGGAATTCCAGAGCCAGGCCGCGTCGAAGACGCTGACGCTAACGTATAGCACACCCGATGGCCCGATCGAGATTCAGGGCGTACCGCTGCAAATACGCCGCGTGCTCGACAATCTGATTGGGAACTCGCTGAAATTCACGCCCGCAGGCGGGACGGTCTCGGTGCAACTTGCCGTTGCAGGCGATTGGGCGGAGATCTCCACGAGCGACGACGGCATTGGTGTGCCGCGGGAGAAACTGGACGCCATCTTTGAGCGCTTCTACCAGGTCGATGGGAGCCCAAGACGCAGCTACGCGGGGACGGGCCTGGGGCTCGCGCTGGTGAAGGCCATCGTCGAATCCCACAACGGGGAGATCCACGCCGAGAGCCCCATTACTGACGACCCCCAGCGCCCGGGCACGCGCGTGCTCGTGCTCCTCCCGCTCACATCGGCGGGTTAGGCGCCCTTCGCCGGAGGCCGTGCTACCTCCCTGGTTCGGTGTCCTCCAATCCAACAAGGGCGTCAAGTGCCCGCGTCCACGAAAGCGCCTCAGCGTCTGACATCGGCTCGCCGGCAAACCGGTAGTCATTCTTGCGGATGAACTCCTCCAACTCACCCACCAGTCGCTGCCAGGCCTCTCGCTGCGACCGCATCAACGCATCGTACGCCGGAGCCGCCTGTGGCAGCCTCAGCACTTCGCGCAAGTGGGGCAGACATAGGCCACCGCAGGTCGTCAGCAGGCGTCCCATCTCGGGAGCCATGATCCCCTCCAGCAGCACTTCACCAAAGCGTGTCGCCGCAGCACTACCGACCTCGCAGGCCGGACAGGGACCCGACGAGGCCAGGCGCGCGGCGGCTGCACCTGCAGGACTTCGGCGGCGGAACGGCGACCGGTCCGGAGCCCGATCCGGATCTGTGTCGCGCAGCAGATCAAGAACCGAAACCCGATAGACGATAGCGATGCCCAGGGCTGATCCCTGCAGGTGCTGCCAGACGCGGCTGTGGTGTGCACAGAGCCCACGGGAGGCTTTGAGGATATCCCGTGTGTTGAGATCCAGCACGCGCTCGTAGCTGAGCGATGCGATGTAGGCGGCCTCCGCCTTTGACGACAGCCGACACAGCGGGCATCCCGCCAACTCCATCGCGTCACGTAGCTCCGCCTGCAGCGGGGCTGACGCGTCCGGAGGTTCCCGACCAACCATAGATCTACCCATCCGATCGTCTTCTTCCAGTGCTCGATTCTACGCGCAAGCGTTCAGACGTTCAGATGTCCCCACGTCCGAACGCACGGTACGGATTCATTCGCGTAAGCTTCGCCACCAACGCAGCGTCGCCGTCCAACTTGGGGAGGAAGACCTCCGGAATGTAGGTGAAGGGAAGCGGCGTGCCGCCGCCCGGCTGCGCAGGATCGAACCATCCGCGATCGTGACTCAGGAGGAGCTGATCCTCAAACCCGGCGGCGACCATTCTGCGGATGTGTTCGATGAACGCGGCATCATTGTGGCTCCGGCTCCCGATGGCGTCGTACTCGATCCAGGCGCCTCGGTCCGCGATCTGCGCGTGCAGCCCCACATCCGGCTCGGCCTGGGCGTGGATCCAGATGAACCGCTCCGGCGTGTAACCCTCAGCCTCAATGACCTCGAGTTGATCGAGTGCGACCCGCCCACGGACTGTGTGGCTCCCGATCACGGCACCGGTTTCGCCCGCGGCCCTTGCCGCCGCGCGCAGCACCTTCGCCTCGGTCGCCGTCATACCGTCATCGCCGGCACTCAGTTTGATCCACCCCGCCTTGACGCCGGTATGTCCAACGCCATTCACGAGTTCCTCCACCATCCACGCTCGCAGTTCGGCCTCGCCTGCAGCGCGTACCCACGCCGGGATCCAGGGCTCGCGGTAGACCCCGGTGGGCACGATCACCGGCATCTCGGCCGCAAGCGAGACCGCCAGATCGAAGTCGACCCGGCGCCCCACCCCCACCGGCGTGCACGTCACCAACGCGGCGACCCCGGCGGCCTTCGCTTTGGCGAGCTCCGGAGCCATCAGCGCCACAACATCCTCGACATCGGCGGATCCTTGCAGAAGGTTATCAGCCCCGCGCATGTCGACGAAGATGTGCTCGTGGGGCAGGATGATCCCTGGACTTAACTCATTCAGCTGTCGCGGCCCTAGCGTCGTAATCAGACTTGGCATGTTCATTCCTCCCTATATCCAGCATACAGCGGTTCCGGCGCCACGCCAGAACGCAATCGCCTCAGTGATTATAACCAATTTCAGACTTATAGAACATCATGCGTATCCTTTTCGTATGAATCCGCGTTAGTCCCTGTGAGAGGCCTGGGCAATTGACGTCGCGGACGTGTCGGTGGACCGACGGCCCCACGCGGAGGACGCACCTATGGGACATCAGAAAAACAAGACGATTCGCGGCCAAGGACTGGTGGAGTTTGCCCTCATTCTCCCGGTGCTGCTGGCTGTCATGGTCGGCACGCTCGAGTTCGGACGGCTCCTGTTCCTATACGTCAACGTCACGAACGCTACACGTGAGGGTGCCCGATATGGCATGGTGAACCCGAGCGACACCAACGGTATTCTCAATCATGTCTCAGGTACACTCACACTCGTCACCTGTCCCAGCCCGACCATCTCCTATGACGATGGGACGGATCGCACGGTAAGCGCACCCATTCCGGGTGGTCGCGTGCGGGTTGCGATGGCATGCACGATCCATCCGATCACGCCGCTCCTGGAGCCCTTCATGCCGGCCGGGTTGACGATCAACACCGAGAACCGCCGCACCATTCAGAGTGTGAAGACCGAGGCCACCAGCACGCTGGCCCCCATGGCCCCGCCAACGGTTGGCGAGCCGAGCACGAATACCCCTACGCCCGAAGTGACGGAGACCTCCACGCTGCAGCCGCTCGACACAGAGACACCACCTCCTCTAGCTACGGCAACGCCCATACCGCCGCCCACCCAGACGCCTCCTATCGTCATCACCAAGCCTGTCATGGAGGGAGAGACGGTCATCCTGGGGCAAGCCGCACCCGGCTTCGCGGTGACACTGCGCATCGTGCAGTCGGGCCTTCTGCGGACCGTCAGCGTTGATGCGGGAGGTTACTTCACCTTCGCCGATCTCCCAGAGCTTGTCGCGGGCTACACGGTTGTGGTCCAGGGATATGGCACCCAGGATCTGGCCGTTGTCCAGCCCGGGCCAACGCCCATGCCTGGGCTCACGCCAACCCCGAACAGCGCCTATATCTACATCGACGACGTCTGCCTGCCGGAGGGCACCAACGACATCGCTGTTCACGGGCGCCTGCTCCCGAGCAGCCCGCAGAACAAGATCGAGACCCTGAGGTTCTACTGGGACGGCCAACCCTTCTCGCCCGAGAGGATCTTCGACCATAGCTGGGGCGATACGTCATTTGACCTGACGCTGAACGGTGTCGCCGTGGTGGGTCCCGGCCCGCACACCCTGAGTGTGGTAGGGTACTACAAGTGGGGCAGGAGCGGCGAGACTGTCACAATGGCGCCAGTTGCCACCGACTTGGCTGTCTGTCACCCCACACCCACACCGAAGGCTACACCCGATGCGCCAGTGGACTTGGTCATCACTGACCTTCACGTCACAGACGATCCGCTGCCCGGCACCTACGAACGGGTTCACCTGTCGGCGAGCATCCACAACGCCGGTGAGACCGATGTCACTTCGCTCTTCTGGGTCGACCTCTACGGAGACTACGACCCGTCGACGCCACTGTCCGACCAGGCCAGCCTGGACTACGTCGCGATCAACGCCCTCAGCGCGGGATCGACCATCACTTTCACCATGTATGTGCCGAACGGGTTCAAGACGGTGGGAGAGCACACGCTCGTCGCGATGGTCGACACGTGGAATCAGATCGAGGAAAGCAACGAGGACAACAATGTCAGCGAAGCGCTGTCGGTGAACCTGACGGTAGCTAACCTGGAGCCGACGCCGACGCCCATAGTCGCTCCGGGGCCCACCGGCAGTCTCGTCGTACAGACCTTCCTCATGCCGCTCGCCAACCCTCAGAGCTACGTCAGCGTCTACGTCTATGACGAGTTTGGCGCCTTGAGAGCATCCGGGCGGTCGGACGCGAACGCCATTTTCGAGGCCGAGAACCTGCCACCGGGTGAGTACGTGGTCCAGGGAGAGTTGCGCGAGAGTGACACCGTGTATATGGCCGTCGAGCCGGTCGTCGTGACCGAGAGCACGACGACATCAGTGATCCTGTTCCTGACGGAGCTGTAGCGTGACGACCCATATGCGGCGCAACGTCATCCACACGAGTGTTCTCCGGCTGCTATTCTGCTCACTGCTGGCGGCCTTGTCACCCGCAGGCGCCAAGGTGTCGGTCGCTGCGGGGGCCTGGCCGCCGGTGGTCGACCTCTCGGCGGACCAGGCGCTTCAGGAAAAAGACATCGTCGACCTCGCAGCAGGGCCTGGTGGTGTGGTTGCAGTGTGGGCCGGCGGAGATGCCTCACCCGGCATCGTGCTGGCCAGGCGGGCCGGTGGGCGCTGGACCCAGACAACGATCGCCCCATCCGCAGGCCAACTTGCCTGGGCCCCATCAGTGGCCCTCCTTGGCTCCAGCGCAGCCGTGGCCTGGGCACAGGGGACGACGCGCGGCAGTTGCACGGTGAGACAGACCATCATGGAGAAGGACGAGGGTGCAACACCGAGGACCGTGATGGACAACGTCTACAGCCCTGCAGCCACCCCCGATTTGGCCACGGGCGTGTCCGGAAGCTACATCGTCTTCGCGGCAGCCCCGACGAGCGCTTCCTGTGGGACCACCGACCTCTATTACAGCTACCGGCCCGCAGGGCAGTCCTCGTGGCCCGCACCCGAGGTGCTGGTGGCCCACGATGCCGTATTGGCGCCGGGCGCGATCAGTGGATCGGTATGGCACCCTCGGATCGCCGTGGACAGCGCAGGCCAGATGGTCCACGTCGTCTGGGAGCAGGCCCAGCTTCGGACAGACTCGAAGATCGCCCGCGACGCTGCTATTGCCGACCAGAGCGTCTGGTACGTTACCGGAACGTGGTCAAGTGGCGCGATGGTCTGGTCGGCACCTACCCGCGTCTCACCGGTATCCCAGCAGTACGCCGTTCGCCCAAGCGTTGTGGTCGGTGCCGGAGGCGCTGCTCACGCCGTGTGGACGCAGTTGATCGGAAGCAGGACGGCGCCCGACGAGCAATACATTTTCTACGAGGGCCTCGCCGGAGGCACCCCCGTGACGCTCAACCCACTGCCGATCATGGTGAACAGCAACTTCCCCACGCTTGCCGGATCGTCGCTCACGTATCGGGATGGGAAGCTCTGCGCGACGTGGCACGGCTACGACGCGTCCTCGGGCACAACGTTTGAGGAGATCAGTCTTCGCTGCTCTGATGACGCGGGTGTGTCGTGGGGACCCGCGCCGCAGAACATCTCTGAAAGCGCAGGATGGCTCTCGATCTATCCCATCGTCGCGCTGACGGACGCGAAAGTGCTACACCTTCTGTGGGTCGAGTATGAGCTATCGAACAACGACTACGTGCCCCACGGCGTGGCCTACCGTACGAACGATGTCGGAGGCCTCGTCTTCCTGCCTCTGGTCGTTCGGGCCAGGTAGAAAAGGACGTAGAGAGGGACATGGAACACCGACCGCTCGCCCGTGTAGGTCTGATCGCGCTGATCCTGGTGCTACTGAGCATCCTGGTCGCACTGGTGGCCAACTTGGCACCACTGGTTGGCCGGACCCGCGCTGGTCGGACTTCGGTACCGATTGTGGCGAACGCGATCACGTCGGACGTATCTCTCGCGGACGCAGGCGCCCGCGCTCGTGACCGGGCCGCATCGTGGGCTGGTGACGCGGAACTGATACGGATCACGTCCGTCTGGCTCCCCACGCCCGGCTGGGAGGACCTGCAGCAGCCCCCGCTTGCCTGGGTCTTCACCTTCTACTCGCCATCGGCCCGAGCCGTCGCCTCTGCAGCAATCGATGACGACGTCGTGCTCTGGGTTCCACCTCGAGAGATTCCGACCAGGCCGCGGTCGCTTTCCGTCTTTCCGCCCGACCAAGGACCCAGCGTTGCCTGGCTGACGTTCCGTGCCAGCGGAGGCGATCGCTATCTTGCGCAGGGCAGCGAGACGCAAGTCAGCTTCCGGGTTGAGCAGCGCGAGGCAACGCCCGTCTGGGTGGTCACAGCCCATATGACTGGCTCTCAGATGGAAACCGTGGTGGACGCCCAGACGGGCGTCTTGCTGTCCACCACGCAGAGACCTAGGGTGCCGGCGGCAGCAGAATGAAGGAGTGTGAGATGAAAAAAGCGAACCTGCCCCGCCATCGCGGGCAGAGTCTTGTCGAGGCGGCGCTTACCCTACCGATTCTCGTGATGCTACTGCTTGGGCT
The DNA here is from genome assembly GCA_963775195.1 of uncultured Chloroflexia bacterium. Taxonomy (GTDB): domain Bacteria; phylum Chloroflexota; class Anaerolineae; order B4-G1; family SLSP01; genus PWVB01. The sequence goes on from CAVZIC010000015.1 coordinate 388,769, forward strand.
CCTTGACTTCGGGCGGGCCTACTATGCGCTTGTGACTCTGAGAGATGCTGCCGACGAGGGGGCAAGCTACGCAGCGATCCATCCGTCGGACATCGCCGGCATCCGACAGAGAGCGTCTGAGGCATCTATGCAGCTTGTCCCGATCTCGCCCAACGACGTCCACGTCTACAGGACCGCGTCGCTCTACGTGGGCGCCCCCATCACGGTCACTACGACGTACACCGTAGCGCTGTATACGCCCTTCGCCGGTTCCTTCCTACCCGGAAACTGGCTGGCGCTACGGGGCCAGTCCGTTCACGCCATCATCAGCACAAACTGAACTCCCACGCAGTATCTGCACTTCGACATAGGTAAGGAGGGACAGATGAGAAGGAACGACAAGGGACAAGCAATCGTCATCATCGCGTTCGCGATTGTGGGCCTGGCGGCCCTGGTTGGACTTGCCATTGACGGCGGGCGCCTCTACTCCCAGCGGCGGCAGACACAGAACGCGGCTGACGCGGCCGCGATGGCCGGCACACGGAAGCTCGCAGACGTTCTCAGCACGTGCGGGCCGGGTAACTCGGCAGCGGACGCTGCGGTGAGGGATGCCGTCATAGAGATCGCCGGCTATAACGGCGTGAGCTACGGGTCACCGGTGGCAGACCTTCTGGCCGCCTATGTCAACGCGGACGGAGCCGATAGAGGCTGGGTTGGGACAGGCACCATCCCAAGCGGTTCCACAGGGGTACGTGTCAGAACCGCCCTCACCGACACGACCACGTTTCTCAAACTGGTGGGACAGCGGCATCTCTACACTGTCGGTGACGCTACGGCGATGGTGGGTGAGATCCGGACGCTTGGGCCGGGAATGGGCATGCTGCCCATCGCCGTGCCCGAGGACATTGCAGACGCACTCAGCTCAGGGGACAACTTCTACCTGATGGAAAACAACAACCATGAAGGCGGCACGTTCTGTCTGGACGAGAACGCCGATAGCTGCATCGGCGATCCGTCTGAGGCGAACGCCCATCGGGGTTGGCTCAACCTGAACTACATCTACAACACCGAGCATCTGTCGGCAGGCGACGCCCTCAACCGCTCCTTCGAGTCGAACGTCCCCAACAGGGGGTGTGGTTCGGACCCAAGCAAGTCAGTCGATGACGGGCTCCAGGGATGGGCCGGCGATGGCTGCCCCTATCCTTTCCCGATCTTCGCCGGCACCCACGGCAGGACGGACGGTGACTTCATCCACGGCGATCCGGGTGCACGCCAGAGTTCCCTCCGTGATGTCATCACGGCGTACAACGGACAGACGGCTATCGTGCCTATCTTCGACTTCATCTATATGAGCGACTACATGGACGAGCACTTCACAGCTCCAGAGGAACCGCCCGACGGCAGCCTCAGCGGCGACAACTGGCCACGAGCAGGCGGCGGCGGGCATGCGTTTCTCTACCATATCGTGGGCTTCGCGGTCGTCCAGATTCACGATGACGTTCTCAATGACCATATCCTTGAGGCCAACTTCGACCACGCCGTGTGGGGTGGTTCATCGTCCGATATCGTTCCTACTGCGGGCATCGGCAACTACTGCGAGCTGTCCCCTCTGAGTCTGGCACTCTGGGAATAAACCAGACCAGGATGTAGCAGTGGCGCGTTGAGCGAGGCGCGAGACCACGGATCTCGCGCCCGCCTGACCGATCGACAATGACAGCCGGACGGTCCCTCCCCCAGGGACGTCGCGGCCTCTTTTGGGTTCCCCTGAATGGATTTGTAACGATTCTGCCCCTTGACACCGGCATTCCCTCAGGTTAAAATACAGTTAGTATCTCATGCCATCCTGCCGCTACCACACCTGAGACAACTTGGCCGTGCAGGATCCGTCTTGCTTGCCTAGCCCCAGGGGGAACACGATGAACCGTCGCACTCGGGCCCAAGCCTTAGTGGAATTTGCACTCGTTCTGCCGCTACTGCTTGCAGTCATGCTGGGAATTGTCGACGGTGCCTTCCTGTTCCAGGGATACCTCACCGTGGCACATGCAGCAAATGAGGCTGCTCGCTTCGCCGTCGTCTACCGGCCGACTCAGGGCGAGTGTCTGAACCGGGATGCAGGAGGAGGTCCGGTCCTGGAGCTCTGGCCGTACTGCCCCACCAACTACGCTGAGGACCCCTCTGAGTCCGAGTCTCACTACTACGATCGCCGCGTCGAACTCATCAAGCTTGGCGCACTGGACGCGACGACCGGCCTGCGAACCACAACGGAGTGCAAGACGCTGGACTGCATCCAGGACCATTACGACGAGCCGGGCATGCTTGGCGTGCGGGTCTGGGGATTCCAGTCCTTCGAGACGTCCGAGGAGGAGGACATGCCCGGCAAGCCTGGGCTGCCCGTCCGCGTCGAGGTCATTCATAACGTCCCGCTGGTGGTCTACGGGTCTTTTTTGCCGGGTGCCATGGTGCGTGTCCGAGCCTCCGCTGATATGATCAACGAGGGTATCCAGGTTGGGTTCGGCAACCAGGCTCCCCCAACCTTCTCGCCCCCAGTCCCGCCTGTACCTCCGGGACCCGGAGAGCCGCCACCTGACCCGGGCGATGATCCGGAGGAACCGCCGGACGAGCCGCCGCCTCCGACACCCCTACCGGTCTACCAGGTTGCGCTGTCACCGAAGGCGGCCACGAACTTGCTTCCCGACGAGCGTGAGCACGCGCTGACGGCGCACGTGACCGATGACCAAGCACGCGACGTCGCCGGTGCCCGCCTCACTTTCCTGACCGACGAGGGCAGCTTCCAGATGTCGGGGAGCGGCGGGCCCAGCACGATCGAGACGACAGGCGCCGATGGCCTGGCGAGGGCCGTCATCTACGCTAACGAGCCCGTCACGGCGTCGATCCGTGCATTCCTGGACTATAATATGAACGGCATCCCGGATGGCGGGGAGCCCATTGACACCGCATCCAAAGTCTGGAGGATCTCGGGGCCTTATCTGGTCGTCTCCGACCATAATCCCGAGCCGGAAGCCTGGCTGGGTGTCTCGGTAATGGATCACGCGCCGGGCCAGAACCCCTACTCGCTATGGTGGTGCCCGGCAGATGGAGACGCGGCTCAGGTCAAGGCGCGGCTCACCCAGCCGACGCTGACGGTCGATAGCGGCGGGGACGCTCCGGATGTCTCGATCCAGGTGCCGACGGATGTCGCAGGCAACTACCGCATTGAGTCTCACCAGGGCGATGGCGGCGCGGACGGCTGCGCCTCATCGGGCACCCTGGTCGCCTACTCGGCACTCATCGAAATAGCCGACGTGGCCCCTGACCTGGTGATCGAAGACGTGACCTTCGTCGACGAGGAGAACATCATCCCTGGAGAGCCGATCACACTCACGATCACGGTGACTAACCAGTCACCTGCCCCGGTCGAGACCGGCCCCTTCGATCTCGATACCTACCTCGACCTCGATGCCGAGCCCCAGCCGTCACAGCTTGGCGAGACCAAGGAGTGGCTGGCGGATCTCGGTGCCCACGAGAGCACGGTCATCACCGCCGTCGTCACGGTCTACACGGTCGAGGACCACGAGCTGTGGCTCCAGGTCGACACGACGGGCTACGTCGACGAGGGCGACACCGGTGGCGAGGACAACAACGTATATGGCCCGGTCGCCATCCCCATCGTCGACTGCATCCCGCTGCCGGCCTACTCCGACGACTTCAACGGCGGGGGCGGCGCCTCCTGGCAATCGCACAATTACGGTGCCGCCGGAGGGTCATACAACACCAACGGTGGGCAGCTCAATGTAACCAGCGCGGGCGACAGCATTTGGAGCGGCAACAACGAATACTACTTCATCTACCAGCACCTCACAGGCGACTTTGATGCCCGTCTGCGCATTCTCAGCGTGCCCTCAATCAACAACACCTCTGCCAAAATCGGCTTGCACGTCGCGGAATCGGTATCGAATGGCAGCACCAGGTTCGCGATGAACCTAGCCACGCGGCGACAGAATCCAGCTGCCGAGCAGGCCTCTTACCGGGACGTCTGGGGAGGCACTCCGTCGTTTGCGTCCAACTCGAACTACGACCAGATTCCGCTGCCTAGTTGGCTGCGCGTCAAGCGCATCGGCAACGAGTACACTTTCTATCGGTCGTCCGCTTCGGACCCCGAGGATGGAGACTGGATCAGCCAGGGCAGCACCACAATGAACACGTCACTTGAGTATGTTGGCATCGCGCAAGCCTCCTATGACTCGCGACAGGCTACGGGCAGAGTCGACGACTTCAAGGTCTGCCGTCCGACCAGCATGCAGAACGTGGAACCACCGACCGATGACATCCACCCGCCCGGACTGATCCAGTGTACCGAGCTAATCCAGGTGCCGGGCTTCGAAGGCAACCCCTCGACCGTCTTCTCGTACTGGAAAGCCGGCGACAGCAACGGGCTCGTCGGCGCCTACCAGCGGACGTCGGCCGAGTTCTACCGTGGCAGCTTCTCGCTACGTCTTCACGCCAGCAACAGCGTGATCCCTTGCGCGCAGAACCAGTTGCAGCCCTACCTGTACCAGACCGTGCAGATGCCCACCGAGGTCTATAGCCAATCCACGCTGATCGTCTCCGGGCATTACCTGGTATCGGGCAGCGCCTTCGAGTGCAGCCTCCCCAACTCGCCCGACGCCGACGATACGCTGCAGGTGAGCCTGCGTCAGACGGACGGGAGCCAGATCACGGCACCCCAGGCGATCTTGACCGGCTCGGATGCCGACGGGCGATGGCACAGCGCCGAGACCCCACTCCAGGGCGGGCTCGGTAACCCCGCAGACTATGCCGGCCAGACGCTCCAGTTGCGGTGGTCCGCGTCCAACGACACCGATACCTCGGGCACCTTCTTCTACATCGACGACGTGAGCGCGCAGTTGTGCACCGCGTGGGCTGCCCCGGCGGACGAGCCCGGCGCGAGCACCATCGGTGGTTCGGTGAGCACGCGTGGCGAGAACAACGTGCCTACCGCGATGCCGGGCGCGGATGTGTGGGCGTATACCCAGGGCTCCGACGTGCTTCATACGCGCGCGATCCACGACGGCACCTACCACTTCTACAACGTACAACCGGGCACCTACGTGATCTACGCCGAGGCGTGGGTCGGAGGATCGTTGCGCACGGTATCCACGTCGGTCGACGTGGAAGCCGGCGATCGGCTCACCAACATTAACCTTCTGCTGCAGTGAGGAGCAGCCCTATGTCCCAAGAACACTTCGACGTCCGGCGTGGTCGTATTCCGAGGTGGGCCGAGGTCCTGACCGCCGTCATCGCGCTGGGCGTGCTGGTGGGGCTCGCTGTCAACGCGCGCAGGGTCGACGCGGATCTCTGGCTGGGTATGCTCCGCCTGTCTGCAGAGGCGAACGAGTGTGACGCCGAGCCGCGGTCCGCGGCCTCGACCGATGGCCACTGGTTGGCGACGGCGTGGATCCAGCGCCCCACGACGAGCCAGGGCTGCGTGACGGGCGGACAGGCGGTCGTCCGCTGGGCGACGGACGCTGCAGCAATGGCTGCGCTCGGCACATCGCCCGCCGTGCCTGCTGCCACGGCGGGTTGGAGCCCGACGCAGTCGTTGCCACTGCCGTCCGGGGCGTGCGCGGTTCACACGGACGTCGCCGTGGCCGGGTCGACCGCACACATCGTCGTCAGCTATTGGGCGCCGTGTAACGCAAGCGACGCGAACAGCGGCATACGCTACTACAGCTGCGACTTGGGCGGGAGTGGCTGTTCCTCGCACGGCGACATCGTCACGCAATCGGGGACCGTGAACCTGCGTATCTCAGACGCGAGACTGGCACTTGATGGACAGGGGCGCCCCCACGTGGCGTACGCGCGTGGCACTCACGGACTTGGCCAGGGCGATATCATGTACGTTCGCTGGACCGGCACGAACTGGTCTTCGCCCGCTATCGTGTCGACGGGCGACAAGATCGGCGGTTTCTATCGTCCTACCATTGCCGCTGGGGGTGGTCGTATTCACATCGCTTGGGAGCGCCACCGCGATACTGTCGACGGCCAGGGACGTCTGCGCGCGCGTGGAGATGTACAGTATCGTTACTGCGACGAGATCAGCGGCGCCTGCCAGCCGGCCATTCCCCTCACCTTCCCCTACCCGGATTCACAGCTACTTGAGCCGACCTACCCTATGCCTTCCATCACTGCACGCGACGGGCGCGTCCTGTCTGGTGTGGAACGTCTGTGCCGACGTGGACTCAGATCCTCCCTGCAATTCATTCTATCTCCTGTACACACGCTCGGATGCGAACGGGACCGCCTGGCTCACGCCGCGGGAGGTGGGCTCAGAGCGCTCCGTAACCAGCATCGACCTCTCGATCCGCACCTACGCCGGGACCGACAATGGCCTGGACACCAACCTGGCCAGCGAGTATGCCGCATCGACACGCCCCGCTGCAGTCCTTGACGATAGCCGGCTGCCCTACGTCGCGTGGCAGGTCGCCCAGGGGCAGGGTTACGTGATCACGATGACCCACGCGGTGGAGGGCAACACCTCCAGCTTCACCTGGGGCGATGGCCCGTCGCCCCAGATCGGGGCGGGCAGTGACGTCTGTGTCGCTCCGGGCCTGATGCTCGCCGACCCGGCGCTCGATGACGGAGGCGTGCACGTCACCTTCATGAAGGCCTGGTTGGAGAGCACCGGCACCGTAGCGGCGTCCCGAGCCCAGATCTACTACGACTACCGGGGCATGCGGACCAGAACCATCGAGGCCGACTCCCCTGTCGCGACAAGGGCCCTACCCCAGGAGAGGGCCACGATCGTCCGGGCGCGAGTCCTCGACTTGGGAGGGGCGCCGGTGCCTGGCGTTGCCGTGACCTTTGCGACCGACTTCGGGAGCTTCGACTTCAGCGGATCGGGCGCAACGAGCGCATCCGGTACGAGCGACGTGACGGGCTGGGCCGCGGTGACGCTCTATACGAACTTGCCGGGAACGGCCTCAATCGATGCGTGGCTTGACACATCCGAAGACGGCAGCATAGACGCATGGGAGCCCACCGTGGCCCAGTCGCGAGCCTGGGCCAGCAACGTGACCCCGGCGATCGATGTCGGAGCCTCGTGGGTGATGGCGGGGGATTTGCTGACGGCGACCCTCACGAATCACCCCTATGCCACAGTTGAGCAGGAGGGCCACTCGACGCCCTACGTCCTCTGGTGGTGCCCTGGCCCGGGTGCGGTCGCGGTTCAGGAGGAAGTAGCCGGTCCGTTGACGACCGACATCGCGACCTGGTCTGTACCCGACATCGTGATCCGCGCCCCAATAGCGGCGCAGGGAGACTATGTCCTCAGATCGTACGTCGCGGGTGTCGGGGCGGACCCCTGTGACCTTCCTGACCGAGTGGCAGTCTCGGCGGAGATCGCAATCACCGCTGCGCCCCCGCCGTTGACGCCGTGGATCACTGTGAGCGACGACCGACCTGCACCCGGCGCGTCGATGGGCACCAACCTGATAAGCCACGCCACAGGGGTCTACGGGGTCTGGTGGTGCCCTGCCGCACCCGGCGCGGCCCCGGTCGAGGTGAAGCTGGCCAACGCGACGGTAGCAGCCGACGGCGCCACGACCTCGCTGATCCTTCAGGTGCCCACAGGGGCCGCGGGCCTCTACCGGCTGGAATCGCACACGGGATCGGGCACGTGCGGCGATGTGACCACACGGTATGGTCTGTCCGGACTGATTGACCCCACGAGTCGCGTGATGCTGCCTCTCGTGCTGCGAAACGTGAAACCATGACGGACGACAAGCAGCCGGGCCGGGGCGGCCGTGTGTTCCTGTGGGCGATCATCGTCGCGAGTGCCCTGGCTCTGGCCATCGTCGTGCGTGCGCTCTGGGGCCAGATTGGCCGGGTGCCGGGCACACCGCCCGTGGTTGCGGGGGGCAGACGATACACCAGGTCCGCGACATCCTGGTACCCTGGGCCCAGGCGTGGCACGCGGACGCGGGCATTGTGAGTTGCTCTACCTCGTACCGCAGGGGTGTGACGTCCGACACGGCATGGACGTGCCAGGTCTACTCGCCCGGTGCCGGGCACATCGCCCTGACCCGCGTGGAGAGCCAGGAGATCCTCGTGCTGCGCGAGACGGCAGCCCTGTCGCCGCAGCAGACGCTCCCGGAGGGCGCCTGGCGGATCGACAGTGACGCCGCGCTCCGCACATGGTGGCAGAGCGGCGGCCAGGCGCTGTGGCAGAGCTCCGAGGGCGAGGTCCTCTATTTACAGTTGGCAGTCGGCGCGACAGGTCTACCCGCCTGGCACGTCTCAGTAGATCCTGCGTCGGGTGCACAGATGGCGGTCTGGGAAATCTCGGCCGAATCCGGCCAGACGCTCCAGGTTCCGGTACGGAGGGATGAATGATGGGACGACACAAGCACACGCAGGGGGGACAGAGCCTCGTCGAGTTCGCCGTGACGCTCCCCATCCTCTTGCTCTTTCTGCTCGGGATGGTAGAGGTCGGCTCTGCGATGTTCAGTTACATCCGGATTGCCTCAGCAAATCGGGAGGCAGCCCGCCTGGCGTCGAGAGGCCGGTTCACAGATCAGACGGTCGTGGCACGGGTGGTCTCCGCAGGCGGCAGCCGCGAGGTCGGCGGAGGAGCCACCGAGCCCAACCTGCGCACCACCGGGCCTGATGCTAACACCGGCGTGGTCATCACTCACGTGTACATCGATCAGGAGACGGGGGGCATCGACACGAGCACCTGGATCAGCGGCACCATGACGGTGGAAGGCGCAAGCGGTCCGCAGGTCCGCTTCATCTCTGTCGACGACGGGCGCTTCAGCAAGATGAGCGCCGGTGACCTCCAGACCTACCTCAATTACCGAAGTGACGTGGCCAGCCAGATCAACGCCTATCGGAATGCCCGTGACTATGAAACTCTGTCGGTGGAGAGCTTCGTGATCATCGAGACTTTCTACGCCCACAAGCTCATGATCGGCACCCTTCCCTTCATTCCCAATCCCGTCACGCTTTATTTCGCATCTACGCTGCGAATCACGCAGGATTCGCGTGTGGACTGAAGAGGCCAGGAGGAGCACTATGCACGCCCACACATCTCGGCGCCCAAAGAAGGGCCAAAGCCTGATCATCGTAGCGTTTGCCATCATCGCGCTCGTCGCCCTGGTCGGCCTGGCGGTGGATCTCGGCCTCGTCTACGTGGAGCGCATTCGCATCCGCCGGGCCGCCGACGCCGCTGCATTGGCGGCGGCCGCCGAGCTGCCGCTGGAGGGCGCCGCAGACGTTCGCGCTCTCGAGTACCTGCAGGAGAACAACTATCCCTGCGGCTTGAGCGCCCAATACGCCGGCGGAGCCCTCACCTACGTCTGCGACGACCCCGACACCCGTGTGGAGATCGACGGTGGGGCATCGTACACGTCGGGCCCGGCTGTCGACGACGCCAAGCGGGTCATCAGCATCGACACAGTCCAGTACCGTGACGACGCCTATGCCGCCGATACTGCGAACCGCATCAAGGTGGCCGTTCGCAGTATGGTGCCGCTCTACTTCATGCGCATCATCGGCTTCGACGCCATACCGGTGTACGCCTACGCGGTCGGCGAGAACATCAACGATCTGGATGTCGTGCTCGTCTTCGACAAATCCGGCTCGATGGAGTTCGACACCCTCTGCTATGGCTGCTGGACCGACACGTCCAGCCAGGAGTACCCTGAGGGCAGCCTTCATCCCCTGCCCTGGAATGGTCCGGCGAATGGCCCGCCCTACGCTTGCTCGGGCACAGGGAGCTACGTGACGGTCGGGAGCGGCAGCAGCGCCAGGAAGTACATCATCATCGAGGCAGAGGATTACTCGCGGAACAGCGTGCCGTACGACCGCGACCTCTACGTGCAGGGCATGACCTACTGGGCACTCAACCGTAACGGCGGCCACAATAACTCCCAGTTCTCCGGGTCCAACAACTACCTGATCGATCCTGACGATGGAGGCGCTGGAGCACTGGGTCGTGACTCCACCGGCGCCTATATGTCGCACCTGCCTTTTGCTTCTCACGCCGGCGGCGCCGAGGGCCAGGGATCCAGCTGTACGTGGAGCGATCTCACCAACGGGGGAATGTGCGTCCGCGACGACTGGATCAGCAGCGTCGGTGGCCCGTTCCCTGACCCGCGCCTCGACTATGACTTTCAGGTGCCCAGCAATGGCACCTGGTATGTCTGGGTCCGGGGCACCGGCGGCGACGGCGCCCAGAACATCATGTGGGGACGCGACCGCTCTCCGTACGGCAGCGTGACAGGCGACGGGGATACAAACTTCGTCAACACCGGCTATGACTACAACGGCGCCGACGCGGACTACTGGCGTTGGGTGAAGCTCGGATCACTCGGCAACCTGAGCACGGGGCACACGTACGAACTCAACATCTGGGGCGGCGCTGCAGGCTTCGATCTGGACCGGATCGTCATCACGACGAACACCGGGACGCCTAACGATGCCGGAAGCACCGTCCGAAGCGCAGTGCTGAACGACACCGGTCACATCGACAACGATCGGACCGACCAGGCGTGCAACCCCTGCGATGCCCGCTATGGCGGCTTCCCGGGCGGCACCGGCGGCACCGGACAGCCAAACTGCCAGCTCCCCGGTTTCCCGGCCGACCACCCACAGAACTGGCGGTACACGGACTGGCTCTTCGACGATGAGCAGCCCATCCGCGGCGCCGTGGAGGCATCCAAACGCTTCATCAGGCGGCTGGATCCGCGCTACGATCAGGTCGGTCTGGTTACGTACCAGTCGAGTGCCACCACCGATGAGAAGCTGCAGTGTGTCCGCCGACTCGGCACCGACAACTGCGATATGACTGACTTCGAGGATACCGTCATCGCCAAGTTGGACGCCACCCACGCCGGAGGCGGCACCAACATCGCCGAGGCGATGCTCAAGGGCATCGCAGTCCTAAGCAACACGAGCGGACAATACGGCCGGCCGGCGGCTGCCCATATCATGATCCTCATGACCGACGGTGAGGCCAACGTCGTCGACGGCGTGAGTTCCGCTTGTTATGCCCAGGACTACTGGCCGCAGAACACGGGGGACAGCACCCGCGATCGTGCGAAAGACTGCGTCATCTACTACACGCGGTTGGCACGCGATAACGGCATCGTAGTCTACACCATCACGCTCGGCGCCTCCGCGGACATCGAGCTGATGGCGCAGGTGGCTGACATCACCGGCGGCGTCCACCGCCACGCGCCGCGCCCCGAGCAGCTCGACCCCATCTTCAACGAGCTCTACGAGCGCATCTTCCTGCGGCTGGTGGAGTAACCACCGGGAAAACCCTTGGGGGTTCCTTGTCGAGTAAGTACCTTCTCGACAAGGAACCCCCAAAGGTCTCGCTCGCTCGCGACAGGTCTCGCTTGCGGGTACTACCCCACGACCTCGTCCGTCCCTTGTCCGCGAATCCTTACCCCGGCAATCTCCGGCGCTGCCCGGAAGAGCCACGCTAGCACCGCCAGCGTCACCAGGTTGAAGGCCGCCAGCGCCAGGAACACCGTCCGAAACCCAAGGTTGTCGCTCAGCGCGGTCGCGCCGCCGTCGGCGACCGCCGATCCAAGGTTCGAGATCCCCATCATGATGGCGAACATCGACGCCGCGATTCGAGCATCCGCAATCCGCATCGCGAGGGCGAAGAAGACCGTCTCCTGCACCGCCCAAACGACGCCCCAGACCAGCCCCAGGCCCACCACGGCCTGGGCCGTGGGCGCCAGACCGATCAACAGCGCACCCACCGAGATCAGAAGCGTCGACCCCATCGCGCTGCGTCGCCGCGACACGCGGTCCAGCAGGAGCGCCCCGATCAGTGCGCCGACCACGGCACCCAGGCCCCGCATCGCACCGTAGCGCCCGATCACGGTCTCCGCAGCCGAGAACCGCTCGCTCAGGAAATACGTCACCAGGCCATCCACCCCGAAGGAACCCACCGAGTAGATGACGGCGTAGGCGGCGAAGAGCAGGAATCGAGGCTTGCCCAGCTCGCGGAACGCTCGCCGGTCAAAGCTCTGCGACGCCACGCGCGACGCCGGCTCGCGCAGAAAAGTCACCCACAGTAGCGGCAGCAGCATCGCCACCCCGATGATCAGGAAGATGGGCCGGAAGCCCAGGGACTGCACCATACTGCCGAAGATCAGCGAGAGCAGAATAAAGGCTCCCGCGCGCCCGGCGACCATCACGCCCTGCACTGTCCCCTGCTGGTCCGACGGTGTGACGTCGATAGCCAGCCCATCCGTCGTCGAGTCGAAGACCGTCACGCTGAAGCTCCCCAGCACCACCAGCGCTGAAAACAGCAACAGATTGACATCCGGCGCCACGAATCCCGCCGCGGCAAAGGCAGCTCCCGCCATCACCAACCCCAACAGAATGTAGGGCTTCCGGTGCCCCATCCCAAAGAGGTTGACGCGATCACTCAGCAATCCGATGAAGATCTTAAGGATGAACGGCAGTTGCAGGATCAGTGTGAGCAGCCCGATCGTGTCGGGGTTCACGCCGAGGCTGTCGAGATAGGGTTTCTGGAAGTTCCGGAAATACGCCAGGCCAACGCCCTGGACGACGTAGAGCGAGGCAAACATGGTGATACGGAATCGCTGTCCCTGCGCTACCCGAACGGCTGTTATCATTCACTTTCTCCCAGACGCTGTCGCTTCGCCGGACGGTGAGCGCGGGCGCTCACCACACCAGGTCACGTTTCGTGTAGCCTGTTTTTTTCTCTCAGGAACCCTATCAGGGGCTTGCTGCGGGCCGGCGGTCGTCACTACGCGAAGGACGGACCGCCGCGCTAGACGCGGATCTCACCTTCCTGCTGCCCGAAGTTGATCCGCGTACCTACACCCAACGTGACGCTCCGCCCCGGCGCAACGTCCTGGTACGTCTGGCCGTCGTCCGTCGTCGCGGTCCACTTCTCGTCGCCCACGTTGCGCAGCCCCCAGATGCTGGGATCGCGCGGATGGCGCACGATCTCGGCCACCGGTTTCGAGAAGTCGTACAGCCGCGCATCATCGACGTGATGAGGATAGAGCTTCGTGTCATAGTTGAGCATAATCACTTCGTCATCGATGCGGATTCGCGGCGGCAGCGCCAACGCGCCGCCACACGACCAGCAAGCACCAGGGGCGCCCCCCGATGCGCGCAGCACCTCGATATCGTAGAAGTTCTCCATCCCGCAGTGCGGGCAGTAGAAGATGGTGTCGCGCAACCTGACCATCGCGGCCCGCCACTCACTCTCCCGCACCCGCCCGTCAATCGGATCGACCAGGCCCGCGGTGAACGACCGCGTGAAGAGATCGCGCACGAACTGCGGATAGAGCGGCCAGAACACGATCGCGTTGTCATGCACGCCCGGCACCGGGCGGTTGCTGTCGTCATTGGGATCGAAGACAAAGAGCGGATCCGTGCCATACAGCTTGTTCATCGCAGGCAGATCCAGGCACTTGATCTCGAGCTCGCGCTTGCCTTCCAACGGGTGATGCACCATCAGCATATAGAACAACAGGACTGCGAGTGAAAAGAGATCGGTGTTGCTGCTGGGCAGCGCCTCACCCCGGACGATCTCCGGGGCCATAAAGCGCGGCGTACCCAGCACGCCTGCCTCGCCCTGTCCATCGACGGTCACGTTGTCGTTATCGCAGATCAGCACTTCGCCCGAGTCCGGATCGAAGAAGACGTTGCCGAACGAGATATCACGGTAGCAGAGCCCGGAAGCGTGGAGTTCGAGGAAGCTGTCGGCGAGCTGCAGCCCCGCGGTCGCCAAAGCCCTGAACGTCGGCTCCGCCCGGCGTTTCATCAGATCCACGATGCTCTTGTAGTGGGGGGCTCGGAGCGGCATCACGTAGCCGAAGCCCGCCACATCGGGCGCCTCCGTCAGCTCCATAGGCCACAGGAAGCGAGCCGTCGGCGGTCCCTTCTTGACCAATACCTCCAGCGCACTATGCTGCTCGGGCGTGGCCTGAGCCGGGAAATACCATTTCAGTGCCACCGTTTTCCCGTCGAGCTCAGCGCGATAGACCTCGCCCTGCCCTCCGCCGCCGAGAAACGTCTCGACCACGCACGCCATTTTCGACGTGACCGTCTCTACGCTCTGTCCGTCCTGCAATATCGGCATGCCATCCTCCATGCATTTGTGTCTGGTGGTCAGTTAAGAAGATAATCGAGGTTCGTACTAACGACTTCAGTCGTTCTGGTGCCTCAGAAGCCGGCGGCAGAACCGATGAATCGGTTACTACGAACCTACTTACGTGACCACTAGTCATAGTCCTGAGACCTTCGTCGGTACCGTAAGCCATCCCCGCCCAGGCTAGCGCGATACCGCGATCCCGGCCTCCTCCAACCTCTCCACACCCGCATGCGTCACGTTCCGGCACATGGTCAGGTCCACCCGCCGCACGGAACTGATGCGCTGCAGCAATTCGAGGCCCTGGTCGGTCACGGACGTGCGCCCCAGGAACAGCTGCCGCAGGTGGGGCAGCGTGCCGAGGTGAACCAGACCGGCGTCGTGAACCCGGACCCCTTCGAGGTCCAGCACCTCCAGCGTCGTCAAGCCGCCAAGCACCCTCAGGCCGGCATCGGTGACCGAGGTATCCGCGAGATCCAGGTACTCGAGCCCGGGCAGCGACCTAAGGTGCGCCAATCCGGCATCGGTGACGTGGGTGCCGGTCAGCGTCAAGTCGTGCAGCCCGCGCATCGTGGCCAGCCGCGCAAGCCCCGGGTCTCCTACCTGGGTCCAACTCAGATCCAGGCTCGACAGCGTCGGGAGGTCCACCAGGTAGAGCAGCCCGGTGTCGGTGATGTTGAGCCCGGCGAGCCCCAGATCGGCCAACCCCCGCAGGGGACGCAGATGGATCAGCGCCTGGTCGGTCACCATGCCGCATCCTGACAGGTTCAGCGACGTCAACTGCGCGAACCCGCGAAGGGCTGCCAGCGAACCGGCGTGCAGCCCCACACACCCGGACAGATTCAGCGACCAGAGCTGGGGCAGGTCCGCCAACTGCGCCAGGCCGGTGCCCGTGATCTGAGTATCGGCCAGGTTCAACTGGCGCAATAGGCTCTGCCCACGCAGCAGAGCTAACCCGGGATCCTCGACCGCGGTGCCCGAAAGCCCCAGCGAGCCGAGATGCGGTAGTTCGGCGACAACTTCGACGGCCCGATCGGTCACGCGGCCACAGCGCCCGAGCTCGAGCCGCTCGATCTGTGAAAGCGCTCGCAGGCACATTATCCCCGCGTCGCTGACATGAGGGCATCCCCACAGATCGAGATCGAGGAGCTGCGGGTGGTGCTCCGCCAATCCACACAGTCCCGCGTCTGACACGGTAGTCCGCGAGAGATTCAGTCGCAGCAGCCCGTCGATCTGCGCCAGCGAGCTGAGTGCATCGTCGGTGAACGCGCCGTAGCTGAGATCCAACTGCTGAACCGGCCCGAACGCGGCGACGTCCGCCGCGAGCTCGGAGAGCACGTCCGGCGTCGACGCGTCAGGGCGTGCACTGACGCCGACCTCCACGTCGCCGGCGACGAGGACCCGACCGGGGGTGCTTCCGATTTCCCGCCACGCATCCACAGAGCCCAGCCAATCGCGGACCATGACGGTCGCGGCCACCTGTGACGCGAAGACCCTGTCTTCCGGGGCCGGCGGCGCACCGGCAAGTGCCGACACGCACGCCTCGACGGCCCATCGGGCTGCATCCTCGGGCAGATAGTAGGCATCGCGCAGTCGCTGTGACAGCCGTGCCAGCACGAGCGCCTGCGGCAGATGGGGGGATGAAGCCTCGTAGTCGCGCACCACGTCCTCGCGCAGCGCCATCTCCAACAGGTTGATCTCGCCCTTGTACTCGCCACAGAAGTCGAGGAGCAGCGCACGACAGCGGCGCGGGTCGAGCAGCACCTCGCGCCCGTAACGGGTCACGATCTCCTGAAGTTTCCTGCGTGGGATGTCGTTCATTGGGCCATGAAGGGCGACGGGACCCCAGGGACTCGGCAGCCAGCGTCCCTGCCCATCAACCGTATGCGTGCTGGTCCGTGAGATCTGCAGTCCGTGAGGCTTCGCGTGCCCGGGGGCTCACGCCGGAGCGTCCGCGTCCGTCTCGTCTCTCACCTCATCGCCGGCCACGCCCCCGGGCCGTTCCTCGACCATATCCGCCACCCGTCCGTGTTTGGATGGCTCCGTGGGGCCTTTCTGCTTGATCGTCGCCATGATGGCCGACCGCTCGGCGGGCGTCAGTTGCTGCCCGGAGCGCCCGTGGACGTGTGCGGTATCGTCAGCGACCGGTGGCGGGGGCCGGTGCTTCTCCACTGGCTCAGGCGTGGGTGTGGCTGCAACCGGGGCCTCGATCGCTCTCACGGGCTCGGCAGGGCGCTCGGTCGCCACATCCGCGCGGTACAGGATGCCCAGCGTGATGTCATCGCCGCTCCCGGACTCGGACGCCTCCTGTAGCCACGTGACCAGGTTCCGCTCCACCGCACCTGCGCCCTCGTCATTCAGGATGCCCAGCAGATCCGAGCCCACCTTGAGAAAGGCAGCCTCGTTCACGAACGAATTGGCGTAGCCGTCGGTCGACAACAGCACTAACGCGGGCACACCACCGTAACTCGCCTGGAAGCGGAGACGGATCTCGCGCCAGGCGCGCGCCATGCAGAGAGACGTCGTCTCATTGGCGATCAGGCGTGCATCCCGCGGCAGTGGACGAACGACTTCGCCGCCGTCCTGAACGGTCAGGATATCGCCGTCGCCCAGTTGGAGGAACAGCAGAAAGTCATTCGCGATGAGCGTTGCCAACAGCGTAGCGCCATAGGCCAGACGTGGATTCGCCAGGACCTCCTGCCGCCCCTTCGGCCCCCGCTTGGCATCCAGGCGCGCCAACTCGCCCTCCTCAAAGGGATGCTCCGCCAGGTGCGCATCGACCGCCATCTGCCAGCCCCGCACCAGTTCCTGCGGGAGGCGCTCCTCAGCCGTACGCTTCACCGCGGAAAGATTGGGCGGCGTAGGAATCGCCTCCACCAGTTGGCGCAGCAGCGCGACCGTCTGCTCCACGGCAAACCGCGAACCGATCTCGCTCCTGAAACTCTTGTCGCTGCCGTGCCCGTCGGAGACCACCAACACGATCGGTGGCCCCTGGGACGCAGGCGACCACCACAGGAGCGCGTCCTGGTTCGGCAGCGAAGCGCGGACATGCGAGGCACCGCGAACCGATTGTCCGAGGACCCGCCACACCGGTACCTGTGTCATAGCACAGCTCGCCGGAGCGCCTACCAGACGTCTTCGGCGGTAGCAGGCCCGCCGGCACTCCCAGGCGCCGCGGTAGGCACCGCCGGCACCGGCACATTCGACGTCGGCGCAGCCGAAGCCGACTGGCTTGCCGGCGACGAGGCAGACTTCAGCACAGCCGTCGACACCCACTTGATGTAGTTCACCAACGACTCGGGGTTGTTGGCCTGCAGCGGCTTGATCTCAACGTGTCCGATGAACTTCTGCAGCACGTCGTAGTCGGCGTCCGCCCCGATGGCAATCGCGATTCTGACCGCCTTCTTGCCCCAGGGCTGGTCCATCAGCTCCGTCAACCCCTTCTCGAAACTGTCGGTCGGCTGACCGTCCGAGATGAGCACGAGCACTGGGGGCAGCGCGCGATCCGTCATGGGCGGGATCTTGAGCTGCTCCGCCACCATGGACAGGGCCTTCCCCATATCCGTCACGCCGTCCGCCTGAAGATCCACCCACTTGAAATCCTCAACGGGCGTCGGCTGCGAGATATGCCACTGCGCCCCACTCGCGAACTTGATCGCGCGCACCAGCACCTGTGCGTTCGGATTCTCCGATGCCACCTTCTGCATCTGAGGGATTGCCTCACGAATCGCGACATTAAGTGCCTGGATCTTGCCGTCCGTCTTCATGGAGCCCGAGCAGTCAGCAATCCAGATGAAATGGAGCGGGCGCGTGGCCAGCTCACCACCAGGTCGTTTGCTCATTCGCCTACCTCCCTATCTTGCGTTGCGTCCGGCGACAACACCGCCGTGCCTCGATACCTGTCTCGCTTGATGCCCCATAGTATAGATGCGCCCAGCCCGCAAGTCAAAGCTGCGCAGTGAGCGCAGGCAAAGATTGGACCAATCTCAGAAGATTGGTCCAATCTGCCGCTACAAGAGGTATACGTACTTCCAGCCGCCAGGTTGCACACAGCCCTCGCTCACCCCGTCGCACGCCGTAGCGCGAGGGCGATAGCGGCAGCCCACGGAAGCACCTTGAACTCACCTGCATCCAGAGCCTCTGCCACTTCGTCTCGACTCAAGGTCACCAGTTCCT
The DNA here is from genome assembly GCA_963775195.1 of uncultured Chloroflexia bacterium. Taxonomy (GTDB): domain Bacteria; phylum Chloroflexota; class Anaerolineae; order B4-G1; family SLSP01; genus PWVB01. Next base: position 407,073 of record CAVZIC010000015.1, read on the forward strand.
GTGGCTCCAGATCATCCGACGGTCGCGCACCGCGCGGCACTACCCCTTCGGCGAGGTAGAAATGGGCCGTGCCCGCCCCACGGTTGCCGTCCACCGGAAACGAACCCAGATGGGACCATTGCCCGCCGCCGTACCCGGTCTCCTCGAGCAGCTCGCGCCGTGCGGCCTCCAACGGCACCTCGCCCGGCTCCATGTAGCCCCCTGCCGGCGCGAGCGACCAACCCTCGATCGCGTACTTGGTCTGGCGGAAGCAGAGCCACCCGCCGCTCTCGGTCACGGCAACCACCGTCACAAAGTCCGGCGTCACCACCCAGGGCCAATCCTCGATCATACGACCGTCGGGCAGGCGGATACTGTGCAGCTCCACCCGCAGGTAGGGCCCCCGATCCAGCACCGTCCGTCTCGCCAATGTCTGCCAGGTTTCCGTCATAGGCTCCTCTCCGGTGAACCACGCAAGGTCATGCCCGAGCCTGCATGGGCTGCGTTCATGACCCACCACTTCTTGCTCTCTGCGCCCTTTGGAGTATCATAGACGCGGTTACAAAGAAGATAGTCGAAGAGCGAAGGCAAGTCAACAAACCAATTGGAGGTCAACCATGTCCTATATTGAAGACATCGTCGCCCGCGAGATATTGGATTCGCGCGGCAATCCCACCATCGAGGTCGAGGTTACCGTTGTAGACGGTAGCGTCGGCCGTGCCGCCGTGCCGTCCGGGGCGTCCACGGGCGTACACGAGGCACTCGAGCTTCGCGACGGCGATGAGGGCCGCTATGGCGGCAAGGGCGTCCTCAAGGCTGTCGACAACGTCAACGACACCATCGCGGAAGAGCTTGTAGGCTGGGATGTCACGGATCAACAGGGCATCGACGAGTTGATGTTGGCCCTCGACGGCACCCCCAACAAGTCAAGCCTCGGGGCCAACGCCATTCTGGGCGTATCGTTGGCCGCAGCCAAGGCAGCGGCAGCCTACGTCGGCATGCCCCTCTACCGCTACATCGGCGGTACCTATGCTCACGTCCTTCCGGTCCCTATGATGAACATCCTCAACGGTGGCAAGCACGCCGTTGACGGGCCCGACCTGCAGGAGTTCATGGCGATGCCGATAGGCGCACCTACCTTCGCTGAAGCCCTGCGCTGGGGTGCGGAGACCTACCACGCCCTGAAGGCCGTGCTCAAGGGCAAGGGCTACAGCGTAGGCGTGGGGGACGAAGGCGGCTTCGCCCCGAGCCTCAAGACCAACGAAGAGGCGATCGAGGTCATCCTCGAGGCCATCCAGAAGGCCGGCTACGTGCCCGGTGAGGATATCTGGATTGCGATGGACCCGGCAGCCTCCGAGATCTACGTGGACGGCAAGTACAACCTCAAGAAAGAGGGACGCGTCCTGACGAGCGAGGAGATGGTCGATTTCTACGCCCGCTGGGTGGAGAAGTACCCGATCATCAGCATCGAGGACGGCTTGGCCGAGGATGACTGGGCAGGCTTCGAACTGATGATGGAACGACTCGGCGACAAGATCCAGATCGTCGGCGACGACCTCCTGGTCACCAACACCGAGCGCATTGCCCGCGCTATCCGCGAGAAAGCGGTCAACTCGGTCCTGATCAAGCTCAATCAGATCGGCACCCTGACCGAGACCACCGCGGCCGTGACCATGGCTCACAAGCACGGTATGACCGCCGTGACCTCGCACCGCTCGGGTGAGACGGAAGATGCCACGATTGCCGATCTCGCCGTAGCCCTCAACACCGGCCAGATCAAGACCGGCGCCCCGGCGCGCTCCGACCGCGTCGCGAAGTACAACCAGTTGCTGCGCATCGAGGAAGAACTGGGCGCCCAGGGCGTCTATCCCGGTCTCGCCGCGTTCACGAATCTCAGTCTGTAACACATTGAGTATATAACAATCAGCGGCGTCTCGAGGAGACGCCGCTGATTGTTATATACTACCCACTACCCTATCTTCGTCTCGACCTTGATCGTCGGTGGCTGCTCCAGATGACGCTTCACGGCGCACAGCTCCGCCGAATGAATGAGCGCAGGGGCATACTTCTGGGGAAAGTCTGCCGGGAGCTGGATCTCCAGCGTGATGTCGCTGACCATATGAGTGCGAGGATCCGACTCGACACGTTCGAGGATCCTGATGTCCTCCGTGGGAAGTCCTCGCTGCCGGCAGAAGCTCAACACGTAAATGCCGGCGCAGGTGCCCATCGAGGCCAGAAAGAGGTCAAAGGGCGTCGGGGCCGATCCCTCTCCCCCTCCGTAAACCGGCTGGTCTGTACGGATTATCTGTCCATCGCACTCGGCGTCGACGCACGCACCACCCGGGAATGTAATCGTAAGTTCTCTTGCCATGTTCATCTCCTTGTGTCTCACACGATATTGACAAGAGTGATTTTACCACACATTGCTGCGTTGGCACGTTAGCACGTCGGCACGTGAAAACGCTCATCAGACGTTCCCCTCCCACAGACGCAACTGTCGCGGGGCCTGGTGCCCGTCGAGCAAGATGAACGGTGCAACGCGCCTCGTCTGGACGCCCAGTTGCCGCAGGTGACTCAGGTCCCGCAGCATCCCGTCGCGACGGGCGCGCAGAATCCGGTCGGCCATCGTCGGGCCGATCCCCGGAATCCGCAGCAACGATCGGCGATCGGCAGTGTTCACCTCAACCGGGCGCTCCTCCAGATTGGTCCGCGCCCACGCCAACTTGGGGTCGATGTCGAGCGGCAGGTTGCCGCCTTGCTCGAATGGCAGCTCCTCGACGTCAAACCCGTAGTCGCGCAGCAGAAACGATGCCTGATAGAGCCGATGCTCACGCCGTAGTGCGATCGGCGGGTGGTCACTAAGGGGTGTATCAGAGATCGGGCTGAAGCCGCTGAAGTAGGTGCGGGCCAGGCCAAGATCGTGGTAGAGCCGCGCAGAGGTCAGAAGCAGCTCCAGATCGGACTCCCCTACCGCGCCGACCACAAACTGGGTGGTCAGGCTCGGCCTGCGCCCCACCCCGGCCTGGCGGAGGTCGTGAGCCCAGCGCAGATGCTCCAGCAGGTCTGCGGAGAATACTTTCTTCGGCGCCAGCTCCGACAGCCGCTGGGCGTTCGGCGCCTCCAGGTTAATCGACACGCGATCCGCCCAGCGCATGGTAGCCTCCACTTGGGCGTGTTCGGCACCGGGCATGATCTTCACGTGGAGATAGCCGGGAAACCGGTAGGTCCGCCGCAGCAGCTCGGCGGTGGCAATGATCTTGTCCTGAGTCCGAGGTCCGCCACCTATCAAGCCCGAGCTAAGAAAGATGCCCTTCACCAACCCCTGCTGCCAGAGTTGGTAACTCAACCGTGCCAACTCGTCCGGCGTGAACGTCGCACGCCGCACATCCCGCCCCGACCTGAAGGCGCAGTAGCGGCAATCGTTCTCGCATACGGACGAAACCAGGGTCTTGAGAATCGGTATACGGCGACCGCCGGGCAGTGTTGCGTGCGAAATGCACTTCGAGAGCTCTGCCGGCGTCTTCGGGCCCGAGAAGCGTTGGCCCATCAGGCCCACATCTTCGGCAGGCTCATACTGTGCGGCGGGTCCCAGGATCTGGAGCTTCTGAATGGGTTCCATATTCTGCCTTCTATCTTGATTATACGAACTAATGTTCTACTGTCAAGACCGTTTGGGACGCCTCGGGTCGGCGGAACAGGGTGCAGCCCTGCTGGTTCCACTGTCAGCCGATCAATGTACAATACGGCTATCGTGGTAGGCCCTGAAAGGAGACTCAACATGCGTTTCGTCATCGTGGGCGGGGGTGTCGCCGGAGTCACGGCAGCGATGGACTTGGCGCGCCGCGGCGCAGGCGAGATCTTCGTGTTCTCTGATGAGGAGTATCCTTACTACTATCGGCCCCAGCTTACCGAGTTCCTGGCAGGCGATCTGTCCTTGCACAGGTTGTTGCGTCGTCCTCTCTCGTGGTACATCGATAGGGGCATCCATCTGCAGGTAGGCCAGCCGGTCACTGCGATCCATCCCGATCGCAAGACCGTCACCGTCGCCGGCACCCACGAGGTCGAATACGACAGGCTGCTTCTCGCGATGGGAAGCATGCCCTTCATGCCGCCCATCAAAGGTGCCGACAAAGCCGGAATCCACACCTGGCGAACGCTCGACGATACCCTTGACATGGTGAAAATGGCGAGTGCCTGTCAGAACGTCATCGTGATCGGTGGCGGCCTGCTCGGACTGGAAGCCGCCCGCGGTCTCAGCGGTTTCTGCAACAGCATCACCGTGTTGGAGTTCTTCCCGCGCCTGATGCCCCGGCAGTTGGACCATCAAGGGGCTGAGCTCCTGCAGAGCTTCGTCGAGTCACTGGGTATCGATGTCGTCGTCGATGCCCGATGCGAGGAATTCCTCGGCAGCGATCGTGTCACCGGCGCTCGCCTGACCGATGGAAGAGTCTTCCCGGCGAGCGCTGTGCTCGTCGCTGCCGGTGTACGGCCCAACGACAGGCTGGCGGCCGACGCCGGGTTCCAGGTGAATCGTGGCGTAGTGGTCGACCATCGTATGTCTGCCAGCGTGCCTGACGTCTACGCTGCCGGCGACGTTGCCGTCTACGAAGGGTACTCTTGGGCGATCGCACCCATCGCGCAGGCACAGGCCCGCGTTGCCGTGGCAAACATGGTCGGAGAGGAGACGCGCTACGACGTTGTTGTGCCATCCACCACCCTCAAGGTCATCGGCATCGACGTCAGCTCCGTCGGATTCGTCCATCCTGAGGATGACACGGTCGTGGAGATACGCACGCTTGACCGGGAGGCCGGCGTCTACAAAAAGATCGTCCTGCGAGACGGGGTCATCGTCGGGAGTATCGTCATCAATGATCACCCTCTGGCGCATCACCTTGAGACGCAGATCGCCGGTGAAGCGCGGCTGACTGTGGACGAGGCCCGACGGCTGCTAGGCTGAGGCGCCCGGGCTCGTGGTGTCTGACCTCCTCGGGCGACGCACTTACGCTCAACACGAAGCTCGCCGACGGTTCGAGCGCGACTTGCGCCCTACAGATTCTGACCGATACTATACTTGAAGCGTACGGCCAATCGAGGTGACTATGGGGAACAAGCGAATACTTGCCGTCGAAGATCACGATCTACTGTTGCTTGCCATTCGCGACATCCTGGAAGTCGAGGGATACACGGTTGTGACGGCAACAGACGGGGTTGACGCTCTGGCGAAACTCAATGGTTTCACGCCTGACCTAATCATCGCAGACATCTCCATGCCCCGGATGGATGGCTACAGGTTCTTCGAAGAGGTCCATGCGAACCCCGAGTGGGTCCCCATCCCCTTCATCTTCCTGACGGCTCGTGCGGAGCGCGAGGATCGGCTGCGAGGCAAGGCAATGGGGGCTGAGGACTACATCATCAAGCCCTTCGATCCCCAAGAACTGGTCGTGGTCGTGAAATCGCGCATCGGGCGTGCCCAGGCGATCCGGGCAGCGACCGAGACCGAGTTCGAGGATCTCAAACAGCAGATCATCACGTTGCTCAGCCACGAGCTGCGTACGCCGCTGACCAGCGTCTATGGATACACCGAGCTGGCGCTGGAAGAGGCCACCAACCTACCACCGGGGGACTTCCAGCAGTTCCTCGTAGGCATCAAGAAAGGCGCAGATCGCCTCACCCGCCTGGTAGAGGATCTCCTGATGGTGGTCAGGCTGGATACCGGCGAGCTCCAGCGTGAGTTCGAGCTGATCGGCGCGGTGCAAGACGATCTGGCGGACATCGTGCGTCGGACGGCGATGGTGGAGGCCAGTCGAAGCAGCGAGCGCGGCGTAAAGCTGGAGACGGACATTCCCGTGACGCTCCCCCGGGCGCTCGTCCACGAGTATTTCCTGAGTGATGCGCTATCGCGTCTCATCGACAATGCCATCAAGTTCTCACGCGGCACCGAGAAGCGCGTCCGCGTCAGTGCTCGCGCCGTCGATGCGCTCATCGAGATCTCGGTGCAGGACTGGGGCATCGGCATCGCCCAAGATCAGGTCGATCGCCTCTTCGAGCGGTTTGGGCAGATCAACCGCGCGAAGCTGGAGCAGCAGGGAGCCGGGCTCGGCCTCGTGATTGCCGAAGCCCTGGTCGGCAGTATGGGAGGGCACATCAGCCTTCAGAGCCAGCAGGGCGAGAACAGCGGCAGCACGTTCACCATCCACCTGCCCACGGGGGTTAGCGCCTGACCGTCCTCCGCCCGCGGATCACCGATCGCGGGCGGCTACAGATGTGCCACCGATGTCACGTCACCGTGACGGGTGTGCCCTGCTCCGGCGGATCCGCCTTCTGCGTGTAGACGTCGTAGGACGCGACCGGGTCGACCCACCGGAAGACCCACTCGGCAGCATCGGGTGTGACGTTGACGCAGCCGTGGCTGTGCACCCGCCCGTAGTCATTGTGCCAATAGGTCCCATGGATCGCCACGCCGCTGTATGTGAAGTACGTGCAGAACGGCACCCCCGGCAGGTCATAGGGATCGGCAATGCCACTCATCGTCATCCGACGCGTGTGCCGCTTGTATAGGACACGGAAATCGCCCCGAGGCGTCGGCGTCGCCGCGTGCCCCGTCGAGACCTGTGTCTGGAAGACCACCGTCGGGCCCTCGAAACAGCGCAGAACCTGTGTCGCACGATCGATCTGAATGTGCTTGTCGGCGTGGCCCAGTGAGATGGGGGCGATCTCTTCGGGTGGAATGCGCCGGAGTGACGAGGCAAGCACCCACGGGCCCGCACTCCACGGCGAATACCCCTCCTTGAGCTGGTACCAGATGTCACCGGCATCGTCCGTCGTCGCGGCGACCGCCCGGTAGACCGTGCCGTAGTAGAGCCTGGTTGCCACATAGGGCGATCCCGGCTGCCGCCGCACCTCCGCCCACGGACGCGCCACCTGCGTCCAGACCCCTGGATCGACGATGTCGGTACTCCCCGGCTGCGGATCATCGCGCACAGGCTGCACGTAGCCGCTGTGGATATAGCCCCCATCCGTGAGATACCAGATGGGGTTAGTGGGCCAAGGTGGCTCCCCCTCGACAGCAGCGTAGAGCGGGAGCACCTCATCGCGCGTCTTCCACGCCACCAACGCGGCGCTGGCCGAGGGCGTCTCGCGGACGGCCTGACTGTACCACGTAGCAATGCGCCCGAGCGGCGTCGGAGCAGGGCCCGGCTGGGGCTTCGTGGCCATGGACATGGTGCCCGGCGTGGACGCCAGGGCGGTCATCCGGGGTGCCACCAGCGGCAGCGCCGCCATCGCACCGAACCTGAGAAAGTCCCGCCGCGAGATGCCTCCGCGCACAGACCGAGGGGGCTCCTGGTCCGGCTGGGGTCGATCGAGAATAAGTTCGTTGTGTTGTCTGCTGAGTCTCATAGTCGTGTTGGCCCTCCCATGTGATGCGATCCTATCCATAGTATAGCGAAACTCACAGTGCACAAATGCCGGATCGCGTTATGGAATGTTGGGGTTTGGTTGGGCTAGCCGCCGGGATGCGGACGGGCACCCCCGCAGAGGGCTGCGCAACGTAGACAAGCCCGCGCGATGGGATATGATCGATCTAAGGACCCTCAGGCAGACGCTGCGGCGGGCGGCTTCGGAGTGAGAGGTCCCGGGCGGGAGCCGGCACCGGCTCCCTACGCCCCGGGCACCACGTGTGAAAGGTGGGTGGGGCTCAGGTATGGCACGCGAGAGATCCCAGGCGTCGGTTCCGTGGCCTTCAGAACGACGTCTCATCATCAACGCGGACGACTTCGGTTCATCACCTACCGTCAATGCCGCCGTGATCCGCGCGCATCGCGAGGGTGTCCTGACGAGCGCCAGCATCATGGCCGGCGGCGCTGCCTTTGAGCAGGCCGTCGACATTGCCAAGGCGACACCGGACCTCGCTGTGGGCCTCCATCTCGTCACAGTAGACGGACCGGCGGCGCTCTCGCCTATGCGGTTGCGCCATATCGTGGGCCCTGACGGCACGTTCGTTGGCACGCCGTTGGGCCTCGGCGTGCGGTACGCGTTCGCGCCTGCCGCCCGTCGCGAGCTCGCGGCGGAGCTTACGGCGCAGTTCGAGCGCTTTGCGGCCACCGGGCTCCCGCTGTCCCACGTCAACGGCCACCTCCACATGCACATGCATCCCACAGTCCTCAACCTTGTGGTCTCACTTGCCGTTCAACACGGCGCGCGGGGGATGAGGCTGCCGAGGGATAGTCTCCGCCTGGGCCTGGCCTATGATTGGCGACACCTGGGCACCAAGCTCGTATGGGCCGTCGCCTTCGCACTACTCTGCCGTCACGGGCAGGCCGTTGCCGATCGGGCGGGATTGGCAACCGTGGACAGAGTCTATGGCCTCATGCAAAGCGGCCATATGACGGAAACATACGTCGTCAGCGTCCTTCGGCACCTGGACACACCAACCGCAGAGATCTACTTCCACCCCGACACCCGCGGCCCCGACGCAGATGAGGGCGAACGTGGCTTGGGACCCAACCGGGACGACCTCCTGACACTTCTCAACCCGGCTGTGGTCGGTCTGATCCGTGAGAGCGGCATCCGGCTGGCCAGCTACTCAGACCTATTGTAGGCGTGAGGGAGGTGGGCACATGGTTGCGACATTGCTTGGCATCCTGATCGTGGCCAGTTGGATCTTTTGGCTGCTCGCCCTGGTCCTTACTCACCGCCTCTATAGTGATCCTGCAGAGGTCCCGGACGGCTCGACCCCACCGGTGTCGATACTGAAGCCCCTCAAAGGCGCCGACCCCGGCCTGTACGAAAACTTCGTCAGCTTCGTCCGGCAGGACTACCCGGAGTTTGAGCTGCTCTTTGTCGTCGAGGATGCCGGCGATCCCGCGGTCGAGGTCGTGACGCGGCTCCAACGCGAGTACTCCGAGCGCCGCATCCGCCTGATGGTCGCCCCGCCCCAACAGGTCAACCGCAAGGCCAGCATGCTGGACGCGCTCAGCCAGCACGCCCACTACGACTATCTGATCACCAGCGACAGCGACATCCGGGTCGGGCCGGACTATCTTCGGCACGTGGTCGAGCCGCTGACCCATCGCGATGTCGGGCTGGTGACGTGTCTCTACAGGGGCGCCGAGGCGGTCACGCTGACGGCGCGCATGGAGGCCCTCCACATGGGCGCAACTTTCTTGCCCTCGGTGACCGTCGCGCGGCTCGTACTGGGTATGCGCTTCGCGATGGGCGCCACCGTGGCGCTGAGACGTGACGCGCTTCGTGCGATCGGCGGCTTCGCGTCCGTCGCCGATTACCTCGCCGACGACTACCAACTGGGCAGCCGGGTCGCCGGCGCGGGCTATACGGTCGTACTCTCCGACTATGTCGTGGACAGCGTCCTCGGGCCGACCACATTCCGAGATCAATGGGACCGCGAAATCCGCTGGTCCCACTGCAGCCGCGTGAGCCGGCCGCTGGAGTATCCGGGTGTGCTGCTCACCTTCAGCACGCCGCTATCGCTGCTGATGTTGCTGGTGACCGGCTTCTCCGGTTTGGCTTGGGCCGCGCTGGGGGCGTCACTGCTTCTGCGCTGGGTAGTGTCGTGGGTTGTGACCGGCGTGACCGACAACCGGCAGCTGCGGCGGTGGCTGATCTTGCTGCCCATTCGAGATCTTCTCTCGGCGCTGGTCTGGTTGGCCGGTAGCGTGGGGCGGGACGTCACCTGGCGGGGCGTCTCCTACATCCTGCTTCCCGGCGGGCGGCTCGAGCCGATGCCCGCAGACCGCGAACACGCCTGGGGCGACGCGGATTGAGAGCGAACCCTATGAGACGCCTCGTCAAGGCAATCGACGCCCTGCTTCGCCGGCGTCAGGGAATCGTACCCTACAGCAACGACCCTGAGTGCCTCCTACGCATCTCCAGGGATGAAGCGCACGAGGATCGGACCCTCTCCGACGGCACGCAGATCCGCCGGGGCGATCCCATCTGCAGCATCCACTTCTGGAATGAGCACATGCCCCGGATTCCACCCGAGGGAGCGGACATCGCCTGGGCGCTGCAGTTCCGGCGACAGTTGCGCCACTCGTTCCGGCTTCTCTCTCGGTATGTTCAGGACGGGCCTGTGCCCGACAGCGTGCAGGCCATCGTCGGCGAACTCTCCTTCGGCAGCGCCTACCGCTTCAGCCAGTTCGAGGCCATCATGGAGAGGTGGGGCTTCGACGTCGTCTCCGTCCCCGAACCCAGGCAGCTCTGGCCTCGCTTTGGGAGGTTCTGGGAGAACGTGTATGCGCTGGCCCTCGCATGGGCCTACAATCCGGGGAGCCTCACCGGAGATCGCTGGCATCTCCGCCGTGACGTCCTGTGGATGTCCCGTCACACCCTCGTGACGACGTACACGCCCCGCGCCGGGGAGGGCCGCTTGGGGGACCGTGCCGTAGTGGGGGACCATAGCCGGCGATGAGCGCGAGTGAGGAGAGCTAGGCCGTGATCAAGGTAGGGTGGCGCCAATGGCTGCTGCTCGCGCTCTTCGCGCTGCTGACCTTGTGGGTCGTCACGCGGTTCGCCGACTTCAGCGACCTGACCAACACCCTCGCCGGAGGCCATGTCTTGTGGTTGGTCGTCGCGTTGGTCGTCCACCTGGGCTACTTTACGATGTATGCTCAGCTCTACAGCCTCACGTTCGGCATCGTGGGCGTCGCGAGCACCTTACGCCAGATCCTGCCGGTGCAATTCGGTGCCCTCTTCGTCAACGGCGTAGCTCCCTCCGGCGGCACAGCCGGCGCGGCGCTCTTCATCGACGACGCCAACCGCAGGGGAGAGTCGGGCGCGCGGACGGCCATCGGCATCGTCCTGGTACTCCTGCTCGACCTGGCGACGTTGGTGCCATTCCTCGTCTTCGGGATCGTTTTCCTGGCAACTAAAGGCAAGTTGGCGGCCTACGACTGGATCACCAGCCTCCTCTACGTCATCTTCGTGAGCCTGCTCACCGCTGCCCTGGCCCTCGCTCGCTGGCGCCCCCGCTTTCTCCGGTCGGTCCTGGAGTGGTTGCGAACTCAGGCGAACAGGATCGGTGGCTGGTTCAAGCACCCAGACGTGCTCGGCGAAAGCTGGGCTGAGGACAATGCCAACGAGCTCAATACAGCAGCCGTGGCCATCAGGGACCACCCGCGGCGCCTGGCAGTCGCCGTGGTCTGGGCCGTCTTGATGCACGCGGCGAACGCCGTGGGCCTCTATGCCATCTTCTTGGCGTTGGATGAGCCGGTGCAGCCCGGTGTGGTCGCCGCCGGCTTCTCCCTGGGTATCGTCTTCTGGGTGGTCGCCATCATACCCGAGGGCGCGGGCGCCGTGGAGGGCGTGATGGCGCTCGTCTTCACCTCGTTGGGCGTGCCCAAAGACAAGGCGGCCGCCATCGTCCTGGTCTACCGTGCCTACAACTTCTACCTGCCGGTCCTGGCCGGCTTCCTCCTCCTTCAGAGATCCAGGCTCTTTCGCGCAGGCGGTAGGGCATCGTCTGAGAGCAATCCAAGGCGGGGGCCAACGTCCGAGGAGGAGGGCTAACGCTATGCGCCTGGCGATAGCCACGCAGACCTACGACCCCCACGTCAACGGACAGGGCGCCTTCGTCCGGCACCTCGCCGAGGGGCTCGCCGCGGCAGGGCACCGCGTCCTGCTCTTGACGCCGTCCGACGCGAGTCGATCGCACCGGGCACGCCTGGCAGGTGTCGACCTCCTGAGGATTCGGGCGCTCCCGCTCCCGTTTCCCGATGTCTCGGTGACGGTCCTGCCCGGCCCCATCGTCGGAGAGGCCTTACGGCGTTTCCGTCCCGACGTGGTGCACATCCACGATCACTATCCCCTCTGCGGCAGTGTCGCCCGGTGGGCGGCGCGGCTCGACCTGCCGCTCATCGCCACCAACGTCTTCTTGCCTCTGAACATGATCGCCGAGGTCGCGCTCTTTCGCGCGGCGCCCCGGCTGACCACCCGGATCTTGTGGCAGACGGTGCTGAACGTGTTCGGCCAGGCCGACGTCGTCACGACCCCCACCGAGACCGGGGCCGAAGCCCTCAGACGCCACGGACTCCGTGTGCCGATCAGGGCGATCTCCTGCGGTGTGGACCTCTCCCGCTTCGGCGTCGCGACCGGCGAGCCCGCGGTCTCACGCGAAATGGTGCTCGGCGCCTACGGACTGGACGCCGGCCGATTGGTATTCCTCTACGTGGGGAGGCTCGCTCGGGAGAAACGCCTCGATGTGCTGGTGGACGCCGTGCGGGCCGCGAACAGACAGGACGTTCAACTCGCGATTGCGGGTCGAGGCAGGTACCGGGGAGCCCTCGAGCGGTCGGCGAGGGACCTGCTGGCCAGTGGCCGCCTCGTCTTCACCGGCTTCGTGCCCGACGCGGACCTGCCGCGTCTTCTCGCCAGCATCGACGTCTTCGCCATGCCGAGTGAGGCCGAGTTGCAGAGCATCGCCACCCTGGAGGCCATGGCCGCGGGTCGCCCCGTCCTGGCCGCGCGGGCCTGCGCCCTCCCCGAGCTCGTCCACGACGGCGTCAACGGCCGACTCTTCACGCCAGGCGACGTTGCGGATGCCGCGTCCACGATGGCGGATCTGGCCGATCTGGCCGATCGGCCGATCGGCGATCGGGACGATCGGGACGATCGGGGCGACCTCGTGGCAATGGGGGCCGAGAGCCTCCGCATTGCCCAGTCGCACGCCCTCCCCCGCACCATCAGGGCCTACGAGGCACTGTACCGGTCGCTGAGCTAGCCCGATTCGCACGATGGGTGCGAACACAGGTCTGCAGCATCCCACACACGCAAAGAGGCCCACCTTGCGGTGGGCCTCTTTGTTCACAGTCGGGGCGGACGGATTTGAACCGTCGGCCTCTACAACCCCATTGTAGCGCCCTAGCCAAGCTGGGCCACGCCCCGAACGATGCTGATTATACAATAACCCCGGCGTTTTGGCAAGCGCCGGCCACATCTGCGTTGCGCTAGATATCTACCGAGAACGTTCCGCCGCCCAGCGCCCGATTGAGTGCCTCCTCCGGCGTGTGAGGCACGTCTGCGAAGCGATAGGCCAGATAGCGATACGTATCACGGAGCACGGCGCTCAGGATCGGCGCGAGCAGCAGACCGGGCAACCCCGCGATCTCTGTCCCGATCACCAGCATCACCATCATGACCACGGGATGCAGCCCCACGCTGCGCCCAAGCACACGCGGTACGATGATCGAGTTCTCGACGTTCTGGACCAGATTCGCCGCCACGGCCGTTGCCACAGCCAGCCCCGGGCTCCTGGTCAGCGCCACCAAGATCGCTGGGACTGCTGCCAGTGTCGGCCCGATGTTGGGGATGACCTCCAGCAGGCCGGCCAACACCCCCAACAGCAGCGCGTAGTCCAATCCCAACACCGTGAGCACGATCGTCTGCATCACGCCGATAATCACCATCAGTAGGATCTCACCGCGCAGATAGGCACCGACCGTCCGGTCCAGCAGCTTGAGGATGCTGCGCGTATCCTCGCGCAGCGCCGAGGGAAGCGTGTTGTAGATCGAGGTACGGATCAGTTCGTAGTCGCGCAGCAGGAAGAACGTCCAGAACGGCACGATCGTGATGGCCAGCACGAGACTCGTCGTGTACGAGATCGCCACGAACGTGCCCTGGACGGCCTGCTGTACCGCCGTCGTCACGTACGTGGAGAGATTTCGTACGGCGTCATCGATCTGGAGCCGCACGCGGTCCGGCAGCAGCTCATATTGCGCGATGGCCGATTCGACCCACTTGGAGACGTGCTGCCAGATAACGTCGCGTGCCCCCCACAACTGCTGAGCCTCGCCCGTCACGATGGGCACGACCAGCGCGATGAAGCCCGCGATCAGCGAGACGAGCAACAGATAGCTGAAGATGATGCCCAGCGATCGTGCTGCCTTGCCGAGGAATCGCAGACGCGTCTTGCGGCTCACCCACTCGATCCCGCGTTGAATGATATCCACCACGGGCGCGAGGATATAGGCGAAAACCAGCCCCAGGAAGTAGAGGCCAAGGACAGAACGAGCTGCCCAGAGTGTCACGAAAACCACGAGGGTCGCCAACGCGAAAAGTATGATACGCTTTCGGCGCTGTACCGGGATCTGCTGCCAGAACCTGAACACCCCCTCCATGGTCCCGCCCGCTCCCTATCAGTCCTCGTCGATGCGCAGAATAGCCAGGAAGGCCTCCTGCGGGATCATCACGTTTCCAAGTTGCTTCATACGTTTCTTGCCGGCCTTCTGCTTCTCCAGGAGCTTACGCTTCCGCGTCACGTCGCCACCGTAGCATTTCGCAAGAACGTCCTTCCGCAGCGCCCTGACGTTCACCCGAGCCAGGATCTTGCCGCCGACCGCTGCCTGGATCGGCACCTCGAAGAGCTGGCGTGGAATCGCCTCTTTCATCTTGCGGATCAGCGCGCTGCCCTTTTCATAGGCCTGGTCCCGGTGGACGATCACGGCCAGCGCATCCACCGGCTCCCCGTTGACCAGCACGTCGACCTTGACCAGGTCGTCGGGGCGATACTCATCGAAGTGGTAGTCCATTGAGGCGTAGCCGCGCGTCGCGGACTTGATCCGATCGTGCAGGTCGATCACCATCTCCGCCAGCGGCACCTCGAAGGTGAGCAGAACCCTGCGCGGATCCAGCGTCTCGGTCAACAGGAACTCGCTCCGTTTCCGCCGGAACAGCTCCATCAACGTGCCGAGGTAGTCGGTCGGCGTGATGACCTGGACCTCCATCCAAGGCTCGCGCACCTCCTCGATCAGCGCCGGGTCCGGAAGATCCGCGGGCCGGTGGATCTCGATCTCCTCGCCACTCGGTCAGCAGCACCTGGTATGCCACGCTCGGAGCCGTCACCACCAGGTCCTGCCCGTACTCACGCTCCAGGCGTTCCTGGGCAATGATCATGTGGAAGAGCCCCAGGAACCCGCACCGGAACCCAAACTGCAACGCCTGAGAGCTCTCCGGCTCGAAGGTCAGCGCTGCGTCGTTGAGCTGCAACTTTGACAGAGCATCGCGAAGGTTCTCGTAGTCATCGGCCTCGGACGGGTAAAGGCTGGCGAAGACCATCGGCTTGGCCGGCTGATAGCCCTCCAAGGCTTCCGCGGCGGGGCGCGCCGCGTCGGTTACGGTGTCACCCACGCGCGCTTCGCGCACGCTCTTGAAACCGGTGGCAATATACCCCACCTCGCCCGCCGAGAGGCGCTGCACCGGCGTCATCTCCGGTCTAAACACGCCGATCTCGACCGGAGCAGATTTGGCCCGTGTGGCCATCATGACCAACTCGGTGTCCCCATCGACAGTACCCTCAAAAACCCGCACGTAGGCAACGACACCCTTGTATGAATCATAGTGCGAGTCGAACACCATCGCCTGGAGCGGGGCATCGACGTCAGCCGCGGGGGGCGGGGGCATGCGTTGCACCACCGCTTCGAGGATGGCCGCCACGTTCGTGCCCTCCTTGGCCGAGACTGCGATCACGTCGGATTCCGGGATGCCCAGAAGCTCGCAGATCTCGCGCGTGACCCCCGGCACGTCAGCCGTTGCCAGGTCGATCTTGTTGATCACAGGGACGATCTCCAGGTCGTTTTCCAGCGCCAGGTAGAGGTTAGCCAGGGTCTGCGCCTCGATGCCCTGGGTGGCGTCGATCACCAACAGGGCACCCTCGCAGGCCGCCAGGGCACGGCTCACCTCATACCCGAAGTCCACGTGACCCGGCGTGTCGATCAGATTGAGTTCGTAGGCCTCACCATCTTGGGCCGTCCAGGTCATCTGGACGGCGGACGCCTTGATGGTCACTCCACGCTCCTGCTCCAGGTCCATCGTGTCGAGGAGCTGGGAATGCCCGGCGAACTTGCGGGATTCGACGGTTCCCGTCAACTCAAGCAGTCGATCGGCAAGCGTTGACTTGCCGTGGTCGATGTGTGCGACGATACTGAAGTTCCGAATATGGCTAGGATCCACTACACCACCTTATGAGCCTACGATGCCTGCTAACCGAGGGTTGCAGCCTCCGCCATCGCGCCATCAATCCACGCGCCAATAACCTCATCGCCGGCGCTGCCAAGCCCCCACCACCCCAAGAACTCGACGTTGCCCGCCGGCCCAACCAGGGGCGACGCCATCAGGCCTTTCAGCCCCAGCCCGACGGATCCCATCTCCCGCGTTACAGCTTCGAGGACGCTCCGATGGGTGGCAGGATCCCGAACCACGCCCCCCTTGCCGACGTGCTCGCGTCCCGCTTCGAACTGCGGCTTGATCAGCGAGACGACCTCGCCATCGTCGGTCAGCCAACTCACAGCCGTCGCGTAGATCAGACGTAGCGAGATGAAAGAGACATCCGATACAATCAGAGAGACCGGCTCCGGGAGCGAGGTCAGATAGCGTGCGTTCACCCGTTCCATCACAACGACACGCTCGTCATTGCGCAGCGTCCAGGCCAGTTGGCCGTAGCCAACGTCGATAGCGTAGACCTTGCGCGCGCCATTCTGCAGGAGGCAGTCCGTAAAGCCGCCTGTCGATGCGCCGACGTCGGCGGCAACCAAGCCCGCCACACGGACGGGGAACCGCTCCAGCGCGGCAGCCAGCTTCTCACCACCACGGCTTACGAAGGGAGGCTTGGCCTTGAGCCGGATATCTGCGTCCCGGGGGACCTGAGTTCCCGGCTTATCGACCATCACCCCATCCGCCGACACCTCACCCGCGGAGATGAGCCGTTGGGCAACCGCGCGGCTGCGGGCGAGGCCACGATCGACGATGAGTCGATCCAATCGCTCCTTGCTCACGGCAGAAGGATACCTGAATCCGCCCGTTTCGTCAACGCCGGACGCCACGCCGCCGTCCGCAGAAGACGACACATCGGGTCGTATCTATAGCAGCAGCGGCGATCTCGTAGAGCCGGGGCGCCTCGGACGGCCGCCCGCCTTCTGATCTGGCACCCCGTCGTCACACGTCCCTCCTCTCCAACCCGGCCAACACAGCTTGCAGGTCTTCCGGAAGGGCCACCTCAAAGCTCATCCGCTCGCCCGTCGTGGGATGATCGAATGCCAGCTCGCGAGCGTGCAGAAACTGCCGGGGGAACTCCCGGGATGCTGCGGCCCGCCCATAGACCGCGTCACCGGCCACGGGATATCCCATCCACGAGAAGTGAACGCGAATCTGATGTGTGCGTCCGGTCAGAAGTCGCACGTCAAGGAGTGTATAGGCTTGGCCGCGGCCGTCTCGATAGACACCGGTGACACACCATCGCGTGCGGGCCGGCTTTCCGTCGCCGCGCACGGCCATCCGGCGGCGTTGGCGCCGGTCTCTCGCAATCGGCGCCTCGATCAGCCCCTCCTCCTGCGGAATCCTGCCCACGACCAGGGCCGTGTAGACCTTCCGCACCGTCCGCCGCTTGAACTGCCGCTGCAGACCAAGAAGCGCCTGATCGTGCTTGGCAACCACAATCAGGCCTGATGTGTCCTTGTCCAGACGGTGCACGACGCCCGGGCGTACCTCGCCGCCGATGCCCGGCAGGTCAGGGCTATGCCCCAGGACCGCGTTGACCAGCGTCCCCGATCGGTGCCCCGCCCCCGGATGCACTACGATCCCCGGCGGCTTGTTGATCACCAGGATGTCTGCGTCCTCGTAGACGACGTCCAGGGGGATGGACTCGGGCTGGAGCGCGATGGGTGCAGGTGGAGGGACACTCACGACGATCTCATCCCCCGCCCGCATGCGGGACGAGGGCGTGGTAGGCGCACCGTTCACCGTGATCTGCCCGGCCTCGATCAGCCGCTGCACCGCGGTTCGCGAGAGGCCGCCCATACGAGCAGCGAGGTATCGATCGATCCGGTCTCCACCCGACTCGACCGTGAACCGTGTCACCGTGTCATCCGGCCCCATGAAGCGCACCCCCGACTCCGGTCCCGCCGATGCACAAAGAGGGTCGAGATAGCTGATCTGTCTCGACCCCCGGATGTCCTAGCAGCCTCCAACAGGCCCGATCAATCATCGGGTGGGTGAATGTAGAGCGCAACACGCTGCGTCTCCCCGCCCGACATCACGACCACCGTTCCCACGATCACGCTCGCGCGGCGCGAGGATGTCACCTCAAAGGAGATCGGCCCGCGCACCCCTTCAGCTTTCACATCCGATTCCACATTCCAGGCGTAGGTGTAGTTGCAGTCGCCACCGCGGCCTTCTGCATAGATCTGTGCCTGCCATCCGTCAGCGGTATTCACCCGCACCAGCGGCCAGGCGTCAAGCTCCAGCGGCCCCCCTTCACACAACGGCTGGGGCGCAGCCGTGGGCGTCGCCGCGCCAAGGTCACCCTGCGTCGCGGCACTCGATGGTGGCGCACCTGCCGGCAGCGCGGTTGGCGTCCACGCCGTCTGGGTAGCCACAACGTCGGCCGGCGTGGGCGATGGCAGAACCGGGGCTGTCTCCGTCGGTGCAGCAGCGACCGGCTCCGAACTCGCCGAGGCCAATAGCGGCGTGGGCTGCGGCGCGACAGCGGATCCCGGTCGCAGTGAGCCTGCCATCATCGAGGGCGATGTTACCATCGACTGGATGCGTGCCTCGAGCGCCGGCTCGGCCCCAGCCGTGATCCACCCCGCCTGACCTGCACTGTACATCCAGACCCCGACCGAGAACACCGCGCTCGACGCCTCGTCATAGCAGTTGGCCAGCACTGCCGTCGAAGCAACGTCCGGGACCAGGCGCCCACCCTCCGGCGTCACGTTCTGATCACCGTAGAAATAGACATCCTCGCGATCGCTATCTGAGACCCAGATCGGGCCATGCAGCGTGGCGTCCTGCACCGCGAAGAAGGCGGACCAGGCGCCCTCCAGGCCCTCGCGGGCTGCGACGGCGCGGGCATAGTCGCGGAGAATGGTGGTGGCGAACTTCTTGGGGCCGCGATACGTCGCCTGATCCCAACCGCCGTTATAGGCAGCGAGAGCGCTGAAAACGTCGCCGTGGCCCTGGACGATCACAGTCGCCAGCGTGCGGGTGCCCCAGTAGAGGTTGGTGCTGGGATCGAGGAGGTCGTCCTCCGAGGGCCGCCAGGTGAACCCGGCTTCCTTGGGCATAATCTGCATAAGCCCCACGGCGCCGGCAGGCCCCACCGCCGAGGCATCTCCCCGCGATTCCATCCACACCAGAGATGCCAGCAGATCGGGGTCAAGCTCTCGCCGCCGGGCCTCCTGGACAATGAGGGACTCCCAGCGCCGTACCTTTGGACTCCAGTAGGGCGAAAGCGTGGTGATTGGGCTGAGGGAAGGGCGCACATCCCGGTCGCGACCCAACGCGACGGAAAACACATCGACAACACCCGCCGGGGCTGAGGGAAACGCGAATAGAAGGCCCAGCACGGGAATCAGCGTCCCAAACAGCGCAAGACGTTTCGACAACACCCCACCTCTCTGGATTGGCTACCCGACGTCGATCGCAGAGACAGCCGGGATCGACTGCTGACGCTGCACAACAAGCAACTATACAGACACGTGGGAATAAGTCAAGTGATCTAGAACAGATGTATCGTGTCCCCTACTCACCGGGTTCGGCGGTCGGCGTGAAGATCTCCTCCGCCGCCGCCAGGTAGGGGGCCAGCTCATCCTCCTGCTTGCCTCGCGCCACAAGATAACTCGAAAGGAGATGCAGCGGCGTCATCGCCACAGGCTCCATCCCCTCCAGTCGATCGCGGACGGCGCGGTCGACTTCCCGGTTCACCTGAGCATAGAAGGATCCCGCCAACAGCGGCGTCAGCTCGGCGTCCCGAAGGGTCGGCTCCTGCTCCGGCGTCATCTGCACGATCAGGCGCACGACGGCACCGCTGAGGTCACGCCGGGCTACGGCCTGCCGGACCGTCACCAACGGGTCTTCGGCCTCTCGCACGTCCACCTGCACGGTGACGAAAGGCCGAGCAGGCACCTCGATGTATCGCCACGCTGCCTGCCACGTCCCCTCGACCTCGTCCACCTCAACCCAGCAAAACCCCTTAGGCTGATGCTCCTCCCCGAAGTCGACCCGCTCCAGACTGCCGGCGTAAACCACGGGCGGTGAGCTGTCGGGGTTCAGGTCCTGATGTTTGTGAATGTGGCCAAGGGCGACGTACTGCCACCGCGGGTCTACCAACGCAGAGACCGGCAACGCCACGTCGCGGCCGACCATGATGCTGCGCTCCGACCCCCACGTCGCGCCTTCAACCGAGAAGTGCCCCATCAGGATCGCCGGGCGGGTGTCGTCCAGCGTGGCTGCGAGCGACTCCAGCATCCCAATAAGCACCTCGCCGATGGCGGTGTCAAGCTCGTCCTGCGTCATCCGTCGGAATTGCTCCCGCGACAGCAGCCGCTGCCGCACCGGGTAGGGGATGGTCAGCACCTGGATGTCCCCGCGCTTGGTCGCAATGCGATGCACGGCGGGTTCGTCCCCCACGGTCACACGCGGCACGGCCAATGTCCCGAAGATCTCGATACTCGATGCCCGCTGCGACACCACCGGCACGTCGTGGTTGCCCACCAACAGCACCACCGGGATCCCCGCATCGGACAGCTGCCGGATCCGTTGGGCGAACTCGCGCTGATGGGTCGTGCCGGGGCTGCGCGTGCGGAAGGCATCGCCGGCAAACAACACCAGGTCCGCGTCGTGCTCTTTGGCGTAAGCCACCACCGCGTCGAGCCGATCGAGGAAGTCCACCACGCGACCGTTGAGCCCCGTGTCGGGGTCCATCCGGCCGTAGTTCTCCATTCCGATGTGAAGATCGGCGAAGTGCAGAACGCGGATAGGATCAGACAAACGATATAACTCCTTACGGCGACAGCGGGCTCTTCGTGATTGGCTAGAGCCTCGGCAGCACCACGCCCTGCTGCCCCTGGTACTTGCCCTTCTTGTCGGCGTAACTCACCTCACACGGAGCGTCGCCCTCAAAGAAGAGCACCTGCGCGATCCCCTCGTTGGCGTAAATCTTGGCAGGGAGCGGGGTTGTGTTACTGATCTCGATTGTGATGAATCCGTGCCAGCCGGGCTCCAACGGCGTGAAGTTGGTGACCACGCCACACCGGGCGTACGTCGATTTGCCCAGCACCGTGCCCAACACGTCCCGCGGCATGCGGATGTACTCCAGACTCCGGGCCAGTGCGAACGAGTTTGGGGGAATGATGCAGACGTCGCCGCGGAAATCGACCATCGCCTGGGTCGCCAGATGCTTGGGATCGACCACCGCCAGGTCGCCCATCCCGGCTGTGAAGACTTTGAACTCGTCCGCGACGCGGATGTCGTAACCGTACGATGACAGACCATAGGAGATGACGCCATTTCGGATCTGTCCGTCGACAAACGGATCGATCATCTGCGCCTCCAGCGCCATCGTGCGAATCCAGAAGTCAGGTTTGAGGCCCATGCAAACTCCTTGACGAAGAGAGGGGGTAGCGGTCTACATCCGCTCGGGCGTGGTCATGCCCATCAGGCTCAGGACCCGGGCCAGTACCGACTTGGCGGCGCGCGCCAACATCAACCGCGCCCGGGTGAGCTCCGCCTCCTCGGGAACGCCGGATACGATCCGGCAGTCGCGGTAGAAAGCGTGGAAATCGGAGGCCAGCTCGGACGCATAGGTTGTCAGGTGGTGCGGTGCCAGGTTCTCCGCTGCGCCGGTGAGCACCTCGGGCAGCGACAGCATCTTGCGCACCAAAGCGAGCTCGCTCGGGTGTACCAGCAGTGCCGGGTCCCCAACTGCCTCCGGGTTCCAGCCCTCCTCCTCCGCGTGGCGCAAAACCCCGGCGATGCGCGTGTGCGCATACTGAACGTAGTAGACGGGATTGCGGTCCGACCGCTCCACCGCAAGGTCCAGGTCGAACTCCAGCGTGACGTCGACAGTGCGCGTCAGCATCATGAACCGGATGGGGTCGGGGCCGACCTCGTCGAGCAGATCTCTCAGGGTGACGAACTCACCCGAGCTCTTCGACATCCGCACCTCGACGCCGCCCCGCATCAGCGTCACCATCTGGTAGATGATGAAGACCAGGCGGCTCACATCGACGCCCAGCGCCTTGGCGGCAGCCCGAACGCGCGGAACATCCCCGTGGTGGTCCGCGCCCCAGACGTACACGGCCCGGTCGAACCCACGGATGCATAGCTTGTTCCACAGATAGGGGATGTCGGACGCCAGATACGTCGGACGACCCTCGGGATCAGGGATCACCTCCGCCGACCGGATCAGGACGGCATCCTTCTCCAGGTCGTCGTGTCTGAACCAGGTCGCCCCATCATAGTCCACGACGTAGCCACCCGCCCGAAGACGGGCCATCATCTCGTCAAAGAGCCCGCTCTCGTGGAGCGATCGCTCGCTGAACCAACTGTCGAAGTGGACACCGAGCTGCGCCAGGTCGTCTTCGACCGACGCCAGCACCTGGTCAATGCCCCACCGTCCCAGTTCACGAATCGCTTGATCGCGATCGCCCATCTCCAGATACCGGCGCCCGAACTCCGCCGCCGCCTTCTCGGCGAGGTCGGTCACGTAGGCACCCGGATATCCGTGTTCCGGGAAAGGCACCTCCACACCGAAGAGCGCGGCGTAGCGAGAGAAGATACTCCCGCCGAAGTGGCGTACTTTCGACC
Organism: uncultured Chloroflexia bacterium; assembly: GCA_963775195.1. Classification (GTDB taxonomy): domain Bacteria; phylum Chloroflexota; class Anaerolineae; order B4-G1; family SLSP01; genus PWVB01. Next base: position 429,645 of record CAVZIC010000015.1, read on the forward strand.
CGCCGTCGTTCACGTAGTACTCGCGTTCCACGTCGTAGCCGGCAGCCTCCAGGACCGAGGCGAGCGTGTCGCCGATGACGGCATTGCGCGCCGACGCGATCGTGATCGGGCCGGTCGGGTTGGCGCTGACGAACTCCACCTGCACCCGCTGGCCCTCACCCATCGCCAGATTACCCCACGTCTCACCGGCATCGAGAATGGTCTCGACCTGTGCTGCGGTCCACGCCGGATCCAGCGAGAAATTGATGTAGCCGGGCGGGGCGACCTCAACCGCCCCCACGAAGTCTGCCGCGGGAATATGCGGGATCACGGCCTGGGCGATCTGCATCGGCGCCCGGTGCAGGATCCGCGCCAGCCCCAGACAGACCGGCGACGCGTAGTCACCGTGCGCCGCGTGGCGGCTCTGTTCGACCGGCACATCCTCCGGTACATCGAAAGCCGGCAGCGCCCCACTCTCCTGAACCGCAACCAGCCCGGCGCTCACGAGCGCGCCTATTCTCTCACGAAGGGTCAACTCAACTGCCATCAGATATCCGCTCTCCTATCGCTTGAGATTGATCCAATCTGCGGAGATCGGACCAATCTACTCGCCTAACCCAACTCCTGCTCTCCCAGAAAATACGGGAGCTGCCGCCGCCACCACGGCCAGTCGTGACTAACGTTTGTGCCCCAGTAATCAATCCACGCGGGGATGCCGAGCGCGTGCAGATCTTTCTCCAAAGCCCGGGTCTCCTGGATGCAGTCTTCCTCCCATGCCCCCTGCCCGACACAGATCACAATGTCGCTCTCCCTGAACTGCTCCATATACCACGGATCGGTGAGATTCGGCAGATAGCAGAGCGGGAAGTTGAAATAGACATTGTCGTCCATATAGTCGCCGACGAAGTACTGCGGACCGTACATCCCGCTCAGGGCGATGACCGAGCCGAAAATGTCCGGGTGCTTGAAGAAGAAGTTCGCAGCGTGATACGCTCCCATGCTGCATCCCGTGGTCATCAGCCGGTCGGTGTACCCCGTGCGCTCGCGTATGAGAGGCACCAATTCCTGCAGGACATACCGCTCGTACTGCAGGTGCCGCCACCCACGATCTCCCGGGAACATCCAGTGCGCCATCCACGACTCACAGTCCACACTGTCGATCGTGTAGAGCTGGATCTGGCCCTGATCGATGAACCAGTGAACCGCCTCCACCATGCCGAAGTCCTCGAACTCGTAAAACCTGCCGCAACCCGACGGGAAGACAATGACGGGCTTACCCGCGTCCCCGTACACCTTCAGCTCCATGTCACGGTTCAGATGGCTGCTCCACATCTTCTTATAGTCGACGTTCACGGCAGTCCTCCTCAGCTAGCGGCTAGGGTGAAGTTGCTCTCCGGGCGTCATCAGATCCATCTTCCGTGTCATAGCACGTTGGGGGGATGGACATCCATCCCCCCAACGTCCAGCTCTGTCTGACGAGACTCGCACAGATCCGGAAACGGCAAGTCCGCGCTCCTTGAAATCAGTCGATCAGGCTCGCCCGGTGCTCTCGAACATGTCGATCTTGTGCTCGACAACCGCCTGCATCGCATCGATACAGGGCGCGAAGACCTTGCGAGGATCGATCTGATCCGGGTTCTTCGTGGTGTAGTCCTGCATTGTGCGGATGAAGGCATTCCGGACCTCGGTATCGATATTGATCTTGCAAATGCCGGCACGCACGGCCCGCGTGATCTGCGCATCGGGAATGCCCGAGGCGCCGTGCAGGACCAGTGGCACGGAAACGCGCTCGCGAATCCTGTCGAGCCGGTCGAAGTCAAGCTTGGGCTCGCCCTTGTAGAAGCCGTGCGCGTTACCAATCGCTACGGCGAGGAAATCAAACCCACCATCCTCGACGAACCGCGCGCACTCGTCCGGGTCGCTCATCAGCGCCTCCCGGTCGGTGACCACCACGTGCTCCTCGGCACCACCGATACGGCCAATCTCCGCCTCGAGCGGGATACCGACGGCGTGGCAGGCCTCGGCGGCCTTGCGGATCTCCGCCACATTCTCATCGTAGGGCAACTTGGAGGCGTCGCGCATGATCGATGTGAACCCTGCGCGCAAACACGTCATCACCGTCTTGAAATCCGGACCGTGATCCAGGTGAATGGCAACCGGGACGGTGGCGAGCTGGGCAGCCTTGGCCACAATCATGGGCAGGTAGTCCACCCCCGCATACTTCATCGCGCCCGCCGAGATCTGTATGAGAATCGGCGCCCGCTTGGCCTCTGCGGCCCGCACGATGGCCGTGGTGATCTCCAGGTTGTTGGTGTTAAATGCGCCGACGGCGTATCCGTTCTTCTGCGCATCCAACAACAGTTCTTTGCTGGTAACTAACATTCTGCCTCCTGATTAAGGGGAATCTCCTGATGAACATCAGATTGATACCCCGAAACGGCCAAATGTCAACCGTACGCAGCTTTCACGGGCTCGTCATCTCGAACCTTGCGTAGGTGGCCCGAGCTCCGGCAGTCCACCGCCGGGGACTCGGGCTTGGTCCTGCGCGACGTTGCCGGCCTCTATCGGCGCTCCCACCAGACGTAGATCAGGGCGTTCCCCCCATCCTCATAGTACTCGGCGCGCACCTCGTGTGTCCCCGCAGACACGTTGGCCTCATTGCAGTACGACACACTGTTGTTGGCGTGCCACTCATCGAGCACGATAGCACCATCTAGGTAGAGTCGAACCCCGTCGTCGGCCATCGCGCAGAAGGCGTAGTTATCGGCATAGAAGGCGGCTTTATGAGTCCACCGCACGCTGAAGTGATCGGCACCAAGTCCGGCGATGGGTGCGCCCGTCCCCCACTCAAACCCGATCGCCGGATCCCAACGCGTCGCCACCGGCGTACCGGTGGGCGTTGAGCCTGCGAAATACTCGCCGTACCACGCCGCCCAGGTATCCAAGGGTGCCGGGACGGGCGTGCAGACGGGCGCGGGCGTCGGGATAGGTGCGCAGCACACCGGTGGCGCCACAGGTACGTCACCGACACGGATGAACGAGACCTGCACGGTCGCCATCCCGGTGTCTTCAAAATACTCCACGGTCACTGTGTGCGACCCGGGCACAAGCGACACGTCAACGGCATAGGCTGTCTCCGGCTGAATGCGCCACGCATCCAGGACGAGGCTGCCATCGACGTAGATCCGCAGCCCATCGTCCACCACGGCGGAGAACCGGTAGACACCACCCTTGAACGCGAACGTCCTCGCCCATCGTACTGAGAAGTTATCGACGCCCAGGCACGACCCCGGACCACCACTGCCCCAGTGGAAGTTCACGGCACTGTCGTAGCGTACATAGCAGGGGGCGCCGGCGAGCGCCGTCCCGCAGTAGTACTCCCCGCGCCACTTGTTGCTCGTGGAAACGGCCGGGACAGGGACGGGTGCAGGCTTTGGCGTGGGGACCGGTTGGGCGCCGGGGATCACCAACCGCTGCCCAACATAGATCCGCGAGAGGTCGTAGATCCCGTTTGCCTGTGCGATCGTCCAGGCGGAGACACCGGACCGGTACGCGATACTGTAGAGTGTGTCGCCATACTGCACGATATAGGCGCTGCCGGGCGTGAGATATCCGACGGAGCCGCCGGGCGTGGAAGGGATCACCAGCCGCTGACCCACCCAGATGAAGTTGGGATTTGTGATCCCGTTGGCGCGCGCTAGTGTCAGATAATCCACACCATACGCTCGAGCAATGCTAAAGAGGGTTTGGCCCGGCTGAACATAGTGCACCGTACCACCGGACGCAGAGACAGGACTTGCGACGAAAAGGACCAGGACAAGTGCCCCAACGACGATCAGAGCCTTCTTCATGCAACACCTCCTCCCAGCTTGGTGATAACACACACGGAACGAAACCATCCGTAAGGGCCGGCAACGGTTCCCGCCGGCCGGCACCTCCTCAAGGGTAGGATCATCTCCATTCATCATATGTCCATACCCCGCAACCGTCAAACCAAACGCGCCGGCTCGCCCCAGGGCGTATGCATGTCAGGTTAGGGGCAGGCTGTCCGCCGCCCGCACTGGAAGGCTCGGACGGCGGGCGCGGTGCCCGGCACCTAGACCGGGGGACACGCACAGACGTGGTAGACTTGTCGCCAAGTGCCAGGCACTCCGCCTCGGAAGGCGGGAAGTGCCAGGCACTGAGAGGGTTCATTGATATGGGTTGACGCATCGGCGCCGCGAGTGTATCCTTTGCCGAGTTACAGCCGACATCAGACAGGAGAATCCAACTATGGGATCACCGTCAGACCATAGCCAAGTGCCGCACTGGGACCTATCCGCCATCTACACCGGGCTGGATGCCGCCGATTTCCGGGCCGATTTCGACGCATGGTCAGCCGCAATCACCGATCTCGTGCAGCTCTTCGACCGGTGCGGCATCGGCGCCGCGCCGGCGCCCCTTCCGGCGGACACGGACACGATCCGGTCCCTGGAGACGGCCATTGAGGCAATCAACGCCGTCCACGAGAGGGGGCACCGTCTACGCGCCTACGTCTCGGGGCATGTAGCCACCGACTCGCGCAATGCGAGTGCACAGACCTGGATGAGTCGCATCCAGATGCAGATGGCTGTACTGGACAAGCTGGACCCACGCTTCACGGCCTGGGTGGGCCGGCTCGATCTGGACGCCGTGACTGCGGCCTCGACTATCGCGGCGGCGCACCTCTATCGCTTGAGGACCGCCCAGACCGAGGCGGCGCACTTGATGTCCCCGGCTGAGGAGGACCTCGCCGCCGACCTCAACACGACGGGCGGGCGCGCCTGGTCGCGGTTCTACAGCAACTTCAGCTCCCAGATCACGGCACAGGTCGAGGTCGACGGCGCAACGCAGACGCTGCCCATCACTGCCGTCCGCAACCTCGCCTACGTCCCCGATCGAGAGACCCGCAAGCGCGCCTACGACGCCGAGATCGCCGCGTGGAAGGCCAACGCCATGCCTATCGCCTCGGCCCTCAACAGCATCAAGGGGCAGGCCAACACCCTCAACCGTCGTCGCGGATGGGCCTCACCGCTCGATCTGGCGCTCTTCGACAATGCGATTGACCACGCGACCCTCGACGCGATGCTCGGCACGGCGCGCACCTTCTTCCCCCACTTCCGGCGTTACCTGAAAGCCAAAGCTGCGCTGCTCGGAATTGACGCCTGTGCCTGGTACGATCTCTTCGCGCCGGTGCCCGCGCGGGTGCCGGGCGAAGCCGGACGGACGTGGAGCTTTGGCGATGCGGCGGATTTCATCGTCGAACAGTTCGGCAGCTTCTCTCCCTCGCTCGCCGGCGTCGCGCAGCGCGCCTTCAGCGAGCGCTGGATCGATGCTGAGCCGCGCGACGGGAAACGTGGCGGCGCCTTCTGTATGTGGACCGGCGGCGATACGTCGCGAATCCTGAGCAACTTCCAGCCCGCCTATGGCGGCATGAGCACGCTCGCCCACGAACTGGGCCACGCCTACCACAACCGCTGTCGCGCCGGCTGCACGTACATGCAACACGGGGCTCCCATGACGCTGGCCGAGACGGCGAGCACTTTCTGCCAGATCATCGTTCGCAACGCCGCCCTGCGCGATGCCGGCCCATCTGAACAGCTTGCCATCCTGGAGGCGGACCTCCAGGACTCGACCCAGGTGATCGTCGACATCACCAGCCGCGTGCTCTTCGAGACCGCGGCCTTCGACCGCCGCGCGGAGCGCGAGCTGTCGGCTGATGAGTTCTGCGCGATCATGATCGACAGTCAGCGCGCAACGTACGCTGACGGACTTGGCGGCGAGGACGCCTATCACCCCTATATGTGGGCGGTCAAGCCGCACTATTACAGTGCGATCTTCTACAACTTCCCCTACATGTTCGGCCTGCTCTTTGGCCTCGGCCTCTACGCACAATTCCGCGAGCACCCTGGAGGCTTTGTGGAGCGCTACGAGTCGCTCCTTGCCAACACAGGCATGGCCAATGCCGTCGATCTGGCGCAGCGTTTCGGAATCGACATCACCCGGCCCGCCTTCTGGGAGGGCAGCCTGCACCTGATCGTGGAGGACGTGGATCGGTTTGTGGAGCTCTCAACTATCAGCAAAGGACCGGAATAAGGCGCAGGGAGTAGTCACCGTGCCGTGATCTTACTCCCTACTCCATACTCTGGTGCTAAGCTGACCCTGTAAGCCAATGGCTGATCGCTTCGGCCCATTTGACCTATGCCTTTTCGGGTATACACTGTAATCAAAGTTTGAGGAGAGTTAAAATCCATGGAACTTGGTATCATCGGCCTGCCGACCAGCGGCAAAACCACGGTCTTCAATGCGCTCACCCGATCCGATCGCCCCACGGCTGCCGCGTCCACCGGCAAGCTGGAGCTCGTGAGCGGCGTCGTTGAAGTACCCGACGAACGCGTCGATCGCCTGAGTGAGATGTACCATCCGCGGAAGACCACGTACGCCCGCGTTACCTACACCGACATCGCAGGCCTCGACCAAGATCTCGGCAAGACAGGGCTCAGTGGCGAACTGCGCAACAAGATTGCACCCATGGATGCCTTCGTCCACGTGGTCCGTGCCTTCGAGAGCGACCACGTGCCCCACGTCCTGGGTTCGGTAAATGCCCAGCGCGACCTGGATACCCTCGATGGCGAGTTCATCCTTGCCGACATGATCAGCGTCGAGTCGCGGCTGGAGCGCATTGATGAGCGCCTGCGGAAGGGTGCAAAGGCGGAGGAGCGCCAGGCACTGGAGGAGGACCGAGTCCTCTTCGAGCGTCTCCAGGCAACCCTGGGCGACGGTTTGCCGCTGCGCGACATGGACCTCACCGGCGAGGAGCTCTCCGGTCTCGGCGGATACGGCCTGCTGACCCTCAAGCCCACGCTCGTCCTCCTCAACACGGGAGACGACCCCGTCGAAGCGGCCGATCTCGTCTCCTACGACCACCACAACACGGCCGTCATGGCGCTTCAAGGGCAACTGGAGATGGAGCTTAGCCGGCTGCCACAGGACGAGGTGGAGATCTTCATGGAGGAGTATGGCATCCAGGAGCTGGCGCTCGACCGCGTTATCCGCGCGTCCTACGAGCTCATTGGCCTGCAGTCGTTCCTCACGGTTGGGGAGGACGAGGTGCGTGCCTGGAATCTGCGCGCCGGTGGGACCGCAGTAGAGGCCGCCGGCGTCATCCATACGGACTTGGCCCGCGGCTTCATCCGTGCAGAGGTGGTCAACTATGACGATCTGATCGCCGGCGGCGACATGGCGGCTGCGCGCAAGGCGGGAAAGGTGCACCTGGAGGGCAAGGACTACGTGATTGAGAACGGGGACATTCTCCACATCCGCTTCTCGGTCTAGCGGAAGGGGTGCCATGAACAACGCCGAGCAGAGGATCGAATGGCTGTTCATCAACCTCCGCTGGTTCCTCCTGCTGGCCGTCGCAAGCATCATCGGCATGGACGTCTCATTCAGCGGCGACACATTCCCCAGGACATCCTTTATCCTGCTCATCGTGGGTGCCATCGCCAATCTCACCGCCCTGATGGCTGTGCTTCAGGACAATATGAACAAGGGCATCCAGAACACGATGCTTCTCTACGACATCCTCCTGACCATCGGGTTTATTACCTCGGCCACCCGGCTCCAGAGCCAACTCCTCTTCATCTCTCTGGTCCCTATCACGACCGCGGCGCTGAGGATCAATTGGGGATCGAGCGTGATCGTCACCGGGGGCATCGTCGTGGCCTACTGGCTGATTACGTGGTTGCAGGGCCGCCCGCCCGCGACCTCGTCGCTCACCGACGTCATCGGGTGGATGGCACCGCACATCGTCAATGGGGTCGTCCTCGTCGTCGCGGGTCTGGCGGTCGGTCAGATCGGATCTCGGATCAAGCAGTCGCTGCTCAAGGAGCGCGATGAGCGTGAGACGCGGAGTTCGCATGCCCTGCGCATCGCGCATCAGCGCGCCAGCATTATCTTCGATCTGGCCAGCACACTGAGTGCCACCCTAAATTATGAGCGCGTCCTCGAAGCAGCGCTCGATATCAGCCGCACCGGCCTGCAGGAATTCTTCAACGATCCGAAAGAGCAGTCGCAGATCGGCATGATTCTGCTCTTCGGAATGGACGAGACCCTCTACGTAGCCAAAGCCCGCGGGCTCTCGCCGCGCGAGGAGCAGATCCGCTTTCCTGCAGCAGAGGGGATCCTCGCCGCAGCCATCAGAGGCGTCCATCCGGTCGTGTCCAACGTGCCGGCCGACGATCTCGAGCTCGGCAGCATCGCCAAGCTCCGCGAGTGCCATCAAGCCATCGCCGTCCAACTCCGAGCGGGGTTTGAGAGCTATGGCCTTCTCGTCCTCGGCAGCACCGAGCCGGATCTCTACACGAGCGACTTCCGCGATCTGCTGGTCGCGATCTGCAACCAGGCGGTTCTGGCGCTCCAGAATGCCAGCCTCTACCAGAACCTGATGGAGGAAAAGGACAGGCTCGTCACCGTCGAGGAAGATGCCCGAAAGAAGCTCGCCCGCGATCTCCATGATGGCCCAACCCAGACGATCGCCGCCATCGCGATGCGGCTAAACTATATCCGGCTGCTCATCGGCGAGAGCCCTGACGATGCTACGAAGGAGATCGTCCAACTTGAGGAACTTGCCCGCAGGACCACCAGAGAGATTCGCCAGATGCTCTTCATACTGCGCCCCCTAATCCTCGAGTCCCAGGGACTGGTCGCAGCACTCGAGCAGCTACGCTCGAAGGTTCAGGAAACCAGCAGCGTATCCATCCACCTGGAGGCAGATCGTGGCGTCGACCGCGAGCTGACCAAGGAGGCCAAGGGCGCGATCTTCTACATCGTGGAGGAAGCCTTCGCCAACGCCCGGAAGCACGCCCATGCCAAGAACATCTGGATCCGACTCTTCCAGCGCGGGATGAGCATTTTGGCCGAGGTCGAGGATGACGGCGTCGGGTTTGAGGTCGCGGCGATGGAAGCGGACTATGCCTCGCGCGGTAGCCTCGGCATGATCAATCTCCGCGAGCGAGCCATGCTCGTAAAGGGCAAGACTCTCATCGTGTCCGCGCCGGGCCGCGGGACCACCGTCACGGTCACCGTTCCCGTCGCGCCGCCCCCTGACGAGCCGGAGGAAGCGCATAACGTGGTGGATCAGCGGGCGGCTTGACCATGGCAGCAGTCACGGTGGACCGGTGGGACTGGCTTCTCGCCTCGATCATATTGGGCACATTCGCGTCGCTCACGCGCTGGTTCGTCGCCCACCGTGCGGAGGCCGTTACATCGCACAGATTCTGGCAGCAGGCCGACGCCGTCCTGGCGTCTCCCTGGTTCGCCACCCCTCTACGATTGGCCTACACCATCGGGCTGCCGGCGGTCGCGCTGTTCTGGCAGAGTGCTCTCAGCGCCCGCGGCCTGGGGCTGCAGCCGCTGCCCGCGACCGGTTCGGGGCCGGCCCTGGGTGGCCTATTCTACCCAACCTGGGCGAGCTGGGTCAAGGATTTTGGGTGGATGCTGGGCGTGAGTGCAGCTTTCTGGCTCATCGTCGTCATGGGTGACGTCTCCTCCCGCGACCGGGCAGGGCGCCCCACCACCTCTAGGTTCCGCCCGTTCCGCGTCTCGCCGGGCGGATGGCTGCGGATCGTCGAGGATGCTGCGGCCTATCAAATCCACTGGGCCTTCTACCGGGAGCCCTTCATCTTCATCTGGGGCACCCCGCTAGGCATCTGGCTCGGCGCGCTTCCCGTCCTCTTCGAAGTCGCAATCAATCCCCGATTCTGGGAGCAGATACATGCCGAGGGGCCGCCGGCGGTGCGCGTCGCCCTCGTGAGGGCCGGGATTTTCGTTGCTTCGGCCCTCGTGATGATCTACACGCAGAATCTCTGGATGGGAATGGGACTGGGGCTGATAGTGGGGGCACTGGCGGACCGTGGCCGGCAGCCAGAGACGCTTGGTCGGACCCCGGATCCCTCGTCACTCGCCATCAGCTGAAAACCCGGTTACGATTTACCGGTGCGCTCACCCCTCATCCGACGAGCGACGCAATCACCACAATCCGGTGCGTGTCCACGCCATAGGGATAACACGAATATAGGGTCAGCACCGGCGTGCTCGTCGCATCCAGTACACTCACTTCCGTCTCCTCGACGATGCGCGTCTGCGTCACCTCGTAGGTGTACGTCGCAGAGCGCGTCTGCACCTGTATGAGGTCCCCAACCTTGAGGTCGGGCAGATCGCGGAACACCTCGCCGAAGATATCGTTGTGGCCCGAGATCACGCAGTTGCCACGTTCGCCGGGATTGGCCGTGCCCGCGTGCCAGCCGGGGCCCATCTTCAGTGACTCCCAGTCATCCCCCAGGACGACCGCGGCGTCCACGCCAATTGCCGGGATAATGATGCGCTGGACGTGTTCGGGCCCGCGGGTTGGGACGGGGAGTGGCGTGATCTGTGCCACCAGGTCCCGGAGATGCGCGGGAATAGGAGCCGGCTGCGATTGGCGGTCCGCATCCGGCGGGGTATGGCCGCCCGGCAACACCAGGACGTCGACCATCGGCGCGGGCGTTGGCGTGGGCAGTATCTGGATGGCCCGGCTGGAGTCGTTGATTCTGTCGACCGTAGCCACCATCGTCACGATCACCCATACGAGCCCGAGCACGGCCAAGACCTCGACCAGCACCAGCACCTGATCGCGGAGCCACCGCCAGCGGATGGGGCGTCTCAGACGCATCCGACGTGAGGACTCGATCGCGGCGCTGTATCTCGGTCCCAGGTTCCGCACGTCCGGCTCCGCCGGATCGCGGCGACCGGGCTGCACATCGCCCGCTCGACCGTCGCCTTGCGACGGCGGGTCAACCGGTGCAGGACGACCACCGAAACGGCTCAGCCGCTCATCGCGCCGCCTGAGCCTCAATGCTGCCTCAAGCTCCTCTATCGTGAGCTCATCGACGTAGCGATGGTCTTTCATTTCTCCCCAACAGCGAACACCTCACGCTCAAAGAACCAGCGAAATGGCGGCACAGTGAAGAGCAGCCAACGGGCTAACGCGAACAACGGATTCTCCTGTCGATGTTGGGGAGGCGTGCTCAGCCAGGCTCGGACGCCGTGAAATGCGTGGTGCAGAAGTTGGCGCCGAAGGCTGAAGGCGGACTGCTCGTTGACGTGGACGTGCAGGTTCTCGGGGATGATTGCCCTGGGATCACGCGGGTATCGGGCCCCCTGCCCCAGCATCACACGCACCAGGCGCACGAGCCGATAGGCGTACCGATCGTACCACACGTTGGGCGCCGTGTGGATCACGATCCGCCCTCCGGGTTTGAGGACGCGCCGCGCCTCGCGGAAGGCGGTAGTGAGCTCGTTGGGGTAGAGGTGCTCCACGATGTCGAGCATCAGCAACCTGTCGAACGAGGCATCGGCGAAGGGCAGGAAGAGCGCTGATGCCTGGTAGACGCCGGGCGGCGCCTGCGCACTGTCCTGCGCGGCCCCCTGTGCCGTGATGCGGCGCGACAGGTCTACCGCAACTCGGGCGTAATCGATTCCGTAGGCGCGCGCCCCTAACGCCGCGGTTCTGCGCAGGATCTCCCCACGGCCACAGCCCACATCGAGGACTTGCATCCCCGCAGCAATGCCCGCGACCGCCAGAGCCTCTGCCAGCCGCAGCGACAGGTAGTCACCCTCGCTCGACATGAACTCCTCGTGGCCCTCACAGACGTGCAGGAAATACTGCTCGTCGTACAGGACCGACGGAACCGCGCCGGAGGGTCGTTCAGGCAAATGTCTCGTCCTTGTGGTGGATGTGCAGCGGCGAGCGTCCAGGTGCCAACTTAGTAGGCGTTGGGCGAATGGAAGAGCTGCAGCACGGTCCGAGCGATGATCTTCGTATCGAGCAGCAGCGACCAGTTCTCGATGTACCACAGGTCGTACTTCGTCCGCTCGGTGATGCTCGTGTCGCCGCGATACCCGTTGACCTGAGCCCATCCGGTGAGGCCGGCCTTTTCTCGATGGCGCTCCATATAGCGCGGAATGCTCCGCCGGAACTGCTCGACGTAGATCGGTCGCTCGGGCCGAGGCCCGACGAGGCTCATGTCTCCCAACAGCACGTTGATAAATTGCGGCAGTTCGTCCATATTGGTCTTCCGGAGGAACGAGCCGATCCTCGTGCGCCGTGGATCGCCCTCCGTCGTCCAGCCCGGACCTTCCCTCTCGGCGTTCGCGCGCATCGAGCGAAACTTGATCACCGGGAAGGGCCGCGCGTCCAGACCCATACGTTCCTGGACAAACAGCACCGGCCCCGGAGACTCCAGCTTGATCAGTAGCGAGACCAGCATCATCAGCGGTGAGAGCAAGACGAGCCCGACGCCTGCACCGACCACATCCATAGCGCGCTTCGCCGCGCGCCGCCACCCGGTCTGGGCAATATCGCGCACGGTCAGGATCGGCAATCCGCCCAACTGGCTGATGCTTACGGCACCCGCCATGATCTGAAACAGATCGGGGTAGACCCTGATCGTGACCCGACCGCGCTCACACTGCGAGATGAGCCACAGTACGTCGCGGTGCGCGGTCTCCTCCGGCAGTGCGATGATCACCTCGTCTATCTGGTGTTCGTCGATAATCGTGGCCAGACCCGACGCCTGCCCCACGACCTGCACGCCCAGCAGCTCGCGAGGGTCATCGTCGCGCATCGTCACGACGCCGACGAGATCGTATCCCAGCTCGGCGGACCACTGGATCTTTTGAACGATCATGCGAGCGATGTCTCCGACGCCGACGACAAGCACTCGCCGGCGCCCCCATCCCCTGCGCGTGAGGTGGCGACGAAGCCAGTCGTTGACCAGCCGCCCCAAGGCAATGAACAGGATGGAGAGAAACCACGCGTAGAAGATCATCACGCGCGAATAGTCACGCCCCACGACGAAATCGCGTAGCAGCAGCGAGTCGACCGCCACGCCCAGAAGCGTCCCGATCGTGCTGCCGACCAGAATTCCGGTAAGTTCGTCGACGCGTGAGGCGGATGTCAGTCCGTACAGACCCGCGAAGAAGAGTACACCTACCACGGAGAAAACGTGCACCGCCAGCATCGGCCCGTGGTCCAGGAACGCTCCGACGCCCTCCGCAACGTCGGGTACCGGGATCCAACGCCGGAGCACGTAGGCCATGACAAAAGCCATGGCCGCCATGACCACGTCCGTGAGAACGAGGAACATAACGAACAGGCGACGCGCCTGTTCGGCCTTCAGGCTGTGTGTGTGATCTGCCATTGCACCAGGCTGGTCATGAGTCGTACGATGGCCCGAATCATCGCGTCAGCAAGACGCGGCGTCTGTGCTGCATAGTGCTTCCGATAGAAGATCCCCGCCGAACGCCAAAACTCCACCCGAGCCCGTGGATTCTGTCGGCTCGATGCCCGCTTGACGTGCAGGACTGTGACCTCCGGGTAGTAGTAGACCTTCCATCCGGCCTCCTTGATCCGAAAGGCCCAATCCAGATCCTCGCCGTACATGAAGAAGGACTCATCAAGCAGCCCAACGTCGCGAACGGCCTCGCGGCGCACCAGCATGAAGGCACCGACCACCGAGTCGACCTCTGCAGTCTCGTCCGGATTGAGATACGTCAGATTGTACCGGCCGAAGCGCCGATTGCGCGGGAAGACGCGCGACAGCCCGGTCACGTGGTACGCCGAGACCGCAGGCGTCGGAAACGAACGACGGCACGCCAGATCGAGGCGACCATCGGGGCGGACCAGCTTCGGTCCCACGACCCCGGCACCCTGCTCTGCGTCGGCGAAGGCGACTATGCGCGCGAATGCGTCGGGAGGCACCTCCGTGTCGGAGTTGAGCAGGAGCGCGTAGCGGGGCGCGTCGGCGACGCGCTCGGGCGTGAACCCCAGCAACGTCAACCCCTGATTGTTGGCCGCCGGATATCCCGGGTTCGCGCCGTTGGCGATCAGATCGACGTTGGGAAAGTCCGAAGCCACCATCTCGGCGCTGCCATCGCGGGAATCGTTGTCGACCACGCAAACTCTGATGTTGATGGAATTGCTCGACAGCACGCTTTCGAGACATCGCTGTAGCAAGTCGCGGGTGTTGTAGCTGACGATGACGATCCCGACATCCACGCCGTCCATAGACCCCATTCTAGCATAGTGCCCATCCCCGGCAAGCGCCCTAACGCCTCGTCAGGTCGTCGTCGGTTTGACTTCGTCCCACCCAGCCGTACAATGGCCCCCACACGAATCTCACAAGAAAACACAGGAAGGCAACACATAGCAATGGCCGAACACGCGGGCACTTTCGACGGACCGGTGGATTGGGAGCGCTTTCTGGCACAGCGAGCTCAAAGCATGAAGAGTTCGGCAATCCGCGAGCTTCTCAAGATCACCCAGCTTCCCGACGTCATCTCCTTCGCCGGCGGTCTTCCCGCACCCGAGCTCTTTCCGGTGCGCGAGATCGAGGAAGCCTGCAGCTACCTGCTCAGACACGATCCCAAACTGGCCCTGCAGTACAGCACCACCGAGGGGCACCCTCCGCTCCGAGAGTACCTGGCAGAGTCCATGGCCGAATACGGGATTCACTACGGGCCTGACAACGTGCTCATCACTACCGGTTCGCAGCAAGCTCTCGACCTCATCGGAAAGCTGTTCGTCGATCCCGGCTCCTACGTCCTGACGGGTCGTCCCACCTACCTCGGTGCGATTCAGGCATGGCAAGCGTACCAGGGGCAGTTCGTGACCGTCCCGCTCGATGATCGAGGCATGCGGGTCGACCTCATCGAGGAGACCATCGCCACGACGCCTGTGCGCTTCATCTACGTCCTGCCCAACTTCCACAATCCTGCCGGGACGACGCTCCCTGAGGACCGACGCCGCCACCTCGTCGAGATCGCGCGGAAGCACGATCTGATCATTGTTGAGGATGACCCTTACGGGGCCTTGCGCTATCGCGGGGAAGACCAACCCCCGATCGCCGCCCTGGCACCCGAGCGCACCATCTACCTGGGGACCTTCTCCAAGACCCTGACGCCGGGACTGCGTATCGGCTGGGTCGTCGCACCGACCGAGATTCGGCAGCGCTTGGTCCAGGCTAAGCAGGGCGCCGACCTTCACACCAGCACCTTCGACCAGATGATCGCCAACGATATCGCGCAGCGCGGCATCCTGAAGGTCCACGTGAAGGAGCTGCGCAGGGTCTATGGTGAACGCATGACGACGATGCTCGACGCTCTGGAGGAGTTCTGGCCTGAGGGGTGCAGTTGGACAGAACCCGAGGGGGGTCTCTTCCTGTGGGCGCGGGTGCCCGAGAGCGTCGACAGCGTCGACATGCTCAGGGTCGCGCTGGAGCGCAAGGTCGCCTTCGTCCCCGGTGTCAACTTCTACCCGGACGGCGTCGGCGGCCACGACGCCATGCGACTCAACTTCTCGAACGCGAAGCCCGAGATGATCGTCGAAGGCATCCGCCGCATCGGCCTCGCGATCAAGCAGGTCCTGTAGGGAAAGCTGCCGGTCAGGTTTGTCGTTACGCTTCAGCGGTCCTGTGATGCTCCGCGGAACCGCTGAAGCGCCATCTGCCAATCTGTGATTCTTCGCCTACCCCTTGATCACGGCGATGGGATGCACCCGCGCCACCTTGCGCGCCAGCCCCGCTCCTGCCACCGAGTCCACGACCTGGCTGACGTCCTTGTACGCCAGCGGGGCCTCTTCAGCCAGCCCGCGCATACTCCCGGACCGCACATGGATGCCCTGCTCCCGTAGCTCAGAGCGCACGTCCTCACCGCGCACGCGGCGCGTCGCCTCGTGCCGGCTCATGGTACGTCCCGCACCATGACAGCTCGACCCAAACGCCAGGTCCATTCCAACAGCGTTGCCCACCAACACGTAGGAAGCGGTGCCCATCGACCCGGGCACCAGCACGGGCTGACCAACGGCACGGTAGGTCGCGGTCAGTTCGGGATGGCCCGCAGGGAACGAGCGTGTCGCTCCCTTGCGATGCACGATCACCTTGCGCGGCTGCCCGTCAACGACGTGGTCCTCGACCTTCGCCATATTGTGCGTCACATCGTAGACCTGGTCCAAGTCCCAGCGACGCACCTTGCCCGCCAGAACCTGCTCGAACGACCGGCGGACGAAGTGGGCCAGCACCTGGCGGTTGGCGAAAGCATAGTTCGCCGCCGCCGACATCGCCGCCATATAGTCCCGCCCCTCGGGTGACTCGACCGGCGCCGAGATCAACTCGCGGTCCGGCAGGGGGATCCTGTATCGCTCGGGAACGCCCTGCAGACGCTTCAGGTACTGCGAGCAGACCTCGTGGCCCAACCCACGCGACCCGCAGTGGATCTGCACAACCACCTGGCCTTCCCGCAACCCGAACGCCTCCGCCGTGGCCGGGTCGAAGATGGTATCGACCACGTCCAGCTCCAGGAAGTGGTTCCCCGAGCCCAGGGAGCCCAACTGCGGAATCCCGCGTTCTTTGGCCCGGTCCGGCACGGCGTCTGCCCTTGCCTGGGGCATCCGCCCGCCGCTCTCCGTGCGTTCCAGGTCATCCTGCGTCGCGTAGCCCTGCTGTTTTGCCCACTCGGCACCGCTCACCAGCACCCGATCCAACTCCGCATACGAGAGGTGCACAGCTCCCTTCCCACCCACCCCACTGGGACAGTTGTGGTAGAGCGCCGTGGCAAGATCATCGACACGCGGCAAGAGCTCCTCAACGTCAAGCGTGGATGCCAGCATCCGCACGCCGCAGTTGATATCGTACCCTACCCCTCCGGGGGAGACGATGCCTCCGTCGTAGTCGAAGGCCGCGACGCCGCCGATCGGGAACCCATAGCCCTGGTGCATGTCCGGCATGGCCATGGCGTACTTCACAATTCCCGGCAGCATCGCGACGTTCACAAGCTGCTCGATCGACCGGTCGCCGAAGGCGGCCTCAAAAATCTCGCGGTTGCCGAAGATGCGCGCCGGCACCTCCATCCGCGTGTCGAAGTCACGCGGGAGCTCCCACGTACAACTACCGACCTGCTGGAAGTCCTGTTGCGATACCATCCTCACCCTCCGATCCGGCACCCACGCGCCCTCAGTCAGACGTCGAACACGATTTCCGCCTCCAACCCGTGCCCGGTGTCGGTAATCCGTAGATTGTGGTATGTCGCCGCCTTTATGTAACCTCGCGTCCGGCCAACCGGGTAGCCGCGCGCCTCGGCGCGCAGTTGGGTTCGCTGGCACTGCTCAAACTCGAACTCCGTGAAGACCGCCGACCGGGTCTCGGCGAGATAGAGCAGTTCGTTGAGCCAGTCCACCAGCAGCAGCTCTGCATCGAGAGCCGTCAGGGCGATCGTCACCGTCCCCGGCTCGCCCTCCACGTCAGGCACGGCCACGAGCGAGAACATCCCTCGCGCCGCCGTCGCGAATAGGTCCTCCAGGTCATCGCCCCAGACGTGGAGAGCGACATCCGCAGTGTGGTCGACCTCTTCCCAATGCCCCATCTCTCACCCCCTACTCTCTCATCAACCACCGCGCGACAAAGCCGGCGATGGCCACATAGTCGCGCAGGCCGAACTCCGGACACGCCAGATCCAGGTGCGGCACATCCGTCACGCACGCAATGCGACGACCAAGGCCAGCGATGGGAGCGGGATCGCAGGCCGCACGGATCACCTCAATCTTGTCTACGTCGACACGCTTGTACCCTTCCAGCAGGACCAGATCCACGCCGTAGAATCCGGCCAACGCCGTCTCCAGCTCCGGTTCGGCCTCGAACCGATGCGTATGGACGACCCGGTCCCGCGCAACCAGGCTAACGTGGCGCGCCCCTGCCATCCAATAGCGATGGGTATCGGTGCCGGGCACATCGCTCTCCACGTCGTGGACAGGGGAGTGCTTGATGACGCCTACACTGATACCGCGACGCCCGAGTACCGGGATCAGCTGCGTGATCAGCGTCGTCTTGCCGCAGCCGGATCGCCCGACGAGACCCAGCACGTGTTGCATCATATCCGTCCTCCCGCCTCGTTCCGCTCCGGTCTCTCCTCGCTCCGGCGGATTGTCCCTGGCGGAGAGGAGGGAGAGATCGAGAGGCGGAAGCAGGCCACGCACGCGTTCATAGACGTCGTCCGGCGTCAGAGGTGTCGTGTCCACGTACAGGTCGCAGTGTGCCCTGGCGTGCGCCAGCCGCACCTCCCGCTCCGCCGGCCACCACGAGGATGGCCGGCTCAGACCCTCGCGCCTGGCAGCCACCTCCATGGACACATCCAGATACACCAACACATCCGGGTTCGTCATCCGCTGCCACATGTCCGGGACCGCGGAATGCTCCTGGGCGATCTCCGACACCCGGTAGCCATCCCCACGCAGCCGCACGCCCAGCGTCGACTTGCCCGCGGAGCAAGGGCCCACGATCCCCACCAGGAGAGACCCGTCCCGCCGTCGCTCTTGGTCCATAGCTCATCGTCCGGCGTCGGATCAGGAATCCGGCACAGGCATCTCCACACCCACACGCCGGGCGCCGGTCGCAGGCCCGGATTGCACGTGAAGCACGATGATACTTGTATCGTCGGACGGGCGCCCGTCGTCGAGGTCGATAGCCCGCTCCAACAGACCGTCGGCCACGGCCCGCGCCTCGGCCGACTCCTCCCAGATCTCCTCGATCGCCTCCGGTACGTAGAGCTCCGAGCCCGTGCGGCTCCCGGCGTGGATCAGTCCATCGGTGCACGCGACCGCCAGCAAGCCCGGCTCCAGTTGAATATGCTCAACCGTTGGGCGCATGTTCCGATAGAAACCCAGCGGCGCGGCGTCGACATCCAGGGCCACCGTATCGTCACCGGGCCGCCGCACAAACACGGACGTGTTCCCGCACCGCGTCACGATCAGCGTGCGACTATCCAGCTCGACGGACAGGATCACCAACGTCGCCGAAACCTTACCGTGGCGCTGGGCATAGAGCACGTCATTGGCCGCCCGGGCGGCAGCACCGTCTCGGACGCCTTCGGCAAGGTCGGAGATGATCTTCCGCACCACCTGCGCCGCAACCGCCTTGGCCGCCGGTCCCGAGCTCTGCCCATCGACGAGCACCAGCGACAGGCCTCCGCGTGGCCGCTCGACCATCTCGAGTGTGTCGCCACTCTCGCGGACGGCCCACTTGCTTATCTTGCTTGCCGCGACGGACAGGTGCATGGGTTTTCTCCTGGTGCACGTACGCGTATCGCCGCAGCGGCCCTAGCTCCCATCGGATGTTGACCCGGTGCCTTCCCCACTCACCGTCTCCGCGTGGGGACCTCTGATGGCTGCCGGTATAATCCGTAGTTCTACGCCTTCTGCGACCTTGATCTTGGCGAGGTTGCGCTCCGGCTCGAGCATGGTGAGTTCGCCGATGAAACCGCCGATGGTCACGACGGTGTCGCCGACCTTGAGATTCACTTCGCGTTGCTTCTGTCGCCGCCGTGCCATCCACTGAGGAAGCACCAAGAAGACCAGCAGAGCCACAATCATAATCAGCCAGAACGACCAGTCAGCGAGCTGTCCCGTCATGTCACCTCTCCCGGAATCATGAGAATAGGATGTACGATATCGACATTATACCGCCCCAGGCCCAAGAGAACAACCATGACGGCGCCGGGACCCCGGCCCATCGCGCAGAGCACCTGCACGAACGAGAGTTGCCCGCATGCGCTAGACGTGTAGAATTAGGCTCCCGGTGCATCAACAAGATCCGGCACGCACATAGTGAGTCGCACCGCAGTTGGAAGGGCCCATGAACGGATGACCCATAAGCAGGAAAGCAACACGTTGGACGGCCTGTTGTCACCAGTGACAAGCGCCGCCGACAGCTCGGCCCAGGGCCTGGTGCGTGGCCTCGCACCGGTCGTCGTCCTGCACCGGGCCGCCCTCGCCTTCAACGCCACACTGGACCTCCCCGACGTCCTCCAGGCCGTGATGGACGAAGTGCAGGCTGTGATGCCCGCAGGTGTCTGCAGCGTGTGGTTGGCAGAGCCCGACACCGGTGACGCGGTCTGTCAGGTCGTGCAGGGGACCGGACATCCTCTTGTGCCCGGGCGTCGGGTGCCTGCAGGTCAGGGCGTCGTTGGGCGGACCGTGTCACGCGGCTCCACGATACAGGTGGCAGACGCCATCTCCGGCTCGGCCTATGACGACGACCCACGGCATCTCGGATCTGAGGTCAGCTCGTCCCTGCTCTGTGTTCCGCTCCGCCTCCGCACGTCTGTCACGCAAGTCGGGACTGGAGGCGGTGAAACGACCACCCTGGGGGCAATACTCGTGTCGGGCTGCACCGCGGGGGCTCTAGCCGACGATGCCGTCACGCTGCTGGAGGCACTCGCCGCATCGGCCGCAGTGGCGATCGAAAACGCCCGGTTGTACAGGCAGGCGGAGCGCGAGATTGCCGATCGCCGCCGTGCCGAGCATGCGCTGCGTTACAGTGAGAGCCAGTACCGGACCTTGGTCGAGACCTCACCGGACGCGATCGTCGTGACGGGTCCCCAGGGCATCATCACTATGTGCAACCGAAGGGCGGCCGAGCTTCACGGCTACGAGCGCACCAGCGAGCTGCTGGGCAAGAGCTTCCTGATCCTCTTCGCCCCATCCTCGCGAGCCCCTATCCTGGCGCTTCACCGTCGTGCGCTTGAGGGACACGTCATCAGCGAGCAGGAGCTTACCCTGATGCGCAGAGACGGCAGCTATTTCGAGGCCGAGTACGCCGCATCGTTGATCGCCGGCAGCAACAAAGACTCGGTCAGCGTGGTAGGATTTGCCCGCGACATCACCGACCGCCGCGAGGCCGAAAACACCATCCGCAGGCACAACCAGGAGCTTCGCATCCTCAACGCTATCGCGACCGGCACCAGCCAGGCCCACGACGTGCAGCAGATACTGGATGTAGCGATCGGTCACGCATTACGGGCGTTTCACGTTGACACCGGCTGGGGTGTGATCTTCGACCATGGGTGCAGCGAGCCGGCACACGTTCAGACCACGCGAGGCGGCGCCGCAGTCTCGGACCTCACACCGGATCAGATACCACTCTATGACTGGCTCAGGGACAGAGTTTGCAGCTCGGGCAAGCCACTCCTGGTCAGCACGTCGGATCTCTCGTCAGAATGGATTGCCGAGGGATCGTTGTGTCAGGTTGCCGCGGCGCCCCTGCTTGCACAGGGCCGCGTCATCGGGATCGTTGCCGTGCTTGGCATCAGCGGCGGACAACCTCATACGGTCCGGTTCCAGCAGGTGCAGCTCCTATCGGCCATAGGCCACCAGGTTGGGATCGCGATCGAGAACGCCCGGCTCTCAGAGAAGGTCAGCGAGATTGCCATGCTCCGCGAGCTCGATGCGATGCGCTCGCAGCTTATCGCCAGCTTCTCCCACGACCTCAGAAGCCCACTTGGTTTGATCAAGATGGCGTGCTCGACGTTGCAGCGAGATGACGTCACCCTCGGAGCGGCTCTCGTGAAGGATATGCTCCAGGAAATCCAACTTCAGACAGATCGGCTCACCCGCCTCGTCGATGACATCCTCGATCTCGGGCGATTGGAGAGCGGCCACCTGGCCCTGCGACGGACACAGATCGATCTCGGCGAGCTGTTGTGTGATCTGGCTGCGGAGATCGAGAGACTGCACCATGGCTATCATCTGGCTCTGGACGTGACCACGGAGGGAAGCACAGCGTGGGCTGACCCCAACCGGATAGAGCAGGTCCTGCGGAATCTTCTGGACAACGCCCTGAAGTATACCCCGCAGCCATCGGAGCTCGTTGCCCAGGTCAGGCGGCACCAGCACAGGCTGTACGTCAGCATCTCCGACCAGGGCATCGGCATTCCGGCCGACAAACGCGAGCTCGTCTTCGAGCGCTTCTATCGCGTCGACAATGACGCGACCCACCACATAGCCGGGGCCGGGCTCGGACTTGCGATGTGCCGCGGGATCGTCGAGGCCCACGGGGGCCAGATATGGATCGAAGACAGTTCCGAACGCGCCCTGAAGGCCGGGCACGGGACGACGGTCGTCTTTACACTTCCGGCGGCGCCGGGCTCGCTCCCCGGAGCCGAACCTACCCTGAAGCCGGGCCGCGAGGCGCCTGGATGATTACGCGAAAAGCCGACCCTCCCAATGTCACTCGCCCGTTGCCGCCAGGCGACGGCAGCCGCAGACGTATCGGGGAGAAGCTTCTCCTGCACCATCGTGAGCTGGTCCGAGCATGGTCCGCCGCGCTCACACCGACTGCCGCGGTGCCTATCGGCACGCAGGCGACGGCCGAGACGTCCGATCGCCTCGCGGACCGACCTGATTGCGGTCCTACTGGACTCGCCGCCGGCGGGCGCGGACGAGATCGGTGGAGCGATTGCCGATCTCCACCTGCTGGAGCCGGCTACGCTCTCAGATATGCTGACGCTCGTGCCCGCCTGCATCGCCGGTATGTTGGATGACGATGAGTGGGCCGCCCTCAGCCCCTACGTCCGGCGCACGATGGCTCACGTGGCCTCAGGCTACTACGCCCGGGCGCACACGATCATGCTGGCTGAGCAGGCAGACATCCGCGCGGCGGAGGCGCTGGCCGCAGAGGGCAGGCGCCGGCAGAGTGAGGCACGATACCGGAGGCTCATTGAGGCCTCACCCGATACGATCCTCGCCCACGTGGACGGAAAGATCGTGCTCGCCAACCACGCGGCTGCCGAGGTCCTCGGCGTCAAGTCGCCCGAGGAGCTGATCGGCCAGGATGTCTACGCCTACGTCCATCCCCATTACATCGCGATTCACCAGGAGAGGCGGGCCCAACTCCGCCGGGGATCATCATTGGAGCCGGTGGAGACGCAGATCCGTCGTTCTGACGGCACGACGGTCGCCCTGGAGCTCCATACGGTCCTGACCGACCACGACGGCCAGCGGACGACGTTGGTGATGGGACGCGATATCACGCACCACAAAGAGGCAAGAGCTGCGGTCCTCCAGGCCCAGGAAGAGTTGGAGCGCCGGGTCCGGGATAGGACCGCCGAGCTGGCACAGGCGAATGCTGCCCTGCAGCGCAGCAACGCCGAACTGCGGGCACTCTATGCGATCGGGGTCGCAGCAGGCAGGTCGGGCAGACTCGATGGACTGGTGGGAACCGCGCTTGAGGAGACCCTCACGCTCACCGGCGCGCGGGAGACCTGGGTTACCCTCGACGGCAGCGTCGAGGGGAGCAGCTCCACAGGCATTCGGGCTGGGGAAGGCGGCGCGGAGACTCCTGATAGCCTGTTCCTGCGCCTGAGGATCACAGACGCCGTCTGCGCGCGGGGCTGCGCCTTGGCCGCCCTCTCGGTGGACGGCACCGACATTGTGCGGCTCAGGGCCGCGCAGCAGCAGCGCGATCGCTGCCGCCGGATTTCCTATCACGGCCCGGCAGCGAACCGTTGGTGTACTCGGGCTCATCGCCGGCTCCGAGACGACCGGACTTGGCGATGGGGATCTTAGATTCGCCGAGACGGTCGCGCGTGACATCAGCACAGCCGCCGAGAGAGCACACCTGGCCCAGATTGCGGCCGAAGTCGACCTGCTCCGTGAGATCGACCGCCTTCGGTCGAATATGCTCGCGAACTTCACTCACGACCTCAAATCGCCACTGGGCGTCATCAAGTTCTCCTCGACGACCTTATTGCGCGACGACGTGGCCTTCGACCGTGAGACCACCAGGGAGCTGCTCGCGGACATCGATGCGCAGACCGACCGCCTGACCAACATCGTCGAGCGGGTCCTGGATCTGGAACGGCTGGAAAGCTCGGGAGTGCAGTTGCACCGCGAGCGTATCGGCGTCACACAGATAGCTGAAGGCGTGGCGGCCTCTATGCAGAGGAGCTTGGAGAGACACCGGATTATCCTGGACATTGTTCCACCGAACCTGGCGACCTATGCAGACGCAGGGCGCATCGAGGAGGTGGTTGCGAATCTCCTGGATAATGCGGTGAAGTACTCACCCCGTGGCGGCGACATCCGAGTGACGGGACGTCCAAGCGGTGGGGAGATCGTGGTGACCGTCGCAGATCAGGGCATTGGGATCCCGGAGGAGGACCTCGAGCGCATCTTCGAGCGGTTCTACCGGGTTAGTCGCGATCTGGCGCCCGACGTCCACGGTGTCGGCCTGGGCCTGCCCGTATGCCGCGGCATTGTTGAAGCTCATGGGGGCCGGATCTGGGCGGAGAGTCCGGCCGGCGGCGGAGCGATCGTCAGCTTCACACTGCCCACTGCCTGAGATGTCGGCGGGTCGGCATCGCAGGTGGTCGCCAGAGGCCAACCGTGCATGACCGAGCAGTGCGCAAGGAGGAACATGACCGACAGTAAGGGCAGAATACTGGTTGTCGACGATGATGATCGGTACATCAGGCTCATACAGGTGAACCTGGAGGCCAGCGGCTACGAGGTAATCTCCGCCGGCTCGGGCCAGGAGGCCATCGACGTGACCGCGAGTGAGCATCTCGACCTGGTCTTGCTCGATGTCATGATGCCCGGCAAGAACGGGTACCACACGTGCGAGGAGATCCGCGAGTTTTCTCAGGTCCCCGTCATCATGCTCACGGCGCTGGGGCGCACCGAGGATGTCGTCAAGGGCCTGGATGCCGGCGCCGACGACTACATCCCCAAGCCGTTCAGCGCCCAAGAGTTGCTTGCGCGCATCCGAGCACTGTTGCGCCGCGCCGAGCTACAGGACGGCGGGCCACAGTCCCGTCTCCAGATCCGTCAGGTCACACTCGATCTGGCCAGCCGCCGTGTCCACGTCAGGGGAAATGAGGTCTATCTGACCAACACGCAGTACAAGCTGCTTGCCGAGCTCATGACCCACGCCGGTAAGGTGCTCGTCCAGAGCTATCTTCTGGAACGTGTCTGGGATGCGGATGAAAGTGAGTCCCATCTGCTGTGGCAGACGATCCACCGTCTACGGCAGAAGATCGAGCTGGATCCCTCCGATCCGCAGTACATCCAGACCCGTCCCGGTATCGGCTATATCTTTCTGGTGGAGTAAGGAGCGTTGGCACATTTGGGTGCATCATCGCCGGAACGACTCGGTGTTCCAATGCAGGAGGTACGATGGACACAGATCCTGTGCTTTCGGCCGAGAGTCTGATCGAGGTGAGTTTCGACCAGGCCCGCGCCTGGTTCCTGTCACTGTCCAGTCATCCGGAGCGCTACGCGTTCGAGAGTCACAAAGGCTTCATCTTCACGGATGGCAAGTTCGGCGAGCCCGGGGCCCACTTCGAAACTGAGGAGACGTTCCTCGGGCTGAGAGTGACACTGAAATTCGAGCTCACCGATGTCTCGGACGCTCAGTTCACCTTCAGCGTGCTTAGCCCAACCCGCGGCGCGTGGGGATACTTCCGCCTCGAACCTCAAGGGAAAGACACCACCCGGCTGAGTCTGGCTGTGGGCAGTGACCGTGGGGCGACCCGGCTGATGCTGCGGGCCCCCGTGATCCACGGCGCGATCCGGCACCAGATCGAGAGTGAGGTCGACCACATCAAGCGGTCAATGGAGTCGCTCTACCAGGAGGAGACATGGGCATCCTGAAGCAGATCAGAGACGCACTGACCGGTGGCTCTCGCAGCAACGCCGGACGCCGGCGCGAGATTCGGGACGACGCGGGAATCTACCTGTACGTCAAGTGCAATCGGTGCGGTGCGCCAGTCCGCGTGCGCGTTGACCGTAGTCACGATCTGCAGGGCGACTACGACACCGGTGGGTACGTCCTCCACAAGGAGATCATGGATGGGACGTGCTTCGCCCTGATGCAGGCAACCGTACGCTTCGATGGGGGGTACAGCATCACCGACCAGGAGATCGAGGGCGGCGAATTCATCACGTGGGACGAGTACGCCGCACTCACCCGGCCAAAACCGTCGGAACCGAATACCTGAGGCCCAACGTCAGCCGGTTCCCCGCGGATCTGTGATCCGCGGGCCCCGGCACGCCGGACGCGCCCGCCTAACGTCAGGCTTGTTCCCCGCGGATCTGTGATCCGCGGGCCTCCCGGCGTTACTTCTGCACGTCGAGCGTGTACCAGAACGCTGTAGCCCCGGAGTCCGTGTACTTCCCGATCATCTCCCGCAGTGCATCCATGGTAACGTCGCTACCGATCAGGTAATCCTTGCCAACGATCACCGCCGGCGTGTCGAGCCGCTGGTCCTGCGGGATCCCGAGCTGCTCTCCGATCGCCTGCGCCAACGCCTCGTTATCGGCGATGTCTCGCTCGTCGAACGCTAATTGCGGATAGACCCCCTGCAGATAACGCAGATCGTATCGCGTGCGATCACACGTATCCGTACAGCCGGCGTCGGTAAAATAGAGGGCGAAGATCGGCTCGGGAGAAGCGCAGACCGCGCTGGCCTCATCGGTCAGACACGATGCGGCGCCGCCTCCCAAACTGGCGAATGGCGTGCTCGCGGCGACGGTAGGCACCGGCGTCACCGTGGCGATCTTGTCCAACGCAGGCACGTCGGGCCATGCGTTTCCTCCTGCGCCGAACACGCACTCCAAATGCGGCACGAGCTGCTGGCGAATCGCGGTCTCACCGATCAGGTAGGTCTGCTCAATGACGACCGCAGGCACCTCAAATCGCCCTGTGTCGCCGATCAGGGCCTGCTCCGTGGCCAGCATCGCCTCGTAACCCTGCTGCGTCCCGATGTCGACGACCTTCACCTCCAGGCTCGGACCACACCGCTCTTTCAGGGGCTCGATGATGTCCTGGTAGACCTGATCGCAGTGGTCGCAGTCCGCCGCAGTGAAATAGACCACGCGACCTACCGTATTGGCCGGCACGTTCAGGTCACCCGGTACAGCGGATCGCTGTCCGCCACAGCCCACCAACAGCAGCGCGACGCTCAAGAGGCAGATCGCCCCCACGTACCCGCCCGACCTTACCCGGAGATCTCTCACACTATCCATCATTGTTCGTCCTGCCTCGATTTATTGACCACTGTCCAGAAATTCGGCGGGTCTTCGTAGATCATCACCCGCGTCGCCGCTGTAGTGAAAAGAGCCTCGTACGCGTCGGGACGCAGAAAGTGGCTTCTCATCAGTAGTATGCGTTCAGCGAGCGCTATGAGCTTCACGGAAAACCACCGGACGTCCGGCTCCTCGATGACCAGGATGCCGCCCGGCGCCAGCACCCGGATGAGCTCAATCGCTGCACCGCCCTGTTCTCTAAAATGGTGAAACGTGTCGACAGCCACGATCTTGTCGAATGAGCCATCGGCGAAGGGCATGGCCTCCGCGATGCCCTGGCACGGCGCGAGTCCGGGCTTATCGGCAACCTGTTGCAGCATGCCCGCCGAAAGATCCAGGACACACGTGTCGCGCACGAAAGAGCTCAACACCGCGGACACGCGTCCGGTGCCCCCGCCCGCATCCAGGAGCCGGTCTCCGGCGTCCAGTTGCGCCAGCGATCTGAGGCGATCGACCGCCGGTGGGTGCATCACACGGTCGTAGATCGGCGCAAGCAGGCCGAAGTGATCGAAGGGGATCACACGGCGACGCGACATCGTTTACCCTCCCACCACCCCTTCACCCTCGGCCTTTGACGCTGTTCACTGTTCATGTGCGCTCCGGATCTCAATCGATTCACACTTTGCACCATTGTACCGGCGTCGACTCACCCGTCAATGGGACCCGCGCTCGCGCGGTCTCCTCGCAGCCCCCGCGTACGGCTTGCCATCCATCCGGACGACTGTAGAATGGTCGCCGAGGTGACCATGGAGTTGACGCGGATCTTGAAGACGGCGGCACGTTGGTGGTGGCTGGGCGCGATCCCAGTGGTGATCGTCATCGCCTATGTCGCTCTGAGCTATCACGCTCCCGCGACGGCCTACCAGGTCGTCCTCCGATTTACTACGGGTGGCGAGCCGGCGGCCTCGCTCTCGGCCGACTACGACCGGTACTACGCCTGGCTGGCCTCTGAGTATATCGCCAACGGCCTGGCCGACCTGGCAACCACTTCCAGCTTTGCGCGTAGCGTCTCCGATCGGCTGGCCGCCGAAGGGCTGGATGTCCCGCCCCAGGCCATCCAGGGCAGCCTCGTCACAGACAACGCGCAGTCGATCCTCGTCGTCTACCTGACGTGGCCCGAGCCGGTCGGGGCCGTGGCTGTGGCGACCGCTGTCGGCGACGAGCTCCTCGCAGCCGGCCCGAGCTACTACCCGCAGATGGATGGAATCGGCGAGGTCGCGAAGTTGGCCGATCCCCCTGCCGCGGTGCCGCTGGCGCCGTCGCTGCGGACGCAGCTCCTGGGCCCCGCGATTCGGGTGTTGCTGGCGGCTTTCATTGGGGCCGGGCTCATCCTCGCGGCGCACGTCCTTGACCCGGCAATCCGCGAGTCGCGCGACCTGCAGATCTTGGAAGTGCCCGTGGTGGGCGTGGTTCCCAGGACTCGCGTCCATCGGGAATAAAGCAAAGACGGAGCCGCAAGCGGCTCCGTCTTTCAATAGCGGCGCACGGGGGCGTTAGTGCAGCCCCAGCAATTGGTCCAGCTTACCCCGGTCAAATCCCACCACAGGACGTCCGTTGACCGTGATCACGGGCACGCCCTGCTGTCCGCTGATCCGAACCATATCACGGGCTGCTCGCTCGTCTCGTGAGACGTCGACGTCCGTGAAGCGGACCCCCTTCTGCTTCAGATAGCTCTTGGCAGTTCGACAATGAGGACACGTTGGCGTTGAAAACACCACCACCCTAGCCTTGCGTTGCTTCGATTCGGTTGCGGTCATCAGTCATTACCTCCCACGATATTATAGAGAATCACCGGACTTATTATAGACTTTTTACGGCTTCTGTCAATCAGATTTTCGTAAGAATCGGAGCGCGAAATACAGATCCTCCCCACGCCAGTTTCCCGACCCATGATATAATGGCGAAACCCCACGGCGTCCGGTCGCTGCGCACGCGGCAATGTCCCGTTGGGGTACCATCCAAGGGAGGCGACATGAAGTGCCCATTCTGTGGCTCAGACAACACGAAAGTGGTGGACACACGCCACGATGCGCAGGGAAATGTACGCCGGCGCCGCGAGTGCGCCGATTGCGATCAGCGCTTCAGCACCGTCGAGCGGGCAGTCCTCACCAACCCCCTTGTCGTCAAGCGTGATGGACGGCGGGAGGAGTTCGATCCGGACAAACTGATGTCAGGGTTGCGCATCGCCTGTGCTCGCCGGCCCATCTCTGCCACGGCGCTCGACCGCGTTGTCGAACGCGTGGAATATGCCATCCGCCAGACCGGTCGCACGGAAGTCCCCAGCCAGACCATCGGCGACATCGTGATCGAGGAACTGCGCCAGCTCGACGAGGTTGCCTACATCCGCTACGCCATCGTCTACATGGGACTCAAGGATCTCGAGTCCATCCGGGCCGAGATCGACCGTCTGCGCGCACAGCGGTACTAGGCCGCCAATCCCCGTTTCTTTCGGGCCCGCCCAAACCGTTCTGTGGGTGGGCCTTGTTATGTGCGAGCCATCAATGGGAACCATAGAGTGAGGAGGGTAGGAATGGATGAAACACCCGGATCCGTCCGCGAGGCTGAACTGGTCGGTAGATTCTCCGAGAACGCCCTTGAGGTCCTGACACGCCGCTACCTGCGCAAGGACAAGGACGGTCAGCCCGTCGAGACCGTTGCCGGCATGTTCACGCGGGTTGCGCACCACATTGCCGGGGTCGAGGCGGGCTGGGATGGTGACGCCGAGCAGGCTGAGAAGCTCTTCTATGACCTGTTGACCGACCTCCGCTTCGTGCCGAACTCGCCGACCTTCACCGGCGCGGGCACGCCCTTGGGCCAGCTCGCGGCTTGCTTCGTATTGCCGATTGAGGACGATATGGGCCGGGACCCGGGTGGCATCTTCCAGTCGCTTCGCGACGCGGCTCTGATCCAGCAGACCGGCGGCGGCAACGGATTCAGCTTCTCCCGCCTGCGCCCGAAGAACAGCCTGGTCGTCTCCAGCATGGGCAGGGCAACCGGCCCGATCGGGTTTCTGCGCGTCTATGACAAGGCATTCGGCGAGATCGCCCAGGGCGGCACGCGGCGCGGCGCGAACATGGCCGTCCTGCGGGTCGACCATCCCGATATCGAGGCGTTCATCACCTGCAAGACGTCCGAGGACGCCATCACCAACTTCAACATCTCCGTTGGCATGCTGGACGCCTTCCTTGAGGCCGTCGAAGCCGACGAACCGTGGGAACTCCGCTTCCCCGATATCAATGCCCCCGCCTATCGCGACTTCCGCGGCGGTCTTGAGGCCGCCGTCGAGGCAGGCATACCTCTCAAGAGCTACGGCAAGGTCTCCGCCCGTGAGCTCTTCCAGAGCATCGCCCACCAGGCCTGGGCTAATGGTGAGCCCGGTATGCTCTTCCTCGATACAGCGCAAGAAGACCATCCCCTCCCGGCGCTTGGTCGCTATGAAAGCACCAATCCCTGTGGCGAGCAGTTCCTGATGCCCTACGAGAACTGCTGTCTCGGCTCGATCAACCTGGTCAGACACCTGACGACGCTAGACGACGGCACGCCGGCCATCGACTGGGACCGGATTGCGGAGACCACGCGGTCTGCCGTGCGCTTTCTGGACGACGTGGTCACTGCGAATGCCTACGTGCCTGCGGTGCCGCAACTGGAAGAGGCCGCTCTGCGGGCGCGGCGCATCGGCCTTGGGCTGATGGGGTTGGCGGACCTTCTCTACCACCTGCGCATCCGGTACGGCAGCTCCGAGGCTCAGAAGAGTCTCGGCCCAGCTCATGGAGTACATTCGCTACCACGCGATGCTCGCCAGCATCGATCTGGCCCGCGAACGTGGGCCTTTCCTCGCCATCACGGGCAGCGCCTACGATCCCGAGGCGTTAACGTGGCGGCCCCGCCCCTGGCCTGAATGGCTTGGCGGCACCCCCACCTCCGAGTGGGGGCGGCCTGACCTGGACTGGGACCTGGTTCTGGCCGGCATCGCCGAGCACGGGATCCGCAACTCCACGCAACTGACGGTCGCCCCCACGGGAACCATCGCAACCGTGGCCGGCATCGAGGGGTATGGGTGCGAGCCCGTCTTTGCCCTTGCCTACACCCGCTACGTCCACGAGGCCGATGCGGACATTCCCCTTCGCTACGTGAGCCCCAGCTTCGAGGCAGCCCTGCGCGAGGCCGGCATGCGCGACGATGCCCTCGATGCAGTGCTGGAACGCGTACAGCTCACCGGAAGCTGCCAGGGCGTCACCGAGGTGCCCGAGCAGATCCGTAACGTCTTCGTCGTCTCAAGCGACATCGAGGTCGAGGGCCACATCCGGATGCAGGCGGCACTGCAGCTCTTTGTCGATGCCAGCATCAGCAAGACCGTGAACTTCCCCGCCGACGCCACACCCGAGGATGTCGGAGACGCCTTTATGCTGGCCTGGCGCCTCCGATGTAAAGGGCTCACCGTCTACGTCGCAGGATCTCGGGAGAAAGAGGTCCTGGAGACCGAGGCCACGCGCCGGCAGAAGACCACCGACCTGGCAGACACTCTCAACGTCGATACTACATCCCTGGCCAATGCCATCCAGCTCACCGTGCCGGAGCCCGTTCTGGCTGAAGCGCACGCCTACGCGCCGATACGCCCGCGCCCGAAGTCACTCGCCGGCGTGACCTACCAGGCACAGACCCCCCTGGGCACGGCCTACGTCACCGTCAACACCAACGGCGAAGATCAGCCCTTCGAGGTCTTCCTAAACGTCGGCAAGGCCGGCTCCGACACCGCCGCTGTGGCGGAGGCAATCGGACGCTTGATCTCGCTCGCCCTGAGGCTGCCCTCGCCTATGGCGCCCCGCGAGCGACTTGTGGAGATCGTCGAGCAGCTCAGTGGCATTGGCGGCGGTCGCCCCATGGGCTTCGGGCACAACCGCGTGCTCAGCCTGCCCGACGGGGTTGCCAACGTCCTCGAAGAGTACCTCAAGGAAACGGAGGAGACCGAGGACGAGCGCGTACAAAGGCAGCCGCGCCACGAGCTCACCCAGCCCAGCCTCGCCCTCTTCCAGGTCGGCGACCTCTGCCCCGCCTGCGGCCAGGCGGCCCTGGTCAACACCGAGGGCTGCCGCCGGTGCTACGCCTGCGGCCACAGCGAGTGCTGAGGCGCACGCTCGCCGTGGGTCCCGGCAGTTCATCTGACGGGTCCGTGCCATGTCGGGCCATCCTCGCCAGCGCGATGCCCGCGCCTCGCGAAGGTTTGCCACATGCAAAGCGGGGCGGCATCTCAACAGATGTCGCCCCGCTCGATATCACCGGAAGGTCACCGGCCCTACGTCACCTTGACGATCTTGAACTGGATCTCCCCGGCGGGTGCCCTCACGGAGATCCGATCACCCACCACATGCCCGAGTAAGGCCTTGCCAAGCGGAGACACGTGCGAGATCCTCCCCTTGGCGGGGTCCGCCTCTGTCCGGCCGACGAGGTAGTACGTCTCCTTCTCGTCGTATCCGTCCTCCACGACCGTGACCACGCTCCCCAGTCCAACGCGCCCGTCTTCCTGGGTGCCCTTCTCGATCAGCACCGAGTTCCGCAGGATCTGCTGGACCTCCAGGACCCGGCCCTCGAGAAACGCCTGCTCTTCCTTGGCAGCCTGGTAATCCGCGTTCTCCGAAAGATCGCCCTGCTTGATGGCAAAGTGCAAGCGCTCTGCCAGTGCCGAGCGCTTCACGTTCACCATCTCATCCAACTCCCGTTCCAGCTCGGCCTTGCCCTCAGGTGTGAGATACGAAATGTCGTTATCCATGGCCTCTCCTTAGACTGACCATTGATTCTACCACAGCGCGTGCCCACGACAACGACGGACCGGGAGACTTTCGAGGTCCGTCGTGCCCAATCTCAGCCGACGAGTGACGAGTAGCCGGAATGGTTCAGAGGCCAATCGCCGGCGGTCACTCGTCACCTGTCTCCCCGCGCGGGAACTTGTGCTCCAGGAACCGGCTATGAATCAGCAAGCGCTGCGCATCGTCCAGCGGGCGCCGCTCCGCCAGGGCTTCCAGGGCTCCTCGTAGCAGATCGAGCTGGTGGCGGAGTTGCGCATATGCCGTCTCCCCGTCGCGGATGGGCTCATGGAGCGCGAAGTCACGTGGCAGAGCGCGATAGGCCGCAAGCGCCTCCCGTAGATAGGCGCGGACCGTCTGCCGCACCAGATATGCGTCCGGGTCGCCGCCGGCCAGGGCGTGCATGCGTGGGAGGAGCTCCGCCACCGTGGCCTCGATGTCCTGAAGGCGCTCGACGACATCGGGCGGCAAATCGCTACGCGCGTCGCGCACCAAGGCGCGCATCTCCGCCGCCAACTGCGAGCGCAGCGTCTCGTCGGCGGTAGGCGCTGAAGCGGCCAGCGCGCGCGGCTCGAGCGAACGCGTCAGTTGGTAGACCCGCTGCCCCACCAGCCCCGCACCGGCGACGCCAATGAGCGAGAGGGCTGCACCAGCGAGCGGACCAAGCAACGGGAAGGCAACGACCCAGGCCGCCGCCAAGGCTGCGCCCAGCGTGCTGGCCCCGGCGAGTGCCGCGAGCCCAAATCGTCCCGGCTCAGCTACCTCGGCATAGAGAACGCCCGTGCGCTGAAGCGAATCGATCCCTGCGAGCCAGGCCTGAAAATCCGGCGTGGAGCGCTCCAGCAGCCGCGTGTGGCTGAAGTCAAACGCCGCCAACGCGGTGAGATGGGCCAGGTCGTCGGGGAGTGGGCCGTGGAGGTCGTTCTGCGCCAGGTTCAGACGCACCAGTCGGGTCAGGCGACCGAGCTCGGGCGGCACCTCACCGCTGAGGCGATTGTCCGAGAGGTCCAGCACCTCGATGGCCGTCAGATCGTGAAGCGCGGCTGGGATCTCTTCGGTCAAGGCATTCCCGTGGAGATCGAGCACGCGCAGGCGCTGCAACAGACGCAGTCGCACCGGTAGCGCGCCGTGGAGGTCGTTCGCGGAGAGATTCAGTGTGACGAGCGCGCGCAGATTCCCGATTGTGGTGGGAATGCGTCCCGTCAGCCGGTTGCTCGAGAGGTCGAGCTCGGTGAGATAGGCGAGCAGCCCAACCTGGGCAGGTAACGTGCCGCTGAGACCGTTGTGGGGCAGGATGAGCCGCGTGACCCGCCCGCGCTCACACGTGACGCCCGCCCACGTGCCAGGGTCGGTCTCACTCAGCCAGCCTTCATGGTGGGCCCATTCGTCGCCACCGGTCTGCCGGAAGAGCGCTTCGAGCGCCCGCTGCTCGGCGGGCGATATCCAGATGGTCATCGTCTCCTGTGTTGGTCGCCGGTACGTCGTCCCGCCGGCGGCCAACTCTTTGCCACGCCCTACTCAGGTGACTCGGTCTCCTCCAGTGCCAGCAGATCGCCGGTGGAGTCCAGCGCCTGCTCGCCGCGCACGCGATCGAGATAGGTCGTGGCGCGCTGCACCTGCACTGAAAGCTGATTTATCGTCTGCGACATCGTCTCCAGCGCCGCCTGCTTGTACGCGGAGATGCTATCGAGTGTCTCGAAGACGTTGTCGAAGGCCGTCTGGAGTTGTTCCATCCCCACCGTGGCTCCGGTCGACTGGCGGTACGTCTGAGTGGACTGGTCCTTGAGCAGCGCCGAGGTCGACGCGATCAGGTTGGAGGTCGTGTCGTTGAGCGCCGAAATCTGGTCGAGTACCAGCTTCTGGTTAGCCAGCGCCTGGGCCACAATGACGGCGGTACGCAGCGCTGAGATCGTCGTCGTCGTGGCTCGCTCAACGCCTTTGATCAGCTCCAGATCGTTCTTGCGGATCACGTCAAGGGCCAGGTAACCCTGGACGCTCACGGCGAGCTGGGTCAGCAGATCCTGCTCCTTCTGGCGGACGTAGAAGAGCACCTCCTCGCGCACGACCCGTGCTTTCTCCGGATTGTCGATCGCGATCTCACTGAGCCGCTGCTCCAGCGCACTATCCAACTGGCGACACGCGTGGATGAGCTCCTGGAGGCGTCCCATGATCTCCCAGAGGTTGGCCTTCTCCTGCTCGATCGCCGCAATATCGCGCTGCAGCTCGTCC
Organism: uncultured Chloroflexia bacterium; assembly: GCA_963775195.1. Classification (GTDB taxonomy): domain Bacteria; phylum Chloroflexota; class Anaerolineae; order B4-G1; family SLSP01; genus PWVB01. The sequence goes on from CAVZIC010000015.1 coordinate 464,619, forward strand.
TGACTGTGGTGCAGGCTATTGAGGACGGCGTCGATGTGGCTCTGAGCCGACTCGTACTTGCGGAAGTAGTCGGTCGCCCGCGTACTCAGCGGAATGATCCCCAGCAACTTGCGCCCGGCGCTCTCACGCTCGGAAGGGTCGAGCGCCTCGACCGTCCTACGGAGTGCTAGCAGGGCCGCTCCGACTTCGGAATCGTCGCTCAACCCGCGGACCGGACGGTTGAGCAAGCGATTGGAGACGTTGGCGGCCTCGCGGATCTCCCGGGTGCCCAGGGCGTGGATCGCATTGATGCGGGACTCGAACTCGTCGCTGTGGACGTCGGCCTCGGTCAAGGCCTCCACGAGCGCCTCGACCCTCGCGTCGATCCGCGCGAGGGTATCCGCTTTGGGTCGGGCGCCCAGCGGCAGCATCGCCTCGGCCTCGGGACCCGAGACTTCCCCCACGGGCTCCGGCGGCGTCAATGGATCGACTGGCTTCTCCAATTCTACCATTGTCCATCTCCTCTCGGCCGACTGCCCCTGGAATGTATCGGCTCCGCCGGGCGGCAGACACGCCTACTCCTGTTATGCAGGTACCTCGTAGGAGAAGGTGGTCCGGCGCCTGCGCTCCCTACGCCGGAATCACAAACGGCGCACGGGACAGCTCGCTGAGCGTCATGCACCCAGAGTTGGTGACGGCGACGTCATCCTCGATGCGGATGCCACCCACCCCCTCCACGTAGACGCCTGGCTCCACCGTGAAAGTCATCCCGGGCACAAGCCGAAGCCGATTCCCGGCGACGATATAGGGCGGCTCGTGCTCCTCCAGCCCGAGGCCGTGACCCGTACGGTGGAAGAAGAGCGGCCCGTAGCGCGTCGCCTCGATCACGGCGCGGGCGGCTGCGTCCACAGCCCGCGCCTCAACACCCGGCCCCACGGCTGCACGGCCCGCCGCGTTGGCCTCGACCACGATCTTGTGGACCCGCCGCAGGGGCTCCGTTGGCTCGCCCACCGTCAACATCCGGGTGAGATCCGAGTCGTACCCGGCCACCTTCGCGCCCCAGTCGACCACCACCCAGTCGCCTCGCTGGAACAGGCGCTCGCTCGGCACGGCGTGAGGCAACGCACCTCGCGGCCCGCTGGCGATGATCGGATCGAACGCCAGGCCATCTGCTCCGCTGCCCAGTAGCGATCCTACCAACTTGGAGGCCGCTTCTCGCTCGCTGATCCCCTCACGCAACATGGGGACCCACGCCAGGAAGCCTTCCTCGGCCACGCGCACCGCCCGCCGCATCGCGTTGAGTTCATCACTCGATTTGGCCATCCGCAGGTCGGCGTACAGATCGTCAACCGGCACCAATTCGACGTCGGGGGCGAAGCGTTCCAGGATATTGGACTCGAGCAGTCGCATCCTCAGCGCCTCGACCCCGACGCGTGCGTCCGCCAGTTCCAGCGCGGCACATGCCTCGTGGAAGGCCATCGTGTACCCGTCCTCGTCATTGTAGGGGAACGTCTCAAAACCGGCCTCGGCGGCCTTTCCGGCCTCGAGTTCCGGCAGCACAATGCACGGAGCCGCATCGACTGCGATCAGCGCCACGATGGGCCGTTCGCTGAGAAAGAACGACATCCCCGTAGCATAGTACAGATTCGGACCGGGAACGAGGGCCAGCGCATCAAGCCCGTCCGCCTCGGCCGTCGCCAGTGCCAGCTCAAGTCGATCGTGCACCCTTCCCTCCCTCAGGTTCGTGGTAGCTGCCTCAGCGGTCCCGGTGAGGCCTAGTCGGCGATCAGCCGCAGGACCCCCAAGAAGCCCAACGCGAGCTTCACCGCCGTTCCCGGTGTGGGCGTCTCCAGGCTCTCCGTCCCTTCCGAATCCACCTCGACATTCGAGTTGTAGTAGATGAAGCCGGCCAATGCACCGAGCAGCAGCCCCACCACCCCACCTACCATAAGTGCCCGCGTCCTTGGACTGTTCATTCTTCCTTACCTCCTTGTCAGTTTCCTCACCATCGCTGTTGCCTGACTTCCCGCGGCGTGCGCCCTAATCATAGGTCGCGCCACCGCCTGACTCGCGCGTTCCACCGTGTCTTGCGCCTGCTGGGCGTAGCCCTGGGCCTTCTGCAAATACGTCTTGGCCAGCCGGTGCAGCCGATATACGCCGTAGGCCAGGCCCGAGAAGATGACCAGCGGCACAAGTGCGATCACCAGGGCCTCCAGGCTCAGAAAGATCAGCGCGATGTCGCGTGCAGTTGGCATGGCGTTTCCCTCCTTCGTGAAAACTCACCCCAAGTATACAGGCATTGCTGAGATGGGAAAAGAGAGCACCCCAACGCAACCCTTTTCCCTACTCATCTCCGCCGTGGTCGCCTTTTCTCCAACCTGGGGTACCATTGCCCACGTGAACGCAGGAGCCAAGACACGTGCCTGGTGGGCAGCCGTCATCGCTCTGCTGCTGCTCGCTTTCGCCGTACGGGTCTGGGACCTGGAGAGCGTGCCGCCGGGACTAACCCACGACGAGGCCAGCAACGGACACGACAGCACCGCGATCCTCCGGGGGGTCCACCGCATCTACTTTCCCGTGGGCTATGGGCACGAGCCCCTCTATGACTACAGCGTCGCCTTGACGACGCTTTTCCTGGGTCAGGGCATCTTCACACTCAGGATCACGACCGTGCTGTGGGGCCTTGCCCAGTGCATCCTCGTCGCGGCACTCGCCCGCCGCTGGTGGGGCCGTTTCGAAGCGCTCGTGGTCGTTGCCGCATACGCCGTCAGCTTTTGGGCGTTGATGCTCTCTCGCGTCGGTCTGCGCGCCCCGGCGCTGCCGGCCCTGCTTGCCGCCTCGGTTCTCGCCTACAGTCACGCCACCTCCGCGGCCACCACTCGCCGTGCGACGGGCTGGTACGCGCTCTCGGGCCTGGCGCTCGGCGCGAGCTTCTACACCTACATGGCCAGTCGCGGGATGCCACTGCTCTTCGCCGGCGTGCTTGTCGTGGCCCTGATCTCCGACCGCCCACGCTTCCGCAGGATCTGGCGCGGCACGCTGCTCACGCTGGCGACGGCAGCCGCGGCCGGTGCACCACTCTTCGTCTACCTGCGCGCCCATCCCGATCTCGAGACCCGCATCGGGCAGCTCGGCGAAGCCGTCACCGCACTGACCGCAGGCGACACCGCCCCAATCCGGCACAATATCGTCGACAGCTTGCCGATGCTGCTGTGGCACGGAGACCCGTACTGGCTCTACAACGTGGCCGGGCGACCAGGCCTCGAGCCCCTTCTGGCTGCGACCCTCGTGGTCGGTGTCGTAGCGGCACTGGCCAGGCTTCGCGACGAGCGCCGGTCTCTGCTCGTGATCTGGCTCGCGGGCGGCGTGGCTCCCGCGCTCATTGCTCCGGTCGCCTACAACCTGCTCCACGCCGTGGCAGCTATGCCGGCGGCGATGTTGCTTGTGGCGCTCGGCGCCCGCGAGCTCAAGGCGCAGGTGGGCAGGCTGCGGCGACCTGTCCCGCACTTGGTTGCCGCGGCAGCGGGCATCGCCTGGGCGCTGACCGGCACCGGAACCGCCCAGGCCTACTTCGGCACGTGGGCTCACGAGCGTGACGTGCAGGTCGCCTACCACTCCCACGTCGTCGCGCTTGGCCACGAACTCGACCGGACTTCGGAGACCACCCCGGTGGTGATGACCAGCCTCTATCCCGGGGAATTCCACGACCCCTACGTGATGGAGGTAACCCTGCACCGCAGCGACCTGTCCCTGCGATGGGTTGACGGCCGGGGCGCTATCTTCGTCCCAACCACGTCCGCACGCCTCTTCGTAGAGGAGCAGACGCAGCTCCCTCCTGCGCTCTGGCGCCTCCTCCTCCCGGATCTTGAGCCGTCCCTGACCCTATCCTTCGGGGACGATGCAATCCCCTCGTGGACAAGGGGATACGCCTGGGACGCCCCTGCAAGCTGGCAGGCCCTGACATCGGGGCTGGCTACCGAGATACTCGCGCAGCGTGGTGACCCACCCCCGGCGGCGGAGCACGCGCGGCTCCGGGCCCCTGTGGGCTTCGGCGAGATCGTCTCGCTCGCCGGCTACCGCACGACGCAGACCCCATCGGGCGACGCGCTGACGCTCAGCCTGCTCACGGCCTGGACGGTCACGGCACCTGTGGAGGACGATCTCGCGATCTTCGCCCACTTGCTCGACGCGGGGGGCAACCTCGTCTCGCAGGACGACCGCTTGGACGCTCCCTCGTGGCAGTGGCAGCCCGGTGACCGCTTCGTGCAGGTGCATAGCCTCGCCCTGCCGGCGGATCTCCCCTCAGGTTCCTACGTGGTCGAACTGGGCCTGTACGCCCGCGGAGACCTCGCGCGGCTGCCCATCCACATGACCGGCCCCACCGGGGATTGCGTGGCCACCCGCGTCCTGTTGCCTGTGGAACTCACGGCTCAGGCTGCTGAGCCACCTCAGCGTCCCGACGAGACGGCGCCGTGAGCCGACGAGGGAACCGGCTGTCGACCGCCGAGCGCATCGTTCTGCTCGTGCTGATCCTGGCGACGTGGGCCCTGCGCTGGATAGCCCTTATGGACGTCCCGCCGGGCTGGCGCGACGACGACCTGATTGAGCTCTACACCTTCTCCCAACGCATCGTCGACGAGGGACCGGTGCTCTACTTCCCAGGCGCGTCCGGCCACGAGCCCCTCTATCACACGCTCCGCGCCCCACTGATCGCCCTCGGGGGCATCAACCAGGCATCGGCGCGATTGATGTCGGCCTCAGCAGGCACGCTGGTCGTCGTGCTTACCTGGGCGCTCGCCCGGCGCCTTTTTACACGCGCCGGGCGGCTCTCACCCTCCCAGCACCGGGCCCTGTCCGCTGTGCCCGGCACCTGGGGCGGTGTCCGCATCGTCGCCCTCACCGCGGCGGCCCTCGTCGCGGTCTCCTTCTGGTCCTTGATGTACAGCCGCGTGGCCATTCGCCATATCGGCGTCTTGCCGTGGGTGCTCGTGGCGCTCTACTGGGGATGGCGCCTGCTTCGTGACGCGGACCCACCTCGGGGCGCCGCGACCGGTATCGTACTGGGGACGGCGGGCGCGCTGCTCACCTACTATGCGGGTCGCCTGACACCGATCCTGCTCGTCGTCGCCTACCCTCTTCTCGCGCCGCGGCGCGGCCGCTGGCGCCGCTACTTCACAGCCGTGGCCATCGGCGTCGCCCTGTCGCTGCCGATGTTCTGGACTGCCGCGCATATTGCCGGGGGCAATGCACGGGTCGGCGAGCTGGCGGTGCCGATCCACGCGCTCCGCCAAGGCGACCCTATGCCCCTGCTGCGCACCGCCTGGACGACGCTCGGCATGTTCCACGCGCAGGGCGACCCGGAATGGCTCTACAACGTCAGTGGGCGCCCGATCTTCGGCCCGGCGGGCGCGGCGCTTTTCGCCCTCAGCGTCGCCTTCTCTATCATCGGCTGGCGGCGCCCGGAAGCGCGCCTGCTCCTGATCTGGCTGGCGATCGGCATCAGTCCCGCGCTGATCAGCTCGCCGCCGTCCAGCTTCGGCCACACGATCCTCGCCCTGCCCGCCGTCTATATCTGTCTCGCCTCACTCCCGAGGGAGACGTTCCCGGAAAATACCTTTGGGGTCTCCTTGTTGAGGAGGCTCCTGCCCAGAAAGGAGACTCCAAAGGTATCTGCTCGGGCGAGCGTGTGGTTGGCTGCCGCAGCCGCGATCCTGATCGTCGCCGTTGTGGGTGTGCGCGACGTCACCGGCTACTTCCTCGATTGGCCAAACCACTCGATGGTACGCTTCCTCTACCGCGCCGACTATCGAGCGCTCGCGACCTTCCTGCGAGCGCAGCCGGAGATCGCGGACGCGACGGTGAGCAGCCGGCTCTACGGGCCGTGGGACAAGGTCGCCATGCGCACCGATCTCGACGGCGCAGCCGTGAAGTTGCGGTGGGCCGATCCGGCTCGCGCCCTGGTCTTCGCTAACGGTGAACCAACGCGGATTTATCTCCAGGAAGTTGGCGAAAGAGCGACGGAGGTTGAGGCGCTGATCGCCCATTCAGAGAGCGCAGATGCCCCGGAGGGAATGCAAGCGTATCGTGCTACACCACCTGAGCCACCCGAAGACGCGATCCGGACCGGCGACGACGGCACACCGTTGGCAGGACAGCCCTTTGGGAATGCCCTGGCGCTCGAGGCCGTGAGCTGGCAGCCGCCCGATCTGCCCGGCGAACCCGCCAGACTCGTCACGTGGTGGATCGTCACAGGCCCACTGCCCTTGCCCGACGAGGAACTGATTCCGAACCCACCGCCACCCGGCGTCTACAACGGCCCCAGGCTCAGCGTCTTCGCGCACATGGACGTCGCCGGGCCAACGGGCGAGGAGATAACGGCGATCGATGACGGGCTTTGGGTCGATCCTTACACGCTGGTCCCCGGGGACACCGTGCTACAAATCCACCTCTTCGATGTCGAGGTCGAGTCGGGTGCCGCGATCGATCTCACGCTGGGGCTCTACGACCCGCTGACGGGTGACCGCTGGTCAGTGCCGTCGGGCGCAGATCACCTGACGATCGCGCTGACGGAATAGCCTGTCTACCCCAATCCTAACCGCAGCCAGAGCGGCGGGCCAAGGATCGCCAGCCCGACTGTCACAGATGTCGCAGCAGCCACCAACACCGCCGCCGCGGTCAGGTCCTTCACCTGCTTCGCCAGTGGATGATACTCCGGCGAGACCAGGTCGACGAGGGCCTCAGCCGCCGTGTTGAGGATCTCACTGATCAACACACCGCCAATCGTGAGTGCAAGGATGGCCCACGCAAGCGACGATAGCTGGAGCCAGGCTCCGAGCAGAACGACGGCACAGGCCGCAGCCACGTGAACACGAAAGTTGGGCTGCGACCGGAAGACATACAGTAGCCCCTCGGCAGCAAACCGGAAGCTATCCAAGAAGCCCCCCCGAAATGCCGGTCTTACTCCGGCAACGGGATATCGACCCGCAACAAGCGTAGGATTTCGTTCTGTTGAGTCCACATCCTCTCCTTTTCAGCTTCGTCGGCATGATCATATCCCAGAAGATGCAGCACACCGTGAACGGTGAGGACGCGCAACTCATCCTCCAGCGACCCACCGACGGCATCGGCCTGCTCCCTGGCCCGGTCGACCGAGATCACGATGTCGCCCAGGTACCGTGGAAAGCCAGGAGCGCTGCCCGAATACGGCCCCCGCGTATCGTCGGCAAATGACAGCACATCGGTCGGATGAGGATCGCCACGGAAGCGCCGGTTCAGGTCGGTCAGGGAGTCATCGTCCGAGAGTACGACGACCAGCTCGCACGATTCGCCCAACCCGTGCCGAATCAACGTCAGGAGTGCCGCCTGCTCTACCGGTTCCGCGTCCAGCGGACCGACCTGCTCCTCAACCTGGACCTCAACGTGATGCTGTATGCTCATCCTCTGTATCCTGCCCTTCTACCGCCACAGTTGACGTGTGGACATTGTCCGCGTCATCGCGAGCCCGCCCTGCGCCTGTCTCTACGACACCGCGTGACGCACGTTCTCCCGAACCCTGATCTCCACCACCATTGCTGCCCGCCGGACCCGTCTCGACCGATGAGAGCCCGACCACTGCTGCCATCTCGCCGTCTGCGACGACTGCGCTGTCCGCAGCGGCGACTGCGCTGTCCGCAGCGACGACTGCGCTGTCCCCTGCGGCGGCATCCAGCGCTTCAGCCCGCACGCCCTGGGCGTGTAACTCCTCGCCCTCCTCGGCCTGGCGCCTCTGCGGCACTCTCAGCGGCTCCGGGTACTGCACTCGCGGGTGGAAGGCGCCTCGTAGGAGATCGACATAGGTCTGCCTCACCTGATGAAGCTCGGCCATCGTGATCGGCGCCCCATCCAACTGTCCGTCCTGCATTCGCTGCTGGAAGATGTAGTCGACAACCGCCGCCAGGTCCTCGGCGGTGCCGGGCCGGCGCGCGCGCGTCGCCGCCTCGGACCCATCGGCCAGCATTACGAGCAGCGTCTCACGGCTCTGCGGGACAGGACCGGGATAGCGGAACTGGGACTCATCTACAAGATCCGCTTCCCCGCCCGCGGCTTCTACGGCCTTCTGGTAAAGGAAGCTCACCCGCATTGTACCATGGTGTTCGGGGATGAAAGCCCTCACCTTGGATGGTAGATGGTACTGCTTGGCCAGCTCCACGCCATCCCGAACGTGACCGGCCAGCACGTCGAGGCTCGCATAGGGATCGAGTCGATCGTGCGGGTTGCTCAGCCCTTGCTGATTCTCGACAAAGAAATAGGGCCGCGCCAACTTGCCGATATCGTGATAGTAGGCGCCCACGCGGGTGAGCAGAGCGTTGGCGCCAATGCGCTCGGCCGCCTGCTCGGCCAGGCTGGCCACCATCATCACGTGATTGAAGGTCGCCGGCGCCTCACGAAGCAGGCGCTGCAGCAACGGGTGGTTGGGCCGGCTCAACTCGGTCAACCGGAACGTCGTCGTCAGATCGAAGAGCGAGGTCAGCACAAAGAGCCCGCCGACGGTGAGCCCTCCGGCGATCAGCCCTCCGATAACGCACGCACCGAGCTTCATCGCCAGGCCGAGCGGAGACACCGACAACTCGTCCACCGAGAAGACAAAGACGACAAGGGCCTGAACGAGCCCTGCAATCAGCCCGGATCGGAAAAGCCTTCCCGTCTGCTCGTAGCGCGGCAGGGTCAACACCGCGTAGAGCCCGCCTACGGCCACCATCGCGCCGATCTCCAGAGACCGTGCGCCGACCCATCCGCTCACGACGCCGAGAAGCATAGCCGCCGCGGCTGCAGGCAGCGATCCGACGGTGGTCGCCAACAGCATCGCTGCCGCGGCACCGGGGAAAAGATAGGGTAGAAGCGCGCCCGACCGGAGCAACAGCCAACACAGACCGAGGAAGAGCGTGAAGACCGAGACGATGAGGACTTCCCGGTGCCCACCGTCCAAGGCGTCCGGCTGCGTCCTGTGAACGAAGAGGCCGGCGACAAAGACTCCCAGGGCAGAGAAGAGCACGGCGACACCCGCGCCCGAATTGGACTGCGTTGCTGACGTCAGCCCGAATTGCGAAAGAGCTTCAATGTCGAGGCTGGAGACGATCGTACCCTCGCGCACGATCACCTGCCCGCTGCGGTACATCTGGACCGCGGGCCCGACCGCCTGGCGGGCGGCATCCTGCGCAGCCAGCGTCGCGGCCTCGTCATAGAAGACGTTGGGCCTGACAAAGCGAGTCACCAGATCCTGCACCACCTCAGCCTCGTCTTGCGCGAGGTCCAGCGGCACCAGGGTGGGAATTCGCGCTCGAACGCTGGGTAGATCGGCCTCGCGAATCTCCTCCTGTCGCATAACCTGATCCAGCAGATCAAGGAACTCCAGTTGTACGCGGCTCCAGCTCGTGTCGGGCAGGGCGAGGATCGATAGCACGGTGTCTTGCGGCAGATCACTGAGCTCAGGCACGGCCTGGATCGCAGCACTTCGCTGCGCCTCCGATCCGTAGGGATCCGCGCGAACGGCTCGCAAGAAGGCCAGCACATCGCGCGCTCGCGTGTACTGCTGACGCGCCACGGTGGGATCGGGTGGCGTATAGCGAGGGGCTACACGCCGGGCCGCATCGTCTCGCGCCTGTTGGGTCAGGATATCGCTGATGTACGTCAGGTCCCGGGGCGCCTCGATGCTTTGCGGGGCAACGTCACCTGCCGAGAGATGATACTCTTCCGGAACCGAGTAGACGAGGACGAGCGACGTGACCACCACCAACCAGAGCCAGAAGGCGCCCTGGCGCAGTGCCCATCCTCGTTGCTTCCTACGAGTTTCGGATCGCCTCTTGGATCTTGCCATTGACTCGTTGCCCGAATAGACAAGGAGGGGCTCCCCGCAGGAGCCCCTCCTTCACATCACTGGATCAGAGACCGGGAGTCAGGCAGAAAGCAGGTCGCGGACAACCTGATTGACCATCCGGCCATCTGCCCTCCCCTTCACTTGGAGCATGATCGCCCCCATCACCCGGCCCGTGTCGCGTGCAGAAGTCGCGCCGAGTTCGCCGATGACCGATGCCGCCAGCTCCCGGACCTCCGCCTCGCTCATCAGTGCCGGAAGGTATGCTCCCAGAATCTCCAGCTCGATCTCCTCGTCAGCGACCATCTCATCGCGGCCCGCATCGCGCATCATCTCCGCGGCCTCCTCACGTCGCTTGACTTCCCTGCGGATCAAGTCGACGATCTCGGGATCCGTCGGCGCGCGACCCAACGCTACTTCCTCGAGCTGGATCGCCGTCAGGACCATCCGTATGGCCGCTTTGCGGTGGGCGTCCTGTGCCCGCATTGCATCCTTCAGGTCACTACGAAGCCGGTCTTGGAGACTCATACGAACTCACAATCCTCTCCTGGACATTCCGCACTGAATCGCGGGGCCACGTACTCCTGAATCACCCCTAGTGCTCCGTTAAGCTGATGATCACGGTTCATAGTAACAACTTCAGCCGTTCCGCAGCCTCAGAAGGCGCGCCCAGCAGACTGGGCGAGAGCAGAACCGATGAATCGGATACTACGAACCAACCAGACCGACCCCTAGTACTGCCGACGACTGTTCTTCAGCGTCGTACGGCGGCTCTTGCGTAACTTGGCCGCTCGTTTCCGCTTACGAACGATACTGGGCTGCTCGAAATACCGTCGCTTACGTATCTCTGAGAGAATCCGGTCTCGCTGCACCTTCTTCTTGAACCGACGCAGCAAGGAGTCAAATGACTCGTTGTCGTCCGCATGCACGAACGTCACGCACCTCACCCCCTTCTTGCTCCCGCATCCTGCCATCGGGCTCATGCGTGGGCCCTCCGACAAGCTGTCGGCTAGGAGTTGCCTCTCCCAAAGGGAAGATTGCTCAAACATTATAGCGTCAGGCGTGTGCATGTCAAGATCACGGTTGATCCACGTCATACACGACCATGAGCAGCCGCCCGTCGGGCGCATTCAGCTCCGTCTCCACGCCGCCGGGGTAGCGCTCCCGGATCAGGCCCAGATCGGCGGCGCGCTCGGGCATTACGGCGAAGCGAGCCGGGCCGCTGAGGGTGACCGGCACCTTCCCCTGGGGGACGTCCTCTCCCGGAAAACCGCGAAGCATGAACTCCAGCGTCCCAAAGCCCCAATACAGAAACGGCGGACCTACGAAGTAGACGCGTCCACGACACAGGCCGTCCGGGGCCGCATCACAGACGGGCTCCGGGTGCGCCAGGCTGTACCGGGCGAAGGCGGTCGCGCTTTGCGCGGTGGGGTTGCCGTAAACCTGGGAAGGCACGTACCGGCCGAAGTAGAAGGCTGCATTCACAGCCACCACCATCGTCAGCGTCACTGCGGCCAGCGACGCGAACGCAACGGTACGCTGCCCCAGCAGCGACCACAGCCACTCCACACCATAGGCGATCAGGAGGACCACCGGAACAATCAGGAGCAGCCCCCGCTGGCTGCTTGGCGGGTTCTCTGTAACACCCCACGCCATCAGCAGCGTCGGCCAGAGCCACACGTGCACGAAGGTCCTGGACGGCCAACGGGCCCGCACGACCGTTGCCGCCAAGCCTGCCACGATCAGCGCACCCGACACGAAATCCACCAGGGGCCGGTCCGGGCGGTACCAGAACGTGGGGTCCGGCGTCAGGTGGAAAGCCGTGACGGATCTCCAGATCTGTTGCAGCATCAGTTGGAGCGTGGAGCGTCCCGTAGCCGCGATCTCGCGCGACAGCCAGCCTGAGGCGAAGATACTGACAGCGCGATAGCGTTCCGTCAGCGAGGATCCGTGAAGCGAATACCAGCCCAGGAGCGGCACGACGGTGACCAGCCAGCCGGCGGCAAACACCCGGAGCCCCGCCCAATGGCGCCGTAGTAGCGTCCGGTCGGCCCAGACGCGCCACGCCACGACCAGCACCACCAGTACAACGACCCATCGGGCGCCAAAATACCCGTACCACCCGAGCCCGGCGCTGATGCCGGCTAATCCCCATAGCGCCGGGGCGGTATCGTGTGGGCGCGCGTCGTGTTCCCCCCGGGCCTTGCCTCCAAGGCTATCCTGCTGTTCGCGCAAGAACCGTCCGCGAGGTTGACCTGAGCGCGGTCCGGCGCCTCGCTCCAGCGAGGCCTGCGGATCATCGATCCGCTCGGGGCGACTGTCTTCGGGTTGGCGCTCCAGACCATCGCCCTCGACTTCCCGTCCCAGACCCAGCGCGCGCCAGACCAGCCACAGCGTCACCGTACCGATCAGCGGATCGCCGATCTGATTCGATGCCAGGCGGCTGAAATGGATGTGGTAGGCCGCGCCCGCCAGCGCCACCGCCGCCACCCACCCGACCCGCCTTCCGCCCACCGACCGCGCGAGCAAGAACGTTGTGAGCACCGTCAACGTGCCCGCGATAACGGATGCCATCCGCCCACCGGCAATCGTCGCGCCGAAGAGCCGCATCCCGATGCCGTAGACCAGGAAGGACATCGTGGGCACCGAATACCAGCCGGTGGCGAACGGATTGCCAAGCGGCGCCGCCACCAGGTCGAGCGCCGACACAAGCTGCGTCCCTTCGTCGCCACCGAGGTTCGCGGGCGCCCAGCCGACGGCGACACCACGGAGCAGCCCGGCACCGATCACCAGGGCCACCAGCCCCCAACGCTCGGGCTTCGCCAGACGCAGCCCCCACAGCCGGCGCGCACCCAGCGGCGCGGCCAACGACAGGGCGAATCCTCCAAGTGCGACGAACCAGAGAATGAGCAACACCGTGAAGTCGCTCTCTACGGGCCGCGCCCGCGCAGCAAACGCCACGAAGGTGCTCAGCGCCAGCGCGGCAACGCGGATCCATCCCGCTGGGGAGCGAGGCACAACCTCGCGCAGGGTCACCAGCACGCGTCCACGACGAGGACTCCGGCGCAGCCAAATGACCGTGAGGCATCCAATGCCGGCGACGAGGTAGAGCGCGGCATCCCAGACAAAGACCCGGAGTGACAGGAGATAGGCACCTGCTAACAGCAGCAGGAAGGCGAGGCTCGTCAGGATCGGCACGAGGTCAGGCTCCTTGTCTGCATACAGCCGGCGATCAGACGGCCGAGCAGAGCTCCGCGATACGTTCGCCCGTGGCGCGAGCCCGAAGGCGGAGAAGCCCGAGCGGGGCTGACCCGTCGACGGTGAGCGCCAAAATCGCCTCATTCACGCTGAGCGCATAGAGCATGTAGGTCCCACCGGCGATGCTCTGCTCGAACCTCAGTTGCTCGCGCCCCAGGATCCGCGCCATCTCCGCCGACGTCTGCCAACCCTGTAGCACTGCCCGCGAGATCGAGTCGATCTCCATCTCTTCCAGCGTGCCGACAGCCGTGAGCAAGCCACTTTCGCTCGTCAGCAGCACACCATCGGCGCCGACCTCCCGCGCCAGGTCACGCATGAGCGACTCGATGAGCCCCTGGTTGAGCCGGAAGGCTTGCCGCGATATGACGGGCCGCCGTTCGGATCGGGCATCGGCATCCGGCTCATTGCCTCGTCGCTGTCCGGTGGGTTCAACCACCGTGTCCCGCATGGCGGGCAGCCACGCCCCACCGTCCGCCTCTGCGAGGGGTTCCGCCGCAGGCGGGGTCGCGGGCATCGGCGGTGCCAGGTCGCCGTCGGGCTCTGCCGGCAGCACCGCCGCCGAGAGCGCCGCATCAATACGATCAGGCAGCTCCGGGATGAAGAACGGCTTAGGGAGTACCCCCTGGATCGACGGTGCGTCACGCCCCAGCGCGAGCTGCTCGCCCATCATCGGGATCAGTATCAGGCGCGTCGCAGGGCACAGCTTACGCAGATCCCGTGCCAGGGTGATGGCGTCCGGGTCCTCCAGCCCCATATCCAGAAGGGCAAGGTCCATCTCGACACGTTGAGCGGCTGCATAGGCAGCCTCCCCCGAATGACAGGCCGTCGCGTCGTGACCGAGTCGCGTCAGCTCCTCGGTGAGCAGTGTGGCAAACGCCACGTTTGGATCCACTACCAGCATTCGCATGGCGACAACTCCCCAAGAAACCTTCACAAGGTCGACGCCGGGTTGCGTATGGAGAGTCCATTGGGCGCGCAGATCCCTGCAGGGCGATGTGCCGCGCTAGCCCCGCAAAGGTCAGCGCACGACGACGCTCCCCTCTGCTCATTGTAGGCTTGCAGCGCGAAAACGCAAGAATGGTACAATTATAGTAAGAAAGGAGACCTTATGCGAACACATAGGTCAGTGAACGGTTTGAACCGCCTCCTCCTCTCTATCGCCGTCGGAAGCGCCCTGATTGCCGGAGTCCTCGTCATTGCGTCCACACCGGCGCGCGCCGAGGACGTTCCGCCTCAGCCCGACGTGACCACAACCGCCGGTCTGTTGGGCACGTGCTATGCCAACTACGCCACCGCGGGCCAGGATCTCGGCCCGCTGGCCTACCGCGCAGGGTCCCGCTGGGATCGCATAGATTTCAGTTGGAGCGTGCTGGAGCCCGCCGCGACCAGTGGAACTTCCAGCCCTACGACGATCTCACCGACCGGCAGCTTGGATACGGCCTCGACATGATCGGGATCCTCGGATCGACGCCTACCTGGGCCTCCCCCGGATGCCAGGCGGCCACGCAATCAGGCCCGTTGCCCCCCGCCCTTGAGGGCAACCCCTCGACGGCCATCCGGCCCAACCTGGCTGAAGGATGGCAGGCCTGCCCACCCCAGGGCCTCTATCTCGACTGGAATGATCCAGGCAATGCGTGGGGCTCCTTTGTCTACACGACCGTCAGGCGCTACGTGGGGAAGGTGAATGTCTGGGAGATCTGGAACGAGCCTGACCTGTGGAACTGGTTCTGGCAGGGCTCGGTGGATGACTACGCGCAACTTCTGCGCGTCGGCTATCTCGCCACCAAGGCCGCCGACCCCAACGCCACGGTGCTCTTCGCCGGGCTGGCCTACTGGGCCAACCCCACCTACTACGTCGCGGTCCTGGACGCGCTCCAAGCTCTGCCGGGCGCCGCGCAGCACGATTACTACTTTGACGTGATGTCGCTGCACCTTTACAGCAACGTCTACCAGATCCGTCCCATTGCCGCCGAAATCCAGGGGAATATGGCGTCGCGGGTCGGGCCGCACCCCATCTGGCTGACCGAGACCGGCGTACAACTGTGGGACGAATGGACGTCGGACTTCCCCGAAAGCTACAAGACCAACCGCGCCACAGCCGAGGAAGCAGCGGCCTACGTCATCGAGGCATTCTCCGAGGCCCGCTCCATCGGAATCGACCGCTTCCTCGTCTTCAGGACCCATGACGAAGCGATGACCGGACCCGGCGGCTTGCCGGAGTACTTCGGCCTGGTTCGCAACGACCTGACGCTGCGCCCGGCCTACAGTGCCTTCCAGACTACGGCTACCTACCTCTACGGGGAGAATCAGGTCACCGGCCCCTTTACGAACGACGGCATTCGCCGGATCACCTTCTGGGGCACCCCACGGGGCCGCATCGACGTGGTCTGGAACACAACCGGTGCGCCGGTCACCTTCGGCCTCCCGGCCTACCTGCCCGCTGCGACCGCCGTCACTTACCGCGGCATGACCTCGACGATATCCGCCGCAGACGACGTCTACACACTGACGCTTGCGCCGGCTACGGCCAACACCGCCGCGGATGGCAGCTATCTCATCGGCGGGCCGCCCATCCTCGTCATCCAGGCCGACACCCAGCCGCCCACCTCGTCGCTCCATCCGCTGCCCGACGTAACCTTCACGTCTGGCGTCACGCTAAGCTGGGACGTGATCGACGAGGGCACCGGCTACTGGTACGCCGAGATCGAGCGCGCGCCCACCAGCACCGGGCCGTGGACCACGGCAGCCGGCTGGGGCAGCACGAACGGCGTGCTCACGACCACGGTGCCGGTCACGACCTCCGGCACCACCTACTTCCGCCTGCGCGCTCGTGACAACGCGGGCAACTGGGAGGCCTGGCCCTATTCAGCCGAGGCATCGACCACAGCCATGCTGACCCGCACGGTCGCCCTTTCAGTCACCGCTCTCCTGCCGGACACCATTGAGGAAGCATGGTTTCCGGGCCCCGCAGTGGCGTACGCCTGGTCCGACGCCTCGGGACACGTCATAGCACAAGCCGAGGAACCATCAGGTTGGCACGTCACGAAGACTGTCGAGGCGGGCAGCTACGTCGTCACCGCCCGGACACCCGGGACGCTCATGGCCGTCCACCGGTTTGACGTCACACCCGGCATAGCCCCGCTCACCGTCAGCGCAACGCTGCCGCTGAAGGCTATCGTCGCCAGCGTCTATATGCCCATGGTCACGCGTGGTCCGTGAGCCGTGCCCCCTGATGCGCCACTTCCATCTCCCGGCGTCCAACCGGGTCCGTAGGTGCGGCTTCGGTCGTTCCGCCCACCCGTCCGGAACCCGTGAGTCGGTGACCACGAACCTTCGCCGCGCAGCCCTGGCGCTCATCCTCTCCTCCATCCTCGTCCTAGCGGGATGCGCAGCAATCTCCCTGCCTGGCGCCACCCCTACCGCGACGATCTCGGACACACTCGACGCGGCTGCCGCGTTCGCCGCCAAGGGCCAATACACCGCCGCGGAGATCCGCTACCGGCAGGCCCTGGATGCCGCGCCGGACGACCCTGCCCCGGCCCTCGCTCTTGCCGACCTCTATCTCGCCTGGGGCCGCCCCACCGACGGGCTCGCGGCGCTGGACACAGCCACCGCCCGCGGCGCCACAGCCGGGCAGGCGGACGCCCGCCGCCTGGCGCTCCTCAGCGCCGCGGGCGAATGGCGCCAGGTTGCTGACCGGGCGCGACGCGTTCTGGAAGCGACCCCGACCGACCGCGACGCCCTCGATGCGCTCACCCGGGCAACCCTCCATCTCGGGGCGTGCGATGAGGCCCGCGACGCCGCTCGGCGGGCCGCAGCCGGCCATCCCACGGACACCCAAGCCGTCGAAGCCACTGCCCTTCTCGACGGTGACTACGTTCGATTGGCTGACGTCGCGCCCGGCCTCGTCGCGGGGCTGGGAACCTGTTCCGAGGGGTGTGACCGCGCGGTGGGCATGAGGCTCGTCCGGGAGGGGCGTTGGGGCTATGCGGCTTGCCTGCTCGCGCGTGCATCGGCTGCCGATCCGCAGGACGCCGAGATCCAGGCCTGGCTCGGGGAGTCTTACGCCCGCCTCGACCTACAGGACGATGCCTACGTTCACCTGCGCACCGCGGTCGAGCTGGCGCCCGATCTGCCGCAGGCTTGGCTGCTCCTGGGCAAGCTCGCGCTCGTGACAGGCAACTTGGACGACGCCCGCGTCGCGCTGCTCAACGCCCAGAAGCTCGACCCGGCCAACCCCGCCGCCTGCCTCGCCGTAGCCGAACTCCAGGCGCGGGCCGGGAAGTACGGCGAGGTCGATCGCTGGACCCAGGCTGCGCTTGACCGGGCGCCCGAGGATGCGGAGATCTGGAAGGCCGTCGCGCGCTTCTACCTCAGCCGCGACCTTGCCGGCAACGCGGTGGCCCGGACGGCCACCTCAATGGCCGTGGACCTGGCCCCCGACGACGCCGAGGCTTACCTGCTAAGCGGCTGGATTCAACTGCTGCAGGGCCGGCCGGCAGAGGCGCTGGAAGCCCTCGACCGCGCCGTCGCGCTGGATCCCACGCTCGCAGAGGCCTACTACCGCCAGGCGCAGGCCCTCAGCGCCACCGGCGATCGTGCCCGCGCCGAGCAGGCCCTCACTCGCGCCGCCGACCTCGGGTACCGCTGAGTGTCCCGGCTGCGCCACCGTACGCCATGAAAGATTGGACCAATCTTCGGAAGATTGGTCCAATCTTGCGCATCGCCCGTGTGGCTCGTGGTTCTCAGGGCATGACTGTGACTGTGCCCAACACGATCTCATCCACCCCTGACAAGGTCGCCAGCCGCACGCCGTCAGCATCGTACAGTCCAATCCGCACCTCATAGGTGCCAGCCGCGGCCCGATCGGGGATCGTGACCGCCCGCGGATCGACGACGACCTCACCCACGGCCCATCCGGTCGTCGGCCGCGTCCAGCCCACCGGCTCGCCGTCGTCCTGCGCCAGCAGCGTGCCGTCGCCACCCACCAGGTGGACGAAGACACGATACGCCACGTCCAGCTCTTCCGTCGCCTGCCACGCCAGGCCAACATCCAGGCGATCGCCCGGCGCGACCTGCTCTGCGCTCAGCCGGTACCCCGCCAGTCGTACCTGACCGCCGAGTACCTCGTCCGTGGGCACGAAATCGCCCGGCACGGTCCAGGTCCGCTCAGGTGCCTCGACCTGCAGCGACCACGTCGCTAACCGGCAATCGCCGAGCATCATCGACAGCGTCGCGGCACCGGAGTCGAGCGACCCCGGCAGTCGCAGCGCCGCTCGCCCGACCCACCGGTCGCCCGCCGCCCAGCGGCTCGTCGGCCACCAGCCGACCGGCGCTTGATCGTCCCATTGGCGCCGGACGCCGTCGGCATCCGCCAGCACATACGAGAGCGCCAGATCCTCGGACGGCGCCGCAGCAGCCTCCCAGGCCGTGGCCACCGTGAGGAGATCGCCCGGCGCAACATGCCCAGGGCTGACCCGGGCCGACAACAGCGTCAGCGGACCACAGGTCACGTCGTCGATGTCGTCCGCCCCATATAGCTCGGCCGCCTGCGGGGTCGCCGACGGCGGCTGCACCTCGACCTCACCGATCACCAGCTCCGGCCCCACGGGGTTCCCGTCGGCGCCCAGCACCGACGCGGGCACCGCGGTCGCCCGGTCGAACAGCGCCAGCGCCAGCGTGAAGCCACCGGGGGCCAGGCCAACCGGCAGATCTACGTCGTAGTCCATCCGTGCGTAGGCGTCGCGGGGCCATTCCGACAGCGGCGGCGGCGTCCTCGCCCAGCGGGCAGGCCGCAGCCCGGCGGGCCAGCGTGAGCCATCCGGCGCGATTAACGTCAGCCCCACCTGCCAGTCGACGGTCCCAGGGTCAAGCGCGCGCCAATAGAGCGTAAGTACCGGGCTTGCGTCGGCCTGGACCGCGTCCGGGAGCGGCTCCATCCCGAGCAGCATCGCCCGATGCCCGAAGTCCACGTTCGCAGGCGAAGCGATGCCGCTCAGCGTACCGTCTGAGGCCAGCCGCGTCTCGCGCCACGCCACGCCCAACGGGTCGACCACGCCGACCTTCAGAGCTACAACAACGACGACAGCCGCCAGTGCAAGGGCGGACGAGACCCAAGGCGACGCACCGGCCGCCTCCGGCCCAGATCTCTGGGGTTTCCTTGTCGAGTAGGCACTGCGTTGGGAGCCAAACGCCAAAGGTCTTCCGAGTAACACCACAAGCGCGCCCACGCTCAGAACCGATAGGCCATCGCCGCCCCACCGGACCGGGGTCTCGCCAAACCACACTTCGATCGTGTGCTCGCCCGCGGGTACCTCAAAGGTCAGCAGCCCCGACCCCGCCTCCGGCGCCACAGTCACAGGCGCGCCATCCACGGTTACGTGCCAGCCGGGGTAATAGAAGGCCAGGTAGCGCGCGCGGAACGCCACCGGCGTGTCGAGCCGGATCGCGGCGTCCTGCGCCCCGTATTGTGCATCGGTAATCCTGGCGCCCTCCGGCAGGTCCGCCGCCCTCAACCGCATGATGGGCTCCCCCGCGGCGTAGGCCTCGTCCAGGCTCACGTCAGGGAACTGCTGCACCCAGACCGGCAGATACTCGCCCTTGGCCGTCGTCCCGAGTGTGTCGGTCAGCCGCTCCCAGCGAATCATCCCGGCAACCGTCAGTTGGCTCGGCGCCTCGCAGTGATCGGGATAGAACCAACCCAGGTTGGCCATGATCAGGCCGGCGAGTAGCACCGCGGGTAGACCCGCCGTCGCCCCCGCGCGCCACGACGCAGTCTCCCCCTCCCCGGGTTCCAACAGCGCCCCGACTCCGAGACCGATCAGCAGCGCCACGCAGAAGGTGGCAGGCCCGAGATAGCGCCAGGGGAACTGGACGAAACCCAGGAGCGAGATGGTGTCCCAGATCGGTTGGGAGATCGACAGCGTGAGAAGCGCCGTGCCCACGACGGCGACCCACAGCGCGCCGATCTGCCACCGTCGCGCCCGCGACAGCCGGCGCCACGCCGCCAACGGCAGCAGCGCCAGCAGCACGGGCACCAGCCCGAGCGCCTTCTCGGGCCAATCGTTGAGCAGCGCCGGATCCGCTCGCCGCGGCAACGCCAGAAGGTGGCCCAACGATAGGAAGTTGTAGCGATAGTCGAAGACCCACGTGCCGAGAAGCCGCCCGGTCTGTACGAGGGAGCGCTCCGCCACGGCAGGCAGCCAGAAGAAGGCCGTCACGCCCAACCCCAGGAGGCCCAACAGTGCGCCACGCCAGACGACGGCCCAACTCCGCCGCGCCAACCCGTTGGCAATCACCCACAGGCCGAACACGGGCGCGAAGAGAAAGGCAAAGAGGTGGTGGCTGAGCACCATCGCCGCGAACGCGCCGACGCCCAGAAGGAGGAACCGCCGGTTGCGATCGACGGACCATCGCTGCACGCCAAGCAGCACGAGCGGCGGGAAGGCCCAGGCGAAGGCCTCCCAGAGGCTGCCACGATTGTAGACGTCATAGGCCTGGAAAGGCGCGTAGCCATACGCGACCGCGGCGACGAGCCCAGCCCCGAGGCCCGTTCCCCACCGCCTCCGCGTCACTCGAGCGGCCCGCGTCCGAGCGGCCCGCGTCCGAGCGGCGTGGCCCAACCAGCGTCACGGTCAGCCAGAACATGCCCCCACAGCCGATGAGCACGCCCAAGGCGAACACCGCGTTGAGCGCCACCGGCCACGCCGCCCCCAGGCGATGGACAAGAGCAACAAGCGCAGGTGGAAAGGGAGAAGCGAAGACAAAGAGCGGGAACCCCAGGCCCAGCGCCATGTCCGGCGCCCACCGGCTGACCAGGATGCCCTCGTTCCAGAGGCGGTCGATCTGGACGGCTCGGTAGAGGTGAAAGGCATCGTCATACCCGCAAGTGAGCTCGTCGCCGACCAGCGGCTGCAGGACCGGCACCAACGCGATGGCCAACACGATCAGGGTCAGAACGAGCGCCGTCGTTCTCTGCGCTGCGGGTCTCATCGCTCTACCGGACCGTGATCGTCGCGATCACGACGCCATCGGCGCCCTCTGGCGTGTTCAGGCGGCTGCCACCGGGAAGATAGAGCCCCACGCGGAGCACATAGGTGCCGGGCAGCGTACCCTCCGGTACGGCCAGGGTACGCTCCTCCGTGACGACCTCGCGGGCGGCCCAGCCCGTCGTGGGCCGCGTCCAATTGGCCGGCTCGCCGTCGCTCTGCGCCACGAGGTTGCCCGCTCCATCGAGCAGATGCACAAAGACATGGTACGGTGCATCGATCTCGTCCAGCGCGCTCCACGCCAGCTCGATGTCAACCGCGTCGCCGGCAGCCACCGCCGCCGGCGGACCTACGATACCGGCGAGCTCGATTGAGTCGCCGAACTCGATCGCCAGAGGTGAGAAACGAGCCGGTACAGTCCAGGCACGTTCAGGCGCCCGCACGTCTATCGACACCTCGCCCAGCACCCCGTCGCACCCCGTGATCCGCATCACGAGTTTGTAGGTACCGCTCGCCAGCCCGCCCGGCAGACGCACAATGTGGCGTCCGGTCCACCGGTCCCCCAGACGCCAGCGGTCCGTGGGCCAACTGTCGGACACCAAGGGGAGTGTCCACGATCGCGCCACAGAGCCATCCGAATCCTCAATCGTAGCAATCGCGGCCAGATCCTTTGCCGGCGTGCCAAGCGCCTCCCACACCCACGTGATCGCCACGACATCTCCCGGCACACCCACCCGGCGGTCCAGCGACATTGACCATAGCCCTATCTTGCCGCAGTGGGTCAGCGTGGCGTCGTTCGGAACGCCCAGCGCCGCCAGACTGGCCGTCCGGCTGGGTGGCGTGACCTCGATCGAGCCCACGACGAGGTCCGGACCAAGGGGCTGGCCCGTCCCATCCAGTGCCGATGCAGGCGAGAGCGTCCTGGCATCAAAAGCGGCGACCACGACGTCGTAGGTGCCGGGTGGCGTACCTGGAAGCGCCGTCACGAGGTGCGGGTCATAGGCATAGTCTCCCGGCTGCCACGCAGTCGTGGGGACCGGCTGCTCGTAGCCCCGTGGACGCTCCGTGCCCGCAGGGCTCCACGTCCTGCCGTCCGCGTCGCGCAGCAACACCGTGGTGAGGTAGTCTGCGTCTGGCGTCGTCTCGGCGGCCCAGAGCAGGTCGACCGGAAGCTCGCCGTCTGCCGCCATCGTCCCGACGTCGAAGGTCATCCCCACGAGGTTGAGTCCCCCCGAGAAGGACACGTCCAGGGCCTGCGAGACCTCGGGCAGCCCGCCGTTCGCCATCCGCGACCGCTGCACCGGGCTCGCCACGGTACCCACCACGGTGAGACGCACGAGAGCCAGCCCTGCAGCGACCGCCAAGAGAGTCACAAGAAGGCCGGCCCCGCCCCGTATCCCAGGCTGAGCGCCGATCGCCGTCGTAGGCGACGCCTGCACGGGGGACGAGCCCGGCGCCGCGCTGCGCTGCCTCCGTTGCGTCCTCCAGAGCGCTCCTCCCACCGTCAGCGCGACACCCAGCAGCGAGAGCGCAGCGCCCAACTTGCGCACAGGTGTCAAGCCGAAGTACACCGTGACCAGGTGCTCGCCCGCGGGCACACCGAATGTGATAAGTCCGGTATCATCCTCCGGCGCCACCGGCACGTCCGCCCCATCAATCTGGGCCCGCCATCCTGGGAAGTAGAGGCCCAGCCACCGCGCCGTAAACCCTACCGGCGTGTCAATGGCTACCGCGGACGATAGCGGGCGATACTCTGACCGCACCACGGCGGCTCCACTGGGAAGGGAGTCCATATCCATCCGCTCCGGCAGATAGCCGGCGGCGAACTGCGAGGCCAGACTCGTGTCCGACGGATGTGTCTCAACCCAGACAGGGAAGTAGCTGCTTTCGGGATCCATCCCCAGCCAGCCGTCCTGCTCGCGGGCATAGAGATCCTCAAGGGTGGGATAACGTCCTGCCGAGCACATGCCCTTCGGCGGATAGGTATCGGGCCACGCGAGGAGCGTCAGCACCACCACTACCGCCAACGTGGCAAGGGCAGACAGCCAGGCGGGTCTCGGGCGTCCTCTGCCCTGCCCCGACCCGATGTCGGGGGTCGACCACAACGACGTAGCCTGACCGGCAAGCAGGCTGATCGGGAGCAGCGCCCGTCCGACGAGCCGCCAGGGGAACTGCACGAACGAAAGCAGGCTTACCCCTTCCCAGACAGCTACAGATCCCGGGGTTGCCATCCACAGATAGACCCCGGCCGCCGCGATCATCAGAAGCGTAAGCGACCGCTGCTGGCGACTTACGCCGCCGCGCAGCCCCGCGACGGCTCCTACGATGCCCAGCGCCAGCTGACCCATGCCCACCGCGACGCGCATAGGCGGATTGAGGAAGTCGGGGTCGTGCGGTACGGGCAGGGTGAACAGCATCTCGCGCCAGGTGACGAAGTTGTAGTGAAAGTCGTTGTTCCTCGTCGCCCTGGAGAGGTCAAGCTGCACCATGCCTCGTTCGCCGAGCGCAGGCAGCCAGAACCAGGACGTGAGCAGCACGGCCGCCCCGACAACCAGAAACGCCGTCGTCCACCCTCCACGATCCCGATATAGCAGCGTCAGGAGGACGACATAGAGACCCAGGAACGGCGCCACCAGCAGCGACGAGATGTTGTGGGTCAAGAAGAGGGCCACGAGCAAGACCAGCGTCGCGAGCGCTGCCCCGTGACGACGCCCAATGATCACGCGCCGTATCGCCACAAAGAGCCATGGGAGCAGCGCCAGGGCCACCGACTCAGGCATGTTCCCACGCCGCAGAGGATCCAAGAGCACGTACGGTCCGAGCCCGTACGCGACGCCCGCAACCCACCCGGCGTGCTCGCCGAAAAGGTCGCGCCCCAGCACATAGGCGCCCCAGGCCGCTCCGACCAGGCTCGCCGAGTATATCAGACCCAAGACGAGTGAGAGCGGCAGCCCCGCCAGGTAACCCACCTCCCCCACCCAATAGGGCAGCGGCTCGCGGTAGTTGAAGAAGGGGTAGCCGTATCCAAGCGCGAGGTTCGGCACCCAACGGGAGAAGATCCAGCCGTGATCCAGCATGCCGCGCATCGCGACGATGCGATAGGCGTGAAACATGTTGTCGTGGGTGCACGGGAAGGACGCCGGATTGCAGGAGGGGTACCAGCACCGGCAGCAGCAAAAGCCCCAATACCACGGGCCTGATCGCTGTACTCAGGACACGTCTTAACGCTGCGTTGAACCGCAAAGGAACCCTACGGATTCTGCCTTGACTCGCGGTAGACGTGATACATGCGCTGCCCCACGGTGAACCACGTGAGAGCGGTCAGCGCGATAAGCACCGGCACAGGCCAGGGCGAGAGCAGGCCCGCGGCCAGCACGACCACGCGCATTGGCCGCGTCAGGAGGCCCACCTTGCACGCATAGCCCACCCCCTCCGCACGCGCTCGGGTATAGCTCACCATCACGGATCCGAGTAGTGCCAACGTCGCCATCAATACACCGAGGTCCATCCCCTGTCGCAGGAACCACGCCAGCAATCCCACGAGGACGGCTCCTTCGGACAGGCGGTCCAGAGTCGAATCGAGAAACGCCCCAAACCGGCTCTGCTGCGAAGTCTCCCTCGCCAGAGCTCCGTCCAGCGCGTCCGTCGCCGAGGCCACGAGCATAACAATCCCCCCAACCCCGAGCCGCCCCGTCGCGACGATGACGCCCGCGGTGACGTTCAGGATGAACCCAACGATCGTGATGGTATTGGGATGGAGTTGCAGCCGCGCGAGCGTCCGGGCAATGGGTGTCACGATGCCAACCACCCGCGCCCGTAGCCAGTCATCGGTTGTCAGATGTTGCTGGTGTTTGCCGAGGTCCGCTTGGTTCTTGATCACGGCGTAATCGTAGTCGATTCCAGAAAGGAGTCAAACGAGAAGTGTTGGTAGCGCTATCACATTTGGACCCACAGGGGCGAGCATCTGCCCCTCAAAGTTGGCGACAGGCCACGCGCGGACGCGATCAGATGCTCTCGGCGACCCTTGCGAAGGCCCCAGAAGCCTTCGCAAGGGTCATCGTCTCCAAGGGAGGTAGCCGTGGGGGTTGGAACGTCGGTGACTCCTATGTCTCAGGTGCCAGGCACCGCCCGCGGCCACGCTGCTCAGTTGTCCGCCCCCGCCATCCGCACTACAATACCTGCCACCATGCCTATTCGACTGCTGCCCGAGACCGTCGCGTCCCGCATCGCCGCGGGCGAGGTGGTCGAGCGCCCCGCCTCGGTCGCCAAAGAGCTCATCGAGAACAGCCTCGACGCCGGAAGCACGCGCATCGAGATCGAGACCCGTGACGGCGGCACTACCCTGATCCGCGTCCGCGACAACGGCGTCGGCATCCCCGCTGCCGAGGTCGCGCTCGCCTTCCGCCGCCACGCCACCAGCAAGCTGGAAACCGCCGCCGACCTCGATCACATTGGTACCCTGGGCTTTCGCGGCGAGGCGCTCGCCAGCATCGCGGCGGTGAGCCGGACGACGTGTATCACCCGCTACATCGCCGAGGCCGTCGGCACCCGCTTGCACTTGGAGGGCGGCGACGTCGTCACTCAGACGTCGGTGGGGCGCCCCCAGGGCACAGAGCTCATCATCGAGGACCTGTTCTACAACGTCCCCGCCCGCCGCAAGTTCATGCGCACCGAACGCACCGAGCGCCGCCACATCGACAGCTTTGTGACACGCTACGCCGTCGCCTATCCCGAAACCGCCTTCACCGTCGTCCACGACGGTCATGAGATCCTTGCCACGCCGGGGAACGGCGATGCCCGCGAGGTGCTGCTCAGCGTCTACGGAACCGATCTGGGCGCGAGCCTCCTGGAAATACCCGGAGCGCTGACGGAGGGGCAGGCCATCCGCGTCGGCGGATTCGTCGGCCCGACCAACGTCCACCGCGCCAACCGGGGATACCTTACGCTCTTCATCAACGGGCGCTGGATCGAAGACCTGCGCCTCACCTATGCCATCATCCAGGCCTACCATACGCTGCTTCCGGTCAACCGCTACCCCGTGGCCTTTGTCATGGTGGAGTTGCCTGCTGAGGAAGTCGACGTCAACGTCCACCCCACCAAGTCCGAGGTCCGCTTCAGAGACGGCGACGAGGTCTTCCGCGCCATTCAGCGCGCGACCCGCGCCACCGTCGTCAACGAGGCGCCCGCTGCGTCCTCCTGGTCGCCGGGGACCGGGCAGTCGCGCGCTCCGACGACGCCCGACAGCGAAGGGCTCAGGGCCAGGCTCGCAGCGCTCCAGCCATCGCAGGACCATATCCGGTTCCCGGAAGAGGACCGACCCCCGGGACTCAATGCCGAGGCCGGGCCCGGACCCGCGCCTCACGCGCCAGGATCGACCGAGGTATCGCGCTTCGCGGGAGCGCCGGTCGTGAGAGCAGGCGCCGAACGACTCCCGCCGCTGCGCACCGTCGGGCAGTTGGCCACGATGTTCATCATCGCTGAGGGACCGGATGGGCTGTATCTCATCGACCAGCACGCCGCCCACGAGCGTGTGCTCTACGAACAACTGCTGTCGCAGGCAACCCGCGGCCAGGTCCCGCGACAGCCTCTGCTAGAGCCCCAGATCGTCTCACTTCCCGCGGACGAGGCAGATCGCCTGGAGGAACTGCTTCCCGCGCTCATAGAGCTGGGGCTCGACGTCGAGGCCTTTGGCCCCAATACCTTCCTCGTGAGGGCCGTTCCCGTTGCGCTCCGGACCGCGTCGCCCGGCGACCTGCTCGCCGACGTCGCCGCCGCCACCGGCACCTCGCCGGTGCGCCGGGAGCTCGAGGAGCAGATCATTCGCCACATCTGCAAACGCGCCGCGGTGAAAGCGGGGCAGGTGCTCTCGGGGGAGGAGATGGACCGGCTGATCCGGGACCTCGAGCGAACCGAGAACCCGCGCACCTGCCCGCACGGACGCCCGACGATCGTCCAGATCTCCACTGAAGCCCTGGCACGCCAGTTCGGTCGCGGCTAGACCTGCAGACCGAAGAGACCTCTGGGGTTCACTTGCTGAGAAGGCACTCCATCAACAGGAAAACCCCAAAGGTCTTCTTCTAGTCTAGTGCCCCAGCAGCAGATAGAGCCCGTAGCACACGAACCCCAGCACGACCGGCACCGCCACGATCCCGAGCGCGATAAGGATCGGCACAAGACTGTAGTGAAAGAAGTCGACCCAGGTGAAGCCCGTCCGCTCATCCATCACACGCGGGCGGATCCGCGCACCGCACGCCGGGCATCGCTCCGTGCCGTCCGCCACCATCGACCCGCACTTCGGGCAAAACTCCGGCATTCCAGCTCCTTTTCAGAGCCACCTTCTCCCTCCCCCTCTCCCATCGCGTCTGCGCGGATGGGAGAGGGGGCCGGGGGGTGAGGGCACGCGCCACCATCGCGTCTGCGCGGATGGGAGAGGGGGCCGGGGGGTGAGGGCACGCGCCGCCATCGCATCTGCGCGGATGGGAGAGGGGGCCGGGGGGTGAGGGCACGCGCCACCTACCTCAGCACCGCCAGTCCCTCCGCCCGACCGGGCGCGTCGCCGTCCGGCGCCTCGACGCCGGCAACCATCTCCTGCCCCGTCACGATGTAAGCGTGCGCCAGGTTGGGCGTGTTGTGGGCGAGCCCTACACGGCCTTCCCGGTCGATGAGGATCACGCCACCATACCCGCGGACCCGGCCCCAGAGTCTGGCAATCGCCTGATCAGCAGCCTCTTGTGCCGACTGACCGGCAGCCATGAAGTCCACAGCCGTCTTGCTCGTCACGATCCGCATCAAAGCCTCGCCGGAGCCCGTCGCTGCAGCGGCACCCGCCTCGTCATCCGCGTAGCCTCCACAGCCCACGAGAGGGGAGTCCCCCACCCGGCCCGGCCACTTGTCGGGTGTCCCGCCGGTCGAGGTCGCCACAGCGAGGTGCCCGTCACGATCCAGCGCAACGGCGCCCACAGTGTCACCCAGCCTCTGCGCGCGGTTCCGTCTCGAAAACAGGAGGAGCCCATAGGCCCGCATCGGGGCGACCGAGTAGCTCGTCAGGATCGCACAGCGTCATGCCCAGATCCACCGCCAACGCCTCGGCGCCGGGACCGACGACGAAACGATGGGCAGAGCGCTCCATCACCCGCCGTGCCAGTGTGATGGGATGCCGCACCCGCTCGACTGCCGCGACCGAGCCAAAGTCGAGTCGGTGTCCATCGACAATGATGGCGTCGAGCTGCACGCGCCCTTGCCGGTTGTAATAGCTACCGCGCCCCGCGTCATAGGCAGGGTTGTCCTCCAGGAGCCTTACCGCCGTCTCGACGGCATCGAGCGCAGACCCACCCCGCACCAGGCATGCCCAGGCAGCGGATGCTGCCTCACGACACCCCTCAATAGACAGCGCTCGTTTCTCGTCGGGGATGTACCACGCGCCCCCGTGCACGATAATGGCCGGTTGTCCCAAGATGACCTCCGAAGTCCAGGTTGGATGGCGCCTATTATAACCCATCGCCCTGCGTCGCGAACCTCGTCATCGGAAACCTTGCGGAGGTCCCGTAGCCTTCGCAGGGTTGAGGGCTCCCACCTTGCCTTCTCCCGGCCCGATGGCACAATACGCCGCGGGACGAAGCGCCCGCCGTCGATCCTGCAGACACCCGCAAAAGGAACTTACCATCAACCGCAGAACCGCAACCCTTGTCGCCGCCCTCATTCTCCTGGTCGCCGCCTTTCTACGGCTGGGGGCGTTCCAGGAGGCGTTGGTCGGCGCGGATCAGAGCTCGATCCTCGCGTCTGCCGCCGACATCGCCGCGCTGCGCGACTTTCCTCTCGTGGGCATGAAATCATCCGTCGGCGTGATGCAGACGGCCGCCGTGGCTTACCTGGCCGCCCTGCCGCTCTTCCTGGTCCATCGGGTCATCGCGATACGGTGGTTTTTCTCCATCATCGACCTCCTGGCCCTCGCGTTTCTCTATCGCGCCGTGGGACGGACGTTCGGGCGCCGGCCCGGGCTCATCGCCGCGCTACTCGTGGCCACGAGCCCGTGGCTCATCGAGTTCAACCGCTGGATCTGGTACCAGACGCTGATCTCCACCTTCGCCATTGTCGCCTTCTCGGCCCTGCTCCTGGCCTTACGAAGCCACGCGGGCGGCCGGTCCGGCCTCATCGCTATCGCGATGGTCGGTGCCACCCTGATGGGGTTGGTCCATCTGGCGTCGTTGCCATGGGCGGCGGTACTCTGGATGCTCGCGCTCGTTACCGTCTGGCAGCGAAGGTGGTGGGTCGCGGCGGCCGTCGGCGCTCTCGTCAGCCTGGCAATCGCCGCCCCCTACGCCAGCTTCCTGGTCCGCAGCCACTTCGTCGACGTCGCTACCATCCTGGCCGATGGCGCATCGGAGGGCTCGACCTGGAACTGGTCCACCTACCGGCTCACGTTGGAGCTACTCACGGGCCAACAGGTCCTGGAGACCCCCCACAACCCGCTGTGGTCCCAATCGGTCCTCCACGCGGACGCCCTGATGACCGTCGTCCCGGTATTGCTGATCGCGGCAGCCGCGGCTGCCCTCTGGCAGATCGCCACGGAAAAGCGGTACCGCCGGACCACCGTCTTCGTCCTGGCCTGGACGGTACTCGCGCCAACACTCTTCGTACGAAGTGGCGTCCATCTCCAGCACTTCTACCTGCTTTTCGTCTTTCCTGCGCCGTACGTGCTCATCGCGGTCGCGCTGGGCCGCGGCCTAAAAAAGCCTTTGGGCCAAGCCCGAGTCTGCCCGGGCCGGAAACCCCACAGGTCTCGGCCCGTGTGGGCCAGTTCCGTCCGGAGCATTCTCTCTCTCGTTGCGCTCGGCAGCGTGCTGCTTCTCTCGGCATGGTGGACGTCGCTGTGGATCGTGCGCATCGGCTACGAGCAGCATGGCGAACTGCGCGCGTCAACCCGGGCGTGGCTGATGGATGAGGCCGTGACATCCATCTCTGATCTGCTGGCGGCGGACCCCGCCCGCCAGGTGATCATCCTGACGCACTTCGGCACCGGCGAGCTCTCCCCCTTCGACTGGGTACGCAACTTCATCGGCAGCGACCGTGTGCGCGTCGTCCCGGTTGAGACCGGGCTGGTCGTGCCTCCCGCCGAGACCTGCTACCTCATCGCCGAGCGGGCAAGCATCGACGCCCTGGACCCTGTGGCGATGCGACTCACACCGCGGCCCGATCTCGCGATTCCCGCGTCACCGCCATGGCCCTTCTACTGCGTTCCGCCCCGCCCGCCCTTGACCGAACCCCTGGCATCCTGGCAGAACGGGCTGAGCCTCCTACAAAGCGACGTGAGCGGCGACCTGGTCCCCGGCGGACATCTCGATATCGTCTACACGTGGCACTATCGCGCCTTGCAGAACCACGAGTATCACTTTTTCACGCACCTGATGCTGGATGGTACCCTCGTGGCGCAGATCGACGGCGCCGGCATTCCCACCCGCTACTGGCGCGACGATGACGTCTTCGTCACGCGTTTCACGCTCGCACTGCCCGCCGATCTACAGCCTGGCGCCTACGGCCTGACCGTGGGAGCCTATACCTGGCCCGACGTCGTCCGCGTCCCCCTCGACGGAGCCCGCGACAGCTACGACCTCGCCCACTGGGATCTCCCGTAGCGGAGAGTAGCCATCCCCGGACACCTGGACCGCGGCCAGCTCAAAGCTGTACGCGCTCAACGCCACCAACACGCCGATCACCAGGTTCACATTGTTCACCAGCAGGTTATCCACCAGGCTGTGAACTGCCAGCTGCGTCCATGCCCCAAGCAGCCCGACCGCCAGCGCACGAGACCACCCACCGGCGCGTCGCAGCGCGACCACCAGCCCGACCGCCAGCGTGCCCCACCAGGCGACATACGCCGATAACCCCACCAGCCCCGTCTCTGCCAGGAAGTTCAGGTACGCGTTGTGTGCGTGCCCCAGCGCGATCGGCCAGTTGATCAGGCGATAGGCAGGATACGCAGGCTCGTAACAGCCTAACCCTACGCCCAGCCAGAAGTGCGACCGCCACATCGACAGCGCCGCCTGCCAGTGGGCCATCCGCTCGACCACCGCGAAGTTGGCGTTCGTGATGCCGACGCCGCGCACGTCCTGGAACTGAGTGTACGAGAGGAATCCTGTGAGCCGGTTCACGATCGACGGGGGAAGGTGTCCGGTCGTGTAGAGCCCGCCCACCAGGGCCACGGCACCCACGACCAAGATCGCGCCCCACGCGTTGTGCCGCGGCAGGAAAACGATCATGACGAGCAGCGCCGCGCCGAACCCCATCCACCCGCCCCGTGACCAGGAGGCCACGAGGGCCGCCACTGCGAGCACGGCGGGCAGGGCGATCCAGACCACTCCCCGCACCGCATGCCACACGCGCCGCCATCCGACCCACCCGCCCTCTCGCCATAGGTCGATAGCCCTGGATGCCGTGACCCCCACCAGCAGCGCCCCCACCATCCCGACAAAGCCGGCGTAGGGGTTAGGTTGCTCGAAGGTCCCATAGGCGCGAAAGAAACGGTCGTTGATCGCGAAGTGCTCGGCGATGGTCGTGCTCACACCAAACTGCCATAGGCCGATCAGCGCCTGGACGACCACCGACCCGCACAGGAATCCCAGTAGAAGCAGGATGGCCCGTCGCCCCAGCACCTGCAGCCGATCGTAGGCGATCAACGCTACGACGAGGATCTCAACCCACTTGACCCATTCCTGGAAGCCGACCCAGATATCAACAGGGGACCACAGTGTGAGCAGCCCGACACCGAGGAAGACCCACAGCGGGGCGACGAGCGGAGGGCGCGGCAGCCTGAGGTCGCGGCGCCAGAGGCCACGTGCGAGCCACGCCACCACCACCAAGGCGAAGACGGCCTGCCCTGCCTGAGGGGCAAGACCCGGCGCGGTGCTGGACAGATAGGCGCGCGAGGGGCCCACTACGAGCGCAAGGCCGATCCCGACGAGTGGCTCGGCAAGGGTGACGGCGGCAACACCCAACCCGCCTACGGCCACGAACACCAGCGTCAGCGGCGCCCGCGCGACGAGCAGCCCTAGCACCAGGCCCACCAGGGCCAGGCCGCCATGGCGCAGCCCAGGCGCCATGCGCCCTACGAATAGTCGACCCAGTCCACAAGCTTGAGGTCGGCGTCATAGACGAATTTGGCCGTGAATATGCCGTCCGCAGCATCCAGGACCCGCGGCGCAAAGATCCGGTCGGCCTGCGGAATCTCCAATCGGTGGAGGTAGTCGTCCAGACTTGCCCACGCCAGCATGCCCTCGCGCAGGTCAGGCCGCAAAACACCCTCGTAATCGCGGGTCACGTAGATGAAGAGCATCCACTGCCAGTCCGGCAGCGGCGACACCTCGGTGCAGAACCCGCGCCAGATCAGGTTATGCACGCGCAGCCCCGTCTCCTCCTCCATCTCCCGCCGCGCCGCATCGTGTGGCGACTCATTGATCTCGATCTTCCCGCCGGGCGCAATCCATAGCCCGAGGTTGGGCTCCTTGTTGCGGCGCATCACCAGCACCTGCGAGCCGCGCAGCGCGTAGACGAGCACGGTCGGGATCCGCGGCATCAGCCCAGCCCCAACCGCTGCCGGAAGTACTCCGTGGTCCGCGCCAGGCCATCACGGAGCGCGACCTGCGGCTCCCAACCCAGAGCCTGCCGGGCGAGTGAGATGTCGGGGCAGCGCTGCTTCGGATCGTCCCGCGTCCGCTCGTCCTCCGGCGTGACGAACGTCAGCGTCGAGGCGCTCCCTGCGACCTCGACCACCAGCTTGGCGAAATCGACGATCGTGATCTCGGTGGGGTTGCCGATGTTCACCGGTCCCTCGATCTCGGCCTCCATTAGCCTCACGATCCCGTCGACCAGGTCCGAGACATAACAGAAGGCTCGCGTCCGCCGACCGTGGTCGTAGACCGTCAGCGGGTCGCCTCGTAGGGCCTGCCCGATGAAGTTGGGGACCACGCGTCCATCATCGGCCCGCATCCGGGGGCCATAGGTGTTGAAGATACGCACGATGCGCGAGTCTACGCCGTGGTACCGGTGGTACGCCATCGTCAGCGCCTCGGCAAAGCGCTTGCTCTCATCGTAGACCCCCCGCGGGCCGACGGGATTTACGTTTCCCCAGTAGCTCTCATCCTGCGGGTGCACGAGCGGGTCGCCGTAGACCTCCGACGTTGAGGCCAGCAGATACCGGGCGCCCTTCGCCAGTGCCAGCCCCAGCGTGTTATGCGTTCCAAGCGCGCCAACCTTGAGCGTCTGGATTGGATAGTTGAGGTAATCGACCGGGCTGGGCAGCGACGCCAGGTGGAGCACCATATCGAGTTCGCCTGCCACGTAGATGTAGTGCGTCACGTCGTGGTTGATGAAGAGAAACCGCGGGTGTCCGGCGAGGTGCGCGATGTTGTCGGTGCTGCCGGTCTTCAGGTTATCCATCGCGATGACGGTGTGCCCGTCCGCCAGGTACCGGTCGCAGAGGTGCGAGCCGATAAACCCCGCCCCGCCGGTGATGAGGATGCGCATAGGGATGATCCCTCCTTGTCACTGTGAATGGTGCGATTATACTCCATCCGTTAGGTTGGACGAACCCGCCTAGATTGGACCAATCTCAGAAGATTGGTCCAATCTTTTGCACGGGAGGAGCACTCGACGGTTGAGAGCAAATGGAGACACCATGGGCAAATCGCTGCTACTGACCGGCTATCCCGGCATCGGGAAAACCACCATCATCCGCAAGGTCGTCGATGCACTCGGCGACCGTGCGGGCGGCTTCTACACCGAGGAAATCCAGGGTCCGGGCGGGCGCCATGGCTTCAACCTGATCACGTTGTCAGGCCAGGAGGTCGTCATGGCCCACAAGGACCTCCCGGACCCCAAAGCGCCCAAGGTGGGCCGCTACGGGGTCAACGTCGGCGTCATCGACCGCGTCGGCGTTAAGGCGGTGCGCCGCGCGATGAACGAGAGCAAGATCCTCGTCGTCGACGAGATCGGCAGGATGGAACTCTACTCGCAGGCCTTTCAGGATATCCTGATGGAGGCCTTTATGGGCCCCTACCACGTCATCGGCACCATCATGAGTAAGCCCTACCCGGAAGCGGATGCCTTCAAGCACCTGGCCCAGGTGGAGATCCGCGAAGTCGACCGCCGCAACCGCGACGGCATGCCCGACCGCATCCTCAGGTGGGTCTCGGCAAACGTCAAGTAGACGCCGCGCGGGCTACGTGGGATCGAGACGCGCAGACGATAGAGCCGCCTGGCTCTGAACAGACAAGAGCGATTCGATGGACGAAGGTAACGCCTATTACAGGATGCCCTGCCGAGTTCAGGAGATCAGGTTCACCGAGGGGCGGTTCTCGGTAGTTGGGGACTTGCTCCTCCCGTTGTCAGGTGTCACGCACTCAGTGGTCGTCCTTGTCTGGGGCGATGGTGAAGCAGGCCGACATACGGTCGGCAAGCCATCCAGCCTGATCGGCGCCTTCATCGAATCCGGGTATGCGGTATTCCTTGAGGACAAACCTGGCTTTGGCGCATCAAAGGGGGCGTTCTCAAGCGATTCGCTGTTGCACGAAAGGGCAATGATCCTGACGAAAGAGGTGGCAATACTGCGTGAGCACGCAGCTATCCGACCCAACCGGGTGGGTGTATACGGTCACAGCCAGGGAGGGTACGTGATGGCTCTGGCTATGGCGTGCGGATGCAGGTTCGACTTCGTGATCGCTATATCGTGCCCGGCAATGAGCGGCGTATCACAGTCAGCATACCTGGTGCGACAGCAGATCCTGTGTGAAGGCCTGTCGAAGGAAGTGGCGCGGGAGGCAGAGAGCGCCTACGTGAAAAGAGAGCATGCGCAGGACTATCCAACGTACCTGCGGGCCGCCCGCTATCTGGATGGGATACCTCTGGTGAGGGATATCCTGGGATGGGGTGGCGTCATCTCGGAGGAGGAGTTCGAGCCGCGGCAGCCTGACTGGGAAGATGACTATGACCCGATGGAGCAGCTCGGCAAGCTGACTGCACCAGCGTTAGTGATATTCGGGCAGAAGGACACTCAGGCTGATCCGGTGCAGGGCAGCGCAGCGTATCGAAGGGCCTTGGAGCGGAATGGAAATCGGTTCTTCCGCGTGATAACCCTCGGCGACACCGACCACAACATGGACCTCACGCAAACAGGCTGTTGGAGAGAGCAGCTGGAGAACCACCAGAGAGGGGGAGGCAGAGGAACGAATCCGGAGTACCTGGGAATACTGCGCGAATGGCTAGGATTGCTCAAGACGCACCTCTGAGTCCATAGCGTCCGCGAATGCAGTGCCCACCGAACGGGGCGACGCGCGGAGCAGCGGAAGCGCGTCCGGCACCGATGACCTATTCGCGCCTATCGGTGTGGTCCGTGACCCTCCTGCGCACCTCTGCCGCGAACAGTCGTGCAGTCTCCGCATCGATGCTGCAGAAATGCACGTCCGTGATCGACGATTCGGGGAAATCCGCGAAGTACCCCTCGACCGCATCCACGATCGTGCGCACCGCCAGTGGCTTCGGAAACCCGAAGATCCCCGACGAGATCGCGGGCATCGACACCGACGCCAACCCGTAATCATCCGCCAGTGCCAGCGCCGACTGCACCGCACGGGCTAGCAACTCGGGCTCGTCGCCGTGATCCCGCCACACCGGCCCCACCGCGTGGATCACATATTTCGCGGCGAGCGCCCCCGCTCCTGTGATCGCGGCGTCGCCGGTCGCCACCGGCCCGTGTTCCCTCGCCCATGCCCGGCTCTCCTCCTGGATCGCCGCTCCCCCGCGCCGGACGATCGCGCCCGCTACGCCGCCGCCGTGGGCGAGCCGGCTGTTGGCCGCGTTGACGATCGCGTCCACCGCCTCCAGCGTGAGATCGCCTCGCACCACATGCAACCGCTGGGAGGCAGGCAACGTATATACTACCAACGTCTCGTTAGGTGACACTGTGGAACCTCGCGAGTCGGCTAGCGCGCTGAATCAGTATGACCGTGATCTGACCGATTTCACAGTCACGCGATTCTATGCTACAATCATAAGTGAATGACGTCCAGCTAGGTACACTGCAGGAGGGATAGGATGAGTCTGCTCGACAACGTCAAGGGCGAGATGTCCGGCTTCGAACAGCTGGTTGCGAAAATCCCCGGCTACAAGGGCTACAAGGAGAAGGAACAACGGCGCGATGCGGACAAACTGCTGCGCGACCACATCGCCGCCCAGATGCGCACCGCCAAGCGGCAGCTCGATGCGCTCCAGACGGATCTGATCTCCGCCGGGAAGCTCGACCTGCTGGATGAGACGGGCAGCGCGGCGACCCAGATCCAGACCTTCATCGATCGCGTCAGGACCGCTCCCTACGGCTACGGTGGTCTCTTCGACGCCAGCCGCATCAAGGAGGACGACCTCGATCGGGTCTACGAGTTCGACGCTGCGCTGGTGAGCTATGCAGACCGCATCGAGGGAGCGATCTCCCGCGCACAGGAAGGCCTCGAAGGCGAGGACGTGCGCTCCCTGGTCTTGATGATTCGTGATCTCGGGCGAGAGGCGAACGCGACATTCGATGAGCGCGCCGACGTCCTTCGTGGCACAGCGTCTCAGTAAACGGAGGTAATGAGCGATGACACGTGTGTTTGACATCATTGAGTATGTGGACGAAGGTCAGGACGAGATCGTCCACCGCTTTCCCGAGCGTGGGTCGGGCGACTTCCGCATCGGCAGCCAGTTGATCGTCCGGGAGTCCCAGGCCGCGGTCTTCTTCCGCGATGGCAAGGCGCTCGACACCTTCGGTGCCGGTCGCCACACCATCACCACCGCCAACGTCCCACTCTTGGCCGACCTGATCGGCAAGGCCTTTTCGGGACAGACACCCTTCAAGGCCGAGGTCGATTTCGTGACCACGCGCGAGCTCACGGATATGAAGTGGGGCACGCCGCAGCCGATCACGATCATGGACCCCATCCTGCGGATGGCGCGCGTCACGGGCTACGGCACCTACGCGATCCAGGTCACCGACCCGCAGCTGTTCGTCGCCAAGATCGTCGGCACCCAGAACCTCTATCGCACGCGGGACATCCAGGGCTTCTTCCGCAGTATCATCCTGACCAAGATGATCGACCTCATCGGTGAGATGGGTAAGTCGATCATCCAGATGGCCGGCTTCGTCGAGGAGCTTGCGGCGGGGGTGCGCGCCAAGGCAGCCGAGGAGTTCGCCTCGCGCGGTGTGACACTCAACTCCCTCTACATCGAGTCGCTCTCACCCACCGAGGAGACCGCCAAGGCGATCGACACAGCGGCATCCATGGGAGCCATCGGCGATATGGGCGCCTACATGCAGTACCAGGGCGCCCAGGCTATGGTCGAGGCCGCCAAGAATCCGGGCAGCGCAGCGAGCACAGGTGTGGGCCTGGGCGCCGGCGTGGGCTTGGGCGCAGCGATGGGCCAGATGTTCGGCCAGGCAGCGCAGCAGGGGCAGCAACAGCAGCAGGGCGGCGGTCAGGCCCAAAGCCAGTCCGGCGGCCCGCCTCCGGTCCCGCAGGCCCCGTCCTTCTACGTGGCGGAGAATGGCCAGCAGACCGGGCCGTTCGATGCGGCAGCGCTCCAGCAGAAAATCCAGGCCGGCGGTATCACCCGCGACACCCTCGTGTGGAAGGCCGGCATGGCGGCCTGGACAAAGGCCGGGGACGTCGCCGACTTGAGCAGCCTATTCGCAGCCACCCCGCCTCCGCTCCCGCCAATGTAGGCAGTGAGCTAAAAGCGGTCAGCGATCAGCAGGAATAAGAAACACGGAGTAGAGAGAAGCCCTTAGCGGGCTACCTCCCTACTCCGTGTTTGTTTCTAGTTCAAGAGCGGCCTGCCATCGGCCTTCAGCGCACCGCAGCCGGTGAGCCTCCGCTCTATCCCCTACTCCTTACTTCTTACTTCCTACTCCCTACTTCTCTCCCTGATCGCTGAAAGCTACTAGCTGACCGCTGCCGTTACGGCAGAAACTGCTCCGCATAGTGGCATGCCACCTTGTGGTCGGGCCGCAGCTCCCGCAGCGGCGGGATGTCGACCGAGCAGTTCGGCCGGGCGATGGGGCACCGGGGATGGAACCGGCAGCCACTCGGCGGGTTGATCGGGTTCGGGATCTCACCCTCGGGCATGGGCTCCGTCCGCCGCTCGTGCGGGTTCGGCACCGGCACCGCCGCCAGCAGCGCCTGACTGTAGGGGTGAAGTGGGTAGGTATACAGCTCGCGCAGATCCGCGATCTCGGCCATGATTCCCAGATACATGATCCCCACCCGGTCGCAGATGTACTTGGCAGTCGCCAGATCGTGCGTGATGAAGAGGTAGGTGAGGTTCAGGTCACGCTTCAGTTCGTTCATCAGGTCGAGCAGGAGAGCGCGGACGCTGACGTCCGCCATCGCGATCGGCTCGTCGGCCAGCACCAGGTCCGGCCGTGTCACCAGCGCCCGTGCGATGATCGCGCGCTGCCGCTGCCCGCCACTGGTCTGGTGAGGGAACTTGTTGTAGAAGTAGTTGGCTGGGGCGAGGCCGACCTTCTCAAGCATCTCCGTCACGGAGTCCCGCCGCTCGTCGCTGCTCATGTCCGGATAGTGAATCTCGAGCCCGTAGCCGATCGAGCGCCCCAGCGACATGCGCGGGTTCAATGAGGCCATCGGATCCTGGAAGATCACCTGCATGCGACGGCGGAACGGGCGCAGATCGCGGGGCCTCAGCGACGTCAGGTTGATGCCATCGAAGATGACGTCGCCTTCTGTCGCCTTCGTCAGCCCCAGGGCCACCCGTCCCGTCGTTGTCTTGCCGCTGCCGCTCTCGCCGGCGAGGCCAAAGACCTCGCCGCGCCGCACCTTGAAGCTCACGCCATCCACGGCGCGCACAGAGCGCTGGCTGCCACCCGTGATCTGCCCCAGCAGCCCCTGCTGAACCGGGAACCACTTCTTGACGTTGCGGATCTCCAGGAGATTGTCGTTCGTCGACGATTCGCTCATCGTGCCTCCTCCCACCCCTCCGGGGGCTCTTGATAGAGCCAGCAGTGCACCAGATGCCCGGACTCGCCATCCGCCGGCATCAGTGTCGGCTCGATCTCGCTGCAAATCGGCATCACCTTCGGACAGCGCGGATTAAACCGACAGCCCGTGGGCGGGTGCGTCAGATTGGGCGGCTCGCCACCCATTTTGTAGAGTTCCTCGCGCTCGTCGAGCTTGATGTTGGGCACGGACCTCAGGAGCCCATCCGTGTACGGGTGCAGCGGGTTATCGAACACCGTGATCACGTCCCCGATCTCGGCCATCTGGCCCGCGTACATCACGGCGATGCGATCCGCGATCTGGGCCACCAGCGCGATGTTGTGCGTGATCAACAGGATCGTCAGATTGAACTCATCGCGCAGCCGCTTGAACTCGTCGAGCAACTTGGCCTCGACGATCACATCCAGCGATGTCGTCGCCTCGTCGGCCACGATCAGATCGGCGTTGAGCACCAGGCCCAGCCCGACCATGACGCGCTGACGCATCCCGCCCGACAGCTGGTGGGGGTAGTCTCTGAGACGGTTTTCCCGGATGCCCAGGACCTCGATCAGGGTCCGAACGCGCTCCAGCGCAGCCTGCACCGGTGTCTTCTCGTGCACTTCGATGGCCTCGACCATATGCTCGTCGACGCGCTGCACCGGGTTGAGCGACGTCAGCGGATCCTGGAAGATCATGCTCACCCTCCGCCCGCGGAAATCGCGCATCTGAGGCTCGTTGTAGGTCATGATGTCCTCACCGTCGAACACAATCTGACCGCCGCTGATCTTGCCGGGCGGCGCAATCATCCGCATCAGCGCCTTGCCCATCGTGCTCTTGCCACAGCCGCTCTCGCCGACGAGGCCCAGGATCTCACCCTTGAAGATATCGAACGAGACCTCCTGGACGGCGCTTAGCGACCCCAGTCGCGTGTGATACGTGACCGAAAGATCGCGAACCTGGACGAGAACATCCTTCTCTTCCGTTGAGTCTGTCGCCATCTCAGACCTCCGATAGCCGCGGATTGAGAATCTCTGAGAGGCTCTCACCCAGCATACTGAAAGCAAACGTCACCAAGGTCACCATGGCGCCCGGGAACGTGATCAACCACCACGCGCGACGCAGATAGTCCTGACCGCGGGCCAGGTCGATACCCCAGTCAGGCGTGTCCGGGGGAATGCCGAAGCCCAGGAAGCTCAGTCCTGCCTCGGTGAGGATCGCATCGGCCACGTTGACCGAGAAGATGATCACCACAGATGGGATGACGTTGGGCAGGATGAAGTCCTTCATGATCCTGAGTGCCGTCGCCCCCAGACTCCGAGCGGCCTCGACGTAGAGCTCTTCCTTCACCGCGAGCGTCTGTCCCCGGACGATGCGGTAGTAGGTCGGCACGTAAAGCACTGCAATCGCCACGATGATGTTGCCGATACCCGCGCCCAACACCGCTGCGATAGCGATGGCAAGGATCAGGCCGGGGAACGAGTAGAGGCTGTCCATCAGCAGCGTGAGCACGCGGTCCAGCGGGCCACCGACGTAGCCGCTGATCAGGCCCAGCGGCACGCCCAGCACGAGGGCCGCGATCGCCGAACTCAGGCCCACGATCAGCGCAATGCGCGTGCCCCAGATGATCCGGCTCAGGACGTCCTGGCCGATCTGGTTCGTTCCCATCACGAACCCGCGCCCTGTCGCCTCGCGCAGCCCAGCCGAGATCTGCAGATCCGGATAGTTGGGGAGCAGAGGCTGAAGGTTGTCGGGCGTGGCCACGACCGCGTTGATGTCCCCCGCCTCCAACGCGCTCAGCGCCTCATCCAGGGTACCGTATCGCTCCGGACGAGGCTGGTATCGGACATTCTGGCCCTCCGCGCTTGCCTGCGCATTTAGGTCATCCAGCGCCTCACGGAGTGCCTGGGCTGCAGCCGTCCCCAACACGTAGCCGATCCTGTCGTTGCTGCCGGCCACATCAGCCAGCGACGTCACATGCGCGCCCGTCCGGGTGACCAGCACATAGTCGGAGGG
Organism: uncultured Chloroflexia bacterium; assembly: GCA_963775195.1. Lineage (GTDB taxonomy): Bacteria > Chloroflexota > Anaerolineae > B4-G1 > SLSP01 > PWVB01. The sequence continues at coordinate 505,721 of CAVZIC010000015.1, forward strand.
CGCCTCACCGGGTGCCAACAGCGAGGGCCCAACCTCCGCGCGCGGATCATAGGGCGCAAAGAGACCGGGGAACACCCCCACCGCGATGATGAAGAGCAGCAGGAGCGCGCTGATCAACACAAACCACCAGTCGCCACCGTACCACTTCCGGGCAAGCAGCAGTCGTCGGACAAGCCCGACGCGGTCCAACTCCAACTGCCACTCAGGTACCTCGACGTCGATATCGCGCGTGGCGTCCGTCTGCGCCCGATTGCGTAGTTGTCGTGCCATATCCCCCTCCTAATACCGGATGCGCGGATCGACGAAGGCGTACAGAATGTCGACCAGAACACTGATGAGACCTACGAAAAGCGCGAAGACCGCGATGACCGATTGGACGGCGTTGTAGTCACGAAGCTCGATCCGTGTGACCAGGTAGCGCCCCATCCCGGGCCAGGAGAACGTGGTCTCGGTCAGCACAGCCCCGGCCAGGAGTAGCGCAAACTGCAGTCCGATCAGTGTGAGGATAGGGATAAAGGTGTTGCGCAGCGCGTGCCGATAGACCAGTCGCCGCTCAGGCAGGCCGCGTGCACGCCCTGCCACGATGAAGTCCGTCTGCAGCGCCTCGATCATGTTCACCCGCGTCAGGCGAATAAAGGGGCCGGTCAAGATGAGGCCCAGCGTGACCGAGGGCATGATCAGGTGAATGAGCAGCGACTTCAGTGCGGGCCAGTTCCGGCCAATGATGGCGTCGATGATGTAGAAGTTGGTGATGGAATGGAAATCCCGCAACAGCAGCGTGTCCATCCGTCCGGCCAGGGGCAGAAGCTCGAGGCGCACCGAGAAGATGATCTGGAATAGCAGCCCCATAAAGAAGACCGGAATGGCATACACGATGATGCTGAAAACGCGGATGCCGTAGTCCACGGGCTTCTTGCGATGCTTGGCTGCAAAGGCTCCGCCGTAGATGCCCACGATGACGGTGAAGGCCATTGCCGGCACCGTTAACTCGATCGTGGCAGGCAGCCGTTCGCCCAACTCATCACGGATGGGCCGCCCTCCCTGGGTGAGCGCGTTCCCAAAGTCCAGGCGCACCATCCGCCACAGAAAGTCGAAGTACTGCACCACGAGGGGTCGGTTGAGCCCCAGACGCTCCCGGATCGCCTGCGCTTGCGCCTCACTGACCTTGGGCCCGAGCTGCGAACGGATGGGGTCTCCCGGCAGGATGCGCATGACGAAAAACACCATGCTGACCAGGATTATGATCATGGGGATGGTGAGGAGGATCCGGGTAATGATAAAGCTACGAAAGGATGCGGACATAGTGAAACTCCAATCCTGAATTGCTTCCTCTGTCGCTCAACTTCGCGAAGGCTAGTGAGGACCCGAGCGTGCAGAGACTTGGTGCCTCGCTAGCCTTCGCAAGGTTGCTGGTGAAAAGAAACTGGTAGCGAATCCATTATACTCAAGAAACCGGGGCGGGAGAGTGACCCTCCCGCCCCGGGTGAGCGACTACCAAGGTCCGCGACTACTGACCGCTCGCCACGTACTTCATGTTGAAGACGAGGTAGCGGAGCGCCGGAGCGTTGATCTCGTCGACCGTCAGGCCCGAGACACTCTGCAGCCGGACCGCCTCGACGGGACCCAGCGTGCGCCAGGCGATGTCGATCTCACCGGTCTCGACGGCATTACCCATCGTCGTCGGGTCGGCGAAGTAGCGGATGATCACATTCGGGATCAAGGGCTTGTCGTCGCCGAAGTAGTTCGGGTTTGCCTCGAGCACCATCTGCTCGCCGGGCACGTAACTGGTCATGCGATACGGCCCGATGCCGTCGATCTTGTCGGGGAACGAGACGAGCTCGTCCGTCGGATAGATGTTGGGGTTCGCCGGAACGAACGGGGCCGTCGCGGCCAGCGCATCGAAGAAGCCGTAGGAGTCCTTCAGGGTGAAGACCACCGTCGACTCGTCGGGCGCCTCGACACCGGCAACGTACGCCTGGATCAGGCCGGAGACCTGCCCCTCGAGTCCGAGGCGCTCCCACATACGAACGTAGTCAGCCGAGGTCACAGGGGTGCCGTCCGCATACATCAGGTTGTCGCGCAGCGTGAACGTGTAGACCTTGCCATCGTCGCTGACGGTAGGGAAGTCGGCGGCTGCGCCGGGAACCAACGTCGACGTACCGGGCTCGTACTTAAGCAGCGGCACGCCGGTGTTCTTCAGGATCTCCCAGTCGTGGGTCGCGTAGGCATCCTGCGGATCGAGGCTGTTGACCTCATCGGTCGTACCGATGATGATCGTGCCCGCCTCGCCTGCAGCGTGCGAAGCGTCGGTCGTGAAGTCCAGGACGTTGTAGTTGAACTCAAAGGGCGCGACCGATCTTCACACCCTCGACGCCATCGCGGTACGTGATGTACTCGGGCTCCCAGAAGAGCGGGAGGGTGGGCACCTGCTCGGCGTAGTACGTGCCGATCTCGGTATAGAGCTGCGTCGCGCTCAACGGGATCCGCTGAGGCTGCCGCGCGCTGCAGCAGGTCGTCCATCTTCGGATCGCAGTAGTTCACGCCGTTGTCAGGCGACTGCACGCAGGATGCAAAGGGCGTGAGCCAGTTGTCAGGATCGGCGAAGTCGGGGAACCAGCCCAGGATGAAGAGCGGGAAGGCGTCGCCGGCTACAAAGCTGTTGACGTACTCTGCCCAGTTCTGGCTGTTCAGGTTCACCGTGATCAGGTTGGTCTCCTCGAGCTGCTCCTTGATCACCTGCATGACGTCAGCCGTCGTGGTGCCGTAGTGCTCGGGGGGATACCAGAGATTGAACTCGAACTTGTTTTCGGGAGTATATCCGAGGCCTTCGAGGATGCTGATCGCCATCGGCAGATCGCGGGTACCATACTTGTCCAGGAACGGCTCTGTGGTCGCATACGGGTAGCCCGGGGGCACCATCGAGTACGCGGGCACATTACGCCCCTCAAAGACGCGATCGACGATCACCTCGCGGTCGATGGCAGCCGCAATGGCCTGCTTCAGCTCGGGAGTCCACAGCGGCTGGCCACCGGTTGAGGCCCCCGCGGTCGGCGTTGCCTCTCCAGCTTCCGCCGCTGTGGCGGTGGGCTCAGGGGTGGCTGGCGCGGTTGTCGATGCCGGCGGGGTGGCGGTCGCTGTGCCACAGCCGCTCAGCGCGAGAGCTAACAGCACGACGGCTGTCAGCAGACTGTAGAGTGACTTTCGGGACATTTCTCTTCTCCTTCACTTCGTGTGGGGTCCTTCAGATTCGAAACTGTGCTGCCTTTGCTGCCACCTGCATGCGTACCAACACCAATTATGGCCTCCTTTTCTCAGCTAAGGGGGAGGTTACAAAAGAAGGCCCAACCCCCGCCCAGGGAATGGTTGGGCCCAGAGCAACATGCGTAGAGCCTCCCACCGACTCTATTGCAGTATACCGCATTTCTGCACATATGCACTCCGACCATAGGAGTAGGTACCGAGCCGCCCTGTGGCCCAGGTCACAACCTGGCCGAATGGAGAGGCAGCCCGACGAACCGCGGGCGAGACCGCTCGTGGCGAAAGACCGCTCCGATCCTTCTGAGACCGGACCAATCCACTACGCCTCCGAAGTCTCGCCCTTGAGACCGAGCGCCTCCGCCAGGGTTGTCTGCGTCTCAGCGGGCAACTGTGGTCGAAGGGGATTGCGACGCAGCCACCGCTTGAGCTCAGCCACTCTCAGCGCGGGGACCGGAACCGTCTCCTCGTCAATGTGGAGCACGACGTCGGGATTGGTGAACAGTAGGACCGCCCGCACCGGCACTTCCACGCCCTCAGGAAGGACCTTCTTCAGACGATCCTCCGCCACCTCTTTCTCCGTCTCGGCGATGCGATGGGGTCGGCCCAACGTCTCCTGACCGGCAAACCGCCGCAGGATGCCCAGCTTCTGCTTCTGTTGCCAACGTCCATCCGCATAGGTGATGTCCCCACCCTGCGACTTCACGGTAAGCACGGTGAGCCCTCCGGGCTCAAGCAAAGCAAAAGCCACCGGAAGCTGATACATTAGCAGTGTATAGCCGTTATCCAGTCCCTTGAGGGCGTCGGGCACGCGCTTGTAGTGCGCATTCGGACCCACAAAACGCTCGCCCAGGAAGCTTCCCATGAGTGAGATGAGGAAACCTACCCAGACCAGCGCCATCGTGCCCCAGATCCACTCGGGCTTCAGAAATATGAGGACGGTCGAGATACCAAGGAAAATCAGACCGGCAAACGGAGCTCGCTCCCCGATCTTCTTGCGCATCTGGATGTGAGACTCATTCGTAATAACCTTCATCGATCATTCCCCCCTGGGGTAACAGAGCGTTCCCTGACACGCGGTTCCCTTACTTGCCGTTCCCGGCGCCAAGCCCCGCTGCAATGGTCGGCACCACGTCCCCCGCGACGGCCTCGCGCGCCCGCAGCACGGCATACTTCACGGCCTTGGCGTTGGAGCGCCCGTGGCCTACGATCACGACCCCGTTGACACCCAGAAGCAGCCCGCCGCCGACCTCAGCATAGTCCAGACGGCGGACCAGCCGACGGAGGCCGGGCAGAAGCAGCAGCAGCCCCGGGATGGCCAGGATGAGTCCCGGAATCATCAACACGAGGCCGATCTTGGAGAGGGCCGGCCCCAGCACGTCGTGCGTGATCATCCGCTTCAGAAACGAGGCCACGGCCTCTGCGGTCTTGATGTGGATGTTTCCGGTGAAGCCATCAGTCACCACGACGTCCGCCTCACCTTTGACGACCTCTTTCGGCTCGACATTGCCGACGAAATTGAGACCGCTCGACTTGAGGAGCCCAAATGCCTCCCGGAGGACCATCGTCCCCTTCTCCTCTTCCTCGCCGTTGGCGAGCAGGCCCACGCGCGGTGACGCGATGCCCAGGACCTTCTCGGCGTAGATCGTGCCCATCTGGGCCGACTGCAGCAGGATCTCGGGCGTCGGGTCTGCCGTGGCGCCCATATCCAGGAACAGCATCGGCTGAAACGAGATCGGATAGACCGTGCACAGTGCGGGCCGGCGAATGCCCCGGATCCGCCGCAGGTCGAAGATCGCCGAGGCCAGGCACGCGATGGTGTTGCCCGCCGAGACAAAGGCATCTGCCTCGCCATCCCGGACCAGCCGCATGCCCACCCTGATCGAGGAGTCCTCCTTCCGGCGCACTTCCTCCGAATGGTCCTGCATCGTCAGCACTTCGGGCGCGTGAACGATACGGATCTTGAGCCCCTCCGTGCTGTGCTTCGCCAGTTCCTCGCGGGTCCGCTCCTCCGGGCCGACGAGGATGATCTCGTCGCCCCAGGCGCGGGCAGCCATCACTGCGCCCGCGACATCCGGGCCGGGGCAGTTATCCGAGCCAAAGGCGTCTACGACGATGCGCATAAGTCCTCCGAAAGAGAGAATCTAGGATTGCAGTAACCAAAGAGAAAGCGGTCGGCTGAGAGCTGTCAGCTAATAGCTGATAGCTGTTTTCACGCCCCCCAGAACCACGATGGCTCCTCGTCCTCGTCGCCGTCGGGAGACCCGAGCCACTCATCGTCTTCCGACATCCCGCCCATACCAAGCGAAGCGACCGACTGCCCGGCCAACCACCGCGCAGCCACCTGCGGAAGCGCGCTCCGCCCGCCAAGATGGACCCGTGGGTCCGGAAGCGAGTCGAGGAAGCGGCGCCCGTATGACTTCGTGAGCAAGCGCCGGTCCAGCGCTACGGCGATGCCCTGATCGGCAGCCGTGCGGATCAAGCGGCCGAAGCCCTGCAGGAAGCGTAGTACGGCCTCCGGCACCATGAAGTCGTTGAACGGGTCGGCGTACAGCCCCGCCCGAGCGGCTACAATGGGGTCGTCCGGAACGTCAAAAGGCAGCTTGACGATCACCAGGCACGAGAGTGCCTCACCTGCCACATCGACCCCTTCCCAAAAAGAGCGTGTGCCCAACAGCACGACGCGCTCGCCGGTCCGGAAGCTCTCCAACAACTGCGCCCGCGACGTTCCCGTGCCCTGTGCCAGCACCGTGATCCCCTCGCGCGCCAGCGGGGTGGTGATCGCCTCGGTGCTCGCCCGCAACTGGCTGTATGACGTGAACAGCGCCAACGCCCGCCCCTTCGTCGCCCGGAAGAGATCGATCAGCGTGTCATCAACGGTCCGCTGGTAGCCGGGCATACTCGGCTCCGGCACATCCGTGACCACGTAGAGCAGGGCGACCGATGGGTAATCGAACGGCGAACCAAGCGCCAGCTCCGCAGCCTCGGGGTCGACGCCGAGCCGCTCGCGCATATAGTCAAAACTGCCCTCAATCCGCAGCGTCGCCGAGGTAAGGATGACAGAACGCTTCTTCGCGAAGATGTTCTCCTGGATCAGCGGGCCCACCTGTAGAGGCACAACGTTCAACATCAGGGGACCGCGGTTGCGGATCTCGAACCAACTGATCGCGTTGGAGTCCGGCTCCGCAATCAGTTGCTTCAGTTGGGCGTGCGCCGCCGACAGAAGCCGCGTGATCCCCAGCAGCCGCACCCGCGCGCGCTCCAGCTCGGGCAGCTCGACATCCACGGCGGCCTCCAGCCCGTCGCCCAACTGGCCAAGGCCATCGACCAGGGTCGCGAAATGCGGCGCGGTCTGCGACCAGAGGAGCAGCAGGTTGTCCCACACGGCATCCTGACGGAGATCGTCCCCCACCCGCAGACGGGCACTGTACGCCCCGCCCCGACCTACCCGCGCCTCCACCAATGACTCGATCTCGGTGAAAAGCGTTTCGAGGTCTCGCTGAGTCCGCTCCGCTGCCACGGCCAACTGCATCAGCACCTCGCGCACCCGCATCGCCCCATTCCTCGGCAGGGCATCAACCGAGCCGGCGATCTCATCGAGTAATCCTGGGTAGTTGCGGCTGGGGCGAAGCAGGCTGTCGAAAGCTCCCGCCAGGTCCTGCCAAGTCAAGGTATACCGCAGCGACTCGGTCGTGGCCCGCTCCAGGTGATGCGCTTCATCCACAATCAGCAGATCGTAGTCCGGGAGCACCCGGTTCTGCGTCGCGACGTCGGCCAGCAGCAGTGCGTGGTTCACCACGACGATATGAGCCCCCTCCGCCTTCGCCCGCGCCCGGAAGAAAAAGCACGTGTCATTCATGAAGAAGGGGCAGTTGTCGGGATCGCAAGCCTCCGTCGCTGCGGAGATCGACTGCCAGACCTGTCGCTCGCCCGGCGTCGGGACAAAGAGTTCGTCGCCATCGCCGTCGAGGGTGTTGGGCAGCCAGAGCAGGACCTTTGCCAAGACCCGCATCTCGTCGTCGGTCACCGGCCCGCGCCGCCGGAGCGTCTCGAACTGCTGGCGGCAGAGATAGTGCGCACGACCCTTCAGGATCTGCGAGCGAAACTCGTAGAGCGTCTCGGCCAACTGCGGGATGTCCTTGTGGGCAAGCTGCTCCTGCAGGTTGATCGTGTTTGTCGAGATCACCACCCGCTGCTGGTTCATGACGGCCCACTCGACGGCAGGCAGCAAATAGGCCAGCGACTTGCCCGTGCCCGTCCCTGCCTCCACCAGAAGGTGCTCCCCGCGGTTGAAGGCCTCGCCAACCGCCTGCATCATCTCGACCTGCTGATCCCGATACTCATACGTCGGATACGCCAGGGCGATGTCGCCGCCGGGCTCCAGCAGCGACGTCAGTGCCACGATGTCGATGGGCTTGGGCTCCGGCCGAGGGCGAAGCGGCGGCGGAATCTCCTCCTCCCGCACGAAGAGCGGCCCTGCCGCATCCACACCCATCCGCGCCGCGAGCTGCGCACCAATCGCTCCCTGGAATCCCTGGCGTTGGCGCACATAGAGCGCATCGCCGAAGAACTGCGTCGCGCTCCAATTCACGCGCCGCCCGAGTCGGATGAGCTCCTCCAACGTATCCTGGGGCAGCCGCACCGCCCGGTCCATCAGCGTCCTGAACAACGCGTGGGTCATCACGGCATCATCGAGCGCGCGGTGCGTCTGCTCGGGGAGGTCGATCCCCAGCTCGTCGACGAGGTTCGCCAGGCTGTAGCGCGTGGCGTGAGGGACCAGGATGCCCGCGATCTCGAACGTATCGACCGCCACATTGCTCCCAAGGACCCGGTAGCGCCGCAGAAACCCGAGATCGAACCCCACGTTGTGGCCGACGACGGGGTCGCGTCCGACGAAATTGGCCACCTGCCGGCTCGCCGTGTGCCCATCGATCGCGGCGGCGACGTCCTCGTCGCGGATACCGGTCAGCTCCGTGATGAAGGGGGGTATCTTCCGCCCTGGGTTGACGAAGGTCGAGAAACGCTCAAGCACACGGTCTTGATCGAAGCGCACCGCGCCGATCTCAATGATCGCGTCACGAGTAGCATCCAGGCCGGTGGTCTCCAAATCCAGGGCAACGTACGTCTTCGGCATGCAGGTCCTTTCCAGAGTGAGCAGCCGCTATTATACAGCGGTTGCCCGAAACGACACGCCCCCGTATCTGCAGTGCCTGGCACCGACCCTCTTGACACATCGCCCACTCGGTGGCATTATTGCGACCGATTGCAATAACAACAGGAGGCTCTCGTCAATGCTGCTCTCACCCGTCGCCATGCACATACCTGATGGATTCCTCTCCGTCCTTGTCGCCATCGTCGCGTGGATGGTGTCGCTCCTGGTCGTGGGCTACGCGCTCAAGCGCGTCAGCGCCGACCTGGGCGAGCGCCAGGTCCCATTGATGGGCGTCTTGGCCGCCGCGGTCTTCGCGGGCCAGATGCTGAACTTCACCGTCACCGGCGGCACGTCCGGTCACCTCATCGGCGCCGCGCTCGTCACCGCGCTGCTCGGCCCCTGGGCCGGTGTCCTCGTGATGACCTGCGTCGTCAGCATCCAGGCCCTGGTCTTCCAGGATGGCGGCCTGCTCACCCTCGGCGCCAACCTCCTGAACATGGGCATCATCAGCGTCGCCGTGGCCTACTTCACCTACCGCGCGCTCAGCCGGGTCGCCGGGAGAAAGCCCTGGAGTGCCGCAGTGGCAGGGTTCGGCGCCGGCTGGCTCTCGGTCTTCATCGCCTCCTTGGCGTGCGCGCTCGAGCTCGCGCTCTCCGGCACCTCGCCCGCCAACGTTGCCGTCCCGGCCATGGCCGGGATCCACGCCCTGATCGGCATCGGTGAGGGTCTGATCACCGCTGGGGCTCTGGCATTTGTGAGGGCGGCGAGACCTGAGCTGGTCAGCGAGGGGTCGGCGCCGGCTACGTCAGGGCGGGCTGTATGGATCGGGGGACTTGCCATCGCCGTGCTGCTGGCGGTCCTCTCGCCGCTGGCCTCCGCGCATCCCGACGGGCTCGAATGGGTCGCCGAGCGGCAAGGTTTCCTGGATATGGCCCGCGGCCCACTGTTCGGAGTCATTCCGGACTACGCGGTGCCCGGCCTCTCTAACGAAGCACTGGCGACTATTCTGGCCGGCATCGTCGGCGTCGCCATCGTCTTCGGGGCTGCGCTCGGGGTTGCCTACCTACGCAAGCGCCGCATGCCGGCGCTATAGCGTGCAGCGTGCGCCATACCGAGACCTTTGGGGTTTCCCGCGACTGAAGATACTCTCACAACAGGAAGACCCCAAAGGTCTTCCTCGGATCGCCCGATGACCTACGCCACCCTCGACCCCTATCTCACCGGATCGAGCCTGATGCACAGGCTCGACGCCCGCCCCAAGGTCGTCGTGACGCTGACCTACATCCTGACGACCGCCCTCGTGCCCTTCGGCGCCTGGCCGGTCCTCGTGCTCTTGCTGGCTCTGGTCGTGAGCGCAGCGGTCGTCGCCGAACTGCCGGCCCGGCGCGTGGCAACCCGCGTTGCGCTCGCCATTCCCTTCGCGCTCGCGGCCGTCCCGCTGGCCTTCACGACGCCCGGCACGACGCTCTGGCGGCTGCCGTGGGGATGGACGATCACGGCCCAGGGCCTCTCCGACGCGGCATCTATCGCCGCGAAATCGGCCCTCTCCGTCCAGGCCTCGGTCATCTTGACGGCGACCACGCCGATGGCTAGCATGCTCGTCGCGCTGCGCAGTCTGCGCGTGCCGCGCCTCATCGTCTCGACTCTTGGCCTGATGTGGCGCTACCTCTTCGTGCTCGTGGACGAGGCCCGGCGCCTCATTCGGGCTCGCGCGGCGCGCAGCGGCGCCGATCCCGCAGCACAGGCAAGGCCCGGCGGCAGCCTTCGTTGGCGCGCCGCCGTCACGGGCGGCATGGCAGGCAACCTCTTCCTGCGCGGGCTGGAGCGTGCCGACCGCACCTACGCCGCCATGTGTGCGCGCGGCTATGACGGCGAGCCACGCGCCCTTCCGGTGCCCCCTCTCGCGCCGGCCCTGCGTGCAGCAACCGTAGCCGCCTGCGTTGGCCTTGCGTTGCTCGCCGCGGCGGGAGGGCTTCTGTGGGGATGAAAAACACACCCTGCGTGGTGCACCGGGCCCGGCGGATGCATCCCAGTGTTCGTTGCCGGCGGATCTGCGTCCCGGTGCTCGTTCCCAGCGGATCTGTATCCCGGTGCTCGTTCCGCAGCCGATCTGCGTCCCGGTGCTCGTTCCCAGCGGATCTGTATCCCGGTGCTCGTTCCCAGCCGATCTGCGTCCCGATGTTAGTTCCCAGCGGATCTGTGATCCGCGGGCTAGACAAATGGCCCCCGCGGATCACAGATCCGCCCGCTATCCATCCACAAGGGAGTCTGCCTCCAGAGGCGTCGCTACATGCACCATAACAGCATAGAGATCGCCGACCTCACCTATCGCTACCCCGACGGCCGCGAGGCCCTCACGTCCATCTCACTCAAAATCGAGGCCGGCGAGAAAGTCGCCCTGATCGGGCCCAACGGCGCCGGCAAGTCCACCCTGCTTCTCCACCTCAACGGCCTGCTGCTGCCACAGCGAGGTCGGGTCGACGCCTGCGGGCTGATCGTCGACGAGAAGCACCTCGGCGCCGTCCGCGCCGCCGTCGGCCTCGTCTTCCAGGATCCCAATGACCAACTCTTCTCCCCCACCGTCTTCGACGACGTCGCCTTTGGTCCCATCTACCAGGGCCACCCGGCCGATGAGGTGCAGCGTCGCGTGACCGAAGCCCTCACGGCGGTGGGCATGAAGGACTACGTCTCCCGCGCGAGCTACCACCTCAGCCTGGGCGAGAAAAAGCGTATCGCCATCGCCACCGTGCTCACCATGCTGCCCGAGATCCTGGTGCTCGACGAACCCTCCGCGGGACTCGACCCCCGCGCCCGCCGCGAGCTCATCGAGCTGCTCCACAGCCTCCAGCCGACCGAGCTCATCGCCACCCACGACCTCGCCCTCGTCCGCGATCTGTGCACCCGTACGATCGTGATGGACCAGGGGCGCATCGTCGCCGACGGCCCGACGGCCGAGCTCCTGGCCGACGAGGCGCTGCTTCTTGAGCATGGTTTGGCGTGAAGCAGATTCCATTTCCCCCGGAGGGGGAATAGCGGAACCACCCTACTACCCAACCACCCAGCTTCCCCTATAATCGACCCACAGATCACATCTGCCGCATCTGAGGAGGGCCGAATGGACCGTAACCAGCTTTCCCATCTCCTGGCCGTCGCCCGCGGCGACGAGCCGGCCGACCTACTGCTCGACGGCGGGCACGTTGTGAACGTTCTCACAGGCGAGGTCCTCGACACCCAGGTCGCCATTGCAGGCGACACCATTGCAGCCGTCGGGAACGGCTACACCGGCAAGCAGACGATCGCCCTCGACGGCGCGATCGTCGTCCCGGGCCTGATCGATGCCCACGTCCACATCGAGTCCTCGATGTGCCGCCCCGTCGAGTTCGCCCGCGCAGTCCTGCCCCACGGCGTCACCACGGTCGTCACCGACCCCCACGAGATCGCCAACGTCGCCGGGGCTGCAGGCATCCGCTTCATGCTCGACGCGTCTCGCGGCCTCCCGCTCACAGTCTTCGTCAACCTGCCTTCGTGCGTGCCGGCGACCCATATGGGCACCGCCGGGGCCACACTGGAGGCGGAGGATCTGGTCGCGCTCGAGGATCTGGAGCGCGTGATCGGGCTGGCGGAATTCATGAACGTGCCCGGCGCCGTGCTGGGCCTGCCGGGCGCGATCGAAAAGCTCCTGGCCTTCCAGGACCGCCACATCGACGGGCACGCGCCGGGGATCACCGGAGGCTGGCTGCAGGCCTACGTCGCCGCCGGTCCCTCGACCGACCACGAGAGCACCACGCCAGAGGAGGCACTGGAGAAGGTACGGCTGGGGATGACGGTGCTGATGCGTGAGGCGACCTCCGCGCGGAACCTGCTCGATCTACTGCCCGCGGTCACGCCCCAGAACGCGCGGCGCTTCGCCTTCGCCACCGACGATCGCCACCCCGCCGACCTGATCGACCAGGGCAGCATCGACCACCACATCCGCCTGGCGATCGGGGCCGGGCTCGACCCGGTGACCGCGGTGCGCCTCGCTACGCTCAACGGTGCTGAGGCTTTTCGACTGACGGACAGGGGCGCCATCGCCCCGGGCCGCCGCGCCGACCTCGTCGTCACGCCGTCGCTCGAGGATTTCCGGGCGAGGCTGGTCATCGCGGGTGGCGAGGTCGTCGCCGAGGACGGCGCACTGACCCGGGCGCTGGCCCCTGCCGACGTCGACCTCTCGGCCGTCTGGCACCGCGTGACCATCGACCCCGACGCGATCTCGTTCCGCATCCCGGCTGAGGGGACGCGCCTGCGCGTGATCGGCGTCGTGCCCGACCAGCTCGTCACCGAGACTCGCATCCTCGACGCCCGTATCGTCGACGGCGAGGCCGTGGTCGACCTCGACCGCGACCTGGTTAAGATCGCCACCATCGAGCGCCACCGCGGCACCGGCAACGTCGGCCTCGCCTTTGCCCAGGGCCTCGGGCTCAAGGCCGGCGCCATCGCGGGCACCGTCGCCCACGACTGCCACAACATCGTCGTCGCCGGCGTCAGCGACGAAGAGATGCGTGCCGCCGTGCGAGCCGTCAAAGACCTCGGCGGCGGCCTCGTCGCCGTTCGGGACGGCGAGCTTCTCGCCGCCGTCCCGCTGCCCATCGGCGGCCTGATGTCCGACCAACCCGTCGAGACCGTCCGCCGCCAGATGGACGACCTCCTCGCCGCCGTCCGCGCCCTCGGCTCGCCGCTTCACGACCCCCTGATGCAGCTCGGCTTCCTCGCGCTGGAGGTCATCCCGCACCTCAAACTCACCGATCAGGGCCTCGTCGACGTCGACGCCTTCGACTTCGTCGATCTCTGGATGGCCTGACCGAATGACGTCACAGTGTGCCGTGTGCGCTTAGGGATTGACGCAACACGGCAGCCCCGTATACTGCAGATATGATGCCCGTAGAGATTCGGCAAGTGGAGTTGGCGCAGTTCTGTCGGGAGAGGCACATCCGGCGCTTGGCCGTCTATGGCTCGGCGTTGCGTTCGGACTTCCGCCCCGACAGCGACGTCGACATCCTTGTGGAATTCGAGCCGAACCACATTCCCGGTCTGCTCGGAATGGCCCGTATGGAGCGTGAGCTATCCGGCTTGTTTGGTGGACGCAAGATCGATCTCCGCACGCCCGAGGATCTCAGCCGCTACTTCCGCAGGCAAGTGTTGGACGAGGCGGTGGTGCAGTATGCTGAGGGATGACGCCATCCGGCTCCGGCACATGCTGGATGCAGCCCGTGAAGCCATCGGCTTTGCACCAGACCGGACGCGTGCCGATCTGGACACCGACCGCCAACTCGTTCTCGCGCTCGTAAAGGCGATCGAGATCGTAGGTGAGGCCGCTTCTAGGGTCACACCGCCTACCAAACAGCGGCTTCCGGAAATCCCCTGGGACGACATCGTGGGCATGCGACACCGGCTGATCCACGCCTATGCTAAGCTCATTTCTGGGGTTCGTAGTGACGACTTCAGTCGTTCTGGTGCCTCAGAAGGCGGCCCCGGAACCGATGAATCGGTTACTACGAACCAACCTGCCGATCTACTAGCAGTACCAAGACAGGTGCCGGGAGCATCGCACCCCAGACGGCACGATGCTTCCGGCACTATCTAGTGCAGTTGCATAGCATCTTTTCGGTAATAGGTTCTCAAGGCATACGTTCGAGGCGAAAAACCTTTCCCGAACGGCGCCACTGATTTTGCCCTAGCACCTCTCCAGCCCGGCTGACCGGGCCTATCATTTCAGCCGCGGGACTCGTCCCACGGCGGCTAGTATTCTAGCCGCCCGGCTATTCTGGTAGCCCCTCGCCTATTCCGATAGGCGCCCGGCTATTCCGATAGCCGCCCGGCTATTCCGATAGCCGCGCCATCTGCTCCCGCAGCCCCTCCGCCTCCACCTGCATCGCCGCCAGGCTCTCGCGCTCCCTCGCCACAATCGCCGCGGGCGCCCGCTCCGCGAACGGTCCCGCCAGCCGTCCCTCGCTCGCCTTGATCCGCCCCTCTAGATTCGCCAGCTCCTTCGCCAGCCGCGCCCGCTCCGCCTCCAGGTCGACCATCCCCGCGAGCGGCAGGTAGGCGACCACGTCGCCCACCACCACCGACGCCGACTGCGCCAGCGGCTCCGTCGTCTCGACGATGGTCAACCGCTCCGCATCCAGGCGGGCCAGCGAACTCAGCAGGTCCCGGTTCGTCGCCACCTTCGCCGCTGAGGATCCCGCGGCGAGCGTCGCCGCGATGCGCCGCGCCGGCTCCACGTTGTACTCCGACCGCACCATCCGGATGCCCCGGATCAACTCCATCAGCGCGGTCATCTCCCGCTCGGCGTCGGCGTCGACCCAGGCTTCCTCAACCTCGGGCCACGCCGCCACGATCAGGGCCGGACCTTCCGTCACAGCCTTAGGCAATGCCTGCCAGATGGCCTCGGTCACAAACGGCATGAACGGGTGCAGCAGCCGCATCGCCTGCTCCAGCACCGCCAGCAGCACCGTCCGCGGCGTCGTCTTGTCGCCCTCTTCGTCGTACAGCCGGATCTTGGCCGCCTCGATGTACCAGTCGCAGAACTCGTCCCACAGGAAGTCGCGGACCTGGCGCCCCGCCTCTCCGTACTGATACGCCTCGATCAGCCGCGTGACCTCGCCCGAGAGCGTCTGAATCCGGCTCAGGATCCACCGGTCGACCAGCGTGAGCCGCGCGGGGTCGAGATCGGCCGGCCTCTGAGGTGTCGCATCGCCGACGTTCATCAGGATGAAGCGCGTCGCCTGCCAGATCTTGTTGGCGAAGTTGCGCGCTCCCTCCAATCGCCGCGGGTCGAGGTTCATGTCGTTCCCCGGCGTCCCCGACGTCGCCAGCGTGAACCGCAGCGCGTCGGTGCCGTACTCCTCGATGATGTAGAGCGGGTCGTACTTCCACGCGTCGGGCATCG
Organism: uncultured Chloroflexia bacterium; assembly: GCA_963775195.1. Classification (GTDB taxonomy): domain Bacteria; phylum Chloroflexota; class Anaerolineae; order B4-G1; family SLSP01; genus PWVB01. The sequence continues at coordinate 521,059 of CAVZIC010000015.1, forward strand.
ACTTGCTGATCTTCTCCCCGTGCTCGTTGCGGATCAGCCCGTGCAGGTAGACCGTGCTGTAGGGCGCGCGCCCCGTCAGCTCCAGCCCCAGCATCGTCTCGCGGGCCACCCAGAAGAAGAGGATATCGTACCCGGTCTCGCGCATGTCATTGGGGTAGAAGCGCTTCAGATCGGACGAGTCCGCATCGGGCCACCCCAGCGTCGAGAACGGCCACAGCCCCGACGAGAACCACGTGTCCAGCACGTCCTCATCCTGGTGGAAGCTGTGGCTGCCGCACGAAGGGCACTCGTCGGGATCCTCCACAGAGCTCCACACCTCATCGCAGTCGTCGCAGTACCACACCGGGATCCGGTGCCCCCACCAAAGCTGGCGGCTGATGCACCAATCGCGGATGTTCTCCATCCAGTGGAAGAAGACCTTCTCAAAGCGCTCGGGCACGATCTGCATCGCGCCTGTCTCCACCGCCCTGATCGCCTTCGCTGCCAGCGGCTTGGTGCGTACGAACCACTGAGTGCTGATCATCGGCTCAACGATGGTGTCACAGCGCTGGCAGTGACCGATCGTGTGGGTGTAGTCCTCCACCTTAACCAGCAGCCCTTCCTTCTCGAAGTCGGCGACGATGGCCTCGCGGCAGTCGAAGCGATCCAATCCCTCGTAGGGGCCCGCGTTGGCGTTCATCCTGCCCGTCTCGGTGAGCACGTTGATCTGCGGCAGGTTGTGCCGCATCCCGATCTCGTAGTCGGTCGGATCGTGCGCAGGCGTCACCTTCACCGCGCCCGTGCCGAACTCGGGCCGCACCGCCTCGTCGGCGACGACCGGAATCGGCCGGTTCACCGCGGGCAGGAACGCCGTCTCGCCGATCAGCCCGGTCCACCGCGCGTCCTCGGGGTTCACCGCCACCGCCGAGTCGCCCAGGATCGTCTCGGGCCGCGTCGTCGCCATCTCGATGAAGCGCGTGGCGCCCTCGGCCCATCGCCCGCTGCCCCACGCGTGCTTCGGCCCGTCCCAGTCAGCGTCAACGATCGGATAGCGAATAGTCCACAGATGGCTCTGATGCTCGTGCGGTTCCACCTCCAGATCCGAGATCGCCGACTCACACCGCGGGCACCAGTTCACCAGGTAGGGGCCGCGGTAGATCAGGTCGCGCTCGTAGAGTGTCACGAAGGCCACGCGCACGGCGTGGCTCAACTGCTCGTCCAGGGTGAAGCGCTCGCGCTCCCAGTCGCACGAGATGCCCAGCTTGCGGTGCTGCGCCGTGATCCGCGCCTGCGTCTGCGCTTTCCACGCCCACGCCCGCGCCACGAAAGCCTCACGGCCCAGATCGTGCCGCGTGAGCCCCTCCTTGGCCAACTCGCGCTCCACCACGTTCTGCGTCGCGATGCCCGCGTGATCGCTGCCCGGCAGGTAGAGCGTCTCGTGGCCCAGCATTCGGTGATACCGCGTCACCAGATCCTCGACCGCCGCCGTGATCGCGTGGCCCAGGTGCAGGATCCCCGTCACGTTGGGCGGCGGCATCGTGATACAGAACCGCGGCCCATCGGCGCTGGCCGTCCCCAGCTCGATCATCGTCTCCGGCTTGAAATACCCCTCGCGCTCCCACCAGGCATAGATCTCTTCTTCGTGCTCTTCAGGTATGTACGTCTTCGATAGCTCAGTCATAGGACCCCCAGTTATCGGTTCTCGGTTAGTGCCGGGGATCTTTCTGAAGTCCCCGGCACTTGAGACATAGAGCCCGCGGCCACGAATGCCTTCTCTTCAGGTGCCGGGGACCTCGGAAGGCTCCCCGGCACCACGGCAACCGGACCGTAGGCCCACCGTCCCAGGTGCCAGGCACTCGCGCCGCAGACGGCGACGAAAGTGCCCGCCACGAACAGCGGGTCAGTCGTGTCCCCGCACGCCAACGCGGAGCCCCTCCCGCTCCAACACTACCTCCGCCGCGCCCATCTCCGCCCGCACCTCGGCGGTCCTCGATCGCGTCACGCCCCGCAAGTCGGGCCCCGCCTCCGCCAACCATGCCGCCAATGCCGGGTCGCTCACCACCAGTACCAGTTCCTCCAGCTCCGCGCCCAGTGACATCGACCGCTCGCTCTTGTAACGGCGCACCGCCGTCGCGATCTCGATCAGCGTCTCCCCGCGTGCCTCCGCCTCGGAGTCCTCCCACCGCTCGTCGACCTCGGGCCAAGCGGCCCGATGCAGCGAGCTCGCCCACGGCTCGGGTGCGAAGAGATGCTGCCAGATCTCCTCGGTCACGTAAGGCAGAAACGGCGCCAGCAGCTTCACGATCGCATCAAGCGCGAGTCGCGAGCACCATCCGCGCGCCCACCGACGCTTCCGCGTCCTCACCGTAGAGCCGCAGCTTCGCCATCTCCAGGTAGTTGTCCGCCAGATCGCGCCAAAAAAGGAGCTCGACCTCGCTCTTGGCGGCGGCGTAGTCGTAATACTCGAAATGCTCGGTCGCCGCTCGCACGACGTGCGCCACCCGCGCCAGCAGCCACCGGTCGCCTGCCGTGAGCACGTCATCCGGCACCTCCGCGCCGCCGTCGACATCGAGAAACCGCGCCGAAAACCGTGCCACGTTCCACAGCTTGGTCACCAGCTTCGCCCCGGCCTGGACCTTCTCCTCGCTGATCAAGGCATCGCGCCCCGGCCCGGTACTCCCCGCCCAATAGCGCACCGCGTCCGCAGAATAGGTCTCGATCATCTCCAACGGTGGCATCGGACCACCGCCGCGGCTCTTGCTGATCTTACCCGTGCCCTCGGGCGCCAGCCCCCACCCCGAGATCGCCGCGTGCTGCCAGGGCACCGCACTGAAGTTGTGGAGAGACTTGACGATGGTGTAGAAGGCCCAGGTGCGGATGATCTCGTGCGCCTGCGGGCGTAGCGCGAAGGGCGTCACCTTCGCATAAAGCGCCGGGTCGTCAAGCCACTTGCCCACGATCTGCGGCGACATTGACGACGTCGCCCAAGTGTCCATCACGTCTGCCTCGGGGACGAAGCCCGTGCTGCCGCACGAACACACGTGCCTCGGCTCGGTCGACGTCGGATCCACCGGCAGATCCTCCTCGTCGGCAAGCACCACCTCGCCACACTCGGCGCAATACCAGACGGGGAAGGGCACGCCGTAAGCCCGCTGGCGCGACACACACCAGTCCCAGGCCAACCCCTCTACCCACTCGAGGTAACGGGCCAGCATGTAGGGCGGGTGCCATTGCACCTCGGCCCCGCCGGCGAGCAACTCGGGCTTGAAATCCAGCACCCGCACAAACCACTGCTTGGTCACGACGTACTCCACCGGCGTATCGCATCGCTCGTGCACCCGGACCGTCTGCTCGATCTGACGTTGCCCAAGCAGCAGCCCCTGCGTCGCCAGCGAGGCCACGATCGTCGCCCGTGCCTGTTCCACGGTCAGTCCTGCCAACGCGCCGGCGAGCTCGGTCATCCGCCCGTGCCGGTCGATCGCGATCCGCAGCGGCAGATCGTGCGTGTACCACCAGCCGACATCGGTGACGTCGCCGAAGGTGCAGCACATCACCGCGCCGGTCCCCTTCTCGGGGTCGGCACCCGGATCGGCCAGGATCGGTACCCACTGCCCACTGTAGGGCACACGCGCCTCTCGGCCCACCAGCGCCGCGTACCGCACGTCACCCGGATGGACGAAGACCGCGACGCAGGCGGGCAGCAACTCAGGCCGCGTCGTGGCGATCTCGAGCGTGCCGCCACCGCCCAACCCAAAGGCCAGCGTGTAGAAGACGCTCTCGCGGGCTAGATCGTTCAGATCCGCCTGGGCGATCGCCGTGTGGCACGTGGGGCACCAGATCGTCGGCGCCTCCTGCCGGTAGGCGAGGTCCTTGCGCACCAAGTCGATGAACGACGCCTGCGAGACCCGGCGCGACGACGCGTCGATGGTCCGATAGGTATGCCGCCAGTCGATCGAGAGCCCCAGCCGCTGCCACAGCGTCCGGTAGTCGACCTCGGCGCGCTCGCTTACCGCGAGGCACAGCTCGATGAAGGCCGCGCGCCCGACGTCCTCCGCCCGCACGCCTTCCCATCGCTCGACCAGCCGCTCCGTCGGCAGCCCGTTGTCGTCGAACCCCATCGGGTAGAAGACGTTGTCGCCACGCATCCGGTGATAGCGCGCGACGAAGTCCGTGTGGCTGTACGAGTAGACGTGCCCCAGGTGCAAATGGCCCGACACCGTCGCGGGCGGCGTATCGATCGCGTAGACCCGGCGCCCGGCATCCTCACGGTCGAAGTGATAGACGCCCTGCGCCGCCCAGAACTCCGCAATCCGCGGCTCCGCTTCCTCGGCACGATATCGCTTTGGCAGTCGCATAAAACCCTCCGTTAGAACGTTTCCACGTTGGCACGTTTGGACGTGATAGGCGACCGAAACGTGTAACGTGTAAACGTGACAACGTTCAAACCTATCAACGCAAAAGAGCCCACTCCATCCCAGGGACGGATTGGGCTCCGCGGTACCACCCTGATTCACCTGACCGGTGCCCTCACCGGCTCGGTGCATCTCTGTGACCCTCAGCCGGCGCGCAGTGTGCTCGACGAAGGGTCCTCGCGATAACGGGCGAATCCGTAGCCGCCTAAGCGCCGATCGCTCGACGCCTCAGCCACTCAACTCCCGGGCGACCTTCGGTGGCTCGCACTGCAGAGGGCTTTCAGCCGGAGGCCCTCCTCTCTGCACCAGCGCCGGGGGCTCCACGCCCCCACCACCTACTCCTCCCGTTCGTCGTCTTTGACGAATGTATAGTATCTACAGTATAGAATGAACCACCGGAATGTCAACTCAGCGACACCCCGCCGAGGTCGTACCCCGTGTCGTCGACCACGATCAACCCATCGAAGCCCGCCACGCTCCTCCCCGACAGCGGGAGATCGGTCGAGTTCCTCGGGCTCGCCGATCCCATTCGCCTCCGAACGAACCACGCCCGAACCGATGACCGCATACCCCACCCCGAGCATCGCATCAAGGTGTGCACCCAACGGCCACCAAGCGAGTAGATTGGGCCCCAACTGCCACTCCGACCGCCCGCGCTGGAGGCGCTGGTTGTGGGCAAGGACCAGCACCTTCCCCCGGCCGAGCTCGCACCGCATTACGTGGGCCGGGTTGTCAGCCATGATCACGTCGCACAGGCCGAGCAACCTGGCCGTCCGGTCGCTCGTCTCTCGCGCCAACTCGGCGTGGTAGGTCAGCAATCCCCGCGCCATCTCGGCGTAGTGCACAGCATCGAACTACTCGCCAGAGTCCCGCGTCGCCACCAGCCCGGGCCGCCGCAGGCGCAAGGCTGTGATCAGCTCCTCGGTCTCAATCCGCAGTGCGGCAGCCTTGAGCGACGCCCCGATCGACTGCGCCGGGTCCATCATCGCGGCGGGATTCTCCCAGTCGGAGTCCTCACCAGTTTTGCATCTTTTCCATCTCGTGCTACAACCTATGCGCCGAACGAATCCAACCACTGAGGAGGCCCGTGATGACGACGCCCCAAGAGCCACAGGCTACACCCCAAGCACCCTACCATCCGTCGCTCCGCGATATGCTGATGCTCAGCCTCCCGTCCGCAGTGCGGATCTCGCCCGACGGCACCTGCCTGGCGTTCACCGTCCAGGTAACCAATTGGCAGGACGACTGCTACGAGAGTATATGCTACATCTACGACCTAGACTCGGGCCTCACTACGCCCCTTACCCGCAAGGGAGGCGTCGCCCAGATGTCGTGGATCGACGACCACACGCTTGCCGTGCGCCGACAGAGCGGTTGGGACGGCGGTGGGCCGCAGGTTCGTATCTACGAGAATCTCGTCGGCGAAGGGTGGCAGGTCACCCACCACGAGGGCGGCGTGAAGTGGAGTGAGCCCTTCGCCGGGGGCATCCTATATCAGGCGGACGACCCCGAGCGGGCCGAGCAGAGGGCCCGTAACGACCTCTTCGGGCAGTTCACACACTTCGAGCAGGAAGCCAGCGTCTCAGCCCTGTATTATGTGGGGCTGTCCCAGCTTAGGGCCTACGAGGCACAGGCGCGGGCCTCCACCGAAGACGAGGCCAAGAGGTTGTTGCGGCCCGTGGTCGAGCTCAGCCGTCTCCTTGAGGAGCCCCTGAGCATCCAGAGTGTCGTGCCATCACCAACGGGTGATGCTATCTATCTCACGTGTCGCACGAGAGATGATCTCGTCTACTACCGCGAGACGTCGAGTTACCGAATCGCCGTGAATCCTGATGCTGCGCTCGACGAGCATCTGCGGCGCGAGAGCGAGAAGCAGAGGGCGGGAAAGGAAGGAACCCCGGCGAAGGAAGGTGACACGGTCCGGGAGGACCCGGATGCCAGCTACCTTGGCAGCCTGACGCGGCTGGCTACCCCACGCGGCGCACATATCGTGGCGGTGTCGCCGGACGGCAGAAAGCTCCTGGTGGGATACCAGGGGCGCGATCTGAAAATGTACACGCGCGAGGATCTGTGGGTCATCGACGTCGACGCGGCGGTGGCGGCGGCTGACGCCGAGGACTTCACGGCGGCGATGCGCAACCTGACGGCTTCACTCGATCGCACCGTCGTCGACCAGGGCTGGTTCGACTGCGGCATACTCGCCCTCTACGCCGACGGTACCGTCATGCGCGCAGCCCACCTGCACGAGGATGGCACGGTTGCCCCCATCGACTTCGGGGGCATCCACCCGACCTCCGGTCTCCACGCCTCCACACAGGGTCGGCTTGCCTTCGTCGGAGCAAGCGCGCTTACGGTCCCCGAGGTCTACGTCGCCGATCTCGCACCCGCAGGATGCTGTGATGGCGAGGGTCAGTGCCGAGTGCAGCCCACCTCCGTTACTGACGTCGCCAGGGCCCTGGATGTCTGGGACCTGGGGACGGTAGAAACCATCACCTGGGAGAGCCGTGACGGCACGATCATCGAAGGGGTGCTCCGCAAGCCCTCGGACTTCGACCCATCCCGGCGCTATCCCCTGGTCTTGGTCGTCCACGGCGGGCCCTCGTGGCTCTCGACGGAGGTCCTGATCTCGGGCGAGGATCTACGCACCTACCCGTCCGTGCAGTTCGCAGACAGGGATGTCCTGGTGCTCAAGCCCAACTACCGTGGATCGATCGGACGCGGGCAGGCCTTCGTGGAGCTGAACGTCAACAACCTCGGCGTCGGCGACCTCTGGGATATCGAGAGCGCGGTCGACCACCTCGTGGCCCTTGGCCACGTGGACCCGGACCGGGTCGGTTGCATGGGCTGGTCACAGGGGGGCTACATCTCCGCTTTCGCCGGCCTGCATTCCGGGAAATTCCGCGCCGTCTCTGTCGGCGCCGGCATCTCCGACTGGTACACCTACCACGTCAGCAACGACATCCCCGACTTTACGCTCGACTACCTCTCGGGGTCGCCCTTCCGCGACCGCGCGCGCTACGTCGAGACCGCGCCCATCAGCGCCCTCGCCAAGGCGCACACGCCGATGCTCATCCAGCACGGAAGCGACGATCATCGCGTTCCGCTCTCCAACGCCATGGAGCTCTACAGGGGTCTCAAGGAAATGGGGGTGCCCGTCGAACTCTACATCTACCCCGGCATGGGCCATCCGATCACCAAGCCGCGCGAGAACCACGCCGTCATGCACCAGAACTTCGCCTGGTTCTGCCACTACTTGCTCGATGAGGACATCGAGTAACCGCGGTTGGCCTTTATCGTTTGGGCACTCGGCACTCCGACGGCCCGTCGATCGTCACTCGTTATCCGTCGCGCGTCGTGCCGGCCAACTCCCAGTCGACATACTCGAACCCCGGCCCCACCGTGCATCCCACCAAGGCGTACGCGCCAAGCGGGCGCGCGGCCTGCCAGAACCCCGCGGGAATTACCGCGACGGGCGCTTGGCCCTCGGCGACGGGACCCAGCCGGTGGGTGCCTACGTCCTTCGCCTCGACGTCGATCCACGTCAGCTCCAGCGGATCGCCCTCGTAGAAGTGCCAGACCTCGTCCGAGCGGACGCGGTGCCACACGCTCACCTGCCCCTTCACCAGGAGGAAACAGATCGTCGTGAGTGCGGCACGCTCGCCGCGGGCGTCGTCGGGCCGCACGAAGGCAGCCGACCGGAACACCTCCCGGAAGTACCCGCCCTCCGGGTGCGCTTCGAGGCCGAGCTGCTCGATCAACACGCTTGCCCGATCCATCATCGTTGCGGACCCAACGTTAGCACGTTCCCACGTGTCAACGCTCACTGGTACACCACAAACGCCGGCAACGGCTCCAGCCCAATCACCTGCGACGGCGTCATCAGAGGCGTATCGTAGTTATAGAAGAGCTTGAAGCCCCCGTACTCATACCCCGGCTCGCGCGCGTACTGCTGATAGTCGCCGATCTTCGCCCCCGGCCCGCCGAACCCGTCGGCATCCCAGACCAGGTCGACCAGTGGGTAAGCGACGATGTCCTCCTTGCCGCTGAACATCCTGTCGTCGAACTCGTGGATCACAAGGACCTTGCGCTCGCCACTGGCAGCAGCAACGTCGTTCAGCCACGCCTGTGCCACGTTGACAAGGGCGCCCGTCATCGACCCGATGGTTTCGCCGGGTATCGACACGCCATCCAGCATCATGAACTCCGGATCGATGGCCAGGTGCACACCAGGTTGGCTTACGAACTCGTGGACATACGCGAGCTCGTTCGTGATCTCACTGTACCCGGGCTGGATGTCGACCACACTCAGCAGCCCGTTCTGTCGCCCTACGTCGATCCATAGATGCACGGTCTCCGTCGGCACGCGGTGCACGTAGTCGCCATCCGCGCCGGGATGCTTGTCGGCGATGGTGACCACCATATGGAAGAACGGAACCACCGTTGCCGACGTGATCAGTTCCTGGTAGGCCAATGCCTGGCCGACCGCCATCGACACCGTCTCTGTAGCCGTCGCTGTGCCGAGAATACCCAGACCGCGTCCGAGCGGCGTGCCATAGAGACCCACCCACATGCGCTGGTAGAAAGGCGATCCGGGATCCTCGGGCCTCACGGGCGTCGTGATCAGCACTGTGGCCGTAGGCACCGCAGTGTCGGTGGCCACCGTCTCCGTGACGACCCCAGCGACGGTATCGGAAACCGGTGTCGACGCAGTTGGCGCCGGCGGGAGCTCTGTAGCCGTCGGGGCCACCGTCGGTGGCGCCGCCGTGGGCGGCAAAGGGGTCGGCGGCACTGAGGATGCCGTCGCGGCGACCGTCGGAGTATCGGCCTCCTGCGGCGTCGCCCTGGATGCGTCCGAAGGCCGCGTGGCGACCGAGAGAACCTGCGGCATCAGGGACGCCGCTCCATTGTCTGCCGTCGGGGGATCTGGGGCCTGCGCCGGGACCTCACCAAGGCCCCCGCCCAGGAGCAGCACGCCCCCCAACAGTACCAGGCCCGCCGCAAGGGCGACCAGGGAAGCACGAAAGAGGCGATGTGCCCGACTCGTCGACTGGGAATCCGGGTGGTGTTGGATCATTGCAGGGCGACGATCGTCGCGTGGTCGTCGACATAGATGTCGAGCAGATCCCTGAGCATAGAGGCCGACGACGGAATGGGCGTCTGCTCATCGATGATCAGCGTGAGCGTGCCGTAGATGTCGGTGGAATAGACGACGCCCATCTGCCGCCGCCCCAACCGCCCGAGCGGGTGGTCAGCCGGCATCGGCGTGGGCACCGCGGTCAATTCATAGCCGCCGTCCGGCAACCGTTCCGCGCGGGCCAACAGCCGGTAGCGTTCGCCCCGTGCCGCAGCCGCCCGGAGCGCTGCTACCGGGATCTGTGTGATCCCCGTGCGTACTACGTCATCCATCCTGGCATCGACACCGAGCACCGCGTTGGCGAGGATCACCAGCTTTGCAGCGGCATCGAACCCCTCCAGGTCCCATGAGCCGTCACCCTCCAGAGCACCCGACTCCTTGGCCTGCTTGATCGCGTCATCCCACGACGCACCGTCGGCAAGCACATCCATCACATACCCCGTGACGAGGTTCGGGACTGCCTCAATCAGCCGCACTTGTGACCCACGTAGATCGCGGCAGCCGAGGTTCAGCGCGGGTGCGCCGCCTGCGACCGTCCCGTCATAGCGGAATGCCACGCCCTTGGCGGTAGCCAGGGCGTGCAACTCGCGGAAAGCGACGACCAGCGGTCCCTTATTCGGCGTCACGACGTGCATCCCCTTCTCCATCGCCAGGCGAATGCACGCGAGCGCGGGCTCAGCGCCCAGGTCGAGGTTCACGGGCGACGCCTCCAACAACACGTCAGCCTCCGCCTCACGCACCAGATCAACGGCGCCCCATCCCACACGCCCCGCCCGGGGATAGTTGGCGACCGTGCCGCCCTCGCGCTTGATCCGCGCCACCGTGGCCATATCCAGCCCACCGGCATCATACGCTGCGCCACGACTGTCCGCCGCGCCTACGAGCACCAGGGTCAGCCCGTACCGATCCTGCAGCATCTCAGTCCGCTCCGCGACGATCTCACAAAACCGCCGCCCCAGATTACCCAACCCCACCAACACGATTCGGATTGTCGGCATCAGTCCCTCCCCAAGTAGTGTGGAAGCATGACGGGCTATGCGTCCAGCCTCACCGCCAGCAGCGGCACCAGCATCTCCTCCGGCGTCAGCCCGCCGTGACGCCCTGCTAGCCGCTTCACGTCCTCCTTCGTCCGGGCGAAGGCGCCGTTCCTCTTGGCCACGCCGATGATGTCGCCCAGCCGGAACGGCACCTCGGGATGCATTACGCCCGGCCCAAGCAGGCCGCTCGCCAGCACTTGATCTCGCGTCAGAAAAGTGAAGTCTTCCCCGAAATGCGCATTGAGATACGACCACGCAACGTCAAACATGCCGTTCCTGACGTAGAAGAACGGCACACGGCTCTCTCCCACGGGCGGTAGCCACAAGCTGTCGCGGAGCGCCGGGTGATCTGCGTAGACGGCGCAGGCTTCGGCCGGCGAGCCGATCTGACCGTGGTCCGCCGTCATCAGCAAGAGAGTGCCCTTACGGTCCTCTGGCGCAAGCCGCCGCAGGAAGATATCCTCCATGAGCAGCGAGATCGCGCGGATCTCCGACTCGCCTGACACATCCTCCGGCCCGTGCTTGTGCGCCAGCGTGTCCACGGCGGGCCAATACCCCCCGATCAACGCGCGCCGCCCGCGGGTGGCTTCCAGCACCTGCCGCAGCGTCAGCCAGAAGTCGGAGGCGTAGCTATGCCCGCGCACCTCTTTGACGCCCCGGAAATGCATCCGCGAGAGCGGTGTCGTCGTGAACTGCTTGTGGATCACGGCATAGGTAGGAATGCCCTGCGGCCCTAGCTGCTGCGCGACCGACGGCACCGGCAGGAAGACCTCGGGGTCGAACCCCCACCGCGTCAGCGTGTTGGTGAAGGGCTCGAAGGGCGACGAGAATCCGATCGCCTCGACCGCCATCATCCACTCGCGCAGGTAGAGCTCGAAGGCCAGCAACCCGTGCTCCACAGGTGGGTGCCCGGTCCAGATGGCGCTCAACACGCTGTTCGTCGTCGAAAGAAACGTCGTCGTCAGCGGCACGAGCCGCCCGCGCTCCGCCAGCCGGTGGAAAACCAGATCGGGCCCGCGATCCATCGCAGCTCGAAGCGCCATCCACCCCATGGCATCCATCACTAACAGCATCACCCGCTTCACGCCGTCCAACATCCCGTCGAGCAGATCCTCGGCCAGCGGAGGCAGAACGCCCTGCAGCCTCACCCCCAGCGCCCGGGCCGCCGTCGCCGCCAGGTTCCCTACTGAACGGCCGTCGTAGCGTGGCCACACAAGGTGCGCGGGAAGCTCCAGCGCCCCTGCGGCAGGATTATCCGGCAGATACGAGCGAAGGTCACTCTCAAGCTTTGAGACATCCATCATCTAGCGCACCATCCCTTTGATGAGAAAGCCGATCAGTAGCTGTAGGTTGAACGCCACCGCCCACCGGTCTGAGACTAGTCCATTTCCAGAAATCGGACCAGTCTTTCGGTTCCACGCCGGCGGCAGCGCAATCAGTGCGAGCAGACACCACACAGGCACCGCGCCGGCAACAACCGCGACGGCGAGCACGACAAAGACGCCAACCGTCGCGGGGACCGATCCGGCCCACCCTACCCCTAGCCCCACCATCACCACAACCGCGACCAGTGCCCAATCCCACGCCACGGCACCACCGAACCACCCTGCCGCGGCCCAGAGCGGCGCCGCGCGCACCGCCCAGTCCCGGCCCCCCCAAAGCGAGAGCGCTGCCGACGCGCCCAGGGTCAGGAACAGAGCAATCACGCCCCGCGCCGGCGCGTACTCCCCCGTGACGCCCCACACCGCCCCGGCGCCCAGGCTGAAGGCGACGAGGCATACGCTCTGAGTCACAGCTTCAGACAACACTCCCGCATCGCCTGCGCCGCCCGCGCGCGGTGGCTGATCCGGTTCTTCTCCTCCGTCGACAGCTCTGCCATCGTCTTCCCTGCCTCCGGGATGAAGAAGACGGGATCGTAGCCAAACCCGCCTTCCCCCGCCGGCGCGGAGGCGATCACGCCCTCGCAGACGCCCTCGGTCGTGAACGACCGGCCGTCCGGGAGCACCAGCGCCGCCACACACCGGAACCGGGCCGACCGCTCGGCCCGCGGCACGCCGTCCAGCGCAGCCAGCAGCGCGACGTACCGCACCTCGTCCGATCCCGGCTGAAACCGGGCCGAGCGGACGCCCGGCGCGCCGTCCAGCGCATCCACCTCCAGCCCGGAATCATCCGCCAGGGCCGGAAGACCCGACGCCTCGGCGAGCGCCCGCGCCTTCAGCAACGCGTTCGCCACGTACGTATCGCCTGTCTCGCTAACCTCAATATCGAGGCCTATCTCCTCGGGCAGCACGATCTCCAGATCAAGCCTCTTGAGGAGCGCCACCCACTCACGGCGCTTGCCCGCGTTGTGTGTGGCCAGAACCACGCGTCTTGAACCACCCATTTCGACGTCTCCCTCCGCTTCGCTCACGTTCGCCAATCGCCGCAGCAGTCGCTCCTCCCGGTGGTGCAGCTCTTCCAACACCCTGGCTCGATTCGAGCCACGTGGCAGCAGGGCCGCTCGGCCCAGCGCCTCCGTCGTGCAGGCAAGCGCATCCTCCAGCGACCCCGCGGTCCACTCATAGTACTTGGCCTTCTCCACAAGCGGCACCGTCGCTGTAGGGACCGACGAGATCCAGGCATCCCAGATCGCCATCGCCTCCGCCCAGGCCTCCCGCCGCTTGTGGCGTAGCCCGATCTCCAGCCGGAGCCGCGCTGCGCTGTCGGGATTCAACGCGTCACCATCGTCAGAGAGCGCTCGCGCCCACGCCGCCATCGCCTCATCCTCGCGGCCGGCCTTGTCGAATACCCGTCCGACCCCCGCCCATTCCCCGGCGGCCAGCGCCATCCCCTCAGGCGTCGCGACCATCCCCGCCACGTGAATCAACAGCGAGGCCAACGTCAGCACGTCGATCTCGTTATGGTAGAAGATGCGCACCATGTCAGAGACGTCGCCCGTCTCCAAGTACTGGCGATAGAGGAACGGGATCAGCGCTGAGTCGAGATCCTGTTCGGTGCGTCCCACCGCCAGGATTTGCGTCTCAAGCTCACCCAGCCGCCGCGACGCAAGATGGTCACGCCAGAGCTGGCGCGCCACCGTGAGCAGATCCAGATGCGGCAGCGCGAGCGGCGTTGGCGCCATCCGATTCATGATGTAGCGTGTCTCCAGAATCGGCACATCGAATCCCCGCCCATTGAAAGTCACCAGGCCCGTGGCGCCCGAGAGTACCCCGGTCAGATAGCTGAGCGCTGCAAGCTCCTCATCCGGCGTGCGCATGAAGATCAGGTGGAGCACGAGCGCGTTGCCCTCCCAAACCCCAACCCCGACCAGGAAGGCCAGCGTGCCGGCGCCACCCGCCAGCCCGGTGGTCTCGGTGTCGAGGAACGCGGGGCGCGGCCCGAGGTCGGGGACCTGGAAAAGCCCCAGGGCCTCCTGCGGGACGTCGTTCAAACCCCCGAACGCCCGACGCCCGTGCACGAAGTCGGCAGGATAGGTGCGCCGCAGCAGCCAGAAGGGGCCGTGGGGCATCTGCACGACGCCGCCCGGAAGGCGATTGGCCCCAGGGAGGCGGATGCTGCCCGGCTCACGGGCATCGGGCCGGCGCAGCGGGTCGGCGGTATCGCCGGCGGCATCCGCATCGACCCGCTGATCAACCGGGGACGGCTTCAGCCCTCCCAGACCCTGCACGATGCCCAGCTTACGCAGTCGCCGGCGCAACGAATCATCCACGGCGCATCACCTTCCTGATAGCATCGTTCGAAGAGGAAAACCCAAAGGCCTTCGCCAAGCGTCGTGGCTTTCCGAAAGTCGCCTGATCGTGCATTGGCCGCTATGCTACCACGCAGGCGTCGTCGCAGCAGCGCTCGATCTTGGCACCCAGTGGCCGCAGTTTGTCCTCGATCCGCTCGTATCCGCGGTCGATCTGACGGATGTTGTGGATCGTCGACGTGCCGCGCGCAGCCAGTGCCGCAATGAGCATGGCCATGCCTGCCCGGATGTCCGGGCTCTCCATGACGTCGCCCGTCAGCGAGGACGGCCCATAGACCAGTGCCCGGTGCGGGTCGCACAACACGATCCGCGCGCCCATCGGGATCAGCTTGTCCACGAAGAAAAGGCGGCTCTCGAACATCTTCTCGTGGAAGAGCACGACCCCCGAGCACTGCGTCGCCGCCACCAACGCGATGCTCATCAGATCCGCAGGAAAGGCCGGCCACGGTGCATCTGCTACGGAGGGAATCGCGCCGCCCATGTCGGGGATCACCGCCAGCGACTGGTCGCCGGGGACAAAGAGCGCGTCGCCGCGGGGCTCGGCCACAATGCCCAGGCGATCAAACGTCATCAGCACCATGCGCAAGTTCTCGGGCATCGCATTGCGGATCAGCAGCTCCCCGTGGGTCGCTGCAGCCAGGGCCAGGTAGCTCCCCACCTCGATATGATCGCTCCCAATGGTGAAGTCGACCCCGTGCAACCTGTCGACGCCCTGAATCTCCAGTGCATTCGTGCCGATACCGGAGATCTGCGCGCCCATCTGGTTGAGCAGCCGGCAGAGGTCCTGCACGTGCGGCTCCGACGCCGCATTGCGGATCAACGTTGTGCCCTTGGCGAGGGCCGCAGCCATCACAGCGTTCTCGGTGCCGGTCACGCTTGCCTCGTCGAGCAAAATGTCGGCGCCGGTCAATCGGTCGGCGCGGACCTCGAAATGCCCATCGATTACGCCGATCTTGGCCCCGAGACCCTCGAAGGCCAGGAAGTGCGTGTCCACGCGGCGGCGCCCGATCACGTCGCCGCCTGGCGCCGGAATCACGAGGCGACCGAGCCGCGCCAACAGCGGCCCCGTCATCAGGATCGAACCGCGGATCGCCCTGAACTGGTTGGGGTCGAACTGATCGGAGACTGAGCGTTCCAGCCCCTTGGCCTGGAGTTGCCAGGTCTGCGGATCCAGCCGCTGCACGTCGACGCCCAGAGCCTCCAGCAATTCGGCCATCACCTCAACGTCCCGGATGGCAGGCAGATTCCGCAGAGTCACAGGCTCGTCGGTAAGGAGGCACGCCGCCAGCGCCGGCAGTGCCGCATTCTTGTTGCCGGCAGGCGAGACCTCGCCGCACAGGGGCGCACCACCCTCGATCACGAAGTAGTCACTGATGTCCACCATTGCCACCTCCTGGAAAGACGTGAACTCCCGCCGCCAGCCCCGGAAGCCCGATGCATCGGGCCGCGCATCATAGTAGCCCGGCGACTTCATCGTCGGGCGGCCCCGGACGACACACCTCGGCCCGCGAGCTGTCTACTCTCGCGCCAGCGACACTTCGACGGGATCGCCGACCTTGAGCCCTATGTCGCGCGCGCCGTGCCCACGATTGGTTGCGACTTCCAGCATACCCTCACTCCCGACCAAGGCCAACGCATCACCGGGCGCCACCTCGCCGTACGTCCGCCGGATCGGCCCTATCTCACGCCCCGCCACCGTCACGACGAGCTTGTCCGCTCGGACAATGCGCGGCTCCTCGTCCGAGAAGACGGGGTCGAGGTGCAGGACAGGTCCCTCCCAGACCATGCGGCCGATGCTCGTGATCACGTTGCCGAAGCGATCGATGTAGACCACCTCTCCGCGGATTTCGCTCGCCGAGATCTGGGCCCTGGGAACCGGCAGCCGCACGGCGTCCTCCACCACGCTCCCGAATGCGTTGAGCGGCACCCCCATAGCAATGTGCGCAGCCGCCGGTGCGAAGATGTCGCGCCCGTGGAAAGTGCGGCTCACGGCGGCCCGCTGGTACTTCGTGGCTTCTAGCGTCACCGTAAGTTCAGGCGGCGCCGCACCCCACACGTACGAGAAGACACCGTTATCCGGCCCGACGAGCACACCCCACGAGGTCCGTGACGCGATGGCCCGACGCACCGTGCCTACGCCGGGATCTACGACCACCAGGTGAACGCTCCCCGGTGGGAAGTAAGGCAAAGCCGTCCAGAGCACGTAAGCAGCCGCACGAACGTCCTGCGGCTCGATCGTGTGGGTGATGTCGACAAAGGTCGCCCCGGGCGCAATGCCCGCCATCACCCCCTTCATCGTTCCCACATAGCCGTCGTCCAAGCCGAAATCCGTCGTGATCGAAATCAGCATACCGCTCCCTTCTTCTGTCTCCGAGACCTTTGGGGTTTTTCTCTCCAGTAGACACCTGCTTTTGGGGAAAACCCCAAAGGTCTTTCTTCTAAGCCACCCGGCTGGTCACCATCCTCACCGCCGACCGCAGTTGGTCGACCCGCAGCACCCATGCCAGACCAATGTAGACCAGCGTGCCGACGGGGACCCCGGTCAGGGACCGCAGCAGCGCCCCCTGCGGCCCGACAGCGTTCATCACCCACAGGGCAACGGCCATCCCCAGCGTGGCGACGCTCACACGCGCCACCGTCGTCGCGAGCGCCCGCCCGCCGAGCCTGCCCAGACGTCGGCGGACCAACACCAAGAGAATCGTCATCTCCACCAGGGCTGCCAGCGCGGTAGCCAACGCCAGCCCGCCCAGCGCCAGCAATCCCATACGCTCGAAGATCGATGGCAGGACCAACCCGAGCAGTGCGTTGAGCACCACGGCGACGATCGCGGCAATGACGGGCGTCCACGTGTCCTGCAGTGCATAGAAGGCCCGTCCCAGGATCTCGAGCGCCGACAACCCCACGAGGCCCAACGCATAGAACCCGAGTGCCCAGGCGACCGCCTCGGTCGACGCCGCATCGAACGCCCCGCGCTGGAACATCACCGCGACGATGGGTGATCCCAGCATGATCAGTCCCACGGACGCGGGCAGCGTCAGCGCGATCAACATCCTCAGCGCGTTGACCAGCGTGTCCCGCAGCTCACCCATCTTCCCGAGTGCGGCCTGCTGCGAGAACGTCGGAAAGACCGCCGTCCCGACCGCCTGCGCGAAGACCCCTTGCGGAAGCAGCATCACGCGCCACGCGTAGTCCAGCGACGAGATGGCGCCCGAGCCGAGATGTGAGGCCAGGTTGCGCGTCACCACGATGTTGATCTGTGCAGCCGCCATCCCTAGGGCCCGCGGCACGATGAGGAGTCCCACCTCTCGCACACCCGAGTCGCCCCTCCCAAAGGTCGGCCGGTAGTATGCACCATAGCGGATCAGCCCCGGAATCTGGACGACCAGGTGCCCGACAGCACCAATCACCATCCCGATGGCCGGGCCCATCGCGCCCAATGGGGTCATCCCGCCCCACAGCGCCCCGCCGATCAGGCCGAGGTTGTAGACGATAGGTGCAAGCGCCGGAAGCAGGAAATGCTGGTGCGCGTTCAACGCACCCATGACGATCCCGCTCACGCCGAAGATCGCCGGCGAGATCAGCATCACCCGCATCAGATCGACAGTGCGAGCCTGAACCTCCGGGGAGAGCGCAGGGGCAACGAAGGTCGAGACAAGCCACGGCGCAAACATCGCACAGAGCATGCTGACGGGCAGCACCAGCGCCACGAGGAGCGTCATGACTGCTGAGGCCAGGTTCCACGCCCGCTCCGCCTCGCCGCGCGCCAGCCGGCTCGTGAACAGGGGAATGAAAGCCGACCCCAGCGCGCCGCCCGCGACCACCAGGAAGATCGTATCGGGGATGCTCACGGCAGCCACGTAGGCGTCCATCTCCGGCCCGGTGCCGAAGTACGCGCCAAACACGACTTGTCGCACAAGCCCCAGGACCCGGCTGACCGCAAAGGCGATCATCACCATGACCGCTGCGCGCGCGACTTGCCGTTGGCTCGTGTCCATAGGGGCGATTATAACACAGGGGATGAAGCAGTCAGCATGCAGCGAAGAGCGATCGGTAGGCAGCTATTGGCGGTCAGCAATCTATCCTCGGAAGCGAGTAAGTGCGCAGGTGGCTTCCTGCTTCCTACTCCTTACTTCATACTGCTCACTCCCGTGTTATGCTGAGAGCTGACCGCAGATAACTCTCAGCTTTCCCTCACCTCACCAGGATCGGCGATCCCACCAATGCCGCCGTCGCCTTCAGAATCAGCGTGGCGTAGCGGCCTGCATCCAGCTCGAAGCCGACGGTCACCTGCCATCGGCCCTCGTTCTGGCCGTCCGGTTCGGCCGCACCGACGGTGACCTCTGTCGGCGCGAACGCTACCTGACGCTCACCTTTGGTCAGATAGACCCGACGCAGGATGCGTGCCTTGAAGTCGCGCAGCCCTAACTGCTCCCGTTCGAAGACCTTCTCCGCAGCAACTCTCCAGGCACCATCATAGCGTGCCGTCAGCCGTGGCAGATCCACGAGCACGCCCTGGAGCTCCACCAATGCCTCGTCAGGCTCGGGGAAGGCGAGGTGACTTCGCATAATCCTGATGCGATAGGGGCACGTCAGGTGCTCGTCCAGGTAGGTCCCGACAATCTCATTCCAGATCCACGCCTGATAGGCTGCCAGATAGATCGACAGCAGGCGGTCCTTGATCAGGTTGGCGGCCTTGCGGTATTCGTGGGGATGATCTTTGAGGTAGGTGATCACACTCCGGTAGTTTGAGGGGCGGGGCGCCTGGTGGAGCAGATAACCCCACTCCCCCCAGTGCGAGGCCACGAGTCGCTTGAACTTGCGGATCTCCCGGCGATCGCCCGCCATCGACTCCCCGAGGTACATGTGGACGGCACGCTCAGCATCGCGCTTCAGGATCTCCTTGCCGACGAAGCCATCGCGTGTCAGCGACCCAAACCGCTGATCATCGAAATAGTTCGGCAGGCCGAAGGTTCCCAGCTTCTCCATCGCAGGCCCGAGGGCGGACGCCTCCGCCGCGGAGAGATCGCGCACCGTCACCGAGAACGTATTGCCCTCGAGGTCGGTAGGTCGCAGCGCCCGAGGCCCCCACCCGATCCGTGTGGCCACATATCCCTCGCCACGGACGACCTCCGGCCCGCGTTTGCGGACGCTCGCATACTGAGCCGTAGCTGCGGCCTTGTCCTTCAACGCGGGGAACACAAGCGCACCAGGCGTGACCTTCAGCCGCGCAGCGAGCGCTTCTCGGGCCGCCAACGTCGTCAACCCCACCTTGCTGACCCGGTAGTAGGCGTAGGTGCCGCTCTCTCCAGGGAGGTGTATCCGCTCGTCGACCCGAAAATCCTCGGGGAGCTGCTTGATGCGCATGAACGCCTCTCTCACCTAACAGGAAACTACCGAGACCCGGACCGTCGCACCCCTCGCCGCCGGTTCCAGGCCACTCGTCACAAGCATACTACCGATCACGCCGTCCGTCAATCGGTCGCTAACTGTGGGAGGCGCGTGTCAGGCCACGGGACGCCACCTCGCTACGGCAGACCGCGAGCGAGACCCAATGGGCGCTCATCCCTCTGAGTGCCTGGCACTTGGCGACAAGTCACAGGTTCCCCCGCCCAGGCGATGGGCACCGCCCGCGCATCCGGCCCTGCAACCTGCATCCATCGGCCCCGTAATGTATCTCACACCGCGCGAGAGTCGCGCTGGACGCCATACCAAAGGAGAACAGAGATGATTCGAAGATACCGCTATGCGACCGTTGCCATCATCGCCGTCGCCATGATCGTGATGCTGGGGTGTTCGTTCAGCAGCTTCGGGCTGCGGAGGGCACAGGTAGGACCGCTCCGGACGGAATCGGCCTCCACCCAGCTACAGGGTGCGGAGCAGGTGCGCGTGAGCCTGAGAATGGGTGCGGGCGAGCTCAACGTCAAGAGCGGCGCCGACGCGCTGATGGATGCTGAGTTCACCTACAACGTCCAGGCGTGGAAGCCCGAGGTCACCTACAGTGTAGCCAATGGCGAGGGCAACCTTAACGTTCAGCAGTCAAACACCGATGAGATCACCATTGGCGAAGGCATCCGCAATACCTGGGATATCAGCCTCAGCAACCAGGTGCCGCTGGACGTACACATCGAGTGCGGCGCCGGCAACCACGACGTGGATCTGTCAGGGCTTCAGGTCACCGGTCTCGACATGAAGCTGGGCGCCGGTAGCGCCACGGTCGACGTCAGCGACAATCCCGAACTCAGCCGGCTCAGCTTCGACATCGGCGCCGGCGATGCCGAGATCGACCTGTCGGGTCCGGCGAATCAGAACGTCGAGGCCGACATCCAGGGCGGCGTCGGGTCGACGACGCTCCATCTGCCCGGTGACGTTGGCGTACGCGTCAACGTGACTCGTGGCATCGGTGACATCGAGACGAGCGGCCTGTTCAGCCAGGGAAACAACACCTGGGTGAACGATGTCTACGGCAAGACGGACGTCACGGTGAACGTCGACATCACCTCCGGCATTGGGCGCATCGCGCTCGACGTTCAGCAGTGATGCACCCAGGCTCGTAGCAGCAGCTTCAGTCGTTCAGCTTTCTACCGCACCGCCACCGACACCGAGGCGGGCGCGACCGATGCCGGAATCGCGCCCGCCTCGGAGCTCGCCAGCAGCACGTCTCTCAGCACGATCTCTGCACTCCCCGCAGCCACCGCCCGAAACCGAACGCGCGCCAACGTCCCCGCGCCGTTTACCCCCTCGGCCGGCGGCATCTGGCTGACCGCATAGTCGACTATGCCTGTGGCGTTATCGACGCTGTTCAGTGCCGTGAACCCCACCGCGAGCATATCCCCATCGATGACACTCGGCGTCGCGCCGTCCGTCGCGCCAACGATCTCCAGGACCGCGGGATCGAAGCCCAAATGGAGTTCCACGCCGTAGAGATCGTGCACGCCGTCGATCGAGACCGTGACCTCCAGCGTCTCGCCCACGGTCACCTGCCCGACCGGCGCGACCAACGACACTATCGCACCGCGCGCTTCCGGCGCGTCAGTCGCCACCGGTGCGCCAGCCGTCGAGCATAGCAGTTCCTCCCGGCGCCGCGCACCCGGCGAGGATCGAGATCAGCAAGCCACAAACCAACCACGGTCTCACAGATACCTCCTTCAGGAGTGACGGGAGATCGAGAATGCGGAAGACCGCAAGCAACGCGACACCAGCAACCCCCACAGCAGTCCGGTCACACGCTATTTGTGGCTCGTAGAAGGCCTGATGGCCCTTCAATCGTCCAGAGTCGTGCCCCAGGCCACTATTCCCATCGCCAGCATATACACAAACGCCAGATCCACCACGAAGTACGACGCATCCACCATCCCGTGCGCCAGAAAGTCAACCATCGATGCGGCGATGCCGATGCCCATGGCGCGCACGATCGGTGGCTCGGCCCGCCGCAGTGGCAGCACCCGCGCGCCAGAAGACGACCTGCATCCACACGAAGATCGCCAGTCCCGGCAGTCCCAGCCGCGTCGCGAAGTCCAGCACCACGTTGTGCGGGTGCGACAGGTTGAACTCCTCCCACGCCGTGGGCAGCACGTAGCGGCTGCGATAGGCGTACAGGAAGTTGTCCGGCCCGACGCCCAGAAGCGGATGGTCGCGAATCATTCGAAGCGAGCTGTACCATAGTGCTACGCGAAATCCCGTCGTCCCCTGCTCGGGATTCAGCATGTCGGCGAAGCGCGGTGTTCGCAGCAGCGGGATGAGCGCCACCAGCCCGACTACCAACACCACGACCGTGATGCGTCGCCACCGCCCGCCCGCCAACCACCCCAGCGCCAGGAGCGCCCCCGGCACGCCAAGCAGGATCGCGCCGCGCGATAGGCTCAGCAGCAGGGCAAGGCCGATAGGTACGATGGCCACGAGATACACCAGCCGGCGCCCACGCGTCACCGAGCCCGCCCACGATCGCATCTCAGCCCACAGCCCTCCGGCCACGGGCTTTCGTGATCCTGACCAGAGCACGACGGCCAATAGCACGGGCAACACCCTGCCGAGATAGAGCCCGACGTTGTTAGGCGACCCGTAGAGGCTCCGCAGCCGCGCAATGCCACCCTCCGCCGTGATCACGTCGCCAAGCAGGAAGTACTCCACCAGCCCAACCAGTGCCACGATGAGTGCGCTGAGGACCCAGCCGTCCACGATACGCCACCGCTCGCGCGCCGTCATCCGCATCGTCACCAGCGCCAGGAAGAAGAGCGCCGGCTCGACGATCACCAGCCGCAGCTCGCGGAATGCCTCCCGCTGATGCTGGGCGGCGAAGCTCGACGCGACCGAGATCAGTACGAACGCGAGGATCGGCCAGAAGAACCGGCGCAGCCGCCGCCAATCCACCGAGACGGCCCGCACCCTCGTCAGTCGCGGTACACCGTCGCCCTGAGCGGATCCATCGGACCGCGGGCTGCCTGCCCCGCTGTATTTGCGGGGTCTCCGCCCGCTCCGCTCTCCCACAGCGTGGCCCCCGCCCAGCCACTGCAGGGCCCATCCCGCCAGCGTCGGCAACAGCACCAGCTCTGCCAGCGAGAACGACTTCCCGAAGAGTGAGAGCGGGTGCAAGTAGAGCGGCGCAGCGACCATCGTCAGCGCCAGGCCGAGGCTCGGGCTGAGGAAGACGAGCACCGACATCAAGGCGCCCGCGACGAGTGACACCACAAACCACGGGGAGAGATAGAAGAGCCCGGTGCTCAGCGCCAACGCAGCCACCTGCCCGTAGTCGCCGAGGCGCCGGAAGATCCCGTCGCCGGTGAGCGTCTGCCACGCCGCGAAGAGCGTGAGTGCGGTCACCAATAGCGAGACCACCACCTGGACCCACTCGGCAAGCCGGTCCCACGCACCGCGCATCGCTTGCCCGACCGCCCCCCAGTCCGTCCGCCGTCCGGACCACACACCCACGACCAACCCAACCGCTGCCAGCGCGCCGAAGACGCCGTATCCCCACCCGACCGTGGCCCGTCCCGGCGGCGCGTCGAAGACACGCCAATCGGCGAGCGCCCACTGCCCCCACCCGCGATCGGCCACCACCTCGACGGTATGCAGCCCGGGCGGCAGCCCCGTCGCCAACGGCACCGTCGACCACAGACGAGGCGGGATCGTAGAGCACCACGTAGGCGCGCCCCTCACGATCCCGCGGCAGCGCAGCCGCAGGCTTGCCGTCGACCGTGACAAAGAGGAAGGCCCGGTACGCACCCCGCCGCACGGTCAGCGCCACGTCTGTGCCGTCAAACGTCAGCCGGACGCGGTCGCCGCTGGTCCCGATGTCCGCGCCCTGCGGCCCCAGCGTCCAGGCCCCCTCGAACTCGGCCAGAGAAGTGTCAGCCCGCGTGACCCCGACCCCCGCGACGGCAGGCTGCGTAGCCCACGCGCGCACCGCATCGTAGACTGGGCGGGGCTCGCCCGGCCCCACCCCGTGGCTGCCGGTGCCCGCCGCTGGTGGCCCGATCAGCGCGAATCCCCAGTTCTCCTCAGCATCCGGCACAACGCCCTCTGCGAGCGCCGGGCCTGCGGGTCGTGGCTGCAGCCCGTTGATGCACATCAACCCCATCCAGGGCCACTCCCGATCGACACGCGCCAGCGCCTCCGCCGTATACTGAGCCTGCGTCGTCTCGTCCACGCTTCCCCAGATCGACGTGGGCCCGGGCCAGTCGGCCGGTTTGCTGTTCCACCCGAAGTCCGCGGCCCAGACGGCCTTGCCCGCGTCCCCGTGGGCGACCAGCGCCTCGCGAATGAGGATCACGCGCGAGAAGTTCAGGGTATCCTGCGACACATACCGGTCGTCGGGCCCCGTGAAAAAGCCGTACGGCTGCGCCGCCACAACGTCGAAGTAGGGGCCGGCCCCGGCATCGTAGAGCAGATCCAGGAAGAGATCCTCAGCGTAGTTGAGCTGCCCCTCGGCCGGACCACCATCGGTCCCGCCCATCTCTACGGTCGGCGCGAGGCTGCCAAGCACGATCCGCGCGCCAGGTTCGGCCGCGCGAATGGCGTCTGCCGCCGCGGCAAGCATCGCGGTGTAGTCGCCGGGATCGGCCTTGCCACCCCAACTGTCGGCGAGATTGGGATTGTGCCAGATCTGGAAGTATGTGATCCGGTCGCCATACCGCTCGGCCACGGCCCCCGCCCACGCCGCAAAGACCTCCGGGTCGGGCGGGATCACAGGCCGGGACCGCGCACTGCCCGCCCAAGCGGGGGCATCGTCCAGCACGGCCAGCACCCCGAGTCCACGCGCGGTCGCGGCGTCGACCACCCGGTCCATTGCCGACCAATCCCGCTGGCCCTGCACCGGCTCGACACTGGCCCACGAGATCCGCTGCCGCACCCAGGCAAAGCCGCCGCCCACAATCTCGTCCAG
Source organism: uncultured Chloroflexia bacterium (assembly GCA_963775195.1). GTDB lineage: Bacteria > Chloroflexota > Anaerolineae > B4-G1 > SLSP01 > PWVB01. The sequence goes on from CAVZIC010000015.1 coordinate 545,747, forward strand.
CGCCCAATCGAGGTCGGGTCCCGCGTAGGCGTCGAGCGGCGCATTCACACACGCCCGCGACAACGGCTCGCCCGCGGCGCCAGGGGTATCGGCAACCGGCTCGGGGAAGCTCGTCGGGCGGCCGCGCACCTGAAAGAGATACTGGGCGCGCCACTGCGCGGCGCCAAGCACCGCCAGGGCCACAAGGGCAACGCCAATGGCAAACGTGAGGATGGGTCTGCGCTTCATCGGGGCGGATTATACATCAGGGGAAGCGTTTAGCTATCAGCTATGCGCGGTCAGCTCTCTGGCTTCTGCTCAAGTGAGACGTAAGCGGCATAGAGTAGGCATACCGCGGAACCCTGACTCCTGATCCCATACTTCCGCCTCCCTGCTCTTCGCTGGAAGCCGATGGCTGAAAGCCACTGCCTGATGTATAATCCCCGCCAGAATGAACCGACTGCTGCACCTGGAGCGCTGGATCGAACAACTGGTCGAGGAACCGTTTGTGCGGCTCTTCGCCGGACGTCTGCTGCCGCAGGACGTCGTACGCCACCTGGTCCGTGCCCTGGAGGACGGCGAGCGCGTTGGGGCGGATGGCACGACCGAGGTGCCGGGCCGCTACCGCATCGAACTCAATCCCGACGACCTCGTCGAGCTGCGCCGCCACCACCCCGACCTGGACGATCGCCTTCGTGAGGCGCTGGAAGGCCTGGTCCAACGCATCAACCTCCGCACCCACGAGCCGCCCGCCATCGTTCTCCAGGCCAACGCCCGGGTCGCGCCCCACAGCGTCGTCATTATGCCCGCGGACCGGCTTGCCCCGATACGAGGCCAGACGCAGGATCTCAAGAGCGACCGGCTCCAACACGCCGTCGCCGCGCTGCCCGACGATGGTCCCCACGCCTACCTCATCATCCAAGGAGATCGGACGGTTGACCTGACCACGCCCACGGTGCGGATCGGGCGGGCGCTCGACAACGACGTGATTCTCGAGGACCGCCAGGTCTCGCGATATCACGCCCAACTGCGCCAGCGCTACGGACGCTACATCCTTCAGGACCTGGGCAGCACCGGTGGCACCACCGTCAACGGCTTCCCCATCCAGGAGATCGTTCTGCGCCCGGGGGATCTCATCACGCTATCGGGCGTCGACCTCATCTATGCCGAGTCGGAGCCCCTTGAGCGTACGGACCGCGGCCATACACGTCCGTTCACGCCGCCCGCCGAGTGAAACCCGTGCCTGAACTGCTGCTCATCCTGCGCGTCGTGCTGGCCCTGCTGCTCTATGGCTTCTTGGCGCTCGTATTCTACGCCATCTGGCGAGACCTCCGCGAGCGCAGCCGCGAGCCCGAGTGCGAGTTGCCCGTCGGCAGCCTGATCGTCGAGGCAGAGACCGAGCCCCAGCAGCGCTTCGCTCTCCGGGCGGTGACCGCCATCGGCCGCAGCCGCGACAACCACGTCGTCATCGACGACCCCTTCGCCTCCTCCAACCACGCCGTCATCGTCTGGCGCGAGAACACCTGGTGGGTCGAGGACCTCAACAGCCATAACGGCACCTACCTCAACGACGAGCGCATCGACGGCCCCCGCCCCCTCGCCTCCGGCGACCGCATCGCCATCGGCGAGACCACCCTGCGCCTCGACCTATCGGCCTGATCTCAGCGCCCGACACCCGGAGCACACCGGCTCCGTCTGGAGCTTCAGTATCGATCCCTGACATCGGCGTCCTCCCATACAAAAAAGGGATAAGGCACCTGTGCCCTATCCCTTTACATTGGAGCGGAGAGGGAGGGATTTGAACCCTCGGAGCCTTTCGGCTCACGCGCTCTCCAGGCGCGCGCATTAGGCCGGACTATGCTACCTCTCCAAAGCTTCGCAAGTATAACATAGCCTGCCGTTCTGGCAACCGCAGGAAGCGTGCCGCATCCTTCTGAGACTGGTACGGTCTCGGAGACCGTACCGATCTTTCCGGCCCGGCTCGGTGACCTCCAACAAAAAAGTGCCGGGCACCACGCCGTCTGAGGCGCGTGGTGCCCGGCACTTGATCTATCTCGCTATGCCGCTGCAGCGGACGGCTTGAGCATCGTGGGCTCAGCCTGTGGCGTCGGGCGGACGTCCTTGTCCTTCCGCTCCGGAAGGGCGCGTCCCTCCATCACCGCCTCGAACTCCACCGACGAGAGCGTCTCACGGTCCAGGAGCGCCCGGGCCACCCGATCCAGCTCGTCGCGGTGTTCGCTCAGCGCCAACTTCGCTCGATCGTACGCGTTGGTCACAAACTGCTTGACCTCGTCATCGATCTCCCGTGCCATCGCCTCGCTGTAGTCGCGCTGCTCGCCGATCTCCTTACCAAGGAAGACCATCTCCTCCTTGCGACCGTAGACCAGCGGGCCCATCTTGTCGCTCATGCCGTAGCGCATCACCATAGACCGTGCCAGTCGCGTGGACTTCTCCAGGTCATCGGAGGCGCCGGTGCTGATCTCCGCGAAGACCAATTCCTCAGCCGCGCGGCCACCCAGCATCTTGGACATCTCCTGCTCCATCTTGCCACGCTGCATGATGTAGTGATCCTCATCCGGCAGCGTCAGCGTGTAGCCCCCTGCCATCCCACGAGCCACGACAGAGATCTTGCGGACGGGATCGCAGCGCGGCAGCGCGTAGGCCACCACGGCGTGACCCGCCTCGTGATAAGCAAAGACCTTGCGTTCCTCGTCCGAAATGACACGGCTGCGGCGCTCGGGCCCTGCGACCACGCGCTCGATGGCTTCCTGGAACTCGACCATCCCGATGCGGCGCTTGCCTGCCCGCGCGGCGAGAATCGCAGCCTCGTTGACCGCGTTCTCGATATCGGCCCCCACAAAGCCCGGCGTTCCCTGGGCCAGACTCTCAAGATCCACCTCGGCCGCGACCGGCTTCCCACGGGTGTGAACCCGGAAGATGGCCTCCCGACCACGGATATCGGGCGCATCCAGCACCACCCGCCGGTCGAAGCGCCCGGGACGCAGCAGCGCCGGGTCCAGAATGTCGGGCCGGTTGGTCGCCGCAACCACGATCACGTTCGTATCGGTGTCAAACCCGTCCATCTCGACCAGGATCTGGTTCAACGTCTGCTCCCGCTCATCGTGGGAGCCTCCCAAGCCTGCGCCACGGTACCGGCCGACGGCGTCGATCTCGTCCACAAAGACGATACACGGGCTGTGACGCTTGGCCTGATCGAACAGATCACGCACGCGGCTCGCACCGACGCCCACGAACATCTCGACAAACTCCGAGCCGGAGATGCTGAAGAACGGTACACCGGCCTCGCCGGCAACCGCCTTCGCCATCAGAGTCTTGCCGGTCCCCGGCGAGCCCACGAGCAGCACGCCCTTGGGAATACGCGCGCCCAGGCTCACGAACTTCTGGGGCTCTTTCAGGAACTCGACAATCTCCTTGAGCTCTTCCTTGGACTCCTCAACGCCGGCGACGTCGTCAAACGTCACGGTCGGGCGGTCGCCGGAGAACATCCGCGCCTTGCTCTTCCCAAAGGACATGGCCTGGTTGTTCGCTCCCTGGAACTGCCGGATGAACAGATAGAAGAAGGCCACACCGGCAAGGACGCTGATCAGGGTGATCCCGATATTGATCATCGTGCCCCAATCCACGGGCTCCACGTACTCGATATTGATCGCCCGCAGCGACTCATCCGAGACGCCGAGCGCCTGCAACTGCTCAAGCAACGTCGACTCGGGTCCCTTCCGCGATATCACCACCTGCTCGCCGGAACTGTTGGCCTGCTTGTACGTTACTGTTAGTTCATCGCCACGCACCTGTATGCTCGCAATCTGGCCCGCGTTCGCTTCTGTGGCGACCTGGTTGAGCGGCACCGTTGCGCTCTGATTGCCCCCAGAGATATAGCTGTAGACCAGAAAGAGCACAGCGGCAATGATTATCAGATACACGAAATTGCTGCTGCCCTTCGACTTCATTACGCCTCCTCACCCGACCTGCGGGTTTACAGATACGGGCTCGGCCCGTAGGTATCGTAGGAATCCCACGATAATCATCTTCTAATTATTATACCAGAGAATTCGGGGGAAATGATAAGAAACACGTTTGAACGCCCCTGCGTTAACACGTTTGAACGTTTTCACGTTTACACGTCTGAACGTGACAACGTGCTAACGTTCAAACGCGTCAACGCACTTCTATCGTCGTGACCAGGATGGTGTTGTCGATCACCTGCGCCTCGCCGGGATCCGTAACCGGCAGACGCCCGGCTTCGTCGTAGAGACCGACCCGGATCTGGTAGGTACCCGGCGGCACGTCTGCGGGCAGCGCAATCTGGTGAGGATCGTTGATGATCTCCTCGGGGGCCCAACTCGTCGTCGGTCGCATCCCGTTGACCGGCGCGACGTCCTGCTGGGCCACCAGGGTGCTCATATCGTTGGTCAGCACGTGGATGAAGACTTTGTACGAGCGGTCAAACCCGACCAGGCACCGCCACCGAAGCGTCACCGGCACGACATCGCCGGGGCCGTAGCCGAACTGCGAGACCCACGCCTGCTCCAGCACAGCCTGGGCATTCAGGGTCACACCCAACGGGATGGGCATATTGCTGCCGCCGCTTACCGTCAATGTGAACGTATCGCCGGCGCGGACCTCCTGCCCGGGTAACGGGAGTTGGTCGAGGATCGCGCCCTGGGCCTGATCGCTGCGCACTTCAGTGATGGCGAGCAGCAGTCCGTCCGACTCCAGCCCTTCCTGGACGGTATCCAGATCGTAGCCGACGACGTCGGGCAGAACCACCACACGCCCCGCCGCCAGCACGACGCTCACCGTCGACCCCGTAGCCACGCGGTTCCCGGCTGCCGGCGTCTGCTCGAGCACCGCGCCAGGCCGCGCGTCGGACGACTCCTGCTCCCCCAGCACATCCATCTGCAGCGACAGGCTCTGCGCCAACCGCTGAGCGTCCGCAGCGCTGAGCCCCCCGAGGTTGGGCACGGTCACCAACGTCTCCGTCACGGGCGTTGACCTCACCGGCGTCGCCTGCCCAGACGGGGTCGGCACAGCTACCGGCGCCGTGTAGGAACGATAGACGAAGAGCCACAGGGGGATCAGGCCGATCACGGCGATGGCTGCCACACCCATCAGCATCCACAACGTCATGTCGGGACTCCCCCGCTTCGAGATCGGGCGGGTGCCGTCCGCATCCGTCTCGTCCAGCGCCTCAAGTTCGGGGGCGACCGGCACTACCTGATGGGACGATGTCGTCCTCGCCGTCCGGTTGGGGACGACGGGCGTTTCTGTGACGATCGGGGCAAGGGGCCCGGTACCATCGTCCCCGCGCCGCAAATACTGCTCCAGCGCCATACCCAGCTGGTCGCCGTTGCGATAGCGCTGCGAGGGCTCCTTCGAGAGGATCTTGCGCACCAGCCAGTCGAGCCCGCTCGGGACGCGAGGATTGAGCGCCGTCAGTGGCGTCGGTTCCTCACGGATATGCTTCAGCGCCAGGACTTCCGGATCGGGGTCGTGGAAAGGCGGCACGCCGGTCAGCATCTCGTAGAGCATCACGCCGATGCTGTAGACGTCGGAGGCCGGCGTCGGCTTCTCCCCCCGCGCTTGCTCGGGCGAGAGATAGTGCGGGCTGCCCCAGACGACCTCGACGGGCTCGTTGTCTCCTTCGTCCTGCTGCAGCGCACGGGCGATTCCGAAATCCGCGACCTTAACCTGGCCATCCTCGGCCACCAGGATGTTCTGCGGCTTGAGATCGCAGTGGACGATCCCGGCGCGATGCGCCACCCCCACCCCGGCTGCGACGGCCTGGGCCAGCTTGATTGCACGGGCGACTTGCAGGGGAGCCTCCCGGCGGATCAACGCCTTGAGATCCTCGCCCTGCACCAGCTCCATCACGATGAAGGGATGGTCTCCCTGGTCGATGCCCACATCGTAGATGTGGACGATATTGGGATGGTCGAGCTTGGCCGCCGACCGCGCCTCACGAAGGAAGCGATCGCGTGCCTCGGGGTCACTGGCATAGGGCTCGCGGAGGAACTTGACCGCGATCTCCCGCTCCAGCATCAAGTCCTCGCCCCGATAGACGGTGGCCATCCCCCCGGCACCGACCAACTCGACCAGTCGGTAGCGTTCGTTTAGGACCGTGGATTTCATAGGCATGTTCATCATCCTGGGTGCAAAACATTCTACCTCAAGGGGAAGGCAAGTCAATTGAAGACACCTCTCCCGGGTTGGTCTGATTCCGGAAGATAGGGCCAACCTCACCTGTACCTCCGTCCAATGCCAAGACTCTACCCCCGCACGATGACGGCGGCGCCTTCTGCCCATAGAATAGAAGCAGATTGGGACACAAGGGCGGTGACGACGTGAATCGAACGGGCCAGCAACTACACCTGAACCTGACAGCGCGGACGGGCCTCATCGGCGCCGCCCTGACCTTCGGCACACTCGTGTGCGTGGAAATCGCGCTCGCGATCCTGGGCTCCGCGTCTCCAAGTTTCGGCCGCGCCTTGCTGGTCGCGGCCGTCGCGGCTGCGGTCGCGGGCCTGGCGGCGGCCTGGATCGGTCGCCACCGTGCGCGCCGGCTCGCGGGCCTCGTGACCCTTGCCGACGCCTGGCTCAGGGGCAATCTGGCTCTGCGTGCCGACGACACGGCCGGAGACGAGCTGGGTGAGCTGGCATCGCGGCTGAACCTCGTCGCCGAGAACCTTGAGGAGGACGAGCAAGACCTCGATCGACTGCGCGAGAGCAACACGCGGCTGACCGATCAAGTCCGCGCCCTCGCCGTGGTCGAGGAGCGCAACCGCCTCGCGCGCGAGCTGCACGACACCGTCAAGCAGCACCTCTTCAGCCTCGCGATGACTGCCAGCGCCGTCCGCACCAGCGTCGAGGTGATGGGGAAGGCCAACGCCGCCCTATCGCCCGAAATCCTGGAGATGATCGGCGAGATCGAGGCCTCCGCCCAGGCCGCCCAGCGCGAGACCACGCGCCTGATCGAGGACCTGCGCCCCGCGCCGCTGCAGGAACGCGGCCTTGCGGCAGCCCTCAATGACTATGCGTTGCTCTTCGGCGCACAGCAGCACCTGCTGGTCTATCTCGACGTCCAGTGCAACGCCGCGTGGATCCCACCCGTCGTCACCGAGCAGCTCTACCGCGTGGCCCAGGAAGCCCTGCACAACGTGGCGCACCATGCCAATGCGACCCGGGTCGACATTGGCCTGACGTGCACCAGCCGCAGGATCCTCCTCACCATCGAGGACAACGGCGTGGGCTTCGACACCCGCCTGACACGCAAGGGACTGGGGATCAGCAGCATGCAGGATCGGCTGATGGCGGTGGGCGGACGCCTGAATGTCGAAAGCCGCCCCGGTACCGGCACGGTGGTCGCTGCCGAAGTTGACGTCACACCCCAGCAGGTACAGGGCGCCGACGTCATCAGTCCGCCGCAGGGGAACCCTGAGCGACCCAATACGGGGGGGCCATGGCCGGCATCGCTATCGACTCCGGGCTCCGAAAAGCCGGACGCAATGGCCCAGCCAGGCGACGCTCATGCCGGCGCGACGCCCTTCGACGGTCCACATCCCGAGGCCTGGGCCTGGCTCGGCGAGCGTCTGGTGATCCCGGTGGGCCAGGTCTGGCCGTGGCTGCCCGCCGACGAGCAGCGTCACCTGCGCGAGCCCCTGGTCGGACCGGGAACACTCTACCTCAGGCACGGTCGCTCGCTGCTGGGATTGCGTCCAGTCCACACGCTTCAGCAGGGAAAGCAAGGGCTCCCGGCTCTTGCGCATCCTTCCCGAACACGGGGGTTACGGCTGGGATTACGGCCACGGCGCGTGGCGATTGCAGCGGGCGCGAGGTCTCAAGGGACGTGCGGTCCTCGAACGTAATGAGCAGCCCCTGGCCGCGATGCAGTATCGTGGTCGTCAGATGGACACCTGGACCGAGGTCGTGTACGATGATCGCAGCTACACGCTGCACTACAAGGATGCCATGCCGGGCGGCTTCGTGTTGCGCGATGGCGGCGGTGAGCCCGTGCTGGATGTCCAGTCATCCCAGGTGACGCTGGTTCGCACGCTACCGCTGCCCCTCGTCGCCATGGTGCTGGCCCGAATCGTGGAGGAGTCCGCTTCCAGACAGATCGCACAGGAGAGAAAATCGTGAGAACTATCTATTCGTTTATCTATACGCTGAAGCCGTTTGAGCGCGGTATCAAGGAAGTCCTGGGCAACTACACGGCGTTCGTCATGCCGGGACTGGGCTTTCAGATCCCGTTTCTCAGCCTCGTTCGCATTCGCGATGTGCGCGAGCACACGATGGACATCCCGCCTCAGCCCGTCATCACGAAGGATAACGTGGAGATTCGCGTCGACGGTGTGATGTGGGTGCGCCCGAAGGCAGACGAGGAATCGATCAAGCGTACGTTCTATAACATCGACGACTGGAAGCGCGCCATCATCCAGCTCGCGATGACCAACTTGCGCCAGGAGTTCGGCGACCTGACCCTCGACGAGAGCCTCGTAGCCCGGGAGAAGATCGCCACCAACTTGCAGCGCGTGCTGAATAACTTCGCCATCGACTGGGGTCTCGTGATCAGCAAGGTCGAGATCATGCTGATCGATCCGCCCGAGGACATCAAGATCGCTATGCATAAGCAGAAGACCGCCGAGCAGGAACGCCGGTCGATGCGACTGCTGGCGACGGGTGAGTTCGAGGCCTCCGAGCAACAGAAGCTGGCCACCATCCAGCGGGCGGAGGGTGAGCGGGAGGCCCTGATCCGCCGGGCAGAGGGTGAGCGAGAGGCATCCATCCGCGTCGCCGAGGGCCGCGCACAGGCGATCCAATTGGTCAATGAGGCCGCCAGCGCCTATTTCACGGGAAACGCCAAGGCCCTGCGCGAGATGGAGATGACCGAGAACTCGCTCAAGAACAACGCCAAGGTCGTCCTGACCGAGCATGGCATCAGCCCCACGCTGCTGCTCGGCAGCCTGCCTACGACGCCCGCGACGGACGGACAGGAGTGATCACTTCGGACCTTCCGGGTTGCTGACCGCAGGCCCCTTGACTGGCGAGGCCCAGCGAAGTAACCCGGAAGGTTCTGATCACACCGCCGGCGACCATGCGGATGGACAGGAGCTAAGCCCAATGACCGAATCACCACGCGACCCGGCCCAGATCACCGTCTTTATCATCGACGACCACGACGTCGTGCGCAAAGGCCTGCGCTACTACCTCGGCGCACGGCCCGAAATCGAGATCGTGGGTGAGGCCGGCGACGCCCAAACCGCCGTCGCCGGTGTCGCCGAGCAGGTACCTGACGTCGCCCTGATGGACCTGGTCCTGCCGCTGCAGCGCGGTGCCCTGCCCTCGGATCAGGGCGGTATCCAGGCCACACGCCAGATCCGACAGGTCAGCCCGCACACGCAGGTCGTCGTCTTGACCAGCTATGCGCAGGACGAGCTCATCTTCGCCGCCATCAAGGCCGGAGCACTCTCCTACCTGCTCAAGGATGCCGACGCCAACACCGTGCTCGACGCCATCCACGCCGCCAGCCGCGGCGAGGTCGTCCTGCACCCGCGCATCGCCCGGAGGCTGATGGCCGAGGTCACGACGCCGGCAAAGCAGCGTGACCCTGCGGCGGAGCTCACGCCGCGGGAGATGGAGGTCCTGCAACTCATCGCGCAGGGTCGCTCCAACGCGGAGATCGCAGCGGAGTTGGTGATCACCGAGCGGACCGTCAAGGCGCACGTCAGTAACTTGCTCAGCAAGCTACACCTCTCCGACCGCACCCAGGTCGCCGTCTACGCCTGGCGCGAGGGCCTCGTCGACGACAGCGATTGATCGTCATCCGGGACTACAGCGTCAGGCCACGGGCAAGCAGAGCAGCAAGCCGGCGGGCCGCAGGATCACACTGCCTCGGTGATCCTTCATACGAGAGAGATGCGCGTCGCCGGTGACGATGTAGGACGAATGCCGGGCTCTCAGCACACTGTCGCTGTAGGGGGTCCCGTTGACTCCAGCGTCTGCAGCAGCGCCTGCGCCTCCAGCAGATCGATGGTATCGAACCCCTCGGTGAACCAGCCGTAGACAGGCTCCAGGAGCGCGCGCGCCTCGCCGGCGCGGCCCTGGGCTTGCCGGAGCCGTGCCAGACTCGCAGCCGCACGCAGTTCATACCACCGCGATCCTTGCTCACGCGCGATCTCCAGCGCACGCAGCAGACAGGACTCGCCCTCCGCCGCCGGATGAGAACCTATGCGGAGCAGCAGTTCGCCACGCAGCCGCCATACGTCGGCCTCGGTCAGCCGCACGCCCGTCTCCTCGATCCAAGCCACCGCACGATCCACCGTCTGAAGCGCCACGTCCGGGTGCCCTGCCTTCGCCAGCATGCTGGCTCGCACCAGCAGGACGGCGGCCTGGCCCATCCCGGGCCCCGCCACCGGCGTCGCGAGATCCATCGTCGCCACCTGGGCAGACGGCCTCGCGGCGGTGGACGCAGGGGCAGGCGGCGCTATGACGTCGACGAAACTGCCATAGAACCGGGCGACGTCACCGAGCGGCCTGACCGCTGCCCCGTGGTTCTGAGCTACATCGGCATTGCGCCCGAAGATGAGTGCCGTAACGCCTGCCACGACGTGAGCAAAGGCCTCCGTCGGGACGCTGCCGAGCTTCCCTGCCTCTTCCAGCGCTCGCTCCATCTCGGCCTTGGCCTGATCAGGATACCCTTGCTGCCACATCACGTAAGCCAGGAGCGATCGAGCCATCACACCCGGATCGGCGCCCAGCATCGGACTCAGCAGTGCGCCGGCCTCGCGATCGTAGAGCGCCAGCGTCTGCATCAGGTGCTCGCGCGCGGCGGGGAGATCACCACGCGACCAGGCGCTGTTGGCCAACGTCCAGTGAGCCGGCATGAGCGACTGCCGATCGCCGCCGCGGGCCAGCCCCAGCAACTGCTCGCCGCCCCGCAACCCGCGCTCCGGGTCAGCCATCCACGTATCCGACAGCGCCAGCATCATCTGCGCGACGAGGCGCAGTGGGTCATCTGCCAACGCCGGACGGTGAATGAGCTCGGCAAGATGTGTGAGCGCTTCCCTGAAGACCGGTGCCCGCCATCCCCCCTGCAGCGCCGCCGGGTTGGCCATCGCCACCCACAGTGCCAACTCCAGGTGCAGCCGTTCGGACGATGGCGCGATCCGTTCCAGCAGCTCCAGTCCTCGCTGCAGATGAGCGAGCGCTTCATCGTGGGCCACCAATCGCGCCGCCCACCGGCCAGCCTCCAGTCGATAGTGCGTGGCCTGTAGCGGCATCGAGGCCGCCTCGAAATGGCGGGCCAGCTCCGGCGCCAGCTCAGGCGGCACCGCTTGATCGGCGCCATAGACCGCCACGATGGCGCGCGCGGTTGCCTCGTGCAGCATTGCGCGCTCGATCGCATCCAGGCTGCCGTAGGCGCTGAGTTGCAGCAGCACGTGCCGGAAGCAGTACGTCGACAGCCGTTGTCCGCCTTCCCCCAGGCGATCGAGGCTGACCGCCTCGACGAGCCGATGCCGGGCCCGCAGTGACCCGCTTAGCCGCCGGACGACATCCTCCTCGCTCCAGCCCAGCACGCGCGCCGCGACCTCGGCGACGAAAGCATTGCCCTGCACGCTCGCGGCCTGGAGCAGCGAGCGATCCTCGCTCGGCAGGCCGGCCATATGTCCGGCGATCACCGCCTCCACCTGTGGCGGCCAGTGCTCCCAGTGGACCGGACCGGCCTCGACCCACTGCCCGGACTCGTCCTGGACCAACATCCCGTCGCGCTCAAAGCTGTGGAGGAGCTCGATCGTAAAGAGCGGGTTGCCCCCGGTGTGGTGGTAGAGCGCCTGGCGGAAACTCGCCCCCAGACGATTCGGTATGGCGTCGACGTAAGCCTCGACAAAGGCTCGCCCATCCACATGGTCCAGGTCGATCCCGATGTCGCCCCACCCGCGGCACAACTCGCGCAGGACGATGCCCACACTCGGTGCAGCGGCGTCCAGCCCCGAGGCGAGACCCGCACCCCGGCCATCAACGTCCATCGCCTCAGGCCGGCACGCGCATGCCACCAAAATGCGACTTCCCGCCAGGTGGCGTCCCAGGTGGAAGAGCAGGGCCGCCGTGCCGCCGTCGGCCCACTGCAGATCGTCGATCAGCAGCAGGAGCGGTCGACTCTGGGAGACCGTGTGCAGCACCCGGGTCACCTGGGCGAAGAGGTCGGTCTGCGGTCCGGACCCTTGGTCGGGATCGGAGGTGGGCACAGCCGGACGGCGGCGGGTTCCGGCCCCCGCCCGATCGTCCATGCCGCCCGCGAGCTCGCGGAGCCGCGCCTTCCAGCGGCCACTGTCGCCGGACAACGGGAATCCCTCGGCCCGCCTCAGCAGAGCCTCGCCTGACACGAAGCTATCGATCAGGTCGGGCCCATAGGTCACCAGCGCCGCGCCCACCGCCGGCAGGGCATCCCATACCCGCAGCGCCTGCTGCCTCGAGAGCGTCCCTCCGGCCCGCTTACCTTCCACATCACCGGCCAGCGTCTGCAGGATCTCGCGGAACGGCAGATAGGGGTCTCCGGCACCACCGTGGGCGCTGCAGCTTCCCCGCAGCACGATCAGATCGCGATGGCCCTGGCCGGCCCGCCGAGCGTGCGCATTCAGCAGCGCCGTCTTGCCGCTACCGGCCTCACCCGAGACCAGGGCCATTCCGCCGCGCCCGGTCAAGGCGCGCGCCAACAGCGTGTCCAGCCGGGCCAGCTCCTGCTCCCGCGCGACGATGCGGGAGCGCGGGGCCGTGGGATCAGGAGATGTCCGGCGCCTAGGCGTGGACGAAGGCACACGCAGGACCGCGGGAGCCGGCCGCGGCTGCGACAATGTGCCGTCCCGAATCCGCGCGTACAGCGTCTGCGTCTCGTCTTCCGGCTCACAGCCCAACTCTTGCGAAAGCAGACGGCGGCATGCCTCATAGGCCGTCAGAGCGGTGGAACGGTCGCCACCCAGCGCCAATACCGTCATCAACTGCCGGTGCGCCTGCTCGCGGTACGGCTCGATCTCCAGCTGTCGCCGCGCCCAGCGCGCCGCCTCGCCGTAGGCGCCCCGCGCCGTCTGAAGCGAAGCCAGATGCTCCAGCACGGAGAGCATTGTCCGCCTGTACTCCTCTCCTTTCAGGAGCAACCAGTCTTCGAAAGCAGGGCTGTTCCCTACCGAGAGACCGTCCAAGAAGGGGCCGCGGTACAGGGCAATGGCTTGTTCGAGGCTTGGCACCTCCCGCACACGCGCCAGCGACTCGAACTCCGTCACGTCCAGCCAGTGGTCGCTGGCTGGACCGAACTCCACCGTAGTGCGGCTGACGAGGACAAAGGGGCTGGGTAACCGGCGGTCGCCTAACGCACTGCGCAGCCTGGAGAGGGCAAAGCGCAGCGCCGTGAGCGCCTCCTGGTCCGACCGCTCGGGCCACAGGAGCGCGGCCACCTGCTCGCGAGCGTGCTCACGCCCACGCTCCAGGGCAAGGTATGCCAGCAGTCCACGCAGCCGGTCGGAACCCAAACCATCGGCCGGCTGGCCATCCAACGTCGCTCGGAAGGGGCCCAGAAACGATAACGCAAGGTGACCCACGGCTTGCCTCCTTGGTGCTCCCCAAGTATAGGCCCGGTTCCGAAACTAACCATTCAGATACGTTTCGAGCACGATTCAGGCACGTTGCAGGCACGCTCCATCTGTATTGTGAAAGCACACGGAAGGACAGCAAGCCATGAGCGATGAGTCCGACGGCTACCATACGTACTTACTGCGCGTCTGGCGCGCGCAATACGGCGGCCACTGGCAGTGGCACGCCTCGCTGGAGAGCCCACACACCGGCGAACGACTGACGTTCGCCACGCTGGATGGGCTCACTCGCTATCTCGAGACGAGACTGGACCTGCCGGCAAGCCCCCGGGATGCTGAACCCGAAGCCTCCCCGCCGGCTGTAGACTCTTGAGCACATCGCAGTTAACCACGGCAGCTAGAGCGTCCAAAGAACGAAGGAGTGCCCCATGACAGAAAACCCGGTGCGTTGGCGTTATCTCACGATTCTCCCCCTCATAGCCGTCTTGATCTTTGCCCTTGGCCGGTTGCCGGCCCTGGCCGATGAGGGCACGCCGGCAGACATGCTGCAGCGCGCCTGGCAGAACGTCCAGAACGCGGGTAGCTATCGATTCATGTCCGACGTCGACCAGACTCTTGTCCCTCGCGCCGTCCCGGAGATGATCGGCCGGCAGGAGACGGCGCTCAGCCTCGCCCTCGACGGCGCGGCGGTGCTGCCCGACCGCGCTTACATGGACCTGCGCCTCGCCGGTGCAGGTCGTGACGGATCCGTCGGGATGCTGCGCGATGGGGGGCGGTCGTTCACCATCAAGGACGGTGAGCTCAAGCCGGTCGATGACGCGCTGAACCTGACACTCTCGGCCGACAGCGTGTTGAGTTATCTCGCCGCGGCGGAGAACGTCGTGCAGATGTCGCCGCCCGACGGCCATCCCGAGCTTGCCCGCTACGGCTTCGACGTGAACGGTCCGCGCTTTGCCGACTACGTACGGCAGCGCGCCGAGGCGCAGTTGCTGGCCCAACCGGGCTCGCCCGATGGCCTGACCGTCAAGCCGGTGCCTTTCCTTCAGCGGCTCACAGGCCACGGCGAACTCTGGGTCAACCAGGACGGACTTCCGGTGCGGCAGGTGATCGACATCGAGATGCCCGAGGTCAACGCCCAGTACGATGCTCGCCTCCACATGGTCGCCGACCTGTCGAGCTACGGTCAGGTCGGGTCGCTGCCCCGCGCCGTGCAAGGGCCGGACGGCGCCTGGCACCTCGAGGGATCGGTGACAGGCGGCGGTGAGGATACAGCGGCATTCAGTCCGGCGCTGAGGGTGTCGAGCCAGCCATCGAAGGCGTCGGGAATCGTTGCGGCGACCGGTTGGCGAGGCTGGCTGTCTGCGGTGTCGATACTGCACATCCCCCCAACCGCCGTGACGCTCCTCCTCGTCGTCACGGCAGCTCTTCTTTTCATACGTTTCTACTTGCGCCGCCCGCGACGCGCCTATGCCCTTATCGTCTTCTTCCTGGTTCCCGTGATGGTCCTCTCGCCTCTCCTGCAGGCGGGCAGCGTCCAGGCGTTCTTCGATCGCCAGGCCAAGGCAGCGGAGGAGCAGCAGGCAGCGGTGCCGGAGCTGCTCGGCGCCCTTGGCCTCGAGACCGGGGACGCTCAGCCGGCTGCCGCGACGACCGATGCCGCGCCCGACGCGGCTGCCAGTGCGCGCGCCGACGCGGCCCAGGCAGCCGTTGGCTCCGGGTTAGCGCTGAGCGTCGGAGGTGAGCTGGCCGTCCAGGCGGCGGGCCTCCTCCAGGCCAACGGGCAGAGCTCAGCCCTGGCACGCTGTGGGGACGTCGACAGTGGCGTCGACACCGACGGCGATGGCCTCGATGACGCGGTCGAGCTCTGCCTGGGCACCTCGCGCTATAGCACCGATACCGACCACGATGGCATCCCCGACAACGTCGAGATCGACGGCTTCGACGTCGACGGCGTTCATTGGGACTCCGATCCCCTCAAACCCGACTCCAACGACGATGGCACGATGGACACACTGGAGTGGCCGTCCGCCCTCGCCGCGAACGGTCAGGCATCAAGCCCCGACCTGGATGGCGACGGGATCCCCAACGTCTGGGATGACGATGACGACGGCGATGGCGTCCCCGATGCGCAGGACATCTCGCCCTTTGCGGTGACCGGCTACACGACCGTGGCGGACCTGAGCACCGAAGGCAGTGGCTTCTCCGGTTACGAGACCATCCAGATCCAGGTCCAGCCCGAGGACTTGGCTCACCTGCGCTACTCGACGACGGGCCTCGACTGGCCCCAGGACACGAAGGGCAATATCCGCGAATACGACGACTGGAACTCGCACGAGGACGTGCGTCTGAACCCCTACCTCATCGTGACCACCAACGTGGCCCCCGACGCCGAGTTAGGCCAGAAGTACGGCTTCCGCTCGTGGGTCGAGGGCGATCACGTCATCCTGTTGGCGCCCCTGCTGCCGGTGCAGTCCGGCGGCGCCATCAGCACCTTCCTCGCCAAGGTCGCCTACGCCCCCGGTCAGACCGCCGACATCCAGTGGCAGGCAGAGATGGTCTGGATGGCCCAGATCGACGTCGACAGCACCGATCAGAACTTCGTCCTCCACACCGACACGACCATGGCGCACGAATACCAGGACACCTTCCGCATCACGGGCCTGGAGGTGACCAAAGAGGGTGGCTACGAGGCCGCCGTCTTTGGAACGCCCGATCAGCAGGATGACCTCGACCTCTTCCACTTGCTTCTGGGCCTGAACGACACCTTCAAGACCCACGTGAAGATGGAGGATCAGGAGCAGAACGAGACGGCGCTCCAGGAGATCGCCTCGCGCTTTGGCAGCGGCAGCACCGCCAGCATCACCCACACGTTTGGGGTGACGCCGAATCTCGTGGCGGCGAGCGGGCCGGCTGCCTATGGGCTAACGGACGCAGGCCTGGCCGGCGTGGGCGCCGAGCTGGTCCCGAACTTCCTGGAGCACTACGATGCGTACTACGGCGGCGGCCGGTGTAGCGATGCTGAGGGCAACGACGTGAACTGCGCCTCGCTCATCGTGGCCTACGAGACGTCGACCGGGGCTCGCGACCTATCGGACTTCCCGTCCACTGCCTCGGGCACTATCGACCTGGGCCAGCTCCACGTGAACTTGGCTGACCTTCCCATGCTGACCACGCGCGGCGTCCAGATGCACATGTACGAGGAGCGCTCAGACGGGTGGCAGATCACCACGCCGGCCCGCATGCTCGAGTTGATGGAGCAGCGGTACAAGGACGACTACGACACCGCGCTGCGTGACCTCTACCCGGGACTCGAGATAGAGCACCTGCGCTTCATGACCTACGCTGCCTATCTCTGGGCAACGACGGCCTCGTATAAGGCGGTCTCGGTCGACGGCGAGGCGTTGGTCGACGGGCAAGCGGACGAGAACCAGTTAGCGCTCGACCGCGCCCTCGATCCGACTGCGGAGGCCGAGTCCACGACGGCGGTCAACTATTGGGCTATGGGTACGGGACTTGCGGGCGTCATCTTCGCCGGTATCGTCTCCTACGCCGGCTGGACGGTCGGCGACTTCGCGAAGTTTATGCGCGAGCACGCCGGCGACACCACGTTCACGCTCAGCAGTGCCTGGGACTTCTTCGGCGTCGGGCTGTCCGTCTTCTGTGTGGGCGCTTCCCTCATCATGGGCATCATCGGCGCGCTCTGCGACGCAGACTCCGAGTTGGCGATCTGTCGCAACGCGCTGGCATTGGACGTCGCCAACGGGGTCGTGCAGGGGCTGAGCATCATCAGTAACATCCTGCAGATGATCGAGGTCATCCAGAAGGCAATCGAAGGCACCCTCAAGGCCGCGACCACCATCGCGATGACGATCGCGGCCGTGGGCGTGATCATCGCCATCGCCGCCTCCTGGGTCGGCTTCATCCTGACCTGCGTCTTTGGCGGCCTTAGCAACCCCATCGTCTGGCGCAACGCCCTGGCCAACGCCATCATGAGCACGATCTGGGCGATCGTGATGTTCGTCATCAGTTGCATTCCCGTGATCGGGCAGATCATCGCCGCCATCATGGCTGTGCTCGACGGGCTCTTCGCGCTCTTCACCTGGCTCTTCGGAGGCAACGCCCAGACGATCTCCCAGGCGCTCCTGTCGCTCTTCTACTTGGCCGAGGTCTGTACGAACATTGGGGATGGCAGCATCAGTTTCGGCGACTTCACTTCCGGTCTGGCCGACCCGGACATGGGCCTGGTGGGCGGCAATACGTTCCTACTCCGCGCCCCCTTCGAGGGCGCGCTCATCGAGACATCATTCGGCAACGACGATGACCTGAAGAAGAGCTCGGTCGAGGGGCACCTGTCGGGCGAGTACGGGTACTATACACCGGAGGAGCTCACGGCGATCTTCCCCTCGGAGGACATGAGCGATCCGCCGACCTGCACCACATCAGGCATCGTGAAGTACTGCAGCAACAACCCCGAGATCGGATACCTTCTATCGCCCAAGATCAATGGCATCGTGCCGATGCAGGCTCTGGTCAACTACACCATCGTCTGGGCGGAGTTCGGCGGTGCAGGTGCTTGGCGCTACTCGACCCACACCCTGGACGGTGTCGCACCGGAGGAGATCGAGTATCTCAAGCCCGACTTCACCTATCTGGACGTCCTGCCGATCTCCCTGACCGACCTCTGGAACTGGTCGGCGCTGACGAACCATGACTGGGATGGCGACGGCCTGTGGGACGAGCAGGAGACCGCCCTGGGCACCTCACGTACAGCGTGGGATACCGATGGCGATGGGCTCTCGGATCAGTATGAGTGGCAGACCGCCGGCAGCGATCCCTTGGCCAAGGACACCGACGGCGACGGGCTCAACGACAGGCTCGAGCTTCGCCTCGGGACCTTCGTGGACGTAGCCGATAGCGACGGCGACGGGCTGACCGACGGCCAGGAGGTGCGCCGCTATGATGACGGCGCGATGGCCGGCGGCTGGGAGATCACGCTCTCCGACGGCAACGCCTACTGGGTCTCCTCAGATCCGCTGGATGCCGATACCGACGGAGACGGCATGAACGACGCCGAGGAGAAGGCGAACGGCCTCAGCCCCAACGCCACAAACCAGCTTGTGCCGTCACTCAGCATGACGGTGACCCCGGTGCGCGGCCTGCCGGGCGGGCGCGCGGGCGCCTACTGGCTGCCGGGTGAAACCGTCAGCATCGATATCCGCCTCTCCAACGGCTCACCGGACCCGGTGACGACCACGCTGACGCTCGACCTGCCCTCGTGGCTGGAGAACCCCCAGGGCGGCGTGATGCAGGGCGACGGCACGGCCTCGCTCACAAGAAACTCCGGCCAATGGAGCTGGTCCTTCAGCGGGGCCGAGGCGCTCCAGAGCTATGAGACGGTCACCACCACGATCACCGCGCGCACGTCGGCGACGGCCTCCGGCGCCGACGAGGTCGCGCTGAACCTGCCCTTCGGCACGATCCAGATGCGCAAGACCTTCAGCGCCGTCCTCGACGGCGACGGCCCCGACGTGGCCATCCTGGCGCCGGCCACGGGCAGCTACCTGAGCGGGGAGGGCAATACCTACGTCGTGGGCGGCCTTGCCACCGATCCGACGACGTGGATCAAAACCACGGAAGTGAGCATTGCCCTGCTGGGTAGCCCTGACAGTTATGAGACACTTCCTACCACTTCGAGCCCGTGGGCGTACACGTGGTCCCTCCCCTCGGACGGGGTGTACGTCCTCAAGGCACAGACTACGGACGCGATGGAGCACGTGAGCACGACCGCCCCCGTCAACGTGACGGTGGACAGCACGCCGCCCTCCGCCACGGTGGCCTGTGACATGGTCGACGGGACGGCGCATCTCAGCGGCGCGGCGACCGATGCCTTGGCGGGTGTGCAGTGGGTGCAGCTCTCGATCGACAATCAGCCCTGGCGCAGCGTGCCCCTGGACGGGAACACATGGAGCTACGATTGGGCTGTGAGCGAGGGCGCACAGGGCAAGCACGACGTGGCGGTATATGCCATTGATCGCAGCGGAAACCGGAGCGAGATTGCCACGACGTCCATCACCGTGGACAGCGTGGCGCCCTCGAGCATTGTCAACGCGGGCGCCGATGCGGACGTCCCGCCCGCGGTGCAGCCCAACACCTCCTTCGACATCGCGGGCGTGGCCGACGAAGGTGGTCACCTTCCCCAACCGATCGCCCCGGCCGATCTACGGACCGGCATGGACGTCTTTGACGACAGCACTGTCTGGCTGGGCCTCTCCTCGATCCACGCCAACGACGGTGGCGTCCTGGCGACCTGGATCGGCGACTTCAATGCCGACCGCCTGTCCGATCTCGCCGTGGGCCTACCCGGCCCGAGCGGCGACGCGGGCCAAGTGGCCCTGCTCTATGGACGGGCGGGCGGCTGGCCCGCCCAGCCCGACCTGGAGATGCTCGCGGACAGCCCCACCCACTTCATCGGGACCGCGGGCGCGCGGTTGGGGAGTTACGTGGCCGCGGCAGGCGACGCCAACGGCGATGCCTATGATGATCTGCTGATCGGCGAGCGCGCCTCGACGCGCGCCTTCCTGATCTTCGGCAAGCCCGGCCCCCTGGGTAACGAGACCCTGGAGGCGGGACAGAGCGCGTACCGCGTGCTGCTGCAGGCCCCGGCAACCGTTGAGGGCCTGGCCACGGCGGGGGACGTCAACGGGGACGGCTACGCCGACGTGGTGGTCCGTGCCGGTGGGACGGCGTACTTGGTCTTCGGTCGGGCCGATCCCTGGCCCGAGACGCTGGACGTGGCAGCAGAGGCCGCGGCGCATTGGACCTCGGTGAGCGGCGCCCTCGGCGTGGGCGACGTCGACGGCGACCAACTCGCCGAGTGGGCGACGCTGGCAAACACTACCATCACTCTCTACGGTTGGGACGGCGGCACGGGCGAAGTGCAGACGGTCACCACGGTGTCGACGGCGGACGCAGCCCCGCGCGCGGTTGCGCTGGGCGACGTCGACGGTGATGCCAAGGCCGACTGGCTCTACTCGGACGGTACAAACCGCGTTATGGTCTACGGCAAGGGTGCGACCTACACCTTCAGCGGCTACAACGGCCTGATGGCTGCGCCAGGCGACGTCGATGGTGACGGGCGCGCCGATATTCTCCTGGTCAACACATCCGGCGTCGCCTCGCTGATCGGTCAGCCGGCGAGTGGCACGCCCACCGTCTTCGCCACGATCGCGGGCGTGGGCGGCGCGGCCAATGCCCCCTATGCCACCGGCGCCGACCTCAACTCAAACGGCTCGGCGGACCTGCTGCTTATCCCCACCCAGACGGCGGCCGAGATACACGGCTTCGACGCACCCGACTTCTCCTCGGGCTTCATCTCGCCGCAGTCACTGCCGCTCGGCGTCTCGTCCGTCTCTGCGACAGGCAGCGGTACGGCCCCTGCGCCTATGAGCTCTCTCGGCATGCTCGGCGTCGGCCTGCTTGCGGCAGACGTCGCCGAGACCTTCTACGTCGACGACGACGCTGACACCGTCAACCACACGTGTAATAACGGCCAAAGCCCATGCTACGCCAAGATCCAGGACGCGGTGGCTGCCACCGACGGCGGCGGGGACACGGTCCTTGTCTATCCCGGTGTCTACGGCTCCTTCCGCGTGGGCCCCTACGCCAAGAATATCGACCTGACCATCGAGGGCGTGAGCCCCGACGCCGTCTTCGTCGAGGGCACCGGCACCTACTCGAACGCGATCCAGATCGCCGCGCCCGGCGTGCACGTCTCAAACCTGACCGTGCGGAACGCCGTCGCGGGCATCGTCCTCGAGGATGGCGGGGGTGACGCGCCCACCGGCAGCGGCAACGAGACCGTGATCGATCACGTGGTGGCGCACTCGGTGTCGTACCCCATCTCGATGACCCGGGCGTCGGCCCTCACCCTGAGCGACAGCACGCTCGTCGGTGACGGGACCCACCCGAACCTCTACGTCAATCCGGGGACGAGCTCTCTGCACACCTGGGTTCAGGATCAGGGCCTTGCCGCGCCGATCGGCGACGACGGGGCCTTGGTGACTGCCGGAGGCTCTCTCTACGCGCTACCCGGCGGCAGTTCGACGCTTTACCGGGCCACCCCTGGCACGGCCGGTGCGCTGGGTAGCTGGAGCCAGGCCTTCAACCTGCACGACGCCGCGCCGCCTGTGACCGACCCACCAACTAGCAACCAGGGGACGAACCTCGTGGCCGGTAGCAGCACGTCCGTCTGGCAGCTACACAGCAGCTTCGACTGGCCCCGGTCCGGCGGCACAGCCAACCAGGCTATCAATGCTATGGCCCGGGATCCGGCGACCGGTTACATCTATGTCGGCGGCACCTTCACCCAGATTGGCGGCGTGGCCGCGCGCCACCTCGCCTACTGGGATGGGGCGAGCTGGCACAAGGTGGGCGACCCTAATAACCTCGACGACAATGGCGTCGATGGTCCGGTAAACGCTCTGGACTTTGTGCCACGCTACGGCTCTACCGGTTACAATCTCTGGATAGGCGGTGACTTCGACTATCACGGCATCACGCCGGTCGCTGCCAACGCGGCGGGCAACGTCGTGATCTGGACCGGCAGCGCGTGGCTGCCCGCGGGGAAGCCAGGCTACACCGCGACGCTGTCAAGGCCGTTGAACGGTGTGGACGGCATTGTGACCGCGCTGACCCATGACTCATCGGGCTACTCCATCTTCGTCGGCGGCACCTTCAACAACGCGTTCTACGACGACTCCCCGGAGAGCAGGGTAGTGGCCCAGAACCTGGTCCGCTATGACACGAATGGCCTGGTCCCTCCCTGGCACAAGATCGGCGACGTGACCGGTAATGCGGTCACCTCGCTGGCCTTTACGAACAGTGTTTGGCACAGCGGCTCTCTCTACGTGGGTGGCGACTTCACCCACGCGGGTACTCAGGACGCGCAGAACGTTGCTCGCTGGACCTATGACAGCGGCAACAACACGTGGTATACGATGGGCACGGGGGTATCCCACAAGATCCAACATATGCTCATCGACGCCGACGGCTACCTCAACGTCACCACCTCCTACGCCACAGGGGACCTCGGAATCAACAGGTGGAACGGATCCGGCTGGACGGTGATTGGAGGCTCCCTCTACTACAATATGACCGCGCTTGCGATGAACAGCGCGGGAGATGTCTACACCGGCGGCCAGGACGGCCGCATCTACGTCGTTCCAAGGGGCTGGAACACGCCTGTCCTTGTCGCGACCGCTTTGCCCTTCGACGCCTGTATAGGGGGCGGTTGGCAGTCAGGCATCAACGCGATGGCTGTGAATGAAGTAGGGCAGCTCTATACAGGCTTCTATGGAGTCTGCAACGGATCGTCCTATGGTGCCATGGACCACTGGACACCGGGAGCTTTCTTCCAGGGCAGCGCTTCCGGAGGTACGTGGACGCGTCGGCCCTATCCGCCGCTGCCCACGCAGCTCGACGTGCCCGTTGATCTCGTGGCCGACAATGCCGATAATCTCTACGCCATCTGGGGTAGCTACACGACAGGCGTCCTATACGCCTACGACGGTGCCTCCCACACCTGGGCCCAGAAGGCCTCTCCGGACACTACCCTCTATCTCGAGTACATGGTTTGGGCCAACGGCGCCCTCTACGCGCTAGGAAGTCGGAGTGGCGCCTGGCACCTGACGCGCTACATCCCGGCGAGTAACACGTGGACCGAGCTGGCTGCGCCTCCGATAGCGCCCGGGATCGGCTTCTCCTGGTCCTGGGACGGCACCGATCACATCTACGCGCTCCGTGGGGACGGCACCAGCGCCTTCATGCGCTATGGCATCAGTGCCAACGCGTGGCAAACCATGCCCACGCCATCCGTAGACTTCACGGTCTCCAACCGCCCGGCGATGGCGCGTGTGGGAAGCTACCTCTACACCTACGCTACGCCGGGGACAGGCGTCACGACGAACGTCTTCCGCTACGGCGCCCTGCCCGCGTCCGACCAGCGACTGACCATCGACCGGACGGCCTTTGTCATCCCAGAGTCAGCGGCCATCTTCGCCTGGACGAATCTATTCGCGGCGACGGGCGGCGTTATCTTCCAGACCGACATCGACAACACCAATGTCGCGGTCGGCAGAACGGACGCGTCCTGGTCGCCCACGCTGCCTGCCGGCACCACCGTGCTGACCTCGGCGCAGGCGGACTTCGTCGCGCCCGAGGATGGCCTGTACCGTGTCGGTCCGAACTCTGTGTTGACCGCCGGCTATCATCACTACGTCGCGGCGGCCCACGTCTATCCCTCTCAGGCCGCCTGCACCGAGTGCACCGCGGGTGATCTGGTCTGGGGCCAGACGGCCTTTGCCACGATCCGCGAGGCAGTGGAAAGTGGCGCGGCGCGCGTCCTGGTCCATTCCGGACGCTACCCCCAGACCTTCTACCTCGTTTCCGGCGTCGACGTGATGGGCACCGGCGCCGAGAGCACGATCGTCGAACCGCCCGCCGGCACCAGCGGGACGCTGGTCTCGGCCGAGGGCGTCGCCGGCGCCTCGCTGGCACGGCTGACGCTCGCCGGTCGCACCGACTGGCAGGGCTTCGTGGCCGAGGGTGGCACGGCCGACGTCACGCTGACGCGCTGTATCATCCGCGACTTCACCACCGGCATCCACCTGAGCGGCAGTTCGGAGGTGGCGGTCATCAACAACACGCTCGTGCGCAACACCAACGGCCTCGTGGCCGGGTCCGGAAATCCGGTGAACGTGCGCAACTCGATCTTCGCCTACAGCACTGGTGTCGGGCTCCAGTACGACGCACCCTCGAGCCTGTCCAACACCTACAATGACTTCTGGTCGAACGGTAACGACATCGTCCGGGTAGGCGGCCAAGCCGATCCGAGCCTCGGCAGCCGCTTCGTCGACCCGCGGTTCCGCAGTTTGGCGGACGACGACCTGCGGCTGGCAGAAGACTCGCCGCTGATCGACGCCGGTGCGCCCGGCGACCCGACGGTGCCCGGGGGTGGCGAACGTGTGGACATTGGCTACGCCGAGGTCAGCGCTGCCAGCTTCTACGTCAGCCACCGGTACTCCGAAATCGGCATCAATGACGGGCTGACATGGGGTGTAGACGCCTTCGACACCATCCAGGAAGCTCTGGACGCTGCAGCCGCGGCGTTGGGCGACCTGCAGGGCGCACTGCCCGAGGGCGGCTACAGCGTGGCCGTCGATACGGGCATCTTCACCGAGACGGTCAGCGTGCCCAGCCACGTGCGGCTGGTAGGCTCGGGCGCGGACGTGTCCACGATTGATGCAGGTGCCGCGGGCAGCGCCGTCACCTTCGATAGCGTGATCGCGGGTGGGGTCAGCGGCTTCACCCTCCGCAACGCCGCCACCGGCGCCGCGGGCGTGACGATCGAGAACGACACCAACGGGATCACGGTGGCCCGCAACGTCATCGCGGCGAACGCCGGCGACGGCGTCAGCATATCCTCGAAGTCATCCGCGCTGGTGACCTTCAACACCATCGTGGGCAACGGCAGCGCGGGCGTCATCGCGACCGGCACAGGGAGCTGGGTGCACGTCCGCAACAACATCCTGAACGGCAACGCCACCGGTCTGAAATCCTTGTCCGGCGCGCTCGTCCGCAACGACTACAACCTGCTGCACAACACGACGAACCTCTCCGGCGTTACGGCAGGCGCCAACACGCTCACGGTTGATCCGGCGTTCGCAACCACGGGTTACTACGTCCCAAGCGTCAGCTCGCCCGCGCTCGATGCCGCCGACCCGTTGGCCGAGGTGCCGACAGCAGGCGGCGCGCGGGCCGACCTGGGTTACAGAGAGCTGATCGCATGCCCCCTGACGCTGGTCTTCGGGCCGGAGATCGCGTCAACCGTCACCGGCAACTCCGGCGTAGCCAAGGTCGAGCTCGGAATTGTGCCCGTCAGTGACGCGACCCAGCCCGTTACCGCAACCCTTCCCACGAGCTGGCAGACGCTTACGCCGTCTCAGAGTGACCCGGCGCTCTTCGCCTGGACGCAGTCCGTGAGCGAGGCAGATCCGGGCCTCTACCGGGTCTACAGCCGGGCGGCGGACAGCGCGGGCAACACAGAGGATGACGAGCAGGATTGGTACGAGGGCGCCTTCGTTGTCGACGGCACCGCGCCGGAGATGACCTGGCGCACGCAGCCGTCCGGCACCATCGACGCCGCCGCGGTGCTGGCAGCCGTCGACGTGACCGGCACGCTCAGCACCGGTACGGGCTCGCGGGACGACGTGAGGGAGGTCAGCTTCAGTGTGACAGGCCCCGCCGCCGGCACCTATCCTGCCGAGAACGGCCAGGCCTGGATCCCGCTGCCGGTGGCTGGCACCTACGCCATCACGGCCATCGCCGTGGACGAGGCGGGGAACCGGACGCAACAGGACGCAGACGTGATCGTGAGCGCGAGCAGCGCGGTGGCTACGGTCACCGCTCCGCCCGATGGCGGCGCCGTGTCGGAGCACCGACGTCACGCTGTACGGGTACGCACGCTTCGGCGGGACGGGCTCGCATACGGTCGCGGTCACGGTCGATGGCACGACCGTCCAGGCGACACTCGATGAGCCGACCGCGGCGCTGAGCACCTGGTCGGCCCAGATCACACTGCCGGCGGGCGAGGGCAGCAAGACCGTGACCCTCACGCCCAGCGTGGGCGGGGCAGCAGGAACCCTCACGACGCTGCACCTCACCCTGGACACGACGGCGCCCACGGTCAGCGTCACGGCGCCAACGGCCGGCTCGGTGGTGAGCGAGACGCTCACCTTCACGGGCACCGCCTCGGATGGCTTGGCCGGACTGGCGCGCGTCGAGGTCTCGATGGACGGCGGCACCACCTGGCGCCGGGCCGTCCTCGACGGCGGCGCCTGGAGCCTGGAATGGGAAGTGCCGCTGCATCAGGACTACGCGACCTACCCGGCGCAGGTCCGGGCCGTGGACCGGGCAGGCAACGTCACCGTGGTCGCGAACCCCGTGGCCGAGGACAACGTACCGCCCACCGACGTGACACCGGTGACTTTCACCATACCCGTTGGTCGGGAGGTAACGGCCGGCCAGCATCTCGAGAAGGGTACGTTGCTCACCGCCAACTGGCAAAGGCCAGGGGACGGCAGCGGCATTGCCGAGGTGCTGGTCACATGGGGCTACGGCCCGGAAGACCGCTTCCCGACGTATGCCCCCCCGGGAACAAGCGATACAATCGAGCTGTCTACCGCTGGCGGAGGCATAAACTGGCTGCACATCGCCACACGCGATGCCGCGGGCAACGTGATGCTGACCCACTATGGCCCCTGGTACGTGCGCGACATGGCCAACAGCTCCTTCGAATGGCGGCGCCAGTCGATCGTTCTCGACGGGTATATCGACCTGGCGCACGACGAGTGGCAGTCGACGGACCTGCTGGGCATCGACACCCGCTCGGGCAATCCCCAGGCACTCTACGCCACCTGGGATGGGCAAGCCGTCTACCTCGGCTGGAGCGGCGCCTGGTGGACGCTCGATGGCGTCCTCTGGGCCTACCTTGATACGAAGACAGAGGCGGGCACGGCCACGACGAAGGATGGCGCGGCACTCCCGGTGGGTCTCTACGCCGACCAGGCCGTGGAGATACGAGGGCCCGGTGATGGGGCGCTGTGGACCTGGAACGGCTCGGCCTGGGTCAAGGGCCCGCTGGCCTTCGCCACTGGTCCCAGCGGCGACACCGAGGTCCGGGTCCCCTGGCCTGTGACGCCCACGAACTCTCAGCCACTGAACCTGGTCGCCTTCGCGCTGTCGCCCGAGGCTGAGCAGACTGTCAGCGGGCAGATGATAGCGATGTCCGGCGGCATGACGCTGCAGGCTGCAGGGCCGACCATCTCGCCCTGGGCGATCTTCCCGAGCACGAACCCGCTCTCCAGCACCGTGACGCAGGACTTCGGGTGGACGGACCTCGGCACCGTGACGCAGGTCAACCAGGATCAGCCGACCGCCCTCACGGTGCCGATGGATGTCAGCAGCCCGCAGGCAACGGGCACGGCTTGGGGGCCCGGGACGACCCTTGAGTACCGCATCAGGATCACCAACGCCGAGCCCGCTGCGGTTTCTGGCCTGAACCTGGCACTGGCGGCAACCACCGGCCTGACCTATGCAACCCAGGACGGCGGCAACTGCACAAACTGCCCCGCAGACGGCAGCGGCTGGACCTTGGGTGTGCCCACGCTCCAGGCGGGCGGGTCGGCCATAATCACCGTCACCGGCACGCTGGACGGCAGCCTCACCGGTCTGCGCGCCGTGACGAGTACCTTTGCGCTCTCCACAGGGACGGCCATAGGCTTGACACCCGAGAGCCACGCGCTGGCGACGGTCACGCATCGCGTGGACGCGCAGGCGCCCACGGTGACCATCGATGCCAACGGTGGCTCGTCCATCGGCACCGGCGGCATCACCTTCACCGGCAGGGCCGTCGACCTCGCCGCCGATGGAGGCACAGGCTCCGGCGTGGCGAATGTCGAGGTCGTCGTCGGTGACCTCACCTGGACGATGGCGACGGGCACCCAGGTCTGGTCGTTCGCCACGTACGTCCCCGTCGGGATGACCGAAGTCACCCTGCAGGCCCGCGCCACCGACAACGCCGGCAACACCAGTGTCGCGATCGAACGCACCTTTGCCGTCGACACGACAGCGCCCGAGGTGACGTTGACCGCGCCCGCCGTCACGACATCGACCCTGACGGCGATCTCCGGCAGCACGAACGATCCGGTACCTGAGAACGCCCTGGTGAAGCGCGTCGAGGTGCAGCTCGATGCGACGACCGGGCCCTGGCGCACCGCCACCGGGCCCTTCTTGCCGACGGACGGCACACAGGGCTGGGTGTGGACCTGGGTCACGCCGCAGGAAGATGCCGTCACGCACAACGTGCGCGCCCGAGCGACCGACGCGGCGGGCAACGTCACAGCGACGGACTGGCAACAGATCGTCGTCGATACCGTCGCGCCGCAGATCACTGTAACTCAGCACTTGAGCACCTTCCAGCTTCCGAACGATCCGGACACCAGACCACCGACGAGCGTGACCGACCCGTTCGACCCCTTCGACCCCTTCCCGCCGCCGAGCCAGGACGTGACGGTCTATGTCTACCTGCCGCTGGTGCTGCGGGGCAACCGGCCCGAATCGCCCTCCGCTAACGTGCAGAGAGATCCGTCGGCCTCAGTAACCATGCCTGAGCCCGTCTCGTCCGCGGCGGCTGAGGCCCAGGCGCTGCTCGCCGGCACCGTCGGTGACGGGGCAGGCGTGACAGCCGTGCGCATCCTGATCTACGATCCCCTCGGTGGCCTCACGACCGCGGAGGTCGCGCTGACCGGGGACACCTGGAGCTATGCTCCTGACCTCACCGCATGGGCGGTGGGCACTTATGCCCTGCGTGTCCAGGCCTTGGACGCTCACGCCAATGCTCGCCTGGCCGGCCCGTTCAGACTGGATATAACCGATGGGCCTATCGAGGGGCTCGAAGCCACGGACAATGGGCCGCGTAGCGTTGGCGAGACCGTCACCTTCACAGCCACGATCGGTGCGGGCAGCAACGTGAGCTACACGTGGGACTTTGGTGACGGCGTGATAGGCAGCGGCAGGGTGGCCGCCCACCCCTACGAGGGCTCCGGCGAGTACACCGCGACCGTCACGGCCACCAACAGCGTGTCGACGATGGGGGCCACCACCGACGTGACTATCGAACCCTGACTGTGGGAAGGTCTTCTCCACAGCCTACGATCTGTCGCGAAACGTGTTGCCCATCTGGTGCACACCGGGCTATAATGGCGCTGGAGGCAGGTGCGCCCGGCGGGATCCGGCGCACCTGCACACAACCCTGAATCGGAGGTAACTGACCATGAGATTGCGACAAGTGACTATGTTCGTAGGGCTGTTGCTCGCGGCTGCCGGCCTTGCGGCCTGCGGGGCCGCCGCCACACCGGCGGCGACACCGACTGCCGAGACCTACAGCGATCCCTTCGCCTACTGCGCCGCCGTGGGCACCATTGACGTCCCCGGTGCCAACTACACCGGCCCCAAAGCCCCTGAGTCGGTAGCGCAGGGACTGCAGACCGCGCTCAACGTGCCCGATACGCCCTTGAGCGTGCTCGAGAATGGCATGTCCTGGCGCTGCATGGGCGGCAGCGTCTACGCCTGCTTTGTCGGCGCAAACCTGCCGTGCGACGCCAAGGCCAACACCGACCGGACGCCGACACAGGCTGAGACCGACTACTGTATCCAGAACCCCAATGTCGACTTCATCCCGGCGGTGGTCACCGGTCGAGAGACTGTCTACGAGTGGCGCTGCACCGATGGCGCCCCCGAGATCGTTCAGCAGATCTATCATCCCGACGCGCAGGGCTACATCTCCGAGATCTGGTACAAGGTCAGCCCTAACTAGACCGGCGCACGTCAGGGCACCACCGCACCTGGCGTTCCATGCCGGTGCTGGTGCCGGAGCCGGCACCGGAGCGAAGCACCTAACGAACACCTCCCCACCTGTGCGGTAAGGGAGGTGTTCGCGTTCCCCATGGCTACAGACGGAAATGCGCCTGATTGGGCATTGTATTATACACAATATATATTATACTTATCATACTAATTGTACGCGCCCAGGGCAGGCGCGTGTTCGCTACCAGAGGAGAGTGAAATGGGCAAGGCAATGGACGTCTACAAGGCATTCTTCGATGCAGCGTGGAGCAATCCGCCTTCGAGCTTCGCGGAAGCGGACGCGACCTATCTCGCCGACGACTTTCACAGCTTCGATAGTCACGGCAACCCTGTGATGGACAAAGCGGGCTATACCGCCATGAGCCAGCTCTTGGCCAGTGCATTCACAGGCTTCAA
Organism: uncultured Chloroflexia bacterium; assembly: GCA_963775195.1. Classification (GTDB taxonomy): domain Bacteria; phylum Chloroflexota; class Anaerolineae; order B4-G1; family SLSP01; genus PWVB01. The sequence continues at coordinate 576,205 of CAVZIC010000015.1, forward strand.
GTTTGTGATCAGTGAGTACCAGGAGGACGGGGACAGCATCACCCTGAGAGGCCACTTTGAGGGGACCCACACTGGCCCTCTGGATCTCTCGGCGATGGGGCTTGGCGTCCTTCCCCCAAGCGGGCGGATGATCGTGTGGCCTGAAGCCCGTGAGGTATTCACAATTCGAAATGGCAAGATTGCCGGTGCCCGGGATCTTGGTGAAGGCGGAATGCCGGAGTTCTTGGCGGCTCTTGGCGTGGAGCTACCCTCCCCGTAGCCTCGCAACTCACGCCGGGAAGGTGTACCGCCCAGGAAGACTGGATCGGCCCGATAGCCTGAGCGATCAGGTGGCGCTCGCAGAATGCCCGATCCTGTAGCACAGACGGGGGTTGCCCTGAGGGCAACCCCCGTCTGCGTGTGGCGGAGAGGGTGGGATTCGAACCCACGGTAGTCTTGCGACTACAACGGTTTTCGAGACCGCCCCGATCGGCCGCTCTGGCACCTCTCCAAACACCGTAGATTATACCACAAAGTGGCGCACAGCCGGCGACGCACGATCGGATCGTCTCCCGTCAATCGTCATTCGCCACAGATGGACAGCTCAAGCTGCCGGCCAGGAAGTCCGGCAGCGGTAGAGACCGTCTATCCCTACCTGCTCATCTCCTCAAACAGCCCCATCACGTTGCCTTCGGTGTCGCGGAAGTGCGCCATCCATCCCATGCCGGGGATTTCCATCTTTCCCACAGCCACCGTGCCACCCAGCGTCGCGACCTTCGCCAGCGCCTCGTCGATGGACTCGACCTGGACATAGCTCACGATGACCCGCTCCGAGGTGTCGTCTTTCATCAGGCCGCCCTGGAGATCCGCTTCGTCGTCGCTGGTCATCACGGAGTACCAGCCATCGAACTGGTCAGACCCCTCGATGTTCCACCCGAACAGCCCCTCGTAGAAGGTCTTCGCCCGTGTCGCGTCGCCCGCCGGAATCTCGAAATGCACAAACGTGTGTTTCATGGTCTGCCTCCCCTACTGATAGGAACCGGCGTTCGGTTCCCCGGACAGAACTAACGTTCTACTTATAGAATACCACACCAATTGCCCGTGTCAAGCCTTTTTTCATACGAACTACTGCTAAACTGCCCTCGCCGCCGACTTGCGCACCCCGCCATGGCCCTTGTATAATACGTCTATCTCGACCGGCCACAGTGAGGCACACGCGAATCTATGAGACCCAACTTCACCAGACGATGCACGCTGACGTTGGCAGCGATCATCCTCGCCGTGTATGCCGGCGCGCGCGCGCCCGTCTCGGCACGGACCCTCGTGCCGGCCGACCCGGTCCCGGGCCCCTGTGCGCTGTGTGCCGGGACCGCACTTAGCGGGACGACGGCCGCGTCCGCGCTCTTCTCGCCCCGCGTCGACGGCGACTACATCTGCTCGATAAGCCTCGTGCAGCGGTCGCCGCAGCGCTGCCCGCCCTACGGCCCGGGCACGCGGCAGGTGCGCGTCGCCTTCCTCTCCGCACGCCTGCCCGATCCGCTGCCCACGCTGCCCGTCCAACCGCTGCCGGTCCCTGATGGGAGCGTCACCGGCTACACCTACGGCCAGATCGTGAACCTTCCGGCACCCACCTACCGCCACCCCGCCGAGGCCGAGGCCGGCCTCCCGCCGCTGCGCACCTTCCTCTCCAATATCAACTGGGCAAGCGTCGTCGGCACCGTCGAGTACAACGGGCAGACGTGGGTCCAGATCAACGCCGAGGAGTACGTCCTGGCCGATCACGTGACCTTCCCCGAGCCCTCTCGGTTCCAGGGCATCGCCCTGGCGGAGCAGCCCCCCTACCCCTTTGCCTGGCTGCGATGGGACGTCAATCCCTCGCCCTGAGCCCGGCGCCCAGCCGTCGTCCGACGTGACCCTTCCGCGGCGCGCCCTTGTGACGGTCTTCGCCGCGGAGGAGATCGGCGGCCATCGATGGGATATGGTCGCGCCTGATCAATGGATCGACCACGACACCGTCTCGCAGGTGAGCGTCAGCCCGCGTCCCGCCGGGGTGCCCGCAGGCGCGAAATGGATCGAGGTCGACATCTACGAGCAGTCCCTCGCCGCCTACGAGGGCGACCGCCTGGTCTACGCCACGCTGATCACGTCGGGCAAGTCGGATCTAACACCCCTGGGGCTCTTCAGCATCACACGCAAACCGCGCGCGGCACTGATGGAGAGCTACGATCGCCCGATGGACGACGAGTACTGGTACTACCTGGAGGACGTGGAGTACGCGCAGTTCTTCAACGACCGCATCTCGCTCCACGCTGCCTACTGGCACGACTACTTTGGAAACAGTCACAGCAACGGCTGTGTCAACCTTGCCCCGCTCGACGCCCGCTGGCTCTACGCCTGGACCGACCTCGGCACCTGGGTCTGGGTTCATGACGCGGCCGACGGTGGGCTACACAAGCCGCGGGGGTAACGCTGAAACTGGGCAGGGCCTGGCGCTGCCGCGCCATCCGAGGCGCACGCCGTCCGAGGCGCACGCCGTCCGAGGCGCACGCCGTCTGAGGCGCACCTCCGCGCCGTCCGAGGCGCAGTGCCCGGCACTTGGGCCCGCTGATTTCGCGACCGCGCGGGGTTTCACTTCAGGTGCCAGGCACCGGCGGCGACCGGCTACTCTACTGTAACGGCCGCCCGAAGTCGGCGATGAAGTAGTAGTACCCGTTCGTCGTCTGCGCCACGCCGATGCCGATCTCACTCAGCCAGGTCGTCAGCAGCGTCCGGCGATGAGGGTCGTTGGGCGGCACCTCGTCCATCCAGATATCGATCGCGCCCTGGGGCGTCGGGCGGACTGCCCAGCACTCCGCATAGCTCGCCTCGCGGTAGCCGGCCGCCAGAATACGGTCCTTGATCGTCGATCCATCCGAGCCGGTGTGGCTGCACGAGCCCCGCGCCGCGCAGTCATTCGCCTGGCCCTGGGCTGACTGGGCAAGCGTCTCGTTGTAGGTGAGCGGCGGCAGCCCGTGTGCGGCTCGCACCTCGTTCATGATGCGAACCACTTCGTACGGCCAGTCCGCAACGTCAGCCGGCGGCGGGGCTGCGGCAATCTGAGGCGCGGACGTTGCCGTGGGTACGGCGTCTGCCACCGCCGGCTCAGCAGGCGAAGCCGGTGTGGCGTCAGTCGCCTCAACCACCGCAGCAGTGGGAGGCACAGTGGTAGGCGCAGCGACCACCGCGCCGGCAACGGGCGTCACAAAGTCTGTGAGCGGCAGAACCAGCGCCTGGCCGACACCCAGCAGATCCGCATCGGCCAGCCCATTCGTCCCTTGCAGGTCGGTCACCGTCAGCCCGTACGCCTGCGCAATCTCGCTCAGCGTCTCGCCCTCGACCACCTCGTGCACCGTCCAGAACAGCGAGGCACCCTCCCACGCGCTCTTCGGCGGGATGACCAACGACTGCCCGAGCTGCACCAGCGTCGAACTCCCCATGTCGTTCTGGAGCTGAATCGCGGCCATCGGCACGTCGTACGCCACCGCCAGACCCAACAGCGTGTCGCCCGACGCCACCGTCACGGTGATGTACGCTGCGGGCGCCGCAACAGCCTGGGGCGTCGGCTCGCCGGCCACCGGCGTAACGTCGAGCGACGAGGGCACGGGGATGGGCGTAGCCGTCAGCGCCATCGTGGGCACAGCGTGCGAGGCTGCCGGCGTTTCCATATCAGTGGCCGGCCGGCCGGTCACATCGGGGGTCCGCACGTCGACGGGCGCCCCACCACACCCAAGGAGCAGCCCCGCCACCAGGAGCATCAGCGCTACGCGTTGCATAGCGCGTACTCTACCCAACTCTGCCCCATGGGCAAGGCCCCGCCCGAGAGGCTAAGATACAGCTGGCAGGAGCTCACCCGGCACTCGACTTGTGATGAATGCCAGAACTACGTGGCGGTGAGGGCCTATCGGCTCCGTGAGGCACACGGCCGGTCGCACCTTCGTCGTGGACAGGTCATCGAACGGAAAGGGAATCAGGACGACCTTATACCTCATCCTGGAAGGGCGCCCCGTCGTCCAGCGAGTAGAGGTCTTCCTCTGCGTCGTTCAAGTAAGCAAACGCAGGATTATGGGACGCGCTGTACAGCCACGTCGTCTCGTCTGAGTCTTCACTCATAGGGGACAGAATGAGGACACGCACCCGTACCGGGCCGGAAAACGGTAATTCGTCATCCAGTTGAAGGTGACGGTTTTCGTCAACCGTTCCCGTCAGCTCAACCGCGGTCATTGTTTTCTCCATCACCCAACACCTCATCCCTGACCGGACACCTGCAATCGACCCTGTGCTACGACTAGTATACGTGTGCCACCCCCTACGGCAAGCGGTTGACTCCCCCGCCCCACCCGCTATAATCGCCTCGACTGGCAACACAAACACGGACAAAGGACACAGAATGGTCGATACCTTGCGCGCGACGATCACCTCCAACCGTAGAGAGGTCACGCGCTTTCTCAAGTTCGCCGTCGTCGGCACCATCGGCGCCTTCGTCGATTTCGGCATCCTCTACCTGCTGCACGTCATCGTCGGGTGGCCGCTGGCGCTATCCAACACCATCTCGTTCACTTGTGCCGTGCTCAGCAACTTCACCTGGAACCGCCTCTGGACCTATCCCGACTCGCGGTCCAAGCCGCTCACGGCGCAGTTGGGCCAGTTCTTCATCGTCAACATCGCCGGCTGGGCCATCAACACCGGCATTCTGCTGACGCTCAACCAGCCGCTGACCGGACTGGTGACCGCTATGTCGATTCTGCCCGATCCCACCGTAGCCGTGAAGCTCGGGTACAACGCCGCAAAGGTCGTCGCCACGGCCATCGTGATGTTCTGGAACTTCATTGTGAATCGGGTCTGGACGTACGGAGACGTATCAAATCATGCGTGACGGGTGATCGGATCTGCTCCGACCCGTCGTCATCCGTCGCTCGTCACGTTGATCCATCTTCCTCACCAGGCTCACTACCCTATCTGGAGCCGCCCTTGCGCATCGCCGTCGACTACACAGCCGCCGCCCGCCAGGGCGCCGGAATCGGGCGCTGCACGCGCGAGCTAATGTCCGCCGTGCTGGCGCTCCACCCACCCCACGACTTCGTGCTGATGGCGGGGACCGCCGGCTTGGGTGATGCCTGGGCAGCCCAGGCCGCCCGCCTCCGCGGCCTCGCCGCGCCGGGGCGCCTCACCCTTCGCAGCCTGCCGATCACCGACGACTGGATGGCCCGCATCTGGCAGCGACTGCGGGTCCCTCTGCCCGCTACCTGGATCACGGGGAAAGTCGATCTCTTCTATGCGCCGGATTTTCTGCTTCCCCCGCTCCCGCGTGAGGTCCGCACCATCATCACGATCCACGACCTCTCTTTCCTCCGCCACCCCGAGACCTTCCCGCCCGAGCTGCGTGCCTACCTCGAGTCCGCGGTGCCGCGCAGTGCGGAGCGTGCCGGCCACGTTCTCACCGACTCCGACGCCACCCGCCGTGACGTGATCGAGCTTCTCGGCATCCCGCCCGAACGTGTAACCACCGTGCTCCTCGGTGTCTCCGATGACTTTAGGCCAAAGGGGGCGCCGGATGAGCGCGCCCGACTGCAGGATGCTTACGCCGTGGGCGACCGGCCCTTCGTACTCGCTGTGGGCACCGTCCAACCCCGCAAGAACTACGGGCGCTTGATCGCCGCCGTCGACAGGGTCCGCGAGGTCATCGACGTCGACCTGGTCCTCGTCGGACGGCCCGCCTGGCTCGCGGCGCCAGTCCTGGAGGCCGCGGCAGCCCGCGACCACGTGCACCTCCTCGGCTTCGTCGATGACGCCGACCTGCCCGCGTTCTACCGTCAGGCCGCGGCCCTGGCCTTCCCCAGCCTCTATGAGGGCTTTGGCCTGCCCCCGTTGGAGGCGATGGCCTGCGGCACACCTGTGGTCGCCTCGTCGGCATCGAGTGTCCCCGAGGCCGTCGGCGATGCCGGCCTGCTCGTCGACCCACTCGATGTGCCAGGCTGGGCTGATGCCCTGGTGGCCGCAATCACCGACCCGGATCGCCGCGCCTCCCTGATCGAGCGTGGCCTCGCCCGCGCCGCCGAGTTCACGTGGTGGCGATCGGCAGAGGCGTGGCTCGAAGCACTCCACCGCATGTAGCGCTTTGCCAACCACAGTCAACCGGATCCCAACGCAGTCCGACACTTCGATAGCCTGTTTTCGTGCTACACTCCTTCCGTCAGTCAAAAAGAATAGCCCGACCACAAGAAGCAGTGTTGAGGAGTACAGACCATGCGTACCAGCAGGTTCGTGGTTGTCAGCTTGGCTCTGGCAAGTGTGTTGCTGGTCGGCTGTGGAGCCTCTCCGCCATCGACCGCAACGCCGGGCGGCCCGCCGACTCCCGAGTTGCCCGCAGGCTCGGTCCAGATCAGCGGCGCCGGCGCCACCTTTCCCTATCCCCTATACAGCCGCTGGTTCTACCAGTACGCATCCGTAGATCCTTCGGTGCAGTTCAACTATCAGGCTATCGGCTCGGGCGGAGGCATCCAGCAGATCACGGCGAAGACCGTGGACTTTGCGGGCTCTGACGCCATCTTGACCCAGGAGCAGCTCGACGCTGCGCCCGGGCTCCAGATGTTTCCCTCCGTAGCAGGTGCGGTGGTGCCCACCTACAACGTCGCGGAACTGAACGACGCCAGCCCACTGATCCTTGATGGGGCCACGCTCAGCGGTATTTTCCTGGGCACGATCACCAAGTGGAACGACCCCGCCATCGCCGCCCTGAACCCCGGGCCGGCACTCCCCGATAAAGACATCATCGTCGTGCACCGCTCCGACGGCTCCGGCACCACCTTCATCTTCACCAGCTATCTCTCGGCGGTGAGCACGCAGTGGCAGAGCACCGTCGGCAGTAACACCTCCGTCGAGTGGCCCGTCGGGCTCGGCGGCAAGGGCAACGATGGTGTGTCCGGCACCGTGAGGCAGAATGATGGGGCCATCGGCTACATCGAACTGGCCTATGCCGAGCAGAATGGTCTGCCAACGGCCGAGCTGGTGAACGCAGCGGGCCGCACAGTGGCGGCCTCGCCCCAGACAACACAGTACGCTATGTCCGACTTCGGCAGTGATATGCCCGCGACCCTGGCGCAGCTCATCGTCAACGCCCCAGGCGCTGACTCCTGGCCGATCGCCGGGTACACCTATCTGTTGCTCTACATGGATCAGACCGATTGCACCAAGGCCCAGAAGCTGGTCGAGTTCGTCCATTGGGCGCAGACCGACGGTCAGCAATACGCCCAGGAACTGAGCTACGTTCCGCTGCCCGATAACGTGCGCACCCTCGTCTTCGACAAGCTGGGTCAGATAACCTGCAACGGGCAGCCACTGCCGTAGGGCTCAGTCTATCGGGTTCGTGGTGACCGCTTCATCAGTGGTTCCGGCGGCGGGCGACTACTACGAGCCCAATCAGTGCACCGTGAGGCGGGATGACGCTTAGCTCGCAGGACAACGCGCCCGGCGGGCGGCGGCGCTTTGCGCGCCTGGCCGCCTTCTGGCAACACGGCGACCGGCTGTACAGCGCCCTGGTGCTCCTGGGGGCGATGGCGGTGTTGGCCTTGGTGACTGCTATCGGCTACGAACTGTGGGTCAGTTCGAGCCTCTCCAGACAGGCATTCGGGCTGCGCTTTCTCGTCTCTTCGCGCTGGGATCCGGCACTCAACCAGGTCTTTGGCGCGCTGCCATTCATTTGGGGCACGCTCATCACGGCCGTGGTCGCCCTTCTGATCTCCGTGCCCGTCAGCCTGGGTGTCGCCATCTTCCTGGCCGAGATCGCGCCCGGCTGGCTGCGCCGGCCCCTCGCCTTCCTGATCGAGCTACTGGCCGCCGTACCGAGCGTCGTCTACGGTCTGTGGGGACTCTTCGTCTTTGTCCCGGCCCTGGTGCGCCCCGTCGGGCAGTTCCTGGCCGACAGACTGGGCTTCGTGCCCTTCTTTGCCGGTCCGGTCTACGGACCGAGCCGGCTGGCCGCATCGCTGATCCTGGCCATCATGGTCGGTCCAACGATCGCGGCCATCAGCCGGGACGTCTTTCGTGCGATTCCCCAGGCGCAGCGCGAGGCCTCGCTGGCTCTCGGGGCCACGCACTGGGAGATGATCTCGCAGGTGCTCGTCCCCTACGGCCTCTCCGGCCTCCTGGGGGCGGTCATCCTGGGCCTGGGGCGGGCGCTGGGGGAGACGATCGCGGTCACGATGGTGATCGGCAACAGCCTCGACCTAGGCGTATCGCTCCTGCACCCCGGCTACACCATGGCGTCGGTCATCGCCAACGAGTTCACCGAGGCCACCTATCCGCTCTACCGAGATGCACTGATCGAGATCGGCCTGATCCTCTTCGTCCTCACGCTCGCGCTCAACCTTCTCGCCAGGTTGCTGATCTGGCGCGTGAGTCGAAGGACGCCCCAGGAGGCGCGCGTATGACGTCACGGGTGCCCGCACGATCATCCACGGGTAGGATCGATCCCCGGCGGCGTCTCCGCCGGCGCAGGATCGGGGGTGCGCTCATGCTGGTCCTCTGCGGGGTCGCAACAGCGCTCGCCATCGCGCCGCTGCTATGGATCATCGGCTATGTGATCCGGGCCGGAGGGCCCGCCCTATCGTTGAGCTTTCTCACCGAACTGCCCACACCGGTGGGCGTGCCGGGCGGCGGTGTGAGCAACGCCATCGTCGGCTCGGCGATGACGGTCGGGCTGGGTCTGCTGATTGCGGCGCCGATCGGGGTGCTGGCTGCATTCTATGTGGCCTTCCGGCCCACCTCCCTCCTTGGCCTGGCGGTTCGCTTCGGGACCGACGTGATCGCCGGCGTCCCATCGATCGTCATGGCCATCTTTGCCTACGCGCTGGTCGTCCTGCCGCAGCGACACTTCTCCGCCTTCTCCGGCGGCGTGGTGCTTTCGTTTATCATGCTGCCCATCATCATCCGCTCGACTGAAGAGATGCTCAAACTGGTGCCCAACAGCTTGCGGGAGGGCTCGCTGGCCCTGGGGGCAGCCGAATGGAAGACCTCGCTCTCAGTGATCCTCCCCGCCGCGGGAAACGGCGTTCTGACCGGGGTGATGCTGGCTGTTGCCCGGGCGGCAGGCGAGGCCGCGCCGATGCTCTTCACCGCCTTCGGCAACCCCTTCATGAGCGTCAGGTTCGACCAACCCGTCGCCACGCTGCCCCACACGATTTTCGTCTATGCCAACTCGCCCTACGCCGACTGGCGCGCCAAGGCCTGGGCCACGGCGTTCGTGCTGATCGTCCTGGTCCTGGTGCTCAACATCCTGGCGCGCCTGATCGTCTCGTGGCGAGCCCGCAAACTGGGCAGCGTGACGAGCTGACATGGAAACAAACGTCCCCACAACCAAGATTTCCGTTCGGCGCCTCTCCGTCTACTATCGTGCCTTCCGCGCCCTGGCCGACATCTCACTGGACATCCCGGCTCACCACATCACGGCCATTATCGGCCCTTCAGGGTGCGGCAAGTCCACGCTGCTGCGCAGTATGAACCGCATGACCGACCTGGTCCCCGGCGCCAGGACCGAGGGTCAGATCATACTTGACGACTGGGACGTGCTGGCGTCGGACGTCGATGTGGTCGAGGTGCGGCGGCGGATCGGGATGGTGTTTCAGCGGCCCAACCCGTTCGTGAAATCGATCTTCGACAACGTGGCCTATGGGCCGAGGCTCTACGGCGTCCGCGGGAAGGCGCTTCAGGAGATCGTGGAACGGAGCTTGCGTGCGGCCGCCCTGTGGGACGAGGTCAAGGACAAGCTACGGGAGTCGGGCATGGCGCTCTCCGGCGGCCAACAGCAGCGCCTCTGCGTGGCGCGCGCCATCGCCGTTGAGCCCGAGGTCATCCTGCTGGACGAGCCTGCCTCGGCACTCGATCCGGTGGCCACGCTGAAAATCGAGGAGTTGCTGCAGACGCTGAAGGAGAACTACACCATCGTGATCGTCACCCACAACATGCAGCAGGCGGCGCGCATCTCGGACCTCACTGCCATGATGATGATGCGCGACGATCGCGCCGGCGAGCTGATCGAGTTCGATGTCACCAACAAGATCTTCACCAACCCAACCGACCGGCGCACCGAGGACTACGTCTCGGGCCGCTTTGGCTAGCCTGGGTTGGGTCTAGCCCGACGGGACTGCAACGCATGCGGCGAGAGACTGGGGCTCAGGAGCCGGCAGACCGTCTTCGACCAGGCCACGCACGCGCATCTCGATAGCCTCATACATATGCTGTTCCACCTGATGGAAGGAGACTGGGCATATTCCGCATTCTGCGCTATGATGTGCGCATCTGGAGGTCTGCTCACTCGAAAGGAGCACCATGGGCACACCCCGCCAAACCATCGCCGTCCTCGGCGGGACCGGTAACCAGGGGCCGGGCCTCGCCCTCCGCTGGGCAAGGGCCGGCCACACGGTCATCATTGGCTCGCGCCAGGCGGAGAAAGCGCTCCGCGTCGCCGGTGAGCTCAACGTAGGGCTCGCCGGGGCCGTGATTCAGGGGATGGAGAACGGTGACGCCGCCGCAGCCTGCGACATCGCCGCCGTCACCGTGCCCTACGAGGCGCAGGCCGCCCTATTGGAGAGCCTCCGCGAGCCGCTGCAGGGCAAGATACTCATCGACGTCAACGTCGCGTTCAAGCCGCCCAAAGTCGCCCGTGTTTACATCCCACCCGAGGGATCGGCAGCGGAGCAGGCCCAGGCCACCTTGGGCGACGGCGTCACCGTCATCGGCGCGTTCCAGAACACCACCGCCGACTACCTGCTCGACCCCAACGCGGCCGTCGACTGCGACGTCCTCGTCTGTGGGGACAACCGCGCCGCCAAACGGGTCGTGATGGCGCTGGCCGAGGACATCGGCACGCGGGGCATCGATGCGGGCCCCCTCGTCAACGCCAAGGCCATCGAGGCGATGACCTCGGTCCTGATCGGCATCAACATCCGCTACAAAGTCAAGGGCTCCGGCATTCGCATCACGGGGCTGCCGGACTAGCTTACGCGATCCGAACCTTCGCGTGATCTCTGAGCCTTCGCAAGGTTCAGAAACCTTGCGAAGGTTGAGGCAAACTACCTATGCAACCAAACACCCTGACCCTCCACGCCCTATCGGACATCCCGGAGATCCATCCGGGCGACGACCTCATCCGCCTCATCCTGGAAGCGCTCGACCGCGACCGCTGGGTGCTCCAGGACGGCGACGTGATCGTCGTGACGCAGAAGATCGTCTCGAAAGCCGAGGGTTGCTTCGTCGACCTCGCCGAGATCAGCCCGTCTGCCGACGCGCGGGCACTGGCCTTCGAGGTCGGCAAGGACCCACGGCTCGTTGAGGTCATCCTGCGCGAGTCGCGCGGCGTCGTCCGCCAGCGCGCCGGGACCCTGATCATGGAGACCCACCATGGGTGGATCTGCGCCAACGCCGGCGTCGACCGCTCGAACGTCGCGGGTGAGGAATCCGAGGTCGTGCTGACCCTGCCGATGGACCCCGACGCATCCGCCGAGCGGATCCGCAGGGGTGTGATGATGGCCGCGAACGTCGACGTCGCCGTGATCGTCACCGACACCCACGGCCGAGCGTGGCGGCTGGGTGCGGTGAATCTCGCGATCGGCGTCGCCGGAATGCAACCGATTGCCGACCTGCGTGGGCGCAAGGACCGCACCGGCTACGAGCTAAAGGTGACCACGATCGCCACCGCCGACGAGCTGGCCGCCGCCGCGGGCCTGCTCAGCGGGCAGGCCGACGAGGGCCTTCCCGTCGTCATCGTCCGCGGCGCCGATTACCCGCGGGGCGAAGGCTTTGCTACGGAGATGCAGCGCCCGATCGATAAGGATCTGTTTAGGTGAGTGAGAGCGCTCAGCGCTCAGTTCTTAGCTTTCAGCTTTCAGCGATCAGAGGGGAGTAAGGAGTAGGAAGTAGGGAGTAAGCTTTGACTCCGTGACGTACTCCTTACTCCATACTTCTTACTCCTGCTGAGAGCCTATTGCTGACAATTTGCACCGCTGAAAGGAGCTTACGATGCCACAGACTGACCTACCCCGCGTCGCCCTCTATCTGCAGGATGCGCACCCGATACGCGATGGAATGGACTACGCGAAGTACGCCGAGGAAAAAGGCTTTGAGGCCGTCTGGCAGGCCGAGAGCCGCCTCGTCCGCGATGCCATCGTCCCGATGTCTGCCTACGCCGCAGTGACCGACACGATCAAAGTGGCCTCGGGCGTCATCAACAACTGGACGCGCAACATTGGGCTCCTCGCCGCGACCTTCCTGACGCTCGACGACCTGGCACCGGACCGCATCATCTGCGGCATCGGCGCCTGGTGGGATCCGCTGGCGCGCAACGTCGGCATCACCCGCCGCAAGCCCCTCGTCGCCATGCGCGAGACCGTCGAGGTGATGCGAAGGCTGCTGGCGCTGGAGCGCGTGACCTTCCACGGTGAGTTCCACCACGTGGACAACATCGAACTCGACGTCGTCCACGGGCGCAAGGAGCCCCGCAACGTCCCGATCATGATCGGCGCCACCGGCCCGCAGATGATGGAGATGACCGGCGAGATCGCCGACGGCGTGGTGCTCAACTACTGCGTCCCGCCCGAGTACAACGACACCGCGATGGAGCAGCTCGAAAAGGGCGTGAAGCGGGCAGGCCGCACGCTCGACGACCTCGACCGGCCCCAACTCGTCGTCTGCTCCGTCCACGAGGACCGCGACGAGGCCATCCGCGGCGCCAAGATGCTGCTCACCCAATACCTGGCTCAGCAGCCGCACATCGCCAAGGCCAGCGGCGTGAACCCCGACATCGTCAAGCAGATCCAGTCGATCCTCGGCTGGCCCGCCACCAAGGAGCAGATCGAGGCCGCGATGATCTACGTGCCCGACGACCTCGTCCTGCGCATCACCGCCACGGGCACGCCCGACGAGGCCCGAGCCAAAGTTATGGAGTACGTCAAGCGCGGCGCCACCTGCCCGATCCTCTACCCGCTCGGTGACCCAAAGCTCATGATCGACACCTTCGCCACACGATAGCCTGCAGTGCCCGGCACTTGTGGGACAGTGCATATCATGGTACGGTAAAGGTTCGTAGTAACACGACTTCAGTCGTTCCGGTGTCTCGATTGCATCTGCCGGAACCGACAAACCGGTTACTACGAACCTTGTTGCGCCCACCGACCTATAGCAGGAGCCGTCACGTGAGCACGACATCGCCCGTCTTCTTCACCGTCATCACGCACCCGGAGCAGGTCGCCCGCACGCAGCTCACGATCGACAGCCTGCGTGCGTTCGGCGGCAGCGTCCCCGCTGACGAAGTCTGGATCTTCGAGGCCACACCCGGCTCTGCCGCCGCTCTCCGGGGCAACGGTACTCGCATGCTGCCGCTCGAAATCCCCGACACCCTCGGCCGGATACCGGTACGGCGCGAAGGTCGCTGCCTGTGCGCAGGCCGCGGCGCTCGCCCAAGCCGAGGGCCGCGACACCATCGTTTGGATGGCGTCCGACTGCCTCTTCGTCCAACCGCCCGTGGACCTGGCCCTCGACGCAGAGACGGACATCGCCGCCAGACCGGTCCACCACCGCAACGTGGGGCTCCCCGCCGGCGCGCCGCTCGATGCCTACTGGCGCCGCATCTACGCAAGCGTGGGCATCGACGACGTCGCGATGACGGTCCATTCCTTCGTCGAGGACGAGCCCTTGCGCGCCTACTTCAACGCCGCCTCCCGCCCCTACCACCTGCACAGCCAGGTCCCCGTCGATCGTCGTCCGGTCGCGCTCGACGATCTGATCTGCGCCGCCACCGAGGACCTCTCCCTCGATCCTGACACGATCGACGACGTCGAGATCCGCGACCCGCTCCGCACGTGGCTGTCTGCAAGGGCATACAGATAACGTGAGAATGGCCCAGTCTTGCAGATTGGGCCATTCTCAGAGGCGCGACCGCACAGGCACCGAGTCGTCCCCCACTCCTACAGACGGCACACCAAATCTCCTATAAAGAAGACATTGGCTTGACTAAATCCACCTAGAGGATACACTGGATGTTGTGGGATAGGCCTGGGGTATTTATATGGACGCCAAACCATCGGCGCGGTACGCAGATAGTCGTAGGTGAACAGCCGCGTAGTGCGCCGCAACTCACAACCTGTTCACCGGGAGAGAGTAACCATGTCAGCGGAGGATCAGGTAAGGGAAGCATCGAGACGGTTCTACTCGGCGCTCGGTCAGATGATCGATGGCAACAACGACCCTATGGCGGGCGCCTGGTCACACGGTGCGAACGTCACAGCTATGCATCCGATCGGCGGGCGGCAGGTCGGGTGGGACGAGGTCCGGGAGTCATTCGCGCAGGTAGGTAACCTCGCATCAGGGGGCGAGGTCGCCTTGCAGGACCAGAAGATAGAGGTCTTCGGCGACTTTGCTTACGAGATTGGCATCGAGAAGGGACATGCGGTAATGGCAGGCGAACAGGTCACCCTGGACTACCGGGTGACGAACATATACCGGCGCGAAGGTGGCGAATGGCGAATGATCCACCACCACGCGGATCTGTCGCAGCCATTCGTGGACTTGCTCAAACGCCTGCAGGCCAAGGGCTGAGATCGCTGTTCCTGGTGCCGGGGACTTCTTCGAGCCCCCGGCACTGAGGAGTTGCCTGAGGCGCCAACGGCCTGTCCGTCCGAGGCGCCCTATCCCTGCGCGTGCACCTGCTCGGGCAGGATCCGGTAGGTCACCCGCTGCTGGTCCGGTGGCCCCTGGTATGTGTCGTGCCCGTGGTACTTCTTCGCCATCTTGTCGATGATCTTGCGTCCGTCGTCCTCTGAGATCCTCGCCACGCGTCCCTGCACCATTAGGTAGCGATACGGATTGTCCGGGTCGCGGATTGCGAGAGCGACGCGAGCATCGCGCCGCATGTTGCTGGTCCTTCAGGCTCCCGCGGGGCGTGTTGATTACCACGTAGGGGGCCTCGTAGAGCACCCACACCGGCGTCACGTGAGGCCTGCCATCGGCCATCAGAGACGCGACGCAGGCAAACGCCCGCTTCTCGAACAGGTCCATATAGCCTTCGGGAATCTGCTCCGCCATCCAGCACCTCCTCTCGATGTGTTGCGTCCTGCACCGCCACGTGTAGTATAGACGGCATCATGGTCGGCGCAACTTGCGTGTTCCGGCGAGGCGACACGAGAGGACCCTGCAAGATTGGGCCGAGTCCCGGGTGTTGTTGCCGCGGCTCGGGACACCTTCCCAAGGTCCGGGTGCACCGCCGGCGTCGACTGGCTTGGCATCCATCGCACAACGCAGGAGACCAATGAACAGCACAGACAGCTCGACCCACGACTTCCCTGAACTGGAGACGCCTCGCCTTAGGCTGCGCGAGCTCACGACGGCCGACGCGGCCGACGTCTTCGCCTACGCAGGTGATCCGGAGGTGCAGCGCTATAACGGCGGGACGATGGAAAACGTCGACCAGGCGCGCGATGCCATCCAGGATGCGCTTGCCGATGACGCTGCATGGACCGTCCTGAGATGGGGCATCACGCTCAAGCCCGAGGACGCCATCCTCGGTGGAGTCTCCCTGGACTACTCCGGTTGGCCCAAGACGAACCACCGTGCCGAGATCGGCTATGCCTTGGCAAAGGCCTACTGGCGCCGGGGCATCGGCACCGAGGCCGTTGCCGCCGTAGTGCGCTTCGCCTTCGAGGAGCTCCATATCCATCGCCTCGAGGCTTCCGTCACCCTGGACAACGTCGGCTCCGTCCGGCTGCTCGAGAAACTCGGTTTCGTGCGCGAGGGCACGTCCCGCGAGTCGCTCCTGATGGACGACGCCGCCTACCATAGCGTCGGGCAGTACTCGTTGCTCGACCGCGAGTACCGCCAACTCGCCTGGGTCACGAGATCATCTGCTGACTAAGGACCAGACGTATGGCCGAGCCCATCGACGCCTCCCGACGCACCTTCCTCAGGACCGCCCTCATCGCAGGCGGCGGGCTCGCCCTCGGCGGCTTGGGTGTCCGCCACGTCTATCGCGTCGACCACCGCGACTTCCATCCCGAGCGCGCCGGAGCCGTGCTATCGCGGGTGCCGCGCGCTCGCCGCAGGTGAGACGGCGCCCAACATCGTTCTCATCCTCGCCGACGACCTGGGCTACGGCGACCTGGGCTGTTACGGCAGCACGGCGGTCGCCACGCCCGTCCTCGATGACCTGGCGACACAGGGCGCGCGGCTCACCGGCTTCTCTTCCTGCGCTCCACTCTGCTCGCCGGCCCGCGCAGGGCTGCTCACGGGCCGCTACTCGATCCGCACCCACGTCACGGTACCGCTCTATCCCACCGGGTCGCCGCAGGAGCTCTTCATCAGCACGATCGGCGGTCGCCCGTACGGCGTCAAGGGTATCCCTGAGGACGAGGTACTCCTGCCGGAGCTTCTCAGGGCCCGCGGCTACCGCACAGCCCTCCTCGGCAAATGGCACCTTGGCGACCGCTCGCCGCACCTGCCCAACGAGAACGGCTTCGACCTCTTCTACGGCGCGTACTACAGCAACAGCTCCCGGCCCTACGCAATCTACCGCAACCGCGAGGTGGCGATCCCGGCGCCCGCCGACCAGGACACCCTCACCCAGGAACTCACGCGCGAGGCGCTCAGCTTCATCTCGGACGGTCAAGACGCGCCCTTCTTCCTCTATTTCGCCTTGCCCTTCCCTCACGCCCCGCTCCACGCCTCGGCGGCATTCCGGGGGCACTCCGCCGCCGGGCTCTACGGCGACGTCGTCGCCGAGATCGATTGGAGCGTGGGCCGGATCCTGGACGCGCTCGACGCCCAGGGCCTCGCCGAGAACACCATCGTCATCTTCACCAGCGACAACGGCCCCTGGTGGCAGGGCAGCCCCGGCTTCACCCGCGGGCGCAAGAACCTGCCCTTCGAGGGCGGCTACCGCGTGCCCTTCATCGTGCGCTGGCCCGGCGTCGTGTCACGGGGACGCGTCATTGACGGGCCGTCGATGAGCTTCGACATCCTCCCCACCCTGCTCGCCGCCGCCGGCGTGCCGCTGCCCGACGACCGCGTCATCGACGGTCGCGACATGCGGCCGCTGCTCACCGGCGACGCCGATCGCCTGCACGACACCCTCTACTACTACAAGTGGAGTCGCCTGATCGGCGTCCGCCGGGGCGACTGGAAATACATGCGCCGCCATATGACCGACAACGGTGGCTACGCGAGCCTGCGCCAAGGCCCCTTCCTCTTCAACCTTGCCACCGACCCCAACGAGTCCTACAGCATGATCGAGACCGAGCCCGGCATCGCCGCCGGCCTCGTCGCGATGCTTGACGCGATGGACGCGGAGATGGCCCGCAATCTCCGCGGGTGGGTGGAGGACTAAGAGAACGTGAGCACCTCAGTGCAAGGTCAGCCGAGCTTTTCGGCAAAGATCTTGATTTTGTTCCAGGCGGATCTGTGATCCGCCGTCCGCATGCGAGACCGGCGGATCACAGATCCGCCCGGAACGTATACCTTGGAGAACCCGTGACCGAAAAGCCGCCATGCAACGGTACCGGCACGTTGACACGTTGGAACGTGCAAACGTGCCAATGGAATTCGCGGACACAGGAGGTACCTAGATGAGACTTCTCCACGACGAAGACGCCGACCTCGGCCTGCTCTCCTCCAAGGCCATCGCCGTCATCGGCTACGGCAACCAGGGCCGCGCCCAGGCGCTCAACCTGCGCGATAGCGGGCTTGACGTCATCGTCGGCAACCGTGCCGACGCCTACGCCGCACGGGCTAAGGCCGATCGCTTCGCCGTCCACCCGATCGCCACCGCAGCCTCGTTGGCCGACGTCGTGATGCTCCTCATTCCCGACGAGGTGATGCCCCAGGTCTTCCGCGACGAGATCGCGCCGCGCCTACGTCAGAAGGCCGTGCTCGTCTTCGCCTCCGGCTACACCGTTGCCTTCGGCCTGATCGAGCCGCCCCCACGCGTCGACACCGTGCTCGTGGCGCCCCGCATGATCGGCGCGGGCGTCCGCGACCTCTACGTCGAAGATCGCGGCTTCCCGGCCTTCGTCGGCGTCGCCCAGGACTACTCGGGCCACGCGCGCGCCTACGCCCTCGCACTGGCGAAGGGAATCGGCGCGACCCGTATGGGCGTTGCCGAGGTCACCTTCGCCCAGGAGGCGGAGCTCGACCTCTTCACCGAGCAGTGCTTCGGCCCGGCCTTCGGCGGCGTCCTCACCTCATCGATCAACCTGCTCCTGGATCAGGGCTACCCGCCCGAGGCCGTCCTGCTGGAGCTCTATATGTCCGGCGAGTTCGCCTACACTCTGGGCAAGATCGCCGAGATGGGCCTGGTCGAGCAGGCCGCCCTCCACTCCACCACCAGCCAATACGGGTCGATGTCGCGTGGCCTCCGATTCCAACTGCCCGAGCTGCGGGAGAAGCTGCTCGAGGGGCTCGAAGACATCCGTTCGGGCAACTTCGCACGCGAGTGGACCGAGGAGCAGGCGCAGGGCAGCCCCACCCTCGAGATGCTCCGCGAGGCCGCACACGAGATGCCGCTCCACGCGCTGGAACAAGAGCTGCGCGAGGCGCTCCGCACCCCGTTCGGAACCAGCCAGCCCGCCGTCACACCGCTCGGCGCTCGCCCGACCCGTGCCGAGGTCGCCCACCGTCGCCGGCTGCTCGCCAGGCTGCGCTCGTTCGTCGGCCGCCTTCGAGGCGTCGACTCGATCCGTACCGCCGCGCCACTGGTTGCACCGCCGCCCCACGCCGCGCCGGAGACATCAGACCGGGACAACGCCAAAGCCGGCGACCCGCCTGCCACCGGCGACGACCCAACACCCGATCGCTCAACGCTGGAGCGCATCCTGCGCGCCTTCCTGGAGGATGCGTCAGCCGACGAAACCCTGCGGGCCTTCGCACAGCACCATTCCATCACCTCGGCCTACCGGCTGACCGATCAGAACCTCACCTTCACCCTGCGCTTCGCCGGCGGTCGGGTCTCCGGAGACCTGGGCGTGCCGCCCGACCCTGCCCAGGTGCAGCTCTCGATGACGGCTGCCGTTTTCGACGGCATGCTGTCGGGCCGCCTCAACCCCACCAAGGCCGCCCTCTCCGGCGATATTACCTTCGAGGGCGATGTCCGCACCGCCCTCGCCATGCAGCGCGTCCAGAAGGACCTCACCCGCCTCTACGCCCACGCTCGTGCCCGCGTCTTTGCGGAGAGATAGCCGGCACCCACGACATGAACAGAAAGGTGTATTGTGGAAGCCACATCCAGAGATGGTAGATCCCTTGAGCTTCGGGATCTATTCCTACTGCAGCCTGACGTTGTCTATCTGAACCACGGTTCCTTTGGGGCTTGCCCCCGCCCGGTCTTTGACGCCTACCAGGCATGGCAACTCGAGCTGGAGCGCCAGCCCGTACAGTTCTTCCAGCGACGGTACCGCGCTCTACTGGGGGACGCACGGCAAGCCCTAGGCAGGTACGTGGGCGCCGACGGCGACGACCTCCTCTACGTGCCCAACGTGATGACGGGTCTCAATATGGTCGCGCGCTCCTTACCGCTGGAGCCGGGCGACGAGGTCCTGACGACGGACCTCGAGTACGGTCACATCAACGCCACGTGGGAGGAGATCTGCCGCAAGCGGGGCGCCCGGTATGTCCGGCAGCCGCTGCGGTTGCCGGTGACCTCGGTTGACGAGGTTGTCGAGGCACTCTGGTCCGGCGTAACCGAGAAGACGCGGGTCCTCTTCCTGAGCCACGTCACGTCAGGTACGGCCCTCATCCTCCCGGTGGCCGAGCTGGTTCGGCGGGCAAGGGCAACCGGGATCACCACCGTCGTGGATGGGGCCCAAGCGCCGGGACAGGTGGATCTGGATCTCGGCGAGATGGGCGTCGACTTCTACGCCGGCAACTGCCACAAGTGGATGATGGCGCCCAAAGGGTCCGCATTCGTCTATGCCCGACCGGGGGTCCAGGACGTGCTGGAGCCGCTGGTCATCGTCTCGCCCCCCGGAGAGGCCGAGCACCCGCTCGATCGATTCCTGTGGGCCGGGACGAGGGATATCTCGGCGTATCTTACCGTACCCGCGGCCATCGACTTCGCCGGCGAGTACAACTGGCCCCTCATAAGGGAACGATGCCATCGCCTCGTCTCCCAGGCACGCCGGCGGATCGGCGCGATCACGGGGCTGCCGGCACTAAGCCCGGAGTCGGCCGTCTGGTTCTCACAGATGTCTGCAATCCCGATGCCCCCGTGCGATCACACCCTGGTGGAGCGGCTCTATCGTGACTACTCGATCGAGATCCCGATGACCGGATGGAACCAACACCAGTTCCTCCGCCTCTCCGTTCAAGGATACAACACCCAGGCAGACATAGACACCCTGGTCGAGGCATTGGCGGCTCTGTTGCCGGCCCTGGCCGAGGCGCAATGACGGCCAATCCTGTGCAGAGTCATCATCTGCCTAAGCGGTTCGGTGATGAAGAGCCCCGAGCCCAGAGTCTACGCTGGCAAACGCGCAAGGCTAGGGTAAACTCACGCCTGCTCGACAGATCGCGGACAGTCAGGAGGGGCCCGTGATTACCCGGCTGGGGCCCAAACGATTCAAGACATTGCCCATCAGCCGAACTCGGCTGCGGCCCATTCTCGCTGCTTCTGGGAACCAACGCATCGGGCAAGAGCAACCTTCGCGATGCGTTCCGCGTCCTCCACGGCATAGGGCGCGGCTACCGCCTGGCCGAGATCTTTGGCGAGAAGTACGAATCCGGTGCGCTACAGTGGAAGTGGCATCCGCGGTGGAATCGCCGAAGCTGCCTATCACGACGTCATCGAGACGTTCGAGTTGGATCTGGCGTTCAGCTATCAGCATCCAGGCTCAGCCGAGCTCCTACGACGGATCGCTACCTGCGTAGAACCGCTGGGACGGGCGTAGAGGGTCCGACCGCCCCCGGTTAACGAACGAATCCCTTCACGGCGACGGCCCAGATGTTGTATGAGAGCCACCCGCGGCCCCACTGAACGTCAACCATACATTAGCATGATCCATCCGGCCGGGTGGCAACGACCTGAAGGAGCCACATCCACCAGTTCAGTACCGACCAACCCGTTCTCGCGCAGATCTTGGAGGAACGGCCATCCGCGAGGTCACACCGATGATGGCGCCGCGTGACGTGCAAGCCGTGGCGTCCAAGCAACGCTCGCCTAACTGCGCGGCCATACGCTTCCTCGACCTCGACCCGGATGCATGCGGTGAGCCGTCGTTCACCGGTCGAGCCACTCGGTGACCGTGGCGAGAAGCTCTCCGCGGAACTTCTCGACATCTGCGAGGACACCTCCCGCAAGGCGTACTCAAGGAGTGGGTGCAGGCATTAACGCCGATGGACGCCCAGGATATCCAGTTCGACCGCGACCAGGTCAGGCGTGTTCGGCTCACACTCGTCGAGGGTAACGGGCATCGCACGTCCGCCTACGCAGCCTCCGATGGCACGCTGCGGTTTCTGGCGATTACCGCAGCCCTGCTGACCGACGGTAAACGTCCTTTCGACTTCATCAGGAGCTCGAAAACGGCATCCATCCCACGCGGCTGCACCTGCTGGTCGAGTTGATCGAGAAGAGCACCGGCGAGGAAAGGGGACAGGTGATCGCAACCACCCACTCCCCCCAGTTGCTCCGGCTCGTGGATCGCGAGACGCTGACCTATACGTCGCTCGTCTACCGGCTGGAGGATCAGCCCGCGGGCAACATACAGCAGCTCACCGCCTTACCTGCGCCCGCCCGGGACGTCCTGGAGCGGCAGGATCGCGCCCAGCTCAACGAGTCCGGCTGGTTTGAGGACGCAGTCGCGTACCTCGCCGCAAAGGACGACGCATGAGTACCAGCGTCCTGGTGATTGCAGAAGATTTCCGCCAAGATCAGAACATCCTTAAGCCTCTAGTCTCGGCTATGCTGAGGCACCTGGACAAGACCAGTGTCACCCTTCGTATCTGCATGACCCGCTGCTTAGGGGGGTGACCCAAGCGATGGATCGCCAGAGACTGAGAGAGATCTTCGACCGGTACCCGATGGTCAATCTGTTCCTCCTCTGTGTGGACCGCGACTGCAATGACGGACGCCGGGCAGCTCTCGAGGACCGTGAAGCGTGGGCTCGTCAGGAGTGTGGATGCACGCTCATCGCCGAGAATGCCTGGCAGGAGATTGAGGTCTGGGTCCTGGCGGGCCACGATCTACCGCCGGACTGGTCATGGCAAGAGGAACGGGCCGACTGCGATCCCAAGGAGACCTACTTCGAGCCCTTCGCAGATCAGCACGGTGTCACCTCCGCGCCCGGCGGCGGGCGCAAGGCGTTGGCTGAAGAGGCCGCGAAAAGGTATACACGCATCCTACAACTATGTCAGGAGGATGTTGGTGCGCTCGAGAAACGCGTGGGGGAAGCACTGCAGCAGCTAGCACCCTAGGGGTCCCCTAGCCCCGACGCGATGGCGGTGCACCCCACCAACGGCGATGCCGAAAGACGCAGACCCGTTCGATCTCCTCCGTTGTACTCCCGCCATTCCATGCTACAATGAAGCCACAAGCGAATACACCACAGCGTTGACGGTGACGAAGTAGGCGCGCGGCCGCGCAGCCAGCGAGTCGGGGACGGTGAGAGCTCGACCGACAGCCGGCGCCGAAAGCCCCACCCGAGCTGATGCCGAACCCCAGGCCATCTGCCTGGACCAAGGCACTCCGATTGTCCCCCGTTACCGGGACGCGCCATCGCGCGCGACAGCCAGACTGCGCGTACGGCGGCGACTGAGAGGGGGAACGACGCGCGCTCGCGTCGCCCCAACCAAGGTGGTACCGCGGATAGCATTCGTCCTTGAGCTAAGCTCAAGGACGTTTTTTGTTGCCAGGGGTTTGTACAGAACCGAGGGAGGCACCGATGCGCAATATGACAACAGACGAGATCCGCCAGATCTTTCTCGACTTCTTCCGAAGTCGCGACCACCTCATCATCCCCGGCAGCCCCTTGCTGGCCCGGGGCGACCCCACCTTGCTCTACATCAACGCCGGGATGGCGCCGCTCAAGCCCTACTTCCTCGGCGAGGCCGCACCCCCTGCCCCGCGGCTGGCCAATGTCCAGCCCAGCATCCGCACCCGCGACATCGAGGACGTGGGCGACCGTTCTCACCTCACCTTCTTCGAGATGCTCGGATCCTGGTCCATCGGCGACTACTTCAAGGAACGCGCCATCGAACTGGCACTGGAGTTGCTCGTCGAAGGCTTCGGCTTCCCGCCGGACCGCCTCTACGCCACCGTCTTCAGCGGCGACCCGTCACTCCCCCTCCCGCCCGACGACGAGTCCGCGGTGCTCTGGCAGCGTGCCGGCCTCCCCTCGGGCCACGTCGTGCCGCTGGGCATCGACAACTTCTGGGGCCCCGCAGGCGACACCGGTCCCTGCGGCCCGTGCACCGAGGTCTTCTTCGACACCGGCGATGCCTATGGCGTCGCCTACCACCCGGGCGGCACCTTCGACACCCATCGCTACCTGGAGATCTGGAACGCAGGCGTCTTCATGGCCTACGATAAAGGCGCCGACGGCACCTTCACGCCGCTCCCCTTCACGAGCGTCGACACCGGGGCGGGCCTGGAGCGGGTGCAGTTGGCGATCAACGGCTACGCCTCGGTCTACGAGACCGATCTGCTCTGCCCCGTCATCGCGTCCGTCGGGGAGCGCTTGGGCCCCGACCTCTCGGAGCGCGAGCGGCGAATCGTCGCGGACCACATTCGCGCGGCCACCTTCATCCTCGCGGAGGGCATCAGGCCGTCCAACACCGGCCACGGCTACATCCCGCGCCGCCTGATCCGCAAGTGCGTGGCAATCGCCCTGCGCCACGACCGCGACCCCCAACGCCTCACCGGCGTGAGCGACGTCGTCATCGGGCGGATGAGCCGCTACTTACCCGCACCTTGCCGACCATCGAGCCATCATCGAGGAGGCACTGCTGGGCGAGATCGATGGCTTCCGTCCCACCGTCGAGCGTGGGCTGGCCCACCTGGAGCAGCGGCTCGCCGGCCTGAGGGGCCCGGTCGTCCCCGATGACACCACCGTCTCCGGTGACACCACCGTCTCCGGTGGCACCGTCTTTGACCTCGTCGCCACCTACGGGCTGCCGCTGGAGATCATCGCCGAGGCCCTGCGCGCCCGCGGCCTCGACTACGATGCGGAGGCCTATCAGGCCGCCTACCGCCACCACCAGGAGGTCTCGCGCGAGGGCGCCGGCGCGCATACCGCGCCGGGGCTTCCAGATCCGGACCTGACCCCGACCGCCTTCACGGGCTACGACCGGCTTGTGGACACCGCCACGATCACGGCCATCCTCATGGACGGCAGGTCTCTGTGCAGAGCGTGACTGGCCGCTCCGGACGTCGAGCCGGACGGCGCAACCTGCTGCTGATCACCGACCGCACGCCCTTCTACGGCGAGGCCGGCGGCCAGGTAGGCGACACGGGCGGTCGGCACAACACCCACCGGGGCGGTGCGCATCGCGGACACAACCCGCGACGGCGACATCATCGTCCACCACGCGGTCGTCACTTCGGGCACGGTGAGCATCGGGCAGACCATCCGGCTGGAGGTCGACGCCGAGCGCCGCCTCAGGACCGCGCGCAACCACTCCGCGACGCACCTGCTCCAGGCAGCACTCCGCGACGTACTGGGCGATCACGTTGAGCAGCGCGGCTCGCTCGTCACGCCCGACCGCTTGCGCTTCGACTTCCATCACGACAGCCCTATCGCAGCGGCGGAACTCCACAGAGTGGAGTCGCTCGTGAACGGCTGGATTCGCGACGATCTCGCGCAGACCACCGAGGTCACCACCTACGAACAGGCCGTCGCCGCGGGGGCCACGGCGCTCTTCGACGCCTACGGCGAGGCCGTCCGCATGGTCGACCTTTGCGCCGGGCACACCACGCCCGGACCCTTCGTCAGCCGCGAGCTCTGCGGCGGTACCCACATCCGTGCGACCGGCCAGATCGGCCTCTTTCTGATCGTCGACGAGCGCAGCGTCGGCCGCGCCACCCGCCGCATCGAGGCACTCACCGGCGACGCCGCCGTGGCCCACACCCTGGACGCGATGGATACGCTGGCCTCGCTCGCGCGCACGTTGAGGACGCCGCTCGACGCGGTGGAGGCTGCGGTGAATCGGCTCGTGCGTGCGGCGGACCCCGCACCAGCCGTGACAGACAGCAGCGATGCCAACGAGACCGTCGTACTACGCGAAGAGACCATCGCCCATTCCGCCGGTCTCCGGGTTGCGATAGCCCATCTCGATACTCCGCCCGCAGCCCTGAGCGACGTCGCCGAAGCGCACCTCCGCACCCAGGGATACGACGCCATCCTGGCGGCGACCGTCCGCGAGGGCAAGCTGACGATCGTGGCGATCTCAGCCCCGGCGGCGCAGCCGACGCTGCCCGCGAGCCAACTATTGCGTGCCGTCCTCCCGCTCGTCGATGGCCGTGGCGGCGGCAACGCCCGCATCGCAATGGGCGGCTCGCGTGACCCGGAACGCCTTGCCGACCTCCTCGCGCATGCCGCGGGCGCACTCAAGTCATCGTAGCGGTCCGCAGGTTCGTAGTAACCGATTCATCGGTTCCGGGCCCGCCGTCCGAGCGCCTGGGACGGCGAGGCGCACCGCCGTCCCAGGTGCACCGCCGTCCCAGGCGCGTCGCCGTCTGAGGCGCTCGGTCACACCTACGGCAGCGTGCTGAAGATCGCCAGCACCACAGGGATATCCATCCCCGCGTGGAACAACGCTGATCCCCAGACACTGTCAGTCTTCTGCAGGAGGTCGCCCCACGCGAGGGACAAGGGGAACAGGAAGACCGCGAACAGAACCATATTCGGCGCGTACCCGACCCCGGTGTGCATCAGCGTGAACGGTACCGCGATCAGAAGGTTGGCCGCAAAGGACCCGATGATCGGCCCGAGCTTCGGTAGAAGCAGCCCTCGGAAGAGCAACTCCTCATTCATCCCGTTGGCGAGCACGAACACCAGCACCGGCGGCACCCAGGGCAGCACCCGCGCCAACGACAGGTCGCGCCCACCAAAGAGCCAGGTGGATATCGGGATCGACAGAGCGGCGGCAAGACCGAACGCCACCAGCCCTGTGGTCAGCCCGCGCCGCAGGTTCCCGCGCTGCAGCTTCAGAGAACTCAGCGTCCCTCCGGACAGCAGGGTCAGCCCCAGGATGGTACCGACAACCACGACGGAGGACTCGAGCTTGTCGATCGCCCATCCGGCGGTCGACTCGGGGGCCACGCCCAGGGCTCGCAATAGCCACGTGACCGTCGGATCATAGTAATCCAGCGTAATGGCCACGGAGGCGATGAGGAACCCCAGGAAGACCACACTCACCTCGCGGCGACGGTCCGATCTCCCGGTCCACACCGCTAGGGCCAGCAGGCTGACCATCAGCAATAGCCGGCCCGCCACGTCGATCCATCCCGAGAAGAGGGGGTAGTAGTGGCTGAAAACGACGAAAACGAGAAGGCCGCAAGCCAGGAAAACAGCAGACCACCCCGCCCGGCGTAGGCTGTCGCCCCGGATCGCCGCAACACCTTGCTTCGGAGTCGCCATGAGCACCTCCCCGCCCCACTGGAGACAGAACGGTCGTTCAGGATCATAGATCGCCGCGTCCCTGGTTCGCGACGCAGCGGCTTTCCCCTCCGCACCCCTAATACATCTCGTGCATATAGGCCAGCGCCGGCGGGAACATCGACCGCATCTCTTGGAGCGCATCCGGCGAGACCGACACCCCACCCCCGGAAGACAAAGTCGCCGGGGTCGTGCGCGCCGTAGACCAGCGCACTCACCGCCTGGATGGTCAGCTCGCCGTCGACCACGGTACCCGCATCCGCAGCTTTGACCGCCAATCCCCCATAGCTGCTCTCGAAACGCCACACGCCCTCGTTCCACGGGCACAGAGGGTCCGTGACCCGCACGGTGAAGCGCCCCGGCCCCACCCTCAAGCCCTGGAGTCCCGCCACGTCAACCACGCGTCCCATCGGCGCCACGTGGGCCGTCCTGATCTGCGGCTTCAGATCCGCCAGCCACGTCTCGGGCCGCTCGTTCGGTCCGAGCAGCATCTCGACCCGCGAGGCCTGCCCGATGTGCCGGGCGATCCAGGCCAGCAGCAGATAGCGTGCCTGGCTGGTGACAGCGAGGAATCGCCCGACCCGCATCGTGAAGTCGGCGACCTCCTCGCCCTTCAGGCTGTAGACCATCACGCCCACCGGCTCGCCCGCGACCCGTGCCACGGCCAACCAGCTCGACTCGCGCCGCGATGGCGCGATCGTAAGCGCCTTGATCAACGCCATACCGTGCGTCGAGCGCTGCAGTCGCGATGTCACATCGCGGTACGTCTCCAGCCCCTCGCCGATGGTCATCAACTCGACCTCACCACCCAGATCAAGCGTCAACAGCGAGGCCAGCACCTCCGGATCGAAGTCAGCCTCGCGCAACTGGGGGAACGTGACCCAGCCCAGTCGCTCGTAGAACGACTCACGGAACGGGTAGAGCCCCGAGACCGCTTCCCCGGCATCGCGCATCGACGCGAGCAGCCGCGCCAGGAGCTGCCGCGCAAGGCCCTGCCGGCGTGCGGTCGGATGCGTGGCCACGCCCCAGACCGCGCCCATCTCCAGCAGCGCACCGCGCACGTTCTCCGTCATCACCGTGCTCTCAGCACACGCGACCGACCGCTCCCCGTCGAAGGCGGCATAGCACGTCACGCCCTCACGGTGCCGCACCAGCGCGTTCCACTCCTCCCGATCGGGGAAGGGCGGCGAGGCGTGAAATGCATAGTTCATGTGTGGATAGATCGCCGCGAGCATCTCCTCGCCTACGACCTGTCGGATCTCGTATGACGACATAGCGTCTCCTTCCTAGTAATCGGCTGAGTCGAAGGTTGTGGCTGTCATCCCATAGGCTGCCTGATGACGGTTCTCCACCTCTCCGGGGCCGCGCGCCTGATGTCACTCAGATAGATCTCGTGGTGCTTACCCGTTGCCTGGCTTCCGCTTTCGTCGATGAAGGCGTGTACCTTCTCGACGGTCGGACCCTCCTCAGAGAAAGGGCCCACGTGCAAGATCTGCGCTGCCTTGCCCTCCTCAAGTGGTTCGAATCTCAGAAGCGGCAGCGCTACGGGATCTTTCTTTGCTCTGACCTGCTCCATCGCTTCCCCGACCAATTCCACCGTCACAGGAGCCGGCTGCATGATCATCAGGGTCCATTTCCAGTTGTATTTGTCTACGACGCTGAACTTCGACATATCATCTGCCCACCACAATCCCTCAAGCGGGAGTACGCCGTAGTCGATCCCGGTATCACCCTTCTTGACCAGAAACTTCACTGCGTAGGAAACAGAGTACAGGACATCGACTGCATCTTGGAATGACCTGGACGTGTTCGGGTCGCCTTGTCCATCGACCATGAGGAAGTTCATCTCCGGCACCTGAACGATCTGGACCGTCTTGGCTGATGGCTTGTAGAGGTAGCCCAATTCACGTGTGTAGTCTATCTTGCTCATCGATGTCCCCCCTGACCACGGCTCATGCCACGATCAACTCGCCCACGCCCTCGACCCGGAACCCTGCCGCCGCCAAATCCTTCAGGGCCTCGCCCCCGATCGTCACCTCGTGGAGCGCCAGCCGCTGGATCCCATCGGCCCCCAGCCCCCGGATGACCGAGACGCCCGGCGAGGCGTGGTCGAACGTCACGTTGCTGAACGCCAGCAGGTCGAGCCTCGCACCGTCCACAAAAACGAGCCCGTGGGCCATCCGCTCGGTCAGGTCGAACCCGCAATTCACAAACCGCACCGTGCCATACCTCTGGTAACGATCGGCTTCCGGCGCGTCCTTCAGCGGGTGGATCAGCACTCCCGGCCCGATCGGCCCTGCGATGTCGAGGTTCACAAAGGTCATATCACCCATATCGTAGTGCGTGTAGAAGCCCAGCCGCATCCCGTTGGCCCTGTGATTCCATCCGACAAAACCCCGCACCACGAGATTGCGCGACGCGCGGTCGTCGTGCGAGTAGAAGTAGTGGCCCGACGCGATACAGTCGTCGTTGCAGAAGGCAAAGCAATCCTCCAGCAGCGTGTCGCGGCACGAGTTGATCTGATACCCATCCGTGTACTCCGGCACGCTCGCCGGCGGCGTGATCACCTTCACCCGGCGCAGCGTGATCCGGTCCGACCGGTGCAGGTTCACGTTGAAGTTGCGCGCGTTACGGACCGTCAGCCCCTCGATGACGACGTCGCGCGAATTGTGCACGAAGAGCGGCGACTCGGTCGTGTAGGGGTTGAGCGCCGAGGGCACCGCCCACCCGACCAGTCCGTGCTTGTAGTCATTCGTGCCCCCCGCGAAGTTCTCGAACCCCTGGTGATCGATGCACCCGCGTCCCGCGATCGTCAGGTCGTGGCACCCCTCGATCCATAGACCGTGCGAGTGGACGTTCTCGCCCGGCGGCGAGGTCCTCGTCCGGATCAGCGCGCCCGGCGCCAGATAGATGCGGCAGTTCGAGACGTCGTGCAGCCTGAGCGTGTCGGCCTCATAGTCCCCCGCGGGGATGACCAGGGTCCCGCCCGTGCCGTTGACCACCTCCACCGCCCGCTGGAACGCGGCGGCCACGTCCTTCTCCGACGCCAGGAACTGGCGCAGGTTCACCTGGATGCCCTGACCGGGCCCCGGCACGTCTTCCTCCGGCGGATCGATCAGGATCGCCAGCAGCGGCAGATCATCGATATTGACCAGCAAATAACGCGGCTCGGTCGGCGGCACCTCGAAGCGGATCGTTCCGCCGTCGATCTCAGGCTCGATGCCTCTGCGCTTCGGGTGCACGATCACCACGTTGGCAGGCCGGTCCACGGTCACCGTGACCTCCGCGCGCCCGGCGCACGCCGCGTACGCGTGATGAACGCCCACGAACCGCGGCTCCACCCAGCAATACGACGGCATCTCGTGGTATTCTGCCGCGATCCGTTCGTAGTCCTCAGGCGCGACACCGGGGGTCTCCGCCACCGGCACCGCTACGCCGTTGATGGTCACCCGGTAGATCGCGCTAACCCGGTCGCCGGGGAAGCTGTAAGGTATGACCTCATTGTCCATCATGCTCCTCCTCCATGTCCACCGTCCGGAGCGCCCCCGGGGCGTCTCTACGAAGAGGCGACCGCTGCCGTTGAGGCGCCCCGCCGTCTGAGGCGCCCCGTCTTCTCCGTCGCTACGCCCCCAGATCCCGGTGCGCCGCCTCCATCAACAGATAGAACGCCTGGCCCTCGGTCGCCGTACCGGGCCGGTCGAAATGCGGTGCGCCGCAGACGCCCTGCACCAGGCCAAACGCATCGACCTTGCCGTGTGCGGCCGCGCGCATCCGGTCCGCGTGCGCCAGATAGCTATCCGCCAGCCACGTGCCCGCCACGCCCCGGTAGATAGTATAGGCCAGCATCTGGGCGGCGTTGGTCTCGACAAACGTCGACGGGTCATCGAGCACGTTGTGGAACAGCCCGTCGGGCCGTAGGTGGGCCAGGCAGCCGTCAAGCAGCTCTCGCACATACTCCATCAGCGCCGTGCGCTCCTCGTCGCGATCCTCACCCAGCGCGCCGATCACCCTGGCCATCCCCGCCGCTGCCCAGCCGTTCCCCACGCCCCAGAACTGCGGACGCACGTAGTCGTGCAAGTCCTCATCCCAGATATGATGGAACAGCTTCGCCTCCCGGTCGAACAGCCGGTCCGCATAGCCCATCAACTGGTTGACGGCCTCGGCGGGCTTCCCGGCCGCAGCCAGAAACGGCGGCGCCATATAGCACGCGTCTACCCAGATTCGGTTCTCGATGTAATTGTGATAGATCAGGCCGTCGGGCGTCCGCGGCGCCTTCAACGTCAGAAAACTGAGCATTCTGTCGGCCGCCGCGCTCAACGCCGGATCGCCCGTCACATCGGCCGCGCGAAGCAGCGGCTCCCCATTGGCCGCGGGGTCGGCCACCGGGCCATTGCCCTCATTGAGACCCAGCCGCCCATCCTTGAGCTGGTTGACGACGGCGTCCTTTGCCAGCAGGACCACCCAGTCCATCTCGCCCAGCTCCAGCATCGCCTGCGCGGCCACGCCCTGCTCCCACGCGCGCCGCTGCATCGCCAGCATCGCGTGCATGACCTTGCCGATTCGCTCATCCTCGCTCATACGCCCTCCTTCCGCCATCTGCACCTTGCGAAGGTTGAGCCCGAGTCCGCTCGGGCCACCTTCGCAAGGTTGTTAGTCCAACCTACCGCCCGATCTCGGTCGCGATCGCCATCACCTCCGGATCCACCGGCCGCTCCAGCAACTCCATGTTCGCCCGCACGTGCGCCACCTGCTTCGACCCCACCAGTACCGAGCTGATCCCGTCGTTCTGGTAGAGGAAGTTCAGGGCCAATGACGTCAGCGCATCGCCGTCCCCGCCTACCAGGCCGAGCAGCTTCTGCACCTTCTCCTTATCGAACCGGGTCTCCCCGCTCAGATGAGGGATCACGCGCGAGGTCAACACGCCCGCGGCCAATCCCGAGCGGATCAACACGCCCATGCCCTTCTCCTTCGCCAGCGCGATGTTGCCGGCGTCCCCCTGGGCGATCAGGCTGTAGCCCAACTGCATCACATCGAAGTCGCCGCTCTCGATACAGCGCGTGGCCAGTCGCCCGCCGATCGACGCGCCGAGAAAGCGAATCTTCCCCGCGCGCTGGGCATCCTTCATCGCTGCCACCGTCTCGCCCCGATCCAGCGTCTCCTCGGGGTTAGGTCCAAAGTGGATCTGCATCAGATCGATCACATCGGTCTTCAGCAGCTGCAGGCTCTTGTCGATCGAGGCCGAGATCCCATCGTACGAAAAATCGTAATAGGTGCGCGGCTCATCGCTGTGCTCACCGCACTTGCTTGCCAACACATACTCGCTGCGCCGGTCGGAGATGAACCGCCCGATCCGCTCCTCACTCCGGTGATACGCGCTCGCCGTATCGATGAGATTGATGCCCAGATCGAGCACCGCGTTCAGCACCTCGCCCGCCTGCGCGGCCTCGGGTCGCTGGGTCTCATCCGCGTCCCCGAGCCCCCAGTTGCGCCCGATCTCCAGCGCGCCGAAGCCGATAAACGTCACGTCCATCTCCATCCGCTGAATCCGTCGCTTCTCAAGTCCCTTGGTCATAGCTCCCCTTCTCTCTGTCGATTTCCCTTCCCCCATTGTCCGGGAACTCGCCCCTTTGGCAAACTCACACACCGCTTGTGGAGCCCTCCTCACCCCGTATCCACAATCCACCCTCCCCGTTATTCATAGTAAGAGCGCTCTAACTTCGCTCCCCAAGGCGGTGGTCGTCACCGCCGGTCACTGCAGCCGAGCGCTCTTATTCTAAAGTTGCGGAGGCAATCAATGAACCCGAAACGACTGTGGCCTTGGGCCACCATAGGTATCCTCACAGCCGCGCTCCTGGCCATCGCCCTGGGCGTGACCCCGAGCCTCGCGGCTCCCTTGAGCGACGATCCGGCGCCTCCCGAGGGTGAGGCAAACCCCTACTGCACAAACCTCGGACAACCGGTTGCCGGACCCCTGGCAACGACCTTGGTCATGACGCATCCCGTTGGCGGTCGCCTGGCAGCGACCTACGGCATCACCTACACGGACGTGATGAGCTGGTTCTGCCAGGACCACAGGGGCTTTGGCGAGATCATGCTCGCGCTCAGCGCGGCCAAGTTCCTGCCCGCCGACAGCGGCGTCGATCCTGCGACACTGCTTGCCCAACGCGAGAGCGGCCTGGGTTGGGGTCAGATCTGGCACGAGCTGGGCTTCAACGGCCGGCCCGGGAACAACGGGCAGGGCCACGGCCAGAACCCGAATGCGGATCTGGATCCGGAGACCGCGGCCGACGACGCGGGCCCATCTGTGCCGGTCGATCACGGCCGCCCTGCCGACAAGGGGCTCCCGCCCGGCCAGGATCGCGCGGAAGGTGCCGGTCCGCCCGGACTCACCAACCACCCCGTGCACCCCGATCACGGTGGAGGCCACGGAAAGCCTTAGAGCGGATTCCGGAACGCTTCTCGGGAAAGGCTATCCCTTACCGGAAAAGACCGTTGGGGCTTCACTGTATAGCAGGTACCTACTAAGCAGGGAAACCCCAACGGTCTCGGCGTAAGCGATCCAACTCAATCCCCAGCACCTGCTCCATCTCTGCCCTGCTCATCGACGGACGCCCTATCTGCGATCTCGCCTTCCGCCAGGCCGTTTGCCAGCCCTTCTGACCTGACTACCATGACATCCAGGCTGGTGATGGGCACAGGTCGCCTGGATCGCCTATCGTGGCCCATGTGCCCGACGTTCGAAGGGAGGGTACGCGATGAGAACCAAAAGCTTGCGGTGGCTGTTGGCGGCGGGGACGCTGCTGGCGCTGATGTGGGGGAGCTCCCCGGGGCGGATCGCCGCCGATCGCGACCAGGTGACGATCACCGTCGATCAGGTGCTCGCCTCGGGATTCGCCCATCCGGTGCAGATCACCAACGCAGGCGACGGCTCCGGGCGGCTCTTCGTGGTCGAGCAGCCCGGCACCATTCGCGTGATCAAAAGCGGCGCCGTCCTCCCCACACCTTTTCTCGACCTCACGGCGCTCACCAATGACTCCGGAGAGCAGGGCCTCCTCGGCCTCGCCTTTCACCCCGACTTCGCGAGCAACGGATGGTTCTACGTCGACTACACGCGGGCGGGCGACGGCGCGACCCGCATCATGCGCTATACGGCCACCCCGCCCGGCAGCGACGTAGCCGATCCCAACAGCGCGATGGAGGTCCTGACGATCTCCCAGCCCTACACCAACCACAACGGCGGTCAGGTCATGTTTGGCCCCGACGGCTACCTCTACATCGGCATGGGCGATGGCGGATCGGGCGGCGACCCCCAGGGGAACGGTCAGAACCCCGACACGTTGCTCGGCGCCCTGTTGCGCCTCGACGTGACCAGCGGGTTCCC
Source organism: uncultured Chloroflexia bacterium (assembly GCA_963775195.1). Lineage (GTDB taxonomy): Bacteria > Chloroflexota > Anaerolineae > B4-G1 > SLSP01 > PWVB01. The sequence continues at coordinate 610,225 of CAVZIC010000015.1, forward strand.
CTACGCCATCCCGCCCGACAACCCCTTCGTGGGGACGGCGGGGCGAGACGAGGTCTGGGCCATCGGCCTGCGCAACCCCTGGCGGTACAGCTTCGACCGCGCGACGGGCGACCTCTACATCGGTGACGTGGGGCAGAATCTCTGGGAGGAGATCGACTACCTGCCCGCAGGCACGCCCGGCGGCACCAACTTCGGCTGGAACTGCATGGAGGGCTTCCACACCTACAACTTCACCGCCGCGTGCGGCACGCGGACGCTCACCAATCCCATCGCGGAGTACGGCCACAACGTCGGCAATGCCGTGACCGGCGGCTTCGTCTACCGCGGCGCCCTCTACCCCAACCTCGTGGGTCGCTACTTCTACGCCGACTACGCCACGGGCAGAATCTGGAGCCTCGTGGCGACCGGCACGAGCGTCGTCGGCCCCGAGCTGGAGCTGACGACGGGCCTCAACATCAGCGCCTTCGGCGAGGGCGAGGCCGGTGAGCTCTACGTCGTCGATCGCTCCGGCACCATCCGCGTGCTGGCCGACGTCAACGGGCCCTCGCCGCCGCCCGATCTCTCTGCGTCGCGCAAGGCGGCCTCGCTGCTGGCCGCCGATCCGGGCGAGACCGTCACCTACCACGTCATCCTGGCCAACCGCGGTCGCGCGATCGCCGGCACGGTCACGATGCAGGACGCCGTCCCGCTGGGGCTCGGCTATCTGCCCGGCTCCCTCACCGCGACCTCCGGAGTCGTCGACGCCACGTCCGCCCCCACGCTCGCCTGGCACGGCATAATCGGCGCCGAGGCCACCGTGACCGTCACCTACCAGGTCACCGTGACCGGCGCCGTGACCGGCAGCCTGGTCAACTACGCCCTGATCAGCGGCGCCGACGTTGGCGCCCTCAGCCGCGCGACGGCCATCAACGTCCCTCGTCCCGTGCTGACGCCGACGCTGCAGGATCTCTTCCTCCCGGGCACCCAGCCCGGCAGCCTCATCGCGGCCATCCCCCCTTCCGTCGACTGCGACACGTGCCACAGTGCCCCAATCTACGATGCCTGGCGGGGGTCGATGATGAGCCAGGCGAGCCGCGACCCGCTGCTTCGCGCCGCGATGAACACCGCCAACGCCGATGCCGGCGGGCTGGGCGTCGCGATCGCGGGCGACTACTGCCTCCGCTGCCATACGCCCAAGGGATGGCTCGAGGGACGGAGCCACCCGGCGGACGGCTCGGCTCTCACGGCCCTCGACGTCCGCGACGGCGTGGCCTGCGAGGTCTGTCACCGGATGGTCGATCCCGAACCGACGGCGAGCGAGATCCCCACCATTGACGTCGACGTTCGCACCGCGCTCACGGCCACCGTGCCCACTGGCTACGTCGGCAGCGCCACCATGGTCGTCGATCCGGCGGACGACCGGCGCGGGCCCTTCAGCTTCGGCGGCGTCCTCCCCTACCACAGCGCCTACCAGACGGCCTTCGTCGGGCAGCAGAGCGCTGCGCTCACGCGGGCGCGCCTCTGCGGGACCTGCCACAACGTGGACAATCCGCTCCTCTCGTGGGACGCGGGACGGGGGCAGTACTGGCCCAACGCGATGGATACCACCCCCACCGTCGCACAGGGCGACCTCTACCCGATCGAGACGACCTACAGCGAGTGGCTCAACAGCGCCTACCCCGCCGGCGTCGCGGCACCCCGTTTCGCGGGTGCCAAAGCCGACGGCATCGTCTCCGCCTGCCAGGACTGCCACCTGGCGCGAACGACCGGCACGGCGGCCGATCCCGCCTTCAATCCCGTCGTCCGCGATTGTCAGACCACCGGCTGTCTTCCCGAGCACACCATGGTCGGCGGCAACACCTGGGTCCCGAAACTGCTCCAGGATCCCGCCTGGCAGCTCGGCGCCGGGCTGGAGGCCACCTACCTCGACGCGACCGCCGCCCGCGCCAACTCGATGTTGAGCCGCGCCGCGACCCTCTCCGTGACGCTCACCACCGGCGTTACGTCCAACACCGCCGTCGTGCGTGTCACCAACGAGACCGGCCACAAACTGCCCACCGGCTATCCCGAGGGCCGGCAGATGTGGCTCCACGTTCGCGCCTACAACGCCGCCGGGGCGCTCGTCTTCGAGTCGGGTCGCTACGATGCGGCGGCCCACCGCCTCGTCCGCGATGCCGGTGCCAAAGTCTACGAAGCGAACCAGGGTCTCACGCCCGAGCTGGCGGCGCTTCTCAACCAGCCCGCCGGCGACTCCTTCCACTTCCTGCTCAACAACACCGTCATCAAGGACAACCGCATCCCCCCGCGGGGCTACACCCAAACCGCGTGGGACCAGCCGGGCCTCCGCCCCGTGGGCGCCACCTACGCCGACGGCCAATACTGGGACGAGACCGCCTACACCCTCCCCACCTCGGCGACCCGCGTCACCGTCGAGCTCTGGTATCAGACCTCGTCGACCGAGTACATCGACTTCCTCGATGCCACCGGCGGCGTCGCCGGCAAGAGCCTGCGCGACCTCTGGACCCGCAACCCGAGCCCGCCTGTGCTGATGGCCTTCACGGCGCAGCCCCTCTACACTCTCTGGATGCCCGTCATCGCCCGCAACGACTAGACCCGACAGTCGTTCCGACGAATCCCAGATTGGTCCAATCTAGCTGCTAGATTGGACCAATCTATCCCTCTGCCCCCATGCAGCCGCACCCGGAACACCGTCCCCACCCCAACCTGGCTCTCCACCGAGACCGAGCCCCCCATCGCCTCCGTCAGCTCCTTCACCAGCGAGAGGCCCAGCCCGACGCCCGCGGCCCCTTCCTCGCCGCGCGCCGCCGCCTCGGCCCGATAGTACCGCTCCCAGATGTGAGGCAGCGCCTCAGGCGCGATGCCGTCTCCCGTGTCGGCCACCTCGATCGTGACGCCGCCGCCCTCCCTGCGCACCTCCACCGCCACGACCCCGCCCGGCGACGTGTGCCGCAGCGCGTTCTGCACCAGGTTCGCCACCACCTGCTCCAGCCGCAGGGGATCGGCCCACGCGATGACCCCGTCATCGGGCGCCGTGAGCGTCACCTCCACGCGCCGGCTCTCCCACGCCAACCCGGCGAAGGTCATCACCAGCCGCCCCGCCAACGCGGTCACGTCAACCGGTTCGGGCGTCACCTGCAGGTGCCCGCTCTCCACCTGCGAGACGGTCAGCAGGTCGTTCAGGATCGCCCGCGCGCGCGCAGCCTCGTCGCGGATCGTCGCCAGATCGTGGGTCACGTCCTCCGCGGGGCGCACCGCCCAATCGCGCCGCAGCGCGTCGCTGTACCCCAGGATGACCGCCACCGGGTTGCGCAGCTCGTGCGAGATCTCGGCGACCAAATCGCGGCGCGCCTCCAACAGCGCTGCCACCTTGTCGCGCTCCGCCTGCAGGCTCGTGACCGAGGTCTCCAGATCCGCGGCCATCTCGTTGAAGTCGCGCTGCAGTTGCGCGATCTCGTCCTCTCCCGCCACGTCAAGCCGCGTCGAGAGACGGCCCTCGCGCAGCGCCGCCGTCGCCGCCGCCAGCCTCTCCAGCCGCGTGGTCATTGTGCGCGCCACCGCGTAGGAGAAGAGCGCCGCCGGGGGCAGGACGACCGCGAGCCCGGTCCCGACGATCGCGCTGCCCAGCACCAGGACGATGCTGAGCCAGAAGACCGCCTGCGCGAAGGGCGAATCGGGCGGGATCTGCCAGATGTCGCTCCTGAAGAGCCGTGCGAGATAGAGCGTCGCGCCGGTGAGCACCACCAATCCGAGTCCGCCGGTCACCGTGAGGATCGCGTGCGTCAGCGCCCAGACGTAACGGCGGCAGCGCAGCCGGTTCCACCACCGCCACACCCACGACACCGCCCATACGGCCAGCATCCCCGGCCCGGCCATCCACAGGAAAAACGTCGTGCCCGCCCGTCCGGCGTAACTATCCGCGATCGCGTCCGCGTGCCCCGCTGCCGCAAAACACCCGGCCACCGTGCCCCAGGCCGCGAGCGACAGCCCGAGGGCTGCACCTACCTCACCCGCCACCGCCCGCACAGGAGCGCCGTCGGGCAGCCGGCTCCGCAGGCCGGTCACCGCGGCCCCCACCAGCGGCACCAACACCAGGTAGAGGCTCCGCGCCAGCGGCGTGGTCTCCAGCAGCACGGGCAGCATCGGCGCGACCATCACGACGCACGCCAGCCAACCCTCGACCAGGGCGCGGGCAGGCGACACACGCCGGAGATAGTGCGCGATCGTCCTCATCCGACCTCCCCGCGCCTCGCCATCCGGTACCCCACGCCCCGCACGGTCTCCAGCCGGTCGGCCAGCGGCCCCAACTTCGCCCGCAGCCGCATCACCGTGTTGTCCACCGCCCGGTCGCCCTCGACGTAGACCGAATCCCAGACCGTCTCGACCAGGTACCTGCGGTTGAAGGTCCGCCCAGGATGCGCCAGGAGCAGCGCCAGCAGGTCGAACTCCAGCCGGGTCAGATCGACCGCCGCGCCGTCCAACGTGCACGTATAGGACTGCGGGCTCAGGATCAGTGTCTCGTACCGGATCTCGGCCTCGCCCTGGACCTGGTCGGCTGCCAGCATCTCGCGGATGCGCGTCTCGCGCCGGAGCAGCGCCCGCACGCGGGCGACCAATTCGGGCAGGTCAAACGGCTTCACCAGGTAGTCGTCCGCCCCCACCTCCAGCCCGACGACGCGGTCCACCAGGTCACCGCGGGCCGTCAGCATCAGCACCGGCACCCCCGACGTCGCGCGGATGCGCTGCAGCACGTCCAATCCGCTGATCCCAGGCAGCATCCAATCCAGGATCACCAGATCGGGCGCCCGGCGCTCGAAAGCAGCGCAGCGCCTCTTCCCCGTCGCCGGCACGCGCCACCTCAAAACCTGCCGCCGCCAGCTCACGCGCGACCACCTCCGCGAGCCTGGCCTCGTCCTCAACCAACAAGATGGTGGTCATCGATCGTAGCTCACTCCCTGTTCTCGCCTTCCCATCTCTAGGGCCATCGCATTTGGCCATCGCACGGGCGGAGGTCTCTCCCTTGCGAAGGTTTCCCCACCTTCGCAAGGGTGTGGCAGATCATCAACAAGCGCGGCGAGCTGCCGGTAACCAACCTTGCGAAGGCCCCGGCAGCCTTCGCAAGGCCAGACACGCCGAAATGCGATAGCCCTGTTCCCATCCCTCCCGTAGAGGCGGGCCGGTGGCCCGTCTTCCGGCGCCCCATCCCAGGCGCGACGCCGTCCGAGGCGCGACGCCGTCCGAGGCGCAACGCCGTCCGAGGCGCAACGCCATCCGAGGCGCAACGCCGTCCGAGGCGCAACGCCGTCCGAGGCGCAACGCCTGCGACACACCTGCGACACAGCGGCGACGAAGCAGCAACGTTCGCCCGGTACCATAGTGAAGTCATTCTGAGCGATCCTCCACGCCGTGGAGGCGCGAGGAATCCAAGTCATACAAAGCAGTGAGTCGATTATAAAGGAGATCCGGAGGAAGACGATGAACCTGACGATTGACAACGCCGGCAAACGATACGGCAAGGATACATGGGGCGTGCGCGGCGTCACGCTCACGCTGGGCCCCGGGGTATGGGGTCTTCTGGGACCAAACGGAGCGGGCAAGTCCTCGCTGATGCGCATCCTGGCCACGATCACGCGCCCCGCCGAGGGGACGGTGCTCTGGAACGGCGAGGATATCGCCCGCAACCCCACCCCGCTGCGCCGGGTCCTGGGCTACCTGCCCCAGGACTTCGGCGTCTACCCCAACCTCAACGCGGTCGAGTTCCTGCGCTATCTTGCCGCTGCCAAGGGGCTCGACCGCCGCGCCGCCGACCGGCGCATCGAGGAGCTGCTGGTGGTCCTCAACCTGTCCGACGCGCGCCGACGCCCGCTCGGCACGGTCTCGGGCGGCACGAAGCAACGCGTCGGCATCGCCCAGGCGCTGCTCAACGACCCTGAGCTCTTGATCGTCGATGAGCCCACCGTTGGGCTCGACCCCGAGGAGCGCGTCCGCTTCCGCAACCTCCTCGCCGACCTCGCGGGCGAGCGGATCGTGATCCTCTCCACCCACATCGTCTCCGACCTGGAGATGGTCGCGACCCGGATCGCGCTGATGGACGCCGGACGCCTGCTGCGGCAGACGACGCCCGAGGCGTGGCTCAGCTCTGTGGAGGGCAAGGTGTGGGAGTGGACCGTTCCCTCCACCGAGGTGGTCGCCATCCGCCAATCCCACCTCGTCAGCACGATGGCCCATCGCAGCGACGGCGTGCGCCTGCGCGTGGTCCAGGCCGTGCCCCCCGCGCCGCAGGCGCAGCCCCTCGTCCCCACCCTGGAGGACGCCTACCTCTGGGCTATGTCGGGCGACGGCCGGGAGGTGGCGCGATGACTCACGTCGCGACGCTTCTCGCCCTCGTCAAGGCCGACGTGGTCGAACGTGCGCGCCGCACGAGCTTCCTGCTCACGCTCTGCCTCGCGCTCTACCTGGGCTACGCCGTGAACAGCGGCCAGATCCTGATCAGCCTCGGCGGCTATCGAGGCATCTTCAACTCGGCCTGGGTCGGGGGGCTGATGGCGCTCGTCGTCACCTTCTTCCTCGGCCTGATCGGCTTCTTCTTGGTCAAGGACACCATCACGCGTGACGAGCAGACGGGCGTGGGCCAGATCCTCGCCACCACCTCGATCACGCGACCCGGCTACCTGCTCGCGAAGTGGCTGAGCAACCTGGCCGTGCTCTCCACGCTCGTGGCGATCCTCGCGCTGGCCGCGCTGCTCATCCAGATCATCCACGGGGAGGAAACCACCCTCCGGCTTTGGCCCCTGCTGGCACCCTTCCTCCTCATCGCGATGCCGATGATGGCCCTCGTCGCAGCGCTCGCCGTCGCCTTCGAGACCGTGCGCTGGCTCAAGGGCGGCTTCGGCAACCTCGCCTACTTCGGCCTCTTCGCGGCCCTCCTTTTCGCCGGGGTCCTGCCGGGCCACGCGCCGTGGATGGACACGGTCGGCATCAGCCTCGTCGGATCGAGTATGAAAGCCGCCGCGGCCGCGGCCCATCCCGACTACGACGGCACCTTCACGCTCTCGATGGCCGGGGCGAACCCGTCAGACACCTTCGTCTGGCCCGGCATGACGTGGACACCCACGCTGATCGCCCAGCGCCTGGTCTGGCTGGGCATCGCCATGGGAATCGTGCTGCTCAGCGCGCTCTGGTTCGACCGCTTCGACCCACACCGCCGCCCATCCCGTCGACCTCGCGAAGGTCACGCGGTGCCTTCACGAGCGAGTAGCCACGCTACCGCAGGCGCTCACGATACAGGGTCCGACGCGAGCCTCCGCGAGGCTCGGCTTGCATCGTCGCCGGATGCCCCTGCCCTGACGCCGCTCGCCTCCCGCGACCGCTCGAGCGCCGCCCTCGCCCGCCTGACCCGGCTCGAGCTGCTCCTCCTGGTCAAGGGCGCGAGATGGTATTGGATCGCCGGGATGGTAGGGCTCTGGGCGGCGTGCGCGCTCGCCCCGACCTCGTCGTTGCGCCAACTCGCCCTGACCCTCGCCGTCCTCTGGCCCATCCTGATATGGTCGAGGATGGGGGAGCGCGAGGCCCGCTTCGGGACCGAGCCCCTGCTCCGCGGCGTGCCGCACCCGCTGCTGCGGCTGCCCGCAGCATCGTGGCTGGCGGGGGTGGCAGGGACCGCCGTGGTCATCAGCGGCGCACTCCTTGGCCGCCGGCTCCACGGCGAGCACCTCGCCGTCGTGCCGTGGGCCCTGACCGTCCTCTTCATCCCCACCCTCGCGCTGGCGCTGGGCACCTGGAGCCGCACCGGCAAGGCCTTCGAGGTCGTGTACGCCATCCTGTGGTACCTCGGGCCCTTCAACCCGCAGGGACAGCTTGCCGTCCTCGACTTCCTCGGCGTCCACCCCGGATCGTCCGTCATCGTGTCGCCCCTGCCATTTGCAGGCGTCGTCGCCCTCATGCTCTTCCTCACCCTCCTCGTCCGCCGGATACGCTTGTCGACGTCAACGTAGGGGCGGCAGGCTCTGCGATTGGACCAATCTGTAGTTGATTGGTCCAATCTTCCTCCCGCTGGCCCCGCCGCAAAATCGACGTAAAATCCATGCCTGCGCGGGGCTGCTCTCTCCCGCGCACCGCCCTACCCAAAGGAGCGACCCAGTGGAAGTCAGACGCGCGACCCAGGACGACGCCGGGGCCATCTCAGCCCTCAATGCCACCGTGCAGCGCCTCCACGCCGAGGCCTACCCGCACCTCTTCAAACCGCCATCGCCGGAGACCTTCTCCCCCGATGCCGTCGCCGGCCTGCTCGACGACCCGAGCCACATCGTCTTCATCGCCACGGTCGACGGCGTGCCCGCAGGCTACGTCTACTGTCAGATCGCGCGGCGGCCCGAGTCCTACATCCGCTACGCCCTCGACCTCCTCTACATCCACCACATCTCGGTCGACGCCGCCTACCAGGGGACCGGTGTCGGCAGCGCCCTGATGGACGCGGTCAGGGACCTGGCCCGCGCCGAAGGCATCACCCACCTTGAACTCGACGTCTGGAGCTTCAACGACCACGCCCGCCGCTTCTTCGAGAGCCAGGGCTTCAAAGTCTACAACCTACGACTATGGACGGATATAGGACACCCATGACACAACACACCTTGCTTTTTCTCATCGACGGCATGCGCCCCGACGGCCTGCAGCAGGCCCACACCCCCGCCCTCGACGCCCTGATGGCCCGAGGGGCATGGACCTTGGAGGCGACGACGGTGATGCCGTCAATCACGCTCCCCTGCATCATGTCGCTCTTCCAGAGTGCGCCTCCCGACCGGCACGGCGTCACGACAAACCTCTTCACGCCCAACTCGGTGCAGACCGGGCTCTTCGAGGTCGTCTCCGCCGCGGGGCGCACGACGGCCTCCTTCTACAATTGGGAACAGCTCCGCGATCTCTCGCGCCCGGGCGCGCTGCGGGTATCGCTCTTTCTGGACAACGACAAGGAGCCCGCCGGCGCCGGCGATACCGAACTCACACGACGCGCCATCGTCGCACTGCAGGCTCACCCGGTCGACTTTGCCTTCATCTACCTCGGCCATACCGATGCCGCGGGCCACGACCACGGCTGGATGTCCGCGCCCTACATCGCCGCCATCGAGAACGCCGACCGCTGCATCGACCTGGCCATACGGGCGCTCCCGGCCTGGAACGTCGTCGTCACCGCCGACCACGGCGGGCACGGCACCGGCCATGGCATGGACCTGGCGGAGGACATGACGATTCCGCTGGTGATGGGCGGCCCCGCTGTGGAGGCGCGCGGGCGGCTGACGGGGCCGGCCGGCATCATCGACGTGGCGCCGACCATCGCGGGTTGGATGGGCATCGCGCCGCCTTCGACGTGGCTTGGCCGCTCGCTCCTGGAGCCGTAGCCCGAGTCGACGGTCAATGAGGACCTGACAAGAGGTGAGTCCATGATCGACGTACATCGGCTCAGACCATCGGAACGCGACACATGGTGCCAGATGCGCATCGCCCTCTGGCCGCCGCTGAGCGCCGCGGAGAGCGCCCTGGAGATGACCGAGATTCTGGCGCACCCCGCCGAAAACGCCGTCTTCATCGCCTCTGACGACGCGCTCGGCCCTGTCGGTTTTGTCGAGGCGAGCCTCAAGGATTGGGCACCGGGCTGTACCACCCGGCCCGTGGGCTACATCGAGGGGTGGTATGTGAGATCGGCTGCCCGGCGCCATGGCGTCGGCCGCGCCCTCGTCACCGCCGCCGAGGACTGGGCTCGCTCGCTTGGCTGCCGTGAGATGGCCTCCGACACTGAGCTCTACAACACGACGAGCCAGGTCGCGCACGCCAGCCTCGGCTACGCCGAGGTCGAGCGCGTCGTTCACTTCCGCAAGCAGCTCTAGCCGCGATCTATGCTGCGAGCGTGTCGGCTCATTCCGACAGGCCCTTCAGCCTTCACAACAGGAGGGTCACGTGCAGAAACTAACCGGAGCCAACATGGACATCGACCTGACGACGCCACCGGACGAGATCACCTGGTCGCAGAGTCCCTGCCCCTGGAACGTCGCCGAGGCCGTGGCGATCCACCGCTGCGCGGTCAAGAACATCTCGATCTGCCCGTGCTTCCGGGGCATTGAACCGCCGGACACAGTGCTCTGCGCCTATCCGGACGGCCTGCCCGGCAGCCCCACATAGCACGGAGGATCCGTGTACCCTCACCACATCGCTTCCATCGACAACATCACCGCGCACTTTCACCGCGATGCGGAGACCCTTGCGCTGCTTCTGGGCGGGTCGATCGCCCACGGTTTCGAGACGCCCGGCTCCGATGTCGACGTCATGATCGTGGTCTCCGACGCCGCCCACGCCGAACGCACGGCCCGCGGCGACCTCCACTTCTTCTCGCGCGATCTCTGCACCTATGACGCCGGCTACGTCGACGGCAAATACGTCGCCCGTAGCTTCCTCGCCCGGGTCGCCGCCTCCGGCAGCGAGCCGGCCCGGTTTGCCTTCCAGGGTGCCCGCGTCCTCCTATCGCGGATCGGCGACCTGGCGCCCAGGCTCGGAGCCATCGCGCGCTATCCTGTGGAGGACAAGGCCGCGCGCATCCACCGTTTCTACGCCCAGTTTGAGGCGTGGGCCTGGTATGCCGGGGAGGCCCTGCGGCTCGACAACGCCTACCTGCTCGGCGTCTCGGTCAGCAAACTGGTGCTCTTCGGCGGTCGCCTCATACTGGCACACAACGAGCAGCTCTATCCTTACCACAAATGGTTTCTTCGCGTGCTCGACGGCGTCCCCGACCGCCCCGGTGACCTGATGGCGCGCATCGCGGATCTCTATGCGTCGCCGAGTGCCGATCACGTCAAGGCTTTCTACGAGACCATCGTGAGCTTCCGGACCTGGAACAGCGGAGGCGCTTCGTGGCCCGTGCAGTTCGTGGCCGACAGCGAGCTGAACTGGCTCGACGGCCCTCCCCCCATCGACGATCTATAGACGACAGGCTTAGTCTTCACGTGTCAGTTGGGTACCGCCTGGCACGGCGAGCATCGTGATGGAGCGCCTGCCTGCCCACGTGGCCCCGACGCGGCCGGTTCCGTAACCGGAACCCGACAACAGGAAACCAATAGCTGGAGCTTGAGACTGGAAGCTGATCACTGGTTCTTCCGGAGGTCCCTATGCGCAGACTCGAACGCCTTACGGTAGCCGTCGCCCTGGGCGGCGTGCCACCCATCGCCGGCCTGCTGGCCGGTTGGTGGGGATCAGTTCCCCTGGTGTCTGAGGGTTGGGTGTGGCTTGGCGCCCTACTCGGAGGGCTCGCGGGCATCGTGGCCGATGCCCTCTACCTTCGACGCTGGGTCAACCGGGCGACAACACTCTCGTGGTGGGTGTGGGCTGCGATTACGGATTCTACGCCGTCGGCATCTACGGCTTCTTTATGGGCGTGCCGATCTTCAACGCCGGCCTGGCGCTTCCCGCGGGCATCATCGTGGGCCATCGACTGGCACGCAGCGACCCACCATCAGCCGCGCGTCTCACCCGACGCACCTGCTGGTTCACCACCGGGGTCATGACGCTAGCCTGCATCGCCTCCGCGGCGCTGTCGCTCACCGACGCCTACACCGCAGCCAACCTGCAGGGCATGCTGCGTCTTGGCTTCGAGGTGACACCCGCGATGATCCTCGCCCTGATCATCGTCGGCGGTGCGGGCCTCCTGATCGCCGAGTGGTGGATGACCGCGCTCACCATCCGCCTGACCGCTGCCCATCTGGCGTAGTGCACACCGGCATTTCGCTGCGAAAGGGCAATATCAGAGTCCACTCTCGACCGGGTGCGGTCGAGACCAACGATAAGCGAGGCTGACATGAAACTGTACAGCACCATCACACCGGTACCTTTGAGACAGCAGGTCGCGGAGTTCCAGACGCACAGGCCTCAGATCATGGGGGAGATCCTGCGGTTCGAGGGCGTAGGCGACCACGACGTCTACAATCCATCGATCCCATTCGACATCGACGGCATAACGGTCATCGCCGGCAGGGTCGAGAAGCGCACGGATGAGTTTTCCCGGGTAATGTTCTTCACCGAATCCGGCGGAGTCTGGTCTCCCCTGGAAGGCGCACCTGTGTTCGACCTCCAAGACCCCTTCGTGACGTTCGCGGGCGACGAACTGATCTTCGGCGGCGTCTACGTGGAGTGGGAAGGCAAGCGGGCCACCTGGAGCACCGACTTCTATCGGGGTGACTCGTTGCACACCTTGAGGAAATTCGCCCGTGGACCGGCACAGATGAAGGACATTCGCCTGCTGCAACTCGGCGACAGGCGGATCGCCATCTTCTCGAGACCCCAGGGCGAGGTCATGGCAGAACGCTTCGGCTGCACCGCCAAGATCGGGTTCACAATCGTGGAGTCCCTGGACGATGTCACAGCAGACGTCATTGAGAACGCGCCGTTGCTCTTCGACCATTTCCTGCCCGACGAATGGGGAGGCTGCAACCAACTCTTCCAATTGGACAATGGGCTGATCGGTGCCATTGGGCATAAGTCCTGGGGCGAAATGATCGATGGCGAACACGTCCTACACTACTATTCCATGGCCTTTGCCCTGGATCCCGCCACACGGAAGATGACCCCCACCAAGATCATCGGTAGCCGCGACTGCTTCCCGCCGGGACTGAGCAAGGCACCCAGGATGCAGGACGTGACCTTCACCGCCGGCATCGTTCGTCACGGGGATGGCACCGCGACGCTGTATACCGGGCTCAATGATTGCCAGATCGGCAGAGTTGAGATCACGGATCCACTCCTGGAATACGAGGCCCCTATTGACAAATAGCTCTATTTGTCATATACTTATCTTATATTTTCAGGCGGTCTCGTTGCCGAGACCCATCGTCCGACGCAGCGGGCGAAGGTGGATTGGCTTTGGATAGTTACTGGGACAGGTTCTGAAGGAGCACGAGATGCCACTCTATATGGACATCCATAGAGGCATGGAGGGTATGACTGCGGAGGGGGTCGCCGAGGCACATCAGCGCGACCTTCAGGCGCAAGGGAGACACGACGTCAAACTGCGCAAGTATTGGTTCAATGACCGGAGCGGATCCGTCTTCTGTCTGGCGGAAGCGCCAAACAAGGAGGCCTTTGAAGCTGTCCATCGTGAGGCCAATGGCTTTACGGCGGACGAGATCATCGAAGTCCGCGAAGGCAAGTAGCGTCACCACACCCTAGGCGCCGGGAACTCCTCCAGGTGGAAACGGAGTGCTCGGCGCCTTTCCGTGCCTCGCCGGCCCGCTCCTCGTGCTTGACGTCCCCCTTCCCCGGCCTACACTCGCCTCTATGGACATCGCGTATACGACGAAGCTGCCCACCGCCGACGTCTTCCGCTCCATCCTGGACTCGACCGGCTGGTATCCTCAAGGACCGCCACCGTCTGACCTGCTGGCGCAATCCCTCGGCGGCACGTGGTACGCCGTCAGCGCCTACGATGGCGACCGACTCGTCGGCTTCGGACGTATCATCTCCGATGGTGCCATTCACGCCCTGATCGCCGATCTGATCGTGCGCCCGGCCTATCAGCGCCGGGGCATCGGTAGCGCGCTGCTGGAGCAACTTCTCACCAGATGCCGGGCCGGCGGGATCCATTCCGTCCAACTTTTCTGTGCCAACGGCAAAGCGGCTTTCTACGAGAGGCATGGCTTTGTCCGCCGCACCGATAGCGCGCCCGGCATGGACTGGCGAGGACAATAACTACAGACCAGGAGGGTAAGCCGGTGCGAGTCATTGCCTTGGTGGGAAACGAGACCGTCATCTTCGCCGTCGCCGCTATCGTGATCGTCGTCGTCACCTTGCTCGTCTCCGCCGTCGGCCTCACCAGACGACGGCGGGCAACGCAGCACGATCTCTTCACCGGCCTGGGCTTCATGCCCGTCACGCCCCCACCCCCGGACCTTCTCGACCGAATTGCAGCCCTACAGCCTCACGGTAGGCGAGAGCGGCTCCACATTAACGACGTCTATCATCGCGCGATCTCCGGTGGTGACGCCTACCTCTTTGACCTCGTCGACGACGACAGCGAGGGGCAAGCGTGGGCCGGCGGGCGCGCCCTCGCCGTCGTTGTGCCCTCACTGGCGCTGCCCTTTGTCGCCCTGCAGCCGAAGCTGCGGCTGGCCGAGCGTTTGGGCGGTCTGCTGGGCACCGCACTGGAGAGGGCGATGATGTTCGCTACGGCCAGGGCCGGGCTGGTTCAGGTCGATTACCCCGATGATCTCGAGTTCGGGGAGAGGTTCCTCGTCATCGGCAAGAGCGAGCCAGAGGTCCGTGGCTTGCTGACCGGCCGCCGCCGGACCGCGCTCTTGGAGCTGCCCGGCGCGCTCATGCTCACCACGAACGAGGACACCTTCGCGCTTTCGCTGGTCTCACCCGAGGCCTCAGACGAGACGGCGACGGCGTCAGTTCAGGTGCTCCTTGAGGCCGCCGAACGGGTGCGCTTGCTCTTGTCCGGGTAGACCCGCGGGGGTCTACTGTAAACAGGTCACCTTGTCGACAAGCAAACCTCAGAGGTCTTCCACAGTTGAACCCAAAGGAGGTTCCCAATGCCCACCCTGCATACCTATGATCTCTCCGCACCGATCGGCATCGGCGAGAATGCCCGCCACTTCGTCGATGCAGCGGGCACGCCCTTCTTCTGGCTGGGCGACACCGCCTGGCCGCTCTACACGACCTACGAGAAGGAGGACGCCGAAGCGTACCTGACGCGTCGCGCCCAGCAGGGCTTCACCGTCATCCAGGGCGTCCTGGCGTGGGGCGACCCCGAGCCCGAGGTCGGCCTTGAGGGCCGTCCGCCCGGCACCAACTACGCCGGGCACCATCCCTGGATTGAGGGCGACCCCGCCCGACCCAACCCGGCCTTCTTCGAGCACGTCGACCACCTCCTCGACGTCGCCGCCCGGCTCGGCCTCGTGATGGGCATTCTACCGACCTGGGGCTATCACGTGCAGAACTCGAAGGTGGTGACCGAGGCCAACGCCGCCGTCTACGGCCGCTGGCTGGGCGAGCGCTATCGCGACCGGCCCAACCTCATCTGGATCAACGGGGGCGATCGCGAGCCGCTAGGCTTCGAGCCTGTCTGGCGAGCCCTTGCCCACGGGCTCCGCCGCGGCGACGGCGGTGCCCACCTCATCACCTACCATCCGTGCGGCTGGCGCTCGTCCTCCTTCTACTTCCAGGACGACGACTGGCTCGACTTCAATATGATCGAGACCTGGTCCGCGTGGCCTCAAGTCTACGCCGCCGTGCACGCCGACACGTGTCTCCAGCCCATCCGCCCCGTCGTCCTGGGCGAACCGGCCTACGAGGACGGCCCCGAGTACCCGCTGGGCCCCATCACCCCGCCGGTCGTGCGTCGCCAGGCCTGGTGGACGCTGATGGCGGGTGGCTTCTTCACCTATGGCCAGAACCAGATGTGGCGGATGGAGCCCGGCTGGACCGACACCTTCGACACACCCGGCGCGCTCGCGATGTCCGCCTTCCGGGCCATCGCCGAGCTTCGCCCCTGGGCGTCGATGATCCCCGATCAGGGCTTCTTCGCCGAGGACACCGCCTCCGCCGGACGGACGCTCAACACCGCCATGCGCACCCGCGACCGCACCGGCGCCATGCTCTACCTGAGCACCCAATGCCACGTCCTCCTCTACCTCGACCGTATCGCCGCCCCTCGCGTCCGGGCCACGTGGTTCGACCCGCGTGACGGCACTATGCTCGATGGCGGCGAATACGACACCGGCAGCGCAGGCCCCGGGCAGAGCTTCTATCGCTGGACCAAGCGCTGGTTCGCCGTCCCCGACTTCTGGGAGGATGCCGTCCTCTTCCTCGACGCCATCGACTAGCCGCCCGCCGTACGTTCTGAGAGTGCCCTCTGAGATTGGTCCAATCTTCTGGGATTGGACCAATCTCGATACCCATCTGCGCTCGATCGAGCATCCTTTGACCCGCTACCGACCTCGCCTATACTCTGTGCATCCAGCCTTCCATTGAACGGAGAGCGACCATGAGCCCTTCATCCAGATTCTGCACCCAGTGCGGTGCCCCGGTGGCAGCCGAAGCCCGCTTCTGCGGCCAATGTGGCGCACCGGTCCGGCAGGTGTCGCCCACGGCCGAGGCGACTCCGATCCGGGCCACCGCACCCGTCCCGCCGCCTCCGCCGCCCCCTGTCGTCCCCCGGCTCCCACTCCCTGCGCAGCCGGGCGCCTACGTCGCACCGGCGCCGCTACAGGGCGAGCCCGCGCTCAGTATCACGCCGGGATTGACACGCAGCAAGGGCTTTCTCGGGATGGGGCGTGACACCTTCACGCTGCTGGCCACACCGACGCGCCTGGTCTTCGCCTATCTCGACCCCAAGGCGATGAACCAACTGGTCGCGGAAGCACGCGCCGAAGCCAAGGCTCAGGGCAAGGGATTCCTGGGGCAGTGGGGCGCACAGTTAGGGTGGCTCAACGTCTTGGTGCGCCGCTACCAGGCCATGAGCGTCGACGCCATCCTCGCCCAGACGCCGGGCAGCTTCTTCATCCCCAACGCAACCGTGACGCGCGTCCGGGTGCGCCGGGTATCAACCAACAGCGAGTCCAACATCCAGGACCAGACGCAGATTGTCATCGACACGACCGGCGGCAAACACAAGTTCGACGTCGCGCAGACCATGGGCATCTCGCACCGCGAAGTCAAGCAGCGTCTACAACAGGCGCTAGGCGCAATCGTGAAGTAGGCGTTAGCCGGCAGGGGTGCTGACATGCTGTCCGTAACGCCCATCCGGATGGTCCATCTCGTCGGCGACCTTCTCGCCGCGTTCCTCTGCGCCCTACTGACGGTCTACGCTTCTCGCAAGCACGGCGTGCCGGGTGCCCGCCCGTTTGCCTGAATCATAGATCGCGTTCTCGGTTGTCTGTTTGGCTGACAGCCCTCAGCTCTCAGCTCTCAGCTCTCAGCTCTCAGCTTTCAGCAAGACAGTGGACCTTTGCCACTAACCGTCTCGGCCCGCTTTCTGCTATCATGTGCCTCGGAGACGGTCTCTTGAGGCACACATCACGCATAGCTCGCGTCGTCCTGACCTGCACCCTGGCGCTGGTTCTGCTTAGCGCTGCCACGCGGCAGACCGCCCTTCAAGAGGGCCCCCTCCAGCCCGAGGCCCATCGCGGCCCCGATCTCGCCAGCCTGCAGGCGACCCGTCTCGTGGCGGGCGGTGATTTCCCCTGGTACAGCATCACGCGGGTGCCACCCGCTGACTGGGTCCCGACCGCGCCCCCGCCCGGCATCGACCTCGACGTGACCGCCATCAGCCGCACGCCCCGTTACGCGTCCTACTGCGTGCGCTATGACGCGGGCGTTCCATCGCTCTGCCCCGGCACCGAGCTCGACCGGCGCTGGCCGGACCCGGGCGAGGTCGTGACCTTCACGGCGCACGTCGTCAACAAAGGAACGCAGCCCAGCCCAAGCACGACCTACACATGGGCCATCGACGGCACGCCGACGCTCACCGGCACGCTGCCTGCCGTCGCCGCCCGGGCCGAGATCACGGCGACGCTCCTCTGGTCGTGGGACCACGCGCTGGACGGCGAGCGCCTCTTGGGCAGCCACACCATCCGCTTCACCGTCGACCCCGACGACCGTGTCGCCGAGACCTATGAATCCAACAATGCGGTGGAGGACCGCACCGACGCGCTCTCGCTCCATCTGTCCATGACGCCGGAGGCCGCGCGGGCCTACGACACGCCATGGGACCCGCGTTTCCCCTTCTCGGCGGAGGACTGGCTGCAGCGCCAGGTCGCCGCGATGAACGCGGCGCTGGCGCCGGCCCACGACGGGACGTCAGCCGGCGTACGCATCGACCGCATCGACGTCGTGCCCGAGACGCCGCTCCGCGACCCCGGCGACGACGGCGCGTGGTTCCTGACAACCGACTACCGCCTGCACACCAGCGCCTACGATCCCGCGACCGATATCAGTTGGAGCTTCATTCACGAGCTGGGCCACCAGATCGGCCTGATCGACCTCTACAATCT
The DNA here is from genome assembly GCA_963775195.1 of uncultured Chloroflexia bacterium. GTDB lineage: Bacteria > Chloroflexota > Anaerolineae > B4-G1 > SLSP01 > PWVB01. The sequence continues at coordinate 628,254 of CAVZIC010000015.1, forward strand.
CGACATTCCCGCAACCGCGGTGCAGGTCACGGACGCCGCGGGTGAGCCGGTCAACCTCGGCTTTCAGTGGCCCCGGCCCGGCGTGATGGGGGGTGGCGACGCGGGAGCGGCGAGCGATGGGCCACTCTTCTCGAGCCACGACATCCTGGGTGTCCTCTCCGATGCCGGCTACCGGCGGGGCTACTTCGGCGAGTACCAGTACGATATCCCGCACGAGACGGCGCTCAGGATTCTCGACAACACCGGCGCGCCCGCTGACGGGGTGGACGTGGCGCTGTTCCAGCGTGCCCGCGCCGACGTCCCGGCGATCGACGCCACCCCAGAGATCACCGGCACCACCGGTGTCGATGGACGGCTGGTGTTGCCCAACCGGCCCGTGGGCAAGGGCGTGACCACGGCGACAGGCCACGCCCTGCGGGATAACCCGTTCGGTCCCATCGACGTGCTGGGGCGCGCCAACGGCTTTCTGGTCAGGATCAGAAAGGGCGTCCACGAGGAATTCCATTGGCTGGACGTGACCGACTTCAACCTGGCCTACTGGGCCGGCGATGTGGACGAGCACACTTTCACGCTCCGCTCGCACGTCCCGCCTGCGGACGCGCCGCCCGGCCCGGTCATTTCATCGGTGCGGGTTCAGGGCGATGAGGCCACGCTCTGTTGGCAGCCCACCTCGACCCTCCCCGACGACGCGATCGCGACCCACCGAGTGTACCGCATCACGTCCCAGGATCAGGCCTACGAGCCGGTCGGGGACGAGGTACTCGGTTCGTGCTTCAGCGACCTCTACAGCCAGGGTGACCGCACCCTCGTGGTCACCGCTGTGGACGGCTTGGGGCGCGAAAGCGCCTTCAGCAGCCCCGTCTGGGTGCCGCAGTTGGCCGGCCCTGATGACGTAGCGGTCCTCTCCGGTGGCGAGAGGATCGTCCTCGACGCTCGCAATGACACCGACCTGCTCCGACAGAGTGAGGGCGGCATCTACCGGCAACCCATCGGCAATCCGCACGACCATCTCGACGATTCACGTTTCATCTCCGCCGATCTCGGTGACCGGTTGCTCGTCAGCCACCCGGGCGATGCCTATTCGGATCGCCAGTCGGTCCGGGTGCTGGACGCTGGCGGCGATCTGATTCTCGAGTTCGGCCGGCAGGGGACAGCCCCAGGGCAGCTCGACGATCCGGCGGGTGTTGTCGCGTCTGGGCGCCCCTGCGAGGTGCAGGCGCCCCTGGAGCCCGATGCGCACACGCTGCTGCTGGCGTCCTTCGACGCACCGGACACGGGTTCGGGCCGGATCGGTGATCCGGCCCTCTGCTTGTGTGCAGCCGGCGAATCGGTCGCGGACAGTGCTGAGTCCGAAAGCCAAACGGAGCATCGGTGTGCGAGCTGTGTTAGCCCGGCCGCCGTCACGTTTCTCCCCGGCCGCTACGGCCTGGGCGCGGCCATCGGCGCGGGCTCGGCACTCACGGTCGCAATGCCCTCGGTCGAGACTCTGCCCCAGGGAGCCATCGAGTTTTGGATTCGGCCGCAGTGGGACGGCGGGGATGGCCGCGACCACGTCTTCTTCGCGCTCGCGAGCGGATGGTTCAACCGCATCCGCATCGCCAAGGGCCGCGACAACCGCCTGAGTTTCACGATGTGGGACGGGCGACGCAGCAGTGTCGTGGCCTACGACGTCTCGGAGTGGCGCGCCGGAGAGTGGCACCACGTCGCCGTGACCTGGGAGCCGGGTCAGGCCGTGCTCTACCTTGACGGTAGACAGCGCGGCTGGACCGGCGCTCCGGCCATCCCGGAGGTCGTGCCGGATACGATCTACGTCGGGACCTCACGTTGGCTGGAGCAGCCGGCCGACGCTGCCATCGACGAGCTGCGGGTGAGTGACATCCCGCGCGTGGGCAACAGCGACACGTGTCCCTACCGCATCCTCGTAGTGGACAGCGGCAACGATCGCGTCCAGGTGTTCGACGCCCTTGGGCACTTCGTGAGTGCCTTTGGCGGACGAGGTGACGCGCCGGGCCTGTTCGACGCGCCCCAGGATATCATCCTCGACGGGCTAGGCCGCGTCATCGTCGCCGACACGGGCAACAACAGGCTTCAAGTCCTGGGCTTCGACGGCGACGCCCTGAGCTTCCGACAGACCATCTCGGGCTTTGCCTCGCCGGTCGGCCTGGCGGCCTTCAGCGAGACCCGCTTCCTGGTCGCCGATACCGGGCACCACAACGTGAAAGTCCTCAACGCAGCGGGCCGGGTCGTGGCCGCCTTCTCCCTGCCCAGGGACGGCTATCGTGGCTTTCTGAGCGAGCCCAGCGGCGTGGCAGTGGACGGCGCGGGTGACATCATCGTTGCCGACCGGGCCGACCGGCGTGTCATCACCATACCCGGCGTCCTCGCCATCCCCGACAACCGCCTACCGCTGATCCTGCGTAGGTAAGGGCCAGGCACCGACCCGCGCTGCTTGGCACCGATCTCGGATGCCGTTGACTCCTCTTCGCGCGCCTGTATACTCCCAGGAGCGTGAGCGCCGCAACTACGATCACCATCGGGTCGAGGGCCCCGATCTCACCGGCGCGCCGCCAAGGAGGAGGATGAAGTACCTCGTAATCGCCAACCCCGCCGCCGGCAAGGGCGAGGGTGAGGCAGCTATACCCCAGATAGAAGCCCTGATGCAGGATCGACTCCTCGACTTCGACCTCGTGCGCAGCGAACGCCCCTGGCACACTGCCGACATAGCTCAGGAGGCGGCCGAAGCCGGGGTTGACGTTGTCGTGGCCGCAGGAGGCGACGGCACGGCCAACGAGGTGATCAATGGCCTGATGCGGGTCCCCAGGCCCGAACGGACCACGGCCATGGGGGTGCTCTGCGCCGGCAGGGGCAACGACTTCGCCTTCGGCGCCGGCATACCGGCGGATCTTGCCGAAGGCGTCCGCGTCCTCGCCGAGGGACACCGGCAAACCATTGATGTAGGGCATGTGGTCGGCGGCAACTACCCCGAGGGCCGCTACTTCGGCAACGGCATCGGCATCGGCTTCGACGCCGTCGTCACCCTGGTAGCCGGGAAGCAGGAACACCTGGACGGCTATGTGGGCTACATCGTCGCCACCCTCAAGACCGCTTTCCTCTACTTCAAGGCGCCCCTCGTCTCCATCGAGTACGACGACGCCATCACCGGCGCGCACGAGACCAGGCGCTTGCCCGCGCTGATGGTCTCCATCATGAACGGGCGGCGCATGGGTGGGGGCTTTATGATGGCCCCGCAAGGCGACCCCACCGATGGGCTGTTCGACCTCTGTATCGCCCGCCAGGTGAGCCGACTGCGCATCTTCCAGTTGGTGCCTCACTTCATGCGGGGCACCCAGGCCACGCAGGAGCCGATCACCACAGGGCGAACCGGGCATTTGACCGTCACCGCCATCGACCACGCCCTGCCCGCGCATGCGGACGGTGAGATGCTCTGCACCGAAGGCCAACGGCTGGAGATGACGCTGATCCCCCAGCAGGTCGACGTGATCAGCGCCAACGGAGCTATGAAGTGACCTCACGCTCCCTGGCCGACGCCGGGAGGCATTCTGCGTGCGCGTAGTCCACGACGTCGTCACGGCCGGCATCGATGTGGCGCTCAGGGTGATCTTCCGGATCGACGCCGCTCAGATTGCGCGGATCCCCGACCGTGGCCCGCTGATCGTCGTCGCCAACCACGTCAACTCGCTGGAGGTGCCGATCGTCTACACCCGCTTCCGCCCCCGTCCATTCACCGGGTTCGCGAAGGCCGAGGTGTGGGACCATCCTTTCCTCGGCCCACTGGCCAGGCTCTGGGGCGCGATCCCGCTCCATCGGGGCGAGGCGGATGTGGAGGCATTCCGTGCCGGGCTTGCCGCCCTGGCCGAGGGAAAGATCCTCGGCGTGGCACCGGAGGGCACACGAAGCTACGACGGACGGCTGCAGCGCGGACTGCCAGGCATGGTCGTGCTGGCGCTGCGCACCGGCACGCCGCTGATGCCGATAGCCTACTACGGGGGCGAATACTACCAGCGGAACCTGCGTAGACTCCGCCGCACCGACTTTCACGTCGTGGTGGGCGATCCCTTCGTCCTCGAACCTGGCGATCGTCGCGTGAACCGGGAGGTCCGCCAGGCTATGGCCGACGAGGCCATGGCTCGCATCGCGGCGCTACTTCCGCCGGCCTACCGAGGCGTCTACGCCGACGCCGTGGGTGCTCCCTTCAGCCTCACCCGAACCATCACGCTCGACGCCTAAGCCGTCACGCTCGGGCCCTCTCCCCCTCCGGGGGAGAGCCAAATCAGGGGAATGCCCGCGGCTGTACGCGCCGCCCGGGCGAACGCAGGAGCGCCCTACTCCTCTCCGATGACGTCGCGGCGCACCAGCGGCGAAGTCAGGAAACGCCACGCCGCCTTCAGCGGGGTCAGCCACTCAAACCGCGCACCGTGTTTCTTGTTGCCGAGCACCTTGCGCGCCAGCCACGGCGTCACGGTCTCCTCGCGATCCGCGAGAATATTGAAGACCCGCTTCGCGCGCTCCCATTCGACGGAGGCATGGTCGTATCGCCCCAGCAGGAAGTCCGTGGTCACCATTCCCGGGCTCAGCGCGCCAACCAGGACCCGCGTCTCCTTCGTTTCCGCGACGAGACCCTCGACCAGATAGCGAAGCGCGCGCTTGGTCGTGCCGTAGAGCGTCAGTCCGGGCACGCGCCGGCCATCGCTACCCAGCCCCTCCATCACATAGATCGCGCCCCCGCCCTGTCTGAGCATCCCCTCCATCGCGACCTTGATGCCGTAGAGCACGCCCACCAGGTTGGTCTCGACCAGCCCCAACATCTCTTCCGGGGAGTGTGCCCAGATGTCCTGCTGCTCCGTGCCCAGTCCCGCATTGTTGATCCAGATGTCAACCTTGCCAAAGCGATGGTGCGCCGCAGTCCACAGTGCCTGAACCTGCGAGAAGTCCCGTACGTCACAGGGCTTTCCCAGGAGACGCTCCGGCGAGTATAGCTCCGCCAGGGCCACGACCGCCTGATCGGTGGACTCCTGCGAGCGACCACAGACAACGACGCGACACCCAAGCGCGAGAAACTCCCGCGCAAGTCCATATCCTATCCCACGAGTGCTACCGGTGATCACGACGACGGGCGCGTGTTCGGCCAACAGGTACCTCCGAAAGGGTAATGAGTCACGAGAAATAGGTGACTCTGACTGAAGCTATCAACGGCAAGATATCTGCGACACACCGTCCACCACCATCCGGCATCCATAGCCCGTCCCCGGCTGCGCCTGCCTTCATCCCAGTTCGAGCCCCTCCGTGCGGGCAAGCCCGACAACGGAAGCGGGCATCTCCGGACGGAGCCGCTCCGCGCGAGCCAGGACCCTGAGAAGCCAGGCTTCGCTGGGATCTTCAGGCCGCAGCAGCGATTGCGCCTCCGAATAGGTGACCCACCGCGCAGCCCCATGCTCCCAATTGAGGACCATGGCTCTGGGGGACAAGAGCGAACAGTGGTAGACCACGCCGATGAGCTCGTTCGCGGGTGCCGGGTCGCCCCGGTAGAAGTGCGTCGTGCCGAGGATGAAATCAATGTCGACCTCGACCCCCAACTCCTCACGCACCTCGCGACGTAGGGCGTGCTCAAACCCCTCGCCCTGCTCCACACGCCCCGTCACGCACTCCCACGCCCCTGCGGCGAAGTCCTTCGTGGCTACGCGTTGGAGAAGCAGATACCTCGCCTGCTCAGGCGACCAGACGAGACCGGCAATGCCACCCAGAAATCGCCCCGTGGCCACGTGCCGCGCCCTAGTGACGCCGCGCAATGTGCTCGCGGTAACGTGGATTCCGCTTCAACACTTTGCGGTGGGCCGGCTCCTCACGCCGCTCAGCGCGAGATTCTACCCACGCTGAAGCAGCGGCCAACAACACCACCGCCACACCCACCACGATCAAGATCGTCTCCAGGTCGGACATCACCCCATCTGCCATCGCTGGTCCCTCCCGCCCCACCCCTGCACGCAAGTGTAGCTGCGGCGCCGCCGAACGTCAAACGACCCTCGCCGTGCCCGCCTCCTCCAACAGCTCGGCCCGCCGCTTGCGGTAGGCCACAATCGGGCGATCCCCCTGGATGAGCTTCTCCCCCATCTGGATTTCCACTCGCCGGGGCAACTGCGTCTCGACGATCCGCCGGTCCTGATGCGCGATGTAGAGGTTGAACGGCATCGCCAGCCGGTTGACGACATCGCGCACCAGCGGCGCCCGCAGGAACCGCTGATAGAACCGCAGGTAGAGCAGCATATGGCCGTCGTCCACCGGCACGAAGGCCGCCGCCACCCGGACGTCGTCAGAGATATAGTTCTGCCACAGGTTTGGGAAGATGAAGCCCAGCCGGAAATCCTGTGCCGGGTCGGGCCTGATCTCCTCGGGACGACGCGGCGGTGTGCCATCATCGACCCGGTTGTACACGTAGAAGACGAACCGATCCTCGTCCTGCCACACGACCACCGGCCCATCCACGAGCGCGCGCCCGCCGCGCCCGATCGTGTTGTAGTGGACAAAGGGCAGGTGCACCACGTCGAGCTGGTTCTCGATACCTCGCGTATAGTGCGTGGCCCACGGATCGATGGCTTCTCCGTAACTCCAGCCCTCGGTCAGATCCTCAAAGAAGCGCGGGGGCGCGAGCGGGTCCGGCGGCGTCGTCCCCCACCAGATCCAGACGAAGCCGTGTGCCTCGTGCGCCGGGTACGCCTGTCCGCGGAATCGTTCAGGCACCGGCGCCGCGCGCCCGTTGGCAGGAATCCTCACGACGCGCCCGGAGGCATCGTACTGGAAGCCGTGAAAGGGACATTCCAGATGCCCGCTCTCGGCTACCTTTCCCTTGCTGAGCTGCGCACCACGGTGGACGCACAGATCCCGGACGCACGCCACCCGCCCCTGGGCATCGCGCCAGAAGACGAGCTTCTCGCCCATCCGTGTCACGCCGGCGGGCCGGCGCCCGACCTGCTTCGAGCTGAGCACCACATACCATTGGTTCGGAATCATGTCCTCGCCTCCCTAATGCCCACCGCACAGGTTCCCCGCGGATCTGCGATCCGCGGGCTACCGCGCGTAACCCACGGCCCCTCGCCCTGCGCCCAAAGCGAGCCGGCTCTCCGGGCCTTGCCTTACGGCCCCTCGACGGCCACCCGCTGAAGCGTCACGTAGCCGTCGCTGTTGTCCGCCATCGCTGTCACCGGCAGGCGCGGGCCGTCGGGGAACGGGTAAAGCCCCATCCCGATCACGTACTTCCCGCCGGGCAGATCGTTCGGCACGGGCAGCGCAAAGCTCTGGACGATCGTCTCATCGATGCGCCACAGATGCGCCGGATAACTCGTGCAGAGCTGACTGTCCGCCTGGGACCACATCTCGCCGCCCTCATACGGCGTGGGGATGCCGTAGAGGTGGATGAAGAGACTGGGTGCGATCTCGGGGCTCTGCAGCGCCCGCACGCCCATCGTGATCGTGAGGATCGAGCCGGGCACGATCGTGTCGGGGATCGGTGTCAGCAACCGCACCTCGAACTGGTCGCCGAAGCGACCGACCTCCGCTCCCGGCACCTTACCGGGCGCCGCGGCAAAGACGCTGTAACGGGGGGCCGACCCACCGTCGGTCGGGTCCTCATACAGCGTCGACACCTGGGTCCACGCACCAAGGGCCGACGCAAAGCTGGGCTCGTAGACCGTCAGCGACGCATACACAGCCGGGCTCCCGGCGGGCGTCGGGTCCGGCACGACCAGGCACTCATGGCTGTTGAAGGCACCCACGGGCCTGGGGGCAAGATCCTGCGCCCGCAGGATGATCACCGGATGGGCCGGCGTGAAGGGGGTGAAATAGACGTGGCTGTCGACCGGCGTGGTCGACGCAATCAGCGAGACCGCCTGGTTCACGTGCATCTCCATCGCCACGAAGGTCTGCGGATCGTGCACCCAGGTCACCGCGAAATCCCGATAGGTCACGGCGCCCACCGCTACCAACAGCGCCAGCGGGAGCAGACGGGCCTCGGCGCGCCCGCCGAGCCGGGCCAGCAGCCCCGAGAGGGCGGCGGCCCCCGCGCCGAGCACCACCGCGAGCGGCACGGTGAACCCCGAACCACGCAGGAAGTGCGGAGCGAAGTTGCTGAAGAGCGAGGGCACCAACGCAGCGAGGCCGAGGCCCAGCACCAGGATGCCGCGGAGGCGCCAGTGCGGCTTCAGCAGAAAGCCGAGGAGTCCCACGAGGGCCAGCAGCCCGAGCAGCGGCCCAAGAATCGGGCGCCCGGGGAGGTTGAAGAGCACGTTCGGGTCTCCATGGGCAAAGAGGGCGGCGATCCAGGCGCGTCCGTTCTGCATGGCGGAAGCCACGCCTCCCGACGACACGGTCGTCGACCGGGACAGAACCTGATCCGGGTGCTGCAGCGCGTACAGCCCCATCGGAACTGCCACGATCGCCGCGCAGGCCAGAGCGAGCGCAGCACCCGTCCGGCGGCGCCCGTCAAGCACCAGCACGCCCAGCACCAGCATGCCCACGTACCCGGCCCATGCCAGCGAGGCGAAGTAGGTGTACGCCATGGCCCCCAGGAGCGCGCCCCCCAGCGCCCACGCCAGGATCCGGTTGCGGCGGTAGGCCCGAAGCAGGGCGGCGACCGCCAGGGCGCCGACCAGCAGATAGAGGTTCGCCCGCAGCGCCAGGTGCGAAAGGTGCACGTGCCAATAGAGAACGGCCAACGCGCCCATCGTCCAGGCCCCAACGTGACGTCCAAGCAGCTCCGCACCAAGCCGATACGTCCCCGCAAGGGTAAGCACGCCGGCGGTGATGGCCGCGAAGCGGACCGCGAAAAGCCCGCGCCCGAGGAAGGCGAGAAACGGCAACAGCCAGTAGACCCAGCCGCTCTCGCGGCCGAAGTTACCCGGGAGGAATGGGGTCAGGCGAAAGTGGCGCAGCAGGCCCAGCGCATCCACCGCATTGTAGGCCTCGTCATAGTGAACCATGGTAGTACTCATCGGCTGGAGAGCCGCCGTGCGCAGCAGCACGCCCCCCAACAGAAGCGCCAGCACGAGTGCGCGGTTGCGCCAGGCGGGCGGCGTGGTCTCGTACAACGTGTCCATACGGCGTGGCTCCCGGGTCAACAAGTCTGGCGCGTATTCTACGCGAGAGTGCGGGCCCGGCAACCTGTAGGCCCACCAACCTATTTGTCTCAATGTTGTATTTTTATGCCACTCGGACTTGGCATCAACCGCATTGTATGCTAATATGTGAGTGGATGAGGCATGGTTAGGTGGCAGACCCCCGGTCGTACAGTCCTGCGGAAGCTGCAAGGCCCTCGGTGTAAGCACCCTCTCCGTCTCTCCGCATGTTTTTTCCGCTAGCTCAAGGGAGTATAGAAGTGGCAGATACAGAATCCGGCACAGTCAAATGGTTCAACGACGCGAAGGGATACGGCTTCATCTCACGCGAAAGCGGAGGTGACGTATTCGTCCACTATTCGGACATCCAGGGCTCCGGTTTCCGCTCGCTGCGCGAAGGCCAGCGCGTGGAATTCTCCGTGGAGCAGGGGGACAAAGGTCCGAAGGCTGCCAATGTGAGATCTCTCGACGAGGGAACTGACTACTCGCCCGCGCCGACGTCACGCTGGTAAGCCGCGAGTTCACACAGCAGACCGCACAGCTCCTCCGCAGGCTGTGTGGTCTGCTGTATCTACGATAGACGCCAACCTGTCGTGTTCTGCTACTCCTTGAGGATGAGGGGCACGTCGATGTAGAGTACCTCCGGATCAGGCTGACCGTCCCGGTCACGGCGACTCCGTCGGCAAAGAAGACCTGGTCCAGACATCCCGTGCTGCCCGTGATGGTGTTCGCGGAGATCAGCACGGCATCATCCTCTCTGTGGATCCCCCCGCCCTCGCCACGGCTCCATGCCCATAGGGCTGCTTTGCCGGCAATCAGGGACACCCCATCACCGTTCCCGTCACCCTTGTGTCCGGCGATGCTCTACTGGAGCACGTCGCCGGAGACCGCCAAACACCGGACCACCGGCGCCACAGGGCCCGGTGTCGTGCTGCCGTCGATCTTGATCGCGCGCCTGCTCTCGGGAATGCGTATCGTGTACAATAGGACCACGTCAAGGTAAGGAGTCACGATCCATGGGTCTCGACCTCATCCCGCTGCTGTCGTTCGTCCTGATAACGACCTACACGCCCGGCCCGAACAACATTTCCAGCACGTCGATGGGCGTGCGCTACGGCTACCGACGTAGCCTGCGGTATCTCCTTGGCATCACGACCGGTTTCTTCCTCGTGATGCTCCTCTGCGGCCTGATCTCGGGCACCTTGACCAGCATCTTTCCGTCGTTCGAGATTGTGCTCCGGATCGTCGGAGCCGTTTACATCCTTTGGCTGGCCTACGAGACGCTGCGGGCAACCTATACGTTCGAGGACAACGTTCGGGGCGAACTGGGGTTCGTCAGAGGCGCGTTGCTGCAGATTCTGAACCCCAAAGGCGTCATCTACGGCCTCACGCTCTACTCGACCTTTCTGCTGGGGACTGCCGGGAAACCGACCCAGATGCTGCTCTCAGCAGCCGGCCTGGCCGCGACCGCCTTCTCCGCCGTCTCGACCTGGGCCCTCTTTGGCTCGGCGATCCGGCGCTTCCTGCACGTAGCGTGGCTACGGCAGATGGTCAACGCAGTCCTGGCGTTGCTCTTGATCTACACCGCGGTCGAGGTGTCCGGCGTACTGGATCTCATCACCGGCGCCTGAGCGCTCCAGGGCAACGCAGAGGGGCGGCTTGTGAGCCGCCCCTCGACCGTGAGACTGATGCCCAGCGGGCTGTCAACAAGCCGCTGGGCTGTAGGAACACGAAACCTGGTGGGTCAGGGCTTCCAGGTATTCTGACAACCACCGACGGCGTGGACGGCGCTCAAGGCCGGATGCGGCCTGAAGCTCATACCTAACTGCCTTGACCAGTTGATTGCGCCGGATCTCCGACAGCGCCGCTTCCTGATGAGCCTTCTGAACGGCGACCATCGCGTCAAAGTCTCTGATCAGCATTGCTGCCTCCTGTTTCCTCGCGCTCCTAATTTCAGAGCTATTTATGCTAATTATAGCACAAATATACGAGCTGCACCTACCACCAATCGGCGTGTTCGCGACCTGGTCATCTGGCTAGGACTCAGCAAAGCTGATGGTTGGGGTTCGTAGGGCGGGGCGCCCGTTTTGTGGGCGCGTCTGCTGCCGCTTCGACTTCAGTCGCTACTGCGAACCCCAAAGATCGGCTAGACTGAGCACGAGGGGTTCCCCGCCTGCGGTGTCCGACCGCTTCTCGGAGCGGCGGACCGCTTCGGAGCGGCGGACCGCTTCGGAGCGGCATGGCCCCCCAATTCAGGCAAGCCGAGCGAGCACCTCCGCCTCCACCCGCCCCGCCTGATCGGCAAGCGCCTCGGCCTCGGTGAGCACCTGCGCCGCATAGTCCCGATCCTCCAGCCCCGCTGCGTTCACCCGCACATTCAAGTACGCGCCCCGGACCGCGGCCCGCCCGCAGAGCACCCCCACCGCGGCATCGGACACCGCGTTCGGGTTGCCGGTCGCCGCCATCGCCCGCGCCACGTCCATCGATCGCAGCGCCGCCCGCATCGTGCGCAGCGGCACCTCGATCGCACCGCGCGTCGCCGCTTCGATGGCGGCGACACGCGCCAGTCGCTCCTCCTCAGACCCCTTCGGCATCCCATAGGCAGCCATCAGCGTGTCAAACGCACGGCTGTCCTCGTCGACGAGATCCATCAGTTCCTCCAGGATCGCGCGCCCATGCACCGCCCAATCCGAGAACTCCTCCCACCGCGCGTCCCAGCCACGCTTGTGTGCCGAGCCGTTCGCCACCATCGTTCCCAGCGCCGCGCCGAGCACCCCAACGAGCGCCGCGACCGAGCCGCCACCCGGCGTGGGGGCCTCGGAGGCCACGGCATCGACGAAGTCCGTGACCGTCCGATCCACCAGACGCGTCTCCTCCTTGCCGCGGGCCATCGCATACTCGATGATGCGCCGCTCGAGGTCAAAGGCGGTCAGCTCGCCCAAGCCCAGCGAGCGAACGGCGATCTTGATCACCTCGGACGTTGGGATGCCGAGGGACCGCTGCTGCTTCCGCAGGAAGTACTCCCCCGCCTCACGCAGCACCCGGAGCGGCACCATCCCCACGATCTCAGACCCTGTCACGCGCAGCCCGCGGGCCTGGGCGTGCTCGCAGACCGTCTCGAAGGCCACGTGGAGCGGCGTCGCCGCCAGGTCGGTGAGGTTCATGGACACCTGGCAGATCCCGTACTCCTCGATATACCAGCCGATGGCCTTCACGCTCTGGAGAGCACCGGGTATACGCACCGGCTTGCCCAGTGCATCGAGCGCGACCTCGCCGGTGAGCGCATTACCCCTCCGCTTGACACGCCCGCGCTCCCGAACGTCAAACGCCACGGCGTTCGCGCGCCGCGTTGACGTCGTATTCAGGTTCACGTTATAGGCGACCAGAAAGTCGCGCGCACCGATCACCGTCGCCCCCGTCTTCGGGATGAAGACCGCCGGGCCGAAATCCGGCAGCCACTCCGGATCCAACAGCTTCTCGCGCAGCCCCTCGTACTCTCCCGCACGGATAGCCGCAAGGTTCTTCCGCTCAGGCCGCGTCGCCGCCGCCTCGTAGAGATAGACGGGGATCTCCAGCTCTTCGCCAACGCGCCGGCCCAGCCGGCGCGCGAGCGCAGCCACCTCGTCCAGCGTGATACCCGACACCGGCACCAGCGGGCAGACATCGGTCGCGCCCATTCGCGGGTGCGCGCCGTGATGCTTGCGCATGTCGATTGCCTGGGCAGCTACACGGATCGCCTGGTAGGCCGCTTCGAGCACGACCTCAGGCCGGCCGACAAAGGTCACGACCGTCCGGTTGGTTGTGGCGCCGGGATCGACGTCGAGGAGGCTTACCCCGTCAACGGCCTCGATCGCCTCCGTGATCCGGCGGATGACGCCCGCGTCGCGCCCCTCGCTGAAGTTGGGGACGCACTCGATCAACTGTGGCATACTCCCTCTCCTCTCAGTGCCCGGCACTTGGGGCCAGACCTGCCGCGGCCGCGCGTGCCCCTTTTTCAGGTGCCAGGCACTCCACCGCAGACGGCGGGAAGTGCCAGGCACCGGAGTCGGTCAACGTTCAAACGTGCCAACGTTGAGACGTTCCAGCGCGCCTCCCTCGATCACCTCCCGTGCCGCCGCGATGTCCGGTGCGTGAGGGCGGTCGCGGTCGTAGAACGGCACGCGGTCGCGCAGCATCCGCAGCGCGATCTGGAGCTTGGGCGAGGTCTTGAGCGGCGCGCGAAGATCGATGCCCTGCGCCGCGCACAGATACTCGATCGCCAGGATTCCGGCGGTGTTGTCGACCATTTCGCCCAGCCGCCGCGCCGCGAAGGTCGCCATGCTCACGTGATCCTCCTGGTTGGCCGACGTGGGCAGGCTGTCCACCGACGCGGGATGGGCCAGTGACTTGTTCTCGCTCGCCAGCGCGGCGGCGGTCACCTGCGGCAGCATATAGCCCGAGTTGAGCCCGCTGTGCTCCACCAGGAACGGCGGCAGGTCACTCAGATGCTTGTCGATGAGCAGCGCGATGCGGCGCTCCGACAGCGCCCCGATCTCGGCGATGGCCAGCGCCAGTGTGTCGGCGGCGAAAGCCACCGGTTCGGCGTGAAAGTTGCCCCCCGAGAGGATCTCGCCGCTCCGGGCGAAAACCAGCGGGTTGTCCGACACGGCATCGGCCTCGGTCGCCAACGTCTGAGAGACGTTGCGGATGACATCGAGACATGCGCCCATCACCTGCGGCTGGCAGCGCAGCGAGTAAGGGTCCTGCACCCGCGAGCATTGCACGTGCGACTGCCGGATCTCGCTTCCCGCAAGCAGGTCGCGGTACGCCGCCGCGCACGCTATCTGGCCCGGCAGCCCCCGCACCGCCTGGATCCGTTCGTCGAACGGCACGTCGGTGCCCATCGCCGCGTCGACCGACATCGCGCCGGTGACGAGCGCGCCCACAAAGAGGCGTTCCGTGCGGAAGAGTGCCGCCAACGCCAGCGCCGTCGATACCTGGGTGCCGTTGAGCAGCGCCAGCCCCTCCTTGGGCCCCAGCGTCAGCGGGTCCAGACCCAAGGCTACCAATACCTCTGCAGCCGTGCGGGTCTCTCCCTGCCACCGGACGTCGCCGATGCCCAGGAGCGCGGCGCTCATATGGGCGAGCGGTGCCAGGTCCCCCGAGGCCCCCACCGACCCCTTCGACGGGATGCAGGGCGCGACCTCGTGGTTCAACAGCGTCACGAGCCGGTCGATGGTCGTCCGCCGCACACCCGAGTAACCCCGCGCGAGGCTGTTGATCTTGAGCGCCATCGCCAGCCGCACGACGGACGTGTCCAGCAGCGGGCCAACCCCTGCGACGTGAGACATCACCAGGTTCTCCTGGAGCTGTGCCAGGTCGGCATCCGAGATCCGCGTGTCGGCCAGGATGCCGAACCCGGTATTGACCCCGTACACCGTGCGGTGGGTCGCCAACACATCGAGCACCGTCTGGTGCGCCGCGTCGATCGCGGCGAAGCACGCGGGGTCGAGGGTCACGTGCACCGGCTCCCGGTAGATCCGGCGCAACTGCTCAATGGAGAGCGTCCCTGGGCTAAGAGCAAGTTCGTGCAAAGGTTACCTCCGTTGTGAAGCTAGCACCTCTCCCCCACGTTCCGGGCGGATCTGTGATCCGCTGGGAACCACGCCGGGGTTACCTCCAGTGTGAAGCCGGCACCTCTCGCCCACGTTCCGGGCGGATCTGTGATCCGCCCGGCGCCGCCCGAGCCCGCGGATCACAGATCCGCTGGGAACCACGCCGGAGAGAGGATCACAGCGTGACCGGCTCCCGGTAGAAAGGTTACCTCCAGTGTGAAGCGAGCAGCTCCCTCCTTACGTTCCGGGCGGATCTGTGATCCGCCCGGCGCCTGCCCGAGCCCGCGGATCACAGATCCGCGGGGAACCACGCCGGGGTTACCTCCAGTGTGAAGCCGGCAGCTCTCCCCCACGTTCCGGGCGGATCTGTGATCCGCCCGGCGTCTGCCCGAGCCCGCGGATCACAGATCCGCGGAAAACAGGTGAGCTAGATCCCCAACCCCGGCAGATCCAACCCCTTCTCCTGCGCGAACTCTATCGCGTCCGGGTAGCCCGCGTCCGCGTGGCGCATGACGCCCGAAGCAGGATCGTTGGTCAGGACACGGGTCAGTCGCCGCGCGGCAGAGCGCGTGCCGTCGGCAACGATCACCAACCCCGCATGCTGCGAGAAGCCCATCCCCACCCCGCCACCGTGGTGGAAGCTGACCCACGTGGCGCCGCTCACGGCGTTGAGCAGTGCGTTCAGCACCGGCCAATCGGAGACGGCGTCCGAACCGTCGAGCATGCCCTCAGTCTCGCGGTTCGGGCTGGCCACGGAACCCGAATCGAGATGGTCGCGCCCGATCACGATGGGCGCCTTGAGTTCGCCGCTCGCCACCATCTCGTTGAAGGCCAAACCAAGGCGCGCCCGATCGCCCAGCCCCACCCAGCAGATCCGCGCGGGAAGCCCCTGGAAGGGGATGCGCTCGCGCGCCATGTCGAGCCAATGGTGCAGGTGTGCGTCGTCGGGCATCAATTCCTTGACCTTGGCATCCGTCCGGTAGATGTCCTCCGGGTCGCCGCTCAGCGCCACCCAACGGAAGGGACCAATCCCGCGGCAGAAGAGCGGGCGGATGTACGCCGGGACGAAGCCGGGGAAGGCAAAGGCCTGCCGGACGCCGGCGTCGTAGGCAACCTGACGGATGTTGTTCCCGTAGTCGAAGACCGGCACCTTGCGGTAGTGGAACTCCAGCATCGCCCGCACCTGCAGCGCGATCGACGACCGTGCCGCGGCAAGGACGCGGTCAGGGTGCGTCTCGCGCAGGTCGGCCGCTTGCTCCAGGGTCCAGCCGACCGGCAGATAGCCGTTCAGCGGGTCGTGCGCCGAGGTCTGGTCGGTGACCGCATCGGGGCGGACGCCGCGCCGGGCCAACTCGGGGAAGACCTCGCCCGCATTGCCCAGGAGCCCGATCGAGAGCGGTCTCTTCGCCTTGCACGAGGCCTCGATCTTGGCGAGCGCGCGGTCGAGGTCGGTCTCCATCTCGTCGACGAAGCCCATCTCCAGCCGTCGCTCGATCCGCGCCGGGTCACACTCGACGGCGAGCATCGAAGCGCCCGCCATCGTGCAGGCCAGCGGCTGTGCACCTCCCATCCCGCCCAGCCCCCCGGTCAGGATCCACTTCCCCGACAGATCGCCGCCGAAGTGCTTCTTCCCGGCGGCGACAAAGGTCTCGTACGTGCCCTGGATGATGCCCTGCGTCCCGATGTAGATCCACGACCCGGCGGTCATCTGCCCGTACATCATCAAGCCCGCCCGGTCAAGCTCGTTGAAATGCTCCCAGGTCGCCCAGTGCGGCACCAGATTCGAGTTGGCGATGAGGACACGCGGGGCATTGACGCTCGTTCTGAAGACACCCACCGGCTTGCCCGACTGGACGAGGAGCGTCTCGTCACGCTTCATCCGCTGTAGCGTCTCGACGATGGTGTCGTAACACTCCCAGTTGCGGGCGGCGCGCCCGATCCCGCCGTAGACCACCAGCTCAGCGGGCTTCTCGGCCACCTCGGCATCGAGGTTGTTCATCAGCATCCGCATCGGCGCCTCGGTCAACCACGACCGGCACGTCAACTCCGTCCCGGTCGGCGCCTTGATCCGACGTTCAGCATCGTAACGCGTGGGCATCGGTGCCTCCT
The DNA here is from genome assembly GCA_963775195.1 of uncultured Chloroflexia bacterium. Taxonomy (GTDB): domain Bacteria; phylum Chloroflexota; class Anaerolineae; order B4-G1; family SLSP01; genus PWVB01. The sequence continues at coordinate 645,082 of CAVZIC010000015.1, forward strand.
CTGCTGTCACGTGGCGCGTCTCCGGGTGCCTGGCACTTCCCGCCTTCCGAGGCGGAGTGCCCGGCACCTGAACAACACGCCAACGTCTGATCGCTCGGCGGGCCAAGTGCCAGGCACTTCGGAAAGTGCCATGCACTGACTGACCCTGCGAAGGTTCTTGAGAACTGACCTATCGCAAGTATACTCAGCCTCATGAATACGCGCAATGAAGCGCCCAACCTGCTCGTCCGCAATGCCACCATCGCCACGATGGTAGGCGGCCACTACAGCCTGATACCGGATGGCGCCATCGCCATCGGTGGCGAGCGCATCCTGTGGGTCGGGCGTGGGAGCGAGTCTCCATCTGCGGAGGGTGTGATCGACGCAGAAGGCGGCCTGGTCACCCCGGGGCTCATCGATTGCCACACCCACATCGTCTACGGCGGCAACCGCGCGCGCGAGTTCGGCGACCGCCTGCAGGGGGTCACCTACGAGGAGATCGCCCGCCGGGGCGGGGGCATCCTGTCGACGGTGCGCGCTACGCGGGAGAGGTCGGCCCGCGAGCTGGCAGAGGCCGCTCGCCCGCGCGTGCTCAATCTGCTCCACGAGGGCGTCACGACGCTTGAGGCGAAAACGGGGTACGGGCTGGATCTCGCGAGTGAACTGAAGATGGTCGACGCGATGGACATCCTGGCGCGCGAGCTGCCCGTCGAGATCGCCAAGACCTTCCTTGGGGCCCACGCGCTCCCGCCCGAGTTTGCGGGAAGGGCCGACGCCTATGTGGATCTGGTCTGCGATGAGATGATTCCCGCGATGGCGGAGCGCGTCGAGGCCGTGGACGTCTTCTGTGAGTCGATCGGCTTCACCCTCGCCCAGACACGGCGCATCTTCGACACCGCCCGGCGCTACGGCCTCGCGATCAAGGTCCACGCCGAGCAGCTAAGCACCCTCGGCAGCGCAGGGCTCGCAGCCGACATGGGCGCGGTCTCCGCCGATCACCTGGAGCACCTCGCCCCGGCAGACGTCGTTCGCATGGCGTGGGCGGGAACCGTCGCCGTCCTCCTGCCCTGCGCGCTCTACTATCTACGCGAAACCCGTCGCCCGCCGGTCGACCTTCTCCGCGAGGGCGGCGTGCCGATGGCCGTGGCCACCGATGCCAATCCGGGCACCGCCCCATGCTTCTCGCTTCTGACCGCGGCCAATATGGCCTGCGTGATGCTGGGCCTGACGCCCGAGGAAGCGCTCGCGGGCATCACCGTCCACGCCGCCCGAGCTCTGGGCCACGCCGACCGCCTCGGCACGATCGAGCCCGGCAAACAGGCCGACCTCGTCGTCTGGGACGTCGCCTCGCCCGAGGAGCTGGTCTACTACGTCGGCTTCACCCCGCGCACGACGGTGATCAAGAGGGGGAAGGTCGTCACGTTCAGGTAGGCTGTCTGAATCACGGATTCCGCGGCCCGGACGCGGGCAGATTGCACGGATTCCACGGGCTACAGTGAGCGGTCCCGATCCTCTCCCAAGGGAGGACTTCCAGGATGCGACTTACCCCTGAACCACGTAGGGGCGCAGCATGCTGCGCCCCTACGTCACGAGCGTGGGTTACCTCCGGCCGCGATTCTGTACCTCGTCGGCGTCTGACGAGATCGGGCCGATCTACCGGTGCCTATCCGCGCCGGCGGCGCGTGCCGCCGAGCACCGATCCGTAGTAGAGCAGGCTGGAAAGCGACTGGACCAGCGCCGCAACGTAGGTGAAGGCTGCCGCCGTGAGCACCCTGCGAGCGCCTTTCCGCTCTTCGTCGCTGTGCAGGAGGCCGCTCTGGTTCAGCATCGACAGTCCGCGCCGGCTGGCGTCCAGCTCCACGGGCAGTGTGATCAACGAGAAGACGGTCGCCCCGGCAAAACAGATCACGCCGAGCCACGCCAAGTCGTAGATCCCGGTGAAGATGCCGATCAGGAAGAGGATCGGCCCCAACCAAGATCCGAAGTTCGCGATGGGCACCATCCCCGACCGCAGCCGCAGAAGCGCGAACTGCTGTGCATCCTGTTCGGCGTGGCCGAGCTCGTGGGCCACGATCGCCAGCGACGCCACCGACGGCTGCTGCGCGACGTTCTGCGACAGGCTCAGCGTGTTGTTACGGGGATCGTAGTGATCGCTAAGGACGCCCTTGGATCCCTGTACCGTCAACTGCAGCCCGGTCTGCCGCACAAGCAGTTGGGCAGCATCGGCACCCGTGAGGTTCGCCCCGTTGCGAACACGCAGCCACTTGTTATAAGCTCCCTGCACCCACGCCTGCGCCAGCAGCCCAAGCAGCAGCGCGGGCAGTGCAAACAGAAAGTACGTTGAGCTGAAGCCAAAGAACATGTATATATCTCCTTGTCTCTCATTCTAACAGAAATCCGTTAGAAAATCATTAGCAGCGTGCCTTTCTCAGCGAATCTTCAGTTGCGGCCGACGCGGCGGATGGGGCCTACGCGTCCGCGGATGGCTTGTTGACCTTGACGACGTTCGTGAAGAGCTGCGAGTTGGGCACCAGGATGCGTTGGGCGTCCGTGTCCAGCACGGTGTAGCGCAGGTCGATATTCACCACCGTCCCCTCGCTGCCGGCAACGGAGATCGTGTCGCCCCGCCTGAAGGGGCGATAGACCAGCAACAGAATCCCGGAGAGCGTATTGGAGATCGCGTCCTTGAGCGCGAACCCGACGGCGAAACCGACCAACCCCAGGCTGGCGACCAGGCCGCCGATGTCGGCCCCCATGGTCCCCAGCGCGGTCACACTGCCAATGACCATCAGCGTGATCTTCAGCCCGCGCACGAGCAACTGCTCCACGTCGGGGCTGATCGGACGACGTTTCAGGACGCGGCGCAGGATCGCCTGCGCGATGATCGCAACGATCCAGAAGATCAGGAACAGAACCAGGCCACTGGCAAAGCGCGGCACGAACGCGACGAGATCCTGCAACGGGCCCTGCCCGTTCAGCGCGGCGTCCAGCGCCTGCATCCACGAATTCATAGAGCCCCCCTCTTACTCCGGAAGACCTGTGGGCAAGCCCGAATCTGCTCGTACCCTTCAGGGCACTCGGGCCGAAAACCCCAAAGGTCTACTTCGCCATCCGCACCGCCTCGACCTCGTAGTGCTGCGAGCGCGCGTCGAAGTGCGCCAGCACCTGGCGCGCCTTGGGCGGCACGACGGCTACCTCGTAGTCATCGCCCGCAAAGACACGCACCGCGTCCAGCGAGTCGAACCACATGATGGTCACGAACTCCACTTCAGCGCCCGCGTCGCGTCGCAGCAGGTGGATGCCCCGGTAGCCCTCGATCTTCCGGTCGGCAATGCCGACGAAGATCTCCTCCTTCAGCAACGCGTCGTAGACATCCGCGTTCTCCGGCGTCGTCCATCCGTGCCAGATCCGACTGATCATCGTGATACCTCCAGGATCCTCCGCCGTCGGCTAAGCTGACCCCTAACCCGGGATCTCGTCCTCAGAGAACACGCTGAGCATGATCTCCCCGGCGCCCTGCCGGTCGTGATCGTGGACGCTGTAGATTCGCCCGTCCGGTGCCTGCACCGCGTCGGGATACGAGACCATGTCCCGCGAATCGAGCTCGAGTCCACCCGCAAACCGCGTCTCGTCCTGCGGATCGCTCAGATAGGCCACCAGGCCTTGACGTGCCGTCGGGTTGGGCGTGTTGATCAGAAGCAGCCGCCCCGATCTTAGCCTGCGGAAGAAGAACCTGACGCCCGGATTGACGATAGTTGTCGGGGAGCCCTCCGACCAGGTCACGCCGCCATCCTCCGATAAGCTCTGCCACAGCACCCCGGCCCCAGTGCGGATCAGCATCCACAGCAGCCCGCCGGCCCGCGCCACGACCATGCCCTCGAGCGCCCAATTCGGCGCCTCGACCGCCCCGTGGAACGACCACGTCACGCCCCGGTCCCGCGAGATCGCCACGCCCTGCAACTGGCCCTCCCCCACAAACCACGCCGTCGGGGCTTCGCGTGCCCAGGTGACCGGCAGCAACCACGAGCCATCAGCCAGCACGGTTGGCTTATTGAGCCGGAAGGCAAAGGGCACGCCGAGGTCAATGCGCCGAGGTTCCGACCAACGTGGCGTCGCCGTCCCGCTCTCCTCGGCGACCCTTGCCCAAACCGCAAACTCGCGATCTCCCAAGTCGGCAAGGTTGTAGAACAGCCACAGGCGTCCCGAGGGATCGTGCCATAGACAGGGATCGTAGGCCCGCGTCGGCCCCGGCGGATCGACCGCCACCTCCGGTGGCGTCCACGTTGCCCCGTCGTCGGCGCTCGTGGTCAGGAGGATCTTGTTGTCGCGATCCGGCTCCTTCGGGCCACCACTGAAGAAGGCCGACCATAGCCGCCCGTTCGCGGCGCGCTCGATCGTCGGGATGCCCTGCCACGCCCGAGCGCCTTTGTCCGCAATCACAACCTGTCGCATCCGCCGCCTCCTAGGCTTCCGGGACGAGCGCGTCCCCCACCAGCACCTCGGTGCGGTGCGCGCTGCGGCTCGCTGCCAGGGTGATCAGGCCGCCAATGGTGAAGAGCACCACCACGAGGACGAAGGGATACCTTCGGTTGAGCGACGACAGTTGGCCTGCCACCCACCCGAAGGGCGACGCCGCAAGAAGCACGATCGCGCTGAGCCAGGCCATAATCCGCGCTCGCTCCTTAGGATCGACCGTGACCACGGTCAACTTGGCCATCATCGTGCTCGTGAGCGGAAGGGCGCAGCCCTCCAGGATGGAGACCAGATAGAGCACCCAGATGTTGCCCACCGGGGCCACTACGAGGAGCGCCTGGCTCACGATGAAGAGGCCAAATCCCGTGATCATCAGAACGCTCTCACCGATCCGGCTGAGGGCTGCCAGCCGCTTCAGCCGCGGCATGACGAGGAAGAAGAAGAGCATCATCGTGACCGACCGGGCGAAGGGGTAGAGCGCCAGGTGCTCCGCCGGGATCCCGATCTCCTTCGACGCCAGCACCGGCCAGAACGTGCCGCGAATCGACATGCTCACATTGAGGATCAGCATCAGCGCCGCCGTGTAGAGCGTCGCCGGCGTCTTGAGAATCTGCTTGAGCACCGCGGGCGACTCCTTCACGATCGCGAAGACCGGCTGATGGGCCGTCTCCGCCATCCGCACCCGCCCCTGCTGCGTCTCGCTCACCATCGCGTTCGTCGCCAGGAATTTGGTGGTCATCATCACAAACGCCAGCAGATAGAGCCCCCGCATCGTGGAGATCAACCCGAACCGGCCGATGATCAGGCCTGTCAGAGGCGCGAAGAAGGCCGAAAGCAACCCGGCGATCTGAATCCACGACCAGATGTCGATCAGGAGCGAAGGCTCGGTGTCCTCTACCAGCAGGCAGCTCCACGAGTTGTCCGTCACCCGCCAGACCGCATTGACCATGGCGGCCACGAGGAAGTAGTCGAAGTTCTTTGCCGCAGCCCAGATCAAACATGGGACGCTCCACGAGAGTGCGTCAAAGATCAGCGTCGTGCGCTTGCGCCCGAGCTTGTCGGTGATCGCGCCGCTCATCAGCGTCCAGATGACCTGGAAGGCGGTGCCGACGCTGACGATCAGGCCGATCTTGCTGTCGGTCAGCCCCAGGGCGAGCATGTAGATCGAGACGTACGGGGAGTAGAGGTTGAAGGGGATGCCCCACAGGGGCTCGGTGAGCACGCATCCACGCGCGTTCCCCCGCAGGTTCTTCAGTGTGACGATGAGGCTGTGGGTGGCCAATGAGCTCTCCTTTTGTCCTGACTCACGGCCATTATACCCGATGAGCGCGTTGGCACGTGCCAACGTTCCAACGTGCTAACGCTCCAGCGCATCCCTCAGCGCATCCGAAAGCTCCGCTAGCCCCACTGGCTTCCGGATCCATCCTGCAACGATCCCGGACGTCGCTGCGTCGAGCGCGCTGCCCAGCGCGTATCCGGTCACCATGATGACCGGCGTGTCGATTCCACGTGCCTCGAGCGCGGCGACTAATGCGGAGCCGTCCATCTCCGGCATCACGTGGTCGCAGAGCACGAGCGCGGTGTCATCGTCCACCGCCATCAACACCTCGAGCGCCTCCACGCCGCTGCCCACGCCCTGGACCTCGTACCCCAACAGAACGGCCGCTTCCACAAGCGCCCGGCGAGTGGTAGCGTTGTCCTCCACCACCAGCACCTTCTGGCCATGTCCCGGGGAGATGACGCGTTGGTCCTCGCCGTCCCCGGCAGCCGACCCCGGCCTGCATCGCCGGCGCAGGGAACCAGAGGCGGAAGGAGGTCCCCTTCCCCACCATCGTCTCGACGTCGATGTGGCCCCCGTGCTGCTCCACGATGCCGCTGACTTGCGCCAGCCCCAATCCGTGTCCCTGCGGTCCTCGCGTGGTGAAGAAGGGCTCGAAGATACGACCCACGACGTCCGGAGGGATGCCCGTGCCGCTGTCCGTCAGCGTCACCTGCACCCACTCGCCGGCGAACGCCGCCCCGCAGAGCGCGCAGTGCACGTGGGTCTCAGGCGGCGTGCGCGACACGACGATGTCCATCCGACCCCCATTGGGCATCGCTTCGCGGGCGTTGAGCGCCAGGTTCACAATCACCTGCTGGATGCGCGTGGGGTCGGCGGTGATCTCGTAGTCGTCCGTGCCCCAGGTCAACGAGACGGCGATGTTCTCGGGCAGCGTCCGCTCCAGTAGTGCCACGGACTCCCTGAGGAACGGGATGAGCGCCATCGGGCGCCGCTCCATCATTGCCCGCCGGCCGAAGTCCAGGATCTGCTGGATCAGGTGCGCACCGTGGCCCGCCTCGACGCTGACCGCCCGCATCCACTTGGCATACGCCTGGGGCATGTCCGGGGCGCGTTGTGCCATCTCGCTATAGAGCGTGATCGAGGCCAGAATGTTGTTGAAGTCGTGCGCCACCCCCGCCGCGAGTTGGCCGATAGCCGATAGCCGCTCGTGATGGATCAGAGTGTCCTGTGTGGCGCGCAGCTCCTCCAGCGTGCCCTCGAGCTGTTCATGGGACTGCCTCAAGGATTGCTCATCAACGTGTCGCTGGGTCAGGTCCTCACAGATAACCTGGACGCCTATGATCTTGCCGTCAGGCCCGGGCACAGGCGTCGATCGGGTCCGGATCCATCGGCTCCCCGCGGGCGTAGCCAATTCCCTCTCGTAGTCCTCGCCATCTCCCGTCGCGACGACCCGCCTGATCTCCCGCATCACCGCATCGCCCATTTCGGGTCCATAGATATCGCCGGCTGACGCCCCGACCACGTCCTGAGGCCTGCATCCGAGCATCTGCGCGGCTGCTCGATTGATGGTAATCAGTTGGCCGCGGGGCGAGTAGTAGCTGATGCCCCAGCCCGCATTCTCGAAGAGCAGCCGGTAGCGCGCCTCGCTCGCGCGGAGCGCTCTCTCGGCCAGGACCCGATCGGAGATCTCGTCCGAGACGATCTGGACGCCGGTGACCTCGCCGGCAGCATCCAGCATCGCGGCAAAGGTCGAGCGGAACCAGTGGCTCCCCGACGCCGTCTGCACGAGATCCTCATAGACCTGGCCTCCGCCGCCGGTCATCACGACGGTACGGATGCGCGCCAGGTACTCCGTCGCATCTGCAGGGCTATAGAGATCGAAAAGGGACTTGCCGACGAAGTCCTCGGGCCGCCCGCCCATCGTGGTAGCCGCCACATCGTTGAAGGCGATGATGGTACCGTCAAGCGAGTAGTAACCAATGCCTAGCGCCGCGTGCTCGAAGAGCTGTCGATAGCGGGCCTCACTCTCCCGTAGCGCCTCCTGGGCGCGCTTCCATGCTGTGATATCCCGGCGTATCCCCACGATGTACCGGGGCTCCCCGCCCCGATCGGGCGACCACATCTGCGCCACGGAGACCACCCAGATGTAGTGCCCCTCTTTGTGCCGGATCCTGTACTCCTCGCTGTAGGCAGCCGCCCGGCCCGCGACGTAGTCGTCCATCGCCCTCACGACCCGCGCCCGATCGTCCGGGTGGATCTGCGCCGTCCACCACGGCAGCGTCGGCTCCACCTCGTCACGCGTGTACCCGATCATGGCCACGGCAACATCATCAAAGGCCGTGTCGGCGGCGCCCACGGTCTCTTCCCACATCCCCTCGTTTGCCGCTGCCATCGCCAAGCCGAGCTTGGTGGTCAGCGCACGGAGCGATTCCTCTGTCGACAATCGTCCTCCTCCATCCGGTGACAAAGTCTAGTCTCTCTTCCGCTCCACGACCGGAACCCACACCTCGTGGAAGGACGACTGCGGCTCGCGCCCCAGCGTGCGCCAATAGAAGACCTCGAAGTCACCGAGGAAGCGACTGTCATAGCGGTAGGTCGAGCCCGCCATCCAGTTCCAGCAGGCACCGCTCGCCCTGAGGGAACCCTCTTCGCCGTTGCGCTCGCGCCAGATTGCCCACGTGGTCGCCCCGAGATCCCAGGCCACCAGCCCGGCCTTGGTGTCCCACCTGAAGCGGGCGAAAGCATCTACCTCGACGGCTGCGAAGTAGAGTCTGACCTGGTCCTGTACGAACTGCCAGTAACCGACGGTCCTGTAAGGCCGGCGGATATCCGGGATCTTGGTGAGTAGACCGAGGAGGCGATCATAGAGTGTCCCGAGTTGCGGGGTCGTGTCCTGATCCAGTCGCACGATGCCCTGCACCCCGACTACCTTGAGCTTTGCCGTCGTCACACGGGGATCCATGGTGTCTCAGTGATCCCGAGCCACGGGGTCAAAACGCACGATGGGTATGGCTTGGGCCACCTCGCGGCAGCCCACATCGTTGGATTCGGAGCCACGGCCCAACATGAACCTGGATAGCTCACGAAAGGCCAGCGGGTGACGCCGGGCGTAGTCGCAGACCGCATCGATGGCAGCCGCTTCGTCGAGCACCTTGGCGACGGCGCGGAACCGCCGCCCGCCCAGCGTCAGGGTCACCTCCGGCGTATGAAGGACGTTGCGGAACCAGTCAGCCTTCCGCCCCCACGCCGCGGCGACCACGACTGCGCCGGATGCGCGGTCGACCTGCACCACTTCTACCACCACGCGGCGGAGCAGGCCGCTCTTCCGTCCGACGTGCTCGATCATGACGAAGCGGTGCCCAAGCACCCACCCCAGCCCCCAGCGGTAGAGAGCGATAGGCAGGCGGAAGAGCATCCGACCGCATCCACTCGGCTTCTTCTCCAGCATCGCGCTCACGGCCCCTCCGTATCCAAGTTCCCAACGTCCAAACGTTCAAACGTGCTAACGTTCAAACGTCTTCTATTCCGAAGCTGTACTCCGTTGTCGACCGGAACGTCTGTCCGGGTGCCAGCACGGTCGATGGGAACTCGGGCTTGTTGGGCGAATCGGGGAAGTGCTGCGTCTCGAGGCAGATCGCGCCACGCCGCACGTAGGTCACGCCTCCCTTACCCGGCAGGGGCTGCATCATGTTCGCCGTGTAGACCTGGACGCCCGGCTCGGTCGTCGATACCTCCATCACGCGGCCCGACGCGGGCTCGAAGACCCGCGCAGCGAGCCGCAGCACGCCGGGCTCGCCGTTGACCACCCAGTTGTGGTCGTAGCCGCCGCCGTAGCCCAACTGCGCGTGATCATCGTCGATACGCGCGCCGATGCGCGTGGACTGCCGAAAATCCAGAGGCGTGCCCGCGACGCAGCCGCGTTCACCGGTCGGGATCAGTGTCGCGTCCACGGGCGTGTAGGCGTCCGCGTTCAGCCATAGCTCGTGATCGAGCACCGTAGCCGACGCCCCTGCCGAGAGATTGAAGTAGCAGTGATTCGTCAGATTCACGATCGTCGTCTTGTCGGTGGTCGCCGTATAGTCAATGCGCCACGCACCCGCATCGGTGAGCGTGTAGACGACCATCACCGAAAGCGTACCGGGGTAGCCCTGGTCGCCGTTGGGACTCATGAGGCTCAGTTCCAGCGCCGGCCCGCTGGAGGTCTCGCGCGCAGCCGCCGCCCACACCCGCTTGTCGAACCCCCGCAGCCCGCCGTGGAGGGAATTCGGCCCGTTGTTCTTCGCCAGTTGGTAGTCCACCCCCTCCAGCGAGAACGCGCCGCCACCAATCCGATTGGCGTAGCGGCCCACGAGACAGCCGAAGAACGGACTGTGGTCGAGGTATTCGGCGAGCGTATCGAATCCCAGCACAACGTCGCCCATCACCCCGTCGCGGTCCGGTGTCGTCAGCGAGACCAGCGTCCCGCCATAGGGCGTGATCCGCGCTGTCATCCCGGATGCGTTGACCAGCGTGTAGATGCTAACCGGGGTACCATCCGGCAAGGTCCCGAAAGAAGTCTTCTCAATCCGCATGTGATCCTCCGAACGTCCTCAAGACTGTGAAACCAATCCGCGCTGCCTGTCGACATCTATTGTACGTCCCCTCGCGAATTCCCACAACGCCTCTCTCAGTGCCCGGCACTTCCCGCCTTCCCTGGCGGAGTGCCTGGCACTTGGTTGGGATGCCACCGCGAGCCGGAGGCGCTGCGCCGTCCGAGGCGCTACGCCGTCCGAGGCGCTACGCCGTCCGAGGCGCTACGCCGTCCGAGGCGCTACGCCGGAAACCAGCGCAGCAGCTCCCGCGCGACCAGCGCGTGCCCCTCACGGTTCGGATGGTTCGGCCACGCCAGTAGATCCGACAGATCGCCCGTGGCTACGTATGCCTCAAACGCTGCGGAGCTGTCCGCCAGTCCCACGTCGTACGTCGCCGCCAACTCGCGAATCTGGGCCGCGTGTGCACCGAGCGCCTCCCTATCGGCGCCCTCGTAGCCCGAACGCTGCGTCACGTCCCACGTCGGCGTCAGTAGCAACACGCGCACACCGGCCGCCAGCGCATGCTCGATCATCGACCTCCACGCCTCGCGCGCCGCATCCAGCCCGATCCCGCGGTCGTTAAGCCCATAGTCGATCGTCACCACGTCGGGCCGGTGGTTGAGCACATCACGCTCGAACCGCGCCGCCCCCGCCGCTGAGTTCTCTCCCCCAATCGCCGTCACGATCACGTTGACGACAGCGAATGGGAACCGCGCCTTCAGCCCACGGTGCAGCAGGTGCGGGTACGCGTCGAACGTATCCACAAACGGCGTCGCCCCGTACCCCGCGGGCACGCTGTGTCCGTGGCAGACGATGGTCACCGCCCGGTTCTCCGGCCAATGGCGTTTCAGCTCCGCGACGACATCCGCAAGATACGATTCGTGATTCGGCAATTCAGCATCTCCTTCACCGGTACAGATTGGACCAATCTCGGAAGATTGGTCCAATCTTGGTTCACTCCAGCGCCAGCACCGCCACGTCCCGCGCGCCCGCGGTCGTCGAGACCACGCGTCCGTCCACGGTCGCCTCCGCGCCCCACAGCGCTCGGACCGTCGAGAACGGCCCCCACGCCGGTCCGAGCGTGATCCGCACCGGCACCGGCTGCCGGACAGGGTTCATCACCCAGAGATAGGTGCCACCCACGCCATCGTGCAGCCTTGCGGTGATCCTCGGGTCGCTCACCCGCACGTGCTGGGGCACCCCGGCGAAGGCGAGGAGCTCCTCGTAGAGACGTGCGTGGCTTGCGTCCGCGTGGGTGCCGTACCCCGCGCCGCACATCGTGCCGATCAGCCGCGTCTTGCCCCGTCCATAGACGTGGTCGACCGCTGCCACACGGCCGTCGGCGTACCGCCCCGAGGCGGTGCCGGTGATGGGCTCATAGGCCTGAAGCACGACGCCACCCCAGGTGGGCACACCGTCGACGGTCAACGCGAGGTCCGTTAGCAGGTCGGGCGTGAACTCCACGTAGCTCTCACGCGCGCCGAACAGCTCGTCTAGGCCGAGGTTCGGCTGCACCGTTCCCACGTGACCGTGGTCACCGAAGTAGCCGGGACATCCCTCCGCGATGAGCGTGCCACCGCCCTCGACCCACGCCCGCAGCCGATCTGCCGTGGCCTGGTTCAGCATCAGGGGCAACGGCAGGTAGAGCACCTCATACGCCGCGATGTCGTCAATGTGGACCCAGTCGGCCTGGATGTTGGCGTCGAAGAAACCCCGATAGGCACCCTCCATCGCCCGCCCATAGACGTCGGGGCTGCCGAAGAGCATGGCGGCGTGGAGCTGGGTCTCCGGCACCACCACGATCCCGACCTCGCCACGGACGGGCCGTGAGGTCCATAGGTCTGCCTGCTCGGGGGCGTTGGCCCACCGCGCGATCCTGCCCGGTCATCTCGGAGCGTGGCGTCCGCGCGCCGTCCATCCCGTAGGGTCCGAAGGCGCCGAAGAGCGGGCCGTCGAGCAGGGGGCGCCACCGTGGATAGAGCAGGCCCGTGGCCCCCGCGGCGAACGAGGTGAGGTGCCAGAGACGCATGTCCTCGGGCGACGCGATCCGCCCCTCGTCCCTCGGCTTGCCGATCACCTGCGGCTGGAGCCACAGGGGTCCGCCCTCCGCCTCGGCGTGCCAGAAAGGCTTGCCGCGCGAGGCGGCGCGGGTCATATCGACCGCGTGCCACTGTTTCCAGGGCTCGTCGCCCTTTCGCGACGCGATCCAGGTGAGCCCGTAGCTGTCGACCTCCGCCGCCCCCCGCCAATCGTCGCGGGTGTTGGACGCCAGTGCCGTGAAGCTCCCCGCCACCCCGTGTGCCGTGATGAGGTGATCGGGATCGAGCTCGCGGATCATGTCGACCCGCCACCGCATCTGAGCATACGCGTTGTCGATCCGGAACGCCAGCCAATCGAGCGTATCAGCGTACGGTCCGAGGTGCCGCGGCGCGGTCACGTCGTCCCACGTGGGCATGCTATAGCGGTGCCAGGTCTCACGCAGCGCGTCGAGGCTCTCGTAGCGCCCGCGCAGCCATGTGCGGAACGCGGCCTGCGTTGCGGGGCAGTAGCAAACGTCCGAAGGGTAGTTGCACTCGTTCCAGACGTCGTAGCCGCCCAGGCCCGGATGGTCGCGATACCGCGTGACCAGCGCACGGAGGAACCGCGCGGCGGCATCGCGAACGTCCGCGTTGTCAAGGCAGAGCCCCGGCGCACCACCCACGGCGCAGCTCCCGTGGATCTGCGGGCCAAGCTGCCGCCCATCGTGCGTCTCGTACCGTGCGCCCGCGTAGGTGTCATAGGCCCACTCCGGCGCAACCACGATCATCTCTGCGATGATCGTCTTGATTCCGTGCTCGGCTGCAAGGTCGAGCTGGCGATCGTAGCCGGCCCAGTCAAAGACTCCGGGTGCGGTCTCTATCGCGCCCCACAGGAACCAGTGGCGGAACGTGTTCATCCCGTCCTCGGACGCTGTCCGGTAATCCCGCGCCCAATCCTCACGCGGGGGATTGGACTTGCGGAAATACACTGCGCCGTAGGGGATGCGCGGCATCGCGGATTTGGTCATAGATGATCTCCTTTGGAGTGGTCGGGAGCGCCGTGCCGTTCGATGCGCCAGGGCCCCCCGGTCTCGACTGCCTTCACATACGGTTAGGCTGACACATCTGGGATGATAGCGTATCGGAGGCCGGACGCAAGAAAGTGCCCGGACGAAGGGCGAGCAACGAGAGCGGGATCGACAGCCATCACGGGTGTCGTAAGCACAAACAGGCGCGCGGGGCGCTTCTCTTCCGGCAGGTGCGAGAGCCCAGTTCAAACACAGAAGACCTTTGGGGTTTTCCTGTAGAGCAAGCGCCTGCTTGTGAAGGAAACCCCAAAGGTCGTTCCCGATGCGCTACCTTACTTCTGCACTAGGGCACGGCCCGCATCACGAGCGGAAGATAGATCACGTATGAGGTTGGGGCGGGCGGCACGTAGGCCGGCGAGGATTCGTGCTTCCAGCAGTCATCGGCGATGGCGGTCACGGCGTAGTTAGTGCTCCCGGAGCTGTCCATATACATCGTCGTGGTCACGACGCCAAGCTGGTGCCCGGAGCCCAGGGCGAATCCTGGGGTTGTGCCGCTGTAGACGCGGTATCCAAGGACGCCGGCGACAGGATCCCAGGTCAGCGTCCGCGTGATTGTGCCCGTCGTGACCGTGAGGCCCGTGACGGCGGCCGGCGTGGAGGGCAGCCCCGCGCCCGGAATACCCAGAACGTCACCCGGGGCCATCTGCAGGTACGAGATCGACTGCCCTGCGTAGCTCTCGGTATCACTGCCGTAGCTCAGGCCCGTGACCGGAACCCTCGCGCCGGTCGTCGCGGTCGCCGGCACCGTCAGCGTGATCTGGTTGGCGCAGCCGATGACGCCCGTGACGCCGGACGCATTGTAGTCCATCCGCTGCTGCATCAGGCTGCCGATCTCCTGCGTGCGCAAGGCTCAGGATAGGCACGGTTGAGCTGTAGTACGTGTTGTACTTGGCGTAGAGCTCGGTGATGTAGTCGCCCATCAGCGTGTTCGTGCTGGTCGGGGCATTGTAGGCATTGAGGTTGTTCATGTGGAACATCGTCGCGTCGGTATTGAAGTCAAGCAGAAACCCCAAGGCCTGGTTGGTGGTCGAGTCCAGGATCTGCGGGTAGGTGAAGCACAGGTTGGCCGGATCGTAGGTGGGGTCGTTGTAGTAAGCCGGGCAGTACGGCCCGCTGTTCGGATCGCTCACCAAGTTGTAGTAATCGACCTCCGCTGCAGGCGTGCTCGCGAAATACCAGATGTCGTTGGCCAGGCGTGGCACCAGGAGCATGGCTCCTCCCGTGCCGGTGAGAATGCCGGTGTTCGGGCTCGGGTTGCCGAAACCCGGCCGTGATTCGTCGGACTCCGTATAGCGAACGCCCAGGTCGTAGGCCGCGCTGATGACGTGGGTGTTCGTCAAGCCTGTGTAGGCGCCGGGCAGCAACGTCGCCGTCGTGTAATCGGTGAAGCCCAGCCGCTGCGCGGTGAGCGTGTTGCTGTAGATCTCCTGGTAGGCTGTCTGGTACGTCACCGTGTAGAGATCCTGGTGACTCCACGTATGGTTGAGCCACGTGAAAGCGCTCTGCGTCTGCATCAGCTTGTCGGTGAGCGTGCCGGAGATGATCTGACCGGTATTCGGATCGCTGTCGTAGTCGACTCCCTCGCCGTTGAACGCCATCTCGACCAGGAAGCTCGATGCGTTCGGTGTAGCGCGGAAGACAGTCATCCACGCCAGCAAGTTGTCGATGTCGCTCGGCTGCAGCCGGTAGCCGGTGTCGAAGATCGTGGTGTGCGTGATCGGGTCCCACCGGTCGCCGTAAGAAAGCACGTCGTCGACCTGCGGCTCGAAGTAGAGGTGTCGCTGTCCGAGGAAGACGCCCTTCGTCGCCCAGTTGATGATCCCGTAGGGTAGCAGCCGTCCATGGAGACTGACCGGAGGTGTTGCAGGGTAATAGGCCGCTGCAGTTACTACCATGCACTCACCGGCATCGACGGGATTGAAGATACTCACGATGGGATACGTCTCGACCGTCGTCGAGTAGACAGCGCCGGTATCGACGAACTGCAACAGCGGCGTGATGACCGCCCCCGGCGCCTGGACGCCGAGGTAGGTGTAGGCATCGGATACCGGGATCTCGACGTTGGGGTTGAGGTAGTTGAAGACACCCTGCCCCGCGGACGTGAGCGTCGTCGTCAACGGCGCCCCCGTCTCCGTGATGGGAATCAGACCGTAATCGGTGGCCTCGGGGTACGCGTACAGCGTCGCCTGGCGCACGTCGAAAGCGCGCTCATAGGCCCGGATGAGGTCCCGTTCGGTTGCCGTCAGGCCCTCTCCGGCGGTGTTCCCCGGGGCGACGATGGGCGACCAGACGTCGCTGGTGGTGACGAAGATGGCGTAGTAGTGCCCGTGATGGACGCCGTCCCACAGCATCGTGTCCGTCACCAGCGCCGGCGTGTCAGACGTGCGTCCGTTCACGTCGACCACGTCGTAGGGAATCCCCAGGATATCGAGATAGCCGAGGATCATCTGGTTGATGCCAATCGCATCGCTCACGCTGTCGAGGACCACCAGCACCTTCATGTCGAGCAAAGGGTCGGTGATGAACTGCAGCGGCTGGGCCGCAGCGGTCGACAAGGCGCCGGCCTCACGTGGAGGAGGAGGCGACAAGGTCGGAATTGGGTAGTTCGGCTTCTGTGAGGGTGGCGGCCCGACGGAAACGTCACTGTTAGCGGCTCCCACAGGTCTGACCGACACCGACAGAAGCAGAATCACGACGTAGACAATCCTGCTACCCGTCCTGTACCAACCGTTCACCAGACACCTCCCGCCTCGCAATCTCTCGTGCCGATGTAGAGTACGATGCCACGTCGCCGCAGCGCCAACGTGATGCTCCCGCGCGGGATCCGAACCTACCGCGCGGGCACCCCTTGACAGTCTCCTACATTATTGACGAAGCTGCCGCGTGTAACCGCAGGATACCGTTAGGACGGGTTAGAAAAAGGAAAGGAAAGTTGGGAAAGGGATGGGCTGGGGATCGTAGACGGGGTGTGGGCCGCCTCTACCGCTCCCTCTTCTCCGGATCACCCGGGGCGCTGTCGTACCACCGGTCGATATACGCCAACCCCGTCTCGAAGATGCGAAAGCTATCGTCAACCGGCCGGTATCCCAGCTTCTCCCGCGTGTCGGTCAGGTCGAGCCGTTTGAACCGGTTGTCCGACACGCCGTGGACCACCGCGAATTGCACGTCCTCCGCCTCGATACACCGGACCAGCAGCTCGCTCATGTCTCGCTTACTGATGAATGTGCTCAGGTTCCGGGCCGTCGGCGACCTGCGCACCCACTCGGCCTCGAAGCTGCCCACGCGAATGGCGATACAGGGCAGCCCCTCGGTGATGGCAAAGTAGTGGGCCATCAGCTCGGCGAAGGCCTTGGTCACGGCGTACATGTTGAGCGGGCGCGGCGCATCACCGGTGCGCACCTGGACGTCGAGCGGATACCCGCTGATCGCCTGGACGCTGCTGGCGACGATGGCGCGCCGGCAGCCCTGGGCCTTCGCCGCGCTGAGGATGTTGTAGAGTCCCTTGATGTTGGTGTCCAGGAGCCCGTCGTAAAACCCCACCCGCGAGCTGGTGACCGCGGCCAAGTGCACCACCGTGTCGATGCCTTCGCACGCCGCCATGCAGGCATCGGGGTCGGCCACCTCCAGCGTGATCACTTCGTTGGGCGCAATGTCCGACCACTCGGGGCCTGTGATTTCGTCGGGGGTGTGCGCCGCCATGCGCATCCGGTAGCGGTCGCCGGCGTAGCCACGAAAGGCAGTCCCAATCTGGCCTGTTGCGCCGGTCAACAAGAGGCGTCGTCGTTCGGCCATCAGCGCTCCTTGGTGTAGAGGTAGGGGCGTTGGCCCCACGGCATCGACCGGCCGCGGGCGATCACCATCAGCTCATACCAGTCGTCGCGCTCCAGTCTCACGTCCGCCGCGCCGACGGCCTCGGCGATGTGGTCGGGATTGGCCGTGCCCACGAGCGGGATCACGGGCCCCGGCTGCTGCATGAGCCACGCGAGTGAGAGCTGCCCGACGGTCACGCCGTACGCCTCGGCAAAGGGCCGGAGCTGCGCGACCACGCCCGCCTCGCGCTGATGCTGCCACTCATCGTGCGGCAGTGCGCGTGCGCCGGTGAGCACGCCCTGGTGCAGCGGGCTCCACGGCAGAATCGCCATGTGCTTCTCAAGGCAGACCGCTGTCAGACCCGTCTCCAGCGGTTCGAGGAAGAGCATACTATACTGCGTCTGCAGGCTCTCGATCTGGATGTAGGCCGACAGGGCGCGGACTTCGTCGGCGGTGAAGTTGCTCACCCCCACGTAGCGGATCTTGCCGTCACCTTTGAGCTCCTCCAGCGCGCGGGCGGTCTCCTCCGGGTGGGTCAGGTAGTCGATGCGATGGGGCTGATAGAGGTCGATCGTCTCCAGGCCGAGCCGTTGCAGGCTCGCCTCGCAGCTCGCCTTGAGGTAGCCGGGCGAGAGGTCATACGCCTTATACGCGTACTCGGGGTTCATCCCCTGGAAGACGATGCCGCACTTCGATGCGACGAAGATCTCGTCCCGCGGGATGCCTGCCTCCCGCAGGGCTGCGCCCAGGATGCGTTCTGAGTCACCGCGCGCGTAGACGTCGGCGGTGTCGAAGAAGGTGATCCCAAGCTCGTAGGCCTTCCGCACCGTGGCCTTGCTCTCGGCCAGCTTGTCCATCCGCAGGCTCATGCAGCCCAGCGCCAGGGCCGAGACGCTCTCGCCTGTGTTCCCGAACTTCACATACTCCATCGTAGCCTCCGCGAACCAGTTTCCCGTTGCCCGTTTTCAGTTGTCAGTTGGGTGGAAGGCGGCTGTCAGTTTTCAGGCCCGACATCCATCCGACCACCGCATCCCAGATCGCCGCCACCTCCGGATTGTCCATGTCGAACATCAGTCCGTGGCCGCCGGTGGGATGCAGGACGAGGGTGGTGTCAGGCGACACGCCGGCGACGTGCTCGTGATAGGCCACCGATGCCGTATAGGGGACGTCGGTGTCGGCCTCGCCGTGCACCAGAAAGACCGGCGTCGGGGCCGGTGGCAGCCGTAGCGGCGATAGCCTTGCCAGGCTCTCGGGATTCCCCCCGGACACATAGTCGGGCCAGGTGGCCGTCTGCCGCAGGTAGAGATAGAGATCGAACTTGTCACCGGGGGGCGAGGCCGCGGTGACGGTCTCAGGGCGAAACCCCGTCAGATTCTTGGCCGCGAGGTAGTGCGCCGACGGCTCGGTGTAGAACGGCGCGAGCAGATCCGCATAGCCCGCGAGGGCGACGGCTCCCGCCACGTAGGGCTGCGTCGATGCGAGCCAGAGCGTCAGATAGCCCCCGAACGAATGGCCCATCACGACGATCGACCCGGTGGGCGACTCGGCCGCCGCCCGCCGCGCGGTCGCCTCCACCGCGGCCACCACCTCGTGCAGCGACCGGCCGATGGCCTTGGGATACTCCGCCGCGATCACGATAAACCCGGCACCCTCCAGCAGCGCCCGGTGGCGCGGATCGAAGCTATCCGGCGACCCGAACAGCCCGGCACCACCGTGAAAGTAGACCAGCGTTGGCAGCATAGACCCTCTTTCGTGACCATTGATGATTGACCGGTGACCGGGACGAGCGTAGTCGCGCCCGTCACTGGTCGATCGTCACCCGTTACTCCTCTTCCGCCGCCGTACACGCCCGGCGAAACCACTCGGGCATCGGCTCCCACTCGGCGAAGACACCCCGCAGATACCCCTGCACCGCCGTGTATGCCGTGGCATCGGTCGGATCGCGTGCCGCGGTGACGAAATCCTGCACCGATACGGGCCACAGCCGCGCCAACGCCTGTCCGACACGCTCACGCAGCGCAACGAGGTCGTCCACCTGCGCGCGAAGGACCCCGAGCCGGGCATCGAAGCGCTCGAGCCGTGGCCGGTAGCGCCCCATGACCTGCCGCCTGCCGGGGAAGTCCTCCTTGAGCAATGCCGGGAACTGGCGCCGGTAGTGGAGAATCCAGTCGTTGATCGCGCGCTGGCATCCTTCGGAGACGCCCGCCACCCATTGGGCACTGCGCAGATCCTCCAGGTGGTCGTCAAAGACGTCGCGGATGATGTCGGCCTTGGTCTTCGGCGCCATGCCGCGCACCTCGTCGAGGCGCGTCAGCACCAGGTAGCGCGACAGCAGCCGCACCAACTCCTCGTCGCACTGCGCCTGAAGCGCCGCCCGCTCCCGCTCCACAGCCTGCAGCTCTGCCTGCCACTTGCTCGCAGCCACATCCAGCCGCGCCTGCGCCTTGCGCAACATCTCGACGTGAAGCCTCCCGCGGGCGTTTTCGTAGTCGCGGCGCGCTTGCCGTCGCAGGCTCAGACGCTGCCACAGTAAGCGCAGGCCCCTGGGACGTCGCGGGGCAGCCGGCACCGGCGTGGAGCGAATCGAGGCATCCGTGGCATTGTTCATGGCATCATTCTAACCTGAGATCCCAGATTGGTCCAATCTTCGGAAGATTGGACCAATCTCTACTGATACCCCAATCCGCCGTCCGCACGCCACAGGAACCGCCGGTGCCACGATTTGTATCCCTCCGCCGCCACCTTCTCCTTGAGCACCTCCACGTTCAGGTCGAGCCCCAACCCGGGCCGCGTGGGCGCCTCCAGGTAACCATCGACGAGCCGCATGGGTTCGTCGACAATCGCGGCGCGTTCCGGGTCGTCGTCCGGGTGATACTCCAGGATCAGGAAGTTGTGCGTGCTCAGCGCGAAGTGGGTGTTCACTGCGGTCGCGACCGGCCCGCAGGGGTTGTGCGGCGCCACGGTCACGTACGTCCGCCTCCGCCATCGCCGCCACCTTCTTCATCTCCCACAGCCCGCCCATCAGGCAGACATCCGGTTGCACGATATCCGCGGCAGCGTTGGCCAACAGGTCGCGGAACTCGTACTTGGTGTAGAGCATCTCCCCGGTCGCGATCGGGATCGGCGACTTGGCGTGGAGCTGTCCCAGCGCCTCGCGGTTCTCCGGACGCAGCGGCTCCTCCAGGAAGAGCGGGTGGAACGGCTGGAGCACCTGGCACAGCGTCAGCGCCGTCGAAGGTTGAAAGATCTGCGCGTGGGCGTCGAGCGCGATGTCGACGTCGTCGCCAACCGCCTCACGCACCGCCCGGATCCGGGCCTCTGCGCCGCGCATCGCCCTCGCGAGCCCCATGTCGTGCCAGAGCGGCTCATCCCGCCGGTCGAAGGGAAACATCTTGAGCGCGGTGTAGCCGTAGGTGCGCACCAGTCGCCGCGCGCTCTCGGCCAGCGCCTCCGGCGTGTCGCCGCCCGCCGACTGGTAGACCCGCACCCTGTCGCGGCACCTGCCGCCGATGAGCTCGTAGACCGGCACCCCAAGCGCCTTCCCCTTGATGTCCCACAGCGCGTGCTCGATCCCGCTGATGGCGGCATTCAGGATTGACCCACCGGGGAACCGCGACCCTGCGTACATCAGTTGCCACAGTCCCTCGATGGCCAGGGGGTCGCGGCCGATCAGCCACTCGGCCAGATCCTCGATCGCGGCGACCGTCGCGCGGTCGGGCCCAATGCTGTATGCCTCCCCCACCCCGTGCACGCCCTCGTCGGTCAACACGCGGACGTACGGCACGTTCCGGTGCCCCAGGTCGATCAGATACACCTCGATGGACTGAATCTTCATAGCACTCCTTCTCTCAGGGCCTGGCACTTACATCGTCACCCGGTACAATCCGCTCCGCGCCGTGATGAAGAGCGTCCGCCGGTCCGCCCCACCGAAGACGAGACACGCCGGGCGCTCGGGCACCTCGATCCGATCGATCTGCTTGCCGCTCGGGTCGTAGACGAAGATCGCGCCCGCCGCGACGTAGACGTTACCCGCCGCGTCAACGGCAACCCCAAGCTCGCCCTCCTCGGCGAAGAGTTCAGGATCGGAGAGCCTCCCGTCGGCGTGCGCCTTGAAACGCCACGTCTTCTGCCCGAACTCGTCGGCGAGGTAGAACGGCTGCCCCACGACGGCAGGGCGCAGCGAGAAGGCCCGCACCAAATCCGGGCTCCTGGGGATGAAGATCGACCCGTCCGGGGAGACGACCTGCGTCTCTACCGGCGCCTGGCTCGCCGCCAGGAAGTCGTGGGCATCGCGCCAGCGATGTCCCGGCAGCATCGCGATGGCTTCCGGGCGCTCGATTGCCGGCACCTCCTGCACGATCTGCAGTTCCTCGGGTCGCCCGTCCGGGTCGAGCGAGAGCACGGTCCCCGTTCGCGTCACGACGAGCAGCCGCCCCGAACGGTCTGCCGCCAGGCTCACCGGCGCGATGGGGATGTCGCTGACCAGCTCGACCGCGCTTCCATCCGCGGGCCAGCGGTAGATCCGGTGCCACCGCCCGTCGACGAAATAGACGTTGCCCGCGGCATCGACGGTCGCCCCGTCGATGAACTCGAACCCGCCCGCGACC
This sequence comes from uncultured Chloroflexia bacterium, assembly GCA_963775195.1. Classification (GTDB taxonomy): domain Bacteria; phylum Chloroflexota; class Anaerolineae; order B4-G1; family SLSP01; genus PWVB01. The sequence goes on from CAVZIC010000015.1 coordinate 666,910, forward strand.
CTCTCCACACGTGGACGTCCGGCAGCGCGCACCTCCGGGTGCCCGCCCGACACGGTGAGCAGGGCAATCTCCCTCGACCGCACCTCCGTGCCCGTCGTTGTGTCGAACACCGCGGCGTCGAATGAGAACTTCGTCGGGCTGTAGACGTGCACGCCCCGGAAGGTGATGTCGCGGCAGCCGGTCATCCGCACGCCGTAGGGCGACGGCGCGACCATGCGCGTCACGCGGTAGAGATATAGGTTGGCAAAGGCGAGGTCGCGGCACCGATCGAGCTCAACCGGCAGTGCGCTGGGGCCCTCCCCGCTCTCCTCCTCCAACTGCAGGGCGAAGACGCGCCAATTCGCGACGTTCCGGAAGATCACCTCGTTGCGCACGTGATGCTCCACCGACATCGCATAGATCCGGCCCGGCGTTGCCGTGTCCGAGACGCAGATACCCGCGGCAGCCGTAGGACTCGGCGACCAGATATCCTTGAAGGTCCCCCCGCCCCCGCCGGTGATCCAGAGGCTCCAATACTGCGAGTCCCAGACGTGGTCCGGGTTGGCGTCGGCGGTGCGGTTATCGTTGTAGGGCTGAACCCGCGTCCCGTCGGGCTCGAACATCCCGTGCCCGCCCATGAAGCGCACGTCGTTCATCATCGAGCGCTCACCCGCCATCCATTTGGCGGCGACGGCACAGCCGTTGGTGCCACCCGGGTCGAGCCCGATACCGGTGACGATGTTGGTGCCTCCTTGCGGCGCCTCCAGCAGCGGCTTGGGCGGCCCCTCGATCGCGGGGGGCGGGCCCATCAGCCAGCGGGGCAATCGCGGAGGGCCGCCCTCGCCCGACGTGCGGCGCGCAGCCAGCATCGCCGCTGCCCACGGCGGCGGCTCGGGCGGCTGGCGCTGCGCTACCGCGCCCTGGAACGCCGGCGTGTCGTCGAGCACGACGATCTGTGTCGCGATGGGGCTCAGGCCGATCAGCGCCGTGTCGGGCCGCAACGCGATGGTATCGGTGACCCGGTAGCGCCCGGTCGGCATATAGATCGCCTGGTGCTGCGCGACGGCATCCCTGAGCACCTGCGTGTCGTCGGTGACCCCATCGCCCGCCGCACCAAGCTGCCGCAGGTTGGCCCACGTCTCACACGGCGGCAGAGGCGGGATGTCCGAAGGCACCGCAGGCGGCGCCGCGTCCAGCGGATCGAGATCGACCATCGTCCGCACCTCGGGCGCCGCGCCCAGATCCGTGATCTGCAGCCCGTGGGAGAACGACCTGACGCGGTAGAGCGGCCCGATTCCCGCGAACGTGTTCCCGCCCCGGCGGAACGACGCGAGCACCGGCACACCGGCGCAGACCACGTTCTCAAGGTTCACCTGCGTGCGGGCGCTGCCCTCATCGCTGATGACCAGCGCCGGGCCGCTGATATCCTCGAAGCGCGAATCGGTGATGACGAGCTCCTCAGCGCGATCGGGGTTGACCGAGATCAGCGGTCGGAACGTGCGCGAATAGGGTACGCACCAGTGTCAACCCGCCCTCCTCGGTGCGGATCGCCGCCACCCGCTGCCCCTCGAAGGACGAATCGATCATGAGAAAGGGCCAACTCGGCGACGGCTTGGTGGTGATGATGCCGTAGTCGCCGCCGTAGAAGCGGCAATCGTCGATCTCATTGCCCACCTCGTCGATCCCTGCGCGGCCCGACCCGATGCGGAAAGTCGACGTGGGCCAGGTAGCAGTGCTGTGCCCAGTGCGACCGTACCCCGACAGCGGCGGGGTTCCCCTCACCGATCTCGATGTCGATGTTGCTCAGCGCGCTGTAGAAGGTGCCGGGGTTGGCGTCGCGAATCGGCTGTCCCTCCTGCGGACGCCCGCTCGTGAAGTGGATCATATACCGCCCCTCCCCCTCCTGGTAGCTGGGCGTGTTCGGGCCGAGGACGAAGACCGGGCGGCGGGCGCCGAACCCGATCAGGCGGATCCCCGCCCAGACGTGCAGCGTGTGGGTGAGCCGGTAACGGCCCTCGGGCACGAAGACGATCCCGAAGCCCGTGGCCTCCTGCGCCGCGTTGATCGCGTGCTGGAGCGCGACGGTGTCGTCGAGGATGCCATCCCCGTGGACGGGAAACGCACCGGAGTCGAGGTAGACGGCTTTGGGGTCGAGGAGTCGTACCGTGTAGAACGATGCACCATTGGGCATGTGGACACCTCCTGTGAAGCATAGACGTGGGCGGCCCCTGACGGCGCGCCGGCACCAGAACAGAGCAACCCTACACGTACTGTACCCAGCACGGTTATACGACAGGTCGGCCCAGAATCAACACGGGTATGATCCATCCCAAATGGCGCATCTGATCCGTACACGCTGAGATCGACGCACAGGAGGATCGGAATGCGAGAGCTCTTCACCTTCAATATGATGACCCTCGATGGCTACTTCGAGGGGCCGGGCCGGGACATCAGTTGGCACGCCGTGGATGACGAGTTCAACGAGTTCGCCATTGCCCAACTCAACGAGATAGACACGCTGCTCTTCGGGCGCGTGACCTACGAGGTCATGGCAAGCTATTGGCCGACCCCAACCGCGATCGCGGATGACCCGGTGGTCGCCAACTTGATGAACCGCTTACCCAAGGTCGTCTTCTCGACGACGCTGGACAAGCTGGAGTGGGAGAACGCACGACTCGTCAAGGACCACGCGGGTGACGAAGTCGCGAGGCTGAAGCGGCAGTCAGGGAAAGCCCTGGCCGTTTTCGGCAGCGCCAATCTCATGGCCACGTTGATGCGCCTTGGCCTGGTCGACGAGCATCGCGTGATGCTCAACCCGGTGATCCTGGGTGCCGGCACGCCGCTCTTCGGGCCCGGATGAGAGGCTGCGTCTCCACCTCGTCAGAACGAGGACGTTCGGCAACGGGAATGTCCTGCTGTGCTATCGTCCGGAGGCCACGCAGGCATAGGGCAAGCACGCGCTGCCCTCAGTCGCTCGCCTCCTGTATCGACTCGAGCATCGCCTTCAGCAGATCCAGGTCCGGCGTGAAACTCGCCGCGGGCTGCATCTCCAGGTTGGCAAGCGCCTCATAGAGATAAGCGTCGTAATCGTCGTAGAGCGGCGCAAGCTCCTCCTGGGTGAAGTCCGACCAGTGGTCGCGCAGCGTGGGGTGCGAGACCGGCAGCCACGCGAAGACAAACCGGCTCCCATCGCCGATAAAGCCCTCGTAGACGTAGGTCAGCGCCTCGTTCACCACGGGCGTGACGTCCTGCGCGTATTGCGTCAGGAAGTGGATGCCCCGCGCACTGCCCACCTCCAGGTAGCCGACACGGGCACGATAGACCTGAGCTGCGTTTACGGGCGGGAGGATGGGGATGCTATCGATCGCGCTCGGCGCCGGCTTGGTGTCGAGGATCAGCCGGATCCGGTCGAGGATCTCCGCTGCCGTGGGGCTGGCAGCCTCGAGTCCGTCGGTCGGGTACACCACGATGTACGGCTGCGCGTTGCTCACGCCTGAGGGATACCCCTGGAACTCGAAACGCACCCGCTCCGGCATCGCCCAAATGTCGCCGAAGAGCACGTCCTCCTGCGCGGCAGGGCGCACGGAGCCGTTCACCTTAGAGGCCACCGCGGGATCGTAGCAGACAACGACGGCGCCGGCTCGGGCCGTGTTGCCCTGTGGGCAGGGCCCGGCTGCCGCCGGAGGCTCATCGGTGGGCGCGACGGTGGCAGCCGCCTGCGGCGGCGGAGGCGTTGGCTTCCCTCCGATCGAGCTCACCAGGGTCGCGGGCGGCTTCGCTCCCGGCGAGGCGGGCGTTGAGGCATTCGGTAGATGACATGCCAAGGCACATAGGACCAACAGCGCCACCCATCCCAGCACACGCAGACGTCGATAGTTCATGATTTCGCCTCCCCTTTAGGTTGTCTGCATCACGGATGGAACAGATTGCACGGATTTCACGGCCATATCCTCAGTCCGCTGTAGAGACGGGGCGGCGCCCCGTCTTCCGCGAGGGCAGTCACCCGCATCCGCCGGTGCCATCGACGACCTCGTGCATATCCGTGAGATCCGCGTCATCCGGCCGCATCTGAACGGCCTGATCCGTGATTCAGACGCTCTCTAGCACCTCAACCATCATCCGCGTGCCCAGACCCAGGTTCTCAACCGAGATCCGCTCGTCGATCCCGTGGAACCCCGCCAGCTCGTCAGCCTTCAGGATGGCGGGGAACAGGCCGTAGGTGCTGTAGCCCCGCTGCCGGAAATACGCCGAGTCCGTGGCCCCCGGCGTCAACAGCGGCACCGTCAGGCTGCCCGGGACCAGCCGGCCCGCGACCTCCGCGAGCGTCCGGAAGAAGATACCGTCGTAGTCCGAGACGCTGTTGGGCGAGGGGTACTGCACGACCTCGATGTGCACGCGGTCGTCAGCGATGATCCGCTGCAACTCGGCGACAAACGCGTCCGGCGACTCACCGGGCAGCAGTCGCGCGTCCAGCACCGCCTCGGCCTGTTCCGGGATGACGTTTGCCTTGCCTCCCGCGTGCAGTCCGGTCACGCTCACCGTGTTCTGGAGAATCGCGGCGATAGCCGGCGCTGCCGTCAGTCCCTTCGCAGCGACCGCCCGGGCCAGCGGGTTGTCCAGGTGTGCCAGCACCCACGACCTGGGAAACGGCAAAGAGCCGGCGATGGTGCCGAACATCCTGCGCGTGACATCGTGCAGACGGATCTCGGGCTCATGGTTGTGAATACGCGAAAGCGCACTGACGAGAATGTCGTTGGCGTTCTCCGCGTGCGGCATGCCACCGTGACCCGGCTCGCCCTCGGCGATCACCTTCAGCCACAGCGCCTGCTTCTCCGCCACGGCCACCGTGAAGACGGTGCCCGGCCCGAAGAAGTCGCGCAGCCCGAAGCCACCCTCGTCCCAGACAAACTCGGCCTCGAGCTCCGCCGCGTGCCGGTCGAGCAGCCACCGCACGCCGGGCACGCTTGCCACCTCCTCGTCGGCAACCGCCAGGTAGATCAGGTCACGCGTGCGCGGCGCACGGGTGCGCGGCCCGCCGTCGCGCCGGAGCAGATCGAGCGCCAGCAGGGCCATGATCCCCATGCCCTTCATATCGATCGTCCCACGGCCCCAGACGTAGCCGTCGCGCACCTCGCCGCCGAACGGGTCGAACGACCAGCGCGCCGGGTCCGCCGTCACGACGTCCATATGGTGCAGCAGGATGATCGCACCGCGGGCCTCCGCGTCGGGACAGGTATGCGGAAGCCGCGCCACCACGTTCGCCCTGCCGGGCGCCGGCTCATAGACCACCGGGTCGAAGCCGCGCGCCCGCAGCTCCGCGGACAGAAACTCCGCCGCGGGCAGCTCGTGCCCCGGCGGATTCGTCGTGTCGATCTGCACATACCGGCTCAGCAGCGAGGCAGCCTCATCGGCAACGGAAGACCAATCGATCATATGAACTCCCTATCTTTCTCCCTCCCCCTCTCCCCGCAGCGGGGAGAGGGGGAGGGCCGGGGAGGGGGTGAGGGCTATCGCAACCTCACACCCAGCCCGGCCCCCTTGGGCGCTTCGGCCCAACCGGTAGCAGGGTCCACGGCGTAGCCACCCGCCGGATCACCCTTGATGAACAGCGGTCCGATCAGCTCGCAGGACGCGATACCGGCCCGCGCCACGGCAAGATGCATCCCGGCGGCACTGCCGATCGAGCTTTCCACCATCGACCCAAGGATGCAGCCGATGCCCGCGCCCTTAAGGGTGCTAGCGGCCTCGGCGACCGCCAGGATGTCCAGCGCGCGCCGGATCCCCCCACACTTCATCAGCTTGATGTTGAGCAGGTCGGCGGCGCCCGCGCGCACGATCGCCAGCGCGTCCGCCGCCGTGTGGCAGCTTTCGTCGGCCATGATGGGTATATCGACCGCCGCCACGACCTGTGCCATCCCGGCGAGATCGTCCGCCGCCACCGGCTGCTCGACGTACTCAACATTGAAGCTCGAGAGGCGACCGATCGCCTCTATCGCGGTCGCTGCGTCCCCCCACCCCTGGTTGACGTCGAGCCGCAGCCGCGTGTCGTCGCCCACGACCCGCGCGACCGCCGCCACCCGCGCGACGTCGAGATCGAGGTCGCGCGACCCGATCTTGAGCTTCAACACGGCGCTTCCCATCGCCGAGAACCCCTCCGCCAGCGCGGCCATCGCCTCCGGCGTGTCCATCGGCACGACCGGGTAGAGCTGCATCCCGTCGCGCACGCTGCCCCCAAGCAGCGTCGAGACCGGGACGCCGAGCGCCTTGCCCGCCAGGTCGTAGAGCGCCATATCGACCGCGGCCAAGGCCGCCGGGAAGCCGGGTGCGGCAGCCTCGGCCTCTGCCAGGAGCGCCGTAAGGTCCAGCGGGTCGCGCCCGATCAGCACGCGCCCCATCGCCCGCAGCGCCAAGAGCACGCCCGCCTGGGTCTCGCCGGTCACCACCGGGTCGGGGGATGCCTCGCCCAGCCCGACGGCCCCGGCATCGGTGTGGATGACCAGCAGGCCATACTCGAAGACGGGATAGCTGCCGTAAGCCACGGTCAGCGCAACCTGCGGAATGAGGTTCAGCGGCGTGACATCGACGGATGTGATGTGCATAGTGAGTGTGAGCTCCTTGGTAGCAAAGCGGTCAGCTGACAGCTATCTGCTGACCGCTGATCGCTGACCGCTTCCTTCGAAACACCCCCCACACCACGGGCAGTGCCAGGACGTGCACGCCCGCGAAGATGCCGAACATCGGCCGGAAGCCCACGCTATCCACCAACATGCCCGCGACCGGCTGGCCAAGCCCGATGCCGATGTTGCCCACCGCCATGATGAAGGCAAAGGTGAAGGCCGCGATTCGCGGGTCGCAGAACTCCATCCCCACCGCGAAGTAGACGGTCTCGTAGTAGCCAAAGGCGATACCGAAGAGCGCGACGACGGCCCAGGCCAGCCCCACCGACGGGACCATGGCGAGACCCAGGGTTGCGCTCGCCGTGATCAGCAGCGCAGCGATCACGCTGGTGCGACGGCCGATGCGCTTCATCAGCGGGCCACCCACCACGCCGCCCAGCAGCGTCCCGATACCGAAGACCGAGGTGTAGACGCCGACGCGTCCCAGCCCGACGCCCAGGTCCTCGTTGAGAAAGACGTTGACCATGCCGTTGGTGCTGTAGAGCGCGAACGGATAGACGATGCCCAGGACCAGGAAGAGGAAGAAGCCCCAGTCGAGGAACGCCCGGAACGCCCCGCGTGTCGGCGCCTGCGCAGCGGCGCGGCGGCTGCCGGCATCCTTCGTCGACAGCACCAGCGGCACCGTGACGACGGCGAGGGCGGCCATCAGCAGGAAGATGCCCGACCACTGGCCCCGCTGCGACAACTGCCCCATCGCGAGCGCCATCACGACCCCGCTCAGCGCCCTGCCGCCCACCATCAGCCCCTGCACCAGCCCACGATCGCCCTCTGCCGTGCTGTCGATGGAGAAGCCATCGGTGGCGGTGTCGTACGTCGACATCCCCAGCGCCGTCAGCACCATCAGCGCGAGGTAGAGCGGAAACTGGTCCACCGGCGAGACGAACGTGAGCACCCCGATCGCCACGGCCTGGAGCGCCAGCCCGATGACGATGTAGGGCTTGCGACGCCCCATTCCAAAGAGGCTGACGCGGTCGCTCAGCAGCCCGATGAAGATCTTCAGCACGAAGGGTATCAGCGTGATCCCGCCGACAAGCCCGATGCGCGTGTATGAGACGCCGTAGGACCGCAGGTAGAGCGCGTTGAACCCTGAGAAATAGGTCAGCAGCGCCCCCTCGACAAAGTACACCGTCGTGAACAGGACCAACCGAAGTCGACGACCGCTAGCGTCCACGGGACACCCCCTCAAGAAAGATGAATGCTTCGAAGATGATCGCCGCCACCCATGACGCGTGCCGGGTAACGCATGATCAGACCTCCGCTGAGGTCACGCGTTACGCGCCACTCGTCAGCCTCTGCACCTTCCTCACCGCCCTCACCACATCCTCCATATCCGCCGTCGTGCCCAGCAGCAGGTTCTGCATGAACCAGACGCCCTCCTCGGCACACGCTCGCTCGGTCACGGGGCAGTGCGGGGCGGGCGGCTGCGGCGCCCCCACCGCCCGGCACAGCCGCGCGACGCCGTCGCGGATCGCGGGCAGCTCGTAGAGGGGCACGTACCCCTCCATACACGGAATGCCCTCGGCGTTGAGCGCCCTGAGGAACCACGCGCGATCCTTCCCGCCGAAGGCCGCACGATCGTAGCGCGTGATGAAGAGATGGTACCCGTGCTGCGTGACCCGCGGGTCGCGCGCCAGCGGTCGCAGCGCAGTCTCCTCCGCCAGCCTCTGCGCCAGGTAGGTGCCGTTGGCCTCCCGCTGCGCTGCGAACGCCTCGAACCGCGTCAACTGCGCGAGGAGGATCGCGGCCTGCCACTGCGTCATGCGATAGTTACCCCCCAGCATCTCGTGTTGGTACCACCGTCCGTCGCGCACGCGCCCGCAGTTGTGCACCGACCAGCAGCGCTCCGCCAGATCGGGGCGGTCGGTGAGAATCGCGCCGCCCTCCCCCGCGTTGAGGTTCTTCGACGACTGGAAGCTGAAGCAGCCCAGGTCGCCGATCGCGCCGACGCGTCGCCCGCGCCATTCGGCCCCGTGGGCCTGGCAGGCGTCCTCGATCACGATCAGATCGTGGCGTCGCGCGATGTCGATGACCCGGTCGAGGTCCGCGGGCAGCCCCCCAATGTGCACCGGGATCACGGCCCTGGTCCGGGGCGTAATTGCCGCCTCGAATGCATCCGGATCCAGGTTGTACGTATCGGGGTCGATATCGACGAAGACCGGGATCGCGCCGACCATCAGGCACGACGTCGCGGTCGCCAGGAACGTGTAGGCCGGGACGATCACCTCGTCTCCATAGTCGATGTCGATGGCGCGCAGCGCTACCGAGAGGGCAACCGACCCGTTGAAGACGGCCTGCGCGTGCGCGGCCCCGTGCGTCCTCGCGAACGCCTGCTCGAAGGCCTCGATCCTGTCGCCACCGTCGGCAATCCCCCAAACACCTGAGCGGAGCGTCTCAAGTAGCGCGGCTTCCTCGCGCTCATCCCACACCGGCCACGACGGGAACGGCGCCGTTCGCACAGGTGTGCCACCCAACAACGCCAATCGTTCAGTCATTGTCGCCTCCGGAATGTCTGAATCACGGATACGGTCGGATGACACAAATCATACGGCAGCTCAACGAGCTGTCGGAGACAACCCACGCTGATCTGTGGACCGCGGGCGAGACGCCCATGCGCACCAAGCTAAGAAGAAGCCGCACAGTGCCGGGGATCTTTCTGAAGTCCCCGGCACTTGAAAGCAAGTCAACGGCGGCCGTGGGTGCCTTCGTTTCAGGTGCCGGGGACCTCGCGCCGCCGACGGCGCCAAGGCTCCCCGGCACCCTCTCGGCGGCCTTAGCTTGATGCCCATGGGCTGCCCGCACCGCGCCTTTACCCCACCGTCTCGCCTACCAGCCGCCGCGCCGTCGCGACGACCAGCTCGCCGGCCTCCGGCGCCAGCGGCGCCGGGGCGTCGTAGTACTTGTACGCGTCCGTCACCTCGTAGCCGCCCTCGGCGTAAGCCTCACGGTCGGGGATGTACCCGACATCGCCGTTGGCATAGCCGACCACGAAGACCGTCCGCCCCTCGCCCGCGGCCCTGATCTGCGCGCCCAGTCCCGAGAAGAGCTCACCCGGAATCCCCACCCACACCACGGGGCCCAGCGCAATCACCTGGATCTCGGTCGTGATCTCCCGCGGCATAGAGCCATCGGCCTGCCGTCGCTCCGCGCTCTCCGCCCACCCCACCATCGCCCGCGCCACGCGAATCGCGACCGGATCGCCCGCCGCCTCTGCTTCCAGGAGCCGGGTACGATACGCGTCCAGCATCGCCGCCAGGGCACCGGCAGCCGGCGGCGGCATCAGCGGCAAATCGACGCGCTCACGCACGACCACAAGCCGGCCAGGCTTGGTAAGCGTCACGTCGTGCGCCGCGCGGACGGCCTCGCCGGCAAGCGCCCGGCCCAGCCGCTGCACGTCCTCGAAACTCCCCCGCGCGATCGGGTCCACGTTGCCATCGGCGCCGGTCACGAAGAGGGCAATCCCGCCGGCGGCCTCGGCTACGGCCCTGGTAGCCGCCCCGGGATAGTCGGCCGAGATCAGCAGGTTATCGGCCATCATCGTCACGGGGTGACAACCGTAGCCGATCACGGTGGCAACCGCTGCGCCCCGCGCGTCCTGCAGCACCGCGACCGGGACCGAGGTATCCACCACCTTGCCCGTTCCCCGCCGGTCAAAGGGCGGCCCCGGCAGATCGCCCTCGGCAGCGCCAACCCGTACGGAACGCAGTTCCTCTGCAGCGCGCCTCGCGACCTCGACCAACTTGGGCCGCAGGCCTTCGAGATAGGCCGGATCGACCTCGCCGCACTGATGCAGGAAGATCGTCGCCGGGCCGGAATGCGTGTGCGTGCAGGCCACCATCACCGCGCCCGGCGCCGCACCGATCGCAGCACCGATCTCACGCCGAGCGCGCGCGGCGTAGGCGCTATCTAGCCCCACCAGATCGCAGACGACGAGCGCTGCCCGCGCCGTGCCATCGTCCATCACCAGCGCCCGCGCGTACAGCCGGTCGTGCACACCCACGGACGGGCCTAACCGCGCAACGTATCCCGTCAGGTCGATGCCCGCACGCGGGGTAATATCGATCTCCGCTGCCCCAGCTAACATCGTCACTCCTTGGGGATCTCCCCGGCGTCCACCCACGGTTCTGAGCACATGGCTTACACGCGTCCCACTATACTCCCGGCTCACAAACCTACCACCGCCCGTACCAACCCAGGCCATCGCCAAGGCAACCACTTATGCGGTATGATGGGTGTGAACTGGAATGGATACTGAAGCACCGAAAAGGGGGAAGTAGAATATATGATGAGGAATACACGATGGCAGCACCGCCTGATGCATCTGGGCGCCCTGACGTTCATCATCCTGACGATGGTCTCGACCGCATCCTGCGCCTTGATCCGGTCAGCTGCGCCACCGCTGCCCACGGCCAGCCCAACGGTGTCGGGCTCCTCTGCCGGCAGCACGGAAACCGGCACACCGCCGGCCTCGCCGCCCAGCACACCGACGCCCGCCGCTCCCACAAGCACCGCAATGCCGTCGGCATCGTCGACGCCCGCCGCCCCAACGCCGACGGGTATGCCGGAGGCTTCCGCCACCCCATCGGCACCCGGGGCTGAGCGGATCACGTTCGCTCCCGGCACGACCTTTGCGACCGTCAACGGACACATCGGCGCCGGGGAGACCGTGCGGTACGTCATTGGCGTCACGAGCGGCCAGCTCATTGACGTGACCGTCGACACGCTTCCCGTGGGCCAGGGCACCCTGAGCCTCTCGATCGTCGGCGCCGACAACGTCATCATCAAGATCCAGGGACAGCCCTTCTTCCGTGGGACGGTGCCCACGACCCAGGACTACACCCTCGCGATCACCAACAGCGGCGCCGCCACCGATTTCACCCTCGGCCTGTCAATTCCGATCCGCATCACCTTCGCGCCGGGCGAGAGCACCATTCAGATCCCCGAATCACAGGCGGCGAACAGCGGGCTCTCCTTCGTGATTCGCGCGCTGGGCGGCCAGACGTTGAACGTTGACGCCCAGGCCACCGAGGGCCAGGTCATCGTGATCGTCTACGGCGCCGATGGCACCGTGCTCCAGACCGATCACGTCGGGAGCAGCACCTTCTCCGGCACGTTGCCCACAACCCAGGACTACCTGATCGACATCCGGGCGGTTGGGGGCGGGCCTGCCAGTTACACACTCAACATCTCGGTCCCGCCCATGGGCAGCCCCACCGCCACGCCAACGTCCGGTCCGGGCGCAGCGACCCGCATCCTCTTCGCCGCCGGCGAGACACAGGCGCAGGTCGCAGGGCACATTGATGCCAACGGCACGAACCGGTACCTCGTCGGCGTTGCCGCAGGGCAGTTGATGGAGGTCGACTTCTTCCCGTCTACGGACCTGACCCTCGCGATCGTGGGCGCGGACGGGCAGGTCGTGAAGGCGCCCGGCCCGGCGTTCTTCCGCGACGTGGTCGCGACCACCCAGGACTATACGATCATCGTCACGTCCGGGAACCAGGCCGTTGACTACACGATGACGGTGATCATCCCGCAGCGGATCACGTTTGCGCCCGGCGCCGTGGTCGGCCAGGCTCAGGCGAGCCTGCCGCCGTCGACTACCGGCCACTTCGTGGTGCGCGCGATCGCAGGACAGACCATGACCGTACAGACGACGACGAGCCAGGGCCAGGTGGTCCTGATCGTCTACGGTGCTGACGGAAGCGTCCTCCTGAGCGACCACGCGGGCGCCACCGCCTTCACCGGCGTGCTCCCGCTGACTGAGGACTACCTGCTCGACCTGCGTTCGGTGGGCTCGGTCGCCGCGAACGTCACGGTGACCGTGACGATCCCGGCACCGTGAGCACGCTGTAGCCTCGCGGCCGGCAACGCAAGTGCCTGGGACGGCACTCCGCCATCCCAGGCACAGTTGTCCTGCACCTGGTGGTGCAGGACATGGCGTTCGGACGCGAGAGCAGCTTTCGGGAAGCTGTGAAGCGCGTTACGATGTAGGACCGCTTGCGACTCCCGGGGTAGAACTGCCGCTCAAGGGCCCTGGGGCAAGGACAGAAGAGATCCTCGGAAGAGGAACCTACGTTCCAGGCGGATCTGCTGATCCGCCTGGAACGAGGTCAAGATACGGATATTGCCCCAGGCAGCTTCCCGGAAGGCCGGTGCGATTGCGCTACCTGGTGGCGCCCGGACTTGGGGGAAAAGCACACGCAGGGACCTGCGGGTCCCTGCGTTGATCCCCTCGTCGCCGGACCTGGGTTACCCCCGGCGACCGTACTTCTTGACAGCCGCCTCCAGGAACGGCCCGCCCTTCGCCAGATCCTCGGGCGTCATCGCGGGATGCCACTCAAGGCTGCCGCCAAAAGCATGCCACCAGGGCTCGGCGAACTTCACGATTTCCGAGACGTCTTTGAGGTCCACATAGATCATGGCCGTTCTCTGCCCGTTCGTTTCCGTGAAGTAAGCGGCTTCCGGCTTCTGCTCCTCCAAGATGGATGTGATCGTCTTGACAAAGGAGCCCTCAACCATGGCCTTGTTGGCCTGTTCGACCGGTAGTGTGACCACCATCAAGAAACGCATTACACACCTCCATTCGCTTATTGCGCCAGGATATTTGGGGCCGCCGGAGCGCTTCCGGACCCGATGCATCTACTCGGGCTCGCCGCCGTGGGTCTCTCCCGCCACAGGATGATGCCCACTAAGCGGCGATGGCGATCCGCCATATATCCAATCATGCCGCCCTCCGGTTCCCTACCGCGGCCCCTTTGGTCGCAATTTAATATTATTATATTTCTTATATTTAGAAATGCAAGCAAGTCGAGTTCTGTGAGCTGCCTGTCACTCTTCCGCATCACCGGCTTTGACCGTGGCTGCCGAGGCGCCCCGGTGGGCCCTGCCGGTCGCCCCGCGTCCGAAACGCCGCCCACACAACGACTGCACCCAAGGCAACTAACACAGCGCTCGTCAGGAACGTCGCGCGGTAGCCGGCGGTCGCCGCCAGCACCCCACCGGCAGACGACATCGCCATGGTGCCGAGCCCACTGAAGAGGTTCGCCACGCCGGCTGAAGCCTGGCGCCAGCCCTTGGAGACGGACTCCTGGATCACGAGACTCCACACCGACCGCGCCATCGCCCCAAAGATGCTCAGCCCAATGAAGGCCGCCGACGCCACGAGCCAATTGCCACCTATGGCCAGGAGCAGGATGCTGAGCGCTACCGCCGCGGCGCTCACGGCAACGGTCGCGGCGCGCCCCCAGCGCTTCACGAGCCCCGGCGTGAGGAGGGGAGCCGGGATTGTCAACAGGCTTGAGAGCCCGATCGCGCCTCCGATCTGTGCAATGGACACGGCCCAGGTAGCGTCCAGATAGACGCTGAAGAAGGCGCGCGCCGTGAACTCGCCCCCCACCCGCAGGGCACAGACCGCGGCGATCGCGATCAGCACGCCCCACGGCGCCGGGCGCATCCTCGCGGCGAGGCGGTCCCAGGCGGGCGGCCGGTGTTCCGCGCGCTCCACGGCGGCCGTTCCTCGGACCGACGCCGTATCCGGGGTATCGTGCGGCAGCGTGGCCAGCGCCCAGAAGACGGGGATATACACCAGCACGCCAACGGCCAGCGTCATGCCGTAGGGGCGGGGGCCGGCCAGAGACGACCCGAAGACGCCGCCCAGCCGGGCGAACCACACCGGAAGGGTTCCACCCATCGCACCGCCCAAGACCGCCCCAAGCGGACGCAGCGCGATCACCATGGCGAAGGCGTGGGGCCGCTCGTCGGGCGCCGTCACCTCCGCCAGGTAGGGCTGGCTGCTCACCATGAAGAGCACCAGGCCCAACGACGCGACCACGCGCGTGGCCAGCACCCACGGGACCTGCAGCGGGTCGGCGAGCAGGTCGGCCAACGAGAGGGCAGCGAATCCGGCCACCCACATGATCGTGCCCAGCAACATCGCCTTGCGCGGACCCAGCTTTCGGCTCAGCGCCGCGGCAGGCATGGCGCCCACGGCCGAGCCCAGGTTAGCCGCGGCGGCGGATGAGCCGACGAAGTCGGGGCCGAAGCCCATGCGTACGAGGTACAGGCTCAACACGGCATCCGACAGCCCGGCCCACGTGACGCCCTGCGCGATGGACGCTGCATAGACCACCCACGCCCCGCGGTGCGTGCGGCGTAGACTGCCGACGTAGGTCACGAGGCCTGACGACAGAGGAACGCCTCCAGCGTGAGCACGCCCACCCAGCCCTCGCCTCCTGCGAGCAGATTAGGCTCGATACGATACCCCAGACGCTCCATCAGCCGTACCGAGGCTGCGTTCGCGGTCGCGACGCCGTTGACAAGCCTGCAGAGTCCAAGATCCTCGAACGCATATCGGACGATGGGGCCGCAGGCCTCCAGCGCATAGCCCCGCGACCAATAGGCCCTGCCAAACGCGTACCCGAGCTCTACCTCGTCGCCCAGGGGAGACGCCGGCGACGTCTCCGGCAGCACGGCCCACGTGGTGGGCTCCGGCGGGCCCAAAAGGATCTGCCCGATCACCACCCCCGTCTCGCGTAGGACCACGCCCCAATACCCGAAACCCGCTGACGCAGAATCCCCGTTCAGCGCAACCTTTCGGCGGTGCAGGTCCGCGACCTGCTCGTAGGCAGTATACGACGTGAACAGCCGCGCAACTTCAGGCTCGGCGTAGATCAACCCGAACAAGGGATCCAGGTCATCCGCCACCAACGGCCTGACCAGTAGACGCTCAGTGGTATACGACGGTAGCACGCACTCTCCCGCACCCATGGTTGGACGTAACCTCAGCTTCTCCAGGGATCGACCGGGCCGCCGGTCGCGTGACCGGGCCCGAGCCCCAGCCTACCATCAACGGCGGGCTGAGCAAGAGCACTAAGACGACCTTAGCAACTTTCGCGCCGCACGCTCGTAGAAGATTCCATCAGCTTCACCAGACACAGGAGGATCACAATGATACAGAGGACACTCGTTTATCTCGCCATCGCGGTGGTGATGGTCGCTACGCTCGCCTGCCGGCTGCCGAATATCGGCCCTATACAGGGACCCGGCGTGCAGGGCTCGGGCAACGTCGTCGAGGAGTCGCGCAACATAGGGGTTATTAGCGCCGTGTCGCTGGCAACCATCGGCACGCTGCACATCGAGGTGGGCAACGAGACCGCCCTGCGCATCAGCGCGGAGGACAATATCCTGCCCATGATTCGGACCGACGTCAGCGGGGGCCGGCTCACCATCGATACCCGCCCGGCCACCAACCTCCACACGACGCGGCCCATCAACTACTACCTGACCGTCGTCGACCTCAATGAGGTAAGCCTTTCATCCAGCGGCAACGCCGAGGCAGGCGACCTGGATGCACCTCACTTCACCATCCGCGTCTCCAGCTCCGGCGGCTTCACGATGGGCGACCTCACGTGCCAGGATCTGACCGTGCGGCTGTCGAGCTCGGGCAACGTGGACATCGCCGGTGCCACCGGCACGACACTCGACGTCGATGTCAGCAGTAGCGGCAGTCTGACGATTGGCGGCGGAGCCTTTGACAGTCAGAGCGTCCGGCTGAGCAGCTCGGGCGACTACAACGCCCGCGAAGTCAAAACGGCCACGGCGACCCTGCACCTGAGCAGCAGCGGGTCGGCCACCGTCTGGGTCGAGAACAGCCTGACCGCCCAACTGAGCAGCAGCGGCAGCGTGCGTTACGCGGGCAATCCGACGCTGGACTGGCACTCATCGTCGTCCGGCACGTTGCGACAAGTACCGTGACCCCTGACCTTCCGGACGGCTCCTCCGCAGGCGCGCAACCGGCGGGTGCATGAGATGATGGCAGGACGGCCCGGGCGAGCCGTCCTGCCCAGTTGAATGCGGGTCGAGACGGGCGTCTCCACCCCTCATCCACCTCTAACGATATGGTTCCGGCCCGCGTTGGCCCGGCGGCAGGGGCAACAGCACCTGCGTATCCTCGTCGGGCCCGACGACCAGCTCATTGATGACGCTGAGGACGCCCTTCCGGGCCGCAGCGACCTCTTCGGCAGCGTCTTTGATCTCCTCAGTGTCGACCTTACCGGAGAGCGTGACCTGCCCGCGGCTGCTGACCACATCGATCACAGCAAGCTTGGTGCGCGGATCCTCCTCCAGCGCTGCCACCACCCGCGACGCGATCGCTGTGTCCGTATCGAGCGCGTTTGCCACCTCCACGACGCCGGTTGTCGACCGGGCCGCAGCTTCGGCCCGCCGCTTCGCCGACACGTCCTCCACCGCACCCGTCAGTGTCAGGATGCCCGACTCCATGCTGGCCGTCAGGCCCGCATAGTCATAGTCCTCTTCGGAAAGCCTCGAGAGTAGCTCGGCCTCCACCACCTCAGGCGGCTGGGGCCGGTAGAAGGGCAACTCGTCCATGTTCTCGCTGCCGGGCTTGAGGTAGACGCCATCCTCGGCTACGCTGTCGATCGCAGCGACCGGCACGATCCTGTAGTCCGGAAACAGCCCCCGGCGCACGACCAGGTGCGTCATCTCCCCCGTCTCGACGCTCGCGAGCACGTGGTCCACCTCCCCCACCCGCTGCTGCTTGAGGCTCAACACCGGGGTGCCCCTACCGATTGCCTCCATATCCGAATCGATGCCCTCCACCACACGGTGCTCGACCACCGGCACCGACGACTCCACCGAGAACACCCCGTAGGGCGCCCGCCAGAAGCGCATCTCCGTTTCCGAGTAGGTCGGATGGCGATAGCCCTCCACCGGCGTCGTGAAGTGATGCTCGTGGAACTGAGGACATGCCTTCACCGCCTCGACCCCGACCGTGAGAGTGATCGACCCATCGCCGGTTGACGCCACCAGCGCAACCGGCACGACGCGATCGGTCTTCTGCAAGAACCCGCTCTGCACGACAAGGTCCGTAATCTCGTCCGTGCCGGGATCTATGACCACGCGGACGAGCTTCCCACAGCGCCCATCCTTGCAGATGACGTCAGCGCCGATGCCAAAGTCCAGTTCCTCGTTCTCGCCGTGTGCAGCCATCCCGGTGCCTCCCATCGCTAGGCTGCCGCCGGCGCGATGATGACGGGGATCTTTGAATCTGTTTCCGGCTCCGGCCTCATTCCCAGGACACGCTCCAGTGTCGTCTGCCCGATGCTCTCCTCCACCAACAGCGCGCTGGCCAGCGCATCGAGCTTGTCATGTGCGTCACTCAGCAGCTTCTGCACGACCTTGTGGCGCTCGGCCAGCAGCCCCTGCACGTTCTCATCTATCAGCGCCGCAGTCGCCTCGCTGTAGTCCCGCCCCTGAGCCATGTCGTATCCAAGGAAAGGATGCTCCTCGTCTGCCTGGTAGGCCACCAGACCTAGCGAGCCCATCCCCCAACGAGTCACCATACGCCGGGCAAGCCGGGTCGCCTCGACCAGATCGTTTTCCACCCCCGTCGTCGAGGTGCCCAACGCCAGCTCCTCCGCGGTCCGCCCTCCCAGCATGACATCGATCCGCGCTACCAGGTAATCTCGGGCGTAGTTGTAGCGGTCCTCGCCGGGCAACTGCTCGGTCACACCCAGAGCCTGCCCCCGTGGCACGATCGTCACCTTCTGCACGGGATCAGCGAGCGGCGTCAGCCACGCAACAAGCGCGTGACCCGACTCGTGATAGGCCACAGTCCGGCGGTCCTTCTCATCCAGCAACACCGACCGCACCTGTCCCAGCATGACCTTATCCAGCGCCAGGTCGAAGTCTTCCGAGTGGATTTCGGCGTGGTTCTCACGGGCTGCGATCAGCGCTGCTTCGTTGCACAGGTTCGCCAGGTCCGCACCGTTCAGGCCCGGCGTGCGCCGGGAAAGCACGTCCAGGTCCACATCGTCGCCAAGCCGCAGATCTCGCGTATGTATCCGCAGGATGCCCTCACGTCCCTTGCGATCCGGCATGCCCACCGTCACCTGTCGGTCGAAGCGGCCCGGTCGCAGAAGCGCCGGGTCAAGCACGTCGGGACGGTTCGTCGCCGCGACGATGATGACCTCGTGCCGCTCGTCGAAACCATCCATCTCTACCAGTAGTTGGTTCAGCGTCTGCTCGCGCTCGTCATTGACGTTCCCTACCCCCGCGCCCCGGCGGCGCCCGACGGCGTCCAGTTCATCGATGAACACAATCGCCGGTGCCGCAGCCTTCGCCTGCTCGAAGAGGTCGCGCACGCGGCTCGCACCGACGCCCACGAACATCTCCACGAACTCAGATGCGCTCAGGTTGAAGAACGGCACCTCGGCCTCTCCTGCCACCGCGCGCGCCAGCAATGTCTTGCCGGTGCCCGGAGGGCCTACAAGCAACACACCCTTTGGAATCCGAGCCCCGAGGTCGTGGTATTTTCTGGGATGCCGCAGGAAGTCAACCACTTCCTCCAGTTCGGACTTAGCCTCATCCTCGCCCGCGACGTCCTCAAAAGTGACGCGCGGACGGCTGCCGCCGGCTATGCTTCGCCGAGCCTTGGTCCGCCCGAAGTTGAAAAGCCCGCCCTGATCCTGAGAAGCCCTGCGCCCCAGCAGGAATAGGACCGCGAGCAAAGCCAGTATGGGCAACCCATCGGTCAACAAGTAGTAAAACCACGGCGTGCTGGCCGGCAGAACGTCGATCGTGACCTTCTGTGCCTCCAACAGGGGCAATAGCGAGGTGTCACCGACAGCCTGCGGAAACGTCGTTTGAAAAGCCGTATAGGTCTCGACGGTGGTGGCGACGACCGACGACGAGCCGGTCGTTGCCGTCGTCGCGACGGCAGTGGGCGTCGGCTGTGGCCACGGGAACGGCTGCTTGAACCCTCCGGTGATGGCGGCTCCCTGGATCGTCACCTGGCTGACGTTGCCCGACGACACCTGCGCCAGGAACGTGCTGTAGGGAATGCTGGCCTTCGGCGCCCCTGTGCTGAACAGCAGGAATGCATTCCAAATGATGACGACCAACAACAAGATGAGCCAGATCCACGGTATCCGTGGCGTCTGCGTCTGAGGTGGCTTGGCGTCCACAATTCCTCCTTAACATATAGTGCCTGCCGCGGTCCGGGTGCATGTATCTCAGGCATACGGCCACGATGGCCCAGGGACCGAGCGCCCTTGTCGCCGCGGCAGAGCTTTTCGATTCGGCACTTCTATTGTAGAGGAACCTTGCCCGGTGTGGAGGTGACTTTGGTGCACGGCGCGTTGGGGATGCGTGTACAACGTTGGAAATGAGTTGTGGCGACCCGCGGCCAGCTTTCCTTCGGGTATCAGAACCCTCTCGGAACCGCGACCAGCCGCGTGAACTTGCCCTCGGCATCAACCGCAGTGCGACCCTGCTCGGTCCATGCCAACATGCCGCCGTAGAGACTGTAGGCGCTCAGGCCTGCGGCCTGCAGTTGCCTGGCATAGGCGGCGCTCCGGCAGCCTGCGGTACAGACCGTCAGGATCCTGCGCGTGCGGTACATGTCGATGCACGACTCAAAGGTCTCCAGGCTGAATGCCCCGGGAATAGAGGATACCCGGCGCTCCCACTCCGGGCGCACGTCCACAATCGCCCATCGCTCGGACGCCAGCCGTGCCTCGAACTCGTCCGCGGTAACGAAGGGGACTCGCAAATACTGCCGGCGACACATCTGCGCCGTCGCCAGATCTTCGCCGCTCAACCCTTGCTCTTCGGTCTCCTCGCCTTGCATCGGTGCTCCCCTGGTCGCAGCCGGCACTCGCTTACTCTATCCATAGTATATCTATAAAACAGATAAAGTCAATAAAAATATCTATATTTCGCCGGCAATCGTGGGCACGATCGCATCCACAGACTTGAAGATGACCGTAGGCGTGTGAGCCGCGAGCGCTCCTTCGCTGTTATACCCCCAGATGACGGCGCCGGAGGCCATGCCGGCGGCTTGAGCGGCCTCGATATCACGGATCTCATCACCCAGGTAGATCGCCCGGTCCGGTGAGACGCCCCCGACGCGGAGGACGTGCCGCAACTTGGCCGGCTTCCCAAAGAGCGCGACCCCACACTCCCACGCCATCATGAGCGAGGAGAGCTCGGAGCCCAGGACGTGGCGCACGTTGCCCTCTGCGTTCGAACTCACGACGGCCAGGGCGACCCCGGCAGCGTTGAGCGCGTGCAGGGCCCGGCCAATGCCCGGCACCAGCTTGATCTCGTCGATCTCGTGGGCCATCCGCCGTTGAACGTAAGCGGCGATTGCGGGGATCTTCAGCGGCGGGATGGAGAAGTACTTCGCGATCTGGACGACGTTGTAGCTCCTGAGGAGATCGTACTCGCTCTCCTCGATGTGCCTGATCCCGTACCGATCGGCGACGTCATTGAGGATGCTGGCGACCCACGGCAACGTGTCCGCCAGGGTGCCGTCAAAGTCAAAGGCGGCAAGCTGGTAGGGCATTACGGCGCGGCGTCCATCGCCTCTTGGGCTTGCGCTTCGCGGACCGAAGTACGCGCCTCGCGGACCGGAGTACGCGCTTCGCGGACCGGAGTACGCGCCTCGCGGACCGGAGTACGCGCCTCGCGGACCATATACCACATCGGCAGGCTCACGCGTTGGCCCGGCAGCTCGTCCGCCGCCACCACATCGAAGCCCCGCCGTTCGTAGAAACGCACGTTGTCCTCAGTCTGTGTCTCCAGGTAGCACGGCACACCCTCCACGTCCGCCCGCGCAAGGATGGGCCGCAAGAGCGCCCCGCCGATCCCACGTCGCTGCGCCTCGGGCCTCACACCGAGCGCCCACAGATACCAATGAGGGCGTGGCATCAGGCGCGCGTGCACCCGGTCCACGTGGGCCTCGCCACCCCGGAACCGGCGCCTCGCGTCCCGGCCCAGACCGGCCATCCTGAGAACCAGATCGACCGCCATAGGGCCCATCCGGATCCCCGTGCGGATCGTACGCCATGGCGTCAGCGCTGCCTTGCCCGGAGCGATCCAGCACGCAGCCCCCTCGATCTCCGCCGTCGTCGTCACCACACCGAAGGTGTACGCATAGCAGACAACCGCACCGAACATCGGGCGCAGCACGTCAAGCCTGCGGGCGGCGGCGGGGACGAGGTCCACATAGGCAGCGTCCCCGGCAAAGGCCCGCGCCAGCGCATCCGCTGCCCCCGCCGTCCCCTCACGCCCCAGTGTCACCGTCTCGACCGTCATCGGCCAGTGCCCTCCCCAGTGCCCGGCACCTGCTTGGGGTGCCTGGCACTTTCTGCCGCCTCCGGTGCCCACGGCTCTCGCAAGAGCGTCATCCTGAACGCCCCGACGTGCCGGAATCCCAGCGCCGTATAGGCCCGCTGGGCGCGAACGTTGTCCTCGCCGGTGAAGAGCACCCCGAGGCCCACCCCCTCTTCGCGCGCGGCCAGCAGCGAGGCTGCCACGACGCAGCGACCGTACCCCCGGCTGCGCAGCTCAGGTGGTGTGTACACGCCCCCCACCTGCACAGCCTCCGTGATGCACGTGTTGAACCCGCTCATGGCGACCGGATGGCCACCGGCTTCAAGGATCCACCGGTCCCGCGCATCGACGTGCCGTGCGGCGGACTCCCGCGTCTCCGCACGGCTCTGCGGCGAGTCACTCGCGCCCAGTGACTCGATCTCGTACGCGAGGAGCCACGCGGCCAACACCTCCAGGTCCGAGTGCTCCGCCTGCCGGCCGGCCACCGCACCGGTCTGCAGGGGCTCGGGCACCACCAAGTCGGCCAGGTCGAGGCGGTAGAGTTTCTCGGGCTCGTCGGTTTGCACGTTCAGCGGACGACCGGCTGCGTCGGCGTCCGCCAGCAGGCTCGAGCGGATGGCGGACACCTGACCGTCCGGCCCGATGACGCCCGTGATCGCGCGCCGCGAGGCGTTGACCGCCTCACGCCACAGCGTCTCCACGTGTACCGGAGCCTGCGGAATCAGAACCCCGTTCCAATAGTGCGCCACCACGCCGACCAACACCTCCTGATCAAAGGCCCCCACGTACGTCCCGCACAGCGGCTCCCCGCGGTCGACCAACCCCGCGGCACGCATGTTCCCGAGAAGGAACATCGACGCTGCCATGTGCGGAAGCAGGAAGGCCTCTACCGCCGGCTCATCTCCCGGCCCCAGCACCCGTATCTCCACGGCCCACCTCCACCATGCAATCGCCCCTGCCAAGCCCAACCGGCTCAGGAGGGTTGCCGTTAGCTTACCACGTCCACGCCCTCAGGCCAGCGCGACGGCATTCCAGGGCAATCGCGCTCTCCTTCTCTCGCGTCCGAATGCGATAGCCCTGGACAGCATCGTCCGCCGTCGCACTCATATGACCCGAACGGGTCATCTTCGGCCTGCAGAAACGAAAAGGTCTTGACAGCCACCGGGAAATCCGGTAGACTATATAGAATATAACGTCGTTATGCCTGGTATAATGACGCCGCTCCAGGATTCCCAATGACAGACTACCGAATTGCAGTGCTGGAAGACGCTATACGCGTGTTGGAGACTTTTCTGCACGCCGACCATGCGCTCTCGTTGGCTGAGATCACAGAGCGGACGGGCCTCGTGAAGAACAAGGTCTTCCGCATCCTGGCGACGCTTCAGGCCAATCGCTTCGTCGCACGCAACGTCCAGGGCGACTATACCCTGGGTTTGCGAATGGTCGAGTTCAGTCAGCAGGTACAGAGCCGGGACCTCCTCATTCAGGCCGCGGCTCCGGCGATGGACTGGCTGGTCGAGCGGACCCGCGAGACCATCTTTCTCGGCGCGATCGACGGGACGGATGCGCTGGTGCTGTCGGCACGGGAGTCGCCGCAGTCTGTGCGGCTCTTCGGCACCGTCGGGCGCCGGGTGCCTATCCACACCGGTGGCATCCCAAAGGTGCTCCTGGCATTTCTCGACCCGGATGAGCGCGAGGTCATGCTGGATCGGATCAGCCTGGACCCCATCACGCCCTTTACCTTCACCGACCGCGCGGCACTGGTGGCCTTTCTGGACCAGATCCGCACGCAGGGGTATGTGGTGACCGCCGACGACCTCGATGTCGGCGCCGTTTCCATCGCCGCGCCGGTCCGCGACTTCTCCGGCAGGGTGGTCGCCGGGATGTCGATCGCCGGCCCCCTGTCCCGTTTCCCTGATGAGAAGGCCCGGGCTTATACAGACCTGATCCTGCAGGGCACCGCTCAGGTCTCTCAAGCCCTGGGCTACCGGCAGTCCTGATCCCGCCCCACCCATAGCTTCCCCAAAGCCAACCGGCCCTATCTGCGCACGCAGGTGTTGTGGGCCTGGGCTTTGGAAGGATTTTGATAGGTCAGAAGACAGAGGAGGATCGCAAGGAATGAAACAGCGCAAGGCTTACGACGGCTATCAGGCGTTTCAGTATCTCGAACCCGGCGTGGACTATCGGGACATCAAGCTGGCCACGGATGTGGGGCGCGTCGAGCCCTATGTCGTGCCCGCCACCGACGAGCAGGAAGCAGAGGTCCAGCGCATCCTGGATGAGGAGATCATCATCTCGGCCCACGAGCACGCCAGCAAGATCCCGGAGGACGTCGGCGAGATCTTCGAATACCGCCGCGGCGGTCGGGAGTTCACCGGGTATGCAGGCCTGGCCCAGTCGGGCCTGGACGTCTTCTTCGAGAACTTCATGGACGGCACGGCCCTGATCACGTCGCCCAACGGCTGGAAGTGGAACGACGTCATCCACGACCTCGGCACCCACCTGGCGGACATCGATCACCAGGACATGGTCTACCTGGCGCGCACGATTGATGACCTCTATCGCGCCAAGCCGCAGGGCAAGATCGCCATGGTCGCCGCCATCGAGGCCACGACCGCCTGTGAGAACGAGGTAGACCGCGTCGACGTGCTCTATGGCTTCGGCGTTCGCGTCATGGGCATCACGTACTCCGAGAGCAACGCCTGCGGCTCAGGCCTCAAGGAGCCGAACGACGGCGGTCTCACCACCTTCGGGCGTCAGATCGTCCGCCGGATGAACAAGATCGGGATGACGATCGACGTCTCGCACTGCGGCGACAAGACCGCGATGGACGTGATCGAGGCCAGCGAGAAACCCGTGATGATCACCCACGCAGGCCCGCGGGCGCTGTGGGACATCAACCGCCTCTTCCCGGACGACGTGCTCCAGGCCTGCGCGGCGAAGGGCGGCGTGATCGGCATCGAGGCCGCCCCGCACACCACGCTGACGGCTGAATATCCCCTGCACTGCATCGATTCCGTCATGCAGCACTTCGAGTACACGGCCAATCTGGTCGGCACCGATCACGTCACCTTCGGCCCGGATACGCTCTTCGGCGATCACGTCGGCCTGCACCACGCGTTCGCCGCGCAGCTCTCTATCTCGGCAGCCAGCCACGGCCCGGCCTTCGACGAAGTTCCCTACGTCAAGGGCATGGAGAACCCCGGCGAGAACCTGCCGAACATCATCCGCTGGCTCGTGAGCCACGGCTACAGTCGCGAGGACATCCGCAAGGTCGTCGGTCGCAACACCCTCCGCGTCCTGGAGGCGACCTGGGCCCGGTAGGAGCCCTGCGTCCCTATGATGAAGACCAAGCGCTACAACGGCTACAAGTCGTTCCAGTATCTGGACCCGGGCGTGGACTACCGGCCCTTCGATCTTGCCCAGCAGACCCATCGGGTCCCGGTCTATACCGTGCCCGTAACCGAGGATCAGGAAGCCCTGGTCCAGCAGATCCTGGCCGAGGACATGATCGTGTCGCTCCACGAGCACACCAGCATTATGCCCGCGGACGTGCGCGAATCGAACGAGTACTCCCGGCAAGGGCGCGAGCGCACGGGGTTCGAGGGTCTGGCTACCTCCGGCCTCGATGTGGTCTTCGAGAACTTCATGGATGGGACCGCCACCATCACCTCGAACGCGGGGTGGAAGTGGTCCGACGTGATCCACGACCTGGGCATTCGCCGCAGCGATTTCGATCATCAGGAGATGCTCTTCGTCGCCCGCACGATCGACGATCTCTACCGTGCCAAGCGCGAGGACCGCATCGCGCTGGTCGCCAGCTTCGAGGCAGCCACACCCATCGAGAATGAGGTCGATCGGGTCGACGTCCTCTACGGACTCGGCGTGCGTGTCATGGGCATCACCTATTCCGAGAGCAATGCATTGGGCTCGGGCCTGAAGGAGCCCCAGCGACGGCGGTCTGACCACGTTCGGGCGGCGGGTCGTGCGCCGCATGAACACGATCGGAATGACGATCGACACGGCCCACTGCGGCGATCGTACCGCGATCGAGACCGCCGAGGCCAGCGAACGGCCCGTGCTGATGTCGCACTGCGGCGCACGCGCGCTGTGGGACACCAGCCGTATGAAGTCCGACGACGCTATCGTGGCTGTCGCCGCCGGCGATGGATTGATCGGGATAGAGGCCGCACCCCACACAACGCTGACGGCAGCCCACCCCCGACACTCGATCGAGTCGGTCATGGAACACTTCGAGTACGTCGCGGAGCTGGTCGGCATCGATCACGTGACCTTTGGGCCTGACACGCTCTATGGGGACCACGTCGGGCTGCACCACGCCTATGCGTCGCAACTATCCATCGGGTCCACGCACCAGGGCCCGGTCTTCGAAGAAGTCCCCTACGTGCGGGGACTGGAGAACCCTACCGAGTGCTTTCCGAATGTCATCCGCTGGCTGGTCAGCCATGGCTACAGCCGCGACCAGATCCGCAAGGTGGTGGGCCAGAACGCGTTGCGTGTCCTGAGGGGGACGTGGGCCCGGTAACCTAGTGGATTCCGAACGCCATCGAGACAGAAGGTAGAAGAAGGCAAGGGGGTGATGGACCGGAGAGATAGACACCATCGACGCACTGCACCAGCATACCGATCTACCAGCCAAACGATTCCGGACAATATAGGGAGGAGAGAGCAATGAAACACCCAACTTGGTTGCGCTTCATCAGCCTGCTCGCCGTCATGGTCACCCTCGTGACCGCGTGCAGTACGGCGGCCCCGGCTGCAGCCCCCACGGCCGTACCCGTCGTCGAAGAGAACATGGAGCCGACGGCCGAGCCGGCCCCGGCAGGCGTCCCGATGCCCCTGATCGAGGTATACTCCGAAACCCAGGCAGCCGATCCCATCGAGTTCGAGATGACGCGGCTTCTGGTCGAGAACATGAAGGCGCTGGGCATGAACGTCGAGCACCGCCCGATGCCCTGGCTGCAGTTCTCCGACATCGTCTGGTTCGAACGCGACACGTGGCAGATGTCCGCGTGGCGCATGGTGGGCCGTCCCGAGCGGATGGACCCCGACGAGTTTGTGGTCAACCTTTTCCACTCCTCGACCGCAGAGGACGGCTATAACTTCGTGGGCTACAACAACCCCGCGTACGATGAGCTTGCGATGGCCCAGCGGGGCATGACCGACCGCGAGGAGCGCCGTGCCGCGATCTACGAGCTTCAGGACATGATCGCCACCGATCTTCCGTACGTCTACGTCGCCCACCCCAAACTGCCCTTCGCCTTCCGCAGCGACATCTGGGATCCTGCCAGCATCGTCGATGCTCAGGGCATCGGCATCAAGAACTTCTGGACCTGGATTGAGGCTACACCCTTGACCGACCAGAAGGACCTGATCGTCAACACGAGCGAGGACGTCAAGTCCATCAATCCCTTCTATATCTCCGGCGACTCCGACTCCCGTGTCACCGAGCTCATCTGGGACCGCTTGATGCGCGTCGGTGCTGACGGTCTGCCCGTGCCGTGGGCTGCCGAGTCCGTGGTCTGGGAAGACGATCTCAACGTCGTGGTAACCCTCCGCCCGGGCCAGACCTGGCACGACGGCGAGCCGCTGACGGCTGATGACGTCATCTACTCCTACGAAATCCCCATGAGCGGCGAGGCGCCGATGTACGCGCCCTTCGTCTCCAAGGTCGCCAACATGGAGAAGATCGATGACCTCACCGTGCGCTTCACCCTTAGCGAGCCGTGGGTCGCCTTTGAGACCGCCTCGCTCTCCAAGGTCAACCTGGTCCCCAAGCACATCTGGGAGCCCATCGTCACCGACCTGCTGACCTCCGAGGACAATACCGAGAGCATTCAGGAAGAGGTACCGGTAGGCTCCGGTCCCTATCGCTTCGTCAACTGGAAGGCCTCCGAAGAGGTCGTGTTGGAGCGCTTTGACGACCACTTCTCGCCGCCCGTGGCAGATCGCTGGATTCGCCGCATCATCCCCAACGTTGAGTCAGCCCTCGGGCAGCTCAAGACCGGTGAGATCAACTTCCTGATGGAGTGGACCGGTGACGCCACCATCCTCGCGGATGCGGCTGCAGCCGATCCCAACATCAACATGGTCGCCACGACCGAGCTGGGCTTCCGCTTCTTCGCGATGAACCTTCGCCTGGTGCCCTTCAATGATCTGGCATTCCGCCAGGCCATCGCCCACGCGGTGCCGGTGGATGCCATCATCGCCAACATCTTCAAGGGATACGCCGAGCCCGCAGACTCCTACGTCTCCCGCGCCATCGACTACTGGCACAATCCGAATCTGCCGCACTACGACTATAGCCTCGACACCGCGCGCTCGGTGCTGGCCGAAGCCGGTTACACCTGGGATGCCGACGGCAACCTGCTGATGCCCGCCGGGCAGTAACGATCGTTTCACGGTAGGGGAAAGGCGGAGTGGGGACTCCGGCCTTTCCCCCGCCGGGCCAGGCCTTTGGGGTTTCCTTTTCCAGCAGCCGGCTACCCAACAAGGAAACTCCAAAGGTCTCGCGCAGGGACCGCACAACAGGGAATCGGAGGCCAATGATGAAGAGGGGGATCTTACGCTACCTGGGAGGCCGGGTGCTCCAGGCGCTGCTGGTGCTGTGGGTCATCGTCACAGTGCTGTTCCTGGTGTTTCGGCTTGCACCCGGGAACCCCCTGGCAGCCTATATCGATACGAACTTCACTGCCGACCAGCAGGAGAAGCTGCTGCGTAGTTTCGGTCTGGACAAGCCGCTGAGCATTCAGTATCTGATCTACCTGAAGAACCTGGCTATGGGTGAGTTTGGTGATTCCTTTATGCACCGGCAGCCCGTGGTCAAGATGGTGCTCGAGGTCCTGCCAAACACGCTCTATCTCAACTTCGCCGCACTTATTCTCGCCTACATCATCGGCGTTATCGGCGGTATCGTCCTGGCGTGGTGGCGGGGTAGCGCTCTGGAGAAGGTCGGCGTCACGCTGACCTTGATGACCCGCGCCGCACCGGGGTTCTGGGTCAGTATGATCCTGCTGACGCTCTTCGCCTTCAAACTGAACTGGCTGCCCTCGTCGGGAGCCACCAGCGCGGGCACGATCTACGACACAGAGCTCCAGAAACTGCTCTCGCTCGACTTCTGGCGCCATATGATCCTCCCCACCCTGACCCTGGCAGTCTATCTGCACGGCCTGCCCCTGCTCCTGATGCGGTCCAACATGATCGAGATCCTGGAGGACGACTTCATCACGATGGGGCGCATGATCGGCTACACGAACTGGCGCCTGATGGTCCGGCACGCCGCACGCAATGCGCTGCTCCCGGTGGTGACCGCGCTGGCACTGGGCATCGGCTATTCTATCGGCGGCAACGTCGTCATCGAGAACGTCTTCGGCTGGCCCGGCGTGGGCAGGCTCCTCGTGGGCGCCGTCACGTCCAGCGACTATCCCCTGGCTCAGGGCGCCTTCTTCTTCATCGCAGTCATCATGCTGCTGATGAACTTGGTGGCCGACTTCCTCTATGGCGTCCTCGATCCGCGCGTCGGTTCGTCCGAGCGGGCGAAGGGCTAGGAAAGCGAGGCACCGGATGCAAACAACACTGCGGGCACAGCCCCCGAACAGTTCCCAGGCCCTACCGTACATCAAGCGTGAATCGCCTTTCATACAGGCGATCAACATCGCCCGACAGGTCTTCAAGCAAGATCGTCTGGCCCTGGTGGGCGCCATCATCTACGTCATCTTCATCTTTGTCGCGCTTTTCGCCCCCCTCATTGCCCCCTACGGCGAGCTGGAGGTCATCCAGGACGACGTCGGCATCTGGCTTGCGAACCAGAAGCCGAGCGATCAGTTCCTCCTGGGCACCACCAACCTCGGGCGCGACATCTTCTCACAACTGATCTTCGGCGCGCGAACGGCGCTGCTCGTCGGCTTCTCTGCAGCCGTTGCCGTCGCCATCATCGGGACCCTTGTCGGCCTCGTCGCCGGCTACTTCGGCGGGTGGGTCGAGGCAGTGCTGATGCGTCTGACCGACATCGCCTTCGGCATCCCATTCCTTCCGCTGATCATCATCCTCGTCGCATTCTTGAGGCCGAGCATCTGGAACGTCGTCATTGCTATGGCGGGGCTGCTCTGGAGAGACACCGCTCGGGTTATCCGCGCGCAGGTGCTGCTCGTCAAGGAGAAGGCATTCGTGCGGGCAGCGCGCGTGTCGGGTGCCAGCGACCTGCGTATCATGTTCCAGTACATCGCCCCAAGCATCCTGCCCCTGACCTTCCTCTACGCATCGCTCGCCGTCGGATGGGCCATTCTGACCGAGGCCAGCGTCAGCTTCCTGGGCTTCGGCGATCCTAACACCGTGAGCTGGGGCTACATGCTCCAGGACGCGTTCGTATCGCAGGCGATGTCGCGCGGGGCGACCTACTGGATTATCCCACCGGGCATCTGCATCATGCTCAGCGTGATGGCAGGCTTCTTCATTGGGCGGGGATTCGAGGAAGTTCTCTTCCCGCATCTCCGCCGGCAGTAGGGGGAACGACCATGGCGCTACTGGAAATACGCGACCTCGTCGTCGCATACGAGACCCAGCGGGGCACCGTCAGAGCCGTTGACCACGTGTCAATGGATCTGCAGGAAGCCCAACACCTGGGCGTCATCGGTGAGTCGGGCTGCGGCAAGACCACGCTCGCCCGCGCCGTGATGCGGGTTCTCGCGGGCAACGGGCGGATCGAGTCGGGCTCCATAGGCTTCAAGGGCCAGAATCTCCTGACCCTGTCCCGGCGTGAGATGCGCAATCTGCGGTGGCGCGAAATCGCTACCATCCCCCAGGCCTCCATGGATTCCCTCGATCCCGTGCAGCGCGCGGGGGCGCAGCTCGTCGAAGTGCTGCGCATCCGCGGCGGCCTCGACCGGGCAGCGGCAAGACGCCGGGCCGTCGAGTTGTTCGACCTCGTCGGACTCGAGTCTCGCACGCTCTCCCAGTATCCGCACGAGTTCTCGGGCGGCATGAAGCAGCGCGCCGTCATCGCGATGGCACTGGCGCTCAACCCCTCGCTGCTCATCGCTGACGAACCGGTGACCGCGCTCGATGTGGTCGTGCAGCATCAGATCCTGGAGGTCCTGAAACGCCTCGAGAACGACCTCCACCTCACGGTGATGCTCATCACGCACGACATCTCGGTCGTGGCCTCAGTCTGCAACGCCGTCGCCGTGATGTACGCGGGTCGGCTGATGGAGCAGGCACCGGCGTTGTCTATCTTCGCGGCGCCCCTGCATCCCTACACGCTGGGCCTTCAGAACGCATTTCCCAACCTCATCCGGCCCAAAGATGAGCTCGTTGCCATCGAGGGCTATCCCCCGGACCTCCTGCAGACGCCGACGGCCTGCCGCTTCGCACACCGCTGCCCCTTCGCCATCGACGCGTGCCGGCAGGGAGAGCCTCCCCTGGTCGAGGTCGCCCAGGGTCACACGAGCGCATGCTTACGTGCTGCCGAGATCGGCGGGCTGCGGGCGTGGGCCTCCGACCCCGCCACCTGGCGTGAGACCGAGGCCGCGCGCGAACTCGGCCTGGCGCCCCGCCCGGCAGCAGAAGACGGGGTACTGCCCCGCCTCCACGCCGCCGCCGCTGGTAGAGACGACCCGGCGGGTCGCCCTCCGCAGGGCGACGTCTTGCTCCAGGTCGAAGGGCTCGCCAAACACTACCGGCTGCACGGTGGCCTCGCGTCTATGGCCCGCGGGCAGGGCCCCCGCACCGTCTACGCGGTCAACGGCATCAGCTTTTCGCTCCAGCGCGGCGAGAGCCTCGGACTGGCAGGCGAGAGCGGGTGCGGAAAGACGACCACCGGCAACCTGCTCGTTCGCCTCCTGGAGCCCACCGAGGGCAGCGTCCGCTTCAGGACCGAGGACATCGCCCACCTGCGCGGCCCGGAGCTCAAGCAGTTCCGCAGCCGGGCCCAGTTGATGTTCCAGAACCCCTTCGAGGCACTCAACCCCCGGTTCACGATCTATCGCTCGCTCTCGGAGCCCCTGATCATCCACGGGTGGGACGACGAGCGGCAGCGGATCGAGCGCATCCTCGAGACGTTGGTGGCGGTGTCACTGCACCCACCCGAGAGCTTCCTGAACAAGTATCCGCATCAGCTCTCCGGCGGGCAACTGCAGCGCATCGTGCTGGCACGGGCACTGGTGCTCCGGCCCGAGTTCCTGGTAGCTGACGAACCCGTCTCGATGCTCGATGTTTCGGTCCGGGCGGGCATTCTCAACACGATGCGGGGTCTCACGCGCGAGATGGGGCTAACCACCGTCTACATCTCACACGATCTGGCGCTGCTGCAGTATACGTGCGACCGCATCGCCGTGATGTACCTGGGGCAGATCGTCGAACTCGGACCGGCCCGCCAGGTGATCGCAGGGCCGAAGCATCCCTATACGCAGGCACTGGTGTCGGCGGTTCCGGTACCGGACCCATCTATGCCTTCACCAGCCCTGAGGATCCGCGAGGGCGTGCCGCAGGCTGTCGATCTGCCGGTGGGCTGCCTCTTCCAGGATCGTTGTCCGGAGGTCATGCCGGTGTGCCGGGAGGTTACGCCGCCGTGGCTCGGCGTTGCGGCAGGGCAGGAAGCTCTCTGCCATCTGTATGCGGCAGTACCGCAGGTAAGTTGAACCGGGCTCGTCGGTCGCAGACCCTCCGAGAGAGACCTGTTCTGAACCTTGCGAAGGTTTCGGAAACCTTCGCAAGGTTAGACGAGTCCATCGCCAGGGCAAGGCAGCACGAGCTACACTCATTCATTGAAGGAGCCGATCTGATGGGAAAGCACCACGTTTACGACGGTTACACATCGTTTCAGTATCTGGATGAAGGGGTCGACTATAGAGTCTTCGATCTCTGCGACGGGGATCACATCTTCCCCGAATACCTCATCCCGCTCAATGCGGATCAGGAAGCGCGCGTCGACAAGCTCGCGGGAGACTTGGTCTGCATCTCTCTACACGAACACCCCGTCCTCTTCCCCACGGACATCGCACGCGACGTCTTTGAGTACAACCGCGAGGGGCGCCAGGCGACGGCGTACGCCGCCCTGGCGCGGAGCAACTGGGACTGCGTCTTCGACAATCTGATGGACGGTACCTGCACCATCCACTCCAAGGCCGGGTGGAAGTGGGAGTCCGTCGTCCACGACATCGGCATGCGGCTCTCCGACATCGCCCACCAGGACTTCATCTTCAAGGCCGAGCGTGTCGCCGACATCGAGCGCGCGCACGCCGAGGGCAAGCTGGCGCTGGTCTTCGTGGTCGAGGGCGCCGCGCCCGATCGAGAACGAGGTCGATCGCGTCGACATCCTCTACGGGCTGGGTGTCCGGCTGATGGGCATCACCTATAGCGAGTCCAATGCCCTGGGCTCGGGCCTCAAGGAGGATCGTGACGGTGGCCTGACCACCTTTGGCAAGCAGGTGGTCACCCGCATGAACAAGCTGGGCATGGCCATTGACTGCTCGCACGTCGGCATCGAGACCACGCTCGACGTCATCGAGCACAGCACCAAGCCCATCTTCCTGAGCCACGTCGGCGCCAAGACCCTGTGGGACAGCCGCCGGCTGGCACCCGACACCGTGCTCAAGGCGTGCGCGGCCCGCGGCGGCGTGATCGGCATTGAGGCGGCCCCCCACACCACCATCACGCAGGCCACGACCGAGCACTCGATCGATTCCTATATGGAGCACTTCGAGTACGTCAAGGACCTGGTCGGCATCGACCACGTGGCGTTTGGCCCCGACACGCTCTACGGCGATCACGTCGGGCTGCATCACGCCTT
Organism: uncultured Chloroflexia bacterium; assembly: GCA_963775195.1. Lineage (GTDB taxonomy): Bacteria > Chloroflexota > Anaerolineae > B4-G1 > SLSP01 > PWVB01. The sequence continues at coordinate 700,504 of CAVZIC010000015.1, forward strand.
CGCCGCGCACCTCTCGACCAAGGGCACGCAGGGGAACGCCGCCGCCTTCGAGGAAGTCGACTACGTCCGCGGCATCGAGAACCCGACCGAGGGCTCAAAGAACACGCTACGCTACCTGGTGCAGCAGGGCTACTCCGACGAGGATATCGCCAAGGCGATGGGTCAGAACGTCCTGCGCGTCCTCAAAGAGGTCTGGTACTAGAGCCCGACTAAGCTATCCACCAGGCGAGCTCCTTCCCCCACGGGGGAGGGAGGATACGCGACAGACAAACTCCCAGTGTGGGAGGAAAACAGAAAGGGAAATACGCATGAGGATACTCTACGCCGTCCCGGGTCCTATGGACCGCAACGAACTGAACCGGCGCGTCGGGCTGCTGCGCGAGTGGGCATTCCCCGGCACCGAGGTGGACATCATCTGCGCGAGCGAGGGTCCCGCCTCCATCGAGAGCATGTACGAGGAGTATCTGAGCATTCCCGCGGCAATGAAGCTGATCTACGACGCTCAGGCGCAGGGCTACGACGCCGCGATTCTGGGCTGTGCGGGCGACCCCGGCCTCGACGCCGCGCGCGAGATCACCGACTCGATGCTGGTCGTCGGCCCCGGTCAGACCAGCATGCAAGTCGCGGTCATGTTGGGGCACAGGTTCTCGGTCCTGACGATCGACGAGGCCATGATCGCCAGCGGGTACGAGCTGGCCTACAAGGCCGGCGTTGAGGCCAAGCTGGCCTCGGTGGTCGCGGTCTCCGTCCCGGTACTCGAACTGGCGACGGACCGCGCCGCATCCCTGGCCAAAATCGTCGCAGCAGGTAGACTTGCGGTCGAGCGCGATCGCGCCGATGTGCTCGTCCTCGGCTGTATGTCCATGGGCTTCCTCGACGTTGCCAAAGAGATCGAGTCCGCCGTTGGCGTACCCGTGGTCAACCCGTCGCTGACGGGGCTCAAGGTCGCCGAGGCCCTCGTGGGCAGTGCCCTGATGCACTCCAAGACGGCTTTCGCGACCCCGCCGAAGATCAAGAGCGGCAAGATCAGCAGTCTTGATGAGCTGTATATCCGATTGTGAGGTAGACGGCAAGGAGTAGGAGGAAAGGAGTAAGGAGTAGGGAGTAGGGCGGCGCCTCATCGTCGCAGCTTACTCCTTACTTCCTACTTCTTACTCCCTCTCCCTATGTCCGGCATATAGAGAGATCACATGGACTTTGACGACATCATCTCAAAGCGGCGCAGCATCCGCTCCTACACCGACCGGGACGTGCCGGACGCGCTCGTGGCAAAGCTGCTGGCCTACGGGCACGCCGCGCCCAGCGCGGGCAACCTGCACCCGTGGGAGTTCATCGTGGTGCGCGACCCGGCCAACCGCCAGCGCATCGTCGATACGACCTTCCGGGGCAACGATTTTGGTGGCACCACGCACCAGGATTGGCTGATGGAGGCACCGGTCTTCATCGTCGTGGTGGTGAACAAGGCCAAGAGTGCCGCCCGCTACGCCGAGAAGGCGCTCAAGACGCTGGTCTATCTGGACAGCTCGGCCTGCGTCGAGAACATCCTACTCGGCGCCGTGCACCTGGGGCTGGCGAGCTGCTACATCAGCGGCTTCCGCGAGCCCGAGTTGGCCCGTGTGCTGGCCCTGCCGGATACGCACGAGGTCGTCGCAGTCCTGCCGATAGGGTACGGGGCCACGGAAGGCGTCGCCAGGCCGAAGACACCGGTGGCGGAGCTCACACATCAAGAGACGTTCTAGTCCCAAGATCGGACCAATCTTCCGATAGTGGTCCAATCTCAGACCCTGATAGGGGGGAGAACAAGTTTGGCAGCAGAAAACATACTGGAGATCCGGCACCTGAGCCTCGGCTTCCGCGACGAGGACACCAAGGCTGTCGTCAACGTCCTGCGCGACGTCTCGTTCGACCTGCCCGGGGAGCACATCCTCGGGATCGTCGGCGAGTCGGGCTGCGGCAAGAGCATCACCATGCACACCGTCATGGGCCTGCTCCCGCGGACGGCGGTGGTCACCTCGGGGCAGGTCAGGTTCGAGGATACGAACTTGCTCGATCTGGGCCTCACCGAGATGAACGCCTACCGCGGCAAGGAGATCGCGATGATCTTCCAGGAGCCGATGACGTCGCTCAACCCGGTCTACAAGGTCGGCGACCAGATCGCGGAGATGCTGCAGCTTCACCAGGAGATCACGCGCAAGGACGCGCTGCGGGAGGCCGTCCGCAAGCTGGAGATCGTGTCGATCCCGGCGCCCGAGAAGGTGATCAACCAGTATCCCCACGAGCTGTCGGGCGGGATGCGCCAGCGCGTGATGATCGCCATCGCTATGGCCTGCAATCCCAAGATTCTGATCGCCGACGAGCCCACGACCGCGCTGGACGTGACGATCCAGGCCCAGATCCTGACACTGATGCGGGAGCTGAAGGACAGGCTGCACTCCTCCATCATCCTCATCACCCACGATCTCGGCGTGGTGGCGGAGATGTGCGACGACGTCGTCGTGATGTACGCAGGCGACGTCGTGGAAAAGGCGGACGTCATCGGGCTCTTCAAGCAGCCCTCGCACCCCTACACCATCGGGCTCATGAGATCGCTGCCCACACTCAATATGAGCGACGACCGGCTCTACAACATCGTCGGCACGGTGCCGTCGCCGCATAACTTCCCGGTGGGATGCCGGTTCTCGCCGCGATGCGAGAAGGTCATGGCCCGGTGTCACGAAGACCGCCCACCCCTCGTCCGGGTCGGCGAAAACCATGAGGTCGCGTGCTGGCTGGTCGCCGGAGATGAGGCACGAGCGTGATGGAAAAGACGCTGGAAGTACGCAACCTGAAGAAGCACTTCAGGCTGAAGGGACAGGGATTGGGCCGATCCGGTGTCGTCAAGGCCGTGGATGAGGTGAGCTTTGACCTGTACAAGGGCGAGACGCTGGGCCTCGTGGGAGAGAGCGGGTCGGGAAAATCGACCGCCGGACGCGCGATCCTGCGCCTGATCGAACCCACCGCGGGTTCGGTCATCTACAAGGGCACGGACATCGCCAAGCTCAAGGGCGAGGCGCTGCGCACGATGCGCAAGAACCTGCAGATGATGTTCCAGGATCCCTACGCGGCGCTCAACCCCAGGATGACCGTCGGCGAGGCCATCACCGAGCCGATGCTGGCGCACGGGATGTATTCGCCGCACGATGCCACCGACCGCGCTTGCGAGATCCTGGACGACGTGGGACTCGACCGGGGCTATTTCTACCGCTACCCGCACGAGTTCAGCGGCGGGCAGAAGCAGCGCATCAGCATGGCGAGATCGCTGGCGGTGGCTCCGGAACTGCTCGTCGCCGACGAGCCCGTGTCGGCGCTCGACGTCTCGATCCAGGCACAGATCATCAATCTCTTCAAGGACCTGCAGGACGAGTTCGGCATGACGTACCTTTTCATCGCTCACGACCTGAGTGTCGTAAAGTACCTGAGCGATCGCATCGCCGTGATGTACCTGGGCGAGATCGTCGAGCTGTGCAGCAAGGAGGAGCTTTTCCGCCTGTCGCTGCACCCCTACACCCAGGCGCTGATCTCGGCGATTCCCATCCCCGATCCGACGGCGAAGCGGGATCGCATCATTCTGGAGGGCGATATCCCCAGCCCGACGGCGGTGCCGACGGGGTGCCGGTTCAGCACGCGCTGCCGGATCTGCGAGCCGGTATGTCTCGAGACGCATCCGGAGCTGCGTGATGTCGGCGGGGAGCACTTCGTCCGCTGCCACTTGTGTGGCGGCAAAGGGCGGGCGTCATGACAAAGTACACGTCGAAGCGCGTGGTCAAGGGCCTGATTACGCTCCTGATCACGATCACCCTGACGTTCCTGATCGTGCGGCTGCTGCCGGCGGACCCCGCCATGATGATGCTGGGCGAGATGTTCACCGAAGACCAGCGGCAGGCCCTCATTCAGAAGTTCGGTCTGGATAAACCGCTGTTCCAACAGTATCTGGTCTATCTGGGCAACCTGATACGGGGAGACCTGGGCATGTCGTTCTACCAACGGCGTCCGGTGATGGACATCGTGAAGGAGAAGCTGCCCTGGACCCTGCTACTCATGGTCACCACGCAGATCATCACCATGCTGGTCGGCATCCCGCTGGGCATCTACTCCGGCTACAAGCGCGGCACGACCTTCGACCAGGCGGTCAACGCGGTGGCGATCTTCGGTATCTCGGTCTTTGTGCCGTGGTTAGGCTTCACCCTGCTCTATTTCTTCGGGTTCAAGTTACCCATCTTCCCTGTGGGTGGGGCCTACAACGTCAGTACGTCGGGCTTCGCCCGGTTCCTGGACGTCGGTAGACACCTGGTCCTCCCGGTGGTCACCCTGATGGTCATCTACCTGGCGAACTACGTACTCTACACGCGCGGAAGCGTCATCGATGTGCTGGAGGAGGACTACATCAAGACGGCGCGGTCCAAGGGAATGAGTGAGCGCCGTGTCCTCTGGAAGCACGCGTCCAAGAACGCGATGATCCCGACGGTCACGATGGCCGGGATGATGCTGGGCCAGATGGTAGGCGGTGCAGTGCTCACCGAGACGATCTACGCCTACCCCGGCGTGGGCAGAATGATCTACCAGGCCGTAGGCCAGCAGGATTACCCGGTCCTGCAGGGTGCCTTCATCATCCTCGCCCTCAGCGTCATCCTGATGAATATCCTCACCGATATCGCCATTGTCTACCTCGATCCGCGGATCAAGCTGGAGTGATACGGGTATGAACCAGCGACCAAGTCTATTCAGCAAGTGGGAGAAAGAGCTCAAGGCTTTCTTCAAGCATCCCATCGGCGTGATCGGCCTGGCGGGCGTGCTCTTCATCTTCCTCGTCGCCCTCTTCGCGCCCCTGCTCGCAAAGCCGGTGGCGGGCTACGGCATCTTCGAAGAGCGGCTGATCGGCCCCTCGGCGGCCCACCTCTTCGGGACCGATGATATGGGCCGCGACCTCTTCTCGCAGGTGGTCTGGGGCACCCGGGCGTCGATCAAGGTCGCCCTCATCTCGGTGCTGACCGCCACGATCATCGGCGTGCCCATCGGGCTGTTCTCAGGCTACTTCAAGGGCGTTGTGGACACGCTGGGGCTGGGGTTGGTGGAGATTTTCCTGACGATCCCGATGCTGCCGCTCATCATCATCATCACGGCGGTTGCGGACACCCAGAGCATCGACATCGTCGCGCTCATCATCGGGCTCTTCTCGTGGCCGACCATCGCACGGATCACCCGCGCGTCGACCTTGCAGGTGTCGAGCATGCAGTACATCGAGGCTGCCCGGTGCCTGGGCATCCGTACCGGCAAGATCATCTTCAAGCACATTCTGGTCAATGCCAGCACCCCTGTCTTCATCAACCTGACGGTCGTGATGGCGACGTCGATCATCACCGAGTCGGCCATCAGCTTCCTGGGGCTGGGCGACCCCTCGACCTTCAGTTGGGGCAAGATCCTGCACAACGCCCACGCCAGCGGCGCCTTCGCGTCCGCCTGGTGGTACTCACTCTTTCCAAGCATCGCCATCGTGTGGTTCGTCATTTCGTTCAACTTCCTGAGTATGGGCATACGCGACGCGCTCAATCCGAAGATCACGCGCGGATAGCATAAGGAGACAGTATGAGCCAGGGCTTCAGCAGTCAGGAATACGCACGCCGTATCCACAACATCACAGACGTCATCCGCGCCCGCGGCCTGGATGGCGCACTGATCCTCGACCCCTACAACGTCTTCTACCTGGGGCTCTATTACCATCCCGGGAAGCGCCCGGTCATTCTGTACGTCCACAACGACGCCAGCGTGGTCGCCGTGACCCCGGCAATGGAGGCACACGAGGCCCGCAAAGTGGCGCACTTCGCGGCGGTCGACGCCTACGAGGACAACTACGCCGCCGGTGCCGATCTCTACGACTGTCTCGACACCACCCTGACCCGAGGCTTCGGCAAGCTGCACAGGGTCGCCGTCGACCAGGTCGGGCTCACCGCCTACCGCCGGCTGACAGAACTCCTGCCCGAGGTCGTCGAGGAGGATGTCGTCCAGCCCTCACGCGTCATCAAGTCCGACGAGGAGGTCGCCATGCTGCGACTCTCCGCGGCCTACTCCGATTACATCGTCGGCGCGGGCCGTGAGATGCTCAAGCCCGGCGCGACCGAGCTGGGCCTGCTGAACCGGATGACCGTGGCGACGGTCGACAAGATGATCGAGGATATGGGCGAGGTCATCTACGTGCCCGGCGGTCCGGCAGGTGCGCTGGTCCCCAGCGGCCCGCGCACCGCCCTGCCCCACGCCCTCCCGAGCGCCCGGGCGGTCAACGAGAACGAGCCGATGATGCTCTCCTGCGGCGCCAACGTCTGGGGTTACCGGACGGAGTGCGAGCGCACCTTCTTCCTGGGCTCACCTGGCGCCGAGTGGCGCAAGGCGTTCGACGTGATGCGGCGCGCCCAGGCGCTCGGCATCGAGCTGATGCAGCCCGGGACCGTCTGCGAGGACGTGGACCGGCAGGTCGCCGGCTTCATCCGTGCCGAGGGGTACGGCGAGTATATCCGCCACCGCACCGGCCACGGCAAGGGGCTGGAGGAACACGAGACGCCCTATATTGCGATGGGCGACAAGACCGTCATCCGGCCCGGCATGATCTTCTCCAGCGAGCCGGGCATCTACATCGAGGGCATGTCCGGCTTCCGCCACTCCGACATCGTCTGGGTCTCAGAGGACGGCCCGGTCGCCCTGACCCAGTATCCCAAGGACCTGGAGAGCATGGTCGTTCCAGCGTAGTAACGTTTCACGTTTACACGTTTGCACGTTCAAACGTTCCAACGTTCCAACGTCATTTCTAGCGAGGTATCTATGCAGCCATACGACATCATCATCCGCAATGGGTTCATCGTCGACGGCACGGGTTCGCCGGGCTTTCGCGGCGAGGTGGCGATTGAGGGCGACAGAATCACCCGGATCGCCACGAAGATCACGGGGCAGGGCCTGCGTGAGATCGATGCACAGGGCAGGATGGTGTGCCCGGGCCTGATCGACCCCCACGTCCACGAGGAGACCGTCGTCCTCAATGACGGCGATTTCGAGGTGTTTCTCAAGGAGGGGGTGACGACGACCATCAACGGCAACTGCGGCCACTCGGTCACCCCCGGTGACTCGCGCGCCGTCTACGAGTACTACTACAAGAACGGGTTGATCACGGCTGAGGCCCTGGAGAAGTACACGCGCGAGCAGCCGGTGTGGCACGACTTCGCCGGGTACTGCGACCTGGTCCGCCGGCTCGGGGCCAACATCGACATGGGGTTCCTGCTGGGCCACGGCACCATCCGCTGGGCCGCCATGGGCGGAGCAGAGGATCGAGCGCCGACGCCCGCCGAGGAGGAGGAGATCCTGGGCGCCATCGACGAGGGCATGAGCCAGGGTGCCCTGGGGCTCTCGACCGGTCTCTCCTACATTCCGAGCCGCTACGCCGACACCGACGAGATCGTGAAGTGCGCCAAGATCGTGGCGCAGCACGACGGCGTCTACGCCACCCACGCACGGTACTACATCGGCATCGTCGAGTCGACCCAGGAAGCGATCGAGATCGGTGAGCGATCGGGGGCGCGCGTGCAGGTCTCGCACCTCAAGCCCACGAGCCCCGAGTCCTACGACCTGATCCTGGACGCGCGCAAGCGCGGCGTCGAGGTACTCGTCGACACCATCCCGCGCAGCACCGGGCACTGCGTCCGCAAGGACCGCCTGCTGCAGTTCGTGATGGCGGTCTCATCCGAACTCTTCGACCAGGGCGTCGAGGGCGTCAAGGCCGCCCTGCACACGCCGGAGGGGCGCGCCCTGGTGCTCAGGGACGCCTACCTCTTCGGCAACGAGATGGACACCGTCTTCGTCTACAACACCGGCGATGCCGCAACCGAGGGGCAGTCCATCGCGGCCATCGCCGCAGCTCGCGGCTACGAGGAGCCCAAGGAGGCGCTACTCGATCTGCTCGGCGACGAATGCGAGACCACCCTCTTCTGGCTGGGCGGCCCGAGCCGCCAGGACTTCCCGTGGGCGCCCCACGCCGACAGCATCATCGACAATCCGCTGGTGATGGTGGGGTCCGACGTCATCTTCGGCGAGCCCTGGGATCCGGGGTCGTGGTATGAGCTCCAGCGCCCCGGCGCCTTCCCCATCTTCATGGGCATGTACCGGGAGAAGGGTGTGCCGGTGGAGGAGATCGTGCGGCGCAACACCTCGATGGCCGCCACCCAGTTCCGGATCTTCGACCGGGGCATCCTGAGGCCGGGCATGAAGGCCGACGTCGCGGTAATCGACCTCGATGCTTACCGCTACCCGACGCCGGACGAAATCGATCCAAAGGACCCCATGCGGACTGCCGAGGGCGTCGCCTACGTGCTCGTCAACGGCAAAGTGACGGTCGACGATGGGCGCGTGCTGCCGGCGCGCGCCGGAGAGATAATCCTCAACCCGGGAGCATCCGCAGCATGAGGCTGCGCCGCCGGTTCGATCGCAACGCCCCTCCCCGGGTGAGCTCTATGCTTGCATGTTTCGGTGTCCCAGTCTGCTATCGCGGAGCACATCACCACGCAACCATCATGATAGGAGTGAGAAACAATGACTAAGAAGCTCTTGGCGTTCATTGCCTTGATCGCGTTGGCGGCGACGTTCGCCGGCTGCGGTGCCCAGGGGAGTGACAAGCAGGACGTCACGCTCACCGTAGGCATCGGCAGCGATCCCGACACGCTCAACGCACTCGTGAGTAATGAGATCAACACGTCGCTGATGCTCAATGCGACCTACCCCACCTTGTTCTATCTCGACCAGAACGGCAACAAGGTCCCCTACATCATCGAGGCGCCCGAGTACTCCGACGATGGCCTGACGGTCACCGTTCGGGTCAAAGAGGGCCTCAAGTGGACGGACGGCGAGCCGATCACGGCACAGGACATCGCCTGGACCTACGACGCCGTCTACGCAGGGAAGTTCCAGTGGACGTACACCGTGCTCGAAGGGGTGACCTGGCAGGCCGTGGATGACCAGACCATCGTCTTCACGCTGGCGAAGCCCTATCCCAAGTTCATCAGCCAGATCGGCTTCTGGGTTCGCATCGTGCCCTCCCACGTCTGGTCCAAGGCCACGGATGTGGAAAACTTCATTGATGAGAGTTTCGTCGGCTTCGGTCCGTTCAAGATGACCGACTACAAGATCGGCGAGTACTTCCAGTTTGAGCGTGTCGCGGACTTCCCCTTCGCACCCACCGATGATAAGGCCTACGTGGATACCCTCGTCTTCAAGCCCTATCCGGATCCCAACACGATGGTACTGGCCCTCAAATCCGGCGACATCGACGTCGCAGCCCGCCCGCTGACGTCAGAAGCGGCAGCCGATCTTCAGAACGCCGAGGGCATCACGCTGGCCCCCACGATCGATCTGGGCTACGAGCATATGCACTTCAACCTGCACGACCCGCTGTTGGCCGATGTAGCCGTACGCAAGGCCATCGCCATGACGGTGGACCGCGATAAGATCGTTAACTTCGCTTACGGCGGCAACGCCGAGGCCATGCCCGGCGCGATCTCACCGCTCTACACCCAGTTCGACTTCGGCATCTACTATCCCTCCTTCGACATCGAGGGCGCAAAGGCCGTCCTCGCCGACGCCGGCTACGTTGACACGGATGGCGATGGCATCGTCAACGCTCCCTCGGGTGAGAACCTGAGCTTCGATATGATCTACGCCGTCAACTACGTCGAGCACGAGAAGATCGCCACGGTCCTCGCTCAGGACGCCTTGCAGGCCGGGATTCAGCTGGTCCCGCGGGGTCTGGACAAGCCCGTGCAGCTCGAGCAGCTCTACCGCGAGCCCCAGGGCCGCAACAACTACCAGATCTCCATCAACACGTGGGGCATCATCGACGACGTGGAGGCTTCGGCCAGCGACCTGTTCCTGCCGGACTCCAGCCTCAACTGGATGAACTGGGTCAACGACAAGGCCGTCGAGGCCATGGGCGAGATGCGCTCAGCGTCCGATCCGGCTGTTGTCGATCAGTGGATGAAGGTCTTCCAGACCGAGATCACCACCGATATCCCCGACCTGCCGCTGGTCGTGAAGGGCAACGTCTTCGCCTATCGCAACGCCTTCGCCGGCTTCAAGGTCGTCCCGGATGATCTCGAAGGCCTGGTCACGCCCGAGAACCTGTGGAGTGTCTACAAGGTCCAGTAGTCAGCACCCGGCGTAGCGCACCGCGCCGGACCACCCAGCATCTGTCCCCGCTCCGCGAAAGCTCAGGGATACATCATCGGGCCGCCGACCTCAGGGTCGGCGGCCCGCCTTGTTGTCACCGCCGTCTGCCGGTACCGGCTGTGCGGCGCCTCGCCCTAGCTGAGACCGAAAAGTGCCGGGAATACGCCTCTCGAGGCACGTCCCCGGCACTTGCGTCTCTGCGGCACTTGTGCCTACACCAACTGCGACACCTCGGTCGTCCCACCGTCTGCAAGCAGCGGGCTCACCTTTGCGTGATAGGCCGGGGTCGTCGGCTTCGCGCTCCACTCGGACGACCAGCGGCGAAGTACACGGGTAAGTCCGCGTACTCCATCTCCAGTACCTGCTCGCCGAACCACGCCGGCTCGTGCCAGTGAGACTCGGACGACGCGAGTGCCGGGCTGTCACGAACTCCTCGACCGTATGGCCGCTCGAACTGACGTCCGGTGCGCCGCGGTCCGGCTTCGTGATACCGGACCCAGCGCACGGCGACGGTGTTTACCGACTCGTCGAACGCCCGACTTGCCGCTGCCAGGCTTGTCGATCTGCGTTGTGCACCGGCCCTATCTCGGAGCTTGGACCAATCTTCGGACACGAACCAACAGTCTCAGGGCGTTCCATGGTACGCCTCTTGCCCTCTTCCGTTCGTACTCGGCTAGGTCATCGTACTCCGCACTCAACGGCGACCAGCCCCTCCGGTGCGACAAATCGGGACGTAGACGCGGAACGGCGCAGTGTAGAGGTCGATATGCCTCTGCCTCGGCCTTGAGCAACTCAGCCGCCTCCACCATCTTGGTCCGGTTGTACCGTGAACAGCCTGCGATTGATGATCGTCATCTCAAACCTCCTCTCCTCTGATTGTCCACATAACGGATGACCAGGATTCCGAAAGGGGCCAGCGATGAGAGTGCGACGGGTGTTCCCCCTGCATGCCTAACCTACGCCAGGTCGCGAATCCGCACCTCGATATCGGGCTCGCCACTGAGCAGCTTCACCAAGCGCGAGGTATCGGTGTCGCCGTAGTGATAGGGGTAGACGACCTTGGGCCGGAATGCCTTGGCGGCGTCCGCGACCATCTCGGGCGTCATCGTGTAGGGGAGGTTCATCGGCAGGAAGGCGACGTCAATGCCGGTCAGCGCCTTCATCTCCGGCGTGTTCTCCGAGTCGCCCGCCAGGTAGACCCGCGTGTCGCCGAAGGTGAGGATGTAGCCGTTGCCCGCACCCTTGGGATGGTACGGCTGGCCCGGCGCGCGTTCGTGCAGAATGTTGTATGCGGGCACCGCCTCGATCTGAATGCCTGCGACGGTCCGAGTGTCCCCGTTGCGCATCACGATGCCGCCGTCCACGCGGCCCGCGCAGCCCTGCGTCATCACCACCTGCGTCTTCGCAGTGCGAATCTTGCCCAGCGCCGCCGGGTCCAGGTGATCCCCGTGGTCGTGCGTCAGCAGCACCAGATCGGCCTTGGGAAGGCCGCCATAGTCCGCCACCCGACCGTAGGGATCGACGTGGATCACCTTGCCGCCGATCTCGAGCATCAAGGTCCCGTGACCGAGGAACGTGATCGTCAGATCGCCCGCCGACGTCTCGAGGACGTCGGACTCGTATGACTTTGCCATTGTTGGTCCTCCTTTGCGCCCCAGAGGGCGCTCAAGTCTCATTACCCCCAGTATACATCCTCCCCCTCGGGAGACGAAGCATGCTATTCCTGCCGCCAGGCCATCCTGCGCCCCACAAGCCCGAGCGAGACGACGGTCACGAGGGCCAACACCCCGAGGTCAAGCGCCAGCCGCCCTGTCACCGGCCCGATCAGCGTCTGGCGGAAGGCGGACGCCGCGTACGTCGACGGCACGACCCATCCCAGTACCCGCATGAATGCGGGCAGCCGGTCGGGCGGGATCACCACAGGCCCCATCGCCGTCAGCAGCAACGTGAAGATGAACCCCAGGTTGAGCGATTCGTCGCGCGACCGCCCGATCAGCCCCAGCAATCCGCCCACCCCTGCCAGCGAGACCGTGCACAGCGGGACCACAACCGCGAGAAGGGGGCTGAGGCGAAAGGAGAGCCCCAGCAGTGCGGGCCCCGCGAGGATCGTGATGAAAAGCGAGGGAAGCGACATCAGCAGAAACGAGACCGCCATCGCGAGGATCAGCACGAAGCGATCGATGGGCAGCGTGGCGAAGTAATCCATCGCGCCGTCAAACCGCAGGAACGTGACGTGGCTCTGCACCATGTCCATCGTGCCGAAGAGCAGCCCCACCACCACGTTGCCCGTGGCCACGTAGACGACGGCCTCGGGGCCCGCGTCGCGGGCAAAGACCCCCAGCGCGATCAGGCTCAGCAGCGGCGTCAGCGTCCCGCGCAGCAGCATCCCGCTCCAGCCCCATCGCCAGTTCGTCATCTCGATGCGAAAGAGCACCCCGAACTGCGTCCACAGCGACTGGCGATGGAGCGCCCCCACCCTTCGCAAGGTTTCCGGACCCTTGGCCCGCCGTGCTTCAGAGCGGGCTTGCGAAGGTTTCTCCTCCCCCTTCTCCCTACTCACCACTCCCCGCCGTATAGTGCATATACAGATCCTCCAGCGTGGCCGAGTAGAGGTGAAAGTCCTCCAACCGCTCCAGGTCCAGCCGGTCGAGCACGGCCGACGCGTCCCCGCGGTCGATCCACGAGATCCAGCGGCCAGGCTGCAGCTCCTGCACTTCCAGCCCGGCGGGCAATCGCGGCGGCGACGAGGGCCTGAAGAAGAGCTCCAGCCGCAGCTTGCGGTCCACCTCGCGCTTGAGCGCGCTCGGCACGCCCACCGCCACCAGCTTACCCTCGCGCATGATCCCCACCCGCCGGATCGCGCGCTCGGCCTCGATCGCGTCGTGGGTGATGAAAATGATCGTGGTACCCCGTTCGCGGTTCAGCTCACCCAACGTCTCCCACACCAGCCGGCGGCGCTGCGGTGCAAGGTCGTTGGTGGGCTCATCGAGGATCAGCACGGGCGGCTGCCCGGCCATCGCCACGGCGAGCCGCATCAGCCGCCGCTCGCCACCCGAGAGCCGCGACGTGGGGGTATCGCGGATCGGCCCCATCTGCCAGCGCCCCAGCAGCCGGTCGCATTCGGCCTGGGCGTCGCGCCGGCTCAACCCGCGCAGCCGCGCCGTGTAGCGCAGGGAGGCGCCCACCGTCGCGTTGTTGAGCGCACGGGCTTCCTGCGGCATATACCCCACGAGCGTCGTCACGTGGAAGGGATCGTGGGTCACCTCTCTGCCGAAGAGCGCGATCGTGCCCGACGTGGGACGCAGCACGTTGACCATCTGGCGGACCATCGTCGTCTTGCCGGCACCGTTGTCCCCCAGCAGCCCGAAGATCTCGCCCTCCTCGACCTGGAGCGTGATGTGGTCGTTGGCAGGGCGCGGCTGCTTTGGGTAGACCTTCGTGATGTCCTGGATGTCGTAGGCGATCATGGCAGCACTGCGAGAGGGCCCTCACCCCCACCCCGGCCCTCCCCCTCTCCCATACTCGCAGACTCGATGGGAGAGGGGGAGGGAGAGACACCACACGGATTGGCCCTCACGCGTCACGCCTCGCAGACTCGATGGGAGGCGGGAGGGAGAGATGCCACACGGATTGGCCCTCACGCGTCACGCCTCGCAGACTCGACGGGAGAGGGGAGGAGAGGCCACACGGATTGGCCCTCACGCGTCACGCCTCGCAGACTCGATGGGAGAGGGGAGGGAGAACCACACGGATTGGCCATCGCTCGTTACGCCTCCAGCTCCGCGAGGAACGCCTCCACCGCCGCCATATACGGCTCGTACGCCGCAAACCGGATGTGATGGCCCACGCCGGGGATGTTCACTACGCGAATCCGGTCGTTCAGCTCAACCGCCATCTCGGCCACCTCAGGTGTCACGATGCCGCCCTCCGCCGGATCGGCCGTGATCAGCAGCACCGGGCACGACAGCGCCTTGGCGACCTCACGCCAGTCCATGCGCCCCTGCCCGGCGAGGTCGAAGAACGCAGGATCCAGTTCCAGCTTCGCCCCACACCAGGCGCGCAGCGCCTCATCGGGCCACGTGGGATGCTTGGGACGCTCCTGCGCCACCACCTCGTCGACGGTCATCCCCGCCATCGCGAAGATCCACTTGGCGTTGGGGCTCTGCCGCCCCATGTGGCCGCGCGGTTCGGCGCCGGGTTGGGGAATCCACCACGGTGCATCCTCCAGGATGATCGCCCGCACCATCTCCGGGAAGCGCGCTCCCAACTCCGAAGCGATGAACGCTCCCATCGAGTGCCCACCCACCACCGCCGGCCCGAGGTCGAGCGCGCGCATCAGCCCGGCCAGGTCGGCCGCCTGGTCGATCTCCTCGCCCGGCTGACCCGCGCCGACTTGCCGTGCGCGCGCGCATCAGGCATCACGACGTCCCACGTCGCCTCCAGATCGCGCGCCGTCGGCGCCCAGCACCACGCGTCGTCGCTGAATCCGTGCTGCAACACCAGCGGCGGCTTGTCGCCCTTCCCCGTGCGCACGTAATGCATTCGCGCGCCATTTACCGTTACGTCACTATCGGTCCAGTGGTCTGGCATCAGCATCTCCCTTCAGGTGAGCTTGATCTAGCCAGACCCAGCATAGGCACGCGCCCCGCCGTGTCAACCACGCCGGGGCGTCAGGTGGGGTGCACGAGCGCACCTCGCACTTGACAAGGGTCCTCAGTGGTGCTACTATTACGTCGTACGTAATACTACGGGAGACGTAATAACAGGTGGGTATCGCATGACAACGAAGACAGATGACCTGGGACGCTTCTCGGATCCCACACTGCTGATCCTCGCCAGCCTGGCGGGTGGGCCGAGACACGGCTACGCTATGATGGAGGATATCGAGGCGATGGCCGGCGTGAAGCTGGGGCCGGGCACGCTCTACGGCGCCATCGCCCGGCTGGAGCAGCGCGGCCTGATCGAACCGCTCGAGACCGACAACCGCCGCCAACCCTACCGACTCACCGGCCTGGGGGTGACGTTCCTGCAGGAGCAGCTTTCCGCCCTGCAGGACATCGCCGAGATTGGGCTGCGGCGGCTGGCGGAGGCGATCTGAGATGCGCTGGCTGGTTCGGCTCTACCCTCGCGCGTGGCAGGACCGCTATGGCGTCGAGTTTGAAGCGCTGCTGGAAGACCTGCGCCCCACCCCGTTCTTCTTTTTCGACGTGATGCTGGGCGCGCTCGACGCCCATTTTCACCCCGAGTTTGCCGATCGGAGGTTATTTCTCATGAACACCAAACTGCGCAAGGCGGAGTTCACCGTCCTGTGGTCCTTCGTCGCGTTCATCGTGGCGGGGATGTACCTGAACGGCATGGCCGACGATACGCCGCTGCCGGACGCCATCCGCGCGCACCTGGCGCTGGCGATCCCGTGGACCGTGCTGGAGGTGTTCTCCGTCGTCGCGCTGATCGCGACCGCGGTCGGCGGGCTCCCGCTGATGGTAACCGTGCTGCGCAAGGCGATGACCGAGCGCCGGCGCGACGTCCTGCTCCGGCTGGCTATGCCCCTGGCCTCGCTGGCGGTCACGGCAGGCTTCGTCGGGACGGCGATGGCCGTGATCAACAGCCGGCCCGTGTCCTATGGCGTCTATTACGCCCTGCGTTTCACCGTCGTCGTCGTGCTCTTCATCGGCGGGGCGATCCTCTCCACGTGGGGTGTGACCAGCGCGGTGCGCCGCAGCGAGATCGGCGGGCAGTCACTGCGCTTCGCTGCCATCCCGGCGGCAGTCGTGTCGGGCTCGATGCTCGTTATGTTGATGGCAGCAGCAGTGTGGGGAGTTGCCTGCTTTCTCATCATACCGGAGATGTTCATGACCAGTTCCTATGGCCTGCTGGGCCTGGTGTCGACCCCTGCGCAGTGGCTGACCTCCATCCTGGTGATGATTTGGGCCACCGGTACGGCCGTCAGTGCTGCACGGCGGGCACTGCGCGAGCGCAGCGTGGGCGAGCCGGCGTGACGCGCGGGGCTGCGTGGGGACGTGAGGGATCTGCGCGTGGGGAGGCATCGAGTATGCTGAAGCTGCTTGTCTCAGTAGTCGCCGGTGCGGCCCTCGGTGTGATCGGTTCGAGGGTTCTCTTCGTGGGTTCCGGACTCAGCCTCATCCCCTGGGCCATCGTTGGGCTGCTGCTTGGCTACTGGAGTGGCAGACCTCACGCCCCGGTCAACGGGGCAGCCTACGGATTCGCGCTCGCGTTTATCTTCATGGTGGCGGGCTACTCCGGAGATGCGCCGCTCCTCGGCCGACTTCCCTTTTTCGCACTGCTGGGCCTTGTGGGCGCGGGTTGCGGTCTGGCCCTTGGACTGCTGGGGTCCCTGGCAAGAAAGCCCGTTGCTCGGCAGCGCTGAGACCTTTGGGGTCTCTCCGAAGAGCCCTCTCGGATGGACCCTGATGGCCTGTTGAGGAGATGATTGAGGTTCGTAGTAACGACTTCAGTCGTTCCGGCGCCTCAGACGTCGCGCCTCGACGCCGCATCCCAACATGCCAAAGTGCCGGGCAGCGCCTCCACCGTTGGAGGGCTCCCCGGCACCGATCAGCTATAGCGTCGTTCTGTCTGCCTTACCGGCTCCAGCGACCGCCGAATCCCGTCCCATCGAGCAGCGGCGTGCACTCCTCGCCGTCGACGTACCGATCGTTCACACCGTCGCCGTTCTCATCGACGAACCCGTAGCCGCGACCGTATCCGGATCCCGTGCCGTCGAGGTTGGGCACGCCATCGCCCGTAGCGTAGCGATCATTGATGCCGTCACCGTTCGCGTCGACGAAGCCGTAGCCAAAGCCATAGCCGGTGCCATCCAGCGCGGGCACCCCACCGCCATCGACGTAGCGATCGTTGATGCCGTCACCGTTCGCGTCAACGAACCCGTAGGCATTTCCGTACCCGCTGCCATCGAGGTCGCGCACGCCATCGCCATCCGCGTCCACAAACCCACGGGCCGCCCCGGCGACCATCATCCCACCGTTGTCGGGCCCACCGCGCGCCAGCACGGTCCCCGTCGCCATCGTCGCCACGACCACTGCCACCACCAGACTGCCGATTACCATCATCCACTTCTTCATCAGTATCCTCCACAATAGGTTATATATGTGCTGCTCTGTTTGTTCCTGACTACGCACATAGGATAACCGGCGCACGTGAAGCCTCCGTGAAGGCACTATGTAGATTTGATGAAGGATCACGGATCGAGACAACCGGAGGCTCACTTGCGACTCTTGGTCTCCGCGATAGAATGACGCCAACGAGACGAGAGGACCCTAGCCAACGCAACCGAGGAGACACACCGATGCCCGACACCCTTCCTATCCGAGTCACGCCAGGCGCCGACGTCCTCGTCCAGCAGGTCGAGGATGAGAGCGTGCTTCTGGACCTCAAGACCGAGGAGTACTACAGCCTGGACGACGTCGGCACGCGCATGTGGCAGCTCATGTGCGAGTCAGGCGATCCCGAGGCCGCCGTCGAGGCCCTGCTGCAGATCTACGAGGTCGACGAAGCGACCCTGCGCCACGATATGGCGCAGCTCATCGCCGAGCTCGCCGCCCACGGCCTGGTCGAAGCGGAATAACCGCGGCGTGCCACGGCTCTCGATCGCCCCATGATCCGCCTGCTGCGCAAGCTCCGCTCGCTGCGTCCCGCCGGGCGCGTGATGCTGCTGCAGATCGTCGTCGCCCTCCCGCTCACGGCGTTGAGCGTGCGCCTCTTGGGCCTCCAGCGGACGCAGGCCGCGCTCGCGAGGTCTGGCGCGGCGGTTCCCCTGCCTGCGCAGTTGAGCTGGAGGGCGGACCCTCGCCCGTGCGCGACGCCTCATCCGCTACACCAGCCAGCACGGCCCATTCCAGGTAACTGCCTTTCGCGCTCGCTCGTCCTCTGGTGGCTCCTGCAGCGCGATAGGGATCGAGGCCGACTTCGCATCGGCGTCCGCGCCGAGGGTGGTTCCTGGCCCACGCCTGGGTCGAGGACGAGGGTCGCCCGATCAACGCAGGACCCGGCGTGCACGAGCGTTTCGTGCCTTTCGAGGCCTCATTCCTACCGAAAGGAGCAAACTTCACGTGAGCGGGATCATCGGTCTCATCAACCTGGACAGCGCTCCTGTCGATCGGCAACTCCTGGAACACCTCACGGCCTCAATGGCGTACCGTGGCCCCGACGGTCAGGGCACGTGGATCTCGCCTGGAGACGGTGGGATGCCGGGTCGCGTCGGACTCGGCCAGGCGGTCCTGAGAACCACCTTCGAGGCGGAGCACGAGACCGGGCCGTGCAGCCTCGAAGGGCGCGTGTGGATCGCTGCAGACGCTCGCGTCGACGGGCGCGCCGACCTCATCGGCGAGCTTCACGCCGCGGGGTGGAGGTCGACGCCGCGGTCACCGATCCCGAGCTGATCCTCCACGCCTACTGCGCCTGGGGCGACGCCTGTGTCGAACACCTCATCGGCGACTTCGCCTTCATCCTCTGGGATGACGCCAACCGGCACCTGCTCTGCGCCCGCGACCAGTTCGGCGCGGCGGCGTTCTACATCGCGCGCGCGGGCCGGACGCTGATCATCGGCAACACACTCCACACCGTCCGGCGTCATCCTGGCGTCTCGGATGAACTCGACGATATGTACATCGCGACCTTCCTACTCAGGCTGCCCCGCACCGACGCCGAGGCCACGGCCTTTGTCGACATTCGAGCTGTTGCGCCGTGTACGGCGTTCCAGTGGTCCGAGGGCGACAGCGACATCACCACCTGGGTCTACGACCACCTGCCCGAGGAGCGCGACTACCTCTTCTACAAGCACCCGGAGCAGTACACCGAGGAGTTCCTCGACCTCTTCCGCACCGCCGTCGGCGACCGGCTACGCAACGACCGCTTCATCATCGGCCTCAGCGGCGGCCTGGACTCAACCAGCGTGACTGCCATCGCTCACGAGCTGTTGGTTGAGAGCGGGAGGCCCTTCGACTTCGAGGCCTTCACCTTAACGGTCGACGACATCATGCCCGACGACGAATTCATGTACGCGCAGATGGTTGCGGAGCGCTTTGACGTCCGCCAGCGTGTTCATCAGCACACGGCCTACCTGCGCCAGCCCTGGTCTCTCCAGCAGGTTATCTCCTGGCACACTCCCCCAGCCAGCAGCAATGGCTGCCAACAAGCGAGCTACCTGTAGGTACCGCGGCTGAGATGGGCTGCAACATCCTGCTAACTGGGGAGGGCGGGGACTCTACATGCGTCTGGCGCCGACATACTGGCTCGAGCAGGTCCGCCAACTGCGGTTTGACCGGCTCGCAGTTGACATCCTCCGCCACGGCGCGCATCCACGCCTCGGCGTGCGGTCGACGCTGCGCGCTCTGATACGCAGTGACGGTGTCGATCGGCTAGTGCACGAGGACCTAGCGCACTTGCTCAGTCCAGGCTCAGAGATCGCCTGGCAGGGCCCGACGAGTCAGAACCGGTCCACAGGCCGAGCGCACTCCGTGACAGTCAGCGCCTAATGTTTGCCTCACCCTTCTGGTCGGACGTACTGTCAGCAAGTGGGCCAGAAACCTACGGCATATCGCTCGTCCCGCGTCATCCCTTCTTCGACAGGCGCTTGCTAGAGTGGACCCTACGTGTACCACCCGTGATGTGGAGAGACCGAAATCGCTGCTCCGGGCCGCCATGGAGCGGCGCTTACCGGATGCCATCCTTCGGCGCCACAAAGCCCCCTTGTCCGGATTCCCCTTTCCCGCATACTGGCGCGCCAACGGTCTTCCAGTGTGGCTCGTGGACCTCGGGCGTGTACCAGCCTTGCAGGCTTTCATCGACACCACGGAACTACACCATTGGATTGCAGGCAATGACTGTGTGGACGCTCGGCAGACCGTCTATCGGTCGCTCGAACTAGCGTTGTGGCTTAAGCTACTCAACGCATCTCGATGATGTCAGACTGGCTGTTGACAAAATGGCAGACTGTCTGTATGATCTATTTGGGTAGCTTAACATCACCGCGAGGAGGAAGTACGACCATGTCAGCTCAAGCCAAGTCCATCCACATCCCGGAACCACTTAGAGACGCCCGTTTGACGTACCACACGCCCAGACTTCAGAGCCACGGGACTGTACGGGGAGTTACGATAGGTGAAATTGAGGGCTTAGTGCCCGATAGCCCAGGTAGCTCATATGCTTCGCATTGCTCAAGCGAAACGTAGGACTAGTGGGTCCAGCGGTCTATGACCAACGGCCTAGTGGGAGACTAACGGCGCCTGTGGGCCACACTTTTTAGTCTCATGATGCGTGGCATACATTGGCCCCAGCCCATCATACGGTGGTGCGCTGGCAGAGCGTTACGCAAGTCGCCGCCCGACGCTGCGGGTCAAGAGATCGACTCTTGATGGTGCGCGAGTCCCAGTCGACTCTCGTCCAGCAAGTCAATGCGTGCAGTTTTGCTACGGGACGGGTTTTGTCCGTCGTTCCGGTGTGCAGGACCCTAATGCTTTGGTCGTCGAGTTCACCTCCGACGACCAAAGCATAAAGCTGTCTGAGCTGAGGCTCGACCCTGCCGCGATTTGATGCCCGGCGCACTTGGGACTCTAACGCCACCTAGCTTGACTTGGCGATTGGCGGGTTCGAGCTTTTCAGCTCAGGCATGAGCGCCTTTGTCGGAGCGCTGACCATTTACGGCCCACCCATTGTGACGGCGTGTTGGTCGCCCTGGTGCCCGCCTCGGGCACGCAATGATCGCCGCGGTGACCAAGTCCGAGCCAGCAGAAAGGCCACATCCCGACGCCGCGGAATCTCCGATGCGGCGCTCCGCCGTACGTCTTCCCAACCAAGACCAGCGACCACTACATTCGCGTATCACAAGGTCATAGCAAGCAGCCCACACTCCCACCTCAACCGCGGGGCTAGAGTACCGCAGTTGACAAGTCGCTGTGTTGTCTGGATGATGTTATGATGGTTCGCCGTCACGTACAGCAGGAGCGTAACCATAGCAGAGCACCACGTCTTGGCGAGATCTCTGGAGGATGGCGTCAGGACTCATCTCTCCTGTCACCGCCCAAAAACTGCGGCATCACGGCACCGTGAGGGCATCTGCTTGGGTCAAACCCAGGGGCTCGACGGCCGGGCGAGTTCTCATGTGGTCTATGGTCCCCCCACGATGTCGTAGTGACATCTGCCCTAGGTGATTGGGTCGTTGAGCGCCGCGAGATGAGCGTAGGCCACGTTGGGTCCCTGCGCCAACACAGTCTAGCGGGTCCAGTGCCTGGGCTACCACGAAAGCCATCGTGCTTTCTGCTCCGATGAAGGACTCGCAGAGCCAACTTGATCCGTGGCGCACTGCCAACTGCTACGGGTTACGTATCGCTACGCACACCGAGGATCCAGGAAGTAGTGGTGGCAAACTGGTCGCGTTCGGTCGGGTCGCCATTCGATTTGCCGCCGGCCCGCCACCAGCGGGCGATGGCCGAATGCCCCGCTGGTATGAGAGCCCTCAGTGCGACCCGCATGGTGAGCCGCTGCACATCATCTGGCGCCAGGAGGGGCCTGACGGTCCCTCCTGGCGCGCTCACTATCGCGTCGTCGACAGCATCGTCGAGTTCGTCTTCGACGACCGCGGCACCGAGATCACGTGCGCATGGAGCCCCGCCCTGCCAGAGTCCGACGTCTATCCCTACCTCTTCGGCTCGGTCCTGGGCATGGTCCTGCGGCTCCGCGGGGTCACCTGTCTCCACGGATGCGCCCTCGCGGTCGGCGACCGGGCGATCGTCCTGCTCGGCACCTCCGGCGCGGGCAAGACGACGCTCACCGGCGCGCTCGCCAACCGCGGCTGCGCCATCCTGACCGACGACCTGGTCGCGCTCGACCCGCGCCCCTCAGGCGTCTGGGCCCAACCCGGCCTGCCGCGCGTCCGCCTCTGGCCCGCCACCATCCGCGAGCTCACCGACCTCGACCCCGAGACACTGCCGCGCGTTCTCTCCGTGATGGAGAAGCGCTGGATCGACCTTGCGCCAGAGCCCACCGACGGGCGATGGGTCCACCAATCTGAGCCCCTGCCCATCGCCGCGATCTACGTCCTGCGACCCCGCACAGACTGCGCGGCACCCTCCATCGAGCCCATCGCTCCCGCCGACCGCATCTTCACGCTCGCCACCAACGGCTATCTCGACCGCTTCCTGAGCCCCGAGATGCGCGCCCGCGACTTCCGCGTCCTGGGCCAACTCGCCAACACCGTCCCCATCCGGGCCATCGAGCGACCTGACGACCTCGCGGCGCTTCCGCAGCTCTGCGACCTGATCATTGAAGGAATCCCGTCCCATATGAGCGCGACTACGCCACGGGCCTACTTCCTGCGCTCGGAGCGCCTGGGGTTCGGGACGTGGTCGGCGGACGACGTCGACCTGGCGCTGGGGCTGTGGGGCGATCCGGCGGTGACGCGCCTGTTCGGCGGGCCGTTCAGCGAGCAGCAAGTGCGCGAGCGGCTGGCGCGTGAGATCGCGACCCAGGCGGAGCACGGCGTGCAGTATTGGCCGGTCTTCCTGCTTGCGGATGGCGCGCACGTGGGATGCTGCGGGCTGCGTCCCTATGCCGAAGAAGGCGTGCTGGAGCTTGGCTTCCATCTGCGCCCGGCATACTGGCGCCAGGGGTACGGCTCGGAGGCCGCTCGCACCGTGATTGCCTACGCCTTCGACGTGCTGGGCGTGCGCGCGCTCGTCGCCGGGCACCATCCGCAGAACGAGGCCTCGCGACGGTTGCTGGCGCGGCTCGGATTCCGCTACCTGCGCGACGAGTTCTACCCCCCGACGGGGCTGATGCACCCCTCCTACAGGTTGGACACCAGGGCCTGAGACAACGCGTTGATGAACAAGCCGTCAAAGGGAGAGCGCCCGAGGGCACCGCGGGGCATCGGGACGCACGTCGCTTTCCTGCGCAACGTCAACTTTGGCCGGCGGAAGAGCCCCACACGCCTGCAGCTCGAGGCGGCATTCGAGGACGCAGAAGGTGCCAGGCACTCGCGCTTCGGAAAGCGCGGAAGTGCCAGGCACCCGGAGCGCCCACTGGAGGCCGTATGTCACTGACAACAAGAAAGGACGAGGGCCGTAGCCCTCGTCCTTTTCACCGGTTCCGCTCTAGCGGCTCCAGCGACCCCCACGACCCGTCCCAGTCCCGTCGAGCAGCGGCGTGCACTCCTCGCCATCGACGTATCGATCGTTCACACCATCGCCATTCTCATCGACGAACCCGTAGCCGCGACCGTATCCGGATCCCGTGCCGTCGAGGTTGGGTACGCCATCGCCCGTAGCGTAGCGATCATTGATGCCGTCACCGTTCACGTCCACGAACCCGTAGGCATTTCCGTACCCACTGCCATCGAGGTCGCGCACGCCGTCCCCATCCGCATCCACAAAACCACGGGCCGCCCCGGCGGCCGTCATCCCACCATTATCGGGCCCACCGCGCGCCAGCACGGCCCCCGTCGCCATCGTCGCCACAACAACTGCCACCACCAGACTGCCGATCATCATCATCCACTTCTTCATCAGTATCCTCCACAATAGGCTATATATGTGCTGCTCCGTTTGTTCCTAACTACACACATAGGATAACCGACGCACGTGAAGCCCTCGTGAAGGTTATATGTAGGTTTGATGAAGAGTACGCGGCGCCGCAGGGAAGTGGGATCCCGGACCAGGTCGGACACGGCGTGTCTGGATCGTGTCATCGCCGACCGGCGCTCGCGTCCCTACGTGAGTCACGCAGGTCCTGCCACACCGCCCTACGACAGCCAACGACTGGTAAACTCCCCCGTCTCGGCCCAGCGCCCATCGTCCCCGCGCACCCAGCGCCGGGTGGCGCCGGTTCCCGCGAATGGCGCCGACTGGCCGCGGTAGACGAGCGCGGTGTCGACGCCGCGGCTCGGGCGCGAGATCGTGATCGTGTCGCTCCCCCGCCCCAACACGAAGCCCGCCGGCAGGGCGAGCCCGCTCACCATCGCTGCGACGCCGCCGGACGATGGCCACGTCACCGCCGGCTTTGCCACGCACACCACCGCGCGCAGCCGGCGATCATCGATCCGCTCGAAACACCACTCATCGATCGAGACCATACCACTGAGTGCGGTCGGCTCGTCGGCGCTCGCGGGCTCCCGCCCGACACCGAAGTGAAGGTCATCGACGCCGAGCGCCGCGTCGTCGACCGCCGCCCAATGACAGGCGAGGGCTGCAGCCCACAGGGCCGGGTCGTCGTCATCGGTCAGATAGGCATCCAGGCCAAAGGCGCGCAGCGCGGCCAAAGCATCCTCCAGGGGACCATCGTCGATCCGATCGCTGTTGTCGGTTGGCATAGGCTCCTCTACACCGGCAGGATGGGGTCAATAGGGCTACGAGCAGCATACGCCCGCAGCCACAGCGCGTCAAACGCTCTCGCCAATCCATCCCACCCCGTCCTCACACTGACCCGCGCAGAAAAAGACTGCCCGATGGACACCATCACCCCATTCGGTGCGGCAGGCAAGACCGGCTCGCGCAACGCCCCCGCTGACCCCGGAGGCGCCGGGCATCTGGGCCCGGCCCCGGCCTGCCCGCACCCGGCTCTGGCCCACCATCCTCTAGATCTCCCTCCGCCTCCGAAGCGCGTTCCTGGCCGATCCGGCAGTATAGGCCCCGGCACCCACAGGATTCCATCCCGGTACGCGAGCTTCCTCGGACCCTTGACACGCGCGTATGTGCGTGTATATTCGAGATATCGAGCGCAAACGCGCACAATCAAGCGCTAACGAGAGGACGATGCCTCCAACGACGTTTCGCGAAGAGCGGCTGGGACTGATCATCCAGCGTGTCATGGCCGACGGCAAAGTGAGCGTCAACGATCTGGCCGACGCGTTCGAGGTCAGCGCGTCCAGCATCCGGCTGGATCTCAACGAGCTGGAGGCGCGCGGCATCGTCACCCGGGTCCACGGCGGCGCGATCGCCTCCGAAACGCTGCACGACGGCCTGATCACGCAGAAGTCCTCATTCCAGGCGCGCATGGCGGCGTTGCAGCCGGAGAAGGATGCCATCGGGCGGGCGGCGGCGGCGCTGGTGCCCGCCGGCAGCGCCCTGATGATCGACGGGGGCAGCACCACCGTGTACGTCGCGCGCCATCTGGGTACCACGCGCGACCTGGTGATCGTGACGAATGCCGTGACGCTGCTCTCCGACCTGCTGGCGATCCCCGACGCGCAGATCCACGTGACGGGCGGCGCCCTCGACCGGCGATATGGCCATCTCCTGGGCGAGGTGGCGCTCGACACGATTGCCCGCTTTCGGACCGAACTGGCGATCCTGGGCATGGATGGCGTCTCGGTGGAGGGCGGCTTGAGTGTGACCGATCCGGCGGTTGCGGCGACCAAGCGCCGGATGATGGCTGCCGGCACGAGGCTGATCGTGGTCGCCGACCATACCAAACTGGGCCGGAGATCGCTGTACAGCCTGTCCCCCGTGAACCGGATGGACACGCTGGTGACCGACAGCGGCGCGGACCCCGACCTCGTGGAAGCCATCCGAGCCTGCGGTCCGGAGGTCATCGTCGCATCCTGAAGCCCGCTCCGACCTGAGACCTACCCTATCCTGGCATGCGCTCGGCTGGGCAGGCCGGTCGAGCTCACACAACGATACATAAGGAGACCGTCATGGCGAAGAAGCAGCGCGATCCAAGTCCCGAGCACCCCATCCCGGCCCGGAGCCGGCAGGCGAATGACGAACTGGTGGACCTGACGGCCCACTACACGGCGGCGCTGGATGACGACTGGCTGGGGAAGCCAGGCGCCAGTCTGGCGCCGATGCCCAAGGGGGTCCAGGTCCTCGCGGACGTCGCCTTCGACGTCCGGGGCCTCATCCAACTGGCGGGACAACCTCAGTCCGGGACGGCGGGGTCCGGCTTCCCGGAAGCGGTTACGGGAATACGGGTCAACCGCTCCGGGCGAAGGCTGCATTTCCTGCACGCCGCTGTCTCGGGCGCCGAGGCAGGTGCCGAGATCGGCCGGTACGTTCTCCACTACACGGACGGCAGGACGCAGCGCGTGCCGCTGATCTATGGGCGAAACATCCGCGATTGGTGGGCCGGCGAGGGTGACCCGGTCGTGATGACGGCTGACGTGGCGTGGGCCGGCAAGAATGAGGCCTCACGCGGGGCGAGTCAGGACCTGCAGATTTGCCGGCATACCATCAACAATCCGTTCCCCGACGAGGAGATCGAGACGATCGACTTCGTCTCGGCCAACGCGGCGGCGGCCCCGTTTCTGATCGCCCTGACGGTCGAGCGCAACGACCCGGCCTACGAGGGGTTCCACACATCCGCCATCGACCGCTTCTGTCCCATCCCACCCCGCACCCCGGAGGCCGGGCCCGACCTGGTGGATCTGTCCGACCACTACACCTCGTCGCTCGACGACAACTGGTTTCA
Organism: uncultured Chloroflexia bacterium; assembly: GCA_963775195.1. Taxonomy (GTDB): domain Bacteria; phylum Chloroflexota; class Anaerolineae; order B4-G1; family SLSP01; genus PWVB01. The sequence continues at coordinate 727,180 of CAVZIC010000015.1, forward strand.
CCACGCGGGCCACGACCTGCGTGACCTTCCCCACGGCGTTCACGTACTCGGCGGGGTGGCCTATGACCTGCGCGGGCTGGTGCAGCTCTCGGCGAGCAAGATGCTGGAGGTGACCGGCACCGTGTTTCCCGAAGCCGTGACCGGGATCGCGGTGAACCGCACGGGCGCGCGGCTCCACTTCCTGCAGGGGTGCTTCTGGCAGGCCGAGATGGGGGCCAAGGTGGGGGATTACGTCATCCACTACGCGGACGGGCAGACACGGACCGCACCCATCCTCTACGGTCGCAACATCAGGGATTGGTGGATTCGGCCCGGGGATCGGGCGCCGACCGAGGCGGAGATCGTGTGGCGGGGCGCAAATCCTGCCACGCGCAGCATGGGCATGATCACGCAGCTCAGCGACTACACGTGGGGCAACCCACGGCCCGACGTCGAGATCAGCACCATCGACTTCGTGTCCGACCTCATCGAGGCCGGCCCCTTCCTGGTGGCGTTGACGCTCACGCCCTGACGGCTCCGTCCGGGCGTGCCACGGACCCGTTCGTGGCCCCAACCGCGCGCGACGCCCACAAGCATCGAGCGAGGGCCACCGATGGGTCCCCAACTGCGGATCGCGGGCAGGCTGTCCCGCGACCCCTGCGGGAGGATCTCGCCAATGTGCATCAAGCTAAGGACGCCAAGTGGGCGCCAATAGTGGACCGCGGGCGAGATCCTGAGCGCAGCCTCAGGATCTCGCCCGCTCTGCGCGCAGGCATGACCCGCTCTAGCTGACACGCGGATGCGCACAGGTCACGATCGCACGGGACGTGATGCGACTTGATGTCAGCATGTGCGCGAACCGTAGTGTGCATTGACAGGCCTGGCGTGCGCCCGGAGCGGGCGAGACGCCCGCGGTCCGTACTTGGTGGCAAGCTCACATCCTTAGCTTGGTGCAGATTGGCGAGATCCTCCCGCCGCAGCTGCACGATCTCGCCCGCTCTGGGCGCACCGGGAACCTGCCAGGGACGTCCCCATCTGCGCACCTTCTGCGGTCCACGACGTCTGTACACGCGGTTACGTTCCAGCCGTCCATCGGGGTAGGCCATCCTTGGTCGGATGCGCACGCACCTGTCGAGCGCGCTTCCCACGATCCGTGCTACACTCACCTCAACAAAGCCCCCACCCCAGAAAGGAGCACCCTATGGACACCGTTGCCCTCTTTGGTGCCGCAGGCAAGATCGGCACGCGCATCAGCGAGCAACTCAGGGTCGGCGACCAGGTCCGCACGCTCTACGTCGAGGCCGGCGCGGCGGGCCTTGCCCGGCTGCGCGATCGCGGCCTGACGCCGACCTCGCAGGACGACGCCATCGCCCAGGCCGACACGATCGTCCTCGCGATCCCCGACACCCTCATCGGCAAGGTCGCCCACCGGATCGTGCCCCTGCTCACCCCCGGTACGCTCGTGATCCTGCTCGACCCCGCCGCTCCCCACGGCGGCGAACTCCCGCCGCGCGCCGATATCGCCTATGTCGTGGTCCACCCCTGCCACCCGCCCATCGTCAACGATGAGACCACGCCCGCTGCCCGCGCCGATTTCTGGGGCATGGTCGCCGCGCAGAACGTCGTCTGTGCGCTAATGCAGGGCACAGAGAGTGACTATGCGAAGGGCGAGCGCATTGCACGCCTCATGTTCGCGCCGATCCTCAAGGTCCACCGCATCACCGTGGCCCAGATGGCGACCCTGGAGCCCGCGATGGCCGAGACGATGATCCTCACCTGCATGGTCGTGATGAAGGAGGCGATCGAGGGCGCGATCGCGCAGGGCGTGCCCCGCGAGGTGGCCTACGACTTCGCGCTGGGCCACATGCGCGTCAACCTGGGCATCCTCTTCGGCTTCATCGACGCCGAGGTCTCCGAGGGCGCCAAGCTCGCCGTCGCTTGGGCCAAGGAGCGCGTCTTCCAGCCGGGCTGGGAGCGCGTGCTCACCCCCGAGAGCGTCGCCGAGCAGGTGCGCGCCATCGTCGAGGGCCGCAGCGCAGGAACAACGCGATGAAGCTCGGGATCAGCTCCTTCACCTACGGTTGGGCCGCCGGCATCCCCGGCTACCCCCCTGCCCGACCCCTCACCGCTTTCGACGTGCTCGACCGCGGGACGGCGCTCGGCGTGAGCGTCGTCCAGTACGGGGACAACCTGCCGCTCCACCGTCTCCCGCCGGCGGATCTCGACCGTCTGGCAGCCCTTGCCGAGGAGCGCGGGATCGCCGTCGAGGTCGGCACCCGCGGCATCGACCCGGAGAACCTGCGGCGCTACCTGCGGCTCGCCACGCGGCTCGGCTCGCCCTTCCTGCGGGTGGTGGTCGACACGGCAGACGCCCACCCCACCGAAGACGAGGTCGTCGAGGCGATCCGGACCATCATCCCCGACTTCGAGGCCGCAGACGTGGTGCTTGCCATCGAGAACCACGATCGCTTCACGGTCCGCCAACTGGTGCGCATCCTGGAGCGCGCCGGTAGCCGCTGCGCAGGCATCTGCCTGGACGTCGCCAACTCCTTCGGGGCGCTGGAGGGCCCCGAGGTCGTCGTGGAGACGCTGGCGCCGTGGGCCGCCAACCTGCACGTGAAGGACTTCATGGTCCGCCGCTTCCCCTACGGCCTGGGCTTCACGATTGAGGGCTGCCCCGTCGGCCAGGGCATGCTCGACCTCCCCTGGCTTCTGGGACGGATGCGCGCCCACGGGCGCGACGTCAACGCGATCCTCGAGCAGTGGACGCCGCCCGAGCCCACCGTCGAGGCGACCATCGCCAAGGAGGCCGCCTGGGCCGCCGAGAGCGTGGCCTACCTGAGGCAGTTCATCCCGGACTGATGCCGCGGCGAGCCCGCCCCTGTGACCGGCGGAGGGCAATCGCCCCGCTGTGCGGCATCAATCGCGGCGTACGCGATCCGGACTACACTAGTGCAAGGACGGAAGAGATCCTCGGGAATGGACCTCCTCGCCCGCGCTGAGACCTTTGGGGTTTTCTCGTCGAGCAGGCACCTGCTTGTGAAGGAAACCCCAAAGGTCTTCGCCGAGCGTCGTGGCTTTCCCGAAGACGTCGCCTGATCTTACACTAAGAGTGCGCGTCGCGGGACGCGCGACGCAACACACGTTATCCAGAGAGAGGAGCAGAGCACCGTGAAAACGAATCATCTGCGACACTTGTTGTCCGCCGGACTCCCGTCCATCGGTACCCGGATCGAGAACACCTGGCCCGTCATCACCGAGATGGTCGGGGCCACCGGCCACTATGACTATGTGGAGTTCGTGGCGGAGTACGCCCCGTTCACACAGTACGACCTGGAGAACATCGCCCGGGCCGCCGAACTCAGCGATATGTCCACGATGATCAAGCTGGACTTCCAGAACCGCGCCTATGTGGCGCAGAAGGCGATGGCCTCGGGGTTCCAGGCCATCATGTTCACCGACCACAAATCCGCCGCGGAGGTGCGCGAGTCCATCTACCTCGTCCGGCCCGACTCACCCCAGGATCAGGGCCGCCTCGGCTATCCCAATCGACGGTGGATCGGCTACCAGCCCTACGGTCCCCAGATGGACTACGCGGCCATGGTGCGCAACACGGTACTGGCCTTTATGATCGAGAAGAAAGAGGCGCTGGACGCCATCGAGGAGATCTGTTCGGTGGAAGGGGTGGATATGGTGCAGTTCGGTCCATCGGACTACTCGATGAGCATGGGCTGGAACCGCTCCGAGCACGTGGCGGAGTTCAAGGCCGCGGAGCGCAGGATGATCGAGGTGGCGCTGGCGCACGGGGTGCAACCTCGCTGCGAGATCGCCTCGCCCGACCAGGCCCAATACTACATCGACCTGGGCGTGCGCCATTTCTGCCTGGGAGACGAGCTGGGCAACGCCGCCCGCTACTGGTCTCAGCAGGGCGAGGCGATGCACGCCATCACGGAGGGCCTGACGTAGGCGAGTCGGGCGTCAGAAGCGCCGCCGGCTGTTGCTCCCCCGGCTTCTGACCGGCCCGGGCACCAAATCGGCGAAAACTAGCCACTCGTCACTTGCATGTCGACCATCTCTGTGCTATTGTAATCATATACCTGCCGTGTTGGCGGGCCCCAAAGGGGTTGAGCCAACATCATTATAGGGGGAGCAACGGTTCGGGGCGATGACGTGAACGTTTGCGCAATGCGCAGGCAAAAGCCGAATTGCCCGACTAGCACCCACTTGACCTGTTAGGGTCAAATCCTAAGGCCCGGGCACGGCAGGCCGGCATTATAGGTGAGCAAGACCTTTGGGGTTTCCTGATCCGGCGGGCATCCGCTGGAGTAGGAGACCCCAAAGGTCTTTTTTTCGGTCAGTGGCTCTCAGACGGATGGCGACTCAGCCGGATCAGCGGCGCCTTGTCGTGGAAAATGGGCAAAAAACGCTCGCGGCCATGGAGCAGCCGCTCAATGTTGGGCCGCAACGCCCAGAGCGTCAGCGCCATCGCGGGCAGCCCGAACGCGACCGCGTAGGCGACGTCGCCGCGGACCAGAAGCACGACCGGCAGTGTCAGCGCGACCAGGATCGAGGCGACCGAAGCGTGCCCCACGAGAAGCCCGGCTGCGACCCCGATCACCACCAGCACCGCGAGACTCGGCGTCCACAACATCGCCGCCACGCCCACGCTCACGGCCGTGCCCGCTCCCCCGTGGAAGTGCAGGAGGAAGGAGTAGTTGTGCCCCACCACGGCCAGGGCCCCGGCCAACGCCATCGCCCACGGTGGCATCCCCAGTCGCTGCGCCAGCCAGACGGCGACGGCGCCCTTGATCATGTCAAAGAGTGCGGTCAGTAGCGCGGCCGGAAAGCCGGCCGTTCGCCACACATTGGTGCCGCCGGTGCGGCCACTCCCCTCCAGCCGCACGTCGATATGCCGCATCACCCATCCCCAGAACACACCGGTCGGGATCGAGCCCAACACATAGGCAGCAACCCCAGCAACCAGATATCGCCACATAGAACCCCCAGAAACAGCAGTTAGCAGGCTTAGGTCGTCAGTTCACAGGTTACAACACCGACAGTCATCCATGGTTGCGAATGATACCAGCCATTTCCCAACTGTGTACTGACAAACTGACAACCGTCAACCGAAGCCTATCTTATCTGCTCCACATTCCACGTCACCACCGACAACGCGTCAGGCCTGACACCCGCCAGGTCGGGCCGCGCTGCCAGGTAGGAGACCGTTCGGTAGAGCGGCAGCGCGGGCAGCGCATCGGCGAAAATCCGCTGGGCCTCGCGGTGCCCATCCACGAAGTCGGCTTCGCCCGGCAGCGCCGTACTCGCCGTCATACACGCAGCGTCGTAATCCGCGCTGCTGAAACGCCCTACGTTGAGCCCGGCCCACCCATTGGTCAGCGCGGGCATGGCCCAACTCGCGTAAGGGCTGCACTGAGGCAGAAGATCGGCAGAGAGCGCCACCTGGGCCAGGTCGAAATTGCCCCCAACCAGCACGTTCTCCGGATTCTGCGCGAAGAGCTCCCAGGGTTCATATACCTGGGTGTCTACCGAGATACCGCACACGCTCAGCTCCGCGGCAATCAACTGTGCGGTGCGCAGCCGCCGGTCGCTCCCCGTGGTGACGTACGTGAGGCGAAAAGGCACTCCCTCGTTCACGCCCTCGACCGCGTGCGCCTCGCGCACCCCGTCGCCATCTTCGTCGCGCCACCCGGCCTCGTCGAGCAGCGTGCCGCCCAGCGCCGCGTCGTAAGCGTACTGCTGCACGCCCGGCGCATAGAGCGGCGCGTCCGGAGGGACGTACGTCGCCATCGCCGTGCCCATCGCGTGGGTGAGCTCCTGGAGAAGCCTCTTCCGGTCGACACAGTGCGCGACCGCCTGCCGGGTGCGGACGTCGGCAAAGAGCGCCGGGCGGGAAGAGCCCACGTTGGTGTTGAAGGTCAAGTGCTCCCACGCGATGCCGGGCTGAGCCAGGATCTGCAGGGATCCGGCCGACTGCAGCGCGGACATCTCCTTGAATGCCTCCCCCAGATTGAGATCCGCCGTCAGGAGGTCGCAGGTACCGTCAGCCAGGGCGTTCAACGCGCTCTTCGGGTCGGCGGGATCGACGAACCGGAAGACAACCGCGTCGAAGAACGGACGAACTCCGGTCGCCGCAGCGTAGGTCTCGCTCCGGCTCAGGCGTAGGGTCGCGCCCCCCTCCCATTCGACCTGGCCATAGGGACCATAGCCCATCGGCGTGTGAACCACGTCCTCGCGCAGGAACAGTTCCGCGAGGCCCGTCGACCGCCAGGCCACCGACGGCATGGGGAGCCAGAAGAGCGTGCGGTACGACTGGGGCAGATAGCCCGGGACGCCGGTCCACACGACGGTCTGGGCATCGAGCGCCAGGTAGCTCTCGGTCATCACCTCCAGCGTCGCACCCGGCGCCACCCCCGGAAGCTCGGGCGACGCCAGCGCCGTGGCGAGCTCCATACTGTAGACCGAATCTGCCGCCTGGACCGGCGAGCCATCCTCCCACGTCAGGCCCCTGCGCAGGCGGAAGACGACGCGCATCTGGTCCATCTCCACGTCCGACCCGTCGTATGTGACCGCGCACCCCGAGTTGCGGCACCCCGCCGGACGAATGCGCGTCCCCACGGTCAGGGTCACCACCTCGCCCGCATCGTCCAGCACGCGATCGCCGGGAAGCATGCGGAGGACCTTCACTACAGCGCTGCCATTCTCGAGCGAGGGCACCTCGGCCAGGATCCCGGGCTGCGTGTTGTAGCCCACCACATCGATGGGCGCCGCGTAAAGCAACGCCTGCACCGTTCGGGCAGCGTCCGAGCCGTCGAGGTAGGGCATCAGCGCCACCGGCTCGGTCCCCATGCAGATGGTCAGCACCTGCGCCGGTTGAGCGGCAGCCGTTGCGCTCACGGGAGCAGGGGACGCCGTGCCGGAGGGCTGCGGCGACGGCGTACTCGCGCCTGCGGTGGGTGACGCAGCCGCCGGGCTGCCGGCACCGGCAGAAGTGGGCGTCGGAATCGGAGAGCCTCCCGCCCCACGTGGTGCAGCCTCGAGGGTCACGCCGGCGGTCTGCACCGCCGACACCTTGGGCTCGGTCACCGGCGCGCAGCTCGCCGCGAGCAACACCAGCCCCACAACAGCCGCTGCCCGGCCTGCGAGCAGACGCACGTCGCGCGATCGCGCCGGCACCAGCGCCAACCGGCGAGCAGCAAGACCCCCGGTGTCCAACTTACCGCGATTCAAGGCAGGACGGGGGAGAGGATGAGGCGGTGGAGATCACGATGTCAGACTGTCCTTTCGATCCTACAGAGAGATCGTGCTGTGGAAGCGCTTCTCACACCAAGATACCCTGGGACCGTGGATCTGTCAAAAGAGGAACAAATAAGGGAGCCCCGATACGATTGACGTTGACCTGTCGTCCTCTCGGTGAAACTGCCGCTCGTCCCTCAACTCAGCCGTCTGGCGGCAAGTTGAGAACGAAGCCCACTATCACCGATCGGTCTCTCTCGATGCTGTCTCGCCTGCCGTAGGGCCGATAGGACACCGACCTTTCGCTCTCATCGGCGAAACACCAACATCCCTGAGAGTTCCTTCCTCTCCGCTGTCTTCTGAATCTTCACCGGCTGCCGCTTCCAGAAGTCCATATCCCCAGCTTTGAGTCCGGACCCAACTTGGTCATCACCGATCGCTCGGGACTCCCTTGCTACGGAAGATCGATTATGCTGATCTTCCTAAGTGCCACCAGTATAGCCAGAGCCGGGGGTGTTGTCAAGAGGTTTTCGCTATTAGATTGACATTTTTAGGATAAAATACCGCAAGACTCGCCATGTGACCCGGCCATCTGCCTGGTCACATGGCCGGGGAGATGCGATTTCCTGCTCACCGGTCCTGTTGTCCTGATGCCGGTCAGCACGCGGCAGATGCGGCGGGAGATCCTTCACCCAGGGGACCCGTCGGGCGCCTCGTCGAGAGAAACTACTACCATGCAGGGACTTCGCCGACCGTGGTGGCTTTCCCGAAGACGCCGCCTCATCTTGCACTTGGTCACCCGACGGGCGGTGCCGCTGGCACCGCCCGTCTACCGGTCCTGCACCGGTGACCGTCCACCGGCTTGACCATGCCCTTTGCTAGCGCGGCACCACCACCAGCGTGCCGGTCATGCCGCTCTCATCGTGCAGCAAGCACTCGTAGGGCAGCCGGCCGGGCTTCATATCGCCGATCGTGAGCGTATAGGACGTGGGGCCCGCCGGCGCTGCAGTAGCCCCGAGTTGTAGACGCCATCCCGCGTCAGCGTATTACCGTTTTGGGACGGCGCGAGCACAGCCGGGTTGAGGTAGAGAGCCACCCCCCCGCCGTTCAGCTCGACCGGCAGGAAATCATCCGGCCCCGACGCACCGTTCAGGAACGTCACGGTGTGCGGCGCCATATTGCTCGGCGACAGCTCCCACACGACCTTGTCACCTGGACGCACCACGAGCTTATTGGGGAAGAACCCCATCACATCGACCTGGCCCTTGTGGTATCCCACCAGGATGTGATAGGTCACCGTGCCGTCGCTGTTATAAGTCGGCGCCTGGATCATCTGTCTGGCAGCAGCCATCGCTGCCGGCACCCGCGCCAGCCCTTCGGCGATCTCCCGCTGCCCCGAGGCCTTCGCCTGGTTGGGTGAAGGAATGGGATCAGCCGCAGTGACCACGTGCACCATGCCGCTCATCGCCCAGCCGTGGACGAGGCAGACGTAGAGGTAGTCGCCTGCGGTGGGGAAGGTCAGGTCGTATGTCTGAACCTGGCCGGGCCCTCTGCCCATGATCCCTGAGTTGGCATTCACGGCGAAGGTCCCCCCACTCTGCGGTGTCTGAACCAGGGCGACCGGGTTGACCACTACGGGGCCCGGATCCGCCGGGTAGCCAAGGGGTGTGGCAGGGACGATCAGGTCGGGAAGCGTAGTCCCGTCATCCACATACCCGAACGAGACCGTGTGGATCTCGTTGGAGTTGATCACCCAGTGGACGGTGTCGCCCTCATGAATGGTCACCGAGCTGGGGTAGAAACCCATCAGGTCGAAAGGCCCGGGAAGTGTTCTCGTACCCAACCAGGACGGTGTAGGTCTGTGGCGTAGGAGGTGCCTTCGCGGCGAGCGTGGGCCAGGGCAACACCAGCCCAAACAACACAACAGCAAGCGTGCCAAATACCAGTAAGCGTTTCATTGTGCAACCTCCACCATATGGAATCTGCCGGTTCCGGACCTGGCTGACTGGAGCCGCCACTCGGCTGGATACAGCAGGCCCGCTATTCGACAGGCATTGTAGCAAGGCATAGTGGCGATTTGCCGACGGTCTACGTTTGGTTTGCGTTGTCCGGGTTGGTGCAGAATGTCCGTCGTGGTGCTATATTTATGATAAACTATTGACAAATAGTACAAATAGTGTAGTATAGAAACCTATCCAAAGAAGCATCCACTTCCTCGCCGGTGAAGGGAGTAAGTGGCATCACCGCAAAGGTTGATACACCATGAGGAAGCTACTGGCCGCTATGACGGTTGGATTGGTGATCGTTGCAGTATTGGTGCAGGGGGTTAGTGCGAGCACAGTCTGCTCGACGGAGAGCGTCTCGTGCGCTACGGCACTCGGGCTCCTGGACCGGTCGGCAGCGACCTCCAGCCAACGCGGGATGGAGGCATACGCAGCCCGGAACACCGGGTTGGCTAACGCCGCCACGGCAATGGCCAGAACCACGGGGATGGCCGGCTACTATAGGAATCTGGCGGCCTGGGGTCCCCGCGCACAGGCGTCGCAGAACCAGGTATTGGCCAACTTCTACGCAACCCTGCCCTGGGACACCTCAACAATGTCGACGGCCAGAGGGCTCGGGGCGCTCTTCGGCAAGTAGCTCCTGATGGAGCAGCCCCAATCGCCGGCGGCGTCGTGATGACGCCGCCGGCTTTTCGATGTAGGGCTATGGCCTGTGACGGACACTCTGCGTGCATACTTGCGATTGTTCCGCGCCCGCTTGGGGGTATAATTGGCCCATAAGGTGCGGCCAACCGGCGCACCGTCATAGGTGTCCGTTGTCGAATCATGTGTTCCTTCGAGGGTGAAATCACAAGACATGCCAGAAGAGTCTGATCAAGCCGGCAGTAGCGCGTCTGCCGAAGACGCAGTGCCGTTACCGGGGCACAGGTCGCAGCCAGCTACCAGACACAGAACGATCTAGTCCCCAGCCCTGTCTGCCTGAGGGTCGACACCAGGGGGTCACAGAGCGTTCTGTGGCCCCTTTTTCGTGTCACTGCATCCCGTCAAGCCGGCGCGTCTGAACACCGTGAGACAGCACGTCTGCGGGCCGCCTCACGGCCATACCAGGAGGCAGGGCGATGTTATATCTCAGCCAGATCCGGAACCAACGCATCTGGGACGCCTTCGGGCGCCCCGTCGGACGCTGCGAGGACGTGCTCATCGGGCACGTCGACGAAGCGTTCCCCAACGTCCTGGCCATCGCCGTCCGCGACGGCGACGCCACGCCGGCCTACATCGCCACCGACCAGGTCAGCAGCCTCTATCCCAGCATCACGCTCAGCGTCCCCGCCGAGCAGATCGTGCCCTACCGTCCCGGCGGTGACGAGCTGCGCCTGGCCGCACGCGTCCTCGACCGCCAGATCGTCGACACCGAGGGACGCCGCGTCGTGCGCGTCAACGACGTCCAGCTCGCCTTCATGCGCGGGCACTTCCACCTCACCGGCGTCGACGTCGGCGGGCGTGGCCTGCTGCGCCGCCTCGGGCTGGAGGGCGCCATCCAGGGCGCCGCCAGGGCCTTCGGCAAGTCGCTGCCCGAGGGCGTCATCCCTTGGGAGGACGTGGCTCCCCTCAACCAGGACGACCCCCTCCGCCTGCGCATCTCGCGCGACAAGATCAGCCAGATGCCGCCGGCCGATATCGCCGCGATCCTCAGCGACCTCGACCGGCCCACCGGCGAGGCCCTCCTCTCCGGGCTGCAGAACGAGATCCTGGCAGACACTCTGGCGGAGAGCCCTGCCGACGTGCAGATGGCCGTCCTCATGCACATGGACCCGGAACGCGCGGCCGACGTCCTGGAGGAGATGGATCCCGACGAGGCCGCCGACGTGCTGGCCGATCTGCCCGAGGCGAACAGCGCCCACCTGCTGGGCCTGATGGAGAACGAGGATGCCGCCGACGTCGAGTCGCTGCTCACCTATCCAGAGACGGCAGCGGGCGGTATTATGACCACCGAGTTCGCCCGCGTGCCCGTCGGGCTGACCGCCGGAGCCGCCCTGAGTTTCCTCCGTGGCTCCGAGGATGCCCAGGAGGATGAGGCCATGCACTACGTCTACGTCCTCGATGAGAACAGGCGTTTGCAGCACGTCATGACGCTGCGCAACCTGGTCATGGCGCCGCCCGACGCGGCCCTGGTTGACATTGCTGAGCCGACGGATTCGCTGGTGACCGTCACGCCCTACACGCCCCAGCAGGATGTCGCCTATCTCGTGGCCAAGTACGACCTGCTCGCCGTGCCTGTGGTCGACGAGGAGACTGAGCAGGTGCTCGGCATTGTCACCGTTGATGACGCGATCGATGCCGTCCTGCCCACAGCGTGGAAGAAGCGCCTGCCGCGCTTTTCATAACCTACAGGAGAGGCCCAATGTCCAACTTCATAGCCTCACTTCGACGCATCGGCCAGCGCCTGTGGATCTTCGTGGCCCTGGTCGGCCCCGGCCTGATCACGGCGAGCGCCGACAACGACGCACCCGGGATCGCCACCTACTCCATGGCCGGATCGCGCTACGGGTATAGCTTCCTGTGGCTGCTGCTCGTGGTCACCGTGGGCGAGGTCGTCGTCCAGGAGATGGCTGCGCGCCTGGGCACCATCACCGGCAAGGGCACCGCCGACCTGATCCGCGAGCGTTTCGGGGTCCGCATCACCACCTTTGCCATGGTCTGCCTGCTGCTCGCCAACGTCGGCACCACGATCGCCGAGTTCGCCGGCGTCGCGGCGGGCAGCGAGCTCCTGGGCATCAGCCGCTACATCAGCGTCCCGATCGCCGCGCTGGCGGTCGGCTTCCTGGTGCTCCGTGGCAGCTACAACTACGTCGAGAAAGTCCTCCTGGCCCTGAGCTTGGCTGCGCTCAGCTACGTCGTCTCGGCCTTTGCCCTGCGCCCGCCCTGGGGACAGATCGCAGTTGCGGCAGTCACCCCCACCATCCACACCGATCCCGGCTACATCGTGGCCGTGCTGGCCACCATCGGCACCACCATCACGCCCTGGGGCATCGTCTACATGCAGGCCTCGGTCGCCGACAAGGGCACGCCCCGGGAGCGCTACGCCTACACCCGGGCCGACGTCATGCTCGGTGCCACGTGGGGCAACGTCGTCTCCGCCTTCATCGTCATCTGCACCGCCGCCACGCTCTTCGTCCACGGAATCCGCGTCGAATCGGCCGAGGCCGCCGCCATGGCGCTCGAACCGCTGGCAGGTGCAGGCGCGCGCTATCTCTTCACCGCCGGCCTGCTGGGCGCCTCGCTCCTGGCGGCCTCCGTGCTCCCCCTCTCCACCACCTACGCGATCTGTGAGGCCTTCGGCTGGGAGCGCGGGCTGAGCCAGCGTGCGAAGGAAGCCCCGGTCTTCTACGGCCTCTTCATCGGGATCATTGTCGTGAGCATGCTCCTGGTGCTCATTCCCGGCATCCCGCTCTTCCCGCTGATGTGGCTCTCGCAGTCGCTCAACGCGCTCCTGCTTCCAGTGTTGCTGGTTCTGGTCCTGCGCCTGGCGAACGACCGCCGCCTGATGGGCGACTGGCGCAACTCGCGGCTGCAGAACATCCTCGCCTGGGGGCTGACCGCGCTGATCAGCGTCATCGCCGTGCTGCTGCTGGTCTCTTCGTTCCTGCCCGGCCTATCGACCGCCGGATCGTAAGCGCCGGGGAGCCGCTTGCAGGCGGTATTATTACGATAAATACTTGACAAATAGTGTTAAACTATGGTACCATGGCTTTGTTCACAATACGCATCTGATGTCCGAAGCCAGGGTGGCGAAGGGGAGCGTGAGATGAAAATGCTTGGGGCCACAATTGTAGCCTTGTTGGTGTTGGCAGGATTCGCAAAGGGCGTCGCGGCGATCGGCATCTGCACGACGGAGAGCACCATCTGTACCGCGGACTCCGGAGCGCAAAGCCAGTTCCCGGCGGATCCGGTGGCGGCGCAGCACGCGCGCGCCCTCGCGGCATACGCAGCGCGCTACGCGGCCCAGGCGGCATATGAGTCGACCCTCCACGCGCGGGCCCTCGCCGCGTACGCAGCGCGCTATGCCGAGCTGGCCACCCGCCTCTCGGCTGGACTCGCGCGCGGTCGCCTCGCGGATGCCGCACGCTACCAGGGCTGGGCCGACTTCTACGCAGCGCGGAGGTAGGACGCCCGATGTCGGTGGGACTGAGCCGAGGTACACACCTGCCAGGATGACGCTCCCAGTGAGTGTGGCCTGGCGACGTGCCCCGTCGCCGAGACGCGGCTGCTTCCGTCGCTAACGCTGAGTAACCGACATATGGTACGTGTTCTGGCCCTCCGCTGGCTGCACGCCGGAATTGACCATGACAAAATAGGACTTCGCGGCGTTGAGCGTGCAGTCCTTGAGCTTATCGCCTGAGCCGGGTGTGCCGATCTGGCAGACCAGTGGATATCCGCTAGCGTCCTCATAGATGAGGGCATCCCAGTTCGTGCCCGCGGGCAGGTCGTAGAGGCTCAGCCGGACCTGTGTCACGGCGGCGGGCCTATCGAGGCTGTAGTAGTCACGCTGGTCCACCGCACCGAAGCTTCCATTGCACACCGCGCCGAGGTCGGTACTGCCCCGAGCCGCCACGCCATCAGGTTCCAAGTCCACACACGTTGGGCCGGTGACGGTCTGTAGGGTGCGGAGGACGGCAGGCAGATAGACGGTACCGGCGGCACGCTGGTAGCATGCCGTCACCTGGATGTCATCCAGCCAGATCACCTCCGAGGGGGGCACGCGATCGCCGAACAGGGCAAACATGATGGCCAGCGGCTTGCCCGAGAGCGAAGCCAAGACAGCAGCGTCGTCGGGCTGCGTCAGATCCCAGTACCGGCTGCCCCAGCCTTCCGGCGTCTCGCCAACGGGCAACATCTCGATCGACTGATCCAGATAGCCGTCGCTCGTCAGCGTCCATAGGATCGAGTATGCTTCGTCACCCGCATTGGTGTTGGTGTAGAGCCGGCTGTAGGTGACGGTGAGCGCCGTGGTGTTCGCGGGCGCCACGAACCCCTGGGCGAAGGTGTCCAGGTCGAGCGTCGAGCTCACTACGTCGGTGTCTGCACCCGACGCGGCGGTCTCGTCCGCCATAGCCAGTGAGTACGAGGGTGACTGGTAGTACCCGGGGTCATTGTCGAAGTAGACGCTCTGGCGCAGGATCATCCAATAGTCGATCGTGCCGGTGCCGTCGCCGAATTCCACGACGTCCATTGTGGGATTCCTGAGCAGTGTGACGCATTCCGTAGGACCGGGCGCGGGCGTGGGGGATGTCCCGGTTGTGACGGTGAGCGCCGTATCATCCACCCAGACACGGCTCAACAGACTGCAGTCGTTCCCGACCGCAAAACCGAAGTACATCGTCTTGCCCGCAATAAAGTCACGCTGGCCCTGGGTCAAGGTCCAGGTCGCCTTTGTCCAGCCGACGTTGCCCACGACAGCAATGTCTTTGCGATCTCGGTAGACCAAATTGCCGCCCGAGTCCCAGAGGACTGCATCGAGGTAATCGTACTCACCCACGTACGTTTCGGCGGTTTCTATGCGATACCAGTACTCAATACTAACCGCATCGAGGCTCCCGGACGGAACGACGATCTGCTGGAAGATCTGATCCACGTCGCGGTAACATGTGTCACCCTGCACGGTGCCCAGCTCATTGCCCATGTGCGCGGACCAGGTACCTGCGTGGGGGCTCGCTGTGGTCAGTGAGGGCTGCACGCTCCCGCCGCTCGCATATTCCCACGGCGCCCAGGACCCCGTCTCGAAGCCCGGATTCAACAGTAGCTGGGTCGTCCCCAACATGCCGAGGGCTATGACAGGGCTCGAGCCACCGGCGCGCTCGCCGCCGAGCAGGTCGGAGCGCCGGAGGTCGGCCAGGAGGTCGAGATTGCCGCTGCCCTCATCCCCGGACCGCAGGTCAATCACCAGCCCCTTTGCGCCGGCGGGCTCACCCGGCTCCGCATCTTCGGATTCCACGCTGTGATCGACGCGGGTTAGCCGCTGCGCCGCGTCAAACATGGCCCGGACCTCGCGTTGCTCGGCTATGGCGCCCCCCGGCCGCAGCAGGCCCAAGGCCAAAGGAATGCCCGGCGTGGATGTGGCACCCGGCACGGGGTTGGCGTCGGTAGGTCCTGGCGGCCATCTCCCGATGAGGGCGCCCCCACCCTCCGGGATGGCCGGCGTGCTGGTCGGGATTGGGGCCGGATCCGGAGGTCGGGAAGCCACGATCGTGGAGGTAAGGGCCAATGCGATGAGGATGGCCAATGCTGCTCCAATGAGTCGCAGGCGTAGAGATAACTTACTCACTGCTAGCCTCCTGCCCTGCTATCGTATCTAGGTTGCGTTGCGGACGCTTTGCCACCGGCCCACACGGGCCGCTCTGCGATTCCAGATCTAGGGCGCCGGAGGCGTGTTCGTCGGATTCCCGCCGCTCGATCCCCCCGGCCCCACGCCCGGCAGCGGGTTGAAGGTGAACGTGCCCCAGTCCGACGTGGCCACCTCGTCCCCGCCTGCCACCACGGCGACGCGCCAGCGCCACTCCCCGTACTGCGCCGCCGGCAGATCCGAGGTCCAGCTCGTGCCGGTCAGCCCGTCGCCCTGGACCACGGTGCCGGACTCGGAATGCACCGCCTGGAGGCGGTACGATTGCCCGCTGCGCAAGGTTCCCTGCCAGGAGAAGGCAACGGGGTTCTTGTATTCGCCGCCGATGGGTGAGATCAACTGCGGCTGGGCCGGGGCGGGCTCCGGCGTCGAGGTGGGAACTCGCGTCGCGGTGGGGCTCGGTCGCGAGGTTGCGGTTTGCGTCGGCGTCGGCGTCTGCGTCGGTCTTTGTGTGGGCGACGGGGTCGGCGTGGGCGTCGGCGTCGCAGTAGGTGTGGCCGTCGCGCGTCCCACCGGCTTGTCGCCTAGTGGGGTCGACGTCGCCGTTCCGGCAGCCTCCAACGGTGATGGAGTCTCCGTGGCAGCAACGATGATGGCCGAGGACGCCGTCGGGGTGATTCTGACACCCGTGTCTGCGTTCCGCCAGAGAGCCGGCAGGTCGAAGAGGCTACCGGCGGCCCACGCGGCGCCCGCACACACAAGCACTGCCAACGCAACGGCACCGGCGACCCAGGGCCAGAGCCGCCGTCGGCCGGGTTCGCGAGGGGGCGGCGCCGGCGGCAGGAGCTCCGTAGCACTCGGAGGCCCCGACCTTACCGGCATGGTTGCAGCATCCGAGTGAGGCACGGCGACGCCCAGCCCTTTCGCCATATCCGCAGCCGTCGGCCACCGGCTGTCGCGATTGAGCTCCACGGCCTTGAGAATCGCCTTCTCCGTCCTGTCACTCACGCCGGGCACGATCGTGCGGGGCGTCCTAAGGCGGCCGGAATACGCGATACGCTGGGTCGCCGAGGGTGGCACCTCACCGGTCAGGGCGTGGTAGAGCGTTGCGCCCAGGCTATAGATATCGCTGCGCTCGTCGGTATGTCCCTTGCCGGGATCATACTGCTCCGGCGGCGCGTATTGGGGTGTGGCCATACCGCGCAGCACGGTTCTCGTGCGGGGATCGTCGGGATTCCAGAACTTCACCAGGCCAAAGTCGACCAGAATGGGGGTCCCGTTGGGGCGAACGATCACGTTCTGAGGCTTGATGTCCCGATGGAAGATGCCCTGGCTGTGGCAATACGAGAGCGCATCGAGCAACTGTGCGGCCCAGCCGAGGACCTGCGACTCCGGACGCGCCCCGTCCCGCTTGATCAACTCGGCCATGCTGACCCCATCCACGTAGTCCATCACCAGGTAGGTCAGCCGGTCGATACTGAAATAGTCGGTCACCCGTACCAGATTGGGGTGCTGCAAGCGCGCCAGGATCTCCGCCTCTTGCTGGAATTGGTGGCGCAGCTCTTCCAGCATCGCCTCGTCCATGTCCGCCTGCGGCAGCATCTCCTTGAGCGCCACGGGGATGTTGAGGCGCAGATCCCAGCCACGGTAGACCGCTCCCATACCCCCCCGGCCGAGCAGAGACGCGATGCGATAGCGCTCCAATAGCACCTGTTCATTCTCAGTTGCCATTGCCCCTCCTTCCACGTAGGTCTCGGCACGAGGCCCGAGGTCATTGGGCTGCGCCCATGGGGTCAGTCGATCCAGCGCCGGCGCTGCTGAGGGACTGGCTGATAGCGCATCGTGTTCCGCCGAAACGAACTACCTCGCCGTTGCCCCTGTGGTCGGAGCATCGTGCCGGCGGCTATGGCATAGGTGGTGGCTCGTTGACGGGCTCTTACCGCTGCATGGTAGCATACATTGCATGAGCACGCAAGGCTGGCGATGCCAGGGCGTACGCACCTCAACTCGAATCGGGCCCACGGACCGGGTGGCGCTTACCCGCGCCGGTCTTTCCGCCGTAGAGACGGGGCGGCGCCCCGTCTTCTGCCTGCAGCACACACGTCGCGCAACCGGAAGACGCCCCGCCAACGCGTTCGGATGCGCGGCGTCCTTACGTGTGCAGCGACCGAGATGCGATGGCGCTGGCTGACAGCCCCGTTGGCAGGCCCCCGATCCAGGGGCATACTCACATGATGAAAATCCGAGGCAGCGGCATGCCCGACGAGGCGCTCTGGGCCACCTTCTTCGACGCCGAGGCCGTCCTCGACCGCCTGGGCCTCGGCGACGTGAGGTCCGATATCGTCGACCTGGGCTGCGGCTACGGCACCTTCGCCATCGCCGCGGCCCGGCGCACGCGCGCCACCGTCCACGCCTTCGACATCGAAGCAGCGATGGCAGAGATGACGCAGCACAAAGCCCACGCGCTCGGATCTCTGTCATGGGCCAGCCCTATCAGATCCCACAGAAGGAGGAGCAAGATGATGTTCGATCTCGCTGCTGCGCAGAAGGCCGACAAGATCTTCGTGTTGGGCGCCACGGGCTTCATCGGTGCCGCCCTGGTCCGACGACTCGTCGACCTCGGCTTCACCAACGTGTAGTGCCTCTGCCGCGACGAACTCAAGTAGGAGCAGCCCTGCACCGGGCTGGACGCCTCCTGCCTCAGCTTCCTCGACGGGGCATGTACAGCACCGACCTCCTCCGGGACGGCGTGGCGGGCGCCGGCATCGTCGTGTGCGCCGCCGGCCTGGCAGCCGATCAGGGTCGCCGCGAGGGCTCTTGGGAGGTCAATGTCGACACGCCGAAGGCCCTCGTCGGCATGCCGGGGGACGCAGACTGTGCCTACGACCGGGAGTTCATCATCAGCGGCCCCGACCGCGTCACCTTCAGGGCCCACACGGACAAGATCGCCGAGTTCGCGGGCCTGTCGCGTCCCAAGATGACGATCCCTTCGGGCGTGACCCTGGGGATCGCCGCCGTGGCCGAGGACCATGAACCGGCTCATGGGCCGGACCGGCGCGGCGCACCGTCCCCTCATCACCAGATTCCGGACCCTGATCGTCTCGCGGGCGTTGAACCTCAACTACGATAGGGCGCACGAGCTTCTCGGCTATGCGCCAGAACTGACCTTCGACAGCGACATCGACGGTATCCGGGACTACGTGCAGCAGATCTTAGGACGCCCGGCACCTGCTGGTGCGCACCCCCACCGGATCGCCGGCCAGGCCCAAGACTGGACCAAACCCAGATTGGTCGAATCTTCTCATCCCTCGTGCAGGCCCTCAGATCAGGTCCTCGGGGCGGATCGGCAGATGCCGGATGCGCTTGCCTGTGGCTGCGAAGACGGCGTTGGCTACCGCCGGCACGATCGGTGGCACGCCCATCTCGCCGATGCCGCTGGGCTGCTCGGTGCTGGGCACAATGTACACCTCAACGACCGGCATCTCGTCCATACGCAGCAGCGGGTAATCGTAGAAGTTGCTCTGCTGCGTTCGCCCTTTCCCGATCGTGACACTCGCCTTTAGCGCCGCCGTCAGCCCGAAGACAATCCCGCCCTCCATCTGCGCCGCGACCGTGTCCGGGTTGATCACGGTGCCGCAATCCACAGCGCACACGACCCGGTGCACCCGCACCGTGCCATCGTCCGCCACCGAGACCTCGGCGACGTCGGCCACATGCGTGACCCCGAAGGTGGCAAAATAAGCGATGCCCCGCCCCCACCCCTCGGGCATCGGGCTGCCCCAGTCGGCCCGGCTCGCCGCCAGATCCAGCACCGCGACGCCGCGCGCCGGCACCAACGCCCGGCGCATCTCATAGGGGTCCAGCCCGCCCGCGGCAGCGACCTCGTCCAGGAAACACTCGCGGGGAAAGGCCTCGGTGAAGTTCTGCACGGAGCGCCAGGCGCCCGTCGGAATGCCGGATTGCTGCTGTTGCATCCGCACCCTGGGCATAGCCGTGGGCCGCCCCTCGGCGTCCAGGTCGGCGCGGACATAGTTGTAACTCAGGGGATGGTAGAAATCGTGCTGGATATCGTCGCTGCGCGTCCAGACCACCTTGACCGGCGCGCCCATCGCTCGCGAAATCTGCACCGCCTCCTCGACGTAGTCCACCTGGAGTCGCCGCCCGAACCCGCCGCCGATGAGGGGAACGTGGATAGTGACAGCATCGGCGCGCAGACCTGAAGCGGATCGCGCGGCCTGTTTCGCATCCTGGGGGCTCTGTGTCGGCGCCCACACCTCGCAGCGGTCCGCGCGCACGTCGGCGACGCACGTCATGGGCTCCATCGTCGCGTGCGCCAGATAGGGGATGTCGTACGCGGCGTCCAACGCCCCGGCGCCCGCGTCGCCCGGCACGGGCGCGCCGGCCATCACCCGCTCGCGGATGCTGGTGCTGTCCCACGTCGCGAACGTGCCCTCCCGCCAGGTCACGTCCAGCCCGGCCCGGCCCTGGATCGCCGCCCACGAGCTATCGGCGACCACGGCGATGCCGTGGTCGATCTCGATCACGTCCACCACCCCCGCAACGGCCTTCGCCGCCGTCGCGTCATACGTGTCAACCTCCCCGCCGAAGACCGGGCACCGGGCGACGGCGGCATACACCATCCCGGGCAGCCGCAGGTCGCTGGCGTAGATCGCGCTTCCGTCCACCATGTGCGGGCCATCGACCATCGGCACCGGCGTGCCCACGAGCCGGAAGTCCTCCGGCGCCTTCAACTGCACCTCCCGCCGATCGGGGATCGGCAGCGCGGCAGCGGCGTCCACCACCTCGCCGTATGCGAGCCGCGTCGCCCCGTCCGGATGGATCACGGCCCCAGATTCCGTGCGGCAGCCCGCCGGCTCGACGCCCCAGCGGTCGGCCGCCGCGCGCACCAGCATCAGGCGGGCCGCGCCGCCGGCCCGCCGCAGGATATCGTAGTTGCCCGAGACGCTCACGCTGCCCCCGGTCACCTGATCCCCATACGCAGGGTCCGTGCGCGACTGCTCGACCCGCACCGCGGACCAGTCCACATCCAGCTCCTCGGCCACGATCATCGCAATCGCCGTCCGGATCCCCTGGCCCATCTCGGACCGGAACGCCCGGATCGTCACAATGCCCTGGTCATCGATCGCCAGATAGATATTGGGCTCGAACGGCCCGCCGGCAGCGGGCGGCGGCGTGGGTTCCACCATTCCCGTCGGCTGCGGCTGCGCCGCCCCCGTGGGCGCGGCCTCCGTAGGTGCCGTCTCCGGCCCGACCGCGGGCGCCTCGCGGCATCCCGACAGGTAAATGCCGATCGTCAGCCCGGCCCCGGCGCCTGCGACGACCTTGAGGAAGGCACGCCGGGTAAGGTCCGACTGCGACTCCGGCTTGGGTTCGGATGTCATCCTACACCTCCGCCGCGCGATGAATGGCGCGCCGAATCCGCTGATACGTCCCGCACCGGCACAGATTGCCGGACATCGCCGCGTCGATCTCCTCGTCGGTGGGATGCGGGGTGTCGGCGAGCAGCGCCGCCGCCGTCATAATCTGCCCGGGCTGGCAGTACCCGCACTGCGACACATTCTCGTCGAGCCAGGCCTGCTGCAGCGGATGGTCGCCATTGGGCGAAAGCCCCTCGATCGTCGTGATCTCCCGGTCCCCCACCTGCGAGACCCGCAGCGTGCACGACCGCGTGGCTTTGCCGTCGAGGAGCACCGTGCACGCCCCGCACGCGCCGATCCCGCACCCGAACTTCGTGCCGGTCAGCCCAAGGGTGTCACGTAGCACCCAGAGCAACGGCATATCCGGACTCACATCCACCGTCGCTTCCTGTCCGTTCACACGTAGCGTGATGCTCGCCATGCCCATCCTCCTCCCACACCAGAACCTGACGCCGATTTCCAGGGATACTGACAGAGGCCGCGCACCCCCATGGTAGTCCTGTTCGCTCCGCCGCGCCACCGGCAGTCCGACCGGAAGACGGGGCGGCGCCCCGTCTCTACGGCGGAGAAGGTCTGCCGAACCTTCCCGGTTGCCGGGGAGGAGAGGAAGCAACCCGAGAGGGAGACCGGCTGGGCCGTGGGCGCGAGTCGAGATGCGTGCGGCATGCCCCTTCCCCAATCCGGCGTATACTCGTCCCTATGACGACGTCACCCGTGCCGGATCTCATCACCCCCATCGCCGTCGGGCGCACCGCGGAGCTCTTCGCCTGGGGCGACGGGCAGGTCCTCAAGCTGACCCGCCCCGACTTCCCGCCGCACCTCGCCGACCAGGAGTGGCGCAACGCCCGGCTGGCCTGGGAGCTCGGCGCCCCGGCCCCCGAGCCCATTGAGCTCCTGGAGGTCGATGGTCGCCGCGGCGTCGTCTTCGAGCGGCTCGACGGCCCCACGATGCTGGATCGCATCCTCCACACCCCGTGGCGCATCGCCGCCTTCGGGCGCCAACTTGCGGGCCTCCACATCGTGCTGCACGCGTTCTCGGCGCCCGCACTCCCCTCCTATCACGACCGGGTCGCCTGGAGTCTCGGCGAGAGCGGCTTTCTCCCCGACGACCTGAAACGCCAGGTCTGGAGCCTGGCCACCGGCCTGCCCGGCGGTGACATTCTCTGCCACGCGGACTTCCACCCTCAGAACATCCTCTTCACGGTGAAGGGCCCGGTGGTGATCGACTGGGAGGGCAGCTTGCACGGCAGTCCGGTTGCCGACGTCGCCCAGACGTGCCTGTGGATGCGCTCCGCGCTCACTTTTGGCGAGGGTGTCCAGGGATGGCTGGCCCGCCGGATCGGGCGCAGCTTCGAGCGCAGCTACCTCGCCGAATACAATCGCCTCGCGCCGGGCCGGCTGGGTCACCTGGACGCGTGGATCGCGGTGCTGGCCGCGTGCCGGCTGCGCGACGACACACGTCACGAGCTGCCCCATCTGATTCCGCTGATGCAGCGCGGCGGCCTCTCGCCCCCATCCGCTTGGTGACGCCGGGGTGAGCCGGCGTTCTAAGATTGGTCCAATCCTCGGAAGATTGAACCAATCTGCCGCCGGACGCTTGACCCAGACCGATACGAACGTACTCTAGCCCCGTGAAGATCAGAGACAGCGGTATGCCCGCCGAAGCGATGTGGACGACGTTCTTCGACGTCGAGGCCATCCTCGACCGCCTGGGTTTCGGCGACCTCGGCCCGGAGGGCGCCGACGTGGTCGACCTCGGCTGCGGCTACGGCACCTTCACCCTTCCTGCCGCCCGCCGCACCCGCGCGGCCTGCCGCGCCTGCACCGTCTACGCCTTCGACATCGAGCCCGCGATGGTGGAAGCCACGCGGCAGAAAGCGCTCGACCTCGGCCTGACGAACGTCGTCGCCGTGCTGCGCGACGTGATGGCGGAGGGCACCGGCCTTGCCGCAGCGAGTTGCGGGTTCGTCATGGCTTTCAACGTCCTGCATGCCGCGCGGCCCGTGGAGCTCCTGGACGAAGCCTATCGCATCCTGCAGCCCGGCGGTCGCGTGGCCATCATCCACTGGAACCCGGATCCGTCCACGCCGCGCGGCCCAGCGCTCGACATCCGCCCCACCCCCGCCCAGTGCCGCATATGGCTGGAGGCTGCGGGCTTCGCCGTGCCCGATCCGGCGGTCTCGCTCCCGCCCTACCACTACGGCCTCGTCGGCACCCGGCCTACCGCGCCACCAGTGTGACGTTCCCCAACGACGTGTCGGCGACGATCGCCGCCCCCTCCCCGGTGCCGATCACGCCCTCAACGTGCATCCGCTCGACGTCGCCCTCGACCTCGAACCCACCCGTATGGATGCGGCCCATGGCCGTCGTCAGCGCCACCGCAGCGTCGACTCCCGTATTCTCAGGATACCGGCCCTCGTTGCGCGGTCACCTGTGGATTCCCACAGGTGCGAAGGTGCGGGAACCTTCGCAAGGGGCAGATGCTCGCCCCTATGGGTCCAAGCGCGATAGCCCTGGGGATTCGCACAGGTTGGTGGCCACCGGGGCGGGTTCGCAAGATGGGTTCGTTGTATGGGGGCGACCTGCCGGTTGGTGGTCGTCAATCACCGACGGTCAGGCGGTAGTTCTCCTCCAGGAAGGCAAGCCGCTCTGCGGGGGTGGCGCCGTCAAGCGCGGCCTCGTAGTTGAGCGGCCCCGGGAAACGGATATCGCTCAGCGCCGACAGGAAGGCGGGCCAATCGATGACGCCTCGACCGGGAGGCCAGTGTTTCTCGTCGACCCCGTCGTAGTCGGAGCAGTGCAGGGCGATCAGCCGCGGGCCGAGGCGGCGGACCGCAGCGGGGAGCGCGGCGACCTCGGCCATGAGGTGGTTCGTATCGAGGCAGACGCCCGCCGTGCTCGCGTCCACATCTTGCAGAAGATCCAGCAGTTCCTCGACCGAGTGTCCCAGGCACGTCCGGGGCAGCAGCTCGAGGGCAATTCGGCAGCCGGCGTCGCCCGCCATGCC
The DNA here is from genome assembly GCA_963775195.1 of uncultured Chloroflexia bacterium. Lineage (GTDB taxonomy): Bacteria > Chloroflexota > Anaerolineae > B4-G1 > SLSP01 > PWVB01. Next base: position 751,198 of record CAVZIC010000015.1, read on the forward strand.
GACCATGGTCCGGACGCTGCGCTTTGCCTGCGCCATCCGCGCCGCGCGGGCCTCATCGGGAATCGGTTCCGAACTGGGGTGGACGACGACGATCTCGGCTCCCATTCGCTGCGCCAGGCCGAGGGCAGCGCTGAATGCCTCAATGCCTGCCGAGCGGATGGCGGGATCGGGTGAGGAGATGTCCAGCGAGGCGTCGAAATCCGCGTGAACGGTGCGCGCCGCTATCCCCGCGGCAGCGAGCAGGCGGCGCATCTCGGCTACGTGGCCCTCGGTCTTGTCGAAGTCGGGTTCCCAGAGCTCGACGGCTTTGACGGAGGACCCGGCGAGGAGCCTCGCGGTCTCGGGCCGCTGGTCGGGATCGAGGGTGTGCAGGGACACACCCAACGGAAACCGCGCGGCATTCAGCACTGTCATGGTCTCTCTCCTGTCTGAGGCGCTCATCCCATCCCGGCCCGCTGCCTCAAAAAGGCCAGCGTCCGCTCCCAGGCCAAGGCCGCCGCAGACGGATCGTAGGCGTCCGGGCGGTCGGGCTCGAAGAACCAATGGCCCGTGCCGGGATAGCGATAGAAGGTGACCTCGTGGCCCGTGTCACGCAGCTCCGCTTCGAGCGCGTCCACGTTCTCCGGCGTCTCGTAGGGATCGTTCTCCGCGAAGTGCCCCAGGTAGGCCGCCTTCGCGGCGCTGTAGTCGCCGGGACCGGCGCCGTAGAAAAGGACCACTGCGTGGATCAGGTCGGGAGCGCCGGCGGCGAGGTGCAGTGCGTAGTGGGCCCCCAGCGAGAACGCGAGCACAGCCACGCCGCGGTCAGGCGGCTCGGCGCGCGCATTCAGATACGCGCCCGCCGCCGCGATCTCGGCCGCGGCCTGGCGCCAGTTCCCATTGAGCGTGCCGCTTAGCGCCTCGGCCTCGGGGATCGTCTGCGCGACCTTGCCGTGATAGAGGTCGGGCGCGAAGGCCACGAACCCCGCCTCGGCCAACCGGTCGCAGACCCCCTTCATCGTGGCGTTCAGCCCCCACCATGCGTGGAGGACCAGCACGCCCGGACCACGTCCGGTCCGTGGCACGGACAGATACCCATCGGGTTGTATGATCGCCATCCTTCTCTCCTTTCGCCATGCTTGATGATGCCTGACCTAACGCAGAGGCGCGGAGACGCAGAGAAAGACCCCGAAAACAGAAAAGCAGCTCTGCGCCTCAGCGCTAAAGACCGTTAGCGACGCGGCGATACCCGCTCTTTACCAACTGTTCGCCGAAGTTGATCACCAGGCCGAGCTTGAGCCCCGTCAGGCGCAGGTAAGTCAACGTCTGGGCCACGAAGATCGGGTTGTGGGCCGTGGTCGCCTTGCACTCGACGATTACCTTGTCGCCGACCAGGAGATCCAGGTAGAGTGGTGTGGCAAGGACATGGCCCTTGTAGCTGATCGGAACAGGCTTCTGCCGTTCGACCGACAGCCCCCGCTGTTGCAGTTCCCACGCCAGCGCCTCCTCATAGACGCTCTCCAGGAGCCCGGGCCCGCCCAGCGTCCGGTGCACCTCCACCGCCGCGTCGAGAATGATGCCGCTGATCTCGTTCTCGTGCAATGAATACCTCCTTAGCGCAGAGGCGCAGAGACGCAGAGAAAAACATCTGTAAGGGAACTCTGCGTCTCTGCGTTGAATCCCAGCACTTATGTTCGCTCTTCCTCTGCGCCTCTGCGCCTCTGCGTTGAATCATCCCCGCGCTCTAGCACTCAAACAGCGACCAGAGCTTGGCGTTCCGCAGTCGCTCGTCGTCAAGCACCAGCTCGCGAATCTCATCCGGGAGCTGCGCCCGCTGCCACCGGCACTCCGCACGCCCCGCCTCGTCGCGGTCATCCGTCTCGGCCGCGGCACGGACCGCCCGGAGGGCATACACCGCCGCACCGAGCTCGTGGTCCGCCATATGCGCCACCGCCACCGCGTGGCCGGCCGCACGAGCGGCCTCCCGGGCCGCCCCTGAAGCCTCTCTGGCCGCAGCGTGGGCGGCATAGGCTGCAGTGCGCGCCTGGGTCATCGTGATCTCCCCCCGCGCCCACGCCCGCCCCTGCTCGATTGCGTGCCGGGGCCGCTCGTCCCCGGGTCGCGCAGCCTCGAAGAGATGCAGCACGTGCTCGGCGCAGTCGCGGCCCACACCGCAAGCAGATGGTGGTCGGCGTCGGTCAGGCTCCCCCCGCGCCGCAGCGTGACGAACCGGGGATCTCGGTTGCCCTTGTAATACATAATCATGGTGCGCCTTTGCGTGCTCCTGCCTCTGGTCAACTCTGTATGATACAATGGCCGGGATGCGGGGCCGTCTCATTCACGGCCACGGCTTGGTAGATTGGGCCGAGGTGTGGCGAACGGCGAGTGTGGACGCGATTGAGCTGCTGAGCAGATTGGAGGCGTTTCTGACACAGGCTGATCGGGTCCGGCGTGGACGACTTACGCCTCACCCGCTGCAGCAAGGAGCTCGTGGACAAGCCTGGGCGCAACCCGGAAGCCTGCCTTCACCTCAAGCGCTGTGAGGGCTTCGTGAAGCGTGGGGATCGAGCCGTCCAACTTGGCCCGCAACAGAACGCCCAATGCGCCGATGACAGGAAGTCTCAGCGAGGTCGCGACCTGTCTGCCATCGCGCTCGTCAATCAGCAGGGCCCCGGGCGCAGTCTCAATCGCGAGTGCAATCGCCTCCGACTCACCGACGTCCAGCGTCCTCTGGAGCAGCGCGATCAAGGGGCGGTCCTGGACCTCGACCACCCGCAGCCAGCCCTCCGCCAGCGCTGTGCTCAACGCAGCCGAACCGGGAAGGGGTTCGGCCGGACGGAGCTCGGTCAGGACGCCAGGGGGAATCAGCACCTCGGTGAACTGTGCTTGAAGCAGGTCGAGGTGTCCAATGATAGCCAGGTTTAGCAGGGGCGATGTGTTACTGACCGCGCGCATAGGCTAAGTCAGTCTCAAGCTCTTCCGGCCCATAGTGGCGCTCGATACCGCGATCGCCCAGTAGCCTGGCAAACGCATAGTGATCCATCTGCGCAAGCTCGCGCGCTTTGCCAAATGAGAGGTAGTCCTGCTCGTAGAGGCTGACTGCCAGTTCCTTGAGAAGGGCCGGCTCTATCTGGCTCTCCGGCAAGCGCAACGCCGACAGGATCGACTCGGGTATCGATATGGCGAGTTCCATCGCTCCCCTCCCTAAGGGCAAACGCATCCTACAACGACAAGGTCATCGCCTTCATTATACCTCGATGGCCGCGTGTGGTGTAGCGGTCGCATGATAGTGAACCTTCCGGGAAGCTGAGAAGCGCGTTACGATGTGGGACCGCTTGCGACCCCGGGAAAGACTGCCGCTGGAGGGCGATATGCAGCTTCCCGGAAGACCAAGTGCGATTGCTCTCGTTACCTTCTTGAGGTCGTCGCCATGAGCGTTTTGCGCTTCAATGCCGAGAGCATAGCCGGAGGGTGCGTGCCATGACTCAGACAGCGCTGAAGTACGATGTCGAAGTCAACGAAGACGATCGTGTGGAGCTACAGGTTCCTTTCCCCAGCGGCGCGCACGTGACGGCCTCTGTCATCCGAGAACCGGAACTGAGATGGAGCAAGAGCTACAGGCCCTCCTCCTCTGGAACATCGACCTTGTGGCCCGTCATGGCGTCGAGCAGGTCTGCAAGCTCAGCAGGAGCGGGACCGGCTTCTCCGTTGTCGGTACGCAGCACCGCAAGATCCTGGCACGGCGTCAGCGGTCTATTCGAGGTCCGGGGTAACCGACGCAGCGCGGTGATGTTGCCCTGCCGGGTATTTCAGCGATCAGACCACGATACGGCCCTGCAGGCGCGCTACGGAACCGAACCCGCAAACCGCACTTGCGTCTCGCTTACGACCACAAACCGGTCTTGTACCTGGTCTCCATACGTTCGAAGCAGGTCTGCTAATACGCCAATCTTGGTGCGGGCGCGTTCGTCGTGCAGCCGCAGAAAGATGACGCCGCTGTGGGGATAGCCCTCACGGAAGATCTTCTCGCCGAAGTCGCGATCGTTGGTGATGAGTATCCAGCGGTCTTCGTGGGCACGACGCAGGATCTCGTCATCCTGGCTGCCGGGTGCGGCACTGTAGACCGAGAACGCCTCGTGGCCCTGTTCTTCAAGCCAGCGCGCAACAGAAGGACCGGTACACTCGTCCACCAGGAAACGCACTACGCGGGCTCCCTTACCAGGGGCAAGAATGAGGTCATCTCAAGGGATTTCGAGGCAAACAGGAAACACGCCTGGAGGTCCTGCTCGGTGAGCTGCTGGTACTCGTCGAGGATCTCCTCGGTCGTCGCACCGTGGGCAAACAGGCTCAGGATATACTCCACGGTCAGTCTCGTCCCCGCGATCACCGGCTTTCCTACCATCACGCGTGGGTCGACACTGATACGTTCGAGTAGCTCTTGTTCTGTCATGGGCACTCTCCTTCGCCTCATTATACCCCGATATCCGACTGCCGTCGTGCCGTACTTAGGCAGGGCATACGCCTTGACTCGGAGAGCACAGAACGTGGGGGCGAGATCATTGAAGACGGGCGCGTGGAGCTCCTGGGACCCTTCAGCCGCGAGAGCGGACGACGGGATAGGGATCTCGGGAGAGCCTGCAGCCCTCCCGAGATCCCCTGCTGCGGGGCTATGCCGCGCCTAGAGCCTCACGCGTCGCTGTTATAGCAGACCCGGCAGCGACCGCCGACGGATTGAAGCCTTTGACGATCAGCCAAACCGCCAGCACCATCTCCTGCAGACCAATGGGAGCCGCCAGGGGAATGTAACTGGTGATAAGGTTGTCGCTGAACAGGGCCAACACACACGCCGCCAGCATCAGGATGATCGCGACGATCCCCCAGCCCGAAAGCCATCGGGGGATGAGCCGCGACTGGAATAATAGGTAGTAGTACATGAAGCCACCCAGACAGAAGGCGAACACCGCCACCAGCGCGGCGTGCGCGTGCACGCTCACCAACAGATCGCCGATAGCCTGAAGCGACGGTCGATCGGCAGCTCCCGCTGTGGCGAACTGTCGGCTGAGTGTCAGCAGGGACAGCAGGCACACGACCTCGATCATATAGAAGGCCGCCTCCAGAGCCCTGAAGACGACAGATCCAAGGGCCAAACCCGCATTCCACTTCTTCAAGACCGGGTACATCGCGACGGCAATGCCGGCACATGCCAGGTACCCGATGATCCAGAGCAACACCCCTGCGGCTACCTGGTTCGGATGTGCAGAGACCCGGGCGAGGTAGTCCGTACCGGTCAAATCCGGTGTGAGTGGCGTGGCCAGCAAGGGACCTGCGAGGGTCGCCAGGATGAGAAGCACGCCTGTCATGACGGCAGTCCTTCGAGTGGTATCCATTGTGACGCTCCTATTGTTTTGGATGCGGTGGCGTCTTCGAGCCGCCGCAGTTGGATGGGGGAAGTTCCCCGTTGTCGTATGCCATGGTCATCCACGGGACGATGCAGCAGGGGTCATATGCTTCTCCTTTGTAGCTCATAGTCATTGGCTATTTGACGTCTGATTGATCGGCCTGGCCCGGCCCAACGGGACCGACCGAAATCAGGGGCATGCCCAGATCACGCACCCTTTTCAGCAATCCATGCAACGCGGCCTGATCGATCACCGGGCCGGTCAAGAGGGTATCGCCGTTGTCTTCCAGCGTGATGGTCAGGCCCCCAAACCAGTCTGTCCATTGAGGAGCCAGATGGCCCCGGATTCTGATCTGGTAGACCATGGGTTGACCTGAACCAGGCTGTGAGTTGCGTCTGTTTGACATTGGCTTGCTCCCCCTGTGGCCGGCCACGGCCGTCTGCGCGCCTTGCTCAATCTGCACGTAGCATATCCGCAACCCGGTATGGGTGCCTAGATACCAAAGTATTGCCTGGGGGTATGGGTTTCGGGTTACCGAGGGGGATGGAGGGTCGCGAGCCCTGGCTGAATGGCGCGCTTGGGGCAGCGCCGGATGCCAGGCCGGCGGGTAGACTGATAGGTGTGCTACAACAGGCCCAGGTCGCGGGCGCGCGCCAGGGCTTCGGTGCGGCTCCGGACCTGTAGCTTGTCAAAGATGATGCGGTTGTGCCCTTTGACGGTGCTCAAGGCGAGAAAGAGACGTTCGCCGATCTCACGATTTGAGAGCCCCTGGGCGATGAGGTGCAGGACCTCCAGCTCGCGTTGGCTCAGTGGTTCGATCAGGGGCTGGGCATGGGGGAGATCAGGTTTGGCTTCGCCTGTCTGTTGCCCGGCCTCAAACGCTGCCAGTAGCGTGTCTGCGTAGGCCCACTCTCCTTGCGGCGGCATGGGCTGACGCGCGGAAGCCTCGCGAAGCAGGTGCCTCATGCTTGGGCCCTCGTCAAGGAACATGCGGACGTAGCCCTCCGGCTCGGCCAACGCAAGCGCGCGCCGCAGAGGCACGAGGGCAGCAGCGAGGTCACCTTGCGCGTGGTAAGCGATCGCCTGCAACACCAGGATCTCGATCGCGCTGCCCTTCCTGCCGCCTTCCTCCGCTGCTTTCTGCAGACGCTCCAACAGCCCCAATACCCCGGACATGGAGCCGTCTGCACGGTCGCTCTGATAGCGGGCCAGGAGCACCCTGGCCAGGGTGATGTGATCGAACTCGTGCAGGTAGCTGAGGTCGTCCTCAACGGACAGCCCCTGCTCGCGCGCCCAGCCCAGGGCGTCAGCCAGCCGGCCCTGGGCCACCCACACCCGTGCCTTCCGCGCCGCGATCGGGCGCACATTCGGGGAAAACGCACCATCGTAGAGGCGCTCGGCCTCGTCGAGCAGGTCGAGCGCGCCATCGAGATCGCCCTGGGCCTCCCGTATGCGCGCCATCGCCGCGCGCCAGCGATACGGGTTCTGCTGTAACCCCGCCAGCTCGCCCAGAGCCTGGCTCGTGACCAGGAGCTGCGTGGCCCTCTCCAGATCGTTGCGCTCACGGTGAAGGGCGCTCATGCCCACGACCATATCGGCCGCTCCCGGCCGGACCGGCGCGCCCGGCTCCGTGGCCCACTGCAACGCCCGCTGATAGGTGCTCATGGCCTCGTGGAGACAGCCGAGCGTGATCTGTATATCCGCCAGGACGATGGCGCCACCGATGGCGTCAGAGATGTTTCCGACCAGCCGCATATGCGCCATCCCATCGGCAGTCATCCGGCGGGCGGCCTCGAGATCTCCGTTGGTCCACGCGGCGAGCCCCAGCTGCGACGCTGCCCCACCGCGCATCAGATGGTCGTCCTTGGGTGCGAGATCGAGCACCCGTCGAGCGTGTTTGACGGTCTCGGCCATATCGCCCCGATCCAGGGCCAGCGCGGCGCGGATCAGGGGGATCATACCGGGCAGACGGCGGAACTCCTCTTCGTCCACGACGACCATCCCCACCCCCGGGGCTTCCGGTCGCTCGCTCGCGTCGCCTGTCGTGGTCAGCCGGCGCTCGGCTTCCTGCAGCCGGGCCTCCACGCCCTCCAGTTGGCCGCAAGCTATCAGCGCCAGGGCATAGTCGACGTTGAGCACGGGCCGGGAGCGGATCAGTTCGTCCGGCAACAGCTTGAGCCACCCCAGCAGCGTGGCCATCTGTCTATTGCGGCTCATAGCCGGCTTGGCCAACTCGGCCAGGTTCGCCGCCCGCTCGAAATCCTCGGCAGCCAGGGCGTGGTGGATCGCATCGGCCGCCGAACCATGATGTTCATACCACGCGCTCGCGCGCCGGTGCAGGGCAGATACCTGATCGGGCTGCTCCGCCATCAAGTGCATACGCAGAACATCGGCAAAAAGATGGTGATAGCGATACCAGGCGCGCTTGTCATCCAGCGGAATGACAAAGAAGTTGCCTCGCTGCAGGGCCTCCAATCGCGCAGCGCCATCCTCTCCACCGGTGACGGCATCGCACAGCGGGCCGCTTAACCGATCGAGAATGGCGGTCTGTAGCAAGAAGTTGCGCACATGCTCAGGCTGGCGCTGCAGAACCTCCTCGACCAGATAGTCCACGACGTAGCGGTGGTCTCCGGCGAAGTCCCGGATGAAACCGGAAACGTCCTGGTTGCCCTGCATCGAAATCGCGGCCAGTTGCAGGCCGGCGATCCAACCTTCGGTGCGGGTCTCCAGTGCGGCCACGTCTTCCGCCGAGAGGGCCAGCCCCATCACCTGGTTGAGAAAGCTCGCAGCTTCGGCAGAGGTGAAACGCAGATCGGCGGCGCGCAATTCGGTCAGTTCGCCTCGGGCGCGCAACCGGGCCAGGGGTAGATGGGGATCCTCGCGGGTGGCGATGACCAGGTGCATCTGTGGCGGCAGGTGGTCGAGCAGGAAAGCGAGCGCTTCGTCGACCGGTTTGGCATCAATCACATGGTAGTCGTCCAGAACAAGGATGAAATCGTTCGGGACGGTGGTGATTTCATTGAGTAGGGCTATCAGAATCGACTCGATTGGCGGCGGCTGAGGGGACTGGAGCGCACCCAACACACCTTCGCCGATGCCCGGCGCGATCATCTGCAATCCGGCAACGAGGTACGCCAAGAAGCGTGTGGGGTCGCCATCCGCTTCGTCCAGCGACAGCCAGGCGACGCGAACCGAGGGTTCGCGTCGCCCGCAACCGGCGACCCACTCGCTGACCAGCGTGGTCTTGCCGAAGCCTGCGGGCGCCGAGACAAGCGTCAGCCTACGGCTCGCAGAGAGCCCCCCGTTCAGGCGCTCGATCAGGCGCGAGCGCGAGACCAGCTCGGGCCGGATGGGGGGAACGTACAGCTTTGTCTGCAGGATCGGATACGGCGGCACGGGCATCCCTCGTGGTACGCGACGATGACCTCATGGCGCGAGTATGTCATGGCGCAGACGATGTGTCAACGGGGCGTATTCACCCGTCTGAAATGTTGCCCGGATGGCATCGTTCCGCCGAATGAATCGGAGTCGCTCCTTTATCGCACCACCAACGGCAGGAACACCCGGTAGCCACCCATGGGCGCATAGTTCGGGACGACGATCGTGAGAGCCACCCCACCCAGGAGTTCATCGTTCACGTACCCCTCGACCGCAAGCCGGGGCGTCGTCCCCTGCACCGAGGCGCTCGCAGGACTGACCGTGATCGTGACCGGCTGGTGCGCGCCCGGAGCCAGCGTGAGCGAGGGCGGGAAGACGGACATCGCCCAGTTGGCCGGGATCCCCAACGGCCGCAACCGTAGCTCGATCGTCGCCGTCGTGCTCAGCGGGTTGCCGACCTCGATGGTCTCGGTGACGTCGGTGACGCCGGCCAGATTCGCCGTAACCGCGCTGCCCGATGCCGCGCTCAGCACACCGGCGACTTGCTGGGAGAAGGTGGGCCTCGGGTATGCCAGCAGGTTGCCCACGACCCGGTAATCCTCGATGGCCTGCGAGGTGTAGGCCCGGACACTCACCGCGAGGTCGGCGGGGTCCCGGGCGATCACGGCCTGCCGGATCCACTCGATGGCCGCATCGGAGCAGCCAAGCGCATGAAAGCGGGCGATCTCCTCGGTCGTGAAGCCAGTCGTGCTGAGCGTCTGCTGGAGAGCGGCGGCGTCGGTCAGCGACATCGTCCGGTCGCCGGCGTAGACGTCGAGCCAGCTCTGGAGGCCATCCGCCACCCGCAGGTAGGCCAGCCCGGTCTGCTGCCTGTAGGTGAGCAGCGCCGCCACCTGTTGCGCGGCCCACGTGTACTCGTGCGCCTCCGTCGCGCCGGCGTAGCGGTCGTCTGCAGCGAGGACCGCCCGGCCGTAGGCGATCGCGTCGGCGAACGCATCGAACAGCACGTTGACCGCCGTCGCCTGCTCTTCGGTCAGCTCCTCCGGCCCACCGGCCACGTAGACGGGCAGCACCGGCTTCACCGGTTGGACGATCGTCCTGTAGTCCTGCGAGGGCGGATCGCCTCCCATCTCGTGGTCGATCTGCTTGCTCACCGGGATCATGTCGCTGATCCTCTGGTTGATGTTTCTCTTGCTCGTATCGGTGTCGGTGTTGCTCGGCGGGGTGGTCGGCTCCCCCCATTTCTGGACCTCGACGTGCCTGGACGATACCCCGAACGCGGCCCGCATATCTTCGCTGTGGGTGTTCGCGGGCCGGCTGTTCCGGTTGGCAGGTACCTCGGCCTGGCCCTCCTGGAGCACGCTTAGGGTGCCCACGCCACTGCCGCCTCCCGCGCCGTCCGGCGCTGAGGCAGCGTGCCACGCGTAGGCGAGTCTGAAGCACCAATGTCCCCACGTCAGCGGCGTGTAGGTCGTGGTCAGCGTCACCACCTCGAGGGGCTCGATGCGCACGGCCTCCCACTGGTCGACGAGCACAAAGCCCATCCCGATGCCCGACTGCGCCACCCCAAGGCTCGCGTTCACCTCGATCGGGACCGTATAGGGGCTCGTTAGCGTCACCGTGACCCAGGCCGGGATCCCCTGCATCAGGGGCTCGGGGCCGGCCGAGATGGCCGAGCTGGTGTAAGGCGAGTCGCTGCCCGGCGTCAGGGCGCCGCCCAGGTCATAGGGCGTGAAGGTGATGGTCGTGGTGGCCCGGCGCACGAGCTCGCATACCACGCCCGTCTGGTCGATCGACGCCGTCACAACCGCATCCCCTGCAGTGGGCGACCTCACGAGGAGCTGCGCCCGGCCCGTGGCATCGGTCGTGGCAGACGAAGCGACCTGCCCGCGCGAGGTGGTCGCTTTCACGATACGGCCCGGCACCGGCAGGCCCGCGCCGTCGCGGAGCGTCGCGATGATGACCGCATAGGTCGAGTTGTCCGCCGGCACGTACCACCGTTCGGGCTCGAGCACCAGCGACAACGCCGTGCCGGGGGCGAGCGCTGCGGCCTCTCCCGACGGGCTGCCCAGGATGGGAAGGAAATCGACCCCGCCACTCACCCGGCTGCCGGCCCCGCCGGTCGTGCAATCCCCGGCGAAGGTCGGTCCGGAGGCGTCTCCCCACCAGTTGTTCGGAGCGGACATGACCGTGTAGTTCGGGTACCCGGCGGAGCCGTTATAGACGCCGTAGTTGGTGGTGATGACGCCGTTGGCGACGATCCGGCTCGACTCGATCGAGGACCATGTCGGCGCCGCCATCCGCATAGACGCCGTCCTTCGCGCTCAGCCGGATGATGCTGTGGGTGATGGCGACCTGTGCCCAGTTGGCGGAGACGTTGGCGGCGCCGCCGCCCCCATACCCGCCGTATTCAACAGTGACGTAGTCGAGCCGCGATCCGACGCTCAGAGCATCCTGGAAGCCCTCAAAGCGGATGCCGCTCCACGAGCCCGGGGTGGCGCCGGTGCCGGTGAACGTGATCGGCTGCTGAGCCGTGCCGAGGGCCAACAGCCGGCCACGCACCATGAACGTATAGGGCGACGCAACGCGCACCTCGACGCCGGGCTCGATCGTCAGCGTGCCATCCGCGGCGACGATGACTCCTCTCTCCAGGACATAGGGTAAGCCCGCATTGGGCCACAGGTGGTCGCCGCGGAGCGTCCCGGCACCGAACATAATGGCGTTGCGGTCGTTGCTCGGCCCGTTGCCCGTCGCCGTGAGGTTTCCGAACTCCGGCTTGTAGTCCGCCTCGTGGATGTAGATAGCGTAGTCGGCGTTGTCTGCGAGCGTGGTGTCGTAGACCTTCGGGCCCGTGATGACGCGACCGTAGATGCCGTACTTCGAGCTATAGCGAATCGTGCAGTGGCTGATGGTCGGATAGGCCCACTCCATGTAGATGTTGCCCTGGCTTCCTCCGCCGTACTCGACCGTCGCATAGCGCAGGATCGAGTCCCGGTTGGGCGTCGTGACATCGCCGGAGAAGCGGATGCCGCTCCAGAATCCGGGCGTTTTCGTCGAGCCGGTGAACGTGATCGGCTGCGTTGCCGTCCCGTCCGCGACCAGCCGGCCGTCCAGGAGGACAAGGATGCCGGTGCCCGGGGCGAACCGTACCTCGACGCCCGGCGTGACCGTCAGCGCAGCGCCCGACGCGATCCACACCGTGCCATTGACCTGGTAGGGGCTGCCGGACAGGTCCCACGTCACCGTGCCGGTGATCGTCTGCCCCGGGATGACGGTGCCATCCGGTGCGTCGGGCGCGCCAAGGCCCTGGCCCGCGACCGCGACGAACATCGCGCCGGCGAGGCATAGGCCCAGTAAGCCCATTGCCAGGATCGAGATCTGTCGATTCCACGTCGTCCGAGAGAGTGTCATTGTTGTGCCTCCATGGGCAGGAGTCTGTGATTCTCGATTCTGCCTACTTCATCCGTCATTCTTCCTCACCCGCACCTCCCCACCGGCGCCTCGAACACATCCGTGACGAGCACCCATACCAGGAGCAGAGGCAGGAAAGCATAGGCGAGAGTCGTCTCCCAGGGCTCCGCGGGGACCGTGGCAGTTCCCTTGGTGAAGACGCTGTCGACCGGAAGTGCCAGCGGCACACGCGTGAGGTCGACGGTTACGAGGATACGGCATACTGCGGGCTTGTTAATCTTCATGGCGATCCCGCCATGGCAGTTACACAACACGGAGGCCATCGGCACAGGGCAGCGGGTCGGTCGACAGGGCTCGACCTTGGGGAATCCTGCAATGTGTGCCGTTCCTACGCTCTGATTGTAGTCAGAGGGCCCGCCGCGTCAATACCCCAAACAGCTTCCAGCCGTCCCTGCACCTCAGCAGCAAGGACGGCCTCCCGGCGACTGACGATCATCCGGCGCCGCCCCGACTTCGGCGCCGATGCCGAGTGGAGCCTCTACCGGCGCAGGATTCTTACGATGCGGTTATAGATGATATTCGATATCCCCAGGGCCTTGCCGCCGGTTACATTCGCCAACCCCCAGGTGTCACCGCCGGTTGTATTCACAAACTGGATGACGACCGTATCAATATCCTTGTGGTAGCGTGCGATACTGTAGTATCCCGGCAACCAGCCCGTGTGTTCGTACTCGTAAATAGACGAGTAGATCGCCTGCTCGTCGTCATTCAGCAGTGAGCCGTCATTCAGTGCTCTCAGAAAGATGCCGACGTCCTGCGCGGTCGCGACCATCGCTCCGGGAAACAGGCCCTTGAGATCATCGTCGTATCCGTACCAGTAGCCACTGACGATGTCCGCGTCATCGACCCGGCTGAGGTCGAGGTACGTATGCGTGAGCCCGAGGGGTGCCAGAATCTCATTCTCGATATAGCGCTGGTGGCTGTATCCCAGCGCCTTGTCAAGAATTAGGCCGAGCAGCAGGTAGTTCGTATTGGAATAGCCGTAATGCGTTCCGGGCTTGAAATCTGCGGGTTTGCCGAGTACCAGGTCCAGAATCTTGTTAGCGTCGTTCTCCGGAGCGAACCAGTCGAATCCGGGCTGGTCGACGTAATTGGGAATGCCGCTGCGATGCTGTACCAGCATCTTCAGCGTGATCTGATCCGCATACTCAATCCCTCCGGCAAGCTCGGGCATGAGATCCGCGAGCGTGTCATCCAGCGACAAGACGTGGCTGCTGACCAGCTTGGCGGTCGCCGTGGCGTCATACAGCTTGCTGATGCTGGCAATCCTGAACAAGGCTTGCGGATCTGCCGGCGCCTGAGTCGCCTTGTTCTTCAAGCCGGCAGCGTAGAAGGCCGGGGGTTCGCCGGCTTGGTCCACGTAGACGATGATGCCATCCAGACCATGGGCAATCGCATCATCGACCTGCTGTTGTACCGTATCCGGTAAGGGCGCTATCCATGGCACGATGTCCCAAGGGGGCAGGATCACGACACAGATGCCCGCCACGACAAGCATGATGACCCTGACGATGCGCACGATACGTTTCTTCTTCATACTATTTGTGTTGACCTTTCCGGGCTGCTTCACCGCGTTCTATGGAGAACCACTTATGTAAAACTGCATACAAACGCATCATACGTGAAAACGCACGGATAGTCAAGATAAAAATGATAAATATCTGACAATCGTATCGGACGAGAGCTCGGTGCGGGGTCATACAGATTCGCGCAGAGCACCCACGAGGTCTTCAGCCGCTTGACCTCGCCTTTTCCCGCCCTCCTACGGCAGGGGGATACGCGGGCTCTGCACCTGGTGGATGAAGGCCTCGGCGTAGCCGCAGCGGGCCTCCATGCCGCGGAAGCGCTCCATCGGCCCGTGGTGGCTCTCATAGGTCTCGCGAATGAACTGGCTGACGTGCACGAAGGCCGCGGCGTGCTTCTTCTCGACCACGGCGCTGATGTCCACGTAGTCGGTCGGGGCGAAGTTCTGGGTCTGCTGGCCTGACATCGCCTCGCCGTAGTAGAGGGCGAAGCGCTTCCCCAGGCGCAGCCACGCGTCGTAGACCAGCGTGGCGCAGGCCCGGTGATCGCGATGGGTGTCGACGGGCCAGTGGGTGAACACGACGTCCGGCGCCTCGGCCTCCAGGAAGCGGAGGACCTCGTCGTAGCGCGCCGCGGTCACCTCGCACGCGCCGTCGATCTGGCCCAGGAACACGGGCCGCGCGCCCGTCATCCCGCACGCGGCCTCAGCCTCCGCCGTCCGGATCCGCGCCGCGGCATGGGCCGGGGCATCGGGAATCCCGGCCTCGCCGCGCGTCAGGTAGGCCGCCACCACCTCGTGCCCGGCCTGCGCGAACAGGATCATCGTGCCGCCCACCACCGTCTCGGGATCGTCGGGGTGCGCCCCGACCACCACCACCTTGAGTTTCTCCATCACGTTGGCCTCCTGATCCGGGCTAGTTCGTGGACCTCAAGCATAGTCGCACCCGGGCCGGGCACAACCGCCCGCCCCTCTCCGGCGCCCGGCTGACCGCGGCAGGATCCAACCACGGATCGCACGGAGGGGGGAGGAAAGGTCTATTCCGGGTGCCTCCTTGTGGACCGAGACGGCTCAGTCATCCTCCTCACGATGGAGGTGGCCCGGTCGCTTGCGGCCCCGCAACTCATCCTCGATGAAGAAGCACTTGAAGGGAGCCTCCAGGATCTCGACGATGTCGTGTTCGTCCCCCAACTTGGTGCACAGAACGTCACCCGGGCCGATGTCATACTCCCGGCCCTCACTCATCACCCTCGCACGCCCCTCGAAGACGAGCCAATACTCATCGGCATCGTGGAAGTGGCGCTCGAGCTGATCCGGCTCGTTCACCACGCCCACCCCGAAACTGCTCCACTTCACCCACGCCGGTTTCTCCGCCATCGTGTGCATGACAGGCATCCGTGACCTCCTGTGTGTCTGCCTAGTGCAGTCGCATAGCAGCTTCTCGGTAACAGGCTCCCAAGGCCAGAATCCTTTACCGAACAGTTCTGGCGATCTTGCACTAGCCCCGAGACGTGCCGTCTCCGGACCATAGGGAATCGATCCTCACGCCACGCCGGCCGACCTCAACATCGGTTTCAGGTGCACCACCTCGCCCGATCTCGACGCCCGCGCCGCGGCGAAACAGATCGCATCGGTCTTGATGTTGTCCGAAATCTGCGTGGGCGGCGCAGCCCCACCATCAAGCCAGGCCAGGAACTGGTCGATGATCGCCAGGTGCCCCTCGAATTCCGCCTCGACCTGCTCCAGCTCCGTCACGCGGGTCCGGCCAAACGCGATGTGCTCGACAAGGCGCACGGCACCGTCGCGATCCACGACCAGGTCACCCCGCTCGCAGCTCGCCCTGTAATACTCGTGGTGCCAGTCATTCTGGGCGCCGGCTGCAACGTACGCGGTCTCATACTGACAGGTGACGCCGTTCGCCATCCCCAGGACGAACAGCCCGTAGCACCCGGTATCGACGCCGCTCCGCGGAGGGTTCCACGCCTTGCCCGTGATCCAATCGCACTCGCACCCGGAGAGATTGCGAAGCTGGTCGAAGTGATGGACGGAGGCTTCATAGAGCATGATATCCGGAATGTCATACCGGAATCTGCCCCCGCCGTTGTGGCGGTGATCGACCGCAAACCGCGAGGTGAGGGCCATCAGGGGTCCCGCTGCGCTCTCCTGCAGCGCTCGCTTCATCGTGAGCATCGGCCGGTCGTAGCGGTAGTTCTGCGTCACCGCCATCTTGAGACCTGCGTCCGTGACCATGTGGAGGATATCCACGCACGACTGCCAGTTATCCGCAATCGGCTTCTCGCTCAGGACCGGCACGCCGTGCTCGACCGCCAGCGACACCGTCTCCTTGTTGAAACGCGGGGGAATCGCGGTGACACAGAAGTCCGGCCGGGTGGCGGCGAACGCCGTGGCCGCATCCGTGAAGCGCGCCTGGGGACCCAAGGCGAGCGCATCTCCCGCCCGGTCCAGGGCCTCCCGATCGATATCCACCAGGCCGACGACGCGCAGCCGCCCCTCAAAGGCCGGCAAGAAGCCGCGCACCCACGCGCCCGCGAACCCCCCTGTGCCGATCATCAGACATCTCTTCTCGCCCATGCTGTCCCTCCGATTCCACCTGACACGCTCGACCGGCCGCATCCTCCATCCGGAAGACATTATACGGCCCCCACCCGGATATGCAGAACGACACACCGCCGGACGACGAACGCCGGAATGAGGCCCGCGCAGCGGAACCGAAGTGCAGAATCACCAATCTGCCGTATCCTTGTCAGTAGATTCGAAAACCAGGGGGGGGCGATGACGATCTTACGACGGTTGCTGGGCGTGTTCGTGATGACTGCTGGCATCCTTGGCCTGGTGCTCAGCCTCGCCGGCCTTGCGGCGCTGGCGATGGCGAGACCCACGTTGACGGCTTCGCTGAATGCTACGGTCGACACGCTCTCGACCAGCGTGGATGTGAGCCGGCAGACCCTGGCCGTGACCAACCAGGCGCTGGGGGCCACCGTCGCCAGCGTGGATGCGCTCTCCGACATGCTGAGCACCACGGCCACGACGGTGGAAGAGACGCAGCCGGTCATCGTCCAGGTCACCACGCTCATGAGCGTCACGCTGCCCACGACGCTGGACGCCGTTAGCGCGTCGCTCACAGCAGCCGAGGAGGCGGCGCGATCGCTGGAAAGCGCGATCCGGTCGTTTGAGACCTTCCAGGCGGTCCTCCAGGCCACCCCTTTGATCAGCGCCTTCGTGCCCGCGTCCCAACAGACCTACGCCCCCGACAAGCCGCTCGCCGATTCGCTTGCCGAGCTCAACGCCAGCCTTCAGGATATGCCGTCGACGTTCGTGAGCATCTCCGGCAGTGTGGACAAGGCGGACGACAACCTGAGCCTGATCAAGGACAACCTCGTTACCATGTCGGAAAGCGCATCGCTGATCTCGGCGAGCCTGGGCCAATACCAGGCGATGATCGGCGAATCCCAGACATCGATGGGTAACTTACAGTCGCTGCTCGCCGATCTCCAAAGCAACCTGGAGAGGATACTGAACGTCGCCTTGGTGGTCGCCGGGCTGTTTCTTGCGTGGCTTCTCGCGGCCCAGGTCGTGATCTTCAGCCAGGGCTGGGAGCTGTACCGGGGCACGGCAGATCGCATGGAAGCGGGCAAGCAGAAGCCGGAAGCTGAGGCGCCGGGCTCCGTGGACTAGGCCGCACTCGACCGCCGGGGACCGCAACGCCTCGCCTCGCAGCGACGCGCCCCCCTCCTCGGCCGCACCCACGATGTCTTCGCATCCGGCGTCAGGGCGTGGTCTCCGACCGCCGGCTCTGCGAACCGGAGCTTTTCGGGGAAAGACACCGACCTCGTTCCCGGCGGATCTGTGATCCGCCGGTCTCCGTGCGGACGGCGGATCACAGATCCGCCGGGAACGTAGGCCTTGGGGGATGCACGAGTGAAAGGCTGCCATGCACCTGTGCCGGTCTGCCGCCGACGTCCTTGCCGAAGTGTAGCTCAGCCATATCCTGCCTCCCTTCGCCTGCCATCACCTGACGCCTAAGGCACTATGCCTGACGTGACGGCTCCGGCAACGTACCTTTGGCCCAGGTCGAAGGGCGTAGACCGCGTGGTGCCGGCCTGCCGCAGGGTGGGGCCGGGCTGGAGGCGACGTTCGACAGAGCGATCGGTGCGACTCGCCGGCGTTCGGCTACTGCAGCATCCCCGCCGCCGCGTTGAGCACCGCCACGGCCTCGTTCACCCGCAGCCGCGCCACCCCCCACTGCTGGAACGGGATCGTCCCCGGCTCGGCGCTGGCCAGGAAATCCCGGCAGTTCTGCGCCATATCGCGCGCCCCGGTCGCGAACATCGCCACCGCCTGCCGGTACTGGTCGGAGGCCGCGACCACCGTGTCGCTGCCCCCCGCCACGTTCAGGGCAGGTAGGGCCGAGATCGCGTCATACCGGTCGACGACGTCCTGACACGCGATCGACCCCGTCCCCAGCGCCACGTCGATCATCCCCCCGAACTGCTCCATCGCACGCCGACCGCTCTCGATCGCCGCCAGGACGGCGGCAGAGGAGGCGCCCGGACGGCGCGGGCGGATCAGAATACGCTCACATCGACGCCACGTATCGCTCGAACTCGTCCAGGAACGGTGGCGAGTAGCCATCTCCCGTGTGGTCTACATTCCACAGACCTGACGCTCGGATGTCGGCGCTCGGCGCCCAACGGCCCAACCACGAGGCCGATGGAGGATCGATCGTCGGGCCGGGCCGGATGAACTCCTTGCTTCCATTGTACCCCCGATATCGCGGGCACCCGCCCCGACACGAGGCAAACCCAGCGCAGCGGAGACGCTGCCTCTCCTACCCCCTTCATGCTACAATGCCCTTGTCGAAGGAGGTCAGAATGCGCGAATTCTACGTCTGGGTGGAACAGGATGAAGATGGGCTCTACGTCGGAGAAGTACCGCAACTCCCGGCGTGCTACGCTCAGGGCGCCACGCTCGATGAGCTTCTCTCCAACATCCGTGAGGTGATCCAGCTCTGCCTTGAAGATCAGGGCGCGGAGGTGAGCGACTTCCCCGTCTTCGTCGGCGTTCAGAGGGTCACCGTCTGATGCCGCCTCTGCCGGTCCTGCCCGGCCGGGAGCTTGTGAAGGCCCTTCAACGCGCGGGATTCGAGGTTCGTCGCCAACGCGGTAGCCACGTACGCTTACAGCATCGGGACGGTCGAACAGTCACCGTGCCTGTCCACGCCGGACAGGACGTCGGACGCGGGCTGCTGCGCAAAATCCTGCGCGACGCAGACCTCACCGTGGAGGAGCTCCTCGCCTTGCTCTAGTCGGTAACAGACCGCCCCTACTGCAGCATCCGCGCCGCCGCGTTGAGCACCGCCACGGCCTCGTTCACCCGCAGCCGCGCCACCCCCCACTGCTGGAATGGGATCGTCCCCGGCTCGGCGCTTGCCAGGAAATCGCGGCAGTTCTGCGCCATATCGCGCGCCCCGGTCGCGAACATCGCCACCGCCTGCCGGTACTGGTCGGAGGCCGCGACCACCGTGTCGCTGCCCCCCGCCACGTTCAGGGCAGGTAGGGCCGAGATCGCGTCATACCGGTCGACGACATCCTGACACGCGATGCTCCCCGTCCCCAGCGCCACGTCGATCATCCCCCCGAACTGCTCCATCGCACGCCGACCGCTCTCGATCGCCGCCAGGACGGCGACAGAGGAGACGCCGGACGGCGCGGGCGCGGGCGGAGCCGTATCGACAGGGACCTCGACCGCAGCCGGCGTATTCGTGGGCGGGGCCGGCGTCGCGGTCGGGGTCTCCGTCGGCGGCGCGGGCGTGGCGGTCGGCGTGGGCGTATCGGTCGGGCGGGGCGTCACCGTCGGCGCGGACGTCGCGGTGGGCAGCGGCGTATACGTGGGATACGGGGTGTAGGTCGGATAGGGTGTCGCGGTCGCATCCGGAACCGCCGCCGTGGCAGTGCAGCCCACGGCCAGAGTCATAGAGATCGCCGACAGGCACAGCAAGATCAACATTGAACGACCCATAGCACTCCTTCTCCAATCTACGCTGCATCAGCGGGAGCGACCTTCGCCGCGCCCTTCTGCAGCATCACTGACTGCCGGTACTCCGCGGCGTCGGCAAGGTGCGTGAACTCGACCGGCTTGTTGAAGCTCTCCCTAACCACGGCCTCGATCTCCGCCAGCGTGACCTTGAAGAACTCACGGCGCGTGTTGACCATGTTGAGCCTCCGGTCTTCAAACGCCTTGTGAAGGGCGTATTCCAATCCGGGAGCGTCATCACTGAAGATCATCGCATGCACATCGAAGCCGAAGGGGACAGACGCGTCGCCGAGTTCGTGGACTCGTTCCTCTGGCTCCAGCCGACGTGTCACGCCGATCTTGTAGACGTCCTCACCAAACGACCCGACGTTCGAGATGATGTAGACATGGCCCGCGCGCGTGTTCTGCTCACGGTTCAGGACGTCGAGCTTCACCTTCTCCAGATCCGCCACCTGTGCCTCGATGTTGGTCTTCTCGTTCTTCAGCGCAGACCGCTCCTCATCGGTTACCGCGGCCTCCAGCCGGCGGTTGATGTCGCTCAACGCGATTGCGAAGTGCTTCTCCTCCTTGGCGAGCTTCAGCTTGGCCTGCTCGATCTCCTTCAGGAGCTTTGCTTCCTCGCGCATCTCCTCACGAATGCGCCGCTGCTCCTCCTTCTCCTCCTGCTTCTTGACCTGGTACTCGTGACAGAGGTACAACTCTTCCAGCTTCAGGTTGAGGTACGCGGGCGCGATGGCGATATTCATCCGGTGGCCAAGCTTGTTCAGCGTCTCAAAGGCTCTCCTGATCTTCTTCTCGATCGCGGCGACGTTGCTGAACTTCACGTTGGTGATACTGGCGTCGCACTCGTTGTTGAATGAACGCAGGAACAGCTTGGTGTAATCCCGGATCAAGCGCTGCCCCTCAGCCTTGCTGTTGTTCACCGTCCAGGTCGTCTTCGCGGCGGATGCCACGCCTTCCTTGACCAACTCGGCCTGTTTCTTGCGTATCTCATCGAGCCGCGCTCGGTAGAGGTCGGAGTTCTGGAGGTCGTATCGGGGCTTGTAGAAACCGAAAGACTGCAGCAGGATCTCCTCGTCGAGGACGATGATCTCGTCCTTTCGTGCCTGGAGCTGCTGTCGGAGGTCAGCGAGCTCCTTGTCCAATGACTCCTTGGTCTTTTCAGCACCCGCCTGCACCCGCTCGATCTCACGGCCCGTGCGCTGCCGCGTTTCCTCGACCTCGCGCGCAGCCTCGGCTTGCGCCCTCTGAATCTCTTGGCTCGTGCGCAGGCGCATTTCCTCTAGCTCACGTTCGGCACTGGCCCGCTGTGCCTCCAGTTCTGTGATCGCCTGCCGGATCTCGTGCAGCTCCATCCCCTCGGTCTCGGTGAGAATGGACTTGAGCGAATCACGCTCCTGGCGCGTCTGCTCCAATTCGGCCTTCAGGCTGCGAACGCGGAAGACGTCGGTTACTGGCATAGCATATTCCTCCCAATCAGGTCTGAAAGAAACGTCACGCCGCCCTTGACGGGCCATCACGATGGCTCATCGCCAGACGTCTCGGAGACCACCACCTATGACGCCCTTCGTCAGGCCGTCGCTTCTCTCACCACGGACTCAGGGATACCAGGTGTAGATCTTCCGAAATCGAAAGCACATCAAACGCGAAGACCAGACGCCTAGTGAAGCCTGGCTGAATCGCCTCGTAGACGCCATCGTAGCCGTACTCGTCTTGCGCAGCCCACAGCACTTCGAGCTCCGCAATGTCGAACTGCCGCCCAGCACTATCTCTCACACGGAAACTACCGTACCGGCCCACTTCGTCGCTCTGCAATCCGGTGTTAGTGACGTCCATCACGGCGACAACGAAAACGCCATATGGATAGACAGGGCCGGAAGTCTGGTCCACCAACTCGTCCCGGCGCTCCGAGAAGAACACCCTGCCTTCCAGTGGCACGTCCCCCCAAGCCCCGCGGAATCGCACGCTCTCGCCCTTGACGAGCGGAGATGACGACGACGGCGGCTGCTTGATCACAAGGGGAAGGGCTATCTTGTAGGCTGAGACCACAGGAAGCACCGTTCCCGTGATCGGCTGGTCCGCCGCGACGATCACGTACCCCTCGAAGCCCAGAGGAACGGGGACATCTGCAAGGTCATAGACTTCGGCTTCATTCGGGGCTAGCGAGTAGCATGGCGAAGTGTAAAGGTTACCTTGATTTGTGTAGAAGTCGTGTACCGTTGTTGCCGTGCTGGGGCCTGTATTCGTGATGACGTACCGGGACGTGACCCCACCAGCCGCCGGGGCCTTGGTCAACCCGTCGCACCTTACAGTGATGGCTAGACCCGAAGAGACCAGCGTGCAGGCCGGAATAGACTCAAGGGGCGAAGCAATAGACCTTCCTGCCAGTCCGGCAAGGAACACTAGCCCAGCCCCGACCACGACTGAAATGACGAACAAGCGAGGTTTCATCGTCGACACTCCTCAATAGCAGAACCGCTACATCGCCGGCACCCACACGCGCCGCAGCGGCACCTTCGCCTTGAACGCCAGATCGAGCGCCTCGTAGTTCTCCAACAACAGCCGGATGAATCCATCGCGATCCAGTAACGTCACCGGGCCGCGGGAGCTCTGCTCCTACGTGCTCATCATCTTCCGGGACACAATCGGTCGAGAGGGCCTGGCTCCCGCCTAGCCGTCTTCGCCTGGATCGCTGGACGCCTCCGACGCTTGGTCATCAAGGTAGTAGCTGTGGACAAAGTGCCATGTGACCGAGCTAGTCTCCAGACCCTGAGCTCTCCAGACGCTGTTGATGATGTGGTTCAGACACAGCACAACGCTCGCGCTGCTGTCATCATCGGCTCCTGGTATCAGGTCATCGGCGAGATCACCATCGCTCCAGATTGCGTGCCTGCCCCGCAGGTCTGTGATGAGGAAAGCCTGGAAGCCGTGCAACACTAGTCTGGCGGCGTGTTCGATTCCCCGGTCAAGCCAGACATAGAGCGATAGCATCCGATGCTTTGGAACGCCTAGTTTGCCTATCTCCATCAGGATGATCCGACGGATCACCTCCTTAGCCGACAAGTCCTCCAGCCTCTCGGCGGTCTGCAGGTACGGACGCAGTTTGCGCTCCATCTCAGCCAGTTGCGCCCTAAGGGGTTCTGCGAGGTTGAGTCCAGTAGGCGTCGAGAGAATGCTCCTGAGGTGGCCTATCGCTGGCTCTTCGTCAATAAGCTCTTTCAGTCTAGCCAGGCAATAGCCCTCCCAACCGCGCACCATAACCCACTCCAGCCATAGGAATGGAAAGCTCTCAGGCCTTTTGTGGAAGTACGCGTCTGCTAGCCTGGGATCTACCTCGCGATCGAGGAGAACCGCAATCTTCACATCAGCAGAGCACTGCTCCAGCAGCCGCAGGTCCTGGGGGACCTGGCTCGGCGTGAACATCAGCTCGATGACGACGCGGCGACCGTCAAAGAAGAACTGCATCAGGTCGTTCCTGCCACCCAGGACCCCAGCGACCTCGCGTACTCCGGCCGCGTCCGGATAGAGGCGCGAAAGCAGGCTATCGAGCCTGGCCTCCACGACTCCGTGGAGGCGGTGACTCGACTTGAGCCCACCGACCGCGCCGAGGTAATCCTGTGTGGTCCTATACACCAGATCCGCATCCATCAGACACTTCCTGTGTCGCAGGTTTGGTCGGGGCTACACCCGCCCCGTCACCAACACTTCCTCGCCCAACATATCGATCACCTTCACCGCCACGGTCGTCTCCCCGTCCGGCGCCGTCACCCGGTACGTCCCCACCACCAGATCGTCCTTGCGCTCGGGCACGTCCGCCATCGCGATATCGAACACCTCCCCGTCGTACGATGTGTCGATCAACACCACGTCCACCATCGCACGCCAGTCGGGGATCTGCGCCTTGAACAACGGCCCGTCCATCTCCAGCCGCTTCACGATCGTCGGGGAGATGAAGTCCACGATCTCGACCACCACCTCGTCGCCCTCCCGCCGGATCTCCACCTCGGCCTGCGCCGGCTCGTGGACCAGGAACTCGCCGTACTTCTGGTCGGTGCGCAGCTCGATCAGGTCGATCTTGTTCACCGGGCGGTGCCGGTTGTAGTCCTCCAGCCACGGATCGACCGTCGTCTCCTTGCCCAGGCAGACCACGAGGATGTCGCGATCCTCCTCGGGCCGCGACGCCAGTTCGTCCTTCAGCGTCTGGAGATCGAGCGGGGTAAGCGGATGGTTGAAGGGGATGATCTTGACCAGCCTCTTGCCCTGCGTGCCCTCAAAGAAGCTGTCGGTGCGGGTGCGGTCGATGCCGAGGTGCTCCACCACCAGGGCCACGGCCTCATTGTGCTGGATCTGCAGGTCGTAGTCGTTGACGCGGTAGACGCTGAACGAGAGAGCGTCGCGGGCGGTGGCGCGACCTCGTCGCCGTCCGTCAGCCCGAGGGTGGCCTGCTGCGGTTCGGCGTGGGCTTCGATCTGCTCGCGGATCACGCCCTGCAGCCGCTTCGACGTGGTCTGAATGGCGCCTTTGTTGATGTCGGCGGCGATCCAGCGACGCCCGAGCTTCTGGGCGACGGCGGCTGTGGTGCCGGAGCCGACGAAGCAGTCGAGCACGAGATCCCCAGGGTTTGAGGAGATGCTCACGATTCTGGTCGATCAGTTCCTCAGGTTTCTGTGTGGGATAGTCCGACATGTTCATCGCCTTGGTGCTTCACATGAGATACGGTCCAGATGCATGTACGTGCTCCACATACTCGTCCAGATATCTTCAGTTTCCGCTTTGTCTCGTCATCGGGAACCACAGTACCGCGCGTCAAGCTCTCCATTGTATCGCGCGAGTATCGCCAGCCCTTTGGACAGGGACTTGTCAGCCTTAATCGTGTCCGGCCTCGGGTCGGTAGGTAGATCCAGCACCTTGTCATCGACCGCCGCATCGTCTGTGATCCGATCCGGTAAACATCGTATGCAGTACTCGGATCGGGCTCTGCATACTGTGTTGAACGTGAAATCGGTGCCCTTTGCTGTAGAGAGAAGGGTACTCGTGAGATTGGCAGTCGACGTGTAGATACCTCAGCAAGCGCCGAACCGGCGTTCGCTCGCCAGACACCTCGTTCATGAAGATTGTCTGCACCAAACACTTCGTCCAACAGACAACGAAGTAGTGATGCACTATGTTAGTCGCAGTGGACCCATGATCCTCGTCCGGCTCGCAAGGAGTTCGCTGAGAGAAGCAGACGTTCATACATGAAACTGCAGATAGGTGTCGTTCACCCAGATATCCGTGTACTGGATCTGCTCACCTAAGGCTATAGCCTTCTCAGCATCGAATCCTGGGTAGCGACGCATCGCCTCAGAACTGACACTCGCCGCACATAGTCCGCCCCACTATCAAACGGCGGGTCAATGTACACCAGGTCCACCTTCCCCCGGTATCCGTTCGCCAGCAGCCACGCCAGCACATCCTTGTTGTCGCCGTGGAAGAGCAGGCCCTGGGCCTGGGTGTCCTCGCCGGTGGGGTTGAAGGTCTCGACGAGCTGCGCGGGGTAGGCGGTGACGTGGTCCAGCGGGCGCTTGCCCACCCAATGCAACATCGGGCGGCCCTTGGCCTCGCCGATCGGTACGTTGGTTCCTTCTGCCATCAAGACTCCTTGCTCGCGGTGCAGTTCTGTGTATCCTATTGCCAATCCACTGGTTGGAGGTGGATGGCCGTTGGCCATCGGGAGCGCCCTTCGGGGCGCTCTTCTGTTGCAGGGCCGTGGTCAGTTCCCCGCATCAGGTCCACATCTCTAGCGTGGGAAAGCAGCGTAGGCTGCCTTTAGCACGTCCAGGAACTCCGCGCTCTCCATATCGAAATCGTCCTTGATCCGCAAGGTCAGAAGGTCGGAGGCCTCGTTCCACGCTTTCACCAGCACCGAACTGGGCAACCCGATCTTCTCAGAGAGCGAGTCCTCGGTGTCGAACGATGCGACACCGAGCCGCTCGGCGAGGTCCCCTTGATTGAAGGCTCCGCGTTTGACCGTGAAGTCCAGCACGAGCATGGTGCTGCGCGTTCCTATCGCCAGCCAGTTCTTGTTGCCGATCCGATAGGCGACATAGAACTTCTGGTTCCATCGCGGCCCGTCAACCTGGAGGTTGTCGCGGATCAGGTCGTCCAAGTTTAGAAGCATCTTCTGGGTTTCGGGACTGCAGCGGCGGTCGAGATGCCAGCTCTTGCCGTCCTCAATCCAGGGACGCGCGCCCTGTGGCGTCTTGGGTCGCCCGGCGTCGCTGAAGCGGCTGACGGGCTGGGGAATGATGACGCGAGGCTGGACGAAGAGCGCGCCTGCCTCTTTGTATAGCTCGATCTCGATGACCTTGATGTCGACGTTGTGCTCCAGGAGCCAGAGGGCGACAGAGCCCAGTTTCGCCCGTACCTCGGCGCCGACGATGATGATACGTTGATCGGCGTTGATGTCGGGCACCTGGTCGACGCCTGCCTCGGCACAGAAAGACTCGAAGCGTTCGTTGAAGTTGAAGGTAGGATCGCCCACGCTGTCGTAGTGGATGCGGGCCTGGTTCTCGAAGTCGGCGAAATCCCATCTGGAGACGTAGCTCGCATAGCGGAGCGCCTGCATGTCGACAGGATCACTCAGTTCACCGCGCTTCAACTCGATGATCACGGCGTTGCCGTTGATGTCGAGCGCCAGAATGTCGATGCGCTCGCGCACCTCGGGGATCTGTACCTGGCGGCCAATAACGAGCAAGTTCTCCTCGAGCATCGCGTGGTTGGCGACGATCCAGTCCTCGAGGTGCTCCTCCAGCAGGTGTTGCTCCTTCAGCTTTGTCTCGGGAACCTGCGTGGGCCCCTTCTCGGTGATCTTCCAGATAGGCATCGCGTCACTCCTCCTCCCAGGCCTTGATCACACGGTCAACCTGGTTGAGTCCCACACCGGCGCCGCTTGTGAAGACCATCTCGTAGTGAAGCCGGTCGGGATTCAGGTCGATCCACTTGCGCACCGCCATGGCTTTGCGCCCGTTCTCGCCATCCACCGGGTGGCTGCGCTCGCGCTCCGCCTTTACCTCCACAATGACGGCACGCCTATCCTTGCGTCGGATCACGAAGTCGGGACTGTAGCGATGCCATCGATCGTCGGTGCCCTTGTACTCGACGTAGAAATCCGTCTTACCCGGGTCGGTGATCGCCCCGGTGAAGTAGATGTCCTCGACCTCGTCGGGGTGCTGGCCGATGGCGTGCAGCATCTTGAGGAAGAAGTCCTCCTCGGGATCGGAGTCGAAGTTGTAGGGGTCATAGTGGAAGCCGACGTCCCCGGTCTCTCCCGACGAAGACATTTGGCGCCAACTCAGCAGCAGGCTCTCCTTGCCGGTCTGGTAGACGATCTCGGCAGTGTAGACCAGGGCGCCGTCCTGCACCTCGGCTTCGAACCCATCCAGCCTCACAAGGGCCAGCGCCTCCTCGACCTCCTCCTCCACCAGAGTGTAGCCGGAGATCTGCGCCTCAATCTGCCGGGCCAGTGCCGGCAGATGGGTGTCCGGGACGATGGACTCGGCCGCAGCATCCGCCTCATAGAGGCGCCTGAGCTCGCGCAGGACCTGCAACGCGGGCAGTCGGTAGATCGTGGCAAGGTCAGTGGCGGCAGCGAATAGGTCGCGGCCGACGAGCGACCGCACGGTGTATTCGCCGCGCTCGGCGAGGACCGAGGCGGTGTTAGGCTGCTCTCCCAGCGAGAGCACCGTACGTACCATCTCGGTCTCCGCAGGAAGGTCAGGCTTCTGAAGTACCAGCGTCAGCGGCTCGACCCGCGGCCTGGGGACTACGCGGCGGATCAGCTTCTTCACGACCAGCGGCGGAATGTCGACCTTGCGCACCCGGATCGTAGCAGTCTTGGTGATGGTGGTGGCGCGATCAAGGTCGCCGATCGTCTCGCCGTAGGTCTCCTGCAACTGCTGATCGAGCGCACTGCGGTTGTCCATCGAGAGATAGATGCGCGCGCGATGGTCGTTGCCCAGCGACCTGGCGCAGGCAGCGGGAAGCCGCCTGCAGGACGAAGTTCTGGCTCTTCTTGAGCTTGCGCGCAAGCGCGCAGGCGAAAAGGCTGGGGCAGTTCCAGCCCTCGGTGCCCTTGTTCACCAGCAGCATCACGCGGTGAGGCGACGCAGGATCGTTCAGCCGGTTGAAGGCCTCGATCTCGGCCTCGGTCGAGTTGGACGTGTTGCGGAGCACGACGTCGGTCGAGACCCCCAGGCCGATCAGCGTCTGCTCGACCACGGGACGCAGCTCGCGCAGATCCTTGGTCTGCGGGAAGTAGATCGCCAGCTTCGCGGGCGCGCCGTTGGGCAGCGTCACGTCGCCATAGGTCGTGAAGAAGTCGCGCACGATCTCGGCGACGAAGGCGTCGGCGTGCGCGTTCTCAAACTCGTAGGCATAGATGCTGCCCTCGACGGACTTCAGGATGTCGTCGCGGATGCCCTCCGAGAGCCCGTACCAGACGACCACGTCTCGGAGCAGTTGGCGCTGGTAGTAAGGCGTACCGGTGGTGTTGACCACGCAGATCACGTCCGTCTTCCCGTGGAGGTAGTCGACCGTCTGCCGGACCCGCTTGAGGTCCTTGCCCACGTCGCTGCCGTAGGTGTGGTGTGCCTCGTCGGAGAAGATGCCCAGGTTGGGCAGCGAGGCGAGGGCCTGCAGCCGCAGGTTCGCCTCGGCCTCGTACTCCTCCAGCATATGCTCGTAATAGAGCTGGGTCCAACTGGGGTGGCGGTAGTTGCGCTTCTGGATGCGGATCTTCTCGGTGTTGGTGACCACGAGGTTGTAGCGACTGCCGCGGATCACCGGCAGATCCTTCTCCCCATCGCGCGTGAAGACCAGCTTGTAGGTGGCCTCAAAGGCGCCGTAGAGCCGCGGCGGCAGAATGCGATCTGTAGTCCACCTCGGCCAGTTCGCGCAGGCTCTCGAGGATCGTGAGCCCCGGCGCGAAGACGAGCGCGTTCTGGATGAAGGGACACGCGTCGCCCGGATATTCCATCGCCATCGCGAACTCGGTGGCGATGATCGCGCCGATGAGGATCGTCTTGCCCGCGCCCATCGCCAGGGCGAGGATGTAGCTGGGATAGTCGAGGGTCAGCGTCTCGCGGACGCTGTCGAGCCGGTGCTCCTTGACGAAGTCGTCGTCTGTGCGGATGCGCTCCCAGAGCTCGTCGACCCCGTAGTCGAGCGCGAACTCCTTGATCGGGTCGGTATCGATGCGGAGAGCCTCCAGCAGGTCCGAGGTCTTCGGGTAGAGGCGGCGGTAGAGATCGAAGATGTGCGGCGTGCCCTCGACGAGGCGCAGGTACCAGTACGTCTCCAGCGCCCGGAGTTGAGCGTGACGCAAGTATCGCCGCACGGTGGACTCCGGGCAGGGTAGCGTACTCGAGGATCTCGGCGATGGCCGGATAGGCGTCGCAAGGGTATCCGGCGGCGCGCCAGGCGTCGACGCGATGGGCGATCTGTTGGTAGAAAGGCATCCAGGCTCCGACTTGGAAGGCCGCCGGCAGTTCGCGTCGGACGGCGACGCTTGATCATCATTTTGGGTTGATGCCTCGGGCCGCACTGCAGCCGCGAGGGAGTGGCTTCGATGTACGGCTTCGATTATAGGTTCTGCGCCATATGCGTCAAGCTTTTGTTGCGGACTTCGGTTGTTGACTATCCTGCAGTCTTCGACACAATACGAGCAAAGGCGATCATTCCCCTGTAAAGGAAAACGTTACCTGCGGACTATGGACATTGACGAATACGCCCTGTCGATCATTAGGCCAACACTGGATGACCCGACTATGCGCCTCTCGCAGATAGTACGCCAAGCTATTCGCGTGGCTCAGCTCATGAGCGACCATGTAAGTGCCTGGTGGCTTGAATGGGAGCTTGTGGACATACTGGATGAACACCAGCGCGTTCTTCCGCTAGCCAGCATCTATCCGCACTTAACTGCAGACGATCTCAGAAAACGACGGCAGATTTTCGGGGAAGCATGGATGAAAGAGCGAGAGATCACGGTTGCAGCCCACGATGCCGGTCGCTCCGGCTCGCCGTCTCCTACCGGAGAGCCAAAGATACTAGCGAAGAGCGTAAGCGATATCGAGAGTTCCATTGACGAGATGAATGCACTCAGCAGCCAGTTGACTGTTCCTCAAGGACTCGCTCCTTTGGACCTGTACTATTCTCACCGCGACAACACCAAGGCCAAGGTGTATCTTCAGGCACAGATTCAGCAGTACACACTGGTACTCGACCGAATCAGAGAGCGCGTTTACAGGTACCTGCGGGGGATCGAGGCACAGATCGTCTTCGGACAGGTCCATTCCGATATCTTCAGAGACAACCTGGCCTATGTTCAGAGGGCGCTGGCGGAACGGGCACCGGAAGCGATTGACCAGTTCCTGGCGGCCTACGATCGGATGAGCGACAGCAGTGCTGAATCATGGGCCCAAGCTCTGGTGTCGTGCCGGCGTCTACTGAAGACACTAGCGGACGGCTTGTACCCACCACAGTCGGCGCCGGTAATCGGCACCGATGGCAAGTGCTCGTGACCTCACAGAAGAGCGGTACATCGCTCGTCTCTGGCAATATGCGTCTGAACAACTCGCGGGCTCGGCCTCAGGTGCTGTCCTTGGGGCCTCAATTCAGGACCTGGGGAGCCGGATTGACCGGCTGTATGAGCTAGCCTGCAAAGGCGTCCACGCTACAGTCTCACGATTTGAGGTGAACCAGTGTGTTATCCAGACACTGATACTCGTGGGAGACCTACTCAGGCTTGAGGACGGGACATCAGCTGCAGTTCCAGAATCTGAGACATAGGCACCGGGGAACTGCTCTCCTCGCAGGTGACCTATTGCCGACGGTCGCCTCCCTTCACCGGCGAATCTGTGGGACCTACAATCCGGCACGCTTGATCGCCGGCAGGATGTACCGGCAGCGGATCTCCTGTTGGGTCAGGTTCCTGATATTCACGCAGGTCTAGCTCGATCGTGACGAGACCCGAGACGGCGCTCGGGGCTTCAGTGTGCATCGGCAAGCCTGCACCAATGGTGGCTGTTACCCAGTCTGGGCCGCACATAGATCGCGTCAAGACGACGAAGCGGTGGGCGTCTCCTACGCCCAGACCCGCGTTCACGAACTAGTCCCATGCACGGGCACGCCCTCGGACTCCGCCTCCTACCGCAGCGCACGATCACCGAGGAGCACCATGAGCCCAAGCGATCACCGCTCCCCGGACGGCAGCGGCGCGGCGATGGCGTCGATCACCGCATCGGCGCGGAACACGCGGTCACGCGCCCGGCCCGTGATCTCGGCAAGCAGTCCCTCGGCGACCAGCGTGTCGACGTGGCGAGCGGTCGCCTGGTAGGTGATGCCCAGCATGTCGGCGATCTGCCTCACAGTGACGACCGGTCGGGCGAAAAGCAGGTCGACGATCTGGAGCAGGCGTGCGGCCGCGCGCCGTGTCTGGAAGCGCTGCCGGTACTGCTCCCGCAGGTCCGTCAGTCTGCCGCTGCGGTAGACCGCGTCTGCGGACTGAACGGCCACGCCGCGCAGGAAGAACCGCAGCCATGCGTCCCACGCGCCTTGCCGGCTTACGGCCAGTAGATGGTCGTAGTACGCCTGCCGGTGCGCCTCGAAGTAGGCGCTCAGGTAGAGCAGCGGCTGAGGCAGAAGATCCCACGCGCACAGCAAGAGCGTCAGCAGAAGGCGACCGACACGGCCATTGCCGTCCAGAAAAGGATGGATGACCTCAAACTGGTAGTGGATCAGCCCAAGGCGAATCAGCGGCGGAAGCCCGGAGGGCGCGTGAAGGTAAGCCTCCAGGGCGTAGAGCGCCTCGCGCATCTGGTCAGGCGGCGGTGGAACGAACGTTGCCCCGTCTAGCAGGACGCCGGGCGGACCTATCCAGTTCTGTGTTGTGCGGAACTCGCCGGGTGTCTGGGCCTCGCGCCTCGGAAGGCGTTCGCCGCGCACACCCTCCATCAGGTGCCCGTGGAGCTCGCGGATGAGTCGCAGGCTCAGAGGTAGGTCGCTGAGTCGGGCGAGGCCATACTCAAGAGCGCGCACGTAGTTGTACACTTCCTTCGTGTCGTCAGGTCTGTCGAACAGGGGAAGTTGCGTCGCTTCGAAGAGATACAGGTCGGACAACGACGCCAAAGTGCCCTCTATCCTGGAGGACAGAACAGCCTCGCGTCGGATGAACGGCGCAATCAGCAAATGAGGGTTGGCGAGATGACGCCCCAGCCCCGCCAGTTCGCCCAAAGCTCGGTCAGCATCGGACAGAACCCGGACCAGCTCGGGCGTCCACACCAGATCAGGAGGCAGCGAAGCAGGCACAAAGGCATGGTATCCCCTGCCGGGTACCTGCAAGACCCGTCCTGGAGCGTTAGTCCCGAATGCGTTCGGATCCATATCGGTCCTTATTCACAGTTGCTTACATAAGCGCTGTTGATATTAACACTTCTTGGCCAAAGTGTAAATAAGGTTCTCCTCCCGCCGCCCCTCTAACCCCAGCGTGGCAGCACTTCGTCGAGCGCGGCTTCCGCCTCGGCCCGCGTTCACGAAGCACGCCAGCGCCGCAGCGCCCGATCGCCGGTCAGCAGCGTCAGCCCCATCACGCGCGCTAACTCGCCTGTAGCAGACTACAGGCAGGGCAAAGAGGTCGTTGATCGAGGGTGCGGGGTGTTGCATCGCCAGGGCCATCACGCGCTCGGTCTCAGGCCCAATCCTGCCTGTGGTCTGCGACAGGCGTCATTAGCCTTAGTCCGCGCTCCACCCGTGCTTGCCCGTCAGGCACCACGAGCTCGCCGATCAGCACGTCAGGCGCCACCAGCCTCAGGCCTAACGCGAACGGGGCTTCGAGGAGGCCGCCTCTGAGATTGGTCCAATCGCGGAAGATTGGACCAATCTCAGAGAGGACGTACCAGGGCAGGGAATCCGGCGTGACGCTCCGTTGCCCTGAAGGGTACAGGTTGCTCCTCCAGGAATGCCGCCAACGGCTTGCCCAGCAGCTCTGACGCGCGCGACTCGGTGATCACGCGCTCGGCCAGCGCCCGCAGCACCAGGCGTTCCAGTCGCCCCGGCACCTCCTCCGGGATCTGGTCTCCCGGCTCTGCCTCGCGCCACCGCCGCGCCCTGAACAGCTTCCATAGCTCGGTGGCCGTCGCTTCGGAGATGATGCGCAGATCCCGCGCGCGGTAGACCCACGCCTGCACACTCACGCCGTATTTGTGCTTGAGCATGTGCAGCTCAACCAGGTCCAGCTCGGTCCGGCGCTCGCCGAGTTCGTAGATCGCCATCGAGCGCGGCACGAGGAAAGCGCCCGCGAAGCGAAACGCCGCCTTCTCTTCGTCCAACCCATCGGCCGGCTCCAACACCAGGTGACCCAGCTCGTGCGCCAGGCTCAGCCGCTGCCGGTCGCCGGCCATCCCGGCTCTCACAACCATCACGGGCACGCGCGCGTTTGCCCATAGGGTCAAGGCGTCGAACTCATCCACGCCTTCGATCAGCCCTACCTTGATCCCGTGGCCCTCCAGCACCTCGACGAGGTTCTCGATCGGATCGAGCCCCAGATCCCATGCCCGTCGCAGCGCATCGGCCACCTGTTCGACGTCGTCCAACGTCGTCACACGCCGGTCGATTGCCGGCGGCACATAGACCGGGGCGCCCGCCACCAGGCTCTCCACGTCGAGGTACCGCTCCAGCCACGCCTGGGTCCGGGCGAGGATCGCTTCTTGAGCCGGGGCGCCTAGTGAAGCCTTGCGCCGGAACGACGGCGCCGTGAGGTCTGGCCGTCACGGGTCGCAGGAAGAACCCCGCCTTCACGCCCAGCGCCAGCCCCAGCCGCAGCAGCACGTCGGACCCGGGCGTCATCAGGTCGCGCTCGTACTTCGATACCGCCATCGCGCTGACGTCGGACGCCTCGGCCAACGCGCGCTGGCTCATCCCGGCCATCTTCCGGGCCATCTTCAACCGTTCGCCGATCCCCATCGCCTGCCTCCCTGACCAAAGTCATCCATCGTGTTTACATTATACTCCATATGATGAGGTTTTGTAAACCCATGGGGGCGTGCGAACTGACCCGATCCCTCTTATAGGTGGTCGCGATGTCAGCTGAGGGGGGCGACGTCTCGGATTCGGCGGCTATGGTCATCGGTGCGTCCCCTTCCCTGCGCCTTCCGGGTTTTCCGCGTCGGACGCCCACGCTGAAGGATTGGCATCGATGTAGGCACGGATGCGATGGAGGGACGTCTCGTCGCGGATGATGTGTTCGTAGTAGTTGCGCTGCCAGACACGCCCGCGGTAGGGCGTCCATCCTGACCGGGTGACGCCTTCGGTGTATCGTCGGGTGGTCAACGATTTGAACCGTCCCACGACGTCGGCCAACGACAACCGATCGTTTGCCGTAGGGGCAACCCCCCGTGGTTGCCCCGCGACGGATGGTTGCCCGTCGGCGGGATCGGCGGATCGTCGGCATCCGGGACCGGGGCGGGCACGGGGACCCGCCCCTACGGATGGCGTGGTAGGGGCAACCCCCCGTGGTTGCCCCTCCGCGCGTGGTTGCCCCGCCGCGCGTGGTTGCCCGTCGCGCGGATGGCGCATCGGCGGCATCGCGGCCGGACCGGGCGGGCATCGGGACCGGGGCGGGCACGGGGACCCGCCCCTACGGATGGCGTGGTAGGGGCAACCCCCCGTGGTTGCCCCGCGCGGTGGTTGCCCGTCGGGGGATGCGCCGCGGATCGTCGGCATCGGGGACGGGGCGGGCACGGGGACCCGCCCCTACGGATGGCGTGGTAGGGGCAACCCCCCCCCGTGGTTGCCCCTCCGCGCGTGGTTGCCCCTCCGCCCGTGGTTGCCCCTCCGCCCGGGTTGCCCGTCGGCGGTCAATACGATGATGGCGTGGATGTGGTTGGGCATGACGACGCATGCATCGATGTCGACGCCGGGATAGAACGACGGGATTTCGTCCCACGCGGCCTGCACCATGCGCCCGGCGTCGGTCAACCGCATGACGCCGTCAACCACCTCGCCGAACAGGGGCGCGCGATCCTGCGTGACAATGGTCACGAAATACGCACCCGCCCGGCGGTAATCGTACCCCTTGAGGCGGATGGACCGGCGGTGATGGCGTTCGGTACCGTGCTTCAGCGCCTTTCCTCCTGCAAGCTTCGTTGTGCCTCCGGCACCCGCACGTCCGGCCCCACGATCAGCCGCGCTACCAGGGACTGCCCAGCGTTCGATGTGTGTGGCGCAGGACCAACGCGGGGCTGCCCGTATCCTGGGCACGGGTCGCGACGGGGCCCTCCCTCAGATCGCGAGCCACCTTCGTCACGCTCCAGACCGGCAGGGGCGTGATCACGACCAGGATCGGTAGGGCCACGACCGTCGCCTTGCCCCTGAGGTAGCGGGGCAGCGGCAGGCCGGCGGCCGGTACGACCCGGAGGACGTACACCCAATGCCGGGTGGACACGGTCAGGGGGAGAACTGAGGTCGCGATCCAGCCGGTCGCCCCGAGCTGCGACAGGGGTGTGGTAGGGCGTCCGGAACGGGAACTGCGGACTAACGGCCGCCGGCAGACAATAGGCGACAAAGAAGATGGTCATGCCCCATCCCAACCCGTCGACGACGCCCAAGCGCACGTAGAAGAGCGCAGGGACGAGGACGGCAGCTTCGAGGGTGGCAAGGAGCAGCCTGCGGACGGCAGCCTTATTCGAGGCTGGGTCATCGCCGGCCCCCGAAGAACCACTTGGCGACTTGGTTGGCGGTGTCTTCGGGATCGGGTAGCTTCATCACACACCTCCTGATGGCCGGCTCAATCCATGTCTGCTACCGATTATACTGCCGGCGCCGGATTTCCGCGTCGCCTTTGGGCGTCAGTTGCGCTGGTGTGTTGGGGGCCGTGGTGATGACTTCAGTGAGCGCACCTCGCCGCGTTGACTTCCCCCTGCCCGGTGCTACAGTCTGCCCGCCGATGATTGCCTTCGTCCTCAAGCGGTTGCTCCGAAAACCCGGGCTGGCGTTGCTCGCGCTCGCCGGCGTCGTGCTGCCTGTGGCCATGCTCACCTGCGGGGCGTTCTTCGCGCGCGCGGTCGACCGGGCGCTCTTGCGGGAGATGCTGACGGCGTTCAATGCGGCCCAGCAGCGCCCGCCGCTGGCGATCCGCACCTACGCGTACGGCACGCCCTCGGATCCGCTGTCGCTAGCCCGCGCGGAGGGCAATCTCGATACCGTGGCCCGTGTCATCAGTTCGCAGGTTGGGCTGCCCGTCGTGAGTTCGTCCTACCACGTGGTCAGCGGCAGGTTCTCCGCGCTGACGCCGGGGATCATGAGCCAACCGGGACCGGTGGATCGGACCATCTCGGTTTCGTTCGCCACGTATCCCGGCATCGCCGGCCACGTCGAGGTGGTTGCGGGGACCGCCCCGCCGGACGGGGGGGACACAACCGCGCCGGCGGCGACGGGGCAGCCGGTCCCGGTGTGGCTGCGCGCCGATCTGGCAGCCACGCTCCGCGTTCAGCCCGGCGACCGGTTCCCCTGCGAGCCCCAGTTCTTGCTCGAAAACCCGGAGGACCTCGAGGGCGTGGTTCAGGACGCCGTCGTCGTCGAGGTGGCAGGGACGTTTATGCCGTCCCAGCGGCCTGGGGTGTCCCAGCAGCCTGGGGTGTCCCAGCAGCCTGGGGTGGGCTCCGAGGACGGGTTCTGGTTCGGTCCTGCAGAGGAGGCCCTGACCGAAGCGTTGGTGGTGAGCAGGGCCGATTACGTGGCTTCTATTGAGCCGCGGCAGGTCACCAAGGTCCAGCGCGCCGACTGGGACCTGGTCCTCGATCTCAGCCGGACGGCGCCGGCGGACGTCCGGCACTATACCAATGGGTTTCGCCGAGCGCTGACGATCCTGCAGGCGCAGATCCCCACGACGCTCTACGATGACCCGCCGCTCGGTCCGCTCACCGAGTACGCCGGTCGGGGGCGCGTGCTGACGACGATGCTGATCAGCTTCAACATCCCCGGCGTGGCGTTCGTGCTGTTCTTTTTGGGGCTGAGTGCGTCCATGATCGCCAAGGAGCAGCAGCACGACACGATGGCCCTGCTCAGCCGCGGCATCCCCTCGCGGAAGCTGTTGGGACTCGCCACGATCGAGGAGCTGCTCGTGGCCGTGCCGGGATGCCCGCTGGGTATCGGGATGGGCTTGCTGCTTGCCCGCGCGATGGGCGACACGGTGGGCTTTCTGGCGTGGACGCCACGCCCGCCGCTTCCGGTCGCGATCGGGGACCTGAGCTTGGGGATCCTGGCCATCGCACTCGCCGCTCCGCTGGCCGTGCGGGCGGTCGCCACCCTGGTGACGGTGCGGCGCCCGGTGGCGACCACCGACCGGGAACAGGCGCGTCCGATCAGGGCGCCCTTCTGGATGCGCTTTGGCCTGGATCTGCTGTTGGTGGCGCCCACCCTCTACCTCTACCGCCGGCTGGCCGCCTCCGGTTCGTTGGCGGCGCTGGCCCCCGGCCACGGCAGCGACCTCTACCAGAATCCGGAACTGGTGCTGGTGCCCACGCTGTTCATCGTCACCGGCGCCCTGCTGGGCCTGCGGGCGTTTCCGCTGCTCGTCCGCGGCGTGGGGCTGTTTGCCGGGTTTTTGCCCGGCACATCGGCGTACCTGGCGCTGCGCAACTTGGGGC
The DNA here is from genome assembly GCA_963775195.1 of uncultured Chloroflexia bacterium. GTDB lineage: Bacteria > Chloroflexota > Anaerolineae > B4-G1 > SLSP01 > PWVB01. Next base: position 788,682 of record CAVZIC010000015.1, read on the forward strand.
GTCGCTGGCAACACACCATCGTGCCGCTCCTGCTCACCACGGTGGCCCTCGCATTGGGCGTTTACGCTTATTCGATGGCGCTGAGTCTCGACCGCTGGCTGGTCGATCAGGTCTATTACAGTGTGGGGGCGGATGTGACCTTCTCGCCGGTCCTGAAGCGACCCATCAGCTATGCGATCGGGCCGCCGGAGGAGGCGCCGGGGCCGGCGGTGCGCCGGCAGCCGGCGGTGCGCCGGGGGCCGGCAGCTATGTGGGAGGGGCCTGGATTCCGCCGGTGGGGGATTTCGTCGATGTCGCGGGCGTCGGTGGTGCCACGAGGGTCGGCAGGTACCGGGCCCAGGCACGAATCGCCGGGAATGATCTCTGGGGTGAGTTCCTCGCCGTCGATCGGACCACGCTGCCCGGTGTCGCGTGGTTTCGTGAGGACTTCGCCGGCGAGAGCCTGGGGGCGCTGATGAACCACCTGGCCGAATCACCCAAGGCGATCCTGGTGCCGGGGACCTTCCTCCGGCAGTTCTACCTGTCCGTGGGCGACAGCCTGCCGGTGCATATCTCTCTTGCCGACGGGGTCGGGGTCGACGATGTCTTCCGGATCGTGGGGACCTACGATCTGTTCCCCACGGTCACGCCCGGGGAGCGCGCGGTGTTCATCGGCAACCTCGACTTCCTCTCCGAGGTCGTGGGGATCACGGTCGACCACGACATCTGGCTGCGCGTCGCGGAGGGGACGTCGGGTGCGGAGGTGTTCGCCGGCGTGCTGCAGACAGGGATCGAAGCGGAGTCGCGCCGGGACAGCCGCGCCCTCATCGCCCAGGCCCGCTCCCGCTACGAACGCGTGGGGGTGTTCGGGACCCTGACCCAGGGGTTTCTCACGGCCGTGGCGATGGCGGCCATCGCCTTGCTGGTCTACGCCCGGGCTTCGATGCGGGAGCGCATCTCGTGGCTAACCGTACTGCACGCGGTCGGGACGACGCGGCGCCAACTGGTGCGCACGCTGGTCGTGGAGCAGGCCATCGTCCTCGCGTTTGGCGCGATGCTCGCCGTGGCCCTGGGCACGGTGACCGCCCGGCTCTTCGTGCCGTATATGGGGACGACCGAAGCCGCGGCGACGGTGCCGCTCCCGCCGCTGATCCCGACGATCGCGGGCGCCGAGACCCGCGCGCTCGCCGGCGTCTTCACGGTCGTGATGGTGGTCCTGCAGACCGCGCTGATCCTGCGCACGCTGGCACGCTCGCGATTTACGGCGCTCAAAGTCTTCAGTTGAGCCGCATTCCCCCGCACACCCCCTAAGCTGTGCCGGTCCCCGGTCCGGGATCCCCGGCGATGGCATCGATCACGGCATCGGCGCGGAAGATGCGGTGACGCGTTCGGCCCGTGATCTCGACGAGGAAACCTTCGTCGACGAGTAGGCCGACATCGTGCGCGGTCGCGTCGTAACTGAGGCCCAGCGCCTCGGCGATCTGGCTGATGGTGACAACGGGCCGCGTGAAGAGCAGGTCCACGATCTCGGGCGTGCGAGCGGCTCCGCGCTGAGCCCCGATCCGCCGGCGATAGTGCTCGCGCAGATCGATCAGCCTGCCGCTGCGAAGGAATGCATCTGTGGCCTGGGCAACGATCCCGCGCAGGAAAAACTGCAACCACGTGTGCCACGCGGCCTTTTGGCTGACGGCGAGCAGGTGATCGTTGTACGCGCGGCGGTGCGCCTCGAAGTAGGCGCTCAGACAGAGCAGCGGCTCCGGCAGCAGCCCCCACGCCCGCAGGAGCAGGGTCAACAACAGACGGCCGACGCGACCGTTGCCGTCGAGGAAGGGATGGATGGCCTCGAACTGGTAGTGGATCAGCCCGAGTCGAACCAACGGGGGCAGTCCGGAGGAGACGTAGAAGGTGGCCTCCAGGGCATTGAGGGCCTCGCGCATCTCGTTCGGTGGCGGCGGCACGTACGTGGCTTCATCGAGCAGGGCGCCGGGTTGGCCGATCCAGTTCTGCGTCGTGCGAAAGTCGCCGGGCGTCCGGGACTCGCTGTGCACCTCCTCCATCAAGCGCTCGTGGAGGCCTCGAATGATCTGCAGGCTCAGGGGTAGTTCCTCGAGTTGGGCCAGGCCGTATTCGAGCGCGTGAACGTAGTTGTGCACTTTCCGCGTGTCGTCGGGCCTGTCGAGCAGCGGAACCTGGGTGGCCTCATACATGTAGAGGTCGGACAGGGACGTCAGCGTGCCCTCAATCCTGGACGACAGAACCGCCTCACGCCGGATAAACGGACCGACAAGCAAGTTGGGGTCGTCGACATAACGTCCCAACCCGGCGAGCTCGCCCACGGCTCGATCGGCGTTGGAAAGAAGCCGGACCAACTCAGGGGTCCACACAAGGTCCGGAGGGAGGGGCGCGGGAACGAAGGCGTACCCTTCCCTGCCGGGCAACTCCACGACCCGTCCTGGGGCATCAACCCGAAATGCGTTCACATCCATGGCAATCCTCCGCGCTGCGACCTTTGGGGGTTCCGCGTCGAGGAGGCATCCTGTTGAGAAGGCCACCCCAGAGGTCTTCGCCGACCGCTGTGGCTTTCCCGAAGACGTCGCCTGACCTTGCACCTGGGGCGCGCCTGCCGCCGACCGTCGAACCCCACCCCCCCGTTATAGGTCGTGCCGGGGTGGCGTCAAGCGCCCGCCCTCCCAGGGGTGCATTTCCGGATGGGGGCACGATGCCGGACGATGGTGGACCGCGGGCACGGTGCTATACTCTGCGCATTGTCGCGGCCACCCCAACCCACACAGGAGACACATAGGATGAAAACTCAGGCGTTCCCCCATGCCGAGATCGCGCCGGCCACGTACGAAATCGGGGAGTTCGACTGCGCGTCGAGCTTCCTCCTGGTAGGCGATGAGAAGGCTATGCTGATCGACACCGGCGTCGGCATCGGCGACCTGCACGGCTTCGTCCGCACGCTCACCGACAAGCCGCTGATGGTCTGCTACACCCACAACCACATGGACCACGTCGGCGGCGCGGGCGCCTTCGACAACGCCCACATCCACCCGAAGGACATGGCCGGCTTCGCCACCGGCGGCGCGATCGGCCTGGGCATCGAGGAGCGCCGCGGGTATGTGACCTTCATCGCCGAGCGCGAGAAGGGCGACTATCCCTACGACCTCGACGTCGACCTCACCGAGTGGGGGCCCGAGCCGCCGCTCTTTCCGCTGGAGGACGGGCAGGTCATCGACCTGGGCAACCGCAGGATCACCGTCGTCGCCTGCCCCGGCCATACCGCCGGCTCCATCACCTTCCTCGACGAGGCCACGCGCACCCTCTTCCTGGGCGACGCGTGCAACTGCAACCTCGGCCTCCGCGCCACCACGGTCGAGACGGCGCTCTTCTATCTCAAGCGCCTCCGGGATATGGGCGACCGGTACGACCGCTACTACAACGGGCACTACGACTTCCGCCGGTTGGGCGAGCCGCTGGGCGAGGACGTGCTCCCCGACGCCATCACCGCGTGCGAGCAGATCGTCGCGGGCACGGCCGACGTCAAGGTCGAGCCCTCACCGCTGATGGCCGGCAGGATGCAGCACGTGGTCACCGTGGGCCGCACCAACATCTCGTTCAACCCCGAGCGGGTGCACGACCCGGCCTGAGGCGCACGCAAGATTGGTCCAATCTTCGGAAGATTGGACCAATCTTACCGTATCCCCCAAGCGGGCGCGTTTCCCCGTCATCCTGAGCGTGCGCCCCCACCCTGTGGTACACCCCCGTGAAATCCACAGGTGACACCCGGCCCCGCTTCTGCTACACTAAGATCACATCAGCCACCCCACACCGATCTCCACCATCCATCTCCCCGGCATCGGGTATCGCTTCCAAGGAGGTAAGGATGAGCGCACAGACACCAAGGCCCGGATGGGCCTTCTACGCCGGATGGATAGGACTGAGCGTGCTCGCGCTGCCGTGCGGCCTCGGGCTGGCCTTCGGGTTGGACTTCCTGGTCTCGCCCGCGCTGGGCGACCGGATCGTGGTTGCGGGTCAGTCCCACATCACCGAGGACTTCCTCCTCGGCTACTTCCTCTTCGGGATGGTCGGGCTGGCGACCGGCGTGCTGCAGATGGAACTCCTGCGCCGCGTCCTGCCCCGAGCGACGGCCGGCTGGGGCTGGTGGATCGCCGCGACGGCTGCGGGCTATATGCTGCCCTTCATCATCGGCCCCCTGCTCGTGACGGGTCGCCGATTAGGGCCGGTCTGGGAGATGGATCACGTGCGCGGCGCCATCACGCTGAGCGTGATCGGGGCCGGCATCGCGGTCGCCCAGTGGCTGGTGCTGCGCCGCAAGGTGCAGCAGGCCCTCTGGTGGATCCCCATCACGATCGCCGGCTGGGCGCTCGCGGGCCTCATGGGTGGGGTGGAGCTCTATAGGATCGTGCAGATCCTTCCCGTCGCCCTGATCCCACCCGCCGTCACGGCTGCCGGCCTATGGCTGCTGCTCGATCGGAGGCCCGTGCAATCCGCGGCAACGTAAGATTGGGCCAATCTTCGGAAGATTGGGCCAATCTCGGAAGATTGGACCAATCTAGACGGTCGTGGCGCGTGAGGCATCAGGGACAGCCCGCGGCAACCGCCGCCCCGGGCGCGGTCGTCGGTTCGCATTCGGTCAGCAGGCCGGTCTCCGCCCTCGTCCGTACCGGCACCAGCAGCACGATAGGAATCGCCGACAGAGCCATCCCGATGGCGAGCGTGGTGCCCAACCCGAGTCGCTGCAGCGCAAAGCCGGCCCCCGCGAACCCGAGGATGCCGCCGATCCAGCCGGCAGAACCGGCCCAGGCCAGGGCCCGCGACCGCAGCGAGGGCGGGACAAGATCCGCCACCAAGGCCATGCCGATGGTCGCGATCCTGAGCGGCACGACGACCAACACGGCGGCGACCATGAAGTTCCATAGCACCGTCGACCTCGCGAGGACGGCAAGTCCGGCAGTTCCCAGCACGTAGCTCATGATCAGGTAGCGCTTGCGTCCGGTACGATCGGAGAGCACCCCCAGCAGCATGGACAGTGGAATCGCGACGGCGTTGGACAGAGCATTCGTGCTGGTGAGGGCCAACGCGCTGAAGCCCATACCATTCATGAGGAGCGACCGCAGGAGGATAAAGAAGAAGCCGGACGTCGACGACAGCACCGCTGCCACCAGGTAGAAATGGAAGCCGGCGCCGAGTACGGGGCGCTCCGCCCCGTCGGTAACGGGGTGCGCCCCGTCAGTAACGGGGTGCGCCCCGCCGGTAACGGGGTGCGCCCCGTCAGTAACGGGGTCGAGGGTGCCCGCTTCACGTCCGCCACCAACAAGCCGAAGAGCGGCCACAGCACCAGAACCCCGGCCGCCACGCTGAAGAGCGTGGTGAATCCCCAACGATCGACAATCGCGCCCATCGACAGCCCGCCGACCATCGCGCCGACGCTACTGGCCATGCCGAGGATGCCGAAAACCCTGCCGCGCTCACCCGGCCCGGCGCCCAACCCGGCCACGATCCCTACCAGCGAGGTCCCCACACCTGACCAGTACCACATCAGCGCCGTCAGCACGGTGAGGACCCCGACGCTCGATACCTGACCCATCGCCCAGGCAAGTGGGAGGCTCAGGCATCCGGCCAGGATCATCGGTATCTTGTGGCTCCGAAACAGCCGGGCCACCCCACTGGCGCTCGCCGCACCTGCAGCAATCCCTGCAAAGGCGACCGCCAGGTAGCCGCCCACCACGGCGGGGTCGGCGCCCAGCCGCGTCACGTAGACGGGCAACAGTGGCGTCGCGCCGGCCCCGAACCACCATGGCATGAGATTACACAGGAACAACACCACGATCTGTCGCTTACTCATCTGCCCCTCCAAGTTGCAGTCCGCCCACAGGTCCGGGCGCCGCCACAGTCTCACACGGGCGGACCACGGCGCGGGCACGAGCCCAAGCCCCTCAGGCACCGCGAGCGCACGGTGCTCCACCCGGCGCCGCACCACCTTGCCGCCCTACGTGCACTCGATCTCGGGACGGTCCCTTCGAGAGCTCCCGCGGGCGACCGGCCCACCCCTCCCGATCGAGCCTGACACCGAATAGTATGATTATTATATTCTGTATAGCGCTAATTGCAATCATGGAGACTCGAGAGGGTCGGGCATCGGGCTTGCAGGGCTGTCGCGGATTAGCGTCTGCACACGTGTGTGCAGTATAATGGCGTGGTCTGGAATCCAAGAGAAGGAGGATACATAATGAAGCATCTCGGAAAAACCGCAGCAAGGATCGCGCCCTGGCTCCTCGTGGTAGTCCTGGCGCTGGCGCTCGCCGCCTGCACGCCGACGGTGGCGCCTACGCCGGAGCCGACGGAGCCGGTGGGAACGGAGACCGCCACCCCGATCCCCGAGCCGACGGCAGGGACCATCCCCAACCTCACCCTCGATCAGTTACGCAACCTCACCTACCCCATCGACCTGGCCCCGGACGGTGCGGCCCAACTGGTCGACGGCAGCTTCAGCGCGCCCGCTGCGCCCGATAGCGCGGCGGAAATCGTCATCGATCTGTCCGACAGCTTCGCCTACGGCGATATCAACGGTGACGGGGTACCCGACGCCGCCGTGGTGCTGGTCGCCCAGACGGGCGGCTCGGGCATCTTCTACTACCTGGCGCCCGTGCTCAACCAGGACGGGACACCCGACCCGCTGACGCCGGAGCTCCTCGGCGACCGCGTCGAGCTGCAGTCGCTCGCCATCGCGGGCGAGCAGATCGACGTGGAGATGATCACGGCAGGCCCGGACGACCCGCTCTGCTGCCCGACCCAGCAATCGAGCCGCACCTTCGCCCTGAGCGGCCGTGAGCTGGAGCTGGTGGCTGAGTCCGACACGCCCGCCGAGGCCGGCGCGACCGCCGTACCCGATCTGACCCTCGACCAGTTGAGTAATGCCACCTACCCGCTCGACGTCGCGCCGGGCGGCGAGGCCCAACTGACCGACGGTTCGTTCAGCGCCCCGGCGGCGCCCGACAGCGCATCTGAGATCATGGTCGATCTCTCCGACAGCATCGCCTACGGCGACATCGACGGCGATGGCGTCCCCGACGCCGCCGTGGTGTTGATCGCCCAGACGGGCGGCTCGGGCACCTTCTACTACCTGGCCCCCGTGCTCAACCATGGTGGCACACCCGAGGCCCTGGCCCCGGTGCTTCTCGGCGATCGTATCGAGATGCAGGCACTGTCGGTCGACGCCGGAGAGATCAGCGTGAATATGCTCACCGCCGGGCCTGACGATCCGCTCTGCTGCCCCACCCAGGAGACGTACAACGTCTACGCCCTCGTCGATGGTGCGCTGGAGCTCGTGTCCGGCGAGTAGCGACGACGCGCCCCCTCTGCCGTCCGGTGGGGACGGGCGGGTGTCTCATGGGAACTAAGTGAACAGACACCATCGTGCTGGCAGGCTTGGGCCGCGGGCAGCCTGTCCTGAGCGCAGCCTCAGGATCTCGCCCATGCACATCAAGCTAAGGGCCGAACCCGTCGCCGGCGTTCTAGGAGCAGACGAGAAAGAGCGATCCGTTACTGGACCGCGGGCGGCTCGCCCGCTCCGGGCGCAGCCCAGGCCTGTCAATGCACACTGCGGTTCGCGCACATGCTGACGTCAAGTCGCATCGGGTCCCGTGCGATCGCGACCTGTGCGCATCCCGTGTCTGCTAGAGTGGATCATGCCGGCGCCCGGAGCGGGCGAGCCGCCCGCGGTCCACTATTGGCGCCCACCTGGCGTCCTTAGCTTGATGCCCATAGGCGAGTGGCGCCCGCCTACAACATCCGCGCCGCGGGACCGGGCAAGGCCGGCAGCCCGTTCTCCGGCCCGTCCAGGTAGAACCACGCGCAGCTCGACACATCGTCCTGCCGCTCGAACAGCCCGTAGGTCCGCTTGCGGGCCTCGGCAGCCACGTCGATCGGCGCGTCGGCATGGGTGAGCTCCAGCCCCGCCGCGTACATCTGCGCCATGCTCTCCGGCGTCCAAGCCCCGATCTGCTGGAGCGTGACCCGGCACGCCTGCTGGAACCACACCGGGTCCGGCACGTGCAGCCGGTAGAAGCAGTAGTGATACTGATCGTGGTCCGCCACGTGGCATCCCTGGTAGAGGCCGGCGTACTGGCCCTGCCCCCAGCCCGTGCCGATGTAGTCCTCGGTGCCCGTGCCGCACAGCGTCGGGTTCGTCGTATCGCCGTCCAGGAAGACCTTGACCTCGCCCTCTCCCCACCACGACCGGTAATAGCGTGCCCTTATCGGCGATCACGCCTACGTTGCAGCCCAGGAACCGGCCGCGTCCCCCACCTGCGGCAGGATCGTGTAGTCCTCCAGCAGCGTGGTCGGGGATCTCGCGCCGCCAGTGGGCGTGCAGGTAGGCCGCGGTGTCGGGATGGGCGTCGCCGACGGTTAGATCGACATCGTAGATAGAGCGACCCGAGGCGGACGTCCGTCTCATTGGTCACCCGATCCGCGCGCCGCTGCGGAACGGCATCGGGATGTAGCAGTTGAAGCTGCGCCCCTCGGGGCTCGAAAAGAGCGCCGAGTGGAACGTCGCCATCCGTCCCAGCCCGAGCGAGAAGAAGTCGCCCAGCGGGGCCGAGATCGCAGGCGTCGCCGCGCCATCCCAGAAGGCCTCCAGCCGCAGCCCGCGCAGCATCTGCGGGCTGCGATCGTCGATCGTGATCCAGATGCGGCGCACGGTGCCGCCGGTGTTCTCGAGGTCCAGCAGCGTCGCAGACGCGCCGGCGGGAAGCGAGATGAAGGGATGGCGCTTCCGGCCATCGTTGCCGAAGCACGCACGCCCCTTCTCCGCCGTGGGGTTCTCGGGACTGGCCCAGCGGGTGTGGGCGTGCTCGGGGATCACGTACATCGGGTCTGAGTTCATCGTCAAGTCTCCTTTGTCAGCGCAGATGTGAACGCCGCGTAGTCTACGCCCGACCGCGGCCCCAGCAACCGTGCCATGGCCGACCCTCAGCTCTGCACCACGCGGCGTCTATGCGCCATCCGCCATCCGGCCTCCGCCATCCGGCCTCCGCCATCCGGCCATCCGGCTTCCGGCCTTCCGGTATCCGGTATCCGGCTTCCGGTATCCGGCTTCCGGCCTCCGGTCGCTACTGGCTCCTCACCGCGAGCGGGATGTAGACGCGGTAGACGCGGTCGGAGAGCTTGAGGGCGAAGCCGTCGGCCACCGGATTGCCGCTGTAGGCGTGGATCGGGGCGGTGCCGCCATCTCCCTGCCAGGTCGCTGCAGACGTGCCCGTCGTGTAGATGCCGTAGGCGCTGTCCAGCGCGATGCCCAGCGCCAGATCGTCCTTGCCGGCCGCACCGTAGAAGGTGTGGCCCTGGTAGGCGCCGCCGGTGCTCAGCTTGAGGACCGCGATGTCCGCACCGCCGCTACCGCTATAGGCATGTTCGGGCTCTGCCCGGCGCTGCCCAGCCAGGACGCACTCGAGTAGCCGCCCACGTAGGCCGTGCCGTTCGCATCGACCGCGACGCCGGTGCCGAAGTCGTTGGCGGTCGACCCGTAGAAAGTGTTCCACTGCCGCGCTCCGGCGGCGGTCAGTTGGAGCACGGCGATGTCGCGCTCGCCCGTGATCGCGTGCAGCGGGCTGCCCCAGGTGCTGAAGGATTCGCCCGCGACGACGACGCGATTGCCGCCCCAGGCCACACCGTAGGCCACGTCGTCATAGCCGTCGGCGCCGGCGAACGTGTGCCACTGGTAGGCGCCGGCCCCGGTCAGCTTGAGCACGACCATATCGGCGCTGTAGCCCGGCCCGCCGCTGAAGGCCACGATGGGCGCCGCATTGCCGTCGCCCAACCAATTGTAGACCGAGGCGCCGGCGACGTACACGTTGCTCGATGCATCGGTCGCGATCCCGTACCCGGCCTCATCCAGCCCACCCGAGCCACCGCCGTAGTAGGTGTGCCACTGGTGCGCGCCATCGGTGTCGAGCTTGAGCACGGCCAGCCGTCCGTTCGTGCTCGATGCCGAGTGGAGCGGCGTCCCCCACTCACTGCTCGTCAACCCGGTAACGTAAACGTTTCGGGACGCATCCAGCGCGATCGCCTGGGCCCGGCCGGGCTGGTAGAACGTGTGCCACTGGTAGGCGCCGTTCGTGTCGAGCTTGAGCACGAACCAGTACTCGGCGTCCCCGCCGTGCGGGTTCAGCGGCGCCGTGTTGCCCGGTCCCTCCCAGGTGCGGTCCGAATACCCCGTGACGTAGACGTTGCCGGAGGCATCCGCCGCGATCCCGAACGCCTCATCGTCGCCGTCGGCCGACGCCGTGTGCGTGGCGCCATAGAACGTGTGCCACTGGTACGCCCCCAGGCTGTTCAGCTTGATGACGACGATGTCGTAGTCGCCGCTGTAGGCGTGCAGCGGGCTGCCCCACGTGGCGCTCGAAACGCCCGCCAGGTAGACGTTGCCGCTCGGGTCCACGGCGACGCTGCGGAGCTCGAACAGACCGCTGGGTATTCCATAGAATGTGTGCCATTGATACGCGAGCCCCAGCGCCGGGACCGCGGACTGGGCAGCGGGGACCATCCCGCCGCCCCCTTCGGCGCGCGCCACGGGCGCCACACCCGGCACGGCGAGCGCGAGCGCGAGCCACAGACAGAGTACGAAGACAAGACTGGAGTGTTTGACGAACATGCGTTTTCCTCACAAGGGTAAACCGATGAACGAAACTTCCCTCGCGGGGTGCCCATCTTGCACGCCGGTGAGCACGCCGCCTGCAGCGCGGCCCCACACGACGGGTCCGCAACCACCGCTGCCGCCCGATCCCTCTTCGCGGGACCAAGCTTTCCCGCCTGCGCAGCCACCCACGTTCGGAGCCCGCTGAGGGAGCGACAGTCGCAACCGCGCCAGACCGCCGAGGAACGTTGCAGCGGCGCAGACACGATTCTCGATCCATTATCGCCCGACCGCCAAAATCGCCACACGCCCCCCGGCGTCCGGCAACCACAGGGCCATCGCGGCCGGGTAGGTACACGTGCGATGGCGCCGGCGAGGCTGGATCGTGAGCAGCCTGCCCCGCTCCGGGAAAATCGGTGCCGCCTTCCGGTATCCGGCTTCGGGTGTATAACACGCCCACGTACATCACCACCCCCCAGGAGGCTATGCATGGAACCGACCGTCTACCCGCTATGGCCCGGCGCGGCGCCGGGCTCCGAGGACGCGCCTGAGATGGCGGGGAACCGGCCCGAGCGCGAGATCGTGCGCCCGCCCGGCGTCCCCGTCGTCCTCAACGTCACCCGCCCCACCCTCACCGTCACGCTGCCGGATCCCGAGCGGGGCGATGCACCCGCCAACGGCGCAGCCATCGTCGTGTGCCCCGGCGGCGCGTTCCACCTGCTGGCCTACGAGCACGAGGGCCACGAGGTCGCCCGGTGGCTCAACGCGCACGGCATCGCCGCGGGTGTGCTCAAGTACCGCGTGATCCATACCGGAGAGGACTTCGAGGCGGACATTCGAGCCAACATGGACGATCGCGAGCGGTGGGCCGAGATGATGGGCTGGTACCGCCCGATGATGCTCGCGGACGGCCGGCAGGCACTCCGACTGATGCGCCAAAGCGCCGGCGAGTGGGGGATCGACCCGACACGCGTGGGCATCATGGGGTTCTCGGCAGGGGGCTCCCTCACGCTGACCGTGGGGCTCGCCGACTACGATGGGTCCAACGCCGACGCGAAGCCCGACTTCCTGGGCGTGATCTACGGCGGCGGCCACGGCACGGACGCCGTTCCATCCGACGCCCCGCCCCTCTTCACCCTCTGCGCAGCCGACGACCGGATCGCGGCGCCCGGCATCGTGGGGCTCTACCAGGCGTGGAAGGAGGCCGGCATCCCCGTCGAGCTCCATATCTACGCGAAAGGCGGCCACGGCTTCGGCATGCGCCCGCAGGGGCTGCCCATCGACGGCTGGATCGAGCGCTTCGGCGAGTGGCTCGACGAGATGGGGATCACGGGAAGCCACAACTGACCGGCACGACGGCACAAGATACGCTGCGGGCGCAGGTTGACCGGGATCTGTCGGGGCGTATACTGATTCAATAGACTAAAGACTGTCTCTCGGAAGGGACGCGTATGGTGAGCCAGAGACCACCATCGCGGATACCGGCGAGCTCTCGCAATCGCCGGCCCCCGTCATCGAGATACTGACCTCGGTAGGGCATTGTGCGCATCAGGCCGATGACAGAGCCCGTGCTTTCATCAGTGGCCGCCGATCCTCCGGACCCGATCGCGCTGCACCGAGCATCGCGTGCATCGACCTGTGGGTCCTACGCCGCGACCGGCCGTCACCGCGGAAGAAACGAGGTGTCACCCAATGGCGCAAGACGAACCGACCGATAGCCGTCGCCCCGCTCAGACACCGAAAGGGGACGCGGAATCCCTTCACACCCAACTGCTGGATGCCGTCGGCCAGGCAGTGATCGCCACGGACCTCAGTGGTCGCATCACCTACCTGAACCGCGCGGCTGAAGCCCTCTACGGATGGGCCGCCGGTGAGGTCGTCGGCCAAGACATCGTGAGCGTCATCCCGGCCCCTGCGCTCCGCGAGCAAGCAGCGGAGATCATGGCGCGGCTCAGGACCGGCGCGTCATGGTCCGGCGAGTTCCAGGTCCGGCGGCGGGATGGGACCGTGTTCCCCGCCATCGTCACCGATGCCCCCCTCCACAACGATCGGGGAGAGCTGATCGGCGTCGTCGGGATCACGACCGACATCACCGATCGCGTGGCTGCCCACCAGGAGCTGGAGCGGTACAACCGGCAGATCGGTGATATCCTGGAGAGCATCAGCGATGCTTTCTTTGCTCTTGACGAGGATCTGACGATCACGTACTTCAACCGGGTCGCCGAGCAGGTGCTGGCCCGGCGCCGAGATGAGGTCCTCGGTCGACGTTTCACCGACGCCTTTCCGGACACCCGCGGCTCCATCTTCGAAGAGCAATATCGGCGGGCCATCCGCGAGAAGCAGCCGCTGAGGTTTACCACGGAGTTCGGCGAGCTGCCCGCGCGGGACTGGTACGAGGTGAACGTCTACCCCCAGCCCAACGGGATCGCGGTCTACTTCCGGGTCATCACGGAGCAGAAGCGCGTCGAGCGTGAGTTACGCGAGGCCCTCCAGAAGTACCGGGTGCTCTTCGATTCGTTTCCCCTGGGAATCACGGTCGCCGACAGCAGCGGGCATATCATCGAGGCAAACGAGGCCTCGCAGAAAGTGCTCGGCCTGTCGGTAGAGGCGCAGCAGACGCGCCACATTGATGGCGCGGAGTGGCGGACCATCCGACCGGATGGAACGCCGATGCCGCCCGATGAGTACGCCAGCGTGCGAGCGCTTAGGGAAGGACGTCTGGCAGAGAACGCGGAGGCGGGCATCGTCAAGCCCGGCGGCGAGGTCACCTGGCTCCACGTGAACGCCGCCCCTCTGGCGGACGATCGCGTCGTCATCGCCTACCAGAACATCACCGCCCGCATTGAGGCGGAGGCAGCGGCCCTCGCCGAACGCAACCTGCTGAACTCGCTGCTGGAGCACAGCCCCGACGCGATCTACTTCAAGGATCGGGAGCACCGGTTCCTGCGCGTCAGCAGGGCGATGGCGGAGCACCTGGGCGCCGAACCGGAGGATCTTGTCGGAAGCTCCGATCTCGAAATATCGCCCGGCGCTCAGGCCGAGCAGATGGCCAGGGACGACACCTACGTCCTGAAGACCGGGAAGCCCATCGTGGGCAAGATCGAGAAGGTCACGCTTCCCGACGGCAGCATCCGCTGGCTGTCCGTAAACAAGATGCCGCGCTATGATCAAGCCGGGCAGATCGTGGGGACGATGGGCATCTCCCGCGACGTGACCGACCTCCGGCAGCTCCAGGAGGAGCTGCGCCATCAGGAGCGTCTGGCGGCCGTCGGTAAGCTGGCAGGCGGCATTGCGCACGATTTCAACAATCTGCTCGCCACGATTATCCTCTACGGCCAGTTGGCCCTCAACCGGCGCGCCGGACTACCGCCGGATGTGAGCCGAATGCTCGACATCATCCTGTCGGAAGCCGACCGCGGCGCGGGTCTGGTCCAACAGATCCTGGATTTCAGCCGCAGCGCAATGCTACAGATCCAACCGCTGGACCTCGCGGAGTTTGCCCAACAGGTGCTGAACGTCCTGCGTCCGATGCTTCCGAGGACGATTCGGCTTCGGCTTGACACGGCCTGCACCTTTAAGGGCGCTTGCACCCTTAAGGGCGCTTGCACAAGCTGCGTCGTCATGGCGGACGCCGCCCGCCTGCAGCAGGTGCTGATCAACCTGGCGCTCAACGCGCGGGATGCGATGCCCAACGGCGGGGAGTTGCATATCGCCGTTGACCGGCTCGACCTAGCGCCGGCGCATAGCGGCCTCTCGGTAACAGGTGCCCAAGGCACAGGTTCCAGGCGGATCAGTGATCCGCCGGGTCTCCGTGCAGACGGCGGATCACAGATCCGCCCGGAACTGGGTCAAAATCCTATCCCGGACAGCTCTACTGATGTTGCCCCGGCGCCGCCGGTTGACGGTATGGCGCCGGGTCCGTGGGCCCGGCTGCAGGTCACCGATACCGGGACAGGGATGTCTGAAGAGGCCCAGGCACACCTCTTCGAGCCCTTCTTCACGACCAAGGGGCCGGGCGAGGGCAGAGGACTGAGCCTCTCCCAGGTCTATGGAATCGTCAAGCAGCACGACGGCTATATCGATGTCAGGACGAAGCTCGGCGTGGGCACGACCTTCTCCATTTACCTACCCGTGATTCAGCCTGAGGCGAAGAGCGTCGAGGCCGCGTCCCGCCTTGAGAGCCAGGCGGGGCGCGGGGAGCTGCTACTGCTGGTCGAGGACCAAGAGGCGCTCAGATCGGCCCTCGAGCAGTTCCTCACGTCCTACGGCTACCACGTGATTGCGGTCGCGGATGGCCCGGGGGCGCTCGGCCTTGACCTGCACGAGGCACCCGATCTGCTCATCACCGACATCGTGTTGCCCGGCATGAGCGGGCTGGAGCTGTTGCGCCCCATACGAGAACGTTATAGCGACATCAAGGCCGTCGCCATGACCGGTTACGTCCTGGACGTAAGGCTCGACTCGCTGCTGAGCGCCGGGTTTGACGCGGCCATCGCCAAGCCGTTCGACATCGAGCAGATGCTGTCGACCATCCGCAGCGTCCTGGGTTAGACGGCGGCCCGGGATCACCCTTTCCGAACCTTCGCACAGTTACGGCCCGAGGCTGCTCGGGCTGCTCGGGCTAACCCGAGGCCGCTCGGGCTTGGGAAGGTTGTCCCGCACCTGGTTTTCGATCTGCGTCACGTCCGGGATGCAATCCAACCACCGCTTGCCGCCGCCGTCCACGCCACCACCAGTGCGACGACCGAGATCCACAGCGCCGTCGTGTAGGTAGGAATCACACCGAGGGCCCAGAGCACGAAGACCACGACGCCCAGGATGCCGGGATCAAGGCCCAGCGCCAGCGTCCGCACCACAGCGACGGCGCCGCTCCGCCCCAGCCGTGCCAGTGCGATGATCGCCAGGGGCAGTGCGGCGAGCACGGTCACCGCCACGGCGCCGACCACGATCACGCCCGCGTAGCCCGTCACCGTCGCCGGGCGAATGGCCACCAGCGCGACGAGGATGCCAATCGCGACACCGACGGCGAAGACGCGACCCGGCCACCGGAGCACGCCCCAGCCGCCGAGCGCGATGCCGACCAGCACCGCCGCCGCTAACAGCCCCAGCTCGCCCTTCAGAAGCGTGACCACCTGCCCCGGCCGCGTGATCGGCTCAAAGCGATACTCGCCCAGCGCCACCCACTGCCACCCACCGGTCGGTGGATCGTCGGCCACGTGCACCAGCGCCCCCTCCTGCCCCATCGCCACCACCAGGTTGCCGGTGACCGGATCGACCAACGCGTCGTGCGGCCCGGGGCTGCCGGAGATGTTCGACCGCGTCGCCTGGTAGTAGGCCACGCGCGCGTCGTCGCCGGTCAGCGCGACCGCGGTCGTCCAGGTCGCGCCATCGTCGCTCGAAGCATCGATGCCCGTCCCCGGCGCGAAGCGGTAGAGTGTCCGCCCCACCGGAAGCGTCCACGGCCCGTCGTGAGCCGGACAGGCCGGCTCCGAGCTCGGCACCTCGCCTCCCCCCGACGGTGGGAGCGGCCACGAGGCATCGCTCTCGCGCCAGGTCAGCCCGCCGTCAGCGCTGACGAAGGCGGGCGTCAGCGCATAGGCGTGGCGCGGCCCGGCGTAGAGCTGCCCGTCCCGCGCGGCAAGACAGAGGATGCCCTCGTCCGGCGGCCCGCTGTTACCCAACGTCGCCAGCGCCGCTAACCCCAGCACCCACCAGGCCCTCCGGGGGATGCGGCCGCGCCCGGCAGATGGCATCGCGGGCCGCCGGACCCGCTCCTGCCGCCCCTCGCCCGCCGCCCGCCACAGCGCCCACGCGATCGCCAGCGCGGGCAGCGTCAGCAGATCGGTCGGATCGCACACCAACAGTGGCGTCCAGCCGAAGACCGCCGCAAAGCCGGTGGAGAACGCGCTCGTGGCCGCAGGCACCGTCTTCACCACGGCGAAGACGATGCCGACCAGCGCGATGGCGACCCAAATGGCGCGGTTGTCTTCTCCCAGATCGGTCCGATTTGGGAGATTGAACCGGTCTCCCTTCCGCGCCCTCGGCCACAGCGCCAGCGGCACCGCGACGACCAGCGGCGCGAACCCCAGCCACGCCACGTCGCCCAGCTTCCCTGTCACCCAGCTAGGCATCATCACTCTCAACACGTGATCGTTCACCAGCAACAACACCACCAGCGCCAACGTCCACGGCTGGGCGACCGCCCGCAGGGCGCGGGCAGGCGCCCTTAAGGGTGCAAGCGCCCTTAAGGGTGCAGGCGCCCTTAAGGGTGCAAGCGTCGGATTGGACCTTCGGATGTCGGACATTGTGACCTCGCGACGGGATGGATGGAATCGGTGAACCGGATCGGAGCCGGACCGGCACTCCCCAGTATACTCCCGATTGCCCGCCGGCTCCACGCGACGCTCGGCACCGGGCGTGCGTCAGATCCCCGCAACCTGCACTGCGATTCGTAGAGACGGGGCGGTGCCCCGTCTCCGGACGCAGGCTCGTCATCGATATGCAGGGGTGCACGACGAAGACTGTGCCGGCGTCCAGCGCTCACCTAAACTGATCTTTGGGGTTCGTAGCTAACGACTTCAGTCGTTCCGGTGCATCAGAAGGCGGCCCCGGAACCGATGAATCGGTTACTACGAACCGACTTAGCTATCCACTAGGGGCGCCCGCACGCCGGAAGACGCAGCGCCTCGGACGGCGATCGCCGGCGCGTCTCTACGAAAGTCGCGAAGAGCACATGCGGACATCTGACGCGCACCCCTCTGCACCGGTGGATTCGACGACGGGGCAGGTCGACGAGCCGGCGCTCAACGCGCGGAACCTTCCGGGTTGCTCAGGGCAACCCGGAAGGTAGAGACACCGGATGCCCCGAGAGCTGATGCTGATGGGCGTGCCGCCCGCGGTTCGATATACGATCGCGGGCACCCGGAAGAGACTTGACACAGCGTCGTATGTGCGTTATTCTATTACGTGTAACTAACTTACGCGGAATCCCATATCTCAGTTACAGATGACGTCGTGGTCATCGTCCGATAGCCGTTCGATAGGTGGCATCCCCACTCAATGGAGTAGAATAGCTGGCAGTTGCCCGGGAAGGGATCGGATATGCAAAAACAAGCGAAAAATGAGACCCCGGTCTGGCCGACCGTAAGGCGCATTGTCGGTATGGCCGGGAATCTGCGTGTCTGGCTGGTCGTGGCGATCGGGATTGACCTGGTGCAGGCAGCGCTCCTGGTGCTGCAGAATGACTTCATGCGAAAGTTCTTCGACGCCGTCTCCAACCGGCAGCCGGACCTATTCCGGCATTTCGTGATCCTGACCCTGAGCCTGTACGTGGCAAGCATCCCGCTCTCTTACCTCAGGACTTCGGCCATCGGGCGGTTCAGCGAGAGAACGCTGGCCAGAATCCGCGAGTTGATTGCCTCGCACAGCACCCGCCTGCCGATCGGCTACCTCGAGACGCGCCACTCAGGGGACATGCTCTCGGTGCTCAACGTCGATCTGGGCAAAGTCAGGACCTTGCTGTCGGACGATGTGCTCAACCTGATCGGCCAAACGGCGCGCGGGGTGGCAGCGTTCGCTTACATCCTCTCGATCAACTGGATTCTGGTGTTGGTGTCCACCATCGCGACGCCCTTGTTGGTGGTCCTCATCTCTGCCCTATCGAAGCCGGTCTCGAAACGCAGTGGAGAGATGCAAGAGGAGATCGGCCAGGTGAACAGCCTGGCGCAGGACAGCATTTCCGGCGCGATGGTGGTGAAGACCTTTGGCCTGACCCAGGTGATGGAGGACCGCTTTGCCGAAGCCAACCAGACCGCCCTGGAGAAGGGGCTGAAGATCGCCCGGCTGCGTGCGCTCAGTGAAGGGGTAGGAACGGGGCTGTCCATCACCCCCTTCATCATCGCCCTGGGCCTGGGTGGATATATGATGCTCCGGGGCCAGATGACCTTTGGTTCGCTCTTTGCCTTTATCAACCTACTCAACTTCGTGGTCAACCCGCTGAACAGCATCCCGAACATCATTGCCTCGATCAGTGAGGCAGCCGGTGCGGGCCACAGGATTATGGACCTGATCCACCAGCCACCCGAGCGGGAGGACGGTGCGCCAAGTCTGCCGATCGCGGCAGGCGACGTGGCGATTCGGTTCGACGGCGCCAGCTTTGCCTACGACAGCACACCCGTGCTCAAAGATATCTCGCTGGACGTCAATAAGGGGCAGACGGTGGCAATTGTAGGCCCCAGTGGGGGCGGCAAATCCACCCTGGTCAAGTTGATCTTGGGCTATTATCCGTTGGAGAGGGGCAGGCTGCAGCTCATGGGGCGCGACCTGAACGACTGGAAGCTGACGGCGGCGCGCCAGCAGATGGCCTTTGTGGCCCAGGATACCTACCTGTTCCCCGTCAGCATCGGCGAGAACATCCGCCTGGGCAGGCCGGAGGCCACCCAGTCCGAGGTGGAACAGGCGGCCCGACTGGCGAACATCCACGACTTCGTCGCCGGCCTGCCACAGGGGTACGACACGCCCGCCGGGGAATGGGGCTCCCGCCTGTCGGGCGGACAAAAACAGCGCATTTCGCTGGCGCGTGCCATCCTCAAGGATGCGCCGATTCTGGTGCTGGATGAGCCCACGTCCGCGCTGGATACCGAATCCGAGGCGCTGGTGCAGCAGGCGCTGAATCGCTTCACCTCCCGCGCAGGCGGGGCCGGGACGTCGGAAGCACGCACGACGGTCGTGATTGCGCACCGCCTATCGACCATCAAGAACGCCGACCGGGTGCTGGTGCTGCAGGACGGGGAGATCGTTGAGGAAGGCACCCACGATGAGCTGATGGCAAGAGGAGGCTTATACCTGAACCTGGTCCAGCAGCAGCTCAGCCAGCCGGCCACGGGCGATGCGCCGATCGGAATCGGCGATGCGCCGTCGGAATCGGCGATGCACCGGTCGGAATAGAGCGCCGATCCGAATCGGCGAGGGAAAGGGGGTGATCCGGTGACAGCCCGATCTGCGACGCTGCGTTCTGTTGCGCCCGCCAAAAAGCCCACGTTCCTGCGCCTGCTGGCGCTGATCCGGCCTATGCACAAGAAGTATCTGCTGGGGCTGACCCTGCGGGTCGCCCTGACCACCACAGAACGGGTCATGGTCGCCTTCCTGGCCAAATCCGCCATCGATGCGATGACGCGAGGCGACGTCAACCGCTTCCGGTCTTCGCTGATTTCGTGGGTCGTGTTCTACCTGGGATACACGGTCGTGGCCCCCTTTATCATCTCCCTATGGCGGTCAGCCGTCTATGAGGTGACCACGAACCTGCGGAATGTGGTGTTCAGACACCTCAACCGGCTGCCGCTGGGGTACCACGAGGCGCACCACTCGGGCGATGCACTGTCGGTCCTGACCAACGACGTGGCGGCTGCCGAGCAGGCGTATCAGGACGATCTGCTGAGGCTGGTCGAGGCCTCGGCCCAGGGCCTCGCCGGGGTGATCGCCATGCTGTCGCTCAACTGGCAGTTAGCCCTGTTGATCATCTTGAGCAGCGTGGCCCCGCTGATCGTCAATGCACTGTTCGCCAGGCCCTTGCGCACGATCGGCCAGCAGGTGCAGGCACACCTGGGCGGGGTGAGCGAGCGGATGACCGATCTGCTGGCAGGCTATCAGGTGGTGCGCACGTTCAACCTGGGGGAGTGGATCCTCGGGCGGTTCGGGCGGGTCAACGATGAGGTGCTGAGTGCCTCGCTCAAACGGGTGCGCATCCAATCGGCGCTGGCGGCAGCCAATGACTTTGCCGGGTTGTTCACCTTCCTATCGTTAGCGGCGGGCGGCTACTTCGCGCTGGTCGGCTGGGCCACCTTCGGCGTGATGATCGCCCTGATTCAGCTTTCCAACAACATCCAGTACTTCGCCTACTCCATCGGTGGAACCGTCAGCCGCATCCAATCGGCGTTGGCGGCAACCGACCGCATCCTGGCACTGATCGATGAGCCTCCCGAACCCGACGTTTACCCGGCCTTGCCGTGTCAACCGGACCTTCCGGGTTGCGCGCCGGCCGAGCGCCTCGGACGGCGGATCGGCGTTGCACAACCCGGAACGTCACTACCGTCCACGACGGCAGACGCCCCGGCCATCGAGTTCCAGGACGTGTCCTTTGGCTATGCCGAAGGCGAGAACGTCCTCAACTCGCTCTCCTTCAGCGTCCGGAAAGGCCAGATGGTGGCGTTCGCCGGACCCTCGGGCGGGGGCAAGAGCACCATCTTCAAACTGCTGCTTGGATGTTATCCGATCCGGCAGGGTGGGATCCGTTTGTCCGGCGATCCAATCTCGGAGTACCGCCTGTCAGATCTGCGCAACCGGTTCGCTTACGTTCCGCAGGACGCCTATCTCTTTGCCGGGACCATCTACGAGAACATCCGCTACGGCAATCTGAACGCCACCGAGGATCAGATCGTGGCAGCAGCCGGAGCCGCTTACGCCGATGACTTCATCTCCGAGTTCCCACAGGGCTACCGGACGGTGGTGGGCGAGCGTGGGGCACGCCTGTCGGGCGGCCAACGCCAGCGGATTGCCATCGCGCGCGCGCTGCTCAAAGATGCGCCTATCCTGCTGCTGGATGAGGCGACCAGCGCCCTGGATTCGGACTCGGAGCAGGTGGTGCAGAAGGCCCTGGAGGTATTGATGGAGGGCCGCACCACGCTCGTGATCGCCCACCGCTTCTCGACCATCCTGCACGCCGACCGGATCTACGTGATCGAGGGCGGCAAGGTGGTGGAGCAGGGCCGGCACGAGGAGCTGATGGCCATGGGGGGCATCTACCATTCGCTCTTTGACATGCAGTTCAAGTTGGAAAAAGAGGGCGCGGCTAGCGGTCAGTTAAGGTGATCACGGCTTCACCGACCAGAGTATCCATCATCGGTGGGGGTGCACCTGCCGTTGGTGCGACGTACCTTGCGCCTCGGACGGCGGTTGCGCCTCGGACGGCACTTCGGTCGGCGAAGAGGATCTTGTGGACCGCGGGCAGCCTGTCTGAGCGCAGCCTCAGGATCTCGCCCGCTCCGGGCGCACGCCAGGCCTGTCAATGCACACTGCGGTTCGCGCACATGCTGACGTCAAGTCGCATCACGTCCCGTGCGATCGTGACCTGTGCGCATCCCGTGTCAGCTAGAGCGGGTCATGCCTGCGCGCAGAGCGGGCGAGACGCCCGCGGTCCGTTCCTGGCGCCCACCTGGCGTCCTTAGCTTGATGCGTATGGGCGTCTCACCCGCTCCGGCGGCGGACAACAGTGCGCAGGCGGCTGATGCCACGTCGTGATTCTGCCCGTGCGCTGGCGGGCGAGATCCTGAGGCTGCGCTCAGGACAGGCTGCCCGCGGTCCACGACCAAGGCAGCCTGCCCCAATCCTGGAATGGTCCCACCACGCGCTGGGATTTGACAGAACCCCCATGTCCATTATCCTGTTACGCGTAATCCGGTTACATGGAGGCGCTATGTCCGAATTGCCCGGTGACATCGTCGTCTACGATCCCTCGATGGCGGCAGCCGTCGCCGCGATGTTCAACGACTTCAACGAACTCTGGCCCGGCGGGTTTGGCGGGGGCCGCCCGTATACCCAGGACCGCGTCCACGATTGGCTCGATCGCACCTCCGCCCTCGCGGACCTGATCGCGGTCGACGAGGAAGGCGTTCCCGTGGGCTACTGCGGCGTCTACCCGCACTACCGCGACCGCAACGCATGCTACGTCACCATCCTGGGCGTGGTTCCACGGGTCAAGGGACACAGATTCGGCAAGCGCCTCCTCCTTCGCGCCCTCGATCTGGCGATCGAAAAGGGCTACACCCGCCTGGATCTGAATACCTGGCCCGGCAACATGAACGCCATGCCGCTCTACAAGAAGGTCGGGCTCTTCTGGATGCCCGACACCAGCGTCTACATGCAGGACTACCTGCCCGCGCTCGCGCAGAGCGCGCCGGGCCGCGCGTGGTTCGCCCGCCATCCCGACTGGTACGCCTGTTTCGATCGCGAGCTGGCGCAGGCACCCGACGAGGAAACCGACGGCGGTATGGAGGTCTACACGTACCGCTTCCACGAGGGCGAGGATCGCCTCGTGGCGCGGGTCGACCGGTACGGCTGGGGGCTCTGCAGCATCGACTCGACGCTGGCAGGACGGCGTCTCGCGATCTCCGCCCGCGTCGACAGCCACGCGCTGCTGATGGGCATCCCCAACGCGCTGACCGTCGAGGTGATCAACGGCACCGGCGCCGATCTCGACGTGGCGCTGACCCTGACGCCGCCGGCCGGATTGGTCTGGGACGCGGCAGCAGAGGGGGAAGGGCCGGCCACAGCGCTCGTGGTGCGCGATGGCGACACCGCGTCGCTGACCCGCGGCTTCATGGTCGACGCCACGGCCAAGACCTACGAACGCTATGAGGCCTCGGCCGCGATTCAGGTCCACGCCGTCGTCGAGGGCGACGGAGCGCCCACCCGGGTGATCGACCTGATCGCCGGCGGCAAGATCCGGCCCGCCGTCGAGCTCAGGGCCACCAACGGCTACGAGTGCCTGCCACCCGGCGCGGGCGCCAGTCGAGCCTGGCGGGCGCCAGCGGCCTGGCGGGCGCCAGCGGCCTGGCGGGCGCCGAGGTCGCCTTCGACCTCATCAACAACTCCGGGGTGCCGCTGACCGCGATCATCGCGAGTACCGTCGGGCAAGAAGCGCCGGGAGAGCCGGGCGCCGAGGCCGTCACGCGCACCGTTCCCCCATCCGAAGTGTCCGGCGTCTCCGTGCCCGCGTCCGCGCCTCCAGAGACGGAGGACCCTGTCACGACCCTCCACGTGCAAGCCTTCGTGGAACGGGACGATGGCAGGCACCCGATGCCCGTCGTCTCGTTACCGATCGTGAGCGACGTGCCCGGCCTGGCCGTCGTCGTGGAGGAAAACGGCGGCGACAGCGTCCACCTGCTGACCGACCTGGTGGACGTCTACGCAGCGCTCAAGGGCGGACACTTCACGCTGGGACGCCGGTCGATTCCGGACGCGCGGCGGCCCGCCGACTTCCAGATCGGCCCGCCCTTCGGCCAGGATATCGACGGCAGCCTCCGCTACGACTATCGGGTCGAGCGTGAGGACGGCGCACTCACGTTGACCCTCAGCGCCGACAGCCTCCAGCACCCGGGCCTGCGCATCGACAAATACGTCCGCGTCAGGCCGGGGGCGCGCGAGATCGAGCACTGGGTCACGCTGACGGCCCTCGGACGGGCGACGGCCCTCAGACGGGGGGCCCGACGGGCGAAGATGGCCGTTCCGGCGGATGCGGCCACCGGACCGGCCGGATCGGGGACCGTGCTCGCAGGTGGGCGCCTAAGCCTGGGCGGCTACGGCAACAACATCAACCTGAACCCCTCCGGTGCGCCGGCGATGATCTACACGCCGGTAGCGGACGCCGCTCAAGGGACGCAGATTGTCGCCTGCGACGCCCAGCTCGATCTCCTCACCGACGCCGTTGTGCCGCAGACGCCCGACCGCTGGCCCGAGACCTGGACCGCCGCCCGGCGCCGTGCCCACGGTGACCTCTTCGCCTGGTTCTGGAAGCCCGACGGCGTTGCCAAAGTCAAGGTCAGCCGCGGCATACTGAGTTCGCTGGAGAGCGTGTCGCGCGAGCTTTCCCCCGGCGAGACGTTCGAGGTGGCGCACGTCTGGTTTGGCTTCGGGCTCGCGAGCCTGACCGAGATCCGCCAGCGCTGGGGCCAACTTGTGGGAGGTAGCGCCGCTGGGCCGCTCTCCTGGCACGAGCTTCGCGGGCTGCCCGCGCCGGTGCGCCCAGTGGAGGCCCGCTGGCTCGACGCCGCGCCGGTGGAGGGCGGAACCACCGTGGCGCGGCGCATCGCCCTGGACTTCGCGCTGCCCGTCGAGCCGGAGGGCGAGCCCTCGCTCGTCGTGCCACCGGGGTGGCAGGCGAAGCTCGTCGACCCGCCACCGTCCGTCTCCGCCGGTCCCGACGGCAGCGCCACCCTCGACGCCGAGTTCGTCGTGCCCGCCGGCGCCACAGGCACGGCAGCGACCGTCCGGCTCGTGCTCAAGGGCGAGTACGAGCTCACGTTCGACCTGCCCCTGCTGGTCGCAGCCACCCCCGGCACGGCACCGGTCGAGATCCAGGAGCGGGTGCTGGAAGGACGCCCCGTGATCTCCGTCGACGCCACGCCGCCGGGTGTCGCTACGCGAAATACGGCCGCCATACCCTCGCAGGCACCGTCCGGGGAGGCGTCGCAAGCCCCTGTCTCGAGGTTACGGTTCGACGTGATGGCGGACCTTGGCGGGAACCTGATCCGCCTGCAGGACGGCGCAGGTCGCGACTTCCTGCACGATACCTTCCCGGAGAACGCCGCCTACTCCTTCGTCGATTACTACACCGGCGGTGCTCAGCCTATTGCCCTCACGCCAGACTCAAAGCTCAGTTACCCCGCCGAGGCGGTCGTGGCAAAGGTCGTGGAGGAAGGGCCGTGGCGCGGCGTTGAGGTCGCCTGGGTGGTGAAGCAGTTTGAGGAACTCCGGGGACAGCGCCTGGCGCTGACCTACCTCGTGGCCCCGGGGCTGGACCTTATCCGGGTCCGGTCGGTGCACGAAAACCCGACCGCGCGCCGGGTGCACGTCCTGCGCGGGCTGGCCGTCTTCATCGACCCCGCAATGGGCGGCGAGGGCAGCGCGATCGTGGTGCCGGGCGTCGCGCGCCCGTGGGTGCGCCACCCTGCGACGCGCATGTTCGTCGGGCCTGACAGTCTGACCGCACCGTGGATCTGGTTGGCGGACGGCGCGCCCGTGGGCGCCCGCAGCCTCGGGCTGCTGGGCACCTCGGCGGGCAGGACGATGGCGACCTGCTTCGCCGCTTCCGAGTTCGTGGGCGCCTTCCTGATCGTGGACCACGAGGCGGCGCCCGGCACCCCGGAGCACCCGTCGCGCGACGTCGCCGAGTTCGCCATCGTGGTCAACCATCCGGCGTCTGAGGCCGAGACATTGCTGGCGGCTCTACAGGCGGTTGCGGCGGGCTAGGCATGCGCCCTCCCCTCTCAGTGCCTGGCACTTCCCGCCTTCCGAGGCGGAGTGCCTGGCACTTGGTGCCAAGCCCCCCGCGGCTGAGCGTGTCCCCAGGTCCAGGTGCCAGGCACTTCCGAAAGTGCCGGGCACCGCTCGCGCATCCGGTCTGATCTTCCCCACGCCCACGGGCCAGGCACCGGCAACGTCCGGCGTTTGGCCTTCTCAAACGAACCACGGGCGGCCCGCCCATACCCTGAGACATCCACCCACCTTTGACACCTCCCGGCTTCGACGGTATGATGGCGTCCACGACTTGACGACCATCTCCACACCGCCGCACCAGGAGGATCGCAATGCCGCGAACACGTCGAAACAGGAAGAGAACCCGGGCTCTCGTGGCACTCCTGCTGCTGATCCCGACCCTGGCGTGCGCGCTGACCTCGCCATCGTCCGATGCCACCTCCACACCCGACATCATCGAAGCGGCGACCGCCGTCCCTGACGTCCCGGCTGCCACGGTGACGCCTCTGCCCAAGCCCAGCCGCACGCCGTCCCCCGGGGGGAGCACGACGATCGTCGTGGCGGCGGATGGCACCGGCGACTACGGCTCGCTGGAGGAGGCGGTCGGGGCCGCGCTGCCCGGCGCGACCATCACCCTGTCGCCGGGCACCTACCGGCTCGCATCGGGGCTGGTCATCGACAAGTCACTGACATTGGTCGGCGCGGGCATCGATCTCACCGAGATCGTGGGCGCGTCCGGCGATTTCGTGGTGCGGTTCACCGGCGCGCGCAGCGCCGACGATCTCAGCGGCGGCACCTTTACGGCCAACGATCTCACCTTCAGCAATGATGGCCCCGGCGACTCCGACGTGCTGCGCGTGGACGGCGGCACGATCGAGCTTCAGCGCTGCCGGTTCACCGGCGCCGTCTACGGCGCCGGCAGCTCGATCCCGCGCCGGGCTGCACGTCTATGGGACGACGACCGGCACCGTCTCGGCGTGCGACGCAAGCAACAACAATCTCGACGGCATCCGCCTGCAGGACAAGGCCCGGCTGTCGCTCAACGGCAACACCTGCAGCTTCAACACCGAGATAGGCATCCAGTTCCGCGACGCCACCGGCGGCACGGCGATCGGCAACACCTGCGAGAGCAACGGGCTGAGCGGCATCAGCCTTAGCGACACCGCCAGCGCCAGCCTCAAGGAGAACGTCCTGCAGGACAACACCCAGTCCGGCCTGGCGTATTTCTCCGAGAGCGGCGGCGATGCCACATCCAACACGATGTCGGGCAACGGGCTTCACGGTATCAGCGTCAACGACGACGCCGGCCCCCTGCTGGTTGATAACCTGTGCAGCGACAACACCCAGAACGGCATCGCCTACTTCGGGGCCTCGACCGGCACCGCGCGGGGCAACACCTGCACGGGCAACGGCCTCCACGGCATCGGCGTGAATGAGAATGCCACACCCAAGCTGGATACCAACGTAGTGCAGCAACAATACCGAGGTGGGTATCCGCCTCGCCGACAACTCCAACACTACCGTCACGGGCAACACGTGCAACGACAACGGGCTCTCCGGCATCATCGTGCGGGACGAGGCCACGACCGTCCTGCAGGACAACGTGAGCCGAGGGCAACAGTGAGAGCGGCATCGCCTATTTCGGCAGCGCCGGTGGCGAGGCGTCGAACAACCAGACGCTGAACAACTCCCTCCACGGCATCGATCTCTATGGCACCAGCTCCCCCACCCTGCAGGGCAATACCTGCAGCCAGAACGTCCAGGTGGGCATCCGCATCACGGAGAATGCGGCCCCCCACGTCGTCGGCAATACCTGCGCCGGCAACACACTCTCGGGGGTCGTGGTCCGGGACGCGGCCCAGCCGACCATCGAGAACAACGCGTTCCAGGACAACGTCGAGAGTGGCATCGCCTACTTCAACACCTCGGGTGGCGCCCTCCGCAACAACCAGATCACCGGCAACACCCTCAACGGCGTGAGCATCAATGACCAGGCTCAGCCCACCATCGAGGGCAATGCCATCACGGATAATACCGCGGCGGGGCTCTCCTACTTCGACCAGGGCGCGGGGAGCGCCCAGGGTAACACCATCACCGGCAACAAGTGGGGGATCTACGTCGAAGCAACCGCCAATCCGACGCTTGGCGCCAACGCGATCTCGAACAACGCCACGGACGTCGACGATCGCCGCACGCCGCAGTGACGAGCCCGTAGTGCAGAGACAGACAAGAATCTCGGGAACGAACCTGCTTGCCCAAGCTGAGACCTTTGGGGTTTTCGTGTATAGCAGGCTCCTACTTGCGAAGGAAACCCCAAAGGTCTTTACACCAGACCGCTTTGGAGGGACCTATGAGTGAACGCAGATCCGACGGCACGCTCGGCACACAGTTCTTCGCCATCATCGCCGATCCTATGGTCTACCGGGGAATGCTCTATCTCCTCCTCGCCTTTCCCCTGGGCACCTTCTATTTCATTCTCCTGGTGACGGGCTTCTCGCTGGGCATCGGCCTCTTGATCGTCTGGGTCGGCATCCCCATCCTGGTGGGACTGCTCTTGTTGGCGCGACTCCTCGGCGCAATGGAGCGGGCGCTGGCCAACGGGCTGCTCGGCACGCACATCCGCGCGCTGCCCCCGGTCGAGGCCGGCACACTGTGGGAGCGGCTGAAGAGGCTGCTCGTCTCCGGCATGACCTGGCGGAGCGTCGCCTATCTCTTCGTCCGGTTCCCGCTGGGCATCGTCGCCTTCGTCCTGCTGGTGACGCTCCTGGTCGCGCCGGTGGCGATGATCCTCACCCCGCTCTACTACGACCTGCCCGGCGCCAGCATCGACATCGGCATATGGCCGATAGACACCCTCGGCGGGGCCGTGGCGGTGAGCCTCGCGGGCCTCATTCTCTTCTTCGGCGCGCTCCACGCCTTCAAGTGGACCGCCCTGGCCTTCGGTCGCGTGACACGCTGGATGCTCAGCAGCTAGGCGGGGAGTTACGGCCCCGGGGCCAGATCAGGGCAGCTTTTCGGGTAAGATCCTCACTCTTCTTCGTAACCTATCGTCGAAAAGCAGCTATGCGGTTGCCCTAGTCCGGCACCGTCCCCAGCGGATCCGGCATACCCGGATCGACGCCGAGGGTCTGTGCCATCACCTCCGTGCTGCGATCGACCTGAAACTCCACCCAGACCGGGAAATGATCCGAGACCCGGTACGACATCTGGGCCGGCGTGAGTTCCTTGAAGACCGCGCCCGCGGTGTTGACGACGCCCGCGCGCTGGGTCACCAGCAGGTCGAGATCGCCCATGAACCACGCGATCTGGTCGTAATACTTGGGCTGCGTCCCGTAGGTCGTCTGCAGATTGAGCAGGGCGGCGGGCACGACCAACCCCGAGGACACAAAAGCCTGGAAGAGCGGATTGTCGCCGCGTTGGTCGATGTTGAAATCGCCCAGCACGATCAAGTTGCTCTCCTCGCCGCCCGCCGTCGCCCGGTCGCGGATCTCGGTGGCGGTGTAGGCCGCCACCGCGCGCAGCTCGGGCAGCCGGTCCTCCGGCACGCCGCCGTACTTGATGTGCGCCGTGAGCAGCGAAAAGCGCTCGGCCCTTGACGATCCGGGCGCGCCCGCCGTGAAGCCCACGATGTAGGGCGTGCGATCGAACTGCTCCGAAGGAGATCCGTCGGCTGTGGGCGGTAGCACGATCTCGCCTGCCAACCCCGAAGGCGTCACCCGGCGCTTGTCGTAGACGAAGGTCAGCCGCTCGCCGTTGCCCGCGTCGCCCGCCGTCACGTCGCTCAGCACCACGCCCCAGTTGGGCCCCAGGAAACCGTCGACCAGCAGCCGCAGCCCGCTGGTATCGCGCCTCACCTCCTGGATCGCCATCACGTCGAACCGCCGCACCACCTCGGCGATGCTCGCCATCGCCCGCAGGTTGCGTTTGGGGCTGCCGGGGTTCTCGGTCCACCGGTCGTAGACCCGCCCAAAGCCGCGGATGTTCCACGTGCCGATCAGCAGGTTGGCGTCGACGTGCTTCTCCGGGATCCCGGACGCGGTGATCCTCCGCCGGAGCCGGGCGATGTCCTCCACGACGGGACGCGGGTAATCTGTGTAATCCATAGAGTCCTCCTGTGCGTGACCAGTAACGGGTGACTGGGGCCACCACAGCGCTGTCCGCTGCCCGGCACCCTTACTTTCCCGATGCTCGTACCGCACCAATCCTTACGCGTCACGCGTCAGGGTCTCCCGCTTCCTCCTGCGGTTACCAGACGTTGAGGCCATCCCAGCGATCGAGGGTCGGGCCGGTGGCGATGCCTGCAGCACGGGCGGCAGCCTGGCGGGCGCGGATATCGAGGCGGCGGTAGAAGTCGGCGAGGCGGGCCTCGACCCACTCTTTGAGGTTGCGGGGGGCCCACTCGTTGTCGTTGAGTTCTTCGGCGATGTGGGCTCGACGGGCAAGGGCGGTGAAGGCGGCGGCGCCCTGGGCGATGAGCGAGGCGTCGGCATCGGGGAAGGTGGTCGCTTCTGCTGAGTCGAGGTCTTCGAGGGTGTGGTCTGTGGTGTAGAAGATGCGGACGACGTCGCCGCCGGCGGGCTCCTCGGGGTCGGAGATGAACAGCAGATCTCCGGGCCAGACGTCGAAGTTGCGCCACTTGGGCGGGTGGTCGGGGGCGGTCTCGTCGTAGTTCCACCAGACGCGATCGATGGTGCGGTAGGTGAGGGAAGAGACGTCGATCTCGCGGCCGGCAGCGTCAAGCTCGACGGTGCCGACGGCATGCAGGGGCAGATGCTCGGTGTAGGCGGCGAGGGCCTGACGGATGCCCTCGTCGAGGTCGTCGGTAGAGTAGCGGGCGTTGGTGACGTCGGAAAGCTGCAGCTCGACGCGGTCGCGGAGCGTAGCCAGCGGTGTAGCTCATAGGGTCCTCCGTTGGATGGGGAGACCCTCGATGCCGGTCCCGCGTCGACTGGGCAAGCGGGCGGAACGTTGGAACGCCGGAACGTGCGGATGGTGACAAGGGGATCGTGATCACGGCGATCGTCGGGGCGTCTGTCACCACCGCGTGGCGACGACAGGGCGCGGAAAGTGCCGGCGACCTCGAGGATTTCTGTCACCAGTCATTGGCCGTCCATGAGGGTGACGCGACGGATGAGATCCGGGTCGACGCCGTGGTCGAGGTAGAAGTGGGAGGGTTGTTGCCAGGCGTAGCGGTTGTCTGAGGCGAACGTGGTCGGCGCGGGGATGCCGGCAAGGTTGACGAGGCAGATTTGCTCGTGGAGGTGGGCTCCGGCATAGCGGCCGTCGGCGTTGCCGATCGAGCCGATGGGATCGCCGATCTCCACGACCAGGCCGGCGGCAACGAAGAGCGAGTGGAGGTGCCAGCCGCCCCACACGATGAGGGCGCCCGAGGGCGTGATCCCCAGGATCTGACAGACACGACCGATGCCTCCGCCGTAGTTGGCTGCAGCGAGGACCAGGCCGGAGAAGGGCGCGACGAGGGGTTCGCCGAGGTCGGTGTTTCCCATGGTTTCGAGGTTCCAGTCTTCGCAGCGGTCGGGGTGGTAGTTGTAGGGACCGAGGTGGGCGGCTTCGTACCAAGGTTTCTCGAGGTGTTTCATGGGGAGGCGGAAAGCGGTAGCGCGAGGGATGGGGGACAGGATGCCGGGGACTTCGGAAAGCTCCCCGGCACCTACTTTTCTAGTGTCCATTGACTCTGCCTTTCACTGAGACTGCGTAGTCACGGAAGCGGGGGTAGAGGTCGTAGATGGCCTGGACGTAGAGGTCGTGGACCATGCCCGACGCAGTAGATGTGCACTCCGGCGACGTAGGGGTCGGTTGAGACGAGGGCGTCGTAGCGGATCCACTGATCGAGCAGATACCCGGGCTCCACGTAGCCGAGGGTTTCGCGCCAGAGGTTGTATTCGGTGATGTAGAGGGGGATGTCGAGGCCGCGGGGTAGGATGTGGCGGGTGTAGAGGTCGCGGTAGCGGCCGAGGTGGGATCCGAGGTTGAGGTTGACGTCCCCGTATTCGTGGAGGGCGATGGCGTGGCGGCCGGCTGCAGCGCGTTCGAAGACTCCGGTGGGGGCGCAG
The DNA here is from genome assembly GCA_963775195.1 of uncultured Chloroflexia bacterium. Classification (GTDB taxonomy): domain Bacteria; phylum Chloroflexota; class Anaerolineae; order B4-G1; family SLSP01; genus PWVB01. Next base: position 820,425 of record CAVZIC010000015.1, read on the forward strand.
GCGTCCCAGGCCCAGGGCTCGGGGGTGCCGACGGAGTGGGACCAGAGGGCGAGGTGGTAGCCGTTCTGCTCGGCGATGTCCATGCAGTGGATCATAAAGCGGGCTTGGGCGGCGGCGGCTTCGGGTGTGGGCGGGTTTTGCTCGTTGATGATTTCCCAGTAGCGGTAGTGCTGCCGGAAGGGCTCCCAGCGGGGCATGAGCTCGGCCATGCGCTTTTCTGCCTGCCAACGCTGATCCAGGTCGGACCTCCACCATTCGAGATTCCCCAGGCCAGGGGCGTCAATGAGCCGGCCGACGATGGCGGGGGTGGCGCCGGTGCCGGCGCGATCAGCCTCGCGGAGGATGTCGGCGGCCGCTCCGAGTGAGACGATGATCTTGGCGGATGGGGGGGCGGCGCCCAGGGGCAAGAGGGGCGCGAAGATCTTGTCTGACTGTCCTCCATCGCCCACGCCGTGGAAGCCGAGTTTGGTTCCTCGAGGGACGTAGTTGGTGGGGCGCCACAGGGGGGGCGGGGTGACGGGTGGGGGTTCGGGTTCGGGATCCGGCTGGGGCTGGGGCTCTGCAGGTGCGTCGACGTAGCGCAGGACGATTCGGGGGTTGAGTTTGTTGTAGTAGGCGGTGAATGCTGAGCGGCGATCGACAGGGATGCCGGGTAGGGTGAGGGTGTAGGAGCGGGCCCCGGGTGGCCAGGTGGCGAGGTGGTCGTGAGACGGGCCGATGACGCGACCTTCATGCAGGCCTGGGTGTAGTAGGCGAGACGGGCGGCGGGGTCGGTGATGAGGTCGAAGTCGACGACGTAGCCGAAGGCGTCGAACCAGCCTCCAGGGGCTGGAGGTTCGGAGGGCTCCGGCTCGGGCTGCTCCACGGGATCCGGGGTGAGATCGATCGACCAGGCATCAGTGAAGAAGTCGATGGGGGCGCCGGGTGTGGCGCGACCTTCGACCTGGAGGGTGACGGTTAGGGAGGCGTTAGCTTCGCAGTGTAGGGCGTAGGTCTCGGTGGTCCAGGTGCGATCGGTGAAGCCGTTGCCGAAGGTGCGCCAGGGGAAGACGAGCGAGTTGACAAGAAGACGCCAGACAGCAGCGCCGGGGGATCCGTCGCCGTGGTTGTGCACTTCAACAGGGACGGTGATTGAGACGAGACCGCTCTTAGGCACGGTGCAAGGGTAGGCGAGGTCGACGCTGAAGGGACCGGATCCGAATATCTTGTAGCTGACATCGCCGTGGAGGATCCTCTTGTCCGCGTCGGGCATCTGAGCGCGTAGCTTGTGGACACACTCGGGGATCAGGGCGACGACCTCAAAGCGGGGGGGATCGTCGGGTGTGTAGCCGGTGCTGAGCAAGGGCGAGCCAGGCGGGCGGATGGTGAGGTGGAAGGCGGCCGGCTGCTGGTTGGTCAAGGTCCCCACGGGCGGTAGGTCGGTCCACGGAAGCTCGAACGATGGGTTGGTGCATAGTTGCATCGGCTGGTCTCCTTGGGCACCCACGGGGGGTGCCCCCACGGGATTACGGATGCGAGATCAAGGTGAGGACGAGGCAGGCGAGCGAGAAGACGACGGTGAGGACGATGGTGGGACGGGCGAAGTCGCCACGGACGAGGCGGGTGGTGACGCAGATCTGCGCCCGGGTGCTCGGCCGTGTCACCATGGGTCGGATGGCGTCAGTGGTGACGTGGCCAGCGGATCCGGAGAACGTGTTTGTCGCCATTACGGACCTCCTACGGATGCGAGATCAAGGTGATGACGCGGGCGGCGGTTTGCGCGACGGGTGTGCCCTGGGTGCCGGAGCGGATCTTGAGGTAGGGGTAGGCGCGTAGTTCGGCGGTGTTGACGTAGATGGTGCGGCCGGCGGCCGCGGGGACGTTGACCTCGGTGCCGCCGTCGGTGTAGAGGTTGGCGTAGGTGGTGCCGTCGAAGGAGCCCTGGAACGTGAGGTCGGCAGTGTCCCAGGCGGCGGGCATGACGATGCCGACCAGGTTGTGTGTGTAGGGGATGGTGACGGCGCCGCTGAGCGATGCGCTGAGCGCGATGGTGGCGGTGTGGACGCGGCCGGGTGTGTCGGAACTGGTCAGGTAGGGCATAGGGTCTCCTGTCGGTAAGATTGGACCAATCTTCGGAAGATTGGTCCAATCTCAGAGCGGGCGGGACACGAGGCCGATGGTGCGGGCGGCTTCTTGATTGACGGCCGTGCCTGACGTCCCCGATCGGACCTTGAGGAAGGGGGCGCAGCGGAAGTAGAGCGGGTCGACGGGGATGTTGGCGGCGGCGGTGCCGGAGACGGTCAACTCGGTGCCTGCAGCGATATAGGCGTTCTGGTAGGTGGCGCCGTCTGCGGAGAATTGGAAGGTGAGATCGGCGGCGGTCCAGTCCTCGGGCATGACGATGCCGACCAGGACGTGACCGGGGGGCAGGCGCACGGCGCCGCTCAGGCTGGCGGACGCGGCGATCGTGGCGGTGGTGAGGACAGGTTCGTTGTACTGGGTGACGGGTGTGGGCATGGTGTATCTCCTGCTGAGTAGCTCGATAGAGGACAAGCGGAGGCCCGTTGGCCGGCCGTTGCGGAGGTGCGCCTTTAGGCGCACCGGAGCAGGCCGGGCAGGGCCGGAGCGGGGTGGGACTCGCACCGCTCGATGGCAGTCCCCCGCTCGAAGGGCGACAGATGGGACGCGCGAGGAAGCTCGATGGCAGCCCCGTCGAGGGCGGGATGGGACGCGCGGACGCCGCTCGATGGCAGTCCCCCGCTCGATGGGCGGCAGATGGGACGCGCGGGAAGCTCGATGGACTCGCCACGCAGTCAAACCACGGCCGGATCACGCGATCACCTCGAACTCAAGGGCGTCCAGGTTGGCGGCGAGATCCTCGGTCGCGCGTTTGTCTCTGCGGGTTTTGAGCCGGTCGGTGATCAGGCGCAGGCGGTACTTGGCGGCAGTGAGCGAGAGACGGGGCGGGAGGCCGGCCTGCAGGGTGAGACGGACGTAGTAGCCCAGGAGGTGGGGACCGACCAGGGACTCGGACCGGGCGAAGTTTTCCCCGGCTCCGGCGATGATGGCGCGGGGCCGGCAGGCCCGGATGGCCGGCAGGAAGGGCGAGGCCGTGAAGTGACAGTTGGCGACGAAGACGGTGCACTGACGGAGGTTCGAGACCCTCGAAGGCGTCGACACTAGCGCCGTCAAGTAGTCGTCTCCGTACCAGTAGGGCTGGTCGGGCAGGCCGTGGAGACCGAAGTAGAGCAGGTCGCGGTCTTCGAGCATAGCGGCGTCGAAGGCCTCAAAGTGCATCGGGGGCGAGGTGAGGGGTTCGACGCCGGCAGCATTGGCGACGGCCGAGCGTTGGGAAGCGCAGCAGTAGGCGAAGACGTTCACGTGGCCGTAATCTCCCAAGTAGGGGCATCCACAGGGGGATACCTTAGGGCATCCACAGGGGGATGCCCCTACTTGATCCGGGTATAGAGCACGTAGATGGTGGCGGCGCCTGCAGCGGGCGAGGTGCCGCCGACGGCATAGTCGATGGTCTCGGCCTGGGTGGGAGCGTAGATGAATTTGCCCTCGTCGACGGTGTAGGCTCCGTTGCTGCCGTTTTCGAGGCCATAGTAGCCGGCCGGGTAACCGGTGGCTTCGGTGTATGCGGCCTGGAGGGCTGCGTCTGCCGCGGCCATAAAGCCGTCGGCGTCGTTGCCGTCTCCGATGGTGAGGGTGCAGTTGTCGCCGGTGCAGTTGAAGTTGGTTGTGACGTGGATCCACACGCCGTGGATGATCCACTCCTCACCCGCCCCGATGGTGGCAACAGTGCCGGTTGACGGTGTGTAGGTGATCGAGGCGGAGATGAGCGAGGGGATGCCGATGTGTTCGGTGCCGACCGGGACGCTGACCACGCCTGAGACGTCGGTGTCTCCGGTGACGGTGAGATCGTCGCCGACGGCGACGTCGCCGGTGACAGCGAGGTCGAGGAAGTGCGATGTCCCCAGGGTCTGGAGCGGGTCGCACGAGCTCTGGATGACGGGCACAGGCTCGGGCGAGGTGTCGACAGCCTGGCTGATGACCTGGGCGGTGAGGGTGAGTGCGATGGACAGGACGACGGTGATCAGGTCATGATCGCCTGGTAGAGCTGCTGCTTCTGCTGGGGCGGGATCACGACGTTGATAGGCGGGAAGGCGTACGGTGTGCCGGGCTCGGGCTGAGCCTCGGGCTTGGTCTTATCGATGATCATTGGGACCTCCGTTGGAACGTGAGTGAACGTGAGAACGTGCGCCCAGCAGACTGGGCGTGAACGTTAGGACCGGTTGACGTAGAGCCAGTCTTTGAGCTTGCGGAAGGCATAGCCGGTGAGGACGGCCTTCAGGTCGTCATCAGAGGCGGCAGCGAGATCGTCGAAGGTGTGGAAGCCGGCGCGTTGCAGGGCGAGGGCCGAGACGTCGCCGATCCCGGGAACGGTGGTGAAATCGTCGGCGATGGTGACGGGATCCTGGAGGCCTGCCGGCGTCTCTGTCTCCATTCCGGGCAAGGTTGGGGGAGTCCACTCGACGACACGGCCGCCATAGAGATAGAGCACGATCACCCCCTCTCGGTCTTCCTCGGTGCGGTAGACGGGTACATCGATCCCGAGTTCGAGGACGGCACGTTGTAGCAAGACTGGGCATAGGTGCACTCCTTAGTGTGGCGACACGGCCACCAGGTGGACCGGTGGCCATGTCACCACGGCGAACGGGAGGCGGCGGCCAGGCGCGCCTACGGGCACCCACAGGGGGGTGCCCCTACCCTTCCTCGTACGTGAGGACGATACAGGCATCCGCGGCAGCGGTGCCGGAAGCGCCGTCGTAGTCAAGCGACAGCTTGACGATGTCCCCTTTCTTGATGCGGGGGGTGGCGGAGTAGCGGAAGCCTGCCGGCGCCTGCACCTCGACGGGAGTGTTGGACTGTCCCATAGCGACGTACTGCATGAAGATGTCATCGTCGGCAGACGTGCCGATCTTGACACGGCCGTCGCCGGCGTTGGACTGCACCATGTGACGTGCTGGAGCGTGCAATCCATAGGGGCGGTCCAGGTGTACTGGACAGCCGCAGCGAGGGTGCCGGGGACGATGATGGTGTGACAGAACGGACGGAACATTGGGACCTCCTCGTTTGAACGTGAAAACGTGGGAACGTGGGAACGTGTGAACGTGCCGAACGTTCCCAGGGCATCGAACGTGAATGGTGACGACCTGCAGCTCCTCGAGAACGATCGGTGTCACCATCCCGTGACGTACACGGGACAAGGTCGGGAAGGGCGCCGGACGTGAGCGGACAGGACGTTCCCCCATCGTTGGTTCGATGACGTTGTGGAGTTCATACAGATATAGGTGCTCCACGTCCGGCTGTGCCCCTTTCTGCGAGGCGTAGCCTCGCGGTGAGATCACGGGTAAACGATGCAAGGCGTTTACGAGACGAGATGCTTGTACCAGGCCCGGTAGTCGGTGAGACCGGCGGCGAAGAAGAAGCGGACCTTGATAGGCATGGTGTCGTTGGTGAACATGAGACCGGCCGTGGGGCTGGCCACGCTGTAGACTTCGGGGACACGACCGTAACGATAGCCGAGGCCGAGGCCGGGGTAGAGCCGGGGATCGGCCTGGGCGATCCAGTCGGCGGTATCGGTCCAGAAGGGGCAGACGATGACGCGCTCGCGGGCTCGGCCGAGGCGATCGGTCAAGGCATTGGCCAGGGCGTCAGCATTGACGTTGTAGTCGGCGGATCCGATGTTGCCCTCTCCGGAGGCGAGCTCGGCAACGGCCGAGTCTTCGAGGTCGACGGGGACCCACAGGAGATAGGGTTTGGTGAGGGCTGCGAGACGCTCGTCACTGTTCAACTCGGCGAACTTCATCATCGCGATCTTGGTGGCGACCCACGAGGCGTGGGAGAAGGCGGACGATCCCAAGTTCCCGTGGTTGGACGCGTCGAAAGCATAGTGGGTGTCGGAGACCTGAGGGCCGTAACCGGAGTTGACGGTGAACAGGGCGGCGATGGTCTTTCCGAGTGTGAGCCAGGCAGCCTGGGCCAGGGCGCGGGGTGCAGCCTGCAGGCGGCGGGTGTCGTCCTTGTCGATGGCCTCCATGGTGAGCCCGAGGTATCCACCCTTCTTGACGAAGGTGGCGGTCTCGGTCTGGTCGTCCCACGTGAGCTCGGTGTAGACGGCGCCTTCCGCGACGGTGGGCAGCTCTCCGATCCCTCCGAGCGTGATGAACTTCACTTCCTGGAGGTTGGCGAAGTCCTCTTCGGTGACGGCAGCCTCCCACCATTTGGGGTACTCCTGGTACTGGTTGACGACGCGCTTGTTCAGGGCGTTGGCGACGAGCCCGGCCATGGTCGAGGTGTTGACGTTGGCGAGATAGACGCGGTCGGGGTGAAACATGCCGGTCATCTCGTAGTCGCCACTCAACAGGGTGTACAGCTCGCGGATGCCGGACATGGGCGCGATGCCGCCGGCAGGGCGGGTGCCGGCAAGCATGGCCTCGATGGCCACGGTGACCTGGTCGAGCGAGGACTGCATCGAGCGGACGGGGTTTTCGACGTGGTGGATGGTGTGGTCCTCGGCGAGGCTGGTCATGGCCTGGGTGAGGCGGGCGAGTTGCTGCTCAAGGGTCGAGAGTCGGGCGTCGAGTGCCGACGGGACGGCGGGCGCGGGCGCTGGCGCGGGGGCCTGTGCCGGGGCCGGTGGGGTTGCTTCGGGCTGCGTGATGGCTTCGAGTTCTTCGGGCATTGCGGGTCCTCCTGCTGAGTGAGATTGGCGGCCGGGTAAGCGTGCGGGGTCTGAGTGCGGCGAGGGCCTCCCGGACATAGCCGGCCGCGCCAGGATCATAGACGACGTCGACGGATTCGACGTAGTCGATGGCGTCTGTGATCCTGAGTCCTGTGTCTTCGTCGAGGTGGGTGGTGTGGAAGAAGACAGCCGATAAGCCGATGGGTGGGACAGCCAGACCCTTAGCTTTGTCGCTGAGGATCTGGTCGAAGAGGGCGCCGACGAAGTGCCCAGGGGAGCCGGGCGCCTTGTCGTAAAGCCTGAGGGATCCGAGGACGGTCTCCTCCTCGGGGGACCATCGCGGGTTGAACGTGACGCCGATGAGACGCGAGACCTTGGGCTCCTGATGCCAGCCAAAGCCGAAGAGGTCGGGGTGATCGAGGTAGGAAGGGCGGGCGTCGTAGAGGTGGGCGGCGTTGGCGAGGGCGGCGGCCGGGATGAGCCAGTCGGCGGGCTGCTGGTCGGAGCGTTTGACGCGGCCGGCAGCGGTGAAAGCGCAAGCGTACTCGTGGCGGCCGTCAGAGTCGGCGGGCTCCAGGAGGACACGGCCGGAGAGAGCCCTCACCCCCCCGGCCCCCTCTCCCATCAAGCCCCCAGCGGACTGGGGGATCCCCGCCCCCAGCGGACTGGGGGATGGGCGAGGGGGAGAGAGAGGGAGCGCCGGAGATCGGTGGCGAGATGCCGGGTGCATCGGGTTGGGGGTCAGTTCCGGGCACTGGGTGAGATCGAGATAGTGCAAGCATAGTGTCGTCTCCTATTGGGCGAGTTTCTATGTGTCGGTGTGCAGTGGGCTATCAGCTTTCAGCTCTCGGAGTCTGGGTCCTCGGCGGGCGCCTCGTCTACCGGTTCCTCTGACTGCTGATCGCTGTCAGCTTCCGCCCTTGCCTGGGCCAGGATGTCGCGGATCTCCTCGATGGTGTAGTTCTCTCCTGCGAACTTGAGGGCGATGGACAGGGCGGTCTCGTCGTCGATCCAGTTCTGACGGGCGCTGATGGCCAGGGCGCGGACAATGCTCAGCGTGGCGGAGGCGATGCTCTGGTTGTCTGCTCGGGCGACTTCGGTGACGGAGGTCTGTAGCTGCAGATCCTCGGGCGGCGTGCTGCCGTGGACCACGCAGTAGCGGCGATAGGCCACGGTGACCAGGTCGTGAAGGTACCAGATGATGCGCTGCTGCCGGTCCTGGAAAAAGCGGGCGGTGGGCTCGCCCATCTCGCGGGCGGTGGCGTAGTTGGTGCCTTCCCCCTCTCCCAGGTAGTGTAGCGCCAGCGAGGATCCTGTAGCGATAGCCAGGCGTAATACGCGGCCGTCTTCTTCGCTGTCGATCGGCGTTTATCTGGAGGTTGTGCATGGTGACGGTTTCGCCGGGGCCGTGGACGTAGATGCCTGCATCGATGGGGTTTCCGGTGCGTAGCTGGGCGCGCTTGGCTTCAACCTGGGTATCGTCGGCGACCTCGACGTCGAGCATGCCTTGCCGGGTGCGGAGGCGATTGAGGCGGACGCGATCCTTGAGCCACTCCGAGTAGCGGAGGGCCCATGGGAGGATCGGGGTAAGGTCGGACTCTCCGCGGGTGGCATCGATGGGCTTGTTGACTGCCCAGTGCAGCATCACGGGCTGCAGCGGGAGGGTCTCGGCCTGCGTCGTTGGCTCGGCGAGATCCAGGACCGCGGGGACTGAGCGACGGTGTTCTCTGTGAAGCTGAGCACGGTCTCAAAGTCGTCCGGCTTGGTGATGATCTCGCGGATCTGGCGGGCCGATTTGAAGCGGAGATAGGACATGCCGTCGACGGGGTTGGTGAACAGGATCGGGAACAGCTCCCCGTCACGGGTGAGGGCGTCCGAGATCTCCCCGAGGCGCCGGCCGATGTTGTTCTGGTTGTGATTCCAGAAGGCTTCAATGAAGGTGGCGACCTCCTCGATACTGCTGCTCACGGTGAGACCGGATCCGACAGTATAGGACCGGGTGAGACCGACGATTCGGCGGACCATGAAGTTTTTCCGCCAGGCATCGAGGGCGTCGACCAGGTCGGCGTAGATGTCACCCCAGGGGCGATCGCCGGGGGCGGGGTTCACGCCTTGCCAGCCGGGGAGTCGTCGACGGAGACGGAGACTGCGGACGTTGACACGTTGGAACGTTCGAACGTGGACACGTTGGAACGACCTAGAAAGACGGCGACGGCGTCAGTGAGACGGCTCAATGTGTGCCTCCTTGGTGACGGAACGGAGCGTTAGCACGTTCAAACGTGCACACGTTCCAACGCGCCCCTTACCATTGGCCTGCATCGATCTCCTCCAGCGGGTCGGGCTGATAGAGGGCCTGGCCGACGGCGTCGCCGGGGACCGCGAGTTTATCGACCACGGTGCACAGGGCGGCCGAGATCAACAGGTCGTCGTGTCCACGTGCGACGAGGCCGTCATAGGCGGGGGACTCGTAGACTCCCCAGCGCATCCGCTTGCCGGGTCCCTGCGCGATTTCATAGGTGCAGGCCTCGACCTCATACCAGAACTGGCGGGTGTCGGGAGCCTGGTCCTCGGCGTAGTCCTGGATAGCGGCCGGTCTCGACGAGGCCGACGAAGTCCCAGCCGAGATCGCTCTTGACGTTGGGGGAGAACTCGACGGGTGTGACACGGTCGCCCAGGGCGCGGGTGAGGAAAGACGCGAGGCCGGCGCCGATCCCGGTTGCATCGACGACGACCCAGGCGGCGTGCCAGTGTTCCACGAGGGCGAGGATTTTTGCGTACAGGGCGGTGTGGCGGGTGCCCAGCGCCAGAAGCCGGTCGACGACGAGGAAATGGCGTTCGCCGAAGCCGCCTCGGTGCTCGACGATCACATCCGCCACGGTCACCGCGGTGGCGTCGCGGCGGGGATTGGCCAGCAACGCCCGGTCCAGCGCGCTCCCCTCCGCCTCATCCTCACCCGCCACGTCGACCAGCAGCGCGTAGCGATGGCCCGGTTCGGGGTCGTGGCGGCGCGCGTGGTCGCCGTACATCAGGGCTCTGCGGGCCTGGGGAAAGAGCCCTCCGCTGCCGTCGATGGGTTCGAGGTAGAACTGCGTGCGGACCAGGGGGTGGTCGCGACCCAGGCGGGCCACCTGCTCGGCCACGAAACGGCCGTAGGCCGGCACCTCGACCGCCACTTCGTCGGCGGTCACCCGAAAGACACGCTGCACGCCGTCGCGGGCCTGAGCTCGCTCCAGATGGGCGATCGCTCGCGCCAGGAACGACGCCGAGGTCCACGCCGTACCATAGAGGACCGTCGTGACGTTGGTCGAGGCACCCATCGGAGAGAAGTCCTTATCCCACTTGGCCTGCAGAATGTCCTGGGCTTCGTCGCCTTCGAGCAGCAGCGAGGCGGTGGCACCGACGACGTTGGCGGAGGGCTCTGCGGAGAAAAAGAACGCGCGGGCCGCACCGAGTTCCACGATGTACCCGTCGCGACGCCGGCAACGGAACGCGCTGTGCCGGCGCCCGTTCCAGACGTTGTCCAGCCGGTCGGTCAGCCGCATGATGGAGTTGATCGTCTGCGGTTTGAACGTCGGCGACGCCTTCACAATCCCGCCCCCGGCGCGCGCGTGGAGGTTCATCAGATAGGCCTCCAACTGCGCCGAGAGCTCGTTCTTGCCGGCCTGGCGCGACATCATCACGGCGAACGTGAGGCCGCGGCTCTCCAGGATCGAGTGCATGATCGCCGCCGCCGGCCGTACCTGATAGGCGCGCAGCGGGCGCTGCATGATGTGCTCGCTGAAGCGCGAGATGTCGGTCAGTGACTCACAGAACTGGCGGTAGTACCGATCCGCGATCAACACCGGCCTCCTGGGCTACAGATCGACCCCGAGCCGCCTCGACAGCTCGTCGTAGACCTGCGCCAGTTCCTCGGGGAAGTCGTCACCCGACTCCGCCTGTATCGCCAGGCGATCGCGCAGCAAACGGCCAAGCCGGCTCGCGTTCTGACCGTGCAGCGCGAAGAGACGCAGCACCTCGGCCGCCGTCACATTCTTGATCTCGTCCTTGATGCACTTCTCGATGAGGTATGACAGCCGCGCCTGCCTGCCCGCCAGGTCGATTAGTACCTCATCGATCGACGGCATTGCCGCGGGGATATCCGGGACGTCACCGACGAGGAACGTCTTCGCCGTCTTCGGGGCAATGTACGTCGTCTGAAGCGGAACCATCTCCTCGTCGCCCGCAGGTGGCGCAGGGTGTGACGCAGCCTGCCGTGTCCCGTGGTTGTCGCGGGGCTGCGTCCCGTGTATGTCGCGGGGCTGCGTCCCCAGGTGGGCCTGACAGAGCGGCGGATCGCTCCCCCGCACCGCCCAGGCCTTGCAGGGCGTCCCATCCCGCTTCGTGGCCATACAATGACGTGGCCCGCCGGGGCGATCGATGTCCATCAATCACCACCCTGCGGGCCACGCGGAAGGCCAGTGTGTAGATCAGGCGCGAAATACCGTTCCACTTCCACAAAGCCCCCTCCTCTGCTGTCGTTGCCGTTCATTTGCTCTTATATTAGAACATATATTCTACCCAATCAACCCTCCACCCCACATTTAGTGGTTACCTGTGGACAAATCCCCTAGATCTTGGGGATTACGGGGCCAAAACGGGGATAACGTCGTCCGGGATGGCGATGCCCAGTACAAGATCGAGCGACGTCTACGGGAAAGCCACGACAGTCGACCGCGGGAGAGGAGGTCCATTCTCGCCGTCCTCACCCGTTACAACGGAAGCAGACCCTGCCGCGATCTCCCGCTTGACACACCAACGATAATCGTATAGAATACTCTATATCACAGAGTACTCTACAAGGAGTTGCCGATGAATGTGTCGCAGTCGGAAGCCGAAGAAGCCCTGGCAGCCATCCACACCATGGCGCAACGAACCCGCCGCTCCATCGCCGCCGGCGGCGCTGCCGTCACCCTCATCGTCACCGGCGTCGTCTGGCTGATCGGGTTCGTGTGCACCCAGTTCCTCCCACCGGAGGTCGTCGGCTACATCTGGGCCGGGTTGAGCATCGCCGGCACGGCTACGGGCACGGTCCTGGGCATCCGGCGGGGCCGGCGCGTCCACAGCCCGTCGACAGTCCCGATGGCAAGGCGCGTTATCATCTTCTGGGTGCTCCTCATCCTCTACGGCATTGTCATCATCGGCGTCGCCCGGCCCACCGACGGAAAACAGGCGACCATGCTGGTCATCCTGTTCCTGATGCTCGGCCAGGTGGCCATGGGCCTGCCCTTCTCTTTCTCCTCCACCTGGTGGGCGCTGCCGATCACGGCCCTGGCGCTGATCGGCTACTTCCTGCTGCCCGGGGTGTTCTACCTCTGGATGGGTCTCCTGGGCGGCGGTGGGATGATCGGCCTTGGCTTGGTCATCCGGTCGAGGTGGTGAACCGTGGGTACATTCAACGAGACCATCCACCAGCCGGTGCGCCTGCGGATCATGGCGGCATTGGCAGCGCTGGAATCGGGCGACGAGGTCGACTTCACCTACCTGCGCGACCTGCTCGAGGTGACCGACGGCAACCTGGGCGCCCACCTGCGCAAGTTGGAGGAGGAAGGCTACATCGTCGTCAACAAGCTCTTCGTCGACCGCAAACCGCACACCTACATCTCCGCCACCCCCGAGGGACGCAAGGCCTTCCAGGAGCACGTGGCAGCTTTGGAGTCCATCCTGGACGGCAAGTGATCGGTGTCATCCGTGGCCGGCAAGTGAGGAGACGATGAACGTAATCGTGTCGGTTGATGGGCTGAGGAAAACCTCGGCGCCACCGTCGCCGTGGACGGGATCTCGTTCGAGGTCGGGGAAGGCGAGATCTTCGGGATGGTCGGTCCCAACGGGGCCGGCAAGACCACCACCATCGAGTGTCTGGAAGGTCTGCGTCGGACCGGATGCCGGGGTGGTGCGCGTGCTGGGACTCGACCCACAGCGCGAGGGCCAGGCCCTCTGCTTGAGCGTGGGGATGCAGCTCCAGCAGTCCAACTTGCCCGATCGCATGAAGGTCTGGGAGGCGCTCGACCTGTACGCCTCGTTCTATCCCAAACCGGCCGACTGGCGGAAGCTGATGGACCGGCTCGGGCTGGCGGAGAAGCGCGATGCCCCCTTCGCCAAGCTCTCAGGCGGGCAGAAACAGCGCCTCTTCATCGCGCTAGCGCTCCTCGTCGACCCACGCCTGATCTTCCTCGACGAGCTCACCACCGGGCTCGACCCCCAGGCGCGCCATGTGATCTGGGATGTGGTGCGCGACGTACGCGCCGGCGGCAAGACCGTCGTCCTGTCCACCCACTTCATGGAGGAGGCCGAGGCCCTCTGCGACCGTGTGGCGGTCCTCGACCACGGGCGCATCGTGGCCCTCGACACCCCGGAAGCCCTGATCGACGGTCTGTCTGCAGGCGAGCGCGTGATCTTCACGGTGGAAGGCGGCCTCTCCGCCGCAGCGACGCAGGCGCTATCGACCGAGGGCCGCGTCGAGGTGCAGGGCGCGCAGGTCACCGTCCACGGAAGCGAAGGCAACGGCGCGCACCTGGTGGGCGAGGTGGTCGGCCTGCTGACCGCTCAGGGCGTCCCGTTCCGCGACCTGCGTACCGAGCGCCCCACCCTCGAGGACGTCTTCCTGAGCCTGACCGGTCGTGAGATCGGGCGTGAGGTGTGAGATGAAAAGCCTGCTTAAGATGACCTGGATGGAGAGCAAACTGTTTCTGCGCGAGCCCGTGGGCGCGTTCTTTACACTGATCTTTCCGCTGTTGATGCTCTTCCTGTTCGGCACGATCTATGGCAGCACCCCACCGCCCGAGACCGACGGACAGAGCGCCATCGGCGCCCTCATCCCGGCCTTCACCGCAATGGTCATCGGCATGACCGGGCTGATGTCGGTCACACTCACGCTGGCGACCTACCGCGAGAACGGCATCCTGCGCCGCCTGCGCACCACGCCCGTCGGCCCGCTGGTCGGTCATGACCGCGCAGGTGATCGTGGTCTTCACCATGACCTGTCTGGGCATGCTGCTGCTCGTGGCTGCGGGGATGCTGGTCTACCACGTGCGCATCGAGGGCAACGTCTTCAGTATGTTGGCGGGCTTCGCCCTCGGCAGCCTCAGCTTCTTCGGGATCGGCTTTGTCCTGGCGGGTCTGATGCCCACCGCCCGCACCGCGCAGATCGTCGCCATGGTCCTGCTCTACCCGATGCTGATCCTCTCCGGCGCCGCCTGGCCGCGCGAGCTGATGCCCGCCGGCGTCGTCAAGCTCTCGGCGTTCCTGCCGCTGACCTACGTCGTCAATCTGCTACGCGGTCTATGGATCGGCCGGCCCTGGAGCGCGCACCTGCCGGATGTCGGGGTGCTGGTCGGGATGCTCGTGGTGGGGATCGTCGTCTCGGCGAGGACCTTCCGCTGGGAGTGAGGGCGCGTTCCATCGTCGGCGGCTCGAGCCCTGCCCGCTGAGTCTGGTCGCTGAGAAGCCGTTGTCCCGGCGTGCAGCCGTCCTGCCGGCGCAACTGCACCCGGGCCCATCGCGTCCACCAGGCCGGGCACCCCCGCTGTTGCCCTCCGAGCGGAGCTGTGGGACAATGCTCGGCGGAGCGCCCCCCGCGCAGCCCACGTCGCGCGCGGGGGTGCCCCGGAGACGGGAGGCTCCTTGAACCCAGGCTTGCTGGCGACGAAACTGCACCGCCCTGTGATCCCTCCCGGACGCGTCCCTCGCCCGGACCTCATCCGGCGGCTCGACGACGGGCTCGCGTCCGGCAGGCAGATCGCGCTCGTCTCGGCGCCTGCGGGCTTCGGCAAGACCACGTGTGTCGGCGAATGGCTCGCCACGCATGACACGCCCGTCGCCTGGCTGTCGCTGGGCGATGGCGACGACGACCCGGGCTCCTTCTTCGCCTACCTGATCGGGGCCCTCCAGACGGTCGATCCGGCTCTCGGGCAAGGGGTGGAGGGTGCGTTGCGGTCGGGGCAGATTCCGCCCGCCGCCGCCCTTGCCGCCGCGCTGGTCAACGACATCGTCGCTCACGAGACACCCTTCACGCTGGTCCTCGATGACTTCCAGGTCATCCAGGACCCCTTCATCCTCGACGTGACGGAGAAGCTGGTCACCAACCTCCCCCGTCCGCTGCACCTGGTGCTGATCACGCGTGAGGATCCCCCGCTGCCGCTGGCCCGACTTCGGGCGAACAACTTGCTCACAGAGGTGCGCGCGCAGGATCTGCGCTTCACCGCGCCCGATGCCGGGCGTTTCCTCAACGGCGCGCTGGGCCTGACGCTCTCGCCCGCCGATGTGGACGCGCTGAATGAGCGGACCGAGGGCTGGATTGCCGGGCTCGCAGTTGGCGGGGCTCTCCATCCGCGACCGCGCCGACCCGTCCGAGTTCATCGCCACGCTCAGTGGGAGCCACCGCTTCATCCTCAGCTATCTGACCGAGGAGGTCCTCGGGCGGCAACCCGCGGAGATCCAGCGCTTCCTGCTCCAGACCGCGATTCTGGACAGCCTCACCGGCGACCTCTGCAACGCGGTCACGGGACGCGCCGACGGGCGGGACCTGCTCGAACGTCTCTACGGCGCCAACGTCTTCCTGATCCCCCTCGACGACGAGGGGCGCTGGTATCGCTATCATCACCTGTTCGCCGACTTGCTGCGGGATGTCCTCACAACGCGCCATCCGGGCGATCTCGCCGAGCTGCACCGCCGCGCCGGCCGCTGGCACGCCCAAGCCTGTGACGCAGGCGAAGCCGGCGACACCGCCTGCGCCGCGGCCATCCGCCACGCGCTGGCCGCGTGGCGCGGGAGCTGCGGATCCTGTAGCCTTCGCCGAAGTGCATGGTCCCGGGGCGTAAGCCGCGCCGTGCCTCCGATGTAGGGCGGGATGGCATCCCGCCCGCCGCGAACTCACATCCCCCTCCCCCTCCGGATCACATCATCGTGTGGTGCGCGTCCCGTCGTGCTCTGCTACAGTAGGCGTGTGAAACCGACCACCCGCCGGGGCAGGCAGATTGGACCAATCTGGGAGATTGGTCCAATCTCAGATCGCACGAAGGGAGCCCAGCATGCACGAACTCAGCACCTACCGCATCGAGGTGCGCGGCCGGATCGACGAGCGCGACCTCAACGCAAGGAGCCCCCACCGCACCACGCTCGTGCGCACCGGTCCCCAGTCCACGCACTTCACCATCTGCGCCGACCAGTCCGGCCTGATCGGGATGATCCGGCACCTGCACGATCGCGGGCTCGTGATCCTGTCCCTGGCCCGTGAGTGATGAGCCACAGTCAGAGAAGGAGAACCACCATGGTAAGAATCGTCGTTGGCATCTTCGTCGTGCTGCACGGCCTCGTGCACCTGCTCTACGCCGGGCAGGGCCGGAGGCTCTTCGAGTTGAGCCCCGGGCTGACATGGCCTGACGGCGCGTGGACCCTGTCGCGCTTCGCCGGTGCCGGCGTGGTGCGCGGGCTGGCGACCGCCGGCTGCGTGGCCGTGGCGCTGATCTTCGCCGCCGGCGGCATCGGCGTCCTCGCCGGGCGTCCCTGGTCACGTCTCGTCGTCGCGGGCGCCGCCGCGTTCTCCGCGGCGCTCTACCTCGTCTTCTGGAACGGCACGCTGCAGCGACTGCCCGACCAGGGCGCCGTCGGCATCCTCATCGACCTGGCGCTCATCGTCGCGCTGCTCGTCATCCGCCGGCCCAGCCTGGGCGCCTAGAACCGCCAACCGGAATGGACCGTGCGCATCAAGCTAGGGAGAAGCGGAGAAGTGCCGGGGACTCTCTGCAGTGCCGGGGACTTTCCGACGCCTTCCGAGGCGCGTCCCCGGCACTTTCCGCAGTCCCCGGCACTTGAGTACAAGTCAACCACGGCCGAGGCTGCTTTCTCTTCAGGTGCCGGGGACCTCGCGCCGCCGACGGCGCCAAGGCTCCCCGGCACCGACCTTCCGGCCTTAGGCTGATGCGGTGGACGGGCCGCCTATCGGGGAACTGCCCCTACAGACACAGAGGAGACATCATATGACACACACCACCACCTACACCGCCGCCCGCCGGACGGGCACGCTCTTCGGCGTGCTCGCGGGCCTCGGTGGTATCACCCACGGGATCGGCGAGGTCCTTCAGGGCAACGTGAAGCCCAACGGCCTCATCATCGACTCCTGGACTCAGGGACCCATCGCGACCAACATGGGCGGAGAGCCGGGCATGACCGTCGTGCCCGACCTGCGCCTCACCGGGATCCTCACGATTCTCGTCTCGCTCGCCGCGATCGTAACCGCGATCAGGCTGCGAGACCGGAGGGGCGGGCGAGCCCTGCTGCTCCTCTCCACGCTGATGATGCTGGTGGGCGGCGGCTTCGGCCCGCCGGTCCTCGGCATCCTCGCCGGCGTGGCGGGCACCGGCATCGGCAAGCCGCCGGCGTGGGGGGAGACCCGGCGCGCCACCGCCGGGGCGCGCCGCCTCGGGCCGCTATGGCCGTGGATCTACGTGCTTACCGCAGCCAACGGCATCTTCCTCGTGGTCGGATCGGTCGTCCTCGTCTACGGCTTCGGCGTGAACAACGCGGACCTCTTCACGAACAGCTTCTACCTGTCCGTCGTCTCGCTGGCGGCGACCATCATCCTCGGCAGGTTGTACGACCTTCGACCGTCTTGACCTTGGCGGCTTAGCAGCGTATCCCAGTGCCGGGGAGCCTTGGCGCCGATTCCGATCGGCGCGAGGTCCCCGGCACTTGAGGCCTGGGGTTCAGGATGCAACCTCGTAACGATCGTCTATCCAGGCGTACAGGGCCTTGGCCCCCTCGAGCATGTCGTAGGTCAGCTCGCGCGTGTCGAGGTACTTGAAGTAGTAGCACATCTTGACGGGCTTGCCCCGGTAGACCGCCGGGACGTTGTTGAACGGGAGCTTGCGGTTGGTCTGGTTGCAGAACCCGCACGCCCGGCACGCGCCCGTGAACCCGTAGACCAGGTCCTGCAGTGGCTCCGGAAGCGTCCCGAGCTGCTTCAGCAGCGTCTTGACGGCGACCTTGTCCTCGACGAATCTGTACAGCACCTGCCCGTAGTAGCGCGACTCAAACTGGGTCTGGAACTGGAGCCTCAAGGGCTCGCCCTCCGGTCCGGTGTAAGTCTTGGTGAAGGCCACGGTGATGAAGTTCGTCACGTCGGTCCCGCTGCCCCAGTCGGAAGACATCTCGAATCCCTGGGCGAGGAGTAGGTCTGTGAACTGCCGGTAGGTATCGGGATCGTCGCCGAGCCCTGCCATCACGTCCAGGGCGTGGTCGTACGCGGGGTCGAACAGCGCGCGCTTGAACGTGCGGTTCTTGATCTGGCCGAGGTACCGCAGGTGGCTGAAAATCTGCCACTTCGGGAGGTCCGCCTCATCGCCCGCCTCCCGACGCCACGCTGCGTCGTGGGCGCCGGCCTCCGCAGCACCGACGGTGGCGAGCAGCTTCCAGGCGTCCCACATCCCGGGATACGCATCGCTCTGCAGGCACAGCGCCGGACCATCCTCTGAGCACGTCAGGCCCAGGTTGGTCAGGTTCTTGACGAGTTGACCGACAGCACGTTTGTTGAGCCCCAGCGCCTCCTCGTCGACCACCAGCGCGCCGTTGCGCACAGTGCCCAGCTCGCCCAGAAGCTGCAGAGCGTCAAACAAGCCTTCGATCTTGTCCTCGTTCTTGCGCCGCAGCTTTCGGGCCTCCAGGTGCTTGCGGGCCTCATCCTTGTAGACCCTGTCCGGGTTGGGGCGATCCTCGGTCTCGTCGGGGTCCGTTGACATCCCGATGAGGGCCGGATCGTGGTAGAGCGCGAGGTAGATCCCGGCAATGAAGTCGTAGAGCTGGCGCTGCGCGCTCTC
Organism: uncultured Chloroflexia bacterium; assembly: GCA_963775195.1. Lineage (GTDB taxonomy): Bacteria > Chloroflexota > Anaerolineae > B4-G1 > SLSP01 > PWVB01. Next base: position 839,004 of record CAVZIC010000015.1, read on the forward strand.
GCTCGCCACCTCCGATGGGATGGGCCGGAAGTCAGGCTGGGTAGCGATGTAGTTGTAGACCAGGCGCTGTGAAACGTTGTCAAAGTCGGTCCCAATGCGATTCTCGAAGTCCATATCGCTCTCCTATCACCTCATGTGGCGCGCCTTTCCTGTCCCCTCATTCGTCCGTGGCGGGTAGAAGTAGGCACTGCCGCTAGCACACCTCACCGGTGTGTACCGTCCACTACAGTCCCATCGTACCCGGACGCCGTCTATCCACCGTCTTTTCCGGCTTGTTTCTCGCTGCACCGGTGACGGAAGTGCCATGCGGTGAGTGTGCCCCGCCCCCCCAACTCGACAACCGCGCCGGTTCATCCATAATCAGGATATCGCACACCAGCCAAAGGAGCGAGTCGTGCCTGAAACCCTGGCCCATCGCTTGGCTACCCTCGACGCGACTGACCTCGCGCCGCTCGCGCGATTGACCTTGGGCGACGAGCACGCCGAGGTCACGACCTGGCACCACGCGCCGCTCGAGGGCGCCTTCGGCCACGCCTACGGCGTCTTTCGCTTCGCCGGCCAGGCCCGGACAGGAGCCGAGGTCCGCGCCTGGGCTGTTGTCCTCAAGGTCATCGGGCCCGCCGAGGGCAGCCACGATCCGGTCGCCCACGACTACTGGAGGCGCGAGGCGTTGGCCTACGCCTCGGGCCTGCTCGACCACCTGCCGGGCGGGCTCGCGACGCCGCGGTGTCTGGGCGTGGTGGAGCAGCCGGATCTGGAGACCTGGATATGGCTCGAGGACGTGGCAGAGCCCGAGCCGGGGTGGCCCCTCGACCGCTACGGCCTGGCGGCCCGCCATCTGGGCCGCTTCAACGGCGCCTACCTCACCGGGTGGCCCGTCCCGGACGTCCCCTGGCTCTCGACCGGCCCCCTGCGGGCGCGCGTCGCGATGGGGGAGCCCGGCGTCCCGGAGCTCGCGCCGGCTGAGCCGGCACCCCCTCTTCGAGGGGCTGATGCCCGGCGACAGCCTCGACCGTTGCCTGGCGCTCTGGGCGGCGCGCGAGCGGCTGATGGCGCGCATCGACGCGTTACCGCGGGCCCTCTGCCACAACGACGCGGTCCGCCGCAACCTCGCCGCCCGGCAGGACGCCGAGGGCTACCCCCAAACCGTCGCCCTCGACTGGGCGGCGATGGGCACGGGGCCCCTTGGCGCCGAGATCGGCCCGCTCTTCCGCGGGCTCAGCTTCGACGTGATCGGCCCCGACCGCATCCCCGACCTCGACACGATCATCTTCGAGGGGTACGTCCAGGGGCTGCGGGATGCCGGCTGGCGGGGGGATCGCCGCCTCGCACGCTTCGGCTACACGGCCGCGGCGGCCCTCAGCAGCATCGCCGACAAGGGCGTCAAGTGGCCGCGCGTCGTCGCCTACGCCGAGTCACTGCCGCCTGACGCCGAGCCGCCGCGCCTGCTCAACCCCGGCGGCCCCGCCCAGGCCCTCGCCGAGTGGCGTCACCTGCTCACCATGGGCGAGGAGGCCCTGGCCCTGCTCGAAGCGCTGTCGTGATCGGGCCCGGTGCCTGATCCTCCGATATGCCGGACCGGCCCCACCCTGCACCCCTACGGCGATGCGGGTGCGCATCACGTTTCCGCAGCGATGCCCACGTCTGCGTGCCGTGTAGGGGCGACTCGGGACGGGGAACGCTTGTCAACGGTAGGGCTCTGCTGACGGTCGGCCCCGCCTCATCGCCGCAGGCGCCGTCCGAGAGCGTACCCGGCAGCCCCCACGACCACGATCACCGGCAGCAGCCAGACAACGGAGAGCCCCCGCGGCGCGGTCTCCGGCGCTGCCGGCACGGGCGTCGCGGTCGCAGCCGCGGGAACGGGTGTGGCGCTGCTCGATGGCGTGGGCGGCGCGACCGTCGGGGTGGGCGCCGGCGTCGACGATGGCGTCGCCGGGACCGCGGTTGGCGTGGGCGGGATGGGTGTTGCGGTGGGCGCAGGCACCGCCATGACAAGCTCCTGACCGACCTCGACGACGTTGGGATCGTCAAGCGCGTTCAGCGCCACGACCTGCTCCACCGTGAGCCCGTACTGGGCCGCGATCGCGCCCAACGTGTCCCCCTCCTGCACCACGTAGACGACGGCCCCGTCGGGCCGCGCGGTCGGCGTGGCCGCGGGCGTCGCGGTCGCTGCCGGCGTCGCGGTCACCTCAGGCGTCGCGGTCGTCTCCGCCGTCCCAGGCGCTTCCGTCGTCTGCGGCGCTTCCGCCGTCTGCGGCGCTTCCGCCGTCTGCGGCGGCTCCGTCTGCGTGGGCTCCGCCAATGTCGGTTCAGGGGACGGTGGCTCCGCAGGCTGCTCGTCGAGCGCGATCAGGCTGCCGTCGTCGATGTAGACGTCGTTGGAGATCCGGAACACGTAGTCGAACCAGTCGGCGTACGAGTAAGTGAAGACGGTCACGGTGCCCGCCTGGGCCACGGCATCGACCTGGAAGCGCGTCCACACATCGTAGGCTTCCATCTCGCCCGACCAGACGACGTTCGGTGACCAGGCGTTCGTGCCGCCGTAGGGATCGATGCCCACCCGCGTATGCATCGGCGCCGGGTTATTCGACAGCACCCCGGTCGGGCAGACATTCCAGTCACCCTCGCCGGCCATACAGCCCCACGTCTGCATGTAGATCGAGAAGCGCAAGGGCGTGCCCGGCGCGATCCCGCCCACCTGCTGGTAGAGCCCGGCCATGTGCTGACCGCCAAAGGTGAAGTACTTCTGGGCCAGGAACCCGCTGTGGACGCGATAGGCGAATTCGGCGGTCTTCACGTCGCGGAACTCCGGTCGCTTCCAATACTCCGGCGCCGTGACCCCGTCCGGCGGCTTGTCGACGTAGTAAGCATGCCACCCGGGGCAGACCTGCACCTCCGGTATGCCGTTCTGGAACGGCCAACCCGGCGCGTTCCAGTCCCACGACTCGAAACCGCCGTTCACCAGCAGGTTCGTTGGGCCTTGCTGGGCCGCCACCCTGACCGCCGGCTGCCACACGGGCAGGACACTGACGGCCAGAAAGAGAGTCAGCATAACGATGCGCACACTCTTGCTCATGTCGAGATTACCTCTCCGGGGAGAATTGGGCTGCAGGAAATCAGACCCGCGGGCCTCCAGTATCGCCGAAGCCCGCAAATTGGCAAGCGCGCCATAGCGTGGACGGCGTGCCGGCGAAATGTGGTACGCCCCGGCGCCCTTGGGGATGCCCGGATCGAACGCCACACAGGCATCTCGCTCAAGCAAAAAGACGCTTGTGAGACGCCGACGCCCTATGATGGAAGTGATGAAGGGCAAACTCAAGGTCGTGGGATCTCCCCTCGCGCGGATGGATCCCGGAGAATAGGAGCTTTCCCCATGGAACCTCAGCAAACGTCTTTCGATACGTTCGGCCGCTGGCAGCTCACCCGGCTCCGTGCCAATCTGGCTCCCAGCCGTGACATCCCCCCATCCCCCCTCTATTGTTTCTTCACCGTCCTCTATGAAGACATGCTGCAGAACCCGGGCGCGTATTCCATCCCCGCCGAACCGTTTGTGACCTTCTTCGCCCTCGATCCGCTGAGCCCGGAGGAGAAAGCTCAACACGAGGCGCTCAAAGCCGCCCGGATGCGCGTGCGCAAAGCCGTGTACGGCTATCTCGAGTTCCTCTTCCGCCTGGGACAGATGGGCGAGCCGGCCGGCGCGGATCTGCAGCTACCGGCCCAGGAGGTTGCGACGTTGGTTGCCGATACCGCCAAGAAGGCCAAGACCCGCCACATTCTCGCCGCCCTGGAGCGCAGCGGCCTCTCGTTTTCATCGGGCGACCCTCTGGTGGTATCCAACCCCCTGTACCCGGGCATGCCGGCGGAGCTGGCCACACTCAGCCGGGCCTGCGCTCGCGTGAAGGAGTACGGGTTCTACCTCTTCTGCCGCTGTGATTCCGGTGTCTTCGAGGGGAAAACCAAGCCGGACTTTGCCGATGCACTCCGCCTTGCGCCGGAGCCGTTCCGGGCCGAGGTGGCCGAAACGGACGAGCGCCTCCTGCAGATGCGGTTCAAACGGGAGATTTTCGTGGGTGGCGGTGATCTGACGTACCGTGTGCGCTACAGCAAGCGGCGGGACCAGGTGGTCTATTGGTTGCGCATTCAGGAGACATTTCACGCCGACCTGGCCCACTATCTGCGCTGGAAGTTGGATTCAGACCTGACCCCCCGTCTGTTCGACCGCCTGGAGGAAACGGTCCCAGGCATGGCCAATGTGGTCTTCACGGGCCTGAAACCATGCGCCCACTGCTACGCCGGCAACTGCCTCGACAGGACTCAGGTCGAGTGGGGCGGGGTATCAAGAGAAGTGTGCAAAGGGCGCGGATGGAGCCGCATCGGTTACACGCGGTCCGACTACGAGTCACTGTGGACGGTGCTCGCGACGCTCAATCACCTGATCGGTGCACCCCGGTCGTCCGCGTGACGCGGAAGCGCCCGCGCACGCCGCCCCGTGCCGTCGCCTGCTGCGGCGCGAGACGATCCGGCCTACGCCATCCGGCGGCGCGCAGCGGAGGCTTACTTCTTCTTCGCGGCCCGTTGCGCGAGCGCTGCGGTGTTGGCCGCCACCGCGGCGCGGATGAGCTCCTTGAAGGCAGCTTCGTTGAGCTTCTCCCCCTCGTGGAGGTCGATCGCCCGCCGTACCTTCCCCCCGAGGCTGGAATTGAAGAGCTTCTCCGGGTCCTCGAGGGAGGCGCCGCGGAAGAAGGTGAGCTTCACCGCCTGCTTGTACGATTCGCCCGTGCAGATGCCGCCGTCATGGGACCAGACGGGGGATCCCGGCGAGCTCTCCTTCACCCATTTCCACTCCTCCTCGATCTCGGGGTCGGCATCGTGGATGAGCTGGCGGACATAGGCGAGGGTCTCTCCCCTCCAATCCCCAAGCTCCTGGATCCGCTTCGTGATGTCCGCCGAAGCGTCCCCGCCAACCGGACTGCTTGTCGTTGTCATGGTCTCTCCGATCGTTCGTTTCGCCGCCAAGGGGACGGATAACGAAAGCCCAGGTTAGTACGTTCTACCTTCCATACCCCGAGCCTACCGGTGCCCGGCGGTTTGTCAATCGCCACAATGAGCGGCGCCCGTTCAGCCGGCCCGTCTCCCGGCCCGCCTCACTGCCCTGCAATACTCGCTCGAGGTCTCACTGGAGAGCCGAAAGGCAGCCCTCCGCCAGAGTGCGCGGCATCTGAGGCAGTCTACGGCTTAGGCTCGGCGCCGGTAGCCAGGGTTCAGGTCAGGGGGCATCAGCCGCGCACCGGAACCCGAGGCTGGCTTCACGAGACGACGGATCAGCGGGGATGCGATACGCCGTCTCCAGCGGGAGTGACCATAGGGGTTGGAACGCGCCGCCACGGGACACGCGCTGCGTCCCGCTCTCCGGCCCGGTCGGGTTGCCGGCGGGCGACACTTCGTAGTAGCTCTCGCTATACCAGTCACTGACCCATTCGGCCACGTTGCCCGCCATATCAAGCGCCCCGTATGGGCTCGCCCCGTCCGGATAGCTGCCCACCCGCACCGTGTCACCCGGGCACGCCGAGTCGCCGGTGTTGGCGAGTGTGCATCCAGGCCGTGCATCGGGACGTTCGTTGCCCCACGGATAGGCCTGCGCAACGGGCCCGCGGGCCGCTTTCTCCCATTCGGCCTCCGTCGGCAATCGCTTTCCAGCCCAAGCACAGAAGTCCGCTGCATCCTGCCAGGAAACGTAAATGACCGGGTACTCGGCATAGCTCGGGTTGTCGTAGTAAGCGCCACGCGTGGCAGAGGCGCCGCTTCCAGGCGGGTCGCACGCCCCCATCGCCACGCACTCCGCGTACTGGGCGTTGGAGACCTCGGTCCTGTCGATCGCATAGGCGTCGAGGGTGACCATATGCAGCGGGAGGCCGTTGCTTGGGCACTTACCCCCACCGATAGTATCCGGATGACATCCCATCTGGAACGCACCCGCGGGCACAATGATCTGAGCCACGCCGTGAGCGTCACCCGCTGGCACATCAGCCGTCGACCCCGGCTCGGGCGTCTGCGTGGCCTCCGGCGTCGCCGTCGCCCTGGGCGTGGGCCGAGTCGTCGAGGGTAGCGGGACGACTGCGGCTGCAGTGGCGCTTGGGTCCACCAAGACCGTCGACGTCGGAGGCGCGGCTGCCCCGCGCCCGCCGAGGCCGCTAAGCCACACCGCCGCCATTGCCACGACCGCGATGCCGGCGAGCGACCAGACCCACCACGGCAGGAGGCCGCGTCCGCCCTCCGAAACCCTTCGCAAGGTTTCGGGACCTTGCGAAGGGTGTTGGCTCTGGAAGTCCCCTGGCGCTCGTCAGGCCGCTGGCGCCGCCAGGCTCCTGGCCAGGCCGCGAGGCCACCTCCACCTCCGGCATCCTTGCGGTACCGGTCGGGGTTGCCGTGCCCTCCGGCGCTCGCTCCGTCGCTTCCATGGCGAGAGACGGCGTGACCGCGGTGGGCGGTGCGACGCCATCGGGCACCACCAACGCCCGCAGCAGCTCCTCCATCATGGCAGGGGCACTGGCCCAGCGATCATCGATCGCCAAGGTCATCGCCCGCGAGATGACGGCGTCGACGTGTGCGCTGACCCTGCCGTTCAGTTCCCGCGGGGTCCTGTACTGCTTGGGATACACCATCCGATCGCTTGCCGACGGCGGCGCCTGCCCTGCTAGCGCATGGTAAAGCGTCGCCCCCAAGCTGTAGAGATCGCTGCGTGGATCGGTATGGTATCCCAGGGACCCCCACTGCTCGGGCGGGGCATACTCCGGTGTCCCCATGCCCCGCATCACGGTCTTGGTCTGAGGATCGGTCGGATCCCACAGCTTGACCAGCCCGAAGTCCACCAAGACCGCGCTACCCCGAGGCGTGATGACGACGTTCTGAGGCTTGATGTCGCGGTGGATCACGCCGCTTTCGTGGCAATAGGCGAGCGCATCCAACAATTGCCTGCCCAGCTCAACCACCTGGCCTTCCGGCAAAGCGCCCTCGCGCGCGATCCTGTCCGCCAGGCTCTCGCCCTCCACGAAGGCCATCACCAGGTAATCGTTCCCCTGCTCCTCAAAGTAGTCCGTGACCGGCACCAGATGGGGGTGCGCGAGCCTCCCCAGGATCACGGCCTCCTGCTCGAACTGCGAGCGGAACTGCGCCAGCGTCTGCGCGTCCAGCCCGGGCTGGGGAACCATCTCCTTAAGTGCCACCGGCTTCTTTAGCCGCATGTCCCAGGCGCGGTACACTGCCCCCATCCCACCCTGCCCGAGCAGACCAACGATACGGTACCGGTCCTGCAGCATCTGTCCTGTCGTCAGTGGCATTGGGTCTTCCTTTCAGGTGCCCGCACGTCTGTCAATGACCCGGCGCTCTGCTACCTGCCATTCTAGCCGTTGCGAGATCGGACGCAACAAGAGGCTCCCACGCTCTTGTGGCCCCTCCGCAGTGCCTGGCACTTTCTGGAGTGCCCGGCACTTGACACGGCGAACCCTCAGCCACCGCTGATCCCACTCGGATGCCGGGCCTTTCTGCAGTGCCGGGGAGCCTTGGCGCCGTCTGCGGCGCGAGGTCCCCGGCACTTGACACGGCGAAGCCTCAGCCACCGCTGATCCCACTCTGGATGCCGGGCCTTTCTGCAGTGCCGGGGAGCCTTGGCGCCGTCTGCGGCGCGAGGTCCCCGGCACTTGACACGGCGAACCCTCAGCCACCGCTGATCCCACTCTGGATGCCGGGCCTTTCTGCAGTGCCGGGGAGCCTTGGCGCCGTCTGCGGCGCGAGGTCCCCGGCACTTGACACGGCGAATTCGCGCCTGTTCCGCGGTTCAGTCGGGCCGCCCCTCCAGCCAACCACGTACCCGGGCCGCACTTGCCTCGATCTGCGCCCAAGCGTCGTCGAACTCAATCGTGGTGTACCAGCCCGCCGGTCGGGCGGTGACCAGGTCAGAGGGCAGCAGGCCATCCCACGAATACGCCAGCCCGGGGAAGGCGGCCCGCCCGACGGTGCGCAGCGCCGTGACCCCGCAGCGTCCCACTTCGTCTGCGAACGGCCCGAACGCCGCCGCGCGGCTATCGAGGGCCACGCTCAGCGTCTGCAGGTTGGCGGCGGGCAGCCGCCGCAGATAGTCGCGGGGGATGGCTGCCAGCGTCGAGACCGGGCGCACAATCACCGTGCGACCCTGCGCATCGTTGATCGCCTCCGCCAGCGTGAGCGGGCCGTAAGCCCGGCGGTCCACGACCACCAGGAACGGATCGTCGTAGGCGGAGTGAACCGTAGCTCGCCCGCCCGCCGCGAGCGCCTGGTATCCGTCGAAGCGCGAGTGCAGGCGACGCAGGTCCACCAGCCCACCCGGCAATCGGGGGCTCAAGGCTCGCAATGCCCCGGTCACCGCCGCTGCGTAGTCCTCCGGCGAGAGGGCCCCGCCCTCCTCGACGAAGTGCAGCCGCGGCGAGAGACAGCCGTTCTGGTCCCAAATGGCGGTATCGAGCGCCGCAAGCGGCGCGACCATCTGAAGCCGCTCGGCGGTGAGAGCATCGCGCGAGGCAGCGATGAAACTGACCTTATGCCCGTGGCGGTGTATCCGAGGGGACACCTCCGCCCGCCGGACATCCTCCTCGATGCTTGCGATCGTCGCGTCCCCCGCCACGATCATAAGCAGGTCCGCCTCTCGCAGCACCCCTGCCTGAAGCGCCGCGTCCTCATAGTCCCAGAGCAGCACTGCGACGTTGGCTACGAGCGCAGGATCGATCTCCTCCAGCGCGCCGAGCAGCAACGGCGTGAAGAAGGGTTCGCGGCGTGAGTTGCGTACGACGATGGCCGGGCGAGGCTCCAGCACCTGGCCCAGGAGCGCGATCAGCAGCGCAGCGCCGGGGATATTGCCCGAGGCGAACCCTACCAGCGTGTGCGGCGGGGCCACGGGGCGCACGACCCGTCGTGCCAACAAAGACCGTAGGGGCGCAGCATGCTGCGCCCCGCGTATGCTACGGGACTGCGCCCCTCGCACGCCGCGGGGCCGCGCCCCTACCGGCCATCGCCCGGCCGGGAAGAACCGCACGCCGCCCGGCAGGCCGGGCAGCGGGACAAAGCTGCGCCGGGCCGTCGCAGGCGGCGCCCAGGTGGCCATACAAGCCAACGACGTGAGATCGATCTCCTGGAAGAAGCCGAAGGCGAAATCGAGCACCTGGGCGGGGTAGCCGGTATGCGGCGGGAGCAGTGCGTGCGCCGCGCGGTGCAGTTCGTCGCCGGGATCGGCCAGCCGCCGGGCGACACGCCGCAGGCCCGTTTCCAACGCTGCCACGGCCGCTGGAGGCGCAGCACGCAGCCCCTCCCAGAGCGCCCGCCATCCGGCAGGCGTCAACCGGGGCCAGACCGCTCCCGTGGCGCCGGGCGTCCCCGGTGCCACCAACTGCGCGTGCCACCCCCACGTCGTCGCGAAGGCCGCCCCGTCCAGCGCCCGCTCGCGGAGCGCCTCCGGCATCCAGTATCCGTTGGCCGTTCGGCCCTGACCTGATGACTCAGCCATTACCCGATCCCATGTCCAATCTCTCAAGCCCTCCGCCCCGGCTTGACCAATTCCCTTGCTCGGAGGAGCTGTCTGCGGACACCCTCCGGATCCGCGGATCACAGATCCGCTCCGAACATCACCGACCAGGACCCTACTCCTTACTCCCTACTCCTTACTCCCTGCCTCTCTACACCTGCCCCGCACACCCCGACTCATCCATCAGGTCCGCGCGGGCGATCGTGCCCGCCATAACGTACGCCGTCAGCTCGCCGCAAGGACACGCGCGCGCCGGGTCATACCAGCGCCCACCGTTGATGAGATGAACGTGGTCAGTGGTCTTGAAAAACGGCGGGAAGAGCGCCCCGCCACCGAAGGGATCGAAGAACGCCAGAACGCCCTCGGCGTCGGGCGCGGGAATGATGGTGTCGGCGGCGTCAAGGGCCACGGCGTGGACCCACGGCGGCAGGTGGTGATGGCCCTCGGGACACTCGAAGGCCGCCCAGTTGGCTTCCGCCATCCCGTAGACGTCGCGGACGCGGATCGGTCCGTCGCCACTCCGCATGCTCGCGGCAAGATCGTGGCGGATCTCGGCGAAGCTATGGTCGTAGGCCTCCTTCATGCCGCCGCCGGTGCCCACCAGACAGCCGGGCGGCAGGTCCAGCCCGCCCTCCTGCTGCAGGGCCAGCGCCACGCCGTGGAGCTGGATCGGCCCGCCGAAAAGCATCAGCTTCTCGCCGGCCGCAGCGGAGCGGTGGAGCAGCTCCACCGTCGCGCGGATGCTGCGCGGTACCGCTACGTGCTCCCCCATCCAGTTCATGAACGGCGCGGCGACGTGCATCTCCAGCCAGCCGCGCACGCCGGGGCGCAGCGTCCGCGCCGTCCGGATGCGAATGACGTCCGGCGAGGCAGGAAACGGAATCGTGTAATTCACCTGCCCGCGCGCCACATAGCCCAGCTTCTCCGTGCCGAACCGCGCCGCCTGCGCCATCGCGATGCGTGTCTCCTCAGGCATGACGAAGATCAGGCGCGTATCCAGATCGACGCCCCAGGCGTGCTGGATGCCGAGAAAAAAGCTATCGAGGGCGAGCCCGAACGTCGCGGCGTCGCGCACCATAATGGACGCACGCCCCGACGTGCCGCTGCTGGTAGCGATACGCCACCCATCGGCGGCGAACAGCCTCTCCAACGCACTAAGCAGCGCCTCCAGGGACCGGTAGCGCGAGCGCAGGCCCTGCCAGCGCTCCGGCACGATGGCTACCGAGAGCTGCGCCGTCAGCCACCGCGCGAACTCTGCGGGGCAATCCTGCGGGAAGGCCGTCCCCAGCTCTCCCACGTACGACTTGAAGGTCTGTGCCGTGGGGCGCAGCACCCGCACCAGATCGCCCTCGCCGATTCGATCACCGATCCCCCGGCCCTCACAGTGACGGCGATAGGCCGCGTTGCGCGGGTAATGCCAGGCGTGCTGAGCGAGCACCTCATCAATCAGCAGCGTATGACGGTCGGCGGGCGGCAGTGCGTAGAACTCCGGTAACGTCGGCATGGGCTCACGTCCTTACTTTGCTGGAGAGGAGCGGAGACGCCGCCCGGTTGTCGCGGTCCGGTCGACAAAGTCCGCGTGGACACGTAAGTGTATCGTAGCCGGTCTCAACATCCTGGCAAACGGGGCCATCACCCAGGGCTATCGCAGCAGACTTGTCGACAAGGTATATACTCACCGCGTGTCCAAACGCGTTCACACAGGAGGGTACCAACATGACCATGGATAGCGATACGGAGTCCGTTCTCAAGCCCAACTGGCGCCACGTGAGTGCCTTCCTCGGCCTCACCTTCGGCTTGACCTGGCTGCTCGACTTGACCATCTATCTGCGCGGGGGACTCTCCAATCCGGGAGTGACCACGGTGCTGCAACTGCAGATGCTGCTCCCCGCCTTCAGCGCCATCCTGCTGGGCATGCGCTTCTTCCCCGAGAGCCCCATCTACCACACTCGGTCTGCCGGGGGGGGACGGTGGTTCTACACCTACTTCCTGGTGTTGACGGGCGTCTTCGCCCTCGCCGTCCTCTGGGTGTCGCTGGCCCCGGGGAACGCGTCGTTGACGGCGGTGAGCATCAGCGTCCAGGCGCTCTCCTTGCTGGGTCTGATCATCCTCATCGTGCTTCGCTTCACGGCGGGCCGCGAGGCGGTGGCCCGTGTCTGGCTGGCCTGGGGCAACTGGCGCTACTGGCTGTTCTTCGGCGTGGCCGTCGTCGCCTACTACGTCCTCCAGGCCGTGCTCAACGCGGTCACCGGCCTGGGCGGGGCCACGCTGTCGCCGGCCGCCCCGACGCCTGCGGGCATTGCCCCCGGCCTCTTCCTGATCGTGGGCGGCGTGCAGTCGGTGTTGCTGGCGCCCTTCCTGGCCATCGTCATCGCCTTCGGCGAGGAGTACGGCTGGCGGGGCTATCTGCAGACCGAGCTGTTCAAGATGGGCCGAGTCCGCGGTGTGCTCCTGCTCGGCGTCATCTGGGGCGTCTGGCACTGGCCGGTCATCCTCATGGGCTACAACTATCCCGGCTACCCGCTGCCGGGCGTGCTGCTGATGACCCTCTACACCGTCGGTCTCGCCGTCGTCCTGGGCTACGCCGTGCTCAGATCGCGCAGCGTGCTGCTCTCCGCCTTCCTGCACGCGCTGAATAACCAGGTCGTGGCCTTCATCTTCTTCCTGGGCTTCGCGTCCCTCAACCCTGTCTTCTCGTTCAACCTCGGCATCTACGGCATCGCGACCTTGCTGATCGTCGCCCTGCTCATCCTCCGCGACCCCATCTGGCGCGGCAAGGGGAGCACCCTTGCCTGACGGCCAGGCGATCGAGAGGATCGAGATACCGAAGACGTGGACGCGGGCCGGACTGGTCCTGCCTCGTGCCACCAAGGGTGACGGCTCGGACGTGATCGGCGATCCCTGCATCGTCTGGGATGACGAGATCGAGGGCTGGCGCATGATCCTCTTCTCGCAGCCTCCCGGGCACGGGCAGGCCATCTGCCTCAGCCGCGACGAGGTCGGTCCCGGTCGATCGCAGGCTGGCACTGGTGCCCAGACCCGATCGAATGGATCGAGCAGATTCCGCCCGCAGCGAGGGCTGCGGGCGAAGGCACCAATCTCTGGCGCCAGCACATCCTCGCGCTCCCGGATGGCCGGCTGGCGCTCTTCTACAACAGCGGCGACTATGGCCGCGAGCAGATGTACGTGAAGATGGCCCGGCCCACGTAGGGCCTGCGGCGGCGCGGCCTCGACCGTCGTCGACCGCTTCCGTCTGTTCGGGTCCGGTCACTCCCTCCCCGCCCGCTCACACACGACCGCCGCCGCAATCGCCGGACCGCTTGCCCGGCAGACGGTGTCGCGTTTCGCCGGGAGGAGGCATACCGATGACCGTCCTGACGCTGATTCTTGCCGGGGGCATGGGAACCGCGCTGAGCATCCTCAGCGCAGAGCGGCCCAAGCCCGCCCAACCCTTCGGCGGGAAGTACCGCCTCGTCGACTTTGTGCTTTCCAACGTCGCCAACTCGGGCCTGGACCGCGTGGCGATTCTGGCGCAGTTCCACCCGCTCGCGTTGATGCGCCACGTCGGTGCCGGCAGGCCCTGGGACCTCGACCGTCACCCGCCCAGGGGCATCCAGGTGTGGCTGCCGGGTTCCGCGGATGGAGACCCGGCGGGGTACCGCGGCTCCGCTGACGCGCTGGAGCGAAACCGCAGGCTGATTGCCGAGTCGGGCTGCGACCGTCTGCTGATTCTGCCCGCCGACCAGGTCGTCAAGCAGGACTATCGGGCTCTGCTGCGTTTCCACGACGAGAAGGGCGCCGCCGTCACGCTCTCGACTACCCACGTCGCACCGGAGGACGCGCATCGCTTCGGAATCGTCGACGTGAGCGCCGGCCAACGGATCACGGCGTTTGCGGAGAAACCGGAGCATCCCCACGGCACGTTGGCCTCGATGGGCCTCTACGTCTTCAGCACAGACGCGCTGCTAAGCAGCCTCTCGGGGCCGCCACGCGACCTCGGTCGCGACCTCATCCCCAGGATGGTCGCCGGCGCCGCGGCCTACGCCTACCCCTTCGCCGGTGCCTGGGCCGACCTTGGCACCGTCCGCTCCTACTGGGAGGCCAACCTCATGCTGCTGGATGATCCCCAGGCGCTCGACTTGGCGGACCCGGCGTGGCCCATCGCCACGCGCTCGGAGCCCCGCCCGCCGGCTCGGTTCGGTGCCCGGAGCGTGGTCCGCAACGCCCTGCTCTCCGAGGGCTGCGTGATCCTCGGCACCGTCGAGCACAGCGTCCTCTCACCGGGTGTGATCGTGGAGCCCGGCGCGGTCGTGCGCGACGCGGTGATCATGGCCGACACGATCGTGGGCCCCGGCGCGTTGGTCGACCGCTGCGTGGTGGATGAAGCGGTCCGGATCGGGCCCAACGCATGCGTTGGGGTCGACGCCCGCGTCGGGGCCGACGCCAGCGCCGGGGCCGGAGACGCCGCCGTGCCCAACCTGCTGGAGCCCGACCATCTCAACACCGGCATCACCCTCGTGGGCAAGGGCGCCCACATCCCCAGGGCCGTCGTCATCGGGCGCAACTGCCGCATCGACCCTCACACCACCGAGGCCGACTACGGGCAGCGCGACATCCCGAGCGGGGCCACCGTCAGCGTGGGCGCGCATCGTGCCTGACCGTGTGCCGGCGCGCGACGACCTCGAACCCCGCCCGCAAGAATGTGGTGGCATAGCCCGTGCCCGAGGGACTCGGCGACAGCGCCCCATCCGGCGGATAGGCCTCCAATGCCGGCGCGCCCGCTTGCCGTGCTGCTGATCTTCCCCGGTGCCTGGCACCTGAGACGGGAGCACCCTCGGCCGCGGTAGCTCTGTCCTCAAGTGCCGGGGACGCGCCTCGGAAGGCGTCGGAAAGTCCCCGGCACTGGTTGGGTGGCCTTGGCTTGATGCCTAGGGGGACGGGGTGCCGCCCGGCGTCCGGTTCGGGTCGCCCTTCCACACGACGTACGAATAGACGGTCACGGTCACCAGCAGCACGACGATGCTGCCCATCAACAAATACACCCACAGCGTCCCGGGGAACGCGATCGCGCCCACCGCGACCAGCACCCCCTCCACGATGAACAGCCACCCGCCCAGCCGGTGCGTCTTGCGCCACGACAGTTCGCTCGACAGCGTCCAGGGCGTGCGGATGCCAAAGAGGAAGTTGCTCTTCACTCTGCCGAGGAAGGCCCCGACCACGACGAACATCAGCCCGACGATAAACGGCACGAGCGAGCCGATCGCGACCTTGTGCCCCAGCACGCTGAGCGTCAGGATGATGTGAAATGCCAGGAAGTAGAGCAGCATCACCATCCACACCGCGACATAGGCCCCGGCCGATTGCAGGATGTGACCGCGGCGCGGCTCGATAGAGGGGATGACGGCGAAGAGCCCCACCACCGCCGCCACGATGATCGGCATCAGGAACAACCCCTCGAAGCGTCCTCCATAGCCGTCGCAGGCGCCCGCGGCGTTCCAGTGGACGCACACCTCCGTCCCCGGCGGGATCCGGAACCACGCATACGTCGACACGGCCAACATCACCACGATGACGGCCCCGCTCGCGAGCAGGGCGATACGAAACAGGGCAGGTCGTTTGTCGTTCAAGGCACTCGCCTCCTTGCTCTACCGTGGACCGCTCAGATACCGGTTTGTGTGCTGCAGATACAACTCAGTCTGTCCCGTATCTTGGGCACGGGACACAACGGGTCCCTGCCACAGATCGCGGGCGACATTCGTCACACTCCAGATCGGGAGAAGGGTGATGATCACCAGGATCGGCAGCCCCACGAGCGTCGCCTTGCCCCTGAGGTAGCGCGTCGCCGGCAGGGCCGTGATCAACGGAAGGCCCGCAGCCAACACGACCCGCAAGAGGTACACCCAGCGCCAGGTCGACGGGGTCAGGGGAAGAATAGACGTGGCAATCCATCCAAAGAACGGGCCAAACGCACAGGCGACCAACCAGAACGCCCCGATCCGGTCGAGCCAATCGCCGCGGAGCGCGACAGGGGTATGGTACTCCGTCTTCGACCGGAAGTGCAGACCCACCGCCGCCAGCAGGCAGTAGACCACAAAGAAGACGGTCATGCCCCAACCCAACCCGCCGACCGCGCCAAACCGCAGGTAGAACAGCGCCGGGATCAGGACGGCCACTTCGAGGGCGGCAAGGAGCAGCCTCCGTACGGCGGCCCGGGTCGACGCCGGATCATCGTCCACCCCGAAGAAGGTCTTCGCGACCTGGTTGGCAGTGTCCTCCGGAGAGGGCTTCTTCGGCAATGTCATCTCACCATCCTTGGCGACGAGTCACGCGAGAGTCCCCAGCATCCAGCGAACCTGGTGCGTAGTAACCGATTTATCGGTTCTGGCGCCACAACTACGCCGCCTGACACCTTGGTTGCGATCACCCAGCGAGACCCAAGCGGGCGGCGCCGGCCTTGGATCTGGACCTTTGGGGTTTTCCTGTAAGTAAGGCCCTACTTGCAAGGAAACCCCAAAGGTCTTTCCCGAAGAGCTATCCTGCTCCGGCCCTAGTGCGCGTGCCCATGTCCGCTGTGCACGTGCCCGTGCGCCCGTTCCTCCTCGGAGGCCTCCTTCACGTCCACCACCGCCACGTCGAAGTGCAGGGTCTCGCCCGCCAGCGGGTGGTTGAGATCCAGCGTCACCCCGCCCGCGGTCACGGCGGTCACCGTCGCCAAATGCACGCCCTGATCCGTCTGGACATTGAACTGTGCCCCCAGCCGCGCCTGGCTGGGATCCGGGAACTGCGAGAGAAGGACCGTCATCATCATCGTCTCGTCGCGTTCGCCATAGCCGTCCGCAGGCGGGATCGATACCGAGAGCGTGTCGCCCGCGCCTTTGCCCTCCAAGGCAGCCTCCAACCCCGGGATGATGTTGCCGGCGCCGTGCAGATAGGCCAGGGGCTGCCGCCCCTCGGAACTATCCAGCACCTCCCCCGCATCGTTCCGCAGCGTATAGTCGATCTGTACAGCCTTGCCGTCCGAGATCTTCATCAGGATCCTTTCGTCGCTAGGTATTACGTCCGGGCATGCTAACAGGGTTCGGGCGAAAACCAACTCCGCCGCACCACCTTGACACCATCATCCAAAAGCACTACAATGGACTTATGACCGAACGTTCAGTCATAAAGCTGGAGAGGACTTATGTCACCTCGTACTAGTCGGCAAAACGAGGGCATCCGTGCTGAGCGAGAACAGCAGATCCTCGATGCCGCCCTGGCTGTATTCGCGCAGAAAGGCTATGGGGATACGCGTATAGGCGACATTGCAGATGCGGTGGGCATCGCCAAGGGCACGATCTACCTCTACTTCGAGTCCAAAGAGGCGCTGTTTGAGGCAGTGTTTCTGCGTATCTTTGAGGCCATCACCGCGCCCCTTGCTGACGTCGCCGCCGATCCGGAGATGTCGCCGGGTGACAAGCTGGTCGCCATCGCCCGCCAATCACTGACAGCCATGACATCCGAGACGGAGTTCCTGAACCTGATGATGCAGGCGATCAGCACACCGGAAGTGGCCAAGCACCTTGAGCACGACTTCAAAGCATCCTACGACGAATTCATGACCGCCCTGGCCCCCCTCTTCGAGGCGCTCGGCGACCCGCAGCCGGTGGCGGCAGCATCGCTGTATCTGGCAGTCCTGGACGGGGCGATGTTGCAGAGCCTTGTGGGGGCAACGCTGTTCGATCAGGAGCAGACGCTCGCGCAGCTACGGGAGCGATTCGACTTGTATCCAAGCCGGTCCGACGCATAGGCAGACTGTCCCGGCAGTCAGAGAGGAGAGGCAGCATCATGGTGTCAGGTATCCGTCTCACCAACCTGTGGGTGTTCTATGTCTTGGTGTATGTCATCGCTTTCCCGCTTCGGCAATGGGCGAACAAGAGACGTGGTGAGCCGATCGAGGATCCGGACATGCTGATGCAGCACAAACTACTCCTTGCACTAACGCTGCTCTGGCTATTTGGCGGATTCGCCATCAGCCTATTCGTCCCGTTGCGTTCCGGTATCGTGTTCTGGATCGGCCTGGCGTCTTACGTCGTTGGTGTGGCCATCGTCGCCGCGGCATTGATAGCGCTGGGAGCACCCGGGCTGGTACGGGGTAGTGTGTACCGTTACTCAAGGAACCCCAACTACGTCGGCATGGTCTTCGTCATCTTCGGCCTTGTGCTGATGGGGTGGTCTGCCTCGCTGGGGAGCATTCTATTCACGCTGTACTTCCTCCTGACACTCCCGTATTTCCACTGGACGATCCTGACGGAGGAAGCGTTCCTGTCAGCGAAGTTCGGCGCTTCCTACAGTGAATATCTCAGAAGCACGGCACGCTACCTGGGCGCATCGAACAGAAAGCGAGGGTGAGAATGCTCTCCGGAATACACTGGACCAATCTGTGGATCTTCTACGTGCTGGCCTATGCCATCGCCCTCCCGATGCAGGAATGGGCCAACCACAAGCGCGGCGAACCGTTTGATGATCCGGAGTTCCTGTTCAACGGCCCGTGGATCGTCGCACTGGCGATGGTCTGGCTTTTCGGCGGGTTGGCGATCAGCCTGTTTGTTCCGGTGAGCTTCGGACCGCTGTTCTATGGTGGTCTCGTCTTCTACATCGGCGGGATCACCATAGGTGTCCTCGGGCTGGTCTCGTTCGCGCAGGCCAAGGGGCTTGTGCTACGAGGCATTCACCGCTACTCACGGAATCCACTCTATGTCGGCTGGGCGCTGGCGATTCTGGGCATGGCACTGATGGGCTGGTCCACGACGGTATGGGGCATCGCGTTCGCGATCTACTTTCTCGTAACGCTCGCCTATCTCCACTGGACGGTGACGCTGGAGGAGGCGTTCCTGCTTCGGAAGTACGGCGACGCCTACCAAGCCTATCTGAACAGCACGCATCGATACTTCGGCACGCCCCGGTAGCAGTGCCAAGGGTGGAAACGACCATCACAGCACCGGATCGTCGGTTCCCAGATTCCCTGGACGTAGGTCGCCTCGGCGTCTCCGAGCCAGGGCGGCAGGGTCACGCAGATGGAAGTCAGGTCAGCGTCCGAGACATATCGGTACCGGAACGCCGTGTCCACGGGGATACCGATGGCGTTGCCCGGAATGAGGTCCGTGACGCGGCTTCTCCGTGCCGTCGTCGCGCCAGATCTCGCCGGGCCCCTCCGGCACGTACCGGAACTCGCTGACCGTCGCGTGAACGGTGGCCCGGTTGACCTGATGCGGCGGCACCGTGCTGTGGATCACATTCCCGGTTGGGCCATCCATCAGGTAACGGATCTCCGCACCCGCCGGCGACCTCGCATCGGGCTGCTCCGGTAGCATCGTGACTCTCACGATCCCTCCTCCACCTCGCTCAATCCCCGTCAGGAAGCCCGTCGTCGCGCCCCACGTCCTTGGGCGCTTGGCGGCGGCTCCGCGTCGAGCGGAGTCGCCGCCCACGCCGGCGCGTCCGCCCGCCGCCCCGCTGCACCCAGGCCGCCAGGACGGCGGCCACGATGGTGCCGATGAGGCCGAGAATCCCCAGCATGAGGCCCGTCACATCCTGCGTGAGGGCCTGGACAATGCGGGCAAAGAGGCCGGATGCCTCGGTGGCGGGTGGGGCCTCCGCGCCGGGGGCCGCGGGTTCCTCTGCCGCCATCTCAGCCGGCGCCTGAGCGGCCTCGCCCGCCGCGATGTCAACGCGAAGGCTGCCGACCCACAGGGGCGTCTCCTCGCCCGCTCGGAAGAGCCGCAGGGTCATCACCTGCTTGCCTGCCGTCTCCGGCGCTTGCACGGTCCACGCCCACGTCGTCGGGCTGGCCACGTCGATCGTGTCAACGTCTTGTTCAGGCGAGGTGACCGGCTCGACCACGAGTGCGGGCGAGGTCAGCTCGGCTCGCATCCTGTCCACGAGATAGACGACGGCTTCATACCGTCCGAGGCCTTCGGCGACGGGTTCTGCCTCCTCGACGCGGACCACGGCGGCCGGCTCCGCTGCCACCAGGAGCTCCGGGATGCTCAGCTCCAGGATGACGGTATCGCTGGACTGCGGCGCCATCATAACGGGGTATTCGACCTCGAGCCGGCCCAGCACCTTGTCTGCGGGCGCCTCCGATGCGGCCTCGACGACGATCGGGGTCGGGGACGGGGCGGGCCGCGTGGGGAGCGGTGTCGCCGTCGGTTGTGCGATCGGCACCGCGGTAGGCTCGACCCCTACCGGTTCTTGGGTGGCCGGCTCCTCAGTCGCTGATTCCCCCGGCATTGCGCCCGACATCGGGGAGCAGCCCCCCGCGATGAGAGCGCCGATCGCCAGCAGCGCCAGGACGCCTGCCCACCGCCGCCCGGAGCGACGCCGTGCACGATCAGATTCTGCGCTTCTGCGTGTTCGGTTCATAGCGTTACCCCACGTAGGGTCCCCTGCTGCGACGGTCGCGTTGTTCTGTCAAGGCAGCCCGGATAGGTGGAGGGCCTCAAAGACCGTATCGCTGGACCGGGCTGAAGTGAGTATGAGCATGCCGGAGGAGACCCGCCACGATGACAACCGCAGACCACCGGCCTGCTCGACGCCCAGGACGGCGACACCTGCGCGGAGAGAGCGTATCCTGCCGGGTCCGATGGGCCCTTAGGGCGGGCGAGATGCCGGTAGACGGCAAGCCGAGGCATCGCCAAGCGTAAACCGCGGGCGCTTCGCCGATGTACATCGAGCTAAGGACGCCAGGTGGGCGCCTATAGTGGACCGCGGGCGGCTCGCCCTCTGCGCGCCTCAGGACTCGCCGGTGGGCACCAACTAGGGCCGTGGGCGAATGCGCCCGCGGCGGTCGCCCGCCACCAGGCCTGACGTCAACTGCACGTGCGCAGGTCACGATCGCACGAGACCCGATGCGACTTGACGTCAGCGTGTGCGCGAACCGCAGTGTGCATTGACAGGCCTGGGGTGCGCCCGGAGCGGGCGAGACGCCCGCGGTCCGGTAACGGATCGCTCTTTCGCGTCTGCTCCTGGAACGCCGGCGACGGGCTCTGCTCTTAGGTTGGCGCCGGGTTCCCGCGCCCGGATGACCGGCGACCGGACCCCGAGTCTCCTTGCCACAGCAAAGACTGGACCAATCTGCTAGATTGGTCCAGTCTCCAGGAACCGCTCCGGCGCACCGGCCTCACGCCAAGATCACGTCCTTGACGATGATCAAGGTTGCGACGCCCAGAAGCACCCACCCGAACACGAGCTTGATGGCCCGCGGCTTCAGCCGGTCGGCCATCAGCCGCGAGCCGAGCTGGCTGCCCAGCAGGACCGCCACCACGGTCGCCAGCCAGATACCCCAGGCCGGCTGCGCCGCCGTGAACAGGTGCGAGACAAAGCTGGAAATGCCCGAACCGGTCACCACGAGCGCCGAGGTGGCCGCAGCCAGTCTGGCGTCAAGGCCAGAGATGTACAGCAGCGGCACCACGAACGAGCCCCCGCCGCGACCGATCAACCCGGCGATGAGCCCGAGGGCGCTGCCGGCGGTCACGCCCAGGATCACGCGTCCCCGGTTCGAGAGCGCGCCCCCCTTGGGCTTCCATCCCGAGAGCATCAGCACCGCGGCCGCGGCCGTGAACAGCGCGAAGATGACCAGCAGCGGCTTGACCGGCAGCATGATGTTCAGCCACACGCCCAGCGGCGCGAAGGCGACCATCGTCACGGCGAAGGGGATCGCGATCCGCCACGAGATCAGGCCCTTGCGGCCGTACGTGATGGCCGCCGAACCGCTATTGACCACGTTGAGCAGCATGCCCAGTGGCACGGCTTCCGTCTTGAAGTCCATCCCCATCCAGAACAGGATCGGGATATAGAGCTGCGAGCCGCCCATGCCCAGCATAGAGAAGACAAAGGCAATCACGAAAAAGCCCGGTGGGGCCAGGTACAGCGGATTCATATGCGTCTCCTCATCCGCCGGCCCTCCCACCCATCGACCGGACGGGCGAGAGAGCCGGTGGACTTAGCCTGACCTAACCCAATCCGGCGCAGGGAATGCACAGCACACGCCCCCCCTGCACGCGCGCGTTGCGCTCTACCACCATCTCGCCGCACTCGTCGCACACCACCGACTCGAAGGTGTGCGCGGGTTCCTGCCAGCTATAGTCAAACACCTCGCTCACCTTGTACAATTGATCGGCAGGCGCGTTCATCACGCGCTCCACCAGCGGCTGCGAGATCTCATCAGCGATCATCGTCGGCGGGACGCCGGCCTTGCGCAGGGCCATGAACTCGGTACGCTTGTTGGCCTCCATCGCTTCGGCCAGGGGTGCCACGCGCACCGCCTTCCCCCGCTTTCTGTCGATCAGGGTCAGTCCCCACTTACCGTAGTGCAGCTTCTTGATGTTGCCCTTGCCAAAGGTGCAGCCCGTCGCCACCTGAACGCCGTCGGCAAAGCAGGTGGCACAGTGCGCCTCATCGATCTCGACCAGGGCGACCAGCTCGCCCGCGCCGGCGCGCTGCTCCACGCCCAGCGCTTCCATCGCCGCCATACTCACCCGCAGCCCCATCGGCATTGCAGGACACTTGTGCCCGTGAAACCACAGCCCCTTCTCCAACAGTTCGTCTCTGTTCATCTCGGTATCAAGTCCTTTCCAAGGATATTCAACAAAACGAATATAATATACCGCTGAGTTACGCTCCTGTCAAGGACCATCAGGGAAGAGGGTGCGTGTCACTCTGCCGCATCGTGGCTTCCCAGGATGCGACCGTGCCGCCTTTGTACGACGGTGCGGACGGCTTACCAAGGCTCACAGATTGGACCAATCCCTGGCCCCGAGGCCAGGGATTGGTCCAATCTTGCCCGCAGGATCTACTTGATCACCAGCGGCAGGTAGACCGTCGGCGGCACCTGGAACTCGTACGCGCCCATGTCCACGACCCCGTGGCTGATCCGCGGGTCGCCGAGAAGGTCGGTGGGCAGCGTGACCGCGCCGTTGGTCCCGGCGTCGATCGCGGGCGAGCCGGACCGTTGCCAACGCAAACCCAACCTGATCAGCCCAAGTCCATCGCCGTGCCAACCCCGCCCGGCGGCTCACGACCACATTCCTGCGTATAGTTGGGGTAACCCTAAGTTGTCCACCTCCGGAACGCTCGGGGTGCGGGCGCAGCCCGACCACAAGCCCAACTAGCCTGAGGAGTCAAGACAATGGATCAAGCAACTGTGCACAAAAACATGGTTCGGGTATGGATCTTCTTGGCGGCGGTGGCCCTGGTACTGCTCGGCCTGGCGTTGGGGCCGATGGCGTTCGGGAACCGCGCGCAGGCTGCCGCGCCGGCCACAGGTTCAGGGGCGCCGAGCGCGCCCGATGCCGGTCCCTTCACGTGCGTGATTGCCAACATCGCGGTCTTCACCAACCGCATCCACGTGCATTGCGCCTCGACTGTCCCCAGCACCAACATCAGTTACTTCGCTGCTTCCGGTGACAGTGCCCACGCATTGGCGACGAACCGCTTCCTGGTCATACTCAACACCGCCTATGCGCTGGGAAGGCCGGTCTACGTCTACTACCTGGACAACGCAGCCAGCAACCCGCCCGGCTGTAACACCGCGGATTGCCGGGCGATCGATTGGATGTTCATCGTGCCATGAAAGCCCATAGACGAGAGCTCGCGAGGTTGGTGCTGCTGGGTATCCTGCTGGTGGCGCTACTGGCCTTTGCGGAGTTCCAGGCGGGTGGCGGCAGTTTTGGCCGGGCTGCAGACGCCGCGCCCAACAGCCCGGCAGCGATTTCACCGGGCCAGCAGGCCGCCATCGATGGCGCTATGCAGCTTCTTCTGCTCCAGCCGCAAATCCAAACGGTATACCTGCCGCTCGTGCTTCGTTAGTCCAAAGGTCGCGGTTGTCACCCTGAGCGCACCTCCACTCCGTGGAGGTGCGCACGCAATGGGCGCGCGAAGGATCTCAGTCCTGCGGGACCTGGATTCCTTGCCTACGGCCCGCAAGCGGGCCGTGCCGGCTTGCCGCAAGGCACGCGCATTCTCATTCCCTTGTGCCAACGCAAACCCAACCTTCGCAGCGTGAATCCATCGCCACATCAACGCCGCCCGGCAGTCCACAGTCACTTTCCTGGGTATAGTGAAGCTGGTGCGCTCGTCGCGAGCGCGGTGGTCAGTATGGTTTCGGTGATGGTTGTCACGGTCCCCAAAGGGGACAAGGAGGGTAGGTACTATGTCTACGGAACAGAACAAGGCGGTGGTGCGTCGTTTCATCGAGGGAGCTCTGACGACGGGGAACACTGAGCTCGCGGACGAACTGCTCGCTCCCAACTACGTCAACCATATGGTCCCCGGAGGGCGCGAGGCCTTCAAGCAGTTCGTCCCGATGCTGATGTCGGCGTACCCGGATCTCAAGATCACCTACAGCGTCGATCAGCTCATCGCTGAAGGGGACTACGTCGTGGCTCGGCAGACGTACCATATGACAAATGGCGACAAGGAAGCCTCCGGATCGCAGCTCAGTGAGTACCGCGTCGTGAACGGCAAGATCGTGGAGGATTGGCCCCCCGACGGCTCGGAAGCGCTGCTCGCAAAGCTCGGGGTGACGATGCCGTCAGGATAGGGCGAGGGGCGGGCATTCGGCAGGATTTGTGGATGAAGAGTGCACCGCCAGGCGTACATTTCGGAGATCGTGAAGCCGGCGCCCGCGGGGGCGCCGGAGCTGTACATGCCGCTCGCCACCCGGATCCGGTCGCCACTGGTGGCGTCCGTCAAGCCATCCTGCTGGTCGGTGAAGGCGGTAGTCCACGCTAGCCCGTCCGATGGCGCCCCGCCCTTGGAGACATAGCTCACTTCCGCCAAGGAATTCATCGGAGTTTCCCCACCCTGCAGACTTGATTGGGTTCCCCTCCTATGCTATAGTGGGACTATGAGATAGAACATATGTTCTGCAGTGTTGACCGCACAGCCACAGCCGTGCGCTGATCCTCGGTCAGGCTGAATGCGGAAGGGCAAGGCGCCCGTGCCCCACGCGGCGCCGCGCAACGGGGATGGTACATCGCCACCCCCACACAGGGGGTGCATCGACGGCCACACCACGGCCCGCGGCGCACGCCACTACCCTTGACGGAGGTACCGATGCAACGACCGCCGATTACGACCGGAAATGACGCCGCACGCCTCACGCTCGCGACCGCCGGCCCACGCGTGAACCCGGGGGGCGACGCCGCGGAGGCCCTGCTCTCCGCCACCACGCGGCTCGTCGACCGAAACGGTATCGAGTGGGAGCTGACGCTCCGCGCCGGCGCCGAGGGCAAGGCCTTCGTGGCCTTCCTCGACGTCCTCGGCGCCGCCGGCGCATACGCGCTCTCCCACGGTTTCGTCCTGCCCGCCACCGAACGCACGCCGCCAGACTGAGCCCCCGCCGTCCGAGCCGCAGCCATCTTCTTCAGCACTGAGGTGGATGCCCGCCGGCACGAGCCGAAGTGAGAGGGCCGGAGCGTGGTGCGACGCCCTGCCCTGCACAACCCCAAAAAGGAGACTCGATCATGATACCCCAGCCCGACACCTCACAGGCGGTGCCCTACACCGGATTCAAAACCCCGCGCCAGAGCTGGTGCAAGGTGCCCCACGAGCTCTTTGAGCAATTCCCGCGCTTCACCATGTTCGCCGAGATCCTCGTGGTCCTCTACGTGCTTCGCCAAACCTGGGGGTACCAGGACTACGAAGAAGCCCGCCGGATCACGCTCGACGAGTTCTCTCACGGCCGCAAGCGCCGCAACGGCACCCGCATCGACCCCGGCACGGGCCTCTCCTCTAACGCCATCAGGCGCGGCATCCGTGCTGCCGTCGCCCACGGCTTCCTCATCGAGGAGGACGACGGACGCGACGCCGGGAGGCGCTCCCATACCTATCGGCTGAAAATGGCGTCGGACGACGATGCCGCGCTCACCTGCGGGCAGGCGGGTCCGCCGCCGACACCGTCACAGACGGAAGGGGATCCGACACGGAACCCCAAACGTGCGCCAGGGGTTCCGGGGCGGATACCCCAAGGTTCCACCCCGGAACCCCGATCAGTGAAAGAATCTTCTGAAAGAAATAACAACACCCCGGCGTGCGCCGGGGACGCGCCCCCCTCTCCCGAAAACGGCCCACCCACCCCGCCGCCCGTCGAGGCAGCGGCCCCGGAGGTCGACGCCTTCGATCGTCTCTTCCCGCGGCTGACCGGCCCGCCCGGTCGGCTGCCACCCGGCATCGGCGTCCCGGAGGGGCTCGGGGCGTCCCAGGGGCTGATCCCGGGCCCATGGGTGACCAACCGCTTCGTCCAGGCGTGGCGCGACGCACACCCTACCACCCCGACCGGCGAGGTCGTGGCGCTCGGGCGGGCGCTGGAGGAGGATCTGGGCATGCGTCCTGACTGGGCCTGCAAGGCCGACGTGGTGTCCTGGCTGAGCGGGCTGGCGAAGGCGCTGCGCGCCGCCGAGGGCGACGCCGGGCTCGTGCTGGACACGGCCCTCGACATGCGGCACGCGGGGCTCTCGATCCCCGAGCCCTACAGCCTGGTCAAGATGACGCAGGACGAGGCCGCTCGGAAGCGGGTAGCCGCCCGGAAGCGGGTAGCCGCCCGGAAGCGGGTAGCCGCTCGGAAGCGCGGTAGCCGGAGCGCGGGCGGGAGCAAACGGCGAACCCCTTCCAAGGGGCGAACCCCTTGGCGCGAGGTGCGGACCCCTTCCGAGGGGCGGACCCCTTCCGAGGGGCGGACCCCTTCCGAGGGGCGTCGAATGGATCGACTGAGAGGGACGTATGGCACAGCACACCAGCAAACAATCCGGCCCTGGCGCCTCCCTGACCAACGCCGACGCCGAGCACGCCGTGGTCGGCGCCCTGCTCATCGATCCGGGCTTTGCCGCGGCGCACGTCAAGCGCCTGCAGCCCGGCGACTTCACCGACCCGATGGCCCGCGCCGTCGTCCGGGCCTATCTCGACGGCGGCGCCACCGACCCGATTGAGGTCAGCACCCGTGCGGCGGAGGCCACCGGGCAGTCCTTCGAGCGCCTCCTCGGCTACGCCACCGAGCAGATGGCCGCGGTGCCCAGCGCCATCGAGGTCGAGACCTACGTCGGGCTGGTCCTGGAGGCCGCCGAGCGGCGCCGGTTCCTCGACCTGCTCTCGCGGGCGGCTGCGCGCGTGTACGGGGGAGAGCAGCCCAACGAGATCGCGCTCTGGGTGGCGGAGCAGTTCAAGACGCGACGCACGGCGGCGGAGGACCGGCCCATGGCAGCCGTGATCGACGAGCTCTTTAGCCGCGTCGGAGCGTGGCACGCCGACCCCATCCCCGAGGGCCAGGTGCGCTACCTGACGACGGGCTTCCGCGACCTCAACCAGCTCACGGGCGGCCTGCGACCCGGCCTCTACCTCTGCGGCGCCCGCCCCTCCGTCGGCAAGACCTCACTCTGGTCGCAGATCGCCGTCAACGCGGCCCGCGCGCTCGCCCAGGCGCACGTCGCCCCGCCGGCGGCTCGCGACGGCACCCGGGCTCCGGGTCACACCCCGGGCGGGCCCGATGGGCCTGCTCAGAGCGTACTGTATTTCACCAACGAGATGACGCCCCTGCAGCTCGCCACACGCCTCTGCTGCAGCGCGGCGGATGCGCCCATCCTCGAGATGGAGAGCGGGCGGCTCGACCACGATCAGCTCGCCCGCGTCAACGACGCGCTGGCGGCAATGGAGCACCTCCCATTGCGCCTCGTCTACGCCCGTACCCTCAGCGCCATCGTCTCGCGCTGCTACCAGGGCGAGCCGCCGGCGCTCATCGTCGTCGACTACCTCAACAAGCTGTCGGGCGGCGTCGGCGAGAACCGCAACCAGGAATTCGGCTACATCGCAAGCGCGCTCTTCGACGTCGCCTACGACCTTCAGGCGCCGGTGGTGCTCCTCTGCCAGCTCAACCGCGACCTGAGGAAACGCGGGCGCCTCGCCCTTCCGGAGATGGAGGACCTGCGCGACTCGGGCGAGCTGGAGCAGATCGCGGACGTGGTCCTGCTCCTGCACAGGACCAGCGACGCGCCGAGCGCGCTGAGCGTGCTCAAGCGCAAGGACCGCCTGGGGGGTGGTCAGCACCAGCGCGTCACCCTCAGCTTCGGCCCCATCGGCCACATCGACAACCGCCCGTCTTACGACGAGGAGGAGTGACGAAACCGGTGTGGGGGCGTGCCGCAGGATTGGGAGATCGGCCACGGACCGGATGGCCTCTCGCGCGCCGGACCCAATGCGGGGCAACACGCCCGCCATTCACGGCGTGGGCGAACCCCCTGATGAGCCGAAAGCGGTGGCTGAGACCTTTGGGGTTCTCTTGTATCGTGGGCGCCTGCTCGTGAAGGTAACCCCATGGGCCTTCCGCGGGTGCCCTGGTACACAGTCAAGTTGGTTCGTAGTAACCGATTCATCGGTTCTGGCGCCGCCCAGTCTGCTGGGCGCGCCTTCTGGGGCACCAGAACGACTGAAGTCGTTACTGCGAACCTCAAAGACCGGCTTAACTGAGCACTAGCGCGCCTCCGTGAATCGAGCCAGGTTGGCCAGCGACGAGGTGAGTCCCGCCTGGTGGTCCTCGGGCCGGATGCCCTCGGGCACGTGCTCGGCGCGCACCGTGACGCGCGTGCCGTCCTCGCTCGGCTCGAAGGTCCAGGTCATCCGCATCGTGCCGGCGTAAGCCGGATCGTCGCTCACGAAATCGGCTTCTCCCACGATGCGCCGGTCCGGTTCGAGCTCAACCAACCGCACCGCGACCTCGTCCGAATCATCGGAGGTCTTGCCCCGCCCCGCGTGGGCGTCCTCGTAGGTCAGGCGCATCCGGTAGCTGCCGCCGGGGCGGAAGTCAAAGTGCAGCATCTCGCCGGTCATGCCCTCCGGCGGCAGCCACTGCTCCATCAGGCCGGGCTCTGCGAACGCCCGGTAGATAGCGGAAGGCGACGCGTGGATCACCCGTGACGCCCTATCGACTCTCTCTGTCATAGGTCCTCAAGCGCTGGGCTGTCCGGTGATGTTCACCATCCATTTCACCCCGAACCGGTCCGTGCACATCCCGAATGAGTCACCCCAGGGCGCTTTCTCCAGGGGCATCACGATCTTGCCGCCCGCCGAGAGCTTCTCGAAATAGGACCGCAGCTCTTTCTCGTCGTCGCCGCTGAGCGACATACTGATGCTCGCGCCGGGCCGATAGTCCATGGCATTGGGTGTGTCGGCAGCCATGAACACGATGCCGTTCTCGGCTTCAAGCATGGCATGCATGACCTTGTCGTCCTCGCCGGGATCCTCCGACGCGTGGTACTCCTTGAACGTGCTCACCGTCAGCTTGCCGCCAAAGACCGACCGGTAGAACT
The DNA here is from genome assembly GCA_963775195.1 of uncultured Chloroflexia bacterium. Classification (GTDB taxonomy): domain Bacteria; phylum Chloroflexota; class Anaerolineae; order B4-G1; family SLSP01; genus PWVB01. The sequence continues at coordinate 867,888 of CAVZIC010000015.1, forward strand.
CCATCGCCTCACGGGCATTGTCTTTGAAGCTCAGATACGGATTCAGTCTGGTCTGCATGGTTCCTCCATATATGGACTAATAGTCTTATCATAATAGCGGAAACAGTGCCACCAGACCTACGGGGTGGGTTGACACATGGATCGTGTTGGGTTGGAGAAGCGCCCGTACGATCGGTTGTGGAGCCCGCTCCGGATGGCAGAGCCGGGGGACCGGCGGGACCGGCGACCGGCCTCACGCCGCGTCTCGCGCGGGGACCTCGTACTGCGCCAGCTCGGTCTGCACGGCGGCCCGGCGCCGCGTCCACCGGACCCAGCCGTAGACCATGAGCGTGCCCAGGAGGATGGCCAGCAGCCCGATCAGCCCGCCTTCGGGGCCGAACGCGCCCCCGGTCCAGACGTCCGGGCCGCCCTGCTGCGTGGCAAGCAGCGACAGGTTGTTCGCGCCCCCGCTGACGGGGAAGCCGAAGATAAAGCCCTGGGCGAAGTTCCAGGCAAAGTGGAGGCCGATCGAGATCGCCAGCTCGCCGGTAAGGACGAACCCCAGCCCCAGGAAGAGCCCCGCCACGGTCAGGTAGAGCGTGCTGACCAGCGTGGCGTTGGCGTTGGCGAGGTGCAACAACCCGAAGAACATCGACATGAGCACATAGGCCACCAGGACTGCCGCCTTGGGGCGCATGCGCAGCCCCTCCGCCAGGTTGCGGATCAGGTACCCACGCGTCAGCAGCTCTTCCTCCACGCCGACGAGCACGTAGGCGAAGGCCCCGTCCACCAGGAGCTGCCAGAAGGGGAGCCCCGGCTGTCCGTTCGCCAGGAACCCGCTCACCGACACCCACCCCGCCGCCAGCTCGACCCCGAAGATGGCCCCCATCAGGACCAGGCCCAGGACGACCCCGAACCCCAGGTCGCGCCACCACACCCCGCTGAAGTGGAAACCGTAATCCCGCCAGGGCCGGTGGTCGATCCACCGCGCCAGCAGCATCGCGACCCCCATGACCAGCAGGAGCACCAAGATCGACCGCACGCTGTCGAGGAGCGGGAGCTGCCTGAAGGCCACGTTAATCGCCGCCGTGAGCGCCTGCCCGTCACCGAGCGCGCCGAACGGGATCTGCCCCGCGACCATGAGCGCAAGCGTGATCACGGCAAGGGCCGCCAGGCGCAGCAGGCTGATCCCCAGGATACCTATGATGATCGCGACCAACAGCCGCCAACCCGCGCGCAGACGGCGTTCCGAGTGGTTCCACACGATATCGAGCAGCATACTCTACCCCCTCAAGTGTTATGGACAACGTCCCTCAGCCTACCGCTCCTGGCGCCTTCGTCAAGGCCGTGCTCACATCGGGCATATGCCGGGATAGGAGCCGATACTTCGTTCCGGTGAACCGCGGGCGCAACCCATCGGGCACGCCCTCACCCCTCTCAGTGCCTGGCACTTCCCGCCGTCTGCGGCGGAGTGCCTGGCACTTGGCGACAAGGCCACCGCGGCTGGGCGCCTCCCCCGGCCCAGGTGCCGGGCACCGCCGGCGCATCCGGTGCCGGCAACGGCTGACGCCTATCCTCCTCAAGCTTACCAATGCACCCGCTGACAGACCGGGACTTGCGCCGCCGCGAATCCTATCATACAATGAGAGTGCATCTTCGTGATCCGCTTTTGCACCACCGCCACACAATCACCCACACGTAACACACTGCTGCATCCCTGTCCTCCGGGCACCTCACTGCTCGCCCTTCCTTCACACCCTGCCGGGCCACCCGGGCTCCGGCTCGACGATGGAGGCCGCCTGCTGCGTCGGGCGGCGACTCGCTGCACGGTTGGGAAGGAGATGATGTCTATGCATCTACCGAGGGCTCGAACGTCAGACCACGTGCGTTGATCGTAGAGCGAAAGGAGTGCAGGAGATGAAGAAGCTAGACTTTGAGATGATGCTGATGGACCCCAAGGGCCTGGAAGCGCTGGCTGCGAGGGCCAAGGCCATCCGAGAGGACTACGGGGGATCCGTTGCGGCGGAAGGCCGGCCCGCTCTGAGGCAACTGCTCGTCGAGCCACACGACTATCAGATCAGGCCGACCTTGGAGGAGGCGCGGCTCAACGACGACGACCACTTCGCCAGAGAAAACCTGATGGCCGACCTGGGCCGCTTCTTACCCGCCGAGATCGCCCACCGGCAGACCGAGTCTGAGAAAGGCGACCCCGGCGAGATCCTGGAGATGCTGACGGAGCGATGCCGTGCGGATCCCTCCATGGCCAACCAGCTTCTCATTGAGGATGCCGTGAACGGGCTCGTGGCTGCCGGTGAGCCCGACAGCGACACCGAAAAGATGGTCGAGAGAGCCCTGGCGGTGCTCGGGCAGTCGAAGGAGGGGAGCGACAGCATCTGGGCCAGGTTCTACCAGCACGCCAACTACCACGGCTGGTCGTATTTCCTCAACCACGGCCCCGGATGGGTCTACCGGTTGGTCTCGTGGATCGGAAGCAGCTACAACGATGCGATCTCGTCTCTCTACGTGGGCACCAGCGCCGGCGATAGGGGTGAGATGATCCTCTTCGAGCACAGGGGCTTCGTGGGCCGCTACGCCAGGTACCCCGGCAGGTCGGGCGCAACCGTGTGGACGAGCTACGTGGGCGGGTTCATCAACGATCGCACCTCCTCGATCCTGGCAGTGCGCCGTTTCGATCCCGAGAAAGAGGTGTCCATAGCGCTGGGAAGCCTCGGGCTCGGGGGAAGGATCGGCGAGTATGCCGCCGGCGTTCCGCGGATCTCGCTGCGGGGAAGCCCGATCATCACCTGGGATATGTGGCCCAGCTTCTCGCCATCGAGGCGCTTCGTCTACGTCCGCATCCCGGTGAGGGTCGACGTACCCAACTGGTGGGACTACGACGCCGAGATCCGCTACTGGATCTACCTCTACGTCAACGGCGCCGGCACCCTGGGCGGCTACGTCGACTGGTACGGGTGCTGGGTCGAGTCCGGCATCAAGAGCGGCAGCATTGCGGACCGGATCATGGACGCGCTTCCCGATACCATCGGGACCCTCAACACCGAACTCGCCAACTCGATCTCGCTCGTGGCGCCGCTGGTAGGGCCGCTTGAGCGGCAGTACTTCCTTCCCGGAAGGGCAGGGGCCACCGGAAACACAGAGGACGACGTCACCATCGTCCTGGTGAGGCGATAGGCGCGGACGGCATACGGGTTTGATTGCGGGTTCTACGGCTTGCCGATGGGGCGGGGCCGGCCCCCGGCAGGCGTGTGCGCCGGTCGTCCTGAGCCGGATCAGGCGACCGGCGCACACGATCGTGATAGAGCCATCCGCGGTGCGGCGGGATCAGCGGACCTGTAGCGAGTGCCGCCTGCATCCCGGGGTCGCGGGGGCGGCGGCCCGAGTATGCGGCGAGCGGTCGAGGAGGCACCTTGGCAACGCATGCACGAGTCGCCGCCCCCCCAAGAAGGCGGCCTATGCTGTGAGACCTCTCCCCTACGGAGCGCGCACCACCAGCGGCAGGAACAACTGGGCGGGTTGGATATCGGTATGAATGATGCCGTCCAACTGATCCGCCGTATAGGTTTCCCCGCTGAGGTCAGCCAGCAGTACCCCCGATATCTGGATGTCGGTCCGGTCGGTGACCGCGATGGGCGTGAAGAGGATGCGCGCCGCCCGACCTGTAGTGATGCCGCCGGATGCTCCCAGGCGCACCACGGCGGCATTCGTGAGTGTGCCGCTGGTATTGGCGCCTGCCGGATCGGGTACAACCGCCCAGTAACCGAAAGGCCCCTGGAAGTCAGGCGCAGCCTTGCACGCCGGAGATCTGCATCGCAGCCGGATCGAACGTCAGGTCAAATCCCAGGGCATACAGCGGTTGGTCCGTAGCGCCTGACACCATGATGTCCACCGGGAAGGGCGAACCCACACGGGCGGGCGTGCCCTCCGGGAAGTCCAAACTGACCACGACAGCCTGGGGTGCGGTGATACCCTCCGGGAGCGGTGTATTCAGGGCGTTGAGATTGCTTCCGACCACGTCTGCGTAGTACGCCATGGACTTCAGCACTTCAACCTGGTTCGTAGACAACCGCCAGATGAGCACCTGGAAATCGGCGCCGGCTCCCGAACCTGATCCGCTCAGGGATACAGCGGCGACCGGCGGATGCCATGAGGTCCAGTGACCTGTATCGGGATCGGAGGTATATTGGCCAACCCGGACGAAAATGCGGACGGCGGTTTGGCTCCAGTTGGGTGTTGACGAATGGACGTTGTAGATATTCCAACTGGGGATACCTTCCGGATCGGCAGCATACCACTGCTGCGAATCGTGCCACAAGCTATCACCAATGACGTTGTTGCTAGCATCGATCTCCACCAGGTCGGCATAGTCGACGCGCAGTGCTGTGCGGTCGATATCCTCCACGCCGCCGTGGTAACTGCCTCCCTGAACGTCATAGGAATACAGGTTGTAGTTGGCCAGGTCCACACTCAGGTTCTCGACGGTCTTGGTCCCGCCGGCTTCGCTGTAGTTCAGGCCCAGCGAGTAGTGGTACTTGCCCCACCAGACACCGACCTCATAGTTTTCCAGCTTGTTCTTGAGGTCGGCGAGTTTGTAGACAATCAGCTCGCCGATCGACAGGCTGTCTTCATCCAGCTTGTTGTACCGTTCAACCTGTTCCCACGAGGTAACCTCGTCGTCGGTGTGTAAGTCCGCAGCGGTCAAAGTCCAGCTCAAGGTGAAATCGTGGATTTCGGGAATACCCGCCGTCAAGGCAAAGGGCGTGCCGACATAGGGATCGCACATGCCGCAGGTTGACTCGATTGTGTAGGTCGTGAAGCTCTTCACATCGTCCACATCGAAACTGAAGGCGCCCTGATTGTCGGTGTCCCACGAGTCGATGAGCGTGCCGTCCCCCTTGAGGGCCACGGTGACACCCACGAAGGGCCGTCCGAGATCATCCGTTACGACGCCTTGCACGTATCCGCGGGTTGTAGGCGGCATTGGGATCTCCGGCGTGGTTGTGACCCCGGTCGCTATATCAACGCGCGTGCTGGTGGGTGTATTGCCGGCATGCCATGTGACGATCGAATGGCTGCCGCTGACCACTTTGGTGAACTCGAACCGGCCCTGGAGATCGGTGGTGGTGCTGCGCCCATCGTCCAGATTGACGGTGACGCCGGGCAGCGGTGTGGTCGGCGTCGTGCCGGTGTAGACGGTACCCGCCAGCGCTCCCCACCGGTTGACATACAGCGGAATTGGCACCGTGGGTGTCAGCCTGACCCGGTAAGGGTCGTCAACCAGCCGGGCGGCAGTCACCTCCTGGGTGGCAGTGGTATAACCCGGCCCGGTCAGGGTCAGTCGCATCGAGGTATTCCACGTGGTACCACCCGCGGGATCCAGGGGTACACCGATGAAACCGTTCAGGGCGCGTGTCGAGGTGACCTCAGCCTCGTATCCCAGCGCGGGAACCTCAACCGTTAGCTGCCCCCCAAGGAGATAAGCAGCCAGGGCGCGGTCATTGGGTGCATAGGTCTCATCGAAAGCCGCCACCGTGAGATCAACGCTGTGCGCCGGGGGAATCACACCCAGGGTGAGCGTCAGCACATTGTTCGCCAGCGTTGTTTCGGCATCCGGAGTGCCGGCGGTGACGCGGATGGGCAGCACGGTGATGTCCTCCAACAACGGTATCGTGAAGGTGCGCGTGACCGTGACGCTGCCGTATAGGGGCAGGGTGCCGATGGCCACCTGGGGAATGGTGGTGTTGGAGACGGTCTCTTCAAACCTGAGAACCACGTTACTCGCATCCGCCCAGCCGTCATTGGTGACAGTGACGGTCAGGGTGGCGCTGTCGATGACCCGAGCGATCCAGGGATTGGCATCTGCGTGGGCGCGATCGATTACCAGGTCGGGCCGGGTCATGTCATTGGCATCGGGATCGGCTACGGTGGACATCATCATCAAGGGGTTGGGACCATATTGGCCGTTGTAATCCTCGAAAACGACCATGGCCTCCCCACCGGGCATGGCTACGACATTGGGCTTGTTGATATCCTGGTAGTGAATTCGCTGGTAGGGGATCAGCTCATTTCCGTCGCGATCCAGCATGCCGTAACCCAGATCGATGTTCTGGTTGCGTGCTACGTAGTGGATGCGGTCGTTCTCATCAATATAGAAGCGGATCTCCAGAGGCGTCTCGTGGTAGCCCCCGTTGCTCACCATCTTCTCCGCGGTCACCGTGCCATCCGGATTGATACGCTTCCAGAAGATCGATCCCAGGGTGTCGCTGGTGCCGCGGTAGTCGTGCCACAGGACGTGCGCCGCGCCCTGGGAATCCGTCTGCACCATCAGACGGTGGGAATTCCAACTGGTGATGTGGGTGAAATAAAGCTGGTTGGGTGAGGGGATATCTCCTACCGGGATGCGGGTATAGATCAGGTCTCCCGACACACCGGGGGTATCCTCGTACCACAGGATGTGGCGGGTATCGTCCGCATAGATGGCGATGTCGGGTCTGATTCCCCCACCCAGCGCGCTGAATTGGGTGTTGAGCCGGGTTTTCCCCAGCAGGAAGTTGCCGCTATCGTCCAGAATCTGGTAGAACAACCTGCCGGAGCTGTCCCGCGCCAGGATGTGCGCATGACCGTAGCTGTCGGTATCCACCGCGGGAGACAGACACCTGTCACATGCCACTTTCCCCGACACCAATATCCGCCCCTCGCCGTCCAGTTTGGTGTAGAGAATGCCGCTTTTCCCGTTCGGCACATCGTAGACGCCATCCCACACGATGTGCGCGTTGCCCTGGTCATCCACGGCGATCCGGGCATCCGTAGCATGGGTGCCGATCAGCATATCTTCGATCAGGCTGTTCCCGGCTGCATCGAGCTGGGTGTAGTAGAGCCAGTCGGATGAAGTCCCCGATTCGTGCCAGACGATGTGAACGTGACCGAGTTGGTCAACGGCGGTATCGATATCGGTGACCCGGGTGAGGTCAGGATCGCCATCCCGACCGTTAGAAATGCGGCGCGGCCAGTGGAAATTGTAGGTGTCGCCGTAGTTGTAGCCGGCAATGGCGAGGTCGGTCAGGTCAACTTTGCCGCTGTTGTTGATGTCGGCACGCCAGTCCCAGTTCGGCGAAACCGGATTCCAGGAGTGGCTGCCGTAAGCATCCGTGAGAACGGCCATATCGGCGTCATCCACCGATCCATTGGTGTCGAAATCGCCGATCAGGGCGAGCGCCAGTCCGGGGATTGCCAGAGCAATGAGCAGAATCGAGACGAGAACCAAAAGCGACCTGCGGTTCATCAGACTCCTCCTTTGGGTGGTCACAAGGACAAGCATATTCCGCGCAACTGCTGTTCTACGAACCCCCAGGACAGGTCGTCCGGGTGGGTGGCAGACCGGTGGCTAACCCGTTGGCATCTACGACATAAAGTGCCCCCCGTGCGTTGGACTACGAAATGGCCGAAAGGGACGAAATCCCGGTCTCACCTCGGGTCGATGGCGCCTGCACGCTCGTAGGCCACGACAATGACGCCCTTCGAGCTGACCGTGCTTTCCGTCACCTCGAACGCCGTCGGCATCGTGCCGGTGCCAAACAACCGCTTTCCGGCACCCAGCGTTACCGGGTAGATCATCAGCCAGAACGCATCGATCAGGTCATGCTTGATCAGCGTCTGAAGGAGATTGCCGCTTCCCCAGATGTGCAGATCGGGCCCCTGCCCTTGCTTGATTTCGGCGACTTTTCCCGCGATATCTCCGTTTAGGAACACGGACGGCTGCCATTCGCTGGACGTCATGGTATTCGAGGCGACGTACTTGGTCGCCGTGTTGACGCCCGGCCATGCGTCCGCCATGGTGCGGCCAATACGGTGCCCAGATCTCAAAGGTCTTTCGCCCCAGCAACAGGTCGAACGGCAGGGCCATCTGCCGTCTCAAGACCGCACCAAGAATCGCGTCGGTATATGGCTGAGTCCACCCGCCGTAGGCGAAACCGCCGCTGCGATCCTCGTCCGGCGTGCCTGGGGCTTGTATGACCCCATCAAGCGAGATATGTTCAAGCACAATCGCTTTTCTCATGACCGCGTTCCTCCCCATCCGCATGCGTGTCCGGTTACTACGTTCAGAGTAGGATAGCGACGTCTCAGAACCTGTGCCCAAGGTGCGTCCGATGCCGCCTGTTCGCCGGCAAGACGCCACCAGGTATGCCTCATTGCGGTCAGTATAGCACAACAGAGGGCCAAAGCTTGATAACGGTGACATCGAACCGCAGCTTCGCGAGCGCGTTGCCGTCGATCGGCAGGATCTCGGGATAGAAGGCGCCTGCGCCGAACCGGGCTATACTGCTGCTCAGTCCCCTGCGCTGTCTGTGCCGGTCGATCGGGCTGACGTCGGGGTACTTGGGCGGTCAGGGTCATGAGAGAGAGGGAGGATGCTGATGGCTACGTGGGAATCCGCTGATGTGCAGGTGAACGGTCTGCGTCTGCACACCACACGCACGGGCGGCGCCAAACCGCCGGTTGTGCTGGCGCACGGGTTTTCTGACGACGGCCTGTGCTGGACGCCGGTGGCGGAGGTGCTGGCACCGGACTACGACGTGATCATGGTCGATGCCCGTGGCCACGGGCAGTCGGACGCGCCGGACCAGGGCTACACGATGGCTGACATGGCAGAGGACCTGTACGGTGTGATCGCCGCGCTGGGTCTGCACCGGCCGGCGGTGGTGGGACACTCGATGGGCGGCGGGACCGCGATCGCACTGGCGGGGCTCCACCCCGACGGTCCCGGCGCGATCCTGCTGGAAGACGCAGCCCCGCTGGGATTGGCGGCGATGCACATGCCGCACGACCCGAGCCGGCACGCGCGGATCATGGAGGGCATCGCGAGTCGCCAGAGCAAGCCGCGCGAGCAATTGATCGCCGAGCAGCGCGCAGCCGCACCGGCGTGGTCGGAAGCCACACTCGGACTGTGGGCCGATTCCAAGCTTCGTCTCAGCCCCAAGACCGCAGCTTTCGATCCGACCGGCAGCGTCGATTGGCCGGTGGTGCTGCGGCGCATTACCTGTCCGGCTCTGCTGATCGCCGCGGACCCCGATCGAGGGGGGATGATCACCGCCGAGAGCACCGCCGCATTTCAGTCCTTTGTGCCGCAACTGCGCGTCATCAGGATGGAGGGATCCGGTCACTGCGTGCGGTACGAGCAGTTTGGCCGCTACATGGATATGCTGCGCGGCTTTCTTGCCGGGGTGACTGCGGTGACATGATCCATAGCCGGGACCGGTGACAGGAGCGCGTACCGCCGGCGTCGCGCCGATGTTGAGGTCGATCATAGACTGCGCGAGCGCATCCCGACGCGGTCAATGCATCAGCCCTCACAGAAAGCGACGCCGACGCAAAACTGCGGACCTGGCGTATGATGTGGGGGGTTCTGCAGAATCATGGGTGGGCGACCTTCGGGTCGAGCTACAAAAGGAGGCAACCTCTGATGCTGTCCAAGGGAGAGAAGGTCTACGTGATCACACGCAGGCTGTTCGCGGAGGATCTCCGTCGGCACTTCGTTGGGGAGGTCCAAGTACCAACGGGAGCGACAGTAAGGGTCTGTGGGTATGAGTATGTGTACGATGAGATCACCAATGATTTCGTACGCAGGGACGGACTGCGAACCCGCATCTTCTCATTGATCGATGCGGGGATAGTGATCAACGTGATCCCCGCAGAAGTCATTCTTGAGGACATTCGGTATGGTGTGGACGGGAAGAATCACCGCATCGTCACCGATGGGAAGTCATTCACGATGAATGTGAGTGAGTTTGGGGCGCGTCGCTAGCAACATTGTGAGATCCAGGGTGCCAGCAAGCTGTTGGATCTGTCTCCGGCCCGGTTCTCCCGGCTAGCCATGTCGGCCGCGGGGTGGATCATGTCCCGTGTAGGTCACGGGACATGATCCACCCCGCGGACACCCTGATGCGCTGCGCCTCGCGGTGAGGCATCCGCCGCTTACTCCCCCCTCAGGACCAGCGGCAGAAAGACGACATACCCGGACGCCTCATCGACGCCCATGTCCACGGTGGCCGTGCCGTCGCCGTCGCCGTCGATCACCCGGTCATCGCCCTCGAAGTCGAACGCCGGCAGGTCCGGCGCGGCGTTGGTCCCCGCATCGATGCACGGCGAGCCCGGCCCGAGGTGGAAGTCACCGCTCCCGGGGCTCACGAACCGCGGGTCCTCGTTGATATTGCCGGTCCCCGAATAGCCGCCCTGAACGTCGCTGTAGGTCACCCCCGCAGGAGACCCATTGCCGCTGATCTCCTCATTGTCGTCCCCCCAGAGAATGCAATTGGTCACGGTTGGCGAGAACTGATAGTTGTACATTCCACCGCCGGAGGCGGCCGAGTTACCCCAGAAGGTGCAGTTGGTCACCGTTGACAGGGAGAAATCGTTATACATCCCGCCGCCGGAACTGACGGCGTTGTTGCCCGAGAAGGTACAGTTGGTCACCACCGGATCGGAGTGAACGCTGGACATCCCGCCTCCACTGCTGCCCGCGCTGTTACCGGTAAAGATGCAATCGCTCAGCGCCGGCGAGGAGGAGGAGTAGGTTGGCCATCCCGCCGCCGGAGAGTGCCGAGTTGCCCGAGAAGGTGCAGTGGATCACTGCAGGCGAGGAGGAGTCGTTATACATCCCGCCGCCGGCATTGTCGGGGTAAGAATCACCATTCGCGTTGCCGCCGGTGATGGTAAAGCCGTCGAGGACCGCACTGCCGTCCAGGTTCGTGCCCGCCGGATGGTAGAAGACGTGGTAACTGTTAGTCCCGGTGATATTGGCCGTGTCGGTTATCACCCCGTAGGGACCGGTCAGGTCGTTGCCGTCGAGATCGCCGGACAGGACGGTGGGACTCGCCACCCAGTCCCGATCGGCAAACGCTATGTCGCCCACGGTCGGGTCGAATCCGCCGTACATCGCCACCCCATTCTTCATCTGGAAGGCCGCCGAGCGCGGGTCACCCGGCGAGAGTTCTTGCGTGGGCGTATAGGTGCCCGCCGCCACCCGGATCTCAACGCCGTCCACGGCCCAGGTCAGCGCGTGCTGCAGATCGGTCAGGGCATCCTTCCAGGAGGTGCCGTCGTGCGCGCCGGTCGCATCCTGATCCACGTAGATGATCGCCGGCGGCGGCCCCCACGCCTCATCGACGCCCATGTCCACGGTGGCCGTGCCGTCGCCATCGCCATCGATCACCCGTGCATCGCCCTCAAAGTCAAGCGTTGGCAGGTCCGGCGCCGTGTTGGTGCCCGCGTCGATACACGGCGAGTCCGCCGTGAGGTGAAAATCGCCGTTGTCCGCATCGACAAACAGAGGATCGGCATTGATGTTGCCGTCTCCTGAGTAGCCGCCCTGGATGTCGCTATAGGTGACGGTCGGCGAGCTGGTATCTTCGACTATCTCGTCTTGGCTATCCCCCCACAGGATGCAGTTGGTCAGCTTCGGCGAAGAGAGTTCGATGTACATCCCGCCGCCGTAGGTGGTGGCCGAGTTGCCCGAGAAGGTACAGTTCGTCACCACCGGCGACGAGGAGTTGTAGGCGTCCATCCCGCCGCCGTACGGCGGCCGAGTTGCCCGCGAAGATGCAGTTGCTCACCGTCGGCGAAGAGGAGTTGTAGTTGTCCATACCGCCGCCGTATTCGGTGGCCGAGTTGCCCGAGAAGGTACAGCGGGTCACCACCGGCGAGGAGGAGTCGTTGAACATCCCGCCGCCTTGGAGGGCCGAGTTGCCCGCGAAGGTGCAAAGGTCAGCGTCGGGTCGCTTTGCCGGTTGTATAGCCCCCCGCCGTAGTTGGCTGCAGTGTTGCCGCTGAAGGTGCAATGGATCAGCGTTGGGTTGCTGCCGTTCGCGTTCTCAATCCCACCGCCATTGCTGGCGGTGTTGCCACTGAAGATCAGGTTTGCCAGCGTTGGGCTCGCGCCGTCATTGAGCATACCCCCGCCGTTGCCGGACCCGGCGTTGCCGCCGGTGATCGTGAAGCCGTCGAGCACGGCGGTCTCGAGCACCGCGCTGCCGCTGACCACGTGGTAGACGTTGTCGGCAGGATCCCCTGAAATCCCGATGTCGCCGCTGAGGAGGGCCTCGTCATTCACCCAGTCGCGTTCGCCCCACGTATCATCGCCTACGCTCGGGTCGAATCCGCCATAGAGGGCCACGCCGCCCTTGAGCTCGAAAGTCGCCGAGCGCGGGTCGCCCGGAGTGCTCAGGGAGGTTGGCGTGTACGTGCCCGCAGCCACCCAGATCTCGTCGCCCGCCGCGGCTGCGTCCAGGGCAGGCTGAAGGGTCGTGAAGGCATCGCCCCAGGACGTCCCGTTGTTGGCGCCCGTCGCGTCGGCATCGACGTAGACGACGGGGCCGCTGGTGTCTAGCGGTATGCTCGCCAGCGCTGCGTGTCCACGCGGAACCACCGGTGCCAGGGCCATCACGACCACCAACAGCGCGACCATCCGTCCCGTGAGCCTGCGTTTCATCTTGGTCCCTCCCTTCGACGCGTTCGAAGATGCACTGCACAGCCTGCTTGCCACGGTCTTTGCGCGATGGGGCGGCCCCACGGGAATCCCTTCCTGTTGAGCCGGTCATCCCCTCTCTGCGGGCCGAGTCCCACGGTGCGGGGTCAGGCCGGTTGGCGCAGTCAATCACTGACACGACGTCTGGCCTGCAGCGGCGCATGAGGCGTGCTTCGGGCAGGGGTGAAGGCAAGATCGAACGTGAGTCGCTGCAGTGCCTCAATCGCATCATACGCCGGCCTGTCTACGGAGTCAACAGGGCTTGCGTCAGGGCATACGCATCTGGGTCAGAAATGAGTCGGTGAATAACGCTGATGACGCTTCGTGCTTGAGTCTGCGTTGTAGAGACGCCCCGGTGGGGCGTGTTCCGGCGACGGGACAAGGTGCTGAAGCCGTAGCGCGCCTCGCCGGAGACGTGGCACCGCCACGTCTCTACGAGATGCGTACGCCCTGGGCTTGCGTGGAGGGTGCGTTTCAGGATTGGGTCGGGGGAATAAAGAAGATTGCCGCCTTGTCATCCCGAACGAAGTGAAGGATCTCCGCCTTGCGGTTACGGCTGCATCCGTGGCCAGAGATCCCTCGCGCGCCCACGCGGTGGGCGCGCGCTCAGGATGACGACTCGCCCCCACCCTACAACGCACCCCAGGGATCGGGGCTGATTGACGCACTGTGCAAGAGGGTGTATGCTTGCGGCCAGGATGCGCTAGGCCGGGCGTCCCGATGCCTGCCCCTTTCCCTGGCCGGCACAACCACGCACTTCGAAGGGAGTAGAGCTACAATGAAGACACTTGCGCGCGTGCTACTGGTGCTGGCGCTCCTTGCCGTCGTCGCGGTGGGCGTCTGGCTGATCGCCACCCGCAGTGCGCCCGCGTCGATACCGGCCACCGACGAACCGAGGACGTTGGAGCCGCTCGTCCCGCAGCCCACGCCAACGATCTACCCGAGTTCGTCGACGGTCATCCGCAGTGTGCAGAGCTTGGCGAGGCTGGAGACGATCTCGTATCACATCGAGAAGGTCATCACAGCGGAAACGGGGCAGGGCCCGTTGGCCTTCTTGTTCGGTGACAGGGTTCTGCTGGTCGCGGTGGGCGAGGTGATCGGCGGGATCGACCTCGCAAAGCTGTCGCCGGCGGATGTAGCGATCTCGTCGACCGGTACGCTCTTCGTCCGGCTGCCCGCGGCTGAGGTATTCGTGGCCACACTGGACAACGAGAAGACCTACGTGTACGACCGAGCGACAGGTGTGATTGGGCTCAATCCCGACCTGGAGACGGAGGCACGTCGCGAGGCGGAGCAGATGATCTTGGCGGGAGCACTCGAGGACGGGCTGGTGGCCCAGGCGCAGACGAACGGCGAGGAATTCCTGAGAACCTTCCTGCTGGCGCTGGGCTTCGAGGAGGTCGTCTTCGCTGACGTGATGCCGACGCCCACCCCTGAGCCCACCTCACCCTCACGCCCACGCCCACGCCCACGGTGGCCCCAGTAGCGCCCTGATATCGGCGAAGTCCGTGCAGCTCGCAGGGCGGTCGGACGACGCCTCGGGCACACCCGGCTCGGCCTCTTCGGCCGCAAGGATCGCAGCGACCTGTTCGCGCAGGCGCGGCACGTCGACAATGGCCGTCTCCCGGATGATGGCGCAGCCGATACCGAAAGCGGCGTGCCCCGCCGTGTTGCGCATCCGCACCAGGCGCCCGGGAGCGGCAGTTGTGCCCGTTTGGCGTAGCATGAGGTCATCCTGTCACACGATCCCGACCGGTGGAGGTGACGATGATCATGCCCAAAGACGCACCCCTGGAGATGAAGGCTCGGTATCTGGTCGACAACCTCTGTCCCACCTCGGAGTCGCCGGAGCTGGCGGCAGTGCTTGGGCACCTGCCAGGCGATGCGGCGGGCGGGTTGCGGGCGCACCACGACCTGCTGCGCCGCCTCTACTCCGACGTTGAGCCGCTCAAGGACCTCCCCGACCTGGTGGCCACGCTCTCGTTCCTGTACGCCGTGGCTGCGTTCGGAACGCTCCGGGCCAACGGGCGGCCCGAGCTCGTGATCGGCAAGGCACAGCTCAAGACAGCCTACAGGAACAGCGACCTCAGCCGCAGAAAGGCACACCTGGAGCGGCACGGGTTCGCGGTCCGCTACCTCGCCGCGGGGAACGAGGTCGCGTCGCCGGCGAAGGCGTCGGACATCGGCCTCACCTATGCCGGGCACCCCGACCTGCTTCCGGCGCTGCACGCGTTCGCCGTCAGCACCGAGTCCATCGAGGGCGAGCTGCGGGACTGCGCCTACAACAAGATCGGGATCTTCATGAAGGCCGACTACGAAGCGGGGTTCCTGAGACGACCGGTGCCCCGAGAGCCCCTGGTCCCCACCCGCCCCGACATCCTGACCATGACGGGCGCCCGCCGCCAGACCTGGCTGGACATGGTCGCCGCCTTGACGGACCAGGCCGGGCTCGCGTGCTCCGGCTTCTTCACCTACGGCGAATGGCCCTGCTGGAGCGTCAGCTTCGCCGCGAAGGGCAAGCGACCGTTGGCCATCTTCTCGCTGGCGTCGGAGTTCGTGGCCGTCGAGTTCACGCTGCCCGTGGAACACGCCGAGGCGCTCATCCGCGCGCGTCAGACCTACGCGCCGGCGATCCGTGAGGCCATAGAGGACTTCAAGTGCGGGAACTGCCCGAAGGCCTGCGGGGACGCCAACCTCGTCCTGATCGACGGCGTATGGCTCTGCACGGGCCGCGCGGAGGCGCGCCGCATCTACAGGACCCTGGTCACCGACGAGGACTTCGCGTCGATCCGGTCGATGCTGGACATCATCTACAAGGGCACGATCCCTTCGTCGCGCCGGCGACACGCCTGGCGCGCAGAGCCAACCTTGTAGGGGAGCGCCTCCAGCGATACGCGGTCGCCCAAAGCCTCGTACTCGGGGTCCTTGTGCACCAGGGTCGCACCGTGGCGGACGGCAAACGCCGCGATCAGGGCGTCGGCGAACGAGACCCGCGCCGTCGCCTTGAAGCGCGCAGCGGTCAGGAGCGTGGGCTCGTCGACCGCCCACAGCTCCGTGCACGGTAACTGGCGCATCAGCGCATAGCGTCGCTCGGCCACAGCCTCCCCCGCCTCGCGCAGCGTGATGTAAGTGACCTCCATCATCACGGCAAACGGCAGCAGGACGTCCTCACCGTGCTCTCGCAGCAGCGCCTCGACCCGGTCGGCGCCCGGCTCGTCCTCAATCAGCGTGAGGATGGCCGACGTATCGAGGAGGTACCTTGGCGATGCATTCACCGGTCGCCGCCCTCCTCGAGAAGGCGGTCCTCCTTGCGGGCCTCCAGCAGCCGCTCGACAAGGTGCTCGCCTGCCCCGCTCCCGCGAAGG
The DNA here is from genome assembly GCA_963775195.1 of uncultured Chloroflexia bacterium. Taxonomy (GTDB): domain Bacteria; phylum Chloroflexota; class Anaerolineae; order B4-G1; family SLSP01; genus PWVB01. The sequence continues at coordinate 883,770 of CAVZIC010000015.1, forward strand.
GCGGAGATGGGATCGGCCGGCAAGGGAAGCACCTTGATCGACGTCCCGGTGTCGATCCACGCCAAACGATCGCCGGCCTCGATATCATACTGCTTGCGCAGCGCCGCCGGGATCACCGTCTGCCCCCGCTTCGTCACCGTTGTCGTCAATGCGTCCATGTCATCCTCCGACCTCATGATACAAGACGAATGGCCGACATGCAAGACGGATCCGCAGAACTGCAGCACTCGTCGCTCGCGCCCCTGACCGCTGCGGCCCCGGCGCCAATGCGATCGACACACCGTCGCCCCGCAGCCCCACATCGCCGCAGGACCGTGCGCCCGCCGCCGGTCACGATCGCCACCTGCCCACCAAGCTCGACCTCGGGCCAGATCCCCTCACCGCTCATCCTATCCTCCCCAATGCCGCGCCCGCGACCTCGTGCTAACGGTGAATCCGCCAGAGCTCGATGTGCCCCCCGGGACTCACCAAGGTGCCCATGGCCTCCAGGTACGCCGCCGTCGACCGAAGTCGCCGCTACCGACTGGCGGATCTCGTTGTGGTGCGACGCCACCTCCAGCGGCCCCATCCCGGCCATGAACTCCTGCGCAAGTGGGCCGGCAGGGAACGATTCGGGCGGAGCTCGGGACTACGATCGGTCATGCGCTCCACCCACCGAAGCCATCACGTCTACTGCCGGGTGTCCTTGCGCGCGCCATCTCCGCCCCTTCGCAAGGGTATGCCCCGGCCCGGCGGCTGCATGCCGGGCCGGGGACACCTTGCGAAGGTTGCGCGGAAGTGGATCACCAGCTCCGCCGGCTGCGTCCCGTCCACCGGCACGATCCTCTCCACGCAACCCGCGACGTCGCGGGCCTGCTGTATCAGGCTGATCTTTCGAATCACGCTGCCATAGACGTCACAAAAGACGCCGGATAGACTCGGCTCGTCTATGATGATAGCATATCCTCGCAACGCGTAGTTCGGAGACGAAAAGGAGACGCGATGACAACGCATACGGAGACACTCGATACGACCCGACACATCCTGCCCGGCGTGCGCAAGGTGAGCTTCTGGTCGCCCGACTCCCCCTGGTGCCCCGAGGACATCTGCTTTCCCTCGTGCCTCGGCGCCGTGCTCGCCTACCGGGGCGACGCCCGGCTGGGCTGCAAGAAGGAGCCACGCGCAGGCCAGGGCGACGCCTGCAGCGGCTGTGACACCCTGGCCGCCTGCCGCTATGGCATGCTGATGAGCCTCTCCGGCGAGGCCTTCGCCGGGAGCTGGAACCTGGCCGAATGGGACATGGGCAACGACAGCGTGCTGCGCATCGACGACGACCCGGTGGCGCCGCTCCGCCGGGTGATGGACGCGCTGGGGTACGACTACGACGATCCTGGGCAACGGCAGCCCGCAGGCCCCGAGGGAGGCCGCGCTTTTCCCCTCCCCCACCGACGCCCCCACGCTTCGCGCCCGCATCGTCGCCGCCCTTCAGCAGGGCCACCCGGCTCATCGCCTGGGGGGTCGCCGGCCCAGCCGAGCCTTGCGTGATCGCGGGCTACGACGAGGGCGGCGACGTCCTCATCGGCTGGTCGTTCTTCCAGGGCTTCCCGGACTTCGCCGGGCAGCTCGAGTTCGAGGAGAACGGCATGTTCCGCAAGCGCGACTGGCTGCCCGAGCTGAGCGGGCTCCTGCTCATCGGCGAGCCCGGCGCCCGGGCCGGTGCGCGCACCATCGCCCTCGGCGGGCTCGAAAACGGGCTGACCCTGCTGCGGCGCCCGCTCGCGCAGTCCGCCTACGCGGTCGGCATCGCTGCCTACGATGCCTGGATCGACGCGGTGCTCGACGACAGCCAGGTGGACGGCGTGCCGCCGGAGGTGCTGCAAGAGCGCAACAACGTCCACCAGTCGCAGGCCGGCCTCTTCGCCGAGCTCCGCTGCTACGGCGCCGAGTGGATCGCCGGCACCGCGGCCCTCTTCCCCTTTGCCGAGGACGAGTTGGGGCAGGCAGCCGGACGCTTCTACCGGGAGCACGACCTGATGTGGCGCGTGTGGGAACAGACCGGCGAGGATCATCGAGTGGGCGACGCGCCCGGCGACCCCGCCGCGATCTTCGCCCGGCGTGACACCCGCGAGCGCATCGCCGCGGTCGTGCGGGACGCGAAGGCGAGCGACCTCGAAGCCGCGGCGCACCTGGAGACCGCCCTGGAGCGCATCCATGCCCAGGGAGACCGGCCCGGGCCCGGCAACGCCGCACGGCGCAGCGTCATCGCGGACGTGCCCTACATCGGCTTCGACGCCGCGCGCACCGACAACGCCTACAAGAACACCTTCTTCGTCGCGGCAATGGAGGCCGGGCTCAAGGTCGTGGGCGATCCGCTGTCCTACACCCTCCTGATGGGCGTCACGGGCGCCGCATTCCACCTCGCCTGGAACACCGAGGTCTGGGACGGCGGCAACCAGTCGACCTTGACCATCGGCGAGGACCCGATCGAGCACATCCGGCGTGCCTTCCGTGCTGCGGGCTGGGACCCCTACGTGGTCGGCAACCGCACCTGGCGCGAGATGGACGACACCACGCCCGGCGCGCCGCAGCGCACCAGCATCTACCAGCGCCCCGACTATTTCGGCGACCACGTCGACTTCGGCGACGAGGCCCGGTTCCGGCAGATCCTGATCGACAACCTGCGCTACAAGCGCTACCCCGTGCTCGCGTACGGCGTTCAGCTCCTACCGGAGTGCGGCATCGTCTTTGGCTACGACGAGGGGGGCGACGTGCTCATCGGGTGGAACCACTTCCAGGGCTTCGAGGAGAACCTGGCGCAGGGCAAGCTCGGTTTCGAGCCGGACGGCGCCTTCCGCAAGCGCGACTGGTACCCCGACACCGCGGGCCTGGTGACCTTCGCCTACAAGTCACCCAGGCCGTCGCTCGCCGAAACCTGCCGGTCGGCACTCGGGTGGGCGGTGAGCGTGACCCGCACGCCGCGCTTCCGCCGCTGGCACAACGGGCTCGCCGCCTACGACGCGTGGGCCCGCGCGCTCGAGAACGACGCCGACTTCGACGGCGTGAGCGACGAGGACCTGGGCATTCGCCTGATGTGTCACAACGACGCGCTGGGCAGCGCTTGCGACGGGCGCGCGGATGCCGCCCGCTTCCTGCGCCTCGCCGCCGGGGCCCTGCCCGACAAAGCCGCAGCGCTCACCGCCGCCGCCGGCGTCTACGATGCCGAGGTCCGGACCCTCGTCAAGCTCGTCGACGTCTTGGGCGGCTACGGGCACGACCCCGAAGTTGCCGAGCGCCTGCGCCGGCCCGACACCCGCGCCCGCCTCGCCGCGATCATCCGCGAGGCAAAGGGACAGGAGGAAGCGGCGATCGCGTGGGTGGAACAGGCATTAGAGGCGTAGGCACGGGGACCTGAGCGTTGCGACGTGGGGGCTGGGGTGGTCTCAGCCCCCACCCATTGTCCCGATCGGGGCCAGCCGTCCCCATGCCACCCATACGGTGAGGTGTCGTTGTGAGCTAGCTAAGCCGTGCCGGGGTCGTCGCCCTGGAGCAGGGAAAGATAGACATCGATCTCTCTGAGCACCTGGCTCAGATCGGGCGCGGCGGCAGGGGTAACGCTGTCCGCATCGTGTCTGTGCTCGGGAAAGCCGGGAAGGTCAGGATAGTGCGGAGCGTTATCATAGCGAAAGACCAGATCGCCTTCTGCGTCCGGATAGTGGTAGCTGTACCGGGTCTTGACGATCGCATAGGCGTGGGCGACGAGGGCCTCTTCCACCTGAAGAAGCGAGCCGTCCCAGAACCGCAGTCTGACGTAGAACTCGCTCGTCCGGCCTGCTGTGACACTCCGGTCAAGCAGCTCGAACGCCTCGATCGTCGTCCCGCGCCGCGAGTGGATCGTGGCGTACAGTCGATCCAGATAGCGACCCAGGTTGGCGATCACGTCTTGGCAGTCACGCCGGGTGGCTAGGTCGACGAAGGCAGGGCATACTGCTCGAGTAGGGCCAAGGTGTCGTCGAGATCGGCCTTCATCTCCTCATACATCTCGACCTTGGTGGCCCATCGCACGAACTCCATATCATCGCCCATCTCGCCTCGCTGGTAGCGCTGGAGGAACTCGGTCGAGCTGAGGCCATGCTTCTGTTCGAGCAGCGTCAGATCGCGGACCAACTGGACGAAATCATCGAGTGGCGCACCGCCGATTCTGATCGGCGCACCGCCGATTCCGATCGGCGCATGGCCCTGCCAGGCGTCCCGAACAATGCGCCGGAACTCGCCGGCGGACCGGGGCCAGCTCTCTGCGTCGAATCTTGTGATCGGCATCGGCATCTCCTCCCGCTATTGCGCGAAGCCGTCCCGGCGACAAACCTCCGGACTCCGCTGGATCGCGCTGCTGCAGTCGCTATCTAGTATAGCGATTCACTGGAGACGGGCAATGAAGCGTAGACGGGCTGCGTCAGCGACGCAGGCCGCCCCGTGCCGTAGCGCTTGGGCCCCTACCCCTCGAAGTAGTCCGTATCGATCCGCGGCACGCGCACGATCCTGGACGCAATCCCGACCTCGAAGTCGATCATCAGCTCCGCAAGCCGCGTCCCGTCCACCAGCACGATCCTCTCCACGGAACCCGCGAAGTCGCGGGCCTGCTGTGTGAAGGTCGACGTCGTGATGAAGACGCCCTTGTTCGCGTGCTGCCCTGCGAGCGCGCCGTAGAACCCCTGGACCACCGGGCGGCCCACGGTCCCCTGCCGGCGCCCGACGGCTCTGTGCCGGCGCTTTGCCTGCACGTACACCTTCTCCAGCCCCAGCCGGTCCAGTGAGATGACGCCGTCGATAGGTTCCGCACCTTCGCAAGGTTTCCGCACCTTGCGAAGGTTTCCGGGGCCGCCGGTCGATCGCCGATCCCGGGAACGCCCATCGCAGTTCCGCAACGCTCGCCGAAAGGCCGACGCCGCACCGGCCCTCAGGACACCGGTCGCTCCGTCACCACGACCTGGCTGCCCTCCTCCGCGGACCATTCCAGACGAACGAAATCGATGCGCAGGTACCGATCGTAGCGCATAGCCTGCTCCCGCAGTTCCCAGAAATGGTCAGGCACCTCGCCACCGAACCAGCCCAACAGCATCTTGACGCGCTTCCTCGTGTTGATGCGCGTGCCCCCGGGCCCGTCGAGGAGGAGCTTCACCGCCATCTTGTTGCGTTCTAGCCAGTCGCGATGCTCCAAGCCCTGCAGGAAGAGGTTCTCGCGCTCGACACGGCCGGCATGCTTGCCCTTGATCTCAAACGCGACCAAGGACTTATCGCCCTTGTCAACCGCCAGGATGTCGAGCCGTTCGGGCTTCTGCGTGCCCTCCCCCGTCGGCACCTCGTGCATCAGGTAATCCAGCTCCATATCGCCGCCCTGAAGCTGAACGCGAAAACCGCCGTCCTTCATCTGCTCCACCAGACGCGCCTGAACGCACGCCTCGTTTCGGGGCTTCGAGCAGTCGGACAGCGGCGCCGATAGTGCCTGCACGAGCTCGTCTGTCAGCACGATCACGTGAGGGATCACGTGCGACAGCAGCCTGAACTTGCGCAGAAAGACGTCGGAGAACTGTGCGCCCAGCAGGTAGAGGCACGTCATCCGGCCCTTGTAGCGCTCGTCGTCATTGAGGCGGTGGAACAGGTCGAGCGTGGGATAGAGGATCTTTCGCAGATACGGCGTGCCGACGTTGCCGGTGGCAAGCTGCGCCGGGGAGCCGGGGAACGGGACGACCAGGCCTGCCCAACCACGAGGCTCGGTCGCCACGCGCAAGGGCAGTCGCGAGAGCCACTTCGTGATCGTGGGCCCTCTCTCGCCGCCGTGCAGAAAGTCGTCCGGCACCGCCTCACAGCTCAGGTGCGTATCGAGCTCCGCGAGCAGCGACGCGATCGCGCTGCCGTCGAGGTCGCCGGCCTTCAGTTGCTTGGAGTACTGCTCCTGTTTGCTGACCATACACTTCCTCCTCTTGTGGGTGAAGCCACAACTCGGAAAAAGGGGCCGCCCTACCCGCCTCTCGGCAGGTCCGCCGGGTCGGGCGCCGACCGTGTGCCGATACGAGTGGGATGCGGCCGGTCGTGGTCCGGGTCGAAGGGGCGCAGCCGACCGCTAGACAGCCGCCAAAGGTAGTTGGAGGCTGGGTTGGTGTTCTTCGGCGCGTTCGCCACGCAGTGGGCGCTGATGTGCGTCTGCACACCGGGCCGCGTGTCACCGAAACGCCGCTCGACCTCGCGACGCAACTCCTCCGGTGTGAAGCTGTCCTGGTGCTTCGCCAGTGCGCGAGCAGCCAGGTAGACCTCAACGTGGATCTTCATCGCTACCCCCTAATCTTGGGCGCGGGGACCGAGGGCCGCAGTCCGTGTTGCGTCGACGATCAACGCGGCGTGACCTCACTGGACGCTGTGGCACGAGCCTCCTTGAGCCGGGCTCGAAGAGCATCCGGAATCGCGGCACGGGCAAACTCGATCTCACTAGGAACGCGCCCCTTGGTCTGCTCGTCGATACAGAGCGCGTACATATCCGACTCGGTCAGGACAATCAACCGCCTGGTCGCTTCGACCATCAGCAGGAAAAGCATATCGCCCTCAGCTTGTGCAGCTTTCCAACGCCAAACCTGCCGCTCGCCGTTCGCGCACGGCTCGTTGAGATGTTGACGACAATCGAGCCGTCGTCGCTGACCGCATCGAAATCGAAGGCCCCCCCGGTGTGAGGCGCAGCCTACGAGCCGTGAATGACTGCCCGTATTCCTGAGGAAGCCAATGCCGACGGACCCAGTCCTCGACCTCTAGTTGTGTGCGAGTGTGCCATGGTCTGTGCATCTCCCCTGAGCCGTGTGACTCATTGCGCCGGCTTGAGCCGGCGACCACAAGAAGCGACCGATCTCGGGTCGCGCCGTCCCCATTCGAGCGCGGTCTCCAGCCAAATCCGCCCTCGCCCCCAGCAGCCCGGCGTAGACCTCTGTCACCGTCTCGCCTAAGGCAATGCCGGCCCGTCAGCGCGGAGCCTCCGCCTTACGGCCCTTGCCCTCCTCGTCGAGTGTCTCCTCGACGCGGTACAGCTAGACGACGGATGGTGAGCTTAGCACCCGTCTCGCGCAAGTCTCTCCTGCTCACAGATCGCCGCGAGTGCCTGCAAGCACCAGATCCCCCTCACGACTCCGCCACGAGGTGACCTGGGCAACGCCGCGATGCCTCTTGCGAGAGTCTGTGGGGGAAGCAGGCAGGGCGGCCGGAGTCGCTTCAAGCATGCCATTTGCTTTCCTACTCCTCTGTGAAGTAGTCGGAGTCGATCCGCTTTAACTCGATGTACTCACGGTGGCCGCACCGATATTGAAGTCGATCATCAGTTGCGCAGGGTGTCCCCGTCCATCAGCACGATCTTGCTACCGATGACGGAGACGTAGGCCCGAGCGCCCTGCGTGAACTCTGAGGTCGTGATGAAGATCCCCTTGCGGGCCCGTTGGCCCTCCAGCGCGCCGACGAACTTCTGAACCTCGGGACGACCGACGGGATTCTCCCAGCGCTTGGCCTGAATGTAGACGAGGTCGAGGCCCAGACGATCCTCCTTGATGATGCCATCGATGCCGTTGTCGCCGCTGCCACCGATCGCCTCGCCCGCGTCCTTCCGGGTGCCGCCGTAGCCCATCTTGACCAACAGGTCGACGACCAGTCGCTCGAAGAAAGCCGGCGAGCAGTGCTTGACCGTCTGCAATAGCTCCGTCGGCGGCACAGGTCGAAAGGGGAACGTGATCGGTTCGGTAGTTTGGGATAGGCGTACATATACTACGTCACTAGCCAACCTCAAGATAGGAGCAGGACTCAAGAACTACGCCCTGCCTGCTGGTGCTCGCCAACTGGTCAATTGCCTAGAGCCTGTTATGAACTTTCCGCCATCAGTGTGACGAAATGACGAGCCATCAGCATAGCAAAGGCGACGAAGTGCAGGCCGACGAGCGTCTCGCTCAACCGTTCGTAGTCGCGCACCAGGCGGCGGAAGCGCGCCATCCAGCCGAAACTGCGTTCGACCACCCAACGCGCGGCAACAGCACAAAGCCGCGCTTGGCGGAAGGCAGTTTGACCACTTCCAGCCGGATCCCATGCTCCGGCATCGGCCGCGGGTTGCTCGCCCGTGTAGCCTTGATCGACAAACGCGATTTCCACGGAGTCGCCGGTCACTTCCTGAATCTGCGCGGCCAAAGCGTCGACCTGCGCCCGTTCCTGTTCGTTGGCGGGCGTCACCAGCGCCGCCAGCAAGTTGCCCAACGTGTCCACCGCCATATGCACCTTCGAGCCTTTGCGCCGCTTGTGCCCATCGTAGCCCGCCCGGCTGCCACTCTCCGGCGTCGATTGCAGCGTGCGGCCATCGATGATCGCCGCGCTGGGCTGCGGGTTGCGCCCGCGATCTCCCGCAGCAACATCCGCAAGTCGTGCACCAGGTCTTCAAACACGCCCGCCTTCAGCCAGCGTTGGGTCTGCTGATACACCGTGTGCCACGGCGGCAGGTCGTTGGGCATCATCCGCCACTGCATCCCCGTGCGCACGATGTAGCGCAGCCCATTGAACACTTCGCGCAGCGGATGACTCCCGCTGCGGCGCATCTTCGCGCATCAAGGTCAAATAGGGCGCCACCAACGCCCATTCGTCGTCACTCACATCACTAGGGTATTGTTTACGTTCCATACCCTCATTACAAGTCCGTCACTCAAAGTGCATAACAGGCTCTAGAGAGAACGCTAACCATCATCGATCTGCGTGCTCTCGACGACGGGAGTAGTGACGTGCTGTGGATTTAGGTTTGGGCGACGCACCGCGCCGCAGGTGCCTCGCGCTACACCACACTCCTCGGTGCTTCGTATTGCCACAGTCTGACACGGCGCTCGGGCAGACGCCCGTTGAGCAGCGTATAGACGATCACGTCCAAGCAGTAGCCAGTGAGCGGCCGCAACTCCCGCAGATAGGGCTCAGGGACAGGGTCATCATTGGCGTCGAAGGTCCAAGGGCGATCGGCACCAGGGAACCACGCTTTGGAGTGGCTGTCCTTGTCTGGAGGTTCGACCCTCACGGCGCCGAGTGCAAGGCAGTTTCGGTAGACATCTCTGACCCGAACTTGCCGCCTCCGGATCCCGTCAGGTAGGACCCATTCATAAGCATCCGCGAGGAGTTCAAGGTCTTCGCGGGGACCCAGAGCGGAAAGACGGGCATATCTGCTGGGTTGTCTATACGATCATGCTCTTCCCCAGCAAAGGCCCGCTCACACGCTACGCCGATGAAAAACTCGCCCTCGCGAGCGCACTCGCTATGGATGCCATGAAACTACCGACCTCCTGAGACCAAATCTCTACCAACCCGACACTGGGGACACCAGATGGAACAGGGTGTGGGGGGAACTCCAGATCGTTAGGAGGGAACACCGTAATCAACAATGTGCCCTGCCTCAGATACCATTGGTTAAGCAGATCGAAGACAGTCTAAACGGTGGGTACAGTCGGATGTAGTCCGATGACGGATAGTCCCAGTCGAACATCTCCACTATCTCCCTCAACGGATCTGTCGAGAAAGCTGCACATCACCTGTTTCCAGAAGTTCCTGCACCTCACCCAGTGCCACCTCGACTCTGCCGAGTTCGCACTCATCGTGGGGAAGCGAATAGTCCAGCAGGGCCGGCCCCAAGCAAAGGAGGCGCGTCATGTCAGGCCGGCTTTCCTTTACTACGGAAGCGCTTCTGTGCCCTGAGAAGTCTACCCGCAAGCGAAGCAGCTTCGCCGAAGAAACCGGAGGGCCACTCTGGAATACTGCCGTCGGCGCCTACTGATAGCTCCCTGACTACCGGTGCACCGGAAGACACATCGAAGATAGTACACCTTGCAGGCACCCGCTAGCCATCCAGTCTCATCCTCGGCAGCCATCACACGAATGGTATTCACGATATGCTCACTGTGAGTCTCGACGATGACTTGCTTTCCAGACTCGGCAAGAGCAACAAGCAGCCTTGCCAGTCGGACCTGAAGCGCGGGGTTTAGGTGAAGCTCTGGCTGTTCCACAGCAAGTGTCGCACTTTTT
>CAVZIC010000016.1:0-642437 GCA_963775195.1 uncultured Chloroflexia bacterium
GCGCTGGGTCGAGATCGCGACCGATCCGGAACGCACCCACGGCACCACCAACGTGATCGCTTGCGATGCCAGGGCCATTTTCGCCGGCGTGAGCGCCAGCGGGTGGGCCTGGAAGTATCCGGGGCAGGTGGGAATCACCGATCGCCGGCGCCGGCTACTATGCGGATGACCGGTTCGGTGCCGCCGCGTGCACCGGCACCGGCGAGATGGCCATTCGTGCGGCGACAGCCACAGCGTCGTCTTCTATTTGAAGATGGGGATATCCCTCGTCGAGGCGGGCAACCGGGCGATGGCGGATCTCAACGATCTTGGCGGTCGCTACCTGAGTGGGATGAGCTTCGTCGCCGTCAACCGCGAGGGAAACCACGCCGCATTCGGCAGCTACCCGAAATCGACCTATCTCTATATGGACGACGCCATGGCTACGCCGGCAACGCTTCCCGGACCCAGGTGTCGATCACGCAGCGTTGGGAGAAGCGGATCGCGAGGTAGGTACCGGCTAACCTCGCGCCTGGGACTATCATCCTGACCCAGCCGTCGCGCCGGCAGCGCATCTCAGGTCACAATGGCCCGCCGGGCTTTCATGCTGAGCGAAGCATCTCAGCCTCGCGAGGTCACACGTGCCAGAGCTCGATTGAGGGCCTCAATGCTCGGCGGCTTCGATAGCATCAGATCGACGTATACAGGTATCTCATTCTCCGACCGCAGCGCTATCCCCAGCCTGTCAGCAGGATAACCGGCGTCTCCGGCGCCGTCTCCTTCACGGTCTGGGCCACTCCGCCCTCCACGTGGGCATGCCCAGATCGGTGATCACCACCTCGAATGGCTGGCCTTCTTGGCGTGCGACATAGAATGCCTCCAGCCCTGACTGTCCGCCGTCGGCAAGGGCCACCGTATGCCCCTCGGCCTCCAGTGCATCCCTCATAGCTTCGCGCACCAGCGGCTCATCGTCAATTCACAGGATGCGCAAGGGCGCCGATGGCACATGAGTGTCATCCTCGATGATCGTCTCCTCGACCATCTCGCCCACCGGGAAAATCAGCCACATGGTCGTTCCCCCACCGACGACGCTATCAGCTTGCACGTCGCCGCCGTGCCGCTGCATCGTACCGTAGACCGTCGCCAGCCCCATCCCGCTCCCCCGCGCCCCTTCGTGGAGAAAAAGGGCTCAAAGGCCCGCGCAGAATCTCCTCCGCCATGCCGATGCCGGTGTCGATCACCTCGAGGATCACGTGTTCGGACGGATCCGGACCTTCAGACGTACGAATGGTCAACGTGCCCCTCTGGGGCATGGCGTCTACGGCGTTGAGGATCAGGTTGGTCACAGCCTGGCGAATCTCACCCTCGTTTCCCATCACGGGCGACAGATCCTCCCGAAGATCAGTCTGCAGGTCGATGGTGATCCCCTGTTCCTGGGGAACATCACGCCAACGCGGGCGCGTCAGCTCGATCGCCTCTTGCACTGCCGGATTCACGTGCACTGGGAAGAGATCCTCCTCTTCCCGCCGGCGATAGAACTGCCGCATGCGCCCCACGGTCTCCGCGACATCCCTGACCGCAGTCCCGATCGTGCGCAAATAGCCCTTGGCCTGTTCGTCCAGCTGCGTTCTGGCTTCGATGAGTCAGACATAGAGAGGAATGGGTGAAATGGCATTGTTGATATCGTGGGCGATTCCGGAGGCCATCTCGCCGAGCGCCCGCAGCCGCTCCTGTTGCATCGCCGCACGCTGGGTTTCACGCAGTTCACTGTAGGCAGCTGCCACATCCTCGTGGAGCCGGGCCTGGTGGATGGCCAAAGCCACGTGTTCGCCCAACCCGGTCAGGAAGTCGCGCTCAGCCCGGCTGAAGGCGTCCTGTCCGCGCCGTACGCTGACGATCACACCAAACACCGCGCCCTCCACCATCAGTGGAATGATCGCCGCCGAGCGCCGTCCAGGTGGCGCACAACCTGCTCGGCCGCCGGCACCCCGAAGTTCGTCAGATCGGCTATATACGCCAACCTCCCCTGCCTGGCGCATGCCCCTCGACCACATCTGGAGGTAGCGCTATCCGGCTGGGCGCTTGGTCTCTGCCACCACCCTCGCGCTCCGGTCGCCATTTGCGGCCAACGTGAATGTCTCCCCGTCCCCCAGCCAGACGGAGGCCAGGTCTGTGAAGTCGTCCTCCAGCCGTTGTGAGACGACTCTCAGGATGCTATCCAGATCGTGGTGCGCCGCAATGGCCCTGGTGATCTCGTTGAAGAGGTTCACACGTGCCAACTGCTGCTCCAGCGCCTGGGCTCGCTCTCGAATCTCGCGGCGCATCTCCGTATTGCGGATGGCCAGGGCGAGCGAATGCGCCACCTCTCTCCCGGCCTCCTGTTCCTCGGTTCCGAAGGCTCCGGGCTCGTTCGCCGCGAGCACCAGGGTATCGACCAACTCTGGCTGACGTTGGAGCACCGGCACGAGGAGCGCCGAGCGGTGCCCCAAGGCTCGCAGCTCCTGAAGCTCCAGCCACGGATAGGTGGCGTTCTCCAGATCGTCCACCACGTGGATGCTTCCTTCCTGAAGCACCCGGAGGCCCCCGCAATCGCGGAGACCTTGCTCCACGGTCACGATAGGTTCCCCGGCGGCACCCATAACCTTGGCCCCGATCTCCACTGTGACGGGAGAGGCGTCGGGAAGCACCGCAGACGAGCGTGACCAGGCCGGCGCCTTCACAGCCGAGGAGCTCGCGCAGGCGCCGGAGGGCGACTTCGATAGTCTTGTCAAGCGGGCGAGACTCCAGGATGGCCTCGTCGATCTCGCGCAGTAACTCCAACCGGGCGATGCGCCGTCGAAGCATGGCTTCGGCCCGCTTGCGCTCGGCTATTTCCTCCTGGGCTTCCCCGAAAAGCCGGGCATTCTCGATGGCGATCGCCACCTGATTGGCCAGGGTGGTGAGGGCGAGTTGCTCATCCTGTGAATAGGGGGTCTGCGAGAGCTTGGGGCCCAGGATGAGGATGCCGATCAACTCCCCGCGGGCAAGCAGGCGATAAAGAGCTGCGCTTCTATACTGTCCAGTTCCTCACGTTCCTGAACCCACAGGGCTCTGAATTCCGGAATCACGTCCATATCGTAGCGGCTGAGGGGTTCTCTCTCTTGCGCCACCCCCGCACCACGGGGTGGTCCTGGCGGAACACAACCTCGTGATCCGGCTTCTCCGCCCCATTTGAGCGACCAGGCGGAACTGGGAGCTTTCCGCTTCCTTGAGCATGATGAACGCCAGTTTGACGTGCATCGTGGCTGCGAGGCAATCAGCAGGATAGAGGTCAGCTTGTCAATATCCAGGATGGAGGTCGCCAGCCCACTGAGCTCCTGGAGCATGAGTTGGGCATCGTACTTCTCACGAAAGAATAGCCGGTCGACCCAGAGCTGCACCTGTCGCGAAGAGGCTGAACTGCTACGGCGGTGATAGCTGCTACGACCAGAGACAGAAGGAACACCTGATAGCCCACAAGGGCCAACAGCCTCTCCACCAAAAAAACGGTGAGAAAGTAGGCAATAGCGATGATAGTGGTCGGGATGGAGTAGGCCAGCCCTTTGCGGATGACGAGGCTGATGTCCAGGAGTTGGTAGCGGAAGATTGCATAGGTAATGAGCATGGCATTCAGGACATTCGCCATCAGATCGACGGGATAATCCTTGACCGCCGGCACGAAGTTGGCCAGGGTCCCCAACAGCACCACACACCAACCGACAAGCAGGTATTGAATCCGGGCGCGGACGAGAGGCTGCTGAGCCCGCCGATATCCTTGCAACAGGAGGTAGGCCACGTAACCGAGGAGGAAGTAGTACGGCACGCCAACGACGGCTGCCAGAGGGCCGAATGTAGGGAGGTAGAATTGGGTCGTGGTATTCCAGTAAACGCTACGAAGGATGCTCGAGCGGGCCGCTACAACGAGGACCACGGTGACGATCGACAGGAGACTGCCCCCAACGGTCAGCCCCCTGTTGTCGCTCATCATCAGGAACGCGCGGACGAAAAGGGCGTATGAGATACCGAACACCACGACGATGGATGTCATTGCCTGGTATCCCATGATCGCCAGGCTCTCACTATGCGCGAGACTGACCACCAGGGCAGAAACCTGCCACGCCACCATCACAACCAGGCTGGCCAGGAATAGCCGTCGGACCTTTCCCCTGGTGTGCATGGGCGATGACACAATGACATAGAACAGCGCACTATAGCAGGCCAGGCCCAGGATCGCCAGGATGGCCGGTAGGTTCATCTCACAATGCCCTCAACGCCACATCCACGGATGTAGCTCTCTTTCTACCCTCGTGTTAGTTGAGCAAGAGCTCCATCTGAGCTTCCGAGGGGATCATATGAGGGGGCTTCAGATGAGCCAGGTCAGCGCCTCGCTCCTGTTGGGTATCGCGATACCGTCTGAAGGCTCCCGGTGACAACGATGCGATCCTCAGAGGCTGGATGCCTAGCATAGTCTCGAGATCGGCATAGGGCTGGTCCAACGCGCAGAGGTTCCGATGGATCAGTTGCTGGGTCTGCACCAGATCCACCCCGTTGGTGAACTCGATGTGCAGTTCCAGGAATGGGGCATTCTCGCTGTAAGATTTCATTGCAAACCAATCGACGTAGGGAACGCCGGCTTCCTCGATCGCCTGCCAGATCGTGCGTTCGGTAAGGCGGCAGAACGATCCCAGGTCAATGATGTCGTGGGATTTGGCGTAAAACATAAGTTGCGGCAGCTTGATACCGGTCCCGACATCCTGGAGAGCAGTAACTTGGAGGAGATCGCCGGTTCGGTATCGGATGTAGGCGCCGCCGTAGAAGTTGGTGAGCACGACCTCGTAGATGCCGCCGTCCTCGACCTCATCGAGCAGCAGAGTGCGGGGCTGGTAGGAGGGGTCCGCCTCATTCTTCTCACGTTCGTCGGCAGGCATGAATTCGAAGAAATCCATATCCGGCACCAGGGTCATAGCCCCGCCCTCCCAGTTCTGCAGGGCGAAGACCCCCCCTTCGGTACAGCCATATGCCTCGATGGGCTCCCTACCCCACATCTCCTTGATCTTCTCCTTGAACACCTGTGTATCGGTGCCTCCGGTAGCCACGCCTTTGACAGACCATAGGTCCTTGGGAAACAGCGACTTTCTCCCGTCGAGCCGCGCTCTCACCCAACCCCTGAGCAGTCTGGCCAATACCTTCGGATGGATAATGGTCGACGAGAGCTTCTTGCGCCCTGCACCTTCGGCGAATCGCTCACCGATCTTCACCAGGATCACAGCGATGGCATTGAAAGCATCCATGCCGTCTTTCAGCGCCAATTCTAATCCACGCTCAATCCTCGTCTCGAAGTCCATCTCCTCAGCCTGCTCCAGTGGGGGAAGCATCGCGAAGGGGAACTCCTCCAGGACCGCGCGTGCTACCCCGCCCGACATGTAGGGGAAGGGCGCCATCGTGTAGAGCATTCGATCCCCTGGTTCGAACGGGAAGTCGCCACGCCCCGAGCACGAAGCGAAGATAAACAACGTGGTCACCACCTCGCCCAGTCGCCGTACCATCTGCGGCGTGTAAGGCACCAGCTTGTACTTGAACTCCCCGGAACGTCCCGACGTGTGCAGCCACCAACGGGGCTTGACGGGAAGCACGTCCTCTCGCTGATCATCGAAGTATGCGGCATAATCCGTGTATGTCGTGAGAGGAACAGCCGCACGGAACTCCTCTACACTCCGGGGAACGGTGCCACCACACAGCTCCACCCCAATGCGCGAATTGGCCAGGAGTTCCAGCTGCTCCTCCAGTAACCTCGCCTGGATACCCATGAACTGATCCAGCTCAAGATCGACGAAACCGCAATACTTCTTCCAGATTTCCTCGTACTGGCCCTGCGTGTAGAGTTCGAATGCCGTCGCCATGTAGTGTCTCCTCCTATAGGTAGGTTCGCTAGTTGCTCGACAAAGTCTACTGCGAAGGATTACTTACCAGACGCGCCTTCATGAACAGGGCGGTTGGGCCCCATCTGAGGCGCGAAGGGACCTCCATGATCTCGATGCCTGCGAATCCCAGAGACGAGAGCTTATCGTACCACTCTTCCCTCGTGTAGATATGGCCGAGGGCGTCCGCCTCGGCCCGTGCCCTCGGACCGCCGTGGGTGAGCAAATAGATGGTCCGTATCACCCCTGAGACAATCAAGTTGCCCCACCACGAACGCCACAGGGCCGGCACACCTGCAGCTGCCAGGACCAGTCGGCCTCCTTCCATGAGCACGCGTCGAATCTCAGCGAGCGCTTGATCGACATCGAGATGGTGCATGCCAAGCCCGCATATCACCACGTCCGAGACATGGTTAGCCAGGGGTACCTGCATCGCAGAGCCACAGACAAGATCGATCTGCGACGTTGTTCTCGCCTGCCTGATGCTGTGCGCACCGGTCTGCAGCATAGCCGGTGTGATATCTAGCCCTACCGTCCGCACACGGACACCAGTCTCAGCGTCAAGACTCAATGGGATGACCGCTGTCCCCGTCGCGATATCAAGAACCCTATCGCCCTCCCTGATCTCTACACCTTGAACGAGTCGATGGATGAAATCGCGGTAGCGAAGTCCCCACATGAATCTGAGCTCTCGATCCATGGTCTTCTCGTAACGCGGGGCAAGTTGTGTAAAGGCCTCAACGACACTGTCACTCATTCCCATCTCTCTCTGCCCGTACCCTCCAGGCGCTGATGCGGACTATGTCAACAACATGGGTGAGGATCGGTCTCCTGGCGGATCCTGAGAAGCGCGGGGCCGCTGCCAAAGCAAGCCCGCAAACCCGGACCTTGGTAGCTGAGCGAACAGTGCCACCTCTGGCCATTATAGAACGATTCGAAACAAGCGCACAAAGCTGTCCGGTACATTGGCACGCGAGTCTATCACCAGTGCCTTACTGGTTGCTTATCATGGGCCAAACTGCCGCCACCGGGAGCGATCTGTTGACTTTTCGACGGTCGCACTAGACTGTGAATCATCGCGCCGAGCACAGGTCAGATCGCGAACACATGACTGTCGGTAAGTGAAACGAAGGAGGCACCATGGCTCACAGCTACAACGGCCCCTATTCTGATCAGCACCTCAGCCACCTAGCCTTCCCCATGGGCGGGATGGGCGCGGGGATGCTCTGTCTGGAAGGCGGCGGCGCGCTCTCCCACGTCTCGATCCGCGGCAAGCCTGAGCTGCTCAACGAGCCCCTGATGTTCGCCGCGCTCTGCGTCAAGGGCAAGCGCAACGTCGCGCGCGTCCTAGAGGGGCCCGTGCCCCGCTGGAAGGTCTTCACGCTGCCGCAGGCGGGCAACGGGCTGGGCGGCACCGACTACGGGCTGCCGCGCTTTGACAAGGCGACCTTCACCACGCGTTACCCCTTCGGCAGCGTCCAATTGCACGACAGCGCCGTGCCTTTGGCGGTCGAGCTCACCGGATGGAGCCCCTTCGTCCCCGGCGACGCCGACGCCAGTAGTCTGCCCGTCGCCGCCGTGGAGTATCGGTTCAGCAACCCCACCGGCACGCCCGTGGAGGCCGTCTTCTCCTTCCACGCCCGTAACTTCATGAAGCGCTCAAACCAGAACGGCGAGACGCCCGCGGACGACGCGGTTCTACAGACAAAGGGCGGCTTCACCCTCTGGCAGCCAGGAAGCGTGGAGAAGCCCTGGGAAGAGGGCGCCTTTAGCGTGACGGTCGATGCCCCCAACACCACGGTCAACTGCGCCTGGTTCCGCGGCGGCTGGTTCGATCCACTGACCATCATCTGGAAGTCCATCGCCGCGGGCGAGACACCGGAGGGCGGGCCCATCACTGAAGGCGCGCCGAGCCCCGGCGGGAGCCTCTACGTCCCGCTGCGTCTGGCGCCCGGTGAGAGCCGGACGCTGGTGCTGCGCCTGGCTTGGCACGTGCCCCACACCGACGTGCGCCTCGGCCACGATGACGCCGATGGCCCGAAATGTTGCGAGTGCGCTGGCACCCACACGCCCTGGTACGCGGGTGTCTTCGACACCGTCGACGTGGTCACCGCCTATTGGCGCAGCCATTACACCGATCTGCGCAAGCGCACCAAGGCCTTCACCGAGGCATTCTACGACACCACACTCCCCGACGAGGTCGTCGAGGCCATCGCCGCCAACCTGGGCATCCTCAAGTCCCCCACCATCCAGCGCCAGACCGATGGTAGGCTCTGGAACTGGGAGGGCTGCTGCGACACGGTCGGTTGCTGCCACGGCTCCTGCACGCACGTCTGGAACTACGCCCAGGCGATCCCGCACCTCTTTCCGGAGCTGGAGCGATCGCTGCGCGACACCGAGTTCTTCGTCGACCAGGATGAGCGCGGCCATCAGGCCTTCCGGGCCAGCCTGCCCATCCGCCCCCCGGCTCATGACTTCCACGCCGCGGCCGACGGGCAGCTTGGGGGCATCATGAAGGTCTACCGCGAGTGGCGGATCGGCGGGGACGAGCTGTGGCTGCGCCGGTTCTGGCCCAAGGTCAAGCAGAGCTTAGATTACTGCATCGAGACCTGGGATCCCGAACATCAGGGCGTCCTCATCGAACCACACCACAACACCTACGACATCGAATTCTGGGGCCCTGACGGGATGTGCACGTCCTTCTACCTCGGTGCGCTCAAGGCGGCGATAGCGATGGCGGAGGCCCTGGGCGACGACGTGCCTCTCTACCAGGAACTGCTCGACAAGGGCGTCGATTACATGGAGTCGGAGCTCTGGAACGGCGAGTACTTCATCCAGCAGATCCAGTGGGAGGGTCTGCGCGCCGCCGACCCCACGCAGGGCCAGGCCTGGAATGTCAACTATTCGCCCGAAGCTGCAGACCTACTACGGAGAGAGGGACCCAAGTATCAATATGGCAAGGGCTGTCTCTCCGATGGTGTGTTAGGGGCGTGGATTGCTGCAGTCTGTGGTATAGGCGATTTCCTGAACTCAGCACAGGTGCGCGACCACTTGAAGTCAGTACACACCTACAATCTCAAGCGCGACCTCGCGGCAGCAGCGCATGCCAACCCGCAGCGCCCGACCTTCGCGCTGGGCCACGAAGGGGGTCTGTTGTTGTGCACATGGCCACACGGCGATGCGCTTTCGCTGCCCTTCGTCTACAGCGACGAAGTCTGGACCGGCATCGAGTACCAGGTCGCGGCCCATCTGATGCTGATGGGCGAAGTCGAGGCGGGGCTGGAGATCGTGCGCGTCCTGCGCGACCGCTACGACGGACGCGACCGCAACCCCTTTGACGAGTACGAATGTGGTCACTGGTATGGACGCGCGCTGGCGAGCTATGGCATACTACAGGGACTGACCGGCGCGCGGTACGACGCGGTCGAGGAAACACTCTACCTGGCACCCCGTATCTCCGGCGACTTCCGCGCCTTCCTGGCGACGGCGACCGGCTACGGCACGGTCGGCGTGAAGGACGGCAAGCCGTTTGTGGAAGTGGAAGCGGGTGAGATACCTTACAAGCACCTCGTGTACAAGCCGCAGGGTTAGCGGACAGATCCGGAGGTCATCATGACGAACGCAAGACGTGAGCTATGGCGAGGCATTCATCTAGGGCTGGGACATGATGCGGAAGTGCAAGCTCTGGTCGGCGAGCTGCCTTCGCTGGCCGAGATGGGGCTCAATCTCCTGATTCCCGAGGTCAACTACCAATTCGCGTATGAATCCCATCCGGAGTTGCGCGGCGAGGATCCTATCACACCGGATCAGAGCCCAGCAGCTGGTCAAGGCGTGCCGCGACCTCGGTATTCGCCTCATCCCGCAGTTCCAGTGTTTGGGGCACCAGTCATGGGCGGAGAAGACTTTCCCGCTGCTGGTCGAACACCCGGAGTTCGATGAGACACCCGGGCAGTTCCCCGGCAACAAGGATATCTACTGCCGGAGCTGGTGTCCCCAGCATCCCGAGGTCAACCGCGTGGTCTTCGATCTCTTCGACGAACTCCTGGAAGCATTCGACGCCGACGCCCTGCACGTCGGTATGGATGAGGTCTTCCTCATCGGGTCGGAGCACTGCCCGCGCTGCCGAGGACATAATCCGGCCCAGCTCTTTGCGCAGGCAGTCAACGACTACCACGGCTATCTGACGGGCGAGCGCCACGTCGAGATGCTCATGTGGGGCGACCGCCTGCTGGACGCCGATACCACAGGCTACGGCAAGTGGGAGGCCGCGGCCAACGGGACGGCCCTTGCCATCGATCTGGTTCCCAACGACATCATCCTTTGCGACTGGCACTACGAGGTGATGGACAGCTATCCGTCCATTGGCATCTTCCTGGAGAAAGGGTTTCCTGTTCTGCCCGGCGGGTGGCGGAATGTGGAAGCGGCCAAGCTGTTGCTAGATGCTGCATTGGCCCACAAGCAGAACCCGCGCATGATGGGCTATCTCTGTACGACTTGGGGTCAGGTACGGCCGGGTGAATTGGCCACGTGGGCGCCCATCCAGATGGCAATGAAGATGTTGCGCGGCGGGTAAGTTGAGCCGATCCGGCGGCACCCCAACGCATGTCCAACTTGAAACACCGCCCTGTCGCGCTAGACTGGATTCACAGATAGATAGGCAGACACCGGTCTGGTTCACACAATCATGATGGGCTCCGTCGTACCGGAGCCCATCGTAGAGACCGGTGCGACCGAGGCAGCCTACGCAGGCGGGACTGCGGCAGGGGTCTAGCGTAGCCTTGGCGATTGTGCGGGCAGTCGGCCGAGTTTCGTGACGAAAGGAGTGTCCTGGTGGAGGACTTAGCGGATCGACTTGGGGCCAATCGAACTGTGCTGGCCCTTTCCGTCGCGCGGATGGGTGATGCTCTGGGCAACAGCATTCTGTTCATCGTCATACCCCTCTACGTCGCCCAACTGGCATCCCCCGTGATTTCCGTCTCCGAGTCGTTGCGCTCGGGGATCCTGATCTCTGTCTTTGGGTTGGTGAACTCACTGCTCCAGCCCTTCACCGGTGCGCTCTCAGACCGGGTTGGTCGGCGCAAGCCCTTCATCATGGGCGGGTTACTCCTGATAGGTCTGGCCACGGTGGCGTTTTGCATTCGCCACGCGATTCTGGCATCTCCTACTGATGCGCACCGTGCAGGGCATTGGCCTGGCCTTCACCGTCCCGGCCTCCATTGCCATCTTGGCCTCGGCGACGGAGAAGCGTACCCGCGGGGCCTCGATGGGCGTCTACACCACCCTGCGAATGGTAGGACTCTCCATCGGTCCACCCCTCGGCGGCCTTCTATACGACCGCATCAGCTTTGATGCAGCGTTCTACGCAGGGGCGGCGGCCATCCTTGTGGGGATCGTGATGGTGCAGGTGTGGGTCAAAGCCACGCCGACTCAGCCGCGCCCCAAGCAGCAACTGGGGCGCGTACGGTTCATCAACCCTGCCCTGCTAACGCCAGGCATGTTGGGACTGGGCTTTGGCACCTTCACGATGGCAAATGCTTTCTCTATGTTGACGCCTCTGGAGCAGCAGTTCAACACCCGGCTCAACCAGGGCTCGGTCAGCTTCGGGCTGGCCTTCACAGCGCTCCTTGTGAGTCGTCTCATCTTCCAGATTCCACTAGGAACACTCTCAGATCGACGCGGACGCAAGCTGCTGATCATCCTGGGACTGGTGCTAATGGCACTTGCGACGGCGCCAATCGGCCTGGTACGAACCACGTGGCAACTGATGGTGCTGCGCGTGTTCCAGGGCATCGCATCAGCCGCTATCGCCGCGCCCGGTTTTGCCCTTGCTGCCGACCTCGCAAAGGCAGGAGCGGAGGGTCAACAGATGAGCATCATCACCATGGGATTTGGCCTTGGCGTCGCACTGGGGCCGCTCACCGCCGGGCTGTTAGTGGGAGCCTTTCTCGAGTTGCCCTTTATCGTTGGCAGCGCTATCGCGCTCTTAGGCGCGGTTGTGGTCGCCATATACGTGCCAGAGACGGTCAGACGTCCTGGGAACGACCGGGACTGAAGCATACGCAAAGGAGGGGGGATGTGCATCCCCCCTCCTCCATTCACAGGACCGGCCGATCGGCCGCCCCTAATTCTCTTTCAGAATCCGATTGACCACCAACTGGCGGAATTCGGGTGAGAGACTGGCGAAGTAGGCACTGAACCCGGTGACCCGAACCACCAGGTCGGGGTACTTGGACGGGTCCTTATGCGCCTCCAACACCTGCGCGGCATCCATGATGTTGAGGTTGATCTGCGTGCCGCCCAGGTCAAAGTGAGTCTTGATCAGGTCGGCAACACTCTCCACCCCACCATCGTCCTTCGAAAGTGAGGGATCCAGCTCCATCTGCATCGGGGCCGTGTTACCATAGCCGGGCTGAACCGAAGCAATCGCGACGGCCATCGCCGTAGGGGCACCATCCTTCCGATAGCCGGGGTCCGGATTCGCGCCGTGGGAGATAGCGTCGCCTGCGTGACGACCGTTCGGCGTGGCGCCGACACCTTTGCCCATCGGGATCGTATTGGCCCAGGAGAAGAGACCGGGCACCATGTTATAGCCGTTAGGCGTGGGAGCTTCCTTCACCAAGTCGGTGAAGACCTCCACGATCTGCTGAGCGTACTCGTCGCCAAGCGTCCCGCCGTGACCATACCGCGGGATGCTGTGCATCATCTGACGTGCACGTTCGCCATCGGTTCCGGCCCAGTCGTTCTCGATGTACTGACCGATCTGCTCCCAGGTCAGGCGCCCTTCCTGCTCGACACGCTGCGCCAGTGCTGCGAACGAGTCGGCTACCGTGGCCAATGCAGCTCCGTCGAGACAAAGGTTGTAGAACTCAACACCGCCGTGCGATGCATCCTCACCCTTCTCAACAGGTCCGTAGGAGAGCAAGTCGAGGACGAGCTCGGGGAAGACCTCGTGCATGTGATCGATTTGAAAATCGAGGCTGCCGGCGATGCCGCGCACGCCCTTGCGCATGTGGTACACGAAGCGATCCCAGAGGTTAGCCACATTGGGCTCTACATCTGGATTCGACATCATATCCTTCCAGGCAACCTCGAAAACAGCTGCGAAGTTGATCTTCACGCAGTCGTTGAGCGTGTACTCGCGACCGGGAATGGCCGACCAGTGACAGCCGGAGTAGGCCCGCTCGTAACCCAGGCCGATGTCATAGCCGTTCTTGGCAAAGCCCTCGGCGGTCCGCTCAACACCCAGGAACTTCGGCACACCGGCCTTGTCCTCAAACATCACCTCGACGCCGCGCTTCAGTAGACCCGGGTCGACGCCATCACCTACTGCGATACCGACGTTCGCCGGGATCTTGAGCAGATGCGCAGCCTCCAAGGAGAGATACGAGACCGCATTGGTGACATCCTTACCCTCAATGTTCTGGCCGCCCAACTGCAGGTAGGCTGTATCTCGGAGCAGCAAACAGGCGACATGGAAGGTCGCTTCCTCGTCTGTGAGGATGCCGTCGGCCATATCACGCTCGTAGTAGGGGGTCAGCAACACATCCAGACGTCCGAGCGAGCCACTGCCGTTGTACATCCGGGCCGTGATCTGATACCAGAGAATCCACTGGCACGCCTCACGGAAGGTCTGGGGCGCTTCAGTCACGAGCCGCGTGTTCATCTCCGCGATCTCGAGTAGATTCTGCCGTAGCTGAGGATTCTCCTCAGTCTCTGCCATCTCGTAGGCCGCATCGGCCGTCCGCTGGATCCAGTTCTGCATACCCAGCACGATCGCTTCGAGGCCATCATAGAAGTCCGCAGAACGGGGCGCATTGGCCTCACGATAGGTCTCGATCTGCTGCAGCAGCCCGCCCCATCCAAGATCGAGCCCGATCTTCAAGTCCTGGCAGAAGTGCTGGCTGGCACCAATACCCGGGAGAAGTTGATAGGTCTTTCGCGCCTCGGCAAGGTCGGGGCGCAGCGTTGCCACATCCAGGTCCGGGTTCCAGCCGGGCTTGCGGTAGGATGAGAAGTTCACCATGTACCCACCTGCCAGCGAGCTCACCGGGTCGATGTAAACAGGATGGGCTCTCAGCAAAGCCCCGAAATTCTCCCCAACAGCCTTGGGACCAAAGAACCCGCCGGTAGGATGGTTGCTCTTGGGCTCATAACCCTCCAGCAGGCAGTCCGTGATCGGCATGCCCGAGGTACTCATCGCCTTTACAATCTTGCGCCGATCGGGAGGAGGCAGGATGAGAGCCCAGTCATCGTGATCCATCGAGCCGATGAGCTCCTGCTTCTCCGCAGTCTGCGCCAGCTTCGTCTCACGAAGCTGATCAATCCGCTCCTGGTACGTCAAGATTCCAACATTAGTGACGACAGCCATCTCAAGAACCTCCTGTGCTCTTCTGTGACGGAGTGCGCATTGTTAACTCGTTTATTTTACCTTCAATAGCAGTTATTTCAATCACCTAGTTATCCATGATCCTGCAGCTTGCTTCAGAGGATCGATCCTGACGAGGAGGCCATATCGAAACGGCGGCAAGCTGAGTCTGCCGTCCTCGAACGTCGCCTCGCCGGGCGTGACCTCGCCCGGCTCGTCCGCCCAGGGCCATATCAGCCGAACGTCTCCTGAACGCAGCCTAACGGCCCTCAGATCGAAGACCTGATCCTCCAAGATGGGCGGCTCCTGGCCATCTCGCAGCACGGACTGCCAATTATCGGCCCGGTTGCGCACCCAGGCCAACACATGGCTCCTGCCCCGCAAGGCCAAGCACCACGCCTGATCATTGGACAGATCAAACCTGGCGAACTCCTCGAAGTTGAGGTTGAGTCCCTCTACCATTTCGGCAAAGGGCCTGTAGAAACGCCACAGGTGCTTCTGATCCACGTACTGGTCCCAATGCCATATCTGGCCTGGACCGGCAGCCCCGGCAAAGAAGGCCGGGTAGGTTGTGTCGTGGAAGATGATGCCCCGATCGTCCATACGGTAGTAGCGGAAGGGCCCCGTGTGGCGATCGTTGACCGCGCCGGTCTCAGCCAACAGTGCGGGGCGATCATAGCGAATGGTTCTCGTGACCGCGTCGATAGTGGCGGCAACAGGGTCCTCCCGGCAGATCTCCCAGGGCGCGCCCTGATCGAGATAGCGGTGGACCTGCTGAAAATCCATGTAGATGAGCTTGAACGCTGTGTGGTGTTCGGCCTTCTGCTCATCGTCGAAACTGCCCATCGAGCTGGTCACCAAGTTATTCGGAGCAAGGTACCTGACCGCCTGTAACATCTCCGCCGTCCAGTCGAGGACCAAGTCCCAGTCACCATCCACACAGTCCATCTCATTCCAGAGCTCAAACGCCATGACCACGGGGTCACTGCCATAGCGGGTCGTATAGGCCCGCACTTTCTTGAGCCAGAGTTCGCGCCACGTAGACTCCCGCAGCCACTCGTTGATGCTCTCCGGCACCCGACCGTCCTCGGGATGATGAAGCTCCTTGGAGAAGGGCGAGCCGGGCTCGAACGTCCGGAAGTGGTCTATGCAGAGTTTCAGCCTTATGTTGTAGGTTCGCGCGTGCTCGATGACTGCGTCGAGGCGTGCGAATGCCGCGAGATCCAGCTCACCCGCCACGTTGGTCTCGGTATTGAAGTAAGGGTGCGAGAGCCAAAGACGGGCGAAGTTGCCGCCATTCTGGGAGAGCAGACGGAACCAGCGCTCGTACTCCGCCGCCCCAAGGGTCGCCCACATCTCGCCGGTCTCGAAATGGGCGTTGCCCTTCGACAGTGGATAACGTGGCGGTCCGGCCATACACAACCCGATCGGACAGAACGAGTCTCCGTCGGAGGTGACGAAGTAAGCCTGGTTCTGAGGGCTCAGCAGGACATATCCGGGATGCTTAGAGGGCTCGACGCGCAGGCCGCCTTCTTCGACAATCTCCTCGCCGCTCATCGCCCGGTAGCGATAGAGACCGTCTCCGATGGGTGTGAACCGCACTGCCCGGACCGGCTTGCCGGCGGGTGTCAGAATCTCGTACCCGTGATCGTCGTACGTCAGGCTGGCCGGTTGGTGAAGAAAGGTGGGGCGCGTTACACGTTCGCCACCAGGTGTGATGAACACAACCTGATCCACCGCCTTCCTATATGGGAAGGTTCGCATCCACCGTCCGAAACTCTGCAAAGCCACCATTTGATTCCCCCGTTGTCAGTAATGCGTGAAACTCCATAGGTCAAAGCGCCAAGATATCGGCGCAGGACGCGTACCTTATACCACACGGTCGCCGGGTTTCCAGTGATTGTCGCTCGACGACACGATATCGCACGCGATCTTGGCCGTCATCGCCCGGTAATGCTGATCCCCGAAGAGCCACACGTGGATAAGATACGTGCGCAACCAGTAGACGCGCCAGCGCGCTTCGTAGCCGGGCCGCAGGGGACGTTGCGCGGTATAGGCATCGAAGAATGCGTCGCCCATTGTGTTAAAACCACGCAGGTAGGCCAGCTCCATCTCCATGTCCGCGTACTGCGTCCCCGGATCCACGAGGCCTGACAGATGCCACCCGTCGCCGGCTTTGCGCACTATCACGTTCGCAGCCCAGATGTCACCGTGAATCAGCGTGGGCACGCCTTGATCGGCAAGCAGGTCGGGGGCCAGCGCAATCGCGTGGTCCACATCCGCCAGGACGTCGGCGGGCAGCCGCTCCGTCACCTCGGCCTGCGCCCTGATCTCAAAGATGTCGGGCATCAGAACGTCGGCCCACCGCGCCCCACCAGGCGCGTCGATCGGGCCAAACGTCTTCCGCGTGTGCCCGTGGAGTGCCACGAGCACCTCGGCCAACTCGCGCTCGACGCGATCCCTATCTCGCGGTTCCAGTCTCACCTCCGCCATGTTCACGCCGGGCAGTGTCTCCAGCAGCAGGTAGGTGCACGGCAGGAGCCGAGCGTCATCGTCGACGGCGTAGACCGTCGGGCACGGAAACCCGCGGTCGCGCAGATGCCGCAGGATTCGTGCTTCGTTGTGAAACGGGGTACCCGCGCTGTTCAGCTTGATGACCGCTGTACAGGGATCGTGGTCGAAACGGAGCCTGAGCACCGTGTTGATCATCCCTCCGACGAGACGGTCGATCCCCGTGCAATGCACGCGGGTCCCCAGCCAGGCGGAGAGGATGTCCTCCGCCTGGTCCGGGCTCAAGTGCAGATCGGTCTGTAGATTGAACATAGGTTAGTGACTCGGGACTGGGGCTGGGCTATTTTGCCCTCTCCGCGTCCCCAATTCCTAGTTGACTGATGCCAGATTCCTAGACTGTGAGGTTGAGACCATCATACGCCACGGTGACATCGTGGGGAGCATAGAACTCGACGAGCTCATCGTAGGTGAGGCCGCCGTTATGCGAGAAGTGGTGCGCCACCATCGTGGTCTTGCCGGGCACGAGCAAGCCCTCGTCGATCATGCGAGCTCTGGTCTCCAAGAAGGTCTCGAAGCTGTGGTGCCCATCGCCACCGGGCAGCTTGCCCGTGGTCGAATCCATCACGATCAGATTCATCGGACCAAGGGGCCGCAGCAGATCCCAGGCGGCATCTTGCAGCGGCGCAGTATCGGTCGCATAGAAGAGGCGCCGCCCCTCCGACTCGATGACGTAGAGCAAGGGCTCCAGATGCCCACCTCCGTGCGTCGCTGGGATGGCCGTGATTTCGTAAGCTCTGAGCGTCCAGTGATCTCCGGCCTCGACCACCTGCCACGAGAAGTGCGCGGACGCCGCGAGCTCAGGCGTGATATCGCCTAGCGCGTCGGCGGGTCCAAAAACCGTGAGAGGCGCCATCTTCGTTGGCGTAAAGCCGGGCTTGCGCCAGTAGAGGTTATCGGGATGCCAGTGGTCGAGATGCCGGTGGGTGATGAGCAGCCCCTTGATCCCACCGACATAAGCCCTGGCGGCATTCAAGGAGGTCAGGACGTCCGGACCGAGATCGATCAGCAAGTCGTCGTTTACCAACGCCGTCGCGCGCGCACGAATGTGGCGTCCGCCTTCCCGGCGTGCCGTCTCACAGATGCGGCAGCTACAAAAAGGATCAGGGACAGCCTCGGCGGCGCCGGTACCAAGAAGTGTCAGCTGCATTGACATGTCTCCATAGTGTAAAGTGATGAACAGCCGGTTTCCGGTTGCACGTTAGGACGTGGAAACGTTTCCACGTTCTAACGTGCCAACGCTACTTATCCCACCGGCGGTCGGGCTGCCAGAAGCCGAGCTTAGGCGTGTTCCACTCATCGGTCGGCTCGAAGAGACCACTGGGCGGGCGCAGGTTCGCCTCGATGCCCTCGTAGTTCAGGTCGACGCCCAAGCCGGGCTTATCCGGCACGGTGACGTAGCCGTCGACCATATAGTTCTCCTCCATCCCGGTGACCAAATCGGGCCAGAACGGCAGATCCAGCCCGTGGTGCTCCAGCGCCACGAAGCTCGAAATCGAGGCCGCGGTGTGCAGGTTGGCCATGAACGCGATCGGCGAGCCGGCAAAGTGCAACGCCGTGGGGATGCCGTAAAGCTCGGCGTAGTCGGCGATCTTCTTCGTCTCCGCCATACCGCCCGAGGTCAGCAGGTCCGGGTGGATGATGTCGACGGCGCGCTCCTCGATGAAGGGCCGGAAGCCCTCCCAGAGATACCAGTCCTCGCCGGCCGCGATGGGAACGTTGACAGACTGGGTCACCTGCTTGTGGCCCGCCACGTCCATGGTGGTCATCGGGTCTTCCATCCACGCGAGACCATAGGGCTCCAGGTAACCGGCCAGCTTGATGACCTCTTTCGCCGTGAGATAGCCGTGGCCATAGTGATCGATACAGAGCGCGACGTCCCAGCCGACGGTGTCGCGCACCATCGCGACGATCTCGGCCAACTTGGCGAAGCCCTTCTCCGTAATCTTGACCACCTGGCCCGTGCCCGCCGCACGAGATCGTTCGGCCATACGATACTCGAATTTGGTCGGCTGCCCGATCATGCCACCCTCCATATCGTGAAGTGTCTGCAGCCGGGCATCGAACTTGATGAAGGTCAGCCCCATCTCTTTACGACCCAGGACATGTTTAGCATAGGCCTCGGGCGTGGGCTCGTCGGGCTCGGGCGTATCTGCGTAGATGCGGACCTTGTCCCGGTACTTGCCGCCCAGGAATTGGTAGCAGGGCACGCCGTAGACCTTGCCGATCAGGTCCATCAGCGCGATCTCAATGCCGGAGACGCCGCCGCCCTCGCGGCCCCAGTTCCCGAATCGCTTGATGGTGTGGAAGAGCATGTCGACATTGCATGGGTTCTGCCCTAACAACAGGCTCTTGTACTGGAGGGCGTTCTCGCGGTGGCCTGCGTCGCGTACCTCGCCGATGCCGTAGACGCCCTGATTGGTATCGATACGAATGATGGGATAGTCGTAGTTCGAGCAGACCGTCGCCGTCCTCATATCCGTGATCTTGAGGTCAGACGGGCTTGAAAAGGTGTTGACCGCGTTCTCCATGTTGCCCCGCAGGGCGTCATCACGCTCGCTCATCGCCACGCTCCTTCTCTAGTGCTAATGAGAGAATCAAGAATCGGAGAATGAAGAGTCAGAGAATACAGGATCGAGAATCAGCAGATTGGCAGATCCGGACCGACGCTGCGATTCGCCGATTCTTCCATTCTCTATTCTTGGTTCTGTGTTCTACTGCGCTCCACAGCAGATAGGGCTGGATCCGCTCCCACGTCCGATCGATCTCCCGCATATCATCCGCGTCCAGGGGATGGGAGCTACTGCGGACCCGGTAGTTCTTGAAGACGCCGCGCCGGATCATGATCTCCTTGGCGTAGGCCATGCCCATCATCCCCTCCAACATCAGCGAAGGGAGCAGATGGTCGAAGAGGTCGCCCGCTGCGTCCATCTCCCCCTCATCCAGCAACTCCCACACGCGCTGAACCACGTCGCAGAATTGGCAAGCGTGGACGTTGCCGGCGGCGCCACGGGCGTGCTCCACGATCATCGGACGCCCACCGCCACCGCCCATCACGCCCTTCACCGCAGAGCTCTTCTGAGCGAGAAGCGCGGTGATGTTCTTGTCGCTCGGCGGGACCTCCTCCTTGACCCAGCTCACATTCTCGATCTCCTCGCAGAGCCGGACGAGCTGCACCGGCGACATCGAGGCGACGCTGGCGTTCTGAATCCACACCGGCACGTCGACGGCGTCCGAGATCGCCTTGTAGTAGGCGTAGATCGTCTCGAAGTCGGGCTTGTGGACGTAGGGCGGCATAGCGATCACGCCATCGACACCCAGGGTCTGTGCGTACTCCGCATACCGCACGGCCAGCGGCGTGTTGACCGCAGCCACGTTGCCGATGACGGGCACGCGGCCCGCGCTGACCTCCACGGGGACGCGCATCATCAGCTTACGCTCGTCCTCGGAGAGCAGCCTGAACTCACTGACCATCAGGGGAGTGGGAATACCCCCTACGCCGCACCCGATGCAGAACTCGATTTCTGCAGCCAGCACGTCGACGTCGATGTGGTCCTCATCATCATACGGGGTCATCGGAATCGCAAAACTACCACGCCACGGCTTCTCGGACATAGGGCCTCCTTGACTACTAACGTCTGAACGTTGGCACGTTATAACGTTTGAACGTTCAGACGTGCTAACGTGTCAACGCGTCTTTAGTGCAGATCGCGCCAATTCGCCATATGAGCGGGCGGGCGATCGATCTTGGCCACACGATCCAGGGTGTGCAGTTGAGCCAGAGCAGACTCGTAGACTGCATAGTGCTCGCCCTCGGTCTCCTCGGGATCCACAAACTTGAAATACATGGCGTGATCGGGATTGCCCCCTGCCAGCTGCCGCCGGCTGACGTGGATGGCGCCATCCGGATCGTGCCACTTCACCTCGTTGTCCTGCAGCAGGATGTACTCGCCCGCGTATTTGCCGGACAACTCGCGCATGATGATCGCGGTAGTAGAGCCCCTGCTCGCACATCGTGCGCCGCCAACTGATCACGGTCTCCAGCGAGTCGGTCATCACGGTGTAGAAGGTGCCCTCGGGCTGCGGCTCGACCTCGGACTCGAAGTCAATCGCGTTCAGGTCGACCGTACCATAGCCACCCTCAGCCGCCACGAGTAGCGGGTTGCGATCACGATGGAAGGGCTCCGCCAGCCAGTCGCTCATCGGGTCGTGGCCCATCAGGTATGCGCCACAGGTGTCGGTGGTCACGGGGTGATCGCCGGCAACCAGGGTATCGACGATGCGCCCGGCGTCCCGGCCGTGTCCCCACTCCATCCCGGCCTGCCCGATCAGGGCATCGATGATGTTGAGCGCCGGATCGTAGAGCTGCCCCAGATCTGCCAGCATGTAGGGCATCCGCACCAGGTGGTGGTAGTAGTGACGCGGCTTGCTGTGTGGCGGCTGTGGCATCAGGCCAAAGAGATTCTTCAGCGTGAGCGTAATGCCCATAAAGGCATGGTTCTTCATCTTCTGGACGTCGACCAGCGCATCGGCCTGCATCAGTCGCTGCGGCAGGACGTACCGCGAGAACATCTGCCCACCGCCCGGCACTTCATAGACGGCCTGCGGGGGACCATCCGCATTGATGTACGGGACGTCGAACTCCTCCAGCACCGACGCCAACTGCGTCGAGAAGCGCGCCCCATCCTCGAGGTCACGCTTGAAGACGGTGGTATCCACGCAGAAGAGCTCGGCGTCGGTCCTCTCACGCAGGAGCCGCAGCACCGCGCGGGCCACCTTGTCGCTAACCAACTGCTGCCGCATCCCCTCGAAGGTAGGCACCCGCTCCGGATCATAGTCCTGGTTGAACTTGATCGCGATCTTCTTCGCGGGCGTGAGCCGCGCCCACGCCTTATCGAGCGGGTCGGTCGCGCGTTTCAGTGCTTCGTAGACGCCCTCATCCTCGGCCAGATGGTCACAATGAACCGCCCGAACACGATAATCACTCTCGGTCATGTCTGTCCTCCTGATTCCCTGATCCTATATCACGCCAATCCCAGTCTCTGAATCGTCGCCAGCGCCTCTTCGTAGACCTCGTAGTGCTCCTGTTCCTGCTCCTCGGGATCGACGTACTTGAAGAACATCGCGTGATTCCTGTGCGCGCCGGCCAGGTTGCGCCGGCTCTGGCGCATAATACCGTCTGCCGCGTGCCACCGCACCTCACCATCCTGCAGCAGTATGTACTCCCCGGCATAGTCGAGGAATGAGGCCATCTTGTCACGGTAGATGAGGCCCTGGTCGGCCATCGTCTGCCGCCAAGTCACCACCGTGTTGCCCGAGTCCCACTGCTTGGCGTAGAAGGTGCCTGCCGGCTGGGGATCGAGCTCGGAGACAAAGTCGATCTCGTCGAGATTCACCGTCCCGAAGCCGCTCTCAGCAGCCACCAGCAGCGGGTTCCGGTCGCGGTTGAAGGGCTCGGTGAGCCAGTCGGCCTGCGGATCGTGGCCCATCAAGTGGGCGACACAGGCGTCGGTCGCGATGACCTGGTCGCCGGCTACCAACCCGTCAATGATGCGGGCCGTGCCCTCGCCATCGCCCCACTCCTGCCCGGCCTGGGCCACCAGGGCATCGACGATATTCAGCGCGGGATCGAAGATCCGGCCGATGTCGGCCAGCATGTAGGGCATCCGCACGAGGTGGTGGAAGTAGTGGCGCGGACGGCCTTGGGGCGCGCCGGGCATCAGCCCGAAGAGGTTCTTCAGACACGCCGTGGTGCCCATGTACGCGTGATTCTTCATCTTGGCTACCGAGACCAGGGCGTCGGCCTCAACGGCATCCTGGATCATCGTGTACCGTTCGAACATCTGACCGCCCCCGGGCACACCGACCACCTTGAAGGGCGGCTGCGTCCCATCGATCAGCGGCACGTCGAACTCCGCCAGGACATCGGCGAGCGTGGTGGTCTCCTTGATGGACGGGCTGACCCCGTACATGACGTGGTAGCTGGCGTCCACGCAGACGATCTCGGCGTTGGTGCGCTCTCGAAGCAACCGCAGGGAGGCCCGGGCGACGCTGTCGCTCACCAGTTGCTGACGCTGGCCGGCGAACATCACCACAGTGTCAATGGGCCAGTCCTGGTTGAACTTGACCGCGATGCGGTCCGCTCTCTCCAGCTTCTCCCACGCGCGTGTCAAGGGCGCGGTGGTGCGCACCAGCGCTTCATAGACCTCATTATCGGTAGCGCGATGATCGCACCGCACAGCACGGACGGCAAAAGACTTGCTGATCTCCATAATATCTCCGTTAATGGAAGCTATCAGCGGTCAGCAGCAGGCTGTTGCCCCTCCTCCAACCGCCAGATGAGAAACATCGCCCCACCGAACAGTCGCACGACGCCGCCGATGAGGAGGATCACACGGATATCCATGATATTCGATAGCGCGACGCCGATCATCGGGCAGATGAAGGCGCCGGCGTTCACCACGGTGGAGTAGACCGCCATATAGCTTGCCCGCCGCTCCTCGGGACAGACCCGGTAGAAGACATTGGTCCAGGATAAGTTGACACCAGCGTTGACCAGATTGATCAGGATGCCCCAAATCAGGACCAGCGTCAGATTCGGAAAGAAGGCGACGAGAAAGGAATAGCTGGCCGCCAATGGAGCTGTGAGACGCAAGACGGCGTTGTCGCCGAGCCTGTTGATCCGCGGCCGCCAGAAGGCGTAGCCCAGGATGACGCCCAGGTTCGCCAGGGCGGAGTTCAGCCCCACCCACCCATCCGTAGCTTTGAGCTGATTGACAAAGAGAATCATGTAGAGCGGACCGGTCATCCACGCGCCCAAGTTGAAGATCAGGGTATTGATGGTGATGCGGACAAAGTCGCGGCGCGATCCGAGTCCCTTGACCGCAGCCAGGGTTCGCGCGCGCATTGCAGAGAAACGCAGCCTGAGAGAGAGCGGGCCGACCGACGGCGGATCCTCGGCAGCTTCCTCCGCCGCGGCAGCAGCCACGGCCATGGGGCGCACCTTGGGGCCCATACCCTTGCCGGCGGGCGGACGCACCCGCGAGACGTAGTGGGTGCTCATCATTGCGGTGAGACCGCCGAGGATGTAGATGATCTGGTAGTTGAAGGGAAAGCCGGCCCACGTCTGCCGAGATGCAAGGTCGAGCCATTTGCCGGCCAGCAGCGTGGTGACGACCGTCACCGCGCTTAGAATAATGTTGCGGTTGGCGAAAACCCGCGCCCGTTCCCGTTCGGGAATCACATCGGCCAACATCGGACTGAAACCCGTGCTGAAGATCGTCATGGGGACGGTTGCGAGGACGAAGAGGTAGATGACGCCCTGCGCGGCCTGGTGCGGGAAGAGCCACGGAACGAAGGCAGCCCCCATATACCCGAAGCGGGCCAGGGCCAGGCTTCTCATAAGCCAGGGCCCGGGGTTCGACCGAGCCTCCAACCAGCGCGCCGCGGGCACCATCACGAATATCGCAAAGAGCGACGGCAGCGACGAGAGCCATCCCACCATCTCGTTGGTGGCGCCCAGCCGCAGTGCATAGGTCGCGTTGAACGCCAGGACCGAGTTGAAGATCGCGGCCCAGAAGATCTCGACGTAGAGATAATGGACGTTGCGCTCCAGCTCGCTGCGGGCAGCCAGCGGTCGCTGTCGCGAGAGCAAGCGCGACCGCAGGGAACGCGCCCAGGGCACCTCGCCCAGACGGTACCGGAACCCGGCCCACGCCCTTGACGAGCGGAAGTCGAATGGAAACCATTTCATCTAGCGTGCGGCAGCCTCTGTTGTCCCAATCCGAAACAGGTAGAACATGCCGGCTCCGAGAAGCCGAATGACCCCGCCGATCAGCAGCAACCAGCGAATGTCGATGACCGCGGACAGCGTGACACCGAGCATCGGGGCGACGAAGGCCCCAACGTTCGAGACCGTCGCAAAGACCGCCAAGTACGTTGCCCTGCGGTCGGGAGGGCAAAGCATATAGAGTGTATTCCCGTGGCTCAGGTTCAACCCCGAGTTGACCAAGTTGATCAGGATCCCCCAAACCAGGATCAGGTTCAGGCTGGGGAAAAACGCCACAAGAAAGGCATAGGCCGCCGACAGCGGCACCGTGAACCGCAAGGTCCAAGCGGTCCCCCGACGGTCCATCACCCGGCGCCACAGAAGATAGCCACCGATGACCCCAATCTGCGCCAAGGTCGTATTCAAACCGACCCACCCATCCGACGCACTAAGCTGCTTGATGAAGAAGATGATATAGAGCGGGCCGACCAGCCACGCCCCAAAGTTGAAAACGAAGGTGTTGACCACGATTCGGACGAAGTCGCGGTTCTCGTGAACCATCGTTCGCACTTGTTCGCGGACGGCCCCCAGTCTGGGCAGGCTCCCCAACTTCGCTGACGCATGGCCGATCACCGGTGTCTCAGGCACCTCGACCCGGCTGACGTAGTAGGCGCTGACGACCCCGGCGATGGCTCCCACGACGTAGGTCACCTGGAAGTTCACCGGGAACTCCGCCCACGGGATGCGTGCAGCCACGTCGAGCCACCTACCGAAGAGAAACGTGCAGGCCGCCACGGTCACACTCTGGATGATGTTGCGAGTGGAGACAACCTTGGCTCGATCTCGAAGCGGGATCACGTCGGCAAAGAGCGGCTCGAAGCCCGCGCTGAAAAAGGTCATCGGGATGGTGCGCGCGATGAGCACAAAGATCACGGCCTCGGCTGCACGCCCCCTGACCAGCCAAGGGCTAAGAGCCGCGCCAATAAAGGCGGCCCTACCGAGGTAGAGGCTCCCGCGAATCCAGGGCGCTCGATTCGACTTCGACTCGAGGAGCCGGGCCGACGGCACCAACACTGCCATCGCCAGCAGCGATGGGATGGAAGAAAGCCATCCGATCATCGTGTTGGACGCACCCAGCCGCAGCGCGTAGGTCGCATTGAACGCCACAACGGCCATGAAGATGCCGGACCAGAAGACCTCGACGTAGAGGTACCAGATATTGCGCTCGGTCTGACCGCGCAGACGCTCCAGGACGTGGAGCTTGGACCAGACTCCGGCCAGATTCACCTCGCGGAGCTTGTAGCGTGCGCCGGCCCGGAAGCGCGAACACGCGCGCCGCGATCGGTTCAGCACACGTCGCGTCCTACGCACCCACTGGGCTTCTACCGGAATCGCCACGCTCGGCGTCTCCCCCTCCTCCTGGTCCAACACAAAAAGGACACCCGGACCAGTCAGGTGTCCTTCTTCCACGCCTACGAGGTTAGCTGTCGGGCTCGGGCCGAAGAAGCTAGCCCTACGCTGACCGTGGCACCCGCCACGTCACCAACGATTCGCCCCTTCGCATCTGTGGGTCCCCCGCTGCTGCGTAACCTGCATTACGCGCGTGCCTATGGTATGCCTCAACCACGGCACCATCATTCGGCGCACTTCTTATTCACTTCCGGCGGGCAGGTTATCCCCCACCTTAACATATGTCGGGGCAATGTCAATGAGCGGAAGGCATAGAAGGAGGAAGGAAGCATGGAGAATCAGGGAATCGGGAATCCATGCCAAACTGGTCGCCGGGTTGCGACCCGGCCCACGGGTGAGCGCCCAGTCATTCCAAACGCCAGACCCTATTATCCGGCCCTCAGTACGTGCCCAGCTCCATCCCCTTCTCGATATAGTACCGGAACGTGTCGTAGTAGACCGTGTTGGGGATCGAGTGGTCGCTGTGGAGGGTATAGCCGTGACCCTGCATCACGATGGGGATCTTTGCCTCCAGCTCGGCGTCGATCTTGGCGGGGTCGTTGGTATAGAGCGCGCGCACGTCGATGCCGCCCATAAACGAGAGAACGTCGCCAAACTCGCGGTAGAGCTTGAGCAGATCCATCCCGGCCTTCACCTCGATCACCTGCAGGCAATCGATCCCGGCCTCGATCATCCCCGGCAGCAGGGGCTCGACATAGCCGCACGAGTGCATGATCACGGGCTTGTTGTGCGCCTTGGCAAAGCCGACGGTGAGGGCGTGCGCGGGCTGGATCAGGTCCCGGTACATCCTGGGCGACATGAACGGATGCTGTTTGTAGCCCATATCCTCATAGTACCAGATCCCGTCGGGCCACCCCTCCTCGGCAAAGAGGATCTCCTGGAGGTCGACGGTCAACTGGGCGTAGGTCATCGCCATATCGAGCACCCAGTCCGGGTCCAGGGCCATGCCCATCAGCATGTACTGGTGGCCCGCGACGTCCTTGAGGATCTCGAAGACGTTGACGCCCGACCAGGCAAAGAAACGGTTTGCCTTTCGCGAGCGCTCCTTGGCCTCGCGATAGGCCTCGAAGTTGATGCGCCGCCGCTCGGGCTTGAGCTTGGGCTTGATCAGCTCCTCCCACGCCGGGCGCTCCTTTACGGCGAAGTCGATGTGCTCGGGCGTCGCGTCGTGGAGCTTGTGGGTCTTGAGGGTCGCGTAGTTCCCGTTGCGGGTCGTGATCGTCTCCTCGGTCTCGGCGATCACCACGGGCTCGTAGTCGAGGTCGGCGGTGACGTTGAAGGCGCCGCAGAGCTCCATATCGAAGCCGAAGTGGTCCGCCAGGTTCTCACCCGGCCGGAGGTGGCCCTGCTCGGTCCACACCCTCTGCGTGTCGGACCAGAAGTGCTCGAAGAAGCCGATCCGGTCGGTGGGTTCGCGACGGAGGAGGTTGGTGATGCGTTCGAGGCCGGTCATTTCATGCATAGTTATCGGTTGTCCGTTGTGAGTTGTCAGTTAGCGTTTGAACGTTGGAACGTTTGAACGTTGAAACGTTGGAACGTCAGCAATGCTTCAGGCGCTCATTATGCCCCGGACTGTGCGCCGTGCAAGCGGTCGGAGGGAACCACGGAGCGCACGGATGGACAGGGATGGGAAGGAAACCGATATCCGGACCAACTGCCCTGTCTATTGTGCGGTCAGGCTGTATTTCTGCTATGCTGTGGAGCAGAGAGGCAGTAAGGGAGGTAACTATGTCTGGGACGACCGTGAAACTGACTGATCGAGGCGTGATCACGATTCCAAAAGAGTTGCGCGACACCTATGGGCTACACGGTGGCGACACGCTAACGTTGCTCGACCTGGATGGCGTCTTCATCCTCAGCCCAAGGCCCACACTGGTAGACGACCTCGCCGATCGAGTGGCGGCACAGTGGACCGCTGACGGTCAGACGCTGGAGACGATGCTCCAGGCCCTTCGCGAGGAACGCGAGCATCGTGGCACGTGAGCAGATCTTCCTCGATACCAGTGCGCTCGTCGCCGCAGTCCTTTCGGACACAGACGGCGCGCGCCAACTGCTCAAGCTGAGCGAGGCCAACGCGATCACTCTATGGATAGGCCCAACTGTGCTTGCACAGATCGATGCCGTGTTGTCACGGAAATCGCCGGATAGCAAGCCGGGGCTCGCGCTTCTGCTGGACCGAGCTGACGTACAGATCGGTCCCCTGTCTGATCCGGATGCACAGATGCGGGCGACACCTGTCGTAGCGTACGCCGCAGATGCGGACATCGTCGCCGAAGCATTGGCTGCCCGGGTTGACTACCTGGTCTCGCTGGACCGCCAACACTTGGTAGGTCACATCGAGGCAAGGGAATTACCCTTTCTCGCCGGCATACCGGGCGATTGCCTGGTGTGGCTTCGCGCGCGGTGGTCATAGCACGCTCGGCTCGCGTCCATGACCGGAAAATGGGTTCGTTTCGTAAAGGCGTGCAAGCGGTCGGTCCTAACCACGGATCACACCAATCTCGCGAATGGGGCGCGGGTGGTTGGCCCGCAAAATGGGTTCGTTTCGTAATTGGAGGGGTGGCGATATGCGAGCGTGACGGCCGCGGCAGGTATCCGCGCCCCCTCCAACGGGGAGGGTATGATTGATGCGGGCTTGCCGGTCACGCGTTGGGCGCTGAGTGTACCGTTCATCGGGTGAATCTCCTGAACCCATAGTAGATCTTTTGTTCTATTATACAGGAGGAATCGGGCCCAATCAAGTCTCCAGCCCCAATACCACCCGAATGCAAAATCCCCTGACAGGACGCGCGCGCTTTCCTTGCCGTTGTTGCTGCCGGCGTGAAACAGGACTATACTCACCTTAACGGTTCCTGGGCCGAACCTGAACACGCGTGCCTCGCTCCGGGCATGAGACCCGGGGCCTCGACGAAGGAGTCTATATGCCGCAGTCCTCATCCAACGGTACCAACGGAGGTCTTGGATTCGAGCAGACCCTCTGGGCCGCCGCCGACAAGCTCCGCGGACACCTGGACGCCGCCGAATACAAGAACGTCGTCCTGGGCCTGATCTTCCTCAAGTACATCTCCGACGCCTTTGAGGAGAAGTACGAGCAACTCACGCTCT
This sequence comes from uncultured Chloroflexia bacterium, assembly GCA_963775195.1. GTDB lineage: Bacteria > Chloroflexota > Anaerolineae > B4-G1 > SLSP01 > PWVB01. The sequence goes on from CAVZIC010000016.1 coordinate 29,192, forward strand.
GGACGCAGGACCCCGAACACCCCTACTACGTCGACGCACCACGCTATCGCCAGCTTGACGGACGCGTAAGGACAAATCCATCGGGCTTGACGACTTTGTCCGGGAAAACACAATTCGAAAGAACATTGGCACCGAGGTAAGTATAGGCATTGGCAACGCGCTTCAGCGCCGCCGACTGCCGCGCGGGTGGGAAAACCACTACAATCCGTTTCTGTGGGAACAGGATCCTGACTTTTCCAACGGGGCCGACTAAGTCACTATCCGCGGAGATGACGAGCGCGGTGTCATAGCTATCCTGGAAGGCATCGGCCAGCAGTTCCATTGCGATATTGACGTCGGTCATCTTCTCATGATACGTAGTGTAGGTATGCCCACAGTTGTGGCAGGTGATGGCTTCGCTGAGATAGTGACCGTGGAAGATGCTGAAGTCAGGCAGAGTACCGAGGGCTTCGAGGTAAGTCGCCTGACGATCGTGTTTGTCCGTGGGACTGGTGACGACGGATGTGAAGTACTTGGTGAGACGTAGCTGCTGATCCGGCTTCAGCATATGGAGAGCAACCTGACGGAGATTCAGCCAATAGAAGTATCTCCAGCCCTTGGACCGCAGACCGAAGTACAGGTTGAAGCCGTCGATGTAGGCGATGACACGGTTCATGATACGAATGAACTTAGCCCTATCAAAGAGACGACCCCCCTTTCGGGGGGCGTCGGGCCGGAGATGCTATCTCCGGCGGGGTCACTATCTATATTCTAGCGGAATGTGCCACGATGTCAATATCAGAACGCAATTTCCTATTCTGTCACACTGGCCCATAACCGACGCTTAACCATGTTCGATGCCGAAAGTAGGGACTGATCGGATAGGTCAAGGATCAACAGAGGGCATATAGCGGGACAAACCACAGACCCTCAGACGAGGAGCTGGTGTTTTGTAACGCGTTTGCCCAGAACGGAAATGCGGTGGAGTGAAGGTAACTGGGGATGCGGCGCTTGCCTTCGTCGCCCACAAGATGCGGAAGAATGTAACGATTGATTGGACAGTGCGGCAGAGCGCGCGGGCGCGGATTCGGATGTTGGTGAAACGGATCCTGCGGCGATATGGGTATCCACCCGACCTGCAGGCGGCGGCGACGGACACGGTGCTGGAGCAGGCGGAGACGTTTGCGGCGGCGTGGGGGTAAGGCGAGTAGCGGGCGCATTACTCATCGATCCAGAGACGCTCGAACACAGGTGGTGAGAGCTCTATGGCAGTTCTCGCTGCAGGTGAATGATGTTGACTTGCGTCCCCAAGTTGACCATGTTCCCAAAATGGGAACATGGTGTATAATGGACGAAGTAAGCGTATGCACGTCATCACGTTCAAGCGGCTAAGGACGTTCTGGGGTGTTCATCCTGATGCGGAACCGCCACTGCGGGCGTGGTATCACCACGTACGGCAGGCAACTTGGCGGACCCCGAGAGACGTCAAGAGCGACTTCGCCACAGCCAGCATTGTCGCTGACAACCGCGTGGTGTTCAATATCAAAGGGAACACCTACCGGGTGGTCGTGAAGATCGAATATCACTTGGGCAGGGTTTACGTACGCTTTGTCGGCACGCATCGCGAATATGACGATATCGATGTGGAAACGATCTGAGAACAGAGGCAGTCATGGACGTACGACCGATTAGAACAGAAGACGACTACGAGGAAGCGCTAGCAGAGCTTGAGCGGGTGATGGACGCCGAGCCCGGAACGCCGGACTACGACAGGCTTGAGGTACTCTCGATCCTGGTCGAGGCGTACGAGGCGGAGCACTATCCCATCGCGCTTCCCGACCCCATCGACGCGATCGTGTTCCATATGGACAGGCTGGGGCTCACTCGTACGGACCTGGAGCCTTACATCGGCAGCCGCGGGCGCGTCTCGGAGATTCTGAACCGCAGGCGCCCGCTGACGCTGCGGATGATCCGCGCTCTGGAGCGTGGGTTGGGCATCCCGGCTGCGATCTTGGTTCAGGCATATGCATTGGCAGGCGACGACCCGGTCGAGCCCGGGGGGCCAGGGGACTCGACTTCCTACGCAGAGACCGCGTCCGAACACGCTGCTGCAGTGACACGCGAAGCGCCGGACGCCGCCTATGACGCGGAAGACCGCGAATGACCGAATCTGATCCTGATCTCTTGTCCCCGCGTTGCTTCGCGGTACGCTATGGGCAATGTTGCACATAAAGAAAACCAAGCTGATCGGATCCTTCATCTCGTTCCACGATGTGGAGCCTGAAATCGCGGCGGCCGAGGTCCGCGTGCTCAACCTGCTCAAGCCGCAGCCCATGCTGCCCGCAGGAGGGTACGCGGCGGTGGAGTACTACTGCCCCGATCCGGAATGCGACTGCCGCACGGTCCTGCTCAGAATCGCAGGCGAGCACTTCCCGCAGGGCTTCCTGGCCAACATCAGCTACAGCTTCGATAGGGACAGCGAAATGGCCGGACCGCTGCTGGACCCTGTGAATCCACAGACCGAAAGGGCGCCACTACTGCTCGAAATGATGGCGGAGCATATGCTGTACGATCCGGCTTACGTGGCGCGGCTGGAACGCCACTACGCAATGGTCAAGCAGGCCGCAGCGGATCCCGACCATCCCGCGTACGCCGCCCTGCGCAGGGCTGCAACCGGCGAGGGGCTAGACGAAGGACAACAGTTCCCGCCGGTGGGGCGGAACGATCCCTGCCCGTGCGGGAGCGGGCTCAAGTACAAGCAATGCCACGGGCGACGCGGCGGGACGTCCTCCGGCGCCTGACGCGCGCCCAGCCATTCGGGCGTGACGTAGAAACGCCCGCACCACCTCACAGTTTCTTCAACACCAGCGGGACGTAGACCCGCCGGCCCCAGAGGCGGCCCCAGATGTCGACGCCGCCGAAGAGACCGGCCTCGTCGTAGGGCACCAGGAAGTCTCCGGTGGGCCCGGCAGCGACGGCGCTGTGTCCGGAGAAGGCTCCGCCGGCCCATTTCGCCGCGCCATCGAGGGTGCCGGCCAGGGTCAGTTCGCGCCCTTTGATCCCGGTGTTGACTGTAAACGGCGGCGCGTAGTCCTCGGTCCAGGTCACCAGATAGCGGTCGGTCGGTTCGTTGGCCGCGGCAGCGGGCACGGTCTCGTTCTGGCCTGTGGCGGCCACCAGCACCACATTCCCCACCGGAAGGGCAGGATCAACCCCAATCCGGCCCGGTATGGTACGGGCGTAAATGTCGTGATCGGTAGCGGTGTAGGCCAGTTGCCATGCGACCAGGTAGCTGCCGTTGTTGGTGGTCGTGGGCATGCCTGCCACGGCAGGCGCCACCTCGGGCGGCGTGTGATATCCGACGTAGAGCTCATTTCCGAGAAGCACGCCGTCGCGCGTGACGATCCGTCCAAGGATGTCATCGTTCGGACTGACGGCGTCGTGCCAGGTCCAGACGACCAGATACTCGTTGCGGCTGCGGTTGTAGGCGACGTCGGGTTGGCTGTGGCTGTTGTTGATGGTGCCCTGCTTGATGAAGAAGTTGCCGCCACTGAACGCGCCACCGCCGGTGAGGATCTGCGCCTCAATGTCGGATGCGAGACTCGCCACTACGTGCCGTTCCCAGACGACGATGAAGGTGTGGGCGGACGATGCGTAGGCGATGGCGGGCTCGTAGCAGTTCTTGAGGGCGGCGCCGGTACTGAGCTGGATGCTGCCGTATATGGGCCCCGTCGGGTTGAAGGGCTTGCCGCGGATGCGCATGTAGGCGCCGTCCTGATATTGCCAGACAACATAGTAGTCGTGGTCCTGCTCGTTGTAGGCAACGTCGGGGTTGGAGCGGGTGACGCCGCCGCCGGACTCAACCTCGTAGGTGCCCAGCACGCGCCCGTCGCGGGCCACCCGGGCGGCCCAGATGTTGCCGGCGTTGGGGGCGTCGGTCTGCCAGACGACCAGGTATTCGTGAGCGTAGCTGTTGTAGGTCACGGCCGGGTGAGAGACGGCCGTAGCCATCGCATCAATGCGAAAGGTGCTGCCGACCGGGACGCCCGAGCCGGTTACGGCGGCAACCGATGCAGGGGCGATGCCGTCCGGCGCCGGGCCGGGTTTGGCGGCGGGGAGTTCGCGCGGCGGCGTGGGTGGGAGGGGCGTTGCCTCAACGGTGGTATGCGCAGGGATGGCGGTCAGGGCGAACAGGAGGATGAACAGGGCGGAGAGCCGGCGATGATGCGGGGCGGATCGGGCCATCGGTGCCTCCTTCTTGATGGATGGAACCCAGGCGGTCGCAGTCCCAGAGCGGACCTCGGGTATGACGCGACACGGGGATAGAATACTCCCCGGGCCGTGAGGTGCAACCGCCGCCGGATCCGGTGTCGGCTCGCCGTCCCGGAAAGTGCCGGGGACTCGCGCCGCGGACGGCGCGGAAGATCCCCGGCACTGAGAAGCGGCAGGATGGTTTCTCGTTCGCCAGAGTTCCAAAAGACAAGATATATGTTATCATTATTTACTATTTGTCGTGGGGCCGGGTCAGCTTTCGGAGGGTAGCGATGAGAGATCTGTTGGAGGATGCCGCACAACGCGCGATTGCGTATCTCGAGGGACTGGACGCGAGGGGCGTGGCCCCCTCGCCTGAGGCCGTGGCCGGGCTGGCTGCCCTGGATAGACCACTGCCGGAAGGACCAAGCGAGCCGGCGGCGACGTTGGCGCGATTGGACGAGATTGGCTCGCCCGCCACGATGGCGATGGCGGGGCGGCGCTTCTTTGGCTTCGTCATTGGCGGGTCACTGCCCGTGACGCTTGCGGCCAACTGGCTTGCGGGCGCATGGGACCAGAACTCGGCCCTCTATAACGTGACCCCGGGCACCGCGCAATTCGAACAGGTCGCCTTGGGCTGGCTGCTCGATCTCTTCGATATGCCGCGAACGTCGGGGGGCGCTTTTGTCACCGGGGCGACGATGGCCAACTTCAGTGCGCTGGCTGCCGCGCGCCACGCGGTGCTCCAGCGCGCCGGTTGGAACGTCGAGGCCGACTGGTCTGTTTGGCGCGCCGCCCATCACGGTGGTCGCCGGCGAGGAGGCGCATCCCACCCTCCTCAAGGGTTTGGGGCTGCTGGGACTGGGGCGGAGCCGGCTGATCAGGGTGCCGGTGGACGGGCAGGGACGGATGCGCGCCGATGCCTTGCCGCGCCTGTCGGGTCCTGCGATTGTGTGTACGCAGGCAGGCAACGTCAACACCGGGGCATTTGATCCGATCGCCGAGATCAGTGAGATCGCTCATCGGGCCGGCGCCTGGGTGCACGTGGATGGGGCCTTCGGTCTCTGGGCCATGGCGGTACCATCGATGGCGCAGCTCACCGCCGGTATGACCCGCGCAGACTCGTGGGCGACGGACTTTCACAAGTGGTTGAACGTCCCGTATGACAGTGGGCTGGCGCTCGTGCGGGATGCCGATGCGTTGCGGGCCGCGATGGCCGTGACGGCCGAATATCTGCCGACCGAGAGCACGGTCCGCAACCCCTCGGATTTCACGCCCGAGCTCTCCAGGCGGGCGCGGGGTGTGGAGGTGTGGGCGGCGTTACATTCGTTGGGTCGCAGTGGAATCATCGAGCTGATCGAGCGATCCTGCCGTCAGGCCAGACGGTTCGCAACAGGTCTCCAATCGGCCGGGTACCGGGTGCTCAACGACGTTGTGCTCAATCAGGTACTGGTCGCCTTTGGGGATCCAGAGACGACGCTTCGGGTGATTTCGGAGATCCAGCAAGATGGCACCGGCTGGTGCGGCGGGACCGTCTGGCAGGGGCAGACGGCGATGCGAATCAGTGTCTCTTCGGCGGCTACCACCGACGAGGACGTGGAGCGGGCGCTGGACGCTATGCTGCGTATCGCTCGACAATAGGAACAATCGTAGTATGACATCCTAGATGAGCTGGGCGGGGTGCCCGTTTTCAACGACTGCATAGGGCGATGAGTGACAGGAGAGACGAACCCATGAACTATCTGACCCTATCGGGCTCGCCGTTTGAGCGCGGGTGTGTGCACGGAGACACGCTGCGTGCAGAGATCGTCGAGCAGATCGACTTCTTCAAAGCGCTGATCCGGGACATGACGCACCTCGACCCGGAGGCGCTCTTCGCTCATACGGAGACCCTGGGGTGGCGGGACACCGCCGAGCGCTGGACCCCCGATCTGGTCGAGGAGGTGCGCGGGATTGCGGCAGGCGCCGACCTCCCCTTCCCCGTTCTCTTTGCCTGGCAGTGCGTACAGGAGGTCTTCTGGTATATGGTCCAGGACCTCCAGAGCGCAACCGGGCCCCTCGATGGGTGCAGTGCGATTGCCGACGCCGGTGACGCTACTCACCCAACCATTCTGGCACAGAATGCGGATACCGTGCCCTTTTGGCATGGATACCAGACGCTGCTGCGGATCGTGCCCGCCGAAGCGGGAACGCCCGCCGACGAGGAGATGCCGGAGCAGCTGATCATGACCTATCCCGGTTTGGTGGGGCCTTGCGGTCTGAACAGCGCGGGGATCGGGATCTGTGTCAACGCCCTCTTCTACAATCTGAACAACTCCACGGACGGCTTGTGCACGTCCTTTCTGGCCAGAGCTGTGCTGTCGAAGAAGACCTACAACGAAGCTGTGTCGTTCATCAGGGCGGTGCCCCACGCCTCAGGGAACGCTCTGACGTTGGGTGCGCCCGGAAGGGTAACGGCGCTTGAAGTCTCGGCGAATCAGGTTGTGCCCTTCATGCTCCCGGGTAGCCGGGAGCGAACGTGCCACACCAACCACGTCCTGGTGAGCAGCGACTTCCAACTCAATGCACCACGGGATCCCTTTCCCAACTCCGTGGACCGCTTCGAGATGCTGCAAGGAGGTCTAGCGGCCTTGCCGGGGCCCTTGACCGTGGAGAACACCAAGGCACTGCTGAGTTCTCACGGGGCGCAGGCCCAGCTTTGTCGTCACGAAGACGATCCCTACGGGAGTATGACCACGTACTGCATGGTGATGGAGTTGGAGGCGCGTCCGCGCCTCCACGTGTCCTTCGGCCCGCCATGCCGCGAGGCCTTCCACACCTATGAGTTTCCGGATCGGAGGGCTACGCCACGAGAAGGTGCGTCGCCATCGACCACGGAGACGGCGTTCGCGTAGGTCGACATCGAACCGGAGCAGAGGCAGACGGCCCGGGCGCCGCACGAGGCGAGGTCCGGGCGGCCCGCGAAAGACTATGCGCTCCTACGTTACCGGCGCCGCGACCTGCCGCCGCGCGCGCCACACCTGCACGGCGGCGCCGGCGATGAGCGCGAGCACGAGCATCATCCCGCCGATGAAGGTGTAGCTGGTCGCCATTTCCCAATGGATGTCGGCCCGCGATAGGACGCTCGCCAGCAGGAAGAGCACCACCGCGATCGCCTGGGCACCGAAGACCACGCGTGCCGAGCTCCAGTGCCCATCCCGTGCGGTGGCGAGACCCACCCCGCCCGCCAGGGCGAACATCGCCGCCATCACGCGCGCCGTCAGCGGCGTCATTGCCCAGGGCCACAGCGGGATCATAAGTCCCGGCGCCACCAGGAAGATGGCCGCGGCTCCGATCAGGACCCCGCCAAGCAGCCCGAGCACCGCACGCAATCCACCGGAGAACGTGGGCTCCGACCGCGGCGCCCCGGCGGGGGCAGCGCGCTGGTTGAGGTACCAGACGACAGGGATGATGAAGGGCAGCGTGAAGTAGAGCACGGCCCAGGAGATGAACGAGGGATGGCCGTGCGTGAACTTGTCCCAGTGCAGCAGCGTGGAGATGCCCAAGATCGCGGCGAAGGCGGTCACCGGGAGGAAGCCCAGGCGGACGGTGTGCCAGCGTTTGGCGAAGATGACGTTGGTGAAGAAGTAGGCGCCGCCCAGATAGGTCGCACCGAGCATCATGGCGCTCATGTGGGGCTTGATCGGCCAGGCGAAGAGGGTGCCGCTGATGTCGGGGAAGAAGTAGAGCATGCCGAAAGCTACCACCAGGAACGGTACCACGATCGCCGCCAGCACGCGGGTGGCGGGCAAGACACGGTCACGAAATGCATCCCCCTCGGTCTCGGACATGTTTTTCATCCCTCAACTCCTCGTGCCGGTGATCAGGGATGCCTGTGTGTGCTCCCTCACACGGGACCTCCCTAATAACAAGATATATATGATTATTATATCCTATTTACGAAAACCGCAATAGCCTGTATGCGAGTAGTTGGGATGATTTATCGAGTATGATAGAATCAGTCACAGATCCGGGCTATAAGCCACGGCGAGATATCGGGTGATAGAGCCGGATGGAAGGAGCTATGCGATGTTTGGACTCGACCGGATAACCTTTGACCCTGATGTGCTTGGCGGGAAGGCCTGTATACGGGGTATGCGCATCTCCGTGTCCCTTATTGTCAACCTAGTGGCCAATGGCATGACGGTCGACGAGATCATCGAAGAGTATCCCGATCTCGAGCAGGGAGACATCCAGCAAGCACTCAGGTATGCTGCCTGGGCGGCAGAGGACATCCTCTACACTCCCGCCGAGGAGCCCGCGTGAGATTCCTGGCCGATATGGGCCTCGCCCGTAGCACGACCACTTACCTCCGCAGCCAAGGACATGATGCGCTGCATCTACGCGATCAGGGGCTTCAGCGGCTGAGTGATGAGGGAATCGTGGCGAAGGCACGCGCAGAGGAACGAGTGATTCTGACGCACGATCTGGATTTCGGGAGGATCGTCGCCCTGAGTGGCACCCGCGTCCCCAGTGTCATCACATTCCGGCTGTCCGATATGCGTCCACCAGAAGTGAATCACTATCTTGACGAGATCCTGATGCGCTTTGCCATCCAATTGCAGCGCGGCGCTCTGATCAGCGTTAGCGATCGAGGCATTCGAGTACGTGTGCTGCCGATCGAATCAAGATAGCGGATGTTCGACGTTGGATATCGAAGCGCCGAGTGCGGGCCGCCTTCCATCCAACATCGAACATCCAGTGCCGACTCCCTACTGCGGGAAAATCGCCTCCAGCGCCACCGCGCGCTCGCGGAGCGTGGATTTCTCCGTGTCGGCGATGGGCTTGTACTCCTCGGCGGCCTCGCAGGCCCAGCGGAAGAGCGGCATGTGGCCGGGGCTCACGCCGGCGGTCACCGGCAGGGAGAGCGTGAAGCGCACCGCCAGCTTGGCCTCTTCGTAGGTCTCGACGGGCTTGTACCAGGTCTTGCTCCAGTTGTGCTCCTCGCCCTCACGCCAGGCACGCTTGGCCAGCGTCTTGAGCGCGAGGATGCCCATCTCCTCCTCCTGGGCCTTGTCGATCACGTCGGGGCCGAAGCCCTCCTTGAGCCACGTGGTCCAGTTGAGGGGGAAGAGGATCGTGTCAAAGTCGAACTGATCCATCAGTGCCAGCGCGGCCTCCTCGGAGTGTGCCGAGAAGCCCAGGAAGCGTACTTTGCCCTGCTCCCGCGCCTTGACGAAGGTCTCCAGCGCGCCCCCCGGCCCGAGGACCTGCTCCACGTCCGCCATCTCCTTCATCGCGTGGAGTTGGTAGACGTCGAAGTGGTCGGTACGGAGCTTCTTGAGTGAGGCGTTGAGCTCCTGCTCCGCCCCAGCCGCATCCCGCTTGCCGGTCTTGCAGGCCAGGAAGACGCCGTTGCGGTAGGGTTCCAACGCGGGCCCAAGCCGCTCCTCGGCATTGCCGTAGGAGGGCGCCACGTCGAAGTAGTTGACACCACGCTCCTCGACCGCCTCGGCGACGAACTTCGCCGCATTCTCAGGGGTCTCATCCATGACGATGATCCCGCCAAACCCGATCACCGTCAGCATCTCGCCGGTCTTGCCCAGTCTTCGCTTTTCCATCGGTTATGCCTCCTAACTATTATCAGACCACACAGTTGCCTAGCAGACAGGAACCCAAATCCGTTGCGCGAGCCAAATCCGCTCGGCGGACCACAGATCCGCCGGGAACGTAGGATCCGGAAGGAGGCCTTCCGGAAAGCTACTGTGCCATCAGGCCATTTCCTCAATCACCTCGCGCGCCAACTCAACCCACCGCCCGAGCCGCAGGGGCTCGTTGTTGAGCGTGTGGACGTCCTTCATCGCGAACTCAACGGTGCAGCCCTCCGCCGCGCGGAGGGTCGTGCGCACGTCCTCGCGAATCGCGTCCTCGTCGAAGCGCCCGGTGCTGATCATCGCCGGGTTGGGCTTGCGGCAATAGATGTAGTCGCTGCCCAGTCCCTCGGCCATCCGCACCTCGTCGCACCACGGCGAGACGGAGACGCGTCGCAGGTTCGGAATCCGCTTGATCACGTGCCAGCGATTGTGCACCGGCTCGCAGCACCCATAGTAGCTCAGGCCGAAGCGGCTGATCACCGGCAACTGATACGGGAAGATGAACTCCTCAAACATCTTCGGCGAGATGCCCACCGTCTCCTGCGACTCGGAAAGCCCCCAGATATCCCTGACGCGCACCGGATCGCCCGGAGCAGCGTCCGGCTGGGGCAGCTCCGTCGTCCAGCCCTGCGTGCCCGAACCCACGTAGTCGTTCTCGTTGTTGAGCGAGAGCAGGCCCTCGGCCTCGAACCAATCGAGCATGGCCTGGAAGTCGTCTCGCAGGAAGGCCATCAGGCGATGCAGTCCCTTGGGATTATCATACATCGATATCATTAATCCTTCAAGGCCGATGAGGTTGATGGCCGACCACGTGAGGCCGGCCGTCCACCAATAGCCCGACCGCAGCCGCACGGGCAGGATGTCGCCGAAGTGCGTCTCAAGGAAGGTGCCCCAGGCGGCGGTCCGCTCGCGGTCGACGCCGAGCTTGCGGAAGTGGAGCTTGTCGAAGTCGCGGTCGAGGTCCTTGATGGGCGGATCCCAGGTGTAGCTGCCGAGCTTGCCCTCATTGGCCCCGCGCACCAACTCGGTCTCGACGCCGTACTCGCCGATGGTGATGTCCCACCCATACCGGATCCACGGCTCGACGACGGCGTCGTCCTTGACGTGCTCGTAGCTGAAGACGATGTCGCGCAGGCCGCGCTCCATCTCGCGGGCCCAGGGTGCCTCGCAGCGCAGGGTCGAGAGCGGCACGAGCTCGTCGAGGACGCCGACGGTCTCGGCGAGGATCATGGGGCGCTCGCCGTCGAGGGCAGCGTGGCGCAGCCAGAGCCGCTTACGCTCGGCCATGATGGGGTCCTGCGCGATCTCGCGCTTGCGCTTGGTGAGTTCACGCAGGATGGTGGATGTCGTTGTCGATCACGGGCCAGAGGTCGGTCACGAAGTGTCTCCTTACTGATCAAGAGCAGCAAATACCGGACCGCGGGCGTCTCGCCCGCAAGCGCAACGTCAGGATCTTGTCCTGAGCGCAACGTCAGGATTTCGTCCTGAGCGCAACCTCAGGATTTTGCCCGCAAGCGCACAGAAACGACCACGACGTGGCCCAATCACCTGCGCACGGTTCCACGTCGCCAGAGCGGGCGAGACGCCCGCGGTCCACAAATGGCCACCCACCCGATGCCAGCGGCCTCGCCTGTCCCCCTTCGTCACGCGTCCGCCTTTGGCGGGGCGTGGGTGAAGCCAAGCGCATACTGCCAGTGCTCGCCGGCGGCGCTGAGCGCCGCGGCGTCGGTCACCACACGGCTGAGATCGGGACGTTCGAGCGCCTCAGGACGCAGGGCGACCCCCAGGCCGGGGCCGTCGGGGACCGGCAGCTTGCCGTCCGTCACCCGCGGCGCGAGGGTGCTGAACACCGGGAAGTAGGTCTGCGCAAACGCACGCACCGACTCGACCATGAAGAGGTTGGGGATGTGGGCACCCAGGTGCATGCAGGCCGCATGGCCGACAGGTCCCGAGATGTTGTGCAGCACCAGGGGGACGCCAAAAGCGTCGCCCATCGCCGCAATCTTGCGGGTCTCGGTGATCCCTCCGGTCCAGAGCGGCTCGGTCATCAGGATCTGCGAGACGTGCTTCTCCAGCCACTCGCGAAGCTGCCACCGCGTGAGCAGCAGCTCGGATCCCACGATGGGGATCGGCGTGCGCTGCGAGAGCGCCTTGATCTCGTCGGGATGAACCGCGTGGATCGCGTCCTCCAGGAAGAGGATGTCATACGGCGCCAGGGCCTGCACGATGCGCTCCATCGCGGCGCGGCTCCACCGGAAGTGGAACTCGAGCCCGATCTCCATCTCCTTGCCCACCGCATCGCGAATCCGGCGGATCGGGCGCAGACCGCGCTCGACGTCCTGCGGGCTGATGGTGGTTCCACGGCCGTCGCGACTGTAGGGATCGAAGGGCCAGATCTTCATCGCGCGGTAGCCATCCGCCAGGAGCCGGCGGGCCAGCTCACCCGCGTCGTCCTGCCAGAGCGCGTAGTCGTCCATCTCGCCGTAGCCGGTGCAGGTGTTGTAGGTGGGCACCACCTCGCGGCATCGACCGCCCAGCAGATGGTAGACCGGTGCACCGTAGTGCTTGCCCATCAGGTCCCACAGCGCGATATCGATCGCGGATAGCGCCCGCATCTCCGCGCCGGCGAAGCCGTGATAGAGGATGGCATCGGCGACCGACTGCCACAAGCCTTCGATATCGAGCGGGTCTTTGCCCAACACCAGCGGCGCGACGGTCCCGTGCAGCGCGCCGCGCGAGCCGGGTATCTTGTCAACGGTCTCCCCGAGCCCGATCAGGCCGGTGTCGGTGTGGACGCGCACCGTCAAGACGCGGGGCGTGGCCTGCCAGACCAGGCTTTCGATGGATGTGATTCGCACAGACGCCCTCTCTTTCCGCTAGCCGAGGGTGTCGATCAGGGCCGCGATACCAATCCCCCCCATGCCGACCGTGATCATGCGCCACGCGAAGGTGGTCCTCTTGCTCAGGCCGCGCCGGCCATCCTTGACGATGGTCTCAGCCACCTGGGCGTCGATGCCGGCCGTGAACGGGCTGTTGAAGTAGCCTCTGCTCGTGCCCAGGGAGGCCAGTACTACGGGCATGGCGGCGATCATCCCGGCCAACCCGACCCAGAACATCCGCTCGCTATAGTTGGCATTGGAGCATGGGCCCCAGACCAGGCACGATAGGCTGACGAGGACGAACAGGCCCAAGTCAATCAGTATTGAAACACCCAAGAACCGCAAGACTGCGAGTACAATCTGCCCAACTTTCCGCATGATGCTGAACCCCCGTTGTTGTCGTGAGATGTGCGTATGGTATGCCAATCGTCGAAGAGTTCAATGGCCAACTATCCGGTTGCCTTCAACGGTTGGGGGCTTGACCGGGTGATGGCCAGATCGTGATCGACGAGCAGATCCTCGGCGTTGCGGATCGTGGGCACCAGATAGCCGGCAAGGCCGGCAGCCGTGCCGACCAAACCACCGATCACCATCATCAACGCCATGCCCGCGCCGGGCCCGGTACCCACGAGCCATCCGAAGCGAGAGACCCAGGCACCACCCGGCGCCATAGCCGGTTCGAAGAGGTGGTCGGCCAGCGGCCCGACCGCCGTCATGGCAAATGAGGTGGGGAACTGGGCGATCAAGCGACGGGCCGAGAAAACCCGCCCTTGGACGTGGGGCGGCACCTTGGCCTGCCAGATGGCCTGGTTGGCGCCGTTGACGATCGGCGAGAAGAAGACCATCGCGAAGCCGGCAGCCATCCAGACCCAGCCGGAACGCCCGAGGCCGAGACAGCAGAGCCCCAGCAGGTGCAGCCCTGCCGTGCCCAACAGGACGCCGTGGATGCGGCGCCGGGGCCCTCCCCAGGCAGCCAGCGCCAGCCCGCCGACCAGGCCCCCGATGGCCCCGACCGACTGCACTGTCCCGAGCATCAACCGGTCGTTGCCGGTGCGGGCCAGGATCAGGGGCGTGAGCAGAACCAGTTGCACGGGATAGGAGAAGAGATTCTTGGCGAAGAAGATGGCCTGGATGCCCCACAGGCTGGGACGGCGCAGGATGTACCCAAACCCGTAGAGGATGTCGTGCCAAAGGCCCATGCGTCCGGCTTCGTCCCCGGCGACGACGGGAGGCTGGGGCACGGGGATGATGAGCATCGTCGTCACGGCGAGCGCGGCGGTGGCCAAATCCACACCCATCACGCCCGCCGTCCCGATCGCGCCCACGAGAACCGCTGCAAGGATCGGGCCGAAGACGCCGGCCGTCGGCCCGGCAAGCCACATCAGGCCGTTGGCCCGCGCGTATTGGGACTTGGGCACCATCGTCGTGATCGCAGCGGAGAACGCGGGAAACTGGAAGGCCCCAAAGATACCGATGAAGCCGTTGGCAACGTAGAGGTGCCAGATCTGCATGCGGCCCGCGAGGAAGAGCAGAAGCAGCACCAACGTCGCCATCGCCGCCGCCAGATCGCTGAGCATCATCACGAGCTTGCGATTCCAGCGGTCGACGAGGGCCCCGGCGATAGGACAGAGGAAAATCGTCGGCGCGAAGCCGAAGAGCGTGGTCAAGGAGAAGGTCGTCGCCCGACCCGTGACCTGCCACGCCCACAAGCCGAGGGCAAAGGTGGTCATCGAGCTCCCCAGCATGGAGACGATCTGGCCGATGACCAGTAGAATGAACGATCTCACAGCCCAGCGCCCTGCCAATCTATCGCGGTCACAGCCGCGTTGAGCGCGCTGACGCGCAGCTTCGTGCCCCCCGCAGCGTGGAGGACGGCGATAGAGCGGGACTGCCCGGGGACCAAGTCGAAGAAGTTGTCCTCGAAGGCGGCGCCGCCGGCATCAGCCATGGTCAGCGAGACCTGACGCGCGAAGACGTCGGTCGCGATGACCACGCCGCCCTCAACAAGTCGAACGGTAAGCGTAGCGTCCGGCAAGTGCAGGTAGCGCTCCCCCGTCAGCAGGAAGTTGGTGGCGTATTCACTCGACGGCGTCGTCAGTGTCGCCCAGAGGAACTCGGAGCGCAGATTGATGGGGCCAAAGGGCGTCACGTCGATGCAACGGCACGCTTCGCCGGGCCGGATCGCCACCTGCACCTCGAGCTCGGCACGAATCTCCCCGGTGAACTTGGCGTGTCGAACGGTGAGCGTCCCGGCGACCGCCTCCGGGCCGTCGTTAACTACCCACGCAGCAATCGCATCGGGGGTGCGCTCGAACGAGATCAACACGGGCGCGTAGGCACGACGGAGGAAGTAGTAAGGGATCTTGGGCTCGTTGTAGGCGTCGACCACGCTCCAATAGAGGATCGGCCAGGGGTCATTCAGGCGCCAGATCATCGAGCCCCAGCACCGGCGGTTCACGCTCGTGCCGTTGGTCTCGTTCTCCTCGACCAGCCCCTCTTCGGCGGCCATCACCTCGCCAACATAGGCTACGGCACCCCTCAAGTCCCGCTCGTCCTGCACTGCGTCTTCGTCTGCGCGCAGAATCGCATCGGTGCACGAGCCGTCGGGCACGCCGCGCCGGTGACGCGCCATCCGGGCGAAGAGATACTCACCGTGGGCGGTGCCCAGGACGCGCACCAGATCCTCGGCGGATGTAGGATCGCAGTACGCCTCGACTGCGCCGATCTTGTCCCACGAGCCATCGACGGAGCGGTACTGCCACATTGGCGGCCAGGCAGGCTTACCGGGTACGCGTACGCGCGGATCGTAGCCCTCCGGCCACAGGTCGTCCTCGCTCATATAGCGGCGCATGCTGCCGACCGACGGCGCGCTGGCGCGGCCGATCTCGGTCGCAAAGAGCGGCACCGACGCCTGGGGCGAGAAGGTCAGGGTGGTGTAGTCGTGCCAGTCACCGGCGAGCGGCCAGTTGGGCACCGGCCCGCCGTGAGGTGAGCTGGCGTGAAAGAGCCGGTCGGGATCAAGCTCAGCGCAAATGTGGGGCATGATCTCCCCAAAGAGCCTCTGCCCAAACACCGGCACAGTGCCGTAGGTGAAGTCCCAGCCCATATGGTTCTCGTTCCCGCCGCACCAGAGCAGCAGCGAGGCGTGGTTGCGCAGCCGGCGGACCACGTCCTCAACCTCCGACCGGCACTCCGCGACGAATGCAGGGTCGTCATCGGGGTGCATGCTGTAGCCGAACATGAAGTCCTGCCAAACCAGGATGCCCTGGCGGTCGCACATCTCATAGAACGGCTCGGGTGGCGCGAGGCCGCCACCCCACACGCGAAAGACGTTCATTTCGGCGTGGACAGCAAGGTCGAAGAGCGAGCCTGCCTGCGCCCGATCCCAGCAATGGGTCATGCCCTGCAATGGCGCCCAACACGCGCCGCGCAGGAAGATGCGCCGGCCATTGACCTCAAATGCGAAGCGCTCCTCGCCGGTTTCGGGGTCGTCGAGCACCGGCGTGACCTTGCGGATGCCGAAGGACACCTCGCGTCGATCGAGGGGGCCCTCAGAAGCGAGGGGGCCCTCAGAAGCGAGGGGGCCCTCAGGCCCAGCCAGCTCCACGGTGAGCGTGTAGAGATCCGGCCTGCCGTGGGTCCAGGGCCACCAGAGGCGTGGAGCGTCGACGTCGATCTCGAACGCCCGGACGACGTCATCCGTGGCGCCCTGCGCCACGACCGCGCCGGAGGGATCGGCGAGCGACCAGGAGACTGAAGCCACGACCGGAGACTCGGGTTTGGTGTCCTCCACCGCGAGCCTGACGTGGACCCTGGCCTGCTCCAGATCATCGGAGAGCAACGGACGTACCCAGACGTCGTCCAGCCAGGCGCCGTCCGGCACGTCGACGATCACGTCGTCGAAGATGCCCACCTTCGCCGAATGCGGGCGGGCGCCCAGATAGGAGGTGAAATCGCTCTTGCACTTGCGGAGGTGGTGATGTGCCGTGATTCCCTCCGCGGGATCTGCCGCGTTGACGAAGCGCAGGGGCGAAGCAAAGACGATGAGCAGCACGTTCGTCCTCTCCGGGGGAGAGAGCTCGGCGCGCACCTCCACCGCATAGTGGCGATGCATGTTCGCGAAGCTCCCTACCTCAACTCCGTTGACGTAGACCGTCGCCAGGGTATCGAGCCCCTTGAATCGCAGCAAGACCGGCCCGTCGCCCGCCGGGGAGGTGAACACACATCCATAGGCCCAATCTTTCTCCCCAACCCAGGCGCTCTCAGCGGCGTTCTTGCCGATTCGCGGGTCGGGAATCCGCCCGTGGGCCAGCAGCACGTCGTGCACCTGCGCGGGCATCGTCGCCGGCAGCCAGTCATCGCCGGGCGCTCGTACCTGGGCCGAAAGCGCCACAACGTCGGGGTCGGGCCCATCCAGCTGCTTGATCCACCAGCCGTCATTGAGACTCGTGGTCTCTCGCATACAGCCTCCTTCAACGCGGTCGGCGAACCGCTCTATGGGTTGTGAGCGGAAGTCAACGGCTTCTTCGCGCGCGTGGTGGCAGCCGCGACCGGCACCACGCTGATTGAGCCATCGATCTCCAAGACAGCCGTCTCGACCTCACCGACCTCGGCAACGCCATGTTCGCGAAGCGCTGTCAGCAGGGTTTCCTGGTCGATGCCCTCCCGGCGCATGTGCTGGGGGATGACTTTGCCGTGGAGAACCAACAGGGTCGGCGTGCCCTCGACCCAACGGCTCAGGCGCGGCGAGCGCAGTCGCAGGCGCCCAATCGCGGCGTCCACAAGCAGCAGCACCAGAGCGGCCAGGATGCCGCCGGTGAGGCTGGTGTCCGGGCCGAGCATAGCGTTCTGCACCGCATTGGCGATCAGGAGCAGCAGCACCAGGTCGAACACCGTCACCTGACCGATCTCGCGCTTGCCGACGAGCCGCAAGCCGACCAAGACGACAACGTACACGGCCACCGTACGAACTACGATCCCGAGCGCAGAGGTGAGACCAAGGCTGAACATCGTGGTTCCTCTACCGGAGTTGAGTCCCGAGCGCAGGCGGCTCCGGAGAGCGCGCCAGTCCCGACATCTCGTCGTCGGTGCGGTAGATGTGAGCCGTCATCCGGGGCAACTCGGCCATGTCAAAGGCAGGCTCAAAGGACGAGACCAGGGCCACATTCTTGGCTACCTCGTCGGGCCAGCGCATGCCGACGTTGGCCACGTGGACGCGGCTGTCTGAGAGCACGAACTTGAGGCAGACCTCGTAGAGGTCGCGCGCGTCCTGCCATTCGGGCGCCAGGTAGCTTGCCATCCGCTGGAAGATGCCCGACGTCATCGGACGCATCACGGAGACGCCCAACTCCGCCTCACGGGCCTGGTTCAGAACGTGAAGCGCCGCCGCCTGGTAGATCACGTTGTAGCGTACCTGCATCACGTCGAAGGCGCCCGATGCGATGAGCGGTCGCGCCGTCCACGGCTCCTCGACGGTGAAGCCCAAGAAGCGGGCCTTGCCCTCGTCGCGCAGCGCCACCAACGCGTCCAACGGCCCCTCTTCGAGGATGTGCCGGACCTCATTGGAGGTGTACATGCCGCCGTGGAACTGGATCACGTCCACCGCATCCGTGCGAAGGCGACGGAGCGACGCCTCGACACTCTTCCGGACATCGGCGGCGGTGCCGTGATAGGCCACCTTGGTGGCGAGGACGACCGCGTCGCGCCGACCGACCAGCGCCTCGCCGATGATGGACTCGCTGTTGCCGTCGCCGTAGCCCGGTGCGGTGTCGACCAGCGTGATCCCGGCATCGAGCGCCGCGTGGATCGTCTCGATGGCCTGTGCGCGGCCCGCGGATGAGAAGGGGTCCCAGCCTCGCGCCAGGTTCACCCCGCCGAAGGGGTAGCCCCCCAATGCCAAACGGGTCACTTCAAGATTGGTCTTGCCGTAGCGTACTTTCGGAATCATGTAAACTCCTGGGAAGAGCGAATAAGCTGAAACTGAGAGCTGTCTAGCTGTCAGCTAACAAAGATTTGGGATCTATCCGGGCAGATTCAGGATCAGGTTGTCATGGCCCGGGATCACGAGCGCGGCGTCGCGCTTGATGCGGCGGATGGTTTCCGCCGCCTGGTCGAAGTCGACGGAGTTGTGGTAGCCCTCCTCGGCGGCGAAGAACTCGCGGTTCATCACGGCGTCGCCGGCAACGATGAGGGTGCCCCAGTGGGTCTCGGCATCTTCAGCGCGGCAAGTGCCGCGGTGTGGCCCGGGCCGGGAAGAGGGCGACGCCCTCGGGCAGCCCAGCCTCGGCGGGCCGGAAGCGGTCGCTGAGATGCCCATACTCCGGCGCCCGCTCGCGCCATTCGGCGATTCCCGCCTCTGCCATCAGCCAGGTCGCGTGCTCGAAGAGCCTCAGGCCAAAGAGATGATCGCCGTGCCAGTGGGTCACGTAGACCATGTCGATCGCGTCAGGACGCAGCCCAGCACGGTTGTACAACAGGGCCTCCAACGGCTCGCGGCGCGGCGAGGGGTCGACGAGGATCCGGTGTCCGCCCACCTCCAACAGCGTGCACGTGGCGCTGATGTCCTCGCGCATCCGCGCGGTCTCACCCCAGAACTTGTTTTGGCTCAGTACGCCGATGTTGATAATCCTGAACATGACAGACTCCTTTGCTCGCACGCATCTCCACCCTACTGTAGTCACAAGGAGCCGTCGAGCAAGTTTGGGGCTCGCATCACCGCCGGCCAAGGGTAACAGCGGCGCCGGCGAAAGCATTTGACAGGTCAGGGGGCCCGTGCTAGTATGGAATCGATTCCACATTCACGGAGGTCACCTCCCGCGAAGGAGCGACAGTATGGCGACCGATCCACGGCCCAATATCCTGTTCATCATGACCGACGACCACGCGTCGCACGCCATGAGCTGCTACGGCAGCCGCATCAACGTGACGCCGCAATCTCGACCGCATCGCCGAGGGCGGCATGCGCTTCGACAACTGCTTCTGCACCAACTCCATCTGCACGCCCAGCCGCGCGGTGATTCTCACAGGCACGTACAGCCACGTGAATGGGGTCACAACACTGGACTCGAAGATAGACGGGCGACAGCAAAACGTCGCCAAGCTGCTGCAAGGCAGCGGGTACCAGACCGCGATGATCGGCAAGTGGCATCTGGGCACGGCGGGAATCACGACCCCACCGGGTTCGACTACTGGATCGTGCTGCCGGGCCAGGGCCTCTACCACAATCCCGTGATGGATGAGATGGGAACCAAGCGGGTCGTCCCCGGCTATGCCACCGACCTGATCACCGACATCTCGCTCGACTGGCTGCGCAATCGCGACCCGGAGCGGCCCTTCTTCCTGATGTGCCACCACAAGGCGCCGCACCGGCCCTGGGAACCTGACGAGAAGCACGCGCACCTCTACGACGACGTGGACATCCCCGAACCGGAGACGTTCAACGACGACTACAGCAACCGCGCCGCTGCGGCTGCTGCCGCGACCATGCGCATCGACCGCGACCTGAACGCCGAGGATCTGAAACAGCCTGTGCCCGAGGGGCTGACGCCCGCAGAGGAGAAACACTGGAAATACCAGCGCTACATCAAGGACTACCTGCGCTGCGTCGCCTCGATCGACGACAACGTGGGCCGGCTGCTGGACTACCTGGATGAGGCCGGGTTGGCCGAGAACACCATCGTCATCTACACATCGGACCAGGGGTTCTTCCTGGGCGACCACGGCTGGTACGACAAGCGCTTCATGTACGAGGAATCGCTGCGGATGCCCTTCATCATCCGCTACCCGCGCGAGATCGCGCCGGGAACGGTCGCCACCGACATGATTCTCAACGTGGATTTCCCGGTGACCTTTCTGGACTATGCCGGCGTGCCGGCGCCGGAGGCGATGCAGGGAACGAGTTTCCGTCCGCTCCTGAACGGTGTCACACCAGAGGCATGGCAGACATCCATGTACTACCGCTATTGGATGCACCTGGCGCATCACAACGTCTATGCCCATTACGGCGTGCGCACGTTGCGCTACAAGCTCATCTACTACTATGCGGACGCGCTGGGGCAGCCGGGGGCCATCGACGATCCCAGGCCGCCGGAGTGGGAGCTCTTCGACCTGGAGAGCGATCCCCATGAGTTGCATAATGTCTACCACGATCCGGCCTACGCGGACGTTGTGAGGACCCTGACCGGGGAACTCTCTCGATTACAGGCCAAAGTGGGGGACGAACCGTTTTCTGACCCGGAGCGCGCTAGACAAGCCTGAGGGATGCCGCCGATGCACCTACCACCCCAACTTCTTGAGAAGGTCCCCCGCATCTTCGGCGACGAGGGACGTGCCTGGCTGCCGCGTCTGCCGGAGATCCTGGCCCGATGCAGGGAGATGTGGGATTTGCTGGAGGGCACGCCGTGCCCGTCGATGGGCATGAGCTATATCGAGTTCACGACCACGCCGGATGGGGAACCCGTCGCGCTCAAGGTCGGCGTGCCGCACGCGGAGTTATTCACGGAGATGGAAGCGCTGGCTCTCTATGGGGGCAGAGGGGCCGCCCGCCTGCTGGATGCCGACCGTGACCTGGGTGCCATCCTGATGCAGCGCGCGCAGCCCGGTACAATGCTGTGGCAGGTCGGCGATAACTGCACGCAGACCCGGGTCGCAGCGTCGGTGATGAAGACGCTGCCTGTACCGGTGCCGGCGACGCACGGCCTCCCTCACTTCTCCGACTGGGTGACGCGGGCGTTCCGGCTGACGCGCACCGAGTGGGACCCGGAGGAGCGGATGCCGCGAGGCCTGATCACGCGTGCGGAGGACGCCTTCGCCGAGATCATTCGGGGCTCGGACGGGGACGTCGTCCTGCACGGCGATCTGCACCACGAGAACATCCTTTGGGACGTGCGCGATGGCTGGCTGGCCATCGATCCCAAGGGTGTGATCGGGCCACGGGCGCTTGAGGTGGGGCGCTTTATGCAGAATCAGTTACCCGAGAACGGGCCGCAGGCCACACGAGATGCGATGGTGCTGGAACGGATCGAGATTCTCAGTGCCGAGTTGGGCTTGACGCGACGAGCAGTCACGTCGGGTGCTCTGGTGGATTGCATCCTCAGCCACTGCTGGAGCTTCGAGGACGAAGGTCCACTCGACCCGGACTGGTATCGGGGGATCGACCTGGGCCGCTTCCTCTGCCGGCTGCTGGACGACTGACCGTATCGTCCTCACCATAGCCTGGAGAAAGCGGCCCATGACCCAAGACCTACCACAGATGCCGTCCCTCCCGGCCAGGGATGACCGGGCCGGACGAGACGGCAACCGAGATCAGGGCACGATGTGCAGCAGCCCGCCGCCATCGAAGTTGGAGCCACCACCGCCGATCCAGGCGGTGCCGTATTGGTCAACCGCCAGCGCCGAGACGAAATTCGTCAGGAGGCCATCCTGGGTCGTCATGCGTGTCCAGGTGGTCCAGTCATCGCTGTAGAAGAGGCCATTGGCGGTGCCCGCCCAGATGCGCCCGTCGGGGGCTGCCGCCAGCGTGGTGAGCCAGTCCATATACCCCTCCTGCTGGAGGTTATAGAGGACCTCGGTCTGATTGCCGTCGTAGCGAACTACGCTCAGGTTGGCGCCGATCAGCAGCGCGCCGGAGGTATCCAGCGCAAGCGCACGGATGTAGGCATGGGGTAGGTCTTGCTTGCCGAGCACCAGTTCAACGCTCCCATCACCATAGCGAGCCACGCCGGCATCTGTGCCGATCCAGATCGTGCCCGTATACGGGTCCGCCAGGAGCACGAGCACGCCGTCACTGGGCAGCCCATCGGCCTTCGTGAGCGTCATGACCTGATTGCCCGCCGCGTCGAACACGACAATGCCTTTGCGATCGTCGCCAAACCAGGCGCGTCCCTCCGTATCGACGGCGACGGTATCGTATGAGCGCGCGCCCTCATAGGACTCCCATTGACCGTCCCGGTAACGACTGACGTCGCCATTGGTGACTGCCGCCCACACCGTGCCATCTTCCCCCGTTGCCAGGGCGGCGGCCCAGTTTCCCCCCAGGCCGGGTGTGTTCTGGGTGGTGTAGGTGGGCCATTCGGCATCCGGGAACGACGGATCGAGCACCTGGAAGCCGGCATCGGTCCCCACCCACAGCATCCCATCGGGGGCACTTGCGAGCGAGTCAACGAAGTTGCTTGCGAGCAAGTCGGCGTTCACGTAGGGTGTAGCGGTTCCGGTGGCTTCATCGAAGACGTACAGGCCCTTGCTCGTACCGTAGACAGGCTGTCCGGCATCGTCAAGCGCCAGTGCCAGAATTGCCTGATTGTCCATCTCCTGATACTCGACGGCGCACCTGCCCGCCGCAGGATCGAAACGACAGAGCCGACCGGCACC
The DNA here is from genome assembly GCA_963775195.1 of uncultured Chloroflexia bacterium. Classification (GTDB taxonomy): domain Bacteria; phylum Chloroflexota; class Anaerolineae; order B4-G1; family SLSP01; genus PWVB01. Next base: position 52,302 of record CAVZIC010000016.1, read on the forward strand.
CAGGGGTGCGGAGGCAATCCAGACGCTGCCGTCAGCAGCGACCTCGACCTCGGCAATGTCGGACATCACCTCATAGAGCGTCCAGGCGCCTTCCTTGAATTGCATCAGACCCTTGGAGCCACCGACCCAGAGAGCGCCATCAGCGCCAAAGGCCAGCGCATTGGCCCGCTCATCGGGCATTCCGGAAGCGGCATTGTGGATCTGCACCTCGCCGCCGTTGATCTCGGAGAGCCCGTTGTACCCGGAAGCTACCCAGATGCTGCTCCCCCACACAGCGATGTCCGTGACCGCGTTCCACGACAGCCCCTCGGTGGTTGTAAAGTGCGCGAAATCCCCCGCGTCGAGGTCGAGCACCCCCAGGCCGTTGTAGCCGATGAGAAGCCAGCGCTGCTCACGGTCGCAGGTGAGGCGGGTGATCTTGCTCGTAGCCACGTTGCTGCTCCCGGGGGCGATGGGCGTCGCATCCCAACGACCGGTGGATGGATCGAACAGGCTCAGGCCCTGTTGCGTCCCCACGACGATGCGCTCCTCGCCCTGGATGTCGCAACTCGTCACGGCGTTGCTGCTCACGTGCCCCATCCCCTGCAGCGGGGTATAGGCCGTAGCGTAGCCGGCATCCAGATTCCACGCAACCATCCCCCCCAGCGTGGCTGCGTAAGCCACACCGTCATAGACCGTCACGTCACGGACGACATTGCTGTTGACATAGGCATACGTGCCCGGATCGATCCAGGAAGTGAGTTCGGGCGCAGTGGGCGCATAGAACTCGACGGAAGCCAGGAGTGCATCGAAGTACGGCGCCACCGCGGTCCAGCCCTCGGTAGGCGCGCCCACGAGGAGCGAGAACTGCTGCGTGGGAGTCACCATGACCAGGGCTGCCCTGCCCTGCATCGGCTTGCCGTTGTTGTCGCCTGTGATGTCGACAGCCAGACCGGGCACGCCGAACACGGTGATAGCCTCGGCATCACCGATGGTCATGGGAGTCCCACTCTTTAGCTGTTCGTAGAGGTCAGTATTGGTCATGTCCTCGTCGTTCAGCCCTCCGACGATCGTGACCACCGGGCCGACATCGGGGTCCGCGCCCGACGGCATCATATTCACCATGCCACCGAATTCCGTCACCTCATAGCCGGGAACAACGCGGTACGAGAAGCCGCCTTCCTCATTCTGCCGGAGTTCCCCCAGATCGACGGCGACCTCCGGTTGGGCGGGCTTGGGTGTCGCCGACGGCCTTGCCGTCGGGATCGGGGCCGTGGTCGCCTTCTCGGGCACCTGGGTCGGTTCGACGTTCTTTCCTCCTCCACCACAGGCCAGGCTCAGCATGAGCAAAGCAACCATCGCCACATACAAACTTCCACGCCGCATTACAGTCATTCCTTCCTCCTAGCTCTTGAATGTCCATCTAGGGCAACCGCGGTTGCCCACGCTGCAACTCATCTTCTGTGATCCGTTCCAAGTAGGCGAACAGATCGGCGAGTGAAGCGAACCCAAGCTGCTCGCCGCTGCCGGGACTCTCCAACGAGGCTCGCCAGATGCGCACCTCCCCGTCGGCGGTCTGCCATATGCGCAGCAGATATGATAAGTAGCGCGATCCCGGCTCTCTGTGGTGCATTATGTCTTATGGAACTCCCTGATCATCGCAGCTCATGCGATCGTCTGACAGGAAGTGCCTGTAGCCCTCGCGCTACCGGTTGCTACCCAGCTGAAGCTGAACGTGCACTTCCAGTTGCACAACAGTCTAGCCAGCGATCGTGAAAAAAGCGTCAAAGTCCATGCCTGTGAGCGTACGTGGCGGCCCCTAGCCGCACGTTTCGGAGATTGGCCATATAATGATGAGTAATGGCCCGACTTACGCTCACCCTTTTCGGCTCGTTCCAGGTAACGATCGACGATCGATCTGTGACAGAGTTCGCCACCGATAGAGCCCGCGCACTGCTGGCCTATCTCGCCGTCGAGCGCGACCGCCCCCACCGCCGCGAGGCCCTCGCCGCCCTGCTGTGGCCGGACCAACCGGAGGAACGCGCGCGCCAGAGCTTCCGGCAAGCGCTCTCCCACCTCCGTCAGGCACTCTGCGATAGCAAGGCAAGCTGCCCGTTCCTGCTGGTAGAACGCAATGAGGTGCAACTCAACCCTGATGCCGACGTGTACCTGGACGTCGCGGACTTCACGAAGCTTGCCGATACATGCGATAGTCACCGGCACCGGAGTCGAAAGCTGTGTCTGCCCTGCTTACATCGATCGGAAGCGATGTTGGCGCTCTACCGCGGGGAGTTTCTGGCCGGGTCGTTGTTAGCGGACAGCCAGCTATTTGAGGAATGGGCGCTACTCAAGCGCGAATGGCTGCATGCACGAGCCGTGGAGTGCATGGCGCAGTTGGCCGACTTCTACGAACACCGGGGCGACGTCGTGAAGGCCTCTCGCTACGTTCAGCAGCAGGTACAGCTCGAGCCGTGGCGTGAGGAGGCCCACCGGCAGCTCATGCGTCTGCTGATCCTGGCCAACCAACGCAGCGCTGCGTTGGCGCAGTACGAGATGTGTCGCCGCATCCTCCAGGCGGAGTTTGGTGTGGAACCGGCAGCCGAGACGAGGCAGCTCTGGGCTCAGATAAGAGCAGGGGCGACAGGAAACACGGGCGCAGGAGAGCAGAGCGAGCACGGAAGGCTCTCCCGGAGGCGTCGCCTCCCCACCTCGCCCTCACCCTTCGTGGGTCGCGAAACCGAGCTTCGCGACCTCACCGAGTTGCTCGCCAATCCGGATTGCCGCCTGGTAACACTCACCGGACCCGGAGGCATAGGCAAGACGCGGCTGGCGCTCCAACTGGCGGAGGATCACGTCGGACTCTACACTCACGGGGTGTTCTGGGTTGCGCTGGACGAGGTCCAGGCAACTGAGTTGATCGTTCCGACCATCGCGCAGAGCCTCGGCTTCACCCTATATGAGAAAGAGCCGCCCCAAGCTCAACTGCTCAACTATCTTCGTGAGAAGACGCTCCTGCTGGTCCTCGACAATGCAGAAGCCCTGCCCGGGCTTAGTGAGATCGTCGAGGACCTGCTCAGACACGCGCCGAACCTGACGTTTGTGGTCACTTCCCGTGCGCGGCTGGCTCTCAGAGAGGAGTGGGTATTCGCCGTCGAGGGAATGCCCTATCCGGACGCGCTCTCCCCGCAGGGCATGGGCGAGGATGTTACCCACGCAGATGCGATAACCCTATTCCTGCAGCATGCCCGACGCGTCCACCGGAAGTTCAGCCCGGGCCAAGACGAACTCGCGGCCATCGTCGAGATCTGCCGACTGGTGGAAGGCATGCCGTTGGCGCTGGAGCTTGCCGCTGCCTGGGTCTCCGAACAGCCCTGTGCCGTGATCGCCCGAGAACTGGAGGTCGGCCTGGATCTCCTGCGGGCGACGGTGCGGAATGTGCCGGAGCGCCAGCGCAGCGCACGGGCTACCTTCGAGCATTCGTGGGCCATGTTGCCGGACGCCGAGCGGCGGTTCCTCGCCCGGCTCTCGGTCTTCCGGGCCGGATTCACCGCAGAGGCCGCCAGAGAGGTCGCCGAGGTATCACCCGAGTCCCTGTCGGACCTGGTTACCCGATCCTTGGTACGAAAGCTGCCCACAGGACGCTACCGGCTTCATGAGCTGTTGCGCCAGTTTGCCGAGGAGAAACTCGGCGCCTCAGATGGGAAAGGGGCAGACGATCCACAGGGTCCTGCGGCACGCCACGCCGCCTACTACGCCGGCTTCCTTGCCGACCGCGAGCCCGCGCTCAAAGGGACCGGACAGGAAGACGCCCTCAGTAGTATCACGGTGGAGATCGCCAACGCGCGCCGGGCATGGGAGTGGGCCATCACAGCTCTGGAACAAACTACGGCCCCGGAGGTGGCGCTGGACGTGTGCCAACGAGCCACGGAGGGTCTCTTCGTCTTCTACGCGCTCCGCAGTTGGTACCACGAAGGTGCAGCGGCCTACGCACGTGCTGCGTCAGCGGTGGGCGACCGTGCGCCGCTGCTACTGGGCAAACTGCTGACGCGACAGGCACGTTGCCTAGAGTTCACCGCTCCGGCTGAAGAAGCCACCGCGCTATACCGGCGCAGTCTGGAGATCTTCACGGATCTAGGAGCAGAGCACGAGATGGCGCTGCCACTCTACGGTCTGGGCTATATGGCGCACATTCGAGGGGAATACGAATCAGCGCGACGCTACCTCACGGCGAGCGCGGAACGCTGCGAGGCTGTCGGTGACCGGTGGGGTCTGGCTAACGCGCTGAGCAGTCTATGTCTATCGGTGCGGCGCCAGGGTGCGTTTGAGGAGGCCCGACGGTTCGGCCTGGAAAGTCTGGCCATCCGCCGCGACCTGGGCGACCGACGCGGTATAGCCTCTTCACAGAACAATGTTGGGTTGGTGCTGTGCGCACAGGGCGAATATACCGCAGCCGAGGTCGCCTTGCGTGAGTCGCTTGATATCTGCCGCGAGATCGGCCATACAGTGGGGGCAGCCAACGCGCTGACCAGTCTGTCGATGGTGGGACTGGGAGATGGCGACGTGGAAAAGGCCAGGAGCTATCAGGGAGAGGCCCTCGAACTCTTTCGTGAGGTCGGCGATCTCTGGGGCGTGGCAGTGTCGCTGAACAACCTCGGTCAACTGTCCCTGGAGCGTGATGACCCCTCGACAGCACAGCCGCTGCTGCGAGAAGCGGTGATCCTGTACCGCCAGGTTGGCATCAAGGCCGGCCTGACCAATGCCTTGAGCAACCTGGCAAGGGCGGACGAGATGATGGAAGCCTATGCGGAGGCCGCACAGCACTTCCACGAAGCGCTCACGCTTGCCACAGAGATCGACGATCTGCCTTTCGGATTGGAGGTTCTTGCACGCGCGACGGCGCTGTTGGCGCGACAGTGCGCGGCCAAACGGAGCTGCCGAACCGACGAGCTTCTGACGGTGCTTACCGTCGTCCTACACCACCCGGCCCTGCTGGAGGAAACGCGCCGGGCAGCGCTGGAGCTTGAGGCCCGACTGCGGGCCGAGTCGCCGACACCGGCGGGTGCGGACGCGACTGCCGTGCTCGACTATCAGGCAGCAGCAACGGCTGTGTTCGCGATGTTGGACGAGCTGTTGCATCCGACCGCACGCAAGAGAGCCCAAGGGCAGCCCCCCATCGAGCAAGGATTACCAGGGAGCCAGCGGCGCCTCCGATAGGCGGCATCTGAGACCACTTCGGATATGTGGTATACTCGGCCACTGAGCCTGCGAATGCACGAAAGGACTGCCAAGCTATGGTTCCCTACCGCATCGTCGAGCGCCCCGCTTTCAGCATCGCAGGACGCAGCGTCTGGATCTCGGGACAGGACAACGCACAGTTCGGACGTTTCTGGGGGCAGTGCAACGCCAACGGGACCTTCGACCGCTTTCAAGCCCTGACGGGCTTTGCGCCGGGCCCCCAGACCGGTGGCTCGACGCTGGGCGTCTCCCGCGTCGAGGCGGACCCGTCCAACCGGGCCTTTTTCTTCATGGTCGCCGTCGAGGTGCCCGAGGACGCAGCGACCGGCGACCTTGAACACTTCACGGTCCCGGCGTCTCGCTGGGCCGTATTCGAGGCCCGCGGGCCCGTCCCCGACGCCCTCGTCGCCGCCGAGATGTACGCCTTCAGGGAGTGGTTGCCCGCCTCGGGCTACACCCATGCCCTCGCCCCCGAAATGGAAGTCTACCCGCCCACCCCGGACGGCGAGCCCCTCTGTGAGTTCTGGCTGCCCCTTGACCGATAGCCCTTCCTCCAGCCTCGCGCGTGGGTATGCCGCGGCACTGGGTGCAGCCGCGGTGCTGTCGACGACGGCCATCTTCATCCGCCACCTGACGGTGACGTACCAGATCCCGGCGTTGGTGCTGGCCTTCTGGCGAGATCTCTTCGTCGTGGTAACACTGGTGCCGATCCTCGCGATCGCACGGCCTACGCTCCTGCGGGTGTCGCGGCCCGGTCTGCGCTATCTCGCGCTCTATGGGGTTGTGCTGGCTATGTTCAACGCTATGTGGACACTCTCGGTTGCCTACAACGGCGCGGCGGTGGCCACGGTGCTGGCTTACTGCTCGGCAGCGTTCACGGCACTGCTCGGATGGTGGCTGCTCAAAGAGCGACTCGACGTGGGGAAGATCGTGGCCGTTGTGTTGAGCCTCGGCGGGTGCATATTGGTTGCAGGGGCCCTGGATCCCGCGGCCTGGCGGATGAACCCCCTTGGGATTATCACGGGCGTGCTCTCGGGTCTAGGGTACGCCGGGTACAGCCTGATGGGACGCTCCGCATCTCAGCGTGGCCTGAGCCCGTGGACAACCGAAGTCTACGCCTTCGGCTTCGCCGGAATGCTGCTCCTGATCGCGAATCTGGTGCCGTTGGGCCTGCCAGGAGGCGCCGCTCGGCCGGCAGACCTGTTATGGCTGGGGTCTAGCTTGCCCGGATGGGGCGTGCTCTTTCTGCTGGCAGCCGGGCCGACCGTCGCCGGGTTCGGGCTCTATAACGTGAGCCTGGTGCACCTTCCCTCCAGCGTCACCAACCTGATTGTGACGCTGGAACCCACCTTCACCGCCGTGACCGCCTATCTCCTCCTGGGCGAACGACTCACGCTCATCCAGGGCGCCGGCAGTCTGCTGATCCTGAGCGCCGTTGTCTTCCTCCGCCTCCATCAGGGCCACCTGGCACGCCAGGAGAAGAAGCTACACCTCGAGGTCGCCTGACCCTCGCGACGTACCGGCAGTGGGCAGGGACAAGCCCTGCCCCTACCCGACGCATCCTGCGCCGCCATCCGTAGGGGCATGCCCGTGGGCAGGGACAAGCCCTGCCCCTACCCGACGTGTCCAACGCCCCCTGGCCATTTGTCCAGTCTTTCTTGTCTTGGTCACCATTGTGGAACAATCACCGATCGGGTCACGTCGGCAAGCATGTACAGTCAAATGCAAGATAGGTCCGAGGAGGTGCGCGATGAAAATCAGAACGAGTGGCATCGTGGTGTGCTTGATACTCCCGCTGTTAGCGGCTTGTTCTTTCTTGCCGGCCCAGGCGCAGCAGCCTACGGTCGTGCCCTCGCCCGTGCCAACGGAGAACGCGAACATGGCCAACCCTGCCTCTGTCAACTGCGAGCAGCAGGGCGGTACGCTGGACATCCGCACTGCCGCGGACGGCAGCCAGCAGGGCTTCTGCGTCTTCAGCGACGGCAGCGAATGTGACGAATGGGCGTTTTTCCGTGGCGAATGCGCGCCAGGCGGAGAGAGTCTCAACATGCCCAATCCGGCTTCTGCTTACTGCCAGCAGCAGGGCGGCACGGTGGACATTCGGACTGCTTCCGATGGGAGTCAGCAAGGTTTCTGCGTCTTCAGCGACGGCAGCGAATGTGACGAGTGGGCGTACTTCCGAGGCGAGTGCGAGCCGGGTGCGCAGAGCGCCATCACCGGTAAAGGAACGCCGGAGGCCTATATGCCCGATATGGCGGCGCTGCAGGCCTTCCAATACGAGGGCTGGCTGACTTACACAAACACAACCTATGGATTCAGTGTACGGTACCCGGCAGATTGGCGCCTTGACGAAGTGACAGATGCCGGTGATACGATGTACCAGCATCGCATCACGCTGAACAACCCTGCCGACCCGAAGGTAGCGCTGTACATCGCCTTCAAAGGCGCATCTGAGGATCGCCAGATCACGCCGACGGGTACCGGCGCCGGCGAGCTAGTCTCGCGCGGCAGTGTGCCCTTCCTCGGCAGCGATCTAGGTCGTCAGGCATTGGTAGCTGACGGCAAGGATATGGCGGTCTATTACGGAACCGGTGGCGAGATCAGCTCGACCGACCTCGCCTTCTGGATTGCCCTGAACTATGCAGGCAACCCGCAGACAGATCCGGGGCTGTCCTTCGAGACCGAGACCCTTGCGGACCGGATTGTTACCTCTCTCAGGCTGACGCCGTAGGCACGAAGTCGGGCAACTGGAGTTACACCGGGGCAGCCCCGACTCTCAATGATAGCGTCGGGGCTGCCCCTTTCTTGCATTTGCACGATGTGCCGTCCGGCACTATAGTTCGATCAGAGACGAACGACGGCACGGTGGGAAGTCGGTCTGAAGAACCCCAGGCGGGGGGGAGGCTGACAGATGGCAAACGTGATCGTAGAGACCACGGCGGGCAAGGTGCGCGGCGTGGCGGCGGACGGCGTGCACGTCTTCAAGGGTATTCCGTATGGTGGGCCGACGGGAGGGCGCCGGCGCTTTATGCCGCCAACGCAGCCCGTGCCCTGGACCGGCGTCCGAGACGCCCTGCATTACGGGCCTGACTGCCCACAACCGAGGGGCAGCGTCCTGAACATCGCGCCGCAGATATCCGCGGTCTTTGGCAAGGCAGAATCACGCCCGGAAAGCGAAGACTGTCTCGTCATCAACGTATGGACCCCCGATCCGGGTACCGGGAAGCGCCCGGTGATGTTCTGGTGCCACGGGGGCGGCTTCTTTGTCGGGTCGAGCTCAGGCGGATGGTACGACGGGACAGCGCTCGCGCGCCGCGGCGACGTTGTCATCGTGACTATGAACCACCGGCTTGGTCCTCTGGGCTACCTCCACCTCACCGACCTCATCGGCCCTGCCTATGCCGCGTCGGGCAATGCCGGTATGCTCGACCTCGTCGCGGCGCTGCAATGGGTACACGACAACATTGCGGCCTTCGGGGGCGATCCGGACAATGTGACGATCTTCGGCGAATCCGGTGGCGGCGCGAAGGTCAGCATGCTGCTGGCAATGCCTGCGGCCCGCGGTCTCTTCCACAAAGCCATAATCCAGAGCGGACCCGGGATACATATGCGCTCGCGGGGCGTAGCAGCACAGGACGCGGCAAAGCTGCTGGCCAAGCTGGGCATTCGCAGAGACAACGCCAAGGCCCTCCACGACGTGCCCGCCGACAGGCTCATCGCCGCGCAGGGCAGCTTGCACAGACTCAATCCATACTACCTCCTGGAGCCGGTCGTGGACGGCGAAATTCTCCCCCGGGCGCCCTTCGAACCAACGGCCCCCGAGATCTCGGCTGACGTCCCGCTGATCATCGGTACCAACAAGGACGAGGCAACCCTCTTCGGGGGCGGCATTCCACTGGTCGGCACCTTCAGCAGGGACTCATGGCTTACGCCCATGGCGGTCAGACTCATCACGAGGGTCATAGGTGGCAGAGCCGCCCCGCGCATTCTGGATGCCTACCGAAATGCTCAGCCCGAGGCAGCCGCCCGGGAGCGATTCTCCAACATGATGACCGATTTCACCATGCGTATGGGCTCGGTCCGCATAGCCGAGCGCAAGGCCGGCGGGGGATCGGCCCCGGTCTATATGTACCTATTTGCGTGGGAGTCACCGGCACTCGACGGCAAGCTTCGGTCGACTCACGCGCTGGATGTGCCCTTCGTTTTCAACAATGTCGCCCTCGCACCCACGGTGATAGGCGACCTAGCGGAAGCCTTCGCTCTGGCCGAGATCGTGAGTCAGGCATGGATCGCGTTTGCGCGAGACGGGAACCCGTGCCACGGCGGCTTGCCAACGTGGCCTGCGTACGAATGCGAACAACGAGCTACGATGATATTCGACAGGGAGTGCCGCGTAGAACTCGATCCCGGTCGGGAGCAGCGGCTGGCTTGGGAGGGCGTACGGCTGTGGACGATGTGAGGCACGGCGGCTCCCAGACGAGGGTGGTCGCCGTGCGTCTTGCGCCGGGGGGCCGGCCTAGCCCTCGAACCGGTACTTCTCCACCACATCCATATTGAGTGCGGCGCCCAATCCCGGCTTTGTGGGCAACTGCAGATAGCCATCCTCGATCACCGGGGGATCGGTCAGCAGGTCATTGCGCCAGGCGGGATCCTGCTCATCGTCGACGTACTCCAGCAACAACCCGTTGGGAATGTTGGCCATCACCTGAAGACTGGCCAACGTGGAAATAGGACTGTTGGGGTTGTGCGGGGCGACGTGCATATAGTAGCTCTCGGCCATCGTCGCGATCTTCTTGGTCTCGGCGATGCCGCCGCAGCGCACCACATCAGGCATGATCATGTCGACGGCCTGGGCCGCAATCAGGTCGCGGAATCCGAAGCGGGTGTAGCGCCGCTCGCCGGTGCAGATCGGCGTGTTGGTCGCGGCACGGACCTTCGCCATCTCGTCGATGTTCTCGGGCGGCACGGGCTCCTCGAAGAAGAGCAGCCCCACCTCCTCCAGGCGGTTCGCCATGCGGATAGCAGCGCTGGTCGTATAGCGGGCCTGGGCATCGTGGCAGATGTCCACCGCGTCGCCGACCGCCTCGCGGCACGCCTTCAGATGCGCCAACGCCGCAAGTTCCTCGGCCAATGTCACCGACCGCGGACCCCAGATGCGCTCACCGCGTGGGCCTGGGCCGACGGGATAATAGGCCTTGATCGCGGTGACGCCCTTCTCGGCGAGGTGAGCGCAGGCCTCGGGCGTGCTCGCGTGGCTGTAGACGCGCACTTGGTCGCGCACCGGGCCGCCCAGGAGATCGTAGATCGGGCGTCCCGTCGCCTGGCCCACAATGTCCCACAGCGCGATCTCGATACCGCTGATGGCGGCGATTATCGCGCCCGTCTGACCGATCTGGTTGAGCGCGATGTACATCCGGTTGTAGAGCCGCTCGATGTGAAACGGGTCCTGCCCGATCACGAGCCGGCTCAGCTCGTCGATGGCCTGTTTGATGATGGTGCCGCCGGGCCAGTTGGTGGCGTCGCCCAACCCGATAAGGCCCTCGTCGGTGAAGACCTGGACCAGCACCCACGGCGAGGGGATCGTCGTGTCCCGGCGCGTGGCTACGAGATGGACCTTCACATCGGTGATTTTCATTGCCGTGTGACTCCCTTCGGCGAATACTTGGTAAGGGCAAACGTCCGTCCAGTATAGGCCGAACCCTGAGGAACTTCACACGCCGGGCCCGCCGAGAGGATGGCCCGCACCATCCGACCGCGCTACAATGGTGATCAAGGGCCTAGCAGAGCGCGCGGCAGGCGGAGGGCAGGGCATTCCCGGGCTCTGTACGCTGCAGCGATCGGCGGTGGAACGCGAGCGGGCGGAGAGCCGGATGGTGGCGCGCCGGTCACGAGCCGGGGGATGAGTCGATTAGGACTAGGACGAGGCGCAGCCTGTTCACGTGGCCAGGCGGACTTGCCGGGCCGCCTTTGCAGCGTTGAGCGCTTCGCGCTGGCGGTCCTTTGCCATTTCGGCAATATACATCAACTGTAACATCTCAGGTCCACTCCTTTCGCGATATGCACCTTATGCCCTATAGTGTAGGTGCAGACTAAGGAGGGGATGTCACCACCCAAAAGGGGGGAACCAGGAGGGGACGCTGCGGCGGGAAAGTGTTGCAATGAACAGTACGATTTCCGATGCCCCGCTTGATCCGCTGACAGAGCGCGAACTGGATATCCTGCGCCTGCTCGCCCAGGGGATGTCCGACCGCGAGATCGGACAGGCGACCTTCCTCGCACCGGAGACCGTCAAGTGGTACAACAAGCAGATCTACAGCAAGCTCGGCGTCCACAGCCGTACCCAGGCAGTGGCCAGGGCCCAGGCCTTGGGTGTGCTGGAGATATCACGTAGCCGGCCCGATCTCGACCCGCCCCGACGGCCCATTACTTGCCCGCACAGATCACGTCATTTGTGGGTCGCGAGCGTCCGAGATCGAGGACGTCAGGCGGCTGCTGGCTGCCCATCGGCTCGTCACCCTGACCGGTCCCCCGGCACAGGCAAGACACGGCTGGCCATCGAGCTGGCCCAGCGCATCGTATCGTGGTATGGCGACGGTGTCTATTTCATCGACCTCATGCCGATTGGCCAGCCCGAAGGGCTGCCCACCGCCCTGGCCCAGGCCCTGGGCATTATGGAGACGTGGGTCGCCAACCGCTGCGGGAGACACTCAAGCGCGTGCTGAACCGCCGGCACGTACTGCTGGTATTGGACGACTTCGAACATATCATCGGGTCCCCCATCGTCGCCGATCTGCTTGCCGCCGCGCCACGGTTGAGCGTGCTTGTCACAAGCCGCGAAATACTCCACATCTATGGAGAGCACGAGTATCCGGTACGCCCACTGACATTGCCGGATCAGGACGAGGTTCGGGATGAGCACAGACTGAGCCAGGTCGAAGCAGCACAGCTTTTCGTCCAGCGCGCCCGTGCAGTGAGGCCCGGCTTTGAGATCACGGCCGACAACGCAGCAGCCATCGCCGAGCTGTGCATCCGGCTGGACGGCCTGCCTCTGGCGATCGAGCTCGCGGCCGCATGGGTGCGGATCCTGCCTCCGGCAACTCGCGGCACGCCTTAACCAGCAGTTCGCCCTTCTGACCAGTCAGACACGCGACTGCGCGCCGCGGCACAGGACGCTCAAAGCTACCATCGACTGGAGCTATGACCTTCTCAACCCGACCGAGAAAGACCTCTTCGAGCGGCTAAGCGTCTTCCGCGGAGGTTTCACGCTGAGTCGGCATCAGCCGTGTGTGGGAAAGGCCTCCCCATGGATACCCTCTTCGGGTTAGAGTCACTCCTCACCAAAAGCCTGCTTACCCAAGAGGAAGCCCGGAGGGCTGAACCAGCGATTCTCAATGCTGGAAACCCTGCATAGCCTATGCTCGCGAACGGCTAGAGGCGAGTGGGAGCTCAAAGGCTCTGCAGGGAGCGCACGCCGCCTATTTCACGGACCTGGCTGTGGATGCCGATCCTGAACTGCGAGGGGGTTCGCGGCAGGCTTACTGGTTCGTGCGGCTGCGCGCCGAGCGCAGCAACCTGCGGAACGCCCTAGCCTGGACCCTGGACGGCGCAGACGTCGAGTTAGGTCTGCGATTGGCCGGTGCCCTTGCCGACTTCTGGTACGATGAAGGCCAGATTGGTGAAGGGCTGAGGTGGACGGAGAGGGCGCTATTCTTGGCCGCCGATGCCTCGCCTGCCTTACAAGCGAAACTTAACAGCGCTGCTGCCGAGCTCTATTTCGCCCAGGGGGCCTTTGACAAAGGGAGGCGATCAGCAGAGCAGGCCCTGAGCCTCTACCGAGACCTCGATGACAAACTGAATGCAGCCCGAGCGATGCTCATCGTCGCTGACTATGCCATGGTCGCCCCCGAAGCACGTGCGCAGGGCAAAGCCCTCTGTGAGGCGGCATTATCCATATTTCAGGATCTGGACCACCAGGCGGGTATGGCGAGAGCGTTCCTGACGATGGGCGAGTTGACCCGGTTGCACGGGGAATACGAGCGCGCCGAGGAGTCCTACGAGAAGTCGGCGGATCTCTACCGGGCCATTGGAGACCAGCGGCGGCACGGGTTGGCGCTCTCGAACCTTGGCGACGTCGCGTATATGCAGGGCGATATCGATAGAGCCAGAAGGCTTGCGATGCAGGCGGTTGAGATTCTGAGCCAGGAGGGGTCAGACTACTTCCTCGCCTTCGGTCTGTCCGGTCTCGCCGGTCCCGTGGCGGCGCAAGGGGAGGCGGAACGAGCCGCGCGGATTCTAGGCGCAGCCGAAGTCATCCTTGAGAGCCTGGGGGTTGGCTATCAGCCAGCCGATCGTCGCACCATACTACGCTATGCCGCCAAGGTGCGCACACAGTTAGGGAAGGACGCATGCTCGGCAGCGTGGGCGGAGGGCCGGGCGATGTCGCTTCAGGAGGCGGTGGCCTACGCATTGGGGCAGGATGCGGGGTGACGGACAGGTCTGAACCACGGAGCATTGGATTCCACGGATAGCGCGCTCACCACCAAGCGTCTCTGAGATCCCTGGGATCGATCAATATGCAGCATCCGTAGTTCAGGGATTCAGTGTCACGGACAGTGCAGCCCCCCTCCCTCTCGACGCATTGGCACCAGAGAGGGAGGGGGGTCTCAGTTCGGTCGACTTTGCGGAATTGAGTGCCCTGTCAGGACCCGCGCATCACCAGCGGGAGGAAGACGCGCGACTTCACCACCCGGGTCACGTCGACCACGCTCTGCATCAGCGTCGGACTCACCGTCGACGTCGCCGTGACGGTCGTGGTGTCGGCTACAACGCCGGCGCCAGGATCGGCGGGCACAGAGACGGTGACCGTCAGGGTCATCAGCTCGCCTGCGTCCAGAGCGACCGGTGACATCGTAGGAAGTCCATCCTTCAACAGCGTCACGCCCGCCCACCCCTGGACGTCGGACCAGGTAATGGCGTAGGTGTCGCTGATGTTGCCGGTGTTCCGCAGCCTGTGAGTGTAGATAGCCTGCGCGCCTGGCATAGCGAACGTCGACAAGCCGGCGGGTTGGAAAGTGAAGGCGGTCACATTCGGCGCCGTCAGCCCGTGCGGACCGACCCCTGCCGGCACTGTGGTGTGACAGACCACGCAGCTATCCAGGGGACCGTTATGTCCCTGCCACCCGACGAACTTGATGCTGTCCGTGACCACCCGGCTCGGGGCGATGGCGTGGGTGCTGTCGTGACAGCCTTCACAGTAGACGTCTCCGTGACCCGACGACTGGCGGTAGAGCGCGGCGTTCTGAGCGTAAGCGTTGCCATGGCATGCCGGATCATCGCAGCGCGGCTCCTCCAGCCAGGGCTGTGCCTTCTGCGCCAGATTCTGCAGCGTGCCGTGACAGTCAATGCAAGTCATGTCGTGCTTCCAGGACATCACGCCACGCAGACACTGGGTCTTCGGGCCCGGATGGCACTTGTAACAGCCCTCCAGCGTACTGGGCACCTCCTCGGCGTGCTTCCCGTGCATCGCGATCGAGACGTCCGGCAGGTTGGGCACACCGGCGATGCCCAGCGCATTGCTGCCGTGGCAGTCGGCGCATTGGACCGGCGCATTCCCAACAAGGCCGCCCGACCATCCCGGCGGATAGTCCTCGGCGTTCTCCTGGTCGTGCAGCGTCAGGATGTTCAACTCGACCGAACCCGTTGAGATGCCCTCGACGCCTCCATCGTGGTGGCAGTCATCGCAGTTCATCTCGGTGGAGACGGGCACCGTGGGCTGCGTCTCCGCGAGTTTCTTGCCCGTGGCGACATCCCACACGGTCACGATGCCGAGCTGATAGGGGTTGGGCGTGGGATTGGATGGATTGGCCTGATAAGCGCTGTCCGTGTACTCGGTGAGTGGGATGAACTCGGCAATGAAGTGGTCGCCATCCAGCTTCATCGCACCCGACAGCCCAAAGCCCGCTATGCCCACATTGGGCGTGACGTTCCAACCCAGGTGCGCAGCATAATCCCAGAAGTTGGATTTGCCCACGGAGTAGGTGTTGTCAACGATGGCGTAGGTGACGGTGATGCCGGTGGTGACGATCTCGGGCGGATTCCCCAACTTGATAACCTGGGCCCAAATAGTGTTGGCCGGGGGCAGGATGCTGAGGTACCGGAAGTTTGCGTTGTAGCAGTGCATCCCCAGGTCGTTCCAGGCCAACACCACGTAGCCGGGGTCGGTCAATTCGTTGGTGGCACCAGCCTGCGCTTTGGATTGCGGAGGTGCTGCGAGGAGGAGAAACAAACCAAGCATACCTATGCCCCCGACTGCCAGTCCAACCATCCACGTCGTACGAGGGAAGCGGTGACGAAGCATCATATCGACCTCCTTTCGAGGAGTAAACGGTATGGTGCGGGGGAACACAAAACAGCAGCTGCCCGCCTCAGCTAATCCCCATGATATGCGGAATTCCGAATATCGTCAACGATCTGACAGCGCCCGGCATCAACCCGCTTGGGCCGCCCACATCTCCCGGAACAGCCCGTTGACAGAGACCAACGACTCGAAATCACCCTCCTGCACGACCCGCCCTTCGTCGAGCACTGAGGCAGTGGCGTGAGCGATTCGGCAGAGCGAGGAACAGCAGTAGGAGCGGGATACCGTGGGGCCCCTAAGACAGTTCGCCTTACGAAGTGGCAGAGACCTTGCCGCGTTTCCGCTTCCAACCGCCGATGAGCCGGCCCAGCTCGTCCATCAGACGCACAGCGTGTTCGAGTTGGCCCAGGCTGATGCATTGCAGATCATAGCTCAGGCGCACGTAGAGCCGGATCTTGGTGAGCATCTTGTCAGCCTGATCCAGCCGTTCATCCTGTGATGCCGGGTGCACTACAGCATCAAGGATCAGATCGTAGAAATCCAAAGCCATACCGCTCAACCGCTCCGCCAGCAGAAAGCGCTGCGACTTGGGGAACTTGAGCGTCAGCGGAATCAGCCACAATAGAAATGCGGGGTGAGGTTCCCAATGGGCAACCCGCGCAGGCGCAGGATAGAGAACAGGGTGTCGCCCGGGAAGTACGTGGCCGGCGCCTCACCGTCCTGGATGCCCGCGCCGCTCTCCAGGATACGATCGATGAGCCACAGCACCTGCCGGTCGGCGATGTGGTGGGACAGCAGCTCACGCATGATCTCCAGGTCGATAGATGGAAAGTACTTGACGATGTCCCCGTGAAAGGCATACCGGTATCGGCGCGTCCAGGTCTGGCACTGGTCGAGCGCCTTGTGTGTACCTTTGCCGACGCGGAAAGCGTAAGCTCGTGTCGATGAACACCGCCTCCCAAATCGGCTCGATGACGTGACATAGGGCGTGGTACACCACGCGATCATAGAACGGCGCCGCGCTGACGCGCCGTCGTTTGGGCTCCTGGATATGGAAGCTGTGATAGGGACCCGGACGGTAGGTCTGATCGCGTAGCTCGGCCTGAAGCTGAAGCAGGTACGTCTCGGCGTCGAACTCGAATCCAGCCACGTCCGGTCGGTCGCGCTTGCCCCTGCGGGCCGCGCGATAGGCATCGTACAGGGTCTCGAACGCGTAGACCCGAGAATAGAGCCCCTTGGTGGGCTTTGCGGCATGCACGCCTACCACACGGGGCGGGGCCCCGGCCCTGCGTAACGCAAGGCCCCATCTTTGGTTGGTGGTCGCGATCCCACCAACCGGGGACAGGCCTGGAATTCTCACTCTCAGCACTAGCCTCACGTCCGTGGGCGCGAAGCACCTGGCCTTCGAGGATCACACCTGGGGCGCCACCCGCACACCGGAAGCCGATGTTGTTGTTACGATTATCGGGATCGTTGTTGTTGCGGTTCCCCGCGCGCAAGTTGTTCTAGGCTTCACCGTGCTTTCCGGCGAAGCCGTTGTTCCACGAGCCCCCGCGCAACCCCCTGTATTTCGGCCTGCCCCCACGCTGCGGTGACTGCATCATCGCTATACGCCTAAGTCAGCTCCGGATGCCATCGAGCTGCTGAACCACTGCCTCCCCAGCCCCTGCCACGTACCCCGGTTGGGGAAGGGACATGCCCCTTCCCCAAACCCCATCCTCTCTCAGTAGTCCAGAAACCAGAAATCCAGAAGATCAGTTTCCTGGGGCGCCCCCCACACACCGGAAGCCGAGGATGTCGTCACGAAGATCGGGATCGTAGTACTCGCGGTCCGCCGCGCGGAGGGTGTTCCACTTGAAGTACCACGCGCCCCCGCGGATCCCCCTGAAATTCCCGCTTGCCGGTCCCGACGGGTTCCGCAAAGGCGACGTGCTGTAGTAGTCATCCCGGTGCCAGTCGTTCACCCACTCCGCTACGTTCCCAGCCATATCCAGTGCCCCCACCCAACTGGCGCCCTCCGGGAAGCTGCCCACCGGAGCTGTCTTCTCGAAACCGTCTGCACAGTCGCTTTCGGTGCAGTTCGCATACCCCTGCCGTTGGTCATCCCCCCAGGGATAGGTCCGGCTCTCCGGCCCCGCCGCCGCGTACTCCCACTCCGCCTCCGTCGGCAACCGTCCACCCGCCCACTCGCAGTACGCAGCCGCCCCGTACCAGCTCACCTCGATAACCGGATGTTCCTCATATCCGCTCTTGGTGCGCCACGTCTCGCCAGACCGCTCGATCAACATGTAGTCACTATCGTCCAGCAGCCACGTGACACCACCCTCCGTCTGGTTGCCTTCGGCGTTAAGGAACGCCGCGAACTGCGCGTTCGTCACCTCGGTGCGATCCAGCCAATACGCGTCCAGCGTCACCTCGTGCACCGGCGCCTCACGGTTCTCCCCATCGGCGCTCCCCATAGCAAACGTCCCTGCAGGCACGTACACCATCGTCATCCCGTCCGCCTCCCGCACCGCGGTGTCGCCGGCGGAGGGTAGCTCAGGTGTGGGTGTCGCGGTGGCTGTTGGGCTCACCGTTGCCGGCGCTGTTGGCCGCGGCGTCGAGGTTGCCGGGTCGGCAACTACAGCCGCCGTGGCGCTCACCGGTACCTGCAATGTCGCTGTCGGCGAAGGCGCGGCGCCCCGCACCAGGCTCCCAATGCCCAGCGCCAGCCCCACCACCAACGCCACGCCGCCCAACCCCCAGCCCCACACCGGGATGCTGCGCCAAGCAGACTTGGCAGGCCGGGCAAGACGCGCGCCGCTCGCCGGTGCCGACACGCCGGGCATCCGCCGCGTCGCCGTCGGCGTGAGTCGGGGGACGGATGAGGCAAAGCCGCGGGGCGAAGACATCCCCGCCGGCCCCTGCGCCATCGCAGTGGCGTCTGGCCAGCGGTCGTCACACGCGAGCGCCATCGCCCGCGTGATCGCTTCGTCCAGCGGCGCGCTCACCCGCCCATTCAGCTCCCGCGGCGTCTTGAAATGCCCCGGGTACGCCATCCGCTCGCTCGCCGTCGGCGGCGCTTGCCCTGCCAGCGCGTGATAGAGCGTCGCCCCCAGGCTGTACAGGTCGCTCCGCGGGTCCGTGTGATGTCCCGGCATCCCCCACTGCTCCGGCGGCGCATACTCCGGCGTCCCCGCCCCGCGCATCACCGTCTTCGTTCGCGGGTCCGCCGGGTCCCACAGCTTCACCAGCCCGAAGTCCACCAAGACGGCCTGGCCCTCAGGGGTGATGATCACGTTCTGCGGTTTAATATCCCGGTGGATCACGCCCTGCCCGTGGCAGTAGGCCAGCGCATCTATGAGCTGCTCCGCCCACGCCACTACCTGCGTCTCCGGCAGCGCACCCTCCCGCACGATCTTGGTCGCCAGGCTCTCGCCCTCCACGAAGGCCATCACCAGGTAGTCGTTGCCCTGCTCCTCAAAGTAGTCGGTCACCGCCACCAGGTGGGGATGGGCCAGCTTCCCCAGCACTACCGCTTCCTGCCGGAACTGCGCGCGGAACTGGGCCAGCGTCGCCGCGTCCAGCCCCGGCTGCGGCACCATCTCTTTGAGCGCCACCGGCTTCTCCAGGCCAATGTGCCAGGCGCGGTAGACGGCGCCCATGCCGCCCTCGCCCAGCAGCGACACGACGCGATAGCGATTTTGGAGAACCTGCCCGGTCGTTAAGGCCATGGTACATCTCCCTCGTGGTTGATGGGGGTGAAACGGAAGAGATTATACAGAGGATGGGGGTGGGGCGCAACACGTGATGGGACAAGATCATCTGCCGAAGGAGAAGACATAAGCCTTGGCAGCCTCCCCGTCCCCTTATCGCCAGTCCCTCAATCCCTCCCGCTCACCAATTCGTCACGGAGCCGTCGAGCCGCTTGAGATGCGGCAGCTCCGCCATTTGCATCGGGTGTGCCTTGGCGGCCTCGCGGTCGAAAACGACGCCCAGGCCTGCCATCGTCGGCGCCAGGAGGTAGCCATCCTCCCACTTCGGCTGGACGGGGACCACGTCGGTGAGCACGGTGCCGGTCTTGCGCGGCTGTTCCTGCACGCCCACCAGCGGTGAGGCGAGGTTGAGATGCAGGCATGCTGCCGAGGAGATGGGGCCCAGCGGGTTGTGGACCGCGAGCTTGATGTAGTGCGTCTCGGCCCAGCCCGCGATCTTGCGCGCTTCGGTGAACCCACCCGCGATGCAGAGGTCGATCCGCGCGTAGTCGATCCATTCCTCCTCGATCAACTGGCGGAACTCCCACTTGGAGCTGAACTGCTCACCGGCTGCCAGCGGGACAGTCGTGCGACCTCTTAGGGTCTTGAAGGAGTCGGGGTTCTCGCAGCGCAGCGGGTCCTCCATGAAGAAAGGCCGCACGGCCTCGGCTTCCTGGCATAGCCAAAGGGCGTCGGGCAGGTCGAGACGCGTATGGACGTCGAAGCAGATCTCGATGTCGTCGCCCACGGCATCGCGCACGGCGTGGAGTTGCTTGATCGCGGTCAACACCGCCTGGCGCGGCTCCAGGATCGTACCGCCCTCCGGCAGCCCGAAGCGCACGAACTTCCACCCCTCGGCCTTGGTCTGCAGACAGGAGTCAACAAGAGGGCCGACGTCGGTCGCGTGGCTGCGGTTGTGCGGGTAGCAGACGACTTTGTCGCGTGCCAGCCCGCCCAGCAACTCGTAGACGGGGACGCCGAGGGCCTTGCCCTTGATATCCCATAACGCGATATCGATTGCCGAGATTGCGGAGGTCAGGATTCGCTGAGCGGGGAAAAAGCCTCCGCGGAAGAGCTTCTGCCAGATGTACTCGGTCCGGAACGGATCCTCGCCGATCAGCAACGGCTTGAAATGCTCGATCGCACCCATCACGGCGAGCTCGCGCCCGGTGATCCCGGCCTCTCCCACGCCGTTGTAGCCCTGATCGGTGTCAACGACGACAAACAGGAAGTTCCGAAAGCCTCCCCAAACGGGATACATCTCGATGTTGGTGATCTTCATAACAGCCTCCTTTCAACGTGTATGGACCCACGACGTTATCGGTTAGCCGTTGTCAGACACGTTTCAACGTTTAAATGTTAACTGCGGCAACTGAAATGCTCGTTTCCGCACTATCCAGTGGATCGTAGCCGACGACCTCGCGGGCGTGATCGATATCGACCCAGTTGTACTTGTTGTTCGAGACGCCGTAGAAGATGTCGAAGCGCAGGTCGTCCGGAGCGTCGACACAGCGCTGGGTCAATTGGGCGATATCCCGCTGGCTACACCATTGGTTCTGACCCCAGGGGTTCGGAGGTCGATCCTCCTCGACGACCCAGCCGATGCGCAGGACGATGCACGACATCCCGTGGCGGTGAGCGTAGGTGTGGGCCAGTGCCTCGCCCCAGACCTTGCTGCTGGCGTAGAGGTTGAGCGTGCGGGGGCAATCCTTGTGGGTCAGCTTGGGGATTGTGGCGGGGTCGACCTCGTCGTAGCGCGCCTGAAAAAGCGTCGCATAGGGTTCGGTGTCACGATAGCCAAAGACGGTCTGAATCGAACTCGCGAAGACGACGCGCTGGACGCCGGCGAGCCTCGCGGCCTCAAAGATATTGTAGGCGCCAATGACGTTGCTGTCGCGCACGCTCTCCCAGCCCCTCTGACCGCTGGGATCGGCTGCCATATGGACGATCACATCTATCCCCTCGACGGCGCGCGCCACGGCATCGAAGTCTTCCAGGTTGGCGAGATGGAAACGATCCTCTGGCACCTCGGCCTTGTTTTCCTCTGAGATGCGGTCGGACGAGTGCTGCCTACGTGCCAGACCGTGGACTTCATAGAAGGCAGGCTGCGCGATAAGCCTGCGGTAGACTGCATTGCCGATCAAGCCATAGACACCGGTGATCAGGACACGTTTCATGCGGGGAACTCCTTTCTGCACACGCCTTGCCGGGCGGATCCAGAGGCATTGTACTACCGCCGCGCCGGCTTGCACGCTCGTCCTGCCGCAAGAGTTGCCCGACGCGGCAAGAATGCTAGACTAGCGTCCTACTCATGCCGCTTGAGAGAGAAGACCCTATTGTGGAGAATGTCGAGATCAAGCTCCGAGTCAGTCTGGGATCGGCGGTTGTGCTGGGGCTGCGCGAGACCCGTATGGAGGCCCGGCCCACCACGCTCTACGCGATGCTGGGCGAGAGGTGTGCGGGGGCGTGTCGTTTCTGCGCGCAGGCCAGGGACAGCGAGGCGGATCGTGGGTTCCTCTCGCGCATCGTATGGCCGGAATTCGACTTGTCGGCGGTGGTTGAGCGGTTTGAGAGTTCGGAAGGCCTGAGGCGCATCTGTCTTCAAACGCTGCGCGATCCCGACGTCCTTCCGCAACTGGTGCGGACGGTCGAGGCCTTTCGCGCAGTCACCGGCGTGCCTATCTCGGTGTGCATGAACCCGACGGATCCGGCGTGGCTCCAGCGACTGAAAGCCGCCGGCGTCGACCGTGTTGGCGTGGGGCTGGACTGCGCGACGGAAACGACCTTCAACGAGGTGAAACCGGGGTTTCACTGGGACGCTTACCACCGATTCCTCGACACCATCGTGGAGACCTTCGGCACCGGCTCGGTCCACCTGATCGTGGGGCTGGGTGACAGCGACGAGGATCTCGTCCGGCAGATGCAGGATGCGAAGGACCGCGGCTGCACCGTCGCTCTTTTCGCGTTCACACCGGTGCGAGGCACGAAGCTGGACCTGCCGGCGCCGGAGCTAGGGCGCTATCGCGCGATGCAGGTGGCCCGCTACCTTATCGTGAGCGGGCGCGCGAGGGCCGATGACATGGTATTCGAGGACGGCAGGCTGACCCGCATTGAGGCTGCGCCGGATGTTGTTGGCCACGCACTCTCGACAGGAATCCCCTTTCGCACGAGCGGCTGTCCCGACTGCAATCGGCCGCTCTACAACGAACGCCCGGGCGGCGCCATGTACAACTTCGCCGCTCCGCTCACCGACGATGAGAAGGGCCTGGCGCGGCAAGAGTTGAGCACATACCTGCAGAGGAGGACCTTGTGACCCAGACTTGGCGACTGCTGCAACACGGGGCCCGCAGTGCGTACGAGAATATGGCGATCGATGAAGCCATCCTGCGCGGTGTCATGGCGGGGACATCCCCGTACACGCTCCGCTTCTACCGGTGGCAGCCCTCGGCCGTATCTATCGGCTACTTCCAGGGCCTCGAACAGGAGGTCGACGTGGAGGCTTGTGCAGAGAGGGGCGTCGACGTGATTCGCAGGCTCACCGGCGGGGGCGCGGTCTACCACGACTACGACGGCGAGATCACGTACTCTCTGGCGATTCCCGCCGACTATCCCGGGATGCCGCGCAAGGTCCTCGACTCGTATGAGGTACTGTGCGCGGGCTTAGTCGAGGGCCTGAAGGCGCTGGGGATGGCTGCCGAGTTCAAGCCCATCAATGACATCACCGTCAACGGCAAGAAGATCTCGGGCAACGCTCAGACGCGCCGATTCGGAGGCATTCTGCAGCACGGCACGCTGCTCTGCGAGGTGGACCCCCACCTGATGTTCACGCTGCTCAAGGTCCCCAGCGAGAAGATCCGCGACAAGCTCATCGCAGGGGTAGAGGAAAGGGTCACGTCGATCAGGCGTGAGATGGGAGCGGTAGACCGTGGGCGCGTCACGGACGCGATGGTCGAGGGGTTCGCCCACACGCTCGACATCGATCCGGTGCCCGGCGAACTGACCGGTGAGGAACTGGCGCTGGCTGACCGTTTGAGAACGGAGCGATACGAAAATGACGCGTGGATTGCGAAGCGCTGACTATAAGGTTCCCGGCGGGAAGCTGCTCCGCGTCCAACTGACGCTGGACGAAAGCACGCCGCCCCGTGTTGCATGGCTGCACTTGACCGGCGATTTCTTCATGCACCCGGAGGATGCTATCGACGTTCTGGAAGTGTGCCTGGTGGGCACCATCTGGCAGGCCGACGCTCTGCGAACCCGGGTCAAGGCCTTCTTCGATACGGACGTGGAGGTCGTTGGCGCGGACGTCGAGAGCGTCGTCCACGTCATACTGGCGGCGCGGGAACCCTGATGCTCCTGAAAACCTACCATCCCCTACCCAAGTTCCCGCCCATCTCGCTGTCGGGAACGGAGTGCCGGCTCAACTGCCAGCACTGCAACCACGCCTACCTGCGCGGAATGGCACCCGCCGAGACGCCTGAGACGCTGCTCGCCACTTGTCGCAAGCTTCGCGACGAGGGCGCCATCGGCGTCCTCCTGAGCGGTGGCTCCGGGCGGGACGGCGAGATCCTTAACCTTGACCGTATGGTGGATGCGATCCAACGTGTGAAGGTCGAGACGGGGCTGCTCCTCAATATGCACCCGGGGCTGATGGATCGGGCAACCGCCCAGGCGCTCGGCGGCGCGATCGACTTTGCCTCACTGGAGATCCCCAGCGACGAGACGATCCGGGATGTCTTTGGGTTGGCAGCCACGGCGTCCGATTACTTTGCCACCTACGATCACCTGCTGTCGGCCGGGATCCCTGTGGTACCCCACGTCGCCGTCTACAACGGCACGGAAGATCGCTTACTGGCCAACATCACACCGGAACGGCCCGCCCCCGAGTCGATCGTCGTCATCGTCTTCTCGCCGACACGCGACACGCCGATGGCGGATGCGCTGCCCCCCTCGCCCGAGATGGTGGGCGGCGTGATCACCCGGATACAAAGGATGTTCCCTTCGACAGAAATCGCCTTGGGTTGCATGCGTCCGCGGGACAGGGATCTAAGGCTAGCGCTAGAGTTGGCGGCCCTCGATGCGGGCGTTGCGCGGATGGAGCTGCCGTCGCGCAGGACACTGGAGGTCGCGCGGGAGCGGGGCTACGATGTCGTGCAGTTCGATGCGTGCTGCGCGCTGCCGAGGGAACTGGAGCCGCGAGTGCGGCGGTGACTTAGCGACACCCTTCCATCCACCCGCGCGTGTGGTACGCACTGCGGATGCGCCACTCGCGCAGCACGCCGAGGAGGTCACGGCGCTTTTCGTCCGCGGTTGGCTCGTCCCATAGATTGTGCTGCTCGTCCGGGTCGTGGGCGAGATCGAAGAGCTGACCCTCGGGCGCGTCGAGGAAGTGGACAAGCTTCCAATCCCGGCTGCGCACCATCGTCATAAACTCGGTCTCACGCAGGATCCCGTCGCGACCGTGCTCGGCAAAGACGTAGGGGCGCCCCTCCCAGGCTTCGCCTCGCAGCGCGGGGCCCAGCGAGATAGCCTCCATCGAAGATGGAATGGGAACGCCGGCCAGCTCCAAGATGGTGGGACCAATGTCCATCATCTGACAGAGCGCATCGACGCGCCGGCCACCCTCGAAACGCCCCGGTGACCAGACGATCGTGGGTGTCCGGGTGATGACGTCATACATCGTCCACTTCTGGCTGTGACCGTGGTCGCCCAGGGCATCGCCGTGATCCGACGTAAAGATGACGACGGCGTTGTCGAGATAGCCCCGGTCGTCCAGCGCCTGCAGGATTGCGCCGATCTTCTCGTCGATCATCGTCACGTTCGCCAGATAGTAGGCACGTTGGCGATGCTGCTGCTCCGGGGTTGGATCGAGAAGGTGAACGATCGAGTCGTGGTCGACTTCGGCATTGTGTGCCCGCATAGCCCTCAGGGCAGGTGGCTGGCCCACGAGCTCTGCTTGAGCCACCCTCGGCAGCGGCAGGTCACGTTCGAGATAGGGTTCGGCATAGCGGGGAATCGGGTCGTAGGGTGGATGGGGTCCGGGGAAACCGATCTCCATAAAGAGCGGCCCATCGAGCTTGGGCTTGGTTCGTAACCACCAGGTCGCCAGATCGCCTACGAACATATCCGAGTGCAGCTCTTCGGGCAGCTCCCACTCAAAGGCGCCCAACCGGTCGCGATAGTCGGCACGGTGACGGTAGAGTTCACGCTGCTGTTTCACCAGCCCGCGGGCGTGCATGGCTTTGTCCCACTCATCGAAGTAGTAGCGACCCTCCAGATAGCGGTCCTTGTTTTCCACGACGTACCGCTCGTGGAATCCCAGCGGTGTCTCGAAGGGGACCGTATGCATCTTGCCGATGTTGATGCACGTATAGCCGCTATCGGCCAAATCTTCGACCCAGCTATGCCGCCAGGTATCACCATTCTTGAGGATGCCGGTAGTATGGGGATAGTACCCGGTGAAGAGACCGGCCCGTGAGGGGACGCAGGACGGCGCGGTGATAAAGCAGTTGGTGAAGGCTACGCCGCCTTCGACCAGGTGGTCAAGGGCCGGTGTGTCTACGTAGGGGAAGCCCAGCGCACGGATCGTATCGAACCGCTGCTGATCGGTGATCATCAGGATGATGTTGGGGCGTCCATCATCCATACTGTCTATGCCTTTGACAGCAGCCACGAGATCGGCCAGGGCTGGGACCACCTCCTGATGCCATCGACGGTGTAGTCACCGCCGGTGATGATCGCGTTCGCCGCAAGGAGGCCACTCTTGATCGCAGGAGCGATGCCCTCTCCCATATCCTCCGTAGCCAACCCGGCAGCATCGCCGACAATCAAGGCATTGCCTTTCCGCACCTCCCGCTGACGCTGACGTAGATAGTAAGCGTGACCGGTGGGGCTGTACGCGTAGTCGCGCACGAGCCCCAGCCGGTCGAGCTCAGCTACCAGCAGCGCCCAGTGACGTTGGATGGTGTCGCCGCGCGCCTTCAGCTTCTCGGCCTTTCCGCCGACGCCGACATTGACGATACCCTCGGCCTTCGGCACGTACCAGGCGTAGCCTGGTAGGCGGTTCTCGAAGAACCACAAATGGCTGGCATCCCCCGTGCCGTCGGGCACCCAGTCATAGGCGAACTCCTCTTCCTGGCTCACGATAAGCATGTCCCGAGACCGGGGGCTGACGTCCTCGAAGAGCGTGCGCGCGACCGGGCAGTTCGTGCCACCGGCTCCGATCAGATAGCGCGCGAAGAACTCGCCATCCACCACATATCCGCCGTCACGTCGCACGATCTCCCGCACGTGATGCGTCTGCACAGGCGCACCGGACCGCTTGAGCAACCAATCATCGAACTCGATCCGCCGAATCGCGAGCTGCTTGGCGGGTAGCTGCAGTTTCAACCCGCGCACCGATAGACGCAACCGCGGCACCGTGGTCAGTGGGTACGGATATGACGCAGCGTCGAAGTCCAGGTCAGTGAGTACCTCGGGCATGATCCAGCCTGCGCACAGTTTTAGCCGGGGAAACGCCACGCGGTCGAGCACAAGACAGTCGACATCGTGCCGTCTCAGCGCCCACGCACAAGCCGCGCCCCCCGGTCCCCCCCCGACGATCAACACTTCTGTCCGGATCATGCTTGGCACTTAACTGTAGCGGCAGGCGGGCTGCGGCGTCCCGGGGCGGGTCATCACGACCTGCCAGAGCTGTTGCGCGCGCGCGCGGAATCCCCCGGCACTGCTCAGAAGATAGTAGCGCCACATACGATAGAAGCGATCGTCATAGTTCTTCTTCAGCTCGGGCCAGGCTGCCTCGAAGTTGGCGTGCCATGCCATCAAGGTGGGATCGTAGTGCGGGCCGATGTTGTGCCAATCCTCGACGACGAAGAGGTCCTCCATAGCCTTGGCGAGCTGCGAAATCGACGGCAGCATCCCGTTGGGGAAGATATACTTGGTCGACCAGGCGTTGGCGCCCGTCGTGCTGAAATTGCTGCCGATCGTGTGGAAGAAGGCAATCCCACCGTCCTTGAGGGTGCGGTCGGCGACCTCCATGTAGGTCCGGTAGTTCTTGTATCCCACGTGCTCCATCACACCGATCGAGATCACACGGTCGTAGGTACCGACGACATCGCGGTAGTCCTGGAGCTTGAGCTCAACGGGCAGCCCCTTACACAGCTCCATGCCGAGCGCCACCTGCTCCTTGGAGACGGTCACACCCACAACTTCCGCACCACGCGTCTCGGCGGCGTACTTCGCAAAGCTGCCCCACCCGCAGCCGAGCTCCAGCACGCGCATCCCCGGCTTCAGGCCAATCTTCTTGCAGACCATGTCGAGCTTGGCTTCCTGGGCATCATCGAGGTTATCGGAATGTGCCCAATAGCCACAGGTGTAATTCAGCCGCTTGTCGAGCATCGCTGTGTAGAGATCATTGCCGAGATCGTAATGGTGCTCACCCACCTCAAAGGCACGTGACCTCGATTGCAGATTGAAGAGCCGGCTCCTGAGCGTGTCGAGCGCCAACTTCCAGTTGCCCTTGACCTTACCGGGCAGATCCGCCAGAAAAATCATGGTGACGAGTTGGTCAATCGCTTCACAGTCCCACCAGCCATCTACGTATGCCTCGCCGAAACCCAACTCGACCTCGCGGAGAACTTTGTCATAGAATCGAGGATCGTGGATCTGGATGTCCCACGGGTTGCTGCCGTTGACCTCGACCTCCGCCAAATCCAAAAGATGCCGAATGATTGCCTCTGATCCCTGTGCCGCCATCGCAGAGCCTCCTTACGCTAGACTTATCGCCACAGAACAACCGGACCCGCCGATGAATGAGGTAAATCTAGAAGACGTAACAGCACAGAGGGTGCCGCCACGCCCCCCGGTGATTACACCCTGAGTAGGAAGGTTTGTCAACCAAGAGAATCAGTCAAACGTCTTGCGCAGCTCCGCCCCCTGCGCGATCAGCGTCTTCTGCAGCGTGGTCACATCCAGCATCCTGGGCTTCACAGCCTGCAACGCCGACAGGGCCGCGGCGACGCCCGACGCCTGGCCGATGGCCATCATCGGAATCATCGCCCGGTGGGACTCGTAGGGCTGCTGCTCGCTGGAGATACAGCGTCCGGTGACCAGCAGATTATCGATCTTCTTGGGCACGAGCGTGCGGTAGGGGATATCGTATCCCTCATGCTCCAGGTAGCGGCGATAGCCGTAATAGTGGATGATCGCACAGGAGCTGATGGCCACGACGTCGTCAAAGCGATGGCCCTCGATCGCGTCCTCGGCCGTCAGCTTGTACTCGCCCTCGATGAAGCGCGTCTGCCGTATACCCAGAAGCGGCGGTGTCTCCACGACGCGGGCGTCGACCAGCTCGGGGTGCTGTGCTTGCTTCTTGGCGAAGTCGTCGTAGACGCGCAGACGGGCATCGACCTCAGCCTGTGAGAGCTGCTCGGCATCCGTGCCGTCAATCGGCGCAGCGCCCGGCCCCCAGACAACGGCGTTGGTCCCAAAGTCGCAGGCATACGAGGCCTTGGGACGGTCGGCTCCGAACTCAATACGGTACATTAGCGCATCGTTCAAGCGCGGGGCCTCATCCTTCGTCGTCTGCCAGAACGGTGCGCCGGCCCGCGCAGCAACGTCCCCGTCGCCCGATGCGTCGACGACCACCTTGGCCAGGAGGGCCTGGCGGCCCGACTTGTTCTCGACGATGATCCCACGCACGACGTCATCCTCGACGATGGCGTCGGCAAACCAGGTGTGAAGCAGCAGATCGACGCCCGCGTCGACACAGAGCTTCATCGTGACGTACTTGAACTTCTCCGTGTCGATGGCGTAGCTATATTCCATCTGCCCGGGCGTGGTGGGATAGGGTTTCTGTGCGTAGGGGCTCTTGCCGAGGCCGTCCATCGCCTTGAGCTCCAGCACGATCTCCTCTGCCACCCCTCGGACGGTCTGGGTGAAGTCCGGTTCCACCTGGTTGCGGAAACCATTGATGCACGCCATCAGCGATGCCGTCGCCGTGCCACCGAGATAGCCGAACTGCTCGACCAGGACGGTCTGCGCGCCGGCGCGCGCCGACGCAATCGCGGCTGCGAGACCTGCAGGGCCGCCGCCCACCACGATCACGTCAACATCGCGGACGACCGGAAGTTCATTCGCAGGTTCAGTATAGGTTGTCATCGTTTTTCCCCCTTGAGATCTGTAGCATAAGATTCTCCCCGGTAGGCCTCTTTCTAGCCAGCCTTCGCGAGCCGGACCATTGTCTCGTAGTTCGCCAGGACCTGACCTGATATCTCCCGTCCGTAGGGACAGGAAGAGGGCATCAGCACGAACCCGCGCCCGTTGCCCTCCGTGCCCTCACTGAGCGCCTGTGCCACGCGCGCCTCGAAGGCCGCTGCAGACAACAGCTCGATCTCGGAGGCCTCGATGTTGCCGAAGAGCACCGTCTGCCCACCAATCTCACGGCGTAGCTCGGCAAGCGTCATATCGCCCTGCGGCGGGGGCTCGATGGGGTCGAGGCCGGCTGGCGCCATCGAGGCGATGTCAGGCAGAATGTGTCGCAGTCGCCCGTGGGAATGAATCCTGGCATAGCCGCCGTATCGCTGGATCGTCTCGACCATAGGTTGGGTATAGCGGACGGCGTACTCACGATAGAGGCGAGGCGGCAAGAGGGGCTCAGACGCGTATTCCGAGCCGACCACGCGCCAAAGGCGTCCGGGGAAAGCCCTGGCGACCGCCTCTACTGCCGGATAGATGTGGCGTGCGGCCTGCTCCAGAAGGGCGTGAAAGAGCGCGGGCTCCGTCAACGCCAGAACCGTGTAATCGGCCATCGAAAAGAGGGAGGCGGCGTGGCACAGAGGGTCGCCGATGTCAACCATGACGATGCCCGCATCCCCTAGCCGGGCCTCGGCGTCCAGGAGATTCTCAATGCCAACTTCGGCAGCAAACGCTTCGTCCGGCAACTCGAGGTAGGCCCGGGCATCCTCCGGCCCTTTCAACAGATGCTCCAGCGTCCACACGGTGGCAACGTCGGGGTCGAGCCGCGTCAACTCGGTGAGCTTCCGCCCGCCGATGGCATAAGTTGTCCGTGTGAAGCGCGACCCATTTCGGTAGGTCGTCTCGATAGCGCGGTAAGCATCCATACAGTTGCCGGGGGGCGGATGCTGCCGGGGTGCCAACATCCGGATCAGGTCCGTCTCTTGCTCGGCCAGTTGGATGAGTTCACGCCAACCGGGACCGCTGTAGACATTGAAGGGATCCGGATCGGCGGGATTGAGCTCCCATCCACCGATCTCATAGAAGCTAACCGCAGGACGATCCACGGGATCGCCCCGCAGCGTGGCCATCAGTCGCTCGCGTCGGGTAGGCATTGGGGAAAGTTGTACCTCGATCGCGCCAGAGCGTCAAGGAAGGGAAAGGAGTAGGAAGTAGGGAGTAGGGAGTAAGGCTCCCGACCCGGGCTTACTCCTTACTCCTTACTCCCTACTCCATACTCCGGTTCTGCCGGCTTCCCTTCGCCGGCTAACCCCGTCATTCCCTGCAAGAGGTAGATTACACCGCCGATGAGACCGACAACGCCGCTCACAGCCCATACGGAGAGCGTCCAGGCAGCCGTGGCAGTCTCCACCACGCCGGTAGGACCCAGCAGTATCTGCCCCACCCAGTCGCGGGCACCGAGTCCGCCCACCGAGATGGGCAGCAACAAGGCCAAAGAGAGCAATGGGACGACAACGAAGTAGAAGGGCAGCCCAAGCTCAATGCCGACGGCGCGAGCGCAGAGCCAGTAGACGGCCACGTTCACCAGGTTGAAGAGGGTAGAGAACCCCATCGCAGCCCAGATAGCCGCGGCGCCACAGCCGGTCACCGCAGCGTAGACCTGGGCGAGTTTCCCATCACCCGTCAGGGCGAAGCGAGACGGAAGGTGGGAGGTCATGCGGCGCAGTAGCTTCCCCTCAAGCAGCAGGGCGCCGGCAGCAAGCCCACCCGTTGCGGCTAGAACCAGGAGCCACTGGAGCCACGGCATCAGTCCACGGGCAAACGGAAGGACCACCAAGCCCATCGCCATCAACGAGAGGATGCCTGTGAGCCGATCGACGACCACAGTGCCCAGGGCCGCGGCATTGTCCTCTGCGTCGCGCCCGAGTTCCAGCACCCGGACGACATCACCACCGAAGCCGGAGGGAAGAAAGCTGTTAAAGAAGCCGCCCACGAGATAGAGCTTGAACAGCAACAGGAAAGGCGGACGCAGCCCCAGGCCGCGGAGCAGCGCCCGCCAACGGAACACCCTGATGACAACTCCGGACAAGAAGAGCGTCGACGCCAGGACCAACAACCGCAGGTCGGCGCCCAGGAGTGCGTTGAAGACACCCCGGCCGCCGACCTGCACGAAGAGAATGCTCAAGGCCAGCACGCTGAGCGCGATGCGCAGCAGATTGCTGAGCAGGCGTCGCTGCGTTCGTGTCAGCCTGGATAGCACTGCCAGCTATTGGACCTCGCCCGACGCGCCGGATAATGACAATGCCGCCGGCGGAATGGCGGCTGCCCCCTGCAGGGGCTCGACATAGTAGTAGTCGTGACGGAATCGGGCACCGTTGTACTCGTAAGTCGAGCTGAAAATGCCGTAGAACGGCTCATGGATATAGGTTGTCTCGGGCTTGACGTTCATCAGGTGGCCATTGACGTAGACGGCAAAGCCCGTATCGTAGACACGGATCTCCCACTCGTTCCAGCCATTGGCGCTGCCCTCATACCACTGAAGCGCATCGTAACCCCAGTCCACGCCATAGCCGGTGCCCCCACCCGAGATGTTCTTGTGGCCATCGATGCGGGCGAGGCCATACTTGAGATAACCGCCCCAGATCACGTTGAGACGATAGTAGTGCGAGAAACAGCCATTGGGGTCGGCAGCGTTCCAGCGATTCACACTGCAGAACGAGCCTTCATTTCCGCCAAAGACGATGCCGTATGAGGTCTCGTTTGCCTTGTGAACGACCTGTGTTCGCATTCTGATGCTGTAGGGTGTCGCAGGCGCGGGCTGCATTGGCGAGAAGAGTGCGAAATCAAACTTGTCCTCGACGCGGGTGACGAGTTCCCCTATGCCGTAGTCCGCGGCCATCACGCCCAGATCCCAGTAGCTTGTGCGTCGCGGCGCCCACCCCGTCTGGGGATAGTTGAAGTCGTCGCGCTCACTGAGAAGTAGTACCTGCAGCGGCGCACTATACTCACCCGGCCCCCAGACGTTGTGTGCCTGCACACGATAGTTGAAGAATCCCATCGTCCCAAAGGTCTTCTGGGGGACCGTGAACGGCACCCCCGACGTCGGAACGGTATACACAGAGGCACTCGAGAAATCCGTGTTCTGAGACTCCTCGAGAACGTACCCGTCAATCGGATAAGCTTCCAGGGGCACTGTTGCTTGCCACTGCAGGACAACCGGGCGATCCCAGAGAGGGCTTTCGGCCGGGCTGAAGACGGGCGAGTAGGGCACGGGAGGCCAACGCTTCACAATCATGGGCATGAAGACCTGGCTGCCGACCGTCGTAGTGACGGGCCCATCGCCTTGCTGAGCCAATTCAGAGAGTGGTGATGCCTCGGAGGCCAACCTGCCTGCTGCTGACACGAGGCCAGCAGCAGGCAGGAAGGATAATCCGAGCAGACAAAGCGCCGCAAGGCGCCACGTCCGGAGCGCAGTCGTTGATCGCGGCAGATTCGGCTTCATTCTCCCTCACACGTGGTAGTAGTTGTTGGTTATTGGACCTTGAACCAGTCCCACTTTGTCGCCACGGCGCCGAGCTCGTTGAGCGAGGCGGCGTAGGTGCCAAAGTAGCGGTCCGTGTTATTGATGTATGTGTGATCGGTAGCCTGACCCAGGAAGTGGTCATTCATGTAGATCTTGATGTTGTTGGTGGCGTCGTTGGTCACCACGATCTTCCACGTGTTCCAGCCACTGGAGTCGTAGCCAAAACCGGAGACCGGCGCGTAGGCCCTCAGCGTCGTACCACGGCCCGAGCCCGTGGAGTCAACGTAGTCGATGCGCTTGAGCTCCCACTTGAGATCGCCCGCAGACTGATCCCAACTGACCAAGAGGCGATAGTAGTGGGTCAGACACCCGGTGGTGGTCCGCAGCGCGGGACACGGCGTACCGTTGTTGCCGTTGAAGATGATCCCATAGGTCATCCCGGACTTGTGCTGGTACAACTGGCCATTGATGGTCTCCGAGTCCACGATGTCGGCGCGTGCCTGAATCGTGTACGGTGCGACCGGTCCCATTTCCATCGGTGAGAGAATCGACTTGTCACCGCGTCCCCAGATCAGGTGGTAGAGCATGCCGTCCTTCCACACCGACTGCGGTGTCTGCAGGCCGTCAGTCTCATCGCTTCGCTTGAGGACCCAGCCTTCGACGCTGTTGGTGAACTCATAGTCGAGACCAAGCTGCACGGACCTGGTATTGCTCCACTCACCGTAGCCGTAGTTGTTCTTCCCGCGGACCCGATAGTAGTAGGTGCCGGACATACCCGTGAAGATCTTGGACGTGCCCACAACAGTGTAATTGGTGACGTTTTGGGTGAACGCCGAGTCCGTGGCCTGCTGCAACTGGTACTCGGTGGGATACGGCACACCGGACGACGCATTGCTGTACGTCCAACTGACCGTATAGTCACTGCCGGACGGCGTAATGGCATTCAACACAGGTGTGTAGGGCACTGGAGGCCACCGTTTGACAATGATGGGGAAATAGACGAATGTGGTGGAGTTTTGGATCGTCACGGTGATCGTGTCGTAGGAGTATTCCGTAACACCCGTGTAGAAAGCTCGCGCCTGCAAGGTGTACTGACCCCCATCGCTCTCAGGCAACGTCCAGCTATAGGACCAATCCCACCAGTCTCCAGCGGCAGCCAGCGATGTGGACTGCCAAGCGCCGCCGTTGATGCTGACCTCAACGACGACAGGATCGGCTGCTTGCACTGCTGCGCTGGATGCCTCTATGGGACCGGAGTTCTCCGGCGTGAACGACGAAACGCCGGTGCTGGTGACCGTGACGGCCTGCATATTGCTCAGCCGGCTGAACTGCCCGGCAGGATTGTAGGCCACCACGCGATAGTAATAGGTGCCGGGAGCCTTGCCCGCTAGAGGCTGCTCGGTGGTTGGCGCATCGACCGTGTAGTAGGTATCAGAGATCAGATCGAAGACTCCGTCGGTCGACTCGTACAGGACGTAGTAGTCGGCATTGTCGACAGCGCTCCAAGACACCTTGTATGACGGGCCCCCAACGTAGGTGATGGGGTTGAGCTGTGGCGCATCAGGGATCGGCGCCGGCGCGAAGGTGGTCCAAACCTTGCCGGAAACTTGCTGCACGTTGCCACTGCGCTTTGTAACGATCGCTCCATTGCTCGGTCCAAAGATCTCAACACCTGGGGCTGGACTAACGGTGAAAGAAGCGACGTTTGTGTCAGATGCAGCGTCGGAATCCGAGGAAACCTGCGCGGTGTTGTCGACCGTGGTGCTTGGGGTCGCGCCTATGTCCAACGTAGCGTTGAACGTCGCGGTCACGGTAGCGTTGGAGGCTAGCGCCGTACCGAGCGTGAAGGTGATATAGCCAGGTGTCGTGTTGTTCACGATCCAGCCGCTCGTGTCTACCGGTGAGATGTTTCCGAGGAGAGTATCTAGATGGTCCCCAATCGTGACATTGTTTACAGAGACCCCCGCCGTATTGGTGACGACGATCGTGTACTTCACCGTCTGACCAGGAGCCACCTCAGAAGCGCTCACACTCTTGTGGGCAGTGAGGGTCGCAGGTGCGGCCGAAACGGGGCCACCTCGCATTCCCCAGATAAGGGCCGTCGCCAATGTGCCTACCAGCAGCACGACGACAGCAATCTTCATATAGAGCCTTTGACTTTCAGTCATTACGTTACTCCTTTAGATTGGAAGTTGACCGCCCGAACGTAATACAGCCAAATCTGGAACAACGGCCACTTCAGCAACTCGAGAGCCAATCCTCATCCGCCGAGGCGAGGTAGAGTATGTATTTGGATAGAACGGCAAACAAGGTCGGCAGCTATCGGCTTGGCAGACGCCTCGCCTCGCTCTGTCGATCTGAATCACCGAGCACTTATACCATAAGTGGCGATTTGCGCCAACAGTGTGTGAGAGAGACGTTCATTGCGTTCTTCCTATGGATCCACCTCCAATCTCGTTAGCAACACTCTGTCAGAAGGTCCGCCATCAACCGGCAAACGGTCAAGCGTGAGAAGGTCGTACATGCCTACGTAGACATCCAGGCCATCTGGCTCCTCCGCAGGGTCGAGATCGATAGTGTGCTCGTCGCGGATCACCTCGCCGGCCTCCCAAAGACTCGTCGGCGCGTGCGCGCACGCAGGTGCGCTGTCATTCTGAGCAATCAACTCCTCTTGGCGTACGAGATGGGTGAAGACCTGGTAGTTGCGCCCTGGTGAGACCAACGCCTGCCAATAGAGCACAACGGTAACCGACGGTCGGCTATCCTGGACCGTTGTCTGCACATCGAA
Source organism: uncultured Chloroflexia bacterium (assembly GCA_963775195.1). Taxonomy (GTDB): domain Bacteria; phylum Chloroflexota; class Anaerolineae; order B4-G1; family SLSP01; genus PWVB01. The sequence continues at coordinate 88,109 of CAVZIC010000016.1, forward strand.
TCCCAACAGGCGGGCGACCCCGCCAAAGGCCTGACCCGCCGGATGGCTGCCTACCTGGTCCATTCCGTAACCAAACGGTACCTGGGCTCCGATGGTGGTCAGCCGATCGTACGCAGCAGCGAAGTCAGCAGCATCCAGCACCAGCGGGTCACCTATAGGCGCCTGGCGCTGGTAAACCCTGATCTTGGGCTTCCCCCCAACCTCGACCCGAGCGACAAGCGTGTATTCGCTCTGGAGTTCGTCTGTATCAATAGCAATCTCATCCTGCACCTTTTCGGCGATCACGTAGACATCGGGATGGCCGCACATCGTGCGCGTAGCGCTGCGCACATACCACGTCGTGATCTCCGGTTCCTCATTGCTGGCATAGGTCCCACGCAGCAGGCCCTCAGCGAAAAGCTGCTCGACAGCCTTCCATCCAGCTCGATAGGGAAACCCGAAGTGCCCGTACGGCGGGAGCTCGTCGTCAGAAAAGGGCACCGGATAAAAGGCGAGACGGCTCTCAGGCCACGCCCGCTTATATTCTACACCATGATTGACAAACGCAATGACTGCATAGCCTGCGCCCAGCGCATACCACACGCTCGCGGTCGCAACGAGCACTCCACGCCAGCGTGAGGTCAGCCACGATGCTACCTGTGACAAAGCCCCACCCGCCAGGATGGCGGCCCCGGGGTAGAACGTGTAGACGTGCGTTCGCGGATCGGCGACGACAAAGCAGTAGAAGAGAAAAGGAATCGCAAACATGAGCCACGCAGCACTGTCGCCCAGGCGTAGCACAGCCGCCACGACGACAAGAAGCGCCATGCCCACAACGAGGATCAGCGCATTGTAGAACGTGCTCATGCGCCATACGCTCACCAGGCTGCTGTGAAAGAGGCCTCCGCCGAGACGACCGCCTGCAAGATAGGAGAAGGTCCGTGAGAACATCGGATCGGTAACATAGGGCAGATAGAACGACGCCAGGATCGCGGTCCCCACCATGCACGCAATCAACAGGTTGCGTGCATGCTGCGTGAAGGCGGAACCGGAAGACGTGCCGACCCGCGCTACGGACTGAACCAGGATCGCCAGTCCGGCCGGCGCAAAGAGAATCGCATCGTAATGTGCCAGCAGACCGTAGGCCAGAAAGACAGCAGCGAGCACGAGGTGAGAGGGGCGCGGCTGACGACGGTATCTCAACAGCCAGAGCAGCGAGAGGCCCCCCATAGATATGACGAGGTTCTGGTACTGCACGATACGCGAGAATGCGACGAGAAATCCGTTGATCGCCACGAGGAGTCCGGCGACGATCCCGGCAACGAGCGCCGTCGAGGGCTTCGTCCGTTCGCCGGCCCATCGTGCACCCAAACAGGTGACGACGAGCACCGAGAGCATCCCCGCCAGTGCAAAGGGCGCGCGCATCTGCCACTCGACCGCCGTCCCGGTCAGCGCCCATAGTGACATCGGCACGAGGATCTCGACGGGGCCTTTCTGATGCAAGAAGAGCTCGCCATCATCACCGGCCAAGGCCAGATCTGCCCGCTGCATCACTACGGCTTCATCGCCCTGAAACTCGCTGTAGTTGAGGTTCGTCACCCTGACGAGCGCTGCGACGAGGAGCACGCCCGCCACGGCGGTGTGCCACCATGTTGGCCGTCGCTCAGGGTCAGGGGCATGGTGGTGTGGGAGCAGTGAAGGGAGAACGCTCAGGGCCAGGTAGGCGACCGCGGCAACACCTGTCGGGAAGGGACCAGGGATCAGATGCAGCAGCAACGTGACGAGTCCCGATCCGACGAATGCCAGCCCCAAACCACCTGCGAGGCGCTCCAGCACAGGGCCGCTCAGACACCACGACCAGGCCATGGCAGGCAATAGCCACAGCAGGGCGAAAGCGGCAACGAATCTGAAGACCTGCGGGATCTCCCAACCGATCGTTGGCGCTTGGGTCAGGGCCACACAGATCAAGGCCAGCCCAATGACGAGCCAGCGTCGGCGGCTATGGGGGCGCCGACGCGCGATATTGCCGATCATGGGCTCGACTCCGGTCGCACATCGTAGAGGTTGATCGAATAGCCGATCCGCACGTCGGGCTCGCGATCCCTGAAATAGGCGAAGAAGTGCTTGTCCATCAGGGGAATCTCCACAAGATTGGAGACACTGATCGCGTAGAGACCGGGCTCAGGTCTCGCTTCGTCGAAGGTGGGGGGCTCAAACCACATGTTGAAGTAATGGGGTAGCCCTGGGAGCGGCCGATAGTCCGTGATCCCGTAGCGCTCCGGGTAACTGCTGCCAAACCAACTCAGGTAGAGGGGCACATCAGGCGGGTTCTCCTGTAGGTAGGCGCTGAGATCTTTCAGATCCTGGCCCCAGTCGATATTGGAGTCGGCGATCACCCGCCAGCCCTGGGCAGGTCCACCCGCGATCGGATTGAAGTAGGCGAGAAAGTGGGGCGAAATCCAGGCGGCCTCCCCTGCCAGCCAAACAAGCAGGACGAGTCCGAGGCGTCGCCAGCGTATGCCGGTGAGGCGGCCGAGGCGCTGAGCCACCCACACGTAAAGCAGCGGCAGCGTAGGCAGCAAGTGCCGATACCCGATATCCAGTTCGCTGCTCAGGGCCGACAGCCAGTAGACGGCGACAGGAAGCAGAAGGAAGAGCGCGACACGCGCTCGCTTCGGGGTCGCCGGCGCGAGCGCCACGAGCGGCAGCATCAAGAGCACAGGGAGCGGTGTCTTGACGCCAAACGTGATTGGGAAATAGGTGACCCAGCCCCCAAGGCGTGTCTCCCCAAGCAGATAGGAGGTCCGTCCGCCCTGTACATTCCGGAAGACGGCCAGGATTCCCGCCCAGAACGATCCCATCGGCAGTAGTCTGCCACCCTCCACGGCTGTCGCGGACTGGAAGCCGTAGGTGGCCCAGACGACCACCAGGGCGACGAGGGTGACAACCAGATAGAGAAGCCCCCGTCGTATGAGATGCACCGGCCAGCGCCGGCTAGGGCCTGCGATCCTGTGCGAACCGTGAACGGAAACCAGGGCATCGCCGACGAAGATCAGGCCGAAGGCCCCCCAGAAGACCAGACCCGAGGTCTTGCTGCCCAGCATCAAGCCCGTCACCACGCCCACCAGCAAGACACCGAGTGCTGTAGGTGCCTTCAGAACATGCCACAGGACGTAGGCCGCAAGCAGCACCGTGAAAGTGACGCCCAGGTCCGTCGTAGCCAGACTGCCGTGAGCAAGGATATTCGGGTCCAACAGCACCAGGGCGGGGGCCGCCAGCGCGGCAGCTCGCCCTCCCAACTCGCGGGCCCAACGACTTGCCAGCGCGCCAAGCAACAGCGTTAGCGCGATCACAGGCGTGCGCGCCAGAAAGACCATACGATCCGGCAGCGAGTTAACCTGCCATAGAAACAGGTCTGCAAATCGATACCAGTCGCCGGTCTCCCAGGAGTCATCGTCCAGGGGCAGGACAACGCCCCGCCCGAGAGGTAGAGCCTCAAGCAAGTTGATCAGTGGCGGGTGCTCGACGCTGAGCCGTGGATTGCCTGTACGGAGGAAAGCATAGCCCCGGGCAATGTGGTTCTGCTCATCCATCGTCGGCGACTGAGCCTGTGCGTTATAGGTCAGGAATCCGAAAGCAACCAGCACCATGCCCAACAGAATGCACCGCCGTAGCCAGGCCCGTGCCGTCGTGTCGTCGCCTCTCACGCTTCTAGTCTGTTCGAAGGTCAAGGTCACCCACGTCGAGATAGGGTCGCCCATCCAACAGCGGGTAGGGCACCAGCGTTTGCCGATCGTAGAGGCCAATGCGCAGCGTGACGTGCTCGGCCTCAAGATCGCCCGGAAGTTGGATCCGGTGTACCTGCACAATCGTGTCCTGCGGCGCCCAAAAGCGAGCCGGACAATCCAGCCCATCGTGCTGAGCTACGAGATCGCCATCGCCATCGACTGCGTGGACAAAGATCTTGAGATCGGGATGCGCCTCGCCCACCGCTCGCCATATCGACACGACGGTCACCATATCGCCCGGTCGCTGGGCCCCGGCGGGAAGCACCACGTCGAGCAGCGTGAGCCCTCCCCGGAAGGTCACCGGCTCCCGCGCGGAACTAACCTGGTATGCGGGCTGATAGCGTCGAAACGAGCCGAGCGCCTGCGTCTCACCCTCCATGCCTCCGCTCAGATACGGCAAGAGTGCGTCAGTCAACGGCACGAGTGCGGGGATCAGGATCGGCCCCCCGCCGGCAGGCAACACGAGCCCCCCTCCGGCCCCCAGCGGGCTCCCGGGATCACACCACCGGACGTGTACGTCCTCCCTTCGCATCAGGAGATCGAGGCTCGGCGCATCCATCGTCGTGGTGGATAGGCCCCCAACCGTCGCAGATGTGACGTCCTTATGATCGTCCAACCAAACGGCCACTGCATCGAGATCTCCCTGCCACACAAATCGGACCTCGGGAATCTCGGGCCATCGCACGAAATAGTCTCGCGCGGTAAGCCCGACATTGGCGAGCCCGCCCGCCAGGACAACCACTGCACCGACTCCCAGCCACGTAGGACCGAACCGTCGTAACAGCGGCACGATGGACGCCGCGGCGACGCCCGGCAGGGCCATGACAGCAGGCAGCGCGCCCAGGGTCCGCACGAAATTGGGCGCCTCCGTCGTCATCAGCGAGGGCAGAGACAAAGCGCCCACCCAAAGCAGCAAGCCACTGTAGCGGACATCCCGGAAACGGACCAAGGACACCACAACACCCAGGTAGAAGAGCGCCGCCCATACCGGCTCGACAAACACCGGTCGCAGGCTAAGGTTGTTCCGTTCCGTGACATCGCCCGCCACCGAGAACATCCCCAGGATTCGAGGGACGTTGGCCAGTATCGGCTTGAAATCCCCGCTCAGCAGCGCCTGCAGCGGAGCATTAACCTCATAGACGCGCGTCTGCTCGTTTTTGTTCCGCGTCAGGTAAATGACCAGGGGAGACGCCAGCACGGTCGCTATTATCCCTATCAGCAAGAGCGAGCGCCACCGGCGTCGAAATCGCCCGCGATCGAGCAGAGCAAATAGGAGGCCGAGCCCCAGGAGAAGGAAGGGCACGCCACGAGCAGCCAGGTACGTGTAGGCGGAAAGCCCAAACCAGGCACCGGAAGCGACTGCGTTTCGGCCAGGTTTCCGCCCCTGCCATACCGCCCAGAGCGCATCGGCCCCCAGCAACATCGTGAGCGGCAAGAGCATGCCCCTGAGGCCCACCCGGCTCCAGAAGACGGGCCACAGCATAACCCCGAGCCCAGCAGCCGTGACCAGGGACTCCAGGCGGCCGAACCAGTGCCTGGCCCAGCGCGCCCCCGCCGCCACGGTCAGAAGTCCCACGGTCGCGGAGACAAAGCGCAGGGCCAGCACGTTGCGGCCCAGAAGGGCAATCGACCCTGCGACGAGGTAGAGGAAGAGCGGCTCCTGGCCATAGGCCTGCCGGAAGAAGATGGCGTGCTGACCGGAGAGGATGCCCTCGGCAATCTCGACCTCGGCGACCTCGTCGTGTTCGATGCCCGGCGGAAACCCGGGCAGAGCAGCAAATCGCAGAAGCGCTGCCACCAGAAGCACGACCGTCAGAGAGAGGATGTACCGTCGTTTTCCCTTCGAAGGTGCCTGACGCAGCTCGTCTCTTGCAGACTCACCCAAGAGGAACCTTCCCCACGACGTAGTCCTGCTCAACGCATACAAGTCGCGTGGGCGTGATCGTGTTATATAGATCCCGCGAATCCTCTGTCCTCACCTCGATATAATTGTCGGTCCACCCCACCCACCGGCCATTGCGGTTCCGGGGTTCCCACAGGACGGGCACCACCTCTCCGACGAAGCGCGCACGATAGGCGGACGCCTCACGACGACCCAGGACTCGCAGATGGTGCGCTCGGGCCCTACGCTCCGCGACGCCGACCGGGTCCGGGAGCCGTGTAGCCGCTGTACCCGCCCTTTCGGAGTAGGGGAAGACGTGGAGACGAGCGAACCCACACGCCTCGACCAGATCAACGGTCGCGGCATAGTCGGCCTCTGTCTCTCCGGGGAAGCCCACGATGATGTCCGTGGTGATCGCGATGTCAGGGGAGATGCTCCTCGCCGCCGCCACCAGATCAAAGTAGGCGGAAGCCGTCGTGTGCCGCCCCATCCGTCTCAACACCGCATCCGAGCCCGACTGAAGCGGGAGATGGAGCTGCCGGCAAAGCCGGCCATCGGCGAGGAGTCTTAGCAGCGCCGCACTGACATCCCAGGGCTCAATCGAGGAGAGACGCAACCGCCGGAGATCTGTCTCAGCCAGGATACGACGCGCCAACATAGCCAGCCCGTCATCCAACCCGAGATCACGGCCATAGGCGCCGAGGCTCACGCCGGTCAGGATGACCTCCCTGGCCCCCTGGGCAACGAACTCGCGGACCGCGCCGACCGTCTCCTCCGGGGGACGACTGCGCGCGGGACCGCGCAGCAGCCGGGTCACACAGAACGTACAGGCGTGATCGCAACCGTCTTGCACGCCGAGGAAAGCGCGGGTATGTCCCCACCGCCCGGGCGCCCACGGTGCGAGCTTTGGGGGCAGCACCCCCGCCACAATCGCCGCAACCGCATCGCGCTTGTCGGCATTGGGCACCACCCATCGAACACCCTCTATTTGGCGGGCGCGATCCGGAGATTCGGTCGCCCAACAGCCTGTGACCGCGACATCGGCCCTCGGATTCTCGCGCCGCAGTGTGCGTAATCGGTGACGGCTTTTTCGGGCAGCCTGCGCCGTCACCGCACACGAGTTCAACACGATGACGTCGGCCTGCACGGGCTCTGAGATAACTTCGTGGCCCAGCCCGACAAACTGCCGAGCCAGATGCTCCACCTCGGCAGTATTCAGACGGCAGCCCATCGCCTCAAGGTAAACGCGCAAAATCAGCCGCCCGGCTCAGTATGCCCGCGCTGCTCGCGGGCACCGACCGTCCACCCCTGGGGGTGCCATCTCGACCTCTCCCGATGCTAGCGCCTTCATCAGGGCACCGGTTCAACGTCCAGGTTGTCGAATGCCACCACAACGTCCCCCTCCGTGAATGCACCCGCGTAGAGGCCGATACTGCCCTGATCAAGGGCCGCATCTTCGACCTGGGCCACCGATTGGCCGTTGACGCTAAAGTCGAATTGCCCGCCTTGAGCCATGACCTCAAGCCGGTTGGTGGCTTCGCCCTGTTGAACTGCCTCACTGGGCACCCAATCCGGCCCGAGGACGGTCCAAGTTCCGTTCTCGTAGCGCGCGATGCGTGCGTAGCCATCGCCGCTGACCGAAAACGCCATGAAATGCCCATCATCCTTCATCCTGATCAGCACGCCATACTCGTTATCGAGTGGCCCCGAGATCTGGGTCGCCTCCACGGTGAGATGTAGGTCGCGCCATGAGCGCTCCGAAGAGGCCCAGGCTATCTGTCCGGGCTCGATGACGTGGACCTGCAGCGCACCATTGGTGACCGTCACATCCGCGACGGCGTCGGAACCCATGACCCAGCCGGACGCATCGTCGAACGTCACATGCCACGCCTCCGGCGGTGTCTGCCCCGCTGACCCGCACCCGGTCAGGAGGATAAGGACCCCTAGGGCCAGAACGGGCACGATGGGCCGATGCCACTTCCATACATCGCCGAAAGCATGTGATATGGCTGTCATGGCTTCTTCGCCTCGAAATCATCGAACCAGATCGTCGTCCCGCCTTGCGACACCGTACCCGCGGCCATCCCGACGTCGCCCTTGGTCAACGCGTCATCCTCAACCTGGGCTACCTGCTCACCATTCGCGAAAAGCGTGAGCGTCGACCCCTGGCACGAGGCCATCAGTCGATTGTCGGTCCCATCGATATGAATCGCCGCCGACTTCAGCATAGCTCTGCCTGTCAGCGGCACCAGCGTGCCGTCGTCGCCCATCCTGAAGATGGCATAGTAGCCGTCCGAGCTGATCGCAAAGTAATAGAACTGCTGATCCGTGTATCGACAGAGCACACCAAAATGATCGTCAGACGGCCCGCCCGAACGGACAACCGTCGTCACTTCCACGTCTTCATAGCTTCGACCGCTCGTGGCCCAAACGAACCACTGAGGCACATCAATCTGGAACAGATATCGGCCCTGTTGATATCCTCGAACGTAGGTCTCGTGAGATGCTGCCCCCCACCCACTTGCGGGATCGGAGAAATCATCCGTGAACGGCTGAGATGTCCCCAAACACCCGGAGAGCAGGCCCAACAGCATTAAGAACACCCATCCGCGGATTACCGTCAAAGGCTTCATGGGCACACCTGCAGTCCTTTGGTTGGGAATCGAATCGCGAGTAGCATATGTGAAGCCACGCGATTGCGGTCTGGCATGGCCGTAGACTTTGATGTCATCCATCGCGTTGGGCGCATTATACCCCCGGAGAAAGACCTCGACAACAGCGGCAAAATCTTGTCCGGAATGCCACTTGTGGTAGAATGTGTGTGGGTAGCGATGTTCACCACATCCTACACACGCCCCTGTAGCTCAGTTGGATAGAGCATCGGCCTCCGAAGCCGGTGGCCCGCGTTCAAGTCGCGGCAGGGGTATCGACAGCGGCCCGCTTCTCAGGCGGGCCGCTGCTTCATGATAAGACTGGCCCCTCAGAGCAGCGTCAGCCGGACACGATATTGACGAGTCGGCCGGGCACGACGATGACGCGCCGGACCTTTTCACCACCCAGCGCCCGGCAGGCGCCCGGCGCGGCCAACGCCGCAGCACGGACCTCGGCCTCACCGGCATCACGCGCCACCTCGATCCGGTCTCGAACCCGCCCGTTGACTTGAACAGGTAGTTCTACCATCGCCGTCTGCGTGCCGGCCTCATCCCAACGGGGCCACGAGGCCTGGTGTATGCTACCGTGCTGCTCCCGCTCGCCCAAATGGGCCCATAGCGCCTCGGCAACAAAGGGCGCGAAGGGAGCCAACAGCCGCAGCAGGACCAAGCGAGCGCTCACAAACGCGGGGGTCGTCCCGTAGCTCTGCCGGTGCGCGTCCAGGTCACCCACAAAGATCATCAACGCGCTGATCGCCGTGTTGAAGTGCATGACCTCGATCTGCTCTGTGACGGTCTTGGCAGCGCGATGAGCCGCGCCCATGATCTCGTCCTCCGCAGCAGCCACTCGCTGTGGGGCATCCGGCGACGCCTGCCCATCCGTGCTCAGCCGCCAGACACGCTGTACAAACCGGCGGACGCCCTCGATGTGTTGAGGTGTCACGCCATCCTCCTCGACCTCCCAGACCGTGTTGGCCTCAAACGGGCCCATGAAGAGCAAGTGCAGCCGTGTGACGTCGGCGCCGTAGCGCTCGACCACACTCTCGGGTGTCACCACGTTGCCCCTGGACTTGGACATACGCTCGACGGTGCCGGTCTCGGTGTCCCGCGCGTGAAGGACGCCCTGGCTCCGCAACTTGGGGAAGGGCTCTCGGAAGTCCACCCATCCCTCATCGGCCAGGAACTTGGTCCAGAACCGCGAGTAGAGCAGGTGGCTGACGGCGTGTTCAGCACCGCCGATATAGAGATCGACGGGTAGCCAGCGTTTGGCCTTCTCTGCGTCGAAGGGTCGCTCCGCATTGTGGGGATCGGTGAAGCGCATGTAGTACCACGACGAACAGACAAAGCCCGTCATCGTATCGGTCTCACGTTCGGCGGCACCCCCGCATCTCGGGCAGGTCGTGTGGACGAAAGAAGGGACGTTGGCCAGTGGCGATCGCCCGTCTCCCCGCGGACGGTAGTCAGGCACCGGCGGTAGTTCGACCGGCAGCGCGGCTTCCGGCACCGGCACCTCACCGCAGGTTGGGCAGGTCACGATCGGGATCGGCGTGCCCCAGTAGCGCTGCCGGGAGATCAGCCAGTCCCGCAGCCGGTAAGCGACCACGCGCCGACCGAATTCCTCGTCAGCCAGCCACGCCGCGATGGCCCCCTGCGCAGCAGCGGAGTTCATGCCGGTGAACCGACCCGAGTCCACCAGCACGCCCGCGTCGACAAACGGTAGAGCGTCCGGTATGCCGGCCTCCTCGTCCGCTCCCACACGCGCAATCACGCGCTTGACCGGCAGCCCCTGCCCCTTGGCGAACGCGAAGTCGCGGGCGTCGTGCGCCGGCACGCCCATCACGGCGCCGGTGCCGTAGTCGGCCAATACGTAGTCGGCCACGTAGATGGGCACGCTCGACCCGTCAGGCAGCACCGCAGAGGCCCCGGTTGCTACGCCGTCGGGTGCCCGTGTGTGCCGCTCGACATCACTGCGCTGCGAGGCCCGGTCGATGTAGGCCGCGACGGCAGCGCGCTGCGCGGGTGTGCTCAGGCGTTCGGCCAGGGGGTGTTCGGGCGCCAGCACGATGAAGGTGACCCCGAAGAGCGTGTCGACTCGGGTTGTGAAGACGCGCAGGCTCGCGTCTGCGTGGCCCGCCACGGGCAGGTCGATCTCCACGCCTTCTTGACGCCCGATCCAATGACGCTGCATCGCCAGGATGTGTTCGGGCCAGTCGAGCTCATCCAGGGCGGCGTCCAGCTCATCGGCATACGCCGTGACGCGGATGTACCATTGGGAGCGCGACCGCCGCACGACCGGCTGGTGGCAGCGCCAGCACCTGCCGTGCTCGATCTCCTCTGCCGCCAGGACCGTTTGGCAGCTCTCGCACCAGTTGACCGGCGCATCTGCTCGATAGGCCAGGCCACGGCGATAGAGCATCAGGAAGAACGCCTGGTTCCACCGGTAGTAGGCCGGGTCAGATGAGGCGATCTCCCTGCTCCAATCATAGGAGCAACCTAACAGATTCAACTGCTGCTTGTAGTTGGCGGCATAGCGCGCGGTGCTCTCGGCGGGATAGACGCCGCGCTTCATCGCCTCGTTTTCCGCCGGCAGACCGAAGGCATCCCACCCCATCGGGTGAAGCACGGCCTCACCTTGCATCCGGTGGTAGCGAGCGATGACGTCAGAGGGCACGTAGTTGCGCCCGTGACCGACGCTAAGACCGGCACCGGACGGGTAAGGGAAGAAGTCCAGGCAGTAGAAGGTGCGTTCGCCGGGTGACGGATCCGGTGTCCGGTAGGCGCCCTCCTCGGCCCACCTACGCCGCCAATATGCCTCGATCTTCCAGGGATCGTATTCTGTTACATCTCGTTCGGGTGACATTCTCTTCCTCCTCGTGACAGATCCAACTACAGGCTGATATCGTAGTTACAGCTCGGATCGCCCCCACGAGGATGCCGGACGCCAACAGACCCGACGTCCGGGGTAACACCTCCTTGATCACCCATGTATCTGTGCGCATTGAGCCCTCCTGGTATGAAAAAGCGCCCCCTTGTGGGAGGCGCTTTCACTAGCTTGGCCGGCTGGTATCCGAGGAAGTCCTCGCGATCAGTGCCTGCCCACGTGGCAACGGCTCCATCCCGTAAGGAGGAGCCGGCCACAAAGCAGCGCACGCTGAACGTCGAAGGACATTGTCTTTCTCATACCTCGGTCATCTCGCTAGCTTCATCATAGCACAGGCTTACAGCGGGTGCAAGAGCCAGTTCGAGGTGGGTGCGTTTCAGGATTGGGGCAAGTTGCCGGCAGCGGTGGCCCAGAGGCTGTCGAAACGCCCCCAACGGGTCAGATCGGCGCCACATGAGGTAAGCACATGCTCAGCCCCCCACGACTCCAGCGCATGCCCGATCCCGAAACACGCGTCATGATTCGCTTGGCGCGGCGTACCAACAACGTGGTGTGCTCGGGGGCTGCCTTCCAGATCCCTTGGGGATCGTAGCTCCCAACCAACACCCCCACCAGGCGCTTGGTCGCCCGGCCCACGGACGTGAGCAGCGCCCGCGCCCAAGTCAGCCCCTGCAGACAGGCTTTCCATTCGCGGCAGGGCGTGGCACTGCAGGGCACCGACTTCGCCGTCGGTGCGAGCAGCCGGCGCATAGGCATGGCCCGGTAGTAGCTGTCTTCCGCGGGCGTCAGCCAGGCCAGCTCCAGTCTCCGGCGGAAGTGAGCTGTGTTCGGCGCGGGCCACCAACTGCTCCCCGCCACGTGCTTCGCACTCCGCGGGATGCGCACCCCGTCTACTGTCACCACATACGCATCCCTAGCCGCCACGTGCAGGAGTGTCTCCTGGGGCAGCTGCGCCCCCACCGCCTACTCATCGAAGCGCTCACAACCGAATTACCGATAGGCGGCACGCCAGTCGCCGGTCGTCGCTCAAAAGCCACGCAACAGGTGTGTCACGGCATACCGCCCCAAGGCAAACACATCACTTAGCACCAAGGCCACCGCCCGCCGAAACGCACGGTCTTTCCGAAGGCCTCGCGGGTGCCTTCCAAGAGCTTCCACAACTCGCCCAGTAGCACTGGCACGGCTTGAAGTTCTGCTGTATCTTTCATATGAGAACCCCTCCTAGAATGGTGTTGGCTTGCACCTCCACTTTTCCGGATGGGCGTTCTCTCTTCAAGCCCCTTCCCCAAAGGGCCAAACTCCAGGCCGATTGTGGTCAGGGCGCCTTCTGGTTTTCCTACAACAAGGAGGGTCTGTTGATGGACACAACGAAGATTGGCATAGGCGTGATAGGCTGTGGCGTGATCGGCAAGGCCGCTCATATCGGGCGGTATCTGAAGAACCCCAATGTCAAGGTTGTGGCGGTATGCGACATCATTGAGGAGCGCGCCAAGCAGGCTGCCGAACTCGCCGGCGCAGACGCCTGGTATCTGGACTACAATGACCTGCTGGCGCGAGACGATATCCAGGGCGTCAGCATCTGCACCCCCCACCCCGTCCACGCCGCGCCCTCCATTGCCGCGGCAAAGGTCGGCAAGCACGTCTTGTGCGAGAAGCCAATGTGCATTAGCCTTGAAGAGGCGAATGCCATGGTTGACGCCGTGCGGACGAATGGCATCAAGTTCCTGACGGGTTACCAGACCTATTTCACGCCGAGTATGCAGGCTGCCAAGCGCATCATCGAGGAGGGACGCCTGGGCAAGATCCACGAGATCTCCAAGATCGGCGGGGGGCATCAGGACGGCAACCAGGACGCCGATTGGTTTTATTCTAAATGGGCCGGCGGCGGGGTGACCCTCGACTGGACGACCTACACCCTCTATATGTTCAGGCATTTGATCGGGAAGGCCAGGTCGGTCTACGCCTCGAGCGCAGTGAACCAGGCCTACAAGCACTCAGTGGACAACCCAGGCACGATGGTGAAAATGGAGGTCGAGGATACGATGTCCATGCTCATCCGGTTTGAGAACGACGCCATCGGCCTGATCTACGACTCCTGGTCCTCGCCCGCCGGACACGGGTACACCGAGATCGTCGGGTTCGATGGATTGGTGACGATGCGCCCCGGCGAGGGCATGCTTCTGCACACCAACAGGGGCGACCTGCCCGACTACGCCGAGGGTTGGGAGATCGCCATGCCTGACGACAGTCGCTTCGACGCCTACCAGGCCAGGATCGACCACTTCGTGGACTGCATCGTCAACGACAAGGAGCCGGCTGTCCCGGTCGAGATGGGGCGGGACGTCATCGAGGTCACCGAGGCCGCATATAGATCCATTGCCGAGGGCAAGCCCATCGAGTTACCGTTGTGAATAGAGCATTCGGAGGGACTATGGAATCCCAACTGAAGGAGTTGACCTACCAACAACGTCTTGACGCGCTGCGAGAGACCAAGCTTCGGCAGACACGCCAGAAGCGCGATATCGCGCCGATGAATCACGACGACCTCCCGATCATCCTGCCGCCGCCCGAGCTGCGCAGGACCGTGCGGACGATCAGTGCATCCGGCGAGCCCATCGTCGACACGCTGATGGCAACCTACGAGCCCGAACCAAACCATGCCAGCGGCGGGTTCTTCGGCCCCAAGGCCGTGGGCAGGAACTTCAGAAGGCTGCTGGAGGCCCACCCCACCTACATCGACCCGATGAGCTCGCTCGCCGGCGGCATCATGGTGCAGTTCATGTCGTATCGCGATCCCCACTGGAACCCCGACTACGACTACACCCATCTACAAGAGGAGCAGGCAAGGTACCACATTTCTCCGGGCATCGGCGCCGTTCAGCACTTCTGCCAGGACCTGACGATCGGCTTGGGGCTGGGGTGGGGAGGCCTCCTCGAAAAGGTACGGCACTACCGGCAGGTCAACCCGCAGTCTACGGCTTTCTACGACGGGCTGGAGGACGTGATCCTGGGTACCCAGGAATGGATCCGGCGCCACGTAGCAGCGGCCCGCGAGATGCTCTCGGAAGAGACGCACCCGGGACTCCGCCAGAACCTGCGTGAGATGGCCGAGATCAACGAGCGGCTGGTGACCGATCCTCCTCGGACCTTCCGCGAGGCCTGCCAGTGGATCTTGTGGTTCCAGATGGTCGCCCGCATGTACAACAACAACGGGGCGCTCGGGCAGCTCGACGTCATGCTCCTGCCCTACTACGAGCGGGACGTGCAGGCGGGCATCCTGACGGATGACGAGGCGATCTTTCATATCGCCTGCCTCCTCCAGAGGGAGACGGCTTCCTACGTCCAGCTCGGCGGGCTCGATGCGGCGGGGAACGACACGACGAATCCCGTCTCGTACCTGGTGCTAGAGGCCATCCATCGGGTGAGGACGCCGGCGAGCATCGCCGTCTCCGTCGGCAGGGAGGTCGACCCCTCCCTGATGCGCCGGGGCGTCGAGATCCTCTTCGAGGACAAGATGGGCACGCCGAAGTTCCTGGGCATCGACAACACGGCGAGCGGCTTCGCCCGGAACGGCTACCCGCTCGGGCTCGGGCGCCAACGCACCTACGCCGGGTGTCATTGGCTCGGCATTCCAGGCCGCGAGTATACGTTGATGGACTGTGTCAAGGTGAGTTTCGCCGCCGTCTTCGATGCCGCGCTCGATGACATGCTGGCGGATGCCGGCGTCGAGCCGAGCACCGACGAGCTATGGGCGCGCTTCGTGGGCCATCTGCGCCGTGCCGTCGAGGTGACAGCGGAAGGCATCGACTTTCACCTGGAGCACATGCACCAGGTCTTCCCAGAGCTGATCCTCGACCTGCTCAGCCACGGCCCCGTCGAGAAGGGAGAGGACGCCTCCCACGGCGGCGTCGACTACTACAACATGTGCATCGACGGCGCCGACCTCGCCACGGCGGCGGACTCCTTCGCTGCTATCGAGCAGCGCGTCGAGCACGAGGGGCGTCTGACATGGGAGGAGTTGAAGGGCTATCTGCATTCCGATTGGCAAGGGCTCCAGGGGGAGCGAGCGAGGCTGATGATGCGGAACATTCCCCGCTTTGGCAGCGGTGGGTCGCCCGCCGATGCGTGGGCAGTGCGCATCTCGAAGCGCTTCACCGACCTGGTGAAGGAGAAGCCGACGCCCAACGGGTTCGCGCTGATCCCCGGCCTCTTTGCCTGGGCAAGCAACATCAACATGGGTAAGACGATCCCGGCGACGCCAAATGGCCGCCACGCCGGGGCACCCATATCGCACGGCCCGAATCCTGATCCGGGTTTCAACGAGGGTCGGGGCGGCACGCCGACACAGATGGTGAAGGCGGTTGCGTCGGTGCAGCCGGGGTACGGCAACACGGCCCCGCTCCAGCTCGATATGGAGCCCAAGCTCGCCGCGGACGAAGGAGGGGTGGACACGGTCGGGGCGCTGATCCGCAGCTACTTCGACCTGGGCGGGACCCTGCTCAATATGAACGTGGTCAACAAAGAGCAGATTCTGGCAGCGCACGCGGACCCCTCCAGGTTCCCGGACCTGATCGTGAGAGTGACGGGATTCAGCGCCTACTTCTCCAGCCTATCGGAGGAGTACCGGCAGCTCGTTGTCGATCGCATCGTCTCGGAGGAATAGGGCAGGGATCTGAGAACAGCTAGGCGGAGCCCACCTCCGGTTCTGCGGAGGCGGGCTCCGGGGAGGGGTAATCAGCATGGACGAACGTGTCGTACGCGCCCGGCTCGACCATATCCGGCGTAGTATGGTCGTGGACCGGTGGCCGATCGGTCCTTGGGAGGGTCGATTGGCCGAATACATCGCACCTGGTGAATACCACTATGAGAGCGACTGGGAAACGGTCTCGCCCGATCGTGGCTGGCCGCCCAACAAGACGCTGTTCCTGCGCGGACGAGTAGGTATCGCGCCGGGAATGCCGGTGTCGGATCTTTATCTCCGATTCGACATCGCTCATATGGAGGGTCTGCTCTCCATCGATGGCAGGCCCTACGCCGGCGTGGACGCTAACCACACGCAGGTGCCCGTGCCATCGACCGGCACCCTCGAGCTCGAGGCGGAGTTCGCCTGCCTCGGTACCCCCGCCAACCACCCGGAGCAGCGCCGCGACCAGGCGAGGTTCAGCGAGGCGGTCATCGTTCAGTTCGACCCCGAGATCAGGGCTGCCTTCTATGACTTCTTGTTTGCGTGGGAGGCCAGCCAGTCCGCGCCAGACGAGCGCCGGCGGCGGCGCCTCCACGCCGCGCTTGAGGAGGCATTACTGGCGGTCGACCTGACGGCACCCGCCGACCGTTTCAAGCGCGAGGTGACTGCAGCGCGCGCGCTGCTGCGCGACCGGGTCGGCGATATCGCGCCAGATCCCGAGGAGGGGCGTGTCTTCCTCACGGGTCATTCGCACATTGACGTCGCGTGGTTGTGGCCGCTGCGCGAGACGGTCCGTAAGTGCAGCCGCACCTTCTCCACTGCCTGCCGGCTGATGGAACGCTATCCTGACTACCACTTCTCGTGCAGCCAGCCGCAGCTCTACGCCTACACCAAGCAGTACTACCCGGGACTCTATGAGGAGGTGAAAGGCTGGGTACAGACCGGACGTTGGGAGTGCACCGGCGGGATGTGGCTGGAGTCGGACTGCAACGTCCCTTCCGGCGAATCGCTGATCCGCCAGGTGCTCTACGGCCTGGCCTTCTTCCGTGAGGAGTTCGGGGCACGTCCGCGCACCTGCTGGCTGCCCGACGTCTTCGGATATCCGGCCTCGCTGCCCGGAATCCTCAAGGGATGCGGGCTGGACGCGTTCTTCACCTGCAAGCTCCACTGGCAGGCCCGCAATCCCTTCCCCCGTCACCTCTTCTGGTGGGAGGGCATCGACGGCACCCGCATCCTGGCACACATTCCTCGCCTCCTCAACTACTACAACGGGCAGCCCACGCCGGAGCAACTCCGCTTCGCCTGGGACAACTTCCACGAAAAAGCGCGCTATCCTGAGCTGCTACTGCCCTTTGGCTACGGCGATGGCGGCGGGGGGCCGACGCCGGAGATGCTCGAGTTCGCGAGCCGCGCCACGGACTTTCCCGGCACGCCCGCCTCGCGGCAGGGCGGTGAGGAGACCTACTTCGACGATGTGCTGGCGGCGGATCCCGACCTCGAGGCCTGGGTCGGCGAGCTCTACCTGGAGACCCATCGCGGCACCTACACCACCCACGGCGAGATCAAGCGCGCCAACCGCAAGAACGAGCTCCTGCTCCGTGAGGCCGAGATCTGGGGTGTGCTGGCCCAGACCCTGGGGGCGCAGGTCGATCTCGCCTCCGTGCGCCGGGCCTGGTCAAACCTCCTCCTGCTGCAATTCCACGACATCCTGCCGGGCAGCTCGATCGGTGAGGTCTACACCGAGGCCGCCGGGGATCACGCGCGCATAGCGCATGCCGGCCGGGAGGTGCGGCGCACAGCGCTCGATGCCCTGATCGAGCGGATCGGGGGACAGGCTGACCTGGTCGCTTTCAACAGCCTTCCGTGGGATCGAACTGACGTTGTCACCGCCACGATCGCCGCCGCCGATGGCGCCGTCGAGGTCCTGCATCCCGACGGGCAGGTGCTGCCCGCCCAGGTCATCGACCGCCGGGCCGGGGAGATGGAGATCGCTTTTGTCCCGCAGGTGCCGTCGATGGGCTACACGACGCTCTCGGTCCGGATGGCAGGGCAGACACCGGAGCACAGCCTGGCGGTCGACGGGCGCCGGATGGAAAACCGCTTCTACCGCCTCGAACTCACCGAGCAGGGCGAGATCGCGCGGCTGCTGGACAAGCGCTACACGCGCGAGGTGATCCCACCCGGCGAGGTCGCCAACCGTCTCCAGCTCTTCCAGGACGGCCCGGAGCGCGAGGCCGCGTGGAACGTCCACGACACCTTCGAGGGGCGCGAGTACGACTGGGATCCTGAGACCATGATCGAGGTCGTCGAGGAGGGACCCGTGCGCGCGGTTGTCCGCGTGACTCGTCACTATCGCGAGAGCCGGCTCCAACAGGACATCGTGCTCTATGACCAACTGCCGCGCATCGATTTCGTCACCCACGTGGACTGGCAGGAGCGACAGGTGATGCTGAAGGCCGCCTTCCCGGTGGCAGTCCGCACGATGTGGGGCACCTTCGAGATCCAGTTCGGCGCCGTCGAGCGGCCCACTCACCGCAACACCTCGTGGGATGAGGCGAAGTTCGAGGTCTGCGGTCATCGCTGGGCCGACCTTTCCGAGGCCGGCTACGGCGTCAGCCTGCTCGATGACTGCAAGTATGGCTATGACGTGAAGGGCCACGTCCTGCGGTTGACGCTGCTGCGCGGGACCGAGTCGCCGGATCCCGACGCTGATCGAGGTCATCACGACATAACCTATGCGCTGCTCCCCCACGCGGAGGGCTGGACCGCGGGCGGGACGGTCCGCCGTGGCTGGGAGTTGAACGTCCCCCTCCGCTGCCTGCCGGGGCCTTCCGGCGGGGGAACCTTGCCGGCAAGCCGGGAGTTCTTCGAGGTCCAGGGTCCCGCAATCCTGGAGACGGTCAAGCCTGCGGAGGACGGCGACGGCTGGATCCTGCGGCTCTACGAGCCGCACGGCGGTCGAGGACGGGTGAGCGTGTGCACGCCCTGGCAGCTCGAGGGCGTCGTCGCCTGCAACCACGTCGAGGAGAACGGTGACGCGGTGCCCTTCGAGGCCGACGGCTTCGACTTCCACGTCGACCCCTTTCAGGTCAGGACCTTCCGCGTGCGCAGCGAACGACAAGGCGTATCATAGCCACTGATGATCATTGGGAGCATTCCCGAATTGGAGGAAATGGCTGATGGATGTTGTGCAGACGTACTTCACCGATATGGCCGGCGTGTTGTCGGGCCTTGTGGGAAAAGCCGAGATCACGCAAGCGATCAATGCGCTGAAACAGGCACGAGAGGAGGGCGGGCGGGTCTTCGTCTTCGGCAATGGCGGTAGCGCCGCCACCGCCTCCCACTTCATCTGCGACCTGATCAAAGGCACGCGGCGGGACGGCATACCCCGCTTCAAAGCGATTGGGCTCAATGACAACGTGCCGAGCTTCTCCGCGTATGCCAATGACGAGGGCTACGAAACGGTCTTCTCCGAGCCGCTGGCCTCGTTGGCTGAAGCAGGCGACGTGGCCATCGGAATCAGCGCTAGCGGCAGATCCCCCAATGTGCTGCGGGCGATGGACGTCGCCCGGGAGCATAGCCTGGTGACCGTGGGCTTGACCGGATTCGAGGGTGGCGACCTCAAGGACAAGGTCGACATCTGCATCATCGTGCCCTCCGACTCGATGCAGCAGATCGAAGACGCGCACTTGGTGATCCTGCACGCCGTTTTCCTGGCCTTGTGTTAGTGCGAGATCAGGTGAAGACCTTTGGGGCATGCCCCGCCCCGAAGGTCTCAGCACAGCGGAGATGGCATGGCATCTATCTTGAGTCTTGACTTCGGGGGGACGAAGCTCTCCGCCGGGGTCGTGGAGCGCGGGGAGCGCACCTGGCGATCGCTCAAGCGGGTGCCCTCGGGCCCTGCCGTGGACAGGGCATGGAGCCTGGACGCAATGGCGTCGATGGCCTCCGAGTTGCTGGCGGGCACCCCAGCCGCGTCCGTCGGCGTCAGCTTCGGTGGGCCGGTAGATGCCGAGCAGGGCCGGGTGCTGCGCTCGCACCACGTGCCGGGATGGGAGGGTTTTCCCCTGCGCGAGGCGCTGGAGGACCGCTTTGGCGCTCCTGCCATCATCGACAACGATGCGAACGTCGGGGCGCTGGGTGAAGCGCGCTTCGGCGCCGGGCAGGGGTGCCGCAGTCTTCTATATGTCACCATCAGCACGGGGATTGGCGGCGGCTGGGTCCTGGACGGACACATCCATCGCGGGGCGGACGGCTTGGCCGGCGAGATTGGGCACCTGACGGTGCAGCCCGGCGGGCCGACGTGTTCTTGTGGGCGGCGGGGTTGCCTGGAGGCGGTCGCCGCCGGACCGGCGATCGCGCGGAGCGCGCAGGCGCGCCTGCACGAAAGGCCCGAGGGCGGCGCCACATTGCGCCGTCTGGTCGATGGCGAGGTGAAGGCCATCACAGCCCGAGACGTTAGCCACGCCGCGCGGGCCGGCGATGAGATAGCCCGCCAGGTACTTCGCGAGGCTGCAGGATGGCTGGGATACGCCCTCGGCGGCGCCATCGTGCTGCTCAACCCCGAGCGCGTGGTCATAGGAGGTGGCGTCTCTAAGTCCGGCGCAGGCTACTTCGAGGATGTGCGGGCCGCGGCCCGGCAGCAGGTGCTGCCCGACATGCGCGTGGATGTCGTGCCCGCGGCGCTGGGAGACGACGCGCCACTCTGGGGCGGCGTAGCCCTGGCGGAGGCATTGCTCATATGACCTTCCGGGAGGCTCGAAGACTATCCAGCTTCCCGGAAGGTGGAACAGACAAAACAAGGAGGATGACAACGTGACGTTCCTGCCTGATACCTGCATTGAGATCGTCAATACCCATACTGAGAGGGGCGACATTCGCCACGCGCTCTTCGACTTCGACGGCACCGTCTCCCTGATTCGCGAGGGCTGGCAGGACGTGATGATCCCGATGATGGTTGAGATCCTCGACGATCTCAACACGGGAGAGACAGAGGAGGAGCTGACCAGGCTGGTCACCGAGTTTGTGGACCGGCTGACGGGCAAACAGACGATCTACCAGATGATCCAGTTGTGTGAGGAGATCCGGCGCCGCGGCGCGGAGCCGCGGGATCCCCTGGACTACAAGTGGATGTACCTCGACCGCCTGTCGAAACACATCGCGGGCCGGCTGGCGGCGCTGAAAGAAGGCCGTGTCGACCCGCAGGCGATGATGGTACCCGGGGCGGTGGCCATCCTGGAGGCAATGCGGGCCAGAGGCGTGCCCTGCTATCTGGCCTCGGGCACCGATGAGCCCTACGTGCTCGACGAGGCCGAGGCTCTGGGCGTGACGTCCTATTTTGTCCACATCTACGGTGCCCTCGACGACTACAAGACCTACTCCAAGAAGATGGTCATCGACCGTATCATCTCGGAGAACGACCTGAGTGGACGCGAGTTCGCGGCCTTTGGCGATGGCTTCGTGGAGATAGAGAACGTCAAAGCGGTGGGGGGCATCGCTGTCGGCGTGGCCACCAACGAGGCGACACGACAGGGCGTCAACAGTTGGAAACGGAATCGTCTGATCGAGGCCGGTGCCGACCTGATCATTCCTGACTTTCGGGAGCAGGGGCGGCTGGTCTCATATCTGTTTGAGGAGGAGTAGACTATGCCATACCCCATTTTCGATCGTGACAGGCTGCACATCAAGCCTCTCAACGAGCGCGTGCACGATATGCAGCTCTCCGAGTGCCTGCCTCTCGACACCGAGGTACCCCCCTTTGAGAGTGAGGCGCTGGAGGCGGTGGCGGACCGCGTCGCGACCGCCCATCATCAGGGCAAGCAGGTGATCCTGATGACGGGTGCCCACCTCATCAAAGTGGGCATGTCGCGGTTCGTGATCGACCTGATGGAGCGAGGCATCATCACCCACGTCGGCGTGAACGGCGCCTGCGTGATTCACGACTTCGAGCTGTCCCTCATCGGCGCCACCACGGAAAGCGTCGCGCGCTACATCCAGGAGGGACAGTTCGGTCTCTGGGAGGAGACCGGGTGGATCAACGACATCACCAAGCAGGGCGCCGACGAGGGCATCGGCCTGGGCGAGGCAGTCGGCAAGGCGATCAGCGAGGGCGACTTCCCGCACAAGGAGATCAGCATCTTCGCGGCTGCGTACCGGCTGCGGATTCCGACTACCGTCCACGTGGGCATCGGCTACGACATCATTCACGAGCATCCCAACTGCGACGGCGCGGCGCTCGGGGTAACCTCCTACCGTGACTTCCTGGTCCTGGCTCACACTATCACGAAGCTCCAGGGCGGCGTGCTGCTCAACGTGGGCACCGCCGTGATGGGCCCCGAGGTCTACCTCAAGGCCCTCTCAATGGCCCGCAACGTGGCCCACCAGGAAGGGAAGCGCATCAACGAGTTCACCACGGCGGTCTTTGACCTCCAGGCTCTGGGTCCCGACTACCACCACACGCCGCCGAAGAGCGACCCGCGGTACTACCACCGCTTCTTGAAGACGGACTTGGTGCGCACGGTCCAGGACGGCGGGGAGAGCTTCTACATCCAGGGAGACCATCGCGCCACCATTCCCAACCTCTATCACGGCGTCCTAGCACGGCTGGAGCGCACGAATGGATGAGCAACGGCTGGGCGCGATCCTGGAGGGATTCGATAGGGTCAGGGTACTCGTCGTCGGGGACTATTTCCTGGACAAGTACATCATCATCGACCGAACTCTGGGCGAGGAATCGCTGGAGACGGGGCTCGAGGCCTACCAGGTGATCGACGTGCGCTGCAGCGCCGGCGCTGCGGGGACCGTCGCCGCCAACCTCCGTGCCCTGGGCGTGGAGGTCACAGCATTGGGCGTGATGGGTGATGACGGAGAGGGATACGAGTTACGGCGTAGCCTCACGAAAATCGGCGTCCACCAGGAGCCCCTAATCCGGCGCGACGACCTCTTCACGCCCACCTACACCAAGCCGATGATGCGCGAGGAGGGCGGGCGGGAGCACGAGCTCAACCGGCTGGACATCAAGAACCGCAAGCCCCTCCCCGCCGAGGTGGAGACACAGCTCATCGCGTCGCTGCGAGACCTGGTCCCGCAGGTAGACGGCGTGATCGTGGCCGACCAGGCACAGGAGCGAAACTGCGGCGTGATCACCGACCGCGTGCGCGAGGAGATCATGCGTCTGGCGAGAGAGCATCCCGACACCATCTTCGCCGCCGATTCCCGGGTGCGCATCGGTCTCTTCCGCGATGTTATCATTACGCCCAACGGACGCGAGGCGACGCTGGCCTTGCATCCCGACTACGCGGGCAAGCCCGACGGAGCGACCGTCCGGGCCGCCGGCGAGGCGCTCTTTCGTCGCAACAGGAGGCCCGTCTACATCACCGTAGGCGAGGACGGCGCCCTGCTCTTCTCTGCGGAGGGTGTGACCCCGATTCCCGGCGTAAAGGTGACCGGGGAGATCGACATCGTCGGCGCGGGAGACAGCTTCATGGCCGGGTCGGTCGCCTCGCTGTGCAGCGGCGCCGATCACGCCGAAGCGGCGCTCGTCGGCAACCTGGTGGCTTCAATCACGATTCAGCAGATCGGCACGACGGGCACCGCGACCCGTCCGGAGGTACGGGAGCGCTACCGCTCTTGCCGGCTGTAGGTTTTCATCACACGTTACAGATCATATCCACACAACAGAAAGGACAGAAGCTCGATGAAACCGCTCAAGTTGGGACTTATCGGAACCGGCGGCATCGCCCAGACGCATATGCGTGCGCTGGCGAAGACAGACGAGATTCAGGTCGTCGCGGTATGCGACCTCGTGGAGGAGAAGGCGACCCGCACCGCCGAGAAATTCGGCGTGCCCAACGTCTTCGTCGACTACCACGATCTCCTCGAGATGGATGAGATCGAGGCGGTCAGCGTCTGCACCTGGAACCAGGCACACTGCGCGCCGACCGTCGACGCGCTCCACGCCGGGAAGCACGTGCTGTGCGAGAAGCCCATGGCCGCCACGCTCAAGGACGCTACAGCGATGACGAAGGCGGTCCACGAGACTGGGTTGGTGTTCATGGTGGGTGTCCAGCCGCGCTTTGGCTATGCCCGGAAGACCGCGAAGGCCATCGTCGATTCGGGTGCGGTCGGCGACATCTACTACGCGGAAGCGGTGGCCTGCCGGCGCTGCGGCATTCCGGAGACGCCTAGCTTTCTCCAGAAGGCGACCGGCGGTATCGGGACGGTGGCGGACATCGGCGTCTACGCGCTGGACGAGGCCCTCCACCTCATGGGCCATCCCAAGCCCGTCGCCGTATCGGGCATCGCCAACAACATCCTCGGCACGACGCTCACGCCCGTAGAGGGCTGCTGGAAGTGGGACCCCTCGAAGCTGGAAAATGAGGACTTTGGCGTCGCGTCCGTGCGGTTTGAGAACGGCGCACTGATGACCTTCAAGACCTCGTGGATCATGCATATGGATTCATTGGGCGGCACCCTCGTCCTGGGCACCAAGGGTGGGCTGAAGATGGACCCGTTGACCTACTTCACGCACGACTACAACCGCCTGGTGGACATCACACCCCAGCCGGGCAGGGAGGACGGCGACCTCTTCCTCGCCAAGAACATGGCTTTTGCGGAGGCGATCTGGAACGGCACGCCCTCTCCCATCCCCGCGGATGAGATGCTGATCACCAACGTCATCATCCAGGGCCTGATCGATTCGGCAGCCGCCGGGCACGAGGTCGCAGTATCTGTCCCCGACGTATGAGCTGATCTGCTAAGGAGGAAGACATGCTACGCGTCGCGATGCTAAGCTTCGCTCACGACCACACAAGACACTACGCTCAGGCCATCGTAGACCATCCCGAGGCCGAGCTCGTCAAGATCTGGGAGGACAACGACGCTCGCGGCAAAATGGCGACTGAGGCCTTCGGCATCGCCTATGAGACCGACCTGGAAAAGGTCGTCAGCAGTGATGACGTCGATGCCGTGGTCGTCGATGCGCCCACCAAGCAGCACCCCTGGGTCATTAAGACCGCCATGCTGCAGCCCGAGGGCATCGAGGGCTTCATCAAGCCATATAGGCTTCCTCAGCCCCTGCCGTCGCCGATGGAGCAGTGGCTCAACGCGATCCTCCACAGCACGGAGATGACGATCACCGTGTAGGCCTGCGCCACACTGTCGAGGCTTAGACGTGGCGAGACACTCCGTCCAGGAGGATTTCGTCGAGTGTGTAGCCCGTCAGACAAGCGGTGGCAAATGCCATCCGTCGTGGTCTGATCTAGGACTCTGATACGTGGCCTCGCTGACGAGGCAAATCGCAAGAGATGATTCTTCGCCAGGACGGAAGTTTTCCGTGCGCTATGCCCGTCAGGTGCCGGGGACTGCGGAAAGGTCCCCGGCACCGAGACGCCGGGCCGCCCGAGGTGCCTGGCCCCGACTGCCCCCGGAACGGCACGCTTCCTTGCCCAAACCTCCTCGTCGCACGATAATCCAACCATTGCAGAGCCAAGGAGCGTGCAACGATGCCATCGACGATAGGCACTTCCGAGTGGGTCATCGACGTGATCGAGGGCTTGTGGGCGGGACCCGGCAATGACATGCGGCTGCCAGAGCCTGAAAGGGCCTGGGATCCCCCGCTCGTCGGGTTTGCCGACGGCGCGGATGCGATATGGGCGCAGTACAAGACCGTGGTCGGCCCCTTCCATTGGACGCCTGTGGAGGCCTGGCACCAGATCTATCCCGATCTCGATGTGGCCGCGCAAGATCTCACGGTGATCTCGTGGATCCTGCCCCAGACGGAGGCTACCAAGCGTGACCAGAGAGCACAAGCGGCCTACCCCGCGGGACGATGGGCGCGGAGCCGGGTCTTTGGCGAGCAATTCAACCACCATCTGCGTAGCAGCGTCGCCAACGCGCTGACGGCCGCCGGATATCCCGCGGTGGCGCCGATGGAGACGCCTGCGTGGGGCACGAGGGACTCGGAGCGCTATGTTTACGCGTCCACGTGGTCGGAGCGTCACGCCGCCTATGCCGCGGGCCTCGGCACTTTCGGCCTCTGCGACGGCCTGATCACGCCGGTGGGCAAGGCCATGCGCGCCGGTTCGGTGGTCGCCCGGCTCTCAGTAACGCCCTCGCCCCGACCCTATACGGACCATCACGCATACTGCCTCTTCTACGCCAACGGCACGTGCGGCGAGTGCATCGATCGGTGTCCTGCCGGCGCCCTCTCCGCAGCAGGACACGATAAGCTCAAGTGCAAGGCCTATCTGGACCGGACACAGCATTACGTAGCAGAGACCTACGGCTTCGAGGGCTACGGCTGTGGCCTCTGTCAGGTCGGTGTGCCGTGCGAGTCGCGGATTCCACCCGGCATCGTAAGAAGGGATAGGGAATAGGCCACGAAGGCAAGCCGAACGGGCCTGCGACTCTGCGCCGGCAGGCCGGCTACGACCCATCTTACACCTACAGCAGCTCGGTTGGAATGCGAAGCGCGGCCCCGGTCTCCAGATCGCTCAAGCCCCAGCGCGCCTGCGCCTGCACGAGGAGCTCCCCATCACTTTCGCGCCAGATCTCGTAGTGCCTGAGCGCCGTCGTATCCTCCGGATCCGTGCACCACGTGGCGATCTCGACGGCGTCTCCCAGGACGGCAGGGCGTCGATACTCGAGGCGATGCTGCCGTGTGTGGATGCGCAGGCGCTCTGCCAGCATGCGTTCCATCGACCAGCCGCGCACGGCGCAGGCGTGCTTCTCGGCATCCTCAATGTACTCCAGGTAGTTCGCGTTGTTCACGTGCCACATCGTATCGATGTCGGACCACGTGACGGTCCTGGGAAGTGCAATTGCCTCTGGCGGTCGATCGTGTGCGACCGGGTGTCGCTCGCGAGGCAAACTCTCAGGTGGCGCCCCTTCAGGAAAGAAGGCCGACTGTATCGCCTCAGGTATCATCTGGGGGCGGAGCGTCTCAGCATCCAGGTAGACCCAGTCGGTCGACGCACGCGCTGCCATCTCTCCTGTCGCCCGATACCGGATTTCGTAGGCGCGCCGCGACCGGAAGCGACGGATATCCATCACCCACGTCTTGACCTCGACCTCGTCGCCATAGTGCAGCGGCGCGAGATACTCGACCGCGGTCTCGTGGATCAGCCAGATCTGCCCGATATTGTGGTATCGCGAGAAGTCATATCCCACCGCAGCCGAAGCCGCGAAGGCCGACTCCTGCATCCACCTCAGGTAGGTCGCACCCCTCAGGTGGCCAAAGGCATCGCATTCATAGTTGCGGACCTTGAAGACCTCATAGTGGGTCGCCGGCATTCGTATCGCTTTCCCGTGCGCCTATACCATCCTCAGTCAGCAATCGCACGCTCGATCTTGGCCGCGACCCCCTCGGCCTCAGCCTCGGTGAGCGCCCCTATCCTGAAGTCGGCCCGGAAAGACTCACCGGGTGCAAGATACTTGACATTGCCCTTCGCCTTCTCGGCCTGGAACCCCTCGGGCTCACAAGTTCCGGCCTCGACCAACGCGATCGCATCCTGATCGGGCGTGCGAGAGATCCAGCGGGTGCCCTTGGGCAACTGATCCGGACGGTGGCCGATGTAGTCCACGTTGCCGTCGGGATGCATCTGCATGGTGTGCGCCCACCCCTCGTCATCTGCGAGGTAGTCGATAAAGAAAACAGCCTCGGGATCGAAGGCCATATCGGGCGCCAACACGTGGTGTACCTCGGGATGCCTGCCAAGCTCCTGGATGAACTCTACGTAGCCCGGACCCGGCGTGATGTGCGAGGGGATGCTGGCGCGCACGCGGACGTGCTCCGGCGTCGGCTTTGCCGCGTAGACCAACCGCCCACCGTCCACCGGCCTGAAGTTCACGTGCGCCAGATACATCAGCATTTGGTCCGAACGCTTGAGGTTGGTGATCGTCATCGAGACCCTGAAGATCGTGGCGTCCACATAGAGCTTGGCCAGCGGCTCAGCCAGGTAGCTGTGGGCAAAGGCCACGGTGTAGCGATACCGGCCGCCCAACCCGATATAGGCCCCGCCGTCATCCTCACCAAGGACGATGTATGCCCCGGCGTAGGGTGCATTGGGCAGCTCCCCGTGCAGCGGATGGGTGTCATTGGGACCGGGCGAGCCGACGCCCGTGATGCCGCAGTGCTGCATGAAGCCGCCAAAGGTGTCAAGGAAGACGCGGGTCGGGTAGGGCTGGTCGAGCATCGCTCGCATCGTCAGGTTGCGGTTGTTGAACATCGCGGACCAAACCTGCTGGCCCTGGAACGGCAACATCACCAGCTCCCCGACGTTGCTCGTCAGCCGCAGGCCGCAGACTCCACTGTCGAAGCGGAACGTGGACGCCGTCAATCCCTTCGCAGGCGACTCAACGAGGACCTGTTCGCGCTCGGTGAACATCGCCGGCGTCAGATGGGTGATACTTTCTATAGTGGACATAAGTGCCCTCCCTATGTAAAGCACAGAAGCTGTCAGCGATCAGCAGTCAGCAGAAGTAAGGAGTAGGAAGTATGGAGTAGCGCCGCTAACACAAGCTTACTCCCTACTCCGTACTCCATACTCCGTTTTGCTGAAAGCTGACAGCTAGCCGATGATAGCTGCCCTAACTCCAGAGCCGATCGTGCGACCGCTCGGCGTCCCATTCATCCGTGGGCTCGAAGTAGCCGGGATGGTCGGGGTCGATGTGCTCGCGGACCATGGCCTCGTTGAGATCCTCAAACCCCAAGCCCGGCGTCTCGGGCACGGCGATGTAACCATCCTCAATCAAGGGATTGGGCAGGCCGGTCACCAGATCGTTCCACTTGGGTTGGTCTACCGAATGGTTCTCCAGCACGAGGAAGTTCTGCGTTGCCGCGGCGCAGTGCACGCTGGCGAGCGCCGCAACGGGCGACCCGGCCATATGCATCGCCATAGCAACCCCGTGCTCCTGGGCCGCATCACCGAGCTTCTTGGTTTCCAGGATGCCGCCCGAGGAGGCAATGTCGGGGTGGATGACGGAGACGCCGCGGCTCTCCAACAGCGGCATGAAGTTCTCCCTGAGGTAGATATCCTCGCCCGTGCAGATTGGCGTCCTGACGGCACGCGAGAGGGTCACGTATTGGTCGGTGAGTTGCCACGGAAGGAGATCCTCCACCCAGGCCAACGTGAAGGGCTCCAGCGCATCGACCAGTCGAATGCAGGACTCCAGGCCGATGTGGCCGATGTGATCCACGGCCAGGGGTACTTCGTAGCCGATCACGCTGCGCACCTCATCCACGTACTTGCACAAGTAGTCGATGCCCTTCTCGGTCAACTGAATCCCCGTGAAGGGATGCATGACGTTGAAGCTGCGCAAGGTATCCGGGAAGCCGATCACCGTGTCCGGGATATTCCTGAGGAAGTAAATGCCAAGATCCATCTTGAGGAACTTGAACCCCTGCTCCATCCGGCCCTTGAGCCGCTCGCCCATCGCTTTGCCGTCGGGCTCCGAGGGTGTGTCACTATAGATCAGCACCTTGTCGCGAAACTTCCCACCTGCCAGCATGTAAGCGGGCACGCCGTAGGCTTTGCCCGCCAGGTCCATCAGCGCCATCTCGATGGCGCACACACCGCCGGCCTGTCGCGCGTGATGTCCGAACTGCTTGATCTGGCGGAAGACCTTGTCGACATTGCAGGGGTTTTCGCCCAGGATGCGGCTCTTGAGCATCAGGGCATAGGTGCTGCTGGCTCCATCCCGCACCTCACCATAGCCGGTGAGGCCCTGATTCGTATCGATGCGGATGAGGGGTACACGCATGGGTATGCCCTTGAGATGCACGACACGCATATCGGTGATCTCGAGGTCCGACGGACGAGAGTGTTGATTTACGTGCTGCTCGCTGATGGTCATGGTTGTATATGTCCTCCGTATAATGATCGGCTAGTCACGCGTTGTGGATGCTCGCGCAGGCGTTTGGTAGATTGCCATGCCAGCCCCTAGTCTATTCAGCTTTCATACCGTGGCAATTGGCGGCCGAAACGTGGGCAAGGCGTCCGGGGTCGGCTATAATACGCGGCAGCATGGAAGCTATCGGGCAGCAGATATGGAGGCCATTATGTCCGAATTCAGGCCGGCGGATCACCCACATCGACGCTATAACGCTCTCACCGGTGAATGGATCACGGTCTCGCCCCACAGGACCAGACGGCCCTGGAAGGGACAGGTTGAGAGGCCTCCGCAGGAGACGCGCCCGGCCTACGATCCGGCATGCTATCTCTGTCCAGGCAACGAACGGGCCGGGGGGGCCAGAAATCCGGACTACGGTTCCACCTACGTCTTTACGAATGATTTCGCCGCGCTGCTGCCGGATACGCCGGCGGTGACGATCGACACGGACCCACTCCTGCGCGCCGAGACGGAGAAGGGAACCTGCCGCGTGATCTGCTTTTCGCCGCGCCACGACCTCACATTGGCCGAGATGGGCGTACCGGAGATTCGCTCCATTGTAGATCTGTGGGCAGAGCAGGTCGAGGAGCTGGGACAGGACTACCGGTGGGTCCAGATCTTCGAGAACAAGGGGGCGGTGATGGGCTGCTCCAACCCACATCCGCATGGCCAGGTGTGGGCAGGCGATGCGCTTCCCAATGAGCCTGCGAAGGAAGACCGGACCCAATCGGCGTACTTCGAGACCTACGGCCGACCGCTGCTCATGGCCTATGCCGATCTGGAAGCCCAACGGCGGGTGCGGGTCCTGGTAGAGAACGATCATTGGCTGGTGGTCGTGCCTTACTGGGCGCTATGGCCCTTTGAGACGTTGGTATTGCCGCGACGTCACGTGTTGCGTCTGCCCGAACTGGTGGGAGTCGAGCGGAATGCCCTGGCCGAGGCCATGCAGACGCTCCTGATCAAGTATGACAACCTTTTCGAGACCTCCTTCCCCTATTCGATGGGATGGCATGGGGCGCCCACAGGTGGCGACGGGGCTGCAGCCGCGCACTGGCAACTTCACGCTCACTATTACCCGCCGCTCCTGCGCTCGGCGACGGTCAAGAAGTTCATGGTCGGCTATGAGATGCTGGCGGAGCCGCAGCGCGACCTCACGGCAGAACAAGCCGCGGAGCGGTTGCGCGCCCTGCCCGATATCCACTATAAGGTGGCGACCGCCTGAGTGGTGAGCACTACGACCTGCTTAGTCGCGAAGGAGCCCTAATGGCTGAGAAGATCCTCGTCGTAGAGGACGAGTTGGTGCTGCGCGACGCGCTGGCCTACAATCTGACGCGGCAAGGCTATGAGGTCTCGACAGCCGCTGACGGCCATCGCGCGGTCGAGGTTGCGCACATAGAGGGACCGGACCTCATTCTGCTCGACATCATGCTGCCCGGTCTCGACGGCTTCGAGGTCTGCCGCATCCTACGCCAGGACACCAATGTCCCGATCATCATGTTGACGGCCCGCGACGACGAAGTGGACAAAATCGTAGGGCTGGAGGTCGGTGCTGACGACTACTTGACCAAGCCCTTCAGTATGCGTGAGTTGCTGGCACGGGTGAAGGCCCAGTTGCGGCGCGTCCGGATGATGCGTGAGGAGTTCGCAGGCGGCGAGGACAGGCCATCGGACGTGCTGCATTTCGGCAGCCTGACACTGGATCTCGACCGTCGGGAGGTCGTCTGCGACGAGGAGACGCTCCCCCTGAAGCCAAAGGAGTATGAGCTACTGGTCTACCTCGCCCAGAAGCGCGGGCGCGTGCTTTCCAGGGACCAGATTTTGGAAGATGTCTGGGGTTGGGATTACACCGGAGGCAGTCGCACGGTCGACGTGCACGTCCGGTGGCTTCGCGAGAAGATCGAGGACGACCCAGCCAACCCGACCCGCATCATTACCGTCAGGGGAGCCGGCTACCGGTTCGAGGGCTGAACACAGGCATGTTCTCGTCGATTTGGTGGCGGATCACGGTGCCCTACATCGTTATCCTGCTGGCGGTGACCCTGGGGCTCACGCTCTATCTCTCGGCCGAGGTGCGCACAGCACGCCTTGACGATCTCGGCGGGCATCTCCTTGACGAAGCCGCGTTGATGGCGGACGCACTGCAGGCGCCACTTACGGCCCCTGGAGGGGCCGCTGTCACTGATCTGAACAGTGAGGCACGCGCCTGGTCGGATGAGCTCGGGCAGCGGGTAACCATCATCAGGGCCGACGGAGCCGTGCTCGGCGAATCGGACGCCGACTACGTGGAAATGGGGAACCATCTGCTGCGCCCCGAGATCCAGCAGGCGCTGAAAGACGGCAAGGGAACGTCAACCCGGTTCAGCGAGACACTCAGAACGGACGTCATGTACGCCGCCGTCACCGTTACACAGGATGATCAGGTTGTGGGCTTCGCGCGCGTCGCCCTGCCCCTCACAGCCATCGAGGCAAACGTCAGCCGGCTGAACCACACTCTGATCCTATCGAGTGGGGTCGCGGCGCTCGTCGCGGTGGTGCTGGCCACCTACGTGGCCTCCCGGACGATCGGTCCGGTCCGACGGCTGACCGAGGCTGTCGGGCGGATGGCGGGGGGCGACCTCAGTAGCCGCCTCTTGCCAACGACAAACGATGAGACCGGCACGTTGACGCGAGCGTTCAACGACATGGTCGACCAACTGCAGGAGAAGGTCAGCCATCTGGCCCTGGAACAGGCCAGATTGAGTGCCGTGCTCGAACACATGGCCGACGGGGTCATCATCACGGACGAGGAGGGCATCGTTGTGATGATCAACGCCGCGGCGGCGCGGATTCTCAAGTACGATGAGGAAAGGGCGATCGGCCGGCGCTTTCCCCAGGTCGCCTATAGCCACCAACTAGCCGACCTCTGGAAGCGCTCTTACGAAACCCAGGAAGAGCAGAACGACACCGTGGAGACCGCACTGTACGGCAACTTCCTGCACGCGGTGATCACGCCGCTGCGGGGATCGGCGCCACCGAGGTACCTGGTGATGTTGCAGGACCTGACGCACATTCGCCGGCTGGAGACGATACGGCGGGACTTCATCAGCAACATCTCGCACGAGTTGCGCACGCCGCTGGCCTCGCTGTCGCTCGTGGTCGAGACGCTGCGGGATGGAGCCATCGAGGACCCACCCGCGGCCCGACGTTTCCTGACGTATATGGAGACGGAGTTAGCGTCGCTCACGCAGATGGTCGAGGAGCTGCTGGAGCTTTCCCGGATCGAGTCAGGGCGCGTGCCGCTTGAGATTCGATCGACGCGGGTCAGGAAGCTGGTTCACAAGCCGGTCAAGCGACTCGCACCCCAGGCGGAGCGCAAGAACATTACCTTGAGCATCGCAGTCCCAGACGACCTGCCCCGCGCTATGGCGGACGCCAAGCGAATCCAGCAGGTTGTGACCAACCTGGTCCATAATGCGATCAAATTCACGCCGCCGGGCGGAACTATCACCGTCTTCGCGCGGCTTGGCGAACCCCCGAAGGAATCTGGGCGTTCGCCGGAGAACGCTGAGGCGCCTTCTGCCGTCGAGGCAGCCCGAGAGATCATCCTTGGCGTGACGGATACCGGCATCGGCATTCCCGAGGGCGACATCGAGCGCATCTTCGAGCGGTTCTTCAAGACGGATCGCGCCCGCGCGCAGGAAGGCACCGGCCTGGGGCTAGCCATCAGCAAGCATATCGTCCAGGGACACGGCGGACGCATCTGGGTCGAAAGCCTCGAGGGCGTGGGAAGCACGTTTTCCTTCAGTTTGCCGGTCGCTCCGGAGCCTCTGCAGCCACCAGGGTGAGTTCTCCGGTTCCGTAGCTCCACTCTTCTATCCATCGAGCCAAGCAATATCGGGCATTCGGGACGCTTAACCAATCGTTAACGTCGTACACAAGATGCGTTAACCTCGAGATGCTAATCTTCCTGGCGATGAAAACACATAATCGCAAGGAGAAGATTGAATGCGTCGTCTATGGTTAGCCCCTTTTGTCTTGATAGCGTTGTTGGTGACCGCATGCGGAGGCGCCGCGCCGGCGTCGCCGACGGCGACACCCCAGATGATGGCGCCCACCGCCACGCCGGCTGCGGCAGCCGGCTCGATCCAGATCAGCGGCGCCGGCGCCACTTTTCCCTACCCCCTGTACAGCCGCTGGTTCTTCGAGTACGCCAAGGTAGACCCATCGGTCCAGTTTAACTACCAGGCCATCGGCTCGGGCGGGGGCATCCAGCAGATCACGGCGAAGACGGTCGACTTCGCCGGCTCGGACGCCATCCTGAGCCAGGAGCAGCTCGATGCCGCGCCGGGAGTCCAGATGTTCCCGTCGGTGGCGGGCGCCGTCGTGCCCACCTACAACGTCGCGGAGTTCAACGACGCGACCCCCTTAGTGCTCGACGGGGCGACGCTCAGCGACATCTTCCTGGGGAACATCACGAAGTGGAATGACCCTGCCATCGCCGCTCTGAATCCCGACCTGACACTGCCTGACAAGGACATCATCGTCGTGCACCGTTCCGACGGCTCGGGCACCACCTTCATCTTCACCAGCTATCTCTCAGCCGTCAGCACCGACTGGGAGACCACCGTCAGTAGCGGCGCGTCGGTCGAATGGCCGGTAGGCCTCGGGGGCAAAGGCAACGATGGGGTCTCGGGCACCGTCAGCCAGAATGACGGGTCCATCGGCTACGTCGAACTGGCCTACGCCCAACAGAACAATCTGCCGATCGCGCAGCTCGTCAACGCCGCCGGCAACACGGTGACGGCCTCACCCGAGACAACCCAGAACGCGATGGCTGACTTCGGCAACGATATGCCGGCTACGCTGGCCCGTCTCATCGTCAACGCGCCGGGGGCCAATTCCTGGCCGATCGCCGGGTACACTTTCCTGCTGCTCTATATGGACCAGACCGATTGCGCCAAGGCTCAGAAACTGGTGGCCTTCATCCACTGGGCCCAGACGGATGGCCAGCCGTACGCGCAGGAGCTGGACTACGTGCCGCTGCCCGACAACGTCCGTACGCTCGTCTTCGACAGGCTGAACCAGGTTACCTGCAACGGCCAGCCGCTTCCGTGACAGATTCGGCACGACAGAGGCCATTGGGGGTTCCGGCCCGAGCAGACTCGGGCTTCGGCCGAGCGGACTCGGGCTTCGGCCGAGCGGACTCGGGCTTCGGCCGAGCGGACTCGGGCTTCGGCCGAGCGGACTCGGGCTTACCCCAAGGGTCTCGATTCGAGACAATGTGACACAACACGCACAAGATGGTAGTTCCGCCAGGCGCGATCTCATGATCGCGCCTGGCGGAACTCTGGCACCACGGCGACCGGCTCTATCAAGGGCTGCTCCTGGCGGCGGCGCTGCTGGTGCTGACCCTCGTAGCCGCAATCGGCTACGAGCTGTGGGTCAGTTCGAGCCTCTCCCGCCAGGCGTTCGGCCTGAGCTTTCTGGTCACGTCACGATGGGACCCGGCACTCAAGCAGGTCTTCGGCGCGCTGCCCTTCATCGGGGGCACGCTGATCACGTCGATCGTCGCCCTCATCATCTCCCTGCCGATCAGCCTGGGTGTCGCCATCTTCCTCTCGGAGCTCGCACCGACCTGGTTGCGCCAACCCCTCGCCTTCGTGACTGAGTTGCTGGCGGCGGTGCCCAGCGTCGTCTACGGTCTTTGGGGACTCTTTGTCTTCGTGCCTGTGATCGTGCACCCCATCGGCCAATCCCTGGCCAACGTGCTGGGGTTCATCCCGTTCTTCGCCGGGCCGGTCTACGGTCCGAGCCGGCTGGCCGCGTCGCTCATCCTGGCCATCATGGTGGGGCCGACGATCGCCGCCATTGGCCGGGACGTGCTGGGCGCCATCCCCCAGACCCAGAGGGAGGCATCGCTGGCCCTCGGCGCCACGCACTGGGAGATGATCTGGCAGGTGCTCCTGCCCTACGGGATATCCGGCCTGCTGGGCGCGGTGATCCTCGGCTTGGGGCGGGCCCTGGGCGAGACCATTGCGGTCACCATGGTCATCGGCAACAGCCTGAACACCGGCATCTCGCTGCTGCATCCCGGCTACACGATGGCCTCGGTCATAGCCAACGAGTTCACCGAAGCCACCTCTCCCCTGTACCGCAACGCCCTGATCGAGATCGGCCTGATCCTCTTCTTCCTCACGCTCGCGCTGAACCTGGGCGCCCGCCTGTTGATCCGGCGGGTGGGCCGTCGAGCCGTGCGGGAGGCGCGGGCATGAACACAGGCACGGACATCATCGATCCCAGGAAACGCACGCGCCGGCGCAAGGCCGGGAGCCTGATCATGTTGACGCTCTGCGGGCTGGCGACCGTCGTCTTCATCGCCCCGCTGATATGGATCCTGGCCTACGTAACGAAAATGGGAGGGCCGGCGCTCTCCCGGGGGTTCTTCACCCAACTCCCAACGCCGGTGGGCGTGCCGGGCGGGGGCGTGGCCAACGCCATCGTCGGCTCGGCGATCACCGTCGGGCTAGGGCTATTGGTCGCCGCACCGGTAGGCGTCCTCGCCGCCTTCTTCGTAGCCTTTCGCCCCAATACCCCGCTGGGCCTAGCAGTCCGGTTTGGCACAGACGTCATCGCAGGGGTGCCGTCAATCGTCATGGCCATCTTCGCCTACGCCCTGATCGTCTTGCCACAGCGCCACTTCTCCGCCTTCTCCGGCGGGATGGTGCTGTCGTTCATCATGCTGCCCATCATCATCCGCTCCACCGAAGAGATGCTGAAGCTGGTACCCAACAGCCTTCGTGAGGGCTCGCTGGCACTGGGGGCAGCGGAGTGGAAGACCGCGCTCTCGGTCATCCTACCGGCGGCGGGCAACGGGGTGCTCACCGGGGTGATGCTGGCCATCGCGCGTGCCGCAGGCGAGGCCGCCCCGATGCTCTTCACCGCCTTCGGCAACCCCTTTCTGAGCGCCAGCCTGAACCAGCCCGTGGCGACGCTGCCACACACGATCTACGTCTACGCCAATTCGCCCTACGCCGACTGGCGCGCTAAGGCCTGGGCCACAAGCCTGGTGCTGATCGTACTGGTCCTGGCGCTCAACCTCGCGGCGCGCCTGATCGTCTGGTTGCGGGTCCGCCGGCTGGGGAGTGTGGTGCGGTGATGGAACACGAGAGAGTGACGACCAAGATCTCGGTCCGGGGCCTCTCCGTCTACCACCGTACCTTTCGGGCCCTGGCGAACATCTCGCTGGAGATCCCGGCTAACCGCATCACGGCCATCATCGGCCCCTCGGGCGTCGGGAAGTCCACGCTCCTACGGTCGATGAACCGCATGACCGATCTCGTGCCGGGTGCGCGGACCGAGGGCGAGATCTTCCTCGACGGCTGGGACGTCCTGGGGCAGGACGTGGACGTCGTGGAGGTACGCAGGCGTATCGGTATGGTCTTCCAGCGGCCCAATCCCTTCGCGAAGTCGATCTACGACAACGTGGCTTACGGCCCGCGGCTCTACGGCGTGCGTGGCGGGGCGCTGGAGGCGCTCGTTGAGCGCAGCCTGCGCTCGGCCGCGGTCTGGGACGAAGTGCGGGACGACCTCGGCAAGTCGGCGCTGGCGCTATCCGGCGGCCAACAACAGCGCGTCTGCATCGCGCGGGCGCTGGCGGTTCAGCCCGAGGTCATCCTGATGGACGAGCCGGCCTCCGCCCTTGACCCCATCGCCACACTCAAGATCGAGGAGCTCATCCGCGAGCTGGAGAAGGAATATACGATCGTGATCGTCACCCACAACATGCAGCAGGCAGCGCGCGTCTCGGACTTCACCGCGTTCTTCTACACCGACGACAGCCGCACCGGGCAGCTCGTGGAGTTCGGCGAGACGAAGAAGATCTTCACCAATCCCGAGGACGAGCGGACCGAGGATTACATCACAGGGCGGTTCGGGTAGAGGCAGCGGTCGGCTGTCAGCGATCAGCTTTCAGCTACCAGAGGTTCAGAACGTCTCGTGCTCGGTGCGGGCGATGATCTCGTCCTGCAGCGCCCGGCCCAGGTCGCAGAAGTAGTCGCTGTACCCCGCCACGCGCACGATCAGGTTCCGGTGCGCCTCGGGATCCGCCTGCGCCGCCCGCAGGGCGCTCGCGTCCACCACGTTGAACTGGATGTGGTGACCGTTCAGGTCGAAGTAGGTCCGAACGAGGTGTACCAGGTGAGTCAGCCCCTCATCATCGGCGAGGAGCCGGGGCGTGAACTTCTGGTTGAGCAGCGTCCCGCCGGTGCGCACGTGATCCATCTTCGCCACCGACTTGATCACCGCCGTCGGTCCGGCTCGATCGGCGCCCTGCACGGGTGAGATGCCCTCGGACAGCGGCTTGCCCGCCTGCCGTCCGTCGGGCGTCGCACCGGTCACCGAGCCGAAGTAGACGTGACAGGTCGTAGGCAACAGGTTGATGTGATACGCGCCACCCTTGGTGTTGGGGCGACCATCGACAGCGTCGAAGTAGGCCTCGAAGACCCGCACCATCAGGTCATCCGCACGGTCATCGTCGTTCCCATACCGCGGCGTGCGATTGAGCAGAAGCTGCCGTTCACGCTCACGCCCCTCGAAGTTCGCTTCCAGCACCGATAGCATGCCATCCATCGATAGCGTCTGGAGATCGTAGACGTGGACCTTGAGCGCCGAAAGGGCATCTGTCATCGTGCCCAACCCCACGCCCTGAATATAGCTGGTATTGTAGCGCGCGCCGCCGTCGTGATAGTCCTTGCCGTTGGCAATGCAGTCGTCGATCAGCAACGATAGGAACGGCACCGGCATCTGTCGCGCATAGAGCCGCTCGATGACGTCGTTACCGCGCACCTTGACGTCGACAAAGTGGCGGAGCTGCCGCTCAAAGGCAGCAAAGAGCTCGTCGAAGGTCGCGAAGCTCCGCGGATCGCCTGTCTGCAAGCCGATCCGTTTCCCCGTTCGAGGATCGACGCCATTGTGCAGCGTGATCTCCAGCACCTTCGGCATGTTGAAGTAGCCGGTCAGGTTGTAGTTCTCCTTGCCAAACGCGCCGGTCTCCACGCATCCGCTCGTCCCGCCACACCGCGCATCCAATAGACTCTTCCCCTGGCGCAGGAGCTCCTCGATAATCAAGTCAGTGTTGAAGACCGACGGCTGCCCGAAGCCCGTGCGGATGATCTCCGCCGCACGTTTGATGAACGCGTCCGGGTTCTTCCGGCTCACCTGAATCGACGAACTCGGCTGCAGCAGCCGCATCTCCTCGATCACGTCCAGGAGCAGGAAGGTGACCTCGTTGACGGCGTCGACGCCCTCAGGAGTCACGCCCCCGGTGTTGATCTGCGCGAAGTCGGTGTAGGTCCCACTCTCCTCCGCCGTGACCCCGACCTTCGGCGGCGCCGGCTGGTTGTTGAACTTGATCCAGAAACACTGCAGCAGCTCCTCAGCCGCCGCTCGCGTCAGCGTGCCGTCCGCGATACCACGGGCGTAGAAAGGGTACAGATGCTGATCCAGCTTGCCTGGGTTGAACGCGTCCCAGGGGTTGAGCTCCGTGGTCACGCCGAGGTGGACGAACCAGTAGGTCTGCAGCGCCTCCCAGAAATCCCGCGGCGCGTGCGCGGGCACCCAAGCGCAGACCTCGGCGATCCGCAGCAACTCACCCTTGCGGGCCGGGTCAGGCTCCGTGGCGGCCAACTCCCGCGCCTTTTCCGCGTGTCGTTCCGCGAAGCGAATCACGGCGCCGGCCGCGATGGCCATCGCGTTCAGCTCGTCCTGCTTTGCGGGCGCGTCGGGGTCGTGCTCGAAGTCCAGCGCGGCGAGGGCGATCGCCACGTCGGCCTTTAGATCGAGCAGCCCCTTGTGGTAGATCTTGTCGTCCAGCGTGGTGTGCCCGGGCCCACGCTGCTCCATGAACTCGGTGAAGATGCCGGCGTCGTAGGCATCCTTCCAGGCCTCGGTCATCTCCGCGAAGATGCGCTCTCGCATCGTGCGCCCCTGCCAAAAGGGGATGATTCGCTCGGCGTAGATCGCGCGCGCCTCAGGGCTGACCTTGAAGGGGATCTTCTCACGCGCATCGAGGAGATCCAGGTCCTCCAGCGTGTGGCAGCAAAGCTCGGGAAAGGTGGGGGCCGCTTTCGGCGCGGGCCCCTTCTCGCCGACGATCAGCTCACCGTCGTTGATGCAGATCGTCCGGTGCTCCATCAGGTAGCGGAAGGCCTCGGCGCGTCGGATAGGCGCCGGCACCTCGCGCTGTTCATGTGTGGCGAACGCCGTCATCAACTCTGCCCGCTCGGTGGAGATGCTCGGCACCGCATCCAGGCTCTCCTGTCGCAACCGCGCTACCCGCTCCGTCATCGCCATACGCTCGCCCCCCCGGTCAATTCGTGATCTGCGCCAATAGTACCACAGAACAGCGGTGGATAGATGCCCTTAGGCCAGGCCGATCAGAGCATATCAGCGTAGGGCAAGGAACGCATCCAATAGCCATCGTAGGGGCGCACGCATTCCCGGTGTCACCGTCGACCAGTGGTCCAGCCCGGGCGCGGCATCATTCCCGCTCCGATAGGCAGTGGCAGGAATGCGTGCGCCCCTACGATGAAATTGGCAGCTCACCGGACCGACGTATACTCTGCCTCGATGGAGAACTCACAGGGGACGCAGAACGGAATCCTCGATCAGCTGCTCACGACGCGAGCCGGCCTCGCGGTCTGCTGGCTGGGCAACTTGAGCTGGCTGATCCACGGCGCAGGGCAGCTCGTTGCCTTCGACCTCGACCTGGATCACGACCTGCGCCTCCGCCCTTCCCCTGTCCCGACGGAGGAGATCGCGCCGGCGCTGGACGTGCTCTTCATCACCCACGAACACGGCGATCACTTCAACGCCACGACGGGATCCATCCTGGTTGAGCGGTCGGATTGCCTCTTCGTGATCCCGGCCAGTTGCGAGGCGAAGGCGCGCGCCATCGGCGTGCCCGACGGGCGACTCAGGATCGCGCGTCCACGGGAACCCTTCGATCTGCCGGGCCTTCACGTGGCGCCGCTGCGGGCGCTCCACGGGGACCGGCATCAGGCGGTCTACCGCCACGCCAACCTCGACGACTGCGGTTATGTGCTGACACTCGCCGGCCTCCGCCTCCTGCAACCGGGCGATTCGGTGCTGCTGCAGGACCACCTGGACCTGACCGGCATCGACATCCTCTTCGTCTCCCCCACCGACCACAACATGCGCGTCAGGCCAGCCTCGGTCCTGATCGAGGCGCTGCAGCCCAAGACCATCTTCGCCCAGCACTTCGGGACGTACCGGGAAACGGAGGACAACGCCTTCTGGACCCACGGCTACCCGGATGAGTTGAAGGCCGCGCTGCCCGAAGCGATGCGGGCGAGGTACCACATGCTCCGGCAGGGAGACGTATTCGCCATCGACCGGCCATCGTGAGAACCCCCCCCGGATCCCTGCCCGGCGCGTCCGGCGCACAAAGCGGCAGCCAGGCCATGACGCCTGCAACCTTGTCAAGACAGCCGGCACGGTTGGCTCCTATGCGCACATTCATCACGATCTGGGCCGGCCAGCTCGTCTCGACCCTGGGATCGGCCCTCACCGGCTTCGCGCTGGGCGTCTGGATCTACCAGGTCACGGGCTCGGCGACGCTCTACGCGATCACGCTGCTGGTCTCGGTCGTGCCGAGGATCCTGGTCTCACCCCTGGCGGGCGTGGTCGCCGACCACTGGGACCGCCGCCTGGTGATGATCCTCAGCGACACCGGCGCGGGGGTCAGCTCGCTCTTCGTCCTGGCGATGCTGTGGACGGGCAACCTGCAGGTATGGCACGTCTACGTAGCGACCGCCATCAACTCAGCCTTCAGCGCCTTCCAGTGGCCCGCCTACTCGGCCGCCACATCCCTGTTGGTCCCCAAGCGACATCTCGGCCGCGCAGGTGGGATGACGCAGATCGGGGAGGCGATCAGCCAACTCGCCGCACCAGCCATCGCCGGCGCGCTCTTCGTCACCGCGGGGCTGAAGGCGGTCCTGCTGATCGACGTGGCGACGTACCTGGTCGCCCTGACCACGCTCCTCGCGGTCCGCTTTCCACGGGCCGAGACGAGCGCGGAGGGGCTGGCGGCCAGGGGATCGTTCTGGAAGCAGGCGACCTACGGGTGGTCATACATCCGGGCGAGGTCCGGGCTCCTGGGCCTGCTGGTCACCTTTGCCGTCCTCAACTTCCTGGTCAGCGTGACCTTCGCGCTCTACACCCCGCTCATCCTGGGGATGACCACGGCCGACGTCCTGGGCTACCTCAACTCGGTGGCCGGGCTGGGGATGCTGGTCGGCACGGTGCTGATGAGCGTCTGGGGCGGCCCGCGGCGCCGGATCTACGGCATCTTCGCCGCGGAGATGGTGCTGGGGCTGACCACGTTGCTCTTTGGGCTGCGCCTCTCCGTGCCGCTGATGGCGATCAACAACTTCTGGTTCATGCTCGCGATGCCGGTCTCCAACGGGTGCAGCCAGGCGATATGGCAGACCAAGGTCGCGCCCGACGTCCAGGGGCGGGTCTTCGCCATCCGGCGCATGATCGCCAGCTCGATCGTGCCGCTCTCGTACGCCCTGGCGGGGCCGCTGGCGGAGAAGCTCTTCGAACCGTGGATGGCCGAGGGCGGCGCACTCGCGCCGAGCCTGGGGCGGATCTTCGGCGTCGGGCCGGGCCACGGCATCGCCCTCGTCTTCACGCTGGCGGGCGCGCTCTACATGATCGGCGTGCTCGCCATCCTCCTTCACCCGCGCATCCGGCGGCTGGAGGTCGAGATCCCGGACGCGCTGCCCGACCTTGCCGCCGGCGAGGTCGCGATAGCGCCCGCGTAGTGGTTTGCTACGCCGCAAGTGCAAAGGTCATCCTGAGCGTAGCGAAGGATCTGATGCCTTGCGGAACACGAGATCCTGTCTGCGTGGCGGGGTACTCAGGATGGCACTTCCCACGAATCAGGTTAGCTGACCCATAGGGGGCCAACCGTGACTGAGCTAGAGACACTCCAACAACTGACCGATCGAATCTTCTACCTGCCGCCGACCCCCGCACCGACCGCCCGATCCTGGCCGCGATCCTGGGAGACCGGCGCGTGCTGATGGTGGACGCGGGCGCGTCGCCGGCGCACGCCCAGTTGTTCCTTGACGAACTGGACCGGGTGACACACCGGCGTCCGGATTGGGTCGCGCTCACGCACTGGCATTGGGATCATACGTTCGGCCTGAGCCACCTCTCGATCCCGTCGTTTGGGCACGTGGCCCTCGCCCGAAACCTGGCGCGGCTCCGGGGGCTGTCCTGGACCGACAAGGCGCTGGCGGAGCGCGTGGCACGGGGTGAAGAGATCGCGTTCTGTGCCGAGAACATCCGCAAGGAGTACGGCGAGCGGCGCGACATCGCCATCGTCCTGCCCACCATCACGTTCGAGCGAGCGGTCACCCTGGATCTCGGCGGCGTCAGGTGCGAGCTGCACCACCTCCCCACCGACCACACCGACGATGCCGTCGCGATCTACGTGGTAGAGGACGAGGTGCTCTTCCTCGGCGACGCGGTGGGCGAGAACCTCTATGCCGCGCCGCCCTACTACTCCGCCGGCAACGTGAGCAAGTTGATGGCGGCCATCCGCCGTTTCCCGGCTCGATGGGTTGTCGAGTCGCACAGCGCGCCGATGCGCCCCGAGGCGTTTTGGGCCGACAACCGCATCCTGGTTGTCGTCAGCTGAGCTGATCCACGAGGGGATCACGGAGGAGGAGGCCCTCGTCGACGCGATCGAGCAGCGGATGGCGGGGCAGCTTCCCGAGGACTACCGGGAGGTCGCGCGCCTGTTCCTGAACGGGGTGAGGATGGGGTAGGTACTTTGCGCTGCTACGTTCGGTGACTCCGGCTTTATAAGAGCATAGCGAAGATACGCTCCCTGGTGATTCGAGGTACCGGCATCCGCGTGCAGACCGCCGTCGTGGCAACGACGCGATGGGAGATGGCACCGGAGTAGAAGAGTAATCTCCTCCCCTACAGAGCACTCGGCGTGACACCATCTTGACATATACGTCGGCGTTGCTAAGGTTAGAAACGTGATCGGACAGAGAGTAACGGCTCGTGCGTGAAGAGGGAGTGCAAAGTAATGCTGGCTGGCGATATTACCGCAGTTGAGCACACCAAGCATCGCCTGAACGAGCAGCTCGTCGCTGAACTCGACGCATTGGGGGTGCATTTCCTGCGAGGTGCGAAAGCCGCTGAGCCTACTGGGCAAATAGCACCGGCCAGCCTTATGGCGCTGCTCGCCGCCAACCCGGAAGCGCGAATGCGTCTGGCGCTCATCCCACTCCTGCTCCGCCGGCCCGACTATGCATACTACGTCGGCGCCGCCCTGCAAGACGCTGCCACCGGGCAGCTCGTCCTGAAATGCTACTACACGGCTGCCCGGTATCTTCAGCAGAAATATCGCGCGCGACTGGAACATTCAATCGGACACACCACACCTCTGCCCGATCTCTTCTCCGACGAATTGGGGCTGAAACCATCCGCCGATCCCGACGAGGGGTTATCGGATCTGGCTCAACGTCACACGTACTTGAGCGGCAAAGCCATCAACTGGTTGGGCACCTATGAACACGCGGCCCAGCGATGGTTGGCTGCACTGGAACGAGCGCAACGATGGGCAACGTAGCGCCGGATACGATCCGTACATTCCTCGAGGCACTGGGGAACCGCTACGCCGAGCCGGCTACTCTATACCTGTTGGGTGGCAGTGCGCTGTCCATGCT
Source organism: uncultured Chloroflexia bacterium (assembly GCA_963775195.1). Classification (GTDB taxonomy): domain Bacteria; phylum Chloroflexota; class Anaerolineae; order B4-G1; family SLSP01; genus PWVB01. The sequence continues at coordinate 132,611 of CAVZIC010000016.1, forward strand.
TGGCAATCCACGTCCGACATTGGACATCGATTACGTCGGCAGTGATAGAGAGCCGAATGAGCTTCAGCGCACGATCGCGCGTCTCGCAGATGAGATGCAGATTGAGGTTGAGCCAGTCCCTATTGAGGAGTTCGTCCCGCTGCCTCCGGCAGCGAAAGATCGATCTGTTTTTGTCAGGCAGTTCGGTGCGCTTGCAGTATACGTATTTGATCCCTACACCATAGCGCTCAGCAAGCTGGATAGAGGATTAGATACCGACATCGAAGATGTCGTGTTTCTCCTAAAGCGTGGTTACATCCAACTGCAGCCACTCGAGGAAATCGTTGCGGTTGCTCTGGGCCATGCCCATGAGTTCGACCTGGATCCGGCTGCCGTGCGCACACACTTAGAGGCCGTGCGAGACCAGCTGTGACCAGTCCGCGCAGCAGACTTATGAGTTGATCCCCTGCCACCTGTTTTCGTCTACGTCCCGTCGACCTCCCGGACCGGAAAGTAGACGGTGAAGGGCTGATCCACGATTTCGTACAGCGGGAGCAGGCGGAAGTCGTGCGGCTGGCCCACAGTCCGGTAGCCGCCCTGCCACAGGGCCCACTCGCGCTCGTTGTCCGGCTTGAGCAGCGTGGGGGGTCGGTCCTTATCTCCGTAGATCGCCCGCGGGCCGTCCACGAGGCCGGCAAGCACCACCGGGCCATCCATAAAGGCCACCGTGTCGGGTTCGTCGGGCAGCGGGCTGGTGCTGAGCGCCTTGGGGAGCTCGATGTGCACGGTATCGTGGCCCCAGGTCCGGGTCAGGCTCACGTACGTTGAGGGTACACTCTCCACGTTCTGACGCTCGCCGTTTATCGTGATGCCCACCGTGCCGCTCAGCCACCAGGGCAGGCGAATCTTGAGCGTGAAGGTCTGGGGTTGCTCAGACGCCACAGATAGGTCAAACGCCCAACTCCCCGGGCGGTGCGCCGACCCGAGCTGCGGATCCTCAGCCAACGTGACCTTCACCGTTCCGCCGTCGCGCCGCCAGGTCAGGTCGCCGGGGATGTACTGGGCGAGCACCAGGCCCTCGTCGTCCTCGAAGTAGACGTGGTCCGCATAGATGGTGTGGGCCTGCACCAGCGAGCCATGACAACACCAGAAGTCGTGCGTCGGCGTCCCCCAGGCTTTGACCGATCCGGGCCGGAGCGGCAGGAAATAGGCAATCATGCCCGTCTGGGGGTTCTGCTGCGCGAGGATGCCGTTGTAGAGGTTGCGTTCCCAGTAGTCGGCATAGGTCACGTCGCCCGTCCAGCGCAGGAGATAGGTCGCCAGCCGCATCATGTTGTAGACGGTGCAGTGCTCCTGGGTCTTCTCGCCCAGGCGCGATGCAAAAGCGAACGGCGGGGTCCAGATCTCGCCGTTCGTCTGCCCGCCGGTGCAGAACGCACCCCGCCGGGTCACCGCCCAGTCCCAATAGGCCTCGGCGATGTCGCGCCAGCGCTGCTCGCCGGTGACCTCCCAGGCCCGCGCGGCCCCCTGGGCCTCGGGGATGGTGGTGTTGGCGTGCATGTTGGTCAGGGCATCCTCGCCCGCCAGCAGCCGCTCGAAGAGCCGCGGGCGGTCGTAGCGGTCCATCAGCTCGCGGTGTTTGTCGTTGCCGGTGATGCCGTAGAGGTTGGCCCACGCCTCCAACATCCCGCCGGTCTCCACATCGAGGATGTCGTCCATCTCGTCCCGCGAGAACTGGCCCGTCCACCGGTAGAACCACTCGGCCCAGCGCTCGAGGATGTGAAGCGCCTGATCGCTGCCGGTGTAGGCCACCATGTCGTACAGCCCCATCAGCGTCTTGTGGAGCGTGTAGTGCGGCGCCCAGACGTGCTTCCCGCGGGCCACCCAGTCGAGGTAGGTCGTAGGGATGGAGCCGGCCCACTCGCCACCGTTTTCGACCTGGCAGCGGCCAAGTTCGGCCACGATAGTGTCGGCCTTGCCCTTGACCTCAGCATCGCCGGTGCCGGCATAGATGCGGGCCGCAGCCGAAAGCCAATGCCCCAGGAAGTGGCCACGGACCTGGCAGGTGGGGGATTCCCACCCCCAGTGGATATCGCCGGGGTCGTCGCGCGGCGCCCACAGCCCAGCCTCTATGTAGAAGTTCTGAAGCAAGTGCCGGGTCTCGAGGCTCATCACGTAGCCCCTGTTGAGGTCGAAGCGCCGCCGGAACTCGCCGGGCCGGAGCGTGACGTCCCCAAGATCGAACTGTCTGAATGTCTGTTGCACGCCCAACCTCCTATGGTCACTCACCCTGACCCTATCGAGGTGATCCAGGATAACCCGGTCCTCGTCCAGTGGTCGCGATACCAGGTACTCGCCTCGAAGGTATCGCCGATCGCGGCCATCCTCGTCATCATCAGAACAAGAACGGTACGAACCTCCTGGTGTGGCTCATATACGCCTCATACGCCGGACCAAAGAAGCGGACACACTCGACCTCGTCTGCCTTAGCTGTAGCAAGCAGGAAAGCCGTCGCAGCCAACGCCAGCAGTGCACCGTACCAGGTCAGAGCTTTGAAGGCTATCCCCCAGGTCAAGAACAAGAGCGAACTGTAGAGGGGGTGGCGGATGTAGCGATAGATGCCCGTACTGACCAAAGCGGTGGTCTTCTCGAAAGCCAGCAACTGGGGTTCAGCCTCGCGATGCTGCGCCGGCCTTCCTCGACTGACCAAAGCGCGAACGCCGAATGCAAGCGGAACGATGCTCGTAATGAGCAGAAACCATGAAACGAGCTGATGCCAGGAGAACGAATCCGTGAACCAGACATCCACGTTCAGTACAAACAGCGCACCGATGAGCTCCCACGCAAAGAAGCGGTAGAAGCCATGGGAGCGCGGCGCACGAAGGGAGCGCCAAGATATGCAGACGAGGCAGACCGATAGCAGGCCAAAGCCGACCCACTTGACCATGTCATCTCCGTATCAGAGAATCCATGCGAGGCCCACGTAGCGGCCGGGCGATGCACCGATCAGCTACTCGAGCAGCGCTTGAATCTCGGAAAGCTCTGTCGCGGTGAAGGCCCTGTCACCCACCGCAGCGTTCATCGCCGCCTGCTCCGGGGACTTCGCCCCGGGGATCGCGACGGGGTTGGCGGGATGCGAGATGACGTAGCGCAGGGCCGCGTTGACCATTTCCTCGCCGGGAGCGAAGCGCGCTTTGAGCTTCTCGACCTTGGCGACCTCGAGCTCGTACTGATCGCGCTGCCTGCCACCCACGTTCCACGGTGCACGTACCGAGTCGGTGAAGACCGAGTCATGGGTGTACTTGCCCGAAAGCAAACCCCTGCGCAGTGGTCCGCGAACCATCACGGCGATGCCGTGTGCCTCGCAGTAGGGCAGGAGCTCGTCCTCAGCGGCGCGGTTAAGCATGGAGTAGTTCACCTCCACCACGCTGCACGTGCCATTGACGTTGAAGCGCTTGAGTACCTCCAGGCTGTCGGTGGAGATACCGTAGGCCCGGATGCGCCCTCGCTGTTTGAGCATCTCGAAGGCCTCCAGGTAGACGCTCGGGTCCTCGATATTGCCCTCGTGGCAAAGCTCGACGTCAAGCCAATCCGTGCGCAGACGGTGGAGCGAGGCGTGCGCACACAACCGGATCATATCCACCGTGGTCTTGGGCACGCTCTGACCCGTGCGGGCCCCCCAATGGCCGATCTTGCTGACGACATAGACTTGGTGGCGGATGCCGGCAAGCGCTGTGCCCAACCGCTCCTCGGACAAGCCGTTGGGTTCGCCATATGACTCCGCCGTGTCGAAGAGATTGACGCCTGCATCAAAGGCCTGACGAATCGTCGCCCAGGCCGTCACATCATCGATGTCTCCCCATTGGTTGCCGATGTTCCAGGTTCCGAGGCCAATGGCCGAGACCTGCCAGCCGGTCTTGCCGAATGCACGCGTGATCATGATGTCTCCTTGTATGATAGCTGATCAACCATTCTCGTTTGCGACGATCGTCGCACCAAGAGATCTATGGGCAGAACGATCTCCTCAGGCCCCTGAGGTTCTTGTTCCTTCAGACGCTTGAGCAGCAAGCGCGTGGCGATCTGGCCCATCTCATAAGCTCGCTGGGACACGACGGTGAGGAAGGCGTCCATAGCGAAGGTAGGGGGCAGGTCGTCAAAGGCGACCAGCGCCACGTCGTCCGGCACTCGCAGCCCCGAGTCGCGGAGTGCCCTGAGAACACCGATGGCGATGAAGTTGTTGGCCGCGAAGTAAGCTGTCGGGCGGGGCGTGAGCGCAAGGACCTGCTGGGTCATCTCGTATCCTCCCGGCTGCGTGAAGGTGCCGTAAATCACCATCCGCTCATCCACCGGGATGCCGGCCTCGGTCAGTGCACGGCGATAACCGGCGACCCGGTCGACGGCGGTCGACACCTCAAGCGGGCCGCTGAGCATAGCGATGCGGGTGTGTCCAGCTTCCAGCAGATGGCACGTCAGCTGGTAGGCGCCACCGACTGAGTCCGATAGCACCGTATCGACCGGAGCCCATACGGACCGGTCCACGACAACCAACGGCACCTTCTGCTTCCGGATCAGTGCGATTGAGCGCGTATCGCTGCGCGTGGGAACCAGGATGAACCCGTCCACCTGTTTCTGCAGAAGGACGCGCACGTAGTCGTACTCTTTCGCCTCCGACTCGTCGGTGTTGCCGAGGATCACACTGAAGCCATCCTCATTGGCGACGTCCTCAACCCCCCGCGCCACGATCGGCCAGAAGGGGTTGGCGATGTCGCTCAGCACCAGCGCCAGGGTATAGGTCTCCTTGGACCGCAGGCTGCGCGCGATGCGGTTGGGCACGTAGCCCAACTCCTCAATGGCAACCTCCACACGCTGACGGGTCGTTTCACTGACGTAGCCGGAGTCGTTGATAACACGCGAGGCCGTGATAGGTGCGACGCCTGCTCGGTTGGCAACATCTTTGATCGTGGGCATAGGGCTCCCATTGGGATAACGATGTTATTGTACTTGCGTTCGGGTGGGAATCAAAGAGAGGGGAAGGGAAAGGTTGATCAGGGATCAGGATGACGTCCTGACGTGTGTTAGGATAGCGAACTCACCCGGTGGCGCGATGAGTGTTCTGGGCAACCGGGTGATCTCGCTGACCGCCAATAGCTGACGGCTGACAGCTGTCAGCGTCCTCTACGGGAATATCCCCGCTCTCGATACACCGTCTGCAGACGATCGAGCGCCACGATGTACGCCGCCATGCGCCAATCCGTCTCGTAATGACGCATGGCATCGCGCACCCGCCGATAGGCTCCAACGATCTGCTTGTGCAACTTGGCGTCAACCTCTTCCAAATCCCAGAACTCGCTACGCTTGTTCTGCAGCCATTCGAAATAACTGACAATCACGCCGCCCGAGTTCGCCAGGACGTCAGGGAGCACCAGAATCCCCTTCTCCTGCAAGATCCTGTCGCCATCGATGTCCGTCGGGCCGTTCGCGCCCTCGACCACCAGCTTGACGTCAAGCAAAGGTGCGGTCTCTGCCGTGATCTGGCTCTCCAGTGCCGCCGGGACGAAGAAGTCGGCCTTCGTGCTAAAGAACGTCTCGTGATCGACGACCCTGCCACCGGGATAGCCCTGCGCGCGCCCCTCGCGTGCCACGTACTCCGCCAGGTCGTCGGGGTCGATGCCATTGGGGTTGACCAGCGCGACGGAGTGATCCTCTATGCCGACCATCACCGCCCCCAGCGGCTTGAGCAAGCGAGCAGCCCACGAGCCGACGTTGCCGAAGCCCTGGATGATGTACGTGGCACCCTCCAGTTTGAAGTCATGGTCTTTGGCCCACTCCGCCAGCACGTAGGTTAGCCCCTGACCCGTCGCCTTGTCGCGACCTACGCTTCCGCCCGATTCCACCGGCTTGCCCGTCACCACGTGGACGCAGCGGTTACGCTCCAGGGGGGGCATCATCTGCAGATAGGTGTCCAGGATCCACGCCATAATCTGCGCGTTGGTGTTGACGTCCGGCGCGGGGATATCGTACTCCGGCCCGATGTTGCTGCCCAGCGCAAACGTAAAGCGCCGCGTGATCCGTTCCAGCTCCTGCCTGGCTGAAGTCCCAGGGCCGCATCTGGATCCCACCCTTGGCACCCCCGAAGGGAATGCCGGCGATAGCCGTCTTCCAGGTCATCCACGCAGCCAGCGCACGAACTTCATCGATGTCCACAGCGGGGTGAAAGCGCAATCCGCCTTTGTAGGGTCCCAGCACGTTGTTGTGCTGGACCCGATAGCCGGTGAACATACGCACGCACCCGTCGTCCATCACTACCGGGAAGTTCACGACAATCTCATTCGTCGGATCTGACAAAATCTTGCGAATCTCAGGATTCATCCCCATAAGATCCGCGGCTTTGCCAAACTGCGCTAGCACCGTCTCAAAGACGCTCAATTGGGTCATGCACGATCCTCCTATGAAAGATATAATTGTTATACCATTGCGCAATGGATCAGCGAGTGACGAATGACCGGAAAACGGCGTCAAAGAATGCGCGAAAATCAGTCGCCGATCTCTTCGACTCGCGGTAACATGAGACGCATTCAACCGCACAATAGGAGGCTCCATGGCCAACGACTGCCGGCCGCAAAGACGCAGGACCGCCGATCCCCCCGCCGCGCGCTCTTCATCTCATCGCCCGCGCTCTGGCGCGCCGGGTTCGGGGGAAAACACCCGCTCAAACCGGAGCGATTGGCCCGTACAGTGGCCTTACTGGATGGGTATCACGCCTTCGCGGCGCCCAACGTTGAGGTCATTGAGCCACGCCTGGCCACCGAAGACGAGTTGGCACTCTTCCATACCCTCGACTACATCGATACTGTACGGCGACTGAGTGCGGGTGGCGACCGCCTTTCCGCCCACCGCTACGGCTTCGGACCAGGGGACAACCCCATCTTCAACGGTATGTACGAGAGCTCCTCGCTGAAGGCGGGGGGCGGGATTCATGGCTGCCGAACGGCTGCTAGCCGGGACCTGCGACGTAGCCTTCAACTTCAGCGGGGGGCTACACCATGCCGCACCAGGTCACGCCTCGGGCTTCTGCATCTTCAACGACGTCGCTGTGACCATCGCCTGGCTCGTGGCGCAGGGAAAGCGCGTCGCCTACGTGGACATTGACGCGCACCACGGCGACGGGGTTCAGAATGCGTTCTACACTACCGACCGAGTGCTCACGATCTCGCTGCACCAGGACGGGCGGACCCTCTTCCCGGGCTCGGGTTCTGTGGAAGAGAGCGGTTCGGGTGCAGGCGAGGGCTACAGCGTCAACATCCCCTTTTACCCTTATACCGATGATGCGACCTACCTCTGGGCTTTTCGCGAGCTGGTGCCCGCCCTGGTCAGGCGCTTCGCACCCGACGTGCTGGTTACGCAACTGGGGGTGGACACCCACTTCCTCGATCCGCTCACCCAGCTCGCCCTCACCACCGAGGGCCACGCGGCTCTATTCGCCGAGTTCGACGAGCTGGCGACGATGCCCTGGTTGGCTTGTGGAGGGGGGGGCTACAACCTCGACGTCGTACCGCGTTCGTGGACGCTCGCCTTCGGCGTCATGTCCGGTCAAGCGCTTTCCGACGACCTTCCTGAGGCCTATCGAGAGACTTACGGCGGGCAATGGCTGCACGACCACGAGAGCCCGGCACTGGACGGGGCCTCCCGTTCGCAGGTGCGCCGCCATGCGGAGCAGGTCGTGGCGGCGGTGAGAGCGCGCACGCATCTCTGAGGAACACCAGAAAGGGACGTGAGGTGGCTATGGTTCACGCGGCGCCCGGAGGTGCCGAGGACGTCCCGGCTATCCTCGCGTCGCAACAACAACGTAAGCACCAATGCGACAACCTGCACCGCGACTCCGAGCACAAACGGTCCGCGGGGCGACGACGTGTAGAGCATCCCAGCCAATGGCGCCGCCGGCAGGCTGACCAATGCTGTCAGGGCGCCACTCGCTGAGAAGACCAGCGCCCGCTCGCGATCCCCAATGATGTTGGCCCAGTAGCTGTCATTGGCGGGTCTGAACAAGGCTACACTCACAGCACTTCCGACGGACCAGAGAATAGCCCACCAGATCGTCCCGCTAGGCGAGGCCACCATGCAGAGGCAGGCAACGACGCTCAGGAGTTGGCCCACGACCAAATTCCCGAAGACCTGCTTACCCGGCGTGCGCCGGGACGCCAGGAGGATCATCGCCATCGTCACAACCGCGGAGATGAAAGGGAAAATCGCAATGGTCGAATCCGCAAGCCCGATGCCACGCCGATCGGTCATATAGATCGCTACGTAGGTGGTCCAGATCACGGTATTGAACGTCAACAGATTGCGCACCAACACGAAGAGCCGGATACGCCGGTCCACCCACATCGTCTTGAGGGCCGCGAGATACTCCCGGCCCAGCTCCATCGGGGCCAGATCCAACGTGTCGATCATACGCGCCCGCCCCATGCTGGTCTCCTGCAGCGTGAACTGGCGGACAACGGCGATGCCGACCGAGGACACCATGACGATCGCCGCAAGGATGCGACCGGCAGGAACAATGCCCAGCATCGCGACAAGGAAGCCTGCTGCTGGTGCGAGGAGGCGGGCCCCGGACGAAAGGAACTGCACCATGCGAAAGACCGCCGCCCGGTGCTCCGCAGGCACATCCTCGACAAAGAGGCATTGGAAGCTGGGGTTCACGACGTAGACAAAGCCGTTGATGAACCGTCCAATCAGGAAGTACCACGGGTTGCGCGCGATAGCATAGAGGCCCATAGGCACGCCCCAGCAGAGGATATCGAAAACCACCAGCACCCGCTTGCGCCCGAACCGGTCGGCAAAGTATCCGCCCATCAAGGTGCTGATAAACTGCGTGAAGATGAGCACGCTCTCCAGCCACCCAACCTGCAGGGCGGTGACCCCCAGCGCCACCATGTAGAGTGACACATAGGTTCGATACCACTGGAACGATACGGCTGCGACGCCCTCCGTGATCGAAATCACCCGGGCATTGCCGCGGACTGTCGGGAAGAAACCCGGCCCCTGCCGCCGTCGAGTTAGCTGCTGGATCACATCAGCCTCGCCTCTCACGAGAAGAGGCGGGGCGCCGTAACGCCCCGCCTCTCAAGATCACGTTTCCGACATTCGTCACCACCAACCCGGCGCTTCAGACGGACCGATGATCCGCTCAACTCTCCAGCGATAGAACCACCACCGTCGCCACAGGATCGGGAGCGCTGCCAGGGCCGTGAACGACCAGGGCGTCGCCCTGTTGCTCGACCTTAAGCGCGGTACCCGGGTCCTGCATAAGATAAGCGCCGGTCACGCCCTGCGGCAGCGACGGGAGCTTGAGCACGCCATCAGCGGGCCAGTCGAAGACATGCACGTAGACTTTGCCGGGCTTGGCGGTGCTTCGCGCCCACCCCAGGCCCTGGAAGGGACCGGGCTTGGTGTCGTAGATCGCCTCGCCGTTGACGTCCAGCCACTTGCCCATGCCGGACAGCCGGTCGACGCTCGGCTGGGGAATCACGCCCTCAGACGTCGGCCCGACGTTCAAGAGGTAGTTCCCACCTTTGCTGACGATGTCCACCAGCTTCTGAATCAGCTCCTCTGTCGACTTCCAGTTGTGGTCGTTGACCTTGAAACCCCAGGTGTCATTCATCGTTGCCGGGGTCTCCCAGTCGACGGTCACGGCCTCGCCAGGTATCCGGTTGTCACCCGCCGACGCATAGTCGCCCAACTGATTACCGATGCGCCCGCACACGAGACAGTCGGGCTGTACCCCGTGGACCAACTCCAGCAACTGCTCGCTCTGCTCCTTGGTGATGCCCTTGGGAGTGTCAAACCAGATCAGGGCCACGGGCCCGTAGTTGGTGAGCAGTTCGCGCACCTGTGGCTTGACGAGCTCATCCAGATACTTCTGGAAGTTCTTGGTGGCGGGATCGTAATCCCAATCGTTGCCATCCCCGTCCGGGTGATGCCAGTCCTGCGTCTGCGAGTAATAGAAGCCAAGCTTGATGCCCTGCTTGGCGCATTCCTCGGCCAACTCCTTGAGCGGATCCCGCCCAAAGGATGTCCGGTCCATGATGTCATAGTCACTGACCTTGGAGTCGAAAATGCAGAAACCATCATGGTGCTTGGACGTGATGACCATGTATTTCTGCCCGGCGCGCTTGGCCAGCGACACCCACTCGGCAGCATTGAACTTTACGGGGTTGAACTGATCGGCCAGCTTCTCATACTCGCTCACAGGGATGCGTGCGCGATACATAATCCACTCGCCAATGCCCGGGATCTCCTGCCCCCCCCACTGGCCCGCGGGGACGGCGTAGAGGCCCCAATGGATGAACATGCCGAACTTGGCCGCACGCCACCAGGCCAGGCGAGCATCAAGGTGCGCACCTGCTCGCTGACCACGCGTCTCAACGATTGCGGGCCTTGACTCGCGTTCCTCAAGCGCCCGCCGGAGCAGATAGTCCACTGCCTCCGCCAGCTCCACGTGCATGGCCGCAGCGACTTTCTCCATCCTGGGCATCATCGCATCGGTGAGCTTTACGGTTCTCTCGGGTGATTCTGATTCTGCCATCCGTTGTCTCCTGGTTCGGTTAAGGGTTATCGCAGTATCTCGTAGAGGTAGTAGCTACCTATGCCACGCCGGATAGGGATAGCTCCTCAGCGCGATGGCAACTCACGAAGTGCGCAGGGCTCAACTCGCGCAACACCGGCGTCTCGACGTGGCAGATCTCCTTGGCGTAGCGACACCGGGGATGGAAATAGCAGCCGCTCGGGGGATTGGACGGGTCGGCTACCTCACCCTCCAACACGATGCGTTGCTTCGTCGCTCGCGGATCAGGCCGCGGTACCGCCGACATGAGCGCCTCAGTATAAGGATGCAAGGGAGCCGGGTAGATCTCGTCGGTGACCCCCATTTCGACCAACTTTCCCACATACATCACGGCTACACGATCGGCGATATGCCGGACCACACTCAGATCATGGGCAACGAAGAGGTACGTCAGGCCAAAGCTGCCCTGCAACTCACGGAGCAGGTTCAGCGTCTGAGCCTGGACCGACACGTCCAACGCCGAAACCGGCTCATCGCAGACGATGAAACGCGGACTCAATGCCAGCGCGCGGGCAACGCCGATCCGTTGTCGCTGACCACCGCTGAACGCATGCGGGTAGCGGCGCAGATACTCGGGGCGCAGCCCTACCGACCGAAGCAACTCCGCCACACGATCCTCCAGTGCCCGTCCTCGCAGGCCATGGTTGATCACCAGGGGCTCGCCCACCAGTTCCAAGAGCGTCATCCGGGGGTTCAACGAGGAATAGGGATCCTGGAAGATGATCTGCATCTGCTGTCTGACCCGGTTCAACTCCGACCGCTCCAGCGATCGGAGATCAACCCATCCGTCGCGCTGATCGCGGAACATGATCTCCCCGGCGGTCGGCTCAATTGCACGCAGGATGCAGCGACCGGTCGTCGTCTTGCCGCAACCGCTCTCGCCCACCAGCCCCAAGGTCTCGCCCTCGTTCACATACAGGCTGATGTCGTCCACCGCCTTGACGTTGCCCACGGTCTTCCTGAAGAACCCCTTCTTGATGGGAAAGTACTTCTGCAGGTTTGATACCTCCAAGAGCCGCTCGTCTTTTCTCTCTGCCATACGCTTCTCTCCCCTTACGCCTGGCGGTCCTGGTCCGAGCGCCCGGCTGTTGAGCGGCTCGCGCCATCGACGTACAGAATGCATCGTACCCAATGCCCAGCCTCCATCTCGATCCACGGTGGGTCTATCTCCTGACACTCGGGGCGGGCATGTCGACAGCGTGGGTGGAACGGGCATCCTGAAGGAAGGTGGTAGGGATCCGGCACCATACCCTTGATCGCCTCGAGCCACTGCGTCCGATTCTCAGTGATCCGTGGGATGGACCGCAGCAGCGCCTGGGTATAGGGATGCAGTGCATTGTAGAAGAGCGAATCGACATCCGCTTCCTCCACCACTTTCCCCAGGTACATCACGACAGCCGCATCGGCCATCTCGGCCACTACGCCGAGATCGTGCGTAATGTACATAATGGCCATGCCCAGGTCCTGCTGCAACTGGCGCATCAGATCAAGAATCTGGGCCTCAGTCGTCACGTCAAGGGCAGTCGTCGGCTCATCGGCGATCAACAGGTTCGGATTACACGATAGCGCCATAGCAATCATCCCGCGCTGCCGCATGCCGCCGCTGAGCTCGAAGGGATAGCTGTCAACCGTGACCGAGGGTCGGGGCATGCCCACGCGCTCCAGCATATGGATAGCTCGCTCGCGGGCCTCCGCCTTCGACACGTGCTGGTGCAGCATGATGTTCTCCATGATCTGGTTGCCCATTGTGTGTACAGGAGAGAGGGAGGTCATCGGTTCCTGAAAGACCATGGCGATCTCATTGCCCCGGATCTCACGGATTTCCGGTCCCTTGGGATCGAGCTTTGTGAGATCGATGACATCCGCCATCGCGAAGGACTCCTTATCGTCGGTATAGCGATAGTAGCGCAGCCCTCCCTCCAGGATCCGCCCGGGCGGCGGGACAATCCTGAGAATGGACTGCGCGGTGACGCTCTTACCACAGCCACTCTCCCCCACGACCGCCAGAGTCTTTCCCCGCTCGATCGTGAAGTCTGCTCCATCCACGGCCCGTACCGTCCCCTCTTCCAGGGGAAAGTACGTCTTCAGTCCCTCGACCTCCAGCAACACCCTGCCGTTGGCCTTTGGGGCACCCGTGACCTCCAGATTATCGGCAACCATCATTCCTCCTAGTCAAGGAGCACACACCCCGCACCGAGCTTCTGCACGGGGGGACTGTCGAATTCCAACTTGATCACTGTGACGCCCGCTATGCGATCCGGAGCGAAGTGGGGCAGGTTCTTGAGAATCAACCGCTCTTCGGTCTGCTCAAACGTGATCGGGGTCCCGTCGGCCAAGAAACTGGCCTTGACCAACTTCGTGCGCAGGCCGCCGATGACCAGCTCAGATCCCGGCCATCGCTCGCACCAGTAGTAGGCAGTATTATCCTTGAGCGTCCACTTACCGGTATTCATGAACTCTACCCGGCCGCGTCCGGCGCGGTCGACCTGGCCATAGAGCGCCTCGCCGTTCTTGCTGACCCACTGGCCCACCGCGGTGAGGCGTTCCGTAGCTTCGGGCGGAACCGAACCATCCGGCGCAGGGCCGATGTTCAGCAACAGGTTGCCCTGGCCCGCGGTCGCCGTGCGCAACATATCGATGACCTCACGCACCGGGCGCCAATCGGGGGCGATCGGCATGTATCCCCAGGAGCCGTTGAAGGTCATGCAGGCCTCCCATGCGCGACCCTCTTCCTCTGCTGTGACGTGTTCCTCCGGCGTGCCGAAGTCCTCGGGTAGCTGAGAACGGTTGTTGATCAGGATGTGCGGCTGCAGCTCGCGCGCCATCGTGTTCATCTTGACGCTTTCCCAGGCCTCAGGGCTGCTCAACGGCCAGGAGACGTCGTACCAGAGGATATCGATCTTGCCATAGTTGCTCATCAACTCGCGCACGCACCCCTGGGTGAAATCAAGGAAGCGCCGGCGTGCACCTTCATCCTTCGCGCACGCTGCACCGTCCGGATGGTGCCAATCCATCAATGAGTAGTAGAAACCGATCTTCAGGTCGAACTCGCGGCAGGCCTCCACGAACTCACGTACCAGATCCCGTCCGGGGCCGCACTTGGCGGCGTTGTAGTCCGTCTGCTGGGTATCCCAGAGGCAGAAACCCTCGTGGTGCTTGGTGGTCATCACCATGTATTTCATGCCGGCCTGCTTGGCCAGCGCAGCCCATTCGCGTGCAGGGCGCTCCTTCGGATTCCACGTCGCAGCCAGCTTCTCGTATTCGGCGAGAGGAATCCGCTCGCGGTTCATCACCCATTCATGACGCCCTAACTGGGCATAGAGCCCCCAGTGGATGAACATCCCGAAGCGCGCCGCTTGCCACCAGCGGATGCGCTCGGCTCGGGTCTCAGCGATCTGCTGTAGATAGGCTTCTTTTTCCATGACCGACTCCTCTTGGATGAGAGATAGGGAGAACGCGAGCTACCACAAGGCTACAGCCTCGAATACGGGTCGGCAGCATCGCGCAGCCCATCGCCGATGAAGTTGAACATGAGCACTGTGAGCACCACGAAAATCCCAGGGATCAGCTGCCAGGGGCGTTGCGCCACCACAGTGAGCTGCTGTGCATCCCTCAGCAACGTCCCCCAGCTCACCGCGGGCGCCTGGATCCCCAACCCCAGGAAGCTGAGCGATGTCTCGCCCAGGATGGTGTAGGGGACCGCCAGCGTGATGTTGACCAACAGATAGCTCATAAAGTTCGGGAGCATATACCGGCCAATCAGCCGGGTCATGGGCGCACCATAGACCTGTGCGGCCATGATGTAGTCTTCCTCACGCAACGAGAGCAGTTTGCCACGGACGGCCCGCGCCAGGCCACCCCACCCCAACACCGATAGGATAATCGTGATGGCGAAGTAGGTCCTGACGACCGGCCAGTCACGCGGGATGGCCGCCGCCAACCCCATCCACAGAGGGATGGATGGCGTCGCGACCATGAAGTCGACGACGCGCATGATGACCTCGTCAACGACACCGCCGAGGTAGCCGGCAATTCCGCCCAGGCTCACCCCGAGGGCGAAAGTGAAAATGACACCGCCAAACCCGATGAACATCGAGATGCGCGACCCATAGAGGGTTCGAGAGAACACGTCACGCCCCAACATATCCGAGCCAAAGAGGAAGACCGGCTGGTCTACTGTGGTCCCGAAGGAACGCCAGTTCAGTGTGATCAGCCCCAATAGCTTGCGGGGTTCTGCCGGGATAAAGAAGCGTATCGGGTACATCGCTGACGTATCTTCGATGAAACCCACACGAAAGGTCTCCGGGTTGACCGTGCGGTCCAACTTGTAGACGAAGGGGCCCACCCATTTACCTGAGGCATCGCGCAAGTGGATCCGAGCCGGTGGGGCAATCTCCCACGTGCCGAAACGCTGGCCCGTGTCATAGGGCGCAAACAGATCGGCAGTGATCGCAAAGAAATACATCACGAGCAAGACCACGATTGCGATCACCGCAACACGATGCTTCCTGAACTTCCACCACATAAGCTGCCACCCCGAGGCCGTGTAGAACGTCTCGCCGGCTTCTGCCATATGCATTCCGCGAACACCCGCGCCCTGGACGTCTGCGATTACGTCTGCCATGATTACTTTACCCCTCTGCTCCATAGCGAATCCGCGGATCGAGCCAGGCCAGCAGGATATCCGAGATCAGCGTCCCGAACACGGTCAGCACCCCCAGGATCAACACAATGCTCCCCGCCAGGTACATATCCTGGTTGAGTGTGGCCTGCATCAGCACCGGGCCGATCATCTGGAGATTGAGCACGATCCCGACGATGACGCCACCGTTGATCAGGCCGGGCAACAACCACCCGATCGTGCTGAAGACGGGATTCATCGCGATCCGTACGGGGTATTTCAGTAACAGCCGCGTTTCGGTCAACCCTTTCGAACGCGCCGTGACCACATAGGGCTTTGACAGCTCATCCAACAGCGTCGCCCTTAACGTACGGATCAGCCCGGCCGTGCCCGACAGTCCAATGATCACGATGGGCAGCCACGCGTTCGACAGCAAATCCAGAAACTTTGCGAACGAAAATGGAGCGTCTCTAAACTCCATCGAGTAGAGGCTCGTGACCATGTTCCCGCTGGCGAGGAAAAACATCCAAGAGATGCCCAAGGCCAACAGGAAACTCGGAATTGCCAAACCGATGAAGCCGAAGGTGGTCGCCAGATAGTCGAACCAGGAGTATTTATAGATGGCGGAGAAAATGGCGATAGGGATCGCCAGCACATAGACCACCAGGAGGCTCGACAGTGAGACGAACATAGTGATGGGCAGACGCTCCACCAGCAACTGGTTGACCGGGCGACTCCAGAAGAACGACATTCCGAAGTTGCCGTGCAATAGGATGTTGCCGATCCACTTCGTATACTGAACATAAATGGACTGGTCGAGACCGTACTGCGCCTTGAGGGCGTCAATCTCCGCCTGGTTGAACACCTCACCCGCGGCTCGCCTCCCGTTGATATAGGTCGTCAGGTAATCGCCCGGCGGAAGCTGGATGATCACAAAAGAGATGATCGACAACAGCGCCAACATCGGGATCATGATCACAAAACGGCGAGCGATATAAGCAAGCATTCAGCACCTTCTCCTTCCCCAAAAAGGGCGGATAGCGCCCTATTTCCGAGCACCGACTGTCGCCGGATTCCTTCCAGCTACCTTGTGCCACTCACCTGTCGTTCCAGCGCGAGACCTTCGAACCTGGCTCCCAGGTGTCGCCCGCAAGAGCGACACCTGGGAGCCTCGACTATTTACGATCAGTCGGTTGCCTCTCCAGGTCCAACTACGCCTTGAAGAAGACCTGCTCCTGAGAGAACCACACGGCCGACGAACGACCGGAGTGCGCCATGTTGCCGAGATTGGGTGGGATGATCAGAGGATCGGCGACATTCCGCGACAGAGGCAACATCGGGACGTTCGTATTGTACCAGGTGAAAAGCTTGTCCTGAGCCGCCAGGCCCTGATCCGTGTTGGGGTTCACGGCGGATAGCTCGACATCGATCGCATACAGTTCCTTCATCCAGTCGGGCGGTTCCTCGCCTTCGGCGCCGCCGGAGGTCTGCCAGAGGTGCCACTGCTGCGCCCACAGGATACGACTGTCAGGCATGTAGTCCTGGGTGAGGAACGGCCAGTTGCAGTCATCCAGCCAGTCGATGCTCCCCTTCAGCTCGTTGGCGTCCCGCGTCGCGCTCCACAGCGTCTGCTCCATCGACTTCATGGGGGTGTAGATGCCGACTTCCTCGAGTTGGCTCTTGATGACCTCTGCGGGCTTGGCATAGAGCGCATCCAGCCGCACGTCGAACCTGAACTCGAAGCGGTTACCATCAGGCCCAAGGCGCCAGCCGTCGGCGTCCTTCTGGTCGAGGCCGGCCTGATCGAAGTACGTACCGGCCTGCACCGGGTCATACGAGCCGGGCAGCCAGGGGTTCTTCTCCCCCATGCCCAGGAACAGCACCTGGATGATCTCGTCGAAGTTGATCGCTGAGGCGAGACCGAGACGGAACTCCCGCTTCGCAACTACTTCCGCCCATACCGGATCGGCGTTGTTGAAGTTCACGAAGAGCGCGACCGGCGCGTTGTGGTAGACCAAGTTCAGGTTGACCTTGTAGTTGTTCTCAGCTTCGTGCTCCTTGTAGAGCGCGATGTCGGTGTGGTTGAGGATCTCGCGACACCAGTTGATGCCGCCACCTACGATCGCGGTAGGAATGTTCTCCAGGGTGGAGACCACGACACTCTCGGTCCGACCGACGTAGGGGAGCTGCTGTCCCTCGGTGTCGACGCGGTAGTAATAGGGATTGCGCTCCAGGATGAGCAGGGTATCCGGGTGGTCCATGACCAGATAGGGATTCAGGACCGGATTGCCGATCATGCGTGCCGCACAGGTGCCACCGCCGCCGACGTCTATGTTGAGGAAGTTCCGGTACCATTCCGCATCCGTGAGCCCCGCCTCAACCAGTATGGTGTGGAGTTTATCGGGGTCGGCAAAGTCCTTGTGGAACTGCTCCATGTAGTGCCGGGGCTTGAGGAAGTAGCCGTAGTTCCCCCACAGGGTGCCCATTCCCAGTTGCTTCAGCAAGCGACCGTTGGACTCCTTGAGGGTCAGTTTGAACGTGAAGTCGTCGACGATGTCGAGCGTCAACACGTCACCCGAGGTCGTGGCGCCATCGCGATAGTAGCGGCTGACCGTCGACACCAACTCCGGATTGAGGACAAAGTCGTTCCAGGCGAAGTCGGTGTCCGCGGTCGTGACGGGCACTCCATCAGACCACTTGAGCCCCTTGCGCAGCGTCAGCTCATACTCGGTGCAGGACTCATTGACACTCCAGGAACTGCAGATACCTCCGGTTATCGGGCCAATGTGGTGCACCGGCGTGTTCAGCAGCCATTCGTAGGTGCTGTGCTGGCAGGGGTAGGACCACTCTGCTTGGTTGGTCACGGTCCGCAGGACCTCGTCCGGCCCGCTGTAGCGACCCACTTCCCAGTCCAGGTCCTCCTCAACAATCCGGCTACCGGGCCCAACAACAAACGGCTCCAAAGGCAGCCGCTCATCCACCGGCGGCAGCGTGCCCGCCGCCACCAACGCTGCCAGCTCCGGCGCTTCCTTGTACCGCGAGCCCGAAGTACGGGAGCCATCGTGGCCTACCGGCTGTGCATCTAGGTTCTGCCGTAGGGGCGGGCTCCGCGGTCGGTGTTGCCCCGCAAGCCGCCGAGATTGCACCGGCAGCCGCTAACGTCGAAACATACAGGAACTCACGTCGCGTGATCTTGCCTCGCTTACTCATTCTTCGTCTCCTCCCCGGGGGATACATCTTCTGATGCAACTAGCCGATGTTGCCATACCTCCAATTAGGGCAGCCGTTGCTATATCTCGCTGATCCATCACCTCCTCTCTATGATATCGTTACCATATCCTGGGACAGTCAAAAGAAACGATGCTGCACAGATCAGAAACCGGTGATACGTCCTGCTACCTTCACAGAAAGAGGCGCCACAGATAGACCCCACCCATAAGCAGCCCTTCAACAGCGAAGAGCCTCATGATGGCGCGGCCGGAGAATCTGCCGTCGATCAGGCGCCGGAAATACTCCTCAGCCACGACAATGAAGATCAGCCACAGAACCCCAAGCCCGACCGTACCGAACTTATCGATGCTGCTGAGCGCCCAAGGACTCACGTTAGGCATTCGCATGGGCAGATCAACCAGGAAAAGGAGACGCATCTGTAGCATCAGCCACAGTGCAAGCGCTGCAGAGGCTAACCACAACGCATAGGCTAACACAACCAATAGGATAGTCCGTACTCTGCTATTAGAAGGAACCATAGAGCTTGGGTGCATTCCTTTGCACGGAGGGAAGATTCAAACGAACAAATGGACCGAGTCCCAAAGGGCTCGGTGCGCAGATTGCCGCATGGCGACAATGCCCATAGTATACACAGGTAGTTTTAGTATGTCAACATACCAATTGTCAGAATGAGGTCAGTCGAGGTGCAAGCGCAATGCCCTCTCGCCCACCATGATGATGAACTCGTCCGCAGGCAGATCCGCAACGCCATAGGGGCTTTCGAAGTGTCGGAAGCCGGTAATGGGCTCCACCTCACCATTCCTCAGCAGTGGGCCCTCCCATCCAAAGGAGAACGTCTCGTCGCGAAGGCCGGTATACTGTACCGACAACGCCTGGAAAGCCGGCGGGCGGCTCAGAACGGCTTCCTGGAATGCGGAGAACGTGCCGTCTTGGGCCTCTCGGCCCATCTGGCAGAGCCAGACGTTCTGTCGTCCGTAGGAACGCAACTCACGCTTTGCCTGCAGCCCTGTCTCCAGCAGTGCAATGCCCCGCGCCGCCGTCAGTGCGACGTAGCCCGAGCCTTTCTGCGCAAACGCCCAGCCGCCGTGTAACTCATAGGCGTCAAAGGCATCAACGGGGAAGTAAGCATGGGTGAATCCCATCCAATCATCCTCGGGTAGCGCATAGATCGCCATCAGGACATCCTGCCATTGCGCAACTCTCGGCAGAGAAGCGTTGCCCCGCCAGTAGTTGGGCCGCCGGGCTTCGTGGAAATCCGAACAGGCGGGATGGTTAACGAAGACGGTCGCCCCCGGCGCCAGCGTGGCCTGCCAGACGTTCTCACGACTTCCCGGCTGTCCGGGCCGGTAGTCCTGCACCGAGCTGAGCGCATAGTCCGGCGTGCGGTACATCACCTTGTTGACTGGGTTGGCCCCTCCGCCTCCGACCAGGCCTGGCGCGTGCTGTTCACGGCTCCACATCGCCTCTGGCTGATCCCCCGCAATCTCCTGGATGAGCTGCGGGAACCCGTATTCGTCCGCACAGGCAAGGCTGACGTAGCCAATCGTCTCGCTGTTGAACGCTCCCATCCCCCACATCAGCCGGCCGATACCCGAAGTTGCTTCCAGCATACCGTGGAAAAGCTGGCCCGCCTCGGTCGCGCCGCGAGTGGAGCCAAAGACGCCCTTGAAGGAATTCAGTGCCAGGCTGAACAGAGTCTTGTCCAGCATAGCGGTCGCCATCTCCCACACTTCGTCCTTCTCAGCAAACTCGACCAGATGCACCAGGGCGGCTATGACCTCAGCAAAGACGATGTCAGAGTCCCAGACCGCGAAACCCCCGGCCGCTCGCTGCCTGAGCCAAGCCATCGCCCGCTGTTCGCCGTGCTCTCGGTGCCATGTGCCGGTTTGTCCGGATTCCACGAAGACACGCTCGGGGAAGCGCTCCCCGGCCAGGATCTCGCAAGTGGACACTAGCAGGGCATCTGCCTCGTCTTCTTCTGCGGGTTCATCCTCGTAGCGGTAACCCAGGATTGCCTCTTCCAGAGGAGCGGTCAGCGTCGCCGGAAACGCGGAGTCCGATGCAAACCGCGTCAGGATCCCGATCAACCCCAATAACTCACGGATAGTGCCAACCTCGCGGGCACTTACCCGGTCAATAGCGCGCACAATAACAGGCGGCTCGACCACCGACCACCAACTCACCGCCATCTTGGCCATCTCGGCGAAGACATCGTCCGGATAGCGGGCTGCTTGCTTGAGCGCTTCGAAGCGACGATCCGTCAACTCACCATAGATCTGATCCGAAAAGCGGTTGTTGTCCAACGCCCAGACCGGCAGCTCTCGCATGGCCCACATCTGCTCGTTGATATATTCCTCTTCTGTCGGTCTCAGGACCGCGTGGAAGAAACGCTCCGGGAAGGTGTACGCCGGCCCCAATGTCGCTTCAGTTTCCTGCGTAGGCCGGGCCCCTACCTCCGTTTCAGAATAGGTCTGCCCATTCGGAATCTGTAGCCGGACCGCGAAGCCCCTGGCCCATCGTCCCATCACCGGATCGAAGTCCAGGCAGATCTGTTCAAGTCGTTCAAACACGTTCTTGCGCAGACGGGCCGCGGCGAAGGTACGCTCCAATTCCCTCCGCCTTTTCAACGGCAGAACAGTTGTGGGAATAGCGACGGCTCCTCCTCTGAGAGGTGCGAAGGTGTCTCCCGGACGGGCAGACATGACGCGCAGCGCCACCGCAAAGGAACCGGCGCCCAGGGCAACTCGCTCAAAGCGGATCAGGATCGCATTGTGACCTTCGGCAAAAGGTACGGTGAAGGAGACGGTCTCGGCGCCGGTACCGGTCGACGCGTAATGGAACACGTGGTTGTCATTGACCCAGACGTCAGCGGGTCCGTATGCCGTAAGGTAGAGAGTCACGTCCTGCGCCACTGGCACATCCACCCGGGTGTAGGCCCATGCCCGCAACAACTGACGCGTGGGCGTCATCTCGCTCAGATCAACAAAGTGATCCTCCTGGGTACTCAGGTAGGACCAGGACCCCTCATAGTCACCGATCGTGACCTTGTGACCGACGAACGGGGTGTACTCGACCGGCATCTCGGTGATACCCGAGTCCGTCATCACAGCCGGAGCTGCTGCATGACTACTCCCGCCGGCGTCAGCGTCGGCTCCGGGGCCGGGTAGCGGCGTCCGCTGTGGGCCGGCAACGAGCCAGTTGTGAATGTAGCTATCTTCAAGCTCATAACGGAGGTAGGACGGTTCCATCGATGCGACGCTCCTTTTGGACAGTGTGCCCTAGCGTGAGATCGAGATTGGTATCGGCGGACAGGGTACGACCACTGACACATTACCATGGATCATTGCCTTGGCAACCGCGCCACTTGCGCAGTTGAGACTTCCGGCGCATACTCGACACGATCGAGGGTGCGGAAGCAGCACCCATTCCACGCGGAGATATGTCCATGAAGTACAGTGCCACCACAACCGGCCATATGTCGCTCGAGAAGCTCATCGCTCGCTTTGGAAACGTGGCAAGCGCTGCTACAGGCCCGCTAGCTACACGATGATCACGTCGCCAACGCATCGCAGCATGCCGCGGGCCGCTCGCCGGCGGAGGCCCCTTATGCTTCTTATCGTGCTCTGCGCGGTCGTCGCGCTCGGCCGCCTCCTGTTCTTTACTGTGCAGTTTGCCCGGCTGAGCCTGCAGATGGACTTCGCGGCGTACTACACGGCGGGAGAAGCCGTCGACCGGGGGCTGGACCCGTATGTCAACCAGGTGGCGGCGGACCCGCCGCTTTGGGATGGCGTCGCGCGCTACACACACAGCCGATTTCTCTACCCGCCCCTCGCTGCCTATCTCTTCGTTCCGCTCGCCCGGCTGCCCTATCTATGGGCCAAGTCATTGTGGGCGCTATCGGAACTGCTTTGTACGGGCGTAAGCCTCGTCATCACCGCATGGGTGATCGGCTTCGAACGCATCACACGCGCCGGGTGGATGCTCATCGGCACGGCCACGGCATTCTTTCATCCGTTGCTCACCCATCTAGAGCGCGGTCAGATCGACTGTC
Source organism: uncultured Chloroflexia bacterium (assembly GCA_963775195.1). Classification (GTDB taxonomy): domain Bacteria; phylum Chloroflexota; class Anaerolineae; order B4-G1; family SLSP01; genus PWVB01. The sequence continues at coordinate 155,117 of CAVZIC010000016.1, forward strand.
TGACCCTGATGCTCCTGACGCTAAGTGTCGCCCTGATGATCAAGCGAGGCCGGTGGGGTCGGAAAGCCGGCATGATTGGGGACGTGGGTGCAGGACTGCTCCTCGCGGTCGCCACACTGCTGAAGCTGCACATTGGCCTGATCCTGCCGTTTCTCCTCCTGCGCAGGCGCTTCTCGGTGAGCGCGGCGTACGGGGTGGGACTAGGGCTTGTCGTCGTCACATCGCTGTTGGTCGCCCCGGGGCTCTCCGTGGACTACGTCACGCACCAACTACCGCGGATCTCGGTCTATGGCGAAGGCGGGACCGAGGCAATGCTGCTGGCTCCGGAGTCGCTGGACCGGCTGCTCACCGGCGTGCCCGAGGAGATGACACGACTCGCAAGCTCCAGACCCGCCGATGACCGAATCTATCTGCGTGAGTACTTCTCGTTTTTCGCCAATGGGACCCTGGTCAGAGAGGTAGCGCCGGCGGCGGCGCGGCTTGGCCTCTCTTTGAGCATATCGGAGCTCTCGATAGGGCTCTTTCTGCTGGGGTTCGGGCTTTTCTGCGTGTGGCAGTGGCTCAACCGCGGCATCTATCACCGCCGTGACGATGTCGATCGCCACCAGGTCGAGCCGGTCACCGCCGAATTTCTCTATTGGGTGTTGGCACTGACCATCATCCTTATGACGGCACCGGCAACGTGGGTCATGAACCTCGTCTGGTTGCTGCCCCTGTTCGTCATCCTCTCGGCCGAAGGACATCGAGTGATCGAACAGGCACCGGCTCGCCTGTCAGCAGCCGCCATCATTGTCGTCTGGCTTGGCGGATTGCTCCTCGCCGCCGTCCCGGATCGCATCGTCGGCCTATGGCGTGCTTTCGTGTTTCGGATCCCGGAATGGCTGCTCTATCCCTGGGGATGGCTGTGGGCTTCTCGCAAGTACCTCGTCGCAGAGGGCCTGCTGTTGATCTCCATTGCGGCTTACGTCACCATCGTCCTGGGAGTAGCCACGGTAGAACGTCAGCAAACGCCGGGCTCCAAGAACACGAAAAGCGCCGTGGAATCGGCGCTTTTCATCTCCAGGGAGACCCCTGAATGACCCGCACAGGACTCGAACCTGCAACCAAGGGTTTAAGAGACCCCTGCTCTCCCAATTGAGCTAGCGGGCCGTGTACTGACGGGCAGAATCTTACCACAGGTACGCGATTTTGACAAGATGCCGACCTGCAGTTTGCAGCGCAGTTATTCTGCCAGATGGAGCCTCCGGCGCCGCCGTATCGTCCTCCCGATTCCGTGCTAGAATAGCCCTCAAGATCACGTTCTGAGTCACGACGCAAGGCTATGAAGCTACTCTACGTAAACCCGCCAGACGACACGACAGCGAAGGTGCTCTCCGCGCTGGCCCGGCACCCGGAGTTGTCGATCGATACAGCGTCCCATATCCATGGGGCGGGCAAGTGCATCGCGGCGGAGCCCCCTGACGCTGTGCTGATGGTGAGTCATCCGGACGCGGCTCATTGGGCATCGGAACTGACCGCGGCAGGATGGAGAGGGACCACGGTGCTCCTGGTTCCGGCGGACGATTGTGACAATGCCGAAGCTCTGATGCAGCACCCCGGCATCATATGTCTGGCGGCGGAGAATGTGGAAGCACCTTATTTCCCGAGGTTGCTCGATCGACTGGTGCAGACTGACCGCACACAGCACCTTCGCCGAAGACTGCGCCAGGCGGAGGACGCGCTCTCGCAGCTGCGACACTTCGACGCGCTCAAGGGTCAGTTCATCCAGAACGTCTCCCACGAACTGCGGACCCCATTGGCCATCGTGAAGGGATACGTCGATCTCATCGCCGATGGCTCGCTTGGAGCATCGGCCGACCCTCTCCTCAACCAGGCGATTCAGGCGATACATACGCATACCAACAACCTGGTACGGCTGGTCGACTCGATCACCACGCTCGGGGACGCGGACGTGGGGCGGCTCAGCCTCGTCCCACAGCCCCTGTACCCCATCTGTGACGCTGCAGTCAAGGCTATCTGGCAGCATGCACTACGCCGCAACATCACCATCGTCTCGGAGATCCCACAGACGTTGCCCGCAGTTGATATCGATGCAGAGGGTATGCTGCGCGCATTGAATCACGTCCTGGAGAACGCCGTGAAGTTCAGCCCCGAGGGAAGCGAGGTCCGCTTCCTGGCCTTCGCGGACGATAGCTGGGTCCGGCTGCAGGTAAAAGATAACGGCATCGGCATCCCGACTGCCCAGCTGGATCGCGTTTTCGACCGCTTCTATCAAGTCGACGGTCAGTCCACGCGTCGCTATGGGGGGATGGGGATAGGGCTTTCGCTGGTCAAGGAGGTCGTCCAGATCCACCACGGAGAGGTATGGGCAGAAAGCCCGGGCGAGGGACAGGGCGCGACGATCTCGATCAAACTGCCGATTGGGCGAAACGAGGCCGAATCTTTGTCGTCCGAAAAGACCACAGCATGAAACCAAGAGTCGTCTTGCTCCTGCTGCTCTCGCTGGTGGCCCTGGCAGGCTGTGCACGAACGGCTCCTTCGAGCTTGCCGATGCCCCTGCCGACCTCCTACATCGTCGCCGACGACTTCTCGCCCCCCAACCCCGGCTGGGCACGCTTTGACACGCAAGACAGCGCCGTCTACGCGCTGGCGGGGGAGTTGTTCCTGGAGGATCGCGGCGGTGGCACATCGGTGTACTCACCGCTGATCGGGTATGACTATGCGGATGTCTTGATCGACGTCGACGTCCGGCACGTACAGGGATCCGTCAACAACTGGATGGGTGTCTTCTGCCGCCAGCAAGATGAGGATAACTACTACCTCCTGGCCATCAGTGCCGATGGTTACTATCTGCTGCTGCGCGTCGTCAATGGCGAGCAGACCGCACTGGTGGGGCCGGAGTACAGCGACGCGATCCACGAGGGGAAGGCGGAGAACTCACTGCGCGCGCGCTGCCAGGGCTCCACGCTCACCCTGTGGGTCAATGATGAACGGCTCGCCACTTACAGCGACAGCGCGCTGCGCGACCCCGGGAACGTAGCCCTCTTCGCGGATGCCGTACAGCGGGGCGACATCGTCGTCGTGGCATTCGACAACTTCGTGCTGGCGAAGCCGTGAGGGATGAACGCGTTTCCACGTTCGCACGTTTGAACGTTCCAACGTGTCAACGTCTCCACCTTGGCCTGCTCATCCTCTGGCTGGTGGCGCTGGTTGGCTATTTTGGACCATGGATCGCGAGAAAGCCCGTGACCGCGGCGCTGGGCTGGAACGCGTACGACCTCTACGGGTTGCTGCGATTGCTCCCCGACATCGAGAGCGGCGCCCTGACCGTGAACCTACAAACGCTGCAACTGCCGTTATTGGGCCTCGCCGCGCTGCTGCCCATCCTGGTCTCCCGCCGGCACGTGGGCGTGCGACTGGGGGCGGCGTTGGTGGGATGCGTCCTGGCAACGATGACGCTCCCCCGCTATCCTGAGATCCTCACCGCGTGGCGCACGCCCGGTTGGCGTGTGCCCTTCTGGTGGGGGATTGGCACGATGTTCATATGCCTTGCCTCTATCCGGCTTGCGCCTCGATTGGGACGGTATCGCGCGTGGTGGATGGTGGGCGTCGGCGAGCTGGCGGTCCTGCCGGCGGTCGCCACCCTCACCCGTCTGCTTCCCGCGCTAAGCACGCTTCATGCAGCACCCGTCAGACCGGGCTGGGGATTTTGGGTGTGTATCCTGGGGTCCGGTCTCATCGGTGGCGCAGCCGCGCTCGCAGTGTGGAAGGAGCGTTGATGGCAGAAGAGGAGCCCGGACACAGCCTCGCGCATTTGCGTGAGATCAAATCAAAGTACGAGTTCACGTTGATGGCCAAGGCAAACGTCGTCGCCGTGGGTATCGGCATCCCGATGCGCGATGGGCAGCCGGCTGCGGAGCCGGGGATTATCGTCAGCGTCACGCGCAAGGTCGCGACAAGCGAGCTGGATCCGGAAGATCTTATCCCGCGCACCCTTGAAGACGTCAGAGTGTGGGTTGAGGAAATTGACCGGCCCCGGGCAGCGGGATAATCCTGCCTGCGCCGAGGAGCCAAAGAGGATAGGCACACAGACATGAATGACGATGTTCTGCAGAGAGAAAGGGAGATCGCCCGCCAGGCGGCGGGGGATCTGTTCGGCCTCCAACACGTCGTGGCGTGCGGACTTGGGTACAAGATCTCGGAAGGACGCCGGACGGATGAACTCAGTCTCGTCGTGTCGGTGACACAGAAGATACCGGCGACCGAGCTCCGGGCCAAGGACCTGGTTCCCAAGGCATATGCCGGTCTGACGACCGACGTGGTCGAGACGGGGCGGATTCGAGCGCTGATGGCCGAGGACCCACGCGCGCGCATGCGCCCAGCCCAGCCCGGTGTCTCCATCGGACATCGCGACATCACTGCCGGGACCTTTGGCCTGCTGGTCCAACGCGACGGAACCACCTACATCCTCAGCAACAACCACGTCCTCGCGGCCAGCAATGCGGGCAAGATCGGTGATCCTATCTACCAGCCCGGGCCCGCTGATGGGGGAACGGCCAACGACAGGATCGGAGCGCTGATCGAGTTCGAGCCGCTCGACTTCGGAGATACTGAAGCGGAGTGCCCGGTCGCGCAGACCCTGGCCGATCTGCTCAACCTGCTGGCACGGCTGACCGGTTCCAGCCATCGCCTGCAGCCGGTGATGAAGACGCCCGGTCTCAATCTGCTAGATGCGGCGTTGGCACTTCCTGACCAACCCGATTGGGTGATCCCCGATATCCTGGGCATTGGCATCCCTACAGGCAGCTCAGAACCTATGCTGGGTCAGAGCATTCAGAAGATGGGACGCACAACCGGCCTGACCAAGGGGACCGTCACGCAGGTCGACGTCACGGTCGATGTCGACTACGCAGGACGCACGGCACGTTTCGTAGATCAGGTGTTCGCAGGCCCGATGAGCGGCCCGGGAGACTCAGGGTCGGGGATCCTCGATACACAGGGCCGTGCCGTGGGCCTGCTCTTTGCCGGCTCCGAACTCGTCACGATCTTCACCCCCATCAGGCGCATCCTGGACCGCTTTGGCGTCGACGTAGTGATCCTATAGAAACGTTGACACGTCTGGAAACGTTGACACGTTTGAACGTTCAAACGTGTCAACGTGCAGGCGTACCAACGCGGCGGCTTACGCTTCGTCGCTCCCGTACTCTCCGTCTCCGTCCTCGTCCTCATCATCCGAGGTGCTGATCTCCAGAGGGATCCCATCCATGGTCGCCAACCGCTCGCGGATGATCCCCTCGAGTTTGTCCGCGAACTCCCCGTGCTCCTGGAGATAGGTCTTGGCATTCTCCCGGCCCTGGGCGAAGTTCTCCTCCTCGAAGTAGTAGTAGGAGCCCCGCTTGTCGATGACGTCAAGGTCGAGCCCCACATCGAGTAGATCGCCTTCACGGCTGATCCCCTGGCCGAACATAATATCGAACTCGGCGACGCGGAACGGCGGAGCGACCTTGTTCTTGGTCACGCGGACGCGCGTCGTGTGGCCTACGACCTCGCCCTGATACTTGATCGATTTGATCCGGCGAACGTCGAGACGCACCGAGGCGTAGAACTTGAGCGCCCGACCGCCGCTGGTGGTCTCCGGCGACCCAAACATCACGCCGATCTTCATTCGCAACTGGTTGGTGAAGATCATCACGGTGTTGCTCTGCTTGATGGCGCCCGAGAGTTTGCGGAGGGCCTGACTCATCAGGCGGGCCTGCAGACCCGGATGGGAGTCGCCCATCTCACCCTCGATCTCGGCGCGTGGCACCAGTGCAGCCACCGAGTCGACGACAATCACATCGACGGCGCCACTACGCACCAGAGCCTCGGCAATCTCGAGAGCCTGCTCGCCGGTATCGGGCTGGGAGATGTAGAGGCTCTCGACCTGAACCCCGCACGCGGCGGCATAGCGCGGATCCAGCGCGTGCTCCATATCGATAAAGGCCGCAACGCCGCCGGCCCTTTGTACCTCTGCGACGATGTGCTGGCAGACGGTCGTCTTGCCAGACCCTTCCGGGCCGTAGATCTCGGTGATGCGCCCGCGCGGGATGCCGCCGACACCCAGGGCAATGTCCAGCGCCAACGAGCCCGTCGGAACGGTCTCGACGTTCAGGTGGGTCGCATCGCCCAACCGCATCAGGGCACCATCGCCAAAACGACGCTTGATCTGTGCAACCGCCTGCTCCAGTGCTTTCTCCCGTCCAGCAGCCATCATCCACCTCCCCTAGGTTGCTCTTGCCCAGAAAACCGGAGCAATGGGTTGTCGCACAAAGCCCCGGCAGTGTTGGTAAAGAAGCGAGATCTTGTCTTCCCTATTATAGTACAAACGTTCTAGTAATACAAGAGGCAATTCAGAGATGCTATCTGCGGCTCGACCGCGGGCGCGATGATGATCGTTTTCCCCCCCCAAGATAGGGAGGAACCTTGATCTCGTGAATCGTGCACCGAGAGGCATCCATAAATCGGATCGCGATCTTCTGATCCAGTTCCCTCATGGCTACCACGGTCGTCACGATGGTAGGCAGCCGGGCGACGTAGCGGTAGTTGATCAGTTGGAAGAGCTTTTCCTTGGCCCAAGGCGTCGCGCTCTCCGTGCCCAGATCGTCCAGCACCAGCAGCGGCGTGCGTCGGACCTCCTCAAACCGCCGGTCCAGGGAGAGATTGCTCTGCGGATTGAACGCCGCCCGCAGATAGTCGAGCAAGTCGGGCACCACCACGAAGAGCACCGGATGCCCCAGGCGGTCGCGTTCGTTGGCAATGGCAGCTGCCAGATGTGTCTTCCCTACGCCGTATGCACCGGAGAAGATCAGCCATCCCTGAGGATCCGCGGCGTAGCTGCGCGCTGCGTCCAGGATGTCCGCCAGGTGCTGGACCCCGCCCTTGTCCAGTTCTTGGCGGCGAAGATCGAACGTATCCAGCTTCATATCCGAGTAGAGAGAGAGCGTATTGAGACTGGTTGTCTCGCGCTCTACACCCCCCAACCTATAGTCGGGTGCAAGAATCGTCGCCATTTCCACCAGTTCGGGATCGGCGAGGCGCGAGCGGAGACGGGGGTCCATACGCTCCAATTCGTGATTGGTGGTAATGACGGTAGGCAGGCGCATCATATAGCGATAGTTGAGCAGTTGGAAGAGCTTCTCGAGCGCCCATGGCGTCGCGTTCTCAGTGCCCAGATCGTCAAGGATCAGCAGCCGCGTGGTGCGCACCTGGTCGAAACGATCGGAGTAGGCCTGCGACGCACCGGGCGCGAAAGCACCGCGCAGATGGTCCAGCAGGTCGGGGACGGTGACGAAGAGCGGCACAATGCCACGCTGGAGGACCTCATTGGCAATCGCAGCAGCAAGATGTGTTTTGCCGGAGCCATATCCTCCCATCAGCAGCAACCAGCCATCGAGGCGCCGGGCATAAGCGATGGCCGCTTCGTAGGCGCCGCGGAGATTCCGCTGCCGCTCCGCCGACAGACCGTGCCCGTCCGGGCGGAAAGTCTCGAAGGTGAACCGGGTGAGCGTCTCCAGGTTCCCGAGCGAGCGCAGCGTCTCGTTGCGATGGGTCTCGATCTCCTCCATCCGACACGTGCACGGGAAGAGTTTACCGAAGTGGGGATGGCCCACGGGCACGTCCAAGCGGACGTAGCCTATTCCGTGACAGATCGGGCAATTCGGATCGCCGACCCCGTCGACCACGTCCTCTACGTCCGCCATCTCGGTCCTGAGTGGCTCAATGGTTGGCGCGTTTGTTGTAGGCGTCTTCGATGTAGCGTCGCGTCTCTGCTTCGCGATCTCGCTTGCCAGCTTCCCGGCCAGATTCTCGATTGGTTCCATCTCGTCCTTCGCTCTGCCAGCGTTCCAGGATGGCAAGAATGTACTTCCAATTGCGTTTGTTCAACCGCGCCGCCTCACGGAACGCGTCCTCGATCCACTCCGCGGGATAGGTCCGCTCCGCATCCATCAGATCCTCGCTCAACAGCGCCGTCAACGGCCCTATGGTCTGCTCGTAGAGGGCAAAGATGTTCGGGCGTTCCTCGACCGTCGCCCGCGTCAGGGCGACACCGCGGCGCAGGGCCTCCACCGACGAGCGCCCCTGCGGGCTGTTGGCGAAGTACCGGACCTCCACGGTATCATCCGCGCTCTTCGACGGAACGGCAAGCAAGACACCGTGGTCGACCGATCTGGCCAGGGCGTCCTGGAGCCTCGACACATAGGTCTGCCCAGGCAATGCCATACGCAGAACACCGTCAGAGAGAAGCTCCCGATCGGTAATCCAGGGTGCCCCTTCGGCGCGCATCCCCGCCAATCGCCAGAGAACGTGCAGCACAACCTTTATCTCGTCGATATCGTCGAGATTCGGCACCAGATCGCTGAAGATCGACTCGGGCAGCCTGACCGTCGTCGTCGCTCCCTCGTGGAAGCCGGGGAAGCGATAGATACGGTTGCGGTTCACCATGATGTCACGCTAGATTCCTATCGGCGGTGCCATCGCCCCGTAGTCGTCGGGCGCGACCTGCGTATAGACGTCGGCGAACTGGGTCAGCCGTTTGTTGAAATAGACCTGCACCGTACCCGTAGGACCGCTGCGATGCTTGGCTATCATGACGTCCGCGACGTTGGGGTTCTCGGTGTTCTCGTTGTACAGCTCCTCGCGGTAGATGAACATCACGATATCCGCATCCTGCTCCAGAGATCCGGACTCGCGCAAATCGGAGAGCACCGGATGCTTGTCCTGGCGCTGCTCGACGGCACGGGACAACTGCGAGGCCGTCATCAGCGGTACGTCGACCTCGCGAGATAGACCCTTGAGAGAGCGGGAGATGAAAGAGACCTCCTGCACACGGTTGTCGGAGCGCATGTCCGAGTCCATCAACTGCAGGTAGTCCAGGAAGATCATATCCAGTCCGCGCTCGGATGAGAGCCGGCGGCACTTTGTCCGCAGTTGCAGGACCGTGATCGCCGGGGTATCGTCGATGTAGATCGGGAGTTCGGAGAGATGGCCGATGGCCTCGGCAAAGGCGGGCCACTCCTCCTCCTTGAGTTGCCCCAGACGCAGACGTTGAGCGTCGATCCCGCTGACCTGAGCAACGAGCCGCTGCACCAACTGCTCGGCAGACATCTCCAGGCTGAAGAAGGCAACGACCTTGCGCTGCTCGGCGGCGTGCAGCGCAAAAGTGAGCATGAGCGACGTCTTGCCGACGCCGGGGCGAGCGGCCAGAATAAGCAGATCGGAACGCTGGAAGCCCCCGAGCACGCGGTCAAGGTCTCGGAACCCCGAGGGCACGCCCATCAGCTCGCCGCGATGCGCGTAGAGATTCTCGATGTGATCGTAATAACGCGGGACGATCTCCTGAATCGGCTGGAGATCCCGCGTGAGTCGATTCTGCGAGACACCGAAGAGCGCCTTTTCGGAGTGATCGACCACGCGTTCGACGGGCAGCGTCTCGTCATAGGCAAAGCGAGCGATATCGCTGGCGGCATCCAGCAAGCGGCGGCGCACCGCGGTCTGCTCGACCAACCGCCCGTAGGATTCTACGTTGATCGCCGAGGGAACGGCCGTGATCAGTTGGGAGATGAAGGCATCGCCGCCCACCGCGTCGAGGTGGTCCAGCTGGGCCAATTCTGTCGTCAACGTCAGGAAATCGACGGGGTCCCGACGCTCGTGAACGCGGATCATCGCTTCGTAGACCCAGCGATGCTTCTGCAGGTAGAAATCCCCCGTCTGCAGGAAAGGCAGCACACTGTAGATAGCCTCAGGGTCGATCAGCAGTGCCCCAAGCACCGCTTCTTCCGCCTCTGTATTGTTGGGTACTGTCTTGTCCGGCACGGCCATTGTGATCGTAGTCCAGGGTGTTAGGTCAGTCGTTCTGATAACGTTCGAACGTTTTCGCGTTCAAATGCCTCAACGTTCTTATTCTCGATCGTGAGGTTCGTCGAAGTCCAGCGAAGAGAGGAAATCACGGAAGGCACTCAGGCTCTCGGATTCCCCGCCCCCCTGTACACGAATATCCTGCTCCGGAATCACGCCCGCGTCCTCCATCACCGCCTCTGCGACATAGATGGGAACGTTGAGCCGCACCGCAATCGCTATGGCGTCACTAGGCCTCGAGTCCACCTCAAGCTCGGTATCCCCGATAGACAGGGTCAGCGTCGCGTAGTAGGTGTTTTCGGACAGGTCGCCAATGTGGATGTACAGCAGCTCAGCATCCACGGCATCCAGCAGATTGACGATCAGATCGTGAGTCAAAGGTCTCAGTACTTCGATGCCCTTGGCGCCGACCGAAATCGCCTCGGCCTCACACGGACCAATCCAGATCGGCAGGTAACGCTCGGCCTCGAGTTCCTTCAGGACGACAATACGATGCGATGAGACAAGGCTGACCTGGATTGTCTCGACCTTTACCTCAATCATAATCTCCTCCCAGGCAGGTAGTGACGGGCAGAGGGTGTCGGTGCTTTCCATTATACCCTCCGGCACCCCAGGCTACAAACACGCAGACGACGGGAACGACAGGGACATAAAACCTGTCGTAGGCGATGGGTCCGGGCAAGGCCACGTGATAGAGCACCGTACCCAACAACAGCAGATCGATCCAAGGCCCGGACCGCAGCCGCCACACCCCCCGTACCGCCAGTACCACGACCCCCAGCCTGCCCAGGAGCAGGCCCCACCACAGGACCGCAGCCCCCGGGGGTATCCGCGAGACACGCTCGGTCCAGAAAGCGTGCAGCGCATCCCCCACTGCGCCACGACGCAGCGACCACGCCATCCGCTCCCAGATATCGGGAACGACCCCTGTCTCCAGCCACTCTTTTCCCGTGGCCACATGGTACCACAAACGATGCCCCGGATCGATGAGACTTCGCAGGACACCCCGTGCGTGCACGCGCAGGTAGACACCCAGATGCTGGAAGACTAGCGCGCGGGCAGTCGCAGCAATGTCGTGTTGCTGCTGTCGCCGCGCCTCGCAGACCGGCAGGCTGTCGGTGGTGCCGGCACGGCTGCTCTCCGACACAATCTCGCCGTAGACATACTCCCACGTTTCCGTCCACGGCGCCACGTCCAGACCCTGCAGTTCGGCCTCTGTCGCCACGGCACTCACCCGCGCCAGGTTCTCCTCGAAGGCGGTAGAAAGCACCCAACGTCCCAGAATCAGGCGGTTTCTGAGCACCCAGGGGAGCACCACCACAGCCAGCGTCGCGAGGAAGGCCGCCCCGATCCGCCACCCACGACGAGTTCGCCCGGCCGCCAGCCGGAGAATCACCAGTGCAAGTACGGCGACGACGAGGTACTGAATGTTCGGCTTGATCAGGAGCGCCAGTCCCCATCCCACGGCGGCCCAGGCGGCGCGTGCCGGTGTGGGGCGGCGGAGCAGCCGCACCGTGGCCCAAAGCGCCGCCATCTGTACCGGCAGCAGCAGCGCTTCGGAGAGGAGATATCCTGTGTACCGCTGCGTCGTGCCGTTGAGGGCGTAGAGCAAGCCGGCGACGAAGGGGATCCAGCTCCGGCCACCTTCGCGAGCCCGCCCTACGGCTCGGCGGGCCAAGGGTTCCGAAACCTTCAAGGTTGGAGAAACAGCCCGCGCCAGCAGCATGACCCACGCGGTGGTCAACACCTCGAGCAGGATCTGAACGAGGACGGCAGCCTGGGGATTGCGCCCCAGGAACGCGTAGGTGCCGATCAGGAAGAGCGGGTAGAGCGGCGTGCGAACCGCCGTCGCGCAGAAGGGGGAATCCCAGCCGATGGCGAAGCCCCGTCCCTGCAGGACGTTCACGGCCAACAGATGGAAACCCTCGGCATCGACCGGCGCGATGGGATTTGTGGGGAAATGCTTCAGCCATGCGGCACGGACGAGGGCAGTCAGCAGCAGGGGCACCCACGCCCAGAGCAGGAACGCCCTTTGTGATAGAACCGAAGATGGGCGAACCCTCTCTGCAGGTCTCGCCTTATCCACGGTTTCCCTATCCCGTCTCACTTCCCTACGGCAGACACCGCTCCCCAATCAGCCTGACCCCGTCGAGCGTCAGCCAGGGATCCACGATCGAAAACTGCTCGGTCAAGGGCGCGATGATGTTGGAGAGCCCCCCCGTGGCGACGACCTTGGCCTCGGCCCCATTCGATGTGGTCCCGATCTCGGCCCGGAAGCGGGCGATCATGCCGTCGACCAGGCCCACGTAGCCCAGCAGCACGCCGGACTGCACCGAGTGGATGGTGTTGGTGCCGATCGCCCTTGGGGGAGCGACCAACCTGACCTGCGGCAACTGCGCCGTCTCACCGGAGAGGGCAGACGCCGCCAGGTTCAGCCCGGGGGCGATAGCCACGCCCAACAGCACGGCATCAGCGGAGACCGCCGTGAAGGTGGTCGCCGTGCCGAAATCCACGACGATGCACGCATCGCCGATCCGGTCGTGGGCGGCAACGGCGTCGGCGAGGAGATCCGCACCGAGCTCGGCGGGGTTGTCGACCGCGAAACCTAACCCTGTCACCACGGTGTGGTTGATCACGAGGGGTGTAACGGGCGTCTCCTCGGCAAGCATCTCCTCAATGCGCCCGGTGAGGGGCGGCACCACGCTGGCGATCACGATCCGATCGAAGTCCCCCATCCCGAGCCCGGCCTCGCGCAGCAGCGACCGGAAGAGGACGCCATACTCGTCCGCCATCTTGTCCCGCACCGTGCGGACCCGCCAGTGATGGCGCCACACCGCCCCGTCGTGCACCCCAAAGACCACGTTGGTGTTCCCCACATCAACCGCAAAGAGCATAGATCCCTCCATGGATAAGCGCCGGATAGGCATGAGTGTAGCCGCATCTTGCCGTGAGGCCAGGACCGATGGGAGGGGCCGGAGGCACCGTGCCATCCATCGCACCCCCCAGATGGGCACGGATCCAGGGAGATCATGGCGTTGGTTGTGCGATCGATGCGGAGTCGCGACGAACGGCAAAGCATCCGCCTCCGGAAGGGTCAATATGGTATAATAGCCGGGTGAACAAAAGAGTTTTGCAGATTACCTTAACGTTGGTTTTGAGCGTGCTGGCGCTGTATATCGCGCTTCGCGGCATCAGTTTTGGGGACGTCGGCAGCGCGCTGGGCAGGGTGGACTGGCTGTGGGTGGGGATCACCCTGGTCCTTATTCTGGGCACCCTGGTCATCCGGGCCGTGCGCTGGCGCATCCTCCTCGGTCGCACGGTATCGCTGCAGGACAGCTTCGGGCTGATCGGGATCGGCTATCTCATCAGCGGCGTGCTTCCCCTGCGGGCCGGCGATCCGGCGAGGGCCGTCGGGGCCAGCCTTCGCGGTCCCATCTCCGCCATTGCGGCGCTCTCCACCGTGGTCGTCGAGCGGGTGCTCGATCTGCTGGTCGTCGTGCTCATCCTGGTGGGCAGCCTGCCGTTCGTGCCGGGGCTGCAGACGTACCTCGCGACGGGGCGGGTGAACAGCTTCCTCTCGTTCGACCTGGTCCTGGTGCTCGCCGGAATTCTCGCCTTCGGCATCCTGTTGGCCCTCGTCCTCGTTGCCGTCTTCCCGGACGTGACCGAGCGGGTCGCCCGCCGGATTCTCGAGGCATTCCACATCACCAACACCGAGCGCTGGCTGAAGCCGCTACAGAGCGTCCTGAAGGGACTGAGCGCGCTCCGATCGCCGAAGGATGGCCTGCGGATCGGGCTGTGGTCGCTGGCACTGTGGAGCACGACGGCGGCCTACTTCACCACGATGATGTGGGCTTGTAGGGGCTTTATCCCCTCACCCTCTTTCCTCAAGAGCGTCGTGGCGACGTGGGCGAGCGCTTTCGGGATGATCTTCCCCTCGACGGGCGGTATCGGATCGTTCCACTTTGCCGTGCGGGAAGCGCTGTTCTGGGGCTTCAACATCCCACGGGATCTCGGCTTCACGTACGCCGTCCTGGTCCACGCCCTGCCCTACCTGACCGGCATTGCCCTGGGGGCACTTACCCTCGTCCTATGGGGGATGTCATTGCGAAGCCTGGTCAGCCGCGGACAGGAGATCGACGCCGGACAGGCGTGAGTCTCCGGAGGAGCATGCGATGCGTTATTTGATCACCGGCGGCGCCGGGTTCATCGGCTCGAACTACGCCCACCGTCTCCTCGAGCGTGGAGAACAGGTGACGATCTACGACAATCTCTCCAGGCAGGGGGCAGCCGCCAACCTGAGTTGGCTTCAGGATCGCTTCGGTCGCGACGCCCTCGACTTCGTCCGTGGTGACGTCCGCAATGCGGACCTGCTTGCCGCGACGGCGGTTGGTGTCGATGTTATCGTCCACCTCGCCGCCCAGGTTGCCGTCACGACCTCGGTGAATGACCCACGTGAGGATCTCGAGATCAACATCTTGGGGACCTTCAACGTCCTCGAGGCAGCCCGCCGCGCGACCAAGCCCCCCATCGTCATCTATGCCTCCACGAACAAGGTATACGGCGGCATGGAGGGCGTTGCGATCGACGAGCTGGCGTCCCGCTACGCGTATCGGGACTTTCCGATGGGAATCCCCGAGACTTACCCTCTCGATTTCCACTCGCCTTACGGATGCTCCAAAGGGGCAGGGGACCAGTATGTGCGGGATTATGCCCGGATCTACGGCCTGCCGACCGTCGTCTTCCGCCAGAGCTGCATCTACGGTCCCCGCCAGTTCGGCGTCGAGGATCAGGGCTGGGTGGCGTGGTTCATTATCGCGGCCCAACTGGGCAAGCCCATCACCATCTACGGTGACGGCAAACAGGTCCGGGACCTGCTCTATGTCGACGACCTGCTGGATGCGTACGACGCCGCCGTTGGGGGCATCGAGATCGCCCGAGGCCAGGTCTACAACGTCGGTGGCGGCCCTGCGAACCAACTCTCGGTCTGGCGAGAGTTCTCGCCGCTGCTGGCAGAGCTGCGCGGCAGTGAGGTGCCGGTCGCGAGGGGCGATTGGCGGCCCGGCGATCAGTTCATCTTTGTGGCCGATATTCGCAAGGCCGCGCGCGACCTCGGCTGGCGTCCCAAGATCGACGTGAGGACGGGGATCGAGCGCCTGTACGCGTGGGTTCGCGACCACGAGGAGTTGCTGACGACGTATGTGGGCCATCCCCTCGCCCAAGCCCCGTCGGAGGGGGTCAGGGAGACCGAATGAAGGTCCTGCTCGTCCTCACCTACTACCGTCCCCACACCAGCGGCCTTACCATCTACGCAGAGCGATTGGCGCAAGGGCTGGTTGCCCGCGGGCACGATGTGACGGTTCTCACCTCACGATACAATCGCTCGCTCGCGAAGGCCGAAGATCTGAACGGCGTGCACGTCGTACGCGCCCCGGTGCTTTTCCGCGTCAGCAAGGGTGTGATCATGCCCACCTTCGGATTCCTGGCGTGGAAGTACGTCCGGGAGGCCGACGTCCTCAGCCTCCACCTACCGCAGTTCGACGCCGCGGGCGTAGCGCTCCGCGGCCGGCTTCTGCACAAGCCGACCGTGCTGACGTACCACTGCGACCTGCAACTGCCATCGGGGGCCTTCAACCGGGTCGTCAACAGGGTAGTCCTGCTGATGAACAACCTGGCGGGTCGCTACAGCGACAGGGTCGTCGCCTACACACAGGATTTCGCGGATCACTCGCCTTTCCTGCAGAAGTTCAGCGACAAGCTTGAAGTGATTCCGCCTCCGGTGACGATGCCCGAGACGACGAAGTCCGGCATGGCCGCGTTCAGGAAGATGTACAATCCAGAGGATAAGCACCCGATCATCGGCATGGCCGCACGGCTTGCCGCTGAAAAAGGGGTGGAGATCCTCTTGCAGGCCTTCCCGAAGATCCTGGAACGATACCCGGATGCGCGGATCCTCTTTGCGGGCCAGTTCAGGGATGTGTTGGCCGAGGAGGCCTATGCCGCACGCTTGCTGCCGAGGATCCGGCGCTACGAGGAGCAGGGTCAGTGGCGGTTCCTCGGGATCCTCGATCCGGCACAGATGGCTGCATTTTACCCAAACTTGGACGTGATCACGGTGCCCAGCCTCAATTCGACGGAGTCCTTCGGTCTGGTGCAGGTCGAGGCGATGCTTGCCGGGGTTCCAAGCGTGGCGAGCGACCTACCCGGCGTGCGACAGCCGGTTCTCCAGACGGGAATGGGAGAGATCGCACCGGTGGGTGACGCCGCCGGGCTCGCCGAGGCCATCATCAAGGTTGTCGGCGAGCGTGAGGCGTACCGCCGGCCCCGCGAGGAGATTGAGGCCCGCTTCTCCACCGAACACACCGCCGAGGAGTACGAAGCGCTCTTTGAGCGGATGATAGAACAGCAAAGCGGGTGAGGCCGGGGCCTCACCCGCTTTGCATCCACACCAGGCTCGGGAGTTACTCGACGACTTGGCCATCCCGTAGCTGCATGATCATATCCACATAGTCATCCACCAGCGGGTCGTGCGAGGCCATCATAATGGTGATGTTCTCGTCTGCGACGATTCGCTGGAAGAGCCCCAGGATCTCGCGCGCTGTCTCGCTATCCAACTCTCCGGTTGGCTCATCAGCCAGGATGAGCAGGGGTTGATTGGCGATTGATCGGGCAATAGCCACACGCTGCTGTTGGCCTCCGGATAGCTCATAGGGGCGGTGATCGGTCCACCTATGCAGACCGACGAGGTTCAAGCAGTAGGTCGCACGCTCGTGTCGCTCCCTGGCCTTTACCCCCTTGATGCGCAGCATGAGCTCGACATTCTCGTAGGCTGAGAGCGTGGGCAACAGACCAAAGGACTGAAAGACAAAGCCGAGCTGTTCGCGGCGCCACTGGGTCAACTGGCGGTCATTCAGCTCCGCCAGATCGTAGCCCAGTACGCGGGCTATCCCGGTGGTTGGCCGATCCAGGCCGCTCAGGCAGTTCAACAGCGTGGTCTTGCCGCTCCCCGATCGGCCCTTGAGTGCGATAAAATGACCGGGCTCGATCTTGATATCCAGCCCTCGCAGGGCCGGCACCTCAATGTTGTTACCAATCTTGTAGATTCGCCACAGATTCTCTGTCTCGATGGCGTAGCTAAAGTCTACGACGTCTAGTCGTGCTGCCATATCCTACTCTCCGCCCTTCCGTTTGAAATCGCCGCGCATCACACGATTCAGGAGACCACCAAGCCCACGCGCCTTTCTGGCTTCCTCAAAACCGGTTGCCAGCAAACCGGCGTCACGGACGTGGCCCAAATCGACGTGATCGGCCGGCAAGACGAGGATCCCCTCCTCGGTGATTTCCAGGCGTGCCCGTCCCTTGATCCCGAACTGTGCCAGGTATTCCTTGGGAATCTGCAATCGCCCGGCAGAGTCAAGGACCGTCAATTCCTCAAAGACATCCTCGGCGGACTCGTGACTCCCGCGGTGAGCGCCCTCACCCGGATGAACGGCAGCCGAGCCGTTCGATTTCGAACGCACCGTCTCGGTAGCCAGTCGTCCGTCACGTATTGCGACGACGCGATGCACGTGTCGCGCGATGGTGGGGTCGTGGCTCACGATCAACGTGGTCAGGCCGAAATCGCGATTGAGTTGGTTGAAGAGCTCGTAGATCGTCAGGGCGGTGATGGAGTCTAACTCACCCGTCGGTTCGTCCGCCAAGAGGATCTTCGGGTCGTTCGCCAGGGCCACCGCAATGGCGACCCGCTGCTGCTCACCGCCGGATAGCTCGGAGAGCTTGTGGCGCATACGATCACCGAGTCCAACCGTCTCCAGAAGCTCCTTCGCACGCTGGTTGACCCTGCGCCCCGCATTGCCGGCGAGGGTCATGGGCAGCTTTACGTTCTCATAAGCATTCAGGTACGGGATCAGGTTGCGCGCCCCGTGTTGCCACACGAAGCCCACCTCAGTACGTCGATACTGGTTGAGTTCGTGATTGGACAGCTTCAGCAGGTCCTTCCCGTTGACCCAGGCACGTCCCGCCGAAGGGCGATCCAATCCCCCCAAGACATTCATCAGCGTGGTCTTGCCACTACCGCTGGCCCCTACGATACCGAGGAGCTCACCGGAATGGATCACCAGATCTAGCCCTTGGAGGGCGACAACCTCGAGTTCGGCGATCTTATAGATCTTGACCAAGTTATCACAGACGATAAAGGTACTCGCGGCCCCATTCGTCTGAGCATCGGACGCCGTCTTCGGCGCAATTTCCACTCGTTCTGCCATCATTCACATCCTTAAAAATACAGATTCATCATCACTGAGTGCAGGTGTTCCAGAATAAGTCCGGCAGCTACGCTGTCTCACCAAGCTTGACTGCCTCAAAGATCTTCATTCGCCGCAGCATTACGATCAGCGCGATCAATGCGACCACGAAGAGCGCCCCAAACAACGCGTATATACGGAAGACTGCCGGCCAAGCAACTGCGACAGCGTAAGGCGGAATACGCGATGCTTCATCGACCCCAATCTGCAGGAAGGGGATAAAAAACTCGCTGACCGCTCCCCCCAACAGCGTTCCCAGCCCTCCACCCATCAGAATCAGGAAGGCCAACTCCCACCCCAAGAATGCGGACATCTGTCGCGCCGACAGGCCCACGGCTCGCAGGACGCCGAACTCGATGAAACGACGACGAAAGGAGAACAGCGCATAAAGTAGGAACCCCACTACCGTGAGCACCGCTGCAGCCGCAAAGCCCACCGAGAGCAAGCCAAACAACCCCTGGCGCTCCGGAAGCTCCTGTTCGGCGGCAATCTCGACCTGTGGCGCGTGCCAGTCGTAGGAGAAGAGATTCAGATCCTTGCCGACGAGTGTCTCGATGTCGGTGCCGGGCGAAACGTTCATCCAGACGTCATAGGGATACTGTTGGCCTGCTTGCTCAAAGAAGTAGTCGATGTCACCGACAAAAAGCGGGCCCTCCGACGGATACCACGTAGGGAAATACGTGAACGATCCCACGATTTCGAGATCCATCGGCGTTCTGTAGCCGTATGCCATGACCTCGACGCGGACCCTATCACCCACGTTGAGCACATTTTCCGTGAGGAAATCGGCGGGCACCAGGACCCCATTCCTGTGCACGGCGAGGGCGTTCATCAGCGAGCCGAGGCTCTGGGATGAAAAATCATCGCGCCAGTAGCTTATTTCGGGGAAGGTCGATCGATCGATCCCCTCAAAGACCCCATCGTGTCTCCCGGTGCTCACGAGCGCGGTCGATGGATAGGAAGCGACACGCATCACAGCCTCGACCCCCGGGCTATTCAGGTAGTCCACGACCGGCAGAAAAAACCAGCGCGGTCCCTCATCCTCGGTGCTGCCGGCTGCACTTGCGCTATCCGACCCACCAAAGAGGGTGCTCAACCCGCTCTCATTCCCCTGTCCCCGGTCAAGGAATCTCACATCCGCACCCGACTGATAGTACGATTGGTCATGGAGATGCTCATCCAGGGTATAGGCCAGCGACGCCGTGAAGGCCGACAGGCTCAGCGTAAGGACCAGCAGAATCAGCGGTGTCGCGTAGAAGCTCGGCGTACGTGCGAGATGCCGGGAAGCCATCAGCACACCTACCGATCGGGTGCGCGCGGCGACCCAACTCACGAGAGACATCATCAACGGCATAAGTCGCAGAAAGACTAACGTCAGCGCGAAAATGCCCAACGCCGGCACCAGGAATAGCAGCGGATTCTCGAACGGCGCACTCCCTAAGCCATCCTGCAGTGCAAAGAGGCTGCCCTGATTCCTCAATACGTAGGCCCCATAGCCGGTCGGAATCAGCAGGACCACATCCAGCCAGGCGCGCTGCCACCAGGGTTTGCGCAGCATCCGGGCCTGCTCACGCTTGTAAGAAACGACCGTATGATTGGCCGCCCCAAAAGTGGGGAGGACCTGCGCCGCCATGCCGATCACGACGGCTACAATGCCGAAACGCAACGCATTCACCGTGAGCGAGACCCGAAGCGCATCGACCGTGGTAGCGAAGTCCAGGAAACTGCGGGTTCTGCCCATCAGCCTGGCAATCGCCATGCCGATCGGAGAGCTGACCGCAAGCGCTGCTACGCCCAGGAGCAGACTCTCCAAAGCCGCGATCCCAATCATCTGGGTTGCCATCGCTCCACGGCTGCGAAGGACAGCGACCTCATTGCGACGGCGCTCGGTGGCCAGACCTGCGGTCAGGGTGATGAAGGCTAGCAGCAGGCCCATAATGGGAACGCTGAAAGCATAGAGCAATACCGTCAGTAGATTCGCCGACCGGCGATAGTCGATCAGGGCCTCCAACGGTGAGCTGCCCAACGTCGTATTAGGCAAGAGGCCGGCAGCCCGCTGCTCGACTGCGAATGTGCGCCTGATCAACTGCCCGGCATCTCCGTGTGTGACCTCTTGCCCATCCATGACCAGATACCAGGCCGCCGTGTAGACTTCGTCGTCGAGACGTCCACCGACGGCATTGACAAAGGAGGCCTCGGGCAGCATCATCCGCTCCGCAAAGGCATCCGGACGGAAAAACCAGAAGGCGTCGAGAGGGTCCTTGGGCTGCCAGATCCCGACGAAGCGCACAGGGATCTGGACACTCTTTACAAAACCCTCCGAAGAGCGAACCTTGATATACGTGATGTATGTTTCGCCCACTTGCGCACCCAGCTCGGTCGCCAGGTCTTCATGGATCATAACCTCGACGGGTTCACCGGACGCAGGATCGGTGGCGTTGGGGAAGTGCCCCTCCACAACCGTCACATGATCCTGAAGATCGCTGACGAAAGAAAACCCGGCCCATACGAGCGGGGAAACCGTCGTATCAAACGATGTCGTCGAATCGGCATAGACCCCGAACGGCTCCGTGCTTGCGTAACGGACCACATACTGAGGCGGCAATCCCAGTGCGCCGGGCGCTTCGTGGGTGAAGTATGCGTCAGCCGCCAAGACGTCGGCCCACTGCAGGGGGCCGTAGATACTGCCGTCATAACGAAAGAGAAAGGTGAAGGGAGGGACCGAGCCAGATGGGGCGCCTTCCTGGGCGATGTTGCGCAAGAAAATCCGGTGATAGACGGCATCCGCATAGATCGGGATGCTCATGATCAGACCGATGGCAACCACCAGCCCTGAAGTGGTCGCAACCACTAACCAGGGCTGGGAGGTTGTCCGTTTGAAAACAACAACGACGATCGCCCGAAGGCGGTTGAGAAAGCGCATACGTGGGCTATATCACCTATGGCGCGACAACAACTTGTCCTTCGGTTAGGCCATCAACGATCTCCACACGATCCTGCGCAACAATGCCCAGACGCACATCAACGCGTCGCTGGACACCTTGTTCCTGAACCACGACAAACGAACGACCCTCAAAGGTACGCACGGCCTGCGGCGGTAGCCACAGGGTATCCACCGAGCGATCCAGCTCGATCGTCACGTTGAGGCGGTCACCGATCCGGTAGCCTGCAGCCACGGGATCAACGCCCTGGAGCGTGATACGGGTCGATTGGTCCTGATCCTGGGTCGTCTGGAGACCCTGGCTCTGCCCTCCACCGCTGTAGGGATAAGGCAGGCGCCGGATCACACCGGCGAGCTGAGTCCCGGGGTGGCTGGTGAACTCCGCAACCACGGGCATCCCTTCGGTAAGTTGGCTCATCTGGCTATCCTGTAGATCAGCACTTATCTCGAGCTGGGAAGGATCGGCCAACAGGAAGACCGGATTGTATCCCTGGACCTGGGTACCCTCAAGGATATTGAGTTCGAGAATCACCCCATCGAAGGGTGCCACGATGCGTGCATCGCTGAGCTGGTCCTGCAGGCGTTGCAGCGACAACTGGGTCCGGGTAACGTCCAGGCCTGCCTGGACCTCCGTCTCCTGCAGCTTCGACAAGTTCAGATCCATCTGGGCAAGCTCAATGTCGTAAGCATTGCGTTCTGAGGCCTGAACAGCCTCGTCGAACTGGGCTTGGGCCATCTCGACGCCTGACTCCGCATCGTGTACCGCTTGCGCATAGGCCTGGCGGACATCCTCGCGCTCCCACGACCGGTCCAACGACTTGTTGTA
The DNA here is from genome assembly GCA_963775195.1 of uncultured Chloroflexia bacterium. Classification (GTDB taxonomy): domain Bacteria; phylum Chloroflexota; class Anaerolineae; order B4-G1; family SLSP01; genus PWVB01. The sequence goes on from CAVZIC010000016.1 coordinate 177,081, forward strand.
CTCGTCCTGCGCATTCGCCAGCCGGGCACGGGCATTCTCCAGGCTGATACGCGCACTCACCATCTGGGACTCGTTCGTGCTCGCCTGGAGTTTCGCCAATCTGAGTTCCGCAGCGCGGACATTGTTGCCGGCTTGCGTCACCTGCTGCACATAGTTCATCTGCACAGACTGCAACTCGGCTTTTGCCTGCGTGATCTGATTATTCAGATCCGTTACCTCGAGCTCCGCCAGCAGGTCGCCCTTCTTGACTGCGTCGTTTCGTGCAGCATAGACAGCAGCGACGTAGCCTCCGGTCTTGAAGAAGAGCTCTTCCTCAGTCACAGGAGCGATACGTCCTGAGAACTGCAGCAGTTCGACAACGTCGCCCCGCTGCACCGTGTAGGTCGCGCTTGTTGGGACAATCGAAGTTGGAATTGGCGTGGGGGTAGCCTCGGAATCACTGCCGCCGCCCCCCGAGCCAGTCGTGCAAGCACCGAGTCCCAGCATTAGGCCGACCAGAGAAATAAGTGAAAATAGTGTAACCAGTCTCCGTCGAATCATCGGGTAGAATCCTCCTACAAATGTGGGTCGAGCCCCGGGTGTAATAATACCATGAACATAGATCAGGAGTAGTGACGTTTATCTGAGTTCCTCAACGCGACAACGTCCCGAGCGGCCCCGCCGTCGGGGTGATCGTACGTTACCCGGCGGCAGGGCCCCCTAGAAAGCCATCGCTTGCTTAGGCTTGCGCGGCAAGGCGCCGGCGCTCGCGTATCAGTGCATATCGGGGCTCGATCTCATTCTGGACCTCATTCAACTGTCGATAGAGGCCCGGCTGCATCATCAGCTCCTCGTGCGTGCCCGTCTGTGTGATCTCGCTGCCCTCGAGCACGACAATCGTATCGGCACTCCGGATCGTCGAAAGGCGGTGGGCGATGATGATCGTGGTCCTGCCCACCATCAGTCGCTCCAGGGCCTCCTGGATCAGCACCTCAGTCTGCGTATCGACAGAGGATGTGGCCTCGTCAAGGATCAAAACGGGCGCATCCTTTAGCACGGCGCGAGCGATCGCAAGACGCTGCTTCTGCCCGCCCGACAGCTTGACGCCGCGCTCACCGACAATCGTCTCATATCCCTCCGGGAGCCCTTCAAGAAACTCGTGCGCGTTGGCAACCATAGCAGCCTCGATCACCTCCGCCGCCGTGGCATCCGGTCGCCCGAAGAGGATATTCTCACGCGCCGTGCCATGAAACAGGAAGACATCTTGTAGCACAATGCTGACCTGCCGGCGCAAGCTCCTCAGGGTGAAATCCCGGACGTCAACCCCGTCCAGGGTGATCGAGCCCTCCTTGACATCATAGAACCGCGGAATGAGGCTGGCTAACGTGCTCTTGCCCACACCGGTCGGGCCTACCAGCGCCACAACGTTGCCGGCGGGAATATGGAGGTCGATGTGGGTCAACACAGGCTGCTCGTCGACGTAGTGGAAGCTGACGTTGTTGAAGCTTAGCTCACCCGCGGCCCTGGTGGACTGATCGATTGCGCCCGGGCGCTCCGTCACGTCCGATTCCTCTTTCAGCAGCTCTGAAACCCGTTCAGCACCGGCCAGCGCGTTCTGGATGTTTTCCCAGGCACCGCTCAGCATCATAACAGGCTGGTAGAAGAGGTTGAGGTAGAGGAAGAACGCGACCAAATCCTCCAGGGGCAGGGTCTGCTGAAGGACCAACTGGCTGCCGAAGTAAATCAGGACGATGGTGCCCAAGGAGGATGAGAACTCGACGAATGGGCGGAATGTGGCCATCAGGCGCAGGGCGTTGAGCATCGAATCGCGATAGCGGCTGATGTGCAGGCCGATGCGTTCTGCCTCGATGTCCTCACGGGTGAAGGCTTTGATCTCGCGGATCCCCGAGAGATTGTCGTTCAACGTAGCGTTGAGATTGCCCAGCTCCGCCTGACGTGCTCGGAAAGCCGGGCGCACATACTTGGAAAATCCACGAGCGGCAACTACGATGAAGGGGATCGGAATGAGCGTAAACAGCATCAACCTTATGTTGTAGCCGAACAGAATGCCTGCCACGCCAAAGAACATCAGTACGTTCACGACCGTGTCGGGAATTGCGTGGGCGATCAACGTCTCGAACATCTCCGAATCGTTGATCATCCGCGACATGAGGTCACCTGTCTTCCGGTCTTCGTAGAAGCGCAGGGACAATCGCTGCAGGTGACGGTAGATGTCGCGACGAGAATCTGCCACGACGCCCCATCCGGCCACGTGGGCCGCGTAGCTCCGGATGAACGTGAGGACCCCACGCATGAAATAGAGAGCCAAAGCCAGGATAGCCAGGCGCCCGATGACGGCTATCGTTCCGAGGCTCTTCGTGCTGATCCCACCAAAGGAGATCAGCCATCCCATGAGTTTCGAGGATGGCACATAGGTGGCCACATCAGAGAAGGGGACCCTGATGATCGCGATCATCTCACTGATGACTTTGGGGTCCAATAGCTGCACAGCCGTGAGCAAGAACATACTGAGAACGGTAATGATCAATGGCTTTCTGTAGTTCTTGGCGTACCCAAAGAGAAACCGCAGAGTTTTCATATTCAACCTTTAACTAGAAGATGTGAGATCACCTGAGAGACCAGTCGCGGTCTCCAGATGCCGGACATGCTAAGCAGCCACGAAATCCACAAACTGCCGCTCATACAGATCGCGATACAACCCATCACTATCAAGAAGCTCCTCGTGAGTTCCCTTTTCCACGATCTGACCGCCGTCGACGACGCAGATCATGTCGGCACTCCGAATGGTGCTCAGCCGGTGAGCGATGACCACGGCCGTACGGCCCGCCAGCAGTCGATCCAGGGCGTCCTGGATCAGCGCCTCGGTCATCGTATCGACACTCGACGTCGCCTCATCCAGGATCAGGATGCGCGGATCGGCCAGGACGGCCCGCGCGATACACAGAAGCTGCCGCTGCCCAACGGAGAAGTTGACGCCCCCCTCCTGGATCAGAGTTTCATATCCATCCGGCGTGCGATTGATGAACGTATCGGCATTGGCCAGGCGTGCAGCCTCTCGCACCGCCGCATCCGAGGCTTCGGGATCGCCGAAACGTATGTTATCAGCAATTGTTCCCGAGAACAGGAACGGATCCTGAGGCACGATCCCCATCTTGCGCCGCAGCGAGCGCTGGGCGACGTCCCGCACGTCAACGCCATCGATCAACACCGCGCCGTCGGTGACGTCGTAGAAACGCGCGATGAGGTTGGAGATTGACGTCTTGCCTGCCCCGGTCGGGCCGACGAACGCCACCGTCTCTCCGGGCTCGATGGTCAGGCTGACGTTGTGCAGCACCGGGTCGCCATTGCGATAGGCAAAGGTGACGTCGCGAAGCTCGACGAGCCCCCGCATGCTCTCCATTTCGTGCGCGTCGGGCTTATCGGGCACGCCGGGCTCGGTGTCGAGCAGCTCGAGCACCCGCTCGCCGCCGGCCATCGCCTGCTGCATGGTCGTGTAGAGCTGGCTCAACTCGTTGATGGGCTGGAAAAATCGTGTCACGTAGGAAAGGAAGGCGACGATCACGCCCAGCGTCAGACTGCCCGCCGCCACAGAGCGACCGCCGAACCAGAGGACCACCGCCGTCGCCACCATCCCGAGGAACTGCACGCCGGGCATGAAGACAAACGAGAGGGTCATCGCCCGAACGTTTGCATCGCGATACGCGCGGTTCACCCGCTCAAAGCGCTCCTGTTCGAGGTCCTCCTGAGCAAATGCCTGGATCACACGCATCCCGGCCAAGTCCTCGGCCAGGTCGCCAATGACGCTGGCATTCGTCGCACGCGTCTCGCGGAACGCGACCTTCGCGTGCCGGGCAAAGATCATCGTCGCGACCACCATCAAGGGCAAGACCGTAAAGCTGAGCAGCGCGAGCCCCGGACTCATTGACACCATCACGACGATGGTGCCCACCAGGGTCAGCACGTCACTGATGATGGTAACCAGTCCCTGGGAGAGCAGATCGTTAATCACGCCCACGTCGCTGAAGACGCGGGAGAGTGTGACGCCGATGATGTGCGTGTCGTGGTATCCCAGATGCAGATCCTGGAGATGGCGCACGAGTTTACTGCGCATCTCCCCAAGAACCTGCTGCCCCATCAAGGAGAGCACGTACTGCTGGACGCCGGACGTGACGTAGAGGCCGACAAACGTCCCCAGGATGATCAGGGAGATCCGGTCCAATCCTGCGACGTCGTGGTTGGTAATGTGTTGGTCGATCGCGATCTTGATGAGGTACGGAACGGCCAACCCCAGGCCCGACGACACGATCGTCATCACGGCTGCCAGGATCATCTCGTGCCAGTGCGGTACGACAAACGCCAGCAAGCGCCGCACTACGTGAGGGTCAAAAGCGCGCCCGAGATCTTCCTCGTCGTTTCCATACCCCCTCAATATACCGTGGGGTCCCCCCCCATGCTAGTCGAGCCAATTGAGAAACTCATCTCATCCCTTCCTTAGTCACGTCCGACCGCGGCCTTCAATTTGCCGGAGTCGGCGACCACTGTCTTGTCACGCCGCGCAAGCAGCTCCCGTACCTCCTGCGGACGCAGTTGGCGTTCGTAGATGTCGGCATACAGTCCGGAAGTCTGAAGGAGCTCCTGGTGAGTTCCCTGGGCCACGATCCGGCCCTTGTCGAGCACAAGGATCTGGTCTGCCATACGCACGGTGCTGAGACGCTGAGCGATGACGAAAGACGTGCGCCCTTCCATCAGGCGTTCCAGCGCTTTCTGGATCAGCCGTTCGGTCTCGGAGTCCACGCTGGACATCGCGTCGTCCAGGATCAAGATCCGGGGGTCCTTGAGCAGGGCCCGCGCGATGGCGATGCGCTGCTTCTGCCCGCCGGAGAGGGTCGATCCTCGCTCTCCCACGTGTGTCTCGTAACCGTGAGGCATTTCCATGATGAAATCGTGCGCCTGCGCCGCACGCGCAGCGTCGATCACCTCGTCCTCGCTCGCCTCGGGCCGGCCATAAGCGATATTCTCGCGAACACTGGCCGCGAAGAGCGTCGTCTCCTGCAGGACGATGCCGATCTGATCGCGCAAGGAGCTGAGCGTCAGGTCACGGATGTCATAGCCATCCACCATGATCGATCCCGAGGTCACGTCGTAGAAGCGGGGGATGAGATTGATGATCGTGGATTTACCCGATCCGGTTGTGCCCAGCAGCGCGATGATCTCGCCCGGCGAGACATCCAGGGTCACGCCATCCAGAACCGTCCGGCGCCCGAAATAGGCAAACGAGACGTTATTGAACTGCACATGCCCCTTGACTGCGGGCAACGCCACGGCGTCAGGTGACTCGTTGACCTCCGACTCCGTATCGAGGATCTCGAAGATCCGCTCGCCGCTGGCGACAGCCTCTGTCAAGAAGGGAACCATACGCCCCAGGGTGCGAACGGGGCCGGCCACCTGCCCCACGTACTGGATGAAGGCGACGAGGTCGCCCAGCGTCATCCCTCCCTGTGCGACGAGGCGCCCTCCATACCAGATGATGAAGATCGTGCTGATGTTGGTGATCAGAACCACAAGGGGATCGTTCAGCGCGCGGGTGAGCGTGGAATCCCTGGCGGTCTTCAACCAATCCTCGTTCTGAGCCTCAAACCGCTTGACCTCGGCGGCCTCCTGGGCAAACCCCTTGACGACGCGCGCGCCCCGCAGGTTCTGCTCCACCCACGAGGTCATGCTCGAGATCTTGGCACGCAGAGACCGCCACAGCGGTCGCATCCGTTTTGAGTAGTAGTAGGCCTGGACGATCAGGATCGGGGTTGAAAGCAGCGAGAGCAGCGCCAGCTTGGGGTTCATCAAGGTGACCACGATCACCGTGCCGATGAGCATCACGATGCCCTCGACCAACCGCATCGTCGCCCGCCCATTGAAAAACCGCAGTCTGTCCACGTCTTGGATCACGCGTGCGAGCAGTTGTCCGGCCTCGGTCCGGTCGTGATAGGAGAACGACAGCAACGACACCTTCCTGTAGATCTGATTCCGCAGGTCGTAGGCGACGTTCTGCGAAGCCTGCTCAATCCATCTCCCCTGGAAATATCTGAGCACGCTCTGCACGAGGACAAGACCCAGCATCGCTCCCACGAGCCAGCTTAGATAGGTGATATCCTTCTGATCCATTCCACGGTCGACGATCTGCCCGGTCAACCGCGGAATGAGCATACTAAGCCCGCTGATCACAAAGAGCAGGATATAGCCACCCACAGCCAGGCGCCAGTGAGGGCGGATATAGCTGAAGCACCGCCACAGAATCTGCGGATCTGTAAGCACCTTGGTCGGTTTCGTCTCACTATTCGAAGTCATGTGCTCCAATCTCCATTACCTGTATCAACTTGGACATCGCTTCATCGATCAGCGCCAACTGGTCGAATGGAAGCGTCTTCATACGTTCCCGCAGAAGTGGGATGCCGCCTGTCGGTATTCCTTCGGCAAGCTGCTCTCCCTCGGGGGTAAGCTCCACAAACACTACCCGCGAGTCGGCCTTCGAACGGCGGCGCGCGACGTAGCCGGCATCTTCCATTCTCGAGATCAGCTCCGAAGTGGAGCTCACATTGATGAAAAGATACTCAGCGATCTGGCCGATCGTCAACGGGCCCTCTTCGTGCAGATAGCGCAGGGTAGAGAGATCTCGCCCCCTGACGCCCTCACATTGGAGATTACGTCCATAGTGGCGGAGGTAACGATACAGCACGAGGAACTTGCGAATCGCTTCCCGAGCGGGAGCGCCAGCCTCTTGGTTCACTGTTTCCCCCTTCATAATATACTTCGGCCCCGAATATTTCGGCGCCGAAGTATATTACCTCGTATCTTGACCGATGTCAAGCGTGGAGGCGGGCTGGGTGTGTTTCAGGACTAGGGCAGGCAGCCCGCGGTCCGCTTTCGAAGCACAGTCTTACCGGCTACCGGCCGCCCGGTTCACTTACATATCTGCGAGGTCGGCAAAGCCGGCGGCATCGAGTGCATCGTGAAATGGACCACGCCGTTCTGCCGGCATCGCCGCCCGCGGCAAACGGGGCTCGCCGCAATCGAGGCTCAGCACACGCATCGCCTCGAAAAGCGCACCAAACATACCATACTGCAGCAAGACCCGCGTCACCCGGTTTGCACGGAGCTGGAGATCCCGTGCGCGCACGCCATCACCGGCCTCCCACGCAGCCCGAATCTCCCGATAGACGCCGGGCATCAGGTTGAGCGTGGTGCCGATATTTGCCGGGGCACCAAACATCGCGGCGAAGACGCACTGTTGGTCCATCCCCGAGAAGATCGTCCAACCCTCATGACGCAGGTCGACGATCGCCTGTAACTCGAACATGTCAGGCCCGGTGTACTTCGCGCCCGCCACGTTGGGGACGCGTATAAGGAGCTCCTGCATCAACGTGAGCGCGTCCGTCTCGCCGCCAAACAGGTAAGGATAGAAAGGGACATCGGGCACGGCGGCGGCGATCGTCTCGTAGTGGAGATACGTCTCCGCCACGCCCCGGCCAAAGGGGGGCAAGATGCTCGCGACGCCGTCGGCCCCGGCCTCGCGGGCGTGCAGGGCCAACTCGACCGCGTGGCGGGTCGCGACCGCGCCGACGTGGACGACCACGGGGACGCGGCCTGCCACGGCTTCAATCACCGTCTCTACGACCTGGCGGCGCTCGGGCACCGAGAGGAAGACCCCCTCCCCGGTCGATCCGCAGAGATAGAGACCGTCCACACCCTTGTTCAGAAGATAAGTGGTGAGGGTCCGAAGCATGCCGATGTCGACCGCGCCGTCAGGTAGCGCAGGCGTTAGCATGGCAGGCCACGCCCCGTGGAATTGTACGTGCTGCATAGTCTGTGACATAACACCCCCTATCCCGGAACTGATGGATCGGCACCTACGAACCGAGTTACTGCGTGACCGCCGTGCGCTGCCCGGCGAATCCCGGAACCGATAAATCGGCACCTACGAACCAAGGCACCTACAGCTCGTCAGGGTGGAGCCGGGCCAACCGGTCAGCGTGATGAGCGCGTCCGGTGGCGCGCAGGCGATCGATATAGGGTGGAAGCTGGTAACGGGTGTGCGAGGGACCGCCCTCACGCAGGACCGTCATCAGGGGATCGACGTTGGTGCTGCTCTTGAGCATCATGCTGTGGTGCCACTCGGCCAGCATCCCCATCGCCTTATCCACAAGCTCAGGGCGCTCCGCCGCAAGATCGTGCTGCTCGTAGGGGTCTTGGGTGAGGTTGAAGAGCATCACGGGTTCGAGGGCCTTGTGCCCGTCGTGATAGGTGCGCAGGCATAGATATGATTCGCCCTCATATTCGAACCGGACGCCACGTTGCACGGACCAAGCGCCCTGGCTCGTGATCAGATAATCACGCCCGGATTCCTCGCCGGCCTTGAGCGCATCGGCAAAGGAGACCCCATCCCAGTTGTCAGGCACGCTGCCGCCCGCCATCTCAATCAGCGTGGCAGCCCAATCGAAGTGATAGTGCAGTGCTGTGTCGACACGCCCCGCCTTCCCGGGCGCGCTGTCTGTCACGCCGGGCCAGCGGATCAGCAGGGGCACCCGAGAGACGGCGTGGTCTGCCGTCTGGTGGTCTCCCCAGATATCAAACTCGCCCTGTGCCTCGCCGTGGTCGGAGCTGACGACGATGATCGTATCGTCGAGGATGCCCGCCTGGTCCAGTGCCTCCAGCAGCTTGCCGACCCAGAGGTCCGCGTACCAGATGCCGGTGTCGTAGCCGTCGATCCACCGCTTCACGGCGTCCATCGAGTCCAACTGCGCGGGCACCCTGGGCCATCCTTCGGTCGAGGTGACGTCATAGCCCCAGGGCTCCTGAGCGCTGTGCGGTCCGAAGCTGTCCCACGCCTTCTGACGCATCTCCTCGGTCATCCACGCGGGCAGGGGATCGTTCTCAAAGGGGTTGCCGTACTCCATTGGGGTACGATAGGGCGTGTGGGGATCCCAGACGTTCACGTGAAGGAACCAATCGTCCTTCCGGGCATTGCGCTCGATCCAATCGATCGCGGTCGGCACGACCTCCTCGGAGCGCTCCAGGCCGCCCTTGCCGGGATTGTACATCTCACGATACCCGGCGTACCACTCCCACGCCGAGTGCCGCTCCCCGAAGGGGCTCACGGTCACGGTATACAGGCCCGCACGGCGGAGTGCGCTCATCCACGACGTGGCGTCGTAGGAGTCGCGGAAGCCGCGCGGGCAGCCGTCGTTGAAGGGATCGGCCGACGACCCCATGTGCCCCACCACGCCGTTGCGGAAGCCGAAGCGGCCGCTCCACAGCGCGGACCGCGACGGCAGACACGGCGCGTCGGTCACGTAGTTATTCTCGAAACGTACTGCGCTCTCGGCAATGCGATCGATGTTGGGACTCGTGTTGCGATGATAGCCATAGCAGCCCAGATGGTCGGGCCTCAGGGTATCGATGTCGATGAAGAGTATGCGCATACGGTGACCTCCTCGCGTTGAAGTGTTTTTGCGCTTCGGAAGCGCAAAAAGCTTCTACAGAATATACACGATCAGCTTGCTTCCATCGTCCAGCGAGAGCGGCGTGGCGAATTTCAGCTCATCAGCAACGTGCTCGCAGGCGGGCGACGACCCGCAGTACGAAATGCCACCGATCTTTCCGGGCTTGAGAAATGGGAGATGCAGGGCGTTAAGAGTCAACGAGCCCTCGATGACCTTCAGTTCGGCCTGCTCCGGCGCAAGGGTGAAGGTGCCCCACCCCGAGTCCAGCGACCAGAAGCAGCGGAACGTCGTCCGTCCATCGAGGATCGGATTGAAGCCGATCTCGCCCTTGACCATGTCGAAGGTGAAGCCACTGAAAGCATTGAGCAGCGCGTAGCTCGCCATCGACCGTGCGTAGTTGCTCCCGCACTCGATCTCGTTCCAGGGGTTGCGGCGTTCGCCATCGTAGCGGTCGCGGACCGCGGTCACGACGGCCATCCCCTCGTCGACGAGCCCGTTCTGGATCATCTGGATCGCGGCAGCGTACTCGTAGCCGTGCATCGTCTCCTGGGCATAGGGAATGGGGATCGTGGGCTTGCGCCGCCCCTCGGGCCAATCGCAGATGACCAGGCCGGCCTCGTCATTGAGCCCGAAGACCCGGCACGGGTTGAAATAGGAACCCAGCGGATCCTTGAAGTTGTAGCGGTAGATCGAGGCGAGCGCGGACTTCGCCTGCGCCGGATCGAAGAGCGCGCCCAGGCCATAGAGGTTGGCGTGCCACTGCGCGAGCACCTGATCGATCTCGCATCCCTCGCCGATCTGATACTTCAGTTCGCCGTGCTCGCCGTCCCAGTAGGCGTCCAGCGTGGCGCCCACCATGGAACCCGCACCCCCGGCAAAGGGCCCAAGGACCGCCGCGTCATCGAGATCCACCTGCTGGACGTAGTACTCGCCGTTGAAGAGGGCCTCGTCGACCCAGGCCTTGCCGCGGTCGAAGATCCCGCGAAACTCGGCGGCAGCGGTCTCGTCGCCCAGATGGTGTGCCATCTCCGCCCCGGCCTTCAATGCACCGAGGTAGAACCCCGTGAGCCAGGCGTTGGGGCCGAAAAGCTCCATATCCAGCGTGTGGTGCTGTCGCCCCCAAAGAACGCCGGTCTTCTCGGGATCCCACTTGTCCTCGTTGTGCTCGGACCAGGCGAACTCAATCGAGTGCTTGACGGCAGGCCAGAGCGAGCGCAGCCACTCGGTGTCGCCGCAGATCTTCCAGTCGCGGTAGACCTTCATCACATCCCCAAACTGCCCGTCGGCGCAGGGGCGGAAGGTCGAAGGCCCCACACCCAACGGCAACTGCAGCCGGAAGGGCATCCCCCCGTCGGGGCGCTGGTTGTAGGCGTAGTCCGCGTCGCGCATCGAGCGCTCCAGGGCGGGAAAGAGAAAGGGAAGTGCCTGAGCGTAGTTCCAGACGTGGGTACACGAGCCCTCACAGCAGCCGGCGTCGGGATGACACCCCTCGAAGCCGTAAAACGTCCCATCCTCCAGCCGCATCACCGTGGGGCTCTTCAGCACCGACAGGTTGGCCGAGAGAGCATCCAGCGCCGCGGGCGGCAGGCTGGAACTGAAAAGCGCGTCCTGGAACGCCTTGGTCTTGTCGTAAAGACAGTCCCAATAGGCGGCGGCATAGCGCGCGGTCGCCTCGGAATCGCGGAAGAGGAAGGCGTAGTAGTTCTGCCAGCGGTTCTTTATCCCGTCCTTGCAGTCGCAGTTCTTGAGGTTCGGATTCCAATAGTTCTCGCGGTTCGGGAAGTGCCAGGCGATGACGAAGCGCACCCTGCCCACCGCTCCTGGGGCGACGTGCACCCGCACCGCGAGCGTGGCGGCGTTGTCCCGCCCCGCCGAGTCCGCCGGATAGGAGCGGTTGGCGAGGTTACCGGGGGCGGTGAAATCGTGCCAGTAGACCTCGAGGTTGTCGAACCAACGACCGCGGAACCAATACTCCTGGTAGCTCACGTCCTCCGGTTGCAGCGTGGCGTAATTGCCGCATGCGGCATCTTCGTCACAGGCCTCGGTAGAGACTGAAGCCGTCGCCAGGGTGAGCGTGCCGTAATCCAAGTCCTCGGGACCCTGAGCGTCCGAGCTCAAATGAACCCAATGCGTCCGATAGGTTCGCCCATAGGCGTTGACGTTGTTGGCAGGCAAGGGGTTGTTCAGCGTCCCCGCGATCACATAGTCTACCCAGGTATCGGTGGTGTTCTCGACGGCGATCTCAAAGAAAGCCGCGGGCAGGCCCGAATCCCGGTCGTTCAGAGGTATAAAGGGGTTGAAAGCCGTCATCGCCACACTTCCGGGAAAGGACTCGTCTACGAAGTCGAGCTCGGCGATCGGGAAGGTGCCGTGAAAGACGGTCTCGCTGAAATGCGGGACGCCGGTGAGATACTCTCGCGGCGGACCGAAGCCGAAGCTCTGGAAGGGCCCGGCCTTGAGGTTGCCGGTGTAGGGCGGGTGCAGGTCGCCGTGGAGCACCCGTGCGTCAAGCACTTCCCCGTTACGCTCCGCCTTGATGGCGAAGTGCGAGAAGCCGTTCACACCGCCCTTGTTGGGGCGGTTGTAGATCTCCCAATCGATCAGCCGCCCGTTCCCGGCGAGCCCGATGCAGCCGGTGCCGATCCCGCCGAGCGGGAATGAGATTTCGTTGGTCTTGCTGCCGCGATAGACGAAGCGTTCATCATCCATAGAGTCCCCTTAGTCGTAGGTTCGAAACACTCCGACGATTATAGTCGCTCGTGGGGCTGGGGCAAAAGGGCGAGAGGCTGCGGGGTGAGAAAAGCCGCGGGGAGGCGCGCCAAGGCTCCCCGGCACCGATCTCTCGGCCGCGGAACAAATCGCCCGCGGCACTTCACGTAGCGGTTCTGGGACAGGCATACTAGAATAGGGCCATGCGGACCGGATGTGCATCAGTTGTGAGGTGAGGTAAAGGATGGATTGTGAATCCAAGTATTTCACGCTGACCCTGGGGTCGCTCAGGGCCTTGGGGAGCTGGACTGCGGACTGCGCTGAAAGGGCGCTGTCGATCTATGAGAAGCGTGCTGATGCAGATTCCCGGCCCCGTGCCGCGATTGAAGGCATCCGGGTGTTTGCCGCCGGGGGAAGGCGAACGGCTGAGTTGCGTTCGCTGGCTTTGGCGGCGCTCGCCGCTGCACGTGAGATCGGCGATCCCGCTGCAGCCGCCGCCGCGCGCGCCGCGGGTCTTGCAGCGTCGAGCGCCTACACGCACCCGTTGGCGGATGTCCAGCAGACCAAGCACATCGTCGGTCCCGCGGCCTATGCCGCACTGGCGCAGGAACTGGACCACGCCGGCGACCCGAGCATAGGTGATGGCGAGGTACGTTGGGCAATCGAGCACGCACCCTCTGAGGTACACGACATCCTGGACCAGATGCCCGCCCGCCAAGCCGGCAACAGTCGCCTGGACAGGCTGCTCTATGCGCTGGATGCGGGCATCCGCGGTCAGGCCTTACCGCGAGATGCTTGAGATGCACAAGGACCCGGCTCAAGGATTCAGTTGAGGCGGCGACCACGTCAAGGAGGCAACATGCGAACTTCCACGATATTCGAAGCCCTCGGAGGCGTCGAAGGTGTTCTTGGTCTCGCCCGCGCGTGGCACGAACAGGTGATGGCCGACGAGGTCGTCGCGCATGCGTTCAGCCACGGGTTTCACCCGCAGCACACGGAACGGCTTGCGGCCTATTGGGGCGAGGCGTGGGGCGGCCCACCGACCTACAGCGAACAGTACGGCAGCGAGTCGGCGGTGGTCCGGATCCACAGCGGCAACGGACGTCACGAAGAGATGGACCGCCGCGCCATCGACTGTTTCGACCGCGCGATGGATGACGTCGGGCTCACCGATCCCCTGCTCCGGGGCGTGCTCCACGACTATTTCGCGTGGGCCACGACGACCACAATGGCAGCCTACCCCGAGGGTGCGGAGGACGTGCCCGACGACCTACCCCTCCCGCATTGGTCGTGGGACGGCCTGGAGGCGTGAACGCACCGCCGCTCAGGCGCGGGCGACAGCAAGCAGGTGGCTGCTGATGCCTAGCAGCGAGGGCTCCGCCTCCACGTAGCGCGCGACCCTCAGGAGGATCTCCCGGCGCCGTGGATCCTGCCAACGCGCGCCGATATCGGGCATCAGGCAGCCGGGACCCTCGATCCCGAGGAGCTCGCAGTTCGAGAACCCGGCGGCGGCGACCTCGCGACGCAACTCTTCAGGCGTGTGGAAGAACGCGGTCGTGAAGTAGTCGCGATCGCTGTGAGGGTTCCGGTGCTGCCCATTCTCCAGGTCCTGCTCGACGATCGCCACGAAGTCGGGATCGAGGAGGGCCTCCCCCACCAATCCATCCATCGCCGAGGCGAAGCGGGTGATGACCGCCGCAAAGAGAACACCGCCGGGCTTGAGGATACGGCGGGCCTCGCGGAGCGCCGCGAGCCGGTCCTCCTGCGCCGTCAAATGGTAGAGCGGACCGAGCAGCAAAACGGCGTCGGCGCTGCCATCCCCAACGGCGAGAGCCCGAGCGTCACCGACCTCACAGCTCGCCACCGGACTATCGGGCTGCAGGGTTGAAGCATGTCGCGCCTGCTCGACGTGGAGCGGCGTGGCGTCGACGAGATGCACCTCATAGCCCAGGCCGGCGAGCCAACAGGCATAGAACCCCGGCCCGCCACCGACGTCATAGACGACCGCGGGCGGCTCGGGCAGGTAGCGCAGGACGAGTTCCTGCGTCCGCGCGAACTCAAGTTGGCCCACGCCGTGGAGGAGTCGGGCCGCTTCCTTGCCCTGCTGGTAGTAGGCGACAATCTCGGGAGGTAACGAGGAGACGGCATCGGATCTCATAGGTGACCTTTCTTTCCCCTGGCGGTACAAGTTCAGCAGACTATGCTCGAGCTTGCTCTGATATCCCGACGGCCTATGGTTCTGCCGAATGTTGATGAACCGTTCTCTTGCGTCGCCTGCATGTCAGAGCACCTACCATGCTCTAGACAAGCTCCGCCAGGGCGCGAACGATCCGATCGGGGCGGATCGAGCAGCCGTCGGGCAGGCCCTCCCCCGTCGCATCAACCCAGATACCGGTCATGCCGAGCCTCTGGGGCGCTGCGACCTCCCACTCCAGGTTGTCACCGATCACCCACGTCTCCTCGGGCTCCACGCCCAGCCGGGCCAAGGCGTAGCGATAGATGCGCTCGTCGGGTTTGCCGACCCCGAACTCGCCCTCGATCACGATGCAGTCAAAGAGCGGGGCGAGCGCAAACCGGTCGATCTTCCGTCTCTGATCCGCGGAGGTGCCGTTGGTCACCAACGCGAGACGGACACCCCGATCGCGGAAGTGATGCAGCGACTCGATGGCGCCCGGCAGCGGGTAAATCAGCGCGTCCCGTTCCTCGGTGTACGCATCCGCGATCTCTTCCGAGAGCCCGGCTGCGTCGACACCCAGCGACCGCAGCGCCCGCGCCACGACCTCGCGACGCGCCCGGCCAAGATCGAGACGTCCGGCTTGATGCCGGTCGGCATCGGACCAGAACCACGTGCGGGCCTTTAATATGGCCTCGCATAGTGCCTCGGCGCTCACACCGGCGGCACGCTCCGCGTAACGATCGCAGATCCGCGCCCAGCAGGGGCCGGCCGTGACCGAGAAGGCCAGGATCGTGTCATCCAGGTCCACCAGCATCGCCTTGGGCAACGTGTCGAACACGTCACCCTCACCAGTCTTCGGGCGCCATCAGCCGGTGACGCTGTATGCGTAGAGTGCGAAGCTGTGGGGCTCGGGCAAGGCGAAGGCCACCCTCGCCCCGGACCCCGACCGCAGCCGTGAAATCCTGTCCATCGCCGAGAATCCTGCGGAACGCGACCTCCCGGCCCGCGACACCGTAGAGCCGTATCCGCGCCTCTGGCTCGGTCGTTGAGCTCACGGAAGACGAGGACGTAGCCGCCGTCGTCGCGAAGGGACTGGAAGCCGGTCCAGCCGGTGCCCGAGGGTTCCTCGCCGATCGGGAAGATCTGCCCTGCGTGGATGCGGGCCTGGTGGTCGCGATAGGTCCGCACGAGGTCTCGCGATCTCGAAGGCCCCGGCGGGAAGCCCGGTCGCCTCGAACCACGCCAGGGGCTGAGCCATCATGGTGACGGCGAAGGCGTAGGCAAAGGGGACGCGGGCGGGCGCCAGGGGGTCATCAGGCGGGTAGAGGCCGGCGTTGCGCCGGACGTTGAGAAACTCCATCTGCAGCGCCTGCGGGGGCACGTAGCGCGAAAGCATCCACAGGTTCCGCAGCGTCCAGTGGGGGTAGTAGTTGACCCAGTCCGTGTAGCGGTTCTCGACGAAGGTGTTGCCGTACTCGTTGAAGACGTGATAGCCGTAGCGCCGGCCCGCCGTGACGTCGAGGTTGAAGACCGCGGCATCGCCGGTGGCGGCGCGCACGGCGTCGAACATCCGCCGCAGATTGGTCTCCGCCCGCTTGTCGGGCACCTGCACCCCATCGATCTTGAAGGTCCGGATCCCGTGGTCGCGATAGAGGCCGATGAGCGTCTCGGCGTCGTCACGCCAGTGGGCGTAGCTCTCATCCTGGCTCGGGTTGAACCAAAGGCAGACCTCGATCCCCAACTCGTGGCCCCGCCGGACCACGGGGTCCAGGCCGCGCGGGAAGCGCTCCGGATGGGGGCGCCAGTAGTCGGGGTTGGACCAGATGCCCTCAAGGGAGCCGCCCGCGTAGGCGGAGTTGCTGCTGCGCCCCGCCTGCCAGCCGTCGTCGAGCTGGAAGTGGCTGATCCCGAGCCGCGCGCCGGCCTCCAACTCCGCCAGGGCGAAGGCCTCGTTGAGCCGCGTGTCCTGCCCGCGATCCCCCCAGGTGTTCATCAACACCATCTCGTCACGGCCCGGGAGACGAGTCCGGACGTTGGCCTGATACGTGCGCAGCGCCTGCAGCCGCCCCAGATCACCGTCCCCTGTGACGCCGGTGACTGCGCCGTAGGCGCGGGTCCACGCGGCAGCATCCAGATCGCCCGGCGCGGCCCCGATCCCCACGACGCGCGTCTCCCCGATGCGCACAATGAAGTCGCAGCCCGGATAGGCCAACTGGGCGTCAGGACCCGGCGCTTCCTTGAGGACAAAGAGGCCACGATCGTGCAGCACCTCGTCGAGAAAGAGAAGGTTGCCCGAGAGCCGTTGTTCGGATCGATAGGGCAGGAGCGGGCGCTCGTCGACCAGGTTGTTGTTGCGATCGGTGACGTCGAAGAAGCGCACCACCGTGGCGCGCCAATGCGTGCCGGGCAGCGCCAGCCGGTCGAGGTTGGCCACGAAATCCGGATCGGGCCACGTGCCGCGCAGGTAGAGATCGCACGCGATCGCCGGGCAGCCCGGATAGAGGCGGAAAGCACGCTTGATCTCGAGGCCGCCGAGATCTGCGAGCGTCTCCACCCGCAGATGTGCCGGCGCGACCGGCGTCGCCGGCTGCTCGGTGACAGAAAGCGAACCTAGCCCCTCCGCGTCATGACCCGTCAGGCCGAAGTCCGGCCCCATGCCATCCAGATCCCAGCCATGGCCGCGCGCCACGTCCTCGATCCGCAGCCCGATCAGGTCGCCGCCGTGCCACCGGTAAATGCGCCGAATCCGGCTGTTACCCAGCGTCAGGATGCCATCGTCGAGATCTACGTAGCACTCCATCGTCTATGCCCTCTGGCCGACCGCGTCCCACGCTGCCAGCCAACCGGCGATGTAGGCGCCCTGCTTCTCACGCACGTGTTCGTGGAAGTGCACGTGATCGAAGTAGAGGTCATCGCCCAGATTGCGCGTGAAGGTGTGGAGATCGATGATCGGGACGTCATAGGCCCACATAATCTCATCCGCCGCCGCATTGTACATGTCGCAATCCGCAGCAAAGCGGTGGAATCCGCTTTCCCTCGTGTTATGCACCGCCTCGTCGCAGGGCGTCGTGCGTACCCAGACAAGCCGGACACCCATGGCTCTGACCAGCGAGACCAGGTCACGCAGGTTCTCGCCATACCGGTCCAACGGGACCTGTTTCTCCCCGGTCTGCGGATCGGTCCTGAGATCCCAGAGACCGCAATTCATCAGCACGACATCGGCATCGATGCCATCTGAAGCCGCCTTGGCCTGCAGAAAGGCCAGGACCATCGACGAGTCCCCGCCGTTGGCGCCCTGTGGCGGATCGAGCGCCAGGGCCTCGGCCTCCTCCTCCGTCTTGCGGCTGTAGGTCATCACGCCCCGGAGATACTGCGCAAGATACGGGCCATACTGCATAGAGATGCTGTCACCGACGACGTAGACTTTCTCCACGGATTTCACCTCCCGATAGCGCTCCACAACGTGACCAGACCAAAGGTACAGATGATGACACCCGAGACCCGGTTGACCCATCGCAGGCTACCCGGTGTCAGCTTTGTGCGAAGCAGGCCGGCGCCGGTGCTCAGGATGGCCCACCACAGCACCGAACCGGCAAAGACACCAAGGACCATCAGCCCGGCGGTGAAGGGATCGGACCCGTTACTCCCGAGGCCCAGCCCTGTGTAAATCGCGACGAACGAGAGGATGGTCATGGGATTGGTGAGGGTCAATCCGAGAGTGGAGGCATAGGCGCTCAGAAGGCCACCACGCGGTGCGGATGACTCCGTTGTCGTGGCAAGGCGCCGGAGGTCAGGATCGGCACGACTGAGGTCCGTTTCCTGTGGCTCTTGATCCGGGACGGAGGGCGCTGCAGGCCGGGCGACGAGAGATCGCACGCCAAGATAGCACAGGAACACGCCGCCGATGAGCCGCAGCCAGAACTGCTGGTTGGTGAGCAGATCCGCGACAAGGGCCAGGCCGAACGCGGCGATGGACCCGTAGATCGCATCAGCCGTGGCGGCGCCCAGGCCGGATATGAGCCCGGCGCGCCGCCCCTCCGCCAACGTCCGGCGGATGCAGATGACGCCAATGGGGCCGACGGGCGCCGCAATCGACACCCCGATCAAACACCCTCGCACGAAGACCCCGAGATCCAAGCGAGTCCTCCTATTGATGCGTCAGCCCAGTGCAGGAGCAAGATAGCTCCTCGGGAAAGACCTTGGGGGGTTTCCTGTATTGCAGGCTCCCTCTTGCGATAGAAACCCCAAAGGTCTCGGCTTGGGCAAGCAGCTTGGCTCCCGGGGCTCTTGTCTGAGCTTGCACCCGTCTTTGGACCTTGCTTGCGACCGTAGTAGCAGCTCTACAGAGGCGCCGACGCCGCGAAGCTCGCAATGGCTTCAACGATAACCGGCCAGACGCCTTCGGGCAGTTCGTGTCCGAGCCCATCGACGACCTTCAGCTCGGCGTTCGGCACGACTTCCGCCAGATGGCGACCGTGGGCCAATGGAATCAGCGGGTCGTCACGACCGTGGAGGACCAGGGTCGGCACCGCGATGCGCGGAGCATCCCGCCGCAAGTCGCGGGCGGAGGCGACGATCGCGGCCTCCTGGCGCGACATCCCATCCAATCCATCGCCACGGTCGTAGTGCCGCCGAGCTTCCTCACGGAGGCTCTCGTCATCAAGAGGATAGCCCTCTCCATGCACCGCGCGCATCATCCCGACCATGTAGCGGACATAGGCATCACGGCCGGGTCCGGGCGTCCGCAACAGCGTCAGCATCCGGGCCTTGGGCAGCGCAAGGATCGGCTCGGTCGTCGTGGTCATCATCAGGATGGCTGTGGCGACGCGCTCAGGATGGCCAACGGCAAGAACCTGAGCGATCATGCCACCAAGCGAGGCACCAAATACATGGGCGGTCCGGATATTCAGCGCATCGAGCACACCTACCGCGTCAGCCGCCATGTCCTCAAGGGTGTAAGGCGCCGGTACCGTCTCTCCCCTGATCGCGGCCCACACCAGCGGCAGCAGCGACGGGTGACCTGCCTGCGTGAACTTGGTCGACAAACCGGTATCGCGATTGTCAAAGCGGATGACTTGAAAACCACGGGCCATCAACTGCTGGCAGAAAGCCCTGGGCCACATCACCATTTGATCACCCAGGCCCGCGATCAGGAGCACTGCCGCCGCCCCAGCATCACCGAACCGCTCGTAGACAATGTCGACGTCCCCCACTCTCGCCGTACCCGCGTCGGGTTCTTCGTCGCCCGCCATGCCCGCCTCCCTCCTGCTCTACAAATACCCGAAAGTCTCCTCATCGAGCCACGCCAGATAGGTCGCCATCCGCTCCAGGCGCACCTCGGCCAACTCGCGGGCCCCGGGAAGCGTGAACCGGTGGCAGACCGCATCTCGCCTGGACAGCATACGCCTGAAGCCAACGCGCAGATCATTCGGCCCCCAGGCGAACGCCCAGGTTCATCGCTGTCCTCTGTCTCAGGGCCTGCGTCGGCTATGACTCAAGCCAGCCCCAGCCGCTCGTATTGCTCGCGCGGGGCGTCACTTGCCTCCATCAGCCTCACCATCAGGTCGATCATGCGCGCCTCGACCTCGGCATCGTTCAGCGGATGCGCTTGTTGGGGATCGGCCTCCTGGTCGTAGAGCAGGTTGCCGAAGCGATGCATCGCCCGCCACCCGTCGCTGCCACGCGCAGGAATCCTCATCACAGGGCATCCCTTGGTGAACTCGAAGGGGGGTGCCATCTCCGTCTCCAGGAGCTCGCCAACATCGAACGTATGGCGCATATGGGTCGGCATCAATGTATACTCGTAGAGTGGACGATTCTCATCGAAAGCCGGCGCCCGCATATAGACGTAGCGCCCATCGGTCACGTTGACGTGACCCCCGTGCAGACCGAAGAGGACACCCTCGCGAAGCGGCGCGTCAGATGCGAGCGACGCCGTCAACGGGATGCCCTGCATATCCCCGGTCAGCGGCACGCCAAAGGCCTCCAGCAGCGTCGGCCCCCAGTCGATGTTCTGCACCAGGGCCCGGCTCCGCTCGCCCCGGCGTCCGGTGCGCGGGTCCCACAGGAAGAGCGGCGTCCGGGCCACCTCGTTCCAGAAGGGCTGCACGCACTTCGCCCACCAATCGTGCTCGCCCAGCAGGAAACCGTGGTCGGTGCAGACGATCAGGAGCGTATCCTGCCACATATCGAGCTCGTCCATCAGGTCCAACACCTTGCCCAGGTAGGTGTCGCACATCGTGATCAGGGCAGCGTTCTCATAGCGAACGTGCGCCACCTGCTCCGGCGTTTCCTCGACCTCACGATAGGGCGGCCAATCAAAGTGCGGGCCGTCGTAGTCGTGAGGATATTCATCCTTGTAGTGCTGCTGGGTGAAATAGGGCTCGTGGGGATCGAAGGTCTCGATCTGCAGGAACCAGTCGTCCTCACCGGCGTTGGTGCGCATGAACTCCATGCCCATCTCAAAGGTCCGGGCCTGGGGCTGGAGCGCCTCCTCCTGCATATAGGTCCGGTTGACCCAATCCTGGCGCCACATCTTGTCGCCGCGCTCGCCCACGTGCTCCGGGATCTCGGGATCGGCGACGACGCCCTTCCAGGGATCGCCCTCGTGGCCACGGGCGATCTCCCAACTGGTGTAGCGGGTGTGATAGGTCGCTCCGCCCTCTTCCCAATAGTGATAGTGGTCGCTCACAAGGTGCGTGTAGATCCCGTGCTGCTGCAGGATCTCAGGGACGGAGTCGTCGAACGGCTCCAAGGGCCCCCAGCTTCTGTGCAGGAAGTTGTAGCGCCCCGTGTGCAACTCGCGGCGACAGGGCATACAGGGCATGCTCCCCACGTAGCTGTTGTCGAAAGCTACGGTCCGCTCGGCCAGCCGCTCAAAGTTCGGGGCGTGCACCCAGTCACACCCGTACGGTGGCAGCATATGCCGGTTGAGCGAATCAAACATCACCATAATGGCACGCATGACAGCCTCCCTTACGCCCTATCCCCGAGCGTGCGATGTAGACGGGGTCATCATAGCATCGAATCGGTATCCCGCCCAGGATCGAGGGGCGGAATCGCGCATCAGGTGCCGGGTACCGACTGGACAAAAGCGGAACTCTGACGCATACCTATCTGAGGATACCTAACCAAGGAGATGAACTATGTCTGAGATCGTCATCAACTACGATGAATCGAAAGTACCTGACTATATCCTGCCGGACCCGCTCATCTTCGCGGATGGGACGCCGGTGGCGACGGCGGCGGATTGGACCACCCGGCGCCGCGGCGAGATCCTGTCGCTCTTTGAGCACACCGTCTACGGACACGCGCCCGCTGCGCCGAGCATTGCCGTGCTGGGCGAGGACGGCGAGATGCTGTCCGAGGTGACCTCGCTGGAGGCCGGCGCTCTGGGAGGGCTGGCGACCCGTAAAGAGGTCACACTTCGCTTTGTCAGCGATCCATCGGCCGTGAAGCTCAATATCCTGATCTACCTTCCCTCGGGGACACAGGCTGGCGTCCCACTCTTCCTGGGGCTCAACTTTGGTGGGAACCACACGATCCACACCGACCCCGGTATCTCGCTATCGAAAGCCTGGATGCCGGACTTCGTCCGGCAGGCCACCGCGGACCACCATGCAACCGAGGCCGCCCGAGGACTATCCGGTTCACGCTGGCCCGTCGAGACGATCCTGAAGCGAGGGTATGGCCTGGCCACGATCTACTGTGGGGATATCGACCCGGACTTCCACGATGGGTTCGAGAACGGCGTCCACGGCCTGTATCCCCGTGACGACAGCCACGGCGACGCCTGGGGCACCATCAGCGCGTGGGCGTGGGGGCTCAGCCGGGCGCTCGATTACCTCGGGACCGACAGCGCGGTAGATGCGACGCGCGTTGCCGTGATGGGCCACTCGCGGCTCGGCAAGACCGCCCTGTGGGCGGGCGCCGCTGACCCGCGGTTTGCGGTAGTCATCTCGAACGATTCCGGCTGCGGCGGCGCAGCCCTCTCACGGCGTGAGGTCGGCGAGACCGTCAAACGCATCAACACCGTCTTCCCTCACTGGTTCTGCACGAACTTCAAGCAATACAACGATAGGGTCGCCGATCTCCCGGTCGACCAACACGAGCTCATCGCACTCATCGCTCCCCGGCCGGTCTATGTGGCCAGCGCGGCCGAGGACCTGTGGTCGGACCCGCGGGGTGAGTTCCTCTCCGCTCTGGCGGCCGACCCCGTCTATCGACTCCTGGGGACGGAGGGACTGCCGGCTGCCGAGATGCCGGAGGTCGACAGCCCCGTCCAAGGCACGATCGGGTATCATATCAGGACCGGCAGGCACGACGTGACCGCCTACGACTGGGAGCAGTATCTCGCGTTTGCGGACCGGTGGCTGTAAGGGCGGGGCCAGACTGTGCGAAGCCCAACCTTGCGAAGGTTTCGGAAACCTTCGCAAGGTTAGCCATAGGGGACTTCAGGGAGTTCCCGGCACTCATGCTTGCGTTTTCACGGCCCCTACGGTACCCTTCGGGCCGAGGTATGCTTACGTAGGAGGAACTATGCGGATCATCCAATTCCAGGATCCGGCAGGCATGCGGCGGGTGGGCATCGTGAAGAATGCGACCACTATCGAACCGCTGGTCGGAGAGCAGACGGTGTACGGTCTGGCCATGGACGCGATTCGGCATCGACACTCGCTGGCCCAGGCGTTGCGAGAGCAGTTGACCGGCGATGTCATGGATTACGCGGATCTGGTCGCAAAGCGGCGCGTGCTGTCACCCGTGGACCATCCGGATCCTGCGCATATGTTTGTCACGGGGACGGGGCTCACCCATCTCGGGAGCGCCGATGCGCGCGACCGGATGCACAAGGCGCCGGCCGATGCCGTCCTCACCGACAGTATGCGGATGTTTCAGATGGGGCTGGAGGGCGGAAAGCCGGCGCCGGGCGAGGTGGGCGTTCAGCCGGAATGGTTCTACAAGGGGGATGGCAGCATCGTTGTGGCACCGTACAGGAGCATCCTCAGCCCTGCCTTCGGGCTGGACGGCGGGGAGGAGCCGGAGATGGTAGGGCTATACGTCGTCGGGCCCGAGGGTGAACCGTACCGGATCGGCTTCGCCCTGGGCGATGAATTCTCCGACCACGTGATGGAGAAGCAGAACTATCTCTACCTGGCGCACTCCAAACTGCGTCCATGCGCTTTCGGCCCCGAGCTACGTCTGGGGGATCTGCCGCAGGACATCCGGGGCACCGCACGCATCCTGCGGGGCGACAGGACGCTCTGGGAGAGCACTTTCCTGAGCGGCGAGCAGAACATGTCACACACCATCGCCAACCTGGAGGCCCATCACTTCAAGTATCGACAGTTCCGCCGGCCCGGCGACGTCCACGCGCATTTCTTCGGGACCGCGACCCTCAGTTTTTCGGCTGGGATCGTCCTGGCGCCGGGGGATGAGATCGAGATCGAAGCCGAGGGCTTTGGGCGCCCACTGCGGAACCCCGTCGCCATCGCGCCGAGCGAGGATGTGACCGTCGCGGCGTTATAGTGAGGCGAAGAGGATGAGTCGACACTACAATATGGTCCCCGGCTTCGCGGAAGCTAGGCTGCGCCATAAGGGGGACACCCGCTTCATTTACTGTATAATGTGGGCAATTGGCGCAGGATGATCCGTGACAGATAACACGCGCCACCGAGGGACCTGAGCATGAACGATGAGTTAGTCACATTGTGGGAAACACCCAAGGCCAAAGAGATCACGATGATCGCAGGCTGGCACCAGTGGGCCGACGCCGGCGCGATCTCTTCGGGGCTGCCGCTCTACCTGATTCACAAGACAGATGCCCGGAAGATTGGTGAGATCAAGGACGATGGGTTCTATCTCTTCCAATTGCCGGGTGCCCATCACTTCCTGCGGCCCGAGATCCAACTCGAGGACGGCTACCGGAAATCACTGAAGAAGCCGCAGAACGAGATCTACTACACCGGCGACGACGAAAAGGGGCTGGTTATCTTCCTGGGTGAGGAGCCGCATATGCGGGTCGACCGCTACACCGAGGCGCTCCTGAACGCCGTCGAGATGCTGGGGGTGCAGCGCGTCAGCGCCGTCGGCGGCGTCTATGGCGCAATCCCCTACGATCAGGATCGTGAGATCTCCTGCGTCTACAGCCTGCCGGGCATGCGGGACGAGCTCAGCCGCTATGCCGTGCGTTTCTCCGACTACGAGGGCGGCACGACCATCGGGACCTACCTCGTTGACGGTGCGGAGGCCCACAACATCGAGTTCTTCGTCTTCTATGCATTCGTTCCGGCCTATAATTTCACCAGCGTCTCCGAGATGGTCCAGGCCATCAGTATCGAGCACGACTTCAAGGCGTGGTACGACGTGATGCGCCGCCTCAACCACATGTTCAACCTCGATATCGATCTCTCCGAACTGGAGGATCAGAGCTACGAGTTGATGGTCTCGATGGACACCAAGATCGATGAGCTGGACGAGCAGATGCCCGACCTGGATGTCCGAGCCTATATGGAGGAAGTATCGGACGAGTTCAACGCCCATCCCTTTGTCCCGCCGCTTAGCGACGTATGGGGCAAGGCGCTGGACAACCTCTTCGGCGATGGGGAGGATGACGAGGAGGAGTAACCAGCTTCCGGTTGCCGGTTCCCGGCCTAACGGCTGAGCGCATGACTGGCAAGCGTGTCTTCGTTCTGCTCCCTCATTCTTCCGTCCACACCGCAGGCGCACTCGGATGCGCCTTGCGGGCCAGGAACTCGCGTTGGAGCGCCGGGGTGATGGTGTCGACCTTCACCCGGCGGATGATCTCGGCAAAGGCGCGAACCTTATGTGCAATCATCGCCTCGCCCTTCTCGGCGGTGGCTTTGCCGGGATCCCCCACGTACATCGCCGGGTACATCGCGTACCAGTCGAGCGGAGAGTAGACCCCGACCTCGCGGAGCGCCTCGTTACGCCGCAGGTTAGTGAAGGGCTTCGGCGGCACCTGGTCCATCTTGACCAGGTCGGGGTGCAGGTGGAGGGCGGTGCTCGTCTCCATCTCGCAGGCGTGACCGGTCTCGGTCGTCTCCAGCAGGTCATCGAGCCCCGGCATCTCGTGCGGGATGCGCGTCGTAGACGGTGTAGGCCTTGTCCTTCTCGACGAGCGTCTGCACGAAGAGCGGCAGCAGGTGCCGGTTCCCACCGTGTCCACTGAGGATGACGATCTTGGTAAGGCCCTGACGGGCCATCTCGTCACAGACGTTCTCCAGCAGGGCCAAAACCACCTCGCGCCGGAAGACCACGGACCCGGGAAGATGCGCGGATTCGTGGTTGATGCCGTAGGGGTAGGCGGGGAAGACGATGGCGGGTTCCAGCTCGGCCGCCCGGCAGGCGACGGTATGCGACTCGAACATGTCCGTGCCGAGGGGCAGGTGCGGGCCGTGCGGCTCGATCACCCCGATGGGTAGGACGCCCACGCCCTCACAAGCCACAACCGCTGCCACGAAATCCAACGAGGTCAGATTCTCCCATTGCATGGGTACCTCCGCTTCGTGAGTGTCACCCGTGGCCAGGTGCCAGGCACTCGCGCCTCAGACGGCGGCGAAAGTGCCAGGCACCACAGATGGGTCAGACGGCGTGCTGGTGCTTGCGCCGGATGTCGGCCTCGATGTGGTCGCCCTCGTAGTGGGTCCACGCGGCGGGCAGGACGCCGAAGTAGGCCTGGCGGTCCGCGTCGGTCAGATCCTCACGGACGACCTGGGCCGGTACGCCTTGGGCCAGCGCATTGGACGGGATGACCTGCCCCACGTGGGTCGCGCTCCCGTTGCCCAGGATCGCCCCTTCCCCGATGCGGGTGTTGTAATCACAGCAGGCGTTCAGCCCCACGGCCCCGCCGTCGGCGATCTGCGTGCCGTGCATGGTGGCCCCGTGGTTGACCCAGCACTCGCTGCCGATGATGGAGCTGTCGGGCTCCTCGGCGAGCGATCCGCCCACCAGCGCGGGACGCCCACCTTCGATACAGACGGAGTCGTAGATGTGGGTGTAGTTGCCGATCACGTTGCGTCCCCGGATCACCACATTGCAGCGGATCAACGTGTGGTGCCCGATCATCACGTCGCCCTTGATCACCGTCCCGGCGTCAATCCGGGTATAGGCCCCGATTGAGATCTTGCCCTCAAGAATCACCGAAGGGTGAATGTCGGCTGTCGGATGAATGTCCATTCCCTCGTACGTCACCATGAATCGACCTCCGTGAAGTGTATGGGTGCCGGTTACGGCTCAACCGGCAGCCTCTTCCCCAAACTGTGTCATCTGTGTATCTGACGATACGTTCCACCCGCTGCTCATGGCCCCAGCACCGGGTAGAGTAAACCAGAATGTGCTCCCCTCGTCAGGTGCACTGTCTACACCCACCTGTCCGCCAAGCCTGGACACAATGCGATGGACGATCGACAGGCCCAAACCGTATCCCGACGCGCGAGATGGATGCAATCGCGTGAAAGGCGTGAAGAGCCTCGCGGTCTGGGTCACCGACAACCCCGGCCCGTTGTCCTTCACCCAGAAACGCACAAAGCGACCGCCGGTTGGAGTTCCTGTGGCATCGGAGGATGCATGGGCCGAGGGGAGAGCGTATCCCAGCTCGATACGCGGCGGTGTGCCGCCGTACTTGATCGCATTCGTCAGATAGTTGACCCAGATCTCGATGACCCAGGGTATGTATCCGCTCGCCCAGGGCCAGGTAGCAGGCATTGATACGACGCCACCCCGAGACTCCAGCGCCGGCTGCACTTGCGACACGGCCTCGCGTACGGCCAAGTTCATGTCGAACGTATCGAGCGTCACGTCCTCCTGACGGTACACCTTCGCCAGAAGCAACAGCGCGTCGACAATCCGCGTCATCCTGTAACCGGTGCGCAGAAAGGTATTCAGGTGTTGCAGGATCTCGTCCAACGAGAGCTCATCCGCGGTCGTCTTGAGCATCTCGGCGTACCCGATCATCGTGCTGAGCGGCCCTTTGAGATCGTGGGCGACGGCATCGGCAAAGGCATCAAGCTGTTCGTTGCTCGTCTCAAGCTCTGCCATATGGTAGCGCAGAGCCTCCTCGGCCTTCTTGCGCTCCGTGATGTCGTGCAGCACGATCAGTCTTCCTACCGGACGGTTGCTTTGACCCTTCAGGTGCGAGAGACGACACTCGTAATGACGCATCTGCTCGCCGATAAGCAGGTCGATGTCGACGCTGTCTACACCCGAACCGTCCAGGCATCCTACCAACGCCGGCCACCTGGCCAACAGCAGGCCAATATGCCGTCCCAGCACGCCGGCGGAGACCGTATCCGGTTCAAGTTGGGTGAGCAACTGGTACGCGGCCGGATTGAGATCGACGATCCGGTCGGCTACATCAACCGTAATCACCGGATCGCCCATCGTATCAACGAGTGTCGCGCGCGCCACCGGCCTGACGTCAAAAAGACGGTGCCAAAACATCCCAACGGCAAAGGAGATCCCGGCAAGCGCGAACGAAATTGGCGTGTAGTCCTTTAGCAGGCCCGGAACCAGGTGCAGTGCATAGACGGCATTGTAAAGAACCGGGATAAATCCTCCTAACAGCAGCCACCGCGTCTGCTGGCGGTAGAGATTCAGCGCGGTAAAGTGCTGACGTGCCACCAGCAGCGCCCCGGCGACCACCATCCCATAGGCGGTCACAACGTACACCCAGAACCAGGGCCCATGTTCACATGCAGCGCAAGGAAGTCTCCTACCGCCTCGAATCGGTAGCTGCGCCAGATAAAATGCTGAGCCCGGTTAGGCCAAACCAGCAAGGCAGTTATCGCCGGTATGATCGCGACGGCCCAATAAGCCGGCGAGCGCAGCCACGTTCGGAGACCGGCGTACTGCACTGTGAAGGTCAGCCAGGCCACAGGTGTGCTCGCGATGAAAAGATAGGTCACCTTCGCCCAGAACAGGGTCCACGACGGTGACAGGGCGACCAATTCCAATGTGTTGAAGACGAGCCAGCCCGCGATGGAGATCATCAGCCAACCAAAGGCCGATATCTCTGCCGAGGCCCTGCGTTGCCACGCGTAGAGCAAGAGACCTACCGAGAACACGCAGGCAATCGGTGCCAGCACAACAAAGACCGTGTATTGCATCGTCCTCGTCTTTACATGCGATTCGGTTGAGATACAGAGCCGGAACCATGCATCGAGGGCACCAGCACCACGCGACGTTCACACATCCCGAGCCTCACTCGTCCAACTCGAACGCCTCTACCTGGCCGTCGACCGTACCGATGAGCAACGGGGCGTGGGGTAGCAGTCCTTTGGGCGCCGTCACCGCCGTCATTCCCGGCGGCGTTCGCTGGATCTCCACCCACGCCTGACCACCGTCTCGGGACAGCCAGAGGACGTCCTCCGAGAGCACGAGGACATCAAGCTGATCAAGAGAGCCCGGCGACACTACGATGCCGTTCACAGGATCCACAATCAAGTCCACGCCAAGGCGGGACCAGGTCAGCCCGTTGTCCTTGGAGACGAGCAGGCCCCGGCCTTCGGTACCGGCGAAGAGCGTGCCATCCTCCGGATAGTGCGGTGAGAGCGCGAGACTCAGGACCGACTCATAACCGATCGGCAGATCGATCTCCCGCCAGGCCCGCCCACCATTTGTGCTGCGGAAGATACCGCTCTCCACACCCGCATAGAGGGTCTCATCCTGCGCGAAACCCGGCGAGATGACCAGACAGAATACCGTGAGGTCGAGCAGGCCGAAATTCCAGCGAGCCCAATGGGTGCCGTGAGTGGCAGAGCGGTAAATCCCATCTTCGGTTGTGGCTGCGAGCACTACGCCATCCTCGACGAAGTTGGGGGAGATGACCATCGCGGAGACCGCCGGGGGTGGTGCGTCCAGTATCGAGGCAAACCAGGTCGCGCCGGCGTCCACCGAGCGCAGGACGCCTCCGGGCACTCCGGCAAAGAGGCTTGCGTGTGCCGCGCCATCGTAGTCGGGGGAGAGGACGACGGACGTCGCGAGCAGAGCGCTCTCAAGGTTGAGGGAATCGAAAAGACAGGTCCAGGTGGCCCCAGCGTCTTGAGAACGATAGAGCCCCGATCCCCGTGCGGCAAACCACTGTGCCATATCAGGCGTGCAGGTCAATGCGTAGACGAGGTCGTCGTTCTTGAGCTCCTCAGCCTCGGGCGCAGATGGTTGATCTTCAAGTGAGTCGGATGCCTGTGGATGCTGTGATTCCGTCATTTGCAGTTTCCCCTAAGTGTTCAGAGCGTCCGGTGGGAGAGCACGATGGATGACAACATCGGTGGTCAAGGCCATCGCCGCGCTGCTAACTGCGGTGAGCACGGCCGATTTCACCACCGTCGTGATGTCACGGATTCCGGCGGCAGTCATATCCACGATCTCGCCCCTGACGACATCAAAGCCATAGCCCGGCCCCGCCTTCTCGATGCTGCCGAGGACCTCACCCGGCTCGTACCCCGTGTTCTCCAGAAGGGCCCGCGTCGGTGCCTGGAGGGCAGCCATCAGGATGCGGTACGCGGCGCGCTCCTCTGACTCCACGGCCTGGGCCATCCTCGCGGCCAACATCGGCCGGCAAGCCAGTAGCGCCACGCCGCCGCCGGGAAGCACACCCTCTCGGATCGCTCCCCGCATTGCGTCTGCCACGCGCTGCGCCTGCTCCTTGGTGTAATTCATCTCCGTTTCGGTGTTACCGCCCACGTGCAGCGTCGCCGACCCTCCCATCAGTTTGCCGATTCTTTTCTGCAACTCGTCGCGCTCGTCCGCATCCGTCGTCGAGACAAAGGTATTGCGCAAGCGAGCGATGTGCTCCCGGAGTGCGCGAGGGTCACCTTGGCCCCCGATCAGGCCAAAGTTCCGATTGTCCGCCCAGACACGGCGCGCTCGACCGAGATCCGCCAGTTGGATCCGGCGGATGCTATCGCCGGCATCCTTGCGCAAGGGACGCCCGCCGGTCAGTACTGCCATATCCATCAAGGCAGTGCGCTGTTCAGACGAGGCGGTACCGGGCGTTTTCACCCCGATGGCATTGATCTTAACCTTGCCCTTCTCGCGATTCATGATCAGCATGCCCACGACAACATCAGAGATCTTCCGACCGATGATGGCGACGCTGTCGATCTCAGCCCGGACGCACGTGGTCAGCAACGGAACCAGGTCGCGGGGATCGTTGATGTCCAAATCCGTCATCAGGATGGCGGCATTTTGGAGTTCCGCTCGCTGACTCGCCATATCATTGATGAACACGCGAGAGACGAGGCCGCCGTCCCAGTACATACCCTCGACGTACTCCCGCTCGTAGCTGCGGCCCCTGCTCTTGCGTATCTCAAGCCGCCCGTACTCGCCGATGATGTCGAAGACCTCGCCGAGGACCTTGCCCATCTCGGGATCATTGGAGATAGCTGAGGCGAGCGCTACGAGTTCATCCTTGCCCCGGACACGTGAGGTCATGCCGTCGAGCTCGGTGAGGATGTCGCGGACCGCGCGCTCAAGGTGGACCCGGAGGCGCATCGCATTTCCCCCGGCGGCCAAATAGCGGAGACCCTCCGCATAGACCGCCCGGAAGAGCACGGCAGCCGTTGCGGTTCCGTCACCGACGTCCTCTCGAAGCCTCCACAGGACGTTGCGAAGAAGCATCGCCCCGACATCTGCATCTCGACCGCGGATCTGGACGATACGCCGAGCGATGGTGCCGCCATCGTCGAGCAGCTCAGGCGAGCGAGTCGTATGGCCGATGGTCTGGTCGTAGAGCACGATCCGGGGTAAAGGACCCAACGTCGGCTGCACCGCATCCACGATCTGCTCAATGCCGCGGAGCAGGCCTTGTTGGACCTGAGGTTGGAAGGTGACGCGCGGTCGCTGCCACTTCTTTGAACTGGTCGCCATTATACGCAAAGACTCCTTCAGTCAACGCTCATGCGTTTCCAAACTAACGCGTTAGAACGTTCAAACATGCTAACGCTCCTCGCCGCCTAGATCTCCGGGAGGACGAAGCAATCCCCGGTCTCGTCGATCCACTGGGCCAATCGATCCTGGAGATGCTTTCGCTCAGTGCCGAACCTGGTGTTATGTGCAAGGTTGGCCAACTCATAGGGATCGTCGTTCAGGTTGAACATGAGCCACGGCTGGCCCTCGAGGACCACATACTTCCAGCCATCGCGTGTGACGACGGCGCGCCAGGGGCGGTCGACGCTGTCGCCGTGTCCGGTGGGGATCACCGACTGGATGAACGCCGAGTCCGGCACGCCAACCTGGGGACGCGACTTGAGCCGAATGCCCGAGTAGTCATACCCGCGCATCCAGTCAGGCTTGTCGATGCCGCAAAGGCCCAGGGTCGTGGGGGCGACGTCGACGTGGTTGATCAGGACATCCGGGCGGCCCGTCCGGCCCTCGTACTGCGGGTGCAGACCACCGATGATGAAGGGAACACGGATGGATTCCTCCCAGGGCGCCGTCTTGAGGAATTGGCCGTGCGACCCGTGGATGTCGCCGTGATCTGAAAAGAAGAGGATGTGCGTATCCAGGTCAAGCCCCGCCTCCGCCAGCGCCCGGCGAACCCGGCCGAAGTTCCAGTCCAGGTTCTCGATCTGCGCATAGGCGCCGGCCAGCTCACGCCGTGCCCGCGCCTCGACCCAACCCACGGGCGGCACGTTGGGGCGAAGCGCGATCTGTCCGGGGACGTGGCGGGCCATCCACGGCTCGGGGGCGACGTAAGGGTTGTGCGGTGGCTGGACGGAGAGGACGGCGAAGAAAGGTGTCGTCTGTCCGGCAGCACGAGCCTCGCCTTGGCGGCGAATGTAGTCGATCAGCATGTCGGTGAGGGCGTCCGTCTCATAGCCCGGCAGCCGGTAGTGAAAGGCATCCTCACCCGCACCCCCATGCACCCAGCAGTCCCACTGGCTGTTGTTGTTCTCGTAGCCGATCCAGGTGTTGAAGTGGCCCCGCTGGTCCGGGGGAATGATGTAATGTGCGGCCCGCCCATTGCGCTCTTTGAAGCCACCAAGATGCCACTTGCCGAAGTAGGCGGTATCGAAACCGTGGTCGTTGAAGACATCGGCGACGGTGGGCATGTCGGGCGGTAGAGGATACTCGTGGCCCGGCACGCATTCGTGGGGATAGCGGCTGGTCAGCAGCGATCCCCGAAAAGGACAGCACAGGGGGAAACCGGAGACCGCACGATCACAGTTCTGTCCTTCGGCCGCCAGGCGGTCAAGGTTGGGTGTGCTGAGATTGGGATCGCCATTGCAGCTCAGGGCCTGCGCCCTATGTTGATCCCCAAAGACCCAGATAGCATTCTTGTACGGAGAGGTAGAGGTAGACGTCGGCATGGAATCGATCCCTCCAGGAACTTCCGTGGAGGCAAGTCAGCCGACTCGCCTCCACGCCATTCTCACTACGGAACTTCCTGCGCCATTCGCAGATAGCTTCGGTAGCGCTCCACCGAGATACTGCCATTATCCACGGCTTGCCTGATCGCGCAACCCGGCTCGCTCTCGTGATGGCAGCTCGCGCCGAACCTGCAGGTACCCAGGTAAGGCCCGAACTCAGGGAAGTACGCCCCGAGCTCGCTACGGCTGGTGCGCCAGAGCGCCAGCTCACGCATACCCGGTGTGTCCACCACCCCACCTCCGCCGGAGATCGGCACCAGCTCGAGGTGCGTGGTGGTATGACGCCCTTTGCCGACTTTGCCGGTGCCCACAGCGCCGACGCGAAGCCCCAGCTCCGGCTCGATCGCGTTCAGCAAGCTCGTCTTGCCGACGCCTGACTTGCCCATCAGCACCGAGATCCGGTCGCGAAGCAGCTCGCGCATCTCGTCAATCCCGACGCCATCCACCGTGCTCGTCACGGTCACAGGGTACCCAAGGCCCTGATAGAGCTCGATGACGTCATCGAGCTCGGCGGCATCGACGAGGTCGAGCTTCGTGATGCAGATCCTGGCAGGCACGCCGGAAGCCTCTGCCGTGACCAGATAGCGGTCGAGCAGATGCCACTTCGGCTGCGGGCGCGCTGCCGCGAAGACAGCGATCATCTGGTCGACGTTGGCGACCAGGACTTGCTCCAGGGGAATGGGCCCAGGGTCGCGTCGAGAGAGCCGGCTTTTGCGGTCCAGGACCTCTTTGATCATCCCCGAGCCGTCCCCGGCATCCGCAAAGATCACCCGATCGCCCACGGCGATGGGATCGACCGTCTCGATGTCCTCCACCCGCTGGACGCCGTAGTGCTCCAAGGAGGCCGGATTCCGGAAAGGGTAGAGCAGGCGTTTTCGGAGCAGCGTCGAGATCGAACACGGCACGAGGTCGTCACCGACCTGCACCATGTAGCGACCGCGATCCTTTCTCACGACAAGTCCTTGGACGAGTGTCAGGGCGGCATCGGACGCCGGCTCGGCCATCGGGGGGCCATTCGTCTTGGTTGTGATCGGTAGATTCATGTCAGACCCCACGTCTTGGTGGGATCGTCGAGGCATATGCCGAGCGAAATCTCCTCGCGCAGGCGCCCGTATCCCAGCGACTCGTAAAGCCCGATAGCCCCTTCGTTGCGTCCGGCGACCTCCAGTCGTGCGTAGGCGAGACCTCGCCCCTTCAGGCAGCGCAGGGCCTTCGTCACGAGGTGCCGGGCCAGGCCACGCCGTCGCCATTCGGGGCGGACGAAGATGTACTCCGTATAGCCGATCTGTTCTCGATTCTGCGCCGGATCCGGCTCATAGTACACCATCACACTTCCCACGACTTGATGGTCGACGAAAGCGGTAAAGGTCGTGCCCGGTGACCACGCCGACCATCCCATGAAGTGCTGCAGCCGCTCCAGGGGCTTGCTCTCGTTCTCGAAGGAGGCATCGTAAGCTGCCAGGTACAGCCGCTGCTCCTCCTCAGTCTCCATCCGCCAGTCTCGGATCTCCACTCCTTCCGGCTGAGGATAGTCCGGGACAGGCTTCGATAGATCCCGCTGCATCTGGTAGATGCGCTCCACGAGCTCGAATCCCCTGGATCGCAGATAGGCGAGACCATCCACACCTTCGGCAAGGTATGTGGCATAGAGCATCGCCGGCCGGTCCAACCCGGCTTGGATCTCTCGCGCGCGCACCTGGATGCGCTCGAGCAGGCGATCCCTGAGTTGATCCGCACGTGCATAGTCGGGATCCACCCGCAAGTCCATCCACAGCATCGAGACGCCCAGTTGTGGATGGATATGGCTCGGGTAGACCATCACGTGTCCGACGAGCTCCCCGATGCTGTCAACGGCACATAGGATATTGTCTCCACCGGCAAAGCCGGGGCTGTAATAGAAACCCTCAGGCAGCAGACTGGTATCGGGAGAGCGCTCCAGGCAGCGCCGCTGCAGTTCCACCATCTTCGACGCATCCTCAGGTTTGAACGGCCTGAGGGTGAGATCGTCTACTTCATCAAACATCCCTCAACTCCTTGGTTCTCAGCTCCATGAATAGGTACCCATTCGGTGCTCATTTCCGCCACTTCAGCACTTGGCACATTCAGGCGTCGTTCTGACATCGCTCACCTCCCATACGGAAACAAAGAAAGCCACGAGACCCGGTGGGCCCGTGGCTATAGGAGACGCGGATGCGTTGTCTCCGGTTGAGAGAACAAAAAAGCCACGGGCCGAAGTGAGCCCGTGGCTTGGTTGGAAACCTATTCTAGCAGATCTTGGTTATCCGGCCGGGTACAGGCGCACTTGTCGGTCGTTGGTCGCGACAGCAAAGCTATTATTCATCGACATCGTGCGCCTCCTTAGAGAATGATAATTCGATTCTAAACCAGGTTCCCGGCTTGTCAACCGGCGAAGCGATACTCCTGACTCAGTCCTTCTTCCCCAGCAGGCTGATCCGCCGCTCGGCGTCAAAGTGCCGATCCAGCTTCAGGCCATCGAACCGGAGAATCACCACTTCGGCCAGATAGAGCACCTCTGAGCCGGGCTCGAGGTGTCCGGCGATCGACCATTCGTCGCGGTATCCCACCGTCATGTGTAGATGGGGCTTGCCATCAGCGATGATGCCGCTGATGCTCGACACTTCCAGTGGCTTCTCGACGATGAAGATGCGATCGTCGGGTGGGAATCGATCGTGCTCGATATGGTGCATGCGGGCAACCTTCAGAGTGCCAATTCCCGATACCACGGCGCCGTTCTGAACGCCATGCTCCTTGATCGCGGCCTCAATCGTCTCCAACAGCATCTCGCCGGGTGCAATCCCGACCACGACGACCTCGAGGTCGCCGTTATACGAATCTGTGAACATCTCTGGGCACCCCCTATACCGTCTCGTCCAACTCCAGCCCCAGCGCCTCGTATTTCTGGCGGCGAGAGACCTTATCGTTGCTCAATTCCTGGTGAGCATATTTGGCCACGTCCTCGGCGATGTCCTGCGGCACGACGATGACACCGTCACCATCGGCCACGACGACGTCACCCGGATGAACCAGGACGCCCCCAACCTCCACCGGGATATTGTGGGCGTCGAACTGCAGTCGCGCCTGCACCATGCCCTGGGAGACCATCCGCGACCAGAATGGGATCTTCTCGAGGATGACTTCGTCGGTGTCGCGCACGCCACCGTTGGTCACGTAGCCCGTTGCGCCCTTGATGATGCCGTCCATGGCGTTGTTTGAGCCCAACAGCCCAACATCTACCCCGCTCTGGTCGATGACGCAGAAGTCCCCCTTCTCGATGTCAGCCATCCAGGGATACGTGCACACCTCGCGGTAATACCAGCCCGACCATTTGGTGTATTCCTTTGGCGACATCTTTGGCACCTCGCCCTGATAGGGCAGATAGCGCGCCGTTCTGGCGATACCCACTGCCCGCGTGCGCCAGAGAGGTCGAATCTCAGGAATCATGGAACCGTAGGTGTGCCGCATCATCCAATCCATCCCGTCACGAACGTCGGCGACACGCAGGTCGGCGTATAGCTCGAGCAATTCATCGCGCTTCTTCTTGGTTAGTACCATCCGTGGCCCCCTTTGCCTACATTCCCATCATGAACTGAAAGATCCGATCGCTGCTGCCCGGCAGGCCCTCGTGGCCAAAGTCGGGATAGATCACCATCGACTTTGTGGAGGTGACGGCGTTGTAGGCCGCAAACTGTGTCGACGGCGGGCAGATCGTGTCCATCAGGCCCGTGAACCAGAGCACCTCGGCCCGCGTGCGGGGGGCGAGATTGTGAACGTCGATATAGCCCAGTGCGGTGAAGATCTCATCCTCGCGCTGATGGGTGGGATCGAACTTGCGGAAGTACTCACGGAGCTCGGCGTAAGCGTCCTTGTCCTGATCCATATCCCAGACACGCTTGTAATCGCTCAGGAAGGGGAAAACGGGAGCGGCCCGTTTGATCCGCGGCTCCAGCGACATACAGGCGACCGTCAGAGCCCCGCCCTGGCTGCCGCCCGTCGCGCCTACTCGCGTTTCGTCAACCTCGTCCATCGCCATGACGATGTTCGCCAACTGCGCGGTATCCAGGAAGATGTCGCGGAAGAGCAGTTTCTGCGGACTGCCCGCAAGCGCATCGTCCAGCCCGCGGATGATGTGACCACGCAAGGTCCACCCCGTGACACCGCCGACATCCTGTGAGAGGCCACCCTGACCCCGACAGTCCAGTGCGGCGACGACATAGCCCTGGGCAACATAGCCCAGCTTGTCCGTCCAGTCCCCTGAGTCTCCGGAGTAGCCGTGGAACATCAGCACAGCCGGGCTTGGCTCGGCAATACCCTTAGGACGCAGGAACTTGGCGTGGACGCGGGCGCCCCCAACGCCGGTGAAGGTGAGATGGTAACAATCGGCGAACGAGGTCTGATACTGCGCCGGCACCAACGCCACCTCCGGGTCCAACGCGTGCATTTCTGCCAGCCCGCTGTCCCAGTAGGCATCGAAATTGGCAGGGCGGGGGTTCATCCCCTTGTACGTCTTGAGCTTTTCCAGAGAGAAATCGAAGGTCAGCGGCATCTTAACATCTCCTTGTCTAGAAGTTCACCTTACTTTGCGCGGCATCCAACGCGGGCCCGACAGGATCGCCGTTCTGAATCGCTACGAGTGCAGCGTTGAAGGCTTGCATCGCGACACCCCACTGCGATCCGAGTTGGCCCTGCAGGCTGAAGTTCATCCCGATCATGTGGGGTAACGAGGCCCGCCCGACTTCCGCAGCCTCCGAACTAATGGTCGTCACACCACCATCCGATTCAGCTAACGAGCGGCGCAACGGCATCAGCATCGGTGGCGCTTTCCCGCTGACGAAACTCACCCACTTCCAGCACGCCTCCGGGTCCACGGTCTGCGATGAGATCACGATGCCGTAGACCGTCCCCATAGTCACAGGAATCTGACCGGCCGGAATGGTCGCCACGCCGACGTCCAGGTCATCGCCGTACGTGTCGATGTCGGATAGCCACGACATCCACATCGCGTACTTGCCCCCCTCAATCCCGCTCTGCGGAAAGGGCACACGCCGGTTGCTCGGTGCCGGGGCCACGTGATACCGGTAGATCAGATCGGCATATCCCTGCATGGCCGTGATATTCGCGGGGTCATTGATGGTCATCGCGGTGGGCTCGTCGAGGTCGTCAAAGAGCCGCCCGCCCAACTGGTACATGAAGAGCATAGGTTCGTACAAGCTAAACTCACCCGATTGGTAATAGGCGTAACCGTACTCGCCGTGCGTGGGATCTGACAGGTTGATGGCTCGCTCCAGGAACCCGTCCCACGTCCAGTTGACATCGGGGTAAGCCACGCCGTGCCGGTCGAAGAGGCTCCTGTTATAGGCCATAACCATCAGATCGGCCATATAGGGTATGCCCCACTGCTGGCCTCCGGTACCGAGGAGCTCTACGCCGGCGGGATAGAAATCATCGAGTGAAAAACTCGAATCCTCTGTGATAAAGGTACGGAGGTCAATCGGAAAAGACGAATCCAATAGGTAGCTGATGGCGAACTGAGGCACCACGACCACATCAATGTCGTCAAGCTGCCCGGAGCGGAGTGAGTTGGGCGACACCAGCTCAACCGTGATGTACTTGTTCTTGTGTTGGAACTCCTCGATCAGCGGCTGATAATAGGCCGCTTCGCCTGCGTAGACGAACCTGATCGTCACCGGCTCCCTCGGGGCGAGAATGGACAGATCCCCACACCCCGCGAGCAGCAACATCAGACAGCTTACAACAAGACCACGTCTCACTACATGCCAAGCCAAGCGACCGCGCTTTCTCTGCACCATCTCCTGCACACCCCGATTTCTCATCAGAATCCTGATTTTTCCTGCGCGGCGGCTAAGGCCATCTCCGGAGTGATCTCACCGCTGCGTATCTGTGCGAAGGCCTCGGCCATTGCACTCAACCCAGTATCGAATCCCAGCAAATCCGGATTGACGAGGATCGCATCGGACAACGCTGCGCGGGCTGCTTCAGCCGCAGCACCCCCTGCAGTGCGCTCGAACTGCTGCGATTCGGCAAGGGATCGACGCGCCGGCATGACGAGGGGTGGCATCTGCCGGCTCAGGAATGATATCCACGCCCAGGCCTCTTTTGGATGCTCGGTATCTGCGGAGATAAATAACCCATCAGCGATCGCCAGCGAGGCCGCGGTCGCATCCCTCGGCATAGGCACCACACCCCAGGTCATCTCCCACGGCGAAGGCCAGCGCGTTCCACCGCGTTCGGAGAAGAGCATCGACCACATCGCGAAACGTCCCTGGAAGACGGCATACCAGGGATACTGACGCCCAAGCCGTTGCGCCTCCTGCTCGGTTGGAGCAACGTGGTGCACGTGGATAAGGCTCGCGTAGAAATCCATGGCCTCGATATTCAGGGGATCATCGAGCGTCATCCGTGTTGGCGCGCTGAGGCTGTCGAAGATCTGCCCGCCGTGTTGGTAGATAAACATCACAGGCTCATAGACCCCCAGGTCGCTTGTGTAGTTGAGCGCGTAGCCATAGATGCCTGCATCGACGTCGGTGGTATCGAGAGCGTGACTCAGGAAATCCCCCCAATCCCACCCAATTTCGGGGTAGGCCACACCGTATTGGTCGAAGAGATCCTGGTTGTAGTACATCATCATCATGTCGATGCCAAAGGGCAGAGCCCACTGACGTCCCTGACTCTTGAAGACATCTCTAACCGCAGGATAGAAGTCAGCGGCATCGACGTCCTGACTCTCCTCAAGGAAGGTCGACAGATCCAGAACCGACCGGTCCGCCAGATACTGGCCCAGCTCAAACTGCGTCGCGACAAAAGCATCCTCTGACGTAGTTGAGGTGTCCGTACTGAGCTCTACGGTGACATTGGGGAACTGCTGGTGGAATTGCTGGGCCCATTGCTCGTAGGAGCCCGTTGGATCCTCAGGATGCACGAATGAGATCGTGACAGGATCCTGACTCGGCAAGGCCTGCGAGCAACCTGCTACCCCGAGGGCAAGTAAGGTCAACCCTAACACAAGCTTCCCAATATCGCGGCGCAACGCCTAGCCTCCTGCTACGTTGATTTCGTGCGGTGGATGAAGCCCCAGACAAGTATAGAGTTTCGGATACGCTTGGCAACTTCAGGCCCGCTAGCGTGCATCCGATCGCCGGGCCGCAAACGCCTGAGAAGCCGTCATCGCGAGGATCATGAGTTGGCCAAGCGCATACCCCAACACCAGAGGGACAAGATGATTGTGCTGGAGCTTGACGGCAAACCAGATCGCGACACAGACGTAGACGCCGATGAGCGCCTCGCCGATCCAGCTCGGGCTAATTCGCGGTCGATACTCAGAGGACTGCCAGTTACCCGTGCGTCCTGTAATCTCGAATTTCGGGGTGCGTACAAACGTCCCACCCCAACTGAAGAGACCCTGGAAGACAGCAAGGGTCAGGCTCCATGCCAGGCCGATCCACAGCAGCATCAGGACCGGATAGACGAGAATCCTGCGCAGCCAGTCGCGGTAGAAATGCATCTGACCGAGCACGTAGAGCACGGGTGGCACGGAAGCCAGGGCCCCCAGCCAGATGGTGAAGTCAGAGAATCTCGGATCGGTGAACACCATCGGCAGCGTCAAGAGAATCATCAACAGGATCAACGGCTGGTTACCGTAGCCGCCCAGGTGCAGCAGAGCCATCGCTTTCTGTGCGGCGTTGAAGCGCCGAGAGCGCAGGATGGGCCTGGACAACTTGCGCAGACACTGGAGGGCACCCTTCGCCCAGCGGATCTGCTGCGCCTTGAACGCCGTGACGAGCGGCGGCAGCTCCGCGGGCGCGGTGACATTCGGCAGGTAGAGGACGTGCCATCCTGCCAATTGCGCGCGGTAGCTGAGATCCAGATCCTCCGTCACCGTGTCCGCCTGCCACCCACCGGCATCGGTGATCGTGGCTTTACGCCACACGCCGGCCGCCCCGTTGAAATTCGTCAGCAGTCGTGAGTTCCCACGTGCAATATGCTCGACCGAGAAGTGAGCGTCAAGGGCGAGCGCCTGGATACGCGTCATCAGCGAGTAATCGGCGTTCAGATGCGTCCACCGCGCCTGAACCATCCCCACCGTCGGATCCGCCAGGAAATAGGGCACCGTCTGCCGCAGGAAGTCAGGGGCAGGGCGGAAATCGGCATCAAAGATGGCGAGAAACTCCCCCCGTGCAAGCGCCGTCCCTTCAGCGAGCGCGCCGGCTTTGAAGCCCGTCGGCTGCTCTCGGCGGAGAACCTCTATGGTCACGCCCTTCTCCCGCAACCGGGCAACCTCATCGTCCACCTCGGCGATGGTCTCATCATCGGAATCGTCGAGCACCTGGATCTCCAGCCGGTCCTGAGGCCAATCAAGACCGGCGACGGCCTGCAGGACCCGGCGGACGACGTACCGCTCGTTCCGAAGCGGAATTTGGACGGTCACGCACGGCAAGTACGCGTCCTCGATAACCGGAAGCGCAGGGGGCTGATCCTTACGATGCAGCAGATAGAGCACGATGAGCACAACGACGTACAGCGCATAGAGTGCAAGCCCTGCCAGGATGCAGGTGTACAAGACCCTAACGATTTGGTTCATGTTGGTTGACGCGATGACTCAGCGTGGTCGCCGCGACCGGCTAGCTTTCTCATCGGGCTATTGGCCATAGTTCTGCGCCAAATAGGCAACGAGCGTATTCTCTTCTGCCGAGTTGAGCCTTGCTCCCCGCTGAACCATTCGTGTCACGGTCACGCGCCATTGCGCCTCGGTCTTGCGGATGCTCGTGACACGGCTCAGACTATGGCACTGTGTGCACCGCGTCTGAAGCAGCGTCTGACCATCCTGACTCCCACCGGCAGGCGGATCCCCACCACACGCTGCCACCAGGATCGTCAGTCCCATGACCAGCACGACCAGCCACCGCTTCACCTCCGACCGCACCTTCATAGATACCCTCCAACTCCGAATTTCGGACCCCGCCAATCTGTAGATCCACTGTTACATATAGTGCCCGAAACTGGCAGAATGTGCAAATCGCAGAGTGGAGCATGTCTGCTTCAGGTGCGGCGCACCGCTACGTCGTCTTGCGGTAGGTGATTCGGGGGTCCAGCAGAGGATAAGAAAGATCGATGAGGAACGTCGCGATGGCGATAGCGACAATCAAGAAGAAGACGCAGCCCTGGATAAGGTTGTAGTCGAACGAGGCCACCGCATTCTCGAGCACACTGCCCACGCCGGGGTAACTGAAAAGCATCTCGACGATGGTGGCGCTTGCCACGAGGGTGCCCAGCGACATCGCCAGGGACGTGACCTGGGGCAACAATACATTGCGAATCGCATACCCCAGCAGCAATCGCCGCCGTCTCAACCCCTTGGCCTCCCCAAAGAGCATGAAGTCACTTCCTAACGTGGTGATCGTCATGCCCCGCATGCCCATCGCCCAGGTTCCCGCTGTCCCCAACACGAGGGACATGGCGGGGATTGCGGCATGATGAATCACGTCAAGCCACCACTCGATGTCGAGGAGATTTGTGAATCGCCCGGGCGTGAAGACGCCGGCAACGGGGAAAAGTTTCAAACGGAACGCGAAGACGTAGGCCAAGACCAGGGCAATGACAAAGGGTGGGATCACGGCCAGCACCATCAGGAAGGACACGGTGACATTCAGCAGGCGTGCCGAGCGTCGCCAGGCGGCGGCCGCTCCGATCACGGTGCCCAGCGCAAAGGAAACGAGGGTCGTGGTGCCCAGAAGCCCAATAGTCCAGGGAAGCGCATAGCCGACGATATCCAGCACCGGGCGGTACCGGGTGAGCGATAGGCCGAAGTCCATCCGCATCATGTTGTTCAGATATGTGACGTACTGGCGCCAGAGCGGCTGATTGAGTCCGGCCCATTGTCGGTAAGCGTCGAGCGCACCGGCAGCCAGGTCGCCCTGTCTGCTGCCGACACTGGCCTGCAGCTTATTGAAGTGCTCCAATACGGGATCACGGGCTGCCAGACGCGGCAGGACGAAATTGAGCGTCGCGGCGACCCACACCACGACAAAGAGATAGAGCACTCGTGTCAGCACATACCGGAATGGGAGGCGCCTTCCCATCGCCAACTCACCAACGGGGTGGGATCGGCCACCAACAGGCCTCGTGCCCCTCAGTCGCCGCATCCCACGCATCGGCCATCGCCTCTACCGAGCGCTCGGCGGGTGGAAGCACATCGAATCCACGCCACTCGCCGGTACGCGCACCGGGCAGCTCCAACTGTGTGTTACGACAGTACTCGTACCAATCCTTGAACGTATGCCACTTTACATCCACCCCGTAACGACCGGGACGTTGTTCCATCGGCGACAGGGGCTCGACCGTGTGGCACGAATTCAGGATCTTCACCTTGGAGTGCGGGTACATGTCGTAAATGGTCTGCGCAAGGTCGATGGACTCCTGCCCCGTCTTCTCATCCTCCGCGGGCAGGTTCAGGGAGAAGTAAACAATGATTGGGATATTGTAGAGATTGACCTCGTCCA
Organism: uncultured Chloroflexia bacterium; assembly: GCA_963775195.1. Classification (GTDB taxonomy): domain Bacteria; phylum Chloroflexota; class Anaerolineae; order B4-G1; family SLSP01; genus PWVB01. The sequence goes on from CAVZIC010000016.1 coordinate 220,381, forward strand.
GCGCGTTCAGGAGCTGAACATCATTGTAGCGTTTCCCATTCAGACGTCGCACACGCTCCGAACCCGAGTAGGGGTTCACCGCCAGGCACGAATGCTCCGGATCGCCCGTTCGTGCGAACTCTTTCAGGAAACCCGCCGGGGGCAACTGAAAGAACTCGTTGTAGAGACCAATCTTGATGCCCTCTTTGCGAATGGCGCGGAAAAGCGTCTTCCAGTACCGCTCACCCATAGCCGCAAGGTCGTAAGAGAAGCAAACCTGGATCACGTCGTGCTCCAGCAGGTGCTTGATCTCGTCGATCACCGTCTCCACCGGCACGGGCACGATCCCGTTGCGTCCGGCGATCGCCTTATGGGCACTTCGTGCACCGCCGCAGTACGAGCACTCGAAGTCACAACCACGGGCCGTCGTGATCCACCGGCCCCGGTACTTACTGATGTCTTTCCCCTGCCGTGCGTCTTCGACGAGCTTCATATCTATGACCAGGTATTCATAGGTGTAGTAATCTTCCCCATGCTCCAGCCAGTCCAGATCGATGAAGTTGAAGTCTGCAAAATCCTCGGGGGTTGCACAATACGTACGGGGATTCGCCACCACCCCGCCATTGCGGCGGTAGGTTAGGTTCGGGACTTCGGATAGGTCTGGTAGGACCCCGGGTTGTTTTTCGGAGAGGAGCGCCCGGGCCAGTGCCACGAGCGGGCGTTCGGCGTCGCCACGAATCACGAAATCAACCGCCGCGTAATCACGGATGATCTCATCCGCAAATGCTGATGCTGTCAGGCCGCCGATGACCACCCAGACGTCGGGCAGCACCTCCTTCACCAATTCGGCCATCTTGATCGCACCATAGCAGTGCTCATACCAATGCAGATCGATCAGAACTATCCTCGCCTGCCGGTAGCTCTCCAACCATTGCCGAATACTGAAGTTGGGATCCAGCTGCTTCCTCATCGGGTAGTTGATGCCCCTGACGGGGATGCCTTCGTCCTGGAGCAGGTTCATCAGCGCGGGTACGCCCATGGGAAGCAACCAATAGGGGCGCCCGAATTTTCGGCGGACCCGCGTTTCGTAAAGCTCCACCGCCTGCTTCGACGGGTGGATATAGAGCGCGATGGGTGCATCGTTCACAGCAACGTCCTCCTGTCCAATCATGACAAGTATAACCGTGACACACTCGGCCGCACGCTTCTCTGGGGCTTCGTCACCAGCTTGGGGGCATAGGCCACCAGCACTCCTCGTGACCTTGGCGGGCGGCATCCCAGGTGTCGGCCATCGCCTCCAGGCGGCGTGCCCCATCCGTGCTCGGCGCGAATCCGCGGTGCGCCTCCGTCCTTGCCTCAGGCCCCCCGAGTTGCGTATCGCGGCAGTAAGCATACCAATCCATAAAGCTCCCCATCGTCACCTCTATGGCATACTTCTCCGGATGCACGGCCATAGGCGAGAGAGGATCAAGCGTATGACAGGAACTCAGAATCTTGATGCGTGAGGCGGGATAGAGATCAACCATTTGCCGAGCCAGCCCGATGCTTTCGGCCAGTGTCTCCTCCGTCTCCCCGGGTAGATTCAGGGAAAAGTAGGCGACCATATAGAGCTCGTTGAGGTTCACATAGTCCAGGACGTTCATCAGCTCAGCATTGGAGAAGAGCTTGCCGTTGAGCCGGCGCACCCGCTCCGAACCCGACAGCGGGCTGAACGTCAGACAGGAGTGCTCCGGATCGGCAACGCGGGCAAACTGCTTGATGAACTGAAGCGGCGGCAACTGGAAGCACTCGTTGTAGAGCCCTATGCTGATCCTGCGCCGGCGCATCAGCGAAAAGAAAGCTCGCCAGTAGTCATCACCCATCTCCGCGATATCGTAGGAGAGTGAGACTTGATCGACGCCGGCAGCGGCCAGCCGCTCGATCTCATCGACGACCGCCTCCGGCGAGCGGGGGACAATCCCCTCTCGCGTGGCGAGCACTCGATGGGCGCTCCTGCAACCACCACAATACGAACACTCGTACTTGCAGCCCCGTGCAGTCGTTATCCACCGACCTCGATAGGGGTCAGTGGCCAAAGCTGCACGGGCTTTGGGCAAGTCCGTAACGATGTATTCGTAGGCCAGATACTCATCGTGATGATCCAGGAAACCGAGGTCGGCGAAGTCCAGGCGGTCGAGGTCCTCCGTCGAGGCACAGTAGCCAATGGGATTCTCAACCACCTGAGGCCCTTGTCGGTATGTAAGATTGGGCACGTCGACGAGATCCGGAGGCACCTCAGAAGAAGCGGCAAGACAGCGCTGCACCAGTGTCAGCAGCGGCACCTCGGCATCGCCCCGCACCACGAAGTCGACCGATGGAAAGTGCTCGAGGATCTCGCGGGCAAACGCGGAGGCGGTCAGGCCCCCCAAAACCACCCACGCATCGGGAAGCACTTCCTTGCAGACGTTGGCCAAGCTGATTGCGCCGTAGCTGTGCTCGTACCAGTGGAGGTCGATCAGCACAATACGCGCCTGAGACTGCGTTCGAAGCCAGCGGCGGAGATCGAAGGTTCGGTTGATCCCGACTTCCACCGTATAGTTCACGCCCCGAACCTCAACGCCGGCTGCCTGGAGCACGTGCGCCAAGGCAGGGACGCCCACAGGAATCAGATTATAGGATCGGCCCATCTGGAGATCCCGTGCGCCCATCGTCTGCACATAGAAGTCGACATCCTGCTTAGCGGGATGCACATAGATCACATCGGCGGGAGGCCTGGGCCGACCGCAACAGTGCTTGAATTTCTTGCCGCTACCACATGGGCAGGGATCGTTTCGACCAACGGACCTGCCTCTGGAAACGGTGTTGCTCACTAGTCACCTATCTTTCCAGGAAGAGTTGGTATCCGGGCGCCAGCAAATGACTGAGGAGCGTATGATACCAGAAAAGACGTCGTCACACAGACTACGTGCGAACCTGACTAAAAGCGGCACCGCAAGACGGTGAATGTCCTGCGGTGCCGCACGTGAAATCGGTCATGCCCTACATCGCTCTTCGTCAGAACGATCGCGGTCTACCGGCGCCATCGCTACTGCGTATGGTACTCCGGCTCGAGATCCTCCTGGAAGAGTGCACTCAGGTCCTCACGCTTGAGATAGTCGTTGTCTTTGTACAGGTAACAGGCAGCGACACGCCCTTCGCCAACACGGTAGAGCTGCGGCGGCGCCTCGTGGCAGATATCCATTACGTGCGGGCATCGGGGCGCGAACTTGCATCCCTTGAGCTGATGATAGGCGATCTTCGCCGTCGGAGTGATGATCTTGATATTGCCCCAGTGCAGATCCGGATCAGGCCAGGGGATCGAGGCCACCAACAACTGGGTATAGGGATGCTGAGGATCCCGGATCACCGCGTCGACATCCCCCGCCTCCATCACGTTCCCCCGATAGAGGATCATGATCGAATCGCTGATGTGATAGGCCGTCGTGAGGTCGTGGGTGATGTAGAAGATGGGAATGCCGAACTCCTGATTCAGCGTCCGGAGACTCTTCAGGATGGTGGAACGCAGCGACGCATCTACCATCGAGACCGGCTCATCCGTGATCAGCAGCTTGGGCTGCAACAGCAGCGCGCGCGCCACGGCAATGCGTTGGCGTTGACCGCCGCTCAGTTGGTGAGGGAACCGACCCAGGGTCTCATCCGGCCTAAGCCCGACCCGCTGCAGCGCATTCTCCATCATCTCGCGCGCCTCCGCCTTGGAGCCGGCGAGCTTGAAGTTTTTGATCGGGATACTCAGCAGATTGTCCACCTTATAGAAAGGGTTATACACCGCAAACGGGTCCTGAAATACAGCCTGTACTTGCCGCCGGTATGTCCACATTTGCGACCGGCTCAGTTCCGGTAGGGATGTCCCGCGAAACTTCACCTCCCCGAACGTCGGTCCGTAGAACCCCAGCATCAGCATGCCCATCGTGGTCTTGCCGCTGCCGCTCTCCCCCGCGATGGTGACAATCTTCGGGAACTTTTCGGGGAAGGAAAAGGTCATATCTTGCAGGGCAACCGTGGCGTCCTTGCTACCCCCGAAGACTTTCGTTACGTGATTCAGCTCGATCAGTGGTTCGTTCATGTCTCAACCCTTATCTATGCCGTTTGCAGGTGGCAGGCGGTCCACCGTGTCGGCTGAACCTCGGCGAACTCGGGCGTTACCTCACGACAGAGATCCCAGGCTTTGGGACATCGCGTGTGGAAGACGCAACCCGGCGGCGGGTCCAACAGAGAGGGCGTGATTCCGGGAATGCCACTGAACACGCCCTTGTTCTCCAACACCGGCAAGCTGCTGATCAGCAACTGCGTGTACGGATGCAGCGGATCGCGGAAGATAACCTCCGTGTCCCCGATCTCCATCATCTTCCCTGCGTACATCACCGCTAAGCGGTTCACGGACTGCGCCATCAGTCCCATATCGTGGCCGATCAGGATCACGGCCAACCCAAGTGTCTCCTGAATGTGGTTGATCGTCTCCATCACACGGCGCTGAATCACCACGTCAAGCGCACTCGTCGGCTCGTCGGCGATGATCAGGTCCGGCTCCATGGCGATGGACATTGCGACGGTCACCCGCTGCTTCATCCCGCCACTCAGTTCGTGAGGGAACATCTGCGCAACCTTGGGATCGAGATCGACCCCTCGGAGCAACTCTGCGATCTTGTCCTTGCGCTCCTCCCTGGAGAAGACCATACCGTGATCCATCATCCCATCGAGAATCTGGCGCTCGATCTTCGTCACGGGGTTGAGGGAGTTCATCGCGCCCTGCGGGATCATCGCGACCTTGCTCAGCCGGGTCTGGCGCATCTCCTCTTCTGACAGTCCGACCAGGTCGACGCCATCAAGGATCATCTGACCGCCCTCGATCTTGCCCGGCGGTTTGATCATCCGCATCAATCCCAACGCCATCGTGGACTTTCCGGAGCCGGATTCACCTACGAGGCCCATCTTGCTGCCGGCCCGTAAGTCGAAGGTTACGCCATCGACGGCCTTCACAGCGCCGGCCTCCACATGGTAGTAGACACGCAGGTCTCGAACCTGCAGCAGTGCGGGTGCGAGCTCGCTCATGCTGTCCTCCGCGTTCTCGGGTTTGCGATCTCATCCAGTCCGATAGATAGCGACAGGAAGGCGATAAAGACCAAGGCGATAGCCACCACCGGTTCCAGTATCCACCACCACATGCCGCGGATGAAAGCCGCGTAGTAGCGGACCCAGTAGAGCATCATACCCAAGGTCGGTTCGCGCCGGTTGCCGATACCCAGGGCCTCCAGGCCCAGGGAACCCAGCACGGCGCCTGACACCGCTCCGGCCATACTGATGGCCAGGAAAGGCAGCAGGTTCGGCATCATTTCCTTGAGGATGATCTCGATTCCGCTCATCCCCGAGAGCTTAGCCATCATCACAAAGGCGCGCTCCTTCATGCTGAGCACCTGGGCGCGGATGGTGCGTGTTGGCTGCACCCAGGCCACAATCGAAAGGATCAGCGCCATCTCCACCGGTTTCATCGTCGACGGGTCTGTAAGCGTTGTCGCAATCAACAACAACAGCAGATACCCCGGTATTGTGAGCAACACATCGACCATAAACTTGATCACAGTATCAAAGACGCCACCGAAGTAGCCGGTGGTGAAACCGAGAAACGCACCCAATCCCAAGCCTATGGCTCCAGCGATCAGGCCGATGGTCAGGGTCATCCCCGTGCCAACGACCATCCCGGCAAAGAGATCCTTGCCCTGGCTATCCGTCCCAAACGGGTGTGCGGCCGAAGGCGGCAAGTTGATGGGTACCGACAGAGCATAGGCATCTTCCGTGTTGATGAAGAGCCGCGGCACCGTTGTGAAGAGGAGGAGGAAGAGCAGCACGCCCAGCCCCACCCCCAACATTGGGTTGCGGCGCACGTAACTGGCAAAACCCTTGAGCTTCATCGTTAATCCTCCTGGTACGAAATGCGCGGGTCAAGTAGGGGATAGATGATGTCCACGAGGAAGGTCGCCAGCGCGATACCGCAGACGAGGAAGAAGATGATCCCGTACATAACGTAGTAGTCAAACTGCGAGATGGCGGTACTGAGGCGGTTGCCGATGCCCGGATAGTTGAACATCGTCTCCACCAGCACTGCACCCGTGACAATCCCGCCAAGTTGCATGGCCAGCGCTGTCGTCTGGGGGAGCAGACAGTTGCGCAGGGCATAGCGGAAGAAGACCCTGGTACCTTTCAGCCCCTTGGCCTCCGCGAAGGTAATGTAGTCCGCCCCCTCGACGGTGACCATCATGGCGCGCATGCCAAGCGCCCAACCTCCCAGGCTTACCATTAACATCGAGAGCATCGGCAGGACCGAGTGCCACAAGGCGTCCTTCCAGAACCCCCAATCGCGTATGTTGATGAGGGTACTATCCGAATAGCCACCACGGAGCGGGAAGTAGAAGGTTCCATTCGACCATTGCTGTGCCTTGAAGGCGCCGAAGTAGATCAAGAGGAGCGCCAACACGAAGCCCGGTATCGCAGAGAACACAGCCAGCGGTGGAATCAGCCAGCCAAAGAACCGCGGCGCCTTGGACCACCCCACCAACGCCCCCAGCACCGTACCCAGGAGGAAGGCAAGACCTGTGGCCATGCCGGCAAAGCCGAGGGTCCACCAGATCGTTTGGTTGATGATGTCCATTACCGGACGCGGCCAGGAGTAGATCGAGTTGCCAAGATCAAAGCGGAAAGTGTTCCAGACGTATTTGAGGTACTGCTGCCACAGCGGCTGGTCCAGGCCGTAGAGCGTTCGCAGGCCCACCATCATCTGCTGTGCAGCTTCGGCGGTCAGCCCGCCCGACGCAATCTTCTGTGTCACCTGCTCTGCGACCGGGTCTTTCGGACTCAGATGCGGCAGGAGGAAGTTAAGCGTCGCCGCCGTCCACATCACCGCGACAAGAAACCCCAGCCGCTTGATGACATACATCGGTGGAATTCGCATAAATGCACCTCTTAGTTGATATCTGCCCAGAGCGATCGAAGCTCAGCACTCGTGCATCACCTGAATACGCGAAACGTAAGACGTGAACAACTGCCCCGGCACAGACTCCGCCGGACTGCATACATTTCACGTTTCACGTTTCACGTTTCGCGCTTCAACTCCGGGCTCTCCACAGCCTCGGGCGAACTCCACACTGCCCCCGGCCGTTTCACAACCTGTTATCAGGGCGGGGAGCCCTGACGGGCTCCCCGCCATAGGACATAATCGGCTGCCGGCTTACTGTGTCGGCTCGATGTTCCACAAGGTGATGGGGAACGTCAGGTGCCAGAAAGCGGTGTTGTACCAGTTGTCGGCGTTGGGCCAGTTCGTCCAATAGGTGGTGTTCATCGCCAGGCGATGGAACCACTGGACTAGTGGGATCTCGGGCAACTTCTCGTACCAGATTGCCATCGACTGATCGAAGAGATCCTGCATCTTCGCGGTGTCATCCGGGCTGGTGCGGCCCATCTCTTCGAGTAGGGCATCGTACTGCTCATCGGACCAGCGGGGGCGGTTGTTGCCGCAGGACTCGCCCGTGGGCTTCAGCCACCGGCTGTGGTAGTAGTCAAGCGTCCTGAAGGGCTCCTTGACACTGCCACCGTGACCGAACATATGTAGCAGCGCCTGACCATTGTCCTTCAACGTCCAGACGTCGGGCGGCGAAGCGTGATTGCTGTCGAACCCGGCCCTGCGCAGCAACTCAGCGGTGATGGGTCCGATGTCGCCAAAGAGCGGGACCGCAGCGTAGACCGTGCTGTCCGGCTTCTTGCCTTCAGCGTCGGCCCAGAAGCCATCGCCGTCCTTGGTGAAGCCGGCGTCGGTCATCAACGCATCGACCTTATCCTGGCTGGACTCGAGCACATTGTACGTCTCGAACAACGTCTTCATTGCCGGACTCTGGTAGTACTGGACGATGCCCGGATAGTTGGGGAAGGGGCCATAGGCCACCGTGCCCGCACCGTTCCAGCCAACGTCGACGAGGGTCTGCTGATCGATCGCGTAGGCCAGGGCCCAGCGAACGCGAACATCGTCATACGGCCACTCGAGGTTGTTCGGATAGAGCGAGATGGGCCACCAGTCGGTGTAGCCATAGGGCTTCTCGAGGCCGGTGTGGGAGATGATATGGTCGCTCGCCTGCTGGAGGATCGACTCGATCGTCGCGGGCCGCAAGTCCAGCGTGGCATCCACCTCATTGTTGATGAGGAGCTGCGCGCCTAGCTCATCGCTCGGGTAGGCGATGTCGGAGAGCGCCTCGGGCCAGGGCATATGATCGGCCAGGCCGACGTCGACCGCCCACCACTCATACCGCAACTGGTATTCGACGAAGTTCTCCTCCGTGCGGGTCATCTGGTATGGCCCTGTGTTGACGGGAACCACACCGTTCGCCGGATCCCATCCCAGCCAGTTCTGAATCTCTTCTGCGGTCGCGAACTGGTTGTAGATGTGCTCGGGAACCAGGTAGGTGCCGAGGTCGAAGCGGAAGGTACCCTCGGTAAACTGGAAGCGGTAGTTCTGCTCCGTCAGGGTGAATTTGACGGTGTAGTCATCCACGGCTTCGACTTTGGACACCTTGTTCTTGGTATCCGTGGAGTTGCGCAGTGTCGGGGCAAAATCCATCAGCATCTGATAGGTGAAGGCAACATCCGTCGCATTGAAGTCCTCACCATCATTCCACTTCACGCCCTTGCGCAGGTAGAAAGTCACCTCGGTGGCGTCAGCGTTGTACTCGTAACTCTCAGCCAGCCAGGGGTAGGTCTTGTCGTTCCCTGCGGCATAGTACCATAGGCCCTCCAGCATCGCAGCACAGCCTTGCTGGTGGCTCGCACCACTGGCGTAGAGGTTGGCGATACCAACGGGGCTGACACCGTTCATCAGGGCCATCGTGCGGTTGCGCGCCACGTCAACTCGGGGCCAGACCATTTCGGCCACCGGCGTCGGGGTATCGGCAGCAGCCGGCACAGCGGTCGGGGGAATCACAGGCTTGGCGGTCGCCGTAGCTTCCGCCATTGCCCCCTCAGTGGGGGCCTCGGTGGGGGCTGCGGTTCCACAGGCCGCCAACACGGCACCTGCTCCGGCAACAGCCGAGATGCGCAGGAACTGCCGACGTGAAATCTTCTTCATCGTTCTTCCTCCTAAAGAGATTGGGATTCTCAGACTAAAGCGACACACATCGTGGGGCCACCTCGATTACTCGCTCTCCTTGTGTCACCTCCTTTCTGCTCACGGAATGTCAGACGGTAACGCTCTGTGCACTTTGCCGAATAACCAATTCCGGGTACAGGACACGCTGCTGAATGGGGGTAGTCGCGTCCTCGATCAGGGAGACGAGATACTCCACGCTCTCCCTGCCCAAAACATCGAAATGCTGCCGCACCGTAGTCAGGGGCGGCGCGAAATGGGCGGCCTCTTTGATGTCATCGAACCCTACGATGGACACATCCTCCGGTACGCGGAGTCCGGCTTCATCCAGGGCATGCATGGCCCCCAGGGCCATCAAGTCGTTCCCCACAAGGATCGCCGTGAACGGCTGCCTGGTGTTCAGCAACCGCTTGGCGCCGGCGTATCCACTGCTGACGTCGAAGCTACCGACGACGCTCGGGCCAGGCTCCAGGCCCTGGGACTTGGCGATCTCGAGCCAGGTGGTATGTCGGGCCCGAGCATCACAGTTGTCCAGTGGACCGGTGATCTCAGCGACCTGACGGTGACCCAGTGAGAGCAGGTACTCCACCGCCTGTCGCATCCCGTGGCGCTGATCAAAGACAACTGAGGGCATCTTTGCGCCTAGCTCGGTGTTGACGATCACAAACGGCTTCCCCTGGCACAGCTCCACGAGCGCCTCATAGGATAAATGCGGATAGGGCATCACCATCAAAAGACCATCAATCATCTGCGCGGTGCCGCGAAGCATCGACCGGATGGATTCTGTCGACCTAGCATCTCGGAGCTCCGTCACGACCATCGTGTAGCCGAACTCCCAGGCCCAATGCAAGATGGACGGCAACGGATCACCATACAGATCCTCAATGATCGCCAATTGGATGATAAAGGATCGCCCCGTGGTCAGAACCTGCGCGGCTCGATGGGGTCGGTAGTCCAACTCGCGGACCGCCTGAAGCACGCGTTCCCGCGTGTCAGGCGCCACGTGGGGGTGATCATTCACCACACGCCACACTGTCTGGTATGAGACACCAGCCATATCGGCGACATCACGCAAGGTTGCGAGCTTTACCTGAGATTCGGGCATCGAGTGTGGGATTCCTGAGATTGTGATCCGTCACAACATCATAGTGCCATTATACTCGATGTTTCTGCGCATTACAAGCGAATGTTCGGCCATTTGTGCGCGAAATGTCATAATCGGCTACCAATTCATGCGACTTTCCTCGCCAATTCGGCGATTTGGGCCGCATGCGGGCACGACACCGTCATTTCCACCGTGACGGATCACAACAGACACACTATGGCGTCTGCGCGAAGGCCGCGTTGTTAAGGTACTTCACAGAAGGGCGCCCCAGGGTTTGGAGCGGGCGCCTCAGAACTGCAGACGCATCACATATTCCCCGAGTTGTATATCCATGATCTCGGCGCCCAGCTCGGCCGTGCAATATGGATTCTCGTAATGTTTGAACCCGGTGATGGGCTCTTCCTGCCCATCGCGCAACAACGGGCCCTGCCATCCGAACGACAGCATCTCGCCTCGGAGTGTCTCGAGCCGCACGTTCAAGCCCTCGACGTCGAATGTGAGGCCCAGAACGCTGTCCTGGAATGCATCGAAGTCGCCGTCCACCGCCGCACGCCCCATCCGGCAGACCCAGACATTCTGGCGCCCCGGAGAGCGGAGCTCCCGATACGCTGCGGGCCCGCGTCTGACCAGGGACAGGCCCTGTGAAGCCCCCAACGCTACGTATCCGTCGCCCTTACGTGCGAACGCCCAATCGCCACGAACGACGTATTCGTCAAATGCGTACACGGGGAAATGGGCGTGAGTGAAGCCCAGCCAATCATCCTCCGGCAGATCATAAAGCGCGACCAGGGTCTCTTTCCACTGGGCAACGCGTGGCAAAACGTAGTTGCCCGCCCAGAAATTGGGGCGATGCGCGCCGTCTTCACTCACACAAGGGGGATGGTTGACAAAGATGACCGCGTCAGGGCCAAGGGTGGCCTGCCAGATATGCTGCTGGTAGCCCTTCTGGCCCGGGTGGTAATCCTGTGCAGACGCCAGCATATAATCGGGCGTCTTGTACGTCACCTTGTTCACCTCGTCGCCCGCATCACTGATGACGTGCCGCTCACGATCCCACATTTCGGCGGAGGAATCGTTCGCGATGAGGCCGATCATCAGGGGAAACGTGTACTCCGAACAAACCAAGCTCACCAGCCCGCGCAGGTGTTGGTTGTAGATCCCGGTGCCCCATAGAAGCCGACCGATGCCCGACGTAGGCTCCAGCTTTCCGGTCTTGATCATCTGGGCATAGGTCCGCCCATGGGTTGAGCCAAAGACGCCCTTATACGAATTCAGAGCGAGTGTGAAAAGGAGTTTGTCCATCACGACCGCGGCCAACTCGCCGACATCCTCGGCCTCGGCAAGCCCCGCCAGGTGCGAAAGCCCCAGTACGTCCTCGTCGAAATAACAGTTGGAGTCCCATTCCCAGAAGCCGCCGCCGGCACGCTGCTCAAGCCATGCCTTGGCTAACCTCTCGCCCTTCTCACGGTGCCATCGACCCGACTCCCCCACATTGGTGAAGACGTCGTCAGGATAGAGCTGGCCGGCCAGAATCTCACATGTGTGGAAGAGAATGGAGTGGTTCTCTGTAGCGTAGGCCATCGCATCCACACCAGGCTCGTCCAGCCAGTACTTGAAGCCTAGCGCGCAATCCTTGACTACGGACTTGAGCGCGTCGGGGAATCCATCCTCGCTCCCAAAGCGGGCGACTGCGCCCAACAGACCGACGAGGTAGAAATCGCTGCAATCCTCCCGATGGTTGATCGACTCGATCGTGCTGAGGACAACGTCCTGGTCGACGTCCGCCCATTTGCCCAGCTTCAACTTGGCGATCTCGGCGTAGAGGTCACCCTTCTGGGTCACCGCATATTCCAGCGCCTCCTGGCCGCGCTCTTCCAGAGTGCCGTAGGGCACTTCAGAATACTCGTTGTCCAGAATGTAGAACGGCATATCCCACTGATATCGGATATCGTACTCGTAATACTCCTCGGGAATCGGGCGAATGACCGCACGATAGGGGCCTTGCCAGATCCGAAAGCCGTGACCTATGTCGATCACAATACCTGGTGCAGCCTCCACTTTGCCGTCCACATTGATGCGATCGCCGGGTCCCTGGATGCTGTATTGATATCTGAAGTTGGCCTGCAGATCGTCGGACCAATGTAGGTTGAGCACCTTGCCACGGTAGTTGGCCACATCCTCGATAGAGGATTGCTCGAAGACCTGCTCGAACATCTGATGGCGCACGGTGCGCTCGGTGGCCGAGGGAATCTTGACCTCGATATCCTCAGCTTCAAAGTCACCTTGCAGCGCCAAGGCCATCACATAGGGGCATTCGCGAGCCGCCACCTCCTCGAACCGCACGAGGATTTCGTTGTCATCGGCTTGCAGTGAGGCCTGAAACGCGACGCTCTCAGCGTGCTGATGGTGGAAGTGCTCATGGCGATGAACGTGCTCGCCATTGATCCATACGTCCGCAGGCCCGTTGGTCGTGAGTACAAACGTGACTTCCGCCGGATCAAACAGGCTCAAACGTGTGTAGGCCCAAGCCCGAAGATATGTCCAGTTGTGGCGGAAGGTCGAAAGGTCCACGAAGTGGTCATCCAGGCACCGGACATAGGACCACCGAAGCTCCTCCCCGTCGATGGTTACGGCACCACGGTCGACGGGCTCGCCGACCAGTCCTGTGCCGGCCCCCGCCTGCTCACGCTCGCGTTGGTACGCCTGTACAATGCGCAACTTGCGCTCGGACTCACCCAGGCCGCTATCGGACGTGAGGGTGACAGCGGTTTCCACGGGGCCAACTACAAGCCAATTGTGAACAAAGCCATCCTGAAGTTCGTATTCGAGAAATGGTGTCGTCATAACGGGATGCCCTGTCTCCTTCAAGGGAATGATACCAACTTAGCCGGCCGGGCGGCGGGACATAGAGAAAGGCGAACGGTCGGATTCTACACGGACTCGCGGAAATGGCAATTGCCGGCCCGGATTACAGGCCGACCACGCACGGCTTGAAATTGCGCGTCACCTCATCGAGACTCGAGCCCACGATCTCGATCTCATCCAATCGATTGGTCCCCAGCCCGGCTGCAGCGGCGATGGCGATGTGGTTCTTCCCCCGAACGAAGGGGACGGTCATCGCGGGCGCGGTCGGATCGAAGCCTTGGGCCACCGTCGCCACAGAGTCTGTCGCGACGGGATCCTTGCCTGCAAAGAGCACGCCGGGCGCGATTGGGCCGAAAGTTTGGATCCACGGGCCCTCTCCCCCCTCCGACGTCATCACGCCGTCGATGAGTGAGAAGTTGACGCGGCGCGTCTTGTTGAGATCGACGATAATCTCGGGCACGCGCTGTCCTGCGGTGTCGTCAGAAGGGCCGTGGAAACCCGAGCGATAGGTGTCGCGATTGCCCGCGCGATAGACCTGCAGGGGCGCTATCCCAAACAGGTTTTTCATCGTATGGGTGACCCCGGCAACCCAGTGGCACTTCATCTTCGAGACGGACATGAACGCGTCGACTTCCTGGAGAAGAGGATTGAGGCTAAAGGTATCGTACAGCGTACCGCCTCCCGGCACCTCAACATCCACGAACGCGTCGTAGGGATCGGGCGAGTTGAGATCGATCAAGGTAGCGCCGATATCCTTGGCGGCTTCCTCGTAGCCCCACTGGGTATAGGACCCCCACTGGTAGACAGCCTCAACGATGAAGACCTCAGCAGCCCCGGCATCGAGGGCGAGAGCCCCCAGCGCCCGCACGACCTCCGGATGCGTGACAAACGATTGCATCGGCGTGAGACCGGCTGGACCATTGTTGCCAAGCCCCCCGGTGAGGTTGGTCTTGATCGCGACGCGATCCCCAGGCCTGACCACGTCGCCAAATCCGCCGAGATTGTCCAGCATATCGCGCACGGCATTGTAGATCCGTGTGCGATCATAATCCTGCACCGTGGCAATCGCCACCCGGCTGGATAGGCCGACCGGCGCTGACTGCGCCACGGCGGCTTCGGTCGTTGGTGCCGGGGTCGACACTACCTCCGTCGCGGCGGCAACGGTCGGCGGAACGGCTGTGGGGGCGGAAGTCGGTGCATCCTCGACGGGCGCCGCCGATGGTTCCGGCGTGCAGCTCGAGATCAGCAGGCCGGCAGCGGCAGCGCCGGCGAGCTCAAGAAAACGTCGTCGCGATATGCGGGAGGCTGACGACGTCGACATAGCACGGTCACGCTGATTCGGTGACATGGGATTATTCCTCCACAATGGAAAGTCTCTCAATTGGGAATAACAATATACCATCCCGCGCAACATGATGAGGCGGGAAAAGCTGCAATGGCTATGGCAGATAGATTACCGCGTTCCCCGAAAAAGGCAAAGTGCCAAGATCTCACTCTGCAGGAATGAGGGCATCAAGCAGTGGCGTGCGCCAGCTCTGCGACTCACGGTCATAGACCCCAAATCCGGCGCCAAACTCCCAGTAGGCCCACATGATGCCCTGCGCCTCCGCTTCCTGCCGCACTGTGGTGGTCCAGCGCGCACGCGAGGCGATGTCGGCCGTGCTGTAAGCGCCGAACTCTCCCAACCAGAGCGGCACGCCCTGTCGCTCGCTCCACGCCGCTGCATCGCCAAGGGCACGCGCGATCTGCTCCGGACTCGCCGGATTCTCGCTCCCTGATACCTGCTGGTAGCGGTTGAACCAGTTGCGAACCCAATCGGTTGCCTTTGCTTCCGGCGTCAATGCGATCTCCGCGTCGGGCGGCCCTGGCCACGTGACTCCCAGGGTGCCATACTCCGGGCCGACCCACTCCGCGCCCTGATGGGTGAAGAGGAAAGGCTCGTAGTAGTGGAAGGTCGCGATGACGTTGTCCTCGCCGTCGGGCAGCACCAGGTACCGCAGACTTGCAATGCTGTTCCAGTCGGCGCCGCCCACAATCAGCGTATGGCGTCCCCCATCCACCTCGCGAATGGTCCTGATAGTTCTCGCCAGCAGGGCGTTCCAGGTGACGGCATCCAGGCCGCCGTTGGGCTCGTTGAGGGGCTCGAAATAGACGCTGTTCGGCTGCTCTCGGTAGCGCGTCGCAATCTGCTCCCACATAGCGACGAACCGGTCCGCGTGATCGGCAGGCGACACGAAGATCTCATCATAGTGGTGCATATTGATCACCACGTTGAGACCCGCGGCCAAAGCCTGACCGATCACCTCGTCGATGCGCTCGAAGAACGCCGCATCGACGGTATACGGCGCCGCGGCCATCGCGTGCGCCGACCAACGAATGGGGACACGCACGGTATCGAAGCCGGCCTCACGGATCAGCGGGAAGAACTCAGGCTCGATGACCATGCCCCACTCGCCCTCTTCAGGAGCCTCCAGCGCGTTGCCCAGGTTGACGCCGCGCCCCAGGCGTCGAGCCTGGGCCATCACGTCAGGCGGCATGGCCGTCGGTGCTGCCGTCGGGGCCGCGGGGGGAGTAGGCGATGGCGTCGGCTCAGCGGTAGCATTACACGCGACCAGGAGCACAGCTACCAGCATCACAGCGTATCTCACCCGATCACCTCAGTTCTGGGAGACGATGAATCACCACGTTAATACTACTCCCGAAGGCGACACCAGGTTCACCCCGGTTCGGCTACGTGTCAAGCGTCTGCGTGTTCAGATCCTCACCATTTCCACATTCCTTCGTGCCCTCGCAAGATGCACCCGACGCCAGGTCTGTCATTGAACTGCAAGGGGCGGCGCGTATAATAGCCCTGCGCGAGTGTATCTCTGGACATTATAGTTCCGGGAGGTCTACCTCGGAGGAGACCTGTCATGCACATGATTAGGAATACTGTCAAGCGATGGCTCCCAATCGCCCTGGCGATATCGGCAGCCAGTGGCCTTGTCTACACGATCGCCCAGCAGCTGCTGAGGATGGGAGCGAACGATCCGCAGATCCAGATGGCTGAGGATGCCGCGGCGGCGCTGACGCGAGGCGAGCCGGTCGCGTCTGTGATGCCCAGCCATGAGGTCGACTTGGCTCAGAGCCTGGCGCCGTTCATCGTGGTCTATGATGCCCAGAGCAACGTGCTTGCATCGTCGGTGCAGCTGCGTGGCCAGACTCCTGGCGTGCCTGCGGGCGTCTTTGGCTACGTCCTGCAGTATGGGGAGGATCGTATCACGTGGCAGCCCGAGCCGGGCGTCCGCATTGCTTCCGTGATCGTCCGTAACGAAGGTGCACAGCCAGGCTATGTGCTTGCGGGTCGGTCTCTACGTGAGGTGGAGAAGCGAATAGATCAGATAGGACTGATCACCCTTGTGGTATGGTCCGGTGCGATGGCAGGGTCGTTGGCGCTGGTCGTATTGGGCGAATGGCTCCTGACGGATCGCCGGAGGACGAAAAGCGCCTGAAGGGCATCAGGCTGCGGGAAATCGCATCGAAGACCAGGTTTCCGGAGGCTTCGTTTTCGTTTGACGCCCCAGCACCTCGCCTTATAATGGCGACGGCTGGCCCCCTAAAAAGCAATAGCCTGCGGGAGTATGCCTTTCCAGCCCAAGGCACCTGTCAACGTTCCGGCGTCTCCACCGAGGTGGCGTCGCTCGAACATGCCTAGTGTGCTTGTGGTGAACCACAGGAAAGGATGCCGGCACTATGCAGCTCTATCTGCGATTTCTGCGCTATCTCAAGCCCTACCGACTTTTGGCCGTCGCGGCCTCACTCAGCTTCATCATCAGTGGGTTCCTGAGCGCCTACCCCATTCAGCTCTTCAAACGGGCGGTGGATGTCGCCGTCGGTGACGTCCCTGTCGGCGACACGCCGGGATCGCCAACCTCCGTAACGGCTACCTTCATCTTGCTCGCCGCCCAATACATCCTGCTACGCGTGGCGTTGGGTGGCGTGCAGCTCGCGGAATCCTACCTCTCGAAAAAACTGATCCAGAACATCGCCGGCATGCGGGAGATCCAGATCTTCGGGCGTGAATCCCACGAACTGAATCGATTCCAGGCGCACGTCCTTGAGATCGACCGGATCGGTCTCAAGGATGCGACGCTCAATGCGACCTTGACCTTCCTCACGGGCTTGCTGTTCTCGGCGGGGGAGACCGTTGTGCTGCTGTTTGGGGGCCTGAGCGTCTACGGGGGCGCGATGACACCGGGCATGCTGACGGCCTTCTTGATGTACGTCCGCATGCTCTACAACCGTCATCACACTCAGCCGGCGTTACGACCAAACTCAGCGCACGCTGGCTTCTGCAGTTCTGGTCTTTGAGCTCCTGGACACCGTGCCGGAGATCACCGACGGACACGGGGCGCGGGACCTTCCCGACA
This sequence comes from uncultured Chloroflexia bacterium, assembly GCA_963775195.1. Taxonomy (GTDB): domain Bacteria; phylum Chloroflexota; class Anaerolineae; order B4-G1; family SLSP01; genus PWVB01. The sequence continues at coordinate 237,899 of CAVZIC010000016.1, forward strand.
TCGCGGGGGAAATACGTTTCGACGACGTCAGTTTCCGGTATCGGGCGGACCAGGACGTGCTCCGAGACATTTCGTTCGTCGCCGCGCCCGGAGCGATGGTCGCCCTGGTAGGGCACAGCGCACCAGCATCGTGATCGCGCACCGGCTCTCGACCATCCTCCACGCCGACCAGATCCTGGTCATCGAGGATGGACAGATCGTGGAGCGCGGCACGCATTCGGAGCTGCTGGCGCGTGGGGGCGTCTATCAGCGATTGTTCGAGGCGCAGTTTGAGACTGACAGCAGTCAGCAATCAGCGATCAACAAGCTGAATGCTGACCGCTGATCGCTATTACCCTCTTTACCCGCGAGGATCCTATGAACACAATCACACTCGGCCGAAGACCCACCCTTGGCGAAGTCATCGAGTACTACACCCAGGATTCCTTCCTGCGCTACCTCCTGGACACGGTCCGGCAGCGTCGCGTGGTGATCATCATCTCCGAAAGAAAGCACTGGGAACCGAACTGGGAAAAGGACGAAGTGGTGGCGCAGGACACCACAGATCTGCGGCAGTTTATCGAGCGCAAGATCGAGGCGTGCCTTCCCGGCGCCGAGACGGATGAGCGACCGGAGTTCTACCCGGCATTTCAGCAGTCGGTCTGGAAGGGTCCAGGCGGAGACGGTCCAAACGCTTACGACCAACACATGGACTGCATCTTCGAGGCCGATCTTTTCCTGTGGCGCGACGCCTTTCAGGATGTCAGTGCCGTCACATCGCTCTTGGACCGATATCACATCCCCTACCAGCACAAGTTCAGCGGTCATCGCAGCCTCCACATCGTCATCCCGGGGGAGATCATGCCTCAGGGATACCGGGGCAAGGCAACACGGAAACTGGCAAGCGAGCTCCTGCGCTGGAGCGGTAGCCAGGCCCATCATTTGCCCAAGATCACAAGGATGCCCTATAGCCTCAATGAGGATACAGGTCTTGCCTGCCTGCCCATCGAGCACGGATCGTTGTCGTCATTCCGCCCGTGGCAGGCTAACCTCCACCTGGTCGACGTGCCGCCTACAACCTGGGATCTTCCGACCCGCGAGGGCGATCAGGAGAGGCTTGCAGCGCTTCTCCGCGACCTCACGGCGGGGACCGCGCCACACCGGGTTGCGCCCGACCGGTCGGTCCACGCCATCGCGGGTCGAGAGGACATCATAGATCGTTTCCGAACCCGGCTGGGCCAGCTCGAGGGCGACGGCCCGGTGGGCCGAGCCAGGGAGAGACTGGCAAGCGACGATCGAATGACATCCTCCGACCTCATTGCCGGGCTCTCGCAGAGCGATCCCGATGCGACGTGGCTCTCGGCAGAGGCTTATCTATTTCACGGCACGGACATGACGCCGGAGATCTTCGACCTCCTCATCGCACAGAACGAGGAATATACTCAAGCCTCCGCTATTGATGCTCTGCTTCGGTTTGAGGACGCGATCTGTCCCCTCGTCGCCGAAGCAATCAGCAATCTGGGCGCCTACTCATCTTCGGGCGCCCGGGCCGCCTACTTGCTGACCCAGAGTGTGGGATTGCGTGAAGGTGTACTCGACGCACTGATGGCCGGTGCCGACGAGACCCACGAAGCGCGCATCACCGTCGCCTGCCTGACCGGGGCCATGAGCAACGACTGGGCTTCGGCGATGCAGCTCGTCGCGCCTGTGCGATCAGACCACGACCTGCCACCTCAGGAACGCGCCAGACTTCGGCGGAGGCTGCAGGCACTGGAGATCATGGGCACCCTGGGTGGTTGGAATAGAGTCGAGGAGGCACAGAAAGCCCGGAAGCTCACCGCCCTCGGCCCCGGCATCACGGATCTCCTACTGGTCGCTGCCAGCAGCCCTGAGCGGCGATTCCGTCGCGAGATCGTCTCCGCGCTGGCGATTCTGGCAGATCCCCGTGCCACCGACCTGCTGATCCTGGCGCTCAACGACGACTATACCGAGGTCAGGCAGAAGGCGATCAGAGGTCTGATACGGATCGGGAAGCCGGCTATGCCTGCGCTGCTCGCTGCGGCGGACAGCGACCAGGTGCGCATCCGCCGCTACGCCATTCTATGCTTGGGTCAGATTGTAGCAGCACAAGCGGAAGTGGCGACGCTCGCGAAACCCGCTATCGCGGAGGCTCTCCGGGACAGCGAGCAGGACGTGCGTCGTACTGCGCTCCGGGCGATGGCCAAGTGGGCCACGCCCACAGATCTGGACACCCTCATAGCGTACATGAAAGACGCCAGCCCGGATGACGGGATGGAGGCAGCCAAGGCTATCGAAGGATTGGACGTGGCAGGATCTGAAGCGCTCCAGCGAATGGCCATCACGGAACGCATCCCCGCCGCGGCCTTCATTATCGCGCGACAGGGCGATCCTCGGGGGGCAGAGATCCTCGTCGAGCAGTTGACCACGATCGAGACACGTGACGCCGCCGTGGACTATCTCAGAGAGCTTCGCGACTCACGCTGTGTTCCCTATCTGGTCGAGCAAGTACGGGATGCGACGGATTGGCGCGGAACATGGCTTGCCCAGGAGCTGGGCGCCGTCGGCGGCGAAGTCGCAGTACGCGCCCTGATCGAGACACTGTTGCGCGATGTTGCTACGATGCGGCGGGGCGCGGTCCGTGGACTAGACGTGGCGAGAGACCCCGTCGCCATCCCCGCACTGATCGACGCCCTGGCGGACCCCGATCGCAAGGTACGGAAGCTCGCGGCAGAGACACTGGAGCACTTCGGCGCAATGGCAGTCCAGCCTTTGCGCGAGGCACTGACAGCGGTCGATCCCCGCGACGGTCGCCGGCGCAGCATTGTGTTACAGATGCTGAATAGGCTGGAAAGTCGTCTCGGCGCGCGGTAAAATATGTGGCGTCTTCAGGTGCAACCCTGGCCTGGGGAATTCGTATATTCTGGTTGGCGGGAGTCTCATCAGGGTAAACGGAAGCGAAAAGGAGAACGCGATGAACGAAGAGAGCAAGCACGAAGACGCGGTGGTTCCAGAGGTTCCGGCGCGGTTGGCTACCAGGGCGGAGATCGCCCAGACAATGGCCGCCCAGCGCGACCTCAGCGGTGCTGACATGAGCGGTGTGGATCTCACAGGCATGAAGTTCGCAGGCCTCAAGATGCAGAGGGCCAATCTATCCGGAGCCAATCTATCAGGTGGTTTATTTGCCGGTGCCGACATGAACCAGACCGACCTCACAGGGGCGGACCTGACGAACGCCAAGATCATGGGCGTCAATCTGGCCAGAGCCCTGCTTCGCAAGGCGCGGATGACGGCAGCGAAGGTCATGGGCACCAACTTGGATAAGGCCGACTTGACGGAGGCCGATCTCACAGACGCCAGGCTGATGGGCACCAACCTGGACGGTGTCGTGGCGCGCGGTGCCAATCTGACAGCAGCCAAGATCGTCGGCAGCAACTTCAAGAATGCAGATTTCACGGGGGCCGATCTGACGAGTGCGACACTCAGGAAAGTCGACGTCACCGGCGCAGACTTCAGCGACGTCGACACCACCGGCGCGCGCTCCGGCGGGATCGACTGGTCATCGGCAAAAGTTCCGCCGGCCCAGTTGCCCGAGCCGCTGCCCGAGCCACCCGCGTGGCTGCCAGGTGCGATCATGGGTGTGGTCGTCGCGATCGCGGTGATCTTGGTGCTGCGACGGAAGAGGCAGAAGGCCGAGTAACAGCCTCCATTCCCCTTTAAGGAAGAGCCGGGGAGGGAAGCCCCCTCCGAAGAAGGCAAGAGTGGACCAATCTCGGAAGATTGGTCCACTCTTTGGCGTCTCAGGACCGACGCGCCTCGAGTTTCTCGCGCAGCAGTCCGAGGACCGTCTGCGGCTGGGCACGACCGCGCGTCGCCCGCATTACCTGGCCCATGAACCACTGTAGCAAACTCTCTTTGCCCTCGAGGTATGCCGCTGCCTCACCTGGGTGCTCGCTCAATACCTGATCGACAACCTGCGAGAGCGCATCCTGGTCGGAGATCTGGACGAGTCCTTTCTCCTTGACGATGGTATCGGGCGCCTTGCCGGTCTCGAACATGGCACCCAGGACATCCTTGGCACTGTTCTGGCTGATCGTGCCCTTGTCAACAAGCGCGACCAGCGACGCGAGCGCCTCCGGCGTCACGCGGATGTCGTCGATGGCGACCCCTTCCCGATTCGTCAGGGCCGCCAACTCGCCCACGATCCACTTGCTCACCGACGCAGCCTCGCCCTCATAGACGCCGGCGGCTGCCTCAAAGTAGTCGGCGAGCGTCTGTTCGCCAACCAAGATACGAGCATCGTTCTCCGGGAGACCATAAGCTTCGACCAGTCGAGCGTACTTTGCATCGGGCAATTCGGGTAGTGTCGCCGCCACTTCCTCAACCCAGGCGCGATCGATATAGAGCGGCGGCAGGTCGGGCTCCGGAAAATACCGATAGTCGTGGGCATGCTCTTTGCTACGCTGCGAATAGGTCATGCCGCGCGCCTCGTCCCATCCCAGCGTCTCCTGTGACACGACGCCACCGGATTCGACAAGGTCGATCTGCCGATCGATCTCGTACTCACACGCCCGCACCAGCGCCCGGAAACTGTTCAGATTCTTGATCTCCGTGCGAGTACCGAGGATCTCGCTGCCGAATGGGCGCACGGAGACGTTCGCTTCGAAGCGCAGCACCCCCTTCTCCATATCGCCCGTGTTGACGCCGAGGTAGCGAAGGATCTCACGGATCTTCGTCGCATAGGTGTAAGCCGCAGCGACCGAATGCATGTCGGGCTCTGAGACGATCTCGAGGAGCGGTACACTCGACCGGTTGAAGTCGATCAGCGTGTACCCACCGGCTCCGTGGTGGAAGCTCTTGGCCGTGTCCTCCTCCATGTGTGCGCGCGTGATCCCAACGTGCACCGTTTCGCCGTCATCGGTCCGAATCTCGAGCCAGCCGTTGGTCGCAATGGGATGATCGTACTGGGAAATCTGGTATCCCTTGGGCAGGTCGGGGTAAAAGTAGTTCTTGCGAGCAAAGCTGGTGAATTCATTGATCCGGCAGTTCAACGCCAATCCCACCATCATCGCCTGCTCGACGGCGCGCTTGTTGACGACCGGCATCGCACCCGGCAGCCCCGTGCAGACAGGACAGACGGCCGTGTTCGGCTCCGCCACCGTCGTATCGACCACGGGACAGCCGCAGAACATCTTCGACGCCGTCCGTAGCTCGGCGTGGATTTCCATCCCTATGACTACTTCGTACGTGTCGTTCGCCATATCGCTACGCTCCTCCCACTACACGATCGGGCCGCGTGGTGTGCCACCCCGTCGTCCCCTGATACGCGCCGCCGATGCGAAAAACGGTTGGCTCACCCAAGGGCGGGCCAATGATCTGCATCCCCACCGGCATCCCCTCCGAGAAACCGCAGGGGACGGCCAGCGAGCATACGCCGCCCGGATTCGCCGCGACGACGTGGATGTCGGAGAGGTACATCTTGAGAGGATCGTCGATCTTCTCCCCTATCCGGAATGCCGTCGTCGGACAGACGGGAGCAATGAGCGCATCGACCTTGTTGAATGCGCGCTCGAAGTCCTGGCGCAGCAACGTCCGCACGCGCTGGGCGCGCAGGTAGTAGGCATCATAATAGCCGGAGGAAAGCGCGAAGGTGCCCAGCATGATCCGCCGTTTCACCTCGTCGCCAAAGCCGTTTTCACGCGTCCGCAAATAGCGCTCGATGATATCGACACCCTCGGGAGGCTCGGAAAGCCCGAAGCGGACGCCGTCGAAGCGGGCGAGATTGGAGCTCGCCTCCGCCGTCAGGATCAGGTAGTAAATCGAGATGGCGTAGTCCGTATGCGGCAGCGAGACTTCCTCTATCGTGGCCCCGAGAGACTCCAGGTGGGCAATCGCCGTCCGGACCGCGCTCTCCACCCCCGGCTCAATGCCCTCGGCGAAGTACTCAATGGGAATCCCAAGCCGCACCCCGTGGAGATCCTGGTTGTCGATCCCGGCCGCATAGTCGGGCACGGGCGCATCCAACGAGGTACTGTCGCGCGGATCCCGGCCCGCGATCGCATCCATCACCAGAGCTGTGTCCCAGACATCGTGGGCGATAGGGCCGATGCTGTCGAAGGATGAGACGAGGGCGATCAGCCCATATCGTGAGACGCGACCGTAGGTTGGCTTGAGGCCGGTGACCCCGCAGAAGCCCGCCGGCATGCGAATGGAGCCGCCGGTGTCCTCTCCCAGAGAGAAGAGCCCCATATCTGCAGCCACCGCTGCCGCCGAGCCGCCGCTCGAACCCCCGGGCACCCGGTCGGGATCCCATGGATTGTGGGTGTCGAAGAAGGCCGAGTTCTCGCACGATGAGCCCATGCCGAACTCGTCCATGTTATGTTTGCCGACCAAGACGGCCCCGGCATCTCGCAGCCGCGAGATCACCGTTGCATCATACCGGGGCACGTAGCTCTCGAGAATCCGCGAGGAGCACGTCGTGCGCACGCCCTTTGTCGAGAGACAGTCCTTCACCCCATAGGGAATACCCGTCAGGGGCGTGACGGACTCGCCCGTCCGGAGGCGACGGTCGGCCTCCTGTGCCTCCTGGAGGGCCGCCTCCTCACAGACCGTGACGTACGCCCTGATCGTCGGGTCGGCCGCGCGAATCCGCGCCAGCGTGGCCTCGGTCAGCGCCACCGCCGTGATCTCGCCCGACCTTAGTAGCTTGCCCGCCCCACGTATGGTTAATGTGTGAAGATCCATCGTGCCTCCTCAGCCTTCGTCAGGAACATCCAGGACGACGGGAACACGCACAAATCCGTCCTGTTGTTGTGGCGCATTTGCCAGGAAGTCTTCACGGGCCATCGAGGGCCGGACCTCGTCGTCGCGGAGGCGCGCACGTCCCATCTGGGGTTGACGATAGGGTGGCACGTCGGTCACATCGACCTCAGCCAACCGATCGAAGTAGGTCACGATCGTGCTCAACTGCTCGGTAAAGGTTGCCACCTCGTCATCCGTCAATGCCAGTCGGATCAAGAACGCGACGTGCTTGACCAACGCTTGATCGATCACGTGCCCTTCGTCAGGGGTTGTCATCTCTACCTCCTCGTCTCAAAACACTGCCGGATCCCCAGCCTAATGCCCTCGTCTCGCAACCCGGATGTGGATTTCCTCCAGTTGGGCAGCCGTAACGGGTGCCGGCGCGCGCATCGTCAGGTCGGTAGCCTGGCGCGTTTTCGGGAAGGCAATCACGTCCCGGATCGTGTCGGTCCCAGCCAATATCGCGACGAGGCGGTCGATGCCCACAGCGAACCCACCGTGCGGCGGCGCACCGTACTCGAAGGCCTCCATCAAGTGGCCAAAACTGGCCTCCGCCTCCTCGGGGGTGTATGCCAATAACCTGAGCACACGCTCCTGAAGCGCCCGCTGATGGATCCTGATCGAACCCGAACCAAGTTCCCAGCCGTTACAGACCAGGTCATAGCAACTGGCGCGCGCCCCACCCGGATCGGCCTCCAACGTCCCGAGATCCTCCGGCCGTGGGCTCGTAAACGGGTGGTGCTCCGAATCCCACCGCTTGTTCTCCGCATCCCACTTGAAGAGCGGAAAGTCGACCACCCACGCAAAGGCCAGCGTCTGCGAATCGATCAGACCAAGACGTTGACCCATTTCCCGGCGCAGCCCATCGAGTGCACCGTTGACGACGTCGAGGGCACCCGCCACCAGCAGCAGCAGGTCCCCATCCCCGGCGTCGAAGGCCTCGATCAGCGCCCGCTGCTCCTCGGCACTGAGATGGCGCGCAACGGGAGCGTCCAACCCGCCGTCTCGAACGCGGAACCAGATCACGCCTTGGGCGCCCAACTCCTTGCTCAACGTCTGCAGCGTCTCCAGCTCCGTCGCAGAGGTCGCGCCGTACCCCGAAGCGCGGAATCCCTTGACGGCCCCGCCCCCCACGGTGACGTCCCGGAAGATCCGCACCTCACTCTCTGACAGAATCCCCGAGCAGTCGACGAAGGCCATGCCGAAACGCAGATCGGGCTTGTCCGTCCCGTACCGCGCCATCGCCTCGTCGTAGGTCAGCCGGAGGAAGGGCGTCGTTGCCAGAGGCCGGTCGGGCACCGCCGTCGCGACGATCTCACGGACCATCGCCTCGACCACGGAAAGGACATCCTCCTGCTCGACAAAGCTCATCTCCAGGTCCAACTGCGTGAACTCGGGTTGGCGATCCGCTCGGAGATCCTCGTCACGAAAGCAGCGGGCCACCTGGTAGTAGCGATCCAATCCCGCAACCATCAAGAGTTGCTTCATCTGCTGGGGCGACTGCGGGAGCGCGTAGAACTCGCCGGGGTGAATGCGGCTGGGCACAAGGTAGTCACGGGCACCCTCGGGCGTGCTCCGGGTCAGCACCGGTGTCTCAACCTCCAGGAATTCCTCGGTGTCGAGATAGTCGCGCATCGTCTTGACGACGCGATGTCGGAGCTGAAAGTTCCGCTGCATCGCCTCACGTCGCAGGTCCAAGTAGCGGTAACGGAAGCGCACCACCTCATCCACCTTCGGCGCATCTTCGACGGGGAAGGGGAGCGGCGTCGTAGCATTCAGGATCTCGATCGTGTTGGCCACGACCTCAATCTCGCCGGTGGCCAGGCTGGGATTCTCAGTGCCTGGCGGTCGCGCACGCACCACACCCCTCACAGCAATGACATACTCATCCCTGAGGTCCCCAGCCACTGTATGGGCATCGACCGAGTCGTTGGGGTCGGCGACAATCTGCGTCACACCCTCCCGATCCCAAAGGTCGAGGAAGATCAGCCAGCCATGATCGCGGCGTGTGCGCACCCACCCCATCAGCGTGACGTGCTGACCGATGTGCTCCGACCGCAGGGCCCCGCATCGATGCGTCCGTTTCTCCATTCGACATCTCCCCTCATATGCCCGAGCTATGCAAAAAGCCACGGGCTTTCACACTGGTCCGTGGCTTTCGCTAGACTGAAGCACGAAAAAAGCCACGAGCACCTGCGTGCGCCCGTGGCTTGGGTCCTTGGCTAGTTTCTGAGCGGCTAGGCTCGACCCTCCCACAGGCGCACGCCTGGATTATCGTTATCGTTAACCTGCTGGTACCGGTTGATCAATAACATCGAACGCGTGCCTCCCATGAGCATCGGACGATTCACTGCCACTTTGTCCATTAGCCTAGATTATAGGGGCAGCGTAAGAGATGTCAAGCAACAGAAAAACGTACCCACACACCCGACGGCCCGCCGCCGCGATTCCCCCCAACCCGGCACCCACGATCACCATACGGGTTCGACTATTCAGTCCCACTTGCGAGGTCGGCGAGCTAGTGTTCGGACCTGTCACGTCGTCTACGCACCATGAGCGCGGTGCCCACGGCGATCAGGATAGCCGGCCAGATCGCATTGGTGTAGCCCAGGCCGAGGGAGACAAAGACAATCACGAGGATCACATACCCCAAGACATTCCGGCGGTACCGGCGAACGAGCGAGCGCACAGCGATCTCGGCTCCGACAATGCCCGCTACCCCCAGGAAAACGAGCCGCCACGCAGCCGGCCGGAAGGGCAGATCCCACGCGAGTCTTCCGCCTTGGTACGTAAACCAGCCAAGGTAGCCGAAATTGGACGCCGAGAGCACGACACCCATCCATATCAAGGCAGCCGCCCCAAACAAGGCATCCAGATTCACCCTGTGAGACGTCGCCTCCACGGGCTCCGATGCCGACACTTCTACCCGCCCAACCACATCCTCGTTGTCCATAACCAGCTCCTTACCCCTGGGATGCAAGCTCGGGAAGCGAGATCCACTCACCCTTCTGCCCCTCGATATGCACGTCGCGTACGAGTTGCCCACCGGCGGCGAGCGCGGCCAGGGCACTCTCGACCTCGCGCTTGGGCCACCAGAAGACTTTGACGATATCCCCAAAGGTCGCTGCGCCCACGGACTGAAGGTAGAGTTCGAGCAGTCGCTGTTGCGCCTCGCTGATCTTGTAGGCGCGGGCCCGCTGCAGCAGCTCCGGATAGTACCGGTGGACGCATTCGTAGACGAAGGCGTAGTTCCACGCACCCGCCTCCGCGACGCCGACCGGCAGCACCTTGAAATCCGCCTGGAGCTCGTCCAATCCTTTGTTGAACCGGTAACTCGACGAGTTGCCGGCCATCGAGGCGGCCCGGCGAAGCGCCACGGCATTGAGCGGGCCCTCCTGCAGCAGGGTCTCGTAGATGCTCTTGGCCTCGGCCGTCATGGTCCCGTCGCGGTACTGGTCGAGATAGTCCTCTTCGGGCGACCCGAAGTTCTCACTGAGCGCATAAAAGAGGGGCGCGACCTCGAGTGAGATGATGGTTGCCCTCCGGCGCAGCACCTTGCCATAGTACCAACGCCGCTCGCTGAGCAGCGCGTCCTTCCAGCCCCACGTCACGTGGCCGGGATCATCGTGAGCGTCGGCGACAGGGCGATCTCCGGCCACCGCGGCCCAGAGACTCGGCATCTCAATGCCCTTGATCGGCCAGAACATCACAAAACCCCGGGCATCGACGAACCGGATCGCCTCCTCTTTCGTCTTGACGCGTGTCTCCTCGGTCGTGCAATACGTACCCGCGCGATAGGCCTTCACGTCATCCAAAGTCAACATACATTCTCCTACGCTATCCAGTCCTTTTCCCACCCCACGCTACCCGGTGCCACGCCCCCCGCCTCCGCGTACGCTTGCTCTACGTTCCACTCGCGAGCGTGCGGATAGTCATCCGGCTGAGCAAACGGCACCTCGCCGCATGCCGGTCAGAGTCTCTACCAGGGAGGCGCCACGATCGACCGCGCGTGACGCACAGTCACGCACTGCCCCTAAGTATGCCTGATCTTGAGCGAAACGGCCACGGATGACGTCAGGAGCGTCGGTCGGGGTCCCGTGTCCGGGCACCAGAACCGTGACCTCCAGCTCCGAAAGGGCGTGCAGCGTGGCGAGATAGTCAGAGAACCGCCCCATCGGCATGGGTACCTCGATGTCACTGAGCATGTCGCCGGCCCACAACAATCCGGCTGATGGCTCGTAGACCACACAGTGGTCCGGCGAGTGCCCCGGCGCGTGCAAGAAGATCAATGAAAGCGTGCCAAGATGCACTACGAGGCGCTGCTGAAAAGTGAGATCCGGCCTCGGGGGTGTGAAAGGCTGCGGCTTTTCGAGCCCGCCAGGTAAGGAACGCCAATGCATCACCTGACGTTGGAGGTCCGCCCCATGCTGTCGGACAACGGCCCCGTAGGCCGCGTGGGCGATCACGGTAGCGGATGGGAACCTGGATGGACCCAAGAGGTGGTCCCAATGCGCGTGGGTCAGTAGAATGCCCCGCACAACTGCACCGTGAGCTATGACAAAGGCCTCGATTGCATCCAGCTCCGCAGGCGCAATGCCGGGATCGACGAGGTACGCCTCACCCCCGGCGAGGAAAAGGCCGGTGTTCGTCGCGAAGATCGAGCTTTGCGCGACCCAGCAGGTCGGGGTGAGATTTCGAAAGGCACCGGACATAGACTCAAGCACAGCGAGACCGAACGGCCTAGATACCCGTTGGAGGCATCAGGGGACCTCCAAGCCGTGCGACCTCCCGACGAATTGTGTCGGCGTTGGGATTACGGAGGGCGTCGTGGGGGGCGGGTCCGCCGCCACACACGATCTTCACCACTCCGTCCTGACAGGGCACGACCAGGTCTGCGGTATAGGTCTCTGCGTCGTCTCGGATCAGATACTCACGTTCGGGGAAGAACCCGCTCTCCTTGAGGGTCACGTAGAGACCATCCGCTCCTGACTCGTAGAGATCGTTGACCTCCTCAGCCGCAGAGAACCGGTCCCAGCTCGTAGAAATGAAACTGATCCGACGCCATCGTAGGCTGGGTATCGGCGGCTCACGCCGGATCAACGGGCCAATCTGCATCTTGAAGTACCGATGATCGGCGTGCGGGTGATCGGCGGCATTGGGGAAGAGATCCCGGCGCAACACGAGTTCGTGTCCCCTGACCTCTGCGTACCAGTGGATGGCCCACTTCTCATCTTCGAATGCGGCCGTGAAGTAGAATGCCAGCACGGCAGCATCCATGACGCTCTCGGGCGCATGCCGGACCGGCACGCGATACCAGCCCTCGTCTCGTGCCACCTGGAAATCGCGGGTGTCGGTCATAACACCGACCAGAACCCGATCGGCCTCGTGAAACATGCCTCCACCTCCGCTGGGTTGCTATCGGAAGTATAGGGCCGGGACGGTACCCGTCAAATGCACACGTGCCCATACGTCCATCGTTTGACAAGCTACGGAGACCGCTACGATAGGGGGTGCGGCGACGCACACCCCAAAGAGGTTCACACAGGCCCCAGTGTGCGCACCTGGAGAAGAACCTTCGCAAGGTTCAGGATGCACAATCCGTCAGGAGGCAAGACTATGCATATCCACCACATCGCCATCGCGGTTGAGGACCTGGACGCCGCCCTGGCATTCTACCGTGACGCCCTGGGCGTTGACGTCGCCCAGCGTCACGAAGTTCCCGCAGAGGGAGTCGAGATTGCCTTCCTACCGATGGGCGAGTCACAACTTGAGCTTCTGGAGCCCCTTGACCCGGACAACTCGATCGGGCGCTTCCTGGCGAAGCGGGGCGAGGGACTGCACCATATCTGCCTACAGGTAGACGACATTGGTGTTGCCGTGGCACAATTGGAAGGAGAGGGGGCTCGCATGGCGAGCGAAGTCCTGCAACATCCTGACGGCACGCGCTACGCCTTCGTCCACCCAAAGAGCGCCCACGGGGTGTTATTGGAGCTTTACCAGGTACCTGAATGAGACAACAAAGCTTGCGAAGGCGACCCGATAGCTGCTCAGGTCACCTTCGCAAGATAGAGTACTGAAGCAGGGCGTAGTGTGAGTCTAGGCCCCCAAGAGCTGCTTGGCCAACGTCGCAGCACGACTGGCGTCGGGGGCATAGCCGTCAGCGCCGATCTCATCCGCGTAGGCCTGGGTCACCGGTGCGCCACCGATCATCACCTTGACCGAATCGCGAATCCCGGCCTCTTCCAGGGCATCCACAGTGTTCTTCATGTTCGGCATCGTCGTCGTCAGCAACGCCGACATAGCAATAACCTGTGCACCCTTGTTCTGGACGGCATCCACGAACTGGTCAGGCGAGACGTCCGTGCCGAGATCGACGATCTCAAAGCCGGCGCCTTCCAGCATCATGCAGACCAGGTTCTTGCCGATGTCGTGTAAGTCACCCTTGACCGTCCCGGCGGCTACTCTGCCCACGGGCTTGACATCAGCGTCGATCAGCTTTGGTTTGAGAATGGCCAGTCCGGCCTTCATCGCACGCGCGGCAATCAACATTTCGGGGACGAAGTACTCGCCCTCCTCGAAGAGGCGCCCCACCTCGGCCATCGCCTTGATCAGACCCTCATTCAGGATCTCGGGGGCAGAAATCCCTTCGTCCAGGGCTGCATTTACGGTATCTTCCACCAAATGCATGTCTCCATCCAAGATGCCTTCGCGGATGACTTCTAGCTTGTTCGCCATACTGCTTCCTCCTAATAGCCGATGTGTTTACGATGGGCCAGCATCAGCCCAGTATTATATAGTAAACAGAGTCAAATCCAAAACCCGTCGTCCGGACTGCCTATGATCTTCCGGGAAGCTAAAGAGCCGGCCCCGGGAGATGGGTCCAATCTGACAGATTGTGCCCACGTTCTCACTTGATACGGTGCGTCGGGCTTGGAAACCCAGGGTGGAACGAAGCTACATCGTACACCTCACACGTGACGCCCAACGCACTTGCCGTGTCCTCAGCAGCCTGCTGCACGAGTTGGCGCAACGCCGGTGCAGGGGCCTCGACGCGCGCATTGACGATCAGTTCGATATTGGGACCGCTTAACTCCGGGATCCCTGTCTCCCAATCGTTTGCGCCCAGCGTCGAGAAGCTGACCTTAACCTCAGTGCCCCCGCTCTTTACCATAAACTTCAGGTGCCCAATGGCCAGGCGGCGATGCTCCAACGTTTGCAGCACTTCGGACATGAACGCAATCACGACGTCTCGACCACGGCCTTCGGACACCTCAAAGACCAAGCGCTCATCCAACCACGCCAGCGCCGCCTCGCCCGCGCCGTAACGTTCGTAGTCGATATCCAGCGACTGCCCGGGAGCTACGGCATGTCCCTGTGCGATCGCAGTGACCCATCCCGCGACTTCCTCGTCAACCAGCGAGTTCTGCAGGCGGACCAAAGCACGGGGGAAGCGCTCGCGGGCCAACGCTGCCACCTCACCTATGGCCTCTTCTGACAGAAGGTCCCGCTTATTGACCACCAGAACCTCGGCCTCTTCGATCTGCTTGTCGAAGAGATAGGTCACGTTGTCACCAAACGGCATCGGCTGTCCTAATAAGCGACGGCGCAGGAGCCGGGCATCGGCGAAGACCGAGAAGCTGGTTGGGACGCCCGTTCCGGACCCGCGCAGTTGCAGTAAGGGCTTGACGACCGTGGCCACAATATCAGCACACGACCCAACCGATTCGGCAAAGATCGCGTCCGGCTGTGCCGTCTCCCTGAGTTGCGCCAATTGCGCGTCGAGGTCGGTGTAGTTGCAGCAGAAGCACCCTCCGGTGACTTCTACAGCAGGAACAGCCTCGCTCCTGAAGAACGCCGTATCCACCAGATACCGACCTTGATCGTTGGTAACGACACCAACGCGCTTTCCCTGCGCCATGAGGTGCTTTGCCGCACCAATGATCGCGGTCGTCTTGCCGCTGCCCAGGAATCCCCCGACGATGTGCAGATCCAAGCTATTCCTCAAGGCTGCGCTTGATCTGCTCGACCAACTCCCGGTTACTCGGGATCAGCGAGGAGTAGGCCAATTCACCATTGATGTAGATACTCGGAAGGTTCTTGACCCCCATCTTCACGACGCGGGCCACATTCGCCTTCTCGGTGAACTTGTATTCGACCATATCCACGCGCCCACCCAACTCCTGAGCTGCTCGCTGTGCCGCGTCCTTCATGTAACCACATGCAGCACAGGTATCCGAATCCAGAGTGAACACCTCGACCAAAGGCTTGTCAAGGTTTGCATAGTCAGGCAGATGCACCGCGTCCAGATCCAGCTCCTCGGCCTGATAGTTCGCCAGCATCGCCCGGGTCCCTTGGGGATCCCTGACGGCCTGCACCACGCCGACCACGTTCTCGGCGGGCACATCGTATGGCATATCACAGCCCGGTGCCAGGATGAAATTGTGCGGGTCGATCTTGTCGAGGAGATCCACCACGAATTTCATGTCGTCCTGCTGGTTGCCCAACAGCATATGGGTCGTCAAGGGGATATTGCCACCTATGATGATGTCATAGCGGTCGGTGATCTCCTTGGCTCCCGCAAGATCGATGTTCTCGTCGATCGAGATCGAATCCGGGCCTGTTTGGCACATCACCTCGACATTCTTGGTGGCATCCCCGCACACAAAGAACGACGAAAAGACACCCTGCTCCCTGATGAAATCGAAGACGTCCTTATATGGCTCGGAGAGCAGCTTCCGGAAATGGCGGGGGGAGATCTGGGAGACCAAAGGATCCACGATCGCAATGACGTCCATGCCCGCTTCAACGTAGAATTCCGCGACGCGCTTGGCGACATCACGACTGAAGGCCAGCAATTGCCCCAGATACTCCGGGTGATCGTACATATCCATGAAGATCTCGGTGCCCCGTAGATGGGAGGCCAAAGTCAGGATGCCCGTGACCAAGCCATAGAGCGCTGTTCTGTCACCCACCTCCGCCTTCATCCTCCGCATCGTGTCCAGGATCATCGGGAGGCGCCCGTCAGATGGCTCCGGCAACCGATCAGGGAGCGTCATCGAGGCAGCGAGCGGATGGGACGCGACGGTAGGAGGCGCTTTGTCTGCCCACAGCAGGTCGCACCCCAGAATCTCGGCCTCAACTTGCAGGTCGAAGATCACAGGTTGCCCGTCGGGGTCGTAGGTACGATTCACAGCCAGGAGGGCCTCAACCAGTTTGTCACTGTCGGTAAGGAGCTCCCGCCCTGAGTAGCCCACGAGCTTGCCGGCGTGCACGCCCGCGAAGGGGACCCAGGGGATGCGATGAGTCTGCTCATGGCGAAGGGTCCGCAGCAGCAGTTCCCTTCCAGAGGATACGGCGTTCGTACTAGTCACAGTATGGGCCCCCTTGCTCGCACCTTAACAGAATCCTTAGGCTCCGATTAAACACCACTTCTAACAGACAACAACAGAGGCAGGCCGAGCCGGCGCACTACGTGGCCAAACCGCCTGCCGCTGCTGACGTCATCCATCACAAGTCTACCTAACAATGCTCTTGCAGCAAGTTGACAGTTTGGCTGAACCTGGTATAAACTTCGCTAGTTGGATGCAGCCAAATCCTGAGTCGGGCAGCGCCTGGATCTGCGTTAATCGGAATCCGGGCGTTTTCTGTGCACTGGATTGGGAGAACTCAGGCATCCTGAAATTCGCGATGTTGAAAGGAAGCATATAGCGATGAGTGAGCGAGAGATTGGTGTTGTCAAGTGGTTTAACGCCGCGAAGGGATATGGCTTCATCTCCCGAGAAGGCAACGAGGACGTGTTCGTACATTATTCGGCAATTCAGTCCGAAGGTTTCAAGAAGCTGGTCGAAGGCCAGCAGGTCGAGTTCTCCCTCGAAGAGACCGAGAAGGGGCTTCAGGCGAGCAACGTCGTTGCCCTGTAGCGCGATCTCGCGCGCCAGCCTATAGCGAAGCCGTCTGGAAACCCCAGACGGCTTTTTACGTTCCTCTAACTCGCGAATACTTGCATCTGGCGTGATTCGTACTATCATTGAAACACATTGAAGTGCGAGAAGACTCAGTAAGTGCGAAGGCATCGAGCGTACGGCAACCGGGATTAACGGCTGGGACGCCCCGTCCTTACAACCGGGCAATCCCGTTGTCCAGGGCGGCAGGCGATGCGGGTTTCGGACGACTGAGTCTTTTTTTGTACGTCGGAGCGCCACGCGGATGCGGATCGATCAAGAAGACCAAGGAGAGCTATGGGTAGGATCAGAAGGCTGGTACTGGACACACTGAAACCTCACGAGCCGAGCATCATCGAGCTGGCAGACCAGCTCAGCGATCTGGAGGGGATTTCCGCTGTCAATATCAGCATCTACGAGATGGACCGCAAAGTCGAAAATGCAAAGATCACCATTGAAGGTGAAGCCGTCGACTTCGATATCGTCTCCCGTCTGATCGAGGAGATGGGGGGCGCAATCCACTCCGTCGACGAGGTCGCCGCAGGCCGGCACATTATCGACGATGCGCAAACGCTTCTGGACTGATCAACCTGTCAATGGAAAAGCTGCGCGAGCAGAAGCCGATCTATACCGTCCTGATCGCCATCATCATCGCCACAATTCCGTGTTACTGCCTCGGATTTGTGGCGTTGGCGATTCGTCCGCCTTCTACGACGCCGGAGGCATCAGCTACGCCGACCGCGACACCGACTCCGCCGGCTAGCCCGACGCCGTTTGAGGTCGGGCCGGGCACCGGTACACCGGAAAAGACACTCGAGCCGACTCCGACGCAGTGGTTCCCACCGACGCGCACAGCAACCCCGACGTCAACTGAGACGCCAACAGCCACCGCGACGCCGACCGAGACGCCCACCCCAACGTCAACCGAGACACCGCTCCCCACGAGTACGGCAACGGCCACGCCGACGGCGACCGCCACAGGTACGGCGACCTTCACCCCTTCGCCGACGGTCACCCTGACCCCTGCACCGAACACATCCACGCCAACAGCTACGCCCACCTTGACGCCAACGCCGGGACTGCCAACGGCAACCTGGACGCCGTTGCCCACGGCGACGTTCACCGCGACGCCCTCCATCACAGACACCATCGTGATCACACCCTGAGCCAAGCCGGAGAGGAGCCCTTTGGAGACACTGAACTTACTCACTCTATTGTCTGAAGCTTCTGGCCCTACCGGATATGAACAATCAGTCTGCAGCGTCGTGCGCGAGCTGTGGCTACCCTTCGTCGACGAGATACGCGTCGACGCGATGGGGAGTCTCGTCGCCCTGCAGCGAGGCACCGGCCCTGCACCGCGACAGACAGTGATGGCCGCTGCACATATCGATGAGATTGGGCTTATCGTCACCGGTATCGAGAACGAGTTTCTGCACCTTCACGCCCTCGGTGGCGTTGACAGGCGCGTGCTGCTGGGGCTGGAGGTCAGCGTGCACGGTCGGGAGGATCTGCCCGGCGGCCTGACAGGCGGCCTGACAGGCGACCTGACAGGCGGCCTGACAGGCGTGATCGGGAGTCGCCCGCCCCACGTCCTGCCGGCCTCGGAGCGCCAGGACGTGCTGCCGTGGCACGAGATCTTCGTCGACCTCGGGCTCTCCGCCGAGGAAGTCAAAGCGCGTGTGAGAGTAGGCGACTATGTAACCGTGAGACAGCCGCTGATCGCCCTGAAGAATGGTCGCGCTGCCGGCAAGGCTTTGGATAACCGGGCTTCGGTAGCAGCCCTCACCCTGGCACTGGAGGCCCTGCGAGACCGGCAACATGCCTGGGACTTCTACGCCGTCGCTACCGTACAAGAGGAGGTCGGGATCAAAGGAGCCATCACGAGCGCATATGGCATCGACCCAGACGTCGCCGTGGCCCTGGATGTGACCTTCGCGAAACAGCACGGCGACAGTGATCCCGGCGTATTTGAATTGGGCGAAGGCCCCACCATTGGCGTCGGGCCGAATTTCCATCCCGATATGGTGAAGCGCCTTAAGCAAGCCGCCGAAGCAGATGAGATCCCTTTCGTGATCGAGCCTCTCTCCGGGTCGAGCGGGACCGATGCGTGGGGAATTCAACTCACCAGGGAAGGCGTCCCCTCGGGCTTGATCTCGATTCCGGTGCGCTATATGCATCAGCCGGTCGAGGTGGTCGCGCTGCGCGATATCGAGCGAGCCGGACGCTTGCTGTCAGGCTTCGTTACCCGGCTGGACCCGGGGTACCGGCCCCGATGGGAGGATGAAGTATGAGCGAGCTGACAGATCGCCTGGGTGCCCTCTCGAACGTCCCCGGCATCTCGGGGAACGAGACCGAGGTTCGGCGCGCTATTCGGCCGTTGATAGAGGAATACGTCGACGACATGCACGTCGACGCAATCGGCAATCTCATCGTATACAAGGCCGGGACAGGAGCCTCGGGGCCGAAGGTCCTCGTGTCTGCCCATATGGACGAGGTTGGCCTCATGGTGGTTGGCCACACGGGCGACGGTGGCCTGCGTGTCGACACCGTCGGAGGGATCCCCTCGCGGCTGCTCCCGGGCCTGACGGTTCGCGTCGGCAAGGATGCCCTTCCGGGCGTCATTGGGCTCCAAGCCATCCACCGCGCGGATAAGGGCACGCTGAACAAGGCTCCAACCGTCGACAAACTTGTCGTCGACATTGGTGCCGCCGGCAAGGATGAAGCCGAGCGGCTCGCCCCGATGGGCACAGAGATCGTTTTCGCAACGCAATTCCAGACGGTGGGCAAAAGTTGTATGGGCAAGGCCTTTGATGATCGCGCGGGATGCACGGCGCTGATCGAACTTCTGCGAGGCGCGCCCTATCCGTTCGACCTTTTCGGGGTCTTTACAGTCCAGGAGGAAGTTGGTCTGCGGGGCGCCCAGGTTGCCGCCTACGCTGTGGCCCCGGATGTCGCTGTGGTCCTGGAAGGGACCCTCGCCGACGACCTTCCGAAGGAAGAGACGGACGTGAGCCCGACAACACAACTCGGGAAAGGGCCGGCCATCACCGCGATGGATCGCTCCTACATCACTCCCCCCAGATTGCTTTCGCACTTTATGCGGGTTGCGGAGACGGAAGGCATTGGATACCAGATCAAACAGCCAGGCATTGGCGGGACCGACGCAGGTGGCACTCACCGAGCGAGGGCCGGCGTACCTTCTATCACGGTTGCGATCCCCTGTCGCTATATCCACAGCCCCGTTTCACTGCTGCGCGAACACGACCTGGTCGAGCACATCCGTCTCGTTGATGCGGCTATCCGTGAGCTCCCGCACGAACTGACGGCTTGATACATAGACAAGGAGAGACCTTTGGACCTGGCACTGCTGGAGAAACTCACCCAGACGTTCGGACCATCCGGCTACGAAGACGAGATTCGCGCCGTCATAGGCGCGGCAATTGAGACGTTCGCGGACGAGACCCGTGTGGATGCCCTGGGCAGCCTGGTAGCCCATCGCAAGGCTGCAACATCCACAGATGGGGACATGAAAATCCTGCTTGCCGCTCACATGGACGAAATCGGGCTGATGGTGACCCACGTGGAGGAGAAGGGGTTCGTGCGTTTCACCTCCATCGGTGGCGTCCGAGCCGTGAACTGCATTGGCGGACGAGCCAGGTTCGCCAATGGGATCACGGGCCCGATGTACGTGGAGCGACGTGACGACGGGTCCAAGCTACCTGAGCTGCACCATCTCTATCTCGATGTTGGCGCCCAGGATCGCGCGTCCTGTCCGGTCCACGTCGGGGACACGGCGAGCTTCGTAGGGCCCCTGGTCCAGCAAGGAACACGCCTGATGAGCAAAGCCCTCGACGATCGGATCGGATGCTACATCCTGATCGAGGTCATGCGCCGATTGAAGACACCGGCTCACAACATTGCCTTCGCCTTCACGACACAAGAGGAGATCACACTGTCAGGCGCCCGGACTTCTGCTTACCGCGCCGATCCCGACGTGGCGATCTCAGTGGACGTCACAGCGACCGGAGACGTCCCAAAGTCGCTCCCGATGGACGTCAGCCTCGGCAAGGGTCCGGCGGTCAAAGTCAAAGACGGCGGCATGATTGCCCATCCCAAGGTCAGAGATAGCCTGGTCGAGGCAGCGGAACGAGCGCACGTTCCTTACCAGATGGAAATCCTTCTGGGCGGCACCACTGACGCTGCCGCGATGCAGCTCGTGCGCAGCGGCATACCGAGTGGCTGTCTGAGTGTGCCATGTCGCTACGTCCACTCCACGTCCGAGATGGTCGACGAAGCGGACGTCGAGCACGGTATTGAGGTACTTCTCTCGCTCCTTAGCGAGCCGATGTAACCTATGCAGGCGTAACTCCTCATCACAGGAGACTTAGCCTCGACGGCCGCGATGTGGGCAGCCGTCGAATTGTTGGAATCGGCCTTCGTTCTATGCTATGATACGGTGGTCGAAATTCAGTCCCGGCCCAGGAGGAAAAATCATGGAGAGGAAGAGAATTCTGCGCATTTTGGGGGGAGTGACCATTGTAGTCACCCTCCTGTTAGCTGCTTGTGCTGGGGGGAACACGAGCAGCCCAACCCCGCAGGGTGATATGGTTGCCGGTGACGACCCGGCCACGGTCGTGGAATCGCAGCCCGATGCCACGGCGGATACCACCGGCAGCGAGGAAGCGGCGAGCAACAGCTTTCCAGATATCCTCGTCCTTCATCCTGACGCCATGGACGTTGAGATCAATGCTGCCGCGGGCACTTATGTCTATATTGTGCCGGGGATGGTCGCTGACACGGTTGCCTATCTTCAGACTGAGCTTGAGGCCAAAGGGTGGGTGGTTCTAGGCCAGCCAACCATAATGGGACATCTGGCAACACTCAATATGCAGATGGACAACTACCGGGTAACCATCAGTATGCAGGACAACGATTTGTCCCAGACGACACGCGTGCAGATGCTGCTGCTCCAGCAGTAAGGATCCTGGTGTGAACCGGGTCAGCCGTGCACGCTGTGATGAAACAGAGGAGGTGGAGTGGAGAGTAGAGAACTAGCCAGCCGGATTGCCGAGATCATTGTCGATAAGCAAGGAGAGGATACGCTCATCCTTGACCTGACTGAGGTGACGACCTTCACCGACTACTTCGTGCTCTGCACTGCAGGCAGCCGGCGCCAGTTGGATGCTCTGCAGAGCGCGATACGAGAGGCACTGAAGCAGGAAGACGTTCGACAACTTGCGGTCAATGTGGAAGGTGATCCGGAATCGGGATGGATTC
This sequence comes from uncultured Chloroflexia bacterium, assembly GCA_963775195.1. GTDB lineage: Bacteria > Chloroflexota > Anaerolineae > B4-G1 > SLSP01 > PWVB01. The sequence goes on from CAVZIC010000016.1 coordinate 259,915, forward strand.
TGATCGACTACAACAGCGTGATCGTACATCTATTTACCGACGAAATGCGCGACTTCTATCGCCTCGAGGATCTCTGGAAAAACGCTCGCGTTGTCGCCCATATTCAATAGCCGTAGAGATTTGCTTCCGGCACCGCAGATAGCCCAGGCCAGAGGCCTCTCGGGTTTGGGCTATCTGCTCACGATTAGCGCTCGTTTGACACGTCTGCCAATATAGGTATAATTTCCCGATGAAGCGGAGGGTTCTCCAAGCTGCAACGCGGAGCTGGCAAACCCACCTGCAGTGGCTTACGCCAGGCATCGGCGTGAAGCGCTGGCTGATCATACTGGCCCTCGGCGTTGGGCTGCTAAGCCTAGGCGGTGCGGTAGCTCTGCGGGCGCTCTATCCCCTCCCGCAGTACTTTTACTATCTGACACTTCAGTTCTTGCCGCCGCAGCTACGGGCGGGGCTCATCCTCGTATCAGGGCTCTGGGTGCTCGCATACGGGATCTGGGGCCTCAACCGTGCCATCCTTGAGCCCTTCATCATCGGCAACCACCTGCCCATCCCAACCGTTCTCCATGACTATCCCCGGCGCGGACGGGGCCCCGAAGTGGTTGTTATTGGTGGCGGGCACGGGCAGGCCACAGCTTTGCGGGGTCTGAAGTCCTTCACGTCGAATCTGACGGCCGTGGTCACGGTAGCTGACGACGGCGGATCGTCCGGACGGCTGAGGCGCGAGATCGGCATCCTTCCGCCGGGTGACTTCCGCAACTGCATCGCTGCCCTGGCTGACGATGAGTCGCTCGTGACGCGGCTCTTCCAGTACAGGTATGCCCAGGGCAAGGACCTGAGCGGGCATAGCTTTGGCAATCTCTTCATTACGGCGATGGCCGGAATCACGGGGTCGTTCGAGGCTGCCCTCAGGGAGTCGAGTCAGGTGCTGGCCGTGCAAGGTCGCGTTCTACCCAGCACACTGGAAGCCGTGGCGCTGTGTGCCGATATCAGCCAGGATGGTGAGACGGCAGTCCGTGTGTGTGGCGAGTCCAGGATTCCCACAAGCGGTGGGCGCATTCTACGCGTTACCCTGGATCCCAGTGCCCCCCGCGCTTTTCCGGGCGTGATACAGGCCATACTTTCGGCACAGATGGTCGTTATCGGGCCCGGCAGTCTCTTCACCAGTATTCTGCCCAATCTACTCGTTCCGCAGATCCTGGAGGCACTGAGAGCTACCAATGCCCACATAGTCTACGTATGCAACGTAGCGACGCAGCCGGGTGAGACCGATCACTATTCAGCACAGGAGCACTTTGCTGCGCTGAAGCAACATATCGGCGAGGACGTGATCGACACTGTGATTATCAATGACCACATACCCACCGGGATTCCGTCACTGGAAAGCACAGATTGGGTAGTTCCGGACTGTGCCGAGTCCAGCCACATGCGCGTCATCCGGGCCGATCTCGTGGACAGGACCCTGGCGGGGCACCACGACAGTGGGAAACTGGCTGAGATACTACTTGAACTCATTGCGTGGTGATTGGGGATGTGTGATTGATGACTACACGTATGTTTAGCCATCAATCTTGGATCTCTACTCAGATGACCAACCCTAGCAGACAAAGGAGTGATTATGACCACAAAGATTGGCATTAACGGATTCGGACGCATCGGCCGGCTGGTGCTGCGCACGATCCTGGAGCGTCATCCGGACGAGTTGGAGGTGGTCGCCATCAATGACCTCTTCGACACCAAGACCAATGCGCACCTCTTCAAGCACGACTCAACCTATGGTGATTTCCCCGGCGACGTTTCCTACACCGGCGATAGCATCATCGTCAACGGAAAGACCATCAAGGCGTATGCGATTCGCAATCCCGAGGAGCTCCCTTGGGCCGAACTGGGCGTCGATATCACCATTGAGTCGACGGGTATCTTCCGTGACCGCGACGGGGCGGGCAAGCACCTGAAGGCAGGCGCCAAGAAGGTCATCATCACGGCCCCCGCTAAGGGCGAGGACATCACCATCGTGATCGGCGTCAACGAGGGTGCGTACGACTCCGCGAAGCACAACATCATCTCCAATGCCTCCTGCACGACCAACTGCTTGGCTCCCGTTGCCAAGGTGCTGCAGGATGAGTTCGGCATTGCCGCCGGTCTGATGACGACCGTGCACTCCTACACCAACGACCAGGTGACCCTGGACCAGGGCCACAAGGACCTCCGTCGTGCACGCGCCGCCGGCCTGAGCATCATCCCCACCACCACCGGGGCTGCCAAGGCTGTTGCACTGGTGCTGCCGGAGCTCAAGGGCATCGTCGACGGTATGGCCATGCGGGTCCCGACGCCGACGGTCTCGGTTGTGGATCTCGTCGTCGAGCTCAAGACCGACACGACCGCCGAAGCCGTCAATGCGGCGCTCAAGAGCGCTGCCGAAGGGAGCTTGGCGGGCATTCTCGGGTTCTCCGAGGAGCCCCTGGTTTCGATGGACTTCAAGGGCGATAGCCGCTCCTCCATCGTCGATGCCGAACTGACCACGGCAATGGGACCGCGCTTCGTCAAGGTTGTCTCGTGGTACGACAACGAGTGGGGCTACTCAAGCCGCGTCGCAGACCTTGCAGCGATCGTCGCAGGCAAACTGTAGGAGGAATCCTGCAGGCAGTCAGTAATGAAGGGATAAGGAGCTTCTCCTTATCCCTTTTTACTAGTTAAGGAGATACGATGGACAAGAAAACGGTTCGCGACGTTGACCTCAAGGGCAAGCGGGTCCTGATGCGGGCAGACTTCAATGTACCCCTTGATGGCAGCACGATCACCGACGACACCCGCATTCAAGCAGCGCTGCCGACGATCAATTACATCCTGGACCATGGTGCATCGCTCATCTTGATGTCGCATCTCGGTCGTCCCAAGAACGGCTTCGATCCCAAGTTCAGCCTGAAGCCCGTTGCCGAGAGGCTAAGCGTGCTCTTGGGGAAACCGGTCACGATGGCCCCTGATGTCGTGGGCGATGAGGTGGAGACCCTCGCCAAGGCCATGAAGCCGGGTGACATCATGCTTCTGGAAAACACCCGGTTCTACCCCGGAGAGACCAAGAACGCGCCGGATCTATCCGACAAAATGGCCCGTCTGGGCGACATCTACGTCGACGATGCATTCGGTTCTGCCCACCGGGCACACTCCAGCACTGTCGGGGTCGCCGAGAGGCTGCCCGCGGTGGCCGGTTTCCTGATTGAGAAGGAGATCACCTACCTCGGAAAAGCCACGGGGGACGCCGAGCATCCCTACATTGTCATCTTGGGCGGTGCGAAGATCTCCGACAAGATCGGTGTGATCGAGGAACATGCTTACCAAGGCCGACGCCATCTTGATCGGGGGAGGCATGGCCAACACCTTCCTCAAGGCCCAAGGGCTGGCGATGGGCGACTCCCTGGTCGAGGACGATGTCCTGGACACGGCTAAGGAGCTGATGGCCAAGGCAGGAGGGAAGTTGGTGCTCCCGGTGGATGCCGTCGTGGCCGATGCTTTTGACAACGACGCAGCCACGAAGGTGGTCAGCGTGGACAACGTCGGGGAAGGCTGGAGAATCCTGGACATCGGCCCGATGACCGTCGAGCTGTTCATCGGGAAGCTGGCAGATGCCAAGACCGTGGTGTGGAACGGCCCGATGGGTGTCTTCGAGATGCCCAGTTTCGCCAAGGGCACCTTCGCTATCGCACGCGCATTGGCGAATCTTGATGCCGTAACCATCATCGGTGGTGGCGACTCTGCCTCGGCCGTGAACCAGGCCGGCGTCGCGGATAGGGTGAGCCACGTGTCCACAGGCGGGGGGGCAAGCCTCGAGTTCCTCGAAGGGAAAACCCTTCCCGGCATTGCCGCGCTCAACGACAAGTAACCGATACCATCATTGACATAGGAGGCCGGGCACCGGGCTACCGGTGCCCGGCCCACGAAAGGGAAACTCCATGCGCAAACCGTTTATTGCCGGAAACTGGAAGATGCACAAAACCGCGGCTGAAGCGACAGAACTCGCCCGCGGGCTCAGAGCCGCCCTCGCCGACGTCGGCGGCGTGGACCTCGCCGTCTGTCCCACCGCGACCGCGTTGAGCGCCGTAAGCGACGCATTGGCCGGCTCCAATATCGCGAGTGGGCGCCCAGAACATGCACTGGGAGGAGAGCGGTGCCTACACCGGGGAGATCTCTCCGTTGATGGTCAAGGAACTGGCAACCTACGTGATCATCGGCCACTCAGAGCGCCGCCAGCTCTTCGGAGAGACCGATGAGACGGTCAACAAGAAACTCAAGGCGGCCCTGAGCCACGGGCTGCTGCCCATTGTCTGCATCGGCGAGAGCCTCGCGCAGAATGAGGCGGGGGAAACAGTCGACTTCGTGGGAAAGCAGATTCGCGGAGCGTTCGCGGGGCTTTCATCGGCCGACGCCCGGAAGGTCGTGCTGGCTTACGAGCCCATCTGGGCCATCGGCACCGGCCGGACGGCGATGCCCGAGGACGCAGATCGCACGATCCGCGAGGCCATCCGCGACGTTTTGACGGACCTCTACGATCAGGCGACGGCCCAGACGATCCGCGTCCAATACGGCGGTAGTGTGAAGCCGAACAACATGGCGGACTTTATCGTGATGCCCGAGATCGACGGAGCGTTGGTCGGTGGGGCGAGTCTCAAGGTGGACGACTTCGCCGCCATCGTCAAGAACGCCGTAGCAGCCCTGGCCTAGTGCCGGATCAGGTGACGTCCTAGGGAAAGCCACCACGGTCGGCGACGCCCACCCGCGCTCAAGGAGTGATCTATGCCCGATAGTGCCAGATTGCGAGCCACGATGCAGCAGGCAGAAGCTGAACTGCGGGAGGACATCCTGCCGTTCTGGATCCAGCATACGGTGGACAAGAAGCGCGGTGGCTTTTATGGCCAGATCACCAACGACCTGGTGGTCGAACCGGATGCGCCGCGTGGGGCTCTGCTGACTTCGCGAATCTTATGGACCTACGCCTCCGCCTATCGACGCTATCAGAATGCCGCCTATCTGGATATGGCCGACTGGGCATTTGAGGATCTGACCAAGCGGTTCTGGGATTCCGAGTACGGGGGGCTCTACTGGATGGTGGGCGTCGATGGGACACCTCTCGTCCCCCGGAAACAGATCTACGGTCAGGCCTTCGGCATCTACGCTTTGGCCGAGTACTACGCCGCCACGGGAAACGAGCGCGCGCTCGAGAAGGCCCTGGCCATCTACGAGGCGATGGAGATCCACAGCTACGATCCCGTCCACAAGGGCTATTTCGAGTCGTTTACGCGCGACTGGAAGCTGGAAGAGAACGTGGCCCTAAGTCGCGTCGACATGAGCGAGATGAAGTCGATGAACACGCACCTTCACGTGATGGAGGCCTTCACCAACTTGCTCCGCGTCTGGCGCGATGATTCGCTTCTGGAGCGTCAGAAGGAGCTTCTCGGTGTAATGATGACGCACATCATCAGCCCCGAAACGTACCACATGACGATGTTCTTCGACGAGGCCTGGACGCCCAAGTCCAAGAACGTCTCCTACGGCCACGACATCGAGGCGAGTTGGCTGCTGGTTGAATCGACGGGGGTTGTCGGCGACGCCGCGCTCGACGAGCAGGCGAAAGTGTTGGCGGTCAGGATGGCGCAGGCCGTCTACGATGAAGGGCTCGACCCGGACGGCGCGATCGTCTACGAGTCAGGGCCTGAAGGGCTCGTGGATTCCACCAAGCAATGGTGGCCACAGGCCGAGGCTGCCGTCGGTTTTCTCAACGCCTATCAGCTATCGGGTGAAGATCGCTTCCTGGAGGCGTCGCTCGCCGGTTGGGATTTCATCGAAGACCTTCTTGGTCGACCGAAAACACGGCGAGTGGATCCGGTACGTCGAGCGAGATCACACACGACCGACCGGAACCGACGAGGACAACGCCAAGGTGAGCTTCTGGAAGTGTCCGTACCACAACGGGCGCGCCTGCATGGAGCTCACCGAACGGCTGCACCATGTCAGCACCGGCGTGATCTCAGACTAATCCGGCTGCCCGATACAGAAGCGCCCCACCCTCGAGCCGGCTCGGGATTGGGGCGCTTGCTCTACTCAGCCTTGGGCTTTGTCTCTTCTGCGTAAGCCAAAGGGTGAATGGCTGCGTGGTAGGATTCGGGTTTCGCCAGGTCCCTGGCGCTTTGAAAGCCGGGGCGACGGTAAGAAGAAACCTCGAAGTCGTGGTCCATTTTGATAGCGTCAAAGGGACAGAACTCGGCACAGAATCCGCACGTCATGCACAGGCTGATGTCGAGATAGTATGAGACAGGATAGCGGCGCGGACGCCCCGTCTCAGGGTCCTTGGCGCGCTCAATCCAGATACACTGAACGGGACAGATCTGCGCGCAGATGCCGCATGCAGTACACCTTAGCTGCTCGGTCTCGGCGTCGATGACCATAAAGGGGAGATTGCGGTAGGCCTCGGCGAGCTTTAGCTGCTCACCGGGGTACTCGATCGTGAAAACCCCCCGCCCGTGTGCCCGCCCTTCACCGGGGCCGGCCTTTCGTCCGCTGAGCTTGCTCCATAGGACCTGAGCATCGCCAACGTAGGTCAGCATGAAGTGGTAGAGAGTCCTCGCCAATGTCTTGATAATCCCCCAACCGTACATTAGCGGTCCACCTCCCCCATGGTTAGGTCAATGCTGCCCAGAATGGCGACGACATCTGCGATTTTCCCACCCCGAGTCAGTTCACTCAGCGGCGTGAGATTGATCAACGACGTCGCCCGGATATGGTAGCGGTACGGATTCGCACCACCGTCGGAAACGAGGTAGAAGCCTAACTCACCCTTGGGTGCCTCAATGCGCCCATAGGTCTCGCCGGGGGGAATGCGCATCTTTGGTGAAAGCCGATTCGACTGGATTGGACCCTCAGGTATCCCATCCAGTGCCTGATCGAGAATGCGTAAGCTCTGCCAGGCCTCGTCAAAGCGTATCGCGATGCGATCGAAAACGTCCCCGTGCTGACGGCTTACGACGTCGAAGTCAAAGCGATTGTAGATGCCATACGGCTCAGCACGCCGAATATCATAAGGGACGCCACTTGCACGCAGGATGGGACCCGTGACCCCGGAAGCAACCGCTGCATTTGCCGACAAGACGCCGACATCAATGCTTCTGGCTCGAACGATTTCATTGTCGAGCAGGAACTCCTGCATCTGCCTCAATTTCGCGGGAAGACGGTCGTGAAGATACGCTCTTACCCTGTCCAGCCATTCAGCCGAGACGTCACGCACCACCCCTCCCGGCCGCATATAGTTGAACATCATGCGTCCCCCGGACGCACTCTCGAAGAGATCAAGCACAAGCTCCCGCTCTTCGAGCGCATACAGGGAGCCGGTGAAGTAGATCCCAATCTCGTTACTGAAGAAGCCGGAGGCAAGCATATGGTTAACCAGACGCGACAGCTCGGACATGATGACGCGAATGTATTCCGCCCGCTCCGGCACCTCCCAGCCCAGGAGCTTCTCCATTGCCAGGCAATAGGCCAGGTTGTTGGTCATCCCATTGAGATAGTCCAGGCGATCGGTGTACGGGATATTCTGCAGCCAGGTGTTGCGCTCGCCGATCTTCTCATGGCAGCGATGCAGATAGCCGAACACCGGCTCCAGGTGTTGGACCGTTTCGCCGTCCAGCCGCACAGCCATCCGGAAGACACCGTGCGTGCTGGGGTGATGTGGACCCATATTGAGGATCATCTCCTCGGTCTTGAGAGGCTTGTCGGGATCGCGGTCGGCCGACAGCATCCGCTCATAGAGCAGGTCGTCAGCGTCACTGAAATCCTCGGCGGGCGGCGGGCAACTCTCGGCGAATTCCTCACTGAACCGGATATTCGCGTGGCTGGGGGTGCGTTCCTCCGCATAGAGTGGGGTGCTGCCATCGGGGAAGCGGCTCCGATACGGCTTGTGTTCCTCCTCGTAATACGCCTCTCTCCAGTCCTTGCGCAGTGGGAATCCGTCGAATCCCTCCCACATCAAGAGGCGACGAAGATCCGGGTGGCCCTCGAAACGCACGCCAAACATGTCCCAGATCTCGCGTTCCTGCAGATTAGCCGACGGGAATTCGGGCGTCGCGGACGGTAGAACCGCGCCGTCACGGCTGGTATGCACGTGGAGCACCACGTAGCCACCACCTGTCTGCCGGAACAGATGGTACACGACGTCGATATGTGGTGGGAACTCATCAAGGGCTTCAGGATAATCGGCAGCCGTGAGGCTGGAGAGCATGTTATAGCCGAGTTCGTCCCGCAGGAACCGGAGCACGGACAGCAGGTGTCGGGAGTGAACCAACACCCCCTCATACCGCGGCCGGTTCATCAACTGGGAGCGAGAGACCGAACGGGTCATCCGGTGCTCCTTGCCCTCAGGGTAACCCTCGGTGTCGCCCTGCTCGGGCGGCTCGGCCGGCTGCAAAGCCCCAGGGAAATGGGCCTGCAGTCTCTCCCATACATCGGCCGGCATATCGTAGATCATCTCTGCCATGCCTAGACGTCCTCCTCGCGGGGGCCGACCAACCCCTCCAGATCGCGCCAGCTTACCATATCCAGGCCCAGGGTCGGCTCCGGAATCCCCTCATCCTCGCCGGTCTGGAAAGCGCGAATATCCTTGATGGTCTCGTGATCGAAGCGAGCATGCAGTGTGAGAATGCCGTGCAACAACGCCTCGGGCCGGGGTGGACATCCGGGAATATAGACATCGACCGGAATCAGGCGATCGACACCCGAGACAACATTGTAACCTTCCTTAAATGGTCCGCCGGAAATAGCACAGGCCCCCATCGCTATGACGTATTTGGGTTCCGCCATCTGGTTGTAGAGCCGCACCAAGAGCGGCGCCATCTTCTTTGTCACTGTACCGTTGACAATCAAGAGATCCGACTGCCGCGGACTGGCACGCATGATCTCCATGCCGAAGCGTGCCGTATCATAGCGTGCCGCCGCTGCCGCAATCATCTCGAACGCACAGCAGGCAAGCCCAAACAACATCGGCCAGAGTGATCGTTTACGAGCCCAAGCGTAGACCTGATCCAACGTGGTAAGTTGTACCGATGATTGAAGTTCAGGAGGAACCTCAGGCAGCTGACTTCCCCCGTTCATCCGAGACTGTCTCGTCACGGGACTACCTCCTCAAAAAAGCAAGCTCCACAAAGTCAAGGGGCGAGAATGATCTCGCCCCTCCGTTGGGGAAGGCGGGACTTGAACCCGCACGCCTCGCGGCACATGATCCTAAGTCATGCTCGTCTGCCAATTCCGACACTTCCCCGTTCCCGGCGATTATACCGCCGATCGGTGATTCAGCAAGAGTTGGGCTCCCCCGGAAACCTTGCGAAGGTTAGCGACACACCGTGCCAACAGTGCATCTCCGCTTGCGCCGACACCTTCACGAGCGGGCACCAAGTAACCTTCGTAAGGTTAGTCCTCCCCTATGGTTTTTCCATTGCCTTCAACGCCTCGTAGGCCGGGCGCACGGCGCCGCCGGCCCAGTTAGCGAAGTCGCCGTCGAATCCCCACCAGAAGGGATCGGCAATCGACCACCAGTATTCCTCGTTGTCGGGCGTCCACTTGGAGTCCGGCAGGTTCCATACGAACATCGGGCCAACCCAGGGAGCCCAATTCTGATGGGCATAAGCAAACGCGCGCACAAGATAATCGCCCTGCTGTTCCGGGGTCACGGCAAACCACGCGTAATCCGGATGCTCGGGACTCGTTGCCGTATGCCAGCCGAACTCCAGAATCGCGACCTGCTTGTTCGTATCACCATAGTGCACCATAATCGCCCGCATCTCTTCCACGTGCCGGAAGCAGAAGAACGATTGGCCTCCATAGCCATTCTCGGGATCTGCCGCTTCTTCAGGCGATATCTCAGGAGCTGCCTTGTAGCCCGGTGCGTTCAGGCCTAGGAGGTCGAAATAGGGTGACGCACCGGCCTCATAGAGCGCCGCAAGGTAGTCAACGTCAGGTATCGCGTCGGGCGGGGCCGAGCCCGTGGGAGCCAGGCCGGCAGAGATGACGAGAGCCTGGGGATCGGCACGCTTGATCGCGACGTAGCAGGTCTTGAGCAACTCAACGTAGCCTTGGGCATCGGGCGTGTAGCCCCCCCACTCGCGGGCCAAATTCGGCTCGTTCCAGATCTGATACCCTCGGACCCGTCCGGCGTATCGCGAGGCCAGGGTAGAGCAAAAATCCCCGAATGCCTCAAGCGACACCGGGACTACCGGTTGCTCCCCTTCAGGCACCGCAGGCACAGCCCAGACAGGAGGACGATCCACCCGGAAGATGAGCTGGACGCCCGCGTCCTCGGCTTCGTCAACGATCCTATCGGCGGCCTGCCATTCATAAGCACCGGGCCCGGCCCCCTCCACATCCTGCCAGGCGAGGCGTTGCTTGACCCATGTGAAGCCTGCGTCCTCGACCAGGTGCCAGTCACGGCGTATTGCTGCCCAAGGATCCCACCACATATGCACGTTGATGCCGTATTCAGGTGAGCGGAGGCCGGCCTCCAAGGGCCAGGATGTCGGCGTGGGCACGGGCGTGGACTGGGGCCGCAACCTCGCGTGGTCAAAGCCGGGAAGGCTACCAAAGGCAAAGAGGTAGACCGTGACCACGAAGACGAGCACCAGAGCGAGACCACGGTGGCGGCGAGGCGTCTGTGTCATGGGCGTAACGTTCGTATCCGTGGGGCTAGAGGGGGGCGAGCTCTGTCCCGCCCCCGGCCATGCTCTATCTCAAGCGCCAGAGAACGTCCGGGTAAGCTGTACCCACGCCTACGGCACCTTGGGCATCGCCCCGATCGCGCCGTAAGCGGGACGAGCCGCTCCCTTGAGATCGAGGATGCTGTAGGGGGAATTCGGATCCAAGGCACCCATGCCACCTTTGTATGAGTAATCCAGGTTCCAGAGGAAAGCCAGCCGGACGAACCCCCACTCGCGCATCAACTGGAAAGCTTCGACATCCCACTGTGCTTGCTCGTCCAGGGTATTATCCACCGCAAACTCGAATCCCACCGGCGTGCCATCGAAGCCTTCGGACGTCGCCCAGCCGAACTCGGTGACGCAGATCGGTGTGTCCCGTTGGGCCGCAACGATCATGTTGTGGTAATCCCAGAGCGTGCTCTTGAACGACCAGGAATGATGCGGTGAGTCAAAGGGCCCCCGGTACGTCGCGGTAGGGTCATTGTATCCCTCATCCCAGGCAACATCGGGCGGCATATTGTAGCCATTGTGATGTGCGCCGACACAGTCGGCATAGTTCAGGAATCCGGCATCGATCATCTGCTGGAAGTACGCATAGTCATCCATGACCGTGTATCGATCGGGATTCTGCGGATCGGTGGAGGTGACGCCTGTAGGCGATAGCGCACCGCTGATCACGATGATACTGGGATCGCGGCTCTTAATGGCCTGGTAGGTCAGGCGCAGCATCTCGACATATCGATCCGCGTTCACGCCCTCTGCGGTGTCCCACTCTCGATCCAGGTTCTGCTCGTTCCAAACCTCAATGGCCTGGACCCGCCCTTTGTATCGATCGACGAGTTCACCAACAAACTGTACATAGAGCGACATGTCGTCGGGCGGGGCTGCCTGGGGATTCGCATCGAAATAGGACCGTGACCAAGCGGGGGCGCCCACAATGCTCATCATGACGTTGAGGCCACGCTCCGTCGCAAAAAGGACCATCGCGTCGTAGCCGCTCCAGTCCATCTGTCCCGGCTCGGTGGAGAAGTCGTCCCACCGGACTTGCTGCTTTACCCAGGAGAGCCCTAGCTGATTCTTGATCTGATCCATCGTGTAGTCAGGCATCCCAATGCCATGAGCCGCGATACCGTAACCGAAATCGCCCCAGGGCAGAGGGGGCAAAGTGGCGGCGCTATCCGCAGACTCGGGTGTCGGCGTAGGCAGTACGAGAGACGCACCGCCGGTCGGCGTCGCATCAGGCGCGACCGTCACAATCCCCGGAGCAAACGGATCATCAGAGCCAGGTGTCTCGATGGGAACACTCGGGGTGGATTTCTGGGACAGAGCAGGAAGGTCGATGACCCCAAACGCACAGGACAGCCCGATTGTCATCAGCACGATCCATACGACGCCGGCACCGATCAACGATCGTCCGGAAAGTCTCGCGAAGAGGTCCTTCAAGTGTTGCCAAAACGGATTCTGCATACCACCCCCATGGTATCCAACACGCCGCGGCTAACCCCAACCCAGATCGGGGGCACGTCGGCGCGAATGCATTTCCCCAGGTCCGGACCCGGTATCGGCAGTCGGACTGCCTACATCACCGCGGCCTTCAGCCTCGACTCCTCCTGCACCGTGTTCGTGCGGCGGGCCGTCGGCTGCGATACGGTTCTCGACCTGCTCAGAGAGCACGACAGAGCCGGCCAATTGCGTCAACTCATTGGAGGCCATCTCATCGGTAAGGTCACCCACGAGATCGACAAGATCTGCATCCGTCGCGCCCTGGATGCGGCGTTCGATCAGCTCCCGATACGCCTTGCTCCCATAGAGCCCGGCGGCATCCTCTAACCGCCCCGATTCCTTAAGGAACCGCGCCTGCGCCTGTGGATCCTCTCGACTCATCCGCAGCGCATCCTGATGCAGTTCACGCCGATGATCTCCCTGCCCTCGGACAAGGTGAGCGGCCGAGATCAGTCGCTCCACCTCATTACCCTTACATCGGGGGCAGGAAGGGGCGCCGGCATTCAGCCCACGAGCCAGATGACTGAACCGGACACGACACGAACGGCAGTAGTATTCGTAGATCGGCATGTCGGTACCAGACGAAGACGACCCAATCGTTTGGTTGTATAGGACCCGCGATACCCCCACAAGACATCGGGCGCGGATCCGCAACCCCAGAGCTCTAGCGCTAGCGTAGGCTCACACCGACGTGGTGCGAGCCTACGGCATCGAATCGTAGGGCGAAGTATACCTTCCTTCACGGTCTGAGCAAGTAGCCGGACTGCCGCATCTGCACGGCTCAAACCCAGAAAGGGACCTGCACGCGCCTTCGCCTGACGCCGACTGCCGTGAGGTAGCGCTGAGAGAGGAGCTTAGCCCACACCCTCGCGTGAACTAGCATCTGTGGGGATGCCGACGCTGATCGCCTTGGCGGCGGCGGCGGCCCGCGTGTGAACGCCTAACTTGTCGAAGACGGACTTGAGGTGGCGTTTGACCGTGTTCGTCGAGATGACGAGGGCTTCGGCAATCCCGCGATTGGTCATACCCTGGGCAATGAGAGCCAGCACCTCGAGCTCGCGCGACGTTAGCTCTTCGAACTCGCGGGCCGATTCACTGGTCTCGCGAGCCTCCGCCACGGTCTGGAGAAAGGCACGCCGGTCGAACGATTGTTTCTCCAGGTAGGAATAGACGCCGAACTCGTTGTATGCGCGTTCGATATCACCAAGGTTGGCTACACCACTGACCACGATCGTAGCAACGCCTTCGTCGCTCGCCAGGGCCAGAAGCTGATAGCCCCCGAGGTCCTGTGAATCATCCGGATCGGGGCGAGGCGCATCGGTGAGAGAGAGGTCGACGATGGCCAATGCGTAGGGTTCACGACGCAGACACCCGACAGCCTCACCATAGCTATTGCACAGCCGGACGTGGTACCCCGCCTCTGAGAGCAGCTCCGCAAGGATTCCGCGCCAGCCCGCGTCATCTTCGACGACCAGGACCGCAGTCGATGCCGACGGTATGTCGCGATCGGGGCCTGAATGTCTTGCCGGGGTCGAGCGAGGAGAGACACTCTCCGGTATCTCCTCGTAGACCGGTGCCGTCGACAGTGCACGCCGGACTAACGTACGGAACTCGGCACGATCGAAAGTGCCTTTCTGTAAGCAACTCATCGCGCCATAGTCGGTCAGGACGCTCACCGCCAGTTCGACTGTGGCGTAGCCCGTGAGCAGGATCGTCGTGCAGCCGGGGTCTTGTAGCTCGACGGACTCCAGCACTCGCAGTCCATCCTGATTTGCGGCCATCTCGTCACCCAGAGATAGATCCACGACCGCCAGGCGATGAGGCGCCTGGCGCAAAAGGAAAATCGCCTCCTCAACGTTTTCGGCAACGTCCACCTGGAGGCCGCAGTCCTGGAGGATCTCGCTGACAATCTGCTGCCAGGCGGGCTCGTCCTCGACGACGAGGGCTCTCGGTGTGCGGCTCTTAGGCATAGTCCGCCCCCACCCGTGGCAACCGGAGCTGGAATCGAGTCCCGTGCGCACCGTCGCTCTCTACCGCCACTCCACCTCCCAGGCGCATCAGCAGCGTCTTGACCCACCACAGGCCAAACCCCAGACTCCCGTTGCGTCGCGACGTCTGATTGGGGAGGCTGAACTCGAAGATGCGCTCGTGAAGCTCCGCAGGAATCCCCGGCCCGTCATCGATGACTGCCACCTCAACCCACGGCCCAACCGCCTCTCCACGAATGGTGATCTGTCCGGTACCCTCCATGGCTGCGACCGCGTTTTCCAACAGGTTCGTGAAAACGAAGACGAGGCTGCGTTGGCTGGCAACCACCTGGGGAAGGGTTTCCAGTCCCTCCATGCGAACGTGAATGGCGGGTGAGAGATGGGCGTCGTCCAAGGCAGCACTTACACAGCCGGCCACCGTGACCGGCGCCGGGTTGATCGGCCGCAGGTAGACGAGACTGTCACGGACGGCATCCATGGCCTCCCTGGCACTCCGCTCTATCTCCATGAGATTCGAAGCAAGATATTCATCTGCTTCCAACGAGGGCTTGCATTTGTCCTGGATGCCCTGGACCCTGACCGGTATCGTACCAACCTTGTTATTGAGGTGGTGCAGTACATTGGCAGCCACGTCGCCTACGGCAGCGAACGTCTCGGCTACCGCGTGACGCTCCTGAGCCGTACGCAGTGCCCGCTGATGGTCGGCATTCTGCAGCGCCAGGGTCGCATAGTACGCCAAACAGGTCAGCACCTTCTGATCCCATTCCGACTCGGTGAAAAGCCCGGGTTCGCCCTGGACGCCGTAGACACTGAACGCGCCAATGGCCTCTCCATCCTCGCTGGATAACAGGGGCACGATGAGCGCCCGGGTCCACGCCTGACTCCGCGCGAGATCCGCCCGGTAGAAGCGCGCGTCCTGACGTACATCCTCTGAGACCACCGGCGCGCGGTTGAGCACGGCCAGCCCCGTAAGGCTGTTCTCAAGGGGTAGCCGGTCACCACGCTGCAGCCCCTCCGTGGTCGCCTGTAGAGCCAACTCGTTGCCCTCCAGGATCCAGATTGCACTTGTCGACGCGCTCAACAGATCGGAGGACTGCATCACCAGATGATCCAGTACGCGGCGGGTTGGCTCCAGGAGCAGGAGTCGCGCTACCCCGAGCAGGGCATCCAGCAGGCGAGCTTCCTGGATCGCAATGACCGCCTGCGTTGCCAATGACTGCAGCAGATGACGATCTTGGTCACCGAACGCCCCGATCTGGGGACTCTCCAGATTGAGCACACCCTCCAGCCGACCGCTAGCCCCCACGAGCGGGACCGCTAACTCAGCACGCATCCGCAAGTCGGCATCCAGGGGATGGTAGAGCCGCACCCACGGTGCGGCTTCCAGATCGTGAATGCAGAGTGGCTGACGATGCGCTGCGACCCATCCCATAATACTGGAACCATCGATAGGCAGATCACCCATCTGAGGACGCCCGGGCGCGCCCGCAATGGCACGTGTCACCAGATGGGTCCCTGCAGCATCTACCAGACGGAAGATCCCGTGATGCGCCCCGGTGACCCCAAGCGCCATCTGAAGGATCACCTCAAGCGTCTCATCCAGCCCCAATCGAGATGAGATCAGCATGCCCGCACGCCAAAGCCGATCCACCGCTTCCTCACTGCGTGCAAGATCGCGCTGGATATCAGACACACGCCGCGCTTGGTAGAGTGCCATCGCGGCGTGATTGACCATGCTCTCGATGATCAGCAGTTCGAACTCGGCGAATGGCTCCAACCGGCGCAGGTAGACGTAGAGGGCCCCAACGGGCTGATCGGCAACGACGAGTGGGAAACAGGCTACCGTCCGGGCACCAGCCTTCTCGGCCCGCGGATGGATTGCCAGGTCGGGCTCTTCATAGGAGAGAACACGCCGGCGTTGCCGAATCGCGCGCATCCCTATGCCGTTGGGGCGTGGAGGATCGTAGAGGTCCTCACTGCCGGATTCTCCAGCCGAGACCTCAGAAGAGAGATCGAATTCCTGCTTCGCGGCGTCGTAGGTATAGATCACGGCAACCGCATCGTCCATTACCTTGACGACGCTCTCCGCGATCAGGCGCAGCGTCGCCCCAACACTGGCTGCATCAACGCTGATGTTGGCCCGTGGCGTGAGACGATTGATGGCAATCCCGATCCGGTTGAGACTGGAAAGGGCCTCAAGAACTCGGGGATCACCTTGGACCAGATCTGGATCTGTGAAGGTCGGCATCTAGCGAGATTTTAACACGATCATGATGCAAAACAATCATGATCCTCAGAGAAAAACCTGGGCGGGCCTGCCAAGAATGACCATTGCTTCCAAGCACTTCTCCTCCTCTACCCTTTCCCCCAAAAGGCCAGCATCGGATGGTCATCTTGGCAGGACCCGCCCAGGAACGGGACCGCGAGCTCATCTGTCAACGTATCGGACGACGGCTCCCTCCGGATTCAGCCGCCCGGTCTAGATGTCGTAGTAGAGTGTGAACTCATAGGGATGTGGACGCATCCGGATGGGATCAACCTCTGCCGTCTTCTTGTACTTGATATAAGCCTCCAGCACGTCCGGCGTGAACACGTCCCCCTGGAGCAGGAAATCGTGATCGGCCTCGAGAGCTGCCAGCACTGCAGAGAGCGAGCCGGGGACCTGCTTGACCTTGGCGGCTTCCTCCGCCGGAAGATCGTAGAGATCCTTGTCCATCGGTTCACCGGGATCGATCTGATTCTGAACGCCATCCAGCCCGGCCATCAGCAGCGCCGCGAAGCACAGGTACGGGTTGCACGAGGGGTCGGGTGCGCGGAATTCGACGCGCTTTGCCTTCGGGCTCTTCGAATACATCGGGATACGGCATACGGCCGACCGGTTACGCTGCGAGTAGGCCAGATTCACGGGCGCCTCAAAGCCGGGCACCAGGCGACGATAGGAGTTGGTCGTGGGCGCCACGATGGCCAGCAAAGCCGGAGCGTGGGCCAGCAATCCACCGATGTAATACTTCGCCGTATCCGACAACTGGGCGTACCCTGCCTCGTCGAAGAAGACATTCTCCTCTCCGCGCCACAGGCTCTGGTGGACGTGCATACCGCTGCCGTTATCCTCGAACAGGGGCTTGGGCATAAAAGTAGCCGTCAGTCCATTCTGGCGCGCGACACTCTTCACCAGGTACTTGTAGATCTGGATGCTATCTCCCATTCGTACCAACGGGGCATAGTGCAAATCAATCTCTGACTGACCCGCTGTCGCGACCTCGTGGTGGTGGACCTCCACCGGCACCCCGGTGGCCTCCAGGGCCATCACAATCTTGCTGCGGACGTCCTGCTTGCTGTCCGCGGGAGGCACGGGGAAATAACCTCGCTTCGGGCCGATCTGTCCACCCTTGCCGCCTTCATTGCCGCTGTTCCACCATGCCTCAGCACTGTCAATATGGTAGTACGCGCTGTTGGTCCCCCCGCCGTATCGGACGCTGTCGAACAGGAAGAACTCGGCCTCGGGTCCCCAGTAGCTGATCTCAGCGATGCCCGTCTGCTTGAGGTACGCTTCCGCCTTCTTGGCGACGTACCGAGCGTCACGAGTGTAGGGCTGCAACGTGATGGGGTCGTAGATATCGCAGATGATGACCAGCGTTGGAACCTCAAAGACCTGATCCAGGAACGCCGTCGATGCATCCGGGATCAAGATCATATCTGACTCGTGAATCTCCTGGAAGGCGCGGATGGAGGATCCGTCGAAGCCAATCCCCTCCTCGAAGAGCTCCTCGGACAGCTCCCGCGCTGGAATCGTGAAGTGATGCCACATGCCTAGAAGATCGGTGAAGCGGAGATCGACCATCTCCACATCCTTGCCCATCTTCAGTACGTCGGCAACAGTCTCTAACATTGTGTGTCTCCTTTAGTCTTTAGTTCGTCACTTCGAACTTAACCGCGAGCTCGATTACAAAAATCATGGTAGACGAGACCAGTGTGCCTGTCTATTACCCAAACGGGCCATATTGGGGAGGAAAGGAAGTGACCACGTATACGAGGCGTTGACAACCGCCGGGGCGCTTCCTATAATGGATCCCCATGGATCCGAATCTATTCCAAGAGTCGCGGGAGCTGCTGTATGATCAGCCGACTGCTGAGCGGATCCAACAGTGGTTGCTCCCCGCCGGCTTCGCAGACTGGGAGACGACCTATCGTCGCCTGAAACGCATATCGGCAAAGTCCGGGGCTACACGTGCGTTTGCCGACTTGATGCCCTATCTCCTGACCATGCTCTCGGAGACCGGTAACGCTGACAGAGTCCTGGTCAACCTGGAGCGCTTTCTCCAGAGTGCACCATCCATGGAGAAGAGTGTACGGTGGCTTTCGCGCAACCTTCGCGCCACAGAGATTCTCGTAAGGCTCTTTTCCGGCAGCCAGTTCCTGACGGAAATCCTGTTACGCAACCCCGAATACGCGAGCCTGCTCGTGGAGTACCACAATCTCGCGCGCGCAAAGACAGTCGAGCAGTTCTGTGAGGAATCTCCCGCCGACAGCAAGGCGCTCTGCGAGGTAGATCAGCTCAACGCTCTGCGTCGTTTCCAGCGATGGGAGTTTCTGCGCATCGGCACGTGCGATTTGCTGGACCTCTTCGATCTCCCCGTCGTCACGGCCCAGCTCTCAAACCTGGCCGATAGCCTGATCCAGGCCTGCCTCAGCATCGCGGCCGATCAGGTTGGGCTCGCTGCAGGAGACGCACGCGGCTTCGTGGTACTGGCTCTGGGCAAGCTCGGGGGTCACGAGCTGAATTACAGCTCGGACATCGATCTGTTGTTCCTGGCCGAAAGCAGTATGGACGTCTACACGCGCCTGGGCGAGCACCTGATCGAAGGTCTAACCAAGGTGACCGGAGAGGGGTTTCTCTACCGAGTGGATATGCGTCTGCGGCCATGGGGCAGGTCGGGGCCTCTCGTAACTTCCACGCCGGGATACCTGGCCTATTTGGAGAATCACGCGCGGGTATGGGAGAAACAATCTCTGCTCAAAGTGCGTGTGGTGGCAGGGGATCAGCGCCTGGGGGAGACCTTCATTGAACAAGCCGGCCCCATCATCTTCGCCGTCGCAGAAAGCGAGGCCCGGAAGAGTGTAAGCGCGACGAAGCACTTGACCGAGAGCCATCTGCGATCTCAGGGCAATGAATGGGGTGAGGTCAAGCTGGGGGAAGGCTCAATCAGGGATGTGGAGTTTGTCGCACAGTACCTGCAGTTGGCCCACGGCGCCGCGGATCCTGCTATCCGCAGTCACAACACACTGGATGCCCTGAATCGCCTCTCGACCGGCGGCTACCTGTCACGGCGCGACGCACGCACGTTGACCGAGGGATATGTCTTCCTCCGCACAATCGAGCACTATCTGCAGATGATGCACTACAGGCAGACCCATCGGCTGCCTGATGACCCGCGCGCCCTGGGCCAGCTGGCCTACCGGCTTGGGTTCGAAGGGGACGCCGCGGGCGAGCAGTTCACGGCTCGCTACGAACAACACCGATCGGCAATCCGGGCCGTCTACCTAAGTTTCCTGGGGGAACAGCGTATGAACGCGTCGTTTTCGGAGCCACCGGCGGCGGACCCAAGTACCGCCCATATCGCGCGGATGGATGCTTCGTACACAGCGGTCTTCGCGCCGCAGGAAATTCAGCGACACGCCCTTCTGGCAGCGCGCCTCGACCCCGAGAACCTCATTGAGGTCGAAGCTGTCCCGCTCGACGGTGGGCGATGGCGAGTGACGCTCGTAGGCTACGACTATCCGGGCGAGCTCTCACTGATATGCGGACTGCTGTTTATTCACGGGTTATCAATTGAGGAAGGCCAGGTCTTTACCTATGAGCCCGCCCTAGACCAAGCATCCGTCAGGACCGCGATGCGTGAACGACGCAAGATCGTCGACGCCTTCACAGTGCACGGGGTTCGGGGTGAAGTCACCGCTGAGACGTGGCAAGCCTACGCAGAGGATCTTCTCGGTCTACTTCGCCTCTCTCAGGGCGACCAAGGACAGGAGGCGCGGGGAGTCCTGGCGAAGCGCGCCGCATCGGCCATCGCAGGCACCGCCGACAGCGAACCGACCCTCTACCCGGTAGAGATCCGGATCGATAACGAGACTTCGCTGCACTACACCGTGCTGCACATCACGGCCCCGGACACCGTAGGGTTCCTCTACGAACTCACCAACGCCCTGGCGTACAGCCGCACCTACATCGGCCGGGTCAGCGTGGAATCCTCCGGCGATCGGGCCCACGACACGCTCTTCGTGACCGATGCCAATGGACGCAAGATCGTTTCCCCCGATCGACAGCGAGAGCTTCGCGCTGCGGTAGTCCTGATCAAGCACTTCACCCATTTGCTGCCCCATACCCCGGACCCCGAGACTGCGCTGCTCCACTTCCGGGAGTTTGTCAACCACCTCTTCCGCCAGCCCAACTGGCCCGACGAGCTCGCTTCCCTCGAGAATCCCGAGGTTCTGAACGCCTTGGCGCGCTTGCTGGGCGTCAGCGAGTTCCTCTGGGACGACTTTCTGCGCATGCAGTACGCCAATCTCTTTCCCGTCGTGCGAGATATGGATGCGCTTGACACCAAGAAGACGCGAGCACAGCTTCAGGCCGAACTGGAAGCGGCTCTGGCTGTCGTACACGAGGGTCCCCAGGCTCCATCCTCGGAGGGTCCGTGGCGCGAGGCCCTGAATGCCTTCAAAGACCGCGAAATGTTCCGTATCGACATGCGGCACATTCTCGGCCATACACAGGAATTCTGGGACTTCTCAGAGGAACTGACTGCACTGGCCGAGGTGATCGTGAACTCGGCATACCACCTCTGCCACGAAGATCTCCGCACGCAATACGGTACCCCGCACATGGAGAATGGAGAGATCAGCGATATGGCCGTCGTCGCCCTGGGCAAGTGTGGTGGGCGCGAACTGGGATTCGCCTCGGATATCGAGCTCATGTTCATCTACGCCGGCAACGGGAAAACCTCAGGGCCACACATCATCACGACGGCGGAATTCTACGAGAAACTCGTCCAGATCTTCATTCAGGCTATCGAGGCGAAGAGAGAGGGCATCTTCGAAATTGACCCTCAACTTCGACCCTATGGCAAGGCCGGCAGTATGGCCGTTTCCCTGGAGGCCTTCCAGCGGTACTTCGCGCCGGATGGGCCCGCGTGGGCCTACGAGCGCCAAGCACTGGTCAAGCTCAGACCTATCGCCGGCAATCGCGAGCTGGGAGAGGAAGTCACAGCCTGGCGGGATCGATATGTGTACGATGGAAGTGCGTTTGATGTGACGGCTATGCGTGCGATGCGCGAGCGACAGGTCCGGCATCTCGTCACCGGCGGGACGTTCAACGCGAAATACAGCCTCGGAGGTCTGGTCGATGTCGAGTATCTCGTCCAGGGACTACAGATTACGCACGGTCACACAGAGAGCGCGCTGCGGAGCACGAATATCCGTGACGTGATGCAAGCTCTGGCCGAGGCCGGTTTCCTATCAGAGCGAGACTACGTCAAGCTCCGGAAGGCCCACACGTTTCTGCGGTGGCTGATCGATGGGCTTCGGATGGTCCGCGGTAATGCAAAGGACCTGACGGTACCCCCCGTCGACTCGGAGGCCTTCGCTTTTCTGGCACGTCGTATGCGCTATGGGACGGACGTAGCACAGCTTCGGGAAGATCTCAACCAATATACGACGTGGGTGCAGGAATTGAACCGAAGGTTGTTGGGAGATTAAGGGCGTTGTCATCCGGATATAGCGCCGCACGCAAGCACTGAGGAGCATACGAACCCATGGGTAACTTAAAGGAACACGTCAAGTATAGGTCCGCGGGCGGTATAGTCCTGGACGAATCAGGCGAGCAAGTCCTTCTGCTGATACGTCCGAGCCGCGATGAAGTGCGGCTTCCCAAAGGACATATCGAACGTGACGAAGAGCCTGTGGCTGCAGCTCTGAGGGAAGTGCAGGAGGAAACCGGGTATAGCGACCTGGAAGTGATTGCGGACCTTGGCGAGCTGATGGTCAGCTTTCTGCTGGACGAGGATGCCATCGAGCGAACCGAACGCTACTTCCTGATGCGCATTAGGTCGCCGGAACGCATCGAGCGCCCGCCGGCCGACGAGAAGCAGTTCTTCACGGTCTGGGTGCCGTGGTCCGAGCTGGAAGAGCATCTGACCTTTGAGGCAGAGCGGGAATGGGTCAAGCGCGCACAGCGTGCATGGGAGTCGATACGATAACCCCGGGAGGAGCCGCGCATAGCGCACGCCTGGCCGAGAAAGCGCTCGAAGTGCATCGCCGGCTGGTGAAGGCCTATGGTGACAAACGCAGGGACGCGGGTAACGAAAGCGACCCGGTCGCGACGTTGGTCAACACGATTCTCAGCCAGAACACGAACGACCATAACCGAGACATCGCCTACCAGCGCCTCCGAGAACGATTCCCATCCTGGGAAGAGGTGCGAGACGCGCCCGAAGCGCAGATCGCTGAAGCCGTGACACCGGCGGGCCTGGCTCCCACCAAGGCTCCCCGCATACAGAAGGCCCTTCAGAAGATCACCGAATCACAGGGCAAGATCTCATTGGATTTCCTATACGACATGCCCCTTGAGCAAGCCAGGTCATGGCTCCTCGACTTGGACGGCGTTGGGCCCAAGACCGCAGCGATTGTACTCTTGTTTGCTATGGGACGCCCTGCGTTCCCGGTCGATACCCACGTTCACCGCGTCACCCGGCGACTTGGCCTGATTCCCCCACAAACGTCCCGGGAGAAGGCGCACGCTCTGCTGGAGGAGCTCCTGCCTGAGGAGCTCTATTACGTCTTCCACCTCAACCTCATTGAGCACGGACGCACGCTCTGCAAGGCACGCAATCCGCAGTGCGAGGCCTGCCCCTTGAGCGACCTTTGCTGCTACTACCTGCAGATTGCGAAGGCCCGGGACTAGACGACGGGTGAATGGAGCCCAAAATACGCCGTCCACACAAATCATGCGGCGTTTTCCACAGAGATACTCACAGGCCGGACACCGGATCTAGTATCTCTCCGCCCGTCATGTGGCACATGCGGTGATAATAATAGTTGCTGTCCACAGCGCGTTCTGCAGTATTAAAGTTTATGGGTTTTTAAGGCAGAGATACCGAAGGGTTATTGCATCAGGGCCCGGTTTTTGGTAGAATGTCTATGGCGATCCGGTAGAAGCTCTAGGGCCTTCAGGACGGTCCTAGCCGTCCTGAAAGAGACAGAGCGGGGGGGCACAGCGCGGAGGCATCTTGGGGATAACCATCCCCGGCACCGTGTTGTAGCAGGATCGGGGCCTCCGTCCAACCGGACACTACCCCAGGGATTCTCCAGTGCGACGTTGGGGAATCTCGGACAGATTCTTCGGCAGCGATCTATGGCTGGTAAGGAGAAGTTTTGCGTCACCCAAACACAAGGGGATCTGCATGAATGATCTCAATCCTCAAAGAATATGGCAAGCCACACTCGGCGAGCTGGAACTCAAGATGGCTCGGGCGACGTTTGATACGTGGTTGCGTGATACTCATTGTATTGGTGTCGAGAATGAAGGCACATTGGTCATTGGCGTAAAGAATGGCTATGCCGTAGAGTGGTTGGAGAACCGTCTATATCCCGTTATCAAGCGCACCCTGGCCCGGCTCACAGGCGACGACATGGAAGCCCGCTTCGTGGTATGGGACGCCAAGCAGACAGACACTAGCGTGCCCGTGATCTTCCAAGAAGAGAATCCAATGCCGCAAGAACTGCCGCGAGATCCTGGTCTCAACAGCGACTACACGTTCGAATCCTTCGTCGTCGGTCCGAGCAATCGGCTCGCTCAGGCGGCATCGCAAGCCGTCGCCGAGTCTCCGGCTCACGCGTACAATCCGCTCTTCATCCACGGCGGCGTGGGGTTGGGCAAGACCCACTTGTTGCATGCCATCGGGCACCTCTGCTATTGCAGGGGAATGCAGGTGCTCTATATCACGTCCGAGACTTTCACCAATGGGTTGATCGAGTCCATCCGGACGCACACGACCGAGCAGTTCCGGGAGAAATACCGCACGGCAGACGTGCTGCTGGTCGACGATATCCAATTCATTGCGGGGAAAGAGAGCACGCAAGAGGAGTTCTTTCACACCTTCAATGCCCTGCGAGATAATGGCCGCCAGATTGTCCTGAGCAGCGACCGTGTACCCAAGGCTATGGTAACGCTGGAAGAACGACTAAGGTCAAGGTTTGAGTGGGGCCTGATCGTTGACATCCAGCCGCCCGACTACGAGACGCGGATGGCGATTCTGCAATCTAAGGCAGAGCGTATCAACGCGGTGGTCCCCAACGATCTTCTTAGCTATATTGCGACGAATATCGAGAGCAACATCCGAGAACTGGAAGGCGCACTGAATCGCGTTCTGGCAATGAGTCGCCTGACCGATCTACCCTTGAACAAACAAGTTGCCGAGAAAGCGTTGGCCGATTTGCTGCCGAATCGCCCGGAGGTCTCCGCCGACGATATCGTCAAGGCCGTCGGTAGTTTCTTCAATGTGACGCCTGAGGAACTCCGGGGCAGTCGGCGGACGCGTCGGATCGCTCAACCTCGCCAGATCGTCATGTATCTTATGCGCGAGGAGACGGATGCTTCGCTTCCGCAGATCGGCGCCGAACTGGGTGGGCGCGACCACACAACCGTGCTCTACGGGTACGAACGCGTGCGCGTACGACTGGAACAGGACGACCAGTTCAAGCGTGAAATGATGTTGCTCAAGGGCCAGCTCTACGGCGAAAACTAAGAATCGAAGAATGGAGAATCAAGGAATCTGAGATTCTCCATTCTTCGATTCTGGATTCTTTGTGCTAGAATAGGCTCGTGTTGAGCCCAAAAACCTCGTGTGAATGTGTCTCGCCCATCTTCCTCTTGAGGGGCGAGGCAGCTTTGGTCCACAGATAAGGCAAGACTTCATGGATATCTTCCTGGCTACGATACCCCTGGTTATCATCCTCGTCCTCATGACAGGTTTCAGGTGGGGTGGCTCAAAGGCCGGCGGCGCCGGCTGGATTGCAGCCCTGCTCATTGCCGGCCTACGCTTCGGCGCAAGTCCCCATGTGCTGCTCTGGGCACAGATCGAAGGCTTTTTCCGGGCCGCGTACGTCCTGTACATCATCTGGGGTGCACTGCTCTTCTTCCGTGTCACGGAGGCCGACGGGACGCTGAAAGCTATGAGCGAATTGCTTCAGCGTCTGGCCCCGGGACGAACGCTCCAGGTGCTGCTGCTTGCATGGGGCTTTGCTTCGTTCCTGCAGGGTGTAGGCGGCTTCGGCGTGCCTGTGGCAGTCGTGGCCCCCATCCTCGTGACGCTAGGGTTCCCCGCGCTGGATGCCGTTGTGATGCCCTCATTGGGACACGGGTGGGCCGTCTCGTTTGGCTCGCTGGGGGCTTCGTACGAGGCGCTCCTGTCGGCGACAGGTGTAGACGGTGCAATCATCGCCCCCTGGATGGCAGCCTTCCTCGGCATCGTCTGTTTCCTGGTCGGTTTCAGCGTGTTGCGCATCAGCAGAGATCAGGAGCATCCCTGGCGGGAATTGGGGCCTATGCTCACAATGGCCCTGGCAATGAGCGTCGGTCAGTATCTGGCTGTACGGGTCGGCGTGCCCAACATCGCTGCCATGCTGGGTGCCCTTGCGGGCCTTCTCGTCGGCGCCTTGTGGGCAGTCCTGCGAAGGCGCGCGGAAGCCGACGCCGATAGAGAGCTGGTTTCCGCAGGGCGGATGGCTCTGCGGCTTGTGCCCTATGTGCTGCTGATTACGATCATTATGGTGGTAAACTTCGTCCCGTTCTTCGACGCCTTGTTGAACCACTGGGTGCTCCAGTTCAACATGCCTTCGCTGACGCTGAGGAACGGCACGGTAATCCCGGCCGGCAAGACCAAGGCAATCTCCATCCTGGGTCACCCGGGCGCCCAATTAGTCTACGCCGCGGTGATCTCACTGGTCCTGGCCAAACTACAGAATCGACTACCGCCCGGAAGCGGCCGGAAGATCCGTGATGGGGTACTGAAAAGCGGGGTCAAGTCGTCCCTGGGCATCTTGGCCATGATGGCGATGGCCACGACCATGCAGAATTCAGGAATGGTCTCGACGCTTGCGACAGCAATGGCTGCCCTTGCCGGCGGCCTCTTCCCTTTGATCTCGCCCTTTATCGGCGCGATGGGGGCATTTATGACCGGCAGCAATACGAACTCCAATGTCCTGCTGGGAGCCTTCCAGCTCCAGGTCGCCGAAGCCCTGGGCTTGTTTGCCCCGCTCATCCTGGCGCTTCACAACGCCGGTGCCGCCGTGGGATCCATTTTCGCACCCGCGAAGATCATCGTGGGATGCAGCACGGTAGGGCTAAGCGGTGGGGAGAGTGATGCGCTTCGCCGCACGACACAGTTTGGCCTCGTCATCATCGCCATCATTGCCGTCATTGGCTATCTCTTCGCACGTCTCGCATTCTAGCCATCGAGCCGGCTGAACTTGAGGTATGACATCGTTCACACTATAATGGAATTGGCCTCGGTCAAGAAAGAGAGAGCACTCTATGGAACCTCGCCAGATCCTGATTGCTGATGATGATGTCGATGCCCTCAGACTCATAGGTTTGATGCTCGAACGTCAGGGCTATCTGATTCTCGCCGCCTCAAGCGGTCAACAAGCCCTGGACAAAGCAATCGAGGCTCATCCCGCGCTTATAATTCTCGACGTGATGATGCCCGACATGAGCGGTTACGAGATCGCGACCAAGCTGCGCAGTCATCCGGCCACTGAGTCGATCCCCATCTTGATGTTCTCAGCCAGGAACGCGGTCAATGACAAGATCGCCGGATTCCAGGCGGGTGCGGATGACTACCTGACGAAACCGGTACGTCCCCGCGAGCTGATCACGCGTGTCGAAGCGCTCCTGGCTCGCCAGACCCGCTCCGACGAAGAGGAGGGGCGAGGCAACATCATCGGATTCCTACCGACAAAGGGCGGCCTGGGTACCAGTACTCTCGTGCTCAATGCCGCCATCGAGCTGGCCCGCATGCACAAGACCGCCTCCTGTGCGGTGGTTGAGCTCAACGAAGGGAACGGCACCCTGGGGCTACAACTCGGCCTGGACCCGGCTGTGGATGCCGGGTTTGGGCTCTCCGTCCTGCTGAACAAGCCGTTGGCCTACATCACCAAGGAAACCCTGCGCGAGCACATGGTCGAGCATCCGACAGGGTTGCATGCGCTGCTTACGTCTCCAAGACCTGTAGGCTCGGGGCCGGGGCTCGACAAGGGACAGGCACATACCATCCTTAGATACTTAAGTATGGAGTACGACTACAGCCTGCTTGACCTTCCTTGCCGACTTGATGAGAGCTGTCGGGAAGCTCTTGCCACATGCAGTCTTATCATCGTAACACTTGAGCCCAGCCGGATTGGCCTTGCGCTGACACAGGCGATGCTGGACGCTCTGGATGCGCTGGGCATCGGCAGGGAGAAAACCCGCGTCGTGCTGATCCACCGCGTCCCCGCTGCCGGCTCGCTGAATCGCTACATGATCGAGCAGACGCTCCACCGTGAGATGATCGCCGGAATTCCGCCCGTTCCGGATCTGGCCTACGAGAGTGTGGAGAATGGCAAACCGATCGCGGAAATTCAGCCATATGGTCTCGTGGCTCAACAGGTTCGACGGGTCGTCCAGGCTATCGTCGGGGACTGAGCGACGACGACGCCTGAGATGACGAAGACAAAACACCAGCGGGAAGTCGCAGAGCCGGAAAACCAGGCAGCGACGCTTCGAGAGACCATCGCTATCCTTGAGCGGCTGCTGAGCGTTAGTCGCCGACTCAACTCCACCCTTGAGATGCGGCCCCTGCTGTTGCAGATCGTTGAGTCCGCGAGGGACCTCACGAACGCTGATGGTGCTTCCATCCTGTTAATGGAGGGGGAAGAGAGCCTGCGTTTTGCAGCCGCCACGAGCCCGGAGTCCGGGATCCTCGACGGGACTGAAGTGCCCATGCAGAACAGCCTGGCCGGCTGGGTCGTGCGCCACGGCGAGATGGCGGTGCTGGAAGACGCCCAGGCTGACTCCCGCGTCTATAGCATCCGTGCTATCGATGCTACCCAATCGATGATCGCTATGCCCATGATCTTCGGGGATCGGGTTATCGGCGTCCTCGAATCCGTGACCACCAAGTCTCGCCATACTTTCACGCAGCAGGATCAGGAGACGATAGAAACGCTGGCAAGTGTGGCTGCCGTGGCCGTCGAGAATGCCCGCTTGTTTCAGCAAAGTGACTGGGTGGCTGAGGTCGTCCACGAGATCAGGACGCCACTGACCGCGATCCTGTCATGTGCAGATCTGTTGCTGCGCCCCGATCTTGACCTACAGGCGCGTGATCAATTTGTCGTCACGATCCAACAAGAGACAGAGCGGGTAAGCAGGCTGGCGAGCCAGTTCCTCGACTTGGCGCGCCTGGAATCAGGTCGCATCAGCATGGCGCGAGACATCGTACGGTTGGATGAGCTGATCTATCGTGCCGTGAGCGTCATCCGGCCCAATGCAGAACAACAAGATCGAGCCGTTCATGTCGACGTACCGGAGCACTTGCCGCCGACGGTGGGAGATCGCGCACGTCTGCATCAAGTGCTGCTCAACCTGCTGAACAACGCCGTCAAGTACTCCGACCCCGGCGACATGATATCCATCGGGGCTACCAGCGACGGGGACACCATCAAGGTGAGTGTCGCAGATACAGGCCCAGGCATTCCGGCAGATCAGTTGCCGGATCTCTTTCAGAAATTCCACCGGCTACCCGGGAGCGAACTGAAAGCCAGTGGCACGGGGTTGGGCTTGGTCGTGGCCCGCCAGATCGTTGAAGCCCATCGAGGTGAAATATGGGGCGAGAGCGAGGTGGGTAAAGGAAGCACGTTCTATTTCACGCTCCCTGTCACAACAACGCAAACAGAGACGTAGAGCGCCCGGCACCCTGCCCGGGCGGGATGGAAGTGGCTGCCCCTGCGGGGTGTCTACAGTTTTGTCTGACTTTACAAACCCTAGAATCAATGGTATAATGGCCGAACCTGTGAGCCCTGGGGCTCTCGGGTTTTGTTTTTATCATGGCCCTGACACTTCACGGACAGTGGCCCGGAGGAATGTGTGCAATGAGTAGTCGTGCTGTAGTGTACCTGACCCAAGAAGGATACACGGCCCTTCAAGAAGAGTTGGAATACCTGAAATCAGTTCGCCGCCAAGAAGTTGCGGAGAGACTACATAACGCACTTGGGGAAGGCGAGCTGATTGAGAATGCCGAACTCGAGATAGCCCGGAGCGAACAGGCGTTCGTGGAAGGCCGAATCCTGGATCTCGAAGAGAGTCTGCGCAAGGCACGGATCATCTCACAGTCCGGAGTTGATACCGACACGGTCGGCATTGGGAATACGGTCAAGGTCAGAGAGGATGGAGCCACCACCGACGAGGAGTACTATGTCGTGGGCTCGTCTGAAGCCGATCCCAAGAATGGGCGCATTTCTAACGAATCGCCGCTCGGGAAGGCGCTGATTGGGAAACGGGTCGGCGCCAAGGCCGTGGTTCGGGCGCCCGATGGAGACCTCGTCTTCGAGATTATCGCCATCAGTTAGGCACTTGTATGGAGCTCAACGATCTAGAGAGACAACGCCTGGAGAAGATGAACCGGCTGCTTTCGGCCGGCATCTCACCCTACCCCCATCGCTCCTATCGCACACACACCATCGATCAGGCCATCCGGGCGTTTGTCACCACTGAGGTCGACGGAACCTCCGCTCCCCATGTGACGGTCGCGGGAAGGGTCATCAGCATGCGAGATATGGGCAAACTCACCTTCGCCCATATCGAGGATGGTAGCGGTCGGCTGCAGTTGTTCGTCCGACGTAACGACCTTGGCGAGGAGCCCTACGACCTCTTCAAGGCAACCGTGGACTTGGGCGATTTCGTCGAGGCCGGTGGCACGATGATGCGCACCCGGTCGGGCGAGATAAGCATCCAGACTACGACCCTGCGTATGTTGGCCAAGGCCATTACGCCCCTCCCCATCCCCAAGGAAGTGGAGGATGAGCAGGGCAACGTCAGGCGTTTCGGCGCCTTCTCGGATGTCGAGGAGCGCTATCGGCAGCGGTATGCGGACCTTGCGGTCAACCCAAAGGTGCGCGAGGACTTTCGAGTTCGTTCGCGCATGATCACGGCCCTACGTTCCTGGCTTGATGAGCATGGCTATCTTGAGGTCGAGACGCCCGTCCTCCAGCCTATCTACGGCGGCGCTGCAGCGCGCCCCTTCACCACCTATCACAACCAGCTCAAGCAGGACTTGTATCTGCGGATCTCTTTCGAGCTTTATCTCAAACGGTTGTTAGTCGGGATGTACGAGCGGGTCTACGAGATCGGGCGAGACTTCCGGAATGAAGGGGTTTCCTACAAGCACAACCCCGAGTTCACCCAACTCGAGTTCTACTGCGCTTACGCCGATCTCTACCACGTGATGGAAACGGTAGAGCAGCTCTTGTCATATGCGGCGGAGCAGACGCTCGGATCGACACACCTGACCTATGCCGGCCACGAGATCGACCTTACGCCTCCCTGGCGCCGGATGACGCTGCGTGAGGCGATTCTTGAACGGACGGGCATCGACTACACGGCTTTCCCCGATGCGGACGCACTTCGGGCTGTCATGCGCGACCGGGGATTTGATGCTGCCGGCGATGCCACCTGGGGACACCTGGTCGACAACCTGTTGGGGGAGGTGGAGCCGGACCTGATCGCCCCCACCTTCGTCCACGACTATCCCGTGGAGATCTCGCCCCTCGCCAAGCAGAAACCCGACGACCTGACGCACGTCGAGCGCTTTGAGTTATTTATCGGCGGCCTCGAGCTGGCGAACGCTTTCACCGAGCTGAACGATCCCTTTGAGCAAGAACAGCGGTTCTTGCAGCAGGGCCGCGAGATGGATGCGGGCGACCAAGAGGCGCAGCCGATGGACGAGGACTATCTCCGGGCGATGAAATACGGCATGCCCCCCAACGGGGGCTTTGGCATGGGCATCGACCGTCTGGCGATGTTGTTTACCGATAACCACTCGATCCGCGACGTCTTGCTCTACCCTCACCTACGCCCTCGCGAGTAAAGAAGACTCAAGATTGGTCCAATCTAGCGACAGATTGGACCAATCTCTCAGCCTCACATCTCCCCGCGGACCTCGGCATCCAGGCGATCGTAGAAGGCAGCCATATAGCCGTGCCGTTCCTCGGCAATGCGCCGGCCTTCCGCCGTGTAAAGCTGATCCTTGATCCGCGACAGCTTCACGACAAACTCGTGCACCGGTGTGTGAGTCTCCGGGTCATCGCCGGATTCCTGCCAATGTGCGAGATCCACGGCATCACGAGAAACCCAGAGTCGCTGATTGTGCGCCCCCCCATAGGCGAAAGCTCGCGCAATGCCGATCGCTCCGATCGCATCGAGTTTGTCCGCATCGAAGAGCGCCTTGGCCTCCAATGTTTGGGGCATAGGGTCAGCCCGGAACCGATGTGCCAGAATGGCATGACAGACAGCTTGCACCCATACTTCGGACGCTCCACGACTCCGCAGGTAGGATTCCGCATAGCCCGCTGCAACCCGGGCGTGGTTGCGTCCACCGGTCTGCGCCTCCGCACGTCCCCAGTCGTGGAGTAGCGCTGCAGCCCGCACGATGGACAGATCGGCGCCCTCCGACTTGGCGATGCGCTCGGCCAGCGTAAGGACGCGCAGGATATGGTCGAAGTCGTGCACACTGTCCGCTTCGCCATACAGCGGGCGGACCTCCTCAATGGTGAGTTCCAAGAGCGTCTCCTTATAGGTAACAAAAACGCGAGCCTTGTGGCTCGCAGGTATCTTCAGTTCCGGCCCGGCCTCCAGAATGTTGGAGGTGATTACGGAAGGTAGATCAACGGGTTTGTAGGATATCCGTCGTAGCGTATCTCGAAGTGCAGGTGCGGACCGGTGGAATTGCCCGTGCTGCCCATCTCGCCGATGACCTGCGTCGCAGCAACCGTCTGCCCCTCATCCACAAGGATGTTGCTCAGATGCGCGTAATACGTCTGGAACCCGTTCTGATGATCGAGGACGATCAAGTAACCATAGCCGATATCGGTCCACCCTGCATAACTCACGTATCCGCCGTCCGAGGCTCTGATAGCCTCGCCGATGAACCCACCGATGTCAATCGCCCGATGTCCGTACCAATAGCCCTGGGTCAAGACGCCCGAGGTCGGCCACGAGAACAGCCCCAACACCTGGGCGTCCTCGGGAACGGGGCCGTCATAGGCCGTAATGACGTCGCGGGACTCGTAGGGCTTCGTTCCACCGGGCACGACGAGCTGCAGGCCCTCGGCCAAGATCCCACCCTGAGGAATCTCATTGAAGGGGCAGTTCGCGATAGCGTTGACGTCGACGCTGTAGACGTCGGCAATGCTCTGGAGCGTGTCACTCACGCCGACGGTATAGTAGGCGCCATCAAGCGGCAGAATGGTGAGAACCTGACCTACGCGAAGCAGGTCAGGCATCTTCTCCATTTCAGGGTTGGACCAGAGCAGCGTGGTCGGCTGCAGGCCAAAGCTCACGGCGATCTTATCTGCAGTATCGCCCGCCTGCACGGTATAGGTGATGATCTCCAAACGCGGTCGATCGGGAATGGCAGTATGGGCCTGGGCCTGACGTGCGATACCCATCCGCGTTTGCCCGCGGTCGTAGGGTCGTTCCACGATCTCCGCCGGAGATGACGCAGCATCAACGTTCTGGACGAACCCGTCAAGGATGGTCGCATCAACCATGTTCATCAGCGATGAGGGCGAGTCCAGGCGGAGGCTCCCCAAAACGATGAGAAAGGCAAGCACGATGAAGAGCCCAGTGTGAGCCGTGACTCTCCCGATCGTTGGGCGCTGTCCTGCTCGATCGCCGTTCCACCGCCAGACGAAACGCTACCAGGCGAACCACAGCACGAAGAAGCAGTGGGCTATGCCACCCGGAAGGGCGGACGCGGTGCTCCGAAGACGTTGGTCGTGTCGATGTCATCTAGGGCTCATAGAGCACGGGATTCTGAGGCGCGCCGTTCAGCCGAATCTCATAGTGAAGATGTGGACCCGTCGACCATCCGGTCGTCCCACAATATCCCACAACCTGGCCCTGATAGACCGGATCGCCACAACTGACTCCGTAAGCACTGAAGTGCGCATAGTAGGTCTCGAATCCGTTGCCGTGGCGCACACGCACGAGGTTACCGTAGCCGCCGTTCCAACCCGCCCACACCACCACGCCGGCATCAGATGCGTAAATGGGATCGCCCAACGAACAGCGATAGTCGAGGCCGATATGTCCCGGATTGCGTGGGTCGTGAAAGGTCCATCCTGATACCGCGTAGGAGCCGGTGGGAAGAATGAACCAACCGTTGGCCCCATACCCCGATACGGCGGTATCGCCACAATACCCCCAACTGCCTGAGGCAGCCCCCACCGCTGGAGCGCCAGGCTCCTGAGGAGGGGCCTCAAGCTCGAAATCCTCTCCGACGCCGTCTGGAATGACAAGCAGTCTGCCTTCCTCAAGCGATGTCCCCGGCTCGATGTCATTCCAGATGTTGTAGAGAGCGGCGGCAGAGACCTGGTATTGCTCCGCGACGGAAGCCACGGTCTCCCCCTCCATCACCGTGTGATAAGCACCATCGACAGGGGGGATCGCGAGCGTGAGTCCCGGCTGGATTAGCCAGGGGGAACCCTGTAGCGTCTCCATGTTAGACCAGACGATCGTCGTATAGGCGAGCTTGAACCTGTCCGCGATGAAAAAGATGTTATCGCCTGTCTGCACCGTGTAGGTGACCACTTCCAGGCGGACCCGCTCTGGGATCGTCGTCAGGGGATTGGCCTCCCGCACGACGGCCCTCGGGCGTTGCAGTTCATAGGACATCGCATCATCTTCGAGAACCGTTGGTGTGGCAACCGGCTCTGCGGCGGCAGGCAAGGAGAGTGACCCTGGGGTAGAGAACCCGGTGACCTGCGTTGGATTGAGCGCG
This sequence comes from uncultured Chloroflexia bacterium, assembly GCA_963775195.1. GTDB lineage: Bacteria > Chloroflexota > Anaerolineae > B4-G1 > SLSP01 > PWVB01. Next base: position 294,217 of record CAVZIC010000016.1, read on the forward strand.
ACGCGGCCCACAAGGCCAACCATCACGGCCAATACAACAATCGCCAGATGCGCGCTACTGCGTCCCACAAACGCCGCCACGGACTGGCGATCATGCCCCCATCGCCAGACGGTCGCTGTGAGCTGAGCAATGGCGTGCCCAAGGATATCGGGCCGCCCCCGGCAAGGACCACCCGTCGCTTCCGGAATGGATCCCTGGCCGGAGTTTGGTGGACTGGCGTCCACGCTGTCTGATTCGTCTGTCATAGGTTTGATAGGCGGATAAGTAGCGACAGGCAACGCGTAGAAACGGACATCACCTACCGGGGCCTGAGCCTATCCGTAGAAAGGCTGGAGCCCACAGCGTCATACCCCCGCCATCACCCTCATTATAGCATAGCTCCATGGCGACCGCAACCAACCCTGGAACGCGCCCCATCAGCGCTTGACATAGCCATCGGGCATGCGATAATCTGCCGCAGTGAAAGCACACGCCGGGAAAGCACAGGAGATAAAGCTAGAATGAGTAACTTGCAGCAGGTTGACGAGGGCAACTTCAAGGACGTTATCGATGGCAGTTCAGTACCTGTGCTGGTCGACTTCTTCGCCGAATGGTGCCCGCCGTGCAAGAGGTTGGGGCCGACACTGGAATCGTTGGCCGAGGACATGGACGAACGACTGTTGGTCGTCAAGGTCAACGTAGATACGTCCAGCCTGGCCACGCAATATGGCGTGATGAATATCCCGACGATGATCGTCTTCAAAGGTGGAGAAGAGGTGAAGCGGCTCGTCGGCAATCAGTCTAAGCGCGCGCTGGAAAAGGAACTGGAGCCTTACCTCGACTGATCGGTAAGCGCAGGCGGGCCGGGCCAAAGCGCGAGACACACTACAGAAGCCCGGCCTCGCGCCATAGCCTCTGGATGAGCTCCACCTGCATCTTCTCCAGGGATTCCCCGCTCTCCCGTGAGGCGGTCTCCAGTACTGCGAACCTTCGAGCGAACCGCGTGTTTGCCGCGCGTAGCGCGCTTTCCGGATCGATCTCTTCACTTCTGGCCCAGTCCGCGATGACGAGCAGCACATCTCCCAAGAGCTGAGCACGAGATTCCGGCGCTGATTGGGCCGCAGCTGCCTCTGACAGCGCATCCAGCAACCCCACCAGCTTTTGTCTCTCAGGTTGACCGAGCGTGACCCAAATGCCGGTAGCCCGGACGCGGTCGAAGCCAATACGCCCCGCCCGGTCCGTGTAGGCAGCAGCCTGAGCCAATGCCGGAAGCGCCGTCGGTATGCCGCCTAACAGCGAACGCTCCGCAGCACCCTTCTCGGCACGCTCGCGGCGCTTGATCACCTCCCAGTTCGAGATGACCTCGTCTACTCCCTCAACTTCCAGATTGTCCCAGACATGCGGGTGCCGGCGCTTGAGTTTCGCATCGATCTGAGCGATGACATCGGCCATATGAAACTCGCCTTCTTCGACGGCAATCTGCGCGTGCAGGACAACCTGTAGCAGAAGGTCACCGAGCTCCTCCCTGAGGGACAGGGGATCGCTCTCATCAATCGCAGCCAGGACTTCATAGGACTCTTCCAGCAGATTCGTGCGCAGGCTCTGGTGAGTTTGTTCGCGATCCCACGGACATCCCTCAGGCGATCTCAATCGCGCGATTGTCTCCTGAAAGCCTTCAAAGCTGGAGACAACCGGCAGCGGCGACACGTAGAGCGACGTGAGTGGTGTAGCTTCGTAGCGATCTATTTCGTAGAGTGGCAGGGCCGTGGCTTGTTCCCTGCCGGTACCCGCCCCCTCAAGCAGCACCGTCGGATGCTCGTCGGGATACTGATTCATCAGGACCAACTTCAGTTCCGAGGCGACCGCACGGCTATAGACTTGAGCAATCAGAGCCGGCACATCTGGGTTCAGCGGCGGATGGTGCAGCGCAACGATGTCAAGCGCGTCGACCAACTGCAGCCCATCGAGACCGTCCAGGCCCAGAGCAGTCAATGACGGCTCCACGAAGCTCAGCCCGCCGACAATGCGGACCGATAGGTCCTCGCTACGGGCTGCTTCAACAATGCGCGTGACGGTGGATTCTCCCACCATGGGATGTCCGGGAACCGCATAGACGACCCCTTGAGGTCGCCGACCAAGCTCAAGGACGCGGGCGCAGATCTCCGCATAGACATCCTGAAAGGTATCAGCGCGCTCGTACACCTCGTCGAAGGCATGCAGGGTCGACTGATCCGGCAGATCGGGCACGATTGGATGGCGCAGCGTGCGCAGCCAGACCTCCGGTGCATCCGACAGGATCTGCCAGGCATCCCGCGTCAAATCGCCTACGGCACCGGGTCCGAGGCCCACGATGGTTATTTGCGGCATATGTTTCCCCCCGAAAAGCAAAAAAGGTAGGCAGAAGCCAATCCTGCCTACCTATACATATCAACTCATCCTGGCCGAACGATTCGAGACCGCCCGGTGCCAAACCCCATCCGCTCCGCACCAGCGACCAAACCTGCACACTACGGAGCACGATGCTGGAACTGCACGCGCGAAAGAACTACCGCTTCGTGTACTGTGGCGCCTTACGAGCTCGCTTGAGACCTGGCTTCTTCCGTTCCTTCATACGCGCATCACGCGTTAGCAGCCCCCCCTTGCGCAGTGCCGGGCGGAAATCGGGATTGACCTCCAGTAGTGCGCGGGCCATTCCCATCTGGATCGCACCCGCCTGCCCCGTAATCCCACCACCCTGCACCAGAACGGTCACATCAAAGCGCCCTTCCGTCTGCGTGGTCTCCAGGGGTTGCAGCACGTTCGTCCAGTCATCCTCGCGACCGAAATACTCCCGGTAGGGCTTACCATTCACCACAATCTGACCTGTGCCCTCAGGATGCAGGCGAACACGGGCCGTTGATGTCTTGCGACGTCCCAAACCTTCGTAATACATTCACATCTCCTTCAAGCAAGCTCTAGCGGCTGTTCAAAGCCAACGGTTGCGGCAGCTGGGCCCCGTGAGGGTGATCCAGACCCCGATAGACTCTGAGCTTCCGCAACTGGCGTCGGCCCAGAGGTCCATGGGCAGCATGCCCTTAACGGCATGCAGAATCACGCGGTCGGGATGCAGTTCGAGTTGCCGACGCAGGGTAATCTCCCGAATACCACCAGGATATCCCGTATGCCAGTAATACTTCTTCTGGTCCAGCTTGCGCCCGGTAACCTCAATCTTCTCAGCGTTCACGACGATCACGAAATCCCCGACATCCTCGTGAGGTGTGTACTGGGGTTTGTTCTTTCCCCGCAAAACGCTTGCGATCTGTGTCGCCAACCTGCCGAGGGTCAGTCCGGTCGCATCTACAATGTACCAGCTTCGCTCGACCTCTCCCGGCTTGGCGACATAAGTCTTGTGTATTCCTATCTTCTTCACCATTTCAAAACTCCCGTAACGGAATAAGAGCCCGTTCACAGACACTTGTCGTGAAGACGCTCATTCACACTTCCTTACGTCCTGGTCATAAGCAACCGACGTCAGGCGAAGGCCCTCAGCAGCGACCGCCGGCCCGGCACCCTCTCGATTCCGCTTCTCAAGAATCGCTCGGAAGTCGTCCGGCGTCAAAGCTCCGGTCCCAACTCGAAGCAGCGTCCCCACGAGCATCCTCACCATACGATACAAGAAGGCGTTGGCCTCTATATCGAACCTCAGCCACGGCTCCTCAGAAGACCACGTCGCCCGGATGACTTCACGCGTCGAGTTGTGCCCCTGAGGGGGAGAACCGAACGCCAGAAAGTCGTGCACGCCCACCAAACAACACGCTGCGTCCTGCATCGCTCCGACATCCAACTCCCGCGCTATATGCAGGCTATACCGCGCGTAGAACGGATGCCTTACAGCAGCTCGGTAAATCGTATACTGATAGGTCCGGCTCGACGCATCGAAGCGAGGGTGAAACCCCGGATCGGCCTCATTCAGTCTGAAAACGGCGATCTGCTCCGGAAGCAACGCATTCATCCCCCGCTGCAAATCCGAGAGCGAATGCCGCCACGCCGTATCAAAGGCGATGACCTGGCCCTCCGCGTGAACCCCCGCGTCTGTTCTCCCCGCTACCAGAACCCTGGTCGAGACACCTATCAATCGAACAAGAACGTCTTCGATTGCGGCCTGAATAGTCGGGGCGTTCTCCTGGATCTGGAACCCCCCGTATCCCGTACCGTCATAGCCTACGATTGCCTTGATCCGCACCCCTAGCGATCAAGCCTCCTCAACCAACTCCAAAACCACCATCTCTGCCGCATCGCCCTTGCGCAGGCCAAGCTTGAGCATTCGCGTATAGCCGCCAGGGCGGTCCACGTAGCGGGGCGCAATATCAGCGAATAACTTCTGGACGACCGTAGGATCATTCAACTGAGCAGCAGCCTGACGACGGGCAAAGACCCCCTTGGCCGGTTCATCTTCTGCAGCGACAAGTCCACGCTTCGCCATCGTTATCAGTTTCTCTGCCTGCCCCTGGATAGCCTGCGCCTTAGCCCGCGTCGTCCGAATCCGCTCGTGACGGATCAGCTCCGTCACCAGATTCCGCCGCAGGGCGCGCCGCTGCCCAGATGTTCGGTTTAGTCTCTTACCCGCGACCCGATGTCGCATGCCTCAACCTCCTGATCATAGAATCGGTCAGAGGGCTCGGCCAAGTCGATGTTAGCGAGAAGTGCACCTGCGTGCTACTCCTCCCCGCCTTCGTCTTCCTCGGCCCAGAACCCCTTGGCCTCAAGCTGTTCGACGAGCTCTGTGAGCGACTTCTCACCGAAGTTGCGGATGGACAGCAGCGCATCGGTGCCCCGCGCAAGCATCTCCAGTACTTCGCCCACATTGGAGATTCCCGTACGCTTTAGCGCATTATAGACGCGCACGCCGAGCCCCAAGTCCTCGATGGGGGTAGCATACGCTTGATGCGGGATCTCCTCTTCCTCTTCCGTCACTTCGATTTCCACATTCTCTTCCAGTTCCGCGCCGGCAATCAGCCGGAGGTGCGTCACCAGAATCCGCGCAGATTCCTTCAGTCCATCAAGAGGTGGGATACGCCCATCAGTCCAGATTTCCATCGTCAATCGATCGTAGTTGGTCAACTGACCAACGCGCGCTTGATCGACTCGGAAATTCACCCGACGAATCGGGCTGAAAATCGCATCAACCGGCAACACCCCGATAGGCATCCGCCCACGGTCCTCTGCCGGCAGATATCCCCGCCCTTTCTCAACCGTGAACTCGAAATCCAGATGTACATCCTCGGCATCCACCGTGAACAGGTAGACATCCGGATTCAGGATCTCGATCTCCGGAGGAGCGATGATATCTCCTGCGGTAACCACACCCTCACCCTCAATGCGAAGCGTCATGTACTGGGGACCCTCGCCCTCCATCGACAGACGGATCTGCTTGAGTCGGAGGATGACTTGTATAACATCCTCGCGGACGCCAGGGATAGTGGTGAACTCATGCGGTATATCCATGATCCGCACAGCCGTGATCGCCGCTCCCTCCAGGGATGCGAGCAGAACTCGCCGCAGTGAATTCCCCAGCGTCACACCGTAGCCGCTCTCCAGTGGGCCGATTACGTATCGGCCGTACTGCTCAGCGTTTACATCAACTTCTACCTTTGGCAGAACTGGCGCTGCTAACACGTTGCCTCCTGTCTGAACTAAGACTCCACCACCCCAATCGACGCCTGTGACTAACTCCGGCGAATTGGCGTGTGGAGTATTAGCGCGAGTAGAACTCGACAATCATCTGCTCGTCGACTGGTATGTCGATTTCTTGACGAGTCGGCAATGTAAGCACCCGCCCGGAGAGTTGTTCTTCGTTCAAACTCAACCAAGCAGGAACTTCCCGTTGTCCCAGAAGGTCGCGACGCTGTCTGAAGTACGGCGCTCGACGGCTCTCAGTGCGAACGGCCAAGACGTCGTCCGATCTCACCAGGTAAGACGGGATGTTGGTCTTGCGCCCGTTAACCGTGATATGGCCGTGCTGAACCAGTTGCCGCGCCTGTGCTCGGGAATCAGCCAAGCCCAATCGGTAAACAACATTGTCCAGACGCTGCTCCAACACAATGATCAGGTTCTCACCGGTCAGACCTTCGCGTCCCTCAGCCATCCGCAGGTAACGCCGGAACTGGCGCTCCAGCACGCCGTAGATTCGCCGTGCCTGCTGCTTCGCACGCAACTGCAGCGTGTAGTCGGATGATCGCCGCCGCTGGAAACTGGCCTGCTTACCATGCTGACCAGGAGGATAAGAACGTTTCTCAAACGGGCATTTGTCCGTATAGCACTTCTCGCCCTTTAGGTAAAGCTTCGCCCCTTCACGTCGGCAGAGCTTACAAACAGGCCCGGTATATCTTGCCATGCTTTCTCCTATTCTCCCCCGACCTAGATGCGCCGACGCTTCGGAGGACGGCACCCATTGTGCGGAATCGGGGTCGCATCAACGATCGAACGAACCCGCAATCCAGCGGCAGCGATGGCGCGCAGCGAAGCCTCACGTCCTGGGCCAGCACCCCGCACAAAGACATCCACCTCACGCATCCCGTCGTTGTTCATCGAATCCTGGGCAGCTCGCTCCGCGGCAATTCGGGCCGCGAAAGGTGTGCTCTTGCGTGTGCCCTTGAAGCCCACCACGCCCGGGGTTAGCCAGCGCAGTACGTTACCCTCAGGATCGGTCACGGTGATGATCGTGTTATTGAACGAAGTATTGATGTGAATACACCCGCGAGGCACGTTACGGTGCACGCGCCGCGTCCGACTCGCTCGCGCACCTCGCTGGGACTGTCGACTTTCACGTTTAGCCATGAAACCTCCTCATACCTCTTGTACCTTGTCGTGTTCAGGCCTGACCGTGTCAGGTTTGACTTGGCTGAGCCAGATTACTTCTTCTTGGACCCGCGCCGTCGCCCACGCCCAGGTACGGTGCGCTTGGGACCACGCTTGGTGCGCGCATTCGTGCGCGTCCGCTGACCACGTACAGGTAGATTCCGACGATGTCGCAGTCCGCGATAGGAGCCAATCTCGATCAGGCGCTTGATGTTCATCTGAACATCGCGGCGCAGATCACCTTCGACGATATACTCTCTCTCGATGATATCGCGAATGGAACTGACCTCAGACTCGGTCAACTCGGTATCACGCTTGTTCGGATCCACACCTGCGTGTTCCAGGATGTTGTTGCTGGTCTTACGACCAACACCATAGATGTAGGTTAATCCGACCTCAATGCGCTTGTTTCGTGGCAGGTCGATCCCTGCAATACGAACCATGCTCTAAGCCTCCTCTATGCTACGCTTCTGACGGGGGCAAATCCTACCCCTGACGCTGCTTATGCTTGGGGTTCTCACAGATAACCCTTACAACTCCTCGTCGCCGAATGATCTTGCACTTCGGACAGCGCTTCTTAACTGATGGTGACACCTTCATCGTAATAACTCCTTCATCCTCTAAACAGACGCGATCCGCGTCCTTATTCGATCGTCGTCAGGCGATGCGCAATCCTGCAAGGCGCAACGCAGTCCTACATTATACCACATTCCGATCGTCATCAGCCTCTGCGTCTAGCGCAGGAATCCCTCGTAGTTGCGCATCATGAGCTGGGACTCCAACTGCCGCATCGTGTCCATTACGGTGCCGACCACGATCAGCAAGCCTGAACTCTGGATAAGCATCTGGTTCGAGTTCATGAAGAGACCAATGATGTAGGGCAACACCGCCACCAAACCCAGAAACAGAGCGCCAAACAGCGTGATGCGCTTGTAAATGCCAAGGATAAACTCTTCCGTGCGATGGCCCGGCCGGACGCCCGGGATAAACCCGCCCTGTTTCTGTAGCGTCTCCGCCAGGTTCTGCTGCTCTACCTGAACAAAAGTGTAGAAGTAAGTGAATCCCACGACTGCCGCGAAATAGACAGGCGCATACCATGCATTCTTCCCGCTGAAGAAGCCAATCGCTGCATTGGCGATATTTCGCACCGTCGGATTGGTACTCACCAGGAAGAACTGCGCCACCACGGCCGGAAAAGTGAGAATGGACTGAGCGAAAATGAGGGGAATCATCCCTGCAGTGTTGATCTTCAAAGGGATATACGTGCTTCCGCCCCCATAGACCTTCATTCCACGCACACGTTTGCCGTACTGCACGCGGACGCGGCGCTCTCCGTCCTGCACAAAGACAATGAAGAGCATCGTAAGCACGGTGATGAGCACGAACACCACGACACCCAGCAGCTTGTCTGTCTGCGCGATACTGCGCAAATTCGAAGGAACACGTGCGACGATGCCGCCGAAGATGATCAGAGAGAGGCCATTGCCGATCCCTTGCTCCGTGATGAGTTCACCTAGCCAGATCGCAAACATCGTCCCGGCTGTCATCGTCAACAACATCGTTATCGTTGGCAGGATATTACCTGGGCCCCATCCAAAGTTCGGCAGAATCGGACGAGCACCGGCAGATGCCGACCGGAAGAGCTGTGCTTGGCCAAAGGCTGACAGAGCTGCCAAGGGTACCGTGATATAGAAGACCCACTGATTCATCTTGCGCTGGCCTTCTTCTCCCTCCTCCTGGACCCGTTGCTCCAACTTCGGAAAGATGGGGAGCAGCAACTGGACAACAAGCTGTGCGGTCACGTACGGGTAGACCCCTGCAGCCAGGACCGAGAACTTGGAGACAGCACCGCCTGACAGCAGGTCCATCAGGCCTGCTAACTGGCTGGTGGCGGTCGCGGAGCTAAAGAAAGCGCTCAGCGCCTGTCGATCCACGCCAGGTACCGGAATGTTTGACGCCATCCTGAAGATCACCAGAATCAGGAGCGTATATAACATCCGCCGGCGCAGATCCGGAAGCTTGAATGCATTCCGCAGGGCCTCAATCATCAATCCCCTCCATTTAGTTTGGGACCGGGCCCGGTACAGGCCATAGGTCCCTTAACGACTGCCCGCAGGCGTCGCTAGCGAGTTCGGAAGCCGCCACGCTCCCAAGACAACAGCTCCACCGAACCCCCAGCGGCCTCGATCTTTTCCTGTGCCGATTTCGAGACCCGGTGCACCTTGATATGAAGCGGCCGATCCACCTCACCGCGTCCCAGGACCACCACAAGCTCCTCGGCATCACCGATCAGGCCGACACCGTGCAGGGTATCCGGTGTGATCTCGGCCCCGGCCTCGAACCGATCGACCAACTCACCTACATTCACCGGCTCGAATTCAACCTTATAGGGGTTGAAGAAACTGTACCCGCGCACGAACGGGAGCTTTCGCACCAGTGGCAACTGACCACCCTCGAAATAGGCAGGGACACCAGCGCCGCTACGTGCACCCTGCCCCTTTGTACCACGACCGGCAGTCTTGCCCTGCCCGGCAGAAATGCCGCGGCCGACACGCTTGCGGTCTTTTTTGGCACCCTTTGCGGGATGCAAGTCATGCAACTTCATCCGATAACCTCCAACCCACTAAGCCTCGAATTCCTCGACCTCAAGGAGATGAGTGACGCTCTCCACCATTCCACGCACGGCAGAGTTGTCGGGACGCTCCACGGTCTGCCGCAGCTTGCGCAGTCCGAGGGCCTCTACCGTACGCTTTTGCCGCATAGGATAGCCGATGGGACTGCGGACCAATGTGATGCGCAAACGCTTATCCATCAGGCCTTCCTCCGGCGCCAGAAGGGCATAACCTCAGCTACTGGCTTGCCACGTTCCTCGGCGACCTGCTCAACACGCCGCAACTGACCCAGAGCATTCATCGTCGCCTGGACGACGTTCACTGCAGTTGAGCTTCCCATCGACTTCGTCAGTACGTCGTGGACACCTGCCGCACCCAGGACCGCACGTACGCCACCACCGGCAATGACGCCGGTACCTTGCGTTGCCGGACGGAGCAAGACGCGCGAACCACCACAGATACCGACCACCTCATGGGGAATCGTAGTCCCCTCGAGAGGAACTGTCCGCATATCCTTGCGTGCCCGGAGTGTGGCCTTGGCAATCGCATCGGGTACGGTTCGAGCCTTGCCAATGCCAATCCCCACCTGGCCACTGTTGTCGCCGACGACAGCCGTAACGCGGAAACCAAACGTACGACCACCCTTGACGACCTTCGCCACCCGCGTGATGTCGACCACGCGCTCGTCAAGCTCGTCTTTCTCTTCCTCGACTCTACGACTTCGGGGTCTTCTACTTTCTGCCATACTTCCTCCAGCCGGACGCGACCTTGGTGAGGTGCGCCGTCATATAACCGCCACTAGAAATCGAGGCCGGCCTTGCGTGCCGCCTCGGCAAGAGCCTTCACGCGACCGTGGTACTTGTAGCCACCCCGGTCGAAAACGACTGTCTGAATGCCTTTAGCCATCGCGCGCTCAGCGACGATCTTACCGACGACGCCGGCCTGCTCAGCCTTCTCCAGCCCGGCGACTTGCTCGCGGATCTCGCGATCGACAGTGGAAGCGGACGCCAGCGTCACGCCAACGCTATCATCGATCACCTGAGCGTAGATATGGCTCAGACTGCGAAAAACGTTTAGACGTGGACGTTCCGGCGTACCTTCCACACGCTTGCGGATATGCACATGACGCCGAGCCCGGGCTTTTTCACGATCTACTTCTGGTTTCATTATCTTCACACCCTCAGTACCACGTTCTCAACAGAGGCCACGGCTAGATAGCCTGCCCGGTCTTCCCGGCCTTGCGCCGCACGATCTCACCCTGGTATCGGATTCCTTTGCCCAGATAGGGCTCAACGGGACGCCAGGCGCGAATCTCAGCCGCGATACGCCCCACCATTTCCTTGTCATATCCCTTCACGGTGACCGTGCTCGCACGAGGGTTCGACTCAAACTCGATCCCTTCAGGCGGCTCGATAACCACAGGATGCGAGAACCCGAGATTCATCACCAGGTTTACACCCTGAAGTTCCGCACGATAACCGGTGCCGCGAATCTCCAGCGTCTTACTGAATCCCTCAGTTACCCCAGTAACCATGTTGTTGATAAGTGCACGCGTCAGGCCGTGGAGCGCTCTGAAGAACCGCTCGTCGTTTGGCCGCTTTACGAGAAGCGTACCCTCATCGAGGCTGATGGTCATCTCAGGATTGAAGTCCCACGACATGGTTCCCTTGGGACCTTGCACGGTGACCGTATTTCCCTCGATTGATACCTCGACCCCAGCGGGGATCGGAACCGGCATCTTTCCTATTCGAGACACTGTTTACCTCCCTCTCATGCTCCCACTACGGTGGGAGATGCTCCCACTACGGTGGGAGATGCCCCCACTACTGAGGCCTGCTCCCATCGTGGGTGGAGCCCCGTCTACCATACGTAGCACAGGACTTCGCCGCCCACATTGAGGCGACGTGCCTGCTGCCCGGTGATCACCCCTTTGGGCGTGGAAAGAACGGCGATCCCCATTCCACTGCGAACCCACGGGATTTCCCGGACGGATGTATAGACGCGGCGCCCAGGCTTACTGACACGCTTCAACTCCGTAATCACGGCGCGCTGGTGCTTCATATCGCCAACGTACTTGAGCTCCAATACCAGCGCCAGAAACGATTTCTCGTCCGCGGCAACGTGGTAGTTGCTGATGTAGCCCTCTTCCTGCAGTATCTTGGCAATCGCCACCTTCACCTTGGATGAAGGCATTGAAACCGTCGCGTGTCCTGCCATCAAAGCATTACGCACACGTGCTAGCATATCGGCAATCGGATCTGATGTTGTCATCCTAGCACCTCATTACCAACTGGACTTGACCATGCCGGGGATCTTCCCCTCCAAGGCCAGCTCTCGGACGCAAATCCGGCACAAGCCAAACCGACGATAGTATCCCCGCGGACGACCACAGCGAGAACACCGATTCCGCACTCGCACCTCGAATTTGCGCCGGGTTTCGCGAATTGGCATACAAGTCTTTGCCATACCTTACTCCTTGTTCAGAACTCCACAGATCTCGGAGCAACACTAGCCCCGAGACACACTGTCTCTAGTGCTCAAACGGCATCCCCAGCAACTCCAGAAGACGCCGGGCTTCCTCGTCGGTCTCAGCTGTCGTATTGATCGAGATCTCCATACCCCGGATCTTATCAATCTTGTCATACTCAATCTCGGGGAAGAGGAGCTGCTCACGCAACCCCATAGTGTAATTCCCGCGGCCATCCAGCTTGTCCGTAACGCCACGGAAGTCACGGGTACGGGGCAGGGCAATGCTGATCAGTCGATCCAGAAATGCCCACATACGGGCACCACGGAGCGTAACTTTGGCGCCGATGGCGCGTCCGGCCCGCAACTTGAAGTTCGCGATCGACCTACGCGCGCGTGTGATCACCGGCTGTTGTCCCGTCACGATCCGTAGATCATTGACCACGTATTCGAGGGCCTTTGGGTTATCCAATGCCTCACCGACACCGACGTTGACCACAACCTTCCGGATCCGGGGAACCTGCATCGCATTCTCATACCCGAACTCTTCGAGAAGAGCCGGCGTGATCTCATCACGGTATTGCTTCGCTAACCGTTGCATAGTCCCCATCTCCTTAATCCATCACCTCGCCGCACTTGCGACAGATACGCGCCTTGCGGCCCTCGACCTCTCCGAATCCCACACGTGTGGCCTGGCTGCAGCTAGGACAGACCGGCATCACGTTGGAGAGAGACATCGGAGCCTCAAACTGAACCCGTCCACCTTGCACCTGCGAACGCCCAGCGCGCTGCGCATCCTGATGCTTGATGGCCATATTGACGCCCGACACTACAACTCGGTTATCCTTCACCGATACGCGCAGGACTTCTCCGCGAACGCCGATGTCATCGCCTGCGATAACCTCGACAGTGTCGCCTTTCCTTATCCGATTCATTTCTCAGTTCCTCATCACCGGCACTATAGTACTTCCGGCGCCAGCGACACGATCTTCATAAAGCCGTGCTCTCGCAGTTCGCGAGCGACCGGCCCGAAGATGCGCGTACCCCGCGGATTCAACCCGGCAGTATCTAGGATGACCGCGGCGTTATCGTCAAAGCGGATGTAGGAACCATCCGGACGACGATACTCTTTGGCGACACGCACAATAACAGCGCGAACAACTTCACCTTTTTTCACAGAGGAGGTTGGAGTGGCCGCTTTGACCGTGGCGACGATTGAATCTCCGACGTAGCCGTAGCGACGCCGTGATCCGCCCAACACCCGGATACACAACAACTCCTGGGCTCCCGTATTGTCAGCTACCTTTAACCGCGATTCTCGTTGGATCATTGCACGACTCCCTCACAGCCGGCTATGCGGCGCGCTCCAGAATCTCCTCGACAGCCCAACGCTTCCGACGGCTATAGGGGCGCGTTTCCACGATCTGGACCTTATCACCCACGCGACAGTCGTTGCGCTCATCGTGCGCCGAATACTTCTTCGCCGAGCGGATTACCTTCTCATACAGCGAGTGGCGGTATCGTCGCTCAACAGTCACAACCACGGTTTTGTCCATCTTGTCGCTGGTCACGATGCCGACCAGTCGTCTTCGTCGCTCCCTCATACCGCCGCTCCTTCTTCTTTTTCTGCAGCTCCCGCAGCTTCTGCGGCCAGGTCTCGCTCACGCAGGATCGTCAGGATACGGGCGATATCCTTGCGGACAGCGTTTAGTCGATTGTGATCCTGTAAGCTGCCGGCATACCATTGCTGACGTAGGTTGAACAACTCGCGGCGAGTTTCCTGCAGACGAGTGCGCAGTTCATCAGATGCGATACTTCTTATCTCACTCGTGCGCATGCCTACGCTCCTGCTCCGCCACCGTATTCGATACGGGTGATGATCTGGGTCCTGATGGGCAGCTTGTAGGCGGCCAGACGCAGCGCTTCGTTCGCAATGTCCTCCGGCACACCCCCGACCTCAAACAACACACGACCCGGTCGGATTACCGCCGCCCAGTAGTCCACATCGCCCTTTCCCTTGCCCATGCGCGTCTCCGCTGGCTTGCTGGTGATGGGCTTGTCAGGGAAAATGCGAACCCAGTACTTGCCGCGACGGCGCATATGACGCACAATCGTGCGCCGTGCCGCCTCGATCTGCCGCGCGGACATCCAACAGGGCTCAAGGGCCTGCAGCCCGAAGTCGCCGAAATCGACGCTCACGCCTCGGCCATCCATGCCCTTCATTCGCCCGCGATGCTGCTTACGATATTTCATGCGTTTCGGCATCAACATAGCTCGATCTCCTTACCCCCAGAACCGGCAGGTTAGTGCGCCTCTTCGAGGGCGGCGGACACCTGGGGCAGTACTTCGCCCTTGTAGATCCACACTTTGACCCCGATGCGCCCGTAGGTGGTCCGGGCCTCTTCCTGAGCATAGTCGATGTCAGCACGTAGCGTCTGCAGAGGCACACGGCCATCCCGCATCCACGTACGTCGGGCCATTTCCGAGCCCGACAAGCGCCCACTGCACATCACCTTAATACCCTCAGCCCCAGCCCGCATTGCCTGCCGCAGCGCTCGCTTCATCGCGCGGTTGTGGTAGATACGCTTCTCTAACTGAGCAACGATATTCTCGGCAACCAACCTCGCATCAAGGTCCGGCTGCTCGACCTCCTGCACGTCAATGTGCACACGCTTCCCACCCGTCAAGTCCTCAACTTCCTTACGGATGGCCTTGACGTTCTCACCTTTCCTGCCGATCACGACGCCGGGACGCGAGGTCCAGACGATGACCGAGACCTGGTTTGGCGGGAAACGCTCGATCTCAACGCGAGAGATGCCACTCTGCCCATCACGAGACCGCTCAGTCATTAGATTGGTGATGAGACTGCGGATCTTCCGATCTTCATCCAACAGATCCGCATACTCACGACCCTGTGCAAACCACCGAGACTTCCAGTCCCGGATAACCTTCAGACGAAAACCATAGGGATGTACTTTGCGCCCCAAGATAAGCCTCCTTACGCCTGTAAATCCTGTCGTTCCTCAAGAACGACCGAGATATGGGACGAGCGCTTGCGAATAGGGCGGTACCGTCCCCGGCTTCCCCACCGTGCACGCCAACCTTTTCCAGGCATCACGCCTGGACCTTCATCGGCCGCGATTCTTGCGACATACAGGCTGTTGATATCGAGACCCATCTCGTCGGCATTTGCCACAGCCGATCGAATCAGCTTTGAGACGGGCATAGCGGCTGCATGAGGCATCGCATCCAGGGCGACCATCGCGTCCTGAGCAGTCATTCCCCTGAGAGCATCGATCACGCGCCGCACCTTCAGGGGCGACATCGGGATATATCTAGCTGTTGCTCGAGCTGTCTCCGGCATCGCCTTACCTCACCATGACCCGGACCTTCTTCTCCCTGGCCACATGGCCACGGAAGGTCCTGGTCGGCGCAAACTCACCCAGTCGATGTCCCACCATGTTCTCCGTCACATAGATCGGCACGTGCCGGCGTCCATCGTGGACCGCCAACGTGTGTCCAACCATCTGCGGGAAGATCACGGAGGCCCTCGACCACGTGCGAATCACCCGCTTGTTGCCGGTCCGGTTCATCTCCTCGACCTTCTGCAACAGCTTCGGTTCGACGTACGGCCCTTTTTTCAAGGAACGCGACATAACGACTTCCTCCCTTACTAGCGGCTCCGGCGTGAGCCGGATTGACGCCGCCGAACGATATACTTATCCGTTTCCTTATTGTGGCGGGTCTTTCTACCCAGTGTGCGCCAACCCCAAGGCGACTTCGGCCCGGGCATACCGATGGGCGTACGACCTTCCCCACCACCATGCGGATGATCGCGCGGCGACATCGCCGAGCCACGAACCGCAGGGCGCCATCCCAACCATCGCTTCCGACCGGCCTTGCCAAGTTTCACATTCGCGTGGTCCAGATTGCCGACCTGGCCGACCGTGGCCATACAGACTTTGCGGACCAGCCGGATTTCGCCGCTTGGCAGACGGAGCGATACGTAATCGCCCTCCTTTGCCATCAATTGTGCCGCAGAGCCGGCCGCACGCACCATCTGGCCACCGCGTCCGGGGTGGAGTTCGATGTTGTGCACAAGAGTTCCCATCGGGATTCTATCGAGGGGCAGGGCGTTGCCCACGCGAACCTCAGCTTCGTCCCTGGAACTGAGAACCTTATCATCGACCTTGAGCCCCAAAGGTGCGATGATGTAACGCTTTTCGCCATCTGCATAGACCAGCAGCGCGATTCGAGCAGAGCGGTTCGGATCGTACTCGATCGAATCAACCCGCGCAGGGATATTGTGCTTATCCCGCTTGAAATCGATGACGCGGTATTTCCGAGCGTGTCCGCCGCCTCGGTGGCGCACGGTGATGCGACCATACGAGTTGCGACCCGCCTGCTTGTTCAGCGGGAGTAATAGACTCTTCTCCGGCCCAGTGCGCGTGATCTCTTCGAACGTCTGCCCGGTCATATGGCGCCGACCGGGGGACGTTGGATTGAACTTCCTAATCGCCATCCTACGCCTCCAATGCCTCAATCCGGCCGCCACTGACCAACGTCACGATCGCCTTCTTCCAAGGAGCATGACGCTTCACAGCACGTCGGCCCCGCGTCTTGTTGACCTTGCCGGGCATGATCATCGTTCGCACGCGATCGACGTTCACACCATAGATCTCCTCGACCGCACGCTTTACCTCGTGTTTATTCGCGTCCACGTGAACGATGAAAACGTACTTCCCCTGCTCGCGCAGGGTATAGGACTTCTCGGTTTCCAGTGGTCGCACGATAATATCGTAGCTATGCATCAGACCTTACTCCTCGACCCCAGCGGATTGGACATCCGCCGCAGCAGACCGGGGTCTACCCGTGCCCAGAAGGGACTCGATGGTCTCGAGCGACGCCAACGGCATCACCAGGGTATCGAAATCCAGAAGATCACGGATGTTCAAGTATTGAGCCCGTAGCGCCTTAGCTGTTGGCAGGTTTCGTACCGACAACTCGACCGGGGTATTGCGCTCCGGCAGCAGGATCAGCGTCTTGCCCCCATTCGAGGAGATTCGGCGAAGCGTGCCCGCGATCTCCTTCGTCTTCGGAGCTTCCATCTCTAGCTTATCCAAGATGATCACTTGCTGCTCAGCCGCCTTCGCGGACAACGCCGAGCGCAACGCGGCACGTCGCATCTTCTTGGGCATCTTCTTCGCGTAGCTCCGCGGCTTCGGCCCGTGCGCAATACCACCGCCGACGAAAATCGGCGCATTGCGGCTTCCGTGCCGAGCGCGGCCGGTTCCCTTCTGGCGATACCACTTGGCCTTTGACCGGTTATTCTCACCGCGAGTCTTTGTGCTGTGAGTTCCCAGGCGTGCGTTGGACAACTGGCGTACCAGCGCCTGGTGGATCAACGGTATATTGACCGAGGCTTCGAAGATCTCAGATCGCAGTTCGATCTCACTGACCTTCTCGCCCTGCATGTTGATGACGGGAACGAGCATAGCTAGCCTCCTTTGGCAACCTTTTGCTTACGGGCGCCCTTGACCATAACCAGCGCACCCTTGGGCCCCGGCACAGAGCCGCGCACAGCCAGGAGGTTTCGCTCCGGGTCAACCAACACGACCTCCAGATTCTGGACAGTGATCTGCTTGTTTCCCATCTGCCCAGGCATCTTCTGGCCTTTCCAGACCTTGCCCGGTGTTGCACACGCACCAATGGAGCCCGGTGCACGCTCGCGGTCGGATTGACCGTGCGTTCGCGGGCCACCCGCGAAATGGTAGCGCTTCACAACGCCGGCGAATCCGCGTCCCTTGGAGCGCCCTTCGATATCGACACGCTCGCCGGGGGTGAAGATGTCGGCAAGGATCCGCTGACCGACCTTGTATTGCTCTTCATCTTCACGAGTCCGCACCTCGCGCAGATAGCGCAGTTGCGGCGTGCCGGCACGCTCAAGGTGCCCCATCTGCCCCCGGGTCAAGTGCTTAGCCTTGGCACTACCATAGCCAAGTTGCACGGCCCGATACCCATCACGTTCCGGCAGACGAAGTTGCGTCACATAACATGGCCCAGCCTCTACAACGGTAACCGGCACAACCGTGCCGTCTTCCCGGAAGATCTGGGTCATTCCAACCTTTCGTCCTAGAATACCTTTCACCAATTCCTCCTTGGGACTGCCAGCGCTCGAGCCCAGTCACCGTGGCCTTTCATCACTGCTTCCTTCAGGCCCGCGTACCGTACTCTTGACACGCCGCATCATCCCAGTGTCTTCGACACCACCCCCCTGGCCATCAGCTCTACGTGCTCGGTGAGCCGATAACCAGGGGGCGGTTAATCAGACTACAACAGACTTAACGAACCCTGGCCTGCGAGAACGGATCGGACTACAGCTTGATCTCGATATCCACACCGGCCGGCATATTGAGTCGCATCAGCGTGTCAATCGTCTTCGAATCCGGATCCTGGATATCGATCAAACGCTTGTGCGTACGAATCTCGAAATGCTCGTGCGTGTCCTTATCGATGAACGGTGAACGTCGAACGGTGAACCGCTCGATTCTTGTGGGCAGGGGCACCGGACCCGCGACATGAGCACCCGTACGCTCAGCAGCCTCTACGATCCGCCGGGCGGACTCGTCCAAAATGCGATGATCGTATCCCTTCAACCGAATGCGAATGCGTTGTTTAGCCATAAACCACCCTGTAGGGCTCCCTAGTCTTAACCAATCATCTTGGTGATCACACCGGCGCCGACGGTCAGGCCACCTTCGCGAATCGCGAAGCGGTGACCGGCCTCGAGAGCAACCGGGCTGATCAGTTCAACAATCATCGTAGTGTTGTCGCCGGGCATGACCATCTCAACACCCTCGGGCAGCTCCACCACACCGGTGATGTCCATGGTGTTGATATAGAACTGCGGCTTGTAGCCGCTGAAGAACGGCTTGTGACGACCGCCCTCATCCTTGCGCAGAATGTAGACCGAGGCCTCGAACTTGCGCAGGGCCTGAATGGACCCCGGGGCAGCGACGACAACGCCTCGACCCACTTCCTCTTTCCCGACACCACGCAGCAGCAGCCCGGCGTTGTCACCAGCCTGCACGACGGGCAGCGTCTTGTGGAACATCTCCATAGACGTAACCACGGTCCGGCGGGGCTTCTCGTACATATCGCCCACGAGCTCGACCTCGGTGTTGGGCTTCATCGAGCCACGATCGACACGACCGGTCACAACGGTACCGCGTCCCTTGATCGAGAAAACGTCCTCGATCGGCATCAAGAACGGGCGATCCTCATCGCGTACAGGCGTGGGAATGTATTCATCCACCACGCGCATCAGCTCCCAGATGGAAGCATAGGCGGGATCATCAGGGTCATTGCTCTGGCAAGTAAGGGCCTGGAGCGCCGAACCCTGTACGATGGGTGTCTCATCGCCAGGGAACTGATAGGTATTCAGCAGTTCGCGGATCTCGAGCTCCACCAGCTCCAACAGCTCGGGATCGTCCATCAGGTCGACCTTATTAAGGTAGACCACCATCGCCGGGACCTCAACCTGATGCGCCAACAGAATGTGCTCGCGGGTCTGGGGCATGGGACCGTCGACAGCGGAAACTACCAGAATCGCGCCATCCATCTGGGCCGCACCCGTGATCATGTTCTTGATGTAATCGCGGTGACCGGGGCAGTCCACGTGTGCATAGTGACGATTCTCGGTCTCGTACTCAACGTGCGAAATCGCCACGGTGAGGATCTTGGTCGCATCACGGCGGAACATCTTCGCATCCGCCTTCGCAACCTCATCGTACGGCTTGAACTCCGCCCACCCCTTGGTGGATAGCGTCCGCGTAATCGCAGCGGTCAGCGTTGTCTTGCCGTGATCGATGTGACCAATGGTCCCAACGTTCACATGTGGTTTCGTGCGCTCAAAAACCTCTTTAACCATTGCTTGCCTCTCCTTATTCTGCCTACAGATTAGTTCAGTGTGCTCTTAGTGATCGACTCTATGTCAGCTTGGCTGACACTTATCCGCCCGTGCACTCACACCCCATAGCCGTACACGATGGCATCCATCTGCCGGGAGTCCACCGGTTCGTAATGGTGAAACTCCATCGTAAATGTACCTCGTCCTTGCGTCAGACTTCGCAGATCGGTAGCATATCCAAACATCCTGGCCAGGGGGGCAAACGCCCGAATCGCCTGACCACCACCGGGTCTGGGCTCCATCAGTCTGATCTCGGCACCTCTGGCGTTCAAATCGCCAAGCACCTCACCGACGAACCCTTCCGGCATCACTACCTCTACATCCATCATCGGCTCCAACACCACGGGCTGCGCGACTTCTACTGCCTGGCGAAAAGCCCGCGCAGCTGCAGCCCGAAACGCGACCTCTGACGACAACACCGGATCCGCACTCGCATCTACCAGCCGGGCCTCGATACCGACCATAGGGTACCCGGCAATCAGGCCGCTATCCAACGACTCTAGCGCCCCAGCTCTGACAGACTCAACGAATTGAGCTGCCAGGTCCTGCGGACGCAGTAGATTAACAAACCCGGATGCCTTCCCAACCCCTGCCGGGCTGACTTCCAGCACTACCCGAGCATACTGGGGTTTGCCGGCCAACATCCGATCGAAAACTACCTCAGAACGACCGGTCTGTGTAACCGTTTCCTTATACGCAACGCGTGGCCTACCGACATTTGCCTCAACCCGAAACTCCCGGAGCATTCGATCAACCAGGATCTCCAGATGAAGCTCACCCATACCCCTCAGAATCGTCTGGCCGGTCCCTTCGTCCATCTGGACTTGGAAGGTGGGATCTTCTTCCGACAGTCGCGCCAACGCTTCTGCCAGATGATCCTGATCGGCCACCGTCTTGGGCTCCACAGCGATTGCGATCACCGGTTCCGGGAAGACGATCGGCTCCAGAACAATCGGCGCGTTCAACGCCGAAAGCGTGTCGCCGGTGACCGTGTTCTTCAGGCCTACCGTTGCCCCAATGTCGCCGGCCATCAGTTCGTCGACCTCCTCTCGGCGATCGGCAAACATCCTCAGCAACTTGGTGACACGCTCGCGGATCTGCTTGCCTGCATTCAGGTAGACATTCCCGCGGGTCAGCGTGCCGGAGTAGATCCGGAAGTACGCCAGGCGTCCCGCATAAGGATCCGAAGCTATTTTAAAGATCAGCGCCGCCAACGGAGCCGATGGATCCGCCGGGCGCTCCTCAACCCGCTCCTTCTTTGGATTTTCCCCCGTGATCGGCGGTATATCCAACGGAGAGGGTAAGTAATCAACAATCGCATCCAGCAGTTGCTGAACGCCCTTGTTGCGTAGTGAAGAACCACACAACACGGGCTGCATCTGCCCGGAGATCACCGCGGCGCGTAGCGCCACGCGTAACTGATCAGACGTGATCTCCTCACCTTCCAGATAGCGGTTGGTCAAGTCATCATCGGTTTCGACAATCGACTCGATCATCGCCTCGCGGGCCTCGTGAGCCCTCTCCTGGACCTCTGGCGGAACCGGACCGAACTCCGGCATCTGCCCAAGTTCGTCGGGCCAGAAGACGCCTCGCCACTCAATCAGGTCAACCATTCCGCGGAAATCACCCTCGGCCCCAATGGGCCACTGGACGGGAACGGGATTGGCCTTCAAGCGCTCGTGAATCGTCTGGACAGCGTAGGAAAAGTCAGCTCCTAACTTGTCCATCTTGTTCACAAACGCAATCAGAGGGACTTTGAACTCCTGAGCCTGCCGCCATACCGTTTCGGACTGAGGCTCCACTCCGGCGGTGCCGTCGAAGACAACTACTCCCCCGTCGAGCACCCGCAGGCTACGCTGAACTTCTGCGGTGAAATCGATATGTCCGGGCGTATCAACGATGTTGATCTGGCAACCGTGCCAGAAACACGTGACAGCCGCAGACGTGATCGTGATCCCGCGTTCCTTCTCCTGGTCCATCCAATCGGTAATGGTGGTACCTTCGTCCACATTGCCGAGACGATGTGTGCGCCCAGTGTAAAAAAGGATCCGTTCAGTCGTCGTGGTCTTGCCCGCATCGATGTGGGCAATGATCCCGATGTTGCGTATATTCTCAAGTGAATGTACTTCGGCCA
The DNA here is from genome assembly GCA_963775195.1 of uncultured Chloroflexia bacterium. Lineage (GTDB taxonomy): Bacteria > Chloroflexota > Anaerolineae > B4-G1 > SLSP01 > PWVB01. The sequence continues at coordinate 316,214 of CAVZIC010000016.1, forward strand.
TCGCTATATCTCAGTTTCAGCTACCCGCGACAGCCCGCACAGACTTCACTGCTCCCTGAAGAGCAGGATATCTTACCAGCGGAGATGGGCGAATGCTCGGTTAGCCTCCGCCATCCTCAGCGTGTCCTCACGCCTCTTGACCGCGGACCCGACGCCATTCGAGGCATCCACGAGCTCTGCGGCCAGCTTCGAAGCCATACCCCGCCCCGGACGGCTGCGCGCCGCAGCCAACAACCAGCGGATCGCCAGTGAAAGCTGCCGGTACTCGGGCACCTCAACCGGGATCTGATAGGTCGCCCCACCCACACGACGGGGCTTCACCTCGACCGAGGGCAACACGTTCTGCATTGCCTCGTTGAAAACCTCCACCGCCGGCTTATTCGCGCGCGCCTCTGCCTGATCTAGTGCTTCGTACATGATGCGCTGGACCACACTCTTCTTACCTCCGCGCATCATCCGGTTCATGAACTTCTGCATCGGCACGCTATTGTAGCGAATATCGGGCTCAACCGCTCGCCTGGCTGGACGATTACGTCTTGACATACTTTACTCCATCCTCGCTACAATTATCCGGCCTTGGTGCCGTACTTGGAGCGCTTTTGATGACGCCCGCCCACACCGGCACAGTCCAATGCGCCGCGCACAATGTGGTAGCGCACACCGGGAAGGTCCTTGACACGCCCGCCACGAACCAGCACGACCGAGTGCTCCTGAAGGTTATGTCCCTCACCGGGAATATAGGCCGTGACCTCAAGACGATTGGAAAGCCGCACGCGAGCGATCTTCCGCAGCGCAGAGTTGGGCTTTTTCGGCGTCGTCGTGCGCACGATCGTGCAAACACCCCGCTTCTGGGGGTTTCCTTCCTTTACACGTGTGCGCCTGCCACCCCGCTTGGTATTCACATTATAGGCGAGTGCTGGAGACTTCGGCTGCCGTGCCTTTGGCTTTCGGCCCTTCCGCACCAATTGGTTAATCGTCGGCACTTTTTCCTCCTAAATCAGGTCTAACCCTTCTTCAAGACTCGCCCTCACCAGGGCGCTTCCCTTTTTCGCAGTGAAGAAGGCCATCTTCGCTGCGATGGCCTCCTCGTTGTCGACCGTGTAACGTTCCACATGTAGATGACAGGAGATGTGGCTGCCACCCTTACGCGAATGGGAATTCTACCATATAACCTAAATAGGTCAAATCCCACCAGAAACCAAGATTGGTCCAATCTCCGAAGATTGGACCAATCTATTAGCCACTAACGCACATTCTGCGGCGTCAACCCAAGCAACCCCATCCCCAACTTCGGAAGCTGGGCACGGCGATCATCACGACCAAAGTGCAGCACCTCCCCGGAGTCAGTCACAGCCTCCACCGAAAGCGCCAGACTCTGCAGCTCTTTGACCAACACCTTGAACGAAGCGGGGATCCCCGGTTCCTCGATGGGCAGCCCCTTCACGATCGACTCGTACGCCTTGACACGACCCTGCACGTCGTCCGACTTGATCGTCAGCATCTCCTGCAGGGTATAGGCTGCGCCATAGGCCTCCAGCGCCCACACTTCCATCTCTCCGAAGCGCTGGCCACCGAACTGCGCCTTGCCGCCCAGAGGTTGCTGGGTTACCAAGGAGTATGGCCCCGTCGACCGCGTATGAACCTTATCCTCGACCAGGTGCGCGAGCTTCATCATATAGATGATGCCCACCGTCACCGGTTGATCGAAGGGCTCACCCGTCTTCCCGTTATACAGGATCATCTTGCCCAACGTCGGCAGGGGTTCGTTGTGCTCCTGGCTATAACGTGTCGCCAGGAGAATTGCGTCATCGTCTGTCTGACCCTCAACGTCCTCGCCCTGGGCTTCCATCCACAAACGTAAGCAGACTGCCTGCGCTTTGAGATCGACGGCCTGGCGCTCAGGCACTGACCGCACATCGTTCTCGAACGAAAGCAGAGTGTCAGGATCGTAACCGAAATCCAGGAGCCACTCCCGAAGCACGGAGCGTCGCGCGTAGATCCTATCGTCACGGAGTTGATCGACATCGTAACCCTTGGGGGCTAACCACGAAGCAATGTAGATCAGCCGGGCCTCTTCGTCATCGACCAGCGACTCCAGCGGGTACTCCTGTGCCTTCAACCACGTCCAGGCCTGCTCCGTAATGTCGTCCCAAGCCTGGTCTATCAGCCAGGCCCGCGCCAACTCCGCTGCGATCTCCAGCTCGTTCGCACCGTCAAAAACAGGTGTCATCGTGCCAAACCCAAGCCGATGTGCCGCCCATCCGAGATGGGTTTCCAGCACCTGACCGATATTCATGCGGCCCGGCACACCCAGCGGATTGAGGATAATGTCGATCGCGCGGCCATTCGCCAGGAAAGGCATATCCTCGATCGGCACGATCTGGGAGATGACCCCCTTGTTACCGTGACGGCCCGCCATCTTGTCACCCTCAGTGATCTTGCGACGCTGAACCACATTGACGCGAACGACTTTCTCGACGCCTGCGGGCAGGTCCCGGTATTCCTCGCGATCAAACACCTTGACGTCTACAACCTTGCCATGGGCGCCGTGCGGCATCCGCAAGCTGGTGTCCTTGACGTCGCGCAGCTTCTCACCGAAGATTGCCCGAAGCAGTTTCTCCTCAGGCGTAAGTTCTTTCTCACCCTTGGGCGTGATCTTGCCCACGAGCACGTCCAGCGGGCCGACTTCGGCGCCGATACGAACAATGCCCTCTTCGTCGAGATCGCGCAGCGCCTCCTCCGACACATTGGGAATCTCGCGCGTCACCTCTTCCGGACCCAGTTTGGTATCCCGAGCTGAGAGTTCGTGTTTCTCCACGTGCACGGAGGTGAACTGATCCTGGCGAACCAGGTCTTCGCTCAGCAAAATCGCGTCCTCGAAGTTACCGCCCTCCCACGACATAAACGCCACGAGGACGTTTTGTCCCAGGGCAAGCTGTCCATCCTCTGTCGAGGAGCTGTCTGCAAGGACGTCGCCAACCTCAACACGTTGGCCCTTGACCACTGCAACACGCTGGTCGATGCACGTACTCTGGTTCGACCGCGCATATTTCTGCAGAGTGTAGGTAGCAACCTCACCATCGTCCTGGAGGACAACCACACGGTCACCCGCGGCACTCAGCACCACGCCTGCTTCGCGTGAGGTGATGACCAACCCCGAGTTGAGGGCTGCCGCACGCTCGATCCCCGTGCCCACGATGGGTGCTTGAGGACTGATAAGCGGTACGGCCTGACGCTGCATGTTCGATCCCATCAACGCACGGTTTGCATCGTCGTGCTCCAGGAACGGGATCAATGCTGCGGACACACCGACCATCTGGATCGGCGCGACATCGATGAAGTCGATACGATCCGGGGGGGCAAAGATGTAACCGTCGCCCTTGCGAGACACGACGCGATCGTCGAGAAAACGACCGTCTGTGTCCAGTGAGGCATTTGCCTGAGCGATCGTATAGGGCTCCTCCCGATCCGCCGACAGGTAGATGATCTCTTCTGTGACACGTGGCTTGATCCGCACCGGATCGTGTAACACCAAAGCAGCAATTGTCTCCGCCAACTCCGGCGTAATCGTCGCGCCGGCGGTCGCTACGACCCCACCCGTCTCGGGGTCTTCAACGTCGTCGCGCAGGATCTCACCGGTTAGCTGATCGACACTGTTTGGCACGGTACGAATCACGCGCCGGTAGGGAGTCTCGATGAACCCGAGCTCGTTGACGCGACCATACGTGCTAAGGCGGCCAATGAGACCGATATTGGGTCCTTCAGGCGTCTCAATGGGGCAGATACGCCCATAGTGGCTGTGGTGCACATCGCGCACATCAAAGCCCGCGCGCTCACGCCGCAGGCCTCCCGGCCCCAGCGCAGAGAGCGTGCGCTTGTGCGTCAGGCTGGAGAGAGGATTGGTCTGCTCCATAAACTGTGAAAGCTGACTCGAACCGAAGAATTCCCGGATCGAAGCCACCACAGGTCGAATGTTGATCAGGCTCACAGGCGTCGGGGATTCATCGCGGATGCTCATACGCTCCCGGACGACCCGTTCCATGCGAACCAACCCAATGCGGACCTTCGCCTGGACCAGCTCACCCACCGTCTTGACGCGACGATTCCCGAGGTGGTCCATGTCATCCGGACCCGCAACCCCATTATTGATGTGAATCATCCGCCGGACCAACGCGACGAAGTCATCCTTCGTGATCGTCCGAATGGACATCGGGACGTTGATCTGCATGCGCTGATTAAGCTTGTAGCGGCCTACTTCCTGCAGGTTATAGCGCTGAGGATCGAAGAGTTGTGAGACCATATACTCCTCGGCGTTCTCCAGCGTGGGAGGATCACCGGGGCGCATACGGCGGTAGAACTCAATCAGCGCCTCTTGTGCAACGCTACGACCGGCCTTCAAATCCCACGTGGGTTCCTGGCGAATGGTGTCCGAAATCCAGGGATGATCGGGATCGTTGTCGGCCTCCCGGAAGAGCTCAATAAGCTCTTCGGACTCGCCCGCCGTCAATAGATTGCTGTGCAGAGGATCATCCACGGCAGCGAGCGCACGCAGGAAGATGGTCACAGGAATCGTGCGCTTACGGTTGAACCGCAGCGTGAGATATCCGGACTTGCGGGTCTCGAACTCCATCCAGGCACCGCGGTCGGGAATCAGCTTCGCGCTGGCCAGCCGCCGCCCGGCATCTTCCTCAAGACCGAAATAGACACCTGGAGATCGAATCAACTGACTAACCACGACACGCTCAGTCCCGTTAATAATGAACGTCGCGTGCTCGGTCATTAGCGGGAGATCGCCCAAAAAGATCTCTTGCTCAACGATCTCACTGGTCTCCCGATTAACGAGCGCAACTTGCACGTACAAAGGACCGGCGTACGTGAGATCGCGCTCCAGACACTCCTGCTGATCGTGCTTCGGCTCGCCGAAGCGATATTTCAGGTCGAAACCTGCCTCTTCGGCCTTCAGGCCAGGCAGGTACAAGCTCAGAAGGCCATTAAAGCTGTCAATCGGTGAAACCTCATCGAACAGCTCGTACAATCCCTTCTCTTGCAGCCACTGATAGGACTGCAACTGCATCTCTACTAGACCCGGTAGCGGCAAAGCGCTAGCAATACGAGCGTAAGATTTAACGCCAAGGTCTGCTACTGACATTCTCTACCCTTCCCTCCTGGGATACTTTCGAGATCCCTGAGAGTGTGCTTGGAGCGTACCCGTGTCACGAAACAAATCCCAAAAAGCCAAAGATATGCGACAGGGCATTATAACACAGTCAGAAGAAGCGTCAACGTCGGGGAAACGCGTTTTCGGGCGCGGATCACCTGGCGGGAGGTAGCACGATTGCCCGGGGTCAGGGTCAGCCGGCGACGCCCCAGGCGATGGCGCTAAAGCCGGAGGGGGGCGTGACTTCCTGAGGCGTGAGCAAGACGTCGAAGGGGCGCTCCTCACCAGAGCCCAGCACGAAGTCGTCGGGCATGACGAGTTCGCGGTAGCCGACCACGGCACCGTCGGCATTATAGATGGTAGCGACCACGGCAACGCGGGTGAGGGCTTGCTCGCTGTCGTTGCGCAGTGCGCCCCGTACGCGGTATTGCGGGCCGGAGACGCTTCCTTCGGCAGCTACGACCTGAACCGGCACGAAGCCCGACGTAATCAGGCTGATGGCCTCACCGCGCACCAGGTTCACCTCCGCGTCCACGACACCGTTGGGCGGGTTCTTGAAGAGCACCGAGAAGGGGGTGCGCTCCTGAGGTGCCAGGTAGTCAGCCGCGGCCAGCGCGCGGGCCGTCATGAGCGATGTAGCGTCGGGCGCCAGCAAGTTCACCTCCACCTGGAGGTTGGTCACCGGTTCGCCGGTGGTGTTCAGGATCTCGCCCATACACCAGATTCCGCCGACCGGGGTGTGAAAGAGCGATATGCCGGTGACGGAGAGCCCCACCGGTGTGGGCGTAGGCAGGATCACGTTGCCCTGCGGCACCTGCATGCCATCGTCAACGAGCTCATCCTCTTCCTCAAGCGGAATGATCAGGACCTGGCCGATGCTCAGAAAGTCCTCTTCGTTGAGTCCGTTCACACGCACCAGGGCATCGACGCTGACGCCGTAGTCCAGGGCAATCCCGAACAAGGTATCGCCGCTCGCGACGACGTGTACGACCGGCGTGGGGGTAGGCGACGGTGTGAACGTGGGCGTCGGGGGGATCGGGGTCAGGTAAATCTCAGGCGAGATGGTGGGCGTCGCGAGACCCCGGGCCAACGTCGACACCGGCGTCGGCGTGGGTGTCGGCGGTGGGGTCAGGATGCCGTCGCAGGCGCTCAGGGCCAGCAGCAGGCCGATGACAAGGGCTCCCGCGACCGCCGGGACACGGACCTGCCGCCGGAAAGGCCATGGGGGTTGATAGACATTCACGGGTCGGATTATACCACGTGGAGGATCAGGGCGAGAAAAACGAAGGGAACAAGGCAGGGCTATCGCATTTCAGATGGCTCACCTTGCGAAGGCTTCCGGGACCTTCGCAAGGTTCGTCGCGAACATCCCATTACCTCTGCGGGTGGCCTGCCCATGTGCATCAAGCTAAGGCCGCCGAGAGGGTGCCGGGGAGCCTTGGCGCCGCCGACGGCGCGAGGTCCCCGGCACCTGAAACGAAGGCACCCACGGCCGCCGTTGACTTGCTTTCAAGTGCCGGGGACTTCAGAAAGATCCCCGGCACTGTGCTGGCTCTCCTTAGCTTGATGCCTATGGGTGGCCTGCCCGCACCCTGGCGAACAAGAATGGTGGATCATTGGCCGAGGCCGTCGGCTTCGGCCAGACGTTCGGCATCGGCGAGGGGGGATCCGGCAGGGTCAAGGGGGGCACGATGCCGCCGCACAAGATGGATGCCACCGAGGATCGCCCAGGGCGCGACGATCGCGAGCAGCACGTAGGGGATCAGAGGGAGCCGCCCCGGCCCGCCGAATCGGTCCAGGTTGAGCAGGATCAGGGCGAGTGACGTCCAGACGACGAGGAAATTGGGCACTGCCTCGCTCGCGTGGAGGAGCCGCAGGCCGGGCAGGCGTCTGCGAATAGCGGGCCACGCCAGGCCACAGCCCATATAGCCGAGTTGGTCCTCCACGGCGTGGGCTGCAGCGCCTATGGCCACCAGGAGCCCGCTCCACAGACCGGCTGTCTCTCCCCACGCCAACCCCACCGGCGCGCCGACGATGAGCCCGGCGAGGACCGCCAACAGGAGGCTGTGCGTCCAGCCGTGATGCCAGTCGAGGAAGCGGACGGCGAGCGTGTTGCCCTCACGCGCAAAGGTGAAGCTCGGGCCGGTGAAAGCGGCCACGTCGTAGCAGCGACTGTAGTCGTCGGAGAGAGGGAAGCCCAACCGGCGCCTCGCCGTGGCCTCAGGCGGCTGCGCGCCCGGCGCCTCCACCCCGCCGGTGTTGACGAGCGGCCCTATCCTGACAGCGACCTCTCCCCGCTCGGAATCAAAGCAAATCGTGTAACGACGCCAAAGGTCGGCGCCCAGACGAAGGGTGTGGGAAATGACGCGCTGGGGCACGCTATGATCGTAGGCCTCGCGCATCGCGCGGACGAGGGCGTCGGCCACAGACTGTGCGGCGGCATGGGCCGTAGCGGCATCGGGCACAGGCCCAGGGTCGATCTCGGCGTCATAGCGCACGAGGTAGCGGACGAAGCGGAAGTCGAGGAGGTCGGGCAACATCGCCCCGATGCCGGCCAGGACCGGCAGCAGCGATCCCTGTCGTGCCTGGGCAACGACAGCCGGAAAGCAGGTAGCCAGCGCGATGCCGGTGAGGAAGTGTGCGATGCCTTTCATCAGATATCGACAGTTTACAGTTTTCGGTTGGCAGTTATCAGTAGCAGATGGAGAGGCTTCGGGATGGCGTTGATTGTAGGATCGTGCGGCGGAGATGCAAACGACCGTATCAAGGCAACCGTATCTACGCATCCCCAACCTTGCGAAGGTTTCGGAAACCTTCGCAAGGTTACCGGCAAGCCACCTGCATGGGCAAGCAGCCTGCTAACCTTGTCGAATCGCCCCGTTCGGGGGATACTAGACGGGTGCACCCTACACGGCGTCGTCGGACTCTCAATACTCGGACGCTGATTCCCATCTTGCTCGTAGCGTTTGTGCTGCGTGTGTGGGGATTGGCGGATCACAATATCTGGTGGGACGAGGGCATCGGTGTCTGGCTCTCCCGGATGCCGGCCTTGGAGGCCATCCGGTGGACGGCCGGTGACGTGCACCCCCCCCTGTACTACGTCCTCTTGCACGCCTGGCGGGCCGTGGCCGGTGAGGGCGAGTTCAACCTGCGCTTTCTCTCGGTGATCTTCAGCCTGCTCACGGTGCCGCTGGTGTTCCGGTTAGGCAAGGCGCTGGGCGGGTCGGGGACCGGGATTCTGGCCGCGGGGCTACTGACGGTGTCGCGGTTCTCGATCTGGTGGTCGCAGGAGATCCGGATGTACGCACCGGCGGCAATGTTCGCGACGGCGTCATTGTGGTCGGCGGTGTGGCTGTGGCGGACGGGCATCGCGGGCCGGCGCCGCCGGTGGGTGGCATGGGGGGCGTACGTCGCGACGACGTTGGGGAGTCTGGCCTCGCTCTATCTGACGGCGACGGTGCCTGTCGTGACCAACGTGGGCTTCCTGGCGTTCTGGTGGCAGCGGCACCGGCGGGGGAAAGCGACGCGGGTCTGGGGCTGGGTGACGGCACAGATGGCCGTCGTCGCGCTCTTTTTGCCGTGGGCACTCTATGCCTTGCCGCGTATGCACGCGTGGTCGAGCGATGCGCCGTACACGCTGGGGTTCTTCGTCCAGCTCTACGGGACGATCCTGGCGGTGGGAAATCCACTCGATCTGGATGCGAACGCCGTTTGGGTCGTCGGAGCGTTCGCGGGATTGGCGGTGGGGATGGTGGCGGTGGTGCGACAGATCGCAGCGAGGCCAGATTGGACCAAGCCCGAGCAGCCTCGGGCTGGAAGATTGGTCCAATCTTCTCCGGCCCCGGATAGGATAAGCGAAGCGACAGGCGGGCTGGCGATGCTGGTGGCGGGGCTGGTACTGCCGCCGGCGGTGGTCGCGATCGTATCGCTGCCGGGACTGAGGTTCGCCTTCTCGCGCCCGCTGGTGCCGCGGTATCTGCTGCCCCTGGCGGCCTGTTACGTGACGCTGCTGGCGTGGGGTATCGTCGTGTTGTGGACGGGGACCAGGCGCCGGTTCGGTCCGGGTCGCTGGCTGGCGGTGGGCGCCGCCGGGCTGGCAGCGGCTGCCGCCGTCGCCGGGCTGCTGAGCTACTATCCCGGGCGGACGCAGCACGATGACTATGTCACGATTGCGGAGGTTCTGAACGCCCAGCGGCGCGTCGACGAGGCGGTGGTGCTCTACGTCGACCGCGATTGGCCGATCTTTACCGCGCACTATGCCGGGCTGAGGACAGACCTGGCCTACGGCGCGGCCTTGAGCGATCCGGCGGTTACAGAGGCATTGCTCCAGCCGATATGGGAGCAGACCGCGGCCATCTGGCTGGTCTCGACGCCTGAATCATTGCAGACCGATCCTGCACAGGCGGTGCCGCAGTGGCTGGCGGCGCACTCGGTGATGTCGCAGACCGTGGTCAGCGGCGAGGCATCGCTGACGTTTTACACGCGTACGCCCGACCGTGTGCCGGTCCACGAGATGGTGGTGCCGGGGTACGTCGTGCCGACAGACGTCACAAGCTCCTACGGCCTGGTGGGCGCGTCCGTGCCGCTGTCGCGCTACAGCACGGGAGACACTGTGCACCTGGGGCTCTATTGGATTCCGCCGCTGCCGGATGGCGCCGAGGTCCTGGCGAGCAACGGCACGGACGAACTGCGCTTCGCTGTGCCCCCCGTGCCGGCGACGACCAACATCGTGCGCAACCAGGTCGACCTCCCCCTGACGCCCGATCTGAGCGGCGGCGCCTACCGGCTCAGCGTCGTCGTGCCGGGCAGCCCCCCCACCCCGGTCGGCACCTTCACGCTGGTGCGCAAAGCCGTGGGGGCAGCGACCACGCCGGAGGCAATCCCCACCACGGTCGACTACCGTTTCGGTGACAAGATCCGCTTGATCGGCTATGCGCTGCCCAGGACCGAGGTGACCGCGGGCGACCGCGTGGCGCTGACGCTCTATTGGCAGGCGGAGGCGCCCGTCGAGGCACGATACAAGGTCTTCGCACATCTGCTGGGGGAGACGTTCAACGCCGAGACAGGCACCTTCCTATGGGGGCAGCAGGACAATGAGCCGGCGGGCGGGCAAGCGCCGACGACGTTGTGGGCGCCGGGCACGGTGATCGCCGACGCGTATCTGCTCCCGGTGGACCCGGACGCGCCGCCGGGCACGTATACCCTCGAGGTGGGGATGTATGGGCTGCTGGACGGGGTGCGGCTGCCGGTGGTGGGACCGGATGGGGCGGTGGCGGACGGTGCGGTGCGGCTGGCGGAGGTGACGGTCCAGGGCGGCGAGTAGATGTGGGAGTTGCCGGGTGCATTTCAGGATGGGGGCCGGCGGAGGCGCCGTAGCCGCGGAGTTGATCTCAAGATTGATGTAGCAGCGGTTGGTTTGGTGAGTTGGACTATACTGTGACCCACCTTATACGATTGGGAGTAGGCGCTTGATGACGAAGTGGCGACGCAACCTTACGGTTGTCTGGATAGCTGAGTTATTGGCCATCATGGGATTTTCCTCGACGTCCCCCATTTTCACATATTTCATCCAGGATCTGGGCGTGCCGGACAACCTGGTCGCGCGATGGAGCGGGATTGTGATTGCGGTGTCGTCGATCAGCATGGGGATCCTCGGGCCGATCTGGGGCGCATTAGGCGACCGCCACGGGCGCAAGGTTATGATCATGCGCGCGATGTTCGGCGGTGCCATTATCATCGGGCTGCAGGGCTTTTCGCAGAATGTGTGGCAGTTCGCGGGGCTCAGGCTGATCCAGGGAGCGCTGACGGGCACGGTAACGGCGGCAACGGCATTGGTAGCCAGCAATACGCCCAAGGAGCGGTTGGGCGAGACGTTGGGCAAATTGCAGCTTGCGATCTTCCTGGGGCAGGCCTTTGGGCCGATGACCGGCGGGTTTGCCGCCGACACGTTGGGCTACCGCGCCACCTTCTGGCTCACAGGCGTCTACCTTATCGTGTCAGGGGGCCTGATCCTCTTCTTGGTGCATGAGGAGTTCACGCCGGTTGAGGGCGCCACCGAAGGACGGTTCTTCAGCAGGATGCGTCAGGACTTCACCACGATCTTCGCCGGGTCGCTGCTGGGGCTGGTATTGGGGCTGAGGTTTGCCCTGCGCGTCGGACTGCGGCTCACGTCGCCGACGATGCCCCTGATCGTCCAGGACCTGATGCCGGGGAGCACGCTGTTGGGGTCAGCCTCAGGGCTGCTGGCGACGGTGTCGGGCATCAGCAGTGCCTTGGCGGCGCCCACCATAGGCCGGTGGGCCGACCGGGGCAATAGCCGGTCGCTGCTCATCGGCAGTGCGATGCTGGCGGCTGCGGCGATGATCGTCCAGGGGATGGCGCCAACCTACTGGCTGCTCGTGGTCGGGCAGTTCCTCCTGGGTCTCGGCATCGGCGGAACGCTGGCGGTGATCAGCTCCTATATCGGTCGGATGGCGCCGGAGGGACGTGTCGGTACTGCGTTCGGGCTGGACGCTATGGCAGTCTCGCTCGCAGGTGCGACGGGTCCGAGCATCGGCGGGTGGATGAGTGACACGATATCGCGGCGCGCTCCGCTGTTCGTGGGCGGGGTCGTTATGGCGCTGGCCGGATTGGCCGTGCTGCGGTTGCCGGCGAGCGGCAATGTCACCCCCCTTCATATGGTTGAGGCAGCAGAGCAGGAAGCGCTACGTGAGGAGCGACGCGTGGCGGCCGAGGCAGAAGCGGGGCCGGCGGGCTGAGTCGCACCGCGTAACGCGTGACCGGAGTGCGCACGGGCGGCCTCTTGTGCAGCAGGGACCGGCGTAGGGGAGGCGGCAAGGCGAGAGGGTGACCGATGAGACTGGGGCTGTTCGGGGTCACGGGGAAGACGGGGCGGTTGATGGTTGCGGACGCGCTGGCGCGCGGCTATGACGTGATGGCCTACGCCCGGCACCCCGAGAAGCTCCCGATACGGCACGAACGACTGGCCATTGTGGCGGGAGAAATCACGGATCCGGGCGCCGTCAAGGACGCGCTACGCCACGCGGATGCGGTGGTCAGCGCGCTGGGTCCTCGCGCCTTCACGCCAGGCCGGCCGATCGCGCACGGCACGCGGCATATCATCGCGGCGATGCAGGCCCACGGCATCCGCAGGCTGGTCATCACGGCAACGCCCAGCGACCGCGATCCGCAGGACGCCTCGAATTGGCGCATACGGCTGTTGGTGGGGCTGGTACGACTGCTGCTGCACCCCGCCTACGAGGACGTCGTGGCGACGGCGAAGGTCGTGCGCGCGTGTGACCGCGATTGGACGATCGTGCGCGTGCCGCTGCTGAGAAATAGTGCCGGCCCGGGCAAGGTCCACGTCGGGACCGTGGATCGGAGGATGGGGCTATGGTGCTCTCGCCGCAACCTGGCGCGGTTTCTGCTGGATCAGGTGGAGGATCCGCGGTACGTGCGGCAGGCGCCGGCAATCAGCGATGTGTAGCCTGAGGTGGCACCTGCAAAGACGGGGGAGCTTCTCGGGAATAGACCGGCACGCCCTCGTCGAGACCTTTGGGGGTTCCTCTTCTAGCCGGCACCTTCTACGCAAGGAAACCCCAAAGGTCTACACCAACAAGGAAAGGGTCCCTCTATGTTCATGACCCCTGAGGAAATCGACGCGAGCACCCACTGGCTCCTGGAGAACGCCTCCCCGCCCGTCAAGTACCTCACGCACAAGCACATTCTGAAAACGGATCCCGATTCCGAGCCGATGCGGGCGCTCTGGGAACGCGTTGCAGACGGCAGCGAGGCCGACGAGGTCTTCTCCAAACAGGAGGAGGATGGCTCCTGGTTCAGCGGCGGGCCGTGGGGACCGCGGGGATATCGCCGCCAGACCGGTCGTGGCTATACCTCGTCGCGGCCCAAGTTCGTCACCACGGCCTGGATCCTGCCCTACCTGGGGGAGATGGGGTTCACGGCCGGCGACGCGCGGGTCCGGAAGGGCTGTGCGTCGATGTTCGAGGACCTTCATTACCCCGCGGTCGACCCTGCGACCCTCTCGGGCGAGGTGAACTGCTGCGGCCTCTTCGCCATCCCGCTACGGGCCCTCGCGAGCGTGGGCCTGGCGTCGGACGCGCGCCTTCAGGGCGGATGGGAGTGGTTGCTACGCTGCCAGCGGTCCGACGGCGGGTGGCTCAACCCCAACCACCTGGCCGACTCCAACACGCCGTCGAAGACCAAGGGCCGGTGGCCCTGGGACCGAAGCTGCGCGTGGGGCTCGACCTTCGCGGCCCAGGCGCTCTTCTATTCGGACGATCCCCGCCACCGGCGCGCTCTGCATGCGGCGCTCGACTTCCTGCTGTGGCATCTCGGCCGGCAGGACCCGGCCTACATCCGGACGTGGGTCTACCACGGGCACAACACCGTCAAAGAGCTCTTGATGGCCAGCGAGGCGGGCATCGACATAGGAACGCCGCCCATCCCGGCACTGCTAGACTGGCTCAAAGGATACTACCGGCCGAGTGAGGGGGTGTTCCGCACCCAAGACCAGCCGATCCCGGCCTTCGCTCGACACGTAGGGGCGATCGTGAAGGACTACGCGACACAGTATGGGGGTGGCTATTGGGACAAGGTCGCCAAGACCGGCGCCTCGGTCCTGCGGTATCATCTTTACCACCTGGTGGAGGACGATTGGCTGACGTATACTGCAACGCGGATCGCGGTGGCTTTGGGGTGAGCGAACTGGGGATCTCCGGCCTACGCTTGCCAACCGTTTCCACCCGATCCGCCAACCCAATCCCGTCGTTCCGGTTTGTCATTCACCAGTATGCTAAGCGGGAGCCATGCAGAAACGAGGTCTGGTGCCCAGGCAGACAAACCCACAGCCCGGCTACCCGGGCCTCGGGGCGAGTTAGCCTGTCCGTATCTTTTCTCAGCCGCGGCCCTGATCTGCGTGGTCACTGCCCGATATGTCCATCCCTGCCCATCCGGTTCTGCCGGCGCGTATCTACGAGCCGGCACGAAGTGTGGGTAGCGTGCCGGAGGCGAAGGTTGAGGTTGAGGCTAAGGTCAGCGTGAAGCGGAGGGGGAATGCGTAAGGGCTTGAAAACGAATGGGCACGAGGTGACCGCCGGCGGCTGGGTAGTGCCCGAGCCGGGGCGCTGCGTGCAGTGCGGCATCTGCTCGTATTACTGCCCCATCGACATCGACGTGCGACGCTACGCCTGGCTGTACGAACCGGTCAAGGACAGCCACTGCCTGACGTGCGGTGAGTGCGTGGCCCGCTGCCCGCGGGGTGTGCTGCGCTTCGAACTGATCGCGGCCCCGAGCGCGGCGAAGCCGGGATCTAGACCGGCGGGGAGCCCGACATGACACACCGCTACCTGATCGTCGGGATGGGTGCGGCGGGCATCGCCGCCGCCGAAACGATTCGCCACGAGGACCCAGGCGGCGACATTCTGCTGGTGAGCGAGGATCAGCACGGCTACTACTCGCGGCCGGGTCTGGCCTACTATCTGACCGGCGAAGTGCCCGAGTCCCTGCTCCACCCCTTCAACGAACGGGACTTTCACCGGCTTGATCTGCGCCGGCTTCACGCCCGGGTCACGGGCGTGGACACCAAGGCGCACCAGGTGATGACCGACCACCACGGGAGCCTGACCTACGACCGGCTGCTGATTGCCACGGGTGCGCTGGCGGTGGCTATGGAGCTCCCCGGCAGCGATTTGGAGGGGGTAGCCAAGCTGGACGATCTGAACGACGCTCGCCACATCCTCAAGCACGGGCGGCGGGGACGCACTGCCGTGGTCTTGGGTGGCGGCATCACCGCCCTGGAGATCGTCGAGGGACTGCACGCCCGCGGCGTCGACACCCACTATTTCATCCGCCGCGACCGCTATTGGAGCAACGTCCTGGACGAGACCGAGTCGCACATCGTCGAGCGCCGCCTCCGGGAGCAAGGGGTGCAGATCCACTACCAGACCGAGGCCGTCGAGATTCTGGGCCGGCGAGGCCGCGTGGCGGGCGTGCTCACCCAGGATGGGCAGCAAATCGCCTGTGATATGGTAGCCATCGCCATCGGCGTCCTGCCGCGGAAGGAGCTGGCCGAGATGGCGGGCATAGCGACCGATCGAGGGGTCCTGGTCAATGAGATGCTGGAGAGCAGCGAACCGGATGTATTCGCAGCGGGCGACATCGCCCAGGTCCACGACCCCTTCACCGGTAGATCGGTTCTGGACACCCTGTGGAACGTGGCCCTGGCCCAGGGACGCACAGCCGGAGCCAACATGGCCGGCCAATCCATCTCGTATCGCAAGGCGGTATCCCTGAACGTCACCCGCCTTGCCGGGCTGACGACGACCATCATCGGCAGCGTGGGCCGCGGCCGGGATGCGGATCTGAAGGGGATCGCCCGCGGCGATAGCGAAAGCTGGCGGCAACTGCCCGACTCGGCCGGCGCAGAGGAAGGATCGGGGCCCAACCGCATCCGCCTGGTGGTGGGCGAGCGTGCCCTGCTGGGCGCCGTCGTGATGGGCGACCAGGCCGTTTCCCGGCCACTTCACCACCTCATCGGCGGGCAAGTCGATATCACCCCGATTCGGGAGCAGTTGTTGCGGCCCAAGGCCCCCTTGGAGGACCTGGTCACGCGCTTTTGGGCTGAGGGAGGTGATTAGAAGATGCAGCGTCGTAGCCTTGAGCTCCCCTACGCCTTCGCGGCCATCGTGCTGCTCGGATCGGGATACGCGCTCGCCGTCCAGCGGCTGGGTGCGGTACCGGCTGCCGGCCACCTGATCGGCCACTCGCTGGGCATCGTGGGCTTTGTGATGATGCTCATGACCGAGACCCTCTACTCCCTACGCAAGCGGTCGCGCCGGGCACGGTGGGGGCGGCCCGCGGCCTGGCTGCGCTTTCACGTTTTCACCGGCCTGGTAGGGCCGTTCCTGGTGCTGCTGCATACCTCGTGGACCTACAACGGCCTGGCCGGCATCGTGACGCTGATGACGGCCATTATCGTCGTGAGCGGGTTTGTGGGGCGCTACATCTATACGGCAGTGCCGCGCACCCTCGACGGTGTCGAGGTCGAGGCCGGCGTCCTCGAGACCGAGATCGCCGCCGTCGACGCCGAGCTGTCGCTCCGGCTGGCCGACCATCCCGATGCCGCGCAAGCCCTGACCCGATGGCAGGCGACCGCGACGGAGATCTCCCCCAACGGGCTCGCGCTGGTCATGGGCCGTTCGTTTTCGGGCTGGGGCGCGCGCCTGGCCTGGCGGCGTGAGAAACAGCGCATGGCGCCGGACGTCCGCGCCCAGGCCGGCAAGATGGACCGCCTGCTCATCCGGCGGCGCACGCTGCGCCGTCAGATAGCTTCGCTGACCGTGACCCGCCGCATGTTGGGCGTGTGGCGCGCGGTTCACATTCCCATCGGCATTGTCCTCTTTGTCGCCGCTTTCATCCACGTTGTCGGAGCGATCTATTACGCTACCCTGCTCAAATAGGACCGGGAATCGCGAGGAGCTAGGAGCCCAATGAAGAAACCCTTGGGGTGTCTCTCTACCGGCGGCATCATCGCCGGGCTGTTGACCCTGCTCCTGGTGGCAGGGGTCGTGCTGGTCTGGGGCGGCCGGCTGTTCAGCCCCGGCCCGCTCAATGCCCAGGTTGGCGGGTCGCTGGGCGGGGTGCAGTCCCACGCTGCGACCGGTGGCGACTGCGCTGCCTGCCACACGGCCCCCTGGACCAGCACGACGATGTCAGACCGCTGCCTGGCCTGCCACACGGACGTCACCGGCCAATTGGCAGATGCCGCGAGCCTGCACGGCGCACTCAAAGTGGGGGCCGATCATCTACCCTGCTACAGTTGTCACCCGGAACACAAGGGAGCTGCGGCTTTATTGACGGTCGTCGATTCCGCCACCTTTCCCCACGATGCCACCGGTTATTCGCTCAAAGGCCACCGGCAGACGTCGGGTGGCGCTGCCTTCACCTGCGCCGACTGCCACGGGTCCAGCCTGGCCAACTTCGACGTGGGGACCTGCACCACATGCCACACCGGGTTGGATGCCGGCTTTATGCAGGATCACTTGACCGCTTTCGCCGCCGGCTGCCTGGCCTGCCACGACGGCCTGGACACGTACGGCCCTACCTTTGATCACAACCGCGTCGCCTTCGCCCTGGCCGGGGGGCACGCCCCCCTGGCCTGCGCGAGCTGTCACACCGGGGCCGGCACCATCGCCGAGCTCCAAGCCACACCGCAGGACTGCTTCTCCTGCCACCAGAAGGACGACGCACACGGCGGCCAGTTCGGCCAGGACTGCGGCGCGTGCCACACGCCCGCGGATTGGAAGCAGGCGACCTTCGATCACGCCAAGACGGCATTCCCGCTCGTCGGCGCCCACGTCCAGGTGGCGTGCGCGCAGTGCCACGTAAACAACGTCTTCAAGGGCACGCCGACGCAGTGTGTCGCCTGCCATGCAAAGGATGACGCGCACAATGGCCAGTTCGGCCAGGACTGCGGCGCGTGCCACACGGCCGACAGTTGGCAGCAGGCGACCTTCGATCACAGCAAGACGGCGTTCCCGCTCACCGGCGCCCACGTCCAGGTGGCGTGCGCGCAGTGTCACGTGAACAACACCTTCCAAGGCACGCCGACGCAGTGCTCTGCCTGCCACGACGACCCGGCCTATCACGCCGGCCTGTTCGGCACCGACTGCGCCTCTTGCCACACCACGGCCGCCTGGTCGCCGGCCCAGTTCAACCAGTCCCATCCCTTCCCCATCGACCACGGAACACGCGCCGCTGCGAACACCTGCCAGACGTGTCATCCGGACACCCTGCAGACGTACACCTGCTACGGCGGGTGTCACGTCCACCAGGAGGCCGAGATCGTGGCCCGGCACGCCCGGGAAGGCATCAACAACGTCGACAATTGTGCGCGCTGCCACGCCGGGGGCCGGGGAGAGGGTGGCGATTAGGGCAGCAAGATAGCGCTTCGGAAAAGACCTATGGGGTTTCCGGTGGGGAACGTTCATGATCACGGACAATGAGGGGTTGTATGGGTTGTCTCCCGAGATGCTTTGCGACGTCCTCGCGGTCTGCGCTCAGCAAGCAGACGTTCGCGAGGAAGTGCTCAGGAATCACGACGACAATCGATGGTGGCCGCGTGAGGTCGAAGATTGGCGACTCCGAATGGTGATAGCCGGATGGAGCACCCGAGTTTCTTACACTATGATCACGACTTATCAAAGGGTTGTCCCGCAGGCAGCGCACATCGGTTACGAGAACCTCTGCCGGCTTGGAGAAGCAGACCTATACAATCTCGTAGGGTCTCTCGGTCTCTTCACAGCCCGTAGGCAGTATTTGCGCTCCATATGCGCTTTCATCGACGACCTTGATCGAGACTCGGACGTTTTGGATGGCGCGAATGACCTCTGGATCGACGAGATAGCCAGGAAGGTCAAGGGAGCTGGCTACAAAGTAGCCCAGTGTGCGGTTCTGTACGCCAAGGGATACCATTGCGGAATCTTTCCTGTGGATTCCGGAATGAAAGAGCTCCTCGGGCCATGCCTTGGGTTACAGCTACCCAAGAGCCCCATCGCACACGAGATTATGCGGAAGTGTGTTGAGCATAGTCTCAATAGCTCCCCATGCCGATATTACGATCTGGCACAGGCATCGGGATACGCCGGACTCGATCTCCCGGTAGACACCGCGCCCGTCTGGTAGGCCCATCTCGTCCTGATCTACTTCAAGCGGCTTTACTGCAACAGGAGGTCCCCGGCTCAATGCCCCCTTAGGGCAGACAAAAAGATCGGCGAGTACATAGGTCGTATGTGTGATCGGGAGATCCCAGAACCAGGTGGTTCATAATCCCGCGATCTGCATTGAGGCCGAGCGCTCACCCACCCGTCTCCTGTCATCCGACCGGATTTACCGATCGTTCAACCCTTTTCCGTCGAGAATCCGCGGGATACATTTCTCAACCCTCGATGCCCGCGCTCTGGATTGCTTGGCTGCGGAGAAATGAGGTAGCCTTGCTGCCGTCCCGGCGTCAACGCCTCAAACGCAGTCTTCAAGGCAGAGTCTTCCTCTAGCCTGCTCTGGAATTCCTCACGCGTCATGAATTCCGTGGTCTCTTTGAGATCCACCTGCAAGCCGGCCTTTTCCACTTCAACGGCTTCCTGAATGTAGGCGTTCAAGGTGGTTCCATAGTCCAGAACGATCCGTCTCAACGCCGCGAATGCTTCCTGCCACGCATCAGCCCGATCCAGGAATGCGTCAACCTTTGGGTTCGTTCGGAACTCAGCACTCACGCTTCACCTCCTAAGCCTTTTGTATGATCAGTATATTCCAAATCAGAGTGAGCCAAGGGAGTGGACTATACCGGCAGCATCTCCCATTGTTTCAGGCGGCAACCCGTCCGCAAGGAAAACTTGGCGCACATCGTGCGGTGCCTATACTGGAGAATGCATCGACGCACGACGTCACTTCACAATGTTGCCTCGACACCATGATGAGCGAACGCAGATGCCCGACTCAAGACAGCCGCCTCCCTCTCACGAGTACAGGGGCGATCCTCGGTGGATGCGCCTGCAGGCTACGGCTTGCACGTGCGGCACAAAGGATCAAAGGTGCGATTGGCGGCGGACACGGCAGGATACCTGCCGGTCGATCTGGACAGATCCCGATTCTGAGCGACAATGTGTGCATAAAGCTCAAGATTTTTGAGCTATTTGCACACATCTAGGCACTGTCGACTATGTCAGATCATGACGCGCTCTACCAGATTGCCGAGCAACAGGCTGGCTACTTCACCGCAGCACAAGCCCGCAGCGCCGGCTTCAGCACATCTTTGCTTTCCTATCACCTTAAGGTCGGCCATTTCGCTCGGGTGAGGCCACGTATCTATCGGCTTGTCCAGTTCCCCGCTTCGCCCTATGAGGATCTGTTCGTAGCGTGGCTGCAAGCCGGGACTGATGCTGTGATCTCCCACGATAGCGCTCTGGCCCTATATGCTCTTTCGGATCTTCTTCCGGAGCACGTCCACGTGACCGTGCCGCGGACCGCTTCCCGCCGGCGCGATGGGCTTCGGCTGCATACGAATCACCTGGAGCAGAAGGATATGGCCCGCTATGAAGGACTGCCCGTGACGACTGTGTTGCGCACACTGGCCGACGTCACCGGCGCAGGGCTAGCTGATGAGCAAGTGCGACAGGCCATCAGAGAGGTCCTGCAGCGTGGGTTGGTGACCCAGGAAAGCCTGCTCCGTCTATCCGCCGCTCGAGGGGGCCGGTTCGAGCGTCTTGTCGAAGAGGCGTTGCAAGAGGCCAATAGTTGATGACCCACACGAACGGCGCAAGCTTCCGGCGTGCCTTGGAGGATCGACTGCGCTCACAGAGCCTGCAGACGGGAGCGTCTCTGGTCCGGCTACGCAAGATGATTGCGTTCGACCGATTCCTTGCGCGCCTCATGCATGATCAGCCTGGGGCCTGGGTGCTCAAGGGTGGATTGGCTCTACAGATGTGGGCCAGGGGGATCCGCCGGTCGAGCCGGTGGAGACCTTGTCCGGACCAGCACTCCTTGCATTTGCAGGCATCCCACCAACCGTAATTCCTAACTATCCGTTGTCACAGCAAATCGCGGAGAAGGTCCATGCGTATACTCGACCACACGCCAGTGTCGAGGGGAGCCGGACGAAGGAACTGATTGATATTCTGCTGATCGCAGAGCTCGGGCCGATGGAGGCACAAGTCTTGGCACAGGCGATACGGGCTACATTTAACGCCCGCAGGACCCACAGCTTGCCTCCACGCCTACCCGATCCGCCGTCGGCGTGGGCGGCGCCATTTCGCAGGCTTGCCGAGGAAACCAGCTTGGATTACCAGACACTCATTGCTGCGGCCGAGGCTTCTCGTCGTTTCCTCGATCCTATTCTGCAGGCCGATGAGACCGGCATATGGGATCCTGTGACGCGGTCCTGGCGACCGCGATGACGTCGGCAGGAGTGCTCACGGCCGCTCGCGCCTCCAGGTATGGCCGCATCCCGTTCGCGACGGGAGAGACCTTGGCGTAGTGCAGCAGCGCATTGATGTCGGCATCGGGTCGTGCCAGATAGGCTGCCAGTGACTCCAGCGCGACGTCAAGCCCCAGTTTGCGCCGGTACCTGAAACTATCAGCGATGGTTTTCTCTGGGCTGTAGGTGCGTAGTTCAATGCCTTCGCTCCAGGCGGGACCCGAGAACCAAAAGATACGGACCGGCGGGAACTCGATGTCAGGCGCGGCCGAACCACACTCAGCGGAAGGGTCCACCCCATGGAGGATCTGCGTCGTCAGCCCGTGATAGGCGAGGGCCGAGATAAGACAGGGGACCGCACGGGGCGCGCGCTTGGCCACGCTGACCAAATCGGTGTCAATTTCCGGACGTGACTGGTCCAGGCGCTAGAGGTCACGGCTCAGGCGTTCGAGGTCCCCGGCATCACGTAGTGCGTAGAGCGTGCACGGATGGATGCCAAGCGCCAGCGCCTCGTTGGTCCGCGGCGTTCCACCGTGCTGGCGGAAGATCTCGAACGCTTCGGCTTCCTGGATTCGGCTAGGGATGCCATTGCCGCCCCTCACCGTTGTGATGGCGAGACTGGATAAAAAGCTCTTCACTTATCAACATGTGAATAGGATTCTATCCAAGATCACCGAGAGGTCGCGCCCGCACCACCGGATTCAGAGAGCATACTGCATACAGGCCCGAATGTCTTCGGGCGTCAGATCGGGATAGTAGTCCCCAATGATCTCGTCGAAGGACAGATCCTCATCGAGTAGCTCCGGAACATTTCGCACCGTGATGCGCGTCCCGGCTCCGCAAGGCTCTCCAAAGTGAATCTCAGGATCAACGGTGATTCCTTCTATCGTACTGCCCCCTCGTGGAAGCTCTATGACGATATAGTACACATCCCGGTTCTGAGCAGCAATGTGCGCATAGAGGGATGCGTTTCAGGACGGGGGTAGGTTAGCGTAGGCTCTTGACCACAGCGCATCGAATCGCGACATGCCAGCCATCACCGCGGTCCGCACGCGTAGTAAGTTCCCCCGTTCTCTACTCTCCCCCTCCTGTGCGAAACGCACCCAGTTTCGCCAAGGTCCTTGGCTCGCTTACAGGACTCCGTGTCGCTTCGGCGACGGCGGCGGAGCCTAGCCAACACGGCACATCATGGCCACTGAATGCTATAATAGGGACAGGATGCACCACCCCGGCGCCCTAGACACCGACAGCAGCTTTGCAGAATAGGAGGGTAGGGTCACGTGCCATGCCTGTACGACGTTCTGTCAGATTCACCGTTCTGATCGTAGTAGCCTGCGCTCTGGTTGCACAGACCACCGGGTCCGTCACAAGCGCCCCTGGCAGCAGCCACGGCAGGCCAGAATTGGCTGAGCCAAAGGTCATCATTGACAAAAGTCCAGAGACCTGCTGCCTCACGAAAGCGCCGCGACCTCCATACCCCGGCCCTTACGGCTCAACGGAGACGCTCTGGGAGTTTGGCCTGGATGCGATCAACCTCATCGAGGAGGGACGCCGTTGGGAGGCCACGTACTTGGTCTACCAGGAGCTTATCTCGGAGGGAAGCGCGCCGCTCCTGTTCCCCAACGGCGGCTACCTCGAGTCCAGCGATGGCACGCCGGTCTGCCTTGTCCACGGACGCTCCGACGTACAGGACAACGCCGATCTCATCAGGAACCTAGGATCCGAGTACCCTGGGATCCCTCCCGTTCTGGTAGCTGCGTCGATTGCTGAACAGGCCAGCGATGTGGAGCGCATCTTCGGGCTCGATATTTGGGAGAAAGCAGCCCTGGCATTCCCCGGTTGGGACGACATGTCCATCGGCATTGCCCAACTGCGGCACACCGAGGCAATATCGCTTGGTCTGGGGTCGGGGGATCTGTTTGATCCTGAGACAGCAGTTCGTGGTATGTATTCAAAGCTTCAGTCCGCCGACCAGCAGATCGACCTGATCCAGGATCCCGCGTCTCCCCTCCCCTTGACAGATCGCTATATGCTGCTGTCGCTGGCACAGAATAATCCCGGCAGCATTTACGAGTACATGCAGACATCCAGTGACTGGAAGGTTCTGCTGAGCCGGCGCAACAACGCCCGCGTGATGCGGTACTACCTCGTCCATCTGGACTGGCTCTTAGCGAACGGCTGGTCCCTGCCCGGAGGCGTCGATCTGGACCTCTGGAGGCAGATCGTCTTCACGCCCGTGCAGGAGGACGTTGCCCCCTAGAACTCGGACCCACTGGCTCGCGGAGCCTGCCTGCGATGGTCCACGGGGATGCATTCGGTCTCGGGGTTAGTCGGTGCCGGGCACTTCCCGAATGCCTTGCGAGGCGCGTATCCGGCATCTGGACCGGCAATGCCCTTTCCGGCAGGCGAACGTTCCCATCATGAAACGCACCCTGCATAGAGTTCAGGATTTTCGAACTCTATGCACACATCGAGGCGCTCTCGACTATGCCAGATCATGGTCGTGACGCAGTCTACTGTGTTGCGCACGCTTGCCAACGTCCACCCGTAGGACCCACAGCTTGTCTCCGCGCCTACCTGATCCGCCAACGAAGTGGACGGCGCCACTGGGCAGGCTTGCCGGGGAAACCGGTCTGCGCACTCATAGGTTGCGAGCCGGACACGATTCGCGCCGCGCGCCCGTGCTGAGACCTTTGGGGTTTCCCCGTTAACGAGACGATTACTCGTGAAGAAAACCCCAAAGGTCTGCCGGCAGCGGTGGCCTTCTCCGAAGACGTTCCCTGATCCGGCACGCGCTAATCCAGTAGATGTTAGCGCGTGTCGTCGGAGAATCGAGATCCCTGGAGGCGTTGTCGCAGACGAACTGGGCGATCGATAGGGCGAGGTCGATGAAGCCGGTCTTGGCAAGGCCCACGCAGATCTTGAGGAGCAGAGGTTCTTCGGTATCGCTTCGGTTAGTCTTGATGGAGAGTTGGACATCGTACCTCCGGTTGTGAGTTGACAGTGATCGGCTGTCAGTGACGGGGAATCAGTGGTGCACAATGCGGTCATAGGCGGCGTCGATGTATGCGCGGGTGATGTCGGCGGCGGTCTTTTGGGGGAGCTCGGGGGGCCACTGGCAGGCACGGATCCTGGCGAGGGTGAGGAAGCCGGGGTGTTGGATGCCCCCGCCGGCAGGCGTCCGGGCGTAGTCGAGCCAGCCCTGGACGGCTTCGAGGACGTCGGCGCCGGTCCAGCCGCCCGCTAAGGCTGCACGGACAGCATCGCGGGCACCCTTGCCGGCAGGATGGTGCTCGGGGCAGCCGGTGTCGCAGAGCAGGGCGACGGCGTCCTCGGCGCGAGCGTCCAGGACGCTGGGCGTCGGAACGCCTTCGGGCGTCGGAATGCCTTCGCGCGTCGGAACGCGGTCGGGCGTCGGAATGCCTTCGCGCGTCGGAACGCCTTCGCGCGTCGGAACGCGTTGGGGCGGCGGGGTGCCGGTCGGGCAGTCGGGGGTAGTTGTAGTTTCTGAGGGCTGGAGAGTGTCTGATCTCTCCGGGCAGGTAGTAAGACAACTACTACTACTGGGGAGGTGCAGATTTTGCACCTCGCGGGCGGGCTGTTGAGCAGGGGGTCCCCCTCCCCGGCCCTCCCCCGCGGGGGGAGGGCGTCCTTCGAGGTGAAGTTTTTTCACCTCGAGGTGCAGAGTTTGCGCTTCCCGGGTGGACGGGGGATCGGCAGGGTCTCCCCCTCGCGGCCTCTCCTCCGGCTGCGCGTAGGACAGGCCCCCATCCGTCAGTGCTCGGGGGAAGGTGCCCTGCTCGGCAGTCGGTTCGACGGCAGGCAGGAAGGCCTGGCTGACGTGGGCGGTGAGGGCCCAGGCGTTGTAGCGGCCGTGGTTCCGCGCCAGACCCAGATAGGCGAGTTGGTCGAGGGCCTTCTGGACGGTACGCTCTGAGTAGGTGGTGACGAGCACGAGTTCGTCGCGCCCGGTGGGGCGGCCGAGGGCCAGCATCGTCAACAGGATGGTGGCGGGGGCGCCTCTGAGGTTGCGGATCATGAGTAGGGTGTCGCGGGTTGCCATCGGTCCTCCTTGGGTTTTTCGGGGGTTGCAGGCCGGTCACGTGTGTGACCGGCCTGCAGTGTTTCACGGGATGCACTCCGTGTGGGCGGCAGTGGGGGAAAGTGGACAGGCACGCGTCAGGGACGGCGTTTTTAGGCGCCACGGTGGACGGGGGCGACGACGGCAGGCGTGGGTGGGTCTGCCGAGTGGGGTGATGTGGGGATGAGCACCGGCGCGGTCTGGGGTGCAACGGTCACGGTCCAGGGGCCTCGAGGTGGGTGTGGAGTTCGTGGGCGACGATCTCGGCGACGGCGCGGAGGCAGTGGGACCAGGGGGCCGCGAGATCGGTGCCGTCGATGCGGAGGGTGAGGGTGGCGGGGTCGTTCTGGGCCGCCACAGCGGTGGCGTCGAACACGGTCTCCCAGAGGTCCACGATGACGCCGGCGAGCGGCCCGAGGATTTGGACGCGGTGGTTGCTGTCGGTGCTGGTGGCGCCGTCGGTGTGGTAGTAGGTGGCCTGGACGCTATATTCGCCGCGACGGTAGCGGTCGCGGGTGAAGCCGAGGTCGACGATGGCGCGGGAACCGACACGGCGGTTGTACTTCTCCTTGTGGTGCGGCTCTTCGGCGGCGGATAGCTCAGCGTTGGGATTGGGGTCGAGGTAAGCGCGGAAGACGGCGCGCAGGGCTTCGGCGTCGGTGGGCGTCGTGGTGCCGGTCTCGACGCGTTTGAGAATTCGCTTAAGCGCTCGGATGTCCATAGGATTCCTTTCGAGGGGGCCGGAGCGGGCCGGGAGGAACGCAGGTTACGGCATCGGTACAACGTTTTCATACTCTCAGTATAGAACATATGTGCTACCCAATCAAGGCTGGAGCCCCATATTGGTGGGGGTGGAGGGTCGATTGGGTAGATCATGTGTTCTATGATGGGGATAACAAGAGATGCATACGAAGGAGGCGAAGATGACGGCAGGGTCGAGGCAGTGTACGGCGATAAAGGCAGACGGGATGCAGTGCCGGAAGTGGGCGGTGCCGGGGACGGAGCCCGCTCTGTGCCATATGCCTGGGGACTCAGAAGTGCGAGGCTCCGAACCGCCGCGATGCGCTGCGCACGGCGGCGGAAAGCGGCGGGTAGGCCCGCCGGAGGGATCGACCAATGCCTTGAAGCACGGGGTGTATCTGCAGGTAGCGCCGGTCCGGCCGGTGGACCCGGCAGAGGCAGACCTGCCGCCCCTGCGGCGCCTGATGCTCGACCTGGTGGCCAAACACGCGCGCCTGTCCGCCTACATCGACATACACCTGGAGAAAGAGGGGCTGCCGGCAATCGCGCACCTCTTCGAACTGCACGCGCGGACAGCGTGGCGGCTCGGGTGGGTCATGCACCAGCACCGGCTGCACCACCCGGACGAGGTGCGAGATGAGAGCAACCGGCTGATGAACGAGTTCTATGACGAACTCGAGAAGTCATTGGGGATCGCAGGGCCGGACGATAAGCCCGGATCGCGTTGGATAGAGTCCTTCTGATGGACGCCTATGGATGCGAAAAATGAGGACGACGGCCACGCTGTGGCGGAGTCCTGTGTTGTGGAATGTGGGCGGCGGTGGGGGAAAGTGGCCAGGGGGCTGTGATGCGACGGGTTTTTTGCCCCTGACGTGGGCTGGAGAAGGGTGGGCCGGGCGTGGGATGAGGCAGCGGGTGGGGAAAGGTGGGAGAGCATCGCCGGACGCCCTGACATGCTCAGATCCCCTGCGGCAATGGCATGATCCCTCCGCCGGGTGTACACTCGACGCTAACTCCGTAGGCTTAACTGCCCAACCCTTAGCACCAAAGGAAGGTACCGATGAAGATTACCGGCATCCACATCCACCATATCGAATGGGAGCGGGGCCCCTATCACTGGCGCGACGGGATCATGCCCTCAGGCTCGATGGCGCAGACCGCCCTGCTCCGCATCCTGACCGATGAGGGCATCGAGGGTTGGTCGCCCTACAGCAGCGGGGCAAGCGTCGAGGAGATCAAGTACCAGCTCGTCGGCGAGGACCCGCTCAACCGCGAGCGCATCTGGCACAAGTTCTGGCGCAACCTGCGCACCAGCCAACTCGGTCTGGCGGTGGGCGCGGTGGACTGTGCGCTCTGGGACCTGGCGGGCAAGGTCCACAATCAGCCCGTCTACAAGCTGGCCGGCGGGATGCGCGACAAGGTTCCGGCCTATGCCAGCACGGTGACCCTCGACTCGCTCGACGCGTATATGCGGTTGGCCGATGAATGCCTGGAGAAGGGCTACAAGGCGATCAAACTCCACGCATGGGGCCGCCTCGAGGAGGATGCGGCACTGTGCAAAGCACTACGTGCCCGGGTCGGGCCGGACATCGTCCTGATGTACGATGCCTCCAGCATGTTCAACCTCTTCGAGGACGCCGTCTGGTTTGGGCGGCGGCTGGAGGAGCAGGACTTCACCTGGTACGAGGAGCCGATGGACCACTTCAACATCACGGCGCTGGCGCGGCTCCGGCAGACCCTCGATATCCCGCTGGCGCTGGCCGAGGCCACCCACGGAGGGCCCTGGGACGCGCTGACGCACATCCAGATGGGCGCCGCTGACATTATTCTCACGGGCCCGCTCGACGCTTACAAGGGTGGCCTCACCGGCGTGCTGAAGACCGCGCATATCTGCGAGGGCTTCGGCATGATGGCGGCGATCCACGGCGGCGCGATCCCGCATCTGCACGCGGCCTGCGCGATCTACAACACCAAATACTTCGAGCGCCTCGTGCCCGAGACCTACTATTCGCCACCCGGCATCCGCGACGCCTCGACGGAGATCGACGGCGAGGGGTACGCTGCGCCCTGGGACGCGCCCGGCTTCGGTATTGAAGTGGATTGGGATTGGGTCAAGGCCCATCAGGTCGGGGAGGAGATGTAGGGCGAAGTGTCGCGAGCTGCCGGGGACGAATGCAGACGGCGGCCATCACGTTCGTGTCGGGTCCGGCTTTCCACCGCCGGCAGGCCCGCCGCCGGATCATAGATCCGGCCCGAACGTGCAACCGGGTGGCTCGTGAAAGGACACCGCAGGAGGTGAACTGGGGGATGCAGACGACGGTGAGATTGGAACAAGAGGGCGACACCGGAATCCTGATCTTCGAGTGCGATGAGATAGGTAAACCGACGACGCTGGATGGGCGGGTGCTGGCATCATTGGACGCGCACCTGGACACACTCACCCAATGCCCGCGGGGAGAGCTGCGGGCGGTGATCGTCAGGAGCGCGCTGCCCAAGTATTTCCTCGTAGGGGCCAACGTCAACGTGCTCAGGACGCTGGATGCGGAGACGATCGTCCCCTGGGTGCGCCACGGCCATCGCGTCCTGAACCGCCTCGCCGCTCTGCCGGTGCCGGTCATTGCGGTCATCGAGGGTTATGCGCTGGGCGGCGGTCTGGAGGTGGCGCTGGCCTGCGACCTCATCTTGGCGACCCACGAGGCCAAGCTTGGCCAACCGGAGGCGCGGCTGGGCATGGTCTCCGGCTGGGGCGGGAGCTATCGGCTGCCGCGGCGGATCGGGATGAGCCGGGCGAAGGAGCTCTTCTTCACAGGGAAAATCGTCGACGCGGCCACCGCCCAGGCGATGGGACTGGTCGACGTCGTCGGAGACCGCGGCGAGCTGGGCAACTATGTGGACGCCTTCATGGAGGGGGTTCGGGCGTGCAGCGACCTGGCGGTCGCGCAGATGAAACGGCTCCTGGACAGCAGCCCGGACGATGCCCTGGACGGCAGTTGCGAGGCAGAGGTCCGGGCCTCGCAGGTCTGCCTGGGAGACGCGGCGACCCAGGCGCGGGTCGCGGATTACCTGCGGAGCACCAGAAACGGGGCGAGACGTCGGCTTGACTGACTGCTACTAGGCGGGCGCCGGTTCTCTGGCTGTGACCAGGGCGGCGCCGCGGGCGAGGGCGAGGTAGTTAGGCTCCAGCCACTTGCGCTGGCGGTCGGAGAGGTGCTCGTCGAGCTGGCCCTTGACGGTGTCGAGGGCGACGAGGCCGGTGAGGGTGACGAAAGCACCGAGCAGGACCATGTTGGCCATACGGATGTTACCGAGCTCGGCGGCGATATCGCTGGCGGGTACGTAGACGGCGCGCAGGTCGGTGCGCGCACTCCGCGCCTCGATCAGCGAGCTGTTGACGAGGAGCAGGCCGCCCGGTTTGACCAGGGGCTCGTACTTGGCCATCGCGGGGCTATTGAAGACGACGGCGGCGGTTGGGTGGGCGACGACGGGGGCGCCGATCTCCTCCTCGGAGAGGATGACGGTGCAGTTGGCGGTGCCCCCGCGCATTTCGGGGCCGTAGGAGGGGATCCAGGTGACGTAGAGGCCCTCGGCGAGGCCGGCGTAGGAGAGAAGCTGGCCGGCGAAGAGAACACCCTGGCCCCCGAATCCGCAGAAGATGGTTTCTTCGTGTCGCATAGTTGACTCCTTGTTCGAGAGATTGGACCAATCTCTCTCTCCGTCGGAGAAGGCTACACCTTCAGAGCCTTGACCTCGTCGGTGATCCTGAAGGTGTCGACGGGGTAGAAGGTCGCCAGGTTCTCCTTGGCCCACACCATCGCCGCCCACGGATCCATGTTCCAGTTGGTGGGACAGGTCGCGAGGACCTCGACAGAGGCGAAGCCCAGCCCGTGGATCTGGGCGAGGAAGGCACGCTTGATGGCTCTCTTGGTGCGGCGGATGCTCGCGACGTCGAGGGCCATCTCGCGGGCCACGTAGACGGCACCCGCGGTCTGGGCCAGCAACTCGGACATCTTCATGGGATAGCCGGCGATCAGGCAGTCACGACCCATAGGGGTGGAGGTGGTGACCATGCCCTCCAGCGTGGTGGGGGCCATCTGCCCGCCGGTCATGCCGTAGATCGCGTTGTTGATGAAGACGGTGGTGATGTGCTCGCCGCGGTTGGCCGCGTGGATGATCTCGGCGGTGCCGATGGCGGCGATGTCGCCGTCGCCCTGGTAAGTGAAGACGATCTTGTCGGGGTTGACGCGCTTGACGCCGGTGGCCATCGCGGGGGCGCGGCCGTGGGCAGCCTCGACGAAGTCCACGTTAATGTAGTTGTAGGCCAGGACGGCACAGCCGACCGGCGCGACACCGATGGTGCGCTCGCGGATGCCGAGCTCATCCAGGACCTCACCGACGAGCCGGTGGACGATGCCGTGGACGCAGCCGGGGCAGTAGTGGGTATTGGCGCGGGTGAGGGATGCCGGGAAGGCGTAGACCTGCTCCATCGTGTCGGGAATAGTCTCGGTCATCGTTGTGCCTCCTGAACAGCGGCCTGCACTTCGCCGAGAATGTCATCCACCATGGGGATGGCGCCGCCCATACGGCCGTAGAAACGCACGGGGACGCGGCCGTTGACGGCGCGCTGAACGTCCTCGAGCATCTGGCCGGCGCTCATCTCGACGACGAGCATCCCGCGGACTTGGTCCGCGAGGTCAGCCAGACGCCCTTCCGGGAAGGGCCACAGGGTCTGCGGGCGGAGCAGACCGACGGTCAATCCGAGCTTACGCGCCTCGCGCACCACCGAGGTGCAGATGCGGCCGGCGGTGCCGTAGGCCACGAGCAGCAGATCGGCGTCCTCGGTGAGCACCTCGACGGACCGCGCTTCGCGAGCTTTGATCCGGGCCAACTTGGCCTGCAGACGCTGGTTGTGGGCCTCCAGGTGGTCCGCGCCCAGGTAGAGCGACGTGATGACATTCGGCTCGCGCCCGGCAGCGCCGGTCACGGCCCAGTCGGGCCTGCGGGTGCGGACGGGTTTCATCGGCGGCAGCTCGGCCGACTCCATCATCTGGCCGATGCTTCCGTCCCCGGCCACGATCACGAGCGTATGATAGGTCTCGGCCAGGTCGAAGGCCAGGCCCATCATGTCGATGAGCTCCTGGACGTTGGCAGGCGCGAGCACGATGGGGTGGAAGTCGCCGTGGCCCGCAGACTTGGTCATAAAGAAATAGTCGCCCTGGGCGGGCTGAATGTTGCCCAGCCCGGGCCCCCCACGCATCATGTTGACGACGACGACCGGCACCTCTGAGCCCGCGATGTACGAGAGCCCCTCGGCCATCAGCGCAAAGCCCGGACCCGACGTCGAGGTCATGACGCGCACGCCGCTGCAAGCCGCTCCGTAGACCATGTTGATCGCCGCCACCTCGCTCTCGGCCTGAAGAAAGACCCGCCCTTCCCGGATCATGCGGCCCGAGAGGTGTTCGAGCGCCTCACTCTGGGGCGTGATAGGATAGCCGAAATAGGCCTCCAGGCCATTGCGCAGCGCGGCCTCGGCGAAAGCGATATTGCCCTTGAGCAGTTGTTTGGTCATCGCGAGACGCTCCTATGCGCCGGCGGCAGCAGCCGCCGGCTGGACGGAGGACACTCGCGGCTCCCGCTTGAGGCGGTAGACGGTGAAGACGACGTCGGGGCAGATTGTGGCGCAGGCGCCGCAGCCGATGCACGCTTCGGGATCGGTGACGACGACAGGATGGTAGCCCTTGGCATTGAAGGCTGCCGAGGAGAGGGCAAGAATGTCGGGCGGGCAGACGTGGGTGCAGAGGCCACAACCTTTACAGCGGTCGGTATCGATAACGATCATACCTCTTGCCATAGCACCTCCAAATAGCAAGTGAAGAATCCGGAATGACAGAACAGAGAACACAGTATCAGAGAATAGAGACCTGCCTCAAGCATCCGGCATCCGGCATCCGGTATCCGGCTTCCGGTATCCGGCATCCAACATCCACCTTCACCCCCCTACCATCGGAAGCACCAGCGTAAGCAGGACGCCGCCGGCGATGACGGAACCAAGCTGACCGGCGGTATTGGCACCCATAGCGTGCATCAGGACGAAGTTGGAGAAATCCTCCTCCTGGGCCACGCGCTGGACGATGCGACCGGCCATGGGGAAAGCGCTGATCCCCGCGGCGCCGATGAGCGGGTTGATCTTCTTGCCCGAGAGCAGATAGAGGAGTTTGCCGAAGAGTAGCCCCGCTGCGGTGTCGAGGCCGAAGGCAAGCAACCCCAGCACCAGGATCTTGAGCGTGTCGAACGTGAGAAAGGTCCGGGCCGTCATCGTGCTGCCGACCACCAAGCCCAGGAAGAGCGTCGCGATATTGATGATCTCGTTCTCCGCCGACCGTGCCAGCCGCGGAACGACGCGGGCCTCCCGCAACAAGTTGCCGAGCATCAACGCGGCAATCAGCGGGGCGGCCTTCGGCACGAGAATGCCGATGGCGATTGTCACGACCACGGGAAAGGTCACCATGGCCAGGGGCGAGACCGGACGGGGAGCGTAATCCATCCGCGTCATGCGCTCCTCGCGGGTGGTAAGCAAGCGCATAATCGGAGGCTGGATGATGGGGACCAGGCTCATGTAGGAGTAGGCCACCACCGAAATCACGCCCAGCAGGTTGGGCGCGAGCTGGGTGGCGACGTAGATGCTGGTGGGCCCATCAATGGCACCGATGATGCCGATGCTTGCGGCTTCATTCATCGGAAAGCCCAGCAGAATCGCCAATATCAGTGTGCCGAAGATGCCGAACTGGCCTGCGGCGCCCATCAGGGCGAAGAAAGGTTGGGCCAGGAGCGGTCGGAAGTCCATCATCGCCCCCACCCCGATGAAAATCAGCAGCGGCAGGAGCTCATTGTCGACCGTCGACGTCTTGAGGATCGCCAGCATGCCGTTTTCGGCGGGATCGATCATCGCGGAGAGCGGCAGGTTGCCGATGATGCACCCGGTGCCGATGGGGAGCAGGAGCACCGGCTCGTATTCGCGGGCGATGGCCAGGTAGATCAGCAGGCCGCCCACCGCCATCATAATGAGGCTGGGCCAATTGTGGACCAAGTCCACAAGGCCCGAGAAGAGACCCCCGAGGTCACCGCCGTTCGGCATAATGCCTCCAGAGAACGGTCAGCAGTCAGCGTTCAGCGCATAGGAATAAGAAGCATAGAGCGTCGACGTTCCGGCCCATTGCCCACCCTCGTTCATGATTCGGGGCCAGCTGTGCCAAGGATGCAGGTCATCGCGTACATGGGGCGCTCGCGGACGAACCCGAGCTTCTCAAGCAATCCGAGGATGGCAACATTGCCCTGATCCACGACGGCAAAGACGCCCCGATCCTCGGCGTGGTGGGCGCGCAGTAAGGCAGCAACCACAGCGGTGCCGTAGCCCCGCCGGCGATATTCCTTGCGGGTCAGGACGTTATCAATCTGTGCCACGCCGGGCAAACTGACCACCGTGGTCCCTATGGCTACCAGCTTGCGCCGATCCCAGACGCCAAAGGCCGGGCCGCGCCGGTGGGCGCCGTCAGAGAAGCCGAGGAGCGGCACTTGCTCCATCCTGGCGAGGGCTCGAACGGCGGGCAAGTCGCTGTCGGTGAGCGGGGTGGCCTGTCGGGACGTCAAGATATCGGGATTCCCCTGAAAGACCATCTGCCACTTGGGCGCCACAGATTCCACGGTGAAGGCACACTCGACGATGGCACGCTGCGCCTCGTCGACCAACAGCGACACCTCACTGCCCGGATCGGCGAGAAAGGCGGCGTAGGTTGCCAACAGATCGGGCGATTCGCCGACGAAGGCCAACCCCAGGGTGGGCAGCGCATGACAACTGGCGACCGACATCGCCGGGGAGTGGGCGACGTCACATTCGGTGGCGAGCGCGGTCACGTCCGCGACGAACGTGAAGTGCGCCAGCGTCCAATCCAGGTCACGGGTCTTGGCCTCCAGCTGGCTGGTCAAGGGCGAGTGACGGTCTGCCGTGCCGAGAGAGCCCATCTTAAGCCTCTATCATCACCATCAAAGGATCGCCATACTGGACTTGCTGCCCCACACTGACAAGCACTTCCTTGACCTCGCCGGATGCGGTCGCACGAATCGGGTTGTTCATCTTCATCGCCTCGAGCACGCAGAGTTCCTGCCCGCGCTCGACCCGGTCGCCCTCGGCGACACTGACGCTGACAATGGTGCCGGGCAAGGGAGCGACGACGGCGTTCGAGCCCGCCGCTGCAGGCGCAGGCGCCGGCGCGGATGGGGTCGGCGGTTCAGCGGAAGGCCGGACGGGTGCTGCTGCAGGCGCAGTCGGTGCGACGACCGCAGGTCCACGGACAGCGGCCTGGTCTTCGACCACGACCTCGATCACGTATCCATCCACGATCGCTTGGACGGGCCGGGCAGTGGGGTCGACGACTTCCACGGTATAGGATCGGTCGTCAATTATGACACGATAGATTGGCATTGGACTTACACCTCAAACGGGTTGGCGATCATCATCGACGGCCTCGGAGCGACACGTAACGGGCGCGGCCCGATAGATGCAGGCTGCGGGCGTAGATGTTCCAGGCGTCAGCCGCGGCCGGCTGCGCCGCCTCGGGCGCCGGGGCTGACCGCTCCTGCAGAGCCAGCCCGACGGCCACAGCAGCCGCCGCAACGCGTCGTCGGATCTCGGCGTCGTCGCCCGCGAGCTGCATGCCCTCTTGCGGCGTGAAATGGATCTCAGAACGGGTGGTGAGCAAGGCCTCCCCCTCGATGAGGGCAGCCTCTGCGGCGGGTGGCTCGACCCGTGCGGCAGCGGATATGCCGGCCCCTGCGCCTGCCCTGACGGCGGTCAACCGGGTCAGCAGGAACATCCCGGCGACGAGCGCTCCAATGCTCAAGAACGTCATTCCCATCCCGAGGATCGTAAGCTGCAACGACTGCGCTAATGACTGTGACATCGTCGCTCCTACGCCGGCATCACGCCGTGCTTCTTGGGCGGCACAGGGCGGATCTGCTCCTGTAGTGTCCGCAGGGCGGCGATCAACTCAGAGCGGGTCTGGGCAGGCTCGATGACGTTATCCACGATCCCGCGCTGGGCTGAGTAATAAGGATTTGCGTAGGTCGCGCGGTATTGGGCAACCAGCTCGGCGCGCAGGGCCTCGGGGTCTTCGGCCGCGGCCAGCTCGCGACGGTTGATGACCGCCACGGCGCCCTCGGGGCCCATCACGGCGATCTCCGCCGTCGGCCAGGCAAGGTGGACGTCGGCCCCCAGGCTCTTGCTGCCCATCACGATATATGCGCCGCCATATCCCTTGCGGGTCACGACCGAGATCTTGGGCACCGTCGCCTCGACGTAAGCATAGATGATCTTGGCACCGTGCCGGATGATGCCGCCGTGCTCCTGGGCCACGCCGGGCATGAAGCCGGGTGAATCGGCAAAGGTGATGACGGGCAGATTGAAGGCGTCGCAGAAACGGACGAAGCGCGAGATCTTGTCCGACGCATTGATGTCGATGGCCCCGGCCAGCACCATGGGCTGCTGAGCCACCACGCCGACGGGCATGCCATCGAGGCGGCCAAAGCCGACAATCGCGTTTTTCGCCCAATCCGCCTGGACCTCGAACCAACTTCCCCGGTCCATGACGGTGGTGATCACGTCGAGCATATCGTAGGGGATATTGGGTGCTGCGGGCACGATCGAGTTCAGGCTCTCGTCGGCACGGTTCGGGTCGTCCGCCGGGGCGACCGCGGGGGCCGAAGAGACGTTGTTGGAAGGCAGGTAGGAGAGAAGCTGACGAACCAGCGCCAGAGCATGATGCTCGTCACGGCCGATAAAGTGCGCCACACCACTGACACCCGTGTGGACCCGCGCCCCACCAAGTCCCTCGTGATCGATTTCCTCACCCGTCACACTCTTCACGACGTCGGGCCCGGTGATGAACATCATCGAGCTCTTGTCGGTCATCACGATGAAGTCGGTCAGGGCCGGGCTATAGGACGCACCGCCCGCGCAGGGGCCGAGGATGACCGAAATCTGGGGAACCACACCCGAGGCCAGCGCGTTCTGCCTGAAGACCTCCCCATAGCCCTGGAGCGAGAGCACGCCCTCCTGGATGCGCGCCCCGCCGGAATCGAGCAGCCCGATCACGGGAAGGCCGTTGTTCATCGCCATCTCCTGGACCTGGACGATCTTGCGGGCGTGGGCCAGCGAGACCGAACCGCCGTAGACGGTGAAATCCTGCGCGTAGACGCAGACCCTGCGCCCGTCAATGGTGCCGTAGCCCGTGACCACGCCATCGCCCATGATCGAGCTGTCGTCCTCAGCGTGAGCCACGGTGAAAGGCTGGAGCTCGTGGAACGAGCCGGCATCCAGGAGCTCGGCAAGCCGTTCGCGGGCGGTCATCTTGCCCTTGGCGTGCTGCCGGTCCATTCGCTCGCGGCCCCCGCCCAACTGGGCCTGGGCCTTACTCTTCCTCAGCGCCGCAAGGCGCGGATCTTCAGACTGAGTCACACGCATCCTCCTACTTAGTCCCCACGTGGATCGCCACCGTGCCGCCCATCATCATGCGCCAGGTGACGTCGTGCAATCCAACTTCCTTCATCTTTCCGGCCAAGTCCGCGGGTTCGATGAAACGCTTCACCGAGCGAGGTAGGTAGCGATAGGGCTCCCACGTCCCATCCATGACCCCACCCAGGAGCGGGGGCAGGCCGAAGAAGTAGAGGCCAAAGAGCCAGCGCATCGGGAATTTGCGTGGCCACGTCATTTCAAGGCAGACTACGCGCCCGCCGGGGCGCACAACCCGGGCCTGCTCTGCGAGAGCCCGACCGACATCGGGCACATTGCGCATCATAAAGGCAGAGGTAACGGCATCAAAGGTGACGTCGGCGAAAGAGAGTGCCAGTCCATCGCTGACGATCCAGGGCAGGTGCAGGCCCTTCGATTTCGCATGTGCCAACCGGAGCATCGCCGGGGTCAGATCGGAACCGACGATCCGGGAAGAGGGGTGCTGACGCAATGCCATGAGAGCCAGATCCCCGGTACCGCTGGCGACA
This sequence comes from uncultured Chloroflexia bacterium, assembly GCA_963775195.1. GTDB lineage: Bacteria > Chloroflexota > Anaerolineae > B4-G1 > SLSP01 > PWVB01. The sequence goes on from CAVZIC010000016.1 coordinate 353,231, forward strand.
TCAAGGAGCGCCCCTCCGGGTGGCACCTGCGCCATCTCCAAGGCCACCCGCCGCCAACGCTGGTCCTGGCCGAGTGACATGAGACGGTTGATGCGATCGTAATGCGCCGAGATCCGGGTGAACAGATCACGAATGGTCGTCTTCTGGCGCCGGTCGGCTTCAGTTGACAAGGTTCAATATCCTAGTGAGCCACATTATTCTCTCCAGCCCGCGCTGGCCCAGCAACATAGAGCCGAATACCCCCGCGGCACTGGCATTATAGTCTGCCACAACGGGGGACCGTAGTGGGAAGTGTCACCTTCGGTGACGATGAGTTTCACCTAAGGGGGCCCGCGGATCGGCCGGATCCCGGGAACCCGAGGGAACCGGCGGATCCCGAAGATCCGGCGGATCCCGAAGATCCGGGATCCGGCAGGTTCCTCCGGCCCAACCAACGCGCGCGCGATCGCATCCAGAAGCCAGGGATCACGCCAAAGCAGGGCGTCGACCTGAACGGCTGCGGCCCCCAGGGTGAGGCAGGCCAGGGCGTCGTCCGGCGAGGCAATACCCCCGCACGCGATCACCGGCACCGGCAGGCGCCGGGCCCACCGCGAGAGCGTGTTCAGCAGCAGCGGGAAGAGCGCCCGACCGTAAAGCCGGCCCCGCAGATAGCGGGCGACACCGGGCTGTGCCTCATCTTCCTGCAGTGGCAGGACGGCGCGCGGCGGCGCCGTGAGGGTCAACGCGTCCGCGCCCTGGCGGGCGAGTCGAGGGGCCAGATCGTCCACACGGTCGAAGGGAATGTTGGCGATGATAGGTAGGTCGCCCTCGGTTGAGGCCGCCTCGACGAAGTCCACCGCCTTCCTGTGCGAGACGTTGGAGGTGAAACCCAGCTCAATGCCGCGCACCCCGGGGACGGTAGAGAGTAGGGATGCCGCCGTGGCCACTTCGGCAGCGGTTGTCGCGAGCAGGTGCACGATCACGGGGCAGGTCATGCGCTCCCAGGCCTCGTAGGTGTCTCGAATCAGCTTGTGGAGCCCCGGATTGGGCCATCCTGTGTGCACGACGAAGGTATCACCGTGGACAGCGATCCGCTGCCCCTGTGCCGATCGGCGTGGCCGAAGGCTGACGGGGTTGGTGACAACCGCACCCAGCAGGGAGAGATCGACGAAGTCCTTATAGGCGTCGCCAAATCCAAGCGTGCCGCTCGCAGGCATGACCGGCACATCAAGGGAGAGCCCGTATTTGTGGTTGGGGGCGAGTTCGATCACGGCCTGGCTCACGCTTACAGGGGCAGGAAGTCCAGCAAATCGAGCACAGGACCATCGACACACACACGTGCCTCACCATGGCGCGTGGCGATGCGGCAGACATCACACACCCCTACGCCACAGGGCATCGGCACACGGACCAGCGCCTGAGCGAAGTCCGGAACGGGCTGCAGCCGCACCTCCTTCACCATCCTGGCCAGGCCGGGATAGGATGCCGGATTATGGGCAACGCAGATCCGTTCGGCCCAGGCAATCAGCTCGCGGAGTCGCGTCCCGGCGCGCTCCAGGCCGGCGGGCACATCGCCCTCGGCGTCCAGCGGGCCGAGGTAGCCGGCCGACCCATCACGGGTGACCAGGGCCAGCTCCAGCGTGGGAGGGAACCGCGTGGGCGGCGGAAGCTGCGCCCGGGTCGTCGCCTCCAGGACGAGCACGACAGACGGCGCTGCTTGATAGAGAGGCTTGAGCAACGGCAGAAAGCCCACCCCGGCAATCAGCAGCAGCCGCGCCGGTGGGTGTCCCGCGGCGTCGAGGCGAAAGCCGCGACCCAGGGGACCGAGCACATCGACCGATGCACCCGGCAGGAGCCGCGTCGCCGCGTGACCCGGCGGGACGACCGTCTCGAACCCGCGATCGTCAGACGCGGCGGGGAAGAGGGAATCACGCACCGGCCCGCCGAGATCGGCAAGCATATACTCACCGGCCCTGGGTGCCCGGTCCAGGTCAAGGCGTAGCTCCCAGTACGGTGGCGAGGGTCGAGCATAGCGCAGGGTCGCGGTCTGACGTCTAGTCAATGTAGTGTATCGCCGCACCGAAAACGGCGTGGGCAGCCTCCATCACGGCCTCGTTCAGAGTGGGATGTGCGTGCACGGTAGAAGCAACTTCCTCAGGGGTCAGCTCTGCCCTGGCCGCGAGCACCAGCTCGGGCAGGATCTCGGTGGCCTCTGGGCCTACGATCACGGCGCCCACGATCTCGTGCGTCGTCGCGTCCGAGATGATCTTCACAAAGCCCGCATTCTCGCCGAGTGCCAACGCCTTGCCGTTCGGCAGGAAGGGGAATGTGCCCACAGCAACCTCGGGGAGTGCCTCTCTGGCGTCCGCCTCGGTCATCCCGAAAGAGGCTACCTGCGGCGAAGTGTAAGTTCCCTTGGGGATGAAACGCACGTCAAAGGGCGCGGGATCGCGATCCGCGATGGCCTCCACCGCAAGGATGCCCTGGGTCGATGCCACGTGAGCGAGGGGCAAGCGACCGTTCACATCGCCGATGGCGTAGATGCCGGGGACACTGGTCTCCATCCTATCGTCGACCACGATCCAGCCTCGCTCGGTGGTCACGCCCAGGTCCTCGAGGCCAAGGTTCTCACTATTGGGCCGAACGCCGATGGCCACGAGGGCCACCTCGGCCTCCAGGTCGTCGTCACCGTCCGGACCCGAGATGTGGACGCGCACACCCTCTTCGTTGGTGGCGATGGACTGGACGCGGGTAGAGGGCATAACTTTGACCTTCTGCCGGCGCAGGTAGCGGCCCAACTCGGCGGCGGCCTGCTCGTCCTCGGCGGGCAGCAGGTGATCCATCATCTCCACTACCCGGACGTCGGCGCCATAGGCACTCCAAATGGTGGCAAACTCGAGCCCAATCGGCCCGGCGCCGATCACCACGGCGGACGCGGGCAGCGTGCGCCGGTCGAGCGCCTCACGATAAGTCAGGACACGCTCACCATCCACCTCCACTCCTGGGATCGCACGTGCACGCGCACCGGTCGCCAGGATGATCGAACCCGCCTTGAGTGTCTGCGTGGTGCCATCAGACGATGTGACCTCAACCTCCGTCGCAGACTTCAAGCGTCCTTTCCCTTCAATCACGGTGATACTATTCCCTTTCATCAGTGCCTCGACGCCCTTGACGAGACGAGCGGAGACCTTGCGACTGCGCTCCACAGCGGCAGCGTAATCGAGCACAACGTTGTCTGCCTTGAACCCAAACTCTTTGCCGCCGCCCGTCACGAGGCGGGCCACTTCAGCATTACGCAAGAGCGCCTTGGTCGGGATACATCCCCAGTTCAAGCAGACACCCCCCAGAGCCTCGCGTTCGACGAGGCCCACGCTCATGCCGAGTTGAGCTGCCCGAATCGCAGCCACATACCCACCGGGGCCCCCGCCTATCACGACGACATCGAAAGCCGATTCCGTCATCCGTCTACTCCTTGATTCTGATATTGGTCCACCAGTCTTTTGGTCTCAGCAAACATCGCCTCGATAGAGAGCGAGGTTGTGTCAAACAGGATGGCATCGGGCGCCGCGCGCAACGGCGCGGTCTTGCGATGGCTGTCGATGCGGTCGCGCTCGCGAATGCCGGCGAGCACCTCGGCGTAGGTGACATCCTTGCCTTTAGCCCGCAATTCGAGATGGCGACGGTGCGCCCGCTCCTCCGCCGACGCGACGACGTAGAGCTTCAGGTCAGCATCCGGGATCACGACGGTGCCGATGTCGCGCCCCACCATGACTACGTGCCCGGCCTTGGCGATCTGACGCATACGGCAGGTGAGTGCCTCCCGCACACCCGGATACGCCGACACAGGCGAAACCGCACTCTCGACACGCGGAGAACGGATCTCCCAACTCACGTCGTGCCCATCGACTTGCACTGTGCACTGACGCCCGTCGGAAAGTGTGGGCGGAAGGACCTCAATATTGACCTCGCGGACCAGGCGGGTGACCGCTTCCTCATCCTCGACATCGAGCCCATGGGCCTGCACGGCCCACGTGGCAGCACGGTAGAGCACGCCGGTATCGAGAAACAGGTAATCGAGGCCCTTTGCGAGATGAAACCCGATCGTACTCTTGCCGGATGCAGCCGGCCCGTCAATCGCAATGGTCGACGGCATCACTTGTCGTCTCTCCGCGACCTCGACTTGCCGGGACGACCGCGGTCGTTCGAGGGACGACCATCTGCATCGGGCCGAGCGCCAGGAGGACTGCCGAGCGCCAGGAGGACTGGCGGGTGCCCGCACCCCGGCGCGGACTTCCACCCCGACGGCTGCCGGACGAACGGCGCCCGGGAGGCCGAGAGCTGCCGCGGCGCGTTCGATCTGTCATGCCTTCCTTGCGCAACAGACCTACCTCAGACTCGCTGAGATACCGCCATTTCCCGGAGCCGAGCGACGCAAGTTGAAGCGGGCCCATTGAGATACGAATCAGGCGCTGGGGAGGGTACCCTAGCGCCGCAACCATCCGGCGAACCAGGTGCTTCCGCCCCTCGTGAACGGTGACCCGCAGCCACGCCTCGTCACGGCCCTGCTCCTCCAGGATGACACTGTCGAAACGCGTCAACCGGCCGTCCAGGGTAATGCCACGCCCCCAGCGCTCAATCGCGGCAGCATCGGGCTCACCCTCCACCAGTACACGATACGTGCGAGGATGCTCGTAACTGGGATGCGTCAGCCGCTGGGTGAGCACCCCGTCATTGGTCAGCAACAGGAGACCCTCGCTGTCGTAATCGAGGCGTCCGACAGGATAGAGGCGGGGAGGATCCCCGCGCTTGGGTTTCGGGAGTGCAACCAAATCCACCACCGTCTTGCGCCCGTGGGGATCCTGGGTCGTGGTGACAATACCACGAGGTTTGTTGAGCATGACGTAGACAAAGGGCTCGAGCCTGGGGATCGGCGCACCATCCACTGTGATGCGCTGCGTCTCGGGATCGGCTTTGTCACCCAGCCTGGCCGTCCGCCCATTGACGCTGACGCGCCCGGCCTCGATCATCTCTTCGCAGCTGCGGCGAGAGCCATAGCCCGCCCGTGCGAGTATTTTCTGCAAACGTTCATTTTCCATAAGCAAGCATTATACCTGGAGTGAGCACAATCGCGAGCTCTTGACGGCTAAGCTTCCGGGAAGCTCGAAGGCGCCCTCTGCAGTAGGAAAAGCCATCCGGCTTCCCGGAAGCTGCAATTCGGGGTTTTGACGCCATCATCTTCTCGCCTATCATAGAGATACCGCTGTGCGTCATATTGTTGCCCCGATGGGGCACCTACGGGGAGGCTCCAATGGCCATCGAGTTCCTCTCGATCCTGATCTTCACCTTCGCTCTGGCGCTGTTCTGCCTGGGGGCTATCACCTGGTTCATGGACCGTGGCAGCCGGCGGACACTGGGGATCTTGATGATCGTCTCCGCGCTGTTGATTGCCCTTGGGTATGCCTTCCTGGGCAGCCGCTTCTCGATTGCGATATTCGGCAGGCTCATCATCACCATCGACCTTCCGCGCCTGATGACGACAGCCGTCGTCTATACCATCGGAGTGTTGATGGGGATCGGTCTGGCAGGCGGTGTCTTCCTGTGGATCTCAGGACGGCTCCTGAGGCCCACGGGGCTAGAGCGCAAACTCGCCATCTTCATCGCCATCACGTTAGCCATCGCCTTGATCATCAGCTTGATTGCGGTGCAGATCAGTCATTAAGGATGGGGCTATGTTCTTCACACGTGCAGATCTGGAAGATAGTGAGATGACGACTTTGGCACCGTACGGCTTCCACAGCCGTGACTCCCGCGGGCGCGCTTATCCGGAGGAGGACGCGATCTATCGAACGTGCTTCCAACGGGACCGCGACCGCATCCTGCATACAAACGCCTTCCGGCGCCTGGAGTACAAGACCCAGGTCTTTGTATATGCTGAGGGTGACTACTATCGGACGCGGCTGACCCACACCCTGGAGGTCGCACAGATCGGTCGCTCATTGGCAACGGCGCTGGGCGCCAACGAGGTACTCGTCGAAGCTATCTGCCTGGCCCACGACCTGGGCCACCCCACGTTCGGCCACGCGGGGGAATATATGCTCAACCGGCTGATGGAGGGCCACGGCGGCTTCGACCACAACAAGCAGTCCCTGCGGATTGTGGAAAAGCTGGAACAGCGGTACCCGTACTTTGCGGGCCTCAATCTCTCATGGGAGACGCTGGAGGGCATCGTCAAGCACGAGACGTCCTACGACGTGGCCGACGGCACACGATTTGCGCCCAACCTGCGCGGAACGCTGGAAGCGCAGCTTGCCAACCCGGCGGATGACCTTGCTTACAGTGCCCACGATCTGGACGATGGGCTTTACTCAGGCCTGATCCGGCCCCGTGACCTCGCAGGGATCGAGCTGTGGGAGGAAGTCAAACAGAGCGTCGGTTGGGATGAAGTCGAGTACGACAGCATGTGGCGGCACCGCTTCGTGCGACGACTGCTGGGTCTTCTGATCCACGATGTCATCGCGGAGACCGGGCGACGGCTGGAGGCCGCCGGTTCGTCATCTCCCGACGACATACGTTCCCTGCCCGACAACGTCGTCGCGCTCTCTCCGGCGATGGCTGAGAAGCTGGCGGAACTCAAGCACTTCCTGTTGGAGAGACTCTACCGGCACCCGCGCGTCATGCGGATGCAGATCAAGGCCGAGCGGATCATCGGTGCGCTCTTCGAGGCCTACGTGTCAGAACCGCGGCAACTGCCCTACGAGGAACAGGCCAAGCTGGAGTCGCGGTCGCTCCATCGCGTGGTGTGCGACTACATCGCGGGGATGACCGATCGCTACGCGCTCCAGGAGTACGCCAAGCTCTTCGATCCGATGGAGAAAGTGTGAGCCGTTTACCTTGCGAAGGTTAGCGTAGTGCCTGCGATTGCAGAGAGCTACGTCAGCTAAGGTACCCTGTCGACAGGGCGCACTGCTAACCTTCGCAAGGTTGCAGAACCTAGTGCTACGGGATACAGAGCGTCTCGCCCGCGCGGATATAGTTGAGATCGCGGATGCAGTTGCACCGGGCGATCGACCAAATATCCGCACCGTAGTAGAGGGAGAGCCAGCTCAGCGTATTGCCCCACCGGACGACGGGGGTCCAGCGACAGTTGCAGCCACCGCATGTGGATTCGGGGGGTGGTTCAGGAATGTCCCCGAACTGGGGCGTACAGACCGGGCCGGGCGGCAGCGTCTTGGGAACGTCGGGGATACTGAGAACCTCGCCGGGGTGAATGATGCTCGGGTTGGCGACATCGTTCTGCGTGGCGATGGCCGCCGGATCTACGCCATAGGCACGTCCGATACAGTAGAGGCTCTCCCCGACCTTGACGGTATGCTGACCGAGGATCTCCCAACCTCCGGCACCCGCGACCCCGCTCGCGGCTACGGCCTGTGCTGATCCCAGCGACAGGCCCACCACAATCAAGAATAAGCAGATTCGCAAGAGGGTCTTGATCATCTCGACTCCTTCAATGATGGTGTCACGATGATTCCATTATAGAGGATCAGGCCGCATGCCGCAAGGGGTGATGCATGTGCCTATGTGCTCGTAACGTAACTGTAACGATAAGTGACGTGGGCTGCGGTACGACGGGTAACTAGCCCGACAGGGGTCGACTGCTTACAGGGCATCGCCTACGAGCACGCCGAGGAGGCCGATGATCACGCCCAACTGGAGCAGTAGATCGGTCTCGGCGAGCCAACCCACCACAGGCCAGGCAGGCAGGAAACTGATGACGAGGTTCAGCAGGACAAGTCCGACCCCCACCAGGACAGGGAGTCCCTTGCGTTGGGCGAGAAACTCGCTTGCGGCTCGCAAGAACTTGAGGATGATCACGCTCTCCCTCCCTCACTGCGACTCGTACTACCTTTGGAAACGGCGACCCGATCAGGCAGTGAGCAACGATTGTAGCAGCAGTTGATTTCCCAGGCAATCGCAGTAAAATAGATAGAAGTTTCCTTAATCTGTGCGGGATGGTAGTGAAACGAGAGGAGGTTGTGATGGTTCAAATAGGTGAGCAGGCGCCGGAGTTCGAACTCACGTCGGACAAAGGTGACAACGTCAAATTGTCAGATTTCAGGGGACATAAGGTGGTGGTGTACTTCTATCCGGCGGCAGGTACGACAGGCTGCACCCAGCAAGCGTGTGCCCTGCGGGATGTCTACCCCCAGATCGAGGCCAAGGATGCCGTCGTGGTCGGTATCAGCCCCGATGAGCCGGAGAAGCTTGTGAAGTTCCGTGAAAAGCACGATCTGCCTTTCGTCCTGCTGTCGGACCCCGATCACGAGGTCGCGAAGGCTTACGGAGCGTGGGGCGCAAAGCAGGTACTCGGCAAGACCATAGAGGGGCTGATTCGGAGCCACTTCGTGGTCGATGAAGACGGGCGCTTAACCGACGCGGAAGTCAAGGTGAAGCCACTCTCGACGGCGGATCTGGCACTGAAAGTCATCCAGGTCTGAGCGCTTCTCGAAAGAATTGCTCTGAAAATGTCGGGGACGCGCTTGGTGAAGCACGTCCCCGATTCGTGCTCGACTACCAGCGCAGGATCAATCCATGGAGGGCGCCTGAAGGTAAGGGGATACCCAGAAGGTCAAAGACCCTTTCCCAGAAGGAAAGCGGCGCGAACCAGAGATAGACCGCAAGCGCGATGCACAGGCAAATCAGGACGACCAGCACGCCAATGATGATGTAGAGCCCCCTGGATCGCCTGGGCGCACGCGGCTCCTCAGCCGGCGATGCTGCCGGAGCATTGTAGACCGGCGAATTGTAACCCACGGGCGGCAGAGGCTGCTCGTAGATCGGCTGCTGAGGATAAAAAGGGGATGGGAGTTCGACATCCTCGGGCCCCTGATAGGACTGCTGCGTAGGTTGGGGCGGGGTGCGGAATCCGGGAGGTTCATCCATGGCCTGTGTCGAACCCGCCACAACCGTGGATGCCGGTTGCTCGTGCACAACATACTCAAAGGTGACGAAATCCGCAAATCGAACGTGATCTCCGGCGGAGAGGGTGTGGGGCTCGACGAGCCTGCGGTTGTTGATAAAGGTGCCGTTGGTGCTTCCCATATCTTCGATAATGGCCCCACCCGGCAGCAAACGAATCTGTGCGTGATGTCGCGAGATCTGTGAGCTCTCAAGCACGACGGTGTTGTCAGAGGCCCGACCCAACGTCGATACCATGTCGAGAAGCAGGTAGCGCTCACCGACGTTCGGTCCCTCAGTGACCACCAACTCATGCTCTTTCTGTCTCTGCATCCCCACCTCCTGCCACCCCGGCTTTGGGACCTCGCTCGTGGGCCAGAGTATACCGCGACGTGGCGACGATTGTCAAACACGACAAGAGGGGAGAGAATAGAAGAATAGCAGAATCGGAAAAACGGAGAATGAAACCATGAAAAATCGGAGAACCGACGATCCGCTTCCGGCACGCGATGACCAACGCCCACCATCTGAGGCACAGCGCCGGCCTTCCGATGCCCCACTGGGAGCCGGTTCCGCCCGCTTCCCCATTGTGGACGCCCACATAGATATGGCCTACAACGCGGTCACGCTGGGACGCGACCTGAGCCGGCCGATCGGTGAGCTCCGTGAAGAGGAGCAGATGCACCCGGTCGCCGATCCGCATGCGGGGATCTCTATGGTGAGCTGGCCTACCCTACGGGAAGGACGCGTCGCCGTGATTGGCGGGAGTATCTTCGTAGAACCGGGAAAAAAGTCACACCCGCGCCCGACTCCGACCTATCACACCCCAGAGGAAGCCCACGATCAAGGGGTGCAGCAACTGGACTACTACCGGCGCGTGGCCGATGAGTGTGAGGATGTCGAGATTATCGATGATGCGGGCGCCCTGGACCGCGTGCTTGAGAGTTGGGGCTCGGAGGTCCCGATTGTAGGCGTCTTTGTGGTGATGGAGGGTGCCGAGCCCATCCTCGATCCCAATTCCCTGGAATGGTGGGTCGAGCGTGGGCTGCGCGGGATCGGATTCACGTGGTCGGCCGGTACGCGCTATGCCGGCGGGAACGCAAGCCCAGGTCCGCTCACAGATGCAGGCGAGGCCTTGCTCCACGCCATGGCGGACTACAACTTGGTGGCAGACCTCAGCCACCTATGGGAAGAGGCCGCGCACACCGTGCTGGACCGTTACCCCGGCCCCATCGTGGCAACGCATGCGAATCCGCGCGCCTTTGTGGACGGCCCCCGGATGCTGGCCGATGACCTGATCCGACGGATCGTCGAGCGGGAGGGCGTGATCGGTGCGGTGGCCTACAATCGGATGTTGGCGCCCGGATGGCATCGCGGGCAGCCCCGTGTCCCACTCTCACGCCTCGTGGAGGTCATCGACCACGTCTGCCAGCTTGCCGGCCACGCAGAGGCCGCGGGGCTTGGATCGGACCTCGATGGTGGCTTCGGCCGGGCATCGGCACCGGCGGGGCTGGAGTCTGCGGCGGACCTGTACAAAGTAGAAGAACACCTGCGCGAGCGCGGATATAGCGAGGGCGACATCCAAGGCATCATGGGCGGAAACTGGCTGCGGGTGATGCGCCAAGCGCTGGAGGCGTTTTAGTCCCCGAGATCCTGAAGCTACCTTGTCGGACATGAAACCTTGTCAGAGAGACGGTTTGTGGTATATTAGCGCTAATCCTGCCGTGTGCGTGGAACCGATATGGGGTTTTGAGCCAACACCTTACAAATACGGGAACCACAAGTCTTGGGGGAGGACGCGGTAGCCTTCGGGCAAGGCAGAATCACCCGGCTGGTACCCACCTGCGCAAGCAGGGTCAAAGCCAACGGTGCACGGCACGGCGGGTGTTCTCTTATGAAGAGCCGCACTGGAATTACCCAGTGCGGCTCTTTGTGTGCCGGACGTCCGCGATGGTACACGCACGGGTACAAAAATATTATGTAAAGTAGGCTTGACTTTGCCCGGTGCCTATGTTATCCTCAGAAGGCTAAAGATATCTCAGCTCCGCACCGAAACTCGAGGGGTCCATGTACTGGGAACGCGTTTCTGAAGAGGTCTTTCTTTTCACGAGTGATCGCTACGCGATGGTCAACTCTGTTGCCATTCTCACCGAGAAAGGGACGGTGGTCGTCGATGGTCTCCCATTTCCGGACGAGGCCAAGCAGATCGCCCGCTTTCTTGAGATCCGCTCCGGTATGGATTTCCACACGTTGATCCTCACCCACCACCATATGGATCACGTCTACGGCCTGTACGCCTTCCCTGAGCATCTGGATGTGATTGGGTCGGAGTTGTGTCGCCAGCGTCTGCTGGAAGTCGGCGAGTCCTCACTCGCCGAAGCACGCGAAGGGGATCCCTCCTTTGAGGAAGTCACGCTTCGGCTACCGACCGTGACGTTTGGCTCGGGCGATGTTTTCCTCGATACGGGCGACAAGACGTTCAGGCTGTTTGCGTTGCCCGGTCATACGCCGGACAATATCGGGATCTACATCGAACAGGACGAGGTCCTTATCGCCGGAGATGCTGTGATGGCAATCCCGATTATCGCCGATGGTGATTGGGAGCAAGAGGTCGCTACGCTGAAGTTCATCAAAGAGATGGAGCCGGACACCGTAGTCCAGGGCCACGGAGAAGTCATCCTCCGCGGTGAGGTCAAGACGGTCATGGACGAATACATTCACTACCTCGAATGCGTGCGGCGGCAGGCGGAGATTGTCCTGAAAAGAGGCCGCGACCGCAAAGAGATCTTTGATATCCCTCTGGAGGCGTGTGGTCTGGAACGCGTGCCCCTTGGCATCGCCAGCCATCAACTGCATGTGGCGAACATCCTGAGCGTCTACGACAAGTTGAAGGCGGAGCGAGAGGGGTAGTAGAAGGCGCGCTCACGTATGTCAGCCCTGCACGATTGGCTGGACCGCTATCTCACATCCCTCGAACGGGACAACGCCTCCCCCTACACCGTAAAGAACTACGGGACCGATATCGAGCAGTTCCTCGATGCGTGCGCAGCACAGGGCATCACGGCACTTGACGGCCTGGATCGAGACGTGGTGCGGACCTACATGGCGGAGCTGGACGGAGACGGCATCGTGCGCGCCAGTATCGCGCGCCGGGTCTTCGAGCTGCGAGCTTTTGGTGATTTCCTCGTTCGCCATCACGCGTGGAACGAAAACCTCTTCCGCCGGATCTATGCTCCGCGGCTGCCGGAGCGGTTGCCGCGGTATCTCACCTCCAGTGAAGTGAACCGGCTCCTCGCGGCGCAGGATACCTCGGAGCCCAAAGGAGTGCGGGATCGTGCGATCCTCGAGGTGCTCTATGGCTCGGGGATGCGGGTCAGCGAGCTCTCCGCCCTTGATCTGGGGGATCTTGACCTGAGCGCCGGGGAACTGCGCGTAATCGGAAAGGGGAACAAAGAGCGTATCGTGCTGATCGGGGTGCCGGCGGCGGAAGCTCTCCGCGCCTATATCGAAGGCGCCCGTCTGTCCTTCATCGGGGACCAGACCACGAACGCCGTTTTTCTGAACAGGTTCGGCGGGCGTCTCTCTGTGCGCTCTGTCGATACGATCGTTCGCCAGGCCGGGGTCGCCGCGGGCATCGATCAGACGGTGACTCCACACTTACTGCGGCACACGTTCGCCACCCATATGCTAAACGGCGGGGCGGACCTACGGGTGGTACAGGAGTTGCTGGGGCACGAGAACATCGCAACGACGCAGATCTACGCCAGTGTGACACAGCACCGGGCGCGGGAGATCTATCTGAAGGCGCACCCCCGGTCGGAGGAAGAGCAAGAATAGAGAATGCAGAATCGGCGCAGGGGCGAGAAGATGACAAAGAGGCGGGACCTTTCAGGTCCCGCCTCTTATTTATTGTGAGGAGGATCAGGAGACCTACAGCTCGACGGCGAGCTCGGGTTCCTCGGCAGGTTTGAGCTCGATACCATCCTCACCTTGGTCGACAATGATTACATCGCCCATACGGTATTTGCCGGCCAACAGCGCATCTGAGACCGGCGTCTCGACCTCTTGCTGAATCAGACGGCGGAGAGGACGAGCTCCGTATTCGGTGCTATAGCCGTGTATCGCCAGCCAATCCTGGGCCGCGTCGGTGAGCCGGATATCGAAGCCATTCTCCAGGAGGCGATCGCGTAGTTTCGCGACCTCCAGGCCGACGATCTCGCGGATATCCTCGTGGTTGAGCGCCCGGAAGACGACGACCGCATCGACCCGGTTCAAGAACTCGGGGCGGAAGAGCTTGCGCAGCCGGCCCATCAGCTTCTGACGCATCTCCTTGTAGGTCTGGCTCTCGCCTGTCTCGGCCGACTCCAGGGTAAAGCCCAACGATCCCTGTCGCAGGATGTCATCGGCCCCCACGTTGGATGTCATAATCAGCAGGGTATTGCGAAAATCGACCTTGTGACCGCGCGCATCCGACAGGACGCCTTCCTCCATCATCTGCAGCAGCATATTGAAGGTGTCCGGATGGGCCTTCTCAATCTCGTCAAAAACGACAATGGAGTAAGGACGCCGCCGGATTGCCTCGGTCAACTGCCCGGCATCATCATAGCCGACGTATCCGGGAGGCGCACCTACCAGGCGAGCCACAGCGTGCCGCTCCATGAACTCCGACATATCGATCTGGACCAGCGCATCCTCGGAGCCGAACATGAAGCGAGCCAAAGCCTTGGACAACTCGGTCTTGCCCACGCCGGTCGGCCCCAGGAAGATAAAGGAGCCAATGGGTCGGCGGGGGTCCTTGAGACCAGCCCGAGCCCGGCGCACAGCCTGGGCCACCAACTCGATCGCCTCATTCTGGCCTACGATATGCTGGCGCAGGTCATTCTCCATATCGAGGAGACGGCGAGATTCCTCCTCGGCAATCTGGGTCATGGGGATGCCCGTCCACATCGCAATGATCTCGGCGACGTCGTCGGGACCGACGGTGAGACTCTCATCCTCCTCAGACCGCGCCTGGCGCAGCATCTCCATCCGGCTTTCAAGCGTGCCCTCTTCCGTCTTGAGCTCGGCCAACTCCTTGCGCTTGCCGGCTACCCTAAACTGAGCCTGCTTGAGGCGGAGATCCTGAATCTGCTCGAAGACCTCACGTAACTGGATGGAAAGCGGGGACTTGTACATCTTCACCCGAGACGCCGCCTCATCCATGACATCAATGGCCTTGTCAGGCAGGAAACGCTCAGGAACATAGCGCGAGGAGAGCTGGGTCGCAGCCTGCAGCGCCTCATCGCTGATCAACAAGCGATGGTGCTGTTCGTAGGCATGCTTGATCCCGCGCAGAATCGCGATCGTCTGCTCGGGGGTGGGCTCGTTGACCATCACCGGCTGGAAGCGCCGCTCCAGAGCGGCGTCCGACTCAATATGTTTCCGATACTCGTCCAACGTGGTAGCGCCGATACATTGAAGCTCACCGCGTGCCAACGCGGGTTTGAGGATGTTGGCGGCATCAATGGACGAACCGGCCGATCCGGCGCCGACGAGCATATGCACCTCGTCGATAAAAACGATGGTATTGCTATCCTTCAGCTCGGCAAGGACCTTCTTGAGGCGCTCCTCAAACTGGCCTCGATACATGGTGCCGGCGACCAATGATCCCACGTCCAGTTGGACCAACCGCTTACCGAGGATCGGACCCGGCACACCGCCTGAAACGATGCGCTGCGCCAGCCCTTCCACAATGGCAGTTTTGCCGACACCGGGCTCACCGATCAAAGCAGGGTTATTCTTCGTGCGGCGGGCAAGGATCTGGATCACACGCTCGATCTCTTCCTGGCGCCCGATCACCGGATCAAGGCGATTCTCAGTAGCCATTTCCGTCAGATCGACCGCCACTTGCTCCAGCAGCGTGTCGGACGATCCCGACCGTGGCTCCGACCGCGCCCCAGTTCCGGTTCGGTGCTGTGGTGATGCCGAAGGCTTGGGACGCATCGGCATGAACCTCTCGATCCGCCGGCGAATCGTTTCCGCAGAGAGCCCCGCCTGGGTCAACACCGCTATGATTACGCCCTCGTGCTGGCGCAGCAGTGCCAGGAGCAGGTGCTGAGTATCGACCACCGAGCTATTGTGGCGCTTCGCCTCCTCCAGCGACATCTGCAGCAGCATCTCCGTCGAATGGCGGAGTTCCGGCTCGGGATCGATCAAAGGCTTCGCACTTGATAACCGAGCCACTGTCTGCAGTGCCTGCTGGGGGCGCAGCCCCATATCCCGCAACACCCTACCGGCAATTCCCTCGCCTTCCAGCATCAGTCCCAACAGAATATGCTCGGGACCGATCGTCGCATGATGCATCCGTTTCGCCTCAATCTGGGCGAAGCGCAACACCTCCTGCGCTGATGGTGTGAACCTCTCTAACGGGTCAGCCATATATGTACCCTCTGTCTACGCCACATCGTCAAACCCTAAAAGCGGGCGACCTCAGCAATATTAGCCGTGATACCATCCGGCAAGGAGGACAATAAGCGCGTCTTCCACCCCGCCGAGGACCAATTCTCGCCAACCACACTTCCGCAACTGAACTCATTATAGCATAAAACAAGTGCCGAAGTAGGTAACGAAAACGTAAAGGGCACGGGAGCAAGTCCCGTGCCCAAATTCACGTGCGTCTGGATGCGTCAGTTCTGAGTCAGGATGGGCGGCTATTCCGCCACCGCAGGTCAGAACCGAAGCCAGCTTAGCGGACGCATTGGAGGATTACACTTACGAATTCCTCCCACTCATCCTCGAACAGGTGGATGGTGACCGTCTCGAACTCGATGTGATAGATCATCTCATCCGTCTCGGCTTCGTGAGACATCCAGATCGTGTAGTTCTCAGATTCTCCCAGCGTTTTGACATCCGGCTTCTTGTCCATAACTCCTCCTTGTGATCGAGTCAGACAATGATGATAGGGCGAACAGGCTCAGCTT
Organism: uncultured Chloroflexia bacterium; assembly: GCA_963775195.1. Lineage (GTDB taxonomy): Bacteria > Chloroflexota > Anaerolineae > B4-G1 > SLSP01 > PWVB01. The sequence goes on from CAVZIC010000016.1 coordinate 369,124, forward strand.
CGGCGTCGCGAACGACCGCCGCCACCACCACCGCCGCTGCCCCGGCGACCGCCACCAGAGGGCGGTGAATCCTGAGCTTGGGCCTCCTCCAGAGACCACCCTTCCAGCACGGCCTGGCGAGAGAGGCGAACCTTGCCGTCCGTAATGGCGGTGACCATCACGAGGATCTCATCGCCCACATTCACGACGTCGGTGACCTTCTCAATGCGCGTATCGGAAAGCTGAGAAATGTGAACCAGGCCATCCGTGCCGGGCAGAATCTCGACAAAGGCGCCGAAATCAGCCACCCGAACCACCTTGCCGGTGTAGACGTTACCCAGCTTCGGCGTCTGCATCATCGACTCGACGTAGGCCAGCGCCCGCTGTGCACCATCACCGGCCGGTGCAGCGATAAACACGGTGCCGTCCTCTTCGACGTCAATCTTGACCTCATACTCCGCCTGAAGTGACCGGATCATCTTGCCACCGGGGCCGATCAGGGTACCGATCTTCTCAGGATCAATCTGCGTCGTGAGCATCTTGGGAGCGTAGGAAGAGAGCGAGGACCGCGGCGCCGCAATTGCAGATTCGATGACATCGATGATCTGCTCGCGGGCAACCCGCGCCTGCTCAAGCGCTTCACTGAGAATCTTGCGGCTCACGCCTTTGATCTTGATGTCCATCTGCAGCGCGGTGATGCCTTCGCGCGTGCCCGTGACCTTGAAGTCCATATCCCCAAGATGATCCTCGAGGCCCTGGATGTCGGTGAGGACACGATAACGCTGGCCATCGGAAACGAGGCCCATCGCAATGCCCCCGACGGGAGCCGAGATCGGCACGCCGGCGTCCATCAGGGCCAAAGTGCTGGCACAGGTCGAGGCCATCGACGTGCTACCGTTGGAGGCCATCACTTCGCTTACCACCCGGACGGTGTAAGGGAAGGCCTCTTTGGAGGGCAACACAGGTTCGATCGCACGCTCCGCCAGCGCGCCATGACCAATCTCGCGGCGCCGCGGGCCACGCAGCGGCCAGGTCTCGCCCGTCGAGAAGGGCGGGAAGTTATAGTGGTGAATGTATCGCTTGGTCTCCTCAGGGAAGAGGTCATCCAGCTCCTGGCGCTCACCAGGCATACCCAGCGTAGCAAGGCTCATCACCTGGGTCTCGCCGCGGGTGAACAGGCCTGAGCCATGAGGGCGGGGCACGAGATGCACCTCGGCGTCCAGAGCGCGCAGTGTGCTCTGATCCCGGCCATCAGGCCGAATGCCCTTATCCAGAATGCGCTCTCGCACGACTTCCTTGAGGACATCATCGAAAGCACCGCCGATGAGTCGCGAGGACCAGCCATTGGCCTCGGCTTCTTCTGCCAAAGCGGTCTTGAGCTCGCTCTGAAGGTCTTCCAAAGCCTCGATGCGTTCCCCCTTGAGCAGGGTCGTATCGACCAACATGCGCACGCGGTCCAGCATCAGATCGCGGACACGACCCGAGAGGGTCTCAGGTGTCTCGAAGATCGGATAATCGAGCGTCTTGGGCTTGCCGACACTGCGTTGCATCTCGTTCTGCACGCGAATAGCGTCCTGGATCGAGCGGTGAGCAAGCTCCATCGCATCGAGCATCAGCTCCTCGGGAATGATGTTGGCCCCCGCCTCGACCATGATGATGGCCTCAGCGCTGCCTGCGACGACCAGGTCCAGAGCGCTTGACTCCATCTGGGAGATATTGGGGTTGACGACCAGCTCACCGTCGATATAGCCAATGCGTACCGCGGCAACAGGGCCCTCAAAGGGCGCGTTAGAAATCGTCAGCGCAGCAGACGCCGCTATCAGGCCCAACGTGTCGGCATACTCCAACTCACCCTGGGACAGGGGCTGGACGATAACCTGCACATCGTTGCGCATGTCGCTGGGAAAGAGGGGGCGGATCGCGCGGTCAATCAAGCGGCTGGTCAGGATGGCCTTCTCGGAGGGACGTCCCTCGCGCCTGAAGAAAGAACCGGGGATTCGTCCGGCTGCGTAGAGCCGTTCCTCGAAATCCACCGTCAGGGGGAAGAAATCGCCCCCCTCGCGAGGCGTGTGCGCCATCGTGGCTGTTGCCAGGAGCACGGTATCGCCGGATTGGGCGATGACGGCACCGCCCGCGAGACGGGCGATCTTGCCCGTCTTTATGGTGATCGTTTGACCACCCAACTCGAATTCAAAAGCATGTTCCTCTAACATCACAACCTCCTATAGCCGACACTCCCGGTGATAGAAGGCTAGAAACTGGGAAGTGCTGTACACGATGCTCCGATCGCGCTGTGTACCCCACTTCCCAATTCCCACCCTCTAGCATGCCGGGCCGGTCGGATCGCTACTTATCCTCTGCCAATTCCGTCCGACACCACGTCCCGATATTGTCGGGGCGTACCCCGACCGAGTCGGGGCGTACCCCGATCGATCGGGGCGTACCCCGACCGAGTCGGGGCGTATGCACAAAGACAGGCGAGTAGAGGGGATCGAGCCCCAACCATACTCGCCTGCCATTGAACTCCAGTGATACAACGTTAATACAGGTCTACCTGCGCAGTCCGAGGCGCCGAATGAGATCTCGGTAGCGCTGCGGGCTCTTCTTCTGCAAGTAGCTAAGCTGCCGACGTCGCTGCCCAACGAGCTTAAGCAAGCCTCGCCGGGAGTGCATGTCGTTCTTGTGCGCCTTGAGATGTTCGGTCAGATCAGAGATACGGCGCGTAAGCAGCGCGATCTGGACCTCTGACGAACCGGTATCTTCCGGCGCCTGTGCATATTCCTTAATGACCTGATCTTTTTCTTCCTTAGATAGCACGACTTCCCACTCCTTTTAGGGAACCGACCAACCGTTTCATACGCATCGGCCAGTGGTCAACGTGAAAAGCAGTATACCACGGAAGGTGTTCTTAGCAACCCACCGCGCAAACGGTGTTACGAGCTTCCCGGAGTTCTGCCTGAAGATACGTTATAATGGTAGCGAAGATAGTATGCAGGAAAAAAACGACGCAGTGTAGGGAAGGCCGATATGACAGAGACGATTACCCTGGAGTTGGACGCGATGGCTCACGGCGGCGAGGCGATCGGTCGCCACGAGGGGCGCGCGATTTTCGTCCCGTATGCGATACCCGGAGAGCGCGTCCGTGTGGAGATCGTAGAGGATCACGGGCGCTATGCTCGCGCAAGCCTCCTCGACGTTCTGACCCCTTCAGCCGTCAGGGTGACGCCCCCGTGTCCCTTCTTCGGACAGGACAAGTGCGGGGGCTGCCAATGGCAGCACATCGATACGACCGTTCAGCCCAGGATGAAGGGGCTGGTCACGCTGGACCAGCTTGAACGCATCGGCAAGATCAAAGAGCCAACGGTGTTTGAGCCGATGCCGGATGCGACAGGGTGGGAATACCGCAATCACGCCCTGTTCCGCGTCGACCCGGCGGGCAAGCTCGGGTTCCTCGGTGCGCGAAGTCACGATGTCTACCCCATCGATGATTGCCTGATCATCCATCCGCTGCTTAGCACGCTGTTCAAGACTCTCGATATGACCTATCCGGAGCTGGAATGGCTCGAACTCCGCGCCGGTACCGCGACCGGTGACCTGATGCTACTGCTACAAGCCAAGGAGGAAGAATCCCCTCTGCTGGAGGTCGATTTCCCGCTGTCGATCGTGCAGATCCGCCACGATGATGCCGTGGCTCCGCTCATCGGGTTGGACTACTTTATGGAGCGCATTCACGACCGGGAGTTCCGCATCTCGGCCACCAGCTTCTTCCAGGTCAACTCTGCCCAGGCAGCGGAACTCGTGAACATCGTGATGGGCGCGTTGGACCTAACCGGCTCGGAATACGTGCTGGACGCCTATTGCGGCGTGGGGCTCTTCACCGCTTTTATCGCCGAGGAGGCCTGCCACGTGACCGGAATCGAGGCCAACCCCCCGGCCATTATCGACGCTAACCATAACATGGCGGGTGCCGATAACGTGGACCTCCTGGAGGGATCGGTAGAGAGTGTGATTGGCGAAATCGAGGATTCACTGGACGCCATCGTTGTGGATCCTCCGCGAACCGGCCTGGCGCCCGAGGTCATCGACGCAATCGCGGGCCATAGCCCTGAGCGTCTGGTTTACGTCTCGTGTGACCCGGCGACGCTCGCGCGGGACGCTCTCAGACTGACAGGCCATGGGTATCACCTGGAATGGGTTCAGCCTGTGGATCTCTTTCCGCAGACGTACCACATAGAGAACGTGGCGCTTTTCACCAAATAACCTGAGATCGGACAAAGGAGAGGGCGATGAACCGCGTGCCACTTTACCAGATCGACGCCTTCACAAGCGTGCCATTTCACGGAAACCCAGCGGCGGTCTGCCTACTCCCATTCGCCATTGGGGACAAGCTGATGCAGGCCATCGCCGCGGAAATGGCTCTCTCGGAGACGGCTTTCCTGTTGCGGACGAACCATCGAAGGTGGGCATCCGGCGAAACCTTCAGCTTACGCTGGTTCACACCTACAACGGAGGTAGCTCTCTGTGGGCACGCGACTCTGGCTTCGGCAGCGGCGCTCTTCGGGCCTATCGGCGTGAAGGCCCCCATCCTGACGTTTCAGACAATGAGCGGCGATCTCTTCGCTCACAACACACCAGAGGGCGTCGCCCTGGACTTCCCCACCGATCCGCCGAAGCTATGTGACGCACCGGGAGATGTGCTGGAGGCGCTCAACCTTGAGCCGATCGAGGTCGAGCAAGCGGCATTCGGGCCGGTCACACAGAAACTCCTACTCCATCTCACTGAGGCATCGCGCGTGCGGGCGTTGACGCCGGATTTCGGCGGCCTGGTGCGGGCGGAAAGCATGGCAGCCTACAAGGGACTGATCGTGACCGCCGAGGATGAGCCACCCTATGACTTCGTCTCGCGATACTTCGGCCCGTGGGTAGGGATCGACGAGGACCCCGTGACGGGCTCTGCCCACACGGTGCTTGCACCCTATTGGGGTGGACGTCTCGGGAAAACGCGCATGCAGGCCTATCAGGCATCGGCCCGCGGGGGCGAGCTTGGCGTGGGCATACTCGGCGATGGACGTGTGGAAATCGTCGGCCAAGCGGCCCTGGTTCTCGAGGGTTACCTGAGTCTACCCCACGGGTAGTGACAGGCTACAGAATCTCTACCTGTGACCCGCTATCGGTCTTGGTCACCTGGATCTGGGTAGGGAAGGCCTCGCGCAGTTCGTCAATGTGCGTGATGATAAGGATCATGTCAAACTCGTCCTGAACGGCTTTGACGGCCTCCACCAGGCGCTCACGCCCCTCGGTATCCAGGGCGCCGAATCCCTCGTCGACGAAGAGCGAGCGCAGTCGCACCCCGGCACGTTGGGCCAGCATCCGCGAGAGCGCGACGCGGATCGCAAAGTTGATACGGAACTGCTCTCCACCGGAAAACCCCTCGTAGGGCCGGGTTCCCTTCTCATCACTGATGATGATATCGAGGGTCTCCCGCAGGTCGCCGGTCTTTGGTCTCGCGCTGCGTCTCAAAGCGCACGTGCATCCGCCCACTGGTGAGCTGCTGTAGCATGCGGTTGGCGTCACGCTCCAGCTCAGGCAGGGTATGCTCTATGATCATGGCCGGAATGCCATTGACGCCGAAGGCGTCGCGTAACTCGGTGTAGATGCCGATACGCTCGGCCAACCCAGCCCGTTGCGCCCGCATGCCCACGACCCTCTGGCCCAAGGTGGTCAGGGCCGCCAGGTTCTGCTTGGCAGCCCCTACGCGCTGACGGGCTGCCGTCGCTACCTGACGAACCCCATTGAGACGTTCGACGACAGCCGCTACCCCAGATAGCTGACTCCGGAGCTCGGCCAACGCAGCCTCAGCGTCCGCACCCTCCCTCACCATCCCGGCAAGGCGCTCCCGCTGCATAGCCGTCTGGATCTCGAGACGCGCCAGCGCACCCGACTCACTCTCCACCCCTGTGCGTGCCTTCTCCAGCTCCCTGAAGTCGGCCTCCGCCCCCTCAAGGTCCGAAATACGGCGTTGTACCTCGGCATGAGCATCGGCATCGTAGCCTACCGCCGCGAGTTCCGCCAGCACTTGGGAAAGCTCGGCGCGCGCCTGCATGGCAAAGTCGCTCGAGGCCGATTTCGCTTCGAGCTGCATCTTCTGCTCACTGACGTGCGCCAGCGCCAGACGCTCGGGCCCGGCATACGCCTGCTCGGCGATCCGCCGCTCAAGGACTGCCATCTGCTCCCGAAGGCTCTCGGATCGACGGCGTGCCGTCTCCCCCTGCTCCAACTGCTGCTGGAGGCGTGCCAGCGCCTGCTCGCGGGCGGCTCGCGCGCGAAGCTGGGTCTCAAGACCTCTGATTCTCACGCCCAGGACGGCCTGCGCCTCATCGAGTTCCGAGAGCCGCTGACGATTGGCCCTGAACTCGTCTCCCATCTCTGTGCCCCGTGCCTCGATGTCGGAGAGCAACCGCCGGTGATGTTCGGGCGTGAGGGGCTGCCCACAGAGCGGACAGTCGGCCTCAGCTTCGGCAAGAGCGTCCAGCCGGATCTTGGTCTCATTCATCAGATCGCGCAGTTGGCGGTTGCGCTCGGTCAGTCGACTCTGCTCGACCCCGTTCTCCTGCTGGGTGACCCGTTCGCGCTCCAGATCCTCCGCGACCGTCGCCAGTGCGGCGACCGCAGCCTCCGCCGTCCGGAATTCAGCCAGCACCGTCTCATCCACAAACCGCTCGGCAAGGAGTGCGTCCTGTGTCTGAAACTCCCCCAGCGAACGCTCGACCGCGGCCCTCTCCTCAGCTATGGCACGGTCCAAGCGGGATTCTTCGCGCTCCAAGACCCGCACGGCCTCGTTCAGCTCCTCGCGCGCCACAGAGATCTCAGTCTCAAGGCGGGCTCGATCCTCCTGAAGCCGCGCGGCCTCAGCCAGCCTGAGACCGAACCCTCGATCCGCGGCAACCGCGTCCTGATAGGCTGTGTAGCGGGCCTGGACCGCATCGGCTTGGGCAACCAGCGATTGATCACGAGCCAGGCGATCCCGCCTGGCCTCCGTCTCGTCCAGCAGCTTTTTGAGGTCTGCCTCCACTTCCCGGCGACGGCGGGCCAGGTCCTCGACCTGACGCTGCAGCCCCATGGCCTGCTCCCTGACGCGCGTCATCTCATCCATCGTCTGTTGAGCATCGGCCAGATCGGCCTCCGCAGCGGCAGCCTCGACCTCGGCTTGAGAAAGCGCGGCCTCAAACTCGGCGCGGCGGGCCAACTCCCCTTCGGTCTCAGCCAGGCGACGATCGAGCTCGCGCAGTTGCCCCTGCACTGCGGAGAGCTTGACCCTGGCCTGGTCCTGGTATTCGGACCATTGATCCAGCCCCAGCACCGTGCTCAACACAGACTTTCGCTGGGTGGGAGATTGAACCGTGAACTCATCCGCGTGCCCCTGCCGCAGATAGGCCGAATTGATGAAGGTATCGTAGTCGAGGCCCAAATGATCGATAATGGATTGCTGCGTCTCCCGGATACTGTCGGACGTCAGCACCCGCCATCCCGCATCGGTCTCGACTTCGAAGTCGAGGAGCGAACTGACCGCGCGGCGACCACGTTCCTCGCGGCGCCTCAGGATGCGACAGCGATGCTCGGCCCCGGTCTGATACGGCATACGGAAGACGTACTCGACCTCCAGGCTCGACTCTCCGTGGTAGACCAGGTCGTCGTCGTGTCCGTAGGGCGCGCGCGATCGTCCCCAGACCGCCCAGGTGATGGCGTCCAGGAGCGCGGATTTCCCCGCTCCGTTTTGGCCGACGAGGCTGGCCAGATGCACACCACGGAGGTCAAGGTCGGTTTCGCGGTGTGAAAGGAAATTGCGGAGGCGCAGGGACTCGGGGATCATTCAGCGCACGCCTTTGTAACCTCGGGCGACGATAAAGGACTCCCAACTCTCGTTCCGGGTGGCTGCGGGGGTATGCACCTTGACGGGGTGAAATGCGAGCTTGACTTCGCGGATCAGATCGGGAAGATCCTCCCCCTCGAAGACCTTGAGCACCATATTGCCATTGGGCAGCAAGAGTCTGCCGGCAACGGCAAAGGCAGTACGGGCCAACTCGATCGAGAGCACGTGGTCCCGCAGCTTGACGCCCGTCGTCGAAGGCGCGGCATCACTGAGCAGGACGTTGGCCTTGCCCCCCACGATCTCGATGACCCGCTCTTGCACGGCGGGATCGGTCATATCGCCCTGGACCATGGTGACGCCCGAGATCGGCTCGATCTCCTGGAGATCGAGGGCGACCACCTTCCCGCGGTCTCCCACCAGCCCGGAGACCACCTGGGACCACGAACCCGGCGCGGCGCCCAGATCCACGACAACGTCTCCACTGCGGATCACGTGGAACCTTTCCTGGATCTGGATCAACTTGTAGGCCGACCGGGCGCGATAGCCTTCCTGCTTCGCCTTGCGGAAATACTGCTCCTGATGTTGCTGCTTGCGCCAGTGCCCCATCGCCGAACTAGCCCTTCCCGGCCTTCGTTATGAAATCGGCCAACTGAGTCGCAAGCGTGTCGGGCACCTGGCACACGATCAGGGTTCCTTCGGGGCCGTGAGATTCCTCTTCGATCAGCCCGCGCTCGTGGATCATATTGACCAGGTCTCCGCGATTAAAGGGCAGCAAGACGCGAATACGCCTCATCTCAGATTCGAGAACTTCCTCGACCTCCGCAAGGAGATCCCCCAAGCCCTGACCTTCCAGAGCCGAGATGGCGACACTATCGGGGAGATCATAGAGCGCGGCGCCCGCCGCCTCAGGATCTTGAAGGCGATCGATTTTGTTGAGCGCGTTGACGACGGGAAGCTCCTCAGCACCGATACTCTTGAGCGTGGCAAAGACCGCCCGTGCCTGATCCATTGCCTGGGGATGGCTTACATCGATCACGTGGACGAGAAGATCGGCCTCCAGGACCTCCTCGAGCGTGGCTCGGAACGCTGCAATCAGATCGGTCGGCAGTTTCTGGATGAAGCCCACGGTGTCGGTGAACAGGACGACCGCGCCTCCAGGCAACGTGACCCGGCGGGTTGTGGGATCCAATGTAGCAAATAGCTGGTTCGCTGCGTAGATGGTCGAGCCGCTCAGCGCGTTGAGCAGCGTTGACTTCCCGGCATTGGTATAACCAACCAGGGACACAGTAGGTAGACCATCGCGGCGCCGCTGCGTGCGCTGACGAGATCGCACTGCGCGCACACCTTCCAGCTCTTTTTTGATCTGTGCGATGCGGCGCCGGATGATAAAGCGATCCATCTCCAACTGGGTCTCACCCGGACCACGCAGCCCGACGCCGCCCGTGCGCCCACCGGCGCGACCGCCGGCCTGCCGGGTATACGAGCGGTCCGTCCAGTCTTGCGTGAGCCGCGGCAACCGGTACTGGTATTGCGCCAGCTCCACCTGCAGCGCACCCTCACGCGTACTGGCGTGCTGGGCAAAGATATCAAGGATCAGGGCAGTGCGATCCATCACCTTGACGTCTTTTCCGAAGGCTTTTTCCAATCCGCGCTGGTGACGGGGGGCCAACTCATCATCAAAGATGACGACGTTAGCCTCAAGCTCGTGCACTTCGGAGGCAATCTCCTCGGCCTTCCCGGAGCCGACGAAGGTCGCCGGATGGGGACGTTCCAGCTTCTGGGAAGCAGAACCGACAACCTCCAGGCCGGCGGTGTCGGCCAGACGCGCCAACTCGATCATGGATTGCTCCACAGGCCAGTCCCCGGGCGCATACCTACCATCCGGATGCGCTTTCCATTCGACCCCCACAAGAAAAGCTTTCTCTGCCGGACCTATAGTTTCCCTGATAGACTTACGTAGGCTCATTGTCCTCCTTGTCGCTAACGGGATGATAACGCGAAACCGGCTACTCAGCAAGATCGGGGGAGCCTGCAGAAATTGGCGGCGTGCACGGGACAGGCCTCGGATGCTGCAAAGCTGGGCGCCTCTACAGGATCTGCTACAATGGGTGTCGTGCATTTATCGGCTTCGGAGGCATCGTGAGAATACTGATCACCGGCGGCGCAGGCTTTCTCGGCAGCGCCCTCGCCAACTCGCTTGCTGGGGAAGGACACGAGGTTCTGGTCATCGACGACCTGAGCGCAGGCGATCCGGCCCGCTTGGGCCCCGGCGTCCTCTTCCATCGTGGCAGCATCACGGACCGTCCGAAACTCTGGTCGCTCCTGCAGGGCGTCGACTGCGTCTACCACCTGGCGGCGCGCGTTCTGGTGGCGGAGTCCATTCTCTACCCGAGAGAATATAATGAAGTGAACGTCAACGGCACGGTCGCCCTGCTTGAGGCGATGCGTGACGTGGGGATACCACGCATTGTGTTCACATCATCGGGAGCCCTTTACGGAGATCAGGCCAGTCAGCCGGTCACAGAAGACGCCCGTCCCAATCCCCTTTCCCCCTATGCGGTCAGCAAACTGGCAGCCGAGCACTATGTCAGGACCATCAGCACGCTTTGGGGGACGACCGCGATCGTGCTGCGGATCTTCAATGCGTACGGCCCGGGTCAACCTTTGCTCCCGTCTCACTCCTCGGTCATCCCACGGTTCATCAGTCAGGCACTCGGGGAGGGTTCATTGGTGATCTTTGGGGATGGGGAACAGACCCGCGACTTCGTCTACGTCAGCGATGTCGTGCGGGCCCTCATCAGCGCACTGAGCATCGAAGGGTCGGAACATCATACGATCAACGTGGGAAGCGGCATTGAGGTATCAGTGAGCCAACTGGCCCAGGAGATCCTGGATCTGACACACTCCTCCAGCAATATCATCTACAGCCCGGTCGGCAACGGTGGCGTCTCGCGCCTGCAGGCCGACCTCACCGTTGCCAAGGAACTCCTGCGCTACAAACCACAGGTCACCCTCAGAGACGGGCTCCGGCGTATTCTCCGCGACGATCCGCGATTCCGTCGCGACGATTCGCGATCCCGTCGTGACGAATCGCGATCCGGCCGCGAGGATCCGCTATTCCGCTGACAGAAGGGAGTGCCGCATGCTGATCACGCACGCTACCGTTGCGACGTTGGGGACGGAACCTCGCCTGATCGAGAACGGCGCCATCCTGATTCGAGATCGGCACATCGCAGGCATCGGCACGACACAGGAATTGACCGCCGCACATCCTGACGAGCAGCGGATGGATGCCCGGGGAGAACTCGCGCTGCCGGCGAGTCTCTGCGGACACACACATTTCTACGGTGCGTTCGCGCGGGGTTGGGCCTATCCCGGGCCTCCGGCAGCCTCCTTTGGCCAGGTGCTCGAACGACTGTGGTGGCGACTCGATAAGCAGCTAACCCTGGAGGATGTCCGTTACTCGGCGCTGGTTTGCCTCGCCGACGCAGTGCGCCACGGCACCACAACGCTCGTCGATCACCACGCCAGCCCCAATGCGATTGAGGGATCGCTGGACGTCATCGCGGATGCCGTATGCGCGTCGGGAGTACGGGCTGCACTCGCCTATGAGGTCACCGACCGTGACGGCAGCGACCGCGCCACGGCAGGAATCGCGGAAAACGTGCGGTTTCTGGGACGCCTGGCACATGATCCCCACCCGCAACTGGCTGCATCCTTCGGACTGCACGCGTCGCTGACGTTGAGCGATGCCACGTTCGCGGACGCCGTCACGGCGCGTGATCGCGCAAGCCGCGATGGTGCGGCGTGTGGGTTCCACATCCATGCTGCCGAGGGGATCGAGGACGTCGAAGACAGCCTGACCCGGTCGGGGAAGCGGGTCATCTCGCGGCTGCACGACGCCGGAATCCTGGGACCGCGCACCATTGTCGCGCACGCAGTGCACATCGACGAAGAAGAGATGGCGCTGCTGGCGGACACGGGCACCTGGGTGACGCACCAGCCAAGGTCCAACATGAATAACGCAGTCGGCTTCGCACGGGTGGAAGCGATGCTCGATCATGGCGTTAACGTGGCCCTTGGAAACGATGGCTTCTCGAACAATATGTATGCCGAGATGAAAGCGACTTACCTCGGGCACAAGCTGGCCCGCCGGGATCCACGCGCAATGCCGGCAGATCTGGTCTTCCGCCTGGCCTATGGGGCTAACGCCGAGCTGGCCAGGATCTTCTGGCCGGAGCAGACGTTGGGAACGTTGACACCCGGCGCGACCGCCGATCTCGTCCTGCTGGACTACCATCCCACGACACCCCTTACGGCCGAAAACCTGCCGTGGCACATGATCTTCGGCTATGAAGCATCGATGGTGACCACCACGATCAGCGCAGGCCGAGTGCTCATGCGCGACCGCGAGCTCCTGACTTTGGACGAAGCAGCTATTACGGCGCGGTCGCGCGAGCTTGCACGGGAACTCTGGCACCGCGCGGCGTAGGCGGCGAACCCGCGGTAGGTAACCTTGCGAAGGTTTCGGAAACCTTCGCAAGGTTCCAGAGCTTGATCCCGACAGAGGAAGTATTAGAATACCTTAACATGCGGATCGACATCTTTACCCTATTCCCCTCAATGTTCCTGGGACCCTTCCAAGAGAGCATGCTTAAGCGCGCCCAGGAGCGAGGTGTGCTGACCATTCACCTTCACCAGATCCGCGATTACGCGTTCGATCGACACCAGATGACCGACGACCTACCCTACGGCGGAGGTCAGGGTATGGTGATGAAGCCGGAGCCGATCTTCAGTGCGGTGAGAGCAGTTCTCCGCGACGACCCTGCGCCCGCTGGCAAGGCTTCTTTGCCCGTCATCCTGCTATCCCCCCAGGGACGCCCATTCACGCATAGTGTCGCAGAGACGTTGGCGACGGAACCAAGAATTGCATTGATCTGCGGTCACTACGAGGGCGTCGACGAGCGTGTACGTGAGCATCTCGTCACCGAAGAGCTCTCGATCGGCGACTACGTTCTCACCGGAGGGGAGTTAGCCGCGATGGTCGTGGTCGACGCGGTCGCACGCTTCATCCCCGGTATCCTGGGTGCTGCAGAGGGTGCGCACGACGATTCGTATGCGAAGGGCCTGCTTGAAGGTCCCCAGTACACACGTCCGGCGACGTTCGAAGGGTGGGCAGTGCCCGAAGTACTGCGATCAGGGGATCACGCAGCCATCGCGCAATGGAAACGGCGAATGGCGCTCAAGCGCACTTGGGAGAGACGCCCCGATCTCGTACAACACGCGACACTTGTCGGCGGAGCGACATGGGTCTTCTGGCCGAGATTCGAAGCCGAATCGAGTGAACCCGATCCGATCTAGCCGGGTATATATATGGAAGAGCACAACGGAGCCTTACAGGACAATGCCGGCGTTGGAGACGCCGAACTCGTCCTGCGTCTCCAGGAGGGCGATCTCAAAGCGCTTGGGGGGCTGTTCGAACGTTACAAGACGCTCGTATATCGCACGGCACTGGCGATCACGAGGGATGAGCGCGCCGCCGAAGACATACTCCAGGAGTGTTTTGTCCGTCTGCACACGTACGGGGCATCGATCGACGTGAATCGGCCCTTGCGTCCCTGGCTATATCGGGTGACCGTCAATCTGGCGTACGATTGGACCAATCGTCGGGTGATGCGACCGCTAGATGACGTGCTGGAGTGGCTATCCGGGCTGGCAGGTGCATTTCCGGCGCCGGACGGTAAGGCCGAGGAGAAGGAAACAAGGCGTATCGTACGCGAGGTCATCGCAGAGCTATCTCCCTTACACCGAACGGTCATCGTGCTGTTCTATATGGAGAACCTATCCATTGACGAGATCTCACAGACGTTGGAGCTCCCCGTGGGTACGGTCAAGTCTCGGCTACACTATGCACGCGGACGCCTGCGCGAGCTGTTGGTGCAGCGCCAACACCCGGTTCCTGAGATGACATATGAGTTCACCTAGCTCAGATACCATTGATGCGCTTTTCAGAGAGGCACTGCTACCGGCGGCTGAAGCAGAACCGCCCGAGTCCGCGTGGCCATCCATCGTCCGGCGAACGCAAGCCATACGGACATCTGGGGATCAGGCAGCGCGGCTAACATCGAGGGTGAACCTGCAGACGTGGGTCTTGCAGCTATCCTGGGCACCGGTCTTCAGGACACCCTACTGGCGTAGGTTAGGCTCCTGGGTGCACGGGGCAGCCACACTCTACCCTCCCTCGACGAACAGATTAACCTATATGGAGCCGGACGGTCGATGCCGTCCCTCCGCATTTGCCGGTATAGCTGCCAAGCAGGTCCTGGACCTGCGGCTCGCCATATAGCGACGCATGGCGACCGGCGCGAATAGAAACGCGCTTCTATCTGCTGAGGGACTGCAGGTTGAGGGGCTCGAATCCGGCCCCATCGATCTGACCCTGCGGGCGGGCGACCGCATTGGCGTCGTGGCCAAGCGGGCAGATGAAGCCAGTCGACTATTGCAGGTATTGGTCCGACTGCAGCGCCCTGTGGCGGGGCATCTGATGTGGCAGGGCACGAATGTTACGCGCAGACCTAGATGGCTGTTGCCGCGGAGACTGCGGGACGACGTCCTGCTGATATGGGCAAATCCATATGCGCTCTTCAACGAGGAAGCCGGGATCCGCGCCCTTCTCGGGAATCGCCGAGCGGAATCGGCCGTGACGGCGCAGATCAGGGGAAGCGGACTGTCTCCCGGAGTCCTGGCATTCCAGGTCCGGTCACTGTCGGGACTGGAGCGCGTGCGGCTGGCGCTGGCTTATGCCGAGAAACGCCGACCACAAGTGATCCTGGTCGATGACGTGTTTAGCCATCTGGTACCGGAAAGCTGGCAGGCGCTGCTGGCCGATCTTGACAGGGTAGCGGGAGAGCATGGTGCGCTGCTGATCACCAGCCGACACCTGCAGGTGATGGAGGGGATGGCGAGCGTGTACACCATGCCGGACGTGAAGAGCGAGCGTTGAGCGAGTACGAGCCAGTGACACTTGGCCTTGACATCTGGATGTTTGTCCTTAGAATGAGGAAGACGTGTTGGCCTTGCCCAATCCGGTGAGTCCCGCACGTTTTGATTTGAGCCCGGGAAGGAGGTGATGGACTTCGCGAAGTGAATCCAATGTCGTGGCAGCGGATCCATATTGTTGTGTCCTACGAAGAAACCCAAACCCAATCCTTATGTAAGGAGGAGAACGCATGGTCAAGCGATTGATGGCAATGCTCGGAGCAGTTGTGGTATTCGCGATGCTCCTGAGCGCTTGCGCCACCCCCACACCCGCCGTGGTCCAGGAGACCGTGGTGGTCCAACAGACCGTCCAGGTCGAAAACACGGTCGAGGTCGTTAAGGAAGTCACCCCGACGCCCGCGCCCACTTCACCGGCAGGGCCGAAGACGCTCGTCGTCTGCATGGGGCAGGAACCTGACACCCTGTACCTCTATGGTGGCGATATGTTGGCCGCGGCCCACATCCAGGAAGCGGTTTACGATGGTCCCATTGACAACCGCACCTTCGCATACCAGCCTGTGATTCTCAAGAAGCTGCCCAGCCTCGCTGATGGTGATGCCGTCATCAATGCTGTGACGGTCCAGGCAGGCGATATGATCGTCGACGATACGGGCACCCCCGTAGAACTCGCCGATGGCACAATGGTCCGCCCCGCCGGCTGCCGCAGCTCTGACTGCGCCGTAGCCTTCGACGGAACCCCGGTCGACCTGGATCAGATGGTCGTGAACTTCGAGTTGGTCGATGGCCTGATGTGGGCCAACGGCGACCCGCTGACCACCGATGACTCGGTGTACGACTTCGAACTGGTCTCCGATCCCGACACGCCCACCAGCCGCTACACCGTCGAGCGCACCGCCTCCTATGAGGCACCCAGCGACACGACCGCGGTATGGACCGGGCTTCCCGGCTACATCGACAGCGTTTACTTCACGAACTTCTGGCACCCGATGCCCCGCAAGCTGTGGCAGGAGGATCTCGGTTACACCGCCGCTGATCTGATCGAGGCCGAGGAATCGTCCCGTATGCCGATGGGCTGGGGCGCCTTCAACATCACGGAATGGGTCGCCGGCGATCACATCACCGTGGAGAAAAACCCCAACTACTTCCGCGCCAGCGAGGGTCTGCCCTATCTCGATCAGGTTATCTTCCGCTTCGTTCCCGACTCGAACGCCGCCGTGGCGCAGTTGATCTCGGGTGAGTGCGATATCGCTACACAGGATGCCGCAATCGAGGATCAGGCCCCGCTCCTGCTCACACTGGAGCAAGAGGGCGTCCTTCAACCCATCTTCGTCACCGGCACCTCCTGGGAGCACGTGGACTTCGGCATCAACTCGGTCCCGACCTACGACCGGCCGAACTTCTTCGGGGACGTTCGCTTCCGCCAGGCCTTTGCACAGTGTCTCGACCGCCAGAGCGTGGTTGACACCGTGCTCTACGGCCGCTCAGTTGTGATCAGCAGTTACATCCCTCCCGAGCACCCGCTGTACGCGGGGGATATGCTCACCGTTTGGCCCTATGACCCGGAGGCCGGTATGGCCCTGCTTGAGGAGATCGGCTGGACCGATACCAACGGCGATGGCATCCGTGAGGCTCACGGCGTCGACGGAATCACAGACGGCACGTTGCTTGAGTTCAACTGGGGATCCACCACCGCCACGCTGCGAATTCAGTATATGCAGATCTACCAGCAGAACCTGGCCGGTTGCGGCATCAAGGTCGACCTTGAGAACCTGCCCTCGGCCGAGTGGTTCGCCGATGGCCCCGAGGGTCCGCTCTTTGGGCGGCACTTCGACGTGGGTTCGTTCACCTGGGTAACCAGTGTCGAGCCACCCTGCGACCTCTACCTGGGTCTGGATACCAACATCCCGTCCGCGGAAAACAACTGGGGCGGCCAGAACGATCCGGGCTTCATGGATCCCGACTACGATGCGGCCTGCCTGCGCGCGCTCACCGCGCTGCCCGGCAGTGACGACTACATCCAGGGTCACAAGGACGCCCAGGCGATCTTCTCTGAGCAACTCCCTGTGGTCCCGCTCTTCCTGCGACTTAAGGTTGCAGCCACGCGGCCCGAGGTTAAGGGCTTCGTGATGGACCCGACGCAGAACTCGGAGATGTGGAACATCGAGACGCTCGATCTGGGAATGTAGGTTATTCCAATCTACTTCCAAAGGGTGGCAGCGCTTCTGCGCTGCCACCCCCCTTTTGGGGGAATCCGTGAAACACGGCTTCGCCTGAGCAAGTGATGTAGGGCAGCACTCATGCATCAATCTGCCTTAGTCTATGGCAGAGTGTTCAAGAAAACTCGTGATTGTGAAGACGACGATCACGAGTTTTCTTGAGTACGAAGGCCTTCGTTGGAAAGTCGCCGCTATGGTGAACCTTTCCACTGCCGGGCGAGTAGAATATCGTGGAGAGTGACGGAGTGACCGCTCGGGCGGTCAGAATATGTTATGATTCGCGTGAAGGTATGATTTTGGAAGGAGCTTGTGCATGACCAATTACCTCATTCGCCGCTTCATACAGATGGCGGTGGTCGTCCTTGTAGCGACGATGGCCATCTACGCGCTGCTGAACCTCGCGCCGGGTGGCCCCCTTTCAGGCCTGAACCAGAATGCAAATCGCAGGTCGCGATTCAGCGAGGCCGACAAGGCACGGCTCGAGAGCTATCTGGGGCTCGATAAGCCCCTGGTCCTGCGGTACCTGGTATGGCTGCTGGGCGACGACTGGCTGGGTGCCGACTATATGTATCTTGGGCTCAAACCACCGGAGAACATCCGTTTCTGGGCCGCGCCCGGCATCGCCTACGCCAAAGGTGGGTACCCGATTTGGGTCATCGGCGAGCAGACCGGCGTAAATGACGCTGACGGCCTCCCTATCTATACAGCAGCGAAGGTCTGGATTCGACCCGAAGAGGAAGAACGACCCGACAACGCTATTCAAGCAGCCATCCTTGAGGTCGTGGGCCGCGATCTGAAAGTCGACGTTGCGGGAGACACTCAGGATATCTGGGTCGCTACGACGCAGGAGACTGAGTGGTTGGTGCCCGGAGCACCAACGTGGCCGGACGGCAACTGGGTCAATGTCTCCTGGCTGTTCGGGACCTACGGCCTCTTGGGGAATGACGCCCACTTTCACGGCACGGCCCACGGCGTCCTCCGCCTGGATTTCGGCACCTCGTGGTCTGTGGCGCGCGGGCAGCCCATCATTGAGATCATGAAGAGCCGGCTTCACAACACGATCACGCTGATGATCGCATCGACGGTGCTCTCTCTCATCATTGCTATTCCCATTGGTGTCTACTCCGCCGTCAAGCAGTACTCACGGCTGGACTACATCGTGACGACGTTCACATTCTTCGGCACTGCGATGCCCGTCTTCTGGTTGGCGATCATGCTGATCCTCATCTTCTCGGTGAAGTTCCGCCAATGGGGTATTCCATACATGCCTGCAGGAGGGATCAGCTCGGTGCGGACGCCCCCGACGGGGAGCCTGTTGAGCGTGCTTAGTGCCCAACCGGGTGGCTTCGTCGACAAGGGATTGCATCTGCTGCTCCCCACCGTAACGCTGAGCCTGCTCTATATGGCCAGCTGGAGTCGGTTTATGCGTGCTTCCATGCTGGACGTGCTGCGGCAGGACTACGTGCGCACGGCCCGCGCAAAGGGGCTCGCCGAGCGACTCGTCATCGTCAAGCACGCGATGCGTAACGCGCTGATCCCGCTGGTAACGATCGTCGTCTTCACGATACCGGGGATCTTCAGTGGTGCAACCATCACCGAGACGATCTTCTCATGGCAAGGTATGGGGCGCCTCTATTACGATGCTCTGGGAGCGGACGACTGGCCGATCGTGATGGTCTTTCTGTTCATCAGCGCCGTGCTGACCGTCATTGCCACGCTTGTCGGCGATATCCTATATACGATTGTGGATCCCAGGATCCGCTACGATTAGCCAGTCTGTCGAGGGAATCATCTATGTCAGAAGATCTAAATGTCGAACGTCTTGATGCAGAAGCACTGCTGACCCCTGAAAAGGAAAGCCAGTCCTCCGTAGTTTGGCGCCGGTTCAGGCGCCACAAATTGGCCGTCGCGGGCCTGATCGTCCTGTTCGCCTTCATCTTGATGGGGATTCTCGCCTCCGTGATCGCACCTTATGACCCCATCACCTTCCAGGACCCCTACTTCAGGAATGCGCCCCCCAGCCCCGAGCATCTGCTTGGGACCGATGAGATCGGGAGAGATGTCTTCAGCCGCCTGCTGTACGCTGCGCGCATCTCACTCACCGTCGCATTCGTGGTGACGCTCCTAAGTGAAGTGATGGGCGCCGTGTTAGGGGGGATATCGGGTTACTTTGGTGGATGGGTCGACAGTCTGATTCAACGAATTGTGGACTTCCTGCTGACGATCCCACTGCTTCCCTTGCTGCTGGCCTTCGGTGCTATTCTACGCGGCCTCACCCTGCCCTTCGTCCCTGACCAGTACACCAGCGTCATCGTGATCGTGATCATCCTGATCGCCTTCGGGTGGATGGGCACATGCCGTCTGGTACGAGGCATGGTGTTGAGTCTACGGGGCCTCGACTTCTCAGAGGCGGCGAGGGCGTTGGGAATGTCGAATGGGCGGATAATCCTGCGTCATATGATTCCGAACGCGATGGCCCCCATCATCGTCCACGCCACGCTTGGGCTGGGCGGTGTTATCGTGCTGGAGTCAGCTCTGAGCTTCCTCGGCTTTGGTGTCCAGCCTCCCATTCCAACGTGGGGTAACATGCTGCAAGCAGCTCAGGCAGGCCTACTGGGCCAGCCGGCCAAGGTATTCTACCCGGGCCTGGCGATCTTCCTGACGTCGCTAGCCTTCAACTACATCGGTGATGGCTTGCGTGACGCGCTCGACCCACGCCTGAAGCTGTGATCTAGGAGGAGATGACGTGGAAACACTGAAGCATAATGAGACGATTCTGGATGTACGAGGTCTCAAGACTTATTTCTTTACTGAAGATGGCGTGGTGAAGGCTGTTGACGGGGTAGACTTCGACGTGGGCCGGGGAGAGATCGTGGCCCTGGTCGGTGAATCCGGCTGCGGCAAGAGCGTGACTTCGTTCTCGATCATGCAGTTGGTGGGCGTTCCGGGGAAGATCGTCGATGGTGAGGTCCTGTTCAACGGGCGCGATCTTCTGGGCTTCTCTGAACAGGAGATGCGCCAGATGCGGGGAGACCAGCTTTCGATGATCTTCCAACAGCCGACATCGTGCCTCAATCCGGTTTTCAAGGTGGGAGACCAGATCTCCGAGGTACTGGAGATCCACCGAGGGACCGACAAGAAGCAGGGATGGCAACAGGCCGTGGAATTGCTGCGGACGGTAGGTATCCCCGAGCCCGAGAAACGGGTGGAGGCCTTTCCACATGAGCTTTCCGGCGGCATGGCCCAACGTGTCATGATCGCTATGGCCCTGGCCAATGAACCCGAACTGCTGATTGCGGACGAGCCGACCACGGCGCTGGATGTCACCATCCAGGCTCAGATTCTCGACCTCATGCGAGATCTGCAGGCCAAGTTGGGTACATCGATCATTCTGATTACGCACGACATGGGTGTGGTTGCCGAAATGGCCTCACGCGTCTCGGTTATGTACGCCGGACGTATCGTCGAACAGGCCCGGGTACAGGAGCTCTTCGACCAGCCATATCACCCCTATACCCGAGGGCTTCTGGCCTCCATCCCGGTGATGGGCGTCGTCAAGGAGCGTCTTGATACGATCCCCGGTTCCGTGCCGAACCTCATCGACCTGCCCCCCGGGTGCAAATTCGCGCCCCGGTGTGTAGCCAGGATTGAGCATCATCTGCATATCTGCACGGAACAAGAGCCGCACCTGATCGAGCACGAACCCGGTCACAAGGTTCGCTGCTGGCTCTACGAAGACTACGAGGACGAGAGGAAGGCATAATGGCTGAAGTCATGACGAGCACGCGAGAGAAAGAAAACCTCATCGTCGTCAACAACCTCGTGAAGTACTTTCCTGTGCGAAGCGGTTTCCTGCAGCGAGTATCGGCCCACGTCAAGGCCGTCGACGACGTGAGCTTTTCGATCAAGCAGGGGGAGACGCTCGGACTCGTGGGCGAGTCCGGGTGTGGCAAAACGACGGTCGGAAGAACTCTGCTGCGCCTGATCCCACATACGGAAGGATCGGTCTTCTTCGAAGGACGCGACATCTTCCAGTTGAACGGCCGGGAGATGAAGGACATCCGTAGGGAAATGCAGATCGTCTTCCAGGACCCCTTCTCCTCACTCGATCCGCGGATGCCGATCGGCGAGAGCATAATGGAGGGACTGGTCGTCCACCGAGTTGGTACGCCTCAGGAACGTTGGGAGCGTGTGATCAATCTCCTGCGTTTGGTCAATATGGAGGACTTCCACGCGAAACGTTATCCGCACGAGTTCTCGGGTGGCCAGCGACAGCGCATCGGAATCGCCCGCGCGTTGGCGCTCGATCCCAAGTTCATAGTAGCAGATGAGCCGGTGTCGGCGCTGGACGTCTCGGTCCAGGCCCAGGTGTTGAACATCCTGATGGATCTGCAGGAGCAATTGGGGTTGACCTACCTCTTCATCGCCCACAACCTGAGCGTTGTAGAACATATCAGCACCCGAGTGGCAGTGATGTACCTCGGGAAGATGGCCGAGCTCGCGTCGCGAGACAAGATCTTCGAGAATCCTCTCCACCCCTACACACAGGCGCTGATGTCTGCCATCCCGGTCGCTGACCCCAGGAAGGCCGGTTCGCGGGATCGCATCATCCTGGAAGGTGATGTGCCCAGCCCCATCAACCCTCCGCCGGGCTGCCACTTCCACCCACGGTGCCGGTATGCCATGAAGGGCCTCTGCGACAAGGAGATCCCGATCTTCAAGGACTATGGCGACGGCCACTATGTGGCTTGTTGGCTGGTGGAGAAGGAAGCCGGCTAGCAAGCCATAGGACAACAAAGACTTTCAGAGTCGAGACCTTTTGGGTTTTCCTGTAGAGCAGGTACCTACTTGACGAGAAAACCCCAAAGGTCTTTCGCCCAGTACAGAACGGGGCGGCGAGGGATTCCTCGCCGCCCCGTGTGTTCGCTTCACAAATTGTATAAAGCACGTTATAATCTTTATGGGAGGGTCATCTATGCCAGGCAAACGCCCCAGTTTGTTAAGTGCACTCAGCATCTTGATCATAGTAGGAGGCCTCCTATTCTGGTGGGTGAACGCGCTCACCAATGAGGATCCGCTATGGTTCGTGCCGGCGTTCAACGCTCCGGCGGATTGGATCACCGTGTACTGGGATGGCCAGACTGTGATGCTCTTCCCTGGAGACCCGGGGTACGATGCGATCATGGCGAGCTTTTCCGACGGGGTGGCCCACTGGTCAGGGTATGAAGGCGGCGTCGGCCTGTCAGATGAGAGCCTCGCCCTGTATCGCGACACCGAACGGCTCCTGGAGCTGCATTACAACGAACCTGTTCACGTCCATACGCGCCAGTCCTTTGCACAGGCGCGGGTCTTTTTTGTCCCGCTGTCGGGCACCCACGCGATTTGGCGGCGTGTTTTCGCCGGCCTCAACGACACACCTCGTATTGGTGTGCTCAATATGAGTGAAGAGCGGTTTGCGGCTCTGCAGGAGGCCGTGAACTCAGCGCTGGCCATGCGGTCTTAGGACGCCGATCAGCGCGACGATTGTGGCACACTTCTACATAGGGTGGGGATTTCTGTCCATGGTGTCTTGTCAGACGGACGCAGCAGGCAAGAGGATTCGTGTCTAGCGAGCCATTATGTCGCTTCAGCCACTGACTACCACGCGACCCCCAGGGTCTCTTATGGCATCCCGCGGGGATATCTCTCGACCGCGTATTCTGATCGTCGACGACGAACCGGAGATGATCAAGCTGATTGAGAATGTCCTGGAGTTGTTGCCCAGCGAGATCCTCGTCGAACACGATGGAGACTCGGCGCTCCACCTCCTCCACCGACAGGTTGTCGAAGCAGCTCCGGTGGACATCGTCCTGCTCGATATCATGATGCCCGGCGAGGATGGCTTCCACATTCTGGCCAAGATGAAGGGCGATCCCGAGCTACAACAGATCCCGGTCATTCTGATCACGGGGCTGAACTCCATTTCCGCCAAGACCCGGGGTCTGGAGATGGGCGCGGATGACTATATCATCAAACCCTTCGACCCGCAGGAACTCCTGGCAAGGGTCGGCGTCGTCGCCAGAATTCGAAGAACAGAGCTGATGTTGAGGCAGCGGAATCAGGAACTGGCGGCGCTGGACGAGATCAACCGGACAATCTCATCAAGCCTGAACCTGGACGAGGTATTGGTCTCTGCCCTCAGCGGGCTCGGGCGTCTCATCGAGGCAGACGCCCTGGCCGTCGTGCTCACCGATGAAGAATCCGACGATTGGGTGATCCGCGCTGCGCGCAGTCCGGTTGGGGTCTGGCTCGAAGGGCGTCTGATTCCCCAAGAAGATCCGTCGCTTCAGCAAATGGCCTCGGAGGTGTGCCCCATTCTAAAGCGGTGCGTGGCGTCGGGTTTCTGGGCCAACGCGCTCGAGGTCTCACCCCTGGATATCCTGTGCGTGCCGCTGGCGAAAAACGACGAGGCAGTGGGTGCCCTGGTCGCCATCGGCCGCGATAATACGCTGCGCGAACAGGATATTGCTCTCACCGAGCACGTCGCTGCGACCGTGGTGATCGCCGTTGAGAAAGCCTGGTTATTCCACGACCTGGAGGCTTTCGCCGACGAGATCGAGCGATCCCAGAATCAGCTGATCCAGGCGGAGAAGATGGCGGCGGTAGGACGCCTCACCGCGTCATTGGCGCACGAGATCAACAATCCACTCCAGGCGATCCAGAACAGCCTTCACCTGGCGGCGCACAAGGGGCTTGAGGGCGAACAGAAACAACGCTTCCTGGAGATGGCTCAAAACGAGGTGAACCGGCTGGTCCAGATCGTGCACCGCATGTTGGACTTCTACCGGCCCTCGTCGGCCATGCAGGCCCTGGATATCAACGGCCCGGTACAGGACGCGCTGGCTATTGCGTCCAAACGGCTGCAGCAGTCTCGCATCCAGGTGGAATCGCGTCTCAACCCGAACCTTCCCTTGGTGCGCGGTACTGCGAATCAGCTGACCCAGGTCTTTCTCAACCTGGTGATCAACGGGATCGAAGCGATGCCCGAAGGAGGCACGCTGTGGGTGGGAACAGCGCACCACGCGGAGGCAAAACAGGTCGTCGCAGCGTTCCGCGACAGCGGATCAGGGATCTCGCCTGAGATTCGCGACCACCTCTTCGAACCTTTTCACACGTCCAAACCGACCGGCACGGGACTGGGCCTGGCGATCAGCTACGGGATCGTCGAACGCCACAGCGGCACGATTGAGGTGGAGAGCCCTACCGGCGGAGGAACTACGTTCATCATCCGTCTACCTGAGTATCTGAATCCAGAGGACCAATAGACTATGATCATGGAGAGCTACGCCAAGATTCTGATCGTGGACGATGAAGCAGCCGAACGCATTACCCTCGGTGAAGTCCTGCGGCTGGAGGGGTACCAGGTCACATTAGCTGCTTCCGGTGAGGAAGCGCTGACCCTGGCCCGACAGCAGTCGCCCCCGTTCGACATTGCGATCCTGGATTTGCGTCTTCCGGGCATCGACGGGCTACAGGTGCTGGATGGCATCCGCCAGATCTCGGATGAACTGGTTGTCATCTTGATTACGGGGTACGGCACACTGGAGACGGCGATTCATGCCCTGCGCAAAGGCGCCTACGACTTCCTCCTCAAGCCATGTCCCGTGGACGAGGTATTGAGCGCTGTGAGGCGAGCGCTGTCGGAGCTCAAGGCAGGCAGACACCGGCGCGCCCTGGTGCAGCAGTTACAGACGACGCTCCAGCAATTGGTCAAAACCGACAATATCGAGGAGGTCGCGATCGTCGCGCCGCCTGACGATGACCTGATCTCCGTCGGCGACGTGGTCATCGACAAGGCCAAGCACATCGTCACCTCAAACGGCGAGATTATCGATCTCACCCCCACGGAGTTTCGGCTGCTCGAATGCCTGGTCAACCATGCCGACGAGGTCTGTTCACCCCAAGAGCTGGTGAAGTGCGCGCAGGGGTACGAGACCGATTCATGGGGCGCCCGCTCGATTGTGCGGGTCCACATCCGGCGGCTGAGGCGGAAACTGGAGCCATCGCCGGAAAACCCGTGCTATATCCTCAACGTCCGCGGCGTTGGTTACGTCTTCTCGTCGGAGCCCCAGCCCTCGGGGGCCTGATCTGATCGGGCGGCAACTGCAGGGAGAAGCAAGCCAAGCCGGCCTATGCCGGTAGGTTATGCTTGGGCCCGTGACATGCCCAATACACGACGGAAAAGGGGGCCGGTCGATCGACCGGCCCCCTTTGGCTTGACAGAGTACTGGGCTGCGTGCGAGCCTACCACCAGACGAGGAAAAGCTCGCTTTGCGACGTCGTGGCGGGTCCGTAGACCGCCTCGACGTCCACCACGACCCACGTGCCCGGCTCGATGCCGTCCAGAGGCACCGTAAACCTTGCCCTCCCCAGGGCATCTGTGCCGAGGATGCGCGTCCGGTCGGGGAGAGGGCCACCATTCTCCAGGCTGAGCGAGAGCTTCACCTGTGCGTTGGCCAATGGCTTATCGTTGCGATCGTCGAGCACGACGGCGGTCACAATCTGGCTGTTGTCCAACCGCGCAACCGAGCGCGATAGCCCCAGAGCCATACGCAGCTCCACGCTGCCCTGGTTGTTGAGCCGGTAGGGGAGAGGCTCCAACGCATTTGTCGGCAGGCTGCTTCTGTGGGCATTCACGTAGAGATCGCCAAGGTTACCCACCGTGATGCGCCCGGTCTGCGGCGTCCAGATCAGCTTCATCCGCTGGAAGTATTGGACGACCTTCTGGTTCTCAACGAACATCTCACTGAGAGGATAGCCAAAGAGATCAACCCCTCCGTGAGAGCGGAAGAAGCGCAAGAACATGTACGTCACACTGTGACCGGTCTCGGGAAAGTACACCCGACCGGCCGCGAGTGGGCGCTGTTCGACAGGATCTTGCCGGACTCCCAACTCGTCGCCCAGCAACCCCAACTGCACCTTGTACGGGTCGAGGTTCTCGGGGTGCCACTCCATCCGAGCCGTCTGGAAATACTGGACGAGGAGGCCGCGCTCGTTGTAGGGCGCAGAGATCGGGTATCCGAAGATCTCCAGACCGCCATGGGCGTCGTAGAAATCGAGGAACGGACTGCTGACCCAGAACTGGGTCTCTGCGAAATACCGGCGACCCGCATCAG
Organism: uncultured Chloroflexia bacterium; assembly: GCA_963775195.1. GTDB lineage: Bacteria > Chloroflexota > Anaerolineae > B4-G1 > SLSP01 > PWVB01. Next base: position 395,343 of record CAVZIC010000016.1, read on the forward strand.
GCGCGGGGTCATCCGGGGTTTGACGTGCCATCAGCGGCAGTGGGAGGCTCAGGCCGAGCAGCGCGAAGACAAACGCTATCCAGATGACAGCCGACGTGCGTTGGAGCGTAGTCGTAGATCTCAGTGTGGATAATGCCATACCCTATTTTACACAATATATTCAGAAAACACAAGAGCATGCAGGTCCAAAACTATCGAATTCGATGAAACCCAACCTTGTATGGACCCGGCCTGCACTGAGACCTTTGGGGGTTCCTCGTCGAGTAGGCGCCTGCCTGCGAAGGCCCGAGGCTGCTCGGGCTTGATCCCCAAGGTCTTCGCCGACCGTCGTGGCTTTCCCGAGGACGTCGACCGATCTTGCGCTAGGGCACCGGCTCCAGATAGGGCGCATCATCATCAAGGGAGAAGGCTGCCCACCTGCCGGGTTCAAACTCGATCCACACGTCCTTGCCTGCGAGCGTCAAGACCTCGATCGTGTCCCCCTCGTGCAGGTCACCCAAGTCCTTGTACGTCCTGCCGGGGCCGCTGCGCACATTCAGCTTCGGGATCACCACCCGCATATGCCAGGGCGCGATGGGCTCGGGAGGGGGCTGCTGTTCCTTGCCCGCATAGGCGAGCAGATCCTCATAGGTTCCGGCGAACCAGTTCAGGTCGGTCGACTTGGAACCCGATCCCGACACCTGGCCGCTGTTCGAATGCTGCCAGAAGCGCCACGTAGTCCAGTCCTTCGGCAGCAAAGGATCGGGGGTATAGCTTGCCACCCAAAGATCGTACGTCCGCCACTCGGGGGCGGATAGGACGTAACGATTCCAGTACCAACGGGCTGTGTAGACAATCGGCTTTCGAGCCTCGCGACCCTCGACCTCGCGAAGACAGCCTCTGATGCACCGTGTGATCTCGTCCTGATCCGCTCCGTCACTACGCTCGACGTCCAACACCAGCGGCATATCAGAGATGCGGTCTTCCAGCACCTCGTAGAAGTGCATCATCTGGACTTCAGCAGCTACCTTGGGAGTCACTACGTGGTAGGCCGTGACGAGCAGACCAGCGTCGCGGGCGCCATCCCAGTTGGCCTGAAACTGAGGATCTGTGTACTGATCGCCAATCGTCGCACGGACGATGGCGAAGCGATAGCCTCCAGCCGCGATCTCCTGCCAATCCATCTCGCCTTGCCAGCGAGACGCATCGATGCCGGGCACGTATTCCATGGCGAGACTCCTTGTTAGCCTACCGCGTTGGATAGCGAACGGACCTGCTGCGCAGCATCGGCAGATGTCGCGGTAAGGTTAGAACTCATTATACCTACAACCACACCCATGCAACCACAGCAGAGAGCCCGGACATTGGCATGGCCGCTATCGCGAAGAAATCACAGACTTAGCGCAACTTTCCGGAGCATAGCGTGTTATAGAGGTTGGAAAAGGAGGGCGTGCGCTTACGCCACCGTATCATCTCGGATTGTCCCGGAAGGTATGCTATACTTCTTCCTGGGGGATCTAATGACAAACGGTGAAGAGCGCGACCTCATAGCTAGAGCCCAGGCCGAACCGGAGGAGTTTGGCGAACTCTATCAAAGATACGTCAAGCAGATCTACGGCTACCACTACAGGCATACATCAAACCAGACGGAAGCCGAAGATCTCACATCACGGACGTTCTATCGTGCGCTTCGCAGTCTTCACGGGTATCGCGAGACAGGGGCCCCTTTCAAGGCTTGGCTCTATCGCATCGCACACAATCTGCTGGTGAATTGGTACCGTGATCACGGGAATCGTCCTACAGTCTCACTGGATCTGGAGGATCCGATTCCCTTGCACTCGCAAGCGCTGAGCCCTGAGGCTTGGATAGCGACCATGGAGAGGCAACAGGCATTGCGGCGCGTTGTCGATTCACTACCTGAGGACCGCAAGACGCTCATTCTACTAAAGTTCTTCGAGCATATGACCAACGCGGAAATCGCAGAAGTGCTTGGAAAAACAGAGGGCGCTATTAAGGCCCTCTATCATCGGACCCTGATTAGCTTGAGGCACGCGATGCAAGAAGGAGCAGGGGATGTTCTGGAGATCCAGTGAGAGGTATGTTGTGCTGCAGGACCATATCCCGGTGGGAGAGCAGCAGGCCATAGCGCGCGCTGTGGTCTATGTCATGCCGAGTGAAGGACCGTCCCAGTCCTTCATCAATCAGCTCAGTCAGGACCTCGTCGCGGAGGCCGGGCGCCTGCACGCGGTCCGCCTGAGACACACAAGCCAGACGCTGCGGCTGTTTGGTTTTCTGGGAGGGGGGCTGGTCTCGATTTTGGGCGGCATCCTGATCTGGCTGTTGGTTAGCCGCAACCACGATGAGACAGGGCCGGCGGGCGCGCCCGGATTTGGCAAGCCCGCCAGGCATGATCTCTCGCTCTCCGGCGCATAGCCGCCCACGCCCCTAAGTATCGAGCCCGGCTCGACCTACTCGTGCCCACAGGGGGCGTCGCCGCGGCCGCGATTTGACGTGGACGGCCCGGGCAGGCGTGGGCATGCCCCTCAGACGGGGTACGCCCCTCGGACGGGAGTATGTACGCCCCGCAGACGGGATATGCCCCTCGGGCGGTGGTGAAGCCCTACAATTCGGCACGCTCTATGCCTCCGCCGTAGCATCGGTCCGGCGAGGTCCGTGTACCCGGCATCACCTTCGATCGCAGGTCCCAGCGCACACTCCACCCGGCCGGCGCCAGGTAAAGCGCAGGTCCCCCCTCGACACCAAACGGTGCATTGGATTGTCTCCGGAATGATCTACGTCTCACGCCAAGCGGCGGTTAGACAACGGTCATGGTGTGAGTATACTAGATAGAGTATGGAGTCCTCTTGATACAGTCGCACCTGACAAGAGCTTCCCTATGGAGACAGAGATACAATCCCCACGGCCCAGGAACAGGTGGTGGCTATGGTGGGTGCTCATTGTGCTGGCCATTTGCGGATGCACCGCATCGCCAACGGCGCTTTCGCACGAGGTCTCCTCAACCGCAAGCACTGAACCCGACCCAGCCTCCACGTTGCCCCCATCCATAGCACCCCCCACGGCAACCCGGCCGTTTACCGAAACAAGTAGCGCCACGTCAACCGCCACACCTACACTGCCACCGGATGCGCCGCTGCTGCCGACGGACACAACCTCCGCGGTGGAGTACCCCGTATGCGAGAGTCCGTCAGGTGGGATCGACGCGGGCTTCGTAGCGGATCTAGGTCTACCGGACGGTACTGCGGTCCCTCCCGGCACATTCTTCCACAAGACCTGGCGAGTACGGAACACGGGTGATTGCACGTGGCCGGAGGGGACTGAGCTGGTGCACATCTCCGGTGATATGCTGCCCGGGCCCAGTCAAGTCCCCGTAGCTCCGACGGGCCCGGGCAGCGAGGTCGACATTGCCGTCAATCTGCAGGCTCCCCCGCGCCCCGGCAAGTACGCGAGTTTCTGGCGCCTACAAATGGCCGGCGGGCATCTTTTTGGCGCCGTGGTCTACCTCGAGGTGATCGTGAGCCTGGACGCCCCTCCACCCCCAACCATCGCCGCCGTGCCTCCGACGCCCAGCCCGACGGCCACCGCGATGCCCACGCCGACAGAGATACCGATGTCGACGCCGACCGCAGTCCCCCCTCCCACCGCAAGCCCCACGGCTGAAGCGACGCCGACACCCACCGTCACGCCCGCACCGTCTGCCAGCCCGGACCCGAATGCACCCTGCGAGCCCATTGACGCACGATTCGGCCCACTTGTCTATCAAGCCAATACGCTTGGGATTGGCCTTCCATGTATCACGGGCCCCATCTCGACGGAATCGGGGCTCGTCCAGGTCTACTGGCAGGATATCGATGGCACCGACCCACCCGTTCGATTCCGCGGCCTCATTATCGTGCGCAGCGATACACATACGATCTACGTGCTCGACGGCAGGGATCCGGTCACGTACCGGGCGGAGGCCAGGGCCTACGAGGACACCTGGACAGAGGCGATGCCGGAGAAGATGGACGCATGCGCCCCCATCATCCCCCCTGCGGGATACACGGTCCCACTACGGGCCATCGGCAAGGTATGGTGCGAGCAGAGTCTCTGGAACTCCGTGGGGTGGCCCGACGCAGAAGCCCAGCCTGCAACGTTGTCACTCCAGGGCAGCCGCAGCAGCCTGCTGATCGAAATCATAGTGGGGTCGGCGCAACCTACCATGGTGGCTATCGATCTTGAGGCCAGAGCAGGGACGGTGTATCAGGCGCCATAGGGGATTGCGCGTTCTTGCGCCATCCCCGATCGATCCGCCCAAGATCTGCTCCCTGGCGTAACGTCAGGTGGTGGGCGACATACGGAAATCCAGGAAGGATGGAAGGGGATACTCGCGCCGGACCCGCGCTTTCAGCACCTCGTCGATGGGAATGCCTTCGAGCCGGCTCAGCCGCTGCAAGTGGTAGTCGAACCAGAGATCAGAGAGCGACCGCTCGCCCTCCCGCAGATCTTCTACTACGAGGCCCCCGTCGAAAAGCGGCGCGACGCGAGTCAGGTCTCCGACCTCCAGGGCTGCCTGACCCTCCAGGAGACGCATGCGTCCCGCCACACGGACCGATGCCGGGAGGTGTCGCAGTAGCTCCAGCCAGGTCGAGGACCGGCCCATCGCAATGAGCCGCTGCCCACACTCGATCGCCAGCGGTAGCAGAGAAGGCGCCATCTCCAGTGCCTGCGTGTAGAGCTGCGTCGCATCATCGAACCGGTGCTCTTCCCACGCCGTGAGGGCAAGGTTTCGGGCAGCCCACGGGTTGGGCCTTGCAGACATCGAACGTCGCCACGCTTCCTGTGCCCGCCAGGCTGCTGGCGCCCGCTCGGGCTCGGAGGCGGCGTGGGCAATGACGCCGAGATGCAGCCATGCCGGCCAGTTATCGCTGCCGGTCCGAACAGCTTTTTCCAGCATCTCACGCCAGGGCTCTCGGATGTTGTAGCCCAGAGGCTCGGCGGTGGGATCGGCATCCGGGAAGGTTCCACTCTGCAGCAGCTCGAGCCAAGGCGTCTGCGCATCGGTGAGAGAGGCGTCATCAAAGACAAGACCCGGACCTGAGAAGGGGGGCTCGCCGGCGGCCTGGCGTCGCAATCGCTCCAGGGCGCCCCAACCCGATCCCCGTTGGAGCAGGTCCGCGGGCGGTGCGTCGCGCCATTGGCGGCACCGAGCCAACTCAGCCTCCAGTTTCGGCATCGTGACCAGGGCCTCGAGCCGGGTGTCCACCTCTGCCACAGCGCGCTTCCAGTCGGGGCCGTGCACCACCTCGTGATCGGCTTCCATCAATCCGTAAGCCTCGACCCAGGCCCATTCGGCCCCGGCGGGCATCGGCAAGTGCTCCAACTGGGTCCGGGCCAGACCCGCCTGTATCTCGATGTAGGCATGCCCGGGCTCCGCGAGGAAGGTCTGCCAGCGCCGCCCCCCCTCGCCCGTGCCCCAGAGGAAAAGCTTGCGGCCCCTCAACCGCGCCGTAGAGGCCTGGATCAGCCCACTGCCCCCGGCATCGAGTGCCGTGATCCACGGCCTTTGGCCGTCATCGATGTGAAAGAAGAAATCGGCCGCCCGCGCGATGTTCGTGGGATAGCTGACATCCACACCGTCCACGTCGGGGACGGGCACACGGGCCAACCCACGACCACCATAGCCGAAGCTGTAAGCCGAGGTGGCAGGCACGAGAACACGGGTCTCCGGCGTCTCGGGCACGGCGATGTTGGACCACCAATACATCGGCACCGTCGCAGCGTGGGGGTTCACGATGCGAATGCTGATGAAGAGGACCGGCGAGCCATCCGGAAGGTACGCATCAATCCGGAAAGGGACCTGGCGGAGGCGTTCCCATTCATAGAGGCGGAGGATAGGGAGCCCCTCCGGGCCCTCGACGCGCGCGGCAAAAAGCGGGGAGCATGTGAACGGACAGTGCCCGGTGGTACCGATGTTCCATTCCACGCCGCCACTGAACCACGCATTGCGCAGCGCCAGGTTTGCGGGTTGAAAGACCGGGTTTCTGTCCAGCAACTCGCGTCCGGCAGGCTTGTGAAACAACGACCACAGACGTCCGCCGTACTCCAACAGAAACGTCGCACGCAGGATTTCGTTCTCCAGGACCGCCACACGGAACTCGCGTGCCACACGTGTCCGGGTATAACGATCCTGCATAGTATAGGGCAGGATGTTTGGGACACGGCCATACGCCATGTTCTCCAGCATGTCCGCCGGGATGCCCGGAATCGATTCGTCGATCGCATGCAAGTCTCGACCGGCATTGAGCGGCGGCAGCGGATTCTCGGGCCCGAGATCGGCTGCGGGCATGACGAGCGTTTCTACGCGGAGTTCGGACATAGTGGCTCCAAATGTGAGAAATAGGCGTGGTGACGTGACGGGCGACGAGTAACAGGTGACAACTGATCAGAAGACGAGGGATCAGCGACGAGCATGCAACCGCCTCGCGTAGATCACCGGCTTCGGGTCACCCGTCAATCGTCACTCGTCGCGCTCTCCCTCACTGCCCGTAGACGTTCGTGTACCGATCGTGCAGCCTGGCGACATCGTCGGGCGGGATCTCCTCCGGCCGGCCGATCTGCATCGCCAACCAGACGGTTTTCGCGACGTCCTCGGTCATCACCGCGGCCTTCACCGCCGCCTCGGCGTCTGCGCCGATGGTGAAGACGCCATGGTTTTTCAGGAGGACCGCGCACGACGTGCCGATGGATTCCAGGACTACCTGGCCGATCGCCTCACTTCCGATCAGGGCAAACCCGCCACACGGAATCGGCCCCCCAAACTCATCCGCCATGGCCGTCAGGACTACGGGGATGGGTCTGCCCACCGCCGCGAATGCCGTGGCATAGGGGGAATGCGTGTGGACGATCCCACCGACGTCAGATCGGTGGCGGTAGATATAGAGGTGGCTCGCCGCGTCCGACGACGGTTTCAGTGTCCCTTCGATAAGCGTGCCGTCGACATCCAGGACGACCATATCCTCAGGGCGAAGCGACTCATAGCGCAGGCCAGAGGGCTTGATGACCACGTACCCTGTCTCCGGATCCCGGGCACTAACGTTGCCCCCGGTCCACTTCACCAGGCGGTTCTTGGGCAACTCCTGGTGCAGGGTCCAGAGCTCCTCGCGCAATGCCTCCAGCATCATGCGCTCCCCACGCTCTGACGCAGGCGCAGGGCCTTGAGCCGTTTCATCACGTCGTTGCCCCCCCGACCGAAGTAGTCGTGGAGGGTCACGTATTCCGCATAGAGCTCGTCGTAGACCTCGGTGTTCGCCGGGATCGGGATGTAGCCTTCGTCACGCAGACTGGCCATCGCGACGCTGGCCTCCTCGATGGAATCGTAGCCACCCGCCGCCCCACCCGCCGCCACGGCGCCAAACATCGCCGATCCCAAGGCCGGGGTCTGAGTGGCTGCAGCGATCTTGATCTCGCGCCCCGTGACGTCGGCGTAGATCTGCATCAACAGCTTGTTACGGTCGGGCAGCCCACCGGTGGCGACGATCTCGTCCACAGCCACCCCATTCTCCTCGAAGGTCTCGATAATCATCCGCGTACCGTAGGCCGTGGCCTCGATGAGCGCGCGATAGATATCCTCGGGCTTGGTCGCCAGCGTTGCCCCCACCAGCAAGCCGGTCAGATCGACGTCGACGAGCACACTCCGGTTGCCATTCCACCAATCGAGGGCCACAAGACCGTGCTCCCCCGGCTCCTGGCGCGCCGCTTTGGCCTCCAGTAGCTCGTGAACCGTGATGGCCTTGTCCGCTGCCTCACGCTGATAGACCGCAGGCACGCAGTTCTCGGTAAACCAGGCGAAATGATCGCCGACGCACGACTGTCCGGCCTCATAGCCAAAGTAGCCGGGAATAATGCCCCCGTCGACATAACCGCACATACCCGGAACCGCATGCTCTTCCTTGCTGAGGATCAGGTGGCAGTTGGACGTGCCCATAATGATGACCATCGTGCCGGGCTCGGTCACGGTCGCCGCGGGTGCCGAGACGTGTGCGTCGACATTGGCCACGGCAACCGCGGTGCCCGGCTTGAGACCGGTCCACCGGGCCATAGTTTCCGTGAGACCGCCGGCTCTGCTCCCCAGGAACCGGATATCGCGGGACATCTTTTCGTCCACGACATTCTCCAGCCGAGGATCGAGCGCCTTGAGGAAAGCCCTGGAGGGGAAGCCATCGCTCTTTGACCAGATGGCCTTGTAGCCCGCCGTGCAGTTGTTGCGGGTCTCGACACCTGTCATCTGCCATACGATCCAGTCGGCTCCCTCGATAAAGCGGTCCGCGGCCTGGTAGATCTCGGGGGCCTCGTCAAGCGTCTGCCACACCTTGGGGAAAAACCACTCCGAGCTGATCTTGCCGCCGTACCGATCCAGCCAGGACTGATTCATCTCGCGGGCCACCTCGTTGAGCTTGTTGGCCTCCGGCTGCGCGGCATGGTGTTTCCAGAGCTTGACCCACGCGTGGGGATGGTCCCGCCACTCGGGCAAGAAGCAGAGCGGGGTGCCGTCCGCTTTGGTAGCGACCACCGTGCAGGCGGTGAAGTCCACGCCGATGCCGATCACGTCGGCGGGATCCACCTTGCTTTCCCGCAATACCACCGGGATCGTCTGCTTTAGGATCTCCAGGTAGTCGTTGGGATCCTGGAGCGCCCAGTCGGGCTCCAAGCGGATATCGGTCCCGGGGAGGACCTCGTCAATCACGCCGTTGGCATAGGCATGCACGGCCATGGCGACAATGCTGCCATCCGCTACATCCACCAAGACGGCACGCCCTGACTCCGTACCGTAATCCACGCCTATTGCGTATTTCTTGTCACTCATAGAAGATCCTCCATATCATTCGGTTGAGCAGCCGTGCCCGGCGCCTTGCTTACTGACATGCGATGCAGCCACATTATAGTGACAATCGGGAGCCTGAAAAAGCAACGGAAACGGGCCGGCGGTGGGAAAGGGTGAGGGAGGTGGTATAATCTACCGGGGAATTCATGAGAGAGTTATTGAAGATACTCATCGTCGATGACGACCGAAACCTCCATCGAACCCTAGCGGACATCTTCGCATCCAAGGGATACCAGCCTGTTGTCACCGGTACAGGCCAAGAGGCACTGGAGATAGCGAATCGAGAGACGCTTGCCGTCGCGCTTATCGATCTACGACTCGAAGATATGCCGGGGCTGGAGGTGCTGCGGCTGCTGAGAGAGCAGCACGATGACATCGCTTGCATCGTACTGACAGGTCACGCCTCCCAAAGCTCGGCCATCGAGGCGATCAACCTTGGCGCCTACAGCTACGTGCAGAAACCCTTTGACGTGGATCAACTACTCCTTACCATCCGGAGAGCCATTGAAAAAGGGGAAGCTGAGCAAGCACTCCTGCAGAGTAACCAGCAGCTCGAGGCAACCCTGACGGAACTGCGCGAGGCTCAGCAGAGGGTTATCGGACAGGAGCGCCTGGCGGCTGTCGGTCAGTTGGCCGCCGGTCTGGCCCACGAGTACAACAATATGATGGCGACGATCATTCTCTACTCCGACATCATGCTGCGCACCTCGGTACTGAACGATGTCGATCGTGACAGAATCGCGGCCATTCACGAGCAAGGGCGTCGAGCCACCGAACTCACGCAACAGATCCTGGACTTCAGTCGCAGGGCGATTCTGCGAAAGCAGCGGGTGATGGCCCAGGACTTCCTGCGCGGCGTGAAACTGCAACTGCAACGTGTCCTGCCGGAACGGGTTCACGTGACCACCGTATGTGAGTCGGAGCCGCTCTTCCTGGAAATCGATGTGGAACGGCTGCGCCAGGCAGTAAGCAATCTGGCTTTGAATGCCCGCGATGCCATGCCGGAGGGGGGATCCCTGACGATCGGGGTCGCGCCGTTGATGGTCACAGATGACAAGGCTTCGCCGCACCCTGACCTGAACCCAGGGGAATGGGTCGTGCTCAGTCTCACGGACAGCGGCACCGGCATCGCCCCGGAAGTCCTGCCTCACATCTTCGAGCCGTTTTTCACGACGCGAGCTCCCCTTGGCAGCGGATTGGGCCTATCGCAGGTCTACGGGATCGTTCGCCAGCACGACGGCACCATCGACGTTGCGACTAAGGTGGGTGAAGGTACCACCTTCAAACTCTATCTGCCCGCGTACCCGGCATCGGGCGATGCCCGACGACCCGGGGAAAGTAATGTCGACGAACACGAGGAACATCAGCTGAGCACATTGGTCATCGAGGAACACGAATTGGTACGAGAGGCCCTCGCCGCGGCGCTGGACAGCCTGGGTTACCCATCGAGAGAGGTGTCCGCGACTCAGGAGGCCCTGGCTATCCCCGTACGGCAAGCTCAAAGGGTGAATCTGATCCTCAGTGATATCAGCAGTTCGGCCTCCGATGACGCATCACTCGTCCACGATCTGAGAAGGCACTTCCCGAGTGCGCGCATCGTGCTGATTGGGGACCAGATACCAGATCAGAACGTCTTTAGAATGATTCGTGCCGGGACGATCCGCTGGCTGCAAAAACCGGTGGATCTGGTGAAGCTTGCCGAAGTCCTGGCTGACACATCGTCGAGACACGTCGCGCCTGACGCAGCTCAGATGCGTGGCATGTCGGGTTCGGCGTCATAGCAAGGAGGATACGTGGCCGACCACGAACGGTTAGTCTTTCCCTTCACAGCAATTGTCAATCAGGAGAGGATGAAGCGCGCGCTCATCCTCAATGCGATCAACTTCCGTATCGGCGGGGTGCTGATCCGAGGTGAGCGCGGCACAGCGAAGTCTACGGCTGCCCGCGGTCTCGCAGCCCTGCTGCCCGAGATCAAGGTCGTGGCGGATGGCGCGTTCAACTGCGATCCCGATCAACCGGCCACCTGGTGCACGAACTGCCGGACCCGAGTTCAGCAAGGCGAAACCCTCCCGGCGGCGACGAAGCAAGTCCCGTTTGTCGAACTGCCGATCGGCGCGACCGAGGATCGGGTTGTCGGTACACTGGATATCGAACGAGCTATCCAAAAAGGCGAGCGGCGTTTCGAACCCGGCGTCCTCGCGGCGGCGAATCGCGGCATTCTCTACGTCGACGAGGTAAACCTCTTGGATGACCACATCGTGGACGTTCTGTTGGACGCTGCCGCGATGGGTGTAAACAATGTCGAGCGGGAGGGAATCTCCTTTCAGCACCCGGCGCGCTTTATCCTGGTCGGAACGATGAACCCGGAAGAGGGCGATCTGCGGCCACAACTCCTGGATCGCTTCGCCCTCTGTGTGGACGTGACAGGGGTTCACGATGCACGAGCCCGCATGGCGATCATGGAGCGGAATCTGGCCTATGAGCAGTATGGCCAGGCCTTCTACGAGGAATGGGCCCCACAGGAAGCCTCACTCGCTGAACGCATAGAGGTGGCTCGGCACCTCCTTCCAGAGGTACGCTACACACGGGCCGATATGGCTACCATTGCCGAGATGATGGCGGGCCTCGGCGTAGACGGTCACCGGGGCGATCTCGTCATTCTCAAGACTGCGGTCGCACACGCTGCGTGGGAAGACCGACGCTATGTCACGGACAGGGACATTCTCCTGGCAGCCGAACTCGCCCTACCGCACCGGCTCAAACGGAGACCCTTCGACGAAGTGCAAACCTCGATCGAGCAACTGGACAAGATGGTCGCGGCGTCCAGGGAGCGCGCAGAGGAATCCCAGCCCAAGAACCGGGAGACGACGTATGAGGGAGATGTCTCAGGGGAAGGGCAGCAAAAAAAAGCGTAGAGGTTGAGCCGAGCGACGCAGAGGCGCAAGCTTCAGACTCGGCTCAACCGCAACCCTTCGAGCAAGATGTCCCCGAATGGCCCACCGACGGCAAATGGTGGGAAGGCGGCAAGTTCATCGACCCTGGTGAAATCTTCCAGCCGCGCAGGTTCGAGACGCCGCAGGATCGCATGGTGCGCTCCACGGGGGGGCGGCGTAGCCGCACCCGCACGACACGGAAGCGGGGGAGATATTCAGGCTTTGAGGCATCGCCGAGCGATGCGTCGGACCTGGCGTTTGACGCAACTCTGCGGGCCGCAGCCCCCTTTCAAATCGCCCGCGCCTGCGACGATCCGGAAGAACGCGCGCTTCTGCTTCGTCCCGGGGACTACCAGAAGAAAGTCCGGGTGCGCCGCTCGGCCAATCTGATCATCTTCATCGTCGATGCATCGTGGTCAATGGCGGTCTCGGAGCGAATGGAGGCAACCAAGGGAGCGATCTTGTCGCTGCTCACCGACGCTTACCAACGGCGGGACCGCGTAGGGATGGTCGTTTTTCAGAAGGACCGCGCCACGCTCGTGCTGCCGCCTACCAACAGCGTCGATCTTGCGAAGCGAATGCTCACGAACCTTCCGGTCGGCGGGAAGACGCCGCTCGCGGCAGGTCTGTGGTTGGCCCATCAGACCATCGACAAGGAGATTCGCCACTACCCAGAACTCGTGCCACTCCTCGTCATTCTGACCGATGGCGCGGGCAACGTCTCCATGGGAAACATGCCCCCACAGGTTGAGGCTTATCACGTCGCCGAGCAGATCCAAGAGGAGAAAATCAGGTCGATCGTCATCAACATGGAGAGCGTGGACTATGACAAGGGGCTAGCCCGGGCTCTGGCCGACCACCTCGGCGGCACCTGCTACAACCTGGCCTCATTGCGAGCCAAGTCGCTCGTCACGATGGTGCGCAATCAGCTATCTTCCTAGAGAATGAGAGGACGGCATGCTCGTCAAGCAAACCGCATCACGCCTGCTGGCGCGTAAGTGGCGACTCGCCGTTGCGGAGTCTGCAACCGGGGGGCTGCTTGGGCACCTGATCACGTCAGAGCCGGGCAGCTCGGCGTATTTCCAGGGCGGTGTCATTGCGTATGCCAACGAGGTCAAGATGGGTCTCCTGGGCGTTCAGGAGGAGAGCCTCGTCCGTTGGGGCGCAGTCAGTGCACAGGTGGCCCTGGAGATGGCCCGCGGGGCCTGCCGGGCTACGAGCACCGAAGTCGCGATAAGCATCACAGGAATCGCCGGCCCGACAGGTGCGACGATTCACAAGCCCTTGGGGCTCTACTACATCGGCCTGGCCGTTCCGGGCGAATGTTGGGCGTGGCGACATCACTTTGGCGGCGATCGACGGGAGAATAACAACAGCGCCGCGTCCGCGGCGCTGTCGCACCTATTGAATTATCTGAAGTGATCGGGCTACGGTCGCGGCGCAGATCCCTCTTCCGCCGCTGCTTCCTCGGCAGCCCTGACGGCCTCGACCTCGGCAACCAGATTTTCCAGGCCGGCCTTGATCTTTTTGACTGCCTTCTGGCCCTGGCGGTTGAAGAACGTCTGTCCCAACTCCTGGGCGGTCTGTGTAAGGCTCAGCGATGGTCCCCCTCGATGGGCCAAGGTCCGGGCAGCTCGCCGCATCACGCGCATGAATTCCCGCTGTGGCTCCAGATCCCCCAGCGTGATCGTCGACGCCCCGCGTCCCGGAATCACCGCTTGCACATCCTGTCGATGCGCCAGTGAGGTCATCGTGTTGAGCCAGGCCTTCGAGTCGCGCGTTTCGGCCATGAGTGGCACATCATCAGCCACCACCGTATCGCCGGCGATCAAGACGCCCTCGTTCTGGATGAGGAGCAATAGACTCCCCGGTGCGGCCCCGTCCACGGCCTGGAACTGCAGCACACGATCCCCGGAATAGAGGGTGAACGCATCCTTGAAGGCAAAGGCCGGCTTGTGGGGTCGCAGATTTTCGAAGGCCTCAACCCCCTCAGGAAAACGGCTGTTAAGGTCCTCCAGAAGATCTCGCCTCGGGCGCTCCTCATCATAGGCATCCATCAGTCGCAGAGTGGCTTCGGTCGCCACAATCGGGATATCGCAGAGCACAGTGGCTAACTGGCGCTCGCGCTGAGCATCGGTCATTACGACATATCGCAACTCACCAAGCATCGCGCGAGCTTGCTCGATCCAACTCATTGCGTGCATAGGATTGGGCGGCATGTCCACGATGATGCCGCCCCGTGCCGTCCGTATCAGCACCAGATTGTATGGGGCATACGAAGATTCCACAAAAAGACCAGGTGCAACCTCTTCCATTGACGCCTCCAAGATCCTAGTCTACGCGATCGACCCGCGAAGGCAAGTTTCGTTTCATTCCAGCCCACCGGGGGCGAGGCCACATTCCTCAAGTGCGTGTCGGAGAGCAGCCAAGACATCACCGGCAGCCCGCAACGAGGCGCCGCCCTGCGCCAGGCTGGGCGTTCCGCCTCCTCGTCCGCCAAGCGACGCCAGGGCGCTGTCGAGAATGGCAGCCGCATTGTACGCCGGCAAATCATCACTTCGGGCGACCACGAGCCGAACTCCCTTCTCGTCGGTTACAGCCATCAAGATCAGTACCTCGGGGCGCTCGCGCAATCTGCCGGCGATGGCCCGTGCATCGGCGAAGGATCTATCGTCCCAATGCACCAGGACCACGCGCACCCCTTCGCGTACCGGAGCCGCGTTCCAGAGAGCTTCCGTTTCGTAGTCTGCAAGCGCTGCCCGGAGCTGACGCAGCTCGCGGCGCCCCTCCTTGACTTCCTCCTCGAGGCGATCGATTGCCTCGGGCAATTCAGCAGGCCCCACTGAAAGAGCCAGGCTCGATGTCCGCAAGAGCTGCAGGTCGCGCTGGTAGGCACGCAGGGCGCGTCCCCCACAAAGAAAGTCGAGACGCACACCGCCCTTATGCCGCTCAATGCCCACGACCTTAGTGAGTCCGATCTCTCCCGTTGCCCGGACGTGGGTGCCACCACAGGCTGAGGCGTCGTAACCCTCAATCAAGATCACGCGGATCTCGCCGGTTACCGCAGGGGGTTTTCGCAGCGGCAGGCCGAGCACATAGGTGGCATCGGCCACTTGTGCCTGATCCAAATGCCGGATCGCAACGGTCCTGTTTTCCCATACAACTGTGTTGACCGCCTGCTCCACATCGGCAGCCTGGTCCCACCTCAGGTCAGGGATATCAAGATCAATCGTGCTGACTTCATTTCCGAGGTGGAAGCCGACCGTATGAGCTGAGAGATGATCCTCAAGGCAGGCAGAGAGCAAATGCTGTCCGGTGTGCTGCTGCATATGGTCGAACCTGCGCGACCAGTCAACATGGCCCACCACCGAACCCGGCGTCTCAAGTGACCGCGCCAGCAGATGCCAGATCTCACCGCTTTCATCCTCCTGCACCTCGACGACCGGCACACCTCCAAGCGATCCGGTGTCATAGGGCTGGCCGCCGGATGTGGGATAGAACGCGGTCCGATCGAGCCGCACCGCGGGTAAGAGCTTACCGCGCTCCTGCAGGTGCGCCTCCTGGACCCCCATCATCCTCTCCTCAAGAATCTGAGCCGTGAACTCCAACAGCTCTGCATCTTCATAGTAGAGCCGCAGCGTCATGCCTCGAGCCCCCGGTTTCCGTAGTAATCTGCGGCATAGACAGCGTCTGCCGGCAGGGCACGCGGAATCGTGAAGTAGAATGAGCAACCTGCTCCCAGCTCACTCTCGACCCAAATCCGTCCCCCGTGGGCATTCACAGCCAGTTTGCAGAAGGCCAAGCCGATACCGGCCCCTGACGCACGTTTCGACTGCCCCCGGGAGAAGAGTTGGAAGACGTTATCCTGGCTCTCAGGTGGGATGCCCGGCCCGTTGTCGATCACGCCAAACCGGAAGACCTCATCGTCAGCCTGAACATTCACCGCAATCTTGCCGCCATCCTGCACGTACTTGACCGCATTCGAGAGCAGGTTCACGAGGATGCGTGTCAACAGGTCCGAATCCCCCTCCATGGTCGGCAAATCAGGGGGCATATCCACACCAATGGTCTGGCTGTGTCGGTTGGCAGTCGGCGTGACGGTATCAACCGCCTCCCTCACCATGCTCTGCACATCAATCTCGCCCACGGCCAGAGTCCGCTGATTGGACTGCAGGCGGGCAACGTCCAGAATATCGCTTACGAGGAGCTCCATCTTGCGGGTACTGCGCAGCCCGATGAGCAGAATCTGTTCAACCGGGATGGTCAGATCCTGCTCGCGCCAGGCGGTGAGCACGAGATCGAGGCTATTCAGGATATTCCCCAGGGGGACCCGTAGATCATGGACGATCATATAGACGAAATCCTGACGCCTCCGCTCCAGGTCGACCCGATCCGTGATGTCGTGCCCTATCCAGAGATAAGTATCAGCCCCGGTGACGTCGTCGGCCAAACAGGAGAGCCTCGCCTGCAACGAAACCAATAGCTCCCCTCCGGCGCTCGGTGACTCGAACTCCCAAGCCGGCGCCTCCCCATCCACGGCTTTCCGGCAGAGCTCCTCGAAGTCCCCGTTACCTATGCCGAGCTTTGCAAGGTCCACGGTGACAGGCGCCCCACTGCGAGCCGATACGGGCAGTTCCAGAAGCGCCTGAGCAGCAGCATTCGCACTGAGGAGCTGTCCCTCTCGGTCAAGGACAGCAATTGCGTCAGGGTATCCCTCGAAAAAGCGTTCGTAGTTCATGCCTGGCCTGCACTATGTCTCATCGCTGAGCTCCACAACTTCCTTACCGCGAAGCCGCTCCAGGATTCTATCGGTGACCAGATCAAGGTGATCAGGATTAGCGACAAAGTCGAGGCGGTCTGAAGGAATCGTCAACACCGGACAGAGCGAGAAGTGATCGAACCAATCTTCGTAGAGTTGATTCAGCTGCTGCAGATAATCATCGCTGATCTGACGCTCGTAGTCTCGCCCACGCAACCGGATTCGCGACTGCAATGTAGCCACGGAGGCACGCAGATAGATTACGAGATTCGGCGGTGGTAGGATGGAGGTGACAGCGCGGTAGAGCTCTGAATAGGTCGCATAGTCACGCTCACTCATCTCCCCTTGCATATAGAGATTTCGGGCGAAGATCTCAGCATCCTCGTAGACGGTCCGATCCTGTATGACAGAGTTGGGGCGTTCCAGGAGTTGTCGATGGTGCAGCAGACGCCTCGCCAGAAAGAACACCTGGGAATGGAAGCTCCATTTCGCCATATCCTCGTAGAAATCGGCGAGGTAGGGATTGTCCCCCACCCCCTCCAGAAATGGCTCCCATTCGAGGCGCCGGCTCAATAGGGACGTGAGCGTCGACTTACCGACGCCGATGCTACCTGCGACAGCAATGAAGTACTTGGTCACAACCGCTCCCTTCCAGGCCTACCCGCACCGAACCTTCAAGGTTTCGGACAGATCATTCGAGCTGGATGCCGGTGCGCCGCGCAAGGAGCTGCAAAGCGCGATAGGCATCCTGCAAGGCCGTGCGAATCACCGCGGGCGCGCCGTCGGGACCGACGGGAGCCTGCTGGGCCAGAGCGCCACCTACCCGCCCTACCGACTCGGCCAGAGCCAGGAAATCGCCCAGTGCCTGCCAGTTTGCCTCCGTATGCGGTTCGGCTGACGATGTCGGGACCAGCCGCCAGGCCGGGCTCTGCGGCTGTGAGATCGAGATTGTGGGCAACATCGGCTGTCGGACGCCGGCCAACATCGAGCGTATTTGCTGCTCAATGGCATCGAGGTCATTTGGGCTCTGTACGAAATCCAGGGCATCGGACTCAATGACCAGAAGCGGCACCGCCTCATAGTCGGCGAAGAGGTGCTCGTACCCTTGCCGCAGCGCCGCGATATAGTCGCGATCCATCTGGCGCTCGTACGTGCGATCCCGCATCGCAATGCGAGCCATCAGTGTGTCGACTCTGGCGCGCAGATAGACGACCAGGTCCGGAGGATGCACCTTCTCGGCAAGGGCCTCGTAGAGCCGATCGTACATCTCCAGCTCATCGTCCCCCCGGATGTTCAGGTGGGCAAAGAGCTTGTCTTTGTCGAAAATATAGTCGGCCAGCAACGCGCCCTGACGAAGCAGCTCCGGCGCGCGTTGCTGTTGGCGGTACCGGCTCAGCAGGAAGAAAATCTGCGTCTGGAACGCATAGCGAGCCCGGTCGCCATAGAAATCCGAGAGGAAGGGGTTCTCGTCAAACGCTTCGAGAATGGTCTCAGCCGCCATATGATCGCGAGCCCCGAAACGAGATTGTAGCAGTCGTGCCAGGGTGGTCTTGCCCACACCAATGACACCCTCGATCGCAATATACGGATGTTCAGCCGACATGCTCATCAGACGTCCTCTGAGGTTGACGGTGACCAGAGCATACTCTCAGGTAACGATTTGTCAAAAGGTGGGCAGAACGAATCACGAGTGAACGACTCGCAATCACTCGCCAATCGTCGCGGGCTAAGCCTTCCGTTTACGAATTGCTCGTCACGTTGCGCGTGCCGCATCACTGCCCGCAAGGTAGCCGCTGCTAAACGCCGCCTGCAGGTTGAATCCGCCGGTATCGGCGGCGAGGTCCAGGAGCTCACCCACAACGTAGAGGCCCCCAACTAGCCGAGACTCGAACGTGATGGGATCGACTTCCTTGAGCGCCACCCCCCCTGCCGTAACCATGCCCGCTGCAATCGGCAGCGAACCGGAGATCGTCCAGCGAAAATCCTTGATCAGCGCGACCAACGTGGCTCGCTCCGCGGATAGGATTCGGTGCACCTCCCGCTCCTCCTCGATAGGGCTCAGGGCCGACAGCACGTCCGCCAGGCTTCCGGGAACCCATCCCTGGAGCAACGTGTTGAGGTGCTGATGCGGGTGCTCCTCAAACTCGCGCTGAAGGCGTGTGTGGACTTCGTCGTCCGTCATCCCGGGCTTGAGGTCAATCGACAGCGTGATCTTGTTCCCGGCTCTCAGCGCATCGACAACGGCAAGGGACGCAGAGAGGATCAACGGCCCCGACACACCAAAGTGGGTGAAGAGCATCTCGCCCGTGTCGGGCACCGGATATGGAATCCGGAGGGGACGATCACGGCCCTTGGCATCGTGCACCCGGAACGAACACCGCACGTTCCGAAGACTCACACCCTGGAGTGCTTTTGCCGTGGCCCGCTCCACCACGGTCAGCGGCACCAGGGCTGCATGCAGGGGCTCGATGGTGTGTCCCAGCGCACGCGCCATGACGTAACCATAACCGGTCGATCCCGTATCCGGCCAGGAGGCCCCGCCGGTAGAGAGGATCACGGCATCGGCGGGCAACTGGGTGCCCTTGGAAAGCACGACGCCCTGGATTCTGCGCTCATCCGAGCGAGCACGGTTGGCGGCCACGACCTCGTGCACCTCGCTCAGATAGCGGATCTCGGCACCGTTGTCCTGGACATAGCGCAGGAGAGCATCGCGCACATCGGCAGCCTGTCCCGAGACAGGGAAGATGCGACCCCCACGCTCGGTCTGGGTCTCAACGCCGTATCGACTCAGCAACGCAAGCAGATCGTCCCGGAAGAAGCGATGGAAGGCGTTGGTCAAGAACCGCCCGTTGCGCCCATAGTAGGTGAGGAACTCTTCCAGGGGCGCCGCATTGGTGATGTTGCACCGTGATTTGCCGCTGACGAGGATTTTCTTGCCCGCCTCGTCCATTTTGTCCAGCAGGATGACCTCTGCCCCAAGTTCGGCTGCGCGCCCAGCAGCGATCAGACCTGAAGCGCCGGCACCCACCACCACGATCCGCTTAGCCACCGGATCTCGACGTCCCTGGTGTCCCGTCTGCTTGCCGCGGAGCGTTCCCCCGCAAGGCAAGGACCATTAGCCGCAGCGGCGACCGGTTACGGGCGTTTGACACGCTATAGAGCTCACCGCCTGTGATCAGCACGGCGTCGCCCGGGCGCAGCGGGCGCGACAAGATGGGACTGCCTGCCGTTGGTCGGTGGAGCAGATCGCCACCTCCCTCGATGACATAGATGAGCAAGTCGAACCCCGCACGAGCCTCTTCGCCGGTACGAGCACTTGGGCTCAACGTGAGTTCCTGCAGGCAACTGAACGTAGACCCGACCAGAAGCCCCTCTTCGGTGCCGGGACGTTCGCTGAAGAGCCACCTGACGTCGACGGCTCCCTCCCCGACCTCCTGGAGCTCCGGGACTCCGTCCCCCCGGGGGTAAGCGGAAAGGGCTCGTATCGCACGGTACTGATGTTGGCTGCACGCTTATAGACCACGCCTGAGACATGATCCAAGGGAGCCCGGTTGATGTTGGCCCATCCGCCGGCATCCCCGCCCGAAGGATGGAAACTCTCCGCCGGTACGGGCTTGGGAAGCCACAATTGTTCCTGGTCGTCAGCCACAGTCTACCCCTCCCCTCATCGATAGCGCAGGGTCGCGGTCATCACTCACGCTCAACCTGCGCTTAAGCATGTCGCTCAGCCATAGACCCTCCCCTGCGTCGATACCGTACGGCAACGACCTCGGCCATGATCGACAACGCGATCAAGGACGGGGACTTGCCACCGATATCTAGCCCCACCGGGCCGTGAATCCGCGCGAGATCGCTCTCTTTGAACCCGGCCTTAACCAAGTCCTCCCGCCGGTCGGCCTGAGTCTTCCGACTGCCCAGGAAGCCGATATAGAACGCCTCACTCCGTAGCGCAAGGGTCAGCGCCGGGAGATCGAACTTGGGATCGTGGAAGAGCACCACAATCGCCCATCCGGGGCCGAAATCCTCCGTGCTGAAGACGTCCTGGGGCCAGCCGATCCGTAGGTCCGCACCGGGAAAGCGTTCCTCACGGGCGAAAGTGCGCCGAGCATCACTCACAACCACCTCGAATCCGGTCACTCGCGCGATCTCAGCGAGAGGTATCGCGATATCGGTGGCTCCGAAGATCAACAGCACAGGGGGCGGTGGGATCACCTCGATCAGCACCTCCCCCTGAGGATAGGTGTGTCTCTGGGTATAGGGACCCGGCCAAGCAGCGGCGATGTCCATCAATACCTGACCATCCAGGTCGGTATGGCCCAGGCTTCCCAGTGTCTCACCGTCAAGCTTGTGAAGCAGGTGTACCGGACGATCGGTCCGAGAGGCAAAACCAACTGCGTGCTTGGCCTCGATTTCATCGATCAGCACAGCGTACAGATCACTCCAGCGCTCGACCAGCACGTCGATCGCGCCACCACAGGAGAGTCCCACATCCCAGGCTTGTTCGTCGCTGATGCCGTAGGACGGACGGCGTATCGACACGTTGCCCGTCAGTACTGCCTCCATCTCGGCGATCACATCGCCGTCCACACAGCCACTGCTCACGGATCCCGCCACATCCCCCTCGGCCGTAATGGCCATCCGCGTTCCCGGCGGACGAAGGGAGGATCCCTGGGTCTCCAGAATCGTGGCCAGTGCAATGCGGGTCTTGCCCGCCTCCTGCCAACGTCTTATGTCCGAGACGATGTCCCTCATCAAAGTGCTCCTCAGCTACTCAATCGCGAAGTCGGCCGGTGCATCATCGTTCAGCCCTGGTTCCTCCCCATCTCCGACCTCCCCGTAGTCCCTCCACCGCGTGGTCGATCCAAGAGAAGGTCCCAAGGTTGACGCGAGCAGGGTCTGCGGACGCCATACCCGCGATCTCACCGTGCCATCACCGAAGATCCTCACCACTTCAAAGCGCACGCGGCCTTCGGCCACAGCATCTGCAATGCGACGCTGTTCGCGTGTCAGCACAGACTTGCCGTGCTTGATGTCCAGAATCACCACCTCGATGTCCCGTCCATCCGTGTGGTTGTCCTTGCAGTCACTGTAACCATCAAAGACCACATAGTCGATCGGATCACCGAGAAACCGGGCGTCCGATGGCCAATAAGGAAAGCCGGGAAGCATGGGCGCAACCTGCTCCGCCATCTTGCCCTTGAGCACGGCACGGCTGCGGTTCACCGTATTCATACGGGCCTGCGCGACATCGACACGGTGCTGCTCCTGTAGGTCGCGCATGCGGGTCTCGTAGGCGCGCACGATCCGCGCCTGCTCGGTCTCCGCTCGCGCGGCGTAGGTCGCCGCAATTCGCTGCTCCGTCGTGGCAAGATCATCGCGCAGATCCTCGCGCTGAGTGCGATCACGCATTCGAAACAGCCAAGCGGAGATGGCGACGCCGACCACGATCCCCAGAAGCACCCAGACGATATCCATAGTCTCGGGCCTGTCTACTCCCAGAACCGCGGGTCGCGTCTGATAAATGTGCCGCTTCCCCTGACGCGCCACATATGAACCATCTTGCACCAGAAACTCACCGCGGCGCAGCGTACTGACCACCCGTCCCTGGACGGGCATCTCCTCGAACGGGCTGTATCCGGCCACCATATGCAGATCATCCGCTTCGATAACGCCATCGAAGGCGGGGTCAAACAGGACCAGATCGGCATCGGACCCGGCATCAGGGCACCCTTTCGCGGCCAGAGATTATAGATCCGTGCCGGGTTAGCAGCCATCAGACGGACGAGATCGGTCCATTCGAGGCGTCCTGCCGCCACGCCATACGTGGCCATCAGTAAGAGCGAGGTCTCTGTCCCCGGTAACCCACCCGGTGTCTTCGTGAAATCATCCATAGCGAGCTTCTGCGCCCGCTTGTAGTCACAGTGATCGGTGACAACCATATCTACCTGCCCGTCAGAGACGAGAGACCAGAGCGCCTCGGTCTGTGCAGGCGGGCGAAGGGGCGGCTGGAGGACGTAACGCCAGGGCTCGTTTCCCTCATATAAGGTGCTGTCCAGCAGCAGGTATTGGGGCGTCGTCTCCGTAAACGCAACCTGGCCCGACGCTCGTGCCGTGGCCACCATCTCAACGGTCCGCCCCGTGGAAGCGTGGGCGATCACGACGGGCGCGCCTGCCGCTCCGGCAAGTAGGAGAACTCGCGAGGTAGCCTCCTGTTCCGCCAGGAGCGGACGCGAAGCCCCATGGTAGGCCCAGCCGGTATGGCCTGCGGCGACAAGCGCTGCCGTCTGCGCCGCCACCAATGAGTCATTCTCGCAGTGCACCAGGCTGATCAGACCGTACCGGGCAGCAGCTTCGAACCAACGGAGCACCATGGCGTCGTCCGCGTAGTAGATCGGACGGTAGGTCGTGTAGAGCTTGATACTCTGGATGCCTAGTTCGGGCAGGATTCCGAGTTCCTCCTCCTGCCCCGGAGGCAGATCCGTGACCATCATATGAAGCGCATAGTCGATCGACGACGCCGCAGCTTCGGATAGCCGATCCTCCAGCGCCCGCTCGAAGGTACCGTGAACGCTCTCTCCCTCGCCACCCTCTCGCGAGGAGAGCGAGGCGACGGAGTCGCGGACGACGTCTGAGTCGCGGACGACTTCTGAGTCGCGGACGACTTCTGAGTCGCAAAATCCACCACCGTCGTGATACCGCCAAATGCAGCAGCACGACTGCCCTCCGCCCACGTGTCGGCCGTTCTGTAGAGCCCCGTGTCAAGCTGAATATGCGTGTGCGCGTCGATCAGGCCCGGCAGTATCAACAGACCGCCGGCGTCGACAATCTCGACGCCTTCAGGCACCGGGAGATGCGTTCCGATTGCCTGAATCGTCTCGCCACCAATCAGGACATCCGCCGCAAACAGGCCCTCAGGCGTCACGACGGTGCCACCCTGGATCAGAAGGTGGGGTGCCGGCTGCCCGTTGCTGAGTCCCGAAGAACGGGAAGGTCTTTCGCCCATCGCTTGATTCGCCGGTTCGTTCATCTGCTGACTCTCTAACTCACTAGCTCACTGATTTTCCCTATGATTATATTGCTATTTCCCGCTTTTAGTAGCCGGGGCCACAAGTATAATTGGGGATGTGGACAGCCAGCGTCAACGTCACACGACAGCAATCGGCATTGGGGCCGTCCTGCTCGTTTTCGCCATCCGACTGTGGGGCCTGAACTCGACGTCGCTGTGGTACGACGAGACCTTCATCGTCTACCATGCCCAGCATGGCCCGATTCAGGCAGCCCTAGGGTTGCTGAAGGAAGACAACGCACTCCCCCTTCACGGCATGCTCCTGGCCATCTGGATCCGACTTGCAGGTGACAGCGAGTTCTCCGTCCGGTACCTGTCGGTCTTGTTGGGCGTTACGGGCGCGCCGATCATACTGCAACTCAGCCGCTCCCTATCACACCACCGCACCACCGGCCTGGCCAGCGTCCTCGCGTATGCAACCCTGCCGATTTTCGTCTACTACAGTCAGGAGGTCCGTATGTACGCCCTGGCTGTGCCGCTCACTGCGGGCTTCGCCCTCGCCGGCTGGCGGCTCGTCACGAAACACAGAGGCCCCGGCATTTACGTCACCCTTGGATTGCTGATGCTTGCGACCCATCTCTACACAGGACTGGCCTGGATGGCGATTGGTGTGTGGGGTACGCTGAACCTGATGACGGTACCGCGGATCTCGGCGCCCCGGACCGAGCGTTTCAAGGAGAGATGGCGTCACCAACGACAATGGTGGCTGGCCAACGCCTCGCTCGGCATTCTCGCAGGCCCGATCATAGGCTGGGCGCTCTGGCGCGTCCAAACCGACGCATCGGGGGTGTCCTCCATTCCGGTCGACGCTCTGCGTTATGTGCCGGTTCTATTCGGTGTGGGACAGTATTTATCCGAGCCGTGGGGTGTCGCCTTCATAATTGTAGCTGCCGTCTCGATCTTGGCAACGCTGGTCGGCAGTCCGGCGGCCCGCACCCAACGATCGTCCTTACGTCGTTCGGCTGTCTCCTGGTATCTCACCAGCCTGATTCTACCCGTCATCGCCCTCTATGGCCTGACGATGGTCAAGGCGAAATGGAGCGAACGGTACCTACTTCCCTCCTGGGGCGTGGCTGTCGTTGCCGCAGTCGGCACGGGATGGGAACTCCTGATGAAACAGCCGCACTCAGACCCATCCGTCCTGCCCAGGGAGAGGGTCAAGAACGCAGCCCGCTGGGGGCTGGGTAGGTGGACCGGCGTGGCGCTCATCGTGGCCTGGCTGTGTCTCACAATTCCCGCTCTGGCACGCCAGGCGCAGGGCACGTGGGCCGTCGCAATCCAGGACGAATGGCACCCACGGCCCGACTTCCGAGGGGTTGCACAGTACATCGATAGTCACAGCAGCGCCGACGATGCAATCGCCGTCGTCGGTGGCTACGCCACAACCGCCCTGAGCTACTACTACCGCGGAGAGGCTAACCTTTTCGGCATCCCTTACGGGACACACGTATTGGACACCCATCAGGTCGTCGATCTGGAGGATCTCGAAGTCCTGCAGCGCGAGACAGGAACACGACAGCGCCTTTGGTTAGTGCTGTGGCAGCAGCATCTCTCCGACCCCACGAATCTGATCCAGAGCGCTCTGGTTGAGAGCTGTCGACGCCTGGCTGTCGACGCCTGCTTTACGAACGTCAACGTGCTGCTCTTCGATCTCAGCGACTGTCGTCCACTGGACCGACTTGCAGAGCCCCCCATCGCGCTGCAGGTGAAGTTTGCGGCGCCTATCGAACTCGAAGGCTATAGTTTTGTACGGAACGGCAACACAGGGGAGGTTGATCTATGGTGGCGGGCAACCGGAGAGCCGGCGGAGACCTACACCGTCTTCGTTCATCTCATTGGTGCCGATGGTGCCATCATCGCCCAACACGATCATATTGCGGGCGCCGACGAGTATCCCACCGACCGCTGGCACCCGGGCACCCGTCTGCGTGACCGGTTCTACCTGTACGTACCCGCCGGAGGCTGCAATCAGTGCAAACTGCTGGTTGGCCTGTATACTGGTGAGCGGCGTCTCCCGCTCCTGGACGGAGGGGAGGCGGTAACAATTCCAGTCGACCTCCCACCGGAGGAGTGAACCTACACGCATGAACTCGCCTGCTGCTAAACCCGACTCGGTGGAGAATCCGGACCGACCCGGTCAAGCCTTCATCCCACTGGTGATATCCGTCGTTGCCGGCCTTGTTTTTTGGCTGGTCGATGCTTTGCACCATTTCTACGATGCGACCACGGGCATAGACCCTATCTCCAACGAGCACTATCGCTCATTCTTCTACGCGCTGCTGTTGGCAGTTCCGCGTCACGCGCTGCTGGTCAGGCTATCGTTCCTGATCGTGTGTCTGACGTTCGGGTTCGTGACCGCACTCTATATCCGGCGTTACCAGGTATCCGAGCGCCGCGTGCGCCGGCTGATCCGGGAAGCGTCTGTCGAGGAAATCAGAGTACACGCAGAGGAGCTGCGGAAGGTCAACGCAGAGCTTGCACGGGCAGGGCGTATGAAAGATGAGTTTCTGGCGAATATGAGCCACGAACTCCGGACGCCGCTGACCGTCATCCTGACGTTTTCGGAGATTCTGCAGAGTGGAATCTACGGGCCGCTGGATCAGCGGCAGGAAAAGCCCATGCAGGCTATTCAAGAGAGCGGCGAACACCTGCTCTCCTTGATCACCGACATCCTGGATGTGTCGAAAGTCGAGGCCGGGATGCTGGCGCTCGAGATCTCGCCGGCGACGGTCGAAGGCGTGTGTCGATCGAGCATTCAGCTGATCGAGCCACAGGCCAAGAGGAAACGGTTATCCGTCGATCTGGCGCTCGATCCGGCGGTCACGACAATCCAGGCCGACGAGCGTCGCCTGAAGCAGATCCTCGTCAACCTGCTGAGCAACGCCGTCAAATTCACGCCCACCGAGGGAGCGCTCGGCCTCCGTGTGGTCGGGGATGTCGAGACACGGACCGTGAACTTCATCGTCTGGGACAACGGCATCGGCATCGCACCTGATGATATGGAGCGTCTCTTTCAGCCTTTTGTACAGCTAGACAGCTCACTGACGCGGAGATACGAGGGCACGGGCTTGGGCCTGGCGCTGGTACAGCGATTGACGGAGCTCCACAACGGAACCATCGCGGTCAAGAGTGAGCTCGGCAAGGGCAGCGAATTCACGGTGTCACTGCCCTGGGAGGTTCCCGCAACCAACGGACCGCAGGCAACTCAGGAGGAACAGGCCCCGGCCTCGTCAGCGACCGCGTTCGCCCAGGCGCATGTGTTGCTCGTGGAGGATCACGAAGCCGCACTTCGCCCCGTAGAGAAGTTCCTGATCTCCCGAGGGTATCACGTCCTTCGAGCCAGAGACGGTGCGGAAGCCATTCGTCGCGCTATCGAGGATCACCCCGACGTCATCCTGATGGACATCCAGATGCCGGTGATGGACGGCCTCGAGGCTACCCGTCGCATCCGAGCCAATACGGAGACTGCCGGCATTCCAATTATCGCTCTGACAGCCCTGGCTATGCCGGGCGATCAGGAGAGGTGTCTGGAAGCTGGAGCCAACGCCTACATCAGTAAACCGCTTCGCTTAAGGGATCTCGCGGCATCCATCGAGGTGCAGTTGGCATCGGGGATAGACGCGGACGGCTAAGCGTCTTCCAGGCCGACGAGCGCCCTGAAGCGTGTCTCTTCGCGGATCGGATTGAAGTCCGGATCCCTCAGCGCCATCGCGCGATAGCCCTCGCGCAGCCCAATCGCCCTCGCGAGCCAGATAGTGGCATGCTCAGGATCTTCCATCAGCGCCGCAGCACAGGCTGCGTTGTAGTAAGGTGTGGCCCAATCGGGCTCGATGGCCATCGCCCGCTGATAGGCTTCGATGGCCTCAGGATACGCCGCGATTCGAACGTAGAGCAGCCCGCGGTTATTGAGCACCGCGGCATCACGCGGGTTGAGGGTGAGGGCTCGCTCATAGTCCGCCAGCGCCTCTGTGTGTCGATCAAGCCGCGCATACGCCTGTCCGCGGTGACTGTAGGCGATTCCCCGGTTGGGGTCCAGGGCAATCGCCTGGTTGTAGTCGCGCAGCGCCTCCGGATAGTTGCCCTGCGCAGCGTAAGCCAGACCACGATTAAGATAGGCTTCAACATGACCCGGCGCCCGCTCCAGGGCTTCGGTGTAGTCCTCAATCGCCCGCACGTAGGAGCGCAGCCGGAAGTAGGCATTGGCACGGTCATAGTAGACCGATGCGGCGAGCGTTGCCTCTCCCCCTTCCCCCTCGGTTGAGGAGGGTCCTGCTGCTCGGGGAGACCTGAGAGGCGGAGAGCTGCGGAGCACAGCGTCATAGTCGGAGATCGCCCGATCGAACTCGCCCTTACGGGCAAATACCAGGCCTCGCTGGCGGTATGCCTGGATCTGGTCCGGGTCCAGCTCTATCACGTGGGTGAAATCCGCTATGGCTCCGTCCAGGACCCCTATGCGGGCATATGCCACCCCCCGATTGTAATAGGCAGCAATGTAGTCGGGGTTTAGCGCCAGTGCCTGGTCGTAGGCCTCGATCGCCGCGTCATAGGCACCCTCATCGAGACGCGCATTGGCATATCCGCAGTGCTCGACGGACATTTCCTCAACAGTCGCAAGGGTGCGCTCCGCCTCGGCCTCATCTGAAGCAAGCTCCTCTATAGGAACGGCATCGGGCTGCGACGCGGCCTCCTCAAGCGGCAACTCGCAGGCGACGGAAGGTTCAGGCGCCGCGGACGGCGGACGCGCCTCAGAAGGCGAAGGCGCCGCGGACGGCGAAGGCGCCGCGGACGGCGAAGGCGCCTCAGAAGGCGGACGCGCCTCGGACGGCGGACGCGCCTCAGACGAAGGCGCCGACGGCGAGCGCCTCAGACGGCGTCTGGGCTCCCTCCCTCTCGGGGCCCTTGTCCTGCACGAAGCCGCGGGGAGGGACGGGGACCGAAGGCTCAGGTGCTCCCTCCTCCTCGACAGGTAAAGCCAGACGCCCCGCGGCGAGCTGGCTCAGCGCGCGTAGGGACTGGCGAACCTCGGGGTCCCACATTTCGACCTCAAGACCCTCATCTGCAAAGGCGTAGATCGTCGCCCAGTCGCGGGTTACGAGCGCCTGCCAACCATCGCTGACGCGCTGTTCCCAGACCTGTACGGCGCCTGGAGGATCACATAGCTGCCCGGCGCAGATCACGCTTGAGGCTTCTGTCCACACTGCGGCGACGGCACCGGCCCAGGGATAGAACCGGCGTACGCCGTTCAGGAAGCTGAGCATCCCGGCATTAAGGGCCATGGCCTCGTCGCCGATGATGAAATTGTGATAGAGCGCCTCCAGGTGATCTCGCTGCCACTCGGGGTCGAGGTACTGAGGCTCCACGCCGGATAATTCGGATCGCTGACGATAATAGGCCGACAGCGTCTGGTGCGCTGCCTCCCACGTAGAACTACCTGCAAGCCTGGCAAGCTCCTCGAGTGGGGCGCGGACCGCCTGCTGGAATCGCCAGCCCTCCCCACATTTAGCCACCAGCGGCGTGCGTTTGAGCCATGCCATCACGCGGGCCACAGCCTCGTCTCCCAACAGAACGGCAATCACACCCTCGTCCAGCCACCGAGCCGCTGCGCATTTCAGAACGGCCGCACGCAGGACCGGCTCCAGGGAGGCGACGTATCTCTCGATGGGCGTCATGCTCCCGTCCGGCGCAGCGCCGTTGGGACCGCTCACCAACAACGTGAGCCACAAGGGGTTGCCCTCGGCCTGGTCCGCCTCTTGTGAGGCGATCTCGTCACCCAACCCGCCGGCATCGCGGAGCAGGGCAAGGCTTTCGCGATGTGACAGCGGCTGGAGATCGAAAGTGGTCGTGATCGAGGAGAGGGATTCCCATGCATCCGGCAAGGGGTGACGATCCGCCAGCAGAAACCAGATGTTGGTACTGAGCCCGCCATCAGCCAGCAATGCGTAGAGCCAGTCCTCGAGCCGATAGCCGGCGCTGTTGGCAGCCACACTCGCGTCTGATTCCTGCCCGAGCTGTACCGCCTCCACCCGACCTCGCCCGGCGGCTATCTGCCAATCATCGAAGCAAAGCACGATCCGGCGCACAGTTGCCCAGGCATTCAGATCCAGGACGAAGCGCTCGGTCAAGGATCCGACAGGATCCCTGATCAGAGGAGAACGCCGCAGCGGGAAGGTGCGCACGAGGTATTCATCCCACACGCGCACAGCCCAGGGGTCCGCGTCAGCGACACCACCGAAGAGATCCCAAACGTGGCCCGGGGCCGAAGCATCGCGCTCGATGGCTTGAAGCGCGCCGATGTACTCACGGTAGACTTCGCTGAATGTAGTCAGCGGCACGCCTGCAGTCGACAACTGCCTGGCCAACACAGACATCGCGTGCACGGCGGCGAACTCCCCGGGCAGACGGATGTCCCACCGTTCAACCGAGGCCGTGACAAAGCCGTGTTCCCGGGCGATGGCGCGGTACTGCGCCAGCAGAGCGCTCTTGCCGATGCCGGGCGGACCTTGGGCGACGAAGAGAAGCGTGGGAGGGACGGTGTAGAGGAAGTTTAGCCGAAACGGTTCAATCTCCCGGCGTCGACCCACGAAGCGCCGCCCCATACGACGTTCGAGCAGATCGCCCCACGTCGTGACCCGTTCATTCATGGCTATGTGTCGACTCTTTCAGCGATGGCAGGTTGATGGCGTTGGCACGTTTGAACGTTAACACGTTCAAACGTGCCAACGTGTTAACGCCTGTAGTTTACGTTCCTTCCTGCCAAGATGCAAGGTAGGTCCGCTGTGCTTCGGTCAGCACGTCGATCTCGATGCCCATCGCAGCCAACTTGAGCCTGGCAATGGCCTGATCGATGAGGTCGGGCACGGCATAGACGGTATGCTCCAGCTCGTCAGCATGTGCCAGTATGTACTCGGCGCTCAGCGCCTGATTGGCAAAGGACATGTCCATCACGGCGCTGGGATGGCCCTCGGCGGCGCCCAAGTTGACCAGCCGCCCATCCGCCAGCACGTTGATCAGACGCCCATCCGCCAGCTTGTACTGCTTGACGAACGGCCGGATAACGCGCGGCTCACCTACCGACAATTCGGCCAGGGCCTCCAGGTTCAACTCGACGTTGAAGTGACCGGAGTTGCAGACAATCGCACCATCCTTCATCACCTCAAAGTGGTCGCGATCCACAACATTGATGTCGCCTGTTGACGTGACAAAGATATCCCCGATGGTCGCCGCCTCAAGCATCGGCATCACGCGGAAGCCGTCCATCACCGCCTCCAGCGCCTTCAGCGGATCGATCTCGGTCACCACCACGTTTGCGCCCATACCCTTGGCGCGCATTGCGATGCCCCGAGAGCACCAACCGTAGCCACCCACCACGAAGACCTTTCCGGCGATCAAGACGTTGGTCGCCCGGATGATACCGTCGAGCGTCGACTGTCCCGTACCATAGCGGTTATCGAAGAGGTGCTTGGTCATCGCGTCGTTCACAGCAATGACCGGATACTTCAGCGCACCCTCAGCCGCCATCGCGCGAAGCCGAATCACGCCCGTGGTCGTCTCCTCGGTACCGCCGACCACGTTCCCGAGTATCTCGCGCCGGTTCTTGTGCATCATGCTGACAAGATCCGCGCCATCATCCATCGTCAGATGGGGCTGGTGGTCGAGCGCTGCATAGATGTGCTCGTAATAGGTCTCGTTGTCCTCGCCCTTGATGGCGTAGACGGGGATCTCGTCGTAGGAGACGAGCGCTGCCGCGACGTCATCCTGGGTGCTCAGGGGGTTGCTGGCGACCAACACCAGGTCAGCGCCACCGGCCACCAACGTGCGTGCCAGGTTGCCGGTCTCCGTCGTGACGTGCAGACACGCAGACATCCGCACACCTTTGAAGGGTTTCTCATCTGCCAGTCGCTCGCGGATCTGGCGAAGGACGGGCATTTCCCGTTCGGCCCACTCCATGCGCAGTCGGCCCGATGGGGCCAGATCAAGATTCTTGACGTGATGCTTCATGCGTTCATCTCCTTTTTAGTAGTGTGCGTTAGAATGTTTCTACGTTGACACGTTTCCACGTTCAGCCGCTACAACGTGCTAAACGTTAAAACGTGCCGACGTGTTAACGCGCCAACGCTTCCGTTGCTTCATCCTCACCAAAAGCGGTGGTGTACCGCGCCACAAACTCACCCAGTGTGTATAGGTGCGTCTGTGGCCCCTTCGTCTCGAGAACGTAAGTCGCAGCCAGACTGCCGATTCGGCCGCAAGCGCCCCACGACAGCCCCAACGCCAGCCCTTTGATCAGCCCGGCCCGGAAGGCATCCCCCACACCCGTGGGATCCACAATCTGTGCGGGCGGCACCGCCGGCACGTGGATCTCAGCTTGCGCTCCCTCAGCGGTCCGGATCACTGCACCTTCCGCTCCCAGTGTAACGATCACGGCGCGCTTGACGGCCTGTTGCATGTCAGCATCGCTCATCCCGGTGCGATCCTTCAACAACTCGTACTCATAGTCGTTCACCACAAGGATGTCGGCTCCAACCACACCGTTACAGAGCGATTCCGAGCTGGCACGCACGACCTGCTGACTCGGATCGTAGATATAGGGAATGCCCAGGTCACGGCACTCGCGAGGATACTTGTCCATCGCCTCCGGATCGTTGGGCGAGACGATGGTCAGGTCCACCGGCCTCGGGAGGTCATGAAACGACAGCGTGCGAGCATAGGCCATCGCGCCCGTGTAGAAGCTGGCGATTTGGTTGAGTTCTTGATCTGTCGTCGCGAAGAACGAGGCGGTGAAAACGTCGGGCACAATCTTGATCGCCGAGGTGTCCACGCCCTGGGCGGCCAACCAGGTCCCATATTCTCCGAAGTCCTGGCCGGCCGTCCCCATCACCACGGGATGCTCTCCCAACAGGGCAAGGCTGTAAGCGATATTGGGCGCGCATCCGCCGCGTCGCTTCACCATCTCGTCGACGAGGAAGCTCAGGCTCAGCTTCTGGATGCGGTCGGGCTTGACATAGTCCAGGAAGTTGCCCGGAAAGCTCATCAGGTAGTCGAAGGCAATCGAGCCGGTAACGACGATATTCACGTGATGCTCCTTTGCGTGCGTCGAAGACGCGTCAACGTGGAAACGTTTGAACGTTTGAACGGAACTGGACAACCTTATTCATCGGGATGAAACGATCCCGCAGGATAACCCGCAACGCCCACAGACCATCCCAGGGCCGGATCTTCTTGCCCTGGGCAACCGTGCGCGGCGTGTAGCGGATGGGGACCTCGACGATTTCATAACCTGCACGTAATAGCTTGTCCGGCAGCTCGAAGTCAAGGTCGAACCCACTTCCCGTGAGATGTAGCCGGTTGAGGATGTCCGTGCGCATCATCTTTGAGGCCGTGGCGACGTCGGTCAAGTGCCCTCCATAGAGCAGATTGGTCAGACCCGTGAGAAATCGCACGCCCCAATAGTTGGCGACGTACTTGTAGATGGCCCGACCGCCCAAGGTACGCGACCCAAAGATGGCCGCGGGATGGTCGCGCATCGCACGTTCGAGGAAGAGTGGGTAGTCATCCGGGTCGTACTCGAAATCCGCATCCTGGATAAAGGCATAGTCGCCCGTGCATTCAGGGATCGCGGTGCGGATCGACGTTCCCTTCCCCATATTCCGGGGCTGGTAGATCACGCGAGTGTCGGCGTAGTCGATGCTCCTGAGCAGGTCCTGGGTTCCATCCGTCGAGGCATTGTCCACGACGATGATCTCGCGCTCCCAGCCCGGCAACAGCGGGGCACGATGGACGCGGTCGAGCACGGGCAGAATCGTCTCTCTCTCGTTATAGGCGCAGATGATGAGCGAAAGCTTCATCTCAGGAAATCCTCGAAGACCTGCAGCATATAGCCCAAGCGGGCATCATCCATTCCGGGATAGACCCCGATGAAGAAGGCGGACTTGAGCACGCGATCGGTCTCGGTCAGGGGGGTGGCGACGCGGTGTCGAATGTTGCGGTATCCCGGCTGGTGCAGGATGTTCCCGGCGAATAGATAACGCGTCTCAACTTTGCGCTCGCGAAGGTACTCGTTCAGTTCGCGCCGCGAGAACGGGGCTGACTCCCGAACGGCAAGCGTAAAAGCGAACCATGCCGGGTCGGCCTTCGGGCTCCAGATCGGCAGGATCAGCCGGTCCTCATAGCGGGAGAGGGCATCATAGAGGATGCGGAAATTGCGCTTGCGTGCGGCAACAAACTCATCCAATTTGGCGATCTGCGGAATGCCGATGGCAGCCTGGATATCGGTCATCTTCAGGTTGTAGCCGATCTCCGTAAAGTAGTACCGGTGATCGTAGGGCTCGCCCAAGCCGGGGATCTCCCAGTCGAAGCGCCGTCCACATTCGCCGTCGCGGCTGCTCCGGTGATCACACCAGCAGTCGCGACCCCAGTCTCGGATGGCGTGGGCGATGTGCTGCAACCGGGCATCGTTCGTACCGACGGCTCCACCCTCTCCGGTGGTAATGTGATGTGCCGGATAAAAGCTAAACGTGGCCAGATCGCCAAAGGCACCGCACGGTGTGCCGTCGTAGATGCTTCCGAGGGCGTCACAGGTATCCTCGATGACGTAGAGGTCGTGGGCTTTGGCAAAGGCCATGACGACATCCATCTCGACCGGATTGCCGAGGATATGCGGGACGAAAATCGCCCGCGTCCTCTCGGAGAGCGCTGCGTCGAGCAGATCGACGTCAATGTTGTAGGTACCCACCTTACAGTCGACGAAGACCGGGACCAGCGCATTCTGTACGATCGGGGCCACCGTCGTGGGGAACGTCGCAGCCGGCGTGATGACCTCATCACCCTCCTGGAGCGGATAAGCAAGCTGCTGTGAGCGCAGGGTCGCCATCGCCACCAGGTTGGCCGACGAGCCGGAATTGACCGTCAGGATATGTTTGACACCCAGGTAGGCACCCAGCGCCTCGGAAAACGTCTCCACCCGCGGCCCATCCGTCAGCCAGAAGTCGAGAATCGCATCCACGCCACTCTGCAACTCGCGGGCATCGTAGACGCGCCCGCCGTAGTTCACGAACGTCTCGCCAGGGACAAAAGGGGCGCCCTGGTGGGCCACCTGGTAGTACTCACCGACCTTGGCGAGAATCTCGTCGCGCAGGCGGGATTTCTCGGCTTGAACGTTGCGAAGGTTTCGGAAACCTTCGCAAGGTTGAATCGAGCCACCCCCGCAAAGTTCGGGTTCACGCATCGCGTCGATCGTGCGCGCCAGTCCCTCTTCAAGCGAGACACGCGCCTCCCATCCGGTCAGCAGCCGCGTGCGCCGGACATCGGCGGGGATAGCGGTAACCTCACCGGGGCGATACGGGAGCGCCCCTGCAAGCACGCGCCCACGCGCTCCCGTCAGCTCCCAGATCCGCTCGACCACATCCAACACCCGCGTCAGTTTGCCGGTACCCAGGTCCACCACCCGGCCCTCAATGCCGGGTGCGACCATGGCGGCGAGTAGGCCTTCGACGATATCATCGACGAAGATGAAGTCTCGCTGCTGCTCGCCCTTCGTCATCCGGAAGTCCTCGCCGTTGAGGGCTGCCAGGATCGCAGCCGGCACCAGAGCCTCACGACGCTGATCAGGGCCATAGACCTGGAAGGGGCGAACGGAGACCACGGGAAGATCCCAAGCATTGTAGGCGGCACGGGCAAAGGCCCAGGCTGCCGCCTTCGAGGCACTGTAAGGGTTGAAGGGATCCAGGCCATCGTCCGCACGCCGGGCGCCGTATTCATACGATGTGCCGATGAGGATCAGCCGCCGGACTCCTTCTCCCTTGCTCTCCGGATGAGGGCCGGGAAGGGTGCGGACGGCATCCAGGAGGGTGATCAGTCCGCCGACGTTGACGCCGGAAGCTGCAGCCATTGGCAGCCCCGTGTCCGTGGTGCCAATGGCTGCGAGGTGGAGAACGATTTGCGGCCTCGCAGCCGACAGCGCTTGCTTGACCGCGACTGCATCCGTCACGTCGCCACCCATGCCGCGAACACCTGCGGGCAGGAAATCCTCCTCCCCAGGCAGCACGAGTGCCGAGACCTCGTGTCCCGCTTGAAGGAGTGTCACAGCCAGGCGCCGACCGATGAAACCGGTGGCACCGGTCAGAAAGACTCGCGTAGGTTCCAAATGCATAGTGACTGCCTTATCGTTTGAACGGTTACACGTCGGCACGTTTGAACGTTTTCACGCTTCAACGCTCAAACGTGCCAACGTGCTAACGCTCAAACGTCTTCACGTATCCCGCATACCATGCCAACGTCTCACGAAGGGCATCCTCCCGCGAGTGAGCAGGCGTCCACCCAATGGCGTGGCGTATCTTGGCGCTATCAAGATATTGATCCTTGATCTCGTTCTGCACCTCATCGAGCACAATAGGCTCAAGCTCCGGATGAGGCGAGAGGCTCAGGATCAAACGTGTCATATCCAGTACACTCATGGGGCTGTCCGTGCCGCAGTTGAACGCTTCGCCGCGAATCTCGGGCCGATCCAGTGCTTCTGCCAACATCAGATAGGCTCGAACTGCATCGCGAACGTAGAGGTAGTCCCGCATGAAGGTGCCGTCGGAACGTATGAGTGGCGGCTGCCCCTGTAACGCACTCCGTATCGTCCCCGGGATGAGCCGGTTCCAGTTGAGATCTCCCCCGCCGTAGAGATTGGCACAGCGGGTGATCGCGACGGGCAACCCGTAAGTCACGGCATAGCTCTGAGCGATCAGGTCAGCGGCACTCTTGGAGACATCATAGGGATGCTGTCCCTGAAGCGGCATATCCTCTGTATAGGGCAGACTTGCCTGGGTACCGTAAGCTTTGTCACTTGACGCGACCACGATGCGTCGGACGGTCGGGCTACGGCGGGCGGCTTCCAGCGTGACCCAGGTGCCCCGGACGTTGGACTCAAAGGAGGAAAGCGGGCTCCGGTTGGCAATGCCCACAATCGTCTGGGCAGCCAGGTGAAAGACCGCCTCGATCTCATATTCGTTGAGCGCACGTTCGACGGTGGTGTAGTCGGTGACGTCACCGTGGACCACGCGGATACGTCCGAGCGCTCCGGATCTGGCCAACTGCGACTGGGGCACTTCGTCGCGGATCAGCCCAACGACGATAGCATCAGCGGAAAGGAGCTTCTCCACCAGCCAGGAACCCAGCAGGCCGGTACAGCCCGTGACCAGGACGGGGCGTTCGTGCCAGAATGCCGACTCGGGTGGTCGTAGATCGCTATCCACCATCACCAGAGCTTCCAGGGTGCCGCTTGTTCCCACAGTGTGTTCAGTTCCTGAGCTTCCTTAAACGTGTCCATTGCGCGCCAAAATCCCTGATGGTAGTAGACACCCAGTTGCTCCGCATCCGCCAGATCCCGCAGCGGCTCCTGCTCCAGCACGAGGTCATCGCCTCCCGGAAAGGTAGGGAAGAGCACCCCGTTCAAAGAGCATAAACCCGCCGTTGATCAGGGCATCCACCTGCGGCTTCTCCTGGAACCCCGTGACGCGGCCCCGGTCATCGGACTCCATCAGACCGAAGCGCGAGAAAGCCTTTACTCCGGTCACCGTCGCCAGTAGGCCCCGCTGCCGGTGATGCTGCAGCAAGGCCTGCAGATCGACATCTGCCACGCCATCTGCGTAGGTGACGAAGAATCGCTCGCCCTCCACGTAGGCGGCAGCCTTTCGGACGCGCGCGCCGGTCATCGTCTCCAGCCCGGTCTCGGCGAAGGTGATGCGCCAACCCACGATGTCGTTGGGCGTGTGAAACGTCGTGCCGCCATTCCCAAATTCCAGGGAAAAGTCACGGCTGCGCCAATCGTACTCAAGGAAGTAACGCTTGATGGCGTCACCACCATATCCCAGCGCGAGGATGAAATTCCGGAACCCCTGCGCGGCGAAGATCTTCATCACGTGCCAGAGTACGGGACGATCCCCGATCTCGACCAAGGGCTTCGGCACCGTGAGGTCACCCATCCGCGTCCCCTTGCCGCCGCAGAGGATGATGACAGGAACGCTAACATCGGACATGCACTGGCCCCCTATCCTATGACGCCCACCGCTCGTGGCGGTGGGCGCCGGGCCAATGTTAACATGGGGGAGGCGTTTGTCAAACCGTGATTGGAGGTGTACCTTCCGCGTACGACGGGAAAAAAGATACAGGAGCCAACAATGACCAAACTCACCTATCCCCCGACACGCAGAAGTGATCACGTCGATCGCCTCCACGGCGTCGACGTAGCCGATCCCTACCGGTGGCTTGAGGAGCTCAACGCCCCGGAGACAGTGGCGTGGATCGAGGCCCAGAATGCCCTGACCTTCGCCTACCTGGAGCAACTCCCGGAACGACAGAGAATCCGGGAGCGTCTGACGGCCCTCTGGGACTATCCCAAAGTCCGTGCACCCTTCAAACGTGGGGGACGGTACTTCCAGTTCCGCAACACAGGCCTGCAAAACCAGGACGTTCTCTACGTGATGGAAACGCCAACAGGGACGGGCAAGATGCTGATCGACCCTAACACGCTGTCGGAGGACGGTACAGTAGCCCTGACCGGGCTCTCGGTCAGTTGGGACGGTCGGTGGATCGCCTACGCCAGCAGTGCGAGCGGTTCCGATTGGAAAACCTGGCACGTTCGCAACGTCCAAACGGGTGAGGACCTTCCGGAGGCTATCAAGTGGAGCAAATTCTCGAATGCCGCGTGGCTTCCCGACAGCTCCGGCTTCCTTTATGGTCGTTATGCCGTGCCGGAAGAGGGCACCGAGTATGCCAAAGCCAACTACAATCAGCAGATCTATGGTCATCGCCTCGACACAATGCAGCCACAGGACGTGCTGGTCTACGAGCGGCCCGATCACCCCGGATGGGGGTACGACCCGGTGGTCACGGACGACGGCGCCTACGTGGTGCTCCACGTCTCGGAAGGCACCGACCGGCGGAATCGCGTCTTCTACAAGGAACATGGCGCCGAGACCTTTACGGAATTGATCTCGGAGCTAGAGGCGCGATACGACTTTCTCGGAAACACCGGCACCGTCTTCTACTTCCACACGGACCTCGACGCGCCCAAGGGCAGGGTAATCGCCATCGACGTGGCGCAAAGCGGTCGCGACCATTGGCGCACGCTGATTCCGGAAGGGGACGATGCGCTCGAACACGTGGAGATGGTGCACGACGAGTTCGTGACCCTGGTCCTGCACGATGCGCACCACCGCCTGCACCGGTACGCCCTTGATGGCACCTACCTCGGTGAAATCGAGCTACCCGGTCTGGGTGCGGTGGATGCTCTCCACGGACGTAGAGAGGACGACGAAGGCTTCTACGCCTTCAGTTCCTTCACCGTCCCTTCAACGATCTATCGCTACGACTTCGAGACCGGGGAAAGCACCAAGATCGCCGAGCCCAAGGTGGATTTCGACGCCTCCGACTACGTCACCGAGCAGGTCTTCGTGACCAGCAAGGATGGCACCCAGGTGCCGCTCTTCCTCGTCCACCGCGGTGACTGGGTTAAGGATGGCCAAAACCCCACGCTGCTCTACGGCTACGGCGGGTTCAATATCGCCACCACGCCGAGCTTCCAGGTGACCCGCCTGGTATGGCTCGAGATGGGCGGGGTGCTCGCCGTGGCCAATCTGCGCGGCGGGGGCGAGTACGGTGAGACGTGGCACGAGGCCGGCACCCTCCACAAGAAGCAGAACGTCTTCGATGATTTCATCGCCTGCGCCGAGTACCTGATCGCGGAGAAGATCACGTCGACGCCCAAGCTCGCCATCGAGGGGCGCTCCAACGGCGGACTGCTCGTCGGGGCATGTCTGACGCAGCGCCCGGATCTCTTCGGCGCGGCGCTTCCCACCGTGGGGGTGATGGATATGCTGCGCTTCCACAAGTTCACCATCGGCTGGGCGTGGGTGAGCGACTACGGTTCCGCGGAGGACCCCGAGCAGTTCAAGACGCTGCTTGCCTACTCACCCCTCCATAACGCGCGGCCCGCTCATTACCCGCCGACGCTGATCCTGACAGGCGACCACGACGACCGCGTGATGCCCGCCCACTCCTACAAGTTCGCCGCCGCGCTCCAGGCCGCCCAACAGGGAGACGCGCCGGTGCTCATCCGGATCCAGACGAACACGGGCCACGGCGCGGGCAAACCCACACAGCTTCTCATCGAGGAGCGTGCGGATATGTGGGCATTCCTGGCGCAAGCACTGAAAATGGAAGCATAGAGAATCAAAGAATCGGAGCATCAAGGCCGTTGATGCTCCGATTCTTCATTCTTGCGTTCTCTGATTCTTCCATTCTTCCCTAATGCAGTTGATACACCGAGCCGCCGATAAACTCGCGGATGTGCGACATCGCCGGGATCACCGATTCGTCCTCGACAGGGATGATGGCCTGCAGCAGGTTGTGGACGCGCTCGGCGCGCAGGTAGGCATCCATCCGGTTCGGGTCGCCCTTGTACTCGGGCACCCACTTGGCGAAATGTGAGAAGAGCCTCGCCCGCATGATCGGGAGCTCGTAGGGCGTGGCACTGTTGACGACGTAATCTGCAGCGTTGACGTAAGGAATAATGTGCCGGAGCTCGCTGCTTCGGACATAGTGCCAGTGCTCCAACGTCTGACGAGGGTCGTAGGCACGCTCGCGCTCATCGCGGACCATGCGCCGCATCAGGCGCAGGTCGGTGAAGCGGATGTACTGGTTGTCCGGGCCCTTCATCTGCAGCAACGTTTCGATATAGAGCCTGAACTTCTGATCGTCGGCGATGGCCTGGGTCATCCCTTCATATAGGCCGTGTAGGCTGTCGATCAGGATCAGCTGGTCGTCCCGGATCTTCATCGGCGTCGCGTTGGGCCGCCGATGGCCGGTCTTGAAATCGTAGTAGGGAAGCAACACCTCTTCGCCCGCAACGAGACGCTGCAGGTGCTCGTTGATCAGGGCCAAATCGAGCGCTTGCGGCGTCTCGAAATCGTAGTCACCGAATTCGTCCCGTGGGTGCATCTCCAGATCGTAGAAGTAGTTGTCCACGTTGAGCGAGACGAGGCTCAACCCCTCCTTCTTCAGCCGCTCCTCGAGCTTGGCAGTCGTCGTCGTTTTCGATGAGGACGAGGGTCCCGCGATGATGACGATTCGCACGCTCTCGCGACGTTGTAGGATCTTGGCCGTCGCGTCGTCGACGTCTTTTTCATAGGCCTCATCCGACTCACGCACGATCTCGGGAAACTCTCCCCTGGCGATGCGTTCATTGAGACGGTAGACGTTGTGCACCCTGTGATCCACCGACCAATTGAGCACCTCCCAGAGCTTGCGGTAGGGGATGTTCTCCGGGTCGCGTTGCGATAGCCCCTCTTTTCTGCGCTCACGACGCATGGCGCGCTCCTGGCGATAGAGGATATACGCCTTTGCCGTACGGGCGTGACCGTCCTCAATGAGCACCTTTTCCACGACATCCTGGATATCCTCGACGGTAGGAATTCGATCCCCCTGGCAGTTCTGTTCCAGGATCGCCACGACCTGGTCGGCCAGATTCTCGGACACGGAGCGGTCCCTGCCGCCGACGGCGACGGCGGCACGGTAGATAGCGTTAGCGATGCGCTCCCGGTTGAACGGCACAATGTCCCCCGTCCGCTTGACGACCTGTGTCAGGCACTCACTCATCACCAGCCTCCTGATCCCGCTCGATAATTCAGACTCCCTTCGTTTATTTTACCACCTCATAGAAAAAACCACCACAAACTACTCATTAACCTCGTTAGGGTCTTGACATAGAACAAATGTGCGACTATAATTGGGATAGTTGGGATACTTGCGATTCAGGTAGGTGTACTGAATTCGACAATCGAGAGTGTAAACTGGGAGGTATTGATGGCAAAGGAACTGCCCGAACGACAGAGAAGAGTCCTGGATTGCATCGAGGAGTACGTGGGCGCACATGGGTTTCCCCCCACCGTGCGTGAGATCGGCGATGCGATTGGCGTCAATTCAACATCCTTGATCTCCTACTATCTCAAGCGACTGGAAGAGCGAGGGCTGATCAGTCGGGAACCGGCGATGTCTCGCGCCATCCAGCTTACCGCGCCGGCAACGGAAGAGATCCCTATCGAGCTGAACGACGACAACGTCCTTGCCGTGCCTTTCCTGGGATACATTGCCGCGGGCACACCGATCAACGTAGAGGCCTTTCCGGGGAACGAGACGATCGAGATCAACCGCGCCCTCTTCGGTCGCGACGTCGCCGACCTGTTCGCGCTCAAGGTTCAGGGGAATTCGATGATCGACGCGTTGATCAACGACGGGGACACCGTCATCCTCAAACACCAGGAGCGGGTCGAGAACGGCCAGATGGCTGCCGTGTGGCTCATCGGCGAAGAGGAAACCACCCTCAAGAAGGTCTACTATGAGGGCAAGCGGGTACGTTTACAGCCCGCCAACCCGACGATGAATCCGATCTACGTGCAGGCCGATGACGTCCAGATCCAGGGCAAAGTCGTGCTAGTGATCCGCAGACTGTCCTGAGCGACGACGAATCGACTATCGAGATCGATGGATCACCGGTAGGTAGAGTCGCCGGGGCTCGGCGGTGAGCCAGAGGCTGCGCTCCCATCGGTGATCGCCGCCGTCGCTGAACTGTGCATCCAGGCGCACCGGCGTCTCCACGGTCCAGGCGCGAATCGGCACGGTAATGGTGAGCTGTTCGTAGGGTGCCAGCGACACGCTTTGCCCTTCCAGGCGGACCCCACCCGTGAGTGGGGCGGTGACCGAGATCGGCGTTACGCCGTCCATCAACCAGAACGACAGTGATCCATTTACGAGGCTGACGGCACTGCTGTTGCGAAGACGGAAAGTCAGCGACACGGCCTCGCCGACAGGCACCGAGGTGTCCGACTGCGAGGACCAGTAACTCGTCCCCAAATCGGGGCGACCGCCGTAGAAGGGGGCCTCACGCACAAAGCTCAGTCCCCAATCGGGCAGTGAAAGTGTCACCGTCGGCTGCATCCCCTGGCCGACCGTTCCCAGCCAAACCGCCTCCCACTTAAGCTCCACGAGCGCATTCGAGGGTACCGTATCCCCCCAGGTGAGCTGCCGAGATGTAGGGTCATAGGCCAAGCCGGGCGGAACACTCTTCGAGACGACCTCAAATCCATCCGGGACCTGGTGTCGCACGCCAACCTTCAGCGCCTCGCGCCAACTGTTTCTAAGCTGAAGCGAAAACGTCGCCGTGACCCCACCCGGGCCGGCCCTGGAGCTCACGTCCCAATCGGTCCCCCCCAACGGTGAGAGCCACCCAACGCCGTTGGCCAGCGCCTGTGCTCGCGGCTCCAGCGGCAGCGCCTCCAGCGGAAGCGCGTAGAAGAGCGTCTGAGACGCGCCAGGTACCGGTCTCCCCACGGCGATTCCCAG
Source organism: uncultured Chloroflexia bacterium (assembly GCA_963775195.1). Classification (GTDB taxonomy): domain Bacteria; phylum Chloroflexota; class Anaerolineae; order B4-G1; family SLSP01; genus PWVB01. Next base: position 438,341 of record CAVZIC010000016.1, read on the forward strand.
CGGCTGTCCGATCTGCCCGCGTGCCACAGGCGTGGCATCGGGTGCCGGCTCAACGATGTGCGACCAGTTCGGGAAGGGGAAAACCAGGTGACTCGGTCCCCACGCGCCTCCGGCAGGATGGCCGGCAACGCCCATCGCCTCGATCGCCTTCTCCGACCAGTCGGCGAAGAGTATCCCGAGCCGATGGGTCAACGGCTCGTCCTCGTGATGATAGACAAAGTCTTGCGAGGAAAGCAACAGCCGTCCTCCCTGATCCAGGTAAGCAAGCAGTCGCTGAGCCTCCTCGGGCACAATGGGCGCGTACCAATCATAACCCGTGAACCAGACGATTACAGGGTACATCGTGAGGGTCGCCGTGAGTGGCGAATACGCCGTGGGCGTGCCCCCGAGTCCGGACCGTGTGTCCCAAACGTCGAAGGGAATGTGCGCGGCCGACATGGCTTCCGTGTACAGGTCCTGGACAGGGTACCAGCGATCGTCGTCAACCAATAGAACCGGTGCCGGTGTCTTCGTCGTCACCGATATGGTCATCGGGACCTGAGCCTGTGTCGACTTCACCTCAAGCGTCAGGACGTCTGCCGCATTGATCCCCGCATCCACCGGCAGCGCGACCGTCACCGTGACTAAGGCAGAGGCGCAGGGAGGCAGCTCCATCTCCTCGGGCACCACGACCGCGGGCCAATCATCGCCCTGCACGGCGAGGCTTACCGTCTCCGTCACCCCGGCAGAACCGATATGATGGACCCGCACGACGTGTGAGACCCACGCCCCCGGGCGAGCAATGAGCACGGGATCGGTCACATTGTCCAGGGTGAGCCCCCTCGTCAGCGGCTCCGTCATCAGCCAGTCAATACTGCGCTGCAGCACCTCGCGCTGCTGGTCAACATCGGAAATGGCCTCGTAGCCGAAACCGAAGAAGAGCGAGCGGTGCGGCACACAGATATCGGCACCAACGCCCGCTGTCTGCCCATCTGCATACAGCCAGACCGGAGATGCCCGTTCCGTATCCGCCACCTTCACCACATCAGGCGCCACCTGGTTGTCTGCACCGCTGCCGCCTTCCAGGCTGACCGTTTGACCCTCGAAGGGACCACGGCCCATGACGACAGGGCGAGCATCATCTTCCGTGATGAAGACCGTACTCATCTGGTCCGTGAGATAGGACTCGAGATAGCCCCAGAAACTCAACCCACCCCCGTCAAAGTAGGCCACGTCTTGTCCGCTGAGCATCAGTCGCCCGCCGCCGCTGAGATAGTCGGATAATGCCCCGCCGGCCCCCACCAGACCCGGTGATCCCGAGGGCGAAGACCAGAGAACGATGTCGTAGCCGCGCAGCGTATTACTGACGGGCGTATCCGGCCCGGGCGTCTTGATGCGGACTTCGTCATAGGGATAACTCAGTCCGTCCAAGGCCTCCCGCCAGTAAGAAATCTCGCTTCCGTAATACCACGCCCCCTCGTCGACGAGCAGCAATGTGGGAACTGTCGCCAGGGCGAAGTTACGCACGACCGTCTGTCCGGGCACGATGGTCAGGGATGCCGTGACGACCCTATAGCCCAGAGCTCGCACCTCGACCGTGTAAGTTCCTCCAGGCAACACCAGGGCATAGTTCCCGGCGATGTCGGGCATTGTGGTCACAGGCGTGTTCAGCGGTCGAATGGCCACGGTCGTGGATGGCGGCAGGCCGGTCGCCCCGGCCGATATCCGTCCCTGTAGGGTCCCCTTTGGCATAGCTGTGAGCACGACATCGACCTGGCTCACCGTAGCCGGCGCAACTTCGATCCTGGGGAGCGTCATAGTGAAGTAGCCAAATGCTGTGACCGTCAGCGTGTAGACACCGGGCTGCAGTGCAAAGAAGTAGTGCCCCTGCGCATCGGACGTGGCAACGAAAGGCAGTATGCCGCCGGGCGGTACGACGTCCGGCTGCATCATGATCCGGGCGCCGGCCACAAGCTCTCCCTGGTCGCCGCGAACGGTTCCCGAGACGATGGCGGGATGCGTCAGGGCGGTCAGAGCCGCATAGGCATCGATGCGCCCCCAGCCGCTGACATAGTTGGGAACCGTCCCCGTAAGCGGCTGTGCTGTTTCGGTGATCAGGAATGCCATCGTCCGGATCGAGACCGTCGGGCTCACGGCTCGCATCAGCGCTGCGAGCCCGGCTACGTGGGGCGTGGCCATCGAAGTGCCATTCTTCTCGCCGTAGACGCCCCCAGGGATCGCTGACCATACGCCCACGCCGGGGGCGACGACAACGGGCTTGATCTCGCCCCAGGGAGAAGGTCCGCGGGACGAAAACGCGGCAATGTCCTCGTCCACATCGCTCGCGCCCACGGCGAAGACGCCGAGATTGCTTGCCGGGGAACTCACGGATCCGGACGTGGGGCCGGCGTTTCCGGCGGCAAAGACGGGGAAGATCCCCGCCGCCTTCAGTGCATCGATGGCCGCCAGGAAAACCGTCGTGTAACCGTTGGTGTTGCCCCAAGAGCCATTGACGACATCAGGTGCCAACCCGGGATCACCACCCGGCGCCAGCAGCCATTGGAGTCCGCTGAGAATCCAGGAATCATATCCATAGCCATCGGTATCCAGTACCTTCACCCCGATCCACCTGGCGCCGGGGGCGACCCCGACCGATGCACCTACAGCGATCCCGGCGACGTGTGAACCATGGCCGTAATCATCGTAGGGATAGATCCCACCATTGACCGCGTCATACCAGGAGGCGGAGTGGTCGAAGCGCCCCTTGCCCAGGTTGCCACGATACTCTCCAGCAAGATCCGGGTGCAACCAGTCAACGCCGGTGTCGATGATGGCCACCACGGCACCGGTGCCGGTAATGCCGAGGTTGGCCCATACCTCGGGGGCCCGAATGCGACCCACCCCCCACGGCAGCGTTGGAACCACCGACACTTCGACGGCTGTGTCCACGCCGCCCGGCGTGGTCGATCGCGCATCAGCGCTGATGCCGTCGGCGGGTCCCAACCGTGGCGGCGTGATGTAGGCCTGATAATGATCCAAGCGGATCTCCGCCACCACAGGCGATGCTGCCAGGTCTCGGATCAACGAGGGTGCTGCCGTGAGTCCGATCGCATCGACGAGCCACAACTCGCGCTGTTCGACAAGCGTGCCGCGCTTCTCTGCCTCGCGAAGCATGGGCGCCAGGGGCATCAACGCCTGAGAAAGCGCCTGCTGTTTGTCCTGAACATAACGCGCACGCGCGGAAACCGGATCTGCCACCCTATCGCGAACCAGACGGCCTATGGGATCCTCGCCCGAGGGATGCACTATGACGATCACGCGGAGCGGTGTCTCATCGTCAGCGGCAAGTTGCCGGAGCACGGCGGGTTCCACCCAGGGACCGGCTGCCTCACTCTCCAGCGAATTCGGCGTGGCTGAAATGGCACGTAGCTCCGTACCAGGCTGACCTCCAGCCGCAGCGAGCGCCGGGCTTGACAAAACGGTAGACGGGCCGGAGATATGCAGCACGACAGACAATGCCACTCCGAGAAGGAGCGCCAGTATCAGCGATGCCAAACCATGTAATTGTCGGCATGGGGACGCGCGTCGGATTCCCTTCGTTCCGAGCCTGTAGGCCAAAGACGCCGATCCGAGTATACAGCCGATGCGAAAGTTGTGCCGATTGCCGTACGGGACTATACTATAAGGAAAAGCCGTCGCAACGAAAATTACAAAACGATCCGTTGGGCACGGGTGCTTATTGACAACCCGTAGGGTTATGCTAAACTAAAATGAGAAGCGCTGACCAGGAGGTGCTTAATGGCTGATTCCCCGGAACCCTTGAAGGTAGTCTGCATAGAGGACGAGCCCGAGATGATCGAGTTGATTAAGCTCATTCTGGGGCGACGCAACTTCGAGTTGATCGGTGCCGTGGGTGGCCGTGAAGGCCTCGGAACCGTCCGAGAGGTAAAGCCGGATCTCGTGCTGTTGGATCTGATGATGCCGGATATGGATGGGTGGGAAGTCTATCAGCAGATGAAAGCGGATGAGGACCTGAGCGACATCCCCGTAATCGTTGTCACAGCGAAGGCACAGAGCATCGATAAGGTACTCGGCCTCCATATTGCCAAAGTGGATGACTACGTCACCAAGCCATTTGGGCCTCAGGAACTTCTCGCCAGCATCAAGAAGGTCTTGGACATCGACATCTGACCCACATCCACACATCTAGAGGAGACTTCCCGTGGTGAGCACCGAGAGACACCGCATTATCTACATTGAAGACGACTCGGATATGGTCGACCTGGTCAAGATTATGCTCGACTCCCAACGCTACGACCTCATCGGGGCCATGGATGGCAACACAGGGCTCACAATGATGCGTGAGGCCTTGCCTGATCTTGTTCTTCTGGACCTGATGCTGCCCGATATGGGGGGATGGGCAGTCTACCAGGAAATGAAGGAGGACGAGGCTCTCAGCAACATTCCGGTAATCGTGATCACAGCCCAGAACACGCCGATCGATCGCGTGCTTGGCGAGCACATCGCGAAGGTGCAGGTCTACATTACGAAACCCTTCAGCCCCAGCGGGCTGCGCACGGCGGTGGAAAAGGTCCTGAGCGCCCAGGCGTGACCCCTCGGGCCGGGGCATGGTCTGCCCAGGCGGCCCAAGCGCCCAAGGAGGCCCTGTCGGGTGCCAAACTGCAACCTCCTCGCTATCGGCAACGAACTGCTGAATGGCGAGATCCGTGACCTCAACGTATACGAACTATGCCGGCGCCTCACGCGTCTGGGATTTCTCGTAGCCCACGTAGCCATTGCGCGAGATACCCCGGAGAGCATTGCCCGTAGCCTCACCTTTCTGCTGAGCCCACCACCGGATGTCCTTGTCTGCTGCGGCGGGCTTGGGCCAACAGAGGATGACCTGACGCTCGACGCTCTGGCGCGGTCACTGGGACGGCCGCTCGTGCCGAGTGCGCAGGCACGGAGTTTGGTCGAGGCTCAGTATCGCAATCTGTTGGCGCAAGGATACTTGGTCCAACAGGGGCCCGAGGCGGCGCGGGTAAAGATGGCGCAGCTTCCCGAGGGTGCGACGGCATTGCCGAATCCCATCGGCACCGCGCCGGGCGTCCGCCTGCAGGTTGGGGGGACCTTGGTCTACGTCTTACCCGGTGTCCCCGCCGAGCTGAACGCAATCTTCACCGAGTCGATCGTCCCTGAGCTTCGAAATACCTTCCGGCTCGGCGTCTGGGCACAACGCGCGCTTCGTGTCCACGTCGATGATGAAGCGGAGGTCGCGGGTCCCTTACGGCAGGTGAGCCGGGAGTTCCCTGATGTCTATCTCAAGTCATTGGCTCAACCTTTCCCGGCAGCCGGTCGCGAAGGACTGCGAGTCATCGCCTCGACCTATGGCAATGACGACGTGGCAGCCGATCGGATGGTTCACGATGCCCTGGAAGAGCTTCGCGGCATCCTGACGACTGCGGGATATCGCGTGACCGACGACGAAGAGAGCGCTGGATAGCCGACAAGGAGGGCAGGATGCCACTGGAGCTTTCAGTTATCACCATCGAAAAGCCGGAGTCCGTCAACTTCATCCTGGGACAGGCCCATTTCATCAAGACGGTTGAGGATCTTCACGAGACATTAGTGACGGCGGTGCCGGGGATCAAGTTCGGCCTGGCGTTCTGCGAGTCGTCAGGGAAAGCGCTGGTCCGGTGGAGCGGCACAGACGACGCGATGGTCGAGTTGGCCAAGCGCAACGCCACAGCGCTCAGCGCAGGTCACAGTTTCATCATCTTTCTGGGCGAGGAATTCTACCCCGTCAACGTGCTCAACGCGGTCAAGACCGTGCCCGAGGTCGCACGCGTTTTCTGTGCCACCGCAAATCCCGTCGAAGTCATCATCGCCGAGACGGCACAGGGACGCGGGATCTTGGGCGTCATTGATGGCGTGAAGACCAAGGGTGTAGAAGGCGAGGAAGACATCGCCTGGCGCAAGGAGTTTCTCCGCACCATCGGCTACAAGCTCTAAAGTGGTCGCGCAGGAAGGACGATTATCTGCCGCCCGCCAGTGGCTGGATCTTGTGCACCGGGACCCGGTGCCCTGGCTACTGGACCCGGGTAACCCCTCCGTGCGCTTCCAGACCCTGAAGCACATCTTCCAGCGGCCCGACGGACGCCTGACCGAGGAACAGCAGCGCATCCTGGACTGGGAACCGGTCAAACAACTGCGTCGCCACTGGGACCCCACGAACTTCTGGGGCCGCGCCGAATCGCCCTATTACGGAGGCTCGGCGGGCAACTTCGGGACGCTCTATCTGTTGGCCCAACTGGGTGCCCCTCGTTTCGAGGAGATCGAGCCCACGTGCGAGAACCTCCTCAGCCGAGGCATACGACAGGACCACCTCTTTGTCCCGGAAGGCGTCGGGGCTGCGCCGTGGCACTCTTACGCCGGCATGGCCTTGCACATCCTGACGCACTTCGGGTATGGCGATGACCCACGGGTAGTGGCGGGCTGGGCGGCACTCGCCGAAGGTGTGGCGAGTGACCCCGAGCGTCTAGGGTGCATCCTTCAGGACCGCTCGTGTCGCGCAGGCGCGGTCAAGGCCCTGGCAGCCCTCATTCACTGCAATACGGCCACGACGTCGGCCCCGGATATGAGCACGATCGATCTGCTGTGTCGCTACCTGCTGGCCCACACTTACGACTGGGACCGGGAGGACGCCGAATGGGCGCGGCCTCGTTTCCCACGCTTCTACGATACGGACCTCGTCGAACTCTGCCACGTTCTAGCCCACACGGAGTACAGGACCCATCCCAAGACCCAGCATATGGTGGAGCGCTTGATCGGCTTACAGGATCAGGAAGGACGGTGGCTCAAACTGAAGGCAACGCCCACACTGCCCGAGGAACGGATCTTCCACCAGAGCCGGTGGCTGACCTTCGAAGCCGTCCATGCGCTGATGTTGGTCTACGGGGACGAGATGTATGCACCCTGAGGAGCAGAGAGAAGCCGGGGAACGATACACGGTTGTCGCCCGCACGCTGGTATTCCTGACGCGGGATGGCCCCACCGGCGGAGATGGCGAGCAAGTCCTGTTGCTCAAGGGGGCCTCGACCAAACGCCTCTGGGCGGGCAAGTACAATGGTGTCGGTGGTCACCTGGAGCCGGGCGAGTCGCTGTATGCCTCTGCGCTGCGCGAACTTCATGAGGAAACCGGGCTCACCACTGTCGAGGGGCTGACCCTGCGTGGCATCATCCACATCACAATGCCGCAGCCTCCCGGCATCGTATTGTTCGTCTTTGTAGGCGAGGCGCAGGACCATGGACCCGTGGATAGGACGATCACCTCAGACGAAGGCACCGCGGAGTGGGTAGATCTGGATGAGATCGCGGCGCTTCCCTTGGTTGATGATCTCCCCGAACTGCTTCCCCGCATCCTGTCCAAGGGCTCGATGACGTTTGCGCATTACGAATTCGATGCCGACGGGCTGCACATCCGGTTTGACTAGGGGCGTCCCGGAAGAGTACAATGGGCTGATGGATGATCGGACACATTCGAAACGGAGTTGGAGGTAGCCCGATGGCCGAGCCCGGAGACAAGAACATCGTCGACATCGTGATTACGGCGGATTTCGTCCTCACGATGAACGCCACCTATGATCTGCACACACCCGGCGCGGTTGCCGTGATCGGCGACACGATCGTCGCGTGCGGAGATCAAGAGGGCATCCTGTCGGCGTACCAGGCGGGCTCACGCGTCGACTTCGGCAACGCCGTGCTGATGCCCGGGCTGATCAACACCCACGGCCATGCACCCATGACCCTGCTCCGGGCACTGGCCGATGACCTGCGGCTCGATGTATGGCTGATGGGCTACATGATGCCGGTCGAGGCCGAGTTCGTCACGCCACGATTCTGCTGGCTGGGTACCCAGATGGCAGCGGCGGAGATGATCCGCTCGGGCACGACGACCTTCGCGGATATGTACTACTACGAGGAAGCCATCGCGGATGCCGTGGTCCAGGCGGGGATGCGCGCCGTCTGCGCCCAGAGTGTGATGAAGTTCCCCACGCCCGACGCCAGGAGCTTCGAGGAAGGACTGGCCCTCGCGCGCGACTATATCGCCAGGTGGAAGGATCACCCGCTGATCGTGCCCGCCATTGCGCCCCACGCGCCTTACACGGTCACGCCCGAGCTCCTCGAAGAGGCCGTGCAGATCGCGCTGGAGTTTGACGTTCCCCTTCACATCCACATCGCCGAAACGGCGCAAGAGGTCGAGGATCATCGCAAGGAATATGGCATGCCCCCCGTCCCCTGGCTAAAGAAACTGGGGCTGTTCGAGGCAAAGACGACGGCGGCCCACTGCGTCCACGTGGATGAAGGCGAGATCCGCACGTTGCAGCACTACGACGTCGGCATCGCACACAACCCTACCAGCAACATGAAGCTCGCCAGCGGGATCGCCCCCGTCACCCAAATGCTCAAGGCGGGACTTAACGTCGGCATCGGTACCGATGGGGCAGGCAGCAACAACGACCTTGACATGATCGAGGAGGCCAGGCTGGCGAGTCTGCTGGGCAAGGTGGCCACCCTCGATCCCACCGCCCTGCCGGCACGAACCGTGATCGAGATGGCCACACGCATGGGTGCCCGCGCCCTCCATCTGGGCGAGATCACCGGCACGATCGAGCCCGGCAAGCGAGCAGATTTGATCTCCGTGTCGATGGACGACATACGACACGCTCCCTTCTTTCAGCGGGACCCCGACAGTATCTACTCCCGGCTACTTTACGCCTCCCACCAGGAGGATGTTCGGGACGTGATGGTCAACGGCGTCTGGCTGATGCGACATCGCGAGCTCCTGACCATCGATGCGCCTGCGCTGCGTGAGGAGGCAAATCACCTGGCGCGCCGAATCGATGGATTCCTGAGCCAGCGCGAGGAGAGCGTGCTGAGCAAGTTGGTCGCAATCGGTGGCGTCGCCCAGGAAAAGAGCTTTGAGATCCAGGTCAAGATCGAGGATGTCGATCCGGCAGCTTTGGAGACAAGACTCAGAACATTGGATGCCGTGCGATTCCTGGGAGGATCGAAGCGCCACCAATACGACACCTATTTCATCTTCGACGACCGGTGGGGCAGCCGCCTCCGCTACCGTGAGGATGAGGTGGTGGACCTGGAGTCCGGGGAGATGATCGACGTCATCTATCGTCTCACCCTGACCACGATGGCGAAGGAGCGGGAATATGAGAACTCCATTCTGCTCTCCCGGTCCAGGTTCGACGCCCCAGCCACCCGAAGTCTGCGTTTCTACCACGAGTACTTCGCACCTCAGCAGACCGTAGAGGTGCACAAACTGCGCCGTAGGTTCCACATCCGCTTTGGAGGCACCGACTTCGCGCTCAACTTCGACATCATTGAGAAGCCTGAGAACGGGGGAAGCTTCCTGGAGATCAAGAGCCGCACCTGGTCGCAGCAGGATGCGGAACGCAAGGCCGGGTTGATCAGCGACTTACTCTCCCTGCTCGGCATCCCTGCGGATGCGTTGATGAAGGGCGAGTATCTGGAGTTGGCCGGAACAGAATCGGCGAGCCGCGACGACGACGCGCCTTCGACGGCGCCTGGCTAAGGCGCGGGCGTCCATCACGCGAACGATGTTCGCCATCGACTTCACCGACCCCATCTATGGGGAGGTCCATTTCACCGAGCCGCTGCTCGTCGATCTGTACAACTCCGGTGCGGTGCAGCGCCTGAGCAACGTGTTCCAGGGCGGCATCACGGCCTTCATCAAACCTGAACGCCAGACGACGCGGCTGGACCATTCCCGCGGCGTCGCAGCATTGCTACGCAGATTGGGAGCCGGCGTCTACGAGCAAGCGGCGGGTCTCGTGCACGATGTTCCCCACACGGCGCTCTCACACGTGATAGACTTCGTCTTCCCCAACCGGGAGCACGATTACCACGAAGTGCATAGAGATCAGGTCATCGAAGCCGGCGATCTACCCGAGATCGTGTCAGACTACGGACTCGATTGGCGTTGGCTGACGGATGCCGAGCATTTCTCGCTGTTGGAGCAGCCGCTCCCACGTCTGTGCGCGGACCGGCTGGATTACTTCCTCCGCGACGGGGTCGTCGACGTGGGCACGTTTGGGAAAGCTGACGCCGAAGCTTTACTGAGCCACCTGCGTCCCTTCCAAGCTCACCCAACCGCGGCTGCCCAGATCGTCGTGGACGATGTGGGCGCGGCGAGGTGGCTGGGCGAGCGTTTCATTGAGCTGGACGACGTCTGTTGGTGCTCGGTGCAGGAGGTCGGATGGTATGCCGCCGTGGCACAGGCTCTGCGTGCGGCCCTGGCTCACGGCAGCATCAGCGAGGACGACTTCCTGGGAACCGATGTCGATCTCATGGCGCGTCTACGAACGACCGGCGATGACGAGGTCAACCGGTGGCTTGCCTACCTGCGGCGAGATGTTGATTTCGCCCGCGTCGACCGCAGCGAGGCGAGCGACGCGACGCTGGAAGCGCTGCCCAAGGTCCGCACCGTCGATCCGCCGGTGCTGGTCGCGGGAGAGATCATCCCCCTCTCGCGCTTGGATCCGCAGTTTGCGGCGCAGCGTCAGGATTACATCAGCTCGAAACAGGGGCCGTGGGTCCTGAAAGTGTTGGCTTGACACAAGATGTGGGCATTCTATAATCAACGCCATTCACAAGATACAGTCCAACCGAGTCACCTCAAGACAAGGCAGGGACAGCCTACGGGATGGGCGTTCAAGAGGATACCTACTGAAGGAGGCATGGGATGCAGAAATACGAGTGCACGGTGTGCGGCTACATCTACGATCCGGCCGTCGGCGATCCGGAGAACGGCTATCCGGCGGGAACCGCCTTTGAGGATCTCCCGGATGACTGGGTGTGCCCGGACTGTGGTGTTGAGAAGGACTGGTTCGAGCCCTACGACGATTAGGCTCCTACAGGGAGCGCCATCCTCCGTCCTGGCGGCGGCGCTCCGGCTCTCCACATTGGGGATGCTGCACTTGTAGCCTCCATCTCCGGATCTCGCGTGACATGATCAGTCCACACCGGTATTCCATCCCGGTGTGGACTTTTTTGTTCTACGGCCCTAGACTAAGCTTTGTCTCGGCCTAGACTGGGATAGGAAGGGCGGGTCGGGTAACTACACGTTTTACACTGGAAAGGGGGCATATCATCATGGATGTGGTGTTGTTATCCAGGTTACAGTTCGCGATCACCATAGCGTTCCACTTCATTTTCGTCCCACTGACTCTTGGCCTCAGCATCTTCATCGCGATTCTCGAAACCCAATACGTGCGTACCGGTGAGGAGCGGTACAAACAGATGGCACGCTTCTGGGGCAGGCTGTTCGTCATCAACTTCACCGTCGGTGTCGTCACCGGGCTGGTCCAGGAGTTCCAATTCGGGATGAACTGGTCGGAGTACGCCAAGTTCGTGGGGGATGTCTTCGGCACCCCACTCGCCATCGAGACAATGGCCGCGTTCTTCCTTGAGTCGACCTTCCTGGGCCTGTGGATCTTCGGCTGGGACAGGCTGTCCAAGAAGCTGCACCTGGCCTCGTTCTGGCTGGTCACCTTTGGGTCCTACTTCTCGGCCTTCTGGATTCTCATGGCGAACTCCTTTATGCAGAACCCGGTCGGGTATCTCGTGCAGGAGGGCCGCATCAGGCTTGAGAATCTGGGTGCGGTGATCACCAACCCGCACCTCTACTACCAGCTCGCCCACGTCCTGGCAGCGGGAATGGCAACAGGGGCATTCTTCATCCTGGCCGTAGCTGCGTACGGTCTCCTCTCGAACCCGAAGCCCATGTTCCGCTACGCGTTCAGGTTTGCCGCGGTCTACGGTGCCATCAGCTCCATCGCGCTGCTCGCGATCGGCGACCGTCAGGGGAAATATCTCGCGACGGTACAACCGATGAAGATGTCGGCAGCGGAGGCGCTCTGGGAGACGGAGCAGCCGGCATCCTGGTCCGTCGTTGCACTGATCAACGTCAAGGAACAGAAAAACCCCTTCGCCATTCGCATCCCCTATATGTTAAGTTGGCTGGATTACGGGAACTTCACCGCGAGGGTACCGGGTATCAAGGAACTGCAGGCCCAGGACGTGAACACCTATGGGCCGGGCAACTACATCCCACCGGTCATCACCATCTTCTACGCCTTTCGCGTGATGGTGGGCAGCGGGATGCTGTTGATCTTGCTCTCGTTGCTCTCGGTCTACGTAGGATTCTTCAGGAAAGGCAAACCGTGGCCCATTCTGCTCAAGGTGCTGGTCCCCGCCGTCGTCCTGCCCTATGTCGCCTGCACGACGGGGTGGATGTTGGCCGAGATGGGACGCCAGCCGTGGATTGTCTACGGGCTGCTACGGACCAGCCAGGCTGTGACGCCCAGCCGAACCTCAGCGGAGGTGCTCTTCTCCTTGATCGGCTTCGGGGCGATTTTCACCCTGTTGCTCTTCACGGACGTCTACTTGCTGATCAGGCAGGTGCGGGCTGCCGTCTCGACGGAAGCGGCTGAGGATCAGGCCGTCGACCCGGCTCTGGCGACGGGAGGTGTGGCATGACGCTCAACCTGGTATGGTACGGTATCATCACGTTCCTGACCGCCGGCTTCCTCTTTTTGGAAGGCGCAGACTACGGCGTCGGCATCCTGCTCTTCATCCTTGGGAAACGCGAGGATGAGCGGCAACAGGAGATCAACACCATCGGGCCGTTCTGGGACGGCAACGAGGTCTGGCTGGTCACCGCGGGCGGGGCGATGTTCGCCGCGTTCCCGATTCTCTACGCTGTCGTGTTCAGTGCATTCTACATCCCCCTGGTGCTCGTCCTCTTCAGCCTGATTCTGCGTGGGGTTTCGTTTGAGTTCCGCGGTCTCGAATCCGGCAAGCGCTGGCAACAGGCCTGGGATGCGGTGTTTGCGGCAGCAAGCCTGCTGACGGCGTTTTTGGCGGGATTGATCATCGGCACGCTCGTTCAAGGCCTGCCCATCGATGCCGGCTTGACCTATCGGGGTGGCGGACTGGCGGCGTTCAACCCGCTGGCGATCTTGACAGGCGTGGCGTTTGTCCTCGTCTTCGCGCTGCATGGCGCCCTCTACCTGCAGTTGAAAGCGGACGGGGTCATCGTCTCCCGAGCGCAACGGGCCGTCTCCCGGCTCTGGTTACCGACGGCGATCGCGCTGAGCGCGTTCCTGGTGTGGGCCAACACTCTGAACCCACTGTTCACGCCCGCCATCGTGGGGGACATCCTGGTCGTGGTGGTCATCTTCGGAGCACTCCTGCTCGTCCGGCAGCGCGTGAACGCGGGGGCACCGAGCCAGGCCTTCTGGCTGATGGGCGTCGCCATCGTGGCGGTGACCGTGCTCATCCTTGCCGGCGGATTGCCGACCATCGTCAGGTCGACGCTGGATCAAGCCGGCAGCCTCGACGTCCAGAACGCGGCCTCGAGCCACACGACGCTGCGGGTGATGGGCTACATCGCCGCGGTGCTGCTCCCCATCATTGTCCTGTACCAGATCTGGGTACACTATCTACTTCGAGGGCGAGTCGGCACGGAAGAAAGCGGCTACTGAACCCTCTCGATATCAGAATGGAATGGATTAGCTCGAATGACCTTGGTACCCGACTTCGACCAACTGCTGGACCGGGTGGAGGCAATCTCCGCCGAGGAGAGCACACGCGACCAGACATTGCAGGCGATATGTACCTTGCTCAGGGAGAAAGTCCCTCACTACAACTGGGTTGGCTTCTACCTGACGGATCCCGACGCAGAGCGGGAACTGGTGCTTGGGCCCTACGACGGAGCTCCCACCGAGCACACCCGGATCCCCTTCGGCAGGGGCATCTGCGGGCAGGCCGCGGCCAAGGAGCAGACCTTTATCGTGCAGGACGTCTCACAGGAGACGAACTACCTGTCGTGCAGCTCCGACGTCCTGTCCGAGATCGTCGTGCCCATCATGCTCGACGGTGTCGTGCTGGGCGAGCTGGACATCGACTCGCATGCGCTTGCTCCCTTCGGCGGTGAGGATCGCGAGTTTCTGGAGGACGTCTGCGACCTCGTGGCGCCGCTCTTGTAGTGGCGGGCCGAGGCTGACAGATGTATACCCATCCCACAGAGGTCGCGCCGGTCGACGGCAGGCAGACCGTCGACCGGCGCGACCACGATGACTGCGGCACGACGCCGCTGATCACGGTCAGGGATCTCACGCTGAAGGCCGACGACCGCGTCGTCGGACAGCACCTCTGTTGGACGCTTCACGCAGGCGAGCGGTGGGCGATCCTCGGGCCGACGGGGTCGGGCAAGTCGCTATTCGTGGCAACGCTGGCAGGGAGGGGGCCTCTCCCTATCGGCGACGGACCGGGCCACCCGATACGCTACCACTTCCTGGAGTCGACCGGGCCTATCGACCGCGGGCGTCTGCGACGCGCCATTGCCTACGTGGCGTTCGACAAGCGGCCCGGCAGCTCAGCGCTCTTTCATCAGGCTCGATGGCATGCCTCGATCGAGGCAACCTCGCCAACGGTGGCCGATCGACTCTCCCGCGAGTCGGTCCTGGCCAGTGCGGGTCGCAAGAGCCGCAGCCCGTTTGAGGTGACGGCCTCCCCGCCCGGGGGATTTTCAGACGAACACGATCCTTCGTTCGAGGCGTGGCGAGACGAGATCGTCGCAGAGCTCGAACTCGAGCCCTTGCTCGATCGCCGCCTCCACCATCTCTCCGACGGGGAGTGGCGGCGCGTCCAGATCGCCGAGGCGCTGCTGGCCTCGCCGCACGTTCTGATCCTGGACGATCCCTTCACGGGTCTCGACAAGCACTTTCGTGCCGGGCTGCGCCGTCTGATCTCCACTTTACTGGACGGGGAGATCCAGGTCATCATCGTGGCATCTACCCCCGAGGAGATCCCGGAGAGCGTGACGCACGTGCTCGTGATGGACCGGGGCGAGATCCGTGCACAGGGGCCGCGAGCGTCAATCCTCGCCGCTTACCGGGGTCCCCACGAGGACATCGAGGTAGCCGCGCACTGGATGCCCGGCGGCAGGACGTGAGGAAGCCCCGCCCGTCATCGAGATGCACGACGTCACGGTCGTCCACGACAACGTCGACGTGCTCCGGGAGATCAATTGGACCGTGCGGCGCGGGGAAAAATGGGGGCTGATCGGGCACAACGGCGCCGGGAAGACGACGCTGCTCAGCTTGATCCTGGGCGACCACCCCCAGGCCTACGCCAACCACATCGCACTCTTCGGACGTGATCGTGGCAGCGGGGAGAGTATCTGGGAGATCAAGCGGCGCATCGGATGGGTAGCACCCGAGCTGCACCGCTACCATCCCCCCCTGAGTTCCGCTTTCGACGTGGTCTGCTCGGGCTTCTTCGACACGCTGGGGCTTCACCGGCCCTGCTCGCCGCAACAGCAGGCGCAGGCCAGGCAGTGGATGGCACGCCTGGGTCTCGCCGGCCACGCCACCCAGGCTTTCCGCAGCCTACCAAGGGGAGAGCAGCGCCTGATCCTGATCGCCAGAGCATTGGTCAAGGAGCCCGAGCTGCTGATCCTGGACGAGCCGTGCCAGGGGCTCGACGACGCGCAGAAGGCCCGCGTCCTGGCAGCGCTCGACGAGATCACGGCCTCCCCCGATATAACGATGGTCTACGTCACGCACCGCCCCCAGGAGTTTCCCCATACGTTGACGCACGTGATGGAGCTCAAGGGGGGCAAGGTCGTGAGACACGTGGCTTTGTAGTCAAGCCGCGTGCGATGGAGAAAAGATTGGTCCAATCTCGGAAGATTGGACCAATCTAGCGACGCAGACTCGCCGGGTGTGGGAGGCTGCCGCCTCAGATAAACAGCGGCTGCTTGTCGAAGGGATCGGCGGCGCCCTCTTCGCCAAAAGCCGCCAGCACCTGGCGGTAGACCCCCGCCAACTCCTGCCGCCCCTCGGGGACCAGCGTCCCCAAGAGCAGCGCCGGCAGATCGTTCTCCATCCACTGGCGGACGAAGGCGCCCGGCACCCCAAGACGCTTGCACGGCCAGATGATCATGTCGGCGGTCAGCTCTGCCCGATCGAGGAGCCCGAAGGTGGTGACGGGCTGGCGGTTGTAGGTCGTGCGGTTGACGACGCCCAGCCTCCCCCCGCTCAGGATCGTCTCCACCGCCATCACGGCCTCGACCGCGTGACGGTAATAGGTCGTGTCCGACAGCCCCGCCGGGTTCGGCGGGGAGAGAAAGACGGCCTCCGCCGTCTCACGGCTGAAGAGCTTGTACCCGGAGTGGAAGTCGGGCACGTCCTCGATCATCGTGGCATATTCGAGCCGGAGCGGATCGCCCGAGCGCGCGGCGTGGTAGTAGAGCGCGTGGAGCAACATCCGATCGGCAATGTCCTCCAGTTCGCCGCGCAGCAGCCCCATCGGGCGATGGAGCGAAATCCGGCGCCCCAGCATCATCAGGCGCTCATCGCCCGTCTGGGCCACGAGGTGGTCGGCGGCGCGCACAAAGTTCAGGAGCTCGTTGGCGCAGTGGTCGCTGTCGGAGTCCAGCACGGCGAGGTAGGTCAACCCAAAGCGATCAAGCAGCGTGCGCGCGCCATTCCTGACACCCTGGAGCTTCCCCAGGTTGACCGGCGTCACGGTCGAGGAGACGCCGTACTGCTCCGCAAGGCGCAGGGCCACCGGCGCACCGTTCTCCACACCATCCACGCTCAGGCAGACCGTCAATGGATCCGCGACCTGGTCACAGCAGGCGACCACGGTGTCGGTCAGCAGCGAGACCGCTTGTGACTCGTCCACCCCGTCCGGGATGTAGACCGGGATGACGATCCCGGTCTCGTTGCGCAGCCGGGAAAGGCTGCGCTCGAAAACGCTCCTGGTCTGCATCAATGTCATCTCCTGCCTACAGGCCCAGGAACCGCTTCAGGTTGCCGGAGAAGACGGCCTCTTGGATGGCCTCGTCCACGCCAACCTCCGTCATAATCTGCTCATCCCGCGAGATCCATTGGCGTGCATAGTCACCATTGTAGGCATTGGCCGACCCATCGCTGCCGAAGAAGACGTTGTGCGCCACGTCGTAACCCACGGTGAAGAGCTTGGTGAGCGCATCCCGGCGGTAGATGGGCGGCGTGCCCGGCGTGGTGTCGATGAACATCTCGACGGTCGCCCCCGAACCACGCCGCAGCGCAGCGCCGATCTTGCCGTACAGCGCGATACACTCGTCGACCCAGGGCCAGGAGATGTGGGCCAGGGCGAACCGCAGTCCGTCTACTGCCAGCAGCGCTTCGAAGTTGGCCGGCCGGTTGTATTGGGAGGAGGGCTTGCCGTCCCAGAGGATACCGGAGTGGAACAGCATCGGCTTGCCGGCCTCCGCGATGGCCCGGAAGGTGCGCAAAGCGTCCGCGTTCCCCGGATAGAAATGGTCGCAGATGACCTTGAACCCGGCGACACCGCGGGAGAGCGCCAGGTCCACCTGCTCAAGCGCGTCGGTCTCCAGGGGATCGATCCAGTAAAAGGGATAGAGCTGCGGTCCCGCCGTGCACCACGCGAAAACGTTGTCCAGTCGCTGGGCGGGGCGGTTCGCCTTGAGCGCGCCGTCAAACGAGGCCGGGGCCTGCGAGATCAGGATCCCGCCGTCGATTGCCGCGCGATCGAGCGCCTGCGCCAGCGCACCGGGATCGGGCTCACCCTCGCCGATATGAATATGTCCATCAAGTATCATCGTCATTCTCCTTCAGAGGCCGCGTTCGCGACCCTCACTGTGAGCTGTCGGTCTCCGTTTGGTAGGGCATCGAAGACCGCCGACACGACGTCGCCGGAGGGAAGGGTCACCGTCACATCATGCCTGCCGAAGAAGCACCGGCACCGCACAACGCCGGCATCGTCTGTGCCCGCCCGGACATGCGTGGACCACTCGCCATGGACCAGTGCCATCAAGCGGTCGTAGAGTGGTTTGGGTGACATGTCGGCCCGGAGCATCCCAGCCGGCGCACCCAGCCACGCCCGTAGGTCGGCGAAGTCCCACCAGGTGATGGCCTCGACGGCGGGATGGCTGAAGAGCAGCGTGTAAAGCTGAGAGCCATACTCAGCCTGGGCAGCCTCACCCTCCGGGGTCGATGGCCAGACCGCCTTACGCGTGTGCCAGTCGGTGTCGTCCGCCCGCTTGAAGTCGCCTGACAACACTGTCAGCTCGGTAAAGTGAAGGGGACGACCAAAGCGTCCATACGTCTCGCACACTTCCCAGGCCTTCTCGAAAGACCACGTCCCATGGTGCATGTGGCTCTGGATTCCGATAACGTCGACGGGGGCGCCTCGATCCAACAAGGCTCCCACGAGAGACTCAAAGCTTTCGGAGATGTTGAAGTCATTGTAGAGGAGCGTCGCCGCAGGGTTCGCAGCACGCGCCCATCCCAGGGCTGCCGCCACCACGTCGGTGGCCCCCTCACGGCCCACCCAACGACCGACGGTGTTGTCGTAGCGGGCGGAGACCGTGGCCTCGTTCACCACATCCCAGATGTCCACCTCACCGCGGAAGCGATCGGGAATGGTACGAACCCGTGCCTGCAGGCGTGCGAGCACCTCCTCGTCGGGCAGGCCCTCAGCCCACTGAGGAAAGACCTCGTGCCACACCAGAGGGTGCCCTTTCGTCGCCACGCCGTGGTCACGACACCAGATCGCCATCTCGTGAAGGTGCGCCTCACGGGTCTGCCCCGGCTCGTGCTCGTAACCTCCCCAGTAGAACGGCAGCGTGGCAAAGTTCAGGAGCGCGGCGAAACGCGCCTCGTAGGCTTCCTGTAGCCGCTGTGTCCTCCAGCGAGCGGATATTGAAACCGTTCGAGCCGAACTTGAAGGCATGGTTAGTCAGCGCGATCGTCACATCTGCGTGCTTAATCGGCTTGCCGTACCCATCGACCAACTTGACGACGAAGTCCGCCGACCGCACCTGCCTGATCCTGTCGTTAGCCGATGCTATGAGATGCTCCTGGTTCATTGGGTCTCCTTCTCTGTACACAAGTGTTCAGCCAGACTGATTGTCGGCAAGGTGATCCTTCGCCTGCGGCTCCGGATGACAGATCTCACGAACCAGCTTAGCTGAGCACCGGGCTACCACGCTACCGCCGTTCAAGTTGCCGCACTTTCGGCATCGAGCCACGCGGACTTGAGAGCTTAGAGTGGGCCGTACGTCACGCCGGGGATGGGCTCCGGCGGTCGATGATCTGCATCGTAGTGCTCGCGGAAGGTCTCCGTGCGCTCGCCGACGTACGGACGCTGGTTCGCCATGAAACGGTTGAGCAGCCTCAGGCGCATCTCCGCGACCTTTGAAGCATAGGCGGGCTCGTAGAAGAGGTTGGTCAGCTCGTGCGGATCGTTGACCAGGTCGTAGAGCTCGCCGATGCCGAGGTTCGGGAAGTGCACGTATTTCCACTCGCGGGTGCAGATCATGGCGACATAGTCCCTCGAGCCCGGATCGCTTGGGCCGTGCATCTTGGGGTTGAGATGCAGGTCGATCTCCGAGAAAGCGTCGTCGCGCCAATCCTCGATCCTGCCCTCCGCCAACCCGACCAGGCTCCGCCCCTGTAGCGTGCGGGGAATTTCCACCCCCGCGACGTCGAGGAAGGTCGCGGGGAGGTCGATGGACTCCACGAGCGCCTCGCAGACCGCGCCCTGGGGGAAGCGCGCCGGATAGCGAATCAAATAGGGCACCCGCACGCTAACGTCGTAGAAGGTGACGCCGCTTTTGTGCATCAGCCGGTGGTCGCCGAGGTGGTCTCCGTGGTCGCTGGTGAACGCGACCAGGGTCCCGTCCAGCATCCCTCTCCGATCCAGGACGTCGAGGATCGTGCCGATCTGGTCGTCGACGAGCGTCACGTTGCCGTAGTAGTGCGCGATCATGCGGCGCAAGTCGGCCTCGCTCACGCGGTCGTAGCCCCGCTCCTGCTGTAGCCGGCGCTGGGCCGGCTTCGTCGCCATCTCTCCCTCACGCCAGATCGGTCCGGGCACCTCCGCCGGATCGTACATCGTGTCGTAGGGCTCGGGCGGGTCGAAGGGAAAGTGAGGGTTCGAAAACGAGATCCACAGAAAGAACGGGGCCTCGCCCGACCAGTCGTCAAGCCAACGCGCGGCGCGCCGCCCGACAAAACCGTCGATCGTGTCCTCCGCGGGCAGGGCGTTGGTGTAGATCCCCAGCGTGCCCTTGTCGCCCTTGGCCTCGTGCTGCAGGCCGCTCAGTCCCCTGGCCTCGAGGTCATCGACGTACTGATTGTTCGCGTCCGCCTTGCCCTCGACCAGGTCCAGGTAGGCGAAGCCAAATGGCCCCCACTTCGGCATCATGTGCATCTTGCCGATGCCCGCGGTGTGGTAGCCCGCCTCGGCCAGGTATCGCATGAAGGTGTGGTCCTGCTCGTGCTGGGGAAGCCCAACGCAGTTGATGTTGACCCCGTGTTCGGAGCAGTAGCGGCCCGTCATCAGGGCCATCCGCGCAGGCATACACATCGGGTTCTGGACGTAGCCGCGCTCGAACCGGACGCCCTCACGGGCGATGCGGTCCATGTTGGGCGTGCGGATCACCGGGTTGCCGTAGCAGCCGGCGCAGTCGAAACGCTGTTCGTCCGTCGTGATGAGGAGGATGTTCGGACGCCTCACGCCTATGCGCCCCCTGAGGACCCTTGTCCTTCAGCCAGCTCGTGTGCCAGGATCATGAAGACGCTGGCGGTCCAGGTATAGGCAGGATCCCGCAGCCCCTGCCCCGTCAGCGCGTCGAAGTTCTCGGCAAAGCCGCTGCGGGCACACATAGCGCAAAATCGCTCGCTGATCGTACGCGCCAACTCGTGCTCACCGACCTCCTCCAATCCCGAGACAATCAGCAGCGTCGAAGGCGCCCAGATGGGGCCGCGCCAGTAGCCGTCGGAGACATATTCAGGGCTATCCGGCTGCTCCGTCGCCAGCCCGAACTCCGTTATGAATCCTCGAATCTGCTCGACCAGAGCCGTCTGGAACTCGGGCGGGAGCCATTTGCCCAACACAATGGGAATACAGGGGATCAGGCTCTTGCTTTCCACGATCTGGTGATCTGTTTGGCGCATCGCCACGAAGTGATCCTCGCGCCAAAGTGTGTGGATCAGGTCCGCAACCAGGCGAATGGCGGTCTCGTGCCAGCGCACCGCCTCGGCGGATTCGCCAAGAGCGTCGGCGAGATCCGATAGTTCCATACAGTGGAGCGCCAGGAGGGCGGCCAGATCCGGCGCGATCAGCGGGATGCCGGCGTCGAACATCGTGCTGTTGTCCCACCCGCTGTCGTTGCCGTGGAGATAGTGGGGCAAGGACTCTCCCTGACCGACGCGGTAGGTCAACCACCAGTTCGCCATCCGGCTGAAGGGGCCGTAGATCTCGCGCAGGCGCGCGGAGGCGAAGTATTCGGGTTTCTGCCGGCGCATAAAGCTCAACGCCCATCCGTGGACCGGCGGTTTGCTGAAGTTGTAGTGGCGCGTGAAGTCGTTGACGGCATCCGGGAAAGCACCATAGGAATCCTGGTGATCGGCCATCACCATAAGCTGATCCCAACCGAGCTCGGGATGGCCGTAGCTCATCGCCATCGCGTTGAAGCAGTTGTCCCAGCTCCAGACCTGGCACATATGGTTCTTCGACATAAACATCGTCGGCCGGATAAGCCGGTCGAAGGGCTCGACTACGCAGGACCAGTCGACGTACGCAGCCCACGCCAGGGTCTTTTGCCAGGCTTCCGGCACCTCGGGCATGCCATCCACAAATGCGTCGAAGGCCTCCTGCACGCCTGCCACGCAGGCCTCGAAGGGGCGCCGGGAGCGGGACGACCAGGAACTGCCGAACTCATCGATGGCTGCATCCAGGACCCCGCTGAGATCCGGCTTGAGCGTCAGGACCACACGCTTGTGGTGCAGCGTATGGCGGGCGCTGAGAAAGGTCGGGGCGTCTACATCCACCACGCCGCGAATCACCTCGAACATATAGCGGCGATACGACGGCAGGACGTTTACGACCCATCGACCACCGTCGGCCGGATGCACGACCACCCCGGCGTCCGGCTGCATCTCCAGCCGCAGCCCCACACTCTCACCGCGGATACGCACCGTGCCGGGCTCCGGGATGCAGATCGTGACCTTGTGTCCATCCCTGTGCGTGAGCGTGAGGTGCGAGGGATGCGCAGTGACCTCATGGAGTTCGATCGGCTGACCGTCCGCCCAGTCAATCCGAAAGAGCTCGGGCCTCACGACACCCTGTCCGTGCACCGAGCGAAGGTAGAGCCCGCTCCCGAAGAGTAGGTCGGCCTGGTCGCGATATGCGATGGTATAGTAGGAACCATATCGACTGAACGGCGTCTGGCTAACGTCAAACGTGATATCGCGCGCTGTATCCATCTACCCTCCAGTTTTGTGACGCAGTTCGGTCTCCAAGATAGATCTCCATATCGGCGCGACCTTTGGGGTTTTCTTGTCCAGCAAGGTGTCTGCTCGATAAGGAAACCCCAAAGGTCTTCTTGCTAATGGCGCTCGTCGATATCAAACGGGACGACGTCACACGTCGCCATGTACCACGTCAGCATCCGCTCCTTCAATCGCTGCACCACCTCAGCATACGCCGGATCGTCGATGAGGTTGCGCGTCTCCTGCGGGTCGGCGCGCAGGTCGTAGAGCTCGTCACGCTCGTAGAGGCGCCGGATGTACTTGTAGTCGCGGGTACGGCACATCGTGGCCTTGGTGTGCCAGGGCTGCTCGTCCGTGATCTGATGTTTGATGCGCGGCCAATAGAGGCTGGTCGAGGGATCTTCCATTGCCTCGACCGAGGGCAGCTCCATCGCCTGCCGCTCGCCCATCAGGCGCCCACCCTCGGAGAAGATCGCATCACGAAGCTCGTCCGTGGCCCCCGACAATACGGGCAAGAGGCTCCGGCCAAAGTGCCAATAGCCCGGATCGATCCCGGCGAGATCGTAGACCGTCGCGGGGAAGTCCACCAACTCCACCAACGCCTCGCTGACCCGCGGCGCCACCGGCACATCCTTGGGCGGCTTGACGACGAACGGCACCCGAACCAGGGCGTCCTCGAACGTGTTCTGGGTCTTCTCAACAATGCCGTAGTCCCCGGTGTAATCGCCGTGGTCGGCAAAGACGAAGACCGCGGTGTCGTCGTAGATCCCGGTCTCCTTGAGCGCGTCGAGCACCAGTCCGAGCTGGTGATCCAGCCGGGCGCACATGCCGTAATAGACCGCGCGCAACTCGGTCCAGCGCTCCTCGTCCCAGTCCTGCAGCCCCTGCGCCCCCGAGATCGCCTGGAGCAGCGAGGCCTTGTCGCCCCAATCCGCGGGCGTCGGGGCGCGTGGCGGGACCTTGTCGCGGTCGATCAGGCTGTACCACGGGTCCTCCACCGCGTACGGGGGATGGGGATAGGTGAGCGGCAGGAAGATGCACAGGGGCTGATCCGCCGGCGCGTTCTTGATAAAGTCGACGGCGCCCAGGACGTTGGCCCAATCACCGTCGTAATAGATCTCCTCGCCGCCGGTGTCAAGCTTCCCCACGTAGAAGGAGTAATAGCTGTCGTTCCCCGGCGCCTTACGCCACGATGCCTGGCGATCGACCATCCACGCCGGCTTGGGTGGTCGCGGGGGCGTGTACTTGACGTCACAGTCCTGCTCGTAGCCGAACTGACCGGGGACCAGGTCGTTCTTGCCGCCCCACCACACGAAATAGCCGTTGTCACGCAGCACGCGGAGCAGGTTGGGCTCTCCCTCGCCATCACGCAACATGTAGTGCATCGTTCGGTGCCCACGGACGTGCGGATACCACCCGGTCATGAAACTGCAGCGGCTGGGCGTACAGACCGTGTTCTGGCACGCCGCCACGCGAAACGAGACGGCATCAGTTTCGACCAACCGGTCAAGATTGGGCGTGACGGCGGCAGGATCACCAAGGTGGCCCATCACGTCGCCCCGCCATTGATCGGGGTTGAAGATCAGGATGTGCGGCTTGTCAGGCATCCAACGATTCCTTTCATCGATTCAAGAGAATGAGGGCGACGGCTTTCCCTATCCCCTATTGCCGATCCCTAATCCCTTTCGCTAGAGCGCATAGTGCTTGACCAACGCCTCGAGGTAGCGGGACTTGACCTGCTCGGTCGCCATCACCTGTTTGATCGGCGGCAGCTTCAGGATGACGCCCAGCAGGGTGGCCATCGCCCGGTGGCTCCAGAGCACGTGATTGTCGAAGATCAGGTCCTGGAGCGTGCCACGTTCGATGGCCATCATGGCCATACGCTGGGCGGTGTTATAGGGCGTGACGACACGTTCGGGTCTCGGCTCCAGCCGAATACTCTCCGTCGGGCAGACGCGGGCGCACACGCCGCAGCCCAGGCAGACGTCAGGATTCACCCAGGCCTTTCGCTTCCGTGGGTTGGCCGGGTCATGTGCCGAGACAAGTGTCATCGCCTCGACCGGACAGATGCTGGTACACTGTCCACAGCCGGTGCAGGTGTCGGTCGCCACCACCGGTTCGAAGTTGGTCGTGTGAATGGGTCGCGTCAGGGCGAAACGCCGTGCGGCGATCATGGCCTCACAGCAGCACCCGCAGCAGTTGCAGATGAAGCTGACCTCCTGGCGCACGTTCTCCCCGAACTGCACGAGGTTGTGCTGCTGTGCTAGCTGCAGCAGGTCCAGCCCCTCAACAGGGTCAACCTCGCGTGCAAACCCGGCCTTGATCAGAGACCGTGCCGGGCCATTGAAGGTCATGCAGATATCCTGTGGGGCATCACACGCCTGTGGCGTTCCGGTCTCGCGACCGGCTTCTTCCATCTTGTAGCGACAATAACAGCGGCTGATGCCACGATGTGAGGCGGTCTTGATCACCTCACTTGCCCGTTCGTAGTCGAGGACGTGGACCTCCGGCTGCAGGATCGGCTCGTTGACGAAGACGCGCCCCAACTGCGTATCGCCCTGGGCGATGAGGGCCTTCATGAAGTCATCCTCCACCGTGCAGTAGTGGTAATAGAGCTCGGCAAGGAGGTGCTGATCCACGTCGTCGCGGGCGCGCATCATCGAGAACTCAAAGAAGCCCGCCATCGGCGGCGGAAGGACATACGTCGTCTGCCCGTCATGATCGAGGTCTAGCAACACCGCGCGGCTTGCCAGCCCCTCCAAGACGCCGATCGCCTCGGCGAGGCTTACGCCCCAAATGCGCGCAGCTTTCTCGGCGGTGAAGGGCTTGATGGGAAGCTGCGCGACCAATCCGGCTTCGCGCTCACTGAGCAGCACCGACAGGATCTTGAAAAGCGCATCCGAAGGGGGTGCGCCCTGCGGAGAGCGGTTCAAACGATCGACCAGGCGGTGATAGCTGCCAGGCGGCGGTATTTCGGCCACGATACCCTCCTAAGGTAGATGCCGTGAGACGATGCTGAACGCGGCGCTCACGGTGCGCTCACGTCCTCCGACAACGACTTGACCAGATAGACACACGTCTCCTCCCAGGTCGTGACCCCGCCGGCCTGGTTGAGGTACTCGCCGTGCTCAGAGTGCAGGCCGAGACCGGCGTCCCGGTATCCCGTCCGCTCGTAGAGCGCTCGCGCCCTGGGATTACGCACGTCCACGCCCAATCCAATGCGGTCGAGGCCGCGCTCCCGGACCAGGCGCTCGGCGGCCTGCAGGATCTGCGTGCCGATGCCTTGGGACCGGTATACCTCCGACACGAGCAGATCCTCGACGTCCGGGCAGGTGCCCCGATAGACCGACGAGATGTGCTCTTCGTCGGCGCCCTGCCACTTGAGGAGCCCGTGTCCCACAGGCTGGTCCTGGTGCCAGGCGATCAGGTAGACGACCAGGCCCCGCTGCTGGCGGTCCAGACGCTCCGCATGTTTCTCCGGTGGGCCGTAAGGAAGCCCACGCTCCACAACGAGAAGTTCCTGTCGAGCCAGAGGCCGGACGTCGACCGGGAGCCGGCCCGCCTTCATCTCTGCGTCCGCCATCACGCGATTACCTCGCCTATACCTCGAGCCCGAAATGCCTGCGGACGAAGGGCCAAGCGCCCGCCTTATAGTAGCGGTGGCCCTCGTGCCCAACGTAGAGCTCACAGTTCTCAGGCACGCCTGCCGCCGCGTAAACACGCTGAAGCCGCTCGAAGGCGTCCCGCACGTGCTCGATCGGGAAAATCGGGTCATCCTTGCCCGCGATAGCGCAGAAGGGACGTGGGGCGATCAGGCCGGCGACGTCGTACATCTCGCCCAGGCGCAGCATGCCGGGCACGTAGTTGCAGTCGCAATGATGGATCGAGCCGATGCTGCCCGCAAAGGTACAGAAGTAGCTGCTGGGCACGGCAACGGAGATCCGCGGCTCGCAGGCGGCAGCGAAGAGTGAGATCGTGCCACCGCCCGAGTTTCCGGTGATGGCGATGCGGTCGCCATCCACATCCTGCGTCTCCAGCGCCCAGTCGATCAGGCGGGAGATATCCCAGACCCGGTCGCCGATCGGCGTACGCCCGACAAGCAGGTCGTGCATGAGCTGGGTATGGCAGGAGTGAACGCGATCCTCGGCCTTGTCCTGCCGCGGTCCGCGTCTCTCCAAAGGCACGCGCGGTCGGCGCGATGGCGAGATAGCCCTCCTGTACCGCCTGCACCGCGATATCGCGCTCGCCCGCCTCAATCGAGAGCTGCTCCTGCTCCGAATGCGCGATTCCCACATAGATGTAGGGGTGGTTGTGACCGTGGGGGGTCAGAACCATAGGTAGCGGCCCCACCGTGTCTTTGGGGCGCAGGAGATAGAACGGCAGCGGCACCGTCGGCTCCACCCAAAGGATCCACGACTCCCGCACATGGCCATCCTGGTCTTCGGAGGCCACCTGCTCGGCATTAGGCTGGTATCCCGCCAGATCAGCCGCAACGTTGTCCAGACCTAGCGCCTGCCTGAGACGCGGGCGGAAGGCCTCCCGCCACGCCAACCATCCTTCCTCCGTCCCGGAACAAAAGGAAAACTCGGCAGGGGTGTTGGCGTAGAGCGATCCGAAGTGTGCTACCGCATCGTACATATCAAACGCTCCTTAGTCCAAGCCGATCCAGTTGCTCGCTAGGTGCCCCCAGGCCGATCAAGGCGTCCCTTAATACACGCTGCATCCGGCGAACCTGGCCCGGCTCGGCGGTTGCAAGATTTCGCAGCTCGTTCATATCCGAGGGCTTATGGCTGAGC
Organism: uncultured Chloroflexia bacterium; assembly: GCA_963775195.1. Taxonomy (GTDB): domain Bacteria; phylum Chloroflexota; class Anaerolineae; order B4-G1; family SLSP01; genus PWVB01. The sequence continues at coordinate 465,507 of CAVZIC010000016.1, forward strand.
CAGGTCGGCGCGGGCCAAGACGGGCAGTCGATCACCTCGCGTCGTCCGTCGACGTAGGCGCCGAGATCGTAGTCCATGAACTTCGAAAGACATGTCCCATACCAGTAGAGCGGCTGGTTGCCCTCCACCGGCGATTGGTGGAGGACCCACTCGCCATCCGTGATGGAGACGCTCTTCCCAAACTGCCCATAGAGGGCGTAGTCCCGCGTAGTCGCATTCTTGGCCCTCGAGGACCTGGAGCAAGTTGACGCCGTGGACCTCCCGCCCCGGCGGCGCATCCGGCATAGGACGACCGGTCGCTGCCAGGACCGTGGGATAGAGGTCGACGAGCTGCACCAGTTGATCTCGCCGCTCGCCGTGTGCCAAGGTCGGGTGTGCCATGACAAAGGGGATATGCCCGACGGCGTCGAACTCGTGGGTCTGCAGCTTGCCGATCCGCCCGTGGTCGCCGTTGAAGGTGGCGTGGTCGGTGGTCAGGATCACCAGCGTGTCCTTCCACAGGTCGAGCCGGTCAAGCGCATCGAAGAGATGGCCCATCCAGCGGTCGAGGAAGACCACCTTGGCCGCATATCGGGCCCGATAGGCGCGGAACTGGGATTCGGACAATACCTCGCGCCACTCGCGATAGGGCGCCGCCGCCGTCATGCCGGGGACGTCGTAGCCCCGCGGGTCAAAGGTACGGAGCAGCTCCTCGGGCGGATCCCATGGCTCGTGCGGATCGAAGATATCCAGATGAAGATAGAAATCCTGAAATTGCTCGGCGTTACGGTCCAGCCACGAGGCCGCCTTACGGAAGACCTGGGCGCAAAAGTAGTCCTCCTCCGACCGGCGAATGGCGTGGACATTCCGCCAGTGCCGCTCGTTCTTCTGGTAACGATCTCCCTCCGGCGCGGGAAAGCCTGTAAGGGGCGCAGTCAGATAAGCGTCGGCCTCGCAGCCGCGGACGAAGTCGAAGCCTGTGTAGCCCATGTGGTAATTGCCGGAGCCCTGCTCCCACAGGTGGAAGTGGTCGGTGATCAGATAGCTGACCTTGTAACCCTGCTCGACCGTCCATTGCACCGACCGGTTAGGAGGTCCAGAGACCTGGCGTGGAAGATCCGGATCCTCCTCAGCCAGAGGGCCCCAACCGCGCTCCAGGAACTCCAGACGCCCGGTGTAGATGTCGCGGCGCGCCGGCATACAAGGCGTGCTGCCGCAATAGCACTGATCGAAGACGGTGCCACGCGCCGCGAGGCGATCCATATTGGGCGTCGGCACCACCCAATCGGGCGCTTCCTCACTCCAACATTGATTCAGCAGACGGCCCTGATGGTAAGGGCCGCAGTGATCGCGCCGCAGCGTATCGCACAGAATGACAATAACGTTCACGGCACGAGGTTCCTACGTTTGAACGTTCCAACGTTCTGCGGATACAGCCTGCGGCGGAGCCGGGACTCTGCGTAAGCGCGAAGGTCGTCGCGACGCGTGCTGGCCAATTCGGCGGAGGCACTCGCAATCGCGACGGCAATGCCCGCCGGGACGCGCTCCAGGAAAGATGCAGCATCCAGGGTACCGTCGAACATGAGCTTGGCGTCCGCCAACAACGCCCCGGCATAGTCCCAACCCAGCAGCCGGAAGATGAAGAGGGACAGAGGCGAGTTCTGGAGATCAAAGCTCGACGAGCTGGCACGACCGAAGGCCAAAAGGCCAAAGAGCGTCGATGTCTCATCCACCGACGGCACCGAGGAGATGTCCGGGAGGTACTCCTCCATCTTTCGAGCCTGCTCGGCATCTCCAATGCCGCCCATAAAAAGCGCAACCGGTGCATCCCCACCCGTCGTGATCGCGAGCGCCTCCAGGATCCCAATCGCCAATAGCTTAAGGCCAAGGTACTGTCGTGCCGTGTTGATGTTCCGATGGGCAAGCGCAACCTGGCGCGCGTACTCGCCCGGTGTGGGCTCTCCGCGGTAGCAGTTGAAGATGGTCTCGGGATCGAGCTGGTTGAGGAACGTCTCCATCTTCTGCAAGGCACGGCGGTAGCTTCCGATGGTATAGATGCCGCGGAGCCGCAACGAGGGGTTGGTTTCCGGCAGAAGTTTCCACGTGTTGTCGAGGAACCTGCCCGTATCCTGCTCCGAGAAGTTCTCCACATCCTTGTTGGAGAAAGCGACGGCCCGTTTGACCACGTCAATCAACTCGGGTTCCTGCATCCCCAGGGCGTAGGAGGCACTCACCTGCCTGAGACGATTTTCCAGCCCATCTATGGGTGACGTGCCGGCCTCACCGAGCCCACGGAAGGGAATGGTTGCCTCGATACAGGCTGTCGCTTCCAGGAGGTCGCGAACCGTCAGTATGTCCTGCAATGTCTCGTTCATCAACAACGCGCTAAGGAACTCGTTCTGGCCTCGTGACGGCATCAGTGTCTGGCCGACCTCGAAGCCAAAAACATCGAGCGTTATGGCGAACATCGTGTCCCCGGGAATCGGGACACCGGTCAGCCGGATGTGAGAGGCCCCGTCGTCACTTGGCTCCTCCCGGATATAGGCGGCAAGGACGGCCTCCACGGAGGGCGTAAATCCCTGATCGATCTCATAGTAGACGACATCGTGGTAAAGGGCAGCCAGGGCCTGGATCGGGTCCGACCCATCGGAGAGGCTGAAAATGTGCTCGGGCGTATGAAAGCTGCGGGCCTGCACCGACATCGCCTCGTGGACCATGATTGCAAGCCCTTCAAGCCGGATCAGCGGGACGTCGACATGCAGACCCTCAAAGGCATCTTTGAAGAGAGTGATCGTCTTCTGGATCGTGCCAGGTCCCATAGCGCGCTCCGCTTCTGTGTGTTCGTCACGGGGTAGGAAAATACTCCCCACATCATATGCATGACTGTGCAGGCGTCAAACGGTCTAGCGCATCGGAATGCGTGTCATTTCGCCGGCGAGAAGTCGCCCCGGATGCCGGACACCAGGTGAGGCCCAGGTTGGGATGCTACGAGGCAAATGGGCGGAAAGGCGGCCTATGCCCCAGCCTTCCGGAAGAGTCGGCCCAGATCAAAAGGCTTAAGAAGGGCGACGAAAAGCAGAGCCGCGACCATCCGGCCGAGACCGGAAAGGGCAAAGGTCCAATGATAGCCCAGCCACTGGACGACGAAGCCGCCGGCCAGGGGACCGAGGATGTTCGCCACCGCCACGAGCGTATTGTAGCTGGCGATGGCCTGGGTCTGCTCGTGGGCCGCCCCGGCATCCGCATCACCCTCGCGGCTTCCACCGTCCGCCAACTCCAGGATCAAGTTGAAATTCGCCACTTCCTGCCCGGCCCAGAGAAATCCGGAGGGGATATAGACAAAGATCACCTGCCAGGGCGCCGTGAGCGGAATCCAGATCAGGGGAACCAGCGGAATAAGGAGCATCACGAGGGTGAAAACCCACTGTGTCCCGCGCCGATCCATGGCGCGCCCCCAGATCTGCTGCCCAAACATGCGCATCAACGAAGACACCATACTCAACCACCCAATGATGCGTGACGTGGAGCCAAGCACCTCTACCTGGTATACACCGAAGTACGGGCCGCCAAACTGCCAGGCGAAATTGAAGAGTATGCTGATGAGGGTGAAGTGCCAGAACCGGCGGTTGCGACCGAGGATCTTCCAGAAGGCCAGGCTGATGCGCTGCGACGAGGGTTTACGGCCCTCCTGCTCCTCGGGAATCCTGCCCCATAGATAGAGCGCGAGTATACCCCACACAACGGCCAACCCGAGCGACACCTGATAGCCGAGGGGCTCCGGAAAGAGGCCGATCAACTGTCCGGCCATGGGCACGAAGATCAGCGACGCCAACGCCATCACCGTCTTGCGCGACGAGAAGTAACGACCGCGCCGGCGCTGGGGCACAAGGTCTCCGGCAAACGAGGTCCACGGCGAGTTCCCCAGGTAGAGAAAAGCGGCGCGAAGCGCGAAGAGCCCGATGACGACGAACACCACAGCGGGCGATCTGACGAAGAGCGGCATCAGTAACGCCAGCAGGAGGACTGCGTAGCGCAGACTGAAGGAGATCAGGACGACCTGCTTGCGTTTCCCCCATCGTGCGGCCCACTGAGCCCCCGGCAGGGGCAGCAGCATGCCGAAGAAACTCGACAGCGAGGAGAGCGTACCGACCTGAAGGCTCGTTGCACCCAATGACAAAATGAAGAGGGTCACGTAGGAGTCGACAAAGGCTGAGGACATCGAGATGAAGACGCCATACCACCAGAAGAGAGCCATCCCCTTCCGGTAGCTCTTCGCGACCCCTCGAATCACGTAGGGATCAGCCCGCATCCACAAGGTCCGACCTCGGTCCCGCAGCGAGGTCAACCTATCGGCTAATCTGCGAATGGACAAGTCAGCAAACCGGCGACCAAGCGAGCGCCGGACCGCGAGCCTGCGGGCGAGAACGCTAAGCTCCGGGCGGGTCGCCCACGATCCACGGATTGTGTCCGCTGACCGACCGGCGATCCCAGGGCACGCTTGCCTGCGGAATCTGTCTGTCTGCCTCACAAGCTGCGCCCTTCGAGAAGTTGCGTACGATTCCACCCATTGAGAAGAGGATCATGCGTCTCTTCCATCCAGCCAACGAGACGCCGGCGCAGGCGCGCCAATTCGTCAACGCAGGCAGGGTCTGTGGCTCGATTTGTCACTTCGCCCGGATCCTCGACCAAATCGTAGAGCTCATCCTCGGCCGTAGCGTTCCAGATGTACTTCCAGCGCCGGTCGCGGACCATGCGCTCGCTGTAGAGCCCAAACTGGTTGCCATGGTAGATGGAGAGGATATCTTGCCGCCCATTGTCCCTCTCACCCTCGAAGAGCGGCAACAAGCTCTGCCCGCGGAAAGTCTCGGGGATCGGCGCACCGGCGACGTCGCAGAAGGTCGAGGCCAGGTCAATCCCGTGCGAGACAAAGGCATCGCACACCTGCCCGGACGCGATATGCGTAGGCCAGCGCACGATCAGCGGCACGTGGACCACGTCGTCATACATCACATAGTGCTTGTCGACCATCCCGTGCCCGCCGAGGAGATCCCCGTGATCGGTGGTGTAGATGACCAGGGTGTCTTCCGCCAGGCCCAGCCGATCGAGGGCATCCAGGACCCGGCCGATCTGCGCGTCGAGCAGGCTGATCTCGCCCAGGGCCCGGCCGACAATGGGGGCCCAGTCATCCCACGACCAACCGTCGACTTTCCACGTCCTGCGCTGCTGCGCCTGGATGTAGGGTTTGCCGGCCAAGGGATCCGGGTAGCTTGACCAGGGCTCGATCGCATCCGGCGGATACATCGAAGCATAGGGCTCAGGCACAATGTTGGGCAAATGGGGCGCACTCGAATCCCAGCGGATGAAGAAAGGCTGATCCCCCTCGGCGACCCGCTCCAGCATTCGAATCGTTTGATCGGCACACCAAGCCGGTCGCGACTCTTCGGGTGCAATATACGGGTCCACGCCGCCCTGCCAACCGCCATCTCGCGGGCGCGGGGCCAGTCCCCGGGCCTCTCGCCACGGGCCGTAGGCGCGATTGTCTACGTACTCGTGGAATCCAAAGGCGGGATGGGTCGGATCCCAATCCGGGTGGACACGCCACTTCCCCACGCAGCCGAGGGTGTAACCGGCCTCGTTCAATGCTCGACTGAAGGTAGGCAACCCCGGCTCTGCGGGTCGCGGTGCCTCCGTGTCGTCGTTGGCGATGCAGTGGTGCTCGGTTGACCACTGTCCATAGATCAAGCAGTTCCGCGAAGGGACACAGACGGGGATGGGTGTATAGGCCTGGGTGAAGTTCAGGCCCTCGCGTGCCAGCCGGTCGAGGTTGGGGGTTCTCAGGAGCCGGTAACCGCCTGCAGCCTGAAGGCCGCTTCCAGCCTGAAGGCCGCCTGCAGCCTGAAGGCTATTGGCAGCCACGCAATCAAATCGATGTTGGTCGGATTGAATGAACAGGATATTCGGTCGTACCACTCTCGTCTCCCATCTCGGCGGTCACGTCTGCGGCCCAAGTGATGGAAGTATAACTGCAGGGGAGACGGGGACAAGCCGCGGCGGTCAGGCGAGACTGGGACGACGGGTGGTGCAGAAGTCGCGGCAGCCCCGATCATTGTCGTCCGGCTGTTGATCGGGGCTGCCTCTGGTTGTCGTTGTGTAGCGCATGTGCGATCAGAAGATCAGGCTAAGCACGTACTGGGCGATCTGCCTGAGTCGGCGACGGTTGCCCAGGTTGAGCCTTACCTGCTCGCGGCGGCTGCCACGGACCCTATCACCGACCACCGACTGCACCTCTGCGTACGTAATGTAGGTATTCATCGTTCTCTCCTTGTTCCGTTATCCCATCGTGATCATCAGAAGATCAGGCTCATCACGGCCCGGGCCAGGTCCCGAAGCTTGAGGCGGCGGCTCGGGGTCAGGCTGATGCGCTCGCGCTTCCGATTGTTCAGCTTCTCCCACGCCAGTATCTGCAGCTCTGTGTTTGTCATCCAGGTGTTCATCGTATCGCTCCTTTTGTGCTGACTCTCTCTCTTGACTTACGCCCTCAGTATAAGCATAGAGCGTCGTGCCAACGTCTCACCATTCGTCGTGCCCAGCGTCTTTTCGGGCGTCTTTTTCGCAATTCGGACATCTACCTTGCGATAGTCGCAGAGCGCCGGCTCCTGTAGATGGTGCGCTGACCCCCGCAGGATTTCGGAGAGACGATGTATAATGTCAGGTGAAGGGGAGAAACGCAGTATGCCTCGTCTCAGCCTGAATTTGTTGGGCGCACCTCAGATCGAACACGGCGGCACTCCGGTGAGAGTGTCCCAGCGTAAGCCGCTGGCGTTGTTCGCCTACCTGGGCGTCACCGGCGACGCCCATACCCGCGATTATCTGGCGACGCTGCTCTGGCCCGACACCGAATCCGATCGCGCGCTGGCCTACCTACGTAATGCGCTTTGGCAGCTCAACCAGACCGCCATCGGCCCCTGGATCGATGCGGAGCGTGACGTTCTTGCCCTCTGCAGCACCCCCGATCTCTACATAGACGTCAGGGCTTTCGAGCACTACATTGCCGCGACCAGGACTCACGGCCACGCTCCAAGCGTTGTCTGCCCTGCCTGCGTCGCCCCACTTACGGAGGCCGCGGACATCTATCGAGGCGATTTCATGGCGGGGTTCTCACTCGAAGACAGCGCCACCTTCGACGAGTGGCAGTTTTTTCAGGCCGAGCAACTGCGTCAGGCTGCCACAGATGCCCTGCAGAAACTGACGCACTACCATAGCGAGAAATCCCATGACGAGTTGCTGCTGGCGATCGACTATGCCCGCCGGTGGCTGGCGCTGGACCCGGCGAACGAGACGGCTCACCAGGAGCTAATCCGGCTCTATGCGTTGTCCGACCAACGGGCGGCTGCGCTGCGCCAGTACGAGACGTGCGTCCGGGTTCTGAAGGAGGAGATCGGGGTCGGGCCTGGTAAGGCAACCGTCGATCTATACCGCCAGGTGCGGTCCGGCGCGCTGGTTCCGCCTTCGCAACCCCTGGCGCAACAGCGCGCGAGCCAAACCCCTGACGAGGGTGGAGATTGGGACGGCGGAGACCCGTCTGACGGTGAACTCCCCTCTCGAACACCGCCGGTGCTGCCGACACCGAGCACCCCATTCGTCGGTCGCCGGGACGATCTCGCCGAGGTCTGCCGGCTGTTGGCACAGCCCACGTGCCGACTGCTTACGCTCGTCGGACCGGGCGGCATCGGCAAGACTCGCCTGGCACTGGAAGCCGCCCAACAGGCCGGCACCGGTCTGGAGAAGAGTTACCCGGACGGGGTCATTTTCGTCCCCCTGTCCGGCAGCTCGACGGCTGAGGCCGCGATTGCCGCGATTGCGGAGGGTCTGAGCCCGCGACTGGCACATCCCTACACGGCGCGTGTGGAGCCCACACTTACGCACACGATCCTCACACGGGGCGATGGCCCGCCCGAGGAGGAGATCCTCGACTACCTACACCCCAAGCGGCTCCTATTGGTGCTGGACAATCTCGAGCACCTAGTTCAGGCCGTTGACGGCGCCATCCCGCGGATCATCACGCTGGTCGAAGCCATACTCCAAAGCGCGACGGGCGTCCGGTTGTTGGTGACCTCCCGGGAAAGGCTCAACCTGCGCTCAGAGTGGGTCTTGAGCGTAACGGGTATGACGCTGCCGACCGGCGACATATCGACCTACGAAGCCTCCGGCGCTATGCAGTTGTTTATCCAGAGCGCCCGACGTGCTGCGATTGGTTTCGATCCGTCGGCGGAGGATCTGCGGAGTATCGCGAGGATCTGCCGCCGGGTACAAGGGTTCCCGCTGGCGATCGAGCTGGCAGCCGCATGGACCCGGATCCTGTCTTGCCAGGACATCGCCGACGAGGTCACGGCCAGCTTTGACTTCCTGAGCACCTCGCTGCGCGATGTTCCCGGGCGGCATCGCAGTCTGCGCACCATTTTCGAGCATACGTGGACCTTGCTCCCCGAGAAGGAACAAGAGCCACTGGGCAGGCTCGCCGTGTTCCGATCAGGATTCACACGAGAGGCGGCCAGGGAAGTGGCGGGCGCGTCGTTGGTGACCCTTTCCGCCCTCCTGGACCGATCGATCTTGCACGAGTCGGGCTCCGATGCCGAGAGAAACCTGCTCGGGCGACGCTATGAACTCCACGAGATGCTCCGTCAGTATTCCGAGGAGAAACTGCGCGTGTCACCCGAGGCGTACGATGCGGCGCGCGCTCGTCACAGCCGTTACTACCTGACGTGGCTGACCAGCCTGGAGCCGGCGCTCAAGGGTGCGGAGCAGAAGCACACATTGGATGTCATCAGCCGTGAGGTGGAGAACATCACGGCCGCGTGGATGTGGGCAGCCGATCACGAGGATCTGGAAGCGCTGCACCAAGCCCTGCTTAGCCTGATCATCTTCTTTGTCTTCCGCGACCGCTATGCCGAAGCGTTGCGGCTTCTCGCAGCCACAGCACAGGCTATCGGCCGAAAGCCGGAGACAGAGGAGACAACGCTTATCAAGGGCCTGATCTATGCGGGCGAGGGCGGAATCCTCTCCAGCCTGAATCGGTACCCCGAGGCCGAGCAGGCTCTGCTCAAAGCGCTCGCGATCCTCGAGCCTCGTGGGGACAGCGGCGGGCTGGCGTTTGCCCTCAGTCAGGCTGCCTTCGCCGTTGCCGGGAGTCGTCAGACACGAATCGAACGCCTGGAGCGGAGCCTCGTCGTACTACAAGCAACGCGGAGACGCATATGGGCAGGCCGACGCACTGGCGCGGCTGGCCCAACTGGTCGCCGACTGCAGAGATGACTACAAGCGCAGCGAGGACTATCTTTCAGAGGCCCTGGCCCTCAATCGGCAGCTCGGCAACGTGGCAGGCACAGCAGAGGATCTGGCGCTCTTCGGCTCTCTCGCCGAATGCCGTGGCGATCGCCGGTCTGCGCGGGAGCGCTATCAGGAAGCGCTGGCCCTCATGCGAGACCTGGGTAACCTTCGCGGGATCAGTACCGCCCTGTACTCGGCTGCGGACCTGGAGCGCAAACTCGGCAACTACGAGACCGCGCGGGAGATGTTCACAGAGGCAGCAGCTCTCGCCCAGGAGATCGGCAACGCGCAATTCAGCGCACTGGCCGTTCAGAGATTAGGCCTGCTGGCCTTCGAGGTCGACGACTTCGCAACCGCGGAGCGCTACCTGCACGAAGCTATAGCCACCGTTCCCAGGAGCGAGAGCACAGCATACCTGGTGCAATTCCTGGAGTCGGAGTTAGGAATCATCGCGGTGGCAAAAGGCGACGTCGCCGCCGCACGCCAATATCTCACCCGAGGCGATCCCGGTAACTTGTGGAGCGATATCGCCCTTGGTCGCCTCGCGGCTGCATCCGGAGATGGGACGACGGCACGCGCCCACTTTGGCAAGGCAACCCGATCGTCCCTGGCAACCAACAGCTTCGGGGTCGCGACCCAACGCGCAGCAATCCCCCTTGTGCTTATCTGCATGGCCGACCTCGATATCCGCGAAGGGCACCCCGAGAGCGCTGCTCCCCTCCTGGGTTCGGCGCTGCAACACCCGCTTATCCATCACCATATGCAGGTCCAGGCGGAAGCGCTCCTCGATACGTTGCGGGGTATCCTCGCTCCTGACGTGCTGTCGGCTGCGCTGATCGAGGGACAGGCCAAAGATCCCGAAGTGGTGGCGGCCGAAATCCTCGCCGAAGACACGGACGTGAGCCAGCCGTTCTGAGCAGGATCGCGCCTCAGACGGCAGGATCGCGCCTCGGACGGCGGGATCGCTACCCTGCTGCGGCCAACTCGTCGGTCTTGGCTGCCATGACAAAGTCGTTCTGATGGAGCCCCTTGATCTTGTGCGTGTACCACGTCACCGTGGCGCGGCCCCACGTGAGCTCGATCACCGGGTGGTGCCCTTCCTCTTCCGCTATCTCTCCCACCGCGTTGGTGAAAGCCAGCGCCTGTGCAAAGTTCTTGAACTTGAACGTACGCTGCAGCTTCTTGACCCCGCCGTCCTCTACAACCTTCCAGTCAGGCACCTGCGGCTATCAGATTCTGAATCTCATCACTCGTCAGCGTCGGTTCATCGCCGCGGCACGGCACACATTTCATCTGTCTCAAGTTCTCAGCCATGTTCCATCTCCTCTCGATATCACCCCGTCGACATCGGCCACCCGGTCGATGTCATTTTTAACAGATGTATCTACTATTTTATAGACCGGAGTGCAATCGACAAGAGCGAGGGGAGAGGTTGTCCCAAGGTCGCCACGGTCGATGTCACCGGCGCGGACACTCCCTATTCTCTACGCCTCACGACGCCCTGCGGAGGCCGTTCGGCGACTTCCGGCCTGAAGACGTCGGGGCGAGCACGGTGACCGCCGGTGTCAAGTGCGAGGTGGCTTTCGGTGATCATGGCCGGGTCGAGTTCCGCGATCTGGTCATCATCTCCTCCACAGAAGCACCATCGAAAACCTAAGGAACGCTTGTCTCCATCGGGAGCGTTGTGAGGATGCTGATGCTCCGACGCGGGAGATCGAGCGCGACCCGGCCATCGGTCACGTCATAGGTCCCGGTAGTAGCGTCAACGACATCAGCCGAGGACCGGATGAGTGTGTAGCGGCCTGCGGGCACGCCCGAGATCACGGCCGGCAGATCCATCACGTTCCCATTGATGACCTGCACGACGAAGTGGTCGGGCGCCTGACCGGCAAGAATGAAGATACCACTGCGGTCACGCGACGTCCCGACGATCTGCGTGCCCTCGGGGAACTGCGTCGCGTACTGGTTCAGGACGTGCCAGATGGGAAAGCCGGCCTCTCCGTCGTTGATGCTGTAATCCCCACCCATCATCTGCCAATACGCAATAACCGTCGCACGGCTCAGCTTGAGCACCCGGCTGTAGATGGTCCCCAGCGACAGCGCATTGGTCCACGTGGGAAATTGGTCCGGCATCTGCCAGAGTTGCGCATCCCAACCGCCCTCCGTGCACCAGACCTCCAAGCCGTTGGCCTCAGCGAAGTCAGCAATGTCGACCAGGGCGGCATCCAGCACCGTAGCATCCCAGCTATGAAAAGCCAGGGGCCCGAGATACGGGCGGATCTCCTCGTGTGCGTAGATGTCGCCCGCATAGCCGGCGCAACTGCTGATATTATGGCAATCCCCGAGGAGCCACTTCGTGGTCAAGCCAAGGGTCTCGAAACGAGGCCCCGCCAGCCCGATAAGCGCTGCATATTGATCAGGCGTGAGGACAATGTTGACACCGAGCGTGGCCTCATTGAATGAGACGTAGTCCACGCTGACACCGTAGGACTCCTGCGCGTGAAGCAGCCAGGCAGCGATCGTCTCGACGACCTCCGGATAGAGCTTGGGGTCGAGTTCGCGCGGGCTGTCCACCGTGGGATCGACGACCATCCAGTCCGGCAGATCCCAGATGCTGGCCACAAGCGCACCACCGCGTGCCTGCATGATGCGCAGGAAGCCCAGCGTCGCCGGGATGAAGTTGGCCTCGTGAAAGCCCTCCCAGTTGAACGTCAGCGGATCTCCGTCGTCGTTGATTGGCTCCCAATCCTCCAACGTCATGCTCACCCGGGCATAGCGCGGCTCGAGGGTCTCCATCGTGAAGGCGCTGATTGGGTCCAGTGGCTCGTGCACACCACCGAAACGATGAACGAAGTCTCCCCCGACGACGTCCTTCACCGTCTGAAAACGCTCGTCGGGAGACACACTCAGGTCGATGATGAACGAGGATGCCGGAGTTGCAGTCGGTTCGGGCGTAACAGTGGGAGCCGACAGCGGTGTAGCGCAGCCGCCGGCGGTCAGTATGGCTGCCAGGAGGAGCGCCACCGAACGGCGTAGCCGGCGTTTGGTTGAGGCAACATCACGGCGACAATACCGACGCACTTGAGGTACTTTCCGTAGTCGTGGCATGGCGACATTGTAGCTATGCCAACGCAGCCGTCAAAAAGGGGAGCGCTGACCGCAAGACCGATGTGCACCGATCACGCGTCCCTCGTCACGCTGACCCAATACCGCGACACCGGCTTGCCACTGTAATCCGAGATCACCTCGCTCTCGAAGACGCCGCCGTTTTTCCGGATGATGCGCGCCGAGGCAATGTTATCGGTGTCGCACGTGATCAGAACGCGGTCAAGCCCCAGGGCATCGTGGCGGTTGCGGACTTCGTCCAGCGCCAGGGCAAGCTGAAGGGTGCCGAGGCCCTGACGTCGCCGGGAGGGTGTGATGTTGTAGCCGATATGGCCTCCCTCCTTTTCCAGCGCGGGTGTCAGCCGGTGGCGTAGCTGAACCGAGCCGATGACCAAAGGGGCACCCGGACCGACCATCCAGAATATGGTGTACGGCACCCAGTCCGGACGCAAGCCAATGCCACGTGCGGCATCCTGGAGATGTTGAACGTACGTTGGGAAATCGTGCCTGGCAACCTCGGCGACGTTCCGGTAACGGTCCTCTCCCGCGAGGCGGAAATCCTCGATCATCGCCAGAAAAGCTTTGTGATACCGAACGTCGGGCTCGACCAGCCGGTAGCCGGCGTTCACCGGATCAGGTGACCTCGATCCACGGTTCTCCGCCGGTGTAGCGCGCGACGGCATCGAGATCCAGGGTAATCCCGAGGCCGGGGGCCTCGGGAATGGCCAACATCCCGTCGGCATCGAGATGCCAGCCGCCGGCGACCAGATCGTCCAGGTAGGGAGACCCTGTGATGTACTCGACCAGGTCGGTGGTCGGCAGGGCCGACGCCAGGTGGAGATCCGCCGCCAGGCCGACGGCGGTGTTCCAGCCGTGGGGGACCAACTTGACACCGAAGGCTTCAGCCAGCCACCCAATGCGGCGCGACTCGGAGAGGCCGCCGACCTTGGTGGCATCGGGCTGGACGATGTCAAAGGCCCCCGCGCGCAGCCATGGCACAAAGGCCTGGCGGCGCGTGATGACCTCGCCGCCGGAAATCGGAACCGGCGCGCGCTCCCGAAGGCGCACGTAGTCGTCGAGCGCATCGTGCTGGAGAGGTTCCTCAAACCAGGTCACGTCATAGTCCGCCAGCATCTCCGCCGTCCGCAGCGCCCACTTGTAGCCGTTGGGCCAGAAGGCATCGCTGCCCCCGGCATCGACCATCAGAAGACAGTCCTCACCGACGGCGTCACGGGCTGCGCGGACGATGGCCTCGTCCATCGCGGTGCTGACGCGCCCGAAGGGCCCCCAGCCCATCTTGAACGCGCGGAATCCCTGCGCTTTGACCCGCACCAGATGGTCGACCAACGCCGCAGGCTCCTCCATCAGGAGTGAGGCGTAAGGTTTGACGCGCTCGCGGTAGCGCCCACCCAGCAGCCGCCCGACGGGCTGTCCGGTCGCCTTGCCGAGGATGTCCCACAGCGCGATGTCGATGCCGCTGATGGTGTGTGTGATGCTCCCGCCGCGCCCCATCCAGAACATGTTCTGGCGAAGGCGCTCGGTCACCCGCTCGGGCTCGAGCGCATTCTCACCCTCGTAGAACGGCGCGAGCACCGCCAGCGCACCTTTGACCAGGCGATCGTTGGTGTAGGCGCTGCCGAAGCCGGTGATCCCCTCATCGGTGAGCACGGCGACGAGCGTATGGACGCAATCCTCCTGCTCGATCTCCTCGGACCAACCACCCTCGGGTGTGTCACCCCGCAAGCCTACGGCACGAATCTCACGGATTTTCATGATCGCTCCTTGTACGGATCTACCTTGCGTGGTCCAAGCCCAGGTCTGCTTGGGTCACGTTCGCAGGATTAGCCGCCCTCGATAGCGGGCAGGAACCGGATCTCACTGGCGTCGGTCACGGGCTGATGGAGGCCCAGGCGCGAAAGCCGTCCGTCGACCGAGACGGCAAGCATCCTAGCAAGCCTGTCGCCCTCGCAGAGCCGGTCGCGGGTGCCCGGGTAGCGGGCGTCCAGTGCCCCGACGACCGCCCTCACCGTCCGACCGGCGACCTCGACCCGCGCCTGCCCCTCGGTCAGGTCGCGCATCAGCGTGGGAATGATGACGGTTGGCATGGGTGAAACAAGCTCTCAGCTTTCAGCGATCAGCCAAGAAGCCGGAAACCAGAAGCCGGATGTTGGATGTTGGATCGGTAGCTGCCGGGTATGACATAGGTCCAGTCTAGCATTACGGCGCTGGCATCGGCTTGCCGCCCTATCCAACATCTACTATCCAGCATCAGGTTTCCGGCTTCTGTCCTCCTAGATGACGCCCATCGCCTCGAGGATGCGCGTGGGGGTCATCGGCAGTTCAGAAAGACGGGCACCGACGGCCTGGTAGATCGCCTCGGCGATGGCGGCAGGCGGCGGCAGGATGGGCGTCTCGCCCACACCGCGGGCGCCGAAGGGATGTCCGGGATAGGGCACCTCGACCAGGACCGCTTGGATCGGAGGCACATCCAGCGCCGTGGGGATCTTGTAGTCCAGCAGGTTGGGGTTGCGCATCTGCCCCTGAGCATCCCAGCTATAGCCCTCGTAGAGCGCCCAGCCGATGCCCTGCGTGGCACCGCCCTGCAACTGCCCTTCCACCTGGCTCGGAGAAATTGCTTTGCCCACGTCCTGCAATACCGTGTAGCGCAGCACCGTCACCTTGCCCGTCTCGGGGTCCACCTCCACGTCGACGATGTGCGTGCCGAAAGAGGTGCCCCAGTTCTGGATGTCGACGTTGCCGACGCCGATGACAGTGTTGCCGGTCTCGGGCAGCAGCGCGGCCAACTCGCCGAAGGTCATCGTCTTCTCCGGGTCGCCGGGCACGAAAAACGCCGTCTTGTCGAATGTGACGGCCGCAGCATCGACGCTCCACAGCTCCGCGGCCCGCGCGGACATCTTGTCGATGACGTCGTGCGCCGCCTTCACGGCGGCGTGGCCGGTGGCGACCGTGGTCCGGCTGCCGCCGCTGACGTCGGCATAGCCGATCGAGTCGGTGTCGCCTACCGTGGCCTTGACCCTGTCGATCGAGAGCCCCAGGACCTCGGCGGCCTGCATCGCGGTGCTGGTGCGGGTGCCGCTGATGTCCACGGATCCGGTGACCAGCGCCACAGTCCCATCGCCATTTACGGTGATGGTGACACTGGAGCGCGCCCCCCAGTTACCCCAGAAGGCGTGTGCGACGCCGCGACCGCGGTTCGGGCCGCCCAGCGGGGCGCTGTAGTGCGGATGGTCGATCGCCACCTGGAGCACCTCGCTCGCCCCGATGTCATTGTGCACCGTACCATCGATCGTCTGAGTGCCCTGTTTCACCGTGTTCTGCAGCCTGAACTCCAGCGGATCGAGGCCCAACTCGTCGGCAAGCTCGTTGATCACGGACTCGGCAGCAAAACATGCCTGCGTCGCGCCGGGCGCGCGGTATGAATCGACCCGCGATTTGTTCACCACGACATCGTACCCCTCAATGATACCATTGGGGATATCGTAGGGGTTGAGCATGACGTGTGCCCCTGTGCCCACGGGGGAGCCGGGATGCGCGCCGGCCTCATAGATCAAGGTCGCGTGCACCGCCGTGATCTTACCCTCTTTGGTGCCGCCCATCTTCACGCGGATCACGGTGCCGGGGGACGGACCGGTGCCCACAAAGGTCTCGTATCGAGTCATCGCGACCTTGACGGGGCGGCGGGCCTTGCGCGCCAGGAGCGCTGCGACCGTATCCACGAAGCTGGTGTTCTTGCCACCGAACGCGCCGCCAACCTCCATAGGGACGACGCGTATCCGCGACATCGGCAGCTTCAGCATATCCACCACGTGGTCGCGGACGGCAAAGGCCCCCTGCGTCGTCGCGTAGATTGTCAGGTTCCCGTCTTCATCCCAGACCGCGACGGACGTATGGGGCTCTATGTATCCCTGGTGCACCGTCGTCGTCCGGAATTCGCGCTCGACGACGACGTCAGCCGCGGCAAAGCCGGCCTCCGGGTCGCCCATCACATCCTTGGTGTAGCTCGCCACGTTGGTCGGCGTCTCGCCGACACCGGCGAGCGAGCGCGTGCGCAAGCCCTCGTGGAGAATCGGCGCGTCGGGTTTCATCGCCTCGAGCACGTCCACCACGGCCGGAAGCACCTCGAACTCGACGTCGATCAGCGCCAGCGCCTGCTCGGCGACGGCCTCAGTCCGTGCCGCCACAGCCGCGATCGGCTGCCCGACGAAGAGCACCTTGTCGCTGGCGAGGACCCGGTCGCGGGCGAATTTGTCGCGAACCGCTGTCTCCGGATCGAGGGAGGGAAGATCCGCCGCCGTGACGACGGCGTACACACCTGTCAGCGCTTCAGCTTTGCTTGTATCGATCGAACGGATGCGGGCGTGGGCATGTCGGCTCCGCAGGACCTTACCGACCGCCATGCCCGGCAGGTGCACATCGCCCACGAATTGCGCGCGCCCGACGACCTTCTCCGCAGCGTCAACCCGTGGCGTGCGCGCCCCTACTACGCCGAGACCTCGCCTCGTCGCACTCATCGTCTGATCGCTCATGCCTCCGCCTCCGCCATCGTCTGCGCCGCACTTCTGACGGCCCGTATGATCTTGTCATATCCCGTGCACCTGCAGAGATTGCCGGCGAGCCACGTACGGATCTCGATCTCCGTCGGATGGGAGTTTCGATCCAACAGAGCCTTGCTTGCCATCAGCATCCCCGGCGTGCAGAAGCCGCATTGAAGTGCGTCCTCGGCGATGAAGGCCTCCTGAAGCGGGTGTAGCCCCTGCCAGTCCGACAACCCCTCGACCGTCGTCACCTCGCGCCCTTCGATCTCGACCCCAAGGACGAGACAGGAATTGACCAAGCGCCCATCTAGCAGCACGGCACACGCACCGCAGTTGCCATCGTTGCAGCCTTCCTTTGCGCCGGTCAGGCCCAACACGTCACGGAGACATTCGAGTAAGCTCTGCTGAGGCTCGCAGAGAAACTCGGTAAGCTCACCGTTGATCGTTGCCGAAACCATCTGTTTTCCCGCCATAGCTATGCCCCTTTCCCATCCGCCCCGGCCCGCGCCGCGGCTTCCCTCAACGCGCGCTTGACCAGCACACGCACCAGGTGGCGCCGCTGGGCTGCCGTACCCCGCATATCGTCGATAGGGCTGGCCTGATCCGCGGCGCTCTCAGCGGCCTTGGCAAAAGCCTCTTCAGTGGGTGCTTGGTCGACCAGCACTGAGGCAGCATCTGGTACAAAGAGCGGCGTAGGCCCCACCGCAGAGAGCGCGATGCGCGCGTCCACAATCAGAGCCTGCTCCGCGCTTAGTGCCACCCACGCCCCAACGCCCGCCACAGCGATATCCATCTCACCTCGCGGGATGAAGCGGAGGTAGTGGGCACCCGAATGCGGTTTTGGCGCAGGGAAGGTGAGGGCTATGACGAACTCCCCCTGCCCAAGCACCGTCTCGCCCGGCGCCGTGCAGAATGAAGCGACGGGCACCATGCGTCGTCCGCCGGGCCCCACAACCACGGCCTCGGCGCCCAACATAATCATCGCCGTGATCGCATCACCACTGGGCGACGCGTTGCAGAGATTTCCGCCGAGCGTCGCACGTCCCTGGATCGCGGTGCCGCCGATGATGGAGGCCGCGTCGATCAGCCCGGGGTAGTGCCGGCACACCTCTGCATCTTCTGTGAGCCTCGCACACGACACCGCGGCGCCGATCGTCATGCCTGCGACGTCATCGTAGGTCACCTGGACGAGCTCCGGGATGTGCTTGAGATCCACGAGCAGGTCGAGGTCGTAGCGACCCTGGCGCAGTTGCACCAGGAGATCCGTGCCTCCTGCCAACGGACGTGCCCGGTCGCCATGCTTCGAGAGCAGGCTGACCGCCGCGTCCACAGACGTCGGGGCCACGTAAGAGAATGGCTTCATATCGAGTCGTCCTCCTTAACTGAGTGCGTAGCAGGTCTATGCTATACCGAAAAGCAGCCGTGCGCCAGCCACAATCACCATGCCGGCCAACACAGCTCCGAAGAGGCTCTTTGTCTTCCAGGCCACAAGAAAAGTGGGGATCGCGGCCCAGAAGAAGAGATTATGCCCGCCAAGGTCGATCCCGTTCTCAGTAAGCATCAGTGACGGCAGCAGCATCGCCGACAGAACGGCAACCGGCACGTAGCGCAACCACGCTACCACCAGCGGCGGCAGCGATCGTGAGGTGAAGAGCCAGAGGGGCACCAGACGGGGGAGGTAGGTGACCACCAGCATGCCGACCATTGTATAAAGGACCAGTTGCTGGTCGATCATGGGGCGATCTCCTCGCGCGAAACCCCGCCGGCGCCCGCCGTGTCGGCACCCGGGCTTCGCAACTGTTCCAACATCACACCCGCCGTTGCTCCTGCGAGCGTCGCCAGAATCACGCTCCAGCGCCCCAATCCCCACAGCGTGAGCCCGACGGCGAGCAACCCGGTCAGCACTGCCACGAGGACCTCCAGACGACGCTTGAGCTGCATCACAAGGAGAGCGATGAACATCGCCGCAAGCGTGTAATCCAGTGCCAGTGGCCTGACATCGGTGATGCGCTCCCCGACCACGGCGCCCAGCCACGATCCGAAGATCCACGAAACCTGGGCCGTCAGGTTGAGCGCGCCGACCTCGACTTTGCTGGGCACGCCGGCAGGGAAGTGCGTGCTGTGGAGCGCGAAGGACTCATCGGTGAGTTCGTAGGCAAAGACGGCCAATTGCCACTTGCGCCAGCCCTTGAGATAGGGCGAAAGGGCGGCCGAAAAGAGCATATGGCGCAGGTTGACGATGAAAGTGGTGGCGATGATCGAGAGTGGTGGGGCGGCGGCGGCGAAGAGCCCGACGGCGATCAACTGCGCCGAGCCGGCGTAAACGATGGTCGACATCGCCAGCGTGTTGAAAAGCGAGAGTCCTGCCTGCTGCGCCAGTACGCCGTAGGCAAAGCCGATCGGCACGTAGCCCATCACGATGGGCAGCGCCCGGCTCGCCCCGCGCAACCACGCACGATCGTGGACTGCCGTCGCGGCGGTGGTCTTGTCCATAGGGGACAAGTGTACATAAATCCGGGAAAAAGCGAGGAGCCGCGTGCGCGCACAAAGGAATGGAGAACCAGAACACCTCTCGGGAAGGCGGTCGACACATCCGTCACGTGCCGAACACCTTCCCGAAGGGTTCGGATGCCCTGCGGTTTGCGAGGCCCTGCTTGTGTCAGGCCAAAGCCGCTGCAAGGCTTCCGGCACTAGGCGACGGTCTTACCCTTCAGCAGCCGTATCCGGGCGGCTTCACGCCACTCCGAAGTCTTCGGGAAATCCTCGAAACTATGCAGGTCCGCGAGGAGGGCGTCGTCACGCGGGACGCCGAACGTCTGCAGGAGCCGGTAGTCCTGCAGGCTCTCGGCGAAGACCTCCCAGCGCAGCGAGTCAACGGGGCCATCGGGTCCCGGATAGACCATAAACGGGTCGCCGTAGGCCCACCCGCGCTGCCACGCCAGGCCGTCCTGGACGGTGTAGGGATCGATCAGGCTGCGGGTCTGGGACTCGTACCAGTAATTGTAGCCCCAATGAAGAAAGCCCTTGAAGGGCCGGCGGTAGAAGAGAAATCCGTGCATCGCGATCTTGGGAAGCGGTGTGTCCAGCAGCCGGTTGAGATAGTGCCCCCGCGGGCCACAGCAGTAGTAGCACCAGGATGGGATCCCCTCGGCAGCAAAGTCCAGGGCCGTGCTGATGCTCGGGATCGGCATATCCATGACGCCCTGGCGCGCGAACGTGATATCGCTCAGCGCATCCATCGTCGTAATCCAGGGGGCCAGCTCTCGCAGCATCGCGCGATCCTCGCGGTACTGCGGCAGATGCTCGCCGTGAGGCTCATCGGAGACGTGGAAGAACGACCGATCGAGGATCTCCTCCTGCACCAGGAAACGGTGCAGCTCGGGCAAGAACTGTGCGAGGAAGCCGCGATAGGTCTCCGACGTCGCCGGGGTCTCCGGGTCCCAGAGCAGGCGCTCCTCGCGCCCCTGTCCCTCGTAGATGCGGATCGCGTATTTCGCGCCCCACTGGGTGAAAAAGTGACACCATTCGAAGTGGGTGATACCCGCGGCCTTCGCCTGATCGACGTAGCGTTTGACGTCGCGCCAGTCAAAGGAATACCTCGCGTCCGTCGTGCGCTGTACGTTCAGCAACTGGCTGGGACGTTTCACCCCATCGAGCGGCGGCGTGAAGACGGGGACGTAGAGCGTGTCCTGCCCGTGTGCCACCACGTCGCGGATGTAGGCCGGCAGGACAGCCCAAAATCGCGCGTCGAAGAGATCGGTCCGGTACCAGTCGATCAGGGCGTCGACGTAGAACCAGTGCGTGATGTGGAAATCTCTTCGCGGTTCGAGCACCACATCGTGGAGGTAGACCGTGACGACGCGATCAACTTCCGCACCACGCTCGGGAATCACACGGACCTGAAGGTCGGCCATGCCGGCGGGCGTACCCGTGCCGGGAATAGCCGTCACCCAGAAGGCGTGGGTCTCCCTCTCCGGTAGTAACATCTCGTCCTCATCGAAGAGCGGATCAGGGACAAAACCGGGGATGGTGCCGCTTACGTCCGTGTCCTCATCGACGGGCGTGTTGTGATGACGGACAGGAACGTAGCCGACCCGGCGCACGCGGACCGACCATCCGGGCGGCCCATCGACGGCGACGCGTACGTGACGTCGCTCCTCGTCCTCCAGCCGGAGCACAACCTGAAAGCTCAGCTGCTCGTTGCGTGCGCCGTGTAGGACGAGCGGCCCCGGACGCAATGCAGGCGTGATGGGAAAGTGCCGGACCAGCGAGGATTCTAACCAGACGTGTAGGGTCATATGTACATTCTCCGATGATGAGCACGCAGGAAACCTATGGACGCGCCGCGTCCGCTATCGTGTTACAACCAAGCGCGCGAAGCTCGGTCTCCATGAAAGTGTCGGACGGTACCTCGTGCACAATCCACGCGGCGTTGTAGAGATCCTGATGTAGCGCGGAAAAGACGAGGCGATCCCCAGCTTCGTCCATTGGGTCCGGGGCCAACAGCACGCACCAGACGTCTTTCGGGGGATAGGGGATCGGACGCTTTGGCTGCGATGGTGCCAATCCCGGGACCGACGGAGTCGGCATTGCCGGACGGTACGTGATCCGGGTATCGTAGAAGGCATCATCCCCGTAGGTCACCCCGCCCATAGATTTGTCGAAGTCCTGGGGCGACGTGGCCCGCTCGGTTTCGACCACGGTCAGAGACACTCCATCGACATTCACCTTGTAGTCGAGATAGGCCTGCAAGGCCGTCTCCCACGTCGCAACCTGCCGCCCGGGACTGAACAGCATTCCCACCATAAGGACGGCCACCAGCAACATAGCCACCCCTGCAACCCCGGTGATGACGATGAGACGTCGCTGCATCTCACACCTCCAGGCGAATCAGCGAGAAAGCCATTGAGCGATCAGCTCCTGTCCGGTTCTCACCGTCCGGCATCCGGCTTCTATCTGTACGGCTCCACCGCCTTCATCAACACCTCGGCCTGCGCCTCGTCGGCAAACGACGTCGCGATGTACATCCCTGCACCGCCCACGGCGTCCAGAGAGCGGGACGACCTCCTCCGGTCTCACCCCGATCGCCTGGACCGACTTGCCGGCCGACAGGATCCTGCGATACATCGGATACCACGCCGGGTTGCCGCCGGTAGGCACTTGAGGATCCGGCGTCCATTCGATCGCGTCCAGCGGCTCAATGTCGAGCAGCAGATCCAGGTGGGGAATGCACTGATGTCCGTCGAGGTGGAACATCGAATGGTCCAACCACGCACACTGCTCGGTGAGTGCAGGAACGACGAAGGTCGCGAACATCCGCGGAGAGAACATCGCCGACGCATCGCACTGCACCTTAGCCATCTTGCCGGGGCTCCAGAGGCCGAACGCACAGAAGGTCGAGCTGCCGTCTGCCGCCCTGATGACGTCGTAAATACGGTCGTACACCTCAAAGAAGGCCCGGTTGACCTCATCGACTTTGCGGATCACCCAGTCGGGGCGCTCGATCATGTCCATCAGCAACATCTGCGGATCGCGAAGCGCCGCAACGATGTCCACGTTTTCGATAACGTCCGGACAACCGACGAAGTACTTTCCCCGCGCAAGATTCGCGCAGGCTTCTAGCGTCGCCTCGGTGATCTGCCACCACCGGGATTCGGGTCTGAACCGGAGCGGCGGATACCCCTCGGGATCGAGGGGATCGATCATCGGCTCGTACCAGACGGTGTCGTCGGCGAGCCTCGCCTCCCCGCCCAGATAGAGCGCCAGCGATCCCGGCCCGACGTCCGCATTGGCGATCGGCAAAGTGTCCGCCAGGAAAGCATGTTCGGCGAGGCGGTAGTGATTCCAACGAGCCTTCCACTCGGGCTGAGTGTAATAGTAAGTGATATCCGGCGCATCGCCCGGATGTTCCATTGCCTCGTGCGGCTCGGCCCGTGGCACAGGTGTGCCCCACAGGATCAAGCCATCGTGGTGCCACCAGTCAATGAAGTGCTGCTTGGCGATGGGCCAATCGGGCTTCCAGGCGCAGATCATATAGCGAGGCCGTCCAGGTGCTGCTTGGCGAGCAGGAAGCCCTGCTGGACTTTCTCGACGCTTCCCTCCCAGTTAGCGTCCTCGTGCTCGATGTTCATGACCCAGTTGTAGCCTACGTTGTACAGCGCTTTCGCCACTTCCCGCCAGTCGACCCGTCCCATCCCGGGGATGCGGCGCTGCTGTACCTCGATCCCCGCACTCAAGGTTCCGTGCTGGTAGAGCATCTCCTCATCCAGATCCATATCCTGGGCGTGGACGGAGAAGATGCGGTCCTTGAAGTCATAGATGAAACGGATGTAGTCGATCTGCTGCCAGATGAAATGCGACGGATCGTAGAGGATCCCGTAGTTTGCATCCGGTATCGCCTCAAACGATCGTCGCAGGATTGCGGGCGAATAGCTCAGGTTATCGCCGCCCGGCCAGGTGTCGTACCAGAGCATCGGGCAGTGCTCGATGGCAATCTTGACGTTGTGGTCCGCAGCAAACTCGATCAGGTCCGGCCACACCTTCAGGTACTCCTCGAAGTGCCGGTCGATCGTCTCCTGCCAGTTTCGCGCCACGAGGGTGGCCGGTCGTCCGGTGAAGGTCCCGACGACGCCGACACCCAGTTTCTCGGCGCCGAGGATGACCTTCTTCAAGTGATCGATCACCCGCGCCCTGTGTTCGGGATCGTCGTGCAGCGTGTTGGCATAGTAGCCCAGCACGGAGAGCTCGATGCCCTTCTCCTTGCACAGCCCCTTGATCTCATCGACGCGGGTGGCGGACAACGACTCCACGTCGATGTGCACCACACCGCCGTACTTCCTGTCTTTGCCCGCTCCCGCAGGCCAACAAGCGACCTCCACCGAGCCGAATCCATTCGTCGAAAGAAAGTCCAACATCTGCTCAAAACTCAGTGTTGGAAACGCTGCACTCACAATCCCGATCTTCATCTCGCTCACCTCCTGCTCATACGGATTTCACTTACGTTATGTTGGCCGCCACCTGAACGCTCAACCGCTTGATGCCGAACCGTCAGAACCCGACAGCCTGACCGTCCTTACGCCAGTCGGTCCCGGCGCAATAGCCGCCATCGAGACGGTAGATCAACTGGGCGCCGCCGAACCGGCCCGGCGATGTGGCGTCGTGGACCGTATGTCCGCGCGCCTGCAGGTCGGCCACGACCTCGGGGGCAAAGCCCGCTTCCAGCCAAAGATCGCCCTCATCGTCCACGAACCACCGCGGCCCGTCCGAGGCGACCTGCGGATTCTGGCCATAGTCGAAGATGCGCACCATCATCTGCAGGTGACCCTGCGGCTGCATCGGACCGCCCATGACGCCAAAGCTCATCACGGGGTGCTCGTCCTCCCCCGTGACGAAGGCGGGGATGATGGTGTGATAAGGACGCTTCCCGCCCGCTACCCGGTTGGGATGACCTTTCTGAAGCGTGAAACCCGCGCCCCGGTCCTGCAGTGAGATACCGGTGCCGGGAATCACGATGCCGGAACCGAAACCATGGTAGTTCGACTGGATATACGACACCATCATCCCGTCCGCGTCGGCAGCGGTGAGATAGACCGTGCCGTGATCCGTGGGCAGGGTGGAGACGGGGAGCTTGGCGCGTGCCATATCGATCTCGCGAGCGCGCCCCGCGAGGAACTCGGGTACCAAGAGTGCCTCGGGCGGCACTTCCATCCACGCCGGGTCGGCGATGTGACGGTGGGCCTCGGCAAAGGCGATCTTCATCGCCTCCACCTGCAGGTGCACGCTGTCCGCGGAGTCCACCGGATACGAGGCCAGGTCGAAGTGCTGGAGGATGCCCAGGGCAATCAGCGCCGCCAGGCCCTGGCCGTTTGGCGGGATCTCGTGCAGGCGTACGTCGTGATAGGCCTGTGCCATCGGCGTGACCCACTCCGGCGCGTGCGCGGCGAGATCCTCCTCGGTCATCAACCCGCCCGTCGCGCGCGCGTGCGCCGCGATCTTCTCGGCCAACGCCCCACGGTAGAAGGCCTCGCCACGAGTCGCAGCAATCGTCTCCAGCGTCGCCGCGTGGTCGGGCAAGCAGATGAGTTCCCCCGGTCGCGGCGCCTGTCCCCCGGGCAGGAAGGTATCGACAAAGGAGGGGAAGTGGCTGTAGCGTGCCTCCGAGCGCCCCCACGCCCACGCCGTGATGGGCGAGACCAGGTACCCGTCGCGCGCGTGGCGCACCGCGTCGACGACGAGCTCCTCAAAAGGCAACTTGCCCAACTTCTCGGAGAGCGCCACCCACGCGCTAACCGCGCCGGGCACCGTCACCGGGTCCCACCCGATGGCGGGCATTTGGTCCAGCCCCTCAAAACGCTCCGGCGTCAGCGCCTTCGGCGAACGCCCCGAAGCGTTCAGTCCGTGAAGCTGCGTTCCATCCCAGACAATGGCAAAGGCGTCGCTGCCGATGCCGTTACTCGTCGGCTCGACGACGGTCAACGTGATGGCAGTGGCGAGCGCAGCGTCGACCGCGTTGCCGCCCTTCCGCAGCGCCGCCAGCCCCGCCTCCGCCGCCAGTGGCTGCGATGTCGCGACGACGGACCTGGCCAGAATCGGCATGCGCTGTGATTTGTAGGGAAAGTCCCAGGAAAAGGCCATACGTATCTCCTATACAAGTGTTTCCAGGAAGACGAGCGATGGGTGACGATTGACCGGATTCGTGACGAGCGACCTCGCCGGCGTCTGATTACTCGTTGCCCATCGCTTCACGGGCCAATCGTCAATGGTCACTCGTCAGTTGTTCTACACCTTCCGCAAATGCCGCCAGCGCCGGCTTCGGGCTCTGGTCGATGCCGACCAGGCCCCAGGCGGTCTCTGCAGGGCAGTCGGGCGCGCCGCACTGCCAACATTGGGCCTGATCCTCCCAGCGGTAGAAGAAGGCGCCCAGAAGTCTGTCGCGTTGCGCCCGGAATCCCTCGAACGCCACACGCACGAACTTCGCCTGCACCTCGGGCGTGTGCCCGGCGTCCCAGGCATAGTACCATTTCTTGTATTGGCAGACATAGGGATGCGAGGCGCGTTCCTCCTCGGTAAGCAGCCCCCCGACCGACGAATACCCCCACTCGTTGACCAGGACCTTGGTCTGAGTCAACGCGTAGAGCTCGGCGATGCGATCGGACCACGCCTCCGGCCCGCCTCCTTGCCACGTCCCATAGTAGGCATCGACGCCGCAGTAGTCGAGCAGCCCTTCCTGCTCGGCGTGCAGGCGCCCGTAGAGGAAGTAGGCCTTGTCGCTTCCGGCGGTGTTCGTGCCCACGATCAAGCCGGGATCGCCCATCTTGAGCCCACGGGCACCGGCAAGAATCAGATCGCCGGCCTCGCGCGGGTTGAGCGGACCCGCGAAAATCGGGATATCGAGCTCGTTGGCGATCTGCCACATCTCGACCGCACCGTGAAGATCCTGGGCCAGGAAGCGGCAGAGCTCGCGATAGTTCTGCAGAAAGTCGCCCGTCCCCGGCTTGCCCATATAGCCGGGCACACCGTCGTGCCAGACCGTCCGCAACACGCCCTGTGCATCGGGTTCTTGTATACCGATGCCCAACAGAGGCGAGACTCCCATCACGCGAAATCCCTTCGCGACCCACGCAAGCGCGCCGGCCTTCGCCGCGCGATAAGCATCGGTCGTCTCACCACCCACGTGGTCCGTGAAGGGATAGTCGAAGTTCTGGCGCACCCATCCGATGCCGGCAGACTTCATCAGCGCGGTATCGGCGTTAGCGAACGCACTGGTGCCGATCATGATCTCGGACATTGAGCATCTCCTTCCAACGGCGAGGCCTACCCGTCACTTTTCAATCGTCAATCGTCACTGGCTGCGCGCCTCATACACCCGCACGTAGTCGATCTCGTACGTCTGCGGGAAGATCGTGTCGTCCACGCCGTACTGTCCACCCCAACTGCCACCGATGGCAGCGTTCAGGATCAAGTACTGGGGCTGATCGAAGGGCCACGCGTCCACACCGGTGCCGGCGTTCTGATAGGTATAGTAGCGCTGATCGTCGATGAAGAAGTCAATGCGGTCCTGGAACCACTCGATAGCATAGACGTGGAACTCTTTGCTCACATCCGGTATGGGGACGCTGCTTCCTGTGCTCGTCCCATCCGATGCCTCTGATGCTGCTGTGTGGATGGTGCCGTGGATCATCAGGGGATCGAACCCCACGTTCTCCATGATGTCGATCTCACCGCAGGCCGGCCATCCCACGTCGTCGATATTGGTCCCCAACGACCAGATCGCGGGCCACATCCCGATGCCGCGCGGGAGCTTGGCGCGCACCTCGATGCGCCCGTAAGTCCAGGCGGCCGTCTCTTTCGTCGTCACGCTGGCCGACGTATAGCCGGCACCCTCATAGGCCTCCTTACGCGACGTGATGGTCAGCACACCGTCTTGAACGTAGGCGTTCTCCTTCCGCGCTTCGGTATAGTACTGGAGCTCGTTGTTGCGCACGAACCCCACCTCGTACCCCCAGCGATCCGGGTCCGGGAGGCCCTTGTAATCGAACTCGTCAGACCACACAAGATCCCACACTTGTCCACCTCCGGTGGTAATGGCATAGGGCGTGGGCTGCGCAGGGCCACACGCACCAGCCAGCAGCACGACTGCCGGAACGATGAGCCACCCAAGTCGTCTCATACAACGGCCTCCCGCGACGTATGCGCCTCCCGGGTTGCATGCTTTCGGCATTGGCCAACCCGGGAGAAACAGCATCCAGCTACCATACCATCGATGCCCTACTCCTCGTAGACGTTCTCCCAGTACGTGCGCCAGTTGGGAGGGCCAACCCACTGGGTGCATTCAGCGGGGAAGGGGGCACGGCCTTCGCTTTGCATCCAGGCCATGAGCTTGGGATGGGTACCCCTGCGTGAGGCTTCAGCAAGGCCGGCCTCCCGCAGATCCGTGACGATTCCAGGATAGCTCTCCGCGACGTCCTCCACCGAACCATGCTCGAAGAGCCGGCACGCAGCAGGATCGGCCGCGAGATTGAGGTACCATTCGTGGCTGAACACGCTAAATAGAGTCTGGCGTGGATCTCCGCGCCAGCTCTCCACACTCTGTCCGGCGATGGCTACCGCGCGAGGTTCGGCGCCGACGCGCTCGACAGGATCGAGCAGATCCCGGCCTACCCAGGCCTCAGGTCGCTCGACCCCCGCAATGCCCAGGAGGGTCGCGGCGATATCCTGAGGCTGCACGATCACCTCCGAGCGACCGACAGGTCCTGTCTCACCGGGCAGGTGAACCAGCAGCGGGACGTGTGCCTCCTGCTCGTTAGCCACCCCGGTCTTGCCAAAGCCGCCGCGCTCCCCGAGATTCGTGCCGTGATCCGCGGTCAAGACAATCGCCGTGTTCCGATCAAGGCCGGTCTCCTCCAAGGCCCGGAGAATCTCGCCAAACCAACGATCCACCCACGTCACCTTGCCCGCATAATAGGCAGTCAGACGCTCGCGAACACCTGGGGGGAAGACACCGCCTTTGGGATTGCGCACCGCGCTGTCAAAGGCACGGATATCGACGCGACCATCATAGCCCGGGCTCCGGTCATAACGCCGGACGAACTCCGGCGGCACATCCCAGGGCTCGTGGGGATCGAAACAATCCAGCCAGAGGAAGAAACTGTCCTCGCGCGTGCTGCCTCGCGTCGCATTGTCACGCAGGAACTCGGCACCCTTGAGGAAAACCTTCGCCGCGTTCCAATCCTCCGGTCGAGTGCGATTCCGATTGGCGCGGGCGTAGCTGAGGAGCATACGCCGTGTTCCCCCAGACAATACACCTGGTTCCATGGCGTCAAAGAGCGGATCGTGGCCCCAGTTTTCCAGAGGCGTCAGGACCTGATCATCGATCCAGGGGCGGTCCACTTCGGCGCCGTGGAGGAAAGTCCAGGCTGCGAACGGGTAATCGAAGGCGTGCCCTCCATTGACGAGATGGGGCGTGTCGTGAATCAATTGGGTGGCATATCCGTTCTGCGCCAGTAGCCGCGGGAGTGTCGGCACGTCGAACGGCAGCGGCATCCACGGATGAAACGGCCCCCGATAGGCCCAAGCAAACTCTCCCGTCATCATATCGGTGCGATGAGGTATCGTGGGATAGCTGGCGGCGTACGCGTGGTCAAAGGCCAGCGACTCACGGGCCAGCCGGTCCAGATTTGGCGTCTCGATCCGGTCGTTCGCCCCGTTCGCGCGAACGTAATCGTAGCGCAGCGTATCGATGATGCAGAGGATGATATTCACGTCGGTATACCTCCTTTGGCGCTCAGCTGATCGCTGACTGCTATTCGCTCTCCATCAGCCCGGCCTCGGTCAACGTGCCTGCAACCGGATCCAGGCGCAGGGTCTTGATCTCGAATCCGCCCAGATCCACAGCGACCGTGAGTCCGAGCGACGGCACCGACACGGAGGTCGATCGCGGCTGACCCGTCGGCTCGAAGAGCCGGACGATATAGCCCGCGCCATCTTCGGCGCGCTTGAAGGCCGTCAACTGCACCACGTCGTCTCCCAACAGCAGCCCCGGCCTCGGTGCCGCGCCCTCCCCCTGTGGGAAGAACGAGAGGGCGAAGGGTTTCTCGTTGTGCACCAGCGCTTCACGGTCCACGGCATCCAGGCGCGTGCGCACGGGACCGGCGTTGAACCAGAAGCGGTAGAGCCGCTCGCCCTGGTCAATACGCGGCGTGAACCGATCCTGGAGCACGACCGGTCGATCGAGAATCGGATGCCCCGAATAGGCCGGGGAGCGCAACAACGTCAGGTGAAGTGTGCCCTCCGAGAAGTCGGAGCCGTAGATCCCATCGTCGATACAGGTGAGCGCTCGATCCGCTTCCGCGTCCACGACAGCCACCCACTTCTGCGCCACCGCTTCGTCCCCGTTGCCGGGCAGATCGGCAACCCCATAGGCCACCTGACCTACGTACGTTCCTCGGGTCATCGCCGTCGGCACGGCCAGCTTCAACATCCGGTCCTTCTCGAGCCACAACACCCGCAGCTCGACCTCAATCTCAGTGCCCCGTTTGGGCAGGATGTAGTGGACACAGATTGCAGATCGCTCGTAGGCGAAGACCGCCTCGACGACGGTCCGCACGTCGCCATCTTCGATCACGCGCACTGCCGGGAGTTCGTCCACGCGCACGCCGGAGAACGCGGCGCTCTCCGCGGACGTCATCAGCGCGAACGACGAGACCACCTCGTCGAACCGCCGCCCTCGCATTCCCCAGGGATCCTCGGAATCAGCTACGACCAGTGCCTCGAATGCACCGGGTGCCAGGATATCGATCCCCCCCGCACGGTAGCGACCGATCAGCCCCGTCGCCACGTCGATGTCAACCTCGAGTTCCGGCGTCTCGAAGTGGATGAGGCCCTCGTTAGGGCTGAGCTTCAGCGGTGGTTTCTCGGGCAGCACGGAGAGCCTGCAGTCGAAACGGTTCATCCGGCTGGGTGCCAGTGTCGCCTCAAATACGACCCGCTTGCGCCAGTCGAGGGAGAGATTACCCGCCTCCTTCTCCACCTGCGTCGGCAGTGGGACGCCTGCCTGCGTGGCCATGACCTGGGTAAAGGTATCGTCCCAATTCTGATCCGCCAGCTGGAACTCACACGTCACCGTCGTCCTCACCGGGAAAGGATGCGGGTTGTAGACCAGGATTGGGATCTCGCCCTCGGCTGCCTTCGGCTGTCCCTGGGCCAGCGCGAAGAAGGTCCCGGCGCGGACGCGCGACAGGGTCTCCAGCCCGTGCCCCAGCACTCGCAGCGACATTTCCTCCACGGGCTGGATGGATGACCCCGGCAGGATATCGTGAAACTCGGAGAAAAGGAGATCGCGCTGTGCCGCATCCAACTCAGCCTTGGGATAGGGCAACAGCCCCTGCAGCGCTGCCGTGGAGGCCATTTTCTCCGTAGCATAGAGCGCGTTCTCCAGCGCACGATGCTGCTGTTTGATCCTGATTTGTGAGGTATAGCAGCCCACGGCCCACGGGTTGATGTCACGCTCGTGACGCGGCAGCGTTGCTCGATCACGAGACGCCGTAAGATCCGCGAAGTATGCCTCCGGCGTCGAATGAAGAATTTCCGCCGTTTTGGTCTCATCCATGAGGGCCGCCAACTCGCTGAGATCCTTCCGCGAAGGCCCACCCCCGTGATTGCCCACGCCCCAAAGGATCAGGCTCGCGTCGCGGTCGGGATACTCCGCCAGGAACGTCTCAACCTTCTCGCGCGCCCCACCCAAACTCGATAGATACCACGTCATCGACCGGTGCCCGATGACCTCCGATCCATCATAGCCCACCCAAACGAAGTCGTGGTCTGGGAGATGGCAATCTTCCTCCGACGGGCGGCAGAAGAGATAGCTATCATAGCCGGCCTTGGCCATGATCTGGACCAGGCCCCGGGTATGGCCAAAGGGATCGAAGTTGATCGCCGTCGTCGGTCGCGCTCCGAACTTCTCACCGAAATAACGCCGCCCGACGAGAATCTGACGCACGAACGACTCGCCACTGGGCATGTTGCAGTCGGGCTGGAGGAACCATCCGCCCATGATGTGCCACCGGCCCTCTCGAACCAACCGTTGGATCCGGGCGAAGAGTTCGGGCTCATAGGTCTCGACCCATTGGTAGAGCACCACCTCATTGTGGTTGAAGACAAAGCCGTCGAATGCCTCGCACAGATCCGCTGCAGTGCGGAAGGTCGAGATCGCCTCCGCCGCGCCCTCCTCCCATTCCCACATCCACACCGGGTCAAGGTGCGCGTTACACACCAGGTACAATCGCGGTCTATCACTCATACCTTACCTCGCTTTTTACCTTCCGGGTTGCGCGCCGCAGACGGCGTGAGCAACCCGGTAGATAGTCTATCCAAGGAGCGCTTCCGCAATGGCGGTTGGCTCGCCGTTTTGGTCGACGACGCCAAAGGAGCCCTTGTAGTCCCAGTTTGCCCAGCCGATGTCGTATTCGTCGAAGACCGACAGCATGTCCCGATACCACGCCAGGCGCAGCGGGTCGGGCGTCCGGTCATAGCACCCGAACTCGCCGCAATAGAGCGGCAACCCCAGATCGTCCCGCACCGCGAGGGGCTCGGCCAGATCCTCGACGATCGTCTGTCGGCTGAACGGGCGATTCCAACCCTGGGCTTCGATCTCCTCGCGGAGAGCCTCATCCAGTCCCCTGAGGTCGCGTCTCGCAATAGGACGCCCCGGGTAGTTGACCGGCCCGGCATATGTACCCCCGACAGCCCACCAGGGGGCCGTATAGTGGGTAACAAACATCGGCCGGTAGTAATGAAACGTCAGGATGGTGTCGTCGTCCTCCGGCACGTCCAGGCTGTGAAACGTCTGCGGCTGGTTGAACCAGTTCGACCCGAGCACGATCGTACGCTCCGGCTCCCGCTCTCGGATCGCCTGATAGGCCGCCATTGCCACCCGGTTCCAATCCTCAGGTCCGCGGGCCACGGGCTCGTTCAGAAGCTCATAGGCCACGAGATCCGTCGATCGCCAATCCAGGTGATCGGAGATATAGCGCCAGAGTCCGACAAAGCGCGTCTCCTCCTCGGGGTCTGTATACAGTGGCGGATCCTGCTCATCGAGAAAGTGATGTGAGCGCAGAATATGCAGATCGACCACCACGCGCAACCCCTCGTCCTCACACCAGTCCAGCGCGGAATCAAGGAGCTCAAAGGCCTCGGTATCCTTCTCGCCGGCCTCATCCCAAAGCTGTTCCTCATCCACCGGCAGTCGAATATGATCGAAACGGCCTCCCCCCATCGTCGCTATCCGATGGACATCGCGCTCGGTGAAGAACGCCAGCCGTTCTTCCTCCCGCCGCCGGCTCTGACTCAGCCAGTGCGAGATGTTAGTTCCACGCTTGATCTCAAAAGCCATCCTGCTCTCCTTCTGACAGAAGGGACGGGTGATTGGGAATCGAGAAGCCGAGTCCCCAATCCCCCGTCCCGAATCACGTCTGTCGCTACACCACCACCGCTTCGATCCCGAGGAACTTGCACACCTGCAGCAGCGGCTTTGTGTAGTCCCCATGAATCATACTGGCGTGATGGATAAAGCCTTCCTCGACCAGGGTACGATAGAGCCGATCGTGGTCCTCCACCTCTACCCACGACCACGTCCCCGCGAGTGTCTCGTCGCTGGGCACGATCTCGCCGGTCGCGATCAGCATCTTCCACGCGTCGTCATACTCTGCCAGGCGCACGAACGTCACCGTGCCCGGCTTGAGCTGAAACTGGCTCAACCCTTGTTGCACATCAGTCTCCTCGGGCGCCAGTTCGCCCGTCATGTCGCGGCGTGATCGCAGCGCGGTCGTGTCATCCTCGCAGGCGAGGCACGTCGGCGCGTTCCCGCAATGCCACGCCAGCAACCGATTGGGGTGTTCCCGGTGGCGAATCGTCCAGTCCACGAAGTGCGGCAGCGTCTGCCCCAGCGCTGCCCGGTGGCAAACCAACATCGAGAGCGCACCCAACACGTCCGCCTCACACGCGGTCAACATCCCTTTCCCCGTCATCCGGCCATACGTGGTACACACCGAAATCCCCATCAGCCGTTGAATCGAGGGCCAGCACTGCATCGCCATCGCCGACAGATCGTTGTCCACAAAGAATGCGGTGAGCGCCACCTCCAGCTTGGAGGCGTAAAGTAGATACCGGTCCGAAACTGTGATCTCGTCGTACGACGCGCGGAAATCCGTGATCGTCTCGAGAACCTCCGGATCGTCATCCGCCAGCGCGACCGCGCGATCGACGATGTCAGATAGGTTGGTGTAGATCATATTTTGGCCGAAGGTGCGAATCATCGCGACCTCATCGTAGCCGACGGTTTCAAACGTCGGAGGACGCACCCCCACCTGTCCGATCCGCGCCCCTTTCAGCCCCTTGACGACCGCCACGGCCCGCACGAAATCCTGCACCTCCGGCAGAAACTCCGGATCATCGGGGAAGAAGAGCCCTGCGTAGCGGAAGGCGATCTTCCGCCGGTAGAGGCCCGATGCCATCGAGAGATTGCCGCAGTACGAATCGGAGACCCGCGTCATCCCCGGGTCGTCCCGACCTGGCGGCTCCTTGGTCGCATAGAGCAGCACCGGCACACCGAGCAACTCAGCCACCTTCACCGCCGACCGCTCGTCTCCGAAATCCAGCGGGCAGAGGATCACGCCATCCACCTTCTGGCGTCGGAAGTACTCCGCGACAACCTCTGCCTGATCCAGCGTGGACACCGTGCCGTGGGGGGTCAATCCCTTCTCCGCGTCGAGCGTCGTGTCATCAGGCCCCGGCTGCGGCACAACGACCTCCATCCCCTCTACCTTTGCAAACGCCGCCAAACTGTCGGCTCGCATCTTCTCACACCAGGGCGTGAACCGGAACCGGTACGACGGCACAAACCCGATCTTTACCTGAACGTCTTTGGACATAGACCTCGCCTCACTTGAATGAACCAAAACGCAGAACCTGACGCCCAATGCATGGTGAGTGACGATTGGTGGGAAGCTCTCACCCGTCGGTCGCCCTTTTACCTCGCCAGGAACGCCTTCACGGCGTCCATATAGGCCTCGAAGGCTTCGCGACGGATATTGTGACCGGCACCCTCGATGAGGACCACCTCGATCTTGGGGTTGAGCTCTGTCGCTTCCTTCGCAATCTCCTGCGTCACGATCGATCCTTTCTCGGTATCGGCCGTGATGAGCAGTGTCGGCGCGGTGATCGCGGCCGCAGTCTCAGCGCCATGGCTTGGGCCGGCCCTCACGTCCACCGACGACGTTGGGGCTGAGCTGCTGCTTGGAGAGGGCCCAGGGTTCGAGTTCGGCCTCCGGCCACGTCGGGGACTGCTCGCGGCACAGTGCGATCAGCGCCTCC
Source organism: uncultured Chloroflexia bacterium (assembly GCA_963775195.1). GTDB lineage: Bacteria > Chloroflexota > Anaerolineae > B4-G1 > SLSP01 > PWVB01. The sequence goes on from CAVZIC010000016.1 coordinate 500,342, forward strand.
TTGCTCATCTTATTGCGCTCGACAATCTCATCTCTTCGCTGCTTGAGCCATGTCTCACGCTCCTCCTCGGTCCTCGCCTGGCGGCGGCTCCCCTCCTCGAACCAAGCAGGATCCTCCAGCAGCACCTTGCCGAAGAGATCCGGGTACTGCGCCGCCGCCGCTGCCGCCGTGGAGGCACCCATCGAGTGACCCAGGATCGCGGGCTTTTCCAACCCCAACGCCTGAACGACACCTGCCACGTCATCGGCGCGATCGGCGGTCGTGTAACCGCTCTCGGGCGCGTCCGACAGGCCGTGCCCGCGGGCGTCCGCCATCACGATGTCGTAGTCGTCCTCCAGTGCCTTCGTGACCGAAATCCAGCAAAGCCCATTGTCACTGAAGCCGTGGCAGAGCACAAGGGCCGGCTTCGTGCCATCACCCGTGCGCCAGTAGTGCATCCGAATGCCATTTGCCTGCACGTAACCATCCGGCCACATCGTCAGAACCTCATCCGTCTTGGTGGTCATTCGATTTCTCCTTGGAATGAAGGGATAAGAACGTTTGAACGTTGCCACGTGTTAACGTTCAAACGTGATCACGTGATAACGTTCAAACGCTCTCCCGCGACTCGATATGTTCCTCGTCAAGAACCAGGCCCAGCCCCGGTAGATCGGGCAGCGTGACATTGCCGTCCTGCGGCACATAGAGCGGCTTGTGGAAGAACTGCTTGCGCGCCTGGTGCCGGATAAGGTATTCGACATAGGGCACGGTGCTTGGCGATTGCGCGCCGGCGACGTGCAACGCCGCCAGAAGCGAATGCCCGTGGGCAATGACCGGCACCTCAAACGCCGAGGCCAGGCTGCAGATCTTGACCAGTTCGGTGATCCCACCCGTCCAATCCGGGTCGGTCTGGATGACGTCGACGGCCCCGTCGACGAGTAGCTCCTTGACCTGCCAACGCGTGTAAACGTGCTCGCCGGTCGCCAACGGCACCCCGGCAGCCTGGCTGAGCTTCCGGAAGGCACCCACCCGCTCCGGGGGAATGGGCTCCTCCAACCACCTGACGTTGTAGGATTCCAGCGCGCGCACCATCTCGGAGGCGTAACTGAGATCCCACCCCATATAGGCGTCGAACATCAGCGGGTAGAAGGGACCCAGCGCATCACGAAGGGACTGCACCAACGCCAAGTTTCGCAGCTTGCCCGCCTCTCCATCACCCGGGCCATAGCGGAAGAACCACTTCTGCGCGGTAAAGCCCTGATCCTTGAAATCCACCGCGACCTCGGCGGCGATCTCGGGGTCGATGGCATAACCTAGCATGCTTGCGTAGGCGGGCACACTGGGCCGCGTGGGCCCACCAAGCAAGCGGTAGATCGGCTGGCCCCAGGCCTTGCCCTTGAGGTCCCAGAGTGCGCAGTCGACCGGGCTGAGCCCCGTCATGAAGATGCCGGACCGCCCGTGCCGGTTCAACCGCAGCATCTGGTCGTGGAGCAGCTCCGTCGCCAATGGGTCGCGACCGATCAGGTACGAGCGCAGGAACGTGCGAATGACGTCGGCCTGATAGCTGTCGATCGGGCCGAAGAGACCGGAGATCCCCTCGTCGGTTTGAATCTCGACATAGATCTCGCTGACCGGCTGCGACCCTCCCGGTCCGGTGGACCAGCCGCGGGCGTTGAATTCGGGGTAGATGTCGACAGCCTGAGACTGCCGGTTGCCGGGCGGGAACTCCGGGCTTTCCCAAGTCCCGTGTACTTTGAACAGCACAACATCCGTTATCTTCATCATAGCTCCTTGAGTGGCGTCCGCCTCTCAGGCCGAGATGGCCTCCGCATGCATGTCCAACATATAGATCTTGCGCTCCCCCTCGTGGATCGTGTCCACCGTCAGAAACCGACCATCGGCCGACCAGCGGGGATGCAGGTCGCAACGCACGTCGCCGGTGGCGCCGGACGTCCTGTGGGCAAACCGTCCAAGCTCGACGAGCTCACCACTTGTCACATCTACGAGCGCGAGACGTTGAATGCCATCCGTGTTGGGATACGTGTCTGCGGCCATCCAACGCCCATCGGGCGAGAAGTTAAGATGCCCGGCGGGGCCCATACCTGGCGAAATCCGGTGCGCTTGAAGTGGGTGCCGTGTCTCATCGAAGACCACATACTCGTGCCCCCGGCCACACCAGTCTGCATCGACGAGGATTTCGCCGGGGGTACGGCCCCAGATCTGGTGCGAGATCGCTCCCCCTCGCCAGTGTAGGTCGGAGAGACTGCACCGCAAGTCACTGCCGTCAAGCCGCATCGTGTACATGAACGTCCGCCAGGGCGACGGCGGATCCATCTGCGGGGCATACCGAAAGAGGACCATCACACGGCTCGCATCGCGGTTGAAGATCGCGTGGTTCAGCCACATATAGACGCCGCCCGGCTTCTGAGCCGTCAGGTCATAGGGCAAGGGATGACAGGCGATCAACTGCCGGTAGCTCGCGATCAACTTTGACTCGCCCGTGTGCAGGTCGACGAGGAAGAGGCCATCGCCATCCATATCGGGGTCGGGCGCCTCGCGTGGCAGCGCCGCCAGGGCGTATGAATAGCCCCGGCGCGGAATGCGGCTGAAGTTCAGGGTAACGCCCCACCTCGCATCTACAGAGGTCGCATAGAGAGGCACGTCGAGACTGCCGGTCATGCCTCGGTCGAGGTTGTAGATCCGCGTGATTGGGCGCCAGCCGTGTGGCTCCCGAACGAAGTCATTGAACACAAAGGTCCGAGGCTCGTGCGCCAGCCAGAGCGTCATAGCGCCCTGTTGATGGCACCAGGCAAGCGTCTCCGCCACCTTGTGAAAGACACGCGTCTCTCGATCCACGTATCCGACGTCGGCGCTCTCGTTGGGCTCGGGCAGACGCTCCTGTTGGGGGATGCGCAGCGCCAGATGGTAACGGTTTCCGGCATCCCACGGACAGCGATCATAGTAACCAAAGGTGAAATGGCCGGGCTCAGGCGTCAGATTCACCCAATCGAACTCCGACGATATCTCCATTGAGGCTACCTCCTCTCAGGATTCTACTACCGCTTAGGTGGCACCACAAAGTAAGCACGGCACAAGGTTGACAAGTTCGGCTCGCGGCGGTACAACATGCGCATAGAGCGAGTCATAAACTCTCTCCAGCGCTACGCCGTCCGAGGCGCTACGCCGTCCGAGGCGCTACGCCGTCTGAGGCGCTACGCCGTCCGAGGCGCATTCACATTGCAGACCTTAACATGAGAACGCAGGAGTCAGGGGAGTCGGAGGTGAAGTATGACCGTAATCACCATATCCCGAGAGCTGGGCAGCGAAGGTGACCGAATCTGTGATCTCGTCTGTGAGGAGTTAGGATACTGTCGTGTCGACAAAGGTCTCCTGATGCACATTGCTGAGGAGTCCGGCATTGACACCGGCGCCGTGCTGGACCTCGAGGAGAGCTTCACGCGGCGCGCGCGGCTGGTCAGCGGCGAAATGACCTCGCTCTACCGCAAACAGGCATCCGCCTTCGACAAACGAGAGGCAATCGACGATCGCACCTACGCCGGTGTCGTGCGTGAGGCGATCGAGCGCTATGCTCGCGAGGGCAATGCAGTCATCGTCGGGCGTGGAGGGCAGATGATCCTCCGCGATTGGCCCGACGCCCTGCACGTGAGGCTGTATGCACCCGAGGAAATCCGAGCCCAACGCCTGATGACACGTGAGGGCCTGTCGGAGGCCGAGGCGGCGCGCAGGATCGAGCAGTCCGATGAGCAGAAGCGCCAGTTCATCCGGCACATGCATAACAACGCCGACTGGCGCAACCAGAAATACTACACACTTGCTATCGACACGTCGAAGATCAAGCCTGCGGTAGCTGCCAAGCTCATTGTCGTGGCTGCGAGGGCGAACGACGAGGAAGCCGCTCTGGCCGGCTCGTCGACCATGGTCGGCGACACACAGGGATGTGCTTGAGCGAGCGCTAAGGACCTGCGGAATACTGTACCCAAGATGCCGGCGACTTCGCCTCGGGAGGCGAAGTCGCCGGGACTGTGAAGAGGACTAAGCCAGCTCGGATTGCGCCTCCAAGGCTCCCTCGTGACCGGGTTCCTCAGCCAACACCTGAGCAAAGGCCTCCGCTGCAGCGGCCTTGTCACCCAGCCCAAGCTGCGCCAGCGCGATCTCGTAGGTCAGATGGACGCGCCGCCGCGTCTCCATATCCGCCTCCGCGAAGACGAACTCCGGCACGGAGGTCGCAAAGCCTCGCTCGGCTTGCGACGCCAGCCGCTCCTGAGCGGTCTTCAGCATCGTCTGCAGTTTCTCGTCGGCCTCCGGCGCCCGGCCCATTGCGCGGAGGGCCAGCGCCTGATAGTAGGAGGTCTCGGCCGCGTGGAACCAACTCCTGGCCTTCAGCGCCTCATTGAAGCTCTCGAGCGCGCCCTCCTCATCGCCCAGGGCCCGTTTGGCCAGTCCTGTGTAGTAGCTGACATCGGCATCCGGCTGGAGCGAGCGTCTGCGCTCGCCCAGGTTTGGCGGGCAGGGCGCCTGGGCAGTCTCAAGATGCATTAGCGCGATCTCCGGCTTGCCGGCATCCAGCGCCTCACGGGCCAACCGGACATAGGCATTCACGTACTGCTGCGAGATCCTGCCCGTGCCACCCTCCCAGGGATGGAAGCGGCGAGACAACATGTAGTCGAGGGCCGCCTGAGGCTTCCCCGTCTCGTTGTAGAGCGTGGCAATCTCCACCGAGAGATCATCCCGATCCCGTACCAGCTCCATATGCCCCTCGAGCAGCAACAAGCGATCCTCGGGTGACACACCGGTGCGGCTGCGGAGCTGATCCAACTCAGAGAGCACCCGCCCGTCGGCCGGGTTCAGCGCGAAAGCACGCTCGTACAGGCGGATGGCCTTCTCCGGGTCGTGCTGGACGTTGTAGGCAGCGATGCCCAGGTTGCGCCAGGGTGTGGCGTAACTCGGGTCGATCTCCACGCTACGCTCCCAGTAACCGATCGCGTCCTGATAGCGTCGCTTGTCGTAATATAGCGTGCCCAGGTAGTAGGCGATCCTGGCATCGTTCGGGTCGAGCAACTGCCCGTGCTCCAGGATCAGCATCTCCTCCAGACGGACCGGGAAGCAGTAGTCCGTGGGCATTTGCGACGCCCGCGCGTAGGTCTCGCGGGCCTCATCCGCCCTGCCCAGCTTGTGAGAGAAGTAGCCCAGGGCATAGAGCACCAACGGGAACGCGCTGCCATCGTCCGGATCGACGAGACGGCGGAGCACGTCGGCAGCCTCCTCCCAGAGTGCCGCGTTGGCGTAATCGTAGGCCATGTCCAGGTGTGCCTGGATTCTCGACAGCGGATCCGACACGTTCATCAGGTCCACCAGTTCGGCCAACTGGCTTGCCGCGACATCGGGCTCATCCTGTGCCCGGCTGACAAGCACAGCTTCGTTGCGCGACATCATGTCCAGCGGATCGAGCTCCACCGTGCCACAGGTCATCCGGGCTGCGTCCTCAAGCCGACCCAGGCGCCGCAGCACAGCCGTCTTGAGATTGCGCGCCTTCATGTTCATCGTGTTGGTGCGCAGGGAGCGATCGACGTGGTCCAGCGCACGCGCGAAATCGCGTCGCGCGCAATCGATCTCGGCCAGGGCATAATAGGCGGGCGCCTGCCAGGCATAGCTCCAGATGGCCTTGTAGAGGGCGCCGTACGCCATGTCCAGATCCCCGGCAATCTTGAGCGTCATTCCCAGATTGTAGTAGGGCTCGCCGTCGCGTGGGTTCGGATTGCGGCGGGTCAGTTTGTCGATGGCTGCCTGGAAGTGCTTGACCGCGATAGCAAACTGGCCACGGCGCTGGGCCACCAGCCCCATCGCGTTGTTGCTGCGGACATCGGTCGGGTCCATCGCCAGGGCCGCCTCCCAGTAGGGCTCGGGTTCGATGGTGGGATGGCGGTATTGCTCAAGGTGAAGCCCGGTGAGATAGAGCTCCTCAATGGAGTCGAAGGTCTCCGGCGGCGGCGGTGGCGTCATCGCCTCGGGCAAGGGCGGCTCCTCGATGGCCTGAGGCGCGTAACGAATCACTTCGTTGCCCCTGTCATCGCAGAGGCGGAGCAGCAAGTCGGTCTCGGCAAGAGACTCGGACAACGTGAGTTCCGCGACAAACGGCTCCCCCGGCTTTAGATCCTGCGTCTCCTCCAGCAGCGTCTGGGTCCTTGCCGTGAGCGTCACGGTCGCGCCGGGCAGCACCTCGGTGACGGCTACCCCGACTTTCGCCACGCCAGCGGTCACCTCGAGGTTGACGGCAGCCCGACGGTTGGCGTTCTTGGCAGGCCCGATCTTCTGCACCGGATACCAGAACTGGCTGAAGGTCTTGGTCTCGTAGGGCTGCAGCCAGGAGAAGTCGGGCTGGTTGTCGGTGTAGACGCCGGCCATCAGCTCGATGTAGGGGCCGTCCTCATCGGTGAGGTTAGCCTCCCAGCCCTTGGCGAACTCCCCCGCACCCCAAGTAAACATCTTCTTGCCCGGCGCGATGTAGCGATTCGCCACGTGGATGATGCCCGCGTCGGCCCGGTGATCGTAGCCACCGAAGTAATCGTAGGCCGTATCGTAGACGAAGTAGGATGTCGAGTTGGGCACGTTCTTGTACCAACTGATGTCGGTGCCCTGGCCATCCTTGTCGTAGTCGACGCCGTAGTAGGTGCCCTTCGCAATCGGGAAATGCGACATCGAGCGCTTGGAGTGATCGGTGACGACGGTGACGTCAGGAGGGAAGACCGCCTGGTAGTCGTCGTGGACGTGAACGCCCACATTGACCCACCAGAGGAAGGTCTGCGCCTCGGGCGTGCGATTGTAGAGCTGCACCTTCATCTCGTAGAAGGCCTTGCCCGGATAGAGACAGATACCCACCATCCCCTTCATGCGCTGCAGCGGGTCGTGCTCGCTGAACCAGGCGGTGACGCTGCCGTCGGGGGCCTCCTCGATCAGATGATAGGTGGGCATGAACGTCGAGGGGCGGTGGTGCTGCGGCCAGTTGTACTCGACGCCACCGGAGATCCACGAGCCGAAGAGCCCGATGAGCGCCGGCTTGACGACGTGCTGCCGGTAGATGAAATTGTAGCCGGTCGTCTTGTCCAGGCCTTCGTGGATGCGCCCGCCGATCTGGGGCAGCATCATCAGGCGGATGTATTCGTTCTCCAGGTAGACGGCGGTGTAGTTCTTTGGCTCGCTCTCACTGGAGAGTTGATCGAGGAAGGGGTTGGGATAGACGCGCCCACTCGTGCCCTGATTCACCCGCTTCTCCAGGAACATTGGGTTCAAGTCGGGTTCAGGCGGGATATACGTCGGCAAGGTAACGGTTGCTTCCCATGCTCTTACGGTATCGGTCATGTACCTATCCTCCTTGGTACGATTGTCGTTCATCGGCGATGTCAGAAAGTCTATCCTGGGCAACCCAAACCGCAAACTTGCTCAACCCAGTCCGGCCCGCGACAGAATGTAGCGGCACTCTGAGCCCTCAAGCTCGGAGACCGGATCAGGGGTGCTGAAGATGAGCGTGGGTATCGCGCCTTGCTTGAGCGTTGCGTCGATCATCAGGCGGCGGAGGCCACCTGTACCATAGCTGTAGCCGATCCCGCGCGAGAGTCCTTTGAAGATCAGAGCGCTCACCGGAACGGTGCACTCAGCCAACCAGGACACATCCTTACCATCCATGGCCAAGCTATGAGCGTACTTGTAGAGATGGAACTGCGCCATCGAGACAAACTGTGTGGTGATCTCGTTGCGCCCCTCCCCGGCTACACAGAGACCTGGCGCGAGCTCGGCGATCTCGCGCGCCAGCTTGAGGGAGCCTTCGGGGTGGGAGAGGTTCTCAAGATGCGCGTTGTCGCTATTGTGGATATGATGAACCACATCCACGAAGACGCTGTCGATCCCGGTGCCCCGGATCAGGTCGGCGATCTCGCGAGTCAGATGTCGTCGCCACGGTGACCAGGCCATGTGCACGTCGAGCAACACATTCCAGTCCTTGACCGCGGCCATGGTCGAGTAGCTCTGCGGAGGGCCGGCATTCCGCCATCCTTCCACGGGCAACCAGCTCCACGTAACCCAGCGCATATCGGTGGGCGTGCGGGTGCAGAAATCCCGGGCTTCATGGAAAAACGGGTGGTCTGGGCTGATCTGGCAGAAGTTGGTGTGCGGGGCGACATGGAACCCCATTTCCAGCGCCTTCTCCATGAACGCCAGACCCTCGGCGCTGGGCGAGAAGCTGGGGTAGTCCTGATCGTACTTGAACGTCCTCCAGTGAGGGAGGTGGAGGAAGACGTTGTCGGGGCTGGCCTCTGAAGCGAGGGCATCCAACAGGTCGAGGTCCGTCGGGCACCACGAAACTGCCAGCGTGATCCTATCCAGCCAGTCAGGTCGTTGTGCCGCAGCTGCTTCCAGCCTGTAGGTCCTCCAGTACCAATCACGATACTGCAGGAAAGGCGACCGCCAGTCGCCCTCCCAGGCGCCGACGCGCCACGCGACATTGCCGACGCACTGATTCATCTCCAGCGGCCCTTCGGCATAGGTCACGAAGGTCACCGTCTGTGGGGACTTCTCGTGGCCTACGTGTACTCCTTTGTGGACGAAGTGGCTATCGTGGGCCTGCACGGCGAACCCGGACGTGTCTCCGGCAAACGCCACGACCGCTGCCTCCCACATCTTGGGCCACGCGGCGCGCAGCCCCTGCACATAGGGCTCACTCGGCTTACCCCTGAAGCCTTGCTGAAACGGGGCGATGAGGTCCAGATCCTTCCGGATGCCGGCGATGTGCATGCCGATCCCCGCAATGCCCCCCTGCATCGTCCAGGCAGACGGCTCCAGCACGATGTCACCGCTCTCCTCATCGATGCTGATCCGCACGGAGACATCGCACTCCCAGTCGTTGAGCACCATCTCCGCGACGCGGTCTGTCAAAACAGTGTAGTGGAACTTGCTGGCCAGGGGATGTACCCCCAGTGGCGAGACCTTGCCGGTCTGGTGGTATAGATCGAATGCGGGGACGCCTTCTCCGAGACCCGGGTCAAGGAACTCCTCCCCGGTGACAGCATTGCGAATCGAAACCAGGCGCCCCTCACTGATCTCGACGATCGTCGTTGGCGACTCGATGCTCAGACCCGTCTCAGTCTTGCGAATCATACTGGTTCCTTTCCGCAGCTTGTGAGTACGGCACAGGGACCATGGGTCAACCGCGCTCTAGCTGCCCGCACCACACCTGCTCAAGTAGGGTCCACGTGTTCGAGTATGTACTTGCACTCGTCGCCATCCAGCTCGGCCACAGGGTCCGGAGTGCTGAAGATCAAGGTGGGTATCGCGCCCTGCTTGAGGGTCGCGTCGATCATCAAGCGACGATACTCGCCTCTGCCATAGTTGTAGCCGATCCCGCGCGAGAGTCCGTCGAAGACCAACGCGCTCACCGGAACGGTACATTCATCCAACCATGACACATCCTTGCCGGCCATCGCCAGGCTGTGGGCATAGTTATAGAGATGGAACTGCACCATAGAGACGAACTGCGTGGTGATCTCGTTACGTCCCTCCCCGGCCACGCAGAGACCTGGCGCGAGTTCGGCAATCTCTCGCGCCAGCTTGAGGGAGCCTTCAGCATACGAGAGATTCTCAAGTCTGGCATTGTCGCTATTGTGGATGTGGTGAACCACATCCACAAAGATGCTGTCGATCCCGGCTTCCCGGATCACGTCAGCGATCTCGCGCGTGAGCTGTCGCCGCCACGGCGACCAGGCCAGATGCACATTCACCAGCACATTCCAATCCTTGACCGCGGCCATGGTCGAGTAGCTCTGCGGAGGGCCGGCATTCCTCCATCCTTCCACGGGCAACCAGCTCCAACCGCCCCACCGTATGTCGGTAGGCGAGCGGGTGCAGAAATCGCGAGCGGTTTCAAAGAATGGGTGATCCGGGCTCATCTGGCAGTGGTTGGTGTGGGGTGACACATGAAAGCCCATTGCTCGGGCTTTGCGCATGAAGGCGAGCCCTTCTTCACTGGGTTCAAAAGTAGGATAGTCCTGATCGTACTTGTATGTCCGCCAGCGGGGGAGGTGGAGGAAGACGTTGTCGGGGCTGGCCTTTGTAGCGAGGGCATCCAACAGATCGAGGTTCGTCGGGCACCACGAAACTGCCAGGTTGATGCCCTGCAGCCAATCGGGGCGCAATTGGGCGGCCGCATCCAGGTCGTAGGCTTGCCAGTACCAATCGCGGTACTTCAGGAACGGAGATTGCCAGTTCCCCTGATAAGCGAAGATGCGCCAGCTCACGTTGCCGACACATTGATTCATCTCCAGCGGCCCCTCGGCATAGGTCAGGAACGTGGCGGTCTGCGCGGATTTCTCGTGGCCGATATTCACACCTTTGTAGATGTAGTGGTCGTCGTGAGCCTGTACGCTGAAGCCAGATGACTGGCCAGCAAACGCAACCACGGCCGCTTCCCACCTGTGAGGCCAGTCAGCATGTACTCCCTGAACTTGAGAATGGCCAAGACTACCCCTGAAGCCTTGCTGGAACGGGGCGATGAGGTCCAGATCCTTCCGGATGCCGGCGATGTGCATACCGATCCCTGCAATGCCCCCCTGCATCGTCCAGGCAGAGGGCTCCAGCAGGATATCACCGCTCTCCTCATCGATGCTGATACGCACGGAGACATCGCACTCCCAGTCGTTGAGCACCATCTCCGCGATGCGGTCTGTCAAAACAGTGTAGTGGAACTTGCTGGCCAGAGGATGCACTCCCAGTGGCGAGACCTTGCCGGTCTGGTGGTATAGATCGAATGCGGGGACGCCTTCTCCGAGACCCGGGTCAAGGAACTCCTCCCCGGTGACAGCATTGCGAATCGAAACCAGGCGCCCCTCACTGATCTCGACGATCGTCGTTGGCGACTCGATGCTCAGACCCGTCTCAGTCTTGCGAATCATAGCCTACTCCTTGCCCTACCTATCAATGGATCACATAGCGGTCGCGAAACCGGATGCGTTGCCGTCGCCATCCACTGCTCTGATCTGGTATTCATCCTCCAGAGCACCGGCGTCGTCGAACAGGTACGTGCCTGACGAGACCTTGGTGTACGGCTCGCCATTCTTGTGGATCTCGTAGTAGGAGACCATCACATTGTCAGTACTGGCTTTCCAGGACACACCCACACCTTGATGGCCGATCCAAGTCGTGCTCTCCTTCTTCGCATCTCCGGGTGTCGTTGGAGGTTCCGTATCCGTTCCCTGGCCCGGCCTGCCTGGCAAGTTGATCAGCAGATTCTCTCCAAACTTCACGAGATCCAACCTTATGCCCTGCTGCATCCATTCAGCCCCCGTCTTGGTCTGGGTAGCCATGCCACCCTCAAGCGCCTCGATGGTATAGGCCGTATCGGCCAGCAGCCCCTTGGGATATATGACGGCGGATTTCCCGATGATGGGATTGAGATCATCACAACTGATCATTACGATCCCCTTCATACCGTCCCAGGTCATGCGTTGCATGATGAACGTCTGATCGCCGTGTTCCACAGTCGGGCGATACACCTTGATCCAACGTCCGTAAACGCCCTGATCGCGCAACCAATAGAAGAGTTCCATATCCTTGCGCTTGCCCTCAAGGGCTTCGAGCGAATAACCGTCCTCCGGACTTTGAGCCCCCTGCATCGGGGCCGAGAATAGCTGTCTCTCCTGGGGACTGTATTCATGCCAACTCGCATTGTGTCTGGAGCCGGCGATGGGCATGCCCTGGTGTTTGTCGATCGGCATGATCAACGTTGTCCAATACCCGCCGTAGTGCTTGCACTGCCCATCGGTAATCTGTTGTTGGTCGGTAAACCGCACTGCCTCGATGGTGAGTGTGTGACCGCCGGACGAACAACCGTCCAGACCGGCATCGGGGTTTCGATCCTTGAATTCCTTGTAGATGCGGTAGAAGTTCTGGCTCTGCATGAAGGTGGGGTTCCAGTCGCCGCCCTCGGTAGCATAGCTACGATCGTTGCGAGCGTTGCATGGATCGCCGTCCACACGCAGATCGTACGTGCCAAATGCCTTTTGCTTGGCACAGAGCATGTCGATGATCCACTGGTAGGCTTCTTCCTGCGACATATCAATCGTCCAGTTGTACCAGTTGCCGTGGAAGTCCAGCATCCAGCCGGGATGGTTATGCCAAACCTCGGACAGCCGGTCGGCGTGCCATGGCGGCATCCATAAGCGGAACAGCATCCCATTTCTGCGGAAATAACTGTTCAAATGCTGCCAGTCATCACCAAACACGCCGTTATAGTTGCCCTTAGCGTCGAACCAGAAATCATCGACCCACAGCCGTTCAGCACCGATGTAGCGGCCCATCTCGACCATCTTGTAGACTTTCTCAGCCAATGGGGCGGCACGCCAGATGATGATATTGCTGCGGTTGAAGTACTTGTCGCGGGTGTAGTCCCACTTGTAGGTATAGATGTACTCGTTGATCGCGTTGCCTAGATCGTCGACGTCGCCGGCAAACACACCGGTCATCATGGGCGGCATCTTGATCGTTTCACCCGCAGCCAGTTCGTAAGACCGGAGTTCGCACCATCCTACCAAGGACGTGTTGCCATCGCGGCTGCCAAACTGCGCCTTCCACCAGCCCTGGTAATCAAAGGTGATGTACCAGCCTTCGTTCGTGGACCTGTTGCGAAAAGCAAAGAACTCGAACCAGATACCGGCACCATTGAACCGAGGGTGGCGCTTATCGACGAAGGCGCCGTCGACTTCCATCATTTCCGGCGGACCCTGGGAGTCAAAGTCCTTCACGTAGCCGTCCTGGATCTCCACCGTCTTGAGTATGCAGCTACCGCTGAAGTTACCGGCCCCCGTCATATACAGGAAATCGGTGTCTTCGACACTGTCGTCCATTAACCGCTGAACAAATATCCGGGGGTTGTCGAGTGTACCATCCTCTCCTGAGACGTTCCTATAGACGGTCCATTCCTGGATCACGCCCACGCCGGGATATGCCACGTAATGGCGCTCTGCCGCGAGCACGTCGTTTTCGAGGGTAATGATGGCCTCTAGTTCAGCCTGCGACAGCACCGAAGTCGCTACGTTGCTTACTCGCCAACCACCCTCGCTTCCCGAGTAGGGCTGGCCATTGAAGGTAATCGCGAACTCGTCCGAGGGTTGCGCGCCACCAGTAGCATATTGGCTACCTGTGAGCTTGTTAACATAGCCGGTCATCACAAAGCGTCCACCCTCGCCGAGCTCTAGAGTCTTCTCGACTCTATCCGTTCCTATCCGAAATGTGTTTCCCTCACGAATAAAGTAAGCATCTCGCGATCCTGCTTGCATAACACACCTCCTAACCAGGCTTGAAGCCTGACAACCTAAGGGTGTAGTGTCCCGCCCACGCCAATGGCGCGCCTGCGACACTACACCCCTGGTTGCGACCACATAAAGGACGCATCTGATCCGAAGAATACGGTTTGACCACCGTGTCCCTCGACCTGCGTCTCAGTCCGTTTAGAGTTGTACTTTGTCCCGGTACTCCTCAGGGCCAAACTCGGCATACCACTTTGCCACATCCGCCTTCGCGGCATCGTAGTTTCCGTCCGAGCGGAACTTCGCGATGACCTCATCCCAGGCCGCGTCGAAGGCGCTATCATCCGCGGACGTCAACAGCTTGCTGATGCCGCCCGCCGTAAATGGATCACCCCAGTAGGCTGCGTTGACATCCTCGCAGTTGCCACCGCCATCGCCGTAGGTCGCGCGCCCATCGGTGTTGTAGCCGCAGTTCAGGGTCATGCTATAGACTCTGGGGACGACCTTCTCGATCTGGGGTTTCGGTGCATAGTTGTACCGGGGATCAGCCGCGACCATCGCACTCACTGTCGGCAGACCCCAGTAAATGCGGTTGGCCTGGTTGCTGAGGGGATGCCAGAGGCCGTAGTAGTCGGCGTTCTGGGTACCCTCGATGTTATCCATGATGTTCGCGCGGGTCTCTTCATCCTTCCACTGCTTCTTGCCATCCGAGCCGGTCACATATAGTCCGGCGTCGGGCGGACCCCGGCCATGATCTCCTGACCTTCGTCAGAGCTCATGAAGTCGATTACCTCAGCGATGCGTTGCAGGTTATCCTGGCCAAGGTCCTTGTTGAAGACGAAGGTTGTGAAGCCACACTCGAAGACATCGAAGAAGCCGAAGCGCTGATCTTGCTTAGGCCACGGAATGGGGCGGACGATGGCTGTGGGATCAATGGCCCTGAGCGACTGTCGCGCCGCCTCCAGGTCCGGAACCATCAGCCCGACGGCTGCGAGGCCCGACGCCCACTTCGTCTGAAGCTGGTCGTTCTTCTGAATGACGTAGTCCTTGTCCAGCAGATCCTCCCGGTACCACTGACTCCACATCTTGTACCATGGATAGGCACCGGGAAGGCCGAGGTAGCCGTCGACCTCGCCCGCATCATTGATGCGCCAGTGCCCATTGTCCATCATGCTGCTGATGTGGAACACGGACCAGTTGATGGAGTTGATCGGACTCAGCGGCACACCGTTCACCTCGATGCCGAGCGCCTTGATCTTGTGCAGAAGCTCATCGAACTTCTCCGGCGTGTCGATCGCCGGCTCGATTGCCAACTCATCCAGTGTGGGCCATTTCCCCTGTTCGGTGGTGGTCTTGGCGATCTCGGGCAACGGCGTGAAGTCATAGCCACACTTCGCCAGGATATCCTCGCGGGCTAGCAGTGGCCAGACATCAAAGCCCTGATAGTAAATGTTGCCCTGGAACTCCGGGGCGAGGCCGTTGAGAGCAGTGCGGGGGATCGCGTAGTGACGACCGTCATTGGTAAAGCGTGGCCACGTCGCTTGATCCAGATAGCGGGTGTAGTTGGGCATCGTATCGAGGAAGTCAGTCATATCGACGAAGTCACCGTAAGTGGCAAGCTTCTGGGCGCCCAGGCGTCCGCCAGGCCCCCAAATGTCGGGCACGGTGCCGGCTGCTTTCTTCAAAGCGTATGCCTCGTCCACCGTCTGGTCCGTATCACCAAACACGTTGAGCTTGATGTTGAACATGTTCTCGATATAGGGTGTGACGATGTCGTTGGCGTTGTTGGCGGCCGGCTCGGAATAGAGCCAGTAGGTGTCACAATCCAGCTCGAGGAGTTCCCTAACCACGGGGCTAGGTGCGGTCTGCACCATTGATTCTTCTGTTGGGGCTGCCCCTGGTGGAGATTCGGTGGACTTGGGGGCACAGCTGGCCAAGAACGCACCTGCAACAGAAGCTGCGGCCAGCTTGAGCACTTCGCGACGTGTCAATTTCGTAGCCATTTACTTCGACCTCCTTCAAACACGTAAACATCTTATCGGCAGCGTATTCGGCAGGGGACGTCTGTAAGTCACATATCTCCCCGATAGCAGAACTCCTTTCTGTAGCACGAGGTCTTAAGAGCCACTTGATTAATCGGCTAACACACGTCTAGGCCTTGATCGCCCCAATCATGACGCCGCGTATGAAGTGCTTTTGGAAGAAGGGATAGATGAAGATGATCGGGAGGACCGTCACAATCAGAATGGTCATACGGATCGTCTCGGCCGAGACGGTCTGAGGCCTGATTTGTCCCTGCATCAGACTCACCATGTTGGCCTCGTTCCGGCGCAGGAACGCCTGCAGTACATTCTGCAGAGGCTGCAGCTCAGGCTTGGTCATATATAGCTGCGCATCAAACCAGGAGTTCCACTGCCACACACCGCTGAACATGGCGATGACGGCGATGACGGGCATCGCCAGGGGGAAAATGATCTTGAAGAAGATTCTCCACTCGCTCGCCCCATCAATGCGCGCGGATTCCGCCATCTCTGCCGGAATGGTGTCGAAGTAGGTGCGCATAATCAGCATGTTGAAAGCCCAGAACCCGTTCGGCAGGATGTAGACCAGCAGATTGTTGAACAGACCCAGTTTGTTGATCAACACGTAAAACGGCAACAGCCCTCCCGAGATGTACATGGGGATGATCAAGAAGAGTGAGATTCGGCGGTTTCCCGGGCATGCGGCGCTGTGAAAGAGCGTAGGAAGCCAGCCCTGTGATGAAGACCGTGTAAACTACGCCTGCCACGGTCCGATAGATGCTGATCAACGTGGCGGAGTAGATCTGCTGGATCCTCAGGACAGACTTGTAGTTTTCCAACGTCAAGCCGGCGGGCAGAAACACGATGTTGTTCTGTGCGGCTAACTGAGCCGAACTGAAGGAGTAGATCAAGCAGTACCAGAAGGGATAGATGGTCACGAGGGCCAAAAGTAGCATCATAGCCCCCCAGAGAAGCTGGCTGCCAGAAGTCCCATGTCTGCGACGTGCCATTATGAGTATTTACTCCCTTTCCCGTACTCAACCTGTAGGTACGTAGACTGTAGCATCCGGCTAGAATGCACCGACTTTTCGGATGCGACGACTTAGAGTGTTTGCGCCCATCACCAGAATGAGTCCGGCGAGTCCCCGAACCAGACCCATAGCCGTGGCAAGGCCGAATTTCACACGCATGATGCCCTGAAGGTAAATGTAGTAGTCCAAGGTGTCGGAGTAGGAGGAGACCAAGGCGTTGCGAAGGTTGTAGATGGCGTCAAACGAGATGGGGCTGTTTGTGACAAGCTGGGCGATGGTGAAGATCAGCATAAGGGCCACGACGGGAGCGATGCTGGGCAGCGTGATATAGATCAGTTTCTGAAAGCCGTTGGCGCCATCCACTGTTGCTGCCTCGTATTGCTCCGCCGGAATGCCCGTTAGCGCTGCCAGATAGATAATCGTGTTCCATCCCACCTCCTTCCAAATGGCCACGATGATCGTGATCCACCAGAAGTAGGTCGGTTCTCGCATAAAGGGGACGGCCTCTGCTCCCAGAGCCTTTAGCAGCACATTGACGACACCTGTGTGCTCGTCGAGTAGTTTGTAGACGATACCCGAGACAGCCACCCAGGACACGAAGTGGGGGAGATAGGTGATGGTCTGCGTGACACGTTTGAACGCACTATCCTTAATCTCGAAGATGATGATCGCCAGTGCGATAGGCAGTGTGAAGCCGATCGCGATATGGAGTCCATTGATGGCTACCGTGTTCCGCAGGGAGCGAAGGAAGTCCGCATCGGCAAACATAATCTTGAAGTTATCAAGACCGATGAACGGGCTCGCAAACATGCCCTTGACGATATCATACTTCTCAAACGCCATAATAAGGCCAATCATGGGAAGGTAGCTGAAGACAAAGACCACGATGATCGCCGGCAACAGAAACAGATACATGGTACGATGCTGGTAGATCCTCTTCCACGTTGGCGAGGCGAAGAAGCGAGTCCGCTGGCTTCGCTCAACCTCTTTCGTAAGAACCTGCTCCATGGTATACTGACCTCCAAGCAACAGCTGCCTGCGCCGGATGCAACGCTAGTCTCCGCTCCGGCGGTGACCGAAGGACTGGGAATGAAATCTGTTGCCGACCGAATTGCGTAGGTTGGTATACTATTAGTATAATTCCGGAAAGGTCGCATGGGTAGGACGAAAACAGGACGACTTCTGACATGGCGCCCATAGTGAGTCCCTATGAGGTATTCCGGGAGGAACTCCGGGATGCACTGAACCACCTACACGACCCGGACTACCACGCGTCTCCTGCCCTTGCGGAGACTATTCTTGGGGACAGGGCAGTCAGTGGATCCTCTGTACAATACGCCATCATTGAGGCAATTCAGCATCTGTCGCCGCCGCCTGACACACCGGAATCCGCACCTCTCCAACGCAGCTACGACCTCCTGGTGCACCGCTTCCTTGAAAGGCTGACACAGGAGGAAACGGCAGAACAGCTCCACACCACGGTGCGCAACATCCGACGTGAGCAGCGAGTAGCGACGCACATGCTGGCTAGATTCCTGTGGGAACATCGCGGACACGCCGTCATGGGCCCTGCCGATGAAACGCCAACCCCAGACCTGACACCAGAGTCAGACGCATCGGCGTCACGCCAGTGGCGATCCCAGGCCCGGCGCGAACTCGCTGCACTGCGGCAGAGCAACCCCTCGGTGGTCGCCGACGTCGGTAGCGTCGTGCGTCGCGCTGTGGACCTGGAACGGGCGCTGGCTGAGAGCTATGGTGTCACCTTGACAGTGGGCCAGATTGCCGACGACATAACAGCAGCAGTACACCCGACCGCCTTGCGACAGGTGCTCATCATGGCCATTGGCCAGCTAAGCCGCAGCAGCCGACCTTGTGAGATTCGCCTGGACGCGTGGGAAGAGACAGGCACAGCCGCCGTACAACTGCACGGAATCACTTGCTCTAGCTCTCCCGCGGATGCCCAGGTGACGGCTGAGATGCTAGAGCTGTTGGGTGGATCGCTGACAACTGCGGTGGACGGCAGCTATGTCAACGTAATCCTACGCGTGCCAGCGGTTGGGAAGATCAACGTGGTGGTCGTCGACGACAATCAGGACTTCGTTCATTTCTGCCGCCGCTGCGTCCGAGGCACGCGCTTTCGCATTCTCCAGCCGACGGACTGGACCTCAGCAGCCATTCAGGAGGCAGCGCCGGACGTCATCCTGCTCGACATTATGCTGTCCGATGTGGATGGCTGGGAGCTGTTGCAGGCGCTGCAGCGCGAACCATCGACAGCGCTCATCCCCGTGGTCGTATGCTCGATTGTTCGCGAAGAGGCACTTGCAGCCGCGATGGGCGCTATCGAATACCTGCCGAAACCGATTCAACACCAAGACCTGCTTGCCACCCTCGAGCGTGTGACCGGCTAACCCATACCTCCCCGAACGGGTACTCAGGTCTCCCGGGCTAGCAGGACCTTCGACAGCTCGAGCGCCGCGCTCAAGAGCCGACCGATCGGTATGCCGCCATCCACCGTGACCGTCAAGCTGTCGCTGACCGGTGGCGTATCGCTTGGGTCTACACCCGAGACGAAGAACACAGGCACGCCCGCCAAGTTCGGGTCCTCGCGCATGGACCCCAGGACTGACCACCCATTGTCCTCAGGCATCGCCACGTCGAGCATAACCAAATCAGGATGCTGTGCTCGCATCGCAGCTAGCGCTAGAGCGCCGGTGTGCGCCATACTAACGCCAATCGACGGATCCAACTTCTGTACCAGGCGACTGATCAGCTCAGCGCCATCTGGCTCGTCATCCACGATGAGCAGAGATCGCACCGGAACCTTCAGGCTCCCGAGGGCACCGGACAAGTTCTGTTGTGAGACAGGCTTGATCAGGTAGGCGTCCGCCCCAGCGGCACGGGCGCGAGACAGTGGATTGGGAACGTCACATCCCACGACCAACGTGCCGGGCGCCGCGGCGCGCAGTCTGTCAAGGAGAGCCGCAGACTCCACATCACAGGCGTGGGCATTCACTAGAATTGCGTGGGCCGGATACTCTGCCGTCATAGCCAGGCTTTCATCCGCCGTATGAGTCACGACAACCTCGATATCCTGCGCCTCGGCCTGAACCTCGCGAACGAGTGTGTCCTCGGGATCGTGCACGATGACCAATGGGCGTGACAGATCAGCTCTCCCAATGGCAGCTTCGGTATGGAAGCTGTCCTCATGCCAGATCCAGTCTTGGACAATCTCGTGACCGGCCCGAGCTGTGGGTGCCATCGGCGGTCTGGTGGGTAACGAGAAGTAGAAGTGCGTGCCTTGGCCCGATTCGCTTTCGACCCAAATGCGCCCACCGTGGTGGTGGACAATCTCGCGGCTGATGCTAAGCCCAAGTCCACTGCCGGTCACGTTCTGCGACGTGGCGGGAGCTCGGTAAAACGGCTCGAAGATGTGTGATAGCGCGTGGGGTGCGATCCCCGGACCTGTATCCTTGACCTCAACCACGACCTCATCCTCCGAACTGCTTACCGCAACGGTAACGGAACCATTCTCAGTGAAGCGTGCAGCATTGCTTAACAGATTCAGCAGGACTTGGCGAATGCGCGTCCGATCACAATAGACGGCCATCGGTTCCGGAGGCAAATCGGCGTGCTCCAGACGTAAGCCCTTTTTGTGAATCAGGGGCGCAACCGCCTGCAATGCCTCATGGATCACCTCGGTGAGGTCTACAGGCTCACGGTGGAGGGTGAGGCGCCCTATCTCGGTCTGGCTCAGGTCGAGCACGTCATTGATCATCTCGGCCAGGTGGGTGCTATTGCGACGAATAACCTCTAGATCAGCGGATAGGTCAGGTGGCAACTCCTCAGCGTACACCTCGGGGCGGTCGACCATCAAGCCGGCAAGACCGATGATCATATTGAGCGGCGCCCTGAACTCATGGCTGACCCGAGCCACGAAAGCCGCCTTGTTGCGCTGGGCCTCATCTGCGATCGTCCTGAGCGCAGCCATGCGCTGATTGTCGAGGGAAAGCTGCCGGTTGGCATGCTGCAAGTCCTGCAACGTCTGCTCGAGACGCCCCCTTCTATCACGAGCCTCAGCGATCAGGTGCTGTGACTCTTGGTAACGGGACCAAGACCACGCCGCCAGCTCGTAGACCGGGTAGTAGATGGCAGCGAGGAGCCCAAACATGACCCAGATCATGAAAAGCGAGGGTGTGATCTCTTCCCCAGTGGCAAGACCTGAATAGCCCAGACCCAACGCGAGCAGCGTTTGGGCGACCGACATTGCGGCCCCCGCCGTTACACTGATAAACGCCACCGCCATACCAACCGGCAGCGCTAGGAGAGACAATGTACCTGGCAGACCAAGGTCACGATGCGCCAAGACGACCAGGGCCGAGGTTGACACAGCGAGCAACCACTGCCCCACACCAGGCCACTTGATGAGGATCAGCCAAAGAACCGTCAACAAGGGAATGAGGCGGGCCCCAAACAACTGGTTCCGGGTGCTGTGCAGCGTGCTCCCCTGACCGCTGCCGGTCACCATCAGCCAGACTGCGGCAACAACGAGCGGAACCATGGCCCACTGGGCCGAAATACGGAGCTCGAACTCGGAACGTGGTTTTTTCAAGTGTCCCCCCGATCACTGGCAATGACACCCCCGACGCGTTGTATGTATTATGGGTCTCTGATGACGGGCGACAAGGGAAATCGCAGCAACAAGACAGTGACTCGGCAGTTGACCTCGGAGCCGGCCTCCAGCCGCAGTCACAAGCTGTCCGCTTCTCGTCCTGGCGAAGCGATCGAGACAGATCTATGGTAGAGGAGTCACAGTGCGCAACGACCAACGTGCGCTTGCCGACAGCCTAGACTGAGTATACGCCGTTAACCGACCCCTTTCGCCCTGACGTGACCCAAACGGAGGTATCGATGACCCAGACAATGACTGAGTTCCATCAGCTAGAGAACGAATTGGTCAGGTTCACGCTATCTGTCGCTGACAACAGCTGGACACTGGAGGATCTGCGCGCCGGCGTGAGCTGGGGGAACAGGACGAGACCCGGCCCTTGGGTTTCAGCTCGCGATAGTGCGGCAGCCGAGGCCGAAGGCCACGCCCTGTTTCTGGACACCGTTGAGGCGCAGGATGGTGCCCTGCTCGCTACCTTTGCCGATGCAACAGGTAGCATCGGTAACCTGAGGCTTGCTTTTCGATTGATAGGTGACGCTCTGCAAGTGTATGTACTGCCGGACAGCGAGTCGAGCTGTGCAGTTATCGACCTGTTCGGATCTGGGCTGGAGGCCAGTCAAGACGAGGATGGGGAGGCCCTCGTGCCGGTCCGTATGGGTCTCCTGCTACCGGCCCGCGGTGAGACAGCCTTCGATCTATCCCTAGGGACTTATGACTATGAAGGTGTGCATATGGCGATGGCTGGGATGTTCAAGTCCGGCGCGGCCCTCCTTGCGGATTGGGGCGATCCATATATCCGGCTCGGTGTGGCCCGTTCTGTGGACGATGGAACGCCCCGCGTGGCAATTCGTTTCTCGCTCTCGAAGACCGCCCGGTCCCTGGAACTACGCTGCCTCGGGAAAGGGGATCTCACGACGCTGGCTAACGCCTATCGGGAACGAGTCCTAGAACTGGGTTACCGGGTACCTTGGGAAGAGAAACTCCGGGACCGCCCCCAGGGACGTCGTCTGTTTGGCGCCTGCAATGTGAAACTTTGGACCGCGTTGGCCCGTCGCATCGACAAAGATCTGGTCGAGACGAGCGTCGAAATACACTGGACCTTCGATGAAGCTGCGCGCATCGCCGAGCACCTCAAGAACGACCTACAGCTACAGGACGTGCTCTTCCACCTGGGTGGCTGGACCCGTTACGGTTACGACTGCCGCCATCCCGACATCCGGCCAGCCAATCCGGAATGCGGTGGAAACGAGGGACTCCTCGATTGCGTTCGCCGGGTGCAAGCCCTGGACTACCTGTTCTGTCTTCACGACAACTACCAGGATATGTATCGCGATGCTCCCTCGTACGATGAGTTCTGGCTGCAGAAGGAAGCGGATGGTTCTCCCACTGTAGGAGGCTTCTGGCTCGGCGGACAGGCCTACTACACCTGCGCCCGCGAGGCTGTCCGTCTGGCCAAGCGACCGGACAACCTGCCCTGGGTTCGCGATGCGTTCCATCCCGACTTGTACTTCATCGATACAACGTATGCTGTGGGGCCACAGGAGTGTTTCGACCCCCGTCATCCACTGACCAAGAAGGACGACATCCACTGGAAGCAAGTGCTTTCGGACTATGCCCGTGACTTGCTGGGCATGTTCGGCTCCGAGTGCGGGCGGGAGTGGGCGGTACCTCATGCGGATTTCTTCGAAGGGCTGGCATCCGTAAGTGGGCGGTACTTCCACCGACTCGAGCCAGAAGAGCTAGGGGGAACGGTCGTGCCCTTCTTTGATATGGTCTTCCACGACTGCATTGCGCTCTACGGGAAGTACAGTTACCATCCCGAGGAGATGGCAGAGCAGGTGATCCACCATATCAGTATGGGCCGCACGCTGTACTACCACGCGCTGGGTAATCACCTCTATTGGGAGGACCCTGCGGGGTTGCCGGAGATGCCGGTCGCCTCCGGGCCTATGGACGCGGCCATGTTCACGCGTGCGCACAATGGCTGGGCTCAAGGACTCTGCCTGTGGGACAGATTCATGAAGAACACCCAGGAGGTACTTGGGCCGCTGAACAAGCTAACTTCTGAAGCGCTGATCGATCGCTACGACTTCCTCGACGCAGAGCGGCTGGTACGGAAGACTACTTTCAGCAACGGCGTGACGGCGATTGTCAATGGAAGCGACCATGACTTCGCTATGACATCGGCCGCGGGTGTCCGCGCGATTCTGCCCCCCTACGGATTCCTGATCGAGGGTGGCACCTTTCTCGCGTTCCTTGCGCGCGCCTGGGACGACGTGAGCTATGAGTCTCCGGCCATGTTTGCGTTAACTAGCCTGGACGGCAAGACATTGGATGAGACCAATCGCTTCCGGGTCTTCCACGGGTTTGGCGGTTCCAAGCTGGCATGGCGGGGAAAGATGCATGACATAGTGCGGGAGGCTATCATCGAATAACCTCCGTTCCTGGTGCCGAGCACCTGGCGAACAGGAATCGTCAGGTGCTCGGCCGCTCTTGAATACACGCTCCTTTTGAGACACGTACTCCCCCTGTCGCTCAAGAGGTTCGTCTAGGCGAGCGACCTCTGATATCATGCCATCCTACATTTCCTCAGGCTGTTGGCCCGTGAGGCCAGGTTTGGTACCTTTGGTGCAGCTCTAATTACGGCTGCCTGGCATATAGGACAGTGAATACCCATAGGAGTGACTGCACATGCTGCTAGTCATGCGCGTATGGGCGGTCTTTGTCGTTGCGGCAAAGCGCCTCTTGGCGCAACCGGGGGTGGCCCTGGCTACAGCAGTGGGACTGGTGATCTCTGTGGCGCTTGCGCTGAGTATTCCCCTGTATGCGGACGCCGTCTACTATCGTGTTCTCCGACAAGAGATAAGGGGCACGCTCAACGTCGATGACTCCTCCGACCTGCCCCTGATCCTGGTGTTTCGCTTCACTGGCGGCTGGAACACGTCGCTGGAATGGGAGGCGGTAAAGCCGGTCGGCGATTTTCTCTCCCAACAAGCAGCTCGGATTCTGCAGCTCCCATCGCGCCAATTCGTGCGGCACTTCCGCACAAACAACTTCGGCTTCTACTCTGTACAAGACGCGGTCGACGATGCAACAGGGGACCCGATGGCCTGGGTCAGCTTTGGAACCGCTGATGGCCTTGATGAGTACGTCACAGTTATTGAAGGCGCGATGCCGACGGTCGCCTCGATGGATCCGGATAGCCCGGTCGAGGTCCTGGTAAGCGAGAAACTGGCTGCGACGCTTGGGCTCCAGGTAGGGAACGAATTCATAGGGCTCGTGCCCAGCCCGGAGCAGCAGTCCATCCGTAACGTCGAGGTGCCGATCCGTGTGGCGGGCATATGGCGCGCGAACGAGTCCACTGAGCATTATTGGTTCACTGACCCGAATACGCTTTCGGACGTGCTCTTCGTGCCGGAGATGACGTTTGAGGGTCGCCTAGCCGACACACTGGATCACGAGGTTTACGTCGGTCTCTGGTTTCTGGTGATGGATGGTTCGGACGTACACGCCGGCGATGTGGGAGACGTTGAGCATTCGATTCTCACACTGCAGCGGCAGGTGGCGACGATACTTCCCGGCACCCGCCTCGGTATCTCTCCGATGGCCGGACTGAGAGGTTATTGGCAGGCTTTCCGTCTGCTCACGATCCGGCTCTACGCTTTCAGCATTCCCATCGTGGGCCTCATGCTGACCTTTGTAGGTCTCATGGTGGGGTTGGCCGTAGAACGGCAGCGCAACGAGATTGCCGTATTGCGGAGTCGTGGCGCTATGCCGACCCAGGTGATTGGCGTTGCGGCTCTCGAGGGGGTGATCCTCGCCGTAGTTTCGTTGGCGGTCGGTGTGCCCGTAGGTGAGGGCATCGCGCACCTGATCGGGCGTGCGCGCAGCTTCCTCGATTTCAGTATGCGTTCCAGCCTCAGGGTGGATACGACTGCAACCACGCTCTACTTCGGCATGGGCCTGACCGGCCTGACACTCTTGGCGCAGATTCTGCCAACGGTTAGTGCGACTCGCCTCACAGTGGTGACGTACAAACAGGAGCGTGCCAGGTCGCTGCGCCCGCCATGGTGGCAGCGGCTTTGGCTCGACGTGCTACTTCTCATACCAACGTTCTATGGTGGCTATCTTCTGCGTCAACAAGGTAGCATCGTCATGCCTGGATTGGACAGTAAGCTTACTTACGATCCTTTCGCGAACCCCCTTCTGTTCCTGGTGCCATCACTGGCCGTGTATGCCGTTACGCTGCTGGTTCTACGGATGGTGCCCCTCGTGATGGGCCTGTTCGCGCGGATAGCTGCCCGGCTCAAGAGCGTCAGCTTCCTACTGGCTGCCAGGCACCTGTCTCGGACGCCCAATCCCTACTCGGCACCGCTGGTGCTTCTCGTGATGACCCTGAGCCTTTCGCTCTTTGTCGCAACACTGGCCGAGACTCTGGAAGTCCATCTCTACGATCAGTCGTATTACGAGGCCGGCGCCGATATGCAGTTGGTCGAGCGAGGACGTGAAACGACCGCCGAGGTATCAGCCTCTCCCTTCCCCGAATCCTCTGAGGAAGCTGACCAGGGACTCCGCTGGCGTTTCCTGCCCGTGTCCGAGCACCTCAAGGTTCCCGGGGTCGAGGCCGCAGCCCGGGTGGGGCGCTATAGTGCCTATGCGGCCCTTGCCGGCGCACAAGAGAAGGGTAGCTTCATCGGCATCGACCGAGTGGATTTCCCCAACGTAGCCTTCTGGCGCGAGGACTTCTCACCTGTGAGCCTGGGGGCGTTGATGAATGGCCTCGCGTCGGCACCTAATGCCGTGCTCGTCCCTACCGATGTCTTGGCTGCGCATTACCTGAACATTGGCGACACGATTCACCTGGTCGTCGACACCTTCGGGCGCCGCGTTGGCATCGATTTTGAGGTGGTCGGGGTCTTCGACCTATTCCCCACGTGGTATCCCACCGATGAGGAGCAGGGACCGCTCTTCGTCGGCAACCTGGACTACGTCTTCCAGGAGGCCGGCGGCCAGTATCCCTACAACGTCTGGCTTAGGACGGACCCGAGCGTGACCTACGAGGAGATCGCTGAGGGTGTAAGAAATCTGGGACTGGACGTGGTCACCTGGCGCGGGGCGCGGCAGACCATCATCCGTGAGCAGCAGCGGCCGCAGCGACAGGGCCTTTTCGGCGTCCTCTCCGTTGGATTCGTCGCCGCCGGATTGCTGACAGTTCTGGGGTTCACGATGTACGCCTTCTTCTCGTTCCGGCGTCGTACCATCGAGCTGGGCGTCCTCCGGGCCATTGGGCTCTCTACACGACAGATGATACTCTTCCTGGGGTGGGAGTTGATGTTGTTGGTGCTGGTGGGCATCGGCGCGGGGACGGGATTGGGCGTCTGGATCAGCAGGCTCTTCATCCCCTACTTACAGGTGGGCAGCGAACCTGCCGCCCGGATTCCGCCTTTCGTCGTGCAGATCCCATGGCCCAGTGTCTTCCACTTCTATATCCTGTTTGGCGCTCTATTCTTTGGTGCTTTGAGCATCCTCACTATGTTGCTGCTACGGATGAGAATATTCGAAGCGATCAAGCTCGGCGAGACGACTTAGGCTCCGCAGAAGCCGAGTCCAACCAGAGACAGATCTGGGAGCCTGATTCTCGTCCTCTTTCCCATTCACAGATCGGATTGGCACTTATACTTGGCTGCTGTTCAGGTCAGTCGAACTGAAACTCACCAGTTTGTTGTACGTTACATAGAACTTCACCGCCGCGTTCCTTCATGGGTCCGGGGTGCTGATCCCCACGCCCGTCCACATAGACGGCGACCCACTGCGCCAGGCGCTTGCCCAGACGACGCCCGGCCTCGATCTCGGCGTCCTCGCGGGGCCGGCCTGCCGTGACGGCCCCATAGTGGAGCGTGAACTGATGGCCCGTGTAATCGGTGACGCCGAACGTAAGCATCCCCACGTTCATCATCATGATGAGGATCGACATGCACGTCAGCTCCGCGCCGCCGCCCCAACCCCCAGAGGTAGAGAAAGCACAGCCGATCTTGCCGTCTAGCCTGCCCCAGGTGGGCTGGCAGACCTCATCCCAGTACTTCTTCATCTTCCAGGAAGCCAGTCCGGTATAAGTCGGCGATCCACACGCGATCCCATCGGCCCAAACTGCGTCGTCCATGGTGGCATCGTCGACGTGGAGCATGCGCACGTCCGCACCGGAGATCTGCCGCGCCCCTTCTGCTACATAGTCCGCCATCGCCGAGGTGTTGCCGGTCACGCTGTCGTAGAGAATGAGGATGTTGGGCATACGGAATCCTTAGAGTGAGAAGGCCGTTGGACAGCTAACGAGTGACGAGTAACGGGCGAGGACTTACACCCCATACAATGCAGGTTACCCGTTACTACTCATCACGTACCACGCCGACACGAGCGGGTCGTCGACGGAGCTTCGCGTGTGGTGGTCCTCGCCCGGTTCAACGATCACGACGTCACCGGTCTTGACCGGGTAATCAACGCCGTCGATGGGGATCACGCCCTGGCCCTGGATGAAAATGAAGACCTCTGGGGTGTCGTGAACGTGGACGGCCTCGGGATGCGCCGTCTCTCCCGGCTTGAAAACGTAGATGCCGCCGTGGCTGATATCGGCGTCGCCCAGATCGGCGGGCATCAGACGGGAGGTGCCGGGCTTCAGGTCGGTGATTCGCATTCGCTTCATCTGACTGGCTCCTTGTGATGTGAGATGTCGGCCCCGAAGCTGCTGGGGATCAGACACAGAGGTCTCCCTGTATTCCGGAGACCGCGTTAGGAGTTGGCGCTAAGCAAGCGGCTTAGCTTGATCCCAGATGGCAGGGTCGTACGCGACCCCCAGGCCGGGTCCATCGGGAACGGCGACCGCGCCGTCTTGAATCTCGAACGCCGGGGCGTACCAGGGCTCCGGGGATGACGCCCGGGCGCTCCATTCCTGGTGGGGTCCGAGGTTGGGTGCCAGCGAGCCAAAGTGAAGCACGGCAGCCGCCTCGGGCCCGCTCTTTGGGCTGTGGGGCATGACCGGCATGCCGACCTCGGCTGCCATCTCCGCGACGCGCAGGCATCGAATGAGCCCCCCGTTGTAGTTCATATCGGGCTGCACCACATCGACCACCCGATCGCGGATCATCCAGGCAAAGGCCGACAGGCTGGAATCCTGCTCACCGCCCGCCACCGGCAGCGCAAGGGCATCGGCGACCCGCTGGGTCTCCCAATAGTCCTGCCAGGGGCAGGGCTCCTCCAGAAAGGCGACACCGTAGTCCGCCAACATCGCACCGACCTCGATGGCGTGAGGCGCATCGTACGACCCGTTGGCGTCGACATAGATGGCGATATCGTCCCCGAAGGTCTTGCGGGCGAGCGGGATCAGGCGGTCGGTGCGGCCTGGGGAGGCATCGGCGTTGCGGCTCATCCTTCCACCGATCTTGAGCTTGACCGCGGTCGCGTGGGTCTCGGCCAGACGCTCGCTCAACCAGACGACCTCCTCCTCGGGTGTCGTGTCACGGTTGCCGCTGGAAAGGTAGATCGGGATCCGGCGCCGCCCTACGGTGCCCAGAAGCTCGCCGGCAGAGCGATTGGCCAGTTTTCCCAGCATATCCAGCAAGCTCAGCTCGACATAGGCGACGGGACACCACAGAGCGATCCCCGCGAGCTTGTAGGCGCTGCGATAGGTATAGACATCATCAACGAGGCTGGGAAGGTCACGGATATCCTTCCCGATGAAGGTGGGCAGCACGAAACGCTCGAGGATGGGCCAAAGGTAATCCAGCCGATCGTTGACCGTGGCGACACCGGTGACACCGTTCTCCGCCGTGGTTCGGACGAGCCTTCGCCCTCTGAACAGAAACGGTTCGACGGATACAAGTACGACAGGGTCTGGAAAGACCTCGTGGAAGTCCCGCATAGGGCAGCCCCCTCGTATGCTAACGACAGGGTGAATGACGCCGGAGAGCCCAGCGCCATTCACCCATCCAATCTTGCAGGCCCCTGCCGGATCGCAGGGCATCTAGCTGAGACTCAGCCGAGGGAGGTCTTGCTGCGCGTTCGCTGCAGCTCGTTCTCCGGGATGCGCTTGTCGAGAAGGTCGAGTGAGATCTCAACGGCCTCACGCGCTTCGGCCGGTGTGGTCGTGCCGATGGTGACCATATCGCAGTCACGAATGGTACTCCAGACAAAGGAAAGCCCCACGACGGGAAGAAGTCGTCCCGCCGCCAATGGCTTGATGGTCATCACGGGCTTCTTGGCGTTCTGGATGATGCGCATCACCCAGTCAGCCTCGACCTGCAGCAGGAACCCGGCGGCATTGTAGAGCTGGATATAGGTCTCAACGTCCGCGCCGGTGTTGTCGGCGTAGACGACCGACTCGGGCATGTGGGTCGAGAGGCCGGGGATCATCCCGCGGTCGCGAATCATCTTGCTGTAGATGTCGATGTCGCGGATCTTCATGTGCATCCGATCAACCAGGGCATCGGTGACCGATTGGTGAGGCATGCAGAACGTCGCGTTCATTGCCTTGCACCTATCGAAGATGCGCTCCGGCTCCGCCTCCGCCGGCCCGCCGGGGAGGATGTTGAAACTGGGCGTGATCGCGCGGATGATGCTCTGACCGGACCGCTGCTCGGCCTCCTGGACCGCTTCCTCCAGCTTGTCGGACATCGGCCCCATCACCGCATCCACACCGTACTCAAGGAACGTGGTCAGGATCTCGGCGACGCTATCGCGATCCTGATATGTGGTGATGAAGTTGTCCTTTGCCTTGCTGGTATGCGAATACCCCAGGAACCAGTTCGATCCAACGATGAGTCGGGGAAGTGAGACGCCACCGACGGTCGTACGTGGAAATGCTGTCACTGCGGGACCTCCTATGGGAATATCAACGACGGGAAACTAAGTGACGATTGACGATTGGCGGGGGACCGGACTCCGGATCAATCGTCACCCATCAATCGTCATAATCGCCGGATTGCACATCACTTCCGATATCAACCCTGGTCGCAGACCTCTTTCGCCTGCGCCAGCGCTGCATAGATGTCGGCTTTGGGCTTGAACTCGTGGCCAACGTAGAGATTGTACTCCGTTTCAGCGATGGCGCGACAGATGCCGGCGTAGTTCAGTTCCTGAGTGTTGTCGAGGTCACGGCGTCCGGGCACGCCTGCCGTGTGGAAGTGGCCGATCCAACGGATGTTGTCCCGGATGGTGCGGATCACGTCGCCCTCCATGATCTGCATATGATAGATGTCGAAGAGCACCTTGACGTTGGGACTGTCGACCTGTTGGCACACGGCAAAACCCCAGGCGCTGTGATCGCATTGGTAGCCGGGATGGTCGACCTTGGAGTTGAGCAGCTCCATGTTGAGGTTGACGCCCTTGGCCTCGGCATAGGGAGCCACGCGGCGAAGGCCGGCCACCGTCGCCGCCATCGCCTCCGCCTCGGTCGCGCCCTCACGGCGATTGCCGCTGAAGCAGATGACGCCGGGGATGCCGACGTCGGCGGCGATATCGATGGATTCACGAAGCTCTCGCTCGATGCGGTCGTGCTGGGCGGGATCGTTCAACCCCACCGGCAGGCTGTCGTGTCCCGACATCGTCGCGATGGCCAGGCCGTGTTTGCGCGCCAGGGCCACCACCTGATCGAAAGACGCGTCCCGCGTCCAGAGCTCAATCGAGACGAAGCCCATCTCGGCCACCCTCGCCACAAACGGAGCGAGGGGAACTTCCGCCGGTTTGACCATCGGATAGCAGACGGACTGCTTGATGCGCATCCCTACCTCCTGTAATCCTTACACTCCGGTTAATCCCGAGCAGCCAGAAGCCGGGTACCGATCAGACCCAGGACAAGACAGACCGCGCCGGTGATGGCGAACATCGGCTGGATGCCGATCCCATCCGCCAAAACGCCACTAAGCCAGGGCCCGCCGAACATGCCGATACCGTAGACTGCCTGGAAGAGCCCCATCGCGGTCGCCCGCTGGCTTTCGTCCACATACCTGATGCTCAGTCCCATCATCACCGGATAGCCTACGCCGCTCGCCAGTCCCATGAAGATCTGACCGGCAAAGACCATCGGCATTCCCTTGGCGAGCGCGAGTGCCCCCAGCCCCAGGGCGACAAAGATGAAACTCACCGCCACCATCAGCCGCGATCCGAACCGCTTGGCGAACGTCGACATCGCCAGGTTCCCGACGAAGACCAACGCCAGGTTCATGCTGGTCATC
The DNA here is from genome assembly GCA_963775195.1 of uncultured Chloroflexia bacterium. Classification (GTDB taxonomy): domain Bacteria; phylum Chloroflexota; class Anaerolineae; order B4-G1; family SLSP01; genus PWVB01. The sequence continues at coordinate 531,572 of CAVZIC010000016.1, forward strand.
AGGCTCAACACAATGTCACTCGCCCCCAGGTTCTTGGCCAGGTTGGTCGAGAAGCCGAAGGTCGAGGCCCAGATGGCATACTGCGCGACGATGCCCAGCAGCGAGGGAAGCAGCACGTCGCGCCGGGTGATGAGGGTGCCGATCTGACGCAGTGAGGGGGCCTTCATCTCGCGGCGTGGCTCTCGAACCAGGAGCATGGAGAGCATCGCCAGGACCGCCATACCGGCTGCGACGTAGAAGGACAAGGAGTAGCCCCCCAAGTCATTGAGCGAACCGGTCACAGCCGTGGCGATGATGCGTGCAACAGCGTTGATGGCAGAGAGGATGGCCGAGGCCCGTACGGCATCTTCCGGCGGGAAGAGGGCACTGAAGGCCACGACCAGCAAAACCCACGAACCGGCGGCGAAGCCGGTGAGCGCTCGCCCGATGAGCAGTCCGGGGATACCGTGAGCCATCCCCATCGTCAGCGCACCCAAACCCGCGAGACCGAATCCCGCGACCATAAAGGGCCTGCGCCGGCCAACCCAGTCGGCCGCGATGCCCAACGGCAGCCGCACGATCGCCTGCCAAAGACCGTACATCGAGAGCACGACCCCAACAGCTGCCAACGTCGGAGCCTTGGACTCGACGTAGACCGAGAGGGTGGGAACGTAAAGGTACAATGCAGCCCAATAAAAGCAGACGGCGGCGATATAGAGGACAAAGAGACGACGATTGGACGACGGTGCAACCGATGACATCAAGTGACTCCTAGAGATGAACTATTGTTGACCAATGACGAGTGGCGAGGAGATGATCTTCTATGAATCGCCACCTGTCACTGCATTATATCCGATGTGCGAAAGGGCATTCCCTTCGCGCGAAGCACCTGTTGGATCTTCGCTGCGCGGATTTCGTGCGGCGGCGTGTCTTGACGGACCGCCAGGGTCGCGGCAATCCCGGCAACCTGGCCGGTCAGAGCTGCCGGCGGGATGACACGCGAGATCTCCCAGGCCTCACCCTCCGCGGAGATGCAACGTCCTGCGACGAGTAGGCCCTCGACGCCACGGGGCACAAGCGCACCGTAGGGCAGCTCCAGGACCGGGCCGGGCCGGCGCCAGTCAGGCACGAGACCGACAGACCCCAGTATGTAAGCGCTCGACTCTCCGGTTGACATCGTCTGCAACCCCTGAATACGGCGCGTCGTGCGGAATTGAGCCATCGCGGGGAGCGCCGTCGGAAAGAGTTGATGACGCCCCTCGGGTCCAAGGCCGGCCTGCCGCGCCTGATAGGACTCGCGAAGCAGACGCCGCCCCTCCAGGACGAAACGCGTGACCTGCGCACCATCTGTGCCCGAATACTTGGGCTGACCCTCGGGGTGGTTTCGACCGTCGGCGTCGCCGCCCACGCGAACCATCTCGAGCAGCGACTGACCGTCGGGGTCTGCCGACGCTTTCCGAGCACGAGCCAACGAGGCCTCCACCGCCCACAACGAGAGCCAGTTGTCGGATTCCACGCACGGCGCCCCGGCGCGATAGGCGACGTCGGCGTCTCCCGTGGCATCAACGACGACGGAGGCGTGGAGGAATCCGCGCCCCTCCTTGTTCTCAACCTCGATGCCCACCACGTGAGAAAGCGCCGCATCCGGTTGAGACGCCATGACCGGCCTGCAGACCAACGTATCAAGCCACAGCGTCACCCCCGCGTCCACCAACACCTCGTCCAACGCAAGCACAAAGGCCGCAGGGGAGAAAGGCGTCATGTAGCGAGGTCCGGGTACAGGGCTTTCACGATTTGGCCGTGCCCACGCCTCGGGAATACGACCGGGGCCATAGGCAATGCTCAGGCGCAGAAGCTCCTCGGCGATGCCATAGATCGCTTGATGACCATAGCCATCGCAGAGCGGAAGGTAGATGTTGATCAGGCCCGCCGTCGCCAGGCCCCCGAGCAGCACGGTCTTCTCCACCAGCGCAGTTTGAAGCCCCGCGCGGGCGCACTCCAGCGCCGCGGCGACGCCCGCGACGCCGGCACCGGCGACGATCACGTCATAGCTCTTCTCAAAGTCCATCCGGCACCCCCAACGCTGTCGAACGGCCGCCCCATAGGTTTGATGAAGCACTTGCTGAGTATACTCGTATCTTCAGAGGGGCGAATCGGCAGGGCACGGGCACACCAAAACGTGGGCGGGTCTCAGGTGAGACCCGCCCACGCCGGTCAAGCAGACGAAGTGTGTGAGCTTATGCTCCCGGGCCGACGTGGAGCACGCGCATCATCTCGTGGTCCTCGTGCGAGAGGATGTGGCAGTGCCACACGTAGCGTCCCGGCTTGTCGAAGTGCGCCTTGATTCGGGTGACCTGTCCCGGCAGAGCCGTGACCATATCCTTCGGCGTATTCTCGACGTACTCGGCGGGCTTGTCGATCATCGCACCTAACGTGATGTTCTCCAATCTGAACCCTACGCCCTGCTTCCCATTATGCTGCACCACAGGCTGCTGAATCACGTCTGCCGTGAAAGCCTGTCGATCCAGCACGTCGAAGTGTACCAAATGCAAGTGCACAGGGTGAGCGTCGCCGGTTGCATTGTAGATCTCCCAGATCTCGGTATCGCCGAGCGCCGGATTCTCCGTCGTAGGAGAGTGCCACGCGATCGAGCCCTGCATCTGACCGGTCAGGCCCGCGTTTGCATAGGCTGGAGTATCGGGCCAGTTGATGGAGTTTCCGAGGTAGTCGGTCGCGGGCTCTGCGGTACCCAGCAATGGCTGCAGGCGCCCGAACTCATCTCTCCCCTCGAACAGCGCCACCTTCGCGTACGAGCAACGGTGCCGGTGACGGCGAAATCATTGCTGATGGCCGTCGGATCGAAGCTATCCGCCACGTTGCTGTTGAACGAAAGCGTCACGTCGAAGGCCATAATGCGGTTCGTTTCCGTGTAGAGCCACGGCCCGGGGATGTCGCCGCCAAAGGGCTCGTCGCCGCCGGTGTTCTCCATGATCGATCCGGTTGCACCTTCGAAGCCCGCGAAGTCGAAGACGACATCATAGCGCGACCCCGGCTCGAAGAGCAGCGTATCGGTCTCGTCGGCCGCTGCGGCCAAACCCTGATCGCTGCCGATGACGTAGAAAGGTAGCGGATCACTGGCATCGGTCAGGTCCGTCGCACCCGCCGGCACGGCTCGGAATCGAATCGCCATGAAGCGGCTGTCGGTGCCGTTGAGTAGGTGGAGGCGGTAGTTGCGCGGCTCCACATCTTCCTTGGGCCAAATCACGCCGTTGACCACCATGTGGTCGCCGAAGAACTCGGCCAGCGCGGTCGGACCTCCGTCGGGGAAGAGATCCGGCGGCAGGTCAGCACCCTCTTCGTCAATGAAGCCCTCATAGTACGGGTCGCCCGGGAAGGCCGGGTAGAAGAGCTCGCCCGTCTCCAGGAACATCCGGTCCTGGATGGCGTAGGCCTTCTCATAAGGCCAGGCGGGCAGGCCGAGAGGGTTATCAGGTAAGCCGGTATCGTTGGCATCGCGGATGAAGTAGAAGCCGGCCAAGCCGGCGTAGACGTTGAGCCGCGTGATGCCGAGGGCGTGGTCGTGATACCAGAGGTTGCCCGCCGGCTGACTGTTGTCGTAGACATACTTCTTGTCCACCCACTGCGGGCCGCGGATCGTATAGCCCGGGCTGAAAAAGAACTCAGGGTTCCCATCGAACTGGAAATCGGTGTGCCCGCCGTGCAGGTGCGAGACGATGGGGACGCCATCCTTCGCGATGGAGTACTGCGTATAGCCGGGGAGACTGTACGCCCAGTGAAGCGTGGTGTCCACAGGAAGCAGATGGGCGCCCTTCAGCCGATTCTCCCACTTGACCTCAAGGGGTGCACCGCTTTGCACCTCGAAGGTCTTGCCAGGCCACGTATACCCGCTTGATGGATCGCCGTAGCCCCATACCGGGGTCGCTACAGGGGTTATACCGTCGGGCCCTACAAGGCCTGTGTACTGCACCGACGGAGTCGGGTGGTGTTGGGGCAATGGGCGGTAGACCGCAAGTCCAACGAGATCACGGCGATCCCCAAGCTACTGAAACGGCTAGCGCTGGAGGACTGCATTGTCACGGTGGATGCCTTGAACTGCCAACGCCAGGTGGCCGCGACGGTGCACGACCAGGGCGGGGACTACGCGATGGCCGTCAAAGAGAACCAGGAGCACCTGTTCCGGACGCTGGACCGGCTCTTCACGCCCGAGGAGTTACACTGGGTCGACTACGATACCTACGAGACCCAGGAGCGGGGTCACGGACGGGTTGAGCGGCGCAAATGTTGGATCACGACGGATCAGGCGTACCTCGATTACATTGCTGAAGATGCAGACTGGGCGGGTCTGCGTAGCTTGATCATGGTGGAGACGATCCGGGAAACGGCGGAAGAACGCACGGTGAAGCGGCGCTACTTCATCTCGTCGCTGCCGGGAAATGCCCGCAGGGCCTTGCACGCCATCCGCACGCACTGGCACATCCCTGCGGCCACCTTGATCTTGCCCTTGTTAGGCACAAACTTGAACCCGGGGGCCATCGCATCGGGCACCAGGTTAGCGAACTTCGGCTGCGACGCCGGATCGCTCAGGTGCAGCCCCTCCGCTGCCGGTGCCGCTTCGGCCTGCAGCGCCCCGCCAAGCTGCCCTCCCAGTCCATCCGCCTTGACACGAATCACAAATCCCGCACCCGCCGCCAAACTGAGCTTCAAGAATTGCCGCCTGTTAAGCATGTCACCTCTCCTATTCGAATCCACACACTATGACCACACAGGGGTCCAAAACAAACGCGGTACTATCTCCGGCTCCCACGCCGCATAGAGATGCCCTGGTTCCACCTCCAATCTTGGGGTCTGACGTCGCTATGTTTTACAATACGATCGTCTTAAATATTATGCCATACTTCGCATGGGGCATGCATCACACAAGGGGAGTGTCCTAAAGGGGAGTTTTGTCCTATCCTAACGGATAGGACAGGGCTATCCGGGTTAGCGAGAGATCAGGCCGGTCTGCAGTGCCAGAGCCGCAGCCTCTGTGCGGTTTGACACGCGCAGCTTGGATAGAATGTTTCGCACGTGGAACTTAGCGGTGGCGACGCTGATGAAAAGTTGATCAGCGATCTCTGCATTGGTTAGCCCTTGTGTCAAAAGTCTGAGCACCTCGGTCTCACGATCGGTCAAGGCGTAGTCCGTGACCATGCCCTGGCGTCTCGTCTGCCGGACCAGGATATCCGTGGCCTCCTGAGCCAACGTGGCGTGTCCTCTGTGGGCGTCACGGATAGCCCTGGCCAGATCGTCCGCCGCAGCATCCTTGAGCACGAAGCCGATCGCTCCCGCCTGTAGGGCATCAATGACCAGGTCCCTATACTGGTAACTGGTCAAGGCGATAACCTTGGTCTGCGGCCAGCGCTGCACGATCTGCCGCGTGGCTTCGACGCCCCCGAGGTCCGGCATCATCATATCCATAAGGATGACGTCGGGGTGAACCTGTTCGCAAAGGTGGATGGCCTCTCTCCCGCTAGCTGCTTCGCCGACACACTCGATGCCATCGGATGCCTTGAGGAAAAGCTCCAATCCCTTCCGCAACATCTCATGATCATCCACGATGAGAACGCGAACCTGAGACTTGCCTACCACGAAGCCCTCCTAACCCGCCCGGAAATACGGTTGCGAAGGGAGACTGCGGCCAGGTGACGGCCCTGGTCCTCGTCAGGTTCCAGTCGTCCAAGAATCGGAAGTTACGATCAAGGGTTGTCACCCCTTCTTTTGTATAACGGGATTCCCGGACTGAGGTAACGATGCCCCCCACCGGTAGGTAAGACTGTCGCATCCGGTGCAAGGCCCCTCATCTTCCACGCGAATTTACGTCTGCCGCACGATCAGGGTACAATGGACCACAGGGTAGGTAGTCAGCCAACACGTGGAGGGTGTCGGAGCATCGGCACCGCTCGCCGCTGTGGAAAGGTGACCTACATCTGCAGCAGGTCTTCTCTCCAACTCGAGACAGGTTTCATAGACCCACACCCTGCGGGAGGGGCGGAATGAGTACGTTGATCATCGGCGGAACCGGCAACATCAGCACCGAAATCGCCCGCATCCTCTTGGCCCGGGGCGAGGACGTGACCCTCTACAATCGCGGGAGGACCGCACCCCAGCTACCGGACGGATACAGGACGATCATCGGCGATCGCTACGATCACGCGGCCTTCGAGGCACAGATGGCCGAGATCAAGCCATTCGACTGCGTCATCGACATGATCGGTTACGACCCGGAGGACGTTCACAGCCTCGTCCGCGCCTTCGGCGGGCGCACCGAGCAGATGATCTTCTGCAGCACCGTCGACGTCTACACCAAGCCGGCCAAGGTCTACCCGATCGTCGAAGTCGCAGAGCGCGCGCCCTCACCTGACTTCCCCTATGCCTACAAGAAGGCGATCTGCGAGCAGATCCTGGAGAAGGCCCACGAGCGCGGCGACTTCGCTCTCACCATCATCCGCCCTGCCCAGACCTACAACGACAGCCAGAGCCCGCTCCCCCTGATCGGCAGCGGGGTCCATTTGCTGAAACGGATCCGCCAGGGCAAGCCCATCATCGTCCTGGGAGACGGTAGCTCTCTCTGGGGGGCGGCACACCGCGACGACGTCGCCCCCACCTTTGTCGCCGCGATAGGGAAGCCACAGACCTACGGCGAGGCCTACCACGTCACCGCGGAGGAGGTCTTGACCTGGGAGCAGCTATACGGGACCGTCGCGCACGTCATGGGGGCGCCGCCTGTCGACTTCGTTCACATCCCCACCGACCTGCTGGGGCGCATGGCCCCCAAGGCCGCGGAGTGGAGCGTGGTCAACTTCCACTACAATAACATCTTCGACAACAGCGCAGCCAGGGCCGACCTCGATTTCCGCTATACGATCCCGTGGGCGGAAGGGGTCCGGCGGATGGTCGATTGGCACGACGCCCGGGGCGAGATCGATAGCTGCGCCGACGACCCGCTCTACAACAAACTGGTCGACATCTGGCGGGCGCTGGGTAGACAAAGCTGTCGCCGAGATGGGCCTGCTGAACGCGTAACGAAACGACCCGTGGCACGAAGGTTGCCCCGGGTAGGGGCGCAGCATGCTGCGCCCCTACAAGATCGTACTAGAGAGAAGACCAATCACGGAGGACCTATGCGGAAACTTACCGTCAGCGATAACCGACGCTTCCTTGTCTATGAAGACGGAGCTCCCTTCTTCTACCTCGGTGACACGGCCTGGGAGCTTTTCCACCGGCTGGACCGTGAGGAGACCGAGTTCTATCTGCAGGATCGCGCGGCGAAGCGCTTCACCGTGATCCAAGCCGTCGTCCTCGCGGAGTACGAGGGGCTGACGGCTCCCAACGCCTACGGCCATCTCCCCCTGATCGACAACGATCCTACCCGACCGAGCGAGGCTTACTTCGCGCACGTCGACGCCGTCGTCGCCAGGGCGGCGCAGCTGGACCTCATGATCGGCATGCTGCCGACGTGGGGCGACAAGTGGAACAAGAAGTGGGGTCTCGGCCCCGAGATCTTCACGCCGGAGAATGCCGGAGCCTACGGACGGTGGTTGGGCGCGCGATATGCCGGGAGCCCCATCATCTGGATCCTCGGGGGAGACCGTCCGATCGAGGCGGAAATCCATCGAGAGACCATCCGCGCGATGGCGCAGGGCTTACGCGAGGGCGATGGCGGCACGCACCTGATGAGCTTTCACCCGATGGGCGGTCGATCTTCTTCCGAATGGTGGCAGGAGGAGGACTGGCTCGACTTCAACATGCTCCAGTCCGGCCACAGCCGCAACAAGGACAACTACACAATGATCGCCGCTGACTACGCCCGCACACCCGCTAAGCCCTGTATGGACGCCGAGCCTGCCTACGAGGATCATCCCTCGGGCTTCGACCTGAACAACGGCTACCTGGACGACTACGACGTGCGCAAGGGGCTCTACTGGGCGCTCTTCGCGGGGGCGAGCGGCCACACCTACGGCTGTCACGACATCTGGCAGATGTGGGAGCCGGGACGCACTCCTGCCACCTTCACCCGAACCCCATGGCGGAAGGCACTCCAACTCCCCGGATCGCAGCAGGTGCAGCACGCCCGGGCACTGTTGGAGAGCCGCCCATTTCTCACGCGGATCCCCGATCAGACCCTGATCGTCTCGGATCCCGGCACGGGCACTCACCACGTCGTGGCGACCCGAGACGCGGACGGGAGCTACGCCTTGATCTACCTGCCCTCGTGTAAGCCGGTCACCGTAGACCTGGGCAAGCTGTCCGGCAGCAGGATCAAGGTCACGTGGTACGACCCGCGCACCGGGCGGTCCCGCCCCGTCAGTATCGTGCAGGGTGGTGGAGAGCAAGAGTTCACCCCGCCCCAGGTCTGGCCCGATTGGGTGTTGGTGCTCGACGACGCAGAGCGCGACTATCCGATACCCGGGACATAGCGCGAAGACCTTTGAGGTTTCCTGCTTGACAAGATGCCTGCTCGACAAGGAAACCTCAAAGGTCTCAGAGTGAAGGAGAGACTGATATGAAACTGGCCCTGAACACCTTTGTGTACGAAGTCGGGCGGTCTCCGATCGAGGAAACGCTCAACAGTGCCGCCAAGTTCGGTTTCACCTACGTCGAATACGCCGCCTACCATGCCGGCGACCCGACACTGATGTCCCCCGAGAAGCAGAAGGACGTCGTCAGGCGCTTCAAGGACGACGGCCTGGTCTCCTCCCAGCTCCTGCTCGCCAACACGGAGGATTTGGCCGCCTCCGACCCGGCAAAGCGCCGCGCCACGTTGGACTATATGAAGGCGTGCGGCGACTTCCAGCTTGAACTAGGCGGTCGCCAGGTCCTGGTCTGTTGGGGCTGTGGCGTCCATGAGACGAAAATGCTCCCGGAGCAAGCGTGGCTCAACACCGTGTCCTCGCTGAAGGAATATGCGACGTGGGCGGTGGACAGAGGCATCCTCGTCGATCTGGAACTCGACCCCCACGTCTACTTCGTGGTCAACAACACGGTTAGGATGGCGCAGGTGATCGAGGACGTCGGTATGCCCAACGTCTTCCCCAATGTCGACATCGGCCACCTCTGCATCACGCGCGAGGGGCCTGAGCGACTGGAGAAGTGGCGCGACCGGCTGCTGCACGTCCACCTGAGCGAGACCGACACCTACGCGCATACCAACAGCATCCTCGGGACGGGAAAGGCCGACTACCGCGCCTACGTCGACAAGGTCATCGAGCTGGGGATCGAGGAGAACTGCGCGCACTTCGGCGAGCCGTGCGTGGCGGGCATCGAGATGGGCGAGCCCGGCGGGGAGGTCGACGATCCCGACCGGTGGGTGGCAGAGAGCCTGGAGTACCTGGCGCGCACGCTACCCGAGGTGACGCGGTAGCCTCTAGCTTTGACGCGGAGGACGCTAAGAAAACGAGAGGGAGGCTTAGCCGCAGCCTTACGGTGCACTCCCCGCACACCGAAAGCTCGTGTGGTTGAGTCGTCCACTTGGGTCCTGACCCTTGCGGAAGGCTACGCGCGCGTTGTTCCAGCTGTAGCCCCAGCCGCCGCCGCGCACGACACGGTTGGTCCCGGCTTCCGGCCCTGGGGGGTTGTCGTCAGGTGAGGCGTCATAGTAGCCCTCATCGTACCAGTCGTTGACCCACTCCCACGCGTTTCCCGCCATATCCAGCGCGCCGTAAGGACCGGCACCCGCAGGATAGTCTCCCACTTGCGTGGTGTCGCCCACACAGTAGTCCGACGTCGCGCTGTCATAGCCGTTAGCCAGCACACAACCAGGACTCTCGTCGCCCCACGGGTACGCCCGGGTATCGGTCGCACCCCGTGCTGCCTTCTCCCATTCCGCCTCCGTCGGCAGCCGTTGTCCGGCCCACGTGCAGTAGTCAACTGCGTCGAACCAGGACACATAGATCACCGGATAGTCGGCGTAGGCTGGATCGTCGTAGTACGAGGAACGCGTATCGGATTTGGTCGCGAGTGGCAAGGCGCATGCGTCCGCCGCCACACACTGCGCGTACTGCGCGTTCGTCACCTCATACCGATCGATCGTGTAGGCGTTGACGTATACCCTATGCAGCGGCAGTTCGGCACTGTTGCATCTGAACCCGCCGTTGTGCTCCGGATCACAGCCCATATCGAAGTCACCGGCGGGAACATCGACCATAGGCATACCATCGAGGTCGCGGATCACGATGCCCGCGGAGGAGAGGGGCCCAGATGTTGGTCTGGGCTCCTGTGTCGTTGCCGGAGTTACAGTGACCTTGGGTGTCGCCGTTACCATCACGGCGGGCAAAGGCGTCACCGTCGAGGTCAAACCAGGCGCGAGTGTCCTGGTGTCCTGAATCACCGCGGCCGGCAGATCGATGGTCGGCGTGGGAGACAGCGTCGCAGACCCTCTCCTGAGGCTGTTGGTCCCCACCACCAGCAGAACTATCCCAGCCACAGAGGCCAGCGCCACTCCCCACACCCGAACGCGACCCGACCGCAATTGATCGCGGCGTGGCAGATGCGGCATCCGTCGGGTGCCTGTCGACGTCTGCTTCCTAACAGGCGCACCCACGCTATACACACTTACCGCCGCCCCCAGACCTTGAGCCATAGCCTGAGCGTCGGGCCACCGATCGTCGATGGCCAGTGTCATTGCACGCGTGATCGTGGCATCCAATCGCGGACTGATCCTTCGATCCAGCTCACGTGGCGTCCTAAACTGCTTGGGGAAAACCATTCGGTCGCTTGCCGTTGGGGGAGCCTGCCCCAGCAGGGCGTGGTACAACGTCGCTCCCAAGCTGTAGAGATCGCTTCGCGGGTCCGTATGATGTCCCTGCCCACCCCATTGTTCCGGCGGCGCATACTCCGGCGTCCCTGCGCCGTGCATCACGGTCTTCGTCCGCGGATCCGACGGATCCCACAGTTTGACGAGCCCGAAGTCCACCAGTACGGCCCTACCCTCAGGCGTGATGATGACGTTCTGGGGCTTGATATCCCGGTGGATCACGCCCTGCGCGTGGCAGTAGGCCAGTGCATCCAGCAGTTGCTCGGCCCACGTGGTGACCTGGGCCTCTGACAGAGCACCCTCGCTGCCAATAAGTGCCGCCAGGCTTTCCCCCTCGACGAAGGCCATCACCAGGTAGTCGTTGCCGTGCTCCTCGAAGTAGTCGGTGACCGGCACCAGGTGCGGGTGTGCCAGCTTCCCCAGAATCACAGCTTCCTGCTGAAACTGAGCGCGGAGCTGCTCTAGCGTGGCTCCGCCGAGGCCCGACTGCGACACCATCTCCTTCAGCGCTACCGACTTCTGCAGGCGCAAGTCCCAAGCGCGGTAAACGGCACCCATCCCGCCCTCGCCCAGGAGTGCGGCGACGCGATAGCGGTCTTGAAGGATCTGCCCTGTCGCGAGAGGCATCACTATCTTCCTTACGTTGCTACGTTCAGATCCAGGTGATAGGGTGGGATGAGCGTGGTGGTCGGTGGGCCTGGCATTGGCTTCGCCCTTCCCACACATTATACTGACCGGCAATCCTCAGCACAACTTGCGTGAGGCATGATCATTGGCCATAGAAGTCTGGACGGACTTGGAGGGATAGACGATGAGCGACCTTGAAGACCTTTGGGGATCACACCCTCAACAGCCCGTCTGAGCCCGCCGAAATGTCCAGACTCCAGAAACTCGGAAACTCACTGTCTTAGCGTGTCCCCTACACACCGAAACCCGAAGTCGAGATGGCGATTAAAGGAATAGACGTTGAATCGGATCGCCACGCGGAGATCGAACTGACTGCCATCCCAAGAGCCCCCGCGCATCACCGCTTTTTCTCCGTTTGTTGGACCCCGCGGATTACTCGAAGGCGAGATGCCATAGTAATCTTTCCCGTACACATCGTTGACCCACTCCCACACATTCCCCGCCATATCCAGCGCCCCCACCCAACTGGCACCCTCCGGGAAACTGCCCACCGGCGACGTCTCTTCGAAGCCATCCGCACAATTGTCCTCAGCACAGTTCGCGTATCCTTGCCGCGGGTCGTCGCCCCAGGGGTAGACCAGGCTCTCCGGCCCGCCCGCCGCGTACTCCCACTCCGCTTCCGTGGGCAGCCGTCCGCCCGCCCACGCGCAGTAGCCGACAGCATTCCGCCGGTCCACGCAGACGACGGGATGCTCTCGCTTTCCCGGGTCCCCATAGGTCGGCGTACCCAATGTACAGGACGGCGGATCACATGCGCCAGCTTCCACACACTTCTGGTATTGCGCGTTGGTCACCTCGGTCCAGTCCAGCCAGAAAGCGCCCAACGTCACGTCATGCACCGGTCTCTCATCAGCAGCACCGTCTGTGCTTCCCATGGCAAACGTCCCTGCTGGCACGTACACCATCGTCATTCCGTCCGCCTCCCGCACCGCGGTATCGCCCGCGGAGGGCAGTTCGGGCGTGGATGTCTCGGTAGGCTTCGGCATCGAGGTCGCCGTCGGCCCCGGCATTGAGGTTGCCGTCGCCCTCGGTGTCGAGGTTGCCGGGTCGACAACAGCGGCGACGATTGAGGTGGCGCTTGCCCGCACCTCCGTCGTCACCGTGGGCGGCATCGCCGCCTTGTTGCGCCCCAGGCTCCCGATGCCAAGTGCCAACCCCACCACTAACACCACACCGCCCAACCCCCATCCCCACACCGGGATCATGCCGATTCCGGATCTTGGAGCCTGCGACACCTCCGGCAGTCGCCGTGTCCCCGTCGGCGTCGGGCCCAAATCGGACGCGGACATACCGTGGGGCTTGGACAAAGTCGCCATCAGCCCTTGCGCCATTCCTATGGCATCAGGCCACCGATCGTCACAGGCCAACGCCATAGCCCGCGCGATCACGGCGTCCATAGGCACGCTGACCTTCCCGTTCCGCTCGCGCGGCGTCTGGAACTGCCTCGGGTACGCCATCCGCTCGCTCGCCGTCGGCGGCGCCTGGCCCGTCAGCGCGTGGTAGAGCGTCGCGCCAAGGCTGTATAGGTCACTCCTCGGATCCGTGTGGTGGCCCGGCATGCCCCACTGCTCCGGCGGTGCGTACTCCGGCGTTCCTACACCCCGCATCACCGTCTTGGTCCGGGGGTCCGCCGGATCCCACAGCTTCACCAGCCCGAAGTCCACCAGCACGGCCTCCCCCTCCGGCGTGATCACCACGTTCTGCGGCTTGATATCTCGGTGGATCACGCCCTGTCCGTGGCAATAGGCCAGCGCGTCCAGCAGCTGACCCGCCCACACGACCACCTGCGCTTCGGGGATCGCGCCCTCACGCTTGATCCGATCCGCCAGATTCTCGCCCTCCACGAAGGCCATCACAAGATAATCGTTGCCCTGCTCCTCGAAATAGTCCGTCACCGCCACAAGATGGCGATGTGCCAGCTTGCCCAGCACCACCGCTTCCTGTCGGAATTGGGTGCGGAACTGCGCCAGCGTCGCCGCGTCCAGCCCCGGCTGTGGTACCATCTCCTTCAGCGCCACCGGCTTTTCGAGGCCGATGTGCCACGCCCGGTACACGGCGCCCATCCCACCCTCGCCCAACAACGCGACGATGCGGTAGCGATTCTGGAGGACCTGCCCTGTCGTCAAAGCCATCGTGCGTCTCCCAAGGTGTGGGTAGTAGAAGCGCCCAGGATTTCGTCACCAGCAGGAATGCCTACTCCCGAGAACTCCCCTGAGCCTGTATTACGAGTAAGTGGCGCAGCGCCGACCAAGTCTGAGCCCCTGCCTGTAGCGAGGTGTGAGCACCAGGGCCTAAGCTGAAGCCACACAGGAATTATACTGACTGAAATCGCGGCACGCAACTTGCGAGACGCTGCGTTTCATTGTACAAACCTGAACAAGCGCAGAAAGGGGGAATGCAGAATGATCGACCCGGAACACTCGAAGCTGTTCTCGCCCTGGACGCATCCCAGGACCGGCGTGACGCTCTATCTGCTCACGCAGAAGGTCGCGCCGGTGCAGGAGGCGTTCTACTTCGTGAACCAAAGTATCAGCGACGACGGGCGCTATCTCTGGTTCTACTGCGCCTACCCGCCGTCAGGCTCTGCCGGACAGGGCCGCACGCTAGGCGTCGTGGACTTCGAGAAGGACGAGGTACACCAATACCCCGAGACACAGTTCTCGGGCGCATCGCCCTACGTCGCCCCGGAAAGCGGGACGGCCTACTGGGCCTCGGGGGCGTCGCTCTGGCGTCGCAATCCGGATCCGTCCGACATCCCCGAATGCGTCAACTCGCTGCCCGCGGATCTCGTCAAGAACCGCTCCGTGAGCCGGCTGGCGACACACCTCACGCGATCGGCCGATGGGCGCGAGTTCTTCGTCGACGCTGCCTTCGGCCTGCAGTGGGTCTTCGGCACGCTGCCCGTCGATGGTAAGGACTTCCAGCTGTGGCAGCGCTTCGACCGTAACTACAACCACGCGCAGTTCAGCCCGACCGACCCGGACCTGGTGCTCTTCGCGGAGGAAAACCACTCCGACCCCATCACGGGGCTGCGCTTCCCCATCGTGGATCGCATGTGGCTGATCCGGCGCGGCGAGCAGGCACGGCCCGTCTTCTCGACGCCTACCCGCACCACGCACGAGTGGTGGGAGTCCGACGGCAGCCACGTCTGGTGCGTGTGGGGCAACGACGCGTGGCGAACGGATGTCCGATCAGGGAAGCCCGTACCCTTGGAAACCGTCGAGAAGGTGCAGTGGCCCAGCCACTGCTGGCACGCGCACACGTCGCAGGACTTACGGTACGTGGTCGCCGACTCCAACGAGCGCTTCTACCGCGGCTGTCCGTCAAAGGTCGGCTTCCTCAATCGCGAGAGCGGGACCTACGTGGAGCTGGCCGACAACCCCGAGATGCCTGGCATCACCGGCAGCTCGTACCACATCGATCCGCACCCCCGGTTCTGCAGCGGGGACCGGTTTATCGTCTTCACAACGACGGTGAGGGGTGAGGTCGATTTGGCGGTTGCGAGGGTGGCTGAGCTGATCGACCGAACGACGTAGCTACTGATCCCTGACAAATGCCTCCGGCGTGAGGATTTCGGTCTCCTCCAGGGAAGTCATAGCCAACAAGTCCGCGTCCGTGGTAATAATGTGAGATGCGCCGCCCGCCAGTGCACAGGCGACGAACTTATCATCCTTGGAATCACGCGTATAAGAAGGGACAGGTCCGAGGTCACGCAGGATCTCGGCTTTGGCCAAGATCGCGTCCAGGAGGACCCGGCCTTCCTCCGGGCGTATCCATCGCCGCATCCTCGGTCTCCCGAGAACATCCTCGAGTTCGGCGATCAGTTCTGGCGCGGAAACAATACGTATCACATCATTCACCCAAAGATCCTCAACCAACGTGCGAATCGCAGCACTTGGACGAATGAGATAGTGGATGAAGACGCTGGTGTCGATGACCACTCGGATCATCGACGTTATTCCTCGGTGACCTCTTGGCGCGCCTCCTCGATGAGTGCATTGATGTCCTCATCGCTAAGGTCCCGGGCTCGCTGGGAAACCTGGGCTGACGTCTGCTGGAGACGCATACGGAGGAGTTCGCGCTCCGCTTCCAGCAACTTCTCGTAGCGCTCAAAGGCGACGATCACCACGCGCGGTGATCCATACCGTTCGACAATCACGTCATCTTCTACCATCGCCCGATCCATGACGCGACCAAAGTTCTGCTGGACCTCACTTGATGGATATCGAAACGGCATCTCGCACCTCCATGTTGCACAACTTATCTAACATAGATAAGTTTACCGATATGCACCTTCGGTGTCAAGGTGAGTTCGGTAGACTATTCGTCTAGATCACGGATTAGCGGATCGCACAGATTTCACGGATGCACCAATCGCAGAAGTAAGGGAGGCCATGAAACCCAGTCATCCGACCGCTTCCGAGCGGTATGATCCGCGATTCAGACACCTCCCTCATGCCGCACGGCATACCCTGCCGCACGGCAGTACCCTGCCGCAGCGTCCAGGCCAGGGCAAAGCCTACCACGGCCAGCAGGCTTGCGCCGCCGAAGACGATCTCGGGTGAGACCGCCTCGAAGAGCGCACCGGCAATCACCGGGTTGACGACGGTCACACTGGCCAGAATCCCGTTGGTCGCCAGGTAGATGGGACGCCGGTCTTCGGGTGCCATATCCAACAGATAGGCGCTGAAGCTCCACC
Source organism: uncultured Chloroflexia bacterium (assembly GCA_963775195.1). Classification (GTDB taxonomy): domain Bacteria; phylum Chloroflexota; class Anaerolineae; order B4-G1; family SLSP01; genus PWVB01. The sequence goes on from CAVZIC010000016.1 coordinate 547,750, forward strand.
ACGACGTGCCGTTGACGTAGCCGACCAGGAGGAAAGCGACGAAGTAGAACGGCAACGCATTCGCCATCCGAGGCGCACTGGCAGTCCACCCACCCAACGTGACCGCGACGAGTGCCAGGGCCTCCACGCCGGCTGCCGCACGGATAGCGGCCCAGCTTCCCACGCGGTCGACCAACATGCCCCCGACCAGCGCCGAGACCGCGCTGCCCACGCTCTGCAGCATCACGAAAGTCCCAATCATCGTCGTGGCCTCGGGGATGATCTGACGCGCCCGTATCACAAAGAAAACAAAGGTGGCGGCGGGCGTGGAGATGACCAGTTGCACCAAAATCACCCGGCGCAGCCATCGATCCTCGCGCAAGTATGCCCACACCTTTCTCAGGCTGTCGCGGAGATCCGGCTTGTCGGCGACGCGTGCCACCTTCGGCTCCCGGACAAAGGACATGCTGACCACCGAAAGCATCAACCACACAAAGCCGACGAGGAAGAGCAAGGCCCACCGGTTTGCGCTGGCTACGGACTGGAGGTCGAGGATGCGGTTGACGAAGTAGCCCGCAGCGGCAGAGCCGAAGCTGGAGACGAACTGCCCGAGGCCGAAGAACCGCCCGCGGAATCCCTCGGGGACAGCTTTGGCCACGAGCGCAGGCCAGGACACACCGTTCAGCCCCTCGGACGTGAAGAAGAGCATCACCGACAGGGTCAGGATCAGCATCGCCAGCCAGGTGCGGGTGCCGGCCCAAAGAAGCACCCCGACGGACAACAATAGAATGGGCAGCCGGCCGCCGATGCTGGACCAAATAAGCAGCGGCTTCGCGCGCGGTCGCGCCTCCAGGACGCTGGCGGCCCAAATCTGGGGCACGGTGATCATCAGGATCCGCAGCGCCGCGAGAAACCCTACCAGCAACTCCGAGCCCGTGAACTCGTTGACAAAGGCGGGGACCACGACCAGGGGATCGTAGAAGGCGAATCCGACGGAGAAAAAGACGAAATCACCGATAAGCGCCAGCACATTTCGGGTGGCAGAGGGTGACGCGAGCGCGGTGGCGCCGGAGGAGGTGTCAGTGGCCATGGGTTCCTTTTCTAGACCAGATCGCGCCGCGCTGCCGCCAGGATCTTGTCCATCTCGCGGGAAGTGTCACGATCGAGAGGAACCGGTTCGTGCTCTCTCAGCAGCCGGTCCTTCATTTCGGCGCACCGCTCGTCCATCGAGGTCGCACCGTTCTCCACCCAGGTGGACCAATACTCCCGGTCCAGGAGCTGTGGGAACCACAGTTCCCGCCGAAAATGGCGCACGGTATGCATCTGGTCCAGGAAGGTAGCATCGTGGGCTACGCTGCGGACTACGTCCAGCCCCAGGAGCTCGTCATCGACCTCGAAGCCGCGCATCAGGCGCTCGACGTAGCCGATGATCTCGTGCTGCATCACCAGCATCTTGAGCGATGTGGCCTGATCCACGCCCGCGATGCCCAGATGGCCGAAGATGTCGGCACCCGCCATGGCGCCGCACGCCAGCGTGATCCCGGCCTCCAGCCCGGCCTGAGCATCGGGCAGCTTGCTGTCCGTAAGGCCGACGTTGATGTAGACCGGAAGGCCGTAGTGCTTGCCCATCTGCGTCATCGCGACCGCCATCAGCGCCTGCTCCGGCCCGGCGAAGATCAATTGCGTCGTCCGCATATCGAAGGCATGGGGGATCCCGCCGTAACAGACTGCCAGACCGGGCTCGATCAACTGCGTGATGCAGATTCCGGCGAGGATCTCGGCGTTTTCCTGGGCCAGGGTGCCCGCCAACGTCCCCGGCGCCGTCGCGCCGACCTGCGCCATCGGCCCGATGGGCACGGGCAGCGAGAAGCGCGCCGTCTCGAACAGAAGATCGATGCCATCGTGGGGGAACTTGAGCGGGCTGATGGGCTCCAGGAAAGGATAGGTCAGGGGATAGCGCGCGGCCTCCGCCTCACCACCGGAGACGAGGGCAAGGATCTCCAGCACATAGCGCGCCGAGGCGCGACCGCTGAACCAGAAGTGGATCGGCTTTGTCGTATGCTTGAGCTGCTCTGCAGCCACGGCGACGCACCGGTAGGCGGGCGGCAGATCCTGCGGATCTGCCATCGCGCCGACCAGGTTGATCCGCGGCAGTGCATCGCCCAGCCGCGTAGCCGTGGCCACGTCGGCCAGCGTCGCATAGCGCCGCTGCGTACATCGACCCCCCGGGCACGCGTCCTCCACTACCCACGAGGCCTCACCCGCCACAGAATTGTAGGTACGCTCGCCCACGCCGTAGCGGGCTTGCTTGGTGCGGTCCCGCCCATAGAGCGTGAAACGCTTCCCGGCGATCTCCAGCGCCCACATCACCAGGCGTTCCGGGATGCGCACGATCCCGGTATCGTGATCCACGTCGGCGCCGGCCTCCGCGAAGAGTGCCTGCATCTTTGCGTGCGGAATGCGGACGCCCGGCGACTGCAGCAAGCTCAGGGCTGCATCGTGGAGGCGAGAGATCTGCGATTCGGAAAGTATGGTCAGTTGCATAGGATTAGGGAGAACGTTCAAACGTTTCAACGTTCTTTTACCCGCACCGTGACGATCCCGAAAGCGGGCACGCTCACCGTCAGCGTATCGCCCTCCAACCGGAGGTTATCAGAATCCAACGGACGCTCCAGCGTGTCGACCTCGACGGCGGTGGCACCGTCCTCGACCAGGTCGGGCGCGAGGTGCACCTGCGCCTCGGTGTTCATGCCCTCTATCTCCACCAGGCGGAGGATGAAGCCCTCGCCATCCTCCGCCTTCTTGAGCGCGGTCAGGCGGACGCTCTCGGGCTGAACCGAGATCAACGAATGGACAGCCGGGAGATCGCCGGGATGGAAGTCTGTGCTTGTCACGACCAACGGGATGTTAAAGTCCTCGCCAACCCGTGTGCTCTCGCCATCGCCCCAGTCGATGCCATGCGGGACCAGGGCATACCGGACCACGTGCTCGCCCTGATCGGGCAGAGGATCAGGATCGATGCTCGACCGCAACAGCGTCATGTTCAGCGAACTCCCCTCAACGCTGAAGCCGTATTTTGAGGTATTGACCAGGGTCACGCCCTGCCCGTCACGCTCGGAAAGATCGACCCAGCGCTGCGCGGGTACCTCCTCCCCCTTGAAGAGGTCACGGCGAATGGCGCCGAAGGGGATCTCATATCGCGCCTCCGGGTTGCTGAGATCGAGTGGAAAACGCACCTTGAGATGGGGAATCCCCGCCTCACGGCTCCCGACCTCCCGCCAATCAACGCAGAGCTCGAAGTCGACGCGCGGCACCTCTTCGCAGAGGCTGATGTCGAGCGCCAGCTTGGTCGCTCCCAGCGTCCGCGTCCAACGATACGTCTGAACGTGGGGGCCGGCATTGACCTTGGTGAGCTGACCGCCGTCCAGCAGGTCCTCACGCCGCACAAACTGCCCGATGATCCACGCCGACATGCCCTCATACGCCTCAAGACAGAACTGCAGCACACCCAGATGCTCGCCCGGAGAGACCAGTTCCCGCTCGTTGCGCTTGTCCACCAGACTGACGATCGTGCCCGATGCGGGGTCAAGGCGCACGAGGAGGAACTCGTTCTCCATCACGGGCACCGCCGGGTGCCGAAGCCTCAAAGAGCCACCCTCGCCGGCCCACATATCCGGGGCCTCCGGCACAGGCAGCCCCACCTCCGCCCGCCGGTCGGAAACACAGACCGCGCGATATCCCAGGGCAGGGACATCGACCGGGAAAGCACCTTCCAGGAACCGGTGTCCGGCATATTGGCCTGTGCCCAGTACCTGCACGGGCTGAGCGGTCATGCCCTCGCTTGTCGCGACAAGCATGGCAGGGTCCAGCTCGGTGTCCCACAGCTTGACGCGAACCACCTCGGTGCGGACGTGAGGTAGGGGGTTGAAGACAACGTACACACGATCGCTGGTCCGTGTCACACTGAAAGCAGATTCCCCACCCGTACCGGTCGCATTGCCGACGCCCGCGCCCATCGCGATACCGGATTCCATCTCGTCCTTCTCAGCCCGCAGGGCGTCGCCGTTGAGGAACCCACGGCGCAGCGTCTCAGTGTCCATGCGCCGGCTCAGCGCGCGCAGCGCGTTGGTGCGTGCCATCATCGCCGCGGCCTGGACGTCCTGGGCGTGGCCCAGCGTGTAGTACCGTGTCGCGCGCACACCGGATCCGGGCAGAATGTCGTGGAATTGGTCAAAGAGCAGGCGGCGCCACGCTTCCTCCAGGTTGCCGAATGGATAGCTCACACCGGCCAACTGATCCCCCAGCGTCGCTGCAGCTTCTGCCGCATACATCAAGTTCTCGGCGTGCCGGTTGGCCTCCTTCTGGCGGGCCTGCGACGTGTAGCATCCCTCAAAGACGAAGTTACGCTCCCCCGTAATCTCGGGAAGCCTGGTCCCATCGGACGAGATAGTGCGAGTGTTGGCTTCGGCGATCTCAAAGAAGCGCTTGAGGGTCGAGAACTCGATCCGTGGGTAGATTGGCCAGGTGGCCATCTCCAGCAGTTTGCGCAGGTCTTTCCGCGTGGGTCCCCCACCGTGGTCGCCTACGCCGTAGAGCACGGGCATGTGTTGCAGCCCGGTCGCCTGCGCAAACTCGACCAAGGGGTCCGCTATGTTCGATGCGACGGCAACGTGCCGTCGCTCCGCGTCGAAGTGCATGTACCATTGGATGTCGTTGAAGACCAGTAGCCGGGAGCCATCCGGGCCCAGCCACCAGTAGAGGTGAGGGCCTCGGCTGCCGCGGCAGTGATAGTAGTAGCGCACACCACCGCGCGCCAGGATGGTTGGCAGCGTCGCGGGATGGCCAAACGTATCGGGCTCGAAATCGATCGGGACATCCTCCGGAGAGAGGCCAAACACATCCTGGAAATACGCGCGCGTGTAAAGCAGATGCCGGCTGATGCTCTCGCCGTTGGCCAGGTTCGTGTCGCCCTCGACCCATTGACTTGCGGTCACCTCCCACCGCTCCTCGGCTCACCCGTTGACGGATCTGCTCGAACATGACGGGGTCATATTTCTCGATGGCTGCGTAGACGGACGCCTGGCTCTGCGAGAAGATGAAGTCCGGGAATTCCTCCATCAGCGCCAACATCGTCTGGAACGTATCGTGGGTCAGGGCCACCGTCTCGGGCCAGGACCATTGCCAGTTCATATCGATGTGAGCGTGCCCGACGCAGAGCAGCGTGTAACTCTTGGCCATCTCGGCCAATGGGGTGAGGATGGCCTCGGCCTCTGCGGTCAGGGTCGCGATATCGGACGCATTCGCGCGCAGTCCCTCATCGATCAGCCATCCGGCCTTCAGAATGTGTGCCCGCCAGGTGCTGGCCGCGTCGGGATACGCAGCACAGAGACGATTGGCGAAGGCCAGCTCCGCCCGAATCCGCTCCAGTCTGCCTGCCGTCCTGCCGGCGTGCATCGCCAGGCTCTCTCCCAGCGTCACGAACTGTGCATCAAACGAAGCCATCGTTCCTCCTATTCGTGCTATTTGTGCGTCGCGCCCGCTCGCATCTTCGTCAGACAGTCAGGGCAGATGCCGTGCGTGAATTCCGCCTCGGAATGCTCCACCACGTAGGACTCCAAGCTGACCCATTGGCCCGTCTCGGTCTCAATCTTGCGTCCACACCAGGCACAGATCGGCAGCAGACCGCGCAGCGTCTTGATCGCCGCAAGCGCTTTCCGAAGCTGATCGTTGCGCTCCGCAAGCTCGTCGTTTGCTTTGCGGAGCGCAACCCAGTCGTCAAAACGCGCCAACGCAATCACCACGGTACGCCGGAGCTCGTCCGGATCCAATGGCTTGACCAGATACGCAGCGACGCCCGCGTCCCGCGCTTCGCGGAGTAACTCCTGCGAGTCATGCCCTGTCAACAACACTACCGGCGTCGGCTGTGACTGCTGGATGAGGCGGGCAGCCTCGATGCCACCCATCTGCGGCATCTCCACGTCCATCAACACGAGATCGGGCTGCAGACGGGTCGTCAGCGCCACGGCCTGACGACCGTCCTCGGCCTGTCCCATGACCTCATAGCCCAACCGGTCCATGATACGACTGGTGGAGCGTCGGAACAGCTCGTTATCGTCGACGATGAGTACCCGCACCCTATCACCCATTCGCGATCTCCCTCACACCAGGGACACCTCGAGGCCCTGGTCATCCACCACGATATTCACACTCTCCGAGAAGTGCGCCGGGTCTCGAACGTATCTCAGGTAATCTGCGAGTTGAGCAGCCGAATTCACGGAGTTGTGCGCCAACACAAGGCTCCCAGGGCGCAGGGCATGCTCTCCGGCCTCCAGCATATCAAGGTAAATCGATTTGCCTGTGCCGTGCGGGCCATCGGCGTCAAGATAGAGCAGATCAATGGTCCTGTCGAAGGTCCGGAGCCACGGCATCGCGTCTTCCCCCAGGATCCGGACATCCACACCGTTGTGATCCAGCGTCGCGACGTTGCGCCGCGCTCGCTCCGCCTCACTCGGACGAATCTCCAGGCCAACCGACAGCTCGGCCTGGTAGCAGCTCCCCGGCCCGATTGCCGCACCGGCGTTGGAGACGTAGGTATTCCCGCAGAAGATACCAACCGCCACCATCACCTTCGGACGGGCGATAGCATTGATAGCGTAGAGCAAACGTTGCATCCGGGGCGTGATTGCCGTCCAGGGGATCTCGAAACGTTCGCGTACAGCCGCACGATGCGCAGCGAACTTATCTTCGTCGTAGCGACGGTGCGGCAAAATGCCGGAGCTCACGAGGGCATCCAGCGCCTGATCGATCACGGCAATCTCATCATCCATCGATTCAAGCGCTCGATGGGGATCGTACCAGTTCATAACATACCGGGACCAGTCTCGCGTCTCGAATCTATGGGTCATTGGCAACTCGCAGTGGGTAAGATGGTAAGCCGGACCTAGAGTCCGAGCCGGAAGAAGGCATTGGCGTTTCCGAACAGCCAGGCCTGAGCAACTTCCTTGGCATCGTCGAGCCCCAGGTACTCCAAATCGACCAGGTCAGACAGCGCAATCGCGATATTGTCGCGTGCAATCTGAACGTGTGCCCAGGCACGATCCACACTTCCGCCGAAGTCGGAGCCGTAACCGTGGATCTTGCCGTGCGGCACGCTGCTCAACGCCTGCTTGAAGAGATTCTGGCAGTAGATGGGGTCAATGATATTGGCCCAGCAGAAATCGAGTGTGACGTTGGGGTAGTTCTTGGCCAGATAGAGCCACTCACCGCTGTAGGGCCAGTTCGCATGGAAGAGATCGAACCGGACCTCTCTGTGCAACTCGATGACTTTGGTCAGCCCGATCGCGTTGGTCTTTACGATGTCGTTGCGGATGCCGGCCATGTGCCCGGTGTGGATCTGAACCGGAAGGTCCATATCCTGAGCCATGCGCAGGAACTCGTGGAAAAGGTAGTCATCGAGCGGGCGAATCCCGTCGGGATAGCTTGCACGCCGGCGGGGGTCCTCCATGAACCAGTTGAACACGGCCTCGGCCTCGGCCCGTGTGGGATTGCCATAGTCGAGGGTACGGCTATAGGCGGATTGATCCTTGAAGGCCACGGCACCCATCGCCTTGTAAGCCTCGAAAATCTCGCGACAGGCAGCCAGGTATTCATCGAGGGAGGTCACCGTGCGTCCCAGCGGTGCGACGTGCCGCTGCACGTCGTCATAGCTGGAGATGGCGTGATAATCCGGGAGGGAGACAGCCAGGAACCCCCGAGGGCTCACCTCAAAAGTGCCGTCCACGATCTTCTTGATATCGGGCCACACATCGAGCACCCGTCCGGCAATCTTCGCCTCGTCCAGAATGCCCACGAAGGTCGCCCGATCCGTGAGATCGAGCAGCCTGTCCTGCATACGGATCAACGCGTCAAGGGTCAGTGACGCCTCGCCATAGAACCTCTTGAGCACACGCCGTGTGACCTGCGCGTAACCCGTGTGAGACGTGCGCTTCCATGCGCGTTCCAGCACCGGCCAGCGCTCCTCCAGCGACCGTGATGTATCCTCAAGGAGGGCAATGTCCGCGTCTGACGAGGCGCTGTGGATGTCGCTGTGGAAATAGCCCGAAATCACAACCCGGATGGGATCCTCATACTTAGGGCCGCACGTCCCCGTGTGATCGTGACAATCGACAACCGCCAGTGACTCACAGTAAGCCCGTAGCTCATCGTAGTACTTCGATGTTCCCCGCATAGATGTGTTCCTCCTGTCAGTGCAAGGCGAAGGGAAAAGGGATCAGCCAATCAGGGGCAAGGAGAAACCCTCTCAGGCTCCACGTCCTATCCATGGTTGGCCTATCACGCTGTCCTCATTATCCCACGTAGATATGCGATAGCATCCGGTGCCACGACCTCGTACTCGTATTTGTAGAGATCGAGTGAGAGCGGGCCACGGTAGCCTATGCCGTCCAGCGCCTGGAGATACGCTCGCAGGTCCATATCGCCATCTTGTGGTACCAGGTGATCGTGGATTCCCCTGGCCATGTTCTCAACATGACAATGAACGATTCTATCACCGATAGCCCTTATTGCTGCCATAGGGTCGGGATCGCACAAAAAGGTATGGCCCAGGTCCAGGTTGGCCGCGAGCGCAGGAGAAGCCACCTCCGCGAAGAGCCGCAGCAGATCGGCCGTGGTACCTACGACAAAGTTCGGTTCGAACTCCTCGGCGAGGATAACATCGTTGGACTCGGCGACATCGGCCAGCTCCCGCGTGCGCTCGACCATTTGCGACCACTCTCGCTCGTCGCCGGTGCGTTTGGCGGGCCCGGAGAAGACGAAAAGGTCGGTGCCAAACTCAGGTGTCATCTGAATCGCGTCTTTCGTCATCTCGAAATAGGCATCGCTGTATACATAGTCTTTGTGATAGCTGATCGAGTACGGTGCCAGTCCCAGCGCAATCACGCGGTCGCGCACGGCCCGGATCTTTTCCGGTGCGAGTTCATCCGGCGCCATATCGTCGTTCTCCAGGCAGATCTCGACGCCATCAAAGCCCAGGCTCTTAAGGATCTCCAGGCTACGAAGCACAGGATAGTCAGCCAGGGGTTGCGTACGTCCCAGGATCTTCATCGATAACACCTCCTTCTATGCCACAGGAATTCACACGCGACCACCAGGGCGTCGTCATCGCCGAAGCCACCCGCCTTCGTGACGACGGGGATACCGTCCGCAACACCGCCCACAAGATAGCCCCAGGGAATGCCGGGGCGCACTTCGGCCTCGAGATGCAGCGCACGTGCCCCCAAGGCCCGCCCCACGGCAATCGCAGCATCACCGCCGGTCAGCACCAGGCCCGCCGGCTTGGTACAAGTCAACAGTGTCTGTGTGGCCTCGGCCAAGCGCTCAGCCACCATCTTGTCCTGGCCGGGGAGATCCGGCAGCCCCTGCGTGGTCAGTATCAGGGAGCCTGAAGCAAGCCGCCGGCCCCAGCCCGCGACGGCATCGCCGGTGAGACCATCGGGAGTGAGGAACCAGGCCACATCCGGAGCCGCAACCGAAAGGCCCGCGGCACCCGCTACCTCTACCTGGCGCCGGGTCTGAGGATGCCGGCTGGCCGCGACGACCAGAACGTGGTCGCCCTGCCATCGAGAAGATTGAGACGGCGCCGCAGAAGCGAGCCCAAGCTTTTCCGGCGACAGCATCCGTGTGAGCGCGCCGGACAAGCCTGCCGATCCGCAGAAGAGGCGAACGCCGCTGCGGATCGCGCCCTCGGCAACCGCATCCAGATCGGCGTCGGTCTCCGCATCTGCCACCACGACACCGCCCAGCGCACTCAGCCGGGCCGCAATAGCCTGAGCGCCCTGCCGTACGACCGACAGCGGGAGCAGGGAGAGGAGTGACGCCGGAATCCCTTCGGCAAAACGTGCGACGACATCGGACGTGAGGACCTCGCGCCCAAATGGCGAGTCTGCCAACGGAATGCCGTGAACGTAATGCCGTCCGGCAACTGTCACCCGCCCCTGCGCCGGGTACGCGGGAGCCACCAGGGCCCGGGTCACGTCCAGGCCTTCCATCACGGTGGCCAACTCCAGGCCCGGATAGCCTCGAAGGGTCGAATCGACCTTCTTGACCACCCAAGACCTTTCCCCATCCGACGGTGAGACCGCAATCCGGCACACAATGTCCCGCACGCGCATGACCGCTTCATCCGGCGGCACGTGGCGACTCTCACTGGAGAAAACCAGCACCTGAGCGTCAGGGAGGTCATCGCCATCCCAGACCACCAGCGTGGTCAGCCCGCGCGCAGCAAAGGCCACGCCGCTGTCCGCTGCGCCTGTCAAATCATCCGCAATGACGACGACAGATGTCACTGAGCCGCCACCATCTGCAGCGCTACGTCGATGGCGGCGAGTAGGCTGGTCTCCCGGGCCTTGCCGGTTCCCGCAATGTCGAAAGCAGTGCCATGGTCGACGGAGGTCCGGATAATCGGGAGCCCCAAGCTCACGTTGACCCCCTCGTCGAAGGCCAACAGCTTCATCGGGATATGACCCTGATCGTGGTACATCGCCACGACGATGTCATAGGCCCCCTGGGTGGCCCGGAGGAAGACCGTATCGGGTGGCTGTGGATCGGAGACGTTTAGACCGCGCGCGCGGGCAGCGACCACCGCAGGCATGATCTCGCGCGATTCCTGATCGCCAAAAAGACCGCGTTCCCCGGCATGCGGATTGAGCCCTGCCACCGCGATCCTCGGCGCCTGAATGCCCAGAGCACGACATCCACGGTAGGCCAGGTCAATGACCTCGGAAACGCGATCCTGTCGCACGCGCCGTATCGCCTCCTCCAGCGCCACGTGGGTGCTGACGTGAACCACGCGAAGGCGCGGCCCCGTCAGCAACATCGTGACCTTACCCGCGCCCGTGCGCTCCGTGAGGAGTTCGGTGTGGCCCGCATAGGCAAAGCCGGCCTGGTTCATCGCGTCCTTGTTGAGCGGAGCCGTCACCATGGCCGCGGCTCCCCCCGCCATGCAGAGATCACACGCGCTCTGAACGTATTCCACCGCCGCGCGCCCGCTGGGTGCACTCACCTCCCCCACGACGCACAGATCCGGATCGGCGTTGTGTAGGTCCAGCAGTGGGAGCTCGCCGTGAACGGCCTCGACCTCACCGCCCGCCTTTACCGCCGCGATCTCCAGGCGCGGAACGCCTTCCCAGCGCATCGCCCGCTCCAGGATCCGTCCGTCGCCAACGACCAGAGGTCGACAGCGTCCGAACACTTCCGCGTGTGCCAGGGCCTTGATGACGATCTCGGGACCGATCCCCGCCGGATCGCCCATCGTGATGGCCAGCACCGGGCGTCCGGCTTTGGCTTGTAATGCTCCTCGCTCACGACCCACGGGCCAACTCCTCTATACCGTGCATGACGCCGGCAGCGATACGCCTGCCGATCTCGCGATAGTCAGCCTGGGTCAGCACGTGCCTTCCGACCAAGGCATACGGGGTCTCAAAGGTGATGCTGGGCACCCCCAACTGCGACCAGAGATAGTCGCGATACATAGGCGTCTCCCAGCGCGAAGGGTAATGCGCAACCCGTGCGAATGGCTCCGCAGCATAGCGCACCGATTCGCCCATCCGAGCTCCTTCTTGCCCCTCCGGGGGACCGGGCAGGGGATGAGCCAGCGCCTCGCCGGTCCAGTCAGCCCAGCGGTGCATCACCTCGTGTGCGCCGCGGGCAACATCAGGATCGGGTACGTAAGCAAAGACCCCGCCGGTCTCGGTAGCGCCCGGCGCGTGGAAATCGATGGCCACCACGGTATTGCATCTCGAACGCCACCGCCAGATGTCGCGTTGAAAGACCGAGATCTCGTGACGCATCGGCGGCCTCCCCCAGGCGCGGTTGAGATCATAGGGAAAGTTGTCCTTGCCGTAGTCCCCACCCTCTACACCATCGATGTTGGCCAGCGGCACGGCCCAGATCAGGGGCGCCCCGGCACCAAGCGTCGCCATATGGCGCAGAAAGCCGTCCAGAACCCACGATCCCGGCGTCTCGCCGGAGTGCTGGCGGGCCATTAAGTAGAGGCCGGGGCGGTCGCCACCCTCCCGGCCATAGCCATTGCTCAAGCGGAGCAGCGGGCGGGCCGCCTGACTGACGCCGATGGTGTCGATTCGCCACGTGTCGCCCAGCTCCGCGGCCAGTGCGTGAACCTCCTCGATCCCATACGGATAACAGTACGCCACGTCAAAGTGCCGTACCGGCACCTCGACGTGCCAGCCGACATCGATCCGACCATCGGGCTGTGGCAGCCGCTGGCCCTCCGGCAACCGGCTCCACTCACCATCGCCATAGCGTATGACCGGACGGATCGCCAGTGGGTCCTGCCCACCCAGCATATTGTAGCTGTGCTTCAGGACCAACCGTACTGCCCGTAGATTCCCTGTCGACGTCTCCCCCTGCGGGAGAACGCCGGTCGTAGCTTCGTCAACGCGGCGCAGCCGGAAACAGAACCAGAGGGTCTCGGGACCTCCGTGTGGATCGGGGGAAAAGCTGACCTCCAGTGTGTCGCCGCTGACGTTGAGGGATAGATCACATGCATTACCGTACGGAATACGGGTGTCAACCTCGAACCACATACGCTCCTCTCATCAACCATCGGCAGACTGTGCCTATTGTATCATCAGCACACACACCGTACAAAGCCCGATCACCACGCCCTATCGTGCGACGAGCCCGAGCGCACCAACTGCTGAATCGTGTCGTATTGAACCGTAAGCAAAGGCAAGTACAATCGCTGAGAGTTCAGTCAATATAGAGAGTCTAGCCATGAGGTACCTGATGATGAGAATGAGCCGCTTGACCCTTGGTCTGCTGATCCTCCTGACCGCCTGCGCCGCGACGCCGGAGGCCACGCCGCTCACCTCAAACCAGATCGTCGTCGAGGATGCATTGGGTCGCTCGATCACGCTGGATGGGCCGCCACAACGCATGGTGATCGCCGGCAAGTCCAACTTCATGATCAACGATGCCGTCTATACCTTCCCGGAGGCGCCCGAGCGCATCGTAGCCTTGACCCGGGCAAAGCAGACCACGACGCCGTTCTTGTCATACCTGGACCCGGCCTTTGAGGAGAAACTTCAGCTCACGGCGGAGTCCACGGCGGAGGAGATCGCCGCTTCCCAACCCGACGTCGTCTTCCTCAAGGAGCTCATGCAGGATTCCGTGGGCAACGCCCTCGAGGCTGTGGGTATCCCCGTCGTCTATCTGGGGCTTGAGACGCCCGACCAATACCGGAGCGATCTGGACGTACTGGGCCGGATCTTTGCCGATCCCGGGCGAGCCGGTGTGGTCCAGGGATTCTACCAAACGCGGCTCGATCGCATTGCCGCAGGTGTCGCCGATCTCGGCGAAGTGAAACTACCATCCGTGCTGGTCATCCAATATAGCGCGAGCAGTGCGGATGCCACCGGAAGCAGCGCGGCCCTCGCGGTTCCTCCGACGTCTTGGATCCAGACCCAGATGGTTGAGCTGTCAGGTGGCGAGCCGGTCTGGACCGAGGCGAGCCAGGGAGGGTGGGCCGTCGTGAACCTGGAACAGATTGCGGCGTGGGACCCCGACCTGATTTTCGTGATCAGCTACTTCGACAACGTTGACGACGTCGTGACCGGCCTCACCGCCGATCCCAACTGGCTGGGCCTCTCCGCGGTCCGGTCGGGTCAGGTCTATGGCTTCCCGGGCGACTTCTACAGTTGGGATCAGCCGGATAGTCGTTGGATTCTGGGATTGACGTGGATGGCGACCAAGATCCATCCGGCCGAATTTGCCGACATCGACATGGGCCAGGAGATCCAGGCGTTCTACGGCGATCTCTACGGGCTCGACGCTGCGACCGTCAACGCCGAGGTGCTACCACTCCTGGTAGGTGATGTTGCACCTTAAGCGGTGGCATACCACCTTCCGGGTTGCGCGCCATCGGCGTTGCGCAACCCGGAAGGTCCAAACCTCCTATGCATAAAACCCGGCGCAGCTTCCTCATCCTGACCTCGCTCCTGCTCTTGGTCTTCGGCGTCTCGGTCTTTCTCGGACGCTACCCGCGCCCCTATTGGACGCCGCCGCGGCTGCTCTGGGAAGATCCGTTAGCACGTCAGTTGGTGCTCAACCTGCGGCTGCCGCGGGTGATTGCGGCCTGTCTGCTGGGTATGGTGCTCTCGGTCGCCGGCTTCGTCCTGCAGATGCTCTTCCGCAATCCGCTGGTCGAGCCGGGCTTCCTTGGTGTGTCGCAAGGTGCCGCATTTGGCGCCGCCCTCGGCATCATCGCCCTGAACGCCACGTCATTTGCGCTGCAAGGCATCGCAGCGTTCTTTGCCCTACTGGGGCTCGTCCTGTGCTATGCCCTGGCCCGCCACATTCGGTACGGGGGATGGACACTGCGGCTGATCCTGGCCGGAATCGCCGTCTCGGCGCTTTTCTCAGCGGGTGTGGGCCTCCTGAAATACGTAGCAGACCCTCTCACGCAATTGCCGGAACTCATTTTCTGGCTCCTCGGCGCGCTATGGGGTGTCACCTGGACGGACACACTGACCGTCCTGCCCATCGTCACCGTTGCCGTGGTCGTCGCCTATCTGATGCGTTGGCGGCTCAACGTCCTTTCCCTGGACGACAACATCGCGATATCGCTAGGCAGCGCGCCGGCGCGGGAACGCACACTCCTGCTCGTCGCCGTGGTGGCAGCAACGGCAGCGATGGTCTCGATCTCCGGCATCGTCGGCTGGGTAGGCCTGATCGTGCCCCAGTTTGCACGAAGGATTTTCGGGGCAGATGCGCAACGCGCCCTCCCGGGCGCGTTGCTCCTCGGTGGTATGTTTGCCATGGTCTGCGACGACATTGCACGCATCAGCTTGTCCGGTGAGATTCCCCTGGGCATCCTGACCTCTCTGCTGGGGGCGGTGCTCTTCGCTATCCTGATGATTGCACGCTCAAACCCTGAGCGAGAGAGTGCACAGAGAAGCCGCGGAAGACAGACGCCGTGAATCCCCCCACGATCACGCTAACCGACGTCGTCTTTGACTATGAGGGCGAGCCACGCCGCCGGCGCCATCCGGTCAGCGCCGACCAGCCGTTATTTGAGGGGCTGTCACTTGAGATCCCGGCCGGGACCGTCACGGCAATCCTCGGCCCGAACGGCTCGGGGAAGACAACGCTGCTCCATCTGATCCTGGGGATTCTCGCGCCACGGGAAGGCGTGGTGCTGCTGGCGCAGCAACCACGCCAGTACTACAGCCGCCGGGAGCTGGGACGCCTGATCGGGCTCGTCTCACAGAACGAGACGATCCCCTTCAACTTCACGGTGCTGGAATATGTGCTCCTGGGGCGGGCGCCCCACCTTCAACTGCTCCAGACGCCGGGAGAAAAGGATAGCGAGGTCGCCCGGCAGGTCCTGGCGGAGATCGGGCTGGAGCATCTGCAGCATCGATCGATCCAGTCACTCAGCGGGGGCGAGCGCCAGCTCGTGATGGTTGCCCGTGCCCTGGCCCAACGGCCGCGCATCCTGTTGCTGGACGAACCTACCTCGCACCTGGACCTGAGCAACCGGGATCGTGTGCTGGGCATCCTCGCACAGCAAGCCGGGCAGGGGGTCACCATCGTTTTCACCACGCACGAACCGAACCAGGCCGCATCCGTCGCCACGTTCGTCGTGCTGATGCGAGGGGGACAGGTGCTCGAAGCCGGCCCCATGGAGACCGTAGTCACCGCCGACCGTCTGAGCCGGACCTACGGGGTGCCTGTAGAGGTGATGGAAGTCAAGGGAAGACGGATTGTGGTGCCGGGCGTCATCCGTTAACTGTCTCTCAGCACCCTCCGTTGTGCTGGCTCTGCTCCCAGATCCGCAGGCCATAACGGCTGAGATAGATCGGGATGTTGCGGCAGAGCGTGCTCTCCGCCTCGATCGCCCGGATCATCTCTCGTTTGACGTAGGAGAGCGGCGGGCAGAGCAATGTGACCGAACCCCCCTCCCCACCGGCACCATTCACCTTCCAGCCGATAGCGCCGTACGCCTTGGCGATTTCGATGACGCTCCGGGCATCCTGGCTGACCAAATCGGGATGCAGCCGCGCCTGGGCCGTCGTATTCTCGATCATCGCCTGGCCCAGGGCGGGAAAATCTCCTGCGTAGATGGCATCGCGGGATTTCTCGGCTGTCCCTCGCAGATCTTGCAGACGCTTTGCCTCGGGGCCCTCGTTCTCCAGGTCGGCGATGACCTTTTCGTGCACCTCAGAGGAAACGTGGGACTTGCCCAAATAGACCAGGGCTAGCCTTCGCTCCAGCTCCCACCAGGTCGAATTGGATACGAAGATCTGGCTGACGGAAGCGTAAGGGTAGTGCGTCATCTCAATGAAGTTGATACCGCCGTAGGCCGAACAGAGCTGATCCTGAATGCCGGACTGCTGTTTGAGCATCTCGCTCTCCACGGCGTGCGCCGTGGCGGCAACCTCGTGGGGACTCAGTTGCCCCGGGGTCAGGCGATCCAACGCTCCGATGAGCGCCACCGTCACCGCAGCCGAGGTGCCGGTCGAACAGCCGCTCGGCGCATCGGAGAAGATCGTGGCCTGAATGGCATAGTCCCGCGGCACGCCCATACGCTCGATGGCGGCCTCCAACAGCGGGTGATGGTCCCACCCCGGTACGTCGGGGTTCACGACAAAGCGCTCCCCGTAGTTCTCGGCATAGAGCACAATCCGATCCTCGCCTGCCTCATAGGGATAGACCTCGATCTGTACCTCAACATACGGGTAGACACCTATATTGAAGATCTTGCCGTGCTCGGCAAACCACGTGTCCGTCCATCCACCGTTATCGCAAATCCGGATAGGGGCAACACTATTGATCACCCGTAACGGGCGCCGTTCCGGTTGGCTCATGTCTGGCTCCTTGTTTTGCTACGAAGTTTCGTCAGCGGCTATAATATACAGCGTTTCCACGTTTGAACGTCATAACGTGCTAACGTTCAAACGTGCCAACGTGTTGACGTGTCAACGTCCGAAAGGAAGTTCATGAACGCTACATCTCAGACCAAACGCCTCGTCGTGGGCATCACCGGCGCCAGCGGCGTGATCTACGGCGTTCGCCTGCTGACGGCACTCAGGGCGCTCGACATCGAGACGCACCTGGTGGTCACGCCGCCGGGTGAGGTGACCCTCGAATACGAGCTGGCAATGACCCTGGCGGACGTCCGGGCGCTTGCCACGTACAGCTACGACGCAGACGATCTTGCCGCCTCCATTGCCAGCGGATCGTTCACAACGCACGGTATGGTGATCGCCCCATGCTCGATGAAGACGCTCTCCGCGGTCGCCAACAGTTACACGGACAACCTCCTCGTGCGCGCAGCAGACGTCATGCTCAAAGAGGGACGCGGGCTTGTCTTGGTTGTCCGCGAGACGCCCCTGCACCTCGGTCACCTGCGGTTGATGGTGCAGGCGGCGGAGATCGGGGCCGTCATCTTTCCGCCCGTGCCCGCCTTCTACGCCCGTCCCACCACGGTCGAGGCACTCGTGGATCAGACCGTAGGCAGGATCCTGGCGCGGCTGGGCCTGGGCAACGACCTCTACGAGGTGTGGAAGGGAATCGATCCGGCAGAGCCTGAGACAGGAGCCTAGTGCAAAATCAGTAGGGCTGTTCGGGAAAGGATTTTGACCTCGTTCCAGGCGGATCAGTGATCCGCCTGGAACGTATGCCTTGGGAACCTGTTACCGAAAAGCTGCTATGCAACTGCACTAGCGCCTGCGGTGGGGTAAGATTGGACCAGTCTCGGAAGACTGGTCCAATCTTGTTCTCGGAGGCGGGGAGGGAGAAGATCAGTGTGATCCGTGGCCTCTACGTCGCCCCATTCGCGAGATTCGCATTTGACGGTTGCACCTACACGTCCTACCGGTCCTTTAGCGCGATGATGTGCTGGGCGAGATCCGGCAGGAACTGGTAGTAGTCGAAATCGTCCCACCCGCCCATGCCCCCCAGCGTGAAGATCGCCATCCCCAGGACGTAGTCGTCCTCGCGTAGACGGTCGTCGTACCAGGACACCTCATCCAGGAAGTACTGCGCCCGTTCGTTCGGATCGTCAATCGCCAGGTTCGCCTCGGTGATCGCGAGCGGGATGACTTCTCCCCGCGGAATGAGAATATCGCGATAGAGATGCCGATAGCGACCGGCCAATACCCCACGGTCGCTGTAGAGCGGGATCGACGGATCGTCGAGCGGCTGGCCGGGATACTGCGGCATCGGCTCACCCCAGCGGTCGCTCAGCAGTGGGCCGCCGTACTCATGCAGAGAGAGAATATGTCCTCCGGCCTTGGCCTGGGCGAAGACGCCGGTATCGGCGATGGCCTCCCATTCATAGATCTCGGGGACCCCCATACTGTACGAGAAGAGCGCCAGCTTGTATCCGTTGGCATCGGCGATGGTCATCGCCGCCTTGAAGAACTCCGCCAGCCAGACGTGTCCGGCCGTGGTCGGCGGATCGACCTCGTTGAGCACCTCCCAGTAGTCGACACAGCCCTTGTAGGGTGCCCACTGCTGCATATGCACCTGCATGTAGTCGCCCGCGACTTTGGCAGGATCGCCCACCGTCTTGACGGTCTCCCAGATGTAATGCGACCAACGACCAATGGTGACGGTCTCCGGTGAGATCTGCTTCACGTCACACAGATAGCCGAACGACAGCCCCTTGACCAACGCAACGTGTCCGCCCGCGTTGTGCACCTGCCGAACGAAATCGATGGTCCCCCCCTCGCCAATCGCATGAACGCCGATCTTGGACGGCCCCTCAGGCACGCCTGGCGTGAATCCGGGGACGGGTGGAGGCTCCGGCGGTGAAGGCGAGGCATACATCCGAAGGATCGCCGGCAGATCGGCATGCTGGAGCTCCGTCACGACGTGGAGCGTCACGGTCACGGTCTTCGGCACATCCTGCGTCTCCTCCGGGAGGGCATCGATGCGAACCGTGGCGGTGTAGTATCCAACCGGCAACCCCTCCGTATTGACGGTAACCCGGAGCTCGTCGTCTGAGGCGCCATGGGTGGGCGTGAGAACAGCCGTCAAGCTGCTCACCGGCGACACGCTGGCCGTCCAGGTCAGAACGCCGGGACCTGCGTTGCCGATCGCAAACGCGGTGGTCATCACCTTGGCGACATTCACCTCGCTCAGGAGGGGCCACACGGAGGGCTGCACGGAGAGGACCGGAGCACCAAAGGGCCAGGGGCGTTTATCAACCAGGGCAAGTGCGTTGTAAGCGGGCGTCGCGACACCAAGCGCTGTCCCATCCTGGCGCCGCAGGGCATAGTAGCGGCTGTGAAAACAGGGCAGCCAGGTGAGATAGTCGTGCCAATCGAGGTTCCACACGAACATGCCCTGCATCCAGGGCCAGTGCGTATCGGCATATTGGAACGCTCGATCCAGGTAATCGGCTTGCGTCTGGGCACTCACCTCCTGCCACTTGAAATAGAGTGCATAGTCCTGATTGGCGTCGCAGTTGAGTTCGTAACCGTCCTCCGCCGGCCGACGGATCCACCCGAACTCGGTGGCCCAGACCGGCACGCCGCCCAGCCCGGCGTCGACGAGGATATCGTGCAGCGCCTCGACCCCTCGAAAGGCAAACCCGTTGCTCACCAATTCCGCATCTCGCTCAGGCGGGGAGGCAAAGCCATACGGATGGTAGCCGAAACCATCCATACACATACCGGCACCGGCATTGAGCATGGCCTGCAGGAACACCCGCTCGTCCATCGCGTTGCAGTCGTTCCCCTCGCCGCAGGGCCACGCGCCGGACGAGCCCGTCGGGGGTGGAATGCGACCAACCGGGGCCAGTCCACCGCTGATGACCAGGGCGTGGGGATCAATGGCCTTGATCTCCTGGCGCGCGATGCACAACATCTCGGCAAATCGCTGGGGATTGGGGACGTTGCCGCCCCAGTTAGCATTCCTGACGTTCGGCTCACTGCAAATCTCGTACGCCTGGACCTTGCCCACCCCTGCCTGGGCGATGGATCGTATCCGGCCGCGCCAGGCGTTGAGGTCGTTGACATAGGCGCCACAGTCGACGTTGTAGAGCACGTGCTGCGGCAGCTTGGTCGCCGGCAAGCCCGAGTACTCCTCCCAGAGTTTGACCCAATCCAATCCCAGCGGCTCCAGAAGGGACGTGATCTTTGACGTGTCTCGCACGTTCGCACCATATCCCAGATGCGACGCAGGCATCACGAAGTCGAGACAATCCGAAGGGCCGTAAGCTGCCAGCACGTTGCCACCCGCGCCCACAAAGGCTACCGCAATCTCATCGAGGGTGAGGCCGCCAACAGGTAGGCTGTTGTGATATACACCGGACGGATCCAGCCCCGATATCGCCCAGCGAGCCAGCTCGGTGCAGGTGGTTCGCTGCCACACGTAGAGCTCGGTCGCGCCGGCTGCCCAAGCCTCGGTTGGCTGTACAGCCACATCGAGACGGTCGTCGGTCTCGGTGGCCCGGAGTACCGCATCCTCCGTAGCCGCGGAGATCGTGCCGATGTCGTGGACAGGATACCACACCTCCCGCCAGGCGACGGTGGTGTGAGGCTCCAGTCGAGTTGTGTCCCAGAAGGTAGGCGCGAGACCTCCGTGAAGCTCCACGCCGCCGGAGTCCGAGTCGGTCCAGGTATGCCAGTCGAGCGGTCGAGACCAGCCTGTGGCAAAGACCTTGACGCCTCTGGCGATGTCGGGCGGAAAGACGCGCACGATCCCCTCGGTCTGCAATTCATCATAGACGCCGGCAAAGCCCTTGACGGCCTGGGGATACTCGAAGAAGCCCAACCACTCGGTCCAATTCCGTAGTCGAGCATAGTCCACGCCCTTGTAAACCGGCCAGGAGAAGCGGTAGTCAGACGCATCGGGCATCGTAGGGAAGGCTCCAGGCAGCCGCTGGTCCCCTGTGGAATGAACCGACATATCGGGAGCGGTGAGCACAAAAGACAGCCCCTGCGTGGGCTTGTTCGCCAACCCCGGAGCTATAGAAGCGTTGATCCAGAACTTGGCGTCGATGGGGGAACCCGTAGGGTTCTCTATGTGCGGCTCGACTGCGATATAGGCTCGGTCCGACGGCAGGAAGACGTCGATTGCGGCGCGGACACGATAGGCGGCAGTCGTATCTTGCACGGTGACCGTAACGCCTGCCGTCGATGTCACAACGCTCCAAGACCAGGGAGTCCCGGACTCATATCCGTGTTCGTCTACCGGTAGACACCACTCAATGCCGCCGGCGGACAGCCACCAGCCCTGCTCCGGCGGCCCCCAATGGGTCGGCTTGATCACGGGGTTCTGATAGAGCTGATTGTGGCCGGTAGTCTTGTCAAACAACTGGTAGATGCGTCCGCCCAACTGCGGCAGCATGGTCACCTTGAGGTAGGCGTTCTCCAGGACGAGAAGCTCGTAGTTCTGGGGAACCGCAACCGGATTCGAGGCACTATAGCGCCCCCAGTCCAGGACCCGGTACGTCATATGATAGGTCGTGCTGTAGGCATCCTCGAGGTAGTCAGCGTAGGGATAGGTGGGAATGGAGATCGTCGTGGTATAGAAAGCCGCCGCATCGATCGATGCGGCGGCGCTTTGTCGCGAATCCTCGGGCACACCAGGCGAGATCGCCGCGGCTGCGACAGGGTGGACTACACCCAGCAGGCCGGACAACAGTACCGCGATGACGCTGAGCCATCTGCGACGGCAAAGCCACGTGTCCGGCGGAGGTCGTACGGCTCTATCACGACGGCTCGCGGCACACCACGCCATGTCTGCCCCCTTGCCCCAGGACCGATGAATCGATTGCTACGAACCGACTCCCACAAGACCCAGCTCGTCCGCGATGCCCTGCATCGCAGCCAGCACGATTCCTATATGCTCCGACAGCGGCACCCCGAGAAGCTCGGCACCCTGCTCGACATCCTCGCGCTTAACGCCCGACGCAAAGGCTCGATCCTTCCATTTCTTCCTGACCGAGCTCACCTTTACGTCCAGGATCGACTTGCTGGGTCGCACCAGCGCGACGGCTACAATCAGGCCGGTCAGCTCGTCAGTGGCGAAGATCGCCTTTTCCATGTTACTGTCCAGGGTAACACCGGTCAGATCGGGGGCGTGGGCCTGGACACCGCGGATAAGCTCCTCGGGCCAGCCCTTCTCCCGCAGGATCTCCGATCCCTTGAACGGGTGCCCTCCGGGTCCGAGATCGGGATACTGCTCGTACTCGAAATCGTGGATCAGGCCCACGATCCCCCACTTCTCCTCGTCCTCACCAAATCGCCGCGCGTAAGCACGCATCCCCGCCTCTACGGCCAGTGCATGGTTGATCAAACTCGGACTCTGTGTGTACTCCGTCAACAGCTCCCACGCTTCTTCTCGTGTCGGCCACGACATAGATCTGTCTCCTTCTTGGTTGTTCTTCCAACAAGCGACGATTCACGGGTGACGAGTGATCAGAAACCGCTCCGATCAATCGTCACTCGTTATTCGTCACGTTCACATCACCTTCGTCAATTCGAACCCCACGCCACGCTCTTCCTCTGCCGCCTGGATGGCTGCCGCAGAGCCGACGACGACCACACTCCCGGACTCGGCGACCCGACGGGCGACCTCGGCGAACGCCCGGAAGTCCTCGACAGTCGTGCCGAGCAGTTCACTGCGATACTGCTGCCTCTGATCGTCCGTGTATCCAATCAAGGTTCGGGCCATCGCACTGAATCCCTTTGCATCGGGGAGCTGATAGGAATCGATGGTACCGATAGCCCCGATGATCCCCTTGACCAACTCCTCTTGGGAGAGGTCCAAGTTCTCGAGAAAGCCCGCTGTCTCGTCGTAGATGTCCAACGTCCGCAGCAGATTGGGATCACGATACGAGACGTACCCGAATGCACCACCATGAGGGTCGAACAGACAGAAGCCACCGTAGGCGCCGCCTTGCACACGGACCCTCTCCCACAACCACGTGCTGCGGACATAGTGGGTAATAACCTCCGCCGACCCGTGACGACGATAGCCCAGGTCGAACAGATTCGCCCCCTTGCTGACGTAGTTGACGTTCGCCGGCAAGGTCAATCCCTCCGGAGCAAGATCGTAGATCGGTGACCAAGTGGCCGTCTTTACATCGGCGGTGGGCAGCTCAGCCAGAAAGGCCCCAAGTTGGGGCTCGATCCCGGCCCAGTTGTCGGCATCCACGGTGACATTGCAGAGCATTGACGCACGATTGACGAGTAGTCGCCGCACCGTTTCCAGCTTCTCCAATACGCTGCCCCAGTCCGACTGGACCTCGTCCGCCAACTTGCGAAGCATAAACAGGTACGACAATCCACTGGTCTGTTCGGAGACCCAGTACGCCTCACTGAACTTGGCGCGGAGTCGAGAAGCAGCAACGCGGTGGCCGCCGGGCACGAGGCCCGCTTCCTCCCTGGCCTTCTTCTCCAAGAGCGTCTGCAAGAAACGCGGCTTGTTGTCCAGCTTCACCGTGAGCAGGATGTCGCGCAAGATAGCCAGGAGCTCGGGTACCTGAGGGATGGTGCCTTTGCTGCGCAGGAAGGTCCACGCCGCCGTCTGAGACGCAGCCCCCTCTCCCGGGTCTCCCGGTTCGGATGTTCGGATCGTCGAGATGAAGTTTGCAGGCGAGATTCCACCCGTCTCACGACCGATACGTTGGGTCAGCTTGACGAAGTCCTCGGTCTCCGTACCCAACTCCAGGAGCGCAGATATGAAGAGCTCCGTGTACGGAAGCAACGTCTGCGGCAGAGCATGCAGATCGAATCCCAGATCGAGGTAGAAGATGCCGTTGGTGAAAAGATCGTGATGCAGAATCCGCGTCCCGTGGAGAGCGGATTCCGCTGTGGGAACCTTCTTCGGCTCGGGGTCCAAGTCTTGCAGCCCCAGATTCGGTATGGTGGCCAACGCCTCCGGTGAATCGGGCTTCTCCTGCAATTCCTTCAGATGCTCGGGCGCGTTCGATCACGGCGCGTTGCTCTTCCTCAGTCATGGCGGCCTTAGCCGCAGCCAGGCGCGCCTTCTCCGCGGCATCTTGCTGATCCTGCAGCGTGGGATCGGGCTCCAGGATCACCGTCGTACGGTGGGTGTTTTGGAGAAGGTACTCCTGAATGAACCGCTCGAAGTAGCGAGGATCTCTCTCCAGGTTACCCTTCACCTCCTGCAGCGACTGCTCGAAGGCAATGGAAACGAAAGGATCGCCGTCGTGAAGCCACGTGGTCAGCGCCTGCAACATCACGAACAGGCCACGAGGAAAGTGCCCGGTATTCTGCTCGCGGAGCCGGAACTCGATCGTATTGACCGAGGCCTCAACGGTCTCGCGATCGATGCCGGTGAGAACGAGTTCCTCCAGCGTCGATAGGATCAAGGCTTCGACACGGTCAACGTTGCCCGGCTCAACCCCTTTGAGCCCTGCGGAGAAATAGAGTTGACGAAGAGAGTCATCGAGCCCTCCGCCGATCACGTCCTCGCCCAACCCGGAATCTATCAAGGCCTTGCGGAGGGGAGAGGCTGACGTATCGATGAGCGCGTGAGAGAGGATGCTCAACGCCAACGTCAGTGTCGGGTCGGTGTTCTCCGGCAATAGCCAGTTCACCGTCAGCATCGACTTCGGCGCCTGCTCCTCACCTGTAGGATAGGGCTGTACCATCCGCCGTGGCTCTCTGAGCGGCGGTTGAAGCGCGATCGAGCTGATCTCGGCGACCGTGGGCACACCCGCTTGTACCTCTGCATCAGGCGACGTTGCACCCCGCTCATAGGTCCCCAGATAAGCGTCAACGATCCGCAGGCGCTCCTCGGGATCATCATCCCCGTAGAAGAAGACACGAGCGTTGGATGGGTGATAGTAGGTCTCGTGGAATGCCTTGAACTGCTCGTAGGTCAGGTCGGGCATGACCGCAGGATCCCCGCCCGAATCGAACCCGTACGCCGTATCCGGGAAGAGTGACTGCTCGCTGTTGCGGGCCATCAAGCTGTCAGGGGAGGCATAAGCTCCCTTCATCTCATTGAAGACCACACCCTTGTAGCTCAGTGGTGCATCCAGGTCCTCCATCTCATAGTGCCACCCCTCCTGTCCGAAGATCTCCGCGGTGATCCGCGGATAGAAGACCGCGTCGAGGTAGACGTCGACGATGTTGTAGAAGTCTTGCAGATTTTGGCTGGCAACGGGATAGCAGGTCTTGTCACTGAAAGTGAACGCGTTGATGAATGTGTTGAGAGATCCCTTGACGAGCTCGACAAAGGGCTCCTTTACCGGATACTTCCGCGACCCACAGAGCACGGAGTGTTCCATGATGTGTGGGACCCCGGTGGAATCAGACGGCGGCGTCCGGAACGTGATTCCGAAAACCTTATTCTCATCGGCATTCTCCAGCGACAGCAGCTCTGCCCCGCTCTTGACGTGGCGATAGAGCTTGGCCAGCGTGTTGAGTTCCGGAATCTCCTGCTCCTCGAGCAGTTCAAACCCATTTCTGGTGGTCATCTGTTGGTCCCTCCTTACGGACTATTGTGAAAGATGGGCAAAGGCTCGCCCAGAACCGGCCTGGGATGTGTCACGGCCAGCTCCCACCAGGCGAGCCACAATGCCGGAATCTCGCGCAGCCGGTACCGAATCATGTAATATCCGCGATGCTGGTACCGGTCAGCACTGTATCCTACGACTCTGAGCCCGAGGGCACCGCAGGTCTCGAGTGCCCGCGGAAGATGATAGCGTTGCGTAACCAACATCGCCTGTCCCAAGCCGAAGATGTCGCGCGCTCGGTAACACGTATCATAAGTACGGCGCCCGGCATAGTCCAATACGATATCCTCACCTGGAACGCCCCGCTCGACAGCATATGTCTGCATGCGCTCCGGTTCGTTGTACTCCACGACCCGGTTGTCACCACTAAAGAGCAGCTTCTGCACCTTTCCGGCCTGATAGAGCTCGATCGCCGCATCCAGCCGTTCCTGCAAGACGAGGCTGAGCGCTCCGTTCGGCCAATACCCGGCCCCAAAGACAATCGCGACGGGTTGGGCCGGTATCTCGGCAAGATCATCGGGCGCGTAGATGAGCCGGTCGTATCGACCGTGCAACGTCCAATACGTCCACCCGGCGACACCCAGGCCGACCGCCAGCGAAAGCAGTGCGATGCCCCCCACAAGGCGCCACCGCTCTCGACCGGTACGCGTCTTTCCTGTTGCTCCGGCTCCCATTTCCATCAGCGCAGTGCCCGCATTCTAGGGGAGTCCTGACACGCTAACGCTCTCTACAGCGGCGGAATCCGCCCCCCATACTAACCAGACGTGATCGGCATGGCGGTAGAGAAAGACGGCCCCCTGTCTACCGGCCCACCATCGGCCGCGGGTCAGGGATGCCGAAGGCGTCGTATCCACGATAAGGCCCCTCACAAGCGTCTGCGGCATCAGATTCAGCAGTTGCCCATGAAAGCGAGCCGCCGTCTGGGCATCGTCCCACTCCATCTGCCATCCAGCAACGAGATCCCCATCTGAGCTTTGCCATACCTGGAGCAGATCTCCACCCCAGCCCACTACCGCATCGCTACCCACCTCTCCCTTGCTCCAATGGCTCATGACGATGCCCATCAATGCCTCTCCGAGGGTCTCCGTCTCTACCAGGGCCCAGTCCTTGCCCAAACCGGCCTCAACAGGCTGGATCACTCGAGGTTCGTCGGATGCCACATAGCGGTCGGCATGAAGGAGCTGCTCGGTTGATCGGGGTGGGCGCAGAACTGCCTCGTCCATCGCAGCAGCGCCCCCTTCCTGATACCTAGAGGTCATAAAGGGCGCGCCCAACTCGAGGCTCAAGCAACTCAGACGCTGTAGCAGAGGATCATCGACCTGCCACTTCGGGCAGACGGCGCGGGAAATCTCCGCCCTCAGCTCATCACTTGCCGAAGACGGGACGCCAGACTCAAAAGGCACGGCATCGTGAAGGAGCCACACCGAGACGAGCGCGTCTCCATCTGCCACCGCATCCAGTGCGAGCTGTCGATCGAGGGAAGGGAACTCCCCCAACATCGCGCTAAGATCACCGAATTGGTCCGGCAACGCCCGAGCGTATCCGTAAGCAAGGTGTGTCTCTAGCGTTGCCATCGCGCCACCCCAATCACGGCGAAGAAAAAGCTCCTCCAATTCCGGCACATAATAGGCGGCGGTCTCCCCGGCTTGGCCCACCACATCAAGCCGCAGCGGATCCCAGTCCCACATCTTCAATGCCTCCAGGGCCGGGCGCATACGCAGCACCAAAGGAGGTCGCGCCTGGTAATGCGCGTAAAGGGCTCTGGCCAACCCCGTGCCATCGGCAAGGGTCAGCGGGGTTCCCCATCGCGTCCGGGCCTGTCGGGCGTCGGCAATCTCTCCGGCGATAGCGCCGGCACGGGAGACGTCGAATGTCGGCCCAGGGGTTGGCGTAGGGAAGGGGGAGGCCGAAGGGCGGGGCGTACCTGTCGCCGAAGGGGTGGCGCTTTCCGGCGGCACCGGTCCCGTCGGGAAGAGTGGAGAGACACCGAGAGACGCTGCAGACCTGGCACCGAGCATCAGTGAAGCATTCCAGATCAGCAACAGAACAACCGCGACAACACTCAGGGCCAGGATTAGCAGGACCAGGCGCTGATTGTGCGTCAAACTTCGGTACCAGCGCACCTCAACACCTCTCGCTCCTTTCGCACAGCGGAAAGCACGCCCTCCGCTGCGAGGTCCGGCAGACGGTCCAGCCCTTGACGGGGCACCGGGGCGCATTCCGCTGCCCCTTGCACCTCGATAGAGCCCCCGTGCACATCCATCACCACACTAAGAGCTATGCACAGCACTTGCGTCTCTCCTATGCGCATCAATGCCGATCCTTCCGGATGCCGGATCGGCGAAAGATCAATCGATATTGGGCGCAACGCTTCCGGAGTGCGGCCTTCTAACCGCATTCAAATCCTCCCAGATGGCAGACACCTCGGCATTACCGGGGTGTCTTGTCACGGGTATCTCGCATGAACGAACCCATCGATGAGGCTTCGTGCTCCTCACCATGCAACTCATTGTAAAGAGCCGGAGGGTCTTGTCAAGGTGCCGCTTTTCTGATTTCTTGTCGTCTTGCGGAACCCAGTTACAATAATAAGGATGTGCGAGATGGTAAATCGATGACACACCTATGCGGTAAGGGCATATGGCTTGCCCATTCCTACGACTTTGAGCGGGCCGTTGAGCTTTCAACCCGCATCGGTGGCACCCACTTGATTGTGAAGGTTGGGCACGGACCGATGTACTTCCCCGAAACGACCCGGGACATGATACAGCGGGCAAACGCGCTAGGGCTTGTCGCCCTGGGGTGGGTCCAACTCACAAGCCGTGCCCCTCAAGACGCGCTCCGAGCGATCGTGGGGGCCTTAAGTCGGGGATACCAGGCAGTTGTGCTCTTCCTAACACCGGACACGGTGACAGGCCCTCAGATGGCGACCTTGGCAGAAGCTCTGATCAATGTAGAGATTCCTAAGGACCGGCTCTACTTGGCGTCGCCGCCCCTTCCTTATCTGTCGGATCGAGCTCCCCTGGACGCCCTCGTACGGGTCTGTCAGGGGGGATGGATGCCGCTCTGTTTTGCCACGTGGTCCGATAGCGCAGCTCAAGTCATCGACCAAGACGTGTATCAGGGGTTGGACAGGCTCAGCCTGATCTGGAACAAGACACCGGACGTCTGTCCGGTGCTCTCGCCACAATACGGTACAAACAACGGAGAGATCTTGCCCGAAGGCTTCATTCCCTGGGTGGAAGGTGTTGCGCGTCACGGCACAGACTTCTTCAGCATCTTTCACGCGGCAAACACGGAAAAAGCACTCTGGCCGATGATTCAGGCCATCAATGTGGCATGTCTGGAGACGGATGGGCGGGTCCCCGTGCAGGACGAGGGCATCACGATCAATGCGGTCACCGGTGCGGCGTCGGTGCCGCAGCCAGTCTACATCACGGCAAGGCCAAGTGATAGCGTTTGGGGCATTATCTCACGTCACGGCATGGGCCGCGAGCAGTTCTGGACGTGGAATGCCCATTTGTGGGATAGCAGAGGGCTGCCGCGAGATCCTGACTACTTGCAGGCCGGGTGGCGGATCCGGGTGAAGTGAGCTCGCGTTGCGACCCGCGAGGAATATGGTATAATCTCTATTCGCCGCCAGCGACTGGCGGCTTAATTTTGGCAAGGTCTCGGGGAGAGGATAGACAAGATGAACCT
Organism: uncultured Chloroflexia bacterium; assembly: GCA_963775195.1. GTDB lineage: Bacteria > Chloroflexota > Anaerolineae > B4-G1 > SLSP01 > PWVB01. The sequence continues at coordinate 576,947 of CAVZIC010000016.1, forward strand.
GGTCGAATCACTAGAACGCCAGATGGTAAAACCCAACCCGAATGTGCCCGAGCTGCACGTCGGTGATACTGTTCGCGTCCACGTCCGGATTGTTGAGGGTGAGCGAGAGCGCATTCAGCCCTTCCAGGGCACAATCATCCGCGTGCGCAAAGGCAGCACGGTCAACGCGACCTTCACAGTCCGCCGCATTGCATCGCATGGCATCGGCGTCGAGCGCACGTTCCTTCTATTTTCGCCCCGCATCGACCGGGTCGAGGTCATGCGCCACGCCAAGGTCCGCCGCGCCCAACTATACTTCCTTCGCGATCGCCGTGGTCGTTCCGCACGCCTCAAGGAACGTCGAGACTAAGGACGCCCTCTGACATCTCAGAGCAGACCCTTGATTGGTATCACCGGGCGGAAGGAGACTTCCGCCCGGTTGCTCGCTACCCCGATGCACTCCGTCGGGGCTACGTACACGTGGGCCATTCACCACGCAGGTGGGACGCCGATCATTATCCCACCACTCACCCAGGCAGCGGATTGGTCGCGCCTGGTCGAACGGCTCGATGGCTTGCTGTTAAGCGGTGGCGAGGACATCGCCCCCGACCGCTATGGGCACACGCTTGAGCCGTGGACGGGCCGGGTTGATAGCGAGAGAGATGAGGCAGAGCTGGGATTGGTCCAGCTTTGGGTAACCTCAGGCAAACCACTTCTGGGAATCTGCCGGGGACATCAGGTGCTCAACGTGGCATTGGGGGGCGTGCTGGTGCAGGATATCATGGCCAATATAGCTGACGCGCTCGACCATGCCTATGTCTCCGGGCGTCCGATGGAAAACCCTGTCCACGATGTGGACATCGTACCGGATTGTCAGTTGAGCAGGATCCTCGGGGGAACGCACTTTGCGGTCAACAGCGCCCACCATCAGGCGGTCACCGTGCCCGGACGCGACCTGGCGATCGTAGCCCGTGCACCTGACGGCGTTGTTGAGGCGACGGAGATCAGCGACCATCCGTTCTGCGTGAGCGTACAGTGGCACCCCGAGGCGATGGTGAAAATCTCATCCTCTATGCTTCCCCTCTTTGCGGCCTTCGTCAACGCCGCGGGGTGAGGTCACATCTGAAAAAGACAAACCGGCGAGGGCAAGCCCTCGCCGGTTTTCTGTTGCAGCCGGAACGTCACCTAAGCAGCTTTGTACGTCTCGTCCGCCGTCTGAAGTGTAATCGGACGTCCTTGTTTGAAGGACTCCAGTTGCTCCTCCAGCTCGTGTCGTCGAGCCTCGGCCGCAGACTTGCCCTCCTGCACCAACTCCTCGACACCCTCACGGATGCGCACCTGGAACTCAGAACCTGATTCCGGGGCAAAGAGCAGCGACAGCATTCCGCCTGTCCAGGCACCTAACAGGAAACCGGCCAGAAACACAAAGAACTTCCGCATGGTTGCACCTCCCCTAATCGTTCAACCGATGTCTTCATTATAAGCCGAAGCCGCGGGTACGCAACGATCCACGCGGGGCGATCACCCTATTCCGAAGGTGTGACAGTTGGCGTCAGCGTGGCTGTCGCCTCTAGCGTGGGTTCCGGCTCCTCCCGGAGCACGAGCGAGCGCGAGACCCAGCCCGTGCCCTCGTCCGGCGGACACGGTTCCACCTGGACTGTGAGAATCGGGAGCCCACTGGGGGTGTCAACGTAGAGATTGTAGGAACGCCCGGGTGCCACGTCGAAATCGGCATAGCCAAGTCCTCGTTCGGGGCGGAGGCCGGTGATAGCGCGATCGGCGCCGTTGTCCCAGATCAACCAAACCTCGCGCATCGGCAGGCCAACCTGTTCCTGGACCGGTCGCCCCCGAACCGTTACCGTCCGCGAGACCTCGACGGAGACGGCGATGATCGGTTCGGTATCGCACGTCAAGGTTTGGGAGACGATACGGTAGGGAGGGAGGACCAGAGACGACGGCGTTGGCGTTGCCGTTGGCACCGGGCGCGGCGTCTGGGTTGCCGCCGGCGTTGGGCGTAGCGGCGTCAAACTGGGGAGTATCAGCGGCGGGGCGGCCGGCGTCCCCACGAGATCGGCCCCAGCCTGGCCAAAGAGCGCCACGCCCGGTCCGGATGCACCGTAGGCAGAGGCCAGCTTCGCGATGCGTTGGAGGATCTCAACGGACTGTCCCTGAGCTGTCGCTCTATCCAGCACATCGGCGGCGGTTGCCCCTACTTCCGCGGTGGACAGGTTGAGCAGCCGGATCTGCGTCCGCTCCCAATTATCCTCCAGGCCGTAACTCCAGGCCGCCATCCGTATCCATTCCTGTCGATATTTGAAATCGAGCATGGGCGGATAGGTGTCGACGTATTCAAGCGGCGCGATAAACCAGGTGAATATCAGGCCGCCCACGAAGCCCAGAAGGAGCCCAACGATGACAACTCCCCAGACTTTCAACCGGTGTCTCCGGAAAGATAGACCGCCATCTCCGGCGTATCGACGCCCATGGCGCGCGCCAGTCGCGCGAACGGTGCGATGAGATCGGCGTTCCGGCCCTCTTGAATCCACTGCTCGGTCACATCGACCAGGGGAGCCGTGTAGGGGTCGCCACCCAACGCCTGAAGCCGCTCCCGGGCCAGGACGAGATCGCCATCCCCACTGTAGGAGACCGCAACCAGCCGCAGGTACTCAGTCCGATAGTCGTCCCGCATAGAAGCAGGTGTGACCGCTTGCCGCTGCATCGGGAACAAAACCCAGCCCACCAGCATTGCCAGACCGACACCGGCAGCAATCCCAATGAGGAAACCAGCGAGTCGCTTCATAGTAGGGAGCCATCTTACATCGGAAGGCACAAAGGGCAACGCACCCCAGCTCTTCTGTTCTATTGACCCGACGTCGCAGAATCCATATAATGGAAATATGGCGGGCCTCTCAGGACAGGGCAAACAGGCAGACCGCTATGTTGGGGCTGCTAAGTCAGTCGGAGTATCCGACTACCCGAATAAGTCCTGAGAGGTCTTTCTCTGCTTAGGGCACGGCAGGCGCTTCACACGTTCCGCACACCACGACGAGCGGCAGGTAGAACCAGTAGTCTAGGTCAACGATTGGGTCAAGGACGAAATCCAGCGTGGTCGTCGTTTCGGCGGTCACCGAAATCCCCTCAGAAATGACGGGCGTGTACCCCAAGTGGGATGCCGTGACGGTGTAAGTCCCCGAGACCAGCGACAGCGAATAGAGTCCTTCGGGGCCAGTGAATGTCGCCAATACGTCGCCTTGGGCCGACGATGCCTGGACGGCGACGTCGCTCAACGAACTCCCCTGCTGAGTGCCCACGTGCCCCGCCAACGTCCCCATCAGGGCGCGCTCCACGGCGGCGAGGGCATCCACCCGCCCCCATCCGTAGACGTTGTTGGGGACTGCATCGGCGGCATCCCCGCACAGCGCCGACGTACGCGTCACCGCGGTCGCGTTGAGCAGAAGCTCGATCGCCGAGGGCCGGCCCCGGAGATCCGGTCGTGCCGACAAGAGCAGCGCTACCGCGCCCGCGACGTGCGGTGCGGCCATCGACGTGCCGCTCTTGTAGCCGTACAGGCCACCGGGGAGGCTCGACCGGACGCTGACGCCGGGCGCAGTGATATCCGGTTTCGTCAGGCCACTTGTCGTGCCCCGGCTGCTGAATGAAGCGATCGTGTCGCTTGCATCAGCAGCCCCGACGGTATACGTCGCATCGTACATTCCCGTCGGGGCAGCGACGGTGCCACACGCCGGACCCGTGTTTCCGGCCGAGGCAACGACCAGAATGCCCGCGGCCCGGACCGCATTCACGGTCTGCTCCAGCAGCGCGATGTGGTCCGCATCGCAGCCTTCGGACGGCGGACAACTCCACGAGTTGCTGATCACGTCGGGCGCTAGAGTAGCGTCGCGCATCGTGGTATCACTGCCGACCGGATACGGCGCCAGGAAGAACTCAAAGCATTCGATATAGCTCGCGGGGGTACCGACCCCCTGCAGCATATTACGGCAGCCGATCCACTCGGCGCCGGGGGCAACGCCGATCTGGTTGCCCGCGCCGTCATCTCCCACGATGGTGCCCATCGTATGGGTGCCGTGGCCTTGATCATCACACGGCACCGGGCTGTCCGGCGGGCAGCTGCCGCCGGCCGTGTGAATGGCGTCGTGCCAGTTGTAATCGTGGCTCGCCGACACGCCATCCCACCCGCGATACTGGGCCTTCAACGCCGGATGATCCCATTGGTACCCGGTATCCTGGCCCGCCACCACGACACCCTCGCCGTGGAATCCCAGGTCCCAGACCTGCGGAGCACCGATATGCTGAACGCCCCACTCGACGGTGTCCACCGTCTCCGGCATTTGGGTGAGAGTACGGGGTGCGGACGGCGCCAGGTCAGCCGCTACCTGAGGATTTGTCATCACCCGTGCCACGTCCGGGCGGCGGGCAAGGTCGACAAGCAAAGCGCGGTCGCCACGAACGAGTAGAGCGTTGACGATATAGTACGATCGGTAGGTCACGCCGCGACTGTCGAGCCAGGCCCGGAGGGCTTGCTGCGACATCTGCGCCGTGACATAGAGAGCGTTCGAGACCGCGGTTCGATTGGGCGTTCCGGTCGCCTGCGTCGAGAGGGTCCCGAGTACAACTTGCTGACGCAATACGACGAGAAGCTCGGTCGACGCCCCCATCTCCGTCGCCAACCAGGCCTTGTCCGTGACCGCCGTCGGTCGCCCCGGATCCGGAGGCGTAGAGGCGCCCCCTCCGGTCTGCGCCCCGACCGCCCCCAGGGGAGTACACAGCAGAGCGCACAGAAGCACCTCAAGGAGCAAGCGTCGCAGACCAAACACCGGCGCGGCGCGGCGCCTTCCGATCGCGGTAATGGAGCACGCACCAAAAGGGGAAGATAGACCGAGGTCCATGCCCTGATGAAGGCTGCAGAGAACGGCCCCCACGCACCACCGGCATCCATGCCCCTCACGAAAACGAGGTGGTGCCCGGGCGCTAACCCGTCAAGCGGCACCGTCACGGTGAAGGTACCGGCAGCGGCCTCCACCGGGGCATCATAGGTCCCATCCGTCGCCGATAGCGGGTACGCCGTGCCCCCCTGCCAGGGCGGCGTGTCAAAGTAAGCCTCAGCCCCGGCAACGGTCTGCCCGCCGTTCTCCCGATCATCGATCTGTGCCGTGACCGTGACGACAAGCGGCACCGCGGTGACGTCTGCATAGGTAACGACCTGCAGGGTATCAGGCCCGGCAGGGGTCAGGTACGGTGTTCTGGCAACCTTTGCCGCATAGAGAAGCGCGTCCAGGTTCGGTTGAATCAAGGCCTCGTAGCGCGTACACAAAGGGTAGAATCCATCCGATGCGCTGCCGATCTCGAAAGTATAGGCTGCAACGCCGAGTTCGCCGTAAGCGAAATCATCCGTCGTGCCGGTTGCGGGATAGAGGCCGACGGACTGCTCGGGCAAGTATCCGTTGAACGATGCCAGCTTCTGCCCCAACCGGGCGAGCTGATCGGCATTCGGCGCCGCATCGTAAGTGTAGCCCCAAGGCCAGAGCACCAGATTGCTGTAGCTATGGAGTGTGATGAAAATCCCCGTGGCATCGTCGGGCGCCGGCGCATCTGCGGCGGGCAGTCGCTGATCGGGGAACAACGTCCGAATCAGCGCCTCGATGGCCTGCGTCTCCGTCTCTGAGGTCGCGGAAGGGCCCTGATAGGTCTCGCCGCACGGCTCGGGACTCGCGCCACCCCACCGGAAGCTCGAGTTTCGATTGAGGTCGATCCCAAAGGACATGCCACCGCATAGGCCGTATGTGGGATTGGCATTCTTGCGCCAGTACGCCCAGGGCAACCCGGCCTCATTGCGAATGTGGCCATCGGGGTTGGCACTCACCATCACCTCGATGCGGTGATGATCGAGCAGCCAGGTCACGTCGGGGTCAATGCCGTAGCCCTCCAACATGACCTTGGCAAACTCCAACGCGGTCTCGGACGTGATCAGCTCCCTGCCGTGGATATTGGCCATCAAGAAGAAGACCGGTTTGTCGAGACCCGTCGCCTTATTGGTGAGCCGCAGCACGTAGAGCGGGCGATTCTCATAGCTATCGCCGACGTCTTGTAGCTCCGCCAGGGTGGGATAGGTCATCGCCCAGGTATTGAGCTGGGCATAGATCTCATCCACCGTATGGTAGCAGGGATACGCAGGGACCGTCGCCGGTTGCGCTGATGCTTGGCTTACAGCCCCGACACCGAAGCCCTGCTCCGCGAGCCAGGTGGCATCCGCCGGCGTGATCCGCGCGACCACGGTGCCACTTGCGTCGTCACCGGGTACCGCGTAGTGCACTTCCCAGATGTCGAGACGGCCGGCCAACTGTGCCAACTCGGATCGCGAGGTGAAAGCAATCGTGACGGTGACATCCCCGCCGGCCAGGACGACCGGGTGGAGGCCGAAGATCAGAAGCACCCATAGGGCAACCGTGACCAAAGTGCGGAACCGCCGCGGATCTTTCATACGCCCGCAACCGGGGATTCCACGTGGGATCGAGGAATGTAACCTTCAGCCACACACCCGAGCAGATCGTGACACCACAAAGCACACCCCGCTAGCTTCGGATGGAGCTCAGACGATACCCTACGCCCCGCTCCGTGATCAACTCGAAGGGCGCATCCGCTTGCGCCAGGGCTTTGCGAAGCCAGTGAATGTGCACATCCAGCGTCCGCGTGTCACCCACGTAGTCGGTTCCCCAGACCTCTCTCATCAATTCGCCGCGGGCGATCACCCGATCCGGCGACTCCAGAAAGGCAAGCGCGAGCGCCGTCTGCTGGGGTGTCAGTGGGATCTGATGCACGCCCCAGATCAGGAACCGGTTCACGGTGTCCAGGCATAGTCCCTGCCACTCGATAGTCTCAGATAGGCCGGGAGAGATCGCACGGCTCAAGCGTCGCATGAGCTGCTGGCCTGTAAAAGGATGGCGCAGATAACCGTTGGCCCGCGGCAGTTGATCAAGGCGCATGCCCTTTCCCAATAGGAGCAGGGTTGCGACTTGCACGGGCAGCTCGTTTATACTTTCGAAGAAACGTTCAAGGTCGAACCGGATGGAGGGTACATCGATAAGAATCAGATCAGGGGGCTTCTCTTCGAGCTGTTGCAGGGCCTCTCGACGCAACGATACCACCGTCACCTCGTAGCGAGGGTCCAGGCTCAGACGTATTCGCCGCTCTACCGACCGTAACGCAACGACGAAGAGGATCCGCTGACGATCCAAGAGCTCACTCCTTGCTATTGACACGTTCCTGATCGGCCGAGGGGTACATTTACAGTATACTGGGGAGCGATATGAAGGCAAACGCACTATGAGAACAGTGCGTCTCCCTGTGCAGCGGATATGAGGAGTGGACTTATGCACCTTGCATTTCTTAATCCCCAGGGGAACTTTGACCCGGAGGATAGTTATTGGACAGAGAACCCGGACTTTGGCGGACAACTCGTCTACGTAAAGCAGGTCGCCACCGCGACGGCGCAGTTGGGTCAGCGCGTCGATATCCTGACCCGGCGGATCATCGATCCCCTGTGGCCGGAGTTCGGTGCTGAAGAGACCAAATACGACGACACGCCCGACGTGCGCATCCTGCGTCTTCGCGCCGGACCGGACCGCTTTCTGCGCAAGGAATGCCTGTGGCCGCACATCATCAGGGACTGGGTGCCCAATATCCTGGCCTTCTATCGAGCCGAAGGCCATCTGCCGGATGCCTTCACCGGACACTACGCGGATGGGGGGCTGACCGCGACGCTCATCGAGGATGTCGTGCGCGTCCCGTTTACCCTGACATCACACTCCCTCGCCGCCCAGAAAATGGACCAACTGAGCGTAACGAAGGACAACCTTGCGGAGCTGGACGACCGGTATCGCTTCACCACCCGCCTGATTGCTGAACGGGTGAGCATGAACCATGCGGCGGTCATCATTGCCAGCACAGAGCAAGAACGGTTCGAGCAATACGGACACCCCGCATACCGGGGTGCCGTCGATGTACACGACAATCGTCGTTTTGCCATCATCCCTCCGGGCGTCGATCTTCAGACCTTCGGACGCGACGTCGTGCGTCCGGACGAGCTCGATGCGCAGGCACACGTCCGTGCAATGTTAACCCGTGATGTGGACGCTGACCGGCAAGCGCTGCCCGCCATTATTGCTTCCAGCCGTCTGGATCCCAAGAAGAACCACGTCGGTCTCGTACGTGCCTTTGCAGAAACGCCCGAGCTCCAGGCGCAGGCGAACCTGGTTCTGTTCACCGGCGCCCTCAACGATCCTCTTCGGGATGGGTCCGAGGGCAGTCCTGTTGAGAGGGAGGTCCTGACGCAGATCCGTGAGATGGTGGACCGGCACCAACTCTGGGGCAAGATCAGCACTTTCGCCCTTCGCGGCCAATCTGCGCTTGCGGCAGCCTACCGTTTTCTGGCACGACGGGGCTCGGTTTTCGCCTTGACCGCCCTCTACGAACCCTTTGGGCTCGCGCCCCTGGAAGCCGCCGCGGCGGGCCTTCCCCTCGTGGTCACGGAGAACGGTGGTCCCAGTGAGAGTCTACGCGAGGGGACGATGGAGTATGGCGTCCTGGTGGACCCGGTAGATCCTGAGGACATCGCACGTGGTCTGCTGCGACTCCTGAACCACCCTGACGTTTGGGCCACCTTTGCGGAGCGTGGACGTCGGCGCGTGCGAGAGCGGTATACGTGGGAGCAGACGGCGCAGTGCATACGTGGATCTGATAGAGGAGATCGTCGTCGATCCGGAGGCCCGCCGCCCGGAGCGGCTACTCCCAATCCATCCCTACTTCCGGGACGCTCGACCGGAGAACCGGATCACGCTCGACGAACTGTGGGCGCTCTATGCAGCGTGACCAGGATCGAACACCCTCTCGACAGGCCGGATCTATGCCCCGGCGCGCTGCCGGCTCAGACGTGCCAACAGGGGAGGCAAGAGCTTCGGCCAATCGTAGTCACGCGCATAAGCGCTGGCCCGCCGGCCCCATTCGGCGCGCGCCACAGGATCTGTAGCAAGCGCGATGCAGGCATCGGCATAAGCCTCCGGCGTGTCCGCCAACACCATGGCGCGTTGCGGCGCGACGAACCCCTCGGCAGCCAACGAAGTGGCGACGATCGCTTTGCCCATCGCTGTCGACTCCAGCAACTTCAGACGGGTACCGCCTCCCACGAGCAACGGCACGACGTAGACCGAGGCTGCCTGAATGTAAGGGCGTGTATCAGGCACGCCGCCCGTGATCACGATGCCCGGAAGATCGCGCACGCGCTCGAGTCGTGGATGCGGTCGTCGGCCTACGATGTAGAACCATGCCTCAGGCAAAGCCTCGCGAATCCGCGGCCAGGTGTGATCCACAAACCAGAGCACACCATCCACGTTGGGACGGAAATCCATCGTACCCGTGAAGACAAAGGCGGGCGGTGGCAGCGCAGCAGCGCCGTCAAATCGAGCATAGGCCTCGACGTCGATGCCGTTGGGGATCACCAGGGGCTCGACGTGCCCCGAGATCGACCGTAATGCAGCGGCATCGGCCTCGGAGACGGCGACCACGACATTCGCGCTACCGCAGATCCCCGCCTCATAGCGGCGAAGGCGCCGCCACTGGGTGGAGGAATAGAGCGCCGCGGGCCATCGACGAATGTGCCGCCAGTCCGACCGGGCAGCACGTTGCTGCAGGAGGTACTCGCAGTTGTGGTCATCGAAGACGATGCCCAATCCCGCTTCCCTGCAGGGCTCTACATAGCCGGCCAACTCCAGCCCCTCAATCATCGCCCAGTCGAAGGCATAGCTTGACAACCAGCTATCCAACTGCCGGCGAAAAGGCCCACTGTTCAGACGCTGGGTGAGATCGGGACCACGGGTGGTCACCAAGTCCTTAAGACGATCTGAGAAGGGTCGATCGGGTTGTGGGATGATGGCTACCCGGTCTGCAACCTGCGACAACACGGGGTCAGGCACGAGCGCCTGATCCGGGGACGCAAATGTAAGCAGGGAAACGGAGTGGGCAGCCGACAATCCCTGGAGAAGGCCCCAGTTGCGTAGTGCCGTCCCTTGCCGCGGTGGATAGGGAACCTGCGGCGTAAGCAACAGAATGGATGCCATCGGCCGAACCTACGTCAGACGCAGTCGCGCGACGGCAGAGCCCACTGCGAGGATGATGTGCAGGCCCCAGCTCAGCAAGCCCTGGATGCCGAAGAGACTGCCCTGCGTGGCGGCAAGCGACCGCGCCAAACTCGGCAAAAGCACCGGGAGTGCGCCCACAACGATGCCTGCGCTTACAATCCACCACAAGTGGGGGCCATAGCGGCGACCAACCGATCGCCAGACGATCTCGGAGATCAAGGTACCGGCGAGGGGCGATAGGAAGATCACAAACCACCAACTCCCCAGCAGCGGAAGAATGCTAGCCACGCCGCCCAGGATCACAGACACGACGGCGGCAACCACGTAGTCCGTGGAGCGAGCCTGGATGAAGCGCTGTTTGCGGCCTTTCTGACAATCGGGGCAGATATAGCCCACCGGGGTGCGACGGGCACACTTCGCGCAGATCGGTGTCCCACACTGGTAACAGCGCAGAGTCGTCTCGGTCTTGGGATGCCAATGGCAATAGAGGATTTCCTCAGTCTGCTCGCTCATGCCATTCTCCATTGCGGGGGGTCAGGCGATCGACCAATGTGTCGTAGAAGTCGTTACGGCTTCGCAAGCGTAGGAAACGCGCGTAGATATTGCTGCGCTCGACACGCACTAGGTCGCCGTCCTGCAGCTCCCCCTCCATTCGGCCATCCACGGATAACATCCCCGGGATCTCTGTCTCCAGCCGTACCTCGATCTTTGCCTCTGCATTAAGGACAAAGGGGCGATCGAGGCTCAAGTGTGGGGCCGCCGGGATCAGTACGATGTTCTCCAGCCACGGCGGCAAGATGGGACCGCCGACCGCATACGCATACGCGGTCGAGCCGGTGGGTGTCGAGAGAATCAGACCGTCGGCGACGTAACGCGTCATGAAGGCGCCGTCGATCGAGGTAGAAAGCCGGACCGTGCGGGCAAGCGCGCCACGGCTGATCACCGCATCGTTCAGCGCGTGCTCTTGTGCTACGCACGCATCGTCTCGACAGAGCATGACACGAAGCATCATCCGTGCTTCGACGTCGCCCTCGCCTGCCAGGACGCGCCGCAGTGTCGACTGCCAGTTCTCCGGCTGTGATTCTGTGAGAAAGCCGACGCGTCCGAGGTTGATACCGAGAATTGGCGTCCCGGCAGGCGCGGCGAGCCGAGCCACGCGGAGAATCGAGCCATCCCCGCCGAGGGTCAGCAGCAGATCGGCACGCTCGTCGATGTCGCCATACTCTGACGTGGAGCACTGCCAGGTGCCAACACCTTGTGCAGCCAACCAGGCAGCGATTTCCCCAGCCAGGGGCAGAGACTGTTCTACATGGGGATTGTAAACCAGCCCGATCGAACTGAAATTCACTGCTTAATCCGCCGCCAGCCGCATCCGCAGGATCGAGACGATGTCCGCTGCGGGGACATTGGTCTGGTCCCCGGTGGCCATATCTCGTAGCGTGATCTCGCCCCTCTGCAGTTCGTCCTCGCCGACGATGATCGCCAACCGGGCATCGCGTTTGTTGGCGTGGCGTAGTTGGGCGCGCAGGCTGCCGTGCATGGCAATCTGTGCCCCAATTCCGGCTGCACGTATCTCGGACATCATCCGAACGGCGAAGGCACGGCTCGCATCCCCGAGATAGGCCAAATAGACCGGGGGCTGAGGCAGTGCCGGCACGACGATCGACTGTGTCTTCATCACGAGCAACGCCCGCTCCATTCCGGCTGCAAAACCGACAGCCGGAGTAGCAGGGCCGCCGAGCAGTTCCGCGAGGCCATCATAGCGCCCACCACCACAGACGGCGGACTGGGCTCCGATGCCCTCCGCCCAGACCTCAAAGACCGTCTTCGTGTAATAGTCGAGCCCACGGACCAGGCGATGGTTCAGCGTGTAGGGTTTTCCGAGAGCATCAAGGAAGCCACGCAAATCGAGGAAGTGCTGACTACACTCCTCGCAGAGCATATCCGTCATCTTGGGCGCGGATTGTATGACCGGTTGGCACTCAGGCTGCTTGCAATCGAGGACACGCAGCGGGTTCTGAACGATACGCCGTTGGCAATCCTCGCAGATCACGTCCATATAGTCATGATAGTACGCCTGCAATGCCCTGATGTAGTCAGGGCGACACTTGGGGCACCCAGTGGAATTGAGTTGGAAAGAGAGGCGCTGGAATCCCAGCTCCTCGTAGATGTCCCAGGCCAGCAACATGATCTCCAGATCGGCGAGAGGGCTCTGCACGCCGATGATCTCGGCGTTGAACTGATGGAATTCCCGGTATCGCCCGGCCTGGGGTTCCTCGTATCGAAAGATGGAGCCCATGGAATAGAGCTTCACCGGCTTGGGCAAGACGTGCATCCCGTTCTCGAGGTAGGCGCGAACCACCCCCGCCGTGAACTCCGGGCGCAGCGTCATATCACGGTCGCCCTTGTCCTTAAAGGAGTACATCTCCTTATCGACAATGTCCGTCCCCTGACCGACACCGCGCGCAAAGAGCTCGGTCATCTCAAACATAGGCACGTCGATACGCTCGAAGCCATAGCTCAGGGCCTGCCTGGCTACCACGTTCTTCAAGTGTTCCCAATAGGCCTGATCCTCAGGCAGTATGTCCTGGGTGCCCTTGGGACGGGTGTATTGCGCCATTATTCCTTACCTCTCACCTTTTGTTTACCTGACACATCATTATAGGTAATCTCAAGGCGGAGACAAGCGCACGCGCTTCGCACAGAAGGCGCCTTCGCCTACGTAGACACTTCGTCGTGCAGGCATCACGTAGCTTCGCACGGCCTCCCCGGCGCTGGACATAGGCGGAGTTTATGATAGTATCCACAAGGTTTGGGAGTTCTATACTGCATTCACACACTCCAGCGTCTATCCAAGATTCGGCGGCTTTAGGTCCGGACGCAAGTGGGGCGTCATCATCGACAGGCAAGAGCTACATCCTCGAAGGGCATTCTTTCCAGGCATGACGCAGACCGATACAGCCTGCCAAGTTGCGGTGACGCCACAGATATCGGCCGGCATCTGAGAATCAACAAGAGCAGTCAAACGGTGGAGGTACGTCAAGATGAGACTAGATGAAGTCCTTGAGGCGACTGGCGCGGCGATGCTTGTCGAGGCGCCCTTCAACATCGATCTAGAATCCGCGTGCGCCTCTGACTTGATGAGCGATGTCCTGCTCTTCACCAAGCCAAACATGCTGCTGGTGACCGGGCTAACAAACCCTCAGGCAATTCGAACGGCCGATATGGCGGAGGCCCCGGCCGTTCTCTTCGTTCGGGGCAAATACCCGCCACCGGAGACGCTAGCGCTTGCCGAGGAGATGGGCGTGGCGGTGATGCTGTCACCCTACACCATGTTCGAGACTGCGGGACGTCTCTATGAGGCAGGGCTGAAAGGCATTGGAAAACTGCCCATCTTGCGCCAACAGCGATAGCGTTGCGGCTGGAGTGCCATCTTGACGCGTCAAGATGACGCGTCAACGTGACGATGAGAGAAACATGGCAGGCCTGAAAGACTACCCGAAGACCTGAGACCAATGAATCGACAGTTTGCAGTTCTGGGGTTCATGAGCAGAGGAGGCGCGCTCTCCAAGATCCACGAGCTTATTCGTGAGATGCAGGTCTCACGGGTAATGACTACGTCTCTCTTGACCCTATCACCGGATGCCACGATGAAGGAATTCAAAGAGCTTCTGCGCGAGCACCGAATCTCAGGTGTCCCCGTGGTGCAGGACCAGCAGCTTGCCGGCATCGTCAGTATTGAGGATCTGATTCATGCGCTGGAATCCCAGCAGATGGATGCGCACGTCGGCGAATTCATGACGCGTGAAGGTCTGGTGACCGCCTATGCGCAGGAACCGGTGATGGAGGCGCTACGGCGCTTCGAGACCACGGGGATTGGGCGTATGCCCGTACTGGATTCGCGCAACAAGCTCGTGGGCATCATCACCCGAGGTGACATTACTGTAGCCCTGCTGGCGGCATTGCAGGAGCTCTACACAGAGGCAGAGGCGGCCCAGGAACGTCCCCAGCATTTCTTCGATGCTCTCGAATCCGAAAACACCAGTCTGCTGCTCCGGTACCGGATCCAGAAGGGGGACTTCGCGCGGGGCGGCGACGCTTCGGCGAAGATCAAACGAGCGCTGCTCCGGATTGGCGCTTCACCTCAGCTAGCCCGGCGCGTCGCGATTGCTTCCTACGAAGCCGAGGTCAACCTCATCATCCACACCGTCGACGGCGGACTCATCCTGGCCGACGTACAGCCCACCGAGATCACGATTGTGGCACAGGACTCCGGCCCGGGTATGGCGGACGTCGAGCTCGCACGTCAGCCCGGCTATTCGACAGCAACCCCCGAGATTCGCGAAATGGGGTTTGGTGCGGGCATGGGCTTGACGAACATCGAGCGCTGTGCCGACAAGATGAGCCTTTGGTCAGCCGTGGGAGTGGGCACGCGGCTGCAGATGTCGTTCAGGGTCTCGCCCGAGGAAGCCAGTGAGACAGAGGCCAAGAGCTAGCGCAAGGAGCGAGTGGGCATGAAGGCACAGGACATTGTTGAGCAACTGGGTTGGAAGGTTCTTGCCGGCGCCGACCAATTGGGGAACGAGGTTGACGGTGGATATGTGGCTGACCTCCTGAGCTGCGTTATGGCAGGGGCCAAAACCGGGAACATCTGGATCACACTCCAGACCCATGCTAACGTCGTCGCCGTGGCCTCCCTCCTCGGCCTTTCGGCGATCGTGGTCGCCGAAGGCGCTACGGTTCCTGAGGGCACGATCGAGAAGGCGCAGGAGCAAGGGATGCCCGTGCTATTGAGTCCTGAGCCGGTCTATGAAACGGTCTCAAGCCTGATCCGATTGGGCGTCCGATAGCCGGCTGCTGCCCAAGGACGAAGGGATGCGGGAGTATCGGGCCGACCTTCACGTGCACACCGTCCTGTCGGCGTGTGCCGAGGTCGAGATGATCCCCCCTCTGATTGTAGAAGAAGCACTTTACAAAGGTCTGGATATCATTGCTATCACGGACCACAACGCCACAGGCAACGCCGTTGCTGTGCGAGAAGCGGCTGAAGGGACGACGTTGACCGTGCTATTGGGCATGGAGTTGCAGGCGCGGGAGGAAGTCGACGTTCTGTGCATCTTCGACACGGTATCTGCACTTGAGGCGTGGCAGACGATCGTGGATGCGCAGATACCTCCGCTGAAGAACGACCCCGACCACTTCGGCTCGCAGTTCGTCGTAGATCGCGAGGGCGATCTTGTGGTCGAGGAGCAACGCCTGCTACAGGCGCCCACGCTGATCGAGCTGGAGGATGCCGCCCGGCGGGTCCACGCGCTGGGAGGCCTGGTCATCCCGGCGCACATCGACCGGCCCAGCAATGGGCTCATGGCGATGCTTGGGCTGTGGCCTCCTGACCTCGAGGCCGACGCGGTGGAGGTATCACCGAATATGCGGCCCAGTGAAGCCCGCCGCCGGTATGGGTCTTTGGCGCCAGATATGGCGATCATCAGCAATTCGGATGCTCACTGGCTGGCATGGATGGGCAAAGTGATGACCATCTTCGAATTGGAGGATGCGCCCACGGTCGTATCGCTCAAGCAGGCCCTGCGGGGCCAAGGCGGACAACGGGCCCGTGTGCCCTAGAAAGCAGACGTGGCCCGACAGATGCTCGACAAACAAACGGGTGAACAATGTCACTCCAAGCCTGAGAAAACGGCTGTATAATGTACATTTGGCCCGCACTAGGACCACGAACGGACACATACGTCCGCTCTCGCTATTGAGGTGAAAGGTATGAGTATAGCCACCGAACAAGTCTCACAGGAAGTCAACGAACCGGATGCACTGGAGCTCCCTCCAGAGCAGAAAACTGTTCTCGATCGAATTCTTGCCGAAAACCGCGATCGCCCCGGTGCGACGATGGTGATCCTGACCCTGACCCAGGAGCAGTTGGGATATGTGTCGCCGGCTATGCAGCAGTACATTGCCGAGGCCTTGGGGATTCCTCTCAGCCATATCTACGGTGTGCTGACCTTCTATTCCTTCTTCCGAATGAGTCCGGTCGGACGCCACAAGATCAGCATCTGCCTGGGAACCGCGTGTTACGTTCGAGACGGCCCCTCGCTCGTCGAGAAGATGAAGCAAGTGCTGGGTATCGAGGTCGGTGAGACGACCGAAGACAACCGGTTCACCCTGGAGATCTGTCGCTGTGTCGGCGCGTGTTCGCAAGCGCCCGTCGTCATGATCGACGATGACATCGTTGGCCGGGTTCAGCCACAGGATATCGCCAAGACGCTGCGCAAGTACGAATGACCGTTTTTCGCGACCTATCTCAGCACATTCTGGATATTGCTGAGAACAGCGTCACCGCAGGTGCTACGCTGTTGAATCTTGACATTGAGGAGAGCCGGACGGAAGACCGGCTCACCATGACGATCCGTGATAATGGGCACGGGATGGACCGGGAGATGCTCCTGCGGGTGGCGGATCCATGGGTGACAACGCGAACAACGCGCAAAGTGGGCCTTGGGATCCCATTCCTGAAACAGACAGCAGAGATGTGCGGCGGAAGCTTTGAGATTTCATCCGTAGCCGGACGCGGCACCACCACCTGTGCGACGTTTCAGCTCGGTCACATCGACCGTCCGCCGCTGGGGGATCTGGTCGGTACACTGCTGTGCATTGTAGTGGGGAATCCGCAGGTGGATTTGGTCTATCGACATCAGGTCGAAGGGGCAGCATTTGTCTTCGACACGCGAGAGGTTCGTGAGATTTTGGGGCCCGAGATCCCATTGTCAGATCCCGAGGTCCTCGCATTTGTCCGCGGCACGATCAGCGAGGGGCTGACATCCATCAGCTGCGATGGCATCGTCAGCGATGCCGCCAGTCAGAGGAAAGCATAGTCATAGAGAGGACATACGAAATGAAAAGCCTGGAAGAACTACAGAAGATCAAGGAACGCGCATTGGAGCGCCGGAAGCTGTCAGGAGAAGGCGCACGTGCGCGGGTCGTCGTAGCAATGGGCACGTGTGGTATTGCCGCCGGCGCGCGCGACACGATGACGGCTATTCTCGGTGAGTTGGAGAAACGCTCCATCGCCAATGTCGTCGTGACACAGACAGGGTGCATCGGCCTGTGCGAGTACGAGCCCATCGTCCAGGTCCAGGTCGGCGACCAGGATATGGTCACCTACGGCCACATCGACCCCAGTCGAGTCCCCGAATTGGTCGATGAGCACGTGATCGGCGGAGCGCCGGTCGAGAAGTGGGTCGTTAGGAAGTAACGGGTACCGGCCCGGGAGTCGATTCCCGGTGCTATGCCCGAGGAGGCAAAATGACCTATCGTGCGCACGTGATTATCAGTGGGAGCCAGCCGGAAGCGCAGGCAGTCAGCCAGGCCTTGCTGAGCGAGATTGATACGCTCGGCCTGGGCCAGGAAATCGAAGTCTTGGAGGCCGCCGACCAGACAGTTGCGTCGCGCGGCGTTGAAGCCGTGGTCTATCCGGATTCCGTGCATTACACGGATCTGACCCCGGAAGACGCGCGGCTGATCGCGGACGAGCATCTCTTCAAAGGGCGTCCCGTCGAAAGCCTGAGGTTTCAGGAGCGGGTCGCCGAACCTCTGCCCGAGCCCTCTGTAAAAGAGGTACGGGTGGTCTTACGCAACGTCGGCAAGATCAATCCTGAGAATATAGAGGATTACATTGCTCAGGATGGCTATGCGGCGTTGGGCAAAGTACTGACACAGATGACACCGGCTGAGGTCCTCGCAGAGCTGAAAGCCTCCGGTCTACGTGGACGCGGGGGCGCCGGCTTTCCCACCTACCTGAAGTGGACCTTCGCGCAGCAAGCCTCAGGTGACAAGAAGTACGTCATCTGCAATGGCGATGAGGGCGATCCTGGCGCCTTTATGAACCGCCGAGTACTGGAGGGTGATCCCCACGCTGTGTTGGAAGGTATGGCCATTGCAGCTTACGTCGTGGGCGCCGACCAAGGCTACCTCTACGTGCGGGCCGAATACCCCATCGCGATTCGCACGCTGCGCATCGCCATCGAGCAGGCCCGTGAGTACGGATTGCTGGGCGACAATATCTTCGGTACGGACTTTAGCTTTGATCTGGAGGTCCGTATGGGGGCCGGCGCCTTCGTCTGCGGTGAGGAGACTGCACTGATGCAGTCTATCGAGGGCAACCGCGGCCAACCCCGCACGCGCCCGCCTTTCCCCGCGACGTCGGGGTTGTGGGAAAAACCCACGAACATCAACAACGTCGAGACCTATGCCAACGTGCCCCAGATCTTGCTCAAGGGCGGCGCATGGTTCGCCTCAATGGGCACCGAGAAGAGCAAGGGCACCAAGACCTTTGCCATTGCGGGCAAGGTCAAGCGTACCGGTCTGATCGAAGTGCCGCTGGGGATTACCGTCCGCGAGGTGGTGTACGACGTGGGCGGCGGTGTGTTGGACGACAAGGCCTTCAAGGCGGTCCAGACAGGCGGTCCGCTGGGAGGGTGTATTCCGGAGAAATACCTGGATCTACCCGTGGAGTACGAATCCCTGGTCTCGGTCGGTTCCGCGATGGGATCGGGCGGCTTCATCGTTATGGATGAAGAGACCTGTATGGTCGATATGGCACGATTCTTTATGGAATTCGCCCAGGAGGAATCGTGCGGCAAGTGCGTTCCGTGCCGCGTGGGCACCCGGAAGATGTTGGAGATTCTGGAAAACATCTGCGCCGGCAAGGGGCAACCGGGCGACATTGAGGCACTGGAGAAGCTGGGCCGGTATGTAAAGCTCGGGTCGCTGTGCGGGTTGGGTCAGGGCGCCCCAAACCCCGTCTTGAGTATGATCGAGCACTTCCGCGACGAGTACGAGGCCCACATCTACGACAAGACCTGCAGTGCCAAGGTCTGCCGTGCGCTCATCACCTACACGATTGATCCGGAAACGTGCATTGGTTGCACGCGCTGTGCACGTAACTGTCCCGTGAGCGCCATCACCGGCACTCCCCGCCAAGCACATGTCATCGACTCGGAGATCTGCATTCGCTGCGGCATCTGCGAGCAGGTCTGTCCGGTCGACGCCGTGAGCGTCGCGTAGACATCAGCCAGGGGACAAGACAACAAAAGGAAAGGGGTACGTATGGAAGGGGTTCTAGCTGTCACAGACAGAATCGTCGGTACCTATGGTGCGGACAAGGAGGCGCTGGTCGAGATCTTGCGCGGCGTCAACGACGAGAGTGGGCATCTGTCCCGGGAGCAACTCGAAAGGATCGCGGAGCGCGTTGGCCTGCCGTTGAGCAAGGTCTACAGCGTGGCAAGTTTCTACAGTTTGATCAGTCTCGAACCGCTGGGTCGCCACGTGGTCCGCTTCTGTGAGGACGCTCCGTGTCACATCGCCGGCGGTCTGGCAATTTGGGAGGCTCTTGAGCACGAAATCGGCATCCCCTTTGGCGAGACGACGCTTGATGGGGAGTGGTCGCTGCTGACCACGAGTTGCATCGGTGCTTGCGCCGTCGGCCCGGTGATGATGGTCGACAACGACATCTACGGCAACCTTACGCCCGAGAAGGTGAGTGAAATCATCGCTCGCTATCGGCAGGGAGGTCAGGCATGATCCGCGCAAGTGTCCTTATTTCCGGGGACCCGCTCAGCCTTTCACGGGGAGCGGAAGAGACGAAACTCGCCATCGAGGCGGAGTTGTCATTCTACGGACTCGAAGATGAAGTGCAGGTCGGGTACACCGGCCGGGTCAACCGCACCGACGTCTTACCGGTGGTCGTGGTCTACCCTGAGGGTACCGTCTACGGCCCCGTCTCCCCCAAGGATGGCGCACTTATTGTCGAGGAACACCTGTACAAGGGCCGCAAGGTCGAACATCTCGTCGTCTCCGCCGAGATCGCCTCGGCCGAGATCGACACGTTGCGTGGTGAGGGAGATGCCCTTTTCGGCCAGAAGCGCGTGGTACTCAGACGGGCCGGCACGATCGATCCCTACAACATCGACGACTATATCGCCTACGATGGCTACTTCGCGCTTGGTAACGCCATCACGAATATGACGCCGGACGGGGTCTTGCAGACTGTCAAGGATTCCGGTCTCCAGGGTCGCGGCGGGGCAGGCTTCCCGACCGGGTTGAAGTGGACCTTTGTCGCGCAGCAGCCCGACCCCATCCATTACATCGTCTGCAACGCCGACGAGTCAGAACCAGGTACCTTCAAGGACCGACTCATCGTGGAGGGCGATCCCCACGCCGTGCTGGAAGGGATGGCATTGGCCGGGTACGCCGCAGGTGCCAGCGAAGGCTGGATCTACATCCGCGGCGAGTATGCGATGGCCACGGATATCCTGAAGCACGCCATCGAGCAAGCTGAGGGGATGAACCTGCTGGGCGACAACATCCTGGGGAGCGATTTCTCGTTCCACATCCACGTCCACGCCGGGGCCGGCGCTTACATCTGCGGTGAGGAGACGGCACTGCTGAACAGCCTCGAAGGGCAGCGCGGCCAGCCACGCATCCGCCCGCCCTACCCCACGGTCAACGGCTTCCGCGGCAAGCCCACCGTCGTCAACAACGTCGAGACGCTGGCCAACGTGGCCCCCATTATCCTGAACGGGGCGGATTGGTTCCGAGCCATAGGGACCGAGCGCAGCCCCGGGACCAAGGTCTACACGATGCTGGGAGACGTGAACGTCACCGGGCTCGTCGAGACACCGATGGGCACCACCCTGCGTGAGATCATCGACATCTACGGTGGCGGTATGAAGGATGGAAAAGCCTTCAAAGCCGCGCAGACCGGCGGCTCATCCGGCACCATCATCCCGCCGGAGTTTCTCGACGTGCCGATGGACTTCGCTTCGATGCGGGAGAAGGGCGCAGGCTTGGGCAGCGGCGCCTTGTTGGTCTGCGACGAGGACACGGACATCGTCGATCTCGCCTACGTCCTGATACGCTTTTTCAAGTCCGAGTCATGTGGGAAATGCACGCCGTGTCGTGTCGGCAATCCCCAGATGCTCGAAGCCCTGGAACGTCTGCGCAAGGGCATGGCCCGCCACGCCGACCTGGAACGTTTGGAAGAGATTGCGAACTACGTTCAGCAAGCTTCTTTCTGTGGATTGGGGCAGGCCGCACCGGTACCGATTCTGACCGGACTGCGGTACTTCCGCGATGAATTCGAGTCCCGCCTGCGGGATTAGCTGGCTTCTTAGCTAGAGACCTGTCTTAGGAGGCAAGGCACTTATGAGCGAGGTGCAACTTACGATCAACGGACAGCCGGTGACTGCCCAAAGCGGCCAGACGATTCTGGAGGCCGCCCAAGCTGCCGGCGTGGATATTCCGGTTCTTTGTTATCATCCGTCGTTGTCAGCCTGGGGCGCGTGCCGCATGTGTTTGGTCGAGGTCAAGGGGATGCGGGGCCTGCAGACCGCGTGCACGTGCCCGATCGCCGACGGTATGGAGGTTCAGACCGAGACCGAACCCGCAGTTGAGGTGCGGAAATTCGTGCTGGAGCTCCTCTTCGCCGAGCGCAACCACTACTGCATGTTCTGCCAGATGAGCGGCGACTGCGAACTGCAGGACGCGGCATATCGCTATGGCCTGGACCATTTCACCTACCCGCGCCCGTTCCAGAAGCTGGCAGTGGATGCATCCCGGAAGTATTTCATCATGGATCACAACCGCTGCATTCTCTGCACACGCTGCGTTCGCGCGTGCTCGGAGATCGTGGCGAACCACACCCTGGACATCCGGGAGCGCGGCGCCAATTCGATGATCATGGCGGACCTGAACGTCCCCTTCGGAGAATCGAGCTGCGTCGAGTGCGGCACCTGTCTGCAGGTCTGCCCCACAGGCGCGCTGATCGATGCTCGCAGCGCCTATGGCGGTCGGGAGAAGGACGTCGTTCACACAGAGACCACGTGCACGCAATGCAGCGTCGGCTGCACGCTGGACGTTGTCACGCGCTACGACCGGCTTCTGCGCGTCGATGGCGTGTGGGGTTCGGAGCCCAATGACGGCCTGCTGTGCGTCGACGGGCGGTTCAAGCCCCTCTACGAGGAGCGCAAGCGCCTCACCGCTCCCATGATCCGCCGCGACGGCAAGCTGGTCGAGACGAGCTGGGACGAAGCGCTGGGTGCCGTTGCGGCCAAGCTCAAAGAGGGCAACGTCCAGGGGTTGGCGACCTGCGCCACCAGCAATGAGGCCTTGGAGGCTTTCACGAAGCTCTTCGAGAAGGTCGATGGCGAGGCAGGGCTGCTGGAGCCGGTAGCACCGACGCTCGGCTATGGCACCGAGGCCAAGATGGCCGATATTCTTGACGCCGACTTCATCGTCGTCGCGGGCGCTCAGCCGCTGGACTATCAGCGTGTCGTGGGGTACTTCGTCTACCGCGCCGGCGACCAGGGCGCCAAGGTCGCCGTCATCTCTGACTCCAAGACAACGATGAGCGAGAGAGCGGACATGACCGTCTCCTACGCCGAGGCCGACCAGGTCGCGAGGGCCGCGGCAGACGCCAAGAAGATCGTGCTGATCTACAGTGTGGGCGTCAAGAGCAAAGTGACGGCTGCGTTCCGCCAGCTTGGTGACAAGCTGTATACGATGGCTTTGAGCCCCGGGCGCAACGCACAGGGCGCGGCAGACCTCGGGCTAAGGCCGGCGGAGCCGAACGGCGCCAATGCCCAGTTCTTCCTGTTGGGAGAGCAGAGCGAGGACCCGGCGCTGCTGGGGAAGCTCAATGGGGCTTGGAAGGTAGTTCAGGCCGGCTATCGCTCGCCGTTGGTGGAGCAAGCTGACGTGGTGCTCCCGACCCCCCTGTGGTACGAGGCTACGGGACACGTGACGAACCTTGAGGGCGCGGTGAAACCGCTGGTCGAGGTGCTCGCAAAGCCGGAAACGGTGCGCGATGATGCGGACGTGCTCACAACCCTCGCGGATATGCTATAATCACACCTGGACTTTCATAGTCCGGGCCCGGACGCCTGTCCGGGCCCGGGCTCTTGGTCCAGGTGCGGCCAAGAATGCGCCGGAAAGGTAGGAGTCTTTACTATGGGAGAAAAGATTACAGTTGCTTCCCAGTGGCTGGAATCCTGCGCTGGTTGCCACATGTCCTTCTTGGATATCGACGAGAAGATTGTGGAGCTGCTCAAATACGTCGAGCTGAGCTCGACGCCTATCACGGATATGAAGCACCCCCCTGAGGAAGGTGTGGTGGTGGGTATCCTGACGGGCGGCATCGGCAACGAAGACGAAGAACACGAAGCCAAGCTGATGCGTGAGCGCTGCAAGATTCTCATCGCGATGGGCGACTGCGCAGTGACCGGTGGGATTTGCACGATGCGCAACTTCTGGGACAAAGAAGAAGTCCTGCGCCGTGGCTATATCGAGACCGAAAGCACGGTCGATGGGGAGATTCCGGTTCACGAGGATCTCACCCCGCTGACCGATCAGGTCAAGGGCGTCGGGGACGTCGTCCCCGTCGACATCTATCTACCCGGCTGCCCCCCTTCGTCCGAGGCCATCTGGTTTGTCTTATCTGAACTGTTGGAAGGCCGGATGCCAAAGCTGGAAGGTAGCGTGTTGAAGTACGGCAGTGATGGAGGGTAATGGTAATGGCAGCTAGCGCACAGAAAATCACGATTTCTCCGGTGACCCGCATCGAGGGTCACGCGAAGATCACCATTCACCTCGACGAGGCAGGGAAGGTACAAGACTCCTTCTTCCACGTCGAGCAGTTCCGCGGCTTCGAGAAGTTCAGCGAAGGGCGGATGTTCTATGAAATGCCCGAGATCACGCCGCGGACCTGTGGGATCTGCCCGGTCAGCCACCATCTGGCCTCGGTCAAGGCTTGCGACGTCATCGCAGGCACGACGCCGACGCCGACGGCGCACAAGTTGCGTGACCTGATGCACAAGGGACAGATGATCCAGTCCCACGGTATGCACTTCTTCGAGCTCGCGGGGCCGGACTTCCTGCTGGGCTGGGACGCCGATCCGAAGGTTCGCCACGTTGGCGGTATCATCGCGGCAAACCCCGAGCTGGCGGTCAAGGCCGTGCAGCTTCGGGCCTTCGGACAGAAGATCATCAAGATACTGGGCGAGCGCCGGGTTCATCCCATCTTCGGCGTCCCCGGTGGCGTGACCAAACCCCTGCTCGCCGCGGATCGCGAGTGGATTCTTAGTGAGGTCGATCAGCACATTGCGACGGCGCAGGTAGGTGTCGCATTCTTCAAAGACTGGATGATGGGTAACGCGGACATGGTGGACGAGTTCGCGGTCTTCCCCTCCGCCTATATGGGCCTGGTCCAGCCTGACGGGGCGCTCGAGCTCTATGATGGGACGCTGCGCATGATCGACAAGGACGGCGCGCTCCTGGAGGAGTTCGATCCGACGACCTACCTCAGCTACATCGGAGAGCACGTCAACAATTACACCTATCTCAAGGCCCCCTTCTACCTGAAGCGCGGCTATCCCGAGGGCGTCTACCGTGTCGGTCCCCTGGGCCGCCTGAATGCCTCGAGCCACATCGCGACCCCTATCGCCCAGAGCGAGATGAAGATCTGGAAGTCGCTGAACGGCGGGAAGCCTGTCGAGGGCACGCTGTACTACCATTACGCCCGGCTGATCGAACTGATCTACTCCCTCGAACACGTCAAGGAGTTGATGGACGATCCTGACATTCTGAGCAAGGACGTCGCCAACCCACGCGGAAAGATCACGGGCGAGGGTGTTGGCGTGCTGGAGGCACCGCGTGGTACGCTCTTCCATCACTACTGGACCGATCCCAACGGTGTGATCACCAAGGTGAATATGATCGTTGCAACCGCCGGGAACGCCTGGGCCATGAACCACTCTGTCAATATGGTGGCGAAGCGCTATGTGGACGGCACCAACCTGCAGGAAGGCATGCTCAACCGCGTCGAGGGCGCCATCCGCGCCTATGACCCCTGCCTCTCCTGCTCCACCCACGCGATGGGCCAGATGCCCATGCACATCGATCTTGTCGGGCCGGACGGCGAGGTACTGGACACGCTCCTTCGCGACTAGCCGTCAACTGCGGCTGACTCAGCCCGTTACCAGGGGCTGCAGTGACAACCATACGAGCCTCCGGGGCATTGACGAGTCAGAATCGTCCGGCCCCGGAGGCTTTGTATAGTCACCCTTGCGAAGGTGACCCGAGCGGACTCGGGCTCGCACCTTCGCAAGGGTGAGTGGCCTGTCCTTGAAGGCGGGTCAAAAGCAGATAAAATATACGTTAATCGCATTAACAACTCCGGTCGAAGCGCCACAGGCCTGTAGCAAGGTCGGGCGACCGGATATCATCAACTTATACAGAGGAAGACTTTTGGATCCCTTATCGGAACAGACGTTTGTTCACACGCTTGTCGCCGGATTTGGCAATCTTTACCGCCAGGACGACGGCGTGGCGCGTTTCGTCGTCAATGCACTGCGCGAGCGCCTGGGACAGGCCGCGCTGGACGAGATGGATGACGGATTCGGAGATCTGGGGCACCCGGTCGACACCGTGGTCCTTCACCAATTGGTGCCCGAGTTGGCCGAAGATCTGAAAGACTACGAGCTGGTCATCTTCGTCGACGCTCACGTTGGGTCGGGAATCCCCGAACCGATCCATGAGGAGCGCGTGGAGGTAGCCTATCGCACCCCCTTCGTCTATCATCAGACCCACCCCTCGACCGTGCTCGCACTGACGATGCAGATGTACAACACCGCCCCGAGCGCCGTCCTGCTCTCGCTACTGGGACACAGCTTTGACTTCGGCGTGGGGCTTTCGGAAGAGACGGCGACGTTGGTCGAACCGGCGGTCGACCGTATCCTGGAGCTCGTCACTGCGTCGTCTAGGGGAGGGACGCGTCCCGAGGAGACGACAAACCATGCATGAGATGGCAGTTACTGAGGATATTCTCCGCATCGTGAGAGAGTACGCAGAGCGAGAGGGAGCAGCCAAAGTGACCGACGTCTACCTGGTCATCGGAGAGCTAAGCAGCTTCGTCGACGACTCGATACAATTCTACTTCGATCTACTCACGCCGGAGACCATCGCCGCGGGAGCCCGGCTGCATTTCGACCGGATCAAGACCCGGTTTCGCTGCAGGTCCTGCGGCCATGAGTTCGAGCCCACGGAGCAGGATTGGCTCTGCCCGAACTGCAAGGCTCTGGGCGGCGACGTGATTGCAGGTAAGGAATTCTACGTCGAGAGTATAGAGATTACATCATAGTTCGGAGGATGGAGGAAAGACTATGTCAAATGCAAACCCATCAGATCGTTCGACGCGTGTGCCCGTCGTCGAAAAACTGTTAACCGCGAACGAGGAGGTTGCCGCCGACAATCGAGCTGCGTTCAAGGATCGCGGCGTGACCGTGATCAACATCATGGCATCGCCCGGTGCAGGGAAGACCACGCTCTTGTTGGCAACTATCGCTGCCATGGCTCAGCGCCCCGATAGCGGGCCGAGAATCGGCGTGATTGAGGGAGACGTCGCCTCACAGGTTGACGCGGACAAGATTGCGACCTCCGGCGTGCCGGTGGTGCAGATAAACACGGGCGGCGCGTGTCACCTGGACGCACCGATGGTCCGCCACGGCGTCCAAGCACTGCCACTCGACGACCTGGATCTGGTACTCGTGGAGAATGTCGGCAACCTGATCTGCCCGGTCTCCTTCGATCTGGGGCAGGACTACAACGTGGGCATCATCAGCGTTCCGGAAGGTCACGATAAGCCCTACAAGTACCCGGGCATCTTCGAAGCTGTCGACCTGGTCCTCGTGACGAAGTCGGACCTGCTGCCCTACCTGGACTTCGAGGTGGACACCTTCCGCGAGTTGGTCCACGGCCTCAACCCAAATGCGCCCGTCCTTGTGCTCTCAGCCAAGACCGGCGAGGGGTTAGGTGCGTGGGTCGAATGGCTGGAGGAGAGGCTGTAGAGAGTGGTCGGCATGTTGATATGAGATCCGTTCGTTCAGAGGAGCTCGTCGCCCTGCGTATCGCCATCACGGGTGTGGTGCAAGGTGTGGGGTTCCGGCCCTTTGTCTATAATCTGGCCAAGGGCATGGCGTTGTCAGGCTGGGTCCTGAACCATTCCGGCGGCGTGGACATCGAGGTCGAGGGCCCACAGGCGGACGTCGACGCGTTTGTCGAGGTCCTCTCGGCAAAAGCTCCCCCCTTGGCGCGCATCGAATCCATCGAGGCTCACCCGATCCGGGTCGAAGGCTATGATGGGTTTGAGATCCGCCACTCCGAGAGCCAGGAAGGTCGCTACCAACTCATTTCGCCCGACGTCGCGACGTGCCCGGATTGTCTCCGCGAGCTCTTCGATCCTGAGGACCGGCGATACCGGTATCCTTTCATCAATTGCACCAACTGCGGACCCCGGTTTACGATCATTGAGGACATTCCCGTACGACCGGCCCAAGACGACGATGCGTGTTTTCCCCATGTGCGACGACTGTCTCGCCGAGTACCGGGATCCCGGCAACCGGCGCTTCCACGCCCAGCCCAACGCCTGCCCCGTCTGCGGTCCGCACGTCTGGCTGGTGGAGCGGGAAAGCAGAGGAGAGAATCCAGAATCTGAGAATGAAGAATCAGCGATACTTCGAGAAACCGAGCAGGTAGGCGAATTACCGGCATCTGGTTTCCGGCATCCAACATCCAGCATCCAACATCCTGACTCCGACGCCGTCTTCGCCCGCGCGAAAGAGCTGCTGCTGGCGGGCAAGATCCTGGCGATCAAGGGGCTCGGAGGATTTCACCTCGCGTGCGACGCGACCAACGCGGACGCAGTCGCGGAGCTGAGGGTACGCAAACGTCGCCCTGACAAGCCTTTTGCAGTCATGGTCCCGACGATGGAGGATGTGAAGGCGCTCTGCGTCGTGCCGCCGGAGGCAGAAGCCCTGATGACGTCGCCCCAATGCCCGATCGTGCTGCTCGACGCGCGGCCTGATACTCCCATCGCCAAAGAGGTCGCGCCGAACAACCGTACCCTGGGCGTGATGATCCCCTACACGCCGCTGCACCATATCCTCCTGCGCGACGTCGGACGCCCGTTGGTGATGACCAGTGGGAACGTCTCCGAGGAGCCCATCGCCAAGGACAACGATGAGGCACTGCGGCGGCTCGCACCGCTGGCGGATGCCTTCCTCCTGCACAACCGCGACATCCACGCACGCTACGATGACTCGGTGGTGCAACTGGCAGCGATCAGCGATCAGCCCTCAGCACCAACCGTTCAGTTCCTCCGCCGCGCGCGGGGCTACGCCCCGTTT
The DNA here is from genome assembly GCA_963775195.1 of uncultured Chloroflexia bacterium. Taxonomy (GTDB): domain Bacteria; phylum Chloroflexota; class Anaerolineae; order B4-G1; family SLSP01; genus PWVB01. The sequence goes on from CAVZIC010000016.1 coordinate 605,322, forward strand.
CCGATCCGGCTGCCCTTCGAGGCACCGCAGATCTACGCGGCGGGCCCGCTGCTGAAAAACACCTTCACCCTGACGCGGGACGGCTACGCCTTCGTGAGCCAACACATCGGGGATCTGGAAAACCTGGAGACGCTGGAGCACTATGAGGCCGCCTTGGCGACCTACCGGCACCTCTTCCGGCTCGATCCCGAACGCGTCGCGAGCGATCTCCATCCGGATTATATGAGCACGCGGTTGGCCGACGCCTACGCCCGCGAACACGGCCTGCCCGCCCCGCTGCGGGTCCAGCACCACAAGGCGCACATCGCCGCGTGTCTGGCGGACAACGGATGGGCTCCCGAAGCGGGGCCTGTGATCGGTGTGGCCCTCGACGGGACGGGATACGGGGAGGATGGACGGATCTGGGGAGGAGAGTGGTTCATCGGCGATTATCACGGCTTCGAGCGAGCCGCCCATCTGGCCTATCTACCGCTGCCAGGGGGCGACGCCGCGATCCGGCACCCCTGGCGCACTGCCGTGGCCTATCTTCACGCCCTGGGCGCCGACGATCTACTGCCGCTGGGTGAGTTCTGTCCCTCCGACGTGATGAAGGTGCGGATGATGGTCGACAGGGGGCTCAATACACCTCAGACTTCCTCGATGGGCCGCCTCTTCGACGCCGTCAGCGCGCTTCTTGGCGTGTGCTATGAGGCCACTTACGAGGCGCAAGCGGCCATCGAGTTGGAGCAGACCGTAGCGCAAGAGCGCGGTCGCTACTGCCGCCGATGATTCTTACCCCATATGCCTACGACGATCGATACCGGCGTCTCACCACATCTGATCGGTGTCGGATCGATTCTCGATGGTATCATGGGCGACGTAGAACGAGGCGTTCCCATAGCGGACGTGGTCCTGCGGTTCCACGTCACCATCGCTGCGATGATCGAATCGGTCAGCCAGCTTCTGCGGGAGAGGACCGGGATCTCGACCGTGGCGTTGAGTGGTGGCGTCTTTCAGAACCGCCTGCTGCTGGCGCACGCCGTCCCGCGGCTCGTCGCGGCAGATTTTGACGTTTTAGTGCACAGGCAGGTACCGCCCAACGACGGATGTATCTCGCTCGGGCAGGCCGCGATGGCGGCATTTCATAGTGTGTCATAGGAGTTGGATATAATGTGTTTGGCGATTCCCACCCAGATTACTGACATCGACCAGAACGGCATTGCGACCGTCGAGCTCGGCGGTGTCGAACGACAGGTAAGCCTGATTATGACGCCCGAGGCCAGGGTCGGCGACTACGTGCTGGTCCATACGGGCTATGCTATCGCGCTGATGGATCCGGAGGAGGCGATCGCCTCGCTTGAGACCTTTGCCGAGCTGGCCGAAATCCAGGCGGCACTTGAGCGCGAAGAGGGGTCTCAGGCAACCTCTCTCGAGGGATAGCCGCCCGATGAAGTTCATCGACGAGTACCGCGATCCTGCATTGGCCCGGCAGCTTGTGGCCCAGATCCGGCGGGAGGTCGCCTCGCATCCGGAGTGCCGTCCCGTGCGGCTGATGGAGTTCTGCGGCGGGCATACCCACGCGATTTTCCACTTTGGGCTGCGGCAGATGCTGGAGGGCGATGTGGAGATGCGGTCCGGGCCGGGATGTCCTGTCTGCGTGACCGCAGCCCGCGACCTGGATGCGGCGATGGCGCTCGCCGGCATCCGACCCGACGTCATCCTCACCACGTTTGGCGACATGATGCGGGTGCCGGGCAGCAAGGGCACGCTCCAGGAGAGCCGCGCAAACGGCGCGGACGTGCGCATCGTCTATTCCCCGCTGGACGCGCTGGCACTCGCTCGCTCCAACCCCGACCGCGAAGTCATCTTCCTCGGCGTGGGGTTTGAGACGACCGCGCCGGGCATTGCCGCTGTCTTGCTGCAGGCCGAGCAGGAATCCACGCCAAACTTCAGCGTGCTCAGCATGCACAAGCTCACACCGCCTGCCATGCGCGCGATCCTGGATGCCGGCGAGGTAGCGCTGGACGGCATCATCGGCCCCGGGCACGTCAGTGCCGTCATCGGCAGCGACGCCTGGGCCTTCCTTCCGGAGGACTATGGCATGCCGTGTGCCGTCTCCGGCTTCGAGCCGTTGGATATGCTGGGTGCCATCGCGACGTTGGTGCACGCTGTGGTAGAACGTGCTCCCGGTGTCTTCAACACGTATGCGCGCAGCGTACGTCCGGAGGGTAACCTCGTCGCCCAGGCTCTGCTCGCCCGGGTCTTCGACGTCAGTGCAGCAGCCTGGCGGGGCTTTGGTGAGATTCCCGCAAGCGGATTGAGCCTCAACGCGGCGTTCGCTCACCGGGATGCTGCGAAGCGCTTCCCCGTGGATATCGAGTTCGTGGAGCATCCGACAGGCTGTCTCTGTGGCGACGTCCTGCGAGGCGTCATCGCGCCGACCGAGTGTCCCCTTTTCGGTCGTGTCTGCACCCCCCGCAACCCCATTGGCCCCTGCATGGTCAGCGCGGAGGGCGCGTGCGCGGCGTACTACAAGTACGGGGAGCAGATCGACGAATGAGCGAGAAAGCGAAAAGGCGAGAAGAGAATTCAGAATGCGAGAACAAAGAATCGGCGCATTGGGCAAGTGTTAGGTCAGCTAAGCGTCGAGCTTAACACCAAATGAAACATCCAACATCGAACGTCCAACATCCAGTGTCCGGTTCCGCTCGCGTGCTGCTCGCGCACGGCAGCGGGGGTATGCTCAGCCACGAGCTGATCCGCGACGTCTTCGTTCGCAACTTCGACAACCCCCACCTTGCCACGATGGGTGACTCGGCCGTGTTGGGCGAGCTGCCGGCGGGCCGCCTGGCGCTGACGACGGACTCCTACGTCGTCCACCCGATCTTCTTCCCCGGGGGCGATATCGGCGAGTTAGCCGTCTGCGGCACCGTCAACGATCTGGCCGTGATGGGCGCCCGTCCCCTCTACCTGACCGCGGGCTTTATCCTGGAGGAGGGGCTGCCGATGGACGAGCTCGAGCGCGTCGTGGCCAGCATGGCCGCCACCGCGCGGGAGGCCGGCGTCCAGATCGTCACCGGCGACACCAAGGTCGTCGACCGGGGCGCGGCGGACGGGCTCTTCATCAATACGGCGGGCGTGGGGGTCGTGCCGCCCGGCATCGATCTTGGCCCGCACCGGCTTCAGCCCGGCGATGCACTCCTGGTCAACGGCACGATGGGCGACCACGGCATGGCCGTGATGATGAAACGAGAGGGCCTCAACTTCGGATCGTCCCTCAAGAGCGACACCGCACCGCTGAACGGGCTGATCGGCAGCCTGCTGGTCGGATACTCGGACGCCGTCCACTGCATGCGAGATGCCACACGCGGCGGGCTGGCCACCGTGCTCAACGAATGGGCCGAGAGTGCCGACGTGGGCATCGAGGTCACAGAGAGCCGGATTCCTGTCCGCGAGGAGGTCCGCGCGGCGTGCGAGTTCCTGGGGCTCGATCCCCTATACGCCGCCAACGAGGGCAAGGTCGTCATCGCCGTCGAAGGGTCGAGTGCTGACGCAGCGCTCGACGTCTTGAAACAGCATCCGCTGGGGCAGGAGGCCGCGATCGTCGGGCGGGTCACTGACACGCACCGTGGACGCGTGACACTCGAGACGCCCTACGGCGCTCGGCGCGTCATTCAGATGCTGACCGGCGCCCAGCTTCCACGCATCTGCTGAAGCAAACCCCGGAACCGACAAATCGGTTACTACGAACCTGCTCCGGGTTGGAGCCTCGCCGCATTCTCGTAGAGACGTGCCGGCGGCACGTCTCCGGACGCAGCACCCCCACCGACGTGGAAGCGTGCACGACGAAGGAGACTGACGCTACTCTCCCGCAACCGTGAACTGACCGCCCTCGCTGCGCCCAAAGACGTCCGGGAAGTACATCTCCGAGGCCGTCGCCGGGAGGACATTGTAGACGCCGGGCACGCTCGCGCGCATCACGTAGCTGTACTCATAGGTCCCGCGGGGGAGATACGTCGAGAAGAGGGTGACCTTCTCATCGCGCATCTCGGCGTGGGAGAACCACCACCAGCCCCACCCATACCACCGGTACCAGCTATCCTCCTGCTCGGCGGTAAGGTTGCGCACGGTGGGCGCCTCGCCGACAACGCTCGTCGTGTTGAGCGTGACGTCCACGGCCTCACAGCCTGCGGGGAGCGGGTCCTCGACGGTGACGTAGTAGAGGTCGGTGGGCGCCACGATGGTCAGCTTGACGCGGATCGTGTCCCCGACCGCCGCCTGGCTCACGCCGGTGTCCGGCTGCTCCACCAGGCTGTACTGCCGCGCGACGATGATGCCGCGGTCCAGCGCCTGCACATCCTGGACAGGAACGAAGGTTCGGAGCTGAGCCGTGTAGTAGAGCTGCCCCGCGCCGCTCTGCTCGCCGCTGGGCGGCAGCCGCTCGATGATCAGCCGGTTCGCCTGGTCCGCGAAGAGCTGTGCGACGGCGACCTGGGCACGCTGCGTCTCGTCGCCACTGTTCTCACGCCGGATGGTGTCGGCGTTCACGTCACCGGTCAGCAGCGGCTCGCCGTTGAGCGATACCGTATAGCTGAACTGGCCCTGAAGCTCTCCGGTTGCCCTCATGTAGGCCACCAGCGCCATCAGAGACCAAGACGTCGTGTTCGTCGACTCCCAGTACCCGGCCTGGCGCACCTCCATCAGCCACCGGACGACGTTGGGCAGCAGCTCGCTCCCAGGGTTCTGCCGCGCCAGCGCCCACAGCACCATCGCCGTCGTGCGGACATCGGTGTTCATGTTCCAGTAGTCGGGCTCCGCCTCCTCCCAATGCGTGCCCGTCGCGCTCAGGACCGCATCACCGGCAAGATCGGAGAGCAGGGTATCCACCCGCGACTGTTGTCCCGGCTCAAGGAGGGCGAGGGCCACGGCGAGCAACGCCTGGCCATAGCGATCGAGCTGGTCGCGCTGACCGTAGAGATTCACCGCACGTCCGAGTTCGCCCGCCGCCTCCGCCCCTGGCACCAGATTGGTGTACTCACTCAAGACGTAGAGCTGGTAAGCCAGGCGATTGACCTGCCAGTGGGAGGAGTTTCGCGTGACTGAGACCAGGTTGTCACGCAGATACGCAGCAGCATCGCTCATCACGCCTGTGTCAACGGTGAAACCCGCCCGATAGGCCTCCAGCAGTCCCTGGAGAGCGTAGGTCGTCAGATAGGGGTCGCTCTCATCGGTGACCCACCAGCCCCAGCCGCCATCGTAATGCCGCTCGTTGTAGAGCCGCTGCAGGGCCAGGCCTACCTGCTGCCGGAGGTCGAGCTCCAGGTCAGGACGAGAGAGCCCCATCTCGCTCAGCGCCTGGAACGTCATCACGTTGGGCAAGAACCGGCTTACGGTTTGCTCGACACACTCGTAAGGATAGTATTTCAGATAGTCGAGCGCATCCGCCGTGGCGCCGGTCAGCGAGCCGTTCACCTGCACCGTCAGCTCTCCCTGCGAAGGATCGAACTCGTGGGGCAATTGCACGACCTCCTGGCGAAGCCCCGCCTCGGAAAGCCTCCCGGCGGTCGCAACAACCTCGGGCGTCGCGTAGGCGTAGACAGGAAGTGCGTCCTCTCTGCCGTCGAAGAGCGAGCCCGCACGGGCTTCCATCCGGACGGTCACCTGCTCCCCCTGCAGAACCGTGACAGGCCACACGACCTTGGCCTCACCACCTGCAGGGACCGCGATTGTCTGCACGGTCGCGCCGTCCACAGCCAATCCCTCGACGGAGATTGATACGTCGGCGGAGACGTCCGCCGCAGTGTTGTTGTTCACGATCGTGGCAATCTCGGCCTGATCGCCGACGACGAAGAAACGCGGGAGCACGGGGCGGACCAGCACATCGAGCGTGGTGCGAATGTCGACCTCGCTGCGCCCCACCAACGTCTCTGCGGTGATTCCACGGGCCTGCATCCGCCACGTCGTCAGGTTATCCGGCAGCGCCACCTCAACACGCGCGTGTCCGGCGGCATCGGTCCGGATGACGGCGGCCCAATAGGCCGTATCGGCGAACCGGGTCCGGATGAGACCCGTGTCCGACTCGCCACCGCCTCCCCCGCCCTTGGCGCCGGGCGCCAGATCGCGGTTGTAAGCCTCCATCGCGATGGCGAGCGGCGTACTGGTGCGCACACTCAGCCCCCGCTCGCTCCAGAAACGTTCGGTCAGCGTGGGTTCGGTCTCATTGGCCAGTGCAAGCACGGCGAGGTCTGCCAGGCGCAGCGAGAGCTCGGCCTCGACCGGATTCCCCGCGCTGTCGGTCACTTGGACGTCATAGACCGCCGTCTCCCGTGGGCGATAGGTCTCGCCTTGCGTCATGTCCCGGTCCGGGGTCAGCGTGATGTGTAATTGCTTGCTCTCCGTCGAGACCGGCAGCACCACTTCTCCCATCCTGAAACTGGCGAGGCGGTCGGACGCCTGCTCCGAGCCCTGCAGCAGGACGACGGAGACGAAGACGTTCGGCACGTAGCTCTCCTCGATAGGGATCCGCAGGACTTCGGTTGTGCTTTGCAGCTCGCGCACCTCGGTCTCCAGGATGTGCCCGCGCTCGATGGTGATCAGCGCCTGGACAGTGCCGCTATACGGAGAGGGGATCAGGATCTCGGCGACGTCCCCCACCTGGTAGAGATCCCGATCGGCAATCAGGTCGATGCGACTGGTGCTCTCGCGCCGCCAGGCGGCCTCACCACCACCCCACACCCAGAGATAGGTGCTGCTTCGGATGACGTTACCCCGGGTATCTTTGCCCGTGGCCCGGACGCGATAGCTACCTGAGGTCTCCGGCGTGAACGAGATGGTAGCCCTGCCGGCGGCATCTGTCCTGGCGGTCGTCGTGTAGACCGGCACATCCTCCGTCGTCCAGGTCCAGTAAGCGTTGCCATCGTCAGCCTCCTGGCGCACGCTGTACCAGCGATGCTCCATCGCCACCACCTCCAACGCCACGTTCGCCACGGGCGCGCTTTCCCAGTCCACGGTGAGGATATCCACCGTCTGCGCCTCACCGGCCTGGGCCACCCGCTGCTCCGGCGCGAGGCCGACGTAGAAGTTCCCCTTGTGCACCACGGTCGTCGTACGCTGACTCACGACCTGGTCGTTGATGTCGGTGACGTTCGCCTCGATGGTGAAGCTCCGGCTGTTGATCTCTTCGGCGATATCGGCGGAGACCCGGAAGGTCGCATGGCCCTGCGCATCCGTGGTCGTCGATCCGTTCGCAATCAGCCGGCCGTAACTGCCATAGACCTCGCCATAGTCCTGCCCATACTCGTAGTCGGTCCAGCTATAGCCCGGGCAGGTCCGACCGGTGGGGCAATCGTAGGCGAAGTCATGGGGCGCGCTCAGCACGTTCCAGTCCAGGGTGGCATTGGCCACCGCACCGCCGAAATAGTAGGAAGCCTGAACCGTCACGTTGATGAGGTCACCGCTCAAGTAACCGGGGCGATCGGTCTCGACGGAGACCTCAAACTCCGGCTGGCGGTACTCCGCGACACGGAAGCTCGTCCCGGCGTAGAAGTCCTGGTTAGATGTCCCCGGGGGGCGGCCCTGCATCTGAAGGAAATAGGTGCCAAGGGGTGCTTCCGCGCCCAGCGTTAACTCGTCGTAGAAAGTGCCCATCTCGCTGACCGGCAACGACGCGCTATAGAGCTCCTTGCCCTGGGGATCGCTGACGCTGACGTCCAGCATTCCGACATCCTGAGGAATCGTGTAGTCGGCATCGTCATCCCGGCGGAGAATCCCCTTGAAGTAGACGGTCTGGCCGGGGCGGTAGATTGGCCGGTCGGTGTAGAGATACGAAACGTACGGGCTGGCCCCGTAATCGCTATTGAGATTGAAATTCCACGGGCGGATCCCATTGTCCCAGTCATTGAAAGCGACGGCGAAGTTCGCGTCGCCGGGGTCGCCCGATACTGTGAAATAGTCAGCCCACAGATCGGTGCCGGTGAGACCCTGGGCGATCCACAGGCCGTTCTCGTCGGTGCTGCCGGCTCCCGCCTGTAGCCGCCCGCCATGGTAGAAACGCATCGCCAGGTCGTTCAGCGGCGCGCCCGTGCGAAGATCAGTCGCCCAGACGAGAGTCTCGGACGACGCCTGCTTGACCACCAGATTGACACGGCTTCGCACGATCGTGAAGGTTGCGGGGGCGGCATCCGGATTGCGTTCCAGGACTTCAGGCGCAGTAAGCTGCAAATAGTAGATTCCGGGAGGCAGTTGGGCGCCCTCAGCATCGACCATATCGAGAGCCCGGAGATAGGCAACGTTTCGACCCGCATTCAAAGGTACGGACCACTGGCGAATCAGGTTTGCGGGCGATGGGCTAAACGCGTTGCGATAGTCATAGCTCCCGTATCCATGCAACTGCATGAACGTGTCAAGCGGCAGACGGAAAAGCGAGACATCCAGGCGGGTCACGTTGCGATGGCGAACGTAGACGACGGTGTCGGTATAGGCATCGAAGGTACCAATCGTGCCCAGCGTGCTGAGGCTGGCGTAAGGCGACAGATCGCCGGTCGTGAAGCGCAGCGTGAAGGCCGTGCCCAGTGGTGCGCCATAGGCGTCCGGCGCATCGGCATCCAACGTGAGACGGTAGGCGGTTGCCGGTTCCTTGGGGAAGGCAAGGCGGAGCATCGTGTCGGCTTCGTGCCAGTAGGTATAGACCTCCGTGGGCTTGGGCACGATCGTCAGATGGTCCAGAAGGACGCCCGTCTGCATAGGGCCGGCAAAGGTGATCTCCACGTCACTCAACGGCTCGACGTCACGCTCGCCGTCATCAGGGGTAACGTTCACGATGCCCGGATCTCGCACGGTCCAAAATTGCCAGGTCAGGTCGTTGGCCAACGTCACCCGGCTTCCGCGGGCCCGCGCCGAGGCCTGGAGGTTGGCGCTGACCATCGCATTCCGCGGGAAGGGCTGGTCCGGCTTGAAGAGCAGTGTCTCGCTGTCCGTAGGCCCGGTCCCGCCCATCCAGCGATAGGAGCCCGTGACGTCTCTCCCGTCGATCTGGAGTGACAAAGCGGTCTCTGCGCTGGTGTGGTCCATCGGCTGGTTGAACGTGATGCTGATCACGTCACTGGGCCCGATATACTGTGCGTTGCTGCGCGGAGACCACGCGGTGACCATCGGCCCGACCGTGGAGAAGCCCCACGTATAGTCGGCCTCCATCTCGAAGCCCAGCGTGTCTTTGAGCCCGGCGGCGATCGTTGCCTCGTAGGCTGTCGCGGGAGCGAAGCCCTGGGCCGGGAGGAAGCGATAGACGGCCGTATTCAACCACTCACCCTTGCCCTCGACCGGGGGATCGAACGTCAGCGGGTCGGGCAAGTCGCCCTGTTGGGCCACCGAGGTCAAGGGAACCACCGGCCGATTGAAGACAACCGTCACCGTCGTGTCCGGGTCGATATCCTCACTGCCCTGCGCCGGCTGAACCTCGGCGACCTCCAGGAACCCGATCGTCTGGAAATTGAAGGAGACAGGTTCCAGCAGTTGGGTGCCTTCGGCATTACGGGCGTTCTCGCCGACGGTGACTGCGTACCCGGCGCCTCGGCTGAATGCCTCGGTGGGTGTGAAACGCAGCGTGCGGGCATCATCCCAGGTGAGTTCACCCGCGATCCGGGGCTCAATGGTGAAGGCACGCGCGACACTCTGTCGATCCATCGGCTGGTCGAAGACCAGCTCGACGGGCGCGTCGAGCGCCTGCGGCTCGTAGGGCTCGGGGGTGCGGGAGAGCAGTTTCGGCGCCGGCAGCGGCGGATACGGCTCGGAGGTCGGCGATGCAGTGGTCCGTAGGGACCGGGCTGTCGGCGTCGCCTCTTCGCGCCCGAGCGATCCAATGAAATTACACGAGAGCGTGACGAGCAGCGTGATCACCAGGAATATGCGGTTGAGCGCCGTCCTATTCTTCATACCGTCACTCCTCAGACCTATCGAACCGGGGTAACATCGGGTTCCGCCGGAGGCAGACCAATCAAGATAGAGACGATAGAGAGTGTAGCATTGTTCCCGAGGTCTGTCACACGGCACGCGCGAAATCCAGCCTTGACATCTCTCAGGAGACTGGTATACTTCTGATCGTTAACGATGCGGGGTAGAGCAGTGGCAGCTCGTCGGGCTCATAACCCGGAGGTCGGTGGTTCGAATCCACCCCCCGCTACTCAGAAGAGCCGTCCTCTCGGACGGCTCTTCTTTTGTTCCCGTGCCCCGGTGTTATCTCCCGAACGTCCCGCGCCAACCGGCGTTATGTGAGCTACCGCTGCGGATTCCCCCGGCCCCCTACGTCGAGTTTCGCTCGCCCGGAGAAGTATGTTATACTGACCGCGATGCTCCGGAAGGGAGCAGCTCTCGGGAACGATCCTGACCACGCCCATCACAGCCAGCAAGGACGACGATGCCGCCATTGTCCCTCGATCAACTATACGAACGCTATACACAACTCGACGCCCAGATTCGAAGAGGCGAGATCTCGCACGAACAGTTCGTCGAGCAGGCACGGCAGCTCCAGGCTCAGGATTCCGCGGGCAACTGGTGGACCATCGACCCGGCAACGGGCCACTATCTGACGTATACAGCAAACGGCTGGGTGGACGGCACGCCAGGGGCTGCCCAGCCTGGTGTCCAACAGGCAACCTCGGTTCAGCAGGCACAGCCCATCTCACAGAGGCCTCGCACGGCACAGCCGCAGCCGCAGGGGGGTCTGCGCGGCTGTTTGAGCTCTCCGATCGTGACCCTGCTGCTCTCGGTCGGCACAGCCGTCCTTTGGTTTGCCTACACTTCGCTCTCGCCCAGCTCGGAATCCTTGGATCTGAAGACCCCGCTGGTGATTGCCGGGACGCCAATCTTGCTGCAATTGCTGCGGAGACCGATCGACAAGCTCCTCAATCCCCTGTACAGAATGCTCAATGCCCTTCCTCGACCGCTGCTCGTGGGCGCAGCTCTGGCCGTACCCATCGTGATGGGAGGGATTTTCACCCGATCGTCCGGCGACGGTTACGGAGGTCTCCAGAGAACTGCTCTGGTCTCCGTGATCCTTTGTTACGTCCTGACACGGCGACCGGGCGTGGCGCGATGACTCGTCTCCTGGCCCTGCTATCTCCGCTCCAGCGAGCTGTCCTCGCACTGTCCTTGACCCTCGTGTTCGTCGCCCTGGTGATGCCCCCGACCGCCAGTGCACACGATTGCCTGGCCGATCCGCTGAATGCGGCTGACTGCATGCGCACGCCAGGCTACCGCCAGGTCATCACCATCATCTTCGGCGGTCTGCCGGCCATCGCGGCGATCATTCCCAACATCCTGGGAAGGTCGACCGGCGCCGGCCCGACCACTTCCGACACAACACCTCCGGATCAACCGCAGGAGAAGCCGACAATCCACTATGTCGTGCAGGTGAGCAGCCAGAGTGTGATCGTAACACCGGAACAGGGGGCAGATCTGGCGATCAAGGCGTGGAAGTCCGTTGCCGGCGCGCCGTGGGCACCGGCGCCCGAGGTGCAACTCAGCATCTCCGTCAGTCCGGATACACCCGACGTCCGTGTGTTCCCCCGCAACGGTGCGGGCGAAATGCGGGTCGATCTGACGGCTGACGAAACGGCAGTGGCGGGCCTGCGCACCCTGACCATCACCGGCACCGCCCCTGCGGCGCAGACCTCGGCGCAAGTCCAGGTTGACGTGCAGACAAGCCCTTACCAACTCCAGATCAGCCAGGAGCGCTTCGAGATCGCCGTCGGTGAGACCGTCGACCTGGAGGTCAAGGCGTTGCGACAGACTCAGGGGGGAGGCTGGGAAGAGGACCCCGATGCTCGCATCCGTCCGTGGCTGCCCACCGAGAAGGACTATTTCGACTGGTCGCCGCCGCCGCCCTATACCAGGGGTGCCAACGAGTTGTTCGGCAGCGTGACATTGCGCATCACGGCCTTGAACGCTCAGAAGCCCGAAGAGCTGTGTTATCTGAGCTTCACTGCTATCTTCCCGGATCGCACCGAGATCGACAAACGTGTCGAGATCGTCCTCAAGGCCGCTGACTATGAACTCATCTTTCTTTAGCCACGATCCGACTGCAGCGGTGAGGTAACGGTGGCAACGAAAACCTACGCCATCCCCTACGACAGCGACACCAAGAGTTGGGAGCCGTTGACCATCAGCACCCAGGTGATCAATCGTGGCAACAAGCAGACACTGAAGCTGGATGCCAAGGTCCAGGTCGAAGATGCTGCCGGCAGCCGCTATCCTGCCCTGACGAACAGCGTCCTCCTGCTGGAGGACACGGAGGTCGTCGCACAGATCGAGGCGGGAGACGTCGCCAAGATCCATCTCCGGCTCAACGACGAAGATCCTCGAATCAACCAGATCCTGGCCCAGAACAGCCGCTTCAGCCTCAAGGTCACCCTGCTTCCGGATCCCAATAGAGGGACCGGGAAGTCGATCCAACCCGGCCCGCCGGTGGAGGGCGTGGCCGAGGTGGTGGTGGAGATCCCCCAAACGTGGAACCTCACGTTCCGGAAGGTGCTGTGGGAGGACACCGGCGTGATCGACCTCAACAAGGTCGAAGAGGTGGACAAGGATGCCCTCCAGGAACTGGGGAATTGGGGCGGGACCCTGCTTTTGCAGCCCAGGGGCCAACTCGTCGAGGAGGGCACCGGCGAGAAGATCCTTTCCACCAAGACCATTCAGCACGCCGGAGAATGTCTGCTGGATCGCGGCAATGGCCGGCAGATCAAGGGCGAATGGGACGATAGTCGCAAGGGCTACGTCTTCGAGATCCCGCCCAGTCAGCAAGGGGACGCGCCCGCCGGTGCCGGGGGTGACCTGACCGTCATCCCGCCGGTGGATCTCGCCTATGGCTGGGTCAAGCAGCTTCAGCGTCTCCTGGCAAGCGCCCGCAAGATCGGCAATGGGCTGGCACCTGACGTCCCCCAATACGCGAGGGGCTACGTCCAGGGCTGCCTGGATCACTTGGCGGAAAAACAGGAGCAGTCGCTGATTGACCGGCGGACCGAGTTGAACACCTGGGTCCTCAACACCACACATTTCATCGAGTTCATGGGCCAGGCCACCGAGATGTTCAACAAGGCGCTTGGCCTGTTTGACGAGGCCTTCAAACGCTTCTTGGACAACATGGTCAACTTTGCCGTCGAGTTGGTCTTTGCGCTATTCGACGTACTCGACCTCGTCTTCAAGTCCGCTGGGCAGAACGCCAAAGCGGCGCTCAAGGGCTCCACCAAGGAGATGGTGGAGGAGGTATCGGAGAGCGCCCTCCGCGAGCTTGGCCAGCAACGCGCATTGGTCGAACAGGGGGTCAAGTCGACACGCGAGGGTCTGAGCACGCTCGATCGGCAGATTGCGGACGCGTGGACCCGTTGGCCAACCGACCTCTCCAACCCCACGCCCGAGCTGCTTCACCAGATGGACGACATCTCACGACAGGCCGGGCTGCTCACACAACAGCGACAAGAGCTGTACGAGCAGTTCGTCAAGCAGAAAAAGGAACTCGTGGATGTGGAGGCCAATCTCGCTATCACTCAGGAGATCAAGCAGAACGCCGGCCAGGTGACCGAGAAGGAGTTCCTGGAGAGCATCAAGGAGAAGGCACTCGCCCTGCCCAACGACCCACAGCTCCGCAGCGTGATCGGCGATCTGGAGCAGATGACCAGCCGCGACACCGGGCAGTATATGGCGTGGAACGCCAAAGTGCGGCAGATGCTCGCCGAGCTTCCGCCCGGCACATCCGAGCAAACACGCCGCGGCCTGGAGCGCCTGTCGGCCGCACTGACCCAGCACACCCAGGCCATCCAGAGCGAGGTGTTGATCGACCTCAACAAACAGGTCTATGCTGACCTGCTGGAGAAGGGGCCCTTGGGCAACCGTCTCAAGGAGGTCAACGAAAGGGCACAGAAGGCCAAACAGGCAGCCGAGGCGATCCGCTACCAGAACACAGCGTGGGAGTACTATGAGGGCTTCTTCTCGCCGCTCTGGTGGTTCATGGATTGGTCGCTGGCGCAGCTCCTCTGGCTGCACGACCTGGCCCGTGAGTGGATCCCCGGGCTCGCTATGGCCGAAAACCTGCTCGCCCTCTGCGTCGACACGCTGGTCAGCTATATGATGAGTATCCTGAACGCGATGATCGACTTCATGAACAGCCACCAGTGGACACGCTCGTGCATCAACAGCGAGGTCCGCGGGCGCGGGAAGGCAACGGCGCTGGCTCACGGGGTCAGCGGCGCTTTCTTCGAGTTCCCGCGGGCAACAAACGAGATTCCGCAGACACTGGCACCCCGACGCATCGTCTCTATGGGTCAAAACGGATCGCCGGCACAGAAGCAGGCCGTCCGCCAACGCCTCCTGTCAAATGCAGCCGGCGGCTACCAACAGGAACGCAGTGTGCAGCAAGGTCAGGCACGCACTGCTTTCGCGAGTCTATGCCGCAAGGCCCTGGATGCCCGCCGGCTTGAGCAGCCGGCGCCTGATCAACTGTCCGGCAGCACGCTCACGAGTATCTGGCAGCAGCTCGTCGGCCCCATGGTCCAGTACGAGCAGGGATTTTCCGCTGCAGGCGCTCAAGGCACGGATTACCTCTGGTCAATCGGACGTTTCGCCGAGAACTCGACCTTCCAGGATTGGGACGGCGCCGTTGAATGGCTGGCCTGGTCCGTAGCCTGGGGCCTGCGCCTGGGAGGTGTCCTTGCCGTCTTCACCGGATTCGGTGCGGCAGCGGTACCGGCGGCCTTTGCTGCCGCCCAAGGGGCCGAGTGGATCGGAGCAGCACTGAGGCCCGCCGTCAGTTGGCTCGGCACGATGCCCGACATCATTGCCTTCCAATACGACGTCGTCATCGCCGCCGCCCTGGCCTACGAGGCCGCCACGGAAGGCAACGTAAGCCTGGATACCCTCGTGGTGCCCAGCGAGTACGCGGAGTAGATCTATGACAGAGCGCAGTTTCGCAGACTTTCTCGCAGCACTGGAACGCGACGCCAAAGTGGCAGCAGAAGACGAAGAAGAACTCCTGAAAGCACTCCCATCGCAGCCGATCACTGGCGCGCCCGCTATAGATGATGCTCCGCCGGCTCCTGTCGAGACCCCTCGACCGCGACCGCGGTTCTGCCGAGAGTGTGGAACGGCGCTCAAACCCGATGCGCGGTTCTGCGGTCACTGCGGCGCCCCCATTCGTTAGTGCAATCATCGCAGACAAGGAGACCCGCACCCATGAAGTGCCCCTCATGTCAGGCCCCTATCACCCAGGACGATGTCTTTTGTGGCTCTTGCGGACGGCGTCTCACAGCGCAGGACAAGGTGCCCTCGGCTGTACAGCCCTCCTCCCTGCCGCCGATGCCCGGGCCGCCGCCCATTCAGCCTCCCGCCGGCGGTGGCGTGCCGCCGTATCAGCAACCGGTGACACCCATGTACGCGCCGCCTCCCCAGCAGCCGGTGATCCAGCCATCGTACCAGCAGCCACAGGTGATTCAGCCCGTATCGTATGCACAGCAACCGCAGCCCCTCTACCAGGCGCCGCAGCCCGCGAAGAAGAAGATGAGTGGCTGCGTCATCGTGGCGATCGTTGTAGTCGTGCTTGTGCTGTGCGGCGGACTTGTCCTGGGAGCCGTCGTCCTTCTGCCCCAAGTCCTCCCATCGGCAGACCCGACGGCGATTCGAGCCGTCGAACCGTACCAGCCTCCGGTCGACAATGGTTCCGCCTCATCCGGTGCCGAGGTGGCGCTGGACGTCGTGAACGGACTGGATGTCTCCGTCTGTTACCTCTACGTCAGCCCATCCTCCAGCGACAGTTGGGGTGAGGACTGGCTATGGGACATTGGCACGATTCCGCCGGGCACCAACGCTACCTTCTCGATCGCCTCCGGGGGAACGGTGGACATCCGGGCCGAGGATTGTGACGGCAACATGATCGACGAGCAGTACAACGTCTACGTCTACCCCGAAGGCCTGACGTATACGCTGAGCCCGTGACGCAGCGTTGGCACGTCCGAACGTTGAAACGTTCAAACGTGCCAACATTCCAGCGAAGACATGATGAACCGCATAATCCTGGCTATTACCGTCCTTCTCGTCCTGACCGCGAGTGCTTGCCAACCGGGGCCGGAGACGGTCGTCATCTACACCTCGGTGGATCAAGTCTTCTCCGAGCCGGTCTTCGATCGCTTCCGGGAAGAGACCGGCATCACGGTGCTGCCGGTCTACGATGTCGAGGCGGCCAAGACGACCGGCCTGGTCAACCGCTTGATCGCTGAGAAGTCGCATCCGATCGCTGACGTCTTCTGGAGTGGCGAGTTTGCCCAGACCATCACCCTGCAAGAAGCGAACGTGCTGGCACCCTATACGTCGCCGAACGCAGAGGGCATCCCACCCGTCTATCGCGACCCTGACGGCTACTGGGTCGGCTTCGCCGGGCGTGCGCGCGTCATCCTGGTCAATACCGGCCTCGTGCCGGAGAATCGCATGCCCACCTCGATTGACGACTTCCTGGACCCGGCGTGGACCGGCGACCAACTCGGCATCGCCTATCCGCTCTTCGGTACGACGGCCACGCAGGTCGCCGCCCTCTATGCCCAGTGGGGGCGCGACGAAGGGCGCAGCTTCTTCGAGCAGTTGGCCGCACGTGACCTTCAGGTGGTCGACGGGAACTCCGTCGTGCGTGATATGGTCGTGGACGGCCGGCTGGCCTTTGGTCTCACCGACACGGATGACGCTTGCAGCGCCGTCGCGTCCGGCGCCCCCGTCAGGATTGTCATCCCCGATCAGGGTGCGGGCCGGCCCGGGACGCTGATCATCCCCAATACGGTGGCGCTGATCGCCGGAGGCCCGAATCCCGAGGCCGGAAAGCGGCTGATCGATTACCTGCTCAGTGAGGCCGTTGCCGAGCAGCTCATATCATCCGGCTGGAGCCACGTCTCAGTGGGTGATGCGAAGGCAACCTCAGCATGCCTGCAAGGCACACCGATTCGTGGAATGGACGTGGACCTGACAGCCGTGTATGACCAGATGCTGCCCGCCAACACCGATATGACCGCACTGTTCGTTCGGTGACCGGCAGAACGAGCACCCACCCCCTTCTCGCAGTGCCCCGAGCTATTCGACCGGAACTGGGTTGGGTGACGACCCCTATTTACCTCCTGCTCGTCACAGGTCCCGGATTGGCCCTGCTGGCCTACCTGGGCAGCGTCCCCCTGGTCGAATGGCCCGGCCTGATCCTGCCAACAGGTCGCCGGTTCGCACTCTGGTGGCACAGCGTCGGATTGGCTGCAGCCGTGGCGATTGCCGGCATGGCCCTGGGGGTTCTCGTAGCGTTACGCCTTCAGCAGCAGCGCTCAGGCATTCCGGCGAAGTTGCGCTGGGGCTTCCTGATGCTCATTCCCTTGCCTCCGGTGACCCACGCGATGGCGTGGTCGTGGCTCTTCGGAAGAGTGGATCTGGTCCTCCGGCAGGCAGGGCTCAGCAGGGTCTCCTTTGAGGGGTGGGCAGCGGCCTGGTGGGTGCAGACGCTCTGGCTCGTGCCCATCGCTACCGGCCTGGCCATGGTTGCTCTGGGGTCGGTGAACCCGCTCCTGATCGAAGCCGGGCGCCTGCACCATCCGGACGACCGTGTCCTGACCCGCGTGGTCCTGCCCCTGGCCCTGCCGCTGATTCTGGCGGGTGGCGGCCTGCTCTTCCTGCTCAGCCTGGTGGACTACACGATCCCGTCGCTCTTTCAGGTCAACGTCTATGCCCTCGACATCTTCGCGGACTTCGCGGCACACAACCAACCGGGACGCTCCCTGCTGCTTTCGCTTCCGTTGCTGGCCATCACGGCAGGCACGATCCTGGTGTCACAGGGCAACTTGCGATCGGCGGCCCTCGATCCCGGTGGGCACCGGCACGCGGCACTTCCGCCCCGACAGTACTCCCCGTGGGTGGTCGGACTACAACGGGCTGCGCTGGCGGTGATCGGACTGGCAGCCGGGGTGCCCCTGGTAAGCCTGCTGGTGCAGTTAGGCTCGTGGGCACGGCTATACGAGGCGCTGGCATCGGCCCACGCCGAAATCGGATATTCCATCGGGGTCGCGCTGCTGGCTGCGCTGCTCAGTCTGCCGCTGGCGTACGGGGTTGCCCGCGGAGCACTGCGCACCCATGCGACGCGCTGGCTCTGGTGGTTGGGAATCACCGCGCCCCTGGCCATGCCCGGTCCCCTGGTCGGCATCGGCCTCATCGCCATCTGGGCGCGGCCCTTGCCGCTGAGCATCTACGGAAGTTGGGCTATGCCGGTGTTGGCTGCAGTGGCCCGCTACACCCCCCTCGCCGCCCTGGTCCTCATCGCGACCCTGCGACGGCTCAACCCGACGTTGATCGATGCAGCGCGGCTGCTGCAGACCAGCGCTGTGCGCACCTGGCTGTTGATACGCGCCCCGCTCCTCGCGCCGGGGCTGCTGGCGGCTGCAGGCCTGGTCTTCTGCCTGACGCTGGGGGAGTTGAGCGCCACGCTGTTGGTTGCAGCACCCGGCCGGGCGACGCTGACCATGCGGATCTACAACTTCCTCCATTACGGCGCGTCGGATACCGTCGCCGGCCTCACGTTGGTCCTGACCGGTCTCGTGTTGGCCTTGAGCGCGGTCACCCTTGGATGCCTGACCGCTTGGAGCCGGCTGACCGCAGGTGGGCGCGGATGATCACGGTCCGCAATCTCGCGAAGCGCTTCGGAAGCGTGGACGCGCTCCAAGATATCACCCTTGACCTGCCACGCGGCAGTCTCACCGTCATCCGCGGACCGTCAGGCAGCGGCAAGACCACGCTGCTGCGCCTTATGGCGGGCTTGGAGACGCCCACCGCGGGGGAGATCCACATCGCGGGCGAGCTCTTCAGCGATCCTACGTACGTGCGCGCTCCCTATCAGCGAGGCATCGGGCTGGTATTCCAGGAGGCCGCTCTGTGGCCTCATATGACCGTCCACCAGAACGTGGCGTTTGGGCTTCTGGGCCGGCCACGGCGTGAGGTAGACCGGCGGGTAGGGGAAATGTTGGCCTCACTGGAGCTAGGCGGACTCGCGCGCCGCTATCCCGGCCAGCTCTCCGGAGGGCAGGCGCGACGGGTCACCCTCGCCCGGACGCTGGTGACCCGACCGGATCGCCTGCTGCTGGACGAGCCGTTGACACACCTCCAGCCCGAGTTGAAAGCACGCGTCTTGGCTCTGATCCGGCAACAGGCACAGGAGGACGGCTGCACCGTGCTCTACGTAACCCACAATCTCGACGAGGCTGCCACATTGGGTGGCAATCTGCTCACGTTGCGGGACGGGCACCTCGAGCCGGTCGAGCTACTCGCCGGCGGTGCGACGCATGCAGCCTGAGGCACAGCCGCGATGGCGCCAGGCGCTTTACTTCCTCGCCGGTGTAGGACTCACCGTCCTGGTAGGTTTCGCAGCTTACCGGCTCTGGCCAAAACCGGCGCTGCCGGACGGCTGGATGCGGCTGGCACCCCCCGACGACGTGATGGCCCTGGCCGAATACCGGGGCCGGATCTGGGCAGGGGGCAGGGATGGCGTCGTAGCGCTGGACCGTGACACAGGCGGCCTGCTCTACGAGGTCGAGGGCGACGTTCCCTTCGAATACGTCACAAGCTTGGCCCTCTCTGCCGCCACCGAGTCCGTCTGGGTGGGGCACCTCCGGGGGGTCAGCCGGTACGATGGCCGGGCCTGGCAGACATTTGCGGCAGCCGACGGGCTGACAGGTGGGCGCGTGCTGGCGCTCCTTGAGGACGATGACGGCGCACTCTGGGTGGGCACGGAGCAGGGCCTCTCGCGTTTCCACGACGGGATATGGAAGCGCTTCACCTCGGCCGACGGGTTAGCGGGTAATGCGGTCTCCTATCTCTTCCAGGACAGCCAGGGGCGGATATGGGCCGGGGGTGGCCTCGTCTATCAGGCCGGGGTCTCGGTCTACGACGGGCAGACGTGGACCACGCCTGACGTCGAGGCCCATTTGGTCCACCCCATGCTCAACGCAATGCTCGAGGATGCCACGGGGGCGCTCTGGTACGGCACCGGGTTCAGTGCCTACGGCGGGCTGTCCATCCACGGCGCCGGTGGGTGGCGCACCCTGACCAAAGAGGATGGGTTGGCCGGGGCGAAGGTACGGTATCTCTACGAGGACGCTGCCGGCGTGATCTGGGTCGGCTCCGAACACGACGGTATCCTCCGGATGGACCCCAACGGCTGGCAGATCCTCACGCCCGGGGATGGTCTTGCGGGCTGGGAAGTGTTGGCTATGCTGCAGGACAGCCAGGGCAATCTGTGGCTCGGGACCGAGTTGGGCCTGACGCGGATCAGCCACGAGGCGTGGGCACGGCTGGGTAGATGAGCTCTGTTGTCTGTTGGTACTGGCTGCGGCCAATCAGGGCTGGACTGTAACCTCGACAATCCCACTCATCACGTCCTCACCCTGCGCGTCGATGCCGCGGGCCTGGAAGCGGTGCGTGCCCTCGGTCAGCGTCCAGAGCGCCTCGTACGGCGGCGCGTCGAACTCGGCGAAGGGCACGCCGTCGACCAGGAGCGTCGCGCGGTCGAGGGCGACGCCCGCGGCAGCCGCGATGCGGATCTTCTGCTGCGCCGGGGGCAGCGTGGGATCGATGCGATAGACCGCGCCCGTGTCGGGGCTCGTCAGGATCAGGCCCGCCTCAGGCGCGGAGACCCTGTCATCGGTCGGGGGCTGAGGGATGCCGTGCTCCCGGCCCCACGCCTGCGCCTCCGGAGGCAGCACCACGTAGACCTGGTCCCCGATCCGCTGGTGCATCTCGCACGTCGTCGTGGGCTCGGTGCCCTCCAGAAAGAGCTCGGTGACCGTGTGAGGACAGTCGGGATTCGGCAGCTCGCCCGAGAGCGCACAGACCTCGACCGCCACCAGGCCGTCGGGGCGCACGAAGGCGTGGACAGGGAGGCCCTTGTGCGCCGCCTCCATCACGTCCCGCCAGAGCGGCGCCGCGCCGGTCACGCCGGTGACACCCTTCATCGGTTCGCTATCTGCATTGCCCACCCAGACCCCGACGACGAGGTCGGGCGTATAGCCGACAGTCCAGTTGTCGCGGAAGTCGGTCGTCGTGCCGGTTTTGACCGCGGCGGGCCGGGTGAGATTGAGGACGCTGTCCTCGCCGAAGGTCGGGATGCGCGCCTGGTCGTCGCTCAGGATGTCGGTGAGCTGATAGGCGACCCGCGCGTCAAGGACACGGTCCTGCAGACAGGCGGCGGGTGAGTCACAGGGGCGCTGCCAGATCACGTGACCATCCGCATCCGTCACCGAGCGCACCACCTGCGGCGCGACGGCATAGCCTCCGTTGGCGAGCGCCGCATAGGCCGCGGCGAGCTCCAGCAGCCGCACCTCGCCGCCCCCGAGGGCCACGGCGAGCCCGATGCGGTCGGGGTCGTCGAAGGTCGTAATTCCCATTTGACGCGCCATCGAGGTCATTGCCTCGATTCCCACGGCGTCGAGCACTTTGACCGCCACGACGTTGTATGACGAAGCCAGCGCCTCGCGCAGCCGGACAGGCCCGCGGAAGGTCAGGTCGTAGTTCAGGGGCACGTAGGGCGTCCCCTCCCGCGTCACGAAGCTGGTGCGCACGTCCATCATCACCGTGGCGGGCGTCATTCGAGACCCGGACGACATCCGCGACCTGGACGACGTCCAGGCATCGGCAAAGGCCGCGGCATAGGTGATGGGCTTGATCGACGAGCCGGGTTGGCGCAGGGCCGTCGTGCCGTTGACCGCACCATCGATGCGAGCCGAGAAGTAGTCAGGACTGCCTACCATCGCCAGGACCTCGCCCGTGGAGGGATCGAGCGCCACGACAGCGGCATTGCGGACGTTGTACCCTCCGGGCGGGCACAGCTCGTCGTGGTCGCAGACGGCCAACTGGTCGAGCCGGTAGCGCATCATGTCGCGCGCCGCCTCGTTCAGGTCGAGATCCAGCGTCGTGTGGATCTCCAACCCACCCGCCTGGAGCCGCTCCAGCCCGATCTCCTGCTCCAAGAGCCCCCGCACATACATCACGAAGTGCGGCGCACGGATCGGCAAGGGCGCGGCGGCGAAGTCAAGCTTCTCCGAGCGGGCCAGGTCCGCGGCGTCAGCCGCGACGTAGCCCTCTGCCACCATCCGATCCAATACAATGGACTGGCGAAACGCGGCGTCCTCAAAGTGCTCCAGGGGATTCCACAGCGCGGGGGCCTGGGGCAAGACAGCCAGCATCGCGCATTCGGCCAGATCCAAGTCACGGACGTGTTTCCCGTAGTAAGCCTGGGCAGCCGCCTCGACGCCATAGGCCAGATTGCCGTAGTAGGTCTCGTTCAGATAGAAGGCCAGGATCTCGTCCTTGGAGTAGCGAGCCGTGACCCGGACGGCGAGGAAGGCCTCGCGCACCTTGCGGCGCAGCGTCTGCTCGTATCGCTCGCCGGGGGATAGCATCAGGTTGCGGACAAGCTGCTGCGTAAGCGTGCTGCCGCCCATAGGGCGAGCGTCCTCGTCGAGATTGAGATCGTACCAGACGGCCCGCATAATCCCACGCAGGTCGAAGCCGGGGTTAGTGTAGAAGTCCTCGTCCTCCAGCGCGATCGTAGCCTGGATCAGGGCCTCCGGGATCTCGTCGAGCGGCACCGGCGTGTGGCTTCCGGTATAAGGAGGGGGCATTTCGAAGAGAAGACGCCCGTTGCGGTCGTAGATCTTGCTGCTGGGCGCCGTCGTGAAGGCGTTGAGGTCCTCAGGCGAGGGCAAGTCTCGGAATGCCCACAGGTAGAGGCCCAGGGCAAGGGCCGCCAGGAGCAGAAGGAGGATACTCCAGCGGAGGGGAAATGTCTGAACCACAGACTTATTGGATTGCACAGATTTCACGGATGACTTCGGTGGACCGCGGGCGTCTCGCCCGCTCTGCTCTGTGTGGGCCGTGTGCGCAATAGGAATGTTGTCTCGTAAGGCCTAACGCGCGCTTGCGGGCGAGACGCCCGCGGTCCGACTCACATTCTCCTCCGTCGACATGTCTAGCTGAATCCGTGATTCAGACTATTACGCCACGACCTCATTCGCCACCGTCGTGCCGCCGGGCACCTCCGCGCCGCGGAGCAGGATCGCATCACGCACGGTCACGCCGTCGCCCATCTTGCAGTTGCGCTCGATGTAGACGTTGGGACCGATGACGCAGCCCTTACCGATGACCGTGCCCTCCTCGATGTGAAGCGGCGTGATCAGTTGGGTGCCCGGGCCGACGGTCATCGGTGCCAACTGCGGCTGGCCATTGCCGTGGATCAAGTACTCTCGATTGAGCGCCAGCAGATCGGCGGCATTGGTCAGGGTGAGACGGCGGTCGACGACGATGCCCCCGACGCGACCATCGCGCTCGATGAGCATCTGGATGGCGTCCTGCAGCTCATATTCGCCCCGCTCGGACACCGGGACCTCCGGCAGATAGTCGAGGATGCGCTGCGAGAAGGCGTAGAGCGGCAAGCTCGATATGTTGGAGTGAACCTCCTCGGGCCTGGCTTTCTCGACGATACGTGTGACCCAGGGACCCTCCATCTCTACGATCGCCATCGTACCCATCCGGGCAGGATCCATGGGCAACAGCGCCAACGCGCCGTTGGGTGCGGGGTCATCCTGCATGAAGGCAACCAGCCGCCCCACTGCCGCACTGGAGACAAGGTTGTCGCAAGCCGAGAGGACGAAGTCCTCCGTGATGAGGGGAGCCGCACAGCTCAACGCGTTTGCCATGCCCTTACGCTCGGGCTGGTAGACGAAGCGGATATCCACGTCAAGGGTGAACTCGCGGCGAAAGTGCCGCGTGATGTCGCGGTCCGCCGGGCTGACGACGAGGATGAAATCGTTGATGCCGTTGACGACGAGAAGTTCCATCACCCGCTCGACGATGGGCTTGCCGAGGATCGGCAACATGGCCTTGGACCGGTCCAACGTGATCGGATGGAGGCGGGAGCCCTTGCCCGCAGCCAGAATAACGCCTTGCATAGGTCAGATGTCCTCCAGTGCCGGCCTACGCCCGCGCGTACCTGCGGCAGTGCAGGTCCGCGACCACGCAGGCCGGAGATAGATGGGAATGCGAACTAGTGGCTCACGCCAAACCAGCGGTAGCCGTAACGCTCCAGCGTCAGCGCCAAGGTTCCGGACGCAGACACGCCCAGCTTGGATCCGCTGAGGAGATCGGTGAGCACCCGTCCACGATAGGCGCCCAAATCCAGCGTCGCGTCCTGTGGCTCCGACGCGAGATTATTCACCACGAGGACCGTCTCGTCATCGTCGGCGCGGATATAGGCGAGGATCGTCGCCGGCACAGTGTCAGAGCTGAGCAGCGTCAGACTCCCACGCCCGAAGACCGGATGCTGCTTCCGTACGGCCAGCGCCGCCCGCATCCAGTTCAGGAGAGACCCGGGGTCACCGGCCTGCGCGGCGACGTTGACCCTGGTATAGCCAAACGCCTCGCTCTCGATCACGGGCTGGTAGAGACGTTCTGTAGGCACGGACGCGCCGGTGAATCCGGCGTGAGGCGCGGCACTCCACTGCATCGGTGTTCGCACGCCGTTGCGATCGTCCAGCCATATGTTGTCGCCCATGCCGATCTCGTCGCCATAGTAGAGGAAGGGCGAGCCGACAAAGGTGAGCAGGATCGAGGTAGCGCACCGGATGCGGGCCATATCGTTGTCCAGCAACGGCGCGAGGCGGCGGCGGATGCCCAGGTTGAGACGCATCCGAGGCTCGGGCGCGTAGAAATCCCACATGAACGTGCGTTCCTCGGGCGTCACCATCTCAAGCGTGAGCTCGTCGTGATTGCGCAGAAAGGTCCCCCACTGGCAGACAGCAGGCAGGTCGGGCGTCCGGGCCATAATCCACTCGATGGGGGAGCGATCTCCCTTCGCCAGCGCCATGAAGATGCGGGGCATCAGCGGAAAGTGGAAGTTCATGTGCATCTCATCGCCATCGCCAAAGTAGGGGCGGACGTCCTCCGGCCACTGGTTGGCCTCGGAGAGCAGCATCGTGCCGGGGGCGTAGGCATCCACGAACGCGCGGAGCCGCTTGAGATAGGCGTGGGTCTCCGGCAGGTTCTCGCAGTTGGTGCCCTCGCGCTCGAAGAGATAGGGCGGTGCGTCGATCCTCAACGCATCCGCCCCCTCGTCGATCCAGAACTGGACGATGCGCAACATCTCACGCTGCACCTCGGGGTTGTCGAAGTTGAGGTCCGGCTGGTGGCGGAAGAAACGGTGCCAGTAATACTGTCCGCGGAGCTCATCATAGGTCCAGTTGGACGGTTCAGAATCGATGAAGATGATCCGTGCGTCACTGTAGGCCTGGTCGGTGTCGCTCCAGACATACCAATCGCGATACTTGGCGTGTTGCGGGTGATTGGGATCCCGCGATGCCTGAAACCAACGATGCTGATCCGACGTGTGATTCGGCACGAGCTCGACGACGACCTTCAGACCCCGCCTGTGCGCCTCCGCAACGAGATGCCGGAAGTCGTCGAGCGTCCCGTAATCGGGATGGATCGAGCGGTAGTCGGCGACGTCGTACCCATCGTCACGCAGGGGTGACGGAAAGATCGGCAGCATCCAGACGGCATCGATACCCAACTCGGCCAGGTAATCAAGCTTTGAGGTCAATCCTGCCAGATCGCCGATGCCATCGTCATTGCTGTCGGCGAAGGCGCGCACCGAGACCTCGTAGAAGACGGCATCCTTATACCACCTGACGTCTGCTTCCGCATCGTTTACCATCGAGATCCTCCTTTCGCATCTGTATCTTCCGGGTTGCGAGTCTCGGACGGCACACGCCATCTGCGGCGCGCAATCCTTACCTTCCGGGTGCTCACGCCATCTGAGGCGCGCAACCCGGAAGGTCGGAACGAGCTTATCTTAGCACCAAGGAGGCGCCTGGAAAATGTCACGACCTGCACTACAATCGGGACATGGTCGAAAGGGATCGCCTGGAGCATTACCGGCATCGCTACGCGGCCCTCAGGCCCGGCTGGCGTCCGGCGACGGCGCGGTTTGAGCATCGGGTCGCCACTGCGCTGACGGCAGAGAGTCGCGTCCTGGATCTTGGCTGTGGCCGTGGGGGCATCGTGGAACGCCTGGGGACCCTGGCAACGTGGATCGGCGTCGACCCCGATCTCGTTTCGCTGCAGCAGCATCGGTCCGCAAGCCTGCCCCGCGGCTGCGCCGATTCGGAGCGTCTGCCCTTTGCCTCGGGGACCTTCGACATCGTGACGGCGTCCTGGGTGCTGGAGCATCTGCCTCATCCGGACGTGACGTTTGGAGAGATCGCACGCGTGATGCGACCGGGTGGCAGCTTCTTCTTCTTGACCCCCAACGTGGCGCATCCGCTCCCGCGTCTGAGTGCTGAGCTGGCGCACCTCAAGGAATTGCAGCGCCTGGTCGTAGGCAGCGTATATGGACGCTCGGCGGATGACACCTTTCCGGTCACCTACCGGGCGAACACGATCGAGGCCATCCAGCGCCTGGCCATTCGGGCCGGGCTGCGACTGACCGACGTGTCTCTGGTCGAAGACCCTTCCTACTTTGCGTGGAATGACCTCACATTCACTATGGCGGTCATCACCGAACTCCTGCTGCCTGCGGGATGCCAGGTGCATGTCGTGGGAGAACTCAGGAAGAGCGAACGGCAGCGAATGAGTAAATCAGCCAATGGAGGTGACGATGTCTCCGGTCAACGGTGATCAACTAAGTGAACTACTTCTACCCGTGCTCATCATCCTCGGAATCGGTATCGCCGCCATCGTGGGGTGGCTGGTCTGGACGCTTACACGCCCGAAAGGGCGCACGACCTCGGACGCTACAGAAGCACCTGCAGTAACGAACAGCGTGTCGACCCCCTGTTTCGTGGGCATCAAGCGTGGGAGCCAGGGCGGGTGGGAGATCACCGTCGAAGGCCAAGCGTATCCCAGACTGGATGCCGTTCCCAATCCGGATACGCGCGCCCAGGTGACGAACGCGATCGGGGCGCTGGCGACGTTCGCGGGATACGCACAGCAGCCCTCGGATCCGCCGGCAGCGGCGCAGCCCCCTGATGTCCGGATCGGTGTAACACGGGATCCAA
The DNA here is from genome assembly GCA_963775195.1 of uncultured Chloroflexia bacterium. GTDB lineage: Bacteria > Chloroflexota > Anaerolineae > B4-G1 > SLSP01 > PWVB01. The sequence continues at coordinate 632,402 of CAVZIC010000016.1, forward strand.
GATCGAGCGCGCGAGCGCGCGTCCCCGCCGCCGCGGCTGTAGCGCCGGTGAGGGGCGGGGCTGCGACACTGGCCATCGACCTGGCCCGCGAGATCGGGGAGATCATCGACGAGATGATGGCACAGCGACCCGACCTCCATGGTCACGCCGTCACGCTGCAGAACCGCGCAGGGCACGGCATTGCCTTCGTGGTAGACGGTACGGTCTATCAAGAGATCCCGGATATACCCACCCCCGAGATCCAGGCACTGATCCGCGACGCGACAAAAGAGTGGGAGCGGCGGTAAGGCCATACATATGGGACCTCTCCTTGACCCGACCCCTGTGTGCGGTAGAATGCCACGGTTAACCTTGCGAAACCAGCTCCCCTTGCTGACTTATCTTCGCAAGGGCACTGTCAAGGAAAAATGCGATATCACATCTGGACCATTGGCTGCCAAATGAACGTCGCCGACTCGCAGCGCGTCGCCGCCGGGCTGGAGCGCCTGGGCTACACCCCGGCTGAACGCGCACGTGATGCCGACGTGATGGTGCTCAACACCTGCGTCGTACGGCAACAGCCGGAGGATAAAGCGGTTGGCCGGCTGAACCAACTCAAGCGACTCAAAGAAGAGCACCCTGATAAGGTCCTGGCCTTGATGGGGTGCATGGTCGGCGTGAAAGACGCGGCGCCATTACAGGCACGGTTTCCCTGGGTCGACCTCTTCCTGCCCCCTTCCGATCCCACGGAGCTGTGGGCGCACCTGGCAGCACGCGGCGACCTGAGCGAGGCACAGACCCTGATTGCCGATGCTGAGGCGCGCCGGCTGGCGCTGAGCCGGACGGACACGGTGCTCCCGCCCTCGGAGAAGGAGACGGCGGTCAGTGCCTATCTGCCCGTAGTATTGGGCTGCTCACACGCTTGCACCTACTGCGTGATCCCCTACCGGCGCGGTGCCGAGCGCAGCCGCCCGATGGCTGCGATTCTGGCCGAAGCCGAGCAGATGGCCGCACAGGGTGTCCAGGAACTCACACTCCTGGGTCAGATCGTGGATCGCTATGGCTACGATCTGCCCGAGTTTGCTGATGCCGGGACGACGCCCCTGGTGACGCTGTTACGCCGCATCCACGACATCGATGGCCTCAAGCGGATTCGCTTCCTGACGAGCCACCCGAACTGGATGAAGGATGACCTGCTGGATGCGGTCGCCGAGCTGCCACGCGTCTGCCCGCACATTGAGGTGCCGGTCCAGGCGGGAGATGATGAGGTGTTAGCTCGAATGCGACGAGGCTACACCGTGGACGACTATCGCGAACTGGTCACCCGGCTCCGCGAGCACATCCCCGGCGTCTCCATCGCCACGGACATCATCGTGGGCTTTCCGGGTGAGACCGAGGCCCAGTTTCAGCACACCTACGATCTCCTCAAAGAGCTCCGGTTGGACAAGGCCCATATTGCCCGGTATTCCTCGCGGCCCCTGACAGTGGCGACGCGCCAGTTCGAGGACGCCCTGTCGCACGAAGAAAAGGAGCGCCGCCGTAGAGCGCTGGATGACCTTCAGGCCGAGATCCTGGCGGATCTCAATGCCCGCTACCAGGACCGGACGGTCGAGGTACTCGTCGAGGGATGGCACGCCCGCAAGCGACGCTGGTTCGGGCGCACGCCTACAGACCGCCTGGTCTTCTTCGAAGCGGATGGCGATGGTTGGCTCGGCCGCCTCGCCCAGGTCCAAGTCACATGGACGGGGCCCTGGTCGCTCATCGGAAGAGCACATGCATAACATCGGCATCATCGGGGCCGGGGTCACCGGCATGACCGCAGCGTACGATCTGCTCAAGGCAGGACATCGGGTCACAATCTACGAGGCCCGGCCCTACGTCGGCGGATTGGCCGCGGGGTTCAAAGATGACGCCTGGGAGTGGCCCCTGGAGCGCTTCTACCACCACATCTTTACCAGCGACCACGATATCATTAACTTTGCCAATGAGTTGGGCCTGGGCGATCTTGTCTTCTTCAAGAGCCCCGTGACCTCCATTCTAAAGGATGGACACCTCTATCCCATCAACAAGCCGATGGTGGGGCCGTGGCTGGAGCGCCTGCCGATGGGCAAGACACTCGCAAGCATCAGCGACCTCATCACGACAGGACTGCGCGTGCTCGCCTTCAGCCCGATCTCGTTTCTCGACCGGCTGCGCGTGGGCTTGGTGACAGCTTATCTCCGCTTCAATCCCAACTGGATGCCCCTGGAGAAGGTCACCGCCCACGAATGGCTCTCCCGCGCGGTAGGCCGGCGCGCCTACGAGGCGTTCTGGCAGCCCATGCTTGTAGGCAAGTTCGGGCCCTATTATGAGCAGGTCAACATGGCCTGGTTCTGGGCCCGCGTCACGGCCCGGACCCCCAAGCTAGGTTACTTCAAGGGCGGCTTTCAGGGCTTCTTGGATGGTCTGGCAGAGAAGGTGCGGGAAGCGGGCGGTACCATCCTCCTGGAAAACCACGTCCGCGGCGTCTTCCCCGAGGTGGATGGCCGGATCAGACTCGAGCTTCGCGACGACGATCAAGTGCACGACAGGGTCCTGGCGACCTGTTCGCCGCGGATGCTGCGAAATCGTACCCCTGCATTGCCCGCCGACTACACCGCCGCCTTGGACGAGATGGTCTCGATGGGGGCGGTGGTGATGATCCTGGCGCTCAAACATCCCGTCACGCAGGATCAGTATTGGATCAACATCCCCAAACAGGAGGGCTTCCCCTTCCTGGCTTTTGTGGAACACACGAACTACATCGACCGGTCCCATTACGGCGGGGACTCACTGGTCTATTGCGGGGACTACCTCCCGCCCGACCACGACTACTTCGAGATGCCCAAGGAGGAATTGCTGGAGCTCTTTATTCCCGGCATCCAGCGCATCAACCCGGACTTCGACCCGGATTGGATCCGTGCCTCCTGGAAGTTCACGGAGATCTACGCACAGCCCGTGCCTTTCGTGAACCAGTCAGCAGCCATCCCGCCGATTGCGACCCCCATCGCCAACCTCTATATGGCGAATATGAGCCAGGTCTATCCCTGGGATCGCGGCACAAACTTCGCCGTCGAGATCGGTCGGCGCGCAGCGCGCCTCATCGACCGGGGCAGCCCGACCGCAGAAGACAGCTAGAGCTAACCCAACCTCCCCAAGTGACGAGGACAGGGCACGCGAGCACGACCTGGAAAGCTCCCGGCACCTAGAAGGGTGACATATGGACCAAGAACGCATCGTTGCAGCCGTCGCAGCCGACCTGGAGATCTCCCTGGCCCGGGTACAGCCCGCCGTCCGGCTGCTGGATGGAGGGAACACAATCCCCTTTATCGCCCGCTACCGGAAAGAAATCACCGGATCGTTGGATGAGGAACAGCTCCGCGGCGTGGCCGATCGGCTGGGATACCGGCGGAACATGGAGGAACGGCGTGAGACGATCCTCCATAGCCTGGTGGAACAGGAGGTGCTCACACCCGAGCTCGAGACCGAGATCGTAACGGCGGACACCCTGCAGCGGCTGGAGGACCTCTACCGGCCCTTCCGCCCCAAGCGGCAGACGCGAGCGACGCTCGCCCGCGACAAAGGACTGCAGCCGCTGGCGGATCTGATCCTGGCACAGCCGCTGGACGGAAGCCGGGCCAAGTTGGCGAAGCCCTTTGTCGGCAAGGATGTCGGCTCTCTTGACGAAGCCTATCAGGGGGCGCGTGACATCGTGGCCGAGGCCATCGCGGATGATGCCGAGGTCCGGGCGGGGATGCGACGCCTCACCCAACGGCACGGTGTATTCTCCATCACCGAAGCAGACCGCACCAAGGACCCCAAGGGCGTCTACCAGCTCTACTATGATTTCTCCGGCGATTTGCGCGGCTTGCGCCCGCACCAGATCCTGGCCTTCAACCGCGGCGAACGCGAAGGCGTGCTGCGGATCACCCTGGAGGTGCCCGAATCAGAGGGGCTGGGGATCCTGGCGTTGCGCTATCCGGCAGATGCGGGTAGTTCGCTGGCCGAAGACCTGCTCGAAGCGCGCAAAGACAGCTATGCCCGGTTGCTCTTTCCGTCGATTGAGCGCGAGGTCCGCCGGGACCTGACGGAAGAGGCAGATGAGCACGCCATCGGCGTCTTTGCGACGAATCTGCGCTCGCTGCTGCTGCAGCCCCCCATGCGCGGCCAGACCGTGCTGGGCATCGATCCCGGATTCCGGACCGGATCCAAGATTGCCGTGGTCGACCCCACGGGCAAGGTCCTCGACACGCGCACCATCTATCCCGAACGCGACCGCGCCCAGGCCAAAGACACCCTTCGCCACCTCGCCAGGCGCCACGCCGTCACCGTTATCGCCATCGGCAACGGCACGGCCAGTCGCGAGACGGAGGCCCTTGTCGCCGAGCTGATCGGCGAAGATATCGACGCCAAATATGCGATTGTCAGCGAGGCCGGCGCGTCGGTCTACTCCGCCTCGCGACTGGCGCGGGCAGAGCTGCCCGACCTGGACGTCTCCATCCGCGGCGCGGTGTCCATCGCGCGCCGGCTGCAGGATCCCCTGGCTGAGCTGGTGAAGATCGAGCCAAAGGCCATCGGTGTGGGGCTGTACCAGCACGACGTCGACCAGAAGGCGCTCGCGCAGGCCCTGGATGTGGTCGTGGAGTCGGCGGTCAACAGCGTCGGAGCAGACCTGAACACGGCGTCACCCGCTCTGTTGCGCCATATCTCCGGCATCGGCCCAAAGGCCGCGGAAGGGATCGTAGCGTTTCGTGATGCACATGGGGCCTTCCCCACACGGAAGGCACTGACCGACGTGTCGGGTATCGGGCCCAAGACGTTCGAGCAGGCAGCGGGCTTCTTGCGGCTGCCGGCAAGCCAGGTCGCGCTGGACAACACGCCGATCCACCCCGAGAGTTATGACGTGGCTTATGCCCTTCTGGACCTCATTGGGCTGCCGCTGGGGCACCCCGACCTGCCCGAAACCATCCGGAACCTTCGGCGCGAGATGGACTTGGATGACCTGGCTCGCGATCTCCAAACCGGGCGTCCCACCCTCGATGACATCCTTGAGGCACTGATCCGGCCCGGACGCGACCCGCGAGATGACCTGGAAGGGCCTGTCCTGCGCAGTGACGTGCTCTCGATGGAGGATCTCCATGCCGGGATGCAGCTAAAGGGCACGATCCGCAATGTCGTGGACTTCGGCGCCTTCGTCGACATCGGCGTCAAGCGCAACGGCCTGATCCATGTCAGCCAGATGGGCAATGAGTACGTCCGCAATCCGCACGACAAAGTGGCCGTGGGTGACGTGGTGGAGGTCGAGGTACTCAACGTTGACGTCGAGCGAGGCAGGATCGGGCTTGCACTGATCGAGTGATCACAGGATTCATGCCGGACCTGGCGAAGGTGACCCGAGCAGACTCGCGGTCGATTCTTCGCCAGGGTGATCCCCAGAAGTATACCACTTCTATGCAAGATAATTAGCACCTATTGACGTAATCGCTCGTTTGGGTTACAATGGATCATGGTGCAGTTTTTATCTCATGCAGCCCGAGCAGATGCGCGGTGATCCATGCACGATAATCTTGAGGAACTCGCAGGGCTTCTACAGGTAGAGAAACGCCGGTTCACGGCTCTGGCAGAGCACAGCCGCGATGGCGTCATCGTGCTGGACAGCGATACACAGGTACTGATGGTTACCCCCTCCGCCCTGCGCCATCTCGACCTCGCGGGCAATCCCGACAACTGGGTCGGGCGCTCCTTCCTGGATATCGCAAGAGAGGTGCGCGGTCGCGTTCCCGAAGTGGCAACTCAGACTTTGGATGAACTCCGTCGCGTCCGACAAGGGAATGATCGGCCAGGCGAGGGGGAATATCGCATCGGCTCTCGGAGCATCCATTGGCTCAGCCTGCCGATCCAGAACAACGGGTCTCAAGTTGGACAGCTGGTGATCCTGCAGGATGTCTCCGAGGCGAGGCAGCTCAAAGCACTGCGAGCGGATCTCACCCACACGATGGTAAATGATCTGAAGGAACCCCTCAGTGACCTGGCAACGTCTCTCGAATCTCTCGACCAGAGTGTTGGGGCCCAGTTGCTGCGAGACCAGCGCCAAGCCTTGAAACGCTCGATCGGCTGCGTGCAGACCCTGCTATCGAGTATTTCGGAGTTCATTGAGATCAGTGCACTGGAGAGTGGGCGGATGCCGCTCAGCCCCAGCGCCTTCTCGTTTCCAGAGTTGGTCGACCACGTGTTGGAGATGGAACAGCCGCTCGCAGAACAGCGACAATTACAGCTGGAACGGCACATGGCCCATAGTCTGCCGCTGACATGGGGCGACCGCAACCTGATTCAGCGCGTTCTCCGGAACCTGATTTCGAACGCAGTGCGTTTCACGCCTCCCGGCGGCAAAGTCGACATCGAGGCCGGTCCGGAGCCACATGACGTAGACAAGATCCAGGTCTCCGTCACTGACACGGGTTGCGGGATACCGTACGCACTCACCGACCGGCTCTTCGAAAAGTTCGCCAGCGGGGATCATGAGAACGCCGGAACCGGCTTAGGCCTGGCCTTCTGCCGTCTGGTCCTTGAGGCTCACGGTGAGAAAATCTGGATCGCCCGATCCTCCATCGTGGGCACCACCATCACCTTCACGTTGCCACAGGTCTCCGATCCCCTCAGCAGTATCTATGCGCTTCAGTAGCCCCGCGACGGGTCGGAACCCTTCACAAGGCTATTTCGCCCCCTATCAGCGTGCGTGGTAAACAGCGGCGTTTCGTGCTACACTCCGCGCGATGAGCATTCTTAAGCTTCCCCAACGCCTACAGGACGTTCAGACCCTCTTGCGGTCGCTGGACTGGCATGCCATCGAGCAGGAGGTGGCGCAGGAAACCGCGTCACGGCTCGTCATCGTCGGCCCGGTCAACAGCGGAAAGTCCACCCTCTTCAACCGGCTCCACGGACGACAGCTTTCCGCTACCAGCGCCGTTCCCGGAACGACCATCGGTGTCGTGGAGCATCCACTGGGGCCGTTCATGTTGGTGGACACACCCGGCTTCGGCGAGGTTTGGGGCATCGACGCCGAGCTTAATCTTATTATACAGTGTGACTCTATCAATCTCAAGAATATGGGCGGACCTCGAAATGTTCCAGTTATTTTCACATAAAACTTTAAAAATATTGTTTCTTTTCAATCGTAGAAAGACTTTTCCCATCAGCATCATCTTCAAAATGATTTGATGAAACATGAAAAGGCAAATCTTCAACTTTAATGGAATTGTCTTTACCGACAACAATTGCCCTTTCAATTGCGTTCTCAAGCTCTTTACATTCCCATGCCAGTCATACTTTACCAAAAAATCCATCGCCTCTTTTGAAATACTATTTATCGGTTTATTCATAGTTGTAGAAAACCTGTTAAGAAAGAAATGTGCAAGCAAAGGAATATCTTCTCTTCTTTCTCTTAATGGAGGAACGATAATCGAAAAGACATTTAATCTGTAATAAAGATCTTCACGGAATTTTCCTGCTTTAACAAGGTCTTCAAGAGGTTCATTTGTAGCGGTGATAACTCTGAAATCACTTGTAATAATTTGATTCCCTCCAACCCTGCTGAACTGTTTAGTTTCAATAACTCTTAAAAGTTCAACCTGCATTTTTTGAGAAACGGAACCAACTTCATCAAGAAAGATTGTTCCGCCATCAGCCATTTCAAATTTTCCTTTTCTTTTAAAATGAGCTCCGGTAAAAGCGCCTTTTTCATGACCAAACAATTCACTTTCAAGAAGTGTTTCTGCTAAAGCGCCGCAGTTAACAGTTACAATAGGAAAATATTTTCTTTTGCTGTTTATATGAATTGCTTTTGCAACAAGCTCTTTTCCAGTTCCACTTTCCCCGCGAATCATTACAGTCGTATCTGTCGGTGCAACTGTATGAATAAGATCGAAAATTCTTTTCATCTGCTGGCTTTCACCAATCAGGTTATCAGGTTTATTTATTTCTTCTATCTTTTCTTTTAGTTGTTCGTTTTTTCAATTTTTAATTCTCTCTGCTCAACAGCTTTTCTTACAAGATCGGCAAGTTCATCAGGGTCTACAGGTTTTGTAACATAATCATAAGCGCCGTCTTTTAATGCAGTAATAGCAGTCGGAACAGAAGCAAAAGCGGTAATAAGAATAACAATTGCATCCGGATCGCTCTCTTTAATTTTTTTAAGCAATTCAAGTCCGCTCATTCCAGGCATTTTCATATCAAGAAGAAAGAGATCAAATTTTCCTTTATCGAATTTTCTTAAAGCAGCCTCACCGCTTTCTGCAATATCAACTGTATATCCTTCTTCCTCAAACCAATGAAAGAGAGATTCTCTTACTATTTTTTCATCATCTACTATAAGAATTTTTGCGTTGTTGTTCATAATTAACTCAAGTGTTTAATGGTAATTCAATTTTAAATGTTGTTCCGGTTGGAGAAGTTTCTTCAACAGAAATTCTGCCACTGTGACCGGTTATAATTCCATAAGTTACTGCAAGACCAAGACCTGTTCCCTGTGCAGCTTCTTTTGTAGAAAAGAAAGGTTCAAAAATTTGTGGAAGATCTTTTGCCGATATTCCTGATCCTTCATCTTTTATTTTAACAATTGCAGAATGATTTTCTCTATATACTTTTATTGTTACTTTGCCTGGGAAGTGCATCGCTTCAATTGCATTCATAAAGAGAGCAATAAAAGCTTGCTTTAATTTCTGCGGATCACAAAGTACAATAACTTCTTCACTCTCATATTCTTTTACAAGAGAATGTCCATGCATTTCAAGATGATGATCAATTATAGTTATGCTGTTATCTATAATAGAAATAAGATTTTCTTTAACGAGTTTTTCATCACCTTTTTGCGAGAATAAAAGAAGATCTTTTACTATTCTTCCGCAGCGAGCAGTTTCGTCGGTTATAAGATCGAGATATTTTACTAAAGTGTTTGTTTCTCCGTTTCCGTTTGTTTTTAGTTTTTTAGAAATTAGTTTACTGTAAGTAAGAATTCCTTCGAGAGGATTATTAGTTCATGTGCAACTGTTGCAGAAAGTTTTCCAAGTGAAGCAAGCTTTTCAATCTGGTTAACCTGGTTGTAAATATTCTTTAATTCTTCTGTTTTTTCATTGACCTTTTCATTCAATGTTTCGGACCATTCTTTTATCGATTCATAAGCTTCTTTAAGCTTCGATGACATTTCGTTAAATCGTTTTGCCATTTTACCGAGTTCATCTTTTGATTCTACAGGAATCCTGTAATCGAGATTACCTTTACCGATCTCTTCAATTCCTTTTGATAATTTTCTCATCGGAACATTTACAAGGAGAATTATAAAGATCCCACAAACAGCAGCAATTGTAATCGTTATGATCCCCGAATTAATAATTGTTGTTCTTGTCGTTTCTGTTTTTATTGAATCGAGAGAACTTAAAGAAACCATAACATCAAGAACACCAAGAAATTGTATTTTAGGAGAATGTGCGTGGCAAGTCGGCGGATGAACAATCTTCCTCATTATCAATAGGATTTATTAAACCTAAAACTCTTTGGTGATTTTGAACTGTGAAGATTCTTATTTTATCCTGGTTGTTTAATGTACTCAGAGGAACTTCAGCATTATGACAAACTATACAAGCTTCAGCAGTAACATCAACTTTCTTATCAAGTTCTGAAGAATCGGTAGAAAATATTATATCTCCCTGCTTGTTATAAATTCTTATTCCTCTTACATCTTCTTCGGTTCCAATAGTTTTTATTATTTGATGAACATCTTCTCTCCTGTTCAAGAGCATACTATAGCGTGTTGATTTTTTAATCACTTCGCTGATATTATATGCATGTTTGAAACTATTGTTAGTTAAATGTTCGTCGAGATCATTTATAAGAATGTAGGTATATACAGAAAGTATACAAATAAGAATAATGGAAATTGAAACAATCAAGCGAAGGCTTAACCTGTTCCACAATTTAGTTTTCATTTAACTCCCCTGAGTAATTGTGCTAACATAGAGAAACAGGTAATCAGTAGCAAGAATAA
>CAVZIC010000017.1:0-396594 GCA_963775195.1 uncultured Chloroflexia bacterium
ACGGATTCATGCCGGACCTGGCGAAGGTGACCCAGCAGACTCGCGGTCGATTCTTCGCCAGGGTGATCCCCAGAAGTATACCACTTCTATGCAAGATAATTAGCACCTATTGACGTAATCGCTCGTTTGGGTTACAATGGATAATGGTGCAGTTTTTATCTCATGCAGCCCGAGCAGATGCGCGGTGATCCATGCACGATAATCTTGAGGAACTCGCAGGGCTTCTACAGGTAGAGAAACGCCGGTTCACGGCTCTGGCAGAGCACAGCCGCGATGGCGTCATCGTGCTGGACAGCGATACACAGGTACTGATGGTTACCCCCTCCGCCCTGCGCCATCTCGACCTCGCGGGCAATCCCGACAACTGGGTCGGGCGCTCCTTCCTGGATATCGCAAGAGAGGTGCGCGGTCGCGTTCCCGAAGTGGCAACTCAGACTTTGGATGAACTCCGTCGCGTCCGGCAAGGGAATGATCGGCCAGGCGAGGGGGAATATCGCATCGGCTCTCGGAGCATCCATTGGCTCAGCCTGCCGATCCAGAACAACGGGTCTCAAGTTGGACAGCTGGTGATCCTGCAGGATGTCTCCGAGGCGAGGCAGCTCAAAGCCCTGCGAGCGGATCTCACCCACACGATGGTAAATGATCTGAAGGAACCCCTCAGTGACCTGGCAACGTCTCTCGAATCTCTCGACCAGAGTGTTGGGGCCCAGTTGCTGCGAGACCAGCGCCAAGCTTTGAAACGCTCGATCGGCTGCGTGCAGACCCTGCTATCGAGTATTTCGGAGTTCATTGAGATCAGTGCACTGGAGAGTGGGCGGATGCCGCTCAGCCCCAGCGCCTTCTCGTTTCCAGAGTTGGTCGACCACGTGTTGGAGATGGAACAGCCGCTCGCAGAACAGCGACAATTACAGCTGGAACGGCACATGGCCCATAGTCTGCCGCTGACATGGGGCGACCGCAACCTGATTCAGCGCGTTCTCCGGAACCTGATTTCGAACGCAGTGCGTTTCACGCCTCCCGGCGGCAAAGTCGACATCGAGGCCGGTCCGGAGCCACATGACGTAGACAAGATCCAGGTCTCCGTCACTGACACGGGTTGCGGGATACCGTACGCACTCACCGACCGGCTCTTCGAAAAGTTCGCCAGCGGGGATAATGAGAACGCCGGAACCGGCTTAGGCCTGGCCTTCTGCCGTCTGGTCCTTGAGGCTCACGGTGAGAAAATCTGGATCGCCCGATCCTCCATCGTGGGCACCACCATCACCTTCACGTTGCCACAGGTCTCCGATCCCCTCAGCAGTATCTATGCGCTTCAGTAGCCCCGCGACGGGTCGGAACCCTTCACAAGGCTATTTCGCCCCCTATCAGCGTGCGTGGTAAACAGCGGCGTTTCGTGCTACACTCCGCGCGATGAGCATTCTTAAGCTTCCCCAACGCCTACAGGACGTTCAGACCCTCTTGCGGTCGCTGGACTGGCATGCCATCGAGCAGGAGGTGGCGCAGGAAACCGCGTCACGGCTCGTCATCGTCGGCCCGGTCAACAGCGGAAAGTCCACCCTCTTCAACCGGCTCCACGGACGACAGCTTTCCGCTACCAGCGCCGTTCCCGGAACGACCATCGGTGTCGTGGAGCATCCACTGGGGCCGTTCATGTTGGTGGACACACCCGGCTTCGGCGAGGTTTGGGGCATCGACAGGGCTTCCGTGGCCGAGGAAGCCGTCTCCCACGCGGATCTCGCGCTTCTGCTCCTTGATGCGGGCGCGGGTGTACGACAGACCGACCTCGACCTCTATCAGAAGCTCCTCGGGATGAAGATTCCCGTCATTATTGCGCTCAATAAGATCGACCTGATCCAGAAGGAACTGCCCTTCGTGCTGGAGAATGCAGAGCGACTCCTGAATATACGCCCCGTGCCGATCTCTGCCCAGACAGGCAAGGGGATCGTGGACAAACTGATCCCCGCAATCCTATCTGCCGAACCCGGCGTGGCAGTCGCCATGGCCAGGGCGCTGCCCGCAGTTCGCGCACACATCGTCACCCGCATTATCCGGCGATCGGCAGGCACCAGTGCCCTGATCTCCCTTGAGCCCATTCCCGGGCTCGATATCCCGCTCTTGCTGATCTCGCAGACACGTCTGGTGCTCCGCATTGCCGCGGTCTACGGTCAATCCATGTCGGCCTCCCACGCAAGAGAGTTGCTCACGACGATGGCAGGCAGCCTGTTGTCACGCTACCTGGGCCTCGAATTGGCGAAGGTGGTGCCGGGCCCCGGCTGGCTGATCTCGGCGACGCTATCGGCAATGGCCACGTGGGGCATCGGTCAGGCTGCGAGGCGGTACTTCGAGGCCGGTGGCCAGATCAAGGCCCCCGACTTGCAGGCATTGTACCAACGGATGCGGCAGCTCGCTCCGGACGGGTTGTTCGCATCGAAACGAAGAAGAGAACGCGCAACCGAAGACGAGGTGAAGGCCCAGCCCTAGTCCAGGGTCACCTGGGGAAGATTCGAGAGGCCAACACGGCTGGTGAATGCCGAAGACGTTACGTTGAGCGAGAAAGCGATAGACTCGGCAGCCCGCGAACGCGTGCGCCGGGAAGCGGAGGCCAGGGCCCGAGCCCAGGCTTGCGAGGAAGCGCGAGCCGAGGCCTGGTCGCAGACCCGCGCCCGGATTCGCGTCGCGTTTGCCGGCACCGTCCTGGTGACCTTGTTGGTTGGTATTCTGATCGGAGCCTACGGCTTCAGATCACGCGAGGGCGATGGCGGGCAGGCCATCCTTCCACCCGTGGCCTGGGGCGGGTCGGTAGGCTCCACCGGGGCCGAGGCGGTTCCCACGCCGTGGCCGATCCGTGTCTATGTGAGCGGCGCCGTCGCCGAAGCGCGGATTGTGGAACTGCCGCCGGGAAGCCTGATTGCCGATGCCTTGGAAGCAGTCGGAGGCACCACGACCGACGCTGAGCCGGAAGCGCTGAACCTCGCAGCACCCCTCTCGGACAACCAGCATGTGATGGTGCCGACGCGCCGTGCCACCGTCCAGGAGACAGGCTCAGGCGATAGCGTGGGCACGAGCGTCCTCATCAACATCAACAAAGCCACATCTGAGGAACTCCAAACCTTACCTTCCATCGGCGTCACCCGCGCGCAGGCAATCGTGACCTATCGCGAAGCCAATGGACCCTTTCAGCAAATTGACGATATACTCTCGGTGCCGGGGATCGGCCCAGCGATCTTCGAGCAAATCACACCGTTCATCACGGTCGCGCCAGATTAAACGAACTACTTCGGAATGATCATATGCTTTTATCGATTCTAACGTGGTACGTAGCACTGCAATTGCTCGCGGCAGCCGGACTGCCAGTGGCCTTTGCGACGCTGAAACGGCTTCCGTCACGCGGCTACGCAACCGCGAAGGCGCTTGGGTTGCTCCTGACCGGTGTCATCTTCTGGTGGGGCGGCATCCTGAGATTGTGGCCCAATACCGGCGGCGCCGCGCTGACAGCCGGGGGCGTCGTCCTGATCGTAGGCCTGCTGCTTATGCGCGGGCAGTGGGGAGATGTGCGGTCGTGGTGGATGGCCCACCGTCGATATGTGATCGTGGTCGAGGTTCTCTTCCTTGCTGCATTGGTGGGATGGGCATGGGTTCGATCGACGCAGCCTGAGCTCCAGACAGCAGGGGGCGAGAAATGGATGGAGATCGGCTTCTTGAACGCCAATCTCCGCGCCCCCATTATGCCGCCCCAGGACCCCTGGCTGTCGGGATTCGCCATCTCTTACTACTACCTGGGCTACCTCCTCCTGGCCCTGGTCACGCGCCTCACGGGAATTGCCGCGACGATCTCGTTCAACCTGGGCAACGCGGGATGGTACGCTATGGTCGCCGTCCAGGCTTACAGCATTGTCTATGATATGCTGCCGCGGAAACGTCCCGCCGAAGGCAGGCACGGTGTGCTCCGGCCCCTGCTGGCTCCGCTGATGCTGCTGGTCACGGGTAACGGAGAAGGCCTGCTGGAAGTACTGCACGCACGCGGGTTGCTGCCTGCAGCCTTCTGGCAATGGCTCGACATCGGTGCATTGAGCGAAGCACCCCAGCCGCCCTACAGTTGGGTGCCGCAGCGCTTCTTCTGGTGGTGGCAAGCATCCCGAACGTTGCGTGATACCACGCCCTGGGGCGACCCGCAGGAGATCATCGACGAGTTCCCCGCTTTCAGCTTCATCCTGGGCGACATGCATCCCCATCTGCTGGCCCTCCCCTTTGTGCTCGTCGCCGTCGCGCTGGCGCTCCACGCGTACCGCACCGCCGTCGACACGCCGTGGCTCACCGCCGCGCCCGACGATTCCGAGAAGGTTTCGCGCCGGCATAAGCTGCTCCACACGTGGGCGCCGCATTGGGCGAGCCTGTCGCCACAAGAGCTACCGCGCGCCGTTGTGACCCGCCTGGGCGGCTACGCAATCGTGCTCGGCGCGCTTGGATTCCTCAACACATGGGATTTCCCGATCTACTGGGCGCTGCTGGTGGGTGCATGGGTGCTGGGCCGCTACACACAGGTCGAGAAGTCGCCTGCCTCCTTCTTCACCACACTGCTCGGTACGCTACCTGAGGCCGTAGCCCTGGGTGTATTGAGTGTCATTTGCTACCTGCCGTTCTGGATCGCGCTCCGATCGCAGGCCGGCGGCCTCCTACCCAACCTCTTCAACGCGACGCGGCCACAGCAGTTCGCCGTGATGTTTCTTCCCCTTGGCGTGCCGGTGGCGGGCCTGGTGCTGACCGCTGCCCGACGAAGAGGAGTCCGCTGGTACCAGGCTGTGGGTCTCGGCGTCGCGGTGATGGTCGCGATCGCGCTCATTGGGCTGCTGGTAGGATCGATCGCAGCCTATCCCTATTTGATGGTCATCCTGCGCGGCGAGTCGGTACAGGGATATACCCTGCCGCCGCAGACGGCGATGGCTGCGTTGTGGCGCCGTTTGGCAGACCCGTGGACCGGGCTGCTGCTGGCGATCGGCGTGGGTGCGGTGCTGCTCACGTTGATCCGGGCCAATCGCAAGAGCCAACGCGAGCCGGAGACGGACGACGCTCCGCCGGAGACGCGGCCCCTATCCGACACCTTTCCCCTGCTGCTCGCACTCCTCGGGCTTTTACTCACGCTGGCACCGGAGTTCGTCTATCTCAAAGACGTCTTCATGACGCGGATGAACACGATCTTCAAGTTCTACTTCCAGGCGTGGGTCCTCTGGAGCCTGGCCGGGGCGTGGCAGCTCAGCCGGTGGCTGGAGCCAACGCGGCGTGGGGAGCGTCGATCGGCGTGGCGATGGCTGGGGGTAACAGTCTCCACCCTGCTGATCGCCGTCGGCCTGGTCTACACCGTCCTTGCCATCCCCGAGCGGGCCAAGGAGCAAGGGTCTCCCGGGACGCTGGACGGTGCGGCGTGGTTACAGACGGTGCATCCCGAAGACAGCGAAGCCATTGCATGGCTCAACGCGAATGTCGAGGGCACACCCGTCATCGTCGAGGCACCGGCGGATCAACATCGCGCCTACGCCTACGAGGGGCGGGTCTCCGCGCTGACAGGGCTTCCCACCCTCCTGGGGTGGAGCGGGCACGAGCTGCAATGGCGCGGCAATTACGACGAGCCCGCACAGCGTGAGGTGGCCCTGGAGCAGCTCTTCTCCTCCCAAGACCCCGACGAGGTCCGGTCGATCCTGGCCCGCTACAATGTCTCGTACATCTACATCGGCCCGACCGAGCGCCAACGCTACCCCGCCGAGGGTCTGGCCAAGTTCGCCGATATGTTCCCCGCGGTCTACGATCGGGATGGGGTCGTCATCTACTTCGTAAGAGAGAACGTTTGATCTTGTCCGCACTTTTGGTACTATTGAAGGCCATGAAAGAAGGAGAGTGGCCTGATGAATGACGCCCAAAAAGACTTCGACGATACCATTGACCTGAACGACGAGGAACTCGACGCGCTGGCGACGGATTTCATCCGTACCGCCGTCGTGGAGGATACCCGTTCCGGGCGCTTCGACCGGCGGGTGCACACGCGGTTTCCGCCCGAGCCCAATGGGTACCTGCATATCGGGCATGCAAAAGCGTTGGCTATCGATGCCGGGGTTGCGAAAGACTTCGGGGGGAAATTCAACCTGCGCTTCGACGATACCAATCCGGTGAAAGAGGAAGAGGAGTACGTCGACGGCATCGTCAACGACGTGCGCTGGCTGGGCTGGGATTTCGGAGACCAGGTGCTCTTCGCGTCCGACTACTTCGAGCAGATGGTCGAGTGGGCCGAGCAGCTCATCCTCCAGGGGCAAGCCTACGTCGATGACCTGAGCCCCGACGAAATCCGCGATTATCGCGGCACGCTGACCGAGCCGGGCACGGACAGCCCCTACCGGGACCGCACCGTCGAGGAAAACCTCGATCTTTTCCGCCGTATGCGCGCGGGCGAATTCCCCGAGGAGTCTCGCGTCCTACGGGCGAAGATCGATATGGCCTCACCCAACCTCAACCTGCGCGATCCGGTCATGTATCGTATCCTGCATGAGGCTCACCACCGGCAGGGCGAGGCGTGGTGCATCTATCCGATGTATGACTGGGCCCATGGACTCGAGGATTCTCTTGAAGGGATCACCCACTCTCTCTGCGACCTTGGCTACCGCGACCATAGACCACTCTACGATTGGTTCCTGGATCAGCTCGGCATCTACCATCCGCAGCAACTCGAGTTCGCCCGGCTGTATATGACGTACACGGTGTTGAGCAAGCGCAAGCTGCTTCAGCTCGTCCAAAGCGGTCACGTGAGAGGCTGGGACGATCCCCGGATGCCGACCATCGCCGGTATGCGACGCCGAGGTTATACGTCCGAGGCGGTCAACGACTTCTGCGATCGCATCGGCGTCTCCACATCAAACAGCGTCGTCGACGTGGCGCTTCTGGAACACTGCGTCCGCGAGGATCTGAACGAACGCACCCCGCGCGTCATGGCAGTTCTCGACCCCCTCAAGGTGGTGATCGACAACTATCCCGAGGGTCAGGTCGAGTGGATGGAGGCCGAGAACCACCCGCAGCACCCGGAGATGGGCGTTCGAAAGGTACCCTTTTCGCGGGAGCTCTATATCGATCGCGATGACTTCGCGGAAGACCCGCCGCGAAAGTACTATCGTCTCGCACCCGGACAGGAGGTGCGGCTGAAGAATGGCTACCTGATCACCTACAAGGACGTGGTCAAGGACGGCGCAGGTAACATTCTCGAAGTGCACTGCATCTACGATCCGGAAAGCCGCGGGGGAGAGGCTCCCGACGGCCGCAAGGTGCGTGGCACAATTCATTGGGTCTCCGCCGCCCACGCGCTCGACGCAGAGGTCAGGCTCTACGATCGTCTCTTCCAGGACGAAAACCCCGAGGATGTTGAGGAGGGGGAGAGCTTCCTCGATAATCTGAACCCGAACTCGCTCGAAGTGCTCACGACGTGTAAGGTTGAGTCGACGCTCGCGGAGACGAAACCGGGAGACCACTACCAGTTCATGCGAATCGGCTACTTCTGCACCGATCCCAACACGCTCAGAGGCCGGTTGACCTTCAACCGCACTATCGCTCTCCGCGACACGTGGGCGAAGATCCAGGCGCAAGGCAGATAAAAGCGTTTGGCCGTTAACACGTTGGCACGTTTGAACGTTCTAACGTGCCAACGTGGAAACCTGGAGACGTGCAAGCGCGGCTTCTACTGGAGGATCCACCTTGACCGACATTGAGACCATCGCAGCCCAATTCGAACCTGTCACAACGGCAGGCGTCGCGTGCGTCGAGCCCTTTGGCTCGGGGAACATCAATGACACGTATCTGGTCCACGTCTCCGCAGACAGCGGCACCAGGTTCATCCTCCAAAGGATCAACCAACACGTCTTTCCCTATCCCAAGCTTATCATGGCCAACATGCGTGCGCTGACCGAGCACGTCGAAAAGCAGTGCGTGGCGTCTGCCAGAGAGCGATGGGAGCTTCCCGCCGTCGTGTCAACGCACAGTGGGCAGGATTACGTGATCGACAGTGGGAGCGAGTTCTGGCGCGCCATCACGTTCATCGAGAGAGCCCGGACATACCCGAAGGTCAAGGATGCCCGGCACGCGGGAGAGGCCGGCTTTGCCCTGGGCACCTTCCAGCGGCAGATCAGCGACCTCGATGTAAAGACGCTGCACGACACGCTGCCGGGCTTTCATCTGGTCCCGCACTACTTACGCCAGTACGCCGAGGGGCTGCAGGCCTTCTCCGGCAATCGCAACGCTCCTGCCATTCGCTATGGCACGCAGGCTATCGCCGACCGCCGCGCATGGGCGACGGTGCTCCAAGATGCCAACGCTGCGGGACGTCTTCGCGAGCGTCCCATCCACGGCGATCCCAAGATCGACAACATCATGATCGACGATGAGACCGGATGCGCTGTGAGCATCATTGATCTCGACACGGTAAAGCCCGGCCTCGTCCAATATGACATCGGGGATTGTCTGCGCTCAAGCTGCAACCCCCTCGGGGAAGAGACCCTGGAGATCGATCAGGTGAGATTCGAGCCGGATCTCTGTGAGAGCATCCTCAGGGGGTATCTCCCGGAGGTCAAGGAGTTCTACAGCCCCGAGGATTACGCCTATCTCTTCGATTCGGTACGGGTGCTGGCCTTTGAGATGGCGCTGCGCTTCTTCACCGACTATCTGAAGGGCGACGTCTACTTCAAGACCCGCTACCCCGAACACAACCTGAACCGCGCGATGGTGCAGTTTCACCTGATGGAGAGCATCGAGGCGCAGGAGCAGCAGATCCGGGAGATGATTCGCTCACTCTCAGAGGCCACTTAGGGCTTCTCCTCTATGTTAGCCATCCCATCCTCGCGCGCCGTGCGTTGGGCCTGGGCCGCGATTCTGATGGCGGCTGCAGCCACGCGGCTCCTCGGACTCGCCACACCTTTGCTCGCCCCGGACGAAGCCGGACGGGCACTGGCCTCCCTGGACGCCGCCCGAGGAAACGGTTGGCCGGCGTTCGCGGAGAGCCCTTTGCTCCTGGTGGGCAACGCCCTGCTCTTCACGCTCTTCGGCGCCGAGGACGCCATTGCGCGACTCCTGCCGGCCATAGCCGGCGTTGCCCTTGTGGCAGTACCCCTGCTTTGGCGACGGCGTTTGGGCGAAGTCGGTGCCCTGACCGCGGCAGGTCTGCTGCTCATCTCGCCGCTAACACTCTTCGCTGCCCGCCAGGCCAATGGTGCGGCTCTGGGCGCCCTGGGGGGTGGGGCGCTCATCTCCTGGCTGTTCCTGCCGCACGATGATTCCGTGAATCTCCGTTGGTCGGGAGGGCTCCTTGCCTTTGGCATCGCCGTAGGCGTGATCAGCGGGCCGGGGTTCTACGATCTGCTGATTCCCGGCATCGTCGCCTGGCTATCGATGCGTAGGGTATCGCAAGGGCCCATGCGGGTGCCCTGGCGACCGGTGGTGATAGGCGTGGCGACCGCAGCTCTCATCTCCCTGGCCTTCGGGCTGAGATGGTCCGGATGGTCCGGCATCACGGATGGGCTATGGACATGGTTGGAAGCTTGGGGTAGGTCCGGCGAACGTGGGGCGCCAACGCTTGAATCGTTGCTGCTCTACGAGCCCCTCGTGCTGGTCCTGGGGCTGGCCGGGATCATCCTTCTCTGGAGGCGCCCGTCCACGAGCAAACCCGCGATGCTGTGGCCGGTCGTGCTCTGGGCAGGTCTGACCATCGCGATCGACATCCTGCAGCCCGGCGGCACCCCGGAATCCCTGAGCACGGCACTTCTGCCGCTCGCCTTACTGGGAGGCTATGCCGTTCAGCGCATTGTGATGGAGGCACACCCCGGCGCCCGGCGCTGGATCGGCCTGCACACCCTGCTCGCGTTCTTTTTCTGGCTTCCGGGCCTGCTAGCCCTTGCACAACATGCCGGCGGGTTTGCTTTCACCAACCAACTCGCACTGATCGTGATCGGCATCGTGGTCCTGTGCGTGCTCCAGATCCTGTTGGTCTTCGTCTTCACACTGCTCCTGACGCCTGACGACCTATGGCGGAGCACCTTCCTGGGAGCCGCAGCCGTCTTCCTATTGCTCCAGACGAGTTTTGCCACAAGCCTGGCCTACGTACGCCCTGACTCGCCCATCGAGCCGGCCGTGAGAACCGCAACGTCTCCGGATATATCTCATCTGGTCACGATGTTGGACGACATCGAATACCTTCGTGATGAGCGTCACGACACACTCCCTGTGGTCGTCATCAATGGTGACCCACAGCTCATGACGGTTCTCCGTTGGAATCTAAGGGAATTCGCAAAACTGGAAATCACCCAGGCTTGGCCGGACGACGATTCGGCACTCGTGATAGCGCCCGACGCCGCAGGTGCCGCACAGCCCCAAGACCCCGGATAATGGAGGGGCGCGTCGTTCGTGGCAACCACGACCTACCAAGGTGCGATCCCACGCTGCGAATCGATGATTCCCCCACGATGTTCCGCTCCCCTTCGATGGTATCTTTACCGCACTGTCCCTGACGCCATCGAGGCCAGCCACGTGATCCTCTGGCAGACCGCGACGACTGCAGGATGGTAGCCCGTTGAACCTTCCGGGTATGTAGGCGGTTGTTTTTATCCGAAGCCCCATACGGCCGCGAAGCACGGCACGGTTACAGGGGTGTTGTGCCTACCTTCCCGGTAGTTCCAGCCCTTGCCCTTCATAAGCCATCGCTTATAATGCCGTGCAAATGCCGGAGCGTATCCGGTTGTGTTTCCGACAGGGATATCTCCATCAGGATACTGGTTGGGACGCTCGGCAAGGGAGAGCAATGCCTGCATATCGTAAAGCGAGTATTCGGGAATTAACCCAAGCTGCGTCACATATCGATGGCCGGTTTGTTCAAGGCGTCCTCCATCAGGATTCCGAGAAGGGCACGTGGTTGGTCGGGGGCACACCACTCAACGATTGGCTGGCTCGCCACGACGGCGAGGAAGTCACCCTGATTTTGGTGGCGATGGACGAAGAGCGTCCGCTCGAGAAGCGAACCTGCAGAACGTGCGGACGTGACTACTATGGTTTCGAGTGCCCGCATTGTCGCGAGGTCCGCTACCGTCTGCGCGGACAGTAGTTGCGACTGGCTGCAGACGGGCGTGGCGCCTGCGGATAGGCGTGGCGCCTGCGGACCGACGCACCAGCCGCACCACCTCATTTGCTCCTGGAGGTCTAGGTGAAGATTCAGGACTATATCCGTGTTCTCCGCCGCCGTGGCTGGATCATCATTCTGGCCATGGTCGTCACAGCGGCGAGCGCGTTTGTGTTTGGCAAGCTCCAGACGCCCATGTACCGCTCCAGCATTGTCGTATCGATCCAGCTTGCCCGTCCGGACCTCAGCCTGACCCAATCAGCCAAACAGCTCCTGCGTTCCTATGCCAACGTGATGCTGTCCGAGAAACGTGCGACAACGGTGATCCAGACTCTGGGGCTCTATATGGATCCACGGGATCTCAAGGGCGACGTGGCCATCGTCGCAGATGATTCCATTATGGCCATCAAGATCGACGTGGACAACACCGACGGCGAGGTGGCCAACCAGATCGCCAATACCTGGGCTCAATTGCTGGTGCAGTGGCGCGACGAACAGAACGCCAAGCAGAACAAAGAGGACCGCGTTTTCGCCGAGATCATCGACCTCGCCTCCTACCGGTTGCTGCGGCCGAAGATGTCTATCAACGTGGCGGCGGGTGGGGCGCTGGGGCTTGTATTGGGCACGTTCGTGGTCCTGGCGTTGGAGTGGCTTGAGGCCGGCATCATCCGCGACCCCACATCGATAGAGGCCGATACCGGGTTGACGTTGATCGGGATCATCCCCCCGGTACAGCGACCGTCAGGCTCGCGGTAAGGCCCACGCCTGGGCCTGGTTCCACATTACCCAAGGGAGTCATGCATGGATGTTGATCTGATCACCGTGCGCGAACCGAGAACCGCAGCAGCAGAGGCCTATCGCGCGCTCCGGATGAACCTCGCTTTCACCAGCCTGGATCACGAGCTGCAGAGCTTCGTGGTAGCGTCGCCGGCATCAAACGACACCGATCACAAGGTCGCCGGGAACCTCGCCGTGGTTATCGCGCAGTCTGGAAAGCGGGTATGCCTGGTTGACGCCGACCTCCGTCGGCCGAGTCTCCACAACTTCTTTGGCATTGCCCAGGAACCGGGTGTGACCACCTTCATGTTGAGCCGTGATGAAAACCCCACCGTCACGTGCGTCAAGACAGACGTGCCCGGGCTGTCGTTGCTGCCATCCGGCGCCCTCCCTCCGAATCCTGCGGACATACTTGGCTCCAACAAGATGAGCCTGCTGCTGGATCAGCTCAAAGCGCGCGTCGATGTTGTGGTGCTACAGGCGCCGCCGGTAACGGTTGCCGTGGATGCTTCGGTGCTGGCAGCCCAGACCGACGGGCTCCTTCTGATCGTACGGACAGGCCATACTCGACGGGATCGGGTTGAACAGGCCAAAGAGCTGTTGGATCGCTTCAGGGTGCGCATCCTGGGTGCGGTCCTGACGGACGCACCGGAGCGGGGGCTGCTGACAGGGTACTAGTCCGCTCTCCCTACTCGGTCGGCTCCTGCGTCTCGTACGCATAGACGTCAAACGCAGCGTCGAGCGGTACCCCTGCGACCTCCAGCGTCACCGTGTACGAGCCCGATGGCAGGAATGGGTTTCCCGGCTGGCCGGTGAGGCTATCCCAGACCACACCCCTTGATTCACCCTGCCAGGTGCCGCTTGTCTCGCGGATGAGGGTACCCTCATGCCACCAGGCACTGCGCCACGGCGTCCCAGGTAGCAGGTTCCGGCACGGGCTGCCTGCATAGACCACTTGCGTGTACCAATCGAAGAGTGTCAAAGGTAGAAAGGGATCCCCCTCTGACGTCACGCCGGCGGCCGTGAACAAGGGCTCGCAGGAGACGCTCTCGGGTGTCGGCGTCGGTGCAGGCGTCGCGGCAGCAGGCTCAGGTTGTATGGGGAATTCCAGTACCCGCGTGACCTCGCCCATCAAGGTCATCTCCGCCTCATAGCCTCCCTCCTCAAAAGGACGTCCATCGCCAAGATAGCACGCCATCTCGCCCGTCCCGGTGAGTGCATCGAGGATGCCGCTCGTGTTGCAGACCGTCGCCCCCGCTGGATCGCGGACCGCCACCCAGTATGGCGCACCGAGGCACCCACCCTCATAGGCGTACCCAACGTAGAATAGCTCGGTATTGGAGGCGAGATGGGACTGGGACTCCCCATCCGGCACCCTGCGAATCGCGAGACTAGTGATCGCAGGCGATTGCGGGCTGATGGAGAGGACGAGATGGCCCAGGGCGACCTCATTCCAGGCCAGATCGAGGGTATAGGGTCCGGAGGGAAGGGATTGACCGTCAGGAAAGGCAACGATGAAAGTCCCATCGCGAAGTACCCACGTCCCTTCGCCAACCGACCGCCCCGTGGCGCCGGTCAGAGTCCACGTTGCAGGCGACTCGGCCGGCCACTCCTCCGACGTCTGGACGTGGACTCTGATCTGCGTCGCGCTGCCGCATACTACGTCAGGAGCATCTACCAGTTGCACTTCGGGGACACGAGATGGGACAGCCGTGGGCCCGGGAGCACGCGAGCAAGCCGCCCAGGTCAAGGCGAGTATGCCTACAAAGGCGCGTTGCCATCCGGCGCGTCGGATACCCATTCGACGAGCTCCTTAATCATGTTTTGGGCGTACTCGCGCCAGTGTAGATGATCTCCTACCAGCAGATACGCACGAAAGTCGGTAAGCGCCTCCTCGTACTCTCGCAACTGCTGGTGCGCGATTCCACGGTTGAACGTGGCCTCACTCAGGCCGGGATCCAGCTCGAAGGCCCTGGTCAGGTCCAGGATAGCCCGACGGGGGTGATCTACTTCCCGCCAATAGAGAATACCCCGCTCCATATAGGCACGCGCGTAATCCGGCTTATAGCTGATGGCGCGGGTAAAAGCATCGATAGCCTTCTCATACTCTGCCCGTAGCCCATACTTGTTACCAAAGTGCCGATAGCTGCCGGCAAGCATATAGTAGAAACGCGCCAAGAGCATCGCAGCCCACTTCCGAATGGTCGTCATCTCCCCTCACACAGGTGCCAGAACCGACCTATAGGTCGCCAACGTCGATTGAGCAATCTCTGTCTGGGTATAGTGACTTAGCACGCGCTCGCGTCCTCGCCTGCCCAGGCTCTGGCGAAGTTCGGGTCGGCGGATGAACTCATCGAGGATGCGGCTCAACGCGGGGGCATCTGCCTCCGGGAATACGCGTCCGGCGTCCCCAATCACGTGCGGGATTTCGCCCGTGTCGGATCCGATGACAGCGACCTCACACGCCATCGCCTCGATAAGGACGCGCCCGAATTGCTCGGTCCAGTTCGTGCGACTGAGCGAGGGAAGCACCAGAATGTCGGTGTCCCCATAGAAGCGTGGCATCTCGGTCGATGGCAACCACGTACGGAAGGTGACATGGTCCGCCAGTCCCAGGGCCATCACCTGCTCATGGAGGGCGCCGGCCAACGGGCCACTGCCCAGGAGGGTGGCGCGCCATCGGCCGGTAACGTGCGCCAGTGCGCGCAGCAGGACGTCGATACCCTTCTCTGCGACGAAGCGGCCCACATACGCGATGTGGACGGGTGAACTACCTCGCGGTTCGGGCGGGGGGGAGAAGTCATTCGGGTCGACGCCAAACTGGGGGATGACCGACAGTGGGCCGGCATAGCCCTTGTCCCGCCAGACCCGAGCAGCCGTATGGCTGCCAACGATGGCATGGTCGATGTGGGCAAGATTGTGGCGCTCGATCCATGAGAATGGCGGCGGGTAGCGGCGCGCCAGATTCTGCCAGGAAAACCAAAGTGTCCTGGCGCCGGACCGGCGGGCGAGGATGTTCGCATGGTAGGTAGCAAGATTGTAGGGTTCCTCGTCAATATGCACCAGATCGGGCTTCACCCGACGAATGAGACGGTCAAGGCCGGGATAGAAATGTAGGTGGAAGGAGCCATTGAGAAGGATGGGCAGCACCTCCAGTTGATACCCATCGGTATGGGACCGTTCCAGCTTGGTGGTGCCTCGCTCGTCCCGCCACGCAGGAGGCACGACGACGGTTAGTGAAAGGTCGGGAGATGCCTTGGCCATCGCTTCCAGCTTCTTCTGATACGCACCGACGATACACGCCTTGGACACCATTACGACGCGCAACTGTCACCCACACGTTTCCCTAGTGGCATAAACTGTAGTATAACGCCAAGGGAGTGCGAAGCAATGCACCCCCCGTTTAGTTAGGATTTGGATGGCTTTACACGGTTCTCAAACCGTGCTATACTGAGAAAGCTGTCAGATTATGCAATATCAATGTGCGGGCCCGGCATCCCTAGCACACCAGCAGAGATATGGGCTCGTGGTTCTTCCTGAGCGCAGAGCGAGGATCCCAGTGGAACATGACGCATACCTCCCATCAGCCCTCGTGCTTTGGTTTGATGATCTGCGAGACCGTCAACTGGGAGACCTGGCCGGCATACTGGCAAAAGGCCTTCGCCTGTGGGGATTCGCGATCGGCCAGATCCTCTGGATGTTGGCACCCGTTGTCGGACGGTCGCAAATAGCTGCCATAGCAGAGGCATTGGAGGATCCCGAAGCGATGGATGCCCTTTATGCCCACGTCGTCGAAGGATTGCCGGTGTTAGGCGGGGTCGAAGGAGCATGAGCATGGGCACCCAACTCGTCGCACTGGGTATAGCCTTCATCGGCACCCTTGCCCTCGCGCTCTACGGCCTCCAGCGTAATCGCAGCCAGCGTGGTCGAACTATCGCCCCCGTCTTCAAGACGTTTTCAGGCGAGGTCGGGCGCGTGGCAGAGGAAGGCGCCGTCATCCACGTATCGTTGGGCAGCGGCGGCCTTCTCGGTGAGGACAGCATGGTCTCCGTCGCGGCCCTGCAGGGACTCGGCGGCCTGACCGAGCTCTCAGCTGCCTACGACACTCCTCCTTACCTAACGACTGGAGATCCGACTCTATACTTGTTGGCTGACAACCAGATCCGCGCCGCCTATGCCCGACTGGGAAGCATGGACCACTACCGAGCCGGTTTCGTTCGCTTCGTGGCTCCCACCCCCATTTTGTACGCTGCCGCAGCCGCTACGCTTACCGGTGACGAGCCGGTTGGTACCAATATCAATATCGGCAGCTTCGGGCAGGAAGTCAGCCTACTATCACACGCTGCAGCCGTCAGCAACGTCAAAATGTATGGCGGCGCCACGTCGGCACTTGGATCAGCGGCCCTCTATCCCGAGCTTGACGACACCCATCTGGCAATCGGTGAGGAGATGTTTGCAGGCGGTGCCGAAGTCACAGGCCGGTCGATGTTCTGGGCCGGGCTGTGGAGCCAGGATTTCCTGCGATGGTTGGTTGTCATAGGTATCGTGGCCGCGGCAGCCGCCGCACTGCTGGGGATCGGAGGCTTTTGATGCTCAGATGGTTCATCCCCACCGTCGTGGCTGTCGTCGTCGGCCTCGTCACTCTGCTTGGTTTTCTGCTGCCGGTCTCGGCTTTTGAATCCATACGCATCATCTTGGTACGAGCGGCGACGGTTCTGGCTGCATTCGCATTCATCCTGGGATACGGGAACTTGCTCCGCGTGCACGCGGCGCGCATTCTAAAAAGACAGGCCAAGTATTTGATCCCGAGCCTCATCGTGGTCATCTCGGCAGTGGCGAGCCTGGTTCTGGTTCTCGTCCAAG
The DNA here is from genome assembly GCA_963775195.1 of uncultured Chloroflexia bacterium. GTDB lineage: Bacteria > Chloroflexota > Anaerolineae > B4-G1 > SLSP01 > PWVB01. The sequence continues at coordinate 16,775 of CAVZIC010000017.1, forward strand.
GGCAGAGTGGTCCGACAGTGAGCTTTCTGGTACGGGCCGTACTCGTCCCCGGGGAGTCCGCCCTGCTGGCGCTAACTGCTGTGACCCTGCTATTGGCAGGGATGCGCCTCTATCGAAGTCGGCGCCATATCAACAGCGTGCTCTTCATTGTGGTTGCGCTCCTCACCTTACTCAGTGCAGCCCCTTTGATCTATCCTCCACTTTTCAAGACCGTGATGGATTTCGTCAATGCAGTGGCTACCGGCGGCTTGCGTGGCCTGCTCCTTGGTGTGGCCCTTGGTACGATCATCACGGGTCTGCGCGTGATCCTGGGCATCGATCGACCACACAGCGGCGGATAAGATAGGCCTGGATAGAGACCATGATTCGTTGTCCATCGTGCGGTACACTCAATCAGGACAGCCGGCAGACGTGTAGAAACTGCGGTATTGTCCTTCCCCAGACGAGGCTGCGCTGTCCAAAATGCGGCACGCTCAACCCTGTCGGCAACCTCTTCTGCGATAACTGCAACACGAGGCTCGTCCACCCGGAGGATGCCCTTCCCCCTGAACACCCCAGCACGCCCGAGGACGATCGCGGCGGTGCTGCTGTCAAGGGGATCTCGCTGCCGACACGCTCGTCCCCATCGGAGGGGAATGAGGCGTCACCTATCGGGTTACCCGACTGGCTCTCAGGTCTCATCGATGAAGACACAGAATTTGGGGAGGCGAATGCTCAGGCCGAATCGGATGCTGACCTTCCCCTTGATCCAAACGTGCTTCCCGATTGGTTGAAGAGCGGCGAGAGTGAAGAGTCAGGAATCGTAGAAGAAGCTGAACCGGCGGCGCAACCCCTGCCTGACTGGTTGGCACCCATGGCGGGAGAGACGGTCACAGCCGACGAACCGGAAGAAGATGAGGGCGAGTTGCCCGATTGGTTCTCCCAAATGGCAGGGGCCGTCTCATCGGAAGAACCGGCGCCGCCAGCGAGTCCGGACCTCGGAGAGACGGAACCCGACGCGGAGACTGAACTCGATGCACAGGAGCCTGGCTCTGACCTCCCAGACTGGATGCTTGACCTATCAGATGAGGATGCCGGCCCGACAGAACTGCCTCAGTGGCTCACGGATCTGGCTGAGGAATCTTCGCCGGAGCCTGCCGTCGAGCCGGAGCAGGTCTCGGAACTCGCCGCGGACGAGAACGAACACGTAGAGAAGCCCCCAGAGTCCGCGCAGCCCGAGCCGGAGTCGGTACCCGATTGGCTTGCAGGTCTCGATCTCACCCTCCCTTCAGAACCCCAGGCGGGCATCTTCTCAGATGAGCCGGTAGACACTGAGGAGGCACCTTCTGAGGCCGTAGAACCGCTCCCTACCGAGGGACCGAGTTGGCTCCGAGGCCTGAGAGCTGACAAGAGAACCATCGAAGGTGACCGTGGCACACCAGCATTCCTGGAACAGGATATCGCGACGGAACCAGGGGAAGAGGCCTCCGAGCTATCTCTAGAAGGTCCCGAGGAAATTCCCGAGTGGCTGCAAGGGCTGGACTTCACGGCACCAACCACGACACACCTCGAGCCACCCTCATCACTGATGGGCGAACTTGCCCCCGCAGAAGTGCCTTCGTGGCTCCAGGAGCTGGCTCCGCCCGAAGCGGCCGAGATGGGCCGGGGAGCTGAGAGTGTAGCGCCATTCAGCGAACTGACGCCGGCCGACATACCTGACTGGGTCAAAGCACTGCGTCCCGCGCCGCAGGAGAACCAGGAACTCCCGGCCCAGCGAGCTGTCTTTCCAACCCCGGCCGAGCCCGAGGGACCTCTCAAGGGCATCCCTGGCGTCTTGCCCTCGCTGATCGCAGTGGACGTACCCTCCGACGCAAGGCTCTCCGTGGCTACCTCGATACCGGACTCGGTCATCGCACAGGCCCAACTGTGGCAACAACTGCTCGAGCAGCCGCGCAGTGCGGAGCGTCCCGTCCCACAGGAGCGGTTGCAGACAGCGGGTAACACGCGCCTTACGCGGTGGCTCGTGGCTGCCATCCTGGTTCTCGCGACCTTCGCTGCGTTCTGGCTCTTGCCCGAGGGCCTATCCCTCTCGCACATTCCCGGCTCTGAGATTGCCCCGGGTGTGGTGCCCTTTGTCGATAGCCTCAATCAGCTTCAGGCTGGGGACCGCGTCATCCTGGCCATCGAGTACACACCGGGCTATGCCGAAGAAATGGCGCAGATCGCGGCGCCGATCATAGACCAACTCAACACGCTGGATGCCGAAGTCTTGGTCGTGAGCACGCTGCCCCAGGGCATCGGCCTGAGCTACGCACTATCTCCGCAACCCCGTAATCGAGTGGAGCTGACGGGAAGCGGCTATGTCGCGGGTAACGTCACCGGCATTGCGGAGTTCCTGACACGACCGGAAGCACAGGCGGCACGTCACTTGGTGGTCCTCACGTCGGATCCTCAGCGGCTCAGGTGGTGGATCGAGCAGAACATCCTTATCAGCGGGCAGGCCGGCGCATCCTTATTGCCCCTGAGCGTCGGCGTGAGCGCTGCCACTGGCGCACTCGTTGCACCCTATCTTCACACCGAGAACGTCACGGGGTGGGTTGCGGGATTCCCACAGGCGTTGAGCTATCGTGAGGTGACCGGGATCGGAAGCAACCAAGCCTACGCCCGAATCCTGGACGTGCTGACGTTGGCACAATGGATCGTCGTAGGGCTACTGTTGATGGCGCTTGTTTACCGCCTGGTCGAGCGGAAAGGGGCGAGCTAGCTATGGATCTCCTTGGGCTGATCACCGGCGCCGTCCTCACCCTCGTGATTTTCAGCTACCTCCTCCACGACAATCAGCTCTATCGCTGGGCGCTGGCACTCCTGGTCGGCACGGCCTCCGGGTATGCGACAGGGGTCGCGGTGAGATTTGTATTGCGTGATTGGGTCGCCAAAGCGCTCTCGGGACAGGATCCCATCGTCAAATCCGTTTATCTCATCGCGCTGTTATTGGGGTGTTTCCTGTTGCTGAAAGGGTTCAAGCCGACCCGCTTCGTGGGCCTGATCATGACGATCAGTGACATTCCGCTGGGATATCTCGTGGGTGTCGGCGCAGCCGTCGCCGTCTCCGGAGCTCTGACGGGAACGCTCCTGCCCCAGATCCTGGCAACAGGCGCAGGGGTTCGGATTGATAACGGCCTCATCGGCATCCTTCAGGGCATCGTTGTCCTCTTGAGCACGATCGTTACACTCCTTTCCTTCTCCATCCGCTTCAACGATCACTCCGCAGAACGTCCGGGCAATTGGGGACTCGGAGTTCGCCGCATCGGCAGAGCCGTTCTCGCAGTAGCGTTAGGCACGGCATTCTCCGGGGCGGTCACCTCTGCCCTGACTGCGATGGTCATGCGTCTGTGGCAGTTGGCCGATCTCCTCAGTCGATTGTTCAACGTGGTTGGAGGATAGGTGGCAGAGGCACAGAACATCGAATCGGTCTTGGTGGCCGACTGCGGCACAGTCATCACGAAACTGCTGCTGGTCGACCGTGTTGCCGATGGGTATCGTTTCCTCGCACAGGCGGAGGCCCAGACAACCGGCAAGCCGCCCTGGAACGATCTGAGCGTGGGGGTGATCCAGGCGGTCCAGGAGTTGGAATCCATCACGGGGCGAAGGCTGTATGGACACGGGCGAATTATCACCCCGAGGCACGATCTTGATGGCGTCGACGCGTTTGTGATCACGCTCAGCTCGGTGGCTCCCCTGCGGGTTGTTCTGGCAGGACTGGTGCGGGAGATGAGCCTGGAAAGCGGCAAGCGGGCGGTGACGGGGACTTATGCATCCGTGGAGGCCATACTCTCGCGTGAGGGGAATCTGCGCTCGCCCCAGGAGGCATGGGCACGCACGGTTCGGGATCTCATGCCCGATGTCGTGATGTTGGTCGGCGGTGTCGATGGCGGTGCCCGCCGTCCCGTACTCGAACTCGCCGAGGCCATCGCGCTGGCAACGTCGATGCTAGAGGAAGAACAGCGGCCCATCGTCCTTTATGCCGGCAACAGCGCCCTGCGCTCAAATGTCTCCCGATTGTTGAGCGATATCACACGCGTCGTGATCGCGGACAACGTACATCCGACTGCCGGCACCGAACACCTGGGACCGGCGCAGGGCGCGCTTGAGGATATCTACAATGAAGAGCGGCTCAGGAAAGCCCCGGGGATGGAGAGCCTGAGCGCCTGGAGTCGCCTGCCCTTCCTGCCCGTCGCCACGACATTCTCACGGGTCGTGGATTTCCTGTGGCATCGCGAGGGAAACGTAGACCGAGGTGTCCTGGGCGTCGACGTTGGTGCGGCGACAACGACGATGGCCGTGACCTTTAATGGCCGCCCGTACGTCACGGTATACGAACACGGCGTCGCCCATGGCCTCGTGGACTGGGCCCAGGACCACGGGACGGACCGTTTGATGCAGTGGATTCCCGAGGGGTTGGACGAAGACGCCTTGATGGCGATGCTCTACAATGCCGAGCTCTATCCCACGACCATTCCACAGACTTCGCAAGAGTTGTCAGTAGAACTCGCCGTGGCGAGAGAGATGCTGAGGGCAACCTATAGTATCGCGCGCCCGACCTGGGATATCAGCAGCTCGGAGTTCAGCGATAGCGAGACCATGCCCCGAGTAGATCCAATCCTCATCTCGGGTGGCGGTATCGTCCGCACGCCACGACCGGGCCTGGCGTTGCTGGCGATCCTCGACGGTCTGCAGCCGGTCGGCATCTCGACCGTACTGCTGGACGTAAACCGTGCGGCGCCGGCCATTGGGGCGATCGCAGGGGTAAAGCCTCTGATTGCCGCATCCGCCCTGGATGCCGGGACGCTTGTCTCGCTGGGCACGGTCATCTCACCGGTGGGCCAGGCGCGACATGGTGAGGTCGTGATGCGGGTGCACATCACCTACGACAACGGAAGCGAGTTGGACGTGGAGGCGCACTACGGCGAACTTGAGATCTGGCCGCTCACGGCCGGCCAACGTGCTACGCTCGAAGTCAGGCTCCACCGGCGATTCGATATTGGCATGGGCCCAGGGCAAGGCGGAAGGGTGGAGGTGCTTGGCGGACTGGTAGGGCTCGTTGTCGATGCTCGGGGCCGTCCGATCACGCTGCCGAGGAACTCAGACCAACGGCGTCGAGCACTCAAACGCTGGCTTTGGGATGTCGGAGGCTGATATGTATACACCTTATGCCATCACGAATCCGCTGACAACGGTGCGCATTCCAAGGCTCCTCACCCAATCCGGCGAAGTCCTGGTAAGATCGGGGGATTCGGTCGAGCCGACTCAGATCGTGGCTCGGGCCATCAAGCCCCCTGATTTCCGCATCGTGGAGTTTGCGCGCGAGCTCGACGTCCTCACCAAGAACGCCAATGCCTATCTGAAGGTCAAGCGCGGGCAAGCCATTTCGGAGGGCGACGTCCTTGCCTCGCGGGGGGGGCTGAGCGATCGGGCCTGTCGCGCACCCATCGGCGGGAAGATCATTGGGGTCGGGCGGGGCAGGCTGCTGCTGGAGGCAGAACCGCAAGTCGTGCGGCTCAACGCATTGATACCCGGCTACGTCGTCGAGGTACGGGCCGGAGAGGGGGCGGTGATCGAGACGGTGGGGGGGCTCATTGAGGCGGCCTGGGGCAACGGGCAGGAGGCCTACGGCCTGTTGCGTATGGTCGTTCGGGACTCCAGCCATCCGATCCGCGCCACTCACATTAACGCATCGTCGCAAGGCGCTATCCTGGTGGGCGGATCGACCGTTGAGGAGGAGTGCATCGCGCAGGCCGCGGAAGTGCAAGTGCGGGGGATGATCGTTGGAAGCATTCCTACATCACTTATCCCGAAGGTAAGGCAAGCGAGCTTCCCCATCGTGGCTACCGAAGGGATAGGGATGACACCGATGACCCGGTTGGTATTCGATCTATTGCACTCATTGGATGGTCGGGAGGCAGCGGTGAGCGGGGACATAGGAAATCGTTGGCACGAGAAGCGCCCTTTTGTGCTTGTCCCTATGCCAACACAGGCAGCACGACCCATCGATGTCAATGCGCCTCTGGTTTTCGGCCAGCGCATTCGTATTCTCAGGGGAGACTATAGAGGACACTCAGGCACCATCTCGCAACTGCCCGACAAGCTGATTGTCCTGGAGACGGGAGCCCGGTTACCCGGCGCCGTGGTCACGCTCGACGACGGCGCACAGGCACAGATCCCTTATGTAAATCTGGAACGCCTACTCTAGCCAAGGAAGAGTCTGAGTCGATATGCCAATCCGCAAACTACTCCGCGAGAGCGCGTTTCATCTTGCCAGGAAAGATCTTGCATCTTTCCTGGCCGACCATGAAGAAGACCTGCTGTCCATCTTTCGTGAAGAAATACAGGTCCTTGACGATGAGATACCGGAGGAAAACCTGTTCATCGACATCAAGATGGTGCCGCTCGGGGAGGCGATCCTAAAGGCGGCTCTCCACGCTATCACCCGCTTCCTCACTGAGGACTTCCCGTCGAGCTCGACCGGCAAAGCGGAGGTAGTGGTAGAGGACCAGGAGGAAGGAAAGGGACTTATCCTGAAAGACTCGAAATCGTGACTCCCTTTTCGACGAGAGCGTTGAACGATAACTTGTGTCTTTTTCATCTTCTGTTTACAATAATCATAAGCAGCTGCTCGATCTCTGCAGAGGCGTGGCTCCTATGCGCCTGATGGGCACACGCAGAAAGGGAGGAGAGGATCATGTCGGATGACATTTTCGAAGCCTTCGGCGACGAGGAAACCTACCAAGAAGAGGAAACCGAGGCTCAAGCAGTCCAGACTCAAGGCCAGAACCGCGTCTTTATCATCGCTGTGGCCGTCCTGGGTGGCCTCCTGGTGTGTGCCCTGATCTCGTTTGGCGTTTGGGCCCTGGTCCTCAATCGGCCACAACAGGCAGCTCCACCGACGACTGAGGTCGTGGCTTCGCCGACTGCAGAAATGGTGGTAGAGGCGACATCAACATCCGCAGCGCCGGACGCCACAAGCACGCCACAACCGACGGACACGCCGGAGCCCACGGTGACACCCGTGCTCGGTCCCACCGCAACACCCACTACCGAGGGAGGGGGAGAGGGTCAACAGGGCGCGGGAGGGGTGGTTGCGACCGCCGAGCCGACAGAGGAAGCCACGCCCACGGCGACACAGGCACCCCGACGCACGCCAACGCCGACATCGACGCCTAGAGCCACCGCCACACCTCGCGCAAGCGGCGCGGGCACGAGCCTCGGCGGCAATTCGGGGCAGCTCTCGCAGACGGGTCTGGGCGAGTGGTTGTTGATCGGTGCGGCTGTCCTGCTGGTCGGAGTGATGATCACCGCGCGCAGGCTACGCCGTACCTGAGACTGCGCCGATCGACTGTCGAAGATACGCACGGAGCCGTAGGGCTCCGTGCTTCTTATTGGGAGACTTCCCGGTTTTGCACGACCAGAGTTCGTCCAAGATGAGATCCAGATGCCGTAGGTGGCCGCTGACCTGCTTAGCCATGGCAGTGACTTGCGCAGCGATGGCGGTGATACTGTCAGGGTGCACCCTACCCGTGGCACCTCCGCGCCGAATTGTGACCCCGACGCAGCACGTCTCCGTCGGCAGTACCGACGTCTGTGGCACCAATGTCCCAGGCGACGGCGACGGTGACGCCGACTCCCAGCCCTGTGCCTACAGCTACGCTGACACCGCTCCCGACGCTCGATGCGGCGCTCGTGCAAGCTGCCGCCAACGAAGGGCTGGCACGTGCGCAAGCACTGGCGGGAGAGGACGAACTGGTTTGTCTGCGTTATGAGGACACCGACGCCGATGGAGCGCCGGAGTGGATCGCTTTGGTCCACCGGTCTATCGATGCGGGCGCACGCCTCGCAGCCTACGTGATGGACGGCGATACCGTCTATGCCCTCGAACCTGCACAACCCAAGCCCGGCGCCGCGGACGTCGGCTTCGGGCAGTACGCCACCTGTGATATTGCCATCAAAGACGTCAACGCGGATGGTATGCCGGACCTGGCGATCTTTGGCTATGCCGAGGGGAACGAGACTTTGCTCCATCTCTTCACCTGGGAAGAGACTGACATCGGCGGCGACTACCGGCGCCTGGGCTTCTTCTCAGGGGATGCAGGCATCAAATTCGCGGACGTCGACGGAGACCTCGAAGAGGAAATCTGGGAGGGCTATCGGGTAAGAGGGGCTCCAAGCCTTGCGTTCTACATCGTGTTCACTTGGGAAAACGAGACCTACGGTTGGACCTCGGAGCACTACGATTGGTATTTTTTGGACCGACCGCAGACCTACCCAACCGACGCGCCGGAGTTCGCCGTTGTCTCCTTTTACCTGGCGCTGAACGATCGCGACATTCCCGGTGCTTACGCGCTCCTCGCCCCGTCGTCCAGGCCTGACTACGCTACCTGGGCATTGGGCTATGCCACAACGCTCCGGGTGAGCATCGGCGGCGTGCACACCATTTCGGGCTCGACGGGAGAGAACCACGCGCGGGTCGCGGCCATGGTCACCGCGTGGGACAATGATGGTGGTGTGATTACCGGACGGCTCTGGGATGTCGAGTGGGACACGATCGGCACCGACGTCGGGATGGCAGCTCGTGTCATCGACGGCGGATCTGCTGGAGGCTTGGCCCGTCGCCTACTGGCCCTAGCCTCCTTCCCCTTCCCTGCTCCGCAGGGGGAGCTCAGGCTCCCCTCACGGGGGCTGGGGCGTCACGAAGTTTCATAAACGAAGTTAATGTCCGCCTCTCTGAGGCGTGGCTGGGCCACGTCTCGGGCCGACAGGTCGGGGTCCTGAACCGGCCATTCGATCCCGATGTCGGGATCGTTCCACAGGATACCCCGCTCGTGCTCCGGCGAGTACTCATCTGTCAACAGATAAATAAAGTCTGCCCACTCACTGAGCACGCAGAATCCGTGGGCAAACCCCGGCGGGACGTAGAGGAGATGGTGATTCTCGGCGGAGAGCACCTGGCCTACCCAGGCCCCGTAGGTCGGCGAGCCCATCCGGATGTCGACGGCGACGTCAAAGACTTCCCCCGTGATGGCGGTAACAAGCTTTCCCTGGGCGCGCGGCATCTTCTGGTAGTGGAGGCCGCGAAGTACGCCCCTGGCCGAGCGCGAGTGGTTCGCCTGGACGAAGGTGCCGGGCATCCCCGCGGCCCGGAAATCGCCCCGCTTGTAGGTCTCGAGATTGAAACCCCGCACGTCACCAAACACGCGCGGCTTGACAAGCGTCACCTCAGGAATCCGCAGAACCTCGAATGAAAAAGGCATAGAATCTTCTCCTCACTCAGTGTGGCCAGGCCCAGACCAGGACAAACGCAGCGATGAGCCAGGTCAACGTGGCTCCCAGAAGAGCCAGTGTCAGGCTCACCCGATCGACCAAGATGTAAAGCGCACCCATATAGGCACAATAGGGCAACAGGGAGACCATACCAAACCGGATCGTAGCCTTCAGGTCGCCCACCGTCCGCTGCGTACCGACAATGTAGTGCGAGATCAGCGTGAACGTCGGGAACAAGGGGACCAACCCGGCGAGATAGGATCGCTGCGACCGGGCCACAAGCTGGATGATCACGACCACTACAGCGCCGACGAGTGCCTTGAGCAGCAGATCCATCGCTCGCCCTCGCCCGCTGGGTGGCGGCTACTGAAGGCCCCGGTAGAACCGAGAAGCAAGCGGATAGAGCGGGTTCAGTGCACGTTCCCAAAGGCCGGTATAGCGCACCACGTCGCCGCCGAACCCCCGCTTGAAGCGGTAGACTCCCCACAGACCGTCGCTGCGCTCGGTGAATTCCGCTTCCAGTGTCTCTTCGTCTGCATCGGGTATGCCCCACAGGTCGTACGTCGTGCATCCACGGGACCTGGCCCAGCGAATCGCGGCCCATTGGATGGCATAGGCGGGCATGAGATTGCGGTGCTGGTCGGAAGAGGCACCGTAGATGTACCACGACTTCTCTCCAACCGCAAAGACCATCAGCCCCGCCAGCGGCTCTCCTTCGTGCTCGGCAAGGAGCAGCGCGACTTGGCCTTCAGGCGCAAAGAGCTCAAGCGCTTTCCTGTAGTAACCCAGTGTGTGCACGCCGAATTCGTCACGTTCGCCGGTTACCTCCATCAGGCTGTAATACGTCTCCACATCGGCTACCGAGCCCTCCCGGACGGCGACGCCCTTGCGCTCGGAGAGCCGAATGTTGTAGCGGGTTTTTGGCTTCATCGTCATGAGGATCTCCTCCTCTGCAGGAGCGATATCCATGATGATGGTCCGTCGCGGTTGTACGGTACGAGCGGCTCGATGGTAGCCAAGATCCACCAATGAGGCCTCGGCAAGCACCAACGATGCGGTATGGGCTGACGCGTTACCCACCTCAGGCTCGATCCAGCAGGCCCAGGCCCCGCGCCTGCGCGCCGCGGCATGGAGCGCCGAGAATAGCTCGGCAACCGTGTCTCGGTCCGACCAATTGACGAGCGGGCCGCGCGGCACGTAGGCAATGGTACCGAGACCCAAAGGCAGTTGACGATAGAGCACGACGGCCCCGGCCTTGGGAGCATTCTGATCGCCAACGGTGACCAGCTCCCACTTCCATCCGAAGCCCGCTTTCAGCATCCCCCATTGGGTCGTCTGGAGCAGATTACCGCAGGGGTGCGCCGCTACAAATCGGTTCCACGATTCGAAGCCGACGCCCTCCGTCGTCGTCCCGAGCCGGCGCACAAAAGCCATAGCCGACCTACCCTCCCTTCTCGCCCACAACCAGCAGTCCACCCCCGACGCCATCCGCAGGCACGTCAGCCGTATAGGCCTCTCGCCAACGCAGCCCTAACCTCCGCACCACCCATCGCCTGATCCAGCGCTGATAGCCGAAGCGGCGCAGCCTGGGAGACGCGAGCCAACGGTATAGGGTGCCACGCTGCACAAAGCCCGGATGCCCCCCCGGCACACTCCGAACGCCGTAGGCGATATTGCCCTGATCCCACAAGGCCATCACAGCCGGGGGCACGTAGTAGACCGTGTGCACGAGCCGCAGCCCTGCACGCTTCAGGAGCGTGCCCCATTCCTCCGGGGTGGGATAACGGTAGTGTGCGAGCCACGTATCAACGCCCGCGGCGTAAGCCTCGGCCCCTGCCATATCCCCGGCAGCCGCTCGATCGCGGTAGCCCGCCAGAAGACGCCGAAACGCATCACTCGGTACCGTGAAGATCACGCGACCGCCGGGACGGAGGACACGGGCAGCTTCACGCAAGACAGGATCGAGATCCGGGATGTGTTCGAGGACGGAGTTGCTGAGGAGAGAACCGAACGTCTCTCCGGCGTAGGGCATGGCACTGCCCAATGCCTGCTGGACGGAACGATAGGCTCGCGTCGCAGGCGCCTTCCGCACCTGATCGAGCCACGGGTCAAACCCCACTTCGATCGGCGGATCGTTCTCGAAAAGCACCTGTGCGATGAGGCCATCTCCACATCCCAGATCCAGGATGGGGCGAGGGAATCCCTCAGCGGCCAACGTTCGCAACTCGATTGCCCGCCACAGCGCGACCGGGGGCGCAAACCAGTATTGGTCGAGCAACAGCGTCAGATAATCACGTGATGGGTCGGGCATTTGGGATATAGGCAATCCTGGTCTGGGATGAAACGACGTCATTCACGACAGCACCGGCGCCACCAAGCGCCGGGCGCGCAGGTCGTTTGTACCACGAACGTGACGGAACGCAACCTTGTGGAGGGCAGCAGCGCGTCAGTTAGGCGAGATACGTGACTCGTTCGACCATGGGCTTCGTGAATACGATAGGGTTATTGAGGCCTAGAGGGTGGTGTCGCGGTCTCTTGGGACGGAATCGATGAGCTCGCCCAGCATCCACCGTGTCAAGGTCAGGACCAGAGCAATCGCGAGCCCCAAGCCGACGCTCAGCCCTGCCAGGCCGGCGAGCACATAGCCCCCGGTAGCCAAGGTGATGGCGCCCAAAATCGTCCCCCCAACCGCGATCAGCGCGACAACGCCGTGGCGCAGCTCACGGCGAACGAAGAGTCGCCGCGTCCTGCGCTGCACCGCCTGGCAATGCGGGCACCTGATCCGACGCCGGAGTTCGCGCTCCAGCTTGGGCGTCACCATCGCCACATCGATCGTCTGCCGGCCTCTACTGACGCTACCATTGGCCCCCACCTGGAAGGCATAGCCGAATGGCCGACTGCACCACTCGCAGACAATGTCGCGGCGCATCTGAAGCAACACGTCGTGCCGGCGCCCGGTACCTCTCCCTGCCCTCTGCACGTCGGTCAGGGAGAATCCATACAGTTTCATCAGATCCGATAAATAAGGATCGGGCAACATACAGCTACTTCCGGTCTATCTGCACCAGGTCGATCAGAGTGCTCCCGTCAATCCAGGAGGCGGAGCAGCCCCGCAACGGTGTCGCCCCACCCGGCCATATTCAGCGCGAGCGGCAGCAACAAGACACCCATGGCATTCATGCGCCGAGCGCCCCACAGCGCCGGGATGAGCCCGATACCGGTAGCAACCGCACAGATCCCCAAGCCAACCGGCCCCGTCACACCCACAACCACCAGCAGTAGCACAGCCAAGGTCGCCCAGCTAATCACCCGGTAACTCACGCGAGAGACCAGAGCCATCACGACCCGCGCCAGCCTCAGGGACAGCAGAAAGGCGACGACTCCCGCTGCCAGGGCCCCGGCTGTGGCCCTCAAATACTGCTCGGGTGTAGTGGCAGTATACCGCGTACTGACCATCCAGGCCATACCCCCACGTGTGAGATGGAGTCCGGGCACAAAGAAAAGCAAAAAACCACCCACGTAGGCCACCATCTTTGCGGCCCCCTGGGCGATCAGAAAGGTCCGTTCGTCACGTTGGCCGGTAGCCTGTCCCGCAAGGAAGCCGCCCATCCCACCCGTCACCACGGGGAAAAACGCCGCAAACAGTCCGCCAAGGGTGCCCGATGCAACTCCCTGGACGACGTTGAGCCATGAGATATCCACGCTATGCGCCGTGTACTGCGACGGGATCGCCACCCGCCCCACCAGGTTGAGCACGACCCAAGGCACGGCAAAGAGTCCTACAAACGCCGGCAGTAAGTTCTGATAGGCCACCTGGATGGGCACCGGAGACCGGTAGAGCAGAATGAGCCCTAGTGCCCCGGAGAGCACAAAGGTTGCCAGACCGGCCACGAGTGACCGCCAACCATCCCACCATCGCTGCCAGCGACCCACGCCGGCACGGCTGACTGCCATTGCGCGGCCCGTTCCCTTGGGCCACTCCGACGCCAGCATGTACACAATGACCGCCCACAGCAACCAGCCCAGGTGCGGCTGGAGGATCTCCCGGATGGCAGGTAGGATTCGCGATGCCACGGGGGTCCAACCGACCAGGACCGCCAGCCCTCCGAGGCCCCCGAGGCCCGTCAAAATCACCGCCTCATAGCCCCTTCTCTGGAGCATGTAGGTCTGGCCGGGCAGGACCACAAAGATCATGCTTTCGTCGGGAGCCGAGAAAAAGATGCTCGGGATCGTGTTCACCATCGCATAGCCGGTCACCATGCCGAGGAAGAGAAAGGCTAGCGGCTCGCCGCCGATGGAGAGGCGCCCCGACCCGACGAGCAGAAGGAGCAGGCCGGCCACATTGTAGATGTGTAGGGCCGGGACCAGGGCCAGCACGGAGGCGCCCACGGCGCCCACCAGTGCCCACAGGAGCGGATTAGCCATCAGGCGGCCTCACTCGCCAGTCGTAGAAAGAGCGCGGAATCAACTCCAATGCCTCGCGGTAGACATTGAGTGTGCCGACGATCTCCACCAGTTCGCCGGCTTGCGGAACCGGGTTCAGTCCCACGTAGAGATCCGACCACAGGACCACCGTGATCTCACCCGTGCCGTCATTAAGCGGCACCATCACCCCTGCGGAGAAGCCCTGCGGCTCGCCGAGCACGCCACGGATCCTGACCACACGCCCTGCATCACCCAGGGTGAGACCGGCGACCTCGACCCAGGTCGCCGGCTCCGCCGCAACGAGAATCAACACGTCGGCGGCGTCTGCCGGAATCACCTCCACACTCCCCTCGTAGATCGAGACGATCCCGAGCGCCTCGACGTCAGCGCCGGCATCAAAGGCCGTCGGCACAGCTATGGCCTGATACACGTCATTCCATAGCAGAAGTGTGATCTGTGCCGTCCCGTCATCGAGTGCGGCTTTGACGCCTCCCTTAAGCCCTTCGAGCAACGCGATCCGCCCGCGCACTCTCACCATCTGACCGTCGAGCTGCGCATCGACCTGGCTCAACGGCAGCACCGGGATGGGCGTCGGCTCAGGCGTGGGCTCGGATGTCGGCGTGAACGTCACAGTAGGAGGGATCTCAGGCACAACCTGGGCTACGGGTGTGGGACCCCCCTCCTTCTCAGGTGTGGGCACCGGTGTCGGACCCCGCTCATTCGCGGGGGTGGGCACAGGCACGACCTCCTCCGCAAGGGCGAAGGTCGCAGGCAGTAGCTTGATATCGGCGACACTTGCGGGGGCGACCTGCGGCGTTGACCCATAGAGTGTGACAACGCCCTCCACCGCGGCGGTCTGGCCAACGGTGCACTCGGGAAGGGGACCTGTCAACGAAGTCACGACGTCATCCACGGCGACGACAATCTCCCCGCTGTCGTCACCAATCGTCCATAGGACGAGGCCGTCATACGGTTCGTAGATCCGCCGCACCTCACCCGAGAGCCGTACCCGCGTGCCCTCATCCAGAAGGGTGACGTCACCGGCTTTGAACGGGATCGCGTCAGGACGATCGAGTGTCACGTGATCGGCCACGTTGATCGTCAAAGAGGTATAGTCCTCGCGGATCCCGAGGGTCCCGGCCACGGACACCTGATCCCCAATGGCAGGCGGGGTCCCACGGGCCAGCAGCTCTGCCGTGACATCGCGATATGCGTTGACGTAAGCTTCCCCGGTGCCGTCGTCCAACCAGAACCCAAGATAGCCGCTCTCGGCGTCGTAGCTGAGGTTTCTGGAGATACGGCCCTCCAGCCGCACATAGGCAAAGTTCATAGCGCCGGTAGCCTCGGCGACCGAGATGATCGGCACCTCAACGTGACGCGCCTGCCACCACAGCAGCGCCAGGCCAACCGTCGCCATCAGGAGGGCCATCGCCTTGAGCACGCGGATCTGCAGCCGTCCGTGGATGCGGGCGCCGCAATAGGGGCAGCTTTCGTAGGGTCCGACAAAGCGCCCGCAACTGCCACACAAAGCAGAGCGAGGAGAGTCTACGGGAGGGTCGGAGTCGGAGGGGGCGTCCGGGAGAGAGGGTCGGTCGTCGATCGGCGGTTGAACGGAATCCACGAGCACCTCCTCAGATCAGGTCACCTCATCGACGGGCCACACCATCTCATGTTGGCGCTGCCACACCCGGTAACCGACGGCCATATAGGCCGGGAGCAACGGGTCATCAGCCGGGACGTTGACCGTATGCCCCCCGAAGTCAGGCCGCGTGCTGTGCAGTGCAGAGAGAAGTAGTTCGGCGACCTGCAGGCGCCGGGGATGCGCCGGATCGACCGCGAGATCGAGAATCGCGTAGGCATCCGACTGTGGCTGATAGAGCAGATAGCCGGCCAGGTCCGGCCCTTCCCGCAGAGACATCCCCAACAGGCGGCCTGCGCGGTGGGTGAGCGACGAGAGGTCCCTCTGCCAGGAGGGATCAACCTCGTGGAAACGCTGATGTGCGCGGAGCAGCCGGCTCGGCGGTTCTGCCGACACGTCGTGAGCAGGTTGCTTGAGTGCCGCCCACCCGGGCTCGAACGTCAGCACCAGTAGGTCCCGGATCTTGACGAACCCGAGTCCCTCATAGAGCAAGATCGCCGCGCCGTTCTGCTCCAGCACCTCGAGCCGCAGACGATCCAGGCCGTCTTGCTGTGCCACGGACTGGATCCACCGGATCATCTGCCGCGCAATGCCGCGACGACGCCAGATAGGATGAACGCCGACACCGCTGATCCACCCCTGGATCCCCCGGCAGGAAAGCAAGGCCAATCCTACCGGGATCTCACCCGGGGCCCTACTCGGGATGCCACCCTGTATCGCCACGACCGATCGCTCAAGGTCGACATCCATATCGTCGCACATGAGTTTGAACTGAAAAGGATCAAGCCGGACCGGGACGAAATAGTCGGCGTAGGCTTGATTCAGGAGCTGGGAAAGACGTTTGGCAGTCAGGGATGCTGCAGGCGTCAGTGTCAACCTATCCATCCTCCACCTCGCTGACCCATCATAGCATCGTTAGGGGAACTACACAACACTTTGTTGTCTGACGCCGCTGGGCAAAGGAGCGGCACTTGGGCTGATCTCTTGGAAGGATGCTTGTCACGACCCTCGACGTAGCTATACTGGGCGCTGACGATAGCATATGGGCGTACCAGGCCGCATCTATAAAATGAAGAGGGTAAAGATGACACTTCCCACGGTCCCGATCGACGAGACGCTGGACTTCCTGGTCGGTCTGCTCAATACACCAAGCCCAACGGGGGATACAGCACGAGCCTGTCTCTACGTGCAAACGGCTCTGGCGAAGCTGCCCCTGACCGTTTCACACACCCGCAAGGGCGGGTTGGTGCTTACCTGGGCAGGAGACAATAGTTGTCCGCGTGCCCTCACCGCTCACGTTGACACGCTGGGCATGATGGTCCGCCAGATCAAGGCAAATGGACGATTGATGCTTACCCAGATCGGGGGCTACGATTGGCACTCCGTCGAGGGCGAGGGGTGCACGGTCATGACGGGCACCGGAGAGATGATCCGGGGGAGCATCCTGCCAACCAAGGCGTCGGTGCACATCTACGGCAATGAGGCCCGCGAACTGAAGCGCGAGGCCGGGAACTACGAAGTGCGCCTGGATGTCCGTACTCAGAGCAAGGATGAGACCGAATCCCTGGGGATCGGCGTTGGTGACTTCGTCTTCGTCGATCCGCGGGTGGAGGTGACGAACGGTTTCGTCCGCTCGCGACACCTCGATGACAAGGCCGGTGTCGCAGCCATCTATGGTGCACTGATGGCACTGCACCAGACGGGTCGAGCGCCCCGTTACCGCCTGGACGTATTGATCTCCAATTACGAAGAGGTCGGCCACGGCGGGTCCGTGGGGATCCCCAGTGACGTCGAGGAGCTGGTTACCGTGGATATGGCAGCCGCCGGAGAGGATCAGAACTCGGACGAGTTCTCGGTCGGGATCTGCGCCAAGGACTCGGGAGGGCCCTATCATCTGGGTCTGCGACGGCGCCTTGAACGGCTTGCAGCCTCCAACAGCATCCCATATCGTACGGATACGTACCCCTACTACGGCTCCGACGGTGAAGCCGCCTGGCGGGCAGGCGCCGACCTTGCGGTTGGCCTCATCGGACCCGGCGTTGACAGCTCTCACGCCTATGAGCGCACGCATCTTGACTCGATGGACGCCACGATCAGACTGCTGCTTGCCTACCTCCTGAGCGAGTAGCGGATGAACGATCTTGCCGGACGGCTGGACTGGCAGGTGCCGTATCTTACCGCAGACCTGCCGGGGATTGGCGGTGTGATCCGCGACGAGACGGAGGACTTCGTGGTCGACGAGGTACCTGCGTACGAGCCTTGCGGCGATGGCGAGCACACCTACTTTCGCGTCGAGAAGCGAAATATCGACACAATGCGGCTCGTGAGACAGATAGCGCAGAAATTGGATCTTCCTCCCCGCGCCGTCAGCTATGCGGGGCTCAAGGACGCACACGCGATCGCACGGCAGACCTTCTCGGTGCAGTTTGTGCCGGTTGAGACGATCGAGGCGCTAGAGCTGGACAACGCGCGCATCTTGTGGGTATCTCGCCATCGCAATAAGCTGCGCATCGGGCATCTACGAGGGAATCGCTTCACCCTGCGTATTCGCGAAGTCGGGCCCGATGCTGAATCGCAAGCGACAGCCATACTCAGTTCATTGATGGCACGCGGCGTGCCCAACGCTTATGGCCCTCAGCGATTCGGTAACCGCGGCGACAATCACATCGCCGGATATTACCTGTTGCACGACGACAAGACGGCACTGGAGCAGATGGGCATCCGTCACCTCTCGCATCGCCTGCATGGGCTATTCATCAGCGCGCTGCAGTCGGCGCTGTTCAACCAAGTCGTCGCCCTACGCATCCGGCAGGGCACCCTCGACACCGTCATCAAGGGTGACATTGCTCGCAAGGAGGACACCGGAGGGATCTTCACCGTCACGGATCTCGCTGCCGAGCGTCCGCGTGCAGCAGCCTGGGAGATCTCTGCAACGGGGCCTATGTTCGGAGACAAACTGATGCAGGCCCAGGACGAAGCGGGGGAGGCAGAATCGCAGATCCTCGCCTCGGCAGGCCTGAGCTTGGAGGATTTCCGAGCGAGCAGAGAACACGGGGTGCGGCGCCCCTTGCGCTTCAACCCCGAGGGGCTGACGTGGCAGGTCGAGAATCAAGATCAATTGGTGGTGAGCTTCTTCTCGCCCAAGGGCTCCTTTGCGACGATGCTGCTCCGTGAGTTGATGAAGACCGGAGATGCAAGATGATCAACCTTCGCAAGGTGTAGAAACCTTGCGAAGGTCTCCGTAACATCGTGAGGTGAGTCGGACATGGCTGAACCGCCCACAGGAGAGGAACGTGACGTCACGCCCCGCGGGGGAGCGTCGATTGATGGCGCATCCCTGGCCCTTGTCATTGTATTGGCGGCTGTCGTCGCCGCCCTATCCTTTATTCCTTTCTCGGTCATGCTGGGATCCGCCGGTAGCATTGAGATGTCCGAAGGCGTCTATCCCCTGGTAGGCTGGATTCTGGGACCGGTTGCGGGAGCGGTCGCGTCGGGGATTGGCCGGCTCGTGGGCGTCTTCCTGGCGCCGCAGACCGCGGGCGTACCGATTGTGTCGGTGCTGGGCGCAGCGATCGGCAGTTTCGCCGCCGGATCGATGGTTCTGGCGGGGCGTCGCAAGCACTGGTGGATCTGGTTGACCATCCTGTTCGTCATCGAGTATCTGTTGTTTGCAGGGCGGGCAGTGGTGCAGAATGGCGTGGGCCTGTGGCCCGCCATCGGGGCGTCCTTCATCGATTGGTCGGGCATCTTGCTCTTCGCGCTGCCCACGCGGCGTTGGGTGGCGCGCTGGCTCAAAAGCCCGAATCTTGGGTGGGTGGCAGCGGGTCTCTTCCTCGGCACGTGGATGGTCTCAGGGCTAACCCACCTCGACTCAGGCGTCATCACCTATTTCATCTACAATTGGCCGGAAGCGGTCTGGTTAGTCCTCATCCCGATCATCCCGGTCGAAAACCTCTTCCGCTGTCTCATCGGCACCGTCATTGGCACGGGGGTCATCGCCGGCCTGCGTGCGATTGGCATTGTCGAGCCCCGTGAGGCCGTCTACTGAGCCGCGATCACGTTAGCGCGGGCTTGATGGCGTCCATCGCAACCCTGGACAAGGTCTCATACGTCTACCCGCGATCCGAGGAGCCTGTGCTCAGGGACGTCTCGCTGGAGATCGCGAGGGGGGAGTTTCTCGGCCTGATCGGTCCGACGGGTGCAGGAAAGACCACGCTCTGCCTCACACTGAATGGCATCGTTCCGCAGTTCTACGGCGGGCGGTTTTTCGGTCACGTGACGGTCGCCGGCCTCGATTGTCTCGACCACCCCATCAGCACGCTGGCACAGCACGTCGGGATGGTCTTCCAGGATCCGGAGACGCAGATTACGGCGACCTCGGTGGAGAATGAGATCGCCTTCGGTCTGGAAAACCTCCGCGTACCCCGCGAGGAGATTGAGGCGCGCATTCCCCAGGTACTGGAAGCCGTCCGTCTCACAGGAAGCGAAAAAAAGCGTCCCGATGAACTCTCAGGAGGCGAGAAGCAGCGCCTGGCCATTGCCGCCGCGCTGGCGCTGCAGCCCGACCTCCTGGTCCTCGACGAGCCCACGTCTCAACTCGATCCGGTGGGATCGGGGGATATCTTCGCCACCTTACGCGAGCTGAATCGTCAACTCGGTATAACAATCGTCATCGCAAGCCACGCAGCCGAAGAAATGGCGGAGTACACAGACCGCGTCGCCCTACTCTCACGGGGAGAACTGATCCGCGTCGGCTCGCCCGAAGACGTCTATGGTGACGTCGACCAACTCCTGCGCGCCGGGCTGCGCCCGCCCCAGGTGGCGGAGACGTTCTTCCTGCTCCGCAGCCGCGGCGTCCCCGTCCCCACCATTCCCATCACGCTCGCCGATGCCCTGCCGCTTCTCGACAATCTTCCTACTCCCACCAACCTTCGCGAGGTTAAGCCCGAGCAGCCTCGGGCCGAAACCTTGCGAAGGTTTCCGGACATCTCGCCGGGCACAGCAACACCGCCAGTTGACACTATTCACCCTTCAAACCGGGCTGCTGATCTCGCGACGGTTGCCACTGCCTCTCCTATGCCCGATCCCCGATCACCCAGTCCCCAATCCCTGGCCCTATCGGCCCGCGACTTGCATCACGTCTACCCCGACGGCACCCACGCCCTCCGCGGCATTTCGGTCGACATCAGTGCAGGAGAATATGTGCTCATCGCGGGACAGAATGGCGCCGGGAAGAGCACGCTGGTCAAGCACTTTCTCGGGCTGCTGCAGCCGACATCGGGCACAGTGCAGGTCGGCGGCATCGACAGCCGGAAGCTCTCGGTCAGCGACCTGGCGCGGACCGTCGGTTACGTCTCTCAGAATCCCGACAACCAGATCTTCAATGCCACGGTGGAGGAAGAGGTGGCATTTGCCCTCAAGAACCTGGGCTTTCCGAAGCGCCAGGTAGAATCCGCGGTCACCGAAAGCCTGAAGGCGATGGGGCTGCTTGCCGTCAGGGACCGGCATCCCCTGGCGCTCCCAAAGGGCGACCGCGCACGGGTGGTGATTGCAGCCGTCCTGGCCATGGACCCGCAGATCCTCATCTTCGACGAACCGACCACGGGCCAAGATGACCGGGGGGCGAAATCTATCCTGGAGATCACCCGCCGGCTTCACGAAGAAGGCAGAACCGTCGTCATTATCACCCATCACCTGTACCTGATGCCCAAGTACGCGGAGCGCATGGTCGTTATGGGAAAAGGCATCAAGCTCCTTGACGCACCCATGCGCCAGGCGTGTCACGAGGCGAAGGTGCTGGCATCGACGTACCTGAGCCCTCCTCAGGCCGTGCTCCTGGCGCAGGCGCTCGACCGGCGCAAGTACCCCGAGGCCGGCCGGTTGATCACACCCGAGGAGGTCGCAGCCTACGTTGCGGGGCAGGATAGGGCGTCCACCCTATGACACCCCATACGTTCCAGAGTGTCGACCGCGCTTCGTTCTTCACCCGGATGGACTTTCGCCCGAAACTGGCGCTGATGACCTCGTTGACAATCGTCGCATTCACCTGGGAGAGCCCCACACTCGGGGGATTGCTGGCCCTTGCGGTTATCCTTGGCGGTCTCGCGGCAGGTGTAAGGCCAAGCTACGTCCTCAAGGCGTTTCTGGCGATGCTGCCCTTCTACCTTTTCGTTGTCGTGACACAGGGATTCTTCGGCGGCGAAATCGTCCGCGCGCGCACGGGACAGACGACGCTGACCCCGTTGTTTACCTTGCCGAAGGGCTGGTGGTTAGTCGGCGGGGCCACGATGTCGGTCGAAGGGATCAAATACGCTCTGAACATCGTGTTCAAAGCGCTCACCATGACAATGGTGATCCCGTTGGTCGTCTTTACGACGGACGTCAACGCGATGATCGTGGGCCTGGTGAAGGCACACATCCCCTACGCCATCGCGTTTGTCTTCTCATCGACGCTGCGATTTTTCCCACTGCTGGTGGCCGACCTGCAATCGATCATTGAGGCGCAGCGACTGCGGGGCCTGGCTTTCGAAAGAATGGGGCCCATCCGTCGCGCCAGGGTCTACGCAAAGGTCGCCGTGCCCCTGATCCTGGGCGCGATCGTGAAGTCGCAGACGCTGGAGGTCGTACTACAATCCAAAGCCTTCTCCGGCTCCCCCGACCGCACCTATTATCACGAATCGCGGTTGGCCTTCGCGGATTACGCGGTCCTCGCTCTCGCCGCCCTCTTCCTCCTCACTGCTGCCACGCTCTATTTCGGCTTCGGGATCGGCAAGTTCGGGGGTCCGGTATAATAAGGGGACATGCTCTCCCTTCGGGGAAGCTGCTTTCGCTTCCCGGAAGGTAACCTGGCGCAAAGGAGCCCATGACGACGCTATCATCACGCAATGGAACCCTGCGGATCGGCCCCGGCGTGCCGATTGTCCTGATCAGCGACCAACTACGCGTCAAGCCGCAGAAATCAGGGGAGGTCGAACCCACGGAGGACCTTCTGGCACATATGGTGGAACTCGCCCGCAGCGGAGCGACTGCCGGTATGGACGTGATGGATATCATGACCTCATATCCCGGCGTGGACGAACTCACCCTACTCCCACAGATCGCCGTCGCCGTTCACGAAGCCGTCGGATGCCCCATCTCGCTGGACTCCCGCCATTCGGATGCCCTGCGGGCGGCCCTGACGGCATTGAGACCTTACAAAGCCCTGATCAACTCCGTCACTGCGGAGGCGCCCGTTCTGGAGGCACTGCTGCCGATCGCCGCGGAGTTCGGTGCCGCGATCGTCGGGATGCCCATTGGCGACGTGCACGGACTGCCGAAGAATACGGAGGGACGCATAGCCGAAGCGGGCGTGATCGTCGATCGCGCCGCCGCCTACGGCATCCCCAGAGAAGATATCCTTATGGACGCCATCTGCCTGGCTTCATCGGCCGAACCTGGCTCGATGGCGACCACGCTGGAGACACTCCGAAGATACCACGATGATCTAGGTGTGGCCACGGTCCTCGGTATCAGCAACGCCGGGCACGGCATGCCCACCCCTTCGCACATCGCCCTGGCCTACCTCGTCGCCGCGGTGCCCTGGGGATTGGACGCCGCGCTCGTCAGCCCACGCACGCCCCAGTTGATCGAGGAGGTGCGGGCGATCGACTTCCTGACCGCTCGCGATCCCTACGGGAAACGCTATCTACGACACTACCGAACGACACACGACAAGCACGTCTCGGGGAGATCCTGATGCAATTGACCTTTGTCTTGAACGGCAGGACCGTCTCGTTGGATGACATCCCCCAGGATATGCTGCTGGTGGACCTATTGCGCACCACGCTTGGGCTCACCGGGACCAAACGCGGATGTGAAAGCGGCACCTGCGGCGCATGCTCCGTCCTCGTCGACGATGCCCTCGTCCGCTCCTGTAGGACCACGGTATCCGACATTGCCGGGCATCACGTGACGACGATCGAGGGACTCCAGGGGCCCGACGGCAGCCTGAGCGAGCTACAGCAGGCATTCCTGGCCCAGGGCGCCGTGCAGTGCGGGTATTGCACGCCGGCGATGGTCCTCGCCGGGGAAGCACTGCTCCGCCGCAATCCGGCGCCCACCCGCGTTGAAATCCGGTCCGCGATCAACGGCATCCTCTGTCGCTGCACGGGGTATATGCAGATCGTCGACGCAATAGAGGCCGCTGCAGCGTCTCGCCACCGTCCGGGTGCAGGGGAGCCCACCCAATGACCACCCTCACTTACGTAGGAAGATCCTCCCTTCAGAACGTCGATGGCGCCGACAAGGTAACCGGACGTGCGCGTTACGTCGGCGACATGAGTGTGCCCGGGATGCTGGTCGGAAAGGTGCTGCGGAGCCCGCTGCCGCACGCGCGCATCATCGAGCTTGATGTGACCCCGGCGCTCTCGGTCCCCGGCGTCAGGGCGGCTATTACTCACGCCGATTTTGTCGACCACGGCAGCTTCGGCTGGCCGATCAAGGACGCCTATATCCTGGCGTATCGCAAGGTGCGCCACGTCGGTGAGCCTGTCGCGGCTGTGGCAGCGGTGAGTGAGGAAGCTGCCCTCGCGGGTATCGCGGCGATTCGGGTCTCCTATGAGCCCCTGCCGGTGGTGTCGGACATGGCCCAGGCGCTCGACGCCGGTGCCCCGCTCATCCCCGAGGTCTCGCCGACCGGACGGGGAAATCTCTGCAACACCCATCTCCTGCGCAACGGCGACCCGGACCCGCTGATCGCTGACGCCCCGGTGGTCTTCGAGGTCGGCTACGATCTACCCCATCAGGAGCACGCTTACCTGGAGACCGAGGGCGCCCTGGCACTGCCGGAGCCCGACGCCGGCGACCTCGGGGCCGGTGGGGTTACGATCTACGCTAACAGCCAGAGCCCGCACGTCAATCGGGACACCGCCGCCCAGGTGCTGGGACTGGACGTCGACCGGGTCCGCGTGATCCAGCCGCCCGTCGGAGGCTCTTTCGGCGGGAAGGACGACGTGCTCTACCAGACCTCGGCACAGGCCGCCAAGCTGGCGCTGCTCTCAGGCCTTCCGGTGCGCATCGTCCTCACGCGTCCCGAGTCGATGGCCGCCTCCTACAAGCGCCAGGCAATGCGCAGCCGGATCACGCTGGCGGCTGAGCGCGACGGCACGCTGCGCGCCGCCAAAGCCCGGCTGACGATAGACAACGGTGCCTATGCCGCGGCCACGCCTCTGGCGTCGTGGCGTGCGACGATGCACGCCGCGGGCGCTTATCGCTACGAGGCCGTGCACGTGGACACACAAGTGGTCTACACCAACAACGGATATGCGGGCGCCTTTCGCGGTTTCGGCAACACGCAGGCAAGCGGCGCGGCGGAGCTGGCGATCGACGAGTTAGCAGAGCGGCTGGGCCGCGACCCGCTTGAGTTCCGGCTGCAGAACTGCCTCAGGCCGGGAGATCGCACGATGACAGGCGACCGGTTGGGGGACTCCGTCGGCCTGGCAGCGTGTCTCGAATGGGTGCGAGATCGCTCCGATTGGGCACGCAAGCGCGCGCTGTATACTGCGCAGCCCGGCGACGCAGACAGTCGGCGCGGCATCGGCGTGGCCTGCTACTTCCACGGGAGCGGGCTCGGCGGCGAAGGCCTGGACTTTGCCACGGCGACGATCAGCATCGAATATGATAACGGGATCACATTGACCTCCGGGTTGACCGACTTCGGGCAGGGGAGCCGCACCGTTTTTGCCCTGCTGGCAGCCGAGACGCTGGGCGTGGAGATGTCGCGCGTCCGCGTCCTGCGCCCGGACACCCAGACCGCGCTCGACTCGGGGCCCACGGTGGCCTCCCGTTCGTCAATCGTCGGTGGCAATGCCGTGCGCGTCACAGCCGAGAAGATCGTCCGTGTCCTGGCGCTGGCGGCTGCCGACCTGCTGGGCTGCACGCCGGAGCAGCTCATCCGCGACGGGGAACGGTATATCGGCCCTTCAGAGGAGCCCGCATCCTTTGAGACCGTCGTCGACCACGCACGCGAGATGGGGCTACAGCTCTCGGCGGAGGGGCGCTGGCAGATCCCCACCATCGATTGGGACTTCAGCAACGGCACCGGCAAGCCCTATGCCATCTACGTCTTTGGCGCGCAAGTGGCCGAGGTAGAGGTCAACGGTCGCACAGGGCGAACCCGCGTGCTCAAAATCTGGGCTGCCCACGATGCCGGGACCATCCTCTACCCTCAGGGGGCGCTCGGACAGATGTACGGTGGCATCGCTCAGGGGTTGGGCTATGCGCTGACGGAGGCCTTCCGTTTCGTGAACGGCGTCCCCCAGGCGTTGGATTATGACCGGTACCGGATTCCCCGCGCGATGGACGTCCCGGAGATCGAGGCGACCTACATCGAGACGAGTGCCCTTAAGGGTACGAGCGGCTCCCAGGGTCCCTATGGTGCCAAGAACCTCGCGGAACCCGTGATGATCGCGACGGCCCCTGCCATCGCCAACGCCTTTGCCCAGGCTACCGGCCGGCGGGTGCGCACGCTACCGCTTCCGAGGCTGCCATATTAGGCTTGGGGATTTGAATTGCCGTCGCGCTCAGAGCTGTGCATCCATGGCCGCAGATACAGGGTCGCCTCGGGGCCGTGCGGCCCGTTCGTCTGCGAACGCTCGTTCGTCTGCGAGCGCCCGTTCGTCTGCGAGCGCCCGTTCGTCTGCGAACGCTCGATCGTGCGCGTGAACAGGCTGTGCATGCGTAGGTGTCCTGTGGTTGGGGCAGCGACCGCGTCGGCAGCTTGCCAGTCCGGCAAGAGCACGTCGGCTACGGCGCGAAAAGGAGCACTGTCCCAGCCCAACGACTCGATCCAGACTGCCACCCTATGGGCCGTCTCCTGAGGCGTGAGCATCGGCGGGGGAAAAGCCGCGGTAACGGTCAGCTCGGCCGCGAGGCCGCTGGCGGGATCCAGGCGCAGCGCGATACCGGATCTGCTCTTGGCAGCCAGCGATTCACGCAGGATACCGGGAATCTCAGGGACCACTGCTTCCGGATCGGCGGGGAGACCCAGGGTGGCGAGCAGCTCGCCCACAAAGGCGCGGCGCCAGCCGTGGAGTTCATAGTAGAGCTTGCAGGCTATCCGACCGTCCTTCCCCAGGCCGAAGCCTAACTCCTGTGGGAAGCCAACCGCGTCCAGGCGATCGAGAGCGGCCCGCGTCCGAGCGGCCCGCGTCTGAGCGGCCTGCGCTGAAGGCTGGAGCGGGATACCCACGGCTGCCAACGCCGCGTCCAGGCGAGCGCGCCCGCCGCCACCCAGCTCGGTATCCATCAGGTTCAGGTACACCTTCAGCACCGGCAGCAACGCAGAGGGGTCGGCTCCAGCCACGATATCCAGCCCACCCCACACCCAGAAGCGGGTTGTCTCCGGCACGGGCAGATCGGGGGATACCAGCCGGCTTATCCCGGGCATGATCCGGTCATAGGCCTGGGCGTAACCCAGTTCCTGCGCCAGCTCGGCCAGGCTCTCCAGAGCCGAGAGTGCCCGCGGGTAGGGTGGCAGATAAGGGTCGCCCACCTCAGCGGCACAGCGCAGCGCCGGGCTGACGGAAGGACCAACATTGACCGAGAACTCCAACGGTAGCCCGCCCGCCAGTGTTGAGAGCTGTGCGGAGGGAAAGGGGCACGGCGCCGCCAGGCTGCGTGCCATCAAGCGGTTGACCAGTCGCTGCGCCTCGTGAGCGGCCGGGGGCGAGAACCCGACAGCCGACGCGACACCCTGCACGATTCGCGCCAGGCCTGAGTCCTCAAACGCTGCGGTATGCCCCCCCGCGTGGACCTCCATAGTCTTGGACGAATCTACCGGGCCTGTAGATCCGACCGGCGAGAGATCGCCCGACGCTTTGGTCCGAACAGCGTGGCGATTGGAGAACGGCAACGCTCCCTCAGCCATCCCCGCGTGGAGAACCAATGCGCGCAGGGCGCTGGACGTCGCAAACAGCCGCCGGGCATCGGTGGCCCGCAGGTCGTCGAGCCCGCGCGCCCCTGGATGCGAGGGGGGGACGCGCAACACCGGCGCAGAGGGCCAGCCGCCATCGCTATCCTGGCGAGATAGCAGGCTGCGCGCCAGGCGGTGGGCGGCCTGCTCATCGCCCAGCAAGGCATGGGCGTGCAGGGCCCAGGCCTCGTCGAAGGCAGTCGCCTGTGCCAGGCGTAGGTGCACCGGGCGGGATAGCGGCGGAGAACCAGCGCGTGCCCAGACTTCCAGTGCCAGCCCGGTTGGGTAGGCGGGAGAGATCCACCAATACCCGTCCCAGCCACCATCTGGCCTCTGGCCCGCCGCCAGAAAACTTGCCCATTCCGCTGCCAGTTTGGCCTGCGAGAGCCGCCCCAGGTCAGCCAGAGCCCTCAGTGCAGCGGCGCTCACGTCGGCGCACGGCTGCGTCCACGGGTTGTCCGGATCGGGGAAGGTATAGGTGCGGAAACCCCCAGATGCAGCGTCTCGATCAACCCCGACGCGACAGGTCAGTAGGAAAGCAATCGCCTCTGTGGGCGCGGACAACCCCAAACGGCCCAGCAAGGAGAGGCTGTGCGCGGTCGAATCGCCATCTGGCGCCACATGGTCGTTGTAGCCCCAACCACCCCGCGGGCGCGGCTGGGCCAGCAGCCAGGCTGCGGCGCGCTGTGCTGCAGACAATGCCTCTTGCCGGACCTGCGGATCGAGCATAGGGCTTTCCGAGGCGGCATGCATCCCCAGGCCAACGAAGGCGGTCGCCCAGGCATCCGAGGTGCCTACCGGAAGCCAAAAGTCGGTCCAGGCGCCAGAGGACGCCTGCAAGCGCAGCAGATAAGCAATGGCCGCCGTCAGACGGCGGCCAAGTTCCCGATCAGCTCCCATAGATGCCCCGAT
This sequence comes from uncultured Chloroflexia bacterium, assembly GCA_963775195.1. Taxonomy (GTDB): domain Bacteria; phylum Chloroflexota; class Anaerolineae; order B4-G1; family SLSP01; genus PWVB01. The sequence goes on from CAVZIC010000017.1 coordinate 44,995, forward strand.
CAGATCTAGTCGGACTCAGGAGGATTGGGGAAGACGAATACGTTGGTCCCCTCGCCGTCTTTTTCATCGCTCCACTGCCCCTCGTGGTCAAAGTACACATTCTGGACCTGATACTTGAAGGTTGCCAGGGCGCCGGCCTGCTCGCCCAGGATTTCCTTCAGATTGCGCTGCAAGGTCACCTGAGCGGATGCTGTATCCTTGCCCAACACCACTTGCTCGGCGGCAAAGCCCCCGCGCAGGAGCTTCACCTTCAGGCGAAACAGGTTGGCGAATTTGTCGGGTAGAGTAGCCTGCTCAAAGACTGGGCACTCAACGGTTACCTTCTGGGCCAGGCTGGTGTTAGGGAAGATCTCGTGAACGCGATCGAGCACCTGGCTTGGGGTTTCGGTCAGGTTCTGCCCTGCCAGTTCGGCCTGAACGGCATTCCACACCTGAGAGGCGTCTTCGCTGCCCGAGGAGCTGGCGGATTTCGGTTCCAGATCAACCGTCAAGGTGCCTTGGGCCGCCAATGTGGCGGGGAAGTCCGGTGCGACAGCTTCGGCTTCGTACACCTCCAGTGGCGTGACCGAGTTTGTGTCGTACTGGAGTAGGCGCGGCAGACAGCCGCCCAGGCTGACCTCCAGCGGGGCCAGGTTGGCGATCTCTATCTTGCGGGGCGAGAGTGCATCCGGAGGCAAATGCACTTCCAGGGGTAACCCGGCAAGATCATCGAACGTCAGACGTACCGGCACGCGCCGCTCCAACACTTGTTCCGTTCCGCCGTCGGTAGCAGGCGGGAGCGTTTCCAGCCGCACTTTCACCTCCCCGGTCAGACCGGGAGAGTTCTCACGTGTCAGCAACTCTGCCAGGAACCGGTAGAATTCCAGGCTCAGGTCGAGGGTGACCTGGAAGCCGTTCTCCAGACTGATCGCCACCTCCTCCCCGTCCAGGGCCTGGATCTGCTCAGGAAAAGCGCTGGTCAAGCGCAGAGTGGCGCTTTCATAGCCGCCCGTCACCACACTTGGGGCTGCCAGAGCGCCGCCGGTGGACACCCGCAGGAAGTCGCGCAAGCCCACCAACTGGGTGGGGTTGTGCCAGGGCATGGCGCCCAGCGTGACCCGCACGCGCACTTCGTCCTGGTCGGTGCGGTACAGGAACGGGATCAGGTAGGGGGTGCCCATCTCCACGTGGAAGGCCAGCCGTATCTCGTCCGGCAGGCGATAGACCGTGTTCGGGAAGTCCGCCGTGCGCACCAACCCGAAACCCGAATCTGTCCAATGCTCGGTGATGCCGGAGGTGCCCAGTAAAGCGGCGTAGATCGGACGATTCGCCTGTAGGTTCGAGTCGAAGGTGAACGGCAGCCGGCGGTCAAGGCTGGCGGTATGGAAGTTGGGCTGGGTTCGGCGTTTGCGTTCCGCGTCGACGACCATCTTGAGCCGGTCGGCCATCAGCAAGGTGGCGAATTTGTTCCTGGGCACAGCAGCCCCGCCGGCGCCGGCCAACGTCGCGATGAGGTGCGGTGAAAGGGTGTGCGATGCTGCTGCCGGGTGGCCGGAGGACGGCTGTGCCCCGGCGGTGCGCAATAGAGTAGCCGCAAGATGGGCCTCGTGAGCGGCGATAACAGGGCCATGGTGTATGACCGGGCCGACGACACCTCCCGAACCCGTGTGGCCACCGCCCGACTGCGGATCGTCGGTCCAGTAACCGAATGACAGGACCACCTGCAGGGACGCGGCGGAGTCTGCCCGGCTGAGGGCCTGGAAAAGCGGCTCGACCTCGCCCGAATCCAACTCACTCCCCACACGAATGACGAAGTTGGACTGCGTGCTGTCCTCCGGGTTGTCGGTGCCCATAAGGGTAGGCTGATCAAAGACGCGCTGGTGGTCCTGGCCCTGTGCGTCGCGCCAATGCAGGGTGACGGAGTCGACCCGCACGTTGAACGGTTCGGCACCCGCGGGCAGGCCCGTCAGAGGAGACTCCTCCAGACTGAACTGCAGGCGCACGTTGCCATCCGCGTCCTTGAGGAAACGCACGTCGGGGCCGGGGAGATCGCCGGGGCGCCGGCTAATCCTCAGTAACGGGCGGTAGTAAAGATGGCCATCCTTCGCAGTATAGGCGCGTCCATCTTGGAGTGGCTGCTGAGATGGATCGAAGTGCGGAGCGTTCTCATCGCCGGCGATCCCCGCAATGTAACGCATCTTGGCAAAGGGCATGCCCACCGCCAGCCTGGGTTCCACGGCAGTGGTCGTGACTGCGGCAGGCAGTGCATTGATCTTCAGAGTATTGTTTTCAGGCACTATCGCCTCCAGTTCCGGGTGGCGTACCAAGTCCCCCGGTATGCAAGCCGCTTACTGCACCACCAGCACCGGTTCCTCGGTCGGCTGCCAATCCTCCTCACGATTGTCGGCGGGGTTCTGAGCGATCAGCCGCAGGCGATATTGGTAACCTTTCTTGGATGCATCGCGCAGCAGCACTTTCCAGGACTGATCGGCCGAGTTTGCCTCATTGAAAGTGAAGTTCTTGGTCTGGTGAACATCGTTGGCGTCATCGTCGTACTTGAGCATCACGATGGCGATCTTGTACTTGCTCCAATCCACCAGGCTGGCGATAACCGTGACCTCCAGGGCGTCTACTGCGCCCACGCCAACCGGGATGGTCTCGTCAAGCTTGCCTTTCTGGCCGGGCTTCTCCTGTCGCGATCCGTTCGTGAAGACGATGATTACATCGTACTCGAAATCGAGGCTGTTCGGATCGCGAAGGCCAAGTGTCCAAGCGCTGGTGTCGCCGTTCTTGGCCAGTTCCGCATGAAACGTTCCGGTGAGGTCGTTCGCAGGGTCCGCATAGTGCGCATCCACAATGATCTTCTCGACCACGCTGAAATCGGCCTGGGCCAGGAAGCGGGTGGTGGTGGTGCGCTCGAACGGGTCAGGGATGGTAAGGATCTCGGCCTGGCTGCTCTGTTCGGGCATGTCCATCTTCTGTCCATCTGCCAGTACATACGTAAGCTGGTAGCGGTAAGGATCGGGTTCGCCGGTTTTCCCGGTGTAGATGAAGTAAGTAGCGGTCGGCTTCTCACGCGTCAACTCGAACTGCTGTTGAGCACCGGGGGTCGTAAGCCCGGGATAGCGGATGGCAGCATTAACCGACGTCACGTTATCCGGCAAAGCACCCAACGTCAAGCTGACCTTGACGAAGCCCAGACGGCGGTAGGAGATCACCAACTGGCGCTCGGTCGACTCCAGCGCCCCGCTGGATGGAATGCGGATGCTCTGACCGGTATCTTTGTAGGTCAGCTCACTCCAGTAGTGGTAGCTGTCCTTGGGGGCGCCATCGCTGCCTTTCGCCATGACCACTCGCCAGCGCCCAATCTGGTCAGACTGCCTGAAGATGAAATCCTTGGCACGCTTGATGTGCTCATTGCGAATCTGATCCTGCTGGTCGTAGTCAAGTGACACCTTGAGGGCGAAGACCGGGTCGTCGGTAAAGTTGACGTTGGGGTAGACGGTGACATCCAGCTCCTGGAAGAAGGTCTGACTGAGATCCACATAGACGGTGTTAGCCTTGATTTCCTCCGGAGTAAGCGCCTGGAACAACAAAGCGTTGGGGTTGCAGGCCTTTTTCACGAGCTGCGAACGCGTGATGGTCATATCGATGTGGCCGGTGAGCGACTCGTGCACCGGGATCATGGTTTGCGGGTCCTTGATCTCCTTGGCAACATCCTCGAAGGCCTGCTGGAAAAACGCGGGCAGGATGTTGGTCTGGACAATCTGGAAGGCCATGTCCTGGAGTTTGTCGGTCATCTCGCTGCGTTCATCGCCGGGCAGGGAGGTGTCGTCCACATCGATCGTCAAGTTATGAAACTCGTTGCGGAAGCGGCTGATGCTTGACAGCTCGTCCCACTCGACGGTCCAGCTACGCTCGCTCCAGGTGACACCCAGGAACGTATCACGTTCAACGTGTGTCCAGCGCTTGCGAACGTAGTTCTTGACTTCATCATAGAACGCCCCGCGATCGCCGTGGATACGGATGGTGATCGCCGGGATCTTGGCGGCAAACGACAGGTCATACCACACACCGGAGGGATTCTTGCCCTTTTCCACCGACTGGCGAAACAGCTCGGCACCGTCCTGGTTCAGGTTGGCCGTAAAGCTGGCGACATTGGTACCGATGAGCGACGGCACACTCGAGCCGGCAGACTGGATGACCATATCGTCGGGCACCACCCGGAACTCCACTTTGCCGTCCAACCAAAGCGGCGGATACCCCAGCTCCGGCTCTGTGTTAGTGACCCGGTTGCGCAGGAAGAAAAAGCCGCGATTGCGCTCTTCCGCCAGCTTCTGGCGCAAGAAGTCGCGGATCTTATCCTCGGCATCCTTGGTGACCGCTGCCTGGGTCGTCATCGCCACATAACCGCGCTCGACCTCGAGCTGGTCGGGCGGCAGGGTGTCGGCATTGCGGGCGTAGAGGATAAACAGAAAGATCGGCTGATTCTCATCGTCGCGGGCCACCGTGGCCCGTTCCGAAACCATGTAGAAGCGGTGAGGCACATCATCATCACGGTAGATCTTGACGTTCGGAACCGTCGGGACGTCAAACGAATCATAGAGAGTGAGCATTGACTATCTCTCCTTGTCGGCGAACTCTTCGTTTACGCTAACTGCCATCCTATGGGTTGCCTGCCAACTCCTCACAACCCGATCTCCTCGACCCGGGAGCGCAGTTCGCCCGTGGTGAGGCCTAACGGGCCCTGCGCCTCAACGGCGAAAGGGATGGCTTGGGTGAAGGAAGCATCATAGATACTTTGAACACTGGAAATTCTGCTGCTGCCGGCAGCACTGTCATTGTCGAAGACCTCGGTCGTACCGGTATACCGCTCCTGGCGGGCGGCCTCGGTCTGCAGGTCATAGCAGATGGTCGCATCGGGCAATCCCTCTTTCCACAGATGCTGAAGCTGGCGAGCATGGTCAGCGTCCAGAGACAAACTCAGGGCGGCTTCATTGGCGCCCAGCAAGGAGGGTGCACCACGCAGTTCCAGGTCCGCACCCAGGCGAACGACAACAGTGCCGCTCGTCCAGGCGGGAGCAACCAGGTCGACCGTTACCGGTGCGTCTGAGGCCAGCTTCTGCTCCTGGCGCCGGAGGGCCTGCAGGCGCAGCCGCAACAGGTCCACCTCGGCGACGCTCAACGCGAAGCTAGTCGTCATGTTCAGGTAACCGCCGGAAAGTTGAAAACCACCGGCGGTCTTTCTGCCGTACAGCAACAGAGAGATGATAGGACCACCGTCAGGATCGCGCGCCAGGCGCGGGGCAGATGGGTAGGCGTAGAAGCGCTGCGGCTGCCGATCATCCCGGTAGACCGCCACATCCGGTAGAGCAGAAACCGGCTGAGCTGGGTCGAGCATCAGACCTCCATCAGGCTAAGCCACCAGAATCCGGTTCGCATCCTCAGTCCGATCCACCGCCGCCCCCACCGCCGGATCCACCACCACCGCCGGAAGTGCCACCGCCACCCCCAGAGATCGAGGTAGAGCCATTCATGCTCATCAGCGCCTTCACCAGGTTTGAGCCCCACACCTGGGTGGAGTCGATGTCCATCAACTCATCCAGTTGGAGTTTGTCATCGTTGGTCAGCGATGTCTCACGGAAGAAGCTGCCGGCTGGGAAAATGGGTGCCTGCCAGAAGAGCAGCGAGTTGGTGGCACCCGAGCCTTGCATCGGGATGGCGAACCAGCGGGCAATCAATGCGTTAAGGTCGAGTGGGCCTGGAGGCTGCAGATGGAAGTTCCACAACTCCGTGCGATACGCGGGCACTTCGGCGCCATCCTCGTCCATAAAGGCTACGGCGTGCTCGATATCGGTGTAGAGACTGCGGCGCATCGCATTGGCCGAGCCGATCAGCGCCCACTGGTCGTCGACAATGGTGCTCTTGGTGTGTATCAATCGCCCGTTGCCGAAGACCTCAGCGGATCGGTCGAGGAACAAACCGACGCGGGCTGCCTGCGAGGCGTTCAGCCCATTCAGCAGAACTGTGTTGACACCCACATGAAAAACCTTGGTCAGGGCTTGTGGAGAAGGGGCGGTTGGGTCGTCAGCACCTGCCACCAGGATGACCTTCAACTCGTCGTTCGCCTTGATCGTCTCATTGATCCAGCGGAAGACCTCCAGCGACGAGAAAGCCTGGTCCTCAATGTAGATATACGTGCGGGCGGCGCGGATGGCATGCTCCCACACCGCCTTGATCTCCTGAACGCCGGAGGGCGCGAAAGAGAGAGGAGCGTTACTGGGAATCGACACGCCGAAACTGCTGCCGGAGTAGATCCGCATCTGAGGCAGGGTACGTGCGCTCTGGACGTGCATGTGCCCGCCACTGCTGGTCAGGGTGCGGGCCGGCAGGTCGGGCATCGACGTAGTGTGGCTGTCGAGGGTGACCCGGACGTGGGTCGTGCGCGAGACCGCCGTTAGACCTGGTGAGACCGGGCGGCTGCGAATCTCGTTCCACATGGCGCGGAACAGGTCGAACAGCCCCTGGACGGCGGGGCCGGTCACCTGGGCTTGAACGTCATGCCAGAGTCGCTGCACGTGGCGGACCTTCTCCAGATCAATGCCCCCGGTGTACCCCTCGGCCCACGTTGTCCCCCCTACAATGGACATCTTGGTGTGCACCGCGCCGGCCGGATGGGAGAGGATATTCAGCACTGCTTTGTCGCGCAGCGTCGCTTCCGCGCGCAACAGGTTGATGAAGGTCATCGTATCGCCGTTGATATCCAGACCAAACAAGCCGGCGCCCGCGCTCTGCACACGTGGATTATTGAGCACCTCAGGTGCCATCACCCAGCCCAGGACGCGCACATCCACCCCGGCTGCCGACTTGGCCTTGAGCAGGTCGGCCAACAAGCTGCTGCTGGTCGGGCCGTCCAGCGAGAAGTCCGGCCCCAACCACCACCCGGCAATGTAGACGAAGGTCAGGTCGGCTCGGCTGAGGGCCGCCTTCAGCCGATCGAAGTAGAGCTTGTCGCCGGTTGAGTTGTAGATGAGGTGGGTCACCCGGCTGTTGGTGAACGAAGCCACCGCCGGGGAGGCACCTGAGTACATATATCGGGTTTTCAGTTCATTAAAAGTTGGCATAGGTCACCTTACTAGAACTGCGGCATGCGGAGGAGAAGATGGTCTCGAGTGTCTTCAGTGAACTCGGTACTGTTCTCGCTCCCATCATCCATCATCACGGTTAGCTTCCATTGGTAGGTACGGGCCAGGGCATCCGGCAGGCGGATCCTCCACTCCTGGCGCTGAGTGGCGACATCATCACGGATCAGGATCGACGTGCTCTGTTGGAAAAGCGGGTCGCCCTTAGGATCTGTGTACTCCAGGTCGACCACCAGGGCGCTGACGCCCATATCCGAGAGATCGGGGCCGATATACTCGACCACCACGTCTTTGACGCGCTCGGCGGGGATGCCGACCCGCACATTGGCGGAGGGCGACTCTTTCCACGGGAACTCCTCCAGCCCGCCGTCCTTGAACAGGCGACGCTCGCGGAAGCTCAGCACCGGGAGTGGGGTCGGCTGCGGCAGGCGGATAGAGAATCGCTCCGGTTTGAGGGGTTGGGTCAGTTCCAGGCTGCGACTGTCGAGCAGGCTGCTTCCCTGCTCAGTCTTCAGGTCTACCAGCGCGCTCTGCAGTTCGCCAAGCGGGTCCTGGAGGATCACGTCGCCGTCAAGACGGTTGGCCCGCGGCGCGCTGACCACCACCACGCTGCCGTCCAGGTTGGCGTCCGGGTCGGGCAACGTCTGGGCAGGCAAGTCCTGCCGGGTGCCATCCGCAAAGAACAGGCTGGTCTCGGCAGTATAGGTGTCGGCAGGGTCTGCCAGGCGGATGGCGACGGTCTGGGCCGGGTCGCCGGGCTTGAGGTGCAAGGTCACCGCGTCGTCCACACCATTCGCGGAGCTGACGTAATGCAAACGCACGTCAGCCTGGCTCACGTCAGATGGCAGGTTCGGCGCCAACTGAACCGTCACCGAGCGGACGCGCCCCAGCACGGACGGGTGGACGCGCAGACTGCGGTCCTCGGTGCTCACCCAGTCAGTCTCCAGGCGTGGCGCTTTGAGACCGATGCCGAAGTCGGTACGGTAGTCGGCAATCAGTTTGTACTCGTACGATTGGGTGAGGGCCTTGTCGACAAAAAACGTGAAGTCGGCCTTGTCGTCGGCGGAGCGCAGAATGGATTCGACGCTGTCTTTGGGCTTTGTGCCGTCCGGGCGGGTGCCGTAACGCAGTTGGACGGTCATCTGGGTCAGGCCTTCAGCAGCGAAATCCACACCCGCAGCGCTCACGTCAATGTTGATACGCTGGAAGAAGGGATGGTTCAGGTCAATCGCCTGGATATGGCGGCGCAGCTCTGCCGGGCTGGCAAGAAACTGGATGAAACTTTGCGGGGCAAAGGTCTGCTTTTGGGCCGTGACCTGGCTCAGAGAGTAAGTGATAGTACGCTGCTCTTCCTGGCGCAGCGACTTGAGAGCGAAAGCCGCCTGCGGACGGCCCAGGCGGTTCCACAGATCGGTAGCCGTGTTGCCTCCGCCGGCTGCCGGTTGGCCGCCGGCAGCCGGCGTGCCGCTGGGTTGTGCCGCACCTGCGTTGCCCGAGGCAGCTGCCTGCGGCCCGGCTTGGTTGCGGTATACCTCGCTCAGCCCGGCGGCTACTGCGGGGGCGATACCATTCCGCAGCGCGGCCAGAGCGGGCGGCTGCCCGGCTGCTGCTGCCGCATCGGCGGCAGAGAGCGTTGTAGGTTGCGTCTTGGGCTGCCCGGGGGTCAGAGCAGGGTTGAACAGTGCCCCGGTCGCCAGGTCCTTCACCACCTGATCGATGTGGTTCTGGCGCTCGCGCACCGCCTCAGGGGTGGAGAGTTCCAGAGTCCGGGCTGTCTCGCGGATCTTGATCGACTGGTTGCGCTTGAGCTGCTCCAGAATGTTATCCACCTCGGTCTTGAAGAAAAGGGTATTCAGGCTGAAGCGGGTCTGCATGTAGTTGTAGACCGACTTGAAATCGATGGTGATCTCCAGGTCGTAAGCCGGCAGCAGACCAACGTACTCCAGCTCGTAAATCACGCCTACCGGGCGAGCCGTGACCGAGCCGCTCAAGGCACCCAGGAAGAAGGCAGATCCCTCCTCGCTCAGTGAGAAGGAGAAGATGGCGCGGTTGGCGGCGTCCAGGGAAGGTGTGCCCGCGCCAAGGATGTTCTGGATGAAGCGCGGCCCACTTGAGACCACCGGCTGACCATCAGCCGTAGTCTCCGACGCCACCCCACCTTTGAGGGCATCGCTGTCCTCGCCCAGGGCGATCACGCGCACAGTGCCCTTGGTCAGCGGCACTGACGCCAGGGTAACGTTGTCCCCAAAACGCTCTTTCAATTGGCTTTCGATACGATCCTTGAGCGTCCCAATGCCCGTCTCAACCGCCATATTGAGGAAACCACCGGAGAGGGTTGTCCCGGACGCCCCGCCACGGTTGTACGTGAACAAGTCGAAGAGCGGCTCGCCGCCTTCACGGGCGATGTGGGGCTGACCGGGGAGATAGTAGAACTGTTCCGCGGCATCGGTGTCTTGGAAGACAGTGATGCCGAGGATCTCCATGCGGGATTCCAGATTGAGCATGCTACCTCCTTCGGAATACGGTTTTCATTGGCCTACAGATTCACCACCTGCAGCACGAGCAGAGTGGTACTGGATTCTTTCCATTCCGATTCCCGCGTGGTGCCATCCTTGCGGAAACTGATCGTCTGATAGCGATAATGCAGTGGGACGGCGGGTGGCAGGGTCAAGTCGACGACATCGCTGGTCGTCGTTCCATCGAAAAGCAAGTTCACGGCGTCGTCGGGATTTCCTGGCGGTAGTCCGGGGGCGAGCGGCAGAAAACGTACCTGAACACCGTCCAGCCCCGCGGCCTCCAGTGCGGGGCCAAGAAGCTGCACTCTGATCCGTCCGACCTTGTGAGCTTCAGCGCCAACGGTGATGGATGGGCCGTCTTCACTTTCCCAATCGCCCTCGCTGACCATGCCCGGCTCCTGGACGGTGACCCGGTAGCGCACGGTTTGCTTGTTGCGATCCAGGATCGGCCAGGTCAGCCGGACGGCTGCAAAGGGAGGATCGATGTGAACCATCTGGCGGCGGTGGTAATCCGCTCCCGGGTCATCGTACTCGACTTCGACGGTCAGGCCCTCGACAGTCGCACCCGAAGGGATAACCGGCTTGATAGTCAGCTCGCGCTCACCGACGAACGGCGTATCCACTTCCAGAAGGCGCTCGCTTGAGCTGAGTGGAGGGGCAGTCCAGGGGCCATCATCGAAGGTGAAAGTGTAAGTGGCAGTATAGGGATTGAGATCAGTGCTACGGGTGCGCACCAGCCAACGCGGCGGACTGGCAGGCGGTTGGGAAGGCGTCAGGCGGAAGTGCTCCTTCGCGTTGAACTTACCGTCCGGCGAGCTGTACGCCAGATCGACATCCACCTGGCGCACGTCGGCGTGCACCCGTCCCAACTCGACCTCCACCTCCAGCACGCCGAAGTCAGCCGACGGGTTGATCGCCAGCGACCGACCGGTGCGCTGGAGGGGCGGGAGCTCATAGCGGAAGCTGTCGCTATCGGCCCCGCCGCGGGTGAAATCGTAGGCAAGGGACAGCGTGTACGCCAGGCTCTGGCGCCCGTTGCGCTGGAATGCAACCACCTTATCGCCGGTCGAGTCGGGGCGGAAGAGCACCGATTCCGTCTCGGCTGGCGGCGAACCGCCTGGCCCATCGCCGCCGTACGTCACAGTCGCTTCGATCTGGCGGATGCCCAGGGCGGTGAAATCCTCCTTGGGCGGCCCGCTGACCAGAACTTCCAGCAGCTCGAAGAACGGGCTACCGAGTGAGACGTGGTGGATATGCTCCTGGAGCTGGCTGGGTGAGAGCATGACCGGCATAAAGGCCTGCGGGGCATGGGTGCGCTCCTCGGGCGAACGCTCGCTGTAGTCGTAGGTAGCCTCTTTCAACTCCTCCTGACGCTTGAACTGCAGGGTGAGCTGGATAGGCGCGGTGCTGCCGACGGCACCCTTCGCCAGGCTTCCCACGGTTGACGCCAGGTTAGTCGCCTGGTTGGCCTGGGTGGGCGGCGTGGGACGGAACAGGTTCTGGATGATGTCCTCTTTGAAGAGCGCCATGGCGCGATCTTCGGCCTGTTGAGCGGCATCGCCCACCGCTTGGCTGATCAGCTCGACCTCGACCGCATGTTGTTCGCGCAGGTAATCCAGGGCGGCATCGACCTCCGCCTTGATCCACTTGTACTGCACGCTCAACCCGCCGCCGAAATGGGTATAGATCCGCGAAAGGTCGGCGTGGACGCGGGCTTCGACCGACGGACGCAAGCCGTAGTAGTTGAGTTCGTAGACGACGCCAACCGGCGCAGCGCCATCGGCGTATAGGCCTTGCATGAAAGCAACCCCATTCTGACTCAGGCTGAGCGAAAATATCGAGCGCAGATCGCCCAGCAGAGACGGTGTGCCGCTGCCCAAGATGGCCTCCACGAAGGTCGGGCGATTGTTCAGGCGGTCCTCCGAAGCCGCACTCGTCGGCTCGCCGGCGGGGGATTTGAACTGGTCGAGGGCCAGAACGCTAACCGTACCTTTGTGATAAGGAATGGGAAAGAGTTGGATCTGGTCCGAAGGCAATCCGGTGGCGCCCTGTAACCCATCCAGGATAGCGCTGCGCTGAGCGGGGCTCAGCGGGCACTCGGTCGCCATAGTCAAGAACCCGGCTCCCAGTTCATCGGGGATGGACGTGCCCGACAACACCGAATGCTTCAGGTCCACGGTGTAAGTCATCAGGTCGAAGATCGGTCGCCCGGCCTGGTTGGCGATGATCGGGTTGGGGGCGGCATAGAAGAACTGGGTCGGAATGGCATGGTCGCGAAAGACCGCAATGCCGGAAAAAGAATAGAAAGGGGGTTCGAGCGTTAGCATAGTTATGCACTCACTGTCTTCGTGTTCAGGCGCACGATAAGCAGATCTGCCTGGGTCTGGGCGGCAGGCGGCTGGGTAACAAAGCCATTGCTGTCCACGAAGGTCGCGCTGTACTGCACCGAGTGCGCCGGCGGATCGCCCACCAGATATTCCCAGGTGAGCGGCTGAGCTTCCTGCCCTGGCGGAATGGAGAGCTGTGTCTCCTGGCGTGGCTGTCCGCCGTTCGGATCCAGGACTTGCAGGTGCAGGGTCACCGCGTTGAGCTTGTTTTGGGCCAAGCTGCCGCCCAAACAGCGCACGGTGAGACAGCGATTGTCCACCAGCCGGCGGTCGAGCACCAGGCGGTCATCGTCGGTTTCGCGCCACGAGCCTTCCATCAGTGCCCCACTGGTCAACAGCAGGGTCAGACGATAGGACAGGGTACGTGGCCCCTGGGCGTCGATCGGATAATCGCGGCGCAAGAACGGCGTGCCGCTATTCAGATCGATCTGCTCCTCGTAATGGATGTCGTGCGCTTCGTCGTCATAGCGGAGCTGGACGAAAGCCACCGCCAGGTCGGTCCACGGCAGGCTGACGAACAGGTTGAGCGTCCGCTTGACCGGCATAGGGTCGGGGACTGACAGCCATGTGTCCAGGTGCGGTTGCCACGGGGTGGTAATCGCCCCGCCCGCCTGAGGTAGGCGGTGGTAGGTCAGGCGGTATTCGCATGGCTGCGGTCCCGAGCCAAAAGTGATATACCGCCAGCTTCCCTGCGACTGCTCCGCCTTCAACTCCACCCGCCCGGTCTGCGGCGCGGACGCCGTCTGCGGCGCGGACGCCGTCTGCGGCGCGTCGCCTCCGGCGTCCTTGTAGCGCAGCTCAACCGTCACCGCGGGGAACTGGCTGAACGAGAAAGTCGGCGCGACGGCAACCGTCAATTCCTGCACCCAGTAAACCGCGCGTGGCTCGACGTATAGCTCCGCCCCATTGCTGTCCTGCCACCCGGACTGCAACGCCGGGTGTGGGCCGAACGCCCCGGCAGGGTCGAAGAGGATGGTCGAGCGGAAGTGAAAAGGCCGGTGCAAGTCGGCAGGCGCTTCGCCCAGGAGGTTGACTACATAGGGCTGACGTTCGGCGGCGGAGCGGAAGACCAGCGTCTTCTGGTCGTGGCCTGCACCGCTGCTGTCCAGGCGCTCGAGCTCCACCTGTACCTGTGAGAGCCCGTCGGATGCAAAGCGATCCTCCACCCCTACCTGGACTTCCAGGCGCGGGAAACCATCCAGGTTGACCTGGGTCAGCAATCGGGCGCGACGCGCAGGCCAATCGGGGCGTACCTGGCCATGGCCGTCCACCCTGTAGTGGTTCAGCATGCCACCCAGCGTACCTTGCGGGATAACCTGTTGGGTCTCCGCCACAGCTTCTTCCATACGGGCGGAGAGCAAGCGCAACTCGGTCTCCTGGATATCGCGCAGCCGATAGCCCACCCCGGGCAACACACTGCGCACCAGGCTCCACACCGTATCGTCGATCACCTGTCCAATGGAGTTGGCAGTCGCCGCAGCAGGGTCCGCCTGCGGGGCGAAAAAACGCTCCAGGGTCCACTCGACCAGTTGGTTGCGGGCACGTTCGGCGGCTGCCTGGGCGCCATCTCCGGTACCGAATACGTCGGTCTGGACGCGAATGTTCTGCTCCTGCAGCGTCTGCTGTACCATGCGCTCGGCGTCCGAGGAGACGATCCACAGGTTGGCCTTGGCTTTGTCCTGCAGCGAATGGTAGACCTTGCTCCAATCAGCTTGAACGTTCACCTCATAAGAGGGCCGCAGTGCGGCGAAATCCAGGCGATAGATGGCGATCAGGGGCAGGTCGGGCGCCTCCAGGGCGCGCTCGACGAGCTCGGCAGCGGTTTCATCCAGCAACAACTGGAAAACTGCGCGATTGTCACCACCCAGGGAAGGCCGCCCCGCCCCCAGGAAATGGATCCGGAAAGGACCGCTGCCCGCCCCCGCATCAGGGGGCTGAGGTTGGCCGGGACCAGCCGGTACGCCGCCCTCCGATGCGCCTTCGGATGGAGCGCCGGAACTGCTTCCCAGGGCAATGAGCTCGACCGTGCCGCTATCATAGAGGACCGGGGCCAAGTGCAGCGGGCCGGTGTTGCCTCCCAGGCGGCCTGCGAGCCTGCCCGCCAGATCAGCCAGGGTCGCTGTGGGCACGTCGAGTTCGGTGGTCAAGGTCAGCAGGCCGCCCGAGATCCTTGCTGCACCGGCGCCCCCACCCAGGAACTGCACCAGCGAGAACGACGGGCGTCCATCCGCCTCTAGCGCGAGGGATGGTGCGGGCGGGAGAACGTAGTATTGGCGTGGATCGGCATGGTCGGGCAGAAGGGTGTAGCCCTGGATCACGTGATAGGGCGGCGTCAGGGAGATCATCTTAGTCCGGCTGTGTTGGCAGGAACAGGAAGTCGCTGATAGCGCTGATGCGTCCGGCCTGGGCGTCCAGGCTGCGGTGCGTGCCGTCACTCATAATGTACTCCACGTTGTAGGAGTAGTCGTTCACATTTGCGTCTTGGCGGGCAATCGTCCAGGTCTGCGGGGTGGCATCTTTGAAGACCAGCGCCTCGCTGTCCACGAAGTTGTGGGCTGCATCGCGGTACTCCAGACGCACGATCACGCGCTTGACCTTGGTGAAGTCGATGTCGGAGGGATCTACCGACATCGTCACCACCCCTCCGGGGGCATTGCCTACGACGAGTGCCTGGGCATCGGTATCACGCTCTTTCCAGTCATCCTGCTGGACCGTGTTGTTCGTCATCAGCAACGTCTGGGCGTAGCGGTAATTGCGCCGCTTCGGGTTGCGCAGCGGGAAACGCCAGGCGAGGGGCATCTTGGCGGCCTCCGAGAAACTCTTGGAGGTCGCCATACGGTAGTCACTGTCCGGATCGTTGTATTCCAGATCGACCACCAGTTGAGCCACCTCTTGCCAGTCGACGGCAGGGATGATCGTCAGGCCGAAAGTCTCGTCAAAGGGCGAGTTGATGGTGATGAACTGTTTCTGCCCGCTGCTGGAGCCCTGCTGGATCCACTCGCCGGTGGAGCGATGCAAATCGCCGGCGTCGTCCGTGAAGACGTACGTGGCGCGATATTGGAAAGGCTGATCCCAGGGAGCGTAGATGACCCGACGGTAGTCGGCAGCCGGCTTGTCCTTGTCGAGCAGCAGCGTTTCGGTGACATCGGGTACATTGCGCTTGGGATCGGCATAGCGCACCTCGACCTCGACGCTCTGCAGCTTATCCTCAAAGCTGGCGGCGGCAGCAGCGAAATTGAGCTCTATCACGCCGGGGTTGGGCACGTCTAGGGTCAGGTTGCGGACCATCGTGTCGAAGCTCTGCAAGATGGTCTGCAGCACCGGGCCCGACTTATAGTTAACCTCCAGGTCCACGTGGTAGAAATCCTTGCCCACATCCGCCAGACGCGTCTTGAACTCCTTTTGGGCGGTATCTGAAGCAGTGAAGATCACGCTGTCACGCTTCGTCAGGCGGGTGCCATCAGGTCTGGGCTGGTCGTAGCTCAGATGCCCGACCACGCTGTGGATGATGTCGCCGTACTTCTGGAAATCCAGATTGGTGTCAATGGTGACTTCCAGGGTGTTGAAGTACCAGGGGGCGTTGCCCAAATCGATGTCCATCACCACCTGATCCAGCGCCGCCCCGACAAAGGCAGGGTTCACCTGGGAACTGGGATTGTATGGGCGGGGAATGACATCCCGGTACGAGACATTCAGGTCAAAGCGTTTCTGGATGTTCTGTGAGAGAAACGACATCCACTGGCTCTCGCGGTCGGCAGCCGTCTCAATCGTGCCACCCTTGAGAAAGTTGTTCTTAATGAAATCGTCCATCGCTCGGAAGGCAAAGGACTGAAGCGATTCCATGTCGTCGGCGGTGAGCGACACGCTGCCCTTCAGGATGGTGAGCTGGATCAAGCCCTGGGATTCCATCGTCTCGGCTATGGAGGTGCGGTGCGCTACTTCATGGCTTGCCTCATTCCCCCAGGTGTCATCGGAGGTGACCTTCTCACGTGTGTAGCCCATCACCGCGGACTTGACCTCTTTGGAGTCGACGTGCCCCAAGATGGTGACCGCCGGCAGGCGCACGGGAAAGGTCAGAGAGTATTGAATGGCACCGACGCTTCCACCCCCCTGGAGCGCTTCATGGAACAGAGTGGCGCCGTCGGCGGGCAACTCGACAGCGATCGAAGCAGTGTTGTCACCGAAGAGCGAGGGCTTGCCCAACGTGACCTCTTTGACGAAGCGCTGATCCTTGAACGTGATCAACGATATCTCGCCATCGGTGAAATCGACCGGCGCCAGCGACACCTGTAGTGGCACGACCTCGGTAGGGTGCTCCGACCGATAGCGCGACTGCAGCACAGTACGAATCTGATCCACCAACTGTTGATCCTCTTTGAGGACCGTGGTGAAGGTCAGGTAGCCGCCGCCTTTCTCATCCGACGGGCCGGGGCGGTCGACTGGAAACTGGTAATACAGGAAGGTGAACTGCGGTTTTCCGGAGGCGTCCACGGCGATGCGCGGCTGACGCGGCAGGTAATAGAAGCGGGTCGCATCCTCATCATCACTGAATATCGACAACCCCTGAATCGTGTCGAAGATCGGAATCGTGATCATCAAATCCTCCCGAGCACATATCCTCTCAGCCGGAACCGGCGCGTAGGGAGCCACGCGAAGCACTTCGCGCAACCGGTACCCGAACAGCTACAACCACGAGTGTTCAATTCTACGGAGGTAGTTGAGGAACGTATCGTCAGGGATTCACAGCAGCCCTTGACGACGAAGAATGCTCTACGATGAGGGCTGCTGCGTCACTCAGCTACCCCTTAATATTATAAATACATATAGCATATATCTTGTAAAATGTCAATCATGAGTAATTCGTTTCCCCTTGCCACTAGAACGTTTGGACTATATAATGAATGCATGCGCCCAACCTCGACAGGCCTACAGACCGTTGCGCGCGACATCCGACCTACAAACTGACAGGGGAATATCCATGGGAGCCTCGAAGCCTACCTGGCTGAATCAGAGCGTGACCGATATCGCCGTTCGTGCCCAGGAGCGCCGCGCTCGCAAGTTGATGCTGCAGGGCGATCTCGACGGTGCCATCGCGGTCTACCGTGAGATCGTGGCCCTCGATCCTGACGGCAGCGGTGCCCACTATCAGCTCGGCCTCTGCTATCGCCAACGCCGGCAGTGGGATGAGGCCGCGGCGGCGCTGGCCCGAGCGCGCGACTTGGGCGAGACGCGGGCCATCGGGCTGCTACATGAGATGCGCCGGATGCTACCGAACTCCCAACACCTACACGTCCCCGCAGAGGATGAGATGGCCCCTGCCGTGGTTGTGGGCGGCAAGATTCTTACGCAGAGCCCACCGCCGGACACGGCACCAGGGTCGGAAGGGCCGCCAGATGAGGCCAAGGGAAGTCCGCGCGTCGCCGACCCCGCCGCGGTCTATGAAGTGGAGGATCGCCGGACAGGGGAGCCCAGAGCCGACGTTGAGATCGCCGGGCGCCCCATCGTGTGTCCTCCGGTGACGTCCATCTTTGCCCCCGGGGGTCTGCTGGCGAATGCTCTCGGAGATCGCTTTCGGGCTCGCGCAGGCCAGGCCAAAATGGCCGACCTCGTGCGGGACGCCCTCCAGAACCGCCAACACGCCATCCTGGAGGCCGGTACCGGGATCGGCAAGTCGTTCGCTTACCTGGTCCCTGTGCTCTGGTCGGGGGCGCCCGCGGTCGTCAGCACGTCGAACAAGGGGTTGATGAACCAGCTCTGGGAAAACGACATTCCCCGGCTTCAGGAGATTGCGCCTCGGCCGACCAAGGCGGCATTGCTCAAGGGAAGGGGTAATTACGTCTGTGCCATGCACCTCGATCGCTTGCGACAGCAAGTAGGTCTGCCAAACCAGACGGCACTGCTGGCCCTGGTGGCGAAGGGACTGGAGGCCGTCCCGACCGGCGATATGGAGACTATGCGCTTGCCTCCCGACCTCGTCGCCCGGCTCGCTGTGGGAGGAAGGGAATGTCGTGGCCATCACTGCCCACAGTTCGACAGGTGCTTCTACGAGAGCGCCAAACGTGAGGCTGCGGAGGCAGACCTGGTGGTCACCAACCACGCACTGCTCTGCTACAATGCACTCCTCGCCGACAACCATATCCTTCCGGTCCGCGCCGTCCTCATTATCGATGAGGCGCACCAACTGCCCCGCTACGCCGTCGAGGCCCTCACGATGGCGCTGGGACACGACGAGTTCTGGGGCCTGGTGAACAGCCCGCCCGTGCGGTCGGCGCTCCCGGGCGATGACTTGCTTACCGAGGCACGGACGGCTTACGATGACTTCTTCGGCGCCGTCGAGCGGCAACGACCTGGCGACGCCTGGTCGACCATGCGTCCAACGCGCTGGGCGCTGACGGGTGAAATCCAGACGGGCCTGGCGCTCTGGGATGTCCTGGAACAGCTACGGCGCGCCCTCAGCCACGCCTCACAGTTAGACGATGGGGACCGCGAGACCGCCCTGATGCAGACTGCGGAGGTCGCCGAGACGGTGCATGCCCTTTCGCTCCCCGAGCCTGAGACCCATATCCGGCTCTGCGAGACCGAGGATGACGCTTCGGTCGGCACACCCGGCGCCTTTCACGCACTCTATCGCCCGCTGGAGGTGACGGATCCACTACGGCGGATGCTCTTCGATACCTGGCCTCGCGTCATCTGCACCAGCGCCACGCTCGGCGTCAACAACGATCTGGGATGGTTCGGGCGGCAAATCGGGCTGGTCCCGAGTGGCACCCGCCAGTCCGCTGGCGGCACTCTCCAGTCCGCTGGCGGCACCCGCCAGTCTGCCGGCGGCACTCTCCAGTCTGCTGGCGGCACCCGCCAGTCCGCTGGCGGCACTCTCCAGTCCGCTGGCGGCACCCGCCAGTCTGCTGGCGGCATGATCTTCCAAGCGCTCGCCGGCCCCTTTGACTATGCAAAACAGATGCTCCTCTACACCCCTGAGATCCTCATGCCCGTCTATGACGAAGAACGCCAGGCTTTCTCGGGGGCCTACGTCGACGAGCTTACTGCAGAGGTCGGGCGGCTCTTGGAGACCAGCCGGGGGCGAGCGCTGGTCCTGTGTACCAGTCGCAGACGCATGATGCAACTGTACGACACGTTGGCCCCATCGCTCAACCCTCGCTACCCCTGTTATCTGCAGGGCGACGCTACCCAACCGGAACTTGTAGCGCGGTTCAAGGAGGATGGCAACGCGATCCTGTTCGCCACCCGCGGGTTCTGGGAGGGGCTGGACATTCCCGGCGAGTCGCTGGCGCTGGTGATCCTGGACAAGATCCCGTTCGTGCCGTACGACGATCCCGTCATCCGACGACAAGAAGAACGCATCATTGCCCGCGGCGGCAATCCCTTTTACGAGCTGCAGCTAGGCTCCGCCATACTCAACCTCCGCCAGGGGGCCGGGCGCCTGATCCGCTCCGAGACGGACCGGGGCGTCATCGCACTCCTGGATGCACGGGTTCTGCGCAAACGCTATGGCCAGCAGATCATCCGGTCGCTGCCGGAAGGCTGTCACACCACCAATTTCGCAGATGTGGCGGCGTTTCTGCGCTAAATAGCCGACTACGAACCACGGCCCGGTGCGTGTACACCGGGCCGTGGGCGGGCTACAGAAGATAGAATCGCCACTCTCTATCGGTGCGCCAACTCGTGGCTCAGATCCAGATACAGCTTCACCGCCTCCGGTGGCGTCGTCCATGTGAACTCATTGCCGATGCGCATGAAGTACCCGCCGGTCATCTGTGACGTCTCCACCATGCTCTCCACCATCGCGCGAATTTCCGCGGGGTTATTCCGCGCCAGGATGCGTGTGTCTCCCTCACCCGTCAGATAGCAGTCCTGGTGCTTGCGGGCAATCGTCTTGTAGTCATTGTACGGTTCGCCGAGCAGCCCGCGTGCCCCACAGGCGAAGATGTCATCCACATAGGCGTCCATACAGCCGTCGGAGATGAACGTAACCTCTTTGCCGGCATCTTTGACGATGCCCCAGAACTCCTCGTACCGGGGGAAGATATACTTGTGCATCCACTTGGGCGAGCAGACCGGCCCCCGTGTATTGACGATGTCATCGTGACAGTGCACAAAGTTCACGGGCAACCGTGCAAACGCACGAAACAATCGGCGGTTGAGCTCCGCAAACTCGTCCATGACCCGCTCAAATCGCGGATCGAGACAGGCTTGCATAAAGAGCTCCCACCCGAAGGTGAGCAGCGGCCACATGAACATCGTCTGGTATATACCCACATGGGCCGGAGATCCCTCGGGGGCTTTGTCGCCCCATTCGGCGGGATAATCCTTGCGGAAGTGCTGATAGAGCGTCTCCTCGCTGGTGAAGTCCCAGGTCGTGACGATGTAGCTATCCGTCCAGTCCGGCTCCGCCAGCGGTGAAAAGGCAAAAACATCTTCGACCGTTTTGAACCTGGGGTCGCTGTCCCAGTGGTGGGTTACCCCATTCCCCCAGCGAACCACACGCCGCCCTTGCGCATCCTCGCCGATGGTGTCCTGGGTCAACCCCAGGCCGGGACGCTCAACCGGGTCGTCGGTCTCGGGGATCTCGACGTTGAGCTTGGGATACATCTCCGCCAGTCGCTGGCGGCACCGGCGAGGATGGTCGAAATAGTCGATGCCTGTGATGAATGTCTCGGCTTGCGGACAGCCGAGGTACTCCCAATGCGGAATGTCCTTGGGAGCAAGCCCCATCAATGCCTGGTAACAGATATCGTCGTATGCCATGGAGTCCTCGATGTCTTGCGGAAACCTTGCGAGGGTTAGGACGGCGCCCGTCTAGGCGGCGCGTCGCTAACCCTCGCAAGGGTAAATAATACTGTTATCCTTCCGCGATGATCCGATCCACGACCAACTGCCTGAACTCGGGCGACAGCCGATTGAAATACGCGCTGAATCCGGTCACCCGCACGATCAGATCAGGATAGAGTGAGGGATCCGCGTGCGCAGCGAGGACCTGCTCCTTGTTCAGGATGTTCATGTTGATCTGCGTGCCGCCGAGCTCAAAGTGCGTCTTGATGAGATCCATCACATTTTCGACGCCATCCTCGTCGCGGACCAGGCCCGGGTCGAGGTCGATCTGCATAGGTGCCGAGTTGCCCCATCCGGGGTTGACGTCGGCAATCGCGACGGCCATAGCCGAGGGAGCACCATCCTTCCGGAAGCCAGGATCGGGGTTTGCACCATGCGAGATGGGAGCCCCCGCAAGTCGCCCGTTGGGGGTTGCCTTGAGGCCCTTCCCGAGGCCGATCGTGTTGGCCCACGAGAATAGCCCGGGGATCATGTTGTGCCCATTGGGCGTCGGCCCTGCCTTCACGTAAGCCGTGAAGGTTTCCTCGATACGCTTGGCCCAAACATCGCCAAGCGAGCCACCGCTGCCAAACCGGGGAATGGACTTCATCATCAGCCGGATGCGCTCGCCCTCAGGACCCTCGTAGTTGGTATCGACCGCGTGCTTGATCTCTGACCAGGTCAGACGTTGTTCCTGCTCCACGCGTTGTTCCAGCGCTGCGAAAGAGTCCGCCACGGTGGCCAACGCGGCCCCGTCCACACAGAGGTTCATGTACTCGACACCGCCGTGCGAAGCGTCGACGGCGTTCTCGATCGGCCCGTAGCAGAGCAGATCCAGGACCAGCTCCGGGAAGACCTCGTGCATGTGCTCGACCTGGAAATCCAGGCTCCGGGCAATCACCTCAACGGCCCGGTGAAGATGCTGCTGATAGAGCTCCCACAGGCGCGCTACAGAGGGTTGCCCGCCTTCAGCATAGAGATCCTCGAAGGCGGTCTCGAAGACTGCGCCGAAGTTGATCTTGACGCAGTCATTGAGCGTATACTCACGTCCCGGCAATGCGCACCAGTGGCAACCCGAATAAGCCCGCTGGGTTGCCAGCTCCATCGGATAGCCGTTCCTGGCAAATCCCTTTGCGAAGTTATCGATGCCCAGGAACTTCGGCACACCGATCTTGTCCTCGAACATAATCTCAACGCCACGCCGCAACAGGGCGGGATCGACATTTTCGCCGACGGAGACCGCGACGTTGCAGGGAATGCGCAGCCAGTGCGCAGCCTCCAGCGTGAGGAAGGAAACCTTGTTCGTGACATCCTTGATCATACCGTCCGGACCACCCAAATGAATGTAGGCGGTATCTCGCAGCAAGAGGCAGGCAATGTGAAAGGTAGCTTCTTCATCCGTCAGGATGCCCGCGGCCATATCGCGCTCGTAATAGGGCTGAAGGATGAGATCGAGCTTGCCCAGCGAGCCGCTTCCGTTGTACATGCGCGCGGCCATCTGGTACCAGACCATCCACTGGCAGGCCTCGCGGAACGTCTGCGGCGGCTCTGCCACAAGCCGTTCATTGATCTCGGCAATCGTGAGGAGGTTCGCCCGCATCTGGGGGCGCACCTCGGTCTCCGCCATCTCGCGAGCCATCGCAGCGTTGCGAGAGATCCAGTCCTGCATCCCCAACGCGATTGCCTCCAAGCCATCGTAGAAGTCCTGAGCTTCCTGGGAAGTGTTGACCTCACGATAGTGATGGATCTTGTCGAGGATGCCGCCCCAGCCCAACTCCAGGCCCAGGGCGAGATCCTGACAGAAGTGTTGGGGCGCACCGATCCCCCCGATCAACTGGTATTTCTTCCAATCGACGAGGAGGTCGCTGAAATCCAGTTCCGGCTTCCATCCGCCCTTACGATACGACCCAAAGTTGGTCATATAGGCCCCGGCCAGAGAGCTCATCGGATCGACAAAGGCGGGGTGGCTCTTCAGAAGCGCCGCGTAGTTCTCGCCGCAGGCCTTGGGGCCGAAGAACCCGCCGTTGGGATGGTTGCTGGTGATCTCGACGCCGGACAATATCACGTCGGTGATCGGCACGCCCGACCCGCTGATGGCCTGAACGACTTTTCGCCGGTCCTCAGGAGGTAGGATAAACGCCAGATCATCGCTATTGAGACACCCGGTCATCTCCTGTTTTTCGTTGTTCGACTTCTGCTTGGCTTCCCGGAGCGCGTCAATACGCTGCTGGTAAGTGAGCGTTTCGGCCATAATCCTTGTTGCCATTTCGCATTGCCTCCACTGATGGATCCATTTGGCACCCAATCGATGCTAACAACATAACGAGTGACAAACAACGATCGAGACGCCGCCATCTGCCTTGGCGCTCCGAGCCCGTCGTTGCCCGTCACTCGTCAATCGTCACGCCTCACTTGCCCTTCTTCACCTCAATTCCATATCCGCGGGCGACGTCTCGCAGTTCCTCCATATAGGCAAGGCTCGGTGCCTCCAGATTGCTTGCCTCGTAAGCAAGCCCCAAGCTGCGATACTTGTCCGCTGCCAGACGATGGAAACGCAGCAGATCCAGCTCCGGTGGCGGTGCCGGGATGGCGTCGCCCTGGGCCAGGCGTTTGTCCGCCAGGTGACGCACGAAAGCGGCAATCTCGCCAATCGCTTCCGGCGTGTCGTTAACCGTGGGAATGACGGGCGTGCGGAACCAGACCGGCTTGTCGGTGGTCATCAGTCCCTCAGCGATTTTCAGGATGCGCTCGTTGGACACGCCGGTAACCTCGCGATGCACCTCCGGGTCCATAAGCTTGATGTCCATCATCACCAGGTCGATCAACGGTAGCAGCTCTTCAAGATCGGCCCATCGATAGTTGCCACAGGTCTCAATGGCCGTGTGCAGCCCTTCCGCTTTGGCGCGTTCAAGGAGTGCCTTGGTGAATGCCTTCTGAAGCAGAGGTTCTCCTCCGGAGAGGGACATACCACCGCCGGAGTTCTGGTAAAACGCCCGGTCGGCCAGAACCTCCTTCATAACATCCTCGACGGTCATCGTCTCTCCGGTCAGTTCCAGAGCGCCGGAGAAACAGTTATCGACGCACGCGCCGCACATCGTGCAGTTATCGCGCACATAGATACGGACATCGTCTTCCAGAACCTGCGCCCCGTACTCACATGCATCAACACACGCGCCGCAGCCGATGCACCGTTCGGGATAGAACTGGATCTCCGGCTTGGAGCGAATCCCCTCGGGATTGTGACACCAGAAACAGTGAAGCGAGCATCCCTTCAGGAAGACGGTCGTTCGGATGCCGGGCCCATCATGGACCGAAAATCGCTGGATATTGAAGACAACACCTTCCACCGCATCTCTATCCACAACCGCCGGCGCATCCGCCACAACCGCCTTCGACTTGGTTTCGGAACTCAAATCTCAACCTCCTCCTTCAGACCTTGTCTTTTTAGTTTCAATGCCGTTCGCGGACACGGCTCAACAGGTAGTATAAGACAATGCAGGGGACTCGTCCACTATGAATACACCGGCAAATGCCGGGGTTGTGACACACTTGGGGGGCGCTGCAAGTAGCAGCGCCCCCCCTTCTTCAGAGCCTGTCAGGCATGATCGAGGCCCATCCTGGTGCAGCGTGGCGTGAGGCTCGATCTTATCTTCCTGACGGAAGACTGCGTTCGGAAGGCACTATGCCTGCCGCGACGCCAGCCACTCGGCGTGGGGGCCGGCTTCCCATTCGGCGAGCTTGGCCTTCGCCCGTGCCAACTGATCGGAGAACGTCGCCTCATTCTCGGAAATCCAGGTATCCAACTGCTCCTGGAAGACAGCCTTGACCTGCTGGCGCCCGGCGTCATCGAGCGCCTTCTTGTACGCTGCGATGCCGGTTGCGGGATCCAGCTGACCGGCGCTGAGGGGCAACACCGCCTCCTTGGAGGCAGCGTCCATCTGAGCCAGCTCCGTCTCGACGACCTTACGGTCGGGCTCGTAGAGCTCGAGCGGGTTGGGCAGGTGGTACTCAGGATTGGTAATGTACTCCAACACCGCGAGGAACTCGTCCGAGGCATCGGCGGGCACGCGCTCGAAACGACCGGGCACACCAGCCACATACCAGTTGCGGCGGTAGTTTGTGGTGCCGTCGACGTTGGGGAGATCCTGATAGCGCATGTTGGGCAGCTTCTGGTAATTGACGCCATCGACACCAAACAGCCAGAGGTCGATGTTGTCCTGATCTGCCAGGAGCCAGTCAAAAAACTGAAGACCCGCGCGGGTATCGTCAAGCGCGCTATTGGCGTTGAAGACCTGGAAGTTCCACTGTCTGAAGACAGCAAAGGCGATGCTGCCGCCCTCCCGGAACTGACCCTCGTCGAAGCCGGCCGCCGTGCCTTCAGGCACGAATGTCTGGAGACCGGGCTGAATCGCCAGCCGGGCCTTGAGAATCGCCTCGTTATAGGTAATTGCCGCGCACTTGCCGGTGTTGAAGAACTCGTCGAAAGCGTTGACCTCCAGCAGAGAGAGCATGTCTTTGTTGACGTAGCCCTTCTCATTCCACTGGTACGCACGCTCGGTCTGTGCCCGGAAGCTGTCCTCGGCCTCGCTGTCGGAATAGGTCAGCTTATCGTGAAGGAGATCCTCGACCTGACCACCGATCATCGCGCTGCCGGGATTGTAGCCGTATTTCGCCGGGTACTGCTCAGGCTGGTACCAACTCCACGGGGCGCCGCCCAGGTAGTAGGTGTTGAAGGTGGGATCTGCCCCGAAGGGGATAATGCCGGGCTCGTTGTTCTTGACCTCCTCCAGGAAGAGTTCCAGCTCATCCATAGTCTTCAGCGGGTACATCCCATACTTCTCTGCCAGATCCTGCCGGTAGACGACGTGACCGGCAGAATGGGATGCGACGTAGTACCCGGTCGGCAGACCGTACAGATGGCCGAGCATATAGTTATACTCGACCACCTCAGGCGTGATCGCATCGACGATGTTCTGATAGTCGCCAATCAGGTCGTCCAGGGGGCGAAGATAGCCCTGGTCACGGAGCGCGTTCATGTTCTTCCAGGGGGCATCGAACGCGAAGGTAAAGTCGGCGCCACTTGCATAGAGCAGCGGATACTCGTTGGTGGGATCGTCCAGCAGCAGCACCTGCAACTCCAGATTCACACCCTCACTCTGCATCTTCTCCGACAGCGCTTTGGCGATGGGATCGATCGACTCCCGGTACTGCGGCACGCCGAATCCGGCGGAGTCCACATAGGTGATCATCTTGGGCCCTTCGGGTGCGGGCACAGCAGTAACGACCTTCTCAACCTCAACCGTCGTCTGGACCTCGACGGTTTTCTCAACCTCCACCGTCTGTTCGACGGTCTGAACGATGGTCTCGGGTGTAGCGCAGCCGGCCAGAACACCGGCACTGGCCAGTCCCATCAGGCGCAGCATTTCGCGTCGCGAGAGCTTCATAGCCATCTAGATTCCTCCTCTTGCATCATTTGAGTCAACTCGGATAGGGAGCAGGTCTACAATTCTGTCAGCACCAAACAGTGATTGATTTCCCAGGTGAACTGCGGTCCCTCCTTTCCTTTCTCTTGTGTCTTTCTTGCATCCGGGATCTATCCCTTGATGGATCCTACGGTCAATCCCTTGATGAAATACCGCTGTACGAAAGGATAAAACAGGATGACCGGGCCGATGGTCACGACGACGATAGCCATGCGGATGGACTTGGCCGGAATCTGCGCCGAGCTCAAGGCGAGGGCATTGCCCCCCTCCATCGCCATAGCCTGTCGAATAGCGCGAATGCTGTTGATGATGCGCAGAATGATCACCTGAAGTGGCCGGAAGTTCGCGAAGTCAAGGAGGATGACGCCGTGCCACCAGTCGTTCCAATAGGCTACCGCTACGAATAACGCAGTCGTCGCCAACACGGGCAGCGACAGGGGCAGCACAATCCGGGCCAGGATGGTCCAGTCCGAGGCCCCATCGATGATCGCGGACTCCATGATCTCCCCGGGCAAGCTGTTGAAATAGTTCCGCAGGATAAAGATCCACCACGGGTTGATCAACATCGGGACGATCAGCGCCCAGATGTTATCGTAGAGTCCCACCATCCGGCAGGTGATAAACCACGGGATCAGGCCGCCCGAGAAAATCATCGTGAAGTAGACGTAGAACGAGAGCGGGTTCCGCAGCTTGAATTTCTTGACGGACAGGGCATAGGCCACGCCGCACATCAATGTCACGCTAAGGAACGTGCCCACGACCGTGACAAAGGTCGAGACCTGGTAGCCGACCAACACCTGTTTGCCGCCCAGCACCCACTTATAGGCCTCAATCGACAGCTTTCGCGGCCACAGGGAATACCCGTCCAGTTGTAGGACCTGCTGATCCGTGAAGGACGAGATCACCAGAAGGTAGAAAGGCAGAAAACAGAACAAAGTGAACAACGCCACTACCGTGTAGTTGAATCCGGCAAACAGCTTGTCACCCAGATTGCCACGCCTCATACACACCTCGCCAAGGACGTCAGAAGTCCGCCACAAGAGATCGACATCGCCGGATTACCTAGAAGAGCGAATAGTCTTCGCCACGACGCTCGGACCATTTCTTCACCAACCAATTGGAGCCAAAGACGCAGATGAAGCCCAGCACTGATTGGCTCAGGCCAACAGCGGTGCTCATCCCGAAGTTCGTCGTGGTCTGTAGTGCACGGATGATGTAGGTGTCAATGACGTCGGTCGTGGGATAGAGCAGGGCGTTACTGCCGATGATCGCGTACAGCATGCCAAAATCGCCATAGAAAATGCGCCCGATGGAGAGCAGCGTCAACAAGATAATGGTCGGCACCAGCAGCGGCAAGCTGATGAAACGGATCCGCTGCCACCGGCTGGCGCCGTCCATCTCCGCCGCTTCGTAGAGTTGCGTGTCAATACCCACAAGCACCGCGAGATAGAGAATGCAGCCACTCCCGGTACCCTTCCAGATGTTCAGTACGGTAAGGATCGTCGGCCAGAGATTGGGTTGCTCATAAAACGAGAATCGTTGCATCCCCAGGGTCTGAACAATGTTGTTCACCATGCCGGATTCATAATCGAAGAACCCGTAGAGGATCATGGCCACCACGGTCCAGGACATGAAGAACGGCAAGTACATAATCGACTGGGAGAGTTTCTTGAAGAGCGGGTGCATGATCTCGTTGAGCATCAACGCCATACCGACGGCAGTGATCGTGCCGAAGGTGATAAACAGCACGTTGAGAACGAGGGTATTGCGCACAATGCGCCAGAGAACGGGCGAGCCGAAAAGCAGACGGAAATTGTCCAATCCCACCCAAGGGCTCAAGAATCCGGTCTGTGCTCGAAAATCCTCGAAAGCCACAACGATCCCGAACATGGGGACGTATTTGAGCAGGAAAATCAGCGCGACGCCCGGCAGCGCCAGTAACAATATCAACCGGCTCCTGTAAAGACTGCTCAGCAGTTGCCAGATGGGGCCCTGTTTTGGCTGAGCTTTCGGCGTTGTCAGTCGGCCCGGCCTCGATCTCGATAGTTGGATCATATCTGGAGTCACCTCGGGTGATATGAGTATAGGACAAGCGAAACAGCAAACTGGGAGAAATCCGGCACAAATCGACAGAGGTTGAACCCTGGCTATCTATCCAGTATAATCGACCTCGACTTGGATTTGGTATGGAAATCGGACAGCCACAGGACACCTAGCGGACATGGCGGAACAACAAGACACAGATTTGTTCGAAGAGGAGCTGCGCCATTCGCTACAGTCTCTATACGATCCGTCCGAACTCCGCAAGAGCCGGTTGCTCGAGCTTCTCCAACTCGACGGTGGACACAGCCCCCTCACGCAGCTTCGGCGAGCGCTGGCTGAGGCGATCGAGGCGCTTCATCCGGAGAGCCACGTCCCCCCCGATGCCGCCGCCTGGCGCATCTACAATGTCCTCACGTACCGTTATATTGAGCAACTGGGCCAAAGGGAGGCCGCTGCCGATCTGTGTCTGAGTGTGCGGCAATTGCGTCGTGACGAACACGCCGCGGTACGAGTCCTGGCCGACCACCTGAGGCATCGGTTCAACATCCAGCCGGAGGCACCGCCTGCGGACGACGGGATGGCAGGCAGATCGGACACCTTGCTCACCGGAACGAAGCAGGAACTGGATTGGCTACGCCTCACCTTTCCTCAGGAGACCGTCAGTGTCCACACAATGATCGAAACTGCCCTGGCTACGGCAGCACCCTTGATCAACGCTTTGCACGTCAAGGTCAGATGTGAGCTTCCCCCGGATCTTGCGCCTGTCGTAGGGCAGTTGAACACGGCCCGGCAAGCGCTTCTCAACGTCTTGTCCGCCACTGTGCCGGCAGCAGCAGGCGGCGAAATCGAGATCAAGGCGGCAGAACTCCGAGATCGATCACAGCAGACCGAACTTACCATCTGCGCACAACTGGAAGATGGTACGCCGGTCATGGAAGACGCGCAGATGGCCGAGGCGTTTGCGGTCAGCCGGCAGCTTCTGGAGTTAGCGGGCGGGGCGTTGCGAACTGACGCCGCTTGCTGTGGCTGCCTCGTCACGCTTTCCCTTCCGATGGCGTTCCCACAACGGGTGCCCATTCTCGTGGTGGACGACAACGTCGATACGCTCCGGTTATTCCGCCGCTACCTTGCGGAAGACGCCTTCGACCTTGTCAGTGTCTCAGATCCCGACGTAGCCCTGAGCCGCGCTATAGACGTTCGGCCCGACGTCATTGTCCTCGACGTGATGCTGCCGGGCGTCGACGGGTGGGAGTTGTTGGGCCGGCTCCGGGAACATCCCGACACCCGCGAGATTCCCGTCGTCATCTGCACCATCCTACCGCAGGAGAAGCTCGCCATAGCCCTGGGTGCAGCGGCCTTCCTGCAGAAGCCCTTCAATCGGGAGTCCCTGTTTGCGGTTCTGGCCGACCTGGTAGATCCGACGAGTTCTCCCGAGCCTCTAGCGGCATAACGATAGGATCGCCGGGCATTCGCGGCATGCCAGGAGACAGCATGGTCGTCAGCATCTTCAACGTGGTCAGAATCTGATTGACGGATAGCCCGTTTGCCGAAGTGACGGCGAGCGAATTGCTGACAATCGGATGTCCCAAGGGATCACGGGCCGAGATAAGGATGATGGGTATATCCTCCCACGGAGCACCCTTTCTGAGCCTGAGAAACTCGAATCCATCCATCTCCGGCATCGTGAGATCCAGTAGAATCACGTCGGGAAGCTGTTGTTGGAGGATCTGGATGGCCTGTTGGCCATTCCGCGCCCGTAGAACCCGATAGGGCCTTTCAGCAGACGAAAGCATCCGGCGGAAGAGCATCAGAGCTTCACGCTCGTCATCGACAATCAGCACACTCTCCACCGGGGGATCAAGCTGCTCCAAAGCCGACAGCAGGGACTCCCGTGAGATGGGTTTTACCAGGTATCCGGAGACACCCAGTTCGCTGACGGCTTGCTCGACGCCCGGTATCGAGCAGACGATGACCGGAACGCCATACGGCATGCCTGGCCGGTCGTGCATGCGCTGAAGTGCCTGCCCGACATCCAATTCGTTGATCAGCAACACCTGACTGGGTATCGCCGTCAGCACGCCAATCGCGTCTTCCATCGTCCGAACCGGCACCAGATCAATCCCCTCCAAATGCCTCGCCAGCAGGCGCCGCATCGCGTCCCCTCGTTCGAGGATGACCCAGCGCGGCTGTACCTGCACCCTGGGGAGCCTGAGCGGGCGGGAACGAGGCTCGTAGGGGTTGTAGGGGCTCATCCAGCGCATGAAGCTATCGCCGTCGGAAGGGGATGGTGAGGTGACAGGCAGGCTGAATGAAAAGACCGTTCCCTTCCCCTCCCGGCTCTCGACCCACATCTTTCCGCCATGAAGCTCGACAAAGCTCCGGCTGATGCTAAGCCCCAGACCCGTCCCACCATAACGCCGGCGAATCGTGCCGTCCAGTTGCTCAAAGGGCCGAAAGAGCCTCGCCTGTTGCCCTTCCGGAATTCCGGGCCCGGTATCGGCGATGCTTATCACAAGTTGGGCCCCGTCTTCCCTGACCTTGATCTTGACGCCCCCTTCCTCGGTAAAGCGTCCCGCATTGCTCAGTAAGTTCAGCATTACCTCACGTATGCGGATGCGATCACAAAACACGGGGGCCAGGTCCGCGGGCACATCGATGTCAAGATAGAGCGATTTCGACTGGTAGAGGGGCCGTACGGCAGTCACTGCCGAGTCCAGGATCTCCTGGAGTCCAACGTGCTCGCGGACAAGTGACATCTGTCCCGCCTCGATCTGGCTCAGGTCCAGCACATCGTCGACTAGCCCCGAAAGATGCTGGCTATTCCGGAAAACGACGTCGAGGTCGGCAAGCAGCTTGGGAGATAGCACCTCGCCGTAGGCTTCCGGCGTCTCCATAATCATCTCGCAGAAGCCAACGATCATATTCAGGGGCGTACGCAACTCGTGGCTCACGTTAGCCACAAATTGCTCCTTCGTACGGCGCTCGTCGTCTGCCGTCTGGCGCAATGCCTGGGCAAGCCGATTCAGTCTCATCAACTGGGCATTTGCCTCAGTCAGATCCTCCAGGGTCTCGTGCAATTGCTGCTGATAGGTCCGCGCCTCCTCAAGGCTCTCACGACTGCGCTCATAGCCAAACCACGCCCATTCCACAGTCCTCAAGAGGGGGCGCAGCGTCATGACCAACGCGCCCTCGATCGACCATATTCCGACCACGGCGATGGCGCGCAGGCCAACATCCACCGGTGGGAGTACTCCGGATGGCACGACCAGCAAGAGCGTCGCTGCCGCCGATGCCGTGAGGCCCAGAGGGATGCTGATCAAGATTGTGGCGATGGCGGGCGGCAGCGCGAGAAGAAAAACGAGAGGGGCATAGGCCATCCAATGGATGACGAGCCCCAGCAGGGTCGCGGAACCCAAGGAGAGCAGCCAGGCTGCCACATCGTTCCGCCAGCGGCGGACAAAGAAGGCAAGCGTCACTACCGCAAAAGCCAGGGCTGCAGAGACCAGGCTCCGCCCGACAGCGAGCAGCTCGTCGGGCACCCGCAACAGCAGCACTCCCATGCATGCAATGGCAACCATCACTGCATAGAGGGCACCTGTTTGGAGTTGCTCAAGGCGCGCTTCTAGCTCAGCCGTCAGGTCGGGAGCAGAAGGCGCAGACTCTGTCGTCATCGAACGCTCGCTTCTCCACCGGCGAATGAAAGCCAACGGCCCGGGCATAAGCCCGGGCCGCCTAGGCTGGGGCGGTAGGATTCGAACCTACGATACACGGATTCAAAGTCCGTTGCCTTGCCAACTTGGCCACGCCCCAACACTCAGCCCATTATACCGTAGGATCTGGCAGCGACAATCGACCCCCGAGGTCTTAGCTAGCCATAGGTGGCGATGCAATCCAGGCTGGATCCGCATCGGCATCGCGCACAACCGCGGGAACCGAGCGCCAACCGAGTTGCTTACACGCTGCAACCCGCATATGCCCGACCACAACCCGATAGGTGCCATCAGAGACCGAGCTGACCACAACAGGTTGGATCAGCCCCTCGGTCTTTATGCGCTCGGCCAACAAGTCGATCTCGCCCTCGTTGGCCCGGAGGTAAGCCCGGTCTTCTTCGCCAAAGACAATCTCACTAAGTCGCAGATCGACGGTTTCCTTGGATTGCTCAGCCTCACCGAAGCGTGCCGAGGCCTGTACACCCTTTCGGAACGAATAGATATACGGAATCGCGAAGTCAACCCGCGCGTTCTCCTGGAAGCCCTGGAAGATCAATTTGGTGATCTGATAGGTGATACGAGGACGATCGGTCGCGCTCGTCATGAAGCGCAGGCGCATATAGATGCCATAGTCATACATGTCCGCGCGAACGTAGGGCACGTGGCCCGTCTGCTGGATGATGTTACTGGTGACCTGGTGAGCAGCCGAGAGCAGAATCTCCTCGGCAACGTCCCAGTTGGTATCATATGTGATGCGGATCACCACCTCGTCCAGGATGAAAGCCGCGTCCTGACGCGCCGTATAGTTGATCACCACATTGCTGAACAGCATCGCATTGGGAATGAGAATCGGCCGGCCGACTGCCTCTTCGCTGCCTACCGCCCCGCCTACCTGGTTGAGCTCGGTGTACATCGGGCTCAGATTGACGACATCTCCCACCAGACCCAGGGAGGGCAGTTGGATGCGATCGCCGACCCGGAAGGGGCGCTTGAGCGAGATCATAAGCCACGCCGCCATACCACTCACCGGAGACTGCAACGACCAGCCCAGAAGCAGGCCGCTAAACGCTCCTAGTGCCGTGCCAACAGTTTGGAGTTGCCCGAAAAAGGCGAGGAAGAGGGCAATCACGCCTACCCCTGCGACGAGTCGCAGCACACCGGAGAGCATGGTGACCTCACCGGCAGCCCCCTTTTTAACCTTCACGCTCCCCTTGATCATCAACACGCCCAGTTGATACCCGGCCAGGATGGCGAACAGAATCATCAGCCCCTTGCTCAACGAGATCCCACTGGGCAGGGATGTGAACCGCATGCCCTGCGCATCCAGGATGCCGAATAAGGCAACCAATACACACCACCCCGCGAGGATCGATAGATTCTGCTTATAGCGCATAAGGTCTCCTTTACCCCCGATTCGCCGCCAACCATGCCTCAGATGCTGTACCAAGCATGATATGCTGCTCGCCGCTCGGGACAAGCTCTCGACTCCCGGATAGTCTCAATAGTCCGGCTGCGTGGAACTTCCTGAAGGGGATGTGCGTCTTAGGTAGTGAGAGGCACAAGATCGTCAGCCTCAAACACGCAACGTCTGACATGGTCAGATGAGATAAATATCAGGAGGACAGGAATGAGGAAGCTGCATTGGCCCATCGCGGCCCTAATCGTACTGGCTTTGACCGTCGCGCTTAGCGCGTGTGGTTCGCTGTTACCCCCAGCCACGCTGGCATCCGGTCAGGCTGCATCGCTGGCCGGCGGCGGCACCGCCGCCATCGTCAATGGGCAATATCAGGAGGGCGTGGTCGTCTCAGGGACGGGGACGGCCAGCGCGGATCCTGATACCGCCCAGGTCACCTTCGGCGTCGAGCTGCAAGGCCCGAACCCTGACGAACTCGTCTCTCAGGCCGCGCAGACGATGGACGCCGCGATGGCAGCAGCCGCGGACTTCGGCATCAACGCGGATAAGACCCAGACCGTGGCCTATAATCTCTGGGTCGAGACCGTCCGCGATCCGAACACGGGCCAGCCCACCGGCGAGATCGTCTATCACCTCTCCCACCAGGTCCAAGTCACGACGGATCGCATCGACGCCGTCGGGGAACTGCTGGCGGGTGTTGTGGATGCGGGCGTGAACGTCGTCAATGGCGTGAACTTCTCGGTGCAGGATTCCAGCGCCCTCGAAGAGCAGGCCCGGAACGCGGCGCTGGCAAATGCCGAGGCTAAGGCCCAGCAGATCGCCGACCAACTGGGAATCTCGCTCGGCCGGCCGACGCTGGTGATCGAGACCGGGAATAACGCGCCGGTTCCGGTCTACGCGGCCCAGGGCCTTGGGGGCGGGGCAGCGATGGACGTCGCCTCACCCAGCGTGACGCCCGGATCATTCTCGGTCACGGTGAGCGTGCAGATCGTCTACGCCATTCAGTAACGGTTAGGAAACACCGATAACGTGGGGAACAACCCCAGGGCCTGCGGTCGTGATGACCGCAGGCCCCTTTTTGTTGAGGCTGACCTGGGATACAATGGCGCCATTATACTGATAAGGAGGCCTCATGAAGGTCACACATCTGGAGATCACTCCTGTACGGCCGCGTACAGGCATGCACGGCCGTGCCCCAAACCCCGATCCCATCCGTGACGCCCTGCAGAGCCTGCCCGGGTCGGGCTCGGTCGAGGTCACCGTCCATACGGACGCAATGGTCCACGGCGCACCCGTCACCGGCACCGGTGAAGCCGGGTTCGGCCGCATCGCCGGGGCGCCCGACGCCTTGGCCGCTCTCATCAAGCACGAATTGGAGCCCCTGGTCGTGGGCACCGATCCCGCTTTCGTCACGGCGACGCACGAGGCAATGGTACGCGAGACCGAGTATCACGGCACCTTCGGCCTGGCTACCTTTGGCATTGCTGCGATCGATACGGCCCTGTGGGACTGCCAGGGCAAGGCACTGGGCGTGCCGTGCTGGCACCTATGGGGCGGCGTCCACACGCGAATCCCTGCCTACGCGATGGTCGGCTGGCTCAACTTCGAGGTCGATCGTCTCAAGGACATCGCGGCACAGGCCGTGGATCAGGGCTTCCGCGGGGTGAAGATGAAGGTGGGGGCACCTACTCTCAAGGAGGATATCGCCCGGGTCGAGGCCGTGCGCGCAGTCATCGGCGATACCACCGACCTGATGGTCGATGCCAACCAGTCCCTCTCGACCGCAGAGGCCATCCGCCGCGGTCGTGCCTTCCAGGACCTCGGCTGTCTATGGTGGGAAGAACCCATCGCGGCGGATGACGTCGACGGCTACGCAGCACTCGTCCGCGCGCTGGATTTGCCTGTCGCAACCGGGGAAAACCTCTATACGCGGGCAGACTTCGCCCGCTTCCTCCGCCGCGATGCGGTGGACGTGATCCAGCCCGACCTGCGTCGCGCCGGTGGCCCTACCGCGATGCTGCAGGTGGGAACGATGGCAGCAGCATTCCACCGTTCCTACGCCTCCCACGGCGGCGGTCCCGTGCAGCTCAACGTGATGGCGTCTCTGTCGAACGCGATCTACCTGGAGACGGGCCTGATCGGACCCGATTCGCCCTTCCAGCTCGAGGATGGGTGCGCCCCGGTGCCGCAAGGGCCAGGATTCAGTTGGTAGGAGGGACTAGGGGCTGGCAATTGGGGACTGGGTACACCCTCTGTCTCAGTCCCCTTTTCATCAATGCCCAATCCCTATCTGTACAGCACACACCGCACCCAATGATCAGAATCGGGCGCGAGCCACGGCGGATCTTCCTC
Organism: uncultured Chloroflexia bacterium; assembly: GCA_963775195.1. GTDB lineage: Bacteria > Chloroflexota > Anaerolineae > B4-G1 > SLSP01 > PWVB01. The sequence continues at coordinate 80,850 of CAVZIC010000017.1, forward strand.
GTCGCAGCGTCCGGGCCGCACCTCCGCGCAGCGCGGGTGAAAGGGGCACCCCGCGGGGATGGCGTAGGCGTTGGGCACCATGCCGCGAATGGACGGCAGCCGCTGCCTCGCCGTCTCGCGGAGGTCGAGGCCGGCGTCTTGGGTCGGGACCCGTTGATGCGCTCGACCGCGGCTTCCCGGATGCAGCCCGCCGCCAAGCCGCGAACGGCTCCCCAGCCGCGGGACAGACCGCAGTAACGCCTGAGTGTAGGGATGTAAGGGATGGTGGAAGAGGTCGTCGACCCTCGCCTGCTCAACAACTTTGCCCAGGTACATCACAACGACGCGATCCGCCATCTGAGCAATGACACCCAAATTGTGAGTGATGAACATGATGGCCATACCATAGCGATGCTGGAGTGTACGCATGAGCTGCAGGATCTGGGCTTCAGTTGTCACATCCAGGGCCGTGGTGGGCTCGTCTGCAATTAACAGGCTGGGGTAGCTGGAGAGCGCCATCGCGATCATCGCACGTTGGCACATGCCGCCACTCAACTCGTGGGGATACCGGTCGATGGTGCGCTGCGGCTCGGGCATCCCCACCTGGGCCAGCAATTCGATCACCAGGTCCCGCGCCTCGAACGCGGTGAGGTTGCGACGGAGTTCGATCGCTTCTCCGATCTGCTGCCCAATAGAGTGGACGGGGCTCAACGATGATGTTGGCTCCTGGAAGACCATAGCGATCTCCAGACCCCTGATCGCGCGGATCGTGTCCCCGCGAGGATCCAGCGCGGTCAGGTCGACCACGTCGCCCGTCTCCCGATGGTAGAGGATCCGCCCTGTGACAATGCGGCCGGGGGAGGGCAGGATACGCATGATGGCGCGCGCCGTAACAGACTTGCCGCAGCCGCTCTCGCCAACGATCCCCAGGGTCTCACCCACCCGGAGGTTGAAGTTGGCGCTGTTGACCGCGTAGACGACGCCCTCGTCCAGGTAGAACCGGACCTGCAGATCCTCGATCTCAAGTAGGGGGGGCGCGGAGGCGCCGGTGGGCCGAGGCGCGAAAGCACCCAGGGAGGGGCCGCTGGCCTCCTCCCACCCCGTACCGCCTTGGACTTCCACGCCTGCGGGTCTCACGATGCGTGCAACCTGCGCAACGTTAGAAAACCTTGCGAAGGTTCTCGGGCCAGGCATAGTGGTCGTGGATGTCCTCGATGTAGGCCATCGGCTCGTTGGGCTCGATGTCGAAGAGCGCGTCGCACACTGCCACGGCCTGGTCATACGAACGTGTCTGGTGGCTCTGGAGCACGCCATAGAGCAACATCGAGCGATCGCCACTCAGTAAGGCCTCGAGGGCCTGTTCCATCTCCAGCCAATTGGGGTAGATGCACTCGAGCATGATCTTGTTCGGGAGGGGATCGACGCGCAAAGGCTGGATGCCTAGCTTATTGACGATGGCGGGGACCTCCACGGCGACGTCGTCGGGCAGGCCGGGCAACGCACCATTGTTGAGGACGTTGACCTGGGCGCGGTATTCGTGGCCGTTGACCAGGCCATCGATGATCGGCACGTGCTGCTCGCTGGTCTTCCGATCACCAAAGAGCGTGATCGGACGCACCTGGGCATCGTAGGCCGCTTCCTTCATCTGGGCATACTTCTCTTCCTTGCCCTTCAGGATGAGGGCGCGTCCTTCGGGTGTGTCCCCCCCGCCGCCGGCCCCATACCACCGGGTCCGGGTCTCCAGGTCCATGTGATACCACCAGCCGCCGCTGCGCGGCGTGTCCCCGATCGGGAAGAGACCGTACATTCTGTACTGGTGGATCGCCGCGGGCGACCACTGTGCCGGCACACCGTCCTGCGCGTGGTCCTCCCAGTATTGCTCGATATTCTCCTCGATCCAGCGGTCGAGCACCGGATAGGCATCCACCGGCTCAGAGGCCTCGTCCTCCTGGTAAAAGAAGTGCGTCAGCCAGATGTTGTGATTGAGGCCGGGGGCCTGCCAGACCACTTTATCGGGATCGAGTCCAATGGTTCGGGCGACACTGGCGTAGCCGTAGTGACCGTGACAGAGCCCACAGACCTTTACATTCGTCTCACGTCCCATCAGCGTCGTGCCGGCGAAGACGGGATTCCCGGCCTGTAGAATCCAGGCCTCGGGGCAGATGCCCTCCACGTCCTCCGCCACGTCGAGCATCAACTGCAGGTTGTGATACTCGGGCATGCCCGTGTGCCCATAGAAATAGCCAAACCCGGCGGTCATCTCACGGCGCCGCTTCATGAAGTACTCGTTGTGCGTGATGGTCGCCGTGTTGATGACGAAGTCGGCATCGGGCAGCGCCTCAAGACGATCCAGCGAACGCTCGAAATGCAGGCCGGCGCCGAGGTCTTCCGCGTAGCGCTGCGCCAGTCGATAGACGACATCGAGACGCTCTTCGTTGATGTCGACAAAGCTCACGGTGCTGCCCTGCAGCCCCTCCGTCAGGCAAAGATCCTTGACCAGGCCCAGCGAAAAGACGACACTTCCGGCGCCGATAATCGTGACCTTGACCGCGGACATCTTTCAACCTCCTTGGAGTTGTGAGTTGAAATCGAGCGTGAGCGTTTCCTCACCCCGCGTACGCCGTCTAGGGCGCGTGATCAGCAGACGCCGGCGATCCGGCTGTGCCTCGTCCCCTGCGCCGGGAAGGAAGGCCTTGTGGTGACAGTAGGGGTTGTCGAAACGCATGTCGGTCCTAAGGGAGACCTCCCTTCCTGCGACGGTCAGCGGCCCCGCCCAACCGAACGTCACCTCCCCCAACGAGGGAGAGTGGTAGCGGACAGCCAGACCGTCGCAGCTGGCACGCCCCGCGGAGACGGGGCTGGTACGCCCCGCGCAGACGGGGCTGGTACGCCCCGCGGAGGCGGGGCTGGTACGCCCCGCGGAGGCGGGGTGGAGAGGGCTCGCGCTCACGGCCTCGACAAACGCCGCGAACCTCCCCCAATCGGCCTTCCTCCCCATCTCGCAGAGCCAGACGTTATCCAGCGCATCCACCTGTAACTCCACCCGCGCCGGCTCCCCGTTGCCCTGAAGGGAAGAAGCGGGCAGCCAGCGCCCCGGATGGCTCGTATAGAGCGCCACGTACCCTTCATCCTTACGCCCGAAAACCCAGCCATCGCGCTCGATCACTTCGTCGAAGGCGTGGGTCGGGAAATAGGCGTGTGTAAAGGGAAAGGCATCTGTGTCAGGGAGGTGGGTGATGCAGACAAGCACGTTCCGATACTGTGCGGCACGCGGTAGAATGCCGTTGCCCGCCCAGTAGTTGGGCCGCGATCTCTCGTCATCGGCGCCGGGATGGTTGGTGAAGACCACGGCGTCCGGCCCCAGCGTCGCCTGCCAGATGTGCTGTTGGTAGCCCGGTTTGCCGGGGCGGTAGTCCTGTGCACAGCTCAACATGTAATCCGGCGTGCGGTAGGTCTCGACGTGCACCTCGGTCATCGCGTGACAGTCGATGTCGCGGTCCACGACCTCGCCGTGGTCCTCGATCTGCCACCGCTGGATCTGCTCGTAGCGCTCGTGGTAATCCTCATAGAGCATGATGCTGCGCAGCCGCCGGACGCGCTGTGCGAGATCGTAGATGCTCGGATGTGTGTAGTCCTGGACGCTCCAGTAGAGATGGCCGTCATCGAGGCTGTCGTACGAAAGGCCAAAGGCGGGTGCATCGTCGACGTTGAGGCTGTGGCGTTCCCGCACGGTGATGGGAACGTCGAGATCGGCCGCGATCTTCGCAAAGATCGTGGGGCAGCGATACGAACTCGTCGCCAGTGGGATCGTGCCGAGGCTGCTCGGGTTGTTGAAGAGTCCCATGCCGAACATCAGCTTGGCGGTGGAGGCCGACCCCTCCCTCCGCGCGCCCTTGATCAGGAATGCGTAGGTACGCCCGTGCGTGGAGCCAAAGACCCCGCGGTAGGTGTGCAGCGCCATCTCAAAGAGGATAACGTCGATCTGCAGCTTAGCCTGGCGGCGGATCTCAGGGTCCTCGGCGAAGTCGTACAGGTTGACGAGTGCGAGAAGATCCTCCTCAAAATAGCAGTGGGAGAGCCACTCACTGTAGCCGAAGCGGACGCGGAAATCGAACCAGCGCCGGATGAGATGCAGCGCGTGCTCAATGTGGTAGCGCCCATCCTCGTCGTTGTTGCTGAACACCTGGTCCTTGAAGCGCTGGCCCGCCAGCAGTTCGTCGGAGTGGAAGATAATCTGGTGGTTCTCGGTGTGATAACAGCGGTCGTTATCCCCCTTGGGCTCGTCCCACCAGTACTTGAACCGCAGCAGACAGGCCTCGATGTCAACGATCAGGTCTTGGGAGATGTTGGGGCTCTCGTCGTAGAGATAGAGAATGCGCAGCAGCCCGCCGACAGCGAAGTCGCAGCAGTCGCGGCGCGAGTCCACGAAGGCGATCCCTTCACGGATCGACGCCTCGTCCACGGGCAAGCCCAGCTCCAGGCGTGCGATCTGGCTGAAGAACCCATTCCTAGTCCCGCCCTTCGGCGAATCCGACGCGCAGAAGGCCAGGTAGGCCTGCCGCCGTTCCTCAAACGTACCTTGCGGCGTACCCCAATACTCGTCCTGCATACCGGCCTCCATCGAGACAAGATTGGAAAGAAGAAGTGGCGAGTAACGAGTGAAGACCGATCCAGACAGATCGAGGCATCTGTGGCATCCTGATCAACCACCTTGAGAAGACTTCAATCGTCAATCGTCACGTTCTCCATCGCATCGGTCAACCTGTGGGCAACACCATGCACCGGCTCGGCCAGCGCCGCGAGCGCCTCCAGGCTCTGGGCTTCCTCTAGCTGCTGCAGAATCGAGCGCAGGCGCTCCACACCATCGAGAGCGGCCAGATCGTTGGCCTCCAGCACCTGCAACACACGCTCTGCCCTGGAAGCCAGCCTTCCCTTGAAATAGTTCAGCGATTCCGGGCGCAGGGCGTCCTGCCGCCATGCCGGTTCGAACTCGTGAAACGCCGTGCAGAGCTTCTGGACAAAGATCAGGGCGACGCCCAAGGAAGGCTCGCCGCAGCTCACGACGCGCGCCCACTGCAGCTCCTCCTCACGTCCGTGGTCCCCCTGGCTTGTGGGTCTATAGGTCATACCGGCACCTCCTATGGATGGAGCCCGAAATCGGGCGACTCACCGCCGTTTGACATCGGCCAGATCCGGAAGCGCCGACCACGCAGGGACATCTACGGCGAAGACCTGACCATAGCCTTGCGGATCGGCCGTGTAGATCACCTGCGTGCCCTCGGCGTTGAAGCAGGGGTGCACGTGGACGCGCTGGGTGTGGAACGAGCCGCGATGCCACGCCAGGACTTTGGGCCCTTCAAATCGCCCCTCGTTGAACCGCCAGAGCAGCAGATAGGGGTCAGCCGCGTCACCATCGCCGATCACGAGATCGAGCATATAACTGTGGAAGTGCCAGCAGTGTCCCTCGAAGGGCGCTTCGACCCGGTCGGTATTGTCGTAGCGGATGGCGCCATAGACGGGGCCTTTGGGTGTGGTCCCATGGTAGCCGATGTGCTCGCCATCACTCATCCAGTACTCGTGGCCGACAGCTTCGTCGGGCGCATTCGGGCGGATTTGCCACGCCTCGCCGTTCGCCAGATCCAGACCCCAGATGCGGTTTTCTACCAACGTCCAAGGCCCTTCGTGACAGAAGGTCATCACATCGGGAAGCTTGGTCGAGCAGTTGAAATGGCCAAGCCAATAATCCTCCTCGTAGACCACAACGGGGTCGCCGCCGTCAATGGGGATCTTGACGATCGTCGAGTGCGGGTGCGCCTCCCAGATCTCGCGGAAGCCTACATACCCGTTTCCCAGATCGATCATGAATTGGTCAGAGAGGTCCTTGTAATGGCCCGCGCAGATGTACTTACCGTCGGCGGTGGCGTTGGAGCTACCACCCACGTAGCCCTCCGGTCGAGTGTAAAGCGCGCGGTGCTCCAGCGTGGCTAAGTCGAGTGCCGTCAGCACTCCGGCTCGGTAGAAGTAGACTTCCTCGCGAACCGGGTTCTTGCTCAACCCACCGATGCTTCCCTGCGTCGGGTCGAAATCGGTAAGCTGAGTGATCGCGCCGTTCTGCAGATCTACCCCGAAGAGGTTCGTCCGATTCTCTCTGTCGGAGTAGAACACGATCTTCCGGCCATCGTCATACCAGCACGGGTAGGTAAAATAGAAATGATTGCTATGCCCCATATAGGACGTCAACTGGCGGACGGTCGCCCCGCTGATCGCATCCTCATAGATTGAGAGCTCTGATTCCCAACGCGCACCAACGTCGATTTTGGACACGAAAGAGCCTCCTGTGCGGCGAATATCAGAGGATCAAGAATCCTCCGTGAGTTTCAAGCGCATGACGATGTCGCCCACGTGAATATCCATCTGCGCCGCCGGGAACTCAGCGACACAGTAGGGGCTCTCAACGTGCGCATCGATCTCAAGCGGGACGACAACACCGTTGCGCAAGAGTGGCCCCTCCCAGCCAAAGGTCAGATTGTCCCCGCGAAGCGTCGTCCAGGATACACCGAGATCGTCGTAGGCGACGTCGAGCGCCAGCACGTGGGCCTGAAATGATTGGAAATCGCCATCGAGAACCCTTCGACCGAGCTGGCAAAGCCAGATGTTGTGAAGACCCGGCGAACGTAGCTCCCGATAGGCCGCGAGCCCGGCGCGTACAAAGGTCATCCCGCGTGCAGCAGTCAAGGCCAGGTACCCGTCGCCCTTCTGCGCAAAGGCCCAGCCATCGCGGATCACGTAGGTGTCGAAGGCGTGTGCCGGGAAGTAGGCATGGGTCAGCCCCATCCAGTCATCGTCGGGCAGACAGTAGAGTGCGACGAGCGCGTCTCGCCACTGCGCCACACGTGGCAGTGCAGCATTGCCGCGCCAGAAGGTCGGTCCGGGCAGGTTCTCCATGCTGGCACACGCCGGATGGTTCACAAAGACGGTCGCGCCCGGCCCCAACGTCGCCTGCCAGATGTGCTCCTGGGCGCCGAGCTCGCCCGGGCAGTAGCCTTGAGCCGAGCTGAGCATACCGTCGGGGGTCCGGTAGGTGACGAAGTTGACAGGGGAAGCCCTTACAACAGGGGGAAGAGAGAGCCGCCGTCCGAGGCGCATCCGCCGTCCGAGGCGCATCCGCCGTCTGAGGCGCATCCGCCGTCCGAGGCGCATGGTGCTCCCGACTCCAGACGCCCTCGTCCGGCACCTCCGTCGCGATTGTCTGCAGCATCGCGGGAAGCTCATAGTCCTCCATACACGCAGCGCTCACGTATCCGGCGATCGCATCGTTGAACACCCCCGTGCCCCAAAGCAGCTTGCCGATGCCTGAGGTCGCCTCAAGATACCCGCCAAAGAGGCCTAACACCGACGTTTGCCCGCGGCTCGATCCGAACACACCCTTGAAGGAGTTCGCCGCGATCTCAAATAGCAGCTTGTCCATCAATACCGTCGCCATCTCCCAGACCGGATCGCTATCGGCGAGGTCGATGAGGTGGGAGAGGGCTACGGAGATCTCGGCGAAGACCGTGTCCGAGTTCCACGCCCCGAAACCCCGCGTGGCGCGCTCCCGCATCCAGGCCAGGGCCACCTGCTCCCCGCGCTCACGATGCCACCGGCCAATCTGCGCGCTCGCTGCAAAGACAACGTCGGGATAAAGCTGCCCGGCAAGGATCTCGCAGGTCGCAGCCAGGATCTCATCGCTCTCTGACTCAACCAATCCCCTGTAGCCGAAGGCACCGGGGAGAGGGCACGCAGCACCGAGCGGCTCGAAAACATCAGATGGAAACTCCGGGGCTTCGCCAAACCGCAGCTTCATGCCCAGCAGCCCGAGCAGGAGCTCCCAGCGATGTTGCCGTCCTTTCTGCAGATTGTCGATTGCATCACCGAGTACCCTTACGTCTACCAGCGACCACCAATCGATCGCCATCTTGGCCATCTCCGAGAAAGTGCCGCTTTCAAGCCGAGCGGCCGTCAGCAAGGCTTCCTGACGGCGTTCCGGATAGGTGCCCGCAGGCGTCTCGGTGAAGCGATGGTTGTCCAGACTCCAGAACCGGATCTGGCGCATCACCCGCATATTCCCCTCATAGTACTCCCTGGCTCTCGGCATCAGAACGGCGGAGAAGGCGCCGGCCGGATACTTATAGGCGAGCCCCAAGTCCACGTGGTTCCCGGCCATTCCCATCCGGTTGGTCTCCCCGTAGATCCGTCCCGCCGTCGCGCCGTCCGAGGCGCTTCCGCCGATTCCGATCGACGCGCCGTCCGAGGCGCCTCCGCCGATTCCGATCGGCGCGCCGTCCGAGGCGCATAGCCTTACCGCCAGGCCGGCGGATTCCTCAAGCGTCTGCTCGGGGTCGTCTTTCTCGGGCCAATGCACAACAATGCTGTCTTTCCGGGTGAAAACGTAGCGGTCGAGATACGCCGCGTCAAAGACCTTTTCCAGGGAATTCCGCCGTCCGACCGGCGAGATCAACGTCGGCAAGGTGACCGAGATCCCCTGAGCCGGCTCAACGCGCAGCGCCATTGCATGATGGCGCAGCCCCACCCCTACGGTGTCAAAACGGACTACCACAGTGTTGCGCCCCTTGGCCAGGACAACCCGCAATGGTGCAGAGGGGCGCAACAAATGCGACGCGGAGGCAGCCGGAGAGGCACCCACCCATTGACCATTGATCCACAGGGCGATTGGCCCTGTGGCTGCGTGAACGAGCGCAACCTCGCCCGACATCTGACTCTCCAGCTCGGCGTACGCCCAGGCACGGTAGAGCCCACGTCCCAGGGCAAGGCCCGACAGATCGAGTGTGTGATCATCGAGACCGCTCACCAGCTTCCACTGCACGTCGACATTGCCGACTGTAACTATCGCGTCTTCGACGGATGCCGGCTCCGCCGCATTTATCTCGATCCCGATCTTGGGACCCTCGGACGTCTGAGCCTGCCTCGGTGGGATCCCGGCGTCCGCAAGAGAAAGCTCGCCCTTCACCGGTAGGCTCAGGGGTCCCACCACCAGCCAGTCATGGATGAAACCATCGTGTAGATCATAGTGGATGTAGGTGCGGGTCATGAGAGCATCATCCTTTGGTCTGCGTAAGACCCATAGAGCGATTTCGTACCGAGGGGACAGGGAGGATCAAAGTCACCGCCTGACACTACTGGGGGCTGTCCGCCTCTTGGGATGGATGTGGATTGAATAGCCTACAAGTATGACGCCGACCAAGCCGGAAGCAGGCAGAAGTACCACCCCGAGTTGCTGGGATATGGCCCCCTGGGCGAGTGCGACCACGAGCTCCGCCGCAAAAAGAATCAGCAGCTCAATGCCCGTAACACGAAAGAACCTCCGCAATACATCGGAGTGTGCCCGCCCATCTTTCAGGTATCCATCTATGGCAAGGAGAAAGATCAGAAACGCCAGACCGGCGACCACGTAATACGCCTGTCCCCAGAACCTGACCTGCCACCCACGCCGCACGGAATCACCAACATAGGCGATCGCCAACAGGGTGACGAGGCTGCTCCGACCCGCGATCAACACGACGAAAGCGAGGGCAGTGGTCACCGCCCACGCAACGAAGATGAGGACTTGGTTCAGGAGGCTACGCATCGACCCTGGCTCGGTACACTGATTCGTCGATTTTCCATCTGCTGAACTGCGCTTTGCCCTATGCCAACCAAAGGGGCATCGGCCGGCCATACTCCCACAGGTGGCCGGCATAGAGAAAACGATAGGCATCGATGATGTAGTATTGGCCGAACTCCTTCTTCGGAAGTGCGTCGACCAGGCGTGACGCCAACGCAGAGGCCATCGCCTCATCTATCCCGCAGGCTACCTCGTAGTCATAGTAAATCGCGAGATCGTGTGTCACGTCCTCGATCACCCGGCTCACGTCATAGGCCTCCGGGGTACAGAAAACCGGTGAATATCGCTCCAGCAGAAAAGCCCCCGGCGAGGCCGAATGGATGGCATCCTGGTGGGCATAGACGAAGTTGACCGTCTCCTGCGCCGTCTCCATTGTCTCTCCGGGGAACCCGAAGAAGAAAAAGGTATGGTTCCAGATGCCCGCATCAGCACTGTCGCGCAGGACCCGACTCATCACAGCCGACTCAGTGCCCTTGTGCATTCGCTCGATCATCGGCTGTGCCGCCGTCTCCAATCCGAAGAGCAACATACGGCATCCACCATCCGACATCGCTTTTAGCAGGTCTGGCGTCAGGGCCTGCTCAAGCCGAGCGCAGCCACACCATTGGAGATCATCCGGCACACCCGGAGAGCGCCCATCGCCCAGCCGGTCGGAGAGCACCCGCAGGGTTCGAGGCGTCAGCGCCTCATCGGCAAAGAAGAAATGCCGTGCACCATACTTCGTGCGAAGCGCAAGCATCTGATCGACGACTAACTCCGGGTCCAGCATGCGGAAACCTCGCGGCCCGCCGTATCCGACGTTACAGAACCCGCACGTACCGTGGTAACAGCCGTGCGAACTCATCAGCGGCAGGACGAGATCCGGCGCCAAATAACGATCGAGGGGCAATCCATCGAAGTCGGGCAGCAGATCCGGCGCCCCGGACAGCGTCGGCACTTCGATCGGCGGGGTATCCGTGACGCGCACGGCCCCATCCTTTCGGTAGATCAAGTTCGGCACCTTGGAGAGGTCGCCACCCGCTTCGAGCTCCTCCGCCAAACGCAGCAGTGTCCCTTCACCGTCAAACAGAGCGGCACTATCAAAGAGGTCGAATAGCTTTGGGACCCGCGGGAGCTGCTCGCGCAACATCGAGACGTGCGGTCCTCCAATCACCACGTGAGAGGGGATCCCGGTGTCCTTGATCAAGTATGCCAGAGTCATCGCGGCGAGCATCTGGTCGAGGGTGGGGATAGAGATGCCCACGATATCGGGGCACTCTCGCTGAATGTCTTGGACGATGCCGGCGCGGAACAGGTCATAGAAGGGATTCGCCTGCGGGTTGCGCGCGGCCCACACCAAGTCCTTACTGCTATCGACCGACACGCCGGGATGAAATGCCGTGAACTGAAAGGCATTCGGGTGATACGGGAGCGAGGCCAACTCGAGGCTCTGAACGAGAGTGAGAAAGGCATGGAGACTGGTTCGTCCGTCGTAGAAACGCGCATCCCGCATCGTGGCCTTGGCAGTCTCCACGTGGGCGATCAACTCAGGTGCCCGCGCTTCCCATCTCTGCCGGAGCCCCTCGGGGAGCGGCCCGGCTGCCAACCGCTCCGCCGACATCTCAAGATACCCCGGCGTGAGCAAGGTGTCGAAGATCTCGAGGTTGAGATCTCGCTGTACGACGTCAACACCCTGGGCTCTCAGGTGGGCGGTCAGTGTCGGCAGCGCCAGGTGCGGCATTGCCGGCAGCCAATGCGGAGGGAAGACCAGGAAAACCTTCAACTTACATCACTGTAAAGAGCGCATCGCACTCTATGTCCCGGACCGACTCCAATCATCTCCGGCTCGATCTCATCACAAATACCAGGCATCATCTCGCTGCAACGCGGGTGAAAGGCACACCCCTTGGGCAGCGCGTAGGGATCCGGCACCATGCCCCGGATCGAGGCAAGCCGTCTCCGGTCTTGCGTCTTGCGACCCAGGCGCGGAATGGATTGCAGCAGGGCCCGAGTGTAGGGATGCATCGGACTATGAAAGACAGTGTCGACGTCGGCCTGCTCTACGACCTTCCCCATATACATCACCACCACTTCCTCGGTCATCTGGGCCACGACCCCCAGGTTATGCGTGATGTACATGATGGCCATGCCGAGCTCCGACTGCAGCCGGCGCATCAAGTTCAGGATCTGGGCCTCGGTGGTCACATCCAATGCCGTCGTTGGCTCGTCGGCGATCAGCAAGCTCGGGTGACACGAGAGCGCCATCGCCACCATGGCACGCTGGCGCATCCCGCCGCTCAACTCATACGAATACTGGTCGATCGTCCGACCGGGCAGCGGCATTCCCACAAACTCGAGCATCTCGATGGATTTCTCGTGCGCTTCCTCCCGGCTGACGTGCTGGTGGAGCGCGATGACCTCTGCAATCTGGTTACCGATCGTGTGGACGGGGCTAAGAGATGTCATAGGCTCCTGAAATACCATGGATATTTCGCCGCCACGGATGTCGCGCATCTCATCGCTCCCGGCGGATAGCTGTGTGAGGTCGACGGTCTCACTTTGCCCATGGCCATTCCGCCGGCGATGATAGAGAATGTTGCCTTCCACAATCTTGCCGGGCCTGGCAACGATGTTCATGATGGAGCGAGCCGTGACGCTCTTGCCACAGCCACTCTCCCCCACGATGCCCAACGTCTTCCCGCGATAAATATCGAAGTCGGCGCCGTCCACCGCCCGGACCGTGCCCTCGTCAAGGAAGAAATAGGTCTTCAGGTTCTGCACTTCGATCAGCAGATCGTTATCGCTATTGTTCACTTGATGTGCTCCTATGCAGAGTAGTCGGCCCGAGGCTGCTCGCGCCGATAACTGTTCATCGCGCGTACGGATCTGCCGCGTCGCGGAGGCCGTCCCCAAGGAAGTTGAACGCGAAGACGGTCAAGACGACCGCAACCGCCGGGGCAAAGACCCACGGCGCTTGTGCCAACGAACGTACATTTTGCGATTCCTGCAGGAGGACGCCCCAACTGATCGCCGGCGCCCGCAGGCCCAGCCCGATAAAGCTCAACCCCGTCTCGCCGAGAATCGTGCCGGGGATCGCGATCGTGAGGCTGGCGATGATATAGCTCAGGAACGAGGGTACCATATGTCGCAGGATGATGCGAATCTCACTGGATCCACACAGCCGTGCGGCCAACACGAAGTCCTCACTCCGCAGTGCAAGGAACCGTCCCCTGACGACACGCGCCATCCCCGTCCAACCGATCAACGAGAGAATGATCGTGATGCCGAAATAGAGACGGATGACCGGCCAGTCCGGTGGTAAGGCGGCACTCAGCGCCATCCACAGAGGGATGTTGGGGATGGTTCGGACAAACTCGATGACCCGCTGGATGATAGTGTCAATCCGGCCTCCATAGTAGCCCGAGATACCACCCAATACGATGCCCAGGCCCAAGCTCATCAAGACGCCGATGAGGCCGATGGAGAGTGAGATCCGCCCCCCATAGCAGAGACGCGAGAATAGGTCGCGACCCAAGCGGTCCGCTCCCGCCAGGAAAACGCCCTGCTCCTCTCGGTCGACCGTCAGTCCGAAGAGGTGGACGTTGGACGGGATAAGTCCCCACATCATGTAAGGTGAACCCTTCACGAAGAAGTGGATTGGAAGTCGAGTAGAGGTATCGTCTATGTAGAAATAACGCAAAGTCTCCGGGTCTCGCTCCCGTTCACGCTGATAGACGAAGGGGAAATGCAGCTTCCCCTGGGCGTCAAAGATATGGACCGCGGTTGGCGGTGCCAACTTGTAGCGGCTGAAGTAAGCCTCCGGCTCATAGGGCGCCACGAACTCGGCGAAGATGGCTACCAGGTAGAGTACGATCAGGATCGTCCCGCCGATCAGGGCCAGCTTGTGCTTGCGAAACCTCCACCACATCAACTGCCACTGACTGGCAACGTAGAGCCGTTCCTCCTCCGAGGAGACGCCTTGCTCCTCAAGGTCGAGCACCCCGGAGGGTGCCTGCTTTCCACGTACCGGCAGTGCGCTGCGGCGGGGCGTTGCTTCTGGATTTGTGCGGACCGGGATCGCCATTGTCAGCCCTCCATGCGGATGCGGGGATCGACCCACGCCAACAGGATGTCCGAGATCAAAGTACCGATAACCGTCAAAGCGCTCAGGAGCAGCAGGAAACTGCCCGCCAGGTACATATCCTGGGACGTTAACGCTCGAAGCATCATCGGGCCCGTAGTCTGAAGGCTCAACACATAAGCCACCAGCGTCTGACCGGAGATCAGACTGGCCAACGTCCACCCGACGGTACTGAAGAAGGGGTTCATCGCTACCCGGACGGGATACTTCCAGATGAGCTTACGCTCCTTGAGCCCTTTGGCCCGGGCCGTCTCCACATAAGGCTTGTTGAGCTCGTCCAACACGTTGGCGCGCGTCGTGCGAATGCTGCCGGCAGTACTTCCCAACGCGATGACGATCACGGGAATCCAGAGGTGCTTGAGCAAATCGACAAATTTGGGCACGCTCCAGGCGGCAACCATGTACTCCTGCGAGAAGAGCCCCCCGACGTTCAGGCCAAACTGACGCATTGCCACCCACATCACCACCAGCGCGACCATAAACCCTGGTAAGCCGGCGCCGATGAAACTCAACGCCGAGAACAGGTAGTCGGGCATTGTGTATTGGTGCGTCGCAGAGAACACGCCAACGGGTATCGCAATGAACCAACTCACCAGGATGGCAATCAGGGAGAGGAACACCGTCAGACCCATCCGCTCCCAAATGAGGTCCTTCACCGGCTTCCTCCACTCCATTGACTGGCCCCAGTCGCCCCTGAAGATGATGCCGGACACCCACTTATAGTACTGGACATAGACCGGCTGCCCGAGCCCATACCGCTCTCTGAGGGCCGCGATCTCGGTCTCATCCACATTGTCACCCATCTGTCGGAGCCCGGCGACGTAGGAGGTCAAGTAGTCGCCGGGGGGGAGCTGGATAATCGCAAAGGAGATCATGGAGATCACGATCAGCGTCGGCACCATAATCACGACGCGCTTTAGGATGTATCTGAGCATGCACGGCCTCCTGCGTTCTGGCTTAGAAACTAGGGAGTGGGGATTAGGCTTGTCGGACTCAGAGACTCATCCCCAATCCCTGATCGCTAACGCCTGGTTTCTGTGACATGGAGGGCGGACGCGAAGGTCCGCCCTCCACGAAGGTGTGACAGCGCACGTCTAGGCTGTGTGCGCTTCCGGGTCGTCCCAGAAGTAGGACTCGGTCTGCAAAATGTGCTCATCCCCCGTCGTGTCATCGACCGGCATGCCCGCAATGTAGTTGCGGAAGCCATTCTTGACAATTACCGGGGCGGGTGCCTCACCGAGCAAGCCGATCATCGGCAACTCCTCGGCCCAGACATCCAGGACTGCCTCAAACAGCTTGTTCTGCTTCTGGGGATCGGGCTCAGCAGCGACCTTGTCCCAAGCATCCCAGATCTTCCAGATGAAGTGATCCGCCGGGGGCTCAATGCCGTTGGGATCGGTCCCATTGCTGGTGAGCCACATGCCGTAGCCGGCTGCCCACGGGCGGTCGATTCCAACACCACGGAAGATGATCGCCGCAGGTGCCAACGGCAACACGGTGCGATCACCACCCCACCAGGCTGCCTCGATCTCGTTGGCCTCGTAGTGCTCGGTGTAGAGCGAGCGCTCGAAGTACTTATACGTCGCCTTGATGCCGACATCGTTGAGGTACTTCACAGCGAGCTGTGCTGCATCCTCGTTGGCGCTGCCCGGCTCATCCGTGCCCTCGATGGTAAAGGAGATGGTGCCACTGCCGTCCTTGAACATCCGGTAGCCATCACCGTCCTTCTGATCGTAGCCGGCAGCATCCAGCATCTGATTCGCCGTGTCGGGATCGTACTCGATGTAGGCATCCGACAGTTTCGGATAGTAGTTGGGCGACACCGATACAGGGCTGTACTGGCGTGGTGTCTGCAGACCATCGAAGATCAGCTCGTTCATCTCGTCGCGGTTCATAGCGTAGGAGATTGCGATGCGGACGTCCCGCGTGTTGAAGAACTCGTTGAGCTTGGCTTCCTTGGTTGCGAGGTTCAACTGCATCGCCACATGCCCTGCGCTGATGCCAAGGAGAACCTTGTAGTCGCCGTTGGCCTCGTTTTCCTTGAAGAGGCTGTAGTTAGCCAGGTTGACGTGGCGATTGTGGAAATCGACCTCGCCGTTCACGATCCATAGGTTGAAGATCTCGGTGGACTCGAACAGGCGGTGGGTGACCGTGTCGATGTAGGGAAGCTGGTTGCCCTCAGGATCGATGCCGAAGTAGTAGGGGTTCCGCTCCATCAGGAACAGCTCCTCGGCGAGTGAGTTTTGGGCAAGCCACGGCGTGGTCATGGGCTTGTCTTTGTTCAGGTACCACCACTGGCGGTCGTTCTCGTAATACTCGTTCCAGGAGTTGAACCCGGCCTCCGTAACAGCGGCCTCCAGCGCAGCCGGGTCGTCACAAGTGTCGATATGCCACTGCTTCATATGGTGCGCAGGGGTGGAGAACCCGTTGCCCTCGCGCAGGCCCCCATACATAAAGAGCGGATTGGATTGGGCGAACTTATAGACGACGGTGTAGTCATCGGGGAACTCGGCCTCGGCCATCACCTTGTTGCCGTTCTCATCGGTCGTGGTGAGCTTGGTCCACCCTGATGGCTGAAGGTCCGCGTTCGTGGCGTAGTAGTCATAGAACCACTTGAAGTCCCCGCTCTTGAGCTCTACGCCGTCGTTATACTTCAGTCCCTTGCGTAGATGGAACGTGTAGGTCTTGGCATCTGCGCTGACCTCCCAGCTCTCGATGAGGCGGGGCTGCAGCACCATATCCTGATCGACCCACACCAGGGTCCGGTCGATGAACTTCGTGGGGCCCCAGCGGTCAGAGACACCCTTGAAGCCACGGCGAATCGTACCGCCATAGTTGCCGACCATCTCTGCGACATCAACAACGTACGGGTTGAGCGGCAAGCGCTGATCCACAGGGGGTATGGTCCCCGCAGTCACCAATGCCGCGAGCATCGGGGCTTCCTTGTACTTACTCCCGGTGTCCGGAGCTCCCGTGTCCCCTTGGGTATCGGGCGGAGGAACCTCTGTTGGGGCCGTCGCAACGGGGGTCTTGGGGGCACAGGCGGTGACGACGGCACCAGCGGTAGCCAAGGTGGACAGGTACAGGAACTCGCGCCGAGTTAACTTATGTCGCCGACTCATAGATTACAACCTCCTTGTTGGATGACACTGCAAGACTGAGAGAGGGCATGTTTCCGCACCACGCCCACGCCCAGTCCGCTGGGCGCAGAGGCGCGGGCACCGACCACTGACAAGGTTCGGTCAATACTCACCTCCTTCTCGTACCTAGGGTGCGATCACGCGACAGCCATCATATCCGCGACACCCGACAGGCTCAGTTCCTCTGCGCGGTGGCAACTGACGTAGTGCTCGGGGCCTAACTCACGCAAGTGCGGCTCTTGTTGTGCACAGATGTCGATCGCATAGCGGCAACGGGGATGGAAGTAGCACCCGCTGGGCGGGTTCGCCGGATCTGCGACATCCCCTTCCAGGACAATCGGCTCGGTCCGATAGCGTGGATCGGGTTTGGGCACCGCGGACAAAAGAGCTTCGGTATAGGGATGCATCGGGTTCAGAAACAGCGCCTCGGTCGTCGCATGCTCAACCAGCTTACCGACATACATCACGGCAACGCGGTCGCTGATATGCTCCACGACACTCAGATCGTGCGAGATAAAGAGATACGTAAGATGGAATTCCTCCTGAAGATCCTGCAGTAGGTTTAGCGTCTGGGCCTGGATGGAGACATCCAGTGCAGAGACCGGTTCGTCACAGATGACAAGCTGGGGATGCATCGCAAGGGCCCGCGCCACCCCGATGCGCTGTCGCTGCCCGCCGCTAAAAGCATGCGGATAGCGCGTCATATACTCGGGACGCAGTCCAACGACCTCCAGCAGATTGGCCACCCGGTCCTGCAGTTCGTGACCCCTCGCGATCTTGTTAACCAGGAGAGGCTCACCGACAATCTGCAGCAGCGTCATACGGGGATTCAGAGATGAATAGGGGTCCTGGAAGATCATCTGCATATTCTGCCGCAACTGTTTCAGCTCCTGCTTGTCCAACTCGGCAACGTTGACAGGCCCCATCGCGCGGTCGTCAAACCACACTTCGCCACCTGTCGGTTCGTAGGCCCTCAAGATGACGCGCCCGGTTGTGGTCTTGCCGCACCCGCTCTCACCTACCAGGCCCAACGTCTCTCCCTTGCGGATAAAAAAGCTAACACCGTCCACTGCCCGGACATAACCCACCGTCTTGGGGGAGAAAAACCCCTTGCTGATGGGAAAATGCTTCTTGAGATCCCTCACTTCTAGCAGGACCGGCAGCCCGTTGCCGTCTCCGGCCATCTGCCGCCGCTCGGCCGTCTGCCGCACCTCTTTTGGGGTCTGAACGTTGGACATCGCCTCTTCCTTCATGGTGTGAAATGATCCGTTGTCTCGCTAGGTTGAAGCCTATTCCGACGCCAGCGAACCGGCACCGCTGGTCTGCCGTCGCCAACCTGCTGCTGGAGATCTTCTGCTATCGGCCTGCTGACGCCTGGTACTCACTTAGGCTAGAGCACCGGGTCTTAGCCTGCCAACCTGATTGTCGGCTACCGTGCTGTCTTCCGGCCACGCACCAAGATTTTTCAGGGCCGCGACAAACTCATGAAACTGCGTCGGCTTATGCAGGAGTGCCTCGGACGCGGTCATCTCGACCTGGCATTTGCGGCCATCTGCAGCCGCGCGATAGTCGGCTGCCACCCGGCGGTCCGCCACCTCGCTGTCTTGCCATATGCAGATCACAACAGGAATCTCATGTGTGCAAGGCTCGGCGCGGAGCAGGGCGAGAACCTCCCATCCCGTGATCTCGGGAAGTTCGGCCTCGAGGATAATCACGTCGGGCCGCTCCTCCTGCGCCATGGTACAAGCGGCAGCGCCGGAGCTGGTGGTGACCACAGCAAATCCACACTGCTCGGCGTACAACTTGAGAAGGTAGATGAAATACGGGTCGTTTTCGACCAGCATCAGCTTTGGTCGCGACATCGCGATTGCCCACCTCTGAGGAAAACTGCCTATGAGCATCGGCGGAACGCAGGAGCTTGGCATACTAATATGCCAATCCCTACGCTGTTATTATAGGCGATGTCACGATGGGTGTCTTGCACGCGATGGACAGGTTACTTGTACAAACCGGACACGATCGGACGCTTCGCCGGCTGGCTCACCCTTCTTCAGTCGGAACGTGGGTATTCCGATAGTCACTGGGCGACATATCGAGGTCTCGCCGGAAGACGCGGCAGAAATAGCTGCTATCGGAGAAGCCGACCGCTGCCGCGATCTCGCTGATGCTCAATGCGGTGCCCTGCAGCAATCGCCGGGCCTGGCGCAAGCGGAAGCGGTTGAGATAAGCAATGGGTGTGACCCCGGTCTCTTCGGAGAAGCCACGATCGAGGTGCCGCGGGCTGAGGTTCACATACGCCGCGATTTCCTTACGACTGATCGGCTCGGTATAGTGGTCGTGGATGTAAGCCATCGCCCGCCGCACAAGCTTGCGGGTCTCGAGGTTCGGCAGATTGCTGCGCCGTAACGCTGCCTCCAGGTGATAGAGCGTTTCCTCGGCACTGAACAACCCCTTCCCGAGGACGGCTGTCACGCCCTGGTTCAACTGGGCAAGGGTAGCTTCGGTGAGCGTCTTCGCCGTCAGCACGACAATCGGAATGTCGCAGAGATCCGGGTGGCCCTGCATCTGCGCGATCACCTCGAAACCGTTCATTTCAGGCATCATCAGGTCGAGCAGCACGAGGTCTGGGCGCACTTGGTCCATAAGCGCGAGGGCTTGACGTCCATTCGAGGCCTGCAGAATGCGAGAACTAGGGTATTGCGACTGAAGCAGCCAGACGTGCGTAGCGAGCATGTCCGGTTCGTCATCTACGAGAAGGATGGTCGCGTCGATGGGCGGCTGTGAGACTGACCCCGCTTCCTGATCCTCTTCGTGCCTCACAACTCCGTGACGCTCCAACACCTGGACCAGGTCCACGATACTCACAGGCTTACTCAGATAGTCCAGGGCGAGCAACGACCCGCTATCCTCGTTCTGTAGCAGTGAGTAGAAGAGCACGGGCGTGTGCCACGTCGAAGGATTCTCCTTGAGAACCTTCATCATCGCCCACCCTTGCTCCGAAGCGGGCTTCATCCCCAGGATCACAGCACTTGGAGAGCTTTGGAGCACCTCGCTAAACCACCCTCCCGGGCCATCACTTACGTCCGTGGCTGCAACTCGAATCTCACGGACGCCATAGCCTCTTTCTCTTAGGTACGGTGAGAGTCCCTCTGCCTCACCTATACTATCGGCGCCGGACAGGATCACTACCGGACCCGCCCGGTCGCGTCCCACACTTGTCGTCTCCTTCCCGACCATAGCCTCCTTGTCCGCCGGAGCGGACGAGGAAGCATCCAGGGAGCCTGGCACGGGGATCGCCGGCAGTGTGAAATAGAACGAGGCCCCCTCGCCCTCGATGCCCGACGAGTGGACCCCGATGCTCCCACCGTGCATCTCAACAAGACGACGACTGATGGCCAGACCGAGCCCCAAGCCGCCATAGCCTCGGGCCGCCGTCCGCTCCGACTGGCGAAACTCATCAAAGATAGCTTCCTGTTCGTTAGCAGGCACGCCAATCCCGGTATCACTGACTGTAACCCTGACTGTATCACGCTCAGGACCCTCTGATCTGAGATGTTCGACGCGTAACCGGACCTCCCCCTCAGAGGTAAAGCGGAAGGCGTTGCTGACCAGGTTGAGCGCGACCTGCCTGAGCCGCGTCCGATCTCCCCACACAGTAGGTAACTCGTCCGGGATCTCGGCCACCCACAACAGGCCCTTATCCGACGCCATCTGTTCCCCGATCATGAGCACGACTTCCAGGGCTTGCCGGACGTCCAGCGGCTCCCTTACCAGGCGTAGTTGGCCCACTTGGCTGCTGGCCAGATCCAGGACGTCCCGGATCAGGCCATCCAAGTGCTGGGCGCTGGCGTGAATCCGTGTGAGCTCCTGATGATCCCCGCGCTGTTCCCACATCAGCATCTCGCTTAGACTGACGATGAGGTTCAGGGGTGTCCGCAGCTCGTGGCTCACCATCGAGAGGAATCGGCTCTTCAAGCGATCCGCCTCCTCGGCCTGCTGTCGTGCCCGCACAGCCTCGTCGTACAGCAGAATCCCGTAGAGCGCATCGCTCACATAGCTTCGCACCAAGTCATAGACTGTGCTTTCAGCAGGCCGGTCCTCGAATAAGATCGTCCGAGGCCCTACGCCGAACAACGCAAAACCGAACTGATCGCGTCGCACGAACAGTGACTCGGCCACCAGATTGTATGGCCCACCCCGCTCGAGCTTCGACATGACGTCCGCCGGCAGTAGATCCTGGGACCAATAACGCACGCCCTCCGCGGGCACGTCGATCCTCCCTTCAGGGGAGCTGGCGAAGTGCAGTCTGGCCCAGCCGGACAAGTTGTCCGGCTCCTCGTACAAGGCCAGATAGAAGCGCTCGATGCCAATCCGCGGGAGCTCCTCTGCCAATGTATCGCCAAGCTCGTCCATGTCTACGACCGTCGTCACCCTATGGCCGACTTGCGACAATGTCGCGGCCTGCCCGCCGATAGCGAATCTTGTCGCCACCGAGACGCTCTGTACGTTCTCGTTGACCATCACGCGCGCTTGGGCGAGCAACTCTTCCGTGTAGACCATCGACCTGACCACGTCGACCGGCACCGGATTATCATCCTGCTCGAGAAGCGGAACGGAGGGGCCCAGGGACAGAGACGCCGAGGCCGTGAGGTCCCCATTCTCCGCTGGGTGTAGCAGAGGGAACACAGCGTGGCGCAGGGCGGAGATGACGTCCTGGAAACAGGTCGTATCCTGTCCGCTCTCCGAAATCTCTAGCAGAGCTTGCTTGAAGGACGCCAGGAAGGCCGAGGCTGAGACAGGCCGACCGGGTGCCAGGCTCACATCATGCAGATCCTCGACCAGGGCATCAACGAGGGACCCCACCCACGGCGGCGTCAGATCCTCAGGAGCGCCCGCGCGGATCGGACTATCGCAGTGGGCGGCGACCAATCCCGCGATCTCAGCAATAGCAGCATCGCGGTTTGCCCGTAGCGCTGCACATGGTCCCAGCGCCATCCTGGCAACGTCGCGGCCTTGCTGGGCCTTCTCCTCCCCGTGTGCTGATTCGCCCACTTGCCGATTTGCTGCACCCCCAGTCTGCTGGAGGCACCCGCCAGTCTGCTGGAGGCACCCGCCAGTCTGCTGGAGGCACCCGCCAGTCTGCTGGAGGCCTGCTCGTACCACAGATTCGCTGGGGCACCCGCACGATTGACGAACGACCATCCGCACGAGGACATCAACCTGCGAGGGCACCGCGTCGCCCTGCATCTGCTGAAGCAGCAAAGCCACCGCGTGCCGCCCCACCTCCTCGAAGGGCACGTGCGTCGTCGTCAGAGGAGGTATCATGCCTCCCAGGTAGGCGAAATCGTCGAAACCCGTGAGAGCCACCTGCTCCGGCACCTGCACGCCCTCCGCCCGCAGCCACGCCAGGGCTTGCCGCGCAAGAGCCGCACTGGTCCCCACGATTGCATCAACGCGATCGTTCAACGGAGCCCCAAAGCCCGCGAGGAAACGAGCGATACCGACACGGTTATCCCACGACTCACTGGGAGGCGTTACAAGCGTCGGATCCAGAGGAATCCCGCGGTCCTCCAGCGTCTCTACGTAAGCTCGATATCGCTCCCTGGCGCCGCGATGGGTGATGGGTCCGCGGAGAAAAGCGAGACGCCTATAACCGTGAACGTCGATGAGGTGCTCGACGACGTCCCGCATTCCGCGATAGTTGTCGATAAGGATACTGGGGATGCCGGGTAAGCGCATCTGAATGCTCACCGTGGGAATGTCGCGGAGTTGTTGGCAGAACGCTTGCACGCCCTCAATGCCCACATAGAGACCCAGCCCGCTCGTGAGCAGCATGACGCCGTCAAGCTGTTCCGCGTCGATCAGTTCGTAGACCGCGTTGGCTTGGCTATCGAAGTCGACGGGAGATTGCAGGGCATAGCCCGCAAAGGTGACGACGTTGAGGTTCGCCGCCCTTGCGGCCTCCGTGGCACTCAACCAGATCTCGTAATCGGGGCGACTGAAGCCCCGCATCACGATGCCGATAGTGGACCGCGTGGCTCTTCGACCGTGTGCTACGTTCACCATAGGACTGATAGCCGGAAATCGGCAAGCCCGGAGCGGACCGACCGCCGGAAACTAGCCATAGAGCCCGTCGAAGACGATCTGCAGATCGGCGAGCATCCTGGGGTCAATGGGGTGTACCGGACCGCGCACCACACTGGTCCGGATGACACCTCGCTGGCGTAAAATCTCCTTGTGGACACTGTAAAACGCGCCCCAACCCTGCTCCGCGACACGGTTAATGGGGACGATGTTGCGGTAGAAGACCTCAATAGCTCCCGGCTCATCGCCGGCGCGATACCTCTGCCACAGTTCGACAAAGGCTTCCGGATTGGAGCATCCGGGCATGGTGCCCTGCGACCCACGACGCAGCTCTTCGACGATGAAGTGCCCGCCGGCACCGCCGAAGACCGTGAGGACGTCGGAGGCCGTCCGCACGACCTCATCGACCATCACCGGCGTGGGATGGCTCTCCACCTTGATATAGCGCACCTGGGAGCACGCCTCGGCGATGCGCCGCGCCGTACCCGCCGAGACGTGCGCATTGCTCACATCCTGGATGAAGATCGGCAGGTCAACAGCCTCAGCCACAGCCTCGTAGTACGCCACCAGCCCTTCTGCTCCTACGTCGGAGGAGGGAGGGATGATCATCACGGCATCGGCCCCGTTTTCCCGGGCTTGACGGCTGTTGTGCACCGTGATCACGGTGCTCGCGCCGCCGGTATTCACGACGACGGGCACCCGACCGGCGACGCGCTCGGTCACAATGCGCGTCACCAACACACGTTCGGCCTCGGTCAGCATCATCACCTCGCTGCCCAGGGCGATCCCCATCCCGTGTACACCTGCCGCCAACAGGAAATCCACGAGGCTCTGCAAACTATCGACATCGACGCGTTCATTGACGTCAAACGGGGTCAAGAGGATAGGAAACACGCCTTCCATAGGGTATAGGGTCATCGCCATCGATCTCCTCCCGGACGCTGTCTGGGTCGTAGTGGCTGTGCAATTGTGGCGTCTTGGTGGCAGTGCTACAATGGCATGTTATTCATACTTTCAGCATAGGCAAGTTCGCGTTTTCCGGGTCCACACTGCAACAATGGACAATGGCACAGCAAAAGGGTACAATGCCTCAATCTATCGTCTCGGGGCCTTGGTCCCGGTCGTGGGTTCAAGCGGCACAAGGAGATATGCATATGCCGTTGACTAAGATTGTCTGCACACTGGGGCCGGCTACAGAAGACCCCGAAGTGATTCGTGCCATGATTGATGCCGGAATGACCGTGGCGCGGCTGAACTTCTCCCACGGTACCCCGGATGAGAAGCGCGTACAGCCGAGATGGTCCGGCGCGTTGCGACAGAAGAGGGCCGCTACGTAGCGTTGATGGGCGACCTCCAGGGGCCCAAGATCCGGGTGGGAACACTCCCGGAAGGCGGGGTGTTGCTGGACGAGGGCAGTGATGTGATTCTGACATCCGGCGCCATCGACGACCCCCGGCAAGAGATCCCCTTTCCACATCCCGACATTATCGAGGACGTTAAGGCAGGAGATCACCTGCTCCTCGATGATGGAACGTTGGAACTGGTGGCTGTAGCTTCAGATTCTCACCGGCTAACGTGCCGCGTCGTGGTAGGTGGTAACCTGACGTCACACAAGGGCGTGAACCTTCCCGGCGTCAAGCTCAGGATCGAGGCACTGACCGACAAAGACAAGCAGGATGCCCTCGTCGCCCTCGAACTCAAGCTAGACTACCTGGCGCTCTCATTTGTGCGGAGGGCCACGGACGTCATAGCGCTGCGCAATTACCTGCTCGCGCACGTCGATGCACCCACAACACGTCAGATCGGAGAAGATCCCCACCAGATCCCGGGGTTGGTCGCGAAGATAGAGAAACCCGAGGCCCTGGATGATCTCGAGGGGATCGTGCGTGCGTCGGATGGTGTGATGGTCGCGCGGGGCGATCTTGGCGTCGAAATCGCACCCGAACGAGTGCCCCTGGTCCAGAAGCACCTCATCCATCTGAGCAATGTGCTGGGCAAGCCGGTCATCACCGCGACACAGATGCTCCAGTCGATGATTGAGCTGCCGCGCCCTACCCGCGCCGAGGCCTCGGATGTGGCAAATGCTATCCTCGACGGCAGCGACGCTGTGATGCTCTCGGGCGAGACCTCCGTCGGCAAGTATCCCGTCGAGGCAGTCCGGATGATGGCTCGCATCGCCGAGAACGTCGAGGCCGCCGAGGACTTCCCCTACGATCAGATGCTCGATCTGCCTATCGCCGGCGGTCAGGCCAACGCCGAGATGGTCACGACGGCCATCAGCAGCGCGACGGTGGCCCTATCCAAGACCGCCAGAGTTGCCGCTATCCTCTGCTCCACCGAATCAGGACGCACGGCACGCATCGTCGCGCGGCACAGGCCCAGAGTGCCTCTACTGGGGATCACGCCCTTCCCGACGACGGCCCGCCGCATGCAGTTGATGTGGGGGGTGATCCCGATCGTCGTTGCAGCTTTCCATACCACCGATGAGATGATCCAACGCATGGTCAACGCCGCCAACCAGCGTGAGCACGCCAACGTGGGCGACAACATCGTGCTCACGGCCGGCATCCCCCTTGAGGTACACGGCGTGACCAACATGATCAAGGTGCACACCATCCGGGAGGCCGATCTCGGCTAGACCCAAACCCAACAAAAAGACACCGGGACTTCAAAGTCCCGGTGTCCACTCAAACCGACCTGCACAGTTGCTTAAGCCTGGATCGATGCCTCTGGCTCCGGCGAGAGATCAACCTCACGATCCATCACAGGCTCAACAACCTTGCTGCCCTGCGAGGCACCGCAATAAGGGCAGATGTTCCAATCGAGGGCTAGGACCGCGTCACAGGCGACGCACTTCTTCTTCAGGTGTGTGTGGCAATAGGGGCAGTAGATAAAGTCATCCCGGATCTTGGCCGCACAACCGGGACAAACCTCGGGCTCCTCGATAGCCTGAAGCAGCGCTTCCTGTTCGAGTGCGTGCTCATACGCCTCGGCCAGTGTCTCACGAGGGCGGATCAGGAAGTAGACAATCAGACCGGGCAACGTGAGCACACCGACCATGAAGGTCGCCATAATCTGGACCACGATGTCCCGGGTGCGGGCACGAATGTCGCGGAAGGTCCACATGACCATGCCCAGCCACAAACTGGTGACAAAAACCGCGGTGACCAACGTAAGGACCGTCACCACCTGCGGCAGGATTTCCAGAAGTTGGTCGATCATTTGCTAAGGACTCCTTCGGCCGAACAAGGGACGCAATGAGACCCCGGCCAGGATATTAGAGGCGTTGTGCTAGATTAAGCGCAGAAAATTATACCATCGCCCATACGGGAGGCAAGCCGATGAGTTACATCACCGTCAAAGAGATGCCTATGGAAGAGCGACCTCGCGAGCGTCTGATGCGTGCCGGACCTCAAGCACTCTCCACCGCGGAGCTTCTGGCGATCATCCTGCGCGTGGGCGTTGGCGGTGAGAATGTGCTGACGATGGCCAGCCGCATCCTCGCCAACCACAATGGGCTCAGCGGACTTGCGCGGGCCGACTTCGCCCAGCTTGCCGCCGAGCGGGGGCTTGGTCCGGCAAAGACGGCGCAGATCCTGGCAGCCCTGGAACTCGGCCGGCGTCTCATGGCGGAGAGTCCGGAAGAGCGCTGGCAGATCCGGGCGCCCAGCGATGCGGCGCATGTCCTGATGCCGAAAACTCGGCTTCCAGCAGCAGGAACACTTCGTGGTTCTCTATCTGGACACACGCAATCGCGTCGTCGACCAGGAGGTCCTCTACGTGGGCAGCCTCAACACATCGTTGGTGCGCATCGCCGAGGTATTCCGCGGCGCGGTTCGGCGCAATTGCGCAGCCGTGATTGTGGCCCACAATCATCCGTCGGGTGATCCGAACCCTTCGCCCGAGGATGTGGCATTAACCCGGCGGCTTGTCGATGCAGGCAAACTGCTTGAGGTGGATGTTCTCGATCACCTCGTAATCGGCCAGAATCGGTACGTGAGCCTGCGCGAGCGCGCCCTGGGCTTTGAGGCCGCTTGAGAAAACCCCAAAGGTTTCTTCCCTACGGACACGCCTGCTCAGAAGCGTAACGGGGCCTGATCGGATAGCAGGCGCGGAAGATCGTGCCCTGGTCACGCTCACGCTCTCAGGGTCAAGCACCAGTCTGCCTCCCTGGGCTTGGTCGCGATCCAAGTAGGATTCCGCGAGGTCCTCCAGAAACGATCGCGAATCCACCTTAGTCGGCATCAGCGTGAGTTCATCACGCTCCATGGTTGCCAGGTCGCGTTGGGCCTGAATCTCCTCGGTCAGTCGCAGAACCGCTTTCCGGATCGTCCCCCACGCCGGCCCCATGGCGTCGTCTCCCACTTCATCCAGGAGATCAACGGCGGCGCGCGTCTTCTGCACGGTATTCAGAACGTCGTGGAAGAAGATCCGCTCCAGCGCGTGCCGGCGTTTCTGATCGCCGATATCGGTGATCGTCAACATTGTGAAGGCGTCGTCGCCCACCTGAAACGTCCTGCTCGATACCTGAACGTCGAGGGCTTCCGGAGGTTCATCGGCCGGCCTGACAATATGCGCCTCACCCGGGCGCAGCCCAATCAACGACTCCGCCGCCTCTGCACCGACAAAACCGACCATCGCCTCGTTGGCATAGACGATCTGTCGATTGGCATTCACCGCCACAATGGGGACCGGCACGGCAGAGAGGGCCGCAGTCACCGCGTCCAAACGAGAGACAGCGATCGCCTGTCTCCGGAGATCATCTTCCGGCGTGCGCTACAGCGACGCCAGCTCAACCGGCGATGCAACATGCAAAGTCATTGGACTTCCTTGGCCTTGGAGCTAGGACAACGGCGATCCTCAATCTAGCCGACCTCACTTGCGTCTTGATCGATCAACTCAGGATGCACAGCCCGGATCTCCGCCAGCGCGTCGCCAAAGACGGTCGGAGCATAGAGCACCAGCTGTTTGAGCATCTCAACTGCCATCCGGCGGATCTCCCACTGCGCCTCCGGCGAAATGCGCAGCCGGAAGAAGTGGCGCAGCTCTCGGAAGTTCATCGTCACGATGATGCGCGTCTCCACAGCATTCGGAAGAACGAACCGAGCGTCCTCTTTTCGTATGCCTCGGGCCCGAAGCTTGCGGTAAGTATCCTTGACATAAGCCTGGAACTCGGCCCAGGTCGCACGGGATTCCTCGTCCGCTTCGATCGCATCGGGAACTACCAGCATCGGCTCCGACATATCGACGTACCGCTGGCTCTCCTGGCTGTAGGAGGCCAGACGGTGACGCACGAGCTGGTGGGAGCAAGCACGGCTGATCCCGGATATCTCAAAAGTGGCGCTCGCGTGTTCGATGATGCTCTCGTGACCTTCTTTCAGTCGTGCCCGGAGAAACGCGGCCGGGTCGCCCTTGCCCTGGCTGCGATAGCAGACACGGCCGGCGTGCTCGATCAGACGCTCCGCGCCTCCATTGTCTCGGAGGTATTGGGTGATGGCGATGAGTTCAACCTTCATATCCGGCCTCTCAGGGCATCTCCAGCGCAACTGCACGTTGTGCCATCTCAGCTCGCAGCCGAGACGAGTCTCTCGGGTAGGTGAAATAGAACCCCGAGTAGAGGACAGCGCAGATGATCCAGGGGAAGGGGATGGTCCAGAGCAGCGCCCGGGTGAGTCCCAATGCATCGGCCAGGCTCCCGGCAACATACGCAGCCAATGCAGCAAAGCCGCTCTCGATGAACGTCGTCATAGCAAAAGCCGTCGCGCGAAGCTCGGGCGTGACAACACCCTGCATCATGGGCTCCTTGGCCCCCTTACCGGGCCAACTGATCAACAGCGCGGTGAGAAAACAGAGCGCGAAAAGACGCCAGAAGCCCCAGGTTGCTGTCTGGGTGAAGAGGACGTAGGTCAAGGGGATGCCGCTCACAATCGAGATCTGCCCAATGATCGTGCGGCCATACTTGGGATTCTTGCCCTCGGCCCAGTCCCCCAGGATCCCGCCGATAATATTGCTGATTGCCGTGCCGACGACGATGGCAGCAAAGGCCAACGTCGCGCTGCCCACCGGGTGGTCAAATGTGATCGCCTCGGTCATCCCCCGCACGTCGACCAGCCACGTGATGAGGTAGAGGCCCATCACGACCCATGGCATGCTGCCCGCCAACCCTTGCGCAATCGCTACCCAGATCGTGGGGATACGGAGCACGCGCCAGACGTCGGATAGCTGCGCACGGTAGTGTGCGGCGGCGGCCTCCGTGATCTTGCCGGCCAATTCCGGCTCGGCGCTCCCACGAACGGGCTCTTTGACAAACACGGCCACGAAGAGACCCGAGACCACGCTGAAGCCCCCCAACAGAAAGAAGCCCCAACGCCACAACGCGGGCGTCGCGAGCATCCCCAAACCCAATGTACCCACGATAATGCCGGTGACGCCGACCGACTCAAGCGTTCCCAATGCCCTGCCCCGGCGGTGGGGCGGAAACATGTCCGACATCAGGGAGAACGTAGCCGGCATCAGGCAGCCCAGCCCAATGCCCGAAATAGCACGGATTGCGAGCAGTTGGCCGAAGTTCTGGGCGAACCCGCAGGCCAGCGTCCAGATCCCCCATATTCCCGTCCCGAAGATGATGACCCGCTTTCGCGAAAAGCGGTCCGCAGCAAAGCCCCAGAACGGCGCACTGATCGACTGGAGGATATTGCGAACCGTGCCAATAGCGCCCAGCGCCGTGTAGTCCAGCCCCCATAGCCCCTTGATCGTCGGGAATAGGACCGACATCGCCTGCCCTTCCCCTTGATCAATAAAGTAGCCGAAAGCCAGTGCAACAAGTGTCCAGACGTTAGAGCGTTTTTCGGGGGTCGTTTCGGAAGCCATGTCACCTCGTAGAGATTGATAGGCAGATCAGGCGGGAACCGTGCTTGACCAAAACCTTGCGAAGATGGCCCGAGCAGACTCGGGCTTGAAGCTTCGCAAGGTCGAAGTCGAACTACCTAACTATTTCGCCACAATACTTACAAGCTGTCCGCGAGGCACGATGACCTTGATGACGTGCTTACCTTCCAGATAACGTTGGACGTTGGCATCGGCCAGAGCGGCGGCCTTGATCGCTTCCTCATCCGCCTGCGTCGGCATTGTGATACGACCGCGAACTTTACCATTGACCTGGACAGGAATCTCTACCGTATCTTCAGCCAGCATCGCTTCATCCCAGGTAGGCCACGCCTGCTGGTGAATGCTATAGGGCTGCCCCTGTTTTGCCCATAGCTCTTCGGTGAAGTGCGGCGCAACCGGGGCAAGCAGCAGTAGGAGCGTGTTGATACTTTCGTGCCAGAGCTCGCTCTGCCAATAGGCAGGCTTCGCCTTGCCGAGAGCATTGGTCAGCTCCATTAACCGTGCAATCGTCGTGTTGAAGCTGAAACTCTCCATATCCTCGGTAACGTGCTTGATCCCATAGTGCACGGCACGTAGCAGATCCCGCGCGGCTGCGTCGTCCGGCGCATCGGTCTCGCCGGGAGCTTCCAGCACCAGGTTCCAGATGCGGTTGAGCCACCTGGTCACCCCTCCGATGCCCTGGCTATCCCAAGGCCCACCCTGCTCCCAGCGCCATCCGAACATCAGGTAGGCCCGGACGGTATCGGCCCCGTACACCGCCACGAGGTCATCCGGCGCCACGACGTTTTTCTTGCTCTTGGACATCTTCTCGACGTCCAGGTGATAAAGCACATCGCCCACGGTCCCCCGGCCTTCCTTGCCGGGAATCCGGACCTCCATCTCTTCGTCCACCAGCACTACCACCAGATTGCCGGCCTCGCTCGTCCGCACCTTCAGGCTGACCTCGTCGCGGTCCATCACCTCACCACTGACACGGTCGTCATCTCGCGCGAAGGGGGGCCAAGCAGCCTGATCCGCGAAGCTGTAAACCGTAATGCTTTCGGCCCGGAAGGCGGCGCCATCCCAGCTTCCCCGAACGTCGACACAGTCGCCGGAACGGGGCTCTCCCAGGATGACACCCTGGTTGCGCAGCTGTAGCATCGGCTCATCGAAGTTCAGTACGCCGGCGTCTCGCAGTGCCTTGGTGAAGAACCGGGTGTAGAGCAGATGCAGCACCGCGTGCTCGGCCCCTCCCGTATACGTGTCGACGGGGGCCCAATAGGCCTGCTCCACCGGGTCCCAGGGCATTGCGTCGCCGGTCACCGGTTCGCCCTCTCGATAGTAGGGGCTCAGATAGGCGTACTGGTACCAGGAAGAGCAGACAAAGGTGTCCATCGTGTCCGTCTCGCGGGTTGCGGGTCCGCCGCACTGCGGACAGGTCGTGTTCAAGAAGCCCGCGTGATACTTGAGGGGACTTTCGCCGGTAGGCATGAAATCGACGTCATCGGGCAGCAGGACCGGCAGATCCTCGTAGGGCACGGGAACAACACCGCAGGTATCGCAATAGACGATGGGGATCGGAGCGCCCCAATAGCGCTGGCGGCTTACCAGCCAATCGCGCAACCGGTAGTTGATCGCGGCCTCGCCCACTCCCTTATCGGCCAACCAAGCCGTGACCTTGGCCACAGCTTCCTCGCCGGGAGTGCCGCCGAAGGGGCCCGAGTTAATCATCGTACCGTGCTCGTGGTGGAAGAGCACGTCGCTATAGAACTCACAGTGCTGGAGCATCTCCATCACCGTACGATTGTCGCCGACCGGCGGATAGAGCGCCTTGCAGCGCTCGAGGATCTCCTGGTCGGACGCTACGGAGTCTAGCTGCTTGACCCCATCCTCGAAGATGAAATACCAACCGGTGCCGACTACCTCGTTCCAGTTGCCTGGAACCAGATGGTCGCGCATGAGCCGCACGTAGCGCTCGATTTCTGCGTCGCCCTGGAGGCTGACGTACAGGCCTTCGCCGACGTCGCCCACCGGCCCGCGCTCATACTCGATGCCGGCGTCATCCAGATCAGCGTCAAATCCCGCAGGCACCGAACCGGGCCACACGAGGCTCTTGGCTCTACGATCAGGCCGGGCAATCACCGGGATGATCGGAAGCCCGAATTTCAGGGCGAAGGCGGAATCACGATCGTCGTGCGCGGCCACGGCCATGATCGCACCTGTCCCGTAACCCATCATCACATAATCGGCCACCCAGATTGGGATGCGCGCGTCGTTGACCGGGTTGATGGCATACGCCCCGGTGAAGACTCCTGTCTTCTCCTTCTCAGTGCTCAGCCGCTCAATCTCGCTCTGCCGTCCGGCCTGGAACTGGTACTCGTGGACCGCAGCGTGATATTCGGGTTTGGTGATCACATTGACCAGGGGATGCTCAGGGGCCAGCACCATAAAGGTGGCGCCCCACAGCGTGTCCGGACGCGTCGTGAACACGACCAGGTCACCGGTTCCGGGCTCCGCATCCGCGGGCAGATCCTCAGGTGCGACCTTGAAGACGACTTCGGCGCCCTCGCTGCGTCCGATCCAGTTGGTCTGCAACAGCCGGATGCGCTCGGGCCAATCAATCTTCGAGAAGTCCAACAACTCCTCGGTATAGTCCGTGATCTTCCAGAACCACTGTTCCAGATCCTTCTTAATGACCGGGGACCCGCAGCGCTCGCAGATACGCTCCTCACCGATCACCTGCTCCCGCGCCAGCGTCGTCTTGCACGAGGGGCAGTAGTCGACGGGCGACATCTTGCGGTAGGCGAGCCCCATATCGTAGAACTTGCGGAAAAACCACTCGCTCCAGCGATAGTAGCCGGGCAGGCACGAGATCGCCTCACGGTCCCAATCGATCATCGCGCCCATCGTGCGAAGCTGCTGGCGCTCACGGTCAATGTTGGCGAGCGTCCACTCCTTTGGGTGGATTCCACGCTGGATTGCCGCATTCTCCGCCGGCAGTCCAAAGGCATCGAACCCCATTGGGAACATCACATTGAATCCCTGCATCCGCTTGAACCGGGCCCGCACATCGCTCGGCGCCATCGCGTACCAATGGCCGATGTGGATGTCACCGCTGGGATACGGAAGCATCGTAAGGGCATAGAACTTGGGGCGCGTCTCGTCAATGACAGCCTTGTAGAGCTTGTCATCTTCCCATTTCTGCTGCCACTTCGGCTCGATCTCCCGCGGGTTATAAGGCTCCGGCATGGACATTCCTCCTTGGAAAGCGGTGCGATATCCGCGCCATTGTACCGCAGCGGATGGAAATTGCCAGATATGCGTGCGCCGGCACGCCTCAGAGGATGAACTGGGGTAAAACGGCTTCGCAGAGATAGATCTCATCGGCAGGATGGTAGAACCGTAGGCCGGCAGCAGATGCTGCGGCAGCATCTATGGTGAGGACAACAGGTTCAGCGGTATACGGGAGGGCATCTTCTCGCGCGAGGTCCGGATTCGAGGTGAGGTGAACGTATCGCCGCTCCCCAGGCTTCAAACCCTCGCGGCAGATCGTGTCCACATCTTCGGGCACGGCGCCATAGTAAAGCCTCTCCGGAGGATCGACCGGCTCATACGTCGGACGGAGCGCCGTATGGCCGTAGAGCGCACGGATCCGGCGGGTGCCGGCTTCCGTCTGGACCATCTCGAAGCGCGCGCGACCGGGGAGGTCCAGCACGGCATCGATATCGCGTAGCGTGGCCCACCGGAAGTTGGGCAGCGCATGCACGAGATGAAGCACCTCGTCAAGATCCGCGAATCCCTGCGCGTCCAGCCGAATGGGAAAGCGGGTCGGTTGGTGACGCAGCACCATAGAGAGAAAGCGGCTGAGCTTGGTCAGCTGATAATGGTGTTTGTCCACACCCTCCGTCCCCGTCAGGCCTCTTCCAACCGCTTGCCATACTGTTGAGCGTAATAGGTCTTGTAGAGATCGCCATTCTTGATAGGACGCCACCACCAGGGATTCGCGGCGTACCAGCGTGTCGTCCGCTCGATAGACTCCTCGCATGTATAAGCGTTAGTCCAACCGAGCGCGCGTAACTTGCTGACGTCCAGCGCATAACGCCGATCGTGGCCCGGACGGTCCTCCACGTACTTGATCAGGCTCTCCGGCTTTTCGAGCGTCGCGAGGACAATGCGCGTCATCTCCAGGTTGGTCATCTCCGCGCCCGTGCCGACGTTATAGATCTCACCAAGCTCGCCCTTATGTAGAACGACGTCGATCCCGGCACAGTGGTCGAGCACGTGCTGATAGTCTCGCATCTGCCTACCATCGCCGTAGACCGGGAGGGGCTGGTCATCCAGTGCATTGGTGGCGAAGAGAGGCACCACTTTCTCGGGATACTGATAGGGACCGATATTGTTGGCCCCACGCGTAAGGGTCACGGGGAGATCCCAGGACTCACGATAGGCCAGAACCATAAGGTCAGCACCGGCCTTACTGGCCGAGTAGGGGCTGCGGGGCTCAAGTGGGTCAGTTTCCGTGGAACGCCCGTCGAGGACCTGTCCATAGACCTCATCGGTACTGATCTGGTGGTAGCGCTCAACGCCGAATTTGCGGGCCGCCTCCAGCAACACGTACGTACCGTAGACGTCGGTCTGGATGAAGGACCCGGGTTCCATCAGCGAGCGATCGACGTGCGTTTCGGCCGCGAAGTTGACGATGGTGTCGATCTCCTGCGCTTGGACCGTCTGCTCCACCGACCGGACGTCACAGATATCCCCCTGGACGAAGGTGTAGCGGCCGGCGAAGCTCTCGGCCACGTCCTGCAGATTTTCCAGGCGCCCGGCATAGGTAAGTTTGTCATAGACCACCACATGGTAGTCAGGATGAGTCTGAAGCATGTGGCGAGTGAAGTTTGAACCGATGAACCCCGCCCCACCCGTCACCATGATTCGACGCATAGATTGACCTCCTCAATTCGGGTTACGATCGGGTCGTGCGTAGTTACCCAGCACGCCCAACGCATTCTATCATAAAGAGGAATGCGTGTCATCCCCGATCATAGTGTTGCCGAAGGGCGCCCAGGCGTTGACTAAGGCACCATGTTAGGTAAAATGCACGGGTTATGAGTTATAGGATTGATGCCCCGCTGATTGTCCAAGGGGATAGGACCGTCCTCCTGGAAGTCAATAGCCCGGACTACGAAGCCGCACGCGATCACTTAGCAAGATTCGCTGAACTGGAGAAAAGTCCGGAATACATCCATACCTATCGCATCTCCTCGCTCTCCCTGTGGAACGCGGCGGCGGCAGGCTTTGACGCGGATGAGATCATCGAGGGACTGCAGCATTACGCCAAGTATCCGCTACCTGACAATGTCGTCTTCGAGATACGCGA
This sequence comes from uncultured Chloroflexia bacterium, assembly GCA_963775195.1. Taxonomy (GTDB): domain Bacteria; phylum Chloroflexota; class Anaerolineae; order B4-G1; family SLSP01; genus PWVB01. The sequence goes on from CAVZIC010000017.1 coordinate 116,078, forward strand.
CGCCATCAAACGTTACGGCAGGGTCCGCCTGACTCGCGATCCCTACGATCCGGAGCGGCTGCGACTGATGTCCGATGAGCCCCTGCTGCTCGTCGAGCTGGAACGCAATCGCTATCTCAAGCCCTATGTGCTGGAGCGACTGGGGCCGCACACCCTTCAGGTTCCTTCCTCCCGACGCGGGCATGTGAAGCAGGCGCTGGTCAAGGCCGGCTATCCGGCTGAGGACCTGGTCGGCTACATGATCGGCGCCACACTTCCCCTGCAACTGCGCGAGATGATGGTCGAGGGGGCACCGTTTGTGGTCCGTGACTATCAGCGCGATGCAGCAGAGATTTTCTGGGCCAATGGATCCGCTGCGGGCGGAGCCGGGGTGGTTGTGCTGCCCTGCGGCGCCGGCAAGACGATCGTGGGAATGGCTGCGATGGTACAGGTCCAGATGAACACATTGATCCTGACCCCCAGTACGGTCGCTGCACGTCAGTGGCGTGAGGAGTTACTCGGCAAGACGACGCTCTCCGAAGACATGATCGGTGAGTACACCGGGCAGCGCAAGCAGATCCGCCCCGTTACGGTGACTACGTACCAGATCCTCACCCACCGGAAGCGGGGGACCAAGGACAACGATCACCTTCCCCTGTCCGAACAGTACCCGCATTTTGCGCTCTTTAGCGAGGGTAATTGGGGACTGATCATCTACGACGAGGTGCATCTGCTGCCGGCACCGGTCTTCCGCATCACGGCAGAGCTCCAGGCTCGCCGCCGGTTGGGTCTGACGGCGACCCTGGTCCGCGAGGACCAGCGAGAAGAGGATGTCTTCTCGCTGATCGGGCCCAAAAAGTACGATGTCCCCTGGCACGATCTGGAGCGCCAGGGATGGATCGCGCCGGCCGTCTGCTACGAGATTCGCGTCCCGATGCCGGAAGCCGAGCGAATGGCTTACATCATGGCCGATACCCGTCAGAAATACCGCGTCGCCGCCGACAACTCCGCCAAACTGGACATGCTTGACCGCCTCTTGACCTATCACGCAGGCGACCGCATTCTGATCATCGGCATGTATCTCGACCAACTGGAGCAGATCGCCCGGCACTACGGCTACCCGATTATCACGGGCAAGACTAAGGTCGCCGAGCGTGAGGAGCTCTACGAGAAGTTCCGTACCGGAGAGATCACGACGCTCGTCGTCTCCAAAGTCGCCAACTTCTCCATTGACCTCCCGGATGCCAACGTAGCCATCCAGATCTCGGGCACCTTCGGATCGCGGCAGGAGGAGGCACAGCGCCTCGGTCGCATCCTGCGACCCAAGTCGGATGGCAGTCAGGCCTACTTCTACAGCATCGTAACAAAAGAGACCGTCGACCAGGACTACAGCTCGAACCGACAACGCTTCCTCACGGAGCAGGGCTACCGATATCTGATCCTCTACGGTGAGGAGATCCCTGGCGCGCTGGCCCATACGCAGACGAGACATGGCTAAAGCGTCACGTTCTCTGACAACCCAGCTGGGCTACAAGCGGATCAGTTCGTCGCCCCCAGAGGAAGCGCACGACCCGGCCTTCTGGCAGGTGGATCAGGAAGACCCGGTCGAGACCATTGTCGATGAGATTGTTAGCGCAGAATGGCGCGTGAATCATCTCCGCGAGGAGATCGCGAACCTCGGGATCGAACCCAAAGGCCGTACGCGCCGCAGCCTGGCACAACAGATGGCCGAACGCTTCTTGGACCCCATCCGGCTGGTCAAGGCCATCCAGGCCCTCTCTAGCGAAGAGTTCCGCTACTACGTCACCTTGCAGCTTCAAGCCAATCTCGCCAGTTACTACACCGGCCCACAAGGACAGAAGCTGTGGCAAGGATTCTCGACACCCTGGTCCACCATGTCTGCGCGAATCACAAAACTTGGCCTTGCCCTCACCATGGAGGACGGTCAGCTCTTCCTGCCGAGGGCTTCTCGCCGGTGGCTCACAACGCTCCAGCTTCCGTTCCCGACGACGGCGCCGCCAACGCAGTCCGCGCAGCCGGTGGATCCCCGGGAAATCCTGATGCAGACCCAGCAGTTGCTCAACTTGCTTCAGGTCGAGAAGTTCAAGCTCAGAGACCGGCTTGTGTGGGAAGCGCCTGACTACCCGTATGCTGAACCGGTCGTCTGTTGGCCCCTGATGCCGGAGGATGCTCGGAAACTCAAAACCAACATCAACTCAGAGAGAACCATTGAGTTGTACGAGCCTGAGCCTTATCTGGACGATGCCGCGCTCAAGCGATGGGCCGAGGTGCTGAGCGTGACACAGGATCGGGCGGAGTTTTTGTACCACGTCCTGGTAGTAGCCGGACTCATCCTACGCGGCAGCCCCCTCACCATAGACCCTGACCGCGTCCGTGATTGGATGGCACTTGCGCCGGGGCGCCAACTCGGGATCCTGTTTCGTTCGTATCTCAGTATCACGCCGTGGGCTGTATGGTGGTCGCTTTGGCGCGAGGGAAGCATAAGGGTGTCTCGGGCCTATCACGGATATTGGGGCTTGGTGTCCATCGACCAAGCCGTGTTCCAAAGTGCGACTCACCTTCGATGGACATTGGTCGAGCTGCTGTCCTTTCTGCCGGAGGACACTTGGCTGGCGACCGAGGACGTGATCCGGTGGCTCGTCGACCTCTTTCCCATCCCTGATACCCACAACTATCTGATGGGCCTGAAGCTGGAGGATACCCAGGGTGGGTGGCCGAAGTTTCTTGAGGAGGCTCTGTTGTTGACGATTACCGGGCCTCTCCAAACGCTGGGGTTAGTTGATGTCGGACAGTCGCCAGAGGTCTCGATTCCCTTACATGCCGTGCAGGCCTTCCGCCTGCATGGCCTGAGGGACCTGCATTGGAATCGTGTTGAAGAGGTACCTTTGGAGGCCTTAGCCCTTCCGATGAGCGCAGGGCGACTGAGCCGCCAGGCTCTGCGATTCAGCGCATCGGAATCGGTGCTTGAGGTCGAATCACCCGTGCCGCCGGCTTTCTTGACCTCTCTGCTCAAGTGGGCACGGCCGGTGGGGTTCTCCCGGAATCTGGTGCGTTACCAGTTGGACGTAACGCAGCTACACGAAGCTTTCGAAGCCGGAGAGGACCCGACGTCTCTGGGCAACGCGTGGAGGTCGAGTATCGACGTCGAGCCTCTCCCTGAGATCACGAAATGGTGGGCGGAATGGTGGGAGCGCTACGGGCACGTCAGGCTCTATCCGGCCCAAGCGATGCTCCAGACCCGCGATGCCCTGACGATGCACGAGTTGCAGGTGGCATTGCCGATTCTGGCGACTGCGTCCCAGGGAATGCTCACGCCCAATGCGGCGCTGCTGCGAGACGAGGATGTTGACCGGGTGCTCGCCGATTTGGCGCGGCAGGGCTACATGCCCAAGGAGACCTCGTAGCGTGGAGCGTCTTTCGACGGCCTTGCAGGCCTATCACATCAACGCACTGCAACAGATCGCGGACCAACTGGCGCTGACACCGAACCAGAAGCCGGTGCGCAAGGAGTGGCTGGTTAACGAACTCAGCCGGCTGATTCCCCGGATGGCACGGTCCAAGGAATATATAGGCTCGCTTTCCCAGGCCGAGAGAGCCGCTCTCGCGATTGCGCGACTACAGGAAGGGACCGCCTCCTTCAGAGATGTAGCAGTTCCTCTCGTGTTGGCAGGCCTGGTCCGCGTCGATGGGTACCCGGAGACTATCGGACGACCGAAGGTCGACGATGTGCTCACCGCGTTGATGAGCAAGGGGTTGCTGGTCAACCTATCCACACCTCGCAGCTCGTCGACCCTGCGCACATTTGCCGCGTCCTACCGTTTCGGCATTCCCGCCGAAGTGCAGAGCGTGTTGCCGTCCGCTATGTTCTCATATCCGACGCCTCGATTGGAGGCCTACATCCCTTCGGATAGCTCGATCCCCGCGGGCATAGGACACGTGGCGCCTCCAGCCGCATCAGGAGTAGCCGTACGCGACGCCCAACAGTTTCTGCGCGAGTTGCTCTTTGCGTGGACAGAGCTCCGACGACAACCCGCCCGACAACTCAAAGCCGGTGGGATGGGCAAACGGGATAGCCGCCGGTTGGCTGAAGCACTGAGATTTGAGGGAGAGCCGGGATTGCGGCGGGTTGCGCAGCTCCACGATATGTTGACGGTCCTCAACCTGGTCAATCAGGATGGAGAGACCATCACCGCAGTCGAGGGCCATGCCGTCACGCTCTTCTGGGGCGCCAAACCCGTTCAGCACTGGCGCCAGCTTTTGCGGGCCTACGCTCGCCTTTCGACACCTCTGATCCAGGGGTCGGCGTCCGGTTATCTGCCCGGCTATTACCAGGGGGCGACCCAACGTCCCCCGACCAAGATGCGCGAGCTCGTCCTCGACACGCTTGAGCGGATCGTGGACCTGGGTTGGCTATCCTTCGGGTTCTTTATGATCCTTCTCACGGGGGGACAACCCGGGACCTTGTTGTTCGACGAAGAGATCCTCGAAATCCTCTCCGAGCACATGCGGTGGTATGGTGGTACCTACCGGGGTGAGATGGAAGCGTCCATCCAGGGCGCTGAATACCAGATTGCTCAGACTGCCATCGCGGAACTGCAGTGGATGGGGATCGTCGACGTGAGCTATCAGACATCGGACAATACTGAGATCGCAGCCATCCGCGCCACTCCCGTGATTCGTGCCTATGCCTCCGGCCCCCGCTCCCCTTCCGACTCCACCTTCCCTTCCGGGGAAGCTAAGTCCCCGGTTCAGGGCAGATCGGCGAGAGGGACCTCCGCGGCAATGAGCGAGGAGCCGCCCTGGCAGGTCGTTCTCCAGCCCGACTTTCAACTGCTTGCGCTGGGTCCGGTACCGCTCCGTGTGCTGGCCAATCTCGAGCAGTTCACCGAGCGGGAGAAGATCGATGAGAGCGTGATCACGTACCGTCTCACGCGTGACGTCGCCTATCAAGCGCTCCAGCGTGGGGAGACGGCGGAATCCATCCTTGCCTATCTGCAGGAGGCCACGGAGCAACCCGTCCCCCAGAATGTGCAGCGCTCTCTGGAAGAGTGGAGCCGACTTTACGAGCGTATCATTGTCAGGCGCCAGACGAGGATTCTTCAGGTCGACAGGGCCGAGCTCCTCGAGCAATTGACATCTGATCCTGAGCTGTCAGATTGGCTTCACCCATTGGATGATCGCACGGCCTGGTTCCGACCCGAGGATACCGAACAGATCGAGAAGCGGCTCTTCGAACGCAAGATCCTGATCGCTCAATCGCATGGGGCCCAGGCAGATCTACCCAATAGCCTGAAGTGGCACGAAAACGAGCTGATGCCGCGTGCCGCATTACCCAGCCTCTATGTGACCGGACAGTTGCGCCGCATCGCCGAAGCTCGCGACGGGCGGTGGGCCATGACACCTGAGAGCATACAGGCAGCTATAGCTACAGGCTCGGATCCACTGAAGATCATCGCAGAGCTTCAACAAATGACCGGGACTGACCTGCCGGATGGCTGGGAGAAGCTGCTGAAGTCCTGGGGTGGCCACTTTGGCGACGGGGAGACGGCAGAGGTCAGGTTACTGCACCTCAGGCGCAAGGGCGCCCTTGGTGAGCTCCGTAGTGCTGATGCCGACCTACATCGCTGGCTGCGCCCACTGACTGGTGACGGCGATCTCGCGGTGGTGAACCAGGCAAACTGGAAGGAAGCTCTCGAAAGGTTAGCAACCTGGGGTGTCGAGATAGAGCCGGGCCACTGGTGGTAGCCTCAGCGTTTCTGGCTGGCTCCCACGTCGATGCTATAATGATCATTGTAGCGGTCGTCAGCTTCTCCAGGCCACGTCTCCAGGCCACGTCCTGAGCGAGCCCCCGCCGCCTGGAGGCAGAGAAGGAGTCGTGATGGGTCCTCAACAAACAGCGACGGTAAAGCGACGTAAAGCGCAGGGTCTGTACGACAAGGCCATCGCGTCATATGAGCACTGGGATGTCGAAGACGCGATCAAGGGGTTGGAGGAGATCATTGCCCTCCATCCTAATAACCCGACTTACCAGTTGAGTCTGGCCCAGGTGCTCTCCCGTGCCGGGGACTTCGACCGCGCGCTCCACGCGCTGGCGAACTATCTGAGGCTGGAACCGGATTCCAAGGTCGCCGATCGCATCGAGCAGCTATTCGGCAGCGGCATGGACCCCGTTGAGGGCCGCTTGACCGACGGGATGACGACGGCCCATCTGCCCATCGACTTGATTGGCGCGGCCATCCAGATGTGGCTTGAGTTCCGGATTGCCCTGGGTGAAGAGCCACTCAATATCCCAAAGCCTGAAGCCTGGGCAGCCGCCTTGGACTATACAGTCTGCAAAGTCAACCTCCGGGATGTACACATAGAGGAGTTGGCCACGCACTACGGCGTTGCGCCTGATACGCTACGCAAGCACCACAACTCATTGGTAGAGCGGCTGGATGTCATGCCCTGTGATTATCGGTATTTCACGGGCAAGCAGAATCCGCTTGATAAGCTGGTTGAGGCCGCCGAACTTCTGGAGGAACTGGAAGCTCGCTTTAGCCAGGAATAGGCCCCTTGGAATTGCCGGACCGGGCCACCATCGGCCAAGCTCTGCAGTGGGCCGCGGAGCAACTGGCGAGCACGACAGATCGCCCCCATACTGAGGCCGAACGCCTCCTCGCGCACGTGCTGCGGATCGAGCGAACTACCCTTCTGGCCCACCCCGAATGGGATCTGAAGCAGGCTGAGACGCACGACTACGTCAACCTCGTTAGTCAGCGGGCGACAGGGGTCCCTCTACCCTATCTCCTGGAGGAAACAGAGTTCTACGGCCTCACCTTCTCAGTTACCCCGGACGTTCTCATTCCCAGACCGGAGACCGAGCGTCTGGTCGAACTCTCTCTGGCGTGGATCCGGGGACACCGGTACCCTCGCGTGATCGATGTCGGCACCGGCTCCGGATGTATCGCGGTGGCCCTGGCGGTGATGGTGCCGGACCTGAGGATCTATGCCACGGACATTTCGGCTGCAGCATTGCACGTTGCCCGGTCAAACGCTCGGCGCCATAACGTAGATGCCCACGTGACGTGGCTGCAGGCCGACCTGCTCACCCCCCTCACATCCCCACTCGACCTGATCGTGAGCAATCCACCCTACGTCAGCGAAAGGGAGTGGGAGATGCTTCCGACGTCGGTGCGCAAGGAACCTGGCTTGGCGCTCCTCGCCGGGACCGAGGGACTTGACGTGATCCGGCGTCTCCTCGCCCAGGCCGCTCGACGCCTCTCCGCAACAGGATGCCTCCTCATCGAGATCGGCGAAGAGCAGGGCCGCGCCGTCTGCTCGCTCGCCCGGACGGCTTTCGCCGGACCGGCCCGCGGCGACGTCGAGATCCGTCTACACCGCGACCTTGCCGGAAAAGATCGGATCCTTGAAGTCTCGGTCGCTCCCGACACCTCGCTATCCGGCCCAGCGAATGAACCCCCGCTGAAATAGCGTGACCAGATCCGGATGGTAGGGCAGGACTCGCACTGTAAATCCGTGGAGGCCGCTCATGGCACACGCCGTCCGGGCCTCGTAGAGATAGCCGTTATTATCCAGGGTCTCAACGACCTCCATCGTCACCGATCGACCTCGAACGAGTTCGCCGCTGGGATTCACCATGCCCACGTACAGCTCCACGCGAACGTCTTCGGGCTTGGCCTCACCCAGGAAGACCGTCGCGTGAGCGACGAACGTCTCGCCAACGTGAAGCTCACCGGACAAATCTGCGTGAACCGACTCCACACGAATCTGGGACCAAATACCCGAGAGCCTCGCACGCCACGCCGCGAGGTCCTTGGTCGCCCTGAAGTCATTCTCGGCCAATCCCTGATAGCGAGCCATCAACGGCACATAGAAATTGCCGGCATACTCCGCCACCATCCGATTCGTGTTAAAGTAATGGGAAAGCGAGCCGATGCTGGCCTTCATCTTCTCTGCCCAACGCCTGGGCACCCGACCCGTACGATCGTAGAACATAGGGACAACGTCGCGCTCTAGCAGATCGTAAAGCGCTTCGGCCTCGACCTTGTCCTGATAGGCCGAATCCTCATATACTTCACCCCTACCGATGGCCCATCCCGCTTCAGGCGTGTAGGCCTCCGCCCACCACCCGTCCAGGGTACTGAGATTGAGCACCCCATTGGCGGCAGCTTTCATGCCGCTGGTCCCGCTGGCCTCCCGCGGACGACGTGGGTTGTTGAGCCATATATCGCAGCCCTGGACCAGATATCGAGCGGTGGTCATGTCGTAGTCTTCCAGGAAGACGATCCGATTGCGAAAGCGATCCTGCCTCGTAAGGCTGGCGATCTCCTGGATCATGGCCTTCCCCGGATTGTCCAGCGGATGGGCCTTGCCCGAGAAGATGATCTGAACAGGGCGATCGGGATCGTTCAGAATCCGGGCCAGTCGATCGGGATCCCACAGAACTAACGTAGCACGTTTGTAGGTGGCAAAACGGCGGGCAAAACCGATGGTCAAGGCCTCGGGATCGAGAACTTCCTCAGCGGCTTGCACTTCACTCGGCGAAGCACCTCGCCCTGCTAACTGCTGGCGAAGGCGCAAACGCGCAAATGACACCAGCCGCTCACGGCGGCGTTCGTGGGTCCGCCATAACTCATCCGGCGCGATGTCCGCGGCGAGGTGCCACGCCTCCCGGTCCCCATGTTCTTCTCGCCAACGCGGCCCGAGATAGCGATCGTACAACACCTTCATATCCCGCGAAATCCAGGAAAGAATGTGCACACCGTTCGTGACGTGTGAGATTGGGATCTCATCTTGGGGCACACCCGGCCACAATCCTTGCCACATCTGACGTGTGACCTCGCCGTGGAGTGCGCTCACACCGTTGGTACCCGACGAGAGGTGAATCGCCAGGACCGTCATGCAAAAGGATTCGTTATAATCAAATGGATTCTCACGCCCCAATGCCATGAAACCATTCCAGTCCAGCTTCAGGTCGTTGGCGGCATAGTCGCCGAAATAGCGCTGCATCAACTGCGGGGGGAACCGGTCGTGCCCTGCGGGCACCGGCGTATGCGTGGTGAAGACACAGCCGGCGGATGCCGCCTCCCGCGCTTGCGCGAACGTGAGCTCGTGGTCGACCATCAACTGCCGAATGTTCTCCAAAGCCAGGAACGCGGAGTGCCCTTCGTTCATGTGGTAGACGACCGGCGCCAAACCCAGCGCGCGGAGTGCACGATAGCCGCCGATACCCAGCAGAATCTCCTGGCGAATGCGAAGATCCTGATCGCCCCCGTAAAGTTGGTCGGTGATGTCTCGGTCCTGGGGCCTGGTGTTTTCGGGGATGTTCGTATCCAGCAGATAGAGTGGGATCCGTCCCACCTGGACCCGCCAGATCTGGGCAGTGACCTTGCGGCCCGATATCTGTATCTCGATCGTCAGCGCCCGACCATCATCTCCGTGCTCGAGGGTCAGTGGCAGGTTGTCAAAGTGATTGTCTTCATAGGCTTCCTGCTGCCAGCCCGCCTGATTCAGGTATTGCCGGAAATACCCCTGTTGATAGAGCAACCCAACACCTACCAGGGGGACATCAAGGTCGCTGGATGACTTCAGGTGATCGCCTGCAAGCACCCCGAGGCCGCCGGCGAAGATCATCAACGACTCCGTCAGGCCGAACTCAAGGGAGAAGTACGCGATCAGAGGCTTTTCGGACATACCATAGACGCGGGGGAACCAAGTGGTGTCGCCTGCGGCCATATAGCCGTCGAGGTAACTTATGGCCCGCTCCAAATGAGCCACGAAACCGGCATCCGCGGCAAGCTTCTCCAGGCGTTCCTGCTCGACCATACCCAGCATCCGGACAGGATTGTGGTTGGTCTTTTCCCATAGGTCGCTGTCGAGGCGCACGAATAGCTCGATGATGTCGTGCCTCCAGGACCAAAGCAGGTTGTAGGCTAACTTCCACAGGGGTTGAAGAGGCTCGGGCAACAACGGAATGACCGAAACCGTACGGATAGGTTTGGGCTTCATCTCCAGGTTCCCTCCTTGTTCGCCACGCGACGCAAACCCGCCTGTCGACGTCCACGCGGTCAGAGATCAATGCGATCCGTGGGTACCTTACCATGCTTTACGATCAGGGGCAAACGTAAGGCTGGAAACAGTGCCGGGGACTTTCCGCAGTCCCCGGCACTTGAAGACAGGCCAACCGCGGCCGCGGGTGCCTTGATTTTGGGTGCCGGGGACCTCGTACCGCGGCGGCGCAGAGGCTCCCCGGCACCGCATCGAAGCCCATCCTACAAGACGTCGCGACGCGTCACCTCCCACGCAGCCACAATGGCAGCCACGACGCCGCCGATGCTGCCGATCAGCAATTCCCTTATAGGCCGGACGCCTTCCTCCAGCACGTTGAGGGGACGGATGGTGTCGCTGAATCCGTTCGCGACCAGCATCGGCAGGGTGTAGGGATAGTAGCCGGCATAGTCGCTCTGAATCGCCATTGCGCCGACAATGGTCAGCGCCACACCTACGGCGCTCGCCACGACAAAGCTCGGCCATCGTTGGGCGACCCAGGTCTGGATAGAGATCATCAGCCACGAGCCCAGGAAAACAAAGGCCGCGAACTTGGCCACCTCTCCCACCGCGGGCGCCACCTCAAAGCCAAGGCCGGGCATCAGAATGCGCATGGCCAGGCCCCCGGCGATCTCAAAGACCACCAACGCGGCCAGGCTGAGCGCGATCAGGGCCATGCCGCCGATCTGTTTGGCGGCGTAGTACGCCCCACGCGCCACGGGCAACGCAAAGAGATGCCGCCACCCTTCATTCGCGTGGTCCAGTTGAGCGAGCAGCGCGGTCTCCAACGTCACAAAGAGGGGCATCATGAGCAATGCCCACCAAACCATCGTCTGCATAGCGTACTCGCCCCAAGCGTCGAAGGCCGGACGACTGTAGTAGTAGTCGCGACGCATATAGGCCATCAGGACGTTCAGCACGACGATGACCGCCGGCGCGACGAGCGCCAGCCAGAAAACCAGCGTACGCTTCAGCTTCAGACTTTCCGCGTGCAGCGCGCGGGGGAAATCACGGACGAGAGCAGTCATGGCAAACCTCTCCTTTTCAGAATAGAGAATCAGGGAGTATAGAATCAAAGAAACAAGGAGTGAGCGGGATCTTGCGCCACTCGCGACCTGTTCCGATCCCGCGCCACCCGTCAATCGTCACTCGTCACTTCCAGGAAGATGTCCTCCAGTGTGGGCTGGGCCACATTCACCTGGTAGACATTGATGCCCTCACCCACAAGCTGCGAGTTGATCATTGACACGTCCGAAATCCCGTTGATCGAGGCCCAGACGTGACCATTGTTCTGACCGCGGTGCGCGGTCCAACCCGCACGGCGCAAGACGCTCTCGGCCTTCTCGGGCTGATCGACACCGATGATGACACGATTCTCGACCTCTGCGTGGAGCGCATCCCGGGTACCCTGGAATCGCAGGCGACCCTGGTGCAGGATGCCAATGTGGGTAGCAACTTGCTCCACTTCCGCCAACAGGTGACTGGAGAGGAAGACAGTGATCCCGTGGATCTCAGGCAAGCTGATGATCAGCTCCCGGATCTCGCGAATACCGGCGGGGTCTAGGCCGTTGGTAGGCTCATCCAGGATAAGCAATTCGGGGCGCCCTAGCATCGCCAGGGCCAAGGCCAACCGCTGCTTCATCCCCAGGGAGTACGTCTTGACCCGGCGATTGGCTGCTTCCTCCATCCGCACGACGCCGAGGACCCTGTCGATCTCGGTCCGAGGCCCACCGATAAGCCGGCGCGTCAGTTCCAGGTTCTCACGGCCTGTGAGATGGGGATAGAGCGAGGCGGCCTCGACCAGGGCGCCGACCCCGGCCAGGCACCGGCGCCTGGCCGCGCGCAGGGGCATCCCCAGGAGCTCAACGACCCCTGCGTTGGGGCGAATCAGGCCCAGGAGCATACGGATCGTCGTGGTCTTGCCGGCGCCGTTCGGCCCGAGAAAGCCGTAGATGCTCCCACGGGGTACCTGCAGGTTCAGGCCGTCCACCGCCGTGAAACTTCCGAAGTGGCGGGTCAAGCCATCAGTCTCAATTGCCAGATTGTTCATATCGATATCCTCCTCGTTGGGAAACACAATGCAGAGGATATCAGGGGGGTGTCACCTACCCATCACGGCTTTGTCGCAGCTTTGTCGCGGCGCTTTGTCGCACGGTACGTGCTACGTGGTGCTACTATGCCGTTGTAGCCATAGGCTGAAGCAGCTTCCGGCGCCGGGTTCGCTCTCAACGGAGACCCTGCCACCCATCGCCTCGGTCAGCTCTTTGACCAGCGCCAAGCCCAGGCCCGCACCCTCTGTATCCAGGGCCCGGGCATCGTCCCCACGGTAAAAACGTTCCCAGATCCGGGCTTGTTCTTCGAGCGGGATCCCTTGGCCGGTGTCACAGACTCGGATGGAGACAACCTCCGCCTCGACTGCCGCGGAGACCGCGATAATGCCCCCAGGGGGTGTGTGACGAAGGGCATTGCGCAGAAGATTCGCCATGATCTGCTCGAATCGATCTTCATCAGCCCGGGCCCTTGGCAGACTTTTCGGGATATCGGCCACCACCCGGACGCGATCCCTTTGCCAGGCGAGGGGGGCCACGGCGCCAACACGCCGCTGTACTGCTGCCCCCAAATCGACGGACCGGACGTCGAGGGCCAGCCCGCCGACCTCGGCCCTCGAAAGCGTCAGGAGGTCGTCGATCAGCTTCTGAAGCCGCGCGACCTCTCTTCCCATAATGACCAGATCACGTTCGAGGTCGAACGTGCCCTCGGTGGCCTCCCCATTGGGCTCAGTTGGCCTATCGACGTGCTGCTGAAGCGAATCGAGGTAGCTGCGTAGCGTCGCCAGGGGAGTCCGCAATTCGTGCGAGACGTTGGCCATCAGTTGGCGCCGCGCATCGAGCAAGTCGGAGACCTTATCCCTCTCTGCCTCCAGGCCGCGCATCGCTTGCTCCAGCACCGCCGCCATCGCATTGAAGTCCTCCTGAAGTTGGGCCACCTCGTCCTCACCCTCCACGGGGATGCGGGTTCCATAGTCCCCGCGCCGCAGGGCCCCTGCGGCCTCCGTCAGGACCTCAAGACGCCTGGTGGTCTTCCGAGTCGCCAGCCACGAGAAGTAGAATGCCGGCGGCAAGATCACGGCCAAGCCGATCAGCGTCATGACGCCGGCCACCCCGAGAAAGGGTAAGATCGTGAATACCCATGTGTCAAGCTCCCAGGGAGCCCGCCCCGTCGGGATGACCAAGAGCGCCGACGCAACAATCGCACCCAGGATGGCGAATGCCAAAACAAGTTGGACTTGGATGTGCGTCAACGCCCAGACCAAGCGCCGGCGACGGAGGCGGTTCCAATAGAGCCACACCCGAACCCCACACCGAAAGATCAGAAAGAAGGGGGCGGCAGCGAAGATTAGAAGTACCGCACCCAGAGAGCCGTACGACGTCTCACCGAGCACAGGCATCTGCCCAAGCGCCCAGAGCGCCAACACCCACGATCCTGCAGCCAATGGGCTCAAGGCCAAGGCGGCGCGGACGTCGTGCCAGAGGTGGCGGACCACGCCCGGCCCTTCGGGGACACGAAGGCGCATTGCATTCCATAGGGCTACCAGGGGAATGGTGAAGAAGATGGCATTGCTGAGCATGCGCGCGCCGATCCTGGGGGTGCTGAATGTCAGTCCCAACAACGCCAGCCCACCGAGAAGCCACGTCTCCGCAAGTGCTCGCGCAGTGCTCACCTGCCAAAAGAAGCCGCGGGCCCTGATCATACTGCTCATACCTCCGTCCCGGGATGCGCGCTCAACCGATACCCCACCCCCCAGACCGTCTCGATGGCGTCACTCAGCTCGCCGAGTTTTCGTCGCAGTCGAAGGATCGCGTTATCGACCGAACGATCTCCGGCGATATATGCCTCACCCCAAACCGTATCGAGAAGATAGTCGCGGCTAAAAACCCGCCCGGGGTTGCGCATCAACAGGTGCAGCAGCTCGAATTCGGTGCGCGTGAGGTCCAGATCACGTTGGTGAAGCGTCGCCCGGTAGCCGGCGGGATCCAGGACGAGCGGGCCGTAAGTCAACCGGGCCTCGGCACGCGCTCGATCGGCCTCCACAATACTCTCGACGTGCTCGATGCGCCGCAAGAGCGCCCGCACCCGCGCGATGAGCTCGCGCATGCTGAAGGGCTTGGTCAGATAATCATCCGCTCCCACCTCGAGGCCGATCACGCGGTCGGCCTCCTCACCGCGGGCCGTCAGCATCAGGATGGGCACCGGCGAGGTCTGGCGGATCCGGCGGAGGACTTCCAGGCCGTCGAGCCTCGGGAGCATCCAATCGAGGACGATCAGATCGGGAGCGTGCCTACTATATAGCTCCAAAGCTGACAGCCCATCCGGGGCATGGACAACGTCATAGCCAAAGGCACGCAGTTCTCGTGAGATGACCTCCGCAAGCTCTACGGCATCCTCAACGAGCAAGATCGTGGTCATAGTGTCAATCCCCCGTCTCTATCCTGTAAGAATCGCGCCTACGTTCCGGGAAGACACATAAAACCGTGTAGGTGTAGACTCTTTCGACGTCACCCCATTCCCCGTATTGAAACCGTTCGCCCGCCTTCCCGGAAGGTTCTGCTGAGGTTCTCATAGCGCACTCTTGAGCTTGCATGCACTCATGTTAGAATACACCCCTGATGCATATCCGAAACCTGAGCTTGCGGCAATTCCGCACGTACAACCGCCTGGAACTGGATCTGCCCGCCGCCCCCATCCTCCTCTTGGGCGCTAACGCACAAGGCAAGACCAGCCTGCTGGAAGCCATGGCCTTCCTTGCACTCGGGTCCTCTCCGCTCACCAATGTTGACCAGCAGGTGATCCATTGGAACGCGGAAGAGGCGATGTTGCCCTATTCCCATTTGAGGGCGGAAGTCACGCGCCAGGACCGCACGGAGACCCTCGAAGTTGCGATCGAGCGGAGATCCCTCTCCAATGGGCGGGGAAGGATGCAAAAGAGCTTCCGTATCGACCAACGCTCGGTGCGGCGATCCGACCTTGCCGGTCACCTTAACGTGGTCCTTTTCCTCCCGGAGGACTTGATGCTGGTGCATGGACCGCCCGCGGATCGCCGTCGATATCTGGACAACCTTCTCTCGCAAGTCTACCCTTCCTACGTTGAGGTATACGCAGTCTATCGCAAGGCGGTTTCGCGGCGTAATGCCCTGCTCCGGCATCTACGCAAACGCGGCGGCGACCCTGTGCAGCTCGCGCCGCTCGAGGAGAGAATCGTTCGGGCCGGCGTCACGATTTCTCTTTTCCGCAGGCGCGTGATCCGGGAGCTCACGCTCCACATCGACCGTCTGCACCGGGATCTCACCGGAGACCAGGCCTGGCTCAAGCTGCAGTACGAGCCCGACTTCGAGCCGGCCCGACCACAGGGGGCAGCCTATCAGATCGATTCCCTCGCCGAACTACAGGAGGAATCTCCGGTTGACGTCGAGGCGCTCTACGAGGCGTACCGGCAGGAATTCGCCCTCAGACGCCGCCATGAGATCGAGCGCGGGATGACCCTCGTAGGACCGCACCGCGACGAGATGCGCTTTATCTCCAACGAGCGTGATATCGGCATTTACGGCTCACGGGGACAGCAGCGCACAGCCGTGCTCGCTCTCCACCTGGCCGAACTACACTGGCTGCACCAGATCAGTGGAGAATCGCCGGTGTTGCTGCTGGACGAGGTATTGGCAGAGCTGGATCGGGCACGCCGCGGGTACCTTCTGGAGCTGCTGGAGGGGGTCGAACAGACGATCCTTGCGACAACGGATGCCGAGATGTTCCCGGACAGCTTCCGTCGGCGAATGACGACCTTCCGGGTTGCCGACGGCATCGTGACGCCGGTATCCCCTTAGGTTACTACGAGCTTGGCCAGTGGTTCCACCGTCTCGGGATAGTCAGGCAGAGATACCCCCTTACCGTCCAACCAGCTCCACTGACCCGCCAGGCCCAAGGCCTCGATG
Organism: uncultured Chloroflexia bacterium; assembly: GCA_963775195.1. Classification (GTDB taxonomy): domain Bacteria; phylum Chloroflexota; class Anaerolineae; order B4-G1; family SLSP01; genus PWVB01. The sequence continues at coordinate 132,115 of CAVZIC010000017.1, forward strand.
GCCATCGTCATATTGGCCATGCACGTGCCTGCATCGAAATGGCGGTATTCCTGAAGCACCGGCTTGCTGCCATATCGAGGATTCTGCTTCTTGAGAAAAAGGTAGAGTGCCTCGTCGTGCCACAAAAGACGCCACGGCTGAGCGTTGTTGGCGGAAGGTGCGTGTCGACCGGCCTCAATCACCTTGGCCAGGTGTTTGGGAGGCGCACCGGGCGTATCGAAAGAGCCATCGAAAAAGATCTCCTGGACAGGCAACTTCGTCGCACCACCGGAAGTCCTGCGAATCACGGCGTTGATCGTTCTACCGGTAACCGTCTCTGCGGCACGCCCAAAGATCAAGAATGCACCCGTACGCCCGCCACGGGCCAACCTGAAGCGTACGCGGACGTTATCCTCCCGCCCCATACTACCGATGAAGCACACACTGATGCCGAGCTGCACCATCTGCACAGCGATTTGTTCCATCCGGTAACCCAAATCGACCAACGGCAGCCTGTCACCCATCACATAGGCGACGAGGTAATGGGGTGGCGACAGAATCCTCCCATAGCCTCCCATCGCCGCAATGAGATCCTCGCCACTGACGACATCGCGCCGCATCACGCGAAAGCGATTCTCCGGGACCAAGGGCCGCGCGTGGGCGGTGATATCATCAATCATCTCCAGCGCATCCCTGTCCAACGGCTCATCTCGGTAGCGGCGCGTCGAGTGCCGGCTTAGGATTGCCTGGTACAAGTCCATAGATCATCGTCCCCCTACGGCAAATAGGTGCGAAAAAGACGCCGGCCTCTTAGGGCCGGCGTCTTAACATCACTCCGTGGCGCCAACGTACGGTCTCTCGTCGTCCGAGACGCTTACTCGTCGTCCGAGGAACCGGCGCGCTGCTTCTTATGGCGATAGACGATACGTCCCCGAGTCAGGTCGTAGGGAGAAAGCTCCACACGAACGCGGTCGCCTAAGAGGATACGGATATAGTACTTGCGCATCTTACCGGATAGATAGGCGAGAACCTCGTGACCGGTCTCCAGTTTGACCCGAAACTGCGTGGCGGGAAGGGCTTCAACGACCGTTCCCTCGACCACTATCTTCTCTTCTTTAGTCGTCATGACGTTAGTGCTAATTCTCCAGCTCCGCTTGGTCGCCCGGAAGCGACTCATCGCCAGAGGCTACATCGGCGGCGGGCACGTCCTCGACGAAGGCTTCGACGACAGGCACTTCGTCTACTGACATATCATCAGCAGGTACGTCGTCTTCAGCAGGTACATCGTCTTCAGCCAGCACGACATCGAAGTCCTCGTCCGCGTCCTCTTCAACGAGACCCTCGTCCTCGAGATCGTCGAAATCGAGATCGAGATCGTCCTCGACCGCGTCTTCTTCCTGTTCTGCAGCAGCGGCAGCTTCAGCTTCTTCTTGAATTTGGGTGAGCGCCCACTCTTCCCATTCGTCAGGGCGAACCTGTCGAACACTCAGGCCGATGCGACGGCGATCCGGCTCAACACGGATAATCTTCACGAGAATCGTGTCGCCAGAAGAAAGCTCCTCACGCTGCGCAATGTCGCGCAATTCGGAGTTGTGCAGGAGGCCCTCGACGCCGGGCTCGAGCTCGATGAAGACGCCAAAGTCGACCACTTGCGTCACCTTGCCCTCGACAAGCCGCCCGACCGTGTAGCGTTCGACCACGCTCTCCCACGGATCAGGCGTAAGCGCCTTGATACTCAGCGCGATCCTCTGTCGGTCATTGTCGACGTTCAGCACCTTGACCTTGACCCGCTGACCCGCGTGGTAGACTTCCCCGGGATTCTCAATTCGGCCCCAGGAGAGCTCGGAAATGTGCACCAGACCATCCATGCCGCCCAAGTTAACGAACAAACCGAAGTCCGTAATCTGGCTGATCCGACCGCGGCGCACCTGACCGGCCTCAAGTTCCTCAAGGAGCGACTGACGTCGAATCGTGCGCCATTCCTTTGCAGCAGCCCGCTGGGACAGAATCAGCCTGCGCCGGCGGCGATTGACCTCAATCACCTTGAGCATTATTTCCTCGCCAACCATCGCCTCGAGGCGTCGCTGCCGCTCTGCGGGTTGACGGATACGGTTGAAACCAATCAACTGCGACATCGGGACGAAGCCTCGCAGACGGCCAAAGTCCACCGTCAGCCCGCCGCGGTTGGAACCGTTGACGCGAGACTCGTAGACTTCCTGGCTCTCGAGAAGCTTCTCGGCAATCAACCAGTCTTCCTGTAGCAACGCCTGAGAGATCGATAGCTCAACATTGCCATCGGAGTCCCGGAACTGAGCAATCACGACAGGAACTTCATCCCCGACGTTGAATTCTCTGCCCACGACCTCCTGGATATCCTCGATCGGCACAAACCCGTCACGTTTTCCACCGATGCTGACGACAAATCCATCGTTCCTGCGATACAGGATCGTCCCCTCGCGCAGCTCGCCACGCTTCAGCGTGCTGCCGGAGAGAGATTCCTCAAGCTGGTCTTCCCAAGAAGCAGCTGTATCCGTAGATGCAGGGGGGGCGTCGGTGGATGCAGGGGCCGCCTTGGGCGGAGACGGGGGCGTCTTTGCGGGAACTGCCGCTTCCGGCGAAGGCGATTCCACTACAGCTGCCTCCGGCGCGGTCGGTGTATCTTCCGCCTCGTCGGACATCTCGATCTGGGTTTCCATGGGTTCGGAAGGCGCAGAGGTATGATTCAATTCTTCCACATGCACTCCTATTCCACTCAGTTTTGCAGGAAATCTACCTCGCGCAACTTAAGTGGGTCTAATAAACTCCAGGTATTGTATCATACCTGAGCGTAAAGTCAACCAAAACGACATCTGCGACATCAGCCGGCAGCAACAACCGCTTCTCCACCATCAACAGGGATCACGGCGCCCGAAATCCATGTCAGACGCGGATCTGCGAGCGCCACCAAGGCTTGCGCAACGTCCTCAGGCTGCGTCAACCGGCCCGCCGGATGGTATTGGTGTACCTGCGCCAGGATGGCTTCGTGACCGGGAATCGCCCGCAATGCGGGCGTGTCGGTGACCCCGGGCATCAAGCAGTTTGCGACAATTCCCCGAGGTGCCAACTCCACCGCAAGCTGACGCACGTGAGCCTCCAGGGCCGCCTTCGCCGCCGATACCGGCCCGTAGTGCGATGAAGCTCGCCGCGACCCGATGCTGGTCATGGCGTAGATGCGGCTGCCACGCTGCAGCAAGTTGGCCGCGATGAGGTCTTGCGTCCAATAGACGAGGCTATGCGCCATCACGCGCAGCGTCATCTCCATCTGGCTTTCGTCAACAGCTTCTTCGGAGTCCCCGGAGATATACGGGCGGAGACTTCCAAATGCGAGCGTATGAACGAGCATGTGAATGCTACCAACCGGATCCGACGACAGTGCCTCGCCGACGCTCGTGATCACACGGGCCCGTCGCCGCGGATCAGCGGCATTCGTGTTGTAGAACAGCGCCTGCTGACCGGCGGCTTTGATGTCAGCGACAACCGCCTCGGCTCGCTCAACCGTCCGACGGGGGTCGAGATGGATGCCAATGACGTGCATGCCCTCCCTGGCCAGGGCCCTTGCCGTGGCTGCACCAAAACCACTGGAGGCCCCGAGGATCAGAGCCCAGCGCCCTGTCAGAGAGCTATCCGCACGTTCCATGGGCACCTCTCGCTAATCGTCGAAATCCGACGCACTGTAGGTATCCTCGCCCCCACCCAGGCCTCCCCCACCGCCCGGGCCGGCCCCCTCACCCATCAGGTCGGGCATGTCCTTCTCGATCTCCTCGGGATCCTGGCCCGCTTCCAGACGATCGACCACTTCCTCGAATTCCGGCCCCATCTCGCCGGCTTCATCTCCAATCTCGTTCATCATCTTGCGCATGAACCGCCCCATACTCTTGGGATCGTTCTCGTCAAAGTCACCCCAAGCCGTAGGATCGGCCATATCTTCCAGGCGGCTATCTTCGGACCTAACCACGCGCACACGGGACACCAGGCGCCGGACTTGCGCACTCCCGCACCGCTTGCACTTGATCTTGTTCTCCTCGACGTCCGAAAAGGAGCGCCAGAACACCGAGAAGCGGCGACCGCAATCGGCGCAGCGGTATTCATAGATCGGCATCTTTCCTCTCCCTATTCAATTGTGGTATAGTAGGACTTGCTCACGGGATTTGTGAATCACGAGAGCGACGGACTGATGTTCTGACCGCCTCCCTATTCCAAACCCGCAACCGGCAATCGTAGATGCAGACTCACCCGAGCGTCACTCAAGGGGAAACGAGCCCTGACAAGACAACTCGGCCAGGTCTGAAACGCGATCTAGCCAGAGCGAGTTCATTATACCGGGAATGGCGGCTGGGAGCAAACAAATGAGCCACGACATCGCAATCGATCCCTACCATTCGAAGGCTTCGCCCTTACTGGTCGTCATTTCCGGACCTTCTGGGGTGGGCAAGGACAGCTTGGTTGAGTGGATGAAGACACGTGGGGCGCAATTCCACTTCGTGGTGACCGCCACCTCCCGCCCACCGCGACCGGGCGAAGTGCACGGGGTCGATTATCTCTTCGTCTCGCAGGAAGTGTTTGAGGCCATGATTGAGGCTGACGAACTGCTGGAGTATGCCGTCGTCTATGGGCAGTACAAGGGCATTCCAAAGCAACAGGTGCGTGAGGCACTGGCAAGTGGAAAGGACGTTGTCATGCGGCTCGATGTGCAGGGGGCTGCTACAATCCGACGGCTCATTCCGGAGGCTATACTCGTCTTCCTGAGTGCATCATCGGAAGAGGAGTTGGTCGAACGGTTACGAAAGCGCAGGACCGAATCTGACCTGCAGCTTCAGCGACGCATTGAAACTGCTCGACAGGAGATGGAGCATATTACCGACTTTGACTACGTCGTCATCAACCGCGAATGCGAGCTCGACCGAGCTGCCAATCAAGTCCTCAATATCATCGATGCGGAGCACCATCGCGTGATCCCGAGGCGGGTCTCGCTGTCATGACCCCCGAGCACGAGCTTCATCCGCCGGCCAATGCCCCTGCACAGCGGTTGAGACTGCCGAGCTTTCCCGGCAGTCGCCGGTCCGCTGCCGCCCGACAGGTCTCCGCCATCGCGACCTACGTGCTGATCGGGACCAACGTGTTGGTGTTCATTGCTGACTATGCACTCGGCAACGCCATCACCGCCTATGGAGCGTTGGCCCCTCGCCTGGTGTTGCAGTATGGGCAATGGTGGCGACTCATTACAGCGGGCTTTCTGCACGCGAATATCATCCACATCGGCCTCAATCTCTACGCGCTCTACGGATTGGGACGGCTGACAGAGCGCTTCTTTGGTCCAAGACGGTTCCTGATGATCTATGGCCTCGCGCTCTTGGGATCCGGCATTCTGGTCACATTATTCTCGCCGATGAATATCCCATCGCTGGGCGCCTCCGGCGCCATTATGGGTGTTCTGGGGGCCCTGGTTGTCTACTTCTGGTCCTATCGCGATCTTCTCGTTGGAGGTCGAGGCTTCCTGGGACAGCTAGCCCGAATGGCTCTGATCAACATTGGGATAGGGTTGCTGCCCGGCATCAGTTTGTGGGGACACCTTGGAGGCTTTGTGGCCGGCGCCGTGGTCGGTTTCATCCTGGTCCCGCGGTACGTGCTATTGAATGCCCCAAATCTGCAAGAGATCGATCGGCCTGCGGATAGCTCGCTCGGCGGCCGCCTGGCTGTGCAGGCTCTGCACGTACGGTCGTGGCTTGAGGTCATACTGGTAGGAGCCGGCGAACTGGGACTGCTCGCTCTCGCTTACCAAATACGGGGATAGGTGTCAATGCCTGGGCCCATGGATCTGCGGATTGGGGACGTCGTGGAACTACGTAAGTCCCATCCTTGTGGTGGAAATACATGGAGGATCCTACGGGTCGGACTGGATGTCGGGATAGAATGCACAACATGTCAACGATATGTGCTGGTGCCGCGACGCCGGTTTGAGAGTAGGATCAAACGTTTTGTTGAAAGAGGAGAACGTTCTGACGTCTGAACGTGTTAACGTGCCAACGTTCCGAGGAGAATCAATGAGACGATTCCTTTTTCTATTCTCCGATACCGGCGGGGGCCACCGTGCCGCCGCTCAGGCCGTCAAGGACGAGATGGAACGCCTCTACGGAGCGGGTGCTGCGGTTGACATGGTCGATGTTTTTGTGGAACTCGGCCGGTGGCCGTTTCGCCGCTTCCCGGACTGGTATCCTACCTGTGTCGCCCTGAGCGGCATCCCCTGGGGCGTCGGATTCCATCTCTCCGACGGCGTCAAACTCATGCAGACCATGTCCAAACTCGTCTGGCCCTATGCCCGCACCCCCATGTGCAGCCTCCTGCAGCACCATCCCGCAGATGTCATCGCCTCGTTCCATCCGATTCCGAACTACGCCCTTTTCCTGGGACTGCGGCAGATGGGGCGACAGACGCCGGTGGGTGTTGTGGCTCTCGATCTCGTCACCACTCACGCTGGCTGGTTCGTGCCGGGGGCCGAGGCCTACCTTGTGCCTACCTACGCGGCAAAGGCACGCGCGCTCCGCTGGGGTGTTCCCGAGGAACGCATTCGTGTGAGGGGAATGCCAATCCGCCACGCCTTCCTCTCTGCGACGAACTTGCCGAAGGCGGAGGCAAGGGCACATCTGGGTCTACCTCAGGACAGGGACATCGTTCTCATCGTAGGCGGTGGTGAAGGGATGGGCCCCATGGGGCAGGTCGTGCGCGCCATAGCCCGCCCTGCACGACGCGCCCTTTCCACCGCCGGACCCTCGTCACGAAGACGTTCCCCGCCCCCCCTCGGGGCAAGGGCTCGTGGCGCAACAAGGTGGGCGGCAGACAGAACCACCCCTGTCCCTCCCTACGTTGTCGTCATCACCGGCAAGAACCAGGCCCTCCATCAAGAACTCACCGAGCTCGGTCTGCCGGCATCGGTTAGGATCGAGGGTTTTGTCGGTGACATGGAGATCTGGATGCGTGCGGCCGACCTCCTGGTGACCAAGGCCGGGCCGAACTCGTTAGCTGAGGCCTTCGTCGTGGGCCTGCCGGTTGTGCTCTATGCCGCTCTCCCCGGACAGGAGGAGGGCAACGTCACCCATGTCGTCGAGAACGGCGCCGGTGTCTTCGCGCCGCTACCAAAGCAGGCAGCACGGGCGGTTGCGCGGCTGCTCGACCGACCCGACGAGCGCCTGGCTATGGCCAAACGCTCGCGAGCCCTCGGGCGCCCCCTGGCCTCGGAACAGATTGCCCGTGACCTCTGGGAAATGGCAGCCCAAAGGGTCCCCGTCCACAGCCCACTGAGGGTGACGGCTGAGATGAGCGCAGATGGCGACCCGACATGGCGCACCACCGACGCAGAGGATCTCTAGCGCATGGACTCTCTGATTCGACGCTTCGTCGACCATCTTAGATTCGAACGCGGGTACTCGCCGAACACTCTGATGGCCTACGAACGCGATTTGCGGCAGTTTCAAACATACCTCTCCCAGGCATCCGTGCTCCCTCCCCTGGGGGAGAACCGGGAAGAGAGCGCGCTGGGAGGAGGAAAGCCCACCGATACGTGGCTTGCCGCGCTGAGGCCGAGCCACTTGGACGACTTCGTCACCTCGCTGCGTGAGCAAAGCTACAAATCCGCGACCGTGGCCCGGAAGATCGCGGCGACCCGCGCATTCCTCAGGTTCCTCTACGCCGAGGGCCTCACCGGGCCGGAGTTACTCGATTGGTTGCACCAACCAAAAGCGGAGAAACGGCTGCCGAAGGCCCTCACGCAGGACCAAATCACTCGCTTGCTCGATGCAACTGCCGTAGAGGACACACCGTTGGCGCTGCGCGACCAAGCCCTACTCGAGACACTCTATGCAACCGGGATGCGAGCATCAGAGATCGTCAGCGTCCTGACCAGGGACGTCGATTTCGAGGCCGGGACCGTTCGCTGTCTCGGGAAGGGTAGCAAGGAGCGCATCATCCCCCTCCACGCCAGGGCCTGCAGAATCCTGCGGACCTATATCGAGAGCGGACGGCCTTTCCTACTTCGCGACATCGGCGAGCCGACGCTCTTTGTCAGCAACTTGGGCCAACCCCTGACGCGTCAGGGGCTATGGTTCCTCGTCCAGCACTACGTCGAAGCCGCGGGGCTCGCATCCTGGATCACGCCGCACACGTTGCGCCATACCTTCGCGACGCACCTGCTGGAGGGCGGCGCGGAACTGAGAGAGGTCCAGCAGCTACTGGGACATGCTAGTATCACGACGACCCAGATCTACACAGAGGTCTCGAGCCGCCGCAAGCGTGAAGCCTACAACCGCGCACACCCGCGGGCGCGGTATCACTAAGGAGCACGACTATGGAAACGTTCGTCACGATGGAAGACCTGCAGGAAGCCGTGTCGGCTATCCGCAAGCAGACGGACCTGGTGCCGCGGGTAGGGCTGATCCTTGGATCGGGACTCAATTCTCTGGCTACCGCCGTCCGAGGCACCAATGCCGTCCGAGGCACCAATGCCGTCCAGGCACCAATGCCGTCCGAGGCACCAATGCCGTCCGAGGCACTTCTCCCTCCCCGGCCCTCCGCCAGGAAGAGAAGGAGGAAGCCCCGGTGCGGATCGACTTCGACTGCATCCCTCACTTCCCCGTCTCCACCGTGCAAGGACACCAAGGCAGGCTCGTGCTTGGCACCCTGGAAGGACAGCCGGTGATCGTGATGCAAGGGCGCACGCACTATTACGAGGGCTACAGTATGGGCCAGATCGGACTGCCGGTGCGTGTGATGGCCCTATTGGGAGCCAAAACACTTATCGTCACCAACGCAGCCGGCGGGCTCAACATGACCTATCGCCCCGGCGAGGTGATGATCATCCGGGATCACATCAACCTGCTCGGGATGGCAGGGCCCAGCCCGCTGCGGGGTCCCAACCTTGACCATTTCGGGCCACGCTTTCCCGGCATGAACGATGCCTACGATCCGGAACTCCGCAAGGCAGCCAGGCAGATTGCCCTCGAGGCGAGGATCCCGGTCCAGCAAGGTGTCTACATCTGTCTGGCGGGACCGAACTTCGAGACACCTGCGGACGTGCGCTTCCTTCGCGCTATTGGCGCCGACGCTGTCGGAATGTCCACGGTTCCCGAAGTGATCACGGCGCGACACAGCGGCATGCAGGTGTTGGGACTCTCCGGCATCACCAATACACTCCTGGGCGAAGAGGGAGGCTCATCACCGGATCATGCAGAGGTCCTCGAAGCCGGGGAGACGTTGGTACCTCGACTGGAGACAATTGTGCGGGGCATCCTTCGAGGGCAGACTGCCGCCTGACCTATGAACATTATTCTCAACTGGCTCAGCCAACAGGTCATCTGGATCTCTGTGATCAGCCTGATTGGAGCGCTGGGCTATGTGATGGCAGCAGTGCTATCGAAACGCAGGCGCGACACGGCGCAATTCACGCTGGAACGCGAGATCTACCATCAGCGCATGGCACGCGCGTGGCTCGTAGCGGCGCTGTTCCTGACCCTGGCCGCGATGATCTTCACCATCAGCATCTACTGGGCTCCCACCGGCGCCCTATCCTCCTCCGGAGGAGGGCCGGGCAACGGAACAGCCACCCCCAGCAACGGGCTTTTCACGTTGACGCCGGCGCCCAATCAATTCGCGCCCAACGCTACGCTGACCGCTTCTGGAGCGGTGACGGATGTCGTGGTCACGGCCCCGGACATGCTCGTCCCCTCACCCACACCGCCACCAGGGGCGTCCGCGGGTGAGAACACGCCCATACCGCAAGAGCTCATGCAGCCCGACTGCCCAAGCCCCGGGGCTCAACTTACCTTCCCTGTAGCAGGAGGCGGTCTGTCAGGTCTCGTCGAGATATTGGGCACGGCCCAGGTCAACGCATTCTCCTACTACCGGTTCGAGGTCATCTTCCCCGGTTCTGACACGCCCAATTTCATCGCTCAGATCGACCAACCGGTCGAGAACGGCTCGCTGGGCGAATGGGACGTGTCGGACGCGTCCCGCTATCCGCCTGGCGGCCCCTATCGGTTCCGGCTCGTCGTCGTGGACATCTATGGGAATACGGCATCGTGTACCATCCCGGTAAACATTGGAACTGAAGAACGTTAGCACAAGGGTTGCCACGCGAGAGCGCGGAGACGGCCCGCCCTGAGCGCATCGCGGGGCTCTAGCCGTAATATGAAAACGTGCAAACGTGCTAACATGCCAACGTGCAAACGCAGGAGGTAATCGTGCTTGTTCGAATCGCCCGCGAAGATGATTGGGAGCCTTGTCTCGACATCGATCTCTCCTATGAGACCGACATGGCCTGGCAGATGGACGAACGTCAGGAGGGAGGAGAATGGCGTGTCTCATTCCGTGAGATCCGATTACCCCGGACCCTGCACATACAATCCGCCGTATTGGACAGCGCACAGACGCCCTCCGAGGCGCGTGAAGAGCGCATGCGCTTGCTCAAGACGTGGCAAAACCGGGACCAATTCTGGGTCGCGGTGGAACACAGGCAGATCATCGGGTACATCGGGCTAGATATCGACCAGGCACGGCACCAGGCTCGGATCACCGATCTGGCAGTCGCCTCTGAGGAACGGCGCCAGGGCATGGCGACGGCGATGCTGCAACGTGCGACAGAATGGTGCAACCGCCAGCATATCGACCAACTCGTCCTCGTCTGTCCGCTCAAGGCCTACCCTGCCATCAACTTCGCGCTCAAACACCGATTTGCCTTCTGCGGGTTTCAGGATGCTTACTGGCCGGGCCAGGAAGTGGCACTCTTCTTCCGCCAAAAGATTCGCTAACCACCTCACACCGGCCTGATAGAACTTCTGTTAATAGCCAGGCGAAGGGCCCGTCAGGCCCAATTCGGACAAAAACCTATATGGATTGGTTGCACTTCCTAAGCGGGGCCAGCGACGTCCTCACTGCCGGTGTCGGCGTGACAGCGTTGGCCCTTGTCCTCTATCTGACTGTCTACAATCACAGGAGCAAGGTCGCTCAGACCTTTGTAGGCCTATTGAGTTGTGTGATTGTCGTTTACCTGGTGGACCTACTCTTGCGGAACACCGTGGGTCCTGGAGAAGCGGAGAGCCTGCTCCGTCTCCAGTGGATCGGTATCGCCTTCACCCCGCCGCTATACCTCGAATTCGTGCGGGCAATACGCAGTCGGCTTCTGGATCACACTGTTCTCAAGGACAACTTCCCCAATTGGCTGCGAGCCGGGAGCCTGGGGTTGGGGGGCATCATCGCTGTCCTGGCCATCTATGCCGACGCCGTCGTCCGATCGCCCTCGGTTGTTTCTGCCCCCCTCGGGGGCATCCCGGCCAGGGGGCTGCCACTGCATCTTCAGCCGGGCCCGTTGTTCTACCCTTTCGCGTTCTTCTTCGCCGTCGTCGCACTCTGGGGTTTGCGCGAGACCCTGATTGCCCGTGAGCGCTGCTACACCCGCGCTGCCCGGCGGCGTATGGGCTATCTGGCCATCGGCTTTGCGGCACCGGCGATGGGGGTCTTTCCCTACCTACTTCTCTCGGGGTGGCCCGCCGGACTGGGCGAGCGGCTTCTCGGCCGCGGCATTCTCCAGGGATTCCTTATCACGGGCAACCTCGCGGTAGGTGTCATGCTGGCAATGGTTGCTTACAGTGTGGCATTCTTCGGCGCGTTGATGCCGGATCGGGTGATCAAGCATCGTATGGTGCGGTTCATCTTGCGCGGTCCCGTGACAGCCATCCTGGCTCTCATTGCGTTCGGCCTTGGTCTTACGCTCGAACCCCTACTTGGCTTGGGTCAGTATACCCTCTCCCTCGTCTCTCTCGCCGTTGCCATTATCGTTTCACAACTCGGTGTGGAGTTGCTAAAGCCTCTGATCGACCTTATGCTCTACCGTGGCGGCGCGCAGGAGGTGGCCCAGGTCCAGGAGCTTAGCCAGCGCCTGCTCACCACTGCCGACGTCAACCAATTCCTTGAAAACGTTCTCGCCGCCATCTGTGAGCTCATGCGAAGCGATGGTGGGTTCCTGGCCATCCTTGAGGACGGCAAGCTTCGCGGGGAGATCTGGTGTGATCTCTCTATGTCCGAGGACGAGATCGCCGGCATCCCCCTCAGCGAGGTCACGCAGTTGCGTGAAGAGGACGACTTCCTCCGCTGGGATGGCCATTGGGTTATGCCGCTTCGTGCCAAACCTGCTCCGGGCTACGCCGGCGCGACCGCCCCTAGTGAGGCGACCGAGCTGGAGCAAGGCAGGGATATTGTTGATTGGCCATCCCCGCTTCTCGGTCTGGTCGGTCTCAGAACCCCTGAGATCCAGACCTCGCTTTCACCCGACCAGCAAAGCGTGCTCGACCAATTGCTGTTGCAGGCCTCTGCGGCGCTGGCCGATCGGCGTCTCCAACAGGTCGTGTTTGACGCCTTTACCCCTTTGTTACCCGAACTCAGGGACATCCAAATGCGTGGCGGTATGCTGCGCTACGAGGCCGAATCCGTGGCAGGGTTCTCTCTCGCCCAATCGCCGGAACTACCGCAGTGGGTACACGACGCCCTCTCGCACTACTGGGGAGGTCCCCGGCTCACCGAGAATCCGCTTCTCGAGCTTCACGTCGTTCGGCAGGCCGCTTCAGAGTACGAAGGCGATGTCGTTAAAGGACTGCGCGCTGTCTTGGCCAATGCAATTGAGCGATTGCGTCCTGACGGCGAGCGGAAGTTGACAGCTCCCGAGTGGCTGTTATACAATATCCTTGAGATGAAGTTCCTGCGAGGGCAGAAAGTGCGGCACGTCGCTGTGCGCCTGGCGGTCAGCGAATCGGACCTTTACCGCAAGCAGCGTGTGGCGATTGAAAACCTTGCCGGTATCCTGACGGAAATGGAAGCCGACGCCGTCCGAGGCGCCGACGCCGTCCGAGGCGCGGACGCCGTCCGAGGCGCAGATATACAGACGTTGGAACGTTCAAACGTCTGAACGCTTACACGTCCTAACGCTCAAACGTCCCAAGGAGTGGCCGAATGGACTCATATGTTCCTCCATATTCCCCGCTGTGCGAGCCGTACTGGCAGGCATTGCTGGAGCAAGGCCCTGTCAGCGTGGGGGCTGTCCCCGGGGCGTGGGAGTGGATAGAGCTGCCCGCGGTCCCACTCGAAATATGGGATGAGGCCCGCGGACTCCAGCACCACCACACCGTCATGAACCTCACGGTCGACAGCTACAATCGTGGCGGCCTCATTGCCCACTGGAAAGACATCGAATGCTTCGTCCCAGCGTCTCATCTCATTGCCTATCCCTTCCCAGCAGATCCGGACACCCGCGAGGCCTGCTTCGCCGGCTATCTCGGCAAGGAACTGCGTCTCTGCCTCATCGAGGTTGAGCCTACCCGCAACCGCATCCTTCTCTCCGAACGCCAAGTCGCTGAGTGTGAGCTTGAGGAGCCCGAGTGGCCCGATTGGCTTTGCATCGGCAGTACCTGTGAAGGTACCGTGACCAGCGTTCGACCTTTCGGCGCCTTCGTCGACATCGGTCCCATCGAGGGTATGGTTCACATCTCCGAGATCTCTTGGGGCCGCGTTCGCCACCCCCAGGACTTCGTCCAGCCCGGCCAACGCGTGCGCGTCAGAATCCTCAACGTCAACCTGGATCATCAGCGCGTCGGACTCAGCCTCAAGCGACTTCGGCCCAATCCATGGGCCTCCGTTGAGAATAACCTGCAGTCCGGCGACGTGGTCACCGGCAAGATCGCAAGTATCGAGCGCTTCGGCATTTTCGTCGAGCTCCTGGATGGAATCGAGGGATTGCTCCATATCTCGGAACTGACTAACGCCGACGGTACTGACGACGTCCACGACACTTACCGGGCCGGGGAGACCATCTGCGTCCGTATTCTGGATATGACCCCCAGCGAACATCGCATCGCGCTGACGCTCGTCCCAAGAGGCGAGGTCCCTCCTCCCTCTGCCGGCACTCGCCACTTCTCTGAAGGCAGTCCCCGGAGGGAGCTTGATGCCTAAGCGCACCTATGCGCGCAAGGGCATGGCCCACCCGCGAACATCATCGCAGGCGCGTACGCCGTCTCAGGCGCGACCGCCATCCGCCTCGGGTAAGGCAAAAACGTCCTCCTCCTCCGGAGGCGGGAGTCGCCAGGCTGCTGGCGCTGGAGGGGGGAGCGGGAGATTCGGCCGCTGGCTGTGGGCTTGGCTCACCGGCCCCGCGGGTCAGCAAGTCCTTTCGCTGGTCCTTATCGCCATTGGCGTTGTAACGCTCATCACCCTGATTCCAGGTGCTAACCCCCTGGCAGGCGCCGCTGACCCGGGCGCCAGTCCCACGCCAGGATCTACTTCCGGTGCTCTCGTAGGCGGTTGGGTGCGGCTTCTCGTCTTCGTTTTCGGCTGGGCCGCCTACCCGGTGGCCGTACTTATCGCGCTCACGGGGCTTCTCTGGCTGCGTCACCTCGTTCATCAGGCAACAGCATGGCGATGGCGCCCCTTCCTGGGTCTGGAACTTGTCTTGCTCGGGCTTCAGACGCTCACCTACACTCTCATCAACCAGCACAGTTGGGGCCTCGTCGAGTCCGGAAAGGGCGGCGGCGTGATCGGCTGGGCGCTTTACCTGTTCTTGAGCGACTACCTCGGGCCACTCATCACGGGACTCCTGATGGGTCTCGTGGTGATCGTGGGCATCGCCCTGGCCTTTGACCTCACTCGCCGAGATCTGGCACTCTTTGGCAATCGAATATCGGAGGTCTGGTCGGCGTACCAGGCCGCCCGCACCGCCCGACTCCGAGCAAGGGAGCTCTCGCCATCGCGGCCGCTTTCGCCGCCCCAGGCGCGGAGGATTGGGGGCAACGCGCCGGGTAACTCCCTGACGGCGCCACCATCCGGTCATCCAGCCATCCAACGGGCCTCTGTGAGCACTTCCCCGAGAGGTGGAGACGCAAAGAATACGGCAGCCAAACCGCGCCGCTCTTTGTCCCTTGTCCCCCATCCCCTCTCTCCCGTGCCCTTGACCATCCTTCAGGAGTCACGCACCGCCGGCATGGATCCGCAGGAGATCGAGCGCAAGAGCCGTATCATCGAGGAGACCCTCGAGCAGTTCGGGGTTCCAGCACGGGTCACCGAGGTACGCCCGGGGCCGACGGTCACGCAATTTGGCGTCTCTCCCGGCTACATCAGTCGCGGGTCCTCTTCCGGCGACAGCGACTCAGCCACGCCTTCCGCATCCGAGGGGAAGAACCCCCTCCCGTGGGGCAGAGGCGGGGAAGGGCGACGTAAAGTGCGGGTGAGCCAGATTGCTTCCCTATCCGACGACCTTGCGTTGGCCCTGGCGGCACGCTCCCTCCGCGTGGAAGCCCCGGTCCCGGGCCGGGCGGTCGTGGGCATTGAGGTGCCGAACGCCGAGACCAGCCTCGTCCGGTTACGGTCGGTGCTGGAGAGTGAGGCGTTTCGCAAGTGCGGGCGACCGCTCTGCTTTGCGGTAGGGCTCGACGTCGCCGGCGGCCCCCAGGTCGCCGATCTCTCGCGGATGCCCCATCTGCTCGTCGCAGGCACCACAGGGAGCGGGAAGTCGATCTTCATCAAAGCTGTGGCAGCGAGCCTCGTCATGCATAACACGCCCGACGACCTGAGACTGATAGCAATTGATCCCAAGATCGTGGAGCTAAGCCATCTCAACGGTCTGCCCCACTTGCTCGGGAGCGCGGAGACCGACATCGAACGCGGGCTGCGGGTACTGCGCTGGGTTGCCCATGAGATGGACGAACGCTACAAACTCTTTGCGAGGTCTGTGGCACGTAACCTCGAAGATTACAACGCCCGACTGGCACGGCGCCGCACTTCCCAGTCATCCCCCAAGGGCGGAGGGAGTTTTCCCTCTGCGGTGGAGGACGAAGGGAAGCCCCTTCCGCGCATCGTCGTCTTCATCGACGAACTCGCGGATATGATGATGTCCGCGCCCGAGGAAACCGAGCGCACGCTGACGCGAATCGCGCAGATGGCACGAGCCACCGGGATCCATCTGGTCGTCGCAACGCAGCGCCCGAGCACCGACGTGGTCACAGGCTTGATCAAAGCCAACTTCCCCGCACGCGTGAGCTTCGCCACGGCCAGTGGTGTCGATTCGCGGGTCATCATTGACAGCCCCGGGGCCGAGTCACTGCTCGGTTCGGGCGACATGCTCTTCCTGCCACCGGACGCATCGGCGCCAATCCGCGTCCAGGGATGCTACATCTCCGACAACGAGCTGGAGGCGATCATCCAGTTTTGGCAGCAAGAGGCTGGGGCTACCCCCGCAAAAGCACCTTGGGACGTCCTCGCAGAAGCCCGAGGTCCTGATAACTGGCGCATTGAGGGACTGGATGAGGATGCGGATCTTCTGGAACAGGCAATCTCCTACGCCAAGAACCGGGGTAAGGTATCCACTTCGGGGATCCAGAGACGCCTGCGCATCAGCTACCCGCGGGCGGCCCGCCTGATGGAACAGATGGAGACGATGGGACTTGTGGGTCCCCAGGAAAGCGCCGGTCGTAAGCGTGCCGTCATCCTCGGCGGCGACGATGATATTGATATCTGAAGCAGTCAGCCATCAGCAGACATGCGCCGTAAGTCCGCCGGTGATGCTGAATATCGCTCTCCCGCTAGCTGCCGCCTGACTCACCCCGCCCGTGCCCGTCGCAAGTGCACGGGATAACGGCTGCGAAGTCGGTTGCCGTCGCGCTTGGCCCAACCAAGGGGAAAGCCATCCACCGTCACCAACACGTAGCCGGGCCTGCCGGTGTCCGCCCAGAACCCCCCGTCGAGGAAACGATTCACCCGGGGATCATCCGGGGAGAGCCGCACAGAGGCCTGGACATCCTCCGGCCCCAGTGCCATCGCCAGCGCGTGATCCGGCTGCACCTTGTTGTGTCGAAGTGACGCTACCCACCACCCCTGACGCAGCACGGGCACCTGTTCAAGCAGTGCGGGCGGCATCGGCGTGATGTAGCATTGATCGTCTTTGGCAAGGACAAGTCCCGCTTCGGGCGGGTCGCCTCGCAGCACCTCACCCAACGTTGTTTCGTACAGCCGTAGGACACGCCCCGGAATCTCCTGACCGGTCCACCGGTCAGGCAGATCGTCAGGCGGCCCCCCCCGCCGCCGCACCATCGCGTAGAAGTGTCCGTGTCCGAGGCCGGTGTGAGGCCAATAACGTCCGGCCTGGCGTAGATCCACAGAAACCTCGCCAGTACCCTGGCGCTCGCCAGTACCCTGGCGCTCGACCCACTCCGGATGACCCGGTCCCATACCCGGCAAACGCGGCAGGTTGACCAACTCGAAGTCGGGTCGTTCCTCCAGGAAAGCAGCAATGACCCCTTCGTTTTCCTCTGGCGAGAAAGTACAGGTTCCGTAGAGAATCCGCCCGCCCTGCCGTACCAGGTCCGCGGCCTGAGCTAAAATGCGCTTCTGGCGGCCTGCATACGCCTGCACAGTCGCGACACTCCACTCCTGAAGCGATCTGGGGTCCCTGGAAAAGGTCCCCTCACCGGAGCATGGGGCGTCCACCAGCATCGCATCGAATCCGCCCTTTGTTTCAGGCGCCCACGCTGCAGCCAGACGATCGGGCTGCGCGTTGGTAACGATAGCGTTTGTGACACCCATACGTTCCAGGTTCATGGCGAGTATCGTCGCACGCCGCCGCGAAACTTCATTCGTCACCAGGACTCCCTCGCCCCCCATTCGGGCAGCGATGTGCGTGGCCTTACTTCCCGGAGCCGCGGAAAGATCGAGCACCCATTCCCCCGGCTGCGGGTCGAGAAGCACCGCAGCCGCCATCGCACTGGGGTCCTGGACGTAGTACACGCCGGCGGTATGGTAGGGGTGCTTGCCGACAGAAGTTTCGTCCTCGACCTCCCCGTCGGAAGCCGGATCAGGCTTGAGCACGAGCCCCTCCGGGCACCAGGGCACGGGCTCGGTCGACCACGGCAGGGTCGCCCTGAGTGTCTCAGGCGCACCCCGGCGAGGATTCAACCGCAGCCCCACGTCGCGTTTGACGAGGGCCGCGAAAAAAGCCTCGCTCTCGTCACCCAGCCACCCGCGCATGCGTGCGACAAACTCCGGCGGGAGGACGAGTGCGTTAGAACGATCGAACGTTGCCACGTTTATGCATCACCCCGTTCGAACGTGAAAACGTGCCGACGTGGTAACGCTCCCCTACTCTTTTTCATACGGCACCCCATCCGCAGCGGGCGCACGCGACCGCCCCACGACGCCGGCCAGCACGACCATCGTAACCAGGTAGGGCGCCATGAGCAGGAACTGCGAGGGGATCGGCACAGCCAGGATCGCCAACTTGGTCTGCAGCGAGTCGGCGAACCCGAAGATGAGGGAGGATCCCAGGGCACCGACGGGATTCCACTTGCCGAAGATCATCGCCGCGAGGCCGATGTAGCCCTTGCCCGCAGTCATCAGCTCGTCGAAGCGCGCCACAGAGCTCAAAACTAGGTAGGCCCCTCCCAACCCCGCGATCGCCCCACCGAGCATGACGTTCGCATAGCGTGTCCTGAACACATTGATCCCCAAAGTATCAGCGGCACGTGGATGTTCACCCACGGCCCGCGTGCGTAGGCCCCAGCGGGTGTAAAACAGCATCCACTGGATGAGGATCACAAGAATCAGGGCCAAATAGACCACGAAGGTATTATTGAAGAGTGCCGGCCCAAGGATTGGGATGCGCGATAGCCCCGGAATCGGGAGAGGGGCGAAGGTGGGAGGGCTATTTAGCGCAGCATTCTTCTGCAGATAGCGAGAGCTGAAGTAGCTTGTCAAACCGGTCGCGAGGATATTGATTGCCGTACCGGCGATGATCTGATTCACCTTGTACTTGATCGCCAGCACGGCGAGCAGCCCCCCCATGAGCAGGCCACCGATCATCGCCCCTGCCAGACCGACCCAGACACTTTCAGCCAGGCTGCCGATCAACGCCGAAAAGAACGCCCCCACCAACATCATGCCCTCGATTCCGATGTTCACGACCCCGCAGCGCTCACACATGACACCGCTCAGCGCGGCCAAAATGATCGGAATGGCGCGCAACAACGAGGAGTTGATCATACCCGAGAGATTCATAGACTTGCCACGGGCGGCCCACGCCAGGAAAGCCAGGACGAACAGGCCCACGACCACGCCCAGCATCCCATTCGCGTGGGCAAATCCTCTCGCCAATTGCCAGATACCGGCGAGAAGTGCCAGTGCAGCCAGCAGATAAAGCCCGATCTGTGTGGAAAAGACCAAATCCCCTACGGGCAGAGCCTCGCCGCGCAACTCCGTGAAGGTAAAGGTCGTCTTCTCGGCGGCTTGGGTCCCGGGCAGAAAAAGCAGTAGAATCGCCAGCGCAAAGGCACAGAAGACGATGCCCAGCGTCCGCGCCCTTCGCCGGGCCTTGTCAGATGCCGTCATGAAAGCCATCCTTCCCTCCTGTAGAGACGTGGCGATGCCCTGTCTGAGGCGCAAATCCAGTCATGTTTCAGATCTCACCCCAGCCACGGGCCGAAACGAGTTCCTCTCCCTCCAGCGGTTGGCGCAGACGATAGAGAGCTCGCACAATCTCCGGCGCTGCAATGAAGACGATGATCAATCCCTGCACAATCGAGGTGAGGTCGAGTGGGACTTGAGCAATGCCCTGCATATTCTGCGCGCCCGCCCGCAGCGCGCCGAAGAGCAGCGAAGCAAGTACCACTCCCAGGGGATGACTCTTACCCAGCAGCGCCAGTGCGATCGCATCGAAGCCATAGCCTGAGGAGAAAGCGTTGGGCATAAAGTGCAGCACGCCCAGAATGTCCGTCGCACCCGATAATCCCGCCAGCGCCCCGCTCAACGCCATCGTGATCACGATCGTCCGCGCCACGTTCATTCCCGCATACCGCGACGCCCGCGGGTTCTGCCCCACCGTCCGGATCTCGTAGCCCAGCGTCGTCTTATACAACAGCCACCACACCACCACCGCGAAGAGCAGCGCCAGCGGGAATCCCCAATTGACCCGGAATTCAACGCGGTTCGGAAAGAACTGGGGCAGGTACGCACTGGGCTGGATCTCGGGGCTGACCGGGCGGCCATCACCGCGAGCCATCGGTCCCCCCACATCCAGCAAGTAATCAGCCAGGCGGAAAGCAACATAGTTCATCATAATCGTATTGATGACCTCGTGTGCTCCCGTCTTGGCCTTGAGGTATCCCGGAATCGCCCCCCAGACGCCTCCGCCGATCATCCCGGCAAGTAACGCCAGCGGGAGATGGATAACCGCC
The DNA here is from genome assembly GCA_963775195.1 of uncultured Chloroflexia bacterium. Lineage (GTDB taxonomy): Bacteria > Chloroflexota > Anaerolineae > B4-G1 > SLSP01 > PWVB01. Next base: position 152,382 of record CAVZIC010000017.1, read on the forward strand.
GGCATCCCTTTGAAGCTGTAGCCCACGAAGACCGTGGTCAACCCGGCGACGAAGTACTGACCCTCCGCTCCAATGTTGAACAGCCCACCCTGGAATCCCAGGGCGACACCAAGGCCTGCAAAGATGTAGGGCGTCGCAATGCGGAGGGTTTCGGTCAGGGGATAGATAGCACGCAGGATCTGGGTCGTCTGGCCGCTGGCCAGTGCCTTGGCAAGGGTCACAGGATTGCCGAAGGCACCTGTGAAGAATGCACCGTAAGCCCGGCCGATGACGATGAGTGCCTGCAGGAGACCGCGTCCTATCCCGGTCCTGAACGCCGCGTAGACCGAATCGTCGGTGAACGCGATCAACAAAGCGCCAATGATCAGCGCCGTCACGATCGCCAGAAACGGGACCAGCAAGGACCGCCACCATTGCCGCGAGGTGGGCCGCAGATCCTGTGGCGATGGCTCCGTGGTTTCCGGCTTCGCCTCGCGCCGGCGCTTCCCGTTCTCCCCTTCCGCGGTCTTTTCGTCCATTGACACTCCTTTGCCGAAAAGCCGATCGCCGTCGTAGAGACGGGGTGGTGCTCGATCTAGGATCTAGGCTCGAGATGCCGTTGTAGAAGCGGGACCCTGCTCCTGCCCCGTCCCAGGCTGCCCCGCAATGCCCGCCATCAGAAGCCCTAACTGCTCCTTTGTCGCGACATCGGCGCCCACAGTCCCCATGATTTTGCCTTCATACATAACCACAATCCGATCAGCCAGGGCCATGACCTCATCGAGCTCTGCGGAGACCACGAAGACAGCCGCGCCCTCGTCCCGCTTCTTGACCAACTGCGCGTGGATGTACTCAATCGATCCGACGTCAAGACCACGCGTCGGCTGCGATGCAATCGTCAACTTCACCGACCGGCTCAGCTCGCGGGCGACGATCACCTTCTGCTGGTTGCCCCCGGACAAATTGCCCACGGGGGTAGCAGGGCTCGGCGTGCGCACGTCATACTCCGCGATCAGGCGCTCGGCCCGCTCGATGATCGCGTCCTCGTGCATCACCAGCCCCTTGGCTACCGGCGGCCGGTAGTAAGTATTGAGGATCATGTTGTCGGCGACCGAGTAACTCATCACCACCCCGTCGCGCTGGCGATCCTCCGGTATGTGTGCAGTCCCCTGCTCGGTAATCGCCCGCGGAGAGGCATTCGTCAAATCCTCGCCGGCAATCTCAATGTGCCCGCTCTCCACCCCTCGGAGCCCCGTCAGAGCCTCGACCAACTCTGTCTGACCGTTCCCCTGGACCCCGGCGACCCCCACGATCTCCCCACCCCTCACCTGGATCGAGATCCCGGCGACCGCGTTCTTCCCCTGATCGCCCTTCACGTAGAGATCCTCGACTTTGAGCATGACCTCACCCGTCTTGGCGGGTCCCTTCGGCACCTGCAGAATCACTTCGCGCCCTACCATCATCGAGGCCAGACTTCGCTCGTTACTTTCCTGTGGCGTCGTCGAACCCACTGACCGACCCCGCTGCAGCACTACGATCCGGTCGGAGATCTCCAAGACCTCCTTGAGCTTGTGAGAGATGAAAATGATCGACTTCCCCTGGGCCACCAGCGAGCGGATCACCGCGAAGAGCCCATCTACCTCCTGCGGGGTCAATACCGCCGTGGGTTCATCCAGGATCAGGATATCGGCATTCCGGTAGAGCAGCTTGATGATCTCCACCCGCTGCTGGATGCCCACCGGCAGCTCCTCCACCTTCATCGCGGGATCGACCTGCAGGCCGTGCTGGTCGGAAATCTCTCGAATCCGATCTGCGGCTTTGGTCCGATCCAACACCATCCCGTACTTGACGGACTCCATGCCGAGCATCACGTTTTCGGTCACGCTCAGCACGGGGACCAACATGAAGTGCTGGTGCACCATCCCGATACCCAGGGCGATGGCATCGCTCGGACTGTGGATTTCGGCCAACTTGCCTCGCACGAAGATAACACCCTCGTCCGGGGTGTACAGGCCATAGAGGATATTCATCAGCGTGCTCTTGCCCGCCCCATTCTCACCTAGAAGGCCAAGGACATGGCCTTCCTCGAGCTGCAGATCGATGGCATCGTTTGCCAGCACGCCGGGGAAACGCTTGGTAATCCCTTTGAGTTCCAGCACCGGAGGCATGCCCGCTCCTTGACGTGAGCAAGGGAGTAGAGACATAAAAGAGCGGAGGGGCCGCCATCGCCCCTCTGCTCCCCCATCCCCTACTCCCTAGACTTACTCCCTATTCTCCGATTCCTACAGGCCGGCCAAATACGCCGCCCAGCCCGTGTCAATCGTTCCGTCGATCAGCCCCTGGCGGATATCTTGGAGCTCGCTCAGCACCTCAGCGGAGACCGTCCCCGCGGCGACGTCGGCCAGGCCCACGCCGTCGTTATCCAAAGTACCAACGTAGGTTTCCCCGCCGAAACTGGTGAAACCGCTCGCCATCGCGATCTTGATCGTGTCGAAGACCGCTACATCCATGTTCTTCTTGACACTCGTCAAAATGACGTCGGCATACTCAGGTGCGCTGACAGTCCAGTCGGTGTCAACCCCGATCACCCACGCATTTCCCGCCGCCTTCACCGCCTCAGCCGTGCCCAGGCCCACCGGACCGGCCACCGGCATGATGATATCGGCGCCCTCGGAGAGCAGCTCTTCTCCGGTGCGCCGACCATCGTCCGTGGACTCGAAGTTGCCCACGAAGACACCGTTGTTGTCGGCCGTGCTCCAGCCCAGGACTTCGACGCTCGTACCGTGCTTCTGATTGTAGTAGTTGACGCCACTTTCATAGCCCACCATAAAGATGGACACCGTGGTAATGTTGATCCCACCGAAAGTAGCCACCTTGCCGGTCTTGGTCGCGGCAGCGGCCGCATACCCGCCCATGAAGGCAGCTTGGTCGGTCGAGAACGTCAGACCGCGGACGTTGTTAATCGGCGGATCATACGCATAGTCCACGATCGCGAAATTGCGGTCGGGGTTCTCCTTCGCGAAAGCAGCCGTATCATCGCCCAACAGGAACCCTACCGTGATAATCAGGTCGGTCCCCTGGTTGAGATACTGCGTGATGTTGGGGGCATAGTCCGTCTGCTGCTTGGACTCAAGATACGATCCATCAACACCCAACTCCTGTTCCGCTCGCACAACGCCCTGCCAAGAGGTCGCGTTGAACGACTTGTCATCAATACCGCCGAGGTCGGTCACCATCCCAACGGTGAATTTGCCGCTCGTCCCGCCGCCGCACGCCGCCAGGACGAGACTGACCAGCAGGACGGGGACCAACATAAATGAAAGGCGCTTTTGCATTGGATTCAACCTCCCGAGTCTGAATAGAAGCCTGATTGGGTCCGCACCGATGCTATGGAGCATGTGTTGAGACGGGCCGGTGCCCCGCCGTCCGGTGCCTGGGCTTGTCCCAAGCCAGAAGATGCCGGCCGATTCACCTCCTTTCGGAACAGAAGCTTGAACGTCAGCACGTGGGAACGTGTCAATCTGCTAGTGTGCCAACGTTCCCACGCTCGTCTTGAATTCCAGCCCCTCCTCCCCCAAGACCACCAGCACTTCCGTCTCCCCCACAAACTGTCCCCGCAGCAGATCGATGCTCAACGGACTTTCTACGTAGCGCTGGATCACGCGCCGCAACGGCCGTGCGCCGAACTGCGGATCGAAGCCTTGCTCCGCCAGCCAACGCTTCGCCTCCTCCGTCAACGTCACATCCAGCCCGTGTTCCAGCAACCGCTCGCGAATTTCCTTCATCTGCAGATCGACGATCTGCTCGACATCCGCTCGCGTCAGATTGTTGAAGATAATGATCTCGTCGACCCGGTTGATAAACTCGGGGCGGAAGGTCTCTCGCAGTGCGGCCAATGTCCTCCGCCCGGCCTCCTCTTCTGCGTCGTCCCTGCCTCTGGCAAAGCCCAGCGCTCCGCCGCGACGCATGTAGTCCGTGCCCACGTTCGACGTCATGATCACGACCGTATTGCGGAAATCCACCGTCCGCCCCTGGCCATCGGTCAGCCGTCCCTCGTCCAGGATCTGCAGCAGCGCGTTCCACACATCCGCATGCGCTTTCTCGATCTCGTCGAACAACACGACCTGGTAAGGCCTGCGCCGTACTGACTCGGTGAGCTGCCCGCCCTGATCATACCCTACATACCCTGGGGGCGCCCCGAAAAGCCGCGAGACCGTGTGCGCCTCGCGATACTCGCTCATATCCACCCGCAGCAGCGCATCCTCATCATCGAATAAGAACGCCGCCAGTGCCTTCGCCGTCTCCGTCTTTCCCACGCCCGAGGCGCCCAGGAACACAAAGCTCCCGATCGGCCGTCGTGGATCTTTCAACCCGGCGCGTGCCCGTCGGATCGCATCCGCGATCACCCCGATCGCCTCATCCTGGCCCACAATCCGCTCCTCCAGCGCTTCCTCCATCCGCAGCAGCTTGTCGGCCTCGCGCTCCATGACCTGCGTCAGCGGGATGCCCGTCCATGCCGAGACCACTTCCGCGATATCCTCCGCCTCCACCGTCTCGTCGATCTGGTGGCTGCTCAGCCATGCCTCGCGCCCCTCCACGAACTCCTGTTCTGCTCGCAGCCGCTCGGTCTTCGCCTCCGCCGCCCGCTCGTACTCACGCGTGTTCCCCGCCGCCTCCTCCTCCACCCGCAGCCGCGTAATCTCCGCCTCCATCCGCTTCAGCTCCGGCGGCAGTGTAAACAGCGCCACCCGCAGCTTGGCCGACGCCTCATCCATCAGATCAATCGCCTTATCCGGCAGATGCCGGTCCGTCACATACCGGTGGGAGAGTCGCGCCGCCGCCACAAGTGCTTCATCGCTGATCACCACCTTGTGGTGCGCCTCATAGCGATCACGTAGCCCCCGCAGCATCTCGATCGTGTCCTCCACCGACGGCTCCTCCACGAAGACCGGAGCGAACCGCCGTTCCAGCGCCCCATCCTTCTCAATATACTGCCTGTACTCGTCCAACGTCGTCGCGCCGATACACTGCAGTGTCCCGCGGGCCAGCGCAGGCTTGATCATATTGGACGCATCCAGCGCCCCCTGCGCATTCCCCGCCCCCACCACTGTGTGCAACTCATCGATGAACAGGATATTCTCGCCCTCCGACCGCTGGAGTTCCTCCAGAATCGACTTCAGCCGCTCCTCGAACTCCCCCCGGAAACGCGTGCCTGCCACCAGCGCGCCGAGATCCAGCAACAGCAAGCGCCGATGCTTCAGAATCTCCGGCACGTCGTCTGCGACGATATTCTGGGCCAGCCCTTCCACGATCGCGGTCTTGCCCACGCCCGGCTCACCGATCAACACCGGGTTGTTCTTTGTCCGGCGCACCAGGATCTGGATCACTCGCTGGATCTCCTGCGACCTCCCGATCACCGGGTCTAGCTTATGTTCCCGGGCCAACTGCGTCAGATCTCGACTGAACCGTTCCAACGTATGAAACTTGCTCTCCGCCTGGGCACTCGTCAGATGCTGACCCCCGCGCATCTGCAGAATCGCCTCCTTCACCCGCTCGTGCGTGATATTGTTCTCCGTCAACAGCCGCCCCACCGGCGTGTTGCGCTCCTGCGTGATCGACAGCAGCAAATGCTCCGTCGAAATATACTCATCCTGTAGCGCCGTCGCTTCCTCCTGGCTGGAGTCAAGCACGCGCTTTACCCGCGGCGTAATGAACACCTGCTGATTGCCATGGGCGCCGTAGATACCCGGACGCGGATTGTCGCGCAGCAAGCTATCCAGCGCATCCGTCATCGCCACCGGATCTGCGCCCAACTCTGCCAACAGCGCCGGCACCGTGCCATCCTTCTGCTGTACCAACGCCAGCAGCAGGTGTTCGACGTCCACCTGACTATGACCATAGCGGGTCATCAACTCCACGGCTCTCTGTGCCGCTTCCTGTGCCCGCTCCGTAAATCGATCGAAACGCATCATAGGCAAAACACCAGCTTTCAAGACAGAAACGTTACCACGTTTGCACGTTGAAATACAGGAACGTGTACACGTGGTAACGCGTTAATGTTCCAACGCGTTTTTGAACGCCACCAGCGCCGCACGAGCCGCCGCCTGCTCGGCCATCCGCTTACTCGCCCCGACGCCCTGCCCGGCGATTGACTGCCCCACCAGCACCTGAGCCGTGAATGTCTTGGCGTGATCCGGCCCTTCCTCGGCCACGATCTGATACGCAGGCGTCTCGCCTAGTTCAGCCTGGGTCCATTCCTGGAACCGTGACTTTGCGTCCACGTATGACTCGGCTTCCAGGATAGTATCGGCTTTGCGCTCAAACCACGCCTCCAGCCGCGACCAGACGATATCCAGTCCCGCGTCCAAATACAGTGCCCCGACCGTTGCCTCCAGCGCATCACACAGATTCGCCGGCCTCCCATCCCCACCGCTATCCTCCTCGCCCCGCCCCAGCCGCAGCGCGTCCCCAAGCTCCAACTCTCCGGCCAGGGTGGCCAGCGTCGTCGTACGCACGAGAGTAGCCCGCAACCGTGTCAGGGGGCCTTCAGGAAACTCAGGATACTTGCGATAGAGCCATGCCGCCACCAGGAAATCCAGCACAGCATCGCCCAGAAACTCGAGGCGTTGGTTATGATGCTCCTCACCTCCCTCTTCCGGGTGCTCGTGGGCATAGGAGGGGTGGGTGAGTGCAAGCTCAAGCAACGCTGGGTCGCGGAACTGGTGATTTAGGTTGGCTTGGACCTTGGTCAAGGCGGCCGTGTCCTCACGCTTACCCATGAAGTCTCCTCAAGGACCATGACGATGCATGGAATAGGATGTAATTCTCTCATCCTGTTTGAATTATAGCACACTCACCCGTACGAGGGTAGGAAGGGGAACGTCAGCACGTTGGCACGTTTTCAGGCTAATAGCGTGCCCCACACTCTGTGCAGGGAGCTGTCAGAACGCGGAAACGTGCCCACCATACACACGTGTCAACGCTCCTACACCCCATAGTACTTCATAATGAGCCACTCGAAGAGCCCTCCAGGCAACACGTGGCTCGCCCACACTGCCACCTGTTCGTAGAATGGCCCTACGATATACCGGGGCTTTGGACTACGCCGGTTCATGATCCGGACCAATGCGCGGGCTACTATCTCCGGTGCCGGCCCTCCTTGTTCATCAGCCTCAATTCTGGCCAGCGCCTTCGTATACTGCTCCCGATAGATAGCCCGTTCCTGAGTCGCCAATGTCGGCCTCCGATTCGCGGTGAACGAGGTCCGAATATCGCCCGGCTCTATAAGGACCACGCGGACGCCGAAGGGCTTGACCTCCATCCGCAGCGACGTCGTCAGCCCCTCTACCGCGAACTTACTCGCACTGTAGAGCCCCTGAAACGGGAGCCCCATCAATCCTCCAATCGAGCTTATGTTTACAATCAGTCCCTGTCTGCGCTCGCGCATGTGCGGCAGCACCGCGCGGCAGACCCGCAGCACGCCGAAGAAGTTCGTCTCAAAGAGCGCCTCTGCCTCCGCCACGGAGCTATCCTCGACCGCGCCGCCGTACCCGAAACCTGCGTTGTTCACCACCACGTCCAACCGCCCAGCCTCGGCCAGGATCCCCTCGACGCCCTCTGTCACGGAGCCGGCGTTGTCGACATCCATCCTGATCAACTTGAAGCCAAGATCCGTCGCATCCGTAGATGACGGGGCGCGGCTGGTCCCATAGACACGATGGCCTTGAGCGGACAGGACTCGCGCACAAGCATTGCCGATGCCGGTTCTCGCGCCGGTGATCAAGATTACTTTCGATTCTGCGTTTTCCATGCGGTCCTTCCTCGCCAGCTTGATGAGTTCAAGCAACATCCTATCCGAGGCGGCTATAACTGCAACCCGCGGGTTCACTAAGCACTCCATTCGACGCAGGGTCTTTTCTATGTACAATTGATGGTGTGTCTACCGCCGAAATTGAGGGAGAATGAATCGAACTCCAAAATCCTTGGTCTTGACCACGATGTTGAGCATCACGTTGGTCGCCCTCATAGCTATCCCTACGTCTCGCGGTCTGCCCGCGACGGCAAGTGCTCAACCCAAGACCTACACTGCCGGCGAGCCGTCCTATGCCGCCGACTGGGGCCCTCCTGCACCGCGCCTGCGGTTGCGAGTCGCGACATTCGATCCGCTACAGCACACGATTCCGGCGCCCCAGGGCCTGTCGCGCCATCTGCCCACGTCGCAAGCCGCCCTGCGGTTGATCCAGTTCCGCGGCCCCATCCAGGACTCCTGGTATGATGAGATGGTTCGGTCAGGTCTGGAGATCGTGACGTATGTGCCGGACTACGCCTACCTCGTGTGGGGCACCGGGTACGAGGTGGCGCGGGCGGCCTCGCGCTCATCGGTGCGCTGGACGGGGGATTACCTCCCGATCTACGCCCTCTATCCGGGCCTTCTTGACTCGATCGACGCCACCACAGATGTCGCCGTGGTTGTCCAGGTTTACCAGCACGCCGACGTGAAATCGACCGTCACCTTGATACAGGGAGAGGCCACGCGCATCGTGCGTGCGCCATCCACACTTCGCAACAAGACCACACTGGGGATTGAGATCGCTGCTGGGAAGCTCGCCTGGCTTGCCAAGCTCCCCGATGTGATCACCGTCGAGCCACTCCTGCAGCCGCAGCCCCTGGACGAGATCCAGGGGCAACTCGTCGCAGGACAAGTGACCGTCGATGGCGTGCAGCCTTCCGGACCCGGCTATCTCCACTGGCTCACCGCCACCGTAGGGCTCACCACAACGGCAGCCGCCTATCCGATCGTCGACATTACCGATGATGGCATCGATGACGGTGACGCTACCCCTCGCCACCCGGACTTCTACGAACTCGGCGATACAAACCTGCCCGATCGGCTGATCTACAACTACAACTGGACGCAGGATCCTGCGGCTGATGGCGGAGGCGGCCACGGGAATCTGAATGCATCCATCGTTGGTGGGTATAACGCCCTGACCGGCTACCCGTACGAGGACGGCGGGGGCTACAATTACGGCCTGGGAATCAGTCCCTTCGGGCGGATCGCCGGCTCCAAAGTCTTCGGGAACACAAGCGGGTGGTCCGCCCCCGGCTACTCGGTGCTCGTGGCCAATGCCTATGCGCTCGGTGCGCGCATCATCTCGAATTCGTGGGGCGGGCAACCCGGTACGGGCGAATACCTGGTGGATGACCAAACCTATGATGCGTTGGTACGCGATGCAGATCCGCTGACACCGGGTGAACAGCCTGTCACCATCATCTTCTCGGCGGGCAACTCCGGACCCAACGGCGGCACGACAGGTTCGCCTGCGAATGCAAAGAATGTCATCTCGGTGGGAGCATCGGAGAACTACCGGCCAACGTGGACAGATGGGTGCGGGTTCGGCCCATCCGCAGCCAACAATGCGAACGACATCGCGAGCTTTTCCAGTCGGGGGCCCACAGTTGACGGGCGAATAAAGCCCGAGTTGGTCGCGCCGGGCACACACATTCAGGGGACGGCGAGCCAGAGCCCCTCATATACCGGGGCCTACGTCTGTGACAAGTACCACCCCGTCGGACAGACGCTCTATGCAGCGTCGTCCGGCACCAGCCATTCCGCACCGGCTGTGGCGGGGGCTGCATCCCTGCTCTTCCGCTTCTACCAGGATCACTACGCCGGCTCGCCACCCAGTCCGGCTATGGTGAAGGCTTACCTCGTCAACGCAGCGCGCTACCTTGATGGCGTCGGCTCGGGCGATACGCTTCCGTCCTATCAACAGGGCTACGGCGCTCTTGACTTGGGCTCAGCCTTTGAGGATGTCCCGCGAATCGTGCAGGATCAGGAAGCGATACTCCATTCGACCGGCGAATCCGTGGTGCTGGGCGGGTCGATCGCTCAGAGCGACGTTCCGTTTCGGGTGACCCTTGCCTGGACCGACGCCCCCGGCCCAACGACGGCTGCACCATATGTCAATAATCTCGATCTCGTAGTCACCGTCGGAGGACAAACCTACCGCGGCAACAGCTTCTCGGGTGCCACGTCAATCCCCGGGGGCAGTGCCGATGCTCGCAACAACGTGGAGAGCGTCTTCCTGCCCGCGGGCCTGCAGGGTCCCTTCGCTATCACGGTCGAAGGCACAAACCTGGCCGGAGACGGGGTACCCGGCAATGGAGATCCCACAGATCAGGATTTCGCCCTGGTCTGCACGAACTGCCAACGCTCCGCCGGCTTCGCCTTTCAGGTGACACCGACCACCCAGGCGGTCTGCCGACCCAGCTCAGCGACTTACACCGTGAGCACGACCGCGTTCGCCGGCTATGCGGAAGAGATCGGGCTGCAGACTGACGGACAGCCTGCCGGCGCGGCCGTAGCGTTCACCCCGAACCCCGTCGTGGCGGGTACGGAAAGCACACTGACGATCGATCCGGCGGAACAGGCTGCCCCTGGCAACTACCTCATTGATGTGACAGGCACCTCTCCGACACAGATTCAGACAGTGACGGTCGGCCTCGATCTCTTTGTATCCGCGCCCGGCACCCCCGGGCCGGTCAGCCCGATCGATGGAGCAGAGAACGTGTCGCTGCGACCGACCCTCTCCTGGGCTTCCGTACCGCAGGCTCAACACTATACCGTCGAGGTCGCGACGGAACCGACCTTCTCGCACCTCGTCTACACTGCTACAACGAAGACGGTCAGTCACACCCTGGCACAGGCGTTGCCGGAAGACAGGCTCTATTACTGGCGCGTCATTGCAGAGAACGTGTGTGGGCCGAGCACGGCCTCCGAAGCCCAGAGTTTCACGACGCAGCCGAACGCCTTTCCGCTGTGCAGCGAACCACACCTGGGAATCCCCGATGCCAATGCTGTGGGGATCACGGATCTGCTCCAAGTTCCGGCAGACGGCACGCTACTGGATCTCAGTGTCGCGATCTCGGTGACGCACTCATGGGTGGGAGATCTCGTCATCTCCCTTGAGCAAATGTCGACAGGTAAAACGGTCACCCTTCTTGATCGTCCGGGGCTGCCCCCCGACGCATTTGGGTGCAGCGGGAGTAACCTGGCAATCACTTTCGACGATGAAGCCACCTTCGCTGCAGAGGACAGTTGTCAGAATGCGACGCCGGCTTACCCACTTGGCGGTACGTTCCGGCCCAATGAGCCTCTGAGCCGTTTTGCGGCTACGGCGATGGGGGGAGAATGGCAGTTGCACGTCGCCGATCTCGCCACCTCAGACGTGGGCAGCCTGGACGGATGGTGCCTGATTCCGGTGGTGCAGCCCGTCCCCGCGGTGGCGTTCAGTAGCGCCATTTACACCGCCGCGATGGCGCCGGCGGTTGTCCCGATATCGGTGACGCTCAGCCGCCCCACGGCCCTTACGGTGACCGTCGACTATGCCGCGGTGGATGGGGGTGGCATCGCGGGCTTCGGCTATGTGGCCACCCATGGGACTTTGACTTTTCCTCCCGGAACCCTGGGCCAGCAATTCGGGGTCTCGATCACCGGGATACCCTTGACAGCTACCCAAACGATCACACTTTCGCTCAGTAATCCTGTCCATGCCGCGCTCGGGCAACCCAATCTCGCCACCCTCAAGCTAAGGGCGCTCCCCTATCGCCTCTATCTCCCCGTCTACAACATCGCCGCAGACTGGTCGACCGGCCCATAGCCGAGGCCAACCCCGGCATCACGACCGATCCATCCCACATGCCCGCCTCAGCTCCGGCTCTGCGGGTCACGTAAATACTCCAACCCGAGGACAATGTGCCTCAGGTACCTGGCACCAAGCCACATCGCAAGTCACCAGATCTTTGACAGACACGTCAATCCCGGTACAATGATATGAATCGGCCGGTTTGAGTATCGTGTTCGAGGAGTTATGGAGATCACGCCGACAGTCACCTGTCGCATTGTTCTGAACGGCGAACGTCGTCAATTCGACGTTATGCCCCGCGATACACTGTTCCGCTTGCTACGACGCGAGGGACTTCGTAGTGTGAAGTTCGGCAGCGAAGATGGTGCGGACGGCTATAGCACGGTGCTTGTGAACGGCCATCTTTGTAACAGTGTGGTGACGCTTGCAGCCCAGGTGGACGGGGCAGAGGTTCTTACCCTCGAAGGGTTGGCACAGCCGCCACCGTCCGGTTGGAACCGTGATCGCGTATGGCATCCCTTGCAGCAGACCTTCATTGAGACCGGGGCCATCCAGAGCGGCTACGATACACCGGCACTGATCTTGGCGGGCAAGGCACTGCTGGATCGCATCCCCAATCCCACCGAAGCTCAGGTCCGTGATGCAATCAGCGGCATAGTCTCGCGTGAAACCGGGTACGCTAAGCCTGTCGAGGCCATCCTGAGAGCCGGTGCAATCCTGCGTGGCGAGACACCCGGTCCGGTCGGTGGTGGTTACGGTGCGGACCTGTTTCTAATGCCGGAAGAGCTATTGGTCTCGCCGCCGGCCTCCCCGTTTGAGGACTTCGAGTTGGGGGGAACCACGTTGCCCGGCGTTCAGACCCGCGTAACGGCCCAGCCGAAGGTCTTCGTGACGGCCGAATCACAGCGCTTCTCTGTGGTGGGACAACCACTGCCCAAAGTCGACGCTCCAAAACTGGCTCAGGGCCAACCGGCCTTTGTGGCCGACTTCGAACGTCGCGGTATGCTCTATGGGCGTATCCTTCACAGTCCCCACGCCCACGCCCGGATCAAGGACATCGATACCCGTGAGGCCGAGAACTTGCCCGGCGTTCACGCCGTGCTGACCTACAAGAACGTTCCTCGCGTCGTCTTCTCCACCGCCGGACAATCCTACCCCATTCCAGGTCCGCTTGACTACGTCAGCTTTGACAACAAAGTGCGGTATGTGGGCGATCGCGTCGCCGCCGTGGCAGCCGAGACGCCGGAAATCGCCGAAGAAGCTCTCGGTCTGATTCGAGTGACGTACGAAGTCCTGCCTGCAGTGCTCGATTTCGATGCGGCGATGCGCGATGGTGCACCGGTGATCCACGATCAGGACGATTACGTCAATTTCGGAGACAGCGATCCGTCGCGCAACCTGGTCGCCAAGGTCGACATCAACGTCGGCGACGTTGATGCTAGCTGCCGGGGCAACTGCAAGGTCTTTGAGACCTCCATCGAGACCCAGAAGATGAAACACGTGCCACTGGAGCCCTGGGTGACCCTGACATATTGGGACGAGGACGACCGGCTCGTGATCATGACGTCAACACAGGTGCCGTTTCACGTGCGCCGCATCCTCGCGCCCGTTCTCGGGTTGTCGGAACGCCGAATTCGTGTGATCAAGCCCCGGATTGGCGCCGGTTTCGGCAACAAGCAGGAGATCTACGAGGATATACCCGCCCACCTGACCATCGCGACCGGGCGACCGGTATTGCTTGAATTGTCCCGTGAGGAACAGTTCATCTATACAACCACGCGGCATCCTATGCGCGTGACCTACAAGATCGCGGTCGAGGAAGACGGCACGATGGTCGCGCAAGACATGCAGGTGGTCAGCGATACCGGTGCTTACGGCGGCCACGGTCTGACGGTGCTGGGCAACACCGGCCACAAGACGCTCCCGCTCTACGCTACACCCAATGTCCGCTTTCGGGGCGAAACCTACTATACAAACCGTCCGCGTGCGGGAGCATTTCGCGGCTACGGTGTCACGCAGGGTGTCGTGGCCACGGAGACCCTGATCACGCGCGTAGCCTGCGAGCTCGGCTTCGATCCCTTGGACTTCCGCCTCAAGAACATCATTGCCCCTCACACCGAGAACATTATGAGCAAGACCTGGAGTGAGGGACGCGAGGCACGTGGGGAGATCATCGAGACCAATGCGTTACGGGACGCCGCGGTGCAGGGCGCCGCTGCGGTAGGATGGTACAAGAAGTTTGGCAATCCCGATTGGCACATTGTGAAGGGCAGTCCCCACTTGCGGCGTGGCATCGGGGTCGCCTTCCTGATGCAGGGGTCGGGCATCCCGAACCTCGATATGGCCGCGGCCAGCATCAAAATGAACGACGACGGTTCCTTCAACCTGATGATGGGGGCCACCGATCTCGGAACAGGATCTGACACGGTGCTGGGCCAGATTGCAGCCGAAGTACTCGGATGTGGGTTGGACAGCCTGATCATCCGTTCCTCCGACACAGACGTCACCCCATTCGACAAGGGTGCATATGCCTCAAGCACCACGTACATCAGTGGCGGGGCCGTCGCACGGGCCGCGGAGGACGTAGCACAACAGATGCGGGCGGTTGCCGCGGACATGACAGGGCACGACCCGGCGTCTTTCACGCTGCGAGAGGGGCGCGCGTGGGGCGAAGACGGCTCTAGCCTCAGTTTTCGTGAGATTGCACTCTTTGCCTTGCACACACAAAACCAGCACCAGATTATGGGCCACGCATCGTTTGTGAGCCCGGTAAGCCCACCTCCGTTTGCGGCCCAGTTCGCAGAGGTGACCGTCGATATGGAGACCGGTCAAACTACGGTCGACGAGCTGCTGATCGCGCTGGACTCAGGTCAGATCATCAATCCGTTAACGGCCAGTGGGCAAGCCGAGGGGGGCATGCACCAGGCACTTGGGTATGCGTTGACGGAGGAACTGATCTACGATGAGCAAGGGCGTACGGTCAACCCACGCTTTGACGACTATCGTGTCTTTCGAGCGGACGAAACGCCACCTATGCGAACCATCTTTGTCGAGACGTTCGAGCCCTCCCATCCGGTGGGGGCCAAGTCGGTGGCCGAGATCGTCGTCAATGGCGTCGCTCCGGCCGTCGTCAACGCCATCTATGATGCCACCGGCACTATGATGCGACGGACGCCGGTGACGCCCGAGCGATTGTGGAAAGCGCTCAAAGCCCAGGCGCCGCTGGAGGTGGTATAAGTATAGGGCTGATATCAGGGATACCACCGGCGGCGCGACACCAAAGCGCCGCTTTTCATTGAAGGGGATAGAGGGAAGGAAGAGAGCTATGGATTGGGAGAGATATCATCTACCTGTTGAAGCTGCCCGCATCGTAAAGGCTTGTCCCAGCCTGACGATTGCGAGCACGATGGACGAGTTAATCAACCTGGCGTGCGGCGGGCTGGGCAGCAACCACTTCGAGGTCGCGTACGATGTGCCCGAACTTGGCGAGACGGTTGAGGCCATCGTGGCCCGGGTGCGGAACGGTGTCTCGGTCAACTACCCCGAGCCTTATATGAGACGGCGTGATCCCGACTGCCTGGTCGTGGCCGACGACGGTCCTACCGACAAGTCCACCTATTGGGAGCGCTATGGAGAGGATTTCAGCGGAGTGCGTGAGGCTACCTTTGCGTGGTTGGCCGCGCGCCCCCTGGTTATGTTTGGCTATGTTGCCGGACAGCCCGGTATGGGCATGGACTCTGTGGCCATCGCACCGGCGAATGCGGGGTTCTTTGCCCTGAGCTTGGCACTGTTGCAGGGCATCATTCCCGAGGAAAACATCCCCGAGAGTTTCGCGCCGCGATCCATCATCTACGTCGCGCCCCCCTTCCGGCATACGCACTATGACGGCAAGCAGGTCGTTGTCCACAACCGGCTGCCTGAGATACACGAGGTCTTCTCCTACAACCTTTATCCCGGACCCAGCGCCAAGAAGGGCGTATACGGCATGCTGCTGGCGCAGGGAGAGCGGGAAGGCTGGGTGACGGCCCACTGCGCCACCGTCAGGGTCGTGACCCCGTACGACAACGTGACCACGATGATGCACGAGGCGGCGAGCGGCGGTGGCAAGAGCGAGCTGCTCGAGCACGCTCACCGGGAGGACGATGGCCGTCTGATGTTAGGCGAGAATATGCTCACCGGGGAGCAGCGCTTTCTGGAGATCCCACGATCTTGCGAGCTCGAACCTGTGACAGACGACATGGCGCTCTGCCACCCCTCCCTGCAATCGGGCTCGGGCAAGCTCACAGTGACCGATGCCGAGGAGGCCTGGTTTCTGCGCGTGAACCACATTGACCACTACGGCACCGACGTGCATCTGGAGCGCCTGACGGCAGAACCACCTGCCCCCCTTCTCTTTATGAACCTCTATGCGGTGCCCGGCAGCCGTGCCCTGATATGGGAACACATCGAGGATGAGCCCGGCAAGCCATGCCCCAATCCGCGGGTAGTCATCCCCAGGAAAATAGTGCCGGACGTGGTGAATGAGCCCGTTCAGGTCGACATCCGGAGCTATGGCGTGCGAACGCCCCCGTGCACCGAAGAACACCCCACCTACGGCATCATTGGGCTCTTCCATCTCCTGCCACCGGCCCTGGCCTGGCTGTGGCGGCTCGCGGCGCCGCGTGGTTACGACAACCCCAGCATTATCAACACCAAGGGGATGAGCAGCGAAGGCGTTGGGTCCTATTGGCCGTTTGCCACGGGCCTGCGAGTGGATCAGGCGAACTTGCTGCTGGCCCAATTCCGCGACAATCCCAACACCCGCTATGTTCTCTGTCCTAACCAATACATCGGTGTTTGGCGGGTGGGCTTCATGGCTGAATGGATCATGCGCGAGTATCTGGCGCGCCGCGGAAGCGCAAAGTTCAAGGCAGACCAAATACGACCGGCACGGACCCCGTTGCTGGGTTACGCCCTGCACCAACTGCAGATCGAGGGCCGGTTTGTCTCGCGATGGTTCCTCCAGGTCAATACTCAACCCGAGGTCGGCAACGGCGGTTACGATGAAGGAGCCCGGATCCTTTACGACTTCTTCCGCGAGCAACTGGACCTTTTCATCACCGACAAGCTGGATCCACTCGGCCGCCGGATCATCGAGTGTTGCCTCGATAATGGGTCGGTTCGCGACTACTCAGCACTCATCCCCCAAATTGACTTCGTGGAGTAGCCGAGGTTATACTGAACTCACCTGGATAAAGATAGGCAGACAAGGAGTATCAGAATGATCGACCGAGCACGTGATATCGCAAGAACGATGGGGTATGAGAGTATCGACGCGACCTTGGAAGCTGTGGGGCGGGGAGAACTGATCTTACTAAAGGTTCCGGATGACGAACGACTTGAGGCCTCCGAGTGGCTGAGGGGACAGATCCCAGCGGTCCGCAAGACAGACGAAGTCCTGGCGGAGATCCTCGACGACATAGCGGATGGCCTGGATATGGCAATGGAGCTGACGCGCTATCCTGCCGACACAGATATCTGCGAGATGGATCTACCCCATGGATGGCCAAGCTACTGCGACAAAGAGGCCATCGCCAAGTGAGCGGGATTGCCCCGGGGAGGCTTCCGTATGAAATTACCTGAGCAGAATATACGTGTGGTCGCCGCCGACCCCATCGAGGTGGGGAATCAGCGGTTTCTGCCTTCGGTACTGGTCAACACGATGGTACGCCGGTGGAGCGGCAGGGGCCTCTTTCAGTCTGTGCGCCTGCGGCCTGTCTCCGTCGTCGTGGAGACGTCGGACGGTGCCGTCTGGCACGAAATCCCCAACACGACAGCCAACACTTTGAGCACTATGGCGGCAGCAGCGGCGAGCATCGCGCTCGTCAGTATAGTGATCATCGGCGTAAGCCGATTCCTGCGGCGCAACTGAAAGGAAGGGACTGACATGGACGAACTAAAGGCTATCCTGGAGCGGCTGGAGAGACTGCCGGAAGAGGTCAACGTCAATGCCGTCTTCGGCAAGCCGGAGACCATTGAAGGACGCGTATTGATTCCGGTAGCTGAGGTGACCTACGGCTTTGGCGTCGGGGCCGGCTCTGCGCCCGGCGCGGAGTGCCAGTGCGAATGCGAAGATGAGGACGATGCCTGCTGCGCGGATGGCGAATGCGCGTGTGGAGAAGACGACACGGGCGAAGCATGTTGCGCGGACGGCGAATGTGCCTGCGGCGAAGACCATGGCCGCCCTGCCTCGGGGGCCGGTGGCGGTGCCGGGGCCAAGGCCCGCCCGATCGCATACATCGAGGTCGGTCCTGACGGAGCCCGCGTTCAGCCAATCATCGATGAACAGAAGGTGGCCCTGGCAGGCATTCTTCTCGGTGCGTGGGCAGTGGGTTGGGTGGGGCTGGTTCTCAAGACACTCTTCACGCGGCGTTAGTCAGAACTGAATGCCGTTGCGGCGGGTCGAACACGCCGGGCTGGGAGTCGTATGGTACCACTTCGGCGAGCCCGAATCTGACACTCATGCAGGCTTCCGGCACGCGATCATAACGCGTCTCGGAGGCACAAGCGGGCATCCCTTCGACAGCTTGAACCTCGGCAGTGGCGTTGGGGATAGCGACGATGCAGTCCGCGCGAACCACGAGCGGCTATTTCATGCGATGGGCCTCTCCCAAGGACAAGTCGTCAGCCCGCACCAGGTCCACGGCCGGCGTGTCGCCGTGGTCGGTCCCGGAGATGGTGGGAGCGTCATCCCCGAGACAGATGCACTCGTCACCGACCAACCGGGCCTTGCGCTGCTGCTACGATTTGCCGATTGTGTGCCGGTCCTGTTCTATGACTCGGTCCATCACGTCGTAGCTCTGGCCCACGCCGGCTGGCGGGGCGTTGCAGCGGAAGTTGTCGTGGCCACCGTGTCCACCATGGCCGGCACCTTCGGCTCGAACCCTCAGGATCTTTGGGCGGGCATTGGTCCGGCGATCGGGCCCGACCACTACATCGTGGGCGAAGAGGTCGTGACTGCGGTGCAGCGCACGGTTCCGGCGGAGACTCAGATAGCATCCCGGACGCACGGGCAGTGGCACGTGGATCTCGCCGGGGCGGTATATAGCCAGTTGATCCGATTGGGATTGACACGCGTGGATCAGGCGGCTATCTGCACAGCCTGCCACACCTCCGAATGGTATTCACATCGTGCGGAAGCGGGCAAGACGGGACGGTTTGGCGTGCTGGCGATGCTGACCTGATCCTCGGTGGTAGCCTGATCTGTAAGTGACATCAGAAGACGGTGCAGGGCAGAGCCCCTGCACCGTCTTTCGCTCTCCAACACGGGCCCTCTATGGGGTCAAGCCGTCGATCTGGAACGTGAACCCCAGGATGTTTAGCAGGACCGACGTGGCCTGCTCGGGCGTGCTGAACTGCAATTCGAAGTCCTGGTAGCCGCCTACAGCCACAGCCCACGGAAGAAGTGGTGATGCAGCCGCCAGGCTGCTGGTGCCGTCGCTGGACGTCAGGTCGACCAAGTCGGCGGTCACCCCCAGATCCGATTCGCCATCGTTATACACGGTTCCGGAGACAACGATGACGTTCCGGCCCTGATCGAGAAACACATCGGTGAGCTCGACATCCGGCACCGCGGGCCCCGGCGTTGGTGGCTTGAAGCTCGTGACGAGCCGCGCCGAATCCCTGGATGTAGGATCCGCCCTGAAGATCCAGACAAGCGGCACAGTAACCGTCCGTGGGATCACATAGCCTGCGCTCCCTTGTGCCGTGGCATTGGGTGCCAGGCTGACGCTGAGCTGACCATGCTGTCCGAGCTCCGTCGCTTCCTCGTTAAGCACGTATCGCTGCCCTGCACCATCCTCGAGGACCATATCGAAAAAGCTGGGATCCACAGGCGAACCGGTTGTGTTCGTCACCTGGTACTCGACCACGAAATACCACGAATCCGAATTACCCGTCGTATCGGGCAGAATGTCCGCGCTTTCGATCTGTACAATAAGCCCATCCGCGCTCTGCTCGCCCGCCGGCAAGGTATCCTCAGGCAAATAGCGTGCCTGCACCACCAACCGGTTGGGGCGATCATTACCCAGGATCAGAAGCGTGAGCTCGGGTATATCCTGCGCCATTGGCGAGAGATCGGCAGCGTCTACCCGCTTCATCTGCGGCGATCCGAATGCCAGGGCTGTTCCGTTCTCCAGCGTGAGCGTGATACGATCGCCACTGGTGAGGCCCGACAGCAACGACTCGGTATCCGCCGTATAGGGTAGCCCGATGACGTAATTGATGAGTGTGCCGTAGATCCAGAGCCCCAAATCCTCCTGCTCTGCCGGCAGTGGCCACCGTCCCTGTTCCGGCAATACAGCCGCAACGGGATATCGCGTGCCGGACACATCCAAGGCTGTGGGCGCAATGGTTCGCAGCGGCGTGTTGTCCTCGAGAATCACCGTCCGGTCCGCAGGAATCTCAGGAGGAGAGGTGAATGTCGTAAGCTTGGTCACACCCACAGACTCGGCGCCACCGGTGGCACGATTACCTCGGAGGGAAAGTGCCGCGCCGACGCCAACACTGACGATAACGCAACCACCGATGATGATAAGCAAGATCGCCCAGGTGGGCGGATAGACTCTACGGCGCCCGGAAGAGGTCTCCGGCGCGGAGGGCTGAGACTCCCGGCGTGGCTCACCGGTGAAAACGTCGCGCCGCGCCGGTTCCGGTGTCGTTTTGGGGGAGGCAGGTGGCTGTTGTGGCATACTTGGCGGTTCCACCGGTTCATCCTCCACTGTTCCGGCCGTGAAGTAATCGTAGGCCCGCCGCTTCTCGGCGTTGGCCAAGATATCGTAGGCTTCGTTGACTTCCTTGAAATGTGCTTCTGCATCGGGATCAATGCTGAGATCCGGGTGGTAGACGCGCGCCATTCGTCTGTAGGCAAGTCGGATCTCCTCCAGCGACGCCTGCGACGTCACACCCAGGATGGCGTAGTAATCCTTGACGGTTTTCTGGGTCATAGATAGCGCCTCGGGCGGAATTGGCTCAACGCAATCACGGAATGGAATCTGGTAAGGTCGGCGGAACGATGCGGACCTTCACCTCGGGTCTCGACGCATCAATCAACCGGTCATATCCCAATAAAGGAACCAGTATTCGCACGGTTCCTACTGTGGGAACGGTGAAGGAAAGCTGGCCCTGTTCGTCGGTGTAACCTTGTGCCAGTTCGCTGCTGCCGTCGGGAGAGAGCACCTGTACGAAGAAACCGGCAATGCCCTCGCCGGCACCCATCTGGCCGTCGAGGTCCGCATCAAAGTAGACCAGCACCCGAAAAGTGCGAAACCCATTCGGCTCAGGCGTCGGTGTCGGCGGCTCCGGTCGGGTGACCAGGCGGAAGTTCAGCGGAACCTCTCCGCTCTCCGGCGTGGGTGTCGGTGTCGCTATCACGGATGTCTGCGGCGTCGGCGTGGGCGCGGCTGTGGACACAACTGTAGGTTCGGGGGCTTTGCTCCCCGGTGTCGGCTGACCCGGCGCGGGCGTCGGCTCGCCCGGGACCTCCAGATCGCACGAAATGGTGTAGGAGCTGTTGACCGTGTCTCGCCTGGCCATCCGGGTGCCCTGTCCCACCAGAATGTAAACAAAGCCCTCGTAATTGGCATAGTAGGAAAGGCGGCTATTGAAGTCGCCCAGCGCGATATCGTCGTTCGCCATCACGAAGAACTGATCGCCGGGCCCGTTGTAGAACACCATTCGGGGATCCACCGCCGGATCGAGATCCGAGGTCTCACACGTGAGCTGCAGACCCGGCTTCACGCGGACTTTGAGGTAATCGTTGTCAAAGTTTGCACCGCCCCAGGGGATGAAGTTCATCTGGTAGCTGAGTCCCGGGGCGATCGTCGTGGCAAGATCGAAATCGAAATTCGGCTCGTACTGATCGAATCCCGTCATCCATGTGGGTCCGGGGGCCGGCGTCGATGTCGGCCCGGGTGTCCCGGTTGGGGTTGCCGTCGGCGTTGATGTGGGCGCCGTATAGTTGTAGATCAATGAGTAGGTGTAGCCCGAGCACTGTGCGCTGACCTGGTAGACCTCGATATAAAAAGGCCCGGGATTGTCGGGGATCAGCGAAATGCTCGCACTGTAGGAAGATGTGTCATCATCGACGATGAGCACGTCGTGGTTTGCATTGTAGACCTTGATGCCCAGGTTGTAATTGAGGGTTCGATCCGGTTTGGCCTGGATGGTATAGAGCGCGCCGATCGTGGCGTTATCAAGTCGGAAGAAATCCGGTGTCGTGGGCACGGAAGCGCCGGGATCACCCGTCCCCACAAGCGACAGACCCGTGTAGTTGGAGACCTGGATCGTAGTGTTGAAATCGTGGTTGTTCCAGTTGCTGTCCACCGTCGTCGTAGCGGTGGTCTCCAAGGTACAATTGATCACGTCTTGGGCCAGCCCAAGCTTCGCCGGCGCCCCGAGTGCGCCGCCCGAGCCATAATCGGAGGCCGCCATCCGGTTGGCACCGCCGGCGGGTCCGCCGAAAATGGCCACGGCGGCCGGCTCCCGCAAGCCGCGTAGCCCGACGGCAGCCAACCACGCCAGACACAGCACAGCCAGGAAGCTCCCGATCAGCCCGATTCGGGCACGGGGGCCTCTAGCCCCGCCCAGGGATGTGATTCCTGCCATCTAGGTCCGCCTTCTTGTTCTGGAGACGCCCAAATCTCAATGTTCCGAGACGGGCTCCATCGGCGCCATGCTGCTCAGAAGCTTCTTTACGCCGATCCCATTACCAAACAACACGGTAACCATCTCGTGACGGCCTTCCAGTTCACTCCCCAGCACCATCCCCTCACCATAGAAAGCGTGGGAGACCCGCTGCCCGGAGCGATATTGCAACTCGGGCCGGGACGTCTCCACCTCCGGCGTCGATTGGACAGCCCAGGACTGGGCCCTCCAGCCAGGACGCGATCCCCGTGGCTTCCGATCCTCAGCCTGTTTGAGAACCTCATCGGGCAGGTCATCGAGGAAGCGCGATGGTGCAGAGGGTTCACTGTCGCGGTATCCCCGCCATCCGCGGCGAAAAGCATAGGTGAGATAAAGGCGCCGTTCCGCTCGCGTCATCCCAACGTAGAGCAGGCGCCGCTCCTCAGCGACCTCGGACGGGGATTCCATCGATCGGCTGTGCGGCAGCAGTCCCTCCTCCAATCCTGTGAGGAAGACGACCGGGTACTCCAATCCCTTTGCGCTATGCAAAGTCATCAACGTCACCGCATCGACCTCGTCGGAGAGTTCGTCGACGTCGGCCACCAGGGCAACATCGGTCAGGAAATCGGTCAATGAGATGTTGGGAGACTCCGCCACAACGGCGCGCAGCGCCATCACGTTTTCCCACCGGGATTCGCCCTGATCGCTGCCGTCTCGGGTGTAGGATTCATAGTCGGTATCGCCGATCACACGGTCGATGAGCCGGGCTACACTGAGTTCCTCACGAAGCTCCACCCATTGGTGGACCATCGTGGCAAAGGCCGACAGCGCCCGCTCGGCCCGACTGCGCAGATCCTCCGACTGAATCAGGGAAAGCATCCCTCGATAGAGACTGCCGCCGTTCCGCTGGGCTTCCGCCGCTATACGGCCAAGGGTGCCCGTGCCAATGCCCCGGGGCGGGACATTCACGACACGCATGAAGCTCACATCGTCGTCCGGATTCTGGGCCAACCGGATAAAGCCAAGAACGTCCTTTATCTCTTTGCGCGAGTAGAATCGCGTTGCCCCGATCAGCCGGTAGGGTATGTTCTGACGGATGAGGCTCTCCTCCAGGGCTCGCGATTGCGCGTTGGTCCGGTACATCACCGCGATATCCCCGTGCGCGTAGCCCGTACGGAGCAATTGTGTGATCTCGCGTGTGACGTAGTCCGCTTCCTCCTGCTCGTCATACGCCTCGTGCAAGACAATCGGCTGACCGCCCGCCTTGTCCGTGAACAGATGCTTTGGTGTGCGATCGACGTTGCGGGCGATGATGGCCTGGGCCCCGTCGAGGATGATCTGTGTCGACCGGTAGTTCTTTTCGAGCAGGAACTCCTGCAATCCGGGGAAGTCCTCACGGAGTCGCAAGATATTCCGGTAGTCGGCGCCCCGCCACGAGTAAATCGACTGATCCTCATCCGCCACGACGTAGAGACTCCGGTTTTCGGCAGCTAGCTGCTTCAGAATCACATACTGGGCGATATTCGTATCCTGGAACTCATCCACCAAGATATGCCTGAAGCGATCTCGGTAGCGGTCGCGGATCGCCGAATCCGTCTGGAGCATCCGGGCAGTCTCCATCAGCAAGTCATCAAAGTCCAGACCATCATTCTTGCGCAGAGCCTCTTGGTAGCGAGCATACACCCGCACGACGATCTCATCATAATAGGTGTTAACCGGATAGTCGGTCGGTGACAGGAGCTCGTTCTTGGCCGTGGAAATGGCGTTCAACAGCGAGCGAGGACGGTATCGTTTGTCGTCCAACCCAAGGTCAGCAACGACTTGCTTCATCACCGTGAGCTGATCGTCGGTGTCAAAGATCTGGTAGTTGGGCGAAAGGCCCAAACTCTCGGCTTCACGACGGAGGATCCGGGCACAGGTTGCATGAAAGGTGCCCAGGGTCATGGCCCGGGTCGATGTATCGCCCAGCATTGTGCCCAACCGGTGCAACATCTCACGAGCCGCCTTATTGGTAAACGTGACGGCGAGCACGTGCCAAGGCGCGATGTCCAGCTCGGAGAGCATCCAGGCGATCCGGTGCGTCAAGACACGCGTCTTGCCTGAACCAGGGCCCGCCAGCACCAACACGGGGCCGGTGGGAATGGTCACGGCGGCGCGCTGCTGGGCATTGAGGATCTGGAGTAGGGGATGGTTTTCGTGTTCCATACAGGTTATTGTAACACGTGGACGGGGCTGAGCAACCTTGTGAAGGTCACAATATGCCCGCTCCTGTCTGTGCTCGGGAATCGATGGTTCGCCGCTGCCATCATCTCCTGGTGACCCCGGCCCGACGCCTGTGGGGATCGGCTGCGCAAGGTTAGGCATCTGGCGCTATCGATGGCGAATAATGCCCCATAGGATTCGCATCCCCATCAAAATTGCGATGATGAAGGCAATGATCACGGCAGCCTGTACCAACCAGTTCGCACCGGTTATCGAAGGTATCAGCCATGCCAACCCCACGATCATCCCCGCGACGATCAGACTAAGTGAGAGACGGGTGACAAGGCGGTCCAGGAAATTCAGGCTGCGATCATCCAATGCCAGCTTCACCGGCTCATGTTTCGTCAGTCGATCGATGATAAGCTGGCCTGCGTGGGGCAGCTCATCGATCAAATCTATCCAGGTCATACCTCTGCGGATGACATCGGAAACCGTGCGCCCATCGGGAACGACCGTCTGCAGGATGAGCCGCGTGACATAAGGTGCAGAGAAGGCGAATATGTCGAAGTCAGGCGCCAAACTGAGGGCAATCCCCTCCATCATTGCCAATGTCTTGGCCAGCAACCAGTAGTTGGTCGGCATCCTCAGCCGATGCTCGAAAACGACGGGCATCACATCTTCAAGGAGATCGGAAAACCGCATTTCCTTCAAGGCTCGACCGCCGTAATGCTGGAGAAGCCGGTCAATGTCGCGAGTCAGCGACTGGCGATCGACGTCCGGAGGGGCTGCATGGATATGGATAAGCTCTTCGGTGGCCCCCTTGGCATCCTTCTGTACCGCTACATTGTAGAGGCGGATGAGATTCACCCGATCGTTGCGGCCGAGATAGCCCACCATCCCGAAGTCCATTGCGCCGATGACGTTGTCCTGCATCACGACGAAATTGCCGGGATGGGGATCAGCGTGGAAGAAGCCGTCTACAAGGACCTCCTGGATGACCATCCTGGCAGCATTGGTGGTGACCTCATAGCGATCGTACCCCGCAGCATCTATCGCCTCGATCTGGTCAATCTTGATCCCCTCAATGTACTCCAGGACCAGCAGACGCTTCGTCGTGAACTCCCAATAGACCGAGGGAATGTAGATCCCCATCTCATCCTGGAAATTCTGGCGGAAACGATCGGCGTTTCGTCCTTCGGCGACATAGTCGAGCTCGTGGGTCAGTGTGTCGGCGAAATCCTCCGCGATCTCCACCAGGTCGTAGACCTGTCCGAGGGGCGTGTGGTTCGCGGCGTAGTGCGCGATATCATGGATGATCTCCAGATCGGTCTCGATGGTCCGCAGGATGTTCGGGCGTTGCACCTTCAACGCCACGCGTTGGCGGGTCTTAAGCCTCGCAATATGGACCTGTGCCAGCGAAGCCGAGGCAACGGGCACGGTGTGAATCTCATCGAAGACATCCTCGAGAGGTCGATCGAGTTCGGTCTTGAGAACTTTCTCGATCTCGGGCCAATCAACAGGCTTGACCTTATCCTGGAGCTTGATTAGCTCGGTAATGTAATCGGGGGGAAGTACGTCGGGGCGGGTACTAAGAACCTGACCTAGTTTGACAAAGGTGGGACCGAGTTCCTCCAACGCCTGCCGGAAGTGGAACGGAAGGGAAGCCCGTTCTCCTTTCGGATAGGGATAGAGATCCCGCAACCACAGTGGCTCGGTGGGCAGGTGGGACAACATAAAGCCGAAACCGTGACGCGTGAACACCACCAGGATCTGCCGGTAACGTTGCAGATGCCGGATGGGACGCGTAATCGTCGGAAACCTGAACCCCGCCGTTCCCACTTTGTGTTCACCTCAGATTAACCTCGCGTACTCCGCTCAATGATTGTGGCATCTTCCTCTCTCCCGTCAAGTACAGCTTTCTCAATCACACGACCCGGCACGTAACCTCAGGCCGGGTCGTCATACCACACGGAGCCTCGCTGCGGCTAGCCGAATCCCATGATCCTATAGCGCAGCAGTGTCCAGAGCACGGTAAAGCCGTCACGCCAGGAGATCTTCTTGCCTTCGGTAAACTCCCGGCCGCTGTAGGAGATAGGTACCTCATACACACGATACCCGCTCAGGAGAATCTGGGCGGTGATCTCGGGATCGAAACCCCATCCTCGCGCTTGCAGCCTCAGTCTGTCGGCTACCTCGCGGGTGAAGACCTTGTAGCACGTCTCCATATCGCTCAGAATCGTGTTATAGAGAATGTTGGTCACCAAAGTGAGAAACCGGTTGCCGAGCATATGCCAGAAGAACATCGCCTTGGTCGGCCCGCCTCTGAAGCGTGAGCCGTAGACTACGTGTGTGCGATGTTCCAGTATCGGCTGCAGCAGGTTGACATACTCACGGGGATCGTATTCGAGATCGGCATCCTGGATCAGGCAAATATCTCCCGTGATCGCCTGCAGGCCGGTCCAAACAGCGCCGCCCTTGCCCTGATTCTCCTCATGGAAGATGACCACGACGTCGGGTAGATCACGCAGAGTATCCAGGTACTCGCGGGTGCCGTCGGTAGAGCCATCATCGACGACAACGACCTCCCGGTCCAGATGAAGGACGCTCTCATTCGCATGAGTCGCCTGCACATCCACCTCGAGTCTAACCGCGCGGACGCGGGCAATGATCTCGTCTATGGTCTCGATCTCATTGTACGCGGGAATAACCACAGAAAGCTTCACGTGCACCTCCAGATCATGCGTGACGGTCCGGTCGCGAGCCAGATGGCGCTCCGTGTGGCCACACATC
This sequence comes from uncultured Chloroflexia bacterium, assembly GCA_963775195.1. Taxonomy (GTDB): domain Bacteria; phylum Chloroflexota; class Anaerolineae; order B4-G1; family SLSP01; genus PWVB01. The sequence continues at coordinate 179,663 of CAVZIC010000017.1, forward strand.
GGTGAGCAAGACCTTACGCTCGACAACGTTCATCTCCCGCCATTGCCCGGGGTCCAGATCCGACGGCAACGTCACATGACCTATGGCTACGCGGACCAGTCGCACCGTCGGATGCCCCACCGCCGCGGTCATACGCTTGATTTGACGGTTCATGCCCTCGTGGAGTACCATCCGCAGCCAGCTTGTCTTGTCGGGAGACGGAAGCGGGACCGGCGCCAGCGGCAGTGACGGGGGACCGGCAAGGATCTCGATGTCGGCAGGCCGGGTCTTCCCCAACTTGATCTCGACACCTTCCCGAAGCTGCCGGAGTGCCTCCACGTCAGGCCGACCCAGGACGAGAGCGAAGTAGGTCTTGGTATGGCTGAAATGCGGATGCGTCAGCCGGTGAAGTGTCTGGCCATCGTCAGTGAGGACCAACAGGCCCTCACTGTCGAGGTCGAGTCGGCCGGCCGGTTGAAGGGAGGTCGGAATCCTCATTGAGGAAAGCGTTTCACGCCCCAAGCGATCATCGTAGTGCTTGCATAGGACGCCATAGGGCTTGTAGGCCACCCCATAGTGATATCTCGGCATGGTCACGATTATAACACAAGTGCTGGGCCGACAAGCCGCACCGGTCACCTAAATCATTTCGTTTTCGGGAATACAGAATATTTGTCTACAAACAGGTATACTAAAAGTGGCGGCGCGCGCACCTTCAAACATGTTTACTTGCCCGCGGATTCGAATATATGTATAATGTAAGAACAGCGTGCTCTAAGCTGCCTACAAGGAGGCTCGCATGGATCTGGTCAAAGTTGCCGCGAGTTCGCGTTCCACGTCTGTGGCGGGCGCCATCGCCGGCATCATACGCGAAAAAGGGCGAGTCGATGTCCAGGCCATCGGTGCAGGCGCGGTCAATCAGGCGATCAAAGCTATCGCTATTGCGCGTGGGTACCTGGCATTGGACGACATCGAAATCGCATGTATTCCCCAGTTCTCCGAGGTCGACATCGACGGCAAAGAGCGCACGGCCATGAAACTTGCAGTGGAATCCGGGCTCGTCTTCCTGTCCAAAGAAGAGAACCTTGCCGTGGAGGAAAGTGAGTAACGCGGCTCTAGCCGCGGGGGGGCAAGTCCGGCAGTGAGAGCAACAGGTTCTCGACCAGCAACTGAGTGTTCGCATTAGCCAGAAGCGCCTCTTGCGACTGTTCAATGGCGGCCAAGATATCAACTGTCTGTGCCACGCTGATTCTTTCGGCTATCGACAATAGGTAATTCCGCTGCTCCACATGCACCAGTGCCACAGCGTTGTTCGTCTGAATGAGCAAAACATCGCGCCAGAACGTCAGCCAGGTTTCCAATGTCTCCGCCAGCACCTCATCATCCTGGGCCAAGGTATGGGCGGTCGCGAACCGTGCCGGAAGTTCCTGCTGCAGGACTGAAACAAGCGTATCCACCGCGGTATGTAGGCGATCGAGTGTCTCAGGTTGTGTAATCGCCCGCACTGCCCATCCGACCCGCCCCCCGGAGACACGTGCCAAACGTCCGGCGGTCTCAGCGTCCACATTCCACTTAGCGGTCAACGCGTCCGCGATATCCTGACTCGAAAGAGGTCTGAGCGATATCTGCTGCGCTCGCGAGACAATCGTTGGCAACAACAAGTCAGCATCCGTCGCCACGAGAATGAGATGTGCGTAACTCGGGGGCTCCTCTAGTGTCTTGAGCAGCGCATTGGCCGCTCCAGTCGTAGCCCGCTCGAAATCGGCGATCAAGGCGATCTTGCGGGTGCTCTCGTTCGGCGTCAACGCCAGGAAACGCTCCACGTCGCGGATCTGGTCGATCTTCAGGTGTGATGTGCGATCCTCGGCATCGACCTCCATGAAATCCGGGTGGTTTCCCGATTCCAGTTTCCGACAGGACAGACAGTATCCGCACGGTCGTTCGCCATCCGAACGACAGAGGATCGCCGCGACAAGCTGCCGTGCCACGGTGGTCTTGCCGACACTCTCCGGCCCCGTAATCAAGAGCGCGTGCGGGACCTCGTCGGCGGCAATCGCGTGGCGAAGCTGCTGCACGGCCCACCGGTGCCCGACGATAGACCAAGGTACTGCAGGGGTCTCGGCGGCTGTCACGCGGCCCTCGCGTTCAGCGCGCTTACAGCTTCCTCGACAAGCAGTGCCGGGATCTCCACGCGGTTGCCCGGCGTCACGTGGACGAGCGAGAAGCAGCAGCCTTCCAGTTGAGCGAGCGCCTCGCCGAGCAGCTCAGGCCGCACCACGAGGATGGCAATAGCATACGATTCACGTGCAAGCAGCCCAAAGATATTGGCCCATCCCTGCCGGCGCCGCAATTCCAGGGGTCCGATCTCATCGAGAACAAAGACCTGGGTCGGAAAGGCCGCCTCCAGCGCCGCACGGCTGCGGGCCAACGCCGCTTCGTTCATCGTGAAATGGCGTGTCACCGAGTCCGGCAGATCCTTGAAGGGATCCGTAAGGGGATACCGGGCACCGGTGTGAAGCTCGGTGACGGCGAGGTCGTGGGGGCCGGTGCGCTCTGTGAGAAGGCCCGAGACGCGGACATCCGCGTCCCGTAACCTCGTCACAGCCCGAACGAGAGCCGTACTCTTTCCAACCTGCCGCGTCCCGGTGATCAGCAGTATTCTGATATCCATAAGCGGCTCCATTGTGATACAAAAGAGGGCCGGTGGCAAGCCATCGACCCTCTTTCCGTATAGGTGGAGATGGCGGGAATTGAACCCGCGTCCGAAGAATTCGACAATGAGTCTCTACGAGCGTAGCCGGCGATTTTATTTCACGCGAGGGGTCGTTGCCGGCCACGCCACACCCGCGCAAGCCGAAAAGTCTTGGGCTAGTGTATCGGCGTCACCTAGCTAGCGCGCATACTTTATGTCACCTGACTCTGGCATGTATGCGAGATGCCAGAGGGGCGTGACCGGATACCCGGTCAGGTTTTGGGTTTAGTCGCCTACTGCTTACGCAGCGACGGCGACGGGCGCCCAGTTGTTTGCCATAGTGTTGGCATTTGTTGGTTTGCTTCTGGGTTTACGGAGACGAAGCCTCCCCGGCCCGCAACGCACTGCCAGCCTCCCCCGTCGAAACCTATCATCCCCATGCAAAGTATAGCAGATTTGAGACGAATATCAACCTCTATATTCCGTTCCGAGAAGCTCGTGGCTTCTCGGAAGGTTGCCGGGTTCCAGGGTATAATCAGGGTCGTGGATCGACAGACATTCGAAAACTTAGTAGCACAAGCCGCTGACGCGCTGCCGCCCGACTTTATGGCCGCCCTCGATAATGTCGAGATCGTGGTCGAGGAGTGGCCGGATCAGGTGACGATGCGGCAGGCCGGTATCCGCAGTCCGGCGGCATTGCTGGGGTTCTACCACGGGATTCCAAAGACGCGGCGCACGCGCAGCTACACATTGGTCCTGCCGGACAAAATCAGCATCTATCGCGGACCTATCTTGATGCGCTGCCGAACGGACGAGGAAGCCAAGGCGCTCATCGAGCACGTCCTACACCATGAGATCGCCCACTATTTCGGCATCGACGACGATCGCCTGCGTGAGCTAGGGGTCTACTAGAGGCGGAAGCCCTCAGACAGGCGCCCCCGCGAGTGTTACTCGGGGGGCGCCTGTCTGAGACGTCAAACCTTCAGGTGCTACTCGGTGTCCGATTCAAGGGCCAGCATTGCCTTCAGTCTGGGCACGTAGTAACGCTCGGTATACTCCTTGACCATCCGCCGGGTGGAGAACTGCGGGCCAATGGTTCGAATGGCTTCACGCATCATGGCAACCCAGCCACGCGGCACGTAGTCGCGGTCGCGCTGGTAAAAAAGCGGGACCACCTGCTCCTCCAGGATGCGGTAAAGCGCATCGGCATCGGCACGATCCTGTTCCTCCCAGTTGTCAGTCTCGACCCCTGAGTCAATCGCCCACCCGTTGTGACCGTTATAGGCCTCGGCCCACCATCCATCGAGGATGCTAAGGTTCAGTACACCATTGAATCCTGCCTTCATCCCACTGGTGCCGCTCGCCTCGTTGGGCTTGCGGGGTGTATTGAGCCAGACATCGACCCCCTGAACCAGGTAGCGCGCGATGTGCATATCGTAATCCTCTACGAATGCGATGCGCCCACCAAATCTCGGATCGCGAACATTGTTGTAGAGCTGCTGAAGCAGCAGCTTCCCGGGATCATCCGCAGGATGTGCTTTGCCGGCGAAGATGAGCTGTACCGGGTGATACGGATCGTGGACCAGTCGCATCAGCCGATCCAGGTCTCTGAACAGCAGCGTTGCGCGCTTGTAGGTTGCGAAGCGACGGGCGAACCCGATCACCAAGGCGTTGGGATCCAGGAAAATCCCGGAGGCCAGCAATTGCTCGGGCGGTACGGCACGCGAAATCCAGTCCTGCCGGGCCCGCTCTCTGATAATCGAGAACATCTTCTGCTTGAGGTAAGTGTGAGCATCCCACAACTCGTCGTCGGGGATTTCCTCGACCCTGGCCCAAAGCAACGGATCGTCCTGACGACGAATCCAGTCGGGGCTGATGTACTTCCGATAAAGCCGGTGCATTCCCTCGCCCGTCCATGAAGCAAGATGCACCCCATTTGTGACGTGGTCGATCGGGACGTCCGCCACTTTCTTGTCCGGCCAGAGACCTTGCCACATCTGCCGGGTGATTTTCCCGTGAATCGCACTCACACCGTTCGCCTGGCCTGACATCTCCAGCGCCAATTTGGTCATATTGAAGCCGGCCCCGTATCCGGCGTCGTGACTTCCCAACGCCAGGAAATCGTTGCGATCCAGCCCCAGTTCTGACCAATAGCCGTGGAAGTACTTGTCGATCAGCCCGAAGTCGAAGACATCGTGGCCCGCCGGCACCGGAGTGTGCGTCGTGAAAACAGTACCGGCCCGAACGCGCTCGCGGGCCTCCTCGAAACTGAGCCCCTGCGTCACGTATTCGCGAGCACGCTCCAGCACCATGAAAGCCGAGTGCCCCTCATTGATGTGCCACACTTTTGGAGAGATCCCCAGCCCACGCAGAATGCGGACCCCGCCGATCCCCAACAGGATCTCCTGCTGGATTCGCATTTCGCGATCACCACCGTAGAGGCGCGCGGTCAGTTGCCGATCCCAGGGAGCATTCTCGTCGACACCTGCGTCGATGAGATAGAGTCGCGCCCTCCCGACCAGGACCTCCCAGAGCTGTAGACAGATACTCCGGTCACCGACGTCGACGACAATGGTGCCACACGCATCCTCCTCCAGCGTGATCCGCCGCAGCGCCACCTCGTCGGGGTCGAGCGGAGGGTAGATGGCCTCCTGCCACCCACTATGATCGAGCCTCTGACGGAAGTAGCCTTGCTCGTAGAGAAAGCCGACCGCGACAAACGGGAGACCCAGGTCACTGGCCTCCTTGGTGTGATCACCCGAAAGGATGCCCAATCCGCCCGAGTAAATGGGCAGCGAACTATGCAGGCCAAACTCAGCGGAGAAATACGCAATGGGATGTTCGCTGAGCTCAGGATAGGTCTGCCGATACCAGGGCTGACCATCCTTAGTCTCACGATCCAGTTCCATCAAGACGACGTCGAGATCCCGCAGGAAGGCAGGATCCTTTGTCAAGACCGCGATGCGTTCTTGAGGTGTCTCCCGGAGGATACGCACCGGATTGTGACGCGTTGTCGTCCAGAGGGTACGGTCGAACTGCTTGAAAAGGTCACGAGAGTCACGATGCCACGACCACCAGAGATCGTAAGCGAGATCCGCAAGCCGCGCGAGGCGCGGCGTCAACTTTTGGCTGATAGTTTCGTTACCGTTCTTTTCCACGTGTTACCGCTTTCTACCTGCTGATATTGGAATAAGTACGCGACATGCCCACGCCCTGCAGCCCCCCAATCCGGGGGGAAGGTCACGGCCGTATCCATAGGACCAAGACAAACATCAAGAGTGCAATGATCGCGAATTCGACAACGATCCGTTGGGTCAGCCGATCCAGCAGACGCTGGTAGCCGATGCCGCACCAGATGTAAAGCCCCAGTGCCAACATCGTCGCTGCCGTCCAGGTGGAGATAGGCCAATATCCAAGGATCCACGCGAGCTGACTCTCCAACAAGCCGATCGTCGCGCCGTAGAGCATCACCCGGCCGGTCCCGGCGCCTGAAGCACTCAAGAGATCCAGCGCAAGCAGGCTACTCACGACCAGGACCGATGGTGCCGTAATCAGCGCTCTCCCCTGTTGGCCCAAGCTCAGACTGAACAGAACAAAGCCCATCAGGTAATCCACAACGTTGAGAAGAGTTCGGGCACCGGGATAGGAAGGTGTTCGCGATGAGACTGCCTGGTAACTAAGGTGTACCAGGATTCCGATGGTAGCTCCACCAAGGATAAGTGATGCAAGCCAGAGCGGCCAGGTAGAAGCTTGAATCAGAAGAACGGAGATCAGGAGTGCCCCGACGGAGGGAGTGATCAAGGCAAAAAGCAGCGGTCGCTCCCGGCTGTCTCGCTGAGGATGGTCCTGAACGATCGAGAGAGTGCCCGTAGCGACGAGACCAACCACAAGCAGCGTCAGCAGCACACCACCGCCGAACGAAAACCCCAGCGGGGATCCGAAGATCTGCAGCACCCCCCAACTTAGGGTCGGTAACTCCACAAATCGAAAGAGCGTCACGCTCGTGAGAACGACCGCAAGCAAAATGCTTAGCTTGTCTCGCTCAGGGCGCAGACGCTCTATGGCTTGATTCGACATTGAGTCATTTTACCGGTCAGGCGACGCTTGTCAACTCCCAAGGACCACCTTGATGCAAGAAGGATTGCGGAGGCTCCTGCCGGATGACCCCTATCTACCCAGACGGCCAACGCAGGCGTCGTCCGCCCAGGATGTGGAGGTGCAGATGGCGGACGCTCTGTCCGCCGTCCACGCCGGTGTTGATCACCAAGCGGTACCCGCGCCCATCCAGACCCTCAGCCGTCGCGATCTTGTGCGCTGCCAGGAGCATCGCGCCCAGGTCGTCCGCATCCTGCTCATCCACCTCCGTCATGCTTGGAATGTGGCGGTTCGGAATGACCAAGATGTGCGTCGGTGCCTCGGGCGCGATGTCCCGGAAAGCGGTCACCACGTCGTCCTGGTAGACGACGTCCGCCGGAGCCTCCCCGCGGACGATCCGACAGAACATACAGTCTGACGGCATACCCGTGCTAACGCAGATCCTTCGTCAGGACATCCAGGAATTCACGGTTGGTGCGGGACTTGCGCAACTGCGCCAGCAACGCCTCGTGAGCAGCCGTGATATCATAGCCCTGCTGTGTCGCCGTACCCGACATCATTTGCGAGATCATCCGGCGCATCAGCCAGACTTTGCGCAGCGTCTCCTTGTCCAACAACAGCTCCTCGCGCCGCGTACCGGAACGGATGATATCGAAGGCCGGGAAGATACGACGCTCCTCGAGTTTGCGGTTGAGGTGGAGCTCCATGTTACCCGTCCCCTTGAACTCCTCGTAGATCATGTCATCCATCCGGCTGCCGGTATCGATCAGGCACGTCGCCAGGATCGTCAGGCTTCCGCCTTCCTCGATATTGCGGGCCGCGCCGAAGAAGCGTTTGGGCGGATAGAGCGCCGCAGGGTCAAGACCGCCGGACAACGTACGACCGCTGGGCTGGACCGTCAAGTTGTAGGCGCGTGTCAGCCGAGTCAGGCTGTCCATCAAAATCGCCACGTCACGGCCCGCCTCGACCAAGCGCTTGGCCCGATGGAGTGCCATCTCGGCAACGTGTGCCTGGTGCTCCACAGCCTCATCAAACGTCGAGCTGATCACCTCAGCATCGACGGAGCGGTCCATGTCCGTGACCTCCTCAGGACGCTCGCCAATCAGCACGACCATCAGATGGACATCCGGATGGTTGGCAGAGATGCCGTTGGCCACCTTCTTGAGGACCGTGGTTTTGCCGGCCTTGGGAGGCGAGACGATCAGACCGCGCTGACCGAAGCCGACGGGTGCCACCAGCTCAATCAGGCGCTGCGTGAGCATCCTCGGACCGGTGTTGAGATTGAAGGCACGATTCGGAAAGATGGGCGTCAATCGCTCGAAATGCGGACGATGTTTCGCCAACTCCGGATCCATGCCATTCACAGCCTCGATCCGCAGCAAACTGCGGTACTTCTCCGTATCCTTCGGTGGGCGCACCTGGCCGACCACCATATCACCACTCCGCAGGCCGAACCGACGGATCTGGCTCTGCGACACGTAGACATCCTCAGAACCTGGGGCGTAGCGTGATGATCGCAGGAATCCGATGCCTTCGTCTGCGACTTCGAGGATCCCACCACCGAAGCTGAACCCCTCGCGCTCCGCTTTTGTCCTCAACAGCAGAAGGATCAGGTCATCCTTCTTGAGGCCGCTGTACCCCGAGACCCGATAGTCTCGGGCCAACTCCCGCAGCTCATGTAGGCGCATGCGCTCCAGATCCGCCATGTCCATCTTGCGCAGTACGTCGACCTGGGGGCTCCCACGGCTCTCCTCACGTCCGTGGTCACCGTCTCCCCCCGACGCCGTCACTTCCGGTTCTTCTACCACGATCTCTTCGGGCTCTTCCTCTGGTTCCGTGAACCCGAACTCATCCTCAACTCGCAACTGTTCCTCTGAATGCACGTTACCCCTCCTAAATGGTTACCTATAAACCATACGTTTTACGTTAGTAATCTGGCGAGTACATCGCCGAGAATCCCAGCCCACAGCAGGCTGTCAATACGATCCAACATACCCCCATGACCCGGGATCAGGCTGCCCGTATCCTTGACCCCCACCTCACGTTTCACCATCGATATGAAGAAGTCACCTGCCGGGCAGAAAACGCTCAAGACAATGCCAAGGACAAATCCTTGCCAGACGGGGAGAATGGCCGTCTGACCAAAAAGCGCCGGCCACAACCAGACCAAGAATCCGCCGGCCAAAGAACCGCTCAGCACCTGAGCAGCGTACCCTTCCCAGCTCTTGCCGGGGCTGATTGTCGGCGCCATCTTGTGCCGCCCCCATTGACGTCCGATGAAATAGGCCGCTGAATCGCCGATCCAGACGATGGTGCACGCCGTAAGAATCCACCAAAGCCCTTCGGGTCGAGCCCGTAAGCTGATCAAGTTGGCGCCGCCCAGCCCCAGATACGTCGCACCGGACAGTGTCAGGGCCCACTGCTCGCTCGGTGCCAGTCGCTCGGGGCGGCTCACCAACTGCACCAACTCCCACAATGAGAGGGCCAGAACTGCGATGGCGATGGTCGGCACAAACCACGGGCGGTCGATCCATACAGCATTAGCCTCCCAAATCAGCATGATGCCCACTATCAAGGGCAGACTGAACGTATACCCTTTGCGACGAAACATCCTCACCAACTCGAACACCGCTACAAGCGTCACCGCTACGATGAGCAGGTTATAGATCCATCCTCCGAGGACAAAGATCAATACAGCCAAAGGTAGGAGGACGACTGCACTGATGATTCTTTGTCTCACCGAATAGCCCTACTTTCGAGTCTCTATGACGTGAATAGCAATGGGTCTGCCCTGCGTTGTCCCAAGGAGTTGCATCATAGGCGGAGCTTCTCGTAAGCCGGCGTCGCTATGCGAGGAAACCGCCAGGGTGCCCCTACCTGTAGGCACAGTCTCACATGAGACAAACCATCACTCGGGCTTAGCCAAGAACCAACCTATGAGGCAATGCCGATAGTGGCACCGATCACTCACAGGGCGCATGCCCGGAAAAAAACCGAGCGCGCCTGTGGTATGGCTCAGACTAAACCTAAAGAGATGAAAGGTCAGTGCTGGCTTTGAGGGGCTGGGCTCCCTGGGAGAATCGCTCCCAGGAGGAGATTCGGAAACGATATTGATAGACTGCTAATTCCTACTCAATCCACCGTAGCGGCGATCACGCTCACCAAAGGCCTTCAATGCTCTGTAAAACTCGTCCTTGTCGAAATCCGGCCAATAGACAGGTGTGATATAGTACTCTGCATAGGCGCCCTGCCACAACATGAAATTGCTCACCCGGAATTCCCCACTGGTCCTGATGACGAGATCGAGCTCAGGTAATCCGGCTGTGTACAGATGCGCACCTATGGTGTCGGCTGTAATCTCCTCTACCGGTATCTTCTCTCGGACGATATCGCGAACGGCAGCAACAATCTCCTGACGGCCACCATAGTTGAAAGCAATGTTGGCAATCAGACGATCGTTATTACGCGTTAACTCTACCACTGTCCGGATCTGACGTTTGAGGGCATCAGACAATGGGGTCAAGTCCCCAATGTGTCTTAATTGTACACCATTTTTGTGTAATTCGTCAACTTCTTTCTCCAATGCTTCACCAATCAGGCGAAGTAGTCCCGAGACCTCGTCTTCAGGTCGCGTCCAGTTCTCGGTGGAGAATGCATAAAGTGTCAAGATCGGCACGCCCAACTCGACCGCGGCACGCAGGACGCGACGCAGGTTCTCGACGCCGGCGCGATGCCCTGCCAGGCGAAACATGCCCGTGGTCTCGGGCCCAACGCCCGTTGCCGTCCATAATGATGCCGACGTGCTTGGGCATCGTGGAGAGTCGTGGGTAACTACTTGGAGATATATCGCTCATGCATGTCCTACTCAGATCTCCATGATATCCTGTTCTTTGTGACTGCCAACCTCATCCACCTGTTCCACATACCTATCCGTCAACTCCTGCAGATCATCCTGACCCCGCTTCATGTCGTCCTCCGAGATCAGGCTCTCACCTTCATACTCACGCAGATCGTCCAGGGTGTCACGACGGATGTTGCGCAAGGCGACTTTAGCTTCCTCAAGTCGGCGACTCACCCGCTTCACCATCTCACGCCGCCGCTCCTCCGTGAGCCGAGGAATCGGCACCCGGATCAACCGCCCATCGTTTCCGGGATTCAAGCCCAGATCCGCCGACATAATCGCTTTTTCGATGTCGCTGAGCGATGTGGGATCAAAGGGGCGGACCACAAGCAAATTCGGCTCTGGGGCTGAGATCACGGCCAACTGGTTCAGAGGCGTCGGGGTCCCATAGTACTCAACCATCACGCGTTCGACCAGAGCGGGAGACGCACGGCCGGTCCGGACAGTCTTGAGGTCCTGCTCCAATGCCTGCACAGTCTTGACCATCCGACTCTCAGTATCTTGTAGTAGTTCCTTGATCATGTTACTAGACCTCCTCGAACTCGCTCGGCCCGACTGCCTCGGTATCGCCGCCGGCAGCCACCATCGCCGAATCAGCCGCCGATCAGCGTGCCGACCAACTCGCCACAGACGACACGGTCCAGGCTACCCTCGTCCCACAGGTTCAGGACGACGATCGGAATGTGGTTGTCCATGCACAGCGTGACCGCGGTCGAATCCATCACCCCCAACTGCATATTGAGCGCATCGAGATAGGTAAGGCGGTCGAAGCGCTTCGCAGCCGGATACTTGTGGGGGTCCTTATCATAGACGCCATCCACCTTGGTCGCCTTGACCAGCAAGTCCGCGCCAATCTCCGCTGCGCGCAAGGCCGCGGCGGTGTCCGTCGTGAAATAAGGATTCCCCGTCCCGGCACCAAACACCACCACGCGTCCCTTCTCCAGATGTCGCACAGCCCTGAGTCGAATATAAGGCTCAGCAATCGCGCGCATCTCAACCGCAGTCTGGACACGTGTGATGACACCCTCGCGCTCGAGCGCATCAGCAAGCGCCAGAGCATTCATCACTGTAGCCAACATGCCGATCTGGTCGGCCCGCGTGCGATCCATACCCGTGGCCATCCCATCCGTACCACGCCAGAGGTTACCACCGCCGATGACGATGCCAACCTCGATATCAAGTGCATGAATCGCGGCGATACGCGCCGCGACAATCTCAGCTTGTGCGGGGTCAATGCCACATCCGCCGGGATTGGATAGCGACTCCCCACCGATCTTGATGATCACACGGCTATAGAATGGCTGTGTCACAGTAGCCTCACTTAAGAAAAGCCTGGGGGCTAATCCCCCAGGCTTTCTCCTAACTGATACCGGGAAAAACGTCGGATGACGATGTTCTCACCGGTCTTGCTGATCTGCGCCTTAAGCAATTCCTCAATGGTCGTGTCTTCGTCGCGGATGAAATCCTGCTCCAGGAGACAGACCTGTTGATAGAACTTTTCCAAACGCCCCTCGACGATGCGGTCGATGACCTGTTCCGGCTTGCCTTCCTCCAGGGCCTGAGCGCGATAGAGCTGTCGCTCGTGCTCCAGGAGATCAGCCGGCACATCCGCCCGGGCCACGAACTGCGGCGCCAACGCTGCGATCTGCATCGCGACGTCGTTGACAAAACCCTGGAACTCGTCAGTTCGTGCAACGAAGTCCGTCTCGCAGTTCACCTCGACCAGGACGCCGATGCGTCCACCCGAATGGATATAAGCGTGAACCAAGCCTTCTTTGGCCTGACGGTCCATTCGCTTGGCAGCCTGGGACAAACCCCGCTCGCGCAGGAAGTCCACAGCGCCATCGAAGTTCCCATCTGCGGCTTCCAATGCCTTGCGGCAGTCCAAGATGCCGGCACCCGTGGCCTCACGTAATTCCTTAACCATTCCGGCAGTAATTGTCATAGCTCGTCCTCCACAACGTCCTCGTCCTCTTCCTCGTCATCTTCATACTCATACTCTTCATCCTCATCCTCATCCGTATCCCCGGCATCTTCGAACTGGATACGGCGTAGGCGGGCCAAAGTCTCGGCGCTCAGGTACTTCTCGTCCTCCGCATAGACCTCTTCCTCTTCGGGTGCCATCTCCTTCCGGAGCGCAATCCCCTCCAGCGCAGCATCCGCCATCTTCGAGGTGAGCAAGCGGATTGCGCGAATTGCGTCGTCATTAGCGGGGATAACATAGTCGATCAGGTCGGGATCACAGTTTGTATCCACCACCGCCACGATGGGAATCCCCAGCCGGTCGGCCTCTTTCACCGCCGTCGACTCGTTATTCACATCGATAATGAAGACAGCTCCCGGGAGCCGTTCCATATCCTTGATGCCGCCAAGACGCACATTCAGCTTCTCAATCTCCCGGTCGCGCGTCAAAGCCTCTCGCTTGGTGAGCAGGGCGAACTCCCCGGCATCCCTGCGCGCCTCGAGATCCTTAAGATGGTCAATCCGCTCTTTGATGGTCTTCCAGTTGGTCAACGTACCGCCGAGCCACCGCTGATTCACGTAGGGCATCCCGGCGCGGGTCGACTCCAACCGAATGCTCTCCTGGGCCTGGCGCTTCGTTCCCACGAAGAGGATCTTCCCCCCGTTGGCAACGATATCGCGGACCAACGCATACGCCTTGTCAAGTGCTTTCACGGTCTGCTGTAGATCAATGATGTGAACCCCATTGCGCTCCGTATAGATATAGCGCGCCATCTTGGGATCCCACCGCCGCGTTCGATGTCCGAAGTGGACACCGGTCTCCAGCAGTTGCTTCATCGTTACAATCGCCATAGAATCTCAATCCTCCTGATTTGTTTTAGGGCCTCCGCGATGTTCATCCCACAAGAGGACCGGACACTGCCGGCACATCCCCTCGCAGTCCCACCGCGTGTGTATTGGGTCTGGTTAGCCCGAACGAAGATTGTACCACAAAAGGCCCTCCCGACAACCGCCACACACGCGGACACTTTGGGAAGGAAGGCGACCATTGGCGGTTCCCATGGACTCTGGTAAGATGTTGGCGGCATCCTGCCGAACATGGCACTCGTCACCACCCTGGATCCGGAGCGATAATGGGACCGACTGCATCGAACTTGTCTGAGGCTATGTCCAGCTTCTGGCTGTGGGGATATCTCATCCCGATCGGCCTGCTGCTGCTCGTCTGGGGCGGCCTCCCATCGGAGAAGGCGCGCCGGGTGACCCCGGCAGCGGCCTTCGCGCTCGCGCTGGCGGCCCTGGGATATTGGGCCGTCGGATTTGCCCTCCAGATGGGAGGGGCCCAGTCCGTCAACCCCTCGGATCCCGCACTCCAGGGACTGCACACCCTCTTTTCACTGGTTCCCAATGATCCCGGCTGGGGCATCGTCGGGCTGGCGGGTTTCTTCCTATCGGGCGAGACGGCACAGTCAGGCGGGTTTTCCCTCTTCCTGACTTACCTCCCCATCATCGCAACGTCGGTTCTGATGGTCACACTGGCACTGGCACATACACGCCGGTGGATCATGGTGATGGCGGGTGGGTTGACCGGGGCGGTTATCGTGCCCGTGGCAGCATGCTGGATGTGGGGCAGCGGCTGGCTATCACATCTTGGCAACACCCTGGGGCTCGCATACGGCTATGTGGACTTCGGCGGTACTACGCTGATCCTTTGGCTTCCGGGATTGCTTGTCCTGCCGATGCTGCTTCTCCAGCCCCGCGAATCGGCAGCGGACGCGATCACTCCGCCCCCTACCTATGCGCCACTGATGGCAAATGCCGGCGCCCTACTCATGGGCCTCGGCTGGTTCGGGTGGACCCTCTCCGACCCCTTCCATATGTCGGGAGCATTCCTGGATTGGGATCGTACGGCGGTTAGCGTGTTACTCGCGATGGCCGGCGCTGTCGTGACGGCTCAACTGTATGCGTGGTTGGTGATGGGCAAGCCGGAGATCCTCCTGGCTGCGCAAGGCCTGGCGGCAGGGTGGGGTGCCATCCTAAGTTGCGCACCATTCTTGCCGCCCTGGGGTGCGTTGATCACCGGCCTGCTGGCCGGCCTCGCTTTTCCCTTCATCCACTACGGCGTGCGGTCTCTCCTCAGGATTCGCGATGCGACGGCGGCCGTCGCGCTGGCGCTCACTAGCGGCCCTGTGGGGCTGCTGAGTATGACCCTACTCGCGGATGGACGCTGGGGACAGGGATGGAACGGCATGGGACTGGCGCCGGATGGCAACATCACCGGCCCCGGCATCAGTAGCATCTTTATCAGTGGCAACACCCAGCAGCTAACGGCACAACTGGCGGGATTAGTGGCGGTTGGCATCTGGGGGCTGATATGGGGAGCTATCCTCGGTGTGATCGCCAGCCCCAGCCTGTTGGGCCGTTGGGCCGGAACTAGAACGAAAGGAGCGAGTTAATTATGCGTGTCATTGCCGGAAAAGCCAAAGGGCGACCGCTCCATTCCGTCCAGGGTCCGGGCACCCGTCCGATGACCAATCGAGCCAAGGCCGCCTTGTTCAGCATCATCGAGACGCACATCAATGGATCCGACTTTCTGGACCTCTTTGCAGGCACCGGCCAGGTGGGCATCGAAGCCTTGAGCAGAGGCGCTGCGCGCACAGTGTTCGTGGAGCTGGGTCCCGCTGCGCTCAGGTCGATTCAGGCAAATCTCAGGTCAACAGACCTGCAAGATGGCGCCGAAATCGTCCGGGCAGATGTCTTCAAGTATCTGGGGACAAATCCGCAGCCTTTTGACTACGTCTTTGTCGCTCCCCCACAATATCGCGGATGGTGGCTGCAGATCCTTCACCTCATCGACGCGAACCCCGGGTGGCTCCGCGATGATGGGTGGGCGATCGTACAGATCAACCCC
The DNA here is from genome assembly GCA_963775195.1 of uncultured Chloroflexia bacterium. Taxonomy (GTDB): domain Bacteria; phylum Chloroflexota; class Anaerolineae; order B4-G1; family SLSP01; genus PWVB01. Next base: position 195,200 of record CAVZIC010000017.1, read on the forward strand.
ACGGAATACGAGGCCGCCGAGCTGAATAACCTGGTGCTCTTCGACCAGCGCACCTACGGCAGCGTCATGCTCTGCTTCTACGCGCGGCCGGAGTAAGGAGCCCGCTTACAGCCAGACCTTTAGGGCCAAGCCCGAGTCTGCTCGGCCGAAAACCCCAAAGGACTTTGGCACCAGCGCGCCGGTGATCGCGAATATCAGTAGGGGCTCGTGCAGCGCGCGGAGGACCACCGTCGACATCGATCAGAACCTACTCACCGCTAGACAAATACTTCATCGCCAGGTTCTCGATGAATCCCTCGGACTGCAAGTCGCTGATCACAGCATCCAGTTTGTCGCGCAACTCGGTGTTTTCCTGCTTGACAGCAATAGCCATCCTCTCGCCGGAGAGTTCGGTCTTCAGGGCCAGGATGATCCCACCCTGGTCAATGAATGATTGGGCGGCGTAGTAATCCATCGCTATAATGTCAATACGACCGCTCCGCAGGTCCATAATCGCTTGCTCGGCGCGTTCGTATCGGGAAACATCGGCGCCAAGGTTCGCGTCGATCCATTCCTCCTGGATGGTGCCGGTCTGGACGCCAACCTTGTATCCGGCCATGTCCTCATTCTTGTTGATCGTGATGTTGGATCCTTCGGCAATGATGATCGCGTCCGCACCGATGAAGTAAGGTTCGGTGAAGTCGACCTGAGCTTCGCGCTCGGGGGTCGCACTCATCGCCGCAATGATGACGTCGATCTTTTGGCTCTGCAGGGAGTCGATCAATCCGTCGAAGGCGATATCCTGCCAGGCAATGTCCATGTCGAGTCGCTTGGCGATCTCTTGCATCAGCTCGACGTCGAAGCCTGCGTAGTTACCATCCTCGGCAATATACTCGAAAGGTTCGTAGTCTGCGGACGTCCCGACCACCAGCGTGGTGCTCTTAGGCTGGCAGCCCGCCGTCCCCAGCGCCGCGATCACCATGAACAGCGAAACCAGAATCATGGACCAGCGCTTCATGGGAAGACTCTCCTTCTACTCTAGAGTTGCGCCAACGATTATAGGGTCGACAGACACCATGTCAAAACCTTGGGAGGGTCGAACCGCAGTCACGAGGAAATCAAAGGCAGCGCTGCTGGACAAAACGGGGAGATGCGGTATACTCGTGATTCGATAAGTGAGACATAGCAGGTCTTGGAGGATCAAGCGTGGCGAATACTCAATCGGCAAAGAAGCAGATACGCAATTCCTATCGAAAGTGGTTGCGTAATCGTTATGTAAAGGGCAAGATGCGTGGCGCCGTCAAGACGGTGCGTGAGGCTATTGAGGCTGGTGACTACGACACCGCCAAGAGTTGGATGCCACGTGCTGCGAGTGAGCTGGATAAGGCCGCTCGTAAGTATGTGATTCACCCCAACAAGGCGGCCCGGTTGAAGTCCCGCCTGATGAGCCAGATTCACCAACTGCAGCAGTAAGCATCGATCTTATGCAAAACGCGGGAGACGAATCGTCTCCCGCGTCTGTGGTATAGGGTCCCCCTACTCGTCTCGACCAAGCTGCTCCGAGCGGACGAAGGCTGCCCAGATAGCCCGCGACAGCACCGTCCGAAAGCCGCCCTTCTCCAGATGGTAGAGAGCCTCGGCCGTCGTCCCCCCTGGGGACGTCACCTGATTCCGCAAGGCCGCCAGGTGCAGGCTGGATTGGCGCGCGTAGTCCGCGGACCCGATCACCGTCTGAAAGACCAGTTGCTCCGCCACGTGCCTTGAGAACCCCAGATGCACGCCCGCATCCACCATTGCCTCCATAAAGAGGTAGATGTAGGCGGGCCCGGTGCCGGACAGGGCCGTCGCCATGTCGAGGTAGTGCTCGTCATCCACGTAGACCTCATCCCCCAGCGCTTTGAGGATCGTCAACGCGTGCTCGCGCTGCTCCGGCGTAACGGCCGACGTAGCGGTCCACACCGTGATCCCCTCACCGATCTGCGCCGGGGTGTTGGGCATGGCCCGGATGACGCTCTCCACCTGGATGCCACGCCGAATCTTGCTCAGCGGCACACCGGCAGCAATCGAAAAAACCAGGACGTCCTCGTTCACCACGCCACGCAGATCCTCCAGCGCAGCGGCCATGATCTGCGGTTTGACCGACAAGAACACGATTTCGACATCGCGCCCTGCCTCAGCATTACTCGGAACCGTCCTGATCCTATAGGTTTCCGCAAGGAACGTCAGCCGTTCAGCCCATGGATCGGCTGCAACCAGATTCTGTGGATCGATAAGATCCTGCCGAAGTAGCCCCTTGATGAGGGCCTCTCCCATCGTGCCGGCACCAATGATTGCTATGGATGGTAACACGCTGCGCCTCCCTTACGTCACCTTGGTGAGTGGTCCCCTCACTCTTGAGGGCTCAGATCGAAGATCATCCCCAGGAACTCAGCGCGGTCGCCGGCGGGCTCGGGATCGCCGACCGTCATCGGACGCGGGCGACCGTACTCCTCGAGAATTGCCGTGCGGAGGTCGACACTGAGCAGACGGCCCTGGTAGAAAGTGAGGCGGTCCACAAACTCCTGTCGCGTGCCATCGCTCCACATCTGGTCAAAGAAGAAGTTCCCCAGGCCGTAGTGCACGAAGGCGCCGTCGTAGAATTCCATCGTCTGCGCCTGATGGGCCTGACTTCCCTGCACCATCACCGCACCGGCGTCCGCGAGGATGCGGAAATCCTGCATCTGCTGAGGCGTAGGCGAGTAGTTGTAGTCCTCCAGGTATTGGAGCGTCACAATGGGCTGGTAGCCCTCCTCGCGAAGCGCGGCGATCGTCTGCTCCATCGCCGGGAAGTCACAGCGTGCGGCCCCGCCGGAGACGTCGTCGGCAAACGGGCCTACGGTATTGCAGCCGATCCAGGCGATCTTGTTACCGTTGTGGGTCAGCGTGATCGGCAAGCTGCCCTCCAGTTGGTTTGCACCGCCACCAAACCATTGCCATCCACGCTCTCGGTACATCTCCAGTGAATGATCGAGCCACTGAGTCCCCTTGTCCTCGAGGTGGTTGCCGGTCAGTTCGATAATGTTGGCACCGATGGCATCAAGTAGACCAATGTAGCTGTCATTGGAGCAGAAGGACATGGTGCCACTGCCCTCAGCAATGCAGTCGGGCTTGAAAGAAACCTCGTTGCTGACGTGTACGAAGTCGGCATCCTCAAACCACGGCAGAATGTCCTTGGCAGGATAGGTGACACCTTTCGCGTCCATGAGTACGGCTGTCTGTCGGGTCATGGCCGTAACGCCCGTCATAGCCACAATCGTCATCCGCGACTCATCTCGGTTGGAGAAGGTCACACCCGACACATTGAGCATACTCCGCACTTCCGGCCGGGCCTGGGAATCCAGGAAGATCGGGATCTCCAGCGGGTACGATGCCAGATCGCTGCCCTTTTGTAGCAACGACATCCCATCCACCCGAAGCACTTTCCACTCCGGCGCGAGATCGTCGAAGGGCAAGACGGCCCATCCGTCGTTGGCCTCGGCCGTATCTAGCAGCTGGTCTGCTGCCACCATCTGTACGGCACTATCGGCCGGCGGCCCCCATAGCCCAACCAGCGCCTCAACCGTATCGGTCGTCGCCAGCAGGGGGTGCAGCGTAAAGGGCCCCACGGAGCTCCCCTGCCACGTCGCGCGCAGGTCGTCCGTCGTCACGTCGTCGTCCACCGTGAAGAATGGCGCCGCCACCGCATAGGTCCACGCGCCCACCAGCTCGACGCCGGACGAAGTCTGATCCGTCAGCATCAGGTCGCCCCCCGATCCGGTCCAGGCGAAGTGCGCCGGGTCGGCAGTAATCATTGCCTCAAAGCGCCCGCAGGCGCCGGCAGGTACGAATTGAGCACAACCGGCCGTGACGGGAAATGCCGGCGTAGGCGTGGGAACAGGCGTTGGGGTAGAGGTCGGCGTCAGCGTCAGGGTCGGACTTGGCGTGCGGGTCGGGGTGGGGGTTGGCGCCGGTGACGGGAGCGCACAGCCCCCCAGACTCAGAAGCCCCACGCCCACAAGCAAAGGCAACCAGAGTCTGCCTATGCCGCATTGTAGGTTTGCACGGTTCATCATAAGCACATCCTTTCCTCCGGGCGATTGTCTGCGGATGCCATGGTTTGTCAAGCCAAACAAAAAAGGCCGGGAATTCCCGGCCTTCTCTTGGTGGGCGATACAGGACTTGAACCTGCGACCTCCACGATGTCAACGTGGCGCTCTAGCCGACTGAGCTAACCGCCCAAACACGGCAAAGTATAGCATGGTTCGGTCTTTGCGCAAGGGTTCTTCGAGTCCTCACGTCAGGAGCATCTTCCGGGAAGCTAAGCGAAGCCTTCTTGATGTGGGTAGCTCCACTCAGCTTCCCGGAAAATCAGAGATCCATGCGATAGACGCGGTGGTTCTTGTACATCTTGCCGCCGACGTTCTCCAGATCGTGACGCATCTGCACAGCCGTCTCGGCGACCTGTGTCAGATCAGCATGCTGAAACCCCTGCTCGCGAATCGTGTTCTCCATCTCGGCGTACAGGAGCGCGTTGCCGCCGACGCCGTGGAACTCAGGGATGAGGCCCGCACCGTTCAAGGCCAACCACTTGGTGCGCCGCCGCTCCAGCAGCAAGTCCGCCAACGCCCAGGGTGTCAGTCGGCCCTTGGCGCGTTGGAGCGCCGCCGAGACATCCGGGAAACCAAACAGGAATCCGACCATCTCGTCGCCGTGGACGATGATCTTGATGAGCCGTGGATCGGAGAGTGCGATAGCATTATCGTAGATGAACCGCGTCTCACGCTCGGACATCGGGTTGAACTCCCAGTTACCGACGAAGGCGCGATTGTAGGCCTCCCGAATCCGCCCAAGCCACGCTTTGATCTCGCTAGCGCGGCTGAACCGTTTGATCTCCAGCGAGCCGCGCTCCATTACCCGCTGCGCGATGCGGTGTACACGTTCCGGCAATTGGAACGTATCCACCCCGATGTAGCACGAGACGAAATCTACCTCTTTGGTGAAGCCCATTGCATCCAACATCTCAGGATAATACGGGTAGTTGTAATTCATCATCGTCATCATCTGGCGATGCTCGAACCCATCGACAAGGAGGCCGTAGCCATCCAGAACGCCGAAACCTTTGGGACCCACGAGGTCGGTCATTCCACGGGACCGTGCCCACACGACGACGCGGTCGACGAGGGCCTCGGCTATGGATTGGTCATGGATGCACTCGAAAAGGTAGAAATTGGCCCTATGGGCATCGTGAAACTGATTATAGGATCGGTTCTCCAGCGCTGCGATCCGCCCTACGACCTCTCCATCCTGCTCCGCGATAAAGAAGTCGGCATCCGAATGCTCGTAGAAGGGATGCTTATCACGGTCCAGCATCGTCCGAATATCGCCGCGGATAGGGGGGACCCACTGAGGATGCCCGGCATAGAGACGATAAGGAAGTTCCACAAAACGCCGGACTTGTCGCTTATCGGAAGTGTCGACCTTCTGAATGGTCATCATCGAGCGGCTACCATTGCCCCTGCTGCTGGACCACACGCAGGTTTTCGGCGCCGACAACCGAGACAATCTGCTGTCTCAGATCGTAAGTACAATGTGTAGATTCGTTAGGAAAGTCCAATTCGATCTTCCGCTCTCCTTCCAGCACGACGACAAACTGATCTGAACCTCGTTCCGTCCTGAGCATAGCGTGCAGCCGGGTGAGTTTCTCGAAGTCACGAGTATTATCTCCGGTGCGCTTGAGCGTGATGTAGAGCGTCGCGGGCGGGTCAGGAGGTTCGGGCGGCAGTGCCGCCGTACTATGATCGCTCCCACTACCATTGCCCTTATTGGGCGTCTCCGCCGGGGTGGGTGAAGGGGCCGGCGTTTCCTCGATTTCCGACGGAGGCGGCGTGGCTTTCGTCTTCGGCATCGCCTGGGGAGGGCTTGGACGCGAGTGACGCGGTGAACTACCACCACCTCCATTGCCGTTGCCACCACCAGAGCGATGATGCGGCTCCGCGTCATAACCCGAGGGCGAGTCCTCGCTCACCCTGCCCATCGAATCGGGGGGCTCGGGGCCGGCGTATGACCCATCCACAGGTAGTAGAAAATCATGGGGCTCTTTGAGCCAGTCCGCCAACACGGGATGTTCATCACGATCCGGGCGATTGTCCAGTTTTCCGCATACGACCAGCACGCGGTTGGGGATCAGCAAGGAGTTGTAGCTCTCATATGTCCTTGGGAAAACGACCACGTCCGTGGCCCCGCCGGGTCCCTCCATGGTCACGAAGGCCATCATAGCGCCCTTCTTGGTCGTGATCCGGCGGACCCGTTGGACCATACCGACCAGCTTGAGGACCTGTCCCGGCATCTCCGTCGTATGCTGTCCAATCGTCGTCGTCGTGATCCCGCGGGCCAACAGATCCCGTTCCATATCGGCCAGCGGATGCTTTGACAGATACGTGCCCAGCAGTTCCTTTTCCCACTCCAGCAATTGGCGATCGGGAATCGGCGGGATATAGCTGGGCATCTGGATGGTCTGCCGCATGTCGATCATATTGTCGAAGAGGGTGAACTGGCCAACGTCGCGGGCACTGTGAACTTGCGAGCTCATGCCAAGCAGCGTGTCGATCAACGTCATGAGCCCGGCGCGCTCGCCGAAATCATCCAGCGCACCGGCCTGAATCAGGCATTCCAACGTCTTGCGGTTGAGCTTGCGCAGGTCGACTCGATCCGCGAAGTCATCCAGCGATTTGAAGGGTCCGCGCTCCCGGCGTGCCTCGACCACCATCTGCATCGCGTCGTCGCCGACGTTCTTGATGGCGCCCAGACCGATGCGGATAAAACGCACGCCCTCGGCATCGCGCTCGATGGTGAACTCGACGTCGGAGGTATTGAGGCTGGGCCGCTCGACCGGCAGCTCATTCCGCCGGGCATCGGCAATCAGAAAGCCGAGCTTCTCGGTGTTGTGGCGCTCTGTCGTCATCAGGGCGGTCATGAACTCGAGAGGATAGTGTGCCTTGAGATAGGCCGTCTGCGCCGTGATGACGGCGTAGTCCGTAGCGTGTGCCCGGTTGAACCCATAGCGCGCGAAGAACTCAATGTCGGCCCAGACGCGGTCGGCGGCCTCGGCGTCAATGCCCCTCGCACCGGCGCCCTTGCGGAACATGCGTTGGTGCTTATCCATCAACGACTGCTTCTTCTTGGCGACGGCCTTGCGGATCATGTCCGCTTCACCGGGCTCGTACCCCGCCATCGCCACCGCGATCTGCATGATCTGCTCCTGGTAGACGATGATGCCGTAGGTGTCGTCCAGGATGTCGGCGAGGATTGGGTGATGGTACTCGACCTCCTCCTCGCCGTGCATGCGTCGGATGTAGGTGGGGATGTTCTCCATCGGACCGGGGCGATAAAGAGCCAGGACTGCAATAATGTGCTGGAACTGCTCGGGCCGCATCTCCCGCAGCGTCCTTCGCATGCCGGCGCCCTCTACCTGGAAGACGCCCGTCGTCTCCCCCGTAGCCAGCAGATCATAGAGCGCCCGAACATCGGCATCCTTCTCGGGATCGTCGGGATCCCGCTCATAGGGAATCGTGGCGAGATCGAGCTTCCGTCCCCATTCCTTCTCAATCAGCTCGCACGCCTTGCGCATATGGGTCAGCGTGCGCAGCCCCAGGAAGTCGACCTTGAGCATTCCCATGGCGTCGACGATCTCCATGGGCCACTGGGAGACACGGTCGACGGGGCTGTCCTCGGCTTCGCCTTTGGTGGGGCGGTTCAACGGTAGATACGTGACGAGCGGTTCATCGGAGACCAGCACACCTGCGGCGTGCGTGCTGGCATGACGCGTCACACCTTCCAGCTCGGTCGCCATTTCCAGGAGGTTCTTGATGTAGGGCGTCCCGCTGTACTCGGCTTTCAACTCGGGAACGCTCTCCAGCGCCTCACGGATGGAGACCGGCTTGCCCGGCACGTTAGGTATCATGCGGGCGACCCTGTCCACGTCGTTCAGCGGGATATCGAGCGCACGCCCGACGTCGCGAATCGCAGCCCGCGCGCCCAGCGTTCCAAAGGTAATGATCGCGGAAACGTGGTCTGCGCCGTACCGCTCCTTGGTATAGGCAATGAGCTCCGCACGCCGGTCGTCAGGGTAATCCAGATCGATATCCGGCATCGAGACGCGATCGGGATTCAGAAAGCGCTCGAACATCAGCCGGTTCCTAAAAGGGTCGACGCTGGTAATGCCCAGCGTAAAGGCCACGACGCTGCCGGCCCCCGACCCTCGCACATTCCACCAGATATCGCGTGCCTTGGCGGCCTCACAGAGATCCCAAACAATCAGGAAGTAGTCGTCAAAACCCATCTGATGGATAATGCCCAACTCGTATTCCAGCCGCTCGACATACGCCGGCTTGTCGTGATCGCTGCCATAGCGCCATTTCATGCCGTCGTAACAGAGCTGCCGGAGATAGCCCTCGGAGGTGCCCCTGCCCGCGGGCACAGGGAACTTGGGCAGATGATAGGGGGGAGCGAACTTGATCTCCACCTCGCACTGCTCGGCGATCTTCACGGTGTTGAGCAGCGCCTGGGGAAGGTCCCCATAGAGCGACCACATCTCATCCGGCGAGCGCATGTAATACGAATCGTCCGTCATCCGCAGGCGATTCGGTTCGTTCACGGTCTTGCCGGTACCAATGCAGAGCAGCACGTCGTGCGCGTCCGCCTGCTGGCGCCTCGCGTAGTGGATGTCGTTGGTAGCGACAAGCGGGACCTGCATGTCGAGACCCAGCGCGACCAACTTGCGGTAGGTCTCGTCGTATTCGGGGATATCGTGCGTCTGGAGCTCGAGATAGAAGCGGCCTGGAAAACGCTCCTGATACCAGCGGACCGCCTCCCGAGCTTGAGCATCCTGACCCTGATAGAGAAGCTGAGGCACCTCACCCTGGACACACGCCGAAAGCGCGATCACACCCTCGCTACGCGCCTCCAGCACTTCCTTATCGATACGGGGTTTGTAATAGAAGCCTTCGAGTTGAGCGATGCTGGCCAACTCGAGGAGGTTGCGATACCCGGTCTGGTTCTGGGCCAACAGGATCAGGTGGTTGTACTTACCGTCTTGACGATCCCGGCTGAAGCGCGACTGCGGCGCGACGTAGGCTTCGATCCCGATAATGGGCTTGATGTCGGCTGCACGGCACGCCTGGTAGAACTCTACGGCGCCGTACATCACCCCGTGATCGGTGAGCGCCAGGGATTTCATGCCCAATTCGGAGGCGTGCTTCGCGAGGGCCGAGCACTTGCTCAGACCATCCAGTAGGGAATATTCAGAGTGCGTGTGTAGGTGGACGAAATCCCCCATCTGAGCCCCTCCAACCGAAAGACCACATCAAAGACACCAACACGCACTCGGCAGCCGGACTGCCCGCCGTAGTGTGCTCCCACCCATCCGATCATGCCCGATCAGCTATGCTCGATTATACGGCAATCAGGACATCTGTTCAAGGTGATTTCCGGACGCTCGTGCGGGTCTGCGAGCCCCGCAACTTTCGAGATCAGCCCTTCGTACCTATAATGAGTGAGCAACCGGCATCCCTTATTCATCCCATTAGCAGGTCGAGGAGGATATGATGTTCGAGCGCATCATCGGCGTCTTCAAATTGGATCGGCAGGTCTTTGCAGACGTAGAGCACGACGAGTCTGCAACCTCGCAAGCGGCGATCGTCGTAGCCATCGTCGCAGCACTCTCCGTCGTCGGGTCGTTGCTCCAGATGCTCTACACGCTCGTCCGCGGGGGTGAGATGCGGCTGGGCGCCACGCTCGTGACCGTCATCGTCACCTTTGTGATGGCCTTCGTCAACTGGGCGATCTGGTCGGGCGTGACGTATCTCGTCGGCACCAACCTCTTCAAGGGACAGGCCACCTTCGGCGAGATGCTGCGCGTCATCGGCTTCGCTTACGCACCGCGGATGCTGAGCGTCATCCCCTGTATCGGCGGCGTGATAGGTGCCATCTGGTCCCTCATCGCCAGCTATGTCGCCATCAAGGAAGGCCTCGATCTGGACGACACGGGGACGATCGTCACCATCGTGATCGGCTGGTTGGTCACGATCGTCATCGGCTTCATCCTGGGGCTGCTGGGTGTCGGTGGTGCCGTGGGCTTCGGGATCCTGGGCGGTCTGTTGGGTCGCTGATCATCACCAGGTCGCCTCTCAAAGAACCGGCACGCCAGGCGTGCCGGTTCTTGTATGCCGGGACCGCGTAATTTATAAGAAAATCTTGACAAAAATGCGGAGTGGCCTATACTCATGGCGGTCCTGTTGACCTGGAATTCATACGTAATCCCAACATGATCTCAACCGGTTAAGGAGACACACGGATGGCGTTAGAGATTCGCGACCTGCACGTCACGGTCGAAGACAAGGAGATCCTCAAAGGCGTCAGCCTGGTGGTGGAACGTGGGTCGACCCACGCCCTGATGGGGCCCAATGGCTCGGGCAAGAGCACCCTCTCCTACACGCTGATGGGACATCCCAAGTATCAGGTCACCCGGGGCGACATCCTGCTGGATGGCACCAGTCTGCTCTCGATGGCGCCGGATGAGCGGGCGCGGCTTGGGCTCTTCCTGGCGATGCAGTATCCGGTTTCGGTCTCCGGGGTGACGCTTTACACCTTCCTGCACGCCGCAACCAGTGCCGTGCGCGGCTACGGCGACCGGAAAGAGCAGGCCGTGCGCGGTCGTCTCAACGCGCACCTCATGCCTATGCGCGAGTTCAGGCAAGAGCTCAACGAGAAGCTTGACTCCCTCCAGATGGACCCGGCATTTATGCGGCGCTATCTCAACGAGGGATTCTCGGGTGGCGAGAAGAAACGAGCCGAGATCCTGCAGATGGCCCTGCTCCAACCTAAGTACGCCATCCTCGACGAGACCGACTCCGGGCTTGACATCGACGCGCTGCGCATCGTCTCCGAGGGTGTCAACACGCTGAAGGGCCAGCACGACATGGGGTTACTGGTGATCACGCACTACCAGCGGATCCTCAACTACATCCACCCGGATGTCGTACACATCTTCGTCGACGGGCACATCGTCAAAACCGGTGATGCCAAGCTCGTGGATATCCTGGAGGAGCAGGGGTATGAGTGGGTGAGGCAGGGCATGGCAGCCGGGAAGTAGGGAGAGCTATGAGTGCTAACCAAGATGCCCTACGTGACATCAAAGAACAAGAACGCTACGATTTCCGCACGGAGATCGATTACACACACAAATCTCGGCGCGGCATCGGCGAAGATGTGGTGCGCGAGATTTCGGCACTGAAGAACGAACCGGAGTGGATGCTGGACTTCCGGCTGAAAGCCCTCGACGTCTTCTTCCAGATCCCGATGCCGACCTGGGGCGTCGACCTGGGCGCGCTGGATTTCGAGCAGTTCTATTACTTTATGCGGGCCACGCCGGCCAGTGAGCGATCCTGGGACGATGTACCCGAAGCGATCAAAGACACGTTCGAGAAGCTCGGCATCCCCGAGGCCGAGCGCAAGTACCTGGCGGGTGTCGAGACGCAGATGGACTCGGAGTCCGTTTACAGCTCTCTCAAGGCGGAATGGGAAGAGCACGGCATCATCTTCGTCGATATGGATACCGCCATCCAGACCTACCCGGAGCTGGTACAGGCCCACATCAGCAAGGCCGTACCCATTCGCGACAATAAGTTCGCGGCGCTGAACAGCGCTTTTTGGTCCGGGGGCAGCTTTGTCTACGTGCCGCCCGATGTCGACGTCGAGATCCCGCTCCAGGCCTACTTTCGTATCAACGGCCAAAGTCTGGGCCAGTTCGAACGCACGATCATCATCGCCGAAGAGGGCAGCAATGTCCACTACATTGAGGGCTGCACGGCGCCACAGTACACCGAAGCCGCCCTGCACACCGGCGTGATCGAGATCTTCGTCAAGAAGGGCGCGCACGCGCGGTACACCACGATCCAGAACTGGTCGCGCAACGTCTACAACCTGGTCACGCAGCGGGCCCTGGTCGACGAGGATGGCATGATGGAATGGGTTGACGGCAATCTGGGCAGTGGGGTCACGATGAAGTACCCGGCGGTCATTCTGCGTGGGCCACGCGCTCACGGTGAGGTGCTTTCGATCGCCTTCGCGGGCGATGACCAGCACTACGATGCCGGCGCAAAGGCGATTCACCTGGCGCCGGACACCACCTCGATCATCACCTCCAAGTCCATCAGCAAAGGCAACGGCTGGTCCGGATTTCGCGGCCTGGTGCGGGTTGCCCGCGGCGCCGAGCGCGCCCAGTCCAAGATCGTCTGTGACGCACTCCTGCTGGACCACGACTCGCGATCGGACACCTACCCCTACATCGACGTCAACGAGGATGACGTCCAGGTCGAGCACGAGGCCACGGTGAGCAAGATCAGTGAGGACCAGCTCTTCTACCTGAGGAGCCGGGGACTGAGCGAAGCTCAAGCATCGTCCATCATCATCAACGGCTTCCTGGAGCCTTTCGTCAAAGAGCTACCGATGGAATACGCGGTCGAACTCAACCGACTGATCCAGCTCCAGATGGAAAGCGCAGTAGGCTAGAAGAGGACACAGCGCTATGGCCGAACGTCTCGACGACTCCTTTTCCGACATCACACTGACATCTCAGGGGACCTCCCCATCGCCGGCTCAGACCGTGGCGGTGGGGCCTGAGGCCGTGGACATGCTGTCCGACCTCTACAACGAGCCTGACTGGATGCGCAGTGCCCGGCGAGAGGCCTGGGCGCACTACACGTCGATGGATCTCCCGCACGAAAAAGAGGAGGCCTGGCGGCGTACGGATCTGAGGGCATATCCCTTGGACTCGCTGCGCGTGGTCTTCTCCGCGCGCGAACTCGACGGTATCTACGACGTCCCACCGTGCTGGGACTATGCCTTGGCTCCCGTAGACCAGGTCTCGGGCGCATTGGTACACTGCAACGGCGCCCGCACCTACGCGACGTTGCGCCGTGACGACGCGCTCAACGGCGTCGTCCTGGAGGATCTCCACACCGCACTCCGGACCCACAGCGACCTGATTCAGGCGCACTGGATGCGGGGGACCACGACGCGGCCCACCTTCAACAAGTTCACGGCCCTGAACGCGGCACTCTGGCATGGCGGGACGTTTGTCCACGTGCCCGCCGGCGTGCGGGTGGCCCGTCCGCTTCAATCGCTTGTCGCATTGGATGCGGACGGGGGCACCAGCCTGCATCACACACTCGTGGTTGCAGAGAGCGGCAGCCGCGTGACCTTGATCCAGGACCGCGTCTCACAGGACCGGCAGGACGAGGCCAACGTCGAGGTGGTGGAAATCTACGCCGAGGCCGGCGCTTCGGTACGCTACGTCAGTCTGCAGCACTGGAGTGAGCGCCGCTACTCGGTCACAGTCCAGGAGGCCCAGGTCTCCCGGAACGCCAACTTCGTCTGGGTAGCTGGTTCGCTCGGAGGCAAGATGACAAAGGACTTCCTGCGCACCGACCTCCAGGAGCCCGCCGCACGCTCCACAATGGCCGGATTCAGCTTTATGCACGGCGATCAGCACCTGGACCAGAGCACGTACCAGCACCTTCGCGCCCCCGATACGTACAGCGACCTGCTCTTCCGCAACGTCCTGCGCGACCACACGCGAACCATCTTCTACGGTATGATCCGCGTGGAGAATGAGGCAGGGGGTGGCACCGAAGGCTATCAGGCCAATCACAACCTGCTGCTGGATGATGCCCGTGCCCACGCGATCCCCGGCCTCGAGATCCTGGCCAACGACGTCCGCTGTGGCCACGGCGCTACGGTCTCCCGCATTGACCCCGAGGAGCGCTTCTACCTCGAGGCACGCGGCCTGCGCCCGGCGGAAGCGGAGAGCCTGATCGTCCAGGGATTCATTCGCCCGATCGTCGAGCGGACGCCCCTGGCCCACGTGCGCCAACGGATCGAGGATGAGATAGCCGAGCGGTTCTGGATGTAGCCGTAACTGCACATCTGAACAGAAAGCGGGCTCACGTGGTCGTGAGCCCGCTTTCTCTTTCTGGTAGGGCGGGTGGGATTTGAACCCACACGCTCTTGCGAGCAGAGGATTTTAAGTCCACGGCGTCTGCCAATTCCGCCACCGCCCCATGAGGTTGTCCCTGTTAAGACAAACGGGCATCCCGAAGATGCCCGCGTGTGCTGTAAGCAGAGGCGACGGTCGGAATCGAACCGACGAATAAGGCTTTTGCAGAGCCCTGCCTTGCCGCTTGGCTACGTCGCCGAGAGCGGGCTAAGGGGTTCGAACCCTTGACCTTCTCCTTGGCAAGGAGACATTCTACCGCTGAACTAAGCCCGCAAGCAGAAAGCATTATACAACAACACCCGAAGTTTGGCAACTGGAATTCGGACACGAAACCGGCAGCTTTCCCAGGTCTCCGGACATGCTAGAATGCCCAGCGGCAACGACGTTGGCGCAAGGCTGCGTTACCCTGCCCCACGCGCCATCGTCATTCCACAAACCATGCCGGCCTCATCCCGAAGCCACACGGAGCGGAATAATGGACTCATGGGTTCGAGTATTTCTGGGAGGCGCAGGGCTGTTGATGTCCCTGGGTCTTGGCATCTTCGCCGTCCAGAGCTGGCGTGAACGCGAGCGTCGCGCGACACGCATCGCCCTGGGATTGACGGGGCTGATGGTAGTGCTGACCGGTGTCGCCGTCTCACTGCCCGCCACCGCGCGAATGGTGCTCGCCGGCGTGCTCTTGGCCGGCGCGGCGCTCACTGGGGTGCTTCTAATCCTGCCGGTGGGACGGGTCGTGCGGGGCAACGACACGCCGCGGACACGGGTAGACGAACGGGAGATCATGTTCGCGCGAGCCCGGCTCCGGCCCGGCAGCCCGGAGTATGAGGCCTACTACACGCTGCACCCCGACCACGAGGCCGTGGATGCACGAATTCGGGCCCTCCCGGGCCTGCTCTCACCTGGTGCGCAGAAGGCCCATCCGTTGCACTTTCACGGCAACCGAGGCGAGCTTCCTCATTCCGGAGGCGCTGCGGGATTGGGTGGACGGCGAGGTGGCTGCGACCGCTGTGCCGTTGACGCCGCAAGCCGCCACGACCTACCTCAAGGGCCTGGCCCGTACCTATGGCGCGCGGACGGTGGGTATCACGAAGCTGCAACCCTATCACGTCTACTCGCACATCGGACGCGGAAGTGGGGAATACGGCGCTCCCCTGCCGGTCGAGCACCGCTATGCACTCGCCTTCACGGTCGAGATGGCCCACGACCTGGTCGGCACCGCGCCGGAAGCACCCACGTCCCTGGAAACAGCCAAGGAATACGCGGCGGCGGCACAGATCGCGGTAGAACTTGCGGCCTTCATCCGTGCGCTGGGCTACCCGGCGCGGGCCCACATCGACGGCAACTACCGGGTCATCGCGCCGCTGGTGGCCCGCGATGCCGGGCTCGGCGAGATCGGCCGCATGGGCATTCTGATGACGCCTGACCTCGGGCCACGGGTACGTCTCGCCGTGGTCACGACCGATCTGCCGTTGGTGGTGGATGACCGTGAGCCACGCGACGACATCCTGGACTTCTGCCGGATCTGCAAGAAATGTGCCGAGAACTGCCCCAGCCGAGCCATTCCCTTCGACGACCGGCAGGAGATTGCCGGCGCACTCCGGTGGCAGATCGACAGCGTCCGCTGCTTTCACTACTGGAACGTCGTCGGGACGGATTGCGGACGGTGCATGAGCGTCTGTCCCTACTCACACCCGGATACCTTGAGTCACAACCTGGTACGGTGGGCCACGCGTCATTCGGGCGTCGCGCGCCGCGTCGTCTTGCGCCTCGACGATCTCTTCTACGGGCGCAGCCCTGCCCAACGTCCGGCGCCGGAATGGACAAAGGTGCACATCTCTCACGTTGCTTGACTTTCCGGCTGTGTTGTGCTATAAAGTAGGTGTCAAAGGCTGAGATCGGGAGAAGTACATACTCAACGAGGGTTCAGAGAGCCGGCGCTTGGTGCGAGTCCGGTCCCGACGGGAGTATCGAATGGCCCCAGGAGTTGCTCGCCGAAAGCGTCTGTAAGATAGGACGCAAGTAGTCCGAGACGGAGACGCCACCGTTATCAGGGCGTAGGGCATCGCGCATTGAGGTGCTGTGCCCGAAACGAGTGAGGCTGGCTTGACCCGATGACGCGCTTTCACGGCGCGTTTTTTCATGGGATCAGGGGCCTAACCAGGGTGGCACCACGGGCAATTGAGCGCTCGTCCCTTTTGGGGGACGGGCGTTTTTTCGTTCCAGGGCACCGGCAACCTACGTCGCAGCGAGAAATGAGAAGGAGAAGCAGCAAATGAGCGAGGCCAAAAAGCGGATACTGACGGGAGATCGTCCAACGGGCAAACTCCATCTGGGCCACTTCGTGGGCAGTTTGAAAAACCGTGTGGCGCTACAGGACGCCTATGATTGTTACTTCATCATCGCCGACTTGCACACCCTGACAACAAAGTCCGAGCGCGAGGATCTCGAGGCACTCGACGATAACATCTACAACGTCGTCCTCGACTACCTGGCCGTGGGCATCGACCCCGAGAAGAGCACCATCTTCCTACAATCCGCGATCCCTCAGGAGTACGAACTGACCCTGCTTTTCGGCAACCTGGTCAGCTTGCCGCGACTCTCACGGCTGCCAAGTATCAAGGATATGGCCCGCGCTGCCCACCTGGACGAGGAGACGGTCCCCTTTGGCCTGATCGGCTATCCCGTCCTCCAGGCCGCTGACATCCTGTTGCCCCGCGCACATCTCGTGCCGGTGGGCAAGGACAACGAGGCGCACGTCGAGATCACGCGCGAGATCGCCCGACGGTTCAACCGGATGTACGACACGGAGGTTTTCCCGGAGCCGGACGTCATGATCGGTGAGGTACCGACGTTGGTCGGCACCGACGGTCAGGCGAAGATGAGCAAGTCGCTGGACAACGCGATCCTCCTCTCCGATGACGCCAAGACCGTCGAGGAAAAGGTGCGTGGAATGTATACCGACCCCAACCGCATCCGCGCCGACATCCCGGGACGCGTAGAGGGGAACCCCGTCTTCATCTACCACGACGCCTTCAACCCGGACGTCGACGAGATCAACGATCTGAAAGAGCGGTATCTGCTGGGTAAGGTCGGCGATGTCGAGGTCAAGCGCAAGCTGGCCCGAGCGATCAACGCGTTCCTCGACCCCATCCGTGAGAGACGCGAAGCCTATGCCTCCAAGCCGGGGCTTGTCGAGGAGATCCTGGTTGACGGCACGCGACGGATGCAGCAGGAGGCCGAGCGGACGCTCGACATGGTCTATGGCGCGATGGGGCTCGCGGGGCCGCGGCTGCGCAAGGTGCTGCAGGGCAAGTCAGACAGCTTCCGCCTGCGGGCTGGGGAGTAATCACCCCAAAAGGAGCATGAGATGTACATCACAGGCGTTCGACTTTATACCGAGCATTACCCCACGAACCGGTACTACCCCTTCAACGTCCCGATTCTCAGGACGACCTCCCGGGTAACCTTTCGTGGCCCGGTCACGTTCTTTGTCGGCGACAACGGGTCGGGGAAGTCAACGCTGCTGGAGGCCATCACGCGCAAATGCGGTGTCAACGTATGGGACACACTCAAGCGCCATCGCGCTCACGAGAACCCCTATGAGACCCGCCTCGCCGACTTCATCGAGGTCGATTGGGGCGATGAGCACGTCGCAGGATCGCTTTTCCGGGCGGAGACCTTCCACGAAGTCGCAGATTTCCTGGATGACGTGGCCATCTGCGACCCCGGTCGGCTGCAGTATCACGGGGGTCAGTTGCTGAATACGCTTTCCCACGGTCAGGGGATGCTGACCTACTTCAACGGTCGCTACGACCGCAAGGGGCTTTACTTGCTGGATGAACCTGAGGCTGCGCTGTCCCCTACCAGCCAGGTGACGTTTCTCAAGCTCCTGCAGCAATTCTCAGCCGGGGGACAGGCCCAGTTCGTCATTGCTACGCATTCTCCGATTTTGTTGGCCCTACCCGGAGCCCAGATCTTCAGTTTCGACGGGCCCCGCATTCAGGAGGTGAGTTACGAGGAGACGGAACACTACAAGGTGTACAAGCAGTTCTTCGCCGACCGGGACAGGCTCCTAAATCAGAAAACGCCGGCCAAGGAAGAGGGAGAGAGGGAGACGGTATCACTACCGTAGCCCGCGACGGACAGAAGAAACCATAGCCCAGAAGGAGTGATTGAGATGAAACAGTACAAGTATCTGCTGGATGAGAAGGATATGCCGACGCAGTGGTACAACATTCTGGCGGACATGAAGAACCCCCCGCCGCCCTATTTGCACCCGGCGACGCTGGAAATCATGACGCCGGACGATCTGGCCCCGGTTTTCCCCGCGGGCTGCATCGCGCAAGAGGCCAGTCGCGAGCGGTATATCGATATTCCCGAAGAGGTCCAGGACATCCTCAGGACCTGGCGTCCGTCCCCCCTGATCCGCGCGCATCGTTGGGAGCAGGCTCTCGACACCCCGGCAAAGATCTACTACAAGTGGGAAGGCGTCAGTCCGGCAGGCAGCCATAAGCCTAACACCGCCGTCGCGCAGGCCTACTACGCCAAGCAGGAAGGCCTGGAGGGCTTCGCCACCGAGACCGGTGCCGGACAGTGGGGCAGCGCGCTGAGCCTTGCCGGTGCCTACTTCGGCCTCAAGATCAAGGTCTTCATGGTAGCCATTTCCTACAAGCAGAAGCCCTACCGGCGCATCATGATGGAGACCTGGGGCGGTGAGGTCGTCCCAAGCCCCAGTTCCGAGACCCACGCCGGGCGCGCGATCCTCGAACAGGATCCCGAGTCACCGGGAAGCCTGGGCATCGCTATCAGCGAGGCGCTGGAATACGCGATGACCCACGATGGGTACAAGTATTCATTGGGCAGCGTGGTCAACTTCGTGCTACTTCACCAGACGGTCATCGGGCAGGAAGCGATGAAACAGCTGGAGATGGCAGGAGACTATCCCGACATCCTGATCGGGTGCGCCGGCGGCGGCAGCAACGCCGCAGGCCTGATCTATCCCTTCATGAAGGACAAGCTCACGGGTGACAAGCCCGATCTCCGGGCGATCTTCGTCGAGTCCACCGCGTGCCCAAGTATGACGCGCGGCAAGTATGCCTACGACTGGGGTGACACGGCCAAGACCGGCCCGGTCGCCAAGATGTACACCGTGGGCCACGGCTTCATCCCCGCGCCCGTGCACGCCGGTGGCCTGCGCTACCACGGCATGGCGCCCACAATCTCCGCGCTGCTCGACCAGGGTCTGGCGGAAGCCAGGGCTTACCACCAAATCGAGGTCTTTGATGCCGCCCACAGCTTCAGCGCCGCCGAGGGCACCATCGTGGCGCCCGAGACCGCGCACGCCGTCCGCGCTGCCTATGACGAGGCTATGATCTGCAAGGAGTCCGGCGAGGCCAAGGTCATTGTCTTCAACGCCAGCGGGCACGGCCACTTCGATCTCGCAGCCTACGACGCCTATCATCGCCAGGCGCTCGACGACTACCGGCTGGAGGAAGCGAAGCTCCAGGCCGCACTGGAGACCCTGCCCAAGGTCTAGTCTTTAGTCTCGGCGCTACGGAGACCTTTGGGGTTTTCCTGTAGAGTAAGCACCTGCTTATGAAGAAAACCCCAAAGGTCTTAGCAAAAGGCGCCCCTGCTCGACTGAGCAGGGGCGCCTCTCTATCTCTGGTCAGGATCAGGCGTCGACTTCCGACAGTCGCCGTGTCTGCTCGTCCAACGAAAGCGCTTCGATGAAGGTATCGATATCCCCTTCCATCACCGCGGGCAGGTTATAGGACGTCATGCCGATACGGTGGTCCGTGACGCGGTTCTGTGGGTAGTTGTAGGTCCGAATCTTCTCACTCCGCTCGCCGGTGCCAACCTGGGACCGGCGGGCTACCTCGAGCTCCGAGATCTGCCGCTGGCGCTCCGCCTCGTAGAGACGGGCACGCAACACCCGCATCGCCCGCAGCTTGTTCTGAGTGAGCGAGCGCTCGCTCTCACAGGTCACGACCATCCCCGTCGGCTTGTGCAGAATGCGCACCGCCGTGTCGTTCTTCTGCATGTGCTGCCCGCCCGGCCCGGAGGAACCGTACGTCGTCAACTCGAGATCTATGGCATTGATATTGACCTCGACATCCTCCACCTCGGGAAGTACGGCGACGGTCACGGTGGAGGTATGGATGCGCCCACTCGACTCCGTCACAGGCACCCGCTGCACGCGATGCACGCCACTCTCATACTTGAGGCGTGAGTAGGCGCCTTTCCCCTCGATGGAGAAGATCACCTCTTTGTAACCGCCGATCCCGGTGCGGTTTTCACTGATGAGCTGGGTTTTCCACCCGGATTGCAGCTCGGCGTAACGCGTGTAGAGGCGGAAGAGCTCGGCCGCGAAGAGGCCGGCTTCGTCACCGCCGGCACCTGCGCGGATCTCGATGATGACGTCCTTGTCATCGCGGGGATCCTTGGGCACCAGCATCACCCGCAAACGGTCCTCCAGCGCTTCCCGGCGCTCAGAGAGCCGTGCCAGTTCGTCGTGTGCCATCTCGCGGAGTGACTCGTCCTCATCGGTCGTCATCTCCTCGGCACCCTCAATCTCCGCGAGGACTTCGCGATAGTCGCGATAGGCGAACACCCGCTCCTCGAGTTCGGAGCGCTCGATAGCGTACTCCGTGACCTTCTCGTAGTCTTGCGCGACATCCGGATCTGCCATCAAGCGGGTCAACTCCTGGAACCGCTCCTCCAGCACATCCAGCCTTTCCAACATCTTCTGCGTATCCACTTAGACCGATCCCCTTACCAACATAGCAGACGGCCCGTCAATACGGACCGTCCGTTCGTCTCGAATAATGACCCTTCCCCGGTTTAGCCGGGGCCGCTCCCGCCGCCCAACCATCATAGGTGCGCTGCGGAACGGGGCTTCACACCTAATCTTACCCTAATTTCGACGGATTTCCAGAATCACCTGAATCACGGGTTCCACGGATACTTACTCAGTGGTGCCGATGCGTAGCAGCTTTTCGGGAGTACCTTCTCGCCGCATATGTTCCCGGCGGATCTTGTCCCCAGTCTGCTGGGGCGTGATCCGCCGGGCCTCTATAGACTCGGCGAATCCCGCCCCAGCAGACTGGGGACAAGACCTAAATGGAACATAGGTGAGTGAGACTCTATTCCCGAGAGTCTCTTTTGATTCCGCTGGTCGTCGTGTTCTCATCCTGAAATCCACCCCACGCCGAACCTCGGTTTGCCGCTGCGAGGTCTGAGGCGTAGACTGGTCTCACTACCGCTCCATACAGAATCGAGGTCCAGCGATGATCATCGAGTGGAACGCCCATATGTTCAGCGCCGATACGGATCGCTATCCTTTTCACCCACGCGCCGCCTACGTCCCCGGACCGGCGCAGCGCGCGAGCTGATCCCCTGGCGGACTACCTCGCCCGTATGGCGAGGGAAGGCATCGACCGTGCCGTGCTCGTCCAGCCCGAGCCCTACGGCGACGACCACCGCCTGGTTCTAGACTGTCTGGCGCGGGCGCCGGACCGCCTCTGGGGCACCAGCCTCTTCTATCCCCGCGATGCCGATGCCCCCGACAAGCTGCGCGACCTGGTCCGCCGGGAACCGCGCATCGTCGCCACGCGGTTCCACGCTCACCGGGGCAAGACCGGCTACTTCGAGCGCTTCGATGAGCCGGGCGTGCAGGCGCTGTGGGACGCAGCGGCTGAGCTGCGCCTGATCGTCGAGCTCCACATCGGCCCTGACTACGGCGCCCAGGTCGCGGAGGCGATCGCGGCGCATCCCGATACGCCCGTGCTGATCGACCACATGGCCGAACCCCAAATGGGCACTGCCGTGGAGTACGCGAACATCCTGGCCCTGAGCCGCTACGACAACGTGGTTATGAAGCTCTCGGGGCTGGGACACTTCTCCGACGACGTCCCCCTCTATCTCGACACCCGCCCCTTCACCCGCCTCGTGATCGACGCCTTCGGCCCGGATCATCTCGTCTGGAGCGACGGCACCCCCGCGATCGTCGACGCCCACCTCGATCGGGAATCAGAGGAAGCAAGAGAGAAGGTCAAAGGCGGGAACCTGGCACGGCTACTGGGCGCACTATAGAGAACGACCGAACACACAGCTCAACCAACATCATAGGGCCCGGTAATGTGTCATTGGTTCTGTCGCATACGGTGCGTACTTAGCATCTGAACGTCAGCCGCTCGCATGACGGGCAGCCCCGCCCATACTAACGACTGGTATACATAGGGAGGCGGTTTGGCTCCATATTAAAGAAAGTGTATGCCAGACTTTGACAAGGCAGCGCTTACACCGCCCGGTGCCACAGCATCGACAACGCGATGGCGGTCGCGGCCAAGGCCGCGGCCCCGAGCGCGAAGAACGCGCTGATCTCCAGCCGCTGCTTCTGCAGCACCACGTCGTTCGGCAGGCTGGCGAAGACGTCGTTGAGCTGCCCCGCATCCTCGGCCCGGTAGTATTCCCCGCCGGTCAGGTCGGCCATCCCCTGCAGCGTGTCCTCGTCGAGGTTCAGGAAGCTGCGTCCGCCCCCGCCGCCACCCCCGAAGCCTCCCCTGCCGCCGCCGAACCCACCGCCACCGCCAAAGCCCTCACCAAAGACGTCGCTGCCTAACTGCCCGGGCTGGCACACCATCCGTCCGGGATTGGTCGAGCCAAACCCAATGGTGTAGATCCGCACCTGCCGGTCGGCTGCCTTCTGGGCGGCGTCCAGCGGCTGCGGCCCCTGCGTATTGGCCCCGTCCGTCAGCACCACGATGATGTCCGATTGGTAGGCATTGCTTCCCAGCGGCGAGGCACTCTCCTGCGAGCTCAGATCCACCCCGCTCGGGGCGACCGCCGGGTTGACCTCGGAGATGGCGTCGATCGATTTGAGCGTCGCGCTGCCGATCGCGGTGCCGATAGAGGTCGTGAGGTTGTCGATAGCAGCCAAGAGCTCCTGTTTGTCGTTGGTGGGCGGCACGATGATCGCCGCGAACCCGGCAAAGGCTACGATGCTGATCCGGGTGTCGTCCGCCTGGGCCTTGATGAAGGCGCGGGCGGCATCTTGGGCCACCGCCAGCCGGTTGGGGGAGACGTCGGTCGAGCACATGCTTCTTGAGACATCGATGGCCAGGATGATGGTGGTGCGGCTGAGCGGGATTTCGGTAACGGCCACGGGCCGGGCCGTCGCCGTGACCATAAGGGCGACTGCCAGCACGAAGAGCGCAAACGGCAGGTGCTGCCGCCAGCGCGAGCGTTTGGGGAGCGCCTCACGGATCAGCGACAGGCTGGAATACCGCACGGCGAACTTGCGCTTTCGCCGCAGGATCCAGAGATAGAACGCGATGAGCAGCGGGACCAGCAAGAGCAACAGCAATAGTCTGGGCCATTGGAAACTCATAAGGGCATTCTCCCGAACCAAAGCATCGACAGGACCCCGCCGGTGAGAAAGAGAAGGAGGCTCGCCCCGGCAACCAGGGCAGTGATCTCCATCTTTTGCCCGCTGATCGTCAACTGCAGGTCGACATTCTTGTAGATGGCCTGCAGGGCCTCGGCATCCTCGGCCCGGGTGTACGTGCCGTTGGTCAGCCCGGCGATCTCCTGCAGGGTCGCTTCATCGAGCTGGGTCACCACGTTGTAGCCGTCGATCTGCAGGACGGCGCCCTCGGGGCTGCCGATCCCTACGGGATAGATGCGTACGCCTGCTTGGGCCGCCAGTTGGGCGACGGCCAGGGGATCGGGATTGGAGGTGTTCTCGCCGTCGGTGAGCAACAGCACCACGGCCGAGGGATAGCTGCCGATGTCCACCGGCGCCCCCGCTTCCAGATCCGCCGGGTCGATCGCCAGCGGCTCCCCCGCGATGGCGTTGAGTGAGGTGAAGATACCCTGCGCCAGCGACGTCGCCCCCTCCGGCGCCAGCCGAGAGATCGCCGTCAACAGCGCCGCCTGATCATTTGTCGGGGGCTGCAGGATCAGGCCTCCGTTGCTGAAGGCGACCAGGCCGACCTGGACGGTGCTGGGCTGGTGCTCGATGAAGGCCGTGGCTGCCGCCTTGGCCGCCTCGAGCCGCGTCGGGTCGAGATCGTCCGCCGCCATGCTGTTGGACACGTCGATCGCCAGGATCACGGTGCCCGACACCCGCGGGAGATCGACGACCATCTCGGGACGAGACAGCCCGAAGAGCAGGAGCGTGAGGCCGAGCAGCGAGAACACCGCCGGGATCCGCCGCAGGCGGGCCGGGCTGCGCCCTCGTGCGTCGCGCACCACGCCCAACGGCCCCAAGCCGTCGGCCGCGCGCTGCCGCCGCCTGAGCAGCCTGAGATAGACCCCTACAGAAAGGGGCACGAGCAGCAGCGCCATCAACATCCAGGGCCAGATAAAGGTCATAGCTCTCCGTAGGACTGGGCCAAGATCCTACCTCCTGCGTCGCTTCCGCATGGTGGCCATCCGCACGATCGCACGGACCAGGTCCTCTTCCGTGGACATCGCAAAGAGATCCACGCCCGCCCGCTGCAGGTCCGCCTTGAGCGCGGCCTCACGCCGCGCCGCAGCCTCCTGGAAGCGCCGGCGGAAGCCCGGGTCGCCCGTGTCGACGTACAACTGCTCGCCGGTCTCGGCGTCCTCCACCGCGATCAGCCCGGCATTGGGCAGCTCGGACTCGCGCGGATCCCAGAGGCGGATCCCGACGAGTTCGTGCCGCTGATTCAAAAGCGAAAGCGCCCGCTGCCACCCCGGCTCGCTGATGAAATCGGAGATCACGAAGACGAGCGAGCGCCGTTTGAAGGTGTTGAGCCCGGCGAGGAGCAGCTCGCTCAGGTCGGTCGTGGTCCGGGCAGGCGCATCCGTCTTCCGCAGCATTTCGTAGGTCAGGCGCAGGACGTGCGTCCGCCCGCTCCGCGGCGGAATCGTGCTCACGACCCGGTTGTTATAGAGGATCGCCCCCACGCGATTCCCGTTGCGGGTCAGAAGCCGGGCCAGCGTCGTCACCAGGTCGATCAGGACCGTCTCCTTGGAGCGATCCGCCGGCCCGAAGCCCATCGACGGGCTGAGATCGAGCAGGAACCAGGAGGTGAGCTCCCGGTCCTCGACGTATTGCCGGACGTGCAGGCTGTTGGTCCGCGCAGTGACGTTCCAGTCGATGTGCCGGATATCGTCCTCTAGCTGATACTCGCGCAGATCGGCGAAGTCCAGACCGTGGCCGTAGAAGAGCGTGCGATAGTCGCCCTGCAGCAGGCCGTCGAGCCTGCGGATGACGCGCCAGTCCAGCCGCTGCAGGATCCGCTCGGCCGTGGACGTACGTCCACGCGTAGGCCCAGAGCGGGCTTAGGCCCGCGCGTGGGCTCAGTCTCGCGCGTAGCCTTACGCTCGGGCCGCAATGCGGGCGAGATCCCACTCACGTAACGTGACCTCCGGCATAGGTACGGCGCTCAGGATCCGGTCCAGCAGGTCGTCGGGACTGACGTTGTCCGCCAGCGCCTCGTAGGACAGCACCAGCCGGTGCCGGATGACGTCGCGGGCCAGGTCGCGCACCTCCTGGGGCAGGGCGTAGGCCCGCCCCCGGATGAAGGCGAGCGCCCGGGCGGTCAGGATCAGGTTGATCGACGCGCGCGGGCTGGCCCCGTACAAAATGAACGGTGCCAACTCCCCCTGTCCCATCCGCTTTGGATCGCGGGTCGCGGTCACGAGCTTGACCGCGTACTCGATCAGTGCCGGGTCGACATAGACCGCGTCGACCGCCTGCTGCAACGCCAGCAACTGCTCGGTATCGATCACGCGCTGCACCGCTTGCAGCGCGCCGGTCATGCGCTCGACCACGACGAACTCCTCGGTCTGCGAGGGATATCCGACCAGTACCTTGAGCATAAACCGGTCGACCTGCGCCTCCGGCAGCGGGTAGGTGCCCTCGGATTCGATGGGGTTCTGGGTGGCCATCACCAGGAAGGGGTCGGGAACGCTATGGGTTTCCCGCCCAATGGTCACCTGTCGTTCCTGCATGACCTCCAACAGGGCGCTCTGGACCTTGGCCGGAGCGCGATTGATCTCGTCGGCCAACAGCAGGTTGGTAAAGACTGGGCCGAGCGAGGTGTTGAACTCGCCGGTCTTCTGGTTGTAGATCCGCGTACCGATCAGGTCGGCAGGGACGAGGTCAGGTGTGAATTGGATGCGGTGGAATTGCCCGCCTATGGTAGCCGCCAGGGTCTTGATGGCCATGGTTTTCGCCAGGCCGGGCACGCCCTCCACGAGGATGTGCCCCCGGGCCAGCAAAGCAACAATGAGCCGTTCCAGCAGGATATCCTGTCCGACGATAATCTTCTTGACCTCGTAAAGCACCTGTTCCATCGTCTCGTTGTTGGAGCTCTGTGCGTAGTCCATACTCACTCCTATTCGCTAGTGCTCCCTTCAGCTGATGTTTGGGGTTCGTAGTAACGACTTCAGTCGTTCCGGTGCCTCAAGAGGCGCTGGCAGAACCGATGAATCGGTTACCACGAACTAATACTGCGGTCCCCCGCCCCTGGCCACAGACACCGCCGTGCCGATGGGCACCGCAAAGCCCACGCCAACGAAGAAGTTCTGGTTGGAGGGGTTGGCGAGCGCCGTGACGATACCCACGACGTAGCCCTGCCGGTTGAGCAGCGGGCCGCCCGAGTTGCCGGGGTTGACCGCCGTGTCGAACTGGATCAGACCCTCCAAGGTCTGATCGCTGCCCTCGACCGAGATCGAGCGGTCGAACCCCGAGATGACGCCGGCGCTCAGGGAGGCGACCAGCCCAAAGGGATTGCCGACCGCGTAAGCCTCGTCGCCCACGCGCATAGCCCCCGCACTGCCGAGCACCGCCGGCACGATGAGCTGAGGAGGTTCGGCAGGATGCACGACGGCGATGTCGTTCTCCGGCTCGGCGGAGATGATCTCGCCCGTCGTCCGGCTGCCATCGGCGAAGTAGATGTCGATCTTCGTCGTCCCGGTCACGACGTGCAGCGCGGTCAGGATGTCGCCGGCGTCGTTGACGATGACGCCACTGCCGACGCCAAAGGATCCCCCCTCCCCCTTATCGGCACTCTCGGTCTGGATGAAGACCAGTGACGGCAGGATGACCTGGTAAACCCGGGCGGAGTACGGCGGCGGCGGTGTAGCCGAGGCCATCACTTGTGAGATCTCCGCGTCGATCTCACGTTGCGTCGGCGGCACGGGTGGGGGATAGAGGCGGTTGTAAGCGTACACGCCCACGAATGCGGAGACGAGGATCAGGGCAAACGGCCACGCGCGCTTCGCGACGGCGCGCCATCGCTGTGACCGCGCGAGCCCTTTCCTGCCCTCCGGAGCCGGTGGTGCACCTGGGTCTTCAGCCATACGGAATAGCTCTGTGTCCATTTAGCCTGACAACTGGCGAGCGATCATCCGGGTAACATCATCACACCCAGTTTACCATATTATTCTTAGTAAATTCTGAGAAATCGCTGTGAATTCCCCATCTCAGACCGTGTCAGGCCCCAATGCTGCCGGTGGCCCGCTAACCTGACTCTTGGGGTTCGTAGTAACGACTTCAGTCGTTCCGGTGCCTCAGAAGGCGACACCGGAAACAGACCGAAGTTGTGTACTTTGCGCAGGCACAAAACCGAATTACCCTATCGTGGAACAGAAAAACGAGGCAGGTAGGAGATGGAACCATGGATCAAACGGCCGGCTCCTGGCAACTGGCTTCCGCGACAGCCCTCCCGACCCATCAACCTAGCCGCCGGCTCTACTTCTTCTCCGAAGCGCTGCCGGAAGGCGCCCGCAACATCCACCACATCTACGCCCCTGTGACCAAGCACGGCGTCGTGTTTGAGGGCGACGCCCCTTGGGAGCAGGGCGGCGCGGTGGCGTCGTTCTGCAGCACGGTGATGCGCCTCGACGATGGACGCTACCGCCTCTACTACACCACGGTCAACGCCGGAGCCATGCGCCTGGCTGTCGCCGAGTCTGCCGACGGCTTTGCCTGGGAGCGTCTGCCGCTGGGACAGGAGCGCTGGCAGGGACGCAACACCAACCGCATCGTCCTGACGGGGGTCCCCGGCGCGGAAACAGTCGAGCATCAGGCCATCGCGCTCGAAGGTGACGCCGGTCGGCAAAACCAGGTGGGCCAGCCCCAGGTGCTGCGCTTGCCCGACGGTCGCTGGCGCATGGCCTACTGGCATCACCAGCACGGATGGGGCCGGATTCCCTATCTCTACACCATCGCCGAGAGCGACGACGGCCTGCGCTGGCACGTGCCGCACTACGACCGCCCGGCGCTCACTTCCCACTGGCTCGGAGATCAATCGGCGCTGGACCCCCAAGCCAAGCTGGCGGAGAAAGCCCGCCGCACCAACGACGCCAACTACGTGTACTGGAATCCGCGATTGCAGTGCTACGAGCAGTTTTCACAGTGGCTTCTCGACGCCATCCCCGAGCGGCGCGTCGCCGTGGACAACGCGCCGGACGTCAACCGCATGATCCAGCGCCGCGTCAGCACCGACGGCCTGACCTGGAGCCCGCCGGAACTGGTCGTCCGGGCGGACGCTCGCGACCCGTGGGACCAGCAGTTCTACCACCTCGCCGTACAATACCATGAGGATTGGCTGATCGGCTCGCTGGGCCACTACCGCGTCGAGGCGACGCAGCAGACGATGGACCTCGAGTTGACCTTCAGTCGCGACGGACGCCGCTGGGAGCGCCCGCTGCGCGGCGGCTTCATCCCGCGCGAGCCGGAAGGGCGCGACGCCGAGGGCATCTACCCGCCCAATGCCTGGATCGATCGCGGTGACAACTGGCTGTGTCTCTACACGGGATCGGCCCGCAAGCACAACCAGCACGCCCGGACCGACCTGCCGCCCAACTGCATCATGGCTGCAACTTGGTCGAAGCACCGCTTCGTCGGGCTGCGTGCCGGCAACGTGCCGGGCGGGTTCCTGACGCCGGTCTTCTACCCGCAGGCGGCAGAAATTCGTGTGGACGCCGACGTGCGCTGCCGGCTGCGCGCCGAGCTCTGTGACGCCTGGGGGCGGAAAATCGAGGGCTACACCCTGGAAGATAGCATCCCTGTCCACGGCGACGATGTGGCGCACGTCCTGCGCTGGCGCGATCGGGACACCGGTAGCTTCCGCCACGACCCCGTGCGCCTGCGTTTCGAATATGCCGACGCCGACGTCTATTCCGTGCTGACATGACCTCTGCGCCGGGCCCCGGCGAGTCTGCTTGTACCTGTAGGGGCACGAGCGGCCGGGGGCCTCCGTCTGAGGCGCCGGGACGGGGAGTGAGAAGGCCCATATGCATCAAGCTAAGCCCACGTTCGCGTCGGCGAAGGCCATCCATCTATGGACCGCGGGCGTCTCGCCCGCTCTGGGCGCACGCGTGACCCGCGATGACCCTCGTGATCTGCGCATCACGTACCTGCGCGGGCTAGCAGAGCGGGCGAGACGCCCGCGGTCCACTATTGGCGCCCACCTGGCGTCCTTAGCTTGATGCCCATAGGCGAGCTGCCCGCGGTCCAGCAGACGAGCGCCTTCTCTAGTCTGCTCCTATCCATATCAGGAGGAAAACGATGACACTCGAACACACGTGGTACCAGACCCGCTACCGCCGCATGCTCGTGGATATGCACATCCCCGACTGGGATCCGGCGTTCCTGGCTCACTACGATCCCCAACGCATGATCGACCTCTACGTGCAGGCGAACCTCAACGCCGTGATGTTCTACTGCCAGTCGCACGTCGGGCTCTGTTACTGGCCCACGACGACCGGCAAGCAGCACGCCGGTCTGAACGGGCGCGACATCGTCGGCGAGTTGCTGGCCCTGCTTAACGAGCACGACATCGCCGCCACCGCCTACTACTCGCTGATCTTCAACAATCAGGCAGCCCTCGACCATCCCGACTGGGCCATCATCTCGCCAAAGGGATATCACAAGCCCGGGCGGTATGGTCACGTCTGTCCGAACAATCCCGACTACCGGGCCTTCGCGCTGGCCCAGACGGAGGAACTGGTCACCGGCTACGACTTCGACGGCTTCTTCTTCGACATGACCTTCTGGCCCGACATCTGCGTCTGCCCACACTGCCGCAAGCGCTATCTGGAGGAAACCGGACGGCCCATTCCGCTGACCATCGACTGGCTCTCCCCTGAATGGTGCGCGTTCCAGGCGGCGCGCGAGCGCTGGATCGAGGAGTTCGCCGGGATGTTCACCGCGCAGGCCCGGCTGCGCAATCCCGACATGCCGGTCTACCACAACTTCGCCACCGCGCTGATCGGATGGTCGCCCGCCGTCCCCTTCTCCTCGGCGCAGCACCACACCTTCCTCGGCGCCGACTTCTACGGCGACCGCGTCGAACAACTGCTCGCCTGCAAGACGATGCTCAACCTCAGCGAGCACCGTCCCATTGAGTTTATGACCTCGGCCTGTGTGACGGTCGCCAACCACGTGACCCTGAAGCCGGCAGCCGAGATGACCCTCCAGGCCTACGCCGCCCTGCTCTTCTCCGCCGCCTTCCTGTTCATCGACGCCGTCAACCCGGACGGGACCATCGAGCCCGAGCCCTTCGCGGAGGTCGGCGAGATCTTCGAGGAGACGTCCCGGTATGAGCCTTACCTGGGCGGGACCTCTGTGGAGGACATCGGCGTCTACTTCAGCGACGCCTCGCGGGCCGACTTCTCCAAGAACGGCGCGCCTATCGGCCAGGCGACGTGGGGCCACGGCACGCACACGCAAGCGGTGCGTGGGATGTGCCGGCTGTTGCAGCAGGCCCACCTCCCGTTTGGCGTCATCACGCGCAAGCAACTCCCGGTGCTCGACCGCTACAAGGTCGTCGTGCTCCCCGACGTGTCGCGGATGGACGCCGGGGAAGTCGAGGCGATCCGGGCCTACGTGCGCGGCGGCGGTCGCGTCTACGCCAGCGGCATGACCTCGCTGACCGAAACGCAAGGGGTCCGCCGCGCCGACTTCGCGCTTGCCGACGTCTTCGGGTGTCACTTCGCCGCCGTCGACGCGGGCAAGACGACATACCTCAAACCGGCAACGTCCAGAGTTATCCGGCCTCGTCTCGCCTCAGAAGTACGTCCAGCGAGACGCGACCATGCTCCACCTTCAACCGCAGGCCGAGGGCGAGATCCTGGCCACCCTCAGTCTGCCCTACGGCAGCCCCGAGCCCGGCTCCCTCTTCGACCACGCGTGGTCGAGCATCCACACCTCGCCGCCATGGGAGGACACCGGGCTTCCGGCCCTCGTGCGCCACCGGGTCGGGAACGGGCAGGCCGTTTACTGCGCGGCGGCCCTGGAGGCGGACGAGAGCGACG
The DNA here is from genome assembly GCA_963775195.1 of uncultured Chloroflexia bacterium. Taxonomy (GTDB): domain Bacteria; phylum Chloroflexota; class Anaerolineae; order B4-G1; family SLSP01; genus PWVB01. The sequence goes on from CAVZIC010000017.1 coordinate 226,548, forward strand.
TCAACACCCGGCTGCTCACCGCCCTGATGCGCGACCTGCTCGCCGATCCCTCCTATACCGCCGAGACACACCCCGACGTGTGGATGAACGTCATGCACCAGCCCGACCAAGGGCGCTTCCTGATCGGGTTCCTCAATGCGCAGCGTCAGGTGCCGCCCGTGCCCGTCCCGCCGATCCCCTTCACCCTCAAGCCACCGGCGGGGACAAAGGTCACGGCGCTGCTCCGATTGCCTGATGAAACGCCGGTTCCGTTCTCCACCACGGACGACGGCACACTCTACGCCACAGCCGATACGTTGGAGATGTTCGCGCTCTACATGGCCACCTACGTGCCATCCTGGTAGTGGCGGTGCGTCGGCATCGTCCCGCTGCTCCAGCGCCATCTCGCTCACCACGGCGCTGCTGTCATTCGTGGTCATGCTCGCGCTCCCCAAGCTCTCGTCTGCGAGAGTCATGTTATAATCTATGGCAAACACCTTTAACAAATAGGATAGGTAGATGCCACAAACTATAAGCGGGCTTAGCCCCAAGGAAGCCGAGTTTCTCTCGATACTGGCCTCACAGGGCAAGAAGATCTTCACTTCATCCGAAGCGCACGCGTTCTGGGGAAGCCCCAGTATGACGGATCAAGCCCTCTACCAACTGGAACGCCGTGGATGGCTGTACCGGCTTGAGCCTGGGATCTACCTGCTGCTCCCACTCGAAGCAGGGCCGGAGAGACACTGGTCGGAGTCAGCCCTGATCATCGCGCCATACCTGGTCGAACCAGCCGCCATTGCCTACTGGTCCGCACTGCACTACTGGCAGTTGACCGAGCAGATTCCGCGCATTACCTTTGTCCAGTCGACGACACGCAAACGACCGGCAACCAAGACGGTTCTGAACATGAGCTTTCGGTTCGTCACCGTCAAGGAAGACAAGTTCTTTGGCTTGGCGCGTCGAACGCTGGACGGCCAACCCTTCCAGGTGACGAACCGTGAGAAGACCTTGATAGATGCAGCGGATCGCCCCGAACTAAGCGGTGGCATCTATCAACTGGCGCAGTCACTCCAATCAGCCCAGGAACTTGATTGGCATCAGCTGTCGGATTACTTGAGTCGTTGGCCGACGACAAGTCCCACCAAGAGGATCGGCTATCTAGTCGAGGCACTCGATCTCGAAATCCCCGATCGGAGCATGAGGATAGCGCAGTGGCAAGAGCGGATCGCCCCGGGCGCCGTGCTCCTCGAACCGGGGCGATCCCGAGATATCGGCAGCATCACTACCCGCTGGCAACTGCAGATCAACATCGATGGTCCCTGGAATCGTTAGGAGACGACCGTGATCACTGAAGCCGAACTGAGGCAGAGGGCGTTCGCATGGGGCGTCGATGCGATGGTGGTGGACCTCGACTACAGTCTAGGGTGGTTCCTTGCTGCATTCTACGCGGCCAATGAACGCGCAAACGGGCTGTGCTTCAAAGGGGGCACCTGCCTGCGGAAATGCTACTTCGGCGAGTACCGGTTCTCCGAGGACTTGGACTTCACAGCAACGATCCGCGTCACGGCGGAGCAGTTAGTCGAGTGGACAGCCAACGCTTCCGCCTGGTCCGGGGACCACGATGGTCCCGGTTTCGAGGCAGCAGCCCCGCGCATCGAAACGGTCCGTGACGACTACGGTCATGAGACGTACCAGGCTCGTCTCTACTTCCGTGGCCCCTTACAATGGGGTGGTAGTCCCAGGGCGATTCGCCTGGACGTGACACGCGACGAGGTCATGATACTGCCTGCAGATACTCGAGCCCTAATCCACCCGTATTCCGATGCCGAACTCCTACAAGGTGTCGGGATTCCCTGCTACTCGCCCGTAGAGATTCTGGCAGAGAAGCTGCGGGCTATTGGCGGGCAACGACGATTCACGGTTTCTCGTGATCTCTACGACATTCACCACCTTATACGCATCGGTGTGACAACCAAACAGTTCATTCCGCTGTTGGCGAGGAAGTTCGCGGCCCGGGAGGTAGATCTCGCTGACCTGAATATCGAACGCCTCGAAGCTCGCCGTAGGGATTTCCAGGAGGACTGGGAACGCCGGCTCAACTACCTCGTCGAGGGGAAAACCAGGGTCGATTTTAGTGCGGCATGGGAGACCCTGATGGAGACTGTACGGGAAATGGAAGCTCAGAGCCCCCACATCCTAGATAAGCCCAAGGAAGGTTGATGCGCTCGCGTAATTCTGGTGCAGAATATGCATCCAGTGCACGTTCCGTTCCGCTCCCCGTCATGCTCGCATCCACCAGCCGATTCAGCGCGTCATAGCCAAAGCTGCCCCGCTGCGCGCCCGCCCATTCCAGGTAGGCGTCGAGATATGTCTTGCTCTGATACGGCCGGTAGAGAAAACCCGCACCACAGCTCTTTCACCTATCCACACACCCTTGATGGGTCCTCGGCACCGGCTGAAGACTATGATAACTCAACCAACAGAAATGGCGCCGCTGAAGCGACCCCCTTGGTATACAGGCCAAATCGCGTCACGTTAGCTGAAAACACCGGGATGAGTGTCGGAATCACTCCCAAAGGGCATATAATACCGGCGAATCCTTGACGTACGGGAGGCCCCGATGGAGGATTTCTGGTCGCGCTACCAAACCGTTGAACAGAAGAGCTTCGATTTCCTGGCCGGCAGTCCGTGCCGGCTCGACCATTACGACGTACGCCTGCGCATCCATCCCGACCGGCACAGCGTGGACGTCACGGGCACGGCGTGCGGTCGCGTTGTCGGTCCCGGTGCAGACGAGTTCAGGTTCCTGCTGGGGCTGGACTACCGGGAGCCGGCAGCAACGTCGTGCACGATCCGCGAGCTGACGCTGGATGGCCGCCCCGTGGCACCGATACGCAGTGATGGGCACGCGCATCGCGTCGCGTTCCCCCGACCCCTGAGCGACGGAGAGACCTTCGAGCTCGGCTTCGACTACAGCACCGTGCCGGTAGCCCGGAAGTGCTGGGTCAACGCCCAGTCCGACTGGCCGGTGCCCGGACTCGCGGATGGCGAGACCGAGCTTTGCTTCGAGGGCTACTGGCTTCCCTTTGCCAACGCCCTCTTCCAGCCGGTGACGTTCCGGATCGACGTCGCCGACGTGCCGGGCAGCGTGGTGGTGGCCAATGGGGAATCGCTTGGGGACCTGGTCGATGAGGGCGAGCGGTGGCACCGGTACCGGTTGGCAGTCCCCACCTTCCCCACCGTCGTTGCAGGCGACTTCGAGGTCCTCACCAAGCCCCTCAGCGGTGGGTCATTCTCCTTCTATCATCAGGCCGGCTATGCAGGTGTGGCCGGCGAGGTGCTGGCGACGGGCGTCCGTATCCTCGACCTCTTCACCCGGTGGCTGACGATTAGCCCGCGGGGCGATCTCGCGCTGATCCAGTTGGCCCGCACCGAATGGGGCCCATACGCGCCGTTCCCTTTCGTCATCTTCCCCCGAGACGACATCCGGAAGGACGTCGCCGCAAACGACTGGAAGCGGATCTCACAGATGTTGGCGCATGAGATCGGGCATTTCTGGTTCGGCAATCTGCTCAAATCCGGACCCACAGAACAGTGGCTGAGCGAGGGTTTCGCGCAGTATTTCAGCCTTCTCTACGCGGAGCACGCGTTCGGATCGGAGGCCCTGCGCGGCGAGCTTCAGCGCTACGTATCGCGCCTGGCCGAGATCGACATCGGGGCCCAGGCGCCGCTGGATCACATCACCTTCGAAAACCCGGCACAGCCCATCCTGGTCAGGCTCAAGGGCGCACTCGTGCTGCACTGCCTGAGACAGCGTCTGGGCACAGAGCGCTTTATCGCGTTCCTGGCGGCGCTGGTCCGCCGCTACCAGGGCCAACTGATGACCACCGCCGATGTCGAGGGTGAGGCCGGCCGGGCTCTCGGGCCGCAGGAGGCCCACACGTTCTTCGACACCCATTTGCGCGGCCTGGCAACCTACGCCTGGGCCCCGGCGACGGATACCGTCGTAGCCACAATGCCGCAGGCATAACGAGGCGTCGGCGATCGGCCGAGTATAGAGGGGTATTTCGGTCTGGTTAGGGGTCCTGTTCCAAGTGGGTACTTGGTGCCACCAAAAACAGGGGCAGAAAAGACAAAAAAAGTGTGGGCCCACCAGGATTCGAACCTGGAACCGACCGGTTATGAGCCGGCTGCTCTAACCGTTGAGCTATGAGCCCCTGTAGAGCGGGCGACGGGAATCGAACCCGTATCTTTAGCTTGGAAGGCTAAGGCTCTACCATTAAGCAACACCCGCACATTTCAGATTATACCATGCTCACCCCAACTCGTCGAGGAAATCTCCCAGGCTGTGGCGCACCGCGTAGGCCGCGGCCTCGGCGCGATTCGTGAGATCCAGCTTCGAGAGGATACTGCTGACGTAGTTGCGCACGGTCCCTTCGCCAAGGAAGAGTTCTTTCGCAATCTCCTTGTTGGTGAAGCCCTTCGATACCAATCCCAGGACGCGCAGCTCCTGTTCGGTGAGGTCCTTGAAGGCAGCCGCTTGCTCCTTGCGGGTCGCTTCACGCACCCGCTGCAGGACGCGCTGCGTCACCGCAGGGTCGAGCAGGGCATCGCCCTCGGCCACGCGCCGGACGGCCCGCACGAGTTCCTCACCGCCGCCCTGTTTGAGCACGTAGCCGGCGGCGCCGGCGCTGATCGCGTCAAAGAGCATCTCATCCTCGGCATATGAGGTCAGCATCAACACCGCCGTCTCCGGGAACTCCTCCTTGATCTCGCGGCAGGCCTCGATGCCGTTCTTGCCGGGCATACGGATGTCCATCACGACCACGTCGGGGTGATGGATCCGCGTCTGTTCCAGCGCCTCATCTGCCGAGGCCGCCTCGCCCACCACGGCGAAATCCGGCTGGTTGCTCAACAGCGTCCTCAATCCCAGGCGCACCACTTCGTGGTCGTCCACCACCAAAATCCTGTATGTCATCGCCACCTCACGAATAGGGTACCGTCAAATCAAAGGTCACGCCAGCGCCGGGCGCACTCTCGATACGCAGTGTCGCATCGAGGAACCGGGTACGCTCGCGGATGTTTCGCAGCCCATACCCCTTGCTGACCAGAAGCTCCTCCATTCCAATGCCATCGTCGGAGATCACCAAACTGAAGCTCTCTTCACCGTACGCCAGCCGTACCCGAACCCAGCGTGCTTGCGCGTGCTTTGCCGTATTGGCCAGCGCCTCGCGCACGATCTGGAAGATGTGCCGTCGTCGTGCCATTGAGTAGATGGGTCTGGGTTCGCCGACAACCTCGAACTCAGTCTCCAACAGGCTGTTGACGTGGAAGTCGCGCAGCAGATGCTCGATCCCCGCCTGCAGGTCTTCGTCCGACAACTCGCTGCGCAGGTCGAAGATATAGCGCCGGATATCGAGGATCGTGTTGTTGAGGTCATCCATCACCCGGCCAAGCTGCGACTGGGCGCGCTCCGGGTCGCGCGGGATGATGGGCAAGACGCTCTCCAACAGCAGCCCCGCCCCATAGATCGACTGGATGATCCCATCGTGAAGCTCGCGCCCGATGCGCTCGCGATCCTCGGCCAAAGTCTGCATGCGTTCGACATCCTCGACCCAGAGCTCGATCTCGCGCTGGATCGTGGTCAGCGATCGCCCAAGCCCGTACGTGATGCCGGCCCCGACGACGGCCCAGATCCAGCCGGCCATGATCGATTCGATGAGCTGGGCGTCGAAACGCGATGCCAAAAACGTCTGGATGCCCGGGACCGTCAACAGGTTGAGACACCCGAACGCCACCATCATGATCTCGATGAGCCGCAGGTCGGGGCGGATGCGAATGCGGAGAGAGGGATCGAGCGATTGGTAGCTCTCTCGGCGAAGCCCTATCGCCGTCAACACCCCACCGGGAAAGGCCAGGGCATACCGCAGGGCCACGATAGTCGGAGCGGTCAGCTCTTCCCACGCCCATCCTACCGCCCAGAGCGCCAACAGATAGGGACCGAGCCACAGGCCGCAGATGGTGAGGAAGAGGCCGATGGCGCGCCGGCGGTACGTTTCCTCCGTCATGAAAGACTGGATCCCGAAGATCAAGAGCGACGTATATGCGAGCGCCAGCACCAACAGCGAAACGCGATCTGGCACCGCGTGCCCGCCAGGAAGGATCCCCGTGAAGAGTTCATACCAGGCATAGAGCGCCTCGCCGATGGCAAACGCCCCCAGCCAGGCCAGGTTGCGGGCCAGCGAGATGCGACGGCTCCGGTAGTGCAGGAAGATCACGGTCAGGCCCAGGCTGAAAAACACCAGGCCATGGCAGAAGCGCCCTAACACAGACCAGATCGTCATCGTTCCCATCAGAAGGCTTTCAACTCACGTGTCCCTCAACCGTCGGCGCCCCGACCACAGTCCCCCCGTTGCCGGCGCCCCCTTGACAGGAGTCTAGCACGATGTGACCCTTGCCGCCAGGGGAGGCTGATCGCGGGCCGAGGCACACGGATCCTCTCAGCCGCCGAGGTTAATGACACGGTGCGGAGGCATCCCGTCGTAGGAGAATAAAGAAGAGCGGCATCTTGCCGGCCTGAACGAGCCCCACCGCGCCGGGTCGTGAACGATCAGTGACACGCGGACGCGGCAGCATCCTCGGCGTCTCGGACCGCGGGCGTCTCGCACCCACCGTGTCATGCACTTATTACGCCCGGGTGCGCGTCACCTTGATTGATCGACCGCCGGGGTTATACTTGGTGGCTATGGATTTGTTTGAATTCAGTCGGCAAGATCAGATTCAGCGGGAGGCACCGCTGGCGGCCCGGATGCGACCGCGCACGCTCGACGAGTTCGTGGGGCAGGAGCAGATCATCGGGCCGGGGAAGCTGCTGCGCCGCGCGATCGAGGCCGACCGGCTCTTCACGTCGATCCTCTTCTGGGGCCCGCCGGGCGTCGGCAAGACGACGCTGGCAGCCGTCATCGCCAACACCACCCAGTCGCACTTCGAGACGCTCAACGCCGTGCTCGCCGGCATCGCCGACCTGCGCAAACTGGTGGATGCTGCCCGTGAGCGCCGCGCGATGTACGGCACCCGCACGCTGCTCATGGTGGACGAGATCCACCGGTGGAACAAGGCCCAGCAGGACGGCCTGCTGCCGGTGGTAGAGGACGGCACCATCACCCTGATCGGCGCGACGACCGAGAATCCCTACTTTTCCATCATCTCCCCGCTGCTCAGCCGCTCCCGGATATTCCGGTTCATCGCCCTCACCATCGAGGAGATCGAGGACCTGATCGTACGGGCATTGAAGGACAAGGAGCGCGGGTACGGCAGGCGTGAGATCGTCCTGGATGACGATGCGCTCCGGCACCTGGCGGCTTTCGCCGACGGCGATGTGCGCAGCGCACTCAACGCGCTGGAGCTGGCGGTGGAATCCACCTCGCGAGGTGACGATGGCGTGATTCACATCACGCTGGGCGTAGCCGAGGAATCCATTCAGCGTCGGGCGATGCAGTACGATAGGGCCGGCGACGAACACTATAACACCGCCAGTGCCTTCATCAAGTCGATCCGCGGCTCCGATCCCGACGCTGCCCTCTACTATCTGGCCAAAATGGTCCTCGCGGGCGAGGACCCGCGGTTCATCTTCCGACGATTGCTCATCTCCTCGTCGGAGGACATCGGCCTGGCCTCTCCGATGGCGATCTCGGTGGTGATGGCGTGCGCGCAGGCGTTCGAGTGGGTCGGCATGCCCGAGGGGCAGTATCATCTGGCTGAGGCCACGCTCTATCTTGCCACAGCCCCCAAATCCAACAGTGCAGGTGCCTACTTCAAGACACGAGCGTACCTCGAGGAACACGGCTACCTTCCCCCTCCGGTCTATATCCGCGACGAGCATACACTGCTACGTGAGGAACAGGGAAAGGCCCCCGCCTACAAGTACCCCCACGATTACCCCGGTGGATGGGTCAGCCAGCGGTATCTTCCGGAAGGCGTGGCGGGGGGATGGTACCAACCGAAGGACATCGGCTACGAGGAACGTATCGCGGAGTTCATACGGAAGCTGCGGGAGAAGCAATGACCGGCGAGTCGGACGGAACTGGATAGGTCAACCGGCAAACCCGTGGTATCATGACGGAGGAGAGATACAGGCTGGAGTGATACAATTATGAGCGATCCAATTTCAAACAGGGCGGCATGGATCCTAGGCGAATCCGCGCACGTCTTGGTACCCCTTGACGAACTCTATGATCGGCTGGCCCGTGAGGGCCTGATGGTCTGGATGACACCTGATCTTCTCGAGCAGCTCCTGATGTCTGACGAGCGGTTCGAGGTCTACGAGGGACTGGCGGACTCGGATCTCTTTAATCCGATGATCCAATCCGAGTTGCAGACACGCGGGCTGCTGGCCGGCCCTCTGATCATGCTGCGGGAACGGGCATCCTCCACCCAGGAGGTCATGCTGGACATGCTGCTCCATCTCCAGGAGATGAATACGGCGCTGGAGACGGCGTGGCAACTCCGTCCCGAGGGCAACGCCGAGGTCGAGGCCGAGCTGCTGAACCTATTGATGATGGGAGATATGCTGGAGCGTGAGATCAAGCGAGCGCTTGATACCGGCAGCATGATCATTGAGCTGGATCCGGGCGATGATACCAAGGATCTGGGGACGGGTTAGTCTCCGGAAGAGATTCAAGCCAGGCATCCATGACGGGGAGGTGAATCTACCTCCCCGTCGCCTTACGTGGCGCAATATGCGGGCGTTAGCCCTCGCGTCGATCCTCCTAGCTATTGTGGGATGCACCAGGTCGGCCGGCAGCCTGGACACCGTCCGGTCGAGAGGGATTCTCCGCGTGGCCACCGATCCGTCGTTTCCCCCTTTTGAGGCTGTCGACGGCGATGGGCAGATTGTGGGCCTCGATGCCGACCTCGCCCGCGCAATCGCCCGCCGCATAGGCGTCGAGGCGCATCTCGTGACCACCGGCTACGATGCGCTCTATGACGCGCTGACGGTGAACCAGGCCGACGTCATCATCTCGGCACTCTACCCGGACCCCGCCCGCAGCGCCGGTTTCGCGTTCAGCCGCCCCTACTTCGATGCAGGCCAGGTGTTGGTGACCTCCATAGGCAGCACCATCTTGGCACCCGTCGACCTGGCAGGCCGTTCTGTGGCCTGCGTCTTCGGCACCGAGGGGCACATGCAGGCGCTGCGGTGGGAGCAATCCCTCGATCCGCCTCCCACCGTCCTCACAGCCGACGATTGGACCGGCGCAGTGGCGTACCTACGTGAGGGCAAGGTCGATGCCGTCGTCGTCGATCAAGTATCGGCCCGAATCGCCCTCAACACGGGGGGTGGGCTGGCAATGGTCGGCTCACCGATCGTCGCAGAGCCTTACGTGATTGCCGCACGGCACGAGGACGCGGACCTGATGGATGCCATCAACGGCATCCTGCAGGACATGGAGACCAATGGCGAGCTGGAGGCGCTCGTCGATTCCTGGATGCGGCCTTAGCCGAGACTGCCTCTTTGACAAACCGGGGCAACCCCAATACCATTCAGGCGACACGACAGAGAAGGAGCGACATGGCAGAAGTACACATTTCCCAACACCCGCTGGTCAAGCACAAGCTGACGCTGCTCCGTGACAAGAACACAGAGCCCAAGAAGTTCCGCGAACTGATCCGCGAGATCACGCTTCTCATCGCCTACGAGGCACTGAAGGATCTGGAGATCTGTGAAAAAGAGGTCGAAACCCCGCTCGTCAGGACGCAGGGGTACAAGATCTCCGAGCCCATCGGCCTGATCCCCATCCTGCGCTCCGGTCTGGGCATGGTCGAGGGCATCTGGGAGATGATCCCCTCGGCCGAGGTCTGGCATATCGGCCTCTTCAGGGACGAGCAGACGCTCCGGCCCGTAGCCTATTACAACCGGTTGCCGATTCATCCCACCGTCTCCGTCTGCCTGATCCTCGATCCTATGCTCGCCACCGGCGGATCGGCCGTCAAGACGGTCGAGATCCTCAAGAACTGGGGGGCAAGGCGTATCAAGTTCCTCGGCCTGATCGCGGCGCCGGAGGGTGTGGAAGCCCTGACGACCACGCATCCCGATGTGGACATCTACCTCGCGGCGCTGGATAGCCACCTCAACGAGCACGCCTACATAGTTCCGGGGTTGGGTGACGCTGGCGACCGGCAGTTCGGCACCGCCTAAGGATAGAACGCCAACTTGACTTATGGGCTTGAATACGCGCTGATCCTGTTGGCCGGCGGTGTCATTGCCCTCGTCGTAACCCCCCTTATGGGGAAGTTGGGCCTCCGCCTCAATATCGTAGCCGCGCCCGGGGGGCGGCGACAGCATCGTGGCGTGATCTCGCGGCTGGGAGGCGTGGGGCTGGTCGTCGGCTTCTTCGGCGCCATCGCACTCTCCCGCGTCCTATCGATCCCCACCGCCGACCCCAACGAGACCCGCCGTTTTTGGGGCCTGATCGTGGGGGGAGCGCTGATGTTCGTGCTGGGCCTTATCGACGACCGCTACGAGCTTCCCCCAGGCGCCGAATACGTCGGCTACCTGCTTGCCGCCATCGTCGCCACGGCCGGCCTGATCATCCTGGAACGTTTCAACAACCCTTTCACGGATAGCACGGTCATCCTGCCGGCTTTCGTCTACATCCCGCTCACCATATTCTGGATGACCGGGATGACGGTGACTGTGAACTGGCTCGACGGGTTGGATGGGCTCGCGGCCGGCGTCGCGGCGATTCTTGCCCTGATCCTGAGCATCCACATGTTCCGCAGCGGACAGCACAGCGTGGTTCCCCAGGCCCTGGCGCTTCTGGGCGCGTCGGTGGGGTTCCTGATCTACAACGTCTCCCCGGCGCGCGTCTTCCTGGGAAGCAACGGATCCTTCTTCCTCGGCTATGTGATGGGTGCCCTGGGGCTGATCGCCGGCGGGCGCGTGGCTACCGTGCTCCTCGTGATGGGCATTCCCATCGTCGACGTCGCATGGACCATCTTGGATCGCTGGCGCCACGGTGTCAGCCCGTTCCATGGGGACCGGCGGCATTTGCATTTCCGCCTTCAGGACGCCGGAATCTCCACCCGGACGATCGTCTTCATCTACTGGGCCTTCTGCACAATTGCAGGGGTGTCGGCGCTCGTGCTCGCGTCGCCTCTCTACAAGCTGGTAGCCCTGGGACTTCTGGGCGGGCTGACCACACTGCTGCTGCTCTATCTCAGTCGCAACGCACGTAAAGGATTACCATAACCCAAGGAAGGACAGAGGAGTGCTCATGGAACTCGATCTGCATGGCATTTTCGTCCCGCTGGCAACGCCCTTTAGCGCCGATGGCACCGTTAACGAACAGGAGCTGCGCCGTTTGGTGCGCTTTATGGCCCCTCACGTCAACGGCTTTGTGGCGAATGGAACGACCGCGGATTTCCCGCTGCTCTCCTACGAGGAACGGCGTCGCATCCTGGAAATCGTGCTGGAGGAGACCGGCGGCGGGCGCCTGGTCATCGGCGGCGTGGGCGCGGTCGCGACCGCGGATGCGGTCGACCTGGCGCTGACCGTCCGGCACGCGGGCGCTGATGGCGCGCTGGTGGTGAAACCCTACTACGTGCGCCCGACGCCGGCGGGGCTGCGCGACCACTTCCTCACCGTGGCTCAGAAGATCGAGGGGTTCCCGATTCTCCTCTACAACTTCCCGAAGCTGATGGGGCAGGAGATCCCCGTCGAGGTCGTTCGCGAGCTGACAAGTGTCGCGCCTAACGTGCTGGGGATGAAGGATTCCTCTGGCCAACTGCCCTACACGCTGGCCGTGATCGAGGCTACACCTGCGACCTTCAACGTGCTGGTGGGCCACGGCGCCTTGCTGCTGCCCGCGATTGCGATGGGTGCACCCGGGGCGATCCTTGCGGCCGCCAACCTCGTGCCCCAGGCCTACAGGGCGATGTACAATGCCGCCCTGGCGAACGAATGGGAAGCGGCGCGGGCACTCCAAACTCGGATCTATCCCGTCGCGGCCCTGGTCTCAAGCTACGGCAGCCTGACCGTACGCGCCGGGTTGAGTTACCTGGGTTTCGACATGGGAGCCCCACGACAACCGCTCTCCAACGAAGGCACGCTGACCGGCGAAGAACTACAGAGGCTGCATCGCAGTCTTGAGGACCTCAGGGATGTCTGACTTCGCCAGGAGGAAAGCGCTCCGGCGCATCTGGCCGTGCGTCGTGCTTGCCCTGGGCTCGCTCCTCTCTTGCTCTCACCCTACAACACTTCCGCCCCCACCGACCGCCGGGCAGCCGGCACCGCGCCCAACGCCGACCGCTGCTGCCGCACCGACGCCCAGGGTCCAGCGGCTCGTCCTGTGCACCCTTGAGCCGCAGGCCGTCAGCCCCTTTGTGACCGGCCCGTCGTCGAATGACATCCTGAGTCTCACCTACGAGCCCCCCATCGAGCGTGTCGGCTACACTTGGGAGGCCCGCCTCGTCGAACGCGTGCCCTCGCTGGCCGCAGGAGACGTCACCACGCATTCCGTGCCGGTCAGTACTGGCATGCGCTATGCCGATCCGTTGGGATTTGTCCGCCAGTTCACCGACACCACGTCAGCGGAACTGCCCCAGCTCGAGGTGACGTTCACCCTCAAGCCCGGTCTCCTATGGTCGGACGGCGAGCCGATCACGTCAAGAGACGCCATCCTCGGCTATCATCTGGCACAACTTCCCGAGGCCGAGGGGCAATGGCACGACCTCGTGGAGCGTACGGCGAGCTTCGTTGCGGTCGATGAGCTGACCCTCCGCTGGGAAGGGATACCGGGCTATCTGAGCACAGATTACCCGGGGTTCATGTTCCCCCTTCAGCCCGCACATCGCTGGCAGGGGCAGACGCTTGATAGCATCTTGAGCGATCGCACACCGCCGGCGACGGGTGCCTTCAGGATCACAGCGTGGGAATCGGGGCGGGAGGTCCGCCTGGCACCTAACGACAACTACGCCGGACCCGCACCCAAGCTCGAGGAGGTAATCGTCCGTTTTCCCCAGACCGATCCGCAGAGCTGGACCAGCCTCCTGGCCGATGGGACCTGCGACGTCATCCCGCCCTATCCGATCGCCCAGACATCCTGGCAGTCGTGGGTCAGTCTCGGTACCGCCGGGCGGGCCATCATATGGGCTGACGTTGCGCCAACGGTGTTGCGGCTCGACCTCAATACTGATCCGGTCCAAGCCCCGAACTCACCCAGCGCGACCCCCCTACAGGATCCCGAACTGCGTGCCGCGCTGTCGGGCTGCATCAGCCGCAAGCAGTTGACCCAGGCGTTGCCGGCGGAGGCGTTGGCGGAGGCAGACGGCTTCATCCCCCCCAACCATCCGGCCTATATGGAGACCGAACCGGCAACCTATAACCCGGAGGCAAGTGGGAGGGCTCTGGATGCAATAGGCTGGCGGGACGAGGATGGGGACAGCGTGCGGGAGGCACACGACGTGCCGGGAATCGTCGACGGAGAGCCCTTGAGCCTGACGCTCTCGTTTGCGTCACAGTACTTTGTGATTGCGGCGCACCTTGCCGCCAACCTGGAGACCTGCAACATAGGCGTCGCCCTGCAGCCCACAGACGTCCGCCAGCTCTACTCGCCCGGCGCCGCAAGCCCCCTCTTCGGGCGCACCTTCGATATGGCGCTTCTTGGTTGGCAGGTGGAGGTGCCGCAGATCTGCGGCGCCTGGCTAAGTCAGCGTATTCCCGGAGAGGCCAACGACTGGATAGGAGAGAACTTCAGCGGCTATGCCTCTGAGGCCTACGATGCCGCGTGCAAGCAAGCCCTCGCTGCCATTGACGTCGAGCAACAGTATCGCGCAATAGCAGACGCCGGGCGTCTGCTCAACGAGACGAGGTCAACGCTCTTCCTGGCCTGGCGCCCCTTCTGGTTCGCGACGCGGCCCGAAGTCGAAGGAATCCGCCCGGATGCCTCGGCGACGGGCACCCTCTGGAACATCGAGGAGATCTCTATTGCGGAGGGCACGCCTCAGGGCTAGCCGGGTCCGCCTGCTCGAGCTCGGACAGCCAGTCGGCCAGCACTACCTCGTAGGCAGCAATCGTCGCCGCTTGGGCGGCATCGAAGAGGGCACCACGTCCGAGCCAGTCATTGCCCTGGTGGACGTAGGCGTCCTTGAGAAATCCCCTGATATCGTCGATCGTGAAGTTAGGATCATTCCGCCTTCGCTCCACAAGTTGGCTGTGAAGCGCTTCGAAGACCTCGCGGTAATGACGCGACACAATATCCTCTGAACTATCGGTCATCCTGCCGTCTGCCCACCTTCCCCGCCGCGCGTGCTATCAAGCGCGCCGTGCATCTGCCCCATCTTCTCCGTCACGCGTGCCATGAAGCGCGCCTGGTCAATGATAAACCGCTCGTGATCAGCATCCCCGACCTTCTCCACCTCATCCCAGGCCTCCACGTGGAACCGCAAGCGCCGCCCGTTGACCTCCAGCAATTCGGCGCGTACCCGGACCTGCATCCCTACCGGGGTCGCTGCCAGATGTCTCATGTCTACCCGGGTCCCCACCGCCGTCTGCCCCTCCCCAAGATAGGGCTCAATCACAGCCTGAGCCGCCCCTTCCATCAACGCGATCAGGTGCGGCGTGCTCAATACGGGCACGAAGCCGCTGCCATAGGCGGCGGCCGTTTCGCCCTCTGCGACCACGTGCGTGATCTCTGCTGTCAAACCGACCTTGATCTCCATCGTCATCTCCTGCTCGAGCGTCGGGGCAAATGGCCCCGCGCTAGAATGATAGTTGAGGCACAATGAACCCAAAGAGGCACCAAAGATCCAACGCCACCATTGCAGACACCCACCCCCCGGCAAAGACGCTGCGCCATCGCGGAGCAGCGAAAGCCATCATCGGAAGGACGATACCTGCGGCCCCCAACATCGCTAACGGCCACGCGGGCATATTGCCACGAATCAGGCCGGCGATCCCCAGCGCCACGGCAACCACAAGGAGTGCCAGTGAGGTCCCCACGGCCAGCCGCGGCTGCATCAACGACCGCCAACCCAACGCGGCGCTCAGCGCCAGCAGCGGCAATGCCGGGAACAGGTATCGTCCCTGATGCTGCACAAAGGTGATGTTGTAGACCACGACCATGCCAAGCGTGATCAACCCTGCCGTCCCCAATACGATCAGATCGTCACGCTGATGTGCCTTGAGTCCCGCACGCACAGCATCGAAAAGATACCAGGCAATCCCGTCGATCGTCAACACTGAGAAGATCGCCAGACCCTGATAGATTCGAAGATCCAACACGACGCCCATCCAGCCGAATTGTCCCCAGAAAGACCGGAACAGCGTCCAGATGGCGTCGCGCAGGAAAGGCCTGAGCCCCTGCTGTGCAATCCACTGGGCAGTCTCGGGTTGGCCGACCACCACGTCACCGTGACGCATCAGGCCAAACAGATCGGGCCAGCCGTAGACGACGACATTACGCCCCCACCACATACCGCCCAACACCGCCACAGGCAGGGTCATCGCGATGAGTTGCCGCGCCGCCCAGCCAAAGGGCATCCCGGCACGACGGTAGCGCAGGTAGATGACCAGCAGCGTCAGGGGCAGCACGCCATATGCCGTGGTCTTGGTCAACACCAACGCGCCGGCGATCAAGCCCAGCAGCCACGGGGACGCACGACCGCGCAGGTAACGCAGCGCCAGCAAGAACCAAAGCCAAAGCAGGGCCATGACCAGCGCATCGTTGTTGACCGAGGCCATGATGGCGAGATACTGCGGGACGAACGCCACCAGTCCGCCGCCGAACCAGGCAATCCCGGGCCGATCGGGGTAGACCTCGCGCAGGATGAGGAAGATCATCGCAACGCCAACTCCTCCCAGGATCAGTGAGAAGAGACGCAAGGCCAGGACGGAGCCGCCTGAGATCCGGTAAATCGGCACAGCCAGCAGGTAATAGAGCGGGGGCTGGTGGTCCTCGTACTCCAGCGAAGCAACCGAAAGATTCGGGGGAAATCCCTCGGTCGTCAGGCGGCTGATGTACGCCTGATCGTAGTCGCCGGGCTCCATCAACGGGAACCCCTGGCCGAGAGCCAGGGACCGGATGTAGTTGTAATGCGCCGGCTCGTCCGGTGCCTGCCAGATAGGCGTACCAGCCGCGAAAAGACTGCCCACCACGAAGTATGCAACGAGGATGACGACGGCCGGCCATACTGCTCTGATCGCCGGCGTCCGCCCCTCAGGCTGAATGCTCATCGATACTCCAACCGAACGCCCTTGATACGCTCGATGATCGTCTGCAGAATAAAGATCGCCAGGAAGAAGGGAATATCCACCAGCAGGGTGCTCGCACCCAGCAGCACAACCCAGCGCACGGCCACAGTCAGGAATCGACCGACGCCTGTAAGAATCAGCGACGTCCCCCCCGCTACCGCAATCAGCACGGCAATCACAATCGCGAGCAAACCGAGAAAGGGCCAGGCGTGGATGTCGGCGCGACTGGGCAACATCGTGTTGCCGATGGCGAAAACCAGATACACCCAGAGCCAAACATCCGGCGCCCGGAGCACTTGCAGGAAGCTCTGGAACCCCGACAACCAGTCCCCCTGCGAGAGGGCGGCGACGATCTCGGGTGTGCCGAAGATGAGGTATCCGATGGCAACCACTGCAACGCTACCGAAGACCAGCGGAGCACCCCCGATCAAGCTCGCCCGGATGAAGTCCGTCTCCTGAACCGTGACAAAACCCAACTGGATACGTTGATCGCCACGTTTGGGAAGCAAACTCATCCGCCCGATCTTCACCCCGACCAACGTCGCCGTGATCGCGTGGCTGAACTCGTGGAGAAAGACGCCCGGCAGCAAGACAATCGCATAGAGCCAGAGCGCGATTTCCCTGTCCCCGCTCAACAGTAACATCACACCCTGGAGATGCCTGTGCAGCCAACGATCCGCCCCGAGCAAAAGGCCAAGGACGGCTAGTACCTGCACCAAGAGGATGAGCATTGGGCTTACGAGATCCATAGGGGTATTTATCCCAAATCATACCACAGATTAGGTGGTTAAAGCCACCGTATTATCCCAATTTATCGCAGATATCCCAACTGACGGTTGCGATTTTGCGCTTTTGCGCTATGCTCGCATCAACATGACCGACATTCACAGCCTGCAACAAGGTGCGCAGAACGGTTATGAGGTGCACACCCCCATCTTTGATGGCCCCCTCGGCCTCCTGCTTCGACTGATCGAGAAGAATGAGCTGGATATCACCAAGGTTGCCCTGGCAAAGGTGACGGACGAGTTCATGGAGCAGGTCGAACATATGCGCGCCACCATGCAGATCGAGGTCATCGCAGAATTCCTCTTCGTCGCTGCGAAACTGCTCTGGATCAAATCGCGCGCGCTCCTGCCAAAACCTCCGGCATCCGCCCGGGCAGCTGAGGATGAGGACGACGTTGGTGACGAACTCATCCGGCAGCTACGAGCATACCAGCAGTACAAAGGGGCAGCCAGTTGGCTGCGAGGACGCGACGGCTCGGGATTGCGTTCGTACGTCCGTGCCGGCTATCTGCCGCGTCCCACGCGCATCACCCTCGACATCGGCGGCATCGATCTGGGGGACCTCCACGAGGCTGCTCAGATGGCCCTCCTGCCGGCAGAGGCACCCCGTCCCGAAAGGGCGATCCAGCGCGTCCGAATCTCCATCTCTCAGCAGATCGCGCTGATCCGCAAGCGACTGGAGCGCTGGGTCAGGGTCAGCTTCCGCCGATTGCTGAGCGACGCCCCCTCGAGGCTGGAGGCCGTGGTCACGCTTCAGGCGATTCTCGAGCTCATCAAACAGCAAGCGGTTGCGGCCCAACAAGAGGAGCCCTTTGGGGATATCACCATCCAGGCACTCATCCCGCCACATCAGATCACGGTGACCGGACAGACCCCCGAGGGCACCTCCGCAGTCTGACAACGGAGTCACGCCTTTTCCGGGGGCAACCTCGCTACCCCGGATGGTGGGGAGCTTCAGAAAACCCTACGGCACCTGATTGCGAGCGCGAACCGGCTGGCCTCAATTCGGCTGCGCGTGAATGGGCAGGACAAACGCAAAGGTGCTGCCCTCGCCGGGCACACTGTTCACCCAGACACGACCCTTGTGCTTTTCGATGACCGATTTCACGATGGCCAGGCCCAACCCGGTGCCTTGAACCTCTTCCGTTTCGGGACTCTGCACCCGATAGAAACGTTCGAAGATCCGCGGCTGCTCCTCGGCCGGGATGCCGATTCCCGTATCGCGGACCTCGACAATCGCATAGTCTCCGTCTGAGCGGGCCAAGACCTTGACCCGTCCCTGTGGGCGGTTGTATTTGATGGCGTTGCTGATCAGGTTATCCAGGACCTGACGCAACCGACGCGCGTTCCCCCAAACCCGCAGTGCGCCATCGGGCAGGTCGGCAGAAAGCGCCATTGCCGCCGATCTTGCGTAGACCTGCGCAGACTCCGTGGACGTACGAATCAGCTCGTCGAGGCGGACAGCCTTCATCTCGAGATCGTAGCCGGCCTCAATGCGCCCAATATCCAACAGATCCGAAATCAACGCGGTCACGTGCGTGAGGCTGTTGAGTGCGCGGCTGACAAAGTCGCGCTGCATCTCGTTGAGCGGCCCTGCGCGGTCGAGAAGCTCCACATAACCCTGAATCGTCGTCAGTGGCGAACGGAGGTCGTGCGAGACCGTCGACACGAACTCAGACTTGAGCCGGTCCAGCTCCTTCAGATGCGTGATCTCCTGCATGACGGCCACGCGACCGACGCCCGCGATGGTGCTTAGCTGCGCGTTGAAAACGCGGCCATCCTCAAGCGTCACCTCGGTATGGGCCACCGAAGCATCCGCTTCGGCCTGGGAGAAGAGATCGCGGACGTCAGCATTATCGGTCGCTTCGGCCAGTAATTGGCCCTGCGCCTTACGATCGATTCCCAGCGCCCGTCCGGCCGTCTCGCTCCACAGCCAGAGCCGGTTGGACAAGTCGGTCACGATAATCGCGTCCGCAGCATATTCCAAGATCGCGCTGAGCCGAGATCGCTCCGCTTCGCCCTCGGCATAATGGCGTGCGTTCTCCAGCGCGATGGCGGCGAAATCGGCCACAGACGAGAGCGTGAAGAGCTGATTCTCGTTGAACGGCAGGTCCTCTTCACGGTTCACCACCCCCAGAATGCCGATCGTCCGGGATCCCGGCGTCTGCAGAGGAACGTAGAGGAGTGATTTCACGAGAAAGCCGGTTGCGATCTTAGTCTCGCGTTGCAGCACCACGGGTCGCCCAGACCGGATGACCTGCCAGGCAACAGAATCAGAGGTCGCTTGGTGAAGCTGCTGTGCTGAGGGTTCATCCCAATTCTTGGCAACCCGCACGAAGAGCTTGCCGCCCTCCCTAAGCACAATGAACCCGTCATTGGCCTGGGTCAGATTCACCGAGGCCACAACAATACGCTCCAGTATCTCATCGACATCGAGGGAGGAAGTCACCGATTTACCGACCGTGTAGATTGTGTTGATCTCCTGGAGGCGGTCATTGAGGCGGCGGTTTGCCGCAGCAAGCGTGGTCTCGATGTCATCCTCCCGGGGATGGCCGGTCGCGCCGGAGAGCACCGCATCGAGCGTTGCCCGCAGTCTCTCGCGGTCGAAAGGATAGGTCACCAGAGCCTGCGGGCGCAACTCCACCAGCGCGCTCAGGCTTGAGATGGAGACATCGCCATCACGTGCAAGGAGGACAACGGGGGGACCTTCAGGATCCAACTGCAGGGCGCGTACGTCCAGGGGCACGCCATCACCATCTGAGGGTAGCGCGACAACCAGAAGCCCTATGCTTGGATCGCGAATGGCAGATCGAAGCTCGGCCGATCCGCTCACCTGGGTCGCAGAGAGGTCAGGCGGGAGGAGGCCGGCAAACTCTGAAAAGAGCGACGAGTCTTCACACAAGACGAGAATATGAGGCAACTTCACCTTCCTGGTTGGCCCGCATCCATCGAGATTGCCCGCCGGCTACCCGACATCATAGTCGATTCGGATAGCCGGGCAAATCAGAAAACTCAGGGGCACTTGACTGGAAACTTGGGTAAGCGGAACCTTACGAAGGTTTCGGAAACCTTCGTAAGGTTGAGTCGACGGCCGGGTAAGTCAGGGAAACTTTCCATGGCCCAGCTACGTACTAAACTGGTAGGGCATACGTCACTCAACAAGGAGATAAGATCATGAGACTCTTGATCCGTTGGGCAATCAGTGCGCTGTCTCTCTTCGCAGCAGCGTGGCTCGTCCCAGGCATTCACGTCGATGACAGCCGGGGATGGGTCGTCTATGCGGTGATGGCCGTCGTCCTCAGCCTCGTCAATGCACTGGTCCGGCCATTGCTGAAACTGCTGACCTGTCCACTCATTCTCCTGACACTGGGGTTGTTCACGCTCGTCATCAACGCCGTCACACTGCTACTCGCCGCCTACCTGGCCAACGACCTATTTCACGTCGGCTTCTACATCGATGGGTTCTGGCCGGCACTCTGGGGTGCCATCATCGTCAGCGTCGTCAGCATCGTGCTCAGTGCATTCATTCGTGACGACGATGAGCATCGGCGGCGCCGCGACCGGTAGCGCGTGCTTGTAAATCACCTCCTGCGTGTTATCATGCGGCAGGGTGTCGAGCAAGACGACTGCCCCGGAGGAGGAGTGTCCCGTGGTCAACATCCGACGTATCACACTCACGGCATTGATGGCCGCCCTGATTTTCGTCCTGACCACCGTGCCGCGTATTCCTGTGCCGGCTACCGGGGGATACATCCATTTGGGTGATGCCGGGATCTCGTTCGCGGCGTGCGCTTTCGGCCCCTGGGTCGCTATGGCCTCGGGAGGACTGGGCACCGCGCTAGCCGATCTGTTGGGCTTTCCGCAGTGGGCGATCTTCTCTCTGGTGGTCCACGGCCTCCAAGGACTTGTGTTGGGGCTCATCTTCCGCAAAGGCCTGAACTGGTTCACCGCGATAGGGGCAGGGTTGGCCGGAATCGTCATCGTCGTCGCGGGGTACTTTGTGGCGGGTGTCATCCTGGAAGGCGCCGCGGTGGCTGCCCTGGAGATCGTTCCCAATATCATCCAGGCGCTCAGCGGGAGCTTGATCGGTATTCCGCTCTACTGGGCCGTCCGGCGGGCCTATCCGCCGCTGGAGTCGTACAGCGAGCGCTCGGCCTGACGACAGACTCTGAGACGTTGCGCGGAGGAGGGGCTCATACCTCCTCCGCTTTTTTTGGTTTTGTGCAGGGCCACAGACAATTGAGCATCATGCTTCGGACGTAAATGATCAGAGCAGATAACATCACGTTTGCGTATGCGCCGCGCCAACCGGGAGGCGAACCCAACGAGGTCCTCACCGACTGCTCACTCCGGCTGGATGCGGGCCAGGCCATCGCCGTGATGGGAGCTACCGGGGCCGGAAAGAGCACCCTCAGCTATGTGCTGGCCGGGCTTGCTCCTCGCCACACCGGCGGGACACTATCCGGGTCCCTGTCGATCGCGGGGCGTAATGTTGTGGCGGAGCCACCCGCCATCGACAGCGTGGGTCTGCTGTTCCAGGATGCCGCAACCCAGCTCTTCAACACGTCCGTGGAGGACGAAATCGCTTGGGGATTGGAGGCCATGGGGCTCCCGGCTGCCGAGATTGGGCGGCGGATCGAGGCAGGACTGACGCGCTTCGAGCTCGTGCGCGACCGCCGGCGCGCTCCCTGGACGCTTTCAGGCGGGCAGCAGAAACGGCTGGCCCTGGCCGCGCTCTGGGCGATGCGCCCGCGGATCCTGGTCCTGGACGAGCCCCTGGGCGGGCTCGACCCTGAGGGGCGTGAGGAAGTGCTGACCGCCCTCCAAGGACTGCGGGAGACCGGGACCGCTCTGATGGTGATGACATTGCGTCCTGAGACCGCGGGGCGGCTGGGGGCCGTCTCGCTTCTGGCCGATGGCCACTTGTCCGCCCCGGCCCCGCTGCCCGAACTCCTCAGACGAACAGACGAGCTCATCGCGACCGGCCTGCTGCTGCCGACGTCACTGTGGCCCGATCTCGGCCCGAAGCGGGCTATGGATGCAGCCCAACCTGCCGTCGATATCCGCAGTCTGCGTTTTCGCTACGCGCGTGAGGCCGAGGTCCTGCATGGCATCGATCTCCGGATACCTGAGGGCCAGTTCGTCGCAGTCGTCGGAGCGAACGGCGCCGGCAAGAGCACGCTCGTGCGCCACCTCAACGGCTTGCTGCGCCCCACGGGTGGCGAGGTGGAGATCCTGGGCACGCCCATCGGAAAACGCTCGACCGGCGAGATGGCCCGGCAGGTGGGGTTTCTCTTCCAACGTCCCGAACAGCAGCTTTTCGCACCGACGGTGCGCGAAGAACTGGCTTACGGACCCACAAGGCTCGGAATGGATGCAGTCGACCAGCGCGTGGCGTCGATCCTCGACCGGTTTGGCCTACAGAACGTCGCTGACATCCCGCCGGCGCTGCTGGGCTACGGGGCGCGGCGAACCGTCACGCTGGCCTCCCTCGCCGCGCTGTCCACACCCATTGTCGTCCTCGATGAGCCCACCGTGGGCCTGGATGGCCGCGGATTGGGGCAGTTACTCACCTGGTTCTCGGATCTGCGGGCAGAGGGCGTGACGATCATCCTGGTCACCCACGAACTCGACCTGGCGGTGCGGGCCGACCGGGTCATCGCCCTGAAAGCGGGACACATTGTAGACGATGGGGAGCCCTCCTCGGTGCTCAAGACTGCGACATGACCGCCATCTTCGATTCATACGTGCCCGGCACCTCGCTGCTCCACCGTATGGACGCCCGCGTCAAACTATGGGCCGCGTTGCTGGGGCTCATCGGGGTCTTCATGCTGCCCAACCTGTGGGCCCGGGGGTTCTTCCTGATCGGCATCCACCTTGTCCTCCTGACGTCCGGGGTGCCGTGGCGTGTGCTGAGCCGACTCTGGCGGCAGATGGCGGTGCTGATCGTTCTCATTATGCTGCTCCAGCCCTTCTTGCAGCCTACGGGTCACCAGCTCCTGGCCTTTGGCCCCCTGCGCCTGACCGTGGGAGGCGTGCTCGAAGCACTGGATCTGATCGTACGGGCGATGGGGATCGCCTTTATCATCGGCGCCGTGCTCTTTACCACCGCGCAGACCGCCCTACTGAGGGCGCTGGTCCGCCTGGGCATGCCGTATACCGGGGCTCTTACCATCAGCCTGGCCCTGAGATTTCTGCCCGCGATCCAGGACCTCTTTCGTGCCGTGCGCGATGCTCAGGCAGCGCGCGGATGGATAGCCAAGGGAAACCTCGTGCAGCGTTTCCGTGACTACCTTCCGGTGTTGGTCGCCGTGCTGATCGGGACCCTGCGGATGAGCGACCAGCTTACGCTGGCGCTGGCAGCGCGAGGGCTGGAGACGATGGAGCGGCGTACCACCTGGCACGAGCTGCGTATGAGGACATCGGACTGGATCTTTGCCGCGGCGTTCACCGTGGGAATGGGGGCCCTGGCGTGGTGGCGGCTGGGGTCGTGAGTGTGCCATCGATTGCTCGACCATGATCATGTGCTATACTGCGGTGCAGGCGGTAGCAGACAGGCAAGCGACCGTCATCCTATGACGTACAAAACAACCCTGATCTACAATCCCACGGCCGGCCCCTGGGATATGGCGCGTCCTCTCAAACGCCTCGCAACGTACCTGGGCAAGCATGGATGGCGGATCGAGCTGGCCCAGACCGAGCAGCCGGGCGATGCCGCCCGCCACGCTCGCGACGCTGCCGACGGCGATGCCGACCTCGTGCTCGTCGCCGGGGGCGATGGCACCATCAACGAAGCGGCCAACGGACTGAGCGACAGCAACACCACCCTGGGCATCGTTCCCGTTGGGACCGGCAATATCCTGGCCCACCAATTGCGCATGCCCGTTCTTTCGGTGGTCGCTCCGATGGTCAAGGACGTCGGCGACGCCCTCCTCAGGAGCCGCATTCAGCGGGTCGACATGGGCGTCATCAACGAGCGCCATTTCGTCTGTTGGGCGGGGCTTGGGCTGGATGCCGAGATCGCCGCCCAGATGGAGCCGCGACCCCGGCATATGAAGCGCTTGCGCACGCTGCCTTACATCATCACGGGGTTCTCGGTGGCGTCCGAGTACCGCGGCGTACGGTCGCACTTCCTCATTGAGGATCGCACCTTTCGCACGCGTACGTTGTTGGCCGTCGTCAGCAACATCCAGCTTTACGCGGCCTTCTTTCAGATCGCGCCACACGCACGAATGGACGACGGGCTGCTGGATATCTTCGTCTTCAAGGGGCTGGGGTTCTCCTACGCGCTGAGGTTCGCGATGCAATCCATCACCGGTCGCCATCTCGACAGCCCCCACGTGATGCACGCGCTGGCCAGCAGGATGGAGGTCGAGACCACACCCCACGTCGCCGTGCACCTGGATGGAGACCCGTACGGATGCACACCCGCCACGTTCGGGATCCATCCGCTCTCACTACGCCTCCTGGTGCCGCCCCACGCGCCCGAGAGTCTTTTCAGCCGGCCGCCTGAGGAACCATCACGATAACCGGAGCTTCGGATGCCCGCGATGATTGACACACATACACACAGCCACCACTCGCCCGATGGACACGCGGATATGGCCGCAATGGTGGCGTCCGCCCAAGCCTTGGGACTGACCGGTATCACCTTCACCGATCACGGTGAGTGGACTCCCGGCGACAATGCGGTCGGGTTCCTCGACCTGGACCGGTACTTTGCCGAGATCGCCGAGGTGCGCGACCGGTTCGCGGGCACAATGGCCGTGCTCTCGGGCGTGGAGCTGGGCAACCCGCACGACTACCCGGAGGAGGCCGCCGCGCTCCTGACCGGGCACCCCTTCGACGTCGTCATCGGCTCAGTCCATTGGCTCGACGGCGAGCCCGGCTGGCAACCGCCGTTCTTTGCCCAGGGGCTGGACGCCGGCTACCGACGCTACTTCGAGGAGGTCGTGCGGATGGTCGAGGTGGCCGACTTCGACGTGCTGGGGCACCTGGACCTCGTGCGCCGCGACTCGTGGGAGCTCTTCCACGAGGTGCTGACATTGGATGCTTATCGCGATCTCATCGAACAGGTACTGCGCAATCTGATCGAGACCGGGAGAGGCATGGAGGTCAACACCTCCGGGCTACGCAAGGGCCTGCCGGAGCCGGTCCCCGGACGTCAGATTCTGCAGTGGTACCGGGCGTTGGGAGGCGAGATTCTCGTCTTGGGCTCCGACGGCCATCGCCCGGAGCATGTGGGCTATGGTTTTGACACCGCGCGCGACCTGGCACTGGCCACCGGCTTCGAGCGCGTGGCACGCTACCGGGAACGCCAAATCGTCGACTGGATCGCGCTGTAGAGAGAGACCCAGACTGTCGTAAGACAGGAGATTATGAACACCGAACCCTTGATGACCATCATCATCCCTGCGTATAACGAGGCGCACCGGCTGCCGGAGACGTTGGAGCGCGTGTTGACCTTTGTGGGCTCTCGATCTGAGAGCCTGGATGTCATCGTCGTGAATAACAACAGTCGCGACGCCACAGGCGAGGTCGCCCGAGAGTACGCCGCGAAAAGCCCTGTCCTGCAGGTCCTCGACCAGCCTATCCAGGGCAAAGGGGCTGCCGTGCGCAAGGGCATCCTGGCGGCAACCGGCGCCTACGCCTTCATCTGCGATGCGGATCTGGCGATGCCGATCGAGGAATTGCCCCGCTTCTTTCCCGAGACGTTGGGGACCACGTATGACATTGCCATCGGCTCGCGGGAAGTGCCGGGCTCCCGGCGCTACAACGAGCCGGCATACCGCCACCTGATGGGGCGGGTGTTCAACTTCGTCGTGCGCACGCTGGCGGTGCCGGGCATCCAGGACACCCAGTGCGGGTTCAAGGCGTTCCGGCGCGAACCGGGGCAGGCGATCTTCTCAAAGCAGAAGATCGACGGCTTCGCCTTCGACGTAGAGGTGCTGGCCATCGCGCGCCGGTGGAACCTGAAGATCGTGGAGATCGGTATTCCCTGGTACTATGGCCCGGGGGGCAGCATCAGCCCGATCCGCGACTCCTGGCGGATGTTCCGTGAGGTAATGAAGATCCGCAACAATGTCACCGCGGGCCTGTACGACCGCGGGTAGGATCGCAGGACTCCCTCCCTCGGCGGGGGGAAGGCTGGGGAGGGAGGAGCGCCCGAGTGCGCAGACGGCTGGGTGATGAGGCCCTTCCCCCTTTTCTGTCCTGCCCCAGTGGGGGCAAAGCAGAGTTTCCTCCGCAGGAGGTAAGATTGGACCAGTCTTGCAAGACTGGTCCAATCTACAGAGCCTCGGCGGCCTCGATGAGCCTATCGATGCGGTAGTCGGAGTGTGCTTCGGCGGTGCGTAGTTGCGTGATCAGCGCGTAAGTCGCGGAGAATCGCGCCACGAAGGTGTCATCATCGAGTTCGGCGTCCTCCAGAGCATCGAGGCAGAGCAGCCACCACAGCCACATCTCGAACGACTCGCGGTTGAACCAGAGTACGTCCTCGTAGCGGTTCACGCCCAGATAGGCCTGCACGTCCCGGTGCCTCAGGGCACGACGGAGCATGCGCGCAGGCTGCTGCGCGAGAGCAGGTGAGGGTCCACCCCCTTCGGCGTCCGCAGGCAGCCAATCGTGATGGGTCAACAGCATCCGGACCGTCGCGATCACGCGCTGCTGCGCAACGTCGGACAACCCCAAGTTCGCCAACGCCTCAACCACGGGCTTACGAAGCAGCCAGGCGTCGAACCAGTCCCGGCTGACGGCGGCGGCGTTCTCGGCATCGACCAAGCCGCCCAAGCGGTACGTGAAAAGCCAGGCAAAGAGCGCGCCCCACATCGCCCAGTCATCCGCGTCCCAGCCCGCCGCAAAGGCAGCGGCGGCGGCGGAGAAGCGCTCGGCCTCGTGCGGGGGAGCGACGCGCCGTGTTACAGCATCCGGAAGGGCCAGCAAGACCTTCAGGCGATCCACTACGTTCTCGACGAGATCCGCCTCAGGGAGACCCGCGATGCCATCCTCATCCATCACCAGCGTGGCACCACGGAAGAGGTCCATCACCTTCTGCGTGACCTCTTCGAGGAAGGCGGCATCGGCTGCCCCGACCGTATCGCCTGCCGCAGCCGCACCGGCTACTGCAGCCGCACCGGCTGTTGCAGCCGCACCGGCTGTTGCAGCCGCATGGTCCACCAACCAGCGGAAAGCAGGAGCGCTCACCAGCATACGAAACGGCACGTGGACCGGGCCGAGCACCAGCTCCTGGAGTGCCTCGTCGATGTCGGGAACGCCCTGCCCCTTCAGGTGATCGTTGAGCTGGGCATAGTGGTGCTGGTCGTTGTCGAGAACCTCGCGGAAATCGACGAAGGCATTGACCTGATAGGCGAAGAGCTCGGCGAAGAGCCCGTGTTCGTGTAGATCGCGGCAGCTACGGATGTATTCGAGGCCGGTGACGACGTCCCGGAAGATCAGGAAGCGGTTGGGGTCGTCGGTGATCCCCAACCCATCGCCCAACGACGTCTGAACCAGCCGCTTGGAGCCGTCAGCCTCTTTCACCGCATAGCCGACCGACATCCGCAGCCATCCGCGGGTGTCGCCGTAGCGATTGTTGTAGAGAATCAGCGCGCGCTGATCGCCCATCCGGTTGGAGTAGGCAAAGACGTTCTCGTCCACCGTACCATCCGGCGTGAAGAAGTCATAGAGGTAGAACGCCTCGACGCCGGCAAAGAGATAGCGCCGGCGCAGGAGCGGGACAATCTGGCGCTCGTGCCGGTCGACCAGGCCCTGGTCGGGCTGCTCGTTCCAATAGGCCTGCCGGTACTCCATGCCGTACTTCTCGGCATATCCCTCGATCTGGCCGTGACCGATCATCGGCAGACCGGGCACCGTGACCATCATCGTGCAGACCCCAAAGTACTTGTCGCCCGTGCCGAACTGATCGACCGCGGTGCGCTCGTCGGGGTTGTTCATGAAGTTGACGTAGCGGCGCAGGATCTCAGGGTCAAACTCGAGGGTGTTCTTCATCACCTCGCGATACTCCGCGTTCAGCTCATCGCGCAGCATGTTCATGAAGGCGCTGTTGTAGACGCGATGCATCCCCAGCGTGCGCACGAAGTAGCCCTCCATCATCCAGAAGGCCTCGGCGAGCAGCAGGGTATCGGGCACCTCCGCCGCCACCCTGTCGACGACCTCGCGCCAGAACTCCTCCGGCATGCGCCGGTCGAACTCGGCCTTGGTGAGGCCGAACTCCGCGCGGGAGGGGATGTCGCCGCCGGTGCCGGGCTCCGGGAACCACAGACGCTGGTAGTGGCGCTTGGCCAGCGTCATCGCGGCATCAAAGCGGATAATGGGCGAGCGCCGGGCTACGTCAAGGATGGTGCGGATGACCGCCTCACGCACCTCGGGGTTGAGGTAATCCAGTTGGGCGGTATCGTTCCAGGGCATCTGCGTGCCGTCGTTGCCATGGTAGATATAGCGGGTGCTGCCGGTCCAATGGTCGCGCCGCTGGAACGCCACCGCCGCATCGGTGCGCTCGTAGTAGTGATCCTCCAGGTAGATACCTACCCGGTCGTCGTCACAGAGATCGGGGCCGTTGTAAGAATAGGAGGGGAAAGGCGCGTAGTCGAGGCCGACGAACCAATCAGGATGGTGGATGACCCAATCGGAGTCGATACCCATGTGATTGGGGACCATATCGCTGGCCATACGAATACCGCGGGCCCAGGCACGCGCCCTAAGATGCTCGAAGGCCGGCTCGCCCCCAAGGTCATCGGCCACCGTGTACGTCATGATCGAGTAGGCGGAGGCCACCGCCTCGGGATTCCCCATCATCTGCTTGATCTTCCTGGATGCCTTACTCCGCTCCCACAGCCCGATCAACCAGAGCGCCGTAAAGCCGAAGCGACGCAGCCGGTCCAATTCCTCATCCGGCACGTCGTCCAGGTGGCGGATCTCACGCCCATAGGCCTGCGACAGTTGATCCAGCCAGACGTAGACGTTCTTGGCCATCATCACCGCGCGGGGCATCCAATCCTTGTCGGGGCTGAAGTTCTCCGGTTCGGCCGCCAGCTCACCGAACTCGTAGACCTCGGCGGGACCCGGCCCAAAGCCGAAGAACGCCTTTGCCTCCTCCTCAAGAAAGTCGAGGCTGCTGAGCAGGCGCGAGAGGTAGGACCCGAGCATGTTGCCCCAGCGGGCGCGAATATAGGCCAACTGGGCGTGCCAGGAACCCGGCGCCGCGAGGGCGGGACCCCGGAGGATGTCGAAGAGGCTCTCGTTCTGGGGGCCGAAGCCCGGCTGATCCGCAAAGAACGCCTTCAGAAGATCCGCGAAGGCCGGATAGGCCTCGGTCTGCTCCAACGCCGTGTCATCGAACAACTCGGAGAAAGGGAGTGCGGCGGGGTTCTCGTTGGTCATCCACAGCAGCAGCATTTCCTCCAGGACCGCAGCGCGGACCTCCTCCCTCCCAGGAGGGGAGGAAAGATACTCCTCGATCGTCTGCCTGCCCCTATGGACCGCGACGGGGGGAACTCCTGGAGAAACTTGACCAGGGCTTCCTCGACCTGCGGCTTGCCCAGCCGATCCTCCAGGAAGGCCAGCGCCTCCTCCATCACCCGGGGCTTCCGCTGTTGGCGGTACTGTGCGACGATGTAGTGGAGGATCTCGTCGACGAGCCCCATCGCATTGATATCGCCCGCGCGGACGCTTAGCTCGGGGTGATTCACCACATCCCGTTGTTCGTTGATCCGCTGCGCAAAGAGCCGGGCCGCGCGGAAGTTCGCAAAGATGACATTGCCGTTGAAGGAGAAAAGTGCGTCGTCGAAACCATAACGGTTTCGGGCCGCTCGGGAGACGTGGAACTCACGGACGACGAACTCCTGCGCGCGGCGCGCCGGCGGGCGGATAGACATGGTCAACGCCTCTTCGGGGGTTAGTGGGATCAACGGATGAAGCTAATAACGAAGCCGAGAACCATGCTCACGACCAGCAGAACGCTGATCGCCAAGAACGCGATCCGGACCTTGCTGACACCTCGTCGCTTTTTCGACATAGGTCGTGCTCCTTTCCAAAAGATAAGCGGGGACACACGATGTCCTAAGACGGTGTATTCCTACGATACAACAGGTCCATTATAGCACAAAGGGAGCCATCGGCGGGGCGTAGGGAGTAGGGAGTAAGGAGTATGAAGGAGGGAGTATGAAGGAGGGAGCAGGGAGCACGGAGTAGGTATGCAGGCGAGCACTTACTCGCTACTGCGCACTTCCTACTCCTTGCCATATGCTTTGGCAATCTGCGCGGCGAAATCCGCCATGCCGAGGCGCAGGGCATCGGGGGCCAGGACCTCGACGGCGCCGCCGAGGGGCAGGAGCCCGGCGCGGGCCGACTCGAGAGCATCGAAAGTGAGATCGAGCGTGACCCAGCCTTGCGCATCGGGCGGGCCGGCCGACGCCAGCGCCTCACGGCTGCGACCTCCGAGGTAGAAGGGCAGCCAGTCACGCGCGCCGGGGGCGATACGCGCGCGCACCCGGAACTGATCGTCCCGCTCGGCGCGCTCGGCGCACCACGCTTTCCAGAAGGTCTCGAGGACGAAGTCGGCAGGGCGCGTAAAGGACTCCTCGGCCTCACGCACATCGAGAAACTCGGCCACCCGCCGGGCGCGGACCCGGCCCTGGTGGGCGAAGACGAGGTACCACTCCCCGGCCTTCACCACCAGGCCATAGGGGTCGACCGTCAGCTCGATCTCAGCGGCGAACAGCGGGCGGTAAGTGAGCACAAGACGGCGGTCCTGCCAGACCGCCTGGTGTACGGTATGAAGATGGGGCGTCGGGCCGGCGTCGCGCTCCCAGCCTGCGGCATCCAGATAGAAGCGTCGACGAACGTGGACCTCATCGCCACGGCGGTCGGCGGGCAGCGCGGCGGTGAGCTTGAGCAGGGCGGTCTTCAGCGGCTGGGTCAGGCCCAGGTCGGCCAGCGGCGCGGGGACGCTGAGCATGAAGAGCGCCCGCACCTCGTCTTCCGACAGTCCGGTGAGGCGCGTGCGGTAGCGGTCGACCAGCGCATACCCGCCATCGCGGCCCTGATCGGCGTAGATCGGCACCCCCGCGCGCTCCAGGGCCTCGATATCGCGGAAGATCGTCCGCTCCGAGACCTCCAACTCCTGAGCCAGCGCATGGGCCGATAGTTTTCCCCGCGTCTGCAGCAGCATCAGCAACGACAGCAAACGGTCTGCCCGCATCGGCACCTCCCCCGACCGACCCTGATGATATCGACCATCATAGCGTAAAAGTGTGACAGAAGGTGTCAGATATACGGTCGTATGCTGAAGGCTGAAGGTTGAGAGCTATCAGCTTTCAGCTTTCAGCAGAGACCTCATCCAAGAAGGGAGATGACGATGGCAGAGAAAGACGTCCGTATCGTGAACCTGGCGCCGCTGCGCGCAGCGCGCTTCCACGCGTTCGGTCAGGGCCCGGAGACGCAGGCGTGGGAGAAGATGGCGGCCTGGGCGGAGCCGCGGGGGCTGCTGGATTACACCGAGGCGCACCGCATCTTCGGCTTCAACAACCCGAATCCCGCGCCGGGGAGCCCGAACTATGGGTATGAATTCTGGATCACCGTGACGCCCGAGGAGACAGCGGGGGAACCTGTGGAGATCGTGACGTTCCCGGGAGGGCCGTACGCGGTCAAGACGGCCATCTGCCGCGACCCGTGGGGTGACGTCATCGGGAGCACCTGGCGTGAGCTCGTCGCCTGGCGCGAGCAAAGCCCCTACAGAGCCGCCCACCATCAATGGCTGGAGCATCACTTACACGTTGGTGTGCCGGGGCACGACTTCGACCTGGATCTCTATCTGCCCATCGCGAAGTAGGCGAGCGCGACGCGCGGCCCTTCGCAAGGAACGAATGGAGAAGACACCCCGACCTGCGCCGGAGGAAACCTTGCGAAGGGTCGCGTTGGCCAGAAAATGGGTTCGTTTCGTCATAGGCAAGGACCGGGAAGTAGGACTTAGGGAGAAGGGGACCAGCTCACTCCAAAATGGGTTCGTTTCGTAATGAGAGGGGGGCCTGGGGCGTAGGAGCCGGGGAGAAGGAGACGTAGCCTCGTCGCGCGGCGAGGGGGACTGCGCGCTGCATCTCGGTAGGGCGTGGGACGCGATCATCGGGACGATCTCCTGGATTTCATGATAGATCTTTTGTTCTATTATACAGGTGAACTCGGCTCCAATCAAGGCTCCAGGTCGACCAACAGCAGTTCCCAATATGGAAGAGGGGGTAGAATAGGGGCGTCACCTAGATAGAGCCAGACATGAAGTGCAAGGAGCCACGGATGGGGAAGCCAGTGAAATTCAGAGAGCTCCTCGCCCCTGTGCGGCAGGCACTCGAGTGCTTGCCGGAACATCGACGTGGGCAGAACATCCAATACAGCCTCACGGAAGCCGGGCTGAGTGCTTTTGCGGTGTTCTACATGCAATCGCCCTCGTTTTTGGCGCACCAGCGGGATATGCAGCGCCAACGGGGGCGGAACAATGTGCAGAGCTTGTTTGGAGTCGCACAGATCCCTAGTGATAGTCAGCTGCGGAATCTGCTCGATCCGGTGGATCCGGCAGGGCTGCAGACACCCTTCTGGGAGATCTATGCGCAGCTGCAAGCTGCGGGACACTTGGACGCCTACACCGGCGTGGGGGGCACCCGCCTGATCTCACTGGACGGGTCACAATACTTCAGTTCGGAGAAAGTGCAGTGCCCGAAGTGTCGGGTGACCTTGCGGGAGGAGCAGCCGCACTACTCCCATGGGGTGCTGTTGGCGGTGGTGGGGGCTCCCGAGCAAGCAGCCGTGATCTGCTTAGCGCCGGAGTTCATCACCCCGCAAGATGGACACGACAAGCAGGATTGTGAACAGCAAGCGATCAAACGCTGGCTTAAGCGGAACGCGGTGCGGTTTGCTCCTGAGAGCGTGACCATTCTGACGGATGATCTGCATTGTCACTATCCGTTGTGTACGTCGCTGGCGCAGCATCACATGCACTTCATTCTCACCTGCAAAGAAGCCTCACACCCCGCGCTGTACGAGGAAGTGCACTTACTCGAGCCGGTGGCCGGCGCCATCAGCACGCAGGTGGTAGAAAAACGGCACGGACGACGCCGCGAACGCTGGATCTACCGCTGGGTGGAGCAAGTCCCGCTGCGGGGAGATCTGGAAACGGTGATGGTCAACTGGTGTGAGCTGACCATCTGCGATGGTGCAACCGACCAACAAGTCTATCACTGTGCCTGGGCGACGGATCATCCGGTGACGGCAGAGACCGTCCCGGAGATTGTGGCCAGTGGACGGAGCCGCTGGAAAGTCGAGAATGAAGGGTTCAATGTGCTCAAGAACCAAGGCTACCATTTCGAGCACAACTACGGCCATGGACAGCACCATCTGAGCAGTGTCTTGTTGACCTTGTTGCTGCTGGCCTTTCTCTGCCACACGGCCCTGGGGCTCAGTTGCGCGACCTATCAAGCCGTACGGCGGGAACTGGGAGCCCGGCGCACGTTCTTCAACGACTTACGGGCGCTCACGCGCTACGTCTACTTCTCCGATTGGCAATGCTTACTCACGTTCATGTATCAGCAATTGGACTTGCCGCCAGAAGAGCTTCCGAATCAATCTGAAGCGGACTCGCTGACGATGCCACACGTTTCTTAGGTGCGGCACTGTGTGCTGGGCACGTTGCCGGCTACGGACGGTCGTCCTGAGCCAGCCGGCGCCGGCTGGCTCAGTGACTGTTCCCTGTCAGACCTCGCCCTACGCTGTTCAGCGCCGGCCGGACACCTCTAGAGATCCGCTTCTGCGTTCCCCAGCGTCTCCTACGTGTCTCACTGTTTACATTCGGGCTCATATTTGGAATTGCTGGTCGACCAAGTTGCTGTCGCGCACCCTCAGTCTACTTCGTACTCCGCGGCGGCCTCGCACATCACGATGCAGGGCGTGTCGATCGGCGGATAGGGCTCAGGGGACCCTGAGCACCTCGGTGGTCCGTTTCCCCCAGCTACCATCCTCCTTCTGTCGGGGCACGTCGAATGCAAGGATGCCCTCTTCCACAAGAAAGACGAATTCCTCGCCGTCGGACTGGCAGACGACGACGGTGTCGGTCGGCCGCGGGCCGCATTGCCGGTACTCGAAGCCGGCCGGGAGGGGGTAGTGGCGGCCGAAGTCGGCCAAGGC
Source organism: uncultured Chloroflexia bacterium (assembly GCA_963775195.1). GTDB lineage: Bacteria > Chloroflexota > Anaerolineae > B4-G1 > SLSP01 > PWVB01. Next base: position 260,748 of record CAVZIC010000017.1, read on the forward strand.
CCGGAGTTCTGCCTCGTCGATGATGCTCCGGCTCGGATAGCGGCGTGGGGATGCCGCTGATGGGCGGGCGGGCGCCGCCTGCTTGTTGCCGAAAAGCTTACGTAGAAGCCCCATCGTAATACCTCCTTGGACGCTACCTGACGTTATCTTCCTTATGGCTGATCGCGTGTCGTTGCGCCAACCGGCGCCGCTACACCAGATCCTCCGCGATCTCCGCGGCGAGGACGTCGGGGTCGGGTAGGTTCGCCGTGTCCTCCGGCGACTCGTCGCGGAGCCAGAAGATGTCGAGATCGACCTTGTCCCGCGCCATCAGTCGGCGTAGCTGAACGCGCGCCACCGACCATCGGGGTTCTCCTCGGACCACGCCGCGCCGGCCGGCGCGGTTGCCGTTCGCTGGTGGCGGTTGTCGGGATGGTAGCACGCCACGAAGTCGTCGAGGTCCTCGCGCGTCAGCGGGTTCTGCTTGAGCGTGAAATGCTCGTTGGTGCGCAGGTGGATGGCTGTTCGGTCACGATAGAGACTCTTGCTCATCCGGCTGATACAGCCTGTCGTCGGCCCACAGCGCCGGATTCGAGATGATGTAAGTACAGATGCGCTCGTACTCCTCCGCAGTGCGGACGATATGTTCCCAATAGTTGCGCTGCCAGAATAATGTGCCGGGCGTCTCGCACGCCGCGTTGACCTCACGGGTCACGGCGGCCTTGAACGACCGGACGATGGCGCCCAATGACCCCGGTGTCACACGGCGGCCTGCCCAGTTCTCTGCGATCCGTGGTAGGGGCGCAGCATGCTGCGCCCCTACACCCGCGGTAGAGGTCATATCTGCAGCGGGGCCTTCAGATGCCTCGGACCGGCCGATCACCACGATGCCGTGGATGTGGTTAGGCATAACGATATAGGCATCCAACGTGACATCCGGGAAATGCTCTGGAATCGCCTGCCAACGGCGGTCCACGATCTCGCCGAACTCGGACAGGGCAACCTTGCCGTCCACAATATGCCCTAACTGACACGCACGGTCCTGCACGCAGATCGTCACGAAGTACATCCCAGCGGACGCGTAATCGTACCCCCGCAGTCGGATGGAGCGTCGATGATGTCGATTGCGATCATAGGGCATACCACAATCCTCCATACGGTCACGTCCGGATCTGTAGGGGCGCAGCATGCTGCGTCCCTACTCGGTCGATTGGCGAACTTCGACTAGGCGAGTTCGATCAAATCGTACTGCTTGCGAACGACGCCGATCTCGTTCTCAATGAGCAGCTCCACCAGTTGGCGCCCGTCCATCAGGCCCACGGGCACGGCATCCGCGCGCGCAGCCTCTTCTTTCGCGCGTTTGCCGAAGCCACTTGTCGTGATGATGAGGCCCTGCTCGTGCGTACCCAGGCTGCCACGGACCTGCTGCACGACAGTGGCCCCAACGTTGTTCTTCCACCGCTTGACCTGTACAGCCATTCGCGTGCGGATCACGTCACCGACAACGAGCGTGCCCCGCACGTCGATACCGCCGTCCCTGCTGTACGAGGTGAGCTGCACATCCTCAAAGCCTAGGGCCACGAGCAACTCGGCGATGAGTTCCTCGAATACGTCAGGGGTCATCTGCCGGAGGCGCGCAAGTAGCTTGCGCTGCACCTCCCGGTTGTGTTGAGCGATGTCGTAAGCCAACCCGCTGCCAAGCCACCGGCTAAGCCCCACATACCCTCGTCCCTGCTTCAGGAACCTGGGCGTTTCGCCGCGTGCGCGTTGCCGCTTGATCTCTGTGAGGACTTGCGCGTACAGGCTGGCTGCTGGCGTCTTGCCCTCTGTCTGGATGAGGCCTTCAGCCAGAGCCCGGTCGGTGATCTCGCGGTAGTGCATAGGCTGCTGTTCCGCGCAGGTCTCCAGGATATGCGCTGCGGCGTTGGTAAAGGACATCGGTGAGATCGCGCCATCGAGAGCCGGCACGGATGCAGTCTGGGGCGGTTCCGCACCACACACCTCCTCGGCATCGGGGCTGCCATCGGCTGACAGCCTATGCCCATTGGAGGTGAGCGCGGTAATTTCTGACGCTGCGGAACCGGCGTTTCCCCTAGGGGCCTTGCCGTGATATGTTGGCAACCCCCAAGCCCTGAGCGCATAAATGCCCGGACCCGTCCGCTGGAATCGCGAGGCTTCCCCTTGTACGTTCAGGTCTGTGCCCAACTGCGCCCGCACCGTCGCCTCGGGGGTCTTGCCCTGGGTGACCCACAGTCCACGGTCGAGGACCTCCCGTGTCAGCTCGCGATAGTGCATTGGCTTGCCTGTATCACTCAACACGATCTCGACAGCATCAAGAGCACTCAATGTGGACCTCCTGTTGTAGCATCCATCTCGGCAGCGGGGCGCAGCATGCTGCGCCCCTACGACGCCCCCACCACGTTCTGCAACCCTGTCCCAAATCCTCCGCGATGACGCGGAACTGCTCCATCGCCGCCTCCAGATCCTCGACCACGCCGATAGGCCGCCCGCCGGCGAAGAGCAGGTAGTCGACCGGGCCGGTCTCGGTGGGGAACTCGCAGATGGCGACGCCCAGCGCGGCGGTGCGGTTCATCCGCTCGCGCGACTGGACCTGCCATCCGGCATCCTCCAGCATCTGGTCGATAAGCCGGCGGGCCTCCTGTTCAGGTGTGAGGGGTGTGGGCATGGTCAGTCTCAGTTGGTCATGCAGTCCTTCGGCGTATGGAAGGTTGTTTTTCTGCAGACTCAGTATACGACAGGACAATGGGCGGGGCAAGCGACGAAGGCAGGACGCGCAGGTCAGGACAGGTGGAAGCATGGACCGCGGGGAGCCTGTCCTGAGCGCAGCCTCAGGATCTCGCCCGCTCTGAGGCGCACATCATTCCCTGCGATGCTAGCGGTAGTCTGCGCACACCTCGCCTGCGCAGGTCAGCAGAGCGGGCGAGACGCCCGCGGTCCACTATCGCTAGATCTATCGTCCCCAACACTGCATGACGAGGCTTCAAGCGCAAAACGGCCGGGGCTCATGGGAGCCCCGGCCGACGTGATCCTTATGCTAGGGTCGCCGCTACGGATAGACGCGGTTGATGGTCCGGGGGTAGGGGATAGTCTCGCGGATGTGGTCGATGCCGCAGATCCAGGTGACGGTGCGCTCGACGCCCAGGCCGAAGCCGCTGTGGGGGACGCTGCCGTACCGGCGCAGGTCGATGTACCACTCGAAGGCTTCCTCGGGCAGGTTGTGCTCGTGAATGCGCTGCAGGAGCAGGTCGGGGTCGGAGATACGCTCGCTGCCCCCCGTGATCTCGCCGTAGCCCTCGGACGCGAGGAGGTCGACGCTCTTGCAGACTTCGGGGCGCCCGGGCCAGGGTTCCATGTAGAAGGCCTTGGCCACCGTGGGGTAGCCGTAGACGAAGACGGGTTTGTCGAAGAGCTGGGTCAGCTCGGTCTCGTGCGGCGAGCCGAAGTCGTCGCCCCACTCAATCGCGAGCTGTGCTTTGAGTTCGGGGTCGTCGATCCGGGCGCGAATCTCGGCCAGTTTGGCCAGGGCATCGTCGTAGGAGATGCGCGGGAAGGGCGGCGTGATCTTCTCCAGGACGGAGAGGTCGCGCCCCAATGAGAGCAGCTCGGCCCGACAGTCACGCACCACCCGCGCGACGATGTGGGAGATGAACTGTTCCTCGATCTCCATCAGCCCGTCGAGGTCGCAGAAGGCCATCTCGGGCTCCACCATCCAGAACTCGGTGAGGTGGCGCCGGGTCTTCGATTTCTCGGCGCGGAAGGTGGGGCCGAAGCAGTAGACCTTGCCGAAGGCGAAGATGTCGGCCTCGTTGTAGAGTTGGCCGCTCTGCGAGAGATAGGCCATGCCTTCGTCGAAATACTGGGTGCCGAAGAGCGTGGTGGTGCCCTCGCTGGCTGCGGGGGTGAAGATCGGCGTGTCCATGAGCGTGAAGCCGTTGGTATCGAGCCACTCTCGGATGGCGCTGATCACCGTGGCCCGGATCTTGAGGATCGCCCATTGGCTGGGGACGCGGATCCAGAGGTGCCGGTGGTCGAGCAGGAAGTCGACGCCGTGTTCCTTGAGCGAGATGGGGTACTCGCCTTCGACGGCCTGGAGCGTCTGCAGACCCGTGATCCCGATTTCGTAGCCGCCGGGGATGCCCGGCGCCCGCTGGTCGGCCCGCACGACGCCGGAGATGAGGATCGAGGACTCCTGGGGGATGTGAACGATCGTGTCGAAGAGCTCCGGGGCCAGGTCGCGCTCGAATGCGACGCACTGGACGAAGCCATAGCCGTCGCGCACCAAGAGGAAGACCAGCTTCCCCTTATGGGTGCGGTTGTAGACCCACCCCTGGAGGGTGACTTCTTGTCCGTCGTACTCAGCAATCCGATTTGCCTGAATCACAGGTGGCATTCCTCGCCTCCTTTAGGACGATGTGAGCCGCGGCGCCGCCCGGATGGGTCGCCGGAACCGCTGAAGCGGCACCTACGAACCAAGTTGGTTAGCCCTCGGGCTGGCCCTCCGGCTCCGGTGTATGGGGTTCCTGGCTGCGCTTGCGCCAGCGGCTGAAGAAGAAATAGACGACGGCCAATACGACTACGACGATCACGACGTTCTGATAGCGATCGATGATGTCCGCGACCAGGTGCCACTGGGAGCCCAGCAGCCGCCCGGCATAGGCCAGAAGGAAGCTCCAGAGCGCGGTGCCCAACGCGGTGTAGAGCGCAAAGGTGCCGATGTTCATGCTCGCGAGGCCCGCAGGCACGGAGATCAGGCTCCGGATGATCGGGACCATCCGTCCGAAGAAGATGACGTATTCATCGTAGCGATCGAACCACGCCAGGGCGGTGTCAAGATCGGCCTCCGAGAGCATGAACCACTTGCCGAAGCGCCGCAGGAGGTAGCGGACGCGGCTCTCATCAAACCACTTGCCCAGCCCATAGAAGAAGAAGGCACCGGCGACCGAGCCAATGGCGCCCACGATGGTCACGCCCAGGAGCGTGAACCCGCTCGTCTTGTCCAGCGTCAACCAGCCGGCGAGGGGCAGCACGACCTCCGAGGGGATGGGAGGGAAGACGTTCTCGAGGAACATCACCAGGCCCAAGCCCGGGTAGCCCACCGTGCTGATAATGCTGAGTGCCCATTGGTTGATCGCGTTCAGGATCTGGGATAGATGCATACATGTCTCCGAATCGGGTAGTGTGAGGGGGATTATACCACGGCGTGGGGAGGGGACAGGTTTCGGCGGGCAGGCTTGAGAAGTCAGCGGTCAGCTATCAGCAAGAAAGAAAAAGTCTGAAAGCTGAGCGCTAAGCGCTGATAGCTCTCATGTACGCCTTCTCGGCGACCAGCGCGAGATCGCTCCACGCGAAGCGAGCGGCCACGTCGGGCGCGGCCTGCGTCCGCATCTGCGCGAGGCGGTCGGGGTCGGCGAGGAGGGCGAGGACGGCCCGGACGAAGGCCGCGTCGTCGCCCGGCGGGACGAGCGCGCCGGTGCGTCCGTCGACGATCATCTCGGGGATCTGGCCCACGGCGTCGGCGACCACGGGGACGCCGGCCCCCAGGAGGTCGAGCAGTTTCACAGGGCACTTGGTGCGATTCAGCAGGGTGTCGTCGAAGGGGTAGATGGCGAGGTCGGCAGTGGAGAAGCAGGCCGGGAGGTTGTCCGGTGTCCCCCAGCCGGCGTAGGCGAGGTCCCAATCGGCGGACGCGGAGGGAACCCTGTCTGCGACCCCACTCGATGCCGGTAAGGGACCGGCTCCAGCCTCTCGCGGGGGGCGGATCGCAGATCCGCCGGGAACCGCACTCCGTGGCGCTCCGTCTGCACGAAGGCCGGACTCGCGGACGCGCCAGCCGGCGTCTTGCGCCATCCGGAGAAGCAGTGTCTCCTCGCCGGCGAAGCCCTTCCCGACGACGAGAAAACGAACCTCGGGACGTTGCGCGCGCACGCCGTGCATGATGCGCCAGAGGCGGTCGAGGTCGAATTCGAAGAAGCGCGTGTAGAGCAGGATCGCCGGACGTCCGGCGCGCGTGCGGCGGGACGGCAAACGGCAGCGGGCTCACGCCGTTGGGCAGATAGAAGACGCGGTCGGGCGGCCCGCCCATCGACCAGGCGAGGGTCTGCAGCGCGCGGCTCGCGACGGTCACCGCGTCTGCGTGCGCGAGGCCCCAGCGCTCCTGCCGGGAAAAGAAGGCCTGAAGTACGCCGGGATAGCCCCCGACGGCATTCCAGCCACCGGGGCCCTCCCAGTCGTCGGTGTCCACGACCACCGGGAAACGGCGTCGCAACGCCCGATGGGCCAGCCCGGCGTAGGCTTTGGGCTTGAAGGTGTGGACGACGTCGGGCAGAAGCTGGCGTGCCCGGCGCACGAGGTGCGCCGTCAGACGCCAGTGGAACCAGCCGGGCACGCCGCGGGGGAGCGCCACGTTCTCGATGCGGACCCCATCCTCCTCCCACGTGCGGCCGGCGTCCTCGGGGTTCTGCCACGGCGGAAGCAGCAGCGTGACCGCGTGACCGCGCGCGACGAGTGCCCGGGCCAGCGGCAGGGCGCGCATGCGCATCGTCATCCGCGGGCGCATGCCAAAGGGGCCGATCATGACGACGCGCAGCGATGCGGGCGGATGCGTCACGCAGGGGGCTCCGGCTCCAGGGGTGCCGCCGCTGCGCGGCGGTCTGCTGCTTTATGGGTATCAGCAGACTGCCGGGCGGAGATCGGGCGGAAGCTTCGCCGGTGGATGGCGCAGATGCCCAGGCGGTCGAGGGCCTCCTGATGCTGTGCCGTGCCGTAGCCCTTGTGCTGTGCAAAACCATAGCCGGGGAAGCGATGCTCGGCGGTCGCCACCATCCAGCGGTCGCGCGTCACCTTGGCCACGATCCCCGCGGCGGCGACGGTGAGCGAGGTCGCGTCGGCGCGGGGGAAGGCGTTCTGCGGCAGGTCCACCTGGGGGAGCCTCAACGCGTCCAGGATCAAGGCCTGGGGCCGGATGGGCAGTGCAGCGAGCGCCCGACGCATCGCCAATCGGGTCGCGGGCACGATGCCCACCGCGTCGATCTCCGCGGCGGTGGCGAAGGCGGCTCCCGTCGCCAGCGCCGTTCGCGCGATGAGGTCGAAAAAGCGTTCGCGCTGCTGCAGGCTCAGCGTCTTGGAGTCGCGGATGCCCTCCAGGGCCGCCAGGCGCGCGGGGTCGCGCGGGAGCACGACGGCGGCGGCGCAGACCGGGCCGGCCCACGGCCCGCGTCCGGCCTCATCGAGACCCGCGACGATCGACAGACCCTCGCGCCAGAAGGCTTCCTCGGCAGCGGTGGTGGGGATCGGGTAGGTATTCATACGGTCACGTATTGTGCCACGGACGTGCGGATTGCCAATTGGGGGCGGGGGGGATGGGGCACAAGTGCCGGGGACCCCGCGCCGCAGACGGCGCGGAAGGATCCCCGGCACCGGAGAGGGGGATGGGCATTGTGAAGGTTGCGTTTCACCTGGAGTTGTTTATACAGTGTGTACCGGAATGGACACCGTAGCGCCAGCCCAGCTTCGGCAGGCCCTGTCGCGAAACTGTCCCCATTCCGAAACACAACCTCCGTCGACCCAGGTTGCCTTTCAGTTGAACGCCTTTATACTGTTTGTATACCTTTTCCAGCACCTCGGGAGGGGAAGGAGCGGGAGGCCACGATGGAGTTTCTCGACGATCTGCGCAATCAGCAGGATGCCAAACCCCAGCCACAGGACGACAAATCCGGTAGAGACGCTCACGGTGCCCAGGCTCATGCAGACCAGGACGCCTGGGGCGATCTGCTGGCCGGCGTGCAGCTAGATGCGCCGGATGAGACATCCCCGGCAGATAAGGGGCGCGGGCGCGCCGGCCGACCACGACTCACCGGGGGCCAGCGAGTCTTGTTGGGGATCCTGGCGGTGGCAGTCATCGTGCTCTGGGGAGCGGTCATCCTTGCGATGGCGGGGGGGCTGCCGGCCTCGCTCACCGGATGGATGTCAGTTTCAGACGCGACGCCTACCGTCGCCGTCGTCTCGTTGGTGGACGCCACGCCCATCGCTGCCGGGGGTCAAGCCCCCACACCGACCGCCGTGGCCGAAACGAACGAGGGTGGCGCACCACCGGCCAGACCGACGGCGACCGCGACCGCCATACCCGCCGGGCCGATCGCGACATCCTACGACGAGCGACTGCGACAGGATCCGACCAACGTGGACCTGTACATCCAGCGCGGATACGAGTACCTGAGTGTCGGAGCGCCGGACGCCGCCGGCGACGACTTCGAGCGGGCCATTGCGTTGGATGCGGAGCGCGCCGAGGCCTATGAGGGGCTGGGCTGGGCCCGCTACGACCAATTCCAATGGCAGGAGGCAGAGGACGCCTTTGGCTCGGCCGTGTCTTTCAATGAAGACCTGCCCACGCCGCACTTCGGCCTGGGGTTGATGGCCTATTATCGGGGGGATTACGAGGCCGCCACCAACGAATTCGATTGGGCCGCGGAGCTCGATCGACAGCACACGGAATATGAGGCCTGGCTGGCCATCGCCTCGGCCCGCCTCGGGAACGAGCAAGAGGCCCTGGGTGCCGTCGCGCGGGCGATCAGTCTCACCGACCAACTCAACATCGTCTACATCGCCCAATCCTGGACACGCGTCATCGAGGAGCCACCCGACATCGACGGGGCGCAGGGCGACCTGCTCTATGCCCGGGACCTGGAGCCCAACGACTTCCTGACCCTCAATGCCGTCGCCCAGTTCTATCTTCAATATCGGCCGGAACGACTCAGCGAGGCCGAGCAGTTGGCGACCTATGCCCACAATTGGGCGGCCAACGACGTAGAGAAAGCCGTCGCCCTCCAGACGCTGGGTGAGGTCTACCTGGCACAGGGCCGAATGGGGGACGCCCAGCAGGTGCTGGCCAAGGCAGCCGACCTGGCGTCACAGGATGGGGAGATTGTGCTGGCAGGGCTGGCGGAGGATGTGGCGCGGGCAGGCGGGTAGCTGCCATAGGGTAACTCGCATCCGCCGCCGGAGGCGCAACGTCCCCGGACGCAGGGGTTTCTACGTCCGAAGCGCACCTTCCGCCGCAGAAGACGCCCTACCGGGGCGTCTCTACGAAGATTGCAGACCCGCTGAGGGAACCCCTCAATCTGCCGCGGCTTCCGCCTTCTCTCCCTGGAGCCAATGCTTCAGGTACTGCCCCGTGTAGGAGCGTTCGTTCTGCGCGATCAACTCCGGCGGGCCTTCCGCGATGAGTTCGCCGCCTGCATCGCCGCCCTCGGGCCCCAGATCGATGATCCAATCCGACACCTTGACGACGTCGGGGTTGTGCTCGATCACGATCACGGTGTTGCCGGTGTCGGCGAGCCGCTGCAGGACCTCGATCAACTTATCGACGTCGGCCGCGTGCAGCCCCACCGTGGGCTCATCCAGCAGGTAGAGCGTCTTGCCGGTCGGGCGCTTGGAGAGCTCCCGTGCCAACTTGACACGCTGCGCCTCGCCGCCGGAGAGTGTGGGCGCCGGCTGTCCCAGCCGGATATAGCCCAGCCCGACGTCGTAGAGCGTCTGCAGCCGATGGGTGATGTTGGGCACGGAGGCGAAGAACTCCAGCGCCTCGGTCACGGTCATATCCAGGACCTCGGCGATGTTGAGGCCCTTGTAGCGAACCTGCAGGGTCTCGCGGTTGTAGCGCCGGCCGTGGCAGACGTCACACGGGACGTAGACCTCGGGCAGGAACTGCATCTCGATCCTCAGCTCGCCCTGCCCACCACACGCCTCACAGCGACCGCCCTTGACGTTGAATGAGAAGCGCCCGCGCTTGTATCCGCGGATCTTGGACTCAGGCAGCTTGGCGAAGATATCCCGGATCGGGCCGAAGATCCCGGTATAGGTCGCGGGGTTCGAGCGCGGGGTACGGCCGATCGGGGACTGATCGATGTTGATCACCTTGTCGATATAGTCGTGTCCCTCGATCGCATCGCACTCTCCGGCGGGTTCGCGGGAGCCATTGAGGATCTGAGCCAGCCGTTGGTAGAGTGTCTCGACCATCAAGGTGCTCTTGCCCGAGCCCGACACACCGGTCACGCAGACGAAGAGCCCCAGCGGCAGGCGCACGTCGATGTTCTTCAGATTGTTGGCCCGCGCCCCTCGAATCACGAGGGCTTTGCCGTTGCCCTTGCGGCGCTCGGCAGGCACCGGAATCGATTTGCGCCCGGAGAGATAGGCGCCCGTGTAGGACGTCGGATGGTTGAGGATCACGTCGAGCGGTCCGGAAACGACAACCTCGCCACCGTGCTCGCCGGCCCCCGGTCCAAGGTCGACGATCCAATCCGCTGCGCGGATCGTCTCCTCATCGTGCTCGACGACGAGGACCGTGTTGCCCAGGTCCCGCATCTCCTTGAGCGTCCGAATCAGCCGCGCGGTATCACGCTGATGCAGGCCAACGCTCGGCTCGTCCAGCACGTAGAGCACGCCCGTCAATCGTGAGCCGACCTGGGTCGCCAGCCGGATCCGCTGCGCCTCGCCGCCTGAGAGGGTGCCCGCAGCTCGACTCAGACTCAGGTAATCCAGCCCCACGTTGACCAGGAAGGTCAACCGGTTGCGAATCTCTTTCAGCGCCCGCTCGGAAATCGCGTATTCCTTGGCACTCAAAAGCGGCGTCGTCTCCGGCGTGGGGTCCTCACGACTGTCGATCAACAGGTCCATCCACGCCTGAAGCCGCGCCACGGGCCAGCGCGTCAGCTCGTCGATCGGCTTCTCGGCCACGGTCACCGCACGCGCCACATCGTTGAGCCGGGTGCCCTGACATGCCTTGCACGGCGTCTGGCTCATCACCTCCTCGATCTTGGCGCGCACGTAGTCCGAGGAGCTCTCATCGTAGCGGCGTTGGAGGCTGGGGATCACGCCCTCGAACCGGCGCAGACCCGACCAGACGCCCCGGTTCGTCTCATAGGAGAGCGGGATCTGCTCGCGCCCGGTGCCATAGAGTATGATGTGCTGCTGGGCCTCGCTCAGCTCGCCCCAGGGCTTGTCCATCGCGATGCCGTAGTGCTCGGCCACACCTTTCAGGACCTGCCAGGAAGCGCTATCGTGATCGTCCGTCATCCCGTAGGCAATCGCATCATCCTTGAGTGAGTGCAACTCGTTGGGCACGATCAGGGCCGGATCCAGCTCGAGCTTGAACCCCAACCCCTCGCAGACCGGGCACGCGCCGTGGGGGCTGTTGAAGGAGAAGGAGCGCGGTTCGATCTCGGGGATGCTGATGCCGCAAACGGGGCAGGAGAGCCGTTCGGAGAAGAGTACGTCGCCCTCGGGCTGCGCTCCGGCGTCGGGCGAACGCACGATGTTGACAATCGCGACGCCGTCGCCAAGGCGAAGGGAGGTCTCGACCGAGTCCGTGACCCGGCTGATGAAATCAGAATAGAGCTCTCCTCCCACCTCTGCAGGTCCCGGCACCACCAGACGGTCGACGACCGCCTCAATGTCGTGCAGCTTGTAGCGATCGAGCTCGGGTACATCCTCCAGATCGAAGACCTCGCCGTCGACGCGCACCCGCACGAAACCCAACTTGCGGGCCTCTTCGAAGATGGGGCGATGGTGGCCCTTCCGCGTCCGTACCAGCGGCGCCAACACCTGCAATCGGGTGGCAGGGGGCATCGCCAGGATGGCATCCACGATCTCCTGGGCGCTCTGCTGGGTCACCGGGCGGCCGCAGTTGGGACAGTGGGGGATGCCGATACGCGCGTAGATGAGGCGCAGGTAGTCGTAGATCTCGGTGACCGTGCCTACGGTGGAGCGGGGGTTGTGGGAGACGCCCTTCTGGTCGATGGCGATGGCCGGGCTGAGCCCCTCGATGAGCTCGACGTCGGGCTTGTTCATCTGTCCGAGGAACTGGCGCGCGTAGGCACTCAGGGATTCGATGTAACGTCGCTGGCCCTCTGCAAAGATGGTGTCGAATGCCAGGGACGACTTGCCCGATCCCGACAAGCCGGTGATGACCACGAGCTTGTTCTTCGGGATCTCTACGTTAATATTCTTCAGATTGTGTTCCCGCGCCCCGCGGATGATCAGTTCGTCACTCGCCATGCTTCCCCCCGTCCCCGCTAACCATCGGACTGCAACCTTGTATTATAGCATGGTTTTGACGGCTCACTAGGTACAAATGTTCTATTCGGACGCATAGGGCCAGGCGTTGACTTGCCCTTCCTTCATGGTATCATTCTTTAAGAAGGTCTTTAGCACTCTTAATTCAAGAGTGCTAAAATGTTGGAAGGCGTGGTCTTCCCCGTGGTCTGCCCCTATTTTGCGGGCCATGGCGCGCGGGGAGGAGCGACCGGGATGGTGACGGTGCGCGCACGATTCGCGAGTAGAATACGGGTGGTTATACGGTATTGGTAGGGTGAGACAGAAATGGTAGACCGGCAACAGCTTTCGCCGCGACAAGAGATGCTGCTCCGACTGATCGTCAAGGAGTATGTGGAGACGGCCGGGACAGTCGCATCACGGACGCTTGTGGAGCGCTACGACCTGGGGGTCAGCCCGGCAACGGTGCGCAACGACATGGCGCGCCTCGAGGACCTCGGCTACCTGCTCCAGCCCCATACCTCGGCAGGCCGCGTCCCCACGGATCAGGGCTTCCGCTACTTCGTGGAGCGCCTGATGGAGGAACGCTCTCTGCCGCAGGCCGAGCAGCGCACGATCGCCCACCAATTCTACCAGGCGCGGGACCACATCGAAGAATGGATGCCCCTGGCTTCCTCCGTGCTCGCCAAAGCGGCACAGGCGGCTGCGATTCTGACGGCACCCAGAACGATGGGCTCCGTCTTCAAGCATCTTGAGTTGATCGCTACGCACGGGCGCGCGGTGCTTCTCATCCTGGTGATGGAGGGGGGTACCGTCGAGCAGGAGATGCTCGTCGTCTCCGAGCCGATGACACAGGCAGCCCTACGAGACGTCGCCGACCGGCTGAACCAGATGTGCGCCGGATTGGACATGGCAAAGATCAAGACACGCATGCGCGAATTCGCGCCCCTGGAGACGGATATCGCACGCGTGGTGCTGACGATGATGGCGGACGCCGACGGGGAAGCTTCCGACGAGGTCTTTTACTACGGCCTGTCCGAACTGCTGCAAGCGCCGGAATTCGCGGTCGCCGAGGATGCCTCGACGTCATTGGTGCGCGTCCTGGAGGAACAGAGCGTGCTGCACGCCATTTTGTCCGAAACGCTCACGCCTTCGGTCGGAATCGGCAGCGTGCGGGTTCTGATCGGGGGGGAGGGCCGGTGGGATGAGCTGCGTACCTGCAGCGTCGTGTTGGCACGCTACGGTGTCGCCGACTACGCCACCGGGGCGCTCGGCGTCGTGGGACCTATTCGGATGCACTACGGCCGCGCGATTTCTGCCGTTCGCTTCGTGGCGAGCGTTCTGGGTGATTTGGTCTACGACATCTATCAGCCGGACCTGCCGACCGATTTCCGGGTGAAGTCGACGGAAGCATCCAGATCCACATCGGACCAATGATGAGACATCGCTTGTGCCGAGACTTCTCGTGGATATGACATCATATATCAAGGCACTATTTGGAGGCAGAAGGAAGATGACGGAAGAGGAACTCAAGGATACGCAGCCGGCAGAGGATCTGCCGGAGGAAGAAGCTGCGGAGACCCTCGAGGCCGAGGTCGACGATGACCTGAGGGCACTGGAGGAAGAGCTGGCAGAGGTCGAAGCCAACCTCGCCGAGGCCGAGCAGAAAGCCGCCGAATATCTCGACGGATGGCAGCGCGCCCAGGCCGCCTTCGCCAATTTCAGGAAGCGGACGGAGGCCGAGCAGAGTCACTGGCGCAGCACGGCCAACGCCCAGCTCCTGTCGAGACTTCTACCGGTCGTCGAGGATTTCAAGCGTGCGTTTGAGGCAATTCCGGACGCCGATAAGGACGACCCCTGGCTGGAAGGCGTTCGCCTGGTGCAGCGGAAGCTCAAGGCAATTCTCGACTCGGAAAGCGTCACCCCGATTGAGTTGAGTCCCGGCGACACCTTCGACCCCAACATTCACGAGGCCGTGCTTTATCAGGAAGTAGAGGGTTTCGGAGAGGGCGAAGTGGTCGCCGAGGTCGAGACAGGGTATATGCTGGGCACCCGTGTGCTTCGGCCGAGTCTGGTCGTAGTCGCGAAAGGGCCCGCGGCACCTGCCTCGCCGGCAGAACCTCCGGCACAGTCCGAAGAGGAGACCGAAGAAAGCACGGAGGCGGCCTCACCGACCGCGGAGGAATAGTCGTCCTTCTGCGCTATGCTTGAGGGTTACACGGAGCGAAGATGAGTCAAGATTACTATAGCATCCTGGGTGTGTCGCGCGATGCCAGTCCGGAAGACATCAAGAAGGCCTATCGCCTGATGGCGCGTAAGTATCACCCCGATGTCAACTCGGAGCCGGACGCCGAGGAGCGGTTCAAGGAAGTGAATTCCGCTTATGAGGTCCTTTCGGATACCGATAAGCGCGCGATGTACGATCGGTATGGGACCGACGTTCCCCCCGGCATGGGAGGATACGATTTCGGCGGCATGCGAGATCCGTTCGACATCTTCGCCGAGGTTTTCGGGAACCTGGGTGGGTTCGGTGGTTTCGGGCGCACGGGGAGGGGCGGCCCGCAACGCGGTAACGATCTCCGCAGCGAGCTGGAGATCACGTTCAGGGAGGCCGCGTTCGGGGCCGACAAGGAAGTGGAGGTCCGCCGCCAGGAGCTGTGCAGCGTATGCGGTGGGTCGGGCGCGGAACCCGGCACCTCGCCTGAAACCTGCCCCGAGTGCAAGGGGTCAGGGCAGACGCGCCAGGTCCAGCACACGCTGCTGGGTTCGTTCGTCAACATCACCACGTGTCCGCGATGCCAGGGCAGAGGCACCGTCGTCAAGACGGCCTGTCACGAGTGCCGGGGATCCGGGCGGACTTACCAGACGCGACACATCCAGGTCGCCATCCCTGCAGGGGTGGATGATGGGGTCACCATACGCGTTTCGGGGCAGGGGGAGCCGGGCGAGCTCAACGGTCCCAACGGGAATCTTTACATCACTCTCAACGTCAAGCCCGACGACTACTTCAAGCGCCGGGGGAACGACATCATCCTGGAGTTGAAGGTCAACGTCGCACAGGCGGCGTTGGGGGACAGCGTCACCGTGCCTACACTGGACGGAGATCGGCAGATCACGATTCCCGCAGGCACGCAGTCCGGCGCCATCTTCCGCCTGCGTGGCTTGGGTATTCCGCAGTTGCGCGGGAGCGGACGCGGCGACGAGTTGATCGTCACCCAGGTCGCCATCCCCAAACACCTAACCGAGGAGCAGAAGGAACTCTTCCAGCAGCTTGGGTCAACGCTGGGGACGGAAGTCGTCGTCGAGGACAAACAGAGTTTCGTAGACCGCGTGAGGGAAGCGTTAGGACTGTAAGTTGTCGCCTATGGAGTGGCTAGAGGTCAGCATCCGGGTCAATCACGAGGCGGCCGAGGCGGTAGCCGAGGTCCTCAGCCGCTATGCGCCGGAAGGCGTGGCGCTCGAACTGGATCCCGATGCCGCGAACGACGCGCCGGTGACGGTAAAGGCCTATCTTGCCGTCGATGACGAGATCGCAATGCGCCGGCGCAAGGTCGAGGAAGGGCTCGCGCACCTCAGCCACATCTGGCCGGTGATCCCTCCCCCGACGTTTGCCACAATCCCGGATCAGGATTGGACGGCGCGGTGGAAAGCGCAGATCAAGGTCCTGCATCTTGGGCGGCACGTGGTGATCAGGCCTTCCTGGCGAACGTATGTCCCCAAGAAAGACGAGATCGTCCTGGAGATGGACCCGGGGATTGCCTTCGGTACCGGCCTCCATCCCACTACCCAGCTCTGCATCGGCGCCGTCGAGGCGCTTGCGCGACCGGATTCGACCCTCCTGGACCTGGGCACCGGCACGGGCATCCTGGCGATGGTGGCGGCGCGCCTGGGGGCACGGCATATATTGGCCGTCGATATCGATCAAAACGCCGTCGTTGCAGCCCGAAGGAATGTGCTGGCCAATGGGCTTGAGGAACGGATCACGGTGCGCGCGGGCTCACTATCCGACGTCGACGGCGCCTATGACCTGGTCATGGCCAACATTCTGGCCCCGGTGATCATCGAAATGGCAGCCGCGGGGCTGGCAGAACGCGTCCGACCCGGGGGAATTGTGGTGGCATCAGGTATCCTCGGCGAGCAGGTCGACGACGTCGTCGTTGCGCTCGAGGCACACGGTCTACGCGTGACAGAGCGACACCTCCAGGGGGAGTGGGCAGCGCTGTACGCAACCCCGGTGTAGCCCGCGCTCTCCATTCGACCGGCATCTCCGCAAGTTCTCGCAGGGAAAGTTATCCACATTTCCGCGAAGTTATCCACAGCGACGCCTTTGCCGAAGCAGGCACCGGCCTATGGTTTGCGCCCGGCATAGACGCCATATCCCAGGACGTTGTAGACGTTCTGGGTGACCGTAGCCGTAGCGCGCGCCACGATCGTGCGTGCGTAAGCACTCCGGATAAGGAGTGGTACCATCTTGACCGCCGCACGCAAGATGCCGCGGCAACCGTACTGTTGAAGACACCCCTGGGCTTCTTCCAGAACCTGCACCGTGTGAATCCGGACGTCGATGTCCTCGAACCCGGCCAGCTCCAACAGCTCACGCCAGCTATGCGCCTCCAGCGGTTTCACGCCCAGCGTCGCCACAAATCGCTCGGCGTCCGGCGTGGGTGTCGCCAACCAGGTAGGTTCGGTAAACCCAAGATAGCCGCCCGGCTTGAGCATGCGTGCGTACTCTCGGAACCCCAGAGCGCGATCGGCCAGGAATCCGCTCACGGATTCGACGAGCACGACATCGAAATACTCGCTGATCAGCGGCAGTGCCTGGGCATCGGCTGCCGCAGTGTGGATAAGGGGGGTCACTCCGCGGCGCTGCGCCTCGGCACGCGTGTGCGCCGCCATTCCCGGAAAGATATCCACAGCCACGATGCGACATCCATAGTGCTCGGCGAGATGGCACGCGGTCAGCCCGACGCCACAGCCGACCTCGAGGACGACGCTCTCCGCACCAATCTTGCAGCGGCGTGCCAAAGCCTCCGTCGCCCGGAGATCGCCGAAGTGTTTGGTCACACCGATCCTGGCCAGCATGTCGAGATAGCCGGCCTGGGCGCTGCGCTGACCGTTAGAAAGTACGTGTCCCATCTCGCCCCCGGAGTCCAACCATAGCGTGGGTTCCCCTTGGGGATTATAGGGGCGGCAGAGGAACCCGCAACCCATGGTGCTCGGGCACGCGGGGTGTCTTTCCTCATGAGCGCTGTCGTGGTACAATGACACCTGGCAAAAAGGAGTGGCCTGACCACAGATAATATGAATACCGTAGCTGACCAACTCGATACGGATATGTTTGAGACAACGCAACCGATCGTCGACAATCTGGACTCGATGATGCAGGTTCTCCCGCCGGAGATTCGCGAGGCTGTGAACGCCGTGAACCGGCGGAACGATCTCCTCGAGGTCATTCTGGATCTCGGGCGCGTGCCGACTGCCCGCTACACCGATAGGGAAGTCGTGCTAAGGGAGCGCGAGGTCACACGCGAGGACATCGATTGGGTCGTGGACCGGATCGGGGAATTCGATGCCGACAATCGCGCGGGCATCACCCGCACGCTGCACCGAATTGCCGCAATCCGCAACCGCAAGGGACAGGTTGTCGGTCTGACCTGCCGCGTAGGACGTGCTGTCTTCGGCACCATCACGATCATCAAGGACTTGATCGAGTCAGGCAAGAGCGTTCTGCTGTTGGGACGCCCCGCCGTCGGGAAGACCACCATGTTACGCGAGGCCGCCCGGGTACTGGCGGAGCACAAACGCGTCGTGATCGTCGATACGTCCAATGAGATCGCCGGGGATGGTGACATTCCGCACCCGGCCATCGGCAAAGCACGGCGGATGCAGGTTGCCATGCCTAACCTCCAGCACGAGGTGATGATTGAGGCCGTGGAGAATCACAACCCTGAGGTGATCGTGATCGATGAGATCGGTCGCGAGCTCGAGGCCACTGCCGCTCGCACCATTGCCGAGCGCGGGGTGCAACTCATCGCCACCGCTCACGGCAACACACTGGACAATCTGTTGTTGAACCCGACGCTGTCCGACCTCGTCGGCGGCATCGAGAGCGTGACCCTCTCGGATGAGGAAGCACGTCGCCGCGGTACGCAGAAGACCGTCCTGGAGCGCCGGGCGCCACCGACCTTCGACATCCTGGTGGAGCTCCAAGACCGCCAGCGTCTCGTCGTCCATACGGACGTCATGGCAGCCGTGGACGCTCTATTGCGCGGGCGCTCACTTCCCGAGGAATTGCGATATCGCGACGGAACCGGGCAGATCCACACGGAGCAGATGCGATTCGAGGGTCCCGACCAGAACCAGGAACCGCTTGACTACATGGACCTCGCCCACGGGGCACCGGCGACCGCCACTACGAGCCGGGAACGCCGGGCGCTTCAGGAGAAGCGCATCTATCCCTTTGGCGTAGCGCGCAACAGGCTGCTCCACGCAGCCCAGGATCTCCACGTCCCGATCCGGGTTGTGGATAACCTGAAGGAAGCGCAGCTCTTTGTGACGACCAAGCAGTATTACCGGAAGCGACCGCGCGCGATCACCGATTCGGAGCGCCGCGGCGTTCCGATCTACGTCCTGCGGGCCAACACGTTGGCCCAGTTGGAGACGTTCCTGAAGGATACGTTCAAGCTCGCGGACGATGACACGGATGCGCTCTCCCTGGCAATGAACGAGGCCGAGGACGCGATCGGTCGGGTGCTCCAGGGGGAGCATGCTGTCGACCTCGCCCCACAAAACGCCTTCATCCGCCGCTACCAACACGAGATGGCGAAAAAGGCGCATCTCATCTCACGCTCCACCGGCGAAGAACCCTATCGCAGCGTGCAGATTTTCCGCGAGGGCTAATCCGGAGCGGCACTGACACCGATGCGGGGTACGTTCATCACGTTTGAGGGGCCGGAGGGCAGCGGGAAGACCACGCAGCTGAGACTGCTGGCGCCGTGGCTGAGTGCACAAGGTATCGACTCCATCCTCACGCGCGAACCGGGCGGAACGCGCATCAGCGAAGCGGTTCGCTCCGTGCTCCACGACCCCGATCACATCGAGATGACGGCAGAGACGGAGATTCTGCTCTACTCCGCTGCCCGCGCCCAGCTCGTCGCCCAGGTGATTCGCCCCGCGCTCGAGGCGGGAACGGTCGTCCTCTGCGACCGCTACTATGACAGCACGTATGCCTACCAGGGATATGGACGAGGGCTTCCGATGGAAGCCCTTCGTCTTATTACGGCCTTCGCCACACGAGGCCTGGTACCGGACCTGACGCTCTACCTCGACGTGTCGCCGGAGATCGGGCTGCAACGCAGACAGGATGGTGGCGAGGAGATGAACCGGTTGGATCGCGAGACCCTGGACTTTCATCGGCGCGTTCGTGAGGGCTATCACGCCTTGATGCGAGAGGAGCCGCTGCGCTGGCGATTCGTCGACGCCGCCGGCGGTGTGGATGACGTACAGTCGGCCCTACGACGCATGGTCATAGAACGACTGGAAGAATAGAAAAATGGAGAATGGCGGGAAAAGATAGAGAGCAGAGAATGAGGGGCACTCTCCCCCAAGCCTCTTCGTTTTGGATTCCAGATTCTCCGTTCTCCTATTCTTGACCCCTGCGAGAGGAGCTGCTTATGTCAACATCCATCACCGTTGCCGTCGTCCAGATGGATCCCAAGCTTGCCCGTCCCGACCACAACCGCGCACGTCTGCGAGAGCTCCTCGTGGAAGCGATTGCCCACGGGGCACAGCTGACGGTCTTTCCGGAGTGTGCGACGACGGGCTACGGATTTGGGGACCTGGAGGGAGCCGGTGCCGTGGCGGAGCCCGTGCCCGGCCCCACGACTGAGATACTGACCGAGGTCTGCCGCCGGCACAGGATGGATGAGGGGGGACCTTACGTGGTCGTAGGCCTCTTAGAGCGCACCCCGGATCCGGCCATGGTGTACAACAGCGCCGTCCTCGTCGGGCCTGAGGGCCTCATTGGGTGCTACCGCAAGGCGCACCTGCCGCTGCTGGGGGTGGACCGCTTCACGACGCCCGGCGACACCGGTTTCCGGGTGTGGGAAACCGAGATTGGCCGCATCGGGATCATCATTTGCTACGACCTGCGCTTCCCCGAGGCGATGCGCGTCCTGGGACTATCGGGCGCGGATATCATCGCGCTGCCCACGAACTGGCCCGACGGCTCTCAGAACGCTCCGCAATTCGTCACGCGTACCCGCGCGCTCGAAAACCGCGTCTTCGTCCTCGCCTGCAATCGCTGTGGCGAGGAAAGCGGCTTCTGGTTCTTCGGCCATAGCCAGATCACCGACCCGCGGGGAACCGTCCTGGCGGAAGCCGAGGCCGATGAGACGATATGCTATGCCGACATCGATCCGGCCCAGGCACGCCAGAAGCGTATCGTCCTGCGTCCCGGCGAATTCGAGCTCGACACCTTCGGCGACCGCCGTCCGGACTTATACGGCAGAATCAAAGAATAGAGAATCAGAGGATGAAAGACAGAGGAATGGAGGCCTAACGCGTGGCCACTCACAAGAACTACATCATCGACATGGACGGCGTCCTGGTACGCGGCAACACGCTCATTCCCGGTGCCGGGACCTTTATTCAACGGATGAGGGATGCGGGCGTAGAGTACCTTGTCCTCACCAATAACCCACTCTACACACCGGGGGATCTGGCACACCGCCTGCAGGCCGTCGGGCTGGACATCCCGGCCGAGCGGATCTTTACGTCGGCGATGGCGACCGCGCGGTTTCTTCAGAGCCAGCGCCCCAACGGCACCGCATACGTCATCGGCGAGAGCGGGCTGACCGAAGCCGTCCACCACGAGGGCTACGTCATTACCGACATCGACCCGGACTACGTCGTGTTGGGCGAGACCCACACCTATAACATCGCCCAGGTCACCAAGGCCGTCCGGCTCGTCATCGCGGGAGCACGCTTCATTGCCACCAATCCCGACACCTCGGGCCCCTCAGAACACGGGATCGTGCCGGCGTGCGGGGCTATGGCGGCGCTGATCGAAAAGGCGAGCGATAAATCCCCGTTCTTCGTGGGCAAGCCCAACCCGCTGATGATCCGCACCGCCCTCAACTACCTGGGCATCCATTCCGAAGACACGATTATGGTCGGCGACCGCATGGATACCGACATCGTCGCCGGCGTCGAGAGTGGTATGGAGACCATCCTGGTGCTCTCCGGCGTGACGACGCGCGAGGGCGTAGAGGAGTTTCCTTACCGCCCGACCCGCATCGCGCAGTCGGTCGCAGATATCGAAGTATGACCGGCTTCTGAGCCTACCGGCCCCGCCCGGAAGCTCAGAGCCTCACCGAACCGGCACGGCGCGCAATCGATCTCGCCGCACTGCAATCACCACACGACGCGCGTGAGACACAGGAGGAGACCGGGAACACGATGTTCCCGGTCTCCTCAATTCCCACAGGATCTACAGCCTGTACCGGTGGAACCGTCTAGCCCGCACCCCCATCGCCCTTCGGGGCTGCGTCCAGCGATACCAGCCCCTCCCGCAAGGCATATAGCGCCGCCTGCACCCGATTTGCCAGGTACAGCTTGCCCATAATGTTGCTGACGTGCGTGCGCACGGTCGCCGCAGTGATATTCAACTGCTCGGCAATCTCCTGATTACTCAACCCTTGGGCCACTAGGAGCAGTACCTCCACTTCCCGTTCGGTCAGTGGTTCGGGCGTGGGGGGCCGGTCTGAGGTATTAGAGATCTCCTGCAGGACTTTGCGAGCGATGACCGGGTGCAGCGACGATTCTCCGCGCTGCATCTGGCGAATCCCCTGCACAAGGTCTTCCGGGGCAGACTCCTTGAGGAGATATCCCCGGGCACCGGCCTTGATGGCCGGAAGTACCTTCTCATCGGTGGCAAAGCTGGTCATCACCAGGATGCGGCTCTCCGGCTGCCGTGCCTTGATTTGGCGGGTAGCCTCAATGCCGTCCATCCGGGGCATGCCCAAGTCCATCAGAATCACGTCAGGGCAGAGCCGTTCGGCCTGAACAATGGCTTCCTGCCCATCGGCAGCCTCCCCCACTACCTCAATGTCCGGGATCTCTCCCAGCAAAGCGCGGATGCCTTTGCGGACGATGGTATGGTCATCCACAATCAGAATGCGAATCGTTTGACTCATAAGACCTCCTCATCGTCTTCACGGGCGACGGTTACCGTCACAGTCGTGCCGTGCCCCGGCCGGCTGTCCACTGTCACTTGACCTCCGATCTTGGCAGCCCGCGCCACGAAACTGCGCAGACCCATCCCCCCGGAACCCGCAGCAAGGCTCGGATCAAAGCCGACGCCGTCATCGCGCACCTGGAGCCTGATGACCCCGTCCGTGAACTGCAGCCGAAGCGTCACATTCTGCGCCCCGGCGTGCTTCATGACGTTGTTGAGGGCTTCTTGCGCGATCCGGTAGAGTTCCTGTTCGATCCCAATCGGCAAGCGGCGCTCGCCCTCAACCTCAAAATCGGTATGCACGCCGGCGCGTGCCTCGACCGCCGCCAGCCGGACGCGTAGGGCCGTCACCAGCCCTTCCTGTTCCAGGGCAGGCGGGTGCAGCTCAAAGATCAACAGGCGCATGTCGTACATCGCGCCCCGCGCCGTGTCGCCCAGTTCGTGTAGGTGTTGCAGCGTCACGTTCTGTTTACCGGCCTTCAGGGCCAATGCTGCCGCATCCGCGTAGAGCGCCATGCTGTAGAGCGATTGCACGACGGAGTCGTGCAGTTCCCGCGCCAGCCGCTGCCGCTCCTCCAGCACCGCCAACTGACCGGCTTGCTGATTGAGCCGGGCGTGCTCAATGTTGATGGCGGCCTGACTGGCAAAGAGACTGATAGTCCGGATATCATCCTTCACAAAGCCACCGGGCTTGTCTACCACCTCCAACACGCCGATGACATCACCATTCGCGTGCAATGGCACCGACAGAAACGTCGTAGGGCGCTTCCCCTGCAGGTACTCACAAGACTCCTCTGCGGGGGCGTTGGTCAAAAAGGGCTCATCCCTGCGAACGGTGATGCCGGCTAACGATCCGGCGATGGGAATCCGGTCAAAGAACGCGGGTTCCACTCCGCTGTTGTAGGTCATGCGCAGCCAAGCCGCGTCTTCTACGAGCAAGACCGCACTCCCAGTAGCCCCGGTCAGTTGCTGGGCTTCGGCACAGACGATCTCGAGCACCTCCTGCGGGCTGGCCTTGCGGAGCAGCGCTGCTGCCACCCGCTGGAGTCCCTGGCTTTCGGCCAAGCGCTGGCGTGTTTCGGCATACAGCCGGGCGTTATCTACAGCCAACGCCACCGAGCTGGCAATCCCCCCAACCAATTCAATCTCGTCTGAAGTGAAATGGCGATAGTCGCTCGCAGTGCTGAGCACGGCGAGTCCCAACACCTTGGCGCTCACCTGGATCGGCACGACCATCACCGACTTGATATTCCAGGTTTCGGCCATCTCCTGGGTGATTCTGGGATCGTCCGCAGCGTTGTACCATATGGCCGGCGACTGACGCTCCAGCGCCTCACTTGCCAAGGAGTTGACCACCGGATCCAGATAGCGCTCACGGAAGCTCCCGCGGTCCTCTTCAGCCGGCCCGCGGACTACTTGGGGCACGAACTCTCCTCGTCCAGGGTCAAGCAGATAGATGCCGCAGTACGGCACGTCCACGGCGGCGATCAGGGCATCGGCCACTCGCTCCAGCACCTGGGCCGGTTCCAGCGCGCTGCTCGCTGCCTGGGCCATCTGTAACATCAGGGCAATATGCTGTTGCGCGCGGATGAGATCGGCGTTGAAGGTCGCGGAGGTTCCCAGGAGTTGCTTGTGCTCCCACCCCAGGGTCGCCAGCATCTGGGCCAGCCGGGTTTGAGCCATCACGATCACCCTCAGTCGCTCTTCCGAAATGACGGGCATGTGTTGGAGTGCTTCGACGTATGCCTGTTCGTCGACCTGCAACACCGCAGCCTGTCGGCGGGACTCAGCTTCGTCGGGGGGCGTGTGCAGGAATTGGCCCATGAACAGGGTGGCGACGTGCTCCCCTTTCACCATCACCGGCATCGCGGCGTTCAGCAGACCATGCTCGCACTGATGCACCACATACTCACCCTCCCGTAGGTGACTGAACAGGTAGTCATCGCTATAGGTGCAGCGGCCCTCGGCCTGGGACGGCAGGTGATGAAACCGGGTGCAGACTTCTTGCCAACCCACGGCGCACAGCACGTTGCGCTCCGGATCCAGAAGCGCAGTAGCAACGCCGGCAACGCTATACCACGACCGCATGACCTGCTGAAAGCCAGGCAGGTCCACCAGCTCGGCAAACCGATACTGCATCGGGCGACTCCTCTCGCTTATTATCTGGTCGTGGACTCAGGTTGCGGAACACGTCCGCAGCCATAGAATGGCATACCCCATAGCCACATTTTATACCTAACGGGGCGGTTGCGCCTCAACGAATAGCCTAACCTCTTCTCCGCAAAAGGCGGAACAGCCCTATACTCAGGTCATCGAATCGTGGAGCGATAACTCCACGCCCTACTGATGAAAGCCATAGGCTTTTCTTCTACGCTGAGGATGGCAAGTTGTACAACGACGACGTAGCTGTTGCTTTCGTCTTCCTTGAGGCCCTGCTATCAAGGCGACTCAAGCCACAACGGCACTCGGATGAAAGGAGATTTATGGAGGCAAACGATCAGCACCACCGTACTATTCTGCAAAGCCTCGCCCACCGGGCGATGATCGAGCGCGGCCTGCTGCCTGATTTTTCCACCGAAGTCCTCGCCGAGCTTGATGGGATTCAGGCGCCCGCCACGGCGATGAACAGTGAGTTTGTTCGTGATCTGAGTCACCGATTATGGGCCTCCATTGACAACGATGACTCCCGCGACCTCGACCAGATCACTGTGGCCGAGGCATTGCCCGGCGGCAAAGTGAAGCTTCTGGTGGCCATCGCGGATGTGGACGCGCTCGTCAAAGAGGGATCGGCCATTGACGAGCACGCACGCCACAATACGACCTCGGTCTATACCGCGGCTGTGGTATTCCCTATGCTGCCGGACAAGCTGTCCACCGACCTCACCTCGCTGAACGTCAATGAGGATCGCCTGGCCATCGTCGTCGAGATGGTGGTGATTGCGGACGGTTCTCTGCAAGCTTCGGATATCTATCGAGCGCGCGTCCGCAACCATGCGCAACTGGCCTATGGCAGCGTGGCAGCGTGGCTGGAGGGCGGCAGTCCACCAGAGGCCATCACGTCGGTCAATGGGCTGGCCGAGAATCTACGTTTGCAGGACAAGATTGCACAGAGGATGAGAAATCTCCGGCACGTCCACGGGGCGCTGAGTCTGGAGACGCTTGAGGCGAAACCGATCTTTGAAGGTGAGCAAATCCGCGATCTCGAGGTGGACCATAAGAACCGTGCCACGGACATTATCGAGAATTTCATGATCGCAGCCAACGGTGTCACCGCCCGCTATCTTGCGTCCAGGCAATTCCCTTCGATCCGACGGGTCGTACGCACGCCCAAGCGCTGGGGCCGGATTGTCGAACTGGCCGAGGAACACGAGTTCACACTACCGGACAATCCGGACCCAAAAGCGTTGGATAGGTTTCTCGTCAAGCAGAAAGCTGCCGATCCACTGCGTTTCCCCGATCTATCCCTGGCGGTGATCAAGCTTCTCGGCGCGGGCGAATACGTAGCAGAGCTGCCCGGTGAAGATGCTCCCGGACACTTTGGGCTTGCCGTCAAGGACTATGCCCATTCGACCGCGCCGAATCGTCGCTATCCCGATCTGATCACACAGCGCCTCCTAAAGGCTGCCAAGGTGGGTGGTGCCTGGCCCTACAGCAAGGATGAACTGGACGCTCTCGCGAAACATTGCACCGAGGAGGAGGATGCCGCCAACAAGGTCGAACGGCAGGTCGGCAAATCTGCAGCGGCGCTGCTCCTTGAATCGAGGATCGGCGAACGGTTTGACGCCATTGTCACGGGTGCTTCAGAGAAGGGCACCTGGGCCAGGCTGCTCGACATTCCGGTGGAAGGGAAGCTGATGCATGGCTTCGAGGGCCTGGACGTCGGCGATCGGGTGCGCGTGCAACTGATTTCGACCGACGTCGAGCGTGGCTTTATCGATTTCAAGAGGACGGGCCCCTCAAGAGATTAGGGGTACTGCAGCCTCTGCAGGTTTATCGTTCTGTAGATGTTTGATACGCAACGTTGATTGAAAGGATTACGATCATGTTAGTCAAAGCCGAAACACTCAAGGGTTACAAACTGGACAGCCTGGACGGGGAAATAGGGAAGGTCAGAGAATTCTACTTCGATGACCAGTACTGGACGATTCGCTATCTGGTCGCCGACACGGGAAACTGGCTTATGGACAGACAGGTGTTGATCTCCCCCCATGCGCTGGTCGCCGTGAATCACGAAGAGCAATACATCTCCGTCGACTTGACCAAGAAGCAGATTGAGGACAGTCCATCCTTAGAGACTGACAAGCCCGTCTCCCGACAATTCGAGGAGGCCTACTACAGGTATCACGGCTTGCCGACGTATTGGAGCGGCCCATACATGTGGGGAGCTTATCCCAACATTGTGCGTGACCGCGAAGAGGAGGGTGAATCCACCCAGGTCGAGCCATCGCAGAATTGGGATGCCCATCTCCGCAGCACGCACGATGTGAGTGGCCATCACGTCGAAGCCCCGGACGGCGCGGTTGGCCACGTCGAAGATTTCATCATCGATGAGGAGACGTGGGCGATTCGCTATTTAGTCATCGATACACGGAACTGGTGGCCGGGGAAGAAGGTCTTGATTTCGCCGCAATGGATCGAGCGCGTGAGTTGGGACGAGTCGAAAGTATTCGTGAGTGTTCCCCGCGAGACCATCAAGCAGGCACCGGAATACACAGAGGAATCTCCGCTCACCCAGGATTATGAGGCCGCACTGCATCGCCATTACGATCGCCAAGAATAGAGGAGCATCGAATGAACATCTTGCTGGTTTACCCAGAGTTCCCGGATACCTTCTGGAGTTTCAAACACGCGCTCAGGTTCATCCGCAAAAAGGCCGGTGCTCCCCCCTTGGGACTGTTGACCGTGGCCGCGATGTTACCGGCTGCATGGGAAAAACGGCTGGTAGATCTCAACGCAATCGGCCTGAGCCAAAGAGATCTGCTGTGGGCCGACTATGTCTTCATCAGCGCCATGGTCGTGCAGCGGGATGCAGCGCGTGCCCTCATCGCGCGCTGCAAGGAGGCGGGCGTGAAAGTCGTGGCGGGCGGCCCCCTCTTTACGATGGAGTATGCAGAGTTTCCCGAAGTAGATCACTTTGTACTCAACGAAGCTGAGCTCACCTTGCCGCCTTTTTTGTCAGATCTGGCCAACGGGTGCGCGCGCCATCTCTATACGACGACCGAGTATCCCGATATCCGCCAGACTCCGGCGCCGCTGTGGCAGTTGGCGGATCTGAAGCAGTACGAAACCGTCAGTATCCAGTTCTCGCGCGGCTGCCCGTTCAACTGCAACTTCTGCAACGTCACGGCGCTTCTGGGCCATCGTCCGCGCACCAAAACAGCCCCACAGATCATCGCCGAGCTGGACAGCCTCTACGCGCTGGGCTGGCGCAAGGGTGTCTTTTTCGTAGACGATAACTTTATCGGCAACAAGAGGCAACTCAAGGCCGAGATACTGCCGGCGTTGATCACCTGGCGCAAGGGCAAGATCGGAATGCCGTTCAACACGGAAGTATCCATCAATCTGGCCGATGATCCGGAGTTGATGACCCTGATGACGCAGGCAGGGTTCGAAACGATCTTTGTCGGGATTGAAACGCCGAATGAGGACAGCCTGGCCGAATGTAGCAAGACGCAGAACAAAGGGCGAGATCTGGTGGATAGCGTCAAGCGCCTCCAACGGGCGGGACTACAGGTGCAGGGTGGGTTCATTGTGGGCTTTGACAACGATACCCCAAATCAGGACCTCCCCGGATCCGCAGTATCTCCTGGCCCTGGGACGCTCCATCTATCAGTTGGGTATCCGCGCGAAAGGGCGTGTCCACTATTGGAGACTCTTTTTCTGGACACTGTTCCGCCGGCCACGCCTTTTCCCGTTGGCCATCACGCTGGCGGTTTACGGCTTTCACTTCCAGCAGGTGATTGCATTACATGTCGAGTAAGGCGCTCCCAGGCCCACGGGTATGAGAAGGTTGGAATTCGAGAACGCGCGCATTGACGCAGAATCGGCAGACGCGCTGATCGTCATTACTGTATGGGGAGGTAAACCAAGATGACAGATAGCTACCTTGAGCACTTGCTGGGGGAAAACGAACGCATTATCCTCATCACCCGCCAACATTGGCTGGTCCTGCTCGGCCGAATCCTGGCCCAAGGCATCCTGGCCCTGGCCATGGCCGTTCTGATTACCCTCATCTGGCGATCTGGCTGCCGCTTCCGCTGGTTCCCCTGGCCTACCTCTTGCTGATCCTGCCTCTACTGGGCATGCTGAGGAATGTGACCGTTTGGAGGAGCCGGAAATACGTCGTCACAAACTGGCGGGTGATCCAGATCTCAGGAGTCTTCAACAAGGAGGTGACGGATTCCTCCTTGGATAAGATCAATGACATCAAACTGGAGCAGTCTTTTTTGGGGCGACTGTTGGACTATGGGGACCTGGAAATCCTGACCGCCAGCGAATTAGGAGTCGATCAGTTCACACATATAAGCCAACCCATTCGCTTGAAGACGGCTATGCTGAATGCAAAAGAGACGTTGGAGCATGGGCAGACCGGGTCGGGAAGTCGCTCAGACCTAGATGTAGCGGGGCAGATTGAGGAATTAGGGGATCTACGAGACCAGGGACTGTTGACGGAAGAAGAGTTCCAGCAACAGAAAGCGCGAGTGCTGGCCAAGATGCAGAATACCGCTCCATCACACGACAGCAAGCATCCGTCGGGCTAGGGCAAGGATGTCACTTGATCCATCGTCGCAACCGTATAACTGGACCTTTCGGCGAGTCGTGTGGGCGACCCTTGTTTTTGTCTTCGTCGCCCTGAGCTTCTGGCAGGTCTATCGGTTCTACCAAGTCGTTTTCATCCTGTTGCTCGCGATGCTGATGGGCACGGTGATCAGGCCGACCGTAGCCTGGCTGCAACGGCGGGGACTTCCCCGGTTAGCGGGGGGCATTCTTGTCTACCTCCTACTGCTTGGCTTTCTCACCGGTTTTGTGCTGCTGTTGTTTCCACTGATCGTTGAGCAGGGGACGACGATTGCCGCGGCAGTGCCGGACTACTACGATAGCCTGCGCGTGTGGATGGTCGGCCATTCCAATCAGCTGATCGTGCGCCTCAGTGCATTCCTCCCCGCCGTGCTGCCGGGCCTGAAGCCGATCCAGCAGACGGGACAACAGGTACTGGCGTCTGCAGGGCAAGCGCTAGGTTACCTTGGCTCGGCGACTAAGGTCATCTTTGTCGCCACGGCTATTCTGCTGCTGGCCTTTTACTGGATGCTCGACGGGCCGCGGACCCTCCAATCATGGTTGCTGCTGGTTCCCAAGGACCGGCGTGAGAGCATTGGCGATTTGGTCACCGCCATTGAGACCAAAGTGGGCGCCTATCTTGTCGGACAAAGCGTCCTGTGCCTGGCCATCGGCCTCCTGGCGCTCGCGGCCTATCTCCTGATCGGCCTACCCAATGCCCTGGTGCTGGCGCTCATGGCGGGCGTGCTAGAGGCCGTCCCGATGATTGGGCCACTGCTGGGCGCGATTCCCGCGGCGGTCATCGGCTTGTCCGTTGGCCCTACCAAGCTGATTTGGGTGGTCGTCGCCACGATCGTGATTCAGCAAGCGGAGAACATCGTGCTGGTGCCGCGCGTGATGCGCAAGGCGGTCGGGGTCAACCCATTCGTCTCCCTGCTGGCGCTGTTCGCCTTTGGTTCTCTATTCGGCATTGCCGGCGCGCTGATGGCAATTCCCATCGCGGCTATTGCGCAGCTCATACTCAATCGCTTTGTCTTTGGGCCCGAGGCAGAAGGGCCGGAGGTCTCGGAAGGGCGTGACTATGCCAGCCGGCTGCGCTATGAAGCGCAGGACCTGTCCCAAGACTTACGCAAGCAGGCACGGCTCAAGAAGAGTGGCTCGGAGCTAAGGGTCAAGCAGATCGATCAGGTGATGGATGAGATTGAGTCCATCACCACCGACCTTGGGACGCTGCTAGCAAAGGCCCGAGACTCGGGCACGCCATGACCAAGAAATTGATACGGTTCAGTACAGCGGTAATGACCACACTGCTGGCGCTGGTGGTGCTATGGCAGTTCCGCATGGTTGCCGTCTATGTGCTGGTCTCAGTAGCGCTTGCGGCAGCGCTGCGCCCACTGGTGAACCGCCTGGTCGGGCGAAGACTAGTGGTGCGCGGGGCTTGGATTCTGCTTTACGTGGTGGTCCTGGGCGGATTCGGCCTGTTATTGTTCTTGGCCGGCAGAGGAGTGATCGGTGAGATTCAAGACTTGGCCCGGACCGTAGCGGTACAAGATGCATGGAAGCTACCCACATGGTTGAAGGGCAGCGCGTTCCAAGGGGTGCTGGCGGCATGGCTGCCCCCACCGAGTAGGCTCTTCGAAGCAATTACCGGCGATCAAGGGCAGCTGGTACTGCCGGCCATCTTCGGTTTCACGCAGGGCATTACCGGCGTCGTGAGCCGTGTACTCATCGTTCTACTCCTGAGTATCTATTGGATCGTCAATCAAGTCCACTATGAACGACTCTGGCTGTCGCTGCTTCCGCCGGGGCAGCGCAGGCAAGTGCGCAGCATTTGGCGTACCATCGAACCGAATCTTGGTGCTTACATCCGGAGCCAAGCAGTCCAAAGTCTCCTGGCGGGGCTAGTGCTGGGCCTGGGTTACTGGGCGCTCGGGTCACCCTATCCGATCCTGTTGGCCCTGGTTGGTGCTCTGGCAGGCCTGATACCTATGGTTGGGGCGCCCCTGGCGGTGGTCTCACCCCTCTTGGTGGGGCTACTGACCAGTGTACAGCTTAGCCTGGTTACAGTTCTGTATACCCTCGTCGCCTTGGTTGCGCTGGGGATATGGGTCTGGCCGCGCCTCTTCAACCGCAGGTGGGACAATCCCATTCTCACCATCGTTCTGCTCATCGCCCTGGAAAGTGCTTTTGGCCTCCTTGGCATTCTCATAGCGCCGCCCATATCGGCCGTATGCCAAATCCTGTGGGACCTCCTGGTCAGTCATCGGCGTGCCTCCGGCGCTGCAGCCCAGGTTTCAGACCTGAAGGAGCGGCAGGAACAGGTGGGGGCCATCATCAGGGCAATGGACGAAGCGCCTCCGGCATTGGTGACGAGTAGTATGAAGAGGCTTACCGAGCTGATTGCTGAAGCAGAACCCGTTCTGCACGCCGTCGAACCACTCCAAGTGACGAAGGCGATTATCACTGCTGAAAGTGGTTCGTTTCTACCCCTCAAACCATAGGGGGACACACGATGATCGTGCCCAGGGTAAGACGCCATGTCGTACAGCTCCAGCAGCAGGGCATCCGCAACGTGCACTGGCTCAACAAGCTGACACACGGTTGGTTAGGAATAGTGGCAAGCGCGGCCCAAGCAGCCCTCAAGCCCGAATCAGGGATTATGGCCGCGGCGATCGCCTACTAGGCCCTCTTCTCCCTCTTTCCCATTACGCTCTTGAGCATCGCGATTGGCAGCTTCGGCCTTGGCCCGGCAATGGACCAACAAGCCATCATTCAAAGGCTGGAGTTTATCGCGCCTGCCCTAGGCCAGTTGTTGGGCAAGAATATCGACGCAATCATCCAAGCGCGTGGGCCCGTCACCGGTGTTGCTTTGGTGAGCCTGATCTGGTCCGCCTCTACCGTTTTCTACACGCTGACACTCTCTCTGAATGATATGTGGGAAATCAGACGTCGTCGCGCGGTCTGGAAGCGCCGTGGCTTAGCCGTGTTGTCTGTCTTGGTCCTCGTGGGCCCGGCTCTCTTCCTGGCGTCATTTGCCAGCAGTATGATTGCCAACCTTCGCCCCTGGTTGCCCGATGCACTCATCCCGATCGGGAGCGGCGTCAGTTTGGCGCTGGCACTTCTACTCGACGTCGTCTCGTTTATGGTGCTCTATATGCTGCTTCCGCGTGGCACGTCTACCTGGCGCGAGATCATGCCCGGCGCAGTCGGGGCAGGCTTGCTTTGGGAACTGGCGAAGAAAGCATTCTTGTCTTTTGTCTCCACCTACGTCTCTGTCACGAACCTGGTCTATGGTTCAGTGGCCGCCGTTATCGCCTTCCTGGCCTGGGCCTATCTGACCAGCCTGATCTTCCTCTTTGGCGCTTACTTAAGCGTCTCTTACCACCGGCTCAGGCAGCAGCAACGAAAAGCGACAGCCCCGGACACAGATATCCCCTTGTCAGATCGTATGGCTGTTTCTGCCATAGGTCCTGGGGAGCTGCCGTGAACCGCTCTCCAGCCGGCCTGACTCAGCGATCGGCATAGACCCCTCTCCACACCAAGCGGAGCAAGTGCAAAGTCAGATCATCTGAGAGTGGAGCTACAACTCCACACCGCATCGATGAAGGCTACAGCAGTGTGATGTATGCTAAGAGTATGCAAAGGGTAGGCGCATTGTCACAGGTGAAGAAGGGCGGCATGGTTGCTGAGTTGGCTCGTAAGGGGTGGCTGATGGTGGTGCGAAGTATGATCGCCCTGCTAATTGGCCTGGCGGCTCTCCGGCCGGGCGCCGCTCTGACGACACTTGTGCTGTTATTTGGCCTCTGTGCACTGGCAGACGGTCTCTTGGCCCTGACCGTGGTGAGCCGGCTTGAACGCTGCGAATTGGAGCACGGATGGATGTTGCTGCTCAAGGGACTGGCAAGCATCGCCATCGGGGCACTTACCTTCCTTTGGCCGAGCGTCGCAGTGCCGGCACTGGTCTCTCTCATCGCCGCCTGGGTGATCCTGACCGGTGCGTTTGAGGTTGCAGCGGGGCTTGGTCTGCGCAACGCGGCCGAGCGCGAACGGAGGATGGCTTGGGACGCCCTGGTCAAGCGCCAGACCCAAATGGCTTGGGACGGCAGGGTCGAGCGGAAGACCCGCTACGCCCACGCTGAACAGACGGCCTCGGACAAACAGAGCGACCGGATGATGCGCGGCGCAGGCGTTGGGGGGTTCGGGCACGAACTGTACGCGGGAGCGATGCACTACTCTGCCCGGAGCACCGCAATCGTGAATGGGGGCAGTCTATCCGCGGGATCCGGGAGGATCGAACTATGAAGAAGGATGCATTCGAGGGCAAGTGGAAGCAGCTACAGGGTCACGCCAAAGAGTGGTGGGGCAAGCTCACCGACGATGACCTGAAGCGAGTCGGCGGCCAGTTCAACCAGTTCGTGGGCGTGCTCCAGGTAGAGTGTGCCTACACCCGCGAGTACGCCGAAGAGAAGATCGACCGGCGAATGACGGAGCACGAAGCCCACCGGCAAGAGGTCGCGACTCCGGCCGGATAACTCGACAAACCTTTCCTTGCAGGTCTATATGGCTGTTGGGAACAGGTCATCGCGAATCGTGTGAAATATGGACAACTCGTGATCTTAAGCTTAGTACGGAGAAACCTATGCCAAACCTTCTGATTTACCTAATCGTTGCAGCGGTGATCGGCTGGGTAGCGAGCGAGCTCATGCATGACCGCTCGGGCCTGCTACTCAATATCATCCTGGCTGTCGTGGGCGCTTTCCTGGCAGGTTACTTCCTCAGCCCCATCTTCGGAGTCGGGACCATCAACGATGCGATCACCATTCCGACCATGCTCGTCACGCTGCTGGGCGCCGTCATCCTGCTGGCAATCGTCCACCTCTTGCGTGGTAGACGGCGGTAGCCGTGCTGCGGTCCGACGTTAGCTGTCCCGCTCAGGGACAGTCAAGCGATATCCCGTTATCTGAGGGATACAGGGAGGATACTATGTCTATGAATCAACCGACCGATCAAGTGCCCGTGGATCGGCGCGAGGAAACCGTGGTCACCCAGCAACCGGGCTATGCGGCGACCGAGCAGGTAACTCGCGATGTTGCCGCCGAGCGGCAGCAGACTTTGTTCCAGATCAACCGGATCATCTGGAGCATTCTGGCTCTACTGGAGATCCTACTAGGGCTGCGCTTCATGTTCAAGTTGATTGGGGCCAATCCAGACAGCGGCTTTGCCGCTCTGGTATATGGAATCACGAACCTGTTCGTTGGGCCATTCGCACTCTTGGTGGGAACGCCAGCATCCGGCGGAATGAGCCTCGAGCTGACGACCCTGATTGCGATGGGGATCTATGCCCTGATCACTTGGGGCATCGTCCACGTGATCCAGATCGCTACGGATCGTCCCAGGGCGCGCACGGTCACGCGCTCGGTACGGGAGCAAACAGGCCCGGGCACGGAACGTACGACTCACACTACCCGCAGCGGCTAGCCGCAACTCAGCGCTCACATGAGCATTTTATCAGCCCATATCACAGGAGAAGACAGAATGAACGAACATGACTACGAATGCGCAGACGATAACAGTCAACTGGGAGGCTTTCTTGCCGGACTGCTCATAGGTGGATTGGCCGGCGCCGGGGCGATGCTGTTCCTGGCACCTCAATCGGGGAAAAAGACACGCGCCACGGTTCAGAAGAAAGGCATCGAGCTGCGCGATCAGATGGTCAAGACTGTGGAAGATGCGTCGGCGCAGGTCCGCGATAAAGTCCACCAGATCTCGGAAGATGTTCAGGAGCAGGCTGAGGACCTACAGCAGCGTGGGCAGGATGCGATCGATGAGCAAAGGGACAATTTGTCCCACACCCTCAAGGATTTGGGGAAGGCCGTCAAGTCTTGATGGCGACGGGCCGGATAGCGCTGCAATAACCCGGTCAACCGGTTGCGCGGAAGTATCAGCTTTGGCTTTGCCTTGTAGCCCGGGCAACAGTTGCTCCGGCGGCAGCCAAGTATCTTTTCGAAAGGAGAAGGCCCATGTCGTGGACGATCATCGTGATACTCGTCGTACTATGGTTGCTCGGCTTTTTCGGTCGGAACATCAGCCCGAGATTCCCACGGACCGGCAGTTGGATCCATCTGCTGATCCTTATCGCCGTCATCCTCATCATCTTGAACCTCCTTGGGGTAGTGTAACCCTCTCTCGCGGCGATGATTGGCCGGGTCCGCCGGATCTTGCGTGACGGACCCGGCTCCAGGTAATGGGAAAGGAGACTCTATGAACGAATCCGAAGCCAGATCTGAAACCCGCCTGCAAAAGTTCATGCACGGCGCGCTGCGCTGGGCGCTCGTGGCGCTGTCGGCGTTTGTGTTGGGGGGGCTGCTGATTACCTTAGCGCTCTACCTCCCCACCCGGCAAAAGCTCGACAGAACCAACGCCGCACTGGAGCAGGCCAACGCGACGATCACCGACAAGACCGATCAAGTCACCACGTTGCAGGCGGACAACGAGGCACTGCAAAATGGTCTGGATACCACTACGCTGCACATGGTCGTACTCGAGGCGTTGTCAGGTGTGCGCGGTGCCAGCTTGGCGGTGGCCGCCGACGACTATGCCGGAGCGCGCCTGTCGTTGATCCAGGCCACTGAAGCTCTGAATACCTTGCCCAGTCTGGTTGGGGTGGATCAAAAGGACGTGATCACCGCAATGCAACAGAGTGCAGCCCAGGCGTTGACCGACGTGCAGAGCAATCTCAAGTCGGCGCAGCCGGAGCTGGATTTGTTGGGGCAGAACTTGGTACAGCTGGAGGACAGTCTGTTCCCCAACCCGTGAAACTAGGTGGACACAGAGAATCGCACCCGTAAGGAAGAGGAAGAGACCCTAGGTTGACAGGCTTACCGATGAACAAGCGTGGTATCGCGACGGTGATGACTCTTTTGATCCTGGCGCTGCTGGCATGTGTCAGTGCCACTCCGCCTGGACAAGCGGTCCCGCCTGCGTACTCGACGCTCACGCCTTCGCCGTTGTCCGGCAACAATCAGGACCCAGCGTATGCTGCCGCACAGGCTACGCTGGCTGCCGGTGAGAGCGAGATGATGGGGCTATCTCATCAGGCCACCGTGGTCAGCCTGGCCATGGCCCAGGCCGCGGGTGTCGCAGCACAGGCCACGCTTGACTATCACCAGCGCCAGTTAATGGAACTATCCATCCAGGGCACCGAGGTCAGCCTGGCTGTGGCGCGGGCCGCTGCCACGCAGCAAGCCATTATCGAGCAGGCCCAGGTGGCACAGAACGCTACGGCCACTGCTGAAAGCCGGATTGCGGTGGCCACGGCTCAAAGCCAAGCGGCTACGGCCACTTATGCTGCCTACGTACTGAACGTCACACAAACAGCACAAGTCCAGGCGATTGCGGACGCCCGGGCCCGTGGCACGGCCCAAGCGCATGCAACGCTGACAGCTTATCCATTAACGGCCACACCGGCAGCTGCAATCCAGGCCTCCATCGTACGAAACCGGGATGCAAGTGAACGACGGGTATTATGGCAGGACTCGGTGGTCACCCCTTTGAAGGTTTTCCTATCAACACTGGTCGTTCTCCTGCTCATCGCGGGCGGGGTGATGGCCTATCGCCGGCTAATGCCGGTGGTGGAGTATCGCCTGCGTAACCCGCGGGGGAACGGCAACCCGATCGCTTTGCCTCTGACGGAGGGGACGATCGTGGAGCTCCATCCCCATCAATACCGACTCATGCAGGGCGAACTACACCCATACGGACACCCTGAACTTGCGAGCGATGAAACGCCTCAGGTGGAAGTCATCGACCCGTCTGAGCCATCCATCGTCAACTGGATTACCGAAGCCGAGCGCAAGCTGCGCACCGACGAAGGGACCCAGCCATGAGCGCCGGACGTTATCTTTCCGCAGCCCGCACCGTAGCCCGGGCAATTCCAGGCATCCTGGCGCAACGCGGGCTTACACCGTTCATCAGTCGCTTTGTTCTGACCGAGACAGAGCAAGGCCATGCCTGGCTGTTTGTTGTCCTGGAGGTTGGTCCTCAGCAACCCCTGGAAGTTTACGCGGCGTCGGAGGTGTTGGATTATCTCTCTACGGCGCTGAACGGGCTTCCGGTCGTCATCAGCGATTCATACGGCCTGCGGTATGCCGTGCTTCTCGGTTCCCCAGGTAGGTTAAGAAATCCTTAGCTAGATAGGAGACGGAATTCATGAAACTCAGTGCACCCAAAGTTGTCACATTCTGGATTGCCGTGGTTCTGGTCGTCATCGGGGTCCTGGCTTCACTGGGAAGCATCCCTGCACTCTCTGCCTACGCCCTCTGGCTGGTAGTCATCGGGTTCGTTGTATTGGCTCTCGGGAACCTCATGAGGAATATGTAGCACTTTCGCCATCCGGCAGAAGCGCCACACGGGAGCCTGCGGATCGCGCCGCGCATCCCCCAGAAGGGATCGAGAGACGCTTCGAGGGAGCACGACAACGAGAGAGGGCGCGCCGAGTCATCCTCGTGCGCGCCCTCTGCTTGCCTGTGCCGAGACCGAGAATCGAACTCGGGACACATGGATTTTCAGTCCACTGCTCTACCGGACTGAGCTATCTCGGCTAGGTGACGACCATTGTAATAAAAGTGCCGCATTTGTCAAGCATCGTCTTTCAGATCAGCGTCGCCAGCACCGCGTTCTGGGCGTGCAGCAGGTCGGCCTTGGCCTCGTAGACGTGGTGACCGAGGTAGGCCATCGCGTCCGCGGAGACTTCCTCTCCGCGCGTGACGGGCGGGCAGGGTAGGAAGAGGACGTCGGGCGAGGCTGATTTCAGGCGCTGGGCCGTGATCTGATAGGGAAGAAAGCGCTCCGCTACGCGGACGGCCTCGTCTTGACTGGCGCGGGCGGGCCAGCAGTCGGTGTAGACGACGCCGGCGTCCCTGAGCCCAGACACCAGGTCGTGGGTGACGTGCAGGCTACCGGTCGCGCCATCCTGAAGCGTCGAGAGCAACGGTGGAGCGACCGCGTATCCCTCCGGGCAGACCTGGACCACCTCGATCGGCAGACGCGCGGCGGCCTCGAACCAGGGATGGCAGAGGTTCGTCGCCTCGCCGACAAACGCGACTTTGAGCCCATCGAGGTGCCCGCGCTTCCGGCGGATATAGGCCAGGTCACCCAGGATCTCGCAGGGATGGTTGAAATCCGTCCGCGCGTTGATGACGGGGATCGCAGCAGCGGCAGCCAGACGCAGCATATGGCTGTGCAGGCGCGTCCGGGTCACGATACCGTCAAACCAGTTGGACAGGTACGCTGCCACGTCCTCGATCGACTCCCGCTCGTCGAGCCGCCCGGGAATCCGGACGCCGATCCCGCCCATGGAGGCGATGCCCAGCTCGAAGGCAACGCGGTTGCGAAAGCCCTCAGCATCCCAAATCAGCGCCAGGGACTTGCCTTTGAGAGGCTGTGGCATCTCCTTGAGCCGCCACGCCTCGCGCAGGGTGTCGGCAAGGTCAAGCAGGTAGGTGATCTCAGGCTCGGTGAAATCGAGGAACGTGATGAAGTCCTTTGGCATTCTCTCTCCTCAGTTCAGTTGGCGCCCGACCTGCCTGCACCGGATCGCAGCCACGATCGCGATGAGCAACAACACGAAACTGCCACCGACGAAGAGCCACTTGATCGGCGTGAAAACAGAGGCGAGCAGAGCTATCACCGGGGTTGGATCAGGATAGCGGGCCATCACGACGGACGCGGAGACGTTCTCCAGATAGTCGAAGAGCGCGCCGACAAGCGGGGCCAGATTCGCAAGCTGCCATCGCGAATCGGATGCAAATGATCTACGTGTCAGCCAGCTAATCGACGTCACCAGGAAGAACGTGTAGACGATCGGAAAGACCAGGTCAAAGGTGAAGCGAGCCCGGATGTAGTCGGCCCGGCCTTGTGAGCCGTAAGCCTCCGCCATCCGGTAGAGATCGCGAGGCGTATAGAAGAAAGACGTGTCGGGCGACCCAACGTCCTCGGTGCCGGTGGACCGAGCCGACTGTGCGGGCAGCACCAAGCCCATGAACAGCAGGAATATCACCACTGCCGCAAGCGTCACCCAACCTGTTGAGACGCGATGCAGCCGGTCGGAAAGTCGTACCCACATCGGCCGTAGCTCCTTGTGATGTCAGACGGTTGAGGCAAAGAGAAATGCGACGAACGCTGGCCCTATTCCGCAAAACCAGTATAATGTGTGCTTGTGTTTGCGACCAGCGAGGTCGCGACGTCTAATATCAAGCAGTTTTCGCATCGTAGGGCCAGGAGTGCGACTTGGCTCGCGGAGCCAAGGAGACCACCAAGTGAGTTTCACACAGTTTTCACTCGACCCGCGCATTA
Source organism: uncultured Chloroflexia bacterium (assembly GCA_963775195.1). GTDB lineage: Bacteria > Chloroflexota > Anaerolineae > B4-G1 > SLSP01 > PWVB01. Next base: position 300,163 of record CAVZIC010000017.1, read on the forward strand.
TGGACGGCGTCGAGTCGGCGGGTTATACCGAGCCCACCCCCATTCAGCAGCAAGCCATCCCCGTCGTCCTCAAGAACCGTGACGTGATGGGCATTGCCCAGACCGGCACCGGCAAGACCGCAGCGTTCGCGTTGCCCATTCTGAACCGGCTCATCCAGAACCGATCCCGCCACGTGCGGGCGCTGATCTTGGCGCCCACGCGCGAGCTGGCAGAGCAGATCCACGATATGATCGGGGAGCTTGGCCAGCAGACAAAGGTCCACAGCATCACCGTCTACGGTGGCGTGAGCAAGAATCCACAGGTGGAAGCCCTCCGGAGAGGCGCAGACATCGTCGTAGCATGCCCCGGGCGGCTACTCGACCTCCTGGGCGACCGTGCCATTGACCTGTCACACGTCGAGGTCCTGGTCCTTGACGAGGCGGACCGGATGTGCGATATGGGCTTCCTGCCCGACATCCGCCGCATCCTCAAAGTGCTACCCACACGGCGCCAGACGCTCTTCTTCTCGGCGACCATGCCTGACGATATCCGGGACCTGGCTGCCCACATCCTCAAGGATCCGGTCACGGTGCAGGTCGGCATGATCGCGCCGGCCAAGACGGTGTCGCACGCGCTCTATCCGGTGCCCCGGCACCTCAAGAAGGATCTGTTACTGACGATGCTGGACCAAACCGCCACGGGGCGCGTGCTGATCTTTACACGCACGAAGCACCGTGCGAAGAATCTCGCGCGCGACCTGGTGAAGCAGAATATCCGGGCCGCCGCGCTGCAGGGCAATATGTCGCAGAATCAGCGGCAGCGGGCGCTCGACGGCTTCCGCAGCGGCAAGGTCGACATCCTGGTCGCCACCGACGTTGCCTCGCGCGGCATCGACGTGGCGGATATCACACACGTGATCAACTTCGACATGCCCGACACCGTGGATGCCTACACGCATCGCATCGGGCGCACGGGGCGTGTGGACGCCACCGGCGAGGCGCGGACCTTCGTCGAGCAGGACGATGAAGTGCTGGTGCGCCAGATCGAGCAGTTGCTGGGCAAGCGCATCGAGCGGCGGCGGCTGGAGGACTTCAATTACGGCGCGCCGGCCCCGCAGTCTCAATCGCAGGGCAATCGCTCCCGCGGATCGCGTCCCCCGCGATCGCGACGGAACTAAGGCAAGCCAGATCACAGGCCCCCGGTTGAAGCCGGGGGCCTGTTTTGTCCGAAGCATCAAGATTGGACCAGTTTCGGAAAACTGGTCCAATCTCTCTGTCGGCGACCTAAGCCCGCTCGCGGAGGATCTCGCTGAGGGGATCGGCGTGCCAGTGGGGTTTCGCCATCTGCGCCTGGACCCAGTCGTCCATCAGGGCGCTGCAAGCGCGGACGACGTCGGGGGCGTCGGCGGCGATGTTCGTCGTCTGGTAGGGGTCTGCCTTCATGTCGTAGAGCTCGACGGGGTCGAAGGCGTAGCCGTAGTCGTCGTAGGTGCGGATCATCAGGTGCGTCCGCGTGCGGACGGCGCGCTGGACGGTGTAGAGCCCGCAGTCCCAGACGAGGGTGTCACGGTCCAGCCCGTCAGGCCCCTGCAGGTTGGCCTTGAACGAGGTCCCGTCCCATTCTGGCGGCGAAGGGATATCGAGCAGGTCGCAGAGCGTCGGCGCCAGGTCGACGTTGTAGAGGAAGGCATCGGAATGACGGCCCGCGGCGGCGAGGCCGGGTGCGCGGACAATCAAGGGGATGTGGTGGATACACTCGTCCGCGCAGACGTGGTCCGAGTAGATGCCGTGCTCGCCGAAGGCATCGCCGTGATCCGCGGAGACGATGACAACGGTGTCGTCCAACACCCCCTGCCGGTCCAGCGCGTCAAGTACCTCGGCGACGTGGCTGTCAGTGTAGGCGATGGCGGCATCGTAACCCGTAACCATTTGCTCGAAGTCGGCGCGTGAGGTAACCGCGCCGGGCATCAGCGGGATAGGGGCTGACGTTGTCGCGGAACTGGCCCCGCGCCGTGAACGGGCCGGTGATCGCCTGGTGCGCGCGGATCGCGGCCTCGTCGGGCCATGCCTGTGGGACAGGCGACGCCAGGAATCGATCCGCCCACGAGACGTCCATCTTGTAGGTGCGGTGGACGTCCCAGTAGTTGACGTGCAGGAAGTAGTCTTCGCGCTGCGCGTTGTGTTGTAGCCAGCGGAGTAACGGCGCATTGACCTCGTCCGCGGTCTCGGCGCCGCCCTTGAGGTTGGGCGTGTGGAACTCGGACCACCCATACATAAACCAGAGCGCATTGTGGCGGTCGGCGAAGTTGGAGAAGCTGATGGTGTCGTAGCCGTGGCGCCGCAGTTGGCGCATCAGCATCTCGTTCTCCGGTTGCGGGCCGCCATAGGTCCGGGTTTGGAGATGGAACTGCGCGCCTGCGCCGTGGTTGGAGGTCACGCCGTTTCGGATGCCGAAGCGCCCGGAGAACAACGCGGTCCGCGAGGGCAGGCAGGGCGAGCTGGCGCAATAGTAGTGGTCGAAGCAAGTGCCTTCCGCGGCAAGCGCGTCGAGGGTGGGCGAGGTAGGGCGCTCGTAGCCGTAGCAACCCAGATGATCGGGCCGAAGGCAATCAATGTCGAAATAGACAATGCGCATCTGTGATCTCCTCTCGATCGCGGCGTTTCGGCTCAACCGAGCTCTAACCCAGTTCCAACGCCTCCAGCATCGCCTCATTCGCCGTGAACTTGTAGTTGGGTTCCCCACGACGCTCGGCCTCGGCGGCCTCGATCTCAGCCAGACGAAGTGCGTCTTCTTTGTCGACAATCGGTTTGCCGAGCCGGGCCAGTTTGTCGAACAGGGCACGTCGCGCTGCATCCGGATCGAGCGACGAAGGGTGCTGGGCTAGATAGGAGAGGACGGACTTGACGCAGCCACGTGCGTCTTTCCGGGCCAGCGCGACCTGGCCCTTGCTGGCCAGGCGAGCCCACCCCACAAGAAAGACGCCATCGAGCGCTGCCCCCGCGGCGGGGTCGTAAGCCTCGAACGAGATACCGTCGACCGGGTAACGGGGTGCGGGATTCTTGACAAACGAGAACGACTGGACGGGCAGTCCAAAATCCTCACTCACGCGGTCCCCGATGCAGAAGATCACCGTGTCGACGTCAAGCACCTGCGTGGTGCCAAGGCCCCGCGCTTTTGTCTCCCCATCCGCCGTCAGCGTTAACTCGGTGTCCTCCACCTCGAGGCCCGACGCGCGCCCGGTGTCGTCGCCCTGGATGCGGATAGGCGAGGATAGAAAGCGGAATCGCATCCGCGTATCGGAGATGGGCTCCTCGGCCTGCTGCAGCACGTCAACGATAAACCGTTTCGCAGCCACGGGGTCCTGGCCCACGGCCTCCATCCGCGCACGCACCCGAACGAACTCCTGATCCAGCACGGCCAAATCGAGGTTGGCCGCGACGCAGGCAAGCTCTCGCGGCGAAAACTTGACCTCGGCCGGGCCACGGCGCGCCACGGCGACGACCTCATCCACCTTCAGGTCACACACCAACCACTGGGCAACATCGGCCATTACGTTGCCGACACCGATCAGGGCCACTCGCTTCCCGATATCGAAGTGCTGCTCGCTGAAGGGCGGAAGCCCGTTGTAGTGGTAAATCACATCCTTGGCATGATAGACGCCCCGCAGGTGTTCGCCCGGCAGCCGAAGCCACTTAGTGCCCTGGGCTCCGACGGCGACCACGATGGCGTCGAAGCCCATCCCGCGCAACTGCGCCAACGTGACGTCAGCGTGTTCCCCGATCGTGACGTTGCCGCAATAGCTGATCTGCGGCACATCAAGGATTTTCTGAAATTGTGCTCGCAAGACATCCTTGATCCTGTGCTTGCTGTAGTAGATGCCGTATTCGGCCAATCCGCCCGGCTTGATGTCACGGTTCAGTAGGATGACCTGAACCCCCTTTGCAGCCAATTCCTGCGCAGCAAAGAGACCGGCCGGCCCTGCCCCAATAACCAGGACCAGGGCTTCAGTCGAGTGTTCTACTTCCATTTGTCCCCCCTTGGCACAGACTGCGTGTCTGAACTAGGAATGCAAACACTTAAGGCTGAGCGTCGATATGGTCGTACCTAACAAAAGCGGCTGGCGCTATGAGCTACCAGCCGCGGGGTTTCGACCCCGGTCAATAGGACCAGCGTCGAGGGCCTTGCTCGTCCGGCCCCTCGCCGGCTCGGAAACGCCGGTAGGGGCCTTCCATCAGGGATTCAACATCGGGACCGAAGATGAACTCGACGTGGGCCAGGGCCGCGCTGTCATAGCGCGTGTAGCTGCACGAATCGCACCGCCAGGCAGGGAAGTCGGGCAGCGTGACCATGTGCACGCCCCAGCGGCGGAGATAGGTGATCTTGGTGGGTTTGAGGGACCCGAAACTACAGTTGGGGCAGGTATAGCTCATTCAGGCGCTTCCTCTACAATGGAGACGCCACGACTCGCCCCAATACGGGTGGCACCGGCCTCGATCAGAGCGATAGCGTCGGCGTAGGTATGAATACCACCGGCGGCCTTGACCCCCATCTCGGCTCCCACCGTCTTGCGCATCAGGGCGACATCGTCGACCGTCGCACCGCCCTTGGAGAAACCGGTGGACGTCTTGACGAAATCGGCGCCCGCGGCTTGACATGCCTCACAGGCCGCCACTTTCTCGGCATCGGTCAGGAGAACAGCTTCGATGATGACCTTGAGAAGCGCGCCCTGCGCGTGACATGCCGCGGCTACCGCCGTGATATCCTCGCGCACCCGGTCCACTTTTCCGGCCTTCAGGAGCCCAATCGCGATCACCATATCAATTTCTGTGGCTCCCTTGGCGATCGCCAATTCGGCCTCGCAGACCTTGATGGCCGTGGAGGTTGCCCCCAGCGGGAATCCGACGACGCTACAGACCGCGACGTCACTTCCGGCAAGTTTCTTGGCCGCCATCGGCACGAACAGCGGGTTGACGCAGACCGACGCGAAATGATACTTCAGAGCCTCTCGACAGAGACGCTCCACCTCGCTCGGGGTTGCTTCGGGCTTCAGGAGTGTGTGATCGATGGTGCGGGCCAACTCACGACGTTTCATGGCGTTCCCTCCAATTCAGGATAGCGATAGTGCGTAATGGCACCCCACTTGTCGGGCGGCCAATAGCGAAAGATCGTCTTGCCAATGACGTTCTCGCCGGGCAGCGTCCCCCAGACGTGGGAGTCGCTGGAATTGTTTCGATTGTCGCCCAACACCAGGTACTCATCCGGGCCCAGGACAATGTCGTCCTGGTAAAGCGCCGGGCCACTCACATAGGGCTCGTTAAGCGCAGTCCCGTTGATCCATACCCGCCCATCACGCACCTCCACGTGCTCGCCGGGGAGACCGATGACACGCTTGATATACGGTATGGTGCTCCGATGGTCAGGGGGATCCAACACGACGATATCCCCTCGCTGCGGCGGATGAAACCAGTACGTGAACTTGCTTACGATGAGATACTGCCCCTCATGCAACGTAGGCTCCATACTGATCGACTGCACCTCGTAGCGTCCGGTCAGCGTGTTGACCAGGACGAAAATGATTGCGGCCAAAACCAAGGTTTCCAGGATGTCACGCGCCCACGCCCAGAGCTGATTCTGCTCCCTGGCAGGGGGGCCGGCTTCCTCCACCGTCGGGCCGGTCTGGCCCCAAGGCTCTTCGGCAGACTCCAAGCCGGGCGGTCGCATCGCTTCGTGGCCAGTCTGACCTTCCGTTATGAGTTGTCCTGCACCGGGTGCGCTAGCACCGGGTACTTGAGAAGCTTCGACACCTTGTACCATATCTCTGAGTCCCATCCACACTCCCACCGTCAAGCCAACGTATGACGGCGACAGAACGAAACACGCTCCCTGCACAGCGCCGGCTATTGAGCCTCTTGAAGTTCAGGGAACGTGTAGTGAGGTATCTTCCCCCAATACTCGGGCGGCCAATAAGAGAAAACTGCCTTGCCGAGGATCTTACCTGCCGGAAGCAATCCCCAGGAGTGGGAATCGCTCGAATTGTTGCGATTGTCGCCCAGGACAAAGTACTCCCCCTCGCCGACGACCCAGTTCCCGGGATAGCCGGGAGGCTGGTCAATATACGGCTCGTTGAGCGCAATACCGTTGACCCAGACCCGATGCTCCCGGACCTCGACGAGATCACCCGGAAGTCCGATCACACGCTTGATGTAGGGGACGTCGCCGCTCTCGGTAGGGGGCTCAAGCACGATCACGTCGCCGCGCTCAGGCGGATGCAGCCAGTAGGTAAGCTTGCTGGCGATCAAGTATTGGCCATCGTGGAGACTTGGCTCCATGCTTTGTCCGTGGACCTGATACCGTCCGGTGAACGTGTTGATAACGAAGAACAGAATTGCAGCCAGGAGCAGGGTTTCCAGCACATCCTGGAGCCACGAGCGAATGCCAAAGGATCGGCTGAGTGAAGGTTCCTGGTCGTCGAGAGCTACAGCGGTCGACGCTGGGGCTTCGCTCGAATTCTCATTGACCAATAGCTACCTCCAATCTATGGTGGGTCGCATTATAATTCATGTCGTGGTCAGGGCAACCCTTGATGACCCGGAAAAACAAACACCCCCGTCGTGATGCGGGGGTGGGTCATGTGGGATGCAATCAGCCGCGATACTCCCGATCCCAGGGCAAGGGACCTTTGCTTACTGCTTCAGCCGCATTCTCAAGAGGCCTGTGATTCCTCCTGAGCCGTTGCCTCGACATCAGCGTCCGGTGCGGTCTGGGCCGCGGCCTGCTTTGCGGCCTTGCGCCTGAACAAGCCACCCCGTGGGGCGGTGGCTTCCGGACCCTCTTCAACTTCCTCTTCCTCATCCTCCCACCCGATGATCCATACTGCGAGACCGGCCACGAGGATCGTAGCGACGATCAGTGCTGCCCACTGCCCCGGGAGGAGGCCGACATCCCGGGCCGACCACACCAGGATCGCGACCATCCCGATCGCAAGCACGATCCAGGATGTCCATTGGGGATGCTCGTTGACGAAATTCTTAATCTTTTCCATACAGTGATTCTCTCCTGGGATGTCCGTCCAAGGAATCATGTCTCAAACCGGCTGCAGGATCAGGCCCTCTCTCAGATGCTTGAGCATCACACGCTCTGCCGTGAGGCCCTGCTCGGCCACAGCCTCCCTCCAGGCACCGTACAGCTCCGCGACGTCCTGGAATGCGTACCCCAATCCCGTCCAGAACGCGACCAGCGCCTCGCCGGCATCCGAGGGCAAGAAGAGGACTACGGCCTCAGCCTGCAACTCCATAGCCTCTGTCTCCATCTTACCCACAAGCGCCCGCCCCACCATCATGGGGTCGACAGCGGAGGCAATCAGAAAGTCAGTTACACGGACGACGAGGTTCTCGACCTGCCATCCGAGCACTCCCACAAGGCGTCCCTCGCGTTCCGCGATCATGAAACCAACCTGACCGAACCGCTCGGCAACGTCAAGCCGCGAGACCTCGCGATGTACTTCCACGGTGGAGACCGACCGGGCAGCATTCACAAGTGCCGCAATGGCCTCTGAGTCCGAGAGCCTTGCCCGTCGCACTACCACATCTCGCGCCACGCCGTTCTCCTCCGGTTTCATCACGGGCGACCCGATCACCAGGCCCATTATACCGGGCTTTGCCCAATCTACAAAGATTATCGACTTCTGCCAACCTTCGCAGGACGTCTCGCAAGCCTCGGCATGGTGGGATTGCTGGTATAATAAACGCCTGGTGGATACAAGTGAGACGCCAATCCGGGCTCTATGAAGTGGGGGATGAAGCTGTGTACGAACTGATCGCAGGTGCCCAGGACTTGCAGATATCACTGACACCCGAGCATCTCGAGGCACTGCGCCGCTACCAGGAACATCTCACCACCTGGAATGATCGCTTCAACCTGACGGCCATCACCGATGACACCGGAATCCAGATCCGCCACTTCCTTGACTCGCTCTCCTGTCTGCTGGCATTGGAACCCGGAGAGCGGTTTGCGGGAAAGCGCGTGATCGACGTCGGTACGGGCGCGGGGTTTCCCGGCATCCCACTGAAGATCGTCTGCCCGGGCATAAGACTCACGCTCCTCGAGGCGACGGCCAAGAAGGCGCAGTTTCTGCAGCATATCGTCGACCAACTGCAACTGAGGGACGTCACCGTGCTTCATGGCAGGGCGGAGGAGCTGGGCCAGGATCCGCAGTACCGTGAGACTTTTCACTGGGCGATAGCTCGGGCCGTCGCAGACCTGCCTATCCTGGCGGAGTATTTGCTGCCGCTGGTGCAGATCAACGGGCGCGCTCTGGCCCAAAAAGGGGAAGGCGCTCCATCAGAAGCACAGCGCAGCGAATGGGCATTCAAACAGCTCGGAGGACGGCTGCGCAGGCTTGTGCCCGTGAACCTCAGAGGGATAAGCGAGACGCGTTACCTCGTCCTGGTCGACAAAGTTGCTGCGACCCCTGCCAAGTACCCACGGCGATCCGGTATGCCGAGCAAGCGCCCCTTATTGGCCGAGTGACGGCTGTCTCTTACTGCGATCCGCGCAGGACTGAGGCCGGCTTCATCACGTCCACCGGCCCGGCATAGAGCCAGCGGTAGGCCGCGTAGTACTCACGGATGAGTCGTATGTAGTTCTGCGTCTCACCGAAGCCAACCAGCTCCACAAAGAGGTCCGTGTCACCATCGGCGGCCTCCATCCACCCGACCGCGTTGCCGGGGCCACCATTGTAGGCAGCGAGTGCAGCGAAAAGATTGCCGTCGAATCGCTCTTTTTGCTGGGCGAGATACCAGACGCCGAACCGCACGCTGACCATGGGACGGTAGAGATCCTGGGACTGGTAATCGGGGGGCCAATCCAGCGCCTCGGCGATGGCGGCGCCCGTCGGCGGAATGACCTGCATAAGGCCCTGCGCTGCGGCAGATGACGTAGCAAATCCCTCGAAGAGGCTCTCTTGGCGCATCAGTGAGTAGACATAGAGCGGGGAGAGCCCGTTGGCCGCGGCCTCCTGCTCCACCAGGTCGCTGTAGTACATCGGATAGATCAGGCAGCCGATAAAGAGCGGCAGTTGGCCCACGTCGGCCGCAGGGGAAAGCTGCCAGAGCGCCGTCGCGGCGATGATGGAGGAGCGGTAAAGCCCGACGTCGCGGAAGTAGAGGGCCAGCCGGTATTGGGTCAATGCGTCGTCGGCCGTGGCAACCCTCAAGAGCCTCAAACTCGGTCCGCCCTTCATCAAAGTGCCCGGCGTCGAGCAGAAGCTTGCCCCGCCTCAAGTGCGCGTCGTTCAGTAGCGAGGTAGGCAGCGTCCCCACGGAGGTCCCCGGATCGAGATTCAGCCAATCCGCGAGCCATGACTCGGCCTCACGTTGGGCCGCCTGGCCCGTGCACGACGCCATTGCATCGGGAGCAGCCTGGAACGGCTCCCGGCCCTGCAGAAGATCCTCGGCCTGAAGACCGTAGAAATCCCAGTTTCCCAGACTTACGGCGGCGCTCAGGGCCTCCGTCGCACTGATCGTCTCGCCGGCCGAGAGGTGCACCTTCCCCAGCCAGTACCACGCCCCCTGTGCATACTCGTCGTAGGGGTACCACGCAGTCAGATCCTCCCACGCAGCGGTCGCTCGCTCGATATCTCCGGCGCGATAGCCGTAGAGCCCCGCCTCGAAGCGCGTCTCCGGCGCACGTTCATCGTTGGGATAGCGGTCGGCCAGGTCGACGAGGAGATCCGAGGCCTGCGAGAAGGCCGCGACGTCGCCAAGATGCTCGATCACGTCCCCGGCCGTCTCAGGCATTTGCTCCGATTCGGGATAGCGGTCCATCCCCTCCTGGTAGGCCTCCAGCGCCGTATCGAGACGGCCCTGGTCGATCAGGATCATCGCCTTGCCAAGCCACGCATCCGGCACGTAGGGATCGCCGGGGTGGGTGTCAATCAGCATGTCGAACTCGTCGAGCGCCTCGGCAAGGTCGCCGGTCTCGAGGAAGGCGAGGCCGGCATAGTAATGCGGTTCGCCACTGTGATCCGGATCTCCGAGAATGATCCGGTAGAAAGCCTGGATGGCCGGACCATAGGCTTCTGCATTGTAATCGATCAATCCCCGCAGCATGTCGTCGACGGGTTCGCCCGCGTTCACCAGCTCCACGAGCGCGTCGTAGGCCTGATCCTCGGTCGGGTAGGCCGCAATCAGATCCTGCATACGGGCATAGGCGTCGGCCGATTCCCCGAAAGCAAGCGCCGTGGTAGCAGCCTGGTACATGATCCGGGCGCGGTATTCGGGGATCCGTGCAATCGTCAGGATCTGATCGTAGGCGGACATCGAACCTTCGTAATCCCCGCCGGCGGCACGGGCTATGGCGATCTTTTCGAGCAGCCAGACCTGGCTGCTGGCGGCCTCAGCGTCCGCCAGCGCGGACGAATAGGCTGCGGTCGCAGTCACATAATCTCCGGCATCCCAGAGGGCGTCGCCCAGCCACTCGTAAGCATAGGGAGCAAGCAGTGGTTGAGCCTCGATCACGGCAGAGTAATGCTCCGCTGCAGCCAGCGGTTGATCGGTACTGTGCAGCGCGTCGCCAAGGAGCACGTGGGCCTCCACCGCCGTGGTCGACAGGGTGTTCGTGGGAAGACCCGCGGCTGTCAAATCGCCGAGGAAGCCATCCAACAGCGACACAGCGTCCGAATAGGCACCGGCAGCGATGTAGGTCTGTCCAAGTCCCAGGGTCGCGTGCGAGATCTCATCTTCGGTGGCCGCCGGATCGGCTAACGTCTGCTCGTAAGCGTCGGTCGCCGTGCTCCAGTCACCATCCCTATAGGCACGCTCAGCCTGACCTAGCACCTCCGCCGGACGGGGTGTCGGTGTGGGCGTAGGGATGGGCGTGGCGGTCGCGGTGGGGGAGGGCGTGAGAGTGGGGGTCAAAGTAGGTGAGGGCGTTGGTGTGACCGTGAACACGCGCACGCCGGCGATCCGGCCATCCCCTGAGCATCCTGCGGCAAGCAAGAGCACCAACAGGCACAGCCACTGAATTCTCACTGTTCTCATACAACCACGATTATGTCGGTTTCCGCGGAAAGTGTCAATAGACAAAGCCACTTGTAGTTTTTGTAGATATGGACTATCATAGTATTAAAAATGGGGTACGTAACCATTCAAGGAGGTAACGAACGATGGCTAATCTGGCGACGACTTACATGGGACTGTCTCTCAAGAACCCGGTGGTGCCCTCGGCATCCCCGCTTTCGCGTGATCTCGACGGCATCAAGCGGATGGAAGATGCCGGCGCGGCGGCGATCACACTCTACTCCTTGTTCGAGGAGCAGATTGATCGAGAGGCTATCCTGACCGACTATATCCTCGAGAACCAAAAGGATCGTTACGCGGAGATGACGGACTTCTTCCCGGAGCCCGAGTTCTTCCGCCGCGATGAGATGGAATACCTCGACCTGATCCGCGAGGCGAAGGAAGCCGTGGATATCCCGGTGATCCCCAGCCTGAACGGATACAGTGAGGGGGGCTGGACGCGTTATGCCAAGCTGTTCGAGGAGGCCGGTGCAGACGGGATCGAGCTCAACGTCTACTATATCCCGACCTCACATCGCCTGACCGGGGCCCAGGTTGAAGCACTCTACTTCAGTGTCCTGCGCAACGTCAAGGAGCAGGTCACGATTCCGGTGGCGATGAAACTCAGCCCCTTCTTCAGCTCCATTCCCCACATCGCGTCCGTGCTGAGTCGCAGCGGCGCCAATGGGCTGGCGCTCTTCAACCGCTTCTACCAACCGGAGCTGGACATCGAGGCCCTGGCCTCGAAGCGCAGTCTGACGTTGAGTACCTCGGAGGAGATGCGCCTCCCGCTGAGATGGGTCGCCATCCTCTATGGCCAGATCGACGCCTCGCTGGCGCTCACGACGGGGATTCACACCCCGGAGGATGTCATCAAGGCCGTGATGGCCGGTGCCGACATCGCCAACGTCTGCTCGGTCCTGCTGCAGGAAGGGGTCAGCAAAATCGGACAGCTCGTAGAGGGCGTGGATCTCTGGCTCGAGAGCCATAACTACGAGTCGCTGCACGAGATCAAGGGGATTTTGAGTCACAAGAAGAGCCCCAACCCGGATGCCTTCGAGCGCGCCAACTACGTGCAACTGATCGGCGCGGGTGGCTTCCGATAGCGGCAGACCCGATGCACGATTCGGGCTTCTACACCGGAAAGGGAGACCACGGCGACACGGTACGTCTGGAAGGCACCCAGCGCGTTGCCAAGAACAGCGCGCTGATCGAGGCAGTTGGGACGCTTGACGAGGCAACCTCGGCTATCGGTATGGCCCGTGCTCAGGCACGGGCCGAACTGCCTAGAGATATGCTGCCCACCGTGCAGCAACACATCTACCGGCTGCTTTCCCATCTGTCGGCGGTCCCGGAGGCCCGTGGACGCTATCCGGGTCTCACGGGCGAGGATGTGGCATGGCTGGAGGGCTGTATCGCTGACCTCGAAACCCGCCTGCCGCCCCTGAAGGACTTCGTGTTACCGGGAGACTCGATATCCAGCGCCGCCTTTCACGTGGCGCGGGCTGTGGTGCGGCGCGCTGAGCGAAGGCTCGTGGCTTTTGTCGCCTCCGAATCAGAATTCGGGGAGGCCAATGTGGCCTATTTGAACCGGCTCTCGTCGCTCCTCTTTGTCGCCGCGCTGACCGAGGATCTCAGCGAGCACGGAAGTCTGCCTTCGCTAGCGAAGAAGCCAGGCGGTTGAATTTAGAATAGAAATGTCTTGAAAATAGGACATGGCATGCTCATACTGGCTCCTGATAAGGTAAGTCACGCATCTGATCTTTCGGGAAGGTACGCCTGTGGCGCAGCCGGGAATCTCTCCGGAAGACACAATGCATAAGGAGGCAGTATCGAGCATGGGACGATATACGGGCCCAAAACACAAGCTATCGCGGCGCGAAGGGGTTGACCTCTTCGGAAATGGAGGCGAGAGCCTACAGCGCCGCTTGGACCAGCCGCCCGGGATGCACGGCAAATCCGCGGCTTTTTCGCGACGTCGCAGAGGGGACTACGATCGCCAGTTGCGCGAGAAACAGAAGGTCAAGCGCACCTATGGGATGCGCGAACGCCAATTTCGCCGCTTCTACAGGATGGCACAGCAAGCGCAAGACCTGACCGGCCCGGCTCTACTGAAACTGCTGGAGCGCAGACTCGACAACGTCGTCTACCGGATGGGATGGGCGCGCACGCGTCCACAGGCGAGGCAGTTTGTCTCGCACGGGCACATTCTGGTGGATGGCAGACGGGTCGATATACCGTCTTACCTGGTCAGCCCCGACCAGACCATAGCACTGAAGGCCAAGACGCGGCGGATTCCAGAGGTCGGGGAGTTGATCGAATCGCCGCCGCCGGTCCCGGAGTGGCTATCTCGTGAGGGTCCAGAGGGAAAGATTCTCCGCGAGCCCGAACGGCAAGACATTCAGGAGCCCGTCGACGAGCAACTGGTCGTCGAGTATTACTCTCGTTAGGGCGTCGTCGGTCAGACCGCTTAACCTTCCGGGAAGGTAACAACACCTTCCCGGAAGGTTTTCTGTTTTGCTTGCCCCTGTGACGTTGCATGCTATCTTTGAACCCACGCCTATGCGAACCCTGCAACGCAACAGGCAAATGCGGAGGGCAAATTGGGAGATCCCCTGATTTTGGTGACAAACGACGACGGCATCCGGTCCGCCGGGCTGCGGGCTGTGGTGGAGGCCGTGAGTGGATTGGGTGAGGTCGTAATAGCCGCGCCGAATCGGCAGTGGTCGGGATCGGGGCGTTCGATGCCGGCTTCCGTCAGCGGTGAAATCACCGAGGTGCCCTGCAGTATCGCGGGTTCGACCTATCGTGCCTATGAAATCGATGCCACCCCCGCACTCTGTGTGATTCACGCGATGGCGCGGCTGGTCCCTCGTCCTCCCGACCTTGTGGTTTCGGGGATCAACTTCGGTGAGAACGTCGGCATCGACATCACCATCTCCGGCACCATCGGTGCGGCGGTGGAGGCTGCGGCGTTCGGGATTCCGGCACTCGCGATCTCCGTCGAGATGCCGGTCGAGAATCATCTCATCGGGGATGCATCGGAGGACTATGCAGCAGCCAAGGCGTTTACGCGGCAGTTCGCGATACGCATCCTGCAACGGCCCCTGCCCTTCGACGCCGATCTACTTTCCATCAACCTGCCTCACGGCGCGACCCCGGACACTCCGTGGCAACTTACGAGGCTCTCCCGGCAGCGGTACTTCGTGCCCATCCCCAAAAAGGAGCGTCAAGAGGCAAATCAGGCGGGCTACCAGGTGATGGATCATCCGGAGCGAACGGAAGTCGGCTCCGATATTTGGTGTCTTCACTATGCCCACCAGGTTTCGGTGACCCCACTATCGCTCGATCTCACTGCAAGGGTCGATTTTGGCGCCCTGGATGAGCAGCTGAGGGCCGAGACCTGATCGTGCGGGCGCCTTACGACCGTTGTGCAGCCGTGAGGCAGCCGACGGCGGTTCCACTCCCTTGACAGAATAGCGCCCACACCCTAAACTTGATCTAGATCGGTGGCTTATGCAATACCAAACTGAGATCTTGCGCTTCCAGGACGGCGCGCGGAGCAAGAACCCCACTCCCGACGCGACGATTGCCGCGGCGCAGCTGAATGCCCTATCGGATGCAGGTAGCCAGATTGCGGTCCTCGTCGACCTGGTGCCCGAGCTCCCATATCGCAGCCGCGAAATCCGCACGTTGGTCGTGAAGACCTACTGGTCCTCCTCCGGCAGTATCGTCGCGCGTCTCCGCCGCGCCCTGGCGGCAGCCAACCGTCACCTTATCACGTTCAACCAAGAGGCACTGTCCGGGAATAAGTGCTCCGGCAGCATCACTTGTGCGGTCTTTTCAGGCGATGAGTTGTTCTTGGGCCAAGTCGGGGCCGCGTATGCCTACGTCTATCATCCCCCGGATGCCGCAGCCATACCTCCGGGAGAGAGCCAGCTAGAGGTCTTCCCGAAACGAGATCGGGTGTTGATGCCGCTGGGTGGCGTGGTGCCCCCCGTGATCCACATCGGCTATACCACGATGTATCCCGGAAGTATGGTCTGCCTGGCGACGACCCAGATTGCAGAAGCCCAGGCACGGGAGGTCTGGCAACAGGCGCTATCCCTGCCGAAGCTCTCCCTGATCTCGAGTCATCTGAGCAGGGAGTTCACCAACCGCCGGAGCACAGGCAGTATCATATTGTTCAGCGCACAGGCTACATCGACGCCCAAGCCCGCGCCATGGGCTCAGGCGCGGACTCACACACAGACGAAGCCCCAGCAACAGCCCGAACCACACACCTCGGTCACGCCGGCCTCGCTCAAGCCGATATCTGCACCCCGGAGCCGTTCGGGGGCCAGGCCGACCAGTACCGAGATTCCCGCAACGGCAGCACGGGGCAGATCGTCGGCGTACCCCGATCGTGTGCCCGGCTTCGAGCGCGAGGTGCCTCTTCCCACAAGCCAGAGGGCGCGGGCCGGTTTGTCCTTGCCACCGGTTAGGGAATGGATCGAGGAGTCCCAGCGCAACAGCAAAGAGCGACGCAGACTTCGACAATTGAGGGCAACCGAGCGATCCACGACTGCCGAGAGAGCACGCCTCCGGCAAGCGCTGCGCACCCTACTTCCCGGGAAGATCGAGAGCAGCCAGAAGACCGCTTCACGTACACCCCCTCCCGAAAGGTCAGCCCTCCTGCGTTGGGTCGCCCTCGGGCTACTGCTGGTCGTCACCCTTATCACGCTGGGCAAGTACCTGCAGTTAGGCGGCCCGTTGAAGGCGGAGGAGCTGATGGAAGAGGCAAAAACCCTCAGGACCCAGGCATACAGTACCCAGGATCCGGGGGATTGGCACAAGCTCCTCGACTTGGCGGGCCAGATTGTACGGCTGGACCCCCAGAACGCCGATGCTGCACAGTTGAAGGAGGAGGCTCAGCAAGCCGTAGACACGATGGAGAGTGCGGCGATGCTCAGGGTAACGCCACTGTTGGATCTGGGGACGGCCCCGGCTCCCAGGCGTGTGTTGGTGGCGGACGGTTGGATCTATGTCCTGGAGACGGCGACCGACGCCGTCATCGCGCTACCGCTGAATCAGGACGGCGTCTCATCGTCGGCGGAGGGCCCCACGGCTATCTTGAGGCGGGGACAGAGCTACCTGGGTCAGGTCGTCAACCACTTGGTTGATTTCGGCTGGATCGAACCAGGTGGAAGCTATCCTGATGGGGCAGTTTTTGTCTACAGCGACGGCGGGGACATCTTCATCTACGAGCCGGCTCTCGGCCCCGGCAGCATCACGGTACAACATATCCAAGGGGACCTGAATCCCGGGAACGTCACCGCGATGGAGGCGTTTGGCGAGAACATCTATCTCGTGGATAGACAGGCAAACCAGGTCCTGATGTACGAGCCTGTGAACGGGATCTACGATGCTCCGAGGTCGTATTTCGCGGAGGGATCCGCTCCGGATCTACAATTGGTCCAGGATCTGGCGATTGATGGCCGCGTCTATCTGTTGATGGGCGATGGGAAGGTACTGTCGTACTTCTCCGGATCCCTGGATCCTTCATTTGAGATCAACGGTCTGCCGGACGCCGACTTCACCCCGCTGGTCATGACGATCGACCCCGACCCGGATAGCGGACTGGTCTTCCTCGCCGATTCCCAACGCGAGCGGATCATCGCCCTTGACAAGCGCGGCAGCTTCGTCCACCAGTATCGCCTGCCGAAAGGTGAGCTCCAGCGCATCGAAGCACTCACCGTCAACCCCCAATCGCAGGTTCTCTATCTGATTGCGGACAATCAGCTCTTCGCGGCACCACTGCCCAACTTCGGGGTTGAGCCGGCGCAGTAAACGCGTGGCGAATATGCCCGGCGTCACAACCCTGCGCACCTTCATCGCGATTCCTCTCTCCGAGGAGATTCACGCAAAGCTCGGGGGCGTCCAGCGACTGCTCAAGCGAACCGGCCCCGAGGGCACCGTACGCTGGGTCGATCCGTCAAGCATTCATCTCACGCTCCACTTTCTCGGTGACATCCTGCCGGAGCGGGTCGAACCCGTTCGCGCCGCCTTGAGCGTGGTCTCCCGCAACGCCAGGCCTTTCGAGTTCGAGGTTGGAAAACTGGGGGCCTTCCCGAATGCCAGCCGCCCACGGGTTGTGTGGGTCGGCGTGCAGGATGCCTCGTCGTGGTTGTCGCTGCTTCACGATACCGTCAACGAGGCAATGGCCGGTCTCGGCTTCACGCCGGAAGAGCGCCGCTTCTCACCCCATCTGACATTGGGACGCGTCCAGCGCAATGCCGACAGTCGAGATGTCCGGGCGTTGGGGGACACCATCGCACAAACGGAGATCGGGACACTCGGCATCGTGCCGGCGAGGGAAATCATATTCTTCCGGAGTATCCTCACACCCTCCGGGGCAGAGTATACCGCGCTCCACACCTTCAGGTTGGGGCCTACCTCGCAAGGCTGAGTCTTTTCCCCTATTTCTCCATCGCTGCCCGATAGGCCGCCATCGTCCGTTCTGCCGTCGCCCGCCAGCTAAACGTTGCAGCTTGCTTGAATCCGGCCTCGCGCAAACGGTGGCGCAGGCTCCGATCCTCGGCGATTGTGGCGAGCGCAGTGGCTATCGACACCACGTCATCCGGATCCACCAGCAACCCGGCCTCCCCCACCACTTCGGGCAGACTGGCACGATTCGAGACCACGGTTGGCAGACCGCACTGCATCGCTTCCAGGGCAGGCAATCCGAACCCTTCGTAAAACGAAGGCATCACGAGCAACAGCGCGCCATTGTAGAGGGCGACCAGCTCATCGACCGTGGGGCCCTCGATGAAGTGGACCCAGCCCTCAAGACCGAGGGACTGGATCCGGGCGTAGACCTCGCCGTACAGCCACCCCGGCCGCCCGGCGATGACCAGGCGCTGCGCCTCCCCTCTGTCCCGAAGCAGCGCAACGGCCTCAAGCAGACCCGGCAGATTCTTCCGCGGTTCCCAGACGCCCACAAAAAGCATATACCCCGGCGTGAGGCCATAGCGTGTCAGCGCGCTGTGGGTATCGTTGACCGGCAGCGTCCTGAACCGTTCGTCCGCTGCCAGATAGGCCACGGTCACGCGCTCGTGATCCACCCCCAACAGCTCCACGAGGTCGCGCTGCGTCGCGTAGGAGTCTACAATGATCGCATCCGCACGCTTCACAGCCCACTCGATTTGGTGGTTATAATAGCGACGGGCGTCCTCCGTGAGATAGTCCGGATAATGCAGGAAATTGAGATCGTGCACCGTAGCTACCAGATGGCGCGCCCCCCAAGCCGGCGGAATGAAGTCGGTGCTATGGAGGATGTCGAGCCCCATCGGCCACAACTCCACACCAAACAGCCACTTTTCCAGGGGATGATGCGGGGGGGTCCAGACACGACGTGTCCGGGCACCAGGCAGGGCCACCATGTCCTGTTCCTTACGGTGGGAGATCAACGACCATTGCTCGGCAGGTTCAAGCTCCGCTAACGCACGGCAGAGGCGCCGTGCGTAACGGGATATGCCGCCGGGTGCATACGCATGCAGACGCAGATCGATACCGACCTTCATGCCCTTTTCAATACCCCCGCGACAGATCCACGATGTTGCGCAGTTGGTCGCCACGCAGATAACGAGCCAGGTTATCCAGGAAGAGCTCGGCCTCGCGCTGCTTGAAGTGTGGCGTGCTCCAACTGTTATGAGGCGTGATCATCACGTTCGGCAGATCCCACAGCGGCGAGTCCGCCGGCAGGGGTTCCTCATCGAAGACGTCCAGAGCCGCCCCCCCGATCTGCCCCTCTTGCAGGGCCTCGATGAGCGCTTCGTGATCGACAATGGGGCCGCGGGCGATATTGATCAGCCAAGCGTCGGATCGCATCCGGCGCAATTCGTTCGTGCTGAGCAGGCCCCGCGTCTGGGGGGTCAGAGGTGCAGCGACCACAACAAAGTCCGATGCCGCCAGCAAGTCCGGCAGTCGATCGGGTGAGAGGACCTCATCGGCGCAGGAGGTAGCGCGCTCGGGATGTCGACGTGTGGCAATCACACGCATCCCCATCGCCTGGCAACGGCACGCGATCTCCGTCCCGATGCTGCCAAGGCCGATGAGCCCGACGGTAAGATCACTTAGCTCGCGCAGCCGCAGGAGATGCCATTGGTGCGCCCGCTGTTGGACGAGGAACTCGGGAACGCGTTTTGCTACCACGAGGATCCACGTCAGCACCGCCTCAGCAATCGGCACATCAAAGACGCCGGCCGCATTCGTGATCACCACATCGCGACCCGGCGACATCGCCCGCACCACGTGCTCCACCCCGGCTGTCATCACGTGGGCCCATCGCAGCGTGGGCGCGTGGAGAAGCAGCTTCAGTGACTCGTGCGAGAGCGTCCACGGTACCATCACGACCTCGGCGTCCTGGATGTCCGGCCGGCTGCGCTCGTCGTGACCCTCCACCCTATCGGAGCTCATGTCGTTGGGCGTTACATCGCCATCGGTGAATCCGAGATCTTCGATGAGCACGATATCACAAGCGTCGAGAAGATCCCAGTCTTCCACCAACTCGCACGTGCGCGCCTGCAGGATCGGTAAAACAAACTCGGGCATGACGATCTTCATCAGCAACCTCGCATCAAGTCATTCGAGTCGAGCATACCTGATTTGGGGGCAAAGTCCAAACACACGTTGCACCTTTCCCGGCCCATGCTCTGTGTTATGATACGTGCGGAGGATTTATGTCGAAACAATACATCGTGCACTACGGCGAGCTCGGTCTCAAGGGACACAACCGCGTCAACTTTGAGCGAAGGCTTGTCAGCAACATCCAGACCGCGCTGCGAGATCTCGGAGACGCGAAGGTCTCCCGTTCGTACGGATACATCGTCATCAAGTCCCCTGAGGGAGTCTCGGCGGGCGAGATGGAGGCACGGCTCAGCCGGCTCCCCGGTATCGCTTACATCGCCCCGGTGACCACGACACCGCTCGATATGAACGTAATCGGCGAGACTGCGGTGATGCTGGCACGTGACGTCATCACGCCGGAGACCAGTTTCCGCGTCCGCACTGCACGGGGTAACAAGCAATTCCCCTATACCTCGCCCGAGGTAGATCGAGAGATCGGAGGCCGGATTGCCGATGAGATCGGGGCACCGGTCGATCTGAGGGACGCCGACGTCACGCTCACGATTCAGATTTATGACGAAGAGGCCTACATCTTTGTCCGCCGGATCCCGGGGTTGGGTGGGCTCCCGCTCGGCTCCAGCGGGCGCGTGATCGCGCTGTTCTCCGGAGGCATCGACTCGCCGGTTGCGGCGCACCTGATGATGAAGCGAGGATGTACCATCGACTTCGTGCACTTCCACCTTCTGCGGGGAACGCAGGAGATTCACGACGCGAAGGTCGTGGCGATGGCCCATCAGCTCCTGGCACCCCACCGTGTCGCCGGTCGTCTCTTTATGATCTCGGCAGCGCCCTTCGAGGCCGCGATGGCCTCGTTGAATTCCCGCGTCGCGACCGTGGTATTTCGGCGCTTCATTATGCGAGCCGCGGAAAGAGTCGCCTTCTACCGCAAGGCGCCCGCGCTCGTGACCGGCGAAAGCCTCGGGCAAGTCGCCTCGCAAACTCTCAAGAATATCAATGTAATCGCCGACGCCACCCATATGCCGATTCTTCGTCCCTTGATCGGGATGGACAAGCTGGAGATCATCGACCTCGCGAAGCAGATCGGAACCTATGAAATCTCCATACAACCCTATCGGGATCCGTGTTCGCTCCATGCCCAGAGTCCCGCGACCTGGTCGCGGTTGGACCAGGTCCGCCAGGTGGAGGACGAGATCGACGCCGATGCCCTGCTTCATGAAACGATGACGCACCACGTTGAGGAGATCCGTATCTCTTTCACGTAGAGAGAAGCTACCTTCCGGGAAAGTAAGAGTGCGTTTGCGGAGTGGGCCATTCTGCTATACTACGGTTAAACGTCAGGACCGACCGGAACGGAGCCCAAGACATGGATTTGCGCGCTTTCATCGCCGAACTGGATGCAGCGGGCGAACTGCAGCGGATTTCCGATGCGGTCTCCCCGCAGTTCGAGGTTGCGAGCATTCTCGCCCGTCACGACGGGCAGCCGCTGTTGTTCGAGCATTTGGCGGGCTATCCGGGTTGGCGCCTCGCCTCAGGCTACGTCGCCCAAAGGTCCCACTTTGCGCGGGTCCTTGGCTGCAGTGTGAACGAGTTGGTTCCCGCGATGGCAAAGGCATTGGCCCAGCCGGCGACACCCCCGTTTGTCGAGAATGCACCGTGCCAGGAGGTCGTATTATCTGACGTCGACCTCGATCAGATCCCGATTCCGCGCTATCATCCCCAGGATGGGGGGCCCTACATCACCGCAGGGGTCGCGGTCATCGTCGATCCGGACTATGGACGCAATCTCTCCTTTCACCGGCTGATGCGCATCGGGAGGGACCGCCTGGTAGGGCGCATCGTCGAGCAGCGGGGAACTGACACGGCGTGGCGGAAGTTCCCGGACGGGCTGCCGATGGCGGTCTGCATCGGGCTGCCACCCCACATCCTCCTGGCAGCCGCTATGTCACCCCCCAAAGGGGTGGACGAGATGGGTATCGCTCAGGCAATGGCCCCAACACCGATGACGCAAGCGAGGACGGTCCCCCTGGAAATCCCGGCGAACGCGGAGCTGGTGTTCGAGGGCGTCCTGACCCATGAGTTCGCGTCCGAAGGCCCCTTCCCGGACCTGTCGGGGACGATGGATGGCGTCCGAGAACAACCGATCTTCAAAGTCACGACCATCACCCACCGGCGGGACCCCATCTTTCACGCGCTGCTGCCGGCGGGACTCGAGCATAAGAACCTGATGGGAATGCCACGGGAACCCACGATCTACGCAGAGGTAAGCAAGGTCGCGACCTGTACGGGGGTCCTGATCACGCCCGGAGGCTGCTCGTGGCTACACGCTGTGGTACAGATTGAGCCTCACGGGCCGGACGATGCGCGACAGGCGATCGAGGCGGCATTCCGCGGTCACAGCTCATTGAAGCACGTGGTGGTCGTAGATACGGACGTGAACATCCACGACCCGGCGGACGTGGAGTGGGCCATTGCCACCCGCTTTCAAGCCGACCGTGACCTTATCCTCCTCCGCGGACAGCCAAGCTCGAGCCTCGACCCCAGTGCGCGCCAGATTCCCGGCCAGAAGACGCAGACGGCGAAGCTGGGATTGGACGCCACGATCCCTTGGGGTGCCGAGAAAGAAGGGTACCTCCGCGTGCACTATGCGATGTAAACGTTCATTGGCAAAGGCCGGGTAGGCCATCTCCCGGCGCCGAAAGACAAGGAGGGACACGATGAAGTTCATCAATGGGCTAAACCGCGCTGTTGTCGTGATCATATGCCTCGTGCTGATGGTGGGGCTCACGGCCCTCTTCCTGATGCCAGAGATCGTCCTACGGGACGTGGGGCAGTGGATGGTAAATTGGGGCAACTACCTCGGAGGTCAGGTCGGCATGGATTCGCCTTGCCGTGGGGATCGTGTTGACCATCGTGGTGGACGCGCTGCTTCTGATGGCGATCTTCCTGGAGGTTCGTCGCGGAGGGCAACGCTACATCCGGGTGCAGCAGGTTGCCGGCGGGATGGCAACTATCGGCGTTGACAGCGTGACGCAACTGCTGCATTACAAACTCGATCCGCTGCCGGGTGTGATCAAGGTGATCCCGGATATCCGGGCAAAGGGCAACAGGGTAGATGCCAGAGTCGAAGTGGGGGTGAGCCGCGGCACGAACGTGCCGGAGACCGCCAACCGGGTCATCAGGGAGATCCAGTCAGCCCTCACCGACGACTTAGGCATGCAGATCGCAGGTCAGCCGCAGGTCCGGGTGACCGTTCTCGCGCAGGAGGGCAGGAGGGTAGCCCCAACCCCGATGCCGACCCCAACCTCGACCCCAACCCCGACCCCGACCCCGCCGCCGATGCCGGCGCCCTCGACGGCGCCGTCGGACAGTAGCGTCGTTGAGGCCCAGGGCGACTCACCTGTCGAGCAGCCCTCGCAAGAGCCTGACGACGACCGGGAAGCCGAAGACGCGTGAGTGATACCGAGAGACCGGCCCCCGAAGCCTTGCTGGAGGCCCTGATTTTCACCTCGCCCCAGCCTGTATCGGTCGAAGCCCTGGCTGGGGCGACCGGACTCTCCCTGGAGGAGACGGAGGACGCGCTGGCAAACCTGGAGGCACAAAGTGCGCACCGGGGACTCCGCCTCCAGCGTAGCCATAATCGCCTGCAATTCGTCTCTATGCCCGAAGCTGCACCCTACATTGAGGAGCTACTGGGGCTGGACGTGACGCTACGCCTCACACAGGCCGCGATGGAGACGTTAGCCATCGTCGCCTATGCCCAACCCGTGACCCGCCCACAGGTGGAGTCGATCCGCGGGGTCAGTTCGGATAGCACGATACGAACACTATTATCCGCAGGATTGATCGAGGAGATGGGGCGGGCCGATAGTCTGGGTCGCCCGATTCTCTACGGGACGACATTCGAGTTCCTCCAGCAGTTTGGGCTCAAACAGCCTGATGACCTTCCCCCCCTGCAAGCCAAGGGAGATACCCCGAGCGCAGAAACTGAGTCTCAAGATCAGGCATAGGGTGCCGGGCGCACCCCTATCAGGCGATGTGCGACGCTGCGAGTCAATGAACCGAGCCGGTGTCCCGCAACCATTGGGGCAGGCCGCACGTCGCCATTCCCCCTCCCTGACCCTCCCCCCGGGGGGGAGGGAGAAGAGGACGCGGCATCTGAGCCGCGAACGGCATCTGAGCTGCGAACGGCATCTGGGCCGCGAACGGCATCTGAGCCGCGCACTCCTGATCCTCTTGGTGATGGTGTTCGTCGGGTGGTCGCCCGTTGAGGCACACAGCGCGTTCGCACAGGCCGCCACGAACCCCGTAGGCGTCTACTACGTGGGCCCGGAGGATGTCATCGCCGGTGCCATCGACCTTGCGGCGCCCTATATCGTGCGGGTGGATCAGCCGGATCTCGCCCAGGTGATCGTCATCAACAACGCGCCACTGAAGGATTCACTCGAGGTCTTCAGCAACGAGATTCAACAGAGCCGAGTTGGGCTTGTCCTGTTCTGCGGCCCGCTCTTTCCCGAGACCGCGGAAGATCTGCGGGCGCTCTTGGCCGTGAGCACGTTCGGACTCGACCGGACTTCGAACCCGGAGCCGGTCGAGGTTTCGACCGTGGACGATCCTCTCCAACACGCGATCACCTGGAGATCCGCACCCGAGATTCAAGCGCGGACCTTGATCACCAACCCCAATCTGTTGCAGCCGGTGGTGACGACGATCTCGGGCCAGGGTGTGATCCAGCGTATCCGGAGCCGAGAGCAAACCCAGGCATTGATCGTCGATGGGTGGCTGAGCGATCCCTCGAACCAGGCGTGGTCGACTTGGCCTTACTTCAACTATCTGATCTACGACGTGATCGCGGATGCGGCCAATACTGCCAGGGTTCTCGCTTATGCAGACTACCCCGCATCGCCGGCCCCGGCGCGGACGGGGCGATGGGTAATAGCAAGCGTGGGATTGGGGTTGGTAATCGGCGCGGGTGCTGTTTATTACGCCGCCCGGCGTCGTCTCTACCTGAGGCCGGCCCTGGCTGAAAAGTGGCGTGAGGTCACGTTTGGCGCCTCCCGCGCATCCGGACCCGAAGCGTGGCGGCGTGCCGGATTCCATCGACCCCTCGCCGGATTTCTCACCTATCTGCCCCTGGCTCTGCTGCTCTTCTTGCCCCTGATCGCCTATGATGTCTACGTTCTCCCCGACCTCCTGATGCCGGATGCGCAGGGGCTGCAAACCTGGGAAACAGTCGTCACTTGGACGATGATCGTCTGGATTCTGCTGGATGCAGGGATGGGCACCGCAGTTGTGCGGATGTACAGTGCGCACCACATCCACTTTCCGCAACGTGCCTCGCGCTACCTGCAGTTCTACATATGGTGGCAGATCATCAGCGGGGCGATCCAACTCGGGATCACGTGCGTGCTGTGTGCCGTAGTAATACCGGCGATAGGACTGGCCCATCTCACCTACTATATCCTGGCACGTGCCGCACTCCAGCTTCTGGGATTCATGGGGGTCTTCGGGGTGGCTTTCCGCGCGCGCCAGCGTTTCGACTTCCAGCAGTTTCTCAACCTCACCGCGCTGCTAAGCGTGCCGCTTCTGCAGATCACTCTCATCCTTCTCTTGCGACCGTGGGGAGAGGTCACCACTGAGATCGGCCCGGGGCTGGGTGGCGCGCTGGGGCTCGCCGGCGGCGTCGTGCTCGCGAATCTCTTCACGTTTGCCCTGGGCGCGCTCCTCTACCGCCGAGATGGCCAGGGTATTGGGGCGCTGTTCCTGCCCACTTTCGATGCACAGACGTCCAGAGACACGCTGTCGTTTGGGATCCCGTGGGCAATTGGCGCGGCGATCCCGGCAATCGGCGTACTGCTTCAGACCCATGTATTGGTCTCGCAGCTGACGCCCCCGAGTCTGCGGGTCGAGAGCTGGCGCCTCGTGCTGCTCCTCGCGGGAGGGTTCGAGATTCTGCTCACCGGACTGTATCGTGACCTGATGCCGATGCTGTCAGAGGCGCAGTCCATGAACTTCCGAACGCTGCTGCGTTACACGACCAGCCAGGGCATCCGATATGGCGCATGGTTCAGCTTCTTCCTGTTCGCGGTCCTGGGCGTCCTCGGTGAGCGCGCCTTCGCCACAATACTCAGCCCTCGCTACGGAGATGCGGCGCCATGGCTTATGGCGC
Organism: uncultured Chloroflexia bacterium; assembly: GCA_963775195.1. Classification (GTDB taxonomy): domain Bacteria; phylum Chloroflexota; class Anaerolineae; order B4-G1; family SLSP01; genus PWVB01. The sequence goes on from CAVZIC010000017.1 coordinate 325,994, forward strand.
TCCTCCTATGGGGTGCACTACGCTGGGCGACGTGGCTGCCGGATCGCATGCTCGAGGCCGCAGGACGTCCCTGGTTTATCGCCCTCCTCTCGCTCATCGAGCAAACCGTGCGAATCGGGGGAGGCCTGATCCTGATACGACTCTGGGGTACGCCAGGGTTGTTGGCAGCCTATGGCGCCGGGCTCCTTCTGAGAGCGATGCTCGCTCGGCGCCTCGCCGGGCACTATCTCGTCCAGGCTCGAATCTACGTCTGGCAAGCGCTCGTTGCCCCCGCAGGGGGCGCAATCCTCACCTATCAGATCCTGCGCATCATCCTGATGTATACATGGCCGGCCACTGCATCGCCCGCGACGTGGCTTGGCGGGGCGCTACTCGCCGTTGGGCTGCTGCTTCCCGCTCTGTGGATGTACGGATTTCTCACCGCGCTACTGGGGGGATGGGACGATGGTGGTCTCACGGAGTTGCAGGAGGCCACGAGCATCAGCAGCGTCGGCTACCCCGCCGCGTGGGTGCTCGTGCAATGTATCCGCCTTGGCGCCCATCTCTCACCCTTACACGGACGCTTTCCCATCGCGCTCTATACGCCGGCCCAGAGAGAAGCCCGCGAGCTCACCTTGGCACAACGGCAACCTGAGTAGATAATGGATGCGGAAAGGGCCACATCGCAGCCGAATCTTGGACATTCATGAAGGAGCCAGCCATGCTTACGCGTCAGAAGACATTATGGATCTTGATCTTGCTCACTGCGTTGAGCCTCGCCTGTAGTTTGGGCCAAAGCACGCCACAAGCGACCGATACGCCTACGGTGCCACCAACGGAGACCAGCGTTCCGCCCACTGAAGCGCCGGCAACGTCAACACCGAAGCCTACGGCACTCCCCACCGCTACCTCGGCCCCAAGCGGAACGGAGTCGGAACTCGAGATCGTCAACGATACCCAACGGGACATCTGGTACGTCTACCTCTCCCCCTCCGATGCGGACTCGTGGGGAGATGACCAATTGGGGGCTACCACGATCTCTGCCGGCGAAAGCTACACCTTGAGCGGGATCTCTGACGGTGTCTACGATCTTCAGGTCCGTGACGAGAACGATAACACCATCGAGACGGTCTGGGGAATCGAAATCAGCGGGAGCGTCACCCAGGTCATCTCGGCCCAGGCCACGCTGGAGATCGACAACCTCACCGACACCACGATCGCGAAGCTCTACATCTCACCTACTGAGAGTGACACCTGGGGCCAGGACTGGCTGAACGGGCAGACAATCGCTCCAGACGACATATATACTCTGGAAGGCGTCGGCACCGGCACCTTCGATCTGAAAGTCGAGGATGCCAACGAGGATGCGATCGAGACTATCTACAACGTCTCGCTGGATGGTGATTACTACTGGGACATCGTGGGGAAGGTCGACCTGCCCAGCAACGCTGTTCTGCGGTTCCAGGATGACTTCACCGACAATCGCAATAACTGGGGCAACACCTCAACCGACACTGTGACGTACAACCCACCTGCCAACGGGGAATACTGCATCGATATCAACACCGACCAAATGACGGCCTGGGAGTGGTACGAACCCTTCCGCCCCGACCAGTTCGTGGCCGAAGTCGGCTGTAACATAGAGCAGGGGAGCGACGCCAGTTGCGGGTTGGGCTTTGGCCCTGACGGCGACAACCTCTATTGGTTCGAGGTCTCACCCTCCGATCAGACGTACGCACTCTTCCTCCTGCTCAACAACGAGTGGCAGGACAGCCTGATCTCGTGGACCGAATCGAAGAACATCACACCTACGGGATGGAACTACCTGAGCATCGAGCGCGTGAACGGCGTCTTCTCAGTTTACATCAATGGCATACTTCAGGGGTCCCTGAACAGCGACCACTTCCCCACGGGACGGATCGGCCTCGGGGGCGCGACGTACTCGGACGGCATGGCCCGAATCTGTCTCGACAACCTGCGGGTATGGCGGATGGAGTGAAGCGTTGAGAGTGACGATTGGCCGGAAGCCCGCGGATCACCCGTCAGTCGTCAGTCGTCAGCTTTCCAGACCGTGACGCGATCGCCCTCCACGCGCACGCGGTCGCCTGTTTGTATCCGGTCGATAGGCACCTGGTCGACCATAGGAATGTCGCTGATGATCGCGCCGACAGCGACGATAGGTTCGCTGTCGGCGTTGATCATCGCCAAGGGCGCCACCCCCTCGGTGGCCAACTCATAGAGCACGTAGGAACCAACAGTGCTTCCCTTCCCCGTGGGGAAGACCAGTACCTTGCCGGCCACGCACAATCCCTCCAGCGCATGGCCACGCTCCGTCACGATACCCGTCTTGCCGTCCACGCCGCCCAGGAAACCTATGGGTTCCGGCGAGACCAGGGCTTCTCCCTCGGCGATGCCGGATTTGATGACGCGGGCGGAAAAGGAAAGAGATGACTTGGTATTCATTCCGCAGTCCTTACCGAACGTAACGCGTGACGAGTAACGATTGATCGGAAGCCGCCTCGCCATTCCCAATTCTCAACTGGAGAAGCATGGAGCATTGCTCCGATCACGTATGACGCGTCACTCGTCACGTCCCCCATCTCCCTGTCACCGCCGCTTCAATACACGCCTCCAGCGTCCCGAAGCGCACAGCGACATGGGCGAGGTTGCGCAGGTAGACGGCACCTTTGGCCGAGGATGTGGCTACGGCACCAAAGCCCAGATCGCGGACAGGGGCAATCGCCATACAGGCGTCGGCAAAGACACGGCCGCCCGCAGCCTCGATCGTATCGACCAACCCTTGTTCGGCCGCCACAGCCTTGACCGGGCGAGCACAGGTAACCCACAGCGGGATGTGCAGGACTTCCCCCCGCACGCGGTCGGCCACCAGCGCAATCTCCCGCAGTGAAGCGTGCGGACAACCGATCCAGACCAGGTCGATGTCCGCGATCGGGTCGCTGAGCGCGGCGTAGCCGGGGGCAAGGTCGTCGACGATCAGCGTGTCGTGATCCGGCGCAAGCCTGGACCTTCTCCCCTCGTGAGGAGAGTCAGGGAGGGGAGAAGCTTCCGGCGTGACCCCCTCGACGTGGAAGAGGGCCACTGCGCCCGTCGCCGCCATCGCGGCCCCCAGCGCCTTAAGCTTCTCCTCCCACAGCGGATCTCCCTCCCCGCGATCAAGATGCAGCCCAACGAAGTAAGGCACCGCCTTGTTGGCATGCCGCCCGACAATCGCACCCAAGGCACTGTAGTCGGAGATCGATTGGGGCTGTGCTTCCACCTCCACCAGGAGCGCGCCGACCCGCTCGGCGTCGAGATGGAGCCCGTAGGCCGCAGTGCGCCCCGTGATGGCTGCCGCGATGGCCCCGGGCCCTCCCTCACGGTTGGTGCGGGCGCCCAACACGCTATTGGCAAAGGCAACGGCCGAGGACTCTGCCCAGGCGACGTGAGCGCCCATCGCAGGGCGATTGCCGATGAGGTAGGGCGTGCACGTCGGAACCGGTGCGCCTCCGCCCACGCCTATGCGCGCGAAGACCTCGACGACCTGCTGTTGCTTGTCGGCGAACTCGGGGGCAAAGCACTGCGCCTCCCAATCGACCATATCCATCGCCGTGGGGTTCAGGGTCGTGGGGACGCGCACGCGCGCACCCTCATCGGCCCAGCGACGCAGAAAGCCAAGACCGGCGTCACCGATGTTGCGGTAGGAGACGCCGGAGATTTGCACGCTCTCGACGGGAATCAGACGCTCGGCCCCATAGATGTTGCCGAGCGCCACGACGATCTCTATGGCGCGCCTGGTCGCGGGTCCGGCGTCGCCCGCAAGCCACGCCTGTTCCTCAGAGGTTAGATACATCTGGTTAGTATGGTGTGTCGCCATCAAACGCTCTGAAGTGTGCCCAAGGCCTGCAGGACATGCTCCGGCGTGAAAGGAATCCGGCGGAGGCGGATTCCGACAGCGTCGTAGATCGCATTGGCAATCGCGGCCGGGGTGGGCCCTTGTGCGCCTTCGCCGATCCCCAGATACGGCAGGCCCGGGCGATCGAGGAGCACGGTGTGGACCTCGGGCATCTGGCCGAAACGCAGGATCGGATAGGTTTGCCAGTCGACACTGGTGATCCGATGCCGGTTGAAGGTCACCTGCTCGTTCAACGTCCAGCTCGCCGACTGGGTGAGGGCCCCCTCGAGTTGATTGCTCAGCCCGTCGGGATTGACGATCTGGCCCGCATCCACAGCAACGATGGCCTGCTTGAGCTCAACGCGACCGCTGTCACGGTCGACGTTCAGGTCCACGACCACGGCGACGAAGCTCTGACGATTCTTGTACTGGGAAAAGGCCACGCCACGTCCGACGCCTTCGGGTTTCGCCCCGGCCCGCTCAACGGCAGCCTCGATCACGGCTCGCGCACGCGCGAGTTGTTCTTCCTCACCGGCGAGGTACTTCAGGCGGAGGGCGACCGGGTCGATGCCGGCTGCGTGCGCCAGCTCGTCGACGAACGACTCGATTGCGAAGACATTGGCATAGGACCCCAGCCCACGGAGCGCCGAGACCCGCAGAGGGCTATCCGGCAGGAAGTGCTTGACGATCCTTCGGTTCGGGAAGGCATAGAGCGGTTCGGCGTTGCGGTGAATGCCGGACTGCGGCCCCATCATGGGGCGCGATTGTGGCCGCTTGAGCGGCTCCTCGAGATACCAGGCAGCCAGCAGGCTCGACGTGCCTTCAACACCGCGGGAACGAGCCGAGTGGCTGTAGCCCCAGACATCGTGGTTCCAATCGACGACCTCGCCGGCAGCATTGACACTACCCTGCATCCGGATCACCGTCGCGGTACCGTAGGGCTCCCACGCGTGCTCGTCCGCCCGCATCCACTTGAGCGAGACGGGGCGCCCGGGCAACGCTCGCGCCAACAGGGCCGCATCCAATGCGGCGTCATCCGCCCCGTTGTGCCCATAGCAACCGGGCCCGTCCATATGGATAACGTGAATGGCGTCCTCGGGCAGCTCCAGGACGAGCGCCAATTCGGCGCGCAGCGGGTAGGGGCCCTGCGTATGCGACCAGACGGTCAGCTTGTCGTCGACCCAGTGGGCCACTGCGGCGGAGGGTCCGAGGGACGCGTGCATGTGATAGGGGCGAGCGTAGGTCGCCGCCACTGTATTCACGGCATCAGCGGGCACCTCGATGGGGGGGATCGGGCCGTCGACGGGACTTCCGTCAACCAAGAGATAGGCCTCGTCGGGCCGGTTCAGGATGTAATCGAACAACCCTTCCTGGGGCGGCAGCTTGGTGGCGGTCTCCCAGACCGCGACCTCCTGGAGCGCCTCCATCGCCTTCACGGCCTGCTCCTCGCGCTCGGCGATCACGGCCAGGAAGCTGCCGTCACGTACGACCCGCAGGACGCCCGGCATGCGAAGAATGCTCTCCACATCTGCCGACACCAGCCTGTCGTCGTAGCTCGGCGGGCGCACGGCACGCCCGTGGACCATATCGGGAAGCTCCAGGTCCTGGACAAACGTGTGCGTGCCGGTGACCTTCGCCAGCACGTCGAAGCGGCGCATCGGATGCCCCACGATCGTGTAGGCACCGGCCTGCTTGGGCCGGGCACGCCCGGTCACCTGACCTCCGAGCTTCTTGTCGCCGAAAAGATCCCAATAGGTGACACTGCGTCCGGTGACCGGATCAGAGATCGTGCCGTCGATCACCGTGAGACGCTCCTGTGGTGCCTCCAGCTCCTCAAAGGCCACCTCGAGCGCGCGGAGGCGAAGCTCGGCGGCAGCATAGCGGATGGCATTACCCGAGGTCTCCAGGGACATGCTGCTCACGGTGTACCCCTCGTCCGGCGAGGCCTCGGTATCGGCCATCACGACGCGGATGCGATCGAGGGCCACATCGAGCTCGTCGGCCCCGATCATCGCGAACGACGTGCGGATATCCTGACCGAGCTCTACCTTGCCCGTGAAGACCGTTATCGTGCCGTCTTCATTGACCCGTACCCAGTCGTCAAGATTGGGGGTTCGCCGTAGGGGGCTGGGCAGGCCGGAGGAGGAGGAGGAAGATGACGAATCATCGGCGGTTCTCTGCTCGTATGCAGGCGCAGGCATCGGGTGACCCGATGCACGCCGGACGGCCCGCAGGAAGCGGTCGTAGGTCCCGCACCGGCAGAGGTTGCCGTCCATCGCCGACCGGATCTCAGCGTCGGTCGGATGTGGATTGCGACCGAGGAGCGCCTTCGCGGTGATGATCATCCCCGAGACGCAGAAACCGCACTGCGCCGCGTTCTCCTGGAGGAAGGCCTCCTGAATCGGATCAGGATGCTCAGGTGTGCCAAGGCCCTCCACGGTTGTAATGTCGCGCCCTTGCACGGATCCTACCGGCACCCGGCAAGCGTGCACCGCACTCCCGTCGATCAGAACCTTGCAAGCGCCACACTGACCAAGTCCACAGCCAAACTTCGTCCCTTTCAGGCCCAGATCGTTGCGCAAGGCGTAGAGCAACGGCGTCTCCGGCTCGATGATCAAACGATGCGTGCCGCCGTTGACCGTCAACGTAATCTCTTCAGCCATCTCGCCCTCCCTACAGTAACGCTATTGTCCTGTCACAGAATCAGCGTGTCGGAAGATGGATACCAACCGCTGCCGATCCTTCGGGGGCAGCGGCGGGCGGTAGAAGGAATTGATGTTGGCTCTGAGGTGCTGGGGATTACCCGTGCCGGAGAGGATGACGTGCGTGCCGGGCTCGTCGCGGCAGAAGCGATACGCCGCGTCGGGCAGGCTGACAGCCCCGCCCTCGTGGACGAGGAATCCCAGGGGATCATCCATATTGATCTCCCCCGGGTCGATCTGGCCGCGCGCAATGAGCTCGTCCAGCACCTCAATCAGCCGGTCGGGGTGGCTGAGAGCCTTACGTACGGCAAACATCACCAGCACGCCGACGTCTTTTGCGATGGTCCGTGCAAAAACACGGTCCCGCGCAGACTGGTTGAGGAGGTTGAAGCCGATCATCATCACGTCCCATACGTCGTCCTGCAGGGCGCGTTGGGCCATCGCGTGACCGGGGTCCGCATTCCAGCGCTCGGTGATCCCCAGAAGCGGAGCTTGCCCTCGTCGCGGAGCTTGAGCATCTCGGGCACGATCTCCGCAGCAAGATAATCGTAATCCTCCAGAATCACGCCGTGGAGATGGTAGATATCGACGTAGTCGGTCCCCAACCGCTTGAGGCTTGCTTCCAGGCCTCGCCGAAGGTCGGCCGGCGTGATTTGGGAGCCGGCGCTCTTCTTCGTGGACACCACAATGCCGTCACGGTCCAGGCCCTGCATGGCCTTGCCGACAATCTGCTCCGTTCTATAGGCCTCGGCGGTATCGACGAAGTTGATGCCCGCGTCCAGCGCCTCCCGCACGACCGCGACCGACTCCGCCTCAGTCTTTCCGGTGCTCTGTCCGGCGCGGCTGGGCCCGCCGGAGCCCACGCCCATCACCGTGACCCGAAGGCCGGTACGTCCCAGTATCTTTGTGTCCACGATATCGTCCTTCCTGATGCTGCGCTGAACCCCTGTACTGAGAACTTTGGGGGTTCCTCCTCAAGCAAGTATCTTCTCTACCGGATTTGTAGCGGATTTCGTGATCCCAATCCCGTTCACGCCGATCTTCGTGTCGTGCAAGTACGTTGTCACAGTCAGATCGACCCAGAGTGTACTCCAGGTAGCCCTCGCCGCCAATGCCGTTCAGCGTCTGGGACAGACCATAGGCGGCGTCTGAAGTCTCCACACTTGGAGACAAATCTACCGCAGTCGTGGGATCTTCGTCTCAGGCGCCAGGCACTCGCGCCGCAGACGGCGACGAAAGTGCCAGGCACCAAAAAGGAATGCCGGTCACCCTTGAGTTGTGGTGACCGGCACCCATTGCCGGACCGGGGGATTCTCCCTCCGGCCCTGTATCCCTACTCCCTGATTACCGTCCCTTGAGGCTCACCCGCAGCGTCTTGATCTCGAAGGGGCCGAAGCTGAGGGACACGCTACCCTCGACCAGGGCCAGATCCTGAAGCGGCGCTTCCATCAGGTCCGCTTCGACGACTGCCGATACCGGTATGCCGAAGCTCACGCCAGCATTTACACTGGCCCCCGTCGCCTCGTAGAGCCGGATCACGACGTCGGCAGAATCCTCCGCCTGTTTGACCGCCTCCACGATGACGGCGGGCGTATCGACCTGCAGGAGCGACGCCGTCTTCGGCGCCTCGCCGCCATGCGCCTTGAGATATGTCGCCCGCAGCGGCACGTTGAGCGCGTATCCTTCGCAGATCACGCCACCCTCGACCGGATCCCCTGCGTGCGGGTAGAGCGCGTAGGTGAAGACGTGATCGGCCTGATCGGTGTAGCCGAGATGCGGCTCACCTTCCGCGAACGTCGCTTCGAGGGCATAGTTCGTGCCGGGGTAGGGGGCACTGCGCAGGAGGTCCAAGTCGATCACGGGGAAGGCCCCGGGGCCGGCACTCTTGATCTTGTACCCGTATTTCGAGTCGTTGAGCACAGCGACACCGTAATCACGCTGCGAGACGTCGGCCCACTTGTGGGCGGCGACCTCGTCCTTCGCCAGATCCCACGTGGTGTTTCGGTGGGTCGGGCGGCGGAGATGACCGAACTGAATCTCGTACGTGGCCTCGTCAGCGTGCACGGCGACGGGGAACTGCGTCCGCAACATCGACCGGATCTCGCGCCAATGGAGCTGCGTCACGAAGTCGAGACGCGCGCTGCCCGCAGTCAGTGCGATTTCCTGGGTCAGCTCAGAGTATCCCAGCCGGTAGGTCTGCTTGACGACCGCGCGAGGGCCATCGACGGTGGACGTCGACGCGACCAGGGCCATCTTGTGCGGTGTCTGTTCTGCATAGTCCATCGGGAAATCCCAGGCGTCGCCAGGATCCGCAAAGACCATCAAGCGATTCGCGGATTCCCCGGCGGGGATGATCTCGCGACCGGCGCGCTTGTCGTAGACAGAGGTAATGCTGCCGTCCCCGGCAAAGCGAACGCGCAGGAGGTCGTTCTCCAGCACCTCAGTAGATGCCGACGGTAGGGGCGCAACCCCACGAGATACGTGGGACAAGGCATGCTGCGCCCCTACGAGATCAGGTGAGGAAGACGCAGCATCTACGACGGCGTAGCCCATCGCGGGGACTTCGGCGTGGACCCATGTGCCATCCAGGTTGACCCACTCCTCACGCGACCAGGAGAGAGAGTTGTGCAGCGCAACCGGTGCGGTCATGCCGCTCGTGTCGACCCGCTCCACGATTTGAGCATCCAGGGTCGCGGTCAGCGTCTTGACCTCGTCGTACATCGTCTCGTACCGCGCGAGGCTCTCGTCATAGACACGCTTGATCGAGGAGCCAGGCAGAATGTCGTGGAACTGGTAGAGCAGAACCTCACGCCAGAGGGTCTCAAGCCGCTCTGCCGGATAGGAAGCACCGGTAAGGGCACCGGCAGCAACGGCGGCCCACTCCAAGTCGCGCAGACCCAACTCCATCTTACGGTTGAACCACTTGTTGCGCGCCTCGGTGGTCAGCGTGCCCTCGTGGCGCTCCAGATAGAGTTCGCCCACCCAGGTCGCAAAGCGATCGGCTTCCTTGCGCCACGTCTCGAAGAACGCGGCTGCGGACTCCTGCTTGACCGGGCTCAACCCAGCGAGGTTCCGGATGCGGTCCAACCGCTCCAGATGCTCCGCACCCGGGCCGCCACCACCGTCGCCGATACCATAGACCATCAACGCGTAGTGAGAGACGCCCTTGTCCTTGTAATTGGTCTCGATCTTGCGCACGGACCGAGGCGCCGCCGGGCCATTATAGGTTTCCTCTGGCAGCATATGCGTCAGAACCGTACTGCCGTCGATGCCCTGCCAGTGGAACGACTGGTGCGGGAACGTGTTGATCAGGCTCCAGGAGAGCTTCTGCGTGGAGAAGATGTCGACCCCGGCCTTCTTCAGGATCTGGGGCAGCGCTGCACTGTAACCAAAGACATCAGGCAGCCAGAGGTAGTCGATATCAACGCCGAACTCCTCCTTGAAGAAGCGCTTGCCTTGCAGCACCTGGCGCACCAGCGCCTCTCCACCGGAGACATTGGTATCCGCCTCCACCCACATCGCGCCCTGGGGCTCAATGCGGCCTTCGGCGACCTTGGCCTTGATCTTGGCGTAAAGCCCGGGGTAGTACTGCTTCATCCACAGGAAATACTGCGGCTGGCTGGCACCAAAGACGTAGCCGGGGTAACGATCGATCAGGTCAATGGCGGTGGAGAACGTGCGGGCACCCTTGCGGATGGTCTCGCGGATTGGCCACAGCCAGGCGAGGTCCATATGCGCGTGGCCAACCGCGCTGATAGTCAGCGAGGGATCTCCGCCACGCTGGGCCAGCAGCGGCGCCAGGATGTCACGTGCCGCGGACGCAGCTTCCGGGATCCCTGCATATATGACGTGCACGACATCTGTGAGTCCCGTCAGGATCTGGTGGTATCGCGGGCTATCCTCGGGCAGCGCCTTGAGGAAGTCGAGCAGGACCTCGAAGTCATAGTAGAGGCTGCGCACCTCATCCAGGCAAACGGCGATCGCAGCTTGCCGGACCGTTCCATTGCCGAGCAGTCGCCCGAAGAGATCGTTGCAGCCCGCGTCAGCCCAGACGTCGATGGCCTCGCCACCCTTGGCTGAAGGCGTGATCTGAAAGACGTGCTTGCCCGGTCGGCCCAGGCTGTAGTCGAATTCCGAGCCGACCGCTGTCAACCCGCGAACCGGGACACCTGCGTCGTCGAAGATGGCCATTTCGCCATTGACGTCCAACAACAGGACGACGTGTTGGCCCGCGGCCTCGGCAGGGACCGTGCCCGTGAAATTGAACCAGGCACTATCGAAAAGATCGCCCCACTTGTCACCTGCTTCCAGGCTATAGGCCTCGCCGCTCTTGCGCTCGCTATAGGGAACCGGCTCGCCGGTGCACCAGGCGCGGATGGTCAACGGCGCCATCTCGACATAGGCAGCCTCACCGATCATCCTGAGCGCGTAGTCGAGCTGGTATTTCGTGAAGAACTTATAGTCAGGCATAGGCACTCTCTCCTTGTGAATATGGACTTGTATTAACCAACATTGCGATCACGCGATTCCCTCAGGCTTCAGGCGGCGAATACGCATGTTCACGTGCCATAGCAGCCAGGACATCCGGGCGGACTGCCACAAACTCAGAGCCGAGCTGCGCCTGCACTTCCTGAAGCTTCTCCATAGACCATGCCCAGTTGAGCGCCCATGCCCAAATGAACGCCGGGCGAGGCACAGACGCCGTGGCCTGACGGATTTCCTTGACCATCAAGTCCACGATCTCGTCGCGCGGCGTGCCCCACATCGAGCTGGTCACCGAACGGAAAACGACGACGCCGTTAGGCGCCGTACGGACCGACCCGACGTCGGGCCCCCCGCCGTACCCATTGAAGATGCCCTGCAACTGCCCATCGGACCCCTGAGCGTAGCGGTCCTCCTCAGCAAGGCCTCCCTCAAAGAGCCACAAACAACTCGTATCGAGCCATTTCATCGCCTCATTGGTCAGCCGGGTATAGGCCGCATATAGCTGCTCCCGGTGCTCGGGATAGGCGGACAGGTAGATGCTCGGGAAGGTGTAGCCGATGCCCAGCCCGCCGACAAGGAGGTCATTTGGCGTGGCAGTGCGAACGTAGTAGTTGTAGACCGCCGGCGCCATCACCGTAGCCCCCGGGGCGAAGGACCACCCCATCGGGAAACTTCCCCGCTCGGGTTTATCCCACTGCAGATCTCGGGTCCGCAACATCAACGCTTCACCCAGATTGTCACCGTCGGAGATCACGTGCGCATAGTAGACCTTGGTCTTATCGAACTCCGGGACTTCGGGCGCCTTGTGGCGCCACGGGCCCACCTCTACCCCGGAGTGCACCGAGAGGTTGGTGGCCTCGTGAGATGGGGTCAGCACCTTGCCGAAGTAGGAACCGTGGAGCAGCCCGGGACCCTCCAGCACGGCGTCAGCGGCACGATGCTCCGGGTCCTTGTGATTGGGCATCCAGTCGAACCACCAGCCCACGATGGGCGTGTTCGGCGGTGTGGAGGCCAGAATGCCCCGCAGCAGGTTTTCTTCGGCCATGGTGCGGTGCTCCGGGAACCAGAAGGTGAAGATTCTGAACTGCACCAGATAGTCGGTGATCAGGAAGATGCCGGGGTAGTTCGTCGCCAGGATGCGATGGTTCATCCGCGGGAAGAGCTCCACGTAGGCCCAGCGCATCATCTCATACTGGTTGGCCCACTTACCCCGCGCGTCGAAGACGGTCGGAAGCCCTTGCTTCGCAGCCATCTCAGCCGTGAGCGGGACCGCGTCCTCCAGGGCGCCGATCATCAACAGCACGTTGGTCTGGTTCAGTTGGTTGGAGTGGTAATCGCCGATTTCGTCCATAATGCTGCCATCATAGACCACGGCCCCTCTGATCTCGTCACGGAAGGTGGCCCAGACCTCCCCGACGGTCACCTCGCGGTAGGCATAACCCTCAAACACCAACTCATCAAGCCATTCGCGATCCTGCCGCGCGTAACGTGTGTGCAGCAGATAGAGGCGGGGCTGCGTGCGGTTGACGATCCCCTGAAGCACGCTCATCGCGAATTCCATCTGGGGCTCGGCCTCGCTCACATCGAGCACCAGCAGCTCCTCCGCGGGATGGGAGGACTTGGGCCAGAAAGTGGTGTAGGGTTCGACGTCCAGAACCGGTTCATATCGCTGGGCGACATCGTGCAGCGGCAGAAATGACCCGGTCGCTGCATGCTGTTGGCGTACGGCCTGCGCCCACGCCACATCCCAGGGATCGGCAAGCGAATCACGCTCCAACGCCTGAAGTGCAGCCTCAACACCGGCCCCATCATCGAGCGCAGCATAGGCTTCCGCCAGCTCGTAGCGCGCCGCCAGACGTATCGTTGCATCGGGGGTTGCGTCTATGAGCGTCTGTAACCCGGCGATCACGCCTTCAGCAGCACCATAGGCCTCGATACGGCTCAACAAGTCCCAGCGAGGCATGAAGAACAGCACCTTGAGCAACACTCTGTTGACGCCGCGGTTCAGCGAAACCAAGGCTCGCTCGAGCTCGAAGTCGCCGAACCTAAAGATCGTCGGGGTCAGCACTGGTTGGTCATTGACCCAGGCGAAGGCAATGCCGGACACCCCAGTCGCCAAGTGTGCCATCTGGGGTTCCGCCACCACCACCTCGGCATAGAGGTAGAAGACGCTCCACTTCTCCGCGTCCGTCCAGGCACTCAGATCCAGCGGCTTCTCGAAGGCGCTGTCCAGCTCCGGGATACGCCGCCAGGTGACCGGACGGTCGCCCTTACCAGTGTAGCTCCCCGCCAGGTCGATGGACTGCTCGGGAGCGTAGGCCTCCTGTAGGCCGCGAAAATCGGTGTTGTCAAACGGTCCAATCAGATGGACATTGGTCAATTGTAGCAGCTTGGGTTCGGGCATAGCCCGAAGCCGTGCGTCTTGCCACTGAGCGTATGCCGTCGGATCGTGAGTCATCATCATCCCCTCCTTTATTGTGGACGCTGGGCTAACGAGACCAATACGTCAGGTCGAACTCCAATGTAGTCTGGGCCGAGACGATCCTGGACTTCCATCAGCATGTCCATTGACCAGGCCCAGTTCAAGACCCAGGCCTCGACAAAGGCAGGGCGCTGATACCCGGCGGCCTCCTGGATCTCGTAGACCATCTGGTTAATGAGCTCCTCGCGGGACTTACCGGAGGTAATGCTGGTCGCAGGATGAAAGACTACGACATCGTTCGGCGCGATCCGCACCGAGGCCGTCTGGGGGCTGCCTCCGTAACCGTTGAAGATGCCCTTGAGCCGGCCATTGCCGTCGGTGCCCGGAGCCCCCTCAGCATAACGGTCCTCAGAGGCCTGAGTGCCACGGATCAGCCAAAGACAATCGGTGTCGATCCAACCCAACGCATCGCTGGTCATCTTGGTGTAGGTTGCGTAGAGCGAGTCACGCCGGTCGGGGTATGCGCGCAGATAGACATCGGGGTCGGTGTAGCCGACGCCCAGTCCACCAACGAGGAGATCGTTAGGCGTGGCCGTGCGCAGGTAATAATTGAGGACTGTCGGCGCCATCCGCGCCGCCCCAGGCGCGAAGGACCACCCCATCGGCACATCGCCGCGTTGGGGCTTGTCCCATTGGAGATCACGGGTGCGCATCATCAGAGCCTCGCCCAGGTTGTCACCATCGGAGATCACGTGCGCGTAATAGACCTTGGTGGGGTCGAACTCGGGCGTGGGCGGGCTCTTGGCTTCCCACGGACCCACCGCCACGCCGGAGTGAACGGAGAGATTGGTCGCCTCGTGAGAGGGGGTCAGCACCTTGCCGAAGTAGGAGCCCCGAATGAGCCCGGGCGCCTCCATCACGGCGTCCGCTTCTTTGTGCACGGGATCCTGGGGATTCGGCATCCAGTCGAACCACCAGCCGACGATCGGCGTGTTGGGTGGGGTGGAGGCCAGGATACCGCGCAGTAGGTTTTCCTCCGGCTGCGTGCGTTCCTGGGGGAACCAGAAGGTGAAGATCTGATTCTCGACCAGGTAATCGGTGAGGAGAAAGATGCCGGGGTAATCGGTCGCCACGATGCGATGGTTCATCTGGGGGAAAAGCTCTCTATAGGCCCAGCTCATCATATCATACTGGTTCGCCCACTTACCCCGCGCATCAAAGAGCACCGGCAGTCCCAACTCTTTGTTCATCTCCTCCGTCAGTGGGACGGCCTGCTTCAACGACCCAATCATCATAAGCACGTTGGTCTGGTTGAGCTGATCCGAGTGATAGGCGCCGATCTCATCCATGATCGAACCATCATAGATCACGGCGCCCGAGATTTCGGATCGGAATGCATTCCAGACGTCGTCCACGGAGACGTTACGATACGTATAGCCCTCATAGACGAGCTCCTGGAGCCACTGCCAGTCCTGGCGCGAGTAGCGCGTGTGGAGCAGATAGAGCCGCGGCTGGGTGCGGTTGACCAGTCCCTGTAGCACGCTCATCGCGAACTCCATCTGCGGGCTCATCGAGCTCACGTCGAGCACCATCAGCTGTTGGGCCGGCGCCGAAGACTGGGGCCAGAAGGAGTCGTAGGGGGTCACCGACGCCACGGGTTGGTAGTTGATGTCGACGTCGTGGATGGGCATGTAGCTGCCGGTCTTGTCGGCTTGCGCCGCCACGGCATCGGCCCAGGTGACGTCCCAATCTGTGGCAAGAGGATCTCGCTTGAGTGCCGCCAGGGCGTTTTTGACTTGCCGCTGCCGATCCATAGCAGCCTCGATCTCAACCAGCTTGTATCGCGCGACCATGCGCGTGGTCGGGTCGGGCGCACCGGAGATCAAGCGGTCAACCCCGCTGACGATGGGCTGTGGATCGCCGTAATTCGCGGTCTGCACTTGAAGAGACCAGTTAGCAGTGGTATACATCAACTTCAGCATCAGCCGATTCGTCCCTGCCTGCAGCCCGATCAAAGCGCGGTTGTGCTCAAGATCAGTGAACGGCCACGGGATCGCCGGGGCATAGGCCTTATGCCAGGCTGCATCCGGGCCATTGCTAAGCCAGGCCTCCACCGAATCAGGTCCGCCAAATCGCAGCTCCGCCAACTGAGGGTCCTGCACCTCGATTTCGGCATAGACGTAGAGCACGCTCTCCGGCGCAGACGGCATGAAGAGACTCAGCGCCAACGGAGAGAGATACGTGGATTCCAGGCCAGGCGACGCTTTCCATTGAACCGTCTTCCCACCCTTACCGGTGGCGGTTGCGCCGAAGTCGATCGACGGGCTTGACGCAAGGGTCTGTTCCGGCGGATAGACTTCGTCATAGCCCTGATACTCTGTGTGATCAAAGGGGCCGATCATCTGCGCATTCCGCAACTGCAGCAGCGTGGGTTCCGGAACGATCTGTTGCCAGGCCTCAGTCCAGCGGCCCATCGCCGTCGGATCGTCGGTGTTCAGAGTAATCTCCTTTGTAGGACTACAGCCAACAGCTACAGTCCCCAGAAGGAACACAAGGCACACCCACCGCCCTACATACGCCCAACATGACATGCAAAGGGACCTTTCCCAAGCCGTGACAACCGGCCCCAACTCCGCAGCATGGGGTTGTACACCCAATGCCGTGGAAGCGAGACCGGCTGACACGCTCTAAGTTTGGGACTTAGTGGCAGGTGGGGCAGTGGGATTTGAACGAGATCCCTATCGTATCCCCCACGGTATTCTTGACCGTGATATTGACCGAGCATCTCCGTCGGGAGAAGTCCATCGGCCAACCCCGGTACGTCGTCGTCCCGCCGGTGGTATCAGACTCCACCGGCGTAAGCCAACTCGTCAGATCTCGGTGCTCGCCATCAGCGCACAGATATTCGACCGACACCAGCTCATCGTCAACGGTCAGCTCATCATACTGGACACTGTACATAGGGCGATGCGAATAGACTCTGACGGTGCCGACGGGCGCCGGCTCACTGATCGATTGATCGTAGGCCGCCCCCAGGTTGATGGTTTGCACCCCCGCGGGCAGTACCTCGCTCATCATCGTCGGAGCAATCGAGAACACATCCGGCAGCGATGTTGGCGTAGGATCGAGAGAACTGCCTCGCGCAGCCACCTGACACCCAGACATCGTCAGACTCACACCCAACACTATGACCAACAGTATGACGACTCGCTTCTCCTGTCCCATAACTCGATCGCTATCTCCCCGCTAGGTGCAACTTCCAACGGGGTATGTTTCGCCTCATCCGATGCCGAACCCGCTTCCGACTCAACCTAGGTCAAGGAGATGCGGACCGACACTCCGGCAGGTTGGTTGGAGAAGCGGACGAGTGCGGTCTTCGTCACAGCATCCCACTCCATCGCGATGTCCGATCCCTCACCCGACACGAACACCGGGGCGGAAGGCAAACTCACGCGCGCCACACACTCCGTGTTCGCCATCCCCTCGACGATGAATGTGAGGCCGTCCTTCTCCGCTCGCTCATCCTCGACACGCCCGGCTGCTGCGATGACCCATGGGCCTTCGGGACATCGAGCCAGATCATAGAGCAACCATCGGGTGTCGGGCGCGATCTGCGGGTCCGTGACGACCGCCAAGTCCGGATCGTAGAGGTTGACGTACGTGCCCGGCAGGGTCAGGGTCACGTTCTCGGTCTCGTCCATTCCCGCAGCGACGATGTAGGGACCGCGCCGCAGGACCAGATGGTTGCCCGGTTTCCATGTTAACCCTACCATTCTGCTCGCCGCAGACACCTGCGCCAACACCTGCTCGGGACCGGATTCGTCGTGCGCCAGAGCGGCGGGGGACGCAGGCACTACCACGAGATGCCCCTCGTCGACCCCATAGGTGCCGGCCTTCGGGGACCGACCCACGCCCAGCAGCTCGGTCAAGTGAGCCTGGGGGCGGGCATAGGACATGCCGTCCTGATTCCACCACTCACGCACACCGTCGTAGGCATCTCCGGTGCCAAAAAGGAGCAGCACATTGCCTGCACGGACCCACGCTGCCAGTGCCTCGTGGACGTCCGGAGAGAGAGGCTTCTGCCCCTCGTAGGTGAGCAACAGGAGTTGCACGTTGTCCAGATAACCGGGATCGCCGGCCCGTTCGAGCTGGACCATGTCCAATGCGACGCCGTGCTTGACCAACGGCATCGCCAGGCCATAGAGCGAGGACATATCGGGGTCACTCGGCTCGGGGTCGCCCCGCTGGAACATGAGCGAGTCGGCGATGCCCAGCCCAATGCCGGTCATGCCGTGAAGGTATTCGGTGTCCTCGGGCCAATCTATATCCCGAAGCGCATTGTAGACGACCTGTAGTTCGGTGCTGTAGGACTGGGGGATCATTTCCAGATCGTCGGTGGGCCGGTGCATGAAGCGAGCCAGCGCGTTACGAATGCGCTGAGCGTCCTCCTGATCCTCCCATTTGGCCAGATCCCGATAGAGACCATTTGCCGTTGCGCGGACATCGCCAAAACGCAGATCCTTGGACTCGGTCGCAAGGTTGGCAAAACCCAGCGTCTCGCGTTTGCTCTCCTGACCTTTCTCATCGTAGAACTCGATGAAGAGATCGAAAGCCCGCTTGGTGTCGACGTACAGCTCCTCAGGGTCGAAGTTCATCCAACGGGGACGGCGCTGCCGCTGGCTTTCGCCGGCCGCCTGGGGCCCTGCCTCAGCCGCCGCCTTCAGACGCGAAAGGTAATCGTCCATCATTGGCTGAAGCGGATCGGCCATCAGATTATGCGTGGGATAGGCGCCCATGAAAACCCGCCGAGGCCACGGCATGATCTCAAATCGCTCGCTATCGGCAACCAAAAGCGACCCCGTTACGGTGCACTCCCAATTCACCCGATAGTCCTCCCAACAATAGGTAGGATTGTCCTCGATCGGGTCGGCCAACATCCACACCCGCTCCTCAATGCCCCGGACGATGGCGGCGCAGGCGGCGTACTCGCAATAGCCGGCCTCAAATGTCCGCTGGCGAGGGACACCCCGGTAAACATTGGGCGTACGCGAGGTGCCGGTCCACACCTGGCCGATCAACCCATCGAAATCAGGGATCGTCAGGAGTTGGCTTTCAGGACTGACGATGCGCCAATGGGCGTAATTGACGAGACTATGGGTCGGCACGTAGCACTTGAAGTCAGGAGTGCCTTTTTCGGCCGCATAGGCCTTGAGGTCGTGGAAGAGATAGGCCAAGGTACGAGTGTAGAGATACTGCTTGAGCTTGGCCGCTCGGTACCGAGCGTCCGGCGAGGACGCAGGGTCCTGCCACGGCTCGCCGTAGAACTCGGCCCACTCGCGCTTGAAACCCTCGCCATAGCCGCCGCGGACCCAGAACTCGGGCTCCTCCAGGTGAATTGCGAGCGCGCCGGCATCGACGACGCGTTTCAGCCCCTCGCTCAGATAGCGGGCATAGGGCTTGCTGGGCATCATGTAGAACATGTCGTGCCCCTGGCCGAGCCCGTGCTCCAGCTTGAAGCCACCTTCGGCTGCCTGGGCATCATCGTAGTGTGGCTGACCGTCCCATTCACCACGCACGTAGTCCTGATAGCCACCCCACGCCACGCCGGTCATCACGTGGATACGATAGCCGGCCTCGCGCCAGCGGTCGACCCGCTCCTCAAACGAATCGTTCAACCCATAGACGATGGCGACATCGGCGCGACTGTCGGTCTCCGGAAAGTACGGGCTGGATTCCTGAAATGCTGTGCGCTCTTCCGAGCGATCGTGTTTTCTCATGGTGACTCCATTGTGAAGACGGCTGAACGGTCGAACGTTTCCACGTTCGACCGTTCAACCATCCCTCTAGTCCTCGTTACCCGATCCGCCAGGTAGCATTGTCGACCAGTTCGATCTTGCCACTGGCCGCCGAGCGAACGCCGGCGTCCAAGATCGACATCACATCAACGTTGAACCAGAGTCCGAGCGACGGATGCAGCGGCTCGCCGGTTTCAAGGTGATGAATGTACTCCTCAGCCACATTCTGGCGCCCCTCGGGGAGCGGGTCCGCCTCGTAGATGGTCGTGTTGCCGTGGCCACGTTCCAACCGCACGACCTGCTTGTCGCCCTTGCGATCTGCGACCAGGGTTCCCGTGGTCCCGTAGACAATCGGGCCGGTGGGCACACCGTGGTCAAAGGTCGTCCAGGTGCCCTCCAGCAGCGCCATGGCATCCGGGAACCGGACCACGATCACGCCATTGTCCTCGGCGGTGCCCCAGTGACTATTGAGGTTGGCCTTCATCCCCATTGCCGCGGTCGCTTTCTCGCCCACGTACCAGTAGGAGATCATCGCGCCATAGCAGCAGAAATCGAGCATCGCGCCGCCATGCGCTGCGGCCTGATGCCACCACGTCGCGCCGCGCTCGGGCCCGGTCATCCCCTCGACCACCTCGCTCACGCCCTCATGCGCGGCGGAGGGTCCCAGAGGGCCGGTGTGTCCGGCGCGCCACTTGACCTCGAGCACCCGACCGATGACACCATCATCGATCAGCTCTTTGGCCTTGCGCGCTGAAGGCGACCACGTGAGCGGCCAGTTCACCAGCAACTGAGTTCCGGCAGCTTCGCAAGCTCGCGCCATCCGCAGGGCATCGGAGAGCGTCCCCGCCATCGGCTTCTCGATACAGACGTTGGCGCCGGCAGCCGCGCAGGCCTCTACGATCTCGGCGTGCCTAACATTCTCGGACGTGACGATGACGATGTCCAACGGCGTTCCCGCCGCGGCTTCTTTCTCGAGCATCTCTTTGTAGTCGTCGTAGGCCTTAGCCACACCCAGCTCGGTCAACGCATGCTGCTTGTTCCAGGCTCGGGTATAGGGCGCCACGCGAAGCTCCGGCGTGGCCGGCACTGTGTCCGCGCATGCCGCCATCACCACCTGGGGGTGCTTGGCGTATAGCGCAGCCACGTTGTTGATGTGCATGTGCCCGAATCCAGCAATACCCACACGATAGGTCTTCATTGTTATCCTCCCGCTAAAAAGAACGTTCGAACGTTTTCACGTCCAAACGTTCGAACGTTCTTCGATCCCAATCTCTGGGTTAGTCAGCCTGAACCGGAACCTCGTGCCCGACCTCGGCCGATTTGTAGAGCGCGTCCAGACCCCTGATGACGTTGAGCACCTGCTCGCGCTTGACGATCTTCTCTTCCTCACCGCGGAGCACCTTGACCACGTGGCTCATGTAGAGGAAGTGGCCCGAGAATGCCTTGCCGGGGCCGGAGCCGGTGTGCGGCACGGAGTCCGCCATGTAGTGGCCCTGGTTGGCGATGTAGCGGAGCGGGTCGAACATCAGGCCGCCCTTGGTGCCCAGGATGAAGGTGCTGCCCGCGCCCTGCTCGACGTTGGCTGCCCAGGAGGTGCGCAGCACCAGCGAGCCCCCGTTGCCCAGGCGCATATAGCCGGAGGCGAAGTCCTCGACATCGAACTCGTGATAGTCGTAGGGGCGAGGCTCGATCAGGAGACCCGCATCGGCACCACTCTCGCCCAATGAGGTCACAAGCTCCTCATCCTTGTTCCCGAACTTGAGAACCGTCTGACCGCTCACAGCTGTGATCTTGGGGTTTCCCATGACCCAGATAAGCATATCCAGCGCGTGCACACCGATGTCATAGACAGGGCCACCGGCGTTCTCCGACTTGATGTGGAAGACGCCCCACTTGGGGATACCGCGCCGGCGAATCGTCGCGGTCTCGGCGTAGTACATGTCCCCCAGCATACCCGCTTCCGCATAAGCCTTGGCGGCAAAGGACGAGGGGCTGAAGCGCGCGGTCTGCGTGATGAAGAGCTCCTTCCCCACGGCCTCGGCGGTGTCGAACATCTCCTTGGCATCGTTGTAGCCGGGCGCGATGGGTTTCTCACAACAGACGTTTGCGCCCGCCTTCAGTGCGGCGATCGTGATCGGCTTATGGTAGCAGTTGGGCGTACAAACAGAGACGATGTCCGGCTGAATCTCATCAAGCATCTTCTGCCAGTCACCGTAGTGATTCGGGACGTTGAATCCGGCGGCCACCTGCTTTGCCCGCTCCGGCAGAATGTCAGCGGTGGCAACCAACTCGACATCCTTCGTCAACGACGCCCACGACGGTGCGTGTGCGGTGCTCCCAATCATACCCGTCCCAATGATCGCAACGCGGAACTTCTTAGCCATCATAGCCTCCTAGTGAATTACTGTAACTACGATTCGCACGGGCACAGCAGGCTGCGCCCGTACCATCTGAAACCCACGATCGATTCTATCACAGCATCGTGTTCAGTCCTAATTCAACCGCCGCGCTGCTGTGATTCGTGACGCCGGGCGCACCCCTGAAGGCGTTGCCGACGACGGACGCCGCGACCAGCCCCTCTTCCAGCACGATTTGCGCCTTGCCAGCATCCGCAAAGTCACACCCATGGACGAGCAACCGGCCTCCGTCTGCCATCACACAGGGCGCCCCGGAGCCGCCCGCATCCCAGCGCGTGAGGTGGCAACCGTTCAACAGCAACGAGCTTGGGCCGTGCTTGACGACGTGTGACTTTGTCTCCGGGGTACCCCAGAAACCACAGTTCGTGAACTTGACCGGGCCCTCGTTGGCCTCACCGATCTCGATGGTG
The DNA here is from genome assembly GCA_963775195.1 of uncultured Chloroflexia bacterium. GTDB lineage: Bacteria > Chloroflexota > Anaerolineae > B4-G1 > SLSP01 > PWVB01. The sequence goes on from CAVZIC010000017.1 coordinate 348,096, forward strand.
GCCATGAACTGCCCGTTGACAAACTGGACGCCTGCATGTGATTGTGAGCGGTCCACGCGCACGGCCACAGGGCAGATGTCGCTCCCGGATTGGGTGATCACTGCGTTGCCGGGTCCATACCCAAAATCATCGAAATGGAATCCGATTCTGGGGAAGATGACGAAGCTATTGGTGATATACTCCCAGTCGGTCTTACCTATCTTGAACCCGATGAGGTTCGCCTCTAGATACTCCCTGAAGCCCTGCCTGGCAGCCGGCTCGCCAAGTTCCGGCGACATCCGGGCCCAGAAGTTAGGATTGAAGTGAACGTTTTCAAGCCGCCCGATGTCGGTGCAGCGGTCTATGTAGACCCCGATATCGAGTGGGCACGCGAAGACATTGCGCACCGTATGAAGCTCATTCCAGCACGTTCCCAGATCGAGGGCGCGGTAAGGATTGGTGAGCGTGACATCCGTGATCTGACAGAGCTCGCCATCCGCCCGGATACTCCAGGGATACGCCGCCACCTCGGGCAGCGACTGCTCCGGGTAGTGGATAGTGAGATTGCGAAGGACGGCGTTGGGCTTGAGGGTAACCAAGGGGTCACCATCGGCCTCATCACGCCCCCCGTAGGCCAGAAGTACTGTACCGATAGGATGCTCGGAATGCGGCACGCCTCCCGAGGCACCGGCAAGAGTCACGCCTGGCGGGACAGACAACGCGCCATCGAAACGGTATTTCCCAGGCGGGAGGTAGCAAATGGGTGCTCCGATTTGCAGCGACTTCCCCCCCGCGGCGTCAAGCGCAGCCTGCAGCGCGGCGGTGTCGTCCACTTTCCCGTCGCCCAGAACACCATAGTCTTTAGCATTCACGTATGCCAGCATGGTGCAGCCCCCTACCTCTCAGGACCTGCTACAGGCCGATGATCGGGCCCTAGCCCACAGTTCGCAGAATGAACTCACGCGCTTCTGCCAATTCCGGCGAAGGATCGTGCTTGGGCTCGTGTTCAACCGAGTAGACCCCTGCATAGCCGCTGTCCCTGAGGACAACCAGGATTTCCTCCGCTCCGGCGGCACGTTCTCCCGAGGGCCGCAATGCGCACCGCAGGTGCGTATGAGTGATACGATCCTTCAGGAGTTTCACAGCTTCAACGGCGTCGAATCCCTGACCGGTCCACCAGCCCGCATCCGGGCAAATGCCGATCCACGGGGAACGCTCATCGAGGATGCCTCGCAGTTGCACGGGGTCTGCAAGTGCGTACGAAGTGCCGTGCGGTTCGATAGCATAGCCGATGCCGTAGGTGTCACCATGTTTCTCCAGGGCATCGAGCAGTTGCCCAGTGTCATGGCAGCCCAGGGATCCACTCAACAGCGGCGCACCGAGGGCCTTTGCGAACCGATAATCCTCCTCGAGGCCATCCAAGGCTGAGACCCCACCCACGCAGTAGCCGGCGATTGCCAGACCGTGCTTGTCGAGCATCGACGCCACTATCCCGGGATCCCACGAACTGCCCTGGGTGTGCACTTTCCAGAGCTCGACGTGTGTCATACCAAGTGCCGCGATGCGGCCGAGGAGCGCATCAAGCCTCGGCGGTGACCAACGCTCCTTGAAGCCCGCCATCAGAGCGTCCCAGCCGGCGTCGATCTGGTAGTTGACGCCCTCCCACATATAGCTCGCCGTGATCGTCCCGACCTTGACCATGACCCTCGCTTTCGCTCCTTCGACTTCGGTGCGGGGATCGGGAGACGATCTCCCGATCCCCGCTATCTTGCCGGCTTCGGGGCAGCGATAGCTGCGCGAACACTAGATCTCGGGTACGGAGACCTCGATCTCGTGGCCTACGGCAGCCGAATCCACAAGTCCCTGCATGATGACGTTGGTCAGCAGCAGCTCCTCAGCCGGAATCGGTGAGGGGAGGCCCTCCCGGATGGCCTTGGCGAAGTCCAGGTTTTCGCGGCGGAATTGGTCGATAGGCTCAGTCGCCTGGAAGTTCACGGGCTGCGTGTCAGTGAGCATCCCGAATTCCCACCGGAAGATCGTCAGCGGATGAAGCTTCATCCCGGCCTGCGTGCCCAGCAGGAAGGGAGCGCCGCCACCGCTCAGGTGCGAGATCCAGGCAGCCTTGAAGGTCACGACGGCGCCCGTATCGAACCGGACCCAAGCGGCACCGAAGTCCTCGACGCTCAACTTCTCGGGCGAAAAATCGCCCCCATGGTGATGCGCGCCGAAGATCGGGGAGTAGCTCTTGCCGAGGTAGTTATTGGCCACACCCGACACTGCGACGGGCTTGGGGTGGTGCATCAGGCACAGTGTCGCATCGAGGCTATAGACGCCCCAATCACCGACAACACCGATACCTGCGGTCTCCTTGGTGATGAAGCTCCCGCCGGGCAGACCCAGACGACCGAACCCACCGCTCTCGCCGTAGTAGATATCGCCCAGCACGCCTGAGTCAGCAATCGTCTGCGCGACGATCCTGTCGTCACCATAGCGCGCCTTGAGCCCAACCATAAGCAACTTGTCGCTCTTCTTCGCGGCCCGAGTAATGGCCACCGCGTCACTGAGCGTCGCCGCCATCGGCTTCTCGACCAGCACATTCTTGCCGGCCTCGAGCGCATAAATGGACGGCGCAGCGTGCGCCTCATTCCAGGTGAGGACGGAGACGGACTCCACGTCCTCCTTGTCGATCATCTCTTTGTAATCCACGTAAGTGTGGGGGATACCAAACTCGGCCGCACGATTCTCAGCACGCTCGGGAACGATATCGGCAATGGCGACGACCTTGATTTCGTCTACGGTCGAGAGCGCCCGTAGATGCGCGCCGGAGATCGCGCCCGCGCCGACGATGGCAATTCTTAGGGGATCCATATACAGCCTCCTCTATGTAAGCAGCGTTGATATCTGCCAGGGCCGGCGTTGGTACAACTGCGCCATACCGTCGGCCCTGACGATCTTTGCCGGATTCGATTAGCAACCCTGCAGCAGGTTTCGGAAACCTGGTGCAGGCTAAGCACGCTCCCTAGAAGGTGACCTGGCGTCCTTCGCGAGAAGCCTGATACGACCGCTCAAGCATCTCGGTCAGGTTGCGGCCATCCTCGACGGTGATGGTCATTTCCGTACCGTGCAGGATCGCGCTGATCCACTGATCCATCGGCATCGGGAGCGATTCAGGCATCCTCGCCGGCGTGATGTAGCCTCGGATGCCGCCGGTGTCCAGATCGGTGGAGCTCAGGGTCAACCCACCGGAGTCACGCCCAACGTAGCCCTTGGTGCCGCGAATCTCCATCGGATTGGGGCCGGAACGCTGGACCCACGACGTATCGAGGACGCCCAGGGCCCCACTCTCGAACTCCACGACGATCACGGAGTTGTCGTCAATGGGATAGGCGCCGGAGAAGTTGTTGATCTTGGCGACCACGCTCTTGGGCTTTCCCATGAACCAGCGCATCACGTCCACGGTGTGGCAACCAAGGTCGAAGAGCGCGCCACCGCCCGCCAACTCTGCATCGGCGAACCAGGCGCTGCCATCGTGGAACCAGGCATCGAGCGCAGCGTTGTGCGCGACGCGCGCGCGCATGAACGTGACGTCACCAAGCCACCCCTTGTCCAGGACGTCCTTCATGAAGAGCGTCTCACCGCGGGTGCGGCTGGGTAGCGAGATCATGAACTTGATGCCGCTATCGTTGACGGCCTTCACGATCTCATCGGCGTCCGTGGTCTTGACGCAGAGCGCCTTCTCGGTGAAGATGTGCTTACCATACTTCAGCGCGGTCTTCATGACCCAGGGGTGCTGGCTGGTGTAGGCATTGACGACGACGGCGTCTACATCATCGCGGCTGACGACCTTCTCCAGGTCCATCTCGTAGGGAACGCCAAAGCGCTCGGTCGCGGCCTCACCTCGGCCCTTGTCATCCTCCCAGAGCGCGACAATCTCCGCCTCCGGATGATCCACAACGTGCTGTGCATATCCGTTAGCATGTACGTGAGCCATACTGAGCATTGCAACCCGTAACATTGTTTGTCTCCTTGTGGTGCCTTACGCTATGTGAACGTTTATCTTCTTTGATCTCAGCGCGCCGGCATTGCTGCCAGCCGCGCATCAACCCAACTCAGTCAGGACATCGGCATCCAGGACAGCGTCCACGAATGGCTAGTCCCGGGACACAGGAGTCCCGAAGTTCTCCCGCAAGAGAACGATGAACTCTTCTGCAGTGACGACCCGGGTATGCGGCGGCAGGAGGTCGATGGTGCGTTTGACGGCCTCCATGGGCCCGCCGATCTCCTCAAACGACCAGGCATGCACGTTGATCAGGGCGTAGCTGTCGGGATCGGTCTGCGGTGAAGCAGGCAGGGTCGCGATGGCCTCAGCCACGCCCTCAGGGCTGTTCTTTGCCAACGGCTCCCACAGCAGATAGCGATAGGAGATGCAGGGCTTGCCCTCGTACCAAAAGATGCGGCCCTCCTTGGCGTTGTAGGGCGAATAGTCCTTGTAGATCACGCCCATGATATCCGCCTGCGCGAGCAGCTCAGCGCTTTGGTCCATACCGCCGCCGGAGTTCAACATCGTGGCGATGGTAAGGTCGCTCGCTTGCATGGCGGCCGCCGTGCGCTCGGCAAAGGTCTCACGGTTGGGCAGGTAGTTATGATACGCGTACCCGATGCCGCTGGGACCTGTGACGAAGTCGTCGATGGTGCGGCCACGACTGGCCGTTTGGTAGAAGTGCGCCAGCGTGCGCGGGGCCACCTCCGCGAGCAGAGGCGCCATCTCCCACGTCATATTGAAGGTGCCGCGATAGGGGCTGGCCCAGAATCCCTCGGAGGTGACGAACTGCCCTCCCATCCACTGGATATTATCCCCATCGCTCATCACGAAGGCGATAATGCGCTCCCCTTCCTTAACCGGACGAACGGAAGGGTGAGGCCGTTCGGGCAGCACTGCAGGCAACCGCTGGAGCACGGAGAGATTGCGCGACCAGTCCGCAGGAATGCCTGCGCCACCTTCGCTGCTCACCTGCTGGATCCAGGCATGCTCGTCGCCGCCCCAGCCGAAGACCGTCAGGTCCGAGCCCAGGGCATGCGCGATTCGCATATGGTTGTCGGGGTCAACGCCATAGAGGGTGAAAGCGACACGTGTGAAACAGCGAAGTCGCGCAAGTGAGCGTTCTTGGATTCAGCCTGCTCGACCATCACCGCGCCGAGGAGGCCTGCTTCGCCAGATGAAGCAAACATCTCACCATACGTGTCAAAAGCCTCGACCTCATCCATGCCGCGAACGTCAGCCAGCACCGCCAAGCCCGCCGCCTCGGCCTTTTCCAGGAGCGAAGTATCGACCGCGACGGCCCTCAGCGGGCCACAGAGCGACGTTGCGACATTGATGCTGTCAGTGCCCAGATCGTAGAGCACACTGCCTGCGACAGCCTCTCGGAACTCGTCCAAGAGATCCCACACGGAACCCGCCTCGCGAATGTTGGTACCTTCCTTTTTCAGATCCGCCAGGATGAGGGCATTCATCCCCACATCCTTAATCCAGATTGCACTGGACCCATCCGCCACGAGTCCCTGCAATGTCAGAACGAACGTCTCCTCTGCCGGACTGAGCACGTCCGGGTCGACGACCCAGAGCGTCTCAAGACCCGAAGGTGGAGAAACCACAGGAATCGGGGTTGGGTTACACCCCGTCAAGAGCACCGTGCACAGCCCCAGACAGCCGAGAACCCAACCCCAAGCTGACATCACGTCTGACGTCACGTTCCCAACAGGTAAGCTCATACCTCGGGAACGGACACCTCCACCTCACGGCCCGCCGCCGCTGAGTCGATGAGCCCCTGGATGATGACGTTGGTGATCAGCATCTCATCCGCCGGAATCGGCGAGGGCGTGCCGTTCCAGATCGCCTCTGCAAAGGCCATATTCTTCGCCAGGAAGAGATCCTCATCCCGTCGCATGCCCGGCTGCGGCGTGATATCGACGAGGCGACTGTAGTTATGGGTGAAGAGGGTCAGCGGGTTCATCTTCATCCCCGCCTTGGTCCCCAGAATCAGGTTGCCGCCCAGCGAGTCCATATGCATGATCCACGAGGTCTTGAAGACCATCAGCGCGCCGTTCTCAAAGCGCACGCGACGCGACCCCGAAGTCCTCAACGCTCAGATCCTCGGGCACCCATTGCCAGCAGCCCTCAACAGGAGTGTGTGACTTGCCGAGCAGGTTGTTGGCGATACCCGAGACGGCCACGGGCTTGGGGTGTCCCATCAGGTGAAGCACCTCGTCCAGAGCGTAGACACCGATGTCAGCCACGGTTCCGATACCGGCGGTCTCCGCACGGATAAAGCTGCCGCCAGGAATGCCGCACCGGCGACAAGCCACGGCCTCAGCATAGTAGATATCGCCCAACGTCCCGGCGTCGACAATGGACTTGGCGGTCTTGCGGGCAAAGCCAAAACGCGGTTGCACGCCGACCATCAGGATCAGCCCTGTCTCGTGCGCGGCCTTCGTCATCTTGGTGGCATCGACGAGCGTCGCAGCCATAGGCTTCTCAACCAACACGTGCTTCCCGGCGTGCAGCGCATCCACCGCGGGTGCACAGTGTGCCTGGTTCCAGGTACAAATGCTGACGGCCTCGACTTCATCCATCTCGAGGATCTTGTTATAATCCGTGAACACCAGGGGAACGCCGTAGGTGTCAGCCGTCCGCTGAGCCTTCTCCTCGACGAGATCACAGACGGCGACGACCTGAATTTCATCCGTCTTGGCAAGCGCTTTCATATGCGTCTGCGCAATGCCACCAGTCCCAATCAATCCGATCTTTAGCGGTTTCATCGAACGTCAAGCCTCCATTTCATCTGCACTATTGCTGCTGAAAAAAACAGCCTACAGGAACTGGGTTCGCACCCGTTTCTGTAGGCTGTTTGCTACCTAGTTGAAGCTCCTTCTCAGCAAGATGCTAGTCCTCGGCTCCCACAGCTTGTCGACGTCTCGTCTTATGCACCTCGGCCGCGAGCTCTCGCATCGGGCGATCCTGATGCAGGAAGCAAGCTGCGTAGTGGCCCTCTTCGATCTCGAAGTCGGGCGGCCGCTTCTCGGAGCAGATCGGCATCGCAAACGGGCACCGCTCGACGTAGACACACTTGTTGCCCTCGTGGGTCAGAGGGCGGTCGGTGATCTTCACATTCGCGCGCGTCTGCCATCGCTCCGTCGGATCGGGGGAGGGAATAGCTTTCAGCAACTGCTGGGTGTAAGGATGTGAAGGCTTATCCAGCAGCTGGTCGATGTTCCCTGACTCCACGACCCGGCCGAAGCACAGCACCAACATAGGGCCTCCCATATAGTAGGCGGTCGCCAGGTGGTGTGTGATGAACAGACAGGAGATGTCGTATTTGTCCCGGAAATCCAGCAGGATGTTCAGGAACAGCGCGCGCACGGCGACGTCGATCATCGAGACCGGCTCGTCCGCGATAATGATCTTGGGGCGCAGCAACAAGGTGCGCGCCAACATCACGCGCTGGCACTGGCCACCACTGAGCTGGTGCGGATATCGCCCGATGACGTCATCCGGCTGTAGATCGACAGCGCGAAGCGCCTCTGTCTTGAGAGCCAGTGCTTCCTCCTTGGAGGAGGCCAGATCAAAGTTCTTGATCGTCATATCCATCACCCGGTCAATGCGATAGAACGGGTTGTAGATGCTAAAAGGATCCTGAAAGATGGGCTGCACGTTACGGCGGAAGTCCCACCATTCATCCTTGGTCAACTCGGTCGTCAGCTTACCGCGGAAAAGCACCTGCCCGATGGTCGGGGGCGTCAGCCCCAACATCATGCGGGCCAGCGTCGTCTTTCCGCTACCACTTTCGCCGACCAGCGACACAATCCGGGCCGGTTTCTCGTGCAGGGCAAGAGAGACCTGGTCCACAGCCGCGATATACTCTCGCTCGAAACCGGGGGTGGGGATGTTGAAGACCTTCGAGACATTGCGAGCTTCGAGAACAGTTCTGATTGTCTGGCGTATTCATTGTTTACTATGCTCCTCGGAAGCTGCGACCCAACCTTCTTCTGAGAGACGCGTTTCCATACGCACCGCCTGAGACGAGTCTGCAGACATCGGGTTGGGGTAGAGGTGACAGGCGACCCGTCGCCCCGGGGCCACCTCCAGCATTGCAGGTAGTTCGTGCCGACAGACCTCCATCACGTAGGGGCAACGCGGGTGGAAACGACAGCCCTGCGGCCAGTCCAGCGGGCTGGGAGCATGGCCGGGGATACCGATCATCCTCGAACGATCCCCACCGATCATAGGAATGGAGGCGATCAAGCCCTGCGTGTAGGGATGCAGCGGCTCCTTGAACGTCTCGATAACCGGTGCGACCTCAACCATCAGCCCCGAATACATGATGCCCATTCGATCCGCAAGCTCGGCGTGCACGGCCATATCGTGCGTCACGTAGATCAGCGTCAGCCCCAGTTGGTTCGCGATCTCCTTCAACTCCTGCAGGATGACCTGCTGGACGTTGACGTCGAGTGCTGTGGTGGGCTCGTCAGCGATGATCAGACCGGGCTTCAGCGAGACCGCTGCTGCGATGGTCACACGCTGCTTCATACCACCACTGAGCTCGTGAGGATACATGCGCGCAACGGTCGGCTCAAGCCCCACCATATCCAGGCACTCGAACATCCTTGTCGCGAGCCTGCTCCTTCGACATATCGCTATGTTCGAAGATCGCGTCCAGGATCTGCTTTTCGACGCGATGGACAGGGCTCAACACGTTCATTGCGCCCTGGGGAATGTAGGCGATGTCCTTCCAACGCATCTCGCGCATCCCCCTGGCAGAAAGCTTCAACAGGTCGCGCCCGACGGACGTTGATCCGGAGACGCGGCTGTAGTAGATGACCTCGCCACTCTCGATGAAGCCGGGCAACTTGGTCATCCCCAGGAGGCCCCTGGCCAGTGTCGTCTTGCCACACCCCGACTCTCCGGCCAGGCCGAAGATCTCGTTGCGATCGATGGTGACATCCACCCCATCGACAGCCTGGGCATTCCCGCGCGTCGTCCTGTACCAGACACGCAGGTCCTTGATCTCCATCAGTGTTGTCGCATCGCCGGCCGGCTGACGCGTTGCTTGATTCGTAGTCATTGACATAATTACTTCTCCGTCTCCGTGGTCACTTTCTGCAGACGCGGGTTGAGATACTCCTCCATACCACGGTTGATCATCGTGATGGCCATAAAGATGAAAACCAGGGCCCCAACGGGGACCAACAGAATCCACATCCGCCCCATACTGTACACACCCCATCCGTTGGCGTAGTTGATCATCAACCCCAGCGTGATAATGTTCGATGGCCCCAGACCAATCGCCTCAATGCCAACCTCGGCGACCATCGCGCCGACGACACTGAAGGCAAAGCCCATCAGCAGGTAGGGCACCAGATTGGGGAGGATCTCGGTGAAAATGATGGCCAAGTCGCCCTGGCCTGAGACCTTTGCCAGCTCGACGTAGGCGCGCTCTTTCATCGTCATCACCTGCGCCCGGATCGTTCGGGCCGAGTACGGCCAGCTGAACAGGGCCAGAATGACGGACATCGTCGCCACGTTGAGCTCGGTCGTCACCATAGCGATAGCCACCAAGATGGGATAAGAAGGAATCACGATCAGCATGTTGGTGACGGTGAGCAACACCGTGTCGATCCAGCCCCCCTCGTAGGCCGAGAGGAACCCCACGGAAATACCTACAGCTGACGCGACACAACCGGCCAGGAAACCGATAAACAACGTCGTCTGCAAGCCGGCCAGGAAATCTGTCAACAGATCACGCCCGTGACCATCGGTTCCCAGGGGATGGCCGGGGCCCGCCGGAAGCCAGCGCCCGAACGCCCCTGGTCGCGCAGGGGCCGTCGTATTCCCGATGATGGGTCTGTAGATTAATGGAGCGACCAGGGCCAGCACCACGAAGAATGCGAGAACCAGCACCCCGAACTTGAACTTACCGCTCGTGCGCCAGCAACTTCTTAGAAAACTCAGCATCCCACTCCTCCTACGCCTTGATGGCGGTCCGAACCCGCGGGTCAATTGCAGGCAACAGCAGGTCGACCACCAGACTTGCCGTCATCACGCTGACGACCGATAGAATGATGATGCCCATCATCGTATTGTAGTCAAAGATGGCGACCGCACGCCCCATCACCTGTCCCAGTCCAGGGAAGACGAACATGTTCTCGATCAGCAGTTGTCCGCTCATCATCGAACCCATGGTCAGCGCCAAGCCTGTGGCCTGTGGCAGCATCGCGTTGCGCAGGGCATAGCCGATCATGACTTTCCGCGGCTTGATTCCCTTGGCCTCGGCGTAGAGCAGGTAATCCTCGCCCATATTGCCGACCACCAACGACCGGGTGGACAGAATCCAACCGGAGAGCGATACGATGATGATCGCCAGCGCCGGCAGGAGCGCGTGAGTGACCACACTCTTGATGAAGTTCCAGGAAAACCCGATCTGATACTGTGCGTCAAACGCACCACGGGTGGGCAGTAACTTCCACTGATAGCCTATGAAGAGGACCAAGAAGAGCGCGATCAGGTACGAGGGAATCTGCGACAGACTGATGGAGACATTGGTGATCAGACCGCTGAGCGACGTGTCGCGAAACCACGCCGCCATTGACCCGATCACCAGACCTAAGGTCCAGGAAATGATGATCGAGACACTCAACAGCCCGACCGTCCACGGAATTGCCGCCTTCATCAAATCGATGACAGGGGTGGGGAAGTTGATGAAGGAAGGGCCAAGATCAAAGTGGACGAGGACTTGGTACATGTACTTATAGTACTGCTCCCATAGGGAGCCCGTCATACCAAACTTGTCCCTATAGGCCTGGACCATCGCCTCGCCACCGTCGATTTTCACCGAGTATGTCTTCTCCAACGACCTAATCCAGTTCTCGACCGGGTTGGCAGGGATCAGACGGAACATAAAGAACGTGATCGTCAACGCGCCGAAGATCGTCAGGAAGTAGTTGAAAACCTTACTAATATAGTACGACACAATCGGATACTTCCGGAGTATCTTAAACATAAGCACCTCTCATGATCAGAATCGTATAGACGGAGCGATGCCCCGTCCAATGCGTCCACTGGATCCAATGGTTCAACGGAGCCTCCCCCGGCACAACCGGGATAGAAGCCCAGGGTTCGGTTTGCCACCCTGAGCGAAACGGAGGCCCCAGCCAAGACGCCCGGACAGCGTCCGCAGGTTCTTCGCTTCGCTCAGAGTGACGGCAAACTTCGCATTAGAACACACACGTTACACTCTACGCTTACGCATTCCGATGCGCTTACACATTCCGATGCACGTTTCCCCACCACTCGAACCACACCGATCCATCTTGCCAAAGTAGAGCGAGAACAAACCTCACTCCGGCGGTCAGGTCCCGCACCTGCTTCGGTACGGGACCTGACCTAAACTCAGATTCGACGAACCTAACCGGTCACCTTAGAGACGGTGTCCTGACTAGTTGCCCGAAGGCGTCACGTGGAAGTAGACCTGCTCGATCTGGCCCCACCAGTTGAAGGGCACAGTATAGAGATTGTCGTTCGACGGCATATCGTCCCAGTAGTAGGTGTTGAAGCTGACGCTGTAGTAGGTCTCGATAAGCGGGACACCGGGCGGATCCTGCAGCCACAGATCGAACATCTTATTGTACAGAGGCATCGCTTCGGCGTTGTCAGGATCGATAGCATTCAGCGCTAGCAGAGTCTGATCGTATTCCTGATTGCAGTAGCGAACCTCGTTACCGTTGGTGGCCACAGTGCCCAGCGGAACAACACGGTCACAGGTGTAGCCATTGTACAGCTCGGTCGGATCCACGGTCGCGCCGCAGAACCACCAGAAACCGATCTGCACGTCACCGATGTCGAGGTTGTCCCAGAAGGTCGACTGATACTCGAAGGTCGCATCGATGCCGATGGACTTGAGCTCCTCGGTGAAGTCCTGGCCCATCAGGTACTCGTTGCCACCGACGCCCACAGGGGTCGTGACTGCGAGAACGACCTGGTTGCCAGCAGAATCGACCAGCTTGCCACCCTCCTGCGTATAACCGATGGTCGCCAGCAGATCCAGGGCTGCCTGGGGATCGTAGGTAAGTGTGCCCCACTTCGCCTTGGCAGCTTCGTCGATGTACTTATCAAGGTTCCGGTAGTCGGCCCACAGACCCTGCGCGGGCTTGGAGGGCGGCGTCCAGATGTTCGCGCCCCACTTCTCGCGGTCCATCAACATCGACATCGCGCGGCGGAACTCAGGCTTATCGAGCGGGGGCTGCATGCTGTTGAACCATGCTGCACGCGGGCACGGATCGACGTAGGTCACTTCGTTGATCTGGGGGATATCTGCCTTGTTCTGCTGGTAGGTATCATAGCCCAGGCCAAAGATATCCATATTGTTCGCCTTGATCTCGGCGAGCTGCTGGTCGGCGCCAGGGCCGGTGCGGTAGATCGCGTACTTGGGGGCAGGGAAGTTGCCGATGGACTTGCCCCAGTAGTTCTCATTCCGCTGCCACACGAACACCTTATTCTCAGGATAGACCTGCATCAGGGTGTAGGGGCCGGTGTAGACGGGTGGGTTGTTCTTGTAGGTGTGCGGGTCCACGGTCGACCAGATGTGCTCAGGGTAGATGTTCAGACCGCCGACGATGCGGCACCAGAAAGCCAGGTGCTGGCGCGGGCGGGGCTCGGTCATGGTGATGACCACGGTGTAGTCATCAGGAGCGCTGACATCGGACCAGAACGCCGCGTCAGACTGCGGAAGGCCACCCAGATCGTCGAACTGCGGATCCATAGCCATCTGCAGCGTGAAGACCACGTCGTGCGCCGTGAAGGGCTCGCCGTCGTTCCACGTCACACCCTTGCGGACGTAGAGGGTCAACTGGGTGTAATCTGTGTTGTATTCCCACCCCGTGCCCAACCAGGGGATGATCTCACCGGTGGCATAGTTAACGTACCACATCCACTCGCGAGAATACTGGCCGAGGCCGTTCTGATAGTGTTCCCCGTTGGGGATGAAGGGGTTGAAGCTATCGAAGATCGAGAAGTCGACCTGGTCGTTGATGACCACTTCATTGCGATTGAAGGGCATGGTCACACCATTGACCTGGAACTGCTCGACGGGCGCGGCCACTGTCGCCGTGGCCTCAGGCGCAACCGTGGGCGCGGTCGTGGGCGTCGGCTTCGGGGTCGACGTCGCCTGGTCACTGATCACCGGCGGGTTAACGATCTGCGGCGTATTGGTCGGGGCGGGGGGCTCGGTAGCTCCTCCGCAGCCCGCGACCATCGCCGCGATCAAAACCGCGACTGCAAGGTACATGAGCTTTCGCAACATGGATTCTATCCTCCTACAACGTGGTTGAAGTTATTCTACAGACAACTGGGATATGCTCGAACTTGCGATGGATGGTTTGTTCCGCGACTTATCACCCCCTTTCCCAAGAATGGTACATCTGACAGTATCGCACGAAGTCGCACATTACGCAAGCGGTACGATCTCCATAGGAATTACGATCCGCTGCGGGTTCAGGTCACTACCTGTGACCATACGCCTCATAAGAGCGTTCATGCCTTGCTCGCCCAAAGCCTCACCGGATTGCAGTGCGATGATAACCAGTGACGCTTGATCGCGCCCCAGTAGTCTGTGGCTGACTGCCGCAATGTCGACACCAGGACCCTCTACATCCCCACCCCGGCCCTCAATCACGGCGCGCATCAGTTCATTTCTGATCCGCATCAAATCGAAATTCATTTGCAGGGCTACGAACTGGTTGATCGCGATCATTGCCGTGATCCGATCGCGACGGAGGTGGTCGAACAACCGCAAGTGACTCGATTCACTTTCGTTTAGCGACACCGGGGAAAGTGCCTCGTAGACATCCAGACAGACCAGATCCTCGTCATAGATGAGTCCGGCCTCTTCAAGTGCCCGCTGATATCCCCGTATGCGTCCGCGCACGCTGCTGACCTTAACCTCGTGTCCCGGGAAAATACCAATTCGGCGATGCCCTCGCTCAATCAGGGCCTTTGTGAGGGCATAGCCTGCCCCCTGATCATCAAAGACCACACGATCCGTGTCAAGTTCCCTATAATATCGATCCAGCAGAACCAGCGGGAACCCCCGGCTTTGCATCTCACGAAAGAGCCCCATATCCGCGAAACGCGACCGGGGAAAGAGCAGTACCCCGCTGACCCCGCCGTCAACGGCATCCCGGATGCGAAGGCTCTCCCGCTCTTCCGAGTCCAGCCCGACAATCTCAAGCTGCACGCCCTCGTGCATTGCGACACGAGCCGCACCGATCAGGACCGAGGTCACGTAACTATCCGCATACGTGGGCATACAGAAAGCCACCCTGCAGCTCGCCCCCTCTGCGCCGGAATCTTCACAACTGGTGACGAAGCTCCCACGCCCCTGCTGTCGATCAATGAGGCGATCCCGCACCAGCAAATCCAACGCTTTGACAATTGTGATCCGGCTGACGCCGTAGTCCTTGACCAACTGCCGCTCAGATGGCAGCGCATCTCCCGGCTGGAACTCTCCTACGCGTATCCGGTCCTGCAGCGACGAATAGACCTGATAATAGCGCGGCAGGGGATCTCGGGGGTCAATACTAAATTGAGCCATTGAGACTTTCTACGTCGCAATTAAGTATATGGATATATGGACATGTGGATATATCCAGTATAGGCCAAATCACGACTCTGTCAAGGAGGCCCCTAGCGATCCCGCCCTAGCCACGTTGCGTATTACGTCCAGATTCCATCCATTCACGCGCGTCAGATCGCGAGTCCTGATCGGTCAGTCCGCATTGGGTCAATCGACCCCACTCGACGGCCAAGGTCGCCAATCACGATAATGCTTGTTATTATAATAAGATCTTTGTAGGAGAAAAGGGGACAAATATCATATTCGTCCGTGATTCCTTACCTTGCCATCTGGACGATCCGGCAAACCATGGCTATGATGATCTTGGATGAGCATATCACAAGTCTTTCAAGGAGGCTACATGCTGCCGAGTGTTGATTTCTGCGGACTTCATGTGACACGGCTGATTCTGGGAGCGAACCCTTTTGGGGGCTATAGCCATCAGAATCCCGAACGCGATAGGGCGATGCGCTCCTATTACACGGTGGAACGCATCAAAGAAACCTGGGGCCGGGCCGAGGCCGCGGGCATCAGCACGATGATCACGAACAACGAGACCCCGCACGTCCTGCAGGCTGTGCAAGAGTACCTCGGGGGAGGCGGGGCCCTCCAATGGATCGCGCAGGTCAACCTCCGCGAGAAAAACGATATGGCGCAAGCCATCGACGAGGTCGTTGAGATCGGGTGCAAGGCTCTCTACTTCCACGGGGCGCTCGTCGACGATGCGTACCACCGGCAGGATGCTGCGGTGATTCGTGCCTGGTGCGAATATGCACGCTCACGCGGCGTGCCCGCCGGCGTCGCCGGTCATGCGCCGGAGGCTCACCTGTGGGTCAACAGCCTGGGCGTCACAGACTTCCACGCCGTCTGTTTCTTCAACTGCGGGAGTCTCCACACCGGCGGCGGCGAGAGGTTCCGGCTTGGCGATATGAGCCGTGCGGTGGATGCAATCCGCCAAATACGAAAGCCCTGCATCGGCTATAAGATCATGGGTGCGGGACGAATCGATGCGCGCATGGCGTTCGAGTATGCTTTCGAGAACATCAAGCCAACGGATGTCGTCAACGTCGGGATGTTTCGAGGCGATAAGGACGCCATCGTCGAGGAAAACGTCACCCTGGCAACCGAGATCCTCGGCGCCTGAGCGCCGCCGCACAGCCCGTCAAGCGGGAATGGCATACCACGCAGCTTGAACCTGGGCCAGTGTCTCGGCCAAGGAGCCACCGGTGTCGATGACGACGTCGGCACGGGAGAGCTTAGCGGCCTGGGTTGGCTGCGCGCTGATCCGCCGCTGCGCATCGGCGCGGCTCAACTGGCGGAGACGGACCAGACGTTCGAGCTGTGTGGCTTCGGAACACGTGGTGACCCAGACGGCATCGTAGTGCTCGGCCATCCCACTCTCGAGGAGCTTGATCGCCTCAACCACGATGACCCGAGCCTGTGACGAAGCGATCATCCGATCCACGGTTCGGATCACGGCGGGATGGACCAGCGACTCCAGGCGCCCGAGCGCGAGCGGATCGGAGAAGACGATGGCCCCTAACGCCTTTCGGTCGATAGTGCCGTCGGGCCGCTGGATCTCAGGGCCAAACGCCTCGAGCACAGGACCATATGCACTGCCGTCCTGAGATATGACGGCATGTGCGACTTCGTCAGCGTCGATCCGTTCCGCCCCCAGACCCTCCAGCATTCGCCCGACGGTTGACTTGCCGGTGGCGATGTTCCCCGTGAGCCCGATTCGGTAAGGGAGTGCCGTCATACCGATGCAAGCGGCGTGTCCGCGACCTGCGCCCACTCCTCGAGGAGCTGATTGACCCGCACCTCGGTCTCGCGATACTCGGCGCCCAGCTTCGCCACCCGCGAGACATCCTGGTCACGCCCGGCTGCATCCAGCGCATAGGTAAGCGTCCGAAGATGTCCCTCAAGACGGTGGATCTCTTCCTCCAGCTCGACCAGATGCTCCTGTTGACGAGCCAAGACACGCTCGCGCTCACGGCGGGCCCGCCGCTCGGACTCTCGCTCCGCGCGGGCCTCCTCGTCGACCTGTTTGGCCCTGCGCGGGGCATCTCGCCACATCTGGTGCCAGGCCTGATAGGGCTCGTAGCCTTCTTCGAAGACGTGGAGGACGCCATCCCCAATCGCCCACACCTTTGTGGCAATCTCGCGGATCAGATACCGATCGTGGCTGACCATGAGCATCGTCCCGCCAAATCCGAGCAACACTTCCTGAAGCACCTCCTGCGAGGCGATATCCAGGTGGTTCGTGGGCTCATCCAGGAGCAGGAAATTCGCCTTGGCCAGCGAAAGGATGGCAATAGCTACCCGTGCACGCTCGCCGCCGGAGAGAACTGCGACGTCTTTGAAAACATCATCACCGCGGAATCCATAACGTGCAAGGAAGCTGCGTGTCTCGGCAATCGATCCCATCCCTGCGTCCAGCAACGTCTCGAGGACCGACCTGCCCTCCACAAGATGATCCTGAACCTGGGCGAAGTAACCGACACGCACCGCGGCGCCCAAGCGGACGCGACCATCCAGGGGGCGCAGCCGGCGAAGGATCGTACGCAGGAGCGTCGTCTTGCCGGTGCCATTGGGGCCAACGAGGGCTACGCGCTGTCCTCGCCGGATCTCGGCCTCGGCCACCTGTACCAACGGCTTGCCCGGCTCGTATCCCACCTCCAGATCATAGAGTCCCAGAACGAGGTCCCCGCTGCGGAGCGTGGTCTGGAGGTTCACGTGAATTCGCTGTTCCTCGACCGGGCGCTCCAGGCGCTCCTCGCGCTCCAGCCGTTTCAACCGCCCCTTGGCCTCAGCGGAGCGCTGACCCGCCATGTAACGACGTATGTAGGCCTCGGTCTCCTGGGTATGGCGTTGCTGCGCCTCATACTCAGCCTCCTGCCTTGCCCGCCGGCCGGCTCGCTGGAGCGTGTAGGCAGTGTAGTTCCCCGTATAGGATTCCAGCTTTCCCTGGGCCATCTCGACGACCCGCGTCGCAATCACATCGAGAAAGGCTCGATCGTGCGCGACCACGATCATCCCGCCGCGCCAGAACCTCAGTTGATCCTCCAGCCATTCGATCCCCTCAAGGTCAAGATGGTTGGTCGGCTCATCGAGGAGGAGGATGTCCGGCTCCTCAAGCAGGAGGCGGCCCAGGAGGGCACGCGTTTTCTCACCGCCGCTGAGATAGGCCACCGGCTGGTGGAATTCCTGCTCGGTAAAGCCCAGCCCGCCCAGTACCTGGCCAATCCGCGCTTCGTAGGTGAAGCCTCCGGCTCGCTCGAATGCCTCGAGCTCCCTGCCGTACCGCTCGATCGCTCGCTCGCGTTCTTCCTCATCGGGCGACGCCATCAGGGCTTCGAGATGCCTGAGTTGCGCCTGTCTGTCCTTCAGACCCGCGAAGACAGCCTCCATCGCCTCCCAGAGTGTCCCTTCCCCGGAAAAGTCGGGGTTCTGGGGAAGATACCCCAGCCGGCTATCGCGGGTTCGGCTCACCTCGCCGCCCTCAGGCTCAAGCTGCCCGGCGATCACGTTCAGGAGCGTGCTCTTCCCCGACCCATTGGCCCCGACAAGCGCGACACGTTCGCCGGGATGAAGATCGAGGGAGATATCGGAGAAGATGTCTTCGGCTCCGAAGTACTTGGTTAAATGAGAGACTGAAAGTAAGGCCATAGTATGGAAATTATACCAGACTTCGTGAGCCTCAATCCCGCAACAAACGCTGCGAAGCATCCGAACCAACAATCGACTACAATTGGGAGGATCCACAGCCCAATATGAGGAGCCGATAATGAGCATCGTTACGGTCACGATGAACCCAGCCCTGGACCAGACGATCAGCGTCGATGATTTCCATCTCGGCACCGTCAATCGTGGGCAGGCCATGCAAGTTGACCCCGGTGGAAAGGGGGTCAACGTGGCATCGTTCCTTGCTGACGCCGGCTACGGCGTGACCGTCACGGGCTTCTTGGGTGAGGATAATCCTGAGCTCTTTGAGCGGCTTTGCGACCAGAAAGGGATGGCGGATGCTTTCGTACGGATCCCCGGTCGCACACGTACAGGGATCAAGATCGTGGACCAAGCCCAACGGCAGACCACGGACATCAACATGCCGGGAACCACGCCGCCACACAACGCGGTCATCACCCTCCGCGCTACACTCGACGCATTGGCATCGCGCTGCGATTGGTTTATCCTCTCAGGCAGCCTGCCACCGGGTCTTCCGCCTGACATCTACGCAACACTCATCACGAGACTCAACGCGCTGGGAAAACACGCGGTCCTGGATACAAGCGGACGGGCACTCTGCGAGGGCATCAGCGCCGGGCCCACGATCGTCAAACCCAATGTTGATGAACTGCAGCAGCTCGTCAAGCGCAGCCTGGAGACGCCTTCAGAGATCGAGCGGGCCGGACGGCAACTCCTCGACCACGGTATCTCGTTGGTCGTGGTCTCGATGGGCGCCCGAGGTGCCATCTTCATCAATGCCCACGCGTCGCTTCTGGCGACGCCCCCGCGCGTTTCGGACGTGAGCAGTGTGGGTGCCGGCGACGCTATGGTTGCAGGACTTGTGGTAGGGCAAATCCGCGGGCTGGATATGGCGGGGTGCGCGCGACTGGCGACGGCCTTCTCGGTGGGCGCTGTCACACGTATCGGAGCCCACCTTCCCCCGCCCGAACAAGTCGAAGCCTATCGCTCGAGCGTCACGATTCTGCCCCTGCTCGACGTTGCCCCCGGTTCCACAGGGGATTATTGATGGGACCATGTTACCGGCTATAATGAGCCCGGACTCCCCTCTGATTAAGGGGACGACCAAGTTGAGGAACTGTGAGTAGCGTCCGCTTTCTGATCGGAAAAACCCTAGGCAAATACGAGATCCTTGAGCACATAGGCCACGGCGGCATGTCGGAGGTGTACAAGGGCCAGCAAGCCCAACTCGACCGCATGGTGGCCATTAAAGTGCTGCACCCGTTTCTGGCTGATGATCAAGGATTTGTCGTTCGCTTCCAGCGCGAGGCCCGCATCGTGGCCACGATGCGCCATCCCAACATCGTCCAGGTCTACGACTTTGACTATAACGAGCCGTTGGCCCTCTACTACATGGTCATGGAGTACATCGAGGGACCAACCCTAAAAGACCGGCTGCGAGAAGGGCCGCTGAATTACGAGCAAGTCGTCCACATTGGCGCGGCGGTTGCAGGTGCCCTCGACTACGCTCACCAGCGGGCCATGGTTCATCGTGACATCAAGCCCGCGAATATCATGTTCCTCAGCGAGGCCGAACCCGTCCTGACCGATTTCGGCATCGCGAGGATGCTGACGCTTTCCGGCCTGACGGCAAGCGGTGCAATGGTGGGGACACCGGCCTACATGGCGCCGGAGATCGGCAAGGGGAAGGCCGGAACCGCCTCCTCCGATATCTACTCCCTGAGTGTGGTGCTCTACGAAGCGATCACCGGGCAGCTTCCCTTCTCCGCAGAATCGCCTATGGGAATGGTGATGGAGCACATCAACACGCCGCCTCCCCGCCCGTGTCTCCTCGCGCCCTCGATTCCTCCCGCACTTGAGAATGTCATCGTCAAGGGGATGGAGAAAGCGCCGGAAGACCGATTCGGGAGTGCCGGGGAAATGGCCGACGCGCTTCGCCTCGCGTTGGATGTGGGGGAGGAGAGTCCCTTTGCCCGACCGCTCAGCGGCGTCGCTGCCTCCGTAGGCCAAGAGATCCAGCTTTCGCCTGATCTTGATCTCAGAGACGTGACGCCTCCGACCGGGCCTGAGGACGCAGGGGAAGCTGCATCCGACGGGGGGAAACCGAAGGGACCGCCAGAGAAGAACCCGCGGTCGAATTCCAGGACGTGCCGTCCGCCGACCTGACAGATGTAGCGGCGGCCGTGAGCACCGCGCCGGAACGAAAGCCTTCGTCATCACCATTGCGCATCGGGTGGCTGCGCGGGGGCTTGCTGCTGCTCCTGGTTTTCGTAGCAAGCGGTGGCATCTGGTTGATGGCCGGCGATGGGGCACCGTTTTCCGTACGGGGGCCCCGCCCGCCGGCCGCCATCGACGCAATGACGGCGAGTCCGTTACCTTCCACCCGGGCCCCCGGCCCAACGAGCACGCTCCCCCTGTCCGTAGCCCCACCCGTGACGCCGCTCGCCGATGTCGTGCAGATCCCGACCGCGACGCCGGTGTGCACAGTGCGCGTCCACCAGGACCGCGTCCGGATAGAGCCTGACCCCGTTGTCGCTCCGGGCACATCGCTGATAGCCTACATCGCGCTGGACAACAGCGGTAACTGCGCCTGGCCCAGCAGCACGGCTCTGGTCCTCACAGGTGGGCAACCGCTCGGTGCCCCGGAGGCGTTCACCGTTACGACGCTGGCGCCGGGCGCCAGCGTGCAGATACTCGTTCCGATGACGGCGCCGGAGGAAACCGGGGTCTACTCGTCGACCTGGGTGATGCACCAGGGAGATGGAAGCCCCTTTGGCAGCCGCATCGTGGTGCAGGTCACCGTCGACGATATCGCAGCCCTGACCCCCACACCGACGCCCGATGTTACCCTCGATGTGGCCACCCCGGCACCTTTGGCTCTGGCGAACGTGGAACTCCTGGAGTGGCACGACGATCCGATCTCCGGCCGGTGGTCCGGCGTCGCACGGGTGCAGGCGACAGGGGGCACGGGACGCTATAGGTACTATCAGGATGTGGTCAGCGAAACCACAGAGCTTCCGGCGGGTCAGTTGTCGTTCGAGTGGCGACGGTGCCAATCCCTTCCGCTGGAGATCTGGGTGCTCTCAGGAGATACAGCCCTCGACTGGCAGGGCGAAATCCCATACCCGGACCCGGACACCTGCAATTGAGGGACGTTCCGGCTGGGGCATTGCAGAGACACGGGGAGAAGAGCATGACAAACCGTGAGTCAATGGTGCAACTGATCAGGCGTCGAGGCGTGGAAGATGAGCGGGTCCTCCAGGCCATGGCGAGGGTGCCACGCGAAGTCTTTGTGGAGGGCCCCATCGACAGAGCCTATGGCGACTTTGCCCTGCCCATCGCACACCAACAGACTATCTCGCAGCCCTACATCGTCGCGCTGATGAGCGAGGCCCTGGAGCTAAAGCCCGGCGATCGCGTGTTGGAGATCGGCACAGGCTCAGGATATCAGGCAGCCATCCTGGCAGAGATGGGGATGGAGGTCTATACCATCGAGCGCATCCCGGAGCTCCAGGAAGCGGCCCAGAGACGGCTTGAGGAGCTGGGGTATAAGGTGCACGCCAAGCAGGCGGATGGGTACGATGGGTGGCAGGCATTCGCCCCTTACCAAGGCATCATCGTCACGGCTGCCGCGCCCGAGATTCCGCAGCCGTTGATCGATCAACTGGCCGAGGGAGGCCGGATGGTTATCCCCGTCGGCGAGCGTGGCACGTACCAGATCTTGTGGAAGATCGTCCTGGAGAACGGTCAGATCCGCAAGATCAATCTGGGTAGCGTGGCCTTCGTTCCCTTTGTGTCGGAGGATTTGGGGACACACACGTAACCCAGGTCGATCGAGACGATCGCGGGCATCCCCGGGCTCAGCCGTCAGAACCGCCGAAGCGATGACTACGAACCCTCCCTGAACATCGTCAGCAGACGCTTGCCCGGGATCTGGCGGAATGTGGCGCCCTGGCTCACGGCTGTCAGGGCGCTTGCCGGATCGACAATCCGGGTGCCTGAGACGGCGTCTACGCCGACCGTGAAGAATGCAGGAGAGACAGGCGTGGTCGCCCCCAGCACGATCACATAGGCGTCGGGGCGGCAAAGGTCGACGAGCCCGTCAAAGGTGCCGTTGAGCAGCGAGGTCCCGGTCAGGGCGACCACGTCTGACCGCGGCAGCACCTGAGAAGCCTCTTCAGCGGGCAGATCCCCGGTGCCCGGATTCAGCTCCAGGACCCAGAGCGTGTCGGCGATTTCCCGCAGCCGCGGCACAAAGGGGAAATGGCCGACAACCGCGACCTTCTTTCCAGCGCCGTGCTCGGCGATCACGTCGGCCGCGTTGAGCTCTACGCAGGCTTGCTCATCGACGTCGAGCAGCGCGTTGATGGCTGCCAGCCCCACGCTGGCTTCGAGCAGGCTTTCGCTCGCCGCCATCGCCACGAGTTCCTCCGCACGGAGATCCAACAGGTGGCCGGCCTCCCTCACGGGGGGACCGCCTCCATGATGATGGTCGTCCGAGCCTCCGGACAACGTCGAGGCAATGCCTGCGCATGGCGTGGCCTCGCCCTCCACCTGCATGCTGACAAATGTCCAGTGCGCGCCGACGCAGATCGTCACGGGCGTCGCGCGGACTGCCCGTGGTTCGACCTCTCGCTGCATTTTACGGATGATGTGTGTCATTCATTGACTCCTGGGGAGAACGTTGGAACGTTAGCACGTGCAAACGTGCAAACGTTGACACGTGCTAACGTTCCAACGCGCCCACGTGCCGTTCCTTGTCTTTTCGATGCCGACCATTATAATCCCGCGATATGACACGCCTAGCCATCTCTACATATCGGTGAGGGCGGCTTCATGCAAAAGCCGTTCTCGCCCCTTGTAAAATGGCTAGGGATAGGGTTGGCCCTGGCAGGGATTGTGGCCTTCCTCATCGCGACCCCGGGCGGGTTCCTACGCAAGACCGACTACATTGCGGCAGCCGTCTGCCATCGACGGCTGAGCCATTCCTTCTCCATCGCAGGGGAGCAGCTTCCACTGTGCGAGCGATGCACGGGAACGTTCCCCGGCGCCCTGACAGGGCTCCTGGTGCAGTGGGGTATCTGGCGGAGACGCCGGTCCCTCTCATTCCCGCGATGGCCGTTCTTCATCCCGGTTTTCCTCTTTGCCGCATTCTGGGCCCTGGACGGGGTCAACTCCACCACGAGCGACGGCCAGTTCTATGATATCGTCCAGCAGTTCAGCTCTCGCCCCACCGGTGTCGGCATCCTGGGATATGCGCCGCAGCCGTGGTTGAGGCTCCTCTCGGGTGCGCTCATGGGCATGTCGATGAGCATCGTCCTGGTGCCGGCGTTCAACCAATCGCTATGGCACGATGGTGAAGAGACCCGGACCGTGCGCACCTGGCACGAGATGGGACTCCTCCTGGCTGTTGAGTTGGCGATGGCAGGGGCGATCACTCTCCTGGAGCCCCTTTCCTCTCGCGTCGCCCTGTATGCGGTCTCGGCCTACAGCGCCCTGGGGGTCCTGGCGATGTTCACGCTTCTGGGCGCGATGATGTTTGCCCTGATCTCTCACCGCGACGCTACGGTCAGCGGCTGGCGGAATGCGTGGGTGCCCCTGGTCTGGGGAGTCGTCTTCGCGCTCCTCATTGTCACGGTGATGGACTCGGCGCGGTTGTGGCTGACCGGCACCATTGATGGCATACCTGGGTTGGACTAGTGGTATAGTAGAGCCTGTCGGATAGAAGGACTCACGTCCTCTGTTCTTATGGACCAAGTTCGTTAGTTCATCAGCTAGGGGGAAAAGGAAAATGTCCACGGTCAAGAAGCTGTTCATTCCCGGCCCAACCCACGTGCGCGAGTCTATCCTGGAAGCGCAAGCTGCACCGATGATCGGACATCGAAGCACGGACTACTCAGATCTGCAGGGCGCGGTGACGCCCAAGCTCCAGCGCCTTCTCTATACCGAGCAGCCGGTCTTCATCTACGCAGCCTCCGGCACCGGTGTGATGGAGGGCGCGCTTCGGCAGACGGTGCTCAAGCGGGCCCTGGTCACCGTGTGCGGAGCTTTCTCCGAGAGATGGTTTGAGATTGCGGAGGCCAATGGCGTGCCCGCGGATCGGGTCGACGTCGCCTGGGGTGAGGGGTTTACCGCCGAGATGGTGGATGAGGCCCTGAGCAAGGGGGACTACGATGTCCTCACGATCACGCTCAACGAGACCTCGACCGGCGTGATGAATCCGCTCAAAGACATCGCCGCCATGGTTCGCGCAAAGTACCCGGACATCATCATCTTGGTTGACGCCGTCTCAGCGATGGCCGGGGTAAAGATCGAGTTCGACGCGTGGGATCTTGACGTTGTGATCGCAAGTTCGCAGAAATGCTTCGCGCTCCCCCCGGGGCTGGCAATCACCGGCGTGAGCGAGCGCGCCCTCCAGCGGACGGCGCAGGTACCCAACCGGGGCTACTACTTCGATTTCCTGACCATGCTCAAGTACTACAAGCGGAATCAGACGCCCGCGACCCCGGCGGTTAGCCTCATCCAGGCCTGAACCAGCAGATGGACGACATCCTGGCGGAGGGTCTCGAGGCCCGTTGGGCCCGCCACATCGAAATGGCGAGTATTGTGCGCGATTGGGCCAGGAAAGACTGGGCGCTCTTCTCGAACGAGCAGTTCCTCTCCAACACGGTCACGACGATCCGGAACACGCGGGGCATCAGCGTCTCGAACCTTAACAAGGAGCTTGGAAAGCGCGGCGCGATGATCTCCAACGGGTATGGCAACGAGCTGAAGGAGAAGACCTTCCGCATCGCCCATATGGGCGATCTGACGGTGGCGGATATTCATTGGGTGTTGGGGCTAATTGATGAGATACTGGGGACTGGGGAGTAGGAAGTAGGGAGTAGGACCGGAGGAAGATCCGCTTTCGCCGGTTGTTGGCCTGATCCCTGATTGACCAATCCCTAGCCACACGAGAGGAGCACACAATGGGCAAGCTACTGATTTGCGATCCGGTTGACGCGAGCGCAATTGCGGACATGCGTGCCGCCGGCATCGAGGTGGACGTGCGCGATGATATCAGCCTGGAGGCCCTGGGCGATATCATCGGAGACTACGAGGGGATCGTGGTTCGCAGCCGCACGCCGGTGCGGCAGGACCTTCTGGACAGGGCAACCGCCCTGCGGGTTATCATCCGCGGCGGGGTGGGGCTCGACAGCATCGATGTCGCCTACGCACAAAGCAAGGGCATCGACGTGCGCAACACTCCCGAGGCCAACAGCAACGCCGTGGTCGAGCTGGTCCTGGGCCTGATGTTGTCACTGGCGCGCCACATCTCGCGGGCCGACCAGGGGATGAAAGCCGGCAAATGGGAGAAGAAGGCGCTCAGCGGCACCGAGATCACCGGCAAGACGCTGGGTGTGGTCGGATACGGGCGGATTGGCCAGATGCTAGGTGAGAAGGCAAAGCTGCTCGGTATGACGATCGTAGCCTACGATCCCTACGTGAAGCACCCCGACATCGTCCCGCTGGACACGCTGCTCGGCACGTCGGATTACATCAGCGTGCACGTTCCGCTGACGAAGGAAACCGCAGATCTGATCGACACAGCGGCCTTCGCCAAGGTCAAACGCGGCGCCTATCTGATTCAGGCTTCGCGCGGTGGAACGGTGAACGAAGAAGCGCTCTACGCAGCCCTTGTCGACGGCACGTTGGCAGGCGCGGGGTTAGACGTCTACACGGCGGAGCCCCTCAAGGGGGAACTGCTCCAGAAGCTCGTGGCGCTCCCCCAGGTTGTGGCAACCCCCCACATCGGCGCAGCCACCGAGGAGGCGTTGGCCCGCGTGGGCGGTGAGGTCGTGAAGTTGGCAAAGGCGTATTTCGCCTAGCGGTGAGGCAAGCACGTTCGTAGCAACCGATTCATCGTCTGCCACCGACTTCTGAGGCACCGGAACGACTGAAGTCGTTACTACGAACCAGGTAAACTGACCGCTCATTTAGTCGGGAGGCACTATGGCAACCATTCAGCCGTTTCGTGGGCTGCGGTACAAGCCGGACAAGTTCTGTGAGCTGTCCGACGTCATCACCGCACCCTACGATCGCATTCACGAGGCGGAGCAGGAGCTGTATTACGAGCAATCCGCCTACAATCTCGTGCGGATCATCCAGGGCATCCGGACACCCGAGGACAACGACGAGAACAACGTCTACACCCGCGCGTTGGGATACCTCCGGAACTGGGTTGCCGAAGGCGTCCTGGTGCGCGATCCGGAGCCCGCGCTCTACGTCCTGGAACAACGCTTCACCACCCCCGACGGCGAGGAACACGTCCGGCGCGGGCTGACCGCCGCGTTGAAGCTGACGGCCCTCGGCGAGGGCGAGGTTCTGCCCCACGAGCGCACGCTGAGCGGGCCCAAGGTCGATCGCCTGCGACTGACCGAGGCCACGCAGACGGCCTGGGGCCACATCTTTATGCTCTACCCGGACGTCCGGGACGCCGTCAATGGACTGCTGCAGCCCTTCCTGGACTCGCACATGCCCGCGATCGTCAACGACACGGTCGTCGAGCCGACGGTGGAGCAGAACTTCTGGGTCGTCAACGATCCGGACGTGATCTCCGCGGTCGTGGCCGCTATGGCCTCGTGCGGCCCGTTGATCATTGCCGACGGACACCACCGTTACGAGACCGCGCTGGCCTACAGGGATGCGATGCGGGTGAAGTATCCGGACGCACCGGCGGATGCCGCCTTCAACTACGTCCTGACGACCCTCGTGAGCATCGACGACCCCGGACTGGTCGTCCTGCCGACGCACCGCCTGATTCACTCGTATACGGCGATGAGCAGCCAGGAGCTGCTGCTGGCCCTGGAGCCGACGTTCGAGATCGAGCCCGTAGAGGACCTCGATACGCTCTACGGGGCGCTGGGGGAAGCCACGGCAGAGCATCCGCGGTACGGCTTCTACGATGGGCAGTTCGCGATCCTCACGTTGAAGGACCTGGACGTGATGGACGACCTGCTCCCCAACCACGACCCCGCCTTCTGCGACCTGGACGTGACCGTCCTCCACGAGCTGGTCATCGAACGGACGATGGGGCTGACCAAGGAGAGCGTTCAGCGGTTGGAGAACATCACCTATCTGCGGGACCCGATCCAGGGGCTGCAGGCCGTGGACAACAACGAGGCCTCGTTCCTCTTCGTGCTGAACCCGACGCGTATGGACCAGATTCGGGCGTGCACCGAGGCGGACGAGCGCATGCCGCAGAAGTCCACGGACTTCTACCCGAAGATCGTCAGCGGGCTGGTCGCCCTGCCGCTGGATGGCGACCTGTAGCATGGCGATGGCCGACGTCCAATACCTGCTCTTCGATCTGGACAACACGCTCTATACCGATAGCTCGGGGCTCTTCCTGGAGGTCGGGCGGCGCATCGAGGAGTGGACGGCGAGTGCGCTCTCCCTGGAGCTTGACGAGGCGAAGGCGCTGCGGCGCGTCTATTACACCAAGTACGGGACGACGATGGCGGGGCTCCTGAGAGAACACCCGGAGGTCGACATCGATGCGTATCTCGATTACGTGCACGAGGTCGACGTCTCCCGTTATCTGGCGCCCAATCCGGAACTGGCGGCGATGCTGGATTCGCTCCCGGCGCCCAAGGCCGTCTTCACGAACAGCATCGCCGGCTGGGCGGAGCGGGTGACCCGGCAGTTGGGCATTCGAGACCGCTTCGAGGAGATCTTCGACGTGCGTGCCGTCGGATACCGCAGCAAGCCGGACGCCTATGCGTTTGAGTGGGTGCTCAAGACGCTCGATCTGCCCGGGCCGGCGTGCGTGATGTTGGACGACCAGGTCAGCTATCTATCCGGCGCCGTCAAGGCCGGGATGCGCACCATTCTCGTTAGGGATGGGGGAGCGGCAACCGACGGTATCGAGTATGCCGTGGACGACATCCTGGCGGCGGAGCCGGTGCTGCAGGAACTGCTGGCGAGGGGATAGGGGAGAAGGAATAGGAAGTAGGGAGTAGGGGGAGCCCCGCGGGCGAGGGTGGCTCATCTCCAAGTGCCGGGGACTCCGCGCCGCAGACGGCGCGGGAAGCTCCCCGGCACTGTTCGTGGTGCGGCGAAAATGGGTTCGTTTCGCAAGGGGAGGGGCGGCAGGGATTAGGGTTCGTCATCGGGGGGCTCGATGGGGATGTGAGGGTGGGGATAGACGGGTGTCGCGTAGCCGGCGCCGCGCAGGTGCTGCAGGTGCTCGAGACGGGCGAGGGCGCGATCGAGCTGGTTCTGGAGGGAGGTCTCGTAGCGGGCGAGGGTGGCCGCGGTTTGGAGGCGCGGCATGCTCCCGTCGGCCCGCTGGATCGCCAGGCGCTGGTAGCGGTGGACCGTGAGCTGCTCCTCAAGCGCGTCGAACAGGTCGGAAGCAGCCTGGACGAGTTGCTCGTCGGCGGTGTCACGGAGGGTGGGGTCGTGGGCGAGCATACAGTTACGCAGCTCGGCAGGGCCGGCGTGGTATGCCGCCTGGAGGTTTCCGGCCTCGGACGCCAGCCGTCTCTCGGCGGAGGTGAGCGGCGGTTGGCCCCAAGTGTGCTCGGACGAGCTGAGGATCTCGTCGGGGTCGGCGGCTTGCTGGCGCCAGGCGATCTCACCGGCCTCAGAACGGTAGAGGCGCGCGAGACGCCAATAGGCCACGGCGATCTGCTGGACGAGGAGCTCCTCGATGGCGTTGATGGGCTTGAAGATGTCGAGGAGTTCGGTGACGAGTTCGTCAAAGGCGTCCTGGGATTCGTAGGGTGCGAGTGCCTCAGGGATAAGGGCCTGGGCGAGGATGCCGTGTTTGAGGGCGTTGTGGCGCGAGATGGCTTTGCCCTCGGGGGTGCGCGGGCCGGTGGACTTTCGGGCGTTGGCGCGGTTGGCGGCGAGCTGCTTCTCGGTGACGCGTTTGGAGCCGGTCATTGGTGTGGGCCTCCTGTGACAGAACGTTTATTCTATTATAGAGCGGGATTGGGGGCCAATCAAGTCTGTACCGAGAAATTGGCGATGGGGCGATATAGAGCAAAGTAGAGTGAGCGGATGGGCGAGAAGGCGAGGGGTGCCTTCGCGGAAAACGACGCGCACCCCTTCCCGTTTCCAGCGTTGCGTCCGACCCGGCCCGAGGCTATACTCGTGGTGCAGGGGACCCAGAAAGGGAGGTGTCGCCATGGTGAATAAGGCCGCAGTCGCAGGACCCAGTTCCAAGTACAAGGAGCCCGAGGCCAAGCCGGCAGGTTTTTGGGCAGGTGTGTGGCACGGGGCGATCATGCCCATCACTTTCTTCGTCAGCCTCTTCAACGATGGGGTCGGCATCTACGAGACCCACAACACGGGCCGGAGCTATAACTTCGGCTTCCTGCTGGGGGCGTCGATGGCGTTTGGGCGCCGGAAAGGCGTCCACGTCGAGGTCGGGAAGGACAAAGCGTCCGGGGCGGACGAGGCGTCCAGGGACGTAGCGTCCGGGGCGGACGAAGCGCCAGAGAGGCTGGACGAGGCGTCCAGGATGGACGAAGTGTCCACGATAGGACGTAGCGTCCGGGGCGGACGAAGCGTCCAGGATGGACGTAGCGTCCAAGTGATCGGTTAAGGAGGTTCGTAGTCACCGATTCACCGGTTCTGTCGCCGCCCGGTCTGCCGGGCGCGCCCTCTGAGGCGGCGGAACGACGCCTGTAGGGACTACAGGCCAAGTCGTTACTACGAACCCCCATGATCTGGCGGGGCATCGGGGCGAAGCGTCCAAGGATGGAGCCGTGGATGGCCGGCGGGCGCCGTCCTCGGCCTCCGCGTTGTCCGGGTGCACCTGGGTGATGAACTCCGGGCAGCGCCCACAGGGCGGGGCGTGGTCCCGTTCGAGTCCACGGCAATCAGACACAGGAGGCCGCGATGACCGATCGCGCGAGCTTCAATTGGGCGCGGCGGGTGTCTCGCAGGGACATCCAGCGGCTGTACGAGAGCGATGCGCAGGGGATCCCGGACCCGGAGCTCCTCGACGAGGTCCACTACGCGATCTACGCGCGGGTGTGCGATATGTTCGAGGTGCGGCAGGCGCAGCAGACGGGACGGGTGACGTGCCGGCGGTGCGGCGCGGCGATCCCGCAGCCCTACCGGATGGGCTCGGGGCACAAGGGGGACGTGCTGGCGTGCGAGGCGTGCGGGTGGGCAGACGACGTGCGGCGAGTTCTACGACAGCTACACGGGGAAGAACCTGCTGCCGGGCTCGGTGACGGACCTCTTCGAGGCGTACCTCGAACGGTTCCCGGCGGCGAAAACGGCGCAGGAGAAGATGGTGCTCATCGACTGGCTGATCCACCAATTCCACGTGAACCAGGGGGTGGCCAACAAGCCGGTGGGCAAGAACGTGATCCAGGGGACGGCCAAGCAGGTGGCCGAGCTGATCGAGACGCTGGCCTATGGGTCGAGGAGCACGAAGGGGTTGATCTCGCAGGAGGCGTGGCGCGAGACGTACTACGACCCGGTGCGGCAGTTCAAGCAGGCGCACTCGCACGCGGAGACACAGCAGATCGCGGCGGAGTTGGGGATCGAGGGGCGGAGCGGGATGTCGGAGGACGCGCTGATCCCGGAGATATTGCGGCGGAGGGGAGAAGGCGAGGGAGAGCGGAGGAGCTAGGGGGCGGAGGCGCGGGGGAACGAGGGGACCTAGGGCATTTCACCGGCCAGCGTCAGGACACTATCGTAGAGCGAGGCACTAAGGCGAAAGCCCTGATCAACGAGGGCATCCAGATGAGGTCGTACTTCCGCAATCAATCCGGCTCGATAGGCACGAAGCAAAATCCCCAACGTACCCATCACACGCAAGCCCAACGATTCGGCCAGTTCACGGGCCTGCCGGTCATCGAGTCCCGCGAGCGTGGCCGGCTGCATACGGGCGAACGCAATCACCGCCCGTTCGCCGTTTCCCAGGCGGCTAGGGGGAAGCGCCTCGATGACCTCGACGGGGATCGTAATCACCCTGACCCATGGGAGCACCCGTACGTCAAGCGTGTCGCTCCGCAGAAGACGTCCCATATCCAACTCCAGGGCGACTTCTTCAGGGACATAGATCGCTGCAAACAGCGCCGGGAGCAGGTTCGCCTGGGCAATACGCCCCAGGTAGAGCAGGACCGAGGTATCGCAGACCAGGCCAAGCGAGGATTTCGGGACGGAATCAGCCATCCGCCAGTTCCCGGCGCAGATCGTCAGCCGTGATCTGGGAGATAGGAATGTTGTTCTCGGTGCACAGATCGAAGAAGAGCACGCGGGGTATGCCCGCCAGTTCGGCAGCAGCGCCAGAGGACAACTTACCCGACCGGAAGAGCATCAATGCAGCGTACAGCCGGAAATCCCGCGCCAACTCGTCCGGTGTACGGTTGAGCATCTCCCGTACATCAGCGGGGACCTGAATGGTGATGACTTCATCCATCGCTATCGTTCTCCGGCTTCTATCCTCGAGTCAACAGCTATATTATAGCAGAATCACCCGCGGGCCGAAACTGCTGCCCCGAGTTAGGACGCACGCAGGAGCTGAGCTTGCGCGAGGCGTGGCGCACAACGATCTACGACCCGGTGCGGCAGTTCAAGCAGGCCCGCTCGCTGAACCGTGCATGCAGCGGCGCCGGAGTCCGCAACGACCTGCGCACATCAAGCGCGCATTAACCAAATGGGTATTTGACAAAACGACAACAATCTGTTAACATGCTGTTAATGATCGTGGTGTAGACTACGATCAGGTTGAGGGAAGAGAGAAACCCTCGAGGAACTTGAACATATAGAGCAGCTTGCCGCCTAATGCGACAGCAGCGGGGGACCCACCGGTGGGGCGAACCGGAAGGAGGTACACACTCGTGTGCCCGTTTCCGCAGGGTTACTTCTTTGACCCGAGCCCGACAGCTAACCTCGTAGGCGTGGAAGAAGGACGCCCAGCACTCTGGAGTGTCCTTTTTTGTTGCCGAGCGGCGCAGGGCCGGGCGGCGCCAGGGCGAGCCCCAGACCTCGGGCGTACTTCTCTAGCATAAGGTTTAGCATAGGGTAAGGAGAAAGTACGATGAGTGACCTATTTATGGCAGAAGTGGAAGCACAGGTGTATAAGGACTGGGAACGCCGTTTCAACAAGCGCGTGATCCGCCGACCGGACAAAACCGGCCTTGACCTGCCCCAAGCGCTACGGAACTTGGTGGCCCATCTCAAGCGGGCCTCGTAGGACCCGGCCCAGGCAGGACAGTCGCGGGGAGCCCAATGGGCTCCCCGTTTTTTTGTGTCTGAATGACGGATGGGTGGCCGGGCGGGCTGCCCATGCGCATCAAGCTGAGGAGACGGGACCGGTGCCGGGGACGCGCGCGATGGCGGATGGGCGGGATCGGGTGTACAGTGTTTGGGACAACGATCTGCGTTCGCGGGCGACATTCCTCCCACCTCGATCTTCGCACATCTGAGAGCGAAGCGCTGTTTTGGACGGGCGATACAGTGATGAGGAGGAGGGGAGATGTGCGAGTTCACGATCATACGCGCGGAACGGCGGCCGGATTCCATCTTCATCGAGGGAACATCCGACTGCGACACGGTGTCGGTCAAGATCAACCTGCCCGGCACGACGGCATTGACCTCCCCGGTTGACGCCGACGGCCACTGGGAGGTCGAGTTCACGGAGAACGAGGTGCCCGACCTCGACAGGGTCACGTGCCCCGACCGGATCAAGCTGGACATCCACTGTGTCGAGGACGAGACCTGCACGGGCCCCGAGTCGGTGCGTCTGGACTGCGCGGGCGCCACGTGCCCGCAGATCGGCCTGGCACTGACGGAGATGTCGGCCTGCGACGCCAACGATCAGCAGACGGCGACGTTTGAGGTCACGGTGACCGGCGCGCCCAACCCGACGATCCTGAGCATCGACTTCGGCGACGGGGCAGACGAGACCCTCCTCAACAGCGACATCCAGGCCAGCGGCGGCGGCCCGATCTCGAGGCAGCATGCCTACGACCCGGGCAGCTACACCGTGGTGGTCAGCGCGCTGTTCCCGGAGGGCTGCGACGTCTCGAACCCGGTGACGCTCGCCGTGCGGTGCGAGATCGCGTGTCCCGAAGACATCGCCTTCGAGATCGAGGCGGCCGACGGGAAGCGCTACCGGACGGTCTCGGGCACCACCGGGCCCTATGAGGAGATCACGGACGGCGGCGGTGGTGGTGAGGTCCGCGATTGCCTGCCGGGCGGCAACACGACGGTGGTGCTGGCCGCGCCCGACGCTGCAGGCCTGGGGATCACGTGGCGGCTGGACGACGACCCACCGCAGGTGACCGGCCAGGCCACGTTCGATGTGACGCTGGGGAGCGGCGCCGAGGTGACCGTCAACGCGACCTTGACGAAAGACGGGTGCCCGCCGCTGTCCGAACCGGTCGTGCTGCAGGGCTGCGGCTGCGAGCCGACGGCGTGGTCGGCGTGGAGCGAGTGCGACGCCTGCGAGCAGCGCCGGACGCGGACGTTGGCCGACTGCACCACCGAGACAGAGACGCGGGCCTGTACGCAGGATCCCGGCCCCTGGACGCCGTGGCGGCGGTCCTGGTTCTGCGGGGCCAGTCGCAGCCGCGAGGGCGCGGACTGCACGACGGAGACGCAGAGCCGCGTGAACTGGTGCTGCGTCTGGATGTGGATCACGTTGGGGCTGATCGCCGCGACGGGGGTCCTGATCTTCATCACGCTCTGCATGCTGCCCGCGACCTTCTGGTCGGCGCTGGCGGCGGTGGGGTCGGGCGGCGGGCTGGCGCCGGTCTGGGCGGCGCTGACCGCGACCAACATCGGGATGCTGATTGCTTCAGGCGCGGGCCTGCTCCTCTCGATCGCGAGCCTGGTGCTGTGGCTCATCTTCTGCGTCTTCGGCAACTCGCGGGACGCGGCCTGCTTCCTGTTGGGGATCTTCATCCAAGTGATGGCGTGGCTGACGGCGATCAGCACGCTGGTCGCGGCCGTGCTCTGGGGGATCGCGCTGCTCTGCGCGCTGAACGTCGTCTGTCTCTTCCAGGCGGTCGGCTGCGCGGTGGGCGCGACGATCGACGTGGCGTGGTTCGGCGTGATCGTGTCGGTCGCGGTGATCATCGAGTCGTTCCTCTGCGGCGGGGAAGACTGATAAGACGGACTAAGGGAGGTGCACTATGGCACGAAAGCTCTATGAATTGGCGCGAATGGTTCCCGGCTGGATCGTTGCGAACCTGCTGGGCTTTGCCGCGATCAGCGCGCTACCCGTCGTCCTCACGTGGCTGAAAGCAACGCCCGGCATGGTGGTGTCCTCTCTGCTCGTCGGGATCCCGATCGGGGTTGCCCAATGGATCGTGCTACGACGGGTGGTCCGGATCTCGATGGTGTGGGTCCTCACGATTCCGGCCGGGCTGCTCCTGGGATTGGCCGTGCTGAACAGCCCCATCCTCTCGCCGCTTTGGGCGTCTTTTGACGATGAGTCCGTGCTTGCCCTGACCGCAGGCTACGTGGTCGTCGCCGCGTTGGTGGGGTTGGCCCAATGGTCCCTCCTGCGGGGTCACTTCACCCGGTCGTGGGCCTGGCTGTTGAGCAGTGTGGTCGGCCTCGGGCTCGGCACCGGGCTTGTGTTGGGCTCGGACCTGATCCATCAGGCCTGGCTCGCCGCTGTGGCCGTGGTCGCGCTGGTGTATGCGGTGGTGACCGGACCGGTCATCGCATGGTTGCGCGCGACGCACGGGAAGGCGGAAGGGGAGGTGGTCGGCGCGGCGTAGCGAGGAAGCGAGGAAGCGCGTGAGGGACAAGGCGAGAAAAGGAAATCGGCCTCCTCGGCGAGCGATCTGTATCGTTGCAACAACCACGTCTTCCCCATCCCTGCCTGGCCGTGGACGTTGAACAGCAGATACTCAGGGTCATCCGGCGTGCTCAGGTTCCGCTCAAAGACCTCGAGCTCGGCATCCCGCCCCACAAACAAGTCACGTTCGCGCTCTTCTCTTGCATCACCCCAAGTCCGCTTCGTTGGCATTGTAACATCCCCCCTACAAGCGACTCCCGCAGAGAACTCTTCTTGCTGCTGTCTGGGCTTCCTCAATCATGTTCTTGGCCCAGCGTGGTCTCTTGATCACTACTGCACGGTGATCGTCCAATCACTCTCCGCGACGATCTCCATGATGACAAGTCCAGTGGGAGCCCTGGTGGCACCGCTGTAATCGCCGACCTCGTTGAACGCCAGGGCACGTTCACTCTCTCCCCAGGCCCAGACTGCGAAGTTTCCCTTTCCCGAATGCTC
Organism: uncultured Chloroflexia bacterium; assembly: GCA_963775195.1. GTDB lineage: Bacteria > Chloroflexota > Anaerolineae > B4-G1 > SLSP01 > PWVB01. The sequence goes on from CAVZIC010000017.1 coordinate 383,697, forward strand.
AGCAATGATCTTACGCGCTCCATCACCATTCACACGCACTACGGCTGGGCTATTACCAACAATTGTGTCGCCAACACGCATCCGTCCGCTGACTGCATAGGCATTGGAACCCGACACTGCGAACTCCCAAGGGCAACTTGCCTTCACCTCCATCTCCACATCGCTATGTTCATCGAGAGCCAGCAGCTTCGCACCGTTGTAAGGGGAGAGCGTGTTCACAACAAGGTCGAGGTAATCCCCATCCGTACCGTAAGCGATCAATGCGAAGTTCCCACGACAGGCATTGCCTGATGCCATAACCGTCACCAGGATATCGTTGGGCATCTCGATGAAGACCACGTCGTCGCCAGTCCCCGAGAAGCAGAGCACTTCACCGTTCCCGGGCTGGCACTGAGCTTTTAGCAGACTATACGCCTCCTGCTGATCGATCTCAATAGTTACCGGCTCTGGGGTGGCCGTGGGCGTCCTAGTCGGTTTCGCTGTCGCGGTTGGCCGCGGTGTGGGCGTGATCGTCGGCGTGTTGGTAGGTGTAGGTGTATTGGTCGGAGTAGGAGTTTCTGTAGGTGTTGCTGTCGGTGGAGACGTAGCCGTGACCTCCACAACGACGGTGATAGGGGTTGGCTGTGCGCACCCGGAAACAAGAACAAAGATCAGCATCGCGGCTATCCATAGGTGCTTCATACAGGCCTCCTGATTACGGGCATACTAAAGGTTCAAGTCTCGCATCCAGCCGCCTTCCGTAGGCGACAAGCTCTTGAGTACCATGACGCCCCCAATCCCCGCTACACGAATGTGCACAATGGCGTGACAACGAGCGAAGAGCAGGTCATGGGACTCCCCTGTCATACCAAGAGAGGTGGCCGTAGCAGTGAGGTTAGTACCAGGCCCTTCTCGCCAACATCGGAAGTACCGTAGGCGGCCGCCGTGACGCTTCCCCCCTCAGGAGCCTCAAGAGTCATTTGCTCGGCAATACACGCGTAAGCATCGGCGATGTCGTCAGCTTGCTCGTACAGCAAAACCGTGACGCCCTCGATGGCTTCATCAACTTTGGCAAGTTGTCGATAGCCTGCCAAAATGGATACAGGGCAGTCGTCAACATCCCAGGAGCTTCGTCTCGGATTTGCGCACCCGAGTAGCCTGCAGGCAGATCCCCATCCTCCACCGGCAGTGATGCTATATCCAGATCGCCAAGTGGCACTGGCGTCGCCGTCGCCACAGCTGCTCTGGCCGCTGGTGGCGCACTGCTCGCTACCGTCGTGATAATCCGAATTGTGGGTGTCGGCTGTGCACATGCCACTAGCCAAAGCACCACCATTGCGGCAACGATTCGGACAGATCTACGAACCATTCGGGCAACCTTCTTCTGGCATGTAGCTGATCGGCCAAGTGTAAAGCAACTCCCGCGCTCACGCTTCCTTCCGAAATCGCATGGTCATCCAGCCATCACAATTGCTCCCCAATCCGCAGCCCTTCCATCGGCACTTCTAGCATCATGCCCCATATCCTTCAGCGGACCCACAAGATGCTCACGATACCGCTCCCCCGCCAGCATCACGATCCGGTCGCCAGGCTGCAACACCACCTCCAGATCCCCTAGCACATCCCTGGCCCACGCCCGACGCCGCTCCGCCGGCATCCTGTCCAGCGTCTCTTCGTACGGAGCAATGATCTCGTGCGGGCCGACCAGCCCGTGCTTGGCTGAGAGGATGTACCAGGCATCGGCTACCCGCTCAGCATAGATCGCAGCCTTAACGAACCAGGGCGACCCTTAGAGGTCGCGGGCCATTCTAGGAACAGTGGCCTTCTTGGCGACACAAGCAACAAGCACTACCGTTCGGGGCATCAGCTCGCTCCCCTCACCCGCCTAGACCCGTACATACACACCCCAGACACAGGGCAGTCGTCGCATACCGGCCGCGACGCGTGACACCACACCCGTCCGATAATCCACAGCGGCGGGTCCAGCTCCCCGGGGAAGTCCGGATTCAGCATCCTCGCCGCGTCAGTGGCCGAATCTACGTCCTCGTCCCACGCCACACCCAGCCGGAAAAGCACCCGCCGTGTGTGAGTGTCCGCCTTGATATCCATCCGCCGGTGGTCCAGGTCGCTAAACCGCACCCCATACCGCTGTTCGATCAACAGAACCGACAAGTTCGCGATCTGCTGTCCCACCCCGAAAATCCCCTTGAAGGTTCTGTGTACCTCAGCCGCCGTCTTTCCCGCCCATATCCGCGACGCATCGCCGCCGAACCGGTGCACCACCAGGTGCGTCAGATCCTTCACCGTCCGCGGCGCATCATTATAGAACCGCGGCTTGTGCGCCAGGGTGGGGAAGATCTCGCCTAGTTCCTCCAGGGACATCTTGTCAATACGGAATGGATCCAGGTGTCCAAGCCTCTGCTTGAGATCGTAGGGCACCGTCCAGATGATGTCCGCCAAGGTCTGTCGATCAAGACATAGCGCCATCGCGAACGCATAGGGATCCTGCGCGACCAACTTCGATGCCTCGGGGTGCCGCGCAGGAAAGAGCTCCGACATATCGATGCGCCTGGCAAGCTCCCTCGAGAACCGCGGATACTTCCCCGTCAGCTCCCTAGAGAACGCCAGCAAAGCTTCTGCAATCTGCCGCTGCGCTGCCATGCTCGCCTCTCTGTAAGAAAACCCTTCGGATTCTGCTCCGGTTCTGCTAATCACAGTACCTCGACACCTCGGCCCTCGTATTGTCATACAGGAACCCGCAATCCCCCTTGTTGTTCCAGATAGCGCGCCCGCTTCCGAAGCTGAAGCCGCGGCCATCGACGGGGTATCCCAGCACACGTTTTCTCTAGGGAGTGTTGCCCGTGCCGATTATTATGCTTGAACCATCAGAGAAGAGCCCATAGTCAATGATAAAGGTTCCTGGATCACTGCCGAACCACCAGTCCTCAGTAAAACGCTCCGTCAGCGATTGGCTCATGTACACGTCAACCGTAAGGTAGTCCATGTCTGCCGGTACGTATGTCTCCACAAAGTCGCTGTCGCCCGGAAGGAACATCCTGGCGATTGTCCGGGCATCAGTTAGCGATACCTCGCCTCCGAAACGCAGCTCCAGAGACTGGATCCGGTCGTCGATGAACGTCACCCAGTAGCTATCGTTCTCATAACTGTACCCCATGAAGTTCTTTACCCCTACGCCGTGTGCTGCCTCCCACGCTTCTCTGCTTGCGCCCAAGCCCCTGGAAGCGAAGGTGTCGGCCGGCACTGTGGGCTCCGGCGTGGGTGTCACCGTCGGCGTATCCGTGGGCTCCTGCGTGTCCGTTGGTTCTGGCGTACTCGTCGGTTCCGGCGTGCTCGTCAACGTCGGTACCGACGTTTCAGTCGCCTCCGCCGTCGGGGTGACGGTCGGTGTTGCCGTCCTCGTCGGTTCGGCTGTCGCCTCTGCCGTAGGCACATCTGTCGGCTCAGCCGTCTCAGTTGGCGCAGTCGTTGCCGTCGCCGTTGCGGCGTTCGTAGGCTCTGGCGCATCCGCCGCAGTCGTGGCCGTTGCATCGGCGGGTTGCTCTGCCGGCGAGGGTAGAACAACTGCGATCACACAGCACAACAGCAGAGCTCCCAAGACACCGACGACACCTGCCAAGAGCAAAGGGACGCTACGCCCGAGAATCTTCACCTTCCGCTCAGTCAGCTTCGCCATCCTCTACACCTCCAGCTTCTTCACCACGTGACGAGCCTCCTTACACAGTGTACGTCCCTCGCCCAGACCTGCAACATCACCACCCAGCCGCCCACGCTGTAACAAGATGTGAGACATCTATCACACACTCCTAGCCCATCCGTTCTATTCCTCCTTGACAACCCCTTCCTTCCTGGTACCTTACGTGTAGGCGAGCGGTGAGGCGAAGGGAGGGGCCAGCCATGTCCGATGATGCAATCAAACTCATAGACCTGTTCTCCGGAGCAGGAGGGCTGACTCTGGGTTTCCAAGAGCATTTCGGAGATCGTCTCGAGGTCGTCTGGGCCAATGATTTCGACAAAGCCGCCGCTGCCACCTACAACGCCAACTTCGGCCATGTTTGCGACTCACGCGACATCGTCGACCTACTCGCGGACCCGGACTTCGAAGTCCCCGAAGCCGATATCGTGGTCGGGGGTCCTCCCTGTCAGGGATTCAGCCTTCTCAACAAGAACCGGGAAGCCGATCCCCGTAAGCAGCTCTGGAGACCCTACCTGGAGGTCGTCGAGCGTTCCGGTGCGACCACCTTCCTCATTGAGAACGTCCGCCAGCTCATCTCCTCCCCCGAGTACGACGACATCGTGGATGTGGCCCGGGATCTGGGCTTCGACATCTGGTCGGCGGTGCTCTGCGCTGCCGACTACGGCGTGCCGCAGATGCGCTATCGCGCCTTCATCGTCGGGAGCAGGGAGACCGATCCCGCAACCCACTTCCCTCCGAAACGCACCCACTACAATCCCGAAGAGCCGATCCCGCTAAGCAACCTCTTCTATGTTGAAGACCCGCAACCTTACCGAACCGTGCGCGACGCTATCGCCGATCTGCCCGCCCCTGTCGGTACCTCAATTCGCGATGAAGACCCGCCGCTGGATCTGCATTTCGGTCGCAGTCCAACGGAACTCAGCCGGCAGCGTTATCGTGTCGTCTCCGAAGAAGGGATGAATCGATTCGACCTCCAACGTTTGGCGCCGGAACTCACCCCGCAATGCTGGATAAACAAGAAGAGCGGCGGCACCGATCTCTTCGGGCGCATGTGGTGGGATCGGCCCTCCGTCACTATCCGCACCGAGTTCTACAAACCCGAGAAGGGCCGCTACCTGCATCCCGAGCAACATCGACCGATCACCCATCGTGAAGGTGCGCGCCTCCAGTCTATCCCCGATTCGTTCGTCTTCCGCGGAAGCAAGATCCGGATTGCACGCCAGATCGGGAATGCCGTTCCCCCTCTTCTCGCAAGGCGCCTCGCCGAGAGCATCGACGAGCTCATAAGGATCTCCGTCCCCAGCATGCCTGACCGTATTACCCCTCAGCAGCGCAGCCGCAATATGGCTCGTGTGAGGAACAAGAACACCGCTCCCGAGGTCACGGTCAGGAAAATCCTCCATCGCTTAGGCTATCGCTTTCGCCTCCACAGGCGCGATCTGCCCGGAACCCCGGATATCGTCTTGTCGCGCCACAAGAAGATCATATTTGTCCACGGCTGTTTCTGGCACAGTCACGATTGTCCCCGAGGCAAGCGTCCGGCCACACGTACCGAGTTCTGGAATGCCAAGCTTGACGCGAATGTCGCGCGAGACCGCCGTGATCAGCAACAGCTGGCGGACATGGGGTGGAGCGTGCTCGTCGTTTGGGGATGCTGGCTAAAGGATGTAGAATCCCTGGAGCAGAAGCTCGTCGCCTTCATGGAATCCTGACGCCGCAAGGAGTGGTTTCCTATGTCTCAAGTATCCGCACCCGATGCCGGTGCCTACCTCCGCGATCTCCTGACGCTTCTCCGGGACTTCGAGAAGACCTCTCCCGATCTGGATCTGCGGGCCAGGGTTAAAGCCCTCATTCCTGCCTACGAAACGCTCAAGAACCTCGGTAAATCACTCATTCCGCACGGACTGGCGATGGCCGCCCGAGACCGTATCCTCCACTACTTCCTCGCCTACCCCTGTACCGTCATACCCCGCGAGGAACTTGAGATTGTCGCGGGCATTACCGAATGGGCCCGTCGCGTCCGCGAGCTGCGCGTCGAGCACGGTTGGCATATCGTCAGTGGTAAGGCTGCACAGCAGATGCAGTCGGAGGGCGAGTTCACGCTTGAGGACGTTGACGTCGGCGCGATGCGACCTGATGACTACATACTCACGAGCACCGTCCAGGACAAGAAAGCCGCCTACCGATGGAACGTAGCCAACGACATCCGCAGAAGCGATCTCAGTGTCCGTGATCGGCTGCTGGAATACCTGCGCCGCAACGTAGGAGAGCCGGTATCCGGTGAGGAACTCCGCTACGTCGCTCGCCAAGCTACCGAGTGGGCTCGCCGCGTCCGTGAACTCAGAACCGAACACGGCTGGCCGATAGCCACTCGGTTCTCAGGCAGGCCCGACCTCTCTGTCGGCGAATACGTCCTGGAGGAGGACCGCCAAAGCCCCGAGCACGACCGACGCATCAGTGACGACACTCGAGGTCAAGTCCTCAGACGCGATCAATACACCTGCAGACGGTGCGGTTGGGATCATAGTCAGTGGAATCGCTCGGATCCGCGGCACCTCGAACTTCACCACATTATCCACCACGAAGCCGGCGGCAGCAATGAAGCTGACAACCTGATCACGCTGTGCACTGTCTGTCACGATACCTGGCACAGCCATGACGCAGATAACCCGCCCCCCGACTTCTACGTGTGGCTGGATACCGCCTAGCTTCGCATCTGAGCCCGGTGGCCCAGCTGCAATCTCAATCGGTCGTCGGTGAGAAGCACCTGCACAGCAGGCACTCACCGCACCACCAACGGCAGGTAGACGTGCTCGTTGAAGACCAGCGGGAACCCGCACGACGCGCCATCGCAGCTCAGGCTAAGATTGTACGCGCCGATCTTGTCGGCGCCGTGGGTGCCGGCCAGCAGCGTGTAGGTGCCGCTGAAGGGCAGGGTGCACCCCACGAACTCTGCCTTGCCGCTCATATAGCTGCTGCTGGACCCATATGCCTCGCATAGCTTGACGCCGTCCGTCCCGTAGAGCCGGATGTGCGGATCGATCACGTTGACGGCACAGGTCATTCGAGCCGTCACCACGTCGCCTGACGCTGCCCGGAATGTGTAGGCATCCCATTCGCCTGCCGGGCTGATCGTCGCCTGGATGGGCACTCCGAATTGCAGCGGCACTCCGCTCGGCGCAGGATCGACCCGTTGGAGATGCAGATCATAGGTGCCATAGGTCATACGAGAGGAACTGGGATAGGTGCCGACGAACGCCACGTAGGTCTGGTCGGACGGTAGGATGCAGTGGACGTAAGGCGCGTCGGTAACGTACTGCGTATAGGCATAGTCCTGACAGATCAACGTCCCGGTCCCACTGTAGACACGCAGCTCCGGATCAAAGCTGTGATCCGGCACCCCCACCTGGCCAACGAGGACCTCGCCTGTCTTGCCTTCAAACGTGTAGGCGTCAAGCTGGGCCGCGTGACTCGTCGCCTTCACTTTGGTCTCGCCATAGGCCAAGGGAGACGCGCCAACGGGATTCGTCGGCCGCACCAGGTAGAGGTCGTAGTTCCCCACGTCGCTCCCACCATGGTCGCTGACTAATAGCGTCTGCGTGCCTTGCGTCACCAACGTACAGCCCGGAATGTCCGCGATATTATCGTAGCTGTAGTCGGTGCAGATCTGTGTGCCGTTAGGGCCATAGACGCGGAGTTGAGGATCTAGTCCACCGGCTGAGGTGGGGGCGGCGCGAATCACCAGCACGTCTCCCACGTTGCCGGTGAACGTGTAGGCATCCAACTCGGCTGCAGCTGCCACCGTCTCCGATCGCGTCTGAGCGTCGGGCAACGCATCTCCGCCCACGGGGTTGTTCAGCCGCTGCACGTGCAGGTTGTAGACGCCCACGTGGGTGCCGAGGTTATCGCCTACCAACAGCGTATGAGGGCCATCTGTCAACAGGGTGCAGGTGTCGATGAAGACCGGGGAGTACGTGCTGCTGTTCTGGCAGAGAAGCGTGCCCGTGGGGTCGTAGACACGGATCTTGGGAGAGACCGTCCCGCTGGTCGTGGTTGCCTGGACAACCAGGTGATCGCCGGTGTTCCCGCCAATAGTCAAGGTGTTCAGCAACGCGGCTGAGGTCAGGGAGCCCGACTGCGTGCTGCCATACGCAAACGACGTGGTATTGCCGGGCGCGTTCAGCCGCTGGATGTAGAGGCCGTAGGTCCCCGTGTTGACCAGGTTGTGGTCCGTCGCTCGCACGGAGTATGCGCCGGTCGAGGGCATCGTGCACGCGGCGATCTCGGCCGTGTTATAGTAATCGTAATCGGCACAGAGCTCTGTCCCGCCTTCGTCCACGATGCCCACGTGGGGCTTCAGTGTGCCGGAGATCTTGCTCATGCGCACGAGGATGATGTCGCCGGCATCGGCAGCAAAGGTGTAACTATCTTCCTCTGCGACGGTGCCGATGGCATCCCGGATGACGGCGCCAAAGGTCAGGTCGGATGCTGAGGAAGCTCGTGCCCGGGCTCGCAGCGTAATGAGCATGCCCAGGAGGATAACGAATACGATACCAAGACGGCGAATACGAAGGCGAACTGACACGGGAACGGTCTCCTGATAAGATGATAGATGCCCAGGGGCTTTAAGGTATTCCCCGCCCTCAGAAGAGGCACGGGCTTCACGCTAACCTAGTTTAGACCGAGTCTCGGAACGTGCAAAAGCTAAAAACACAAACCCGGAGAACCGGTCGCAATCGTACCGAACGTCTGCCACGGTACATCTTCGCATATGGTCAGGTCGACCGAATACGCCGTGCTGTGACAGACTGTCATGGCGCTCGCACTGAGCCGGAATCGCTGCGAGCGGCTCAGACGGGGCGCCTCAGAGGGCGCCTCGACAGCGGAGACGCAGGATATTACCTTTTCGGCGCATAGCTCCGGAAATGCCGGGCCGGCCCAGACGAAGATCGGGCCACATCCGGAGGCGGGGAGCGGAGAGGTGAGGCGCACGAACGCCAGGTGCATCCCACCGGGCCACGTGCGCTGGCTAGGACAGGTTGGTTCGCGACAGCGGCCCAGGAGTAGTTCATGTCGGCCATCTGACGGCGGCCTCGAGACGAGACCGTGAGGCAGGGGCAGGCGGGTGCAAGCTCGCGGACGTGGAGGATCTCGGTGCCGCCGATGGGACGAGTCGTCGGGTAAAGCACCTGTAGCGCTGCGGCCGACTATGCCTGCCGCGGGCTGGCTTTTGGCAGGAAGCTCTCCAGCCTTTCCAACAGGTCAGGTACGTCTTTTGTCGCCGTCCGCCACACTTCGCCCCAATCCACGACATCGTACCCGTGGATGAGACGGTCGCGCATGCCGGCCATTGAAGTCCGGGGATCTCCGGGTGTCGCTCACGGAGTTCGAAGGAGAGCCGCTTGACGGCCTCACCGACCACGATTAGCTGGTAGAGCACGGCTGAGCGGGTCTTGAGGTCCTCGGGGAACCGGTCTGCCTGGATATCCTGTGTGAACGTCACGATGGCGCGGGCAGCGGCGGCGACGTCCAGAAGGGTGGCTTCATCTCGCTGCATCAGGCACCGTCGATTTCGTATAGATCACCGCGGCCGTACCGAGAATCTCGCGGCGAGCAGCGTTGCGGCTTTGGTCGACGCCGCGGCGCGTGACGAGGTCGACGTCGCGGTGGAGGAGCGTGTGGAGTTCCTGCTCCATGGTGACGTGGTCGAGGAGACTCCAGGCCGCGTCGTCCTCGAAGGTGGCAAGCAGGTCAACGTCGCTCTCGGCGTCGAAGTCGGGACGCAGCACCGATCCGAAGACCGCCAACTCGCGGATCTTCCACGCCGGCAGAAGTCGGCGATCTCGGCCATCGGGAGCGTTTCCACCGGGCTCGTCGTCATGTACCTCGCATGCCGAATGGGTCTGCGTTGGTCCTATGCCAGCGTCGTCAGTGTACCATGGATCGGCGAATCGCCCCAGGCGCAGTGAGCCTCGGACGGCGACCCGACAACGGGGGTCGTAGCGGCCGGGTCAGGCGAGCGAGGATGGCGCCGCGGCGGGCGGCGCATTCCTGAATAAGGCGGGATTGCGCAACGATGCCACATTCAGGGCGGCGCTGCAGGCCTTCCTCAACGCGGTGCCGCGCACGCGGGTCAAGGGTAGCTCATGCCCCCGAGACCACGGCGCTGGACGCGCTCCGCGCGGCATTCTTCGAGGATCCGGAGGTGCCGGCGGAGGAGGTCAAGCCGGGGCCGACTATGGTGCAGGGAAGGCTGTTGTAAGGTAGAGGCGATTGTGCCCCGCACCTTGCCCGTGTCGGTTATAATCGGTGTATGGTTCAGCGCGTTGTAACGCGGCAAACGTATGTCATATGGAAAGGTAGCAAGTGCTATGAGCATCCTACTCGACCGAATCGAGATCGACCCGGAGATTTGCCATGGGAAGCCCGTCATCCGTGGCTTACGCTATCCCGTTGAGAGTATCCTGGAACTGATGAGCGCAGGGATGACGATCGACGAGATCCTCGCTGACTACGAGGATCTTGACCGTGAGGACCTGCTGGCTGTCTTGGCTTTCGCCGCGCGGTTAAGTCAGGTCAAGCGTATGGAACCCGTGGTCGCGTGAGTTTCCTGATCGACGCTCAACGTGTAGGCGGCAATACGCGGATCCATGCCGTATGAGCCGGGCGGCGGAGGCCGCCGGCGGCGCCCACCTGGGCGCCGAAGATAGGAGGGCGTTCGTCGGTCCCAGCGATCGTTGACGACACCGGTGGGGCTGACTATGGGGTCAGGCGGATTGGGGTAGAATGGAGGCTACGGGCGCATGCTCCGGCCTGTCTTGCCGCGGAGGAAAGCATGGATGAGCTATTGACGCAGGTTCTATCTGTACCCAACGGAGCACGCTTCTACAGGGCGGACCTTCACAACCACACGCCATTCGATGCGGGCTTCCACTGCGCCGGTTTCGCCGTGGATACGGAGGAACAGAAGCGAGCATATGCGTGTGAGTACGTGCGCCATTTGAGGGAGACCCAGCAGCTTGAAATCGTCGGGATCACCGAACACAACGACGTGTCCTGGCTCCCCTATATCCAGGCTGCGGCGCAGGACTTGGGGCTCGTGGTCTTCCCCGGCATTGAGTTGGGAGCAAACGATGGCAAGCGGCAGGTCCACTTTCTGGCGCTGTTCGATCCCGGCACACCTGCCCACAAGCTCGACCATTTCATCTCCTCACTCGGCTTGCTGCCGGATGCCCGCTTCCAGCCGGACGGGACACCCAAGTTGGTGGATCTTGACTGCCGATCATTGACGGATCGCATCGTTGCGACCGGTCCGGACCTGAAAGGTATACCGATCGCGGCCCACGCCTCCGGCAGAAAAGAACTGATCTCCTCCTTCTGCTGATCGCCTGGAGGGCGAGAGCCGCTGGCACAAGTGCCCACACGCGTGCTTGGTGAGGGGCTGCGTGGTGGCCGTGAGACGGGCTGCCTGAACCACTCAAGGGGGGATGAACGCATCTCCTGGTGGCCAACTGCGCATCACCGAGGGAGGGGAAGGTAGATCCCCTTTGTTCTGCATCTCAATCCGAATCTCGAACGCCCTTATCGGGGGACGTGGCACAGGCAAGTCGTCGGTGGTCGAGGCCCTGCGGTATGGGCTGGCGTTGGAGCCCAGGACGGAGGCTACTCAGGACCAATCCCGCCAGATTGTGAATGCCACGCTCGGCGCGGAAGCGCGGGTCACGATCTTCTATGAGATGGCAGATGGCACCCGCTACCAGATTCACGCCGTAAGGGATTCGATCCCGAGGTATTTGACGTGGCGACAGGTGAGAAGAGAGCGGTGGTCCCGGCGCGGCTGCTGCCCGGCGGGTTCCGGTCGAGATTTACGGACAGAAAGAGATCTTCGAGATCTCCAAGAACGTCGCATTCCAACTGAACCTCCTAGATACGTACATCGCCGAGCCGTTGGGAGAGCTGTTGCAGCAGGATGCCGATCTGGTGCGCTGGTTAGCAACCAATGCTGCCGACATCCTACGCTTGCAGGATGAAGTGGACCAGGCCGGACAGCGGCTCGAGGAGCTGGAGGCTGTAAGGCTCGAGTTGGAACGCATGGAGCGCCACCACGCTGCGGCGCAGCTAGAAGAGAAAAAACTAGCAGAGCGCGAGAAGGCATTGCTGGACGGTGCCGAGCAAGGGATTCAGGATCGGCTTGGCGCGCTGGCGGACTTCATGAGACACTCGTGCCTTACGCACGAACCTGCCGGCGACCTCGCTGCCGAGGAGCTGCCTCACAGCGATCTGCTGACGGCCCAGGCCGTACTCCTGCAGCAGATCGATGAAGAAACTTCAGCGATGTTGGTGAGCCTGCAGGAAAGGACGTGTGCCTTGTGGGCCGAAGGTGAAGCTGAACGCCAAGGTTGGCGCGCGGCGTACGACAAGATGCAGGCCGACTACGAGGTGTTGCTTGGCAAATCTGGGCGAAGACTTTAGCTCCGAGCGGTACTTCGCGCAGCAGGCCAGGCTGCAGGCGCTCGAGGGGATCAAGCGAGAGACCGAGCGGCGCAAGCAGCAACTGGCGGCCCTTCGCCAAGAAAGGGATGCCAGGCTGCGAGAGCTTCGGCGCTTGCGCCGCACCAGGGTATACCGTCTGCGGAAGGAAAAGGCGCGGGACCTGACGGCGGAGTTGGGCGGTGCAGTGCGCGTAACCGTCACGTGTGAGGGCAATCGCAGGACCTATACCGATAGGCTGGCTGAGTTGTTCACAGGGCGAGGCATCAGCAAGCTTGTGTTCGAGCAACTCGCGACGGCGGCCTTTCCCGCTGCAAAAGGCACGCCGCAGGGCCTGCACACTCCCGATCCTATTCATCTGGCCCGAGCTATACGCTGCGAGCGCCGGGCCACCCGATGGTGAGAGCCTTCTGTCCTCCTTCTACGGCATTTCGGAAGCCTATCGTCGGCGCCTTGCAGGGATCGAAGATGAGACCCTGTATGAGCTGGAAGTCTTCCGCATTCCCGATCTCCCGGATATCTGTCTGGAAGTCGGGGGGCAGTATCGGTCACTCACACCCCCTAAGGGGCGGCCGGCCTCGACCGGACAGAAGTGCACGGCGATTCTTTCCCTCATCTTGGTGGAGCGGAACGCCCCTCTGGTCATCGATCAGCCGGAGGATGACCTGGATAACGAGTTCATCTATCGTGAGATTGTGCGAACGCTACGGTCCG
>CAVZIC010000018.1:0-157905 GCA_963775195.1 uncultured Chloroflexia bacterium
ATCACCCCGGTTTCCTACGTGCAGTACCAGCTCTACGTCCAGGCCCTGCCGCAGTAGCGGGCAAGCCCTATGTACCTTGTCGCCAGCACAAACGCAGGCATTGGCCTCCCCACGGCGATGGCCTTGTTGCGTGCGGGGCGCTCGGCGGCGGATGCCGTCGAGGCCGCCATCCGCGCAGTAGAGGACAATGCCGAGGACCATTCCGTCGGCTATGGCGGTTACCCCAACCTCATCGGTGAGGTGGAGCTGGACGCCGGGATCATCTAGGGCAGCGACCGCACGAGTGGTGGTCGCTGCCCTGAAAAACTACCGGCACCCCATCTCCATCGCGCGACGCGTGATGGACCAGCTGCCGCACGTCCTCCTGGTAGGCGAGGGGGCGGCACGCTTGCAGCCGAGATGGGCTTCGAGCCCGAGGATCTGCTCACCGATGCGGCACGCCGGGCCTGGGCTCGCGGTCTCACACCGGAGATGTCCGATGACGAGCTCGGAAAATCGCCGATCGGGACGATATCTGGCGCTGGGTCGAGATCGCGACCGATCCGGAGCGCACCCACGGCACCACCAACGTGATCGCTTGCGATGCGCAGGGCCACATCGGCGCCGGCGTGAGCACCAGCGGGTGGGCCTGGAAGTATCCGGGGCGGGTCGGAGATTCACCGATCGCCGGCGCCGGCTACTATGCGGATGACCGGTTCGGTGCCGCCGCGTGCACCGGCACCGGCGAGATGGCCATTCGTGCGGCGACAGCGCACAGCGTCGTCTTCTATATGAAGATGGGGTTCTCGCTCGTAGAGGCGGGCAACCGGGCGATGGCGGATCTCAACGACCTTGGCGGTCGCTACCTGAGTGGGATGAGCTTCGTCGCCGTCGACCGCGAGGGAAACCACGCCGCATTCGGGAGCTACCCGAAATCGACCTATCTCTACATGGACGACGCCATAGCTGCGCCGGCAACGCTTCCCCGGACCCAGGTGTCGATCACGCAGCGTTGGGAGAAGCGGATCACGAGGTAGGTACCGGGCAACCTGATCCCTGGGATTGTCATCCCGATCCCAGCCATCGCGCCGGCAGCGCATCTCAGGTCACAATGGCCCGCCGGGCTTTCATGCTGAGCGAAGCATCTCAGCCTCGCGAGGTCACACGTGCCAGAGCTCGATTGAGGGCCTCAATGCTCGGCGGCTTCGATAGCATCAGATCGACGTCTACAGGTATCTCATTCTCCGACCGCAGACGCTGTCCCCAGCCTGTCAGCAGGATCACCGGCGTCTCCGGCGCCGTCTCCTTCACGGTCTGGGCCACCTTGCGCCCATCCACGTGGGGCATGCCCAGATCGGTGATCACCACCTCGAATGGCTGGCCTTCTTGGCGTGCGACATAGAATGCCTCCAGCCCTGACTGCCCGCCGTCGGCGAGTGCCACCGTATGCCCCTCGGCCTCCAGTGCATCCCTCATAGCTTCGCGCACCAGCGGCTCATCGTCAATACACAGGATGCGCAAGGGCGCCGATGGCACATGAGTGTCATCCTCGATGATCGTCTCCTCGACCATCTCGCCCACCGGGAAAATCAGCCGCATGGTCGTTCCCCCGCCGACAACGCTATCAGCTTGCACGTCGCCGCCGTGCCGCTGCATCGTACCGTAGACCGTCGCCAGCCCCATCCCGCTCCCCCGCGCCCCTTTCGTGGAGAAAAAGGGCTCAAAGGCCCGTGCCAGAATCTCCTCCGCCATGCCGATGCCGGTGTCGATCACCTCGAGGATCACGTGTTCGGACGGATCCGGACCTTCAGACGTACGAATGGTCAACGTGCCCCCCTGGGGCATGGCGTCTACGGCGTTGAGGATCAGGTTGGTCACAGCCTGACGAATCTCACCCTCGTTTCCCATCACGGGCGACAGATCCTCCCGAAGATCAGTCTGCAGGTCGATGGTGATCCCCTGTTCCTGGGGAACATCACGCCAACGCGGGCGCGTCAGCTCGATCGCCTCTTGCACTGCCGGATTCACGTGCACTGGGAAGAGATCCTCCTCTTCCCGCCGGCGATGAACTGCCGCATGCGCCCCACGGTCTCCGCGACATCCCTGACCGCAGTCCCGATCGTGCGCAAATAGCCCTTGGCCTGTTCGTCCAGCTGCGTTCTGGCTTCGATGAGTCCGACATAGAGAGGAATGGGTGAAATGGCGTTGTTGATATCGTGGGCGATTCCGGAGGCCATCTCGCCGAGCGCCCGCAGCCGCTCCTGTTGCATCGCCGCACGCTGGGTTTCACGCAGTTCACTGTAGGCAGCTGCCACATCCTCGTGGAGCCGGGCCTGGTGGATGGCCAAAGCCACGTGTTCGCCCAACCCGGTCAGGAAGTCGCGCTCAGCCCGGCTGAAGGCGTCCTGTCCGCGCCGTACGCTGACGATCACACCAAACACCGCGCCCTCCACCATCAGTGGAATGATCGCCGCCGAGCGCACGTCCAGGTGGCGCACAACCTGCTCGGCCGCCGGCACCCCGAAGTTCGTCAGATCGGCTATATACGCCAACCTCCCCTGCCTGAGCACATGCCCCTCGACCACATCTGGAGGTAGCGCTATCCGGCTGGGTAGCTTGGTCTCTGCCACCACCCTCGCGCTCCGGTCGCCATTTGCGGCCAACGTGAATGTCTCCCCGTCCCCCAGCCAGACGGAGGCCAGGTCTGTGAAGTCGTCCTCCAGCCGTTGTGAGACGACTCTCAGGATGCTATCCAGATCGTGGTGCGCCGCAATGGCCCTGGTGATCTCGTTGAAGAGGTTCACACGTGCCAACTGCTGCTCCAGCGCCTGGGCTCGCTCTCGAATCTCGCGGCGCATCTCCGTATTGCGGATGGCCAGGGCGAGCGAATGCGCCACCTCTCTCCCGGCCTCCTGTTCCTCGGTTCCGAAGGCTCCGGGCTCGTTCGCCGCGAGCACCAGGGTATCGACCAACTCTGGCTGACGTTGGAGCACCGGCACGAGGAGCGCCGAGCGGTGCCCCAAGGCTCGCAGCTCCTGAAGCTCCAGCCACGGATAGGTGGCGTTCTCCAGATCGTCCACCACGTGGATGCTTCCTTCCTGAAGCACCCGGAGGCCCCCGCGATCGCGGAGACCTTGCTCCACGGTCACGATAGGTTCCCCGGCGGCACCCATAACCTTGGCCCCGATCTCCACTGTGACGGGAGAGGCGTCGGGAAGCACCGCAGACAGCGTGACCAGGCCGGCGCCTTCACAGCCGAGGAGCTCGCGCAGGTGCCGGAGGGCGACTTCGATAGTCTTGTCAAGCGGGCGAGACTCCAGGATGGCCTCGTCGATCTCGCGCAGTAACTCCAACCGTGCGGTGCGCCGTCGAAGCATGGCTTCGGCCCGCTTGCGCTCGGCTATTTCCTCCTGGGCTTCCCCGAAAAGCCGGGCATTCTCGATGGCGATCGCCACCTGATTGGCCAGGGTGGTGAGGGTGAGTTGCTCATCCTGTGAATAGGGGGTCTGCGAGAGCTTGGGGCCCAGGATGAGGATGCCGATCAACTCCCCGCGGGCAAGCAAGGAGATAAAGAGCTGCGCCTCTATACTGTCCAGTTCCTCACGTTCCTGAACCCACAGGGCTCTGAATTCAGGAATCACGTCCATATCGTAGCGGCTGAGGGGTTCTCTCTGTTGCGCCACCCACCGCACCACGGGGTGGTCCTGGCGGAACACAACCTCGTGATCCGGCTTCTCCCGCCCCATTTGAGCGACCAGGCGGAACTGGGAGCTTTCCGCTTCCTTCGGCATGATGAACGCCAGTTTGACGTGCATCGTGGCTGCGAGGCGATCCAGCAGGATAGAGGTCAGCTTGTCGATATCCAGGATGGAGGTTGCCAGCCCACTGAGCTCCTGGAGCATGAGTTGGGCATCGTACTTCTCACGAAAGAATAGCCGGTCGACCCAGAGCTGCGCCCTGTCGCGAAGAGGCTGAACTGCTACGGCGGTGATAGCTGCTACGACCAGAGACAGAAGGAACACCTGATAGCCCACAAGGGCCAGCAGCCTCTCCACCAAAAAAACGGTGAGAAAGTAGGCGATAGCGATGATAGTGGTCGGGATGGAGTAGGCCAGCCCTTTGCGGATGACGAGGCTGATGTCCAGGAGTTGGTAGCGGAAGATTGCATAGGTAATGAGCATGGCATTCAGGACATTCGCCATCAGATCGACGGGATAATCCTTGACCGCCGGCACGAAGTTGGCCAGGGTCCCCAACAGCACCACACACCAACCGACAAGCAGGTATTGAATCCGGGCGCGGACGAGAGGCTGCTGAGCCCGCCGATATCCTTGCAACAGGAGGTAGGCCACGTAACCGAGGAGGAAGTAGTACGGCACGCCAACGACGGCTGCCAGAGGGCCGAATGTAGGGAGGTAGAATTGGGTCGTGGTATTCCAGTAAACGCTACGAAGGATGCTCGAGCGGGCCGCTACAACGAGGACCACGGTGACGATCGACAGGAGACTGCCCCCAACGGTCAGCCCCCTGTTGTCGCTCATCATCAGGAACGCGCGGACGAAAAGGGCGTATGAGATACCGAACACCACGACGATGGATGTCATTGCCTGGTATCCCATGATCGCCAGGCTCTCACTGTGCGCGAGACTGACCACCAGGGCAGAAACCTGCCACGCCACCATCACAACCAGGCTGGCCAGGAATAGCCGTCGGACCTTTCCCCTGGTGTGCATGGGCGATGACACAATGACATAGAACAGCGCACTATAGCAGGCCAGGCCCAGGATCGCCAGGATGGCCGGTAGGTTCATCTCACAATGCCCTCAACGCCACATCCACGGATGTAGCTCTCTTTCTACCCTCGTGTTAGTTGAGCAAGAGCTCCATCTGAGCTTCCGAGGGGATCATATGAGGGGGCTTCAGATGAGCCAGGTCAGCGCCTCGCTCCTGTTGGGTATCGCGATACCGTCTGAAGGCTCCCGGTGACAACGATGCGATCCTCAGAGGCTGGATGCCTAGCATAGTCTCGAGATCGGCATAGGGCTGGTCCAACGCGCAGAGGTTCCGATGGATCAGTTGCTGGGTCTGCACCAGATCCGCCCCGTTGGTGAACTCGATGTGCAGTTCCAGGAATGGGGCATTCTCGCTGTAAGATTTCATTGCAAACCAATCGACGTAGGGAACGCCGGCTTCCTCGATCGCCTGCCAGATCGTGCGTTCGGTAAGGCGGCAGAACGATCCCAGGTCAATGATGTCGTGGGATTTGGCGTAAAACATAAGTTGCGGCAGCTTGATACCGGTCCCGACATCCTGGAGAGCGGTAACTTGGAGGAGATCGCCGGTTCGGTATCGGATGTAGGCGCCGCCGTAGAAGTTGGTGAGCACGACCTCGTAGATGCCGCCGTCCTCGACCTCATCGAGCAGCAGAGTGCGGGGCTGGTAGGAGGGGTCCGCCTCATTCTTCTCACGTTCGTCGGCAGGCATGAATTCGAAGAAATCCATATCCGGCACCAGGGTCATAGCCCCGCCCTCCCAGTTCTGCAGGGCGAAGACCCCCCCTTCGGTACAGCCATATGCCTCGATGGGCTCCCTACCCCACATCTCCTTGATCTTCTCCTTGAACACCTGTGTATCGGTGCCTCCGGTAGCCACGCCTTTGACAGACCATAGGTCCTTGGGAAACAGCGACTTTCTCCCGTCGAGCCGCGCTCTCACCCAACCCCTGAGCAGTCTGGCCAATACCTTCGGATGGATCATGGTCGACGAGAGCTTCTTGCGCCCTGCACCTTCGGCGAATCGCTCACCGATCTTCACCAGGATCACAGCGATGGCATTGAAAGCGTCCATGCCGTCTTTCAGCGCCAACTCAAGTCCACGCTCAATCCTCGTCTCGAAGTCCATCTCCTCAGCCTGCTCCAGTGGGGGAAGCATCGCGAAGGGGAACTCCTCCAGGACCGCGCGTGCTACCCCGCCCGACATGTAGGGGAAGGGCGCCATCGTGTAGAGCATTCGATCCCCTGGTTCGAACGGGAAGTCGCCACGCCCCGAGCACGAAGCGAAGATAAACAACGTGGTCACCACCTCGCCCAGTCGCCGTACCATCTGCGGCGTGTAAGGCACCAGCTTGTACTTGAACTCCCCGGAACGTCCCGACGTGTGCAGCCACCAACGGGGCTTGACGGGAAGCACGTCCTCTCGCTGATCATCGAAGTATGCGGCATAATCCGTGTATGTCGTGAGAGGAACAGCCGCACGGAACTCCTCTACACTCCGGGGAACGGTGCCACCACACAGCTCCACCCCAATGCGCGAATTGGCCAGGAGTTCCAGCTGCTCCTCCAGTAACCTCGCCTGGATACCCATGAACTGATCCAGCTCAAGATCGACGAAACCGCAATACTTCTTCCAGATTTCCTCGTACTGGCCCTGCGTGTAGAGTTCGAATGCCGTCGCCATGTAGTGTCTCCTCCTATGGGTAGGTTCGCTAGTTGCTCGACAAAGTCTACTGCGAAGGATTACTTACCAGACGCGCCTTCATGAACAGGGCGGTTGGGCCCCATCTGAGGCGCGAAGGGACCTCCATGATCTCGATGCCTGCGAATCCCAGAGACGAGAGCTTATCGTACCACTCCTCTCTCGTGTAGATATGACCGAGCGCGTCCGCCTCGGCCTGTGCCCTCGGACCGCCGTGGGTGAGCAGATAGATGGTCCGAATCACCCCTGAGACAATCAAGTTGCCCCACCACGAACGCCACAGGGCCGGCACACCTGCAGCTGCCAGGACCAGTCGGCCTCCTTCCATGAGCACGCGTCGAATCTCAGCGAGCGCTTGATCGACATCGAGATGGTGCATACCAAGCCCGCATATCACCACGTCCGAGACATGGTTAGCCAGGGGTACCTGCATCGCAGAGCCACAGACAAGATCGATCTGCGACGTTGTTCTCGCCTGCCTGATGCTGTGCGCACCGGTCTGCAGCATAGCCGGTGTGATATCTAGCCCTACCGTCCGCACACGGACACCAGTCTCAGCGTCAAGACTCAATGGGATGACCGCTGTCCCCGTCGCGATATCAAGAACCCTATCGCCCTCCCTGATCTCTACACCTTGAACGAGTCGATGGATGAAATCGCGGTAGCGAAGTCCCCACATGAATCTGAGCTCTCGATCCATGGTCTTCTCGTAACGCGGGGCAAGTTGTGTAAAGGCCTCAACGACACTGTCACTCATTCCCATCTCTCTCTGCCCGTACCCTCCAGGCGCTGATGCGGACTATGTCAACAACACGGGTGAGGATCGGTCTCCTGGCGGATCCTGAGAAGCGCGGGGCCACTGCCGAAGCATCCCCGCAAACCCGGACCTTGGTAGCTGAGCGAACAGTGCCACCTCTGGCCATTATAGAACGATTCGAAACAAGCGCACAAAGCTGTCCGGTACATTGGCACGCGAGTCTATCACCAGTGCCTTACTGGTTGCTTGTCATGGGCCAAACTGCCGCCACCGGGAGCGATCTGTTGACTTTTCGACGGTCGCACTAGACTGTGAATCATCGCGCCGAGCACAGGTCAGATCGCGAACACATGACTGTCGGTAAGTGAAACGAAGGAGGCACCATGGCTCACAGCTACAACGACTCCTATTCTGATCAGCACCTCAACCACCTAGCCTTCCCCATGGGCGGGATGGGCGCGGGGATGCTCTGCCTGGAGGGCGGCGGCGCGCTCTCCCACGTCTCGATCCGCGGCAAGCCTGAGCTGCTCAACGAGCCCCTGATGTTCGCCGCGCTCTGCGTCAAGGGGAAGCGCAACGTCGCGCGCGTCCTTGAGGGGCCCGTGCCCCGCTGGAAGGTCTTCACGCTGCCGCAGGCGGGCAACGGGCTGGGCGGCACCGACTACGGGCTGCCGCGCTTTGACGAGGCGACCTTCACCACGCGTTACCCCTTCGGCAGCGTCCAATTGCACGACGAGGCCGATGCCGTTGAAGGTAGAACTCACCGGGTGGAGCCCCTTCGTCCCCGGCGACGCCGACGCCAGTAGTCTGCCCGTCGCCGCCGTGGAGTATCGGTTCAGCAACCCCACCGGCGCGCCCGTGGAGGCCGTCTTCTCCTTCCACGCCCGCAACTTCATGAAGCGCTCGGCCCAGAACGGCGAGACGCCTGCGGACGACGCGGTTCTACAGACAAAGGGCGGCTTCGTCCTCTGGCAGCCGGGGAGCGAGGAGAAGCCCTGGGAAGAGGGCGCCTTCAGCGCGACGGTCGACGACCCTGCGCCAAGGTCAACTGCGCCTGGTTCCGCGGCGGATGGTTCGATCCGCTGACCATCATCTGGAAGTCCATCGCCGCGGGCGAGACGCCTGAGGGTGCGCCCATCACCGAGGGCGCGCCGAGCCCCGGCGGGAGCCTCTACGTGCCGCTGCATCTGGCACCCGGCGAGAGCCGGACGCTGGTGCTGCGCCTGGCCTGGCACGTGCCGCACACCGACGTGCGCCTCGGCCACGACGAGGCCGACGGCCCGACGTGCTGCGAGTGCAGCGGCACCCACACGCCCTGGTACGCGGGTGTCTTCGACTCGATCGACGCGGTCACCGCCTATTGGCGCAGCCATTACACCGATCTGCGCAAGCGCACCCAGGCCTTCACCGAGGCATTCTACGACACCACGCTCCCCGACGAGGTCGTCGAGGCCATCGCCGCCAACCTGGGCATCCTCAAGTCCCCCACCATCCAGCGCCAGACCGATGGTAGGCTCTGGAACTGGGAGGGTTGCTGCGACACGGTCGGTTGCTGCCACGGCTCCTGCACGCACGTCTGGAACTACGCCCAGGCGATCCCGCACCTCTTCCCCGAGCTGGAGCGATCGCTTCGCGACACCGAGTTCTTCGTCGACCAGGATGAGCGCGGGCATCAGGCCTTCCGGGCCAGCCTGCCCATCCGCCCCCCGGCCCACGACTTCCACGCCGCCGCCGACGGGCAGCTTGGGGGCATCATGAAGGTCTACCGCGAGTGGCGGATCGGCGGGGACGAGCTGTGGCTGCGCCGGTTCTGGCCCAAGGTCAAGCAGAGCCTGGACTACTGCATCGAGACCTGGGATCCCGAACATCAGGGCGTCCTCATCGAACCACACCACAACACCTACGAGTAGGATGTAGGTTAATAGGTCCCTCGGGGACCCGAAGTCGGCAGTGCACGCTTGCTTTGTGTCCTTCACTGACGACAACCTCTAGCTGCAGGATATCGAACACGCGTCTCTTGTCCCTCAAGGTCGCATTCTCAATCCCCACGATCGCATCTTCCTCAAAGGTTTCCAATACTGCCTCGATCTCAGCGTCGGAGAGTGTTTCGCCTGCGACCTCTTCGGATAGAGTTGCGTATTCCTGAGTGAGCTGCTCATGACGCTCATTCACCTCCTCCATTTGGTGCTCCAGTAGATCCCCGACTGCCCCGCGTGCACGTCTTAGCGCCTGTGCAAGGTCGGCCACTTCTTTGCGACATTGCTCGAGTAGTGTCTCGATGTTCGCCAGCCGGTTTCTCTTTGGCTCAAGGTTCTGTATCTCAAGCTCTTGCGCTTCCTTGAGCAGTCGAGAAAAGCGTTTCTTATCTGCTGCGAAACTCAGGACATAGTCCCAAACAAGGGGATCCATAATCTTGCAGCGCACGGAACCGATTCTACATCGGCGTTGTCCGTTCAGGTCGCGAAGAGTCGCTGATGCTGAGGTGCACCGGTAACCTGGCACACCCTTATTGGTATGCCCAGCCATTGCCCGACCGCACGAACACCGTATGCGGCCACTCAGAAGATAGTCATGCTTCCGGTTACGCCGCGCAAAACGCTTGTTGTGTTCTTTGCGTTTCTGAGCTGCCTCCCACGTCTCGAGATTGACGATAGGAGGTACGTCAACCTCTACGGCTGGTTCGCTCGGGTTATAGTCTCGGACACCCTTAATCGTGCGCGTATGTCCCCAGACCCAAGTCCCCGCATAGGTCTTGCAGGAGATCATCCGGTTGATTGTAGTCGAGTTCCAGGCTGTGGGTGGTCGCTTCCGCCTATATACGCCTGCACCCGGTGTCACTATGCCCATAGCCTCCAGCCTCTTGCAGATGCCATGAAGAGACAGCGGCGTTCCGTCGTCATCCCCGTGTACATACCAGTCAAAGATGAGCTTCACGGTTGCGGCGT
Source organism: uncultured Chloroflexia bacterium (assembly GCA_963775195.1). Taxonomy (GTDB): domain Bacteria; phylum Chloroflexota; class Anaerolineae; order B4-G1; family SLSP01; genus PWVB01. The sequence continues at coordinate 10,156 of CAVZIC010000018.1, forward strand.
CAGCATTTGGCACAAGAACACCCTCTGTGTAGTCATAGCCATAAGGGGTGACTCCTGACGCCACCACTCGTCCAGACCGCGCCTTCTGGTTCTTCCCTCTCTTCATTCGTTCGGCGATCTTCTCACGTTCATCACTGCCTGCCCATCCACGTATCAGCAACAGAATGTTGTTTTCATTCTGGACCTTGCCGATGTCACAGAAGTGCAGTTCAATCCCTGCACGCAGCCACTGCCGAACCGTGATTAGGAGTTCCACTGTATCACGATAGAGACGATCCACTTGATAGACGATGACCGCGTCGACAGCACGCATGTCGACCATCGCCTGTACTTTCGAACCCTCAGGCCGCACGGCGATCTTTGTAGTTCCGCTGAGATCATCCTGATACTCCCCAATGACATCGAACCCGTGCATTTCCGCGTAGCGTCTGCAAGCTGCGATCTGCGAGGGTAAGCTGTATCCCCTCTCGGCCTGCTCATCCGTGCTCACTCGTGCGTACAGCACGGCTCGCGTTACCATTCTCTGCCCCCTTCTGCCGATTGTCGGTCGGCAACATTGTGAATAGCTGTCAGAGACCTAACTGATCAAGGTTGGTGGCTAGCTGCGGATCCTCTTCCAGAAACAGAGCATGCGTCGCGCCCGCCTCGTTTCCCGCAAGAACCTCATCCAGCTTGGCTGCAAGAGACTCCAGCGAATCGGAGACATCGCGGAGTGTTACGCGACACTCATCACACTGCGCACGCAAGGCCGTCCGAACGGCCTCGCTGACGTTGTCGTGGCTATCAAGCCAGGCGATAAGGTGGGCATCACGCTCGGTGTCCAGGCTGAAAGAACGTCGTATCAGCATGTGCAATCCTCTTATTCATACAGATTCCTACCAGGTCGCTGTCGCGTATGAAGTTGTATTACTTGCTCCACAGCCGCTCGGCCAGCTTCCAATAGCCAACGGCATTTCCAAAGATGGGATCGGCCACGATCCGGGCGTGACGCCAATGACGGCGGATGTGATCACCCAGGAGCAGAGCTCCGCCGCCGGTCACCAAGATGGCGTCCAAGGTCGCTCCGCCATTCCATAGGTGAGAAGCCTCGCTGAGCATCTGCTGTGCCAACTCGGCGGCCAGGTCATCGACGATGGAAGGAAAATCGTCGATCGGTTCGCCGTAATAGCGAAGGGTGCGAGCCTGCATCGCTGCGGCTAGCTGGTGATCGCGCAGATCATCAAGCCCGGGATAGTGCCTGGACAGCCACTGTCGCACCGCACGAACCAGCGTCCAGCCACCGACATTCACACTCGTCGTCTCGCGGCTGATTTCAGAAAGGCGATTAACACTCAGCAGGTTGCACGTCTTGCCCCCGACATCGATCAGGCCTACCGATCCGGTAGCCAGCTCATCTTGCAGCGATCCTCCCATGGTCGTCCAGAACCTCGGCAAGCAACGACCCAAACGGCTGAGGGATAACACGAGCATCGTTCACACGCAGAAGCTGGCTTCGTCGTCCTTCCCTCTGAACGCGGTGTTCACCGATCAGCCGCTCGTGTATCAGGGACTTGTCGGCGTAGAAGGCAACGGGCAAGCCTGTAACGACCCCGACGTCCACGACCGTTCCCTGGGTCACTTCTGTCAGTGCGGCGAGAAAGAGCATCAACCACTCATCACTCTCGATCCAACGGCGGTCTTCACGCCGGTTCAGAAAACGAGACTGGTTGACAGCCTCCTCACCCACCAGGGCGTGGGTCGGCGCGACCAAGACGATGGCGTTCTGATCCGCACCACCAAGCGCGAAGCTGGCTCGATCGGGCGAACCGACTGCGGAAGGAAACGCGACACGATGGCGATTACCTGCCACTTTCGTCGCGTTGTACCCAACATCGATTCCGAGATTCACTGTATCACCTCCTATTGAGATGCTGTGAGGCAAACAAAAACGGCCTACCTTGCCAGTGCTTGGCATAGGTAGGCCGTTATCCACATACCGTGACGATTGCAGACTGCTCCGCTATAGCAGAGCCCTGCACATAGGCGTTGCCTACGTGCAGCCGCGTCCAGTGGTATAATCCGGGTAGCCCACCGTTGCCTTAACAACGGCTGGGTTAGCGTCTGGTGGGTGCGTCAACACCCACCAGACGTGCCCTATGAGGCTATTCTTCTGTTAACGTCTCTGCGTCTTGACCCGACTCCGCTGTGCGTCTCTCCAGCCAACGGCGTCCCTCTTCGTACGGAATCATCCACGAACTACCGAACTTGGTGGCTTCGATCTTGCCCTGACGACACAACCGTGCGATGTAGCTGGGATCGACCCCAGCTGCTGAAGCCAAAGATGTCGCGGTAAACGGCCGTTCGAGACTATCTGATTCCATAGATCCCATTATAGTCCAAACGTTAGGACTGTCAAGTGCGCCTGCCGTTGCATAGATCTTGGCGTGTCAAGGTACTAACGCTGGTTCTATTGTCCCACTACGGGACTTCAGAAACATGATAGCGGCCCGGGCCCCGCGATTCAGGCACAAGTTAGGAATTCTTCCTAACTCATGTCGCCCACTCCTACTACGAAGGACTGACCATGGCCGAGATCTCTACGTTTGCAGACTCTGACCTCCTGGGGCTTGGCATAGCCAGTGACATCTTGTGTTTTTCCGGAGCCATCGCGTTCGACAGCACCTCTGATGATGCTATAATCCCCCGGTTCTTGGGCAAAGGCATAGAGCCGTGCCCAATGAATCTCACTCAATATGGTCTGTGCGATCTACCAACGATCCCGCTACAACGACTAGGGAGCCTATCATGAGACAACTACGTATCGTCCTTCAAAGAGAGCGCCGCGTTCCAGAAAGCGGCAACCAGTGCCGAAATGACAGACCTTCCACTGATCCGCGCTAAGATCTCACTACCTCGTCGTCCGCAGCATCTGCTATCACGACCTCGACTCCATCATCTTCTCGACGAAACCCTCGAACATCATCTGACGCTCATCAGAGCACCCGCGGGGTACGGCAAAACCTCGGCACTTGTGGACTGGGCACATCAGATCTCGACTCCTGTGTGCTGGTACACCCTTGATGAGACGGACCGCGACCCCCAGCAGTTCCTGACGCACTATGTCGGGGCGATTGCCCAGCGTTTCCCTGGGTTTGGCGGCACCACCTTGGGTGTGCTCCGCGGTTCCGAGTCTGCACCCGATCCCGGACGCCTGGCTCGCGTCGTGGCCCACGACATTGAGATACACGTTCCCGTCCCATTCCTCCTTATCGTTGACGACTACCACTTGGTTGGCCACGATGCGTCGATCCGGCGTTTCGTCAGTGATTTCTTGAAGTACACAGACGAATCGTGCCATATCATACTGACGTTACGCGAACACGTCCGCCTCAAGGATATCGCCTTGCTGACCGCTCGATCGCAAACGATCGGGCTGAATCAAGAGGATCTGGCCTTTACGGCCGCAGATATCCAGGCGCTCCTGTTACAGAATTACAGGGTGACCGTGTCTGACGCCTTGGCTGCCGAGTTGGCCGAGGAGACCGAAGGCTGGATCACAGGTTTGCTGCTGGCATCTCCGGCGATGGCGATGGGAATTACCGATCGAATCCGCGCTGCTCAAGCGGCTGGCATCGGCCTACACGACTACCTAGCTCAACAGATCCTCGATCGACAGCCCCCGGTGATCCGAGACTTTCTGCTGCGTTCGTCTCTCCTTGAGACCTTCGATGCAGAGCTGTGCGCTGCAGTCTTGGGAGACGATGAGGATTGGGTCGCTATGATGGAGACCATCCAACACCGCAACCTGTTCGTTGCGTCAGTCGATGACTCCGGAAGGTGGCTGCGGTACCATCATCTGTTCCAGGATTTCCTCCGCGCAACCATACAGCGTGAGTCTCCCGACGTGCGGGATGAGGTGCTCCGGCGGCTGGCGGATGTCTATATCACAGACCAGCTCTGGGCGCAAGCATATGCTATCTACCATCGTCTGGACGACCAGGGCGCGACCGTTGCCCTCATTGAGAAAGCTGGCTCTTGGATGGTCAAGCACGGCCAGTTATCACTACTCTCTGCATGTCTGCAGGCCCTTCCCCAGCAGGCACTGAGGACCGGCCCTGCACTGCTATCCCTGCAGGGCGTTGTCAGATCAGCCAGCGGCGAAGTGGCAGCAGGCCTCTCTCTGCAATCTGAGGCTCTGGACATGCTGAGCGGTCAGCAATTCCTGGAGCTCGCAGTCCGCATCCGATTACGGCGCGCGGCCGATCACCGCCTACTGGGAGAGTACCAGGCAGCGTTGCGCGATGTCGAGGCTGTGCTGGCCCTCACGGAGCACAGGTCGTGCTTCCCCAGTATGGCGGCAGAAGCGCTACGGCTCAAGGGGATGATCCTTCTCGCGGCAGGCCACGCAACCGCCGCCACGTGGTGGCTGGATCGAAGCCTAGAGGCTTTCATGGCGCTAGACGAAGTCGCGATGATCGCTCTGTCGCAGATGGAGCTGGGGGTTGCGCTGTTCAGCATCAGTAGATATCGGGAAGCGCAGCGTTACTATGAGCAGAGCCTCCGCCGCTGGCAGCAAATCGGCAATATGCTTCGGCAATCCACAGTGCTCAACAACCTGGGTACGCTGAACGCCCTAAAGGGAGAGTACAAGCAGGCTGGTGTCGTATTGGACAAGGCTCTAGCTTGCGCCCGGCAGACCGATTACGCCTACAGCGAAGCGCTAAGCCTCGCCAGTCTGGGCGATCTGTATGTAGACCTTCGGGCACTCGGTACGGCACACAACGCCTACACTCAGGCGCTGAAAATCGCGGAGCGCACCCATGACCGCTTTCTGCAAGTGTATCTCCACATAGCGCAGGCTGCGTTAGCGCGGATTCGCGGCGAGCTCGCCAGGGCCCGACATCACATGAAGCAAGCAGGGAAGGTACTCGGTAAGTCCGCCTCAGCGCAAGCCCAGGGCATCTGGCATCTGGGATCAGGGCGTCAAGCTTTGGCCGAAGGGGCCGTGTCCGAGGCACAAGTCGAACTAGAGACAGCGATACAGCATTTCGAGACCGGAGGTCAACGCGCCGAGAGCGACTTCGCACGACTCCATCTGGCAGCGACATACGCCAGCATCGGCAGGAAAGCCCAGGCCGCAAAACAGATCGAGATGGCACTCGATCGAGGGGACAAAACTGACCGTTCTCATCTGTGGCTTACCGTCGGTCAGGAGGTAATCAAGCAGCTTCGCTCATTGGCACAGGACCCTGTTGTTGGATTCGAGGTCACCCGTCTCCTGGTAGATATCGACCAATGGCACCACGAAATACCTGAGATCCGACGCTACCTACGACAGCACTCCCGGGCGTTCCCATTTGCCCCTCCTCGAATCACCGTGCAAGCCTTGGGTAGTGCTGACATCTTCGTTGATGGCAAACCAGTTTCCGCGAAGGAGTGGGGGCGTGTGACATCGCGAGACCTGCTCTATTGCCTGCTCGCCCATCCCAAGGGGCAATCAAAGGAAGCCATTGGACTCATCTTGTGGCCTGACAGCTCGCCAACGCAACTCAAGCAGCTCTTCAAGAAAGCAATCCAGCACCTGCGACTTGTCCTTGGGCCTGATGCAGTCGTCTACGAGGAAGGTAGGTATCGGTTCAACACCGCACAAGAGTACCTATACGATGTCCAGACGTTTGAGGCTAGGCTAGCTGAAGCCCACGCGTTGATCGAGCCACCGGAGGCGGTATCGGCCTTGCTGCAAGCCCTAGCTATCTACCAAGGCCCGTACCTGCCCAACGTCGAAAGAGTGTGGGTGGAGCCAGAACGGGAACGGCTTCACCGCCTCTACACCCAAGCTGAACTCACAGTGGCGACCTACCACCTTGAGCACGGTGCCCCTGATGAAGTGCTAGCTTGTTGCGAGCGGCTACTGGCCGATGATCCAGCAATGGAGCCAGCACATCGCCTGGCCATGCAAGCACTATGCTGCCCAAGGTGACCGAAGTGCCCTGGTGCGCCAGTACCGGCGCTGTTGCCAAGCCCTTGAGGAAGAACTCGACGTGGCTCCCTCGATAGAAACACAGACGCTCTACACACGTCTGAAACACTGACGCGCTCGCTGTTCAATGCTTCCAGATGCAAAACGGCCCGGATCCGGGCCGTTTTCTGTTTTCGTCGCTTCTGTCCCCACATGTGTACCCACTCTCGTCCCCTGCCCTTTTCTACAGTGGTCCTCGTAGCAACAAACTCACTCAACGGAGGACTACGATGAAACACCTGAAGCTCTGGCAACTGGATGAACGGTACACGCAACTCATCTGGATCGTGCTCTCACTGGCACTCTTTGTGCTGGGCAGCGGCGCTCCCGCCGGTGGCGGCGGTTACGCTGGCGGATAGCAGGCCATCGGGAACAGCAAACAGTACATCATACCCATGATACTACTCCCGATACTAGGTCTGTCTCTCTCGATGGGAGCACTTCGGGCACGGATGGGGAGGCGACATCTGTCGCTTCCCCGCCTGCGCCACCAGCGACTTATCGCGGTGGCGTGCCTGCCGCAGGCGCTGGCATTCTATCTGCCTGGCTGTGCAGTCTATCCGACTCGGTCGCGGCTATGGCGCTGTTGACTTCTCAGATGACGTTACTGGCAGTTGCTTGGTCCAACCGTCGGCAGATAGGACTCCGCCTGATGGCATCAGGGCTTGCGGCAAACCTGCTGGTCATCGCTCTGAACGGTGGATGGATGCCGATCAGTCCGGAGACTCTGTCACATCTTGTGCCCGATGCTACGCCTGAAAGCTTCATCCCTCTACAACCGCTTCGGCACGAGCAAGGATATGGTTATGCCGCCGGGCCAAACACGTTTGCCGTGGCTGTCGGATCGATTTGTGCTCCCGGCCGCGGGGCCATGTCGTGTCGCCTACAGTATCGGAGACGTAGCGATCGCGTTGGGTGTCCTTCGCTTCACGTGGGCATTGGGAGGGGAGCCGCGCGATGACCGACGACGGGCCTAATATCCCAAGTGACGCCGATCTGGATACGCCGCCAGGACGTGCAGTGGTACACCTGTTGAGTTGCGCAGTAGTGAGCCTGAGATTCCGGACGTTGCTCCTCGCCAATCCCGCACGGGCCTTGGCCGAGGGCTACTACGGCGAACTCTTCTCACTGTCGCCAATCGACAGAGCACGGATCCTGGTGGTGCGGTGTTCGACGTTGCCGGATCTCGCCCGCCATTTGTTGCTAGCCTACACGGTCACGCCGAACGGAGACGAGAAACGGTGAACCACCGACATCGTCTGCGGATACGACGGCCGAGAGCGTGCTGATACTCAGACCCTTTCCTACTCTCCGTCGTCACAGCCGTCAGCGGGCACGATAGGACTTCCAGTAGATGACACGAGAACCAGATGGCACGTTCGCTCGCTTGGTGGAGCAGGGGGTGCGAGCTTACCAGCATACTCAGAGGCTCAAGCTGATTGGGATGACTGTAGCCTACATCGCAGAAGCCGCCGCGATAGGCGTCAGCACGTTGGACTCCTGGCGCAGCCAAAAGGCACGGCGGATCCCACACGACTATCACGTCCTCGGCCGCTTTGCTTCGGTCTGTGTCAAGGCCGCACCTGAGCTAGGTGAGGAATGGGTACGATCTCTCTTTCTGGCTGCTGGGATGGCCGGGTACTGCGAGCAGGCATTGGACGAGATCTTCGAAAGAGAGCCGAGAACCCTCCACGACGACATCGAAGGTGCTGACACTGCGGAGTCTGGGACAGAAGACACATCGGAGAACTCGATGCGCGCGGCGCATTGTGGCATCGTGCCACAGCTTCCCGACACCTACGTGGTCAGGCAGGAGTACGTCAGCGAGCTCAAGTCCAGGATCCAGGCCATCCGAGACACCGGCGGCTGCATCTCTATCGTGGGAATGACAGGTATCGGCAAGACCGTTCTGATGACAGCCATTGGGCAGGATCCCGCAGTTGAGGCGCTGTTTCCCGAAGGCGCGCACTGGGTTGAGGCGGACAAGGCTGACGATTCTCTCGACCTATTGCGGCGCATAGCTACCTCGATCGGCTGTTCATTGCCTGAGGGAGACCTGACACTTCACGATGGCCTGCACGTGCTCCAGGCTCGATTGGAGGGTCGACATATCCTGCTCCTCGTGGACGACGTGAATGACTTGGCTATGGCACAAGCACTGCGAAGGCTAGGATCGACCATGGCTATCGTGGTGACCACGCGTCGACGACGCGTGGCGGTGGCCTCAACCGATGCAGGGCACGACCCAATCACAATCGGGAGGATGTCAGAGGAGCAAGCCTGTGAGTTGGCTCGACGCACCGCACCTGTGCCTGACGCGGAACGTGCCACAGCCGATCACGTCCTCGGCGTCCTGGGTTACCATCCGCACGCGGTAGTAACCACAGCATCGGCTGCACGCACACTCGGGATGAGCTGGACCGAGATCGACGCAGCTGATTCAATCCAACTCGGCACGACGGAAGCTACTGCGATCTGCTCGACGGGGTGCACGGCCGCCTATGGACATCGCTGGAGGACGACTGGACGCACTTGGATGCAGAGTGCCGTAAGGCGCTGGACGAGTTGTCCCGCCTACCGGCCTTCATCACCATCGATGCACCATTAGCTCAGGATGTCTGGGAAGTTCCTGAGGTGGACGCTCAGATCACGCTGCGGGTGCTCGCAGCGATGAACCTGTTACAGCAGGTGTCCAGCACGGAGGATCGCTACACCATGCACTGGCTGGTCCGTGACTTCGCCTACCAGAACAGACAAGGATGAGCATCTTGGTGGCAGATCCTCCTCGCACTTAGCCCTGACGGTGTCCCCCGTCACTGGCGCGACGCAACGAGATACGCCAATCTTCTTGCCCGCGATGGACGTGCAAGAAGTCGCGTTGATCCCCGACGTAGCGGTGTTCCCGGTCTCATCGCTTGCCCAGTTGGTCGTCAGGCGGAGATTGAACCGTTGGACCCCGGCGCTGGGATGGCCCCACAGGTCTCATCGCCTGCGACCAACTCGATCGAGATTCGTGGGAGGAACGTGCTATGCGTGCGTTCGAGGTGGCGGCGGGCGCGCACAATCTGCTCCTCATCGGCCCGCCCGGCGCGGGCAAGACACTGATAGCGCGTGCGATGCCAGGGATCCTGCCCTCACTCACGCTGGAAGAGGCATTGGAGGTGACCCGAATCTACAGCGTCGCCGATATCCTTCGGCCGTACATGTCGCGCGCCCAAAGTCACCCCTTTCGCCTGCCACACCATCTCCAACGCCGGGCTCATCGGCGACGGACAGTGGCCCCGGTCCGACGTGATCAGCCTCGCCCACCGCGGCGTCCTCTTCCCGGACGAGATACCGGAGTTCAACCGGCGCGTGCTGGAGGTCATGCGCGAGCCGTCGGAGGACAAGTCCGTCACGATCAGCCGTGCCTAGGGTGCGCTGACGTTTCCGGCCAACTTCATACTGATGAAAGGTCCTGGGAAGGTCGTCTTTGCGTCTCCCCTCACCTACCCCACCTCTGCATCCACAACGTGCACGCGACCGCTGTAGTTGAGGAAGCATAACGCTGCCGCGGGACGCTGCCCCAGCAGACGCTCTGCCGCAGCGACATATCGCGCTACTTGCGAGCGATAGTCGGTCTCGCGCAGAAGCCGCACTAGATCCTCCGCGCTTCTGACCCAGTCGGTCTTGAACTCCACCAGATGCCACCGGTGGTCGGCGCGCCACAGCGCGTCGACGACGCCAAAGTCCAGCCGCCCCTCCCCATCGAGCGCGCTGTAGGGAACCTCGGCAAGGCGTTCATCAGCCAGCGACATCTGCTCGTAGAGATCCGTGCTCTGGAAGCGCGCGAGCATGCGCGCGGCGCGCCGCACAGCATCGCCGACGCGATCGTCGTCGGTGAGCCCAGCGTTGCGCGCTTCAGCCCCGGCCCAGCGGTAGAAGTCGCCCCGGGAGCCATCGGGGAAGGTCCAAGCCTTGAGGGCCAGATGCACGACGTTGCCGACGACCCAGGCAGGCGCCGTCGCGAACGCCGATCCCGATCGGCGCGCCGTCTCGGGGACGACGCGCCACACACGCCGCGGGGGATCGCGCTCCGCCTCGCGTGTAGCCTCGTCGACGTGCGAGCCGCGGATTCCTACCGACTCAAGCAATCGCAGGTCACGTGGGAGGTCCTGAACCGGCTGCGATGTGGGTACAACGCTGGCAGTCGGGAGAGTAGCTTCGGGCTCGTAGATGGAGCACGCCACCGGCTGGCCGTCCAGGTCCAGAGAGAACTGATGAACCGCGTCTCCTCCGCCATCACAATCGGGCGCACCGTCAACGAGTCCCAGCGCCTCATCCAGTCGCGCCAGCCAGCCACCGACGCTGATCTTCCTGTTCGTGCGCGCCGAGACGATGCCGTTGATAATCAGGAGCTCCCGTGCCCGCGTGAGGGCGACATAGAGCAGACGATCCGACTCCGCCGCCTCCTGATCCTGCTCGGAGGCCTGAGCTAGCCGGTAGGCAGCCGAGGAAACAGACGACGATCTCGTCTGTACCGTCCGGCGCCGTGATGACGCGATCCTCGGAGAGGGGCGGGACGAGCCCCAGGCGATCATCAAGCAGCAGGCCGCTGGGATTGAAGTCCCTACGCGAGGCATCCCCCAACACCACGACCGGAAACTCAAGGCCCTTGGCCTGGTGCACGGTCATGATCTGTACCGCACCCGAGGTAAGCGCACGGGCCTCCCCTTCGCGCGACGCAACGTCGCGAAGCTGCGTGACGTAGTCCACAAAGGTCTCGACACTGACGATGCCGCTGACGTGAGCATCGGCCAAGAGCTTGCTAACGTTGTTAGCAGCTCGCGTCTCACCGGCGCGCAGCAGGATGGCGCGGTATCCCGTCCGATCCAAGAACGCCTTCAGCACGTCGGCGACCGGAGCGCGCCCCACCGTCGCGTGAAGTTCGGCAATCAAGGCCGTCGCTCGATCCGCCTGTGCGGCTTCGTCGTCCAGGAGGGCCAAGTCGCCGTTCTGCAGGGTGTCCCACAGGGACGCGCGCGTCTTCAGTGCGTTGTGTCTCGCGCAAGCGATAGAGCGGTCATATCGGAGACCCCCAGGGCTGGCGAACGGAGAAGCCCCGTCAGCGCCAGATCATCAGTGGGGTCGGCCAGTGCCCCCAGGGCGTTGATCAGGTCGCGGACCTCGGGCCGGTCGTAGAAGCCGCGACCGGCGATCGTCAGATAGGGGATGCCTGCAGCTTCGAGGGCATTCTCGTACGCAGGGAACGAGGTCGAGGCGCGGCACAGGATCGCGATGTCACCGTAGTCAAGCGGTCGTGACGACCGCCCGCCACTTTCCTCGTCATCGGCCTCCAGGGTGATCTCGCCCGCCTCCACCAGCTCTGCCAGCCGGGCGCCGACAGCCTGCGCGGCCCGATCGAGGGCGCCGCCGCTCTTGGATCCCACACAGAGCTGCAACTCCACGTAGGGCGGCTGCAGCCCCTCCGCAGGCGCATCGCGATAGTGAGCAAGCGCTGCAAACGGCTCGACGTAAGGACGCGTAGGATCCTCCTCGCCCAAGACGGGGCGGAGCAGCGCGTTGAGGCAATCGATGAGTGGACGGTGGGCTCGGTAGGAGGTCGCCAACGCATATGCTCGTCCATCTGCCTCGATGGCCTCACGCTCTTGACGGAAGACGGTGACGTCAGCGCCGCGAAAGCGATAGATGGACTGCTTGCCATCCCCGACCACAAAGAGCTTTCGGCCGTCGCCATTCAGGGCCTGCAAGAGGTCACGCTGTCGCCCGTTGGTGTCCTGAAACTCGTCGACGAGGAGTGCTTCGACTTCCTGCTGCCAGTAGGTACGCGCGTCGGTATCCGTTGTCAGGAGCTGCAGGGCGGTCACCTCCAGGTCGTCAAAGTCCAGGGCCCATCGTTGTCGCTTGGTGTGCTCATAGCTCTCGGCAGCGCTCGTGTAGATGCGCAGGAGTGCCGGGACGACGACACGGGCGACGTGCCGGTCGAGGTCCAGGTCGATGCCTTCCTTCACCCATCCCTCAAGCTGTGCACCATATGCATCCCGCAGGCTCCGGATCGTGGTCTTCGGGGAAGCTGGGGCCCAGTTGCCCGCACGTCCCTTCAGGAGCAGATGACGCCGCAATGGTGCCAGATGCCGCGAGACCTCGACCCAGTCGGCATCTGCCTGAGCTGCCACGATGTCGTCAATGTGGACGAGAGCCTCCGCCAGGTCGGGCGCCAATGCGTCACCGGCCTTAGCTGCCCTGTCGAGGCACCCGTCTGCCCGCAGGGACAGCAGGTCCGCCAGGTCAGCCTGGACGCCTGCATCTTCCAGGAAACGCGCGGATGGGCTCGACCAGCGCAGGCTCCCACACCGACCAGAGATCGTCAGGGAGATGCGCTCGGGCCTCCTCCACGTCGAGGCGCGTCTTGAGCATCGAGGCCACGAGCCCGCGCAGGGCAAGCTCGCCGTAAGCACCGAAAAGAAAGGCCACATCATCCTGGTCTGCCGCCCAGCCCAGGGCGACATCGACAGCCTGGGCCTGCAAGAGGGCCATCTGACCCTCCTCGAGCATCTCGAAGCGTGGGTCGATGCCCGCTGCAGCAGGATGGTGACGCAGGATCTCCGCACACAGGCTGTGGATGGTGCCGATACGCGCGGCATCCAGTTGTTCATAGGCGTCACGCCACCGGCGGCGCTCTCCATCGGTCAGATCGTCACGCCAGAGGTATTGCCGGATCTCATGACGGACCCGGTTGCGCATCTCGCGCGCGGCCTTGATGGTGAAAGTAATCGCGACGATGCTATGCAGCGGGATCTCGTCTGCCAGCAGGCCGAGATAGCGTGCCACCAGCGTCCGTGTCTTGCCTGCCCCGGCACCCGCGGTGACCGCCACGTCACAGCCGCGTGCCAGCACGGCCGGTCGCTGTTCGTCACTGGGCTGCATTTGGGCAACGATCGGGTGCATCGTGGTCACCCTCCCCAGGATCGCGGCTGATAGTGCCAACAGAAAGCCGCCGCGGGACAATAATCGGGGCAGCCACCCTCCGGTGTGACCGGCACGAAGTGCCCCTGACGCGCGCTGCGCACCGCCTCCCATGCAAGCTCTCTGACGACTTCCATCGCGGCTTGAGGTCCGTGGTGGCCATCCACGCTGAAGGTCGAGAGCTTAAGGCTGCTTGCCTCTGCATGCTGGACGTGCCAGTAGAAGCCCTCGACGACCTCCCCGAGCCCCAAGGCCTCCTGAGCGGCCAAGGCATAGAGCGGCAGCTGCAGCTTCTTCCCGTGGCGCAATGCCGCAGGTGTATAGCTGGAGGGACCGGCGGTCTTGTAGTCCACGACGCGGAGCCTGCCCGAGGCGTCACGGTCCACCCGATCGATGAGACCGCGGACGCGAAAGCTGTCCCCCCCGCCCTCGCGCACCGTCAGACACCGCCCCTCCCTCCCGGGTAGACCGAATGCTCGCTCCGCACGGTAGAAGGCGAACCCATCGGCTGAGGTCTCAAGCGCCTCCACCGACCGCTGCACGTTGCCCAGGATCTCCTGGCGCGTCTGCCCCCACCAAGCGGTCGGCCGAAACTGCTCCGCGTGCGGGGCAGCATCCAGAATAGGCTCCGCGACCTCAGGTAGCTTTTCGAGCAACGCCGCAAGATCCGCCCCCACACCGGCGGTTACGTATAACTGCTCCAGGATATGATGGTAGATATTGCCGAGTTGGCGCGCACCCAGCCCCTCCGTCGGCGGCTGACGCGGCTCAAGACCCAGGATACTGCCGACAAAGAAGCCAAACGGACAGCTGCGATAACTCTCCAGCCGACTGGCACTCCACGGCCGACTCGGACCGAGGCGCTCGGCAAACGTCGCTTCCCACACCGTTAGGTCGCCATCGAACGCGCCCGGCTCTTGCCCATCACGCTGAGAGAGCACGGCGACGCCGCGGGCCACGTGCTCGGCCATAGCTGGCTGCCGGGCCTCGATCCACGCCCAGATATCGCCCCCAGGGCTCGCGGCTGCAGACTCCAGAAGCTCGGACCACGAGGCCGCCTCTGCCGGAGAGGGACGGCTGGCGGTGGTCACCAACTCAGGCGTCACGATCAAACGGCGCTGCACCTCCTCCCAGAAAGGCGACGGCTGCCAGGGCGCGCCGTTGTCGGCGATCCGCGGGCGCGTGAGCAGGAGCGCCTCCCGCGGGCGCGTGATCGCCTCATAGAAATACTGCGCTTCCAGGTTCTCGGGCGAAGGGTCAATCGGCAGCCCGAAGCGCTCCCGGAGCTGCGTGCGGTCAGCGTCTCGCAGGAAGGGATCCTCGCGTAAGGAAGCCGGGAACTCGCCCTCGGCCAAGCCCAGGAGCGCAACGGCGCGATAGGAGATGCCCCGAACATCAGCCACGGCCGCGACATACACGGCCTCAGCATCCGCTGGCAACGGAACACGATATGTGGCCGCGTCGATCGCCCCCATCAGCTCGTCGAGAAAGGCCGCATAGGACAAGGGCTCACAGCCAATCGCGGATTCGGCCCACACCAAGCCGCGCAGCACGTCCTTAAGAACGTTGAGCGCGGCCAGGTCACGCGCGACCAAGTCGCGTGCGACCAGTGATGCCTCGCCCTCCGCGGCACGACGCGCGACGCCGAGCCCCACCGAGGAGGCATCCTCTTCGTCGGGTTCGACCTCGCCGATAAGCCCCTCCAGCCAGGCGACGAAGTCCCGGCACGGACGCTCCCCGTCGGGTGGGGCGATGCGCTGACAGAACCACGCGAACTTGCGCTGCAGAGCTTCGGCCTGTTCGCCGACCGGCACGTGATCCGATGCCTCGACCGCGTCCTCATCACGGCTTTCGGCTGCCGCGCCAGCTTCGCACAACAGGTCGAAGGTCTCGTCCCACTGTGAGCGCCCACCGAGTACGCTACCCCAGCGCGCCACCCAAGCCAGCGCGTCGGCGTCCTCCGGCCTGATCCCCAGTGATGTGTCCTCATCCGGGGCCGCACCGGCCTGCGTCCAATCGAAGTAGGGAGAGCGCCAGGCAGCCACGGTTGGCCGCCACGCCAGATACGTCTCGCCCGGTGCGGCGACCTGCAGAAGCTCCAGCAGCGCAGCAACAGCAGGATTGCTGCGCAGGGGCTCGCCCGTGGCAACCTGGATCGGCAAACCGTATTCGGCCGCTGTCTGGATGATGAAGGGGCGATATGGCTCGATACTGCGCGCCAGAAGCGCGGTCTCGCCGGGGCGGAACCTACGGCGCACGATGTGCGTCTTGATCCAGCGCAATGCGGCGCGCACCTCGGCTTCTCGGTCGGGGACCGCGACCATCGTGACGGCGTCCGCGGCCGGGATGGGCGCGCTTGGACCGCCGTACAGCGATTGCTCGAGGTGCCGGAGTGGCAACGCTGTGCCGTGGCTTGCTCTGTCGCCCGGCAGCGGCTCGGCCGAAACGTCCAGCGCAGCTTCCAGTCGGGCGCGCGTGCGGTTGAAGCGCTTGTGGGCTAGCTCACGCGCCGCACCTGCCGGCACACCCGTCAGCGCAATGATCGTCTGTGATACGCGGGATGCCAACGCGGTGAGGACCCCAAGCTGCACCGTGGTCAGGTCGTCAAAGCCGTCCACAATCACGCACGGCCACGACGATGCCAACCGTGGATCGTGGCTCAGGGCTTCCTCGGCCAGCCAGCCAATACCGGCATAGTCGGCCCATCCCTCGATCTGCAATCGCTGTTGGTAGGCTGCATAGAGCCGGGCCAGCTCGGCCAGGCGTGGGCCAGTCTCCATCAGCGCGACGGCGTCTTCCAGCGCATCCGGGAAGACGCCACCGGCCTTGAGCTCGCCGATCAGGTCACGCAGGGCTTGGACAAAACCGGGTGTCCGGCGAATCGAGGCATACAAGGTCAAGGGGGTGGCGTCGATGACCGTGCGCAGTAGCCGCAGCTGGACGGGATCGACGAGTCGTGTCACGACGGCGCCCGCTTCTCGCAGGACGTCCCGATACACATCGTCGAAGGTGCCCACCTCCACGCCCATTGCACCGCCGGCAAGTGCCAGGCGTTCACGCCAGGCTCGCGCCTGCAGACGCGTCGGCACGATCACGCGCGGAGCGCGACTGGGCTCTCGGGCGAGCTGGCGTGCCAGGTCGACCAGGTAGGCGGTCTTGCCGCTGGCCGCCGGTGCGATGTAGAGGGTGACGGTCACAGGTCAGTGGTCCTTGTTGGTCTGGCTGGAACTGAACAGGATAAGTCAAGTATGAACTGATCTTCCCCCGAAAAAGAGGACAGAGGCAAGTACCAGAAGTACACTAGGAAGGGAAGATCAGCCCCAGAACTAGGATTTCGCATTTAGACAAAGGTAAGGGCAGCCTGTGAGTTGCACGAAGCTGCCCTCGGGTAGACACTTGAGGTGTGTACAACTCAGGGTCTACCAAGAGCCAAGATAGTGCACTTAGCACATTCCGTCAAATGGTCTATGTGCATGCGTTTACGGCACGCAAGGCGGCGTTGTTTGAGCTACTGGAAGCGCTGACGATGGTGGGGCCAGTGTATTCGTTTCCCTGGCTGAGCACCTCACCGACGTGTCAGCGGCAGTGGCCCAGCCTGTACCAGGCGGTTGAGGAGGGACAGATCAACCACAACTGGTTGCGGGCCCATCTCGCCGGTCTGATGCCTGAGGGAGGTGTGTGTCATTGGGCCTTGGACTGCACCAGTTGGCTGCGTACCCATGCCGGCACGCTGCCCGATCGGCAGTACGTCTATCGGTCTACGCCGCTAGCCAGTCGCGGGACAGTGGACATCGGCTACAGCTACTCGTTGCTGGATTGGGTGGAGGCCGCGGATCAGAGCTGGACGTTGAGCGTGGATCTGGTGCGGGTACCGAGTAGCCAGACGGAATGGGAGGTGGGGATCGAGCAGGTGCGCCGGCTGAGCCAGGCGCGGCAGGGCCACGCGGGACTGGACATCGTCGCCGCCGATGCCAAGTATGGCAACCACAAGTTCCTGTACCCCTTGCGGGACCAGGGGTGTGGGCTGGTAGTGGCACTGCGCCGGGACCGGGTGCTGTATCGGGCGCCCCGTGCGGACGAGCAAGCCCGGATGGGGCGGCGACGCAAGCATGGGCAGCGCTTCGCCTTCAAGGACGCCGCCACATGGGCGAGCCGGATGAGTATCGCGCGTGGGACGATGCCTGCTGGGGAAAGGTGGAGTTACGCCGCTGGAATGGGTTGCACGAGCGTGCCACGGCGGATGCGCCCATCGACGTGGTCCAAGCACGGATCCGCCTGGAGCGGGAGCATCCGCCTGCCGTGCAGTGGCTGGCCTGGCAAGCGCCCGCCACTATCCCGGCGGAAATAGTCGTCACAGCAGAGAGTATCTGGCGGGCCTACACCTATCGCTGGCCCATCGAGCCTAGCATCCGCTTCCGCAAGCAGCATCTGATGTGGACCCGGCCGCAGTTTCACAACCCAGAGACGGGGGATTGCTGGAGCCTGCTGGTCAGTCTGGCGATGTGGCAGCTGTTCCTGGCCCGGCCCCTGGTGGCCGATCAACCGCGTCCCTGGCAGAAGTCGCAATCGCGACTGACGCCCGCACGGGTCCAGCAAGGCTGGGCCGCGCTTTTCTGCACGCTTGAGACCCTGGTGCCGGCGCCGCAAACGCGCGGGAAGTCACCCGGTTGGCCCAAGGGCCAGCTGCGCAAACGGCGGGACCGCCATCGTGTGGTCAGAAAGACGCCCAAAACGGCTAAATCCGTCGCGGTCGCCGCCTGATATGCACTTGGTAAGGTTCGATCTTGGTCCCAACCTGCGGTTGGAAGGTGGTTAGTTGTCTAAATGCGAATAGGATGCAAAGCCCGTCAGTTCTTGCACTAACGCCAAGTAATCCGCCCTTGTTAGTGGTTGTGATCTCATCTGCCCCCGGATCTCTTCTTCGTCCAGAGATGTCTCCACGCCACACTCCTCGAACCAATTCTTCAGCGTCAGGAACGCGTTCTCTAGCTCAGGATCATCCAAAGACCAGATAAGATGTTCGGCAAGGTAGGATATGTAGGGCTCAACTACTCTCATATCTCGTTTCAGGTTGAGGATGCCGCCACGAGTGACTGTCCCACTCGGTTCGGGTTGCTGCCAAATCTCCCACTGCATCAGGCGCGACTTCTTGAGCACCCTGAATCCGGCTTGGTTCAGTTCACTCGTTACCCATACCTTCATCAAGTCATAGATGCTCTGCAGATGCTCCCTGTCGTTTAGTCTGCCAATCGTGGTTGCGAGAATGGGAGGACCGATATGAATGCTTGCTTGGTCATCAGCCAGCTTGAGGCGCGAGTGCCGAGCGTCAGGAGATGTCAGAAAGAGCTTTGCTGAATGTACATCCGTGTATGGAAAGAGTGCATAGACTGGGTTTGCTGTGTAGACGCTGAAGGCGCCCTCATTCAGATCGACAGTCAGGAAGAATAGGGGAAGCCGTTGATCTAGCAGCCACTCAAGTTCTAGTCCGCCGTACGACATCGATGTCACCGAGGCTGCCTTGATCTGCACAGCAAACGACTCTTCGGCATATAGAACTCCATCCTTGCGACTCAACAGTGTGGCGATGGCGTCAAGACCGAAATCGTCCTCTTGCCGCAGATCAGCAACTGCACAGAACGACCGCAGGAAAAACACACCAAGGTCTTCAGCCAGGTGACCGCGCCTGAAGTTCGCGCCTAGTTTTCCGGGCATGCTCTTGACTCTCCCCAATCGAAATGGTGACGAGTTCTATGCGAATACCAAAGCGTCGCCGGGTACCATACCATATCGTTGTATGATGGATAGAGAAATAACCACTACAACCGCCGTAGACGATCATAGACGTACCCCAGCTCGTCGTTTCCATGCTTACGAGCAATGACGTCAAGGACCTTAAGGACGATTTCCTCAGCTTCTTTCTCGCGCGCGGCCGTCTCGATAATGCTGCGGGCCTCTTCGGTCAGTCGATAGCTTCTTCGCGGGACCGACAACTCGTGCATCCGATGATACATTGAGATCACGTCGACCGGATGATCTGCAACTTCCAAAGCTAGGTATTTCTCTACTGCGTCCCAAGCGAAGCTCCTTCTGTCTTGCTGAGTAATATGCGGCAGAATCTGCTCAAGTAATGGGTGGACAGACGCTAAGGTCTCTGTTGAGGGAAGCACCGGTAACATAAGGGCAAAGTTTCGCATCTCATCCGCATACTCTTCAGGCTTATCGGCCGTTGCCGCGACCGAGGTACGCCACTCCCAGACATCACGCACTCTTGACCAGCGGCCTGCGACATAGGCTGCGCTGTTATGAAGCAGCTGCGAGAAAGTCCAAGCGACATCAGCCGAGACGTCTAGCACCTCACGATACAGCAGTCCAAGCAAGTTGTAGGACCCACTTGGGCTATGTATATCGTAGTCCGAACGTACATAGTCTGTGGTTAGGTGAATCACTAGCATCTTACGGGGGGATCGGGGAGCTTCCATGCTAGTCCCGAGCCCTTGTCGAAGGTATTCGATCGCCCTCACGTACTTTGGTCTCAAGCTGTCGAGCCCTGACGACCACCAGTTGTGATAGCTGACGTACGAATCCCAAGCTGCGATAAAGTAGTTCGTGGATCCATCATCCTCAGGGAAAATCCGGTCCAAGTTCTCGGAAAGCCAAGCGGAATCCAGCCAATTGAGCCAAGAGAGATCCCGCCCGTAGACTGAGTGAACGCTCCAACTCGGATCTTGGCCCCGGTCCAGCTTTCTAGACAAAGCATCTCGTGCTTGGAGATCCCATCGACGTGGTCCAGGCGCTCTTAGATGCTGGGTGGCTGCATCATCGATACCTGCCGAGAGGCCTACGAGCCTTACCAGGCAATGCAAGGCCCTCGGGCGAACGGCATTGATCGCGATAGAAGCGGGATCATTGTGGCCAAAGAACCCCTCCGGGGGATGGTCAGTCTCTTCATCTGGATCTGGGTCATCGATGAGACAGAATAGTATGGAGCGGGCACGTTCATGCAACGACGCTGGAAGACGAGTCTCCGGAGATGATCCTCGCTCTAGAACGCGAACCATAGAGCGTCGCACTTCGATCCGCGTGTCTTCGCCTCCTTTGTTCCCACTGATCCATTCCTGCATATGCCAGTTTACAGCTTCGCATACCGTAATGGCGAAGTGCCAGATGTTTTCATCAGCGGCTATGGCGTCCCAGAGCTGGTTAAGCACAGCATCGGCATACTCGGGCTGCACGAACAACAGACTTGGTAGGTACGCCTCATACTTGGCGGGTTCGCGTAGAATCACTCTGGCTATTGCTTGAGCTAGTCCACGGTGAGAAACCCGCGAGAGTGTGAAATGCTCCTCGGCCGGTGGCTCCCATTCCTCCATGTAAACGGATAATTCGTCAGGAGACATCGCTGCCAACTCTTCTACCGACTCAGGCGATAGATCGACAACAAATCCGCTCTCGCCGATCCAGCTTGTGAATGTCGGATCAAATCCGGGCTGGCCGAGTCTCGCCTGCAAGTCCTCAAGAACTTTGAGGCCTTCATCTGGCAGATCGTTTCTCAATACCCATAGCCGATCTCGAATCCATGTCTCTGAAAACAGACGAACCTCGGCTTCCGGGTCGTCCCAGTCTCCCCCTATCATTGACTGGCGAAGCCCCTCGAGTTGGTCAGATGATGGCCCGAGCAGGAGGCTATTGAGAAGTCGGGTGCGGTTATCTTGATCCAAGACTCGATAGCCCGTGCGGAGCAGCACGAGGAACTCGTGATGGATGCGTGTGTCGTAAAGGTTTTCCCTCCTGCTCAGCTCTTGACTCACAAGCAACGGATACATGGCAGGATAGCGGTTCAGGATATGAAGTGCCAAACGTTTCAAGGCAGTTCTTTGATCTTTCAAGTACCTACGCAGCGTCGGTATCACTGCAGCAGCTTCAGACGCAACCCACATCTCTAGAGTATCTCGTAGCGCACGCAACAGATACTCGCGATAGTCTGGATATGGGTCCTGATTCGTATCCTCGAGGGCGCGCCGCCAGTAGGAGCTAAGCTTCATGATCGGGACGATTCAAGAAGTCGGCTTCAAGACGCAGCGCTTCACACAAATGAGCTTCCAGGACCTCCGCCAGTCGGTCCGGGGCACGTCGTGCGAGCGGCGGAATCAGCCCTTCAATCACCTGATCAAGCTCATACGAAGCCTCGCGACCGAATTTCGATCGTGACTCACCACCCACCGCAGACGACGCCCGCTCATCAGCTTGTGGCGCAATGGGAGTCAGTACACTTTGGAGAATCCGGAGAGCGTCGTCCACGTAGCCGGATTCCTCAAAGAGCTTGATCAACTTCAGCGCCTCAAGCCCTATAGTTCCAGCCAAATAGGGTCGATCCAGCCACCCAACGATACTGGGTACGAGCTTCTGAGCTTCGTGCATCGGTATGGCTGTGATTGCCTGGAGGAGCCGCGAAAGATAAGCGCTCTGATCAGTATCGATGGTCTGAGCGACTTTGACCACCAGTTCGGGCACTTCGGAAGCTACCCCCACTAGGTGATCCAAGGCTTCCCACCGTGGTAGGAAGACACCATCGTCGTTCTCTTCTGGCATCGGCGCCGTACAGAAGAACTCATTGTTCCAGAAGATGCTCGCCCAGGCTGCACTGGGCTGGCTGCGGAAGAAGTAGCGCCTCAGCTCTGATCGATCTTGCAGGACTTCGAGAATAGCCTTCACGATATCAGGGCTCGACAAGGGACTGGCGGCATGGACGTAACGATCCAGTACAACCGCCTGAGCATAGAAGTGAGCGCTAGAAGCCTGAAGATACCATACGTCAAGACAGGCTATCGCTCTGTACCGATCCGCTCCCGCCTCCTCTTCCTGAAGCT
The DNA here is from genome assembly GCA_963775195.1 of uncultured Chloroflexia bacterium. Lineage (GTDB taxonomy): Bacteria > Chloroflexota > Anaerolineae > B4-G1 > SLSP01 > PWVB01. The sequence continues at coordinate 31,987 of CAVZIC010000018.1, forward strand.
TCTCTGCAGCAAAGAGACGAACAAGGTCATGGAAACGGTGCCGACCGCTACCGACGGGTTCCAATAATCTAAAGTCTTCGAGGAATTCAAGGGCTAACTGAGTCTCCAATGGGCCATAGGTCTCTCCCAGCAAACATTGCGCGGTTTCGTCATTGAACACGACTTCCGGGATCAGACTCAGAAAGCGGAACAGTCGAGCATGATCTACATCAAGGTCCCGATAGGTCAGGTTGAGACTTGCTCGAACGCTGAGGTCATCAATCTGTAGTATCTCAAGCCGCCTGTGTTCGTCTGCCAATCGAGTGCGATAGTCAGCTAGTGTTAGCAGCGGCCGTCCACGAAGCTGTGCACCAGCTATTCGTATCGCCAACGGCAAGTAGCCGCACAGATGTACGATGCCAACCGCATCGGCAGGAGATGAGTTCGGCCGAGTTCCGCCCACGATTTCCGCTAGCAGATCAAGGGCTTCAGTCTCTTCCAAGGCAGTTAGGTTGACAGACACCGCTCCCGCCAGCCCTCCGAGCGCACTTCTGCTGGTAACGATAACGCCACACCTTCCGTCTCCGGGAAGTAGCGGACGAATCTGAGTAGTATTGTGGGCGTTATCCAAGACTACGAGTGTCCGGGTATCAGCGAGGAGCGAGCGGAAGAGACCCGCCTCTCCTGCAACTCAGTCGGGATCTGTTGGTCCTGTAAGCCAAGCGACCGGAGAATTACCTCTAGAGCTATAGAGGAGTCCAGAATCTCTGAGTCAGCACCACGCAAGTCAAGATAGATCTGCGTATCTGGGAATCGATCCTTCAGTCTATGAGCCGCACGGACGGCCAGAGCAGACTTCCCCACACCCGCCATCCCGGTCAAAACCACGATCGTGAGAGGAGTTTCTCGTACGTCACCTTCGACATCAAACGCCGCAAGGATCTCCGCAAGCTGAGTCCCTCGACCGACGAAGTCCGAGATATCCGATGGAAGCTGATGGACAGCACGTGACCTAAGGAAGTCTGTCTTTGTGTCAGATACACTATCAGAACTCGCGGAGACGAGACTTGCCAGCGCTGCTTCGATGCGGTCAAGTTGAGTCATAAGTGATAAGTCTTGCTCCGATTGCTGGTCTCTCAAGATACGCACCGCGCGATGGAACTCAACTTCAGTTAGTGCCCCCGTGTCATATTCGGCTAACGAAGCCACCAGAATCTCTCGGAGGTTTTCGGGGTCAAGTGCTGCCTCGTCGTTGTGGGCAACGCGATCCAGTAGATTCCCCAACACCTCACCGCCCAACACTTCCACCAAGACCGCGAGTTGAGGAGCAAGGCTGCTGAGAAGTCCCAGAGCTGCAGGATCTCCACTACCAATGCGCCAGATAGCAGCGATGGCGAGGAGAAAGCCTAGAATTGTGCTCCTCTATTGTGGCTCGTTGTCCCAGCCCGACTGCAGCCGAAAGGATCCGTCGAAGTCGGAATGTCCTCAAATCCTCACAGGACGCACTTTCTACCATTTCATCCTGACTTACTCTAGGAGATTTCCTAGATCGAAACCTATCTGATCTCCCACTGGCCTTGGCTCCAACCCGGTTTCCCTCGATCTCCTGATGTCAGATCTTCTGGTACATCCTCAGTAGAGATCTCCAACATCGTCGTCGTCGAACCATATCAGTACAAGCACGGCATCTAGGCCGGCGGCGGGCCTAACCTGCTCCAGCATTGTGATTCCATGACCGGTGCGCCAGTCTGGGAGCCAAGCGGAAACACTCACTCGACTAGGACATCTCCGAGCTCGACCGTTGTTGAGGTACCTGCCGGTCAAGGTGCCGGGATCCACACGAGCACGAACATCGATGAAAGCGCCAAGCTCGTGAAAGCTGCGGCTTGCCCTAAACCACTTCACTCGATCCTGTTGCACGAAGACAAACGCACAGGGCACCTCGCAGAATCGGACGTATCGTAGAGCAGTTGCGGTTAGTGAGACATCAAACACCCCTGCTAGCTCTTCGATGACCTCCCAACTCGGATCGGTATCTACACTCTGCTGAACGAAGAACCGTTCTGGTAGCAGAAGCGAAGCCGAAAACTCGTTTGCTTCGTATTCGAGTCTGCTTTCGATCTGTGTAGCCTGCCAGTTGTCCAGGTCTTCTGCTGTACAGAAGAATACCCCTTGCTGACGTCGATGCATTTCCAGGTGTCCGAGCTCATGCCCAATACTGAAGCGTTGACGTCGATGATTCTCAATGGAAGTCGAGATGGTAATGATCGCTTTGGCACCCAATGTAATTAGTCGCGCCTCTGCCCCGCTGAGAGTTCGATACTGAACTATCGCACCTCGCTCAAAAGCAATCAGATCGAGCTGTTGCAGATCTGCAATAGAGACTATGGACAAGTCATCGAGGATCTTGTTAGCTGCATAGGCCGCGGAGACCATCTTTACTCTTCCGTGCTATCGGTTTTCTCTTCTTCAGAGACCAGGTACTCCAGCTCCGCCAGGAAACTCGCCAAATCCTCATCGCTAGCCTCGTCGAAGTTGCGAAAGTGTACGGAAGCTAAATGGAGTTGGGGACCTGAGGACATAAGCAGTTGCTTGATCTTGCCAATGAGAGTCTCACGGCTATCACCCGTGATAGCATTGAGATCTCTTTGCCGAAGTCGTGCCTGCTCGGTCTCCAACGCTTTAGCGCGATTCCTCCAGTTCAGTGACGACTGTTCCAGCGCCTGTCTGGCCAGAGCGGCAAACTGCCTCTCAGTCTCCTCAGGATCGTAGCCTGCGCTCCGAAGCGTCTCATCGATCTCCTCAGGGGTGGTGGGCTCTACCTGCTCAAACAGCTCGGCAAAAGCCCTCACTAGATTCTGCTCAGTTTGGCGATCATTCCGCCTATCCCCAGTCATACACCACCGGTTCCTTTCTGTGCACGGCGTTTCATACGCCTGATGCAATTGTACACAGCAGTTACTGGCATATCGAGGGCAGCAGCGATATCAGCGGGCTTGTGATCTCTGCCCTCAGTCACCGCTTCCCACATCCACATCAGCAACTGCTCTGCCTCTGGATCACCCTTAGTGGCTTCAAACAGTCTATCAGCACGCTGCATATCTTCCTCGCTAGCTATCAGAAGCTCTTCTGGAGTAGCAGCCATTGTAGCGCGAGAGTTAGCCGAAAGGGAATCAAGCCTGTCAAAATCTGGGGATCCGGAAGGATCCTCGGGAGGAAGGATTTCATAGCGGTGCGGTTCAGACTTCACGCGAGCATTCACAATACTCCGCACTTGCCATCTAAGCCATGGTATCAACTCGCCCTTGTCCGGGTCCCAGCGTCGTTCCCCACTTAGCGTCTTAAGCATAACTTCCTGTGCTATATCTTTCGCGGTATATCCTTGAGGAATCTCAAAAGCACCTCCGTACGACCATTGGTAGTCCCGTATGCAGTGAATGGCAAAGGCGGTTAACTCGTTGCCAATGGGACCCCAGTCGGCCTCTTGGAGCAACTTACGGGTTCGATCATCCACAGCGCACCTCACTTGGTCTATGTACTAATACCGAAGTTGGACCGATTTTCGCCATCTGCATGGCAAAAACTGCATGTTCCTCGGTAATACATATTAGGAACGAACCAACAATATGCGGAATCCCAACTAACCTACAAAGGAGCAAGGCATGACGACGATTACATTAGCCGGATATCAGTTCTCCGGACCATACCGGACCACCAGTTCGCTGGAAGATCGCAGTGGCGTGTACGCCATTCTGACGCCAACCACCGCCAATAACTACAAGGTCGTGGACGTGGGTGAATCCGCGCAAATCAAGAGCCGGGTCGAAAACCACGATCGCAGAGCTTGCTGGTTACGCAATGCCAACCCAGGCGGCATCTACTACGCCGTCCGCTACACACCAGGTATGCAGCAGCCAGGGCGCAAGGCTATTGAGAAGAAGGTGCGCGACACCTACAAGCCGCCGTGCGGCGTGCTCTAGCTGCATCATCCGTCCCCGAGAAAGGAGGTGATACCGATGGCCAAGACGGACAAGGGCAAGAAGATCGTGCCCGTCAAACCGTATACGCGTCGACCGCCCGGTGGAACACGCAAAACGGTTAGGGTTCCACGCCACAAGCGCTCGACCCCTAACTAGAGTTGACGGACCTTCCGAGTCTGAGGGCGCGTGATAGCCGTGCCCTCAGACTTCGCATTGTCGTTTATTCTCTCTATCTGTTCCCCGCCCCTATTCCTCCGCTGACCACCCGCGCACCAATCTAGCTCCCTGTCTTCTTGGTGACTTACTCCGGCGCACGCCTCGTGAGCCCTCCGCTACACACATTACAGGGAACGAAGCTGCAATGTACCGGACGAGCCAAAGCGCCCTGGATGCTCCCATTGCAGTGCGGATAATGCCTACGGTTGGGACCAGCTACAGTGTACGGCACGGCAATCTTATTTGCAAGTTTCTTCTCTACTAGTCCAGAAACGCTCTCCGGCACTTTGCGTGAAAGAGAGAATGGGTCTTGGCTCCGAATCAGGTCAGCACTCGATCTCCTGGCGGTTCCACCCGAAGCAACAAGGGCAAGCTACCTCCGCGGACGCCCTCTTGAAGCCAATGGTCGAGATCAAGGCTGTGGATTGGATCACAGACATCGCATACCCAATGCACTTGGCGCGTGTCCTCGGGATCAGGCGGTACGGCAATCAGCCTCAGGACGTAGCTAGCCGGGTCGCTACGTGCCCGATGGAATTCATTGGTGGTTAGCACAACCCTTGCCGATGCAGCGTCATCACTGGGCAAGATGGCCTTGATCTCGACACGGGATGGCTTGGGAGCAACACCCCTGTCAGGCACCCCCCAAGCCCCAAAGGGATCAAGCACATCGAAACCAGGACCAAGCTCGTTGGCGACTTCGATCAGGTCCCTAAACAGCTTTGCCAGCTCAGGCGTGTGTTCGTCATCCAGGCCTCGACACGTCTCAAGCTCACGACGTCGCTGCTCAAGGCGCGGCACCAGTTCCCTCCAGGCTGTCTTCGTTCCCCACAGGGCATCAGACTGAGCCGATCCGCCGTCACGTAGAGAGACGATCACGTCAAGTATCTCCTTACGAGCGGGCTGGTCCAGCCTCAGGAATCGCCGCCAACATACCTCCAGCACGAACAACTCTGCGAGACGTCCTCGCACGGCTTGGTTAGGGGTCACTGACGCCCCTTCCCTAGGACCACCCCGACCGGGAGTATGGCTTTCTGCGCCGACGACTCCCAGACCTGACGAGCTTCGGGATATCCATCTCAGCTACGTCAAATTGCAGGTCGCCTTCTCCCAGTCGCCGTTCCAACTGCCGGATGCGGACCTGTCGGTCGGCTTCAAGCCTGTCTGGTCCGCAGTCTGAAGCGGTAGCAGGGAGCCCGCATTCAGGCAGCGGCGCAGCAGGGTCCCGGTTGTATCGGAGATCCCGGACAATGTTGTTTCCGCTACATCACACAACGCATCATAGAGCATCTTCCATCTCTGTCTCGTCCACTCCAAGAGAAGCTCGTCCGGTGGATCGAAGCTGACCGAAACGCCGAGGTGATGGCCCAGGTTCCAGTTGAAGTCAACACCGGTCTCAGTAGCGGATGGGCTCAGCCTTTGGGCGAACTGGTAGCCCAGGCCGTTCAGATCGTGGACAATATCATCACTCCCATCCAGGTCCCCTGCCTGCAGATGGGCTAGAAGAGAGCACACAATCGCTGCGTTCATGGCGGCATCCACTGTGCCCTGCCGCTCTCCCCAGTTGTACGAAGCTGCGTAACGTCCGGCCTCTACAAAGGCACGCCGAGAGGCTGTGGTCCAGCCTGCTTCCCGTAGCACTGATAGGAGTATCTCCAGCATAGCCTGAGCCGGAGGTTCGTCGAGGATAGAGCGCAGTAGACTCTGTCGCATCGATAACGAGAGGCTGGGCCCAACACTCTCAACGGCGTCCAGTGCGGCCTCAGCCAGGGGCCCTCGCAGAGCCGTCAAGGCTTGGAACTCTGAGAGCCAATCGTTGCGCGCTTCTGAGCCGACTTGCTCGACAAGCAAGGGCTGCTCAGACGTCCCGAGAACCACTGCCAGTGCATACACCAGTCTGTCCACTTGCTCGAGAACGGAACAAAGTCGCTCCCGGGCCAACGCAGACGTGGTTCTGGCTAACTCCAGGAGATCGATACCTCGAAACCGCAGTGCATTGATGACCTGCCCACGCGGCGATCCCAAGGCGTTCTGGATGTCGCCAATGGCTGCAGTCTGATCTGTTAGAAGCGCGATCCCTTCGGCGAGCACAACCGCTGGAGGACGCCTGTCGGCTATGGCTTGCCGGTAGGCTGGGTGTGAGAAGAGTAACTGTTTCTCAGCATCGATCCCTGACTGCCCTGCCTCTGGAGCGATCGGCTGAACCGCCTGCAGAGATGCTAGAGCGTTCAAGACCACCCGAGCCTGCTCATCGAGCTTCTCCACTTGGTGAGCCTTGAAGACCCCTAGCAGCAAGGCAAGCCGGTTACGCACCTCCCGGCGCAAGAGAGCGACCGCTTCAGGATCGTCAACGACCGTGCCGCGATAGGCAGGAGCAGCCATCGGCGAGATACGACGGGCTCCTAGGCGCTCGGCCCAGCGGTAGAAGCGGCTCTGCAGCTGGTTGCGCATCGAAAGGATCCACGCACTGGCATGAGCTTCTCGTTCCCAGTAGCGGGGCGTCTGGCTGAAGAAGGCCACATCAATGTCGCCCACAAAGCACGGAGCGTCCGAGTCTTGCTCAACGACGGGAATCGCGATCTGCACATCACCGCGTGTCGCACGTAACGCCAACCGACCCACCGCGATCGCGCGCCTGTTCCAGAGGTTCTCGGGGTTACCCTCAACAATCCGTGCCAGCAGGTGATACTGCGCCGCCACCCACACGTCCTGGCTTCCATCACCAAACTGCTGGATTGGCCAGCACTGCTCAGGGCAATCTTCGACAGCATATTGAGGGCGTGAGCTATCCGCCTCGTGGTATCCGCTTCTTGCTCTTAGCGCAGGGCTCTCTTCCAACAACCAGCGGAGCCTGGTCACTGCGCCATACAGATCAAGACCGGCCAACGACGGCACCCTGAGGTCCGCCGCAACGCGCTCCAGCGGCGGCTCACACGTGTCCAACAGCGCGAAGTATCGAGCAGGATCGGCTGAGGCTGGGGGATCTGTGCCATCCCACGCAATCATGACCGACAATGGAAATCGTCGCTGACCGCAATCGACAACCTGTCCGCCGCCACGCGCCGGCCACAGGTCAAGCGCCGACAACTGATAGGCCGCCAGGGATGGTATTGGACGGTCCCACTTGCGGGGAACGTGCCAGTTGCGCGTGCAGTACCAACCAGTAGACAAGACAGCCTGGGCGAGATCGGGCCATATAGAAAGCACGGCCTCGCGGAAGGCATCAACTGCCCTCAGATGCCCACCAAAAGGTCGTACGTCTGACGGCAACAAATCGGGAAACCAGATCCAGGCTGCGAGCGTCGAGCCATTCCGACCATTCGCTCGTACTTCGTCTCTACATACTGGGCTGTGTCCACCTGAGAACGCCGTATGGTAGGGATACAGCGTCACGAATCTGCCGTAGTCGTGTATCAAGCCGGACTGGTACAGGGAGGCAAGGCTCGTTGGGACATCACTACCAGACCCATCACCGTCGAACCAGGCATAGCTCGACTCGACATTGATGGCGTGACGCCGATCATCACATGACTCAGCACCACGGCGACTGTCAAGCCAGTACCAGACCACACGCGGACCAACACGGACACCAAGCAGAAGCAGGAGATCAAAAAGCGTACGTGACGCAGCATACCCCTCTTCTGATGCCAACTCTGGATCTACTCTCCGCAGCTGGTCAAACACAGGTTCCCATCGTGGGTCCTCAGGGGAGGCTACCTCGGGCCAGCAGTCGTCCGTCGCCCGTCGCCCCAAGCTCTGGCGAAAAGTGTGGAGGCTGCCAATGGCGCCGATCCACATCTCTTCAGGCGATGTGTTCTCGCCCTGTTCTCTTGCCTCTACCTGATTCAGGGCATCCTTGAGCACCGTCATCCACTCCAGGCCAAAGGCGGCAGATTCGGCTGGCAGATACCCACTTGTCCCTTGCACGGGGACCTGAATCCGGCTCCAGGCCTGCAGGCTCTCCAGCCGCTCCCAATAGGGTCGACGAGATGCCGAGGATCGACCGTGCTGGTGGAGCGCCTCGCCCAGCGTGGGGAGATCGACGTGAGCGTAAGGTCGCGGCCGCAGATCGTCAGCGCCGGCGTAGGAATCAGTGGTGATGTGATGTAGAAGGCCGGCGAGATACCCTAGAACCGGCAAAGCTGCCTCGCCATCGAGGTCTGCAGCACGATCGGCCACCCGGCGGAAGAGGTCCGGCCGGCTCTCGAACCGAGTCGTTCCCCACTCATCATAGTACTTCGAGAGCAGCCCCTCCGCGCGCCCTCCTTCTGCCCTCACGATCGCTGGCAGCACGAAACGGACAGGTATGGCTGGCGGAGGCGAAGGGACCTCCTCGATACGGGTCTCAATGCTGGCCGGGCGCCAGAAAGACCACACGAGTTGCCCTTTCCAGCTTTTCCGACTGGGCCGAGTGCCTTCCCTCTGCAGGCACCAACTGCACACGTGTCGTGGCTTCCTGATCGCCAAGCGCCACAGGCAGGAGGGGAACGCGCTCTTGCCCCAGAAGCGTGGCTGCTTCACGTGATATCTGACTGTCCTCCTGCTCGCTAAAAAGCGTACTCAGATTCAGGAAGAAGCTCATTGCTTGCTGGCCGTCAACATAGATGGGCTCAGTCCTGGGACAGAACCGTTGAACCAGGAACTCGGCAAAGGCTCGTACATCCGTGTCTCCCAACCCAATTCTACCCGCCGCCCGTACCAGGCGATCCCCCATAGACTTGTGCAGTCGCACGTAAGCCTTACGGCTGCCTGGTGCCAGCAGTTCAAGCTGACCGTTGCGTTCGGCCACAGCGCCATCCAGTCCCTCGAACATAAGTAGCGCATCAGGGCGCGCCGGGAAAAAGACGACGTTGTCTGGGCTCTGCAAGCCGATCTCAACCGGCGCCGAGGGCGTTTCTTGGAGAAGCGACACAACATCCCCACACAACCCGCCTGCCAAGCTCATCGATGTTTCGTCCGACACCTCCGTGTCGGGATCCAGCATCAGGAAGCAGAATCCACGGCAGCCAGTTCCGAATTTCGGACGATTCAGCACCTAGGTCAGGCAAACTATGGCGCAGCAGCGCAACCGCCTCCTTTAGAACGGCACGATTGTGACGTTCCTGCCCCTTGACCAGCGTCGTCCGGCTTGGGTTCACTCGGAAAGGGCCATGGACCAGAAAAGGAAGTCCCGACAACTCAGACTCAATTGGATAGTACAGATAGAGAGGTTCATCCCTGAGACTGATCTGCTCATCGCCCGGGATCTCGATCAGGATCCGGATGCGTTCGTGAGGACCCGCATCCTCTGCGTGAGCGTCCTCCACCACGCCGAGGCCGGTCTCAGTCGAGAGCACCATAAATTCCCGGGCCGACACTTGCTCTGTTGCCTTGTCGCGCACGAACGTTCGCTCGGTCAACTGGAGTCTGCACAATCCCCCGGCTCTCCCCTCCAGGGAGAGTGACGGAGCGATGGAAACGCTGTGGATCTCGTCCGCCCTTGCCTGGTGAAAGCGCACGAAGGTGACCTCACCGATCTCCCCCAACAACGCCAGGACACGGCGATCCAAGCGCAACAGCTCTTCCCAGGCGCTTTCAGCGTTTGCACGGGCTGAAAGCATCCCGACCTGGCGCTTTGCCTGGATGAAACCTGCCTCGCCTTCGGGGCCAACCTCCTCAGCGATGGCATGGTGAACAGACGTCAACTGCTGTTCCCAATGCGGATCTCGATAGGGTAGATAGACGACCGTCGTGTAGGGTTGAGTATCGAGCGCCTGGTCCAAGTCGAATCCGAAATCAGCGAGGCTGCCCTCTCCAAGCAATGCGTCGACCAACGCAGCATCCTCTTCGAGGCACTCTGCGCTTGGCGGATCGGCATGGGGCTGAGTGAACAGAGGAAGTCGGGGCAGTTGTTGACGGACGTAGAGCCACTGCTCCGATGAGATACCTCCGGGCGCACGACTAAGTCGCGTCAGCAGACAGTCGGCGGTCCGGGAACGTGAGAAGGAAGCGCGCAACACCTCTCCGTCAATGCGCGAACGCACGCTGAACCCCCCAGCGTGAAGAAGGATGGACTTCAGCCCCACTCCTTTGTGACCAATGAAGCCATGTCCGCTCTTCTCTGACCTCAGAAGATACAAGACCGCTCGCAACACGTCGTCATCATTAAGTCGGAAAGGAGCTCCGCTGTTGGCAATCGCCATCCCACGCTGCGTCACGGCGACGAAGACACGCCCTGGCGTATGGTCGCCTTCGAGGCGCCCCCGGTAGATTGCATCCCGCGCATTCTGGAGTAGCTCTAGGAGATGTCGCGCTTCGTGGTCGCCAGCGATAGCGCGTTCACCGCTACCATTCCCCAGATAGATATCCCAGGCATCGCGCTGTCGGGCAGACTGCACCATGACATCAGCAAGTGCATCACAGCGCTCGGCGAAGTGTTCTTGTATGGAAGGCGTCATAGCCCCACATCCTGATGCAGGAAATCTATCACGATCCCACGATTCAGATCGTCGTGACAGTACTGGTTGCGATAGTTGCGAAGACATCCATAGCAGCTCGTGTCACGCGCTTCACCACCACAGTCACAGCGTTCCATATGCTCCAAGGCGGCCTGGAGCACGTGCTTGATGGCATAGTCATCCTGAGCGACTCGACGCACGTGACCGGCGCCGCCTGGAACATCATCAAACAGGATGAGTGCGGGCTGGCTAGGGTCGCCCGTATACGGATAGAGACAGCCATCCAGATCCCGACGGTCAATGTCTAGGGCGCTGCCGACGCCTTCCAGCAGTGCATAGAGAAGTGACAGCCAGAAGCCCTTCCGGGAATCCACATAGTTGGTGAAACGGAGTTGCAGGATGTCGGTCTTGAATTCGTGGCCGAGCGCGGATCGGCTGAGCGTGCCTCGACATTTCGCCCCCCAAGATGTCTCATGCTCGCCCTTGGTGGCTTCGCTGCCCAACTGCGCGTATCCGCACAGGGGACATATCTTGAACCCCACATACCCAGCGTGGTTCACAACGGCCAGCGTACCATCCGACGCCGGTATGACGTCCAAACTCACCGCCGCCAGTTCCATATGTTGCACATCTTCGGCCTTCGCTTGCCCCGAGAAGTAAGTGCGTGTTGTGTGCGTCCGTTCAGGTCGCCGCTCTCCCGGGTTCTCGGGCGGAGAAGGCGTAGCAAAGCCAAACTCAGGCACCACGAAGAAGCCACGGTTTCTGCCGGTAAGCGGCTGCCCGCACGCCCGACACGTATCTAGAGGTGCAAGAGGCTGCCTAGACTCAGCACGCACGCTCTGGTAGCATCCGCAGTAATCGCAGATTGCATAGGCGAACCTCGGCCAGTTTCGATCAGGCAGACGCTTCAGATAGTGGCTTGTCCAGAGCTTGCCGCCCGCCACGACTTGACTACTGGGAGCATACTCCGATAGTGCGATCCGTAGATCACGATCCAGTTCCAAGCGTCGGGCCTCCTCGCTTTGGTGCAGGAGCTCTAAGCTCACGACATCGACGGGGAATCCGTACTTCGGTATCACGTTCTGGCTCGACAGGTAGTCAATCAGATACTTGCGCTTGATGGTGGTAATCGAGCGAAGCACGAAATCAGAGGGCCGCCCTGCCGCGATGAGCTTCGCCCGATGCTCCTCAAGATGCTGAACATCCACCTCGGCAGACTTCGCTGCCATCATGAGCACCCCATTGTCGTCGCCCAACAAACCCTTTACCCAGGACCAGTCGTCGACTCCCAACCCCATCCGCATAGACTCCGGCACGATACGGCAGAGCGACCTCTGCAGACCTGCCGGCCTCCCATCCAGAAAGGCTGCAAACATCTCCGGTCCTCGTTCTGCACCGTCGAAGAAAAAACTCTCGACGTTGCCAAATGTCCGCGGATGCCGCTTCCAGAAAGAGGCAAGCGCCGTGGCATAGATATGTCGCTTCACGATCTTCTCGTTGGCAACCGTAAAGTGTGGCGTGCCCACTTCGCCGGAGACGAGGGCGATCGGGTCATTGAAGTGCGTCAGGTCGTGAGAGCGGCGTTGAGCAAAGGTAAGAGCAAAGGCTGTCGATGTGGTCCGACGCCCCGCTCGTCCTGCGCGCTGGACGTAATTAGCCGCGGTAGGCGGCACATTCCGCATGAGCACGGCTTCCAACTCCCCAACGTCAACGCCGAGCTCGAAGGTCGTCGAGCAACTGAGCACATTGACAGCCCCTTGTATGAACTGCGTCTGCAGCTCGGCCGCTGCTTCGCTCGTGAGCTGGGCTGTGTGTTCTTTGACCTCCATCCCGATGGGCTCAATCGTCGTATACAACTTGCGGTAGTGGTTGTCGCTGAATATGTCCTCAGGCCGGCACCCACGTAGAGTCCCTGGGCATCTGTACGTGGGGCAGACGCCTCTCAGGTTCGTCAGTGTCAAATTGTGACACGTATCGCAGTAGTACCAGGTCAGTTCTGGATTGAGTATCCCAGGACGCAACTCCCAGTACTCGGGTCTCATTCGGTAGATCACGCCGGCACCGCGCTGGCTGATGCCAGAGAACAGAGGGTACCAGCAGCTACTGGCGTCTCCCGGCGCCAGGCTGTGTCCCCACAGGGCCTCCAGAATGCCGACGCAGTCCTCCCGGGTCATATCAAGTTGAAGGGGGCCTGCTACCAAGCGATGCAGAAAGTCGACACGGGTATTGGAAGAGCTATTCGATGCAGGGACCCAAGAGAATACGTTGGCTTGACGAGCCAGGCGATGATCGCGGATATAGTATTCGCGGTTCCGAGGCCAGAAGAACTCGTCACTGGGTGAGAACCGAGTCCGGGAAGGCCACAGCACCCTTCGTTCGCAGGCTGTCCAGTAGTACTTGAAAGAGCAACCACACTTCCTCATCGCTCAGTCCCCAAGCCAGAAGCGGCATCGGTGCCACCCATCCCTTGGGCTTAGTCAAGACAAAGCCAAGGCATCCGAGACCCTCTAATCCGTTGCGCCGATCGATCGCCAGGAGTTCATATAGGACCCATTTCCACGCCTCGCCCAGACGCTGTTGCTCACTCATCTCTGGATACAGATTTAGGTGATCAATCTGACGTGCCAACGGCCTGACGAGATCCTGCACGCGCCAGTAGTTTGTGAGAACGTCCTCTCTACTGTCAGCAAGCGTCTTCAGAATCAGCCTGCGTCGAAGTATCTGGGTATACGTACGCGCCAGGTAGGGAGCGAAGAAAGCCGCGTCTTGACGGCTATCTGAGAAGATCAGGAGCTGACGTGCCTGACCTATCACCCCTGAGCTCGCGGTTTCGCCTGTGGCCGATGCAGCTGTAGAGCTCCAGGGATCGCTTGTAGTTGGTGGCATGCTGCCGCTTGAAGTTGACGAGCTCTCTCTGGGCGGGATCTGCTGATATAGTGACGTGGCAAGCACGCTTGCCGTGGCGTCCGTGCCGGTGAGGAAACGCCAGACCAGACTGGAGGGACTTCGGCTCCCACACGCTGGGCAGACGTGCACTTGGCCATCTTTGGAAGGGACCCGAACCACCGTCACCTTATGACTGTCGTCACACTCGCAGATCGGCGCTACCTGGTCTGCCCGGCCGATAGCGCCACACTTTGCGCACAACCGGAACCTCTGGTTCGCGCCCACCTCACCGTCTTCCCCGGAGGCGACGACCTCGTCCTCGTTGTCGGCTGCCTGACTGCTGTTGTGATCCGGAAGCCAGTGGAAGAGCAAGTGTCTGGGGTCCTCCAGATAGCGATGCCCTGGCTGGCTCAGTAGCGTGCGCCCGTCCACATCGTGCTCTTCGCCAACGATGTACAGAGCACCGCACCGGCGGCAGACAGCCGCCTCAAAAGCCGTATAGTCGTCCCCGCCGATTTCCACCTGTTCACGGCGTTCGAGGTAAAGGCGTGGCTCTGGACGCAGGACGATGTAGGTCCCTTCCATCGCCCGGGCAAAGACATGATACCGTGCAGGCATCAGCGGCTGGTCATCATCGGAGGGACTCGCCTGTGCTGCTAAATCAACCAATGCCACAAGCTGCCCCACCGCATCAGCGTGGTCGCCAAAGATGGCGTGGGCCAAGTTGTGAAGATAATCAGGACCCGCCTCCAAGATTTCTCGCAGCTGGACCAGGTTCTTGCTGTGGCGGAGAACACGATAAAGAAACTTGTGGTAGTCGTTGTGGGCTGCCGCCGCGCTAGCGCGTAGGATTTGCGTCGGAACTCCTGCGCCTTGGGCTTCCTTCACAAAGCCGCCCACCTGGACTCGCTTCTTGGGATCACGCGCCAGGCCCTGCCACTTGAGATAGAGACCGGGCTCCGGCGTCCACGTATCACCACTTGGTCGCGCCATTGGCAGTCGAGTGGCCTGGACGACATCTTGCCTTGTTGGCTCTTCCCAGATCCACTCGAATCTCTCGCTGAAAAGCTGCGATGCGAACGTGGCTACGTCGGGGAAGTCCCGCTCCCCGCCACCAAGGGTCGCGCTCGTGGCAATGCAACATAGCTGATCCTCTCGTCCTTCGACGATTCGGTCCCGCAACCGGCGGAAGAGCATCGCCATCTCGATCCCTTTGGCACCATTGTACGTATGGGCTTCATCGACAACCAGGAAGCGCCACCACTTGGCGTGTCCTCCGTCGAAGAAGCTATTGTCGGCAGGTCGCAGAAGCAGGTACTCAAGCATCGCGTAGTTGGTGAGCAAGATATGCGGAGGTGTCTCCCTCATCTGGTCACGCGAGATAAGCTCGTTAGGACAGGGATCGCGCTGGTACATCTTCCTGTATTTATCTAGCGCCGCCTTGTACTTCTCCTCGGTCTCGCCCGTGTACCGCCCGAACGTAATCATCGGATACACCTGGAGCAGGTCACGCAGCCTCGACAGCTGGTCATTGGCGAGCGCATTCATTGGATAGAGCAAGAGCGCTCGAACGCCCGATGTCAAGGCCGATCGCTCCTCTTCGCGAAAGAGGTGGTTCAGAATCGGTATCAGGAAGCACTCAGTCTTGCCGCTGCCGGTGCCAGTTGCGACCACCACATTCCGCTGATGGCCGATGATCTTACGGATAGCGGTCTCCTGGTGTAAGTAGAGCGTCCGATCAAGGGGTAACTTGTCTGAATGGAGTTGCTCGAAGCGTTGTGACAGCATACCCTCTTCGATGAGATCGCGCAGGGTAACACCGGCCATGAAGGGCGGCGTGGCCTCAAGAATCGGCCCCTTGGTGAGTCTACCCGGAGTTCTCAACAGCTCCACGAACTGATGCTGGAGGCGCTCATCTTGCATCTGAAACGTGGTCGACAAGTAACTCAGGTAGCTCTCTGTGATAGCTTCTGTGGCCTTGATTGGGTCAAGTGGCATGGTTTCAGCCCTCGCTTGGTTAGCTGATATAGAACCTCTCGATTGGACCCAAGACCTTGTGGCGTTGTTCCTCAGCCTTGATGGTTTCCTGACGCCAGTGTAGCCGCTGGCAGTTACAGCAGTAGACGGCGCCGTCACCCGCCCTATCTTCTGCAGACGTGATCTGCTTTCGTCTCCAGTTGTACTCAATCTTGAGCGGATTGGCCTCGCGGATCTCGTCGCGCATCTCAGGGTCGTCCAGCACGTCTACCTCCGCCACGTACCAGCCTTCATTCGCCTTTGTGAGTAGCACGCCCTCAGCATTGACTGCAGGGGGCAGTTTGTGATGTACGATTTTCCCAACGATGTGGAAGGTGTAGGTATATGCCAATGGATACCGGCGACCGCTGCGCCAGTCGCCAATATACCGCACGCGCAGCGTCTCGTCCTGAAGGGGATCTCTCACACCCGCAACCGTGAGCGTCCAGGTGCTAGGACTTCCCGGTATGGGGCGGCTCGGGGATGTCGACGACCATGGGTCCTCAAGAGCAAGCTCGATCAAGTACTCGCCGGGCGTGAGCGTACGGCCGGAGATCTGAATCTGGTGCGATGCCTCGTTCACCTGCATCTGAATCGTCGGCATCGCAGCCGTTGAGTCCAATCTCCAAAGCCTTATGATCTTGGCCTTGCCATCAGTCTGTCCCAGCTCCGCCCAGGATACGCTGAGAATGATCTTTCCCTGCTCCGTCCTCTGTGTGCACTCGATGTTCGTGGCTTCCCATCGCGTGCGGACCCTGAATAGTGGCGCGTCGACGACATCATGGGCCGGGACAGATATAGCTACGGTCTGTAGCTCCGGTAGGGTGCGCAGCTCGCCGCGGAAAGGCCCCAAGTCAAACCGCGCCCTGCCGTCCACCAGCGTCTTAGCACGAGTCACCGACGGTCGTTCTGGTAGGCTCAACTGCACGTTGCCTGCTATCAGGCCACCCGCATCGACGATCAAGAAGAGATCCGTGCTCCGTTCCCAGTCGCCGAGCCAGAGCTCATCGACGACATCGTGCCAGCGATCGCCTTCCGGCTCCTCCGCTCCCTGTAGTCGCCATCGAACCTTCGGTATGCGAGCGCTCAGCTCCAGATCGGAGCTACTGATGCGAGATATCCCTGAGCAGTGCAGACGGCAGTTGATCGAATCCTGTGCTGTCGTCGCCTCCACTCGGAACTGCCCGGCGCCCACTTGCCGTGCCTTCGCAGGCCGCACTGCTGAGAGCTTCGTCTCTTCGTCCGCATCGACCAGCCCGTGGACCGGTGAAGTGTGCCCAACCTCACAGGGCAGATAGAGCGTCTTCTCAAAGGAGAACGCAAGCGTCGGAGCTAAGCAAAGATCCGCATGCCAGTCAACATACGGCTCCTTGCCGACGTGGATCCTAAATGTGCCAACCGGACTCGCGCCAAGAAGGTTCTCATCCGTAAGGTCGACGTCCACGCATCCGGCATCGGCGTGCGCCTCCAACGCCTGCCCAAAGTCGCTCAGCCGCCCATACGCGATGGCGGCGGCTGCCTCATCTCTCATCGCATAGACTGAGAGCCGCCACAGATCCAGCTCCGCTGCTTCTTTGACGGGGATGCGTATGCGCGGCGGAGACACCACATAGACAGGCACGCTATCGGCCGTGATACCCTTCAGTGGCTCAGCACCAACCAGGCCCAGATCTGCAGATGACGCATCAGCGACTGGAATGAGCGCCTCCTTGCCCGCTGCGTCTCCTAGCCGGAGCACCTCTGCGTCTCTCACATCAACCACCCAGTAATGGTACTCATGCCACTGTCCATAGAGCTGGCCCGCCTCTCGTACGAGATCTTGATCAACAGGTCGTACATTGCGGCTCACCACCCATACCAGAGATCGAGGCAGCGTACCTTCCGGCAGGAGCCGACCTGAACGGGCATCGAACAGGCAACAGCTCACTTCCATTCGCTCCAGAGGCAATGTCCACTCACGGAGTGTCTCCCCATTGCTCTGCAGTTTCATGGCATACCCACCGGAGGGATAGAGGAGTGGAACAGCGGTCGATTCGGTTCGGTACAAACCGGGAGCACACTTATGAGCGGGAAGCGAGAACGATTGCCGGGATTCACATGTGTTGCCTTGAATATCTAGCTCAATGCCAGCGCCACGGGCCGAGGTCGCGCACATCTGTGGCCCGACTTGCACGGTGATCTCTGCAAGTCCAGGGTCTACACCAATCACGGGTACCCTGAACCGGTGACCGTCCCCGTCCTCCTCTACACCCATATCCTGAGCCAGCTGTCTGCGCTGGCCATACTCCGACCACCATTCCCCAAACGCTGCAAGTACGTGGGCCGGCAGCGGCGGACCTTCAGCCTCGGCGGAACCATCACCTCTTATAGCGCCTCGTAACAGTGCTGCCGAATGAAGCAGAAAGCGCTCCGCGGACGCGGCGCCATACAGCAGATACTTGCGCACCGGCTCATCGATGCCTTGGTACGGAATCGACAAATGGTCACGTGCGGCGACCAGGTCGGCGATATCCGTTGTAAGGTAGCGCAACTGCCCCTCCACTTGGAAGGCCTCCTCCTCAAGGTCCGTGGTACCTTCTCTGAGAGTCTTCTCGATGCGCTCGAGGTCAGGATACTTGACCGCCAACTTCCGACGCTGCTCCGCCGCCGCCTCTGCCTCGCGCCTGAGATCGGTTATCTTCCGCAAGCCAACGTCCACATCGCCCTCTCCCAGGCGGGCCAGCCTGCCCTCTAGAGCCAGCTTCTCTGCCTTCGCAGAGGTCAGCTCGCTCTGCAGACGCTGTAGCTCCGGCGCGATTGTCTGATCGAGCTCCGACTGAGCCCCCACAGCGTCTATGTGATGATGCCTGGCCTGCTTGATGATATCTGCCACAGCTTCCGCCAGCATCGCGACGTCATCCGTGGGCTCAATCTGGAGGCTAAGTGCGATCTCCCACAAGGTTCTCGCCTGTAGCTTTATCTCGTCGCGTCGTTCTGCCAGCAGTGATTGCGCTTCGGCCAGCTGGTTGGAGGTCTTTGAGATGACTCTCAGCGCGTCAGGCAAGTCTCCCATCGGCCGTTCGGGAGACATCGGCTTGACCGGAATACCTCGAAGCGACTCCGCGACTTGTGAACGGTGTGCCTGTCTACCGCCCTCAACACGCTTCAGAGCATCCTCCAACTCAGCCAGCGTCTGCGTCTCCTCGGCAGTCGATCTCGCCGACCGCAGATGGATGTAGCCGACAGCACCGAGGAGCACTGCACCTGCGACGATCAGCACCTCCGGAAGCGAAGTCAGCGCCCCGAGTACAATGAGCAAGAGACCACCTGGAGCCAGAACTCGCTCTGCGAGTCCGCCTCGGCCCGGCCTCTGACTTACCAGCGAGGACTGCGCTACTAGCTGGGACTTCAGTTGCTCGATCTCTATCGAGTCATCTTGCCAAGCCGCGGTCTCCCGTGTCAGTCGCTCAAGGTCGACCGCCTGGATTGTGTTACTGAGTTCGGGTCGCCAGCCACCCAATAGAACTCCATCCGCCTGAGCCTTCAGAGTGTTCTCAAGTTTGCCGACTTCGGCCAACGTTGAGGCAACGTATCGCATCAACTGCATCAGCCTCGGATAGCCACATGCCCATTCACGAAACCTCACCGCATCCTTGAGAGTGGCCCGATCGCTCTCAGTATAGGCAGCCAACGTGGATTCCACGCGCTTCTGTTGAGCGACGAGTTCCTGTAGCTCCCGATCCAAGGCGCCGCACGTATCCTGGCAACTGGCGTAAGCCTCAGGAAGATCGTCTAGATCCTCTAAGCCACGCACGTTGGCCTCCCGAGCCCACAGGTCAAGGAGCTCATCACGTGCCTGGATGAGCTCTCGCGCAACCGCCGCGCGCTTCCGTAGATCGCGTGCCTGCCGTCTCAGCGCCGTCAGGCGCGTCTCCAGTTCACCGCGCTCTTGCTCATCTCTGCGCAGAAGCCGGAGCTCTTGAACAAGCTCGTTAAGGAGAGCGGGAGATGACGAGTCATGCCGCAGATCGGGAAGCAGAATCCGCTCGAAGTGCTCTCTAAGGCAGGATTCTGGTATCCCACCATGTAGAAGGATAGGCGTCACATATGGATGGCTACGTCGGATCCTGAATGTGGGCAGGCCGTGGTTCTCCAGAAACCGAAGGAAAAAGGTGCCCAGTCGCCGCTCACGACTGGGGTTGGGATTCACACCAAAGACGTCCCAGACAGCGGACCAATAATCTCCCTCTCGGTAGGCGAAGGTACCTGCGCCCACGAGGCAGTATGCCAGAGAAGCCGGGGCCTCATGTGACAACATACGCATCGCCTTCGTAGAGCCGCCGTTAGTCTCCGCGCGGACATAACGGCACAGACGCTCGTAGTCCTCGCGTGTGAGACTCACCTCGCCGAGCAAGGCAATACTACCGAGCTGTGCTTGTAGTACCTTCTCACAGGAACCCAAGTCGGAGCAGGATTCAAGCATTGCGATCCTCCTCGATCCAAGACCGGTGAAGGTCAGCCCTGTCATGCAAGGGCCCTGACCCGCAAACAATGGTCGCTAGACCAGGACTCGCCTCAGGTGTTCACCATATGCGACCAGGTTTGCTGTAGTCCGGTCGACGTGGTGGTAGGCGAGGATTTCCCATATGAGCCCCATCACCAGCAACAGCACAGAGAACCGTGGGATACCTTCGTCCGTACGAATCGGCACGCTGATACTGATCTCGGCCTCGCGTGCTGGGGGAGACACGTTGGAGGCCGTGATCGCGATCGTCCGAACACCTGCAGCTCGTGCCTCTCGGATGACATCCCTCGTCTGGATCCCCGGGTCGACGCTGTTGAGCGCAAGAAGAGCATCATCTTTCTGCATTCGACCTAGACACGTCGCGAGCGAGCCCTTGTCCGGCGACACCATATGCGCCGGAAGGCCTATCAGTCCAAAGGAGCCAACAACAAACGAGGCAAGGTCTTCGGTCACGAACTCGCCGGTGACCCAAATGCACTCGGCTCTGCTCAGAGCCTCTGCCGCTTGAACCAGAATCGGCAACTCAGTACTCGTGAAGCGCTCGAAGTTGACGCGAGCCACCTCGCAGGTTTTCTCCACCATGGTCTCAAACGAACTCGGCGTCTCAAGCATTCGGCGACGGGATGAGACTTGCTCGAACACGAAGCGTTTGATCTCTTGCGAGAGCTCCCTGTATCCTGAGTAACCGATCTCCTGGGAGAAGCGCACGACAGTCGCGGGATCGACGCCGACGCGGTGGGCCAGCTGGGAGGCCGTCAGAAAGGCAACTTCGAGGGTGTTGTCGATGATGAAGTCCGCAAGGAGACTGAAACCGGGCGTCAGACTGTCGTATTTCTCACGTATGCGGTCACGAAACATGATCTCACTCCTGGTGGCTGAAGCTGACAACTAAGGCATCCTTCTGATTTGCGTCAGTGTCGACTATCGTGATGTCGCTCTCGATACGCAGCGATGCTGCGGCCTCCACCCAAACACTTATCCCTCGGTAGAGGTGTTTCGCGTTTTTGGTGCAGGTCACCTCAACCTCTAGCGCGTCGCATGTCCCCGGGAGCAGACCTCGCCGATGCTAGTAGCGAGAACACCATACCGTGCGCCACGAGCTCGTTAGGAGATCACCCGACAGATCTCGACGGGAATGCCGACCTGACCTTGCAGGAACTTGAGCCATACCAACTGATGCGGAGCGATAGACTCTTTCTCAGCCTTCACTTCGACAAATCTCGGCTTGCCGGAGGCATCGGCTGTGAATAGATCCGGCAGCCCGCTTCGATTCTCGCTGAAGTTCTCAAGCAGTCGCCTCATTACCTTGGCGAGCTGCTCCGCGGTCAATGTATGAACCGAGAGTAACAACATCTCCAAGGGATAACGCTCCCAATTCTCGATGGGGCGACAGGGTTCCCCGAAGTGATGCCGGTGCGCAGAGGTTAACGCAGTGCCAAGATCGGTCTTGACCAGGCCAAATAGCCTCGGCGACGTGAGGTCCTTGATCCTTCTCTCTATCAGTGCCTTTCGGCGGCTGTAGAACTCCGGCGTAAAGAGGTCATGAGGCATATCCTGCAGCCTGCCGGGAAACGCCCCCAGCTCCGGCGAGTAGGTTCCGGAAATCCTGGCGAAGATCACGTCCCAGAAGAGCAAGGCCATAATCTCCCACCAGTAGGTGTTCTCAGTCCAAGCGCCGTTCCATCCTTGGGACCGATAGTGCTCAAGTGCTATCTGCTCGATCGTGCATTCCTGCCCTCTTGTCCCCTGGTATGTTGCCTTCCCGCGTCCCACGGAGATCTTCCGTGCCCGGATCCATTGGATGGGAATTCCCGCTTCTTCCTGAGGGAGCGATTCGGCTGGTTTGTCAATCGCTGCCTCTTCTTGTGCAACAACAGGTACCGTGGAAACCGACGACACAGCAGTATTCAGGATAATGAGGTACCGTGTCCCAACGACGACACGTCCGTCGTCCAGGCACTCCGCAAACTGAACGTTTCTGGCAAACTCTACTTGGGCCAGCAACTTACCGCTATAGGTAGCGACAGAGAGATTCTTGCCTCCCCACCCGATCATGCGATCCGCTGTGCGGTTGAAGTGCACATAGCCAGGCCCCTCCAGTGGGAAACCCCTCGTCCGTCTGGCGCCCTCGAAGCGAACGATCTTGTCAGAGGTAGATGCCGCCCAAGTATCACCGGCTGAGGATCGCGCGATGCTGCCAATGGCGCTTACCTGTGGTCTGGCTTGCCAGAGAATCCGACCATCGGCAAGGTCGAATATGCCACTGTCGGACGCAACCAGCACCTCTTTCCCGGTTTCTGGCGCACAGAGAGATCGAATTGCACTCGGCCCCGTGGATATTGTCAGCGTGAATAGCTCGGATTTCGTCGTGCTCTTCTGTTCGGGGGTATTCCATCTGTATAGCAGTCTACCTGAAGGGCTGAGTACGAAGACGTCGGTAAAGCTAGAAAAGGCCACCACATCGTTCCCCGCAGCAACGTAGTACGGACAGGGGCGGGAGTAGACTGACTCTTGCGGCTCCTGACTACCTGGGACTGTGTAGGTCCACAACGGCACCCCATCCACTGAGAAAGCATACAGCTTTCCATCTCGGCAGCCAGCGTAGACGCTCCGCGCAGCGGAGACCACATCGGAAGGCACATCGGGCAACTGCTGTCGCGCAGTGAGCTTTCCATCTACATCGAAGAAGAGAAGATGGGTTAGGCCATTGCCGACGGATCCGTCCCGCCCTACCAGGACTAGATGTTCTTCAGCGCTCACTATGACACTGATGGACATCGGTAGCTCGACCTGCCACGCGTGGTCCTGCTCTTCCAGATCGTGAGCCACCAGTTTGGGAGACTTGCCACCGGTCGTTCCAAACATCCGATTGCCAATACGGGCCGCGCACTGAAGCTGCGGAGAGAACTCGATCTGCTGCACCAAAGCAATAGAGTTCTTGCCTCTGCGCACGCTGAAATCGGGGATGATGGCTTTGGGCATCTCCTTGCTGATAGCACCCGACTTCCGCAGGAGTCTCTGCTGGCGCTTTCGCAGGTCCGCTTCCCAAGAAGCTTGTTTCTGAACCCGCAGTCCCTTCTCAACCACCTGCAGCGCCTCGTCGTACTTCTTGGACCTCTCCAAGTTGATCAAGCAGCGCGTATAGGTATTCTGGTCGGTGCTACCTTCAGCGATCGCCTGCCGGTAGTACTCCATTGCGATGTCCAAATCACCCGCCCGTTCGCAGGTGTGTCCCAGTTGGCCGCGGACAGCCCAATACAGATCTGGGAACTCCTGTTTTGGCAAGGCGTCGATCGTCCGCCTAAGCAGGTCTTGTGCATCAAGGTAGCGCCCTTGGCGGGCCAGGCTGGCAGCCAAATCTGTGAAGACGTAGTGTGCCGGATAGCCAATGCCCTGGTCAGCCCGGGACTTCCACAGGTCGGCGATATCGAATGCGCGGTCCAGGTCACCCTTGGAGGCCAGGAGGTGGATTAGGCCGGAGTATATAGTGGGGATATCAGTCCCGATCTCGATGGCCCGCGCATAGGTAGCTTCAGCCTTGTCAAGCTCGCCTGCTTGTTCGTAGCAATCCGCCAGTCTGCCCAAGGCATACGCGATCCCGTCAGTGTCGTTGCGTTTCTGATACCCTCTAATACCGCGCTCGATACGTCGGATTGCATCTGCATATTGGCCTTGGGCTGCCAGTTCCATCCCTGCAGATACGTACTCAAATGGTTCGGACACGTGGCACCTCCTGTGGTGAACGCGACACCGCCGGCTTCTTTCATGCTCCGCGTGGCTGCAGTATCTCCAGGAGTTCTTCCCGAAGCCATCCTCCCATGCGCTTGGTGGATCCCGGTACCCTCGATAAGTGCACGATGCTCTCTGGATCTCTACTGCACGCCACGCATGATGTGGCCCCTCACCTCATCGCATCGTCACGCGTTGCAGGACCCCCGACTCCATCATACGCGCGAACTGCTTGACCACCGTTCGGGGCAGATCCCCGCCGCGGATCAACACGCCCATTTCCATATTGGTTTCCATCGCGTAGGCGGTGAGGTTGGCGCTCGAAAGAAACAACGCCCTCGTATCAGCCACGGCACACTTCACGTGGAGAATGCCGGTGCGCCCCTTCACGTCGGTCGGGCGCTTTACCTGCGGCCAGATGTAGATGGCGGCCCGCTGCTGCACATCCTTGCCCAGCGCACGAATCGTATCGTAGGCTGTCCGCTCTCCCTCGGGTTCCGGCGCCTCGACGCAGATTCGCAACCGCACACCGCGCTCGAAGGCCCGCACGAGCGCCGCCGCGATCTCGGGGATCTTGTAGACAGCGAAGCTGACGATCAGCAGTTCTTGCTCGGCGAGCGCGATCACCTCAAGAAGCGCCTGGTCCGTGCGTCGTAGCGGGACATCCAAGACGTCAGGGCCGGTCCAGGCTAGATCGGCGATCTGGGTAGTCCGGTAGTGACACGCAGTCGCCGCCGTGGCGCGAAGCGTCAGAGCGACGCTCAGCGGCGCAACGGTCGGAACCTTAGTGCGCCAGGCGGTGAGCAGGTCATCCACCAACGCGCGGAATCGTGTCTGCGGCGTCAGTTCCAGGGTCCGGACGCGCATCTCGGCCCAATCGCCCCCGTCCCAAGCTGCAATGCCGTCACTCAAGCGCGACAGCAGGTCAGCCGGCAACGCGATGGCTAACCGTACGGCCGCGTCAACGAGAGCGTCCTCAGGACGGGCCATCAGAGCACCTCGAAGAACGCCAGGTCCTCGTGCTCCACCGTCGCGACCAGTACTGAGCGATCGAGGTACTTGTTGCCCCGCTCGCACGACGTCTCTGGCGCGAACATGCAGGCGTGACACGCCGCGCCGTGCAGCGTAATGCCACGCTGGCCCGACATGTGTTCCGCACACAACGGATCCGATGCACAAAGCCCCGCACTGTGGAGCGCTGCTGCGAGATGGCGCTTGAGCTGCCCGGGCTCTCCCAGGCTCACCAGGCCGCCCAACGTGCCCTCGCTGTCCGGTGCCGCGGTATAGACGAGAATGCCTGCCTGGGCCAGCTTGCCCTCGGCAGGATCAGGGTTTTGGGAGTAGACCCGCTCCCGCACGCTGGCTGCCGCATATCCGCATTCCAGCGCCAACTGCCGCATCAGTGCGTGGGCAAAGGAGTGGAGCAACACACACCGCAGGCCCGGGAAGTTGCCCTCCTCCGGTTCGATGTTCCGACGACGCCGCCAGCGTACGTGAGAATCGAGAAACTGTGCTTCGCGACGCGCCACCGCCGGCTTCTTGAGCCAAGAGAGTATCTGCGCCTCGTTGAGCTGGATGAAAATACCCTCGCCGCGGACCTCCGTCGCGGGAATCCAGGTGGGCTTCTGCCGCGAGATCGCCATGCGCCGGTCGGCGACCACGGTGGGCTCCTCGTCGAGCTCTCCCGGCGCATCGATGCGCGTGAAACCGACCAACGCCCGCACCTCGCGCATCCGCTCCACCAACACGACCCGCGCCAGGCTGTCCTCGAAGCCCTCGGGGATTGCCACTTCCCGGAGCCGGAAGTCATCGGTGTTTGGGCTCGCTGTGGGATGGGTCAGGATCTCCCACTCCGGGCCCTTGAAGTCCAGCGGATCGGCGGTCTCGTCCGCCTGGTCATCCTCGCGCTTCTTCTCGATCGCGAGCCAGATCTCATCATCCGAATACCCGTAGAAATCACCGAGCTGTCCAATCTGACGCAGCAACGCCACGTTCTGCTTGCTCTGAATATGGTTCAGCGTGGCCCAGTGGTCGATGATCAGTTGCGCAAGCCGGCCCGACCCGGAAGGGATGGCCAGGGTCGTGAAGACGTCGGCAAACCAGAGGTTCGACGCCCCCACCAGGATGGCCCGTACCTGTTGATCGCATTCGTGGTCGTCGTAGTCGCGCAAATGGGGACGGCGCCCGCGGCACATCGGCATCGAGAGCTTGCCGGCCTCGCCGAAGGCTTCTGATAGGCGCCGGCTCGCCTCGCAAGTCTCACACCGCACTTCGAGGTCGCGGGCCTCGCCGCCTGGGCCGTATTCGATCAAGCGCAGGATCGCGCCGCAGTCCGTGGGACCACCGTGCACGAACTCCACCCAGGGGAAGTCGTCGAGGTGCCCGCTCTCACACGCCACGAGGAACCGCGCGGGAATCGCCGTCGGCGGTTTCTTGGCCTTGGCGCAGTTCACATGCACGTAGCGCGAGCGCTCAGGGTGATAGAGGTCGTGCTTCAGTTCGAACAGACCCGAGCTCAAAGGCGCAAGCAGACGACACTGTGGGCACAGCATCCAGCGCGGGAACGTCGCCACAGGGACGCCAACTTGCGCCGCTTCGTCAAATGGGTTAGGGAAGCTGGAGGTGTCCGGCAGGACCGGCGGGGCCAGCAGCTTCTGGACCTGCCTGCCCAGCTCCCACTGCACAGCCTGCAAGAGCCGTTCCTCGTGGATCTCGCGTGCCACCCCCGGGTCAGCGCGCCAGTCCTCGAGGCCCATCACCAACGCCGAGAGGTAGGGGAGGTCCACCATCGCGCCCACGCCATACGTGAACATCATCTGGGTCGGACGCAGCTCTCCGACGCGCTTCTGGTCCTTGTAGCTCATGCCGCCTCCTCGTCTTCCCCATCCCCGCTTCCGAATGTCCAGGCATGATCTCCCAGACGGTCCATACCACGATCATCGAGCAGCAGGTTCACCGTCGGTTCGACATCACGCAGCGAGTTGAGGCAGTCGAACTTGGTCCACCCGGCAAGATCCGGCGGCTTCAGCAGTCCGCGCGTCACGCCGTCGGACTCCTCCCGGTACCCAAGATGCGCGCCCTGAGAGGGGACGCGCGACTTCCAGAGGTCGATCCGCGCGTCCAAGGCCTGCCGCACCAGATCGGCGACCGCGTTTCCGCCAATGGCGGCGGCGCGCTGCGTGATCTGCTCCGCCAACGCATCCACGTAGGCTTCATCAGCGGCGATCTGCTCTGCACCACGGTTGGCGTTGAAGCGCAGATCCAGGAGCCGGAATAGCGAGACGAGCACTGCGGTCAACCCGCGGTCGACCGCTCGTGGTGAGAAGGGCGTCACCGAAAGCGCCTCGACCTGTTGGTAGAACGTCGCGTGGTAGTGTCCAAACCCTTCGTAGTGGCTCAGATCGCGGGGGCGAGTCCAGTTGTAGACAGTGCAGACCAGGCCCGGATACCTGCCGGCCCACCCGGCTCGTCGCCTGAATGTACTCAGCCGTGTTCTTTGGCTGCGCCGCGACGACCATCAGGCCGAGCCGCCCCACATCGACGCCCACAGAGATCATGTTGGTTGCCAGCAGAACGGCGATGGGATAGGCGTCGCCGACAGTGCTGCGGCTCTTGTCCCTGACCTGGAACCGGCTTTCTAGGCGATCCAGGATCTCGGGTATGTCGGCGGCAGACTTCCGTGAGGTGAGCTCCTCCACATCCCGCGGATCGAGATGACGCCGGGCTAGGCCGCGATTCTCCATTCGCCTGAGCCTGGTCGTTATGGTATCGTCCACAGCACGCCGCATGCCGCCCAACTCGCGAAGCGAACTGAAGTACCCCACCAGCGTCATCCAGGGATCGACGCTCTCGCCCACGCGATTGTAGAGTAGTTGGGCGGCGGACAGGAAGGCCACATACGTCCGGATGAGCGCGGCTTTCTGCCGGATGCCCGGCGCACAGATCCCCAGATACCGGCGGCCTGGGCGCTCCGGTGTTGGCGCGCGCTGGCGGGAGAAGAAGTTGTCCGTGGCTTCCAGGCCGTGCGGCGGGAAGACCTTCACGCGGCGCAGGAACAGGCTGTGGACCTGCATCTCAGCCTGACGGACCGTGGCCGTGGAGGCGATGACCTTGGGGCGCACGGCAACGCCATCTACGTACCAGGTCGCGAGCTCATCTACAGCCGTCTCATAGAGGCCTACCAGGGTCCCCAGGGGCCCACTGATCAGGTGCAGCTCGTCCTGGATGATCAGGTCGGGTGGGCGCAGCGGCCCTGCGGGCAAGGTCTTCGCCGGCGGCAGCGCGTATTTCCTGCTGGGGGGGTCGGCTGTCGCTGTCCGGCAGCTCCGGCGAGCGGAACCCATGCCGCTCACAGTAACCGTTCACACGCCCGAAGAGCATCGCCGTGCGCCCGTTCCACGGCATCTGGGCATACTTGTCCACGGTGGCAATGAGCAGCGCCGGCAGGCGACGGTAGATCTCCTCGTCCACCACTAACGCCGGAATGCCCTCATCCGGCGACTGCTTGTGGCTGAAAGGGCAACGGCCCAGTGGATCTCCGCAGTACATGAAGGTACGCCCACGACCGCCATCCACCGGTTCCACCACCAGATCGCGCCCCTGCTCGATCTTGGCTCCACACCAGGGGCAGTTCGTGAGTTGGTAAGGCGTGCCTTCACGCGCCAGCACCCCACGCCGCAGTTGTTTGACGGCCTCGCCTGAATCCTCAGTGTAGTTCGGCGTGCTGCGCCGGCCCACCCACAGGCCGATGCGGAAGGGCTCACTACCCCAGACAGCCGGATTCTCCCGGCGGATGATCTCGCAGGCGCACATCAGGGCTGTGGCGCGCTGGAACTGCTGCAGGGTCAGCAGCCGGAGCGTATAGCGCATGAGTACGGCGACCCCAGCGTGGCCGGAGTAGCCGCCCACCACGCCCTGGAGCCGGCGCAACGCCATCGTGTAGGCTGCAACGCCCAGATAGGCCTCAGTCTTTCCACCGCCGGTAGGGAACCATAGTAGATCCGCTAGCGGCTCGGCTCCATCCGGCGATCCCACGCGCTCCGGATGGTGCAGGTCGGTAAGCGCCGGCAGGTTGAGCAGGATGAACGCCAGTTGGAAGATACGCCACTGGTGGTTCTCCGGGCGGTCGATGGCCTCCCAGTCCGGGGACTGCTCCCGACGACGCTCCTGGGCATAGAGCGTGTGGATGCGCTGAAGGTACATGGCGCGGTTGGTAAAGCGAAAGGCCTCGGCCGCCATTGGATCGGCATCGAGCAGCGCGATCCCGGCCTGGATCCGGGCCAGCGCTGTTTCACACTGCTCGATGGCATTGTGTGCCGCACCAGCGTAAGGTGCCAGGTCTGGCTCCAACGGATCGAGGCGCGCGGCCTGCGTGCCAATCCAATCGGCATACGCCTGGGGCAGGGCAGCGAGGTGTGGCGTGAACTGCCCATCAACAACGCCAGCTAGCACCTTCATATCCAGCGTAACCTCGGCTAGTGCCGGGATCTCCTCGGCGGTAGGCGCGGTGATCTGGGCGACGTCGTACATCGGGGCGACGTCAGTTTTCAGGCCGATCGCGCGGTCCCATTGGCCCTCTGCCAATGTTCGCCGTGACGGCGACGCCGTGCCCGACCGCGAACTCGACCTCGTGACGGTAGAGCATGGCCATCGTCCGGGCTTCCAGCGTGGCTGTATCGTCGAGCGAGGCCCGCTTGCAGAAAACCGGTGCGCCGTCGGGGGCGACGACGCTGAGCTCCGGCTGAAAGAGCCAGGCTGTGTCCTTGTTGATCTTGGGCTCGGGCTGGGCGTTGATCAGGAAGAGCGTGATGACCCACGAATCCTGGCGCCGGCGCACCAACCCCTGCACCACAACCCCGGTATGCTGCGGAACCGGCGTCCAGTCCGGCATCCGTCCCGGCTTGAGCGGGATCGGCTTCGAGATGCCCTCCATCGGCACGCGGCGCCATACGCGGCGGAAGCGTGGCCGCGACGGCTCCGGCGCCTCAGGCGGTTCCTCATTCTCTTCAGCGTCAGGATCTCGCGCGTCTGGGAGCTCGACTTCCGTCCGCTCGTATCGGCCCCAGCGCGCTGTGATCTGCAGCGCTTCGGCCTCGCCGTCGACCACGAAGGTCATGCCGATGGAGGAGGGCAGCATCGACGTCGTCGCTTTGGGCGGTGGCGCGTCCGTGATGCCGTCCTCGCCATCCACACCGGCTTGCGGGGCATCATCGCTCTCCTCGGGCAGGGCACTCCCCCCTTTCGGGGCCAACATGCCCAGCAGGTAACGATCGCGCACGGTCGATTCGGTGACGATCTCCTCGGGCCCGCCTACCGGGCCAAGAAGCTCGGCGATGACGAGGCGTTGGAGTTCCTCGCGCTCTTCATAGGGTGTTGTCACAATCCACCTCTTCGTATCAAGTCCCAAGCTGCGACTTGAGCATGGCTGGCATTCGGTCTTTGCCCGTTTTCGGGACCAGATAGAGCGCACAGATGCGCTCGACCTGATCGGGCTCCTTGATGTTGTTCTGATCACACCACAGCCGTTTGCATCGTTGAGCTTGCCGCTCGATCTCATCAGGTGCCACGGCCGCGGGGTCCGTATCGGGCTGACAGTGGATCAGGTCCAGCAGTTCGTCCTCGTCCAAGCGAAGACGTTCATTGTGCTTCAGGTCGTAGAGCACCCAGGCATACCTGGAACGCTGCCGAAGCAACAAGAAGAACTTGGGCGCATCGCCCTCGTAGCTCAGTGCGCTGGAGATGTCGTCGGGGATCCCCTTAGCCCGATCCTGATTGTCGGTCAACTCGGTCAGGTGAATCAAGAACTTCGAGACACCGGTGAACTCCTCGATCTCGATGATATCTGCGAAGCCCAGATCCCAGTCCTCAAACTGCGATTGGGCTAATTCCCCTAGTGAGTTGTAGTCTGCGGCGCCGCTCTGGGGTAGCACCGGCATCTCACTGAACCGCTGCGCCTGCTCGCTGCGATGCGTCAGCCTGTTCAGACGCCGTACCAGACCGGCCGTGGCCATCTTACCCGTCTCGTCCTCCTGGAAAACAGGAAGGAAGACGTAAAGATAGACCTTGCGTGGCTGCCGCCAGAAACGCAGAATGCGGCCGGCGCGCTGGATGATGGTGTCGCCGGTCCACGCCAGGTCATAACTGATGACGACGCTGGCGTCCTGCAAGTTGACACCCGCGCCGTATGCATCGGTCGTGATGAAGACATCATAGGCTTTCGGCTTGTGATTGGGCGGGATCTTGTCCGCGTTGGCCTCCGGGGCGAAGTCCAGGATGAGCCTGTACACGTCATCAAAGGGCTTCAGTTCGCACTCATCTTCCTTCATGGCAATGGCATTGGCCACCCGGAGATAGGGCATCGCCTTGGCAAGGGCCTGTTCGAGGTAGACCGCAGTCTTGTGGCGCTCGACGAAGATCACGACTTTGCGGTTATCGTGCTGGGACTCTCGCAGATGGTCACAGAGCTGGCTGAACTTCGGATCATCCTCATGAGTCAGTTGATGAACCCGGTCCAGAATGGGCGCCAGAGCATCGCGGCGCTGTTCTTGATCCCTGACGAAGTCCACGGCATAGGCTCCGTCGATGGTCTTGCTCAAGATTTCACCCAGTGCTAGGGGCGAACTGGTCCACGCTACCTGGGCCTGGGTCTCAATCGTCGACTCTGAGTAGTGCCAGACGCCCCGATTCTGGAACTTCAGCATCGTGTGGCGGAAGTGGCGCTGGCGAATGGCCCGGCTCATCTCACCCTCGAGGATCACGGGCGTCGGGACGACGCGTACGGCTACCTGAGGGATCCAGCGCAGATCGCCGTGGAAGTCGACGCAATCACCGTCGGGGGTATGCATCGCGAAGTTCCGCGCGACCTGGGAGGTGCTCATCACGGTTGAGATTGGCAGATCCATAAAGGCATCGAAGTAACCGTCCGTCTCGGGCACCTTCCACGCTGTCGGATGAAGTTGGGCGTCGATCACGCCCGGTATAGCGAGTTGGCCGGTGTTCGTAAAGTAAGTCGGTGGGGGCATGGTGAGGCAGCAGCAGAAGCTGGTTGTTCAGATCCTGCACGTCCTTACCGATGGGCGTGGCAGTGAGAAGGATGATGAACGGATCCTTCTGTGCTACAGCATCCACCAGGCGGCGGAATGAGTGGCGGGGGTCGCCATCACGCGCTCGCAGGCGATTCTTGAAGTATTGGCTCTCATCGATGACGATCAGGTATTGCCCATCGACACGATCGAGCGCGTCCAGCACTTCCTGGACTGCTCGCGATCTCCGCTGCTCCGGTATCGGGCGATCGAGCAGATCGCGGGTCAGCACCTTGGCACTGATGCCGGCACTCTCGAAAGCTCGCTCCCAGTCTGGCCGCACCTGCTTCGGGGCAAAGACCAGGACATTGCGGAGCACGCCCTCCTCGCGCAGCCGGTAGGCTGCGTGGGTCGCCATAACCGTCTTGCCCAGCCCCGTCGAAGCTACCAACATCGCACCACGGTATTCGCGGAGCTGGCGCAGCACACGCTCTACCACGACCTGCTGGTAGCGCACCGGCATTTTGTAGCTGGGGCGCGGAGCTTCTGTTGTGTCCTCGGGCACCAGCGCCTGGATGGTCTTGAGATAGATATCGTACGGCGAGGCCAATGTCAGCCAAGCGCGCAAAGCATCGAGCAGGGCCTGGGTCAGGTCATAGGTATCGGGGGCGCTCCAGTACGCTTCGTACTTGTCTACCCAGTAGCCAACCTGTTCTGGGATTGCGACAGCAGTGTTGCCCTCGAAATTGGAGAGCAATCCACTACGCGTCAGGTTGCTTGATCCGACAATCACCACCACTTCGTCTATGACGTAGACCTTGGCGTGATCTTTCTTTCGCACACGCGCGTCGATCATCTCGGGACTGCCCTGCTCAATGATTGTGAGTTCGCCCCTACTCAGCTTGTCGACCAGATCCAGCACCGCCTCACGCCGGTTGGCGGCATCCCACTGGCTCAGATGGAGCATGATGTCATCCACGAGCTTCTCCCGCAGCCGCTCGTGCGAAGTCTCATCGAAGCCCACAAGAATGCGGATCTGCTTCCCTGTGAGGCAAGGCCGGAGGAGATCATAGCCCTCGACCGTGAAGAAGCCTGTGGCAATGCGGATCAGCCGATCGGCACGTTGCAGATAGGGGCCGACGAAACCGATGGTCTGACGGTCCCAGTGATCGTGATTCCACTGATCGGTGTCCGGCTCTTGTCGCAACACGGCCGACTGCCCAGAAGTCCCCAGCAAGCTTGTCCCGCTAGTCACCGAGCACTTCCTCTACAACACCGATGACAGCCTGTCTTGCCGTTTCATCATCGATCGGAATGGCCTCTGGCCGGTATTTCCATTCCCGCAGTCTGTCTCGAAGGAATCGCCTCCGATCACGTCCCTCGATATCCGGTGCGACGACAACGTCAGCTAGTCTGTGTGCTAGCACGCGATCCAGCTTACCCATTATTCCCAACCACTCGTATTGAATCTCTGACGTCACTCCCTCGCGCGTGAATGTGGGAAGTTTCTGCAGAAGCGACTGGTCAAGTATCTCAGGGGACTCGGCGTACAGGGCAGATTCACAGACCGCAAGTGCACCCCAGAACTGCGTATAGACAGGAAGCTCATGGTTGACGAACTCCCCAACGGCAATGCGATTGGGACCGACCTTTCTCTTGAGCGGCCAGGCCCCCTCAATCTCTACCAACGTAGCTCCTCTGCGCCAAGCAGAGATCCGGCCAAACGCATCAGCCAGATCCGCCTTCCCAACCAAGCTGTTGTACCATGCTCGCGCATTGCAGGACAGGACGGTGTCATAGACCAGTCCGTCAGCCCACTCCACGAGCGCATCTTGCTCTCGCGCTTCAAAGTACTCGTCCCGCCTCAATGCCTCAAGGAAGCTGTTGAGCACTTCAACCGGCATCCCCGTTCGAAGAAGAGCTTCCAGCAGGATGGAGTCGTTGTGCTGCTGACGAACATGAACGACCAAACCGGTCAGTGCCCGGCCGACCTCGTTGATACTGTCAGCTTCTAGCTGCGCCAAAGATGGATATCGGAGGATGGTCTCTTGTATGGTTTCGGACAATCGGTCGTCAGTAGCGTCACCGGCAGCGTGAAGCGCAAAGGCGACTATCGCTTGCGCTTCGTGGAACGTGAATCCATCCAAC
Source organism: uncultured Chloroflexia bacterium (assembly GCA_963775195.1). Taxonomy (GTDB): domain Bacteria; phylum Chloroflexota; class Anaerolineae; order B4-G1; family SLSP01; genus PWVB01. Next base: position 65,903 of record CAVZIC010000018.1, read on the forward strand.
TCTACTAACCAGGAGCCTTCAACGATCTTGCCGAGATTCAGTGTCAGCAACCGGGATAGGCCCAGAAACTCGGCATCCTGATCCGAACGTCCGAAGAAGTATCGGCGAGATGCATCCAGTGTATCTCTAGGCAGCCCAGCAGCGTCTCGAACGGTCAACAGACATAGGCCATCTGACACTTTGCCGGCCCGGCCCGCTCTGCCCAGCATGTTCTGGATCTCGGCGTATGATAGCTCTTCTCGTTGCCCAGATCTCACATTGTAGCGATCAGTGAAACTGACTATGGAGAGATCAAAGGGCAGATTGATCCCTTGGGCCAGCGTCGGTGTGGCAACCACCGTATTGACACGCCCCGACTGAAGCCAAACCTCGACCAGATGCTGTTCCAACGGAGTAAGGCCGGCGTGATGAGGAGCTGCACCGTGGGTTCCGCTCTGCTCAACAACCGATTCTCGTCCAAGCTCAACTCGAAGTCGTGCCAAGTCTGCAGATGGTAAGTCACGATTCGCGCCAGAACGTCTCGCGATATCACTGGCATGGGACTCTGTAGACGCCTTCAGCTGCACAAACAAGACACTGCGGATGCCCGCCGGATGTGTCTTCACAAGGAATCTCTTAGCCATCTCAGGGTTATACGCCGTTCTGGGCAGGCTAATCCGGCCCATATGGATCAAGATGGGGTTCTCCGTTCTTTCATCTTCTTCCTGAGGACCGGGAGGATACATCGCGGCCACGAGTCGGCGTTCCGGGTTGTCCTCCGCAGTTAGAATTCCGTAGATCCGTCTCGTTGGACGCTTGTCCGACACCAGCCGAGCCACATCGCGGCTCATTGTTGCCAAGAAACGCTCAAGTGCGGCCTGGGCATCGGTAAATGCCGTCATCAGCACTACACGGCAGTCCGGCACGAGTTGCTTCAGTCTGAACAAGGCCAACTCGGCCGTGGTGCCCCGCACCTCATCAAGCAGTATTTGTGCCTCATCGAGAATCACAAGGCCAACGTTCTGTATAGCCTCAGGTTTGGCACGTAACAGGGCCGCAAACCTTTCCGGTGTCGTTGCAGCGACGTATCTCTGCCGCTCGAATCCCTCGGTGATGAAAAGCGGATTGAAGTCCTCGGTTACTGGAAGCTCCTCGACAAGTACCCCGCGTTCCTCGAATGCTCGCGCCAGATCCTGCTTTGCCTGCCTGACCAGAGATCGCGTGGGAAGGAGCCATACAACCTGCCAGCCTTGAGCGAGAGTCAAAGCAGAACGGAGCTCTCCTATGATTGTCTTTCCGGATCCGGTGGGCAACACCACGAGAAGATCCAACTCGGGTCGTAGCCAGGTGTCAAACCCCGGCCCTAGCTGTTCCTCTGTGAAGGTTGTGATGCCGCGGTTCACCAGGCCGAGCAAATACCCGCGCCAGAAGTCCTCTGCCGCTGCCCCGATGATGCCCCGCTGAGCTAACCACCCCCCTTCGTTTTGCTCTCCTAGGTCGCCGAGTGCCGCAATCCGGCGAACGTTCAACTGCTGGACTAGCCGAGCAATCCGACGCTCGGGAACGCCAGCGTCTTCTGACCAAGGTCCGAACAGGAGCCGGCTCCAGTACGAACGCCCCGCTAGTCGATCCCCCCGTCCAGAGTACAGAGCCCGCATTGATTCATATGAACTCAGGTACAATCCCCGGTGGCCATCGTCGCCTTGACGTTCGGCGAGGTCCTTCATTGTGGAGAGAACACTGAGTGCCTGGACTCTGTATCCACCGGCAAGGTAATGGAGAAACGCGAGGACGAGCCGGTACCAGTTGTCATTCTCCAAGGGAGGTGAGTCGGACTCACCAAACCAACTGGACTCCAGCCTCGCTCGTAGCGCACCCGTCTGTTCAAATCCCATTGCTATGAGGTAATGAGCGGCATCCAATCCCGGATAGCCGGGTTCGGCCTGCGACAACGCGTTGCTAAGCAGCAGGAGCTGGGTCGTAGTCTTCAGTCGGCTAGTAGCTGGTTCCACTACACCGCCTACAGCACTCGATAGCGTACCTAATAGGGCTAACACCGACTGATGCACGAGGTCGATTCGCTCGGGCGGGATCTCTGCAATGCCCCCGATTGCTTCTATATAGGCTCGAAGAAAGGATGAGTACATCAGACAAGCCCTACTGTTTCCAGTATTTCCACAACGCTGTTTCTGACCAGTTCGGCGAACTTGCACCAGTTCTTCGAGCCGATGTAGGTTGCTACATGCCGTGAAGGATCGGTCGTGACATGCCGATAACCATCAAACAGGCTTTCCTTGGCGTATTTGTCATCTGCAACCACGACCGCGTTGTAATCGCACTCAGCCAGGAGAGCGAACCGCGCTTGCTGATCAACAGGAAGCTGGAGCATATTGATGGCCTGCGAGAGTAGCCGATCTAGGCGACCAAACCCCCAATCCTCTTTCTCTGCCAGATAGAACTCCTCAAGCTGTTTCGGCCTATAGTCAGGCCGGCGATGATCAACCAAGCCTGTCCGGCGGAAAGAGGCCGTCGCGATCAGGCCCCGGGGACTTCTAATTGAGTTCTTGACCGACTGATACTCAACACGAGGCTCATCGTCTCTGTGGTGCACAAACAATCCGTCTGGGCCCTTGTCCTCGGGCTGATAGTTGGGAAGCGGCTGCACAAACTTGTTCCCGTCTCGTAGGTGGGCGGCTGACGCCACGCGAGTCCAGAAGGCAAGGTGTTCAGACAGGGCGTCCCGGAATCGGTCAGTGTTGGTGACAACAGCGTGCACGTCACGGTCAAGGTTGGCTGGACGGTATATCACGGCCTGTGCTTCTGCACCATTTACCATCTCCATAATGGCTCCCTCATCGCCTAGTTGGCTGACCAGATAGAGGTGACTCACGCACACAGCACAATCGGGCGGTACTTTGTCCAAGGGCACATCTGGCCACAGCTTGCGATCGTAGAAGAAGCGGTTCTGATAGAGCACATCCGGACGTCGGCTCAGTCTATTCTGAATCCAGTTCCAAGCCGCAGCCACTTGTTCTGCAGTGACGAGAGTTACCATTCGAACCACCTTCTATGAGCTAGCCGGTCTGCTTTCCTGGCATAGGTACACTCCGCTAGAACATCCGAATCTGCCGCGGATCATCATCCTCCGCCTCCGCCCGCCCCTTCCCTTGTTTCCGTGCCTCATCGGCCGCGACCTCCTCGGCATGCCGCTGGTAGTTTAGCGCCAGCAGCCGGTCCAGTACCTCCCAGCGCGCCTGCTCGCTAGTTGTGAAGCGCAACCCCTGCGGCGTCTCGCGAAAGCCGTACTCCAAGTCGAGTTCGCCCCATCCGTAGGCCGCAGCAACCGCCTTGTCCATCTCGATGTGCAGCGCGCGTAGACGGGTAATGTCGGCAGCGGTCTCATCGGGATTGTGGAACCGATTATAGGTGTCTGTCAGCCCCTCCTGATTCTCGAACATTGTCTGAGCGCGGTGCGTGTGGTCATGCATGCCGACTTGCCCTAAGTGGACGCGTTGTTCGGCTTCCGAGCTGGGCATCGGGAAAGGCAGAAAAGCCTTTGTCGGTATGTAATAGGTCGTTTGGCTTAGAGAGCTGCGATAGTGCTGGCCCAGAAAGCATGCAGAGAGCAGTTAAGGACAGCAAAGGTCTCGTAGGAATCGTCTACGACCAGCACTAGAGCCTGGTCAAAAACCACGTTCGAGCACCCGACGAAGCTGAACTGGACATACTTGGTTGCCTGAGAAATCGCCAGTATCCTGCTCAGTCCATCAATGGCCTCGTACAACTCTGGTCGTCGCCGCTCAAACTGCCACCACTTCTCACGCGCTGTCCGGCTTTTCAACTTGTCTCGTTCCGGCTTAACTTCTCTCAGGACAATCTGATAGCAGCCTGGGAAGCGCTTCGCCTTTTCCAAGGGCCAGTCAAAGAAGTTGATCACCCATCGGCTAGGCTGCTGTTCAGGATGGCTGTTCAAATCCTGACCGTTAAGATAAGGAAAGAGTACCCTAGCATTCTCTCCGGATTCCTCTCGATAAGTGCCTGCGCCTCGTCTGGCGTCATGGTGAAGCCCATACCAAGAATGTTCGAGCCCTGAAAACTCAGGTTCTCATTTTGCCCTCAGTTTGTGAGGAGGGCCCAGTGCAGGCATGTCGTCCAGGTACGGCGAGATGCGCTTGACGTTTCGGTCATCGAGAACCCGTTCACCTTGGTAGCTATCTCTGGTAATGTGCACGATGTCCACGACCACGGCTGCCGTGCCCGGCCAGGGATGGTTATTTCGGCCCGGTAGATGACGCCAGCCTGGGCAATGATGTGATCAAGACCCAATTCACGAGTGTCGCCCTGGGCAATGGTATTGGTGGCGATCAAGCCCAAGGCGCCGCGACGCTGCAATTGCTCGAAGCTGCGCAAGAAAAAAGAAAGTGCAGAAATCCGCCGAACCTCTTGTATGGTTCCAGCGATCCTTGAGGTAGGCCAAATAGTCGCCGCCCAAGGTACCGCGAATAAACTGGCCGCCGATGAAAGGCGGATTGCTGACAAAGGCATCGAAGCCGCTGCGATTTTCGGCCAGGAAGACCTCCGGGAACTCAAAGGGCCAGTGGAAGGCGTGGTGCAGGCGGGCGGCGGCCAGGGCCTGCTGGCAGGCGGCGTCATCGCCCGTCTCGCCCGCCACGTACTTGACCAGCAACTGCGCCTGCAACGATTCCCGGGCGCCGTGGGCGATAGCTCCAGCAACTGCGACCCTACCAGCAGGTCGGCGCCCAGGTTCACCTGTTGCATGGCCGCTTCGGCGTCCTCCAGATAATAGCGCTTGAGTTCGGCGTCGGCGATGTCGTTGACCGTGAACGATTCCAGGTCCTGGCGCTTCTTCGTCGCCGTGTCCAGGGCCCGCGAACTCCTGATCGAAGAGAAATAGCGTCGTGTCTCGTTTGCTCCGCGCCCAGTGCTGGAAGTCCGTTTCGTTCACACCCACAATCGAGATCGCCGCACTTGAGGGCGTGGTCCAGGAAGGTGAAAGGCGCGGCCCTTGTCCAGCGTGATCAGCCAGAGCGAGAGCTTGGCCATCTCGACCGCCAGCGGGTTCTTGTCCACGCCGTACAGGCAGCGGTCGGCGACCAGCCGCCGGGCGAACGTCAGCCGCTCGTCGCGCGTCGGCTGGGCGATCAGCGTCTCGGCAGCGATCGCCGGAGGCGGGTTCGTCCTTCGCGGCGTCGCCCTGTGGCGTCACCGACTGGCGCGTTCCGCCTCCCATGCTTCGACCAGCCGCTCGGACAGGTAGCGGCAGGCCTGCACCAGGAACGCGCCCGATCCCATCGCCATGTCGCAGATCTTCAGGTCGAGCAGCTCGGCGCGGCGATCGCAGCCGCCACTGGCGCCTGCGGCTTGCCCTCGGCCGGGCCGACGTAGACCAGCGGCTCCAGCGTGTGCTGGACGATCGGCTCGGTCAGGCTGCGCGGCGTGTAGTGCGTGCCGGTGGCGCGGCGGTCGTCCCTGCCGTCACGTACACGCTGCCCGCCGGGATGACCACCGGCGTGCCGTAGTCGTCCTCGCGCACCAGCCCGGCAAAGGGCAGCACGCGCTGGTACAGAGCGTCGTCGTTGCCGCAGGCGGCGCGCAGCGTGCCTGGCGCGCGAGCAGGTCCGGCTTCGATGCTCGCACGCCTTGCGCAGCGCGCTGGTCGAGCGCCCGGTCTGCTCTTTGAGGCAGTCGAGCAACGTCTTCGCGCTCGGCGCCTAGCTGCTTCCAGTTCGGACAGCGGCACTACTTCGGGCTCCTTGTCCTTCGGTCCCGTCCAAGCCCAGCACCGGCTCTGCGGCGCGCACTGGCGGTGTGATCCAGCAGGCCCTCGTAGACGTGGCCGATCTGCTCGATGTCGAGCGCGCGGAAGCTGAAGCCGCCGCGCTTCGGCCGGTCCGCCGCCGGGCACCTGCACCTGCAGCATCTGCAGCGCTTCGAGCAGGTGCAGCACGGTGCGGTTGTTGATCGGGCAGGGGGCGGCGGGCGTATCCTGCCAGCGATGTGCCCGGCTGGCGTCCTTCCAGGAAGGGGAAGCGGTCGGGATCGAACAGGCTGCCGCCGTAGGCGGGCAGGTGCAGGCGCTCGTGCTGGATGCCGCCGTAGACGGCGCGGAAGGTCGCCAGCAGGCGGCTCCAGGCGTCGTGGCGGCGCTCCAGCACTTCCTCGCCGGTCTGGTCGGCCAGCCTCGCGCAGCTGCGCGCGCAGGGTGGAGACGGCGTAGTTCTGGTCGTAGAAGCGGGTCGTCCAGCAGCAGCAGTCCCCGCTCCTCGGCCGAGAGCAGGAAGACCAGCCGCATCATGACCGTGAGCGCGGCTTCGTAGAGACGGTCTCGGCGTCATCCCGTGCCAGCAGCGTGCCGCCCGTGTCCTGGTCGGCCAGGTCGAGCGCCTGGACCAGCATTTCGACGGCGCGGCGCACCTGATAGCCGAGCTGGTCGGTGACCTCCTGCTGGTCCTTGGCGCTCTCGGCCAGCAGCGCCTCCAGCGTCTCGTCGTCGGGCACGGCGAAGAAGCGGCTCACGCCCAGCAAGCTGCGGAAGGCGCGCAGCGTGAGCGGCTCTTCGAGCCAGAGCTCGGCGTACCAGGAGATGAAGCCGGTCGTCTCGCCGCGTGGGCGCATCGACCAGCATCCACTGCTCGCCGTTGGTCACCAGCCCCAGCCGCACGCCGGTGGCGTGCAGCAGCGTCCATCATCCGCGTCGCCGGCGAGGCATTCCAGCGAGCGTCACGCAGCCGCTTGTCCAAGCCCTGTCCCGAGCGGCACCACCTGCACCAGCAACCTTGCGGTGTCGGCATCGTCCGGGTCGACCACGGCGAAGTCGGGCGCGAGGACCTCGCCGTGCTCAGCCACGTGGACCTGGTAACGCCCGTCCAGCGCATCGGTATCGCGTAGCACGTCCGCGGGGAACTCCAGCACGCGCTGAAGTATCCAGAGCGCCCACGCCCTGTGAATTGCGGCATCTGCCTGCAAGCCGCCTTGGTTGTCGAGCCACTCCTCGTAGACCGTGCGTAGGTCGCGCTTGAGATCCGTGTCCAGGGCGTCCAAACCCTGGGGGAAGACGCGCAGCAACACCGGCATCGAGACGAAGGGGCCGGAGATCTCGAGAAGCGACAGCCATTCGGCGTGGTGCTGGGCGATGGTCATGGGCTATGAACTCCCTCTATGAGCGCCCGGTGTACCAGTACGCGCTAACTCTCTGTACCGGTTGCCCTTGTTTCTCACATTCTGGACAGTAGTAATTCTCGCGCTCCGAATGGTATCTCAAAAGGTTATTGCATACAGTGCGCGTAAAGAGACTAGTGAAATCAGAGATGACTCTGAAGACACAAACTTTCGCCTCATCAGGAATCACTGTACCTTGAGGCTCTTGCCAATAGGCAGAGAGGGTCTGTTCCATAGCAGAGACGACATCTGCCCAACCAGCGACGTCCTCTCTCGGGTGCTGATGTGCCCACACCAACAGTGCGGCATAGCGCGTCGCCAAACCGCCGCTTTCGTCATCAAGTTCCAGTGACAGGTAGTGACCCACGTCTGCAAGAAATCGCCGCAGAACGCCTGTGAGCTTGGGGCCAACCCCGGCTATGGCTCTTGGGTCGCCCCCTGCTAGCATCCGGTCCACGCCGGCCGGCCAGTCAGGCTTATACTGTGGCACAAACCGGGGCAATGGTGACGGCTGACAGTTTGGGCACCGCAGCACGTTTGTGTCCTCGTCGTAGATGACCAGATCCCCGCAGACTGGACATGAGAAGGCAGAAACCAACTCTTCTACTGCGTTCAGAAAGTCGAGCGCTTCTCGACTGCTTACCTGAGTGGCCCACTCATTGAAATGTGCCCCACTCCAGTTGCGGAGGCGCCAAACACTATCCAGCTCCTCGTCCATGGCCTGAATATCATCATCAAACCCGCTCCAATCCCCTCGTGTGATGGGGCGGTGTTTTTTCATCCATTTGAAGAAAGGCCCATATAGATGGCCAATTGTATAGTTGCCGTTCCGGGTAGCCGGCACTGCAATACCCAGATTGCCACGCATCTGATGGAGGAATTTCTCAAGGTTACGTCCCACACCTGCGATTGCATCTTGAGCTCTACCATCATTGATCTGCTCACGATAGTAGTTCCAATCAGATGGTGGTATCTGCTGACAGCATGTACCTAGCTCCAGATTCCAGGGCCGGAGCCGATAGAGCTTGGAATTCGGTAGCACGATATTGAGATGCTCAGCCCATAGGCGATAATGCGTCGTCACAATGATCTGGTAGTCCTCAAACTCTTTTCTCAGGAGTTGTGCCACCCGCAGTCGATGCCCAGCATCCACCGCAGTCCAAACGTCATCGAGCACCATCAACCGGAGATTACCATTGAAACGCCGGATGAAAGCAAGGAAGATGCATAGACCAAGTGAGTCGAGATGGCCCTCGCTGAAGTAGTTGAGAGGATGTATCGAATCCTGGTCGTAGTACCCTACTCGAAGGCCTACGCTGGCGCGCCGATCCTCAGGTACCCACAATGTAATGCTCTTGCATCCTTCATCCGGGTGTAGCTCTGAGTACAAACGCGCGAAATCTTCCTGGAGTTCTGCCGCGATGTGTTGCAGTCCACGGATTCTGGCGGCAAGCAAATGCTTGTAGACGAGGTCAAGCTGAGATACCACGCGCTGTATAGCCTGCAGGTCGCGTGTTTCGACTTCATACCCTCGCCACAACTCGCCCACTGCCGAAAGCCGGGACAGAACGTCGAATGCAGTCTTCTGAACCTGGTCGGGCGCGAGATCCGCGATTTTCTCATCAACTTCCACAGCCAGATCAGATAGACGCGTGCTTAGGGACAGAATGACAGAGTCCTTGTCCAGCTCAAGATCCAGCTTTGCGGACCGATCGTCGCCCAGAATAACCGGCATCCACTGAACTGCTGCCGCACGTGCGGCTTCCAGACTCTGCAAAGACTCAATCAGGTCTAGCTCACGCAGTGACGCAATCAGGTGCTCAAGGCCCATGTCCCAGGCTCTGACCCTGTCTCTCAAGGTAATGGTATGTTTGCTCACGTCCTGTTGGCAAGCCGTGAACTCGATGAGAACTTTCAGACGTGAACGGATGCGTGCTAGAAGCTCTCCAGCGCCGGCAATGGGCTGTTCACAGACTGGGCAGTTGGCCATATCAGGCGATTGTTCCAGAACCGTGACGGCTTGCTGCAATAATCGCTCAAGGTGTGCTTCTTCAAGACCAGCAGTCAGATTGAGGAGTCGACGGATGGTCTGGACCAGAGTTCCATAGGCCGTACCCAATTCTGCCGTCTGGTCGGTCAGTTGGTCGATCATTTCCTTCACAACGCGAGCGCGTTGCAGCCTCTCCTGATCCGCTGTACTCTGACAGAGTTGACGGACTGCCTCCTCGCGTTCACTGACGTCAAAGCGCCCTTGCACACCGTCAACGCCTAGGACAGCCAGCTGCCGGTTCAAATGCAGAGCGATGTCACTCTCGGATGTAATAGCAGGTGCGTTGAGCACCTGCGACAGTCGGGACAGAATCCTACCAAGGCTCGCGTTATGTTGGTCTCGTTCCTTTGTGGCTTCGTTGAGTTCAGCACGCCAGACACCGTCAACCGTATCCAGGTCACCAAGACCGATAATCTCAGAGATCTGGTTGTATCTTTCACCATCACGTGCTAGTATGAAATTCAGCAATTGTGCGCGATGAAGAATAAACGATCTCGACCCAGCCGCGTCAAAGTACTCCTGCATGCCCGCGGGCACGTCCAAACTGTGGGTTGGAAACTTCGCTGAGACTTTTGTTGGATTCTCTTTGCTCCCCCATCCCAACACAACTTCGGTGGGACCTCCGTTGATATTGGGAAAAGCTTGGCGAGTGCTCACATCCTGTCGCCCTTCCAAAGAGACAACGTGCCCGGTGAAGAAGTACTCAATAGCATCGACAATGGAACTCTTGCCCGATCCATTCTCCCCGACAAGCACAAGGTTCTGACCATCAACAGGCAGGGTGGTGTGACGGATCCCACGAATGTTTGAGATCTCAATCGACTTGATGGGGTGGCTCATAGGAGCGTTCCTTGAGGTCATGAATACTGGCTTGGACACGTGCTCGATCTGACAGGCTGTCCCGCCTTACCATATCCTCAATCTGCGCGAGAAACACCGGATCTAGCCCCTCTGCCTGGCGAAGCGTCTCAAGAAAGCCAGTCAAGATCACGCGTGTCTCCTGTGAATAGGATGTACTCACGTTCGCCTCCTTTCAGGATGTGAATCTCAGTCCATCGTCAAACGCTGGGGGACCAAGAAGGTCACCGCGACCGGAAACAGCCTGAACTGCACATCAGCATACCGGGCGCGAATCTGCGCAATCTCCAGCTCCAGCTCTCCGGGGATCTGCGCTAGCCGGGTCTCTAGGGCCGCCACGTTGCGGCTGTACTGGTCGCGTTCCGAGGGTGTGAACAGCGCCAACTGCACGTACTCCGGCTCGTCCAGCTCCGCCCGGATCGAAGCTTCCAGCTCTTCCATGATCGCTGTGACGTCGGCGATCTCTTTCCCTTCGCGATCGTCTAGCAGTCTTTGTAGGCTCGCGGCGCGCTCCTCCATCCGCACCTGCAGCGAGCGCTGCAGCGAGGACTCTAACTGGGGCCAGAGCGCAGCCAGTCGCGCACGCACCTCGGCAGGGGCAAGGGCATCGGTGGGCTGCGCGGTGGACGCGCCGAGCGCCGTTTCGACCTGCCCCACGTTGAGCCGCCGGAAACGGCCCTGGTAGATCTCGCCGCCGGCCACGACCAACTCCTCATGCAGCCGTGCGCTATTTCCGCCAATGGCAACGAGTCGGGCGTGCGCTAGCACCAGGGGATTAGACGTGGTAGAGTCCGGCACCACACGCGCGGTCACGCGGTAAAGCGCCGGTTGCTCGCGCTGATTCCAGACTTCAGCGCGCAGCAGCCGCAGCGCCATCTGCACCAGACGATGGTTGAGATGCATCAGGACCACATCGTCCCGCCCGCGCGCCAGGTTGTGATCGAAGACGATGGGGCGCTGCTCCCCCGTGTGAGGATGGGGCAAGCCTGCCGCGGCCTGCGCCCAGCTCCCGCGCAGGGGTGGCATCCGAAATGCGGGGATAGCAGGCAAGCCTTCATGGGCTTGGGCCTCGACGGGGATGAGCGCCGGCTGGCCCGCCAGTTCGAGGCCGATCTCCACCGCTGCTTGTACGTTTGCCGGCGACAGATTCAGCGCCTCACGGCTCTCCTGCAGCTTGTCGTGGAGCGCTTCGATGCGGGCCTGCAGATCGCGCTCGAACTTCAGGAGCTTTCGCACCGGCTCTGCATCGCGTTCGGCCTCGGTGGTAGCCAACCGCTGGCGGCGACCCAGCATCGCCTCGGCAACCTGCTCGGCGATGACCGGACCGACCTTGCCCAAGTCCTCGCGGATCTGCTCGATCTTCTGTACCGCCCGCATCAGGAACTCCAGGTCGCCTTCGAGCGCCCCGACCTCTACATCGGGCGTTATGGTCTGGGCGTCATAGCCGGCAGGCGCGAAGTGGAAGATCAAGGGACGCTCCTTCTGTCCGTGCCGGTCAATGCGGCCGTTGCGCTGTTCCATACGGTTGGGGTTCCACGGGATCTCGTAATGGATCAGGCGATGGCAATGCAACTGGAGGTCGATGCCCTCGGAAGCCGCATCGGTGGCCAGGAGAATGCGCACGGGACTGAGATCGGGCCCAGCCTGGAACGCGGCCTTGATGCGCTCGCGTTCCTCGGTGGGCATGCCGCCGTAGAGCGTCAGCAATCGCCCGTGCTGGGTGAGCCCCTCCGCCGCCAGCAGTGTCTGGAGCCATTTCTGCGTGTCGCGATACTCCGTGAAAATGATCACACGCTGGTCGGTCCAGGCCCCATCGCGACGGATGTGCGCATTCAGCCACGCGATCAGCTCGCGCGCTTTGCTGTCGGGCCGCACAGAGGACTTCTCGGCCCAGCCACGCATCTCGTGCAAGAGCTGGCGCTCCTCAACCGAAAGGGGCGAGAAGACTTGGGTGGTGGTCCGTAGGACGGTTGCCGTCGCTTCCGTGTACGCGTCGTCATCGGCGTATTCATCTTCGATGCCCTCCACCATCTGCCGGAGCACGCCCTCGCTCGGCCTATGAAGCTTGCGCGCGGCCTGGGGCTCGGTCGGGGATGCAGTCAGGGTCGTCTCGTGCTGAGCCAGCGTCGCGGCGAACGCCGCCGGCGACGAGAAAAGCCGCTTCTTGAGCAGCTTCAGCACGAACTCTGTCGCGGTACGTTCCACCGCGCCGCCCGCTGCCGCAGTCTGTTGTCGCAACACGGTGTAATGCTGGAGTTGGCGATGTACCCGGCGCTCCGCTTCGGTATGGGCAACCTCGATAGCGCTGAGTTCGCGCTTCGGGAAGCGCAGCTTGCCATCCCAGTCCACGATCTCGCTTTTCATCCGGCGTACCATAATCGCGGCCAGTTGCTCGCGGTCAGGGGGAACACCACGGGCGAAGCGCTGATTATCGAGGAGTTCTAGCAGAGCCGAAAAGCTCTCCACATAGCCGTTGTGGGGCGTCGCCGTGAGGAAAAGCTTGTGCTCAAAGTGTGGCGCCAGGGTGCGGATCGCCTCCGTCCGCAGCGAGTCGATGGCGTAGCGCCCCCGCCCCGAGGGCGCCACGTTGTGGGCTTCGTCGACGATCAGCAGATCGAACCGCCGCGGATAGGCCACCTCGCCCTCCGCAGGTAGCTCTTCACGGAACAGGCGCAGGGGGCGATCGCGTTTCAGGAAGTCGACGGACGTGATCAGCCGCGGGAAGTGCGCCCAGGGATTGACGTGGATCCCGCGCTCGCGGCGAAGCTGCCGCATCAGGTCGTGGTCGACGATGCGGAACTCCAGGCCGAACTTATCGCGCATCTGATCGCGCCACTGGATCTGCAGCGCCGCCGGACACACGATCAGGATCCGCCGTGCCCGGTGGCGGATGATCAGCTCTTGGGCGACCAGCCCCGATTCGATGGTCTTTCCCAGCCCCACGTCGTCGGCGATAAGCAAGTTGACGCGAGGCATCTGGATCGCCCTTGCTACAGGATCGAGCTGGTACTCTTCGATATCGATGCCGCTGCGGAACGGCGACTGGAGCGCCCTGATATCGGCAGAGGACGCCGCCCCCCAACGCACGGCGTTGAGAAACGCGTCAAGCCGCGCGGGCGGGTCAAATCCCTTGGGAGCAGGTAGCGCCAGGGAGTCGTGGAGCCGCGCGCCAGGCTCGAGCTCCCAGATGACCTGGAGTTCCTCACCCGGCGCATCATCCTCGACCGAGGTCAAGGCAACCCAGTGCTGGGGCTGGCCATCTCCATAGAGGGGCGATGGAGATAGCGTGCTCCGGTTCACCTCCGTGACGACATAGCGACGTTGGCGCACCTCGACCAGTTGCCCCTGTTCGGGAATACCGGTGCTGACTACGTTATTGGTCATTTCGAGCTGGCTCCTGTGCGCTCATTCCAGGTCAGTGCGGCGAGGACGGGCCTCGGCAATGGTTGCCAGTCGGACTCAGGCTGGTTGACAAGCGCCTTGACGAACTTGTCCCCAGGGAATGCTTCGACTCCTGTGGAGCGATACACGCATGGTGCTGACACCATGCTTCATTGAATGATCTCAGTCTAGTACACTATGCGTGAATATGCAAGGCAGTTCAGCATCGCGAATTGTCAGGCTTTTGTCAGGGCCGGGCCGGGTTCTGTCAGGCTATAGTCAGACCGTTCACTATGCATCTCCCTCTCATCTGGAGACAGCCGCCGGCAGTTGAACCATACCGAGCCCGATACAAGACACACAGCATCAGAAATGCCAAGGATGAAACGAAATCAGCCCTAACGCCTGCGAGACACATATAGAAAAGGCCCGACGCTGATACGTCGGGCCTTGCGGAAGTGCGACATCAAGTCGCGAATCTTGGGCAGAACCTCAATCCTCCTCGGGCAGCATGATCGTCACCACCGGCTCGCCGTGGTCGCCAGGACCGGTGACAAGCTTGAGCGTGACGTGCGTCATGTGCGTCGTCTGGAGGATGAGCGAGTAGATCAGCGCGGTGCCGCCGGCATCCGCGCCGCGAATGGCACAGAAGGCCATCCAGAGCACATCCCATAGCCGGCCGTCGATGCTTTGAAAGCCAGTGTTGCGTTCAGGGATATCCTCGATCAGCGTCCATACGGCAGCCGTGACGGCCACCGGCCAGCGGAAGCCGGCCTCGCGCGCCTTCTTCTGAGACGTCCACCAGCATACCATCCTCAAGGGCCTGAGCGCGCGTGTAGGTGTAGATCACGTCCCACGACTGCGTCCAGGCTATCCGTGTTTGCGTTCATTTTCTCCTCCTCCGGAGCCAGGTTTCCTTCATCTGCCGAAGCTGGCCGGAAGCTTCTCGGTGGACACCTAGAACAGCCCCAACTGCTGGAGCTGCACGCCGGCATCGACCAACTGCCGGGCGATCCGCTGCTGTGCGCGGGTACGGCGCTGCTGAGCACGCGATGCCTCTTGCGCACGCTGCGCCTCCCACAGTTCGCGGATACGCTCGGCCGTGAGCGCCGGAAGCCGCGGGCTCATGGCCGTGGGGCTTCCGAGCGGGCTCGTGGTCAGGGGTTGTGCCTCGGCGAAGAGCGCCTTCAGGTCCGGCAGCGACTGGTCCGCCAGGACCGAACGCGCCAGCTCCGTCAGGAAGTTCTCGCCATCATCGGGCACGATAGCGCCACCCACCTCGTCACCATACATCAACTGGGCGGCCTTCATTTTTCGCCCCATCAAGCGTAGCGCATGCTCCTCCAGCGTTCCGGAGTAGGAGGTGAAGATCACCTTCACCGGCTTGGTCTGTCCCAGCCGCCACACCCGGCGCATCGCTTGCCACAGGACGAACAGATCAAAGTCCATCTCGAAGAACACCACGGTGGCAAACTGCACCAGGTCGAGACCGGTCTCCACCAACCGCGGGTTGCAGATCAAGGCATCCAGATGCGGCGCGTGCTTGTCGATCCAGCGCTCGCGCTTGCGCGTGCTCACGTTGCTGTAGAGCACGTCGGCGCGCAGGCGTTCGGCCTGCAGCACCGCCTGGATACGCGGCTGGATGTCACGGGTGGCCGTCTGACGGGCGAAGATCAGGGCCTTGCGCCCCACCGCCTTTTCGGCCTTGACGAAATCCGCCAGCCACGCCTCCTTGGGCAAGGGGTCGTCGCCGTTCGGAACGTAGACCACCTCGCCCTCGTCGTTGCTTGCAGCATCGACGCCGTTGACGATCTCCGGCAGCTCCATGAAGTTGGTGACCTCTATGATTCGGCCGTCCTCGTCCCGGCGTGCCTTCTTCACAAGCTCCGGTCGGAAGGCAGAGTTGGGGCGGGAGAGCGACCACTGCAGCCACGTAGAGAGCCAGCTTGGATACTGGCGGGCTTGCGCGCGTAGCGCCCCCTCCATCCATTGATACTGCAGGCTCTGCTCCGGTGTCATCACCAGGGGCAGCGCTTCCTCACGATAGGCGGGCAAGCCAACGCCCAGGTCCTTGAGCGAGAGGAAGATCGCGTGGTCGACGATCTGCGAGAGGATGGCCGGAGAGACGCCCGGCTTCTCGGTCACCGTGACCTTACCACGCCGGGTGGCGTTGAAGCTGCCGAAGTCAGCATCCTCATCGTCGGTGCTGCCGCGCGTTCCGTACTGGCGCGTCTCCAGCACCCCGTACTTCGTCGCCCACTGCTTCTCACCCTTGAAGGGGAACTCCGCCCGCACCTTTGGGAAGAGTCGATAGAAGAGGTGAAAGACGGAGGTCGACTTCCCGCCGTAGACGGTGCCCGTCATTCCCAGGTGATAGGTCGTGGCCGTGATCAGGTGGTGGAAGGCTCGACCGCGATCCGAGTCCTTGCCTCGGAACTGGTGGACCTCGTCGGCCACCAGCATCCGAAAGACGTTGCGACACTTGCGCCGGACGTAGTCGGCGATGGGCCAACGGCGGTACTTGTCGCCAAACTCGTAGAGGGCAGCGCCACAGCGCGGCGCGGATGCCTCTGTGACGTCCCAGACCCACACCGGGCGACCTTCGTCATCCAGGGTCTTGCGTCCGTTGGCATCACGCGCCCACCCTTGAACCGGGCGATCGCAGTGGTGCGGCTGCTTCCCAAACGGCTTGTAGGTGAGCAGCGGTCCGCTGCGGCCCTCCTGGATCTGCCCACAGATCGGGCAGACAGGGACAGGCGTAGCAGTCTGGAGCGCAGCCTGCCGGAGTCTCGCAACCGTGGCCCGTTGGGGAGCTACCGCAGCTTGATCACCGACTGCACACAGTGCCAGAAGCTTGGCACGCGCTTGTTCATAGGCTTGAAACGCCCGATGAAACCGCTCGCGCTGTACAGCGGCGGAACTCCGGCCTGTGCCGGATTCAGGCATCCGGGTGAGGCAGCGTGTAGCGTGTGGCAACCGCCCCCCGCCAACCCGATCCCAGCTTGGCGCTGGTCTCGGAGACGACGGCGATCGCCTTGTCACCCAGACGCCCGGCCTGCCAGTCCTCGACGAACTGCCGGGCGTCGTTGATATCCTCCGGGCCGCCGTTGCGGCCCAGTTTGCGCAGCTCGCGCACGTGCACGCCGGGGATGACCTCGGCGGCCTCGCGCAGCCACTTCTCCACCAGATGCGGTGGACCGATGACCAGCGCCGGGTAGGCGTTGAGGGCGTCGATGGTGGCCAAGCCGATCGTCGTTTTGCCGACACCCATTTCCCCTTGGATCAGGGCGTGACGTTCGGCCTTGAGCGTGCGCGCGAGCGCCAGGGTCACGTGTTTCTGGACCGGCAGGAGCCCGGCCTCAGCCTGGCCCGGCAGCGGCGTACGATTCCGGCCCAGGGTGCTCAGGTGTTGCCACTCGGCAGCCGTGGGCTTGAGATCGTAGCGCGGCGGGTGCTTGAGGATCTCGGAGGCAAGCTCCTCACCGTAGCGCTTCCATGAACGCCGTCAGCCCCGGCACGTCATTGAGGACCTCGACCCCATCGGGACGTACGACACCGACCGTGGTCGTGAAACGGTCGCGGCGGATCGTGACCACATTCCCCTCTTCGGTCTCCGTCGTGGAGACGTCCTGGGTCTTGCGGACGCGGCCCTTGACGAGCAGCCGCTCGCCGTCCTTCTCGATCAGGAGCGTGCCCATCAGGCCCGACGCCATCAGCATCGCGACGTGGCCTTTCTTGAGGGGCATCGGCGGACGAAAAGCCTGATAGGCCTGAGGCTGAATCGCCTCAAGGAGCCCCTCGGGCCAGTCGAGCCCGTAGCCCATCGCCACCTTCTCGCGGTCGCTCAGGTCCACCCGGTAGCACTTAGCTTTGGGCGGTGCCGGCGGCACGGCCAGAGGCCAGGGAGCAGAGGGCGCATCGAGCGGCGCCAGATCCACATCACGCAGGGCGTGCAGTGCGTCGAGTGCTTCGTGGGAGGGCGTGACATACGGCTTGCGCCGTGCCAGCACCACCACCTGCTTGAAGCGCTCGTACTCACCGTCAGGAAACCGGCGCACCACGATGTCGGCGAAGTGACCGGCGAGGAGCCGGTCGACGTCGCGGTAGCCCAGCAGATGCTGGGGGACGATGTAGACCAGGATGCCGTCCATCACCAGGCTGGAGAGCGTCGTTCGCAGGAACTCGATCTCCAGCCGCTTGTGGTTGCCATCCAGGTCGTGGTCATAGGGCGGGTTGAGCCAGAGCAGCGAGACCGAGGCTCTGCTGATGCGTGTCGACTGCCAGGCCGTGTTGAGAACCCGGTTCAGCGCGCGTCCGGCAACCTCGGCCCGTCTGGGGCTCAGTTCCACGCCCCAGGTCTGTGCCTCCCCACCCAGCGCCGCGGCCAGTTGTGCAGCGGCCACACCCTCGCCGCAGCAAGGGTCCAGCAGCCGCCACATCCGCTGCCCGGGCGGAGGACGCAGCCAGCGCGCGATGCGCGCCGTGACCTCCGGCGGGGTGGCGAAGAAGCCCATCACTTCAGCATTGATCAAGCGTGCCATTGTCATACCTCCTCGTGAATCGACATGATGGAGATATGCACGGCGCCTCCCCTTGGAGGACGCCGTGCATCCTCCAGGGGAAAGGGATCAAGAGGCCATCGGAGAGGCGCGAAACGCTCACGACAGCCTATGCAAAGCCCCAGATCAGACCAGCGTCCGTGGGATCACGAAGGCCGGGTCGTCTCTGAGCAACTGCGTGAGCACGTCCAGCCACGCCTCATCGGCGCTGAGCGCGTAGGCGACGCCGACGTCACCACCGCTGACGCAGCGATGCACGAGGCCGCGTTCGTCCCCGACCTCGTGAAGCCGCTTGCCCCAGTGGGCAGGGATGCCCACGGGAAGGACGGCGTTGAGGCGGGTCGCGAAGGCCGTGTGCAGAGCTGAGGCATCGAGCCCCGACGGCGTGACCAGGTAAGCGCGTTCCTCCGCGTCGGCCGAGGCCGCACGGCGGTCGACGATCTGCATGCGCAGCAAGCCGGTGTCGGCATCGAGCACGTCGGTGTAGGTAGCATAGCGATGCGACGAGACGACCGTGATGCGGTGTCGCGGCGCATCGAGCAGCAGCCTGCGCTGGTGCGCGGTGCTGAGCGAACCCCAGATGCTACGCGCGGCGGTCTTGTGTGCTACGAGGCTGAGGTAGATCACCTCGTTGCTCTCGGGATCCACCGCGTACCCGATGAGGGGCACCTGGACCTCGCCGTTGGCGATCGTCGCAGTCTGTGCGGGTAAGCCTTCCGGCGTGAGCCAGGGAAAGTCCACCCGCGGCATGAACAGGTTCGCAGGATAGAGCGGGATCGCGGCCTGCGCCAGCGCCAGGCGTACGGCGCGCAAGAGATCGACGGCGTTCCACTGCTCCGGCACGGTCAGCTTGCCTTCCCAGCGTGGCAGGGCGTGGTCGAAGTCCACCTCCAGACCGTCGCCGGCGTAGACCGATGCCATCCCCGTGAGGGGATGCACCAGGGCGACGCCGGGGTCAGGGAGCGCGACCTTGGGCAGAGGAACGCCGGGTCGCGGCTCGACCAGGCTATGCAGGCCCGCGTAGCTGAGCGCAGGAAAGCGGAAGTAGCCAACGTCGGCCGCCATAGCCAAACCCCACGGGGTCTGCAGAAACTGGCGGTAGTTGCGATAGACGTACTCGGCGTCATCGGGGATCACGGGCAAGCCCGGTAGGGGCTCGCGTTCGGTGCAGAGCAGCACCGAGGTCGGGTGCTCCGCAACGTAGGTGCGGAGCTCGGACAGCAAAGGTGTCGCATCGTCTTGATAGACCAGGATGGCATCCATCGTAGCGTGCCTCCCCTACCGGCCGATCTGTACCGGCATGATGGCGTGCACGAAGGGCTGCACGTCCACCAAGTCGATCAGGCCCGGCTGGGATGCGCCGTTGAACTTGAGGCTCACGTCCGCCGTGTCCAGCGCCGTCAGGGCGTCGATCAGGAAGTCGGCGTTGAAGCCGATCTGAAGCTCAGTCCCCGCAGGGGTGTCTGCCGCGAGCTTCGTCCGGCTATCGCCGGTCGGACCCAGGTCGGCCACCACCGTCAGGCCGTGGTCGCCCAGGTGCAGCCGGACCAAGCCACCGATGTCTCGGGCAAAGACGCGTGCCCGCCGGCAGGCGCCCAGCAGCGACTCGCGGTTCACGGACAACGTGATGGCCGTGGTCGCAGGGGATCACGCGCCGGTAGTCGGGGAACGTCCCCTGGATGGCCTGCGAGACGAGGGCCGTTGCGCCATAGTGGACGGCGAAGCGATCCTGCTCATCGGCCACAGAGAGCGTGACCATCCCTGTCCCTCCGATCAGCCGGCGTACCTGCTCCAGCACACGTGCCGGGACGAGCACCTCCAGCGGGCTCGCCACAGGTGCTGCCAACGGGACTTGGGCCTCGGAGAGGCGAAAGCCGTCGACGGCAGCCACGGTGAGGACATCGCCCTCGAAGCGCAAGCAGAACCGCCGTCAGCACGTAGCGCGAGACGTCGTCGGACGCGGCGAAGGCCACGCGTGCCAGCGCCGTCCGCAGTGCCGCGGCATCTACATCTACCGTCGGCCCGCTGGGCTCCGGCAGGAGCGGGAGCTCATCGGCGTCCATTCCGTAGAAGAGGGCGTGCGTCGCTGCGCATACCTGCGTCAGGGTCAGCGCGTCCGGGTCCAGCACCAGGTTCGACGTATCATCGGGAGGAAGGGTTCCGACCCACGCGGCAAACGCCTCCGCGGGGATCGTGACCCGCCCCGGCACCTCGACCTCCGCCGGGAGTTGGTGCACGATGTGCCATTCCAGGTTGCTGGCCGCCAGCGTCAGCCCAGCCGACGTAGCCTCCAGCAGCACGTGCTCCAGGATCGGCATGTGCTTCGCGCGCGACGTAACGGCGCGTCGCACCACACTCAGACCATCTCGCAGCATCTTGTTCGAACAGGTCAGTTTCATTGAGAGCCTCCTTGCTCCTGAGTTGGTGCAAGGAGATACACGCCACACCGCCCCGTGCAGGGGGCAGCGCCGGACGATTGCCCGGACGGTGTACCTCCCTGCAAAGGGAAAGCGTGGGATGGCGCACAGGGTGCGCCCCACGTCTGCGAAAGGCAGAGCCGCACGCAGCGCGTGAGCGGCTCCGGTGAAAGGGTAAGGGAAGCGGGTAGGTGGACCCGCTTCCCACGGATGGGCGATTGGAAGACCCCAGCCCTTCATCGCGCAAGGCGACATCGAGGCGGGGTTCATCGCGACGGAGAGTTGCCGATATGCAGATGAAGGTGGCAGCGCTGAGCTAACTGTCAGCGTCGCCACTTATAAGGAGGACCAGACTAGCACGAGACGACCAAGATCCGAGGTGGCAGCATCGGCTTCGAGGTCGTGCCAAGCATCTGGCCTAGGACGTCTGCCAGCAGTCCGCGTGGTCCTGTCGCAGGCTCACCCAGCGGTTCTTGCCGACCACCAGGTGATCGAGCAGCTCCAGTTCCAGGAGCTTGCCGGCCTTCAGCAGGTTGCGGGTAAGTGCGCGATCTTCAGGCGAAGGGGAAGGGTCACCGCTGGGGTGGTTATGGCCCACGATGACGGCGGCCGCGTTCCGGCGCACAGCGCCGCGGAAGACCTCGGCCTGACGGATCAGGGCGGTGTTGAGCGTGCCCCGGTAGAGGATCTCCTGATCGAGCACCCGGTTGCGGGTGTCCAGGTAGATCACGGCGAAGCATTCCTGCTCCTCACTGCCGATCGCGGGTAGGAGCAAGTGTGCGGCGTCGCCGGGTGCCCGGATCTGGTCGGCGTCGACATTGGGGGCGTGAGCGAAGCGCCGGCCCAACTCCAGGGCTGCCTGGATGCGGGCCGCGGTGACATTGCCGATGCCGGGAATGACCGACAACTCCTCGATCAGGGCGTGGGGCAGGGTCTCGCCGAAGCGTTGGACCACGGCCTGCGCCGCCTCGACCTGTTGCGGGCCGCCGATCAGGATGGCCAGCAACTCCGTCTGGCTGACGCCGCCGGAGCCGACGTAACTCAAGCGGGCGAGCGGGCGTTCGCGAAGTGGCATGCTATGAACGATGCCCATGGTGGATACCTCCTGCATCTGTAGCGCAGGAGTCTCTGTCCAAGCTCGCAGCCTGAGGCCCCCTTTGCAGGAGCCTGTGGCGAGACCACAGAGACTCCTGCCGGAACGTGGAAAACTCAAGTTAAGCAAGCGACTTAGCACCGTATCCCTGGCGGCGTAGTTCGCCGGCCGCCAGGCGGTAGTCGCCGCCGTACTCCAGGAGCGCCAGCACCGCGAAGGGGCTGTAGGCGCGATCGGGATCGAAGGGTGGCGCATTGCTCGTGAAGACGTAGAAGTAGCGTGAGGCGCGATAGTTGTAGGTCGCCGAATGACCCCGGCGTTTGCCGGGCCGGCGCCAGTAGGACTCCTCCTGCACCTGGCGCACGAAGCGCCACCCGTGGCGTTCGAGCAAGCCCACCACGTCGCCGCGGCGGTTGTAGTCGTCGCCGGGGCGTTCGGCCGTGCTATCGGCGAAGCGCGTTACGTGCGACGGACGGGCTTCGGCTGTGACAGATACGCGTGTGAACAACCCGGCGGTCTCCAGGAGCATCTCGCGAGCGGGCGCATCGAGGAACGGCACTGCGGTCAAGATCGCCCTGCACCGGTGTGTACTTAGCGCTCGGTGGGGCGAGCACGTAGCCGCCCTCGCCGCGGGTCTCGATAAGCGTGAACTTGCCACCGGGACGCGCCGGATCGACGGCCAGCTTACGGTTGCCGCCGATGCCCTCCGCGCAGCGCAGATAGACGTGGGTCCCACCGCTCTGCGTGCGGATGACCGGCAGGCGCGGCCAGAGGTTGGGCAAGTTGCCCTGGACGGTATCGGCCCAAGGGCCGAATAGCGCCGGGGCGTCGAAGTCGAGCACCTCCAGGTGACCACTCACCTGCCCCGTCACGACGGCAAGCGCGTCGGCGCGCGACCAGGGGCCAAACCAACGGACCAGATCGAGCGCCGTCGGGAGTTGTGCCTGGTAGGGTTTCCAGTGGCGCAGCCGGGGCCGTTTGGCACGGCGGTCACAGGGGATCACGGAGAGGCCGGCGCTTGTGTAGCGCAGGGCAGCAGCAAGCAGGGCATGCATCGCTACCTCCCTGCCTCACGCACAAGCACGGGCTCGCACGGTTCAATCTCTTGCGCGGCGTGATCGAGCGCGGGTTCAGGGGAGGTGAGGGGATAGAAGTCAGGATCGCGGTCGATCGCGGCGATAGCCAAGGGCTTGATCAGCGGGAGAAGGGCTGCTTGCACAGCAGCCAGGTCTCCCGAATCGACGAAGATAGCGCCGACGACGGCCTCGAAGACGTCGCTCAGGATCGCGACGCGTTGACGGAAGCCACGTGCATCGGCGCGTGGGCTCAGGCGCAGGGCCGTGAGGCAGATCCAGTTGTCGTGCCAGGCGCGCCAGAGTCTCGGCGCACACCAGCTCGGCGCGTAGGATGCTCATCTGGCCCGGACCGAAGTACGGGAAGTCGCGGTAGAGCCAGGCGGTCACCGCCAGGTCCAGTACGGCGTCCCCCAGATGCTCGAGCCGCTCGTAGTTGGCCGGACCGGCGGAGCGATGGGTGAGCGCTTGACACAGGAGATCAGGAAAAGCGAAGTGGTATCCCAGGCGCGATTGGAGCGTCTGGGTCGGGGTGTTACTCATGAGGAGCCTCCTTGGCACACATGGAGGGAGGCCACGACGTCTCCGGGGAGACGCGATGGCCTCCCTGGAGCATGAAGAAAACAGAATCCTACACGGGCAGAACCTTCAATCTCGGTGCGTGCCGGGCGCACGCGCGATCATCTTGATGTACAGCGCCTGATGCAGACCACCGAGCACGGTCAGGGCAACGATAGCCAAGAGCATCACGCCGGCGTTCGGGTCGCCACGCGCCGTATGTGGCAGGAGCCGTGGCGCCCGCGTGTAGATCCAGATGAGCCCGGCCACGGCCAGGACCAAGAGGACGAGCACGCGCAGCGTACGGCCTGACGAACGGCGTGGTGCAGGCTGCAACGGATGCATCGGCGGGAGCGAGAGGTTGATGCGGGATGGACGGAGCGGGCGCAGTCGCCATCTGGTCCGGCGGGGATGCCGGGACCTCAGGCGGCGCAGGTTCAGGAGGGCCGGGAGATGCCCTGATCGCGAGCCGGGTGCCGCCTGCGGACGCGGCGTCCTGCAGGCGGCACGGCCGGTGCCCCGTGATCGGGGTCGGGCGGAACGCGAGAGGGCGACTGGCCCTCGGGGTCTGCTGCATCAACGTCGTCGGGATCATTCGTTCGCATGACAAAAGCCTCCTTGCTTGAGTGATGAGGCAAGAGAGGCACGACGCAGCAGCCGTGCTCCCACGCAGAGGGGCACGGCGCTTGAGCATCGCGCACCTCCTGCGAGGAGAAAACGGTACAGATTACGTATTGCATATCGGCAGTCGCGGGAGTCGCACGAGCGCAGCAACGAAGTGCTGCGCCCGGCGCTGCCCGCGGCTCTGCCTTTCGCAGTCAGAATAGGTATTCGCTTGTTAAGGTTCTGCCCATTGGGGCGCAAGGGCACGAGGCCCTTACGCCGGAGGCCGAAGCCTCGGGATGCGCCGTGGCCTTCACGGCGCATCCCGAGATGCCGGACTCAGGAGCGTGCGCCACGAACACGGTACTGCCACGCCAGCCAGGGTATTGCACCTCCCTGACTTCAGTATACCTGAGTACGGGCCGGTACTTCAAACAGAAGTCCACAGGAGACCGACCCCCTCGAGAGCCTTGCGTAGTGGCCGATTTGTCGCGCAAAGCGATCCGCTTTGAGGCCCAGAACATAGTGCAGTGCGCTAGTAATTCCTCATGGCCATACCAATGTGGCTATACAGTCACATCGGCGTCATGACAGTGAGCTCTCATCGTCAGCACGCAGAGGAATTGCCAAATCGGCTCGCCAAGGCAAAAAGATGTAACGTTCCCTCCAGATGAACAGAGAGAGACGACAGTGTGCCAGAGGTATCTTTTCTTCTTGCTTCCCCAGGAGTGATAGGGGAGCACAAGACACTGACTGGTCATTCCTTCCCACCACTGAATCGCAGTACACCCGCCGTGGCCATTCCAGAGATACATATACATCGAAGCTGATTTGAGGCACGATGCGGCAACATCGCGAGGCTCCCACCGACATCGCCCCACGGCATTCGGCTGAAGGCTCCGCGGAACGTTATGTGCAGGGTGACGAGTACCTTGTACGGGAGTGATTGATATCCTCACCCTTCCCAGTCCTCTTCTCACTGCCACATTCAGTTACGTACATTCTGCCGCTTGAATCTTGGAAACTGAGACGCGATGTGCTAATATTGCATCGTGAGATTGGGCGATGAGGCTCGCCCAGGGAGGTCCTTAGGCCAAGACTCCCGATCCGTTGGTTCGCCGACTGACAGCCTCTACCTGCCGCGCAGCAGGTAGAGGCTGTCAGTGCATATAGGGTTTGGCAAACACAGGGCTTATGTTGCTGAGACGCCCAGAGGGAAGAGAATGTCGGTCGTTGGAAATGACCCACGTCATGGCGATACTGTGCTCGTGCAGGCGGGAGACATCGTTCCCGCCGACCTCAGGCTTCTTGAGGCCAGAGATCTCCAGGTCGACGAGTGGGAACTTACCGGGGAACTGCTGCCGGTTGACAAGGACGTAAGCCCAGAAACCGGCCATCTATACCAAGGGAGCAGGGTCATAAGGGGAAGCGGCCGGGGCATCGTAGTCACGACCGGAGAGGCGACAGAATACGGCAAGCTCCTGCGACAATCCAGACGGATGCGGAAGCGCTCAATTCCAACGCCGATTCCCCGGCGATACAGCAAGCTTTTGCTCGCCCTTCTGCCCCCCTACGTCGCGGCCCTACTCTGGACCCATCACTGCGTCCTGGTTTCATCGCTCTGCCTGGCGACCGCAGCCCTTGTGACTCTGCTCCAGAACCATGAGTCGTTCAGATACCCCCTCATCTCTATGGCGTTGAGAAGAGTCAGCGACAGCGGCATCGTCATCCGTGACGAAACCTGTCTGGAGACTATAGGGGATTTGGATGTCGTCTGTCTCGACAAGACAGGCGTCTTAACCACGCTCAACATCAACGTCGGGAGCATCTACTTCGCAGATGAAACGAGCCACCCTGTAGTGTCTCTGACAGATGATCAACGGAGTGTTCTGATCGGAGTGGCATGCGCGCTATGCAACGATGTCTTCTTCATCGAAAGAAGAGACCAAGCCAGCCCTATTGACAAGGCACTGATCTCCTACGCTAGCGATCACGGCTTTGACATAGGTGAACTTATCGAACAGTACGTCCGAGTTTACGACAAAGCATTCGATTCGGCAGAGAGATACGTGGCTGCCGGATTCAAGCATGGCTGCGCAACGGTGTCATTCGTCAAGGGTGATCCCGAAGTCGTGCTAAGAATGTGCACGACCTACATTGTAGCATCAGGTGCGGTGAGGAGGATGGATGCCGGCATTCGGCGTTCATTGCACGCAATTCTCGACTCGGCCCGGCGAAGGGGAGATATAGTTCTAGCTATGGCGTACACACGGGAAGCAGAGATGCCACCGCACCGGTACCACCTCCTTTGCCTTGTCTGCCTGCGAAACCCGCTGAAGCCAGAGGTCCCAGCTTGGCTCTCCTGCCTGAAGGCGTGGGGGATCAAGCCCATCATGTCGACTGGGGATCGTGCGGAGACAGCTCTGACCATTGGTCAGGAAGCCGGCATCGGCAGCGATCCACGCTGCTTCATCACGGGAAAGCAACTTACCCGGATGCCACTGCAAGAGGTCACGCGCCAGGCCGCCTCCGTATCCATATTCGCACGTCTCTTGCCTTCCCAGAAGGGGCTCATCGTGCGGCTGTTGCAGCGCAAGGGGCACCGAGTGGCTATGGTGGGGGACGGAGCCAATGACACCATCGCCCTACGCGTCGCAGACGTGGGCATATCCTTTGTGGAGGCCAGTTCTCCAACGGCCAGAAACGTCTCGCACATCCTGATTCGAGACCTGGCCGATGTTCTCACACTCATGGCCGGTGCGCGGCGGCTCGGGCTCTGGCTCAAGATCTCTGAGGTACTCCGCACCACGGCATTGGGAGCAGTGATCCTGGGTTTGTACACGTGGATGCTCAGCCATTGGATTCGCTAGTCACCACCTTGCCACATCTCCCGAACGCGCTATAATGTCACGTAGTTGAATATGCGATGAGGCTCGCGGGCTTTCCGCCCACCGTCGTTGAGACTAATAGCTTCTACACCACGGCTCAGGCCGTGCGTCTAGAAGCTTTTTTTGTGTCTGGGAGGTCGGTGATGGCGAAACATACGCAGTACTATGAGTTACGGGAAGCACTGAAGGCACCAGGTTGCCCTATCTGCCGCCTGGTGGTGAAAGCCGTGGACCGCTATGCCGCGAGCATCGTCTATGAGTATGCCAACGATCCCGGCGTACAAGAGGATGCCCTGCGAGCGCGCGGCTGGTGCAACCTGCACGCCTGGCAGCTAGCCGATCAGACCGGCGCAGCCTTCGACGTTGCCATCCTGTACCGGACGACGCTGAAGACCCTGTTGCAGGCCGTCAACTCCGCCCAGGAGCAGGCAATCAAGGAAGACAAGGACGGACCGGCGGCCTGGCTGCGAAGTGCAGTCGGGTCCGCCGAGAGAGGACAGACCACGGCGCTTGCGACAGCCCTCTCCCCCAGGGGCCATGTCCGGCCTGTCAGTTGCGAGCGCAGACTGAGAAAGCCTATCTGGAGACGTTGCTGCAGCACATCAGCGACCCGGAGATCAGCGAGCCATTCAGGCAGCACGAAGGGTTGTGTTGGCCCCATTTCCGACTGGCACTCCAGCAGAAGCCCACGCCCGAGCAACTACAGACGCTGGTCGAGCTACAGCGAACGACGACTGAGCACCTCTTAGCTGAGTTGCAGGAGTTCATCCGCAAGCACGATTATCGATACCAGGATGAGCCCACGAAGACAGAAGGTGACGCTTGGATGCGCGTCGTGGGCCAGGTGTCGGGATCGCGTGGGGTGTGGTGATGGTGCGTGTTACGCTGCGGATGATTGCACGCGGATCTTATGACAAGGATCTCTGTGGCACTGTGTCACTGAGAGTCTGCGGGTCACCATGTTTCTGAAGATTCCTGCAGTGATTTTGGATGTGGCATATCTCTCGCTTGGAGCAGCGGCGGGGGCTAACCTGCGTTACTGGTGGGGCGAATGGCTGGCCCAGCAACTGGGAAGCGCCTTTCCCTATGCGACGCTGGTCATCAACCTGACCGGAAGCCTGTTGTTGGGCTTCACAATGGCGCTGACCACCCAGCGCTACCTCGTGAACCCACGGCTCCGAATGGCAGTCACGGCCGGTTTCTTGAGCGCCTATACCACTTTCTCCACCTACGAATATGAGAGCGTGACGCTGATGGTCACGGGCCACCTAGGGAGAGGCACGCTGGTTTTGGGAGAGAGTGCGATCCTCGGGGCCATTGCTGCCGGCGCCGGAATGGTATTGGGCCGTTTGGTAGGAGGTAGATGAAATGCGCCGGATCACGTTAACGGGGCCGGCCCAGCGACTCTGTGTCTACATCGGCGAGAGCGATAGTTGGCGCGGCAAGCCCCTATATGCGGCGATCCTGGAAGCATTGAAGCAACGCGGGCTGGCCGGCGCCACCGTGGTGCGCGGCGTGGCAGGCTTTGGTGCACACTCCCACGTGATTCACACGGCAGCGATTCTGCGACTCTCACAGGATCTGCCGCTACGTATCGAGGTCGTGGACACGCTGGAATGGGTCTCCGAGGCTCTGGAGATCATCGGCCCAATGGTAGGGGAGGGGCTGGTGACGCTGGAAGAGGTCCACGTGGTGCGATATACCCATCGTTACCTCAATCCCCTACCCGCCGACCGAGCTGTCACAGAGGCGATGACCCATGACGCCGTTGCCGCGCGCAGTGAGACGAGCGTGGCCGAAGCGTGGCGGCTGATGCTGGAGCGGGGTGTGAAGACGCTGCCTGTGGTCGACGAACGCAGCAAGGTCGTGGGAATGCTGACAGACGATGACCTCCTCGAACGCGCCGGGCTACGCCAGCGGCTGTCCGTGGCGCGGCAACTCGACGCACCGCTGATCGAGGAGGAGCTCGCGGCTCTCGGAGCCTCGCCCCTGCACGTGGAGCAGGTCATGAGCCAGCCTGCGAAGGTCATCCGGGACACGGAGTCGCTCGGCCACGCCGCACGGCAGATGAGAAGATTCGGGGTAAAGCGCCTGCCGGTGGTGGATGGGGCAGGCAAGCTGGTGGGTGTCCTGTCGCGGGTGGATGTCTTGCGCCAGGTTGTGGATGCCGGACCTACCCCTAAGGCTAGGGCGGCGGGAGGAGGACGCACGCTGGGAGAGGTAATGTCGCCAACCGTGCCCACCGTCCGCGAGAACGACGGCCTGGATGCCATCATTGCGGCCTTTGTGGAGACAGCTTCGCACCGGCTAATCGTGACGTCGGCAGAGGGCCAGGTGGTCGGGCTCATCAGCGATGCGGACGTGATCGCTCGCTTGCCAACAGCGCACCAGCGCGGCCTGTTGTCTGCCCTGCGGGGCGTCGGAACGTCACCCCCGGTAGCGGTGACAGCCCATGACATCATGTCCGAGGGCGCGCTGACCGCGCCGGCAGGGAAATCGGTGGTCGAGGGGCTGCGTCTCGCCATCCCGGAAGGGCGTAAGTGGATCGTAGTCGTCGACGCAGAAGGTCGGCCGTTGGGGCTGGTCGATCGCACTATTTTGTTGGCTGCGGTGACCAGCGGCGGAGATTGAGTTGAGCGAGGTGGGTGCTTTGGCTTACGTCAGTGTGCTTTTCGATACTGTGGTTAAGGGAAAAGAACGAGAGGCGGCGGGGGTCCCGGCGTGTTTCAGAGATCTGAACCTGGATCAGATCGTGAACACGGTCACGGCGCATAAGCAGGAATACAACCTGAAGCCATTCTTCTACGCTCCCTTGACCGACAGCGACGGCGTTGTGTACCGTCAGGAAGTGGCACGGGACCTAGAGAACGAGCAGCTACTGGGAAGCATACGGACCTTCGCGGATCGTATGAAGGCTGTCCGCAGATACCTTGCCCTGGCGGATGACTTGACTCACAGGTATCATAAAGAAGGGTGGTTTGTGGAAGCGGCTGCGGTCTATTGCGGGGCGGTTCACATGCTTGCCGAGGCCCTCAAGGACGCCACGCCAGCGTCGCGTGGCTTGCAGGCAGTCGCCGAATACCTGACCGCCTACACCGGCTCGCAGCGCTTTACGGCACTCGATGCAGCCACAACGCAATTACAGGCCGATCTGGCGACGGTGGCTTACTGCGTACTGATCAATGGCCGTCACGTCGAGGTGAGCAAGTACGCATCCCAAACCGACTACAGCGCGGAAGTCGGGGCGCTCTTTGAGAAGTTCAGCCAGGGCGTAGGGAAGGACTATGCTGACCACACCCATCAAGGGGCCGGTATGAGCCACGTGGAAGCGCGGATCCTGGAGCTCGTCGCCAAGCTTTATCCTGCGGTGTTTGCCAGCCTTGACGCGTTCTGTGAACAGTACACACACTTCGTGGATGAGACCGTAAGGACCTTTGATCGGGAGGTGCAGTTCTACGTCGCCTATCTCGACTACATCGCTGACCTGAAGCGAGCGGGACTCCCCTTCTGCTACCCCCACATCGTCACAACCAGCAAGGACATCTACAGTCGCGACGGATTTGACCTGGCCCTCGCGCACCAACTCGTCGTACAGGGAAAACCTCTCGTCCGCAACGACTTCTACCTGGAAGATCAGGAGCGCGTCTTCGTCGTGTCAGGCCCCAATCAGGGAGGCAAAACGACCTTCGCGCGGTCCTTCGGGCAGCTTCATTACCTCGCAAGCCTGGGATGCCCGGTTCCGGGTACTTTCGCACAGCTCTATCTCTTCGACAGGATCTTCACGCACTTCGAGAAGGAAGAGGACATCAGGAACCTGAGAGGCAAACTCGAGGATGATCTTGTCAGGATTCACGACATCCTCGGCCAGGCTACCGCAAAGAGCATCATCATCATGAACGAATTGTTCACCTCTACCACGCATCAGGACGCCCTGGTCCTGGGACGGAAGATTATGCGTCGCATCGCGAATCTCGACGCGTTGGGCGTCTACGTCACGTTCATCGAAGAGCTGGCCTCATTCGACGAACGAACGGTAAGTGTCGTGAGCACGGTGGCACCCGATAACCCGACCGTGCGTACCTACAAGATTGTGCGGCAGCAGGCCAACGGCCTTGCCTACGCGCTCTCCCTCGCCGCCAAGCACCGGTTGACCTATACACAGTTGAGGGAGCGACTACCTCTATGAAAGCACATCTCATGTTCCGCGACCGCGACTTGGATGCGCAGCGTCCTTTGCCGTCAAACCTGGAAGATCTCACACAGGATCTGGAGCTCGGCACCCTCCTGAACGCCATGGCAGCGGGAGACCGGTTCCTATATGACAGAGCGCACGAGGCGCTCGCCTCAGGTCTCAGTGACCTGGACACGATCCGTTATCGCCAGGATATCCTCCGAGATTGCCTGAGGCATCCTGCCGTCGTCAGGGATATCTACCGCATCACCGAGGAATCCGTCGAGAACAAGAAGAAACAGTGGCTTGGCATCTTCACGCGATATCCGACCGGCATTCTGAACAGCGCCGTCAAGTTATTGGTGATGTTTGTGTCGCTGCTCAAGAGGCTGCGGTCCATAGCCGACGCCCACGCCGAGGAGTTCGAGTCGGCGGGGTTTACAGCCTTTTTCGCGATGATTGAGCGCGAGCTCGATGACGCCTACTTCGAACGTATCGACTTCCATCTGAGGGAATTGCGCTTCCGGAGGGGTGTACTGCTCAGCATCAGGCTGGGCAAGGGAAACGAGGGCACCGGTCATATGCTACACAGACCCCAGGCCCGGAACTGGATCAAGCGTGTTTTCAGTAACGGATCGCGCACCTATGGCTTCAGCATCTCTCCACGGGACATGCACAGTGGAAGGGCCTTGTCAGAATTGAAGGACCGCGGCATCAACCTGATCGCCAATGCTGTGGCCCAAGCCGCTGACCATATCGACAGCTTCTTCATTATGTTACGTCGCGAGCTAGCGTTCTACGTCGGATGCCTGAATCTCTACGAGCGGCTCCAGCAGCTTGGCGCGCCGGTGTCCTTTCCCACGCCTGCTTCCGTCGACGAACGCGTGCATAGGTTTCGAGGGCTCTACGATGTCTCTTTAGCCCTGACGATGCATCAGCAAGTCGTAGGCAGCGATGTGGACGCGGCCGCCAAGAACCTGGTGTTCATCACGGGCGCCAACCAAGGTGGCAAGTCAACGTTTCTTCGCAGCATCGGATTGGCCCAGTTGATGATGCAGTGCGGCATGTATGTGCCAGCAGAATCGGGCTTCCACGCGAACGTGTCCGGGGGCCTGTTTACCCATTACAGGCGAGAAGAAGATGCGACAATGACCAGCGGGAAGTTGGACGAGGAACTCACCAGGATGAGCAGAATCGTGGATGATCTTGTCCCCAATTCCATGGTGTTGTTCAACGAGTCATTCGCCGCAACTAACGAG
Organism: uncultured Chloroflexia bacterium; assembly: GCA_963775195.1. Taxonomy (GTDB): domain Bacteria; phylum Chloroflexota; class Anaerolineae; order B4-G1; family SLSP01; genus PWVB01. The sequence goes on from CAVZIC010000018.1 coordinate 97,971, forward strand.
CACGAAGGGTCAGAGATCGCCCAGCAGGTCGTGAGCGCGCTGCTGGAGAAGGGCATCAAGGTGTTCTTCGTCACCCACCTTTACGAGTTTCCCCGGGGGTTCTATATGCGCGAACCTGAGAACGTCCACTTCCTGCGCGCCGAGCGACTGCCCGACGGCACACGGACGTTCAAACTCAGAGAAGCAGCGCCGCTGCAGACCAGCTATGGCCAGGATCTGTACCAGGCGATCTTCGAACAGCCACAGGCCCGCGATCAGGAGGGAGAAGCGACACCTGTAGTGATAGAGCATCAAGCATGAGCCGCTAAGACAGATACGATCACCATCCCAGCGGCTCATACAATCCTTCCGGATCGCACCTACCGCACAAAGGCGTTACGTCCGGCATACCGGGCTGCTTCGCCCAGCTCCTCCTCGATGCGCATCAGTTGATTGTACTTCTCCACCCGCTCGCCGCGACACGGTGCCCCGGTCTTGAGATGCCCGGTGCCCAATGCCACGGTGAAGTCAGCGATGAAGGTATCGACAGTCTCGCCGCTGCGGTGCGAGACCATCGCGCCCCAACCTGCCTTTCGCGCCATCTCGATCGCGGCGACCGTCTCCGTGAGCGTGCCGATCTGGTTCAACTTGATGAGCACCGCATTCGCGACGTCCTCGTCGATACCGCGTGCGATCCGCTTCACATTGGTCACGAAGAGATCGTCTCCCACCAGCTCGATCTTGCCGCCGATGGCCTCATTCAGGTGTTTCCACCCGGCCCAGTCGTCCTCCGCCAGCCCGTCTTCCAGGACGACGATCGGATAAGCCCAACCCATTAGCATACATATCGACCATCTCAGCGGCAGTCACCTTACGTCCCTCCGTACGCAGGTTGTACAGGCCATCTTCGTAGAAGCCGCTGGACGCCGGGTCAAGCGCGACTGCAATCTGCTCGCCGGGCCGGTAGCCGGCCTTTTCGATGGCCTGCAGAATGAGCTCGACAGCCTGAGCATTGGCCTTGAGCGCGGGCGCGAAGCCACCCTCGTCGCCCACCCCGGTCGTGTGTCCTTGAGCCTTGAGCACGCCCTTGAGCGCGTGATACGTCTCGCTGCCCCAGCGCAGCGCCTCACGGAAGGTGGTCGCGCCTACCGGTGCGATCATGAACTCCTGGAAATCGGTCCCCTGCCAGTTGGCGTGGACGCCCCCATTGAGAATATTGAACATCGGTACGGGCAAAGTGCGCGCCGTAACGCCGCCCAAGTAGCGATAGAGCGGGAGACCCACGAAGTCGGCAGCCGCGCGCGCGACTGCCAGGCTTATTCCCAGAATCGCGTTGGCGCCGAATTTGCTTTTGTTCGGCGTGCCGTCGAGTGCCAGCATCGCCATATCTACCGCCGCCTGGTCCAGGGCGTCCAGCCCCAGAAGCTCGGGGGCCAGACCGTCGTTGACGTTGGCTACTGCCTGTAAAACTCCCTTCCCGTTGTAGCGTGATGGCTCGTCGTCGCGTAGCTCCAGCGCCTCATGCACGCCTGTGGACGCGCCCGAGGGCACCGCAGCCCGCCCGTGGGCTCCGTCCTCCAGCCACACCTCTACCTCTACGGTAGGGTTGCCACGTGAATCGAGAATCTCACGGGCCCAGATCTTGTCTATAGTACTCATTGCTTTCCCTCCTGTACAAGTTGAGATCGGCGCGGATGCGCCGGGACATCGCTAGGTGAACGCGGATCGGTCTTCATGAGCGCTGACAGAGCCAGCGCTATGGTGGCCAGGTGCTCTACCGGCGGGTCCAGCGCCGCGGCTAGATCAGGATCCACGGCGCCGTAACGACGCAAGGCTGCTGCACGGGCGTCGAGCAGATCAGCCCAAGATTCATCCATCATGGCTCGTATGGTAGCGCTCACGTCCTCCGCTTCACTCTCAAGTGAGAGCGTCTCGGCCAGGGCAGTCACCTCCACCAACGCTGCATGGATAAGGCGTCCGGCTTCTGCCCGACGTTCGGGGGTCAGCGGCATGACAGAGTGATAGAGGATGCCATCCGCCGGCACATCCTGCAGGATCGCATCGGCTTGTCGCAAGCGCTCCTCGAAGACACGCAGGGCAATCTGCAGCGAACGGAGCTGATTGTCATTGAGCAGTTCCCTCATCCCAAGCCGTAGCCTTTCCTCCGATCCGTCAAAAAAAAGAGCCTCTACCGCTCTGGCGCCATAGCGCCCAGAAAGGTAGAGGCTATCATCCGGTTGTATCGTCCGGCAGTTCCACATAAGCGAGCCTCATCGCTCGTGCACTATTGTAGCACGGATTTGCAGGTATGAGGTATAGGCCCGAATATGACTGTGTCGATATGGCCGTTGACCGACAGAGGGGCCGCGCTATAATGGATAGAACAGAAGTATAGGGGTGATGAAGCTCACCCGAGGAGAGTTTTCTCCTCATCCGTCGGTATTGCCGACTGATAGCCTCTACAACCGTGGTGCGACGCGCAAGACGTCTTACACGGTGCGTAGAGGCTTTTTTCGTGCGTGCTGAGAGGCGGGGAGGAGGGTTGTAAGCAATATGGCGGAACCAGCGGCGGAACAACTGCACCACTTCGTATCCGCAAAGCATGAAGTCGCTTCGCGGGTGCAAAGGGTGAGGCAGTGGCTGGAGGAACACGGCGACGAATCATCGGTCCAGCAGGCTCAGGATCTGCTGGTAAAGCTGGCAGAGGATCGCTTCAACTTGGCCGTCGTAGGGCAGTTCAAACGTGGCAAGAGCACGCTGATCAATGCCATCATCGGGCGGGACCTGCTGCCGACCGGCCTCCTGCCATTGACGTCGGCCATCACGACGCTCTACTATGGGCCTCACGAGCGGGTGCAGTTGGTCCGGAAGGGTTGGCGCTTGAAGCAGGAGATCTCTCCGGACGAACTACCTGACTACGTTACAGAAGGCGGCAATCCGGGCAACGAAAGAGGATTGGTCGAGGCACAGATTGAGCTGCCTGTACCGTTCCTGCGCAGGGGACTGTACTTCATCGATACACCTGGCATTGGTTCTGCACGACAGGAGAATACGGCGACTACCTACGCCTTCCTGCCGGAGGCGGACGCAGTCATCTTCGTCACCAGTGTCGAAGCCCCATTAAGTGAAGCGGAAGGAAGATTCCTGTGGGACATCCGTCAACAGGCCCGCAAGCTGTTTGTCGTGGTGAACAAGATCGACCTGTTGGCACAAAACGAGCGTGACCGGGTGCTTGACTACATCCGTGCCGGTGTCGCGCGAACCTTGGGGGTCCCTGACGTGCAGATCTATCCGGTTTCAGCGCGTCGGGGCCTGGAAGCCAAGCTCAACGCCAACGGTGATGGATCTCGACACGACGGCGTGGAGGAACTCGAGGCAGCGTTGGGCGTGTTTCTTGCCCAGGAGAAGAGCCGGGTCTTCCTCATATCCGTCATGAACCGCGCACTCGCGCTGCTTGTGGACGGGACATCTGAGAGCCTGTCATCATCTCAATCAGAGCCTGAGATCGCCGCCGACTCCTCACGCTCCCGTGGTCCACTACAAGCCGATCTGGAGGCACTGCGGTCCGCGCTTGAATCAGCGGATGAGAGCCTCCCTGCGGAGGGTGAACCGGAGAGCGACGCCTTGACAGACCTGACACCACTTGAGCAAGCTATGGACGAGCAGGAAACGCTAAAGTCGGGCGATGAGCCAGCGTTCGTGATGACCGCGACCTGCCCGATCTGTGCGGCTCAGACTCAAGCGGTCCTGGATTTCTTCGTGAAGTGGCAATATGCCATCGCCAAAGAGGACATAGCGCGACGCGCCCACAGCGAGGTGCGGGGATTCTGCCGAGTCCATACCTGGCAGTTCGAGCAGATCGCTGCTCCTATCGGAATCAGCGAGGGTTACGCGCCCTTGGTGGAGACAGTGATGACCGAACTACGCGAACTGACCGGACGATCGTCACGGGAAGACGTGGTCGGCGTGGACACGCTTCTCCCAACTCCGGAGACCTGTCCGGCTTGCCGGGTTTTGCGCGAGGCAGGTATGGCTCAGATGGCGCGCTTCATCCAGTTCGTGGCGACGCCGGAAGGTCAGGCAAACTACCGGCGGTCACTGGGGCTATGCTTTCCCCACTTGAGAGCGGCCTTGCAGGCCTCTCCCACGCAGGAGGTCTCGGACTTCCTTCTGACAGAGGAGGCCAATCGACTTGAGGAAATCTCGGAAGACATGCACGGTTTCGTGCTCAAGCGCGGCGCGAGGCGACGGGGGCTGCTCAATGACGATGAGAACAACGCTTGGCGACGTGCCTTGCTGCAGCTTGCAGGCGAACGGACGTCACTGGATTTGCCGTGACTCGGTCTAGTTCCCGGGGCGTGCGGCTATAGCTGATGGTATCCATAGGAGAGCAACGGTGAACACTTCTCAGCCAACGGAGGCAGCGATGATGGACGCGTCAAAGTCGTCGAAGTCCCACGGGCCCAACCGATTGCACGACAGATGGCTCAATCGAAGTGTGCTCGGTATGGGCTTGTCGAGCCTTTTCAGCGACCTCGGCCACGAAGCAGCCACGTCGATCTTGCCCTTATTTCTGATCGCCATCGGCGCGCCAGCCGCTGCTCTGGGGATCATCGAAGGCGTGGCCGATGCCGTATCCTCCTTGGCCAAGCTCACCTCGGGATGGTTCAGCGACCGGGTCGGCCGCCGCAAACTGATCGCGGTGGCAGGCTATACGCTTACCGGTCTGTCCACGGGCCTATTTGCATTGGCCAACGTGTGGCCGGTCGTCCTGGTAGTCCGGGTCGTGGGATGGTTTGGCCGTGGGATACGTAGTCCGGCCCGGGACGCCATGCTGTCCGAATCCGTGGAGCCCCAGGCGCGCGGACGGGCGTTCGGCTTTCACCGAGCGGGCGACACCATCGGCGCCGTCGGCGGTCCTCTCGTGGGACTGCTCTTGATCCGCCACTTTGGCGGACAGGAGGGCGCGCAGACGGTCTATCGCCAGGTCTTCTGGCTCACGATGATCCCAGGGTTACTCTCAGCGCTTTCTTTTGCCATCCTGGTGCGAGAGCACTCCAGGTCCGCCGGTCATGCCGACGGCCTGCTCGCGGCGATTGGGAAACTGCCCGGGTCGTTCAAGTGGTATCTGGTGGGCATCGGCGTGTTTGGCGCCGGGGACTTCGCTCACAGCCTGCTCACGCTGCGCGCCGCCCAGATGCTTACCCCCACGCTGGGAGCTGCGCAAGCCGGCCAGGTCGCGATTCTACTCTATCTGATCCACAACATCGTGTACGCCGGGGCATCCTACCCCATCGGCGTCCTGGCCGACCGGGTCAACAAACGGGGGCTACTGGCAATCGGATATGCAATCGCAGCGCTGATGAGCATCGGATGGATTCTGGCGGTGCCTTCGGTTTGGGTCTTAGGCCTGTTGTTTGGGATCGGCGGTCTGTTCATTGCCGCCGAAGACACGCTTGAGGGAGCCCTGGCGGCCGACCTGCTCCCAGAAGGCGCGCGGGGCACCGGCTATGGTGTGCTGGCCACGGTGAATAGCGTAGGCGATTTCATGTCCAGTATCGTGGTAGGCACTCTATGGACAGCGATCAGTCCGGCGTCTGGCTTCATCTACGCTACGGTCCTGTTCGCGGCCGGCGCGCTCGTGATCTACCGGTTGAGAGGGCGATGAGTCATATCGTCTCTGCATTCGCCTCTGGGTTCTTCATGCGCACGGGGAGATCTCGCATCGTGTCCGTCATTCCTGCAAGAAGGGATCAATTTATGCCTGGTTGGCTGGGCTACTTGAGTAGTATGACAGACTGGATAAGCAGGCCATGTGAATGTAGAGCAAAACGGGAAACCAAACGAGGTTGAAGTGCACGAACTGAAAAGCGCTATCCGCAGGGCATTGCAGTTGAGGTCACTGACATCGATCTGAAAGCCCGTATTCCTGGCCTGGAGAACTTGCTCGCTTCTCCACTGTCATCGCCTGAAATCCGTAACAGGCTCCAGATCTATACCTTGAGTGCACTCTACTCACTGTTCCCACGCCATCGGCCCCGTTTCCGACTCCACACAGCGACAGACCACTCGCGCCATCGACCGGTATGAAAGCATCCCTAATAACTCAGCCTTTCAGCCCGCCCCACAGTCCATCGCTGTCTATGACCTGAAGCCACATAGTCCTTACCAGTCAAACGACAGAATCTCCGCTATGCAATGCTCGCGGACGGATTACGGCATTGGCGCCACTTAGGGCTTAAAAGGGTTACGGTTATGAGGTCATCAATCATGCACCAGCACACACTGAATGGCAGTCGTACCCCTCTAGTGGATGTCCTCTCGCTTCGCCAGGTATCGCCACTGTGTTGCGACGACCTCGACCTTGGGCTGCTGCACCTGGCCCCGCGTTGCGTGACCGGCGAGATCGTTTTGCTCCCCCTCGGTCAACCCTTCGGCCCGACGCACAACGTGTGCGAGGTTCTCCCGGGTATCGCGCTGCTGCAGGAAACCCGTAACCTCAACATAGTCGCCCTTGCTCCATGAGGGGGCACGCCCCACGGCCTGAGGGATGCAGACATCGATGGCGTCGAAGTTCTTGCCGTCGGGATTCGGCAGCATCCCCGGCTGGCGTGGGATCAGGACGCGGAAAACCGTCGTGTGGTCAGGCGTGATCCGGCGCCGCACGACGACGCCGGAAAGCGAGATGTTGTTCATAGCATAGCCTCCAGAGATCCTTCGGTAATGGACGCTCGATGTTGGACAAGCAACCTTGGCATGATGGACAAGGTGTGGCCGCCAGCGCCACCAATCGCAACATCGACCCTCCAGCATCCTTTACGGTGTGAGCACGGACTGCAGCTCGATCACGGGAATTGACAGCCCAGGACTGAAGCTCCCGCATCTATTCCCTCTCCCATCGGCGCCGGCCGTCTGGACGCCGGCCCACGGCACCACAGGGTTGTACCCCAGAGCATGCAGGTCGTAGAGACACCAGGCGCCTTGCTGCTCGCCGGGACAATCAGACAGCGGCCCGGTTACCGTACGCCAGCGGTACTCGGCACAGCTCGAGATCTGGTACCAGTTCGCCTCCCCCGCGTGGTCGCCGCTGCGACAGCCACGGTGGTTCACGCCGATCGGCGCCGATTCACGCCAGAAGCAGTCACCCCAATCCTGGCGCGTGCACTGCAGCTCGTCGTAGATCCACGTCCACTCAGGGTACCACCAGGTCTGGACGCCGCCTTGATAGGCTGGAGCGTCCCACGCCATCACGCGCTCATCGCAGGTGCACTCGCGGTCCTGACAGGCGGGATTCCAGCGTGGCCCATTGGCGGTGAGACCAAAGGACGAGGTCTCGAAGACGTGCGATAGGTAAGGCCCTTGGGCGGCGTCGGCTTCGTTCCAGGTGCGGTCATCGAGGGTGATCAGGGCGTCATACGGCGGCGTGTAGCCATAGATGCCCGAGTCGCCGCTCTGCCAGCGCTGCCAGGCCACGCCCAACTGCAGATTGACGTGTGTGCCCTCCGCAGGCCGCCCCACCGGCGAGGGACAGTCCGGCACGGCGCCGAGGCTGCCGTAGGAAGCGCCGTGGTCGACGGCACAGGGGAACGCCTTTCCCGCGGAGAATGCCTCGGCGCGGCTCGGTTCGCCCGTGTACCAGATCTGCGTGGGCAGGCCCACGATCGCCCGAGGCCAGGGATTCCGTAGCACTTGGGCCGGCGGGATCAGCACCTGCACGGCCAGATCCCAGTCCCAGCGGTCGCAGGTCTGGACGATCCCGCCGGCGGTGACGCTCGGTACGTCGTCGCAAGGCCAGCGATTGGGCTCGGGCGTCGGCAAGGGACGGGGCGTTGGCATTACAGGACTACACTCCTCCAGGCTGGCACAGCGCGCGCGGACGATGTAGCACTCGCCCCCTTGCACGCACCACCAGAGCGCCACGGCGCGGCCGGAGGGACATCCGGGCAGAAGGCTGTCGGCGCCCGACACGATGCAGTTGGTGCGGTAGGCGCCATTAGCAGGCAGGCCGGCTGGGGGCGTGGCGGTCGGAGGTGGCGCGGCCGGCGTACCGCCGGGGTCGCCAGGTACGGAGGTTGACCCAGGTGCGGGCGGAGCGGGCGTCGCCTCACCGCCATCGCCCCCGCCGCCGCTGTCGCCCGTGCGGCACTGGAAGCAACCGCTCATCGGGCTGCCGCAGCAGCCGTTGGCCGGCGGCTCGCAGCACGCACCCGCCGGCAGAAAATCGGTGAGCGCCAGAAGGGCGAGCGCGACGAACGAGATGATCGTGAGCTTGGTCAAGGTTGCCGGTCGTAGTGTGCTCATCGTCTACCACCCCTCGGGCGCCGCAGGCAGCCCTTGCGTCGTCCAGGCCACCAGTCGCCAGGTGCCATCAGGCGCCTGGCGAAAATCGGCAGTCAGAAGGTTATCCCGCGCATCGAGCTGCTCGGCGCTCAAGGGCGCCAGGCACGGGGTGCTCGCGGGCGACCCCACACATCGCTTCGTCGAAGATGAGCACCGACTCGATCCCGAGCACTGCCTGGGAGATGCGGCAGTGGGTGGTATCGGCACACAGGATCTCGTTCTCGGGCCCGAGCGTCCCGTAGACGAAGACAAACGGCGTCTCAAGGAGCGGCCAGGCGTAGTCCTCGGCCACCAGCGCCCGTGCCTGGGCGATACTCGCCTCCCGATCATGGGCCAGAAGCGTGGCCTCGTCTGCGTGGGGCACCCGCACGCGGTAGAGGAGCGTGGCGAAAGCCTCGCGCAGCGCCTGCGCCTCGGCAAGCGGCGGAACGTAGGACGTGCCGCCCTGTCCGTCGTGGTACGTCTCCCACCCATCAGCCACGGGCGACGTCGGCTCTAGGGTTGCGGCCAAGGGCGTCGAGGTAGGGAGTGGCGACGCTTCGGGATCGATGCGCGGCGCCGTGATGCGCCCGTACAGCCGTCCCCCTCCGGTCACCAGCACCCCAGCCAGGATAAGGGCAACCGCGATCAGCACATGTGCCGTCGGTTTGAGTTTCACGTTGACCTCCTTGTGGCTTCACTGCCCTCACGCCAAGTCCGACAGGGATGTCCGCGGGCCGTGCAGGTATCGTTTCTTTGTCGCATATGTTTCACTCTCCTTCCTCTGATATGCCCCAGGCAGGTCGCGCGCGTCCCCGCACCGCCACCTCAATCGTCGTCTCGCGGAATAGCACCACGGGGCGCAGGTGAGCCCGGCAGACGAGCTCCACCCGCTCGGCCCAGATGTGCGGCCGGCCGCAGGTGACCTGACCGTGTGTGTTGCGGGCTACCAAGTCCTGGGCGACCTGCGCGGCCTCGGGCGTCAGGGCTACCCGGCCGGTGCGCAGGTAGAGGTCGGTGTCCAGCTCCTGCGCAGCGGCGTGGGCGGCAGCGTCGGCAGCCAATTGAGCCAGCCGATAGATGCGGAACATCATCCCGCCGTCGATCAGCATCCCGACCAACAGGAGGAGCAGCGGCAGAAGGACCAGGAGCCAGACCAGAACCTGGCCACGCTCATCCGGCAGGCCGGACGAGCGGTGTCCGGACGATACTCCTTTGTGCCTCTCGATCCTGTGCCTTGCACTCCATCCACCCCTTCGTCATCGCCATCGCGACTTCCACCTCTCGATGCGGAAAGTCGCCGCCTGACGCAAGGTCACGCGGTCGGCGCCAAAGAGTGCCGGGGCCAGCGGGATGTCGCCGAGGCCGACGGTCAGGCCCACCTCGTTGGTCACCGTCTCGCCTCGCTGCCAGCCTGGGGAAGACAGGCGCCAGGCCATCGGTCCTGCGTCAAGACCGCTGTCGGCCAGGTTCCAGGCGGAGGCGCGGTAGGCTTGGTAAGCAGCCTGATACGGGTCGAGGCTCTCGGCGGCGAAGCGCCCGCCCGCGAAGGCTGCCTGGTCGACCGCCATCCCGACGAAGAGGACACGTCCGAAGCCCAGGACCGCCGCCAGGATCAGGAGCAGAAGCGGCAGAGCGATCAGCATCTCCAGGGCCGCCTGGCCCCGCTCGTCGCGCGCAAGCAACTCCACCGTTGCTCTTCCTCACTCAAAGGCTCCCGGCGAGGGTGGGCCGGGATAGAAGCGCTCCCAGCGGGAGAAGGCCCCCGCCGTGATCGTGGGCGCCTCCAGATCCCAGAGCAGGGGCGCCGGTGCCTGGTAGCGGGCCGTGGCGTGGACGCCGCGCTCCGCCGCCCGGGGGCTCACGGCGGTCTGGGCCGCGAAGTCCACGTTCGCGCCTCCCTCGAAGCGCGCTGCCCATTGGAGACCCGCGGCCACGTCGTTAGCCTTCCCCGCCACGGCGGTGACGTCCTGGGCGTAGGCAGCGTGATTCAGGCGCACCCAATACGCCCACCCGAGACCGACGATGGCCCCGGTCAGGAAGAGGAAGACCGGCAGCACCAGGAGCATCTCCACGAGCGCCTGGCCCTGCTCGTGTCTGCGATCTGTGGAACTCGTCATATGACCTCCCAGGTGGGGAGAGCGGCGAGGCCGGCCCTCCCCACGTCGTTCAAGGCGCCGAGATACCCAGCGAGTTGACACTGCCGGTAGCCTCGCCGTACTTGGCCTGGATCGCGCGATAGAGCGCCAGCACGGCCGCCGCGACCACAAAGACCCCGGCGATGGCGATGATGTACTCAAGCAACCCCTGCCCCGTCTCGCGGCCCAGGGCTGTGGCAAACCGGCGCTGCCGCAGCATCCGGTAACGCCAGAGCAGGGGGTCCTGGGCGACCCGGTTGCACAGTCGCAGCCAGGCTACGTCGAGCTTGCGTCGTGTGGTGCGTACGATATTCATACGTTCAAAAGCCTCCTTGTGCGGTTGACTCCCACGACCTGCGGTGCGAGGGAGGGACGTCTGGTATGGATAGAGTTCACGTCCCTCCCTGGGACCCCCGACCCACCTCAATGGCTCAGTAGGCATCACCTCCTTTCCAGCGCTCCGCGGAGCTCAGAACCCGCCGGATGAGAGACTGGCAAAGGCGCGCAGCGCGCCCGGTGCCGCCAGTACCAAGAGCGTCGCCAGGATCGCGAAGAACGCGGGGACGATCATCAGGACCGTGTTACGATAGCCGCGCGCCGTGATGCGCTGGGTCAGCTCCGCCCGCAGCTCCTCGGCCAGCGCGCGCAACGATTCACCCACGCCCCCACCCAGCCGCGTGGCCGTCTTCACCAGCGTCGCAAAGGGCACCAGGGGCAGCAAGTTGCCGTTGTCCTCCAGGAGCGCGTCGATCCCGGCGGTCAGATCCCCGCTGACGTTGTACTGGGCGGCGACGTTGCGCAGTTCCGCGACAAAGACCCCGCCGGGGCGTTGGGCCAGCTGGTGGATGGCGTAGGGCAAGGGGAAGCCCGCGGCCAGGAAGTTGGCCAGCCGGTCGAGCGCCGAGGCCATATCGGCGATCATCTGGTCGTCGCGCCGCGCGACCCGGCCCTTGAGATCGAGGTCGGGCAGGAAGAAGCCCAAGGACCCCGTGCCTGCCGCGACGCCCAGGCTCAGGCTCGGCGGCAGCCCCCCGATCCCGGCCAGGAGCACGCCAAAGCCCAGGCCCAGCACCCCGAGCCCTGCGGCACTGGCCAGCTTGTAGGCGTAGAAGGTGCGCGCGTCGGGATACAGGGCGCCGACCCGCTCCCAGAGACCGGCCTGCTTGAGCTGCGTCTCGACGTCGGTGCGATTTCCCCGCCGCGCGAGATCCTGCGCCAGCCTGCCAAAGAGCCGGTCGACCAGAGGGCGTCGGGCCTGTACCTGCTCAAGCCCCACCCGCAGCGCCAGCGTCCGCGGCGCACGACGTCGCGCGGCGGTGACGATCAGGAGGGCCCCCAAGCCGCCCAGGAAGGCCAACCATAGGGACGTCATCGCGCGGCTCCTTGAGCCTCGAGATCCAACCCGGCTTTGGCGATGCGCTGGGAGAGCAGAGTAGGCCAGACCCGAGAAGACGACGGCCACGGCCAACACGAGCTGGCCCTCCAGCGTGCCGTAGAAGCCGCCCTCGTACTGCCCCATCACGAGCTTGAGAAGCACCAGAAAGCCGAAAGGTGCGACGGCGACGATGGTGCCCTCGAGCTTGGGCTGGGTCTGCCGTGCGCGGACCTCATTCTGGATCTGGATCACCCCGTGCATCAGGCTCTGGAGCCCCTGGAGCACGCCCTTGAGCTTGCCGCCCTGCTGCTCGCGGACGGCGAGGGCCTCGGCCAGCATGTCGAAGTACGGGTTGCGGCGGCGTTCGGCCACCTGGTAGACGGCGTCGCTGATCGACGTCCCGGTCTGCAGCGCCGTCACCACCTGCAGAAAGTCCCCCCGCACCGGTTCGAACATGTAGGGCGTGGCCTCCTGCAGCGCGGCGTTGAGGTTGGGGTTGGCGCTGTAGGAGCGGAGCAGCGTCTCGATCGCGCGGTCCAGCGCCTGGACGTAGTCGCGCGGTAGCGCTCCTGTCTTGCGGCCCAGATCTGCCAGTAGACGACGGGGCCGACCAGGATCACCACGGCAGACAGGATCGTGGGACCCAGCGCCACGAGCGCCCCACCTCCCAGCGCCAGCCCGATCCCAAGCCCCGTGAGCAGAAACTCGCGGGCCGAAAGCGGGACGTCGCCCGCCTGCAGGCGCGCGTCGAGCTGCGCCAAGATGCCGCGGCGGTCGGCGGGCACGACGCGCACAAAGGGGCGGGTGGTCGCCCCGATCCAGGCTAGAAGCACCCCGGCCGCCCCCAAGGCGGCGAAGATCCAGGTAGGTGTGTGGGTGGACATATGACCTCCTCAGTCTGACTCCGGCGCGAAACCGGAGAGCGTGACCCGCGTGACGCCCCGCGGGGCGATCACGGCCTCAACGTTTGGCAGGTGATAGGCAGTGGCGACAGTCGGCGTACGGCACGGCGAGGACCTCCCAGGTGACGGGGCCCGGCGCTAGAGAGAGCGTGCGCTCTTCGCCCGGCGCCAAGGGATCCTCAGGGCAGATCAGGCAGTGCGGCTCGGGCCCCAGCGGCCAGACGCTCAAGGTCTCGCTTGTGGCGTTGCGGACCACGACCCGCGCCGTCTCGGGTGCCGGGGTCGAGCCTCAGCGGATCGCACTGCAAGGGCGCTACCGAGCAGACAGGTCAAGATCCAAACGGCCAGCAGCCGCCACGCCTTGATGTCAGGGCATGCTCACTCCTCCCTGTGAACCGGGAACCAGGCCGTCGTCCAGGTAACCGTCCCCGTGGTCACACCGCGCGTGACGTCGTCTGCCCAGGCCCGCCACGTTCCCCGGCACGCCGTCCCAAAGAACCCATCGCCGGTGCCGGATGCATCGAGCAAGATACGCCCGAGAGGATCGGCCCTGAGCGTGTGCACGACCTCGGTGTTGCAGGCCAAAGGGTCTCCTGCGGCATCAAACGGCCCGCGCACGTGGATGCGCACCACGCCGCCCGGTGTGAAGTCGTGGCCGCGGACCACCTGAGTCGGCTGGCCGACCTGCGGGCCGTACCAGACCAGCCACGGGTAGAGCACGCTGATGTCGGGTGGGAGAGGTGTCGCGGTGGGCGTGGGGGTCGCCGTCGGCGTGCGCGTCGGGGTAGGGCTGGGCGTCGCGGTCGGCGTCCGTGTGGGCGTTGCGGTGGGCGTAGGGGTGCGGGTGGGTGTGCGCGTCGGCGTCGGGGTAGGTGTGGGTGTCGCGTCGCGCCACTGCCAGATGCGCACGTAGTCGACTTCCGGCACGACCCACGTCCCCGGCCCCCAGCTGCCCCCTGACCCGGTGAAGTAGATGGGATGGCCGATGCGGTAGCTCACGGGGCGGGTCGCATAGGTAAAGGTCTGGACGTTTGTCGGCGCGCTGTCGGCGTAGGGACGGGTCGGATCGTTGGGCAGGTCGTTGGTCACGTAGACGTACTTGGTCCACTGACCCGTCGCGGCAACGTACTCCCACCGGGCGATGAGCCACACGGCGTTGTTGGGCGGCGCCTCCTGCCACTCGTAGTCGTGTCCGGAGGTGTCGTGCATATAGACGCTGCGCCACGAGCTGTTGCCCACCTGGTGGCTGCCCCACCCGGTGTCGGGCAAGGGACTGGGACAGTGGGGATCGCCGTTGTAGAAGTCGCGGCCGTTGAAGCAGAGGCGCTCGCCGCTGTAGGGCGCGATCATGACGCCCAGGGCATCGTTGCCGTAGCCGCCATTGGCCACGTAGCGCAGACGGGCCTCGATGACCAGGTTGCCCGATGCCGGAAAGACGTTGTTGTGCCACAGAAGGCCCGAGCCGCGGTGTTGTCCCGGCCGGGGCACGATCCGCACCGTGCTTCCCGTGCACTGGACGGTGCTCGTACCCCACGCATCGTGCCAGCCAAAGCCGCTGACGCAGTCGGCGCCGTTGAACTCGTCAAACGCCACAGGCGTATAGAGGCGGAGGGCGAGCGGCGCGGTAAGCGGCTGTGCCACCTGTGCCCCCGGCCAGATCGCGCTCGCACCAGGCCTGCCAGAAGCGCCAGCACCCCACCCATGCGCACCACCCACGTCATCATCCCACCACCTCCAACCAGAGCTCAAGATACGCAGGCCCCGCCGCAGGCGGGTGATAGAACCAGCGGCTGCCGTGGGCGTAGGCAGGGCGCAGGTCGACGTCATCCTCCGCGTCGCGCACCGCCAGCCGCAGGACATCCCCTGGCGTCACGGCGCTTGCCTCAAGGGGAATCGCGACCCAGGACCACGAGGCCGCAGCCCCATTCCAGCAAGGCGGCGCGGTTGCGGTCGATAGTTGCCCGACGATGTCAGGGCGCCATGCCCCCCAGAGGGCCGCAGGCTCGGACCGCCGCGAGGGTCCCTTGCCAGGTTCCTGTATGCAGGGTTACCGTCGCGGGCGGCAGCGGTGGGTAGAGCGTGTCGTGCGCGGTGCAGGGCACCAGGTGGAGCGTGGCACTCAAGATCCGCCCCTCAAAGGCAGGGACCGACACCTCCAGATACGAGCGGGCCAGGTACGTGCCGCCGTAGTCATTGGGCGCGACGCCGGTGCTGATCCAGTCCCCTGCGTCGCCGAAGACGCCGCTGCCGTCCGGCGCATATGCTGCGGCGTGATCGGGGCCCCAGGAACTCAACGCGACGACGCTCTCGACCGGCAAGGTGATGACCTGCACGGCTCGTGGTTCGGGCGGGGCCGACTCGCAGGTGACCAGCGGCAGGTAAGCACGAGCGACCGGTACAGGCGTGGTCAGGGGGTCGGTCCCCGTGGTCCATCCGGTCAGCCACACGCCCAGTGCCCAGCACAGGCACGAGCTCACAAGCGCCACCAGCCCGAAGCGGACTACGCGCTGCACACGCGCTCCTCGCTGGCTCACAGCACCACCCCCGCTGCGGCAAAGACGTGTACGTCCACGGTCTGATTGGCGTTGACCCAACCGTAGAGGATGGGGCGCACCGGGACGACCAAGTAGACGCCCACCGCCGGATCGGTCGGCGCCCACGACGTGCCTGATATCGCAGCGCGGGCAACCGGCGGATAGCCGGGAAAGCTCGCGGGGCCGGTGGTCGTGTGGACGCGGATGTCATATGTCGCCGCGCCGTCGAGCCCGCGCTGCTGGAGCGCCGCGTGCAGAGTGTCCTCCGCGGCGGCCTGCGCCGTCGCTCCGTCAAGGGTGAGGTAGCCCGGTCGCGACGAATGAGCCATAATCCCGGCCTGCCGAGGCACCCGCAAGCGCGGCCGCCTCGGCGGCGCGGTAAGCCCAGAGGCGCGTCTCCCACAGCCGCGCCAGGTCCACGATGCCTGCGGCCAGGAGCGCCAGGATCAGGAGCCCCAGCCTGGCGGCCAGCGTGGCTTGACCGCGCGGGTGCCCGCAGGATCGTCGCGCGTGCTGGCGGAATGGTTGACTGTCGATGTCATCCAGATCCTCGGTCGATGCAGGATAGGACAGGAGGAGATCCGCTTGTTGTGTGTCACGGATAGCGCTCCATGACCTCGGGCTGCGCGGCCACCAGCGTCCGCGGCGCGGTCGCGATGAAGGGGATGCGCGCCTGAAACGGCACGCTACAGCGCACCGTGAAGGACGTCCCGAAGGCCAGGGCATTCGGATCGACAGGGGTGCCCGCGGCATCCTGCACCTCGCAGGCCACCGCCCCGCTTCCGCCGAGGAGCGCTCCGTCGACCGAAGCGCTCACACGGGCAAACGCCGAGCCTCGCGCGCCCGGATCGAGCGCGATCTGTCGCGCGGCCACGGCGGTCGCCTGCGCCAGCGCCTGGCGGATGCCAAACCCCTGGGCCAGGCTCAAGGCCCCCAAGATCAAGGGCACAGAGAGCAGGAGCACTACCAGCATCTCGATGCCGGCTTGCCCGCCCTCGCTCGTCCGGCGCCCCATGCCTACGGCTTTACTCACAGGACCTCCAGCGTCCTCAAGCCAAGGTAGACCAGGGTCCCCACCGCCAACCACGGTACCGCGGGGTGGTCGCCCTGTTCGCCGGTGCGGCTGGGAAACTGCAGGCGGAGGGCGTCGTGCACCACGCTTCGCAACGCCACCGGGGTCGCGCGCCCATACTTCCACAGGAGGGCGATCCCACTGCCCACCTGGATGGCGATCGCCAGCACCACGACCAGCCGCAGATCCGGGAAGAGGGCCACGAGGGTGGCAAAGATCTTGCCGTCTCCGGCGCCCCAGACCCCCAAGATCGCCAGAAGCAAGGCCGCGATCCAGCTGCCGACCAGGACCTGTGCCTCCGGGCCTGAAAGCCCTGCGCACATGAGAGCCAGGCCCGCAAACGGCACGCCCAGTACCGTGTCGGAGAGCACGATCATCAGGAGCGCGCACCCCACCCCTGCCCCACCCGGCCAAAGGGCGCCGTCGGGTGGCAGCAAGGTAGCGCGCACGCCCCCGATGAGCAGGAGCGGCAGAGCCGTCGCCCAGGCAGGCGTGGTCCGCGTGCGCACGTCGCTGCGGGCCAGAAGTCCCAGCCAGATGCTGAGGAGGGCTACGGTGGCGGCCCACGCGACGTGGGCGATGAGATCAGAGTGCATCGTTGTAGTCCCTGAGCTTGTCGGCAAGCGTGACGTGGATCGACCAGATCATCCCGCCGACCACGGCTACGATGATGATGGCCACCACCAGCCACTCGACGGCGCTTTGCGCGCGGGTTCCGGTCAGAAAACGCATCGTTCTCCTCCTTGGGCTCAACTAGACGGTGGGTGGGGCAGGCCACCCACCGTCATCCTCAACTGCCCCTTACGGGGTCGTCGGGGCAGGGATCCCGTCGATCCAGCTATTGGTCAGGCTGCCCTGGACTTTGCTGGAGTTGGCGATGGTGTAGATCATCGACCCCACCACACTCACCACCAAGATGAGCCCTACGATCCATTCGACGGTATCAGCAGAACGACGTCCACGAAGAAAACGCATGGTTGTGCCTCCTACAAGACTGACTACGTTAGGATGATGGGCCACGCAACGGCATAGGGCCCTTTGGGTTCCGGGGAATGAGCGCACTCATTCCCCCATCACCAGACACGTCTCCTCACAGCCCCGGTACCGGACCCGCTCCTGCCAGCGTGTCCAGCAGGGTCTGTACCGGCGGGCTCAACGTCACGACAAGCGCCGGCGGCATCAGGAAGACGAGGATGGGCATGATCAGCTTGGTGGGCGCCGACTCGACCACCTCCGCCAGTTCCCGGTGTAGCTCCGCCGCCAGCTCGTCGGCCGCGGCCCGCAGCGCCGGCGCGAAGCCGAGGCTTCCCGCCTGCGCTGCACGAATGCGGCCCAACAGGCGCCGCAGATCCGCCGAATCCACCTCTTGTGCCACTTGCTCCAGGAGCGCCGCCGGTCCCTCAAGCGCCAGCACGTCGCGATGGACGAGCAAGCGTTGCCAGAGCACGCCCTCGTGCGCTTCGGCCAAAGCGAGCGTCAGGGCGGCACCGGGGGTCGGGGCGAAGGCCAGGTAAAGGCGCAAGGTCTCCACCAGGTCGGTCACGTCCCGGCGTACGGCCTGCCGTCCTTCGCGAATCCGGCTCTGCTTCCACAGCCAGGGCAGCAAGCCTGCCAGCGGCCCAAGACAGCGGGCCGGCCCGCTCAAGAGTACCTGGGCCACCACGAGCCCGGCGACGGTCGCCCCCACCATCGACGGTGCCAGGGGCGGGATGCCAAAGAGCGCCTCGGGCGACAGCGGGGTCTCTGCCTGTGTGGTAGATACCCCGCGGGCCCAGGACCGGCGCCGACGGCGCAGCGCGACGAGCGTAGCCACGCTCCGTCCCAAAGCCGGGGCCAGAAGCGCTACCCCCAAAGCAGCCAGGAAGGCAGGGAGCCATATCAGGGTCATGTCAGAGTCGCTCCTCAAGCGCCTTGATCTTGAATGCAAAGTACCCAAAGCCCGCCAGCGCCATCCCGGTCCCCCCGACGTAGGCAAAGGGATCGCAGCACGTAGTGAGCGTGCCAGGTGGGCAGGAGCGCTCCAAGTGTCGCGGCAGTGACGTTGGCCCCCACCAAGATCCACAGCGTCAGCCGCACGACCGCCAGGGTGACGCGGGCACGGTCGGCCAGCCGGCGCTTGCCCCGAGCGCTTTCCTCCAGCTCCTCAAGCAGCGTCTCGGTCTCGGCGCTCGCCGACCGGGGTGCTTTGGAGAGAACCGTCACCAGGCTGCGCAGCGTCTGCCCCTGGGTGGTCAGAGGAACCAGAGCCTCGGCGAGCGGCTGTCCGATGTGCAGCCGTCGCACAGCCTCTCGGGCGGCCAGGACCAGGCTTCCCTCGGGATCCCCTAGGTCGGCAGCCGCACCGTCGAGCGCCGCGGCCAGCGACTGCTCCACAGCGTACCGGCTGCGAAGCGCGCTCAGGAAAAGCTCCTGCTCGGCCCGCAGATCGGCGGTGACGCGCGGCCGGGCAGCGCGCAGAACGGCGCTCGCGCCCAGGCCCAAGACCAGCGCCCAGAGCGAGAGCCACGGCGTGCGCCAGGCCGCCGCAAGGAGCAACCCTCCTGCGGCGGGAAGCGCGTCCGTCGGCCGCAAAGAGATCTGGCGTCTCCCCCACTGCAAGGTCGCCTCGGTCGCCGTCGTCGAGAGCACCACCCGTCGCAGCAACCGCCGCCGGAGGCCGGCCACGACCTCGCTCGCCACTGTCAGCCCGGCATGCGAAAGCGCCCCCACGCCGCCAGCCACCAGGGCGGGTGGGACAAGCAGCAGCGCCCACAGATGCCAGGGCCTCATAGGCGCACCTCCCAACCTCCCCTAACTTGCTCCCACAGATCGGCCAGCAGTGTCGCGCGAGGCGCGATGCGACCCACCGGCAGGTAGCGCAGGGCATATGTGCCGGTCGAGGTAAGCCCCTCGACGAGCGCCACCTCGGCCACCCGGCGTTCGCGTCCGAAGCGGGCCAGGTGGATGACCAGGTTCACGCTCTGCGCAATCTGTTCCCGTACCGCGCGGTGGGGAAGCCCCGAGGTCAGCGCCTTGGTCTCCAGACGGTGCAGGGCACCCAGGGCGCTTCCGGCGTGGATCGTCGCCCAGGCACGCTTCCCCAGATTGACGGCGTCCAAGAAGCGCGGCGCCTCGTCACGCACGATCTCGCCGACAATCAGGAGATCCGGCCGCATGCGCGTGATCACCACGTTGAGCACCTCGTCCATCGTGGGAAAGTCGGGCCGGTCGCCCGGTACGACCACGCGCAAGGGATGGGGATGGGTGAGCTGCACTTCCCTGAAGGTCTCGACCACGGCCACTTGCGTGGTCTCAGGCACCAGCGAGGCCAGAGCGCCCAGGAGCGTGGATTTGCCCGACGAGAACTCCCCGGAGATCAGGAGCGATGCCCCCACCGAGCGCGCGACCGCGGCCAGGTAGGCAGCTAAAGGTGTGTCATCCGTGGCCGTACGCTCCAGGGCACAGGTGCTGCCGGTGGCGCTATTAGAAGGAGAGAACGCCCCCTGCGCCTGGAGCGCTGCAAGGTCGAGCCGCGTCCGGGGGAAACGACGAATGTTGATCGCCACCCCGGCCGCCGAGAGCGGCGGCGTGATGGCCGTGAAACGCGCGCCACCGGGCAGATCCACCAGCACGTAGGGGCGGGAGCCGGTGGCCTGGCGGCGGGCCATGTCACCCGTGCGCTCGACCAGCAGGGCAAACTCGTCATCCGGCGCCAGCGCGCCCACGTCCTCGATCTCACCCGCGCGCTCCACCTGGACCCACCCGTCGCGGACGACGATCTCCTGGATCGCGTCTTCGGGGTCGTCCAGGAGCGGCTGCAATACCCCGACACCGGTGAGACGCCGGGCAATGTGGCGGGCAACGTCCGGGATGTCGCGCACCCGGCGACCCAGGTTGAGGCGCACCAGGGACTCGGCAATCGCGCTCTCAAACGCCTGCAGCTTCGCCTCGGCGCCCCAGCCGGGCACCGCAATCCCGTGCTCCACTACGTAGGTGCGCATCGTCTGCACGAGCTCCCCATCCACCTGCGTCACGGTTGCACCTCCAGAAATGCCCGGCCACCCATCCCGTGACGGCTGCGTCACCTTGTTGCGTGCAGCGATACCAGGGAGCGCCCGCGGCATCGCGCACCGGGCCTTCCAGGACCACGACCGCCGCGCCCTCCTGTAGCTCTCCGGCCACCTGCCCGCCGGGTGCATCGCGCACCAGAAGCGGTGCCCCACCGGTGCCGACCACCACCCGCACGTCGACGCGAGGTAGCGCCGTCGGTGTGGGCGTCGGCGTGGCCTCGCGGGTGGGCGGCACCGTGGGCGAGGGCCGGATCTCGGGTGTGGACGTGGGCGTGACCGGCGCCGTAGGTACAGCGCTGAGAGGAGTCAGGCAGCGCCTTCTCTGTTACCGCAGGACGCACGAGCGGCGACAGCGCCGCCCACAGGAAGGCATCGTTGGCGCGATCGGCGGCGATCAGGGACATTAGCGTCTCGGTACGCGAGACAGGGACAGCTACCGTCAGGATCTGCAAGGGCAGCGCCTGCTGTTGGCTGCTCCCTTGCGTCGCGCTCTCGCCAGGCACCGCCTGCGGCAGTCGCCCCACGGCCTGCCCGGAGGAACTGCGCACGTCGACGACCAGCACGTCACTCAACACCAAGGTCGGCGTGATGGGTGTCGCTGCCACGTCGCCCTGGCGTACCTTGGGCAGCTGCCAGAGGTCGATGTGGTGCCCCGGCTGGATCTGCCCGCCCACGGCCCGCGCCGGGTCGACCGGCAGCGCCGCAACCACCAGCGCCGGATCGTCGACCAGGCGATACGCGGATGGGGAGACGGCAAAGGCCTGGTAGACGACCATCCCCGGCTGCAGGGGCACCTGGGCTACCTTTCCGGCCAGGTCCGCGGCCGCGACGTATACGGGCTCGTCCAGAAGCGCCCGCGGCACCTCGCGCTCGGTCAGCATCTCAGGCAGGATCAGGGAGCCGGCCGGGATCACCTGCGCCGGGACCGGCAACGTCGCCAGCGTCGTCAGCCGGTCGAAGTAGACGTAGACGGCGTAGCCGCTCACGCCCGCCAGGAGCAGGGCCACACATCCCAAGAGCGTCTGGACTTTGCGGCTCATCGGTTCCTCCATCCGGGATAGATGGCGTGCAAGACCTGCGGCCCGAGCGACAGTGGGTCGCGCGATGCCTTGAGGGCGAAGGCGGGCTTCTCGGGCAGCGCCAGTGCCCCCCCGAGACCCGCCCGGTTCAGCCCCAGCGCAGCCTGGTGGCCTTCCTCACGCAGCCGGGCAGCCAAGTGGAGCGCCGCCCCTTGAGCCTCGGCACGCTGGTCGGCTAACACGAAGACGCGTTCGGCGGCCACGAGGTCCCAGAGCGGATGCCAGCCGGGAGCGTCGAAGGCTGTGTAGACGTGCGCCTCTTGTACGCTCTGCCAGGCAGCCTGCACCTGCTCAGGCCGCAGCAAGCGCACCGTCTCCCAGGCCATGGGCACCAAGGTCACCCCGCGCCAGGTGGGGTACGCTTCGTCCTGGGTGATCGCGCGATAGAGATCGGCGCCCTCGGCACCGCTGAGGGCCAGAAGCGCCGAGGGGCCGGGCGTGAGTTCGATCACCGCCGCGGGCAAGCGGGTCGTGCGGTGGAAGGAGAGGGCCGTCGCCAACGCCAGCGTCGTCTTGCCGACGCCCCCGGAGAGCGACGTGAAGGCAACCGCGCGCGGCGGCAGCATCTCCCCGAGCCCCGTGGTCGCCAGCGCCTGCTCCAGGTACGCCTGCGGCGCGGTGACAAAGGCTGCTCCGTCCACCGCGACGAGCCCCGCACTCGCTAGCGCCGCTTCGAGCATCTCTGACGAGAGGGTCTCTCGCCCCGGCGCCAACCCTTGCGGATCGACAATGGCCAGATGAGCCCCTTGCAGGGCGCGGTAGGCCCCATCGAGGCTCACGGCCTCGCGCCGCACCAGGTGCACGCCGGTCAGTGCCTCGGCGGCTGCCTCCAGCGCCGCCACGACACCCGGTTGGCGCGTCGCGACGACGACGATCAGGTCACGCTTGCGTTTGAACACACTCACCTCCGAAAGTACCGCCGCAGGTTCACCGGCGCCCCCGTGCGCATCCGGATGCGCTCCTCCAAGAGCTCCGGGTACATCCCCGTCCACTGCAGGCCGCTCCCCGTGTCCTGCCACAGCACGTTGATGGCCGGGGTGTCGCCCTCCATCGCGCGAGACGGGAGCAGCTCCGCAACCTGCTTGACGACACGTCGCCGCCGTCCCGCCACGGTAATACGCTCGATGTAGAGCACCAGGTCAAAGGCATCGACGAGATAGCGGATGATCACGCCCGGCGCCATCACGGAATCGGCCAACTGCCACATCTGCACCACACGGTTGGCGATCTCGTGGACGCCGTTGGAGTGCAGGGTCAGCATCTGCCCGTCATGCCCGGTGTTGGCGGCCATAAGGACGGACCGGACTTCAGCTCCGCGCGCCTCGCCGGTCACGATGCGGTCCGGTCGCATCCGCAGGGCATTGATGACCAGATCATCAAGCGTCACCGGGCGCTGTCCCTCCTCGGTCTCCTCGGTGGTGACCATCGCGATCCAGTTGGCCAGCCCCAACTGCAGCTCCGGGGTGTCCTCGACCGTGATCACCCGCTCCTCGGGAGGGAGCACGGCGCACAGCGCGTTGAGGGTGTTGGTCTTTCCCGATCCGGTCCCTCCTGTGACGATCAGGTTGAGCCGCCCGAGCACGCACGCCTTGAGGAAGTCCGCGACGTCCGCGGTGAGCGTTCCCAGTTGCACCAGGTCCTCAAGCGTGCGGGCGACCAGCCGGTGACGCCGGATGGTCACCGCGACGGGGACGTTGTCGACCAGGGGCTCCATCACGGCGTTGAGGCGGCTGCATCCGCTGCCCTGGAGCGGGGGCATCTTGGCGTTGACCCGGGGGTTGGAGCGGTCGAAGCGTCGCCCGTGGCGGGCGGCAATCCGATCCACCAGCTTCTGCACCTCGCGTGGGTTCTCGAAGCGCACGCTGGCGCGGTACATCCCCCGCTCGGCATCGTCGATCCACACGACGTCGGGGCCGTTGATCATGATCTCCTCGACCGTCGGCGTGTTGAGATATGGCGTGATGACGCCGTAGCCGAAGATGTCATACTGCAGGCGGATGATGAGCGCTTCCACCGGATCGGTGAAGGCGTGCCCCTGGCGCACTGCCGCGGCTGCGTGCTCCTCGACCAGGCCGCGCAGCACGGCCTCGGCCTCCTGCTCCACGGCAACGGTCGGCGCGCGCAGCGCCTCCAGGCTGAACTGGGTCGCCAACCGCTCCCGCGCTGCGGCCAGGAGTGCTACGTAAGGATCGGGGTCGGCGGCGGTTGCCTGCACGGCCACGCGCTGGGCAAAGGCTGAAGATGTGGGCACTAGAGAACTCCTTGGCTATGGGATGGTCGATGTTGGTGTGTTGGATGCTGGATGCCGGAGGCCAGAAGCTAAAGCTGGATGGGCTTCCTGCGCTTCGCGCATTGACTCCGGGCGCCGTGCAGCTTTGCCGCACCGTATACAACATCAACCATCCAGCATCCGCTTTCCGGTTTCCGGCATCTGGTCTTCCGGTCTCATCTGCCGACAAACACCTGCTGCACCTGCGCCCAAAGGCCCGGGCCCTTGCGGCGCGCGGGCGTCTGGAAGGCAGCGGCATCGCCGTCGATGCGCCCGCCCTGCCGCACCCAAATGGGCGCGAGCGGCGGGAAAAAGCGCGTCGCCATCGAGACGATCGCGTCAGACGTCGCGTTGGGCTTCTCAAGGACAAAGGGCCGCTGCTGGTTGCTGACGTAGGTGAAGGTGGGATCGTAGGGCACCTCGGCGAACTTCTTCATGCCGATCGCCGTGACCAGGTCCTTCATGCGAATCCCCGCATCCGCGCTCCACTGGTTCACCACCAGCTCGAACTTGCCCAACCCCTCCCCGAACGCCTGCCGCAGCCGCCCGACGGTCTGGGCGGTGGCCGCGATGTCGGCCAGATCCGGGCGCACGACGGCCAAGACCAGGTCTGCGTCATCCAGGGCCGCGAAGTGCACGTCGTTGTTGATGTCCGGTCCCAGATCAAGCACCACGAAGTCGTACTGCTTGCGCGCGGTGTCGACGATGGCGCGAATGAGCCCTTGAGTGCGCTCGGGGTCTTCGCGGAAGATCGGCAAGCCCGCGATATGCATCCCCGGCAAGCCTCCCAGGCAGTCGAGCTTCGACGCCTGCGTGCCGCCCCAGGGCTGTACCTTCTCCTTGAGGTGGCGCGGCGTGCAGGTGCAGGCCTGGGCGCGCAGGGCCTCCGGAAGCAGGGCATTCATCAGCGCAAAGAGGTTACGGTCCGGCTCCAACCCCAGCCGCGGGGCCAGCGCGCCGCGCGTCATGTCCAGGTCCATCAGGAGCGTGGCCCGCTTGGCCAACACCCCCAGCGCCGCCGCCAGGTTGATCGCCAGGCTGGTCTTGCCTACCCCGCCGCCGGTGCCCCAGAGCGCGATGACCAGCCGCTGCCACCCGGCCTCGGCCACGGTGTGCAGGGTCGGCGTGTCGAGCGGTACGTAGCTGGCGCTGGCGCGTTCGGCGCGCGCAGCCGCCACCGCCTCGGGGATGAGCTCGAGCAGGCGCCGCAGTTGGGCCGGATCGAGCGGCAGCGAAACGTACCCCTTCATCCCCAGCGCCAAGAGTTCGTCGGCGCGTGTTTCCAGCGGCGGCAATAGGCCCACCGTCGCAATGGGTGCGCTGTCGTGGTGCAGGAGATCGCTCACGAGTTCAGGCCGGAAGCCCGGCAGCGTCGGTGAGAGCAGGACGACGTCGGCCTCCATCTCGACGGCATCTCGCAGGACACCCGAGGCTGTAGTGGGCCCGGCCACGATCTGGATCTCCGGTGTGTCGGCCAGCCCCCGCTCGATGGCCTGCGTGTCGCGCCACACCTTTGTGCCGATCACGACTTTGATGCGTTCCATGGGATCTCCGATGTCCACGTCGTCAGGTCAGTGCGAGCCTAGCGGCTCTGCCCTTCGAGCAGGGCGTCGGCATCACGTCCCGCCCAGAAGGTGGCGTTGAAGTCCTGCCAGGCAAAGCCCGGTGTATCGGGCAAGGGGCGTCCGGCCTCGACGGCCTCGCGCCACAGTGCCGGGCGGACGGCCAGCGACATCTTGCCGTTGAACACCGCCCAATCCAGCGCCTCGGCGCTGGCCTCGGGCACGAGCACGTCGACCCCTACTACGTCCCCTTCGATGAAAGGGGCAGGCTGCTCGGCCATCAGTCGTCACCGCGCCGTATTGGGGGTTGGCGATCTGCTCGCGGTTGACGCGGACCACCGATGGCGCCGGCGACGACGCGCTTGGTCACAGGCAGGTCCAGCGTGACCGTGATGGGCTGCGAGAGCGCCTCGAGATCCGGCAGAGGCTCGGGGGTCGGTGGAGGTGGCGTCATACCGGGCGGCAGCGGGGCGACGGTCGTAGTCGCCAGCTCCGTTGCGCGCACGGTACCAAGCGTCGTGTAGAGATCCACCAGGTCGCCGACGGCGATGTAAGGCGTGGTGGTGGCATCCACCGGGATCGACTTGATCACCAACTCCGGGTCGGTGAGCGCCAGCGCCAGACGGCGCACTTTGGCCGCGTTCTCGCCGGTAGCGATGCGCCCCCGGTTGAGGACGTCGCCGGCCCGCACCGTCTCAACGAAGACCCCATCCGAGAGCATCGCCTGCAGGGTCTCTGGACTGAGGACAACCTGCAGGAGCGAGGGGCTGAAGGACTGGGTATCCGTCGCGATGTAGCCGCTGTCGTAGGCATCTTGCAGCGTCGTGTAGGCCGGGATGTCCTGTACGGCGATGGCTACCTCGTACGTCGGAGGCGTCGTGAGCTGGGCGAAAAGCAAGACGCCCACGAAGGCCCCGCCGACGAGCAGCAGACCGACCCAGAACTGCACCGACTTCAGGATACGCATGGACGAACCTCCATCTGTGATTGACCACCCATGTAGGGAGCGGGGAGCAAGCAGTAGAGCGCAAGGGGGAGGAGAGCCCTTGTGCCCTACGGCTTGCTCCCTACTCCGTGTCTCCTCAACGTACCGTGCGCGCGCTCCAGCAAGCCTCGGCGAACGGCGGTCCCCAAGGTCTCCTCCGCAATAGCTTGCGCCGCGGCCTTGAGATCGCCAACCACGGCCAGCGCCTCGGGCCACTGTGCTTTGAGCCGCTGCTCGTGCCAGCGCGAAAGTGGATCGTTGGCGCTGACGATCAGGGTCCTCGTCGCCAGGCCCGCCA
Source organism: uncultured Chloroflexia bacterium (assembly GCA_963775195.1). Lineage (GTDB taxonomy): Bacteria > Chloroflexota > Anaerolineae > B4-G1 > SLSP01 > PWVB01. The sequence continues at coordinate 124,532 of CAVZIC010000018.1, forward strand.
GTAACGCCGGTGGCGCAATCCCGCCATCTGCCACGACCACGGCTACGGCGGCCATCTCTTCGACAAAGGCGCCCACCTGCGCGGGCCACACACCGCAGGCCGGTGTCCAAACGAGCGGCCGGCGTGTGGCGACGATGCGGTCGACCATCTGACTCCGCCGCAGCGCCGTCCACTGCGGGACGTCTGCCAGGTCAAGGACGCTCGATCCCGGCATACTCAGGTCGGAGGCCAGGCGGCCATCCGCAGCGTCCAGGGGCACGGCCCCGGTCTTGCGGCACAGCCACCGGGCCAGCGTCGTCGTGCCCAGGCCCCCTTTCGCACCAACTGCCAAGAGCAGCATCAGGCCCCTGCCTCCTCACTTTGGGAAGCGCCAATGCCCAGTCGTTGGGCGATCTCTGCCTCCGCAAGCGGATGGTCCACCTCAACCCAACGCGCAGGGAACAGTCTCCGCCCCCTGCCCCCATCGATGACAATGGCGTCGCAGTCGAGGCGCGCATCGTCAAGGGCCAGGTTCGGGTAGAGCGTGATCCCGCCGCTTGTGACCGGCTGCTCCGTGGGCGTGAGACCGAGTAGCAAGTAAGGGTCGCCACGTTGCGCGGCGTCGTAGAGCGCGACGCGTAGCCCCGGGCAGCCAGAAGTCGCGCCGCCGTGACCGCGGCCGTCGTCGTTCCTGTGCCCCCGCGGGTGCTGAAGAAGCCAATGCGGATCTGGGTGTGTCGTGAGGGTGCTGGGACTTGCAGGTCTGGCCCGGTTGTGGCAGTCGAGAGAGCTTCATCGCTGTGGGCCTCCAGAAAGGTACGCACGACCTCGGCCGGATCGGCATCCTGGGGCACGCAGAGCACCGGCACGCTAAGCTGATCGCGTTCCGGAATCGGCGTGTTCTCCCAGGTGACGATCAAGGTAGGCCCGACCGCGCGGGTCATGGGCGCTGCTTCAGCGGGACCGCAGATCCCGACCACGAGCACCTCGGATGCGCGGGTAACGGCGTCGGCCAGTCGCTCGGCCAGCGCCTCTTGCGTCGCGACACAGAGCAGATGGTGCACTGTCATCGTGGCTCCGGCGTGAAGGGTGCGGACCGCAAGGTATGGCCGCCCGGCACTTGCGCGATCAGCATCAAAGGTGCGGCGTACTGCGGGCTAACATCGAAGACGGCGAGACCCGCGGCGTGGCTGCCGGGCGGCACCAGGCGGTTGGGAAGGGACGGAGAATCGAGCAAGGCCAGGATAAGCTCGGCCGATGACACGCGTACGCACTGACGGCCTCTTGCGTCCTCTATGGATGAGATCCGTGGCGCCCAGATCCAGCGGAGCGCTTCCGGTGTTGTGCACCTCGGCAGCCACCACGACGAAGACGCCTAGCGGCTTGGCCGAGAGATCCACATCCAGCGCTTGTGTTGATGGTTGGACGTCCGTTGCAGGGGCGAGAGCGATCTGATCCTGCTCATATGCACGGTCAACGACAAGCTGCCCGGTACTTGGCGTCGGGGTCGCGACGATCAACGCACGGGGATGCAGGGCTGCTACCGGTGCCATGAGTCGGGGCACACCGCAGCCTGCGAGCAAGCTGAGACCGATGGATATCGACGTGACAAGGGCACCGAACCGGATATGCATCGCGCACTCCTGGATATGCGAAAAGGGGAGGATCGCGGAACCTTGTGTTCCGCGATCCTCCCCTTTCATTCCCCACCCGTCTGGCGGGGCGTTGTAGGCGTGAAGGTTTCCTACAAGACCTTGGGCGGCGTGGTGCTTGCCGCTGATGTTCTCAGTATATCAAAGCGGCGGTGGGCACCGCAAATCGAGTTCAGGTATACGTCTTGTCAAGCAATGGAAGGCCAACTTACACAGATCTCGTGGCTGGCTCATCGCAGGGCTGCTTCACGCTGGCCCCGATCTGAATGCGATCAGGCGTTTCTCTCCTAATGGGTCCTTTGACCGGTGCGTGGCCACTTCTCAGGCGCTAACTGGCGGTACCCGTGTCGAATGACCAACCTGCAGGCGTCTTCACTACAACAACATTGGCAGAGCCACAAAGACAGCAAGCCTCGGGTTAGGACAAATGTGAAGCTTCCCACAGCTTCACAATGCCGTGTATTCGGTCAAAGTGAAGGGGGTGAAGGTATAGTTGTCCAGCGAGAATGTGCTCAAAAGCCTGGATGGCTAATCTTCTGTCTTTGGAACTTCGTCCTTGAGCCAATGCACTCAGAAGATTGTACACCAGCGTCTCAAATCTGTCGTGGAAGCTTCATGCCAGCCAGAAAAGCAAACATAGTTCGCATATATTTCGGCTGCTGATCTCGGACTGAATGCTGTCATTCAAAATGTCACAACTTGTGACAAAGGTTGACGAAAACTCCAGCCCGACTTCTCCGTGGCATACAAGACACCTGTCAGCGTCATAGTCGTGTGCCGGTCATGCATGCTAATAAGCGACAGCACAGCCTCGGAATACTCCGGTTGCGAGAGTTCACCAGTACCCAGTAGATGCATTAGCAGAGGTTGGGTCCATATACCACTAATACTGTATTCTGCCATTGCCAATCCACGCAAGACGGCATCATCGGAGTCAAATCAGATTCATGTCCATCTGCAACCAAGAGGGTGTCTAGGAAAGCCTGACCTATCATCTCGCTGAGTTCTTGCCGACGGTCTTGTTACCCGCAATGAGCGTTAACAGGCAATATCAAGCAGTTCTCGTCAGTCCATTCAATGATACTTTCCAATCTGCTTGTGGTCTGAGCCATCATCTCTTCGGTGATGAGAGTACGTACATAATGGTCACCCTCTTTGCCGATCGTCATGCGAGCCCCAGTGAGCAGGGTCCTATCCCATAGTAATTGCTCTATAAGCTCTAGTGTGGTTCGCGCAACCTGAAGTCTCCCGACTGTTTGGACAACCAAATCCGCGGTGTTGAGCGATTGCAGCGTCATCAACGATATGATGTCGACGATGAATGGCGCTCTTGATCTGACCAGCCCGATGGCCCGTTCCCGCTCTTCTCGATCGCCTGAGCAACAAATCAGGCCGGGATCTTGTGTCTCTGTAAGCGATACCCATGCGTCAATTGGGTTGACACCCAAGAAGCAAGCCAGAGATCCAACGGTAAGCTTTCTTTGTTCGTACCAGCGCATAATATTCTCGTGGTATGCCTGTCGCTCATCTAGTTTGTCAAAGAGTGGTTGGAATGCTTCAGGCGTCGCAGTTCCTTCATCCGAATATGTCACTCTGAATCTCTCTATACCAGGCTTGTCTGGAAAGTACCTTTGGTATATGTTCAACGATCTATTCAGAGCATATACATATTTGCTTGTTATTCTGCCGATAACAGTTTCACCAAGGCCCGTCGGTGTCAAAACCGACTCGCCGACCTTCTTACCTAAGAGCCTCTTCACATAAGGATGCTCCGGAGGGAACTCGCCACGTGTGATATCAACGTCATCGCGATCGTCGATCACGATACAGGTATCCTCTGACTCTTCTGTAATGCATATAGCAGCCCCCACTCGCGCCTCTTCGAAATCGAGCCACGACCTTGCATCTTCAGGCAGGGCAAAAAAAGTGTGCACATACAGCATATGAGCTTGCGCCTCGTCAAGGAAGCGCCTCCGTGTCTCGTAGGCTAAGTCTAGTGCCTCACGATAGTATCTTCTTCTCAAGAAGAGCTCCGTGAGTCTATAGCAGCTTCGCTAGAGAGACCTACAATAGGAATGTCACCATCTAGAAAGGTATCGACAGCATCGAATCTTTTTAGTCGATAGTTGATTGCTGCCTGTTGTATCTCGATGGTCAAGTCGTCTGGATGGAGCTGTAAATACTCCTCGCAAAGTTGAGAAGCCGATGTCAGATCATCAGTCTCTTCGCGAATAGAGATTTCGATCTGCTTGTGTATTGGACAAGCCGTATTCATCTCGTAGGGCTTTACAAACCTCGAGCGCCGAATTCAGATCCCCAGAGCGATAATAGCAAGATAGCAGCCGGCGCGTGGGCTCGCTATCGACTCGGATATCCACTATCTCTTCTAATTGTCTAGCAGCTTCAGCAAAGCGATTACTACTGTAGAGTATCTGCGAGACGGTACCTAGTGACCCAATCAGTCTCTGGTGATAGCATGTGTTGGATCTCTAGAAGCATGGCTTCCGCGTGAGATCTATTACCCTCAAGCATAGTAACCTGAGCCGCTAACACCATTACATCTATCTCATTCGACAGTTCTGGCGGCAAAGCGTCCAATACACTTCTTGCTCCAGCGACATCATTCCGCTGGAGTTGGACTGTAACAAGAAGATATACCGTTTCTAGATAGAGTGGCGAAGAGTATGGGAGATCTCTTCTGAGATCTCGGAGTACAGCGTCTGATTCAACGAGTTTCCCATCCTCAAAAAGAGCTAGACACAGCCAGAACTGGGCATCGCGGTCCTCTTTGTCTACGTCAAGAGCTAGCAAGTGCCGGAGCCAGGTCGCGGCTTTAGCAAAATTCCCGCGGTGATAAGCTAGACTCGCTCGGTTCCTGAGAAGCTCCCGATCATCTGGTTTCTCCCGTAGGGCAGCGTCTAAGTCCTGTGCTGCTCCATCTTGATACCCAAGCCTAGCTCTAGCAATAGCCCGACTAGCAAGCCATTCTAATCGATTACTCCGGATCTCCGTATCAGCCACACATTCCCAGGCATAGTCTAGGAGCTCCAGTGCTTCCTCGACTAGATCGCGGTGAGGGTCGATAATACCAGGCGTTTGAGGGGCAAGGTATTTGTCACTTGCCTTCGCCAAAAGCAGCGTTGCGAGGCTTCCTCTAGGTTCGGGCCATTTCTCTGTATCCACGTGAATGGCGAGGCGGAACCATTTTTCGGCTTCTTCTAAGAGTCCTTTGCGCTGGGCAACGTTCCCTAGAGCCATTGCCACTTCGGCTGTCTGTTGATAGGCCACGGGTATGCAATTTACAACCGACTCAAATCGCTTCTCGCCCGGAGAGGCCCAGACGAGCGTCGAGTATGCTTGTACGATAGTGGGATCCCTTCGAATAGCTTCGCGAGCGAGCTCCAAAGCGCGATCGGGTTCCTCTTTTAGCAGATATCCCAGAGCGGCGTTAGCCAAAGCTTTTGTACTATCACGATTGAGCGTGTAAGCGTCCAGAAACATTTGGGCGGCTCTCACGTTTTGCTCTTGATACATGTAGGCGAAACCCATATATGTGATTAGGCGGTACCTATCTAGCAATGAAGCTTTGTCCCAAATACGGTCCTTCAAAGACTGCAATAACTCGAGCGCCAGTTTTGGTCGGAAGGTGTCTAGGTAATGTCTTGCTGTATCCAACTGAGCCTGATACTCACTTGAGAGCTCTTTCTCCAATCCCAGCAAGTCGGGGATTCCGCTAAGGCGCTGCTTCATCTCACGCTGGCCATCCTGGAGTTCTCGGCATGTGTGATTCCATTAGCAGCGCGGATTCTTCCGAAATGACCTTTTGAACACTGAAGAAACGTCCTACCAAGCTGCCTTTACCAGCCAGCTCATTGTTGAGGTCCTGAGCCGTGATCTTCGCCACATTGATCGTTTTCAGAACCATAGATACTTCAGGAGCGACTTGATCAAATGACAGGCCCTCAAATCTCTTATAGCTCAAGATGGTTTCTTCCACCCATTTGCGAAAGTCAGGATCTTCGGTGATTGTTCGGTTGAAATCACCCAGCAAGTCTAGGGCCGGGCCCGTGAAGTCTGACGAGACAGCGAAGTAGTAGGTGAAATCACTAACATCGGTGATCAACGAACGATCGAGCAGATATGACAAGATGAACTTGATGATCTCGCAAGCCACGGTTGGCTTGTCTACACGCACCGCTGGGTTAATAGAGTGCTTGCACTGTATCAGCCCTACACTATCTCCATGATAGAAAAGGGCGCAGTCACGTCCTTGTTCCCCCACACCGGTCATCAAGGCTATATCATCAAAACGACTCTTGTTGTTCACCCCTTTCGATCTTCTTTTGAAGATGCTGTATAACAACACTTCAAACTTTCGATCCCCAAGTATTTCATAGGGGTAAGCAATTGCGCCTTGATAGACTGGAGGACAATTGTCGTAGCTTTCGATCTCTTCTTCAATCTGTTTGTCTGTGAACTTCATATGTCTGTCTCGCCTGATACTCATCGCGTGACCTTCAACCGCTCCCGAGCAATCTGATTCTAGCATAAGCAAATCCCGATAGATGACAAGTAATATTGACCAAGAAGCAGGAGTTACCCATCATCCCACTACATTGGGCACAAGCAGATTGGTCTTCGGTTATCGCAGTGGTCTATTGGGACCTTGTGCTAATGGGTCAGCCGTCACACTCATACCATTTTGAGAGTAAAGTTTTGTGTATCGCGCGCGGAGTCGCCAACGTCGTCATATCCTCGTCGGCTCGGGAGCGTACACGCCCCGCTCTATCCGTAGGTGCCCATCCCTCATCTAGAAATGGATACGTTCGTGTCAAATGACCCACTAGTGGCGGAATCGATGACTGAGACGGCATCTGCATCGATCATCCACGAACCGGAAGCGGACGACCTTGTTTCATACACTTGCGGACAAGCTTACAGACGGCATTCAGCCACAACTTGTCAACTCCGTTACTTTGTGTTATGATTCTTACGTCTGGAGTAAGGATGGACGCACAAACTAACGGAAACCCGGCCGGACTAGGCCTCAAGGCAGCCCATCTGCTGACCACTTTGGCAGGAGAGGGGCACCCCGTCTTCACCACCGCCGAAGCCCACGCCCTTCTCGGCGGGTCGCGCACGGCGACGTACAAGCTGTTGCACGATCTCACGCGCGGCGGGTGGCTACACGCGCTGGATAAGGGCCGCTACCTGATCGTTCCCCTGGAGGCCGGGCCAGAACGCCGGTTTGCCGTCCATGAGTTCAGGCTGGCCCACCAACTGGCGCCGGAAGGCTACATCGCCTATTGGACGGCGCTCCACCATCACGGTCTTACAGAGCAGATACCGCACGGCGTATGGATCGCCACCTCGCGCCGGCGGAGGTCCATCGAACTGCTGGGCGTAAGCTACACGTTCGTCACGTTGCGCCCCACAAGCTCTTTGGCGCCCAGACGATATGGATCGAGGGAGAGGGGATCTCCATCGCCGACCTCGAAAAGAGCGTCATCGACGCCTTGGATCACCCCGAATACTGTGGGGGCATCACCGAAAGCGCCAAGTCGCTGGCGACAGCGTTGCAGGAACGCGGCGCCGACCGCGGCCGGCTCACCGAGTATGCGCTGCGGATGCAAAACGGGGCGCTGCTCAAGCGGCTAGGTTATCTGGCAGAGCACCTGGAGCTATCGGTGGAAGACTATACCACGCAGTGGCGGGCCGCTCTTACAGGTGGGTACGCGCTCCTGGACCCGGAAGACCTGCAGATGGTCCCGCTGATAGCCGTTGGCGCGTACGCGTGAATGTCTCAGAGGCTGAAATCCAGGGCTGGCGGGAGGGGTAGCGATGGTTCCAAGAGCAGAGATTCAACGCCTGGCGGCGCAGTCGAGCGTGCGACTGGAGCTCCAGGAACGTGATTACGTGTTGGGGTGCTTCCTGCTGGCCTTGGCTCGCACGCCGGCGCTGGCCGACCGCCTGGCCTTCAAGGGCGGCACTGCGCTGCGCAAGATCTACTTCCCGACGTTCCGTTTCTCCGAGGATCTGGACTTCACCGTGATGATACCACTGTCCGAGGCGGAGCTGCAAACGCAGGTCGCGGAAGTCTGCCATCGCGCCTCTGCTGATTTCGGCGTTCCTATGCAGATCGCTCTGTGGAAACGGAGTCGTGACCTTCCGGGAGAAGAAGCATACCGGGCACGGGTGAGCTACGTGGGTCCGTTGGGACGGCCCGGTGCGGATCCGCCACGCATCACGCTGGACCTGACCTGCTATGAGACCGTATTGCTGCAGGTCGACCTGCGCCCTGTGATCCATCCTTACTCGGACGCTCCGCCAGAGGAACTGGCCGTGCACACCTATTGCCTGGAGGAGATGTTGGCCGAGAAACTGCGTGCGCTATTGCGTCGCTGCTATCCCCGCGATCTCTACGATGTCTGGTATCTGCTTGCCAAGCAAGGTGCACAGTTGGACCGGTCGCGCTTTCAGTCTATCGTCACGGCCAAGCTGCAGTTCAAGGGCTACACACTAGATAGCGCTGCGTCGCTGTTGGCCTTGGCGCATCGCCCTGGAATGGATGTGGCCTGGGATCGCTCAATCGGTCATCTGGCGCCGGAACCCCACACCTATGGCGAAGTGCTTACCGCGCTCGAGGGCCTCTTGCCGGAATGGTTGGGGTTGCCCCCTGAGGGTGAGCCTCGCGGATAGAGATGATCTCCACGGCGGATCTGCTGGTGCGCTCCAGTCTCGCGTAGCTCGCCGGCACAATGAACGAGGGCCCCTGAGACAGGGCGCAGGCATCGAGAAGGGCAAAACGCCGGGGAATGCCGCCTAGCTCGGCGTGGCTCCGGCACGCCACCGTCGCACTTCGGATGAGCAAACACCTCAGACAGGACGGGCGTGCCGTGACGCAGGAGGACGCCGGCGGCAAGCTGTTGACGCTCTCCTATTCACCGTATGAGACCTCGATCTCCGATGGCGGGCGGGAATCGTATCACGAGTACAGCGAGTTTGGGGCGCTGGTGAGCGCCGTCGACGCCGCAGGCAACGCGCAGGACTCCGCATACAATACTGATTTCCGTCCCACCGGCGTCACCGATGCCCTGGGCCACACCACGCAGTTGGCGTGGTGCGAGGACGGCTGCTGCAGTTGCGGGCAGGTATCAGCGATTACGGACACGTTGGGGTATACCACCCACATGGGCTACGATGCCAGCGCCAACCTGACCGCCATCACCGACACACTGGGACACATCACGACCTACGTCTACGACGAGCAGAACAACTTGATCGCGCAGACCGACGCCCTGGGTGAGGTGACCCGCTTCCGCTACGACGCCCGCGGCCACGTGATCTCCGCGACCAATCCCACGGGAGAGACTACCACTTACGGCTACGACGCCTGGGGGCAGCGGACCGTCGTGACCGATGCGACGGGTCTGACGACCCGCTACGGGTACGACGCCGTCGGGCGGCTGATCACCACCACGACCGCCACCGGCCTGGTGACCGTCAACGCCTACGACGATGGCGACAACCTGATCCGCGTCACCCGCAACGTCACGACCGCGGGCGGTCAGAACTACCTGGGTATCTACAATCAGGTCACCGCCTACGGCTACGACGCGGTCGGCCGGCGCGTGCTCGTGACCGACACGTTGGGCCTCGTCACCCGCAGCGAGTACGACGCCGCCGGGCGGCTCGTGCGCACCACCCAGAACTATCTGTCGAGCTACCCCCAGAACTACCAGGACACCTACAACCTGGTCACCACCTACGGCTACGACGACCTGGGCCGCCAGGTACTGGTCACCGATACCCTCGGCAGCGTCACCACCACCGAATACGATGCGCTGGATCGCGTCACCCGAACGTGGCAGAACACTCTGTCGGGCTATCCCCAGAACTACCAGGATACCTACAACCTGGTCACCACCTACGGTTACGACGCCGTGGGCAACCAGGTGTGGGTGACCGACACGCTGGGCAGCCTCACCACCACCGAATACGACGCACTCAACCGCCCGGCGCGTACGTGGCGCAACACCCTCGCCGGTTACCCGCAGAACTACCAGGATACCTACAACCTGATCACCGCTTACGGCTATGACGCCGTGGGCAATCAAGTATGGGTGACCGACACGCTGGGCAGCCTCACCATCACCGAATACGACACGCTCAACCGCCCGGTGACCGTGACCACCAACTTCGTCGACGGCGTCTTCAACCCGGCCTCCCCGGACGAGGATCTGATCCAGGTCACCGTCTACGACGACGCCGGACGCGTCGCGCGCACGATCGACCCGGCGGGACGCGTGACCGCGTACGCCTACGACGCCGCCGGTCGTCCGGTGACCGTGACCACCAACTTCGTCGACGGCACCTTCGACCCCGCGCATCCCGACGAGGATCTGCGCCAGGTGACTGTCTACGATCCTGCTACCGGACGGGTCACGGCGCGCCTGCAGGTGGCAGAGACGACGATCCCCACCGCCTACGACTACGACGCCCTGGGGCGCCTGATCACCACGACCAACGCGCTCTCGGGTACGACAGTCACCCACTACGACGTGCTGGGCCGCCGCGTGGCGACGACGGACCTCGAGGGATCCGTAACCCACTACGGCTACGACGCTGCCGGGCGGCTGGTGACCACCACCAACGCGCTCTCCGGCGCCCTCGTCACGACGTACGACGCGCTGGGCCGCCGCGTGGCCCAGACTGACCCCCTCGGCCACACGTCCGTCTACACCTACGACGGCGCCGGACGGTTGATGGCGCAGGCCGATCCACTGGGCAACGTCACGCACTACACCTATGACGCGCTGGGCCGCCGCACGGAGGTCACCGACGCCGACGGGGTGGCGACCACCTCGACCTACAACGCGCTGGGACAGCTCTTGTCCACCGCGGACGACCTGGGGAATACCACCGCCTACGCCTACGACGCGCTGGGCCGCCGCACGGTGATGACCGACGCCAACGGCATCACCACGCAGTACACCTACGACGACCAGGGACGCCTGACCGGCGTCATCGAGAATCAGCAGGCCGGTGAACCGGCGGATCGCGAGACCAACGTCCACACCGCATATGCCTACGACGTGCTGGGCAACCTGTCCACGGTCACCGATGCGTTGGGCCACACGACGGTCTACACCTACGACCTGGCGGGCCGTCGCATCGATGAGGCCGACGCGCTGGGTCACGTGACCCACACCACCTACGACGGCCACGGGCGGCGTATCGGCACCACCTACCCCGACGCCGGCGGTGCCTTCACCGTGACCGCGGCGTACAACGCGCTGGGCTGGGCGACCGAGGTCGGCTATCCGGGCATCGGAAGCACCGGCGGCTTCACGGTGACCTACGGCTACGACGCGCTGGGTCACCGCGAGGCCGTGACCGACACGACCGGCACCATGGCCTACGACTACGACGCGCTCTACCGCCCGCTGGATGTCGACGCGCCCACCGGCGACGTGACCTACACCTACGACGCGGCGGGGCAACGCACCCATCTCCTCTACCCCACCGGCGAGGTGGTGACCTATACCCACGACGCGGCGGGACGGCTGCACAGCGTCAACGCTTGGGACGGGGGCGTGACGGTCTACACTTACACCGCCGCCGGACGGCTGAACGGGCTGGCGCGCCCCAACGGCGTCACCAGTGCCTACACCTACGACGCCGCCGGGCGGCTGGTGCAGATCGAACACCGCGACGGCAGCGACGCGCTGCTGGCCCGCTACACCTACGCACTGGACGGCGTGGGCAATCGCACCGCGGTGACCGAGACGGTGCTGACCCCCGCGGAGACCCAGGCTGCGCTGCTGGGCGAGGGCGCCCAAGGGCTGGCGATGAGCCTGCGCGACGACGACCCCGCCCGTACTACACCCTCGTCGTACAAGGTGCCCGGCCTGGCTCTGCTGCTGGCAGCTGCCGACCCTGCGGACACCCCAGAAGATCCCGCGCCGCCCCAGTCGACCACCGAGCCCCCCGTGGTGCCGCCGGACTGGCTAGCGCGCGTCACCACCAACCTGCAACTGGCCGAGTATCAGGTGACCTGGGCGGACCGCACCGCACTCGCCGACGTGGCGGCTGCCTACCAGGCCCCCAACCGCGCCCACGACTTGCGCACGTACTTCACCGCGGACGGTGTGCGCATCACCCCGCGCACGGACACCGGTCCGGCGTGGGAGCTGGGGCTGCAGTTCAGCGGCTACGGTTATACAGACCAGGTCGCGCCGATGGCGAAAGCGGGCACGCTGGAGGTCGAGGACAACGGCGTGCGCTACGCTCGCGACGCCGTCGCCGAGTGGTACGTCAACGCGCCCCAGGGCCTGGAACAGGGCTTCTCCCTGTCCACGCCACCGGCCGGAGAGGGGAAGGGCTCGCTGGCGCTGGAGATCCACTTCAGCGGCTCGGTGACGGCCATGCTGGCGGCGACCCAGGCAGCCGGTGAAGGTGCCTCTGCCACCGAGATCGAGTTCGTGGCCCCCGACGGCACGCGCGTGCTGCGCTACGGTGCGCTGCACGCCTACGACGCCACCGGACGCGCCTTGCCCGCCACCCTCGTGCCGCTGGTGAAGGGCACGCCTTTGACCCCCGACGACCCGCGCACCACCTCTGCCCTGACCAGCTCCATCACGCTGCGCGACCGGCTGCCCTTCTACGTTAAGGACCCGGTGGCACAGACCGTCCTCGACGGCGTGCGCCTTGTGGTGGACGCCACCGCCGCCGTCTACCCGCTCACCATCGACCCGCTGTTTTCCAGCCCGGCCTGGACCGCCGAGGCCGATCAGGACAGCGCTGACTTCGGGTGGGCGGTGAATACCGCTGGGGACGTCAACGGCGACGGCTACGACGACGTGATCGTTGGTGCGCCCAAGTACGACAACGGGCAGAACAACGAAGGCCGCGCTTTCCTCTACCTGGGATCGTCCGCCGGCCTGACCACCACCGTCAGTTGGAGCGCCGAGGGCGACCAGGCGGGCGCGCACTACGGGATCGCCGTGGACACCGCCCGGGACGTCAACGGCGACGGCTACGACGATGTGATCGTGGGGGCCGAGACCTACGACAACGGGCAGAGCAACGAGGGGCGCGCCTACGTCTATCACGGCTCCGCCACCGGCCCGAGCGCCACTCCCGACTGGACCGCCGAGGGGAACCAGGTCTCTGCGCGCTTCGGCGCGGCGGTGGGCACCGCAGGCGACGTCAACGGCGATGGCTACGACGACGTGATCGTGGGGGCCTTCCTCTACTACGGAGGGCAGGAATCCGAGGGCCGCGCCTTCGTCTACCACGGCTCGGCCAACGGCCTGAGTGCCACCGCCGACTGGACCGGGGAGGCCGACCAGGCCGACGCCTACTACGGCTACGCCGTGGGCACTGCCGGGGACGTCAATGGCGACGGGTACGCCGACGTGATCGTGGGCGCCTACTGGTACGACGACGGGCAGGAGGACGAGGGCCGTGCCTTCGTCTACCACGGCTCCGCCAACGGCCTGAGCGCCACCCCCGACTGGACCGCGGAGAGCAATCAGGCCTACGCCGAGTTCGGCTGGACCGTGGGCACCGCGGGAGACGTCAACGGCGACGGGTACGCCGACGTGATCGTGGGCGCCTACTGGTACGCCGACGGGCAGACCGACGAGGGCGCCGCCTACGTCTTCCACGGCTCCGCCAACGGCCTGAGTGCCACCCCCGACTGGATGGTCCAGAGTAACGAGGCCTACGCCCACTACGGCTACGCCGTGGGCACCGCGGGCGACGTCAACGCCGACGGCTACGACGACGCGATCGTGGGGGCGTTCATGTACTGGGGTGACCAGGCCGACGAGGGCAAGGTCTACGTCTACACCGGGTCGAGCAGCGGTCTGGACACCACCGCGGCCTGGACGATGGAGGGCAACCAGGCGCGCGCGCACTTCGGGGAGGCGGTGGGCACCGCGGGAGACGTGAACGGGGACGGGGCCGCCGACGTCATCACCGGGGCCAACCTCTACGACAACGGGCAGAGCAACGAGGGGCGGGCCTTCGTCTTCCACGGACGCCCGATCACCATTACCAACCTTCTCGCCACCAACGACGGCCCGACAAGCCTGGGACAGGTGACGACGCTGACCGCGACGGTGGACACCGGCACCGCGGTGGCCTACGCCTGGGCCTTTGGGGATGGGGAGACCGGCAGCGGCGCGGTGGTGACGCACACTTATCCCAGTGCGGCCGTCTACACCGCCGTGGTCACGGCGTCCAACAGCACCAACACCCTCACTACGACGACTCAAGTGACGATCACCGCCGCAGGGGACGTGGCCGTCAGCGGCCTCCAGGCCGCCAACGACAGTCCGACGACGCTGGGGCAGCCGACGATGCTGACCGCGACGGTCGCGGCAGGCACCCACGTGAGCTACACCTGGGCCTTTGGGGACGACACGCTGGGCGCAGGCGCGATGGTGACGCATACTTATCCCAGTGCCGCCACCTATACCGCGGTAGTCACTGCGTCCAACAGCACCAACACGCTTACGGCGACCACCCAAGTGACAATCACCGCAGCAGGGGACGTGGCCATCAGCGGGCTCCAGGCCACCAATGACAGCCCGACGGACCTGGGTCAGCCGACGACACTGACCGCGACCGTCGCGGCGGGTACCAACGTGAGCTACACCTGGGCCTTTGGGGACGACACAGTGGGCGCAGGGGCGATGGTGACGCACACTTATCCCAGTGCGGCAGTCTACACTGCTATGGTTACAGCCTCCAACAGCATCAACACCCTCACCGTAACCACCCAGGCCACCATCACGTCTGTAGCACCGGTGACCCTCACACGTACTATTACTTACACCTACGATCCGCTCAACCGCCTGACCGGCGCGACGTACTCTACGGGCGAGACCTACGCCTATCAGTACGACGCCGTGGGCAACCGCGTGGCGATGACCGACACGACAGGCTCAACGGCCTACGCCTACGACGCTGCCAACCGTCTGGTCAGTGTCGACGGTGCATCCTATACCTGGGACGACCGCGGCAACCTGATCCACGACGGCGTATTCACTTACACCTACGACACCGCCGGGCGGATGGTGCAGGCCGCGAGCGTGACGGCAACCGTGCGATATACTTATACTGTCGATGGCCTGCGGATCGCGCAGAATGTCGACGACACGGTGACCTCTTTCGCCTGGGATTGGGCCACCGGGATTCCGGAACTGCTCAGTGACGGGGAGGCGCTGTACCTCGTGGGCCTCGACACCTTGGCCTGGGAGGATGACGGAGCCTGGACTTACGTGCTCCCCGACGCGTTGGGCAGTGTGCGGCAGGAGACGGATGCCAGCGGTATGGTCGTTGATGCTCGCGAGTGGTCGCCGTATGGCGTTGAAGTGGGTGAGGCACAGGACGGACTGGGCTATGCCGGTGAGTGGTGGGACATCAACGTAGGGTTGCAGTATCTGCGCGAACGCTGGTATGCATCCACGAACGGGGGCTTCACATCCCGTGATTCAGTGGAGAGCGAACCCTTCTACCAATATGTTCGATGTAACCCGATCAGATGGACGGATCCTTCCGGGCTTATCATCGAGCCCTGGGCAGCCGGAACCGAATACTTCTATTCCTGCAAGTGCGGATGGATTGACATACACCATGCCTACCCCAAGACTGAGGACATCAGTCGCATTAAGGATCTCCAGGGACCTATGCTCGGCGACTTCAGTACCATCACATGGTCGAGAGCACAGATTGGTTATGGGTTTAATTCTACAGCATCCCTCAGCGTCCGTGTACGTTCGGGAAGTGTGGTAGGCAACAACGCAGAAGAGATCGCACTCGGTATATACATCGCTGCGGAGAACTTCTTCGAAGGAGATATACAAGGATCTCATCCCTTGGCCGGACCGATATCCGCTTTCTCGGAGGAGGACTTGGTATCGGATCTGATCGGCTTCCACCGTGGTATGAATGAGGTATGGCCTGAAAAGGGGGGCTCAACAGACCTCGATCATTATCTGGAACTATGTGGCGTTGTCGGATATGAATACTACAAAGAAGGCAGCATGAACGGCGATGCAGCCGCTATGAGTACGTTCAGGCAACTCCAGACCAGAATAGCCGTGGAGTATCTAGCCGAGAACGGCTTTCGCAAATACACCACGTGGGGCGTGCGTCCGACAGGCCGATGGAGTGGTCAAATCGCGATAGATCCAACGGGCTTAGGGGTTATTCCTCAGCTACCCCTTGATCCGCCTGTTTGTTCCGCCTCTACCCACTTGTGCGATCCACAGCAGGAGCAACTGCCGGCGGAGTTGACATCGGTAACTCCTCAGCCACCCGGCAGGAACTGGCTATGGGAAGGTGCACGGCTTGAGTGGGATCAGCTTACACGGATACCTGGTGACATCTACATTATGCCTTATCCGCTCATCACACGACGCGTCACTGACTACACCGCTAACGAACTTAATAGCCGTAGATTGAACTGGGGGCCCACAGGGCAATGATAAGAGAATACACGCCTTGCAGCAAGGATTGAGCGATATAGATGACAGCTACCGTAACGTTTCGACGATACAACGCGGCAGTTATGCTGGCATTAGGTTGCCTGATCAGTGCTTGTCTACGATTCGTACCACCACCCGACGAAGAGGATTGGCCGAGTTGGGCCCCCGATGGACAACGCCTGGTCTATGAATGCTATCTCGATGGTCCGGTCGACAAAGACAGAGGCTTCATTTCCCGTCTGAATCATGAGAACGCAGACCTTACCTTCTACACGCCGGAGGCAGCGGATCTCTGTATCAGTGACAGTGATGGGAACGATATGGTACGCCTCACGAGAGACAAGGGGGGTGACTGGCATCCGGCCTGGTCTCCAGATGGCTCGCGCATCGCCTACCTGCGCGCCGATGGCATCTATCTCATCACCCCGGATGGACAGCATCGACGCCAACTGGCGCCGGTTGAGGCCGCACTGGGTAAGCTGAGTTGGTCGAGTCGATCAACTGCTGTGCTGACTTGGTCCCCGGGAGGAGAACATTTGCTCTTCTCCGGTTGCCTGGAATCTCGGGATCACGACGTCTACGTCATAGACGTCGGCACAGGCACGATGACGAATCTGACCCCTGACGATCGCACGGAGGATTTTGCCCCTATGTGGACGTCACACGGCTCCAAGATCGTCTATCTGTCCACGGAGTTCTCGTCGCCCTATGGTTGCGAACCGGATGAGGATGCGCTTCCACAGATTAGAGTTATGGATGCTGATGGTACTGGCGACCGTGTCGTCTATGATCCGGAGTTCTACTATTCGCCGTCGCAAGTGTCGGTATCAGACAGTGGGCAGATCCTGTTCGTCTCGGATATGGTCTCCAGAACTGCGGATGAGTACTATAGCTCTTACACTGAGTATCCGAGTCTATACAGCATAGATCTTGCCCAAGATGAGCCCGAGAAGGTACACAGCCAGCCTCTTGAGTATGTTAGGGACCCAGTCTGGTCGCCAGATGAGCGATGTGTAGCGTATCTCAGTGGCTCCGAACTCCACATACTAGATATGGAGAAGGGGACAGATGTCGGGCCCTACAGGCACCTCTCGATTGGGCAGAGATACGTATGGTCCCCAAATGGTCAGAAAATCGCCGTAGTGGTCTCGAAGTATTATAATGCCTTCGGTCCTGAGGAACACATTCACATTCTCGATGTCCAAAGCGGAACGTATCATCCTTTGGTCCAGAGTTGGGATTAGTACCTATCCGAAAATTGCCATAGAGCACAGGATATCAGCGCAGGCGAAGTGCAAGAAAGCCAGTCAATTCTCAGGTTTCTTGCACCGGCGAATCTTCAGACTGCGTCGTCTGACTAGCCAGCTCAAGGTACGCTACCCCACCCAGCGCCGGGTGGGGTAGCATACCTCACCGGGGATCGGGCACTCCTCGATCAAGGGTTTCGCACGGCGACAGCGATGTTTGTTGTGAGGAACGTAGTGCTCATCGCGAAAGACTTGATGCACATCCGTATAGTCGTACCCTTCGTCGGCACACAAGTGCTGCTGACTGGTGGGACGGCGGGCCACGATCGCGAGGATCAGATCATGCGGCGACCACTTGTCGTGTTGGTTGGCGCCCATCATGTGAATTGCCAAGGGTGTCCCGCGTTCATCCACCAACACGTGGATCTTGCTGCCCCGCTTCCCCGATCCGTGGGGGTTCTCCCCGTCGCATCCCCCCCAACGGGGTCGGACAGGTGTCACTTTACGTACGATAATGGCTCTTCCGCGAATTCCGTGAAAGGGGGCATCAGGTCAGGCTGATTACCCGTTGGCGCAGCAGATCGAACTTGGCACGCCCATACATCTGACGTTTGGTCAACTTGAGTCGCTGTACCTGACCTTCGACTTGGCCGCTGTTCCAAGGCGAGGTCGTTGCCTCCTTAACAGCTCAGTAATCGCTCCGCAGGCTCTTGGCGAACGCTTGAATTCCGGAAGGGAACCGCTTTCCGCTTCCGCCAGCCAGGTATCTAAGGTGAGCTCGCCTGGTTCATGGAACAGGCGCCAGAAGGCTTGAGCCAAGGCGTGGGCGGCATCGATGGGCGCCGAGTGTTCGCGCAACTTGGTCCGCGTGCGCTGCTCGTCGTCGGTGAGCTTCGTTTCTGGACAGATCAACAGCCAGGCGGCGCCACGCGGTGCTGCGTAAGGTTGCCGCTCTGATAAGTGGGGCGAGCGTGTGTTCTGGGGCGACAGGTAGCGCGTAGTGCGCCATGCGCTGGCATAGCTGCCGGCAAACCCTTGTGCCCCGATCTCCTCGAGCAATTGGCGCCGGTTGCAGCAGCCGGCATCCCAACGTTCCATCAGATAGGGCAGGTAAGCAGAGGCAGTTGACTGCATCTGAGGCTTAGGTGCGCGCGGCGGCAGATGCTGGAGGCGGAAGTAGCGCGCGATCGTACGACGATCTAGCCCCACCTCACGAGCTACGCTGCATGCAATGGACAAGGGTCGCTACCTGACCGTCCCCCTGAAGGCCGGGCCAGAGGGCCGGTTTGCCGTCCACGAGGTTAGGCCGGCCCACCACCTGGCTCCCGGAAGGCTACATCGCCTATTGACGGTGCGCCACCATCACGGTCTTGTGGAGCAGATACCGCGCGGCGTGTGGATCGGCACCTGGCGCCGACGGGGGCCATCGAGTTGTTGGCCGTGAGCTACACGTTGGTCACGCTACACACTCGCAAGCTCTTCGGCGTCCAGACGACGTGGATCGCGGGAGAGGAAATCCACATCGCCGACTGGAGATGAGGGGCATCGATGCCTTGATCACCCCGAATACTGCGGGGGTATCACCGAAAGCGCCAAGTCGCTGGCGACAGCGTTGCAGGAACGCAGCGCTGATCCCGTCCGGCTCACCAAGTATGCGCTGCGGATGCAAAACGGGGCGCTGCTCAAGCGGCTAGGCTACCTGGCAGAGCACCCAGGGCTACCAACGAAAGACCATGCTACGCAGTGGCGGGCCGCCCTTTGGGGCGGGTACGCGCTCCTGGACCCCGGCAGACTTGCAGATGGTCCCACTGATAGCCGTTGGCTCGTGTGCGTGAATGTCTCAGAGGGTGAAACGCAACACTGGATGATAGGCAGCCCATATGGTACGTAGGAGAAGGTGCCTTCAACGGAAGCGATTTCACAATCCAAAGAGAACCGTCATAATACCAGAGCCGAGCCTTGAGTGAGGTCTGACCATGCAGAAGATCCATTCCTGGAAAGAGTACCCCGCGCTCACCGCTTCGCCGGCGATTGAGTTCCTGGCGGGCCATACCTATGCCGCGCTTGATCTTACGCTGTGGGATGCGAACCTCTGGTTCTACGGCGAGCTGGAAAGGCAGCTCGGCGCGTACGGCGCGAGCAGACGTGGCCGCCTCTACCTCTGTGAGACCTGCACCGGCGTGGGCGGTGTGGCGCTGGCAACCGGGGCAGAGATCCTCATCGACGCCGTGCGGGGTGTTGCGTGTTCCGCTCTTCTGGAGGCGTGGGTGACGGCTCAGCCCGGCCCGTTCTCGATCATCGCGGCCCAAGAAGCCCTCACGGATGAAGTCCTGGCCTTGCCAGGCGCTGTTCTGAAAGGACGCAACATCAAGCTGTTCACCCATACCCGCGCGACGGACGTCGTTCCCCTCGGCGAAGAGCTGATTCCCGGGTGTGCCCACCCTCTCTGGCGCGACTGGTCATCGCTTGACGATCTCTTGCGGGCAGGCTACCGTGTGTTCGGTATCAGCGACGACCACGAAGGCATCATCTCCCATGCCGGGATCTGGCCACTCTCCGCACTGCGGGCCGAGATCGTTATGGTCGCCACAGATCCCCGGTACGTCGGTAAGGGCTACGCCACTGCCGTGTCAGCGCGGGCACTCGACGTGGCGCTGGAGACTGCGAGGGTCGTTACCTGGAGCACAGATCTTGACAACGTAGCAAGCATCCGGGTGGCGAAGAAGTTGGGGTTCCGGGAGTTGCTCACCCTCTACCACGTAGACGTGCCGTAGCCACGCTCACAGCACGACCAACAGCGAACAGGAGGCATTTCCATGAGCAAAGCGTCAGGTATTGACTACGCGCCCCAGGGCCAGGCCAGACCGGTCGTCGGGCCGGGGGAATTCGGCTTCGCCGCGGTAGCTCTTGAGCATGGACACATCTATGGGATGTGCAATGGGCTGGTTGAAGCTGGGGCCGAACTGAAGTGGGTCTACGACCCTGATCCGGAGAAGATCCGGGCGTTTCTGCAGCGCTTCCCCGGCACCCCCGTCGCCGAAAGCGAAGCCCAGGTCTTGGAGGACGAGCACGTACGGCTCGTCGCGGGGGCTGCGGTTCCGTGCGATCGGGGTGACTTGGGCCTGCGGGTCCAGCAGCACGGCAAGCACTACTTCACCGACAAGACCCCCTTTACCACGGCTCAACAGCTTGAGCGCGCGCGGCAGAGCGTTGCGGAGACGGGGCTCAAGTGGTACGTCTATTTCAGCGAAAGGCTCCACGTCGAAGGCGCCATCATGGCCGGCAAGCTGATCGAGGAAGGTCGCATCGGTCGCGTCCTGCAGGTGCTGAACATCGCCCCACATCGCCTCGACAAGGCGAAGCGTCCGGCCTGGTTCTTCGAACGGGCGAAGTACGGCGGCATCCTGTGCGACATCGGAAGCCACCAGATCGAGCAGTTCCTGTACTACGCCGGAGCGGACGACGCCCAGGTCCTGCACGCCAAGGTCGCTAACTATGCCAATCCCGATCACCCGGAGTTTGAGGACTACGGCGACGCGACGTTGTTGGCCGACAACGGCGCCACGCAGTATCTACGAGTTGACTGGTTCAACCCCGATGGTCTGCGCACCTGGGGCGATGGGCGCTTGTTCATCCTGGGCACCGAAGGGAGTATCGAGGTCCGTAAGTACCTCGACATCGCCCGGTCCGGCGAGGGGGATCACGTCTTCTTGGTCAATGGCGAGAAGGAGGCGTACATCCCGGCCGCGGGCCGGACGGGGTTCCCGTTCTTCGGCGCGTTCCTCCTTGACTGTCTGAACGGCACGGAGACCTCGATGACGCAACGGCACGTCTTCAAGGCCGCCGAGCTATGCCTCGAGGCCCAGCGGGTCGCCGTGCATATCACGTGAAGCGCGCGATAGAGGTGCTGGTGATGCATCCGGCCGTCCATACGATCGATAGCTATGCAGGAACAGGCATAGCGCGACGAGGTGCTCACGTCCGCGCTGTAGCCTGTCCTGCCTGCAAGATCCTCGCCAGCTCCGCATCCGACGGCGGGGCGATGCCCGAGATGTCGACAAACGCCACCGGGAAGATCTCCATCTCCTCCTCGTGGCTCAGCGTCTTGCGCGTGCGGCGCACGTACCCACGCCCGTGGGCATGTTGAGCACGCTCAGCGTCCACTTCGAGTAGTCGTCGATGCTGGTCTTGCCCGGCAGACGGCCCGCCTTGGAGACCGCGATCTCGGCGTCCTTCACGGTGCTCACCTTCTGAATGATGGCGATGCTGCTGGAGGTGACCACGCCCGAGGGCAAGGGCTCCCAATGCTGCGCCGAGGTCCAGAGATAGAGCCCCAGCTTGCGTCCGCGGTCGGTGACGTTGTTCCACAGCCCCGCGTCTTCGCCGATCGCCTGGGCGATCTCGGTCTGGGTCGAGGCATCCGAGCGCATCACGACGTGCGCCTCCTCCACGAAGAGGAGGTGCTGGGGGATTTGCTGCCCCCGGCGCAGCATCTGCTCGTAGCGTTCGTCGGCGTGCTGGTAGATGCCCGAGACCATCAGGCCGATGATGAACTGCTTGAGTGGCCCGTCGTCGCCGAACTTACCCGTCAGGACCGTCGCCTTGTCGGGCGCGGTCCACTCGGCGACGGTGGTGCCGCCTGGCTGGCCAAACGCCCGGTGATAGACGCCGCCGGGCAGGAACTCCTCCAGCTTGTCGGCGATGCGCTTCACCACGCCGGCGGTGATGTTGTCGCTGCGGTCGGTGCGCAGGCGGTCCAGCCGCTCGGTGAGGGCGCGGTGCAGGTCGGCCATCGAGAGATTAGCCGAGCGCTCGACGCGGACGCTGCCGTCGGCAGCGATCACGCCCGCGCCGCGGTAGGTGTCCAGCACCGCCCCTTTGAGTTGGTTGAAGCCCGTGGCACCGGCGGGGTACGCCAGGAGCCAGTGCTTGGCCAACGCCGCGGCCCACTTGGCCGGATCGATGTAGGGGCTGGGGATGCGCAAGGGGTTGAAGCGCAAGGGATAGGTCTGGGGATCGGTCAGCGAGTAGAAGCGGAAGTCCTGCGGTCGCACCAGCTTCCCGAGCTTGCGCCACTCCCCCGTAGGGTCGAAGACCGTCACGCCGATGCGCGGGACGCCACCCAGGGCCAGGGGCGCAATAGGGCCCGAGATCGGCGCCGGGAGCGGCACCCCTTGGGCGTCCTGGCGCAGCGTGTTGACGACCTGCGAGACCAGCCAGAGGGCCGAGTTGGACTTGCCCGAGCCCGAATCCCCCACAATCACGGCGTGCATCAGCTCCCCGGCACCCAGGCGATGGACGTTCTGGGGATCGGGCTGCAGGTTGACGTCGAGCACCTCCCCCACCGCCACCTCGCCCCGCGTGCGGCGCCGGGAGAGGTCCGCCGGCCAAGCGTCGAGCGAGGCCGAGATGGTGCCGTCGGAAATGCGGATGGGGTGCACCAGCGCCGCCAATTCATTCGAGGTCAGGGTCTGAGCGTGGCGCAGCGCGTCGAAGGGACCGGCCTCCTCGGGCCGCGGATCCAGATCCAGCGCCACCGCCCGCTGCCACAGCGCCGCGTCACCCGGTCGCACGGCCACCGGCACCACGACGTTCTCCTCGCGCATCGCGGCGACGGAGGCCGCGGCCAGACGCTCCAGACGCGGTGCGTCGGGCGCCAGGAGCGTCACCTGGGTCAGGAAGAGACCGGTGTCCAGCCCGGCGTTGAGGCGCCGCACCTGCTGATCGAGCAGCTGCGCCACGAGATCGCGCTGGGCGTCCAGGATCTGGCGCGAGAAGGCCATCCCGGCCACGAGCGACCCACCCGACGGCCCCGCCACCCCGCGGGTCGTCACCTGCGTGCGCCCCACGGCGCTGACCATGGCCCCGGCGTCCTGGGCGGCCTGCGCCGTCATCACCTCACGCCCCTCCCCAATCTTGACGTCCTGCTGCGCCTGCACGCCGTCGAGCTGCTCCTGGCTATCCCGGTACCCGCTGAAGACCTCGCTGCGCGTCCCATCGAGGACCCGCGCCGCGTCGCGCGCTAGCGCTCGGTCGGCGACGATGGCATCTTGCTGCGATAGGTGTCCGGCGCGCTCTCCCGCTCTCGGCGTAGCTGCCGGCGAAGGTCCGCGCGAAGTGCTCGGTGCCCTGGTAAGCATCCTGTGTCGCCTGCTGCCAGGCGGTATCCTGATCTACCGCACTCTCCCAGGCACGGGAGGTCTCGCGGTCGGTGTGGCTGGCGTCCTGGTAGGCTTCGCTGTAGCCGTAGGCCGTGTCGCTCGTCCTGACCCCACCGCCGCTGCGCCACTCGCTGGTCTCGACGGTCTCGTTGCCGGCCCAGGATTGGTCCAGGGCCGATTGCTCGGTGCCATCGCGCGCGTAGCTCTGGTCGTTCTGATCGAACCCGCCGGTCAGCGCGCTATGCTGGGTGTCGCGGTTGGTCACGACCTCGCCCTCGGCGACGGCCAGTTCGTGGTCGCGGGAGTCGTACATCTCGCCGCGATCCCCTTCCGACATCACCTCGCCACCCCCGATGCCAAAGACCCGCGGGGCCAGGTTGCCCTCGGTGCCGTCGTTGGCGTAGGTGACCATCTCCGCGCCATCCCCCGTGGTCACCGTGTCGACCGAACGATTAAGCTGCTCGGACGACCACTCATTGCCCGAGCCGCTTTCGCCGTGCTGGAAGCTGCTATCCTGGTGCTCGTTGCCTGCCCCGCTGAAGTCGCGCGCGGTCTCCTCCTGGTAGTCGCCCTGCCAACTGCGAGACTGACCACCGCCGTAGCCCTCGGCCACGTCGAAGGTCTCCACCGTCGAGCGGGTACCGGCGCCCGAGCGCTCGCCTGCTATGCGTTGATCGATCTGCTCCAGACTGTGCAAGGTGCCCGCCTCGTCGGTATGCTGCTGGCGCGTGCCCTGCTGCGTGGCGTTCTGGTCCCCTTGGGTCCGGACGACCCCACCCTCCTGCCCGCTGTAGGATCGGGAGAGCCGGTAGGCATCGGCATAGTCACGCTCCAGATGCACCTGCGCTTCCTCGTGCTCGTCGACCGTCTCCTGGAGCTGCTGCTGTTCGTGGTAGGTGGTGGCCTCGCCGCCCTGGTGGCGCTCCTGGCTCTGCGTCTCGCGCTGGTAGGTGCTCACGGCATCGGAGCGCCCGGAGGCCAGCCGATGCGTGTCTTGCTCGGTCTGCAGGCGTTGGCCGCTGCGGCTCAGTTGGGTCGTGCGTTGGGTTTGCTGGCTGAAGAGCCCGACAGGATTGAGGAAGAGCGGCAGGACCGCGCTCAGGTTGGCCGACTCGCTCTGCTTCACCTTCGAGGCGAAGTAGCTGAGCGCCTGCGCCGTGTCGGTCAACATCCGGCGGATGTCGAGGGCGTGCAAGGGGTGGGCGACGGTGAGCACGGCGAAGGGCTCCCCGGCCAGTGCCGCCGCGATGACCTCCAACTGCTCCTGGGCATCGGTGGTCACGAGCTGGTTCAGCCCGCCGCCACTGCCCATCCCCGGTGCCAGGCGCGGCACGAGCTGGCCGATGAGCGAGGCACTGCAGCGACAGGCGCGCAGATGGCGATACAGGGCGGTGGCCTCGTCGGCGGAGAGGTGCGTGAAGCGCGACTGCCGGAAGCGCCCCAGGAGCGCCGCGACCAAGCGCGCAGAGTTGAGGGATGCGGTCTCCACAGCCGCCTCTTGCGTCCGCGCCACGGCCAGGCCGCCGTAGACCTGGAGCAACCCCAGCTCCGGGACGTTAGCCAGCCCGAAGGCGGCAGGCGTGTTGCGCCGACCTTGGGGATCGTACAGGCTGCTGACGACGTCGTCGGTGAGCTCGAGGTGCGAGCGGGCGTAACGATAGGGCTTGCGCAGGATGCGCAGGGCGTGAGGTGACCAGGCGCGCCATTGCCCGTTGGGCAGAGCCCACGTGTAGGCCTGGAGCGCCGCTCCGTCGGGCGTCAGCGCCATCCGGAAGCGCGGACCGCCGGAGGCCAGGCTATTGCCGCTTGATCTGGCGGATGACATCGCGGCTCTCCGTTCGGCCCCCGAAGTAGGGCGTGGTGCGATCCCAGAGGAGGAAGCGCAGGACGTAGGCGTAGAAGCCGATGGCCGACATCACGGAGAAGCCCAAGAGCCAGACCGAAATGCTGTAGAGCGTCGTCGCGCCCGGCTCCGGCGTGCCTGCGACCAGGAGTGCGGCAATGCGATGAGCGAAGAGCAAGCCGGCGTTGCCGGCGATGAAGAAGTAGACGTAGTTGGTGGTAGCCGCGCGGTCGTCGGGCTTGAAGTAGGCCAGAGCCACCGCAGCAGCCCACATTGGGGCCAGGACCCAGCGCAAGGCGCCCGGGGCCAGGATGAGGGCGAGCAGATGCAGGGCGAAGATGAGATAGGGCATAACGTCTCCTCTTGTGGAGTAGCTTCAGTGTAACATGCCGGCCATTCGAGGTGCAACCTCAGATACATCCGCAGAAGGCGGGGGGAGGCGGGGGGAGAGCTTGTTGGGCTAGCGATACCCTTGAAATCATCCGCGAGGCGTGCTGGTGAGTGGGGAACGCCGCACCACGGCCGTAGAAACCGGACGCGGCGGATCCCCAACGGCGAGAAAGGAAAGTCGACATACCGGAAGGGCAAGCGCTAGCACAGAGTGACCATGACAGGAGATGAAGAACGGACTGATCGCAGTGACATATACGATCTCCAAGACCTGGCGGAGTTGCTGCCCGACAACCGCAAGGGCCTGGGGTTCATCCGCACCGCCAGGGGTACGGGTGGATCACGCTCGACATCGGGGTACGCAAGGGGCAGATCTCGAAGTGAGAGGCGGCGCCGGCGTTGTCGAGGAAGTCGGGGCATATGATGATGGAGACCTAATGGTTCCCGTATCCAATACAAAAGGCCGCGCGGTCTTCGGACCACCCCGCCTTTCCCGGCAATGGTGCTACCCGATCCCTATATGTTCATTGTTTCATAGCCAGCTAACAGTGTAGACGCTCGCACGACCAGATAAGCGTTGCTGATGTGCGACGATCTCGCACAGTGCAGGCTGGCCAGTTCTCCGTTCAAGACCCATTTCAATTCTATCGCCAAGGGGACAGAAGGACACGAAGCGATAGCCCAGAAACGGGACCTCGAACCTATAGTAGTGTGCGGGCTCCTGGCGACATGCCTCCCCCTCACTAATCCCCAGATTCCATGACCCAACGTAGTAAGCATTCATACTCATACTCCTTATCACGATTCCATATACCAGTCGGGACTGAGCAGCGCCCATCACCATGCTGATTATCCGATTCCGGGGATCCAATGAGAACCTTACAACACAGACTGACGATAACTCAGGGAAACTTCGTGGCAACTTGTGATTGACGTCACGGGATAGCTTGTGAGAGAGTGGGACCGATCTCATCTACAGCAGGGAGGTAGCGACGATGACAACCAGAGTTCAAACGATGAGGGTGCGGGATCTGCCGGAGGCCGAGCGGCCGGTGAACGGGCTGCGGGACGCGGGCCCAGTGGCTCTTTTTGACGGTGAAGCTGTTAGCCTACTTGCTGCAGACTGGCCACGCGATCGGGCAGGCCCAGGGGGGCTGAGGGCCGTGAACGGTCCGGAAGGCCTAGCGCGAGCCGACGATCACGTGCTGAACGAGGCGCCGGGGATCGGGCCAGCGCAGGTGGCGCGGATCCTGGCCGCGATCGAGCTGGGGCGCCAGCTTATTGCCGACACGGGAGAAGATCGGTTGCAGATCCGAGGTCCTTCTGACGAAGCCTACATGCTGATGACCCACATCGGCCACTGGGAGCAGGAGTGCTTCGTGGTCATCCACCTGGATACACGCAACCGCGTGATCGACAAGAAGATCCTGTACCAGGGGACGCTCAATTCGAGCCTGGTGATGCCCAGGAGGTGTTCCGCGGGGCAGTGCGACGGAACTGCGCGTCGATCGTGGTGGCGCACAACTATCCCAGCGGGAATACAAGCCCCTCGCCGGAGGATATGGCGACGACGGGGAAGTTGGTGGAGACAGGGAAGCGGGTCGAAGTGGACGTACTGAATCACCTGGTGGTGGGGCGGGCGCGATATATGAGTCTGTGGGAGAGGGGGTTGAGCGGTAGTTCAGTCAGGCCGCGTACGTAGATCTTCCAACAGAGCCTGATCCATGGCGTCACAGATACGCCCCATCGCGACCTTCAACTGTTCAAGATCCACAAGGCGTTCCTTTTCGCGAAGCCCATCGCCATAGCGAAAGGTCACTGAAGAGTCGTCGATAGCGATCCAGTCCGACAGGAGATCTTCCACCCAATCGCCAAGTCGGCGGACCTGGTATCTGTGGCGAAGCCTATCCCTGAGTTGCTGAATCTTGTGGGTTTTCGTTCCGCCCTTTCTATCTGGTGCGAGGGCCTTCAGGTAGATCTCGACACTGTGCCGATAGCTGAAAAGGATCGGCCAAGCCAGCTCATATGGTTCCGGCCACGTCGTAACGCTGTTTTCCTGCAGTGCCGCCTCGATAAGTGTTTCTGCTGCAGTCCTATATGCACGCGCTATATCGATTATGCCAGGATACGCCATACCACCGACTATGAGTTGGCTACGCGGAACTGGAGCAGACTGCCCGAAATCATCGGGAATAGTCTGGAAGATGGGGGCGAGTACGCATGACATCTCGTAGTAGTCTGGATTGAACTGACATCCATCAGCAAGCGCCGAATGGACCGCTGAATAGTCCACCTCGTCCACATCCAGACTGGACACATAATCGCGCACGACCGCGAATACCTGCAAGTCGGAACGGTTGTACAGGCGCCTCGTACCTGATCGAGGCGTGGCACCGCGACTCAGATAGTCATCAAAGAGCTTTGTCCATCGCTTGATGGTTGCCGTCTCTACACCCAAGAGACGAGCAACGGTCCCGGGCGTGAGTTCCCTACTCTCCATAGCCTCAGTCCTTTCTGTACTAGTGGACGGATTCCAGAAAGCTTCCCATCTACACATCGCATGTCTTACCGTCAGACCTCGCCGCCATTTCTAGCTTCGTATCTCGGATCAGTCAAATACAGAGTTGACATCTCTCAATCCGATGTCTACAGTGCACAAGCTGCATACACGCGGAGCGGTACATATGCAGAAAAGCCGACATAGCAAAGCGATTTCATCTGTTAGCACAAGCGTCCCTGGCGACGCTGCGACGCCGCCAAGGACACAACCTGCAGTTGGTGATGGCAACAATCGACCTGTTCCCATTCTGGACGACCGTATCGCGGCATCCTACCGGATAGCCCAAGTCTTGAGCGATAATGGGGGAAGACATAATTGGTTTGCTACGTGGGGCACGCGGACCGCGAGTGCGGGCGAATTGACCCGTGAGGGCGGATAGGCGCCGGTACGTGCGGCGCAGCTATTGGCACACAATCCAGATCCCGACTCTTGAGGGGACGTAGTCATAGGCGACCACACACCGTTGACTGGCTGATCTGCTCGCCGGAAGCGGCACGACCGGCGATCCCTCAGCAAGAGACGTCGTCAGGCTCTGTGACGAAGAGGATCGACGCGGCTGGCTTGGAGCTGTGACGTCATGGGCAGCGTGTATCATAGGTACCCACTCCGGGCGGTGAGCGAGGAGCCGGATCGTCTCAGCGACTCCTTCAGCCTCGTTGCGGGCTGAGTCTTGGACGTCGGGATGGGACAAGACACCGCCGCCTCCGGACCGGCCCTTGGTTTGTATGAAGTGAGCGTCCGGTTGAGACAGAAGGTCAACAACATTTGACAACTCAGACGTTGCGCAATATGATGGGATTATCGTCGTTGAACCCAGGGTCATTTGGAGCCAGAGGCACGTCATGAGTACTCAGATGGCGCTTGTCGTGACCAGTATCGTCGCCTCTGTTATGCTTGGGACACTTTCGAACTGGTTCTATGATCTACTCCGCGAGGCTGGCTTCTTGCCAAGCGGACCCCGTCTGCGCGTCGTGCTGGTCGTTGTTCTAGCCTCAATTCCGCTGATCCTACTCGCAGCATCACCTAGCATGTCTCCCATTGGCCTTTCGCACCTCGGCGCTTGGCTACGAACGCCGATGCCCTTGTGGGCTTTGGCGGTAGCTATGATGTTAAGTCTCCTGTTTGGCTTGGCACTGGGGAAGGCAAGAGCGAGAGGTACCGAACGAGAACTACAGAAGTGCCAGTCACTGCTGGAAGAAGCATCTACTGGCAGCTCCGGCCCCACCGAAAGCTCCTCACGGTCACGCTATGTCCGGCCACCCAGGTAGAGGGAAGAATTGGAGGATATCCATGAGAAAACTATGGGGATCTCTCACAAAAAAGTTTCAAGCCTTCGCCACGTGGAGTCAAGCCCTTGCCAGATGGTTGTTCCGGCACGTTCTTGGTCGATCAGGATCGGCGAAGACCACGACACTGGCCACTAGAGGTGGTAACAGACATTCAGTCGTCAACCCCAGAATCTCCTCTCAGCAGGTTGACATCATCAGGCCAATCCGGTTTGTTACTACGAGGGAGGAGTCGATCGCTCGGGTCGTACGCCAGTACGACTTTGTTCATCCGAAGGCTCCTCGCTCGGCGGTCCCCTCAGGGGGTGATAGATGAGTAAGATCATACTCAATCCCAAGGGGGCAAAGGGATTGCTCGGCTCACTCCGACGGTTCGGCAAGCTGAAAGACGCCATGACGTACGTGCCAGCGACAGGCAGGGAGCCCGAACACTTCCTTGTGCATGGCAGAATCGAGGCTGATGGAGTGTCCAGCGACATGTACACAGCCATCACACCCGGTACAGAGGGCACCGATCTCAGTAGTACCATCGGGCAAATGCCAGACACTTTCGCTGGAGCTGCCGTTAGGGAACGGTTGGAGCACAGGCTGGGCGGCACATTCCTCCGGTTTGATGCCGAAGATCGTGGAATGGCTGATGTGGTCTATGTGACCAACAAGCCTACAAATTACCTGAACGAAGCTACGCTCGGGCATGAACTGGAAAGGCATGCCGACGTCAAAATCACTGTTGAACCCATTCTGCATGCGTGCAGCGGACACAGTACAGGATCTGGTCGGTCGACCTATCCAAAACTCAGCGATGCTGCCGATGACCTAATCGAAGCAAATCTGGGGCTCCGCAACGCTCTGCGAGATTCCAGCACCACGCCAAAATACACGCTCATTATCCCTCCCAGAACCAAGAAGAAATGAGATCATGGATGGTCGCCTGTCACATGAGTTGCGTGCTCTAGGCCATTTTGCAGTGTTGACATCGCCCTCGGCGGCACTTGCAGTGGGAGTGTAATAGGCTGAAACGTGGTCTCAGCCCTGGCCTGTCCGTAGACTGTGATTCCGGGGCCAGTCGTGATCGTGCATGTGGTCGCGACTAGCCCCGTTCGCGTTCCCAGCCCTGGAGAGCCATGCCCGATGAAAAGATCGAACCCAGAGAGATCCAGTTCCTGGAGGACCTGATAGCCGATGAAACCAATGTGAACTTCGGCACCGACCAGGGCGCGTAGGCACTCAAGGAAAGCCTCATCCGCTTTGACGTGGGACGCTGGGTGCTGGTCGGCCGCAACGAACGGCTGATTGGCGGCAACAAGACGCGCGAGGCGCTCGCAGCTCTGGGCGAGGAGGTGCGTCGTCACCGTCCCAGCCGAATGCACGCAACCACACGCCGGCATGTGCTACAGTTCTTCCCGGACGCGACGTCGGTCGTCTACGAGAAAGAGGCCGCCGCGTATGCAGGTCAGGGTGCGGAGTTGCTGGCCCACCCACCCGAGGTGCAGGGGATCGCGCCATTGAAGAATTGGATCCTCGATCACATCGAGGACGAGGTGGTCTTCATCGTCGACGATGACATCGGCGGGCTGAAGGCGATGGCCGACCACGGCGGAGCGCACCGCTCGCCGATCCGCGCGATCGTGTGAACGCGGAGCAGATAGCGCGAGCCGCCGACACACCGGTCCGTGGCTTCAACCGGAACGGTGGCGACGTGTGGAAGTTCCGTAACCAGGATCCCTTTGGCCTGTTCGGCTAGGTCGGTGGCCCGATGGGCATCATCGATCCGGAGCTGCATTTCGATCCGGTCCTGAAGATGCGGGCGGATACCGATTTCTGCCTGCAGGCGCAGCTCCATCTTCATCGACCTTCGCTTCGTCTTCGTGGCGCAGCGGTTCAACAATACCGGCGGTAACGCCCACATGCGCAGCAATGAGCAGAACCATTGCGAGCTGGCATGCCTGAAGCAAAGGTGGGGCAAGCGGCCACCGGTGAAGCCCACGAAGGCGACTGTACGGCTACTGGTGAACGTACGGCGGCGGCAGAATCTGATGGTGGTGGAATAGGGCGATGTCTCACCTTCCAACTTTGGAGGTTCTGGTCCTGGCAGGGAGATCGACCTTGCCAAACTGGAGGTTGGAGGGTTCAACCGGTGTGTTCGTGCTTGATACGGGAAGTCTGCCGGTGAGAGAGTAAGCTCGTTAAGCCCGTTATCCGACGGTATCAGAAGGGAAGATGATGCAGGCCGCTGCCTGTCCAGGGACACTTTCATCGTCTCATATGTCCGCAACTTGATGTGCGCAGCTCAGATGCTGGCGGCCTCATTGACGCGGAGTACATTGATGTCGTAGAAAGGGCGTTCTCGTACCTCCCTGCGACCTGCGTCCACGGCGATCTTTGAGCGGACAAGCTCGGACGGCGCGATGAAGATATGCGGATCATCGACTGGGGTGACGAGTTTGGGGTGTTGGATCCGACGCTGTCGTCAACCTCATCGCAACGTCACACGGCAAGCTCGATTTCTGGGCCTCGGATGTATGGGCGGTGTACAGTACAGGATGGCAACGCGAGACCGACGCCGCCTATACGGTGATGCGCCGGGTCGTCGATAGGGAGATCGCGGAGCGTTGCGACCGCGGGCCGAAGATGCTGTCGGGACTGCTGAGCGGATTATGGCGTCTTGCGAGGGCGTGGGGCGGAGCTGACTCCTGTATCTGACTAAGATCAGTCAGGAACAGGGGAGCACTGGGTCTGCGTTATTCACAGTCCTGAAGGAATACATCAACCAGGATGGAGAGAGCATCTGCACTTTGTTAGCCAGGTCAATACAGCATACAATTGCGTCCTCTGTGCGCCGAGCGATCAGGTATCTGTTTGGCGAATAGCTCCGGTTCCACTGCGACGAGCTGGTCCCTATAGGTCGATTCTGGTCGCAAGTATTCCCGTGACGACTGGGAGGAATGTGGTATGTCGGACGAGGTGTGGGTTAGGAACTACCGGTTGCATGCCAGGATCGTGCTGGATGGTGAAGACGAGGGCGAGGTTGTCGAATGGTGCGAGCCGTTGCCGGGCTACGTCAGATGGCAAGATACCGGCCTCTACAAAGCATATGAGCTCCTGCTCAAGTGGGGCCGCGAAAAGGAAGAACAATCGCAGAACACCGAATACGACGGAATGTCCAACGAGGAACGGATAGCCACAGTCTATGGCAAGTATGAGCGGGGCGAGCTCTCGCTGACAGAGATGTCGCATCTCGAGTGGGAATCTTGGCTTGTAGAGCAGAACCGACGAGACAAGCGCTTCGATAACTGGCTGTGGAACCATGAGAACCACCGATTCCTGCTGAAGCGCATCTATGGCCTACGCGAGCATCTCTCCGACGCCGAGTGGCAGACAATAGAGAACCTGCTGGAGGAGTGCGAATGGGGAGAGGCCGAGGTCGTTCGCGTCAAGGAAATCGTGGAGACGGCGGAATGGTTCAACCGCCTCGGGACGCAAGATTCCTCTGGTGAGTAGTAGCCCCGCACTGACCTCATCGCAATGTGAAGCGCGAGGGAGTAGTAGACTCAGACTCAGCCAGCCGCGGCTTATCAGTCGTCTCGGAGTGCAGAAGAACCCAACCACCGAAGCCCACTGATGCCAACAGGAAAGGCCCGATCGCAATAAGCCAGAATCCCAAGGTCACCGCGCCGGCCAGCCAGAGGCGCAGCACGGTACGGACGATCCATTCAACATCCATCAAGGTGTCTCCTCTGTGTGTGTACCTGAGG
>CAVZIC010000019.1:0-43062 GCA_963775195.1 uncultured Chloroflexia bacterium
CTGCCTCCTGAGGAGGTCGGGTACGCACCACGTGGGCGCAGACCGGCGGCAAAGAAGGAGGTGGAGCGATGAAAAGACATCAACAGATCCTCGCGGGCGTCCTGGTACTCCAGGTCATCCTGAGTGTCTTTGTCTTCTGGCCTCGGCAGGTCGCCTCAGGAATCGGGGAGCCACTCTTCCCGAACGTGACGGCGGATGATGTTGTCGGGCTAACCGTTGTGGACAACCTTGGCGAACACGTCACGTTGGCAAAGGTAAATGGCGCGTGGGTTCTGCCTGAGGCCGATAACTATCCGGCGACGGCGGACGCCGTCACGTCGGTCATCGATAAGCTGGTCAATCTCCAGTCATCGACGGTGGTCGCGCGCACGGCTGCCAGCCAGACCCAGCTTCAGGTAACTGAGGATACATTCCAGCGCCGCTTGGACTTCGAGACGCAGTCCGGAGACACCTACACCGTCTATCTTGGGTCGGCGCCTCGCTACACGGCGACGAACTTCCGCGTCGCGGACAGCTCTGAGATTTACCTCACCACCGAGCTTACGACGTGGGGGCTCAGTACCAGCTTGTCGGGTTGGATTGACACATCTTACGTAAGCATCGATCAGACCACGGTCACGAGTGCGACACTCGAGAACGCCAACGGCACGTTCACATTTGCGAAGGCTGATGCGGACTGGACTCTGGCGGACTTGCAGGCAGACGAGACCATTGCGGTGGGCAAGACCGATGCCATCGTGCGCAACGCAAGCACGCTTTCCCTGTCGGCGCCCCTGGGCCTGACGGAAGATCCTTCCTATGGCATGGCCACGCCGAATGCGGTGGTCACGCTGCAGACCGACGATGGGGCTACACACGTGCTCACGGTGGGTGCGATGCTTGGCGATGAAAACACTTACGTGGTCAAGTCCTCGGATTCACCTTACTACGTCAGCGTGTTAGCGACTACTGTCTCGGCAATGGTGGAGGACACACGGACTGACTTCCTCTCCGTGCCTGCCACACCTACGCCGGCTGCTCCATAGCTTGATGGTAGAACAACGCCCCCGCCAGTGTATCGGCGGGGGCGTTGTCTCTTGCAGGGATCACATCCATTCTGGGCGTTCCTGTTTCTCCTCAGCCTCTTTACGCCCATAGGTCAGCGCCATTTCCTTGAGCTTGTCCAGGTGCTCGGGAAGAACGTCCCCCGTCTTGAACCGCCAGCTCCAGTTGTTGCCGAGCTTTCCCGGCGTGTTCATCCTGGCTTCGGTGCCCAAGCCCAGGACATCCTGCATGGGTATGATGGCCAGATCGGCGACGGATCGATACGCTAGCCGGGCCAGCGCCCAGTTGATCGGTTCCTCTGTCGGGCCGAGATAGCGTCGGCAGGCCTCCAGTTCCTCTTGCTCACGGCTCTCATACCATCCGACAGTCGTGTCGTTATCGTGGGTGCCGGTGTAAATCACGGAGTTGTTCTTGACGTTGTGTGGCAGATAGGGATTCCCGGCATCGGACGTGAACGCGAATTGCAGGACATTCATACCCGGCAGGCTGAACTCCTCCCGCAGTTCGAGCACGTCCTCGGTGATATGCCCGAGATCCTCCGCAATGATTGGGAGTTCTCCCAGAGCATCCCTGATCGAGGTGAAGAAGCCGGCGCCAGGCCCCTCTTCCCACTGACCGTTTACGGCCGTCGATTCGCCGGCGGGAACCGACCAATACGCGGCGAACCCGCGGAAATGGTCCAGGCGCACGATGTCGACGGTGCTGAAGGTCTGCTCGAACCGGCGGACCCACCAGCGATAGTCGTCCTCCGCCAGCCGATCCCAGCGGTAAAGCGGATTACCCCACAGTTGGCCGGTGGGGCTGAAGTAGTCGGGCGGTACCCCCGCGACGTCCGTCGGACGCAGGTCCTCATCGAGATAGAAGAGGTCCGGATGGGCCCAGACGTCGACGCTATCGAAGGCCACAAAGATCGGGATATCGCCAATGATCTGGATGCCCTGGCCGTTGGCATAGGCTTTGAGCGATTGCCATTGCTGGAAAAACCGGAACTGATAGTAGCGCTGCTCGAAGATATCCTCGCTGAGCCGTTCCCGCCACGCCCGCAGCACGTCGGGCTGCCGGGTCACAAGCTCGCGTTCCCATGTGCTCCAGGCGGCACCGCCGTGGACGGCCTTCAGTGCCATGAAGAGCGCGAAGTCATGCAGCCAGTCGTCGTTTTCACGACAGAAGCGGTCGAATGCTGCGCGCTGCTCCGCCGCCGCATGGTCGTGGAAAGCGCGGGCGGCGCGCTGCAGGATTGCAGACTTGAAGGAGATTACGGGGCCAAAGTCCACCCGGTCCTCGGGGAAGTCGGGCACCTGGGCCAGATCCGCGGCGTCGAGGTCCCCTAGCTCCACCAACTGGGTGAGGTCAATCAGCATGGGGTTGCCTGCAAGGGCCGAGAAGCAGGCGTAGGGTGAGTCGCCATAACCTGTGGGGCCAAGTGGCAGAACCTGCCAGAGCGATTGGCCGCCTTCAACCAACAAATCGACAAAGGCGTGGGCCTGTTGTCCGACTTCGCCTATGCCATAAGCGCTGGGCAGCGATGTGGGGTGCATTAGGATGCCAGCAGCACGCGTGAAACGCATAGTGTCCACCTCCTCTCAACTGCACTGCAACAGCTTCGATGCGTCCTTGCTGCCGAAGATCAACAATGATTCACGAGGACTTCGGCGTTGGCCCGGGCCTGTCCCCGCCGGTCGAGGCCGCCCCTACTATAGGGCCAATGCGCCACAGAACAAGTGCCGGTGCGAGGGTTTCGCGATTCGAGGTCGCACCTGGCATGCCAGGGACCTTTGCGCATTGCTCACCCGGCCAGGTTGGGTTAGAATGGATGCGGGGCAAGTCTAAGAATCCCTTGGAGGGGCGATGATCGAGTTCATGAGCCAATTCCCACCTGTTATCCAAGCACTTCTTGGGTGTGTATTTACGTGGGGGGTGACGGCGCTGGGAGCTGCGACAGTCTTCTTGAGACGAGAGATCGATCGTCGTCTGCTCGATATCATGTTGGGATTTGCAGGTGGTGTGATGATCGCGGCAAGCTACTGGTCGCTGTTGGCGCCCGCGATCGAGCTATCCGGGGATGGCCCCGGGCCGCGATGGGTACCGGCTGCAGCAGGATTTCTGCTTGGTGGCGTTTTCCTTCGGCTGATAGACCGCGTCTTGCCGCACTTGCATCTCGGGGAGGACCAGCCGGAAGGCTTGCAGACAACCTGGCGCCGGGTCACGTTGCTGGTATTGGCGATCACGTTACATAATTTCCCGGAGGGTTTGGCGGTTGGCGTGGCCTTCGGCGGCGCGGCGGCGGGCATCCCGTCTGCTACGCTCGCGGGTGCGTTGGCCCTGGCTCTGGGAATCGGCATTCAGAACTTCCCTGAGGGTATTGCCGTAGCGATGCCATTGCGCAGCATGAAGGTCTCAGCCTTCAAGAGTTTCTGGTATGGGCAGCTTTCGGCGGTTGTTGAACCCGTCGCCAGCGTTCTGGGGGCCGCTGCCGTGCTGCTTTTCCGGCCTATCCTTCCCTACGCAATGGCGTTTGCCGCCGGGGCAATGATCTTTGTCGTCGTTGAGGATCTCGTGCCGGAATCCCACGCCGAAGGCAACGTCGATCTCGCGACGATGGGGGTCATGGTCGGCTTTGCTGTCATGATGGTCCTGGACGTCGCACTGGGCTAGCGTCGTCCGGCGAGGTGGAGCGATATGGTTCAGCAGATTCTCGTAGTGGACGACGAGCCTCAGATCGTGCGGGTCGTACGCGGCTATCTGGAGAAAGCCGGCTACCAGGTAGCGATTGCGGGTAACGGGCGGGACGCGCTCTTCGTTGCGCGTGAGTCCAGACCCGATCTGATCGTGCTTGATCTCCAGATGCCCGAGATGGATGGGCTCGAGTTCACCCGTCGCATTCGCGCCGAGCGACCGGAGGTGGCCATCATTATGCTCACCGCTCGGGTCGAGGAGATGGATCGTATCCTGGGCCTGGAGCTCGGTGCGGATGACTACATGACCAAGCCCTTCAGCCCGCGCGAGCTTGTGGCAAGAGTCCGCGCCGTGCTGCGGCGGATGCAGGGGCCTGCCCCGGTAGCCGAGGTGCTATCTGCAAGCGGACTGGTGCTTGACAGAGGGCGCCGCGAGGTACGCAAGAACGGCCGGCTCATCGATTTGACCCCGACTGAGTTCGACCTCCTGGCCGTATTGATGGGGACACCCGGGTATGCTTTCTCGAGATCCGACTTATTGGAGTCCATTCAGGGCGTGGCCTTCGAGGCTTACGAGCGAACTGTTGACGTTCACATAAAGAACCTGCGGCAGAAAATCGAGGACGATCCCTCGGACCCGGGCTTTATTGGAACAGTGCGCGGCGTTGGCTATCGCTTCAACGACTGATCTCCATGAACCTGTTTCAGAAGGGTCTCCTGGCCTTTGGTACCGTGATCCTGGTCACGGTAGTCATCGTGGCGATCGTGGCGGGATACGGCACAGAGACCGCATTTCGACGCTATGCTGTGCTGTATAGTGGTCGCACCCAGATGGCGGCCGAGGACCTGGTGGCGTACTACGTTGCCCAGGGGGGGTGGGAAGGGCTGCAAGACGTGCTGCCCAATCTCATCATAGCGGGCCGGGGCCGGGGACGGGGTGCCAATGGAGCGGCAGATTCGGCTGTTGCATACTTGGTTGCGGACGCGGCAGGTACACTTGTCGCGAGTACCACGGGGTCTCCGGCAGGCCGGCTCACCGCGACCGAGATGGCCGCCGCGCTGCCCATGGTGGTGGGGGATACGACGGTTGGGTACCTTGTGGTGGACGTCGGTTCGGGGTCTGCGGTCGCTCTCGATGAGCCGGCGCGGGCCTATCTTGCACGGTTCCGGTGGGCCCTGGCTTTGGGTGCCGCGGGCGCCGCGATTGTGGCGCTGATACTGGCCGGCCTCCTCACGCGAAGTATCGTCCTGCCGATCCGCACGCTGAGCAGCACTGCGGAGATCGTCGCGCAGGGGCACTTTGACGCTCGGACGGATGTGCACGGCCGGGATGAGATCGGACGGCTGGCTGCGACCTTCAACCAGATGGCCGCGAGTCTTGAAGGAGCTGAAGAGGCCAGGCGGGCACAAACTGCTGATATCGCCCACGAACTGCGCAACCCTCTCGCGGTCCTGCAAAGCTCGCTGGAGGCGCTGTCGGATCGCATCTACGAACCCACGCCGGAGAATATCGAGCCGGCACTGGACCAAGTCCGAACGCTCAACCGGCTGGTCGAGGATCTGAGGACCTTGGCACTGGCGGATGCCGGGCAACTGCGGCTTGACCTACAGCCGCAAGACATCGTGCCCGTGGTCGCGCGATCTGTCGAGGGGCACCGGGACGCGCTGACGGAGAAGGGCATCGCATTGGATTTCTCCGTCAACGCGAACCAGGCGTCCTTACCCGCTGTCGCCTATGACTACGCGCGCCTGACCCAGGTGCTCAACAATGTGCTCTCTAATGCTGCTCGATACGTCCCCAGAGGAGGCGCGGTCCACGTCACCCTAAAGGCAGAGAACGATGGCGTGCAGGTCTGTGTCGCAGACAATGGCCCGGGTGTTCCGAAAGAAGACTTGGGGCGATTGTTCGACCGATTCTGGCGCAGCGAACCGTCCCGCAGTCGCAGTACCGGCGGCTCCGGGCTCGGATTGGCCATTGCCGACCGCATCATCGGGGCGCACGCCGGCCACATTTGGGCTGAGCCTACGCCGGGTAGAGGCTTGACGATCTGTTTCTGGCTACCCGGCGCCTGACCGCATCATCCGCTAGCTTACTCCGCCCCCTCCTCGACACCGATCCAGATTGCCCCCTCCTCGACCTTGGTGGGGAATAGCTGCAGCGGATGCTGGGCTTTGAGCATCCCCAGGACCGGGCCAACGACGGGCGGCCAAGGCGCCCAGGCCTTGATCTCCCCGGTCTCGAGATCGAAGGTGCTGTGGTGCCAGGGACAGATAATCTTGTCGTCGTCTGTGATTGTTCCCTTGCTCAAGTTACCTCCCATATGGGGGCAGTTATTAGGCATGGCGTAGATATGCCCGGCATGGTCGAGCAAGAAGACGTTTTGACCCTGAACCTCCACCACTTGTCGTCCTTCCGGACCCAGCGAACTTGCCTCCAGAACCTTGATCCATTCCATGGTTACTACCTCCTTAACGCTGCGCTTGCTTGCTACGGATCCTCTCGGAAGCTCTAGTCGGCCCCACCGGCCGGCTCTGATCCACTTCGCTCCAACGGTCGGAGTCTGCCTACGATCTTGATACCCAAGGTAATCAACCCCGCCAGGACAAAGACGCCCAGATACTCGATCACCGGGATCCAGGTGACTTGATGGATCATGCCAGGGTCGCGGATGCCATACGTCACAACCGCGCCGGTGACGTAGAGTCCCAGGGCAGTCCACCGCGACCAGGCAGGCAGCGGCACGCCGTGCATCTGTGTCAAGATGAAGAGGCCACCGAAACCGAAGAAGAACATCGGCCACATGCCGTTACCCTGCATCAACGCTACCATCGTTCCGTGGAAAAGCACGGAGACCTCCTGGACCAGCATCCACCAACGGTTGGTATGGATACGGGTATAGAAGAGGCTCCCCTGCAACATCAGCAGAAACATATACAGGAAGCCAACGAGATGACCCGGAGTGGATTCCATCGGATGATACCAGAAGGTATAGACGATGGCCCACGCAAAGACATAGCCGTGATATCGACGCACGAAGCCGCCTGCATCCTCAGGGATCGGGGCTTTGTGGCCCCAAAAGAGACCCCGGCGCCGGTTCTCCATCAGCAGGATCATCACCAGCATCAGGATCACCGAACCCTGCGAACTCCAGATCGAGACATCCTGGGCCAGGCCATCGTACCAGATCTGTGTCTGTACGAAGTGCAGGAGGATAAAGAAGGCGTTCGCGCCCAATGCGATCAGGTTGATCCGGTGGAGCCCTTTGGTGTAGCGCTTCACCCGCGTTTGGGCGTAGAAGATCAGCCCCCAGACGGCGAGCTGATGCAGCAGATAGCCACCCCAGGCCGTGGCCCTGGACCAGAACGTCGGCACCGGCAGTTTCCAGTAGTACCACGATGCGCCCTGGTCCGGGAGGAAGGCCGGACGATTGAGGACCTGGCCCCCGAGCCAGATCAGGGCCGTGAAGCCCAGACTGAAAAGGATACCACCCCATAGGCCACGCTTGGCCTCTGAAGTGAGTGGTTGGGACCTGGTCTTCGATGTGCTTGTACTGATTTTGGAAGTCATCTCTTGGTGGCTCCTGACACCCCACCCCATGGCGTCGCCGCGACTGTCAAAGGGTGCGCTTGTTGAGTTGACGACTCAGTCTAGCTCTTATTCTTTGAGTATAGTTCGCTGAGCGCCGGATATAGATTAGGGTAACGAAAGTCAAAACCGAGATCCTGAAGACGACGAGGTATGACCCGTTGGCCTTCAAGCACCACCTGCGATAGATCCCCCAGCACCAGGCGTAGCGCCCAGCCTGGGGCACGAAGCCAATACGGCCTGTGCATCACCGCAGCCAGCGCGCGACCGAACGCTGCATTGGTCACGGGATGGGGGGCGGTCAGGTTGTAGGGACCACGTGCATCCGGATGCTCAATCAAGAAACGAATGGCCGCGGCCTCGTCCCGGATGTGGATCCACGAGATCACCTGAGTACCTTTTCCCAGTGGTCCGCCCACCAGCAGACGGAAGGGAAGCGCCATCCTCGTCATGGCACCCCCTTCTCGGCTCAATACGACGCCAGTGCGTAGAATGACCTGCCGAGTACCGTAACTTTCCACGCCTGCCGTGGAAGCCTCCCATTGCACGGCCACGTTGGCCAGCCAATCGCTGCCCGGCGGCGAAGTCTCATCCCTTGCGGACTCTGTAGCGAACCCATAATAGCCTATAGCGGAGGCTTGCACCACTACCTGAGGTCTATGATCGGCGCGCGCTATGGCTTCGGTGACGGCCTGACCGACCCGTAGCCGGCTTTCGAGAATGCGTTCTCTCCGGGTGCGTGTCCAGAGGCCAGAGCCGATATTCTCCGCGGCAAGATTGACGAGGGCGTCCACTTCCTCTATCCCGGAAGTATGATGGTCAAGTGTTTGCCCGTCCCACTGAGTAGATTCCACGTCGTCGGGCAGGTCTAAACGCTCTCTTGGCTGACGGCTCAGGATGATAGGGCGATGGCCGGTTCTTGTCAGCTCGTCAATCAGCGCATGTCCGATCAAACCTGTCCCGCCGGTGATCAACACTTTCATCTCACTTCTCCCTACCTACCAAACGTAACACGATCTATGAGAAGAGTATAGCACGAGTACGCGAGCATGTCAATATATTGAATAGATATTGACTATTTTCGCTTGACAAAACCTCGTTGTTGTAGTATGATAGGCAGGCGTCGGGAGCTTTGCGGAGGTGAAGGATAATGAGTCGAGATGAACCGATCTACAACATTGGCGTTGTGGCAAGAATGACCGACATTCCTGCGGCAACTTTACGAGTCTGGGAGCGACGTTACGGATTCCCCGACGCAGCTCGAACGGAGGGAGGACATCGCCTATACAGCGAGCGTCACATTCAGCAACTGCGATGGCTGAAGACGAAAATCGACGGCGGCATGCAGACCCGTCAGGCCGTGCGGGCACTGCTGGCGGGGGGTGATCTTCCCGAATCCGCCGCCGAGTTTGGCAATGGGAGGCCTGCCCTCAGTGCCCAGTTGGCCGATCGGGATAGATCGGATGGGACCTCGTCCGCT
Source organism: uncultured Chloroflexia bacterium (assembly GCA_963775195.1). GTDB lineage: Bacteria > Chloroflexota > Anaerolineae > B4-G1 > SLSP01 > PWVB01. Next base: position 8,786 of record CAVZIC010000019.1, read on the forward strand.
GATTCCTACATTGATCTCCTCCAGCGTCGTCTCTTTGACGCGCTCTTGCAGCACAATACGCACCGCGCAGACGATGTCTTCAGTGAAGCTATGGCTTTGTACGCGCCTGAGGATGTGATACTGCACATGGTCCGCCCGACTTTGTCGGAGATCGGTGAGGGTTGGGCTCGTGATGAAATCGCCGTCGGCACGGAACACCTTGCGACTAACTATCTGCGACAGCGGTTGCTGGCTTGGCTGCGCAATGGGCCGCCCCTCTTCCCGGTGCAGCCCACTGTGCTTGCGTGTGCCCCCGGGGAGTACCATGAGGGCGGTCTGATGATGTTCGGCGCTCTTATGCGGCGCAGGCGCTGGCCGGTAGCCTATCTGGGGCAGTCGATCCCCCTGGTCGACTTGGCGGAGTTTGTGCGCGAGATCTCACCGCTGGCGATTGTGACGGTGGCAATGAGCGATGAATCAGCAGCTGCGTTGGTGGGATGGCCTGCTGTATTTCCCGACGCGGCTGAGAGCGGGCGTCCGGTGTTTTCCTTCGCCGGAAGAATCTTCAATCAGCAGCCGGAATGGCGGGCGAGGGTAGCCGGCCTCTTCCTGGGGGCAACCTTGCCGGAGGGCGTGGAGACGCTGGAAAGAACCCTGCGTCGTATCAGCTTGCCGCTGGATTAAGCGGTGCCGGTCAGGCTGTGCAAAGGCCCCGCCGGCTAGCGGCGGGGCCTTTTTTGAGGCGACTAGAGTAACTTGCGCCGATCCGGGATTTCACCGGGCGTTAATAGCGTAAGTACGTCCGCGTAGCCGTCGGCTGACATCGCCGTGGGCTTGGCGTTACGCAGCCGCTGAAGCGCGAGCTCGGGCGTGAGTCTTCTATGCGTCACGAGATAGCCGGCCAAGATCGCGCCGGTCCGATCCTGTCCTGCGTGGCAGTGAACGAGCGTCGGCATACCGCGCTCCAGTTGCTCCTCAATCAAGTCCCATACCGGTATCGCCTGGTAGATGAAGGCTTTTTGCATCCCTTTCGAGAACAGCATCACGGGAGGAAAATCGGCTCGATAGTGAGTGATTCCGTAGGACTCGAGGCCGTCGACGGGTTCCTCGGCTGCCAGCGAAATGATCGTGCGTATGCCTGCAGCGTAGAGTTCCGCCGGATCCCATGGCTCGAGTTGGGGGCCCGGGCGTCCTGCCAATAGGTGGTCAATGACCCAGTAGACGTGTTCCACACTGTGATTCTACCCTTAGCCTGATCGTTGTCAAAAGTAATCCGACATCGCCTCGCCTGCGGACGAGCCTTTGCTGGAGCTGAGTGCATTGTACCTCTTAGTCATGACCCACAAATATCTTCAATTACTTGACAAAAATTATACACATCGGTATAATCCTGTACATTGGCCGTTAACTAAGCCCTCGTGGGGCGATTGAAAGGATTGCGATCGATGGATAAGCAGATGAAACGCCAACTCGGGTTGGTTTTCGGATTCGTCTTTGTGGATCTGTTGGGATACAGCCTCATCTTGCCGCTGCTTCCCTACTACGCCGGAACCTTTGGGGCGACGCTCGCCCTGGTTGGGTTACTAGGTACGTCGAACGCCTTGGCACAACTCGTCGCTGCCCCGTTCATCGGACGGCTCTCGGACCGGTACGGACGGCGGCCCGTTTTGATCCTCTGTATCTCAGGTACCGTATTGGGTTTCCTGCTGCTGGGATTTGCACGCACTCTACCTATGTTGTTCCTGAGCCGCATCGTCGATGGGTTGCTTGGCGGCAATACCTCGTTGGCGCGAGCGTATATCACCGATGTCACGGACGAGAAAAACCGGTCGCGCGGCCTGGGCATTATCGGGGCCGCCTTCGGCCTCGGGTTCATCATCGGTCCGGCGATGGGCGGATTCCTAAGCCGGTTCGGCTACAGCATACCTGCGTTCGCGGCAGCGGGACTCTCGTTGCTCAACCTAGTCTCAGTCGCGATCTGGCTTCCCGAGTCGCTCACAGCCGAGCGCCGGAACGCGATTCGTGAACGGCCCAGAGCCTCGTTCAACCTGAGGACGCTGCGCGACGCACTTGGGCGTCCGTGTGTCGGTCCTCTCCTTCAGGTGCTCCTCTTCTACGGTTTGGCTTTCACGCTCTTCCAGTCCAACTTCGCTCTCTTCACCAAAGTGCGCCTCGGGCTCGATGCCCAGTCGACGGCTTTCATCCTCACGTACGTGGGTGTGCTCTCCGTGCTGGTTCAGGGAGTCGCCATCGGCAAACTGACCGATCGCTTTAGTGAGCGCCAACTCATCCTGGCGAGCACGATTACCCTGGCGCTGTCGCTGGCGACGTGGGCCTTTGTCCCCAGTGTCGTGTCACTTCTGATCGTCCTTGCGCCGATCGCACTGGCCGCCGGCGTCCTGAACGTGGTGCTGACGAGCCAGCTCACCAAGTCCGTTTACCCTGACGAGGTAGGTGGTACACTGGGGCTGTCGTCATCGTTGCAAACGGTCGCCCAGATCGTGACCCCTGGCCTTGGCGGGACGATGATGGATCTTCTCGGCCCCTGGTCGGTAGGGCTGTTGGGCGGGATATTGATGCTCTTGACGCTGTCGGTGGTCCGGCGGCGGATTCTTGCGGTGCCGGAGTCCGAGATGGCGAGCTGCAGGATGACGCCTCAGACGGCGTAACGCCGCAGAAGGCGGGGTGCCTGCGGGGCGGTGGGCAACTGCGAAAGGAGTGATGGGTTGGGCAAACGACGTTGGATCCGCGTGGTCGGACCGGTAGTGTTGCTGGCCTGCGTCTTGGCCGTAGGTGGCTTCGTCATCTGGGGCAGCACGCCACTTGGGCCTTCCCCTGAGGCGCTCTCAGCGCTCTCTTCCGACGCTGACGTCTCAGTTGAGACGGGGCGCTGGATCACGTTCGAGCCTGTTGGCTATGAGCCTACGACCGGCTTCATCCTCTATCCGGGCGGCAGGGTCGACCCGAGATCCTACGCCCCGCTGGCGCGTGAGATCGCTCTCCGGGGCTATGAAGTGATCATCGTGCCGATGCCGCTCAACCTCGCCGTCTTCGCGCCCGGGCGTGCCGGCGCGGTGATTGCAGCCGAGCCCGCGGTGAAGCTATGGGCGATTGGAGGACATTCCCTGGGAGGGGCGATGGCGGCGTCCTATGCTTACGATCATGAAGGCACCGTTGATGCGCTCGTCCTATGGGCCTCGTATCCTCCCTCGAGTGACGACCTATCGGTTCGGACCGATTTTCCGGTGTTGTCGATCTATGGTACTCAGGACCATGGGATGACGTCGGAGAAGGGGGTCTCCACCAGGGCGCTTCTCCCCCCGGGTACCTGCTGGGTCGTGATTCGGGGCGGGAACCACGCCCAGTTTGGCGCCTACGGGCTTCAGCCGGGTGATGGAACCGCTGAAATCTCCGCTGCAGCGCAACAGACCCAGATCGTGGACGCGACGGTTTCGTTCCTGAATGCCGTCGAACGGGCTGCCTCAGGGACGACGTCGGTCCAACAGTGGGACGGCTGCCCAATGATGGGGGGAACACCGTGAAGCTACGATTGAGGATTGCCCTGTACATCTTCGTCGGTGGCATCATCCTTCTGTTGACCTTACCTTTTCTGGTGCCGGTTCGTCCGCTTGAGGACGTGGTACCGCCGGAGGAGTTGGCCGATAGGGATAGCCGGTTCGTGGAGGTCAACGGGATTCGCATTCACTACAAACAGATGGGGCAAGGTGCGCCCGTGATGCTCCTCCTGCACGGATTTGGTGCGAGCACTTTCTCGTGGCGAGAAGTGATGCCCTCACTTGCCGAAGGTGGCACGGTGATCGCCTTTGATCGCCCGGCGTTTGGGCTGACAGAGCGACCGATGAGAGGTACGGCGGACTGGCCCGGTTACAATCCCTATAGCTACGAGGCTCAGTCGAGATTGGTCGTCGGTCTGATGGACGAATTGGGTGTCGAGTCGGCGATTCTCGTCGGAAACTCGGCTGGGGGCACGGTCGCCGTGCTGACCGCCCTGGCGCATCCCCAGCGGGTCGACGCACTCGTGTTGGTGGATGCCGCCGTCTACGTCGGCGGCGGGGCGCCGTCGCTCATCCGTCCCCTGCTGAACACGCCGCAGATGGTCCACCTCGGGCCCCTGATCGCCCGTCGCATCCAGGATTGGGGTATCGACTTCGGTCGCTCTGCGTGGCACGATCCCAGTCGCATCCCGGCGGAGTTCTGGGAGGGGTACCAGAAGCCCCTAAAGGCCCAGAATTGGGACCGGGCACTGTGGGAGCTCACGCGTGCCTCAAGTCGTCCCGATCTGGCCGACCGACTTCAGGAGCTGACGCTGCCGGTCTTGGTGATCACCGGTGATGACGACCATATTGTCCCAACGGATCAGAGCCTCCGCCTGTCCGGGGACCTGCCAAATGCTACCCTGGCGGTCATCCAAGCCTGTGGTCATATCCCTCAAGAGGAGTGTCCGGGGCCGTGGCTAGAGGCCGTGAAGGCCTTCGTGGGCAGTCTGTGACCCGAGCATAAGGAGGGGAGAGATGGCCGACATCCATGATCTCGTTGTCATTGGAGCGGGCTCCGGCGGACTTACCGCTGCGACATTCGGCTTGGAAATCGGGGCGCGCGTCGCATTGGTCGAGCGGAAACGCATCGGCGGAGATTGCACCTGGACGGGATGCATCCCCAGCAAGAGCTTGCTGAAGGCCGCAAGAGTTGCCCATGCCGTGCGCACGGCGGGGGCCTATGGTATCGCGACAACGGTACCCACGGTGGATTTCCCGGAGGTGATGGCACGCGTCCACCGCATCGTGGAAACGACTTACGCCGGCGAGACGCCCGACGTGCTTCAGGGGCAAGGGCTGGAGGTCGTGATGGCAGAAGCGCACTTTGTGGATCCGCACACCGTGATGGCCGGTGACGTGCGCCTCCAGGGGCGTGTCTTTGTCATCGCGACGGGCGCCCGGCCCTTTGTGCCGCCGATTCCGGGCATAGACACGGTGGCTTACGTCACGTCCGACACCATCTGGGAGATCAACACACTGCCGGAGCATCTGGTTGTGATCGGCGGTGGACCGATTGGCTGCGAGCTATCCCAGGCCTTCCGTAGGCTTGGGGCAGAGGTCACGATGCTGGAGGCCGGCGAGCGGGTCCTCAGCCACGACGAGCCCGAGGCCGGGGAGCTTATGATCGAGGTTCTCAGATCGGAGGGCGTTGACGTTCGCCTGAAGCACAGGGCCGAGGGTGTGTCCCAGGACGAGCGGGGAATCCACGTGATCACGAATGCGGGCGAGATAACCGGTGACGCGCTGTTAGTCGCCGTGGGACGGCGCGCAAACGTCGACGCGCTGGACCTGGAAAAGGCCGGGGTCAAGTACACGCCGCGGGGCGTCGAGGTCGACGATTATCTTCGTACGAGCCAGGCCCACATCTTTGCGGTAGGGGATTGCATCGGCTCGTTTCAGTTTACCCACTACGCGGACTGGCAGGGCCGGACCGCAATCAGGAACGCTCTGCTACCCGGCGCCGCGAAGGGCCGCCGCGCCTGGGTGCCGTGGACCACGTTTACAGAGCCGGAGGTGGCCCACGCCGGCTTTACAGAGGCCGAGGCGCGGGAGCGTTACGGGGCGCGTGTGGGCACGATCACGGTACCCATCGCCAAGATCGACCGCGCCCGCGCCGAGGACGACGAGCGGGGATTCATCAAAGTGGTTTACAGGGGAGGGAAAGTCCTGGGCGTCACGATCGTCTCCGCGCGGGCCGGCGAGAGCCTCCACGAGTGGACCTATGTGCTGGAAGGCAAGCTGGGAGCCGGTGATCTAGCTGCCTCGATCCACGTCTATCCGACTTATAGCGGGATGAACGTCTGGGGGGCTGGTCAAGTGCTCGAAAAGCGTCTGAGGGGTGGTGTGGTCGGAGGCCTTGTGCGTCTGTCCAGTGCTCTGGCCTTAGGGCTGGCGCGGTGGCGCTATCGGACATAGCGCCTCCATCCTTGCCTTTTTAGTTCCCCCCAGCATACTTAAGCTCACATTGGGGGTGACATGCAACCAAAGATCCTGAGCCAAGCTGAAGAAGCTATTCTGGCGAGCGAGCGTCGCTGGCTGACGCGCCTTCAGATCGCGCTCGCGCAGTTCCCGGCGACCGATGACGATCGAGCTGCGCTGGAGCGCTCGGTGCGACAGCTCGACGAGCTGTTCTTGCTCGTGGTCGTGGGCGAGTTCAATGCCGGCAAGAGCGCGTTGATCAACGCTATCTTCGGTGAGCCACTGCTCGAGATGGGCGTCACGCCTACAACCCGGAACATCCACCTTCTGAAGTTTGGGGAACGTCGGGAAGCGCGTTCTGACGCTGTGGACTCGCCTGCCATCGGTGGACCGGGGGCAGGGGGGACAGCAAACGCAGAATCGGCGACCGGCATCGTAGATGTGCTCACGTTGCCATCGCCGGTGCTGGAGGAGATCATGATTGTGGATACCCCCGGCACCAATGCTATCTATCGCGAGCACGAGGCAATGACACGGGAGTTTCTCCCTCGCTCCGATCTGGTCCTCTTCGTTACTTCGGTAGACCGGCCTTTCACGGAAAGTGAGCGTGCCTTCCTCGAGTTGATCAGGGAGTGGGGCAAGAAGGTGGTCATCGTCGTCAACAAAATCGACATCCTTGAGGCGCCCGAGGAACTCGAAAACATCGAGCGCTTCATAGCCGAGAGTGCCCAGTCTTTGTTGAGCTTCACACCTGAGGTGCTTCCGGTATCGGCACGTCTGGCACTGCGGGCAAAACAGGCGCACGACGATCTTGCCCTCGCTGAAAGTCGTATCGAGGCCCTTGAAGCGTATATCAGCCAACGGCTTGACGAGAAGGAGCGCGTGCGGTTGAAGCTTCTCAACCCGCTTGGCGTGGGGCTGCATCTGGCAGACAAGTACCTCCAGGTGATCAACGGACGGATGACGCTGCTGCGGGATGACTTCGCCGTGATGGACAATGTCACGGAGCAGTTACGGATCTATGAATCGGATATGGCCAGGGAGTTCCGACTGCGGCTTTCCGATGTCGAGCGCCAACTCCAAGCCTTCGAGAACCGCGGCATCGCGTTCTTTGACGAGACAATGCGACTGGGGCGTTTCTTTGACCTCCTGGATCGTCGGAAACTGGAGACGCAGTTTAGGGAAGAAGTCGTCGCCAAGGTGCCCGAAGCCATCGAGGCAAGGGTCGAGGAGATCACCGAGTGGTTGGTCGCACGCAATCTGTCCCAGTGGCAGGTGGTGGTGGAGCACGTTCGTCGGCGCAAGGATGTGCATGCAGACCAACTCATGGGTGAGATCCCCAGTTCGTTTGACGTGAATCGCAGGAATCTCATCGATAGCGTGAGCGTGTCGGCGCAGCAAGCGTTCCAGATCTACGATCGCAATCAAGAGGCCCAGCGCATCGCCCAGTCCCTGCAACGCGCGGTCGCGAACACCGCGCTTATCGAGGTCGGCGCGGTGGGGCTGGGCACCCTGATCACGGTGCTCGCCTCCAGCACGCTTCTTGACGTGACCGGGGTCGTCGCAGCCGGGACGATGGCGGTCTTGGGACTCTTCGTTATTCCCAGCCGAAGGCGACGACTCAAGGATGAGCTCCGTCAGAAGATCAGCGATGTACGCACCAACTTGGTGGAGACGCTGACGGCGCAGTTTGAGGCCGAAGTTGCCCGAAGTCTGCGCGAGATAAAGGCTGCGATTGCGCCCTACAGTCAGTTCATTCGCTCCCAACAGCAGCGCTGGGGAGAAACACGTGAGGAATTGACTACGATACAAGAACAGCTCCAGCGCCAAACATCCGAGATCTATGCGCTGTAAGCTCTAAGGCCTGGCCCTCTGGATTTCCCCTCTCTGACTCCGGTGCTGCCGTTGTGCACCCTGGACAACTCCAACTCTGTCAACCTAGCCCAACCAAAGTCCAACCGTATTCGACGACTCTACAAGCTCATTCGCACTACAGTGATGATAGGCTACACAGATAACAGATACGGAAGAGAGGCGTCATGGGCAGGTGGTCGTCACCTGTTTGGATCAGGAGGATTTCATAATGAAGAGTCACAGCCGCATTCTCGTGCCCCTCGATGGATCCTCGTTGGCCGAGTGTGTCTTGCCGCATGTGGTCGCCCTGTCACGGATCTTTGAGGCACCTATCACGCTCTTGCGTGTCGTCGGAGAGCAGTCTGACTACGAGGGGAGCCGAGCCGTCGATCCATTGAGCTGGCAGATCCGCAGATCCGAGGCTGAAGCGTATCTCGCAGAGATCGCCACCCGGCTGCGGGGTCTCGACCTCGAGGTCGCAACGTCGATTGCCGAAGGCCTGGCGGCCGAACGGATTGTGACGTGTGCGACCGAGATTGACGCAGGCTTGGTGGTTCTGAGCAGTCACGGACGCAGCGGCCTTAGCGAATGGAATATCAACAGTGTGGTCCAGAAAGTCCTGCTTCGTGTCTACGCTCCGGCGCTTATCGTCCGCGCCTATCGGTCCCGGAATGGAAGTCTCGATGGGTTGCACTATGAGAAGCTGATGGTGCTCTTGGACGGTTCCCAGCGCGCCGAATGCGTATTACCCCTGGCCTCGATGATCGCGCAGGGCCACGGCGCAACGCTGCTGGCAGCGCACGTCGTGCGCCCTCCAGAGATTCCGCGCTGGCGACCCCTCAATGATGATGAGCGCCGGCTGGTCGATCAGGTGATCGAGCTCAACCGGGACGAAGCGACGAGGTATCTGGACGGCTTGAGCGCTCGACTGACCGGCAAGGTCGAAACGCGTTTACTCGTCTCGGAGAGTCCGGCTGCTGCGCTTCATCAACTGGCCAGAGAGGCATCGATCGATCTCATCCTCCTGTGCGCTCACGGCTACTCCGGGGCGTCCCAATGGCCTCATGGTAGCGTTACGCTCAACTTCGTCGCCTATGGCGACACGCCACTCCTGGTGATGCAGGATTTGTCGGCAGCGGAGACGAGTCCTTCTGTAGCCGAAGAGGCCGCCAGTGAGTCGAGGGGGCACTGAGGCATGCCGTCCGGCTCCCCTGATCCTCAGCCGGCGGATGCGCCTGGGAGCGATGGGACGGCGGATGCGCCTGAGAGACGGCGACCGACCAGCACGCTACCACAGCCTCTGACGCTCTAGGCGACACGCCCGGGGTGGCGCTTTACGCCGCGTCGCGACGGCGGGGCGCAGAACCCTCCCCGGTGCAGGTTGTACAGGACCACGCCTCGTCACTGCGAGACGCGTACGAGTTTTTCAGTCAACGTTCCGAAAATGAGTCGCTTCTCTCTCCCGCAGCCGAGTGGCTGCTGGATAACTTCTATTTGGTTCAGGAGTCGATCCGGCAAATCCGCGAGGATCTGCCGGATCGCTACTATGAGGAGCTTCCCAAGCTCGATGAGGGCCCGCTCAAAGACTATCCTCGTGTTTACGCGCTTATGCGGGATGCCGTCAAGGACGACGATGCTCTAGTCAATATGGCGCACGTCGCCGGCCTCGCACAGAGGTACCATGAGACGGCGCCTCGGACGGCGGACGACGGCGCCTCAGACGGCGGATGCGGCGCCTCAGACGGCCGGGTCTGCGCGATCTAGGGTGGCCTCTTTGACCATGGGCGAGCTATGGGCCATCCCAACGATGCTACGCATTGCGCTCCTGGAGCTTCTCATTGATGCGGTGGCGGCGGTAGCCCACCTGACCGTGCCCGCGATCCGTGGGACACGGCAGGCCCCCGATCCTGTACATCTGGACGAGGGCGTCTCCCCGGATACGGTCGCGGCACACTGCATTCGCAGTCTGCGCGTCGTTGCGAATCAGGACTGGGAGGATTTCTTCGAGCAGGTCAGCCAGGTAGAGGTCGTGCTGCGTGAGGATCCCGCCGACGTCTACCGGCGCATGACCTTCAAGTCGCGCGACCAGTACCGCAAGGTTGTTGAGGAACTGGCGCTGCACTCGGAACGTAGTGAGACTCAGGTCGCCCGCCAGGTGGTCGCGCTGGCGGAAGCGTCTCCCGGCAACGGACGCCAGGCGCACGTCGGCACGTATCTTCTGGGCAGGGGACGCCGGCAGCTCGAGGCCGCTCTGGGCTGCCGCTTCAGCCTGGGCGAACGTCTGCAACGTTGGGACTTCGATCACGCCACCCCGATCTACCTGGGTGCCATCGTTCTGCTCACCCTCTTCGTGATGGCTCTGATGGTGGGGTATGCTGCCGCAACCGGCGGCCCCTGGTGGCTCCTTGCGATCACGGCGCTTCTGATGACGGTCCCGGCCTCAGTTGTAGCGGTGAACGGCATCAACGCAGTCGTTACCCGACTTGTTCCACCCTCAACACTTCCCAAACTCGACTTCAGCGACGGCATACCCGACGACTGCAAAACCGTCGTGGTGATCCCCGCGATGCTTACGGCTCCAGCCGAAGTGGATTTCCTGATTGATCAGTTGGAACGTCACTACCTGAGCAATGCTACGGTTGTCCCTTCCCCGAACCTTCGCTTTGCCTTGCTGACCGACTTCGCAGATGCTCCGGAGGAACAAATGCCCGAGGATGAGGCGTTGCTGGCTTATGCTCAGGCAGGGATCGAGGAGCTCAATCGTCGCTACGGGCCGTCCTCATCTTTCTGCCTTCTCCATCGAAGCCGGCTGTGGAATCCGAAGGAAAACACCTGGATGGGCTGGGAACGCAAACGGGGCAAGCTCATGGAGTTCAACCGTCTGATTCTCGGTGATCACGACACAACGTATACGACGCAGATAGGTGACGTACAGGCTCTCGAAGGCAGCCGCTACGTCATCACGCTCGATGCCGATACGGTGCTGCCGCAAGGTAGCACTTCCCGCCTCATTGCGACGCTGGCGCATCCACTCAATCGGGCCGAATTCGACGAGGAAACCGGCCGGGTCATCGCCGGCTACACCGTGCTCCAGCCGCGCACCGAGGTAAGGCCCACCAGTGTGAATGCCACACTCTTTACGCGTGTCTTTGCCGGTGACACCGGGCTCGACCTTTACACACGTGCCGTCTCTGACGTCTATCAAGACTTATTCGATGAGGGCATTTTCGTGGGCAAGGGCATCTACGACGTAGCGGCGTTCGATCGAAGCCTCGAGAATCGCGTGCCGGACAACACGCTGCTGAGCCACGATCTCTTTGAGGGCATTCACGGACGTGCCGGCCTGGTAACCGATATCGTTCTCTACGAAGATTACCCCCCGGGGTATCTGACCTACGCGTCTCGTCAACACCGTTGGGTGCGCGGCGATTGGCAGTTACTGCCGTGGCTTCTCCCCCGTGTGCCGGCACGCTCCTCCTCCGACCAGCCTCAGGATGTACCTCGCGAGGGAGAGGGCCGGGATCCGGAAGGGGTGCGGATGATCCGCAATCAACTCTCCGCACTGGACCGTTGGAAGATCATCGACAATCTGCGGCGCAGCCTGCGCGCACCTGCATTGGTAGTGCTCTTCTTGGCGGGTTGGCTGTTTCTGCCCGGCTCTCCGTGGCTTTGGACGCTGGTGACCGTGCTCATCTCCGCGACGCCGGTGCTTACAGGGCTGGTGACCGCGCTGACCCGTGTCGATCCGGAGCTGGGCCTTAGCAATTCGCTTGCACCGCTAAAAACGCAGGCGCTGCGCTGGCTCCTCTCACTGACCTTCTTACTCTATGAGGCCGTTCTGATAGGCGATGCGATCGCCACTACCCTTGTGCGCGTCTTTGTTACGCACAGGCGGCTCCTGCAATGGGTCACAGCCGCGCACGCCCTTCGCAGCCTAAGCGCCTCAGACGGCGCGCCCAGCAGACTGGGCGTGGGCGCCTCGGACGGCGCGCCCAGCAGACTGGGCGTGGGCGCTTCGGACGGCGTAAGGCAACAGAGGGCTGCCCTGATCTGGCGGCGGATGTTGACGGCGCCCCTCTTGGCACTGTTGTTTGGCGTGGTCGTGGTGTGGGTGAACCCGTGGGTGCTGCTCCCTGCATTACCCTTGCTTCTGTTGTGGCTTGTGTCGCCTCAGGTGGCGCTATCGGTCAGTGAGCCGGTCACCACCGGCGAGAAGTCTCTCACGCCGGAGCAACGAATTAGGCTGCGCCGGTTGGCGCGCCGTACCTGGCTCTATTTCGAGCGATTCATCGGCCCTGAGGATCATTGGCTTCCACCGGATCATTTCCAGGAGGATCCCCGCGGACTTGCGGCGCACAGCACGTCGCCGACCAACATCGGCCTGATGTTGGTCGCTACCCTCTCTGCCTACGACCTGGGCTACGTCGGTCCACTCACGCTCGCCGTGCGCCTGCGCTCGACGTTTGATAGTATGGAGCAACTGGAGCGCTACCGGGGGCATTTCCTTAACTGGTACGAAACCCATGATTTGGGCACGCTGAATCCGCGTTACGTCTCTACGGTTGACAGTGGAAACCTCGTTGCCGCATTGTTGACGCTGAAGGAAGGCCTCCGCCGCATACCGGAGGAGCCCGTGATGCGCTGGGAGGGATGGGAGGGTTTGCGGGACACCCTGGGGGTGCTCACAGAGATCCTGGAGTCCGCCGGCCTCATCTCTCAGGCGCCTCGGGCGGCACAAGGAGGTTCCGGCACGACGCACGGACGGTCGGATGCATTTCGGGAAGCCGTTGACGCCCTAGAAGGCCATCTGACCCACATACGCCGCCAGGTTCGAGCGGTGCGAGAGGCGCCCGAGCGTCTTCCAACGATGCTCGATACCCTGAGCAGCGAAGGATTGGCGGAGCTGCATCGTTTGATGACGTCCTTGCTGGAGCGTGGAGCCGACGTGTTGCATGTCGATACACTTCAGGGACTGCGGCTCTGGTCTGAGCGACTGCACTACCACCTACTCAACATGCGCGAAGAGATGGATTTGCTTGTATCATGGCTTCTGCCCCTTCGGTCCCCACCTGCCCTTTTGATTGGAGCTGCCCCTGATTCGGCTCTCGGTGAGGCATGGCAGGCAGTCCTGGACGCGCTGCCGGCAGCGCCGAAGCTACGCAACATTCCCGACGTCTGTCGCGAGGGGCGCGATAGGGTGGAACGCTTGTTGTCGCTTCTCGATGAGAACGAACCCTCTCATGGTTCCGAAGCCTTGCGAAGGTTGTCAGAGGCGCGCAAGTGGGGCCGGAACCTGATGGAGGAGCTTGATAAAAGCCGGCAGCACTCGCGAAGCTTGCTCATCGGCCTCCAGGGACTGGCCGATCACGCCGAGACGCTCGGCGATGAGATGGACTTCCATTTCCTCTTCGATCCGCAGCGTGAGGTCTTCTACCTTGGCTATCGCGTGGATGCGGCGGAGCTTGACACGAATCACTACGATTTGCTCGCCTCGGAGGCGCGTACGGCGAGTCTCATCGCCATCGCAAAGGGCGATGTCCCTCAAAGTCACTGGCTGCATCTTGCACGGCCTCTCGCTGAGATAGCAGGCGCCCGGGCGCTTCTTTCCTGGAACGGCAGCATGTTTGAGTACCTGATGCCCGATCTCTTCTCCCGTTCGTATGAAGGGACGCTGCTTGCCGAGACCAATCGTGCCGTGGTGCAGCGCCAGATTGCCTATGGTCGCGAACACGGCGTGCCGTGGGGGATCTCGGAGTCGGGTTACTATCGTTTTGACGCCGCGAAGAATTATCAGTATCAGGGCTTCGGTGTGCCGGGCATTGGCCGGAAGCGGGGTCTTGGGGAAGATATGGTGGTCGCGCCCTATGCCTCGCTAATGGCAGCGGGAATCGCCCCAAAGGATGTTCTGGCCAATATGGATGCCTTGATCGATCTGGGCATGCTGGGGCATTTCGGCTTCTATGAGTCGGTGGATTTCACCGGGTCTCACCTCCCCCTGGGACGGGATCACGCCATCGTCAAGTCGTACATGGTGCACCACCAGGGCATGATCATGTTGGCACTAACCAACGTCCTGGACGATAACGTTCACGTCGAGCGCTTCCACTCCGACCCGCGAATTCAGACCGTGGAATTGTTACTCCAGGAGCGCATCCCGACGGGGGTGCCGATAGAGGAAACGCCCGAGGAAGTGACCGGTGCTGAACGCGAAGGTACGGAGCCGGTGGCGCTGTCGCCATGGACACCCCTGATGGGCACGCCGCTACCACAGGTGCATTATCTCTCCAACGGCGACTATGGTGTCCTGATCACCGCCGGCGGCAGTGGGTATAGCCAGTGGCGCGAACTGGCACTGACCCGATGGAGAACTGATACCACCCGTGATCACTGGGGGACCTGGATCTACGTGCAGGATTTGGATTCAGGTGCGCTGTGGTCGCTGACGGATCATCCGTTTGCGCCTGCCGGGACCGCGTGCCAGGTGCGTTTCTATCCCCACCAGGTTGAGTTCAGCCGCCATATGGATGATCTCCTATTCCGATTGGACATTGCTGTCGCGCCAAACGACCCGGTTGAGATGCGGCGTGTCACTATCACTAACCGCGGTGAGACGCCACACCATCTGCGATTGACGAGCTATGGCGAGGTTGTCCTGGCGGCCCAGAACGTTGACCGGCGCCATCCGGCCTTTAACAAGATGTTTATCGAAAGCGAGTACGTGCCGGACGTGGTGTCCGGAATATCGTCCTCTCCCTCCCCCGCGGAGCGGGGCGGAGAGGGGGAAGCGGGCCGGAGAATGCCTGCGTTGATCTTCCGGCGTAGGCTGCGCTCGGCCGATGAGGTAGCCCATTACATGGGCCACGCCCTCGTGATTGATGAGCCGGCACTCCGATCGGGATCATCGTCCTCTACCACCTACGAGACCGATCGAGCACGTTTCCTAGGGCGCGGGCATGACTATCGTTCTCCACAGGCATTGAGTGCTGATAGCGGCGGAACAGGCGATGGGAAGCGCCATGCTTCCAACCTGTCGGCCCCGCGCACGGGTGCGACACTCGACCCTATCATGGCATTGGGACAGGAGATCACTGTAGCCCCCCGTGCCACGATAACGTTGGTTTATCTGACGGTGGCAGTCGACGGCCGTCCCCACGCTGTCCGTTCTGTCGACTTTGCTCAGGACTCGCCCGCGGAGGGGGACGGTCAAGGAAGCGGTGCACTCTCCGGCCTCTCTTCCCAGGCAGAGGAGGGCCGGGGAACCCGTGCGGCGGTGCTGAGCCTGCTGGCTCGATACCGGACGCTGGAGCGAGTGGAGCGAGCATTTGAGATGGCCCGGTCGCAGAGCGAGTCGGAACTCCGTAATCTGAATCTTGACGGCAGCGATCTCGACGATCTGCAGTTGCTTTTGTCGGCACTGCTCTATCCCTATCCGGCCATGCGTGCAAAGCCGGAGGTGCTGGCCGCCAACCGAATGGGGCAGTCCGGCCTTTGGCCTCATGCCATCTCCGGCGACTACCCGATCCTTCTCGTCCGTGTGAAGCAGCAGGAGGAGTTACCACTGGTTCGCGAGGTTATGCGCGCGCATACGTACTGGCGACACCGCGGCCTGATGATCGACGTCGTCCTTCTGAATGAAAAAGACGTCGGCTATGAACAAGAACTCAACCAGCAGTTGATGCGGGTGCTGCGTATGACCGGGAGCGATACGTGGGTGAACACGCGGGGTGGGATCTTTATCGTAACGGCCGGGCAGATGGACTCATCCTCTCGCACACTCTTGCTCACGGCAGCCCGGGTCGTGCTCTTGGGGGAAGCCGGAACACTCTCTGCACAGTTGCAGGCCCTCAAACGACAACGTACATGGCTGCCGGCCCTGGTTCCTTCAGAGGTACCACAGCAGCATGCCGGCAACCTTCCGCCGCTCACACGGCCGGGAAACCTGCGCTTTGACAACGGCTACGGTGGTTTCTCAGAAGATGGACGCGCGTACGTGATCTATCTGGCAGGGGAGGGGATTCAAGAAGGTTCGCCGGCCCCGCAGTCGACGCCGGCACCGTGGATCAACGTTATAGCAAACGAGGACTTTGGCTTCATTGTCTCCGAGGCCGGAGGAGGCAATACCTGGGCCGTGAACAGCGGCGAGAATCGTCTGACACCCTGGAGTAATGACCCCGTTTCCGATCCCCCCGGCGAAGTCCTTTATCTACGTGATGAGGCGTCTGCCGAGGTTTGGACTCCGACGCCGCAGCCGGCAGGCGACCCGATGCCGTATCTCATTCGTCACGAGGCAGGCCGTACCACGTTCACCCACCACAGCCACGGCCTTATCCAGGAGCTGCAGCTCTTTGCTGCGCCTGACGCTCCGGTGAAGATCGTACGTCTGCACCTGGAGAACGTCTCGGAACGCCCGCGCCGCATCACGGCGACGTATTATGCAGCTTGGGTGCTTGGGGTCGATCGTGACGCGATGCAGCAGTATATCATCCCGGAGTATGATGATGAGACGGGTGCGTTGTTGGCCCGGAACCCCTACAATGCAGAGTTCGGATCCAGGGTGGCGTTTCTGGCATCCAACCATCGACCTCACGGGCTGACCGCCGACCGGACTGAGTTCCTGGGAAAGGGTGGTGATCTCCGTCGCCCCGCAGCGCTGAATCGGATCGGACTTTCGGGTGATGTCAGCCCGGGATCCGATCCCTGTGGCGCGCTTCAGGTGCACCTGGACCTGGAAACAGGCGCAGCAACCGAGGTAACCTTCCTCCTCGGACAAGGGGGCGACCGGGATGAAGCCTTGGCGCTGGTCAAACGCTTCCAGAATAGTGCGGCAGTAGTTGCAGCGTCAGATGCGGTGAACGCGTTCTGGAACGACGTTTTGGACACGATCACGGTGGACACACCCGATGAGGCGATGAATGTCGTGTTGCGTTGGGTTCTCTACGAGGCGCTTTCATGCCCGGGTCTGGGGACGCTCGGGTCTCTACCAAT
The DNA here is from genome assembly GCA_963775195.1 of uncultured Chloroflexia bacterium. Classification (GTDB taxonomy): domain Bacteria; phylum Chloroflexota; class Anaerolineae; order B4-G1; family SLSP01; genus PWVB01. The sequence goes on from CAVZIC010000019.1 coordinate 25,579, forward strand.
CGAGCGGCGCGTTTGGCTTCCGCGATCAGCTCCAGGACGTGATGTCGCTCCACCATGCGCGGCCTGAGCTTACGCGGATGCACATTCTGCGTGCAGCAGCGCATCAGTTCGAGGCTGGGGACGTGCTGCATTGGTGGCATCCGCCTTCAGGCCGAGGCGTTCGTACCCGTATCTCGGATGACCTGTTGTGGCTGCCCTACGTCACCGCGGATTATGTGATGGTCACCGGCGACGAGACCATCCTCGACGAACGTGTCCCATTCCTTCAGGGGGCGCAGCTTGGGTCGGATGAGGACGAACGTTACGGCCACTACGACTTAACGGAGGAGACCTACACGCTTTACGAGCACTGTCTGCGAGCGCTGAAGAAGGGCACGACTTCGGGCACTCACGGTCTGCCGCTCATGGGGGCCGGCGATTGGAATGATGGGATGAACCGCGTCGGCATCGAAGGGCGCGGTGAAAGCGTCTGGCTGGGTTGGTTTCTTTATGCGACGCTGACCCGCTTCGCGATCTTGTGCGAGCGGCACGATGACGCCGGGCAGGCCAAGACCTTGCGAGCCCATGCAGAGACGTTACGTGAGGCCTTGGACGCAGATAGTTGGGACGGGCGGTGGTACCGGCGGGCCTACTACGACGACGGTACCCCCTTGGGGTCCGCCCAGAACGAAGCGTGCAAAATCGACTCCCTCGCACAATCATGGGCCGTGCTCTCCGGCGCTGCGGAGGCCGAGCGTGCGAAGCAGGCGATGGATGCCGTTGACGAGTACCTGGTCCGCGAGGACGACAGACTGTTGATGCTCTTTACCCCGCCCTTTGTCCAGGCGCGTCCGCCGTCCGAGGCGCAACCGCCGTCTGAGGCGCGCCGCCGTCCGAGGCGCGACCGCCGTCCGAGGCGCATGACCCGGGCTATATCAAGGGGTACCCTCCCGGAATTCGCGAGAATGGCGGGCAGTACACGCACGCGGCCATCTGGGCAGTGTGGGCCTTCGCCGAGTTGGGGCAGGGAGATCACGCCGCGGCACTCTTCCGAATGCTCAATCCGATTAGCCACAGCCGCAGTCGGGAGTCCGCCGATATCTATCGCGTCGAACCTTACGTAGTCGCCGCGGACGTCTACAGCGAGCCGCCTTTCATTGACCGTGGCGGCTGGACCTGGTATACGGGATCCTCCGGCTGGATGTACAGGCTCGGCGTCGAGGCCATCTTGGGCATCCACCGCGAGGGCGCAAGCCTTCGCATCGATCCGGTGATTCCCCACGATTGGGGAGAGTACAGTTTCACATATCGTTACGGCGAAAGCGTCTATCGTGTCAAGGTAGCCAATCCTGATGGTGTCAATCGTGGCGTATCCACGATCGAGCTGGATGGGCAGCTATTGTCAGAACCCGCCGTTCCTCTAGTGAGTGACGGAAATGATCACGATGTGTACGTGTGCATGGGCGTAAGAACCGAAGAGGGATGAGGATGGTCAGCATGGACATACTGAGTCTGCTTGTGGGGATCCTGTTGTTGTTTCTGGGGCGCCAGGTCTACTGGCTCTTTGTAGGAGGGGTGGGCTTTGTCACCGCGGTCGATCTCATAGGCCGGATGGCGACGCCGTGGCCAATCTGGCTCACCTTGATCGTAGCGCTGGCCGCCGGCCTGATCGGTGCACTGTTGGCGATCTTCCTGCAGAAGCTGGCCATAGGGATCGCCGGCTTCCTGGGTGGAGGCTACGTTGTGCTGCACATTCTGGAGTTGTCAGGCATGGCCCCTTCTACGCTGGTCTGGGTGCTCGCCCTTCTGGGCGCGATTGTCGGCGCGATTTTGGCCCTGTCGCTCTTCGGGTGGGCGCTCATCGTGATCTCTTCGCTGATCGGTGCCTCAATTATCGCCAGGAGCTTCCCTCTCACCCAGCCGGTAATGCTACTCGTATTCGTCGTAGCCGCGGTGGTAGGAATTGTCGTCCAGGCACGTATGATGGCAGGATCATCTCGTCGCGAGATTGTCTAGCCGGATGCTTCGGATGAAGTATGGATGCGGAAGGTGCGCAGCGATTCCTGGCGGCCCGGCTGGAGGAGGATAGCTTGCACGCGTCGCTCTGGGAGGAGTTTGTGGAGTCGCCGGAAGAGGACGCTGGGGAGCTCGTGGGCGTGCTGGAAGCGCTGATCGAGGCCGATCCGGCGTTGGCTCGCAGGTTGGACGGCTTTGTCGAGGAGTATCACGCTGTGCTCGCCCGGCGCAGCGATGAGGCGAGCGATACAGGGGACGAGCGCATCACGTTAGGCGACGACGCCCTAGACACCGCGGTCTCGATCGAGGCCCAGGAGGAACGGGAGAGCGGCACGCCCTACGATCCGCACTCACTGGTGGCTGCCGATTACGACGCCGAGATGGAGGGTGAGGCGACGTACTTGTATGGCAATGCCAGGAGCGGCGACGATGCCGTCGGTCGCGACGTGGGCGTGGAGCAGTTTGGCGAGACACCCGGCACGGCGTCCGCAGTCGGGACGGAAGCTATCGAGCCGGCGACCCGGGAGGTGCATTCTACCGTCGCCCCACCTGAGACGGAGGCGGTCGGCTTCGCGGCTCTGGATGTCTCGCGGCTTTTTCTGCACATCTCGGACGTGATCGCCGACCATCCGGCACTCGATCCGCCGGACAAAGACGAGGCAGAGCGCGCGCTCGAGGGATACCGAATGGAACTGGTGCGCGGCGACGCAGCTAACACCGAGCGGATGCGGAAGCACCTGAGGGCGCTGCGGCGTCTGGCCCCGGACGTTGCCAAGGCCCTCCAGGATGGGCTGAGCCGGGCCACGACAAGTGTGGAAGGGAAAGGGTAAACCGATGGCTGAGGGACCTGAGTTTCTGTCGGCAACTACAATCATGAGCGACCGGGTGAGAAATCCGGCGGGCGAGGATCTTGGTACCATCGAGGAACTGATGATCGATCTGGAGGCGGGGCGGATCGCCTACGCTGTTCTCTCGTTTGGCGGTTTTCTTGGTGTCGGCGACAAGCTCTTTGCCGTCCCGTGGGCCGCCTTGGCGCTGAACGCCGAGGAGCACTACTTCACGCTGGACGTCAGTCGGGAGATGCTGGAGGAGGCTCCGGGATTCGACAGAGAAGACTGGCCCTCATACGTTCCGAACCATGAGTGGGCTGCCAAGATCTACGAGTATTATGGGTACAGTCTCTATTGGTAGTGAGACGTTCGGGAGGGTAAGATGGATTTCGATCTGATTCGAAAGCTGGCCAAGCGAGACCAAACCAGCAAGATCGTTCTGTTGGTGATGGATGGGCTGGGCGGACTGCCACGTCCCTCGCACGCCGCCGCTGGGGGTGCCCGTGTGGAGGGTGGAAGCGCGGGAACAGCACTGGAAGCCGCCGCGACGCCGAACCTGGACAAGCTGGCGGCGGCGGGCTCTTGCGGCTTGCACGTGCCGGTGGGTCCGGGTATCACGTCGGGCAGCGGCCCGGCACATCTGGCGCTCTTTGGCTACGATCCCTTGCACTACGAGATCGGGCGGGGCGTGCTTTCGGCGCTGGGCGTCGACTTCGACCTCCAGCCTGGTGACGTCGCGGCCCGCGGCAACTTCTGCACGGTTGACGATGCGGGTCGTGTCACCGACCGGCGCGCGGGCCGGATCCCCACGGAGAAGAATGAGGAGCTGCTTGGCCTGTTACGGGATAAGGTCCACCTGTCAGGGGTGGAGCTATTCCTGCAGCCCGTCAAGGAGTACCGGTTCCTTTTCGTCTTGCGGGGCGATGGCCTGGCGGCGGACGTCGTCGACACCGATCCGCAGGAGGTAGGGGCGACCCCGATCCGGGCGGAGGCAAGCGCAGAGTCAGCAGGAGCGGAGAGGACGGCCGGCCTTGTACGGGACTTTGTCTCGCAGGCCGGCGAAGCCCTGGCAGGATCGAGCCCGGCAAATATGCTTCTCCTGCGTGGCTTCTCCCAGCGACCCGACTGGCCGCGATTTCCCGACGTCACCGGGATGCGTGCACTCGCCATCGCGATGTACCCCATGTACCGCGGGGTCGCCAAGCTCGTCGGCATGGATGTCCTGCCCGCGCGCAAATCTCCCGATGACGAAATCGACGCCCTCGAGGCCCATTGGGCAGATTACGACTTCTTTTTCGTCCATGTGAAGCACACGGACAGCGCCGGTGAGGATGGTGATTTCGACCGCAAAGTGCACGAGATCGAGGCGACCGACGCGCGACTGCCCCGTATCCTAGATCTCAAACCGGATGTGCTCATGGTGACGGGTGATCATTCAACGCCTGCCGCGATGAAATATCATAGCTGGCATCCGGTGCCTGTCGTGCTGTGGTCGAGGCTGTGCCGCGCGGACGCTGTGACCCAATTCGGCGAACAAGCATGCCTCAGCGGAGCATTAGGTCCACGGATTCCAGCCGTGGACCTAATGCCCATCGCTATGGCGAATGCCAATCGCCTGGAGAAGTTTGGCGCCTAGAGGTTAAGCAGGCGGTTTCAGCGTCGCCTCGATGTGAATCTCGAGTCCTGGGTGCAGAAGATTGGAGACAGGACACTGCTTGTCTGCCTCTTCTGCCGCCTTCTTGAAGGTCGCAGCGTCCATACCGGGGACAGCACCCTCGACCGCCAGGTGCATCTCCGTGATCTTGAAGCCCCCCTCCTTCAGGGGTACCAGCACGCATGTCGCATGCGTAGCTATGTATTCCGGCTCGTGGCCCTGGTCGCTCAGCATGCCGGCGAAGGCCATGCTATAGCAGGCGGCGTGGGCGCCGGCGATAAGCTCCTCGGGGTTGGTTCCCGGATCGTCCTCGAAGCGTGTACCAAAGCTGTACGCCTTCTTCTTAAGCGCTCCACTTGCGGTGCTGATCCAACCCGTCCCCTTGCGTAGATTCCCGTCCCATCGCGCGTCCGCTGTTCTTCGCTTGGTAGCGGCCATAGTTGTATCCTTTCCTTGGTCTTACGTAGGTCAAAGCTTCAGAGTTTCTCTATTACTGGAGCTGCCACGTCACGTCGATATCTACCTCGATGGTCTGACTGCCGGGCTGAATCGGCACTGCGGCAGCCGCTTGGGCCACCGGCTGCTCGCGCAATATCGGGACCGGGCTACTGCTGGCCTCATTGATGGTCAACACCTGGCCGAGTGTGGCGCCGCCCAACTGCGCCAACTGACTGGCTTTCTGTTGAGCGTCGTTCCAGGCCGCCTGGCGCGCCTGTGTCAGATACGTTGAGGGATCACTGACCTCGAAACTGATTTGCTGTATGGTGTTGCCACCGGCGCTGACGGCAGCGCTGATGAGATCCCCAAGTTTCGAAAGATCGGTAACCCGCACGTTCACGGTGTTGGTGGCTTGGTAGCCGACGATCGTAGGCTCAGCATTCGGGTTTGTTTGGTTGGTCTGCTGATACTGGGGATAGAGCTGCAGCGTTTGTGTCTGGATGTTGCTCTGGGGAACGCCATTGTCGGTCAGCGTGGTGATGAGAGCCTGCATCTGCTGGTTGTTCTGCTGCATGGCTGTGTTGGCGTCCTGATTCTGGGTCTGTACGCCCATCGTGATATTCGCCACATCCGGGACTGCGTCCACTTTGCCGGTGCCACTCACCTGCACAGTTCGGTCGGTCGTGCCGGTTGTCGTCGCTTGCGTAAGAGCGGCTGTCGCGCCGGTACAGCCGGTCTGCAACCCCACGACGGCGACCAACAACACGAGCATCAGCGGGACGTATTTCGTTAGGTGTTTCATTGGTTCTTGTCCATCCTCTCTCTTATTGTCAAGGCTCTGCACGGCATGCACCCAGTGCGGCATCAGAGATGCCTTGCGACTATCATTATAGATGCCACGATCTTTGCCTGACTTCGGAGTGAGTTGGCTATGATGCGGAGAAGCGTTTGTACTGTTGGGGCTCCGTTGGGAGGCGAAGCCCTGTGGGGGATATTCAGGAGTTACGTGCGATCAGAATCACGCTGCTGCGCGACTGGACCTCGTAAGCTGCCTGGCGGTCGAGGATGACTTCATCGCCGGGATCTAGCAGGTCATCCGGCATCCGCAGGTCGGTGTCAACCGCCCGGCACCAGCGACACCCATCGGGCAACTGCGGCAGGACAAACGCAGCCGATGCGGTTCCTGGATTGAACATCAGGTAGAGCGCCGGAGAGGACGCGCCGTCCCCGAGGATGTGACAGCCCAGCGTCTTCTCCCGTGGGTCGTTCCAGTCGGGTGGATCCCCGTCGGGACGATACCAGCGGATGTCGTCGGGGGCATAGAAAACGTCTGCTCTTAGAACAGGATGGTCACGCCGGAATGCCATCATCCCTCGGGTGAAGCGGTAAATCTCATCGTGGCGGTCCTTGAGTGTCCAATCGACCCAGCTGATCTCGTTGTCCTGGCAATAGGCATTATTGTTGCCTTGCTCGGTTCGGCGGAACTCGTCTCCCCCGAGCAGCATGGGTACGCCGCGAGAGATGAAGAGCGTCAGCAGCAGGTTCTTGATCTGGTGGCGCCGCACATCCTCTATCTGTGGGTCATCCGTGGGCCCTTCCACGCCATAGTTCGCGCTGTAGTTCTCATCCAGGCCGTCGAGATTGTTTTCGCCGTTGGCCTCATTGTGCTTCCGCGCGTAGCTCACCAGGTCGTTCAGCGTGAAGCCGTCGTGGCTCGTGATGAAGTTAACGCTGTTCTGCGGACCTTTGCCGGCCTTCTGGTACAGATCCTCGCTGCCGCAGATTCGGCTCGCGAAGGTCCCGCGCATCCCTTGGTCCCCTCTCCAGAACCTGCGGACGTCGTCCCTGAAGCGTCCGTTCCATTCTGCCCAGCGGCGTTCGGAGAAACTGCCGACCTGGTAAGCACCGCCGGTGTCCCAAGCCTCGGCGATGATCTTGATGTCGCGGAGCACAGGATCCTCCGCGATTGACTCGAGTAGCGGAGGGTTGGACAGCAGGTTGCCGTGTTGGTCGCGCCCCAGCACTGAGGCCAGATCAAAACGGACGCCATCGATGCGCATCTCGATTACCCAGGTGCGTAGGACGTCCATAATGAACCGGCGCACGATGGGATGGTTGGCATTGAGCGTATTGCCGGTGCCGGTGTAATCCTTGTAGGCGCTGAGATCGTTCTGGTCGAGTATGTAGTAGATGACATTGTCGAAGCCGCGCAGGGAGAACGTTGGGCCCGACGCGCCGCCCTCTGCGGTATGATTCAGCACGAGATCTACGATGATCTCGATACCCTCGCGATGGTAGGCGTCCACCATCTCGAGGAATTCCTGCATCTGGTGGCCATCACGACCGCGGCTGCAATAGCTTCCCTCGGGCGCGACGAAAGCGACAGGGTCATAGCCCCAATAGTTGCGCAGCGGCTCTCCCGTCTGCGGGTTGTGTGCCAGAACCGTGCGTTCATTGAACTCTTGCACCGGCATCAGTTCCAGGGCCGTAATACCCAGGTCGACGAAGTAGGGCAGTTTTTCGATCAACCCGCGGTACGTTCCCGGATGATCCACGCCGGAGCTTGGGTGGATCGTGGCACCGCGCACGTGCGTCTCGTAGATCACGGTATCGGTCCACGGGACAGGGGGAAGGTCTCCACGCCAACGGAAGTGGGCCTGGGTGATGACACACTTCGGCATATCGCCCGCGTTGTCGCCTTCGGGTAAGCCGTCGGTGTCATCCGGATCTGCCGTGCTCAGTGCAGCGTCGAAGGACCAAGGGTGACCGTCAATAGATGTCGTGAAAGGATCCAGCAACACGCGGCGGGCATCGAATCTGAGGCCCTCTTTGGGGACATAAGGGCCGGCGACTCGATAAGTGTACTTCCACCCTGTGCGGACGCCGCGGACCCAGACGTGCCAGACATCGCCGGTATGGTGGCGAGGATCGGTCAACTCGATCACGCGGGCTGGCAGGCCCTGGTCCTGCTTTGCCTCGGAGGGGGGAGGTTCGATGGAGTTCGCTTGCCCATCCGCCTCATACAGTTCGAGCCAGACCTGGGTCGCGTGACGGCTGAAGACGGCGAAGTTGGCGCCATCGCCCACCAGCTCGACGCCGAGGGGTTGTGGTGAGCCGGCACGCACGTCTGATGTGTCGGTTACGTCGCGAAGGTAATCGAGATAGCCGCGGTTGGGCATAGCTTCGTTTCCAGTCGTTAGTTTCTAGTACCGACCGCTCGGTGAGCGGGGTGGTAGCTTGTCAGGTAATGGATAAGAGACATAGTGAACGGGTGGCATCCGATAAGTACGATGGCAGATTGAGCTGGTAAGTATTCGGGACTTTGGCGGCTGGGAATGGAGATTCACCCCCTGCATATGGATCGATCCACGATGCGGTACCCGGCGTCGCGACCGTAATCCTTGTCTGCACTGGCGATGCCCCCTCATTCCATAGAATATACGTGTGTGTACCGTCTTTCACAACGTGCCGGTAGCGGAGGTCGGGCGTGCCGGAATCGGCTACGAGATCCGGCGGGGTGAGCCGATCGACAGCTTCGATCAGCGTTTCGGGCGTGTTCACTTCGATTCCGACGGTTGGCAACCCGAGAACCTCCTTATCCCCCCACAGGATCAACCGTCCGGCGGAATTGAGCAGGTTGAGGGCCTGCATCGCTTGTTCGGGGATAGCCCGCAGGCCATCCACAATCACCGCCTGGTAGTGCATTCCGGCGATTCGAATACCGTCGGATGACACGTCGGCGGCCTCCCAGAGGTGACGCAGCTCCAGATAGTTGAAGTCACGCTGGTGCTGAAAACAAACCTTCGCTGCCGACCACGGGAGGCCCGCCGATTCGGTCAGGATGGCGATACGGCAGATGTGTGTGCTGTCGGTGTTGAGCCAGCTCAGCCTGCGGCAGTAGTCGGCGAACGCCTTGTAGGTGTCCCACCAGGGACTGTGCGGCCCGACTTGAGGTGGTCGCTCGTCCCTGCGGGGCCCCCGGATCGAGTAGTAGAAGGCGTGTGGGGTGAGTTGGTTGACGCCGCGGACGAAGCACCAGTCCACCAACCACTTCATCTCCTCCCACGTGAACTCGTGCCCGTAGGCGCCGAAGCATTCGTTGGTGTTGCGGCGCCGGCCCAGGTGAAGGGCCGCCGAGGCACTGCATTTGGCCTGGGTGGATTCGGCACCCTCGAGGGCCGTAGGTCCCGGCAATACCCAGCGCCACACGAGATCCTGTCCTGGGATGTGGAAATGGCGCAGGAGTCCGATCTCATCACCGCGTGCCGGATGACCTGTAAGCGCAGTGCCATGGGCCTCGCACCAATCGCGGAGTTGGCGGTAGTAGGTTTCCTCCAATCGGTGCATGATCGCTCGCTCGAAGTCCTCGCGGTGGCGCTCGGAGTCAGGCTCGTTGTCGTACCACAGGGCCGGCAGATGGGGGGTAAAGTCATAGCCGAGAAAGCCGTTGATGTGTTCGAGAATGCCCGTAGTGCCGGGGACTACGTCCCGCTCCCGGCAGCGCCCGAGGACTCCCGGCTCGTCGGTGAAGATCGCGCGGATGGTTGTCCCGAAGTGATCACCAAGTGCTTCGGCATACCGGTCGTAGACGAGATGGATGAACGTGGCGACCGACGCAGGGTTGAGCAGATCGGCCGCCGGGGGCTCATCCTCCGCCGGGCCCTCGCCAATGTAATGTAGGCCACGGATGTAGGCGTCGACGGGGCGATCGATGACGGCGATTCGCTCGCCGTTCGTGCGTTCAACCACGGCGACGAGGGTTTGTCCCTCCTCCAACCACGGGGTCTCGCCGTCCCTCAGCTCGGTGCGGGACATGCAGCGACAGTGGTAATCCGGATTGGCGGCGACCACCTGCCCCGAGGAAGAGCCGGATGGGTACATCCCTTCGTCATAGAGGATGACCGTCATTTCGCGTCGTGCGGCCTCTTCGACCGCGACGCGCATGAAGTGCATCATACGGTCGGACATCCAGCCAATGTCGCGTGGCAGGCCGACGCGTGGATGGATGACGAAGCCGTAGACCCCGTGGGCCTCAAAATCGGCGATCTGGCGGATGATCTCGGCCTCGTCCAGCGCATCGTTCCAGAACCAGAACGGTGCCAAACTGAACTCGCGAGGTGGATCGCATAGGGTCAACATAGACATGATCTTATCAGCACTCAGAATATCCGCCAATTACCGGAGGCCGAGGCATAGGTTGTTTGCGCCAGCGGTAGGACGGCGTAGAATCGGGTCCTGAGTCTGGTTGAGGGGAGGGTGTATCCCGGTGTCGCAGCGACAATGGACGATCTATATTGCTCAGGACAAACATCTCGATTACAACTGGTGCGGCTCGCCGGTCGAAGTCGAGACGCGGATGGCGGCACTGGTCGACTACTACCTCGATCTCACCGAGAGCACGGGCGGTCGCTGGAATCTGGACAGCACGCTATGGCTGGAGGTCTATCGCCGGCAGCGCGGCGATGCGGCGGCAGGCCGCTTGCTGCAGGCCATCCACGAGGGGCGGATCGGCTGCGCCGGCAATCGGGCCGTACTGCTATGGGGCCTGTTGAGCTCAGAACTCGCGATCCGAGCGTGTTACGGCGCATTGCCCATCGAGGAGGCCGCAGACCGTCCTTGCCGTACCGCGCTCGTTATGGAAAACGCGGGGCTGCCCTGGGGCATTGCCGGCATCGTGGCAGAGGGTGGCTTCCTCTACCTGGGCCGGGGAATCTACTCGCTTCGCGCGGAGAGCTATTATGCAGAGCGCGAGCCGTATCCGCTGTTCTGGTGGGTTGGGCCCGGCGGACAACGACTGTTGGTGCATTGGGATCTCTATAGTGACACCGGCAGCTGGGGCGGTTATGCCGAGGCCTTTGAGCTGGCGCGTCTGGCAGGTGAGACGTGGGATGCCCTCCACATCCGGGACTACGGAGATCGCAACACAGAGGAGATCTACCGCCGGCGTGTAGCCTTCATCCACGCGACGATCGAGCGGTATGAGGCATATGGCGATACCTATCCCGTCTCCAGCATCTTGTTGTTGGGTACGGGTTGGGACAACTGGACGCGTACGGATGATATCGCCGCCTTCATTCGGCGATTCAACGCTTCGGATGACGACGTGCAACTGGTTGACGCACGCTATGAGGAGTACTTCGAGGCGGTGATGCGCGAGATTGAGGCCCGGGGACTGACCATTTCCACGCAAGAGGGCACCTTTGGCATCTGCTGGGAGGAATGGGCTGCCCACTTGGCGGGCCCAACAGCGGACTTCCGGGAGGCCGAGCGTCTGCTTCGACAGGCTGAGGCAGCCCACGCGCTGGAAGCAAGCGGCAGCCATGTCGATGGCAAGCGAGCTGACGCGATTCGGCAGGGTTATCATGCCCTGCTCCGTTTTGCGGAGCACGATTTCGGTGGGGTAGACCGAGCCCGGGCTGCCATTTCTGCCGGGGTGCGTGCGGCTGCGGCAACCGAGGCATTGTCCATTGGCCGAAGCTTGAGTCCGGACCCCGATGGAGTTCCCCGGCAGACTCTGACCCAGCCTGCTGACGAGTCCTTGTCCTTTGCTTGGCGCGGCGGGCGGGTGTCCTTTGACGATCGCCGCTGTGTTGTCGCGTCACTTGTCGACGGTGAGGGTCGGGAATGGGTGCCCCAGGATGCCGCAATCGGACTGGGTGAGTTCGTACATACCCGATATGGCGAGCCCATAGCCGGGGCAGGTCTTCCCCGGGGTATTGCCTCACGCCCCCGTAGCCCCGGTCGTGGACGACATCCGCTGCAGGCGTGGGCCGGAGGGCGTGTCTGTAGAAACGATCGGCGAGCGATGGGGGTTTCGGTGGTCTACGCACTGGTTCTTTCATGCCGGTCGACCCTGGATCGATGTTGCCTACGACCTCGAGAGGGGATGGTCCGAGCCCCAGCAATCCGTCCAGTTCTGTTTTCCGCTGGCAATCTCCAACCCCTGCTACCGCTATGACACGGCGGGCGCCATAGTGATCGCCGGCGCCATTGCCGATGGGGGGAACGATCTGCCGGGTGCCAACCCAAGCCTCTGTGCAGCGCAGACCTTTGCCGCCGTACACGGAGACGAGATCGGCGCTTATCTGCTCACACCGGATGCCCTGTTGGTACAGTTTGGAGAAGCATCGGTCGTGCGGGAGGAAGCTCCGGCCGTGGCACTGACTACCAATATCACCTCGATGCCAATGATGAATCTGACCCGCAATGACTGGCAGTTCAACCAAGGTGGACAGCGTCGATGGCGTTTTCGCTACCGTCTCGTGCTCTCAGGTGCCTACGATCCACTTCAGCCCATACGGGAGGCGCAGGAGTTCGGCGTTCCTGCTTACCTGCAGGTGCCGGGCGGGAGGCCTACAGTAGCGTCGCTGGGCACGCTCGACGTCGATTTCGGCGGCGGCCCGCTAACGACCGTCAAGGTTGCGGAGGATGGTGCGAGGTTGATCCTGCGGCTGTGGAACGTACTGGATCAGCCGGTCTCCGGCTCGGTCAAACTACCCGACGGCTATGCGGCTGCGGAGATATGCGATGCCCTCGAGCGCCCTCAACAAAAGCCGGCTATCCGAGAGCGACGCGCGACCTTCACGGTCCCATCACGAAGCATCGTGACACTCGGGCTGATACGGGTCGAGCGGTAGTTGCCTGAAAGGATTCCATGGGATTCGTCTCGCATCCGGGTGTGCAAGGTGAGGCCTACATCTCTGTTGATGTGGAGACCTCCGGTCCGAACCCCAGTGACTATGATCTTCTATCCATCGGCGCATGCTTGGTCGATGACACAGAAGCCGAGTTCCGGGCTGAAGAAGTGTTCTACATCGAACTTCAGCCCGTCACAGGGCACGCGATTCCGGGCGTGCTGGCCATCACCGGGCTTTCGATGGAGATGCTGGCTGAGACCGGTACGCCACCGACGAGGGCGATGGTCCAATTCGAGGACTGGCTGAGCTGCGCGGTGCCGGTTGCCCATCGACCTGTCTTTGTGGCGCTCAATGCCCCGTTCGACTGGATGTTTGTCAACGATTACTTCCACCGCTGTCTGCAACGGAACCCCTTCGGCCACAGCGCGTTGGATATCAAGGCGTTCTATATGGGGATGACGGGTGTGCATTGGGCTCAGACGTCAATGCGAGCGCTTGCCGGACGTTATCTGGGTGGGCGGAAATTGACCCACCATGCGCTGCAAGATGCCAAAGATCAAGCAGAGATCTTCTTCCACATCCTGGCAGAAGCAAGAGCTCGATTCGGAGCGATGGGCTCCGGGCGGTAGCGCGCGAAGCGAGGTAGTAAGGAGGCTTAGGATGGATGAAATTATGGACCGAGCGGGAACAACCGATGACGAGGCCAATCTGCAGAGTATCATTGCGTCCGCGAGGCGTCTGGGTGTGGAGATGGACGAGGAAGAAGCGGTACAGTGGCTCACGTCGATCGCAGCCATGCAGTCTGAGGCCAACGTCGTGATGGATGTGGAGAGTGGCGTCTACGGGCACCGGGTTACAATGCTGGACTTCAGCCCTGCGGAGCTCGCGCGTTTTCGCGAGATCGGCCGGCTGGTTGAGTTTGATGATGTCCCCGGCAAGGTGGAGACGGCCTTGGCCCTGTCCGGCTCAGCCGCTCAATCGAAGATCCAGACTTATCCGGGCGATGCCGATTACTTCGAGCGCGTCAACATCATTGCCGACACCCGCGAGCATAGCTGCCGCATACTGGGTGAGGTCATGCGCGAGAAGGCCCTCAAGACGATGCGTGGGGACACGTACCAGTTCATTGAGGCCAAGTTCGGCTCATATCCGCAGGATGTAGTTAGGGATGGCCGCACAATGAAGGCCGGGTCGCCGATTTCGTGGTCGGCGGCGGATGTCGAGGCCGCCGAGATCCGAGGCACGCATTCAGACGGCACGCCTATGACAATCGGTTGGGACGAGGCGGCGCAGGACCCGGGTTGGTGTAAGCTCGACTGGGTAGTGGCGGATCCCCTGCATGGCACCCTCGCCAACGCGAGCAATATGCTTGATGTGACCTGGGAAGCGCCGGACGGTACGATCACGCCATTGGATGGCTATCTGGACCCATACTTCCAGGAGGTCTATCTGCAGGCCGAGTCTGTGCCGATTTTCTCGAAGTTGGTCAAGCATGTCTCCTCGGATGCGCTGGGCGACTATGTGACCGGGCTGGAGCACGAAGTACAGAAGTACATCGCGAAGGATCCTCTAAACTACGGCAAGGCTGCCAAGCGGATGTACAACATCTTCCGTTTGACGGGTCGCTACGAGGAAGCGGCCTTTCTTCGCGAGCTCTTCGACGAGCCTACGACGATGCTCTACCAGGTGCACAGCCTCATCCGGACCGTGGACGATACCGTACGGTCGGGTTCTGCGATCTCGCGCGAGAATGTTTTCCAGCAGATCGACGCGCTGATCCTCGCCGTGATTGATGCGTTGGAAGGCGAGCAGGAGACAGAAATTGTGCGTCGGCTCCTTCGTTTGCGCGACAGCCTCTCCAGGCCCCAGGAAGGGGATGAGCTCAACATCGAGGCGGAGGCAGCGCGTGCGGAGGTGCTGAACATCGTGAACAACTTCTTCTATGAGAAGCTGAACGCTATGCCCACGATCAAGGCCTACCTGGAACAACAGGCTGGGCCCGAGTCGTAATAGGGGTGCTGGCGGGCCAAGCATAGGGACAACCTAGCCCAGCCGCTCTCCGAGGTGGCGAATCAGCCACTCGGCGATCTCGGATGCCGGGGCGTCCGCGGGAAGCTCGGAAACTTCGTGGGCATCCATTTGGTCGGCTTGCGCGAGGCCGGCTTGTGTAGGCCTCCGCAAGGTTGCGTCAGGGGTCTCCGCGCGAGGCTCCGGCGTGATGACCACGGCATCGGCGCGCCACACGATCGTCGTCCGAAAGAGGTGGTGGGTCCACCATCTGCCGTTCTCGCCGTCCCAGGCGATGAAGGTGTCGCTTTGGCCGGCTGCGCTCTGCTCGCGGGCGCTTCTGAGGGCCTTCGTGAGGGTCAACGTGGTGGGACGCCCTAATGTGAGGGGAACGGCGTTCGCCGGGGTTCCCTCCACCTCGTGCCCCTCAGCATCGATCAGGACCGGGACCACGACAAATCCGTGTCCGTTGGCATAGACGTGAATCGTGGGTTCCATAAGGCTCATATCACCGTCCTCGTGATTCTTTGACCACTGGCGTGTATATCTCTCCGCCATTATAGCATGGCGGTCCGGTGCAGAGAGGGTCCAATGCTCTTGGCCAGGGCATTGGACCCTCTCTGCTATTGTGATGATGGGTCGCAGCAGCCGTGTGGGAGAGGCCATTACGGCGTTGGTGGAGGTAGGGCTCTCGCATTTTGGGTCGTAGGGCTGGGATACGAACCTTGCGAGGGCTTCTGGGGGCCTTCGCAAGGTCAACCGTTCTCAAATGCGATAGCCCTGTTGGTGGGGGCCGCCTTGTCGCGAGGGGCGCGCCGGGTATAATCGCGGGTGCGGATTACGGTCAATCTCCGACCCAATGCGCCTACAGGCTGAGCACGACGCGTGCGAACGGCCCACGGACCTTGGGCAATAGGGTCTCGCCGGAAACGGCGATGCCTCCCGTGTTTGGAAAGGAGATGCACCAGCCCACAGTGCAGGTCGATCGTCCTGCCTGGTATTTGGTTGTGGGGTGCGGCGTCTCCTTGTGAGACGCCTTTTTTATTGGTATCAGATGAGGACAGGGCCCACTATGATCTATATCGGACTCGATGACACGGATGTTCTGGAATCGCGGGGAACGGGGCACCTGGCCCGGGAAATCGCCGCGGATTTGGCCGAGGACTACACGGTGTTGGGCGTGACGCGACACCAACTGCTGCGCGACCCCCGCGTTCCCTGTACGAAGAATAACAGCAGCGCCGCGATTCTGCTGGAATCCCCCGCCGGCACCGGCGTCGATGAGCTTCTGGTGCGTGTGCGTGACTTGATGGTAGCCGACAACGTGCCGGGCAGCGATCCTGGATTGTGCATCGCGGTGGACGTACCGCCAGAGGCTACCGCATTCGGGCACCGCGTACAGCAGGAATTGGTCACGCGGGCCGAGGCTCGCGATCTGGCCAGGGAATTAGGCCTGCCTCTGCTTGGGCTCGGAGGCGACGAAAGTGGTGTCATCGGTGCCCTGGCGGCGATTGGTTTGGCCGCCGGCGGCGAGGACGGGCGCTACGTGCTCGTCGGCACGCTGCGTGATCTACAGGGGCTCCAGCCTATCTCAGCGGTTCTCGGTGCCGGTATCGCCGCCGTGCAGACGATGGATGGGGAAATCGTAAGCGAGGGTCTGGTACAGACCGATCGGCTGCGTCCCGCGCGCCGCGGTGGGAGGCCGATTGCTGTTGTGGAGCAGGCCGATGGATACTGGATGCCGTTGAAACTTGACTGATGTGTCCTCTCCTCCGTGCTGATGCCATTGCGTACCGATATCCGCAGCATTCCCACGGGCTAGGGCCCGTGTCTTTGGCCGTGGAGGCCGGGGACGTGCTCCTGGTCACGGGCCCCTCGGGGTGCGGGAAGAGCACATTGGCACGGTGTTTGACCGGGCTGATCCCCCATCTCTATCGGGGGGAGCTTTCCGGCGAGGTGTGGCTGGACGGTGCGGGGCGCGAGCATGCGGTGAGAACGGTGGACACGCCGCTATGGCATCTATCGGAGCGGGTCGGGTTTGTGCTCCAGAACGCGGCGGCTCAGATGCTGGGCTCTTCGGTCGAGGCCGAGATCGTCTTTGGCCTGGAGAACCTCGGACTGTCATCATGTGAGATCGCAGGGCGTCTTGACGAGGCGCTTGACTCCTTTGGATTGGATCACCTCGTAGACCGGTCGCCCCAGACGCTATCGGGAGGCGAGCAGCAGCGATTGGCATTGGCTGCGGTGATGGCTCGCCGTCCGCCGGTGCTGGTCCTTGACGAACCTCTGTCAATGCTGGATACCACGGCAAGTGCCGATCTAGTTGGCCGCCTCGACTCGCTAGGCCGCCGGGGCACCGCGGTTGTGATCTGCGAGCACCGGCAGGAGCCGCTACTGTCTCTGTCGGGCTTGCACACTTTGGACTTGGGCCTCCACAGCGCCGGCTTGCCCTCAGATGCGCCCTGTCCGGCACGTGAGTTCCCTTCGTCCTCATCTGCACCCTTCGCGCTGGAGATCGCCGGCTTGGGTGTGGATTTGGAGGGACGAAGGATCCTGCACGAGCTAGACCTCGCCATCCCCGGTGGCCAGATCGTTGCCATCGTTGGCCCCAATGGTGTCGGCAAGACGACGCTGCTGCGCGCATTGATGGGGCTGCAAGGTCACACAGGGTCGGTCCGGGTGGATGGCGGTCGACCGGATCTCGCAATGGTCTTTCAAAATCCGGATGTGCAGCTCTTCAACCCCACGGTCCGCGATGAGGTGCTCTTCCGTCTGGACGCGCCTGACCTACGACGGTTTCGCTGGCTAATGGAGATCCTGGGGTTGGCGTGCTACGAGGGCATGTCACCGCTTCTGTTGAGCGAGGGCGAGAAGAAACGCGTCGCCCTGGCGACGGCGCTGATGCGTGCGCCGAGGCACGGCG
>CAVZIC010000020.1:0-18727 GCA_963775195.1 uncultured Chloroflexia bacterium
TTAGCGAAGAGTACGCAGGAACGAACGGCGCAGGAAGAGCGGCAGCGTTTGGCGCGCGAACTGCACGACTCTGTCTCGCAGGCGCTCTATGGCATATCGCTGGGGGCCAACACAGCGCTCAAGCTCTTCGATACGGATAGAACGAAGGTGCGCGAAGCACTGGACTACGTGCTCTTGCTGGCCCAGAGCGGCCTCACCGAAATGCGTGCTCTGATCTTTGACTTGCGGCCCAAGTCGCTGGAGACGGAGGGCTTGGTGGCGGCGCTGACCCATCAGGCGTCGGCATTGGGCGCGCGTCAGGGTATCGAAGTTGAATTGAGCCTGTGCGATGAGCCGGCGGTCCCGTTTCCGGTCAAGGAAGCGCTGTACCGCATCGCTCAGGAGGCGCTGAACAACACAGCAAAACACGCAGTTCCCGGCCGCCTGCATGTACGGTCTGATATGTGAGCAGGGGAACATCGAACTTGAGGTGTCCGATGATGGCGTAGGCTTCGATCCATCGGCCGACTACCCGAATCACATGGGCCTGCACTCTATGCGCGAGCGGGCGCTTGGTCTCGGGGGCACCCTGGACATTGCCAGCGCACCCGGGCGCGGTACCCGGGTGCGTGCCCGGGTGCCTGCGAAGTGCATTCCGCCGGAGGAGATGCCGGCCCAGAGGCTGAGCTGGATTGAGGGTTGACGTCGGACGCAGGCCCCGTCAATGGCCGGCGTGTCTGCCGGAGGTGTCTTCGCTAGGGATTTCGATGCTGGAGGGCCTCAACAAACTCAAGCAGAGACGTGGGCGTGTCGAGCATAGACGATCGCGCTTCTTCCGCTTGGGACTATAGCAGGCATCCCCTGCTCAGCAGAGTGGGAGATGCCGCATGATTGGTGGATGTGACCCTCTGCGAACCACCTGCTCGGACATTGGCCTATTGGTAGGAGAAGCTTATACTGAGCCGGGCGTCACCTAGAAACAATGACATCACCGAATTGGCGCGAAAGCCAGGGCATAGAGGCACGGATGGGAGAGCACTTCAGGCGCACGGGGATAGACGTCGTTGGCAACGCAGCGTGGGGCACTCACCTCTGCCAGTTCTACCAGGACAAACAGGACCTCATCGATATCCTGGTGCCCTATTTCCGGCAGGGGCTGACCGACAACGAGTTCTGCATGTGGGTTACCTCCGAACCCCTGGGAGTGGAGGAGGCACGGGCAGCCTTGGGAGCTGTCGAGCCTGCCCTCGACGACTATATTCGCAGAGGCCAGATCGAGATCCTGGACTATACCCAGTGGTACACCCGCACCGGCGATTCAGCGCCGATGATGTGCTCGAGGGCTGGGTCGGCAAAGTGGAAGTGCTCGTGGATCGAGGTTTTGAGGGTTTGCGCTTGACAGGCAACACCTTCTGGCTTGAGGATGAGGACTGGGACGACTTCACCGCCTATGAGGAGGCTGTCAACCGCGTCATCGGTCAGTATTGTATGCTGGTGCTATGCACCTACAGCCTTGAGAGATGGGGGGCAGCCGAGATCATGGACGTGGTGAGCAACCACCGTTTCGCCCTCCTCAAGCGGGCGGGTTGCTGGCAGATCATCGAGAGCAGCGAGCAGGCGCTGTACGGTATCGCGCTGGGGGCCAACACGGCGATCAAGCTGTTCGACACCAATCGGGCCAAGGTGCGCGAAGCGTTGAGTTACGTGCTCTCGCTGGCCCAGAACGGCCTCACCGAGATGCGCGCCCTGATATTCGATCTGCGGCCCGAGTCGCTCAAGACGGAGGGCCTGGTGGCAGCGTTGACCCATCAGGCGTCAGCGCTGCGCGCACGCGGAAGCATCGAAGTAGGGCTGAGCCTGTGCGATGAGCCGGATGTGTCGATCTCGATCAAGGAAGCGCTCTATCGCATTGCACAGGAGGCATTGAACAACGCAGCCAAACACGCGGACCCCGGCCGCCTGGATGTGCATCTGGCATGCGAAGGGGGGAGCCTCGAACTTGAGGTGTCCGACGATGGCATTGGCTTTGACCCATCCGCCGATTACCCGGGTCACTTGGGCCTGCACTCGATGCGCGAGCGTGCGGTCAGTTTGGGGGGCACATTGGACATCGTCAGCGCACCTGGGCACGGCACGCAAGTTCGTGCCCGGGTGCCTGCGGACTGCATCCCGCCGGAAGAAACGCTGCCCCTGAGGCCGGGCTAGATTGAGACTTGACGTCGGGCACAGGCCCGGTGGCCGGCGTGTTAGCCGGACGTGTCTTGTCTAGAGATCTCGATTCCGGAGGGCTTCAACAAGCTCGAGCAGAGACGTGGTCGTGTCGAGTTTCGACCACGATCTGCCATCCCCTTCCCCACTTGCCAGATGATAGCAGGCATCCGCACTGCTCGCGATAGCAGGAGCATCCTTGCCGGCAAGACGTGGAGAGATAGTGACATCCTCGGCAGACCACCGTTCGCACATGGCCTCTTGGTGGGAGAAGCTTATACTGAGCTAAGCGTCACCTTAGAAGCAAGGACATCGCCGCATTGGCGCGAAAGCCAGGGTATAGAGGCACGGATGGAAGAGCACTTGAGGCGCACGGGGATCGACGTCGTTGGCGACACGGCGTGGGGTACCCACCTCTGCCAGTTCTACCAGGACAGGCAGGACCTCATCGATATCCTGGTGCCCTATTTCCGACAGGGGCTGACCGACAACGAATTCTGCATGTGGGTTACCTCCGAACCCCTGGGAGTGGACGAGGCACGGGCAGCCCTGGGGGCTGCCGAGCCTGCCCTCGACGACTATCTTCGCAGAGGCCAGATCGAGATCCTGGACTATACCCAGTGGTACACACGCACCGGCAGCTTCAACGCCGACTGACGTGCTCCAGGGCTGGGTCGACAAACTGCAGGGCGCCCTCGATCGAGGCTTCGAGGGTCTACGCTTGACGGGCAACACCTTCTGGCTTGAGGACGAGGACTGGGACGACTTCACCGCCTACGAAGAGGCTGTCAACCGCGTCATCGGCCAGTATCGCATGCTTGCGCTCTGTACCTACAGCCTCGACAGGTGTGGTGCTCCCGAGATTATGGATGTGGTGAGCAACCACCGTTTCGCCCTCCTCAAGCGGGCCGGTCGCTGGCAGATCATCGAGAGCAGTGAGCAGCGAAAGACCGAAGCGGCCTTACGCGAGAGTGAGGCCGCGCGTCTCGAGACCGAACGGAACTACCGGGAGCTCGTTAGGCACGCGCCGCGTAGCCATCTGCGAGATCGACTTTCCGGCCGAGAGATTCGTCTCCGTCAACGACGCGATGTGCGACATGCTCGGTTTCGGCCGTGAAGAGCTGCTCGCAATGGACCCGCTTGGCTTGCTCGATGAGAAAGACCGCGCGCCCTTTCGGAGCCAAATCGCCACTGGGTCAATGGAGAGAAACCGGATACTGCCGTTGAATACAGGGTGAGCGGCGGCGACGGTCGCGTCCTCGACGTAGGCCTGGACGTCACGTTCACCGCCGATGAAAGCGGGAAGCCCGCGGGCGCGACGGTCATCGCCCGCGACATCACCGAACGCAAGCGCGCTGAAGAGCAGTTGCGTGAGGCTCTTGCCAGGGCCGAGGAGGGCGACCGGATGCTTTCGGCGCTGATGGAATATGTGCCTGAAGGCATCACGATGGCCGATGCTGCGCTGAACGTGACTCGCGTCAGTCGCTACGGGGAGGAGCTGCTCGGGGGTCCGCACGAGGGTATGCAGACGACGGATGTGGCTGCCCAGTGGCGAGTCTATCGGGCCGATGGCGAAACACCATTGCCTGACGACGAGTTACCGCTGGTGCGGGCGGTTAAGCACGGTGAGGTCGTCAAGGACATGGAACTCGTCCAGGTCAACTCTCGCGGCGAGCACGTTCCGCTTCTGTGCTCCGCTGGGCCGATCCGCAATGCTGCCGGCAACGTGATCGGCGGCATTGTCGCCTGGCGCGACATTAGCGAACAGAAAGCCCACCAGGAACTGCTCAGAACTACCCTGGAGAGCATTGGGGACGGCTTCTTTGCCTGTGATGCCGACTGGCGTTTCGACTACATCAACGCCCCTGCGGAGCGGATTCTGGGCATTCGCCGCGACGAGGTACTCGGCCGGAGCCACTGGGAGGTCTTCCCGTTCACCCTCGGGACGATGCTGGAGCGCGAATATCGTCGGGCTGCGGCCGGGGAGATTCGTGACTTCGAGAACTACTACGAGCCTTGGGGCCGCTGGTTCCACAATCGTTGTTTCCCGCGGGAAGGCGGCGGCATATCGGTCTACTTCCAGGACATAACCGAGCAGAAACAGGCTGAGGAGTCGCTGCACCACTATGCAGACGCGACTGCGCTCCCTCCACGAGATCGACGAGAGCGATCATTGCCGCGCGTTCGGTGCAGGAGGCGGCCCAGGCGGTCGTGCGGCAGATCTCCCAGCTTGCTGCCCTGCCTGCGCACCAGCGTGGTGATCTATGAGCCGGACACGCAGCGAACTGTCACTGCTGGCGACCTTCAGCCGCGCCGGACAGAGCGCGGTCGGCAGTGGCTGGCGACGGCCCTGCGGACCCGACGTGGGACCCGGTGCTCGCAGGAGTTGATGCACGGGCGGAGCTACATCGTAGACGACTTGCAGGCGCTGCCGTCCTCGTCGTCGCTGATTGCCCAACTCCGGGCAGAAGGCGTGCGTGCCCAGATCTACGAGCCGGTCCTCATCCACGAACGGCTTCTGGGCATGCTCGGTGTGGGCATGGCGACACCCGGCGCGGTCCCGGCTGAGCACATCGAGGTGATACACGAGCTGGCCCTACAGCTGGCCATTGGCCTGGAGCAGGTCTATTTGTACGAGCAGGTACAGCGCCACGCCGACGAACTCGAGACGCTCGTGCAGGAGCGGACGGCCTCTCTGGAGGCGAGCGAAGCACGCTTCCGAACCATCTTCGAGGGGGCGGGCATCGGCATAGCGCTGGCGACTGCCGAGGGCAAGCTGGTCGCCACCAACCCGGCGCTGCAGCGGATGCTCGGGTACAGCGAACAGGAGCTAGTGGGTATGGATTTCGTGCGACTCCTGGATAACGCCGACCCCGCTGCCCAAACGTGGCTCACGGAACTCGTGGCCCGGCAGGCAGAGCGAGACCACGATTGAGACTCGGTACCGCCGCAGGGATGGACAGAGGGGCGACGCCAACGCCACGGTGTCGTGGCTCCAGGAGGGCGCCGAGGCCCCGCCTCTCGTGCTCGCTCTGGTGGATGACATCACCGAGCGCAAGCAGGCCGAGGAGGCACTCCATCAGGCCATTGCCTACAACCGTAGCCTGATCGAGGCCAGCCTCGATCCGCTGGTGACCATTGGGCCGGATGGGAGAATCACAGACGTCAACACGGCTGCCGAGACCGCGACAGGATACTCTCGGACCGAGCTCATCGGGACGGATTTCTCTGACTACTTTACCGAGCCGGCCGAGGTGCGTGCCAGCTATGAGCACGTCTTCCGCGAGGGTTCGGTGCACGGCCTCGAACTCGAGCTGCGGCATCGCGCTGGCCATACCACCTCCGTCCTCTACAACGCCTCGGTCTACCGCAATGCGGGGGGAGCGGTCATCGGCATCTTTGCTGCCGCACGCGACATCACCGAACGCAAACGTGCTCACGAGGCGCTGATCCAGACCGAACGCCTGGCGGCCATGGGTCGCATGACAGCTTCGCTGGCCCACGAGATCAACAATCCCATCCAGGCCGTGGTCGGATGCCTGGGTTTGGCGATGGAGAATCTTGACGACGGCGAGGACGCCACGGAGTACATGAACGTGGCGATGGACGAGTTACGGCGCGCCGCGCGAATCGTGCACCGGATGCGCGATATGGGCCGCGGCGGGGAAGGGGCGCAGGGAGCTGATTAACGTAGGCGACCTGGTGAAAAAAGTGATCCTTCTCACCCGCAACCAGGCTCAGACTTGCCACGTGGAGGTCGATATGGGAGGGCGAGGATGGCCTGCAGCCCGTGCCCATAGTAGGCGAGCACATCCAGCAAGTCTTCCTGAACCTCGTGTTGAATGCCATCGACGCCATGCCCGAGGGAGGGGAGCTGCGCATCCGAGCGGAGGACACGGAAGCACCACTCGGCGTGCAGATCGCGTTTGCCGATTCGGGGTCGGGCATCGCGCCCGAGGAGGTGCGGCGGATGTTCGAGGCCTTCCACAGCACCAAAGAGCTGGGGCTCGGGTTGGGCCTGTTCGTGAGCCGCAATATCGTGCAGCAGCACGGCGGGCGCATAGATGTGGAGAGTGAGATAGGTCAAGGTGCGACCTTCCGTGTGTGGTTGCCCAGGTCCGCGATCACAGACCAGACACAAGACTGATGAAGGCTATCACACCGGCCCCAAGGCCCTGCTCTCAGGACTGGACTGAACACCCGCAGGCACATAAGTCGTGCCGTTGAGGTCACGTGCTCGAGACAGGTGAGCACCACCCTCAGTGAAGACGACGACAAGAGCGAAGAGCCACTGCGCCCCCACAAATAGCCAGAACAGTCGTCGGTCGCCGGACATCACCCCGGTATAGGCAATGGTCACGTCCGTCGCGGCGTGCAGGATGGCGGCCACCAGCACACTGCCACGCGTATGATTGAAGACCCAGGTCGTGACGATGGTCATTGCCACCGTTGACAGAAAGAACCCGACGAAGGGAAGGGACGACTGAAACGAGCCGGGGATGTAAAACAGCGGCAGATGCCACAACCCCCAGAGCACCCCGAGAATCAGACTGGCCACGAGGGCGCTGTATCTGGCCTGGAGGCGCGGCAGGGCAAACCCTCGCCAGGCTGTCTCTTCTGTCAGCAGAAAGAGAAAGATCTGGAACGCCAGCGATGGTAACAGGCTTGACAGCGATAGCATCACGCCGACCTGCGGGACGCCTCCCAGCGCGATCTGAATCGCAACTGCCACCAGACTGACCAGACCGGTCAGAACCAAAGCCACCCCGTACCAGACGATGTGAACCCGCCATCGGATGAGCCTGCCGAGCACATCGCGCACGGACGGCCAACCGCCGTCGAGGGCCGCCGCGATGTACGTCGCCAGGTTCAGGCCGATCCAGAAAGCCAGCGGCTGAGGAATATGAAACGAGATAAGCCCGCGCGATTGGGCGATCGTCGTGCCCCATATGAGCCAGGGAAGGGCAAACGCCAGCACAAAGAACACCACCAGGGAACTGCGATTCCTGTTTGCCATCGTTGGTCATCCTTTCGAAGGTAGACGTATTACTGTAGCTTCACGGCTCGCCGCAGCCTATACGCGACTGTGAGACAGAGCCCCACGGCAACCAGAGCGAATAGGCTGGTGAGATACTGTGCGGGTTTGCTGAACGTGGTCCGGAAGCGTGGCAGGGGTGTGAAGAAGACTGCGAGAGGAACGGACAGCACGCTGGCAACCAACAACGTGGACAGCCGCGCTAAGCCCAACCGCAGTGGTAGGACGTAGGCGAACATCGCCACCGTCCCAATCATCCAGAGTCCCAGAACCCAGAGCATGTGCGCAAGACGGAGCAAGGGATCGGTGCGCCAGACTGCAAACACCAAAACGGCGACAATAACTGCAACCAGAATGGGAGCGCCGAGGACGACCACAGCGAGCACGCGCATGCGTCGGCGTCCACCGGCCTCAGCCAAGCTTGGCACAAGTGGCCCCGCTTGCCGAAGTCCGATCACCAGACAGCCGAATGCAACCAGAGCGAACCCGCTCCAAAGGTACTGCATAGCTGGTAGCCTCCCCGCGCCTACCATCCTCGGTCTCTGCACCTCGTCGAACGCAGACTGCGCAGTGATCGGCAACGCCCTACAAGCTCCCGCCGGGGGCCTCTACGCACGATGCCCGCCAAGATACCGAGCAGCACCACCATTATAGAAAAGGATCGGGCGTCGGTCAATGGACCATTTCACCGGAAACTGGCGACCGTCCGGGAATGGCCTAGACTGAAGCAAGCAGAAGGAAACTGACAACCGGAAACGGGACAACAGCACCAAGGAGACGACTGCCAATGAAGATCACCGACATCCAAGCGTGCGTCATCGGTCGGAATGAGCCCGCCAGCGGCGGCTGCATCTGGACCTTCGTGCGCGTGTATACCGACGAAGGCATTGTCGGCACCGGCGAGTGCAATTCCGCTGCCGCCGGCGCCTCCGGCTTCGCTGTCAAGGAAGCTATCCTGGCGATGAAGCCCTTCCTGATCGGGAAGGACCCGATGGACACCGGCCCGCTCTACGAGCTGCTTCGCCGCCGCGGGCGGTATGGCGGCACGAGCAGCGCGCCTATCATCTTCGCGATCACCGGAATAGAGAATGCCCTCTACGACATCACCGGCAAAGCGCTGGGCGTGCCCATCTACAGGCTACTGGGCGGCCGGTACCGCGACAGGATCAGGCTCTATGCAGACCTGCACGCCGGTGATGAAGAGACACCCGAAGCCTATGCCGAGAAAGCTGCTGAGGTCGTGGAGCAAGAGGGCTACAGTGCCGTCAAATTCGACGTCGATCACACCGGTGTGGGCAAGTTCGACGCCGTCAACTGGACGGTAGGCGCAAAAGAAATGAACCATATCATCGAGCTGATCCGGGCCAGCCGTGAGGCCATCGGATGGGACATCGACCTCGCCATCGACTGCCATGGGCAGTTCGACATCCCTTCAGCCATCACGCTGGCGAAAGCTGTCGAGGACCTGCGTCTGATGTGGTTGGAGGAGCCCGTGCCCGCTGAGAATGTCGACGCGCTGGCCCAGGTGAAGGCCTCTACCAGTACCGTCATCTGCAGCGGCGAGAATCAGTACACGCGTTTCGAGTTCCTGGAGTTGCTCCAACGGCAAGCCGTGG
This sequence comes from uncultured Chloroflexia bacterium, assembly GCA_963775195.1. Taxonomy (GTDB): domain Bacteria; phylum Chloroflexota; class Anaerolineae; order B4-G1; family SLSP01; genus PWVB01. The sequence continues at coordinate 8,839 of CAVZIC010000020.1, forward strand.
ACGTGATCATGCCCGACCTCTCCAAGGCCGGCGGCATCATGGAGGGGAAGCGCATCGCCGAGATTGCCGACGCCTTCTACGTCCCCATGGCGCCGCACAACGTCAGTTCCCCTCTGGGCATGATGGCGGCGTGCCACGTCTGCGCCTCCGTGCCCAACTTCTTCGTCCTGGAGTTCCACGGCCGCGAGATCCCCTGGTGGAGCGATCTCTGCGAAGGCGACAAGCCCTTCATCGATCACGGATACGTGCACGTCTCAGAGCGTCCAGGGATTGGTGTCGAACTCAACGACGACGTCGCCAAGTCGTTGCTGTGGCACGGAGACACCTACTTCGACTAGACGTCACCGGAACGCGATCCATTTGCGGACCTCGATCCACGCACTGGCGAGGACCGCCAAGATCACGACCGCTGCCCACTGCACCGCGGATAGCGACGTTGTGCCGAGGACCGAACCGACGGCGGGGATGAACGTCATCGCCAGCACCAGGATGACCATCCCCGCCAGCCACCCGGCAGCGAAGCGGTTCGAGAAGAGCCCCTGTTTGAGCAACGGCACGCGCTCCTGTTTGAGGTTGAGGGCGAGAACGATGTGACCCAGGAGCCACGTGGCCCAGGCTGCCGTCCTCGCACTATCGATCGAGGTACCCAGGCTCAGCGAGCCGAAGTAGACACCGAGGATCGCCACGACCAGCCCGATGCTGTTGCGCAGGATGCGCCGGCCCACGCTCCACGAGAGGAAGCTCGTTCTGCGTCGCGGGCGGCGCGCCATGATATCCGGCTCCTGACCCTCGGTGATGAAGATCGTCGACGACGCCAGATCCATCAGAAGCTCGGTGGCAATAATCTGGATCGGCGCGAAGGGAAAGGCAACGCCGGCAGCCAGTGGAACTATAAAGATCGTCAGCAGAATCGCCTTTGCCGAGAGATAGTATGTGATGCCCTTGCGGAAGTTGTCGTAGGCCTTGCGTCCGATGCCCACGCCCTCGGGAAGGTGAGCCAAGTCGTCGTCGGTCAGAATCAGGTCGGCTGCGTCCCGAGCCACGTCAGTGCCCCGCACGCCCATCGCCACACCAAGATGAGCAGCCCTCAACGCCGGTGCGTCGTTGACGCCGTCTCCCGTGACGGCCACGATATGGCCCTCGCGCTGCAGGGCTTCCACCAGACGAAGCTTCTGCTCCGGCGTCGTGCGAGCAAAGACATCCACGCTACTTGCAGTCTCCTGCCAGCCACCCGAGTCGGGATCCCCCAGATCCGTGAGGTCGTCCCCCGTCCGGAGGCCCGCTGCCCCCAGGCCGACCTGCTCGGCGACGTAACGGGCCGTTGCAGGTATGTCGCCCGTGACCATCACCACACGCACGCCGGCTGCCTGCAGCCGCCCGACCGCGGCTTTGACGCCCGGTCTCACAGGGTCCTCAATCACGGCACATCCCGTAAGGACAAGGTCTCTCGGTTCCGCGTCGGGCGTACCCGCATCGTCCTGTCCGTAGGCGGTGATGCGCTTTCCCTGTTCGCCCAACGCCTCCAACTGCGCCCTGAGTGCGTGCTTTTGGCCGGAGGCCCAGTCTGCCACCTCATCTCGCTTTCGCCATTGAGTCGCGCGCTCGATGACAAACTCAGGCCTACCGGCGACATAACGCTGTCTCTCCCCATCGTGCATGTAGACCATTCCGCGATAGGTGCCGCTTCGAGAGAATCCGATCTCGTCCACCAGCTCGCCGAACCTGCCGGACGAGCTATCAAGGCCCAAGTTCGCCGCGGCCTGAACGACGGCGAGGTCCGTGGGGTCGTGGGAGTGCGTCGGCAGCGCAGGGAGCGCCTGCCGCATAAAGCTGAGCACTACGTCGGGGTCTGTCATTCGCTCCCCGCCGGGAGCCACGGCATCGTCCAACGCGGCGGAGGTGCCGTCGCCAAGCAGTATCCGCTCGAGCACCATTTCGTTCGCGGTCATCGTGCCGGTCTTGTCGCTCAAGAGTGTGTCCACCGAGCCCAAGGTCTCTGCGCCCGCCAGACGCCTGACGATCACGCCCCTTCGCGCGAGCTCGAAGGCCGCGAGGGCCAGCGCCATCGTGATGATAATCGGCGGCTGTCCCGGAACCATCAGGAACGTCAGCGATAGCCACGTCAACACCATCTCCTGGAGGTCCTGGCCCCTCAGCCAACCGATGCCCGGTATGATCAGGCTGACCCCAATGGCGACATAGGCCAACGTGCGGGTCAGGTCATCCATCTCTGCCTGCAGCGGCGTCCGCTGCTCGTGCGCCCCGGCGGCCAGCTCGGCAACATGCCCCAGTTCGGTCTGCGAGCCGATGGCGGCGACCAACGCCATCCCCTCGCCATCGATCACGGTCGTCCCGGCGAACACGGCGGTGACGCGCTCGGCGAGGGGTGTCTCCCCGCCCACCGTAGCTCGCGCATCCTTTGGCTGGGGGGTCGACTCCCCTGTCAGCGGGGCCTCATTGACCAGCAGCCCCACCGAGGAGATCAGCCGCGCATCTGCCGGGATACTGCTCCCTGGCGAAAGCGGCAACAGATCACCCACGACGACCTCATCAATCGGGATCTCTATGCGCTTCCGCTGCGGAGCACGGTGCTCTCCGGCCTCTGAAGCCCGCGTAGCCGCGCTAACGTCCGATCGGTACGTCTCTTGTTGATTAGCTCGACGCCGATGTAGCAGAGGACGACGAAGACCATAACCGCCGCCGCCCGAAACTGGCGCAAGGCGGCGGAGATGCCTGCGATCGCCAGCAGGAGAAGCATCATGGGCGAGGTAATACTCTCTCGGAGGAGTTCCACCATACTCTTGGGCTCGATGCCCCGAATCACCGGGCGGCCATAGCGCGATCGCATCTCCTGGACGCGCTCGGAATCGAGCCCGACGTTGGGATCGAGTTCCCAAGCGACCCGTCAGGTCATCGATCGGAACCGCCCACCAGGGCCATGTGAGCGACCGGCCCACCCTTCCCGCCATCCATACCCGCCATCGCGACACCTCCCTTCGATGGGTGCACGAATTCCATCCTCATCATAGGCTGCGACGGCCCTCCGTCAACACAGCTCGCCGGCTGGGCATACGCGTCTCGATTCGAATCGGGCCTACCGACCAGGTGAAGCTCCCCACCTCAGGTACCTGCGACCCAACTGGATGCCAGGCTCGACTGAACGTTGCCGGCGTCAGGTCGTGACCCGGACTTGGCGTGCCTCATCCGGCGTACACTTGCTGCAGGGAAGCCCGAGAGTAGACTCATGGATGTGGCCAAACGCGGTGCCCGGAACGACGCCGGCGAGCCACCGGACAAGTGCATGGAATGAGCCCTATGGGATTGAGGTACCTCTGTCTGCTGACCCTACTGGCGACCGCCGGCTGCACGCGGCCGGATGCCTCGCCGCATATCACCCCTCAGGGATCGCCCTATGTCTCTGCCGCGTCGTCCTTGGCCCTCGTCGGCGGCACCCTCATCGACGGGACCGGGAGGCCACCCGTCGAGAACGCGACCGTCCTGATCGCGGACGGTGAAATCGTGGCCGCGGGCACGCGCGACGCCGTGACCATACCTGCAGGCGCTCGCATCGTTGATGTCACTGGCGACACCGTCCTCCCGGGCTTTATCAACGCTCACGTGCACGATGCCTATGACGTCGGCCGCCTGGAGACCTGGGCACGCGCCGGCGTGACGACGGTGCGGGACGAGGGCATCCTCGGGTCGACGACCCTGTCGCAAGCACTCTCCCTGCGCGACAGTCTCGCCGGCTATCCTCGATATGCTCGCTTGATCTCAGCCGGACATATGCTAGGTCCGCCCGCCGGCTATGGCCGGCGCGCGGTCGCTTCCGAAGTGGAGGCCACGCGCATCGTCAATGAGGAACTCGACGACGGAGTCGATCTGGTGAAATTCTCGGCCGAGGACGGGTATGCCGGGCGAGCGGGGTTACCGATCTTCGACCAGGACGTGATGGATGCACTGGTCGCAGCTGCCCACGCACGAGGCGCGCGCGTCTCGGTTCACGTCTGCGACGCGCGGTACCTGGACGCAGTTCTGGACGCCGGTGTGGACGACATCGCCCACATCCAGTACGACGTCGTCTCTGATGACCTGATCCGGCGTATGGTCGACCAGGACGTCTACATCGTTCCTACCTTGACCGTCCTCGAGGCCTATGGCGCGCTCGCCGGTAGCCAGGCGAACCTGCGCCGTTACGTCGAGGCAGGCGTACAGATCGCCCTAGGCAACGATTACACTGCGGTGCCCCAGAATAGCTTTGACCACTTTGAGTTGGGGATGCCGATGCACGAGATTCGGCGGATGCACGAGGCCGGGATGACGGCGATGGAGATCATCCTCGCCGCCACGCGCAACGCGGCGCACGTCTGTGGCCTGGAGTCCGAGCTCGGCACGCTCGAGGCGGGAAAGGCCGCCGACGTGCTTGTCGTCGGAGGAGATCCTCTGGCCGACCTGGAGGTGCTCCTTGACGTGCGCTATGTCCTCCACGGCGGTGAGATCATCGTGGGTGCTGACACCGCCGCAGAGGAGCTTCCAGGGGGGCGGGAGGACAGCGAGGAGACCAAGATGGGACCGTTTGCCAATATCAGTGGACTGAACAAGCTGGCCGAGGCGTATTCCGCGTCACAGGCGCCCGCGGACTTACCGAGCGGCGCGAGGTGGACCGTCCAGACGATCGGCGTGGGTACGATCCGCTACCGCAATTGCGTGGATGTCGCCGTCAGCGCCGAAGGCCTCTATCTGTGGGTCAGGCCGCCTCTGCTGACGAAGGCCAGGCTCCTGATCCCGTGGGACGACATTGTGGCGACGCAGCCGGCACGTCTCTACTCACGTCCTGCGGTTCGACTGGTCATCGGCGATCCGGAGGTTGGCACCATCCGGCTTTACCGTGAGCTCTACGAGGCCATCCTGCCGCTCTCCGGTCTGCCCGGCGGAGGCGGCTAACGGGAGAGTGACAGACCAAACACAGCTATCCGCGCCGGCAAGGAGCCTTCAATGAAAATCACCGCGATCAAGACGTTCATCGTCGACGGAGGCTTCCGTCCATGGACCTTCGTCAAGGTGGAGACGAGCGCCCCCGGCCTGGTCGGCTGGGGTGACTGTACTGACTGGGGTGCGCCCGGCCCCATCGCTGCTACCGTGGCACGGTGGGCAGACTTCGTGATGGGTCGCGACCCGATGCAGGCCGAGGCTATCTGGTGGGACCTGACCGCCGCCTCGGTCCGTCACACCGGCGGCATCGCCTCCAAGGCCGCCGCGGGCATCGATTCGGCTCTCTGGGACATCCGCGGCAAGGCGCTTGGCGTCCCCGTATGGCAGCTCTTGGGGGGCAAGATGCGCGACCGGCTGCGCCTCTACTGGACGCATTGCGGATCCACGCGTGCACGACCGGCCTGGGCGAAGGCGCTCGGGCTCCCCGTGATCGAAACCAGCGGCGACCTCCGTGTCTTTGCGGAGGAGGTCGCCGGCCGCGGCTTCACGGCGCTCAAGACCAACCTGATCCGATTGGCGGACCGTCCGGACACGGCTGCGGACCGCGACGTGTACGCCTACCCCTCCGGTGCCATCACCCCAGCCACACTCCGCGACGCCGTCGCTGTGGTGGGCATCTTCCGAGAGGCGCTTGGCCCGGACGTAGGCATCGCCCTCGACGTCGCTTTCGAGTTCAAGCTCGGCGCTGCCGCCAAGCTCGCCCGCGCGCTCGAGCCCTATGACATGATGTGGCTGGAGATCGAGACCTTTGACCCCGATGCACTGCGTGTGATCCGTGACGCGACCTCGACGCCGATCTGCCACGGCGAGAGCCTCTTCGGCACCCAGGGCTACCGCCCCTACCTGGAGCGCCATGCCCAGGACGTGATCATGCCTGATCTGGCCTGGAACGGTCTCACGATGGGCAAGAAGATCGCCGACTTCGCCCACACCTACGACGTCCTCGTCGCGCCGCACAACTGCCACAGCCCGCTGACGACGCTGATCTCCGCCAATCTCTGCGCGACGATCCCCAACTTCGCCATCCTTGAACTCGACGTCGACGACGCGCCATGGCGCGACGACCTGATGACGCATCCATTCGAGGTAGAGGACGGCTATCTGAAGGTGCCCGATCGGCCCGGTCTGGGCTCGGACCTGATCGAGGCCGAGCTCCTCAAGCATCCGCCGCGCGACTACCCCGGCTCGCGATAGAGGGGAAGCTTGGGAGACCGCGGGCGTCTCGCCCGCTCTGGGCGCACGTCGTCTCCTGCGATGGTCGCAGTGATCTGCGCACATCTGACGTCCGCCGGCCAGCAGAGCGGGCGAGACGCCCGCGGTCCGACCTTCCGCCCCTTGACGTCCCTCTCAGACGGCGGTATCGTCTGCAGCGGAGGAGGCATACCCAATGGATCTCGCAACCATAACACGAATCACCGGCGGTCGGCTCGAGGGCGCGCCGTCGGACGGCACGGCAGACATCACCGGCGTGACGCACAACTCGGGATGGGTCAAGCCCGGGTATGCGTTCGTGGCCGTGCGCGGGCATACGCACGACGGTCACCGCTTCATCCCCGATGCGTTGGCACGTGGGGCAGCACTCGTCGTCGGTGAGGGTTACGACGACAGCGAGACGCTGTCCGTCCCCTATCTCAGGGTCGACAGCGACCGCCGCGCTCTGGGTGACCTCGCGGCTGCCCTCAACGACTACCCGAGCCGCAAGCTTACGGTCATCGGCGTGACGGGCACCAAGGGCAAGACAACGACAACGTGGCTCACAAGACACCTGCTCCGGCATGCCGGGCACCCCACCGGATTGCTCTCCACCCTGGGCTACAAGTTCGCCGACGATGTCCTGCACCAATTCCCCGCACATTTCACCACGCCTGAGGCGCCCCAGGTCCAGGAGACGCTCGCCACGATGGTTGCGCGCGGGTGCACCCACGCCGTGGTTGAGGCGAGCAGCGAGGCCCTCGCACAACAGCGGCTCCGCGGCACGAGCTTCGACGTCGCCATCTGGACCAACCTGGCGCCAGAGCACCTCAACTTCCACGGCGATATGGAGGGCTACTTTCGCGCGAAACGGATCCTTTTCGACAACGCCGCTTACGCCGTACTCAACGCTGCCGATCCCTATGGCATGCGCCTCACCGACCGTCCCTATGTCACCTATGCCGACAACGAGGGTCTCGGAGCCGATGGCGTCCGCGCCGACGGCGTCCGCGCCGCATGGTGGGCGAGTGATGTCGTCGTGCAGGGCGGCAAGCTCACCTTCGTGGTGAACTCACCCGGCGGACATTCCCGGTGGAGCTTCCCCTCTCGGCACCTACAACATGGCCAACGCTATGGGCGCCATCGTCGCTGTAGCGCATCTGGGCGTCTCGGACGCCGATATCCGGGCGGGCCTTGCCTCCTTCGCCGGCGTCCCGGGACGCATGCAGATCATCAAGTCCGGGCCTGTGCGGGTGGTGCTGGATTTCGCCCATACGCCCGAGAGTCTCCGGAACGCGCTGGAGAGCCTGCGGCAGACCACCGAAAAGCGCCTGATCGTGGTGCTGGGCTCAGCCGGTGGGCCCCGCGATCCGGGCAAACGCGCGCCCCTGGGCGCAGTAGCCACCAAGGTAGCCGACCTCGCGGTCTTCACCGAAGAGGACTGCCGCGACACCCCAATCTACGACATCCTCAATGAGATGAAACGCGGAGCCGACGAGGCGGGACGCGGCAACTACCGCCTGATACCTGACCGTCGTGAGGCGATCGACTGGTCACTCCGCCACGCCCGACCCGGCGATACCGTCGTGTTCTGCGGCAAGGCCGGCGAGATCACGCTGGAGCGCGCCGATGAGACGCTGGCCTGGATCGAGGAAGACATCGTTCGTGAGGTGATGGCCGAGATAGGCTGGGCGTCCGCGCTATGACCAGTCGCCTCAACAGAAAAAGGGGATATAGATGGCCATCCGTGACATCCTGCTGTTAGGAAACCCCAAGCTTTACGAAGTGTGCGCCCCCGTGAGACGCGAGGAGCTCGAGTCGCTCGGACCGGCCGTTCAGGATCTTCGCGACACGCTGCTCGCGTTCCGCGCCAGGCACGGCGTGGGCCGTGCGATTGCCGCGCCACAGATCGGCGTGATGAAACGCATCGTCTTCCTGGAGCGCGTCAGCAACGCCACCGACGCCAACGACAGCGGCATCGACACCCCCACCCCGCTCTTCAACCCCGTGCTAACCCACAAGAGCGAGGCCATGATCGAGCTTTGGGACGACTGTATGAGCTTTCCGGATCTCCTGGTCCGCCTGAAACGCCATGCCTCGTGCGACATCGTCTATCGCGATCTGGCCTGGCAGGAGCACGTCGTGCCCCTCGAAGGCGACCTGTCGGAGCTGCTACAGCACGAGTGCGACCACCTCGACGGCATTGTGGCGGTCGCCCGCGCCATCGACGGCCGTTCGCTTGCCTACAGATCGCAGGTGTAGGTGAGGCCACGCACATCGGTTCGCATTAGCCATCAATCCTGCTACCATACCAATGATACATCACCCAAGGAGCCGACCTATGATCAAGATTGCAGAGATGTTGCCACCCCACCCTTCAGCACTTTGGACTATGGTCAAGCAAGCCGGCGTCACGCACGCCGTCGGCGGCATGGACCTGCGTCGCGACCTCGACGTGCCCAAGGAACGCCTGCCGTGGAGCTACATGTCGCTCGTGAGACTCAAGACCATGTACGAGGACTACGGCTTCACCCTGGACGTTCTGGAGAGTCGTCCGCCCATGAACAAAATCAAGCTGGGCCTGCCGGGAAAAGACCAGGAGATCGAGTACGTCATCGATCTGATCACCAATATGGGCAAACTCGGCATTCCCTGCTGGTGCTACGAGTGGATGCCCGTCATGAACTGGATGCGCACCTCGACCACCTCGCCTGCGCGCGGCGGCGCGCTTGCCACGAGCTTCGACTACGAGCTCATCAAGAACGCGCCCCTCACCGAATACGGCGTGGTAGGGGACGATGTCCTCTGGGAGAACCTTGAGGCCTTCCTCAAGATCGTCGTGCCGGTCGCCGAGGACGCCGGCGTCCAGTTGGCAATGCATCCTGACGATCCGCCTCTCTCACCGATCCGAGGGCTGGCGCGCATTATGCGCAGCATAGACAACTATCAGCGGCTGCTGGATCTTGTCCCGAGCCCCGTCAACGGCATCGCGCTCTGCCAGGGCAACTTCACGCTGATGACCGACGATCTCCCGGCAGCCATCCATAAGTTCGGAGAGCAGAAGAAGATCTTCTTCGTCCACTTCCGCGACGTTCGCGGAACGGTGGAGAAATTCGTCGAGACCTTCCACGACGAGGGCAAGACCGATATGCTGGCGTGCATGAGGGCCTATCGAGACGTCGGATTCGACGGTGTCTGCCGTCCCGACCACGTTCCCACGATGGAGGGCGACGACAACTCGCGACCGAGCTACTCGAGCATCGGCCGGCTTTTCGCGATCGGCTACCTGCGCGGCCTCCAGGAGGCCGTCTACGCCGAGTAACGAGGGGTTTTTGGGGCTTTGGACCTTCGGTTCAGGCCCAAAGCCCACCCATCGAAAGGGGTAACCAAATGAGCATTCACATCCTCATCGTGGATGACCACGCTGTCGTTCGACAGGGGCTGCGGATGTTCCTGGCGCTGGATCCCGAGCTGGAGGTTGTCGGGGAGGCCGAGAATGGTGTCCACGCTGTCGACATGGCCACCGCCCTGAAACCGGACGTGGTGCTGATGGATCTGTTGATGCCTGTGATGGACGGGATCGCGGCAACGCAGGCCATTCGCAAGGCCCTGCCAAACACTGAGGTCGTTGTGTTGACCAGCGTCCTGGAGGACAGACTGATCTACGACGCGATCCGGGTCGGCGCGATGGGCTACCTTCTCAAGG
>CAVZIC010000021.1:0-31545 GCA_963775195.1 uncultured Chloroflexia bacterium
ATACCCAGGGCCATGAGCTCTGTGCGGCAATCAAGGCCGCAGCGGCGGGACAGGTGCAGCTTGCGCCGGATGCTGCCAGCAAGCTGATCACCCATATCGATCTGTCCGCCGAGTCGGTGGACCTGACGCCGCGAGAGACAGAAGTGCTCTGCCTTGTGGCAAAAGGGTTGGCAAACAAGCAGATCGGCTTCGCCCTCGACATCACGGAGAAGACTGTGAAGACGCACGTCAGCAGCATCCTCAGCAAACTCGGCGTACTCAGTCGTACGGAAGCCGCGCTGTATGCCGTCCGGACAGGGCTTGTCTCGCTGATGAGATGGCTGATGTCCCGCAGGACAGCTCAGCAGATCCCCGACCCGGACGCCACCGACCCGGACGTCACGACGCTACGCCAGGCGCTCGATCTTCTCTCAGAGAAGGAGGCCCAGTACCGCGCCATCTTTGAGGGCACGGGCGATGCTCTGCTGATCACCGGGCTAGACGGCGTCGTAGCGGAGGCAAACCCGGCCGCCTGCTCTATGTATGGTTACGAGCGTAACGAAGTCGTCGGCAGACCGCTCTCCGACCTCATCAGCGTCAGCTACCACGCGCTGTTACACGATATCCTGAAACGGGTTGGGGACGGGGAGGAATTCGTGATCCAGGCAGTCGACCGCAGACGGGATGATACCTTCTTCGACGTGGAAGTGCACGTTAGCAGCTTGACATACGCCGGCCGCCCGCATATGCTCAGCGTCGTCCGCGATGTTACAGACCGCATACACGGGGTGCAGGCACTCGAACAGCGTGTCCAGGAACGCACGCGCGAACTATCGACGCTGCTGCAGGTAGCGCACGATATCGCCTCAACACTGGAACTGGAGCCGCTGCTCTCAAAGATTCTCGACGCGCTTGCAGAGGTCGTCGACTACGACGCTGCTGCCATCTTCACCGTGACCGAGCACGATAGCCTCACGCTGCTTGACTATCGAGGACCTTGGTCAGTACTGACGCTTCCCCACCGGTGGGACCTTAGCCAGGTCGAACACATCCGAATGGTCCTGGAGCACCGCCAACCCTTGATGATCCCTGATGTTCACGCGGCCACGCTCCGGGCTCAGGCCTGGCAGCGTTCGTGGGGTGCCGAGCTCGGCGTTCTGGCGCAACACAGCGTCTCGTGGCTGGGAGTCCCTCTCGTCGCCAAAGATCACATCATCGGAACCCTGACGCTGGAGCACGGCGAGGCCGGCCACTTCACGCCCCTCCACGCCAAGCTGGCGCTAGCCTTCGCCAACCAGGTAGCCGTTGCCATCGAGAGTGCGCGGCTGCACGAAGCATCGCAGCGTCTTGCCGTCCTGGAGGAGCGACACCGCATCGCGCGCGACCTGCACGACTCCGTGTCACAGGCTCTCTATGGCATTGGGTTAGGCGCACGCACTGCCATCGCGACCCTGACGACGGACCAAGTGCGGGCTTCAGAGGCACTGGCTTATGTACGCGAGCTGGCCGAGACTGCCCTATCCGATATGCGCGCGCTCCTGCTGGAGCTGCGGACAGATGCACTGGAGCGCGATGGTCTGATTTCCGCGTTGAGTAAGCAGATCGCAGGCCTGCGTGGTCGTTACGATCTGGAGATCGCAACCAGCTTCCCGGAAGAGCCCGTGTTACCGATTGAGGTCAAGGAGGCCCTCTACCGTGTTACCCACGAAGCGCTGAGCAACGTCGTCAAACATGCCCGGGCCAGCCACGCGCGACTCGGACTAACATCAACTGACGAGATCGTCACACTGACCGTGCAGGACGATGGCGTCGGCTTCGATGTTCGTCGTGTATACCCAGGGCACTTCGGCCTGCAGTCCATGAGAGAACGTATGCAACAACTGGGAGGGGAGCTGACCGTCGAGAGCGCGCCCGGCAGAGGCACTTGCGTGCGTGCCGTCATCCGGCGTTCAGCTTCCCCTCCGATTCAGCGAGATGTTGCTGACAGACTGTGACACCCGCCTATGGAATCCACAGGGTCTGACCCGCGTAGATCCAGTTGGGATACGGGAGATGGTTGATGGCCGTCAACGTCCACAGGCTCACACCGTATCGTGCTGCGATGCCGTACAGCGTGTCCCCGTAGCGCACGGTATACCAGAACCCGTGGTGGCCGTATGGTCCGTAGGGACCACCCGGCGTGGTGCCGCTCACGCATAGAGTCTGCCCATAGCGGATGTAGTTCGGGTTGGCAAGTCCGTTGAGCGCCTGAAGGTGTGCCACGGTCGTCCCGTGCCCCAGGGCGATCCGGTAGAGGTTGTCACCCCACCCCACGGTATACCATTGTGCGCAGGTTCCCCACGCCCACGTCGTTGGCGCCGCCTCTACCGTAGCCGGCAGCATAAGAGCCGTTACCAGAACAACCACCACGACTGACAGACCTACTAGCCTGCTCTTCATCGATGTACCCTCCTGACTAAGGATCGTTTCTTCTCACCGCCAACCTTACTGTAGCGGCGGTCCGCCATCGAGACATCCGAAAAGAGGCCGAGAGGCTCATCGGTCTTTCGTCGTAGGACTGAGATGGACCAATGCCCGATGTGCTCCCATCAGCCGACAGCTACCATTGCATACGAGATAGCGTGCCATCCGCGTCCGAAGCATGCCCTGCCCCTTGGGGCGGATGAGCAGTCGCAAACGCCAGGGCATTTCGTGAGTGGAGAGGGGAGCTAGGATGTACGACGTCATAGTGATTGGGGGAGGACCGGCAGGCGTGACCGCCGCACTGCGAGCCAGCGAGCTCGGTGCGACCGTCGCATTGGTGGAAAAGAACCAACTGGGAGGCACGTGCACCAACGAGGGGTGTGCACCAACCCGAGTGATGGCGAAGACGGCTCGCCTCATGCGTGACTCAAGCCATTTCGATGAGTACGGGCTGCGCGGAGAGCGCCCGGCAGTCGACTTCAGAGCCTTGATCGAGCGTACCGGTCAGACCAGAGAGCGTCTGCACGAGAAGAAGCAGCTCGCCCAGCACCTCGCACGGGCCGGCGTAACCGTATATCTGAACGCTGGGTACGCGAGTTTCGTCGATTCCCAGACGATTGCGCTTGAGGATGGTTCGCACCTGAGCGCGCGTAGCTTCATCATCTGCGCGGGGGGACGGGCTCGCAGACTCAGTTTTCCCGGTAGCGAGGCTGCGCTCACCTACACCGACGTGTGGTCGCTGGAGAAGTTGCCGCGATCCATCGTCATCGTTGGTGGCTCCGCTACCGGGTGTCAGTTGGCCTCAATCTTTGCCGAGTTTGGCTCGGAAGTGACGGTCTTCGAGAGGGACTCACATCTCCTGGTCCGCGAGGATCGGTTGATCTCTGAGGCGATAACCCAGGCCTTCCAGGCGCGTGGGATCAACGCCCTGCTTGGTGCCGAGGCGCTGGAACGGATCGAGCCCGTCGGCGAAGAGCTAAAGGTCTTCTACCGGTACCTCGGCGAGACCCGCGACCTCACGGTCGAGGCCGTGGTTCTCGCAGTAGGGTGGCCGAGTAATGCAGATATGCTGAACTTGGCAGCAGCCAATGTGGCGACCGAACGGGGCTACATCGTCGTGGATCCCTACCTGCGCACGACCGCACCTCACATTTACGCAGCGGGTGATATCAACGGCCGAATGATGCTCGTGCAGAGCGCCAGCTACGAGGGGCGGATCGCAGCCGAGAACGCCGTCCTCGGTGCGGGCCAGCGCTACGTGCACAATGTCGTTCCGCACGGAGGATTTACAGACCCGGAGTATGCCAGCGTCGGGATGACGGAGGATGAGGCGCGCAGCACCGAGGGCGACTGTCTGGTTTCCATTGTCCCCTATGCTGACCTTGACCGGGCCGTCATCGACGACCACACGTTCGGCTACTGCAAGCTCATCGTCTCTCAGGCTAGCCACCGGATCCTGGGGGCGCACATCGTCGGCGAGCAGGCGCTGGAGGCGATCCAGCTCGTAGCTGCCGGCATGGTCGCCGACATGTGGGTCGAGCATCTGGCCGAACTCGAACTGGCCTACCCCACATACACGGCCATCGTTGGGCTCGCCGCACGCAGGCTGGTCCGTGAACTTGGTGTGATGCCGATGGCAGCAACGTGGCAGGCGCTCGGCGCGCCGCCCGTGGCGGAATGGGAACGCAGCGAGGCATAGCGCAAGGCCGCTCCGCCTTGCAGGTCCTACCACGCCAGAACGTGAGCTGGTGGCTCACCTCGTGCGCCTTTCTCCTTGCGCTCTCCATCTACATCGCCGCGCCGATTGCCGCGATCACCTGGAGTCGACGACCTTTCCCCGGATTCGTGGTCGAGCAGACCGTGGTCGTCTCGGATTACGAAGGCCATGGCTGGGGCGCATCCCCTGGCGGGCTGTCCTACCCACAGCTTGTGACGGATATCAACCGGCAGCGAGCCAGGCCGCTCGACAGATTCCGGGCCGTGATCGCCGGCCTCGCGCCCGGCGATGAGATCGTCGTCGAGACACAACTACCCGATGGTACATCCGCGACCCACACCCTTGTCACGATGGCGCGCTTCCCCAATCAGGATCTGGCGAGGCTCTTCTGGCTCCCCTTCGGCGTGGGGCTGATCTACCTTTTTCTGGGGCTCTGGGTTCACGTTGCCCAAGGCGGATCAGCCACCGGACAGTCCTTCGCAGTTTTCTCGCTTGCCACCTCCCTCGTCCTGGGACTGTTCTTCGACCTCTTCACAACGCACCTGGGCACCTTTCTATGGACTATCGGCATCGCGATGGAAGGCGGCACTGTCCTGGGCCTCGCGGTGCAGTTTGTGCGGCCACCGGCTGGCGAGGGGCTCGCGCGGTGGCCAGAGATCGTGCCCTACCTGATGTCAGGTGTGCTGGCAACTTGGGGCGTGCTGGCGCTACTCAATCGGAGTAACCCGTGGGCATATGTGACCCCCTGGCGCTTCAGCTATGCCTACGCTGCTCTGGGGATTGTCAGTATGGTCGTTGCTATGGTGCTCGTGGCGGCGGATAGCGGTGAGGTTTCAGAGAACTCGAACATCCGCCGACAACAGGCCCGTGTGATCCTCGTCGGCTGCCTCTTTGGCTTTGTGCCGGTCGCGATCTGGTTCGGCGCGTCAGCGTTCGGCGTCCAATGGCCTTTTGCAGCAAGCATACTGCTGCCACCTTTGCTCGTCTTCCCGGCATCGGTCACGGTCGCCATCCTTCGCTACAGGCTGTGGAACATCGACGTCGTCATCAACCGTGCGCTGGTCTACGCAGCAGTCACCGCCATCCTGGGTGGTGTGTACATCGGGGTCACGTTGGCGGTGAGTCTGCTCCTACAGAGACAGATCGGCTCACCTCCACCAGTTGCAGTCGCTTCCGCGACGCTCGCCATCGCCGCGCTCTTCCAGCCGCTCCGCCAGAGGGTACAGGCGTTTATCGACCGCCGGTTCTACCGTGGCAAGTACGATGCCGCGCGCACTCTCAGCGCCTTTGCAGCAACGCTACGCGGAGAGATCGACCTGCCCCACTTGGCTGAGCGTCTGACTGGGTCTATTCAGGAGGCTTTGCAGCCCACCCAGGTCTGCCTGTGGCTGTGGACACCATCCGGCTATCAGATCGTAGCTGTGGACGGCGTCTCTGAGCGCACCTCAACGCCCTGCGCCGCTGCCGATACGCTGATCCGATCGACCGATGCCCTCGTCGGCTATCTTCGCACTACTCCGGGGCCAGTGGCTTCGGAAGCGATCGACGTGGAATCTCAGGCGCTCTACTCACTCAGCAGCCTCGGCACCCGTTTGATCGTCCCGTTGGTGAGCCAGGGCGAGCTAACCGGCTGGTTGGGATTGGGCGCCCGCCGCAGCAACCAGCCCTTCACGGCCGATGATCGTGGCCTGCTGCGTGACTTGGCGAGTCGTGCCGGATCGGCGGTCCGGGTTGCACAACTTGTGGCAGAGCATCAGCAAGAGGCGATCGAGCAGGACAGGATACAGCACGAGATGGCGTTCGCCCATGTTGTACAGCAGACACTGCTACCAAAGACGATTCCCTCTCCACCGGGCTGGGAGATCGCCGTCTACTGGGAACCCGCGCGTGCCGTGGGGGGCGACTTCTATGACGTGTACGAGCTTGCACAGGGTCGGCTGGCCATCGCTGTGGCCGACGTTGCGGACAAAGGTACCCCTGCGGCGCTGATCATGGCATCGACACGGCCGATCCTACGCGGTGCGGCACGCCGCGGACGCCCCCCTGCGGAGGCGCTCGCGCGCGCCAATGAGCTGCTCCTGTCAGAACTTCCGCCCGGCATGTTTGTCACCTGCCTGTACGCGCTGCTGGATCCGAGCAACGGTAACTTGCACTACGCTAATGCTGGGCACAATCCCCCCTACCTCGGCCGGCGTTCTGGTGCGATCGAGCTGTGGGCCACGGGTATGGCCCTTGGGATGATGCCGGGCATGCGGTACGACGAGCACGAGGCGACCATTGAGCCCGGCGACACCGTGCTTCTCTACAGCGACGGCCTGCTGGAAGCCCATAATGGTGACCGAGAGATGTTCGGCCTCGCACGCATCGGATCTGCGATCGAGGCTCACGCCGCGAGCAATGGAAGCGCGCAGGCGCTGATCGACAGCCTACTTCAGCAGTTCCGTGGCTTCACCAACGAGCGCTCGACACCAGAGGATGATGTCACGATGGTTGCCTTGCGGCGTCTGCGCACCGGGGAGGCCCCAGGTGGCTGACACGCGAAGGTGGACCATCATAGCCGAGTTCGAGATCCCGAGCGAGCCGGGCAACGAACGGACCGCGAGCGAGCGCATCGGCGAGATTGCGGCCCACTTCGATGTGCCCGCCCTTCGCCGGGAGCAGTTGGCCTTCGCCGTGGGAGAGGCAGTCCTCAACGCCATCGAGCACGGCAACGCATCGAGGCCCGAGATCCCGGTCCGGGTCACTGTGGCGGCGTCAGCGGATGATCTCGCCGTTCGCGTCGCAGACCAGGGCAACACCAATGCGGCCATTCGTCTGGAGAGACCCGACCTCGAACGCAAATTGGCAGGACTGCAGTCACCCCGTGGATGGGGACTGTTTCTCATCGACCAACTGGTAGATGAGCTTCGCATCTCTGAGACTGGGGCCGGGCATACTGTAGAGCTGATCTTCCATCTGGCGCCTGGGGCCCAACGCGGCAGACTTGACGACGCGACAGGAGGCAGCATGGTACCTAGCAATGTCACGATGAAGGCACGTCCCGCAGGAGAGGGGACGGCGGTGATCGACATCAGCGGTGAGGTCAGCTCTTTTGCTGAAGCCGAGCTGATGAGAGCCTATGGCGAGGCCGCCACCGATGGCACCAAGACGGTGATCCTGAACTTCACCGACGTCGACTACATCAACAGCAGCGGCATCGGCCTCTTGGTCACTCTGCTGATACGGGCAGACCGCAACGGTCAACGGTTGCTGGCCTACGGCCTCGGAGAGCACTATCGACGCATCTTCGAACTCACTCGCCTGAACGAGGCCATCGGCGTACTCGACGACGAGGCTGCCGCACTTCAGGAGGCCCAGGCATAGGCCGGCTCAGGGGCGCGCAGCGCCACCGGAAGCCGTGTCACGACACCTGAGGTTGCCGATTGCCCATCAGGATCCATCGATCAGGCGATAGAGGCAGCCGCGCGGGATGAAGTGCACCGGCACCTCGGGGAATCGCCCCTTCAGGTGCTCCGCCAGCCGCATCATGCCTGGCTCTTCGCTCGTGGCGTGGTTGACGACGATCACCGGTAGCCCCACATCCAGCGCGTACGCCCCGTGCTGCCAATAGGTGAAGCCGTCGTCCGAGCAAAGCGCCAGGTCGACCGGATTGCCGGAGGATGCGCCGCACTCGCGAAGGTAGGAAAAGAGCGGCGTGATCGCGCCGGTGCCGATCGCGATCCGGCCTACCGGAGTCTCCGGATCCCCGACCAACTGCACGGCCTGTTGCCCGAAGGCTTGCGTGCGCGTCGCGACCTGTCGCGCCACGTCACCCGCCGTCCGCCCACTGACATCGTAGACGCGGTAATACCCCTCCCCGCCCACGGCCCGGCCGAATCCGAGCGCCCCGCCCCACGCATCCGGTATCCCTATCTCAGGGACTTGGTCCCACAGGTCGTGACACCGGATGATCGTCATGCCGCTTGCCTGTACAAACTCGCGCTTCTCCCGCGCGCCGGCGAGCTGGAAGATGCGGTCCCCCGGATCGTCGGTGTGATTGTAATAAGTCGGCTCGTGGGTGACGAAGACGTTGCATCCAAGCTGAGAGGCTTGCGCAAGTGCCTCACACGTGCTCATCCACGACACGGCGATCCCTTTCACCTCGACCTCGGGGCTGCCGCTCTTGAAGGTATCAACCGTCTGGTTGAGATTCATCCACCCGCCGTTGAGCGAGCGGAAATGAGCTTGTAGGTCTTTGGCGCGCATGTGAGTTCCTCCTTGCGCTCTACCAGCAATGAACGCGCCCGCGCAGGTCGCGTCCCCGCGCCAGCGCGGCTTCCGCCGCCTCGCTGGGTAAGCCGATGATGTTGATGCCCTTCTCTACCGTGTGATCGTAGATCCGGTCCATGTCGTTATACTCCGGCTGTGACATATTGATCGCGGCGACCCCCGGGATCTCCGACGCGATGTGGATGTAGTGATCGCCCCTGCCGCAGAAATGGAGGGCGCCACCGCCGTAGGCGTCGAAGAGGCGCCCGTCGTAGGGCCGGATGAACCTGTCGAACATGCGTGGGGAGAGGTTCATTGCCGAGTCATCGCGCACCATAATCGTGCCGTGGTGGGCCATCGACCAGTGGACGGCAGGCCCATCATCCGGCGGCACCAGAGCCAACCACCTGTCCATGAACGCCATGTAGGTCTCCGTCACCAGGTCGAGCAGCGCGGTCACCAGGTCGGGCACCTCGACAAGGGCGACGAAGAGCGAGCTACCCCAGAGCAGCTCGCAGATATCCATCGGGCCTTGCAGGTCAGGATGGTAGAGGTGCACGTGTCCTCGAACCTTTGGATAGGGAGCGAGCAGCTCGGCATAGTAATCCGCCATCTCGAAGACCTTGCCGCCTAGCCCACCCGTGAGGGACGGCACGCCCTTGGTGAGTAGCCCTCTGACAGCATCTGCAGCTTTTGAGGTGTCAGCCCGGACCAGGGACGCGTCGAGACGGGTGGCCTCCAAGCCGCCGAGGGGCACCACGGTAGGAAGCGTGTCGATCTCGCGATCCATGATGAAGAGCTCCGCACCGAAAAGCGTCGGCAGGATCCCCGTGCCGTAATTGCAGCGCACCGCCATCAGGTGGCCCGTGCCCCGTGCCAGCGCGTCCGAGCAGGCACCGAGCTGCTGCAGCGCCATCGCCTCGTAGCTTTCGAGCGCCTCGTTGACGAGGACGTGCGGCCAGGTGATACCGGGCGGCGACGGTTCGGCCCGCGCGGGCGAGAAGATGTCGCCCTGGAACCCACCTTTGACAAACCCGACCCATGCATCCCAAAGCGCATCTTCGATCCACGGGTCGATGCGCGCCTCCAGGTCATCGAGATATCGCTCAATCATCCGGCTTCTCCGGTCCCGACAAGCCCGCCTCCCTCGCACTGCTTGCTGCGAGCGCGTCGATCGCTGCGAGCGCTGGGGCCGGCAGCTGCGCCTTCACAATCCGCCAGGCCTCCAGCGCACCCTCATGGTCAAGGTCCGGAACGAATCCGAAGTCCAGATAGACTTTGATCGCCGCAAGTCGCTTGGTCTGCGTGCCCAGGAACGCCCGGTCGTGCCACTTCGCCATCGCGTTGAGTGCGTGGGTCATCATCGCTCTGCCTAGCCCGCGGCCCCAATACGCCTTGCGTACCGCCACCCAATGGATCTGACCGTAATCCTTGCCTTTGTAAGCACGGTTATACCACGACGTGATCGTGGCCACGGCGATGCCCCGTTCATCCTCGACGATGAAGCCCCGCCATTTCAGCGCCTCCAGATCATCGCCGAACTGGTCCTCGAACAACTGTGGCCCGATGTGACCATACTCCTCCGCATCGCGCCAGATGTCTGTCCACAACGCTCCGTCGCCCCGGCGCATCGTTCGGATGCCGAAGCCGTGGGGGAGCGCGACCTGCGGGATGTCACGCAGGTGAGGTCGCACCATGAGGACCTCATAGCCTGAGGGGCCCGGCTCACGAGGATGGCTCTCCTTGGGTTGAACGAGCCCTTGCCTGGCACGGAAGAGCTCACGAGATCGCCAATAGGCCGGCTTACGTCGCCGGTCGCGGGTCAACACGCCGTAGGGACTAACCGCCAGATATCCACAGAACCTGAAGGTAGCCGGTGGCCACGCGTGATCGGCCCAGCACCAGATCGTCGCGCCGCAGACGTATGGCGCATCCATCCCCGAGAACTCAGCAGCGATGACGTCGGCGTGTTGGTCGCCGCTGAAGGCATTATCCACTACCCCACTAAACGAGGTATAGCCGAACTCCGTCACCAGGATCGGTTTTCGCGGATAGAGCGTGTGCAGCGCCGCGAGTTCCTCCCGCCAGAACGCGGTGGAGTCTGCAAGGCTGAAGTCAGGATCGGGATCGTAGACGATAGGACCGATGCTCGGATAGCCATTGACGCAGATGACGTCATCCTCATCGAAGTTGGGATCCTCGCGCCAATGGTCGCTGACGTGGACCGCCAGCCGCGATAGGTCGAGGACACGGGCAAGCGCCACCAGCTCGCGGTTCCCCGCAGCTACCTCGGGTCGCTCATCGTGTGTTTCATTGCTCACGGACCAGAACACGACCGATGGATGGTTGCGGTCTCGCGCCACGAGCGCCTTGAGCTGCCGCTTGGCCGTGGCGAGTTTCGTCGCTGACGCGATCTCCCCCTCTTCCAGCCCGTCCCACCAATAGAGCGGTATCTCGTCCATCGCCAAGAGTCCCAACTCATCGCAGAGGTCGAGTTCGCCGGGATGGTGCGGATAGTGACACAGGCGGACGAAGTTGGCCCCAGCCTCCTTCATCGAAGTGAGATCCCGACGCGCCATCTCCAGATCCGTACACATGTTCCGATCCGGTGAGTCTTCATGGCGATTGTATCCCGTCAGGAAGATCGGTACTCCGTTGAGCAGCAGCCTTCCTTCCCGGACCTGAATCGTGCGGAAGCCTACGGGCAGTGTGCGCGTGTCGACCACCTCGCGCCCGACGCGGAGCACCACCTCTGCCGCATACAGGGCTGGTGAATCGGGGGTCCAGGCCTGGACCCCCGGCACGTCGCCCTCGATGCTGATCGTGACGTGCTCTCCCACGGAGACCAGGGTGGCCCCGCTGACCATCCTGGTCAGCACCCGGCCGTCGGAATCCGCAAGCGCCGCCGAGACCGTGGCTTGCACGCCGTTGTCGAGCGAATTGACGACGCCGGCTGACAGCGTGATGTGGCCCCCCTCCTCCATAGGCACGGCTTCGACGCGCACCTCATCGATATAACAACGACTGCTCCTGAAAAGCCCGACCTCGCGCAGAATGCCGCCGAAGTTGCGCCACCCGCGTTGCCGTCCGGGCACGTCCCCCAGCCGCTGCTCGTTATCGATGCGGACCGCGATGAGGCTTGGCGCATCGTAATCGAGCGCACCTCCGACGTCGAGGGCAAACGGGAGGAAGGGGTCCTCACAAACACCCACGGGCTCGCCGTTCACCCAGACTTGCGCGTGGGCATTGATCCCCTCAAAGCGCAGGACTACTCTGTGGCCACGCCAGCCGCCCGGGACGGTGACCCGACGCCTGAACCATCCTGCGCCCTCGTAGGTCTCCAGGGCAGGGTGGCACAGCTCGAAATCGGCCGGAAGCCGTACCTCGCGCCACTGGTGGTCATCAAAGGCAGGCGCGGCGTACCCCCTGGCTGCACCGGTGTTCGCCGGATCGGGCTGGAAACGCCACAGATCGGTCAAGCCAATGTGGTCCATGTCTCACCCTCGCTCTCTTTCCCGGAACAACTGATCGACTCCTGCCCTCCCATCATACCGACCTCCCTACCCCTGGCAAGCAGCACGGCAGTCGCACATTCGCGGTGCGGGGCACTTGCCCTATGCCGCAACCTGTGATAGACTATATTCGGTTTTGTGAATACAGTTGGAGGCTGCTATGGCTAACAGGCTGAAGGTGCTCTTTCTGTGTACGGGCAATTCCTGCCGTAGTCAGATGGCTGAGGGCTGGACACGACATCTCAAAGGTGACGAAATCGAAGTGTGGTCGGCGGGCATAGAGCCTCACGCGCTCGACCCCAGGGCAGTGAAGGTCATGGCGAAGCAGGCATCGACATCTCGGGCCACACGACGAAGGATGTGCGCGACCTGATGGCTATCCCGTTCGACTACGTCGTCACGGTTTGCGGTTACGCCAGGGAGAACTGTCCGGTCTTCCCGGGAAAGGCCAGGGTGGTTCACCAGGGATTCGACGACCCACCCAAGCTGGCGAAAGACGCCAAGACGGAAGAGGAAGCCCTGAATCACTACCGGCGCGTCCGCGACGAGATCCACGCCTATGTGGAGACGCTGCCCGAGGCATTGCTCGCTACCAATCCCTTCGAGGTCCGCTTGGCTTGAACCATCGTCAGATCATCGTGGACGGGTCACCCGTCGGCATGTTGGGGCTCGACGACGTCTTCGCCGCCCTCAGACGCGAGGGATTCGCGCCGGGCGATGATAGGCTTGACGCCGAGCTGGTCGCTCGATTGGGTCGCGACAATTACATTCCGTACGGCGCCCGTGACGTCTACGGGGCCGCCCTGAGCCGCGAATATGCTGTGTTCGCCTTGGGTGACGGCAGCACGCGCAGACCCTCCGGCTATGGCACCTGGCGCGGGCACCCACGGAGCAGATCCCGTGGTATCCAACCGTCGACGAGGATCTGTGTGATGGCTGCGGGCGTTGTCTGCGCATCTGTGCGTCGCACGCTCTCGCCCCGACGAAGGAAGGCAAAGTTGCAGTTGCTGAACCCTTCGCCTGTGTGGTCGGCTGTCGTTCCTGCGCCAGGCTGTGCCCGCCCGGCGCGATTCTATTCCCACCCAGGGAGATACTGGAGGCATATGGAGTTACTCGATAGGGTCCAGGAAGAAGCGATCACCGTCAAGCCCGCAGATCTGGCTCCACTCTTCAAGGCATTGGCGCACCCCAAACGGATGGCCATCCTTGAAGCCCTGCGTGAGGGTGAGCGGTGCGTCTGTGAGCTGGAAGAGGATCTGGGGTTACGTCAGTCATACGTCTCCCAGCAGCTCACGGTTCTGCGTGAGGCAGGTCTGGTCTGCTACCGCAAGGATGGGTGGAACGTCTATTATCGCATCGGTCGGCCCGAGGTTTACACTCTGCTGGAGATGGCGACGGTCATCCGAGCCGAGCTGGGTACCTGCGCGCTGGTCGATCCGGATGGTGCCGCCGACGGCGACGCCTGCGGGTGTGACGCCGGGTAGACATAAGGAATCTTCAGGGCGGCGGCTGGCGCCGCCTCCTTTTTTGGCTGTAGATATTCACGTTTGCGAATATAATCGCATTGGGTTGGGCCAAGGAGAGGTATGAACTTCGTCGACATCGCACTATCATTGCTGCAGACCGGGCTGGGCAGCCTGGCCGCTTACCTCGCAGCTCACGTCCTCTTGTGCTTGCTCCCTGCCTTTTTTATCGCCGGAGCGCTTGCCGCCCTCATTCCGAAAGAGGCGATCACCCGCTATCTCGGGCGCACCACACCCAAGTGGATCTCGTACCCGGCGTCTGCGTTGGGCGGCTTTGTCCTTGCCGTCTGCTCGTGCACAATCATGCCGCTCTTCGCCAGTATCTATAAGAAGGGGGCGGGGCTCGGCCCTGCCATCACCTTTCTCTTCGTGGGTCCGGCCATCAACATCCTGGCCATCTCGCTGACCGGCGTGGCGATAGGCATGGATATCGCCATCGCCCGCGTCGTCCTCTCGATCGTCTTCGGCGTCGGCATCGGCCTTCTGATGGCATGGTTTTTCCGCAAGGATGATGCGAGACACGACGCCGAGACCAATAGCGCCGGGTTCGACGTATCGGCCAAGGTTCCTTCGCACATTTGGGTCTTCTTCTTGCTCCTGCTGGGGATTCTGATCGCGGGCACGCTCAGGATCAATGTGCTCACCAACAACTACGCGACCTTGACGGTCGGTGAGTCCTGGGCCTCCGGCTTCCAGGCGTGGCTGGATGGCATCGTCCCACCCAATCCGGGCCTGGGCATTGAGGGCATCAGCCTGCACGGCGTCGTGCTGATTGGCCTCCTGATTCTCATCGGCGCCACCGCGTGGCGGGGTCTCAACACGGTGGACGAGGGTTACAACCCGTGGACCTTCGTCGCCCTGAGCCTGATCACACTCACGGTCCTGGTCGCCTCGTTTAGCGTCTCCGTACTGGCATCTGGGGTGAGCATCGGCATCACGGGCAAGCTTATCGCGGAAGTCGTGTTTGTGGCAGCCGTTTGGTGGATGGCCGCTACCAGATTCGAACAGCACGAAATCCAGGAATGGCTCTGGGAGATGTGGCGCTTCGTCAAACAGATCTTCCCCCTGCTCCTCGTGGGAGTTTTCGTGGCCGGAATGGCGCGCGACATCGTCCCGGCTGCGTGGATCACGTCGATCGCGGGGCACGACACTCTTCTGGCGAACCTCGCGGGTGTGCTCTTCGGCGTCGTCATGTACTTCCCCACCCTCGTCGAAGTGCCGATCGCGCAGACTTTTCTCTCGCTCGGGATGCAGCGCGGACCGCTGCTGGCCTATCTGTTGGCCGACCCGGAGCTGAGCCTGCAGTCGATCCTGATCACCAACTCCATCGTCGGCAGGAAGAAGACAGCGCTGTACGTCTCGCTCGTCACCGTGTTCAGCACGTTCTCGGGCTTGATCTTCGGATGGGTCGTCAAGTAGGAATATCAATCACAGCCAAGGAGATAACGATGCATATCAAGATTCTGGGCAAGGGATGCCCCAAGTGCAAGCGGCTGGAACAGCTCGCCCACGATGCTGCGGAAGAGGTAGGTATCGACGCGACGTTCAGCAAAGTGATGGA
Organism: uncultured Chloroflexia bacterium; assembly: GCA_963775195.1. Classification (GTDB taxonomy): domain Bacteria; phylum Chloroflexota; class Anaerolineae; order B4-G1; family SLSP01; genus PWVB01. Next base: position 15,004 of record CAVZIC010000021.1, read on the forward strand.
TATGGACGCGATCCTCGCCTACGACGTAGCGATGACCCCGGCCTCGTGATCGACGAGGTCGTAAAATCATCAGGGCGCATCCCATCCAAGCAGGAAATCGTCACCTGGATGCGCGAGGCAACCGCCTAGCGTAAGTTTTGTACAACCACAGACCAAACCGCTACAAATGGCCAAAATGTGAAGTTTCTGAAAAAGGCAGCGGCAGTTGTACCGCCCAGCGCCTTTCCAGTTCCAGGGAGCATCCAGCAAAGATGCTGGCGTCCGTGAACCTTAACAAGCAACCCTGTTCTGCCAGTTGACCCACGCCGACGTGTGAGCACCGACTTTGACCTGCTCTTTCACTTCGGCCGGGCTGTGTCTTGCCAGCCGGAGGGGAGCTGCGGGCACTGGGTCGCCAGCCAGTGCGCCGCCCAGCGCACAAAGTTGGCCGCAAAGACCGCGAACTGCTCTTGCAGGTACAAGCCCGGCGCTGTCCGGACTTTCAGATGGTGCATCTCGAACACCCCTTTTCCCTCTTCGATGCCCGCTTCAATGGTCTGGCGGGCGTTGTAGGACGCGAACCATTCGGGTAAGTCGATGGTGACGGGATCGGCGCCAAAGTGAATAAGGGTCGCGTACTTGTGCTGCTCTCCGACCCAGAAACGCTCCGACGCCACATCGAGCGGGTACGGAAAGTCAGACAGCACTTCGGCCGGCCAGGCAATCATCTCGGCGTTGTGGCCCACCCGCGTCCAGTCAGTGCGTCCGACAGCGCGGCGCTTGAGTCGTGGTGTCAACCAGTCGGCATACGGCTTGGTGTACACTTCATAGCCCATTTCGATCAACAGGGCTACGTTTTCCCGCGCGCCAAACCCAGCGTCCAGCCGAAAGTCAGCCTGGATCGGGCAACGGTTCGCGCGGTTGTCAGCTTCGAACTGCTCCAGTCGCTGTTGTAGCAGCGACTCTTGGGACACCGAGATGGCAATCTGTGTCTGCTGACGCGCCAGACGCGCCTCCAGTTTGGGCACCTTCTGTGCCAGCCGTGCTTGCCGGCGCTCCAGCACCCCCAGCTTGCGCCGCGCCCGGCCCACTGCGCTGTACGGTCGCTCTGGTCGCTGTGTCTCGCGATACTCTGCTTCAAGCTCACCGACGAGCACATGCTGTTGCTCAAGCTGTTGCCGGGTTTCAGTCTCTTGGGCTTGCACGGCGGTCAGTTCGGGCTCGGTGGCCCGAGCTTGCTCTTCTCGGACTTGGCGTTCCCGGCTTATGCACTGCAGTCGGCCCTGGAGTAGGTCCGTCCGGCGCGATACTGTATCCTTCTCTCAGGAAATACGATTAGTGGCGGCGAGAGCGCGCTCTAGTTCGACCGGCCAATCCGCAGTGGCGCTGGGATCCGAGGATTGGCCGGCAGCCCAGCGTGTGATCGCCTGGTGTGCCAGCGCCCGGACCCCCACCGGTGAATGCAGCACGACCGCCTGGCGTACGCGTCGCCGCACCCCCCGGAACAAGCGCTCTAGCTGGCTGGTGGTACGTAGCGCCGTTGCGGGCCAGGTCTCGCCACGTTGCTGAGCTTGCGCCTGGACCTGGTAGAAGGTCAGGGTAGCGTCGAAGTCCCGGCGCAGCGTGGCGACGGCCTGCGATTGTTCGGCCTCCCAGGCCCAGCACCAGTCGGTTTGCCGCTGGCGCGCGGTCGCGATGCGTGGTGGCTGCCAGATCTGCGCCGCCTCGCGGACGATCCGCCGCTTGTAAGCGCGGGCGGGCTTACCGGTGAGCCCCTCGGGCAGGACGATCGCCCGCCACACGTTGCGCAGCTTGTGAAAGACACAGCGCTGGAAAGGCACATTCCAATAGATGAGCCCGCGCGCCGGCGTCAGTCCGGCCCCGCCATCGGCGATGAGCAGCGCCAAGCCGCGCTGGGCCCGGATACCGCGTCCCCACAGTAGCTCCAGCAAGTGGGTCCAGCCCACAGTATCCTCGCGCTCGCCCAAGACCCAGCCGACGACCGCTTGGCGTCCTTGCGCCGGCCAGACGCCTTGCGCGAGCAACAAGGGGCGTCGTGCGCCCCGTTTCACGGGCCGCAGGCGTCCCAGTTGGTCCACGCGCTGCTTCCCCGTGTACACCATCTGCGGAATCCACAGCGCGTCCAGCCGTACGACGGGGGGACAGTCCGTCTGCTGGGTCTGAAATGCTCGCTGGGCTAGCTCAGCCACAGCGTGGATCCGCGTCGTCAGCGTGCGCAGTCCCAGGGAGCTCCCTATCTGGCGGTCCAAGCTGGCCTTGATGGCCCGCAGACTCTCGCCCCAGCCATACCGCTCCCGGATCTCTGCCCCCACATCCTCCCAGATCCGCTGCCGGGGGCGCAGCGTCTGAAAGGCGACCTTCACGCTGCCCCCACAGTCGCACTTCAGTTGCGGCATCCGCACCGTCACCCGCCCCCACAGCGTCTCGACAGAGCGCGAGTAATGACCGTTCCGCCGAAACCGCCAGGCCGCCCGCGTCCCGCAGCGGTGGCATTGGGCTGGGCTGACCCGGTGGGGCATCTGCGCCCGCCGGGCATACCATTCCCGCCCCAGCACTTGCGTTACCTCCGCCTCCAACGCCGCTTCCAGGCAGCGCTGCGTTACCTCGCGGACCACGCGCGCGATCTCCGCCTTCAGCAGCTCTACATACGTCTGACGCTGTGCCTGGCGCGTCAGCTGGATCTCTACTGTACCTAACGGTACACTTACCATGGCTGGGCCTCCTTGGGCTATGGTTCTCCAACCCTTATCCTACAGGAGGTCTCAGCCTTTGTCTTGTTTCCTGAATAAAGGATACAGTGTCGCCCTGCCCCCATTTGACCTCCCCCTCGCCGCGTCTACACTTGTTGCAGATGTCCGGTTCTGCACGTGGCGCATTCAGGAGACAAGGCGTTGAAGGACAACGTTCGCGTTGAGGACAACATTCGCGTTGAGGACAACGTTATGAGCACACCATCCACGATGACCCCGCGCGCGTTCGTCGACAAGTGGGCCGCGGCGAGCGCGAAGGAGAGCGCCGCCGCGCAGGAGCACTTCCTCGATCTCTGCCGGCTGGTGGGGCATCCCACGCCGATGGAGGCCGACCCGGAGGGGCGGACGTTCTGCTTTGAGGCGGGGGCGACGAAGCAGAGCGGCGGGCAGGGGTGGGCGGACGTCTGGAAGCGCGGCTTCTTCGCCTGGGAGTACAAGGGCCAGCACGCGGACCTGGACAAGGCGTACGACCAGTTGCTGCAGTACCGCGAGGCGCTGGAGAATCCGCCGCTGCTGGTGGTCTCGGACATGGCCACGATCCGCATCCACACCAACTTCACCAACACCGTCAAGCAGGTCTACGAGCTGACCCTGGAGGACGTGCTCGATCCGGCGAAGCGCCGCATCCTGCACGACCTCTTCTTCAACCCCGAGGGGCTGCGGGCGCGGCAGACCCCCGCGCAGGTGACCGAGCGGGCCGCGGAAGAGTTCGGGCGGCTCGCGGAACAACTGTACGCCTACGGCGGCGCCGATAGCACCCAAGTCGCGCACTTCCTGATCCGGCTGCTGTTCTGCCTCTTCGCCGAGGACGCGGGGCTGCTGCCGGAGGCGCTCTTCTCGAAGCTGATCGAGGCCACGCGGGGGCAGTCGAAGGCCTTCCAGGCGCAACTGCAGCAGCTTTTCGCGGCGATGCGCGACGGCGGGTGGTTCGGCTACGACCGGATCCTGCACTTCAACGGGCGGCTCTTCGACGACGCCCGTGCGCTGGAGCTGGACGGCAGCGGGCATGCACACGCTGGCGCGGATCAGCGGGCTGGACTGGTCGAGCATCGAGCCGTCGATCTTCGGCACGCTCTTCGAGCGGAGCCTGGACCCCGGGAAGCGGTCGCAGTTGGGCGCGCACTACACCAGCCGCGACGACATCCTGCTGATCGTGGAGCCGGTGCTGATGGCGCCGCTGCGCCGGCGGTGGGCGGAGGTGAGGGCGCAGGCGCGCGAGGTGGCGGCGGCACGCGACGCGGCGTCGACCCCGAGCGTAGCGACGCGGCGCGGGAACGAGCTTGCATCGCTGCTGCAGGCGTTCGCGCGGGAGATCGCGGCGGTGCAGGTGTTGGACCCGGCGTGCGGGAGCGGGAACTTCCTCTACGTGGCGCTGCGGCTGCTGCTGGACCTGGAGAAGGAGGTGATCACGCTGGCGGGGCGGCTGGCGGTGCCCGACCTTCTTCCCGAGCGTGTCGCCGGAGCAGTTGCACGGGATCGAGGTGAACCCGTACGCGCACGAGCTGGCGCAGGTGACGATCTGGATCGGGTACATCCAGTGGATGCAGGACAACGGGTTCGGGTTCCCGAGCGAGCCGATCCTGAAGCCGCTGGACGCGATCCGGCAGATGGACGCGATCATGGCGTACGACGGGGAGGGGAAGCCGGTGGAGCCCGAGTGGCCCGCGGCGGACGTGATCGTGGGGAATCCGCCGTTTTTGGGTGGCAAGAAGATGCGGTGGCGAGCTTGGGGATCGACTACGTCGACGACTCTGTTTGCGTCTGTACGAAGGGCGTGTGCCGGCGCAGGCGGATCTGGTGTGCTACTGGTTTGAGAAGGCCCGGGCGTCTGATCGAGATCGGGCAGCACGCGCGGGCCGGGCTGCTGGCTACGCAAGGCGATCCGTGGCGGTGCGAACCGGGAAGTGCTGGAGCGGATCAAGGAGACTGGTGACATATTCTGGGCTGAGTCGGATCGCGAATGGGTGCTGGATGGGGCGACGGTGCACGTCTCGATGGTGGGGTTCGATGATGGGCGCGAGACGCGATCGGTGCCTGGACGGTGGTCAGTCGACGCGATCAACTCTGACCTGACGGCGTACGTGGACTCGACGCAGGCCAGAGCGCTTGGCGAGAACGCTGGATCTGCGTTTATGGGGTGACACCAAGGCTGGTCCATTCGACATCTGATGTGCCGGGGCTGGCCACGAGATGCTCGAGGACGGCAATCCGAACGGGCAGACCGAATGCAGACGTGGTCAGGCCTGGCTATACGCGCACTGATCTGATCGGAGACCGACGGGATATGTGGATCGATAGACTTCGGCGTGATATGCCACTTGGAGGAAGCATGCGCAGTACGAGGGGCCCTTCGAGTATGTCAAGCGACGAGGTCATCCCGATCCGGCGAGAACCGGCGAGCAGCGTACGCGCGAACGTGGTGGCTATACTGCTGAGTCCCGTCCGGGGATGCGAGAGGCTCTTGCAGCGATAGACCGCAGTACATTGCCACGCCGAGGGTGTCGAAGCACCGGATATTCGTCTTGGGATCAAGTACGAGTAGTGCCAGACGAGTCGCTCATCGTGTTCGCCCGACGAAGATGACTACTTCCTCGGAGTGCTGCAGTCGCGGCTCCACGAGATTTGGGCCCGGCGTCACGGGACACAGCTCCGCGAGGCTGAGAGCGGCTACGCTACACCCCAACGACCGCCTTTGAGACGTTCCCCTTCCCGTGGCCGCCGGGGACGGAGCCGAGCGAGGCGGAGAGCCCGGTGGTCGCGGCGATCGCGGAGGCGGCGCGCGCGTTGGTGGAGGCGCGGCAGCGGTGGCTGCATCCGGGGACGCTGCCCGCGAGCAAGCTCAAGCAGCGGACGCTGACGAATCTGTACAACCAGAACCCGACGTGGCTGCAGTTGGCGCACGCGAAGCTCGATGCGGCGGTGATGGATGCGTACGGGTGGGAGCACGGGTTGGGGGATGAGGAGATTTTGGGGCGGTTGTTGGCGCTGAATTTGGAGCGGGGCGGGGGCGGAGTGAGGCGGGTGACGCAAGCCGCTGGTACCTTGTTCGCAACTCCGGTTGGGCACCTGTCGCGAGCACAGACAAATGTCACACCGACAGGGCATTGCGATGAGCATGTTGGCTGAGCTGCTAGGGTCATGAAACGTGCAACGACACTGCTGCGATACTCGGGGTAGACTTGGGCGTCGTAGTACGGCATTGCCGCAATCAGTCGTTCGTTGAGTGTCGCACGATTCGGTCGTAGCCTGTTAGGTAATCCTACGGCACGAACATTCAGGAGTGTATGGCAATGAATTGGTAAAGAAGACTGGTGATTAACGTACACCCCCAGAGCGACCTTTTCGCTGTAAACGGTGCGCAGGTAAGCGTCTTCTGGTGTATGCTAGTGGACCTCTTGGGGGAAGAAGACCTGGGGGCTGCCGAAGCCGAGATCAACGAGCTAATGTCCCATGCGGAAGATGAGGGCAATGACCGTCTGCTAGTCTTGCTTGGCGCATGGTAGTCAAGACGGTATTGATCATCTGCTTGAGTGGATAATACCCCAGGATATCGCTCCTACAAGGTGGATCATCGCAATTTGTCTGCGCGCTTGTCGGTTCGCATCGAGATCGCCGAGCTCTGCAGCTCATACCCGGCACATTCTCGGCTCTGCAGACAGCATCCGCAGGGTTTCAGCAATGAGTTCGTACACGACCTCACTGTGGCTGATTTGCTGCCTGGAGGAGCACCTCTTCGGCAATCGCTTCGTGACCATCTGGAATCACTTAGGGAGGTCGTTGAGGTGGACCTTCACGACGGACAGGTATTCCGTGAGCTGGTCGCTACGATCGTCGTGTCGCTCTACTTCTATGCCTTCAGACTCATAAGCTAAGTGCTTTCATTCGCACTAACGAGTTTCTCAAGCTGCTATGTGCTAAGACCAGCAAAGGAAAGGAGATAGCAGACCCGGTGTTCGAAGTGGAGAACTGACTGGGCCGTTACCCAGTCTCTGTTCATCTAGGGCTCCCCGTTGGCCCCGTTTCTGGGCTGGGTCATGGACAATAGTGGCTGTTAGAGTCGCTTGGCCTTTCCTTCTGCACGTTCTGCCGCAAGTCCTGCTGGTGGAAAATTATGAGCAGGTTCGTATGCACAGTCTGGATGCAACCGCGGCGATCGTCAGGCCAACGACCCACTAGCGCTCGAAGGAGACGTATCTATGACGATTCCAGTGCTTATCAAGTGGATCATGTCTCCCGGTACTCACCTACGCCGGCGACGGTGCGGAGCACTCACTGCGTGACACGATTGAGGCGCTGCGGATGAGTTCGACCTTACAGATGAGGAGCGGCGTGAACTCCTGCCCAGCGGGCAGCAGGCTGCGTTCGAAACCGCGTAGGGTGGGCGCGCACGTATTGAAGAAGGCCGGGTTGCTCGAATCCGACGCGTCGGGGCTACTACCGGATCACGGAAGAAGGGCAGGACGGTCTTGGCGAGCGAGCCGTCGGAGATCACGGCGCGCTACCTTCGAGCGCTTTCCGGAATTCGTGGAGTTCCAGACGCCACGGGGGAACGACGGCGACGAGACGGCTGAGGAGTTTATTGACGAGACGCAGACACCGAGGAGGAGATCGAGGCCGCGTACCAGCGGGTCCGTCGAGGCCTGGCGACCGAGTTGCTGCAGACGGTCAAGCATTGCTCGCGGCTCTTTTTCGAGCGGCTGGTCGTCGATCTGCTGGTGAAGATGGGCTACGGCGGCACCCGGAAGGACGCGGGTGAGGCGATCGGTGGTAGTGGCAACAACGGGATCGACGGCATCATAAGGAAGATCGTCTGGGCCTCGACGTTGTCTAATCCAGGCCAAGCGCTGGGAGAATCCCGTAGGTCGGCCCGAGGTGCAGGAGGAAAGCTCGTCGGTGCTCTGGAGGGCCAACAGGGCCCGCAAGGGGATCTTCAGGTCAGCAGAGACCTCAGAGTTCACGCAGGGCGCTCGGGCCTACGTCTCCGTCATGGGTAGCGAAGATCTCGTGCTGATGGACGGGGAGCACCCTGGCGCAACTGATGATCGAGGCTTCGAACATCGGGGCCGCGGACGGTGAGTACGTACGAGCTTGAAGCGGATCAACTCGGACTATTCACGGAGGAGTGACTGCACGAGGCGACAGGATGGCTGACGTGATGTCGACGACGGAGTTGACCCAGGCGGAGAACCCGACCACGATCCCGGCAGTGCTGCGTAGGCGATGCGGCATGGCGCCGGGCGATGTGCAGGCGTTGATCGATCGGGTCATGTCGATCTGGCCTGTGGACTTGACAGGGGTGTTCCAACTGCCGGAGGACTACGATACAGGCGATCGCGGAGGCGGCGCGCGAGTTGGTGGAGGCGCGGGAGCGGTGGCTGCATCCGGGGACGCTGCCCGCGAGCAAGCTCAAGCAGCGGACGCTGACGAATCTGTACAACCAGAATCCGACGTGGCTGCAGTTGGCGCACGCGAGGTTGGATGCGGCGGTGATGGATGCGTACGGGTGGCCGCACGAGTTGGGGGACGAGGAGATCCTGGCGCGGTTGTTGGCGCTGAATCTGGAGCGGGCGGGGGAGTAGAGTATCAACGTGCGCGGACGCTCCGCCGGGCCGGGGCGCCTCGGACGGCGGACGTCTTGCCCGGCACCTCCGACGCTGGTATGATCCACATAAGCATCTGGGTTCCAGGGCGTGAGTGGTGCGGTATGGCGGTACGCGACTGATGGGAAAGGGAATGAGAAAGTGAGCGCTGTTCGACTCCTTGAGGTGTCTCAGGATGTGCTGGACTCAGCGCGGATGACGCCGGAAGAGCTGAAGCTGGAGATGGCGCTGCATCTCTACGCTCAGGGTCGCTTGTCGATCGGCAAGGCCCGGGAGTTGGCCGGCATGGCGTTGTGGGAGTTTCGCCAACTGCTGGCTTCCCGGCGCATTCCGGCCCACTACGACGCGGCGGATCTGGAAGAGGATATGGTCACGCTGCGCGAGCTGGGCAGGCTGTGATCGTCGTCAGCAACACCTCTCCGCTGACGAACCTGGCTGCGATCGGGCAGTTTGACCTCCTGCGCCGGCTCTATGGCCGGGTACACATCGCCGATGGCGTCTGGCAAGAGCTGAACGCGGGAGGCAGGCACTGGCCCGGTCGCGATGAGGTCGCCGCAGCAGACTGGATTGAGCGGCGACCTGTGCAGAACGGGTCGCTGGTGATTGCCTTGGAGCGCGATCTGGACCGTGGCGAGGCAGAAACGATCGCTCTCGCGCTGGAGCTCGGGGCCGATCTGGTGTTGATGGATGAACACGAAGGTCGCCGGCCGCCCAGCGACTTGGACTTCGCGTAGTTGGTGTCATAGGAATCCTTGTGGAGGCGAAGTCACACGCCGCGATTGAGGCCGTGCGCCCTTGCCTGGATGCCCTACGCCATACCGCGGGGTTCTACCTCGATGACGATCTGTACTCCCGAGTGCTACTGTTGGCAGGCGAAGGGGCTGAGCAAGGCTGAGTGCCCGGTGGTCCGGCGATCGCGGAGGCGGCGAGCGTGTTGGTGGAGGCGCGGCAGCGGTGGCTGCATCCGGGGACGCTGCCCGCGAGCAAGCTCAAGCAGCGGACGCTGACGAATCTGTACAACCAGAACCCGACGTGGCTGCAGTTGGCGCACGCGAAGCTCGATGCGGCGGTGATGGATGCGTACGGGTGGCCGCAGGGGTTGGGGGACGAGGAGATCCTGGGGCGGTTGCTGGCGCTGAATCTGGAGCGGGCGGGGTGGCCGAAATAGATAGAGGTCTGGGCTGTCGTGGTCTGGCTCATCTCAGATGCAACGGGGCGCCTTAGGGTTCTGCTTGCTTCTGTGGAATGGGCGGCTACTACAGACAGATCGTTAGTCTGGCAAGCGTATCCTTCAGGGCGAAACTAGCGTGCGTTTACTATGGGGCCGCCCCAATGGTTCCTGCTGGGCCGGACCAGTAGGTCGGAGGTTTTCGGCGCAGCAGAGGTGGGGTCACCAATCCGTAGCCCTGCGCGCTAGGCGATCCTTCAGTTCCCGATGGCATCCAACGGCAGGTGCTCATCCTATTAATGCTCATCTGCCTAATGGTCGCCAGCAAAGAAGGCTGCATTCGGTGATGTCGCGGCTATGCGCGGTAGTCTGTGTCACAGTGTCCGATTTGCGTCACCCTTTTCGCTCGGTATAATCTGTGTGCAGGACCGGATTGGTCTATTGCTCGCGCACTATCGGAGGATGGAACGTATGATAACCAGGATCGATCTCGGCAACGTCAGGCTCTTTCAGGGTAGCGGCTGGTCTTTCCACTGACTAATCTGACAGTGATATGTGGCACCCAATAGCTCGGGGAAGTCTACTCTACTGAAGACTCTGCCGTTCCTCCGCCAAAGCTTCTCGATTGGCGAAGGCTACGAAGTGGGGGAAGGCCAGGTCCGCTTCACCGGTTCGCAGGTCGACCTGGGCAACTACGCTGCCTTTGTGTCGGAAGGTGCGAGTGGTGCAGTCCTCCATAGGGATCGAGATTGAGGATGAGTTTCCTCGCTTTTTCGTTGCTACGGAATTGCAAATACAGGCACTGCAGATCGGAACGATGAACACCAGCGGGAGCCAATTTTTAGGTATCGGCTTAGGCAGAGCTTCTCAGTTGGCCCCTGCGTCATTGAGCGTGCGCTAGATCGAAGCCCGGCTGACTCCTGTACCGAATACGGCAGTCGGCCAGTCACGAGTGCCACCAAAGCATACGTGAAGCACGTCACCTGCGAGTTGGACGTGAGTGATCGCCGTCTGCTGACTTGGGAACTCCGTCTGTCAGAATTTGATCAAGACGGCGACCCAAGCTACGACCTCTTTGTGCCTGAGAGTCTGTACCATCACAGCAGTCGAGCTTGAAGACTCATGTGCTAGACACGGAGGCCAAGCCTGGTTACCTAAGGTTTGCTACGGCTCTGCGCAATGATACCCCGAGGTTTCATGCTGGCTAGACGAAAGCGTGACGACGAGGATGTCGGTGACTTGCAGCAGGATTCTGATGATGACATCCCCCTTAGCCTGGAGCCCTTGCCGAGCCCAATCTGAGAACTATGCTAATGAGGCAGCCCGGCTACCACTACAGGATGTCCAGTACATTGGACCTATTCGCTCCCCAGCGAAGCGCTATTACCTTGCCCAACTTGATGCTCAGCCCGGAATGGATCCTGCTGGTGAGTTCCTCCCCTACGTACTAGGGGACATAAGAGAAGCGTATCGTGCCTGGCACCGTCAGGGCCCTGACCTTACAAGTAGCCAGTTAGAACACACGCACTGGACGAAGCGCTGAACGACTGGTTACACTACTTGCGAACGGGTCATGTGCGTAACTCATCCCTAGAGCTGAAAGAGTACGATCTGAGTTCGACGAAGGTATTGGTTGAGGTAAGGGTCCGGTCGGCTACTGGATCGGAGTTGTTTCCGCTAGCCGATTCGGGCTTTGGTTACTCGCAGTTGCTGCCGATACTGGTCAGAGGTCTGGCTGCGCAAAAAAGTGCCGACACTTGCTGTGGAACAGCCAGAGCTTCACCTAAACCCCGCGCTTCTGGTCCAGACTGGCAAGGCTGCTTGTTGCTCTTTGCCAAGTCTGGAAAGCAAGTCATCGTCGAGACTCACAGTGAGCATATCGTGAATACCATTCGTGTGATGGCTGCCGAGGATGAGACTGGATGGCTAGCGGGTGCCTCAAGGTGTACTATCTTAATGTGTCTTCCGGTGCACCGGGTCGTCAGGGAGCTATCAGTAGGCGCGCCGACGAGCGGCATGTCCGAGTGGCCCTCCGGTTTCTTCGGCGAAGCTGCTTCGCTTGCAGGTAAGCTTCTCAGGGCACAGAAGCGCTTCCGTAGTAAAGGAAAGCCGGCCTGACATGACACGCCCCTCCTTTGCTTGGGGCCGGCCCTGCTGGACTATTCGTTTCCCCACGATGAGTGCGAACTCGGCAGAGTCGAGGTGGCCATGGGTGAGGTGCAGGAACTTCTGGAAACAGGTGATGTGTTGAGCTTGTCTCGACAGATCCGTTGAGGGAGATAGTGGAGATGTTCGACTGCGGAGTATCCGTCATCGGACTACACTCCGACTGTTGCCCATGTTGCAGACTGTCTTCGATCTGCTTAACCAATGGTACCTGAGGCAGGGCACATGGTTGATTACGGTGTTCCCTCCTAACGATCTGGAGTTCCCCCCACACCCTGTTGCGGGTGGTCTCCCCAGTGTCGGGTTGGTAGAGATTTGGTCTCAGGAGGTCGGTAGACTTTAAGATGGTCCAGATTCAGCGGAGGAAGTTGGGCTGCGCGAGGGCGAGTTTTTCATCGGCGTAGCGTGTGAGCGGGCCTTTGCTGGGGAAGAGCATGGATCGTATGACAACCCAGCGGATCTGCCCGTCTTTCCGCTCGGGTAGACGGTACAACCTTGAACTCCTCGCGGATGCTTATAAATGGGTCCTACCTGACGGGATCCGGAGGCGGCAAGTTCGGGTCAGAGATGTCTACCGAAACTGCCTTGCACTCGGCGCCGTGAGGGTCGAACCTCCAGACAAGGACAGCCACTCCAAAGCGTGGTTCCCTGGTGCCGATCGCCCTTGGACCTTCGACGCCAATGATGACCCTGTCCCTGAGCCCTATCTGCGGGAGTTCCGGCCGCTCACTGGCTACTGCTTGGACGTGATCGTCTATACGCTGCTCAACGGGCGTCTGCCCGAGCGCCGTGTCAGACTGTGGCAATACGAAGCACCGAAGTGTGTGGTGTAGCGCGAGGCACCTGCGGCGCGGTGCGTCGCCCAAACCTAAATCCACAGCACGTCACTACTCCCGTCGTCGAGAGCACGCAGATCGATGATGGTTCAGCGTTCTCTCTAGAGCGTGTTATGCACTTTCTGGCCTGAGCGTGGTATACTCAGGGCATGAATAGAGAAGGCTATCCGAGTGACGTATCTGATGAGGAATGGGCGTTTGTGGCGCCCTATCTCACCCTGATGAGAGAAGATGCCCCCCAGCGGGAGCACTCTCTGCGAGAAGTGTTCAATGGATTGCGCTACATCGTGCGCACGGGCATGCAATGGCGTATGATGCCCAACGACCTCCCACCCTGGTACACGGTGTACCAGCAGACGCAGCGCTGGCTGAAGGCCGGTGTGTTTGAGGACATGGTGCGTGATCTGCGCATGCTGATGCGGGAGATCGACGACCGGATGCCCCAGCCGCGGGCGGCGATTCTCGACAGCCGGACGCTGCAGTCGACCCCAGAGAGCGGCGGTCGAGCGGGCTACGATGGGCACAAGAAACGCAAGGGCTCGAAGGTGCACATGGCCGTCGATACGTTGGGGCAGTTGCTGACGCTCCTGGTCACCCCCGCCAACGAGCAGGACCGAGCGCAGGTGGGTGCATTGGCGGAGCAGATCCAAGAGGTGACGGGTGACTCGGTTGAGATCGCCTTCGTGGACCAAGGCTACACCGGGGATCAGCCTGCTGCCGATGCCGAGGCGAATGGCATTCAGTTGGAGGTGGTCAAGCTGCCCACAGCCAAGCATGGCTTCGTGCTCCTGCCTCGTCGCTGGGTGGTCGAACGCAGTTTTGGATGGATGACGCGCTTCCGCCGCTTGGTGCGCGACTACGAACGCTTGGCGGAGACGTTGGCTGGCCTGCACTTCGTGGCGTTTGCCATGCTGATGGCTCATCGGTTCGTCACCTTCATGGCACAAAATGCATAACACGCTCTAGGCAATTGACCAGTTGGCGAGCACCAGCAGGCAGGGCGTAGTTCTTGAGTCCTGCTCCGTCTCGAGGTTGGCTAGTGACGTAGTATATGTACGCCTATCCCGGTCTCCGAACCGATCACGTTCCCCTTCGACCTGTGCCGCCGACGGAGCTATTGCAGACGGTCAAGCACTGCTCGCCGGCTTTCTTCGAGCGACTGGTCGTCGACCTGCTGGTCAGGATGGGCTACGGCGGCACCCGGAAGGACGCGGGCGAGGCGATCGGTGGCAGCGGCGACAACGGCATCGATGGCATCATCAAGGAGGATCGCCTGGGCCTCGACGTTGTCTATATCCAGGCCAAGCGCTGGGAGAATCCCGTCGGTCGTCCCGAGGTGCAGAAGTTCGTCGGTGCTCTGGAGGGCCAACGGGCCCGCAAGGGGATCTTCATCACGACGTCAGAGTTCACGCAGGGCGCTCGGGCCTACGTCTCCGTCATCGGTAGCAAGATCGTGCTGATGGACGGGGACACCCTGGCGCAACCGATGATCGACTTCAATATCGGTGCGGCGACGGTGAGTACGTACGAGCTGAAGCGGATCGACTCGGACTACTTCACGGAGGAGTAGGGAGGCCAATGGCATGCTGAAGCGACTCCGGCCGCCCTGCCTGCTTCCCCCACAGACTCTCGCAAGAGGCATCGCGGCGTTGCCCAGGTCACCTCGTGGCGGAGTCGTGAGGGGGATCTGGTGCTTGCAGGCACTCGCGGCGATCTGTGAGCAGGAGAGACTTGCGCGAGACGGGTCTAGCTCACCATCCGTCGTCTAGGTACCGCGTCGAGGAGACACTCGACGAGGAGGGCAAGGGCCGTAAGGCGGAGGCTCCGCGCTGGCTGGGCCGGCATTGCCTTAGGCGAGACGGTGACAGAGGTCTACGCCGGGCTGCTGGGGGGTGAGGGCGGATTTGGCTGGAGACCGCGCTCGAATGGGGACGGCGCGGACCCGAGATCGGTCGCTTCTTGTGGTCGCCGGCTCAAGCCGGCGCAATGAGTCACACGGCTCAGGGGAGATGCACGGCCCATGGCACACTCGCACACAACTAGAGGTCGAGGACTGGGTCCGTCGGCATTGGCTTCCTCAGGAATACGGGCAGTCATTCACGGCTCGTAGGCTGCGCCTCACACCGGGGGGGCCTTCGATTTCGATGCGGTCAGCGACGACGGCTCGATTGTCGTCAACATCTCAACGAGCCGTGCGCGAACGGCGAGCGGCAGGTTTGGCGTTGGAAAGCTGCACAAGCTGAGGGCGGATATGCTTTTCCTGCTGATGGTCGAAGCGACCAGGCGGTTGATTGTCCTGACCGAGTCGGATATGTACGCGCTCTGTATCGACGAGCAGACCAAGGGGCGCGTTCCTCGTGAGATCGAGTTTGCCCGTGCCGCGATTCCGGATGCTCTTCGAGCCCGGCTCAAGGAGGCTCGTGCCACAGCGTCCAGTGAGGTCACGCCGCGTTGATCGTCGACGCAACACGGACTGCGTCCGGTCCCCGCGCCCAAGATTAGGGGGTAGCGATGAAGATCCACGTTGAGGTCTACCTGGCTGCTCGCGCACTGGCGAAGCACCAGGACAGCTTCACACCGGAGGAGTTGCGTCGCGAGGTCGAGCGGCGTTTCGGTGACACGCGGCCCGGTGTGCAGACGCACATCAGCGCCCACTGCGTGGCGAACGCGCCGAAGAACGCACCAACCCAGCCTCCAACTACCTTTGGCGGCTGTCTAGCGGTCGGCTGCGCCCCTTCGACCCGGACCACGACCGGCCGCATCCCACTCGTAGCGGCACACGGTCGGCGCCCGACGCGGCGGACCTGCCGAGAGGCGGGTAGGGCGTCCCTTTTTCCGAGTTGTGGCTTCACCCACGAGAGGAGGAAGTGTATGGTCAGCAAACAGGAGCAGTACTCCAAGCAACTCAAGGCCGGCGACCTCGACGGCAGCGTGATCGCGTCGCTGCTCGCGGAGCTCGATACGCACCTGAGCTGTGAGGCGGTGCCGGACGATTTCTGCACGGCGGCGAGAGAGGGCCCACGATCACGAAGTGGCTCTCGCGACTGCCCTTGCGCGTGGCGACCGAGCCTCGTGGTTGGGCAGGCCTGGTCGTCCCGTTCCCCGGCTCCCCGGCGCAGCTTGCCACCGGCAACGTCGGCACGCCGGGATCCTGCGAAAGATCCTAACTCCCAGCGCTCGACCTGTTTCACCGCCTCAATGACGACGAGCGCTACAAGGGCCGGATGACGTGCCTCTACCTGCTGGTATGCCCAGTTCTCCGAATGTCTTTCTTGCTCAAGTTCAGGCTGCTGTCGCAACGTGATCCCTCACGTGATCGCGTACTGGAATACGAGCCCGTGCAGGCACTATCGGCGCCGCTGTCCGACTGCTGGAAAGCCCCGAAACGAGGCGTGTGTTCAGGCGCGTCTGGTGGAGCAGATGAAGGACGGCGGTTTTCGCGTTCAGCTTCAGGGCGGCGATATGGAGCTGGATTACCTGATGGACCAGGGTGCCGACGGGGGAGGGCACGCAAAAGCCCGAACGGCTCGACATCCTGGCGGTGGACAAGGGCGATAAGTCCTTGGTCGCGTTTGAGATCAAGGGCAAGCATGCCGGCCGTGTCGAGCGCGAGAACCTCTTCCTGCAGGGCTTGGAGCATCGCGACCTGGGTGGAAGCGCAACAAGATGGCGGTGAAGCTCCTCCTCGACGGGCCCGGGGGCACGCGCATCAACACGAGGAAGCGCGTCAAGATGCTGTTGGGCTGGTTCGGTGACGAGGTGCCTGATCATTTCTGGGAACTGCGGGAGCAGGCTATGCGCTACGATCGGTACCTGCGCATCGATTTCGTTCGTCTGGAATGGACTGCAGAGGAGGGCAGCCAGGTCGTGGTGACGGAGCGGCCGGTGTCCTGAGGGCCGGTGCGGCGTCGGCCTTTCGGCGAGCGTTGCGGAACTGCGATGGGCGTTCCCGGGATCGGCGATCGACCGGCGGCCCCGGAAACCTTCGCAAGGTGCGGAAACCTTGCGAAGGTGCGGAACCT
>CAVZIC010000022.1:0-128127 GCA_963775195.1 uncultured Chloroflexia bacterium
ACGATAGGCGGCATAAACAACCAGGGCACGCCCGGTAACCGAGCGCGCCCTGATTTCACCCGCTTGTATGGAGCCAGCCTACCCGATACTCAAGATCCTTGGAGTTCGTCGCGAATGCGATGGTATTCATCCAGAGTGATCTCACCCGCCGCCAGCCGCCGTTTGGCGACGTCAAGCGGAGAGCCGGAGAGTCCCGGACCACCGGCGGTCACACTGGCTGTCGTACGCGACCGCCGAACCAACCAGACAACTGCCAAAGCAATCAGGGCCAGAAGCCCTAGGAAGAAAAGGAAACCGAAGAGCGACGCAATCGCGCCGAGGATGTGCCCGCCGCCCAGGCCCCACATATGTCCCATCATACCGAACCCGCGACCAAATCCTTGCCAACCCATTGACATAACCTCCATCAGTAATCACATCAGGGTCCCAAAGGATCCCGTAATTCACTTACACCTGAGTACCAGTATACCGCAGCAGAGCTAAAAGGGCAGGGGCAAATGACGTGGTCTGAGCTCCTGCCGTTTGGCAGGGGGGGTGAACCTTCCCCGCGCCACCAACATCGATAGAACCTTGGAGCAAGAGCCACCTTGCGATGCAGATGGTGCTTGCACCTCGTATCCGCTACAGTACAATCGAAGCGTCACAGGTACTTACGCTATCGATGCAAAAGGAGATTGGAGCTATGTACAAGCCCAAACCGACCGCCGGTGATACTTCGTGGTTCGTTCACGACCGTTTCGGCATGTTCATTCACTGGGGACTCTACGCCGTCGCCGCCCGCCACGAATGGGTGCAGTCGCGCGAGGAGATTGCACCCGACGAGTACCGCAAGTACTTCGAGCGCTTCAACCCGCAGGACTACGACCCCGCCGAGTGGGCCGCCCTTGCTGCCGAGGCGGGGATGAAGTATGTCGTCCTCACCACCAAGCACCACGAGGGCTTCTGCCTCTGGGACAGCGCCTTCACCGACTACAAGGTGACCAATACGCCCTACGGCAAGGACTTGCTGGAGCCCTTCGTCGAAGCGTTCCGCGCGGAGGGACTGCACGTGGGCTTCTACTACTCGCTCATCGACTGGCACCACCCTGACTTCCCCATCGACGTCATCCACCCACTGCGCAATGCGGAGAATGCCGCCGAGCTCAACGCGGGACGGGACGTCACGAAGTACGCGGCTTATCTTCACAATCAGGTGAGAGAGTTGATAACCCGCTTTGAACCCGAGATTCTGTGGTGCGACTTCTCCTATCCGGGGCGCGACTACAAGGGAATGCCCGGCAAGGGGCGTGACGACTGGCAGAGCGAGAAGCTCCTCGAGATGATCCGCGAGCTGAAGCCGAATATCATCCTCAACAACCGGCTGGACCTGCCTGTCGCGGCCGACATCTACACGCCTGAGCAGTACCAGCCGCGGGAGTGGGTTAAGGTCGATGGCGAGCCGGTCGTCTGGGAAGCTTGCCAGACGTTTAGCGGCTCGTGGGGCTACTACCGGGACGAGATGACCTGGAAATCGCCCGGTCAGTTGATCCGCATGCTGGTCAACACCGTCGCGCGTGGCGGCAACCTGCTCATGAACGTTGGTCCGACTGCGCGGGGCACCTTCGACGAGCGCGCCATCGACGCCCTTGAGACCTACGCCGACTGGATGGCATTCCATAGCGAGGCCATCTACGGCTGCACGCAAAGCGAGTTCGTAGAACCACAGGATTGCCGCCTGACCCAGAAGGGCAACAAAGTCTACGTCCACGTCTTCGCGTGGCCGTTCAAGCATCTCTACCTCGACGGCCTGGGGGACAAGGTCGCCTTCGCGCGTTTCCTCCACGACGGCAGTGAGATCCCCCTGCGCCACAGGGATTGGACCTCCAGCCACCTGCAGGCCGGGGCCAACACGCTCGTCCTCGAACTGCCGGTCGTCGAGCCCGACGTCATCGTCCCGGTGATCGAACTGGAGCTGAAGGACTAGGATATCGCGCGGCCCAATGTCGTGCCCTGATTGGTGCATCAGGGCACGACACAACACGACTGCCGGCTGGGGCCAGGCCTGGGGCGAGGACGCGGGAACTGGCTTGGCAGGGCCGACATCGAGTATATCTAGCTGGTTTGCCGGCACGAAATCAAGATGACTGTTAGCACAAATAGGAGGGACGAACCATGACTGAACCAATGGACGCAATACTGGCAATCCACAACGCCTTCCGGCACGATATCGCAACGATCGACACTGCAGCGCTCGACGCCGCCCGAGGCCAACCTGGCACTGCCGCGGGGATCGAGCGCTTCCGCTTCTTCAACGAAATTCTGACGTGGCATGCGCAGGGCGAAGAGTTAGCCATCTTCCCTATGCTCGAAACTGTGGCACCCGACGTCGCCGAGGCCTATGTGCGGGATCATCGATACCTGGAGTCTGGGATGGCGGCCCTGGAAACTGCCGTGTCGGCCCACGACGTCCTGGAAACAGCACGCGCTTCCGCAGCTTTCAAGTACCATCACGACATACATCTCGCAAAGGAAGATGCGCACCTGTATCGCCTGATCAGAGAACGTGTACCCATACCCGACCAGGCCAAGGCGGCAGGCCTGATGGCGAGCACGGTACCACAGGAGCGTTTCCCGGACGTGATCGCCTGGATGTTCCCGCTGATTGCTGACGACGATCGTGAGAATATGGTTCGCATCTGGCAGATGGTGATGCCTGCCCCGGTCTTCGCGCAGGTCAAGGGACTCGTCCAAACGGCGGTCGGCGACGGCTGGACGGAGCTGGTCCGACGCATCCCGACGCTGTAGACGGCCCGAGGCGACGCCCGATGCTCGGGATGTACGTTCACACGCACTGGGGGTACAACCGTCCCTATTCGGCGCGGCGGTGGACCCTGCCGGACTGGGAGGGATACCTGGAGGGCCTGTCGCACCTGGGGTTCGACGCCGTCAAGATCTGGCCCCAGATCGACACCATGCCCCTCAACCCTACGCCCAGCGACGCTGCGTACCTCCACACGCTGGCCAAGGCGACGGAGACCGCGCACGATCGGTTCGGGATGCAGGTCATCCTCGTTCTCACGGCCAACTGCATGGGCAACGAGAGAGCGGCCGGCTATGCGTTCCATGGCCGGCCGTACTTCATCTGTGAGCGGAAGGTCAACCCCTCCGACGAGGATGAGGTGGCCACGCTGATGGTCCAGCGGCACAATGCCCTCAGCTTCGTGCCCAACGCCGACGCAATCGCCATCATCGACAGCGACCCCGGCGGCTACATCGGCTCCACGGATGAGGAGTTCGTCGACCTGTGCGTGAGGCAGATGGCAGTCTACCGCGATCTCAACCCCTCGGCAGCGTTCGTCTACTGGATGCTCGTCGGATGGGAGACCTACTGCCGATTCTGGGAAGCGCAGCGCAACGCGGAGGCACCCGACCCGAATCCCTGGCCCTATCAGCAGCCCTCGGACTTCGACGATACCTTGGCGTTGCTCCAGGCAAGGATGCCCGAGCCGTGGTGGCTGACGGGCTATCTCGACCGCCATCTCCAGGCCATCGACCGGTTGGAGTTGAGGGACCGGGCGATGTTCTACCCCTACGGCCTGATCGAGGGCGAGCCGGTCTTTCCGCTGACCGTCTGTTACGGGGGGCTCGAAAAGCGGCTCACGCCTGAGGCAATGGGGCCCTACCACCTGGGCGTGATGGGGAATGCCCAGACCCACTGCCTTCAGTTGCCCCACACCTACTGGTTCGCCCACCTGGCCCGGGGCGGGACGATGGCTACCGCCGATCTCGTCGGATTTGCAGAGAGACTGCTCCCGGGCCTCGGCGACCCGATTGCCGAGGCCTGGGGCGCGATCGAGTCGACCGAGCCCGAACGCCAGCTCGAGGCAGCGCGCTGCCTGCGAACAGCGGTAGGCACAGACCATAGGCTGGGTGATCTCGGCGGCCTGCTCTTCGGCGACGCCGATCGATTCCTGGTTGACCTGGCGACGAACCTGGAGCTGCGCGCTGCGTTGGCCAGGTTCGGACAGGCCGTCAAGGAGCGCCACGACGTGCGCCCCACACTCGGTGCGGCGCTGGAGCGTTTCACTGCCTACCAACAGCGCGTGGGCTTCGTCGATGCCTACGGCGGACCGCTCACCGTCTTGCTCAATCAACCGCTCGCAGAGCTGGAGGACCCCGGTCTAAATACAGTGCTGCACGACTTCGACGACTGGCGCCATCCCGACGTACGCAATGGAATCGTCCCGCGGCTCATTGCAGCGATGGAGCACTACATGGATAGTCAGTGAGATGCGAGGCCGTACCATCACCGAGGAGTAATGGCGGGGGGACTTCCCCAAGTCCCAAGGCCGCAGAGTAACGAAACGCGGCGAGCCCAGTATCACCAGGGCTCGCCGCTCATTGTGGGTCAGTACACCGGTTCCGGTATCGAGCCTACTTGATCACAAACGAGATAGCCACCTCGTAGACTGCAGCAATCGCCAGGACGATCACGATCGGGATGTACATCAGCGCCGTCTGCTTGAGCCCGGCAACGTAGCCCTCGCCGAGCGTTTCATAGCCTAGCCGTCGATGCGAGATCACGGACCGGCCCTGGATCCACGCCGCCAGTCCGCCCAGCACGTAGCCTTCACCTTCCAGCAACAACAGGATCGCAATGAGCACCCCGGTGAGAACACCTTGACCTGACAGCGGCGAGCCTGATGCAGGCGAGAAGATGAAACCCCACAGAAGCGCGCGGTAGAATGCGATCAACCAGCCGCTGAACGGGATGATTAGAGAGGGCAGCGTGATCGACACAAAGGTGCCGATGGCGAGGTTGACGATGAAGGTCAGGCCGATGGCTTTGGCGGCCTGTCCGCTCGTATAGGCTTCGCCGACAGCAGCAAGCGGCCCGCCCTGAGTGAAGGTCTGTCCAATCGCGTCGTAGAGCGCCTGCTGCAGATCGCGGTTGAAGATGATGACCACCAGCCCCACGATCAGGACACCGAAGTAAGCGAAGTTGGCGACCAGCCAGGCGCGCCAATGCTCGCGAACCAGGCCGAAAGACCTGGCAAAGATGTTCCCCCGCTCGGGGGTGTTGGGCGTCATTGTGTCCATCAGGACTCCTCTTCATAAGGCTTTTGTACTGAGTCAAGAACGTGTCCTGATGATAGCCCAGAATGATCGCCCTGTCATCGGGCCCGGGCCGGATTCCGGAGTTGGACCTGAGGACAGGTTATCCCTTGCCCTAGAGGGTCCCGCCTCGGGGGCAAGGCTGCTCAATAGGCGTACAGCCGCCCATAAGGACGCAGCGAGAGCGGGACGAGCTTCACAAAGGGCGTCTCCAGGATCTCGGACGCGTCGCACCCGAAGCGTGACGCGTAACCCTCGACCAACTCCGAGATCAGCGCCTCATCGTCCGCGTCGAGGGGAACCCGCCCGACGCCCTTCCCGAGTTGGAAGTCGTCTAGCTCACCGCGGATGTACATGACCCCGCCGTGCATCCCCGTGCCGACGAACCGCGCTGCGTGGAGCTCGCCGGGACGCAGCGTCAGCCCCATCACCATCAACACGCCACCGGCCATGTACTCCCCCAGGAAGTGCTGTGCGGTCCCGCCGATGATGATGGCCGGGACCTTGTCCTGATAGGCCTTCATGTGAATGCCTACCCGGTACCCCACGTCGTCGCGCACCCATATCTTGCCGCCGCGCATCGAGTGCCCCGTGACGTCGCCGGCCCGCCCGTGGATGATGATTTCCCCTTCGTTCATCGTGTTGCCGCACCCGTCCTGGGCATTGCCATATACGACGATCCGCGGCCCATCCATAAACGAGGCCAGGTCGTTGCCGGGCGTCCCGTGGATGTCGATTTGGACAGGGTTGTGCAGATCGGTGCCCAGGTAACGCTGTCCGTAGACATTGTCGATCTCGATGTGCCCTATCCCCTGGCCGTTCACGGCCTCGCGCAGCTTCGTGTTGAGCTCCCGATAGTGTAGGCCGCTCGCGTCGATCTTGTAGACTGCAGTCTGGACCTCTGTCATCTCCCTCACTCCTTCCGGCGCCCCAATCAGGCGACCGCAGCCACAGGTTGCCGCGAGGCTATCGAGGATACCTCTGCCTGCAAGGGAACACCCAACCGACCGATGACCGCCTCACCGCCGACCGGGCTCCACAGCCGGTCGAGCTCCCGGCTGACCAGGCGAATAGGGGCCTCTTCGGAAGAGACGTAGAGCCGGTTGCCGCGGGTTGCCGCAATGATGGGGCGCAGGCGAAGGCGATCGGTGAGCCCGATCATCTCGCCCTGATGCGCAAGGATGATGGTGAACGGTCCATTCATCAGCAACGCACCATAGACCTGCCGCAACGTGCGATACAGATTCTGCTGCTCGGATGGCATCCGCTCGATTTCGTCCCACAGAGGCGGCGCCAGCACCTTGACCGCCAACTCAACCGGCAGGCTATGGCGTCGCATCAGGTAGTCGGCGGCGTACGCCATCACCTCGGTGTCGGTGGTCATCGTGCAGTGGTAGCCCTGCATCTCCAGGAACCGGCGGTTCGTACCATAGGACGAGATCTCACCGTTATGGACGACCGTCCAGTCCAGCAGGCCAAAGGGATGCGCCCCACCCCACCATCCCGGCGTGTTGGTCGGGAAACGGTTGTGCGCCGTCCAGATATAGCCTTCGTACTCCTCTACCCCGAAGTAATCGGCGATCTGCTGGGGAAAGCCCACACCCTTGAATGACCCCATGTTCTTGCCGCTGCTGTAGATATATGCGCCTATCCCCGCGACGTTGATCTCCATCACTCTGGATACCACATACTCGAGTTCACCGAGGAGCTTGACGAGGGGATGATTCTCATCGACGGTGAGGAAATAGCGCCAGATCACGGGAGCATCATGAAGCTCGGGGGTCGGGTTGTGAGGGACCTCCTCAGCGTGTACGAAGACGAAGTCGCTCCTCAAGCGCGCTTCTACCTGAGGGCGATGATCCGCGTTGGTGTACATCACGTGGAAGGCGTAGCAGTCTGCATATTCGGGGTAGCAGCCATAGATCGCATATCCCGATCCCAGACCGTTGCCCCGTTCGGTCATGTTGACCAGGCCGGTCACGACGTCCTCACCGGTGAACCGCTCACCGGTCGTATCCATCATCCCGAAGACGCCGCAAGCATCGTAGACCTTGTCATCGCCATATGGATTCTCAAGCGACGTGATGTTCATTGTGAGTTCCCCCTCGTTCTAACGAAGCAATCCGCTTTCAGCTATCAGCTATCAGCTAGACTTCTATCCCGCTTCCGACCACCAGGTGCTTCCGGTATTCCTTGGGCAGCGAAATCAAACCGAAGCTCCCCGACAGCAGATGATTCTTGAACTGACTGACATCAGCCTGGTCACGAATCAACCCGGTGTAAATGCCGGCCCGATCGATCTCATTCATGAAGACCGCCCCTACCAGGCGATGTCCTCGCAGGACGAGCTTCTTGTAGACCAACGATTCACGGTCGTAGTCGTCGATGATCTCGTAGCGCTCGCCATCCTGCGGCGGGTCGGTGAGCCCCACGGAGATCGTGGGCACGTCGCACACACTGATCGAGTTCATCGGGAACCCACCCTCGTACGTGCGCTCCACCCCGGCCATGTTGGCACCGGCGACGTGGCCTTGGCGATAGGCCAGCGGCCAGATCGCAATCTGGCGATAGGCATCCACCAGCTTGTCGTAAGCTTCGACACAGTCGCCGGCTGCGTAGACATCCGGGGCCGTGGTGCGCATATGCTCGTCCACGCGGATGCCCCGCTCAACGCGGATGCCCGCGCCCGCCGGAATCATACTCGTATTGGGGCGCACGCCGATGGCGAAGATGACCATGTCGGTATCCAGCCGTTCTCCATCATTGAGCAGCGCGTGATCGACCCGCCCACCTCGACCGATGATTTCCGTCACCGTTGTCTTGGTCTTGATCTCCACACCTTCGCGACGCAGGATAATCTCGGCCAGTCTCGAGGCCGTGGGATCGAAGATGGTGCTCAGCACCCGGTCCGCGAGCTCCACGACCGTAACCCGGACGCCGCGTGCGAGCAGTGCCTCAATCGTCTTGAGCCCGATCAACCCCGCGCCGATGACCAGGGCCGACTTCACGTGAACCTCATCGATGTAGCGACCGATCCTCCGGGCATCGTCCCACGTGCCGAAGGTGAAGACTCCCTGCAGATCGGAGCCGGCAACCGGCGGAACAAAGGGCTTGCCCCCCGTCGCGATCAGCAGCCGGTCGTAAGGTAGGGTCCCTCCGCCGGCAAGGGAAACGACACGTCGCTGCGGGTCGACCTCGGTCACTTCCACGCCCAACATCGTCTCGACCCGGTTGGACTCGTAGAAGTCCGCAGGGCGATAGCTCATTCGAGACTCATCCACCAGTCCTCCCAATAGATAGGAGATCAGGGGGCGTGAGTATGTGTGATGGGGCTCGTCGGCAACGATGGTGATGGCGCTTTCCTGGTCGTGGTGACGGATGCCCTCAACACACCCAATGGCTGCCGCAGAATTGCCGATAATGACGTGTCTCATCGCTTCTCCCCTTCCGCGACCGGAGCGTCCACAAAGGTCAGCGCCTCGTTGGGACAATTGGCCACGCAGACCGGCATCTCTTCACCGTAGCAGAGATCGCACTTCGAGGCCACCTTGTTCCCGACCAGGTTCCGCTGGATCGCGCCGAACGGACAGACCATCACGCACATCCAGCACCCCACGCACCGATCCTCGTCGCAGAGCACCGCCCCGGTCTCCTCGTCACGATGCATCGCCCCGACCATGCAGGCTTCGATACAGGGCGCATCCTCACAGTGCCGGCATTGCATCGCGAAGGAAAGCGGGCCCTCCTCCTCGACCAGCACCCGCGCCATTGCCCGGGGAGCTTCCTCCTTGAAGGCCTTGATGATCTTCTTCGACCGCGAATGCTGTACTGCACAGTGGATCTCGCACAAGCGGCAACCAATACAGTATTCCTCGTTGACGTAGATCTGCTTCATCGCTCTCCTCCCCGGTCCTACGCTATGCCCGCGGCCTTGACACCCAGCGCATCCAACTCCACCTGGTTGAGCCCCACGCCACGCAGATGGTCGCGGTTGCTTCGCAGGCTCTCGATGGCGTTGATGCCCATGCCCCCGAGCATCTCCTTGATCTCCAGCGACCACGCACGAATCAGATTGGCCAACCGCTGGCTTCCGATATTGGGGTTGAGCCGCTTGGTCAGATAAGGATCCTGAGTGGCGATGCCCCAGTTGCACTTGCCCGTGTAGCACTTCTGACAAAGGTGACACCCCATCGCGACCAGCGCGCCCGTCCCGATGTAGACCGCGTCGGCGCCCAACGCGATGAGCTTCATCACGTCGCCGCTGTTGCGGACCGAGCCCGCGCCGATCAGCGAGACCTGGTTGCGGATCCCCTCCTCGCGCAGCCGGGTGTCAATGGCGGCGATGGCAAGCTCGATCGGGATGCCGACGTTATCGCGAATGATGGTGGGCGCCGCGCCCGTACCGCCGCGTATTCCGTCGACGGCAATATAGTCCGCGCCTGCCCTGGCGATGCCGCTGGCAATTGGGGCGATATTGTGCACCGCCGCGACCTTGACGCCCACCGGCTTCTCATAGTTAGTCGCCTCCTTGAGCGCGAAGATGAGCTGTCCCAGGTCCTCGATGGAGTAGATGTCGTGGTGTGGCGCCGGCGAGAGTGCGTCGGTGCCTTCCGGGATCATCCGGGTCCGCGAGACGTCGGCAGAGACCTTCTCGCCGGGTAGGTGTCCCCCGATGCCCGGTTTGGCGCCCTGCCCGATCTTGATCTCCAGCGCTGCCGCTGTCTCCAGGTACTCGGAGTGCACACCAAACCGTCCGCTCGCCACCTGAGCGATCGTGTAAGGGCCGAATTCGTAGAGGTTCCGATGTAGCCCCCCTTCGCCGGTATTGTAGAGAATCCCACTCGCTTTGGCCGCCGTGGCCAACGACAGACAGGCGTTGTAGCTGATGGAGCCGTAAGACATCGCCGAGAACAAGATCGGGGTCTCGAGGATAAGCTGCGGCGCCATCTTGGTCGTCAACTTCACGCCGTCAGGCCCTTGGGTCACCTCAACGCGGTCGGGCTTGCGCCCCAGATAGGTCCGCAGCTCCATCGGCTCGCGCAGTGGGTCGATAGAGGGGTTGGTCACCTGGGATGCATTGAGCAGCAGATGATCGAAGTAGATAGGATAGGGACGGTCACACCCCATGCCCGATAGAAGGATTCCGCCGGTCTCGGCCTGTTTGTAGATGCTCCTGAGCCGCTGCGCCGTCCAGTTGGCATTGGGACGAAAATCCAGGGGATTCTCATATACGGTCAGTGCCTGGGTCGGACAGAGCGTCACGCAGCGATGACAACCTACGCAACGGGAGTAATCGCTATAGACCCAGTCCTCGTCGGGATCATAGGCATGGACATCGTTGGCACACTGCCTCACGCAAACCTGGCACGCGATGCAGCGACTCTCATCGCGCTCTATACGGAATTCTGGTGTGAGCATTGTAAACGGCATTGCTTTCCCCCTCGTCGCAGAACGTTGAGCCAACTTTATTGGGTACGACCAACACTATGACGAAGCCGGCGACAACTCCGGCGTCTGCAAGCGGTTTTCGAGAATCGAGAAGTGCTTGATCAGGGTCTCCTTACCTTCGTACGGTCGGTGCGCCCTTAGTGCATCGACCATCGCGCGGTGGCTGGACCACATCTCCTCGTAGTAGGTGAGTTCGAAGTAATGGTGTAGCTCCACTGCCTCATAGGCATCCCAATAAGCCCTCAGAAGCCCCTGGACAAAGGGATTGTCCAGCTTGGCGAAGATCGCGAGATGCAGTTGCCGGTGTTCGGCGTGGGGTATCCGGATCGGCGTGCCCACAAGCTTGCGCTGCGCGCTCTCGACGATCCGGTCGAGCTCATCGAGATCCTCCTGATCCAGGGCTTGCGTGGCTTCGTCCCAGAAGGCAACCTCTAGATAGGCCCGCAGCTTCCGAAACGCCTCGAAATTGGTCCTGTCGCACGCGATGCTATACAGGACGGCAGGGCGAATGGCAGCATAGAAGTCAAAGGGGCGGACGTAGGTACCATCGCCGGGTCGCATCTCGATGACGCCGTAGGCCTGTGCGGCGATGAGCTCTTCGCGCAACTTGCCCCGGCTGATCCCCATTTCCTTGGCAAGATCGCCAAGCGACGGGAGCTTCACCGGCTCATCGTCACATGAAGACGGCCCGGCGTCGACCAAGTACTGCGTGATGCTCTGCATGAAGGAGACTTCGTTCATTTCTTCCTCCAATCGATTGTACCCAACCAATAGATCCGAAAGGTCGAACGATTATACCGGTACGACAGGGGTTGTCAAGAGAGAATCGACCGAAAATGGGGAATTGCGTACAGGCGTGGGGTATCTTCCTAACGCAGAATCAGGAACGCTGCTCGAGAACCGAGCTTGGTCTACCTACGCAACAAGAAAGAGCGTGCTAGCCTACGTCGCCAACCGCAAGCATAGCAGCGAAGTTCTGGCGATCGGCCCTCAGATCAGAGGTAATAGTCGTCCCGGTTCTTGGTGGCGCCACGGAATGCATAGAGTGCGGCGACGAACCCGATCACGTCACCGGGCACGGCTTGAAGATCCAGCGAGGTACTGCTCGCAGCCAGTAATGGGATAGAAGATGGGAAAGCCGCGTACATCACAAGCCCGATAACGAGTGCTAGTGCCCACCACGCCAGAAAGGCGATGAATACGCCAATGAGTTCTCTCGTCATACCGTTCATGGTACCTCCCCCTCCACAACGAAATCGGCCGGTACAGACATAGCCTGCGGAAGGCCAAACGCTGCCCCAACATTGACCCATGACTATCGTAGCGCAGTTCGATGGTCTGAATCGCGGGATTTGGTTGGGATTGCTGCCGTGGTCGGTGTTAAGGGTTAAGCGGCGCTTGCGTCAGGGCTTCCCTCCTCTATCATATCGATCGTATCCCGTGTCAAAGAGAGCTGATCATCCGGAAAGGTGCCTATGAGCCTGACTCTGTACAAGCTAATCTTCGCTGCCATCGTCTTCGCCACTGGAGGACTGGGAGTATCGCTACCCTGGATTCTCCAGACCAAAGCCCCTCACGAGCGAGTCAGAGACTTGGGCAACGCATTCTCTGCGGGCGTGCTCGGGGGAGCCGGGCTTATCCACCTGCTGGACGCGGCGGTCACCGGCTTCCGGGCTGCCGCACCGGGGCTGACCTATCCTCTTGCGTTCGTCCTCGCGGGAGGCGGATTCCTGCTGATCCTGCTTATCGAGGAAGTCATCGTCTCTCACCCCGAGGAAGCGGGCCACTCCGCGCACGGCGCACTGGCCAGAACCGACCATCGAGAAGGCACCGGCGCGCTCCCATTTGTCCTGCTGCTGGTCCTGTCGATCCACTCCGTCATCGTCGGCACGGCCCTCGGCGCGCAGCACGCACTTGGTACCGCGGCAATCGTGTTTGCTGCAGTTATGGCTCACAAGGCAACGGCCGGGTTCGCTTTGGGTGTCGCCTATCAGCGGGCCGGCTTCACGCCCCGGCAGACCCTACCCGAGGCAGCGCTTTTCGCAAGCATGACACCGCTCGGGATTCTTCTTGGCACGGGGATCAGTGCGCTGACCTCGTCGGCCGGGGCACTATGGTTCGAGTCCGTCTTCGACTCTCTGGGCGCAGGGACCTTCGTCTATATCGCCACGCTCGACATCCTGCGGACCGAGTTCGACAGGCCGGGCGACCGTTGGCAGAAGTGGCTGGCTACCACCCTGGGGTTCGGCACCATGGCCATCGTGGCGATATGGATATAGCCGCTCGAACCGCAGGAACGGTTCGTCTCTCCCGACAAGGACAGGGAGCGTGAGTACTTCGC
Source organism: uncultured Chloroflexia bacterium (assembly GCA_963775195.1). Lineage (GTDB taxonomy): Bacteria > Chloroflexota > Anaerolineae > B4-G1 > SLSP01 > PWVB01. The sequence continues at coordinate 12,884 of CAVZIC010000022.1, forward strand.
TCTCCGTCACTGGCGCAGGACTGGGCTCGTGCCGAGGCTTATCTGGGACGCCGGACCGCGGATGATCGCGATGTCGTATGTACCGGGCGGTGGCTTCACACGGCGCGCACCAGCGAGGGGGATGTGGCCTGGCGCGACACAGGCCGTGCCGTGGCGACACTGATGCGCGGAGCTGGATGTGCAAGCTTGCAGCTGGGCGCCGCAACGTGGATGTTCCTGGGCGAGGCCGCGAGATCAGTCGCTATCTGAGCTATGACGGCACACCCGGCACCGGATACGACTGGGCCACGCCGGCCGATCCTACGCGCTATAGGCAAACGATCGAGGGCATCAACGCCCTACTCGGCGTGGATTAGGCTGGCCTGCCCTATGGCGTCCACCTGGAACGGCTCCCAGACAGGACTCACATCGTCCAGGGCTCCGCACGCACATCGGTCTCATCGGACCAGCGATACTGGAGCGCCACGATCTCGTCGCGGATATCGTCAGGCAACGGCTGGATGTCCTTGGCAGCAGCGATGAACTCCTGTAGATGGCTCAAGCGACCCGTCGAGCCTACGGTAGTACGTACCTGTGGGAAGCTGTGGGCGAAACGCATGCAGAACTCCGTCCAACTGCCGACGCCGGAGCGCTCGAAGATCGGCGCCACCTCGACCGCCCGCTTCTGAAGGTAGTCCTTCCAGGCTGCGCCCGGCACATCGCGCAACCGGTGCACAGGGCCGCCGGAGACCGTACGCATGGCAACGATCGGCTCGTCCCGCTCGATCAACATATCCCACAGCTCGTTGGACGCGAAGCGCTGCAGGGGATTGAGATAGAAGATGTACCCGTCGACGATGCCCTCGGGGTAGCCGGCGCGCAGCGCCTTGAGCGGCGTCTCGGACGTCCAGGGGAAGACCTCGACGACAAAGCGTTCCACGAGCCCTTCATCCTTGATGCGGGCAAAGCCGTCATAGCACGGCCCGCCGTTGGCGAACTCCTCGGCGAGCTGTCCGCCCAGGCACAACTGCCCCAGATCCAGACTCTCCACCCCCAGCGGTTCCAGGTTCTGGCGAATGACGTCCCGGAGCTCATCGATCGTATTCCACCCGATCTTGACGATCAGCTTGGGGACGCGGCTGCGGTCTTGATCGAAAGCCGCCCGCAGAACCTGCAACGCATTGCCATAAGTGTGGCTGGTGTGGAACCACATATCCGTCGAGAGGTCTGCGGCAGCATCCATCGCTGCACGGGCAACCGCCACCCGTTCGTCAAACGGGATATGGTCATCCCCAAGGCGTGTTGTACCGTAGACGTATGGAGAGAGGTCACTCAAGAGGATCGACTTCGGTGATACAGCATTCTCATTCATCTGCTTCCTCCCGGCTCATAGTGGTAAAGAAACGCGGTGACATAGGTGCGGAATATCCTACAACCACAGGTTTAGCAGCGCCTCGCCACAGCTCTCGGCCTGCACCGGCTCCCTTCCGGTGGCAACCATTAGCGAGCGCCCGTCAGCACCCAGCTCCCACAGCCTGCCGCAAAGAAAGACGTTGATACCCGCCCTCGCGCCGCTCTCGAGGATCCTGCCCTCCAGGGCATACGTTCGCCACGCCTGGCCCTCGGTGAGCTTACCGATATCGCCCTTGTCGACATCCGCGGGGGCGGAGGATCCGTCGTAGCCGCGCCACGCCGTTTCCCACGCACCATCGTGCGTGACGTAAGAAGGGACCGCAAGCAGCTCGACGCCTTGAGACTTCAGGCGCGCATACGATGGCGGATACCACGAATCAGCACAGATCAGCACGCCCAACCGACCGGCAGGGGTATCGAATACGGGCAGATCCTCAGGACTGGCAGGTGTGAGGAAGGGGAGCTCCGTACCGATCGGATAGGCCTTGCGCACCAGGTCGGGATAAGCGCGCCCATCCGGGCCAAAGACAGCCGAAACGCCCTGGAGAGAGCCCTCCCCCGCCACCACACAGCCATCGTGGACCTGAGGTGAGGGCAGCACAGTGGACCCCGCCACGACCGTCACACCATAGGTTCGGGCCAGCCGCGAGAAGACCGCCTGATAGGCGGTTGCAGTGCGGCTCGCCTGCATCCGAAAGAGGCTGGCAGCGACCCTGTCCCGCTCCCGGGCGGAGAACAGAAAGCGAACCAACTTCACACCGTGCCTCAGCGCAAGCCGCATCATCGCGCGGTTGAGTGTGGACGCGCGGGCGACGCCCTGCCCCTCGCCGGCAATCACCAGCCACGTTCCGACGTACTCCGGAAAGACGACGACGGTCCGCGCGTTCAGCCAGCCCTTGCTGCGGGCAACGTCCAGATATTCGGCCAGCTTGTCGTAGAACGTTTCCCGGGAAACGTAATCAGCCGTGGTCATCCACGGCTGGATACCCAGGAGATTGCCGCGGTCCGCGTCGTGGCCCGATTCGAGCGTTAGGATAGCGCCGGTTTCGTCCAGGAGATACCGCCCATTCGCCAAACTGTGCTCCGGATAGGTGCCAGTATACGCTGTGGGCAGCGGAGCCGCAAGGCTAGGATCAGGTCACAGTCCGGCAATCCGGCGCCCGACGTGGGCACGGTAGTCTATCCACGCCTGGCCGAAAGTCTCGGCCAACATGTGCTCCTCGACCGCGATGTAGGCGCGATCCATAGTCACACCGAAGGCCAGGACGACGAACCACGGCGTCACGGAGCCTAGATAAGGCGGAGGCCCGCCATCACGAGGAATGCTACCAGCAGCCAAGTCGTCGGCATCACCGCACACCTGCTCGTCGATCACCTCCGCTACTACATCTATTCCGGTACTATGGGGGCAAACGCGGCGGGTCCAGGCGTATCTTTAAGGTTCAGGCGTGCCCGGAAGGCCCACCATCGTACAGGAGTCCTTGAATGGTCGACCAAACACCGCACAGCGCCGTACTCACAGCCCCATCCGATACGGTGATCGGCTCTCCGCGAACCATCGCCTCGGTCACTGCAGGATCGTAAGGAAGGCGACCAACCACCGCGACGTCGCGTTCGGCACAGGCCGCCTCGATTACCGAGGACTGGGCGAGACTGAGATCGGCCTTGTTGACCAGAACCACAGCGGGCACACCAAAGTGGTCCGCGACGTCCAGGATGCGGTCCAGGTCGTGGGCGCCTGACACCGTCGGCTCGGTGACCACGAGCGCAGCGTCCGCGCCGGAGAGCGCCGCGATGACCGGGCACCCAATGCCCGGCGGGCCGTCGATCAACAGCAGATCAGCCGCCTCGTCGAGCGCGCGCAGCCGGGCGCGCTGCTTGACCAGAGTGACCAGCTTGCCGGAGTTCTCCTGCCCGGCGAAGAGGTGTGCATGGTAGAGCGGGCCGTACTGTGTGGCGGCTTGGGTCCACGTCCCCGCCTGCTGCGGCACCATCCGGATCGCACCGGCAGGGCAGGCGTACACACAGGCAGCGCACCCTTCACACGCCACAGGGTCCACAGCATAACCGTCTGCCTGGACCACCACGGCCTCGAAGCGACAGACGTCAGCGCAGGTCCCGCAACTACTACAGAGGTCGCGATCGACGACCGCGACGCTTCCCCCCACAAAATCGTGCGTGGCCTCGGGGATAGGAGAGAGCACGAGGCCCAGGTTAGCAGCGTCCACGTCGGCATCGGCCAACACGATCCTGCGATCCTGCGCCGCCAGATGGGCCAGCCCTGCCGTCACCGTGGTCTTGCCTGTACCGCCCTTGCCGCTGAGAATGACGAGCTGTTTCAACGGCTCTCTCCTCGCACTACGCCGGAGCGCGCCGTGGCCGCGGCCATCTGTGCCAGGTACGACCAAAGATCGGCAAAACGCTCACGATACATCGGGTGTATCTCCACGAGCGTCTGCCCCTGGGCGATGCCCTCGGCAATGGTGCGTTCAAGCGGAATTCGCAGCAGGATGGGGATAGCCTCGGCCTGACAGTAGCCCTCCACCCCTGCATCGCCAACGCCGTCTCGGTTGATGATGACGGCCACAGGAAGGTGCAGTTCGTCGCGCGCAACCTGCACTGCCACCTTGAGATCGTGCAGCCCGAAGGGGGTGGGCTCGGTGACCAACAGCACGACGTCGGCCCCGCGCATCGTCTCGACGACCGGACAGGAGGCGCCGGGCGGCGCGTCCAGGATGACGTATCCGCCGTCGACTGAGTCGACGGCAGACCAGCGTTTGAGCTCACGGATGACCGGCACGGCCATGGGCTCGCCGACATCGAGCGTGCCCTGGGCGAACATGATGTCACCTGTGTAGCCGCGCTCCAGAAGGCCGATGACGTTGGGTACCTCGCGAATCGCGCCGCTCGGGCAATTGCGCGTACAGCTTCCACAGCCGTGACACAACTCCGGGAAAACCAACACCTCCTGACCAATCACGGCAATCGCGTGATACTGACAGACCTCGGCACAGCGCCCGCAGGCCGTGCAGCTTTGAGTGTCGACCTCGGGAATGAGCTGTTCGACGGCACGATGCTCGGCGAACTCGGGGCGCAAAAAGAGCGCCGCGTTGGGCTCCTCGACGTCGCAGTCGACGAAATGCACGGCGCCCTCGAGGCTCAGGGCCAGGCTTACCGCGACGGTCGTCTTTCCCGTTCCACCTTTACCACTGGCAACGGTGACCCTCATAGAATGGTCGTGCTTCACGTTCTCGCCGGCTAAGCCCTGATCATCTGCGCGCCACACGCAGGGCACTTGCGCTCGGTGCACGGTTGGCCCACGACGTGAGGCTCGCGGTGCCCACACTTCGGACACACACACTCACCTCCTGGCCCTGCCGCCGTACCACCACCCCGACCGGGCCGACGCCCCCGACCGTTACCGGATCTACCTCTCACCGTTCACCTCCCTAAAGAGCAAATACGAACCGACCGTGCCGACGCTCAGCTCCCCCTCCTGCGATGGCGCGCCCTTCGCCCGCCACCTTGCGAAACATCGGTGATCCCCGACCCGTTTCGCACACCTGCCACAGAGCGCTGACTCCGCTGGTCGCTCATCAAAGGCTGTGACTCCGACAGCCAGCGGGCCAACGTCTGAAGCGCGCCCTGCAGCGCGCGCAGTGCGAGCGAAGCAGCAGCCGTCGTGACCGTCGCGGTCACCGCTTGAGCCAAGGGTGCCGAAGGTCGCACCGGCACCTGAGACGACAGACGCGTGTCAACAGAGGCACGAGCCACAGGTGGCGCAGGTGACCGAGAAGAAGTGATCTGTGTGTGCGCATAAGTGGTATCGACATCCACGACCTCGTGGATGGCACCGGCGGCACAAATCGCCATGCACGCTCCACAACCACTGCAGCGGCCCACGTCAACCCGGGCCTTATCCTCCACGAGCGCGATCGCCGACACGGGACAGGCACTCACGCAGTCCCCGCAGCCGGTGCATCGCACGTCATCGATCCATACCTGCGCCATCACAGACCTCCCTGACTCAGTGCCCGTGCTCGACACTTTCAGCGCACGCCGCAGCCCCGTTCAGCTCGCCGCTAAGATATTGAGTGACGGCGTCCTGGACCGTGCCGCATGCTCCGGTCGCGGGCTCGATGCCATACTGGCGGAAGAATTCTACCGCCCGTCCGCCCATGCCTCCGCTGAGCATCACGTTCGCCCCCAGGCCATGGACGAAGCCGGGTACCTGCCCCGGCGAGTGGTTAGCATAGTAGGGGTTGGCGACCATCTCCACACTTTGGATTTCCTGTCCTTCGACCTCCACAAGCGCAAAGAACGGGCAACGCCCAAAGTGAGGGCTGATGGGCGCAGCCAAGCCTTGATCATTCGCAACCGAGACGGCAATTCGTGTGGTCATAGATTCCTCCTATTGATTCAGATGTTGAGTGATACGATTAGGGGCAGCTAACGCCCTTGGTGACGTCCGCCACGCAGGCCGGCGTGATCCATCCCGGCAGTCTCCAGGGGCGCCAAACTCCCGCTCTGGTAGGCCTCCATCGCATCTCGAACCGTGGCGCCCGCCAGTTGGTAGGCAGGGATGCCTGCGGCCTGGATCACACGGAAGGCATTTGGGCCAAGACTGGGCGCAATGACTGCCTGTACACCGTGCTGCACGACCGTCTGCGCCGCCTGCACCCCTGCGCCACCGGACGCGTCCAGCGCCGGGTTGGGGACGGCCTCGAATGCCCCTGTCTCAGGGTCCACAAAGATGAACGTCGGACACCGCCCGAAGACGGGGCTTATCGGCGACTCCAGATTCGCACCATTGGCAGGGATTACGATCTGCATGGGACGCTCCTTTTCCTCATTGATGGTTTCTCCAAATGCCCGGCTCCGATTCCGGCCGAGCTCATCGTGAAGCGCAAGAAAGTACTCGATAACCTGCTGGGTGCCACGGAGTTGCGCCACACAGCAATTCAGCACCTCCCTGCCAAGCGGGGTGAGGGTGTAGACACGACGTGGCGGACCTTGGGTACCCTCGTCGTCCATGCTTGACGTGATCCATCCCTGGGCCTCCATGTCGCGCAGGGCACGGTAGATGACGGTCGGGGCCAGGAAATCCAGCCCGAACTCTGCCATCCGGCCCAGGAGCGTGTATCCGTAGGACGGCGCCTGCTCTAGCAGGAGCAGCAGTGCCGGATCTAGAAACTGTCCGATCCGACGATTGCACCCACGCCCCCCGCAACCACGTCGCTGATTCCACACATCTCACCTCCGTCTTTAGTGTACTCACTAGTGACAAATTGTCAATAGAGACAATTATTAGACATCTGTCTGGCTAATTTTGCCCACACGTCCGTCCTGTGCTACAATGGGTACGAAAGGTAGGATCATCAACAAGAAGGGAGCGACCAATGCAGTACTATGAACTCGCCACAGGTTACAGGATGCCCGCGCTGGGACTGGGGACGTGGCAACTGAGAGGCCATACGTGTACGCGGGCGGTCCGTACGGCCCTGGATCTGGGGTATGATCACATCGACACCGCCGAGAATTACGGCAACCACACGGCGATCCGGGAAGCCCTGGAGGGATACGACCGTGAGAAGCTCTTCATCACCACGAAGATCCCGCATAGCGAACTGCGGCACGATGACGTGCTGGCAATGGCCGACCGCGCGCTGTCGGAACTCGGGGTCGATTACCTCGACCTCCTGCTCATCCACTGGCCCAACGACCAGATCCCGCTGTCGGAGACCCTGCCTGCGATGGCTAAGTTGGTACGACAGGGCAAAGTGCGCAGCATCGGCGTGAGCAACTTCATGATCCACCATCTGGAGGAGGCGCTTCGTGTGACCGAAGTGCCCATCACGGTCGACCAGGTGAAATTCCACCCCTATCACAACCAGCGCGAACTGCTGGACTACTGCAAGGAGAAGGGGATCGTCGTGACCGCCTACTCACCCTTCGGCAACGGTTCGCTGATCGGCGACAGAGCGCTCAGGCGCATCGCGGAAAAGTATGATCGAAGTATGCCCCAGGTCGTCCTGCGATGGCTGCTGACCAAGGGACTCGTAGTCATCCCGAAGTCTGGAAACCCCGACCACATCGCGGCCAATATGGACGTCTTTGACTGGGAGCTCGATGCGGAGGATTTCGACGCCATCGAAGCGCTTGGACAACGTTAACTTCAATGAAAGGGTACGGTTTCAAGGATTGCCGTGAAAGCAGAAGTCAGACCGCACAACGGAACACCCACGCTCTTCCTGGACGGTGAGCCGGCCTTTGCCGGCTATCTGTGGGCGACCGCGCCCACGACGACGGACTACCCGGTCGCTGACGTGGTGCGAGCTTACGCAGACGCCGGCATTCACCTGCACGCCTTCGACGTGGGCGCGGTCGGGCAGATGCCCGAGTGGGCCGGGCCGGGGCCGGGCCACTCGGGACCGTACGACTTCTCCACCGTTGAGGCCCGCTATGGCCGCATCCTCGATGCCGACCCTGACGCTCAGTTCCACCTGCGCGTCCACCTCGAACTGCGGCGCGGTCGTAATGACTGGTGGCTGGATAGCTATCCCGATGAGCGCGACCTGGACTCGGAGGGCGACCGGACGACCCAGTCCTTCGCCTCCGAGGTGTGGCGGACGCAGGGCAACGACTTCCTCCGCGCCTACATCGCGCACCTCCAGGACACCGGACTCGACACGCACATCATCGCCTACCAGATCGGCGCCGGGCACACCGGGGAATGGGTCAAAGGACACACCTCAATGTGGCACACCTGCGGCGACTACAGCTTGCCCATGCAGCGCTGCTTTCGCGACTGGCTCTCCCGAACCTACCACGGCGACATCACGGAGCTGCGGGCGGCGTGGAATGACCCCACGGCGTCTTTCGAAACCGCCCAGGTGCCCTCTGCCCTGGCCCAGCTTACCACGACGCATATGGCGTTCCGCGATCCGCACTACGAACAGGCGGTCATCGACGCCTATCGCTGTCTTGCCGACCGCTGCGCCGATCTAATCGTTGACTTCTGCACCACCGTCAAGACGGCGACGCACGACCAGGCCTTGGCAGGTGCCTTCTACGGCTATCTGATGGAGTTAGCATGGAACGCCGGTTTCTTCGCCGAGAACGTGGACTCACCCTACAGCACGACCCAACGCAGTGGGCATCTGGGCCTCAACACGGTCCTCCACGCGCCGCAGGTCGACTTCCTTGTCAGCCCCTACAGCTACGGTTTCAGGGGCATTGGCGGCTACGGGGCCGCCATGCCGCCTTCGGAGTCGATGCGGCGCCACGGCAAGCTCTTCATCTTCGAGGATGACACCCGCACCCATCTGGCACCCGTCGACGCAGGCTTCGGTCGCGCGGCCTCACTGGACGACGGCGTGGCCATCCTCGAGCGGAACTTCGCCGAGGTGGCCACCCGCGGCTATGGCATCTGGTGGCTGGGCAACCCCGGGCATATCGACCCGGTGCGGGCGCCGGCTTTTGGCCCGCTGTTAGCTCAGTTCCAGGAGCTGGGCACCTTCGCGCTCTCGCTCGACAGAACGTCGAGCGCGGAGATCGCGATGCTGGTCGACGATGAGAGCTACTATTACGAATCGCTGCGCAGCGACCTGGATCTGGCCTTGATCTCACAGCAGCGTCTGTGGGGGATTCCGCGATTGGGCGCGCCCACTGACACTTACCTGCTCCAGGATCTGATCGATGGGAACCTGCCGCCCTACAAGCTCTACATCCTGCTCAATGCCTTCCACCTGGATGAGGCGCGACGGGCAGCCCTATTGCGGCAGCTGAAACGCGACGGTCGTGCCGCGCTGTGGTTGTACGCGCCGGGCTACATTGACGAGGCGCCCGGTCTGGATTCGATGGCGGCCCTCACGGGGTTCAGCTTCGGAAGGGGCGATCACGCTTGGATCCAGACGATGCACCTGACGAACTTCGACCACCCGATCACGAAGGGATTGCCCCAGGATCTCTCGTGGGGGACCGGTGCCAAGGTTGGGCCGCAGTTCCACCTGGAGGATGGAGAGGCCATCATCCTCGGCGAGAACGTCTACGCCCAGGGGCGGTGTAGACCGGGTTTCGGGGTCAAAGCGTTCCCCGAATGGACCTCCATCTACAGCGCCGTCCCGAACCTCCCTGCGCCGGTGCTACGCGGCATCGCGCGCGCCGCGGGCGTCCACCTCTACAGCGAGGCCGGTGACGTGCTCTTCGCGTCACGCCAACTCTTCGGGGCGCACACGGTCGCGGGCGGCCCCCGCACGTTCCGTCTGCCCCATCCGGTCGAGGTCGTCTATGACCTGTTCGAAAGGGAGGCCATCGCCGAGCACACGTCAGAGATCGAGGTAACGCTGCAGCCGCGATCGACCGTGCTGTACTATACGGGGGACGCGCAGACGCTCCGGCGACGGGCAGTATTGTAGCTTAGGAGCCATAGTTGGCGGGGGCGTGCTCGTGTGAGCACACCCCCGCCTGTTCTTCAAACATCGTACGGCGGTCTCATCCGCCGAGCCCCGTCAGTAGCTGCCGAGCTGCCTGCAGATCCCGTGTTTCGAAGCCCTCGGTGAACCATCCGTAGGCCTGGGCCAGGCACTCTCGGGCCTGAGTGATATGCCCCTGCTCACGCCATAGGCGTGCGATACTCATCGTCGCGCGCAGTTCCCACATCCTGGCACCTTGCCGCCGCGAGACTTCCAAAGCCCGATGGAAACAGGCCTGTGCTGCCTCACTATCGTCCGCTAGGAGCAACTCACCTCGGACGCGGTGAGCCTCGGCCAAGACGAACTCCTCACCGGTCCGAGCTAACAAAGCCAAAGCCTGCGCTGAAGCGTCCAGCCCCTGACTCATCCGCCCGCCTTGAGCACACGCCTCCGCAAACCAGGTGAGATAGAGGGGGCGATAAGCTTCGACACCGATCACCGATTGCTGATCCAGTCCCTCGCGCAGCAAGTCCATACCTCGTTCGAGCCGATCTTGTTGGGTCAGAAGCCGGCCCTGATGACTCGCACCCATCGCCTGATAGAAAGGCAGTCGACCCTCGGTCGCCAACTCGATTTCACGCTTGTTGTGCCTGTCTGCTGTCTGGAAATCGAGACAGAAGGCGTTGAACATAAACCCCGCGACGGACTCGGCGAAGGTTCTGCTCAGGAGATGGTCCAGGCCCTGGGCCAGCGACAGCGCTGCCTCACTCCGCGCCCGCGCCTGATCGGGGTAGCCCATGGCCCAGAGCGTCCACGCCGTCCATGCAAGGGAATGGACGCCAAGGTCAGCGCCGTAGGCAAACACCAGCGATCGATGTCTCTCGGGATTGTAGAAATCCACCACCTGCTGAAGATGTTCGTGAGCGTCGTGATACCGCCCGGCCTGAAGCAGCGTCCACCCCATCATGTAGTGCGCCAGCGCATCCTGCGCTGGATCCCGGAGGCGATCAGCGATCGATAGCATCTGCGAGGCTACGCCCAAGGCCACCTGGATCTCAGCGCGCATCACATAGTAGATCCCAAGCCCCCAGAGCGCTCTCAGCGTCTCCTCTGTCTCCTCTGCCTCTTCGCACAGGGCCCTAGCACGGCCATAGGCGTTTCCCACTTCCGACGATCCATAGCCGCGTGACGCAAGGAATGCCGCGCCAAGCGAGAGTTGAACTGCCAACTCTTGACGAGCCAACTTGGACTTGCCCGGTATGCGCTCGAGAAGGAGGAGTGCCCGCGTCAGATGATCGACGGCTCCCTCATTAGCAGACAACCGCAACGCACGCTCTCCCGCACGATGGAGATACGTCACGGCTTTCTCCAGAGATCCTGCTTCCTCGAAATGGCGTGCCAGGTCAAGGCAAATGTCCTCCGTCTGATCCCCATAGAGCCGCTCCATCGCCGTACCCACTTGCTCATGGAGGGACGCGCGTTCTGCCGAATCGAGATCGTGATAGAGGTAAGTCTGAAAGAGGATGTGTTGGAAGCGGTACACTGAAAGCCTGCGAAGGCCAAGCTGCTCCACGCCCTCCGCACGTACAAGCCGGTGCTGTCGGCATAGCGGCCCACTCAGGAGCGAGACCACCTCTCCGCGCGTCGTTCGGGAGCCCTCAGCCTGCACGTCTGCGACGACTTCGGCGGTGAAGACCTCGCCCTGGACACTGGCAATCCGCAACGTCTGCCGCGACAGATAATCCAGCCGACCGATGCGTCCGGCGATCACGGCCTCGATCCGGGCCGGCAGCAGCTCCCAATCCAGAGTGTCGGCCTCCACCCAACGTCCTTCCGCATCACGCCCCAGATCACCGCGCTCCTGCATACCCCGCAACAACTCCACAGCGTATAGCGGGTGTCCCTCGGTCCGCCGATACAGCGTCTCACAGAAATCTCGGCTTAGCGCGTGAGGTTCACTGTCCACCAGGGCCTGCACAAACCGCTCGCCGTCCGCCTGTCCAAGGTCGACCGTGATATCGCCCCCATCGCGTATGAACTCCTGCACGATCGTCTCCAGCGGATGCCGCGCGCCGGCCCTTCCCACCACCTCCTCGGGCCTGTACGCGCCGAGCAGCAGTATCCTGCTTCCTGACAGGCGCCTGCCCAGGTGAAAGAGCAGTCCGATCGAGCCGAGATCCGCCCACTGCAGGTCGTCCACGACAAGCAGAAGTGGCGCCTCGCGAGCGATCGCTCTCAGAACGACCGTCACCTGCTCGAAGAGATCCTGCTGAGGAGGACTCGCAGCACCGGCTTGGCTGGCATCCACAAGGCCCTGTAACTCGCGCCTCTCTTCTGTGCTTATGCTCCCGTAGGCGCTGACACGTTGCATGAGCGGCACGGCGGCCACCAGAGTGCCGATCAGGTCGCGTCCGTCAGCCAACAGCGCGCTGCTGCTCGAGGGCAAGGTACGCCACAGGTGAAGCGCGTGCGCCCGGGTCAGAGCGCCGGCTGCGTAGCGGGCCCGGACGTCGCCGGTGAGCAGCGCCAGAACCTCGCGAAAAGGCAGGTAAGGATCGCCCACGCCCGTATAGGCGTTGCAACGCCCATCCGCTACCACCAAATCGGGGACCCTCACCCGTGCAGAGGACGCGAAGGCCTGCATCAGCGCCGTTTTCCCCTGCCCTGCCTCCCCCGTGACAAAGACCACCTGGCCGCGCCCGGACAATGCCCTCTCTAGGAACTGATCGAGACGCGCCCGTTCCGCCTCTCGGGCTACGAACACGGGCGCCTGCTCCGTAACCGGAACCGTCGCTTCGATGAAAGACGGAATGTCTGACTCGCCGTCTTGCAGGCCAGGGAGGACACCGTCAGATGCGATGGTCATAGAACGGATCCGCTCGTACAGCGCAGTGGTCTCTTCCCCAGGTTCGGTCCCCAGCTCATCCGCCAGGAGCCGCACGCACGCCCGGTACTGGCGCAACGCAGCGCCGCGCTGCCCTGCCTTGGCATAGAGCGCCATCAGTCGCCGGTGCGCCGGTTCGTGCAGCGGATCTAGCGCCAGCCAGCGGCGCGCGTAGGTGATCGCCTGCTCATAGGAGCGCTCTCCCTGATCACTGAGCCACGCAACCATCCTCGCGAGCGCTCCGGTGACGGCATCCCGAAGCGCCTGCGTCTGATAGAACTGCCACTCATCGAAGGATGCACTGTCATCCAGCGAGAATCCTTCCATAAAGTCACCGCCGTATAGCTCAACTGCTGCATCCAGCGCGGATACACAGTCCCCACAGGCTTCGCCAACGTGATGATGGTGCGCCTCGCAGACGGCTAGCCGGCTGCGAAATGCATCCACGTCTAGGACAAGATCAAGGTCGGGGCACAGGCCGGCGATCTCGCGGTCCGCCAGAATCCCCTCACCACCGAGAGCACGGTTCACCAGGGAGAGGATTCGACGGAGATAGGCACGAGCACGAGAAGTATCCTGCTCCGGCCACAGCAACGCCGCCAGAGCATCCCTCCGGTGAGGCCCCTTGATCACTGCCAAATAGGCCAGCAACGCCATGGTCTTGCGCCGCTGGATATGGACGTTCGTTCCGTCACGCTCAAGCCGCGGCGCACCGAGGAGATGCATTACGAACTGTGCCATACGTACCCTCCATTCCTGAAATGGAGATCTACCAGATCACACACGGCCACGAGTAAGGTGAGGAACGTGAGAAGGCGCGGATAGGGGTAGGGATATCCCGATTATAAGCTAGACGGCGGAGTCATGCAACGCCCCCAAAAGCTACCCCGCCACGATTTGCGCTGCTGTGTGACGCTTTCTGTGACGGTTGTGGAGCGGCCATATGATACGCTGATCGTAGGCGGTTTGATGGGATACGTTGGGTCACGATATAGGGAGGAATGCGATGGACAAAAGATTGCGCATCATCGTGCTGGTTGCAGTGGTCCTGTCGTTATTGCTGCTCACCTCGACGGCGCTGGCCAAGCGAAAATCCCAACTTCCTCTTGACGTGGCCGGCGAGCTCAATGGGGCAGCGTTCGTCATCCACGTGCCGGAAAACTGGAACGGCACGCTTCTGGTCTATGCTCACGGCTATGGTGGAGATCCGGTCATTACGCCTGATGCGGCTCCTGCATCCCTAGAGGACACCCCAGAGTACAGTGCAGAGAAACTGTTGCTCTCCCATGGCTATGCCCTGGCCGCGTCGGGGTTCCGCAATGCCGGATGGAACGTCGAAGAAGGTATCAAAGACACACAGCGCCTGGTGCTTTACTTCAAGGAGAACGTCGCCCATCCCAACCGTGTCATCCTCTACGGAGTCTCTATGGGCACCGCGATCGTACTCAAGAGTATGGAGATGTACAAGGGGCTCTATGATGGCGCCGTTCCGATCTGCTCGGTCGCAATGGGCGCGTCGCGCAATGCCGATTTCAAGCTCGACTTCACGGTCTCCTATGCCGCAGCCTTCGGCTGGGATGAAAACTGGGGCACGATCGGAGACCTGCGGGAGGATCTGGACGTCTTCAGCGACGTGATACCGGGACTCCTGACTCGGCTAGGCGATCCCTCAAATACCGCTCTATTCGAGTTCATGCGCCTGGTCAACGATATGCCGCTGGGTGGCTTCTACGGCGACAACGGTGCGCTGCCACCAGGGGTCGTCGTTAACACAACGCTCGCCTTCTACATGCGGCAGGAGCTTGCGGAACGCGCCGGCGGGCCGGTCGCCCAGAACGCGGATCATGTCTATAGCTTGAGTGAGGAGGACCGCGTCACCCTTCGTGCACAGGACATGACAGACGAGGAGATGGAAGCACTCCTCTCAGAGATGAATGCGATGGCGAACATCGAGGCACGTCGCTCGGCGCGAACCTACCTGGAGCGCTACGCCGACTTCAGCGGGCGCATCAAGGCCCCGATTCTGATGCTCCACAATATCCAGGATCCGATGGCCTTAGTAGAAGGCACAACGGCCTACGCTGATTCCGTCGCAGCCCGGGGCAATGCGGACCTGCTGATGCGCGTCTACACCGACCGGATCGGCCACTGCAATGTCACGCCGGACCAGATGCTGACACTGATGGAAGCAATGGATACCTGGCTGGATACCGGCGCCAGGCCCCAACCGTCTGCCTTCCCATCGGAAGACGAATTCAACGTCACCTTCGAGCCTGGGCCGTGGCCACAGCCGCCGGCACAGTAATGTCTAGATACCACCTTCAGAACAGTGCCGGTGCAGGACATCGGGCGCGCCGTTATAGACCTGGAGCTTTGCCCCGCTCTGGCGAATGTCGAGTGTCGCCCAGATACCTTGTCTGGGACGATCTCGGGCAACTGACCACTGGACATTCAGGATCCTGCCCCGGCCGTTCTCCTTGGATTTCCCGACTTGGACGCCCTCTTCGATTTCCTACGCCGATATATCTTCCTGGTGTCCGAGCTGGGGCACCGCTTCATCCGCTACAGCCACTGTGCCGTCAAGCGAGAGCTCACAGCATACACACCGTCGGGTGCCTTGCTTCACGCGATGACCAGGTGGTTCGTGCGGGAGACGTAGCCTACGTCGCCACGGCGGTCCATAGGCAAGCCGGATCACAGGTCGGGTATCGGCAAGAGCAGTAGAGCCATAGGAGGCGAAGATGAACAAGAGGAGATGGTTGATCGGAATCACAGTGGTCGCCCTTTGCGCCATCACCCTAGGGGCAGCCATCGGCCCGCCCCGCCCGGTGACCGCCGCCGAGGGCGGCCTCGTCCCCGGCAGCGTCACTTCCCGACTACGCCGGTACCTTCAACGGCGTCCCCTACACCCGCTACACCGGTCAATTTGTCGGCACCACCGCGGGCGAGTACGCCGTGGGGTTCGAGATCGTCGCACCTACCGATCCCGCCCAGGGTAACGGTATCACCGTGGTGGAGACGATGCACGTGATGGGCGGGACGCCGGGCCGGGACGCGTACTTCTCCCCCGCCTTCTTCTACAACCGCGGCTTCTCCTACGCCGCGATCTGGTGGCACCCCTCCGACGTCAACCCGATGATGGGCTACGACGCCGAAGAGGCCAACCAGATCCTCCACAACTTCGGCCTGGCCCTCAGACAGGATCCCGCCATGCAGGCTATGGCCGGGCAGGTCAAGTACCTCTACGCCTACGGCGTCTCCAAGGCCGGCGAGCCCCTCTTGACGTTGGTGGCGTCCCCCGCCGCCACCCTCTATGACCTCACCTTGATCGTGGTACCGCCATCGCCCCTCGGACCGCTAACGCTAGACGCCACCGCCAACCGCGTCATGGTCCTTAACGTGGAGTCCGACCGTGTGCGGTCGGCGCTGATGGGCTTGCACGAGGAGGCCTTGCACGGCAGCTCCGCTATCTACCGCAACTATGAGATCGCCGGGGCGCCGCATATGCCCGACGTGCCGGTGGTGCGAGTCCTGAGCGCCATGTACGGCACCACCTCCGAGGACACCACACCCCTCGATTGGACCCCCGTGCTCCGTGCCCTCTTCATCGCCGGGCACCGCTGGGTCACCGAGGGCGTGGCGCCGCCGCCCAGCACCTATCTCTGGGATGCGCCCTTCGGCCAGGTCGATTCCCTGTACCAGTCGATCTACGGGATGAACCTTATCACCGGCATCAACCGTGACGCGATGGGCAATGCCCTCGGCGGGATTCGCCTGCCGGACCTGGCCATCGGGCGCGGTGTCTATATCGCGACCGACCCGGCCAGCTTCTTCGGCATGGGCCTCTTCGGCGCCTTCCTCGACCAGCAGTGCACGCCGCTGTCCGACGGCAGCCCGCGTTTCGCCGGCCACGCCGACTACGTCGCTCAATACACAGCCCAGGTCCAGGCACTCGTCAGCCAGGGCTTCCTGCTGACCGAGGATACGAATGCCCTGATTGCCCGAGCCAACGCATCGAACATCGGGGAGCCCGGCACGTGCGCTCCAGCGTCGCAGTAACTGCATCAGCGTAGGATCAGGAGCAGGCGGCGATGCAAAGAACCGTCGCCTGCTCGGTGAAACAGACGCCGAGGAGCAGCGGAATGCAGGGCAAGCTCCGGGAGCCATATCTCGGTGAAAGGGCAACCGCGAGGTACTACGACAGCAGGATGTCGAGAGCATCCGCCCTGGCAGTGACACGAGCTAGGTGGACGAGGTCGTACGCCCAGGCGTGTGCCCTTCAGAGCCCCGCTGTCGGTCGCCCCTCCATGCATCGAAGGCCTCGATGGGTTCATCGCGGCGACCTGCAGCGGCTTCCCAGACTTCGCCGTCGCCCAGAAGGATCGGGTGGCTACATTACGCGCCGTATAATTCGGCCTCAATGGATCGGCAGCCTGCGGGTCGCCACAGTCGACCCGCAGGTTGCCGGTTTCTGTCCCGGTCGGAGACGGGCCGGCTACGACTCCCCACGGCGAGGCACGATGCAGATGAACTCAAACGACGGCGAATCCGCGTTCTCGAAGTGATGGACCTCATTGTCCGGCACGAAGATGAAATCACCCGCCGCCACAGGGGTCTGATTTCCGTCCGCATCGACGGCGAACCCGGTCCCCACCTCGATTTTGACCAGGTGCGGCCAATCGTGGGCGTGGTGCGGCGTCGCGCCGCCCGGCGCCAGCCGGAAATAGCGCATCACGATCTCGTTCGAGCCATCGTCCGGCCCGATCAGTACCTGCTTCTTCACCCCTTCGTAGCCTGACGCAGCGGCGAAGGGAACGTCCTGTAGCTTCTTGATGATCATTGACCTCTCCTGTAACTGAAATGGACGACCGCCGCGACGCATGCTCACGGTGAGCGGTGCCCTGAGACGGAGCCAAGTATAGACCATCTTGGCACCACAACAAAGGGCGACATTCGCGAAATCCCGCTACGTCGCCGTCTCCTGCCACAGCTCGCGCATCTCCTCGCTCGTCGCCAGCAGCACGTCGAGCGGGCCGGCGGCCTCGACGCGGCCATCCTTGAGCAGGATCACGCGATCGGCCCGAGCGAGCACGGCGCGCCGGTGCGACACGACCAGGCAGGTCGCGTCCCGTCGCGCGAAGACCCGCTCCCATAGCGCCTGCTCGGTCTCCACATCCAGCGCGCTCGAGAGGTCGTCAAAGACCAGGAGCTCCGGATCGCGCACGAACATCCGCGCCGCAGCCGCGCGCTGCATCTGCCCGCCCGAGAGCTTGACGCCCCGCGGACCGACGAGCGTCTCCAGCCCGTGATCGAGCTCCGCCAAATCCTCCTCCATCACGGCCTTGTGGATCGCGGCGGCGACGTCGACGCCCTCGCTATCAACCGGCATGCCCATCAGGATATTGTCGCGCAGTGTGTCGCTGAAGAGCCGCGGCACCTGGGCCGTGTAGGCGCAGCGCGGCGGGATGAGGAACGTCCCAGGGTCCGCCACCACCTCGTCGTTCCACATGATCTCCCCAGCATCGCGCGGCAGTAAGCCCAACAACGCGCGCAGCAGCGTGCTCTTCCCCGAACCGACCCGCCCCGTGACCACGGCCACGCAAGAAGAGAACACGTTTGACGTTTCACGACAGCTGGATACTATGCGAGAGTCTGCCTGGCGTGCAGCAGCCGCGTCGAATCGAAAACGACGGCGACTCAAAGTGAACTAGACCACCTTGGCTTCGGATCGACAGCACATTGACAGTCGGATCCCCTGGTACAGTATCAAAGGAACTCTTCTGTCGTAGACTCAGCCGGTGGGGATAGAGACTTGTGTACTCTACGGTTGGACAGAGTCCCCGCTCAACGGAAAAAGCACAAGGGTTTTCACCGCTGGGCCACTGCTCATTCTGGAGTAGCCTGCTCTGACCCTCTACCAGGAATCGGAGACCATGCTTATGACGGACCCATTGTATGCGAAGGGACTCTCCCTTTACGTAACCCGGCAGGCAGATTCGCTCGGGCGCTACGTGCTGGAGCAGGCGCTGCAGCTGCTGGTAGGCTGGGTACCAACGGTCATTGGGATCGGCCTGCGGGCCATACTCTATCGGCTGATGCTGAAGACGGATGGCCTTGTGGCGATGGAGCATGGCGTCAGGCTGAGGTTTGCGAATCACATCCACTTGGGTCGCGGCGTCTATCTTGATCAGGGCGCCTATCTTCACGCGTGCGCGCAGGGGATTGACATCGGGGCGGATAGCCTGGTTATGCATGGCTCCGTTCTGCATGTCTATAACTTCCGCAATCTGCCCCACGCGGGTATCCATATTGGGGAAGGAAGTCTGATCGGTGAGTACAACGTGATCCGAGGTCAGGGAGGCGTGACCATCGGCGACCGCGTGTACACCTCCCCTTTGGTACAGATCATCGCGGTGAATCACGTTTTCGACGATCCGATGCGCTCTTTTACCGAGCAGGGTATCACGGCGGAGGGCATCGTCATTGAGGATGACGTTTGGATCGGGTCTGGGGCCGTTCTCACCGATGGAATCCGAGTTGGGCAGGGCGCTGTTGTAGCCGCAGGGGCTGTGGTGACCAGGGACGTTCCGGCACGCACGGTTGTCGGTGGGGTTCCGGCAAGGGTCCTGCGCGAAATCGATGGAACGCGTCCTGCGGATCGTGGGACCGTCTATTTCTGATCCGACTGTATCATAGAACACTGGAAGCACACATTGGGCGACGCCCTGGGTTAGGGAGGCTCTGCGATGACTCGGCATGATGCGCCGCTTTCGCGCGCAGGCGCCTTGTTCCCGGGGTTCCGGCGCTGGGAACCAGCGTTGGAGCTGATCCTTGCTACTATCGCCGGGGGGCTCTGGTACACGCAGGGTGGATGGACCACATACGCAGGGCCGTGGCCCGGGCCGCTGCCGATGGTTCTTCTGGCCGTGATGGTCATCCTCCGTTGGGCGCGCAGTTTACGCACTCCTCGCGGTCGGCCTCATTTGCTTGCCACGTCCCTTCTTCTGCCCTTAGGCCTGTTTCTGCTCTCCGCCGTTCTGAGTACCTTCATTGCCTATGATCCGGGGCCGGCCCGAGCTAAACTGTGGCTCATCGTTGGCAGTATGGGCTTCTACTGGGCCACAGTGAGCCAGTCGGAAAGGATGCAGTTGCATGGAGCGTTGCTTTTCTGGGGAGGGCTGGGTGGCGCCATAGCGATCTTCTTCCTCATCACAAATGACTGGACAACCTATCCTACACAGGTTCAGTCGTTCACACGCTTGCTGGAGCCGTTCGCCTCTATGTTGCCGTCGGCTATCGCCTCCCAAACGCTGAACCCCAACGTCGCAGCAGGGATCATGGTGATGGTCTTGCCTTTCTTCGTGCCGGTTATCCGGCAGCTACTACCCGCTCGGTGGCACAATGCGGTAGCATCTGCGGCGGGTGCCAGGCCGACCCGGCGTTGGCGCTGGATGTGGGTGGGACTGCCTACGGTGGCCTTGGGCGCTGTTCTATTGGGTTGCCTGATGGCGCGATCGCGTGGTGCGTGGCTGGCACTTGGGCTGACGGGCAGCTTATGGGGCATTTGGCGTCTGTCCGGGCGACTGTCGTGGCATGTACGGCTGGTGTTGATGACGTTTGTGGTGGCGAGTGCAGTCCTCTTGCTCTGGGCTGCCGGACAGGCACTCTACAGCAGTTCGTCGGGCGGTCTCGTCGTTGGTCTGCGCGAAGCGTTGGCCAACCGCCTCATGTTGGCGCAAGAGGGTGGCCTCCTCGCCCGTGATACCTTCTTCACCGGCATCGGCCTGGGCATGTTTGAGATGCACTTCTCGATCTACACGCTCCTGATCCACGTTGGCTTTGTTGAACACAGCCACAATGTACTGGTGGACCTGGCGATCGAGCAGGGCCTGCTCGGCGTCGCGGCCTATGGCGCGATGGTGATGACGGCGATGGTCGTCGGCGTGCGTGAGCTAGGCCGGCTCGACGGCAACAGCGGCGGACCCGGTCGAACGATGGAGGCGGGCAGTTGCAGCTCGCTGGCGCGCGAGACCCCATCGAATCTGTGCTCGGGTCAGACGATTTCGGACTGCCGGCTCCTGGTTGAATCCGCACTTGCCTCGCTGGTCGCTGTCTTCATCCACGGACTCGTCGACGACCCTTTCTACGGGAGCCGGGCTGTACTCTTTCTCTTCGTGCCGTTCGGGGTGCTGGTCGCTGCATTGCACGTGAGTCGCGATACTCGCGCGTCGACAGCTTCGATGCGCCAAGAGCGTCTCGGATCGCACCTGGTGCCGGCGTTGTCTATCCTTGCTCTGTCTATCTTGCTTGTTGTAATCAGGGTTGGCTTGCGGGGAGGGACGAGTCATATGGGTCCGCGTCTATTGGCTTGCTGGTATGCCAACCTTGGTGCCGTCGCTGAGGCCCGGGTTGAGCTGACCATGTACGATCAGTACCACTTCTCCGACCCGACGATGGACCAGGTACGCCGACAGGCGGACTTGGGGGATGCGCTTGCCTCCTTCCGGCGGGCGTTGACACTGGACGTCACGAACGTCACCGCAAACCAGCGCATGGCCGCGATATGCCTGGCGCGAGGGCAATACGCAGACGCACTACAGCTAGCCCAGAATCTATGGAGCGCAGGCTACCACGACAGAGTCACGCGACTGCTGTATGGCGATGCGCTGGTTGCCAACGGCAGGATAGATGAAGCTGTTGAGGTCACGCGCGGGATCTCGTTTGCCAGATCTCGACTGTTGGGCGAAGCATGGTCGCGCTACCACGGCGACGGGGACGTCCAGCGAGAAGCTTGGGCAAATCTGGCCGCGGACAGGCTAAGTGACTGAGGTTTCGTTCCTTAGCTGGTGTAGCACTACTGCGCCAGGGCAACGAACGCGCCTATCGCGCATACGGGTAGAAGGTTGCTGAAGGGGGGCGTCTCAGGGAGCGGTGTACTGGACATCGGTCTTGTGCGAGGGGTAACCTCCATCACTTGCACACCGTCATCTTCCAGGGCAATCGGCCATTGCTTCAGCCCCAGGGCTGTGAGTGAGTCGGTGACGCTTGGCTGATGTCGTTCGGGACAGAACAGGAGCAGCGTGTCACGGTTGTAAGCTTTGACTCTCTGCCCACCCATAGCCCCACATGCTCTTGCTGCCTCGTAGCTCCGGCTGAGCAGCTCGTTGTCGCTGTCTCCGAGGGCCTCGGCCTGGTACAGCCAGGCCTGATGAAGCAGATTGGCGAATGCAGGCAAGTCGCCCTCCTCGAGTGCAACGCGGATGTGCCGATTCACGCGTCCTGATGTTTCATATCGGTCGGTTGATGCTGAACCCACGGGGCGTTCTGCCTCTCCAGTTAGGGCTGCCCGTGCTGCAGCATCAGGGGTAGCTTGAGTGGTGAACAGCATCAGTTGTTTCTCGAGGGAGTTGCGGATCTCAGGCGCAATCGCCACAGGCCGAACCCTGAGCCGCTTGCCGACGACATCGATGTGATTAAGACCTCCGCAAGCCACAGCGTACTGGCCGAAACTGTCGTCAGAGAGTCCGAGTGTCTCGGTTCGCACGTGGCACGCCAGGTCGGCTACCGCCAGAGGCCCGAGATCCAGCCCACACGAGAAAGCAAGGGCCTTAATCATAGAGATCGTCAGGCTGCTTGAAAGCCCCAGTCCCACGCCGTGCGGAGCTTGCGTACTGAGGAAAACCGTCAGGCCTTCGTGGATGCCGAATAGCTCTGCAATTGCGTTCGGCAGGATCAGCCTCTCTCCCCACGCCCGCTCATCATCCGGTAGCCGCCATGGTAGCGTCTGCTGGCCTGCCAAGATGATCTGCAGGCAATCGACCCGATTGGATGAGACGATGGCATAGGCGTAGTAGTTGACCGTGGCAGCCACGACAGATTGGTTCTGTTCGGCACTGTGTTCACACGTGAAGCTCTGGTCGCAACCCAGCACCAGGTGACCGGGTGCTCGCGCGATCACGATTGGTTCCATCAGTCGGACCTCGCGATCATTTCGGTTTCCCCATTAGAGCGGCTGGTGGCCAAAGCGCCATTCTGCCCTGAACCGTTGTGTCCGTTTGGCACAGAGCTTTGAGGCTGTGAGACGCTCTGGAGGCGAATTCCTGAGACTGGTCGTCGACTGCTGTACCATCTGCGTATCATTTCCAGCACAGGCCATTCTTGTTTCCCGCGATCTTCTGCGTAGTAATCGTAGGAGTAGTAACTGCCATCCGCCGATGAAGCGCGGTTCAGAATGACGCCGAGCACGTTAGCATCCACTTGCTTCAGTGTTTCTGCAGCCTGCTTGGCGGCTGGTCGCTTCGTGTGCCCTACGTCGACCAGCAGAAGCGCGCCATCGACAAGTCGAGATAGGATCACCGCATCCGTGACTGCCAGTACAGGCGGCGTGTCGAAGAGCACTATGTCGGCATCGCCCTCGAGCAAGCGTATAAGGTGGGCCATACGGTCGGATCCTAGGAGATCAGCAGGATTCGGCGGCGGCGTTCCTGCTGTGATCAGGCGAAGGCTTCCGCTACCTAATGCCAGCGTGCGCCCCGTGTTGGCGTCGCCGTTATCAGCGAATTCTGTCGGCGGTCCAGAGTTCACGGTGTGGCTGAAAGGCGTGAGATCGGTGGCCGACAAGCAGCAAAGCGTCACTCAGGCCCTACATCGTTCCGGAAACCGAAGATCATATGCTGTACTGGACGTCGCATATCGGCGTCGACGAGGATCACGGACAGGCCCGACTGGGCCATCACGATCGCCAGGTTAGCGATGACGATGCTCTTGCCCTCGACCGGAGCTGAACTGGTGAGAAGAAGCGTGCGCAACTGCTTGTTAATCGTACAGTACTGGATATTGGTCCGAAGTGCGCGGAAATGCCTCGGCGACGGGACTCTGAGGCGTGTTGGCCGTGATGAGCTTGTCGCCATCCTGCCGCTTCCCCATCTTGGCGATCATACCCGAGCGTGGGGAGGGTCGTCGATCGGGTTACGTCATCGGGCGTTTTCACCGTGTTGTCGAGGAACTCGATCAGGAACGCGCCTCCGGCAGCCAATGAGAGCCCGATTGCGGCGGCTAACATCAGGGTTTCCGGCACGTTCGGGCTGATGGGGATCGGTGGGCAACGCCGCCGGCTCGATCGACGGAAATGTAGTTGGTTGCGTCCTGGCTGCCCTGCAGCAGTGTCGCATAGTTGGACTGGTAGGTGGTCAGTTTCTGGTCCAGAGCATCAATGTTGGCCTCGTACTGCTGGATCGCGCGAGCGCTGTTTGCAGCGTCGAGCCTGGCTTGCTCCGCCGTGATCTCCTCCGTCGTGAGTCTGATGTTCTCTTCCAGGGTCTGCAGTTGCTCCTGCACGAATAGGTGCCGGCTTTCGTTCTCGCTGGGGTTATTCGGTGTCTGAAGGATCAACTGCCGGGCGATCTCGTCGGCCAAGGCGCTGGGCGCGTTCGGGCGAGGTGTCCCGCACGCTGATCTCAATCAAGCTGTGTGCCCGCTACATCTGCGCGGAGACGTTGCCGCTCCAGGGAACGAAGTCCAGTCCCAACGCCTCGGCCGCACCCTGCAGAATCGGCTGCCGTTGCACCATAGTGATGTAGGTCTGAGCCAGTTGTTGGCCGATCGAGAAGTCAGTGTAGGTGGGGTTGGCCTTCTCCAGGCTCTGGCCCACGATAACGGTGGTGTTCGCCTGATAGATGCGCGGCGCCCGGGAGACGGAGTAGTAGCTCGATCCCACCGCCACCAGTGTCGATAGGATGAGCAACCACCACCATTTCCTGACGATCACCCAGTAGTCCCGAAGTGCCATATGTCCTCCAAGAACCTGCGATGCTATGAGCCGTCAGCTTCAGGCTGGGTGAGCGGGGACGCCTTAGCACCGGGTTCATCTGCTTTCGTACGCACGTTGGCAGAGATACGCCCCGCCCGCTGGCCTACGTCGACCACTGCCCAACCTGCATACAGCATCATCACCGCATCGACCGGCAGGCGGTAGCGGACCATCGCCCACGTCAGGAGGTGAAGCAATGTGTAGAAAGCGGCGAACAAAAGTAGCACGATGCTGCGCTGCAGGAGCTGCGGGCTCCGCAACGCGTGATAGAGCCCGTAGAGCATGAAGGGAAGGAAGAGGCCAAAGGATCCTGCACGCCCGAGGTTGTGGAGCCAGGTTGTGTCTCCGGTCGGCCAGAACTCGAAGAACGCGCGGATCCGACTAAGCGAGAGCAGCAGATATCTGCCAGGATCCTCAATGACGAACCTCAGTCCACGCTGCAGAAGCTCTCGATCCATGGTAGCTTCGTTGCCCCACTGGAAACCCTCAGGCAATGGTGCTGCATCGAACTCACGGAAGTGCGTTCCGTGCATCGGATTCTGCGCTGAGTACATTGCATACCCCGTGTTGGAGTTTAGGAGGAGGAATTGGCCGTAGACATGGTAGTTGCGATAGGTCCAAGGAAGAATGCTAACTGCTAGCATACCACAGACTATCACGCCTGCATAGACGCCATCCTTCACGCGCTCGTGGCGCCAGGCCAACCACAGGAGGTAAGCGAGGAGCACCGGGACCCAGGGTAGGATCGACTGCCGCAGCAGCGTTGCGAGACTCAAGCTCAGTCCTAGCTGCACAACCATCTGTAGCGGCACTCTTCCCCGGCGGCGCAGGTAGTCGGCGACACCCAAGGTCACGTCGAGTGACCAGACCAGGGCGATGATGAACAAGGTCTCAGTCATCAACGTGGCAGCGTACAGGACGAAATACCCATAGCCCGCAGTGATTGCCGCGGCAGCCAGGGGTACGAGATCCGGCGCTCGATCGCCCTGCAGGTGATCCGCAGTCTCGCCGGATGCGGTCGCCCCGAAGACACGATGGGCCAACTTGTAGACGGCCAGCGGCAACAGCAGTCCGCCGATAGTCGCCTGTACTAGTCTCATCGCAAGCGGATGGACGCCGAAGACGGCATACACAGAGGCCACCGTCAGGGAGTAGAGAAACGACCAGTGCGCTGTGGGCGTGTCTGCCGGCGTGAAGGGATACCACGGCTTGTCGAAGCTGAAGCCGTGCCCGGAGATCAGGCGCGCGGCCAGGGCGTGATAGGAGCGCTGGTCGGTCAGTAGCGACGGTGCGTCGACAACGTCGCCGAGATAGAGCGCTACAGCCACGCGGATCAGGACCGATATGATGAGAATGCCGGGCAGAAGCCACCGACGAACACGATTCACTGTTTTGCCATCCTGGATAGCCGTCTCCTGGTCACAGAACGATGCTACGATTGCCCTATGATCCAACCCAGATGGCGCACGCCGATTCGCATCCACTGGGCCAACGTATCGAGGTTGCGCAGCTCCTTGATGAAGGTCCACATCGGGGCAGGCCTCAGGGCCCACTCACGCGCGGCCCGCTTCGCGGCGCGCTGTAGCTGCGCTGCGGATAAGTCTGGGTACTCGAGCGCAGCGGAGTTGTACATGTCGAAGTCCTCCCAACGCTGCACACGGAGCCAGCCCTGTTCGAGTGCCTCATACCAGAGAGGAGTGCCAGGGTAGGGCACCGCGATGTGGAAGAGCGCAAAGTCCAGCGGCAACGTCTTTGAGAAGGCGATGGTCCGCTCGATGGTCTCCTCGGTCTCGCCGGGAAGCCCAATGATGAAGTAACCGTAGTTTCGAATGCCGGCAGCTTTGGCCCACCGAAGCGCCTGCACCACCTGCTCGGGCTCGATCCCCTTGCGCACACGATGCAGAATCTCGGGTGCACCAGACTCGATCCCCCACGCGATCATCCAGCAGCCGGACTCAGCCATCTCGCGGAGAAGCTCGGGGTCGACGAAATCCACGCGGCTGTTGCACGTCCAGCGGATAGGATTCCCGCGCTCCTTGAGCGCCGCACAGAGGCCCAGCACCTGATCGCGGTTGATGGTGAAGAGATCGGCCTCAAAGTGGATGTTGGTCGTACCCAGCTCGACCAGCTTGTCGACTTCCTTCATAATGTGCTCCGGAGAGCGGAACCGGAACGTATTCTGATAGGTCACGTGCTTGATACAGAAGCGACAGCCTGCCGGACATCCTCGGCTGGTGACCACGAAGGTATAGCGTCCCGCGACGACGGGGAGCTTGTAGGCGCTTGAGCGGGAGCAGTTCATGTCGCGGGATAGGCAGGTTGTCCAGATCGGCGACGAAGGGGCGATCCGGAGTCATCACGACGCACCCATCGTGCAGGTAGGCTATGCCCTTGACTTGAGAAAGAGCCTCAGTGCGCTTGGCATCCGATAACTGATCTTGTTGGTCGACCGCCTTCAGGCGGACCGACTCCAGCGTGTCTACCAGCTCACGTACCGTCTCCTCGGGTTCCCCGCGCAGGGCGAAGTCCAACGCGGGGAAGGCTCTCAACGTATCGTCGGCTGCGGGACTGACGTGCGTGCCCATTGCCATCGTTGTCGCCCCCAGGGCCTTGGCCAGGAAGACCCCACGCATATCGTTGGTCAGGGTTGGGGCTGTTGCCTGCGTGATGTAGTATCGGGGAGTCACTTCGACGAGCAGCTGCTCGAACTGGGGCCAGGTCATGCGCTCGGCGATACAATCGACGACCCGAACTGACGTATCCTCCCCGAACATCGCCGCCAGTTGCGCGAGCGCGGTCTGAGGCCAGATCGTCCCCTCGCGGCTGTTGCGACCCACGCGGTGAATGTCACGAATGTACGGATCGCGGTTGGGCGACGGTGGATTGACCAGCAGCACATCGATGCCGAACTGGTTCCTGAACCCCGGGGCCGAGACCTCGGGAATATGTGGCAACGCCAGCCTCTTGCCCACGCTTCGAGCGGCCGGCTGCTGTTGTATGTGCATAGGTCCCTCTCCAGACTCCTGTTGTTTGAGGTTGCTCAAGGTGCCGTTGCGCACTCCACTGTACACGGTTTCCCCTGCAGATCCTCATCGATGCACTGGTCCCGTAGGTTCAGCTCCGCCAGCATACTCATGATGACCCGGAAGGCGGTTAGTTGCGTGCCCATAATGAGCGACATCGCAGCCACAAGAAGGTAGAACCACAGTCGCTCCAAGGCCCAGCCGCGCAGGGCCAGCCACACGCTGACGGCGCCGGTCACCAGCCCGACCAGACCGATGACGAGGCCCATCCAGCCGAAATGGCGTTCTAGTGGCCGTGCAAAGAGCGGATGACCCAGCAGTCCTTGCCTGATCGGATTCCTATAGAAAAGCGAGACGAGGTAGTTTGATGTGGCACCCATCGCAAAGAGCGTGGTTCCCACAAAGGCGCACAGACCGGCGACGAAGACCGCCGTTACCCCCAAAGGCCCGAGGCTGGTGACTCCCGACAATCGCGCGATCACGATGCCCAGCCCGATGAGTGCGGCGACGACTCCAAGGCCCAGGCCAACGCCGCCCAGGATCCGCACGGGATTGTAGCATAGCGCCGTCCAGATGATAGTCTCCAGGAAGCGCAGGCCATCACGCACGACGCTCAGCTTGGAACGACCGACGCGCTCCTTGTAGGGAATGGGCACCTCACGCCAGTTGATCTGCTCGTGGAGCGCGCGGACGCTCATCACGGGGGTGAAATTGAGGCCATCGGGCAGCGGATAGAGGCGTGAGAGCGCCTCGCGGCGGATGACGCGCATACCGCTGGCGCTGTCGCTCACGTGGTCACTGCCCAGCAGACTGGCCAGGTTGGCGAAGACCAGGTTGCCCAGCCGCCGCACCCTCGGCATCTCGCTGTCCGCTCCCGCCATCCGCGAGCCCACCACCAGGTCCGCGTCCTCGCTCAATGCGACGCTGCATAGCTCGGGGAAGTACTCAGGCGGATAGGTGCCATCTGCGTCCAGGAAACCGAGCAGACAGCCCGTGGCCTGACCGAACCCCGTCTTGATGGCAGCGCCGTAGCCCTGATTCCTCATATGCTTGACGAGGCGCACCTCGGGATATTGCGCGGCGATTGACGCCGTGCGATCGCGCGACCCATCGTCAACCACGATGAGCTCCATATCCTCTACCCCGATCTCGCGCAGGCTCGAACGGATCGGGAGGACGCGCTCGATGATCTGGGCGATCCCCTCCTCCTCGTTGTACGCGGGAATCACAACCGAGAGCACGTTCATTGCCATGTCATCCTCCACCCAATGCACGGCCTGTGGCGGTCGGTCGCTGCCGTCCACCGCTCCTCCCGGCCTAAGCAACCCTTCGTAGACCCGGTCCACCTGCCCGTAGACGCTCTCCCAGCTGTAGTGCTGCTCTACCCAGGCCCTTCCGTTGGCTCTCAGTTTCTGGTTGAGGTCGGTATCCGTGAGCAGCCGCAACGTAGCCGCGGCGAAGTCGCGGGCTCCTCTGGCGAGTAGCATGTTGTCCCCATCACGCACCAGGATGCCCTCAGCGCCAATCGGTGTCGAGACGATGGGCAATCCCCACATCCACGCGTCGAGGATCTTGACCCGCATGCCGCTGCCGGCGTGGAGCGGCACGACGAACACGTCGGTGTGCGTGAGGTAGGGCTGGAGGTCTGCGACGTAGCCGGCGACCTCGATGCGGGGATCTGCGGCTAGATTCTCGACTTCCCTCGGCGGGTTCTTGCCGATCACTACGAACCTCGCCTCGGGCATCTCCTGGTGGATGCGAGGGAGCACCTCTCGGGCAAACCAGAGCACCCCGTTGCTGTTGGGCGGCCAGAACATCGTGCCAAGATGCAGGATTGTGGGGGGCGGAGCATCCGTCCGGGCAACCGGCGGTGTATTGCCGGGGTCGACGCAAATGGAGATCGCGGTGAACTTCGGAGCCAGCCTCGCCCGTTCTGCGGGGTGGAAGAGCGACAGCAGAGACTCACGATCCTCGGAGATGACGGTCAGAATGGCATCATAAGTCCTGCACATAGCGGCTTCATAGCGGGCAAAGGCCCGGGCCTCGCGCGCCATGGCGATCTGTCGCAGCCTCCGCGTTTCGGTATCCGCCATCCGTCGCACCAGGAGATGAAACGCATTGTGTTCGTCTAGCAGTGCCTTGGGACGGCGGCGGGGGGGACATTCGGGCGGCGAGCAGACCATACCCGGCCATCGAGAGCTGGTCGGCGTGGACAACATCGAATCTGGTCTGCCGCGTCAGCTCGCTCAGCAAAGCCTTCATTTGGCCAATCTCGTCGCGGGTCACCAGCACCGGCAGCCCTGTGACAAGCCCCTTCGCCGTAGCCACGAGATTGCGCCACAGGGTGCGCCGCATCGGCACGACGTGCACCTCCTGGCAGATCGCTTTGAGCCGATCGACCGCCTCAGGGGGATCGTCGGGGCGAGTGAAGGAGACCAGCGTCACCTCGTGCTGCCTGCTCAGGTGACGGATCATGTGATACTGGCGTACCTTGGCCCCCGAGTCCAGCGGGTAGGGCAACACCTGCGTGAGATACAGAACCCGTGCCATGCTGACTACTGCCCTTTCAGCCCCAAAACGACCCGCACCGTGTGGAGCATGGTCAGCAGATCCAGATAGAGGCTGGCGTGTTTGACGTAGTAAAGGTCGTATTCGAGCTTCATCTGCGCGTCGTCGACCGAGTCCCCGTATTCATAGTGTACCTGCGCCCACCCGGTGAGGCCCGGCTTGACCGCGTGCCGGGCGCGATAGAGCGGCAGCGTCCGGGAGAGCGGACCTACAAAGCTCGGGCGCTCGGGCCGCGGGCCGACGATACTCATCTCG
Source organism: uncultured Chloroflexia bacterium (assembly GCA_963775195.1). Classification (GTDB taxonomy): domain Bacteria; phylum Chloroflexota; class Anaerolineae; order B4-G1; family SLSP01; genus PWVB01. The sequence continues at coordinate 43,229 of CAVZIC010000022.1, forward strand.
CCCCGCAGCACGTTGATGAGCTGCGGCACCTCATCGAGCCTGCTCTTGCGGAGCCAGCGCCCGATCGGCGTGATCCTGGGATCGCCCTTGCCGCTCCATACCGCGCCGGTCCGCCATTCGGCGTTCGGGACCATGGACCGCAGCTTGATCAGCGTGAAGGGGCGCCCGCCCTTGCCGATGCGCTCCTGTCGGTAGAAGAGCGGGCCCGGCGAGCCGATGGCGTTCGCCAGGATGATGAAGGGCAGCATCACGGCGAGCGCGGCCAGCCCGATCACAGATAGGACGATGTCCATCGTGCGCTTGGAGGCGGCATAGAGCCGGGCGCTCGGGCTGTCGGGCGGGCTGAGCAGCAACTGCAGGTCGTAGCAGGCGCGGTCCACCGGCAGCCTGCCCGTCAGCCGCTCATAGACGCTGGCCAGGCTGCTGACCTGCAGGCCCAACTCTCGGCAATCGAGCAGCACCTCGCGCGCATCCAGACAGAGCTCCTGCTCGTGGGTGGGCGCGACGATGATCTCATCGACCCCGTGCTGGCGAGCGAGGCGCACGAGCTTTCTGACGTCGCCAAGCAAGGGGATATCGCCCGGCGATTCCCCGGCATCCAAGTCCGCGACCCGGCCGATGATCCCATAGCCTGTGCCCCGGAAGGGGTTGGCGTCACTCTGCCGACCGGCCTGCTGGACCAATTCCACCTGGTCCAGCGCCGCTGCTGTCCCGCCCACGATGAGCCCGTAACGGGTGAAGGCAGGATGCACGAGCGCCCGCGCGTAGATGACGCGCCAGACCAGCAATAGCCCGGTGGTCAGGACCACGAAACCAATCGCGTAGCTGCGGTGCAGAATCGGCGGCGTCAGCCACGGGATCATCAGATAGAGCACCGTGGTGACCAGCGCCGCGCTGCCGGCGCTGGCGATGATGGTGGTAGTGCTGGCCGCCCTCGGTAAGCTGTAGATGTCCAGGATTGTGCCGATCGCCAACCATAGGACTGACAGCGTGAGGAACCACTTGTAGTAGGCGACGACGGACACCTGCGATAGGACGAAGCCGTTCCAGCGCACCGCGGCGAACAGGAGCGCGGCGTTGACCAGTACCAGGTCAAACCCGATGAGTAGCCACTTCCGCTCCATCGCGCTGAGCCGGACGCCCGCGCGGGGGACCGCCCGCTCCCTCTCCCACCCTGAAGCCCACCGGACGCGACTTCCCTCAGACGCCATGCTCACCCTCCGGTACCGCTATCGGGACTGACTGCCTCGCGTGGTTACGCCTGCCGGCGAGATCCGTATACACCTGAACCAGGGCCTCCTCCTCCGCGGCGCGCCGGGCATCGTACCAGGCCCGCCCTGCCGCCCCCATTCGCTGCAGACCTTCTGTGTCGGCCAGCATAGCCTCCAGGGCGCGGGCGAGCGCGGCGGGGTGGTCGGGCTCGACGATGCGCCCGGTGCGGTCCTCCTCGACGTACTCGGGGAGCGCGCCGGTGCGCGTGATCAGGACGGGCTTACGGAAATAGTAGGCTGCCGCGATAAGCGCGGACTGCGTCGCATCGACGTAGGGCAGACAGAGCAGGCCGCAGCGACAGAAAAGATCCATCGCCTCCTCGTCGCTGATCAAATAGTTATGAATCTCCAGCCGCGGTGGGAGCGATCCGGCCCACAGCGCCGACAGATCCCCGGACCCCGCGATGACTACGCGGGCGGGGAAGGCCTTGGACTCGCTCATCATCGCGCAGGCCGAGATCAGGTACTCGATCCCCTTGTATTGCTGCAGGCGCCCGAAGAAGAGCGCCCACGGCTGGTACTCGACCGCGGCGGCGAGATCGGGATAGGCGCCAACCCAACTGCCGCCGATGAAGAGATGGAGGAGCGGGGTCGAGGTGAGGCGCTCGGACGGGATCCCCATCGCCAGCAGCCGTTCGTAATAGGTCTCGCCGTGAACCAAGATGTGGTCGGTCGCGTTGATGATCTGCCGGTTCCAGAGGCGGAGTAGGGTGCCATAGCCACTGCCCAGGTGCGGGTCGAGATCGTGAAGGGTATGCAGGGTGGGCACGCCGTGACCCCGCAGCCGGTGCAGGAGCGGCAGATTCCACGCGTGAGGGCCGCTGAAGTGGACGAGGTCGGGGTCCAGATCCATCACCGCCGTCTCGACGCGGCGCACGTTCCCAAAGCGCAGGCTTTCCGGGGAAAACCCCGTGCTGGTCGTCTCGATGGGGGTGTGCACGACCACGCTTGAGACATAGCGATCGCGGGGCGCGCGCGTCGTCGTCACGACATGCACGTCATGGCCCGCACCGGCAAGGCGGTTCGCCAGATCCGCCGTGTACTGGTGCATCCCGAAGGTTGGTGATAGGAGCGCATAGCAGATGCGCATCGGGTGTTCTCCTACTGCTGCTGATCGGTGACAGACATTGCGATCTCCCGAGTGCAGGGGACGGGGGACGATGGCATCGTCCCCCAATCCTTTACTGTCATTCTAGGGGCTGAACGTCTTGCCCCGGTAAAGGAATGTTTAGAAAGGTGCTAAGGGGGAGAGGAGCGTTTGCACGTTGACACATCTGAACGTGATCACGTGCCAACGTGCAAACGCCGCCCTCCGTCTGACAGAGGGGCGATCTCGATTATGCTTGGAGCGTCAAGAGTTCACTTCGTCCATCTCAGCGGCGTTGAACACCCCCGCATCGAAGCTGACATCGCCCAAGCCGACCTGTTAAGCAGCCAGGGAGGTAGGTATGCCTCGGCAATTCGCGAAATCGCTGTTGGTGGGGACTTTGATCTTGATGTTCTTCTCAGGAGCAGCGGCTGTCCTCGCAGCAGACAGCGGCGACGGCAGGCCGATCATCATCGACCACACGTGTACGGACCTAGGCCAGGTCCCCGCGGAATGGATCGAGGCGGCGAAGTAGCTCGCGTTCCACTACGCCCATACCTCGCACGGCTCGCAGATCATCTCGGGCATCACCAAGCTCGAGCAGGTGGACCCGGCCTACAGCGTCGCGGTCATGGCCAGCGGGGACGTGGGGCTGCCCGGCGAGACGGGAGCGCCGCGGATCTACGACGGCAACAATGTCGGGGGGCAGCAATACCTACATCACGCTGGGGCTGTACTGGAGTACCGCCTACGGCATCAGTCTCACACAGTCGGTGGCAGACACGGGCTGGTTCGACGATTCAATGTGGTCTTGGTGCGGAGAGCAGTCCACGAACTCCGAGGCCACGGTACAGCAGTACCTCGACACGCTGGACGCGCTCGAGACACAGTACCCTGACATGCGGTTCATCCTGATGACGGGGCACACCGACGGCGGGAGTGCCACGCTCGACCGCAACAACGACATGGTCCAGCAATACGCCCTCGACCACGACAAGGTGCTCTTCGACTTCGCGGATATCGAGACCTATGACCCGCTGGGCGGCGGGCCCTACGTCAACACCTCGGAGGCCACGTGTACCTGAGGCGCGGACTTCTGCAATGCCCACCCTGAGTATTGCACCGACCTCCCGAGTTCTTGTGCACATACAGACAGCCCGCCCGAAGCCAGGCTCTTCTGCAAGCTCAAGGGCAACGCCTTCTGGTGGATGATGGCGAGGCTCGCGAGTTGGGAGCCGGACGTGCCCCGACGAGCGTTTCGGATCTTGGGGACTCCACCAAGACAACCTCCACCGACGTAGTCCGGACCGGCCAGCGCATCACGTACACAGTGGGTATTCGGGGCATCACACCCCCTTCGGGTCTCAGGGTTGTTTTCAGTGACACGTTGCCGGGCGGTCTGGCCTGCGTCCCTGGCTCACTTGCAGCCGATGACACAGCGGCTCCTACGTTGCTGTGGACGGGTGTGGTATCAACGGAGGCCCCGGTGACGATCACGTATGCAGCCACTGTGACGCTCACTTCGACGGGCACCCTGACCAACGTCGCGGACATCAACGCGACCGGCGTGGTGACGCTGACGCGGAGTGCGACGGTGCACGTGAACTGGATCGGGGTGTATCTGCCGCTGGTGTTGCGGTAGCGCGGAACCGCTCAGCTAAGAGCTGATAGCTGATAGCTGTGAGCTGTCAGTAAGACGACCTAACGGCGCCTGAGCACAAGCGGCAGGGCGATCTGGTAGGGGTTGGCGACGACGGTTGTTGATGCCTCCGCGGCGATGTCGCCGATGCCCTGGAGCGCAGCCCTGCTGACCAGCGCAACCGTCGCGTGCGTGGCTACCTGCGTCGTGTAGGTGACCAGCACGCGCTGTCCCGACGGCGGCGCGTCCCGCCACGTCAGCCGGCGGGCGCCGGCGTCATAGGTGGGTGCTGCTGTCGTGCCCTCCCAGGCTAGCGCCTGTGGCGCGCCGAGGCCCGCGGGAAGGGTGTCGGTGAGCGTAAGCGGGCCGCCGTACCCCACGAGGGCCAGGGTGTGCGTGACGGCGTCGTCGTAGACGGCGGCGTGGGGCGTCGCCGTCCTGGACAGGGACGCCACGGGATTGCTCCAGGCGATCGTGAGCGTGGGGCGGCCCTCGCCCCCGCCGCCGATGTCTGAGGTGTAGAAGTACTTGCCACTGTGGAAGGGCCAGTCGGGGGAGTAAAGCGCCAGGCGCAGCGGCTCGCCGGCCGCGTAGGCCTCGGCCACGGCCCCGCTGACGTCCCACTCCCTGGGGATGCCGGGCCACGGCGGCGACGCCGCCAGGGGATCGACCCACGTGCCGGCGACGTTCTCCTCGGCGAGCGGCGCGCTGTTCCACGTAACCGTCTCCTCGTCCCAGTCCTCGCCGACGGTGAGCACCTCGATGTAGGAGGACTGCGGGCCAGGTGTCGTGCCCTCCCCGGCGTTGCCGAACTGGTAGAGCGTCAGCCTGGCCGAAAGCACAGCTTTGCCGGCGGGGAGTGCGTCCAGCGGGAATGTCACGTAGTACTTCGAAAAGCACGGCCACTCGCTGATCGCATCCACGTGCTGAACGTTGAGGAACTCTTTGCCGGCCCAGTTCAGGGTGCCCCAGGTGGGAAAGAAATCCGGACCTGAGGGGTCACCACAGATACTGCTCCCACCTACGTCGGCATCGGTCACTACAGCCCCATCGAGGCCCTGTCGGATGACCGTAATTCGCTCCGCTACCGCACGGTCAGGTACGTATGCGGGCTTCAAACCAAAGACTAGTTGTCCCCAGGTCTCCGGCTGCGATGGGCTCATCGTCTCGGGCCAAGTCTGATCGGCTAGCGGCGGCCCGGCCGCACTGTCACGGTCGTGGACCGCGACGCCAAACCCCCAGACCGTGCCCTGCGCGGGTGGACCGTCAAGTCCGAGAGCTGCGAACGGGATGGTGTAATACAACATCCAACCGCGGTCATCTTCGCTGTCGTTGTTCGGGACGTTACCATTCCAGCCATAGCTGGTCGTGAAGGGCAGAGTCGCGATTGTCCACGTATTCGCGTCACCCCGATATGCCGTCTGGTAGTTCTCCTCCCACCAGGCGAGCTGGGCATCGAAGCGATAGCAGCCAGCATCAAGAGTCGCTCCTGTGACCCCACTCCGGCTCAAGTAGAGTGAAACCGAATCCCACGCGGTTAGATCCGCAGCCGAGGGTGTGGTGTCGTACCACAGCAGCCGGTCCATGATTCCCAGGCCCAGGAGCAGACTCTCATCCGTGTAGCGGATACGAACGTCAGTGTAGTTTTCACTCGGCGTGACACGTCCGAACCAGAAGACGGCAGCCTCACTCGCCGGCACGTTGTACGGGGCATAGACCCGGCGCAGAGGCGTAAGTAACGACTGCAATGCAGGCTGCAGCACATCCGCTGGGGACCCTGACAACCCCCACGCATATATCGAGGGTATCTGCAAAGTGCTCAGCAGGACTAGACCCAACAGGACGAATAGTCGCGTCAGTCGGTGACACCGTATGGCGCGCTTCCCGCCTCGGTCGCACGGCAGACCGCTACAGCCAGCGATCATCGGCTTGGCGATTTCTGCGTTTGCACAGTATCGCACTGAGACACTCATCCTTTCTTTGCCACGAGCGGCAGGAAGCAACGACGTGGATTAGCAATAACGGTGAACGTCGACGTGCTGCTGACGCCCTCCGCTGTGCTCAGATCCGCCCTATTCTTGAGTGCGATAGGTTGATTAGCAGTCACAGTGACCTGATAGCGCACCGTGACAGGCGTGTCCGTCAAGAGGGTATCGCTCCAGATTATCTGATGCGCGCTGGCATGATACGTCGGCGTAATGGCAGTGCCCCCAAGCTCGATGAACTCTGGCTCACTTACGCCTGTAGGCAAGGTGTCGGTGATTGTGAGAGCACCAGTATATCCGGAGAATGTGAGTGTGTACGTGAGCGTCTCACCTGCGTTCGCAATCGTTGAGTTTGCGGTCTTGCTGAGGCTAGACGCCAGGCCTGTGTCGAGCAGGGCAACCAGGTTCTGGATATAATACAGGTCTCCGACCTGCACCGCCGGCACATCAAGGTACTTGGCCAGCTGATTACCGGGTTCCTGCAAGACCAGAGCTCTTGCCTGGAACAGAGCCCAGTAGTCGAAATAGGGCTGGTTGCCACCCTCGCCGGCTGTAGCATCGAAATCCGCTACGAACCAGTAAGGCGCTATCTCGCTGTACTCATCGATTGCATCCTGCACCTCGCGGTAAATCGCGTCGTGTAAGTGCTGGCCTAACTCAGGAACCAGATACATGAAGTTTCTCGCTATACTCAACGCTCTAAGCTCGCCACGAAGCGTGGAGGATGCGTCTTTGTCAAACGTAGAGACCCTTAGGGCGAGCAGCCGCGTCAGCTCTGCCCTAACATTTGCCGACTCTGGATAACCGGCCATAGCCTCGAGTTTCAGATAGCCCAGATAGCCGGCGATGTAGGCATTGTGCACATACGGGTACTCGATCAGATACGCATCTGACGGAGGAGCCTCCAGCCTCGACCGGCTAGCATCGAAGACCGTCTTCGCTGAACCGAACACTCCCACGTATTTCCACAGTGCGTAGAACATCTGTGGTGGCCACAGCCAACCATCAAAATCGTAGCCACTCACCCATGCGGGATTGTTGGACAGGTCAACTTGCGCCTCTTGAGGCAGGTCAAACGGCTCACGCGGCGCGCCATCTCGCCAACCTACGTGCGTAACCTGGTAGGGGGTATATGCCGCAAACTCCGCTCGAAGATACGTCTTGACGTCCTGCTGAAGGTCGGGGGATAGATAGGGCAAGGCCAGAACCAACGTGTATAGCGTGTCGGATGGATCGTGCCAGTAATCGATCAGATAGTCGCCGAGTTGATTCCGGCTGTGGCCGTCGAACAGACCCGTACTGCGGTAGCCGGGCCGAAGGTGCCCGGCAGCGAGGATCTTCCGTACTTCAGCAGCCAGCTTCTGCTGAGAGTCGCCACCAGTAACGGAAAGGTCCGCATCGGGAGCGGTCACGGTCTCAGCCATAGGCAAATGCACAGGCGCTCCGTCATAATTCCCAAACGCAATCACCGCATTTGAATGGTGCACATAGACCCGGCCGGCATAGGGAATCGGAGGGTTCTGGTACGCTTGCTGTCCGTAGACGCCGTTCACGCTCGCGCCTGTGCCCTGGAACACATTACTGTTAGCAAGCAGGACATCGTACCCTGGCACTTTCGATGCAAGGTTGTAGTCATAGTACACCCATTCGCGGCTGGCATCGGGAAGTCCATCATTGGCATAGGTATTGGCCACACTGATGTCGAAGGATCCGGCTGACCCTCCACCACAGCCACTACAGTGAGTCCAGTAGACCAGATTGCCGCCCGCAGAGTATCCCATTGCCTCATCCATAGCAATCCACAAGGCACTTGGTGTAGTGATGGACGAATCCCCATATGCCCAGCCGCTCACCTGACCTGCTGGGATCCATTCGTCAGACATATAGGTATTTGATTGATAGAGGACTCCGTCGGATCCGACGACAGGGGGATAGCGGTTCCCGCTGTGCGTGCCGTGCCAGAGCACCGGAGCGTATTCCGCCTTGCCATCGCCGTCAAAGTCAAAGGTCACCTCATGGCCAGTCTCTCGATCCAACACGATATAGGTCCGGCGCCAAGGCTTTGCCTCAAAGTACTGAAGCGCGCGCGTGGCATCAACGGATCCATCCGGGCTGCGCACCCCGAAGAGCGTGCCGCGGGGTTCGCTGGCGCGATTCGGCCAGATGTCGTTGGTCTCGCGTCCCTGTAGGTCATAGGTATAGGAGGGTTCTAGCAGCATGCGGTAGTTATTACTACCGGCCAGGATCACAGCGTCCGCACCAGTGCCGGGATCCTGGTAGACCACAGGCCAATAGCCGTGGAAGCCCGCGCCAGGGAGCTTGGATGACTTCCAGACCAAAGCGCCGCTAAGTGCATCGAGCGCATAGGCGTAGGAATCGTTGGAAGCCATATAGACTGTGCCGTCCGTGTAGGCTGCCGAAAACAGGATGGGTCCTGCCGTCTGGTACTGCCATTCGAGAGAGGCCGACGATCCCAGGTCCTCAATCGCGTAGAGGCGACCATCACGGTTCCCCGCGTAGATCATGGTCCGGCTATCGAGCGTCAACACCAGTGGGTTGGTGGCAAAGCCGGCACCAGCCTCGTATGTCCACCGCAGCTGCCCAGTTAGCGCATCCAGGGCGTAGATCTTGTGGTCATACCCACCTACGTAGGCGACGCCATTGTACACAGTCGGCGAGTTCCCCAGCGGCAGCTCCGTGGGAAATACCCAGGCCGTCGCGCCGGTTAACGCGTAGAGTGCATAGAGGCCTCCCGAAGTCGAGAGATAAAGTAGCCCATTTGCCGCGATGATCTGTACGTAGGGAGCGATGTAGGGTTCGATGACCCGGTACCAGACCGGATTGAGTTGGCCGCTTACCTCTTCAGGCGTCCAAGATGTTCTCGCAGGGTTAGCGCCCGCCATTGGCCATGCCGCTTCCGCAGCAGCATCCTTCACAGGGGCAGACAGCCGTGCCTGGTCATCGGGCGGATCTGCCACGACCGAAGGAGCAATGGGCGCGTCCCCCGCAGCTTGGACGATCGCCACGCCAGAGATGATGGGATAACCTGAGGGGCCCGGAAGCCCACCGATTTGCAGGAGTAATACAAGCACTACGGCGAGACTTAGGGTGCGCAGTCCAGCTCGGTTGACGGCTCTAGTCCGTTTCATGTGGAGTGCCCTTTCCGTCTTGTCTATATGAGGTCGCCGGCTCGGGTTGTCCGCCCGAAACCAGTCGCGACAAGCAATTCAGCCCGCTGCTTGGAGGAGAAGTGTGTGGTGAATCGGATGCTGAGGCAGTATGGAGGCTATTGGCAATGACCGAAATACAGGAAATCCGTCATATACCTCCGATTATACTGAGTTCCTACTTTCTGTCGAGTGCGTAAGTGCACAGGGAGGCTTCGAGCCATCGATAGCCGGAGAGGCGTCCATACAGAGGCGTGAATACAGGGAGGACTCACATCCTAACAGGCAGAAATGTTGGCCGTCCACAGCCTGCTGGACGTTCGAATCTATTCAGAAACGATGGCGGGACGCGACGAGCGCGTCCGCGATTACAGCGTAGACAAAGCGCTCAACAATCGACGATACGTGTGGGCGCGGCTTGCGAGAGAGGACACAAACGAGCTACCCACGGCAGCGACAGCCCAGCGCGGCGCATAGGCAAGCCAGAGCAGCCGCCTGAAGCGGCGGACCGCCCGTTCACCACCGAACTTGCGCTGAAACTGAGCTTTGCTCCGGTATAGCTCAAGGTACATCGCATCGGCGACCTGCTTGCTGCTGGCCTCTCCATAGTGCGTGACCAGGGCTTGGGGCACCCACCAGAGCTCCCAGCCGGCCCTGAGCAAACGATAGCACAGATCCATCTCCTCAGTATACATAAAGTATCGCTCATCCAGCAGGCCCACTTGGGCAAGGGCCTCGCGCCGTAGTATCAGACACGCGCCTTTGATCACCTCCACCCGACGCGGTGTTGAGAAACCCCACCGCTGTTGGGCATAGGTGGCTCTTCGCCAGAACCGATCGAGGAACACCAGCCTCCAGAATTCCCGCCCGGGCGTGAGGATCGGATGACACGACGGTTGCAGACTTCCATCGGCATTGAGCAGGCGTGGCCCGCATCCCGCAGTCGACGGGTGGGTATCCAGGAACGCGACCAGCGTGTCAAACGCGCCAGCGTGAACCTCGGTGTCGCTGTTCAACAGAACCACATAGCGTCCTTGGCTCTGGCCGATGCCCTGATTGTTCGCTCGCGCAAATCCGACGTTCTCCGTATTCTCGATCACCCGCACCCACGGGAATTGCTCGCGCACCATCCGCGCACTTCCGTCAGTCGATGCATTATCGACCACGATGACCTCACCGGCCAATAACCCGGGCGTGGCGCTGGTAAATGGGAGACTAGGCTGCGTCGGCTCCAGCGCCGAGCTACCGGTTTCCCCCCTGGAACTAACAGCCGGCAACTGCGAACCGAAAACGGATCTGAGGCAACCTGCCAGCAGCTCCCGCGTGTTCCAGTTGACGATGATGATCGACAGATCCATCAATCACCCCGCCGGTACGTCTCGGCACCGAGCCCGGCAGGAATATCGATGTTCTCCAACATCACCAGGCCTCCGAGAAACAGCCAAACGAGAACACTGGCCTGAAATCCCGGAAACCCGATATTGTACACAAAGGGCAAAATCCAATCGGCGAATAGCATCAAGACAAGCGCACTGACCCATGCCGCGATCATACCATTCACATACCCGGCCTCGAATCCCGTGGAGAACCTCGTCCGCAATCGTAGACCTAGAAGGATCAGTTCGACCGCAAACCACAGGAACAGTCCCAAGCCCAACAGGCCAGTATGAGAGAACAGATCCACATAGTTGTTGTGTGAGTTGATACTGGGCGCCACCCAGAATGCCCCTCTGTATAGCAGCGGCTCTATCGCCGCATAGGGACGATAGGCCGCCGGCCCCAGACCCGTGATCGGGTTGCGCATCGTAACCTGGACAACACGTCCGATCAGTGCCAATCTGGATCCCCCGCTTTCGGTCCATTCGGCATCGCCGCCCGCGAAGTCGTAGATAGTCGAGGAAAGCATTCCAGTGACCGCCAGCACCGCCAAGACAGGGATCGCCAGCCAGCGGAGACGGGGCCAGCGAAGCCAGGCCAGTATGCCAAGAGCTGCGGCAACACCGACCCAGTTCGATGCTGTTGCTCGCTCAAGGACAAAGGCGTAGATCAATACCGAAGCAGTAGCGGCTGCCAGGAAAAGCCGCCAGCCAATCGAGAGGTTCTTGTTGAACAAGAGTTGGCTCACTGCTATAGCGACGAGCAAAGCCCAGAAGGGAGCGCGGTCGAGGGCAAGAGTAGCCAATCGGCCCGTCAGCGGGGCAGCCCACGGCACCACACGCAGAATCGCGAGCGCGCTTGCGACGCCTAGGTAGACGAACGTCAGCCGTCGCAAACGATCTGCGCTATGACCCAGATTAGCCGTTAGCCAGAAAGCCCCTGCCGCGAAAGCGAAGACTGCCCACTGGGCTAGCTGAACGATCAGGAATCGACTTGACCGCGGTACCGCAGGGTCCCAGGTGGCGGAACCTATAAAAAGGGAAAGCAGCCCAGCCGCCAAGAAGAGTAGGAACGGTCGGTTAGGACGCGACGAGGCTATCCCGAACTGCCCCCGGCGGATCATGTCCAGTGCCCAGAGTCCCAGGGAGATGGGCACTAGTACGGTCGAGATATTTAGTGTGACGTCGGTGCCTGTGCTAAGCTCGAAAGGGAGGAGCATCGCCGATATGACGATAGCGTACACGCCCAGGCGTGGATGCTCCAGCAATGCAGCGGCACTAAAACCCATAATGAGCAGGAATGCCCCTCTCTTTGGCGAGAGGTAACTCAGCCCGGCTGCGCCAAGGATGACGGCAGCCACCAGTCCCCAGACCCACACCCGGTGGTCAACCAGCGTCCGGCGTAGCCGACTCACCACACCCTGTTCTCCTCGCAGCGCTGAAACTCCCCACTGTCTCTGCGACAAGGTTGGCGAAACCTTGCCCGATGCGTTCCCAGTCGTAGGTATCCTCCACAAGCTGTCTGGCACCGGTAGCGATTCGCTGCCGCATATCTTCTCGCTGCAACAACAGCACAGTCTGTGCCGCAAACCGCTCCGGAGAGTCCGCAATCACGCCGGTCTCCCCGTCGACCATGCTCAGTCCCTCAGCCCCCTTGGAGGTGGTCGCTACCGGGGTTCCCAGGGCCATGGCTTCCAGGATCTTCGTCCTTGTGCCGCCACCCTGCCTCAATGGAACCACGCAGACTGCCGCACTCGCCACCGGAATGCGAACGTCATCGACGTAGCCCGTCAGTGTAACCGAGTCATCCAGGGCCAAACCGACCAGGTCGACGTTTCGCGTGGAACCGGTAATAGTCATCGAGACGTCAGGGATTTTCTGTTTGATAAGAGGGTAGATCTCAGCGAGGAAATAGCGCATAGCATCGTAGTTGGGGGTATAGCCCAGGGCCCCATTGTAGACCAGGCTATTAGGGCGGCGCGAGGCCACGCCGAGGTGATTGCGGGCAACATCGACACCGTTCGAAACTACGACGACGCGGCATCGAGCTTGGCGAACCATCGACCGCAGGAGGTCTACCTCGTGATTCGTGGCGACAGTCGCGGCCCCATACCTGCGTACTATCCGCGCCTCATGCTGCTGCGCCTTCTTCCAGCTCACAAATGCTCGAATGCGGCCTACCCACCCCCTTGCGGCGCGCATCCTTTCGCGCATCTGGTAGGCCAATCCTGTATCAACGTCGACGATCCGTGGAATAGGCCAAGACAGAACGTATTGTGCCACGGGAATCTGGATCGCCACGACGGCGTCCCAGTGCTCTGCCTTGCGGAGTTGGGTCACTGTATGCCGCATTATCCGGCTGGGCCAATAGGCCAGGGGCACTGGCGACGCGAATTTCGCCACCGCTGGCAAGTCTACGTAACAGAACGGATCGGCACCCACGGCGTGGACATCGACCCCCGAGAGAGAAAACGCGTGGTTAGGTGAACCGAGCTCGCCGCCCGGATTGAAGGCGACGACCGTCACCGTATGGTGCCGAGCCAGAGCCCTGATAAGGTAATAGGCCCGCAGCTTGGCACCGTTATCGGGCGGAAAAGGGAACCAAGTAGATAAGACCAGAATGCGCATTACTAGTCCGGAAACCCTGAGCTACAGTCGGAATCAGAGACGCCGCCGGCGCGCCTCCTGACAGCCCGCTCAAGCAAGTCCTCAATCCGCTCGACCATAGTGTCCATACCATAGTGCTCAAGCACCGCCTGCTGTCCACGAGAGGCCAGGCGATAGCGCAGGCGCGGGTCATCCAGGAGCAGGCCAATCTGGCGCGCCAAGTCCTCGGGGTCGCCGGCTGTGCAGGTCAGACTGTTGACGCCGTCCTGCAACAACTCCCCACTGCCACCCGTCAACGTACCGATCACCGCCAGGCCAGCCGCCATCCCCTCTAGTGCCACGCGCGCAAAAGGCTCCGGGGATACGGTCGGAAGTAAGAGAACCTGTGACGTCTTCATAAGGTCGGGCATCTGGTCGCGAGGCAACCAACCGCGATACGAGATGCATGGCTCGAATGCTATATGCAACCGCCAGCTGGTGCAGCTCCTGAAGGTACTCAGCAGGCCCAGTGCCCGCGACAACAAGGTGGACATCGCGCGGAGACCGGACCTGTGCAAGCCTTCCGATCGCTTCGATGGCGACGTGGACGCCTTTGTCGGGACTCACGCGTCCAGCCAGCAATAGCCGCACCGGTGGCAGCTCGTCAGGCGCAGGAACAGGTTGGTAGAAACGGTCGGTCTCTACGCCATTGTAGATCACCTCGGCGTGCGCCGGCAGTGTCTTCTCCTCCAGCCCTTTCTGGCGCATGTATTCGCTGACCACGCCCACATGCAGCATCTGCGGGCGCACTGGCTTACCTTCACGACGCATCTGCATCAGCGCAACGGGCTTCAACTGACCTTTGAGGCTGCCCAGGAATGCATGCTTCTGGGGCGATAGCGCCCAGTACTGCCAGAACGCATCGGGTGCCGCGGGAGAGGCACCGGCTAGCCAGTAAGCTACCGCCATACCTGGAGACGCCTCGGCATCCATCGCAAGTTCGTGGGGTAGACCCTCCAGGTTCCAGAAGAACACGACATCAGGTCGCACTTTCTCAACGACGGCACCGAAGACTCGGCGGTTGTACGCCTCTGCCCGGCGCCGGCTCAGCAGGAACTGTACAGCCGGCCCGGGGGTTGCGTCGTACCGCGGCTGGATGCGCAGCTTGCGGTGAATCCCCGGCTCATCCAAGACCGCGTCTCGCAGCGCTCCGCGGTCGCTAGTGAGCACCTCAATGACGTGACCGCGAGCCTCAAGCCGTAGAGCTACGTCCCGGCAGAGCTGCTCGTAACCGCCAACTTCGTAGGGCGGATAGTAGTTCGAGACAAACAGGATCCTCACCGCGAATGCCTCATCCCGACAGTCATCATTGTCCGAGCTTCGCCCGCTGATATCCGCGCCGCATCTCGCTCATCGCGCAGGTTGACCCGCAGCCACCACTGCGAGATAGGCTTCAATCTCATCGACCATACGTGTCAGATCGAACTTCTCTGTGGCGGTGCGGACTCCTGCGTGGCGCAACCGACTGCGCAACGCAGGATCACCAATGAGCCGACGGATCTGTCTCGCCAGGTCATCCGGATCATCCGTCGCAAAGCCGAGACCGTTGACACCATCGACCAAGATCTCTTTCGTGCCACCAGTCCTGGTCGCCACGAGAACCAAGCCCGCCGCAAGCGCGTCCTGCATAATCCGAGCCAAGGGCTCCTCCCAGATCGATGGCATCAGCAGGACATCGAACTCACCCAAAAAGGCTGGCAGTTCCTCACGCGGGATAGGAGAGCGAAACTCCACCCGTCCCTCAAGGCCGTAGCCAGTCACCAGCTGGTGCAATCGGGCCACATAATCAGGATGTCCCGCGCCCAAGATCGTCAGGCTGACACTGAAGGGAAGAGGTTCCTGCATCAACCGCTCGAGTGCCTCAATGGCCGTGTGGGTCCCTTTGTGGTGCACCAACGCGCCTACGAACACCAACCGAAGTCCCCTGCTGTTATCGTCCGGACGGCGTGCTTTCGCCTGCTCCAGAAAGCGAGTCAAGTCGATCCCCTCGTAGATCACCGGGGCATTCCCAAGAGTTACACCCGCTGCCTGTATCTGGGCTCGCGTCGCGGCACTGCAGCAAGGCGCATGCTCGAAACGCAGAGCGGGAAGACACCACTCCGACTTGAGCAGTACGCTAAGTGGCCCCTTGACAACGCGCCGGAACAGGTTTCCAAGTCCTCCGCCGTCCGCCGCTTCCCAGTACGCACGGTGCGCACTGGGTTCGATGGGCCAGGCACTGGCGAGGTAGTAGACAACTCGGTCGCCCATAGCCCGTTCCACCTCGGCTGCAACTGCCCTCGATAGATTCCACATGCCCCATACAAACACAACGTCAGGTCTGACCCGGCCAATTGCTTCGCGAGTGACCCGGACATTGTGAGCCCTATCGGCTGGGTAACGCAGAATCTGCCGAGGGCGGTAGTGGTAGATGTCACTCTCCAGGCGCAAGACGCGCTCGATGCCCGCGGCATCATCCTCGAGGCCGTCCACGCCGTAGTCGCTCGTGAGGATCCGAATCTCATGGCCCCTCGCGCACAGCTGTGTCGCTACCTCCTGGCACAGCATTTCATAACCGCCGAGGACGTGCGGTGGATAGAGGTTGCTTACGAACAGGATATTCATCTTTGCTGCTCGATGGGACGGCTGCATCTCTGCTGCACGCGTCACCTGCGGTAGGCAGCTAATACCTTGCGGACCGCCGTCACCACGTCATCGAGGTCCGCTTCGGTCATACCCGGTGTTAGTGGCAGAGAGAAAATGCTCTCACCCACATCGGCGGCCACAGGGTAGTCCTCAGGCTGGTAACCGTAGGTCTCGGCGAAATAGGGGTGGGTATGCAAGGCTCGATAGTGCAGCGCGGCACCGATATTCTCGGCCAGCAACGCGTCGATGATCTGGTTTCGAGTCGCCCGGAATTGGTCCAGATCCAGAATCAGCGCATAAAGGTGCAGGCCATGGCGTCCCGTGCCGTCTGTCGGTCGATATTGTAGACGCACACCAGGAAGCTGACCCAATTCAGCATCATAGACCTGCGCGTAGCGTTCCCGAATCTCAAGGAACTGCTCCACCTTGGCAAGTTGGTGAATCCCCAGCGACGCCAGCAGGTCCGGCATATTGTACTTGTACCCCGGCACCACTGAGTCGCTAAGCATCAGCTTGCGCGAGGCGTAACGCTGCCATGCATGCTTGCTAAGGCCGTGGAGGCGAAGGACGGCAATCTGGTCAGCCAGATCGTCGTCCTCAGTCGTGATCATGCCGCCCTCCGCCGTGGTCAGGTTCTTGTTCGCATAGAAGCTGAAACAGGTCAGCGTTCCCAATGTGCCGATCAACCGCCCCTGATATCGCGTGCCTACGGCATGGGCGGCATCCTCGATCACCGCCAGGCCATGATCCCTGGCCAATGCCAGAATCTCATCCATGGCACACGCCAGCCCCCCGAAATGAACCGGCATCACCGCCCGAGTACGTGGGGTTATCGCCGCTGCCATAGCATCCGGACGGATGTTAAGCGTCTGGGGATCGACGTCAGCAAACACCGGGCGTGCACCCGTGTGGACGATCACATTCGCCGTAGCTGCGAAGGTCAGCGGCGTTGTGATCACCTCGTCTCCCGGTCCTATGCCCAGACTCAACAAGCTCAAGTGCAGCGCTGCTGTACATGAATTAACTGCCAGTGCATGCTCGGCACCGACGTACTCAGTGAAAAGCTGCTCAAAGCGGACCGCTTTGGGGCCCGTGCCGATCCAGCCCGATCGAAGCGTATCCAGAACTTCGCGTTCCTCCTCCTCACCCAGGCAGGGCCTACCGAAAGCGAGGAAAGTGTCGCGTACGGGCGTTCCGCCGTCGATCGCGAGTTGGTGACTCATAGTATCCTCCTTAATATGCAACGAGCTGGCGCGCGTGATCTACCGGAAACGCATCACCTTGGCAGGAACGCCGACGGCAACCGCATACGCAGGAATCTGTGAGGTCACGACCACACCCGCCCCAATCGCGCTGCCAGTTTCGATCTCCGCTCCAGGTAGGATCACGGCGTGGGTTCCTATCCACACGTCATCCCCGATATGAACTGCGGTCCTTCTGCTGTCCGTCGACTGTTCCCGCATCCGGGCATCGCGGGAAGTAAAGTAATTGGTGGCTATGATTGAGACATACTCAGAGATCAGACAATCGTCACCAATGACGATCTCCCCACCACTAGCCCGGAGGTTATTGAACTCATTGATCGCGGTGCGCTGCCCTATCTTAGTCGCCATGGTGACTGGAGTTTCATCAAGAGGATCGTTCTGCAGATCCAGGATGGAGTATGCTCCGATCAGTGATCCGGCGCCTATCTCGAGACTGCCGTATGTGCCCGTTCGAATGAAGGCTCGCGGTGAGATAGAAACCCCTCTCGCCCACCAAGCCTGCCGGCCTCTATGATCGGCGAAATCCGCATGAACTCTTCGCTGAGCAGACTTGAACCATCGAAGATGTTGCAGCACGATATGCGAACCTTTCATAGAGAGCCCTCGCGGACGTCACCCCGATCGGATGCTTTTCGCCGACGAACGAAGTTCACCAGCTTCTGACCGCTGCAGAGCTTTGCGAAACGCAGGATCACAGAGGGTGACACTGCCAGTGCGGGCCACGACGTCATCGCCTGGACAAGGTAGCGCCGTGCTTTGGTCCACTGGCCGGCCTGATCGCTCAGCATACCTAGCGCCAGATAGGCGTTGCTGTAAGCTCTGCCACGCTTCTGATCAAGAGACGCGCCAGCGGACTCGAAAAGAGCAGCGAGCCGCCCCAGCAACTCGCGTCCGCTAGCATCGATATCCAGAAGGTCGGCCCGACCACGGTACCCTCGCGGTTGAGCGCCACACGCAAGCTCATAGAATACGTCCAGCTTATCCAATAACGCAGGCCAGATGAAAACGGCGTCGGTCAGAAGCTTCCATCCTGCATCAGAGTCGCCATCCTCGATGTACATCAAGGCGCACATCTGCAGAGCGAAAGCGTGGGCGCGACGTTTCTCCTCAGTCCAGAGACTCGGGTCACCCTCTCGCGGCCCAAAGTGCTTTCGAGTCAGCGCCAGCCGATACTCACACAAGGCCACGCGGTCACGCATAATCTCGCTGTCACCATGAACCCGAATGCGTACCAGGGGCTGCGGCATGCCGAAGATGGCGTAGGTCTGGGCTAGACGCAGCCACATATCGTAGTCCTCACAGATTCGGAGCTCCATATCAAACGGGCCAACCTGATCGTAGCATCTCTTGTAAGCCACGATAGCCGGCGTCATAATGAAGTCCGACGCAGTCAGTGCTGAGTATAGCTCCTGAGACGACACCACACGCAGTTCGGGAGTGGGCAACACGTGACCGGTCGGATCGATATGTGTCCATCCACAGTAGACGCCATCCAGTTCTGGGTGATCAGCAAGTAAGCCCACCGTCGTGGCTAAGAACTGGGGTTCCCACAGATCATCGGAATCGAGCCATGCGATCAGATCCCCAGTCGCCTCCCGCAGACCGAAGTTCCTGGCAGCAACTACACCCAAGTGTTCTTGTCGAAGCAGACGCACCGGTCCTTCAACGCATTGTACAACTTCCTCGGTGTTGTCGGTCGAGCCATCATCGACGACGATAATCTCCAATGCCGGTAACGTCTGGAGGAGGATGCTCTCCAGCGCTTCCTGCAAATATCGAGCCCGATTGTACGTCGGGATGATAACGCTGACTGTCGGCAGTAGCTGCTCAGGCGTGCTTGGCATGTTTCCCAATACCTATTACCTTCATAATATACACCAGTGGTCGAATTAGGAACCGCTCGCCAAGGTCAGAGTCAAGCACTGCCCATATCGCCCTGACCCATATCGACTGAGCCCGCCGCCGCTGGCGGCGGGTCGCACGCTCCCGCTCGACAGACTGGCGTGACTGGATGGCCTTCTGCGAGTAGAAAACCGGCGCGTGGAAAGGGACAAACGTGCTATTCGGGTGCGCCCGGAGCCACAGATCATAACCGACCAGCGGCGCGTCCGCGGCAATGCCACCCGCGTTGTCCAACAACGCTCGATGCATCAGAAAACATGGCCCCACGACGTCTCTACGGAAGAGCTTTTCGGGTCCCCGCACCACATAATGGCCCACAGGCAGGTTCGACTCGTTCATCGCATAGAAGTCGGCATACACTAGATCCTGCTGGGGATCGCGCTGAAGGCAACTCACGAGGCAGTCGAGGGCATCATCCGCTAGCCAATCGCCGCTCTCGACCCAGGTGAGATATTCGCCGCAGGACTGCGTCAGTGCCTGCACCAGCCGGGCACCAGCACTCTCCTCAGGACCGGTACTCACCTGCACCACATCTACGTCCTCATATGTCTGTGACATAACCGAGGCCAGCGTGCGGTGATCCTTCATCGCATCTCCAGATGCAACCACAGCTACCGCAATCCTAGCTCCCGACCGGCGACGGTGCAAGCCGCCCTCTTCGATCTGCTCGCGAACGAGGACGATAGCACGCCGAGCATCCTCATGCAACCGTGTGCGGATTGCACGGAGTTGGTTCCTAATGGACGATCTATCTGCGAGTACGCCCGTCACTAGTGCGGGCAACCTGGTGTAGTCATCTGGCCCGAGCAGATAGCGTGCCAGCCCTACGTCCTCCATGAAATTCCGCACCTTTGGCGCGTAGTCAATGGCGATGACCGGTATCCCCGCTTGCACCGCGAAGAGGACCGAATGGAACGCGCTAGCGATCATAAGGTCGAGCTGACTATAGACGGCAATCTCGAACGGCTCGCAGCATGCCGGGTCCAGTTGCCTGAGCAGCGTGGCCTCATCAAAAACAGCAAACGAGGACAGCGCAACGCCTTTGATCCTTACCGGCAAGCTCGCAATAGTGCGCAACCAAGGCACAGCATCGAGTCCGACCGACCGACGCAGATTGACGCCACACACCGGAATAGCGTCCGCAACGTGATCAACGCTCGGGCCGGCGGGGAGCGGATCCGCAAAAGTCAGATCAGGCGCTATCTGCACCTTAGGATGACCACCCAGCAAGGCGTGGCTGGCCCGATCTCGCACATAGAAGAACTCAGCCTGATCCAACAGGGCTTCGATGGGCGACCGATATTCATTCATAAATGGATCCACGCCCAATCCTACCACACCGACCGGGCACTCTAGCTGCGCTGCCCAGCGGTCGAAGGTGTCAAACGGCGCGTCGGGCCGTCCCGAAATCAACGTACCTCCACCCAAAAGCACGTAATCGAGCCGGTTCAGCCGGTGAATTGCATCCGGGGTGGCGGCAAAGCCAATATCGATGGGTACGATCCGGTGCGGCGACAACCCCTGGCGTAGGGCCCCCAACATCGCTAGGTCCCCGGCATTATCGTAGTTCCACCAGCCAATGGCGCCGATATCCATCAACGCGTTGCTTCTCTGCGTACCAGCTTCAGGGCGTGGGAACGAAGACCCTTCCAGGTACGATACAGAGCACTTCCTAAGTACCTGCGATCAACACGCTTCACGATACCCTTTAGATCGTCTTCCATCTCCCAGGCGTGGTACTTCTCATACTTCGCGAGTTTCCCCTCAATACAGTCTGCAATCTGTGCATGTCCCGATGCCGCCAGCGGCTCCAAGAGCTCATGATAGAACGTCGCTTCGTAGTCTTCTCGTATCTCCAGCATATCAAGGGCATCTAGAGGAATGCGTTGCGTGGGGAACGATTCGGCACCGTCTAACTTACCGACAGCCAAGAGCTCGAGCATAGTACGAACGCACTTTTCGCAGACTCCGCAATTCAGTCCCTTCTCCGGATTGTCAGTGCAAACACGAAGATTCCGCAGTGCGACATCCCAGTTCGCCACTACTTGCGCCTTCTCGAGTCGCGTGAGATGTAACCCATCATGCCTGATCTGCAACGCATAGCTCCCGTAGTTGGGATCTGTCAGTGGATGGGATCCCCAGGGCACGGGAGACGTAAGGAAACTCGAGGCGATGTAAATGCGCGCCAGCCGGCGGCTCAGAGTATGCGCTACAGATGCCAGAGCCGCTCCGTGGAAATAGTGCATCCAGAAGGCTACATCGTCATGTAGCAGACGCACGTTTGTCGTGATCGGGATGAGCTCGACCTCGGCATCACGGGCGATGTCGCGCAGAGCCGCCGCTGAACGGTCGAAGAATGACTGCTCGGTCCCCCCCCGTGTGGTCCCCCCAATGTCGAAGCCATGCACCACAACGCAGTCCCGGACCGAAGCTTGGTGGTCCAGAGGATAATCCAGTCGATTCGTTCTGAGGGTGGCTAGCGAATCGATCCCTCCTGAGAGGAATGAGCCGGCCCGCTTCTCCTTGTGAGATGACAGGTTGACGCGGCTCCGTGGGCACTCAATCTGCACCGGGTGAAGCTGCCCACCGGACCAATACTCGTACCAGCGCATATTGGTCTCCAGTCCGTTGAGCAATTCCGGGCAGACCTCCTCGGCAATTCGAATGCGACGCTCGCCGAACTGCATCGCCGGAAGCAGGCAAGCGACCAGAAAGGCATGAGGGTCGCTCGCGAGGTCCGGAGCTGCCAGTCCCTCCGTCGCGAAATAGAGGTCAAATGGTGGGCGGTCACATTCCTCCCAAATCACACTGGCTGACACCCGCGCCAGATCGCTCCCTTGGGTACGCGCAAGATTATCAATCCTCATCGCCGATCTATTCTCCACTCTGTGCCCGGCTGTCGTGTTCCCACCGACAGCGCGGGACGAAGACACCTGGGCTAGCCAAAGTGTGTCGTGTAAACACCGAAAAGACACCCGACTGTCCCGACGCGATGACAGCGGCATCCGCGGGATCCGTAATCTGGACGAGCACGTGGTATCTGCCCGTCGTCAACTGCACAGGATCGAGCGTGACCCTGACCTGGCCCTGCTTACCCAACTGACGCACTGGGCTACCTTCAGAACCAACAGCCATCTGACCATCAATGACAGTACACAGAATACCATCCTCCCGAACGATACGGAGGTCAACACGTCCAATCGGTTGCGCCGTCATGGACACATAATCGATCAGTATGGTGGCCGGAGCATCGCTCTGTATCGGGGCGCCTGCAGGCGATCCCGGTGAGGAGACATCGATGCGCGACAACCTGATCCCCCCCCCTTCGCCGAGTTCTGCGGATTGCTCCCGGGTCGGGGGCGGCCCTGCCGCTAGATCAGCAAGCGATCTCTCATATTCGGCGATCACGTCACCAGGAGTTCCCTGAGCGCAGAGCCCGCCCCGGTTCAGCAGCACTGCCCGCTGGCACATCTGACGGACCAGATGCATATTGTGGGAGACAAACAGGATCGTCGTGCCGCTCTCCTGCAGTGCCTGCATCCGCAGTATGCATCGCTGCCGGAAGCTGGCATCGCCCACCGCCAACACCTCATCGACTAACAGCACATCCGGTTCTACAAAAGCGGCCACGGCGAAACCCAATCGAACGTACATTCCCGACGAATACCGCTTCACTGGAGTATCGATGAAGCGCTCCAACTCCGAGAAGGCGATGATCGCATCCAACCTACGCCGGATCTCCTCCCGCTTCATACCCAGAATTGCCCCGTTGAGGAAGATGTTCTCCCGTCCACTCAGCTCAGGGTGAAAACCGGCACCCAGTTCGATGAGCGACGAGATGCGGCCATCCACGGAGACATGACCCGATGTTGGGCGCGTGATGCTCGAAAGTAGCCTGAGCGTTGTGGTCTTTCCGGCGCCGTTGGAACCTATCAGGCCTAGCGACTCTCCCGGCTCGACGCGAAAGCTGACGTCCTTCAGGGCCCATAGGTCACGCGGGCCATCATCGCTATGTCTGTGCCGTCCCAGCGCAGCTACTGTGCCGCGAAGCGTGCCCAGCGCACCAAGCCGGTAACGTTTGGACACGTTATCAAACACAACGGTGCCAGCTAGAATCTTGTTCATATCAGATCAAATCCGCAAAGAGCGGCTCAACCCACTTGAAGAACATATAGCCAATGACCAATAACACTACGGAAACCACCGCACTGATAGCCAGAGCATCGAGCTGAGGGGCCTCACCAGTGAGCAGAACGCGACGGAAGCCATCGACGATGCTGGCCATCGGATTCAGGTAGTATAGGGACCGATATCGTTCAGGCACGAGTGCGGCTGGATAGATTACAGGCGTAGCGTACATCCAAATCTGCGTGAACAACGGCACCACAAAGCGAACATCGCGGAAGAACACCAGAACTGCGGATCCTGACATGACCACCGCGACCATCAGGGCTATCTGGACTGCCAGGAGCGGCAGAACCCACAGACTCAGCCATCCCGGCCATATACCGTAGACCACCATCATTCCAAAGAGGATCACGGCTGAAATGAAGAAATCAATCAAAGCTGCACCGACGCTCGCCAGCGGCAGAATTTCACGCGGGAAGTAGATCTTCGTGACCAGGTTCATGTTATTGACCAGACTGGGAATTCCGAAGCTCAACGAAGTCGACAAGAAAGTCCACGGCACCAACGCCGCATACGCAAAGATTGGGTAGGGAATGCCCCCAGTATCGACGCGCACCAGACGGGAGAACACCAACGTGAAGACCAAGGTAAGCGACAATGGCTGAGCAATCGCCCATACGGCGCCCAGCAGTGACTGCTTGTAGCGCACCTGCAGTTCGCGCAGCGTCCACAGCCACAGTAGATCACGGTATTGCAGCAAAATAGCAAATCGGCTCATCGACGATGTGTCCTCCAGATCAATACGCCCGCCAATAACACGAGTACCGAGGTAACAGGGACAAGGATGGACGTCCATATGCCCTTAGCCGGATCAGCCGCGGTCTCTGGACTGGACAGCGATTCGCCAACCACGTCATCGGGCTTGCTGGCGAGCCCACCGCTAGCAGGAACAACGGTGGTGGTTCCAGCGAGAGCCGCAGTGGTAGGCTGAAGAAGAAAAGCCGACACGTGCGATGCCTCCACACCCTCGATAAGCCCACGCGCGTACCAGATCTCGCTCCCACTGATCTCGTTCCAGACGAGATGCAACTCGTTACCCAAGCGGACTGTCGCATCAGTGTAGTGGATCGACCCACTCCGAGGCGAGTGGTCATCAGGAATGACGAGTGTAGCTGGCGCAAACCCATTGCGTGTCCACTGCGAGTGAAAAATCCCGCCAATCTGGGTATGCGTCCGCATCGTGGCAATGAGATGAACCTGCCCACTTCCGTCAACCAACGGCATCACATAGCCATTAATGCCCTCCAACTCCTCAAGTACCGTTTCAGCCTCGCTCCAGGTCTCCCCGCCGTCACGCGATGTTCGAAAAGCGCGGCCCATGTTGGTGCCGTCTACATATATCAGAAAGAGATCAGCGCCGCTACCGGCCGCCATATATGGCCACTCGACCCATGTATCGCCCTCTTGCCGGTATCGGAACAAAACAGGCATCGACCAGCTAGCCCCGTCGTCGACGCTCCTAGCGTAGTATACCCCCTGACCGAATCCCTGTGCCTGGAACGTCTGCCAAGTGGCGTGAAGGCGGCCGGCGCTGTCCACAATGAGCCTAACGTTAGCGCAACCTCCCTCGAGTGAGCCAAGGGCTGCCGAGATGGTGACAGGCAGACTCCAGGTCGTGCCTCCCTTGCGCAAGACAACGTACTGCACCCCAGCGCCCCCGCTGGCCGCGTAGATAACGTGAACGTTACCTGAGGCATCCACGACCACAGAGGACTCCCGCATCGAACGGGCGCCATCGCCGATAATCGTAGGCGTTGCCCAGGCACGGACGTTGTCAGCCTCCCGAGCAGAAGCACAACTGTAGTAGATTGCTCCAAAGCCGGTCCAGGTTGCGTGGATTATCCCATCGTTGTCAATGTCGACCGAAACAAAATCTGCGAAAGGATCACCGCGTACAGCGAGGATATCCACCTTGGGACTCCACGATGTACCGTCCCAACGGCGGTACATAATCGTGTTACCCAAGGTCGCAAGCTGTTCGTGGAGCCCCAACTCCGGACCACCGATATCTTCGCTCCAAAAGACGTGCACAATCCCGTATCGATCGGCGACAATCGCTGGATCCACTGAGCCTTCGGGTGACTCAGACAGGTTGATCGGCTCGGACCACTGAACGCCGCCAGACTGAGCGGAGACGCGACCAACTCCGAGCGTCATGAGGGCCGGGACCACGACACAGGCGGTAGCGCACGCCTGTAGCAGGCGTGCTAGCTCCCCGAGCCGTCGCCTCTTGCCGACCATCGTTGATTCCTCAGGCATCTCTCAGCACCATCGGCAGGTAAAGTCGGAAGGGATTGCCAATCACAATAGCCGAAGCTGTACTAACCATACCTCCTGGATCCACCAATCGCGCGACATTGGTCAGGACGATCAGGTCCTCAACAGTGACAGTAACCGAGTACCGGACAACGACTTCCTGACCAACGGAAGGGCTGTCCGCCCACGTCACGTGGTGCTTCGCAGTATCATAGACAGGCAGCACAGCTGTTCCTGATATCTCGAAATCCGACGGTGCACTCACGCCCATCGGTAGTTGATCAGTCAGCGTCAGAACTTCGCCATTACCCACGAAACTGACGATATATGTAACGCTGCCGCCGTGCACGGCGGAGCGCGGGCTGACCGTCTTTGCCAATTCCGGCACAAGAGGCGCGCCAGAAAGCACCAGTTGGTAGGTCCGCATCTGTTGCGGCGCTAGGGATTCCACAAGAGCACCGTTAGTGACGGTCGCCGGCTCCACAGGCGTCTCGATATGGGTCACGCGCATCGCACTCGCGATGGGATAGGGCGCAGTCGAGAGCGCAAAACTTCCCGGTGCCGTCGCCAGATTCCACATACGCATAACAATGCCCTGCTCGATGCCCTCTTCTGCTGGCTTGAGGGCCCAGAGAAGCGCGTCAGGGTTGTCAATCGTGAGCAGGGAGAAGGAGGCCGCTGGATACGTTGTGCCTCCCGTGACTTCACCTGTAATCAATGGATTCTGGTGCTCGAGCGAGAACCGCATGGCATCCACAGGATCGAATGCGTCATGCGTCCGCAAGGCAAAACGCTGCAGGAAGTACGTATCGCCACCCTGATCAGGGATACCGAGCGATGGTCCGTCGACCTGGCCACCAACAAGCGGCGACACCTGCGGCGTCGTCACGTCCAGAACGTCGTACGTACTACTACCCAGCTTCATAAAGTAGCAGTCAGCGTTCGATAATGTGATGCCCACCCCGTCGCTCCCCTGCATGTCGGCGAAATGGTTCATCGTCAACCAATCGTACCGTGCGCTGCGAGGCGAGTAATGTCCTCCGTGCGCAAGTAGCTTGGCGCGCATTACCGCGCCGACTTCCTCATGCCACACATCCGGCGTGTCCAGGTCAAAACTATAGCGCCACATATGGGTGTCGCCGAAGTTCTCCGTGATTTCGTTGTCGATCTGGATGCGTGAGTTCTCGCGAAAAAGCGTGACACGCGTGGTGTGGGCGAGCGGGCTGGGAGCAGTTGCTCGTAACGTGACAGAGACGGGCCCAACGTTTTCCGCCACGAGAGTTCCCGAACTGGGGCCGAGATCGTTGATCTGATAACCACCAATGACTCTGGCGAATTGGCGGCTGGCGCGCATGCTGTCCACGAGACTGGTGATCGCGCCACGGCCGGCCACAGTGATATGGTAGTGGTCGTTCTCAATCACACCTGCGCCTGCATCAACGTTGAGCACAGGGGGGAAGCCCTGACCCGCGCCAGAACGCAGTTCGAACACTTTATAGCCAACCGCGGGCACATCCGCGGCGAGTATGCGCACGAAAGTCTGTCCCCCGATGCTCACCATCTGCGAGGGCACTTCTAGTCCACTACCGAGATCCACCACGTGCACAGGATTCGCGCCGGAGTATGCAAAGTCGGCGACGTCCCTACGTTTCCAGCTCAGGGCGTTGAAGACATAGAACCGAACGCTTGCCCCTTCTTTCTGAATTAGGGTACCCAAAGCGATGGATGCGTTCGCGTGCAGAGCGTCTACATACTGTTCGATCCCATGCGCGACCTGCCGCTGCCAGTCACGGCGAGCTTCACGCCCCACGGGACCATCTGCCGTCCAATCGTGTTCCCAGTAAAGCCCAAGATTCATCCAGGCCTGGTCTCTATCCGGGCCAGAGCTCCCCATGAAGCTCGCGTCTCGCAAACTGACGAGAACAGCGAGGGCCTCAGCACTCCGAAGCTTCTCTACCGCGCGCTTGACCCTTGCCGATACCTCCGCCATTGAAGCACAGTAGAGTTCCCACTCATTGCCGAAGCTAGCCGCAACTGAAGGTAGACTGCCTCCATAGGTCGCTTCGAAATCCTCGAAGAAGTCCGTCTCATTCGACACGGTCACTTTCCGTTCATTGTTGGTTGTCTGCTTAGCGACTATGACGAATTGGTCGGTGGTGACCTTGAAGCCATCCCATCCGTGACCGAACGCCCCGGCAATACCGTAGTCGTGTCCCAGGCTATAGCACTTCTGGTCCAGTGCGTCTACTGCAGCAGATGGACTATACGCTTCGGCATATCCGCCCAGAGATTGGCTGAAGACGAGCGAATACCATTTCATCAAAAGCCGGCTGCCATCTGGACCAACCCACCAGTAGATCTCGTGCTCGCGATCCCCTAGGGAAGCCACCTTTGAGGCACAGCCACAAACACCCTTCCAGCTGTACTTAGCACCCGAGCCAGCCCAGAGGGACACCAGTCCATACGGTTGTGTTTGGTTCTCGATCGTATAGGCCAACACGAAACGCAGATTGTGGCGGCGCTCGATCTGACCTGCATAGTACATTCCGCGCAAGACCGCCTCGGCAGGTGCGCCACCGAGACAGACGCAAAGCGCATTCAAGGGAACGCTGATATGACCGTCGCGGATTCGCCCGATCAGCCGCTGGAAGTCACTCGCCGGCCTGTTTCTTTCATATGTCCACATCCAGAAGCTACCATCACAATTCCAACGGCTCTGGTGCTCCACATCCTCGCCCTCCGTAGCGTCGACCAGGTCGAGGTAGTAGTCAAGCATCTCTAGAAACGCTTGCTGGTATTCGGCTTCCCCAGCCGTCCACATATAGTCTGTGTGATCATCTGGTGCAATGTAGATGCGCTTGAAGCCCAGTTGCGCACTAGACGTATCCCACCCTTGAACGAACTCGAACCTGCCCACCGCTGCACCCAACAACAGCACACCGGTACGCTGTAGGAATTCGCGCCGGTTAAGGCCTAAGCTCTTCCTGTCCGCAGTCTTCTCATTCATGACACCCTATAGCTCCCCAAAATCCACGATACAACAGCCGACAGTGCTGGCATCCAAACACTAGGGCTGATCTAAGGCCTGCTGCATAGCCTCAGACGGTGCGTAGCGATACAGATAACGGGGCCACGCCAGGTTATAACGCTTGGGTAGTGTAGTAAGCGCTTCATACCGCTCGCCGAGATCCGTATCCAGCACGTAGTATTGGGCGAGGAATCCCATCAACTTATCGCCTTCCAGTGGGTAGTTCATCAATACATAAGGATTGCCATCAGGATTGACTACAGCCTGAAGTATCCCACGAGTAACCGGGTGACCGTCCGTATTAACTCCTGGTCCTCGAATAATGTCCTCCAGCGGGACCCAATGCACTGCAGGCACGAACTGATAGCTATCCGCTAACTGCCCAAGCCACGGTGCATAGACATGGCCGTCAAGTGCCTCGAGGAACTGGACCATATCTTGGTAAGACTCTTCAGCATGCGACGAGACTACCACAGACGCCGGATCGTATAACAGTAGTACAAATGAGGCGCCTACCGCCAAGAGATGTCCTCCGTGCCGCTCAAAAGCCGGATAGCGGTCGACAAGATGCTTAAGCGCGAGCACCCCCGTGACGATGAACCAGAGTCCCATGACGATGAAGATATTGTTGTTGCCCCAGGGATCGAAGGCGGATGTCAAGCCGCTTAGCAGAGCAACAGGAAGCATGAAATACCAGATGCTAACCAGGCGAAGCCGTCGCACAATCGTGACTAGAGACATCACGGAGCCGACACTCGCCAACACCAGAAAATATCGGGCGCGATATTTGCCCCAACGGAACACAGCATTCAGACTGAGCTCAGTCCATTGACGTGGCACCGTCCACGTGAAATACCGAAACCACGCTCCAAACAGCCAATCAGGAGCAGCTAAGTATAGCCCAGGCCCCAGAACAATAGCTAGGAACCAATAAGGTAAGGATCTTCGCCAACCGTCACGCCAGGTAAGATAGACAACACCGCCAATGGCAAATAGCCCTCCGGGCTGTTTGAACCAGAATGCGCTCACGAATAGCAGGACGGCGACTGTGTTCGTGATGCGTGAGCGATTCAGATCGACAAGATACGAACCCAGAAGGACCAGCAGCAGCAGCCAGGAATCGGCGTGCGCGTTGTCCAGGTATGTATCCATCGCTCGATATGCGGCAGCGAAAAGCCCCACAGCGATGAGGCTCCACCAATATGACCCAGTCTGTCTGCGTACGGCAAGGAAAACAACTACCTCGGACCCAAACATACCTAGAATAGCCACCGACCTTAGGGCGGTGAGATTGGACCCAAGGATCCAGGTGAAGGGTACAGACAGATAATAGTAGAGAGGGTTGTAGGCTAATGCGACAAAGTCGGCTGATGGGGCCACGTAGATCGGCAGCCCTGATGCTGCCCGTTTCACATGCTGGAGTACGGTAAGCTCCATAGCCTCCAGGTTAAGGGGAAAGGCAATGTGATTCACCCAGAGAAACACCACGTATAGAACCTGAGCTATGCCGTAAGCCACCAAGATGGCCGCGATGGAGCGGGCGATGCCATTCAGGCGATGCCTCCTGGCAAAACCATAGATGACCGCAGCTGCCCCGACGATTGCCAAGGCCCCGAACTGAGCTACGCCTACAGCAGAGATCATCGATATCTCATACGGTCCACCATTGAATGGACCGTGTCCTCACGACAACTATTGATAGCATCTGTACCCTCCGCGCTTGCATAATCGTCACTAGGACTCATTGCGAAACAGTAACGTGGTCATTCAGCTGGTAGAGCTGGTAGTCACCTATCTCAGCCACCAACGCATAGTCTTTCAAGAGTTCCGTCTCCGGATATAGTCGTACGGCCCGGGAAAAACGGCCTAGTAGAACATACTCAGGGCGCTGATCTGCCACAAAGTTGTAAGCTTCAGCCACAGGCGTCCCCCGTAGGAACTCCTGACTGACAGCTACATCGAGCAGGGCGGCTGGAGGGAAATGGTAATTGTGATCGGTCAGAAATCCCATTTCCGGTTCCCAGGTCTCGATCAAGGCATTTTCCGGCACGCTCTGATCCAGAAACGCGGCCATCGCTACTGGAGCATTGTATACTGGAAACGCGACGTCCACCATGTTCTGTGCCGTAGGCACGACGATGATGGCGAACAGCCATCCCAGCATCGCGAACTGTAGTGGTTTGCTATGAACCAGAGCCGCAAGACGAGGCGTTCTTTCCGTCTGTTGCCGAACAACGCCCACACGGAATCCACCGGTAAGGTCGTCAAAGAAGCGAGCAACAAATAGGCTCGATATGGCCAGACCTAGGAAGGCGTACCGCATCCAGCCAATGGACGCGGTCACGTACCATCCCAGGTTGGAGGCCGCCAACATCCATAGTATGCCCCACTGCTGTGCATCACGCCGCTTACTCACTCCCAACAAAGCCCCATAGGCAACTGCTGGCACAAGCCCTCCGACAAACGCCGATATGCCGATCAAGTTCTTGAGGCTCGAAGCCATCAGCGAGGGAGAGAGGGCCAGTGCAGCACCACCAGATTGGGCAGTAAGTGCAACCAGATTGTCGGCTGCCGTCGTCGGCCCCAAGTAGAAAATGAGAAACAGCTGCCATACGGCGAAGCTAGAAGCAGTGACGATTCCCGGGATCAGAAAGACGCGCTGTGGCGCGGTGCGATAGAAGGAGGAGTTCGCCAGCCAAGAAACTAGCAGAGTAGGCGCGATGAACAAAAGGTACTGGTATTTTGTGATCGCCGCCAGGCCAAACAGGCCCCCCACCGCTACCAGCCGCCACCAGCGTGACTTCTCCCAGCCAGAGAACCACAGTGTTAGCCCGGCAAACAGGAAAAACAGGCCAGGCACTTCACCCAGTACCTGACGCCCGTACAGCAACAAACCGGTCCCCCGAGAACTCACCAGCAAAGCGATAGCTACCCATGCAAATCTGGCTGAACCAAGCTGCCTCGCCAGACGATAGCAGAGAAACACCGTAGCCAGAAGATACAGCGCCATCACGAGGCGAGCCTGCAAGAGGCCGATGCCGAAGAGGCGGAATGCTCCGGCAATAGGAAGCATGACGGTCGGGCCTACTCCGATGGTTGGTCCATAGTAACGAAAGCCCTCGCTACTATAGTCGGCATATTCACCGAACCGAACTAGGGTCTTGGGCACATGGAGGTGGGAACCCTCGTCGAACCAAGTCAGAGGATAACCCGCCAAGTTGTACAAAGCCAGGAAGAGAACAAGGGCTACAGTGATGGCCGTGAAAATCCGATGCACCTCATTGGAATGTTGTGAAATCCGCCGCCATAGGTTACCAACCACCAGTGCAGCGCTAGAAGAACCCCGCATTGTCATCTCCTATCCAACCTACTCCTGACAAGACACAGAAACTCGCGCACACGTTTACGCGTAGGTACCCACAAGCTGATGACGGCCTCCGCTGACGGAAATGCACCCGTACGTTATTGCCCCGAGTCTGACTTCACGGAATTCAGTGTCCGAACCATCTACGAAGATCCCGGAGAGCACGTGACCTCTGTGCAGCTTAGGGATCATCACGGTCAGTTCCAAGCGTGATTCCAGTTCCGTGTCTAAGAGAAGGCTCAACTGACGCACCGCAGGAAGCCACTGTACGTCGGTAACGCGAGCATCGTACCTGAATTCGGTAAACCGGAGCCACATTTCAGCAGACCAGATCGGCACTCCCATCTCGGCTGCAAAGCTCAGGGTGCCTTCTAGGAACTCAACGGCCTTCTTGTGCGAGGCTTCGTCAGTTGCTGCGGACGCAATATCATACTGGTCAGTATGTAAGTTGGCGGTAATAGCGCAGTGATCCGTCAGGCTACTGCGTATGAGATCCTCTGAAATGTGTATCGCCTCGCCGGCTTCAGCATCAGCAAATCCTTGGTACCCGGCAGTGCCCCAGCGAAGGTCGAGTATATGATCATCCGCCAATTGAGTCAGCTGCTGATAGATGCGCATGATAGTCCCGTGCTCATCAACGAATCGCATCGGCAGACCGCTGCCCGTGAGGTACCCGTAGACCCACTCACCGTTGACCAGCCGGAAGCTAGGCCCCCAATGATAGTAGTCAAGGTTGAGCTTCATCCCGTACGACGCCTGCAGGCGGGCCGTTTCTACCCAGCCGTCCCACAAGGTTCTGTGAGTCCGCACTGTCGGTGGAACAGGGCCATACCCGAGGCCAGTAAACTCCTGCCACTGACGAACCCAACCCGCACTTGTCCCAACTTCGACATACGGATGCAAGGCAAACTCATGACCCCGTGCGCGCCAGTCAGCCACATCATAGGGTGATGGCGAGGTAACAATGTCCGAGATAAGTTCGCGGAATACAGGCATACTGGCTGCCTGGAGAAGGCCGCGCTTGACAGCTCGCCGCACAGAGCGACTGGGGAATGGGGTGTAGTAGATCGACATATGGCCGTTGAAGTTCTCGACACGCTGCAGAATACTCTCAACTGCAACGGCAGGATTGCCATGGGAATCGCTGGTCGCGATGAACACAGCATCGGATCTCCCTGGGAAGTACCAGAGCCGCGGGAGAGGGCGCGCATTTTGACTCATCACTGCCAGTAGGTTGACCAGTAGGCGCTGCTGAACGTCAGCCTGAGGGATAGCGATTCGGTCCAGGTCAATCCATCCATCGAACATATCGACGGCGCGAATACCCTCCCCTCCGTCACGTTCTTGGTTAGCCCAATCAGGTTTGCCCTGACGCATGTACGCGATGCTCCTCGCCAAGTCGAAGGCCCACAGTGAAGCATAGCCTCGGCCATAGCGGTGGAACGTCACTGCCGGATAACCGGTAGCGTTGGCCGCATCGCTGAAGAGCCAAGCTACTGCCTCCGCACCATTCAGCGAGTAGTGGTTAGCTATTCCGTGGTACTGCAGGGTTTCCCCCGGGATCCCCTGGCCGATTGTGTGATGGGTGGCTACCTGCAGATAACCGTCGGGCGTAACCCCGCTTCCGGCCTCCACGCCAAGAAGCGATACCAACTGTGTGTCAGAACGCATCGAGACCAGATTTCCCCCGCCTGCAACGAACGCTTCCAATAACGCCACCTGTGCTGCGGTTAGGGACATCTCCGTAAGCAATACCTCGTCATACCATTGCAGAGGCGCATTGCTCAAGTCCTCAATACGGCCAATCTGGAAGCAATTCAGGCCCTCAGCACGGAGGATCTCACCAAGATAGAGCCCGAAAGGGTTGTCCGCTGATCCGCTGATAAGCAGCAGGATTGGACTCGCCTCCGCCGGATCCGTGGGCCACGTTTCCAGTATCTCCACCGGCGCATATGGGGACAAATCCGGCGGAGATTCACCCTCTGCGCTGTGGAGTAGATCGTAGCCCAGCAACGTAGGGAGGGCGACAGCACCCGCCGCGCCCACCAGCTTTAAGAAACTACGGCGGTCAAGATTCATCGCGGTATACCCGAGCCGTGAACGACCAGAGATGCACATCGACGTGAATCGAACACCGAACCATGTGCAACACTGGACTCACGGTGCATCTGTGCCCGCCAGGCGGTCGTCTAAATAGACTCTGAACTGATCAACAACGGACTGAAATCCGGGATTTCCGGCGAGGTTAGTCAACTCCTCTGGATCCGGGCGCCAGGCGTAGAGCTCCTCGCCAAATACATCGTGCACGATGTAGTGCCACCGCGGGCTCAGTACGGCCCACATCGCACCATGCGCAGGAAGGTACTGCGCCGGTAGCCAGGGGATTTGCGCAACCTGGGCGGGGGGGTATGACCACATCGCACCAAGTCCCGGATCTCGCCATAGCTGTGCAAAGGCGAGCCCCGGAAAGGCACCGTCGGTTTGATCGAACAAGTCAAGAATGGTGACCGGAAGGGTTGCGTTCGATACAGTCTCAGAGATACGCACTCCTTCGGGCACATGACCAGGCCACCAGAAGATCGGGGGGACGTGGAGCACCTCACGATACAGTGAATTCGTATGCTGGAACAGGTCATGCTCACCAGATGCCTCGCCGTGGTCGGAGGTGATTGCAATGAGTGTGTTATCGAGTCCCCGCTCTCCCAAGCCTGCAACAAGTTGCGCAACGGCATCGTCGACATAGTCGATGGCACTGTCATACGCATCGATCTCGCCCTGCACCTGCCCGGGTGTCATCACAGCGCTGCCCGGTTGATATCTACCGCGCGCTGACGGCTCAGCGTATCTGGCAGCGTAAACACATCATGGAGAACGTAAACCTCGACAAAACGCCCATATACAGTGCCGGTGAGGATGCCCCCTAGCGAACGGTAGTAGTCCTCAAAGTGCTGAAAGCCACGTCCAAGGCCTAGCCGCCGATTGACAATCCAGAAATTGCCGGAGAAGCCCCCGGTACGATACCCGAGTTCCTGGAGTACTTCCCCCAGCGTCGTGTAACGGTCATCCAACGGGATCATCGTGTCAGCACCGTGTTCATAGGGATAGCGATCGGTCAACAGAGATGCATGCGAAGGTTCCGTCCAAGATGATGCGGAAAACGCATTCTCAAACAGCACGCCCTGCTCAGATATCTGATCGATAGTAGGACTTGTAGTGCGCGCGTAACCATAGGTGGAGAGATGATCGGCGCGCAGTGTATCCACAACGGTCACCAGGACATTGGCTGATCCAGGAGCAGACTCGGGAAGACCGGCGGTAGCGATTAGCTCTTGCAGCCAGGTTGCGCCCTGGATACCTACCAACGCCAGAAGCCCGGTCAGACCAAGCCACAGAATACTCAGCCGCCAGAATCGCCTGATGCGCTCCTGGCGCTTGTTGATCCAGCGGCTGGCTTGCACGGCCACCCCGATAGCCAGCACGGAGATTCCCCAGATGCGGACGCGTCCAACCGTGAGCATCGCTAGCCAGTCAAAGCACAGCAGAGTTACAAATACGGCGGTCGACACCTTCGCTATGGGCAGTCGAGGAATCAGCCGGGCGGCGAGACCTAGAGCCAGTCCCAGAATGCTAAACATCAACAGACCGAAGACCGTCGCGATCCAGATGATCTCGATCGACGAACCCAGATACGTGAACGTCCCGGCCAGCCAGCCGCGGCGCTGGAAAACCCAAAGGCACAGACCTTCGACCAAGCCCATCACCAAACCAAGCCAGACCACAGCCGTCAGAATGGCTTTCTGAACCTCCGTCACGAGCCTCATTATCCAATAGCCTCTCTGGTTTCGATATCTACTTAGAAAACCGAATCCGCCGAGAAACGCTTCATAGCGGGTCAAGGACACGAAATCTATAGATATCCAAGGCCGTTCAGCCTTTCCTCCAGCGTCTCTTTGTCTTCTTGGCCGAATGCCAGCGCCAGCGGTGGGGCTGAGTCACCCGCGCTTAGCGTTGTGCCTACGGTGAGCAGCGGTATGTCGCGGTAGGATGGGGCAGGAAAGCCGGCCAAGCTCTGGTTGCAGAAGAGGACCCCAGGCACGCTCTGTGGATCGATGCAGTGATCAGCTCCCCAATTGTCGTGATTCGGTTCAAGAGCTACGGGGGTCGACTGCCCAAGCCCCGTCTCGGCGGAAGCTCGGTATCGTGGAGAGTAACCGATGATGAGATCAGGACCATATCCGGCAAACGGACCGTGGAACACCTCTGCCTGGGTGAACACGCTCTGCACCACAGGGCCACCATCCGGCCCTTTCCATGCCAACAGCTCCGCGCGCATTCGGCGGGTCAGCGGTTCTACCTGCTCCACCCGAACCGAGCCGTTTCCCTCACGGCCCGCCATATTGACGTAGATACTGTTCAATCCAACCGCGTAACCAAAGCTCCGTGACCAATCCACGTCATCCAGACCCCCAGCTTTCTCGTGGCGGGTTGCCACCAAGAAACCGTGTTCTACCAAACAGCGGTCTACATGGGCTTTGTAGGCAAATTCCGAAAACCCATGATCGGACATTATCACGATCTTGACCTTGGTCTCCCCCAACTCACTCAGGCGGCTCTCAACCCTCCCCACGAGGGCATCCAATCTCGCATACCACCCATCAGCGATGTCGGGGCGATCACGCCGGAACATATGCTGAACCCTGTCGAGTGAATCGAAAACCGAGGCCAGAATGCCTTCGTCAAAGGTCCCGAGTTCGCGCATCAAAATCCGCTCTCGGGTCTCGAAGACTGACGCGCATGAGTCGAGGAACTGCTGGTCAGTAATGCAACCGTCTTCGAGCCCCGTAGTATCTTGTGGCCATCCCAAAGTGAGGAATGGGCCGAAGGTCTTCCATATCGACCTCGCGAATGATAGCGGAGTGGCGTAACGCCAGGGCGAACGCAACGGGTGCAGCTGAAGTGGTGTCACGTACAGCCTGACCTCTGGCGTCACCTGGGTCAAGATGACCCGGGCAAGTGCGCGGAACTTCAGGAAGGGCTCCATAGTGAAACGGATCTCAAGTACGGGACTCCACTTCCCCACGATCAGATCGGTCGAACGTGCATCCAGTCTAGGTCGAGCCGACTGGTCGTCCACCGCCAGGAGTTGGGCCTCGGCGACCGACGTTTGAGAAGCCTGCCCCCTCTTCCGGTCGGGCCCCCTAAGCATTACTTTGTACTGGCCGACCCCCAGTCTCCCCAACTGCACGACGGATGTCTTGGCCTTTCCGTCGGCGACTAGAGAACCTGAGACGTAGAGGGTTCCCACTCCCCAGCGCCCTTGGATATCTGGGGTACCTAACCCAGGCATCGTGCGCACAGGGAGCTCGGGGCGAGCTGGAAAGGTCGCCG
Organism: uncultured Chloroflexia bacterium; assembly: GCA_963775195.1. GTDB lineage: Bacteria > Chloroflexota > Anaerolineae > B4-G1 > SLSP01 > PWVB01. The sequence continues at coordinate 80,416 of CAVZIC010000022.1, forward strand.
GCCACCACAAAGTCGTGGTCGCATATCCTTGTCGCGTCGCTTCTTCGTAAATAGAACGCGCCTTGCATGGTGGAACGAACCGCGTGCCGAAGGGGCCCTTGCTGGTCGTGAGCACTGACATATAGGGCGTATACGAAGCGGGGTCCCTATGGACGAAGTCAAAAACCCAGTGCCCTCCCGGATCGAGACCGGTCGCGATACTGGTCCAGGACACTTCGGTCTGAGGTGAGTTCACCACGAAAAACCGAGCATAGCCACCAGCCCGTGCGTACTTAGAGAGATTCGGCAGAGCGCTCTCTTCGGACAGGCGCTCGAATCTTATCGGATCGAAGGCATCAAACCCTAGAACTAGTGTTCTCACAAATCACGCTATCCCGGAAGCCCACCATGGAGGCTCTGCGAGCAGGCCTCAGACATGTCGAGGGCACTCTGAAAAGCAGATGAGATCACAGCGCCCAATACAACAAAGCAAGACACTGCCCCGGCGCATCCGACATATACTGGTTACTCGTCGCCCAGTCCTTCTGCTCGCTCTTGCTCCGCCAACACATCCTGGAGTAACTCGTCGCTGCGACCAGACCGGCGACGCGCCCTGCGTCTGAGGCGAGCGCTCGCGGCACGTATTTGCCGCGAGAACACAAGAGCGATGCCAGAAACCAGTGCGAAGCCAGCTGCCAGCGCCTGAAACAACATCCCGCCCGCGTTGGGATCGATGTAAGCCAGTTGCAGACCTATCGCCGCGATCTTCACGAATAACAGGCCTGACTCTACGGCTATCATTCCACTCCGGACCATATCGAATCCCTCCTTTTCCAGTCCCCACTCTGCCACCCCTATGACTGGACAAAGGAGTCTGCCCACTTACCAAAAACAGCGCTGTCTCTACGCAGCATCTGTCTGTACGATTGTATTAGCCATATCGCACGCATACCGGCTGACCGATTCACTATTGGTCAATTCAGGATAGATCTGCGCGGTGGTCATCAGATGTAGCTTGTCAATAGGTGTCCGCGCCTGCGGAATCAGATGTAGGCCATTCAGGCCATGCAAAGGCTCAACATAGGATTCGCGGTTGACCACAAACTGATAGATCCAGCCTCGATCAAAAGCTGGAAACATAACCTCCAGGTTCTGGAGCCAGACCTCCTGGATCTCCTCATCCGACATCGACTGCCACCGACTGCTCGAAGTCGTGTACTTAGGCAAGTAGATAAGGTGATGTCCACCCACATCAGCAGGATCGATATAGGTCGTTGTCTCGATGATGCCGGTGAAGGGAACCCGATCGTCAGTGATGTTCAGCGTCCAGCAGCCAGTGAGAGGCCGGTCCAGGACCAGCAGTGGACAGACGATGCCCAGGTATTCCGTCTTATCGAGATATGCCAGGTACTCTTGGTCAGCATCGGGAATCAACTGGCGGAAGATCGGCAGCTGCACGGTGGCGACTACTGCGTCAAAACCGCGCAACTCACCTCCCGTGCGCACCCCTTGTGCCCGGTTCCCTTCGATCACGATCTCCTCTACAGGCGACCCCAGATGAACCTGACCGCTGGCGCTCCCAATTCGCTCACCCATTGCCTCAATGAGCGCGAGGTATCCACCGGCAAAGTAGCCGGCCTCCTCCTTCTGGCTCGCCCCGCTCCGCGTAGACTTCATCCTCACCAACCGCGACCATATGTATGTGGCTGGCGTGTCCTCAAAACTCCCATCGAACTTCGCTTTGAGCAAGGGACGCCAGATGTCTTCATATGTACGCCGACCACTCCAGTGAGTGAGCCACTCCTCCACATTGACATTTTCCAGTTGCTCCCAGTCGCGTACGAATTGCGCCCACAGCACAGTGAGCCCCAACCGGAAGCGATCGACCCAGCCTAGCGGAGGGAATCGCATGAAGTCTATGACGTTGTTCATAGGATGGATTGCGTGCTGGTAGTAGAACCCCATCCCCGTCTCTGCGAAGCGTAGTTGGTCGCTGAGGTCCAGCTCCTCACAGAGACCTCTCACCTGAGTGTCGCTCGACAGGATGGTGTGGTAGAAGCGGTCCACCTCCGTCCCGTCGGTCAGCGTGACCCGACCTGCCAGCCCGCCGAGCCGCGGGGCGGCCTCGAAGATCTCGACCTCCGCGCCCTGCTGCGAGAGGAAGTAGCCCAAGCTTACGCCCATCATACCCCCGCCCACAATGCCGATCCTCATGCCGGCACCCCCATTGGTGCTGCGTGAGGACTCGCCGAGCGGGCGCGCCGGTGAGCCGCGCCGAACTGCACGCCCCGATCGTCTAGGATGCGGACGATCCGCTCTGCAGCGTGGCCATCCCCGAAGATGGGAGGTCGCTCGCCGCGAGGATGGAAATCGCGCCAGGCTTCGACGATCTGGTGCACGCCCACCCCCACCAGTAGGTTCCAGCCGGCCTGCACAGTCTCCACCCATTCGGTCTCCTCACGCAGTGTCAGGCAAGGCACGCCGAGGCAGTACGCCTCACGCTGCACCCCTCCCGAGTCGGTCGCGATGAGCCGGGCGTTTTCCTCCAGCTCGAGCATGTCGAAGTAACTCACCGGATCGATCTGTAAGATGCGTTCACTCAGCCTCGCGCCGATGCGCGCGAGGGCCTGCTGGGTGCGCGGGTGGGCCGGAAAGACCACGGTCTCCTCAACGTTGTTCAGAGCAGCCACAATCTGTTGGAGCCGCGTCGGATCGTCGGTGTTGCTGGCGCGATGCACCGTGACCAACGCGTAGCGCCCCGGCGCTAGGCCTAGACGATCCATGATGCTCGATCGCTCTCGCGCCAGGGGCAGGTTCTGCAGCAGAGCATCATACATCACGTCGCCGACCCAGTGCACCGTGTCGATAATGCCCTCATCAGCCAGCCGCTGCACTGAGGCTTGGCTCGCGCAGAAGTGCAGATCGGCCAGATGGTCGGCCACCAAGCGATTGATCTCCTCCGGCATGCGCCGGTCATAACTGCGCTCGCCCGCCTCGATATGGGCTGTCGGGATGGCCATCTTGCTGGCTGCCAGGCTGCCAGCTACCGTGGAGTTGGTATCGCCCCGCACGATCACCAAGTCTGGCTGCTCCGTCCGCAGCACCTCTTCCATACCCGCTAATATCTCAGCGGTCTGCTTTCCATGAGGCCCTGATCCCACCCCAAGGTTGTAGTCAGGCACCGCGATACCCAGCTCGTCAAAGAAGGCCTGGGACATGCGGTAGTCATAGTGCTGACCTGTGTGCACCAGGACCTCCTGATGACGGGCGCGCAGCGCACGGCTGACGGGTGCCGACTGGACAAACTCCGGGCGTGCCCCCACAACGGATAGCACTTTCATCGGATCGTATACCTCAGCTCCATAGAATCGGCTAGCTTCTGGAGATCAGGAAAACCCCGATGCCAACGACCGCGGTCCCCAGCAATCGCACGGCCGTAACGTTCTCACGGAAGAGGAACCACGATGCTGCCAGCATCAGAACATAGCTAAGACTGGCGAAGGGATAGGCGTAACTCAACTCAACACGCGAGAGGGCCACCAACCAGAATACGGTGCCGCTCACATAGATCGCCAATCCGCCGGCCACGTAGAGGTTCGTGGCTATGCGCCAAAGCATAGGAAGCAATCCACTCACTGAAAGGGTGAGGGGACCTATTGTCGACATGCCCCTTTTCAGCATGACTTGCCCCACCGCACCCAGGAGAACGCTGACCAGAATATAGGTAATAGACACGTCGATTTTCATGCGCGGCGTTATCCTCTCTTGTGCGAGCTTCGCTGCAGATCCCTGTTGTCCGGTAGGCATTGTCTATCCCTTAGGCTGAGCGGCGATACGTACACTGGACTCTCGTGGCACGTCTTTGATAAGCGGAGCCCAGCCCAGACGGCTGAGCAAGACGCGTCCCTGGAATCTCAGGTGCGCCACAATCGTGCGCGCCAACTTCGCTTTCGAGACACCGTAGACACGCGAGTAGAGCACAGTCGGGTACTCAGCGACCCGGTAGCCGGCCAGCATCGCTTTGACCATCAGCTCTGTGCCGGCCAGGAAGCCGTTGGAGGCAAAGGACACGTGTTCGATCACGCTTCGACGATAAGCGCGGAAGAGACTGGTGTAGGTATGGACGTGGCGATCCACCAGGATGCGGTAGATCAGCGAAGAGCCACGGCTCAGCACCAGCCGGTAGCCGGGGACACCCGCCACACCACCCGCCGGGTGGTAGGGCGAGGCCGTCACGACATCCACATCCACTGTCAGATGCGATAGCAGGCTCGGGATCTCAGTGTACCTGTAGGTACCGTCGCTGTCCGTCGTCACGATCACTTCGCCCTGGGCGGCCGAGAGTCCCGTGCGTAGGGCTGCCCCAGCCCTTGGTTGGCTGGGTGTTGCTCGAAGTCGACGGTAATCGAGCCCGCAGCTTCCTTGGTAAAGGTGGAGGTCAGCGCCTGCCAGGTGTCGTCAGAGCTCCCATCGTCGACCAGGACCAGCTCGACCGATTGCCTGTCGGCCAGTTCGGTAGCAACGGGCAGTAGTTCCGCCGCGAGTTTGGGAACATTGAGTGCCTCGTTGTAGCAAGGAACAACAATCGACAGATCCACTTGAGTCATTAGGCTCCCTCCGCGACGGTAGCTGGTGCAGGATGACCGACCACGACTTCGTGCTGGAAGCTGTTCACAGCAAGCACAATCGCCTCGAGATCCCCTTGACTCAGTGCCGGGTGCACCGGAAGCGAGAGGACCTCCACTGCAGCTCTCTCGGCCTCGGGCAACGCTACATCGCAGCTAAGCTCGCCAGTGTAGCAAGTCTGCTGGTGGATCGGCACAGGGTAGTAGACGCTACTTCCTACCCCATTGGCTCTGAGGTGCCCAGCTAGGTTGTCTCGCCCCCCGTTCTCCATCCGGATTGTGTATTGGTGAAAGACGTGCCGGTGGCCGATTGGCACCGTCGGTGTCCGGACGCCTTCCAGATGCGCTGTGAGATAGCTGGCGTTGGCGATGCGCGCATTATTGAAGCGTTCCAGCTTGCGAGCTTGTGCCAGGCCGATTGCCGCGTGCACGTCAGTCATGCGGTAGTTGAAGCCCAGTTGGTCATGGTAGTAGCGACGCCGGCAACCGTGCTGGCGGAGGACGCGGCAGCGCTCCGCGACGGTACTATCGTCCGTGGTGACCATACCACCCTCGGCACTGGTCATGTTTTTGGTCGCATAGAGCGAGAACGCGCCGGTGCCGAAGCTACCCGCCCGCTGGCCACGGTATTCCGCCCCGTGCGCCTGACAGGCATCTTCGACGATGACTAGACCGTGTCGAGCGGCAACCTTCAGGATCGGATCCATATCACAGACCAAGCCAAAGAGATGCACCGGCATGATGGCTTTGGTCCTAGGGGTCACAGCGGCCTCGATCTGTGCCGGATCGATGTTGAAAGTGTCCGGATCGATGTCAACAAACACTGGCCGTGCCCCGGTGAACAGAATGCTGTTGGCTGAGGCGATGAAGGTAAAGGGGGAGGTGATGACCTCGTCGCCCGGACCGATGCCGTGAGCAAGTAGCGCAACGTGGAGCGCGGAGGTGCCGTTGTTCGTGGCCACCGCATGTCGCACCCCGCACATCTTGGCGAAGGCCTCCTCGAAAGCTTCCACGCGTGCGCCTTGGCCGATCATGCCGGAGTCGAGCACCTCGAGCACAGCCAGCTTCTCCTCGACGCCGATCTGAGGCTTGGCAACATCGATCATCTTACCTTCCTCCATGTGGCGAGAGGGATTGAGATAGATGTGTCGCAATGTGAGCAATGAGCGTGCATTGTGTCGTTCTCGATCTCACCTGGCAGCAATCTGTGTCCGCATGGACAGACAAAGCCGTGCAGCCTCGCAGCATTCCCGTAGACTAACCCGTAGTCGGGCACGTCCTCGCAGACAACGGCCCCAGCCCCGACCATGGCCCATCGCCCGATGGTGACGCCGCACACGACCGTCGCGTGCGCTCCGATAGAGGCGCCGGATCGCACCAACGTCTCACTTAGCAACCAATCCGGATCTCCTTTGAGACTTCCGTCGGGATTGATGGCCCTGGGCAGCTTGTCATTGGTGAAAGCACAGTGTGGCCCACAGAATACGCCATCTTCGAGCGTTACGCCGTTGTAGATGGAGATACCGTTCTGTATCTTCACGTTGTTGCCTATGTGAACGCCGGAGTCGATGTAGACACCTTTGCCCAGTATACAACTGCGCCCGATGATCGCGCCTTCGCGGATCTGGCAGTGATGCCAGATCATAGTGTCCGCCCCGATGTGAGACTCAGGCGAGACATGCGAAGTGGGATGTACGTAGTAGGACCGTCCGGTGGGACTCATTGGATAGCCTCCTGTCGCCAACACGTCATATTACACACGGCTAGCCCGTCAGCCTTCGGCCCGCTAGTTCTGCCTTGCGCAATCGAACCGATCCACTGCGGTCTGGGTGCTCACCCAATCGACTAGTTCCGCGATGCCATCCTCGAAGCGCACCTGGGGCTCGAAACCGAGCGAACGAATGCGGCCGATGTCGGCATAGCAGTGGCGGATATCGCCTGCGCTGAATTTGTCGGCGACCTCGGGCACCTGGTCGCAGCCCATATGGTGGATCAGGGCATCGAGCGACGTCGAGGATCGTGAGAGATCGGCCCGTGCCGACGTTGTAGGCGTCATCGTCCATGGCGTCACACATCATCGCCAGCACGTTGGCCTGAACGATATCACTGACGTGGGTGATGTCGCGCGATTGGTTTCCGTCCTCGAAGATGACCGGCGAGCGACCGTTGAGCAGCCGCCCTGAGAAGATCGCCGACCACGCCTGTATAAGGGATTGGAGAGCGCCTGGCGGGAGCCATAGGTGTTGAAGTAGCGGAGTGCCACGGTGGGTATGCCGTACGCGCGGCCCGTCGATCAGGCACATCTGCTCCTGGTCCATCTTCGTGATGGCATAGATGCTGGTCGGAAACAGTGGTTTCTCCTCATCTGTGGCCAGGGGGGCCGCCACTTCGTCACACCAAGGGCAGCGCATCTCCCAATTGCCCGCAGCCAACTGCTGTTCCGTCCGGAGCTTGGGATGAAAGTCACCGCACTCGGCGCAGCGATAGCGGCCTTCGCCGTAGATGGACATCGATGAGGCCACCATCAGCTTACGCACGCTGTGTTTCTCGTTGGCCAGGATATCCAGCAGCACGGCTGTGCCGCGGGTGTTAGCATCGACGTAGTGCTCGATTTCGTACATCGACTGACCGACGCCCACCGCGGCCGCCTCGTGGAAGATCACGTCGACGTCACGGACGGCCTTGCGGAGCGCCTCGCGGTCGCGAGTATCGCCCAAGATCCTCTCACAATCAAGCGTCAGGTAGCTGGGCCAGGTCCCATTCTCGCGGCATCCCCCATGCACCTGGGGCTCGAGATTGTCGTAGACGCGTACGCGATGCCCTTGCTCAAGCAGCGCATCCACTAGATGAGAGCCGATGAAACCGGCACCCCCGGTGACCAAGACGGATTCACCCATCACGTTCCTCCTCTAGAAGCTGTGGTGCTGGCGTCTTGCCTTCGCAAGCAGTCTGGTCCCAAAGACTCCGACCACGATGACGGCGGCCAGCCCCCCGCTCACCAGAAGTGGAAGAGCGAGGTCTACCACGCCCTCATCTGCAGGTGGCGGAGCAACCGCGAGATTGTCGAAGAGTGCCGTGGCCTCCACGGCAGATGTGATAACATCGCTGACCACAGGGGTCGGTGTCATGCTCAAGGTCGGTGGGATCTGCATCACCGGACGCGCCTCAGCGGCCAATGTGGTCACCGACACGGGCCGGCTGGTGTGCCACAGACCGGTCCCAGCACCAGCTGTCTCCAGCGCGCCATCTGGGAGCGGCACTTCGCCCCTGTAGAGGATGTCGAGGCGCCCGAGATCCCGCTGCAACGCTGCGGCAATGCCTGGCTCGGCCGGGGTCGGGTCGAGGCGATAACCCTCCGACCTGGCCCACCCCCCCTGGCCGGAGGTGGTTTCCGGGGTGCCCGTCCACGTGAGGTGGAGGAGCACTTGCGCACCGGTGCTATCTGTGGTCAGGCCTGCCACCTGCAGCCCCAGGGCACCGTCTGCGACGATGCCAATGGGGCCCAGCGTGTCAGTCAGCCCGGGCACGCGCGAAGGGCGCACGGCCGCCCCGGATCCGCTTGTATCGCCGTCTGTCATTTCTTGATGCCACCATGCCCGCGCACCGGATGCCTCAGCCCAGAACAGGTGTATACCCCCAAATCCATCGGTCACAACGTCGGGCCAGATACACGCGCCCTCGGCCACAAGGCTTGGCTCCGACCACGTCTGGCCGCCGTCCGCCGAGTGCGACGTGTAGACGCCCAGCGAGGGCAGGTCCGGAGACAAGGATGCACGTATCCAGACCGCGGTCAGGCCACCCATTGCATCCGTGGCGAGTCTCGGCCAGTCCACCGCTGCCCAGCCGGCGCCTGCAGCATCGAAGACCTTTACCGTTTCCGACCAGGTTTCCCCTTCATCGTCGGAGAAGGTGAAGTAGATGCCACGGTCCTCGTTGACAGGGACCGCGTAGATCGCGTTCAGACGGTGAAACACGTCGACCGAGACGATCTGGGGCTGACTGCCGATGCCGCTCGCAGCGGTGGGCCCCGGCAATGGCCGAGGGTCATCCCAGCTACTGGCAGCGTAGGCGTCCTTCAGGAACGCCCTGCTGTAGAGGATCTGCCCGTCAGGCCCGCTGCTCCATACAGCGTGAATCCGCTCACCCAGGACGGCGATGGAGGGCTCGGATGGACTGCCCTGTGTGGAGGCCAGGATTGTGGTCGGTCGGGTCCATCCGGACTCACTCCAGCGAGCGTAGCGGAGCACCTTGCCCGGCTGACCCATTGTCTCCGCCTCGGCCCACACGGCATGAATCCAGCCCTGGGGATCGGCGACGACCGTCGGCAAGTCAGGCGCGCCCGATTCCACCGAGAGAGGCGACGGCACTGACCAGGGGGACGGTGGCGCGAAGGCCAGATCCAGCGCATCGACCCGGCTCTGCGTAGCCCACACGTCACCGGTGGTGTCGGTCCCGACGATCACAATCTCGCCAATGGCGTCCGTGTCGCCGCCAGGGGACTCCTCTCCCGACGTGGATTCAGTGCCAGGCCCCCTTTGGATCAGCGTGCCAGTCAGGCTGTCGAGATAGACCGCCGTCCCGGTCTGGGGATCGTCAAAGCGGAAGCTGAGTGACTTCGGCTCGGACCATGCTGCCTCGACTTGCACACGTAGCACCAACGTGTCGGTGCCTGCCCCCGAGAGCATCACGATACGACCGGGCCGGGTGAAAGCAGAAGCTCGTTCGCGGGATATCGGGCAGTCGGAGAGACCTTCCACGGCACGCTGTCCGACGACCGGATCGACTGCCACCAACTCGTCCGTCGATGCCTGGTAGAGAACGCAGGCTCCGAGGCTGTCCGTACCTTCCCAGATGACATATGGCGTGTCTTCTTGATTCCCGCGCACAACGTAGGGGCGAGCATTGACTACCTCCACCTCCGTGCCGCCGATCGATCGTGGGGCCGACCAAACCTCACCGTCCTCACTTGACCGGGATACTAAGGCCTGTCCGGTGTGCGGGTCGTTCCAGGTGACGACGACATTGCCGTCAGCATCGGCCGCGATGCGCAGGCGAAGGCGGTCCGATGCAGCCAGGCGGTAGTAGAGCGACTCGTGGATCGCCACCGGTAGATCCCAGCTGCTGCCGCCGTCGGGAGAGCGCAGGTAGACGACGCCGGAGGGCGCCGCATCCGTGTCCAGGTTCCGGACGTAGACCACGTGCAGCGCGCCCGATGCATCGACCGTAGCGGCATAGGCTGAGGCCGACCCGGCCACGGTACGTGCGTCGGTCCACGACGTCCGACCTGCGGGCAGTTGAGCGTAGAGCAAGGGGCTCTCACCGGTTTCCTCATCGGTCTCACCGATCCAGAGCGCGTGGGCGGTTCCATCCTCGTCTCCGACGATGGATGGCATGACCGCCATGGGGATCGAAAGATAAGCGACTGCCATCGGCGGCAGGTTGCTGCAACTCCTCGATGACCTCGATGGGTGTGGCCACGGGCGGCGACCATTCACCGGCGACCCTCTCGGCCAACGTCACTCCCGCGACGCGGTCCCACCAGAAGACGCGCATTCCGCCATCGGGCGCTGGAATCGCAATGGGTGTCGACGCCGCGCCGCTCTGCGAGAGGTTGACCGGGGTGCTCCAGCTCTCTGCAACGGTCTGTGCGGACGCTGGCAGTCGGAGGGTCATAGCGATAGCCACAGCGAACAGCAGTCGAGTCATCGACCGTGCTAAGTGCATCCGAAGATGTCGGCGTCCGCTGTTGGGCGAAGTCATGGTCTCCGTGTCTCTATCCGCTTAGTGCGCGCACCAGTCTCCTCGCCTAGGCATCGCAGAGCCGGCGGCGCACCCGTGGGAATCGTCGCGATATGTGTGAGTCACACATTTGAGTGGGCGGCTGCCCGATGCGAGACCTCGACATGCCCAAGCACAGGCGCCCACCCTATGTAGCGACTACCATCATGATAACGGCGGACTGTCAGACACCAGTCAAGAAACTACTGGAGAATCGCTAGAGTGAGACGGAGCGATAGGGGGAAGCTACGAACGAATCGGGAAGTCAATCGCCCGAGGCAGGGGGACGATGTCCAGGACACCACGATAATGTTGGCGGGCTGAGTGTCTTACTCTAGGGAGCGGGGCTTGTTGGGCAACGTGAGGCAATAACCAACCCGATGCTTTGTGGTGATGTAGCACGGGTCTGAGGGGTCGTCCTCGATCTTTTGCCGGACATAGCGTACGTAGACCCCAAGGTATTTTGTTTCGTCTGTGTACTTGGGGCCCCACACATTCGTTAGCAACTCTTGATGTGGCACGACACGCCCTTCGTGACGTGCCAGGTACATAAGTAAGCGGGTCTCGGTTGGCGTGAGATCCAGCCGCTGACCTTGACGAGTGACAGTCCCTTCAGCCAGATCAATGCATAGATTGCCATCAGTGAGGACCATCGCGCGCGGCGTTTCGTGAGCAGGATTCGCTCGGCGAAGCGCCGATCTGATACGGGCCTTCAGCTCATCGAAGCTGCAGGGCTTAGTGACGTAATCGTCTGCACCCAACGAGAGCCCTTTGACGATGCTGGCCTTGTCGGAATGGGCCGAAAGCATGATGATGGGTGTATCGGTCACTTGGCGGAGACGCTGACACGTGGCCCATCCATCCAACTCCGGTATCCCGACATCTAGCAGGATCACGTCTGGGCGCAATCGGTAGGCCGCGGAAAGTCCCTGTCTCCCGCTCTTTGCGGTACTTACGGTGAAGCCTTCTCTCTCGAGCCCGATGGTCAGGAGAGCCAGCAAACCGTCATCGTCGTCAATGACCAGGACATGGTTGTCCATCGCTATCCATTTCCCCTATAGCGGATCCATGGTAGAGAAATAGTACCCCTCACTCGGGACCGTCTGTATATAGTCTGGCTGCTGCGGGTTGACCTCGATTTTCCTGCGCAGCTGATAGATATACTGCTTGACAAGGTCTCGGTCGCCAGTCCGGTCCGCCCCCCAAACACGGCAGAGGATTGCATCGGGGGTCAAAACACGTCCCGCGTGCTGTATGAGGTATTTCAGTACCTCGAATTCTCTGGGGCAGAGGTAAGTCTTCCGATCCCTGATAGTCAGTTCGTGTCGCCCGAAATTAAGGATCACGGACGGCGTCGGAGAGAGGAAATCTGGTGTCCCATCCTCGGCCATTTCAGATCGGCGCAGGCACACTCTCAGTCGGCTGAGCAGTTCAGCAAATCTGAAGGGCTTTCTGATATACTCATCCGCCCCCAGATCCAGACCTCTTACGACGTCATTGGAGGTCGTGGCCGTGCCGGTGAGGAACAAGATCGGCACATCCGTCATCTCGCGCAGACGACGGCATGCCTCAAAGCCGTCCATCTCAGGCATCATGACGTCCAGAATGATGGCATGAGGATGCATGCGGTAGGCGGTGCGTAGACCCGAGATCGCGTCATGAGCCAAGACCACACTGAATCCTTGCTTTGTGAGCATGGACTGGATCATGCTCGCGACTTCTTGATCGTCTTCAATGACAAGTACACGGCGCAGTTGCTGCATGGTCACCCCCCTACTGTGACGTGCGGGGGCAATGGTTCACCGTGAAGCTGCTATGGGTCACCCGAAGATGACTTGCCCGGCCCGCCGACTCAGAGTCTCCTGCAGTAGTACGACCTTTATGTCGTAGATTCCGGCCATATCGGCTCGGGTGGAGTGTCTCTGGTCACTTCCGGACATAAGGGCAACGAATTGTGCTGAACCAAGGCCCTAACCTTCTATGGTTCTGCCGAGATACGTGAAGTTAGAACTAGCAACGAGACTATGAAGAGACCTTATCATATTGTATATGGCCAAATCGCCCGCGTCAATAGTACCTTTGGATATGGGTGTGCGTCAGTTTCCCACATCAGAAGGGCGGTGGGAAAGGGCATGCAGATCCAAGCGGCGCCTCGGATAGGGAAATGACACGCCGAGGTTCCTGGGGACGAGAGACCTAGTGGGCCAATTCACATGTGCGTAGCCGCTTCGGCGGTAGGTGATATGTTCGGCGACAACTTCAGCCTCCATAGAACCAGGGAAAGGTGTCGATGACCCGTCACCGGAAAGATCCATTGCGAGAAATGAATGAGGAGGAGCGCGATCTTGGAACAACTGGCCAAGACACACAGCGAGCCGCCCCCCGCCCACGTCGCGCGGGCCAAGACGCAGCTGGCTATGTGGCTGTGGCCGATGATGCGACCTGTCAGACAGCTGCGTAAGCTGCTGAGCGCAAGTCGAACGATGCCGTGGCACAATAGGTGGCCCGTTTCAACGCTGACGGGCTGACCGCGATCGAGCCACGCCACAGAGGCGGGCCCGTGTCCCTCCATACGGCCATGCAACGCGGCCGTATTCCGCAGGAAGTCGTGCTGTATGACAAAGGGTTGACCTGGCAGAAGAGTCGCGCGTGGCGTGAGACGGGGCCGGTGAAACGACCACGCAGGAGGGGAACCGTCACGGTACGTGACCCCGATGGGGAGACGAGTACTGCTTGGTCGAGTGCGCCGATCGAGAAGGCAAAACACAAGACTTAGTCTTCTGCTACCATCATCAGGCCGGACGTTACCCGACCCCCCCTATCTATGGGCAAGTTGGCAACCGGAAAGTGAAGCGGACCGTCAACCGTCAGAATACGTGCGGGCGGGGACGGTCACTCTGCTAACGCCGTTCCACCCTGTGGATGGACTGCTGCGGGCCAAAGGGCTAACCACCTGTCCCAACCGCGTGCTGCATCCGTGGCTGAGAGCGACATTGCTCAGAGGCTCACCGAAGCCACCGGCGCCGGGTCCTAAGGACTGTTCGCGGTAAAGTACCTGGCGTAAGTTGCGGATGCCCGGACCCCCGCCCCGGTTCCCGGTCACCCCGCAGCCGCCCTTAGGCCGCTACGTCGCCGTCTCCTGCCACAGCTCGCGCATCTCCCCGCTCGTCGCCAGCAGCACGTCGAGGGGCCCGGCGGCCTCGATGCGACCATCCTTGAGCAGGATCACGCGGTCGGCCCGAGCGAGCACGGCGCGCCTGTGCGACACGACCAGGCAGGTGGCGTCTCGTCGCGCGAAGACCCGCTCCCACAACGCCTGCTCGGTCTCCACATCCAGCGCACTCGAGAGGTCATCGAAGACCAGCAGCTCCGGATTTCGCACGAACATCCGCGCCGCAGCCGCGCGCTGCATCTGCCCGCCCGAGAGCTTGACGCCCCGCGGACCGACGAGCGTCTCCAGCCCGTGATCGAGCTCCGCCAAATCCTCCTCCATCACGGCCTTGTGGATCGCGGCGGCGACGTCGACGCCCTCGCTATCAACCGGCATGCCCATCAGGATATTGTCGCGCAGTGTGTCGCTGAAGAGCCGCGGCACCTGGGCCGTATAGGCGCAGCGCGGCGGGATGAGGAACGTCCCAGGGTCCGCCACCACCTCGTCGTTCCACATGATCTCCCCAGCATCGCGCGGCAGTAAGCCCAACAACGCGCGCAGCAGCGTGCTCTTCCCCGAACCGACCCGCCCCGTGACCACGGCGAACTCGCCACGTTCGATGCGCAGGGTTATGTCCTCGATACCGCGACCTGCATCGGGATAGCGATAGGTGAGGCCGTTGACGTGCAGCGACACGAGCCGGTGTTCGGCGGTTCGCGACGCGAAGGGGATCTCCTGAAGCTCCTTTTTCACGACGATAGGGCGTGGCGCGACGAGCGTCTCCGCGGGTGCACCCTGCAGCAATTCCGTCATCCGGCGCAGCGAGACCGTCGTCTGCTGGCCCCAGGCTGTCATGTTCCCGATGGCCGTGATCCCGTACGTGACGGGGCTGAGATAGGTGACGAAAAGCGCGAAGTCCCCGACGGTGAACGTGCCGTTCCCCATCGCTTGGGCGCCCAGCAGCAAGATCAAGCCCATGCAGATGTCCACAGCGCTATCGTGGATGGTCCACCGCATCTCGGAGAAGATCGCATCCATCAGCGCTGCCTTACGCCGTGCTTCGTTGATTCGATCGAAGCGCACCTTCGCCCGCTGCTCGGCACCGTTCACCTTGACGGCCAGCACGTTACCGAAGACGTCGCCGATGAAAGCTGTGACCCGCCCGGCAGCCGCGCGACTGGCAGCGCGATACCTCTGCATATAGCGGCTGAGGATGAAGACAGTCACGATGACAATCGCCAGTGGAATGAACAACGCGAGCGTGAGCCGTGCATTCACGCGCAGGAGGATCGCCAGGCCCGCCAATGCCGCGCCGAACTGGCCGATCACCTCCACCGTCCAGTCGGCACTGAAGTCGGCCATGTGGTAGACGTCGCCGCGGAAGCGGCTGATGGCCTCGCCCGAGGTTCCGGGCAGCGCGCGGGCGCCCGGCTGTTTCAATATATGCTCGAACATGTTCATCTGCAGCAAGCCAAAGGTCTCGAAGTAAAAGGGGACCCAGGCCATCTGCCCGACGATCAGCATCGCCATCCGTGCCAGCGCGATCCCCACGAGGAGGGCCAACAGCGTCGGCAGGTTCGCCCCCGCCGGCGCCGAACCGGTGATCACGTCGAAGACCTGCCGGGTGATCAAGCCAGGGAGCAAGGGCAGGAAACGGATCGTCGTCCAGCTCAACAGTGCCAAGGCATACTGCCGTGGCCAGTGGCGGATGATCTTTACGGTGGCGCCCCACACATTCACACCAACACCTCCTCCAGACCGGTGCGCAGCAGGCCGGAAAATCGGGAGTCAGGGTTCGCGGCAAGTGTGAGCCGGTCGTCGAACTCCACGATCCGGCCGGATTCGAGAATCATAATCTTGTCAGCGCGATGGACGGTGGCGAGGCGGTGGGCCACGATCACGGCCGTTCGCCCCCTGAAGAGCCGGTCAATCGCACGCTCCATCAACCGTTCGGTCAGTGGGTCGAGTCGCGACGAGGCCTCGTCCAGGATCACGAGGCCCGGGTCCCGCAGGAAGACGCGGGTGAAAGCCAGGAGCTGGGCCTCGCCCGCGGAGAGCCCTGCGTTGTTGCCCTCCAACGAAGTGTCCAGACCCTCCGGCAGGTGATCGAGCCATGGCCCAAGTCCCAGCGCCTCAACGACCGCCAGGATTGTCTCGTCGGTGATGCTCTCGTTGAAGAGCGTCAGGTTGTCCCGAACACTGGCCTCAAAGAGATGCACGTCCTGGGTCACGATCCCAACCCGGTGCCGCAGGTCCGCCAACGGGATGTCGCGAAGGTCGATCCCGCCCACCCGCACCTGGCCGCCCAACGGATCGTACAGCCTGCACAGGAGCCGCGTGATGGTGGTCTTGCCACTGCCGGTGCGTCCCAGGATGCCGACGACCTGCCCTGCATCCAGGGACCAGGATAGATCCTTGAGGACCAGGCCCTCATCCTCATATCCGAAATCGACCTCACCAAATGCCACGGGCAGCGGCCCGGAGGGCAGCCGCAGTGCTCGCTCTGCAGGAGGATCCTGGACCTGGGGAACCGTGTCAAAAAGCTCACGAATCCGCTCGATACTGCCGGTCGCCGACTGTAAGTCGCGAAGCTGTCGGGCGAGCTGATTAAGCGGCCACTGAAGCATCGTGTTGTACTGGAAGACGAGATAGACGGCCCCAATCGTGATCTTGCCCTGCAGCATCAGAGCGCCACCCAGCCCCAACGCCAGGACCGTGCCGAGCGCCAGCACCCCTTCGGTGAAACCCCAATTCAGCGCGACGCTGGCGACGAACGCCTTCCGGCTCGCACGGAACAGCCCGGTGATGGCCAACTGTAACCCGCGCATCACGTAGGCCACGGCACCGTTGGCCCGGATGTCCTCGGTGCCCCCGAGGCGCTCCTCCAGGAAGCCGAAGAGTTCCGAGCTGGCCTGGCGCTGGGCTTTCCACATGGGCGCCGTGATGCTGACCGACTTGCTCAACACCGCCGCCACAATTGCGGCGAAGAACAGAAAGCTGGCGCCAATCCGCCAGTCCTCCCGGAAGAGCAGCACCAAGATGCCCACGAGCAGTACTGCATTCCCCAGGATCTGGATCACGAACTGGGAGAAGAAATTGGAGAGCACGTCCACATCGCCGTCGATGCGCTCGATAATGCCGCCGGGCGTCTGTGCGTTATGAAAGGGCATATCCAGCCCCAGGCAGTGCCCCGCCAGATCGCCGCGCATCGCATTGGTGGCCCGCCAACGCACGTCCTGGGTCACGTAAGTAGTCACCAACTGCATGACCCGCCCGATCACCACCAGGGTGAAGAAGAGCGTAGCCTGCCGGATCAGGACGTCGGACACGCCGCCCGCTTGTCCGGCAGACTGCTGCACCGCGGTCTGCTGCTCCGCGGTCTGCTGCGCCGCAGTCTGCTGCCCCGCAGTCTGCTGTGCCGCAGTCTGCTGCCCCGCAGTCTGCTGCGCAAGGTCTATGAACCGCCGTAGGATCTGTGGCGTCCACAATTGCAGCCCGATGCCGGCCAACAGCAACAGCGCCAGCAGCGCCACCTGGCGCTTAAGGGGACGCAGATAGGTACTGAGCAGCGATTGGTATTGCCTCAGAATATCCAGCGATGATCCGTTCACGGACACCGGCGATCTCCTCGTCTGTGATTTGAGGGCCGAACAGACAGTCTACACCCGCTGCACTTGGGGCCAAGAGACACGTGCCAACGTTTCGACGTGCCAACCGCTCGGTTCACCGCCTTGACAGACGATGCGAATATGATACAATCTGTTCTTGAAAATACAGGTGGAGTTTCCACAGGCGGCAGTTCTCCTAGCTGGTACCAGTTAGACATCAACTGTGACACGCTTCAGACTGGTAGCAGATCGACTTCAGATTCGCAGCAGTCTCCGATGCGGGATCGCGCGCAAGCGCATAAGGGCCCGCCCAAGCTTGTTAAGCCTCAGATGAGGTTCGCCCCTGCCTGACACGCAGTCTGTAAGCGGTAGTTGGGGTAGGCGTGGGCACTCGTGCCTGTGCGATTGGTTAACAGTGAGGGTAATTCGGAGTATATGGCTAAGAATCTGCAAATAACCCCTATCGGCGGCTTAGGGGGCATCGGCAAGAACATGACGGTGTATGAGTATGGCCGCAACTTATTGGTTGTTGATTGTGGTGTGATGTTTCCGGCGAATGATATGTACGGCATCGACTTGGTGCTGCCGGATTTCGAATATGTAGTTGAGAATCAGGACAAGCTGCGCGGTATCGTGTTGACCCATGGTCATATGGACCACATCGGCGCCTTGCCCTATCTGCTTCGTCGTATGAATGCAAATGTGCCCATCTATGGCACACCCCTGACGTTGGGTCTGGTCGAACGGCAACTGGCCGAGAAGAACATGCTGGAGAAAGCGGATCTCCACATACTGACCAAGGCAGAGACCGTCCATCTCGGACCGTTTGGAGTGAGTCCATTTGCTGTGGCACACTCCATCCCCGACGCTGTGGGATTCGTCATCGATACGCCTGTCGGCAAGATTGTCCATACAGGCGACTACAAGCTCGACGAGACGCCCGCCGGCGGACGCACGACGGATCTGCAGGCCCTGCACGAGCTGACGCAGGGAGGCGTGTTGGCGATGCTGGCCGACAGCACGAATGCCGACAAGCCGGGTCGCACCGAGACCGAGGCGGTCGTGCGTGAGACGCTCGACAAGCTCTTCGCACAGGCGAAGGGACATCGCATCATCATTGCGACCTTCTCATCGCTGCTGGCACGCCTGCAGGAGATCATGGATCTCGCCAAGAAGCACGGGCGCAAGGTCGCCATGACCGGGCGCAGCCTGGTTGAGAACGTCGAACTGGCGCGTGACCTGGGCTATCTGAAGGTTGCCAAGGATCTCATCGTCGACATCGAGGATCGGGTAAAGCCCGGAAACCTCGTCGTTCTATCGACGGGCTCGCAGGGCGAGCCACGTTCGGCGCTGAACCGGATGGCCGACGGCAGCCACCGTCAGGTTCACATCCGGTCGGGCGACACCATCATTATCTCCGGCGGTACGATCCCCGGGAACGAGGAAGACGTCAGCCGGATGATCAACGGGCTCTTCGAGCGGGGCGCGGACGTGATCTACGGTGCGATGGCGACCGTACACGTCTCAGGACACGGAGGCCAGGGAGATATGCGCGCGATGCTCGAGACGGTACAGCCGCGCTATCTGATCCCGGTCCACGGTGAGCCGCGTCACCTCTATCTGCACCGGCAGCTCGCCAGGGATGTCGGCTACTCGAACGATCGGGTCTTCATCCTCAAGGAAGGCATGCCCTGGATCAGTGATGGGGAAAAGGCCTGGACCGAGGAGGCGATGCCTCTGGCGGACGTCCTCGTGGACGGTCGACTGGTCGGCGAGATTGGTGAGATCGTGATGCGAGATCGTCATCGCCTGTCTCAGGATGGCTTCATCGTCGCGCTGATCCCGATCAACAAGAAGCGACAGCTGGTCGGTGAACCGCAGATCGTCAGCCGCGGCTTCGTCCACATGGACACATCCGAGGAACTGATCGACGCCAGCCGCAAGGAGATCAAGCGTCAGGTAAAGCGTGGTAACCAGGACCTCCGGCGCCCGCTGGAGGAGCTGTTCTACCGTATGACGCAGCTGAGGCCGGTCGTCCTGCCGCAGTTCATCCAAGTCTAGTCAGTCAACCTTAGCAAGGTTTTGGTCAGGGCTCCCAGGGTAACCTGGGGGCCCTGTGTTATACTGCGGGCGTGTGAGAAAGCGAGGTGCGGCATGACTCCTAAAGAGATTATCCTGGCGAACATCGCCCACGAGGATCCACCGCGCTGCGGCCTGACCTTCACCTGGGGCCGGATCAACGACATGCTGGGCTGCGGTGTGGTCCCCCACGGCTACCGGCAGAAGCGCTGGGTGGACGGGAAGGTGGAGTACTACGACGACGAGTGGGGCAACCTCTGGGTGCGCATGCGGGAGGGCTCGATCAAGGGCGAGGTCTACAGGCCCGCGATCGAGGACTGGTCCCAGCTCGACGAATTGGAGCCGCCGGACTACACGCACCCTGACTGCGCGGAGCAGATGAACGACCTCTTCAGCCGGCCCACCGACAAGTTCAAACTGGCCGAGATCGGAGGCTGGATCTTCGACAACGCTCGCTATCTCCGCAAGATGGAGACCTACTTTTGCGATATGGCGCTCTATCCTGAGGAGCTCGATCGCATGCACGGGATCGTGGCCGACGTGTACGAGCAGAAGATCCACCTGGCGGGCAAGGCGGGGGCCGACGGTATCATGATCGGTGAGGATATGGGAACACAGACCGGGCTGCTCTTCAGTCCGCGGATGTTCCGCGAATACTTCAAAAGCATGTACAGCCGGCTGATGTCCATCGCTCACGACTATGGCATGAAGGTCCTGATGCACTCCTGCGGCCAGAACTGGTCCATCGTACCGGACCTCCTCGACGCAGGAGTGGACGTCTTCCAGTTCGATCAGCCCGCGGTCTACGACATGCCTAAGCTCGCTGCGCTGCTCAAGGAGCGCAAGGCCGCGCTCTGGAGCCCGGTCGACATCCAGAAGATCCTGCCCACCGGCGACCGCGAGCTCATCGAGGCGGGCGCCCGCGAGATGGTTGACATCTTCGAGGGCGGCCTGATCTGCAAGAACTACACCGACCTCGCGGGGATCGGCGTAAAAGAGGAGTGGGACATGTGGGCCTACGACGCTATCTGCGAGCGCGCGGGCGTAAGCGGATCAGTATGAGACTCACCCTTGTTTCTCCCCCTCTTAGGGAACTCGTTAGCTTTGCACGACAAGCGGGCGCAGAAGCTTTGGAGGTAACGTAATGGGGGTTTACATCTTACTCTGAAGCGAGACCAACCTAGCCTCGCTGTTAGATGAGGCACTGAGGGATGGCGAGGTGCTGATCAAGCGCCGCGACGGGCAGGGCTTCGTCGTCAAACCACAGCCACGTCAAGGCTCACCCCTTGACGTGCCGGGTGTGGACCTCGGACTCAGTGCCGAAGAGATCGCCAATGCGGTCCGTGAGGGCCGGCGGCCTTACGAACCGGAGGAGTAAACCTTTGGGGTTTTCTCGTCAAGTAAGTACTTGCTTGTGAGGGAAAACCCCAAAGGTCTTTCCTAGCCGGGTACCTGCCGGTTCTCGTCCATCCACTGCACCGCGAAGTCGATCAGCGACGGCTGGGAAAAGAGCCGGCATTCGGCATTCCCCACCCGCCCTACACGCACATTCCCCGCATCCTCAAAGGCGTACCCGATCGCCGGGAAGTCGGCATCATACCAATAGATGTCGTCGTAGGTCACCCACCTAGACCCGCCGTCGTCCGTCGGCATCGGTCCGCCGCGCGTGCAGCCCTTCAGTGGCGCGTATTTGCAGCGATACTCCGCCAGGTGAAAGCTGGTGTTGCGGTTATACCCCACGCCGATCAGCAACACGTAGGCGCCCACGTCGTAGAGCCGGGCCAACGGCGAGTGCTCGCCCTGGCTCATGCTCAGGCCGTGATCCGACGTAATGAAGGCTGCGTTAGGCCCCCGGGCAGACTCTGAGACGAAGGGATGGTACGAACGCAGCGTCCCCTCCTGCTTACGAAAGGTCTCAGGGATGACGCCCATCCAGCGGGTCGGCGTGAGATCGGGCCGGAACGCGGGCATATTCGCGCGGATGGTGTCGTGCCAAGCCTCGGGCACGGCGGGGTCTGACCATCCCGCGGGATCGGTCAGATCGCCCGAATGGGTGGGCATGACGAGCGTACCCTCGGGCCCGAGCGCCGATTCCAGCGCAAGGATCACGGCTGGGGCGCCGCCGATCACATAGCCCAGCGAGCTCATCGAACTGTGGACCATCAAGGTCATGCCGGGCTCGACGCCCAGCGCGGTGAGTTGCGCGGTCAGACTCGACATCGTTAGCGGTTGCTCCATCCCATATTCTCCTGACCCGTGATTGTCAAAGCAGCGAAGGTCGCTAGACTTGTCCCTATGACCTACCAGGATTACATCATCCGCCAGATCGCGATCTTCGCACGCGTCCTCAGCCGGATCCTCGGCCTCGCCAGAGACCATCACGACGAGCAGGCGTTGGACGCCGTTGAGGCGGCACTGCAGGCGCTTGCCGGCGGCGGCCTCGACGTCCCCGACGACAAGACGCTATCGCTGCCCCAACCCTTTGCCTCAATGACGACCACCTTCGAGGGTCGCGAGATCGACCTGATGACCGCGCGGCTGCTCAAGGAGGCGGGCGCCATCCACGCCCGGCGCGGCGAGGCCAACGAGAGCTACGCAAGCTACGTCCGCGCTCTCGACCTGATGCTCTCTGTTCAGCTCGGCATGCGCGATCTCGCGCTGCCTGACTATGCCCCCGGTGTCGAGGAGCTGCGCGATGCCCTGAGTGACTACGTCCTCCCCGATGGCACCTCGGAGATGCTCGTCCGGTACTACGAGCAGACTGGTGCCTTCGCCAAGGCAGAGGACGTGCTCTATGACTTCCTCGACACCACCGAAGACCGCGAGCGCGCCATGGACATCGGCATAGGCTTCTACGAACGGCTGCTGGATCTCAGTGACGCAGAACTGGAGGCCGGTGGCCTGCCGCGCGACGAAGTGCACGCCGGGTTGGAGGAGCTCCGGCAGCCCGGCTAACTCGGTTCGTAGTAACCGCTTAAGCGGTTCCGGCGTCCGAGGCCGTCCGGCTAAAGCCGCTACGACGGACCCCACGTCCCCCCTGACCGGCCCCCTAGATCCGCCGGGCTATCTCACCTTGGTAGCGCACGTCGCTGCCCGGCGACGATATCGTCAAGCAAACGATCCCAGCCCTCATCGACCTCCTGGCGTGCCGGATCGGCATCGAACCACGCGATGACTTCGCGAGCGCCCTGCACGAAGGGGATCGTCGCGACGTAGTCGGGCACCATCTGCTTGACCTTCGTATTGTCAAAGATGACGCTGTGGGTCTTGTCCCCCATCACGCTGGCACCCCAATCCGCATCGTACGCGCGAATGAGCTCGCTGGGAACGTGCACCAATTCGGGCTCGTCTACCCCCGCGGCACGCCCGACGATGCGGAAGATTTGATCCCAGGTGAGTACCTCGTCGGATGTGATGTGATAGGCCTCGCCCAACGTCTGCGGGTTGCCGAGGAGGCCCACAAAGCCCTTGGCGAAGTCCCGGTGATGCGTGAGCACCCACAGCGAGGTGCCGTCGCCGTGGACGACGATCGGCTTGCCCTTCCGCATACGGTCGACGACCGTGTACCGTCCCCGGAACGGCAACAGGGTCTGGTCGTAGGTGTGCGAGGGCCGCACGATGGTCATCGGGAATCCCTCTTCGCGATAGGCCCGAACTAGCCGCTCCTCGCACGCGATCTTGTTACGGGCGTAGGCCCAGAAAGGATTGTACAGCGCGGTCGACTCAGTGATAGGCAGGGTACGCACGGGCTTGTGATAGCCCGCCGCGGAGCTGATGAAGACGTACTGATCGGTGCGATCCCTGAAGAGCCCGATGTCAGTCTCGACCTGATCCGGCGTAAAAACGAGCCAGTCCACGATCGTGTCGAAGGTCATATCCCCCAGCGCCTCCTCCACCGTCGCCGGCTGCCGGATATCGCCGATGAGGACCTTGGCCCCCGCCGGCACCGGACGCTTTGACGTCTGTCCCCGGTTGAGCAGATACAAGTCGATCCCACGGTCTACGGCCAACTGCGAGGACGCAGAACTGATGATGCCCGTTCCGCCGATGAATAGAACTCTCATAGCAGCAACTCCTTACGCGATATGAAGGAAGCTGAAAGCCGATAGCTGTCAGCGTTCAGCCATCAGTCACTCATCCTCAGCTTACCCTTGTTACAATCTCAGGCTACGTCCCGCTGCGTCCACCCGCCATCGATCAATCGCCACATCTCCCCGGTCGGGTTGCGGTCTTGCAGTTCCGGTGGAAGCCGGTGGGGACGCACGTTGTCATAGCTGTGCAGCGCGCCAAAGCGCAGCATCGAGGCCGGGATACCCACCGCTGTGAAACCGGGGTGCCCCGTCGCCGGATAAGGCCCGCCGTGGTTCATGGCCGGCGAGACCGCAACGCCCGTGGGCATCTTGTCGTTGAGCAGCCGCCCCACCTTCTGCCGCACGATCGGCGCCACCAGATCGTAGATCTCGTCGTCTACCCCGCCGGTGTGCGTGTAGAAGCTACCCGTCAGGTTCCCCTCCAGCCGGCGCGCGATCTCCTGCATCTGCACGACATCCCGGGCGAAGACCAGAAGTGATACCACCCCAAAAGCCTCAGTCTGCAGTGCGTGGGGCTGCGCCAGGAACTGATCGCCCGAGACCCGCAGCAGCGTGTTAGCATACCGAAAACCCGGACCCTCGACCTCGTCTCCACCCACCACGAGTTCGGCCCCCGCCTCCTGGAGCTGCTCCACCGCGCTTCCGATCGTCCACACGCCGCCCTCGCCCAGGAGCACACCCGGAGGTGTGGCGAATCGCACCGCGATGGCCTCCAGGAACGTCTCGGCCTGGGCGGAAGCCAGCAAGACTGTCAGCCCCGGTTTCGTGCAGAACTGCCCGGTGCCCATCGAGCAGGACGCAAAGAGCTCGTCCGCCACCGCCTCCAGCCGCTCGTCCAACACTCCGGGCAGGATGAAGACGGGGTTGACACTCGACATTTCCAGATAGATCGGCTTGCCCGCCGCATCTGCCGCTGCCTTGAGCTGAAGCCCGGCCAAGCGGCTTCCGGTAAAACCCGTCGCGCCTACCAGGCGATGTGAGACCAACCGTGCTCCGTCCGCGTGGCTCGTGCGGTAGATCAGTTGCACGATCCCGTCGGGCATGCCTGTGGCCTGCGCGGCCTCGAAGGCGGCTTCGGTCAGCAGCTTCGTTGTCCCGGGATGGGCGGTATTCCCCTTGGCGATGATCGGATTGCCCGCTGCCAGGGCTGCCACTGCGTCGCCGCCCGACACCGAGTTGAAGGCCAGCGGGAAGTTGTTGGGCCCGAAGACCACGACGGGCCCGCCCAACGGTCCGTACATCGACCGGATATTGCGCGCTGTGTCGATCGTCGCGTGACACCAGGACCGGTTCCGTGCGGCCTCCGCGGCCTGGCGCAGTTGGTCCGTCGTTCGCGGCAGCTCCACCGAGCGCAGCCGCGGCTCGAACGCAAGCCCCGTCTCGCGGTGGGCCAGCGCCGCGATGGCATCGGCCCGCGCCTCAATCCCATCGGCGAAACCCTCGAGGAACCGCGCCAGATCCCCCGGCGCCGTCTCTCTCAGCGCGTTGGCGGCCTCCGCGCCCGCCACGAGCGCCTCCTCCACCTCCGCCCACGCCGAGACAGGATAGAGTTCCGGCAACGGTGTCTTCGTCATTGGGTCTACAGCGGTGAATGTATCGCTATCGCCGGCAGACTCACGCCATTTGCCGGCGATGAGAGTGGGTTGTGTCGTCATAGTATCACTCCCGTACCTCATTCTCTAGCATCAGTCCTCCTACCCCTATACGAACCGCATCGCCCACGCTAAGCGTGAAATCATCTGGGGGCACGATGCCGGTGCCGGTCATCAGGAACGCGCCCTGGGGGAAGGGCAACTCGCGGAAAAGATAGTCGACCAATTCCTCGAACGCTCGCTTCATCTGCGTGGTGGACGTTTCGCCGTAGAAGGCCCGAGGCGCCGCCGCGCAGGATCTCCAGCGTGATCGGCAGGTCGCGCAGCGTATCCGGCGACGCAAGCTGGACGCCGGGGCCCAGGGCGCAGGAGCCTGCGTAGACCTTGGCCTGGGGCAGGTAGAGGGGGTTCGCGCCCTCGATACTGCGCGACGAGACGTCGTTCCCCGCGACGTAGCCGACGATCTCCTGGTGTCCGTTGATCACCAGCGTCAGCTCGGGCTCGGGCACGCTCCACGTGCTGTCGGGGCGCACGCGGATCGGGTCCTCTGGGCCCATCACGCGCCACCCAACGGCCTTCATGAAGAGCTCCGGACGATCCGCGACGTAAACGCGGGCATAGATGTCCCCGGTCTCGGACTCTGCCTGACGCGCGTCCCGGCTGCGCAGATAGGTCACGCCGCTGGCCCAAACCTCGTGCATCGGCTCCAGCGGCGGCAGAAGCGCGCCTTCCGCGGGCTCGCCGGTCGCCATAGAGGAAAGCACGCCCCTATACGTCGCCTCAGGCAGCTCCAGCAGGAGCCCGAGGTCAAAGGAAGGGGCAAGGAAAACGCCATCCACGGCCCAGCGGGGGCCGGCCACACTCTGGTGTTGGGTAAGGTACATTGGAACCTCCAGTTGTCGGTTGTCTGTTCTCAGTCCGAGAGAGGGTACGGCCCGCTCATTTGCCCATCATCGCAGCGATGGCGTCCGGATCGTACACACAGCCACCCCACGTGCCACCGCTGGCCTGCTGCAGGATGGCCCACAGCCGCGTGTCGTCAGGAAGCGCCGGGTCCGACGCCAGATCGGGATGTACCGGCCGCGCCGCCAGAACTCGCGCGCCCTCGTCGGTTCCGAACCGGCGACCGTCGCAGCCGACCAGATCCACGGTACCCCTAAGGTTAACACAATCCACTTCGATGCGGACGAGATCGCCATCGCGGACCCGCCCCAGCGGACCACCCGCCAGGGCCTCGGGCCCCACGTGACCGATGCAAGCCCCAGTGCTGACGCCGCTGAACCGGGCATCGGTGACGAGCGCGACCTCCTTCCCCCACGACAGGTATTTCAGCGCCGCCGTGATCTGATAGGTCTCTTCCATACCGCAGCCCATAGGGCCGCGCCCGATGAGGACCATCACGTCGCCGGGCTTGACGGGGCGTTCCGCCTGGCCCTTCACCGCGGCAATGGCAGAGCGCTCGCTCGTGAACACGCGGGCAGGGCCCTCCATCCGGTAGACGCCGTCGGCATCCAGCATCGTGGGATCGATCGCCGTGCTCTTGATCACCGCGCCCTCGGGAGCCAAATTGCCCTGGGGGAAGGTCAACGTGCTTGTCAATCCGCGCGCCCGCGCGGCGTCCGGGCTCATGATCACGGTGTCGGGATCGATGCCATCTTCGGTATAGAGACGCTCTCGAAGGCGCTTCCGTCGCTCGCTCGACGACCAGGCGTCGAGCATCTCACCGAGGGGGCGTCCGTGTGCGGTGAGTGCGTCGAGCCGGAGCAGTCCGAGACCGCGAAGATGGAGCATCACCTCGGGCACCCCTCCGGCGAGGAAGACCCGCACGGTCGGATGGCCGACGGGACCGTTGGGCAGCACGTCGACCAGGCGTGGCACAGCGCGATTGACCGCATCCCAGTCCGCAACCGTGGGCCGCCGGAGTCCCGCAGCGTGGGCAATCGCCGGGAGGTGCAGGAGCAGGTTGGTGCTGCCCCCGAATGCCGCGTAGACGACCATCGCGTTGTGGATCGCATCTTCGGTGACGATATCGGCCGCCGTGATCCCCGCAGAAGCCAGGCCGGCTAAGGCCCCGGCCGACCGCCGGGCAAGATCCAGCCAGATTTCCTGGCCTGAGGGCGCAAGTGCAGCGTGCGTGAGTGTGAGGCCCAAGGCCTCTCCCACCACCTGGCTCGTCGCCGCCGTCCCCAGGAACTGGCAGCCGCCACCCGGAGAACCGCAGGCACGGCACCCCAGGCGCGACGCCTCGTCCAACGATATCTCACCCTGGGCGAAGCGCGCGCTCAACGTCTGCACCTTTCCCGCGTCCTCGCCCTCGGTCGGCGGCAGCGTCACGCCCCCTGGTACCAGGACACAGGGTAGGCTGCGCTGGGAGGCCAGCGCCATCATCAGCGCGGGCAGCCCCTTGTCGCACGTCGCGATGCCCAGCACGCCCCGCGCCGTGGGCAGCGAGCGGATCAGGCGACGAAAAACGATTGCCGCATCATTGCGATAGGGCAAGCTGTCCATCATGCCGGGCGTTCCCTGCGTACGGCCATCGCACGGATCGCTCACGTATCCCGAGAAGGGCACGCCGCCTGACGCCTTGAGACGCAGCGCCGCAGCCTCCACCAGGAGGCCCAACTCCCAGTGTCCCGTGTGATAGCCCAGGGCGACCGGGATGCCGTCCGGCGCCCTGAGTCCGCCCAGTGTCGACAGGATCAGAAACTCCGCGCCCCGCAGCGCATCGGGCGCCCAGCCCATCCCGGCGTCCTCCGTCAGGCCGAAAAGCTCCCCACTGGAGACGTCTCTCAGGTAATCTGCGTCGAGCGGCAGGGCGCCTTCTGGACCCGGCGCGTGCGTCGTCACGGCATACGCCCGGGGATCCTCTGCTTCCAGGGACACGGCATCGGCCACGCGTCTGCTTGTCATCAACGCTCCTGTGATCGAGTATGAGGTGCGAACGTACCCTACTATAGGTGGTTTGGGCTTGACCGCAACGACGAGGAAATGGGATCGCGTTGCCGCTTGTCATGCATGGATGAGGTACTACACTTGGGGCGTTTCGCTGACACGGCGCGCCTATCACACTGGCCTTGACACAAATCCCTGTTCTACCGGAGGAGATGGATGAGCGACAACGACAACGGATCATTTGGACAACGTATACGAGCGCTGCCCCGTAACGTATGGGCTGTGAGCCTCACGAGCTTCTTCATGGACATCTCCAGTGAGATGATCCTGAACATACTTCCCCTCTTCCTTTCGAATGTGCTCGGGATCAAGACCAATATCATCGGCCTGATCGAGGGCGTCGCCGAAGCGACGGCGAGCTTGCTCAAGGTCTTCTCCGGATGGCTGTCGGACAAGATGCAGGCACGAAAGTGGTTGGCCGTCGTCGGCTACGGTCTTTCGGCCGTCTCCAAACCTTTCTTCTATTTCGCCAATACGTGGGAGTACGTCGCCGGCGTCCGCTGGGCCGACCGTGTGGGCAAGGGAATCCGCACCTCGCCTCGAGATGCGCTCGTCGCCGACAGCATCGAGGAAAAGCAGCGCGGCATTGCTTTCGGCTTTCACCGGGCCGCGGACACCGGCGGCGCCTTCCTGGGCCTTCTGATTGCCTTGTTGGTCGTCTGGCTGGCCCAGAAGAACGGGCTGACGCTGAACCGTGGGACGTTCCAGACGTTGGTGCTCATCAGCATCATCCCGGGCCTGATTGCCGTCGCGTCGCTGGCCTTCGGCGCCCGCGATGTCGCTGTGACCTCGACACGCGAACGGCCCCGCATCTCCTTCAAGGATCTCGGCCGTCCGTTCCTTACCTTCATGGTCATCGTGGGCATCTTCGACATCGGGAACTCGTCCGACGCGTTCCTGGTGTTGCGTGCTCAGAACGTGGGCTTGAGCGTGGTGGGTATCCTCGCGATGCTGGTCACGTTCAATGCCATCTACACGCTCGTCAGCGCACCCGCAGGCGACCTGTCCGACCGCGTCGGACGTCGTCGCGTGATCATCGGCGGGTGGCTCGTCTATGCCCTCATTTACCTTGGATTTGCCCTGGCGGGCCGAGGGTGGCAGGTGTGGGTGCTCTATGCGATGTACGGCGTCTACTACGGGCTGGCTTACGGCACGGCAAAGGCGATGGTCGCCGACATCGTCCCCAAAAACCTGCTGGGGACGGCCTACGGCACCTACAACGCCATCCTGGGGCTCCTGGACTTCCCGGCGTCGGTCATCGCCGGCGTGCTCTGGCAAGGCATCGGCAACTGGCAGGGCTTCGGCGCCCCGGCACCTTTCTTCTTTGGCGGCGGGATGGCGCTCATCGCGGCAATAGGGATGGCGCTCTACCATCCTAAGAAGATATAGGGATTGGGGCTTGGGAAGGGGACTACGTCCCCTTCCCAAGCCCTGTTGCTATCGCGACCAGCGCTCGTGCACGGACGGCAACTCCGGGAAAGTGCCGTGCGGCTCCGCTTGGTACCAATAGCCGACCGAGGCGATATCATCGGTCAAGGGTTCGAACTTGTGATTGGGCCACCACCCCAGCGCCTGGATGGTGACCTTCAGGTCCTGCTTGAACCGGATGGGATCCATCACGTGCCAGCGGTAGAGACCGTGCATCGGCACCTCACCGGGCTCCTTGCGGTAGAGCGGATAACCAAGGAAAGGCGTGGAGTAGGTCCGCCCCCCAAACCCCCAGGCCCCGCAGAAGTAGTCCTCGGTCCCGGTGCCGCAGATGGTGGGAAACGCGTCGTCCCCGTCCATATAGAACTTGATCTCGCCCTCGCCCCACCAGCCGTCTGAAAGCTGGGTCCAGGCGAGGAAGGTCCCGACGTAGTGTCCCTTCCCCCTGATGCCATCGAGAATCACGTGCTCCGGGGTCTCGCGTGTCGTCATGCTGCGGCGCCATTGTGCGTGGAACGTCGCGGCATTCTCGGGCACCTCAGTGAGCGCGTACGTGATCTGGTAGAAGAACCCGCCGATGGCCTCGCGATGCTGACTCTCAATCGTGATCCGCGCGCCCTTGTGGAAGGGCATCGGCCAATAGCTGTTGAACCCACCCTCGGGGTTCACCGCCATCGGCAGCGAGTTGACGTCATAGCGAAGGCCATGGCCGTTGCAGAAGAAATCGCCCAGCGGCACCTCGATGGAGGGGGTCTCCTCACCGTCCCAATAAAAACGCAGGATCGTGTCCCGGTAAGCCTTGGGATCCACCGTGATCCAGATGTGCTGGATGACGCCCGGGCCCTGGATGTCGGCCAGGCACGTCGTGGACGCGGGCTCCAGCGTGATACAGGGCCGAACCTTCCACCCCTGGCCCAACATCGAGGCCGCGTTGTGCGCATCCGGGACGGCTTTCGCACCGTTACCCCGCGCACCCGTGGGGTTCTCCGCGGAAATCGAACGGGTTTCGGCATCGGAGAGTAAGGGCAGACTGCCCAGACCGAAGTTCAGTTGTCCAATCGTGCTCATCAATGACCCTCCTGTGAATCCATCTATAGTCCGTGCCTGAGAGCGTGACGGAGGCTCCGCCTCGCTATGCCTATGATAGTATGGTGGATAGAGAGCACAAGACATCGAAACTCAAACCCAAACCAACCTCTTCTTTCATTGACACCACCGCCTTTCCGTGTTAGGATGGTCGACGTACGAACAAGCGAATATGCAGTCAGCGCCTAATGCGCGCAAGGTCTAGGATCTTTGCGCAGCAGCGGGGGAACCAGTTTAGGGGCGAATCGCCATCCTACAGCGTAAGCTGTAGGGGAACCTGTAGTCTGTGCTACAGTCAGCGTAGGGCGAGCTTCTTCCGTCCGAGCCCGACAGCTAACCTCGTAGGCGTGGAAGAGGGTTACCGAGTGTATAACCACAAGGTGCCCTCGTTTTTTTGTTGGGGCGCCTCGTTGGATCGATGAGTGTAGAGCTCAAGAGCCATAGGAGGCGAGACGTGGTAGCCAGGACAAAAGAGAAGAGTCCGGAGGACCCGCTTTCACACGGCTTTGTGGTCACCCAGGAGCTGGAAGATCGCCGCAGCCAGGCAGCGGAGCTTCCTGTCTCGGTGGTCAACGAGTTACAGTCCACCGGACATCGTGTCGATGATATTCGGCTCGCCGTAAAGTCGGATCTGGGCCCGGATGGGCAGTTCGGCGAGCAGTGGTTGTTGCTGGACCAGAAGGATCTACTGGTCCTGGACCGCCCGAACGGTCGGGCCTATCAGCGCTATGAGTTTGCGCTTGACGACATTGAGGACGCAAAGATCGAGCGGTGTGTCGGCAACGGCCTGCTACAGGTGACCGTTGCTCAGGAACCGCAGGTCTTGCTGCACTACTCCAACGACCTGACCGATCGCTTCGGTCGTGTCGCCCACTACCTGCAGGAACGCGCCAAGCAGGGACCCGATACCCCCGTCCCGGATGCACAGCACGACAGTCACGTCTGCGTCAACTGCGGACGCTATCTGGCCGACCCCTCCTCGAAGGTCTGCCCCAACTGCATCGAGCGCGGCAAGATCTTTCGACGCCTGGCCATGGAGGCGAAGCCCTATTGGGGCAAGGTGATCATCATCACCGTGCTCCTGGTTGCGGGCGCTATGGTGAACCTGGTGCCGCCACGGCTGACCGGTGTCCTGATCGATCAGGTACTCAAGCCCGGCGGACGTACGGAGTTGCTGTTGTGGCTGGTGCTGGCACTTCTGGCGGTGCGTGTCTCGAACGTGGCGATCACCATCGCCAAGAACTGGCTCACCATTAACGTCAGTGGCCAGTTCACCGCGGGACTGCGCGAGAAGCTCTTCACCCACCTGAAAAAACTCCCGGTCGACTACTTCGACAAGAACCAGACCGGGCGCATCATGACCCGCGTCAACCAGGACACGAGCGAGCTGCAGGACCTGTTCAACCAGCTCACGAACTTCGCGCTCAACCTGCTGATGGTCCTCGGCATCGGCATCGTCCTCTTCGTGATGGCCCCCTCGCTGGGACTCTACGTGCTCATCCCGACGCCGTTCGTGATGATCGCGGCCTACTACTACTATCGCGACATGCGACCTCACTTCCGGCGCTTCTGGATCGCGCGCTGGCGTCTCAACGCGATGCTCAACACTTTCCTCTCCGGCGTACGGGTCGTCAAGGCCTTCGCCCAAGAGGACCAGGAGGCAGCCCGCTACCATCAGCGCAACTATCAGATGCTGGGCAGCCAACTCCAGGTCAACCTGGCGTGGGGCAAGTTCTTCCCGCTCATCTCGTTCGCCTTCAGCGCCGGCGGCCTGATCATCTGGTGGACCGGTGGCCAGGCAGTGCTGGCCAACCGCATCACGGTCGGCACGCTCATGGCCTTCATCGGCTACCTGGGCATGTTCTATGGCCCGCTCTCGGCCCTTACCCAGGTCAGCCAGGCGATGAACCAGTTTGTCACGATCGCACAGCGGACCTTCGAGCTCCTCGACGAGACACAGCAGACGGAGCCCGAACGCCCTTTGTCCAAGCCCAATATCTCTGGCAGCATCGCCTTCGACCACGTGACCTTTGGCTATGACCCCTACTTCCCGGTCATCAACGACGTCAGCTTCGAGGTCAAGCCGGGTGAGATGATCGGCGTGGTCGGCCATAGCGGGGCAGGGAAGACCACCTTGGTCAACTTGCTCTGCCGTTTCTACGACGTCACCAACGGCGCCATCCGCATCGACGGGGAGGACGTCCGCGATCTGTCGATGGACGAGATTCGCCAGCAGGTCGGGATGGTGCTCCAGTCGCCCTACCTCTTCCGCGGCACCCTGGCCGAGAACATCGCCTATGGCAAGCCCGACGCCACCTACGCCGAGATCGTCCGCGCGTCCAAGGCAGCCAATGCTCACGATTTCATCACGGCCATGCCCGAGAGCTACGACACCATCGTCGGTGAGGGCGGCAGCGGCCTCTCCGGCGGCGAGCGCCAGCGCATTTCCATCGCCCGCGCCATCCTGCACAATCCCCGGATCCTGATCCTGGATGAGGCGACGTCCTCGGTCGACACGGAGACCGAGCGCCAGATCGAGGAGGCCCTGGACGAGTTGGTCAAGGGCCGCACGACCATCGCCATCGCCCACCGGCTGTCGACCCTCTACAACGCGGACCGCATCATCGTCCTCAACCAGGGCAAGCTCGAGGAACAGGGCACGCCTCAGCAGTTGATGGACCATCACGGCGCGTTCTACAACCTGGTCCAGATGCAATCGCAGATGGCCCGCATCGACGGCAGTACGGCGACCCTGTGAGGGGGGTGACATATGGCGAAAGCATTTGAAGTTGTCTATCTCGAGCCGGACAAGCTCCGGTTCCTCCGCCGTGGCGACACGTTGGGCCTGACCGTCTCTGAAGACGGTGTCAACGTGCACTATCCGCGCGTGATCCTGCGCTCCTGTTTCCCGGTCTCCGACGGCGCCGTCTTCCTCTCGGTGCGCGATGCCAACGCGGAGAAGCAGCCGGAGATCGGCATCATCGAGGACTGGACCCAGCTTGGCCCGGAGGATCGCGAGGCCGTCTCCGCCGAGCTAAGTCTCTATTACCTGGTGCCCAAGATCAGCCGGATCGACGCGATCAAAGAGGAGCTCGGTTTCCTCTACTGGACCGTCGAGACGGACAAGGGGCCGCAGGAATTCGTCATGCGCAACAACATCACGCAAAACACGCGCGAGGTCTCACCCAGCCACTGGCTGATCATCGACGTCAACGAGGCGCGCCACGAGATTCCCGACGTCGCAAAGCTTGACGCGCGCAGCCAGAAACTGCTGGGCCGGTACCTATCCATGTAAGGATATGAGGTCCCCAGACACTTGATGCCGGGGACACCTGATCGGGTATCGAGGAGATGGTTGCATGGGGGCGGCCCTCTCTTTGATATGTGCAAGTTTTCGTCTTCTTCCTCTTGTTGGCGGGGAGCCCACGCGTGAGCTCCCCGCCGGCGCGTCTGGGAGAGCCTCGCGCTTTGACACGCCCCTACATCCCCCTAAAATGAACCGTGGCTGAACCAAACGACCATACGCTCAACGCTTAGCCCATAAGGAGAGATAGCAGATGGCAAAACCCGTGACGATCACAGACGTCAAGATCATCCTGACGCAGCCGGCGGGGTCCCGGTTGGTCATCGTGAAGGTTCTCACGTCGGAACCCGGCCTCTATGGCCTCGGGTGTGCGACGTTCACCCAGCGCTTCCACGCCGTGGTCGCGGCGCTCGAGAAACACCTCATCCCCTTCGCCATCGGGCGTGACGTCGCGCGCATCGAGGAATTCTGGCAGATGGCGATGGTCCACAGCTACTGGCGCAATGGCCCGGTCCTCAACAACGCCATCTCCGGCATCGACCAGGCACTCTGGGACATCAAGGGCAAGCTGGCGAACATGCCCGTCTACGACCTGCTGGGCGGCAAGTCCCGCGAGGCCGCGGCGGTCTATACCCACGCCGACGGGCGGTCCCCTGAAGAGGTCGTCGACAACGTCCGCGCCTTCATGGAACAGGGCTACCGCTACATCCGCGTCCAAATGGGCGGCTACGGCGGCAGGGCCCAGTCCCTGGCCAAGCCCGAGGGTGCCCCCGACGGCGCCTATTACGACCCGCGCGAGTACACCCGCCGCATGCTCAAGATGATCGAGCACGTGCGCAGCGAGGTCGGCGAGGAGGTCGAGCTGCTCCACGACATCCACGAGCGCCTGCAGCCCATCGACGCCGTGCGCTTCGCCAAGGACGTGGAGCCCTTCAACCTCTTCTTCCTTGAGGACGCCTTGGCGCCCGAGGACATCGGCTGGTTCCGCGACATGCGCCAACAGTGCGCCACGCGCCTCGCGATGGGCGAGCTCTTCAACAGCCCGCACGAGTGGAAGACCGTGGTCGAGGAGCACCTCATCGACTACATCCGCATGCACGTCAGCCAGATGGGCGGCATCACGCCCGCCCGGGCCGTCGCGCTCTTCGCCAACATCTACGGCGTCCACACCGCGTGGCACGGCCCCGGCGACACCTCGCCCGTCGGCCACGCCGCCAACCTCCACCTCGACGTCTGGGCGCCGAACTTTGGCATCCAGGAGTGGTGCCGCTTCCCGGAGCACGTCTACGAGATGTTCCCCGGCCTCCCCGAGGTCCGCAACGGCTACATGTACCCCAACGACAAGCCCGGCCTCGGCATCGACATCGACGAAGACCTGGCCGCAAAGTACCCCGTCCAGGACACCATCGAGCGCTGGACGCAGACGCGCTGGCCTGACGGCAGCCCCGCCCGCCCGTAGCTTTTCAGTGCCGGGGACTTTCCGCAGTCCCCGGCACTTGAGGGCAAGTCACTCCCGGCCGCCGACGCCTGCCTCACAGGTGCCAGGCACCATTTCTCCAGATGGTCCCCGTGACTTTCATCCCTCCAAGCAGTTGACATTCATCCCCTTGTGGTCATAATAGACCCCTGGGGGTTAGCGCTCCAACATCACTGCAACGCGGAACGGTGGTTCACTACCACGACTTTTGTCCCTGGAGGAGGAGAATGAAAACACGCAAACTTGGGTATCTGGGCATTGCCCTGTTCGTCCTGGTCACCACGCTGGTGACAGGCTGTAAGCCGGCATCCAACACGATCGTCGTCGCCACCGACGCCACATGGCCGCCGATGGAGATGGTCAACGAGAATAAGGACATTGTCGGCTTCGACATCGACCTCATGAACGCGATCGCCAAGGAGGCCGGCTTCACGGTCGAGTACAAGAACGTCGCCTGGGACGGCATCTTTGCCGGGTTGGCCGCAGGCGAGTATGACGCAATCATCTCATCCGTCACCATCACCGCTGACCGTCAGGAGACCTACGACTTCTCCGACCCCTACATCAATGCGGGTCAGATCGTCGTCGTCCAGACGGGCAGCGACATCACCGGGCCTGACACACTGACCGGACATACCGTCGGGGCGCAGATCGGCACCACCGGCGCGCTGGCCGTTCAGGCGATGGATGGCGTCACACTTAGGGAGTACGATGAGGTCGGGTTGGCCTTCGAGGATCTCGTCGCCGGGCGCATCGACGCCGTGGTCTGCGACACCCCGGTGGCTGCCGACTTCGCCCTGCAGCGCGAAGAGTACAAGTCCGTTCTGAAAATCGTCGGTGATGCGTTCACCGACGAGTACTACGGCATCGTCGTCCAGAAGGGCAACACTGACCTCCTGGCCAAGATCAATGACGGCCTTCACGCCGTTCAGCAGGCCGGCCTCGACAAGCAACTTGAGGCTCAGTGGCTTCGCTAGTCCGCCGGCATTCGAGCGTCACGCGACTCTCGCACGTGCGCTGACCTCTGAGAGTCGTCCGGCGCGATCACAACCGATACTGAGAACACGGTCCATCCGGATGGACCGTGTTCTCTAAATAGAGCCACGAGGAGGGATAAGTGAGCGAAACGCAAAGTAGCGAACCTCGACGATCGCGCGAGCTCTGGCAGGACGATAGCGCCGCCATCCCCCGCGAGCGCAGTCAGATGATCGCCTGGTGGATTGCGCTGGCCTTGGGCGTAAGCTTCGTCGTGGGCACCGTGGTGCTGAAACCGGATCCCTATGACGAGATCATCCGCTTCCTCGGTGACGGACTCGTCGTCACCTTCCAGATGACCATCGTCTCGATGACCTTTGCCCTGATTCTGGGGCTCTTCGCGGGGCTGGGGCGCACGGCGCGATCGCTGACGGTCAACACCATCGCCTCGCTTTATGTGGAGATCATTCGGGGCATCCCCCTGCTGGTCCAGCTCTTCTGGATCTACTACGCCCTCTCCCGCTTCATCCGCCTCGGCCCCCAGGTCTCGGCCGTCCTGGGCCTCACCATCTGCTATGGCGCCTATATCGGCGAGACCTTCCGCGCCGGCATCCAATCGATCCCCAAGGGACAGATGGAGGCCGCCAGGGCCCTCGGCCTCACCCGTACCCAGGCGATGCGCCACGTCATCGTGCCACAGGCCATTCGCGTCGTCCTCCCGCCCGTCGGCAACGAA
This sequence comes from uncultured Chloroflexia bacterium, assembly GCA_963775195.1. Taxonomy (GTDB): domain Bacteria; phylum Chloroflexota; class Anaerolineae; order B4-G1; family SLSP01; genus PWVB01. Next base: position 117,277 of record CAVZIC010000022.1, read on the forward strand.
TTCATCGCGATGCTCAAGGACTCTTCCCTCGTCTCGGTGCTCGCCATCTCGGACATACTCCGCCGCGGTCGCGAGTACGCCTCCCGCACCTTCGCCTATTTCGAGACCTACACGATGGTGGCCCTGATCTACCTGCTCGTCACCCTGGTCTTCTCCCGCGTCGTCTTCTATATCGAACAGGGGATGGCGCGCCAGGGCAAAACCTTCTCGGTCTCGGTGATGCACCGGCTCTCCGGCGTGATGGTCGACTTCGTCATCCTCGACTTCGTCGGGCTGCCGGTCTTGGGCCTGATCGGGCTGGCGGTGCCCGCGGGGTCGCTCGCCGTCATCGTACCCGCAGCCGCCATGAGCGTCGTGACCATCGTCTATCTCCTGGGCTTCTGGGCCCGGAACGGTCAGACGCCGGGCATGATGTCGGTGGGCCTGCGCGTGATGAACGCCGACGGCGCGCCGCCCTCGCTGGGCCAGGCACTCGGCAAGCTGCTGCTCGGGGTGCTACCCGTGCCGGGGTTCAGCCTGCTCTTCGCCCACCCCGCCCTTGGCGGGAGCCCGCTGCAGGACCGGCTGACACACACGACCATAGATCGGGTCTGAGGGAGGTCACCGATGTCAGAAAACCCTATCGTCGAAGTCCGCAATCTATCGAAGCGCTTCGGACGCATCGAAGCCGTCCGGGACGTCAGCCTCGAAGTCCAACGCGGCGAGGTCGTGGTCATCATCGGCCCCAGCGGATCGGGGAAATCCACCCTCTTGCGCTGCGTCAACCGGCTGGAAGTGCCCAGCGCGGGCTCCATCACCATCGACGGCGTGGAGCTCAAGAACAACGAAAAACAGATCAACGAGATCCGCGCCGAGGTTGGCATGGTCTTCCAGCAGTTCAACCTCTTCCCCCACAAGACCGTCCTGGAGAACATCACGCTGGGCCCCACGGTGGTGCGCAAGATGGAGGAAGACGCCGCCGAAACGCAGGCCCACGAACTCCTGGCCAAGGTCGGCATCCCCGAAAAGGCCGACGCCTACCCGGAGCAGCTCTCCGGCGGCCAACAGCAGCGTGTAGCCATCGCCCGCGCGCTCGCGATGGAGCCGAAAGTCATGTTGTTCGACGAACCAACGTCGGCCCTCGACCCCGAGATGATCAAGGAAGTCCTCGACGTCATGCTCGACCTGGCGAAAGAGGGGATGACAATGCTCGTCGTCTCCCACGAAATGGGCTTCGCGCGTGCCGCCGCCCAACGCATCGTCTTCATGGACCAGGGGCAGATCGTCGAGATCACCACACCCGAGCTGCTCTTCACCGCCCCCAAGCACGAGCGCCTCAAGCGCTTCCTCAGCCAGATCCTGCCGTAGGGGCACCCCCCCGTGGGTGCCCCTTCGCCCGCGCCGCCGCCCAACGCATCGTCTTCATGGACCAGGGGCAGATCGTCGAGATCACCACGCCCGAGCTGCTCTTCACGGCCCCCAAGCACGAGCGCCTCAAGCGCTTCCTCAGCCAATCCTGCCGTAGGGGCACCCCCCCGTGGGTGCCCCTCTCCCTCCCCGTGGGTGCCCCTCTCCCTCCCTGTGGGTGCCCCTCCCTACATAGCAGGCAGAGACACCCCATAAGGGGCAACGATTTCGTAGAACACATCCTGCTCCCCTCGAAACTCACGGAGCCCAAGACACGTCATGCCGATCTTCTCCATCACCCTCATCGACGCTTGGTTCTGCGGGTTGACCATCGCGTAGATTCGCTCGATATCCGTCGTCCTGAATGCCGCGTCGATGACGGCCTTCCCGATCTCAGTCGCATACCCGTGTCCCCAGAACGGAACGCCGAGCTGAAACTCAAGCTCGGGCTGCTTGGGCAGATAGGGGTTCAGACCGGTGAACCCGATGAGGACGTTGTCACCTTTCCGCACGCAAGCGCCGTGGAACGCCTCCAGCGTCCGGAAATCCTTGTCCAGCATGAGCTCGATGTAGGCGGTCGCGCGCTCGAAAGACCAGGGCTCATCCCCCGTGTAGGTGTGGACCCTGCCATCTCCCATAATCCCGCACAGCGCTTCCGCGTCGCTGAGCTGCCACTGCCGGATGGTGAAACGTCCGGTTTCCAGATAGATGAGAGCCATAGCTAACCTCGGTCCTCCTACGTCGGCAGATGAACCCGCGTATGTATGTCGTGAAATCCCCGAACCGCTCGAGCCGGCGCGGGCCCTCCCTGTGCCAACATCGCCGGGATGTACACCTGATCGACGAATAGGTCGAAAGCCTCTTTCGAAACCCACACGTCCGAGATCCGCCAACCGTCCGGCGCAGGACCGCACGCGTGAGAGAGGATGCCATCCCGCGCGCCCTCGCCGCTCAGACTTGGACTTGCCCCCACGCGATCGTACGGCGCCTGGCTCACGCCTGGGAACTCGGGCAACGCCATCGCCGTCATCGAGCCCCCCTCAGCCTGAGCCATCGGCGCCCATGCCCTATTTCCCCCGATCATAGCCTCCCGTGCCGCCCGGTCAATGGCTCAGCCGCCGCGCGCTGGACGCCCATCGGATCGCCCTGACGCGCCGGCTATCGCCGTCCGAGGCGCTACGCCGTCCGAGGCGCTACGCCGTCCGAGGCGCTGCGTCGTCTGAGGCGCTACGCCGTCCGAGGCGCTACGCCGTCTGAGGCGCTACGCCGTCTGAGGCGCTGCGCCGTCTGAGGCGCTGCGTCTTCCGGCGTTCAGCCGCTGGCGAAGAGGACACGCCCCCGGTCGTGAACGCCCTCTGCCCATCGCTGATGCAGAAGCTTGCCGTTGACATATGTTCCCCGTCCCGAGACGCCCCGGCGAGGCGTTTCTACAACACCAGTGCCAGGCGTTGCGGAAAATCGACCCACACCCCACCTCCAGACTTGATTGGCCCCGTTTCCTGTGCTATAGTAGGGATATGAGATAGAACATAAATTCCATATGGCCCTGGTAGCACCATCTCCCCGATGCCTAACACGCCCAAGGAGCCCTTCCGATGACCACCCAACCCGTGCATTGCCCTCCCGTAAAGCGATATCCCGCACGATGGATGGACCAAGCTGTCGCACGCCCTCATCGACCGGTTGCCGCTGATTGCCACCGCGAACAAACCCATGATGGCCACTGAGACCCCTGTCCGCCCAAGCCCCATGCATGGGGCGCCGCCGTCTGCCCCGGCGACTTCATCGCCGGGCGGGCCTTCCTACTCCCGCCCCTTACCAAACGAACCCATTTTCACGTCGCCCGCCTCCTCTTACTCCCTACTTCTTACTCCCTACTTCCTACTTCCTACTTCTTACTTCTTACTTCTTACTTCCTACTCCCTCCTATTACCAAACGAACCCATTTTCCGCCCTCGTCTCCGGTTTTGCGAAACGAACCCATTTAGCGACTCCAAGTTTCTCCATTCTTCATTCTCCCCCCTCCCCTTGCATTCTTCGCGCTTAGAGGTACCTTAAGTCATCACTTATCGGAGGTATCCTGTCGATGCCGTCTCCCATCACAAGCCGCGAGCGCGTCACCAAAGCGCTGCGTTTCGAGCACCCCGACCGTGCCCCACGCGATCTGTGGACGCTGCCCGGGATCCCGATGCGCCGGCCCGACGCGTTGGCCGCCATGCAGGCGGCCTACCCCTCGGACTTCACGGGCCCCGACTTCAACTACGGCCCTGCCGACCGCGCAACCGGCGTTCCCAACCAGGTCGGCTCCTACGTCGACGAATGGGGGTGCGGCTGGGAGGTCGCGGAGGCCGGGGTGATCGGCGAGGTGAAGCACGCGCCGCTGGCCGACTGGGCCGCGTTGGCCACGTATCAGCCCCCCTGGGAGATGCTCAATGGCGCAGATTTCAGCCGCGTCGACGCAGCCTGCGCTGCCACCGACAAGTTCGTGTTGGCCCCCGCCGACACGGTCCGCCCCTTCGAGCGCATGCAGTTCCTGCGCGGCAGCGAGAAGCTCTACCTCGACCTCGGCTACGGCACGCGGGAGATGTTAAGACTTCGGGATATGCTGCACGCCTACTTCATCCGCGCGCTGGAGCTATGGCTCAAGACCGACGTCGACGCCATCGGCTTCATGGATGACTGGGGCACGCAGGAGCGCCTGCTGATCTCGCCGGCCATGTGGCGCGAGCTGTTCAAGCCGCTCTACGCCGAATACTGCGCCATCATCCACGGCGCCGGCAAGTTCGTCTTTATGCACTCCGACGGCCACATTGCCGCGATCTACCCCGACCTCATCGAGATCGGCGTCGACGCCCTGAACTCGCAGCTCTTCTGTATGGACATCGAGGCCCTGGGGCGCCGATACCGGGGCAAGATCACGTTCTGGGGCGAGATCGATCGCCAGCACCTGCTGCCCTTCGGTACCGTCGAGGATGTCAGAGCCGGCGTCCGGCGCGTCCGGCAGGCGCTGGACGACGGAACCGGAGGCGTGATCGCCCAGTGCGAGTGGGGCAACGACGTCTCGGCGGAGAACGTGGCAGCCGTCTTCGAGACGTGGATGGAACCGCGCACTGCAGCCGCCGCGCCGGCACGATAGCTCCGCGACGACCGAAGTAGCCCACAACTTATTCTGGAGGAAATACTGCTATGCTCCGTAGATTGACCCTTTGTCTGGTGATCAGTAGCCTGCTGCTTGCCGCGTGTTCGGCGCAGCCGACGGAAGCTCCCACAATCGAGCCTACGCCATCATTTCCGCCGACCCAACAACCCTCGTCGCAGCCGGTTGGCCCTCGGCGCACGCTGGAGCCCGCGGCGACGATGCCCCCAATCCAGGTCCTCGTCCAGACACCCACAACCGCGCCGACGCTTGGCCCGACCCCGACGCCGGAGGCCACGCTGATCCCGGAATCCACCGTAACGGAAACCGAGGCTATCACACAGACGTTGCTCCCGACGCTGATCCCTCTGCCCACGATAGCCCCGCCTCCGCCCAGTACGAATCCCCTGGTCCAGCCGACACCTGAGCCGATTGTTGCCAACTCGGCGCTGACCATCCTTCGAGATGAGACGCCTGCGCCGCCCCTCACCGTCATCGTGAGCATGAACCGCGAGTTCGCCGGCTACCACTTCGAGATCTCCGGCCTGGTACGCAACGATGACACCGTGCCCTACACCGATCTGGACATGAACGCAACCTTCTTCCGCGCCGACGGATCGCGCTTTGGGCCGGTCCAGGTCAACGTCCAGTGCCCGATCCTCGAACCGGGTGACAGCTGCCCGTTCCTCTTGGATACGATTGACAAGGACATCACCCAGGTGATGCTTCACCCCGACGGGCATCCCACCGACCGGAACACCGTGCCCGTCGATCTCAGCGGCGTCTCGGCCTCTCGAGACGCCATCGGCTACGTGCACATCAAGGGCTCGGTCCACAACCCCAATCCGGTCATCGTTCGCGACATCACCATCACGGGCGCGCTGATCGATCAGTCGGGGGTGATTGTCAACACGGGGGTTGCTTTGCTGCTCGATCCTCTCGCTCCGGGGGCCTCGACCTCGTTCGACGTGGTGATCACCCCGGTTTCCTACGTGCAGTACCAGCTCTACGTCCAGGCCCTGCCGCAGTAGCGGGCAAGCCCTATGTACCTTGTCGCCAGCACAAACGCAGGCATTGGCCTCCCCACGGCGATGGCCTTGTTGCGTGCGGGGCGCTCGGCGGCGGATGCCGTCGAGGCCGCCATCCGCGCAGTAGAGGACAATGCCGAGGACCATTCCGTCGGCTATGGCGGTTACCCCAACCTCATCGGTGAGGTGGAGCTGGACGCCGGGATGATGCAGGGCAGCGACCGCACGAGTGGTGCGGTCGCTGCCCTGAAAAACTACCGGCACCCCATCTCCATCGCGCGACGCGTGATGGACGAGCTGCCGCACGTCCTCCTGGTAGGCGACGGAGCGGCACGCTTTGCAGCCGAGATGGGTTTCGAGCCCGAGGATCTGCTCACCGATGCGGCACGCCGGGCCTGGGCTCGCGGTCTCACACCGGAGATGTCCGATGACGAGCTCGGGAGCATCGCGAGTCGGGACGATATCTGGCGCTGGGTCGAGATCGCGACCGATCCGGAACGCACCCACGGCACCACCAACGTGATCGCTTGCGATGCGCAGGGCCACATCTGCGCCGGCGTGAGCACCAGCGGGTGGGCCTGGAAGTATCCGGGGCGGGTGGGAGATTCACCGATCGCCGGCGCCGGCTACTATGCGGATGACCGGTTCGGTGCCGCCGCGTGCACCGGCACCGGCGAGATGGCCATTCGTGCGGCGACAGCGCACAGCGTCGTCTTCTATATGAAGATGGGGTTCTCGCTCGTAGAGGCGGGCAACCGGGCGATGGCGGATCTCAACGATCTTGGCGGTCGCTACCTGAGTGGGATGAGCTTCGTCGCCGTCGACCGCGAGGGAAACCACGCCGCATTCGGCAGCTACCCGAAATCGACCTATCTCTATATGGACGACGCCATGGCCGCGCCGGCAACGCTTCCCCGGACCCAGGTGTCGATCACGCAGCGTTGGGAGAAGCGGATCGCGAGGTAGGTACCGGCTAACCTCGCGCCTGGGACTATCATCCTGACCCAGCCGTCGCGCCGGCAGCGCATCTCAGGTCACAATGGCCCGCCGGGCTTTCATGCTGAGCGAAGCATCTCAGCCTCGCGAGGTCACACGTGCCAGAGCTCGATTGAGGGCCTCAATGCTCGGCGGCTTCGATAGCATCAGATCGACGTCTACAGGTATCTCATTCTCCGACCGCAGACGCTGTCCCCAGCCTGTCAGCAGGATCACCGGCGTCTCCGGCGCCGTCTCCTTCACGGTCTGGGCCACCTTGCGCCCATCCACGTGGGGCATGCCCAGATCGGTGATCACCACCTCGAATGGCTGGCCTTCTTGGCGTGCGACATAGAATGCCTCCAGCCCTGACTGCCCGCCGTCGGCGAGTGCCACCGTATGCCCCTCGGCCTCCAGTGCATCCCTCATAGCTTCGCGCACCAGCGGCTCATCGTCAATACACAGGATGCGCAAGGGCGCCGATGGCACATGAGTGTCATCCTCGATGATCGTCTCCTCGACCATCTCGCCCACCGGGAAAATCAGCCGCATGGTCGTTCCCCCGCCGACGACGCTATCAGCTTGCACGTCGCCACCGTGCCGCTGCATCGTACCGTAGACCGTCGCCAGCCCCATCCCGCTCCCCCGCGCCCCTTTCGTGGAGAAAAAGGGCTCAAAGGCCCGCGCCAGAATCTCCTCCGCCATGCCGATGCCGGTGTCGATCACCTCGAGGATCACGTGTTCGGACGGATCCGGACCTTCAGACGTACGAATGGTCAACGTGCCCCCCTGGGGCATGGCGTCTACGGCGTTGAGGATCAGGTTGGTCACAGCCTGGCGAATCTCACCCTCGTTTCCCATCACGGGCGACAGATCCTCCCGAAGATCCGTCTGCAGGTCGATGGTGATCCCCTGTTCCTGGGGAACATCACGCCAACGCGGGCGCGTCAGCTCGATCGCCTCTTGCACTGCCGGATTCACGTGCACCGGGAAGAGATCCTCCTCTTCCCGCCGGCGATAGAACTGCCGCATGCGCCCCACGGTCTCCGCGACATCCCTGACCGCAGTCCCGATCGTGCGCAAATAGCCCTTGGCCTGTTCGTCCAGCTGCGTTCTGGCTTCGATGAGTCCGACATAGAGAGGAATGGGTGAAATGGCGTTGTTGATATCATGGGCGATTCCGGAGGCCATCTCGCCGAGCGCCCGCAGCCGCTCCTGTTGCATCGCCGCACGCTGGGTTTCACGCAGTTCACTGTAGGCAGCTGCCACATCCTCGTGGAGCCGGGCCTGGTGGATGGCCAAAGCCACGTGTTCGCCCAACCCGGTCAGGAAGTCGCGCTCAGCCCGGCTGAAGGCGTCCTGTCCGCGCCGTACGCTGACGATCACACCAAACACCGCGCCCTCCACCATCAGTGGAATGATCGCCGCCGAGCGCACGTCCAGGTGGCGCACAACCTGCTCGGCCGCCGGCACCCCGAAGTTCGTCAGATCGGCTATATACGCCAACCTCCCCTGCCTGAGCACATGCCCCTCGACCACATCTGGAGGTAGCGCTATCCGGCTGGGTAGCTTGGTCTCTGCCACCACCCTCGCGCTCCGGTCGCCATTTGCGGCCAACGTGAATGTCTCCCCGTCCCCCAGCCAGACGGAGGCCAGGTCTGTGAAGTCGTCCTCCAGCCGTTGTGAGACGACTCTCAGGATGCTATCCAGATCGTGGTGCGCCGCAATGGCCCTGGTGATCTCGTTGAAGAGGTTCACACGTGCCAACTGCTGCTCCAGCGCCTGGGCTCGCTCTCGAATCTCGCGGCGCATCTCCGTATTGCGGATGGCCAGGGCGAGCGAATGCGCCACCTCTCTCCCGGCCTCCTGTTCCTCGGTTCCGAAGGCTCCGGGCTCGTTCGCCGCGAGCACCAGGGTATCGACCAACTCTGGCTGACGTTGGAGCACCGGCACGAGGAGCGCCGAGCGGTGCCCCAAGGCTCGCAGCTCCTGAAGCTCCAGCCACGGATAGGTGGCGTTCTCCAGATCGTCCACCACGTGGATGCTTCCTTCCTGAAGCACCCGGAGGCCCCCGCGATCGCGGAGACCTTGCTCCACGGTCACGATAGGTTCCCCGGCGGCACCCATAACCTTGGCCCCGATCTCCACTGTGACGGGAGAGGCGTCGGGAAGCACCGCAGACAGCGTGACCAGGCCGGCGCCTTCACAGCCGAGGAGCTCGCGCAGGTGCCGGAGGGCGACTTCGATAGTCTTGTCAAGTGGGCGAGACTCCAGGATGGCCTCGTCGATCTCGCGCAGTAACTCCAACCGGGCGGTGCGCCGTCGAAGCATGGCTTCGGCCCGCTTGCGCTCGGCTATTTCCTCCTGGGCTTCCCCGAAAAGCCGGGCATTCTCGATGGCGATCGCCACCTGATTGGCCAGGGTGGTGAGGGTGAGTTGCTCATCCTGTGAATAGGGGGTCTGCGAGAGCTTGGGGCCCAGGATGAGGATGCCGATCAACTCCCCGCGGGCAAGCAAGGAGATAAAGAGCTGCGCCTCTATACTGTCCAGTTCCTCACGTTCCTGAACCCACAGGGCTCTGAATTCAGGAATCACGTCCATATCGTAGCGGCTGAGGGGTTCTCTCTGTTGCGCCACCCACCGCACCACGGGGTGGTCCTGGCGGAACACAACCTCGTGATCCGGCTTCTCCCGCCCCATTTGAGCGACCAGGCGGAACTGGGAGCTTTCCGCTTCCTTCAGCATGATGAACGCCAGTTTGACGTGCATCGTGGCTGCGAGGCGATCCAGCAGGATAGAGGTCAGCTTGTCGATATCCAGGATGGAGGTCGCCAGCCCACTGAGCTCCTGGAGCATGAGTTGGGCATCGTACTTCTCACGAAAGAATAGCCGGTCGACCCAGAGCTGCGCCCTGTCGCGAAGAGGCTGAACTGCTACGGCGGTGATAGCTGCTACGACCAGAGACAGAAGGAACACCTGATAGCCCACAAGGGCCAACAGCCTCTCCACCAAGAAAACGGTGAGAAAGTAGGCAATAGCGATGATAGTGGTCGGGATGGAGTAGGCCAGCCCTTTGCGGATGACGAGGCTGATGTCCAGGAGTTGGTAGCGGAAGATTGCATAGGTAATGAGCATGGCATTCAGGACATTCGCCATCAGATCGACGGGATAATCCTTGACCGCCGGCACGAAGTTGGCCAGGGTCCCCAACAGCACCACACACCAACCGACAAGCAGGTATTGAATCCGGGCGCGGACGAGAGGCTGCTGAGCCCGCCGATATCCTTGCAACAGGAGGTAGGCCACGTAACCGAGGAGGAAGTAGTACGGCACGCCAACGACGGCTGCCAGAGGGCCGAATGTAGGGAGGTAGAATTGGGTCGTGGTATTCCAGTAAACGCTACGAAGGATGCTCGAGCGGGCCGCTACAACGAGGACCACGGTGACGATCGACAGGAGACTGCCCCCAACGGTCAGCCCCCTGTTGTCGCTCATCATCAGGAACGCGCGGACGAAAAGGGCGTATGAGATACCGAACACCACGACGATGGATGTCATTGCCTGGTATCCCATGATCGCCAGGCTCTCACTGTGCGCGAGACTGACCACCAGGGCAGAAACCTGCCACGCCACCATCACAACCAGGCTGGCCAGGAATAGCCGTCGGACCTTTCCCCTGGTGTGCATGGGCGATGACACAATGACATAGAACAGCGCACTATAGCAGGCCAGGCCCAGGATCGCCAGGATGGCCGGTAGGTTCATCTCACAATGCCCTCAACGCCACATCCACGGATGTAGCTCTCTTTCTACCCTCGTGTTAGTTGAGCAAGAGCTCCATCTGAGCTTCCGAGGGGATCATATGAGGGGGCTTCAGATGAGCCAGGTCAGCGCCTCGCTCCTGTTGGGTATCGCGATACCGTCTGAAGGCTCCCGGTGACAACGATGCGATCCTCAGAGGCTGGATGCCTAGCATAGTCTCGAGATCGGCATAGGGCTGGTCCAACGCGCAGAGGTTCCGATGGATCAGTTGCTGGGTCTGCACCAGATCCGCCCCGTTGGTGAACTCGATGTGCAGTTCCAGGAATGGGGCATTCTCGCTGTAAGATTTCATTGCAAACCAATCGACGTAGGGAACGCCGGCTTCCTCGATCGCCTGCCAGATCGTGCGTTCGGTAAGACGGCAGAACGATCCCAGGTCAATGATGTCGTGGGATTTGGCGTAAAACATAAGTTGCGGCAGCTTGATACCGGTCCCGACATCCTGGAGAGCGGTAACTTGGAGGAGATCGCCGGTTCGGTATCGGATGTAGGCGCCGCCATAGA
>CAVZIC010000023.1:0-33492 GCA_963775195.1 uncultured Chloroflexia bacterium
CTAGAGGTTGGCTTTCAGCCACCGGATCGTGCGATCGGTGGCCTCGGCCATCGAGTGGAGGGGACGGTAGCCGAAGTCATCCTTGGCCCGACTGATGTCGTAGAAGTGGCTTTGGGCCAGCTCGCTGGCCAGGAAGGGGGTCAGCGGTGGCTCACCTATGAGGCTGAGGGCTTGGAAGACCCCCGCCATCACGCCCCCGGCACCTCGCGCCAGGCCCAGCGGGACCTTGAGCCTGATGGGCGGCAGGCCGAGCCTGCGCAAGGAACTCGCCAATCCACGTCCAGAGCACGACCGGTTCATCCTGGGTGATGGAATGGACATGGCCGCATACCGGGCTGTTGGGGCTGAGGGCGTCCGCAGCCAGCAGGTGGGCCCGTGCCGCGTCCTCCACGTAAGTCAGGTCGACGCGATTGGTGCCGTCGCCCACCTGGGGCAAGCGCCCGTGCCGGGCGCGATCAACCAGTGCCGGGAGCAGGTGGTTGTCGCGGGGGCCGAAGATGAGATGGGGCGCAACGAGACCGTCCACAGATCGCTACATTGGCGTCGATGACCGCTGCTCGCCGAGCCTTGGTCTCGGGATAGGGGCTCTCGTAGTGGTTGGGGTAGGGGACGCTTTCATCGACCCCCGTCTCGTGGGTACCATCGAAGATGACGCTGGGAGAGCTGGTGTAGACCAAGGTTCGGACACCCTTGGCACGGCAGGCGGCGATCACGTTTTTCGTGCCGGTAACGTTCACGCCGTAGAAGTCATCCCGCGGTCCCCACAGTCCCGCCCTGGCCGCCACGTGGTAGACGACTTCCACACCCGCGCAAGCTGCAGCGATCGCCTCGTGATCCTGCAGATCGCCCCGGATCAGTCGCGCGCCGTCGGCCACCAGTCCCGGGTAGTTACCTCTCGCAAAGACGGTGACCCGATCGCCGCGTGTCAGGAGCTGTTCGACAATGTAGCGGCCGAGGAAGCCACCTCCGCCCGTCACGAGGGCGTGGTTCGGTTGCCGTTCTTTCGTGTCCATAGAGGGTCGTAGGTGCGAGAGCAGTCCTTCCGGTGGCGTCCCAGCAGCAGCCACAGGGAGGCGCCCAGCCCCGCGACTAGGCCTAGAAGGCCGAGGAGGTGTCCCCCGGGCCAGTGCTTTTTTCGCGATCCCGGCTTTCCCCTGTAGGTGACATCCGCGCTAGGTCGTCGAAGCAGGCGATGGCCGTACTTTCGCTGTTGCCCTGTCGCCCAGATGGCCAGTTTCTCGCGCTGGATCTTCGCGTTGTGCCGCACGTCCGTGGGAAATGTGTCGGGATAGAAGAGCACCTGCTGAATGGCGCGGGTATGTTCGTGCGCTGCGCCAGGGACAGGAGTTCCATCGTCAAGCGCTGACGCTCCAAGAGCGTCGCAGGGAATGCGCCGGGTGACGGCTCGACCACGAGCACGGGCGCTTGGTCATCGCCCGGACCCACGCCGACCAGCGCAGTTCGGGGCACTTTGGGGTGCCGGTTGAAGATCGTCTCGCACATCACGGGGAAGAGCGTGCCACCGGCAGTTCGTACCCGGTGAGACTTTCGCCCGCAGACCCACAGGCGCCCCTGTGCGTCGAAATACCCCAGATCCCCCATGCGGTGCCATGCCTTCATCTCCCTCCCGGATCTTGGCGCCAGCGGTCTGCTCGGGCCGGTTGAGATAGCTGCGCGTGACCACGGGACCCTTGACTGCGATCTCGCCGATCTCGCCCTGGGGCACAGCCAGATGCTCGTTCCACTCGGCAATCGGGTCATCCGTGATCTTGATGATCTTCATCGTGATCCCCGGAAGGGGCGTGCCCGCGCACATTGCCGTTGCCCCTCCTCTGTCATTGTCGCGGTCTCGTCCGCAATCTCGTGCCCGTTGATGGAGGTCAGGGGCATCGCCTCGGTGGCCCCAAAGGGTGTCAATACCTCGGCCTGGTCGCTCAGCACATCGGTCTGGAGCGCCTCAATGAGATCCGGAGGCACAGGTGCACCGGCCATCAGCACGCGCCTAATCGAGGGAAGCCGGATGCCGCGCTCCTGGCGATAGGGTACCACTCGCTTCCAAATGGTGGGCGAACCGAAGGCATTGGTGACGCCGTACGTCTGGATGGCTTCGACCACTTTAGCCGGATCGACCTCGGCAGACTTCGTCGGGTCCATGTCCGGGATCACGGTCGTGACGCCCAGGGCCGGATTGAAGAGGGCGAAGACGTAGAGCAGCGCCAGATCGACCTCGCCGGGCTCGATGCCGATCGTAGTGCGAAGCAGCTCGATCTGTGCCTTGAACATCCCGTGGTGGTAAACGACTACGTGCGGATCCAGTATGCCCGATGTGAAAGCAACGGCGGCCTCACTTTCCGTCGTTGTCTCCGCGACGGGGAAGGGAGGACATCCTTCCACCCGCAGATGTTCCAGGCGCGCATCAGCCAGGAGCCCCGCAAAGATCGCCGGCCCGCCCACCACAACCAGGTGCTCGATGGTGGCAAAGGGCTTGGGCACGAGCTTGCGCAGCACGTGGGCCGCCGGGAGATCCAATCGTAGCCTTGGGTTCGGTCTCGGCGACGCACTGGAGGAACGCTTCGCCGGCCCATGCCGGGGTCGATCAACACAGGCACGGCTCCTATTTTCACCAACGCGAAGACGACGGCGATCAATTCGACCCCGGGGTGCACGAGCAGCAGGACTCGGTCGCCACGGCGGATGCGCATGTTGCTCAGCCCGTGCTGCGTAGCGATCACACTCCTCATTCAACTGCCGAAAGCTGAACTGGACCACCTTTGCCCGGCCGCTGATGTCGCGCCCGGCAGGAAAGATCACGCCCGGTTGGTAGGGCGCGCGTTCGGCCATGTCGGCGAGCGCACTGGCGATGTTATACGGTTGGGTAATGAGCTGTTAGCTCTTGGCGATCAGCTATCAGCAACAAGGAGTAAGAAGGACGGAGTAGGGAGTAAGACTGACTTGGTCACGTACTTTTCTACTCCCTACTCCCTATTTCTTGCTGATCGCTGACTGCTGACCGCTGATCGCTTTCTCCCGTCCTCTCCAGGAAATTCAGCATCAACGGCACAATCCGCTCGTGCGCATCCTCGACGACGTCATGACCGGCGTCCGATAGGACGTGCACTTCGGCCTCGGGGAAGCGCTCACGCCATCCCGCCAGGGAAGTCCTTCACGGTGAAGATCCAGTCTTTGGCACCCCAGACGATAAGCATCGGACGCCCGCGAAACATCGGAAGTTTCGCATCAATGTCATCCACCGTTGCTCGCGTGGGGTGATCCGCTGTGACGGGGATGTCCTGGACGAAGCGGTAGATGGCAATCCGGTCGTGCCAGTTGCCGTAGGGGGCCGGGTCGCCTGCCCGCACGTCGCGCGTCATCCGCCCGCGGTTCTCCATCGCTAGCCATACGGCAAGCCCCGCGAAGGCGTTGAGCCCGCGCAGCATGAACGCGCCCAGCACCGGACTGCGTGCGACCTTCAGGACCCAGGGCACTGCCGGCATGTAGAACGCCGATGTGTTGAAAATGACGAATCGGTCGACGGCCTCCGGGTGTCGGGTGGCGAACCCCATTCCGATGGCGCCACCCCAGTCGTGGATGACCAGGACGATCTGTTGTAATCCGAGGTGCTCAATGAGTGCTTCCAGATTCCCGATGTGCCGTTCGAGGGTGTAAGTGTAGTCCTGCGGCTTGCTGGAGAGCCCACATCCAATGTGGTCCGGCACCACTACGCGGTAGGTGTCGCTGAGAGGGAACCAATGTGCGGTAATAGAAGGACCACGTGGGGTTCCCGTGGCACATAACCACGGGTATGCCATCGCGCGGCCCTTCGTCGAGGTAGTGCATTCGTTGCCCGCCCACCTCGAACCAGTGCGACTGGAAGGGATACAGCTTTTCGGCGTTCAGATGCCCGACTGAAGCCCTACCTACCACTGAATACCCAGTGCGATGCTGTTGATCCCGCTGCCGACACCGAACAACAGCACCCAGTAGCCGTCATGGACAAAGCCATTGTCGACACCGATAGCGGGCGGAATCGGGGCGGCGACGGACGCTGTATTTCCCAGGTACTGGAGGGTCGGGTAATCGATCTCGGGCGAAAGCTGAAGCGCCTGCAGCGCCACCTGCCGCTGCGGCTCGCTCACCTGGTGGGTGAACAGCCTGTCGACCATATCGTTCGTCCACGCCATGTTGTGCTTGAAGCGATCCCACACCTGGGTCACCACCTTCGTGCCCTCCGATAGCAGCGCGGACGACTTGGTCTTCATCCACGTGCGCTGGGCGACGCATAGCTCGCAGTGGCTGGTATTGCTGTAAGCCTCGCCCCCCAGCAGCCGCCTACCCGTCCGCGATTTTGACGCGTGCCGCAACACCATCCCGACGGACGCCGCACCGAGCGTGAAGGACGCCAGATTGTCACGCAGCGTCTCCTTGTCCGGTGCATGGATAGCATATGGTCAATCGTCCAGAGCTGGCCCTCGCGTGGATCCTCAGCGGCGACGACCATCCCGGTATCGATCTGTCCCAATTCGATCATGTTCGCGACGAGTAGCATGCCATTCAGGAAACCCAGACAAGCGTTGACGACGTCAAAGCTGATCGCAGATTGCGACAGGCCAAGCTTGTTGTGGACAATCGAAGCGGTCGCCGGCTCGATGTAGTCCCGGCATACCGACGTGTTGATCAAACACTGGATCTCGCTGCGGTCCACCTGCGCGGCCACTAGCGCATTTTCCCCTGTGCCATGGCGGACCCATCCGAGACCTTCACCCCGTCGTCCCACCAACGGTGCTCCTTGATCCCCGTAAGGCGTTCGATGAAACCGCTGGGAGCGCCCAGTGCCTCATAGACGGGCTGCGGTTGTCCTGGACAATGCGGTGCTGACGACGCGTTCTGGGATGACGTACCCCAGTCCTTCTATGCAGGCATTTTGAATCGCATTCCCTTTGCCTCTTCACAGTTCTGGCGGAAAACCAGGGAGAATTGTTCCACCAACAGCCGGCTTCTGCCATCGGTGAACGATCATTGGCGGACCAACAGCACCCCCCCAAGTACCAACCCAAGGCTGAGAATCACGATTGATTCAGGGGTTCGTGGAGAACGAGCGCGCCCAGGATCAGACCGTTGATTGGCACGATGTAGGTGACCATCGTCGCAAAGGTGGCATTGGTCCGGGCCAGCAGCGTGTAATAGATCACGTAGGCGATGACTGTCCCCCAGACCGCCAGGGCGGCCCAGCTTGCCATAGCCTGCCAGGAGAGAGTGATCTCAAGCGGCTGTTCGACAACAAAGGCGAAGGGGAGGATGAAGAGGAACCCTGTCTGAACTGGCCGGCGGCGGAGGCCATAGGCTGCTGCCCGCTGAGGCTTCTGTGTGCGAAGATGGCGGCGAACGCATAGGATACGGATGAACCCACGATCGCCAGCATACCCCAAACCGAGGCACTTAGGCCCTCTTGGAGTTCGGGCAGGATGAGCAATCCTACTCCCGTGAAGCCTACGGCAACACCCAGCGCTTTTCGCCAGGTGATGCGATCGTCGTGCGTGAGCAGATGCGCGAGCAGGATTGTGAAAATCGGTGTCGTCGACTGCAGCAACGCGGCCCAGCCGCTCGGAATGTACTGCTCCCCCCAGGAGATCATAGCGAAGGGTAGCGCGCCGTTGAGCAAGCCCATCACGGCAAAGGCAGCCCATATCGTGCGGGGGCGGGGCGCCTGCGCCTTTCGAGTAGGAGGATGATCCAGATCAGTAGTGCTGCCAGGCCGAGCCGACCCGCGACCAGTGTCAGTGGTCCGATCTCGTTGACGATGATCTTGATGAATAGATACGATGTGCCCCAGATGGAACCGAGGACCAGCAACAGGAGTAGGTTCATGTGCCCATTCTTTCATTCCCCATTCTTGATTCTCACCGTCGCCAACGCAATGCCGCCAAGGATTACGCCGCCACCGAGGATAGTTGATAGCGTTGGCGGCTCACGGAGCACCAACCAGGCGAGAATGGTCGATCCGATAGGCTCAGCAAGCACGACCAACGACACATAGGTCGGCGGCAAGTGACCCAGTGCCCAATTAAAGGAGGAGTGGCCGATGATCTGTGGGATCAGGGCTATGAGCAGCAGCCATACCCACGCTTGAGGCGGGTACCCGACGAGTGGAGCTCGCGTCACGAACGCAAAAGCCATCAGGACGACCGCTGCGAAGCCATAGACCGGGAAGATGTAACCCAGGAGGGACAAATGCGACCGCTGCTGCCGACCGATCAACATATAGATCGCCACGGCAGCGGCTCCGAGGACCGCGAGAAGGTCGCCGAGCAACTGGTGCGTCCCCCCTGTGATGTCCCCAAGCCCGATAATCGCCGATCCCAGGACGGCGACAAGGATCCCTAGGAACGCGCGTGATCGCACGCGTTGCCCAAGAAGGAAGTGTGAGATCAACGCGATGAACAGAGGATTCGTGCTGACCAAAACGACGGAGGCCGCGACGGAGGTCATTGCCAGCGACGAGATCCACGTATAGAAATGGACGGCGAGCGCAGCCCCCGAGGCTGCTAGGAGCGCCCAGTCGGCGCCGCTGAGCTTCCGCCACTCAGATCGGGCGGTGGCAATGGCAAAGGGGGCAAGCAGGGCCGACGCAAAAGTCAGCCGCCAGGCAGCCAATGCCAGGGAAGACACGGAAGTCTGCGCCAGCCGGATAAAGGTCGAGGCTGTGGAGACTGCCAACACCCCCACCACCAACCCCAACGCCGGAGGGATGGTCGATCTCCGTTCTTCCGAAACGGCGCTTGTGCGTGGCATCTCGCCCGCGGATGCGTCTGTCATTCGTGTCCTTATGGAACCGTGATATACTGGCCCCGAGGCGTCATTAGGACCAACGCTGCATTATAAAGGGTTCCCCGGCTTGTGCCAGGGCGCTTGCCGAGGACAGCACATTCCCAGATATAGTAGGGCAGCGCTAGCCCGAACCTAACTGTGGTATAATGGTTTTAAGGGACGAAGTTGCTGCCTGGCCCTACTACAGGGTTCGGCACTGTGGTGAGCGATAATCAAGCCGTTTTCTAGCATCCCACCTTAGGAGGGTTAGACCATGGCTGACTATACCAAACACCTGTACCTGTCGATGATCCCGGAGGCCCTGATCGCTTCACAGTTGTCGCCCGAGGATTTTGGCGTCTATTACGCTCTCGGGACGGAGAAGAAATCGCGTGGCCAAGCCATTTTCTTCGAGTTGGCTCCCGACTTTCGGGTCGAAGGCCTTCCCATTGAAGAGGGGCTTCAACGGTGTGTGCCTCACGAGGACGGAACGCCGAAGCGATCGCTCTATATCACGGTCTATCGTGCGCTGGAAAGAGTTCCGCTGGACGCGATTCTGAGACTCTATCTTGTGACTCAGGATGGCAGGGTGTTGGGCCTCGATGCGGCGGAAACGTGTCCGGCCGACTCTGATGGCCTACATCTCTATCAGGAGATCGCGCCGGTCCATCCTTTGGTCGTCAGCACCTTCGGACCGCGCGAGTTCTACAATCTGATCGTTCGGAGTCCTTCAACGCTGATAACACTGCCGTCGGTCTGTTTTGCGGAGCTGCGGCTCGGAGAGTTGGGAGATAATCCGGAATACGGCAGCGTTGGGGACCTCCCATACGCGAACATGGATCATCTCCGGCAGTGCCTGGTCGATCTTCGGACGAAGCTTGTGAATACCAAGATGGTTGATCGGGTCAGCCCCGCGACCTTCCCCTATCGCCTGTTGAAGACCGGGCTCTTTGTGGGGAATGCGGACCAGATACGGTGTTTCCCTTTACCTTCTCAAGATGTGCTACGAAGCAAGTACTATCGCTGGTGGCGTTCAGCGAATATGTAGTTGATCGAAGTTTTCCAGCAGCGGTACCCATCTGATGTTCGCCACATCGGGCATCTGGGTCACCACCAGTTCGACCACCAAAGGCTCGCAGCTTCTTCTCCGGTGAAATACGCGGGGGGAGTAGAAAGTTATGCCCTTCGCCAGCGTCTGGGGAGGGAGCTGCAGCCTATTTGTGTGGAAATTCGCATACCGATCTTGTAGGAGGATTTGGAGGAGACATTAACATCTGGGTACTCATCAGTTTTGTTGCCGGACTTCTTTCTGTTGGCGTGGCCTTCGTGTATTATCGATGGGTCGTGCGGCAGGATGCGGGCAATGAGCGCGCACAGCGCGTTGCCGGCTGGATTGCGGACGGCGCAGCGTCGTATCTCAAGAAACTGTACACTGCCCTGACGATGCTGGCCGTGGTGCTGGCCATCGTACTGGCCATTGTATTTGGGATTCAACGTACCCCCGCGTACGGTCTAGGGGTCGCGGTCACTTTCATCTTCGGGGGTCTCTGTTCAGCGGCCGCCGGCTACATGGGAATGAGCGTTGCGGTAAAGGGCAACGTGCGAACCGCAGTGGCGGCTGAGCACGGCTTGAATCCAGCGTTTACCGTGAGCTTTAACGCCGGATCGGTGATGGGTCTGGCGATGGTGGGCCTGGCTCTGATGGGCATAGCACGATCTACCTGATCACCAACACACCTGAGTTGGTGTTGGGCTTCAGCTTCGGCGCCTCGACGTTGGCGCTGTTGGCCAAGGCCGGGGGCGGTATCTACACAAAGACCGCCGACATCGCTGCCGACCTGGTCGGCAAAGTCGAGGTCGGGATTCCTGAGGACGATCCCCGCAACCCGGCCGTCGTGGCCGACAACGTGGGTGATAACGTCGGCGATGTCGCAGGTATGGGCGCCGACATCTTCGACAGTTACGTCGCAAGTTCTGTTGCGGCAATGCTACTGGGTGCGGCGATGCCGAATCTTTCGGGAGATCAGGTTACGCTCTACACGATCTTCCCGCTGATTCTTTGTATGTTGGGTTCGTTCGCTTCCCTTATCGGCCTGCAGTTTGTGAAGGTGGGCGAGGGCGGTAAGCCCGGAGCGGCCCTCAACGGCGGCACAATCTACACAACCATTATCTTCGCCGCGATGGTCGCCGTCGTGGTCCTCGTGGGCCATATCGCTCTTGCAGCACTGTGGGCGACGCTGGCCGGTCTGATCACCGGCGTGATCATCGGTTTCACGTCCGACTTCTTCACCGGTGACGATCGGCCGCCTGTGGTGGAGACCGCCAAGGTCTCCGGCTCCGGCGCGGCGATCACCATCATCACCGGTTTCAGCTACGGTTTGATCAGCACGGTACCTTCCGTTATCGGGATCGTCGCAGCGACCCTGATCGCGTACTTCGTCGCGGACGCCTCCGGCGTGATCACTGGCGTCTATGGCGTCGGCATCAGTGCCGTCGGGATGCTTGCTATCAGCGGTATGATCGTGTCGTCTGATGCATACGGGCCCATCGTTGACAACGCACGTGGTATCGCCGAGATGGCCGGTATGTCCGAGGAGGTCGTCGAAGTCACCGATATCCTGGATGCCGCCGGCAACACGGCCAAGGCCATCACAAAGGGCTTCGCTATCAGCGCCGCTGCGCTGACCGTGCTCGCGCTGTTCTCTGCCTACGCCAGTGAGATCTTCAAGGCGATGGAGGGGATGTCTGCTGCGGCGCAACCTCTAGTCATCAGCCTTCTGAACCCGGTGGTAATCGCAGGCGTCTTCCTGGGGGCAGTAACGCCGCCGCTCTTCAGCGCGCTGACGATGCTGTCCGTGACCCACAATGCCTTCGATATGATCGAGGAGATCCGCAGGCAGTTCCGCGAGCGCCCTGGCATTCTCCTGGGGACCGAGGAGCCTGATTATGTGACCTGTGTCTCTCTGGCCTCGGAGAATGCGCTGTCATCCCTGGTCCTGCCCGCTTTCCTGGCCGTGGCCCTCCCACTAATCGTGGGCTTCGTCATGGGCCCCGAGGCACTGGGCGGCTTCCTCGGTGGCGCGATCTTCACCGGTATCCTCTTCGCGCTGCTGATGGCCAACGCCGGTGGTCTGTGGGACAACGCCAAGAAGTACATCGAGAGTGGTCACTTCGGCGGCAAGGGCTCTGAGGCACACAAGGCCGGCGTGGTGGGTGATACGGTAGGCGATCCGTTCAAGGACACCGCCGGCCCCTCGCTCAACACGTTGATCACCGTGATGTCCCTTGTTTCTTCGCTCTTCGCGCCCATCATCGCATCGTTCCACGTCTTCTAGCCTGGGACATAGGACCGACACACAAAGTGCAAGCCCCCGCTACGGCGGGGGCTTTTTTGTTCGGTCGGAACGCGATTCGGGGAGGTGTCGAGCAGGGCGAATCGACGCCAGTGTCTGATTCCGGCGGCGAAGAATATCAGGCGGCGGGTCTCCTCTCTCATTTTTCAGGAACTCAACAGCTTCCTTGATCCGTTTGTCGCCGGGCTGGCGTTCCAGTGCCGACTCCAAGGCCCAGCGGGAGAGTTCCAGGTCGTTGATGCCCGCCGGCCTGGGCGACGCCCAGGAGTCCGTCGATCGCGTTAGGCATCAGGGCGGCAGCGCGGCGAAAGTGCAGAGCAGCCAGGCCCCATATCCCCGCGCGTGCGTAGTGACGTCCGCGCACGAGGTAGTCCACTCCGGACCGAAGCCCCGGATCGAGGGCCAGCAACCGCCGCCTGCGTTGGGTGCGAAAGTCATCCTCGAGCCTGATGGCCAGTATAAAGGTATCCTACGGCGACCACAATGCCAAGGGCTCCGGCTGCCAAAGCAAGCGGCTGCTGCCCAGGAAAGCGATTCCCCCAATCGATCCGGCGAGTCCCAGTACACTGCTTGCCAGCAGCAGGTAAAAGACAGGCGGCCAGCGCAGATAGAGCGCAATCGTGCCGGCGACGCTGAGGACAAAGGGCAGCCCCAGGAGATAGAATTCGGTACGCGAGAGCATGTCCATGGCCGTGTTTACGGTAGCTGCGCTGAGGCTGGACGGTCGGCCGAGGTATTGTGGCCAGCAGTTGCAGTGTGTCGTTCGTATGTATGCGCATGCTGACCACAAACAGCGCCAGGAAGGGTGCGCCGGAAACGATCAGGGTGTTCCACACCTGCAGCAGGATGAGGATCCAGAGAAGCTGCGAGCGCTGGTCTCGTGCCCGGGTGCGTGTCCACAGCTTGGCCCGGCACTTGGGACACCGCTGATCCTCGGCGCGGGCCGGACCGGCACAGGACCGGACACAGATAAGGATCGTCGTACTTTGCCCAGATTGCGACCGAGGCCGGCTCGGACGGTGGTTCGGGCCTTGGGATCGCGTGAGTGTGTTTCTCGCGATACGCATCGCCGAGGATGTCGCCGGCCAGGGTCGGGGCTACGGGGGTCTCGTCCTCCTTCTCGTTCACGACGCCCCAGTGATCCTCTGGCGTCGCCGCGAGCTTTGCAGCAGGCCGAGACCGGTATGGGCTTCCTCATTCTCAGAGTCGAGCATCAGAATGTTCTGGAAGCAGATTTCTCGCTCTTCTGGTATCGTCAACGACGCGGCTGAGCCACAGCCATGCCGATACGTTGGTCTCGTCGCGAACGACGACATCTGTCAGCAGTTTGCGTGCACGAGCGGTCTCGCCGGCTTGAGCTGCGGCGATGGCCTGTGGCATGATACAGGCGGCGGCTTCTCGTTGGGCGATCATCAGGCCACGGCGAGCGGCCTCGTGCCCTGGGGCCAGTTTCAGAGCTTTACGCAGGCAGGCCTCTCGTTTGAGGGGGTTGGAGACCACGCCGCTCAGCCAGAGCCATGCTGTCAGGTTGTCGGGATCGCGTGTCAGAACCTGCTGCAACAGGGTCTGTGCCTGTGGAAATTGTCCATCCTTGGCTGCGGCGATGGCCCGCTGCAGGAGTTCGTCAAGTGCAGCCGCACTGTGATCGATAGATCTCTCCACGGTTCTCCCTGATCATGGATCCAGTGCAAGGGCCACATCCGGTCGGATGGGGAGCTGAACATGGAAGTCGCTTCCCGGGCAGCGTTCCTCATCGTAGCCGGGGCTCTCGACCCATATCCTTCCCCCGTGAGCCTCGACGATCCCTCTGGCAATCGCCAGGCCCAGGCCAGGCCCGCCCCCTTTGAACCTCTCGGCTCCTGATGAGTGGCTTGCGATCGTGCCTGTCTGGTAGAACTTGGCGAAAATCAGCTCCTGGACGACGGGGTCGATTCCGATGCCCGTGTCGCTGACGACGATCTCGACTGCCTCTTTGTCAGATGGTGTGTCTCTGGGAGAGAGCTTCCGCGCCCAGATCCGTAATGGAGCCCCCATCGGGTGTGTATTTGACCGCATTGACCATAAGGCGGTGGAAGACCTTGCGGATGCCCGCGGTGTCGGCTTCGATGAGCGGCAGCGCTTCCAGGCTCCTATCGAGTTCCAGCGTCACATTACGGTCACGTAAGATCTGTCTCAACGCGGGGCGAATGGCCTTGATGAGGACCGCGGGAAATAGCGGCTCCGGGCCTGATCTCCAGCACCTGGTTGTCGATCCGGGCCATATCGAGCATATCCTCTACAATCACATTCAGGCGTTCCGACCTGCCAGGAGACCCTTGATGACCTGTTCACGGTATGCATCTGCCATCAGGACCGGGTCGCTTGCCAGCATCTGACTGTAGCCGCTGAGCACGGTGAGGGGCGTACGAAGCTCGTGTGACGCTACGGCGATGAAATCGCCCTTTGTCTGATCTAGTCGCCTCAACTGCTCGTAGGTAACCTGAAGATCGTGGGTGCGTTGCCGGAGTTGGGCGAGGCTCTCTTCCAGAGCCATATTCGCGTTCGAGAGATCCTCATAGAGACGCGCATCGTTGAGGGCCGCCGACACCTGGTGTGCGAAGGTTGCGGCAAGCTCGACTTCCGACTCGGTGTATACTTCCGATTGCTCTCGCGTGAGCGACAACATCCCGATGACGGCATTCCCCACGGTCAGCGGAACGCCCAACCAGGACCCCGCGCGCGGGATGTCGTTCACGTATTGCCAGTCGGGCCGCTGCGACACGTCGGGGATCAGCAGAGGTCGCCCTGTGTCCCTGATGGTGCGATAGACGTCGTCCTCGTGAATGGGCACCCGGATTCGAAGCGGCCTCGCTTGGGCAGGAAAGCCCCTTGCCGCGCGCATCGCCAGCTCGTTTTGCTCCTCGAGCATGATCGCACCACGGTCATGCGCACAATCGTCGCGAGTTGCTCAAGTGTCATGTCCAGAACGCGTTGGGGGTCGAGGGTCTGTGTGAGCGTCCGTCCGATGGCGTTGAGTTTCCCAACCAAGCTGCGCTGTTTTCGCTCACCTTCGTGATGGCGAGCGCGCTCGATCGCCATCGCTGCATGGCTCGCCAACGCCCCGAGGAGAGCAGCGTCCTCGACTGCTCCGGCCTGGAGCGTCACGATGTCCAGTGCCCCTATGACTAGGCCTTCCACAGTGAGCGGGAGGACGGCACGCCACACAGGAGCGCCGCCGGGGGCCGTTTCCGGCGAGCCGTCAGGTCGGTGCGTCACCTCGCGCACGACAGCACGTCGCTGCTGAGTTGCCTGTCGGACGAGGTCGTCGGTGGTCCGGAACAACGGCGATGAGGTGTCGCCGAGAAATGGCGATGGGTTGCCCGAATAAGCACAGAGTTCGGGTGTGAGACCATCGTCGCGCAGAAGGACAGCAACGTATTCGCACCGGTAGCCGGTGCGAATCGTTTCGGCAAGCCGCTCGAGCAGCACTCCTATTGGCGGCGGCGAGGTCGCGAGCTGAGCGAGATCAACCGATACCTCCAGGGCCCGGCGAGCAGCAGAGGGTACCGCGTTCCTCATATGCTACTCCACCAAACTTACCATTGCCACAAAGCCTCTGCGAACGTACAGTGAGTGCGTCTCCATCCGTGCACTGTGTGTGCAAACGAACGTGAGGCTCAGTTTGTACTACCATACACCCGCCGCCGCCGCCGTCAACTGCTAGCCGGTTGCCAGCGCCATTTTCATCCGGGCAAGGCCCTCCAGTAGGAGGCTCCGCGGGCAGCCAAAGTTCAGCCGTACAAATCCGTCTCCGCCGGGCCAGGCAGCGCCGCCATTGAGCGCTACGCCACCCTTCTCGAGGAAGAAGGACTCCGGCGACGGCCCCAGGTCTGCCTCACGGCAGTCGATCCAGGCAAGGTATGTGCCTTCCGGTGAGGCCATCCTCAATTGTGGCATATGGTCCGCCGAAAACATAGGTCGCCATCACGTTGCGGTTGGTATCGAGATAACGAAGCAGCGCCGACAGCCACGGTTGACCTTCAGCGTAGGCTGCCTCGGCAGCGACATATCCCATAAGATTGGGTGCCCCGACCAACCCTCCTCGTCCCCGTTCGTATTGGCGTCGGAGGTCGGGGTTCGGGATGACGGCGAAGCCACAATGGAGACCGGCGACGTTGAAGGTCTTGCTGGTAGTGATTTAACGGACGGTTCGGGCCTCGATCTCGGATCGAGGCTGGCAACTGGGATATGCCGGTGCCCGTTGAAGATGATGTCGGCGTGAATCTCGTCGGAGCAGATGATGGCCTCGTGCTGCAGGCAGTGGTCCGCCATCTGTTCGAGTTCACCCTGGGAGAAGACCCGTCCCACGGGATTGTGCGGGTTGCAGAGCAGGAAGAGGCGAGTCTGATCCGCGAAAGCCTGCTCGAATCTGTCAAAGTCGATGACATAACGGCCATCGTGCTGGCGGCTCAGCTCCATGGCCCGGCCTTGGGTACCGGCGTCTCTCGCTGCGTGGAGGATGTGCATGTAGACCGGGGTCTGGATGAGCACGCTCTCGTCCTTCTTGACGAAGGCGCGCGTGGCCACGTTGAAGCCTGAGACGATTCCGGCAGAAAGACGATGGCGTCAGGTTCGACGTACCAGTCATAGAGTCTCGCGAGGCGTTCGGTGATCAGTTCGGGCAGGTGCCCCGGACTGAGTTCGTAGCCGAAGATGCCATGTTCGGCACGCTCACGCAGAGCGCGAATCACGGCCGGAGGGGACAGAAAATCCATATCGGCGACCCACATCGGCAGGACGTCTTCGCCATAGATGCCCCACTTCACACTATCGGTGACTCTACGGTCGACGACCGTGTCGAAGTCGAACGCGGTGTCGATGAGGCCTGTTGTTTCGCTTGCTGCAAGTGTTTTGCTGCCGTCCATCGGATCCTCCTAGTGGTCGGGATTGTAGTGGTCTCTTGGAGGCCGGCAGTGATTATACCACAGGCAGGGCCCGTGAGCCTCGCGACCCGTCCTGGCATGCGGGTGAATGTGCGAGGTGGACTTTTCGGCGCGCCTGGGCTATGCTTGGGATTCCGACCGGCAATCAGGCGAGCGACATGGCCCAGACGACGGCTGCGACAGACGAGCGAAGAGGTCCCCTGCACGTACTCGTGGGGGTGCTACTGCGGCCCCAAGCGACGATGGCATATCTGGGCAGGGCCCGACGACGATGGTGGAGCGTTGCTGCGCTGTTGATGGTCGCCGCGCTGACCGTTCGCGGTTTCGCCTACGCATCTGCAAACGTCGGATACCTTTTCGGCCAGCAGACCTCCGTGGAGAGCAGTACGGTTGTGAAGGGCGGGGTGGTGGTACAATCACCGGTGCCCGCTTCACCGGCGCCATCGGCGCCCTCAATGCTCACGACCGGCTTGGCCGTCGCGGGTCGGGTCGTGGGCACGCTTATTGCCTGGCTGGCGTGGGCCGGATTGCTCTACCTGGCAACCACGTTTCTGGGTCAGAACGGTGCACACTTCGGCGGGTTTTTCGCGATGGTCGCGTGGTCGTGGATGCCGTTCGTCGTCCGTAATGTGATCCAGGCCGTCTATACCGCTGTGACCCACGACCCCATCTACAACCAGGGGCTCTCGGGGCTGGTGCTCGACCACGCGCCTTTACCACCTGCCGTGGGCTTTCGGTCCTATGTGCCGCCGGCGCGCGGTGCGCAGGTGCTCAGCGCCCTGCTGGCCCGCGTTGACGTCTACACGGTCTGGAACCTGGCGCTGCTTGTGTGGGCGTCACCGCGCTCGCCCGTCTCTCCCGCGCGAAGGCGACGATTGGCACGTTGGTCATCTGGGTTCTTTTCGCGCTGTTGGGCCTTCTGCCTGCGCTGATCGGACTGAATCAGGGGCTGAGCCTCTTCTAGGTGCCGGTGCCGGTCGGAGGCGATGGCTTTCGTGGGACGTAGCCGAGACAGGAGGCCGGGCGTTGGTTGATCCGTTGATCCGCATTGAGGACCTGCATCGCGATTTCCAGATGGGAGATCAGACCGTCCGTGCCGTGGCCGGCATCACGGCCTCGGTGGATGCGGTGAGTTCCTGGCGGTGATGGGGCCCTCGGGCTCGGGAAAATCGACGCTGCTTCACTTGCTCGGCGGTCTCGACCGTCCCACCGCCGGTGAGATCTGGGTGGATGGTCGGAGATCGCGGAACTGGACGAAAACGCGCTGGCCGAATACCGCCGTCGTGAGATCGGTTTCGTCTTCCAGTCTTTCTTTCTAATCCCGACGATGACGGCGCTGCAGAACGTCCTCTTTCCTAACGTGATCTTTGCCCAGTTCCTTCACCGCGGTGCCGAGAACCCCGCGCAACGCGATCTGTCTGGACCTGGTCGCGGCTGGAGCGATCGCGTGGGTCATAAGCCGACGGAGTTATCCGGCGGGCAGCAGCAGCGCGTTGCCATCGCCCGTGCTTTGGTCAACGATCCCAAGATCATTCTGGCCGACGAGCCGACGGCAATCTTGACACCGAGTCGGGCGGTGGTGATCACGCAGTTGCTGGCGCGCCTCAATCAAGAGGAGGGCCGTACCATCATCACCGTCTCGCACGACCCTGCAGTCGTCCTATGCCACCCGTGCGTTGCATCTGCTGGACGGAAGGCTGCTGGACGCTGCTTAGTCGTCAGTCAAGTAGGTTCGTAGTAACCGGTTCTTCGGTTCCGCCACCGACTTGAAGACACCGGAACGACTGAAGTCGTTACTACGAACCTCAACCTTGAAGGGCAGGTTATGAGAAGAATTGCCGTTGCGGCACTCTTTGGCTGTCTACTCCTTCTCCTGGCGGCGCCTCACGCCGTGTGGTCGCAAGCGGGGAGTACGCCCACAGTGACGAGTCGCCCGCTGCCCCGCTTGACATTGTCGGTGTGGAGCCGGCACGCTCGTGTCGGGAATTGGGGGGACCCTCAGCGTTTACGGCACCGGCTTTACATCCGCGACCGTGGTGCGCTTGATCGGATATGGCCTGTTGAGACCTCGTACGTCAACGAGACGGCGTCGCGGCGCAAGTGCATGGTCCCCGTGGCCACGTATGAGTGAGCGTCAGCGACGGTGCTACCACCGATCTTTCCTGAGCAGGCGTTGGCGGTCATCGCGGCGACACCTACGCCGAAGCCACGTCGCCTGCCCGCGACCTCGGCCCCTCCACCACCGGACAGCCGATCTGACCATCGAACTCGCCCGTCGAGCCCGCGCAGGTGAGGCCGGGGCAAGAGTTCACGGTCTCCATCGGTTCTACGATGACGGCAGCCGTTGCGGGAGGACACGTCGGTTCATCTTTCCCGGCGCACCTCTGGCCGCTGGGCGACAAGGACACCAACTCCTGGCAGCTGCCCCATGACGCCACATCGTCGTCACCCAGGTGCGCGCACCCGCCTCGATCAGCAACGGCGTCCATAGCTCAACGTCCAGTGGAGGCGAACGATGGGAGGGTCAACAACTTCAAGTTCCCGACCACGATCCCGTGGAGGTGGTCGGCGCCAGCACCGGGGAGTTCACCGGCAAGCCCAAGGTCGTGATCGGGCACGCTGATACTGTGCCGGCGGTCCTAGTTCCTGGCGAGCCCGTTCTCGCTTACCCTGCGGTTGGCCGACCGTGGCAGCCGCGCACGGCGGTCAACGTCTTTGCCACCGTCGCATCGAGCGGGGTCGGCGATCCCGGCGAGTGGCGGTGACACGGTCTATGCCGAGGTCATCCGCATCGACGAGGCGGTCACCGTCACGCTGCCGCTGGTGTTGGCGCCCTGGAGACTGGGGGGCGGCGAACATGCCCATCGCGCTAGCCTATAGCGACTATAACGGTGGCGGGTACAGCGACCAGAGGGCGATCGGCGTGGATGTGAATACGAGCCTGGTCAAGCAACCGCAGCTGATCATCGAGGCCTACAGCACTTCACCGGACTTTATCGCGCCGGGCGATACGATGACGTTGACCGTGCGTAATGGCGAACGTCGGCGGCGGCAATGCCGAGCGTGTAACCCTTTCCCTCGGCGGTGAAGGAGGCGCGAGCCTGGCGCCGTTCGTGCCGCTCAAGCTCGGGTAACGTGATCTTCGTCGATCTCATCGCCATGGGCGAAGTCGTGAAGATCTCGCACCAATTGCTGGTGGACGGCTCAGCCGAGACGAAGGCTTACAGCCTGCCGATCGAGCTCGCCTACGACGATCCCCGGGCGTCGCGCCACCAGGAGATCCAGCGTCTCAGCCTGATTGTGCGGGAGCGCCCCGAGTTACAGACCAGCTTCTATAGGCCGCCCGATCTGTTGATGGTGGGGATGCCGGGCCAGCTCTCCCTGGAGCTGGTGAACGTCGGCCGTAGTGCCGTCGACATCACGGAGATCGCCTCAGCCAGTCCACAGATGGACGTGCAGTCGGAGGGGCTGCCCTTCGTGGGGCCGTTGGATCCGGGCGGCTCGGTTCCGATTGATCTCTCGGTGACGTCGCGGGAGTCGGGGACAGCGGAGCTCGTGGTTGCGGTCAGCTATCGTGACGACTTTAATCAGACGCAGGTCGTCAGCCAGACTCTGTCCGTCGAGGTGGTTGGGGGTGTCGAAGATCAGGTTCCCGGCAGCCAGATGCCCGGCTCCGGCGACGTCAGGGAAGCGGCTCCGGAGACGCCGCTGCAGAGGATCGGCAGGGCGATCAGGGGTTTCTTCGGCTTGGGAAGTTAGGCGGTTGAGGCAACCATGACCCTGCGTGACCTGGCGGGGCTTGTCATCAGCAACCTCAGGCGCATGAAGGGCCGCGTGATCATGACGGCGTTGGGCGTCGTGATCGGGACGGCGGCTGTCGTCGTCCTCGTCTCACTGGGGGCCGGCTTGCAGCGGGAGGCAACGCAGAGCCTGGGTTCAGGTGGTGGGCTCACGGAGCTGCGGGTCAGCACCGTTCAGGAGGGCTCGGCCATGGCCGTGGCTGTGCCCGGTGGGGGCGTCAGCGTGGCGACGCAGCAGCGCAGCGATGCGCCGCGGCTTGACGCCGAGATGCTGGACGAGATTCGGGCGCTTCCAAGTGTCGAGGCGGTCTACCCGATGCAGAACCTCCAGATGGGTGCCCAAATGAGTTTCGGGCAGCTGAGTGCCTACGCTCAGATCATCGGGGTTGATCCGGCCATGCTGGCGGATCTCGTGGTGTCGGAGGGAACCACGGAGATTCACAGTGGGCAGGTCGTCATCGGCGCCAGGGTGCCCGAGAACTTCCGTGACTTCGAGGAGATGAAGGGGGGCACCCGGGCTGGGGTCGTCGTCGCTAACCCGGGCGACGTTCAGATACCGGACCTCTATCTCCAGATGATCCAGATGCAGCTTCAGCGCTTCAGCCAGGAGGATGGCACGATGGCTGAGAAGTCCGTGCGCTTCCAGGTTGTCGGGATCTTGGCACCCGTCGGTTGGCAGCACGATTACGTCGTATATGCCCCGCTGCGTGACGTGATTGCCTACAACAGTTGGCGCTGGGGCAGCGCCTCGACCCCGAGCGCGATGGCTATGACGAGGTGGTGGTCCAGACGACGAGTCGGCGTGAGACCCTGGCGGCGGAGCAGGAGATCGGTGCGATGGGGTTAATGGTGCAATCGCAGCGGCAGCAGGTGGAGCAGGCGAATTCCTTCTTTCGTGTGCTCCAGGCCATCCTGGGTGGCATCGGCGCCATTGCTCTGTTGGTGGCGGCCTTTGGTATCGCCAATACGATGCTGATGGCGATTCTCGAGCGCACGCGCGAGATTGGGCTGATGAAGGCTATTGGGGCATCGAACCGGGACGTCATGGTGGTCTTCCTAGCCGAGGCCAGCGGAATTGGTTTGTTGGGCGGCATCGGCGGTGTGGCCGTCGGCATGGCGCTGAACGGGATCGTCAACCTTATCAGTAGATGTCCTCCAGCAACAGGGTGAGATCTTCGGTCCGGGCGCCTCACTCTCGATCGCGTATACGCCGCTCTGGCTTCCCCTCTTTGCCATCGTCTTCGCGGCGATCGTGGGCATCCTCTCGGGGGCTTACCCTGCGAGTCGTGCCGCTCGCTTGAGCCCGATCGAAGCTCTGAAGTATGAGTGAACGTCAGCGGGCAGCGCACCTGCGGAAGCTCACCTGACGCGAAGAACCTCGGTGCCACCGCAGGTACCAATGCGGGAAAGGAGCCGGTATGGACCTACACTCCGTGAGTCTGGCCTACTACTCGCCCACGCGCACCACGCAGCGTGTATTGGCAGCCATCGCAGAGGGCGTGGGTGCCCGAACGCTGACCGATGTGGATCTTACGCTCCCGGATGCGAAGACACGGTCGGTGCCGCAATCGCAGGACGACCTTGTGCTCTTCGGTGCGCCGGTCTACGCCGGACGGATCGCCGCGACGGCGGCCGGGCGGCTTCGACGCGTTCGGGGGTGGGGGACGCCTGCAGTGCTGGTCGTGGTCTACGGCAACCGGGCTTTTGAGGATGCGCTGCTGGAGCTGGCCGATCTAGTCCAGTCGACGGGCTTTCTGCCTGTGGCGGCGGCTGCCTTTATCGGGGAGCATTCGTACGCCACAGACGCCATTCCGATTGCGCTGGGGCGTCCCGATGCCAAAGACCTAGCGCGGGCCACTGCCTTCGGGCAGACCATCGGTTCGAAACTCCGTGGTCTCGGGTCCCAGGAGTCGCTGCCACCCCTTGCCGTGCCCGGCCATCGCCCCTATCGCGTTGGACATCAGCAGAGCGACGTAGTCCCACGACGCTGGCAGATCTCTGTACGCGCTGCGGCATCTGCACCGATGTCTGTCCCGTTGGCGCCATCACGGTGGGCGACACGGTTGTCACAGATCGCCGAGCGTGCACCCTCTGCTGCGCGTGTATCAAGGCCTGCCCCAATGGAGCGCGGGTGATGGAGGACGAGGGCATCCTGCGCACGGCGCGGTGGCTGGCGGCCGACCACGGCGCCCGCAAGGAGCCGGAAGTGTTTCTGCCTGCATTTCCGGATTCAGCGACCGTCGCTCGTTGACCGCGATCGTCGGTGAATCCGGAGATACGGCATGTCTGCTAATGAAGCACTATAGGGAGATAGACATTGTAGCGTGCCAGCCCGCACCAGAACCCGGCGCAGAGATCCATCGCCCCACCGCTCGTAGGTCCGACCACGCCTTGGCCCACGGTGGCTGAGGCGGAAGGCGCCGGCCTCGCTCAGGCCTCCTCCCGCGCCGATGACGTAGCGAGGAATCTCGGGCGGCAGTGCCGCCGCTACGCCCCCGACAGCGATCAGGATGACCAGAATCGCAAGGAGGATTGCCCGCCTGGTCACGGCGTGCCGCCGTTCTGCTGCTGACCTGGCTGTGCCAGCCCAGCCTTCTCAGGATAGAGGTTGGGATCGCCCTCGGCCCACGGGGCACGTTCAAGGCGGTCGCCTTCGAAGCCCAGGCGCTTAGCGACGATGCGGTAGGAGAACTCCACGTCGGGGTCACCATCGCGCGACCGGACGGTGAAGTTCGTCGCGGTGCGATCGGTGACGTAGAGCGACGCCGGTCCGTAGGGCTCTACGAAGACGTGGTAGGGCTCGTCGAGGTTGACCGTCTGCGCGAAGATGGGATCGATGGATATGGTCGTTGTCCCAGACTCCAGCGTGCCGAAACCGTAGTCGGTGAACCAGACTTCGGTGGATTCCTCGGTGTAGAGCAGGCGCGCACCGTCCTCGGTGCGCACCACGGCGTTCTTTGTGCCGTTAGCGACATTCAGGCCGGCTTTACCTACAGGGACACTGATGTAGACGCCATTCCCAGCCGGGCTGCGGAAGGACCCAGCCCATCCGGTCGACGAACTCGTCTCGCCATAAACACCAATGGAGAAATCCCCGGTCGTTGACTGACTCAATCCATAGACGCCGTAGCCGCCGTTCGTCTTGGAGACGCCGATCACGCCATTGCGACCGCCGAAGTACCCTCCCGGGCGCCACATGCCCACGTCGGAGGGTGAAGAGCCGCTCTGCACACCGACGACGCCGATGCCATCAGTAGTGCTCGCACTACCCAAGATTCCCTGCCCCGACGTCGCGTAGCCCGCCACGGCGACGCCGTCGTCGTTGCGCAGCCCCTCCACCGCAGGGTAGACACCCTCGGCGTAGCCGTAGATGGCAGGGCCGTCGCCGAAGTGACGCCCCGCGATCGTCGGCGAAGTGTCCGCGTGATTCTCAGCGTAGATAGCCGAGCCGATGGTCCCGGCGTCGTAGGCGTTTCCGACGGTCAGCACAGATCCGTTAGGAATCGTGCCGGTGATGACGGCGCCCGGCTCGAGGCTCCATGCGTAGGGTGCTGGGGCAATGGGCTGGCGGGGCAACGTCGTATAGCTGCCCACGCCCGCAGGTCTGACTCGCACATCGATCCAGCGCTCGCCGCCGTCGAAGACCTGACTCATCGACTTGTTCTGCGGCTTGAGGTTGAAGCTGAAGAGGCCATCCTCCACCGCCACGGCAGTCAAGGGCACGAAGCTGTTGAGCGTGTCTACCAGGTTGGCGGCGGGGGCGCTGCTGTCGAAGACGCGGAAGAGGAAATCGTAGCTGCCGTTGGCGGGCGCGCCGCCATCCTCAAGATAGCCTTGATAGGTGAAGCTATAAGTGGCCGACCCGCCTAGGGCAGCCAGCGGCGCGGGATCGTCCGGTCCTTGTGCGACCGCGCTCCCACCGGTGATGAGGATCATCAGGATCAGCAGGGCGACGCTCAGTAGCCTAACTCTCGTTGACATCGGTTGCTCTCCTTTTGTACTGTGTAGAGCCTCTGGGAAACAGGCCAGCCAACCGGAGGAAGCGGCGTGGAGAACGTCAGTACGACTTTGTTGGTGGCTCGCTGGGGATATCAAAGACATGGACTCGCGGCTTGTCAATCAGATTGGGCGCTGCAGCGCCTCGTTGGCGGCAACGTAGAAGGTGCGTATACTGGCTGGAGATGTCCACCTGAAGCCTACGAAGGAGTGAAGCGCATGACGGAATCCATTGTTCCTGACTCGTTTTCTGCGGCATCCGACCCGTCTGGACTGATGCCCCGAGCGTCGCGCCCGTTGCCCACACGCCAAGTGCATCTGGATTTTCACACTTCCGAGCATATCCCCGAGATCGGCAAGCAGTTCTCCAAAGCCCAGTGGCAGGCGGCGCTGCAGGCGGGGCGCTTGAATAGCATCAACATCTTCGCCAAGGGGCATCACGGATGGAGCTACTATCCGACGGAGGTCGGGCACATCCATCCGCATCTGGACTTCGACCTGTTGGGTGCGCAGATCGAAGCGTCCCACGAGATCGGTGTCGAGTGCCCGATCTACTACACCGTGGGCTGGTCGGTCAACGACGCTGAGACGCATCCTGAGTGGTGCGCGCGTCACAAGGACGGCTCGTATATTTGGAGGGGTAACCCGGCGGCTGCACCGACGGACCCGTACCCCATCGGCAACTGGAAGCTGCTTTGCCCGAGTGGCCCCTACCACGAGCATATGAAGGCGCAGGTTACCGAGATCTGTCAGCGGTACGCGGTAGACGGCTTCTGGTTCGATATCTTCCAGGTGCAACACGG
This sequence comes from uncultured Chloroflexia bacterium, assembly GCA_963775195.1. Classification (GTDB taxonomy): domain Bacteria; phylum Chloroflexota; class Anaerolineae; order B4-G1; family SLSP01; genus PWVB01. Next base: position 23,679 of record CAVZIC010000023.1, read on the forward strand.
CTGCTGGTGTGAGCGGTGTCGTGCCGGCATGGCAGCGAAGGGCGTTGATATGGATGACAACGAGGCCGTAGTCGCCCACTTCGCCGGCATCTACAAGGCGCACATGCTGGATATGCGCGAGACTATCGCTGCCCATCATCCGCGCGCCACCGTGTTCTTCAACGGGACCACGGCGTTTGGCCGCGGTAACCAGAGGTACGCCCTGCACGAGCTTAACACACACCAGGACCTCGAGGATCTGCCTACGGGATGGGGAGGCTATGACAAATTCCCCCTCCGAGCGAAGTACTACCTGGGTGAGGGATACCAGATCTGCGCGATGAGTGGCAAGTTCCACACGTCCTGGGGCGAGTTCGGCGGTTTCAAGCATCCTGATGCCATGCGATACGAGGCAGCGTCCATGATTGCCTTCGGCTCGGCATGCAACTTCGGCGATCAACTGCATCCCTCCGGGTTGATGGACATGGAGACCTACAAGGGCATCGGTGAGGCGTTTGAGTATGTGGAGCAGATCGAGGCATACGGCCCGGGCGGCACGCCTGTCTCTAACCTGGGTCTGTGGTTCTCCGGCGATCTCGAGGCCGATATGGGGGTCTGTAAGATGCTGCTCGAGCGCCAGATGGATTTTGTCGTGGCCAACGAAAGCAACCTCCAGCAGCTCCAGACGGTTATCATCCCCAGCCAGCCTTGCCTGAACGACGCGCAGGTCGATGCGATCCAGCAGTTTCTTGACGGTGGCGGCTCTGTCTTCGTGTTATCCACAGGCGCGATGGACGAGCAGATGACGGGCTTCCTCTTCGACGTTGGTGCCGACTTCGAGGGCCAGCCACTGTACGATGTCGACTACACGGTGGCCGACCCAAGCCTGGGGACTGGTCTGATCGAGTCGCCGGTCCTCAATTACAGTCCGGCCCTGCGAACCAGTCCACGCCAAGGCACGCAGATCTTGGCGCATCTCCATGAGCCGTACTTCAGCCGCACCTACGCCCACTACAGCTCACATCAGAACACGCCCTATCGGATCGAGAGGGCCTCACATCCGGCTCTAATGCAAAAGGGCAATGTCGTGTTCTCAGCGAACCCGCTGGACAGGATGTACGACCATCGCGCTGCCCGCCCTCATCGCGATCTCTTCGAGCGAGCACTGAAGCGCGTTTACACGGATCCGATGCTGCGGGTGGACCTGCCCAGTTCCGGTCGCGTCAGCCTCCTGCATCAGCCGGACGAGCGACGCTACATCGCTCATCTTCTGTATGCGACACCGCACTATCGTGGCGGTCTAGAGCTGATCGAGGATCTGGTGACGCTGCACGACATTCCGGTCGAACTGCGTGTGGCTGAGACGATCACGAAGGTGACGCTGATCCCGGATGGCACGGCGCTGCCCTTGGTGCAGGAGGGTGCTGTTGTCAAGGTGGTCGTGCCGAAGTTCCGTATGCACTGCGCGGTGGTGTACGAGTACTGACGCAAGGAGACGTCTTGATGGAAACGTGGATTCGCAACGCCCGTGCATTGAGGGAGAAGCTCGTCGCCGACCCTTACCGCCCGGGCTATCACATCGTAACCCCTGAGGGTGTCTGCGCGCCGTTCGACCCGAACGGCGCGCTCTTCTGGAACGGGCGTTACCACCTTCACTACATCGTACAGACCGAGAAAGGTCACTGCTGGGCGCACATCTCCAGCCACGATCTCGTCCACTGGCGTCATCACCGGCTCTCGCTGGAACCCGGTGGGGTCGACGAGGGCATCTTCAGTGGCGGCGCGTTTATCGACAAGGAGGGTGTGCCCACGATCACGTATTGGGGACTTGGAGAGGGCGCCGGAATCTGCCTCGCCACCAGCACCGACCCCGATCTCGATACGTGGACCAAGAGCCCCCACAACCCGGCGATTCGCCAGACCTCGCCGGGCATCTTCGAGGGCGATGGTGGCCAGGTCTACGGTGCGGCAGATCCATCCGCAATCTGGATCCACGAGGGTCGTTACTACATGCTCACGGGCAACCTGCTGGTGCTCCGCGCCTATGGGCTGGAGCGTGACCTCGACGAATACAAGGGCGACACGACCTATCTCTTCGTCTCCGATGATCTGGCCCACTGGACGTATCTACACCCGTTCTATACTTCGAATCGGGAGTGGACCCGTGAGGACGAGGATGACATGTGCCCGGACTTCTTCCCGCTTGGGGACCGGCACATGCTGCTCTTCATCAGCCACAATCTCGGCTGCCAGTACTACCTCGGTCGCTACGAAGACGACCACTTTTACCCCGAAACCCACGGCCGAATGACGTGGGTGGACAACGCTTTCTTCGCGCCGGAGAGCCTGGTGGACGACAAGGGCCGGCGCATCATGTGGGCGTGGATCTTCGATGGGCGCGAGCCCGCCACGCGGGAGGCCAGCGGCTGGTCGGGGACCATGAGCCTGCCGCGTGTGCTCTGGCTGGGCGACGACGGGACGCTGCGCATGGCGCCGCCGGAGGAGCTGGAGGTCCTGCGGTTCGATCACCATCGGGCCGAGGCACTTGTGGTCGGTGACGGGGAGACGGCAACGCTGGAGGCGGTGACCGGCAACAGCTTGGAGCTCTTGCTGACCGTCAGGGTGGGTGACGCGGCGCGGGTGGGTGTCAAAGTCTGCTCTTCGCCCGGTGGCGAAGAGCAGACCCTCGTGGTCTATGATGCGGTCGACAGGCAGATCCGGGTCGACACCACGCGCAGCAGCCTGGGCGAGGGCTCAAAATCTGTGGAGGCGGCGCCCTTCGAGCTTCGCGCCGGGGAACCTCTACGATTGCATGTTTTCGTCGACCGGTCGGTGGTGGAGGTCTTCGCCAATGATCGACAGGCCGTCATGCGCCGCATCTACCCAACCCGCGCCGATAGTGTTGGGGTGCGGTTGGGTAGTTGGGGCGGGGAGGCCGATCTTTGACGTCGTCGACGCGTGGCAGATGGCGGCCTCGAATCCATGGTAGGGAGTCCTGGATGGCCGCGCGTGATGATTACGTAGAGACGATCCGGGCGACATACCCTGAGCTGGAGGTGCGGTCGGCGTCTCTCAATCGTGAGGGGCAGAACGCCGATGTCCTGGTCGTCAACGAGGCGTTGGTCTTTCGCTTCCCGAGATACGAAGATGGCGTCAGCCGGCTCCAGACGGAGGCAGCGGTCCTGCGTGGTCTTGTGGGACGGCTCCCTCTGCCCATCCCGGAGCCCAGCTATGTCCATCTCTCCGACCAGCCACCGGGCGATGCTTTCTTGGGTTACAGGATGCTGCCGGGGCGGCCTCTCTGGCCCGACACCTTGCTGGAGATCGAGGATCAGGCCACGGTGACACGCTTAGCGCATACGCTAGGCGGATTCCTGCGGGAGCTTCACAGCATCGACTACGCCGATGCCATCGACTGCAAGCTTGAGAACGCCGACACACTCCACTCCTTCCGCACGTTCTACCGCCGTGTCCGCCAGGAGCTATTTGAGTGGATGCGGCCTCGGGTGCGAACCCGTATCGAGGGGCTTTTCACGGCCTACCTTTCGGACCAGAGCCACTTCGACTTCCGGCCGGTTCTTCGCCATGGCGACTTCGGCTCCAGTAACATCCTCTACGAACCGCGGTCGTATGAACTGACCGGGATTGTCGACTTCGGCTCCACGGAGGTGGGCGATCCTGCCTATGACGTGGCCGGCTTGCTGGCCAGCTATGGCGAGGATTTTGTGATCCGCTGCGCAGCAGCCTATCCTGAGATTGAGGAGTTCATGGAGCGAGTCGAGTTCTATCAGCGGACCTTCGCGCTGGAGGAGGCGCTGTTCGGCATTGAGAACGATGACGAGGCGGCGTTCCGGGCGGGGATGGCCTCATTCATCTAAGAGACTCACGATTCCTGGTGATCATCACAGGTGACACCTGAGTCTCCATCCCCTATCATGGGTGGAAGGGCAGTCGACGCGGAGGTGAGGGAGCCTCAGGTGGAATCGAATGGTGGCTGGAAGGTCGTGTGGGTCGTTCGAGCTGCCGGCCTGCTCATGTTCGTTGTGGGTGTCGGATCGTTGGTGCTCGCGCCGCTGGAGATGATCTGCTTCTCGTGGTTCTCGGAGGGCGGGCGCTTCGGCTACGAGGGCTTTGGCTTTGGTTCATTCATGTTCGGTAACCTAGCGATGCAGATCCTAGGCTACTACGCTATCGCGCTGGTGGCCATACCGGTGGGGTGGGGACATCTCAGGCTGCGGCGATGGGCGCGGCCTGTAGCGCTGGCGTTGGTGCGAGCCTGGTGGGTCCTGGGGATTCCCCTGCTGCTCATTTTCCTCTTCGTGCTATCCTCGGCCAAGGATCTCGGCGTCGCCGCGGCTGCTGTCGCCTTGGTCCTGGCGGTGCTCTCTTACGTCGCTCTGCCGGGCTTGGTGACCCGGGTCTATCGCAGCGCTACCGTGCGCACGGGGTTTGAGCGCGGACAGCCCTCCCCGCATTGGGTTGAACGTCTTGGCACGCCGATCCTCACGGTGGCGATAATCGAGGCCTTCTTTGTCCTGGCGCTCCAGGTACTCGTCTTCTTCGGTGGGCTATTCCCGCTGCTCACGACCTGGGCGAGGGGGCTGCCTGCTCTTGCCCTGATCGATGCATCGATGGTGGTGCTGTTGTCGCTGCTCTGGGGCACTTTGACGCACCGCCGCTGGGCGTGGTGGGGCGGGCTGGCCTATTTTGCCGCGATGGGCGTGCTGTGGGTAGCCACGCTGGTCCGGACGAGCTGGATGGCGCTGCTGGGTGTAATGGCCTTTCCTCCTGCCGAGGTCGCCATCCTCGACGGCTTTCCCCTCATGGGCTGGCACCTTGCTGCCATCCTTGTGCTGCCGCTGGTGGGTACGCTGGCGATGATCATGCGGGCAAGAGCCGAGTTCTGACTGTCCTGATGCAGGGCGCGGTCGATTCCCTCGGCAACGTACGTGCTGTATAATGCAGGACATGCCACGTCGCTTGCACGCTCGTCACGCCTCCGCCTCCAATAACCTCACTGCAGCCGCCGTATTCTCACGCCTGCGAGCATTTGATCTCTTTGCGCTTCGCGGCACGCCTTCTGAGTATCACAAGGGCATGCGCGGCATTCTGGTTCGACAGCCTTCTGTCATCGATCTCCGACGCCTTCTGGGCGAATTACGCTAGCCTCTATGTGCTCTCCGTCGGGGGCTCGCGCACGCAGGTAGGCTGGATGTCCTCGGCCTCCAGCTTTATGGGGATGCTGATGCCGATTCCGGGAGCTGCCTTGGGTCGGCGGTGGGGGCATCGGAAGCGGATGGTCGTGGTCTTCTCGATCCTGTTCCGCATTACGTTCCTATTGGCGGCCCTGGCCCCACTCTTCATCACCGGACCAACCTTGGTGTGGGCCGTGATGGCGGCGTTGGTGCTGCGCGCGGGGCTACTGAACTGCTTCATGCCGGCGTGGCTCTCGCTAACGCGAGATATCGCTCCGATGGAGACACGGGGGCGCTACTTCTCCTCGCGCAACCTACTCCAAGCTCTCACGACGATGCTCATGGTTCCATTGGCGGGGGCGCTCATCCAGCGCACCGGTGCCCCGAGAGGATACCAGGTGGCGTTCAGCATAGCATTCGTCGCCGGCATCGCGGCCTCATACGCATTCAGCCAGATCCCGGAGCAGCGGAAGAGTGCGGTCCGCGGGGTGCGTCTCGTCGAGCAGGTGCGCAGCCTCTGGCGAGCCACGACCCGTAGCCGTCCATTCCTGATCTTTGTTCTGATTCGCATCTTGTTCAACGTCGGTCTGATGGTGGGCGGGCCCTACTTCACCACTTTTCAGGTGGAGGTACTGAAGTCGCCGGCAAGCGTGATCGGTCTCCTTGTGACGACCAGATCCCTCACCCGTATGCTGGGGTTGCGCCTTTGGGGATACCTGTTGGACAGGCGGGGTGCGCGATGGGTGATCACCGTGACCTCGCTATGTATCCCCGTCCTTCCCTGGATCTACACGGTAGTCAGCCGGCCCTGGCACATCGCATTTGTGGAGGTGCCATCCGGCTTTCTGTTCGGGGGGTATGATCTGGCTGCCTTCACGCTAATGCTGGAACTACTCGACGGCGAGGACAACACCGAGGCCGCCGCGGGATACATGACGCTTTCGAGCGCCTTTAGCATCTTGGGTCCATTGGTAGGTGGTTGGCTCATCACGCACCTCGGCTACTCCGGCGATTTCCTCGTGTCGGGCACCATCCGGCTGATGGCAGCCGTTCTCTATCTGGTGACGTTTAGGCCATTCCGTGGCCGCGTTACGGCCAAATCTTGATGGAGTTCTGGAGGGATAATGCTATCGATTACGACTGACTATGTACACGATACCGGCAACCCCGAGCCCTATCTCCGGGGCATAGCTGCCGCGGGTTTCTCACACCTTCACTGGTGCCACCACTGGAACACCGATTTCCTCTACTCGGAATACGAGACTGAGCAGATCGCGGCCTGGTTGGATGAGCTGGGTCTGGCTATGCTCGACATCCATGCCAGCCACGGACGGGAAAAGGCGTGGGGATCGCCGCGTGAGTATGAGCGGCTGGCGGGGGTGGAGCTGGTCGAGAATCGGATTGCGATGGCATCGCGTCTCGGGAGCGACGTCATCATCCTGCATCTGCCGCCCCTGACTGCACCTGACGTCAATGGTTCGGGTGATGGATTGGCGTTGGTGCGGAGATCTCTGGATGCGATGATGCCATTCGCTCGGGATCGCGGGGTTCGGATTGCGCTGGAGAATATGGCGGTCGACAACTTTGACGTCATCGAGCAGCTCTTCTCGGAGTACGGCCCCGACTTCCTGGGGCTCTGCTACGACGCGGGCCACGGAAACGTCGAGGGGCATGGTCTCGATCGTCTTGAGCAAGTCAAGGACCGGCTGATCTCGGTCCACCTCCACGACAACGATGGCACCGGCGATCAGCACAACCTGCTCTTCGCCGGAACGGTTGACTGGCCGCAGCTGGCCCGCATCCTGGCTGCGTCTTCCTACGACAAGTGCGTGAGTATGGAGCTCTCCATCGGCAGGAGCGGTTTCACGGATGAGGCCGCTTTTCTCCAGCGGGCCTTCGAGACCGGGATACAGTTCGCGGGGATGATCGCGGCTGCGAGGATGTGACCGCTACGTCCGTGGGTTGGCTCTTGCATGACGTGACCAGCGCCCAAAGCCCAAGCCCGAGCAGCCTCGGGAAAGCCCGAGCTGTCTCGGGTCTACGGCTGTGGGCGCTGCTGGTCGCGCCGCGGGCCTCCGCGACACCGCGGAGGCCCGCGGGCTTACTTCACATAGCGCTTGATCTTCGCCAGCAGTTGCTCCGGCTCGACGGGCTTCAGACAAACTCGCGGATCGACAGTAGTTGGCTGGTGGGGAAGCTCGCCGCGTACTGCGACGTCGCAATGGAGGAGACCATCATAATGGGCACCTCGCTGAGTGCCGGGTCATCGGCAATCTGCTGCGTAGTGTAGTAGCCATCGAGGGGGTTGGCCATCATCACGTCCATCAGGACGAGGTCAGGCGTATCGGCACGCATCTTCTCCAGCGCCGCTTCCCCGCTAGAAGCCTCGTCAACGACGTACCCCGCGCTTTCCAGGACGAGGCGTGTAGCGAGGACGAGGTCGGGATCGTCATCGGCAATAAGAATCTTTTTAGGCTCCATAGGTGTTCCTCCGGTCTGTCATGATCTCGTGCTTTCTTCGCATTCGGCCGCCATTATCGCACAGACATCGATGGAATGCCAGTTCGCACCGGCTGGGATTTCTGAACGATTACCGGCAGAACCACGGAGAACGTGGTCCCCTGATTCAATGTGCTGCTCACCCCGATTGTGCCACCATAGCGGTTCAGAATGTCCTTGGCAATGACCAGGCCCAGGCCTGTGCCCTGTTTCACCTGGGCCTTCGCGTTGGGTGCCCGGTAGAACTCCTCGAAGAGATGGGGTAAAGCATCCTCGGGAATGCCGATTCCTGTGTCGGTGACCGTCAGCGTAGCGGCGCCTCCGCTCCGTGACAATGACAGGGTGACCGATCCGCCGGCGGGCGTGTACTTCACCGCATTCGATACCAAGTTGGTGACTGCCCGGTCGAGTTCCTCCTGGTTGGCGATGACGATCAGAGGGTCGTCGGAGGCGATGTGCAGTTGGAGGTCGATTTGCTTCTCCTCCGCGGGCACGTGGTATCGCTCGGCAATGCCCCGGACCAATGCCTGAAGCTCCACCGGTTCCGTCGCAGTCGTCATCCGCAGGCCAGTCTTCCCAGCAGCGAGATCCAGCAGGTCGTCGATCAGGGTCTGGAGAAACTCGGTGCGACGGACGGCACGGTCGACCATGTCAGCCTGCAGGTCCGTGAGCTTGCCGCATATCCGCCGGAAAGTGTGTTGAGCAAGCTGCGCACGACGCCTAGTGGCGAGCGGACCTCGTGCGTCACCAGCAGCACGAACTTCCGTTTGGCTTCCTCCAAGTGTTCGATCGCTTCATACGCCATGGCGTTCTCGATTGCGATGCTGCCGTGACTCGCCACCGTGCGCAGGAACTGCGCGTCCTCTTCGGTGAACCTGTGCACCTGGTTCAGTAGATCCGGATAATGCCCAGGGGGCCCGACTTGCCCACCAACGGGGCGGTTAGCGTTGAGCGGATGCCCTCCGCTGCGGCCTCCGCGGGGTACTGGAGGCGCGAGTCCGCGGTGATATCGGGCACCGACACAACCTCTCCTGCAAGCACCTGGCGCACCAAGGGATTCTGTTCGACGAGGAGGCACCCTTTCTGCAGGTACTCCTCGCTGAGGCCATAGGTGCTGGCCAGGCAGAGCTGGGTGCTCGTCTCGTGCAGCAAGCGGATGGTGCATCCCTTGACCGCCATTACCTCGGTAGTGCTCCGCGTCAGGCGGTCGAGCACCTCCTGGAGTTCCAGCGTCGAGCCGACAGCCTGAGCGCTCTGGTAAAGCGCCTCCAATCTGCCGTAGGCGAGTTGAAGATCCTGTCCCAGCTGGACCATCTCGCCCTCGCGCCCCGAAGTCTCCGCGTTGTGCGCGTTGCCAGATAGGCTGAGACGAAGACGGCACTGGAAAAGAAGACGAGGATTGCGGCGATGTAGAGTGGATTGGCATAGAGGTCCGAAGGCAGCATCTTTGTGACGTGTTCGTGCGGCAATACCCCGGCGAATTCCGCCAACGCCGTGCCGGTTAGAAGGAGGCAGGCCAGCCCTGCGAACAAAAACGTGTCTTGGGCGGAGAGCAGGATAGCAGCCAGGGTGATATGGAAGAAGAAGAAGAGGATCACAGGGCTCTCGATGCCCCCCGAGAAGTGGATGAGCGACGTCATGGCTACCCAGTCCATCGCGATCTGCACGCGCGCCAGCGTGCGGGTGTGGGTGCTGATGCCGGTCAGATCGCACTGGATCTGGGTCAACCAACGTTGGAAAATGAGGTTGTACGCCAGGATGGCCACTCCGGTGAGGTAGAGCGCAACAGTGTCTATCTCCACGCCTACAGGGCACTGGCTACCCATTAGCAACGATGACACCGGCGCCCGCGAGCCACCTGAGGTTGCTCAGCCAGCCCAGGCTCATGCACAGCTCGTATTCGACGGGCATTCGGCTGAGACGAAGTGATTGCTCCGAGGTGATGGCTTGTTTCATTCGTCACTCCTATATGAAACTGCCGACGTCCTAGCGATATCGGATACTAGAGTAGCGCATTGGCGCGGAAAGGCAAAGCAGGGACAGAAATGCCCGGCACCTTGGGATGCGTGGTGGGGTGCCGGGCACTTACTGAGCTCGCCTAACCTCGATGTTGCGGCGTCTATTGACCGCCGCGACCGCTA
>CAVZIC010000024.1:0-9715 GCA_963775195.1 uncultured Chloroflexia bacterium
CTGCCCACGATAGCCCCGCCTCCGCCCAGTACGAATCCCCTGGTCCAGCCGACACCTGAGCCGATTGTTGCCAACTCGGCGCTGACCATCCTTCGAGATGAGACGCCTGCGCCGCCCCTCACCGTCATCGTGAGCATGAACGGCGAGTTCGCCGGCTACCACTTCGAGATCTCCGGCCTGGTACGCAACGATGACACCGTGCCCTACACCGATCTGGACATGAACGCAACCTTCTTCCGCGCCGACGGATCGCGCTTTGGGCCGGTCCAGGTCAACGTCCAGTGCCCGATCCTCGAACCGGGTGATAGCTGCCCGTTCCTCTTGGATACGATTGACAAGGACATCACCCAGGTGATGCTTCACCCCGACGGGCATCCCACCGACCGGAATACCGTGCCCGTCGATCTCAGCGGCGTCTCGGCCTCTCGAGACGCCATCGGCTACGTGCACATCAAGGGCTCGGTCCACAACCCCAATCCGGTCATCGTTCGCGACATCACCATCACGGGCGCGCTGATCGATCAGTCGGGGGTGATTGTCAACACGGGGGTTGCTTTGCTGCTCGATCCTCTCGCTCCGGGGGCCTCGACCTCGTTCGACGTGGTGATCACCCCGGTTTCCTACGTGCAGTACCAGCTCTACGTCCAGGCCCTGCCGCAGTAGCAGGCAAGCCCTATGTACCTTGTCGCCAGCACAAACGCAGGCATTGGCCTCCCCACGGCGATGGCCTTGTTGCGTGCGGGGCGCTCGGCGGCGGATGCCGTCGAGGCCGCCATCCGCGCAGTAGAGGACAATGCCGAGGACCATTCCGTCGGCTATGGCGGTTACCCCAACCTCATCGGTGAGGTGGAGCTGGACGCCGGGATGATGCAGGGCAGCGACCGCACGAGTGGTGCGGTCGCTGCCCTGAAAACTACCGGCACCCCATCTCCATCGCGCGACGCGTGATGGACGAGCTGCCGCACGTCCTCCTGGTAGGCGACGGAGCGGCACGCTTTGCAGCCGAGATGGGTTTCGAGCCCGAGGATCTGCTCACCGATGCGGCACGCCGGGCCTGGGCTCGCGGTCTCACACCGGAGATGTCCGATGACGAGCTCGGGAGCATCGCGAGTCGGGACGATATCTGGCGCTGGGTCGAGATCGCGACCGATCCGGAGCGCACCCACGGCACCACCAACGTGATCGCTTGCGATGCGCAGGGCCACATCTGCGCCGGCGTGAGCACCAGCGGGTGGGCCTGGAAGTATCCGGGGCGGGTGGGAGATTCACCGATCGCCGGCGCCGGCTACTATGCGGATGACCGGTTCGGTGCCGCCGCGTGCACCGGCACCGGCGAGATGGCCATTCGTGCGGCGACAGCGCACAGCGTCGTCTTCTATATGAAGATGGGGTTCTCGCTCGTAGAGGCGGGCAGCCGGGCGATGGCGGATCTCAACGATCTTGGCGGTCGCTACCTGAGTGGGATGAGCTTCGTCGCCGTCGACCGCGAGGGAAACCACGCCGCATTCGGCAGCTACCCGAAATCGACCTATCTCTACATGGACGACGCCATGGCTGCGCCGGCAACGCTTCCCCGGACCCAGGTGTCGATCACGCAGCGTTGGGAGAAGCGGATCGCGAGGTAGGTACCGGCTAACCTCGCGCCTGGGACTATCATCCTGACCCAGCCGTCGCGCCGGCAGCGCATCTCAGGTCACAATGGCCCGCCGGGCTTTCATGCTGAGCGAAGCATCTCAGCCTCGCGAGGTCACACGTGCCAGAGCTCGATTGAGGGCCTCAATGCTCGGCGGCTTCGATAGCATCAGATCGACGTCTACAGGTATCTCATTCTCCGACCGCAGACGCTGTCCCCAGCCTGTCAGCAGGATCACCGGCGTCTCCGGCGCCGTCTCCTTCACGGTCTGGGCCACCTTGCGCCCATCCACGTGGGGCATGCCCAGATCGGTGATCACCACCTCGAATGGCTGGCCTTCTTGGCGTGCGACATAGAATGCCTCCAGCCCTGACTGCCCGCCGTCGGCGAGTGCCACCGTATGCCCCTCGGCCTCCAGTGCATCCCTCATAGCTTCGCGCACCAGCGGCTCATCGTCAATACACAGGATGCGCAAGGGCGCCGATGGCACATGAGCGTCATCCTCGATGATCGTCTCCTCGACCATCTCGCCCACCGGGAAGATCAGCCGCATGGTCGTTCCCCCGCCGACGACGCTATCAGCTTGCACGTCGCCACCGTGCCGCTGCATCGTACCGTAGACCGTCGCCAGCCCCATCCCGCTCCCCCGCGCCCCTTTCGTGGAGAAAAAGGGCTCAAAGGCCCGCGCCAGAATCTCCTCCGCCATGCCGATGCCGGTGTCGATCACCTCGAGGATCACGTGTTCGGACGGATCCGGACCTTCAGACGTACGAATGGTCAACGTGCCCCCCTGGGGCATGGCGTCTACGGCGTTGAGGATCAGGTTGGTTACAGCCTGGCGAATCTCACCCTCGTTTCCCATCACGGGCGACAGATCCTCCCGAAGATCCGTCTGCAGGTCGATGGTAATCCCCTGTTCCTGGGGAACATCACGCCAACGCGGGCGCGTCAGCTCGATCGCCTCTTGCACTGCCGGATTCACGTGCACCGGGAAGAGATCCTCCTCTTCCCGCCGGCGATAGAACTGCCGCATGCGCCCCACGGTCTCCGCGACATCCCTGACCGCAGTCCCGATCGTGCGCAAATAGCCCTTGGCCTGTTCGTCCAGCTGCGTTCTGGCTTCGATGAGTCCGACATAGAGAGGAATGGGTGAAATGGCGTTGTTGATATCGTGGGCGATTCCGGAGGCCATCTCGCCGAGCGCCCGCAGCCGCTCCTGTTGCATCGCCGCACGCTGGGTTTCACGCAGTTCACTGTAGGCAGCTGCCACATCCTCGTGGAGCCGGGCCTGGTGGATGGCCAAAGCCACGTGTTCGCCCAACCCGGTCAGGAAGTCGCGCTCAGCCCGGCTGAAGGCGTCCTGTCCGCGCCGTACGCTGACGATCACACCAAACACCGCGCCCTCCACCATCAGTGGAATGATCGCCGCCGAGCGCACGTCCAGGTGGCGCACAACCTGCTCGGCCGCCGGCACCCCGAAGTTCGTCAGATCGGCTATATACGCCAACCTCCCCTGCCTGAGCACATGCCCCTCGACCACATCTGGAGGTAGCGCTATCCGGCTGGGTAGCTTGGTCTCTGCCACCACCCTCGCGCTCCGGTCGCCATTTGCGGCCAACGTGAATGTCTCCCCGTCCCCCAGCCAGACGGAGGCCAGGTCTGTGAAGTCGTCCTCCAGCCGTTGTGAGACGACTCTCAGGATGCTATCCAGATCGTGGTGCGCCGCAATGGCCCTGGTGATCTCGTTGAAGAGGTTCACACGTGCCAACTGCTGCTCCAGCGCCTGGGCTCGCTCTCGAATCTCGCGGCGCATCTCCGTATTGCGGATGGCCAGGGCGAGCGAATGCGCCACCTCTCTCCCGGCCTCCTGTTCCTCGGTTCCGAAGGCTCCGGGCTCGTTCGCCGCGAGCACCAGGGTATCGACCAACTCTGGCTGACGTTGGAGCACCGGCACGAGGAGCGCCGAGCGGTGCCCCAAGGCTCGCAGCTCCTGAAGCTCCAGCCACGGATAGGTGGCGTTCTCCAGATCGTCCACCACGTGGATGCTTCCTTCCTGAAGCACCCGGAGGCCCCCGCGATCGCGGAGACCTTGCTCCACGGTCACAATAGGTTCCCCGGCGGCACCCATAACCTTGGCCCCGATCTCCACTGTGACGGGAGAGGCGTCGGGAAGCACCGCAGACAGCGTGACCAGGCCGGCGCCTTCACAGCCGAGGAGCTCGCGCAGGTGCCGGAGGGCGACTTCGATAGTCTTGTCAAGTGGGCGAGACTCCAGGATGGCCTCGTCGATCTCGCGCAGTAACTCCAACCGGGCGGTGCGCCGTCGAAGCATGGCTTCGGCCCGCTTGCGCTCGGCTATTTCCTCCTGGGCTTCCCCGAAAAGCCGGGCATTCTCGATGGCGATCGCCACCTGATTGGCCAGGGTGGTGAGGGTGAGTTGCTCATCCTGTGAATAGGGGGTCTGCGAGAGCTTGGGGCCCAAGATGAGGATGCCGATCAACTCCCCGCGGGCAAGCAAGGCGATAAAGAGCTGCGCCTCTATACTGTCCAGTTCCTCACGTTCCTGAACCCACAGGGCTCTGAATTCCGGAATCACGTCCATATCGTAGCGGCTGAGGGGTTCTCTCTGTTGCGCCACCCACCGCACCACGGGGTGGTCCTGGCGGAACACAACCTCGTGATCCGGCTTCTCCCGCCCCATTTGAGCGACCAGGCGGAACTGGGAGCTTTCCGCTTCCTTCAGCATGATGAACGCCAGTTTGACGTGCATCGTGGCTGCGAGGCGATCCAGCAGGATAGAGGTCAGCTTGTCAATATCTAGGATGGAGGTCGCCAGCCCACTGAGCTCCTGGAGCATGAGTTGGGCATCGTACTTCTCACGAAAGAATAGCCGGTCGACCCAGAGCTGCGCCCTGTCGCGAAGAGGCTGAACTGCTACGGCGGTGATAGCTGCTACGACCAGAGACAGAAGGAACACCTGATAGCCCACAAGGGCCAACAGCCTCTCCACCAAGAAAACGGTGAGAAAGTAGGCAATAGCGATGATAGTGGTCGGGATGGAGTAGGCCAGCCCTTTGCGGATGACGAGGCTGATATCCAGGAGTTGGTAGCGGAAGATTGCATAGGTAATGAGCATGGCATTCAGGACATTCGCCATCAGATCGACGGGATAATCCTTGACCGCCGGCACGAAGTTGGCCAGGGTCCCCAACAGCACCACACACCAACCGACAAGCAGGTATTGAATCCGGGCGCGGACGAGAGGCTGCTGAGCCCGCCGATATCCCTGCAACAGGAGGTAGGCCACGTAACCGAGGAGGAAGTAGTACGGCACGCCAACGACGGCTGCCAGAGGGCCGAATGTAGGGAGGTAGAATTGGGTCGTGGTATTCCAGTAAACGCTACGAAGGATGCTCGAGCGGGCCGCTACAACGAGGACCACGGTGACGATCGACAGGAGACTGCCCCCAACGGTCAGCCCCCTGTTGTCGCTCATCATCAGGAACGCGCGGACGAAAAGGGCGTATGAGATACCGAACACCACGACGATGGATGTCATTGCCTGGTATCCCATGATCGCCAGGCTCTCACTATGCGCGAGACTGACCACCAGGGCAGAAACCTGCCACGCCACCATCACAACCAGGCTGGCCAGGAATAGCCGTCGGACCTTTCCCCTGGTGTGCAGGGGCGATGACACAATGACATAGAACAGCGCACTATAGCAGGCCAGGCCCAGGATCGCCAGGATGGCCGGTAGGTTCATCTCACAATGCCCTCAACGCCACATCCACGGATGTAGCTCTCTTTCTACCCTCGTGTTAGTTGAGCAAGAGCTCCATCTGAGCTTCCGAGGGGATCATATGAGGGGGCTTCAGATGAGCCAGGTCAGCGCCTCGCTCCTGTTGGGTATCGCGATACCGTCTGAAGGCTCCCGGTGACAACGATGCGATCCTCAGAGGCTGGATGCCTAGCATAGTCTCGAGATCGGCATAGGGCTGGTCCAACGCGCAGAGGTTCCGATGGATCAGTTGCTGGGTCTGCACCAGATCCACCCCGTTGGTGAACTCGATGTGCAGTTCCAGGAATGGGGCATTCTCGCTGTAAGATTTCATTGCAAACCAATCGACGTAGGGAACGCCGGCTTCCTCGATCGCCTGCCAGATCGTGCGTTCGGTAAGGCGGCAGAACGATCCCAGGTCAATGATGTCGTGGGATTTGGCGTAAAACATAAGTTGCGGCAGCTTGATACCGGTCCCGACATCCTGGAGAGCAGTAACTTGGAGGAGATCGCCGGTTCGGTATCGGATGTAGGCGCCGCCGTAGAAGTTGGTGAGCACGACCTCGTAGATGCCGCCGTCCTCGACCTCATCGAGCAGCAGAGTGCGGGGCTGGTAGGAGGGGTCCGCCTCATTCTTCTCACGTTCGTCGGCAGGCATGAATTCGAAGAAATCCATATCCGGCACCAGGGTCATAGCCCCGCCCTCCCAGTTCTGCAGGGCGAAGACCCCCCCTTCGGTACAGCCATATGCCTCGATGGGCTCCCTACCCCACATCTCCTTGATCTTCTCCTTGAACACCTGTGTATCGGTGCCTCCGGTAGCCACGCCTTTGACAGACCATAGGTCCTTGGGAAACAGCGACTTTCTCCCGTCGAGCCGCGCTCTCACCCAACCCCTGAGCAGTCTGGCCAATACCTTCGGATGGATCATGGTCGACGAGAGCTTCTTGCGCCCTGCACCTTCGGCGAATCGCTCACCGATCTTCACCAGGATCACAGCGATGGCATTGAAAGCATCCATGCCGTCTTTCAGCGCCAATTCTAATCCACGCTCAATCCTCGTCTCGAAGTCCATCTCCTCAGCCTGCTCCAGTGGGGGAAGCATCGCGAAGGGGAACTCCTCCAGGACCGCGCGTGCTACCCCGCCCGACATGTAGGGGAAGGGCGCCATCGTGTAGAGCATTCGATCCCCTGGTTCGAACGGGAAGTCGCCACGCCCCGAGCACGAAGCGAAGATAAACAACGTGGTCACCACCTCGCCCAGTCGCCGTACCATCTGCGGCGTGTAAGGCACCAGCTTGTACTTGAACTCCCCGGAACGTCCCGACGTGTGCAGCCACCAACGGGGCTTGACGGGAAGCACGTCCTCTCGCTGATCATCGAAGTATGCGGCATAATCCGTGTATGTCGTGAGAGGAACAGCCGCACGGAACTCCTCTACACTCCGGGGAACGGTGCCACCACACAGCTCCACCCCAATGCGCGAATTGGCCAGGAGTTCCAGCTGCTCCTCCAGTAACCTCTCCTGGATACCCATAAACTATTCCAGCTCAAGATCGACGAAGCCGCAATACTCCTTCCAGATTTCCTCGTACTGGCCCTGCGCGTATAGTTCGAATGCCGTTGCCACGAATGTCTCCTCCTATAGGTAGGGCGCTAGTTGCCGCAAAGTCCACTGCGAAGGATATTACCAGATGCGCCTTCATGAATAGGGCGGTTGGGCCCCACCTAAGGCGCGCGGGGACTTCCACGATCTCGATGCCCGCGAATCCGAGAGACGAGAGCTATCGTACCACTCTTCTCTCGTGTAAATATGGCCGAGGGCGTCCGCCTCGGCCTGGGCCCTCGGACCGCCGTGGGTGAGCAAATAGATGGTCCGAATCACCCCTGAGACAATCAAGTTGCCCCACCACGAACGCCATAGTGCTGGCACACCTGCAGCCGCCAGGACCAGTCGGCCTCCTTCCGTGAGCACGCGTCGAATCTCAGCGAGCGCTCGATCGACATCGAGATGGTCCGTGCCAGGCCCGCATATCACCACGTCCGAGACATGGTTAGCCAGGGGTACCTGCATCGCAGAGCCACAGACAAGATCGATCTGCGACGCCGTCTTCGCCTGCCTGATGCTGTGCGCACCGGCCTGCAGCATAGCCGGTGTGATATCCAGCCCTACCGTCCGCACACTCACACCAGTCTAGCGTCAAGACTCAACGGGATGACCGCTGTTCCCGTCGCGATATCAAGAACTCTATCGCCCTCCCTGATCTCAACACCTTGAACGAGTCGATGGATCAAATCGCGGTATCGAAACCCCACATGAATCTGAGCTCTCGATCCATGGTCTTCTCGTAACGCGGGGCAAGCTGAGTAAAGGCCTTAACAACATTGTCACTCATTCCCATCCCTCTCTGACCGTACCCCCCAGGCGCTGATGCGGACTATGCCGACAATACGGCTGAGGTTCGGTCCTCCGGTGGGCCCTGAGAAGCGCGGGGCCGCTGCCAAAGCAATCCCAGCGAGCTCGGACCTCGGTAGCCGAGCGGGCAGTGCCACCTTCGACCATTATAGAACGATTCGAAACAAGCGCACAAAGCTGTCCGGTACATTGGCACGCGAGTCTATCACCAGTGCCTTACTGGTTGCTTATCATGGGCCAAACTGCCGCCACCGGGAGCGATCTGTTGACTTTTCGACGGTCGCACTAGACTGTGAATCATCGCGCCGAGCACAGGTCAGATCGCGAACACATGACTGTCGGTAAGTGAAACGAAGGAGGCACCATGGCTCACAGCTACAACGGCCCCTATTCTGATCAGCACCTCAACCACCTAGCCTTCCCCATGGGCGGGATGGGCGCGGGGATGCTCTGTCTGGAGGGCGGCGGCGCGCTCTCCCACGTCTCGATCCGCGGCAAGCCTGAGCTGCTCAACGAGCCCCTGATGTTCGCCGCGCTCTGCGTCAAGGGCAAGCGCAACGTCGCGCGCGTCCTTGAGGGGCCCGTGCCCCGCTGGAAGGTCTTCACGCTGCCGCAGGCGGGCAACGGGCTGGGCGGCACCGACTACGGGCTGCCGCGCTTTGACGAGGCGACCTTCACCACGCGTTACCCCTTCGGCAGCGTCCAATTGCACGACGAGCGCCGTGCCTTTGGCGGTCGAGCTCACCGGATGGAGCCCCTTCGTCCCCGGCGACGCCGACGCCAGTAGTCTGCCCGTCGCCGCCGTGGAGTATCGGTTCAGCAACCCCACCGGCACGCCCGTGGAGGCCGTCTTCTCCTTCCACGCCCGTAACTTCATGAAGCGCTCAAACCAGAACGGCGAGACGCCCGCGGACGACGCGGTTCTACAGACAAAGGGCGGCTTCACCCTCTGGCAGCCAGGGAGCGTGGAGAAGCCCTGGGAAGAGGGCGCCTTCAGCGCGACGGTCGATGCCCCCAGCGCCACGGTCAACTGCGCCTGGTTCCGCGGCGGCTGGTTCGATCCACTGACCATCATCTGGAAGTCCATCGCCGCGGGCGAGACACCGGAGGGTGCGCCCATCACCGAGGGCGCGCCGAGCCCCGGCGGGAGCCTCTACGTCCCGCTGCATCTGGCACCCGGCGAGAGCCGGACGCTGGTGCTGCGCCTGGCTTGGCACGTGCCCCACACCGACGTGCGCCTCGGCCACGATGACGCCGATGGCCCGAAATGCTGCGAGTGCAGCGGCACCCACACGCCCTGGTACGCGGGTGTCTTCGACACCGATCGACGCGGTCACCGCCTATTGGCGCAGCCATTACACCGATCTGCGCAAGCGCAGCCAAGGCCTTCACCGAGGCATTCTACGACACCACGCTCCCCGACGAGGTCGTCGAGGCCATCGCCGCCAACCTGGGCATCCTCAAGTCGCCCACCATCCAGCGCCAGACCGACGGCAGGCTCTGGAACTGGGAGGGCTGCTGCGACACGGTCGGTTGCTGCCACGGCTCCTGCACGCACGTCTGGAACTACGCCCAGGCGATCCCGCACCTCTTTCCCGAGCTGGAGCGATCGCTGCGCGACACCGAGTTCTTCGTCGACCAGGACGAGCGCGGCCATCAGGCCTTCCGCGCCAGCCTGCCCATCCGCCCCCCGGCCCACGACTTCCACGCCGCGGCCGACGGGCAGCTTGGGCGGCATCATGAAGGTCTACCGCGAGTGGCGGATCGGCGGCGGACGAGCTGTGGCTGCGCCGGTTCTGGCCCAAGGTCAAGCAGAGCCTGGATTACTGCATCGAGACCTGGGATCCCGAACATCAGGGCGTCCTCATCGAACCACACCACAACA
>CAVZIC010000025.1:0-15605 GCA_963775195.1 uncultured Chloroflexia bacterium
CCTGCTCATTTCGGCTCGCAGGTGCGCGGACGAGGGGAACGCTCGAGGGGGCCCTTTCCATGTGCCGCCGTCTGCTGGGCGAGGAGCCGTGGCACGAGGATGCGGTCCTGCTGGGTATGCGCGCCTGCGTCGCCCTTGGCGATCGTGTGGGTGCCATCCGGCTCTACCGGGCGCTTGAGAGGGTGCTGCGCGAGGAACTCCATATCGTGCCCCAAGATGCGCTGCACGCGCTGTACGAATCCCTCATAGCTTCCAAGTTGTGACCTGTTGCCGCAGACAGGCGGATCACCGATCCGCCTGGAACCCCTGCGCGCCACCTTCGCTGCTCGTTCCCGCGGGTACGGGTATGAGATGCCACATGGCCTTTGTGCGACCCCACGATCGTGTCAGTCGTTTGTGAGTCCCCCCTGATATCATCCTCATTGTCCGTAGTAGCGGAAAAGCCCTCACTGATCTGCTTCCACGGTCGCTGCCATCCATCGATAGTCGAGAGTAACTATGCGTGTGGTACATACCTTCGTGGTGCGCCTGTTGACCGACTCCGAGGAGCCGGGTGCGCTTCGTGGTGTGGTGCGTGCCGTTGCCGATGCACAGGTACATCCCTTCGGCGACGAACCGGCCCTGCTGGACATTCTGCGTGTGCTCGTCAGGGAAAGCGCGCTCGGGGGGCAGGGCTCATCTGGCACAGAGGCCGAGGCCTCTGAAAACTCGTAGCGTTCAGGAGGAAAGGTGCCGTCACCCCGGCCGGCACGACCTCCATTCAGATGTATGACGCCGCTCCGATGCGGCTGACCGCCATGGGGAACTGGCTGCACAACAGGGCCGGTGACGCCTCCTCCTATGGCACGGAGCTATGGGGAACTGATGCTCGCGGCCCCGATATGCCGCATGGAGTGTACCTGTCGTTGATGGTTCGTTAGCAACCAAGCTGGGATGAGCTAGGGGAGGCTGGAATGGCAAGACGAGGGTGGCTGTCACTTGTGTGGGTTGGATGTGGAAGTGCGCTGCTGCTGGCGGCTCTTTTCGGCCTGATGGGGGATGCGGCTGCGGCACACCTCGCCGCCCCACAAGCCGAGTTGCGCGTCTGTGCGAGTGGCTGCGCTTATACGAACGTTCAGGCTGCGGTAGATGCCGCGCAGGCCGGCGACGTGATCAAGATTGCCACGGGCGTTTATACCGGCGTGACATCGCGAAATGCTCTGCAGCAGATTGCTTTCATCACCAAGAGCTTGACCATGCGGGGCGGATACAGCGCGGACTTTGTCTCATGGGACCCGATGCTCTACCCCACGGTGCTGAACGCCGAGGGCGCAGGTCGGGTCATCTATGCTGAGGGTGCCATCAGCCTGACGCTGGACGGCCTGCGGTTGCTCAACGGCTTCCACTCGTCCGCGGGGGGCGGTGTCTATGCGCACGACGTCCAGTTGCGCGTGCTCAGCAGCGTAATCCAGGGGAGCCGCATCAACGCCGGCGACGGCATCGGACTGTACCTCTCCGGCGGATCGCTGTACATTGCTGACAGCCGCGTACAGGAGAGCCAGCCCGCCTGGAGCGATATCTGGACCACAAGCGGTGGCGGGATCTATGCCACCGGTGCTGCGGTCGAGATCCGCGATTCTGAGATCATGAGCAACACGTCGGCAGTGAGCAATTGGCAGACGCTTGGACGTGGAGGCGGCATCTTCCTGGATAGCTGCACGGCTGTCCTACAGGGGGTCACCTTCAGCAACAACCTGGCGACCACCGGCTCGACGGGGCGGGGTGGCGGACTGGGTACCCAGGGGGGGACCCTGCGTCTGATCGACTGCACGTTCGCCGGCAATACGGCGGCGGCGTCCGACGGCGGCGCCGGGGGCGGCGCCTATCTGCGCACGAACTATGCCCTGGTGAGTGGTAACGTGTTCACGGCGAATCTCGCTTCTCAGGCGGCTAGCCCCACAGGGAGCGGCGGTGGCCTCGACATCGGCAACTCCTGGGAGAGTACGACGTCGATCATGGGGGTTACCGTGACACACAACTTGTTGCAGAACAACACTGCGGCAGATGGCGGCGGTATGGTCGCTAAGACGGCGGTCGTCCTGACGGTGGACAACAATCAGTTTGTCGGAAACCACAACAGCGGGCTAAGCGTGGTGGCGAAGTCGGACATCGGCGCACCCACGCAGGTAGTGGTGCGCGACAACCTATTCCAGGGCAACTCGGCCGGGGGCAATGGTGGCGCTGTCATTATCTATGGCGCAGTGGATGTTCTGTTCAATCGGTTCATCAGCAATAGCGCGGGAGGCGGGGGTGGGGGCGTATACCAGGGTGAGATAAGTCGCTTCGACAACGCCAGCGCGACCTATGATGGGAACCTGTTCCGCGGCAATTCTGCGGCTGAGGGCGGTGGCCTGTACACCCGGCCGGAGTACAGCGAGAACCTCAATATCTCCTATCGCAACATGGCCTTTCTCGACAACATCGCCACGGGCACCGGCGGCGGCATCTTTATCCGCCGCTATGCCAGTACGCCGATAGCGTTCAAGCACGTAACTCTAGCGGGCGACCATGGTGGCGATGGGGCTATGGTCTATGTGGTGATGGGCAAAGTCACGTTCGCCAACACGATCCTGTACAGCGGCACAGTGGGGATCAAGGTGAACAGCGGCCCGGTCGTGCTGGACCATGTACTGCGCGATGATGTCGTCACGCCGACGTTGGGACTGTGGTATCCGCTTCAGGACACGAATCCGATCACCGCATCGCCGGCCTTTGCCGCGGACGGCTACCACCTCACCTCGGCCTCGGCAGCCGTTGATGCAGGCATCGATGCCGGTGTGGTCGACGACATCGACGGTGAGCCGCGTCCGTTGGGCACGGCCCCCGACTTGGGTGCGGACGAGAGCCCCTTCGCGCTATCGGCAAGCGGCATGCAAGTCACCAAACTCGCGGACGTGCCAGCTTGGAAGGCATACTACACTGGGATCAACGTGCCTCCGTCCACAATCCTGGAGCAGAGCTATCTCATTCCTTATGTCTACAACGTGTCAGCCACGGCGCCCCACGTCATCTCCTATACCATCCGCGATGTCTTTCCACAGGTGTTGGACTTGGTTTCGACGGCGACGCCGCAAGGGCTGTCCTATGCTGACGATAACGGTGTGCTCGTCTGGAGCTCGCAGGCGCAGCTTGCACCTGGCGATTGGGGTTGGGTGGGCCTGACAGGCCGGTCGGACGGGGTGATTCAGGGCCAATCCATCTCCAATACCGGGCAGATGGTCTATGCGTTATCCAACGGGCAGACGTACACGGTCCCGCTGGCTGCGACCACCAAGGTCCCGCCGCGACCGGTGTTCGCACCCCTGCTGGTCACGCCGCTGGACGGCGAGATGTGTCTGGACGCCGGCAACCGGCTGACGGCCTACGGTGTCGCTGGGGTGGGGATGACTGTGCGTGTATACGAGGACGGTTCGCTCAAGGCGGACACGCTTGCCGGGGCCACCGGCGAGTTCACGCTAACCTGGACGTCGGCACTCACACTGACCCACTCATCCGTCAGTCTCTATACCGTGGCCTGTGAGCCCGGTGGGACTTGCAGCACGCCATCGCGAACCGTGCACCTGACGTATCCTCAGGCGGACTGGTGCCCGCAGCGCTCCTACTGGGAGGGCGATGTGATGGGGATACATCATGTTTTCCACTTCGTCAACGATCAGGGACGATATGCCAGCAACGATTTCTTCCTCCCCGGCGTCTACGGCTTCCACAACACCGAGATGCATCTGTTCTCGTGCTGTCCGCACAACGAAACAAACCCATTCAAAGTCATCGCAGACGGCACGGAATACACTATGCCCAGCGCGCACGACGGGCGCTGGTGGACGTTCACTATCGGCCTTGCGCACGACGTCACCGTTGAATCACAGTGCGACGGGCAAGGCAGCACCTACGAACCTAAATCCACGAATGGCCAGGTGTTGATCGATCCCGATGGCTTCGTGTTCGACGTGACCCAGGGCGGTGGCTACAGCGCCGTGACGGGCATGTACGCACCGGTCGATCCGCTGTCGGGCATCACGGTGACGGCCTACGTCTCCATGCCGGAGTGGGGTGGGTGGATCCCCTGGCCCGCGCATCTCTATGAGGATCAGATCAACCCCCAGGTGACCGGCGCAAACGGCTA
This sequence comes from uncultured Chloroflexia bacterium, assembly GCA_963775195.1. Taxonomy (GTDB): domain Bacteria; phylum Chloroflexota; class Anaerolineae; order B4-G1; family SLSP01; genus PWVB01. The sequence goes on from CAVZIC010000025.1 coordinate 4,163, forward strand.
CTTCGCTTTCTTCACCCCACCCGGGTTCTACTATCTGCAGGTCGAGGGCCGGGACGGCTACCAGTCGTGGCGCAGCCCAGTGATACAGGTGATTAGCGAGATCGTCCACGTCAACGTTCCGCTTACGCCTTGGTCCGATGCGGGCGTCACCCCCGTGGTCATCTCGACCGATGGCCCGCACCCGTCGACGGTAACACTGGCAGCAGGAGAGGCAGTGCGCTGGTCCCCGGATACGCGTACGCTCACGCCGCAGTTGATGACTCAGCAGCTTGAGAACCCGTCGCTGCACCCGCTCGGCGCCCGCGACCCGCTAAGCGACACCACAGGATTCGACGGCGGGATGCTGGCGCCGGGACAGGCCTACCAGCGGCAGTTTGTGGTGCCGGGTACTTATACCTACACCGACGGTCTAGGACATACGGGTACGGTCCTGGTGACCGGGCATGTGTTCCTGCCGCTGGTGCTGCGGCGATAGAAATCAGTGAATGCTGGGGGTGGGCCGGGCAACCTTGCTCTCTCACAGATCGCCGTGAGATAGGGGGCGGGCTTACCGAACGCTCAAGGCGCTTCCGAAGCGCCTTGAGCGCTGTTCCTTGGTACAGGGTCCCACGTCTGGACGACAAAGCGCCCTATGCCCCAGCGGTCCGACTGCCAGTGACCGCGAAAGAGCACGGGGTCCCAGGTGCGAGGTGACCTCGCACCCTCGCCGATCTCGGCCCAGGTCCAGTCGGCGCCGTCCCAGATAGCGTAACCTCCGCGGTGCCAGCCGGGCAATCGCACACCGGCGACCGTCACGGTACCTCGCGAGGAGCCCAATGCGTGCACAGGGATGGAACCGGCGGTCCGGGCTACCAGATCCGTGAGCCACGGGTGCAGCACAGCGAGGGGGTATCCTACCAGGTGGCGTTCCCATGCAAGCCGTTGAGCCTGCGAGGCCGGTGGTGCGTAGCCGGTAGCGAAGTCGAAGGCCATCTGGTGAACAGTACCGGCGCGGACCATCATCTCGGCCTCAGCCAGCATCGCCGGGCGGTTGGCGCCGAGGCCATCCAGTGCCCCTGCCTGGATGAGGTGGGCAATCTCCTTTGCTTGCAGATCAGCACGCACCAGGAGGTCGCGGAGGCTCACAAACGGCCCGTCTCGGCGGGCTCGGACAATCGAGGCAACAGCTTGGCGTCTGAGGTCGCGAATCAGCCTGAGCCCCAGCCAAAGGATGGGGATGGCCTCCGGGCCCCGCGAAGCCTGCCCCGGTACGCAGCAGGCCAGGGGGTTCAGGGACCCCTGGCCACCTTCGCGCCAGCGCAAGCTTCGCAAGGTTGAATCGTCAGCTTCCCACCGCAGCACCACGCTCGCAAAGCTCTGGTTCACATGGGGCAGTCTCACATCGATCCCCAGGCGCATTGCCTCCGCCATGTAGATGGCGGGGTGGTGATATCCGCCGTAATTCCGCAGCCGGGCCAGGAAAAACTCAGCCGGGTAGTGAGCCTTCACGTAAGTCGACCGGTAGCTCACGTCGGCGTAGGCTGTGGCGTGGCCCTGGTTGAACCCATAGCCGGAGAAGGCCGAGACCTGTGCCCACAGTTGCTCCGCCTGCTGCTCGGAGAGGCCCGGACCACCATCGCGCTGACATCCCATGACGAACTCAGTCTGAAGGGTGTGCATCTCTGCCGGGCGCATCTTGCTCATCCCACGGCGGATGTGATCGGCCTGCGCCCAGGAGAGCCCGGCAATCTCGGTCGCCATCCTCAGCACCTGCTCCTGGAAGATGAGGACGCCTTTGGTGCGTGAGAGAATCGGCTCCAGGGCCGGATGCAGGTAGTGGGTGGGGATTTCGCCACGGTAGCGACGCACGAAGGTGTCCGCTTGCCCGCCCATCGCCGGGCCCGGCTTGAAGAATGCGTTGGCGACCGCCAGGTCCTGGACGGTACGCACCCGCAGTTTGCGGAGTGTGCGCCGCGCCCCCACCGAGTCGCACTGAAAGACGCCGATGGTGTCGCCGCGCATGAGCAACTCGGCGGTCTGCAAATCGTCCAGGGGGACGTCCTCGAGCCGGAACGCGGGCTCTCGCAGACGTACTTCCTCCGCGGTATCGGCCAGCACCGTCAGGGCGCGGATTCCCAGGAGATCCAGTTTCGGCAGTCCAATCGCTTCGCAGTCGCCATGGTCATATTGTGTCGTGAGAAAGCCCTTCGGCGCCATCTGCACCGGCACGAGATCGGTGAGAGGTCCAGGTGTGATGACGAGGCCACACGCGTGGATGCTGAGATGGTGTGGAAACCCGGCGATCCCGTAGGCTGCCCGCGCCACCTCTTGTAGCCGGGACGTAGGCAACGCCGCGGCGATGTCCTCTATATCGGGGGCCTCTCGATAGCGTGGCCCGTAGAAGCGCCGGGGCATAGCCTCCAGGATCTGCTGGACCTCGTCGTCCTCAATCCCGTAGGCCTTAGCCGTTTCGCGAGCCGCCGAGCGCAGTTGCAGCGTACTCATCGCACCCACCAGTGCGACGCGGTCCTCGCCATAGGTGCGGCGGACGTATGTCTGGACCTCGTCACGACGCCGGCTGCAGAAGTCCAGGTCGATATCCGGCGGATCTGCGCGGCCCGGGTTGAGAAAGCGCTCGAAGAGCAGGTCGTGTGCCATCGGGTCGACTGTGGTGATGGCGAGGGCATAGGCGACGAGGGAGTTGGCTACGCTACCCCGTGTGCTTACGGGGATGTCGTGCTCGCGCGCATACCTCACGATGTCGGCGACCACCAGAAAGAGTGGGTCGTACCCGTGGCCGGTGATCGCGGACAGCTCACGGTCGAGGCGCTGTCGGACCGCGGGAGGCAGTGGCCAGCCGAAGCGGCGGTTGCACCCCTCTGTGGCCCGATCGCGCAGCGCGTCCGCAGAAGTCTGCTCGCCAGGGAGGTCGAGCGTCGGCCACATCAGGGCGCCAGTAGGGAGCACGCTTCCTGCCGGCGGGGTGCACAGCTCAGCAACTTCGTGGGTTCGGGCAAGGGCATCGGGAAAGCCGGCGAAGCGCATGGCCATCGCCTCGGGGTCGAGCCAGTGGACAGCAACACTCGGGTCTGCGCCATCAGGCAGTCCCTCGGGAGGCACCTCACCCAAGGGGCAGTTTCGATCGATCGCCGCGAGCAGTCTCAGCCGCGGCTTGTCGTTGGAGTCCAGCGTGAAGACCGGCTGGGTTGCCACGGTGCGCACGCCAAGGATCGACGCTTTCCTGACCAGTTGAGCAGCGACGTCGGCATCCGTCGGGCCACGCCTGGATGCCCCCGGTTGTAGCTCAAGTCCGACGTAGGTGACCTGGGGCCCGAAGACGCCGCAGAGCTTCCCGATGAAGCGGTGTGCCACCTCCTCCATCCCGGCGCGCATACAACGGTAGACGAAACCGCGTCGTCCCCCCGTGATACACAGCAGGCCGTTCGCGTTGGTCCTCAGATCGGCCATGGATAGCCCTCGTTGGGCAAGCGCATCCCGGTCGGGATCGCCCTGAATCAGGCTGGAGAGTTGGCAAAGGGAACGGTAGCCTTCGCTGTTTCGCGCCAGGAGGATCAGGCGCCCTGGCTCCGCCGATGACCCGGCGCCCGACGATACGCCCGGGGGACGCGCATCGAGGTCACCGGGCCAGGCAACGGTGACGGTCATACCCACGATGGGCTGGACTCCCGCGGCCCGACAGGCCCTGTCGAAGACGACTGCCCCATAGAGCGCATTGGTGTCGGTCAGAGCCAGGTGGGTCAGCCCGTCGGCCGCTGCCCGGCGCGCTAATGCTTCGGGCGAGGGCGTGGCGCCAAGGAGCGTGTAGTAGGAGTGCACGTGCAAGTGTGGATATGCATCCATGGGCCATAGTGTACCTGATTTCCCCTGATGTCACGCGCTTCCACCCGGCCAGATGGCCTATTGACACGTGTGTAGAAAACGCTATATTGTTATGATATATAGTGAATTAGGCCGGCCGTATGTGGGTCACCCTCGATCGCTGATCCAACGCGGCCCGGACCGCTGCACATAATGGTGGGAATCGCATGGGAGATCAAGCATGCCAATGACAACGCAGGATCATGAAGAGCAGTCGTATTCCGCACAGATGGATCAAGCGACCTCAACGCCGCCCACTATGGGCGAGGGATGTGAGCTACCGCTGATCTTTGATATCGGGGCCGCGGTGATCTGCACCGATAGGCGGTGTGGCAGGTTGATTCGCGTGGTGATGGACCCGGCGACGGAGCGGGTGACCGCCCTGATTGTGGAGAGGGGCGGCCTGCAGAAAGCGAGCTGGGTGCTGCCGGTCGCCAATGTACAAGCTACAAGCGAAGGCACGGTTCAGATCGGGATCAGCAGCGACGAGTTCGGTCGCTTCCGGAGCTACAAAGAGATAGAGTTCAGAGTGCCCTCTGTAGGGTGGAACAATGGCCGCTACGGTCCGGACGACGTTAGGTATTGGATGTCGCCGTATGAGGGCATCGGCGGGCAGTCGGTTGTACCGTCACGTAAGCATCGCCTCCACGAGGGCGTGCCCTTTGATTTCCAGGTCATCGGTAATGGCACCAAGGTCCGCGATGTCGAGGGCAATGCCGGCGAGGTAGATCACGTGTTGGTAGACTGCGAGGGTGGGTACATTACGCACATCGTGATCCGTCACGGGCTCATCAACGGCTACACGATTGTACCGGTGTCTATGATTGCGGGTGTCGATGACCAGGGCGTCGTGCTGAACGTGCAGCGGGCAGAACTGAGGGCGTTGCCGAAATATCGTCCAGAGGTCTGATAATCCGGCGGTCGATAGAGCTGCCATAGCAGGCTGGACCTGCTATGGCAGCTCTATCGACCGCCAATCATGTTTTTGCCTGAGCTGGGCGGGTGTATACTCCATCGCTGTAGACCACGGGCCGACGTATGTGCAACTCCGCTTGCGCCGGCGAACGACGACATCGAGGTGAGGAGCATACATGGTCAAGATTCTCGTAACAGGTGGTGTTGGTAGCGTGGGCCGGGTAGCGGTTGCGCGGTTGCTCCTTCACGGGCACGAGGTTCGAGTGCTCGACCGTCAGCCGGAGGCAGAGATCGGCGACGATGTCCGGGAGGACATCAAGGGGGCGGAATATCGTCAGGCCGATACGACAGATTTCGATGCGCTGGCCCCGCATTTCTCGGGTATTGAGGCTGTCGTCCATCTGGCGGCCTATGCATATCCCGGTGCGGCTGTGGAACAGGAGATCTTCCGGGTGAACTGCGGTGGGGCCTTCAACGTCTACCGTGCGGCCGCAGATGCCGGGATCAGGAGGGTGGTGAGCGCAAGCTCGATCAACGCCCTGGGGTATAACTTCGGGATCAAGAGCTTTCCCATAGAGTATTTCCCGATCGACGAGGCGCATCCCAGCTTCACGACGGATCCGTACTCCTTTTCGAAGCAAGTGCTGGAAGCCACGGCGGCTTATTTCTGGAGGCGGGAGGAGATCTCCGGGATTTGCTTGCGCTTCCCGTTTGTGTTGAGAACGTCCTCTCATTGGGCCGAGCGGATGAAGGGGTTTTCCGCGTATAGACGCCAAGCCTTTGAAACGCTAGCAGCACTTCCGGAGTCGGAACGACGCGCCAGGATCGATGCGGCGATCAGCCGCATTCGACCTTGGGCGTGCGGACCGGCACATGGAGCGGCCTTGGAGCGAACATCACCGGCCGGAGCGTCGCGAGCCCCCGCCGCCCGAACAGATGATGATGTTTGGGAGAACTGACTTCTGGTCCATCATCAACGCTGAGGATGCCGCGCAGGCTATTGAGAAGGGCGTATTGGCGGACTATGAGGGTAGTCATCCGCTCTTTGTGAACGACAGCGAGAACTCGTTGGGCGTGTCCTCACGAATGTTGGCCGAGTTGTACTTCCCCGAGGTCACGACATGGAAGCGAGACGTCGAGGGCGCGGAGACGCTGGTAAGCAACGAGCGGGCGCGAGCCTTGATCGGCTACGAGCCGGAGCACTCGATGCGGGCGTGGGCTGAGTCGTAGCCCTGCTTCCAAGGTGATGCGGGCGTGTCAACACGCGTAAAGCCATCTCTGGCTCTGCCGTGTATTCACTCAAGGAGCCGCGACGGGGAGTGGCCCGGGTAACTCCGACAGTGCCTGGAGGCCACTGATCGCCTCGCCGCCTTTGGGCTTGATGTCGAGCGCCTGGCTGAAGGAGGCTTTGGCGGCTTGGTATTCACCTTTTGAGGTAAGCGTATAGCCGTTGTTCACGTAGGCCGAATAGAGCTTCTCCGGCCACCGGCTATCGCTTGGATCAAGCGCGCGGAGTTGGTTAAGGATCTCAATGACCTTGGGCCAATCTCCGACGGACCAAGCTGCGTCCAGGCCGCTGCTTAGCCCGGCCGGTGAGGCCGGATCCAAGGCCTGTTGGGTCTGCTGCTGCCTGGCTGCTTGGAGGCCGAGCGTTGCCTCTTCACTCCCCGGCCGGAGGGCCAATGCTGCCTCGAACTGCGCATCAGCACGTGCCGAGTCTCCGTTGCCCAGGAGTTCGTTTCCGTGATTCATGTGCGCCGTGTAAAGCTGCATCACCACGAGGAGATCGATTCGGATCCTCCTCCTGTAATTGCCCGAGAAGATCGATGGCACGCTGCCACTGACCCGCATCCCAGGCCTTTACCAGCGCGCTCTGCAGTTCTTCCTGTGTCGTCAGTTGCGCGGGTGCTCCATCAGCGAAGGGTGAAACGGTCATACTTACGGGTCATGTCCAGGCGGAAACCAGTGACATCCTCCGCAATTGTGACCCCGCCAACCTGAAAACTGGCGAGTGAGGTCTCCTCGATCCGGCCGAGGAAGTCCAGAAGCTGTGTGGCCGATCCCCGTGCCGTGATCTGGAACGTTCGTACCTCGAAATACTGGTTTTCGACGGCATCCTGAGTCGCAGGTGTGTTTTGCACGTTGACGATGGCAGCTCCGCTCTCGGCAGCGTAGCTGTAGAGATGGTCGAGGGCCTGGGCGGCCTGGGTCTCGGAGAGGAAGCCCGATGACTTCTCGGCGAGCTTCTGTGTGACAGCGTCGATCTCGGATTGGACACCTTCCACGGTCTGACCGCCCTGTCCTTGAACAATGCGACTCTGCTCTTCCCGGGCCAACTGCAATCGGGTGGTAGCCTCGTGCAGGGTGCGCCACTTGGGTATCACGCTGACGCCAATCAGAAGGATGTTGCCCAGCAGCCCTGCGCCTATCATGCCAACCGCGAGCGCAAACAGCAGTCGGTTGCGGTCAGGAAGCTGGCTCTTGAGATCGCTGAAGCCGCTCACGGTGCGGCACTCCTGATTTCCAGGACGATGGTGAAGCCGACCGTCTGAGGTTCAGCGACTCCCTGGGCTATGGGAGCGGGCTCCATGCATGCGAGTCCGGGTAGACGACAATGCGCGCTTCGGCTGTCGTCGTGGACGTGCCGGTCGCGGTGGGCGTTAGCGTAATGGTGGCCGTAGGTGTGGGAGTCGGCGTGGGCGTATACGTGGGTGTTGGTGATGGTGGGATCTCTTTGAGCGTGATCAGGTACGTTTTGAGGGGGCCGCTCTGTCCCCGGTTGATCACGGTCGCAAAGGCGGTGACGTCCTGATCGGGGAGCCCCGGGACGATGACCAGCGAGCTCAGATCACCCCAACTTCGATCATCATTGGAGTACGTCGTCCCCGCCAGATTGATCGAGACCACGGTATCTACGCCGGCTGCCAATGAAACTGTCTCGATCTGGTATTGACGGCCCGCCTTGATCAGGAAGTAGTATTGGTCAACATCACCATCAGGGTAGAAGTTGTGCTGCTGTGTCTCGCCGGGTGTCAACGGCTTGGGTGCTGTGTCGTCGGGTTCGTAGCTGTCACGCGAGTCGATGGTGGCCGTCGGCTGAGGTTGTGGCGTAACCTGCGGTGTCGTCGTTGGCTGGGGCGTTGCCGTCGGCTGAGGCGTTGCGGTAGGTGGAGGGGTAGGCGTTGGCACGATTTCTTCGACGACGATATCGTAGGTCATGTCAGGGCCATAGCCTCCACGGTTGCTCACCTGGACAATGGCGTAGGCATCTGCGGGGCCTCCCATCAGCATGACTTCCGAGGTCAAGGTTCCGGGTTTCACATCGTCATTGAAGTGGGTCTGACCGCCCACCTCGACGGTGAGGAACGTGTCGACGCCGGGTTGCAGGCCCGTGGTGTAGATGCGGTAATAGCGGCCTGCCTTGACCAGGAACTTGACCCTGTCGATGTCGTAGGCCGGGCTGAAGCTATGCGTCTGCGGCTGCCCGAGGATGATCTCCTTTGCGTCGAAATCATCGATCTCGAAAGCGTCGCCCTGGCCGGGTGCGGCTGAGGGTGCAGCCGTTCCGGCGGGGGGCCCCTGGGCGACCGGCGTGTCCTCGGGCACGCCGGCGGTGACGAGCGGCTGATCGAGCAGGTTGATGGATTGGATAAGCAGCGCGGGAGAAGATCGCGGAGCTCTCCAGCGACCTCGCGTACTCCACGACCGTCTTGTCGTCCTTTGCCGTCCCCTCCAGGATGATCTGGCGTCCCTGATGGTTAAAGCTGGTCAGGGCAAGCTCCCCGTGTGTCATACGAGCGGACGGCAGCCACGATGTCGGGCCAGTAGATCCGCTCACCGCCAACCGGTGCGGCTGCGGCATCAAACGCCTTCAGTTCGTCCTGCACCGCCTGCAGCGTGGATAGGAGCGGCTGGATTTCAGCGCGCGGGGTAGGGGGCACCAGAAGCACGTCCTCTGCCTGCTGGGCCTCCAATGCGACCGCCTCAGCGTCCTGCACCAGCATCTTGGAGATCAGCGAAATCGGGAGGAGTGCAAGAAGCAGCCCCGCCGCAACCAGCCAGAGCACGATGACAATCCTGCGTGGTACGGCAGAGGCGGACGCCCCGTCGGAAGGATCAAGGTCGTCCAGTTCATCAAGGTTGAAATCGTCGAAGGAATTAAGCGAGTCCATGCCGTGCGCACGACCTCCAACGAAAGAGTATCACATATCAGGAGGAGATCAACAAAAAGGTATAGTGCTGACTGCGCCACGGCGAGGGTCAAGATGTTCTCGCATGGGCACCAGGGACGTAGGGGACCTGTTGGTCTCTATCCGCCGAGAGCCTGTCCGAGCAGCGCAGGCAGTGGATTCCAGATCAGTGCTACGAGCGCTCCGAGGCAGAGGAAGGGGGCGTAAGGGATGGGGTCGCGCTTCCCCGACGCGATCAGAGCGACCGCCGTCAGACCACCGCTCATGACCGCGACGATGAGCGCCAGGAAGATGCCGGGGAATCCGGTGAGAAGACCTGTAAGTCCCGCCAGTTTGATGTCGCCGCCTCCCAGACCTCCAGGCGATACCCACCCGGCCAGAAAGAAGAGGCCAAACGCACCCAGACCGGCAGCAAGGGCGACCAGCGCATCAGATGCGCCGTAGAGGAGCAGCCGTGCGGCCAGGGCCATCACTGCCGCAGGGTAGACGAGGCGGTTGGGAACGATTCGGTAGCGCAAGTCCAGGAGCGCGACGACCAGGAGAAAGATGCCTGTCGCAGCAAGCGCAGCCAGGGCCCACCCGTCCAATGCGCCGATGGTGTTATTCATTCGACGTGCCTCATGCCGTCACGCCTTGCGCGACCTTGTGATGGGCGACCTCGCCCTGGGTGATATCAGCCTCACCGGACTCGGACAGACGTGACATTCCATAGAGACCCAATGCGACCAACCGGCTCTGTCGTAGCAGATCACCTATGTCCACTTCGGGTAATCTGCTGTTGAGCATCTTGAGGAATGGGTCAAAGAGAACGTCCACATCGAAGATCGAGCCGAAGATATCGTCCGCTAACAACGACTCCAACTCCCCGGGCAGGCTCGTATCCTCCAAGGCCGCAGCCACGGCCGAGACGGGCGATTGAGCTTGTTGGGCTTCCCGGGCTGCGCGGGCGGTCCTGCCTCGCCCGCAATCTTCTGCGCTGCCTTTTCTTCCTCCATGCCCTCCGTCTGAACGTCGCCTGACGTGTGTGCATTCGGCGCTGCAGGGTGTGCACCGTTCACCTGCTCAACAGTTGTATTCCGAGGTCTGCCCCTGGGACGTCACATTCTCGTCATCCTCCTCGGGCAGCAGGACGCCGGCCGGTGATTGCTGCGCTGCCCTTGGGGCCTGCGGGTTCTGTTGAGACTGGAGCGAATCGGTGTCGGCCGGTGCGTCCTGTGGATCCATAGGTTGTTGCTCCGCCGTAGACTGAGCAACCGCCGCTCCCGGAGGGTACATCTGCCTTACAGCGGGCTTCGTCACAGCCACATCGGCTGGTCGGGTCGGCACGGCCCGCGCCTGGTGTATCGCATCCGGAATCACCAGGAGATCCTCATCGGCCCGGCCATCGTGCATAGAAGCGAACAGGTCGCGCACGTAGGGGGCAAGGCCGACGCCGCCGGCCCCAGGAATATGAGTAAGGGCAGTGTAGCCGACACGAGGATCGTCGAATGCCGGAAGACGAAATCGAAGAAGGTAGAGTCTCGCCGGCGCGCCAAGCGCAGCCCGCAACGCCTCGAGATGGGTCCGGACGTTAGCATCCGAGGTCTCTGCCTCCAGCTGGGACAACCTCAGGTCGACAGCATCGGGATCCCAGGCGGCAAGCGCACGCTGCACCAGGCTCTTATCCTGGGTCAGCCAGAAGCTCTCGGCGACCAGTCGGAGGTAGATTTTCTGATAGCTCGATGACAGCTGTGGCGGCTCCGCGTCGGATGGCGATGCCGGCAGCAATACCCTACCCAGGACGAACCATCCCGCCAGAAGGCCCAGACAGAAGATAGCTATCCATGGGAGCTGAGCAGAACGATGCGGCAAACGCTTCGGTCGTGGCGTGCTGATGGTCTGCGGCATTGCGTCTGCGGCCATAGTATCTCCTATCACTTTCCTTGTCAGCCAGTGTGCAGCCTATCCTGTAGGCATGATCTACCGACGAGCGGCGGCAGGATCAGAAACGATGCCTGACATGCCTGTCAGTATTGACAAGTAGAATGACACCCGCAGCTTGTGGCCACCATCCGTCGCGGACATCGCGACAGCATTGGCCACGGTGAGCGGCAGCGCCATGGCCTTGGTGATATAGTGGAGCAACTGAACCTCGGGATCATCCATACTGGGCAGCGGGATCATCACTGAGCCCAGGGCTTGATCACCCTCAACTAATATCGTGCTCCAGATCATGTCGATAAATCGCCGCATGACCTCCGTGATGATGACCATCAAGGCCGCGATGGCGCCGTGGATGACGACCGTGAGGGACGCAAAGGTGGACGTCACTACGGCGCGCTTGGCTCGCAGCATGATCACCCGGTTTGCGAACTCTGAGGCCAACGACCCGACCGTGTCGGCATCGCCGCCAAGGTCCACGGCGTCGGTAAAACCTGCGTCGTATCGGAAATCAACTGGCTCCCTGTCTCCAGCGCGAACCTATGCCAACACAGTTGGGG
>CAVZIC010000026.1:0-17400 GCA_963775195.1 uncultured Chloroflexia bacterium
ATGCCGCGATCGTGCAGCACCTCGTCGAGAAAGAGAAGGTTGCCCGAGAGCCGTTGTTCGGATCGATAGGGCAGGAGCGGGCGCTCGTCGACCAGGTTGTTGTTGCGATCGGTGACGTCGAAGAAGCGCACCACCGTGGCGCGCCAATGCGTGCCGGGCAGCGCCAGCCGATCGAGGTTGAAAACAAAATCCGGATCGGGGCGACGTGCCGCGCAGGTAGAGATCGCACGCGATCGCCGGGCAGCCCGGATAGAGGCGGAAAGCACGCTTGATCTCGAGGCCGCCGAGATCTGCGAGCGTCTCCACCGGCAGATGTGCCGGCGCGACCGGCGTCGCCGGCTGCTCGGTGACAGTGAGCTACGGGAGCCCCTCCGCGTCATTACCCGTCAGGCCGAAGTCCGGCCCCATGCCATCCAGATCCCAGCCATGGCCTCGCGCCACGTCCTCGATCCGCAGCCCGATCAGGGGCCGCCGTGCCACCGGTAAATGCGCCGAATCCGGCTGTTACCCAGCGTCAGGATGCCATCGTCGAGATCTACGTAGCACTCCATCGTCTATGCCCTCTGGCCGACCGCGTCCCACGCTGCCAGCCAACCGGCGATGAGGCGCCCTGCTTCTCACCCACGTGTTCGTGGAAGTGCACGTGATCGAAGTAGAGGTCATCGCCCAGATTGCGCGTGAAGGTGTGGAGATCGATGATCGGGACGTCATGGGTCCACATAATCTCATCCGCCGCCGCATTGTACATGTCGCAATCCGCAGCAAAGCGGTGGAATCCGCTTTCCCTCGTGTTATGCACCGCCTCGTCGCAGGGCGTCGTGCGTACCCAGACAAGCCGGACACCCATGGCCCCGACCAGCGAGACCAGGTCACGCAGGTTCTCGCCATACCGGTCCAACGGGACCTGTTCGGCCCAGTCTGCGGATCTGGCCCTAAGATCCCAGAGACCGCAGTTCGATCCACAAAACGACATCGGCATCGATGCCAATCCCAAGCCGCCTTGGCCTGCAGAAAGGCCAGGACCATCGACGAGTCCCCGCCGTTGGCGCCCTGTGGCGGATCGAGCGCCAGGGCCTCGGCCTCCTCCTCCGTCTTGCGGCTGTAGGTCATCACGCCCCGGAGGTACTGCGCAAGATACGGGCCATACTGCATAGAGATGCTGTCACCGACGACGTAGACTTTCTCCACGGATTTCACCTCCCGATAGCGCTCCACAACGTGACCAGACGAAAGGTACAGATGATGACACCCGAGACCCGGTTGACCCATCGCAGGCTACCCGGTGTCAGCTTTGTGCGAAGCAGGCCGGCGCCGGTGCCTAGGATGGCCCACCACAGCACCGAACCGGCAAAGACGCCAAGGACCATCAGCCCGGCGGTGAAGGAATCGGACCCGTTACTCCCGAGGCCCAGCCCTGTGTAAATCGCGACGAACGAGAGGATGGTCAGTGGGATCGGTGAGGGTCAATCCGAGAGTGGAGGCATAGGCGCCCAGAAGGCCACCACGCGGTGCGGATGACTCCGTTGTCGTGGCAAGGCGCCGGAGGTCAGGATCGGCACGACTGAGGTCCGTTTCCTGTGGCTCTTGATCCGGGACGTAGGGGGCTGCAGGCCGGGCGACGAGAGATCGCACGCCAAGATAGCACAGGAACGCGCCGCCGATGAGCCGCAGCCAGAACTGCTGGTTGGTGAGCAGATCCGCGACAAGGGCCAGGCCGAACGCGGCGATGGACCCGTAGATCGCATCAGCCGAGCGGGCGCCCAGGCCGGACACGAGCCCGGCGCGCCGCCCCTCCGCCAACGTCCGGCGGATGCAGATGACGCCAATGGGGCCGACCGGCGCCGCAATCGACACCCCGATCAAACACCCTCGAACGAAGACGCCGAGATCCAAGCGGGTCCTCCTATTGATGCGTCAGCCCAGTGCAGGAGCAAGATAGCTCCTCGGGAAAGACCTTGGGGGGTTCCTGTATGGCAGGCTCCCTCTTGCGATAGAAACCCTCAAGGTCTCGGCTTGGGCAAGCAGCTTGGCTCCCGGGGCTCTATGAGCTTGCACCCGTCTTTGGACCTTGCTTGCGACCGTAGTAGCAGCTCTACAGAGGCGCCGACGCCGCGAAGCTCGCAATGGCTTCAACGATAACCGGCCAGACGCCTTCGGGCAGTTCGTGTCCAGCCCATCGACGACCTTCAGCTCGGCGTTCGGCACGACTTCCGCCAGATGGCGACCGTGGGCCAATGGAATCAGCGGGTCGTCACGACCGTGGAGGACCAGGGTCGGCACTGCGATGCGCGGAGCATCCCGCCGCAAGTCGCGGGCGGAGGCGACGATCGCCGCCTCCTGGCGCGACATCCCATCCAACCCATCGCCACGGTCGTAGTGCCGCCGAGCTTCCTCACGGAGGCTTTCGTCATCAAGAGGATAGCCCTCTCCCATGCACCGCGCGCATCATCCCGACCATGTAGCGGACATAGGCATCACGGCCGGGTCCGGGCGTCCGCAACAGCGTCAGCATCCGGGCCTTGGGCAGCGCAAGGATCGGCTCGGTCGTCGTGGTCATCATCAGGATGGCTGTGGCGACGCGCTCAGGATGGCCAACGGCAAGAACCTGAGCGATAATGCCACCAAGCGAGGCACCAAATACATGGGCGGTCCGGATATTCAGCGCATCGAGCACACCTACCGCGTCAGCCGCCATGTCCTCAAGGGTGTAAGGCGCCGGCACCGTTCTCCCCTGATCGCGGCCCACACCAGCGGCAGCAACGACGGGTGACCTGCCTGCGTGAACTTGGTCGACAAACCGGTATCACGATTGTCAAAGCGGATGACTTGGAAACCACGGGCCATCAACTGCTGGCAGAAAGCCCTGGGCCACATCACCATTTGATCACCCAGGCCCGCGATCAGGAGCACTGCCGCCGCCCCAGCATCACCGAACCGCTCGTAGACAATGTCGACGTCCCCCACTCTCGCCGTACCCGCGTCGGGTTCTTCGTCGCCCGCCATGCCCGCCTCCCTCCTGCTCTACAAATACCCGAAAGTCTCCTCATCGAGCCACGCCAGATAGGTCGCCATCCGCTCCAGGCGCACCTCGGCCAACTCGCGGGCCCCGGGAAGCGTGAACCGGTGGCAGACCGCATCTCGCCTGGACAGCATACGCCTGAAGCCAACGCGCAGATCATTCGGCCCCCAGGCGAACGCCCAGGTTCATCGCTGTCCTCTGTCTCAGGGCCTGCGTCGGCTATGACTCAAGCCAGCCCCAGCCGCTCGTATTGCTCGCGCGGGGCGTCACTTGCCTCCATCAGCCTCACCATCAGGTCGATCATGCGCGCCTCGACCTCGGCATCGTTCAGCGGATGCGCTTGTTGGGGATCGGCCTCCTGGTCGTAGAGCAGGTTGCCGAAGCGATGCATCGCCCGCCACCCGTCGCTGCCACGCGCAGGAATCCTCATCACAGGGCATCCCTTGGTGAACTCGAAGGGAGGTGCCATCTCCGTCTCCAGGAGCTCGCCAACATCGAACGTATGGCGCATATGGGTCGGCATCAATGTATACTCGTAGAGCGGACGATTCTCATCGAAAGCCGGCGCCCGCATATAGACGTAGCGCCCATCGGTCACGTTGACGTGACCCCCGTGCAGACCGAAGAGGACACCCTCGCGAAGCGGCGCGTCAGATGCGAGCGACGCCGTCAACGGGATGCCCTGCATATCCCCGGTCAGCGGCACGCCAAAGGCCTCCAGGAGCGTCGGCCCCCAGTCGATGTTCTGCACCAGGGCCCGGCTCCGCTCGCCCCGGCGTCCGGTGCGCGGGTCCCACAGGAAGAGCGGCGTCCGGGCGACCTCGTTCCAGAAGGGCTGCACGCACTTCGCCCACCAATCGTGCTCGCCCAGCAGGAAACCGTGGTCGGTGCAGACGATCAGGAGCGTATCCTGCCACATATCGAGCTCGTCCATCAGGTCCAGCACCTTGCCCAGGTAGGTATCGCACATCGTGATCAGGGCAGCGTTCTCATAGCGAACGTGCGCCACCTGCTCCGGCGTCTCCTCGACCTCACGATAGGGCGGCCAATCAAAGTGCGGGCCGTCGTAGTCGTGAGGATATTCATCCTTGTAGTGCTGCTGGGTGAAATAGGGCTCGTGAGGATCGAAGGTCTCGATCTGCAGGAACCAGTCGTCCTCACCGGCGTTGGTGCGCATGAACTCCATGCCCATCTCAAAGGTCCGGGCCTGGGGCTGGAGCGCCTCCTCCTGCATATAGGTCCGGTTGACCCAATCCTGGCGCCACATCTTGTCGCCGCGCTCGCCCACGTGCTCCGGGATCTCGGGATCGGCGACGACGCCCTTCCAGGGATCGCCCTCGTGGCCACGGGCGATCTCCCAACTGGTGTAGCGGGTGTGATAGGTCGCTCCGCCCTCTTCCCAATAGTGATAGTGATCGCTCACAAGGTGCGTGTAGATCCCGTGCTGCTGCAGGATCTCAGGGACGGAGTCGTCGAACGGCTCCAGGGGCCCCCAGCTTCTGTGCAGGAAGTTGTAGCGCCCCGTGTGCAACTCGCGGCGACAGGGCATACAGGGCATGCTCCCCACGTAGCTGTTGTCGAAAGCTACGGTCCGCTCGGCCAGCCGCTCGAAATTCGGGGCGTGCACCCAGTCACACCCGTACGGCGGCAGCATATGCCGGTTGAGCGAATCGAACATCACCATAATGGCACGCATGACAGCCTCCCTTACGCCCTATCCCCGAGCGTGCGATGTAGACGGGGTCATCATAGCATCGAATCGGTATCCCGCCCAGGATCGAGGGGCGGAATCGCGCATCAGGTGCCGGGTACCGACTGGACAAAAGCGGAACTCTGACGCATACCTATCTGAGGATACCTAACCAAGGAGATGAACTATGTCTGAGATCGTCATCAACTACGATGAATCGAAAGTACCTGACTATATCCTGCCGGACCCGCTCATCTTCGCGGATGGGACGCCGGTGGCGACGGCGGCGGATTGGACCACCCGGCGCCGAGGCGAGATCCTGTCGCTCTTTGAGCACACCGTCTACGGACACGCGCCCGCTGCGCCGAGCATCGCCGTGCTGGGCGAGGACGGCGAGATGCTGTCCGAGGTGACCTCGCTGGAGGCCGGCGCTCTGGGAGGGCTGGCGACCCGTAAAGAGGTCACACTTCGCTTCGTCAGCGATCCATCGGCCGTGAAGCTCAATATCCTGATCTACCTTCCCTCGGGGACACAGGCGGGCGTCCCACTCTTCCTGGGGCTCAACTTTGGTGGGAACCACACGATCCACGCCGACCCCGGTATCTCGCTATCGAAAGCCTGGATGCCGGACTTCATCCGGCAGGCCACCGCGGACCACCACGCAACCGAGGCCGCCCGAGGATTATCCGGTTCACGCTGGCCCGTCGAGACGATCCTGAAGCGGGGGTATGGCCTGGCCACGATCTACTGTGGGGATATCGATCCTGACTTCCACGATGGGTTCGAGAACGGCGTCCACGGGCTCTATCCCCGCGACGACAGCCACGGCGACGCCTGGGGCACCATCAGCGCGTGGGCGTGGGGGCTCAGCCGGGCGCTCGATTACTTCGAGACCGACAGCGCCGTAGATGCGGCGCGCGTTGCCGTGATGGGCCACTCGCGGCTCGGCAAGACCGCCCTGTGGGCGGGCGCCGCGGACCCGCGGTTTGCGGTAGTCATCTCGAACGATTCCGGCTGCGGTGGGGCAGCCCTCTCACGGCGTGAGGTCGGCGAGACCGTCAAACGCATCAACACCGTCTTCCCTCACTGGTTCTGCACGAACTTCAAGCAATACAACGACAGGGTCGCCGATCTGCCGGTCGATCAACACGAGCTCATCGCACTCGTCGCTCCCCGGCCGGTCTACGTGGCCAGCGCGGCCGAGGATCTGTGGTCGGACCCGCGGGGTGAGTTCCTCTCCGCTCTGGCGGCCGACCCCGTCTACCGACTCCTGGGGACGGAGGGACTGCCGGCTGCCGAGATGCCGGAGGTCGACCGCCCCGTCCAAGGCACGATCGGGTATCATATCAGGACCGGCGGCCACGACGTGACCGCATACGACTGGGAGCAGTATCTCGCGTTTGCGGACCGGTGGCTGTAAGGGCGGGGCCAGACTGTGCGAAGCCCAACCTTGCGAAGGTTTCGGAAACCTTCGCAAGGTTAGCCATAGGGGACTTCAGAGAGTTCCCGGCACTCATGCTTGCGTTTTCACGGCCCCTACGGTACCCTTCGGGCCGAGGTATGCTTACGTAGGAGGAACTATGCGGATCATCCAATTCCAGGATCCGGCAGGCATGCGGCGGGTGGGCATCGTGAAGAATGCGACCACTATCGAACCGCTGGTCGGAGAGCAGACGGTCTACGGACTGGCCATGGACGCGATTCGGCATGGACACTCGCTGGCCCAAGCGTTGCGGGAGCAGTTGACCGGCGATGTCATGGATTACGCGGATCTGGTCGCAAAGCGGCGCGTGCTGTCACCCGTGGATCATCCGGATCCTGCGCATATGTTTATCACGGGGACGGGGCTGACCCATCTCGGGAGCGCCGATGCGCGCGACCGGATGCACAAGGCGCCGGCCGATGCCGTCCTCACCGACAGTATGCGGATGTTTCAGATGGGGCTGGAGGGCGGAAAGCCGGCGCCGGGCGAGGTGGGCGTTCAGCCGGAATGGTTCTACAAGGGGGATGGCAGCATCGTTGTGGCACCGTACAGGAGCATCCTCAGCCCTGCCTTCGGGCTGGACGGCGGGGAGGAGCCGGAGATGGTAGGGCTATACGTCGTCGGGCCCGAGGGTGAACCGTACCGGATCGGCTTCGCCGTGGGCGATGAATTCTCCGACCACGTGATGGAGAAGCAGAACTATCTCTACCTGGCGCACTCCAAACTGCGTCCATGCGCTTTCGGCCCCGAGCTACGTCTGGGGGATCTGCCGCAGGACATCCGGGGCACCGCACGCATCCTGCGGGGCGACAGGACGCTCTGGGAGAGCACTTTCCTGAGCGGCGAGCAGAACATGTCACACACCATCGCCAACCTGGAGGCCCATCACTTCAAGTATCGACAGTTCCGCCGGCCCGGCGACGTCCACGCGCATTTCTTCGGGACCGCGACCCTCAGTTTTTCGGCTGGGATCGTCCTGACGCCGGGGGATGAGATCGAGATCGAAGCCGAGGGCTTTGGGCGCCCACTGCGGAACCCCATCGCCATCGCGCCAAGCGAGGATGTGACGGTCGCGGCGTTATAGTGAGGCGAAGACTGGCCCGAAGAGGATGAGCCGACACTACAATATGGTGCCCGGCTTCGCGGCAGCTAGGCTGCGCCATAAGGGGGACACCCGCTTCATTTACTGTATAATGTGGGCAATCGGCGCAGGATATCCGTGACAGATAACACGCGCCACCGAGGGACCTGAGCATGAACGATGAGTTAGTGACATTGTGGGAAACACCCAAGGCCAAAGAGATCACGATGATCGCAGGCTGGCACCAGTGGGCCGACGCCGGCGCGATCTCTTCGGGGCTGCCGCTCTATCTGATTCACAAGACAGATGCCCGGAAGATCGGTGAGATCAAGGACGATGGGTTCTATCTCTTCCAATTGCCGGGTGCCCATCACTTCCTGCGGCCCGAGATCCAACTCGAGGACGGCTACCGGAAATCACTGAAGAAGCCGCAGAACGAGATCTACTACACCGGCGACGACGAAAAGGGGCTGGTTATCTTCCTGGGTGAGGAGCCGCATATGCGGGTCGACCGCTACACCGAGGCGCTCCTGAACGCCGTCGAGATGCTGGGGGTGCAGCGCGTCAGCGCCGTCGGCGGCGTCTACGGCGCGATCCCCTACGATCAGGATCGTGAAATCTCCTGCGTCTACAGCCTGCCGGGCATGCGGGACGAGCTCAGCCGCTATGCCGTGCGTTTCTCCGACTACGAGGGCGGCACGACCATCGGGACCTACCTCGTTGACGGTGCGGAGGCTCACAACATCGAGTTCTTCGTCTTCTATGCATTCGTTCCGGCCTATAACTTCACCAGCGTCTCCGAGATGGTCCAGGCCATCAGTATCGAGCACGACTTCAAGGCGTGGTACGACGTGATGCGCCGCCTCAACCATATGTTCAACCTCGACATCGATCTCTCCGAACTGGAGGATCAGAGCTACGAGTTGATGGTCTCGATGGACACCAAGATCGATGAGCTGGACGAGCAGATGCCCGACCTGGATGTCCGAGCCTATATGGAGGAAGTATCGGACGAGTTCAACGCCCATCCCTTTGTCCCGCCGCTTAGCGACGTATGGGGCAAGGCGCTGGACAACCTCTTCGGCGATGGGGAGGATGACGAGGAGTAGGGGCTAACTTCCAGTTTCCAGTTGTCAGTTGTCGGTTTTCAGTTGCAGAAGAGGAACTGGCAACTAGAGAGGCTATGCAGGGCCCTCTTGCTGCAGCAGGGCTCCGATGTTGAACTTGGGCGCGCCGGATTGGTCGCAGAGGCCAAAGGCGACGTGGATGGGGCTCTGCTGGATGTTCCAGATCTTCGGATGGTGGAGATTGTCCCGCCACTCGTAGAAGTAAACTGACCGGATCTGCCCGCCGTCTCCCCGTTGACCATGCGGATCCGCCCCACGAACTCAGCCATCGCCGCCGCGAACGCCGTCCGAGGCCCGAACACCGTCCCAGGCGCGGCCCCCATCTCATACTCGGGGACCACCTGCCCGTTGTCCTCAACGCGATACCCCACGGCGGAGGGAAACCCTGTCTAGGTCAGGGTCAGCGGCTTGCCGACCCGTGAACTGGGTGAGCACGTGGCGAAGATGCAGCTCAAGGATCGCCAGGCGGTCGTGGCGCACACGCGGATCCTGCAAGAAGCGGCGGCTCTCCTCGAAGGCGCCAAACGTGAACCACGCCTCGTTGCCCATCGGATAGAGATTGAGCCCCACGACGTCGCACGCGTCAACCAGGGGCCAGAGCCAGCTCGTGAAAGTGGCCCTCCGGGTCGAGGACGATGCCCTCCATCGCGTAGGTCAGGGGTGTATCGAATCCGTGGTCATCGAGCCAGTGGCGGTAGGCGTCGAGCACGTTGGCCAGCCCAAAGGAGAGTCGGGCCGTGAAGCGCTTCTTGTCCGGCTGGTCGCCGCCCTCGCGCAGCTCGTTGCCGACGCAGATCGCGTCGAGTCGGACGCCCAACTCGTGGTAGCGCGCCAGCTCCTCCAGCCGCACCTGCGAGCGCCAGTCCGCGACCAGCGCCTCGGCATCGATGTGTATGCCTGCCAGCAGCCCCATGTCGTTGGCCTCGCAGGGCAGGGGCGGCCTCCGCAGCGTAGCCATACCCGTACGACCGTATCGCGGTGATGCCATTTGCGGACGCTTTGGCGAGCTGAGCCTCGAGCGTGAGGCCATACCCTGTGTGGATCCAAGCTCCGAAGTTCATCGCCCCCTCCTAGTTATCACTTTCTGTCCCAGTCATCGAGCGCTTGATGCGCTGTGTGGCTTCCCAACAGCAGCAGACGTTCGAATACAGTCATCGCTTCAGCTCTCAAATAGAGATCGGTCGAATACCTGTAGACGGTGAAGTGCAAGGCGCACCATATCTGGCTCCATCGCGGCCTCCTTCAGCCGCAGGTCCGCAACTCGCTCCCCGACGTGATCCAGAACGCGATTGATCGCTCGAACTGCTAACGACGCGGCTTCCCTCGCCACCTGTGTTAGGTATCGTATTAGGTGTTCAGGAGAATCCAGCAGCGCGGCCGACTCGATGAAGCTATCGACGAAAGCAGCGAGGCGCTGGTACTGGCCAGGCTTCAGATGCAGGAACACATACCGATCTCCCGACGCACAGCCTCGTCTTGGTGGTCAAGGAAAGAGAGCAGTCCATCGACACAAGCCGTTTGCACGTTCGTATTGCAGAGGTTTCGCGCATAGACCTTCACAGCTCCCAATCGCACCGCGGCATCACCGCATAGTATCTTCTGAAGGAGATCAGCCGCAGCGTCTGTGTGACTGAAGCTGGACAAGCAGACCAAAACAGCACCGGCCTCACGGGTCATAGGGGTAGAGGAATTCTGCCAGAAGAACCTCAAAGATCGGTATAGTGACATCGAAATGTCTCTGATATGTCCGATAGAGGAATTAATGCGTGACCTGTTCCTGAAAGAGCCGTGGATGTCCAGTCAGAGTGCGGGCATGAAGATCAGCAGAGCCCGGCTTTCATCATACCGGAGCAGCCCCGGGAGCATATGGATGACGCATTGCCCGCACCGAAGTAGAGCGCATCTGCAGCAGCCTGCTCAAGCGCTCAAAGCCCTTTCGGCCTGACCAGATACCTCCTCTCAAGCTGCAGCGGCCATTGTTCAAGAGCGACCGCGAACAGTATTGATCCCGTTGTTCAGAGAATCAACGTGTGACTTCCGCTCCTCCACGTCTGAGACCACTGACCAGACCGTGCCGGGCGGATCCGGGTGATTGAGTGCCCAGTCGGTCCATAACGTTCAGGAGATCGTCAGGAACAGGCCCGTAGTGGGCTGCCTCGATCAGGGCCCTGCAGACGCCAATCCTGTATTCCTGTGAATTCGACGACGGAACTGGCTGACAAGGTCGATGGCGAACGGGGCTGACTCGCTTGAACCAGCTAACGCGGAGCACACAGCAAGAAGGTATCTCATCGAGATGCTCGCATCGAATCGCAGAGCCAGTCGATAGTACCTCTCCGGATCTGCCTTGACCTCCTCTGACAGTGCGCGAGCGAGTTCCTCAACACCGCCCACTAGCAGACCTCTGTTGGCGCCCCCCATTCGGTGCCGTCACCGTACTTACGCATCGCCTTCAGCTGGCATCATCCGACATCTTGCCCAGCATTTCGGCCGCAATGGGAGGGCCAACGGGATCAACTCGGACAACAACTCGCGGCACCACTGGCTCCAACTGCGGGAACTTTCGCTGTAGTTCCCCTAGCCGGTCTTGTGCACGAGCGCTAAGGAGGTCAGGCGGAATACCAGACAGGAACTGAAGCTGTGCCTCTCCGGTGGACCTGGGGGAGCGTCGCTCCCACGGAGGCCACAGCTTCAGGATCATAGTTTCCAGAGACGCCCGAGCCAATGGATCAAGGTGCCGAAAAACGGTCCGGAAAAGCTGAACGGAGTCTTCGCAATACTCCCCAATCCACAGTCGTCTTGGGTCTGCTATCAGATAGCTGTAGATATCCTGGGCATATGCCTCAGGATCGGCACAGTAGCCGTGAGATAGTACCCGTTGAATAGCCAGGCATTCTACCTCGGCCAATTCTGAAGCCAGAACGCGAAAACGCTTCTGATCTTTCACTGCGACATGCTGCAGAGCGCTTGCCACCGTGACAGCAAACGCCGCACCTGAGGAACGATGATCACTGTACCATCCGTAGGAAAAGATGCTGTCCGACGAATAGCGATCCAGCTCGTTCCGCCTCCGGGTGAATGCTCGAACCGCCTTAACAAACCATCCCAGGAGATGATCGACTATTGCCTCTGGACACAACACCATCGCCGCTCGCAGGAGTTCATCGATTTCGTACTGGACACTCTGAAACAACTCACCATCCATAAGGTAGTAGTCATCATCTGCTCGCCGATCGGCAGTCAAGACAGCATTGAGCCTGTAATCCAGGTGTGCTCTTAGGGCTTGACACCCCCCTGCCGGGTTTGACAACGCCAGGTTGCGAATGGTGAAGCGGAGACTCCATCCTCCCCGCCCTCTTCGAAAGAGGCTGCATAGCATGCCCAGCGCCTCGGCATTGCTCCAGTCCTGGATCCTTGAGAGGCAGAAACCGATTCTGGCATCCCACACCTCAGTCTGCATAAGGAATGGGCGCAACAGCTCTGAACTCGGTCCGGCGCGAGCATCGATCACCGTGCCAAGATAGTCGACTACAAGGTCGAGAACGAGTTCGTCCGGCGATCGGAGTAGCCCAGGCAATGTGTCGTCCCACAACAAGTCGAACCAGGCTGGATTACCACGTATTGCTTGCAGCACGTATCGAAGCTGATCCCGGTCATCTATAAGCCTCAGCAGAACGCTCAGTTCCGTCTCACGTGGGTCGGGTAGGGTGCCGAGCCAACCCAACAGAAGTAGCCGCAGGTGCACACGAAGCTCGTCAGAAAACACCAGTACTTGGAGCTCGCCGAGGTAAACCGGTTCGTCAGAGCCACGGAGGTGTGCCAAGACCTGCACCATCTGAGATCGCTCAAAGAGCCCTTGAACACTGTTGAGTATGTCATCGCTCAACGAAATGCGACCAGCTACAAAGCGGCGGGCGTAGCAGTAGTCGAAGAGGGTCTGGTGGGAAAACAACCAGTTTCCGGACTCTTGACGGATGATGCTCTTGCGCTCCAGATATTCTGCTGCCGCAGGATCACCGTCAAGGACCCCAACCGGTGCACTGATCTGTCTCCGTGCGCACATCTCGCTTCGAGGAGGTCGATCGCAGCGGCTCTTGCCTCAGGAGACGGTAGATCGGGTGGCCTCCCGCTGACCCAGTGTACCCACAGAGCCCCATAGAGATCCTGCAGGGATCTGTAGCTCTCGAGATCGCCGCCAGGGAGGCGGTCCTCGACCAGCTGCGCATAGGTTCTAAGATGCTGCGGTACAGTGAGAAGGTTACGGTGCTCCGGCAGCAGGCGGGCTGGATCTACACGCAGCTCATCAAGCACAATTGCGACAGCCGCGTCCGTGAGCGGCTGGAGCGTGAATGTCCGATCTATCTTGACACTGGACAAGCGAGGATCATGGCGCAGCTCAAACGTGCGACATGAAGCAACAACACGAATGCGCTCGATGTCACTAAGCCGGGCGAGCGTATCCAGCATCACATCAAGCGTGGCTTGGTCGCCGGACAATGCCAGGGACAATGCGTCCAGTTGATCAAAAAGGACAACACACACCTGATCGGTTGAGAGCACTGTCATGCAGTCTTCTACAAGCCCCGGCAGCTCCAAGCGTCGTGCGAGCGCTTGACCATCCTGGATGTTTGATAGAGCATCAGCCTTGATGGCAAGCACCGGTATGCATCTCTCCTCAAGCGCTTTCAGCACCATCGCCATAACGACAGTCTTGCCGCCGCCAGGTCGGTCTATCAGTACACCCAAATGCTGCTCGACGGGCGCCTCGAACAGCCAGTCCAGGATCTCCTGAACTTCGATACGCTCTATCGTGATGCCGGCGATCTCCTGAGAGCAATTGCGGAGCTCCGAGCTTGCTGTTCGGATCGCCCCCAACAGGTCCCTGCGCCGCTCAGGCAACACGGGCATTGGTTCGGACAGGACCGTCGCAGTAGCGCCGTCGCCAATGGCGATCCCGTCGCCCCGCTCGATGTTCACATAGTAGATGGTACGCAAGCCAGAAGCCTCTGTTTCCACGCTATCTTGGCCGACCAAAGGGAACCACCTAGACCGCTAGCAGCCCTGCGAGCCGTGCAGCTTCCTCGGACCGACGACGGCAGTAATCCAGCAGCAGATTCACCTTCTCGTCGCGCCGCATGCCGCGCCCGAAGGTATCGTAGACCTCGGGAAAGTGATCCAGGCACAGCGCGTCCAGCCTGACGTCGTCGAGGCGGGCGAGCCCCTTGCGCAGCGCCGCCGTGCTTGTCAGCGAAGAATCGCCGCCTTCCGCAGGCGGCACGGCTGGATCGCGCCCGACTCGAGCCCCGTTGCCGATGGCGATCCCCTCCGCCCGCTCGATGTGGGTGTTGTACGTCGGTCCCGAATGGCGCTGGTCGATGTAATCGCCCGTGACGATCGTCTGAGGGCCCCTCACCGTCTGGCCTCCAAAGTCGAACATCACGTTCTTGGTCCCGGTGACCACGTCACCGTGCACATCGCCCGCGACCAACACACCCTCGAAGCGCGGCAGGTTGCCCAACGTGGTCAGGTCCTGCCGCAACTGCCCGTCGAGCCATGCGCGGGCATCCGCCGTCAGGCCGGCCTGAACCTGTGGAATCGTCCCCATTTGCTCCAGCACGCCATCCAGCGCATCGCGCAGCGCCGGATCCAACGGCGCTGCTTCGGCGACGCGCGCCGCCACCTGCTCGGCGGTGGCGGCATCGCGCCAGCGCTGGACCTGCTCGGCGAGCAGATTGCCGCCCACACCCGCCGCGACACCCAGAGCGGCACCCGCGACCCCTGTCATCTCGCCACGCTGCACGGCCGCCACCACAGGCCACAACGCCGCGCCGCAAAGCCCGGCGTAGACCAGGCCCGACGCCGGGCGCGCAGCAGCCCGCGCCTGCCGCGCCACCCATGCCTGCAGCAGAACCGCGCCCTCGCCGGCCTTCTGCTTCCACGCGTTCAGATCAAACGGCATAGCTCATCCTCCGTGGGCATTCGGCATCGAGGATCGAGTTGTCAGCCTTCAGCTATCGCAACCAGCAGGTCCTCCCGTTCCAGTATCCGGCTCCCGGTTTGTATCCGGACATCCATCTCCATCCCCGCGGATCCCGGCTTCCGGGATCCGCATCCAAACCACCACCTAACATCCACCTCAGCTTCCGGCATCCGGCTTCCGTCATTCCCTCTCCAGAGTTCCAGAGGCCAGAGAGCCAGAGGGCAGAGGTGCCCGGCCCTTCGGTCCGGGAGAAGGGGAGACTACCACCCGAAACCCGCAGGGCCTGTAACGGAGGTCCGGATCGAGCCCGAAGCGGGAGGCGCAGCGCGCGTCGGGCTGATAGTAGAAGAACGACCCGCCACGCAACACGCGTAGGATACTATCACCCGCCTCAAGATCCTCACGCCCATCGTCCACCCGATAAGGATACCCGAAATCCGGCTTCTGCCAGTCCGTACCCCACAGGCTCGTCGTCCACTCCCATACGTTGCCCGCCATCTCCAGGCAACCGTAGGGACTCGCGCCCTCGGGGTACATCCCGACGGACGACGTGTCGCCGACTCCCGACTCCATCGTGTTACACTTGCCCGAATCCCAGGCCTCACCCCAGGGATATGTCCGACCGTCGACGCCCCGCGCTGCCTTCTCCCACTCCGCCTCCGTCGGCAGCCGGACCTCCTCATCCGGTGAGATCCTGCCCGAGGCGCGCCAGACCTTCGTCAGCCAGGCACAGTAGGCGCGCGCCTCGTGCCAGGAGACCCACACCACCGGGTGGTTCGCCACGCCACGCAGGCAGTCGGGATCGCCGGGCGTGACCCCGGTCGCCTGCTACATAGGACCGGAACTGCGCCACCGTGACCGGATAGGCGCCGATCCTGTACAACGGCAGCGTGACCTCGTGGCGGGGATGTTCGTCATCTGGGCCATCATCGGACCCCATCCAGAAAGGGCCCGCGGGCACGTCGACCCATTGGTCAAAGTCGCGATCGTCGCCGAACACAGCCAGCGCATTTCCCGCCAGCGCACGGTCCACCGGCGGCAGGAAGCCCTCTCTCGACGATCATCCGCAGCCAGCGCCGCACCTGCTCGTGCTCGTCACGGTGCCGGTCGGATGCACAGGCCGCATCGCCAAAACCGTTCTCGATCAGAACCTGCGCGGCTAACAATGCCCCCCAGCAGTCCTCCTCGCTGACCGCATGGCAGTCGATACCGACCGGCGGACGATAGCATAAGGCATCCGCCAGCAGCCACGCGGCGGCAGACGTGCCGCCCGATGCCTTGGCACCCGCGAGTAACGCTACCTCACGCCAACGCTGTGGATCACTCCGCACCAGATCAGCAACCTGCTCCGGGAAGTCGTGATCGGTCAGATAGCACGCAGCCAGGTACTCCTGAAACGTGCGGTGCGGAAACGTGTGAACCCCCTCACCCCGAGCCGACAGCAGGCCCGCTCGATCGCGCAGGTAAACCTCCAGTTGCGTGGGATTGACGTCAGGGTTCCGCGCCGCGCGCATCAGGGCTGCTACCAGCCGACCCTCTGCCATATCTGCCGTTCCCTGAAGCTGTTCCTGGTCGCGGTGCGCCTCAAAGGCCAACCGCTCGAGCTCTCCGCGCACCACAGCACGGTCAACCTTCAACCATTCTGCGAGGCTTTGCTGTTGCACGACCGGCTTGCCCTCCGGATCGCGCACGACTTTGCGCCCCTCCCACTGTTCCAGCAGCAAATCCACCGCATCAGCATAGAGCGCCTCCCGTTTCTCCGGAAGGCTACCCCCACGCCAGGCGTGGAGTGACGCCATCAGTGTCAGCAGCAAGGGACGCGTCGCCAGCTCAGCCAAGCGTTCATTGCCTTCGATCGCCGACTTGAGCAGTGCGGCCTGTCCTGACCGCCTCATCCGGGCTCAGCCCTCTCGCGACACCCACATGGGCATACCAGCGATCGACAAAGCGGCTGATCTGTCCGGGCGTGAAGGGGGCAAGCACCGCCTCAGCAAAGCTCATCAGCTTCCAATCCTGACGTTGATAGGCATAGGTGCGGCTGGTAACCACAAATCGACACTGTGGGAAATCTTCCACAAAACCCAGCACCGCCGTCTTGACCTGCTCCCGGCGACGGTCAGCTTCGGGCACTTCATCCAGACCGTCCAGCAGCACCAGGGCTCCCCCATCACGCAGCGTCCGCTTCAGATCCTCGGCATAGTCGGCATGCGGCCCAAGCTCGTTCACGATGAACGTCCACAGGGTACTGCCGTCCACCATCTCACCGGGAGCCGGGCAAGCCGCGGGCGACAAAGTCTCTGAGCACGACCCGCACGGGCAGTAACGGGCCCCAATCCCAGGGCTGCGGCTGCGGATCAGCCTTCTCAGCGCGTGGCAGTCGCCATTCATCTCGATCATCCGGAAGGGGTGTCGTGAGGAGTTCGAGGTCAGCGGGGACATCCCCCAGGACTTCGCCGGCGAGGCAGAGCGCCACGAAGTTCACGAACGTGCTCTTGCCGCTGCCGGGACCGCCGAGAACTACCAGCCGCGGTTCTTGGTTGAGAACCTCCAGTGCAGACAGGTATTCCGGTTCCCGCCCTTCCCGGCGAGCTTCCTGGCCCGTGGGCATCGGCCCACGTGACTGCTGCGTCATCAACGCCATGTAGACCTCGGCAAGTTCTACGCTGCACCCTCCATCGTCGTCGGCAGCCTTGGGGTCCACGCCGACCAGGGACAGCCCCTGCGTTCGTGCAATCACGCGCCGAAGGTAGGCATCGCGAAGAGATACATCCGGGGGGCGTCCCTCTGCGTCGCCCTTTCGCTGATCGACGTAGTTGCCGGCGACGATGACCTGCTGATCCGCTTGACCGTGACGTAGATCGAAGCGCGGCTCCGGCTCCACGCCAAGCCCGCGGAGCGCCGCGAGGTACAGCTCCTCCGTCAGCAGGCCCTGCTCCCGCAACTGCCTCAACCGCTCAAGATCCTCGCTTGCCATATACCCTCCCCACATTGCCTATGTCTGATTCCGGCCGGGTTGGCCC
>CAVZIC010000027.1:0-27983 GCA_963775195.1 uncultured Chloroflexia bacterium
TTGGGCAGTTACGACACAGACCTGGCGACGCGTCTACATCTACGTGCCGCCGGGCTATGACTGGGACCTCGACCGTCGGTATCCCGTGCTCTACCTGCAGCACGGTGGTGGCGAGGATGAACGTGGCTGGACGACCCAGGGGCACATGAACTTCATCATGGACAACGCCATCGCCGAGGGCCGTGCCGTGCCGATGGTCGTGGTGATGGAGTGCAACTATGCCTACGAACCTGGCCAGGGCCCCCCGCCGCCGCGGGTGAGCACCGTCCGCTCACGGCCCCCAAAGCTTGCCCTGACGATCACGAACCTCATCGCCAATGACTTGGTTCCTATGGTGGAAAGCAGTTTCCGCACGCTGACAGGTCGCACGCAGCGCGCCATCGCCGGCCTGTCGATGGGCAGTTGCGTGGCGCTGCAGACCGCGCTGCACCATCTCGAGCTGTTTGATACGATCGGCATCTTCAGTGGGCCGCCGCTGGGCGACGAGGATGACGTTGGGCTGGTCGCCGCGGCGGGTGGGCCGATGGACGACGCGGCTGCCTTCAACGCCCGCGTACGCCTGCTCTGGTTTGGCGCGGGTTCGGGCGAACCGCGCGAGTGGGGCATCACCCAACGCAGAATGAAGGAGCTCGACAAAGCCGGGATCAACTACACTTATTGGGAGACGCCCGACGTCTCCCACGAGTGGCTCACCTGGCGGCGCTGCCTCAACGAGTTCGTCACGCTCCTGTTCAGGTAGGGAATCGCACCGTGTCGATCTGCGCACTAGACCTTGTCCGGCAGCGCTGGACGGCCTCGCCAATCGGGACATACTATGTGCAATGATCCCGATTCGCGTGCTCTGCAGGATGGTGCGAAGGGCACGCCCCACCGACCGGCGTGTATAGCGTGCCCTTACCGCGGATCGGATCGTGTGGCGGTATCACGTCTGCTGGGAGATTATGGAGAACAACGTATGGATTACTTCGACGCAGTAGCCCAACGCTACAGTCACAAGGCAGCCTTCCGCCCCGACCCGGTGCCCCGTGCGCACTTGCGCCAGATTGTGGAGGCCGGAATGTCCGCGCCAACGGCCAACAATGCCCAGCGCGCCGAGTTCATCATCGTGACCGAGCCGGATACGCTGTCCCGTATCGGAGAGATCGGGGACACCGCTCCGCTCAAGACGGCACCCGCAATGATCGTGATGGTGGTAGATCACAAGTGCGACCCCGAAGGGTCCGGCTACTATCTCGAGGACTACGCCTGTGCCACAACACAGATCATGCTAGCAGCCACGGCCCTGGGCTACAGCTCCGGCTGGATAGACGGGATGTTCAAAGACCCGGCCAAACGCCTGCCGGTCTGTGAGCTTCTCGGCATCCCCGATGACCGGCTGATGATCGTCATCGTCCCCGTCGGTCTGCCAGCCGAGGGCGGTCCACGCCGGCCCAAGAAGCCTTTCTCCCAGCGCGCAAGCTGGAACCGGTATGCCGTAGAGCGGTAGTCGAAAGTAACTCAGGGCGATCGCGGTTGAGGATCCCGTTCCGGCAGTACTGGTCTGGCACCTTCGGCCACAGTGGCCTTCAATCATTCTGCTCACCGCCCTCCTCTTCACGATCATCGACCTTCAGCTCCACAGTCCCCAGATCGCCCGACGGTTCATTGATGCGGCGGAGCGTGGCACCGCACCGGAAGCGCTCTATTGGATCTGTATCGGGACGTGTGTCAGGACACAGCTGCCTTGCCTCCGAACTGACCCATCGGCAGATGTAACAGCGAAAGGAGAGCAGATCGAATGGGTATGAGAGGAAGCGCTTGGCGATCGTACATCAACTACGACAAGGAACGCGATCGCCCCCAGATCAGTTGGTCGTTGCTGAAGCGGGTCGCGGGGTATGCCAGGCCGTACGCGACGACGGCTGCGCTGTTGGTTGTACTGATCACCGTCACGGCGCTATTGAGCCTGGTCTCGCCCCTGCTCTTCCGGGACCTGATAGACAACGCGCTGCCCAACCGCGATGCCGCGAGGTTGAACAAGTTGGCGCTGGGACTCTTCGGACTGTCGGCGCTGACCGGATTGATCGACGTGGTGCAGGGATACCTCAGTTCCGCTGTCGGTGATGGCATCATCTGTGATCTCCAGCAGGCGCTCTACGCCCACATGCAGCGCATGAGCATGCGGTTCTTCACCAACACAAAGACCGGCGAGATGATGTCACGCCTGAACAACGAGTCCTGATCTTGGACGAGGCCACGAGCCATCTCGATTCTGAGAACGAGCAGTTGATCCAGCATGCACTCGAACGGGTCATGGCAGGAAGGACCAGTCTGGTCATTGCGCACCAACTGAGCACGATTCTCGCCGTCGACCAAATACTGGTGATCGACCAAGGACAGATCGTACAGCGTGGCACGCATGAGGAGCTCGTGCGACAGGCTGGGCTGTATCGCGACTTATACGAGAAGCAGTTCTCCGACTGTAATGAGCCGACCGAGTGAACGGCGAACGTGCGCCTGCTAGGACCTGATCCCTCTAAGAATCACGTGGTGACAGCTGTAGGTCGCATCAGGCGTGCTCCACGCCTGGGGATTCATCCACTCGCGGGCAGCCGGCGGGGCCAATTCCACAAGAGCGTCGGTGCACGCCTTGGTGTTGGGGGTCACACCCTGGCGCTCGGCCCATTCGTCGTAGTTGAGCTGCTTCACGAATGACTCGCAGTGGGTCACCGTCAGGCCGGCTTCGGCGAACATCGCGCGCCACTCGTCCTCAGTGAAGGCCCGGTTGTGGCTGGGGTCGCGCAGCTTCTCGAAGGCCTCGGTGTACCGAGCGGTCAGGGCATCGTCGGGCACCAGATGATCCTGCACCAACAATATGCCGTCGGGCTTGAGCACGCGCGCGGCCTCTTTGACGAAGCGGGCGACGTCTTCGAAGTGGTGTGGAGCAATCCGGCAGGTGACGAGGTCGAAGCTCGCATCGTCGAAGGGCAGGTCCTCGGCCGCCGCCTGACGGAAGGTCACGTTGGTCGCACCCCGTGACGTGATGTGGGCCTCCGCGGCCTCAAGCATCCGTGGGGTGAGATCGCTGGCGACCACGTGGGCCACGTAGGGTGCGAACGTGAGGGCGGTATGTCCCCCACCCGTTGCCACGTCCAGCACAACCCAGTCCGCCTTCGGCTGTGCGATGTCCAGCAGGCGACCTAGGTCCGCGCCCTCGGCGTGCGGCGCGCTGGTGACGTAGGCCTGGGCGTACCGCCCGAACCGCTGTTGAGAGAGGGTTTCAGGCTGCTCTTCTACACGTTGGGTGTCTTCAGTTTCCATCATAGCACAGACTGTAGGCCCACTTTCGGGCGCGGCAAGTCACGTCGGGCTGTTCAAGGTCGGAAGAGGAGCGGGGAGCCTGGTCATATGAGGTGTCACGAAGAGAATCTCGGGCCAGTTTGACAACAACGAGGGACTTAATAGACTGTCGGTAGCGTGAAGCTGCGGGCGTCCCTTGTGTCCGATCTGCCTACCCAGAGGAGTTACAGCGTGGCCAGACCTAAAGCGCTTGCTGTCCGGGTTGTGATTGGCGCGGCTATCGTGATCGCTATCGGCACGGCGATCATGGCCATCTTGGCGAGGGTCGTCAAGAGCCCCGCCAACCTCGGCGTCAGGGAAGGCAAACTGGCCCCCTGTCCCAATTCTCCGAACTGTGTCTCCACCCAGAGCCGGGACCCAAGACACGAGATAGCTCCGATCCCGTACACATCATCTTTGGCGGAGGCCAAGACGTCACTTCTGCACATCATCCGCTCCATGCCACGGACAAAGATCATCACGGAAGACCCCACCTATATCCACGCCGAGTTCCGCACGACGGGTGTCGGCTACGTGGACGATGTCGAACTCTATTTCGATCAAGAGGCTCACGTCATCCATTTCAGATCCAGCTCGAGGTTGCCCTACTGGGACTGGAACGCTAATCGCATCCGGATGGAAGCGATCCGCACCGCTTTTGAGACGAGGGCAGAATAGGCCAGGCGTATACAAGCGACTGACGCTCTGCGCGGCAGAAAGGGACAAAGCAGGATGGAAAACGAGGATCGTCAGACACTGATCTCCCTCCTTGTCATCATCCTGGCAGCAGTAGGGATTGCTTGGGCCGGCAGCTATGGTGGGACCGCAGCGTTTGGGATGCCGGTCTTTGCCGTGGCGGTCGGGCTGGCCTTCCTGATCCAGTGGTTAGCCTTCATCCCTGCCTACCTGCTGCAGACCGAGAAATTCTACGACCTTGCCGGCAGCATCACATACGTTTCTGTGACGATCATCGCGGTGCTGCTAGGTCCGGGTGCCGATGGGCGGTCCATCCTGCTGTTGACGCTGGTGGTGATCTGGGCCGCACGGCTGGGCACCTTCCTCTTCCGTCGCATACAACGGATCGGAAAGGATGCCCGCTTTGATAAGATCAGACCCTCCTTCGTCCGCTTCCTCCAAGCGTGGACTCTGCAAGCATTGTGGGTAACTTTCACGCTGGCTGCCGCGCTGGCTGCCATCACCGCGACGACCAGGAAGGGATTGGGCATGTTTGCCCTGATCGGCTCCCTGGTTTGGGGTTTCGGATTCGCCACCGAAGTTGCGGCGGATCGCCAGAAAAACCGCTTCCGGGAAAACCCCGAAAACGAGGGCGCTTTCATCCACACCGGTCTGTGGGCTCGCTCCCGTCACCCCAACTACCTTGGCGAGATTGTGCTCTGGGTCGGCGTAGCGATCATCGCCTTACCCACTCTGAGGGGCCGGCAGTGGATCACCCTAATCTCACCAATCTTCGTCACATTGCTGCTCACCCGGATTAGCGGCGTGCCGATGCTGGAGAAAAGGGCCGACGAACGGTGGGGCGGTCGCGAGGACTATGAGGCCTATAAGGAGCGCACCCCAGTGTTGTTCCCCCGACTCTCCACGAGGCCGGTCAAGCGGAGTGAGTGAGGCCTTCGCGAGGCAAAGGCGAAGATTTCCGGACACGAGATAACACCGGTTGACGGCGTGTCCGTCAGCGACATCTACGCGCGCCGCTCACACAGTACCGGTGCCGGCCCCGTATCCGGTCGCAGATCGCCGGAATGTGGCGGTGGTAGACAGCAGGGGTTCGCAGCCGGCGGATGGTCCCTGACCGTGAGCCCCTGCTCCCCTCTACGTCTTCCGCCAAGTCTTGAACAGTCACCAAGTTGTCGCCCTCCCGCAACTCGGGCTATAATCGCTTCATGTCATCACCGATTCTGGCGACCAAGCTGTACGTCCCGCGCCCTCGACCGGGGGCCGTCCCCCGACCTCGTCTGATGGCACGGCTCGACGAGGCGCTGAGGCGAAGGCTGACGCTGATCTCCGCACCGGCCGGTTTCGGCAAGACAACGCTGATCAGCGAATGGCTCGAGGCGCGGGCCGACGCGTCGCCGCCTAGGGCCGCAGCCTGGCTGACGTTGGAGGATGGCGATGGCGACCCCACACGGTTCCTTACCTACGTGGCGGCTGCCCTGGGGACCATCGTCCCCGATGTAGGCCAGAACACGCTTAGCATGCTCCAAGGGCCCCAGCCGCCGCCCACCGAGACCCTGCTCGCGGCGCTGCTCAACGAGGCAAGCAACATCCCCTATGACGTCATCCTCGTCCTCGACGACTACCATCTTGTGGACGCCCGGGAAGTCGATCAGATCGTCACATACTTGATCGAGCATATGCCGCCGCTGATGCACCTGATCATCGCCACCCGCGAGGACCCACCCTTACCGCTCGCGAGGTTGCGCGCCCACAACCAACTCGTCGAACTGCGGATGGCAGACCTGCGGTTCACACCGGACGAAGCGGCCACCTTCCTGCAGAGGGAGACGAACCTGGACCTGTCAGCCGACGACGTCGCCGCCATAGAGGCACGGACAGAGGGCTGGATCGCAGGGCTGCAACTCGCGGCGATCTCGATGCGAGGACAACAGGACCCCGAGGAGTTCGTCGCCTCGTTCACCGGCAGTCACCGTTTCGTCCTGGACTACCTGATCGAGGAGGTCCTGGCACAGCAGACTCAGCGGATCCATACGTTCCTGCTACGGACCTCCATCCTCGATCGCTTGTGCGGCTCTCTATGCGATGCGGTGACAGGTCAGAGCGGCGGCCAACAGACGCTGGAGTACCTCGATCGGGCCAACCTGTTCCTCATTCCGCTGGATACTGAGCGCCGCTGGTATCGCTACCATCCTCTGTTTGCCGATCTGCTTCGGCAGAGCCTGATCCAGAGCTGTGCCTTCTGTGCTGACGATGAGACCATCAGTGTGGAAGAGCTTCACCATCGTGCCAGCGTCTGGTATGGGGCAAACGGACAGGACGTGGTGGCGTTCGGGCACGCGGTCGCTGCAGGCGACATCGATCGCGCAGCACGCCTCGTTGAGGGCGGCGGCACGCCCCTGCAGTATCAGGGAGCAACCTCCCAGGTGCTCAACTGGCTCGCCTCACTGCCAACATCCACGCTGGATGCCAGACCCGCGTTGTGGGTGAACTACGCCTCAACGCTGACGATCGCGGGGCAGATGCGCGATGACGTGGAGCAGAAACTGGTTGCCGCCGAGTCCGCACTCGCGGGCGCAGCACCGGGTGAAGGGACCGACAACCTTGTCGGACGAATCGCCGCAATCCGCGCGATGCTGGCCATTCCACAGAATCAGGCCGACGTGGTCGTGGCTCAGTCACGCCTTGCCCTGGCGCACCTCGACCCGGACAATCTCCTGGCCCGCACTACGGCCTCCTGGACACTCGGATATGGCTATCAACTCCAGGGGGACCGAGCCGCGGCGCGACAAGTCTATGAAGAGACGCTGCCGGTCAGCCGGGCATCAGGCAACCTGACGATCACCCTCGGTACGACAATCGCACTTGGGCAGATCCAGGAAGAAGAGGGCGAACTTCACGAGGCGGAGAGAACGTGGCGTCACGTCCTGGAACTGACGGGGGATCCGCCGCTGCCATTTGCGTGTGCCGCGTATCTCGGCCTGGCCCGACTGACCTACGAGTGGAACGATCTGTCGGCCGCCGAGGCCTACGTCAAGCAAAGCCTTGCGTTGGGTCGGCAGCTGCCCAACATCGATACACCGGCTGAGTGCTTGGTGCTGCTGGCTCGCGTGAGACTCGCCCGTGGGGATACATCCGGTGCCCTCCGCGAGTTGTCCGACGCCGAGGCGTTCGCACGCGAGCACGGTTTCACCTACCACCTTAGCAAGATCGCCGCAACCCGTATACGCGTCTACCTGGAGCAGGGCGACCTGGCCGCCGCGTCACGTCTGGCCAAGGACTACGATCTGATACTCTCCAAGGCCAGGTTGTGCCTGGCGCGGGACGACGATGGGGCGGCGCTTGGCCTGTTGCTGCCACTTCGCAGCCGGGCGGAAGCAACGGAGAGCGAGCAGGAGCGTCTGAAGGTGATGATCCTCCTGGCCGTCGCCCTGTTCGGTTCGGGAGATATGGACCGGGCGCTCCAGGTGTTGAAGGACGCGCTGCTCGCGGGAGAGGCGGAGGGCTTTGTCCGCAGCTTCCTCGACGAAGGCCGGCCGATGGCCCGTCTGCTGTCCATGGCGCAGGTGCGCGGCATAGCGCCAGCCTACACCCGCCGCCTCCTGGATGCGATGGAGCTGCCGGCAGAGACAGGCGTTGGGACGCCCGGAACTCCTGGTGGCTCCCAACAGCCCCTCGTCGAACCGCTCAGCGAGCGCGAGCTTGAGGTCCTGCAACTCGTGGCGAACGGCCTTACGAACCGCCAAATCGCCGAACGACTCTTCATCGCCCTCAGCACGGTGAAAGGCCATAACCAGCGGATCTATGGCAAGCTTCAGGTCAGCAGGCGCACCGAAGCGATCGCCCGTGCCCGCGACCTGGGCCTGATCTAGCACCGGTAGTCCCTCCCCCGACCCGCACAGCCTCTCGTACAGACGGGGAGGCGCCCCGTCTCAGACGCAGGCTCACCGCCAATGGAGAGTATCCACGACGAAGGCTGCACCGGCATTCAACCGCCCAGTACGCCGGAAGACGAAGCGCCTCGGACGACGAAGCGCCTCGGACGGCGAAGCGCCTCGGACGGCGGCCACTGGGACGTCGCTACAAAAAGGGCGTTAGGAGCCTCCGAACAGTACCCCCAACAGTACTTTCGTAGCTACACGCCACCGCCGCCATACGTCATACTGACCGTACACTGTTCAATCGAAGAGAGACCGAGAATCGATCACAGAAGGTGCAGGGCAATGGCAGATGAAACTCACACGGGCAAGGATCCCTATGGACCGGCGATCTACCACATCACGATCGAGGGCCATCTGGGACGCCGGTGGGAAGACTGGTTCGACGGCATAACCATCGCGACAGACGAGGATGGTAACACGCTGTTGACCGGCCTGGTAGTCGACCAGGCGGCGCTGTTCGGCCTGCTGCGAAAGGTACGGGATCTGGGCAAACCACTGCTATCGGTCTCTCGTACGGAAGTGGAATAGACAAAGGAGTCGAGGGATGACAACACCAAAACTGACCGCGAGAATAGCCGGGATTCTGTATTTCGTCGTGTTTGTGGCCGCGATGTTCGGCCCGATCTACGTGCAGTCGACGCTCGTCGTACCGAACGACGCAGCCGCGACGGCTGCCGCAATCAGCGGCTCGCCATCGTTGTTCCGCGCGGGCATCGGCAGCTACTTCGTGATCCTGCTGAGCGAGATCCCGCTGACCATCCTCCTGTATGTGCTTTTCAAGCCCATCAACCAGACGCTATCGTTGATCGCGGCGGCTTTCAGGATCGCGATGACCATCATTCACGGCCTCAACCTGCTCAACCAGTTCGCCGCGCTGATGCTCTTGGGGGGCGCGGGCTATCTGAGTGTCTTTGAGTCCGGCCAACTGCACGCCCTGATGATGTTCTTCCTCAACGCCCACGAGCTTGGCTGGTCGATCGGGATGGTCTTCCTCAGCGGCCACGTCGTGTTGCTGGGCTACCTGGTCTACAAGTCGGGCTACATGCCCAGGATTCTCGGCGGGCTGTTGGTCCTGGCGGGTGTAAGCTATCTGATCGATGGCGTGGCGCTTCTCCTGGTGCCCAGCTACCAGACGACGCCCGTGGCCCTGGCGATCTTCATCACCGTGGCCGAGTTGGTCTTCCCCCTGTGGTTGCTCATCAAGGGGATCAACGTCGAGGTCTGGAAGGAACGCTACGCAGTTCCGGCCTACAGCTAAATCCTGGCAAGCAGCGTCCGGCGCTGGGCTTGGCGAAATCGGCATCGCTCAGCATCAAAGCGCCGGACGCTGCCCTCTTATCGAGGCTCCCCGTAGGGCAGCTACTACGAACGCGGGTGGGCTGATTGCCGGCTAACCACTATCGCGTAGACCGCAGGATGAACTCCACCACAGGATTCGGATCCGTTGGCGCAAGCGGATAATGCCCCGCACCTTCTTTCTGGATCACCGTGATACGCCCGCCCAGCTCCTGATAGCGCTGCTCGACTGCGTGAGTGCTCTCGATCAGCCACGGATCGAGGCTGCCGCAGACGTGGAGGAGCGGAACGCCGGCCTCGGCAAGCGGGGCCAGCGGTCGAATCCGTGCCAGAGCGTCTTCTCACCCTTGAAGGTCGATTGTGGGCTTTGTACGACGCCATCGTGAACTCTGACTGCATCAGCCATCTGATTCCTCGTCCATTGTGGCCCTCGGTACTCCATTGCCATTATAGGCCTGCCGATGCGACAAGCCTGTTGGTCTCGACCACGACTTCGCCGTGGCAATGAACGCAGGGGACCGGATGCGCTTCGTCGTGAATATCCGCGCGAGCGATGCCACGGGCGACACAACCACGAGAACACCTATCGATAGGCGGTATGCAAGACCTTCTCAGTGCCGTCTCTCGCAGCACACAAGGCGCTCGACCACACGTGGAGCCTCAGACGCATGAGAGGCGCCCTCGCGAGCGCCTCTCATTGGTGCACTGAACCCATCGTGCGAACTCTCGCCCTCGCCGTCT
The DNA here is from genome assembly GCA_963775195.1 of uncultured Chloroflexia bacterium. Lineage (GTDB taxonomy): Bacteria > Chloroflexota > Anaerolineae > B4-G1 > SLSP01 > PWVB01. Next base: position 9,990 of record CAVZIC010000027.1, read on the forward strand.
CGACACCCTCCGCCAGACCTTCTGCGACCGAGGCGCGATGAGAGCCTACTCGATCTATCAGTCTGACTTCGCTGCGACGGCCTCTGGTTCGGCCAGCGTGGCCGACCGCTTCTCACAGGTAGCCCACACCTCCACATAGTCGTTGGCCGAGCGGAAGAGCGTCGCGAGATCCTGGATTGACAAACCCTGATTGCGCAGGTCTTGCAGGAAATCCGGCAGCAGACCGTAGTGCGCCAGGCCGTCGAGGTTGATGTCGAAGTCACGGCGCGGCCCGGCAGTGTTCCGTTCCAGGGGCGGGTTGTCGCCGGACATCTCCTGCCACTTGTGCCACACCTCCCCAATCTTCTTGAACCACCGCAGCACGTCATCGTCACGCTCGCCCTCGGCCGGTTCAAGACCACGCTTCACGAGATACGCCGCCCACTCCTCATCGTACCAGTGACCTTTCATCGCCGATCGGCTCCGCACAGGCTCGGCGTTCGCCGCCTCAGCCTCATCGGCTGCCCACAGCCCACGCGTGATATTGTCGACGTTGTCCTGGCGGAACAACATGTGCACTGCGTTATCGACCGTCGTCAGCGAGATTCGTGGAGCATCCCCTTCCGGATGCTTGCTCCGATCGGGATGAAAACCCGCTTCATATTGCGCGATGCCTTGCCAGGCTTCACGCTCCTCACGATCGTAAGCATGCGAGCCGCTTTCGTCAAAGCGATACCAGCGATAGTCGCGAATCGGAGTGGCGTAGCGCACGCCGTTGACCTGGGCGTCAATCTGGGCCCGGCGCAGTACCTCACGGCGCCGGTCGCCGCGCGCACCATAGGCGGCATGCGTACCGAAACGTGGCCCCGGCAGTCCGGCCGCTCCATTGATATCGCTGCCGATGGCGACGCCGCGCCCGCCCATCTTCTCTACGGCGTACAGATAGCTGGACGCCCAGGCCGTGCTGGACCCCGCGCACGAACGCGCCACTTTATCTCCCACCTCCGGCAGGACGTTGCCAAGATCCACGACGTCGCCTTGGTTGAGGATGGGACCGATGATCCCGCCCAATCTGCCCAGGCGCTCAACCTGATCGGCGCGTTTGCCCGCCTCGTGCGCCACCTTATGCACGTCGTCGGTGCCATAGTGTTGTGGGTCGGCGCGGCTGAACTCCTCATCGGCACTGAAGGCCAGATCTCGGAACCAGGCGTGTGACGAAATGACCGGATACGCATGCTGCTCCGCCATATCCAGCGCCGCATCGGTCGACTTCTGCGACATATGATCGATGTCGATGAGCATACCGCGCCGCATCATCTCTTCCAGCAGGATGATGCCAAAATCGTTGAGCCCACGGGCGTTCGCGTGGCCACCGCCCACCGAGGGACTTTCCAACGCTTCGTAGAGATCGCGAACCGCGGGCACCTCACGAATCAGCGCCTGGCGGGTCATCGTGGGCCGATGTTCAGGCGACATCGATTCACCCGAAGCCACCACTGCCCGCTCGGCCCCGTCGACCACGTCCGTGCCATCGCGATCGAGGCGATAGCGAATGCCGGTATCCCAGGCATTCTCAACGTTATAGTGGCGGCCGGTGACAAAGACGTTCAGGATATCCAGCAGGCGCATGTAGATGGCTGTACCGCCGAAGGCATTGTCGGTGAGATGGATGGGCGTGATCTGACGTATCCCGAGTGCGTGCAGCCAGTCCAACTCGGCCCCGATGAGCTGACGTGCGCGCTCGGGGTCGCTGCTGCACAACGCCTGCAGATCTTCCACACTGCGCCAATTGCCGAGCGAGTCGACCTCAACCCCAAGGACGATCGCCAGTTTGTTCGACTTGACGATGGCGCGTGCTTCGTCGGCCGAATAGGCAATCTGCATCCAGCCCTGCCCCGGGCCACCGGCGCGGCGATCGAGCTCCTTGACCAGCTCCTTCATCGCCATCGCCTGCCGCTCGATAGCGCTACGGTCATCCGTCGGCACATTTGGGCGGCTGCGCGTGCCGAGCAACTCGTTGTTGACGGCCAGGCAGGTGATGAGCCGCAGCCCACCCTGATAGGCGCGGTACACCCAGTCGATGTAGGCTTGTTGGTGAATCAACGTGGTGAATCGCGGCCAGATGATGAAATCTGGCCAGCCGCCGCCGGCGGGGTGGCCGAACTCGGGGTTTACGTTCAAGAGGCCCCCGTGTATCGGCTCGCACGAAGGCAGAGCATGCTCCATCGCGGCGTCGCCGGTGCGCTCGGGGTCGTAGAACTGTCCCCAGAAGGCGTTGCCGCCAAACGTGAGATGCGCCATGAGGTGGGCATGCAGATCCGCAAAGCCCCATAGCTCTGTGCCCGGATCGGCCTGCCAATAGTCCCCACCCAATGGCACATGCGGTGTCGGCACATCAGGTACTTGTTTGTCACTCATTGGTCCCCCCTTGACTGCAAGTGATGACATGGCCTGTCTACGCCATCAGCCTGCCTCTCGACAGTCCCACCTGACGGTGCAGCAGGCTGGATCCACATTCCAGCCCTCGCCTACAGCCAAGTCAGTAACAGAAGGATCGGGACCACGGTGAGCATTCGTTATGATGAGCGACGGCGATACTGCTCGACCGGGCTTGGGTCGACATCATGCTACTCCGCATTCAGGCGGAATTCAGTACCCTCCCTATGTCCAGTCGATCAGCCAAGTATGCATTCAGGAACATCGGGCGGATGAAGGGCTTGAACCGGTCGAATTCGTAATGATCTTCCACGAATTGATGGTCCATGAAGTTGATCTTGCCCCAGTGCGCCTTGAATGGAATGCCCGCGTGCACCAGATGATCCCAGAGGCCATGTAAGTGCGCCAGTATCTCCGCCTTCTCGGCCTCTGTTTCGCTGATATCGGTCATATACATGAAGTTGAACTTGACGATGTAGTCCAAGCCCGGCCAATTCCACGGAGACATATAGTAGTTGTCCGTCTTGGTGAGCTCGATCTCAATCGGCAGATTGGGCCACCCCGCGCGCCGGAAGTACTCCCTACAACGGTCCATCAGTCTATCCAGGTCAGCCGGGTCAAAGCTCCATTCGGCCATCGCCACATGCAGCGGTGCGCGTCGATCCACCGGCAGCATGGTGCGGAGAGGCCCACTTACCTTGGTCTCACCGTACGTCTGCACCAAGCCGGCGTAGATGAGTCGCATCGCACCATCCAGCAACGGCCCTGCTGCTTCGAACCTATCCAGCAGGGTGAAGACGTACTTCATGATATTCTCCGCCTGATCCTCTGGATAGTCTCCATCCGGATCCGCCTGTCGGATTCTCGTCGCGGCCCACAGCAACCCTACATCTGTGTTGGGTATCCAATCAATCCGCCAGAAATCATAGGTCTGTGAGGTCTTCGCAACATCCGTCAGTACCTCAGTGAGCCTGACGATTTTCTGGATGGTCTCGAAGTACGGTTCGTCGACAAGTCTGAACTGGACTCTCGTCAGAACGCCGATTGCACCCAGTGAACAGACGACGGCGGCGAATGCGGGATCAGTTCTGGACACACGCTTTTCAACGACGGACTCGCCATCCTCGTCAGTCGTCAGGTATTCGACCCACTCCAGCAGCTCATAGATCCCATGGCGCGGCGTGGCGGGCGCGGTGTTGGTGGAGATCAATCCTGCGAGCGTTTGTGCATCTGTGCCACCCGTGGCGTTCAGTGATTTTCCACGCTCGCTCAACGCCGACAGAAAATCGTGCAGATGCCAGTTGGCAGACGCCGTGACAGTCGTATTATCAGCATCAAACTCGATTGTCTTGGGTAGGTCGCTCACGTCGACGATAGCATCGGACACGCAGATGTCGGAGCAGGAGTGTAGACCACCGAGGATGCGCGGATTTCTCGGCCCCAAGGCCCCCTGCTGCACGCCAGTCAGGAAGCTCTTGAGTTCATCCAGATCTTGAGGTCTGAAGTACAGTTGTGGTCGGAAGGAGACAAACTGGGCCCAATCCTGGAAGGTGGGCCTACGGACATGGTCTTTGGTAGTCGCAGCTGCTGAAGCAGCCTCCGCCTCAATATGCTGTCTCGCCTTCATCTTGGTTCCCTCCTCGTGAGTCTCACCTGTCATTCCGGCAGATCTCCCGAGCGCACGACTGCGCGCGCCCTGCGGAAGAGCGATTGTCGGACGTACAACGACATCTGTCTCGCGCTCTAGGAGCGGGCATCGCGGGTGTGGTTGAGGAAACCAGTCCATCGGGCTGCGGTGGCGTGATGTACCCGCGGTACATATGTAATTATACGATGTTTTTCGTCATATTTCCAGATCTTGGTATATGTGCAGAGGAATCGAGGCTATGCCGACCCATCCGGCAGACGACGGGTATGTCGCCGCTTCCGCCCGGGGCGCAGCAGAGAGAGGCGCCGGGCTGGTCAAGCCCGGCGCCTCTTATCCCTTATCTACTCGTTCTCCACCCATCTCTCAGAGAGTGACTACGGCCTACATGGCCCAGTGGAGCTTCTCGGTCACGTCGACGTCAAGATAACGAGCCTTTCCTCTCACATTCCCATTCACGACCTCGGCAACTACGACCTCGCCGCCCGAAGCCCCTTCGATTACCCCTGAACAGCCTCAGCTCTTCCTCCAGGTCCCGTTGGGGTATGCTGGATGCCGGACAGAATCGAGCAAGAGCCACCGGTAGAGGTATCTATCGCTAAGCCGCCGCGCCACGCGGAAGGCGGCTATTGCTGCGCTTCTCCCAAACGACCAGCAGCGGCACGGCGACGCACAGCGACGTATAAGTCTCGCTGATCATGCCAACCAGCATCACGGCGATGAAGGGCTTGATCGTTGCGCCGCCAAACGCCAGGATCGCCACCATCACAAACATTGCATTCAGTTGCGTGGCCAACGACCGCACAACCGTCTCGGCAACGCTACGATTCACGATGGTCTCAAACGATTCGCCGCGGTAGCGTGGAGTGTTCTCGCGGATACGGTCGAAAACCACAATCAGGTCCTGCACCGAGAAACCGATCACCGTCAACAGCGCGGTCAGAAACAGCGCGTCCGCTTCCCAACCACTCAAGATCCCCATCAAGGCATAGAAGCCCAAGGCGATAACGACGTTAACGAGCATGGCGACAATCGTCACCACACCATAGCGCATGGGATTGGGCACACGCCGGAACGAGAACCAGATGAAGACCAGGATCACGGCGGAGGCAACTGACACCGCCAAAGCGGCCTGCTTCGCCACTTCTGCACCCACCGTCGGCTCTACAACACTCCAGTTCGAAAGCTGGCGGTCGACCGTCCCCACCTTCGCATCCAGCTCTGCCAGGACTAGCTGAGCCTCATCGGCAGTCATATAGCGCGTTCGTACCTGCCACGTGTTGTCTTCTACCGTCCCCAACTCCTGCACAATTGCGCCGGCTTGGCCGTGATCGGCAAAGACGCCGCGGATATCGCTCGCAAGTACGGGCTGGTCAAAGCGCAGGACAAACAACGTGCCACCGGTGAAGTCAGTGCTGATACGCAGGGCCTGACCTTGGAACAGCACCGCAGAGGCAACTAACGCAGCTACACTCAACAGGATGAGTATGCCGGCGATGGTAAAGAAAAGTTTGCGTCGCTGCACGAAGTTAGTCATTGCCCCTCCTAAGCCCCAACAGCCACGGTCTAGCCTGAAGCCGCGTCTCCAGCGCGCCAAAAATCACTCGAATCAGGGTGCGTGTCACGACGATCGCTGTGAACAGGTTGATGAGCGTTCCCAAGGCCAGGGTGATAGCAAAACCCTTGACCAGACTCGCGGCGAACGCCGAACCGAACATGTACAGGATGAGGCACGTCAGCAACGTGGCGATGTTGGAGTCACGCACCGACGTCCACGCTCGCGAGAACCCACTCTCGGCCGCCCGGGACAACACGTTGCCCCGGCGCACCTCTTCCTTCATCCGCTCGAAGACCAGGATATTGGCGTCCACGGCCATGCCGACGGAAAGTAAGAAGCCGGCAATGCCCGGCAGCGTCAATGTCACGGGAACCAGCTTGTAGACCAGCAAGTTCAGGACAACGTAGAGGGCCAGCGCCAGATCGGCAGCCAGACCGTTGACACGATAGTACAGCAGCATGAAGAGAAAAACGACCGCCAGCCCAACCGTACCCGCCCGAATGCTCTTCTCGACCGAGATCGTGCCCAGGCTGGGGCCGATCGATTTGTAGCTCTCAATCTTCAAGGCCACAGGAAGCGCGCCGTACTGCAACTGCAGCGCCAACTGCTGGGCCGAATCCGCCGTGAAACTCCCTTGGATCACAGCATTTCCGTCGGGGATGCTGGTGTTAATGCGCGGGCAGGAAAGGATTTTCTTGTCTAGCACCATGCAGAGCCTCTGCCCCACGTGCGATGCCGTGTAGGCGGCAAAGACACGCGTTCCCGCCGACGTAAACTGAATGGCGACCACAGGTTCGGAAGTCTGCGGGTCTCGAGTTGCGTAAGCTCCCTGCAGATCCCCTCCGGCCAGAATCGTGGTGAAGAGTGGCGGCAGCGTCCCCGACTCGGAGGGCGTGATCGGGGTTGTATCGGTCATCAAATAAGTCGTGCGAACGACAGTGCCCGCGAGCAGACTGTCAGCGGAGGCGTTGGCGGGCGGCTCGACGAACTCGAGGAGAGAGGTCTCGCGGATCGTATCAAGAGCTTGGGCAGGATCGTCGACCCCAGGGATTTCTACGACAATGCGGTCCGCTCCCTGTACCTGGACGACCGGCTCGGTCAAGCCGAGAGCATTGACACGATTCTCGATAATCGTGCGCGCGGTTTCCATCGCACCGGGCGCCAGAACTTGTCCCGGCTGCAGATCGGCCGCCAGCAGGACCTGAATGCCGCCGCGCAGATCCAGACCCAACTGGAAGTCCAAGGACCGCCTGCCTTCTGGCCGCCAGAACAGCAGGCTGGACAGCCACTGTGGATGCGGGAGTGGCGCCACCAGGTACGTCGCCACCACTGCCAACAGGGCAATCGCGATGAAACTATTGCGAGTAGACCCTGCCTTACGTCTATAAGTACGTTTAGTCATGCCCCCTCCAAACCAGAAGCTACGTATGCACAGTGCAAGTCAAGAAAATAGGCCGCTCCCCATAAGATAGATGGGAGGGCCTACACAGGCAGGATTGTAACGCTCCTGAGTAATCTGTCAACGGGAACCGGGGGTCAATTACGCAAACCAGTCCCGCACTCTACCAACGTCCCCGGAAAGTCAGGAAGCAAGCATTCCTTGCAGTTGCCCTGACGATCATTGGCGAACCATGGGATCGGGCATATCATAGGCGATGCAGCCTGCGAGACATCGACAATCTAGGCGAGGAAGGCGGCGGAATTCTGGATCCTCGACTTCAGTATGGACTGCCTGTGGGCCGCGACTCGAGTCGTACGGTTCGGTGAGTCTGGCATAGCATTTACGAAGGAGGGTAAGATGTACCAAACGCAGATGTATGAGGGAATGCTGGCGGAGACGATCACGATGGGCGGGGACAACCATACGTTGATCAACGCGTACCTTGCGCGTCCATTGGGTGCCGGGCCCTTCCCCGCGCTCGTGTTGCTCCACCATATGCCCGGTTGGGATGAATGGTACCGGGAAGCAACCCGCAGGTTCGCCCATCACGGCTATGTAGCGTTATCCCCAGACCTGTACTTCCGGGTTGGGCATGGCACACCGGAAAACGTCGCCGTGAAAGTCCGTGGCGATGGTGGAATCCCGGATGATCAGGTCGTGGGTGACGTCGCTGGTGGCGTCGCACTCCTCCGGTCCCTGCCCTACGTCAACGGCAAAGTCGGGCTATTCGGCACCTGTTCTGGCGGCCGGCAGGCCTATCTGGCGGCGTGCAGGATCCCGGACGTGGATGCGGTGGTTGATTGTTGGGGAGGCGGGGTGGTAACGGCCGAGAAAGACTTGACGCCTAAGCGCCCGGTCGCTCCGATCGACTACACCGCGGACCTTGCGTGCCCGATCCTGGGTCTCTTTGGGAATGATGACAGCAGCCCGAGTCCGGAGCAGGTTGACATCCACGAACAGGCACTGATCGACCACGGTAAGGTCTATGAGTTCTACAGGTATCCGGGCGCGGGGCACGGTTTCTTCTACTATCACAGGCCGAACTACCGGCAGCAGCAGGCAGTGGATGGGTGGGAGAAGATCTTCGCGTTCCTGGCCAAGTACCTGCAGACGGAAGTGTAGGGGAGGGAAACCATGTGCACGATGATTGTCAAAAAAGTCGAACTCGACGGCAGCGGGCAGGGGACCAGCGGCTGGTTCTCGGTCAACCAGGCGAACGTGTCGTACGATCACCCGTTCCACATCCAGCACGAGCATGCGCTGAACATCGATTTCGTGAACGAGAGTCTGGGATTGGACGCCAGGGTCGCTGTTGAGTTGAGCGAAGCCGATGCTCGTCAGTTGGTTGCGGCCATCCTCGATGTCCTGCAAGAAGCGGAGGACGGCGGACACCTGGAGTAGCCAACTACACGACGTGGATCACCCTGACGCCTATCGGCCATTCCGCGGCAAAGCGTGCCAGACAGGCGCACATACGGCAAGTCGGAGCTAAGTCGCCAAAGTTCGGCTGCGGCAATCCGATGCTGGGCTGTTGTTCGGTGTCGGCTAGCTCACTCGGACCGCCGGCTTCACCTCTCCGGAGCGTATGGCCCTGGGCATCATTCACCATCGAAACCACGGCAGGCGCGAACGCTCGCCTCGATCTATGGACGCTCCGCACTTGCACAGCGGAACCCCAGCGTATAATAGGCCTGCGTCGGCTCATCGACCTCACGGAAGGTCGAGCGCATGTAGTCCTCATCATTGTCCCAGTCACCACCGCGCATCACGCGGACCTGTCCGGTGTCGGGGCCTGCAGGATTCGTCACCTGCGTAGATGGGTAGACCTCACCCCAGTCGGCGACCCACTCCCACACGTTGCCCGCCATATCCAGGGCACCTACCCAACTTGCCCCCTCGGGGAAGCTGCCCACGGGCGCAGCCACCTCATATCCGTCTTGGCACACACTCTCATCGCAGTTGGCAGCCCCGTCACGGAGGTCGTTTCCCCATGGATAGATGGTGCCTTCCGGGCCGCGTGCCGCATATTCCCACTCGGCCTCGGTTGGCAGACGCGCACCTACCCATGCGCAGTAATCGTATGCCTGGAACCACGTGACCCCGACTACGGATAGATCAGGCGCGCCGTAGTCCGGATCTTCGGCAAAGGCAGAAGCCGCGCACCGGCCCGCGACCACGCAGGCCTGATACTGTGCATTGGACACCTCGGTCCGGTCCATCCAGACCGCGTCCACAGTCACATCGTGGACCGGCATCTCAGCCTCTCTGCCCTCCGCACTTCCCATCACAAAGGTCCCTGCCGGCACGTAGACCATCGCCATACGATCGATGGTGCGTATGACCGTGTCACCCGCCGACGGCGCCGCAGGTACCTGTTTGTATGCGGGCTGTGTCATGACAGGTTTTGGGGTGGTCAAGGCTGGATCCGCAGGCTGCACCCCTTCCTCGAGGGCGATTGTTGCGGGTCGCAGCTCATCCTTGCTCACAAGCTCAGTCACGTCCCCAAGGAAGTCGCACCTTGTGGTCAGCAGAACGGTGGCAGAGATTACAGCACAAGCTACGTATCCGGCGACTCTTGACGGCCTACTACTGCCCATAGTTCCCTCCCATACAGCCGACGATTATGACCACATGCGAAGGCACAGACGAGGTCGAATCCGGTAAGAGTATGCTATCAGCTGCACCCATGTGCCAGATCGAGCCGGACGTGGGAAACAGCGAAGCCGGGGATATCTACAGAATCACTGTGGATCAGGTGCGCGGTTCGGGGCAACGTGGTGGTCCGGCTGTTGGTTTGTCTGCCGGCCTGCCCTGTGCCCTCGCAGGACTGGAAGCCCCGATATGGAGGACCACAACGTAGACTGCCTCGGCATCCTGGTATCCCAGACCCCTGTTGACGAAAAATAGGTCATCACATACGTAATTACGCGTCGCGGTCCGTCAGACCTGGAGCGGCACCCATAGGGGCGAGTTCATGGGCGTCCCACCTACCGGCAAGAGGGTATCCTTTGGGGTAATCGACATCATCCGCATTGCTGGGGGCAAGTTGGTGGAACACTGGGGACTGATGGATAGTGCCGGTCTGATGCAGCAGATTGGTGCGGTCACCCCGCCCGGGCAAAGCTGAGCCGGGCGCTCGCCCGGGACTGCAGCTGAGCACGTTGCTGTGCCAACACAGTGTGCCCGAGAGCCCGGACGCGGCGTACGGGCCACACCGGGGTGCAGACGACGCCGCTCCGCTGCACACTTGAGCGCGCCTGAACCCGACAGTGCAGCAAGTGATCTGTCAGTAGAGCGCATTTACCCCAATCATGCATTCGTCCTCGTTGTCCCTTTGACAACGACCCGTAGGGCGCTACCATCCAAGTACATGCCCCGAGTCCGGCGAGGTGGCGATATGGTCTCACGGGCGAATCTTGGAGCTGCACTGCCACGGTCTCCGTCACGCAATCTGCGATTCGAGGGGTGCCGCGGGCTATGTCCCTGTGCCGCAGGGACTGGGGATGGCTGTGGAATCAGCTGGGACTACGTCAAAGCGCAACGCGTTGCGGCTGACCGGGAGCGAGCATGGAGAACAAAACGGCTCGTAGCGCAGCAGTTCAGAGGGTCCGCGCCGTCATCGTCAGCCTGGACCGGGAGGGCTCGGCGCCGGTTGATACAGGTGATGCGCGGCCCGACTTCCGCACGGTGACGATTACCGCCTCAGAGGGTGAAGCGCTCCGAAGATGGGTGTGGAACGAAAAGGCTGCACACACCATCGAGATTGGTCTCGCTTTCGGGTTCTCGGCGCTGCACATCTGTGAGGGGTTGCTCCTGACTGGGAACCCCGACCCGAGGCACGTTGCGCTCGATCCCTATCAGGCATCGGGCTACGCCGATCGCGGCTTGGAGATCTTGGCGGAAGCCGGCGTCCGGTCGATTGTCGAGTTCCATGGTGAAAAATCACAGCTAGCCTTGCCGCAGTTTCTCAGAGAGGGCAGGCAATTCGACCTCGCCTTTGTTGACGGCAACCATCGCTTCGACGCGGTCTTCGTGGATCTGTACTACCTGGGCCGGCTGGTGCGCAAGGGTGGCGTCGTTTTCCTCGACGATTACGACCTGCCCGGCATTGGGCGGGCGGCAGCGTTTTATATCAACAATCTCGGGTGGAAGGTCGAGGAGACTTCGCCGCCGGACGACGCACACGCGTGGCTGGTGCTCCGCACTCCGGAAGGTGAGGACACTCGCGACTTTCGGTACTTCGCCGAATTCTAGAAAGGTGACTATGACTGACTTCTCGCTGGCAATCGCGGAATGGGAGACCTTCTACCTGTTGGCCGGGACGGCGGCTGCGACGCTGATGGGCCTACTCTTTGTTGCGGTCTCGATCAACGTCGAAGCCTTCCGCAGGGAGGCCTACGCCGACCTGCAGCAGTTTGCAGGTCTCACCTTCAACTGCTTCTTCTACGTGTTGTTCATCTCCATCATGTTCCTGATCCCGAAGGTCTCACCATTTGGGCTTGGAGCGCCATTGCTGCTTCTCGGCGTTCTCGGCGTAGCCAATGCGATCATCCAGCGACGGCACGCGCTGCAACAGCAGCAGAGCCATGGTGTCAAGCGCATCGACCGCAGGTTCACAGTCCCCACGATATGCCTGGCAGCACTGGCTGTCATCTCCGTCCTGCTGATGGCCCGCATCACTGCTGGTACCTACTTCCTGGTCGGCATCATCGTGACCCTGTTGGGTACGGCGGCGGTCAACGCCTACACGCTTCTGATCCGGGTGGATGTTTCGGAACCGGAGGGGTAGGAGCGGAGCGACCAATAAGTGAACCTCACGCTACAGCCTTGGCATACTTGTGGATCTCTCGCTTGTTCCGCGGATGCAGCGAATCGTAGAGGTAGTTCGACACATTGGGCTCGGCGCGCGAAGCGATCTCAACGGTCCATATGCCGTTGGCCTTCATCCGTCTGAAGCAATCCTTGATCACCGCTGAGGCAAACCCTCGCCTGCGATAGCCGGCGTGGGTGCCCACGGGCTCGACGTAACCGGCGTGTTCGTCGGCGCGTTCGTGCCAGCCCACGCAGTACGCCACGTGCTTGCCCTCCGGCGAGACGACCACCAAATTGTACTCGTCGATGTAGTCAGGCGATGACATCAAACCCTTGAGGTTGGCCTCCGTATATCCGGGATTGTCGAAAGCGCTCTGCACGAGGGCCACCCGGCTGGCGGTGTTGAGCGACTCGGAAAACGCCTGCACGGTGAACCCTTCTTCGAGCGTATAGCCGAGATCGAGGGCGTCCAGCTCGTAGGTTCGCAGGTTCTCGAAGTGACCCTTGAATTGGTAGCCCTGCGCCTCCAGCCTCCGGATCTTCTCCTCGTCGTCACCATAGATGTCGATCTCGATGGCCGTCCGCGTGGTCGCCCAGACCTCATCGATCCAGCGGAAGATGTCGGGATAGACCTCGCGATACTCGGGCATCACCTCGATAAAGAAGTCGTCGCCGCCGTACTCCGAAATGAACAGTGCGACCATCGCGCCGTCCTCCGCCCGCCAGACGTGCACGTTCTCTCTGAAAAAGGGGCCGTCGGGATCTTTGTCTGCGTGGACGTTATACCGCCAGAAGTTCATCCTCCCGGACTCCCAAAGCATACATGGGTCCTTGGTCGACAGCGCATTGAGGAAGTCGCAGATCTCCCGGTACTCCTCGTCGGTGTTATTGTAGAGTGCATCTCTCATCTGCATCATGTCCTCTCGCCCCCGCTCGTACGGTCATCGTGCCTGCACCGGTATGCGACGTCGCCGCCAGGCTTCCCTGGTAGACGCTTCCGCACAAGTTCACATCGACCCATTGCCCTGTGGCAAATCGTCGCGCCCGCGAATGTAGGTGCATCTTGGTCGTCTCACGGTTGACGCATAGTAGAACCACGCATATGCTGAGTGCAAGCGTCGAGGAGGCAACCAGCGTGTAAGTCGGGAAGCATCATTCACAGCGTGGTATCTGCCGGAGGTGAGATGGTGGAGAACAGCGTAACTTCCAAAGAGGGTCTCGTCACTTACGAGGCGTTCGGCGCGGTTGGCGATGGCGTGACCGATGATCTCCCCGCGATCTGCGAGGCCCACGCCTATGCCAACGCGCACGGGCTGCCCGTCAGGACCCAGCCCGACGCGACCTACCACCTCGGCTATCGAGCGCTCACGGCGATCATCGCCACCGACACCGACTGGAACACGTCGCGTTTCACAATTGATGACGCAGGCGGCCCACGTCGAGGATCACAAGGCGCCGCTCTTCGCGGTGCGCTCGCTGCTGGACGCCCGAAGCGCTGCGCATCGAGCGGCTTGCGCGGGACCAGAAGCAGGTGGACGTGCGGCCCGCGCGCGACTGCCACGTCCTGGTGGAAAACGACAATGTACGGCGCTACATCCGGCGGGGCCTCAACCAGAACGCCGGCGTGCCCCAGCACGACTGCTTCATCCTCCATCGGGACGGCTCGATCGAGGGCGACATCGACTGGGACTATGACGTCATCACGCGCCTCGAGGTCCACCCGATCGACGACGAGCCGCTCGTCCTGCGTGGCGGCGTCTTCACCACTTTCGCCAACCGGATGGACCAGCCGGTCGGCTACAACTACTGGGCCCGGAACATCGAGATCACCCGATCGAACACAGAGGTCGATGGCCTGACCCACTACGTCGTTGGGGAGACCGCCGTGGGCCATCCCTACCGGGGCTTCCTCAGCGCCGAGCAGTGCGCCAACATCACGCTCCGCAACTGCTTCGCCACCGGACACAAGATCTACTCGACCATCGGCTCGGCGGGAAAGCCGGTCAATATGGGATCGTACGACATGCACGCGAACAACGTGGTGAACTTCCACATGGTCAACTGCCGGATGAACCACGTCTGCGACCGCACCCGCTGGGGCGTGATTGCGACGAACTTCTGCAAGAACATCGTGCTCGAGGACTGCACCCTCTCCAGGATGGACACGCACATGGGCGTCTCCGGCACCTACACGATCCGTCACTGTACCCTTGGTCACATGGGACTCAACGCCATCGGCCGCGGCACGCTGACGGTTGAGGACTCCACACTGTACGGCAGCGCCTTGGTCCGTTTCCGCGACGACTACGGCAGCACCTGGGTGGGCGACCTCATCATCCGCAACTGCCGCTGGATCCCGTCGTGCGGCGAGACGTCGACGCCGCACGTGATCGGCGTGAGCAACGACGGTATGCACGACTTCGGCTACCCCTGCTCGATGCCGCGGGAGATCACGATCGATGGGCTGTTCATTGACGACAGCAACCATCCCGAGGACTATGAGGGCCCCTACCTCTTCACCGATCCTGACCGCGTGTACGGCAATGAGGGTGTAGAGCTGCCCGTGGAACGCCCCTATCTCTATAGAAAGTGCCAGAAGGTTTTGGTTCGGGGGCTGGTCACAGCCAGTGGGAAGAGACTACGGATCTCGCCAAATGCCGACCTACAGACAGTCCTTGTCGTGATCTAGCAGGCAGACCATCACGAGTTGGTTTTCAGGATGGCCTTGGTTTGGCATGACGACCGGAAGAGACATCCACAGACAAATGCCGGTACAATAGTGTCGATATTGTTGGCGACCTCATCTCACGGGCTGGCTCCTCAGACGCACGGAGGTCTGAGGGGGATGGTGGATTCTGTCCGTACGTCAGATCGTGAGGCGATAAAATGAGACCTCTTTCGCGAGTCCTGGTTGCTTGGATCGTCGTATTTGCAGTCCCGATGCTGACTGCTGGCCCGAAAGTTCAGACAGGCGTGCCCACTGCCCAGCAGTGGGCGACGCCGCTTGAGTTGGATTTTGGCCCGGTCGGCCTGGGGTCTAGCGGCCCAACGCTGAGCGTCACCATTACCAACAGTGGCAACGTCCCACTTACGGGCTGGGCCGGAGGAGGCGTGAATGCCCCGTTCAATGCTTCACAGGACTGCAATATTGCGGGTGGGGTTCTTCCCGGGCATTCCTGCCACTACTACTTCAACTTTTCCCCTACGGCTGCCGGCACGTTCAGCGCCACCTCAGCCAGCAGCACGATTGCCGGGCCCATCACCATCATTGTGCATGGTCAGGGTGTGGGCGCCCAGGCCACCTACAATTACCACGCCCTGGACTTCGGTGATGTACTGGCGAACGGCCGCATTGTGGGCTCGTCCCCTACCCAGGTGGTAACCATCACGAATACCGGGCTGGCCCCTCTGACAGGTTGGGCCGGCGGCGGCGTACCGTCGCCGTTCAGCGCCTCCCAGGACTGCAACATAGCCGGCGGTGTCCTGCCCGGACACTCGTGCCATTACTACTTCGACTTCGCCACCGCCGCGAGTGGAACGTTCAGCGCAACCTCGACCTCCACCACCAATGGAGGATCGATCGTCGTCGACCTGATGGGAAGCGCCCATCCGCTCGCGATCACCGGTGGCGGACAGCAGATCACGCCGCGCTCGATCGACTTCGGCCCTGTCGGTGTCGGTGACACCGCCCGGCTCGAGGTGGCCGTCACCAACCACGGTCTCACCAACATCACAGGCTGGGGAGGTGGGGACGTCAGCACGCCCTTTAGTGCCTCCCAGGACTGCAACATAGCCGGCGGCCTTCCGCCGGGCGCGACCTGCCATTTCTACTACGCCTTCAGCCCTGCTTCGCCAGGGGGATTCTCTGCTGTCTCAACCGTAGCCGACAGCTTCGGCAGTTTCTCGATCGATCTCCAGGGAACGGGCGCTGCACCGAGCATGACCACAAATCCTCTCTGGCTTGACTTTGGGCCGGTGGCGCTCAGCTTTCATTCCACACAGATCGTGACCATCACCAATACGGGCCTGACGCCGCTGACCGGTTGGGCGGGGGGTGGCGTATCGTCGCCGTTCAACGGTTCCCAGGACTGCAACGTTGCCGGCGGCCTTCTGCCCAGCAATTCCAAATATGAGCCCGAATGTAAACAGTGAGACACGTAGGAGACGCTGGGGAACGCAGAAGCGGATCTCTAGAGGTGTCCGGCCGGCGCTGAACAGCGTAGGGCGAGGTCTGACAGGGAACAGTCACTGAGCCAGCCGGCGCCGGCTGGCTCAGGACGACCGTCCGTAGCCGGCAACGTGCCCAGCACACAGTGCCGCACCTAAGAAACGTGTGGCATCGTCAGCGAGTCCGCTTCAGATTGATTCGGAAGCTCTTCTGGCGGCAAGTCCAATTGCTGATACATGAACGTGAGTAAGCATTGCCAATCGGAGAAGTAGACGTAGCGCGTGAGCGCCCGTAAGTCGTTGAAGAACGTGCGCCGGGCTCCCAGTTCCCGCCGTACGGCTTGATAGGTCGCGCAACTGAGCCCCAGGGCCGTGTGGCAGAGAAAGGCCAGCAGCAACAAGGTCAACAAGACACTGCTCAGATGGTGCTGTCCATGGCCGTAGTTGTGCTCGAAATGGTAGCCTTGGTTCTTGAGCACATTGAACCCTTCATTCTCGACTTTCCAGCGGCTCCGTCCACTGGCCACAATCTCCGGGACGGTCTCTGCCGTCACCGGATGATCCGTCGCCCAGGCACAGTGATAGACTTGTTGGTCGGTTGCACCATCGCAGATGGTCAGCTCACACCAGTTGACCATCACCGTTTCCAGATCTCCCCGCAGCGGGACTTGCTCCACCCAGCGGTAGATCCAGCGTTCGCGGCGTCGTCCGTGCCGTTTTTCTACCACCTGCGTGCTGATGGCGCCGGCCACCGGCTCGAGTAAGTGCACTTCCTCGTACAGCGCGGGGTGTGAGGCTTCTTTGCAGGTGAGAATGAAGTGCATGTGATGCTGCGCCAGCGACGTACACAACGGATAGTGACAATGCAGATCATCCGTCAGAATGGTCACGCTCTCAGGAGCAAACCGCACCGCGTTCCGCTTAAGCCAGCGTTTGATCGCTTGCTGTTCACAATCCTGCTTGTCGTGTCCATCTTGCGGGGTGATGAACTCCGGCGCTAAGCAGATCACGGCTGCTTGCTCGGGAGCCCCCACCACCGCCAACAGCACCCCATGGGAGTAGTGCGGCTGCTCCTCCCGCAAGGTCACCCGACACTTCGGGCACTGCACTTTCTCCGAACTGAAGTATTGTGACCCGTCCAGTGAGATCAGGCGGGTGCCCCCCACGCCGGTGTAGGCGTCCAAGTGTCCCGCAGCTTGCAGCTGCGCATAGATCTCCCAGAAGGGTGTCTGCAGCCCTGCCGGATCCACCGGATCGAGCAGATTCCGCAGCTGACTATCACTAGGGATCTGTGCGACTCCAAACAAGCTCTGCACATTGTTCCGCCCCCGTTGGCGCTGCATATCCCGCTGGTGCGCCAAAAACGAGGGCGATTGCATGTAGAACACCGCAAAAGCACTCAGCCCGGCTTCCGTGAGGCTGTATTGGATGTTCTGCCCACGTCGATGTTCCGGCAAGCACTCGAGTGCCTGCCGCACAGGGGCGAGGAGCTCTCTGAATTTCACTGGCTTCCCCATCCGTGGCTCCTTGCACTTCATGTCTGGCTCTATCTAGGTGACGCCCCTATTCTACCCCCTCTTCCATATTGGGAACTGCTGCCTTCTGCCTGGGCAGAGCTGCCATTTCTACTATACTTTCACACCGACGGCAGTGGGCGCCTTCTCCTCAACCAGCACGTTCGGCACAAATGCCGGTAGCACAAGCGTCAAGCTGCAGGGCCAGGGAAGTCCCGTCTTCCAGGTCTACTTGCCTCTCGCCCTCAAGTGAATGTCCGGATGTCTCGAGCGGAAGGATATAGCGATGATGGCCCAGAAAAGCGAATCGCAGGCAACGAAACCGAACCGGTCGGTCATACCGTGGCTCCTTGATTCTGACGCTTCGATTCGTTGGCAGGTTATGCGCGACCTCACCGGCAGACCCGATGAGGTCGTCGCTGCCGAGCGGTCGCGGGTCGCC